>NZ_JBYQFA010000001.1:0-380000 GCF_057836565.1 Methylobacterium sp. J-118
GCGGCTGGAAGAGACATGGGGCGGAGAAACTCTTCTCCTAAAGCGAGATTATAGTATCAAGGACGAGGAGCAGCCGTTTGGCATTGGATTAATTTCCTCGCTAATCTTTCGCGAGCGACGTATACTTAGAGACATTATAGTTTCAGCCGTCGCTCTAAGTCTGCTATCCTTAGTGCCAATTCTATTCTTCCGTCTGATGACGGATCGGGTGATTACACATCATGCCATGAGTACCTTCGCAGTGCTTTGCTTAGCTTTGGCGCTATGTATCGTGTTCGAGACAGTGTTCTCAGCGTCGCGGCGTGCTCTACTGCTTCACCTTACGACCCGCGTTGACGTAAAGCTATCAACCCTTATATTTGAGCGCGTATTGCGGCAGCCAGTGGAGCTATTTGAGACTACACCGGTCGGTCTAATCGCGAGAAACATGTACGAGGCTCAAAAAATCCGTGTATTTCTGAGCAATCAGCTGCTCGGAACAATGTTAGATAGTATTTGTCTTATCATATTTATTCCGGTGATGTTTATCTATAGCCCTCTTCTCACGCTAATTGTCCTCGTATGCTGCGCTTTAATTGTGGCCTGGACGATGGCAATGCTGCCTGCCGCGAGTCGGCGCTCGAGCGCTCTAATTGCGGCGGAGGGGATCCGCGGCTCCTTTATTGTTCAGACCCTTCAAGGAATCCGAACGATCAAATCACTGGCCTTAGAGTCCCGCCAAATCCACCAATATGAGGTTCATGTGGCACGTAGCGCGAGCCTGCGCACCAAAGAAGGTTACCTGGCAAATCTAATTCAATCAGCCATTTTGCCTGTCGAACGCTTCATGATATCCGGAACACTTGCAGTTGGTGTCTATGCGGCACTGGAGTCAAATAATTCTGCAGCTGTCGCTGAAATATTTATGTTTCTCTTATTAAGCCAAAGAGTCGTCGGCCCTATGCGGCAAATGGCACAATTAGTTGAGCAGTATGAGGAAGCAAAGTCTTCCGTCCATCTTGTAAGCTCAATGATAAACAACGCTCCTGAAGATATGCGATCAGGACAAGGGGTCCGCCAGCCACTAACCGGCAAGCTCGAATTCTCATCGGTACGTTTTCAGTACCGCGGCGCAACAAGTCCAGCATTAGATCAGGTGTCATTTGAGGTGCCGGCCGGGAGTACTCTAGGAATAATGGGTCGGAGCGGCTCAGGTAAAACAACCGTGACACGGCTGCTGCAGCGCCTCCATTCAGACTATGATGGCCTCATAAAGATCGACGGGATAGACGTTCGGGAATATGCATTGGACCACCTTCGCGGAAGCCTCGGAGTGGTTTTGCAAGATAATTTCTTATTCGCTGGATCGATTCGAGATAATATTGCCGCAGCAAAGGCAGATGCAACTTTCGACGAAGTGGTCAGAGCAGCAAGAATGGCCGGGGCCGAAGAATTTATCGATCGGCTTCCGAGCGGTTATGATACTTATGTTAATGAAGGCTCTACTAATCTTTCTGGCGGTCAGAGGCAGCGTATAGCAATTGCGCGCGCACTTATCACAAATCCTCGCATTCTTATTCTTGACGAGGCTACGAGTGCTCTCGATCCAGACAGTGAAGCGATTGTGAACGCTAACTTAAAACGCATCGCGGAAGGTCGTACAGTAATCGTAATATCTCATCGTTTGTCGTCGCTGGTATCTTCAGACGCAATTCTTGTATTGGAGCGCGGACGAGTGCACGATATTGGGAAGCATGCTGAACTTCTGGATCGATGCGATATTTATCGAGACCTGTGGAATCAGCAAAATGCTTCGACACGCCGCGCTGATCCCAAACTGCGGATTGCGAGTTAGAAGGGTTGTCATGAGAAAAAATTCAGTCGACCTCGATCTTCGGCGTTTTCAATCCGAAATTGATGAGGTACGAGAGGCGCCAGAACCAATCATTCTGCGCGTCACTGTCTGGATCGCGACAGGCGTCCTGTTGATATGTATCGCGTTCGCTGCCGTCGCGCGCGTAGATCGTGTCGTTACTAGTGACCGCGGCAGGATCGTTCCTGCCAAAGGCGCAATTTTATTTCAAGCACTCGACAACTCGCTAATTAAATCTCTGGACGTCCGTGAGGGTGATCGCGTTACGAAAGGACAGTTGCTAGCGACACTTGATCCGACGTTCGCGGAGGCTGACGTGGTGCAGCTTGAGCAGCAACTTATGAGCCTGGATGCGCAGATCGCTCGGGCAAAAGCGGAGCAGCAGGGGGTGATGTATGCTCCGAAGACAGTCGACCCGCTGAAGGATCAGTATGCCATTTTGCAGAAAAACCTTTATGAGCAGCGCGCATCTCAGCTCAAATCACAAATATTCAGCTATGATCAGAAGATTGCACAGACACAGGCTACCATTCAACGTCTTCAGGGTAGCGAAGCGCGATATAAAGAGCGGGAAAAAATTTCGCAACAGATTGAGGGAATGCGTCAGACACTCGTTGAAAAACAGGCGGGCAGTTTACTTAACTTGCTTACTGCTAGCGACTCTCGACTGGAAATGCTAAGGATGATGGAAGATGGACAGAACAGCCTGGTGGAGGCACGTCACCAGATTGCGTCGCTAACGGCCGACCGGGACGCTTTTGTTCAGCAGTGGATGTCTACAAGTAGTCAGGATTTGGTGGCCGCTCAGGGCACGCGCGATACTGTTGTAGCGCAACTAGCCAAAGCGGCGCGACACAAGGATTTGGTGAGGCTCATCGCGCCCGAGGATGCGATTGTCCTGACCCGCGCCAAAGTCTCGGTAGGATCGGTGCTGAAAGAAGGCGAGACACTACTCACGATTGTGGCCGAGAATTCGCCGATCGAGGCTGAACTGAATATTTCAGCAAGAGAGATTGGATTTGTGCGAGCTGGCGACAATGTGTCTATCAAAATAGACGCCTTCCCGTTTGTTGAGCATGGTCTAGCATTAGGAAAATTGAGTTGGATAAGTGAGGGGGCATTCTCGCTTGATGAAGATGGTAAGCCAGTGGAGCCTTTTTATAAAGCTCGTGTCGTTATTGGTGAGATGCGCTTTGTTCGTGTGCCGGCCACTTTTCGGCTTATCCCAGGTATGACATTGAACGCAGACATTCATATAGGGCAGCGGTCTGTTCTTGGATATCTGGTCGGTGGAGCAACATATGGCGTGAACGAGGCTATGCGGGAGCCATGAGATTTCATGGTTTCGTCGATTGGGTACGTCAGCTTTGGGCTCATTTCCGGTTTTTCAGGTCAAATCGACTCATGCGGCTGGGACGTGCTGCGTCGGCGCACCGCTACATCGCGGCCGCTGCACGCTTAGGGCATGTTGAAGCAATTTACCGGCTTGGCCTGAGCTACAGTCAGGGCTTGGGGTGTACTCGGACCGGAAGTGAAGCAGTACGGTGGTTTGAGATAGCCGCCGAAGCAGGGCATCGGGATGCACAATTTGAATTAGGTGTTGCCCTTTTGGCTGATCATGAGCTCGAGTGGTGTACTGGCTTATCTGCTCGGTGGGCGGAGGCCTCGCTTCAAAGGGGTGGGTTAGCAAGTGAAATTGTTTTCCCGCGTGGGTTGTCGATCAATAAGAATAATGATCACGCGTATATCTGGCTCCGCCGATCAGCTGAAGCAGGCAAGCCGGAAGCTCAAGCCAATGTTGGCTGGCTGTTATTGAAAGGTATTGGATGTGAGTCTTCGCCTAGCGAGGCCCGGCATTGGCTTATGTTAGCGGTTGGTCAAGACATAGGTCAAGCTGCGCTTGGGTTGGCTGAGTTGTTCGGTGACGACAGGTTGGGCGAATTCGATTTGCTTCAGCGCAAACATTGGTTGCAAAAAGCGGCAGATTTAGGCAATGTATCCGCGGCATTTCAATTGGGGATTGCGCTTCGCGTAAGTCCACAGTCTGAATCGGATAAAGAAAAAGCTGAGGGATATCTAGTGTTTGCGGCTGCGCGCAAGCACAGCGGAGCAGCCTATGAGATGGGGGTCGTGTTAATTCAGCGAAGCGAAAACCAAGGGGAAATAGAGCGTGCTGCTGAATATTTCCGATCTGCAGCTAAGATGGGTCATGTCGAGGCTTCTTTCGTCCTTGGGTGTTTATACAGTCGTGGTGAGAAGCTAAGATTGGATCTTCGAGAGGCAGCTGATTGGTTTCGCCGCGCGGCTGATGCGGGGCATGTGGAGGCGCAGTTTCAGATCGGATGTCTTTTCGCTCGAGGTGAGGGTATTCCGAAGGACTTGGTGCACGCCGCGCGTTATTTTGAAATGAGTGCTAATGGTGGCCATTTGGCGGCGGCTCTCAATACGGGAGTTTTCTATGAAACGGGCGAAGGGGTGGATCAGGATGTAAATAAAGCTATTGAGTGGCTTAGGGTTGCTGCGAGTGGCGGCTTGCCGCAAGCCCAGGTCCGACTAGCTCATCTGCTTGGCTCTGGGATGGCTGGTTCTCATGATACAGCTTCTGCGGTTGAATTCTTCGAACTTGCCGTAAAACAGAACGATGTTGAAGGGGAAGTTGCCCTCGCTCGATTATTGATCGCGGAGCAAAAAGGAGAGGCGCCTGACCGTGCTGTCGCGCTACTAAAAAGTGCGCTGTCTAAAGGGCATTTGGGCGCGGCGGAGTTTGTTCTGTCTAGCTCGTTTGCTACTATAAAGTTCGACGCTGCGGTCGTAGCTGCACTGGACGTTTTGAAATTTGCGGCTGCTGCGGGGTCAGCGCGCGCAATGACTCTCTTGGCGATTGAATTACTTCACGGCCGGCATTTGACGAACAACGTTCTGGAAGCCGAACGTTTGCTGTCGAGAGCGTCTGAATTAGGTGATCCAATTGCTAATTTTGAGCTGGGCGTATTTTATTGCAAGCGCAATCGTGATTCGGACGATCTTTCTCGGGGACTTCGGTATTATATCCGAGGCGCCGAGCTTGGTCACATCGTTGCGCAATATAACGCCGGGATCATGATGCTGAATGGCTACGGTGCTGCTCAGGACGTCGATCGAGCTTCCCAGTATTTGATTTCTGCAGCTGCTCATGGTCTAGATCAAGCAAAAGCAGCTCTTGAAAAGTTTGGCAAGCAGTCATCTCGTCATATCCCGGGTAATACAACTGTTGAGTTAGACAAAATTCATTAATCTACTTCGTTCTTGGCTTTCGGAATCATCTAAATCGTTACTAAAAAGCTTCTTCTGTTTGCCTCGCCTTCGGTTGGATAGTGCTTGCGGAAATATTAGGCAGGTTGTTTACATGCAGGTCATCGAGACCGAGATCCCGGACGTGAAGCGCATCGTGCCCAAGCGCCTGGGCGATGCGCGCGGCTGGTTCTCCGAGACGTTCCGGGTGGACGCGCTGGGGCGGGCCGGCATCGCCAACACCTTCGTTCAGGACAATCAGTCCTTCTCGGCCCCGCAGGGCACGATCCGCGGCCTGCACTTCCAGATCGCCCCGCGCGCCCAAGCCAAGCTCATCCGCGTGCTGCAGGGCGCAATCCTGGACGTGGCGGTCGATATCCGCAGCGCCTCGCCGACCTTCGGCAGGTTCGTAGCCGTGACCCTCGACGCCAAGACGGGCACGCAGCTCTTCATCCCGCACGGCTTCGCCCACGGCTTCTGCACCCTCACGCCCGACGTGATGGTCGCCTACAAGGTCGACGACTATTACAGCCCCGAGCACGACCGGTCGCTCGCCTGGAACGATCCCGAGATCGGGATCCCGTGGCCGGTCTCGGGCGATGGTGCGATCCTGTCCGACAAGGACCGCCGCGCCCCCCGGCTCACCGAGCTCGGGCGCGCCTTTTGACCGGCCAAGCCGTAATTTTGTCACGGCGCGCAGCCTTCTGCTGCCCCGCCATCCCGTTTCCGACCCGTCCGAGGAGGTAATCCGCCATGCGCATCCTGGTGACCGGAGGCTGCGGCTTCATCGGCTCGGCGCTGGTGCTGCACCTCGTCGAGGATCTCGGCCACGAGGTCTGCACCTTCGACGCGATGACCTATGCGGCCAATCCAATCTCCCTGGCGCCGCTCGCCGACAACCCGCGCCACCGCTGGGTCGAGGCCGATATCTGCGACCGCGCCGCCGTGCAGACGGCGTTGGCCGAGTTCCGCCCCCAGGCCGTGATGCACCTCGCTGCCGAGAGCCACGTCGACCGCTCGATCACCGATCCGGGCGCCTTCGTGCGCACCAACGTGATCGGCACCCAGACGATGCTGGACGGGGCCCGCGGGTATTATGAATCCCTGCCGGAGGCGGACAAAAAGAGCTTCCGGTTCCTCCACGTCTCCACCGACGAGGTCTACGGCTCGCTGCCGCCGGATGCGTTCTTCACCGAGGAGAGCCGCTACGACCCGCGCTCGCCGTACTCGGCCTCGAAGGCGGCCTCCGATCACCTGGCGCGGGCCTGGCACGAGACCTACGGCCTGCCGGTGCTGGTGACCAACTGCTCCAACAATTACGGGCCGCGTCACTTCCCCGAGAAGCTGATCCCGCTGATGATCCTCAATGCCCTGGAGGGCAAGGCACTGCCGGTCTACGGCGACGGTCAGAACGAGCGCGACTGGATCCACGTCGAGGACCACGCCAGGGGCCTCGTCGCCGTGCTGGAGCGCGGCCGGGTCGGACAGACCTACCTGCTCGGCGGCCGGGCGGTGCGCAACAACCTGGCGGTGGTGAAGGCGCTCTGCGCGGCCTTCGACCGTCTGCGCCCGGAGAACGCCCCGCACGAGAAGCTGATCAGCTTCGTCGCCGACCGCCCGGGCCATGACCGGCGCTATGCCATCGACTGCACCAAGGCCGAGACCGAGCTCGGCTGGCGCCCCCAGAAGACCTTCGAGCAGGCGCTCGAAGCGACCGTCGCCTGGTACCTCGACAACGAGAGCTGGTGGCGCCCGATCCGCGAGGGCCGCTACAAGGGCGAGCGCCTGGGGCTGAACACCTGATGGGGGTCCTCGTTCTCGGCGGTGGCGGCCAGGTCGGCACCGAGCTGCAGGCCCTGGCCTGGCCGGACGGCGTGTCGGTGCACGCGCCGAGCCGCACCGAACTCGACATCACCGACCCGGCGGCCGTGGCGGCGGCGCTCGACAGCTGCGCGTACCGGGTGGTGATCAACACCGCCGCCTACACCGCGGTCGACAAGGCCGAGTCCGAGGTTGTGGCGTCGTGGCGCCTCAACGCGCTGGCCCCGGCGATCCTGGCGGCGGCGACGGCCGAGCGCAAGATCCCCCTCGTCCATGTCTCGACCGACTACGTCTTCGCCGGCACGAAGCCAGACGGGGCCTACGCCCCCGACGCACCCATCGACCCGCAGAGCGTCTACGGGGCCAGCAAGGCCGCGGGCGAGCTCGCGGTGCGCACCGCCAACCCGCGCCACGCCATCGTCCGGACCGCCTGGGTGGTGAGCCCGCACCGGGGTAACTTCGTCAAGACGATGCTGCGGCTCGCTGGCGAGCGCGACGCCCTGACGGTGGTCGACGACCAGCACGGCTGCCCGACCTCCGCGGCCGACCTCGCCGCCGCCCTGGCCACGATCGCGCAGCGCATGGCGACCGACGCGCAGGCGCCCACCGGCACGTTCCACTGCGTCAACGCGGGCGACACGACGTGGCGCGGCTTCGCCGAGGCGATCGTCGCCGGCGGGGCCCGGCGCGGCGGCCGCTCCATCCCGGTCGAGGGCATCCCGACCGCCGCCTATCCGACCCCGGCCCGGCGGCCGGCCAATTCGCGCCTGTCCACCGACAGCCTCACGGCCGCCTACGGCATCGCCCCGCGGCCCTGGCAGGCGGCGCTCGACGACATCCTGGACCGGCTCGTCGGGCCGGCTCGCGAGGGAGTATCCAAGCCATGAAGGGCATCGTTCTGGCCGGCGGATCCGGCACGCGGCTGCACCCGGCCACGCTGTCGATCAACAAGCAGCTCCTGCCGGTCTACGACAAGCCGATGATCTACTATCCGGTCTCGGTGCTGATGCTCGCCGGCATCCGCGAGATCCTGATCATCTCGTCGCCGGAACACCTCGACAATTACAAGCGCCTGTTCGGCACTGGCGAGCAGTTCGGCCTGCGATTCTCCTATGCCCTGCAGCCCCGGCCGGAGGGCCTCGCCCAGGCCTTCGTGATCGGCCGCGAGTTCGTCGGCACCGACGACGTGGCGCTGATCCTCGGCGACAACCTGTTCTTCGGCGCCGGCATGGGCGCGTTGCTGGCGCGGGCCGCGGCGCGCAAGCAGGGGGCCACGGTCTTCGCCTACCACGTGGACAATCCCCAGGCCTACGGCGTGGTCAGCCTCGACAAGACCGGGCGCCCGACCCGGATCGTCGAGAAGCCGCAGAACCCGGATTCGACCTGGGCGGTGACCGGCCTGTATTTCTACGACAACCAGGTCCTCGACATCGCCGCCGACGTGAAGCCCTCGCCCCGCGGCGAGCTGGAGATCACCAGCGTCAACGAGGTCTATCTCGAGCGCGGGCAGCTGCACGTGGAGCGCATGTCCCGCGGCTATGCCTGGCTCGACACGGGGACCCACGACAGCCTCCTGGAGGCGAGCGAGTTCGTCCGCACCCTCCAGCACCGCCAGGGGCTTCAGGTCGCCTGCCTGGAGGAGATCGCCTATCTTCAGAACTTCATCACCCGCGAGCAGCTGGTGGCCCGCGGCGAGATGTTCGCCAAGACCAATTACGGCCAGAACCTACTAAAGCTTGCACTGGATCACAATTTTTATAGTTAAAAATATTAAATCGAAAAATATATAACAAAAAGCTAATAATGTGATAAATCTAGATATGTGCAGGCTCTCAGATGATCTTCGGACTGCAAATAAAATAAATAAGTTCAATAAGGTCATGCCTGATACGTCAGCGCCTAACCAACAATTTCGATCATAATCAATCTCACGTAAATGTGATCGAATTTGGTGTATGTTGCTGTACTAGTACAGCTACTGTTAGCCGATTTGGATCGGAGGATTGAAATGCGAATTGTTAACGAACTGGAGCGACTAAAAAAAATCGACATTCTTTCAGAGTTCAATGAAACAATTAGCAGCGCTGCACGATATGTAGCCTTAAAAGGCAGTCTTACGCCGACTTTTTGCCACCCTGGACGACCAATCTCACCAGGTGGAGGGAATCGTCTCAGCCGAATAGAAAATGACGACATACGTCGAGGTGATTTGCATATCTTTAGAGATTTAAATATTTATTACTTACCAAAGTATGGTGTTTTGATAAGTGAAGACGGTAGCCTAATGCGGTTTTCTTTCGCAGAAGCAAGTTACTATTTGAAAGATGATATAACCAAGCTACCATTTGTTGACAATTCATCCGGACAACCTGTCTTTCGCCCGCCCAGAGGGATCCGAGCAATTGAAAAAGGGCTAGTCTGCTGTCCATGGGGCGGAACAAGGAATTATGGTCATTGGCTACTCGATTGCTTGCCGGCGGTGGCGGCTTTCATGCATTTGAAAGCTGCTAAGGAGCATAAATTTCTATTTCCGCCGCTCAAATCTTGGCAGGCTGATCATTTGGAGTTAATAGGACTGTCGTCGTACGATGAGCTTACTGACGATATATATCTTGTTAAGAATGTAATGTGGTCATCGTGTATGGATCATTATCTTCACAACCCTAATTCAAATCTTTCTTTAATGCGTGAAATTCAACTACTTGAGCTTGGCGAGCCGCGGGGAAGCGGTCTAAAGATCTGCATTAGCAGAAAATCTGACGAGAAAAGAAAATTTCCCGGGGTTGACAAAGTTGAAGCGGCATTTGCCTCCAACGGTTACATTCTCATTGAGCCCGCGTGTCATTCAGTTAGAGAGCAGATATCTATATTTAGAGAAGCATCTTTTATAACAGGATTTTCGGGGGCGGGATTTGCCAACACTATCTATTGTCGGCCAGGAACAAAGGTATGTGAAATTATGTCGCCACTGATGAGCGGAATTTGGGTTAGGAATATTTGCGCGCTTGCGGGATGTGATTGGACTTACTATAATATTCATGATAGCGATTTTTTCGATAATAATCAAGAATTCATTGATCTGATCGAATTTGTCCGGGCCTTATAGTTTGGCTGTTGAGGTTGACTTGAGATCTCGTTGATGACGTTATCTCAAATATATCATTACCAAAATCTCAGACATTAAGATCTGGGTGGCGAAATATTATCGCCGGCTGACTACAACTTCATTGTTTAATGGAATATGTATATAGCATAGCGTAAGCGCTTGCTTCGTCCTAAGATTTTTATTTAGACTGGCGCGGCCCTGTTGCGTTGTAGTGCAGTTATGCGCCGAATTAACTTTAATTCCTTAGACATTTTGAGGGGACAAAAACCGGAATCTATTTGTTACTTATATTACAAAATCCGCGAGGCAATTTGTAGTGGTTGTCCTACAGCAACGCTGACCAAGAAAAGCATACAAAAGTGTTTAGAATCTGCTTTTGGCTCGCGATGGTAAGGTGCACGACTATCGAGGATTACTAACAATGTACTCTTCGAGGTGTAAGTACAAATTTCTTTTCGATATAATTGTGCTTATGGATTTGACGTGCCTTCTGAGCTTTGCTTCGTATATTATTTCCAGTGGCACGTTTATTTATAAGTAAGGAGCTTGTACCTCTATGTTCACAGGCTCGCCCAAAATAGCGATCGTTGCGCACATGTACTACGATGATGTTTGTCGCACATTGCTAAAAAAAATTGGCAATGTGCCGGTGGCTTATGACTTGTATGTTACAACGCCGGACGAGAATTTGGCAAATTTTGTTGCAAGCGAAGCCGAAAAGTTATGTGAAAGCGCCAGATGCGTTATTGCTATTACGCCAAATATCGGAAGAAATTTTGCGCCTTTTCTTGTAGAATTTGGCAAACAGTTGCAAAACTACGATCTATTGTGCCATGTTCATACTAAGAAGTCGTTGCATACCACTAGTTTTGCCGGATGGGAAAGCTATCTTACGAATAACATTATTGGTAGTCCAAGCCTAATCAGGGCCATTATCAAGATGTTTGAGGTTGATGTTAATTGCGGTCTTGTATACCCCAATCAATTCGCCTCATTGCCTGTTTGGGCGCATCATTGGTTGGGCAATTACGAAATTGCTAGGGATTGGGGTTTGCTTAATGGTATTGTGATAGATTTCAGCGACGTGAAATTTCCTACGGGTGGAATGTTTTGGGCGCGTCCTAAAGCTATTTGTCAAGTCTTATCATTTCCATGGAAATACAGTCACTTTCCAAAAGAGCAAGGGCAAATCGACGGTACTATGCACCATGCGATAGAGCGTTTGATTGGTGTCGTTTCCGCTCGAAACTGTTTTCATCACTGTATTATTGATCCTTCGATTGGAATAAAATAGATCTGTAGTGTAATCACGCAGTGCGTCGGGAAACCGGCACGGGATATATATGGTGGAAGTCCGTCACGATGAAGGTGTAGCGAAGCGCATCGGCCCTGAGCCGTGCGTTGGCGTCCGTGAGGGCGTCAGCGAAGCGTCGGCAGGGGAGCGCACAGGCCAGCTATCGAGCCACGAAAGTTACATCTCCCGGGTATCGACGACGTTGGGTTGTCGGAAGGCGTCATGGACAGGCGCGTCATCGCGAGTGCCTGTCCGGCCCGGCGTGGTCGCTGACCATGGCATGTGCGGACGTTCCGTGTTCGTGAACCGGGAGATCTTCCGATCAGCCGATGGCGGTCGTGGTGGATCGGTCCGTGGCGGGGAGGCGAGGAGCCGAAGCCGCCGATGAACGATCGGGAGAAGTCTGATTCCGGCTGAGTCGCTGAAAAGCCGACGAACAAACTCGGGCAGCCGGGGGTGGAGCCGGTGGAGCAAAGGCCGGGAACCGAGGGGAAAGCGAATCGGCAAAGCACGCTCCGGACCCATGGCCGAGCTGGCGTGACACAGGCGCTGGAACGCGTACGGCAAGCAGCGAAGCATGGGAGAACGGAACGCTTCACCACTCTCCTGCGCCCGATCGACGTCGACTTGCTCCGGGCGGCGTTCCTGGCGCTCAAGCGTCGGGCCGCCGCGGGCGTGGATGGCCTGGCATGGGAGGACTACGAGGTTAGGATCGAGCTTCGGCTCGCTGATCTCCACGATCGGGTCCATGGGGAAAGCTACCGCCCGCAACCGTCCCGCCGGACGTATAATATACTGAGGGCGGGCGGCCGGCAGCGGCCGCTGGCGATCGCTGCGCTGGAGGACAAGATCGTCCAGGGTGCGACCGCCATGGTGCTGAGCGCCATCTACGAGGAGGACTTCCTCGGGTTTTCCTACGGGTTCCGACCCGGACGGGGACCGCACGATGCGCTCGACGCTCTGGCGGTGGCAATCGATAAGCGCAAGGTGAACCACATCCTGGACGCCGACGTGGAGAACTTCTTTGGGGCGATCGACCAGAGATGGATGATCCGCTTCCTGGAGCACCGCATCGGTGACCGGCGCATCTTCCGCCTGCTCCAGAGATGGATGAAGGCGGGGTGCTGGAGGACGGGATCGTCACCGTCGACGATAGGGGGACGGGGTAAGGATCGGTGATCTCGCCGCTCCTGGGCAATGTCTACCTGCACTACGTCTTCGATCTCTGAGTCGAGCGCTGGAAACGGCGGGAGGCCCGGGGCGCGATGATCGTGGTGTGCTATGCCGACGACCAGATCGTCGGCTTCGAACGGGAGGACGATCCCCGCCGCTTCCAGCAGGCGATGCAGGCGCGGTTGGAAGTGTTCGCCCTGAAGCTCAATCCGGACAAGACCCGACTGATCGAGTTCGGCAGCCACGCGGCTGCACGCCGATCGAGCCGGGGCCTGACCAAACCGGAGACCTTCGACTTCCTCGGGTCCACGCACATCTGCGGCCGGTGCCGTAAGGGGCACTTCCTCCTCAGGAGGATCACCCGGGCCGATCGGAGACGTGCCAAGCTCAGGGAGCTGAAGGAGGAGCTTCGGCGACGCATGCATCAGCCGATCGCGATCCCGAGAGCTTGGCTGAAGCAGGTGGTCACCGGCCACTTTGCCTATTATGCGGTTCCGACCAACAGCCGGGCGCTCTCGGCGTTCCGGCATTGGGTGGGCGACCTCTGGCGACGCACGCTTCGACGGCGCAGCCAGAAGGACGCGGTCACGTGGGACCGCATGGTGAGGCTGTTCGGCGACTGGCTCCCACCACCCTGCATCCGTCATCCCTGGCCCAACGTCCGCTTCGCCGTCAAACACCCGAGGTAGGAGCCGTATGCGGGAATCCCGCAAGTACGGATCTGTCCGGGGGGCGCTCCGCAAGAAGCGTCCCTACCGGGAAGCCGTGTGATTGCGGGGTTCAGGTGCGGACGGTTTAGAGGATGGTGCCGAAGGGACTGCAGCCTGTGAGGCGGGCGGTATCGACGACGGTCTGGATGTCGGCTTCGCCCGTCGGAACGGGGCGGACCCATACCCTGCATCGGCCAGCACGCAGCCGAAGCGCACGCCAGCCTCCCGAACCCGGTCGATCTCCGCAACCCCGATCTCCAGTTTGGTGCGGGCCGCGCGCAAGCCCCTCGGGTACGCCGGCCGATACCATCCGATCCGGGTCGCCCGTCCAGGTCTCGGGCAGGAACAGCGCCAAGCCGACTGCTACGGGCACTTCGCCACGCGCCAGCGTGAGCGACACCAGTGTCTGGCGGTTGGCGGTCTTGCCCAGCGTCGTGGCGTATTGCGGTGCGACCGCAACCGAGCGGTTGCCCTTCTTCGGCAAAGCGGTGTCGTCGATGGCCAGGATCGCATCCGCACCACCGACGAGGCGATCGGCCTCGCCGAGAAGAGCCCGCTGAAGCGGAGCCCCATCCCAGATCCCGGCGGCGATGAAGTGGTGCAGCCGATCATAGGGCACACCCTCGGCCCGCGCTGCCATCGGCTGGACGCTCTCGCGGTCACCCAAGCCAATCAGACCGCTCACGTAGAGCGGGCACATAGCCCGACGCGTCGGATGCGACAGTCCCGCAAGGAACGGCAGCAGCCACCGGTCAAGATCCTCACGTCATCCACCAGCACCTGACATCGCGAGCACCCACGCTCATGGCCGTGGCAGGCGAATCCTAAAAAAACCTCCAGCGTTCCCTAAATCTGCCAAAGTAGTGCTAAGAACGACACAGCCTAAGCCTTATCATGCGCATCCATCGGGTCCTTGCCGATGCCAGGGACGTGTCGCGTCCAGACAGCCAGTTCAACGCGAAAATCGTTATTGGATAAGCTGGGAAGCGCTGGCCACACATGAGAGGTTGGGTTAGATGAAGGGCCTAGAATAAACCTGCGCAGGAGTACAAGCCCATCATGCTGGAATTGGATTTAGCTCAGCTTGGCGACCGTGGGCATGCTCTCCTACAGCTTGATGGTCTGGAGATTGCAAATCGCCCTCTCGAAGCATGGAAAAAGGCATCAGGTGACCGGCGCATACTAAATTTAAGTACATCTTTTTGCCGCAGACCGCTTCTTGCTGCAGTACAGGCCTACATAGCAAGCGAGGGGGAAGGCTTTTTTTCTAGAGCGCATAGTCTAATATTTCTCGCGAAGCAAGACCAAGAAGAAAATTATCATCGGATAGATGAGTTAGAACTAAATGGTGAAGATCTTTTACATTATTTAGATGTTGTGGTGTCGCAAGAAAATCCCGGAAAAATTCTGAGTGGGGAGTACGAAAAAAGGAATTTCGACGAAAACAGAGTTCGAACCATTGCTTTCTATCTACCGCAATTCTACCCGTTCCCTGAAAACGAAAGATGGTGGGGGTCTGGCTTTACTGAGTGGTCAAACGTAATAGATGCTTTACCGCAACATGCCGACCACCGAATGCCACTTACACCCGCAGATCTTGGATTTTACGATTTGAGAGTTGAGGAAACGCGAAAGAAACAGGGCGATTTAGCGGCTGAGTATGGAATAGATGGATTTTGCTATTATTACTACTGGTTTTCTGGCCAAAGGTTGATGCAACACGTTCTCGATGAGATTCTATCGTCCGGCCAACCATCGACCGATTTTTGCCTCTGCTGGGCAAATGAGTCATGGTCACGACGGTGGGACGGAAGCGAGGACGAAGTAGATTTACTTGTTAAACAAGATCATAATCCTGAGATTGATAAAAGTATCATAGATGATTTACTGCCATTTTTTAAAGATGATCGTTACATAAAGATTAATGGCTGCCCGCTAATACTTATATATCGTTTAGATATAATGAATGATGCAGATGCGACGATTACTGCGTGGCGAGCAGCCGCAATAAAAGCAGGATTTGATGGGTTGTTTGTAGCAGCAGTTCGATCATTCGGATTGCAAGATGAAGCGGCAAGCAGTGTAGATGCGATAGTCGATTTCCCGCCTCATACTGCAGTCGCAAACGAAGTCACTTCAAAAATTCAAGTGCGTGAGAATTTCCAAGGAAAAATATTTGATTACCGTCAAGTTGTTGTCGAAGCTGCCGGGCGAAAACTCGGAAAAAAATTGACCTTTCCAGGAGTAATGCCGCGTTGGGACAATACGCCTCGAAAAGGATCAAAGTCTCACATTTTCACTAACAGTACTCCGGAGGCGTTCAAGGTATGGCTTCGGTTTAGTTTAGAGCAGGCGCAACAGCTCCCCGCGGGGAAAAAAATGCTGTTTATCAACTCGTGGAATGAGTGGGGTGAAGGTGCAATGCTCGAACCAGATCGTGTCTTTGGGCGGTCTTACTTGGAAGCGGTTCGCAGTGTTAGAGGCGACTATGTAGTGGGACCGTCAGATGCCGCTAAATTTGCGCTTGTGTCTAGTTTAGCTCCAAAAGGCGCGGCCGAGCAGCTTGCAAACTTCTCTAGAGAAGTCCAAATGGTTGCTCAAATTATGGCAAAAGAGAGAGCAAGCAGACCTATCAACCTAAAGCGCGGGCTTCCTGAGATACTGAGAGAATTAAACACGGCACCTATTCTTGACGGGGGATGCTTGATCATTGATAATTCGGCGCCGAAAAAAACCGAAAATATAGTTAGATTCGGCCCCGACGAATCGTGGGAATTTGGCGGATGGGTCATGATGCGACCGCATGAAGAACATTCATTTGAGAGGATTGCTTACCTTGTTCTAAGTAGCGAGTCTGATCCTCGTGTATATTTTCACGCTGCTGTGTATTCTTGGTTACAAAGGGTCGATGTGGCCGAGTATCATGCGTTCGATTTAAAACCAGCAAGTTGTTATTACGGCTATAACTTGCATTTAAATATGTCGTCAATGATACCGGGGCGATACTCCGTCCAAATGATTCAGTTAATTAACGGACAGCTTTACTCTGCACCATCGTTTACCTCAGTGAGCCGAGGTTGAAATGATCACCGTTGCGGTCGCAAGCTATAACCATCAAAATTATGTAGAGGACTGCCTTTATTCAATTGTCAATCAAGACTATGGCGATTTGGAGTTGTGTTGGGTTGATGACGCATCTTCAGATGAAACATTTTCGCGATTGTCCACGTTAGTTGAGAAAGCAGAGGTTGGGCGTCGATTTAAGATGATTAGGCTAGTGCGTAATTGCTACAACCGTGGAGCTGCGTACTCTCTTAATTTAGCGTGCCGGATGGGCCACGGAGAAATCATAAGTTTAATGAACTCTGACGATTACTACGATAATTCGAGGCTTTCAAAAATTATGAAAGCCCACAAAGGCGAGTCCTGCTGGTTCTCCTTCAGCAACGTTAGGCCTATAGATAAAGATGGTAATGCGCTTTTTCACGATCCCACTGGAGAACATGTAGCCTTCGATCCTGATATAATGATCGAACGATATAAATATGTGTCGCGAGCGCTTCTGAATAGACAAATCGCGTCATCAACCGGTAATTTTGTTTTTACGCGTGCGTTGTTTAATCGATTAGGAGGATTTTACGACCTAAAATATTGTCATGATTGGATGTTTGCGCTCCACGCCAGCCGTTATTGCGAGCCCTCTTTCAATAGTGAGCGATTGTATAACTATCGCCTCCACCCGACAAATAGTTTCCGGTCGCTGGGCTCGGTTGCAGGTCCTGAAACCGAACAGGTGCTACTCAGTTTTTTTCAAGCGGTCGCTCTTGGACCTGCTGAAAATCCGCTTTCGCCATGTTTGCGCAGACAGCCTGCTGGCTTTTGGGATGCTGTCGATTCGACGGGAACAAAAAGCTTTGCTGAGCGAGTTTTCTTTCCATATCTACGAAACTCTCGTCTACTTAAATTATAGACGATTATGTTTACGGGAAGTTGCTTCTTGGCAGCCGATTGCAGGTTGCGGTTGATAAACTGAACTATTATTCTGGGGAGTTCAAGTTGTGGTGACTTCTGCTAAATAATTCTCTCTTCATAAACATGAGGGCGCTTGAGTGTCATATTAACCTTGCGCCAGAATTCGCTACCGCTGAAATCTGAGCAACGAAAGTGCAATTCAGTCATTGGTTCCACGAATTGCGATCGGATCTATGTAAATAAAAATATTTCAAATCAGTTCTTTGACACTATCCGGGCTGTTAGGAGTGATGTGATGAAATGGTACTTTGCGATGAATGAAAGAGGCATCCCTCGGTATGGACAAATGATCGCCGCAGCATGCCGTTCGGCTGTTTCTAACACCAGGCTTTTGCCGCATCTTTTGTACGATGGAGATCCGAATCGATTTACGGAATTTTTGAAACAAGATGGTGTGAAGGTGATCTTTACCACGGTGCCTTACTTGGAGGATCTCGGATTATCTAAGGCCGGGGGTGGGTACGATGCCCAAGTAGCTAGAGGTGCTTATTTGCGTCTTGAAGCTCCGAATATAGAGACTAATGATGAGTATATTCTCTATACCGACGTTGATGTAATTTTTATGTGCGAACCTGCCGTAACTGGGCTGCGACCTGAAATTTTTGCAGCCTGTCCTGAAGTTTGGACAGGAGGCGTTGAGCCCGGATTTGTGGACTCTGTATTCAACAGTGGCGTTATGCTAATGAACACAGTTTCATTTCGAGAAAAATACGAGGCACTTGTAGCTTTTGCGAAGTCTCACGAGTTTTATTTTCATGGTAACGCCGGGTATTATGATCAGGGAGCATTGAACCATTTTTTTGCAAACGCGTGGGATCGCTTGGACGCAAATATGAATTGCAGGCCGTTCGTTGGTGACCTTTCGTCGGCGCAGATTGTCCATTTTCATGGTACAAAACCTTACGAGATTGAGCTGCTCGTCGAGCAAAGATTTGATGAGGTTCCGCCAGAAGCAAAAAAGTTATATGATTGGGCGCCTAATTCGTATGCGTCTGCGCTTAATCTATTTAAGAGATTTGTTCCCGAATGGTGGTCTGATTACACTCGAATTGCTGAGGTGCGGCCTTTTGAAATCAAGCTTTGATAGAATTTATGGTGTCCGCCTGGGGGCTTGTTTAGTTGCAAACTTCGATGCGGCATCTTCCCAAATCCCGGGCCGCCGCCGCCGCCGGCGATACCGACCCGCGCCTGCGCTTCAGCCAGTCGGCGCGGGCGTCGAGCGCGAGGGCTAAGGAGTTTCGACGACTAGGCGAAGGTGCGCCGCTGGCAGAACGGGTTGCAAGTAGAACCGTCAAACTTCCATACGCAGCACTGGCCGCAATGCTCGCAGCGACCGGTCGGCGGGATGGAGGTGATTGCGGCTGTGGACGGACCGGCTGGTACCACCGCAATCAGGACACCGACCGCTCGCTCCGCGCCTCTGCATCTGAGCGACGAGGCGGTCCGGATCCTGCTCGACGATGCGCTTGATGCGGCACTCGGGGATGGCGAAGGGAATGTGCATGCTTGTCACGGTGGGGAAGGCCGTTCAGGCGATCGCCTCGAGTCAATCCGCCGTCGCCTACGCAAAGTAAACAAGCACCCAAATCTGGGTAATCCCAATCATCGAGACGGCTTCAATAAGTCGGCTGACTTGAACTGCGTCGAAATTGAATTCTTCGGCTCGGACGAGCCGACCAACAATAATTGCATCGAGTCTTCTAACGGCCACCCACATTTGAAGTGCCTGAACTCTTCGTGGTTCCTGTCCCTGGCGCAAGCGAGAGAACGTATCGAGAGATGTAGGTGCCAATACAACGAAGATCGACCCCACACGGTCCCGAGCAGCTTGATACCCGACGCCTTCATTAACCAAGCTGTCACAGCTTAAAAACCTAAATCTGCCTCGGACCACAAACGGAGCAATTCCGGACTTGGCCAGTGCAAATTCGGAACCTGGCAGCTAACGAGGCAGGGTGGGTTTCTACGCCTATGCCGACTTTGCCTCCGGGTACAAAGCAGCGCCAAGCGACGCATATAATGCCAAGCAGGTTTCTCGCGGTAAATCGATAGAAGGCATGATTGACATCGAACGGCAGCGCGCTGCGTGGTGGCGTACCTTTCGCCAGTTTCGTCAACCGAATTTCTAATCGAATAATGAACCTTGATCGTAGATCAACCTTAGAAAATACGTTTGAAAGCGGCCGGTAAACAGCATGCTTTTACAAGACGCTTTTCGCTCCGCAGGCAATTCCGATTGAAGCTAAATTTAATTTCTGCGTCGCTACAACGCTTCACAGCACAAATTTGAGTTTATCGATCATTAGGATATGGTCTTAGTAGTATGTATGCCACATCCGCACCGCTAGTTCCGACATCTGCGATTGTGGGTCGGGGGCGCTTTCTAACGAGGTGAAATAATGGTATTTTTGTCGTCTCTCACACGCCGTGCTGCACTCGTGGGTGTAACTGACTGCTTGATCAGTTCACTTATCCTGCCTAAAGAACGTGCGTTCGCTAGAACTACAAATAACGTCCGCTTCGGTGCGATCCGTTGGGATGCGTGGTACGATAATGTTCCGGGCCTTGACAGTTGGTATGCCCAACATAATCTGGACTTGCCGCAATACCAGTTCCGCGCCCCGTTTTTTGCCGAGCAGATTTCGTCATCGCAGCTGTCGATCTGTGGACAGCAGGCACATATAGATGCCGAGATCGCCTATGCAGTCGGCGGCAAGATATCCTACTTCGCGTTCTTGGCATACGACAGCTTGGGTCCAGACGCTGACTTCCTCAACGGCTTCAATTTGTTTCAGTCCAGCGCCTCTAAGAACGCGATCAACTGGTGCTGGATCTACACCTACACCGCGTTGGAGAAGCTGAAAGCGGCGGGAAGCTTTGCGCCTTTGGTTGCACAGTTCCAGCAGCCGAATTACGAGACGTGCCTATCGGGTCGTCCGCTCCTGTACCTGATGGTCAACGGCGATGGCCTCGCTAGTGCGGTCGCGTTTAGCGTCGCGGGCCTCCGCAGCGCGTGCAGCGCGGCCGGACTAGGCAACCCCTACGTCGTGTTGATGAGTGCGACCGCGACCGATGTCGCCACCGCCGGCGCCGATGCGATCTCCGACTACGCCTACAGCGTGAACACGACTTACGGGCCCTACGTTGATCTCGCAAATGCGGTTCAGGCGCTCTGGGACACCCGTAAAGCGCTGGACACGCAGGTCATCCCGTTGTGCATGACGGGTTGGGACCGCCGCCCGCGGATAGAGCACCCTGTACCGTGGGAGGCCGCCGGACAGGGACAGCGCCCTTACGTCGGTATGAGCAACAGCTTCGCGACGGCTACCCCCGCCGAAATTGCGGCACACATGCAGGCCTGCATCAATTGGATCGACAACAACCCAACTCTCTGCCCATCGAAGCGCGCCATTGCCTACGCGTGGAACGAGTTCGATGAGGGCGGCTGGTTGTGCCCCACGTGGACACCGTCAGGCCCAGATCACTCCCGGCTTGATGCACTAGCCAGAGTCCTCTGAGAAATACGCGCTATCAATTCTAAGTAATCTAAATCTATAGCCAAAATCTGAATTTTCTATTTGCCGGCAGACAACCATGTCATGTAAATTGTGGCAAATTTGTCTGTTGGCATGATTAATAAATGCGCGGTTGCTTTCATGCTCGGATGATAAAATATGTTATAGTGCCAAAAAATTTGTCCAAAGGTGAGTAAAGCTTCATCGTTGCAAATTAGATTGACGTGATACTGCGATGGACCAATATATACTTAGTACCCATCAATAAATTAGGGACAATATAAAGGCTTGTTGCAACGCAATTTGGGAATGTATAATTGTGCTCGCCCCAGGCTTGATTGTGCGAGCGATTTCTTGGATCGCTAAGTCTGGGCGGTACCCACGCGCGAGGCCGCTTAAGGACGAGGGGCGCGGCGCATCACGGCTTCCGCCGCGTGTCGGCTCGGGCCATCGCCTGGCGCCACCCTCCGAGCAGGTCGAGCGTGCCGGTCGCGCCCGGCGCGTCGACCGAGACCGTCGCGGTCCGGCCCGAGACCAGCTGGTTCATGTCGGCCTCCGCATCGAGCTTGATCCGCACGGGGATGCGCTGGGCCAACCGCACCCACGCGAAGGTCGGGTTGACGTTGGCGAGCAGGTTGGCCCCGGCGGACCGTTCCCGGTCCTCGATGCCCCCGGCCACGCTCTCGACGCGGCCGGTGATCAGCCGGTCCTCGCCCATCAGGCGGATGCTCGCCCGGTCTCCGATGTGGATGCGCGGCAGCTTCGTCTCCTCGAAGTACCCCTCGACCCGCAGCGTGTCGCTGTCGACCAGCGCCATCACGCCTCTGCCGGTGTTGACGTAGTTACCCGGGCGCAGCTCCATGTTGGTGATGCGCCCGTTCACCGAGGCCTTCACCGCCGAGCGTTCGAGGTTGAGCTTGGCCAGGTCGCGGTCGGCCACGGCCTGATCGTAGGCCGCCTTCGCCGCGAGGTCGGTCGCCCGCGCCAGCTCGACCTTCTGCTGCGAGACGGCGGCGTCGCTCAGCTTGATGTAGCGCTGATAGTCAGCCGCGGTCTGGTCGGCCGTGGCCTTCTTCCCCTCGACGATGGCGTCGGCCTGCCGCAGGGCCAGGGTGAAGCGCTCGGGGTCGATCTTGAACAGCACGTCGCCGCGCTTCACCACCTGGTTGTCCTCGACCAGCACCTGGGTGACGAGGCCGGAGACGTCGGGCGCGACCTCGACCACGTCGGCGCGCACGCGGCCGTCCCGGGTCCAGGGCGCCTCCATGTAGTAGTCCCACAGGGCCAGGCCGACGACGGCGGCGGCGGCCACCATCGCCAGGGTGACGGCGAGCCGGAGCGAGAGGGCGAGGAGCCGTGTCATAGGGGGAACCGAGCGCGCGAGAGAGGGCGTGATGGAGTGACGGGCTGATGGCGTGACGGGCGTGTGATCTCACGCGGTCACGAGATCAGGGGCTGCGCGACCGCGACGACGCAGCCCAGCAACACGACGTAGAGGGCGAGGTCGAACAGCGGCCGGTGCCAGACCAGGCGGTAGAACCCGGTCCAGGCGAGGATGCGGCGGACGGCCAGGCTGATGACGAAGGCGAGCAGCATCCAGGCCGCGAGGCTCGGGACGAAGACGCCGTAGATGTCGAGTTCGCCGGTCATGCCGCCAGTGCCGTCTCGGGAGGGGCCTTAAGGCCTGATCGGTAAGGGGGGGCGTCCGGGAACAGCCCCCGGCGGATGCCGACGAGGGCCATGAGCGCCGCGCGATGGGCCGTCCGGTGCGGCTCGGTCGCGGCGCTGTCGAGCGCCGCATCGATGACCGCCAGGAGTTCGGCCGGGGGCCGGACCGCGCTGCCGTCGTAGTAGCGGGCCATGGCGGCGAGGAGGCGCTCGACCGCGGCCCTGGCTTCCGTGGAGAGCTGCCGGCGGTCGCGGCGCAGCTCGACCACGTTGATGCCGACGCGCACCTCAGCGAGAAGATCGGCCGTCCACTCCGCGTCCTCCGGCGGCAGCGCCGCGAGGCGGGGGGCGAGCAGCCCGACCCGGTCGAGCATGATCGCCGCGAGCTCGAGCCCGCTCTGCGCGCCGTTGCGCTCGGCGGCCCGGGCGAGGCTGCGGCGATTGACGGCCCGGAGGCGCCGCGCCGACCAGCCGGCCCCGACGGAGCGGACGAGGCGTGTGACCAGCGTCGCGACCCACATCCCGACGATGATCGCCACCGCGGCGTTGGCAAAGGCGGCGAAGTCGCCGGTATAGCTGCTCTGGAGCGCGATCACGGCCGAGCCGTTGACCGCCGCGCCCATCGCCATCGGCGCGGTCCGCGGCTGGGTCATGCAGACCCCGCACAAGATTAGGGCCGGCGCCAGCGCCAGCGCCACCATCTCGAAATTCGTGGCCTGCGGCAGCACCCCGAACAGGTAGATGGCGGCGACCACGGCTCCCAGCACGGCCGAGTTGGCGAAGCCGAGGATGGAGGGGGCGGGATCGTCCTGAGCCGCGTAGAAGCAGCAGCCGACCGCCGCCATCATCGGCGCGCCGGCCCCGTCCGGCCACCCGGTCGCGATCCAGATGCCGCAGGTGAGCAGGACGACCACGAACACCCCGACGGCGGATCGGATGGCCATGCCGTGGTCGCGGTGGCGGATCGTGCGCGCGGCGGCGGTGTAGCGGAAGGTGAGCGCCTCCCGGACGGGCGTGCCGTCGACGATGTGCCGCTGCAGGAGCCGGGCGTCCTGGCGCAGGTCGATGAAGTCGCGCAGGCGCGCCACGAGGCTCGCGAGCACTAGATCCGTCCAGGACAGCCGGCCGTTCAACGCCGGGTCGACCACGTCCGCCGCAATCCGCAGCCGGGCCGCCTCGGCGGGGTCGGTGGTCCCGGAGGCGATCCATGCGGCCATCTCGTCGAGGAGCGCCCGGACGCGGGCCGGGACCGCCCGCTCCCGTTCAAGGGTCTCGATTCGGTCGGCGACCGCCGAGACGATCGGCAGAAACATCAGCATGTGCTGGCGCAGCGTCGCCATGGCGTCGACCGAGCGCTCGGCGCCGGTCATGTCGTAGCGCAGCGGCGTCGCCAGGGCGTCGAACGCGATGGCGTCGGAGGCCAGCTGCAGCCGCTTGGCCTGGGTGTCCGTCGTCGGGCGTGCCTGGCCGAGCACGTCGCCGACCCAGCCGCGCGCGTCCCGCAGCCAGAACTCCAGGCGCGCGGTGATCAGGGGCGCCACGGACTGGGGCAGCACGATCGTGTTGACGAGGCTGGCGCAGAGGATGCCGAGCGTGATCTCCTCGGCGCGTGCCACCGCGGTGTCGAACATCGTCCCGGGCTCGCCCACGGTCGGGAAACCGATCAGGGCTGCCGTATAGCCGGCGAGCATCATCAGATAGCTGCGCGGGGTGCGGTCGAGCAGCGAGACGTACAGGCACACGGACACCCAGAGCGCGATGGCGAGCGTCAGGAGTTCCGGCGCATCGACGAGGTTGGGCACCAGGATGATGCTCACGACCGCGCCCAGCAGGGTGCCGAGCACCCGGTAGAGCGCCTTGGCTCGGGTCGCACCGGCCAGCATCTGGCTGGTGATGTAGACGGTGCCCAGGGCCCAGTAGGGCCGCGGCAGGTCGATCCACATGGCGAGGTACAGCGCCAGCACCGCCGCCGCGCAGGTCTTGATCGAGAAGGCCCAGTCGCGCCAGCCGGGGAGCGTCATTCCGCGCCCTCCCCCCGTGCCCCGCCGTCCGGAAACGCGAGAACGTGCTTCTGAAAGGCCTGGAAGACCCTGAGGCCGGCTTCCAGGTCGGCGGTGTCGACGTCGGCGAAGACCCGCTCCCGCAGCCGCGTGAGTTCGGCCTCCATCTGGATCACGGTCCGCTCCCCGGTCGGCGTGAGGCTGAGGACCTTGGCGCGCCGGTCGGTCGGGTCCTCCTGACGCACGACCAGCCCGGCCGCGCAGAGCTGATCCAGCAGCCGCACCAATGAAGCGCCCTCGATGCCCACCGCCTCCGCCAACGCTGTCTGGCGGGGCTCGCCGTCGAGGCGGCCGATGAGGATCAGGGGGAGCGCGGTCGCGTCCGAGACGCCGTGCGCCTCGACGACGGCGTTGGCCGCGCGCCGCCACTGCCGTCCGGCCAGCAGCAGGGTGTGCGTATAGGCTTGGCGCAGCCGGTCCAGGCTCTGGGGCATGCGGTCGGGCCTCTCTCAGCCATGCGCGAAACGGAGCCGATCTGAATCATAGCGGGCTTATAGATAGTGTCCTAACGTTTAGTCTGCAACTGGCGCTGCGTCTACCGACGGATGGCTGCCCCGATGCGAACCCCGCCGCTCGGTGGGGCTCCCGAAGGGCATGGCCCTCGGGGTCCTCCGCAGAAACCCACATTGTTGCCGCACTGTTGCTCGAGCTTGGCCATACGCGCCACAATCGACGGATGTGACGCGGGACGGAGCAGCCCCACCCCGGAGAGCCAATGCTGGTCGATCACGCGCGCCGCCTGCTCACCAAAGCCGCGCAATCCACGGACGGATGCGTCTCCGTCAAACGTCAGCTGGACCGCGCTTGGCCGGGTGATCACAGCCGGCTCCGTGGTCTTGAGAGCCGGGGCGATCTCGTCTGGCTCGGTGAGCAGGCCGCCCCTCATCTCGGCGGCACGTTCGCGACCTGGCAGATCACCCCAGCGGGGTTGCTGCAGCTCCGGGCCCTCGCGGCCGGAGGTTTGTGATGGCCTCGATCAAGATCCGCGTGACCGACGACGGCACCTTCGTGGTCTACCGCAACGGAACCGCCGTCGCGTCGGGGCTGACCCGCGACCAGGCCGAGCGTTGCGCGACGGTTCTCGGCTGGATCGCGCCGACGGCCTGACGGCCGTCGCGCCCCCGCCCCGCTATGGGGCGGCGTGAGCGCGTGGTCCCCGTGGCGATGGATGTGGCCGCCCAGGATGGCATCACCGCGATCGCGCATGCCGCGCTCGCAGGGATCGCGGAGGCCTTGCTCGGAGAACAGGCCAAGCTGATCGAGGGCGTGCCGGTCCGGTCTACGCGGCTGGAGTCACGGGTGCGGATCCGTCATCGCTCAAGGACGCGATCAGCAGCCAGAGCGCCCGGTGCTCCGGACCGCCCCGATCCGCGGCGAGAAAGGCGGACAAGCCAATCTCGGTGACGTGGCCGCCCGAGGCGGCGTTGCCCCTGTGCCGGACGAAGCTGTACCCAGTCGCTGGATCGCACAGCAGGCGCCAGCGGTCGCCATTGGGGCTGACGTGGATCTCGCGTCCAGGTTCGGTGGTCACGGCGCTCGCACCTCTCATCACGTTGCAGGAGAATACACCATGAGGTTCACGACCCTTCTACCGATTTTGGCGGTGCTCGGCTTCACGGCGGCCGTTCATGCGCAGGGGCTGCAGCGCGGCGCCCGTGACGGGGCCGAGCGCGGCGAGGAGATGGCTGGTCCGCTTGGCGCCGTCGTCGGTGGCGCGATCGGGGCGGCCGTGGGTACGGCCAACGGCATCCTCGGCGTCGACCGTCGGGAGCGCTTCCGCATCTACGCGCTCGGCGAAAACCGCCCCTCCATCGCGCTCGCGGGCCCCGTGCGGGTCGGGGCGGTGCTGCCGGAGGACGGGGTGGTCTATTACGACGTGCCACGCGAGTTCGCGCTTCCGGAGTACAGCTACACGATCGTCAACGGCCACCCGGTTCTCGTCGAGCCGGTGAGCCGGCGGATCGTGGAGGTGATCGAGTAGGAACCGATCCCGGCACACTTGATCCCCCGACCACCACCGGACCGTGACCGCGTGATCGCGTCAGGCCTGGGCTCGTCCCCGGCGATCCGATCGGCCTCGGGGCAATCCGGTAAATCGAGCCGCCCGGCGGCGGCTGTAAAGTCACGGTTAGCTATCGCGGCGGATCGGTCGGAACGGGGAGCTTGACCGTTTGTTCTGCCGAGATGGAACACTATCGATCCACCCTCGCGACCACGGCGATTGCTGCACTCGGGTTGCTCGTCGCCGCCCACGTCCTGCATCCGGGCAATTATGAACGGTCGGATCGCGGCGCGCGGATCGTCACGGTGGCCATGGCGGCGCCATCCACAGCGACCATCTGGACCGACGCGCCGCAGAGATTGCTCGGCAGCGAGCCCGCCGCGCTGATGGCCGACAGCGAAGCGCTATTGGCGCGCCATCCAACGGTCGCGCCGCCACCCGGGGCGCGGACGTTGCCGAGACTGTCGGGCGCGCTGGTGCCGCCGGTCGCTCAGAAGGCTGCTGACGGTGATCCGATCGGCGACCTGATCCGCGACTTGGATCTCGGTGAAGCGAGCTGACGGTCGAGTGGGCCCGCTCCGGAGCTGCGCTCTCAGGCGTAGGGCCCGCCGAACAGGCCGCCGAATTCCGTCCGCCGGAACAGCGCGCGCCGGCGCCGGCTCTGAGGCTCCGGCCGGTCGCGGATCATAGGCCATCGCGGGCAGAAAGCCGCGAGGTCGGTGGTGTTGGTCGTGTCGTGGTCTCGATGGCCGGCTGGCCGAGACGGGCGTCGAGCCATTCGCGGCAACATCGGCGACGGTTGGGACCACGCGCTGGCGGAGACGATCGACGGCCCGTTCAGGGATCTCCTCGCGTGTCAGCCGCGCTGGCGATGTCCCGCCGCCACATCGTCTGAGCGGCCAGGGCAACGGGCTGTTAACCCTATCGGGTCAAGCCTGATCCTCAGGTCGCGCATCGATGTCGCGACGCCGCGCGGAACGGACATGCTGACGGCCAGCCAGCGAACATGCGAAGTGAAGGTGGATGGGGCGTGGCATCCCACCACACTCACGCAAGCGCGCGGTCTCTACACGATGGCGCAGAAGCGCTGCCCTGCCTGCCATGGGCAAGTCGTCATCGCCGGGACCTACATCGGCAAGGGCAGTCTGAACCTGCAACATCGCCGAGCGCATGCCGGCTGCCCGCTCAGGCCCGAGACGTACACCGGAACGCCGTCGCCGCACCCGCAGGCGCTTGCCTGACGCTCGGGCTGGCCCCGATCCGATCACGGGGGCACCCTCCGATCTCACCAGCGGTCGGACCGATACGCAACGGGGCCCGCCGGCATCACGGCGCGGTCTCAGGTGACGCCGTTGGTCGGTAACCTCAAAGGCGGATCGGTCGCAGTGAAAGCTCATAGACGGCTCGACACGCGCCTCGATCCGCCGCCTTCCGACCCCTGTCGTCGCCCCAACTCCGGTAACGCTGCGACCGGCCGCGCCCGACGTTCAACGCGATCCGGTGAAAACCGCCGCCAGGCTCGGCATTTCAGTCCATCGCAACCCCGTGGCCGAACTCGTCTCTGCCGCGGTTACGTTAAGACATCATTAACCATTTCGCCACGAAGCTCGGAGTGCCCGAACCCGGAGCAGACTGGCGCGACCATCCAGTCCATCCGGATATCGATCGAGCCCGGCTGAGCCCCGAAGCGCAATGGCTTCGACGGGGTCGGGCTCGAACTCATGGACTGGCATCCGGGATGGACCGGACAACATCTCGGATTCAGGACGCTGATACAATTGGTCTACGTCTTGCGGGGTCGATATCGCTCAAGCGCTGCGCGGCGCGCGGCGCATCGACGAAAACGCAATGTCCCCAAAATGGTAAGCTGCATCCGTGGGCTCGGTTTGCGCGCTGAGGGATGAGCATGGTGGCCGAGGCGATCAGTTTGGTGTAACTACTTAAGCTCTTTGCCGCGACCGGATATCGCCGATCCGATCGCAGGATCGGCCGAAGGGGACACACGCGATGGTGCCCCAGCACTCGATCAAAGAAGCGCTGCGGGTACAGAGTTCAGAGTCATCGTACTTCCTCGTATCGAGAATGTAGAGAGCGACGGCAAGTCAAGGCAAGAGCTCGAGAAGCTGTGCCGTCGGGGACTGATTGCATCATCCCGCGCCGGATCGGTGTGAATCGATCGTTGGATCTGGAAGAGACCGATGAGCATTCAATCTGCGCTGCGCGTTGTTGATGTTTTAGATGGTATCGGCGTCAACACGCATATCGACTATACTGATGGTCAATACGCGAATATCGCCAAGGACTTGAGCGATCTTCAGTATATCGGCTTGACGAATCTGCGTGATGCCGCGCCGGATCCGAGCTTGGCCGGCCAGGCCAATCTTGCCGCGGCTGCACAGGCCGGGATGAAGTTCGACTTCATCGTGAACGGTGCGACCAATCCCGTGGATGCGGTTGCGCAGATCCATGCCTTCGTGGTCGCTCATCCGGGCTCGGTGACTGGAATCGAGGGGCCTAATGAGGTGAACAACTTCCCGGTCACGTATCATGGTCTCACCGGGATCGCGGCCGCTCAAGCCTATCAGCAGGATCTCTATGCGGCCGTGAACGCTGATCCGGTCCTCAAAGACATACCGGTACTCAGTTTTACCGATTTTCCGGCGCCTAAAACGGCGTCAGACTCGGATAACGTGCATCTCTATAACATGAGTGGTGGCCAGCCTCGTGGCGATATCACGGGTGCCGAGGCGGCTATCTCGGCGATCGACCCTGGTAAACCTGTGGCGATCACGGAGATCGGTTATCACACATCGATCGCGGCTGGCAGCGCCATCGGCTGGGAAGGCGTCGATGAGAACACACAGGCAAAGCTGATCCTCAACACCGTCTTGGATGCCGTTCAGTCCGGATCGGCCTCGACTTACATATACCAGCTGCTCGATGCTTATTCAGACCCGACAAATTCGGACATCCAGGACCACTTCGGTCTATTTAATCTGGACAACACACCGAAGCAGGCGGCCACGGCTCTTCATAACCTAACGACGATTCTGAGCGATCCCGGCTCGAACGCTGCAGGATTCAGTGCAGGGGGACTCGACTACTCGCTGAGCGGAATGCCGAGTTCGGCTTACAGTCTCCTGACGCAGAAATCCGATAGCTCCTATCAGATCGTGCTCTGGAACGAGCCTGACGTCTGGAACGAGCAGACACATCAACCCATCTCCGTCCCGTCGAGTGCGGTCACCGTGCAGTTGGGTCACGTCTTCTCATCGGTCCAGATCTTCGATCCGCTGGCGGGCTCGACGCCGGTGCAGACCCTGAACAACGTGTCGAGTGTCGCCCTCGCCCTCGCGGATCATCCGTTCATCATCCAGGTATCGGGACCGGCCGCTTCCAGCACGCCGAGCACCAGCGCGCCGAGTACGGGTACGCCGACCACCAGCGCGCCGAGCACGAGCGCGCCGAGCACCGGCGGCGCCGGGGTGGCGACCACGGTGGGTACGGGCCCGGATCAGCTGGTGCTGAAGATCAGCGAGGACGCCTACAAGGGCGACGCGCAGTACACGATCTCGGTGGATGGCCAGCAGGTCGGCGGCACCCTGACCGCGCACGCCGCCCACGTCGCCGGTTCGAGCGCGCTGGACGACACCGTGACCGTGCAGGGCAGCTTCGGCGCCGGGCTGCACACCGTCAGCGTCAACTTCCTCAACGACACCTATGGCGGCCCCGGCAGCGACCGCAACCTGTACGTCGACGGCGCCAGCCACGACGGCACCGCCATCGCCAACAGCAGCCTGAGCCTGCTCAGCGCCGGACCCCAGCAGTTCACCGTCCCGGGCACTGGTGCGGATACGAGCACGCCGAGCACGAGCACGAGCGCGCCGACCACCACTACGCCGACCACAAGTGCGCCGAGCACGAGCGCGCCGAGCACCGGCGGCACCGGGGTGGCGACCACGGTGGGTACGGGCCCGGATCAGCTGGTGCTGAAGATCAGCGAGGACGCCTACAAGGGCGACGCGCAGTACACGATCTCGGTGGATGGCCAGCAGGTCGGCGGCACCCTGACCGCGCACGCCGCCCACGTCGCCGGCTCGAGCGCGCTGGACGACACCGTGACCGTACAAGGCAGCTTCGGCGCCGGGCCGCACACGGTCAGCGTCGCCTTCCTCAACGACGCCTATTACGGCCCCGGCAGCGACCGCAACCTGTACGTCGACGGCGCCAGCCACGACGGCACCGCCATCGCCAACAGCAGCCTGAGCCTGCTCAGCGCCGGACCCCAGCAGTTCACCGTCCCGGGCACCGGTGCGGATACGAGCACGCCGAGCACGAGCACGAGCGCGCCGACCACCACTACGCCGACCACCAGCGCGCCGAGCACGAGCGCGCCGAGTACCGGCGGCGCCGGGGTGGCGACCACGGTGGGTACGGGCCCGGATCAGCTGGTGCTGAAGATCAGCGAGGACGCCTACAAGGGCGACGCGCAGTACACGATCTCGGTGGACGGCCAGCAGGTCGGCGGCACCCTGACCGCGCACGCCGCCCACGTCGCCGGCTCGAGCGCGCTGGACGACACCGTGACCGTACAGGGCAGCTTCGGTGCCGGGCCGCACACGGTCAGCGTCAACTTCCTCAACGACGCCTATTACGGTCCCGGCAGCGACCGCAACCTGTACGTCGACGGCGCCAGCCACGACGGCACCGCCATCGCCAACAGCAGCCTGAGCCTGCTCAGCGCCGGACCCCAGCAGTTCACCGTCCCGGGCACCGGTGCGGATACGAGCGCGCCGAGCACGAGCACGAGCACGCCGACCACCACTACGCCGACCACAAGTGCGCCGAGCACGAGCGCGCCGAGCACTGGCGGCGGCGGGGTGGCGACCACGGTGGGCACGGGCCCGGATCAGCTGGTGCTGAAGATCAGCGAGGACGCCTACAAGGGCGACGCGCAGTACACGATCTCGGTGGACGGCCAGCAGGTCGGCGGCACCCTGACCGCGCACGCCGCCCACGTCGCCGGTTCGAGCGCGCTGGACGACACCGTGACCGTACAGGGCAACTTCGGCGCCGGCCCGCACACGGTCAGCGTCGCCTTCCTCAACGACACCTATGGCGGCCCCGGCAACGACCGCAACCTGTACGTCGACGGCGCCAGCCACGACGGCACCGCCATCGCCAACAGCAGCCTGAGCCTGCTCAACACCGGATCGCAGCAGTTCACCGTCCCGGCAACGAGCACGGGCTCCGGCGCGTCGGCGACAGCCACGGGCGCCGGTACGGCCGCTGCCGCGCCGGCTGCCCCGACTGTCGCGCTCACGCACGATACCGGGACAGGCGGCACCCACGTCACCAGCGACGGTCTGGTCACCTATGCGCCGTCCGTGAGCGGCGACACGCTGCACTACAAGCTCGACAGCGGCACGTTCACCACGACGGCCCCGGTCCTGGCCACCGACGGCAGTGCCGACGGCCCGCACACGGTCACCGTCTACGAGACCAATGCGGCCGGTCTCACGTCGGCCGACGCCAGCCTGATCTTCACCCTCGACACGCATCATGCCGGCAGCGGGTTCCACATGGCGTGAGGGGAGCTGTCGGGGCGATCCCGGCGCTCTCCGCCGCGGTGGTCGAGCGGCCGCAGGGGATAAGATCCGGATCGGCAATGCCGGTCACATGTCAAGACATTGAGCGATGCCGTGTTGCATCGCAAGGCATTATGACGGCGTCCGCAAGCTTTCGGCATTGCGGGCGCCGTCATCATTTCAAGATTTGGCGTCGATTGTCAGAATACATTCTGCTCTATTGACATCCGTGGCCTGGCGTCTCACTGGAGTCTGATCGTTGCGCCGGCTCGGTTGAGCCTTGATTGAGATCTGCACGGACCATGCCAGGCCCCCGTCTCGCCGGGGCCGGCCTGTGTCGGGGGGCCGAACGCATGCGCCAGGTCGGACAATCGGGCGAGCTGTCGGCGGCGCTCTGGCACAGCGCCGGTGCCTTCATGGGCGTGGCCGGCATGAGCGCGCTCGCGAACCTCCTCACGCTCACCGGCTCGTTCTTCATGCTGGAGGTCTACGACCGGGTCATCCCCAGCCGGTCGATCCCCACCCTCGTCGGCCTGTGCGTGCTCGCCCTCGCCCTGTACGCCGCGCAGAGCGCGCTGGAGGCTTTGCGCGCCCGCACCCTCGCCCGCATCGGGGCGGCGCTGGACGCCGAGATCGGCCCGCGGGTCTTCAGCCTCAGCGTCCAGGCGCCGCTGCGCGGGGCGAAACCGGATCAGGCCGGTCAGCCGCTGCGCGATCTCGAGCAGCTGCGCGCCTTCCTGGCCGGGTCCGGGCCCGCGGCCCTGTTCGACCTGCCGTGGCTGCCCGTCTACGTCGCCGTGTGCTTCCTGTTCCACCCGCTGATCGGGGCGGCGGCGATCGGGGGCGCCGTGCTGCTGGTCGGCCTGACGCTGGCCGCCGAGCTGGCCTCGCGGGCGCCCGCGCGCAGCGCCGCCGCCCATGCGGGGCGGCGGCTGGCGCTGTCCGAGGCCGCGCGGCGCAACGCTGAGACCGTGGCGGCCCTGGGCCTGGAGGACAGGCTGTGCCGGCGCTGGGGGGCGGTCAACCGGGATCACGCCCACGCGCAGCAGCGCGCCTCGGATCTCGCCGGCGGCCTGGGGGCGGTCTCGAAGGCCTGCCGCATGGCGCTGCAATCGGGCGTGCTGGCGCTGGGCGCGTGGCTGGTGATCAACAACCAGGCCAGCGGCGGGATCATCATCGCCGCCTCGATCCTGGTGGCGCGCGCGCTCGCGCCGGCCGAACTGGCGATCGCCAACTGGCGCGTCTTCGTGGCCGCGCGGCAGAGCTGGCAGCGTCTGGCCGAGGCGCTGGAGCGCCATCCGCCGGCCCGCGTCCCGCTCGCCCTGCCGGCGGCGAAGGTCAGCTTGAGCGTGGAGGGCGTTCACGTGGTGCCGCCCGGCGCGGACCGGGCGACGGTGCAGGAGGCGAGCTTCCAGCTGCGGGCGGGCCAGGGGGTGGGGGTAATCGGCCCCTCGGCGGCGGGCAAGTCGAGCCTGGTCCGGGCGCTGGTGCGGATCTGGACGCCGGCGCGGGGCCGGGTGCGGCTCGACGGGGCGGATCTGGGGCAATGGTCGCCCGAGCATCTCGGAGCGCAGATCGGCTACCTGCCGCAGGAGACCGAGCTGTTCGCCGGCACGATCGCGGAGAACATCAGCCGGTTCCTGCCGGACGCCCCCGCCGAGGCGATCGTGGCGGCCGCGCAGGCGGCGGGCGCGCACGACCTGATCCTGAACCTGCCGCGGGGCTACGACACGGTGCTGGGCGAGGCGGGCGCGGGCCTGTCGGCGGGCCAGCGCCAGCGCATCGGCCTGGCCCGGGCGCTCTACGGCGATCCGTTCCTGGTGGTGCTGGACGAGCCCAATGCCAACCTCGACGCGGAGGGTGAGCACGCCCTGACGCAGGCGATCCTGCGGGTGCGGGGACGCGGCGGGATCTGCGTGGTGGTGGCGCACCGCCCGAGCGCGCTGGTGGCGGTCGATCACGTGCTGATGATGCACGAGGGCCGGGTACAGGCCTTCGGGACCAAGGACGAGGTGCTCAAGCGCGTCCTGCGCCCGGCCCCTGCGCCCGCCCTGCGGGAGAGCGCGTGATGGCGAGCGGGTCCCAGGCCGTGAAGGCCGCGTTCCACAGACTCGGCGCGGGCGCGCGCCGGCGCGTCCCGCCGCGGGCGATGGCGCTGTTCGCAGGCACCCACGCCGAAATCCGCCGCCTCGCGGCCGACGCCGGACGCTTCGCCGCCGCGCAATTCGCGGCCACCAGCCTGGCGCCGGCGGCCGGCGCCTTCGATCCGCGGGCCTCGATCCGGCGTCAGCTGGTGGCGGCCGGGCTGATCGCGGTGGCGCTGGTGCCGGGCATCGGCGGCTGGGCGGCGCTGACCTCGTTCGCCGGGGCGGTGATCGCGCCGGGCCAGCTCGTGGTCGAGTCCGAGGTGAAGAAGGTCCAGCATCCCACGGGCGGCGTGGTCGGCGAACTCCGGGTCAAGGACGGCGACCGCGTCCGGGCCGGCGACGTGCTGGTGCATCTCGACGAGACCCTGACGCGGGCCAACCTCGACATGACGCGCAAGGCCCTGGACGAGCTGGCCGCGCGCCGCGCCCGCGCCGAGGCCGAGCGGGACGGCCTGAGCGAGGTCACGTTCTCGCCCTCGCTTCTGTTGCGACAGGGGGCCGATCCGGAAGTCGCCGCGCTGGTGGAGGGTGAGAGCCGGCTGTTTTCCGCGCGGCGGGCGAGCCGGGACGGGCAGCGGGCGCAGCTGTCCGAGCGGGCCTCGCAACAGCAGGAGGAGATCGCCGGGCTGGGCGAGCAGGTGGCCGCCAAGGCGCGGGAGATCCGGCTGATCGGCAACGAGCTCAAGGGGGTCCACGACCTCTACGCCCGGAATCTCGTCGCGCTCTCGCGGGTGACGGCGCTGGAGCGGGACGAGGCGCGGCTTGAGGGCGAGCGCGGGCAGCTGACCGCGTCGATCGCCTCGGCCAAGGGCAAGATCGCCGAGACGCGGCTGCAGATCCTGCAGGTGGACGCGGAGATGCGCACCGAGGTGGGCAAGGACCTCGCCGAGATCCGGGCGAAGTGGTCGGAGCTGTCGGAAAAGCGGGTGGCGGCCGAAGACCAGCTCAAGCGCGTCGATCTGCGGGCGCCGCAGGACGGGGTGGTGCACCAGATGAGCGTGCACACGGTCGGCGGTCTGGTGACGCCGTCCGAGCCGGTGATGCTGGTCGTCCCGGACGCTGACCGGCTGGCGGTGGAGGTGCACATCCAGCCGCAGGACATCGACAACGTCCGGGTCGGCCAGAGGGCGGTGCTGCGATTCTCGGCCTTCAACATGCGCACGACGCCGGAGATCGACGGGGTCGTGAGCCGGGTCTCGGCGGATGTGGCGAGCGATCCGAAGACCGGGATGAGCTTCTACACGGCACGGATCGCGGTGGCGGACCCCCAGCGGGCGCGCCTGGGCGGGGTCCGGCTGGTCCCGGGCATGCCGGTGGAGGCGTTCCTGCAGATCGGGGAGCGGACGGTGCTGAGCTACCTCGTCAAGCCGATGTCCGATCAGATCGCCAAGGCGTGGCGTGAGAAGTAGGGGATCGGGCATCGGGACGGGATCGTCCGCCCCGTGACGCGGCTGACGCCGATCGCGTCACCGCCGCTGCCGTCCCGCGCACCGCTCGGGACGAGCTTGGATCGCGGCAGGATCAGAACGGCCGACCGATCGAGACGGTGTTGACTTGCGTTGCGCGGTCTACGCCCTTGTTTTAAGCTCGATCGATAACATTGCCGGTGAGTTCCATGTTGTTCACCATCGTATCGGAGCGTGCGGGCGTAAGCAGCCGGGACACGCGCACGACGCCGCACGAGGCGCTCCTCCTCGCATCCACCTTGGTCCAGGGCGGCGTCGAGAAGGTCTGGGTCTTCGATGCGCGCGGGGTGTTCGTCAGCGCCTCGGCGCTGCAGCAGATGGCACGGGAGCGCGCGGAGCCGGCCGGGACGCAGGCTGTCGTCGTGAGCGGCACCACCGACCTTCTCGCCCGCGATCCTGAACCGGCGCGCCCGGGCGACGATGCGGCCGCGGCGGGCGAGGCGTCCGTCGGCACCAAGGGGCCCGTGCCGAAGAACGGGCGCGTGTTTCGGATGGCGACGCAGCGGTACTGAGCGCTGGGCGTCCTCGAGTGCGGCGCGCCTGAACGCCGCTGCGGATGAAGTCTGGAGACCGCGATGCCCTTCACGATCATGACCGAGCGGCAGGCCGTCAACACCTACACCCGGCGGAACACGGCGCGTGAAGCCCTGTTCCTGGCCTCGTCACGGGTGCATGATGGCGCCGAGAAGGTGATGGTCTACGATGAGTGGGGCCAGTTCGTCGGCGCGGCGGCCCTCGCCGCGGCGGCGCGCGACGAGATCGGCGCGGTGAACGCGGTTCAGAAGGCCGTCGATGCGGCCGTGGCGGAACTTCTCACCCTGGAGCCGCAGCCCTACACGCCGAACAGCGGACTGACGATCGACATGACGGCCGGCACGACATCGCGATCGGCCACGCCGGAAGTGGTCGAGGCACACGCCGAGCCGGTGAAGCGCGGCCGCGTCCGCGTCTTTCGTGCGGCCGGCAAAAGTGATTGAGCGCATCTCGGCGCGGCGATGTCGCTGTGTACTGAGACCGATCGGATCAGGTCGGCGATGCGCGGGGGGTTTTGATCGGACCTGTCGATCGCCTTGAGCGGTCTCCGCCAAAACGGTTGTTCGTCGTTATCGCAGCCCGTCATCGCGCTGATCGTCCTGGCACAAGAGCAGACCCGATCCGGAGACTCACGGCGATGATGGACGACGAGACGAGCGCCGAGGACGATCCGATTTGGTTGGATTGGCAGACCGTCAGGCGGACCGACCCGGTGGAACGCGTGGCCCGTGCGCTGTGCAAGTTCGACGGAAGGGAGCCCGACTCCGTCGCGTCATCGGATCGGACGGAGCCGTTCGTCACGGAGGACGGGATCGCGGTCCTCAGAAGCATCGAAGAGCCCGCGTGGAAGAAATACGTGCGGGAAGCCTCCCGTCTCGTGGCCGCGTTCCGCGCCTTCTCCGGCCCCGACGGCAGCGACTGAGCCTCTGAGTGTGAGCGTGATCCCGCCCCCGCGCTTGCCGAGATCCATCACGCCCCCCGGGAACCGCTGCCCATCCGAAACCGGATCGGTCGGCCGGCCACGGCCCCTCCGAGGCCGTCGGTGATCGCTATCGGGAAGCAGCCGGCGATGGCCGAAAGGGTGGCGGCGATGAAGGCCTGCTGTTGGTCGCGGTCGCCGACCAGCCGGGCATAGGTGATCCGCGGCTTGCCCTGGAGCGTCCCGTCACGCTTGAGCGTGAACAGGACGGTGACTTCGGACCCCGCCGCCTCGGGCGCGACCTGAGCACGGCGCGCGCAGGCGCCCAGGGTCTCCCAGAGCGCGTGCAGCGAATTGGCCGCCTCCGCGTGCGCCGGCGATCCGGCGAGCATCAGGGCGAAGGCCGCAGCGGTGATGCGCATCATCTCGCCCTCTAGGGATCGGCGGCCTGCGGGCGCGACGTGCGCCTGTCCCGGAGGGGCCGGTCGCCGCGACGCGGGCCACACGGTCGGGCGTTTCTTCCCGTCTCGGCCCGCCCAAGGCGCGCGCGCATCGGGCTATGACCGCGTGCTCGAACGCCGGTCGGCCTCGAGCCGGACGGGGGCCTCGGGCCGGATCAGTCGGCGGGCGATGGCTCATCCTCCGGAGCCGTGGCCGCCGGTCGCGCCGCCCGGCCGCGTTTTGCCGGAGGCGTCGCCTCGCAGCCCGCACAGATCGATCCCATCGACTGTTTGAGCTTCGCGTCCCGTTTCCGGTCGGACGCGGCCGTCTTGGCCGAATTGGTATCGAACCGTTTGCGGGTCGCCTCGAGATCGACCGGGCCCGCGTCCGTCGCCGGGGCCGGGACTGCGGCGGACGGTTGTGGTCGACGCGCGGGCGCCGCCGGCGGTGCCGATTGCGCGAGACACGCGGTGCTCGCCAGGATGAGAAAGCCGAGACCTGCGGCAGCACGATATGGGCGCATCACGCTCCCTCGGAGGACCACGCGGGCTCCACTGCGGGCCGGGGAGCCGGAAGCGCCACGGCGTCCGGCCGCCAAACCCAGCGGAATGTCGCGGCTCCGGATCTACCATCTGCCGCGGGGCTCAACAACCGAGGAGCGAATTTGCGTTCCAGCGCGGCGAATGACCCGTCGGGACGCCGGTGTGAATCGATCGCAACCGCGCGCTGCACCGACCCGATAGGGCCGCGTGGACGCTCGGCGTGCGACGGGCCCTATGCCGTGCGCGGAAGCGGGTGTCGGATCGCATCTCGCGACGATGCTCGATCCGTATCCCACGCCGATACCGGATCGCGCGCGTCACGGTCCTGCGGCCGGGGCTCTCGTCGATGCTGACGCCGCAGACGTCGCGCACGTTCGATCGCGGAATGTCCAGACCGGGGCGCGATTGCTGCTTTCCCCGAGTTTCGACTGCTCTTCACGCTTTCTGCATTGATGTATGTGATCATCGGCAAAACGACTACCATGAACGCAGCCGGACCTCAGGAAGCCACCGTGATCGCGAGCACAGGACAGCCCGCTTCGACGCTGATGTTCGGGCTCGACAGCGATGCCTGGGACCGGGCTCTGATATACTCCCTGATCGCCGCAGCCATCGCGACGGTCTTCGTCGGAGTGTCGGCGGCTGGATCGATCATCACCCACAAGAGAGACGCCGCCGCCGCCGAGGGGCATCTGAAGCGATACAAGGATGCCGCCCAGCACGGTGTCGAGGCGAGAGCGGACGCTGTCGCGGCGGATCGAGCCGCGGGGCCCACCGTCGAGGGGCCCGGCCGCGCGCAGCCCGGGGCCGAGAATCCGCACGTGCCGCGGTTCGTGAGAGAGGCAGGCGCACAGCGCTCGGTGCTGGAGACGGACGCGGGCTCGGGCGCGCCTCCGGTTCGATCGCCCGATTCCGACCTGACCCCCGCACAGGCGACCGCGCTGATCGGCGCGCTCGCGACCGCGCGGGGCAACATCTCGATCGATTACGAGGGTGGGAATCGGGAGGCACAACCGCTGAGCGGTAAACTCCAGGACGCCTTCCGGAGTGCGGGATGGAATGTGTCCTCAGGGATCATCCTGGGTCTCGCCAATCCCCCGGATTCGGGGATCCTGATCCGGGTCAACAGAAGCGGGATCACGGCGCTTCAGGAGCGGGTGGTGCAGGCGCTGAAGGCCGCTCGGATCGGGTTCGATCTTCGCCCCGACCGTGATCCGAGGCCGCCGGGCAGCCGTCACGTGCATGCGCCCATCGGAATGGGCGTCGACGATGTCGAGGTCGTCGTGACCGGCCCGCGGCCCTGAGGCGGGCGGCGGCGCTCGTCGGGTCGCCTGTCCGTCAGACGAGCGCCGAGAGGCGCGAGATCAACATCACCAACTCCGCCTGCCGATTCGTGCGCGTCTTGGCGAAGATCGCGGCCAATTGCGTGCGGATGGTCGCCACGCTGACGTTGTGCGTCGTGGCCGCCTCGTTGACCGTGGCGCCGCTGGCCAGGAGCGCGGCCAGCCGCGCTTCCGCGGCGGTCAAGCTGAAGACGCGTTCCAGCGCGGCCGTGTGCGGGCGTGGCGCCTGCTCCAGGTCGATCAGGAGCAGCACGGTGTGGGACATCTCTTCGCCGAGGACCGGCACGAGGATCGCGCTCATGATGAGCGGACGCTTGCCCTCGCGCATGGTCAAGATCCAGTTCTCGCCGTCGAGCTGGACCCGCGCCTTGGAGCGGGCGAGAAGCTGCTTGATCGTGTCGCGTCCGCTCCCGTCGAGCAGATCCGGCCCCGCGTCCGCGTATCCGATCACATCCTGCAGGATGCGCTGCGCTTCGACGTTGGCGGCAAGAACATGACCCTGGGTCGACAGGATGAGGCCACCGCAACCCAGGCGTCCGAAGACCTGCAGCAATGGCGCGCCGACCAGCATCGTTTCCTGACTGCTCATGCGTCAGTCTTCAAGACGCAAGATACGTCGTCGTCAGGCTATCGTGACCTGATAGCGGCCAACGAGTTGGCTCGCCCGGGGGAATATATTCAATCTCTTCGATAGAGTTGCGCCGATATTTATTCGTCTGTCCATGAATGGTGCGAAATAAAGCGTCATCCCTCATGAGCATATTTCGCAGCTCCAAGCTTCGGTGACGGGATTACTCGGCATATTACATAATCATACCAGGCATACGCGTACAGAATGCCAGAACGATTATGGGAGGCCCTATATAGTCGCCTCTTCCAGGCCTACAATATGTTTTGCCAAATTATCGTCGATGAAGACCGCTGATGTCCAGATCCGGACGGGCTCGGCGCGCTCTTCAAAATGGTTCCTCCCACCTTACCCCGAATCCGATGAATTCGCTTTCGGCGGAGCGGCACTTTCGGCGATCGACGTGACGATGAATGTCGATCAGTCGGTCCATTTATTGAGCCCAGTGCGGTCTCAAAATTTCTGATATGCATAGCTTTGTTGTTTATGCATTATATCGAGATGAGCCGGAACTGCAAGTCGGGTGTCACTGAGGATCAGTGTGCCATCCAATGTTGCGACGCAGCATCACGAAGTCTCATCCTCCGCGGAGCGCTGCGTCGGGGACGATCGCCGTCGCCTTTCGCGGGCGGGCGCGACGAAGGTCGATGTCCCGGACGCGGCCCGGTCGCCTACTCCGCCGGCTCGGCCTGCGTCTCCACGCGCCGCTCGGAGGCGCGCTCGGTGCGGACAGGGACCACCGGCGACTCGGCCCGTTGCAGCACCTCGATCGCCGCGTCGGCCTCCCGCTGGCGGTCCCAGAGGGCCGCGTAGACGCCCCCCGCCTCCAAGAGCTCGGCATGGGTGCCGCGCTCGACGATACGGCCGTGGTCGAGCACCAGGATCGCGTCGGCGTTGACCACCGTGGACAGCCGGTGGGCGATCACCAGGGTGGTGCGGCCGCGGCTGACCCGGTCCAGGGCCGCCTGGATCTCGGCCTCGGTGAACGAGTCGAGCGCCGAGGTCGCCTCGTCGAGGACCAGGATCGGCGGCGCCTTCAGGATCGTGCGGGCGATGGCGACCCGCTGCTTCTCGCCACCCGACAGCTTCAGGCCGCGTTCTCCCACCGGGGTGTCGTAGCCTTCCGGCAGACCCGAGACGAAGCGGTCGATCTGGGCGAACTGCGCCGCCTCGCGCAAGTCCGCGTCGCTGGCGTCGGCCCGGCCGTAGCGGATGTTGTAGCCGATCGTGTCGTTGAACAGCACCGTGTCCTGCGGGACCATGCCGATCGCGGCGCGTAAGGAGTCCTGCGTCACCGCGGCGATGTCCTGACCGTCGATGCTGATCCGGCCGCCCTGAGGCTCGTAAAACCGGAACAGCAGCCGCGACAGCGTCGACTTGCCGGCCCCCGAGGGGCCGACCACCGCCACCGTCTGGCCCGCGGGAATCGCGAAGGAGACGCCGCGCAGGATCGGCCGCTCCGGGGTGTAGGCGAAGCGGACATCCTCGAACCGCACCGCCCCGCCCGCGACCCGCAAGGGCACGGCGCCCGGCCGGTCGGCGATCTCGGGATTCTGCCCGAGGATGCGGAACATGTCGTCGATGTCGATCAGCGCCTGTTTGATCTCCCGATAGATCATGCCCATGAAGTTCAGGGGCATCGAGAGCTGCACCAGCATGGTGTTGGCGAGCACGAAGCCGCCGATCGTGGTGCGCCCCGCCAGGATGTCGCGCGCCGCGAGCCACATCACCGCGGTCATCCCGAGGGTGAAGATCACCGCCTGCCCGGCATTGAGCACGGCGAGCGACACGTAGGTCTGCGTCGAGGCCTTTTCGTACTTGGCCATCGACACGTCGTAACGGGCCGCCTCGCGGGCCTCCGCGCCGAAATATTTGACGGTTTCATAATTGAGCAGCGAATCGACCGCCTTCGTGTTGGCGTCGGTGTCGGAGGAATTCATCCGGCGGCGGATGGCGATCCGCCACTCCGTCGCCTTGTAGGTGAAGGCCAGATAGGCCGCGACCGTCGCGAAGGCGGTCGCCGCGTAGGTCCAGCTGAATTCGTAGGCGAGCACGCCCAGCACCAGCACGAACTCGACGATGGTCGGCACGAGCGTCAGCACCATCAGGCGCGACAATTCCTCGATGCCCGAGCGGCCGCGCTCCAACACCCGGGTGAGGCCGCCGGTCTTGCGCTCCAGGTGGAAGCGCAGGGACAGGCGGTGCATGTGCTCGAAGGTCTGGAGCGCCAGCCGCCGGACCGCGTGCATCGCCACCTTGGCGAACAACCCGTCCCGCACCTGGGTCAGCGCCGACATGGCGATCCGCGAGACCCCGTAGAGGGCGATCAGCAGCATCGGCGCGGCGAGCAGGCCCGTCGGCACCGGCGCATCCTTGCCCCCGATCGCCGCGACCAGGGCGTCGGTGATCCACTTGAAGGTGAACGGCGTCACCATGGTCACGAGCTTGGCGGCGAGCAGCAGCCCGAACGCCAGGAAGACCCGGCGCTGCAGATCGGGCCGGCCGTGCGGCCAGAGATGCGGCCAGAGCCGGCGATAGGTGGCGATCAGCCCGGGGCGCTCGGCCGGGAGCTTCGGCCCGGCCGGGGGCGCGGTGTCGTCGGTCATGAAGGGTTCTGCGGGGCGGGATGTCGTGAGCCCCGCATATAGGCGCGGCGGCGCGCGGGATCACCCGCACGGCGCGCAGGGCATCGTCTCACGTCCGCCAGAACGGCTTTCGGATCTCTGCGCGCAGGAGCCACGGATCGAGGCCGGCCTCCCGGATCTGGTCGGGATGGAGGGAAGCGAGGGCCCGCCGGGTGTGGATTCGGCGCAGCCAGATCCGTACCCGGGAGGCGGGGTCCGCGCGGGGGAGGCGGACGGGTGACGAGGAGAGCGTGGAGGTGAGCATCGCGGACGATCCGGTGGCGGGAGAGCAGTCCGGCCGGGATTGCTGCCGCAGCATTGGTCCGATACATCTCTCGGATCAATCGAAACATTGACCTCGGAGCAATGATGCCGGCCATCGACTTCCGCTCCGTCGCCGACGCCATCGCGGACGACATCGCCGCCGGCCGCCTGCGGCCCGGGGCGCGGCTGCCGCCGCAGCGCGACTTCGCGTACGAGCGGGGCATCGCGGTCTCGACCGCGAGCCGGGTCTACGCGGAACTGGCCCGCCGCGGCCTCGTGACCGGCGAAGTCGGGCGGGGCACCTATGTCCGGTCCGAGCCGGGCCGGATCGGGCCGCTCCAGCCGGAGCCGCCGCCGGCGGCCGTCGATCTCCAGCGGACCCATTCGCGGCTGCCCGAGCAGGAGGCCGTGCTGGCCGAGACCCTGGCGGCGCTCGCCCGCGGCGGCGCCGAGATCGGGTTCGGCCAGTACGGGCCCGCGGGCACGCCGCAGGCGCGATCGGTCGCGGCCAAGTTCCTCGCCCGCGACGGCTACGCCCCCGAGGCGGACGACATCCTGTTCACCGGCAACGGCCGTCAGGCCGCGGCGGCGGCCCTCGCAGCCCTCGCGGGGCCGGGCGAGCGGATCGGCTGCGAGCCGCTGACCTATCCGGCGGTGCGGGGCATCGCGGCCCGGCTCGGGATCACCCTGGTGCCGGTCGCCATGGACGCGGAGGGGATGTGTCCGGACGCCCTCCTCCAGGCGCACCGGGCCGCGCCCCTGAGCGGCGTCTACATCCAGCCGACGCTGCAGAACCCCCTCGGCGCCACGATGGGGCCGGCGCGGCGGGCCGACCTCGCTGCCATTCTCGAACGGACCGGGCTCACCGCTATCGAGGACGCGGTCTACAGCTTCCTCGCCGACGCGCGGCCCCTCGCCAGCCTCGCGCCGGACCGGGTGATCCTGGTGGACAGCCTCTCGAAGCGGGTGATGCCGGCGCTGACGGTCGGCCTGATCGCCGCGCCCCCGCCCCTGACCGACCGGCTCGCGGCCTCCGTCCACCAGGGCGCCTGGACGGCGCTCGGCCTGTCGCTCGCCGCCGGCATGCACTGGATGGCGGGCGGCTCGGCGGCTGCGCTGGCCGACGCCAAGCGCCGGGACGCCGCGGCCCGGCAGGTCATCGCGCGGGCGGCGCTCGCGGATTTGCGGGTGGTCGGCGCGCCCGACGCCTATCACCTGTGGCTCGAACTCCCCGAGACGTGGCGGGCGGAGGCCTACGCGGCGGCGGCCCTCCGCCAGGGCATCGCCCTCCTCCCGGCCTCGGCCTTCGCGGTCCATCCCGGCCACGCGCCGAACGCCGTCCGCCTCGCCCTGGCGGCGCCGTCGCGCCAGGACCTCGATCAGGCCCTGCGCCGCCTGCGCCGCCTCGCCTTCGCGGGCGACGATCAGGTCATCGAGTGAGCGGCCTCACCCGCGCTTGTCTGTCGGCAGCACGAAGATCTGGCCCGGATAGATCAGGTCGGGATCGCGGATCTGGGTCTGGTTGGCGTCGTAGATCACCGTGTAGCGCTCGCCGCGGCCGTAGGTGCGCTGGCTGATCCGCCAGAGGTTGTCGCCCCGGGTGATCTTGGCCGTGCTGATCTCCGGCACGTACACCGCTCCGGACGCGGCCTCGCCCCCCGCCTCCGCCGCCAGGGTCCGCGTCTCCGGCAGGGCGGGCGCCGCCGCGGCGGGCGCGGCCGACCCGGTCCGGTCCGGCCCGGCTTTGCCCGTCGCCTGCGCCGTACCCTGCGCACGGCCCTTTCCATCGCCCTTGCCGCCACCCTGCCCGTCCGCCCGGGCCGCGCCGCGGGCGGCGACCTGCGCCGGCTCCGGCACCGTCAGCGGGACCTCGGCGCGCGTGTCGACCTTGCCGGTGGCCGGGTCGATCCGGTCGATCCGCACCTGGTACTGGCCCGGCTTGACCCCGCGCCCGATGGTGAAGCTCGCCCGGCCGTCCGGACCGATCCGGCCCGGCGCGATCAGCGTGTCGTTGAGGTAGAGCCGCAGGGTCGCGCCGGGCGCGCCGGTCGCCGTGACGAACAGCCGGCCGTTTCCCTGCACGTCGACGCTCACGATCCGGGTCGCCGGCCCCGCCCCGGGGCCGCCCGAAGCGAGGCCGCCGGACGGTGCGGCGTCGGCGATCCGGGCGCCGGGGCCGGGCGCGCCGGGCTGCGACAGGACGACGGTCGCCGCGTCCGGGGCGGTCAGGGCGACGAGCGGCTGGCGGTCGCGGCCCGGGGCGACCTGCACGGCCACACTCTGCTCCGAACTGGCCGCGCGCCCGTCCCGGCCGGTCATGCGCAGGCGGATCTCGCTGGGCCCGGCGGGCAGGGCCGGCGGCACGATCGCGAATTGCCCGCTCGCGTCGGCGGTCGCCGTGGCCACCGGCTTGCCGTCGACCAGCATCTCGACGACGGCGTGCGGCGCACCCCGCCCGGCCACCACGGTATCGCCGTTCGGCTCGACCCGGACGATGTCGAAGCGCGGCGTCTCGGCGGCCCCGGCCGCCGGATTCCCGGCCCCGGCGGGGCCCGGCGCGTCATCGCGGAAATCGATCGGCGGGTCCGTGCGCCGCGCCAGGGTGCCGGGATCGGCGAGGCTCCGCGCGCCGCTCTCCGGTGCGGATTTGGCGGGGGGCTCCGCCGCCGGCCGGCCGGTCAGCGACCGCAGGGATTCGCCGCCGAACAGGGCCAGCACGAGGGCGAGACCGCCGATAAGGCCGGCGAGCGCCAGGACGAGACTGCGCCGCACCTGTCCCGACATCGACAACCCTCAGCCCCCCTCGATCCTGACCCGCCGTGCCGGAAAAACCGTCGACGGGGCCGCCCATAATACCGTACATGGGGCCGACACCAAGCCGTCCCGCCGCCCAGGCGGGTGAATCCCGCGCGACTTCAGCAGTTTGGCGCGTGGAGCGCCGGACGCGGGGCTCTCTCTGACGGCTCGCAAACGGACGCGCGAGGAGGGCGCCGGATGGCCCCGGTGAGGACAGTCTGTGTCTATTGCGGCTCCGGTTTCGGCCGGGACCCCGCCTTCCGCGCGGCCGCGGAGGTGCTCGGGACCGCCCTCGCGCGGGCCGGGATGCGCCTGGTCTATGGCGGCGGCGATGTCGGCCTGATGGGCACGGTGGCCCGGGCGGCTTTGGCCGCCGGCGGCCACGTCACCGGCATCATCCCGGACTTCCTCCAGGCGCGCGAGCACATGCTGGCGGAGGTGCAGGAGACCGTGGTGGTGCCCGACATGCACACCCGCAAGCGCCTGATGTTCGAGCGCTCGGACGCCTTCGTGACCCTGCCGGGCGGCATCGGCACCCTGGAGGAATTGGTCGAACAGCTGACCTGGGCCCAGCTCGGGCGGCACCGCAAGCCCGTGGTGCTGGTCTCGGTGGCCGAGTTCTGGGCGCCGCTGCTCGCCCTGTTCGAGCACATGCGCGGCCACGGCTTCATCCGCGAGGGGCTCGATCTCAGCTACCTCGTCACCCGCGAGGCGGCCGAAGTGGTGCCGATGCTCCGGGAGACCGGGCATCAGCCCGACCCGCAAGCCGAGGACATCGTGCAGCAGCGGATGTGAGGCGGGTCGCGCGAGACGAAAGGACGTTCGGGATGCGCGCTTCGATCGTCGCGGCCCTGCCGCTCGCCTGCCTCGCCGGCGCCGCGGCGGCTGCCGACGCGCCCGTCCTCCAGACCCTCGACTACGCCAACACCCGCTATTCCGACCTCGACCGGATCGACGCCGGCAATGTCGGCCGCCTCAAGGTCGCCTGGACCTTCTCCACCGGGGTCCTGCGCGGGCACGAAGGCGCGCCGATCGTGATCGGGCACGTGATGGTCGTGCACACGCCGTTTCCCAACACGGTCTACGCCCTCGATCTCGATCACGACGGAAAAATCCTGTGGCGCTACGCCCCCCGGCAGGATGCGGGGGTGATCGCCGTGATGTGCTGCGACACAGTCTCCCGCGGGCTCGCCTACGCGGACGGGCGCCTGTTCCTGCAGCAGGCCGACACCACCGTGGTCGCCCTCGATCCGGAGACCGGCCGGGTGCTGTGGTCGGTGAAGAACGGCGATCCCGCCCGGGGCGAGACCAACACCGCCACGGTCCTGCCGGTCGACGGCAAGCTCATCGTCGGGCTCGCCGGCGGCGAGTACGGCGCCCGCTGCCACGTCACCGCGTACGACCAGGCGACCGGCAAGCGTCTCTGGCGCGCCTACGCCACCGGGCCGGATGCCGACATGCTGGTCGATCCGGACAAGACCAAGGAACTCGGGCGCCCGATCGGCCGGGATTCTTCCCTGAAGAGCTGGGAGGGCGACCAGTGGCGGATCGGCGGCGCCTGCAGCTGGGGCTGGTTCTCCTACGACCCGGATCTGAACCTCGTCTATTACGGCACCGGCAATCCCGCGACCTGGAACCCGGCGCAGCGCATGGGCGACAACCGGTGGTCCATGGCGATCATCGCCCGCGACGCCGATACCGGAATGGCCCGCTGGGTCTACCAGATGACGCCCCACGACCAGTGGGACTACGACGGCGTCAACGAGATGATCCTCACCGAGCAGGCGATCGGCGGGCGCCCGCGCAGGGTGCTGACCCATTTCGACCGGAACGGCTTCGGCTACACCCTGGACCGCGCCACCGGGGAGCTCCTGGTGGCGGAAAAATTCGACCCGAGCGTCAACTGGGCCAGCCGGATCGAGATGGATCCCGCCGCCCCGTCCTATGGCCGGCCGGTCGTCGACAAACGCTACGCCCCCGGCGAGGCCGACGAGGAGGAGGTCACCAAGAACATCTGCCCCGGGGCACTCGGCGCCAAGAACCAGCAGCCTGCGGCCTACTCTCCGCTGACGCGGCTGTTCTACGTGCCGACCAACCACATGTGCATGGATTACGAGGCGTTCCGGGTCACCTACACGCCGGGCCAGCCCTATGTCGGCGCGACCCTGACCCTGCATCCGCCGGAGGGCACCGACCGGACCGGCGCCTTCATCGCCTGGGACGGCGCCCGGGGGACGATCGCGTGGTCGATCCCGGAGCCCTTCTCGGTCTGGTCGGGGGCCCTCGCCACCGCGGGCAACCTCGTGTTCTACGGCACGCTGGAAGGCTACCTGAAGGCGGTCGACGCCCGGGACGGGCGCGAACTCTACCGGTTCAAGACGCCGTCCGGGATCGTGGGCAACGTCACCACCTACCTGCATGGCGGCCGGCAATACGTGGCGGTGCTCTCCGGTATCGGCGGCTGGGCCGGGATCGGGCTCGCGGCCGGGCTCACCGATCCCGCAGACGGATCGGGGGCGGTGGGCGGCTACGCGGCCCTGTCGCAGTACACGGCCCCGGGCGGGCAGCTCACGGTGTTCGAATTGCCGGATCCGGGGCCGCCGGCCGCGCGGTGACGAAGTCCACGAAGGCGCGCAGCGGCGCCGGCAGGTGCCGCCGCCCCGGATAGTAGAGGAACGGGCCGGAAAATTCCTGCCACCAGGGTTCCAGCACCGGCTCCAGGGCGCCGCTGTCGAGCTGCGGGCGGAGCCAGCCCTCGAACAGGTGGATGATCCCGGTCCCCGCGACGGCCGCCGCCACGGCGAGGTCGCTGGCGCCGACCCGCACGATCAGCGGCCCGGACGGGTCCACGCGGACGACGGCGCCGTCGCGCTCGAACTCCCAGGGTGCCGTCAGGGCGCCGCTCGGGAACCGGCCGAGCAGGCAGGCATGGGCGAGGAGATCGCGCGGATGCGCCGGCCGGCCGCGCCGGTCGAGATAGGCCGGCGCCGCCGCCGTGGCGAAACGCTGCCGCCGCGGCCCGATCGGCACCGCGATCATGTCCTGCTCCAGCCGCTCATCGTAGCGGATGCCGGCATCGCAGCCCGCCGCCAGCACGTCCACGAACCCGTCCTCGGCGACCACCTCCAGGCGGATCTCGGGATAGGCCGCCAGGAAGGCCGGCACGAGCGCCGGCAGGACCAGCCGGGCCGCGCTCAGCGGCACGTTCAGCCGCAGCGTCCCGGCCGGCCGGTCGCGGAACCCGTTCACCACGTCGAGGGCGGAGTCCACCTCCGCGAGCGCCGGGCCGAGCCGTTCGAGCAGGCGCGCGCCGGCCTCCGTGGGGGCGACGCTGCGGGTGGTCCGGTTCAGGAGGCGCACGCCGAGTCCCGCCTCGAGCCGGCGCACCGCCTCGCTGAGCCCCGACGCGCTGCCGCCCCCGGCGCGGGCGCCCTCGCGAAAGCCCCCCGCCCGCGCCACGCGCACGAAGGCGGTCAGGTCAGCCAGATCCGTCGTCATCGTTCGAAATTCCGAACAGCCCGTCCCGATTGTCCCCGGTTATGCCATCGATCCAGGCCGGCTACATCCAAGGCGCCAACAGGAGATTCGCCATGACCGACATCGCGCAGGCCGGCACGTTCCAGATCGGCGACCGCACCGTGAGGCGCCTCGGATACGGGGCCATGCAGCTCGCCGGGCCCGGCGTGTTCGGACCGCCGAAGGACCGGGCCGCCGCGGTCGCGGTGTTGCGCGAGGCCGTGGCGCGGGGCGTCGACCATATCGACACCAGCGACTTCTACGGACCGCACGTCACCAACCAGATCATCCGCGAGGCGCTCCACCCCTATCCGGACGGGCTCGTGATCGTCACCAAGGTCGGCGCCCGGCGCGGGCCCGATGCCTCGTGGAACCCGGCCTTCTCGGCCGAGGAGCTGACCCGGGCGATCCACGACAACCTGCGTAACCTCGGCGTGGACGCCCTCGACGTGGTTAACCTGCGGTTGATGTTCGACGCCCACGGCCCCGCGGAGGGTCCGATCGAGGCGCCGCTGACAGTGCTGGCGGATCTGCAACGGCAGGGCCTGATCCGCCGGATCGGCCTGAGCAACGCCACGCCCCGGCAGGTCGCCGAGGGGCGCCGGATCACCGAGATCGCCTGCGTGCAGAACCAGTACAACCTCGCCCACCGGGGCGACGACGCGTTCATCGACGACCTCGCCGCGTCCGGCATCGCCTACGTGCCGTTCTTCCCGCTGGGCGGATTCAGCCCGCTCCAGTCGGACACCCTGTCGGCGGTGGCGGCCAGGCTCGGGGCGACGCCGATGCAGGTGGCGCTGGCGTGGCTGCTGCGCCGGGCGCCCAACATCCTGCTGATCCCGGGGACGTCCGCCCTCGGCCACCTGCGCGAGAACCTCGCGGCGGCGGAGCTTCGCCTGCCGGAGGAGGCGCTGGCGGCGCTGGATCGGATCGGGGCGGCCTGAGGCTGAGGCTCTGACCGGTGCTTTCCCCGCCCCCTTGCGGGGAGGGGTTAGGGGTGGGGGTGGTGCAGACGGCACCGTCACGCTGGATCCTGCACGACCACCACCTCCGGCTCCTCCCCGCTAGGGGGATGAGAGTATGCGGCGCTGGTGGGAAGGCGATCCTTACTGCGCCGCGCGGGTGGCCAGCATCGGGCACCCGCCCTCGCTCATCGGCCGGAACGCCTGCTCGGCCGGGATCGTCTCCAGCACCTTGTAGAGGTCCCACTCGCCCTTCGACTCGGCGGGCGTCTTGGCCTCGAACAGGTACATCGGGTGGATCTTGCGCCCGTCCGGCCGGATCGTGCCCTGGCCGAACAGCGGGTCGTCGGTGGGGATCGCCTTCATCTTGGCGACCACGGCGGCGCCGTCCTTGGCCGAGTGCAGGGCCGCCACCGCCTTCAGGTAGTGCAGCGTGCTGGCGTAGACGCCGGCCTGATAGGAGGTCGGCTTCTTGCCGGGCATCCGTTTCTCGAACCGCTCCGCGAAGGCGCGGGTGCCGTCGTTGAGGTCCCAGTAGAACGAGGCGGTGAAGTCCAGCCCCTGGGCCACCTCCAGGCCGAGCGAATGGATGTCGGTGATGGCGATCAGCAGGGCGGCGAGTTTCTGGCCGCCCTGGCGAACGCCGAACTCGTGCGCCTGCTTGATGGCGTTGGCGGCGTCGAGCCCGGCATCGGCCAGCCCGATCACCTGGGCGCCGGATCCTTGAGCCTGGAGCAGGAACGAGGAGAAGTCCGGGTTCGGGAAGGGCGTGCGCACGCCGCCCACGACCGTGCCGCCGTTCGCCTGCACCACCGCCTTGGTGTCGCGCTCCAGGGCGAGGCCGAAGGCGTAATCGGCGGTGATGAAGTACCAGGTCTTGCCGCCGCGCTTGAGCATCGCCTTGCCGGTGCCGTTGGCCAGCGCCGCGGTGTCGTAGGTCCAGTGCACGGTGTTCGGCGTGCAGGCCGGTCCGGTCAGGTCGGCGGTGCCGCCGCCCGAGTTGATGAAGGCCTTGTTTTTCTCCTTGGTGATCTGCGCGATGGCGAGCGCCACCGAGGAGGTCGGCACGTCGAACACCGCGTCGACGCCGTCGCGGTCGTACCATTGCCGGGTGATCGAGGCGCCGACATCGGGCTTGTTCTGATGGTCGGCGGCCACGACCTCGACCTTCAGGCCCTGGGTCTCCGGCTTGAAGTCCTCGACCGCCATGCGGGCGGCCACCACCGAGCCCTCGCCGGTGGAGTCGAAATAGACCCCCGAGCGGTCGTTCAGGACGCCGATCTTCACCGGCACGAGTTCGGCCGCCGGCGCAGCGCCGGCGCCGAGCGCGCACACGAGTCCCAGCAGTCCCGCGACGCGGTGGCGGACCGTCATGTCTCTCTCCCTGGATGTCACACCCGGCGGCGTTGTTCGCCGCTCGGGACTCGCCCGCAGGCAGCTTATCCGCGAGCGCTTGGACCGGATACTGCAGCGGGTGAGGATGCGGTCGATCCGTCAGTGGCCGGTCTGATGACCGCCGCTCCACCCCCGGAATCGCGCGTGTTTGGTCCCGGCCGATCGGACTGGAACCGGTGATCCGCTCGGTCGACAGGGCGATTCGACGTGCGCGTTGACGCGTGACCGGCGCCTGCGCCCCGCGGCAGGGTGCGGGGGTGTTCGGCCACAGGAGGGCCGGCGCGGCGGTTCTCACCACATCCGGGTGATCTCGTTCTCGCCGATGCCATGCCCTTCGACCACCACGGGCGCGTACAGGAAGCCGGGCGTGACGCTGATCGTCCACGCGGGACTCAGCTGTTCTCGCGCCAGCGCGAGCGCCTCGTCCGCCGTCCGGGCTCGCGCCGCGAAGACCTGCGCCTCCGGCTCACCGTTGGCGCCCGGTCGATCCGTGATCGCGACGATCTGAAAGGCACTGTCCATGGCTTGGACATGGGACGTACGCGCGTGGCGGCAATACCGATGAACCGCATACCGGGCCGCATCCACGAGCGCCCGGCTCGCCTCACCGAAGCGCTGTGACCCGTTCCGTCGCGTCTGCGCGCGGAACCGCATTCCGCTGCGCCTCGGTCACGCAACGCCGGAAGGCCGGGCTCTGCGCCGGTATTCCACGGTCCAGGCACGCGGTGACCGCGTCGGCCAAGGCGCGCACCGGTTCGTCCGATCGGCTCCCGATCCCGCCCGCCCCCGCGGTTGACCGCAAGCTGCCGGTAACGACGGGGTTCGATTGCGGGCCGAGGCAGCCGCCGAGCGCCAGAGCTACGATGATCGCGCAGACAGCATGGGGTCGCACGGCATCTCTCCGCGTCCGAGGGTCAGACTACGCAGAGACTGTGCCGCTTGCCTAGGGTACCGGTGCCACACCCTACGATTGCGTCCCCTCACCCCTGCGGGTGATCGGTTACCGGGTGGGTGAGATCAGTGCAGGATCGGCGCCGCGCCATCCTGCTCAGGATCGCCCGTCCCAGGATCGCCCGCCCGAGCAGCCTGCGCCTGAGCCCGGACCTGAACGAGCGCCTGCTCGATGCAGCGCGCCGCCACTTGGAGGCCGGCTTCGGCGACGTCGGGGGAGCAGGCTGGCGTTGGACTGGCGGCGAGCCTGTCCTGCACGGCCCGCATGAAGAGGCCGAGGTCGTCGCGGTGGCGCCCGGCGACCAACTCGGCGCCCATCAGCCGGATCATGTTGGTGAGCGCGGCCAGCGCCACGTCCTTCGGATCGCTGAACGAATCGATCATGGCAGGGAGGTTCGCCCACAGCAACTTTAGAACTGTTCTTACATCATGCGCTGACCCATGTGCCTCACGGTCGCGACAGCTAGCAGTCTCGTGATCGATTGAGGGGCAGTTGAGCGGCGGTCCCCACCCGCCGCAGCCCACCCGTGACGCGTTCCCGCTGCCATGGCCGCCGCCCCTCGGGCCTCTCGTACACGCGGGCGATGCCTTCTTTATGGGGCGGCGAGACGCGCGCGTCGTTCGAGTGCGCCGCAGGCAATCCGCCGCTCACCCGTGCCCGGAGCTTCACAGGAGAGGTTTGCCGGCGCGCGCCGACGGTATGCTGTCGGGCCGGCGCGGAGCTAGCCGGCTTTGCATCCAGGGCCCGAACCCGTCACGCCCGGGGCGCCAGACCGAAGATCGCCCGGGCTTGATCGGGTGTGGCCGGTTCGCGGTCGATATGGGCGAGCAGGCTCACCGCCTTCTCCACCAGGGCCGCGTTGCTCGGCGCGAGCCGGCCCCGGGACAGGTACAGGTTGTCCTCCAGACCGACCCGGACGTTGCCGCCCATGCCGGCCGCGACCGCGAGCATCGGGTATTCCTGCCGGCCGATTCCGAAGGCCGACCAGATCGCGTCCTCCGGCAGGCGGGCCCGCATCGCCACCAGCGCCTCGGGGGTGGCCGGTGCCCCCCAGGGGATGCCGAGGCAGATCTGGAACAGGGCTGGGCGCGCCAGATGCCCCTCGGCGATCAGGTGCCGGGCCAGCTCGATCTGGCCGAGGTCGAACACCTCGATCTCCGGCTTCACGCCCGCCTCCCGGATCTGGGCCGCCATGGCGCGCAGGTGGGCCGGGGTGTTGAGGAACAGGTGCTCGCCGAAATTCATCGTGGCGATGTCGAGGGTGCAGATCTCCGGCTGCAGAGCCGCCACGTGCCGGGTGCGGGCCTCCGGGCCCACGAAGGTCGTGCCCGGGCCGGCCAGGGCCGGATCGGGATCGCCCGGCACGAACCGGCCCCCCGCCCCTGTGGTCAGGTTGAGGATCACGGCCTCGTTCTTCTCGCGGATCCGCTCCACCACCGCGCGGTAATGAGCGAGCTCCATGCTGGGGGCGCCGGTCTCGGGATCGCGGACGTGGATGTGGACCACCGCGGCCCCCGCGTCGGCGGCCTCCAGGGCGGACCGGGCGATGGCCTCCGGGCTCACCGGCACGGCCGGGTTTTTTCTCGGCGTGTCGAAGGAGCCCGTGAGGGCGCAGGTGATGACGGTGGTGCTCGACATGCTGTCCTCCACGGATCTCACATCACCCCGCCGTCGACCGTGATCGTCTCGCCGGTGATGTAGGCGGCGCCCGCGGCGAGGAAGAAGATCGTCTCGGCGATGTCCTCCGGCCGGGCCATGCGGCGGAGCATCGTGTGCTGCACCGTCGCGGCCTTGCGGGCCTCCGGCCAGGGTTCGGTCCAGGGCGTCGCGACGAGGCCCGGGGCCACCGCGTTGACCCGCACCTCCGGCGCCAGCGCCCGGGCGAGGCTGCGGGTGAGGTTGATCAGCCCGGCCTTGCTGGCCGAGTAGGCGATCGACGAGCCGCGCCGCCCGAGCCCGGCGACCGAGGCGGTGTTGACGATGGCGCCCCGGTTCTTCCTGAGGGCCGCCGCCGCCGCCCGCGCGCAGCGATACGGCCCGAGCAGGTTGGTCGCCAGGATGGTCTGCCAGAAGTCTTCGGTCATCGCGTCGAGGTCCTCGAAGGCGATGGGCGTGGTGGTGCCCGCCGTGCCGGCGTTGTTGACCAGCACGTCGAGGCCGCCGAGCCTGTCGATGCCGTCCGCCACCATCGCCTCGGCCGCGCCCGGCGCTGAGACGTCCCCGGGCAGGGCGATCACCGAAAGCCCCTCCCCCGCCAGCCGGGCGGCCTCGGCGGGGCCGCGGGGATCGTCGGGCAGGTGGTTCAGCGCGACCGTCGCGCCGTTGCGCGCGAAGTGCGCCACCGTTGCGAGCCCGATGCCCGACGACGCCCCGGTGACGAGGACGCGCCGGCCCGAAAGATCCGCCCCGATCATGTTCCCTCCATCCGGCCGATCCCGGCCATCGCGGCTTTGAGCGCCAGGAGCTTGCGGTCGCGCTCGCGGAACAGCTCTTCCGGAGGGCGGCCGCCCCAGTCGAAATAGCCGCGCCCCGCCATCACCCCGGTCCGGCCTTCGGCGCAGAGGGCGTCCAGGGTCTCCGAGCGGGTGCGCGGCGGCGGCGGCGCGTAGCTGGCGTTGGCGAGCGCCCGCTGGGTCAGCTCCAGCCCGGTGAAGTCCGCCTTGGCGAGGTGGCCGAGGATCGGGATGCGCAGGCTGAGGCCATGGATGATCGCGTCGTCGATGTCCCTCGGCGCGGCGACGCCCTCGTCGAGGAGCCGGAAGACCTCGGCGCTGATCGCCTGCTGGATCCGGTTGGCGACGTAGCCGGGGATGAAGCGCTTCAGCACGATCGGGACCTGGCCCAGCTCGCGCACCAGATCGGCCATCGCGGCGACGACCGCCGGGTCGGTGCCGGGGCCGGGCACCACGTCGACGAGGTCGACGATGTAGGGCGGCGTGTACCAGTGCAGGATCAGCGCCCGCCCCTGCCGGTCTTCCGGGATCAGCGGGAAGACGTCGAGGTAGCTGGTGTTGCTGGCGAGGATCGTGTCCGCCGGGCAGAGCCGGTCGAGCTCGGTGAACAGCGCACGCTTGGCCTCCGGGTTCTCGGTGATCGCCTCGATCACGAGGCCGGCGCCCGCCACCGCGGGTTCGAGTTCCGCCTCGACCCGGACGGTGCGTGCCAGCCTGTCGGCATCCCAGCCCTCCGGGGCGGCGCCCGCCTCCTGCAGGGTCGCGAGAGCGGAGGCCATGAGGGCGGGCACCCGCGCGCGGGTCTCGGACTGCGTGTCGGTGATCCGCACGGCATGCCCGTGGAGCGCCAGCACCAGGGCGATGCCGTGCCCCATCAGGCCGCCCCCGACGATCGCGATCTCGGTCATGCGGCGGGCCTTCTCTGTGGAATGTCGATCCGGGTCGCGGGCCGACTGACAGCGCGGCGCTCGCGTGATCGGTTACGTCGAAAGCTTATCGGACCTGTCCCGGCACGCGCCCTCCCTCCCCCCTCTGCGGGGGAGGGTGGCCCCCGAAGGGGGTCGGGAGAGGGGAGCGACGCTGCAGAATAAGGCTGTATCCGTCCGGCCAGTCGCGCCCTTTTCTGAACCCGGGTTCCCCCCTTGCGGGACTTCGTCCCGACCCGACCCCTGCTGACGCAGGGGCTACCCTCCCCCGCAGAGGGGGGAGGGAGACGCGTTTGCGACCGTGCGTTCATGGCCTTCGACGCAAGAGCTTCCATTCTTCCCTCACACCGTCGCGATCGGCGTCGTCGGCGAGCCGACCGCGCCGGGCAGGCGCAGCGGCGGGGCCGTCAGCAGGAACCGGTTGCGGCCGTGCGCGCGCAGCCAGTCGGCCAGCGGCGTCAGGTGCCAGAGCTCGCCGAGATTGACCCCGAGCTTGAACAGGCAGTGCTCGTGGAGCGGCAGCGTCGCGCAGCAGGCGGGTCCGGGCCCGGCCGGATAGGCCTCGACCGCGTAGTTGTCGGCGATCAGCGCGCACAGCCCGGTGCGGGTGATCCAGTTGAGGAGCGCCGGGTCCCGCCCGTCGAGCCCGGCGCAGAGGGTGTGGACCAGTTTCGGGTCCGGATTGCCGCCCATGGCGATCAGCCGCTCGGCGAAGCCCGTGTGCAGGCAGACCATGTCGCCGGGCTCGACCACGACGCCGTCGGCCTCCAGGATCCGGGCGAGCTGGGCGTAGCCGACCTTGGTCTTGGCGTCGCCCAGATGGGCGCGCAGGTCGATCATCACCGCCCGGCCCTGCATGCCGGCCTCGGCGAGGCGCTCGATCCCGAGGTGCTTCGCCCGCGACGGCTGGTCCGCCGCCTCGGCGCGCTCCGGCCCGACGATGTCGCGGCCGCCGCGGAAGCCGTTGTAGAAGGTCGGGCCCGCGCCGGTGCCGTCCGCGTCGAACAGCGACCCGACATGGGCGAGCGAATCCCACTGCGTCGAGTATTGCAGGTGGATGAGCGCCCGGTCGTCGCAGATCACGTCGGTGGCGCCCTCGACCTCCTCGCAGACCGGGAAGTTCATGTTCGGCCGGCCGTTGGCGCGCCGGGTCGGGGTGATCTGCGGTGGGTGCCGGCGCGGGTTCAGGACGTTGCCGCCCGGCAGGTCCAGCGGCAGGCTGAGGCAGAAGGTCAGGCCCTCCCGCACCTCGGCGACGCCCTGCAGCACCTTCTCGGGGGTGAGCAGGTTCAGGCGCCCGCGCTCGTCATCGGGGCCGAAATCGCCCCAGGTCGAGCCCTCGGGCCGGCGGGTCCAGCGCAGACTCATGGGCGTCGTCCCCGGCAGGGCCGGGCGCCGCGGCGCGGGACGGTCCCGGGCGCGGCCAAGCGTGCGTTCCTCACCTGTCCGTCGCCCTTCTTCGAGGCCGTCGGTCCCGCTTCGCGTCGGGCCGGGCACGAACCTAGGCCGGGAGGGCCGGACTCGGAAGCCCCGCGGGCGGACAGGGCGGCCCTCGTGAAACCCCCTCGTGAAACCCCCGCCGCAGCGGCGCCGCCGACGCGGCGCGAACGACTCGGGGGAAACGTCACCCGTCCCGCGCCGACCGGCCCTTGTGATCCGTCGGGCGCCGGCTACAGTCGACCCAAGCCCGCGAATAAAAAATGCGGGCGCCCAGAGAGGAAATGCCGATGTCCGAGACCGCGCGCGCCGTCGCCCGGCGCGTCCAGATCCGGCGCATGCTACCCGTGCTGCTGGCGGCGGGCTCGATGCTCGCCGGCCCGGCGCGGGCGGCCGACCCGATCCGGATCGGTGTGATCGCCGAGGCGCAATCGGTCGCCGGGGCCTCGATCCCGCAGGCCGTGCAACTCGCCGCCGACGAGATCAACGCCAAGGGCGGGGTCGACGGCCGGCAGATCCAGGTCGTGACCTACGACGACAAGAGTTCCGCCTCCGACGCGGTGCGCGCCTTCCAGCGGGCGGTCTCGGAGGACAAGGTCAGTCTCGTCATCGCCAGCTACGTCTCCGAGGTGGTGCTGGCGCTGATGCCCTGGGCCGCCCGGCTCAAGACCCCGATGATCACCCCCGGGGCCGCGTCGAACGAGATCAGCGTCAACGTCCACAAGGACTACGCGCGCAACAAGTACACCTTCCACGGCTACCTGACCTCGCACGCCCTGGCGCAGGGGATCTGCGATTCGGCCAAGGAGGTGCTGGTCGAGAAGCTCAAGGCCAAGACGGTGGCCATCATGAGCGAGGACGCGGCCTGGACCCGCCCGCTCGACGCCGGTTTCGAGGAATGCCTGCCGCAGAGCGGATTGAAGGTGGTGGAGCATGTCCGCTTCTCGCCGGACACGGGCGACTTCACGCCGATCTACAACAAGATCGAGGCGGCCAAGCCGGACCTGATCGTCACCGGCATCGCCCATGTCGGGGTGCAGCCGACGGTGCAGTGGCAGACCCAGCAGGTGCCGATCGCCATGACCGGCATCAGCGGGCAGGCCACCGCCTCGACCTTCTGGGCCAACACCAACGGGGCCAGCCAGGGCGTGCTGTTCGGCAGCGTCGCGCTCCCCGGGATGGCGCTCACCGACAAGACCATCCCGTTCACCGAGGCCTTCACCAAGCGCTTCGGCGGCGCGCCTTCCTACGCGGGCTACATGGCCTACGACGCGACCTACTATGTGGCGGACGCGGTCCGGCGGGCCGGGTCCACCGAGGCCGACACGCTGATCGAGGCCCTGGAGAAGACCGACTGGGTCGGCACCGTCGGCCACATCGCCTTCTACGGCAGGGACGAGACCTTCACGCACTCGATCAAGTACGGGCCCGGCCTGATGACCGGCGTGCTCGGCCAGTGGCAGAACGGCAAGCAGGTCGCGATCTGGCCGACGGCGGCCGCCAACGGGACCCTGATCCTGCCCCCCGCGGTCAAGCCGGCGGTGCAGTAGTGCGGACGGGGAGCGCGCTGTGATCGGCCTCCAAATCCTCGTCGACGGCTTCGCGATCTCGGCCCTCTACGCGCTCGGCGCGATGGGCTTCACCCTGATCTTCGGGGTCTCGGGCGTCCTCAACCTCTCCCACGGGGCCATCATGGTGATGGCCGCCGTGGCGGCCTGGGCGGCCTCGGCGCTGTTCGGCCTCGGCTCCTACGCGGGGGCGCTGATCGGCGTCCTGTGCGGGCTCGCCGGCGCGCTGGTCACCTACTTCGCCATCGTCGCGCCGATCGAGCGCAGCAGGGCGATCCCCCGGGAGGAGAAGGAGATCTTCGTCCTCACCGGCACCCTGCTCTGGGGGATCATGATCCAGGAGCTGGTGGCCTACTTCTTCACCGACAATCCCAAGACGGTCTTGCCGATCGTCGAGGGGGTGATCGAGATCGCCGGGGTGCGCACGCCGCGGAACGAGATCTTCACCGCGGTGATCTGCTGGGTGGTGATCGCCCTGCTCTGGCTGTTCGTGAACCGGGCCCGGGCCGGCAAGGTCCTGCTCGCCGCCTCCATGAACCCGCGCGGCGTGACGCTGCTCGGCCACGACATGGCGAAGATCTACGTGGCCGTCTGGGCGATCTACGGGCTGCTCGCCGGCATCGCCGGGGTGCTGCTCGGGATGTTTCTCGGGGTGTCCTCGTATTCCGTGGGGCCGCTTACCGCGAGCGCCTTCTCGATCGTGGTGCTGGGGGGCTTAGGGTCGGTCACCGGCTCGCTGATCGCCGCCTACGTGGTGGGCTATCTCGAGACCGCCACCGCCTACCTGATCTCGCCGGCCTATCGGGTGATCCCGGCGCTGCTGTTGCTCGTGGCCGTGATGTACCTGCGCCCGCAGGGCCTGCTGGGGCGGCGGTGATGGTTTTTCTTACGCCACGGGTCCCCGACCCGCGCCCTCATCCTGAGGCGCCCGCGTCAGCGGGCCTCGAAGGAGCCCTCCAGCCAGCCGCGCGATCCCTGGAGGCCTCCTTCGAGGCCGCTGGCGCGGCACCTCAGGATGAGGGGAATGGTTGGGAAAGGCCTCTGCGCCGAACGAGCCTGATCGTTATCCTGCGCGAGGCCACCCCATGAAGCTCCTCACCACCCCCGGCTTCTGGATCGCGATCCTCGCCGTCGCGGCGGCCGCCACCCTCCCGTGGTACGTCTCCGGCTACATCCTCGGCCTGCTGACCATCGCCTACTACTTCGGCGTGTTCGCCATGGCCTGGGACCTGCTCTTCGGCTTTGCCGGGGAGGTGAATTTCGGTCCGACCTTCCTGATCGGGCTCGGGGCCTACGGCGCCGGCATTCTCAACAACCGCTACGAGCTGCCGATCCCCTACTGCTTGGCTGCCGGGACCGCGCTCGCCGTGGTCGGCGGCCTCGCCTTGGCGCTGCCGGCGCTGAAGGTGCGGGGCCCCTATTTCGGGCTGATCACCCTGGTGGCGGTGCTGCTCCTGCAGAACATGATCGTGGTGTTCTCCGGGCTGACCGGCGGCGAGATCGGGCTCACCGTACCCGACGTCATCTCGATCGACGCCGACACCAACTACTGGCTGGCTCTGGGCTTCATGGCGGTCTCCGGGCTGATCCTCACCGCCATCGCCCGCTCCCCCGCGGGGCTGATCCTCCAGGCCGCCGGGCAGGACCCGGTGGTGACCGGGGCGCTCGGCTTCAACGTCGCCAAGCACAAGCTCGCGGCCTTCGCGGTCAGCGCCGCCTTCTCGGGCCTCGCGGGCGGGCTGGTGGTCTTCTACATGGGCACGGCCTCGGTCGGGACGCTGATCGACACGGCGGTGGGCGTGCAGGTGATCATCGCGGCGGTGCTCGGCGGCCGGCGCACCATCGTGGGCGCGGCTTTGGGCGCGGTGTTCCTGATCGCCGCGGGTGAATTGCTGCGCCCGCTCGGGGCGCTGTCGACCTTCGTGGTCTCGGCGGTGGCTCTCCTCGTGATCCTGTTCGTGCCGTCGGGGCTTCTGGGCCTCGCATCCTTCCGGAGAGCGCGATGACCGTCGCCGTGAGGCCCGCGCCGCCGCAGGCCGTCGCCCCCGTCCCCGTGGCGGCCGAGCCGTGCCTGACGGTGCGCGGCCTGACCAAGCGCTTCGGCGGCCTCGTCGCCGTCAAGGACATCGATCTCGACCTGCGGCCCGGCGAGATCCTGGGCCTGATCGGCCCGAACGGCTCGGGCAAATCCACCGTGATGAAGCTGATCATGGGCCTGGAGCGCCCGAGCGCCGGCTCGATCCGCCTCGACGGCGCCGAGATCGGCGGGCTGCCGGCCCACCGGGTGGCGCGCTCCGGGATCGGCCTCGTGTTCCAGCACGCGCGCCCGCTCCAGCGCCAGACGGTGCTAGAGAACATCAGCCTCGCGCTCCTGCCCGACAGCCTGATCCGGCTCGCCGCCGACCCGCACGTGGCGCGGCGTGCCAAAGAGATCGCCGAGCGCGTCGGCCTCGGCGCGGTTATCGATCGGCGCCCCGGCACCCTGCCCTTCGCGGATCTGCGCCGGCTGGAGCTCGCCAAGGCGATCGCCCGCGACCCGCGGGTGGTGCTGGTCGACGAGCCCTTCGCGGGCCTGACCGGTGGCGAGGTCGCGGCCTTCTCGGAGCTGATCCGGGGGTTCCGCGACGAGGGCAAGGCCGTGCTCCTCGTCGACCACAACGTGAAGAGCGTCTCGGCCCTCGTGGACCGGGTGTTCGCCATGTATCTCGGCGAGCGCATCGCCGAGGGCTCGGCCGAATCCGTGATGGCCGACCCGACCGTGCGCCGGGTCTATCTCGGCGGCAGCATCGAGACCGCCGCCCGGCCCGAGGCGGCGTTCAAGCCGGATTCGCTGCTGACCGTCGCGGGCGTCGACGTGCTCTACGGCAAGGCGCAGGCGTTGCGCTCCGCCTCGATCCACGTCCACGAGGGCGAGTTCGTCTCGGTGGTAGGCCTGAACGGGGCGGGCAAGACCACCCTGTTCAACGCGATCTCGGGCCTGGTGCCGCATACCGGCACGATCCGGTTCGACGGCCGGGATCTGACCCGGATGAAGCCGGCCGCCATCGCCCGGGCCGGCATCGTCCAGGTGCCGGAGACCCGCGAGCTGTTCGGCGACCTCAACGTGCGCGAGAATCTCGACCTCGGCGGCCAGCATTTCCCGAAGGCCGAGAGCGCCAAGCAGCGCGAGTGGCTCTACGAACTGTTCCCGATCCTCAAGGCCCGCGAGGGCCAGAGCGCCCGCACCCTGTCGGGGGGCGAGCAGCAGATGCTGACCATCGCCCGGGCGCTGATGATGCGGCCCCGCCTGCTGATCCTCGACGAGCCGACGCTCGGCCTCGCCCCGGTGATCCTGGAATTGCTGTCAAAGGCCCTGGAGCGCCTGCGCCAGACCACGCCGATCACGGTGCTGCTCGGCGAGCAGAACGTCACCTTCGCGCTGCCCCACGCCGACCGGGTCTACGTGCTGGAGCAGGCCCGGATCGTCTGGGAGGGCCCGCCGCAGCGCTTCGCCAGCGAGATGGGGTCGGCGTATCTGTGAGGGGCGCTTCCCCTCCCCTGGCGATCCCGGGCCTGCCCGGGATCGCTCGAGCTTGCGGGGAGGGGTCAGGGGTGGAGGTGGCTCAGGATCCAGCGGACCGGTGCCTCCTGCACCACCCCCACCTCCGTCTCCTCCCCGCAAGGGGGAGGAGAGAAGCCCGCAGCAACCGATGTGAGCGGAGCGGACACCGTGGACTTCACCCTCTCCCAATCCCAGACGCATTGGCTGACCCGCGTTCGCGCCTTCATCGACGATGCGGTCCTGCCGGCCGCGGGCGCGGTGGCGGCCGAGCGGGCGCAGAGCCGCGACCCCTCGCCCACCATGGAGCGGCTGAAGGACAGAGCCAAAGTCGAGGGCCTGTGGAACCTGTTCCTGCCGCCCTCCCCCGAGCACGACACGGAGGACTACCGCGGTGCCGGCCTGACCAACCTCGACTACGCGCTCTGCGCCGAGGCGATGGGCCGGGTCGGGATCGCGTCGGAATGCTTCAACTGCGCGGCCCCCGACACCGGCAACATGGAGGTGCTGCACCGCTACGGCAGCCCCGCCCAGAAGGACGCCTGGCTCAGGCCCCTGATGGCGGGCGAGATCCGCTCCGCCTTCCTGATGACCGAGCCGGACGTCGCCTCCTCGGACGCCACCAACATCGCGACGTCGATCCGCCGGGACGGCGATCACTACGTCATCGATGGCCGCAAGTGGTGGTCGACCGGCGTCGGCGATCCGCGCTGCCGGATCGCGATCCTGATGGGCAAGACCGACCCGGAGGCGCCCCGCCACCGGCAGCAGTCGCAGATCCTGGTGCCCATGGACACGCCGGGCGTGCGGGTCGAGCGGCTGCTGCCGGTCTTCGGCTACGAGGACGCCCCCAAGGGCCACGGCGAGGTCGTGCTGGAGAATGTCCGCGTGCCGGCCGAAAACCTGATCCTGGGTGAAGGCCGCGGCTTCGAGATCGCGCAGGGGCGGCTGGGTCCGGGCCGCATCCACCATTGCATGCGCACGATCGGGGCGGCGGAAGTGGCGCTGGAGGCCATGGCGCGCCGCCTCGTCTCCCGGGTCGCCTTCGGCAAGCGGATCTCCGAGCAGTCGGTCTGGGAGCAGCGGGTCGCGGAGGCGCGGATCGACATCGAGATGACCCGGCTGCTCTGCCTGAAGGCCGCCGACATGATGGACACGGTCGGCGCCAAGGGCGCCAAGCTCGAGATCGCCATGATCAAGGTCGCGGCGCCCCGGGTGGCGCTGAAGGTGATCGACGACGCGATCCAGGCCCATGGCGGGGCCGGCGTGTCGGAGGATTTCGGGCTGGCCAAGATGTACGCTCATATCCGCACCCTGCGGCTCGCCGACGGGCCCGACGAGGTCCACAACCGCGCGATCGCCCGGCTCGAATTCGGGCGCTACACCAACGCCCGTGAGGCGGAGCGTTCATGAGCGACGCCGAAATCTTCTCCGGCGTGAAGCCGGTTGAGCCGCGCCACCGGATCGACGAGGCGCGGCTCGCCGCCTGGATGGACGGGCACGTCCGCGGCTTCTCCGGGCCGCTCACCGTGCAGCAGTTCCGCGGCGGCCAGTCGAACCCGACCTACCGGCTCGACACGCCGGCCCAGGCCTACGTGCTGCGGCGAAAACCGTTCGGGCCGCTCCTGCCCTCGGCCCACGCGGTGGAGCGCGAGTTCCGGGTGATCGGCGCCCTCTACGGCGAGGGCTTTCCGGTGCCGCGCCCCTTCGCCCTCTGTGAGGACGAAAACATCATCGGCGCGGGTTTCTACGTGATGGAGGCGGTGGGCGGCACCGTGCATTGGGACGGGGCGCTCCCGGGCCTCGATCCCCATGCCCGCCACCGGCACTATGCCGGGATGATCGCGACGCTCGCCCGCCTCCACGCGATCGACCCGGAGGCGGCGGGGCTGTCCGATTACGGCCGGCCCGGCAACTACTTCGCCCGGCAGGTCGACCGCTGGACCCGCCAGTACCGCGCCGCCGAGGACGGGCGCCTGGAGAATGTCGAGCGGCTGATCGCGTGGCTGCCCCGGACCGTGCCGGAGCAGCAGGGTGCCTGCGTGGTCCACGGCGACTACCGCCTCGACAACCTGATCTTCTCCGCGGATGGCGGCGTCAGCGCGGTGCTCGACTGGGAGCTGTCGACGCTCGGCGATCCGCTCGCCGATTTCAGCTACCTGCTGATGCAGTGGGAGTTGCCCGCCGACGGGCGCAGCGGCCTCGGCGGCCTCGATCTGGCGGCGCTCGGCATCCCCGGCCGCGACGAGGCGGTGGCCCTCTACTGCCGGGCCGCGGACCGCGAGAACCTCCCCGACCTCGATTGGTACTTCGCCTACAACCTGTTCCGGCTGGTCGGCATCCTCCAGGGGGTGGCCGCCCGGGCGAAGGCGGGCAACGCCGCGAGCGAGCACGCCTCCGCCATGGCGGCGCGGGTGCCCAAGCTCGCCGCCGCGGCCTGGGCCTTCGCCGCGCGGGCGGGGGCCTGAGCGTGGACCTCGGCAGCGACCTGGCCGGCCGCGTCGTCGCCGTCACGGGGGCCGCCCGCGGCATCGGCCGGGCGCTCGCCGTCGCGGCCGGGGCAAGGGGGGCACGGGTCGTTGCCCTCGACCGGGACGGGCCCGGGGCGGAGGCCGTGGCGGCCGCGCTCGGCGGACGGGGCTTCGCCCTCGACGTGGGCGACGCGGCGGCGGTCGCTGCAATCCTGACGCGCATCGAGGCCGAGATCGGCCCGATCGCGCTCTATGGCTCCAATGCCGGCATCCTGGAGCGCGACCCCGACCCGGAACTGGCCACCTCCGCGGATCTCGACAGCTGGGCGCGGTCCTGGTCGGTGAACGTCATGGGCCATGTCCACGCGGCCCGAGTGCTGGTCCCGCTCTGGCGCGCCCGGGGCGGCGGTGCGTTCCTGGGCACCGTCTCGGCGGCGGGCCTCTTGAGCCAGATCGGCAGCGCCACCTATTCGGCCACCAAGCACGCGGCGCTGGCCTTCCTGGAACACCTCGCCATCGCGCATGCGGCGGACGGGATCCGGGTCGCCGCCCTGTGCCCGCAGGGGGTCGACACCGCCATGCTGGGGGCGGCCAGCGCGGCGTCCCGCGACGGCGTGCTGTCCCCGGAGGCCGTGGCCGAGGCCGCCCTCGACGGGCTGGCGGCCGGGCGCTTCCTGATCCTGCCGCACCCGCAGGTGGCAGAGTACGCCCGCCGCCGGGCCGAGGATCCCGAGCGCTGGCTCGCCGGCATGGCGTGCCTGCGGCAGGCGATGCTGGCGGAGGCGTGAGGATGGGCGGGGGCCACGCAGATCGCAACGCCGGCGGGACCCGCGCGTCCCCCTCCCCCCGCTGCGGGGGAGGGTGGCCCCTGCGTCAGCAGGGGTCGGGAGAGGGGAGCGACGGTTCAGAAAAGAGCACGGGCCTTCATGCCGGCTCCACCCCTTTCGGAAGCCGGGTTCCCCTCTCCCGACCCCCTTCGGGGGCCACCCTCCCCCGCAGAGGGGGGAGGGAGAGCGCCGGTCATTCATATCAGCGTAAGATCCCGCCATGTCCCTGTTCGATCTGACCGGCAAGGTCGCCCTCGTCACCGGCTCGTCCCGGGGCATCGGGCGGGCGATCGCCCTGCGGATGGCCGAGCACGGCGCCCGGGTGGTGATCTCCTCGCGCAAGCGGGAGGCCTGCGACGCGGTGGTCGCCGAGATTGAGGCCGCGTACGGGCCTGGCCGGGCGGTGGCGATCCCGGCCAGCATCTCAGTGAAGGACGAGCTGGAAGCCCTGGTCGAGGAGACCGGGAACCGGCTCGGGCCGGTCGACGTGCTGGTCTGCAATGCCGCCAGCAACCCCTATTACGGGCCGCTCGCCGACATCTCCGACGCGCAGTTCCGCAAGATCCTGGACAACAACGTCCTGTCGAACCACTGGCTGATCCAGAAGGTCGCCCCCGGCATGGTCGCGCGGCGGGACGGGGCGATCATCCTCGTCTCCTCGATCGGGGCGCTCAAAGGTTCGCCCGTGATCGGCGCCTACAACGTCTCGAAGGCCGCCGACCTCCAGCTCGCCCGCAACTATGCGGTGGAATACGGCCCGGCCAACGTCCGGGTGAACTGCCTCTGCCCGGGCCTGATCCGCACCGACTTCGCCCGGGCCTTGTGGGAGGATCCCGAGATGCTGGCGTCTACGACCTCCGCCGCGCCGCTGCGCCGGATCGGCGAGCCCGACGAGATCGCGGGCGCGGCGGTGTTCCTGGCGTCGGCGGCGGGCCGGTTCGTCACCGGTCAGGCGCTGGTGATCGACGGCGGGGTGACGATCGCCCGATGAGCGCCGATCCCCGCCTCCCCGCCGGCTGGCCGGCCCTGCCCTTCCGGGAGGCCGAGGCGCGGCTCACCGCCCCGGGCGCGCCCTTCGCGATCGCGACGATTGACATCCGCGGCGTGCCGACCCGGATCTGGGAGAAGGCCCCGCCGACGCTCCGCGACCTGTTCCGGATCGCTCAAGGCCATGGGGAGAAGACCTTCGTGGTCTACCGCGACGAGCGCGTGACCTTCACGGGCTTTTCCCGCGCCGCGACCAATCTGGCGCGGGCCCTCGCGGAGGCCGGCGTGCGCAAGGGCGACCGGGTCGCCCTCGCCCTGCGCAACCTGCCCGAATGGCCGGTCTGCTACTACGCCGCCCTGCTGGCCGGCGCCATCGCCACGCCGCTCAACGCGTGGTGGACCGGGGCCGAGCTCGCCTACGGGCTCCGGCATTCCGGGGCGCGGGTGCTGATCGCCGACGGCGAGCGCTTCGCCCGGATCGCCCCGCACCTGGCCGAATGCCCGGCCCTGGAGCGCGTCTACACCACCCGGATGGCGCCCGACCCCCGGGCGACGCCGTTGACCGACGTGATCGGCCCGGTGGCGGGCTGGGCCGCCCTCCCCGACGTCGCCGTGCCCGACATCGCCCTCGACCCGGAGGACGACGCGACCCTGTTCTACACCTCGGGCACCACCGGCAAGCCGAAGGGGGCGGTCGGCACCCACCGGGCGGCCGCCACCACGGTGATGGCCTATCCCTACTCGGCGGCGCGCAGCTGCCTGCGCCGGGGCGAGACGCCGCCCAAGCCCGACCCGGCCGCGCCGCAGCGGGTGGCGCTGCTGGTGATCCCGCTGTTCCACGTCACCGGCTGCCACGCGAGCCTCGGGGCGGCCCTCTACGGCGGCCACCGCCTCGTGATGATGCATCGCTGGGACGCGAACGCGGCCCTCGACCTGATCGAGGCGGAGGGCTGCACCAGCGCGGGCGGGGTCCCGACCATCGCGTGGCAGCTCGCTACGGCGGCCCGGGAGGCGGGCCGGACGCTGCCGAGCCTCGACGCCGTGACCTATGGCGGCGCCCCCGCGGCCGGCGACCTCGTGCGGACCCTGGGCGAGGCCCTGCCGCAGGCCGTCCCCGGCACAGGCTGGGGCATGACCGAGACCTCGGCGACCTTCACCCACCATCAGGCCGAGGATTATCGGGCGCACCCCGATTCCTGCGGCCCGCCCCTGCCGGTCTGCGCGGTGCGGATCCTCGATCCCCTCGGGCGGGACCTGCCGCCGGGGAGCGTCGGCGAGCTCTGCGTGCAGGGGCCGAACGTCGTCCGCGGCTACTGGGACGATCCGAAGGCCACCGCCGAGACGTTCTCCGAAGGCTGGCTGCGCACGGGCGACCTCGTCCGCGCCGACGCCGAGGGTTTTCTGACGATCGTCGACCGGATCAAGGACATGCTGATCCGCGGCGGCGAGAACATCTACTGCTGCGAGGTCGAGAACGTCCTCTACGAACACCCGGACGTAGTCGACGCCGTGGTGCTGCCCGTGCCCCACCCGACCCTTGGAGAGGAGCCTGGCGCCATCGTGGCGCTGGCGGAGGGGGCGAGCGCCGGCCCGGAGGAGATCCGCGCCTTCGCGGCCACCCGGCTCGCGGCCTTCAAGGTGCCGGTGCGGGTGGTGGTCTGGGACGGGCTCCTCCCCCGCAACCCCGCCGGGAAGGTGCTGCGGGCGCCGCTGCGGAAGGTCTTCGCCGCGCCGTCGGATCAGAACGGCTCGCCCTCGTCGTCGGGGTGGTAGACGCGCAGCGACCGGCCGTCCGGGAATTGCACGGTCCGGCGGCGCACCACGAGGTAGCCGGCGGCCTCCGCGCTCCGCAGGCGCTCCAGGCGATCGTCCGCGTAGCCCGGGCCGTAAGCGGAGCCCGGCGCATATCCGTAGGACCGGTAGCGGGCGTAGCCCTCCGCGGGCGGCGGGGGCGGCGCCACGGCGACGAAGCGCGGATCGCGGGCCATCCGGGTCTGGGGCGCGGCGATCCGGGTGCGGCGTGGCGCGGCGGCGACCCGCTTGGGCGAGGGAACGGCGGCGTGCGCGACCTTGCGCTCCGGCGCCCGGCGGGCCGCGACCGCCCTCCGCGCGGCCGGAGCCGATCGGGCCTCCTGCGAGGCAGCCGGGGTCGCGGCGGTTGGGGCTGCAGTAACCGGCGCCGCGGCCTTCCGATCCGCGGCCGGCGGCGTCTCGGTGCCCGACTTGTGGGCCGGCGGGTCGGTCCAGGTCGAGCCCGCGGCGGGTTCGGCGGACGCGCCTCCGAGGCCGGCGAGCAGGAACAGGGCGACGAGGCTGGTTCGCGCACCGTGCGGCATGGTGCCCTCCTGGGATCGCGGCGCGCCGGACAGGCCCGCGGGGCGGCGCGACAATAGATCGAACCGCGATCCGGGGAAATCACGCCGATCCATTTCTGCGGGGATCGGCGAGACTCTGTCTCTATCGGTAACCGGTGGTCTCCGGGGACAGGCCCGCGCGCGGAAGGCCTGCGGCCGCGCGGTCGCGCCGGGGGGCGGAACCCCGGGCTCCGCGCGCGGTTGCCCCGCCATGTCCGCCTCCGCCGATGCGCCACCCGGCTCCCCACCCGGCCTGCGGGTGAGCGTCGATCTCAACCTCTGCCAGGCCTATGCCCAGTGCTGCTACGCGGCGCCGCGGCATTTCCGCATCGAGGGACACGAGGCCCTCTACTACGATCCCGCCCCCGCCGCGCAGGACCGGGATGATATCGAGCGGGCGCGCGTCGCTTGCCCGGTCCAGGCCATCCGGGTCGAAGATCCGGAGCGGCGCGGCTGATGGCACGCACCTCCGAGCGGGCGGTGATCGTCGGCGCCGGCCTCGCGGCCCTACGCGGCGCCGAGGCGATGCGGGCAGCCGGGTTTTCGGGTCCGCTGGCGATGATCGGCGCCGAACCGCATTATCCCTACGACCGGCCGCCGCTGTCCAAGCACGTCCTCGCCGGCGCGATCCCGGCGGACGCCACGACCCTGCCGGGCATCCACGGCCTGGACGCCGACTGGCATCTCGGCAACCCCGCAATCGGCCTCGACCGCGGGCGCCGGGCCGTGCTGCTCGCCGACGGGCGCGACCTCCCCTACGACCGCCTGCTGATCGCCACCGGCACCCGCGCCCGCCCGTGGCCGAATCCCCACGAGGGGCGCCTGGCGGGAGTCTTCACCCTCCGCGGCCGCGACGATGCCGCGGCTCTGCGCCGGGCCCTGGCGGCGGGGCCGCGCCGGGTGCTGGTGATCGGCGCCGGCTTCATCGGCTGCGAGGTCGCCAGCCTGTGCCGGAAGCTCGGCCTGCCGGTGACCCTGGTCGAGCCCGGCCCGACGCCGCTCGCCCGCGTTCTCGGCAGCACGGTCGGGGCGTTTATCGGGGCGATCCACGCGGGTCACGGCGTCGAGATCCGGTGCGGCGCCGAGGTCGAGTGGCTGGAGGATGCGGAGGGACGCCTGGTGCGCGCCCATCTCGTCGACGGCAGTCGCATCGACGCGGATGTCGCCGTCATCGCGCTGGGTGCCGTCCGCAACACCGAGTGGCTCGACGGGTCCGGGCTGTCGGCCGATCCCGGTGGGGTCGATTGCGACGCCTCCGGGCACGTCCACGACACGGACGGGCAGACCGACCCGCGCATCGCCGCCGCCGGCGACGTGGCGCGCTTCTCCCACCCGCTCTACGAGGGGCGGCGCGTCGCCCTGGAGCATTGGAGCCACGCGGCCGCGCAGGCCGTCCATGCCGGCCGTCTGCTCGCGGGCACGCCCCCCGGGGAGCCCTACGGCGCCCTGCCGACCTTCTGGTCGACGCAAGGGGACCTCGTGGTCAAGTCCGCCGGTTTGACCGAGGGCGCCGACGCGGTGGCGATCACCCAGGGCGACCCCGCCGCGGGCCGATTCATCGCCCTTTACGGCCGCGCCGGGCGCTGCATCGCGGCCCTGTCGGTGGATTCGGCCCGGTGGCTGCCGGCCCATGCCGAGATGGTGGCGGCCGGTGCGCCGTTCCCGCCCCGCGGCGCTGCGGCCGACCGACCGAAGGCGATCAAGATCCTCGAGCCGGGCTTTTCCTGAGAGACCGCATGCCCGACGCCAGCCTCCTCGGTCAGGTCAAGGATTTCGCCAATCGGGCGAACCCCTACCCCGTCTACGCGAAGCTACGGGAGACTCCCGTCTCGCGCCAGGACGACGGCACCGGGGACGGGACCTGGGTGGCAGCGACCCACGACACCATCGCGCGCCTGCTCCAGGACCCGCGGGTCAGCTCCGACACCCTCCCCCCGGCCGACCGGCCGCGCACCGGCAACCCGCTCACCGACCTGATCGTCAAGCCGCTCAAGGACTGGATGATGGACCGGCACCGGGTCTTCATCTTCCGGGATCCGCCGGACCACGATGCCCTGCGCGCGGCGGTGATGCACCAGTTCTCCCGGGAGCGCGTCCAGGCGATGCGCGCCCGCTCCGACCGGCTGGTGGCCGACCTGCTCGACGCGAAAAGCGGCGCCCGGGAGATCGACGCCGTCGACGACCTCGCCTACCCGCTGCCGGTTACGGTGATCTGCGAATTGTTCGGCGTGCCCCGGGAGGACGAGCCGAAGTTCCACGGATGGGCGACGCAGCTCGCCACCGCGCTGGAGCCCGACAGCCTGTCCGATACCGAGATCCGTGCCAAGAACAGCCGGACCTTCGACGCTATCGGCGGCTACATGGCCGACCTGATCAAGGACAAGCGCAAGCACCCGCGGGACGACATGCTCTCGGGCCTGGCCAACCACGCCACCCCCGAGGGCGCGAAGATGGGCGATTACGATCTGGTCGCCACCTCGATCCTGATGCTGGTGGCCGGCCACGAGACCACCGTGAACCTCATCACCAACGGCCTGCTCACCCTGCTGCGGCATCCGGACGAGCTGGAGCGCCTGCGGCAGGATCCGCTGCGCGCCCCGCGGGTGATCGAGGAGCTGATGCGCTACGAGCCGCCGGTGCAGTTCCGGACCCGCCGAACGCTGTCGGCCATCGACATCGCGGGGGTCACGATCCCCGAGGGCGCCGACCTCGTGCTGCTGCTCGCCTCCGGCAACCGCGACGCGGCCGTGTTCCCGGATCCCGACCGGTTCGATCCGGACCGCACTGGCACCCGCCATCTCGGCTTCGGCGGCAGCCTGCATTACTGCGTCGGCGCGCCGCTCGCCCGGTTCGAGGCCGAGGCGGCGCTCACCGCCCTCGCCGCCCGGCTGAAGGCGCCGCGCCTCATCGAGGACCCGCCGCCCTACCGGCCGGGCGCCGCCCTGCGCGGGCCGGAGCATCTGCGGGTGGCGATCGACGGGATCGCGTGAGCGGCGTCGCGCCGGCGCCGAGGCCGCGTCTCCGCCTGCTCAGGCGTCCCGCTTGCGGGGCCATCATCACGCCGTCCGCGTCTGAGGAGCGGGGGGACGCGCCTGTGGATCGCTGCCCTCAGACCGTGATCTCCACCGGCGTCCCGTCCGGCATGGCGACGATCGCCTCGTAGAAGCCGTCCCCGGTCCGGCGGGGTGGCGACACGAGGCATCCCCCGTCCGCACACCGTTCGGCCAACGCGTCCACCGCCGCGATGCAGCCCAGCGAGATGGCCACGTGCGCCCAGCCGACGTGGTCCGGACCCGGCCCGTCCTCGACCCAGGGTCCGGTCATCAGCTCGATATGCGCGCCCGGCCCGGGGAGCGTCACGAACCGCGACACGAATCCCGGCCGGCGCCGGCTGTGGTACGGCGCGCCGACCTCGGCACCGAAATACGCCCTCCAGAACGCGGCGGCCGCGTCGAGGTCCTGCGTCCACAGGGCCACGTGGGCGAAGCGCATCGATCGGTTCCTGGATGAGGCGGTGCCGAACCGGCCGGCTCCGCGGCCGGGTTGCTGGATTCGAACCGTGTCCGTTCGGGTCGACGCTGTCCACCACTCCAGGGTTGCGGTGCCGACCCGTCAGTTCGCGGAAACGCCGTCAGGCAGCCTTGACCGCGTCGAGGAAGGTCGACACCTCCTGCCCGAGCCGCGCGGAGTAGCGCGCCAGCTCCTGCGCGGCGCTCAGGACCTGGCCCGAGGCCCTCCCCGTCTCGCCCGCCGCCTTCCGCACGTCGTCGATATCTGCGCTCACCGCCTGCGTGCCCTGGGCCGCCTGCGAGACGTTCCGGACGATCTCGCTGGTCGCCGCCCCCTGCTCCTCCATGGCGGCGGCCACCCCGAGCGCCACCGTGCGCATCGCGTCGATCGTGCCGCCGATCGTCCGCATCGACTCGACCGCGTGCCGGGTCTCCCCCTGGATCGCCGCGATCTGGCCGGCGATGGTCTCGGTGGCCTTGGCGGTCTGCGCGGCCAGCGCCTTCACCTCGCCCGCCACCACGGCGAAGCCCTTGCCGGCCTCCCCGGCCCGGGCGGCCTCGATGGTCGCGTTGAGGGCCAGAAGGTTGGTCTGCCCGGCGATCCCGGCGATCAGCCCCATCACCTCGTTGATCTGTTCCGTCCCCCGGGACAGGACCTGCATCAGCGCGTTCGTGCGGGCCACATCCGTGCTGGCGCGGTCGGCCATCGTGGAGGATTGGGCGACGCGGGCGGCGATCTCCTGGATCGAGGCGGACATCTCCTCGCTGGCGGCCGCCACCGTCTGGACGTTGCTCGAGGTCTGCTCGGAGGCCGCGCTCACGCGCACGGATTGCTCGGTGGTGCGCGCGGCGGTGCGGGTCATCTCCCGGGCGGTGGCCTCCATCTCCACGGCGGCCGTGGCCAGCCCCTGCGTCAGGGCGCTCACCTGCGCGTCGAACCGGACGGTGACCTCGTCCAGCACCTGCGCCCGGCGCATCTTCGCGGCGTTCTCCACCACGGTCGCCGCGTCGGCGGCGCGCTTGGCGATCATCGCGTCCTTGAACACCTGCACGGCCCGGGCCATCGCGCCGACCTCGTCGCCGCGCTGCTGATCCCCGACCGCGACCGCGAGATCCCCGTCCGCGAGGCCGCGCATCGCCGCGGTCAGCCGGCCGATCGGGCGCGACAGGCTGTTGCCGATGAGCAGGAGCAGCGCCAGCACCGGGATCGCGAGGCCCGCCGACCAGAGCGCGATCGTGATCGCGCGGCCGCGGACGGCCTCCTGCACGTCGTCGCGATATAGACCGGTGGCGACGATCCAGCCCCAGGGCTTGAACATCTGCACGCTCGCGACCTTCTCGACCGGCACGGTCCCGCCCGCCCGCGGCTTCAGGTAGTCCACGAAGCCCGACCCGTCGCGCCGGGCGGTCTCGACCATCTCGGCGAAGTAGCGCTTGCCGCCGGGGATGTCGGTCTGATCCAGGACCTGCTTGCCGACATTCTTGGCGTTGAAGGCGTTGGCGATCAGCCGTCCGTCGGAGGCGAGGACGAAGAAATAGTCGTCGTTGCCGAATCGCAGGGCGCTGATCGCCGCCAGGGCCGCCTGCTGCGCGGCGTCGAGGGGCATCCGGCCCGAGGTGGCCAACCCCTCGTAATGGGCGAGCAGGCTCTGCGCCACATCGGTGAGCCGGCGCGTCATGAGCGCCCGATCCTCCAGCGCCGATGTCCGCGTGTCGACAAAGCTCAGGGCGCTCAGGGCGCCCATGGCCAGGACCATGAGGGCCATCACCGCCGCCAACTTGTGGCGCAGCTTGAGCGTCGCGAGGCTCCGCCGCGGCGCGACGCGGTCGGCGGGGGGGCTGTCTGTCTGCGTGGAGGTCATCCGAGCACCGAACGGGACGGCAAGGGCCGCCGGAACGCCTGTCGCACGCCGATCCCGGGGGACGACGCACTGCACCATCGTAGGGTCGTCCGATAAGGTTAGTAAATGGCAAACAACGCCGGGCAACCTCAGCGATTGTTGCCTGAAGATCGTCCTATTGGCCTATCGCACAGATCGTACGGAAGCTTTTCGAAGATCCGCGCGCATGGCAGCGTTTGAATATTGAGCCCCTATCCCGGCGCGGCGACCGCCCCGCGGGACGCGGCTATCGACCGGTTTCAGACCTCGACCCGGTAATGGATCGGCTTGAAGCTGCCGTTGTTCGATTGCAGGGCCGAGCAGGCGGTCAAGCCGATGATCAGATCGGTCTCGGCGACGAACACGATCCTGTCTCCGGCCCGACTCAAGGGCGGCGCGACGGTGAGCGCTCCGGTCGCCCCGTCGATCGGCACGTTCATGAAGCAGTTGAACGCGACTGGGATCGCGTCCGGCGCGATGCCGTAGGGGGCGAGCGCCGCCGCCAGATTGCCGAAGCAGCCGCGATGGGGGTCGGTGTCGCCGTAGATGATCCGGAACGTGTCGGCCGAGCACGGGGTCAGCAGGAAATCGTGGCGCCCGACCGTGTCCTCGACGATGCGTAGGAGCACGTTCGAGCGGTTGGAATAGAGCGGGTCGCCGGTGGTGAGGTAGATCCGGCTGGCATAGTCGAGGGTCCGCCCGGAGGAGATCACCTCGCCCGTGTCGTGGCGGTTGTAGGCGACGAGGTCGGCCACCTGCTCGCCGCGGGGGTCGATCACCGTCAGGCGCTGCCCCCGGTCGAGGGTGAAGGCGACGCCGGAGCGCGGCTCGATCTGCTGAACGTCCGCCCAGTCCATGATGTCTCCGCTCCCGCCACGCGTCTGCCGGCAACGCCGCCGGCGCTGCCGCGATCCAACGCTTCAGCCGCCATTCACCGGGAAGAGGCCGTCGAGCGACAGGGCCGGGGGATGCCACGCGTCCGTGGCTGCAGCCTCGGGCGCCGCGGGGCGGCCCTGCATCGGGCAGCGCCAATCAGCCCCGACCACGCGGCCGCTATACTGGCGGGCCTCCGAGGTTTCGCCGTGGCGCGCCAGCATCGGGTTGAGGCTGCCGGCCAGGGCCTCGTCGCGCTCCAGGATCGAGGCGCGCAGCTTCTCGTAGCGGCCCTCGGCGCGCAGCCGCTCGAATTGCGCGTGCAGATTGAAGACCAGCACGGGGGAGGAGAAGCACCGCGCCGGGCGGCTCGCGTTGGGGTGAAGGCCGACCACGAAGAACGCTTCGCCGCCGAAGCTCAGGGAGAAATGCGAGTTATCCGGATCGTCCGCCACCCGGGAATCGTGCGGCTGGCCGAGCCAGGCATCCTTGTCGGTGAGGGATTGCGCGCGCGCCCAGAGGTTGCGCTCGAAGCCCTCCTCCGAGAGGTCGCCCGGGCCCTCGAAGACGACGGCGAAGCTCTGGAACAGGTCCGGCTGCAGGCGGTAGCGCGCCACGAAGGCGAGCAGCGCCGGGTAGATCCGCATATCGTCCCAACCGGAGGTGATGTCCCGGGCTACCACGATCGTCATCCGGCCGCGCGACAGCGCCGACTTGGCGCCGACGCAGGGAAAGGGCGGGTTGCGGATGAACTCGCGGAAGGCCTCGGCACGGGGGTGCTCTCGGTCGTCGCGGGGAAACTGCATGCGGTCGGTGCTCATGTTCTGCGCAAGGCTGCCGCGGGAGAAGGCAGCCCATGTGCGGGACTCCGGCAACCCGACACCCGTGCAGTCGTTCCGGCCTGCGACAGGTCGTCCGTGGATACGGTGAATCCATCCGCGGGGCGGAAAGGATTTTCCCGGGCGAGACAAGATCACCGATAGATCTGCGCCGCGCGATAAACATAGATCAAGTTGTGGAAGACTCGGTCATCCTGCTGCGAGGCGGCATTTTGCTGCCGCGTGCCGGGTCGAGATCGGGATCCCCCGAGACGGATTCGGGTCAGCGCCGTCCCGCCGCGCACGCGCCGCGATGCGCCGCCGCCGCAGCCCCGAACGCCTCGAACAACGCCCGGTTGATCGGGTTCGTCGCCGGATCGTGCTCGGCATGCCACTGCACCCCAAGGGCGAACCCCGCCGCGTCGCGGATCCGGATCGCCTCCACGGTCTCGTCCTCGGCGACGCCCTCGATCACCACCCGCGCCCCCGGCTCCAGGATGCCCTGGCCGTGCAGGGAATTCACCCGGATGGTCTCCCGCCCGATCAGCCGCGCGAAGGTGCCGCCGGGCGTCAGGCGGACCGCGTGGCGGTCGGCGAAGATCAACTCCAGATCCGGGTGGATCTCGCCATTCTCCAGGCGCGGCATCCGGTGGTTGAGCCGGCCGGGAAGCTCGCGGATCTCCGGGTGCAGGCTGCCGCCGAAGGCGACGTTCATCTCCTGGAAGCCGCGGCAGATGCCGAACAGCGGCACGCCGCGGGCCACGCAGGCCTCGATCAGCGGCAGCGCCACGGCATCGCGGGCCTCGTCGTAGGGTTCGTGCGCCGCGCAGGGCTCGGCCCCGAACCGGGTCGGGTGGACATTGGCGCGGCCGCCGGTCAGCAGGACGCCATCCACCGTGTCGAGGAGGTCGCCGAGATCGGTGATCGCCGGGGCGGCGGCGAACATCAGCGGCAGGACGCCGGCCACCGTGGCCAGCGCCCGCATGTTGTTCTCGCCGACGATCTGCGCCGGGAACCGGTTGTCGAGCAGGCGCGCGTTTCCGATGACGCCGATCACGGGTCTCGCCATCGTTCCGGCTGCTCCTTCCCGGCCTGGCCGCGGGTCCTGTCCCGTGCGGCTGGCTCTACGACCCTGGCAAGGCCGGCGCCAGTCCCCGCGTTCAGAGCAGGCCGATGGCCTTCGCCTCCGCCCGCAGCGCCTCGGCGACCTGCGCGGGTGCCTCCTCGTGCGCCAGGTGACCCAGGCCCCGGATCAGCGCCACGCGGGCGTCGGGCAGGCGGTCGCTCACCGCGAAGGCGGTGTCCGGCAGGATCGCCCGGTCGTCGCCGCCGACGATCAGCAGGGTGCGGGTCGCGAGCCCCGGCAGCGCCCGGTGCAGGCCCGCGAGGTCCCAGTTCGCCATCATGCCCAATGCCCCCCGGACATGGCCGGCCCGGGCGAAGAGCCGCCGGTACAGCTCGACGCCCTGCGGGTCGAGGCGCGAGCCGGTCCCCTCGATCAGCCGCTTGGCCGCCGACCGGTCCGCCGTCCAGGCGAAGATCTTCGGGGTGAACGGGTTGAGGAACAGGAGCCGCGCCATGCTGGGGAACAGCAGGCTGGCCGCCCCGGGCAGCGGCGCCAGGGCGCCGTTGAACGCGGCCAGCAGCCGGGGCGCGATGGCGCCGTCGAGGCACATCCGCGCCAGCACCGCCGCACCGGCCGAGTGGCCCGCCGCCACAACCGGCGGTCGCCCGAGCGCCGCCACGAGACCCGCCACCGCCCGGGCCATGCCGGGCAGCGACAGGTCGGCATCCGGCAGCGGATCGGTGAACCCGTGGCCCGGCAGGTCCGGGGCGGTCACGAAGAAATCCTCGGCCAGGAGCGGCGCGAGCCCGCGCCAGGAATGGGTCGCCGCCCCGGTTCCGTGCAGCAGCAGCAGGGCCGGCGCCTCGGGTCGGCCGAATTCCTGAACGTGCCAGCGCAGGCCCGCCGCCTCGACGAAGCGGCTCGCCGCCCGGTGCGGCCAGTCCCGGCCATCCACCGCCCAGTCCGGACGGTCCGCATCGCGGAGATTCAGCACCGGCCGCCATCCTGCATCGCACCAAAGCCGGCCAAGGATCGGAGTCCTGCGCTATCGTGCTGGGTTGGAAGTATTTCGTAACATACTATAAAAGCATGCAGAAACCGCATGCCACCGCTGCCGGAAACCGGATTGCTGCGTCGCAGCAAAAACGGCATCACGGATGCGAGAGCTGACCCTGCACAGCGCGCACCAATGGAACCGGCCATGATCGTCTTCACCTCCTCCACCGAGCACTTCGCCGCCTCGACCCCGGGCCGCTGGACGTTCCGCGGCCTGTTCCGCGAGATGCTGAACGCCTGGATGTCCCACAACCAGCGCGTGGCCGATATCGGCGCCGGCATCCATCTCTGATCAGAGTTCGACGGCGTTCGTTGAACCGGGCCATCGCGATGCTCAGAGCGCGGCCCGCACGGCCGCGCTGAGCCGCCCGGCATCGGCGCGCGGCAGGATCAGGTAGCGGGCGGCCATGGCTTCGGCGACCGCGCGCGCGCCTTCGCCACGGGCGCCGGTATCGATCACCAGGGCCGGCAGCCCGGCCGCACGGAGCGCGCGGGCCGCCTGCAGGGCCTCGGCCCCGGCGCGGGCCCGTCCGCCCTCCCCCGACCGCGCGACGTTGGCGCGCCCGTCCGTCAGCAGCACGATCACCGGCCGGCTGCCGCTCCGGCGCACCCCCAGTGCCACGCCGAGCGCCGCATCGATCCCCGCCGCGAGCGGCGTCCCGCCCCCGCCCGGCAGCCCCGAGAGCCCGCGCTTCGCCCGGGTCAGGGAGCGGGTCGGCGGCAGGACCAGCTCCGCGCCGGTCCCGCGGAAGGCCACCAAAGCCACCCGGTCGCGCCGGACATAGGCCTCGGCCAGCAGAAGCTCGACCGCACCCTTGGCCTCGGCCAGCCGCTCCAGGGCGGCCGAGCCGGAGGCGTCGACGCAGAACACCGTCGTGGTCTCGGTCCGCTGCCGCAGGATCCGGATCCGCAGGTCGTCCCGCCGCACCACGAGGCGGCGCGTCTCCTCCCCCCCGCGCCGCAGGGCCTGCCAGGGTGCAGCCGCCCGCAGGGTCGCGAGCAGATCGAGGCGCCCGCGCCGCGGGTCGCCCCGGCGGCTGCCGATCGGGCGGCCCGTACGCGCCGCCGCGAATTGACCCGCCCGCCCGGCCTTCGCGGCCGAGAGACGCGCGCCCCCCGCCATCAGCTGATCGAGCAGCCCCGCCGGGATCGCAGCGCGCACCGCCTCGAGCACGCGCGCGTCGGCCGGTTCGGCCTCGGCCGGCTCGGCCGCGTCCGGCGCGTCCCGGTCCTCCGCGGGGGGCGGGGGCGGCGCCTCCGCCTCCTCCGTCCGCGGCTCCTCGGGCATGGGCAGGCGCGTGGCGCGCGGGGCCAGGACCAGGCGGGCCGCCGCGGTGATCTCCGCCGTGCCGACCGGGCGATCCGCCGCGAGCCATCGCGCCACGCGGGCTGCCAGGATCGGCCCGCGCAGGGAGTCGACACCGAGCGCCTCCGCCAGCCGGCACAGGGTGCCGAGCGGGTCGGGCTCCGCGGCCGCGTCGGGCTCGGCGTCGGCGGGGGCGGCGTCGCAATCGCCGATCCCGACGCCGCCGAGGTCGATCCGGAAGGCGAGACGGTCGGCCAGGGCCTCGGCGACGGTCTCGTCCGCCTCGCCCTCGTCGAGGAGGATCAGGCCGAACCGCGCCGGCCGGTCCGACGCGGTGCCGGTGTCGAGGGCGGCGGCGAGCCGGGAGGCGGTGCCGGGCGGCAGGCGCTCGGCCATGGGCACGACGACGATCCCACCATCGGCCTGCGCCAGCAGGCCGGCCCGGGTGATCGCGCGGCCGGCCGCCAGGGTCGCGGCGAGGTCGAGGCCGCCGAGCAGGCTGTCATCGCCGATCGCGGGCGGCAGGCGCCGCCAGGGTGTCCCGGGCGCGAGCGCGGCGCGCAGGGTTTCGAGCCAGCGCTCGCGGACCGGACCGGGCGGCGCTCGGACGACCGCACCGCCGAAGGCGGCCGGATCGGCGGCGAGCAGCAAGGCGGCACAATGAGCGTCGGTCCAAACGCCCGGCGCGCTCCCTCCCCCCTCTGTAGGGGAGGGTAACCCCCGAAGGGGGTCGGGAGAGGGGAACCCGGCATCCGAAGGTGGCGCGGCCTTCAAGGAGGCCGCAGCCCTCTTCTGCACCGCTGCTCCCCTCTCCCGACCCTCGCTGACGCGAGGACCACCCTCCCCCGCAGAGGGGGGAGCCAGAGGCGGCGCGTGCCTCACGCAAACACCTCCGCCAGCGCCCGCTCCACCCGGGCGGTGGAGCCGGACTCGTCGAGCGGATTGCGGCGCAGGCGGTGGCGCAGGGCGGCCGGGGCGATGCGGCGGAGGTGGTCGTCGGTGACCGTCTCGGCGCCGTCGAGGGCGGCGAGCGCCCGGGCGGTGCGCATCAGGGTCAGCTCGCCGCGCAACCCATCGGTGCCGAGCGCCAGGCAGAGCCGCGCCGCGCGCTCCAGGGCGGCATCCGGGACGCTCAGGGACGGCAGCCGCTCCCGCGCCAGCAGGATCTGTTTTTGGATTTTCCGCTCGTCGCCGGATCGTGCGGCGCAGAAGCCCTCGGGGTCGCGCTCGTAGGCGTCCCGGGCACGCACAACGGCGATCCGGGTGGCGATGTCCTTCGGGGTCGCGACCTCGCAGGCCAGGCCGAACCGGTCGAGGAGCTGCGGGCGCAACTCCCCCTCCTCCGGGTTGCCGGAGCCCACCAGCACGAACCGCGCGGGGTGGCGCAGCGATAGTCCCTCGCGCTCGACGGTGTTGACGCCGGAGGCCGCCACGTCGAGCAGCAGGTCCACGAGGTGGTCCTCCAGGAGATTCACTTCGTCAATATACAAAAAACCGCGGTTGGCCCGGGCGAGCAGCCCGGGCTCGAACGCCTTCACCCCGGCGCCGAGCGCCCGCTCCAGGTCGAGGGTGCCGACCACCCGGTCCTCGGTAGCCCCCAGCGGCAGGTCCACCACCGGCACCGGTTTCTTTTCGGACTTTTTCCGCGCGCCCGGCAGGCTCGCGCAGTGGGGGCAGCTCTCCGCTGGGCTGTCGGGATCGCAATTGTACGGGCAGCCGACCACCGCCCGCATCGGCGGCAGCAGGGCGGCGAGCGCCCGGATCGCCGTGGACTTGCCGGTGCCGCGGTCGCCGAAGACCAGCACGCCGCCGACCGCCGGGTCGACCGCGGCGATCAGCAGCGCCTGGCGCATCTCGTCCTGAGCGACGATGGCCGAGAAGGGGAAGGTGGGCACGCAGAACTCGCACTGTGCCCCCTCTCCTCCCCCTTGCGGGGAGGAGCCGGAGGTGGGGGTGGCGCAGGATAGGTCGAAGCGGTGCCATCTGCACCACCCCCACCCCTACCCCTCCCCGCAAGGGGGAGGGAAGAGCGCCCTACTCCGCCGCCTTCTGCCGCAGCCCGATCCGCCCCCAGATCGTGGCGAGCGCCTCGACGAGGTGCCCGATATCGGCATCCGTGTGCAGCGGCGACGGGGTGATCCGCAGGCGCTCGGTACCCCGGGCGACGGTGGGGTAGTTGATCGGCTGCACGTAGATGCCGAACTCGTCCAGCAGGGTGTCGGAGATCCCCTTGCAGAGCACGGGATCGCAGACCATCACCGGCACGATGTGGCTGTCGTTGGGCATGGTCGGGATGTCGGCGGCCTCGAGCGCCTGCCGGACCTTCGCCACGCGCTCCTGATGCCGGGCGCGCTCGGCGCCGCTCGCCTTCAAGTGGCGGATCGAGGCCGCCGCGCCCGCCGCCACCGCGGGCGGCAGGGATGTCGTGAAGATAAAGCCCGAGGCGAAGCTGCGCACGAAATCGCAGAGCTTTTCCGAGGCCGTGATGTAGCCGCCATGGACCGCGAAGGCCTTGCCCAGGGTGCCCTCGATCACGTCGAGCCGATAAGCGACGCCGTCGCGTTCCGAGATCCCGCCGCCGCGGGCCCCGTACAGGCCGACCGCGTGGACTTCGTCCAGGTAGGTCAGCGCCCCGTGTGCCTCGGCCACGTCGCAGATCTCGGCGATGGGGGCGATGTCGCCGTCCATCGAGTAGACCGACTCGAAGGCCACCAGTTTCGGCCGGGCTGGGTCGATGAGCCCGAGCTTCCGGTTCAGGTCCTCCGGGTCGTTGTGGCGGAAGATGTGGCGCTCGGCCCGGGAGAAGCGGATGCCCTCGATCATCGAGGCGTGGTTCTCGGAATCGGAGAAGACCGCGCAGTTCGGCAGGCGCGAGGCCAGGGTCCCGAGCGCCGCCCAGTTCGACACGTAGCCGGAGGTGAACAGGAGCGCCGCCTCCTTGCCGTGGAGGTCGGCGAGCTCCTGCTCCAGGAGCACGTGGTAGTGGTTGGTCCCGGAGATGTTGCGGGTCCCGCCGGCGCCGGCGCCGCAGCGGTCGATCGCCGCGTGCATCGCCCCGGTGACGGCCGGGTGCTGGCCCATGCCGAGATAGTCGTTGGAGCACCAGACCGTCACGGGCCGCGTGCCGCCGCCATGGTGGTGGGTGGCGTGGGGAAAGTTGCCGGCGTGGCGCTCGAGGTCGGTGAAGACCCGGTAGCGCCCCTCCCGGTGGAGACCGGCGATCTCGCCTTCGAAGAAGGTCTCGTAATCCATGTCGCCTCTCCCCGAATAAACCCTGCGGGTTGATCCCGCCTGTGACACCGGATTTCGCACGAGACCAATTCCAGATTGGCGGACATGCGTCGCCCGGCTGCGATCCCTCGACTTAAACGTGATCCGGCGGTCTCGCCGCTTCCCCGGACGCCCGGGCCGGCAGGCTCCAGCGCCACAGCTCCGCCGAGGGCAGCGGCAGCATCAGGAACCAGTGCTCCAGGGTGGCGAGCGCCGTCAGCGTCGCCAGGACCGTGAAGCCGATCAATTCGTGCTCCAGCAGGTCGGCGCCCAGGGCCGCGCGGCCCAGCAGCGCCGCCGCGAGGGTCCCGAGGCTGACCGAGACCGGGAACAGCAGGTTCATCGGCTTCCGGGACAGATAGCAGGCCAGGTAGCCGAGATGGTCCGGCAGGAACTCGGCGTGGAGGTTGCGCACGCCCAGGAACAGGTTGAGCCGCGCCGAGAGGTTCATCACCACCAGGGCGCCGTAGGTCCACAGGGCGAAGCGGTTGGGGCTGCCCCAGACCAGCGCCAGGATCGCCACGCCCCCGATCACGATGGCGAATTCGTGCCACAGGCTGGTGGCCAGCGCCGCCAGGAACCGGTCGAACCCCCGCAGACCCGGCGCGCAGGCGGCGGGTCGCGGCCCCGACAGGAAGCCCATGTAGTAGCTCATCTCCTGCCAGCCCCAGACGACCAGGGCCGCCGTGAAGGCCGTGTAGGCCCCCGTCCCGCTCGTGTCCCCCGCGCTGGCGCGGATCGCCACCAGGGCGGCGGCGAGCAGCAGGGTCGCCCCGGCCATGCTCCACGGATGCGTCCGCCGCGGGGCGTGATCGAGCAGCAGGATCAGCCCGGTGGAGAACCACCAGAGCAGCACCGCGTAGAGCATCGGGGTTGCGAAGGTCGCCATCTTACCAGACCGGCTGGAGGCGGATGTCGGCCGGCAGGGCGTTGGCCTTGACCGGCAGCAGATAGAGCCGGACGAAGGTTCCGGCCGCCCGGAGGATCTGGATGCCGTGCAGGACCTTGCCCACGGGACCGCCCCGGGCCTTCGCCTCGGCGATCGCCCGGGAGCAGGCGAGCAGCCGGTCGAGCCCCGCCTTGAACTTCGGGTTGTCGAGGTCGAGTTCCAGCGGGAACGTCTGCTTCGAGATCTCCGAGGTGATCCGGAACACCTTGAAATCGTAGTCGCTGGGATCGACCCCCAGTGCCTTGTGGAAGGCCGGGCGGTGATGGTCGCGCACGTACATCGTGGCGAAGACCGCGAGCAGGAAGAACCGGATCCAGTAGCGGTTCACGCCGCTCGTGAGCTTCGGGTTCGCCCGCATCAGCAGGGCGAAGGCCTCGCCGTGGCGGAACTCGTCATTGCACCACAGCTCGAACCACTTGAAGATCGGGTGGATGCGCCGCTCCGGATGCCGCTCCAGCTCGCGGAAGATGGTGATGTAGCGGGCGTAGCCGATCTTCTCCGAGAGGTAGGTCGCGTAGAAGATGAATTTCGGCCGGAAGAACGTGTATTTTTTGGACTTGGTCAGGAATCCCAGGTCCACGCCGATGCCGAAATCCTTGAGCGTGTCGTTGATGAAGCCGGCGTGGCGCGCCTCGTCCCGGCTCATGAAGCCGAACAATTCTTTGATGTCTTTGTTCTTGGCGCGTTTTCTCATCTCGGCATAGAGCACGCAGCCCGAAAATTCCGCGGTGATCGAAGACACCAGGAAATCCAGAAACTCCTTCCGCAGCTCGGGCTCCATCTGCGACAGGTCGCAGTCGAACTCGGCGTTGCGGGTGAAGTGGCGCTTGTTCGGGTCGGCGCGCAGCTCGGCGATGAGCAGATCCCAGTCGCGCCGCACCGGCTCGACGTTCGTCCGGTCGAGCTCGACGAAATCCGTGGTGTAGAAGCGCGGGCTGAGGAACGTCGTCTCCTGCGCGGCTTTGGTCGATTCGTTGACCGGGGCCTTCGGGACGGGCTGGCCTGAGAGCGGTGCGACGGGTGCGTTCACAGCTTCCTCCGCTCGGAAAAGCTGACCTCGTAGAGTTCGGTCAGTTCGAGATGGGCGATGAGCTTGGTCCAGGCCCGCTCCAGCGGGCCGGCCCGGGTGACGGTGGCGGTGCGGCGCACGGTCAGCCGTTCGCCGTAGGGCACCGCGGTCGGCGCGTCGTGGACCTGGACTTCGTCGCCGGGCTCGATCTCGAATCCGGCATCCAGGGTGACGTGGGCGTGCAGGCTCTCGGGCGTCTGCTCGATCTCCACGGTGCAGGGCACGGTGACGGTGCGGCTGCCGAACAGGGCCATCAGCGCAGCTCCGTGACGGGGCCGGCCTGCCCGGGCAGCAGCCGCGCGAAGGCCCCGGCATTGGTCGGCCCGAAGGCCTCCAGCGGAACTTGGCGGCCGGTGGCCTCGTCGGCCAGCGACAGGCGGCCGTCATCGTAGCGGGTCAGGCTGAAGGGCTGGTCCGGGCCGAGGCCGCCGCGCTGGCGGGCCTGGGCGAGGCCGCGCAGCGTCCCGCGCAAAAAGCCGTCCTCGCCCGGGCGGATCCAGGCGACGATCTGCCGGTCGGCGACGTTGCGCAGGGCGATGGAGCCATCGACCTGATCCTCGGCGCGGAACTCGAGCCGCGCCACCGGCTTGGCGGGCGGCAGGGCGACGAGGCCGACCCCCTCGCTCCGGCCGATCAGGACCGCGAGCATGCTGAAGCCCATCAGCGCCCCGGCACCGATCATCAGCAGGGCCGGCGCCGGACCCGCCACGGGGCGTCCGGTGACGGCCCGTGCCGTGGCTCGGCTGGCGTTCTTCGCCTGCTCGCCCATCGCCCCCTCCCTACTCGGCCGCGACGAGGCGGCCGGGATTCTCGTCCACTCGGCCCATACGGGCGACCCGAACCGGAGGCGCGGTGCCGTCGGCATGGGCTTCGAGCGCCCGCGCCAGCAACGCCGCCACAGCCTCCGCACCCGGGACGGAGCGCAGCATGGGCTCCGTTCGGGTGAGATGCCAGGGCCGGGCATGCGGCCAGAGCTGAAGGTAGGCTATACGCGTACCCGGCCGCAACCGTAGAGGCAGATCGCCGCTGCCATCCGTGAAGGCGCGCAGGGCCGCGCCGTCGACCTGGGCGAAGGGCAGGTTGTGGGTCACCGGCAGGGCGATGCCGGTCTGCAGCACGATGCGGCGGTTGGTCACCGTGTAGAGCGTCGCCCGGTGGGTGAGCCACGCGAGCACCCAGAGCAGCACGACGGCGCCGCCGCCGGTCAGGAGGGTCGGTCCCAGCACCCTCAGCGCGGCCCCGGGCGAGCCGGCGGCGAGGCCGAAGGCCAGGGCGCAGGCGGTGAACCACGCGATGACCAGGCGGGCGTGGAACACCCGCACCAGCAGACCTGTGGTGGTGGGCGCCCCCTGCCACAGGATGCGCTCGCCCGCCGGGAGCGGGCCGGGCAGCCCCCGCAGGGTGCCCTCGGGGAGGAAATCGCCGCTCATATCAGGGGCTCCGCGCGGGCCGGGGTGGCGTAGAGCGTGCCGGCGCCGAAATACGAGACGATCCGCTCCTCCTCCAGGAAGGTGACGCTGTCGGGATCGCGGGTCGCGGGGATGTCGGCGAACTGGCTGGCCAGCAGCGCCTCGGTCTTCACCGTCTTGGTGAAGCCGCCCGCCCGGCAGAAGGTGGTCGGCATCAGCCGGCGGCCGCCGGTCGTGAGTTCCACCTCGTAGTAGCGGATCAGCGATTCGCCGCGGTCCACCCAGACGTCGCTGACGACGCCCGCCACGCCGTTGTCAGTGCCGAACACGGTCATGCCGATCGGGTTCGGGCCGTCCTCGTGCACGACGAAGTTCGTCGCCACCCGCAGGGGTACGATCCGGATCTCGTTGTCCCAGGTCCTGTCATGCACATCGTGCCGCAGCACCCAGGAACCGGGGCCGACGCCCGCCTGGAGGGAGGACTCCGTCCGCTCGTAGGGGGCGCCCGGCCAGGGCTCGACCTTGCGGGCGGGGATGCCGGTCTCGATGTCGTCGCGGCCATGCACCGCCTGGGGCGCGTAGGTGGTCTCCCCGCCCGGCAGGTGGAAGGCCTTGGAGCGCGGGATCAGGAACGGGTCCGTGGTCTTGCGCAGCCCGACCGCCTCGTTCTCCAGCGGGTAACCCTCCCGGCGGTCCTCGCGGCGCAACCAGAAGACCAGCCCCGCGAAGAACAGGAAAAAGGCGTAGAGCACGACCTGGGCGACGTCGACGTAACCCGTAAGTGCGCCGGTTGGCATGGCTGACCTCCCCGTCTCTCAGGCCGCTCGGCCGGCAAGCTCGCCGGCGATGCGGTCTCGAACCTCTGCACGCGCGTCCTCACGCACCAGCGGCCCGAGCGCGAGGAGCGCGGCGAACAGCAGGGCGATCTCGATGTGGTAGACGATCAGGTAGCCGATGGCCGGCTCGTTCATGCCCTCGCCGAGCACCCCCGACTGGGCGATGGCGCCACCGACGTCGCGCACGAGGCCGCTCGCCGCGATCGAGAGCCCGGCGGCGGTCGCCTGGACGGCGCCCCAGGCGCCGAGCGCGAGCCCGGTATCCTCTGGGCCGGCGCGGTTCATCGAGGCGGTGAGCGTGCCGTGGGCGAACAGGCCGCCCCCGAGCCCGATCAGGCTGACGCCGGCCGCGAACAGGTCGGCCGAGGCCAGCGGCGCGGCGAAGACCACCGCCGAGAAGGCCAGGATGCCGATCCCGACGCCCACCGCCGAGACCCGGAACGGATCGCCGCCGCGCCCGAGCCAGCGGGCCGCGACCAGCAGACCGAGGCCGCCGCCGGCGGCGAGCAGCGCGGTCAGCGCCGTGGTGGCGCCCACCGACAGATGCAGGATCTGGCCGCCATAGGGCTCCAGCAGGATGTCCTGCATGGAGAAGCCTGCCGTGCCGAGCCCGATCGCCACGAGGCGCCGCCGGGCGGTGCCCTGCCCGGCATAGGCCTGCCAGGAGGCGCGGAAGTCGCGCTGCGGCGCCTCCCGGGTGCGGTGGGGATCGCGGGGCTCCTGCTTCCACAGGGCGATCCCGTTGAGGATGATGGTGACCAGGGCCGCGCCCTGGATCACCTGGATCAGCCGCACCGGCGAGAAGTGGGCGAGGAACAGACCGAACAGCACGGCGCTCGCCATCATGCCGAACAGGAGCGCCGCGCAGAGCAGAGCCACCACCTTCGGCCGTGCATGCGCCGGGGCGAGGTCGGTGGCGAGCGCGAGGCCCACGGTCTGGGTGGTGTGCAGCCCGGCGCCGACCAGCAGGAAGGCCAGAGCCGCCGCCACGTCCCCGACCCAGAGCGGCCCGGTGGTGTCGCCCGACAGGATGAGCAGGGCGAAGGGCATGATCGCCAGCCCGCCGAACTGGAGCAGCGTGCCGAACCAGATGTAGGGCACCCGCCGCCAGCCCAGCACCGAGCGGTGCGTGTCCGACCGGAAGCCGACGAGCGCCCGCAACGGGGCGAAGATCAGCGGCAGCGCCAGCATCATGGCGACGATCCAGGCCGGCACGCCGAGCTCGACGATCATCACCCGGTTGAGCGTTCCGATCAGCAGCACCGCCGCCATGCCGACGGTGACCTGGAACAGGGCGAGCCGGAGCAGGCGCCCCAGCGGCAGCTCGACCGTGGCGGCATCCGCGAAGGGCAGGATCGCCGGGCCGAGGCGCATCAGGGCACGGGTGAGCTTTTTCGAGGCGGCGGTCATGATCGCACCCCGGTCGCCGCCGCACCCCCTCCCCCCCCTGCGGGGGAGGGTGGCCCCTGCGTCAGCAGGGGTCGGGAGAGGGGAGCGACGGTGCCGAAAAGATCACGCTCGGAGGCGAAACCCGCAACGTCGCGCTGCCCCTCTCCCCCCCTGCTGCGCAGGGTCCCCTCCCCCGCAGAGGGGGGAGGGGAAGAGCGCGTCAGCGCGATCGCGTTCGACAGGTAGAAGCCGCTGTTGATCCGGTGACTCCCCGCCCAGGCGAAGCCGTCGAGCGCCCGTTCGGACGACATCCGCCGCCGCAATCCGCCCTCGGTCACCGGCACGATCGCGGGCGAGCGGTCGCCGCGGGGGAAGAATTTTCCGGCGGCGTGCATCACGGTCAGCAGGGCGGTGCGCGGCGCCACGGTGAACAGCACCGAGCCGTCCGTGCGCGCGCCGAGCACCGCCAGCGCCCGGGCGATGTCGGCGGCGCGGTAATGGATCAGTGAATCCATCGCCACGACGTGGTCGAAGCGGCCGAGGCCCGGGTCGAGCATGTCGCCGACGCGGAAGTCGATGCCGCCGGGGCCCGGGATCGCCGGCAGGCGCTCCCGGGCGAGGTCGACCAGGGTCGGCGAGACGTCGATGGCCACCACCTCGGCCCCGCGCCGCGCCGCCTCGACGCTCAGCGCCCCGGTGCCGCAGCCGGCGTCCAACAGGCGCATTCCGGTCATGTCGGTCGGGAGCCACGAGAGCAGCGTCGCCCGCATGGCGTCCCGCCCGGCCCGCACCGTGGCGCGGATCCGGCTCACCGGCGCGTCGGAGGTCAGGCGCGACCACGCCTCGACCGCGGTGCGGTCGAAGTAGGTGGTCAGTTCACCCCGGCGGGATTCGTAGCTGGCGCTGGCCATCGGTCGGATCCCAACCTCAATCGAACCCGAGGAACTCGAACAGGTCGCGGTCCTTCATGGGGATCGCCTCGCAGGGCTCGCCCCCGGCCCAGAGCGTCTCGGCGAGCCGCATGTACTCGGCGGTCACGGCATCGAGTTCCGGGGAGGAATCCATCTCGAACAGGGTCGATTTCTTGAGCCGCGAGCGGCGGACCACGTCGAGATCGGGGAAGTGGGCGAGGCGCTTCAGGCCGACCGCGTCGTTGAACCGGTCGATCTCGTCGGTCTTGGCCGAGCGGTTGGCGATGACGCCGCCGAGCCGCACCGGGTAGTTCTTCGATTTGGCGTGGATCGCCGCCACGATCCGGTTCATCGCGAAGATCGAGTCGAAGTCGTTGGCGGTGACGATCAGCGCCCGATCGGCGTGCTGGAGCGGCGAGGCGAAGCCGCCGCAGACGACGTCGCCCAGGACGTCGAACACCACGACGTCGGTATCCTCCAGGAGGTGGTGCTCCTTGAGGAGCTTCACGGTCTGGCCGACCACGTAGCCGCCGCAGCCGGTGCCGGCGGGCGGCCCGCCGGCCTCGACGCACATCACGCCGTTATAGCCCTCGACCACGAAATCCTCGACGCGCAGCTCCTCCGAATGGAAGTTCACCGCCTCCAGGGCGTCGATCACGGTCGGGGCGAGGCGCTTGGTCAGGGTGAAGGTCGAATCGTGCTTGGGGTCGCAGCCGATCTGCAGCACCCGCTTGCCGAGCTTGGAGAACGCCACCGACAGGTTCGACGAGGTGGTCGACTTGCCGATGCCGCCCTTGCCGTAGACCGCGAAGACCTTGGCGGTCTCGATCTTCAGGTCCGGATCGAGGGCGACCTGGAGGCTGCCTTCTTCCTTCCGGGCGATGACCGGATTGCGAATGGCGATGTTCATGCGGCGACTCCTATGGTGACGCCTTCGAGACGGTCTTCCAGCTCCTCTTCGGCCCGGTCGAGGGCGTCACGCGTCGCCGCGTCGGGAGTCCAGAAGCCGCGCTTGTGTGCCTCGATCAGCCGTTGGGCGACCTTGGCGGAGGCGGTGGGGTTGAGGGCCGCCATGCGTTCGCGCATGGCGGGGTCGAGCACGTAGGTCTCGGTGATCCGCTCGTAGATCCAGGGCTGGACCGCGTTGGCGGTGGCCGACCAGCCGACCGTGTTGGTCAGGTGGGTCTCGATCTGGCGCACGCCCTCGTAGCCGTGGCCGAGCAGGCCCTCGTACCATTTCGGGTTGAGCATGCGGGTGCGCGTCTCCAGCGCCACCTGCTCCTCCAGGGAGCGGACGCGCCCCTCCCCGCGGGTCTGGTCGCTGATGTAGATCGGCACCGCTTCGCCGCGGGCCTTCGCCACCGCCCGGCCCATGCCGCCGAGCCCGTCGAAGTAATGGTCGACCGAGGTGACGCCGACCTCGACCGAATCGAGGTTCTGGTAGGCCATGTCGACGGAGGCCAGCACCGCCTGCATCAGGGCCCGCTGCGGCGCCGGCTTGCCCGAGCGGCCATAGGCGAAGCTCTTGCGGCGCGAGAAGGTCTCGCACAGCTCGGCGTCGTCGTCCCAGCTGCCCGAATCGACCAGGTGGTTGACGTTGGCCCCGTAGGCGCCCTCGGCGTTGGAGAAGACACGCAGGGCCGCCGTCTCCAGGTCGCAGCCCTGCTCGGCCTGGATCGCCAGGGCGTGCTTCCGGACGAAGTTTTTCTCGAGGGGCTCATCCGCGCTCGCCGCGAGGAAGGATGCCTCCGCAAGAAGCTTCGTCTGGAGCGGCAGCAGATCGCGAAAAATGCCCGAGAGGGTGACCACGGCGTCGATTCGCGGGCGACCGAGGGTTTCTAGCGGGATCAACTCGGCGCCGCTGAGCCGGCCGTAGCCGTCGAAGCGCGGGGCGGCGCCGATCAGCGCGAGGGCCTGGGCGATCGGGCCACCCTCGCTCTTGAGGTTGTCGGTGCCCCACAGGACCAGGGCGACGCTCTCCGGGCAGGGTTTCCCGTCCGCCGCGAAGCGTTCGAGGATGCGGGCCACCTGCCGGGCGCCGTCCGCCACCGCGTAGGCGGAGGGCAGGCGGTAGGGATCGAAACCGTGGATGTTGCGCCCGGTCGGCAGGATTGCGGGGTTGCGCAGCAGGTCGCCGCCGGCCACGGGTGGGATGAAGCGGCCGTCGAGCGCCCGGATTAGCGCCGGAAGTTCGTGGTCCTGCGCGAGGAGGCGGTCGGTCTCAGCCAGCGCCGCGAAGGCCGCGCGGGTCTCGGGGTCGCCGGGCAGCCCGGAGGCCGCGAAGGCCGCCTCGACGCCCTCGCCCGCGACCAGCGCGGCGATGCCGGCCGGGTCCGGCCGCAGCCCATGCGAGGCCTCGGCGAGGGCGAGCAGCAGGTCGCCCCGCTCCTCCGCCGGTACGCCTTGCCCGACCACGTGCAGGCCGTGCGGGATCAGGGTCTGCTCCAGCTCCTGCACGGCGGACCAGAGATCCGCGACCCGGGCGCCCAGATCGCCGGTCCAGGCCGGCTCTGCCGCTACGAGATCGACGGCCGCGCCCTGCTCCTGGATCAGCCGGGCGAGGCCCTCGCGCTCGACGGCTGCCTCGAGGTCGAGCCCGCGCCAGCGCTCCATGGAGCTCTTCAGGTCGAGGAGCCCGCGATAGAGGCCGGCGGTGGCCAGGCTCGGGGTCAGGTAGCTCACCAGCGTCGCCGCCGAGCGGCGCTTGGCCAGCGTCCCCTCGGACGGGTTGTTGGCGGCGTAGAGATAGACGTTGGGCAGGGCCCCGATCATCCGCTCCGGCCAGCAGGCCTCGGACAGGCCGGTCTGCTTGCCGGGCATGAATTCGAGCGCCCCGTGGGTGCCGAAATGCAGCACGGCGTCCGCGGAGAAATCCTCGCGCAGGTAGCGGTAGAAGGCCGAGAACGCGTGGGTCGGCGCGAAGCCGCGCTCGAACAGCAGCCGCATCGGGTCGCCCTCGTAGCCGAAGGCCGGCTGCACCCCGACGAAGACGTTGCCGAACTGGGCGCCGAGCACGAACAGGTCGGCGCCATTGGTCTGGTGGCGGCCCGGGGCGGGCCCCCACTGGGCCTCGATCTCGGCGAGATATGTCTCGCGGCGGACATGGTCCTCGGCCCGGATGCGGGCGTGGACGTTGGCCTGGGTCCCGTAGCGCTTGGCGTTGCCCTCCAGGATCGCTTCGCGCAGGGCGTCGACGCTCTCCGGGACATCCACGGCGTAGCCGTCCGCCGCCAGGCCCTTCAGGGTGTTGAGCAGCGAGGCGTAGACCGAGAGGAATGCCGCCGTGCCAGTCGCGCCGGCATTGGGCGGGAAGTTGAACAGCACCACGGCGACCCGGCGTTCGGCCTTCGGGGTCCGGCGCAGGGACACCAGCCGCGCCACGCGCTCGGCCAGCCGCGCGGCCCGCTCCGGGTGGACCCGCATATCCCGGGCATTGTCGCTGCCGGAGGCGGAGGAGCGGCCGCCGAACACCATCGGCGCGGTGGCGCCGTCGAGTTCGGGGATCGCCACCATCATGGTCGCCTCGACCGGCGACAGGCCGCGCTCGCCCGTCTCCCACTGTTCGAGGGTCTGGAACTCCAGCGCCTGAGCGGCGATGTAGGGTACGTCGAGCCGGGCCAGCATCGCCTCGGCCGCCGCCGCGTCGTTGTAGGCGGGGCCGCCGACCAGCGAGAACCCGGTGAGGGACACGAGGGCGTCGATGCTGGCGCGCCCGTCCCGCATGAAGAAGGACTCCACCGCCGGGCGGTTGTCGAGGCCACTGGCGAAGGCCGGCACCACGTCGAGGCCCTGCGCCTCCAGGGCCGCGATGACGCCGTCGTAATGGGCGGTGTTGCCGGCGAGCACGTAGCTGCGCATCACCAGCAGCCCGACGCGGCCCCGCGCGGCCGCCGAGCGCGGCAGGCGGGACGGATTCTGGCCGATCCGGCCGGCCAGGTGCGGGTGGTAGAGGCCGGTCTCGGGATAATCGAGCGGCGCGGGCGCCGCAGGCCCCTCGCGCCAGGCGGCCCGCTCGCCGGCCGCGTAGCGGTGCACGAGGAAGCGCACCAGGGCAGCGACGTTCTCGTCGGAGCCGGCCAGCCAGTATTGCAGGGTCAGGAAATAGGCGCGCACGTCCTGGGCCGAGCCCGGGATGAAGCGCAGGATTTTCGGCAGCTTGCGCACGAGCGCCATCTGACGGCCGGCATTGCCCTGCTGACCGGGCTTGCCGCGCAGCTTCTTGAGGAAGTCGAGGGCGCTGCGCTTGGTGCCGCTCATGTCGAAGCGGCCGAGCTTGGTCGTCTTCACCACCTCGCTCGCCGACATGCAGCCGACCATCGCGTCGCAGGCGTCGCGCCGGGCGGCGAGCGCCGGCAGGATCGCCCGGACATGCTCGTCCATGAACAGCATGGCCGAGAGCACGATGTCGGCCTGCGCGATGTCGCTGCGGCAGGCGTCGAGGGACGCGGGATCGGTGTCCCACTCGGCCGCGGCGTGGAAATCGAGCACCAGCCCCGGCATCTCGGCGCGCAGGCGCAGGCGCGCCCGCTCGACCGCGCTGGCCAGGTGGTTGTCGAGGGTGACGATGACGACGCGGATCGGCGGTCGGCGTTTCGCCGGGGCCGTCGCCGAGTCAGCCGCCGGGCCGGCGGTGAGCGCTCTAGCGGCCATAATGCGCCTTCGCGTCGTAGAGGGTTTCGAGGGTGATGAGCGGCAGGCGCCGCTCACGGGCGAACTTCTCCGTGTTGCTGCGCGCTTTGCCGCGCACGAAGAACGGGATTTTCCTCAGCTCCTTCTCGGCCTCGGGCGCCCAGGGAGCGGTCGTGATCACGACAGGCTCGTCCAGGAGGATCGGGGCGGGCGCCGACGGAGCGGCCGGTTCCGCGACCTCGGCGGCCGCCTCGGACGAGGCCGCCCGCGCGGTTCCGCCGAGATGCGAGGGCCCGACGCCGTCGTGGAATTCCGGGTCCTCCCGGAACATGCCGAGCAGGTGCTCCTCCAGGCCCATCATCAGCGGATGGACCAGGGTGTCGAACAGGACGTTGGCGCCCTCGAAACCCATCTGCGGGGCGTAGCGGGCCGGGAAATCCTGGACGTGGACTGGGGCGGAGATCACCGCGCAGGGGATGCCCAGCCGCTTGGCGACGTGGCGCTCCATCTGGGTGCCGAGGACGAGTTCCGGGGCGGCCGCGCGGATCGCGGCCTCGACGTCGAGGTAGTCGTCGGTGATCAGCGCCTCGATCCCGTGCTCGGCCGCCTCGGCGCGGATCTCCCGAGCGAATTCGCGGCTGTAGGTGCCGAGGCCGACCACCGTGAAGCCGAGTTCCTGGGCCGCCACCCGGGCGATGCCGAGGGCGTGGGTCGCATCCCCGAACACGAAGACGCGCTTGGCCGTGAGGTAGGTCGAGTCGACCGAGCGGCTGTACCAGGGCAGGCGCGAGCCGGGGCCGTCGAGGACAGGCGCCGGATCGACGCCGGCGAGGCCCGCCACCTCGGTGACGAAGCGGCGCGTTCCGCCGACGCCGAGCGGGATCGCCTGCGTGAACGGCTGCCCGAAGGCCTTCTTGAGGTATTCGGCGGCGGCCCGGGCGGTCTCCGGGTAGAGCACGACGTTGAAGTCGGCGTCCTTGAGCCGTCCGAGATCGGCGGGGGATGCGCCGAGCGGGGCCACGACGTTGACGTCGATGCCCAGCGCGTCGAGCAGCCGGCGGATCTCGATCAGGTCGTCCCGGTGGCGGAAGCCGAGGGCTGTCGGCCCGAGGAGGTTGCAGAGCGGGCGCCGGCCCGGCTCCCGCGGCTGGCGCGGGGCGGGTGCCCCGGCGAGCGCCCGCACCAGGCGGTAGAAGGTCTCGGAGGCGCCCCAGTTCTCCTTCTTCTGGTAGGCGGGCAGTTCCAGCGGGATCACCGGGATCGGCAGGTCGAGAGCCTTGGCCAGGCCGCCCGGATCGTCCTGGATCAATTCGGCGGTGCAGGAGGCGCCGACGATCATCGCCTGGGGCCGGAAGCGCGCGTAGGCGGCCGCCACCGAGGTCTTGAACAGCTCGGCCGTGTCGCGGCCGAGATCCTGGGCGCGGAAGGTCGTGTAGGTGACGGGCGGGCGGGCATCGCGCCGCTCGATCATCGTGAACAGCAGGTCCGCGTAGGTGTCGCCCTGCGGCGCGTGCAGCACGTAGTGCAGCCCGGTCATCGCGGTGGCGACCCGCATGGCGCCGATATGGGGCGGACCCTCGTATGTCCAGAGGGTGAGCTGCATGGCCCTACACCTCCAGCAGCGCGCGGCGCCGGAGCGGGCGCGCGAACAATTCGGCGAGGTCGCCGGCCTGCTCGTAGCCCTGCACGGGCGTGAACAGCAGCTCGATCGACCACTTCGTCGAGAGGCCCTCGGCCTCCAGCGGGTTGGCGAGGCCGAGGCCGCAGACCGTGAGGTCGGGACGGGCCGCCCGGCAGCGGTCCATCTGGTCGTCGAGGCTCTGGCCCTCGGTCACCCGGGTGCCGGCGGGGAGCCACGCGATCTCGGCGGCGAGATGGCCTTGGTGCAGGTAGGGGGTCCCGACCTCCACGAGCGCGGCGCCGAGTTCCCGGGCGAGGAACCGGGCGAGCGGCACTTCGAGCTGCGAATCGGGGAAGAAGAACACCCGCTTGCCGGCGAGTTTTTCGCGGTGGGGCGCGAGCGCGGTCTCGGCCCGGGCGCGGCCGGCGGCGGTCGCCGCCGCGAATATCTCGTCGGCGACTCCGAACGCGTCGGCTGCCGCCTGCAGCCAGCCGGTGGTGCCCTCGGCGCCGAGCGGGAACGGGGCGGCGAGCCGGTGCGCGCCGCGCTCGTCGAGGGCACGGGCGGTGTCGGCCAGGAACGGCTGGGCCAGCAGGTAGCGGGTGCCGCGCCCCACCGCCGGCATCGCACCGGCACGACGGGCCGGGAGGAAACGGACATCCGCGATCCCCATCGCGGAGAAGATGCGGAGGAACTGGTCCTCGACCACGTCGGCGAGCGCGCCCACGATCAGCAGCGACGGCGGGGCCTCGGCCGGCGCCCGGGGCAGTTCCGGCACCAGGGCGGCGAGGCAGGCATCCTCGCCCTGCGTGAACGTCGTCTCGATGCCGGAGCCCGAGTAGTTCAGCACCCGCACCGGCGCGAGGCGCCCCGAGAGCCGCTGCGCCGCCCGGGACAGGTCGAGCTTGATCACCTCGGACGGGCAGGAGCCCACCAGGAACAGGAGCTTGATGTCCGGCCGGCGCTCGATCAGACGGGTCACGACCCGGTCGAGCTCCTCGTTGGCGTCGGCGATTCCCGCGAGGTCGCGCTCGTCGATGATCGCGGTGGCGAATCGCGGCTCGGCGAAGATCATCACGCCGGCGGCCGACTGGATCAGGTGCGCGCAGGTCCGCGAGCCGACCACCAGGAAGAACGCGTCCTGGATCTTCCGGTGCAGCCAGACGATGCCGGTGAGCCCGCAGAACACCGCGCGCTGCCCGTGCTCCTGGTGCAGGTCGATGCCACCGCAGGCCTCGGCGTCCCGGGCGGTCTGGCGCGGCAGGGGCGCGTTCATGACAGCGCCTCCGCGAGGCGCGGCGCCCTGGTGCCCGTGCCCTGCAGGCGGGCGGCCCGCAGCTTCAGCACGAACTGGCCGGCATTCACCACGTAGGTGGCGTAGGCCGTGAGCGCGAGCATGAGCAGGGCCCGCTCACCGAGGGCGCCGGTGGCCAGCGCCGCGAGGTAGGCCGTGTGGAGCGCCAGCACCATCATGCTGACCACGTCCTCCCAGAAGAAGGCCGGCGCGAACAGCCAGCGGTCGAACACCGCCTTCTCCCAGATCGAGCCGGTGATCATGATCGCGTAGAGCGCCAGGGTCTTGACCACGACGGAGATCTCGGCGGCGAGCGGGCTCTCGCCGGTGGCCAGGGTGCGCAGCACCAGGACGAGGCTCACCAGGAAGACCGCGAATTGCAGCGGGGCCAGCACGCCCTGAACCAGGGTCCAGGGCGTGGCGTCGCGCCGGCGCCGTTCGGCAGGCGTGTAGAGCGGTCGTGCCGGCCGGTCCTCGGGACCCATGCATCCGCCCCCTGTTTCTCGGCGGCGCCTGAGGCCCCGTCCCTGGCAGAGGCTAGGGCGTCGGGTCCGGAAGTGTCAAGTGCGCTTGACGCTCGGGATGTATGACAGTGGGGCGAAAATTTTTCTTGGTCTAAGATGATTGCCAAGATCGCCAGGAAGCGTATCGTCTGGCTCGAGAGCAGACAGTCCGGTGACTTGGCACATCAGATCCGGGACTGAGGAAGTCGAAGACTAGACGGGCTCGCAGTCCCGCATCCGATGTGTGAGCGCAGCTGCCGGTTTTTCGAGCCGCGGCCGTTTCAAGGAGGGATGCCGATGGGGGACTGGAGGCATTTCGGAGCGCGCCTAGAACACGCGACATCCGGGCCGGGGTGCGGGTCCGTTGGCGATGTCGTCCCGGCATTCCGCGGCGTTTCCCGCGCTTGGTCCGCCCCCAAGCGAACCCTCAGCCCCCTGCCGGATTCCCTCGCCCGGGTCGTGGAAGCCGAGATCCTGCCGCGGCTGATGCTGGCCCACCGCCCGGGTGCCGGGCGCCGGTCCCCGGTCGAGCGGACGCTGACACCGCAGGAGATCGCCGCGTTCAGCGCCCTCCTCCTGGCCCCCGGACCGGTGGATCTCGACGCCGAGGTCGACGCCCTGCTGGATGCCGGCCTGCCGCTGGCGCGGCTGCTCCTCGATCTGCTCGCCCCGGCGGCCCGGCATCTCGGGGCCCTGTGGGAGGAGGATGCCTGCGATTTCCTGGCCGTAACCGAGGCGCTCGGCCGGCTCCAGGCGATGTGCCGGCATCTCTGTTTGGAACTGGAGGACGAGGCGGTCTCCGTCTGCGGGCGCAGCGTGCTGCTGCTGCCCTGTCCCAGCGAGACCCATCGGTTCGGCCTCTCGATCGTCGCGAGCTTCTTCCGGGAGGCCGGCTGGGACGTGACCACGGCGGTGCCGGAACCCGGACTCGATCCCCTCGACCTGCTCGCCACCGATTGGTTCGACGTGGTCGGCCTGTCGCTCTCGAGCGACGTGCTCCTGCCGGTCCTGGTCGCGACGGTGGCGGATGTGCGACGCGCCTCCCGCAACCCGGCGGTCCGCGTGCTGGTCGGCGGTCCCTATTTCGTGCGCCACGGCGGCGATGCGAGTATTGTCGGCGCCGATGCCTGCGCACTGGACGCGTGCCTCGCACCCGCCGCGGCGGAAGCTTTGCTGGACAGACAGGCCCTGGCCTGCTGAAAGGGCCCCAATCCACCTCATCACATCACGGTGATCGTGACGCTCCAGCCCCACCCCACCCCCCCAGGGCCGCTCGCGGCCCTGGACCAGGTGGCCGGCCACCTCGGCGGCGAGGCGGTCGGGCGCATCGTCGCGGCGTCTTCTGATCTGTCGCTTGTGATCGACGCCGAGGGCGTGATCCGCGACGCCTCGATCGGCGCCGATCTCGAAGCGGAGAACATCCCCGGCTGGCTGGGCCGGCGCTGGGTCGATATCGTGACCGCCGAGAGCCGGCCGAAGGTCGACGCCCTGCTGCGCGATGCCCGGCCCGAGGGCATCACCCGCTGGCGCCAGGTCAACCACCCCTCCCCCAGCGGCATCGATCTGCCGATCCGCTACGCCTCGATCCGCGCGTCGGAGGGTGGCCCGATCCTGGTCCTCGGGCGCGACATGCGGGCGGTGGCCGCGCTCCAGCGCCGCCTGATGGAGAGCCAGCAGGCTCTGGAGCGGGATTACGAGCGCCTGCGGTCCGTCGAGACCCGCTACCGGCTCCTGTTCCAGATCTCCGGTGAGCCGGTGCTGGTGGTCGATGCCGGCAACCGGCGGGTGGCGGAGGCCAACCCGGCGGCCGCGCGCCTGCTGGGTCGACCCGCCAAGCGCGTCGCCGGCCAGGACGTGATCGACCTGTTCGACGCCGTCAGCACGCGGGCGCTGGAGGCGCAGTTCGCCGCCCTGCGGGCGACCGGGCAGGCCGGGGAGGTCCGGGCCGCCCTGCCGCACGGGCGCGGCGAGGTCTCGGTCTCGGTCTCGCTGTTCCGGGGTGAGGGCGGCGCCAGCGCCCTGATGCGGCTCGTGGCCGATCCGGCCACCGTCGAGGCCGGCCCCGGCCAGGAGGCGCCCACCCGGGCGGTGATCGAGGCGATGCCCGAGGGGTTCGTGGTCACCGACTCGGCCCGCCGGATCCTCACCGCGAACGCCGCCTTCCTGGAGTTGATCCAGCTCGCCAGCGAGGGGCAGGTTCGCGGGCGCACCCTCGACCAATGGCTCGGCCGCGAGGAGACGGAGGCACAGGCCCTGTTCGCGACCCTGGTCGATCACGGCTCCGTGCGGCGCTTCGCGACCGTGATCCGCGGCGCCTACGGCGGCGTCGAGGACGTGGAGGTCGCGGCCGTCTCGGTGGCGGGCGCCCGCCCCTGCATGGGCTTCGCGATTCGGACGACCCCCCGCCGGATCCCCGAGGGGCGATTCTCCGGCGGGCGGGACGTGCCGCGCTCGGTGGAGCAGATGACCGAACTGGTCGGCCGGGTCTCGATGAAGACCCTGGTCCGCGAGACCACCGACCTGATCGAGAAGCTGTGCATCGAGGCGGCCCTGCGCATCACCCGGGACAACCGGGCCTCGGCGGCGGAGATGCTCGGGCTGAGCCGGCAGGGTCTCTACGCCAAGATGCGCCGCTACGGCGTCGGCGATCTCGATGGTCCGGTCGAGGCGGACTGATCGCCGGATACGGCCCTTCCGATCGGCCGATCCCGAAGACGGGCATCCGGTGGTGCGGGGACGGATTGTCCCGATTCGCCGCCCGCGACACCACGCGGACCGCATTCGGCCGTGGCCCCGGGACCGATCCGGATGCGCCCGCAGCGGCCTCCCACGGGCGGGGATCTCGGCGCGTCGCGGGTGCTTGGTACACCGGAACCGCGCGGGCTCTGCATATTGTATTCTAGCCCGACGATGTATTCGGCAGACAAACCAATCCGGCGTTCCCGCGGTCTGTGTAAATCCAACTTGACACATGGTGGAGGGTCGCTAGCCTGACGCCATGGCCGCTACGCCCGCCCCGAGCGCAGTCATCGAGCTGCTGAAGCCGATCACGTGGTTCGCGCCGATGTGGGCGTTCGCCTGCGGGGTGATCTCGTCGGGGCAATCCACCCATGGGCAATGGCCGGTGATCGCCGCCGGGGTCCTGCTCGCCGGGCCGCTGGTCTGCGCCACCAGCCAGGCCGCCAACGACTGGTTCGACCGGCACGTCGACGCGATCAACGAGCCCGGGCGGCCGATTCCCTCCGGGCGGATCCCGGGGCGCTGGGGTCTCTATCTCGCCCTCGGTTGGACGCTGCTGTCCATGGCGGTGGCGGCCGCCCTGGGCCCCTGGATCCTCGGGGCCGCCCTGTTCGGGCTGGTCCTCGCCTGGATCTACTCCGCGCCGCCCCTGCGCCTGAAGAAGAACGGCTGGTGGGGCAACGCCGCGGTCGGGCTCTGCTACGAGGGGCTGCCCTGGTTCACCGGCGCCGCCGTGATGGCCGCCGCCCTGCCCGACCGGCGGGTGCTCGTCATCGCCCTGCTCTATTCGGCGGGCGCCCACGGCATCATGACGCTCAACGACTTCAAGTCGGTGGAGGGCGACCGGCGCATGGGCCTGCTCTCGCTGCCGGTTCAGATGGGTTCGGAGCGCGCCGCGCGCTTCGCCTGCCTGGTGATGGCCGTGCCGCAGGTCGTGGTTATCGCGCTGCTCGTCGGCTGGGCGCGGTATGGGCATGCCGGGCTCGTGGCGGCGCTGCTCGTCGGCCAACTCGCCCTGATGGTCCGGTTCCTCAAGGCCCCCCGGGAGCGGGCGGCCTGGTACAACGGCACCGGCACGACCCTCTACGTCCTCGGCATGCTGGTCGCGGCCTTCGCGCTGCGGCCGCTGGTGGGAGGGGCGTGATGGGTGAGCCCGGTTCGAGCGCGGGCCAGCGGACGCTGGGCTGGCCCCAGATCGTCCGCCTCGGTCTCGTCCAGACCGCTCTGGGCAGCGTCGTCGTGCTGATGACCGCCACCCTCAACCGGGTGATGGTGGTGGAACTCGCGCTGCCCGCCTTCGTCCCGGGCCTGCTGGTCGCTCTCCATTACGCGGTGCAGGTGCTGCGCCCGCGCTGGGGCTATGGCTCCGACCGGAGCGGCCGGCGCACCCCGTGGATCGTCGGCGGCATGGCGGCGCTCTGCCTCGGCGGGTTCGGCGCGGCCTGCGGTACCGCCCTCGCCGCTGAAAACCTCGCCCTCGGGCTGGCGCTCGCCGCCCTGTCCTTCCTGGCGGTCGGGATCGGGGTCGGGGCGGCGGGGACCTCGCTGCTCGTGCTGCTCGCGGGCGGCGTCGCGCCGGCGCGGCGCGGCGCGGCCGCCACCATCGTCTGGGTGATGATGATCGTCGGCTTCGCGGTCACGGCCCCGCTGGCGGGCCATTTCCTGGATCCGTTCTCCGGCCTGCGCCTGGTGGCGGTCTCCGGCACGGTCTCGCTCATCGCCTTCACGGTCGCCCTCCTGGCGGTGGCGGGCATCGAGCGGCGCCTGCCCGCCCGGGCGGCCGAGTCCGAGACGGCACGGCTGCCGTTTCGCGCGGTCCTGGCCCAGGTGCTCGCCGATCCCCTGGCCCGGACCTTCACGATCTTCGTCTTCGTCTCGATGCTGGCCTACAGCGGCCAGGAACTGATCCTGGAGCCCTATGCCGGCCTCGTCTTCGCCATGAGCCCCGGCGCCACCACCAAGCTCGCCGGGCTCCAGCACGGCGGGGTGCTGGCCGGGATGCTGCTGGTGGCCGGCGTGACCCTCGCGGCCCGGGGCACCCCCCTTGCCTCCCTGCGGCTCTGGATCGCCCTCGGCTGCGCCGGCTCGGCCGCCGCCCTGTTCGCGCTGGCGGCGGGTGGCGATGTCCTGCCGCTGCGGCCTTCGGTGTTCGCGTTGGGGGTCGCCAACGGCGCCTACGCGGTCGCCGCCATCGGCTCGATGATGGCTCTGGCCGGGCGCGGCGGCGAGCGCGAGCGCGGGACCCGAATGGGTGTCTGGGGCGCGGCGCAGGGCGTCGCCTTCGGGGCCGGCGGTTTTCTGGGGGCGGCCGCGGTGGATCTGGTGCGGCTGGTCACGGCCGAGCCGGTCCAGGCCTACGCCGCCGTCTTCGCCGCGGAGGGGGCGCTGTTCCTCGTCGCGGTGCTGCTGGCCTTGCGGCTCGCGCCCGCCCGGACCCCGGGCCGGCGCACAATTCCACTCAATCCCCTCCTCGGCGTGAGGTGACGCGATGGCACGGTTGGATGATGGCGGTGAAGGCCGCGACGCCCTCCCTCCCCCCCCTGCGGGCGAGGGTACCCTGCGAAGCAGGGGGGGAGGGGGGCAGCACGACGGAGCGGGTTTCGGCTCCCGGCTCGCCGTTTCCGGCACCGTCGCTCCCCTCCCCCGACCCGGCCTGACGGCCGGCCCACCCTCCCCCGCAGAGGGGGGAGGGAAAGCGCGTCGTGCCGATGCGTCCTACGACGTCGTCGTGGTCGGCGGCGGTCCCGCAGGCGCCACCGCGGCCACCGACCTCGCCCGGGCCGGCCACGCGGTCCTGCTCCTCGACAAGCCCGGCCGGATCAAGCCCTGCGGCGGCGCGATCCCGCCCCGGCTGATCCGCGACTTCGCGATCCCCGATTCGCTCCTCGTGGCGAAGATCCGGTCCGCCCGGATGGTGGCGCCGAGCGGCAAGGCCGTCGACATGCCGGTGGGCGAGGGTTTTGTCGGCATGGTCGACCGCGAGCAATTCGACCCCTGGTTGCGCACCCGCGCCGAGGAGGCCGGCGCCGACTTGCGCGCGGCCGCCTACGAAAAGATCACCCGGCCGGATGACGGACCGGCGCTGGTCCATTTCAGCACCGGCGCCGGAGAAGCCCTCGTCCGGCACGCCGTCCGGGCGCGCCTGGTCATCGGCGCCGACGGCGCCTGTTCCCCCGTCGGCCGGGCCGAGGTGCCGGGCCACGCCAAGATGCGGCAGGTCTTCGCCTATCACGAGATCCTGCGGGTGCCGGAGGCCGGCGCCCCCGGGGCCGAATCGGTCGAGGCGACCCGCTGCGACGTCTATTACCAGGGCCGTCACTCGCCCGACTTCTACAGCTGGATCTTTCCGCACGGGGAGACGCTGAGCATCGGCACCGGCAGCGCGAAGAAGGGCTTCTCGCTGCGCTCCTCGATCCGGGCCCTGCGCGCGGCGACCGGGCTCGAGCATGCCGAGACCCTGCGCCGCGAGGGTGCGCCGCTGCCCCTCAAGCCCCTGAAGCGCTGGGACAACGGTCGCGACGTGCTGCTGGCGGGCGATGCCGCCGGCGTCGTGGCGCCGGCCTCCGGCGAGGGCATCTACTACGCGATGCTGGGCGGCCGCCTCTCCGCCGAGGCCGCCGCCGTCTTCCTGAAGACCGGTGACGTCAAGGCCCTCGCGCGGGCGCGGAAAAGCTTCATGAAGCTGCACGGGCGCGTGTTCTGGATCCTCGGGATGATGCAGTGGGTCTGGTACCGCAGCGACGGCCTGCGCGAGCGCTTCGTCTCGATCTGCCGGGACAAGGACGTGCAGCAGCTCACCTGGGACAGCTACATGAACAAGGAGCTGGTCCGGGCGAAACCCGCCGCGCATGCGCGGATCTTCTTCAAGGACCTCGCCCACCTGTTCCGTTGGGTCTCCCCGTGAGCCTCATCGGGACCGGTTGGGGCCCGCCCGTCGTGGCGGCGCTCGCGGCTGTGCTGGTGGCGCTGGCCGGTGCCCTCGCGACCACCACGGACAGCTGGTACCGGCACCTGCGGTTCCCGGCCTGGAAGCCGCCGGACTGGGCGTTCGGGCCGGTCTGGTCCGTGATCTTTCTGCTCACCGCCACGGCCGGGGTGATCGCCTGGAACGGCGATCCCGACCCGACGGACCGGCTCCTGCTGCTCGCCGCCTACGCGGTGAACGGGGCGCTCAACATCGCCTGGAGCGTGCTGTTCTTCCGGTTCCGCCGCCCGGACTGGGCGCTCGCCGAGGTCGCGGCCCTGTGGCTGTCGATCGCCGTGCTGGTGCTGGTCACCGGCCGCGTGAGCGTCGCAGCGGGGCTCATGAACCTGCCCTACCTCGCCTGGGTCAGCGTCGCCGCCAGCCTGAACCTGCGGATCGTGCGCCTGAATGCGCCGTTCCGGGCGGCCTGATGGAGGCCCTATTCGCCTCCGGCCGGATGATCGACGGGATCCTGCTGCTCGTCGCCGGGGAGGCGATCCTCCTCGCGTGGCTGCGCCGCCGGGGCGGGCCGCCGCTGCCGGCGCTGCTCGCCAACCTCTCCTCCGGGGCCGCGCTGATGCTGGCCCTGCGGTCCGCCCTGGTGGCGGCGGGATGGATCAACGTCGCCGGCTGGCTGCTCGCCGGGCTCGTCGCGCATCTCGCCGACCTCGGTCTGCGGTTCCGGGCAGCAACGGCACAACGCCGCAGGGCTCCGTCGTCCGGAACTCCCGCTTGAAGGGCCGCGTTCACGCGCGGCACACATTGAAATTCTTCCACGCTAGGGACGGAGACGCGGCATGCAGCGCACGAAAGCCCTCTCCTCCGGCCGGGTCTCGGCCCCGATCCTGGCGAGCCTGCTCCTGGCCGCTCCGGCCCTGGCGCAGGACGGCTCCGACCCGGTCGAGCGGGGAAAATACCTCGTCACCATGGGCGATTGCGCCGCCTGCCACACGGCGCCGGGCGGCAAGTTCCTTGCCGGCAATTACGCCCTGAACATGCCCTTCGGCGTGATCATGACCCCCAACCTCACCTCCGATAAGGAGACCGGCCTCGGCAACTGGAGCTACGAGGATTTCGACAAGGCGTTCCGGCACGGTTACAGCAAGAACGTCGGCTACCTGTACCCGGCCTTCCCGTTCGGCTGGTTCACCAAGGTCACCGACGAGGATACCAAGGCGATCTGGGCCTATCTGCAATCGGTCCCGGCGGTGAACGAGAAGCGGCAGGAGAGCCAGATCCCGTTCCCGTTCAGCGTGCGCACCGCGCTGGTGACATGGCGGACCGCCTTCTTCACCGAGGAGCGCTTCAAGCCCGATCCCAACGCCAGCGCCGAGGTGAATCGCGGCGCCTATCTGGTCGAGGGCCTCGGCCACTGCGCCATGTGCCACAACGAGAACAAGCTCGTGGGCAATACGAGCTTCGCCGGCCGCTTCGGCGGCGGCGTCATCGATGGTTGGTACGCCCCCAACATCACCCCGGACGGCCACCAGGGCATCGGTGCCTGGACCGACGAGCAGGTCGTGACCTACCTCAAGACCGGCACCGCCCCGGGCGACCGGCCCGGGGTCGCCGCCGGCCCGATGCGCCAGACCATCATGGAATCCCTCTCCAAGGTGAAGGAGGAGGACCTGAAGGCCATGGTGGCCTACCTGCGCACGGTTCCCGCCAAGCAGACCTACAAGCCGAAGGATCTCGCGGCGTTCGATACCGCCGGCGCTCCGGGCGCTTCGACCTACCTGACCTACTGCTCCTCCTGCCACCAGCCGGACGGCAAGGGCATCGAGGGCGCGGTTCCGGCGCTCGCCGGCAATACTTCGGTGATGTCCGAGGGGCCCGAGACGGTCCTGCGGGTGATCTATGGCGGCCTGGCCGCCCAGAGCGGGCTCGCGCCGATGGTGGCCATCGGCCAGCAGATGACCGATGTCGAGGTGAAGAACGTCACGGACTACATCCGCAATTCCTGGGGCAACAAGGCACCGCCGGTGACCGGGGACAAGGCCTCCGAAGCGCGGGCCGCCACCAAGACCATGCTGGCCGGCACCGCCCCCTGCGCGGAGATCGAGCAGGACACGCTCAAGACCGCCTTCGATCAAGTGGGCGTCCAGGACACCCTCAGGGGCGTGAAGCAGCAGGACTTCGTGCCGACCCTGGTCCGGCTGGTGCCGCAGATCAAGGCGGCCGCCGCCGGTGCCACGGACGACGACGTGGTCAACGCGCTGACCACGGCCTTCTGCAAGGTCGCCCACGACGACCCGCAATACGGCAAGCCCAGCTGGCCGGCCGTGATCGGTACCTTCTCCAACGTCGCCTACAGCCAGGTGAAGCACCCGGAGAAGCAGGCGGTGAACGTCCCGTCTGCGACGACGCCGCCGACACGGAAGGATTGAGGCCGGGGCTCACGCCCGGCCTGCCCGGCGGCACTCGTTGGCAAAGGGCGGCAGGCCTCGGTGCGGCGCTCCAAGCGCGAGGCCCGGATCAACGGGTCGCGTGTTGTGACCGGCGCGGGGCGCCCGGGACGGAGCCCTGGCCGTTTTCCTCTCGGACCACCGCCCGCTGGAACAGCACCTGCGTCGAACCTCGGAGATTCACCGGGGGGGCAGTCCGGCGCATCGGTCGGGACCGCAACGATGCTCGATGATGGCCGGTCCGGGATCCGGCGGCCCTCAGGGAAGCGTGCGCTCTGCCCAGTGCATGACAGGCACGGATGTGCCCCCCGACGCAACCCTGGTCCATCCCAACCTGAGATATTTCTGGGATGATTTAGGGTGCATTGTCTTGTGTGATGCACGCCGCGTCGAAACAGCAGAGTGCAGCCAGAAATCTGTCCAGACCGATTGTGTTATTGCAAGACTACGATCTGAATTCAGGTCCCCGACGGTGACAACAAGGGTGGGAGCCGCTTGACGACGGAAGGATATCTGCGCACTTAATCATGCCTCTGTGGTTTAAGATTCGGATAATTTATAAGAAAAAGATTTACAACTGTACAGGTTACTTATCTAAGACCTGTAATGACGTATTTATATCAGGACGCGATTTGAGATACGGAGATTGGTTGTGCCTGAACGCAAGATTACCCTTGCGCTTCTGCGAACGATCGCCGAGGCGAGTGGGACCGACATCGATTTCTTCGTGTTGCCGCCGCACATAACCGAATCGGCGGGCGGTTCTCCGTTGCGGCGGGGATATCGGCGCGCTGCGATGCTGCCGCGCTTGTTCAGGGCCTATTTCGCCCTGCCCGGCATAGAGAACCGTCTGCGGGCACTCCGGATGATCGAGGCGATGGCGGCACGCGCGCAGCGAAGGGGCGGCGACACGGGTCCATGATCATGCGCCCCGGCGTGACGCTCGATGCGCAGTTCGAGGCCGGCCGCGCAGTCTGCGGGTCCCGCGGGAACGGACATCGCCGCGCGTCGTTTGAGCGTGGATCCCCCGAGACGTCCGATCCGGAGCGCCCGTGTCCAGCCTCGTCCGCATCCTGCTCGCGATCTTCATTCCGCCGATCGCGGTCCTCGTCACCACCGGCTTCGGCATCCAGTTCCTGCTGAACATCCTGCTCTGGATCCTCGGCTGGCTGCCCGGCACCGTCCACGCCCTCTGGCTGATGAACCGCGACCGGCCGCTGCTCTGAATTGCCAGCGGAGCGCCGTCCCGACCTGGCCGCCCGCAGCGGGGCGGCCGACGCGCCGGTTCGCCCGGATCAGGGCTTGGTCTTCTCCGCCTTGGCCTTGTCGTCCTTCGGCTTGCCCTCCGGCTGGGTCTTGGCGAGGGCGATCTTCCCCTGACCCTTGGCGGGCGTCGCGTGCGCCTTCACGACGTGCTTGGGCGACACCGCGTCGGCCACCTTCGCCAGCTTGACCGGCTCGGGGACGAGCGTGGCGTCAACCGCCGGGGTCGGCGGGGTGGTCGGGGCCGCGCTGTTCTTGGCGAAGAGCGTGCCGAACAGTTTCTGGTAGCTGCTCGCATCGCCGTCCGCGTCCGCCACGGCGATCCGCGCGGGTTTCTCGGGCAGGGCCGCGGTGGTGTCGACTTTGATCTCAGGCTCGGCCCGGTTCGCCATGAGGGTCGCGGCAACCGGCTTCGCCGGCCCCCTGCCGACCGCCCGGCCTGCTTTGGCGGCCTTGGCCGGTTCGGCGGCCGCCACCAGGGTCGGCTGCCCCTTGGGTTCGAACTCGATCTCCTGGGGGCCCGCCGCCAGGGTCTCCGGGCGGCTGACATCGCCGAGATTGTGCCGGCCGTATTCCTTGGCGTCGTAGGGCAGCACCGTCTCGGTGCCGCCGAGACTCGCGAAGGCGCTGGTGTTGGCCGGCGGGCGAAAGACCGGGTTCTGTCCACCGTCCTGGTAGACCACCCGCACCGCAGGCGTGCCCTTGGCGACCAATTCGGCGACCGTGCGCTCGTCGCGCTCGCTCTTCTCGGCAACCTGGGGTTCGACCTTCGGCTTGCACGAACCGGCCGCGGCATCCGCGCCGCCGAACACGTATTTGGTCCCGCACTGGCCGATCTTCGGCTCCTCGCGCAGGGCCTCGAAATAATCCGACCCCTCCTTGAGGTTGCGCCAGAACCCGATATTCGGGTCGTTGCGGAACTTGGCCATGTTCTCGGCGGTCATCCGGAACGGGTAGGACTGGAACTGGAAGCTGCGCTGGCCGCCGATGAACGCGTCGCGGGCGATGGCGTAGATCTCCGCGATGGTAGCGTCGGTCATGGCGAAGCAGCCGGCCGACGAGCAGGTGCCGTGCACCATCAGATACCGGCCGGAGCGGCCGTTGGCCCGGTCGACCGCATTCGGGAAGCCGGTATCGAACGAGAGGTAATACGCGGAATTCGGGTTCATCAGGCCCGGGGTGATCGTGTAGAAGCCCTCCGGCGCCTGCCGGTCGCCCTCACGGACCTTCGGGCCGAGCTGGCCGGACCAGCGGCAGATCGGGTAGGTCTTGAGCAGGGCGTAGCGGCCGTCGCCGCCCCGCTTCCAGACCTCCATTTCCGCCTCCTTCTTGTAGGTGCGGATCAGGATCGGGTCGGATGGCTGCAGGCCCTTGGTCTGCATCAGGGCGAGCGTCTGAGGGTCGATCGGCGCGAGGCTGCGCGCGCTCGGGCCGTTGATGCCGGAACCGTCCTGGCAGCCGGCCAGCGCGAGGGCCAGCAGGGAAGCGGCCGCCAGCAGTCGCGCAGTCGCGAGACGCGCCGTCATGGGGAACCTCGTCGTCTTAGCCTGCGCCCGGCGGCCTTTTCATAGCCGACATCGGGCGCCACTCCCCAACCCAATAGGCTCGTTAAGCTTGCGCCTTTGTTACCGCAAGATCCTGTCTGCAACAGGGCACGGGACTCTTCGGTGAATGGCGGCGCCACCGAGCCTGCAGGGAAGGCGATCCGGGTCGGGCCACCAGCGGCGAATCATTCCTGTTCTGAACGGCTTCGGGCTTGCCGCGACCCCGAGGCATCCAGCCGCTGCGTTGGTGAGGAGACGCACGCTGCAAGGACCAGCTTGCGCCCATTCGGCAAAATCGCCAGCTTTCCCTGACGCGCGAGCTTCTGCCGGAATCAGCGAACGATGGGCATCGGTATCCGGATCGATCCAGGCATCACAGCGGCCGGAACCGGCTCGCGAAGAGGGAGGCGTGGCCCATGACGGCGCTCTCACTCGACACCTATGCCCTGGTCCGTCGGCTCAAGGCATCCGGTCTGTCCGAGGATCAGGCCGAGGCGATCACCAGTGCGATCCGCGAGAGTCGCGATGCCGATCTCGCGAACCTGGTCACCAAGACCGATCTGGCCGAGGCCAAGTTCGACATCATGAAGTGGATGATCGGCTCGATCGGCTTCCAGACGATCGTCATCGTCGGCGCCATTGTCGCCTTGTCGCGCGCCACGCACTGACGGAGACGGGTTTCCAGAGGGCCCAGCCCTTTGGCGGGGTATCGGGGCGGAGACCCGATGCATCGAGCTTCGCTCGACCCAGGGCTTTGCCCTGGGCCCGCAAAAGGTCCCGGACCCAGCCCTTTCAAGGTGTTTGGCGCAGCCATTCAAGCGAGACGCAACGCGCTCTCTGCCCCGCAAGGGGGCGGGGAAAGCGCCACTTTTCCAGAGCGTTGCCGTCAAGTGGAGACGTGTGAACCCGTCGGCGAAACGTCCCGAACGCGGCCCAATCCAAACACCTTGAAAGGGCCGGGTCCCGGACCTTTTGAATCCGAGACCTTCGCAGATGGTTCCAAGTCCTTGAGCGGGCGATATTATCCGCAGCTCGCCGCTGCGGCGGCCTGCGCCCGTCCGTCCCGGCGCAGCCACAGCAGGAAAGCGAGCCCCAACGCCGCCATGGCGGCGCCCGCGAGCGGCACGGCCTCGTAGCCGAGCCCGGCATCGATCACGCCGCCGCCGACCGCCGCCCCGATGGCGTTGCCGAGGTTGAACGCGCCGATATTCATCGCCGAGGCCAGGTTCGGCGCCGCGCTGGCCTCATCCATGACCCGCATCTGGAGCGGGGGCACGATGGCGAAGCTCGCGATGCCCCAGAGGGCAATCAGCAGCGACGCCGACGCTTCCCCGTGCATGCCCCAGGCGAACAGCGCGAGGATGACGATCTGGGCCGCCAGGGATCCGAGGATGGTGCCGTCAACCGAGCGGTCGGCGAGGCGACCGCCCAGCCAATTGCCGGCCGTGAGGCCGATCCCGAAGAGCACCAGCATCGCTGTGACGAACAGGCTCGTCGCGCCGGTCTCGATCCGCAGGATCGGCACGATGTAGGTGAACAGCGTGAACATCGCGCTGAAGCCCACCATGGTGAGCGCCAGCGCGGCGAGCACCGGGCCGCGGACGAGCGCGTGCAACTCCGCCCGCAGGTCGTCCCGGGCCTCGACCTTCAACTCGGGCAACGCGAGGCGCAGCGCCACCATGGCGACCGCGCCGACGCCTGCGATGCCCCAGAACGCCGTGCGCCAGCCCAGAACCTGGCCGATCCAGGCGGCGAGCGGCACGCCGCCGATCGTCGCGATCGCGAGCCCGGAGAACATCGACGCCACCGCGGCGGCCCGGCGCTCCGGCGGCACGATCCCGGCGGCCACCACCGAGCCGATCCCGAAGAACGCCCCGTGGTTCAGCGCCGTGACGAGGCGGGCCACGACAAGCATGGCGTAGCTGTCCGAGACGGCAGCCAGAAGGTTGCCGAGGGTGAAGATCGCCATCAGCCCGACCAGCAGCCGGCGGCGGGGTATACGCGCCGAGGCCAGGGTCATCAGCGGCGCGCCGACCAGCACCCCCAGCGCGTAGGCGCTGACCACGAGGCCGGCGGCGGGGATCGAGACGCCGAGATCCCCGGCGATGAGCGGCAGCATGCCCATCGGGGTGAATTCCGTAACGCCGATGCCGAAGGCGCCGACCGCCAGGGCCAGCAGGGGAGGATTGATCGCCATGAGGGGTCTCCGGGTGTTCCGGGACCGCAGGTGGCGGATTCGGCGTGCGGGGAGTAGTCCGTTGGCGGGACCAAGATCTGTGCGGTGGAGGCACGAATGCAGCGCGACAAGGCCGACCGCGCCGGGGACATGGCTGTATTCGTCGCGGTGGCGCAGGCCGGCAGCCTGTCGGCGGCGGCGCGCCGGCTCGGGCTGACGCCCTCGGCGGTGAGCCGGGTCGTCGCCCGGATCGAGGCGCGGCTCGGCGTGCAGCTCCTGGTCCGGACGACTCGGACGCTGCGCCTCACCGCCGAGGGCGAGACCTACGCGCGCGCGGCGAGGCGCATCCTGGCCGATCTCGACGAGACCGAGACCGCGCTCTCCGATCAGGGCTGCCCGCGCGGTCGGGTCCGGGTCAGCGCCGCCACCGCCCATGGGCGCCTGGTGATCGTGCCTCTGCTCGGGGACTTCGTGGTGCGCCATCCCGGGATCGTGGTCGAGATCGACCTCAGCGACGAAATCGTCGACGTGCTCGGCGGCCGGGCCGATATCGGCATCCGGTTCGGGCCCCTGGCCGACAGCCCGCTTACCGCCCGGCGGCTGGGCGAGACCGGCCGGACCGTGGTCGCCGCGCCGGCCTATCTCGACCGGGCCGGGATTCCGCACCGGCCCGCCGACCTCGCCGAGCACAATTGCCTGGACTTCACCTTCCGCCGGAGCGAGCCCGGCTGGCCGTTCCGCGATGACGGACGCGACGTCATCCTGCCGGTGCGCGGCACCCTCGCGGCCAATAACGGCGAGACCCTGGTGCAGCTCGCGCTCGGCGGCGTCGGCATCACCCGGGTCGGAAATTTCCACATCGCCGACGACCTCGCCGCCGGCCGGCTGGTGCCCCTGCTGGAGCCGTTCAACCCGCAGGACCGCGAGGCGATCCACGCGGTGTTCGTGGGAGGCGCAGGCCTGCCGGCCCGGGTTCGGGTGCTGGTGGATTTTCTGGTGGAGCGGATGCGCGGGGGTTGAGCGGTGCGGCGACTGCTCAGCCGAACACCACCGGCAGGCGCCCTGCCTCGGTGCGGATGATCTCCACGAGCCGGGCGTCCTCGGCCGGGTCGGCGAGCCGAAGGCCGACCGGCTCCGAGGCGGTCTGGACCGTGAGCCAGCGCAAGGAGGGCCGCAGGTCCGCGGCCTCGACCACCGCCACCTCCGGATGTCCCGGCTCGAGCTGCAGGAAGGTCAGGTGGTTGCGGCTCGCGCGCCGCGCGAGCAGATCGTCGATCGCCTCGACCGTCGCCCGGGGCGTGTGCAGGTGGGTCATCATCCACAGGCGGTTGTCGGTTCCGGGGGTGTCGAGCGCCTGGCGCAGGCGGCGCACCCCTTCGGTCAGGAAGGCGTAATCCGCCTCGCTCGCCGCCGGGTCGTGGTGGTTGAACACGCATTCGAGACCGTGGCGCTCCCGGTAGAGCCGGTGCCGGCCGCGCCAGATGCCCGGTCCGCGCCGCTCCGGTTCCGGGATGCTCTCCAGCTGGCTCCGGTCGGTGAGCGCGGCGAAATCGTCCGCGAGGCAATCGAGGGCCATGCCGGGCATCGAGAACACCCAGTCGAGGGGCCCCGACCAGAGGCGCAGGTCGAGCGTCTTGAGCACGTGCGCCATCTGGCAATTGCAGCCGAGCGACACGTGGTTGTAGCGCCCCGGCTCCCGGGCGTCGCGCCGGCCGAGCAGCCGCCCGAGGGCGCCGAGCAGGCCCCCCGTCGCGCCCGGGGTGCTCACAGGCTCCGGCCGATGGCGAGGAATTTCTCCGCGCGCTTGTCGCGGATCTCGGCCGGGCTCAGGCCGTCGAACGGGGCGAGCGCGTCGGCGACGGCGTCGCCGGCGGCGCCGATCGCCGCCTCGCGGTCGCGATGGGCCCCGCCGGTGGCCTCCGGGATGATCCCGTCGATGACACCGAGCCGCAGCAGGTCCTGGGCGGTGATCTTCATGGCGGTGGCGGCGTCGGCGGCCCGGCCCTGGTCGCGCCACAGGATCGAGGCGGCGCCCTCCGGGGAGATCACCCCGTAGATGGCGTGCTCCAGCATCAGCACCCGGTTGGCGGTGGCGAGCGCGATGGCGCCGCCCGAGCCGCCCTCCCCGATCACCACGGCGACGTTGGGTACGCCGAGCGCCAGGCACGCCTCGGTGGACCGGGCGATGGCCTCGGCCTGGCCGCGCTCCTCCGCCTCGATCCCCGGATAGGCGCCCGCGGTGTCGACAAAGGCGATCACCGGCAGGCCGAACCGGTCGGCGGTCTCCATCAGCCGGACCGCCTTGCGGTAGCCCTCGGGCCGGGCCATCCCGAAATTGTGGCGCAGCCGCGCCTCCGTGGTGGCGCCCTTCTCCTGGCCGAGCACCAAGACCGGGCGCCCGCGGAAGCGGCCGAAACCGCCCAGGATCGCCGCGTCCTCGCCGAAGCTGCGGTCGCCGGCCAGCGGGGTGAAGTCGGTGATCAGCCCGGCGCAGTAATCCACGAAGTGTGGCCGCTGCGGGTGGCGGGCCACCTGGGTCTTCTGCCAGGGCGTGAGGTTCGCGTAGATCTCGGCGAGCGCGTGGCCGGCCTTGGCCTCCAGCCGCCCGACCTCCTCGGAGATCGCGACCGCGCCGTCGCGCGCGCCGACCGCCCGCAATTCCTCGAGCTTGGCCTCCAGCTCGGCCACCGGCTTCTCGAAGTCCAGGTAGGTGCGCGTCACCGCCATCGTGTCACAGGTCTTCCCGGGTCCGCCGCGCAGGGGGCGGCGGGCGCGAGGTGTTGGCGATGGCGGAGGTGGTGTCAACCGGCGTGTTGGCCGCGTCCGGACCGCCGGTCCTCCGCCGCCCCTGGATGGCTCGGCACGGCGTCCTGTGGCGCAGGCCGATGGTGCGGCTCATCTTCCCGGCCGACCTGCGCCTGATCAGCCGAATCGCGCGGGCGACCTGTGGGTCTTCGCCCGGACCTGCGCGGGGCAACCTCACCTTACGCCGGTGAGTCCGCTCAGGCCGCCTGCGGCTCCACCCGGTTCCGTCCCGCCGCCTTAGCCCGGTAGAGGGCGAGGTCGGCGCGCCGCAGCATGTCGCCGGGATCCGTGTCCTCGGCGTGCCGCACGGCGACGCCGATCGAGACCGTCACGGCGATCGACCGGGTCGCCCGCTGCACCGGGAACGGCACGGCCTCGACCCGCTCGCGGATGCGCTCGGCGATGATCTGCGCTTCGGCGAGGCCCGCCTCCGGCAGGATCACCACCACCTCCTCGCCGCCGTAGCGGGCCACGACGTCGACGGGCCGCGTGTGCTGGCGGACCCGCTCGGCGAAGCCGCGCAGCACCTCGTCCCCGGCCTCGTGGCCGTAGCTGTCGTTGATGACCTTGAAATGGTCGATGTCGAGGATCAGCGCCGCCAGCGCCGGCCGCCGGGCGGACGCGTCGGCGAACAGGGCGCCGAGGTGGTTGTCGAGATAGCGCCGGTTGTGCAGGCCCGTGAGCGCATCGGTCACGGCCATCTGCAGCGAGGCCTGCATGGCCCCCCGGAGCGCGTCCGTGAAGCGCTTGCGCTTAACCTGGGTGCGGGCCCGGGCCATCAGCTCGTTGCGGTCGACCGGGCGCATCAGGAAATCGTGCACGCCGAAATCGAGCCCGCGCACCACCCGGGCGCGGTCATGCGCCTCCGCCAGCATGATCAGCGGCATGGCCCGGGTCCGGTCCAGCGACCGGAGCTGGCTGCACAGGCGCAGGCCATCGAACCCGTCGAGGTCGAGGCTCACCAGGGCGAGGTCGAACTGCCCCTCGGCCGCGATCCGCAGGGACGCCTGCGGATCGGGCTCGACCGTGACGGCGTGGTGCTGGCGCAGGGCCCCGGCCAGGCGCTCGGCCGAGCCGGGGCGGTCCTCGATCAGCAGGATGCGGGCGTCGAGGCCGGTCTCGGCGGCGGCCAGCGCCAGGGGATCGCCGATCCCGAACTCGCGGGAGGCCAGGGCCCGCTGGCGCAACTCGTCGGTGACCGCCTTCAGCCGGATCAGGCTGCGCACCCGGGTGAACAGGGCGGTGTCGTCCACCGGCTTGGTCAGGAAATCGTCGGCGCCCGCGTCGAGGCCGCGCAGGCGGTCCGAGGGCTGGTCGAGGGCCGTCACCATCACCACCGGGATATGGGCGGTGACCGGGTTGCTCTTGAGGTGGCGGCAGACCTCGAATCCGTCGAGGCCCGGCATCATCGCGTCGAGCAGGACGAGGTCGCACAGGCCCTTCTCGCAGATCGCGATGGCGTCGCGGCCGTTCATGGCGGCGAGCGTGTCGAAATATTCCAGCCCGAGCTTCGTCTCCAGAAGCTTCACGTTGGGGAACAGGTCGTCGACGATCAGGACGCGGGCCGACATGGTTCCTCGCTGACACGCGGCGGTGCGGCCCGGAGCCGGGCGGATCGGCGCGAGGCCGCGCATCGAGACAGACGGGCGAAGCCGTCATCCGGCTCGGCGCGGCCGGGTGACGACCTCAACGGCGCGCCCCTCCGGGATCACCGGGGCTCAAGATACGCGCGAACCGTTGCCAAAAACTTCGCGACCGAGATCGGCTTCGACAGGTAGGCTTCGCAGCCGCCCTCGCGGATCCGCTCCTCGTCGCCCTTCATGGCGAAGGCCGTGATGGCGATGACCGGGATCCCCTTGAGGTCGTCGTCCTCCTTGAGCCACTTGGTCACTTCGAGTCCCGAGACCTCCGGGAGCTGGATGTCCATCAGGATCAGATCGGGATGGTGGGCGCGCGCCAGCTCGATCGCCTCGATGCCGTGGGCGGTCTTCAGGGTCGCATAGCCGTTCGCCTCAAGGAGGTCGTTGAACAGCTTCATGTTCAACTCGTTGTCCTCGACGATCAGCACCGTCTTCTTCATGATCCGTTGTCCCGGTGCGCGCCGATCATGATTAGCGGGCGGTGAAGCCCCTCCATCACCTTTGTAGCGTTCACATGTTGATGAATGGCAAACCTCTTCAAGGGGATGTGGCCGCCGAGCGGCTCGCCCTCGACGTTCTGCTGTGGATCACGGGGGAGGAAGACCGCCTCCTGCCGTTCCTGGCGGCGACCGGGCTCGACCTCGACACCCTGCGGGCGAGCGTCCGGGAGCCGAGCTTCCTGGTGGGCGTCCTCGACCACGTGATGGGCGACGAGAACGTCCTCCTCGCCTGCGCGGGGGCGCTGGGCGTCAAGCCGGAGCGGATCGCCGCGGCCTGGCACCGGCTGTCGCCGCGGCCCGACGACGAATGGGCGTGAGGCGCGCCTGCTCGTCCGGGGGCAATTCTCTCCCGGGTGCAGGGAGACGCGCAGCGTCCGATCGGACGGCGCTACTGTCGCAGCTCGTTCCCGCGCGCGGTCCCGGATCAGGTTCCGCTCCGCCGCACCTGTCCGGGACCGCGCGCGCCTCATTGGCGCGGATGGGCCCTCAGGGCGTGCAGCCCTTCCCCGTCTCCTTGTCGCCCCGCCCCGCTGCGGCATCGATGTCCAGGGCGGTCATGTCGCCCAGGATGGCGAAGTCGCCGTAATCGAGCTTGAGGGCGCCGCTGACGCCGTTCTCGTAGAGGTCGAAGCCGAGGGTGTAGATCGGCGTGCGCTCCCCGGCGCCCTCGGTGTAGTAGCTCAGGCGCACCGGCCAGTGCGGCATGGCCGCGAGGGCGCCCGCGCGCAGGGGCTTGTCCCGGCCGGTGCCGGCGGCCGGCGCCGGACCCGTCTCCGTGTGGCCGATCACCGCGAAGGTGTCGTAGATCTTCCTGCCGTCGTCGGAACCGTCGAAGACCTTGACCGACAGGGTCGCCTGGCCGGCCCGCGCGGCCTCGATCAGGCGGCGCATGTGCTCGCTCGGGAACAGCACCGGCCCGTCCACGGTGAACGGCTTCGGGGCGCCCTTCAGCTTCACCGTGACCGAATCGCCCTGCTCGGAGGCGGTCCCGTCCACCGGGGCGGCGGGCTGGTTGTTGGTGAGCGTCGTCGTCTTGAACCGGAACTCGCGGCCCTGCCCGCCCTCGAAGGTGGTGCTGCGCATGTCGGACAGGCGCGCGCCGGTCTCGCCGGAGGACAGTTCCGTGACCTGCCGGGTCAGCATCGTGTAGCCGCGGCAGGCATCGCCGCGGAAGTCGATGACGATGCGGCCGCGGGCGCTCTCGACCGCGCGGCTGCCGCCGCCCTCGGCGAGCGACAGGTCGTAGACCGCCCGGTGGTTGGCGAGCACGATCCCGGGCGCGGGCGACGGGGTCGCCGGCTTGGCCTCCGGATCCGGCGCGGCGGGCGGGGCCGCCTGCGCGCCCCAGGCGGAGACGAGAAGGCCGGCCGTCAGGAGACGGGAGAGGCGCAGGCGCATGGATGACCTCGGTTCAGTCCGCCGCAGATAGCAGGCTTGCGGGATCGGGCAATCCTCGCGATCACCGGTAGCCCTCCGCCTGCAGGGTGAACAACTCGGCGTAGCGGCCGCCCCGCGCCATCAAAGCCGCGTGGCTGCCCTCCTCCAGCATCCGGCCGCCCTCCAGCACCAGGATGCGGTCGGCCATGCGCACGGTGGAGAAGCGGTGCGAGATCAGCACCGTCGTGCGGCCGGCCGAGAGGTCGCGGAACCGGGCGAAGACATCGTACTCGGCCCGGGCGTCGAGGGCGGCGGTCGGCTCGTCGAGGATCAGGATCTCCGCCTCGCGCATGTAGGCCCGGGACAGGGCGATCTTCTGCCACTCGCCTCCGGAGAGGTCGAGGCCCCCGGCGAAGCGCTTGCCCAGCGGCTGGGCGTAGCCCTCGGGCAGGCGCTCGATCACCGGGGCCGCGAGCCCCCGCGCGGCCGCCGCGGCGATCCGGTCCGCCTCTGCGGCGGCCTCGATCCGGCCGACCGCGACGTTCTCGCCGGCGGTGAGGTCGAAGCGGACGAAGTCCTGGAAGATCGCCCCGATCCGCCCCCGCAGGGCGTCGAGGTCGTAGGCGGCGAGGGGCAGCCCATCGAGGAGCACGCGGCCCTCGTGCGGATCGTAGAGACGGGTCATCAGCTTGACGATTGTGGTCTTGCCGGCGCCGTTGCCGCCGACCAGCGCCACGGTCTCGCCGGCCCGCACCGCGAAGGACAGGCCGCGCAGGGCCCAGGTCTCGGTGCCGGGATAGCGATAGCCGACATCCTCGAAGACCAGTCCCTCCCGGATCGGGCTCGGCACCGGCACGGGCTGCGCGGGCGAGCGGATCTGCGGCCGGATCGCGAAGAAGGAGAAGAAATCGTCGAGGTACTGTGCCTGTCCGGTGATCTGGGTGAAGCCGAGGAGCAGTCCCTCCAGGCCGCCGCGCAGGCGCTGGAAGGCGCCGGCCAGGAAGGCGAGATCGCCCACCGAGAACGCGCCCGCCACCGTCCGCCAGACGATCACCGCGTAGGCGGCGTAGTAGGCCAGCGTCCCCAGGCTCGCGAAGGCGAAGCCCCAGCCGGCCCGGGCGGCGGCGAGGCCGCGGTTGTCGGCGAGCAGCCGGCGCGCCAGCACCGCGTAGAGGCCGGTGATGTAGTCCGAGAGGCCGAAGAGCTTGATCTCCTTGGCGGTCTCGACGCTGGCACCGAGGTAGCGCAGGTAGTCGATCCGACGCCGCTCCGGGCTGCGGATCCAGGCGAGGCGGTAGCCGGCCTTCGTGAAGTGCCACTCGTTGAGGACCGCCGGCACCAGGGCGGCGGCGATCAGAACCACCAGCCAGGGCGTGAAGGCCGCCACCCCGGCCGCCAGGGTGGCGAGGGTGACGAGCGCCTGCAGCTGGCCGAACAGCGTGCCGACCAGGCCCGTGCGGCCGCTGACCTGTCGGCGCGCCCGCTCCAGCCGATCCTGCTGGGCGCTGTCCTCGAACTGCGCGAGGTCGAGGGCGGCGGCATGCGTCATCAGCCGCAGGGAGGCCGCGTTGGCGTAGAGGTCGCCGATCAGGGTCTCGGTGAGGTTGGCGAGGCGTCCGGTGAGGTCCGAGGCCAGGGCGAGGCCGAACTCGGCCGCCACCAGTCCGGCGAGCCGCACCCGTCCGGGATCGGCCAGCCATGCGGCGAGGCCGCCCTCCGGCGCCGGGCGCGCGTGTTCGGCCACGATGCCGTCGAGGATCAGCTTGGCGAGGTACAGGCTCACCACCGGCAAGCAGGCCGCCACGAGGCGCAGGGACAGGCTCGCCGCGAGCAGGCGCGGGCTCGCCGCGGCGATCTCCCGGAACAGGGTGGGCAGGTAGCGCAGGGCACCGAAGCGCTCGCCGAGGCGCTCACCCGGGGGCGGAGTCCGCTCGGTCATCCCCGGCTGATTTCGCGCCGGACAGCGGAGCCCGGTTGGATGACCGGTAAGGACAGCGTAAATGATAGCGTCATATAGTTTTAATCCTTGTCGAGTGGTGCGTGCTCAGCGGTCCTGCGATCCTCAGAATTTCGGTGTTACTCATCATTGCCGGCGTACTCGCGGCGGTGGTGCAGTTCCTGCTGCCGAGCCCGGAGCCCGCTCCGATGACCGCGCCCGCGCCGATGGCCGAGTCGCCGGCCGTGCCGACGCCACCCCCGGCCCCGCCCGCGGCGGCCGAGCCCGCCCGGGAGCCGCCCGCCGCGCCCCGGACCGTCCCGATCCCCGCCGGTCCGAGCGGGTTACCGTCCGACGCCCTCGCCTTCCCCCCGGGGGATCCAGCCACGCCGCCGGGCGTGCAAGCCCAGGCGCAGGCGCAGGAGACGGCGGGCCAAGCCGAGGTCGACCGGGCGGAGGACAGCGCCGGCCCCCGGGCCCTGGCGGTAGTCGACCTGAACACCGCCCCGGTGGCGGACCTGAACCGTCTGCGCGGCGGCGGGGCCATCGGCCGGGCGATCGCCGCCAAGCGCCCCTATGCGTCGGTGGATCAGCTTCTGTCGAAGCGGGTGCTCAGCCGGGCGGTCTACGACCGGATCAAGGATCAGGTGACGGTGCGGTGAAGGCGGGGGCCGCCCGCGCCATCGAATGCGCGGGTCCGAGGGTCGGGCGGCCATGACCCGCGCTTCGTTTCGAAGGCCGCGGGATAAGGGATCGAGATCGACCGCACGGTCCTGGACGGAGGAGACGCCGCCGAGCCGGCAGAACGCCGACGATTCGGCGGTCGGGATCCGGGCCGAGGGCCGAGCCGGTCCGCCCTCAGAGCTTCGTCCCGAAAATCTCCGCAACCTGCGGGATGTCCTTGTCGCCCCGGCCCGACATGTTGAGCACCATCAGGTGCTCGGCCGGGCGCTGGGGCGCGATGTCCAGCACCCGGGCGAGGGCGTGGGCCGGCTCCAGGGCCGGGATGATCCCCTCCAGCATCGAGCAGAGCTTGAACGCCTCCAGGGTCTCGGTGTCGGTGGCCGAGAGGTATTGGACGCGGCCCATCTCGTGCAGCCAGGCGTGCTCGGGGCCGATGCCGGGATAGTCGAGGCCGGCCGAGATCGAGTGCGCGTCGGAGATCTGCCCGTCCGCATCCATCAGCAGGTAGGTGCGGTTGCCGTGCAGCACCCCCGGCTTGCCGCCGGTGAGCGAGGCGGCGTGCAGGCCGGACTCGACCCCGTGGCCGGCCGCCTCGACCCCAAAGATCTCGACCTCGCGGTCGTCCAGGAACGGGTGGAACAGGCCCATGGCGTTGGAGCCGCCGCCGATGCAGGCGATCAGCGAATCCGGGAGGCGGCCCTCCTGGGCGAGCATCTGCTCGCGGGTCTCGCGACCGATCACCGACTGGAAGTCGCGGACCATCGCCGGGTACGGATGCGGGCCGGCGACCGTGCCGATGCAGTAGAACGTATCGGCGACGTTGGTGACCCAGTCGCGCAGGGCCTCGTTCATCGCGTCCTTGAGGGTCTTGGTGCCGGATTCCACCGGGATCACCTCGGCGCCGAGCATCTTCATCCGGAAGACGTTGGGCGCCTGCCGGGCGACGTCGACCGCGCCCATGTAGACCACGCACTTGAGGCCGAAGCGCGCGCAGAGCGTCGCGGTGGCGACGCCATGCTGGCCGGCCCCGGTCTCGGCGATGATCCGCGGCTTGCCCATGCGGCGGGCCAGCAGGATCTGGCCCAGCACGTTGTTCACCTTGTGGGAGCCGGTATGGTTCAGCTCCTCGCGCTTGAAATAGACCTTGGCGCCCTGCCCCGCCGGCGCCTTGGCGCGCAGGTGCTCGGTCAGGCGCTCGGCGTAGTAGAGCGGGCTCGGCCGGCCAATATAGTGGGTGCCGTAGCTCGCCATGTCGGCGGCGAAGGCCGGGTCGATCTTCGCCGCCTCGTAGGCCGCCTCCAGCTCGAGGATCAGCGGCATCAGCGTCTCGGCAACGAACCGGCCGCCGAAGATGCCGAAGCGGCCGCGCTCGTCGGGGCCGGTGCGGAAGGAGTTGGGCTCGGGGGCGATGGTCACGGGACGGATCCTGCGCGCGAGGGTCGATCTGTTGCCGGGTGCGTAGACCCATGTGGGCGTCGCCGCAATGCGTCCCCAAGCCCCGTCACTTGCGACCTGTAACTTCGCGCCCCGGAGGACGAATGGGCGTTCAGGTCTTGAGGATAGCCCACGAGGACAGTCATGGCTCTTCGCGACACGATCCGCCCGCTCGTCGGGGCGGCCCTCGGGCTCGGGCTCGCCGGGGCGCTGCTGCTGCCGCGCCTGGCCGCCTTCGCCGAGGAGGCGCCGCGGCGCCTGCCCGAGGCCGCGACCGTTTCGAGCGAGACGCCCGGCCAACGGGTCGCGGTGTTCGCGGGCGGCTGCTTCTGGGGCGTGCAGGGGGTGTTCCAGCACGTGCGCGGGGTCAACCAGGCGGTCTCGGGCTATGCCGGGGGCACCCGCGCGGACGCCGATTACCGGACGGTGAGCGGCGGCGGCACCGGCCATGCCGAGGCGGTCGCGGTCACCTACGATCCGGCGGTGATCCGCTACGACGAGCTGTTGCGGATCTTCTTCTCGGTGGCCCTCGACCCGACCCAGGTCGACCGCCAGGGGCCCGATAGCGGGCGGCAATACCGCTCGGCGCTGTTCCCGCAGGATCCCGGGCAGGCGCGGGTGGCGCGGGCCTATATCGCTCAGCTCGACGCGGCCAAGGCCTATGGCCGGCCCATCGCCACCCGGATCGAGCCGGCGGCGGCCTTCTACCCGGCGGAAGGCTACCACCAGGACTTCATGGCCCAGCATCCGGGCCACCCCTACATCGCCGTCAACGACGCGCCGAAGCTCGACGCGCTGAAGCAGCTGTTCCCGGAGCGGACGGCGCCGGAGCCGGTGCTGGTGAACCGGCCGCCGGCGTAATCCCGACCTACGCCTCCGGCGGCCGGGGCCGGCCGAAATCCGGGGCGGCCGTTTCCTGGCCCTGGGCCACGATGCTGCGCCGGATCGCCCGGGTGCGGGTGAACATCGCGTGCAGCGCGTCGCCGTCGCCCCAGCGCACCGCCTTGGCCAGCGCCGAGAGATCCTCGTTGAACCGGCCGAGCATCTCCAGCACCGCCTCGCGGTTGTTGAGGAAGATGTCCCGCCACATGGTCGGGTCCGAGGCGGCGATGCGGGTGAAATCGCGGAATCCGCTCGCCGAGAACTTGATCACCTCGGATTGCGTCGCCTCTTCCAGGTCCGCGGCGGTGCCGACGATGTTGTAGGCGATCAGGTGCGGCAAGTGGCTGGTGATCGCCAGCACGTGGTCGTGGTGCTCGGCGCTCATGGTCTCGACATTGGCGCCCATGCCCGCCCACAGGGCCCGGACCCGCTCCACCGCGGCCGGATCCGTGCCCTCGGGGGGCGTGAGGATGCACCAGCGGTTCTGGAACAGGGTCGCGAAGCCGGCATCCGGCCCCGAGAACTCGGTCCCGGCGATCGGGTGGCCGGGGACCAGGGCGACGCCCTCGGGCAGGTGTGGCCGGATGGCCGCCACCACGGCGCCCTTGACCGAGCCGACATCCGACACGATCGCGCCGGGCTTCAGGTACGGCGCCATCTCGGCCGCCGCCGCCCCGATGGCGCCCACCGGCACGCACAGGATCACGAGATCGGTGCCGGCCGCGCCCTCCTGCGGGTCGCCCGTCACCAGGTCGGCGATGCCGAGCTCGGCCACCCGCGCGCGCACGGCCGCGTCGCGGTCGACGGCCACGATCGTGCGGGCGAGGCCGTAGCGCCGCGCCGCCCGGGCGATCGAGGATCCGATCAGGCCGAGCCCGACGATGGCGAGGCGGTCGACCGGGGGCTCGCCCACGGATGTCTCAGGCACGGGCGCCCCGCACGAAGTCGCCGAGCGCCGCGAGGAAGGCCGTGTTGGCTTCGGCGCCCGCCACCGTCACCCGCAGGGCGTCGGGCAGGCCGTAGGCGGTCACGCGCCGGGTGATCAGCCCGCGCTCCGTGAGGAACGCGTCGGCATCGGCCGCCGAGCGGCCGGGCGCGTCGGGGAAGTGGATCAGCACGAAGTTGGCGACGCTCGGCGTCACGGTCAGCCCGAGCGCCCGGGCGCCCTCGGTGAGCTTCGGCAGCCACTCGGCGTTGTGGGCGGCCGCCGCCGCCATATGCGCCTCGTCGGCGATGGCGGCCGAGCCCGCGGCGATCGCCGGGCCGGAGACGTTGAACGGGCCGCGGATGCGGTTGACCGCGTCCGCCACGTGGGCCGGCGCCACCATCCAGCCGATCCGGACGGCGGCGAGCCCGTGGATCTTCGAGAAGGTCCGGGTCATCACGACGTTCTCGGATTCCAGCGCGAGTTCGAGCCCGGCCGAGTAGTCGTTCGCCCGCACATACTCGGCATAGGCGCCGTCGATCACCAGCAGCACGTGCGGCGGCAGGGCGGCATGCAGGCGGCGGATCTCGTCGAAGGGTAGGTAGGTGCCGGTCGGGTTGTTGGGGTTGGTGACATAGACGATCCGGGTCCGGTCCGTGACCCGGGCCAGGATCGCGTCGACGTCCACGGTGAGGTCCCGCTCGGGCGCCACCACGGGCTCGCCGCCCGAGGCCAGGATGGCGATCCGGTAGACCAGGAATCCGTGCTCGGAGTAGATTCCCTCGGTCCCCGGCCCGCAGAACGCGTAGGCGAGGAGGGACAGCAGCTCGTCCGAGCCCGCGCCGCAGACGATCCGCTCCGGGTCGAGCCCGTAGCGCCTGGCGATGGCGGTGCGCAGCACCGTGGCGCGCCCGTCCGGGTAGGTTTCCAGCTTGGCGGTGGCGGCGTGCAGTGCGGCGAGCGCCGCGGGGCTCGGTCCGAGCGGGGTCTCGTTGGACGAGAGCTTGTGGACCGTGCCGCCGCCGGGCCGCCCGCTCTTGCCGGGCACGTAGGTGTCGATCGCCAGGATTCCGGGGCGCGGTTCCGGGCGGGCGGGTCGAGAGGCGGACATGGCGATGCGACTCGGATGCGCGGGCGTGCGGGGTCTCGCGCCCGTCTACAGCATTTCCTTTGCCGGTGAACCCGGCTCCGCGCCCGCAGGCCCTGCCTGGTCCGGCCCGCCGTGGCGATCGTCGGGTCTCCGGCCGGCTCCCCCCTCGGTGGGTTGCCGAATTTGCACGTCCGATGTTGGGATCATCGCCCGGTCGACGGGTGTGGCGGTCCAAAGCCCCCACGCGCCCGCCCCCGCAGAGGGAGGGCGCGTGGGGGGCAGCCGTTGCTCGACACGGGTCGCCCCGCCGCGCGGATCGCTGCTGACGCCCCTACCGCCCCGCCTCCGCGCCGTCGCGCCGGAGCAGGAACACCCCCTGCGCCCCGAACAGGTTCCAGACCCACCAGGGCATCGAGAACCGCATCGGCCGGCCGCGGGCGTCGAGCGCCGTGGCGTGCTCGATCCGGGTGCCGATCAGGCGGCACAGCCCGACGAAGTCGCGGATCGTGCAATGGTGGATGTTGGGCGTCTCCCACCACGCATCCGGCATGATCTCGGTGACCGGCATGCGGCCGCGCAGGGCGAGTTCGGACCGGACCCGCCAGTGCCCGAAATTCGGGAACGAGATGATCACCTGCCGGCCGATCCGCAGCAGGTGTTCCAGCACCACCCGGGGATTGCGGGTCGCCTGGATGGTCTGGGACAGGACCACCACGTCGAAGGCGTCGTCCGGATAATTGGCGAGGTCGGTATCGGCATCGCCCTGGATCACCGGCAGGCCCCGGGCGAGGCAGGCGTTCACCCCCTCCCGCGACAATTCGATCCCGCGCCCGTCGATGCCGCGGCGGTCGCGCAGGAGCGCCAGCAGCGAACCGTCGCCGCAGCCGATGTCGAGGACCCGGGCCCCCGCCGGGACGAGGCCGAGCACCACGAGGTGATCGACCCGGGCGCCGTTGCCCTCGCCGGTATGTGGGAGGATGTCGGCACTCTCCCACGGGGTACCGGGGACGATCTTGCCCAGGGCCGCCTGCCCCGACGCCGTCCTGCCGGGCACGCCGCTCACAGGCCGCGCGCCCGGGCGGCGGCGTCGATGAAGCCGCGGGCGGCGGAGAACATCGCCGGCTCGTCGAGCAGGAAGGCGTCGTGACCCTTGTCGCTCTCGACCTCCACGAAGGCCACCGGCGCCGCGGCGGCGTTGAGCGCGTGCACGATCGCCCGGGAATCGCGGGTCGGGAACAGCCAGTCGGAGGTGAACGAGATCACGCAGAACCGGGTCTTCGTGCCCCGGAAGGCGTTGGCGAGCACGCCGCCATGGTCCTCGGCGAGGTCGAAATAATCCATCGCCCGGGTGAGATAGAGATAGGCGTTGGCGTCGAACCGCTCGACGAAGCTCAGACCCTGGTGGCGCAGGTAGCTCTCGATCTGGAAGTCGGCGTTGAACGAGAAGGTCGGCGCCGAGCCGCCCTGGAAGCGGCGGCCGAACTTCCGGTGCAGCGCCGGCTCGGAGAGATAGGTGATGTGCGCGCCCATCCGGGCGACGCCCAGGCCCTTGGCCGGCCGGGTCCCCGCCTCCAGGTAGCGCCCGTCCGCCCAGGCGGGATCGGCCATGATCGCCTGCCGCCCGACCTCGTGGAAGGCGATGTTCTGCGCGGAGTGGCGCGCGCCGGTGGCGATCGGCATCGCGGCGAAGACGCGCTCGGGATAGAGCGCCGCCCATTGCAGCACCTGCATCCCGCCCATCGAGCCGCCGATGCACAGGAACAGGTCCTGGACGCCGAGATGCTCCAGCAGCATGGCCTGGGCGCGGACCATGTCGCGGATCGTCACCAGGGGGAAGTTCAGCCCGTAGGGCCGCCCGGTCGCCGGGTCGATCGAGGCCGGCCCGGTGGAGCCCATGCAGGAGCCGATGACGTTCGAGCAGACGACGAAGTAGCGGTCCGTGTCGATCGGCTTGCCGGGGCCGACCAGCGTCTCCCACCAGCCCCCCTTTCCGGTGACCGGATGGGTGTGGGCGAAATACTGGTCTCCGGTGAGCGCGTGGCAGATCAGCACCGCGTTCGAGCGCGCGGCGTTGAGGGTGCCGGCGGTCTGGTAGGCAATCCGGAACGGCGCGAGCTCGACGCCGGCATCGGTCAGCAGCGGCCTGTCGGCGGCGAAGCATGCAACCGGGCTCTTCGGGTCGAGCGCCTGCGAGCGCTCAGACGCGCGCCGCGACGGCTCGTCGATCGGGTCCGGCCGCAGGGCCGTGTCCGGTTGGGTGTCCATGGCGGGTCTTGACGACCGTGTATCCGGGCCGATCCGAACCGGGTGAGCGCGGGGCCGCCTGACGCGCCGCACTCGCCCGATGCGGCCAGCGATGCCGGGAGGTAATGCGCCCGGCGCCGAGCGTCAACGCGCGGCGGGCCGCCGTGTCAGCGCGTGAGACGACGGTTCACGCCAGCGGCGCCGCCATCAGCGCCAGCCCGAGCGCCGGCAGGCCGAGTGCCAGGAGGGCACGGACGTCCAGCTGGTCGGCGCCGACCCCGGCCCACCAGTGCCGGCTCGCCGCGCTCTCGATCACGATCCCGGCCAACACGAGGGTGCAGCCGACAAGGGCCTGTATCGACACCATGACATCCTCACCCGACCTGCTGTCGGGCAACGCCCGGCGACCTGATTCCCGCTGGGCAATCCCATCCGAGGCCGGACGGTTCCTCAGCGGATCGCCGCCGCGCAGGCGACGAAGACCAGGGCTGCGCCGGCCGCGGTGATGCAGCCATTGGCCCAGGGCGCGGCCTCCACGCGGCGGAGGCGGCAATCCGCGGCGACAGAGGTGAGGATCCCGATCAGGAACAGGCTGCAGGGGATCAGGTCACCGGGCATTGTCGATCCATCCAGGAATACGCGGGGCGCGGCACGCCCGACGCGTCCTATCTGCGGGTTCAACAGGCCGAAACGTGGCGAGTGCCCCGCGGCATTTGCGCGTCGCCGTTTTGCCGCGGCGGCCGCGGATGGATCGTCGCCGTCAGAGCTTGGCCGGGGCTGGCGGCTGGTCGAAATCCTCCGGTCCCATATCCAGGAGGTCGTTCGGCGTCTCGGTCCGGTCGTAGGCCCGGCTGGCGGCGGCCTCGATCGCCGCCTGGTTTCCGGCGAACAGGTCGAGGGGCGCGCGTTCGGCCCCGCCCCCGAAGTGCTGGCGGAGCACGGGGATCGGCACGTCGATGCCGATCACCCGCTCGCCGTTGGTCATGGCGAAGCGGATCAGCGAGTCATCGGCGGGCAGGATATGGGCGCCGCCATCCAGGTAGCGTTCGAGGGGCATGGGCTGGCTTTCGAGTGCGACGATGCGTGACCGTCAACAGGTAGGGCGAGGCGGGCGGGCGCGTAGTCTCGACGGCCCTAACCCTCCGGCCAGCGCAGCTCCGCCCGCAACCCGCCCAGCTCTGAGCGCCCGAAATCGAGCTGCGCCCCCGCGGCCTCGGCCACGTCCCGGGCGATGGCGATGCCGAAGCCGGTGCCCGGCCGGCTCTCGTCCCAGCGCTGGCCGCGGCCGATCCCGGCGATCGCCGCCGCGCTCATGCCGGGGCCGTCATCCGCCACGGCGAGGCGCCGCCATCCCGGGCCGGCCTCGCCGGTGATCCGGACCCGCCGGTGTGCCCATTTGCGGGCGTTGTCGAGGAGGTTGCCCAGCAGCTCCATCAGTTCCCCCTCCTCCCCCGGATAGGCGAGCGCCTCCGGCACGGCCACCGCCCAGTCGAGGGAACCGCCCTCCGGCAGCCGGCGCATGGTGGCCACGAGGCGCTCGGTCACCGGGGCGACCCGGCAGGTCCGCCGCCGCAGGTCCCCGCTCGCGGCGATCCGCGCCCGGGCCAGCGCCCGCTCCACCTGGCCGCCCATCGCCCGGGCCTGCTCGCTGATCTCGGCCGAAAGCCCCGGCTCGGCCGGCCCGGTCCGGCGCGCCAGGGCGTCGAGCACCGCGAGCGGCGTCTTCAGGCCGTGGGCCATGTCGGCGGCCGCGTCCCGGGCGCGGACCAGGGCGCGCTCCTGCGCGTCGAGCAGCCGGTTGAGGTCGGCGACCAGCGGCCGGACCTCGTCGGGGAAGTGCTCCGGCAGCCGCGTCCGCGCCCCGGTATGGATCGCCAGGAGATCCGTCTGCAGCACCCGGAACGGGGCGAGCGCCCGGTGCACGAACAGCCACATCGCCAGCGTCAGCACCACGAACAGCGCCGCCAGCGCCGGGACGAGCAGGCGCAGGAAGGTCGTCCGGCTGGCCGCGAGGCTGCGCCGGTCCTCCGCCACCACGACCCGCAGCCCGGTCTCGGCGCCCGGTGGCCCGATCTCCAGGGGCCGCACCACCGCGATGAGCCGGCCCCCGTCCGGGCCGGTGGCGTCGACGGTGGCGGCGGAAGCCCGTGCCTCGATCCGGCCGAGGTCGAAGCCCCGGTCCCAGAGGGAGCGCGACCGCAGGACCTGTGCGCCCGCCTCCACCTGCCAGTACAGGCCGCCATAGGGCGTGGCGAAGCGCGGGTCCGGCGGCTCGCGCGAGAGCGTCGGGCGCCCGTCCGCCGCGAGGCCGACCCGCCCGGCGATGAGCTTGGCAGTCCGGTCCAGCTCGTCGGCGGTGCGCGCGTCGAGCACCCGGTCGAGGATGAAGGTGAGCCCGATCCCGGCGAGCAGCAGCGCCAGCGCGATCAGCCCCGCCGCCGCGAGGCCGAGCCGGAGGCGGAGCGCGTTGCGCCTCACGGCGCGTCCGGGACGCGGTAGCCCTGGCCGCGGCGGGTCTCGATCACCCCCGGTCCGAGCTTGCGGCGCAGGCGCGTCAGGAGTGCCTCCAGGGCGTTCGCCTCGCGTTCCGTGCCGACCCCGTGGAGATGGTCCAGCACTTCGCCCGCCGGCACGACCTGCCCCTGCCGGTGCAGCAGGAAGGCCAGGAGCCGGTATTCGAGGGCGGTCAATTCGGCGGGGCGGCCGTCGACGCTGACCGCGCGGGTGCGGGTGTCGAGCTCCACCGCCCCGGTCCGGAGCACCGGCGAGGCGTGGCCGGCGGTGCGCCGCAGGATCGCCCGCAGGCGCGCGACCAGCTCCTCCATGCGGAACGGCTTGGCGAGGTAATCGTCGGCGCCGGCGTCGATGCCCTCGACGCGCTCGCGCCAGCCGTCCCGGGCGGTGAGGATCAGCACCGGCAGGGCCACATCGGCGGCGCGCAGCCGGCGGAGCACCCCGAGCCCGTCGAGGCGCGGCAGGCCGAGATCGAGCACCATGGCGTCGTAGGGCTCGGTCTCGGCGCGGAACCACGCCGCCTCGCCGTCGCCCACCACGTCGGCGACGTAGCCGGCACGCTCCAGCCCCTGGCGGATGTCGGCGGCGATGCGCGGTTCGTCCTCGACGATCAGGACGCGCATGGCCGGCCCCTCTCCTCAATCATCGTCGTCCGTGTCCAGGATCTTCAGGGAACCGGCATCGACCTTCACGGTCCGGCGCTTCCCGTCGGCGCCGAGGATGCGCAGCTTGTACAGCCAATGGCCGTCGTCGTGCTTCAGATCGACCGACACCACGTCGCCCGGCACGGCCGCCCGGGCGGCGCGCAGCACCTCGTCGAGGGGGCGGATCTCGCCCTTCTCCAGGGCACGGCGGGCGCGGTCGGCATCCTCGGAGGCGCGGGCCGGCAACCTGGCGCAGGCGAGGCCAGCGAGCAGGCAGACCAGGGCGGCGCGGCGCGGGTGCAAGGCGTTCATGCGGGGACGCGATAGGGCGCGGCGCCTGACGGGAGGCTGACAGGCGCCGTCAGGCTGGCGGGGCGGGACTTCGGCACAAGGGCCCCATACCCCTCCCGGAGACGTGAGACCATGTCGTTGATCCTCGGTGCCCTCCTCGCTTGCGCGGCCGGCCTCGCCGGCACCCTGCTCTGCCCGGACGACAAGGCCGGGCGCACGCGCCTGCCCCTCCTCGCTGCCCTCCTGGCGGGCGGCCTCGCCTGGCACGGCCCCGTACAGGCCGGCGAGACGCTGCACGGCGCCGCCCAGGTGATCGACGGCGGGACCCTCCGGGTGGGCACGCGCCCGGTCAGCCTGTTCGGCGTGGCCGCCCCGGATGCCGACCAGACCTGCTCGGACGCCCAGGATCAGACCTACGCCTGCGGCCGCGACGCGGCCCGGGCGCTGGCCGATCATATCGGCGGGGCCGCCCTCACCTGCGAGGCGCGGGGCGCGGGGGCGCAGGACGGCGCGGTCGTGGCTCTCTGCCGGGTCGGCGGCGAGGATCTCGGAGCCTGGATGGTGGCGCGGGGGCTTGCCGTGCCCGACCGCGCCGCGCCGGACTATGCGGAGGCTGCCGACCGGGCCTGGGGCCGCCGCCTCGGCCTGTGGTCGGGGGTGTTCCAGGACCCGTCCGAGCGTCGCGGCCGGCACGCCGCCGCGGCGGGGCTCGGCCAGGCCGGGTGACGGTTCCCCCGAGCCTGCGGGAACGCTCCCGGGCAGGTCCGGTTGGTCGGGAGAGCCCGCCCGACCGGGTCGCCTGAATCTCGGAGGTCCCGTGAACCGCCTGACTCGCACCGTCCTGCTCGCTGGAATCCTCGTCACTGCCGCGGCGGCCGCGGAGGGCAAGGATGCGGAGCCCGCGTCCGGCGGACGGAGCGACGGCGCCGCCGCCACGACCAGCATGGGCGCCGGCGGTTTGACCGGTACCGGGGCCACGAAGGACGGTGCCCGCACCGGCGCCGGCACCGGCGATGGCAAGGGCCAGACCGGCGGCCCGAAGGCCCCATCCGCCCCGGCACCCGGCACGACCCGCTAATCGGCCGCTCGGAGCGCCGGGGGTGATGAAGCGATCGTCGGCCGCGCTCCGGAGGGGGCGCGGGTTTGGCGGTCCCGGAGCCTTTCGCGTGCCCGCTACTGCGAGCGGCGCCCGAACGAGATCGCGTAGGCCTGGACCCGGGCGTCGATCAGCGGATCGTCCGAGACCTCGATGCCGTCGGTGAGGTTGTTCGGCATGAACAGCAGCGCCTTCTCGGCTTCGGCGCTGTCGGGCACTGCCTTCGACACGGTCAGCGTGCCGAGGTCGACGGTCTTGCGGTCGTCGGGCCATGGCTTGGTCGCATCGTTGGTCGGGTCGCCCGGTTCAGCGAGCTGGGCCAGGACGCGGAACGTCGCCGGCTCCCTGGCGATGCGGGGCCCGATCTCCCCCATCAAAAAATTCGGGTCGCGCTTGGCCGCCTCCTCGGGGGGCAGGATCTCCTCGCCCTGAACCGGCTCGATCCGGAACCGGAACGGCCGACGCTTGCCGTCCTTGTCGACGAAGATGAAGGCGTTGACGCCGTTGTAGGTCTCCCGGGCGAGGCTCGACGGGGTCTTGGCGGTCGCCCCCGCCGTCGCGGCGGCCGGGTGGGCGGCGGCGAAGCGCTCCAGAGCGGTCGGATGCTCCGCCTTCGGGCCGCTCTCGGCCGCGGCCCTCAGGAGGTCGCGGAACTCCTCGCCGGTGGCGACCGGGAAATACTTCAGCGCGTTGGTGACGACATCCATCTCGGCGCCGTCGCTGAGCTTGAACTTCAACGCCATCCCGTGCGGGTTGGCGTTGGCCGCGCCGTCCGGGATGGTCGGGACGCCGGTGGCGTCCGAGAAGCGGATCGTCACCGGCACCGCCGGGCCCGCGAACAGGGACGCCTTGCTGAGCCCGGCCGCCTCGGCCGACGGGGTGAAGCTGCCTTCGGCGACCACACCCTTGGCGTGGTTGGCGCGCGCGCCCGGATGGGTGCCGAACAGCGTGTTCATCGCGTCGACCGTCTGCTCGGCGGTGGAGGCGTCCTGGGCCAGGGCCGGCGCGGCCGCCGTGAGCGCGGTGCTCAGCAGGACGGCGTAACCCAATCTCGAACGCAGCATGAGGATCCTCTCGACAGCCACGGCCCGCCCGGGCCGGTCAACACGGACCGGACCATCTTCTAGGGAGAGAATGGCCGAAGGCACAACCGGACGCTTCGCCGTTGAGCCGCGCGGGTTACGTTTCGGCCGGCTACGTCCGCTCAAGCGGCGCCGGAGCCTGCTACCGCGCCCCGCGGTGGAGGTCGCCGTCGATCAGCAGGGCGCTGCGGCTGTCGAGCCGCGAGCGGTAGACCTGGAGATTCTCCATCACCCGCTGCACGTAGTTGCGCGTCTCCGTGAAGGGGATGCGCTCAACCCAGTCGATCACGTCGACGTCGCCCCTGCGCGGGTCGCCGTAGGCGTCGATCCATTTCTTCACGTTGCCGCCGCCGGCATTGTACGAGGCGAAGGCCAGCACGTAGGAGCCGCGCCAATCCTCCAGGAGCTCGCCGAGATGGGCCTGGCCGAGCTTGGCGCAGTAGGCGGGGTCGCTGGTCAGGCGGTCGACGTCGAAGGCGGCGGCGACCCGGCGGGCGGTGCGCTGGGCGGTGGCCGGCATCATCTGCATCAGGCCCCGGGCGCCGACGCCCGACTGGGCGCGGGGATCGAACTGGCTCTCCTGCCGGGCGATGGCGTAGACCATGGCCCGCTCCACCTGCGGGACCGCCGTGAAGGTCTCGTAGTCGGGGATGCCGATGGTCGGGTAGGCGTGGGCGTCGAGGGGCAGGCCGCGCTGGACGGCCAGCTTGCCGATCGCCACCAGGGCGCGGGCGTCCTTCATGTCGGTGGCGAGGTCACCCAGCGCCTGGAGCTCGCGCGGGTCGGTGAGTTCCCGGGCGGCATCGATGTAGAGCGGCAGGGCCAGCTCCCGGATCCCGGCCTCGCCGAGCAGGCGCAGGGCCCGGATGTAGAGCCGGCCCTCGAAGGTCTGGCGCTCGGCCCCCTCCAGGTCCGCGGGCGCCCGCAGGGGCAGGCTGGTCTGGCCGAGCCGTGCGCGGGCCACCTGCCCGTAATAGGCGATCGGCTGGAGCGCCGCCTTCTCGTAGAAGCGCTTCGCCGCGTCCGTCCGGCCGAGCGCCTCGGCCGCCCGGCCCTGCCAGTAGGCGGCCCGCGCCACCGAGACCGGGCTCTCCGCGATGGCCGTCACCCGCGCGAAGTGCTCGGCGGCGCGCGCCGGATCGCCGGCGAAGCGCAGGGCGATCCAGCCGGCGTGGAACTCGGCCTCGATCCGCTTCTCCGGCGTGCGCGCCGCCTGGGCGCTGGCGACCGTGTAGGCGGTTTTCGCATCACCGAGGTCGAGGAGCTTGCGCGCCACGATCCGGCGCTCGACCCACCACTCGTCGCCATCGACCAGCACGTCCGGGTTGCTCGGCGCTCCGGCGAGCACGGCGGCGGCCGCCTCGGGCTTGTCGGCCCGGCGGAAATACTGCGCCCGGGAGAAGGTGTAGGAGGCGTCGCCCCGGAGCGACGGCGGCACCGCGGCGAGCGCCGAAGGGGCCCCGGACGACTTGTCCTCCACGGCCCGGCGGGCGCGCACGAGGCTGGCATAGGCGCCCCCCGCGTAGCCGGCCGCCCGACCGGCGCTGTCCCAATCGTCCTTCAGGAGCGCCCGCTCCATCCGGTAGCGGTGATCGACCCGGGTGAGCACGTCCGGGAAGGCGTCGAGCACCTTGCCCTCCAGGGACCGCCCGAAGCTCTCGCCGCGCCAGAGGTCGCGGACCATGTCGGCGGCGTCGGCCTCGTAGCCCTCGGCGCGCAAAGCCAGCGCCAGGGCGAACTTGCCCGGCGCGCTCACCGGCTTCGCCGTGGCGAAGTAGGCGCGCACCGTGGCCGGGGGCTTCTTCTCGGAGAGCAGCGCCTCCTCGGCCCGGCGGCGCAGCAGCGGACCGGCCGGCCAGTCCGGGTTGGCCCGGGCGAAGGCGACGGTGCGGGCGAAGCCGATCCCGGCGCCGGCGCGGATCGCCACCCATTCGAGCAGCGCCCGGGCGGCGGGGTCGGTGAAGCCGTCGCGGATCCGGTCGCCGTCGGCGACCCGGCCCTTGCGGTAGAGGTCGATCGCCCCGCGCAGCAGCGTCGGGTCGGTCTCGCCCGAGATCTTCGGCCGCGCCGGGTCCGGCACCTCCGGCACCGGCGCGGCCGGGGTCACGGCGGCGTCGGGCAGCGGGAAGGCCACCGGCGCCTCCGGGTCGGCGGAGGCGTAGGCCGAGGCCGCCGCGGGCAGCGTCCGGGCGGGCTCCTCGCCCCGGTCGCCCAATTTCGTGTCGCTGGTCTCGTCGGCCCGGACAGCCGGGATCGGATCGAGCTTGAGGGCGTCGGCGGCCACCGGATCGGCGGCCTTCGCGGCCTCCGCGCCGCGGACCTGGGCGCTCGAGAGGGCGGCGTCGCTCGCGGGCGGTGCGGGCTGCGTCGCCGGCGCCTCCGCGTCGATCTGGCCCGCCAGCGCGACGCCGACGGTGAGCGCCGTGGCGACGAGCGCGGCGGCGCCGAGGGACGTGCGCTTCGAGACCGGATTCGAGGCCGCGGATCGGATCACGGGTCCCCCCTGCTGATCACCGGAGCGGGAAAGGCCGAGGATGGCGCCGAGACCATTAAGATCGCGTTAACCGTCGCCACGATCTGTTTGCGCCCCGTGGCGCGATTGCCTATGTCTGCCGGCCCGTGACCGTAAGGTGCGGACCCCGTGCGGCGCCGAGACCGCCGAAATCCCCGTCCAGACCCGTTGGGACGCCTGAGATGACCGAGATGACCGGGAGACGCCTGCGGGGCTCGCTCACCGCGCTTGTGACGCCGTTCCGCGACGGGGCCTTCGACGAGGCCGCCTTCCGCACGTTCGTGCGCTGGCAGATCGCGCAGGGCAGCCACGGCCTGGTGCCCACCGGCACCACCGGCGAGAGCCCGACCCTGACCCATGCCGAGCATGACCGGGTGGTCGAGGCCTGCATCGACGAGGCGGGCGGGCGCGTGCCCGTGGTGGCGGGCGCAGGCTCCAATTCCACCGCGGAGGCGGTCGAGCGGGCGCAACACGCCGAGCGCGCCGGGGCCGACGCCGTCCTGGTGGTGACGCCCTACTACAACAAGCCGACGCAAGAGGGTCTCTACGCCCACTTCAAGGCCGTCAACGATGCGGTCGGCATTCCGATCATCATCTACAACATCCCGCCGCGCTCCGTCGTCGACATGAGCGTCGAGACGATGGCCCGCCTGTTCGAACTGAAGAACATCGCCGGCGTGAAGGACGCGACCGCCAAGATCGACCGCGTCAGCCAGCAGCGTCAGGCCATGGGGGAGAGCTTCATCCAGCTTTCGGGCGAAGATGCGACGGCGCTCGGCTACAATGCCCAGGGCGGCCACGGCTGCATCTCGGTGGTGGCGAACGTCGCGCCCCGGCTGTGCGCCGATCTCCAGGAGGCGACGCTGTCGGGCGACTACGCCCGGGCGCTCACGATCCAGGACCGCCTGTTCCCGCTCCAGGCCGGCCTGTTCGCCGAGGCCAACCCGGCGCCGGTGAAGTACGCCCTCGCCCGCCTCGGCCACATCGCCGAGGAGTTGCGCCTGCCCATGGTGCCGGTCTCCGAGGCGACGCGCCGCATCGTGGACCACGCCCTGCGGCATGCCGGCCTTCTCGAAGGCTGAGGAGAGTCACGAACAATGGCCCCGAAACCGGAGCCCAGTCGGCGCATCGTCGCCGACAACCGCGCGGCGCGTTACCATTACACGATCGAGGACACCCTCGAGGCCGGCATCGCGTTGACCGGCACCGAGGTGAAGTCCCTGCGCGGCGGCAAGGCGACGATCGGCGAGGCCTATGCCGGCCCCTCCGGCGGCGACTTGATGCTGTTCAACGCCTATATCCCGGAATATCTGGAGGCGAACCGCTTCAACCACGAACCCAAGCGCCCGCGCCGGCTGCTGCTGCACCGCCGCCAGATCAACAAGCTGATCGGCGCGACCCAGCGTCAGGGCTACACGGTGGTGCCGCTCAAGATCTACTTCAACGACAAGGGCCGGGCGAAGATCGAGCTGGGGCTGGGCAGGGGCAAGCAGGCCCATGACAAGCGCGAGGCCGCCAAGGAGCGCGACTGGCAGCGCGATCGGGCGCGGCTGCTGCGGGACCGGGGGTGAGCTCAGGCGATCCGCCTCACGGCCGAGGTCGGCTCGCAGGTCGGGATCGCTTGAGGCGGGCGGTTTCCCCTTGCGCAGCCTTCAGGAGCGTGTCCCAATCGTCCGGCGGATTGCCCCGGTGCAGCATCTTGCGAAACACCGCGTAAGCGTCGGATCGGCTGCCATAGGCGCGGAGTGATCGGTCATCGTTCACCCAGGCCAGCACGATCACGCGACGTCCGGCATCCTCCCGGTAGCGGAAGAACAGCCGGTATTGCTGGAGGAACTTCGCGCGGAACCAGTGACGATACTGGCTCCCGAGGGTGTCGCCCTGGCGGTATTCGGCCCGGGTCGGGTCCTCGGGTACGACCTCGAACGCGACCTTCAAGACGGCGGCGAGCAGCTTCGCGGGTCGCCTGCTGGCATAGCCCAGTGGATCCCGCTCCCGGGATGCCACCACTTCGGAGACGAGACTTTCGAGCTGGTCGAGAAACAACGGGTGGGCATAGATGTCCCACCCGTTGAGCTGCAAGGGCCGGTCGCTCAACCCGCGTCGCTTGGAAGGGCCTCATCCAAGTCGACCGCGATGCCTTCGACTAGGGCGGCGGCGCGCCAGTAGATCTCCTCGGAGACCGGCTGGATGGCGTGCGGACGTGTTTCGAGATCCCGCGCAATCAAGGTCAGGAATGGCCCGAGGGCAGGATCCTCCTCGGCCGGCGGATCCGCCTTCGCGACGGTGATCGTGCCGTCTGCCAGGCGGCGGAACACGATATGCCCGGATTTGCCCAGTCCAAGCATCCGTCTCACTGCCACCGGCACGGTGGTCTGACCGCGCGCCGTGACCGTGGCGGGGATCTCCAGAACCTCAGCCGCCTTGCCCATTGCACGCTCCGATCTGACGCCCGAAATGGTAATGCATCTGCATTGCCGATCAAGCCAGCGGGCCTCCGCCGGAGGCCGCCGGGTGTGTCGCCTTGGCTGTGGTCCCGCGATGTCCCACATTGGTGGTCTCGCCCGTGCGGCGTTCTGGGCCTGCGAACGCGAGGAGCGCCCCATGTCAGCCATGCACGACATCCTGCCGACCGACCTCCCCGCGCCCGTCGATGATGGCGCGGCCGATCACCTGCGCGGGATGCGTTTGCCCGACGTGGCGCTCACCGCCACGGACGGGCGCACGGTCTCGCTGGCGCGGCTGCCGGGCCGCACTGTGGCCTACGCCTATCCGCGCACCGGCGAGCCGGGGAAGCCGGGTCTCACGCCCGACTGGGACGCGATCCCGGGCGCCCGGGGCTGCACGCCGCAGGCCTGCGACTTCCGCGACCATCACGCCGAACTGAAGGCCCGCGGCGTCGCCCAGGTCTACGGCCTCTCGACCCAGACGAGCGCCTATCAAAGGGAGGCGGCCGAACGGCTGCACCTGCCGTTCCCAATGCTCGCCGATCCCCACCGCGCCTTCGCGATGGCGGCGCGCCTGCCGGTCTTCGAGGCCGGAGGGCAGGTGCTGCTGCGCCGTCTCACCCTGGTGATCGACGACGGCGTGGTCAGCCAACTGTTCTACCCGGTCTTCCCGCCGGACCGAAGCGCCCGGCAGGTGATCGACTGGCTCGACGGCGCGGGCGCCTGAAGCGTCACTCCTCCTCGGCCTCGGGCTGGCGGATGCCGTAGCGGTTCTCGAGGCTCGGGCTCGGACGGCCCTCGCCGCGGTAGCGGCTCGGGGCGTCGCCGGCGGCCCGGGCCGGGCGCTCGCCCGGTTCGCGTCCGATCCGACCGGCGAGGCTCGCCAGATCGACGAATTCGTCCGCCTGCCGGCGCAACTCGTCCGAGATCATCGACGGCTGGGTCTGGATGGTGGAGATCACCGTCACCTTGACGCCGCGCCGCTGCATCGCCTCGACCAGCGAGCGGAAATCGCCGTCCCCGGAGAACAGGATCATGTGATCGATATGCGCGCTGAGTTCGAGGGCGTCGATCGCCAGCTCGATATCCATGTTGCCCTTATACTTCCGCCGCCCCATGGAATCCGTGAATTCCTTCACCGGCTTGGTCACCACGCGGTAGCCGTTGTAGTCGAGCCAATCGATCAGCGGCCGGATGGAGGAATACTCCTGATCCTCGATCATCGCAGTATAGTAGAATGCTCGGAGAAGATTGTCCCGGGACTGAAATTCCTTGAGCAGCTTCTTGTAATCGATATCGAAGCCGAGGGCCTTAGTGGTCGCGTAGAGATTGGCGCCATCAATGAAGATCGCGCTGCGTTGGGATGCTGTCATGAACAGGTCGAGTCCTGAGGAAAAATACGGGAGGATAGAAAATCGCCTGATGAAACGGCCAGACTTCGCCCGCGGCCAGGGGCCGGGGTCGGGACGGCGCGATCGATCGTCGAGATAGTCTGCAATCCGGGGCGAAAAGCGCGGCCCTTGTCCGGTGACCGTCGCCCAGGCCGACGACCATTCCGTCGCAAACGCGTCCTTGTCAAGCAGAGCGAAAAGATCTTCGCTGGGAAGATGGCCAGTTCGGGGCAGAATGGCTGGAACAGGCCATCGTTACGGATCTTCCGAAAGTTTTGGGACGATTTGCCGAAGTTGATCCCATAAACCTGAGATCCGCCCGACCCGGCCGGCTCAGCCGTTCACGCGCTCGACACTGTTGACCGGACGCTTGCCGCGCAACTCAGCGATGATCGCGTTGAGGTGCTGGAGGTCCCAGACCGAGAGATCGATGGTAATGTCGGTGAAGTCCTGCGTCCGCCGTTTCATCGAGATGTTGTCGATGTTGCCGTCGTGATCGGCGATGACCTGGGCGATCTGCGCGAACACCCCCGGCTCGTTGATCGACTTGAGTGCCAGCCGGGCGGGGAAGCGCTCGCCGCCGAGGGCCTCGGTGTCCCACCGGACGTCGAGCCAGCGCTCCGGTTCGTTGTCGAAGGCCGCGAGCGCCGCGGACTGGATCGGATAGACGGTGACGCCGATTCCGGGGGTCAGGATTCCGACGATCCGATCCCCCGGGACCGCGCCGCCGTTCGGCGCGAAGGTCACCGGCAGGTCGCCCGCAAGGCCGCGGATCGGGATCGCGTCGGTCCGGTCCTCGGCCTCGCCCTCCCTGCCCTCGGCGCCCGGGAAGGTCAGCCGCATCGTTTGATCGGCCGAGCGCACGAGCCGGCCGGCGCCGTTGACGGCACCCTGCGGCGTGGGCGGCCGGCGCTCGTCGCGGTGATCGGGATAAACGGCGCGGACCACGTCGCCCGAGAACATCTCGCCCCGTCCGACCGCGGCGAACACGTCCTCGGTGCTCGCCCGGGCCAGGCGCGGCAGGGCGCCGCGCAGCTTGTCCTCCGAGAAGGTCTTGGCGGCGCGTTCGAAGGCCCGGTCCAGGATCTGGCGGCCGAGCCCGGCATATTGCCGGCGCACGGCGGTTCGGGTCGCGCGCCGGATCGCCGCCCGGGCCTTGCCGGTCACCACCAGGGATTCCCAGGCGGCCGGGGGCGAGGCGCCGTCCGAGCGCATGATCTCCACCTCGTCGCCGTTGGCGAGTCCGTGCAGCAGCGGCGCCATCCGGCCGTTGATCTTGGCGCCGACCGCGGTGTTGCCGACATCGGTGTGGACCGCGTAGGCGAAATCGATGGGCGTCGCGCCCCGCGGCAGGGCGATCAGCCGGCCCTTCGGGGTGAAGCAGAACACCTGATCCTGGAACAGCTCCAGCTTGGTGTGCTCCAGAAACTCCTCCGGGCTGTCGCCCTCGGCGAGCAGCTCGATGGTCCGACGCAGCCACTGGTAGGCACCGCTCTCGGCGGCCAGCTTCGGGTGGACGCTGCCCTCGGTGCGTCCGAAGTCCTTGGCCGGGTCCTGGCCGAGATCCTTGTACTGGGCATGGGCGGCGATGCCGTACTCGGCGATCTCGTCCATGGCGCGGGTGCGGATCTGCAGCTCGACGCGCTGGCTCTTCGGCCCGATCACCGTGGTGTGGATCGAGCGGTAATCGTTCTGCTTCGGCGTCGAGATGTAGTCCTTGTACCGCCCCGGGACCATCGGCCAGCTGGTATGGACGATGCCGAGCGCCGCGTAGCAGGATTGCACGGTGTCGACGACGACCCGGAAGCCGAAGATGTCGGAGAGTTGCTCGAACGCCACCGACTTGCGCTCCATCTTCGACCAGATCGAGAACGGGCGCTTTTGCCGGCCGCTCACCTCCGCGGTGATGCCCTGGGCGGCGAGCTTGTCGGTCAGCACCTGCGCGATGGTCTCGACCACGCTCTCGGACTTGGCGGTGAGCCGCGCCAGCCGCTGCGTGATGGTGGCGTAGACCTCCGGCTCGATGTTGCGGAAGGCCAGGTCCTCCAGCTCCTCGCGCAGCTCCTGCATGCCCATGCGGCCGGAGAGCGGCGCGTAGATGTCGAGGGTCTCCTGGGCGATGCGGTGACGCTTGTCCTCCCGCATGTGCTGCAGGGTCCGCATGTTGTGCAGGCGGTCGGCGAGCTTGACCAGCAGGACGCGCACGTCGGCCGCCACCGCGAGCAGCAGCTTGCGGAAGTTCTCGCCCTGGGCGGCCTGCTTGGAGACGAGGTCGAGGCGCTTGAGCTTGGTCAGGCCGTCGACCAGCGCGCCGATCTCGGGCCCGAACAGCCGGCGGATCTCCTCGAGCGTCGCCTCGGTATCCTCGACGGTGTCGTGCAGGACCGCGGCCACGATGGTGGCGTCGTCGAGGTGGAGGTCCGTGAGGATCGCCGCGACCTCGAGGGGATGGGCGAAGAACGGGTCGCCCGAGGCGCGCTTCTGCGTGCCGTGCGCCTGCATGGCGTACACGTAGGCACGGTTGAGCAGCGCCTCGTCGGCGGCGGGGTTGTAGCGCTTGACCCGCTCGACGAGTTCGTACTGCCGCATCATCCGCCGGGACGGGATCGGCTCATGGGGGGCACGCGGGGTCGGGATCACGCGCGATTGTTCCGCAACCGCGGGGCCGGCGCCAGCCCCCCGAGCGGGAAAACCGCCCGGTGCGACCGCGGCATCCTCGGAACGAGAGAACCCGGCGTCTCCGCCGGGTCCGGTCTCGGTCAGGTCGTGCGTGTCGAGGCCCACGGGCCGGGGCTCACTCGCCCTCGTCTTCGGTCTCGACCGGCGGGGCGAGATTCTCGAGGCCGCGCAGGAGATCCTCCTCGCTCATCCGGTCGAACTGGACCGCCGCATCGTCGCTGGAGGATTGCGGTGCCACCGCGGCGGCGGCCGGCGAGCTCGACAGCAGCGGCACGGTCTCGGCCTCCGGCTCGTCGACCTCGACGTATTTCTGCAGCGAGTGGATCAGCTGCTCCTTGAGGTCGTCGGCGGTGATCGTCTCGTCGCCGATCTCGCGCAGGGCCACGACCGGGTTCTTGTCGCGGTCGCGGTCGATGGTCAGGGGAGCGCCGGCGGCCAGCAGGCGCGCCCGATGGCTCGCCAGCAGCACGAGCTCGAACCGGTTCTCGACCTTCTCGATGCAATCTTCGACGGTGACGCGCGCCATGCGGGGCGGCTCCTTCTTGAGCGACGGTGATGTCGGGTATGGGCCCACCCTACACCGGATGCCGTTGTGCAACAAGCACAGCGGCTTGCGCAGGACGCGCGTCGCCCGCCCGCCCCGGGCGGGCCGGTCCCGGCCGCCGCGGCCCCATGGTGCGGCGCATTGTTGACACCCGGCGCCGCGGGTGCGAGTGCGCGCCCCATTCCAGAGTTTCGGCCGACACGGGCGGCGTTCGGCGCCGCCCGGCGCCAGCGATCAAGACGAGCCATGCGCGCACTCATCTTTCCCGGGCAGGGCAGCCAGGCGGTCGGCATGGCGCGGGACCTCGCCCAGGCCTTCCCCCAGGCGACGGCCGTGCTCGACGAGGTCGATGCCGCGCTGGGCCAGAACCTGTCGCGGCTGATGTTCGAGGGGCCGGCGGAGGAACTGACCCTCACCGCCAACGCCCAGCCGGCCCTGATGGCGGCGAGCCTCGCGGTGTTGCGCGTGCTGGAGGCCGAGCGCGGCCTCGATCTCGAACGCGACGTCGCCTGCGTGGCCGGCCATTCGCTCGGCGAATACGCGGCGCTCGCGGCTGCCGGCAGCCTGTCTATCGCGGACGCGGCGCGGCTGCTCCGCCTGCGCGGTGCGGCCATGCAGGAGGCGGTGGCGCCGGGCGCGGGCGCCATGGCGGCGCTGATCGGCACCGATCTGGAGGCCGCCCGCGCCCTGGCCGAGGAGGCCGCCCGGGAGGCCGGCGGCGGCGCGGTCTGCGACGTCGCCAACGACAATGGCGGCGGCCAGGTGGTCCTGTCGGGCGACCGGCCGGCCGTGGAGCGCGCCATCGGCCTCGCCACCGGCCGCGGGATCAAGCGCGCGGTCATGCTCAATGTCTCGGCGCCGTTCCATTGCCGCCTGATGGCCCCCGCCGCCGAGGCCATGGCCCGGGCGCTCGCCGCCGTGACCCTGGCGGCCCCGCGCGTCACCCTCTACGCCAATGTCCGGGCGGCCCCGGTCTCGGAGCCGGAGGCGATCCGCGCGGCCCTGGTCGCGCAGGTCACCGGCACCGTGCGCTGGCGGGAGAGCGTCGCCGCCATGGCGGAGGCCGGCGTCGACCGGTTCCACGAACTCGGCGCCGGCAAGGTGCTCACCGGCCTCGTCAAGCGCATCGCCCCCCAGGCCTCGGCCACGGCGATCGGCACGCCCGCGGATGTCGCCGCCTTCGCGCTCTGATCCCACAGGAGCCCCGCATGTTCGATCTCACCGGCCGAAAAGCCCTCGTCACCGGCGCCACCGGCGGCCTCGGCCAGGCGATCGCCCGGGCGCTGCACGCCCAGGGCGCCACGGTGGCGCTCTCCGGCACGCGTTTGCCGGCCCTGGAGGCGCTGGCGGCCGAACTCGGCGCGCGGGCGAGCCCCGTGGCGGCCGACCTCGCCGACCGGGATTCGGTGGAGGGGCTGGTCCCCGCCGCCGAGGCGGCGATCGGCCCGCTGGACATCCTGATCAACAATGCCGGCATCACGCGGGACAACCTGTTCCTGCGGATGAAGGACGAGGAGTGGGAGCAGGTGCTCGCCGTGAACCTCACCGCCGCCTTCCGCCTGTCGCGGGCCGCCGTGAAGGGCATGATGCGCCGCCGCTCCGGGCGGATCGTCAATATCGGCTCGGTGGTCGGCTCGACCGGCAATCCCGGCCAGGGCAATTACGCCGCCGCCAAGGCCGGGCTCGTGGGCCTGACCAAGGCGCTGGCCGCCGAGGTCGCCACCCGCGGGATCACGGTCAACTGCGTCGCCCCCGGCTTCATCGCCTCGCCCATGACCGACGCCCTCACCGAGAAGCAGCGCGAGGGCATCCTTACCCGGGTGCCGGCCGGGCGCCTCGGCGAGGGGGCGGAGGTGGCGGCGGCCTGCCTCTATCTCGCCTCCGCGGAGGCGGGCTACGTCACCGGCCACACGCTGCACGTGAACGGCGGAATGGCGATGTACTAGACGATGGATACGGGTCGCGATCGCTGCCGAATCACCCCGGCCGACACGCAAGTGCCACACCGATGAAGGGTTTCTGAACGGCCCTCGCCTTGGCCGGAACCCTGTGCTACCACGCCCCGCGGCCGTACAGGGGGTTGACGGTTCAGCGAGTTTTCAGTCCAAGGCCCCCCGGCGGGGCCATCCCGGCTCAACGCGCCGGTTCACCTCGAAGCACGCGCGATCGGACACCGGCCCGTCAACAAGCCCGCAGGGGCGCGACGCGGCCACGGCACCACCCCGAGACGACTGACAGACCAAAAGGACGAGGACGGAAGACCGATGAGCGATATCGCTGAGCGCGTGAAGAAGATCGTCGTCGAGCACCTGGGCGTCGAGCCCGAGAAGGTGGTCGAGAGCGCCAACTTCATCGACGACCTCGGTGCCGACAGCCTCGACACGGTCGAGCTGGTGATGGCCTTCGAGGAAGAGTTCAACGTCGAGATCCCGGACGACGCGGCCGAGACGATCCAGACGGTCGGTGACGCCGTGAAGTTCCTGGAGAAGAACTCCGCCGCCTGACGGCGCCGGGGACCGGATTTCGCGCGGCGCGGGTGAGGCGAAACAGCCCCCGCGCCGTTACGCATTTCAAGGCTCGGAGTCGTGAAGGGTCCGCCGGGACCGATCCCGCCTCCGGAGGTGTTGGACGATGCGCGACCGCGGCGGCGACGGCGGGGCGGCGCTTCAGGACGGGACGAGTGCGATGCGGCGGGTGGTGGTCACGGGTCTGGGGATGGTCACGCCGCTCGGCAGCGGGGTCGAGCACACCTGGAGCCGCCTGATCGCCGGCGACAGCGGCGCCGGCCCGATCCGCGGCTTCGAATCCGCCGACCTGCCCTGCCGGATCGCCGCGCAGGTCGTGTTCGGCGACGGCACCGACGGCACCTTCAACCCCGACGCGGTGATGGAGCCCAAGGAGCAGCGCAAGGTCGATCCGTTCATCGTCTACGCCATGGCGGCGGCCGACGAGGCCCTGAAGGATGCCGGCTGGGCACCGAAGAGCCACGAGGACCAATGCGCCACCGGCGTGCTGATCGGCTCCGGCATCGGCGGCATCGGCGGCATCTACGACGCCTCCGTGACCCTGCACGAGAAGGGCCCGCGCCGGATCTCGCCGTTCTTCATCCCGGGCCGGATCATCAACCTCGCCTCCGGCCAGGTCTCGATCGCCCACGGGCTGAAGGGCCCGAACAACGCCGTGGTGACGGCCTGCTCCACCGGCGCCCACGCCATCGGCGACGCGAGCCGCCTGATCGCGCTCGGCGACGCCGACGTGATGGTGGCGGGCGGCGCCGAATCGCCGGTCAACCGCCTCTCCATCGCGGGCTTCTCCGCCTGCCGGGCGCTGACCACGGGCTTCAACGACACGCCGGAAAAGGCCTCCCGCCCCTACGACCGCGACCGCGATGGCTTCCTCATGGGCGAGGGCGCCGGCATCGTGGTGCTGGAGGAATACGAGCACGCCAAGGCCCGCGGCGCGAAGATCTACGCCGAGGTGGTGGGCTACGGCCTCTCGGGCGACGCCTACCACATCACCTCCCCCTCCCCGGACGGCGACGGCGCCTTCCGCTGCATGAGCGCGGCGGTGAAGCGGGCCGGGATCTCGCCCGCCGAGATCGGCTACATCAACGCCCACGGCACCTCGACGCCCATGGGCGACGAGCTGGAGCTGAAGGCCGTGGAGCGCCTCCTGGGCGATGCGGCCGCGGGGGCGACCATGTCGTCCACCAAGAGCTCGGTGGGTCACCTGCTCGGCGCCGCCGGCTCGGTCGAGGCGATCTTTTCGATCCTCGTCCTGCGCGACGGCGTGATCCCGCCGACGCTCAACCTCGACAACCCCTCGGTCCAGACCAAGATCGATCTGGTGCCGCTTGAGGCGAAGCGCAAACAGGTGGATGTGGTGCTGTCGAATTCTTTTGGATTCGGTGGGACGAATGCGAGCTTGGTGATGCGGCGGGTCGATTAGATAAATAATCTCTTTTTTCTACGAGACAACTAATGGACAGATACGTCAGCGTTAGTTTTACTAATTTCAAAGCATATAAAAAATTCAGACTTGAATTAAAACACTTCAATATATTGGCCGGCCCGAACAATGCGGGAAAATCTACCATATTGGCGTCATTTCGGATACTATCGTCTGGTATTCGCAAGGCGTCTTCTCGTAAAGCCATTCCCGTTATGGGACCTGATGGCCCGACTTTTGGCTACGATGTTGATCTCGATTCGATTTCAATAGCCGAAGAAAATATCTTTCATAATTATGATGATAGTTCTGCAGCAAGCGTCCAATTTAACTTGACGGGCGGAAAATCGCTTACCCTGTATTTCGCAGAGCAGGGCAAGTGTGTATTGATTGCTAATATCGCTGGAAGAGCTGTATTAAGCCCTGCACAATTTAAGTCTAAATTCGACTGCGCGATTGGTTTCGTTCCAATATTGGGCCCTGTTGAGCATCAAGAATCGCTGTATGAGAAAGAGGCTGCGAGATCAGCGCTTTATAGTTACAGGGCAGCGAGAAACTTTCGGAATATATGGTATCACTATCCCGAAAAATTTTCATCTTTCAAGGAATTATTGAAACAAACCTGGCCTGGTATGGATATACAGGCGCCGGAGACCGTCATTCGTGAGGGCAAAACGCGCCTCTATATGTTTTGCCCAGAAGAACGTATTCCAAGGGAACTGTTTTGGTCTGGATTTGGTTTTCAAGTATGGTGTCAGATGCTCACGCATTTAATACAATCAAAAAGTGTCTCTATTTTTCTTATAGATGAGCCAGATATTTATCTTCATTCGGACCTACAGCGTCAACTTCTAGGGATTCTACGAGATCTCGGTCCCGATATTCTAATAGCGACGCATTCTCTGGAAATTCTGACAGAGGCGGAAACGAACGATCTTATCCTAATAAACAAAAACGCTAAAGCCGGGAAAAGAATAAGAGATCCATCGCAGCTTCACGATGTTTTTAGCATAATTGGATCCAGCTTAAATCCAACTTTGACTCAATTAGCAAAGACACGTCGAGCATTGTTCGTTGAAGGTAAGGACTTTAAAATCCTTGGGTATTTTGCGAAAAAATTAAAAATTACCAGCGTATTTAATAGGAGAGATTTTGCCGTCATTCCCGTAGAAGGGTTTAATCCGCAGAAGATTAAAAACCTCAAGCAAGGTATCGAGACTACGCTTGGGACGGAGATAGTTTCTTTTGCTTTGCTGGATCGTGATTATAGGTGTGATGCGGAAGTAAAATTTCTTATCAAAAGCTGTAAGGAATTCTTAGATTACGTATGGATCCACGACAGGAAAGGAATTGAAAATTTCCTCCTTGTGCCGGAGGCCATAGATCGAGTTATACTCCAGAGGTCATCAAATAATAAAATTATTACCGGCAGAGGAAGTAAAGATTCAGCAGGTGCGATCGAGTATTTTACGTCTTACTGCCATGCCCAGCATGCAAGCGTTCTATCGCGAGTGTTGCCCGAAAATGAGCGTTTCGAGAGAAGCGTAGGGAATAATAAAAATAAAACGACGATAAACGAAGATTTTTTGCAGGATTTTATCCAAAAATGGGAAGAAATTGAATTTAGATTAGCCGTAATCGGCGGAAAAGCGGCGCTCTCATCAATTAATAATTATGTGGACCAAAAATTTGGAGTGAGTCTTACGGCCCATAGCATTATCTCTTCTATGAATGAAGGCGAAATTCCATCCTCAATGAAGGCGTTGGTGCATAAACTCGACGAATTCTCACACCACGTGCCGGGTAAATAGCAAACGTAACAGAATCACCACCCCCTTCGCTCCGCCTCCCCCGGCACCCGCCCCTGCGGCGTGAGCGCGTGCACCACCTCCGGCAGCGCCTGGGCCAGCTGCGAAAGCAGCGCATCACGGTCCAGCCCGGTCTGGCTCTGGAGGGTGTCCACCGTGTCGGGGCCGAGCGCCCGGGCGAGCTGGTCCGGGGCCACCGGGTGGTTGGCGCCGGATCCGATCCAGGACGCGATCACGTCGCCGAGGCCGCCCTGGCGGAACCGGTCGACCAGCCCGTCGAGGCCGCCGAGATCCCCCGGCCCCGCCGGCACGGCGCGGCTCGGGGCCGGGGCGGCGCCCGGGCCGTCGAGCATGCCGGAAAGATCGGAAAAATCGCCGGGCGGCAGGGACGGGTCGACGGTCGCGCCCGGGTCGGATTCGCGGCGCTGGCCGGCCTGGTCGAAGCCGCCGATATCGCCGGACGGGTCCGGGGCGCGCTGCCCGCCGCCATCGGCGGGGGGCCGGCCGGGATCGCCTCCATAGGGCCCGGCGCCGCCGGACGGGTCGGCCCCGGGGCCCGGCTCACCCTGGCGGCCGTGGCCGAAGATGTCGCCGAAGCCGCCGCTCGCGCCCTTGGTCAGCAGCAGCATCAGCAGGGCCTTCACCAGGGGCGACATCCCCGCGGATCCCGGCTTCTGCCCGCCGAACACCTGACCGAGCACGCCGCCGATCGCCGATTCGAGCAAACCCATAGGCCCCTCCCCCGGTGCCCAGCCCGGGCCCGGGCGAACAACCCCGCAGGGTGGCCGCGGGTTGCGCGGCGGCCTCCCGGAGGCGGCCCTCAGCGCCGGACGGCGAGGTGCCGGCCCAGCGCCCCGAGGGCGCAGCCGGCGAGGTAGGGCGGCAGGATCAGGGCGGCGCCCTCCAGCCAGAGACCCGGCAGGCCGGGCACGAAGGCGGCGAGGGCCGCCGCCGCCACGAGCCCGGCGGCCACGAACAGGCCGAGCGGCACGGCGTACCGGTCCGGCCAGCCCGACAGCGCCCCGACCACGAGGCCGAGCGCCGCCGCCCCGGCGAGTCCGGGCCAGAATCCCACGAGCTGCAGCATCACGGCCGTCCGGCCTCCCTGCGGGCGCGACGCCCAAGCGCATCGGGGCGCCCCCCGGCGCCCGGGGGCGGGGCGGAGCGAACGGGCCTCATGGCAGCAGCGCGAGGGTGACGGGACCGGCGGGGCCGTCCGGCCCGGCGCCGACCTGATCCGGGCGGGCGCCGGCCTGGAGCAGATACTCCACCACGGCCTGGGCGCGCAGCCGCGGCAGGTCCTGCGGCGGCTCCTCGGCGGCCTCCGCGGGTTTCTTCGGGGCCGGCTTGTCGCGTTTGGCGGCCTCGGTGCCGGACCCCTTGCCAGGTCCTTTTGCGGCGTTCGCGGCGCCGGGCTTGAGGTCCGGCTTGGGGTCGGGCTTGGCGGGCGCCTCCGGCTTGGCCGCGCTGGCGATTCGGGTCGGCTCGGCGGCGTCCGGAGCCGCGGCGGCGCCCGGCGCGGGTTTCGCCGGGTCGGCGGGGCCCGAGACGGCGATGCGCAGGGCCGGACAGGCCTTGGCCAGGGCCGCCAGGGCGTCGAGGGTGGGATAGAAGGACGGGGCCGGCACGGGGCTGCCGACCGGGAAGCGCAGATCCGCCCCCGCGACCAGGGTGGCGAACTCCGTGCGGCAGGTCGCCGGATCGCGCCGTTCCGCCGGCTGCCGGGCCGAGACCGCGGCCTGCCCGGTCCAGCCGGGGGGCAGCGCCTCCGCGAGCCGGTCGGGCGCCCGGGCGGCGGCCTCGCGGTAGAGGCTCTCCCCGGTCAGGCGCAGGGTCCGGTCGGAGACGCTCACCTCCCCGGCGGCGAGGCTCGCCACCAGGGGGGCCGCGGCCGCCAGCGCCGCTCCGAGATCCGGCGGCGCCCCGTCGGCGAGGCGCGTGCGGTCGAGGATCGGCTCCCGGAACAGGCGGGGCCGCAGGGCGTCGAGCACCCGCTCCCGGGTGGCGGTATCCGGGACATGCCCGGTAAGCGTGACCGCCTCCGGCGTCCGGCGGATCGCCACCCGATAGGGCGAGAGCGGCCGGGCCATCAGCGAGACCGGCCCGGCCATCACGCCGGCGGGCCGGGCGTCGCGCATCAGCGCGGCGGCGTCGGGGATCGCCTGCCCGTCGATGGCGTCGCCGCTGACCGAGACCGCGCCGTCCGTGAAAGCCACCCGGCCGGTCTGGATCAGCGCGGCGAGGCGAAACGCGAAGGCGATCAGGTTCCTCGGATCGATCGCCGGGTCGAGGCCCCGGGCGGTCACGAGCCGGTCGTCCACGGTCCCGCCGGTGGCTCCGGCGGCGATCTCCTGCGCGGCCTCCTCTGCGGCGCGCTCGGCGGCCGCGCGGTCCGCCGCGGAGGGCACGAAACCCTCGAGGACGATCCCGCGCGCGGTCTTCTCCACCGCGAAGCGGTACTGCGCCACCCGCGGCGGCAGGATCTCGATCCGACCGATGCTGAACCCCTCCGGCGGATCCGACAGGGCCGCCCGCAGCGCCTCGTAGGCCGGCACGTCCAGGGCCTCGCCGGACAGGCTGAGCACGGTGTCGCTGAGCGCGGCGCGCCCGCCGGCGGCCAGCCCGGAGAGCCGCGCCGCCAGGAAGGCCGCCGCGCCGGGGAAGTCCGGTGGCGCCCCCCGGGCGGCCCGGGCGGTGTCGTCGAGACTGGTGCCGGGGCCCAGCGCCCCGGTGATCCGCGCCTCCAGGGCCCGCCGGCCGATCTCGGCCGGCCGGCTGCCCTCCAGGGCGACCCGGTTCGGCCCCAGGCGGATCGCCGCCCACTGGAACGGCGCGGCGGTCTCGACCAGGCCGAGCCCGGAGACGATCCGGCGGGGCCCGTCCAGGGCGGCGAGGCGGGACAGGATCGTCGCGCGGGCCGCTGCATCCGGCGCCTCGCCGGCCGCCGCGAGGTCGCGGCCCCGCGCCTCCAGCCGCAGCCAGGGCTCACCGGTGGCAGTGGCGGTGCCGGCCGCCACCGGCGCAGAAGCGGCCTCGAGCCGCTCGGCGATCTGCGGGGCGGCGTAGAGGCTGGCGCTCGCCCAGACCAGCGCGAGCGCCGGCAGGCCGGCGAGCCAGCCGATGCGGCGCAAGCCTCGGGTGATGGGTTCGGGCAAGGGCACGGTCGTGAGCGGGTCGGATCCGGTGGCGAGACGACACCGCCTTTCCGGCAGCATGAAGGCCGCCCCGGCCCGACCTGGCCCGCGACGCCGCGCCGCCGGAACCCCCACGGATCGGTCCGGTTGGCCGAGGTACCCGTCATCCGGAGACCGTCATGCGGGCCATCGTCGCCGTCATCCTGCTCGCCGCGCTCGCCGCCCCGGCCTCGGCCCAGACCCTGTCGGCCACCGCCACGGCGCCCGCTTCGGCCTCCCTGGAGCCGATCACGGCGATCGCCAATCCCGGGCAGCTCAGCCTCGGCGGCACCTCCACCACCGGACCGTTCCCGACCCTCTCGGCCCAGTCCGGCGGGCTCCTGAATGCCGGTCAGCTCAGCCTCAGCGGCGCCGGTGGCGGCGGCGGCACCATCGCTGCCCCGTCCAGCGCAAGTCCCGGCGCCGGCCAGCTCGGCCTCGCCTCGGGCACGGGGATCACCGGCGGCGCCGGGGTCACGGGGTCGACCGGCGGCGCGACCACGACCGGCGCGTCCGGGACCCAGAGCGGCTTCGGCCTCGGGTCGAATTCGACCCTCGGCTCGATCTCGGGGAGCAGCCTGTCGTCGAGCTTCGGGACGGCCAGCCTGGGGAGCGGCTCGACCTTCGCCACAGGCCTGAACACCGGTACCGGCCTGACCACGTCGCGGGTCTCCACATTCGGATCGTCCACCTTCGGCAGCGGCGCGGGCTTCGCCACGGGCCTGGGCACCAACGCCACCACGGCGTCATCGAGCGCGGGGACGACCGGAAGCGGGACCACGAACGCCGCCGAGGCCGCCGCCCTCGGAAATGCGGCCTCCGGCCTCGGGACATTCGGAACCACCAGCGCGACCGGCGCCGCCGCGAGCGTCAACGCCGCCGCGAACGTCAACGCCGGCGTGACGGCATCCGGCGCGTCCGGTACGGCCTCGGGTGGAGCCGGGATCGCCGCCGCTTCGGGCGCCGCGGCGGGCCGGGATCTCGACTTGGTCCAATCGGCACGTACGGCTCAGGCCGGCGGGGGAGCGTCCGGCGGCGCCGGCATCAGCGGCGCGGGTGCCGCGCCCGGCCGGGTCGGCGACCTCTGCAGCGGTCTGCTCGCGGAGGCTTGCCTCGGCGGGGCCAACGCCTTCTGACCGGCCCGCCCCGGGAACCGCCGCTCCGGCGCGGTCGTTCATTCCGGACCGGCACCCAGGCCGGGACAGGAGACAGGGATGACCGTCATTCTGAGCCGCGTTTCGCTCGCGGCCGCTCTCGTTCTGGGTCTGTCGAGCGCGACCCTCGCGCGGGAAGCGAGCTCTCGTCCTCACGGGGCCGGGACCGCATCGGGCCTGCACGGGATCGGCTTCAACGAACAGAGGTTCGGCGCCAACCTGCGGACCGGCAGAGACCAGCCCTATACCTGGCCGGTGAGAGCCCGCTACCGTCCGATCTCGCAGCCCTATTACGGCCGCGCCTACTGAGGGCGGCGCATCGTCAGCCGGCGCAGATGCGCGTCGGTTCTCACCGGGATCGGGACCAGGAGGGTGCGTGATGGCTGTGCGGAGCCGGCTCGTCCTCGCGATCCTGCCGCTCGCTTCCCTCGCGCGCCCGCCGGCCCGGGCCGGCGAGTTCGCTCAGGTGCCGCCGGCCCCGGGCATGGCCCTCACGCGTGCGGATCCCGGCATGGCGAACAGCGTTCCTGCGGGGCCGTCCGATCCGGCCGCGTCGCCGCTCTCGCCTCAGATCGATCCCGGCAATGGCCGGCGCCTCGGGGGACCGGGTAGCGGGTTTCCGCCCCTCAAGGGACAGCTTCCGAACCAGCGCACCGGGTCACGGCACCAGCACGTGGTTCACGACATCTGTATCGGTTGCTGAACGCCGACGGTCATCCTACTGCAGGGCCCGGGACAGGGTATTGGCCCGGATCCAGCGCGGCGAGAGGATGTCACCGGCTTCGGTGATGATCCAGGGCTGCGCATCCTCGGCCTCGATCGCCCGGGCGGCGACGGCGAGGGCCTCGCGCAGGGTCGCGAATGGCCGTCCCTGTGCCGATCGACCGGGCGCACGCTTCGGCCAGACCGTGAGTTCGGCACGTTTGTCGAGATCGGCGGGCGTCATGCTGTCGCTCCGGATGCTGCGCGGTTGAAACCCTCCTTAGCGCACCCGTGTAACGCGGATCTGGCGAACGTGTTGCCGATTCGTGTCGTCGCCACCACGGCGACGCGACCTGCAGATCTCACGCGACCAGCCGCTCGAAACGGGGCTCGGCTCAAATCTTATCTCGGCTGGCCTCAATTTTTATTTGAAGATTGCACGGATGAAGTTTAATTCATTTGCGCTGAATGCATGGCGGGGTGGGCATTCGATTGTCGAAAGCGCCTCCGACCAGACGGATATTCTTGCAGGACAATGCCGATCCTGCGCTATGTTGCAATGCGCCATCGTCATACCGCAGTGCACAAAAGTATGGTCTCTTCGGTCGACGGTCGCCCCACGCGATCGACTCGCGATCGAAACGGAGACGCACCATGCGCACGATCTTCATCCTGGCGTCGGCCGCTCTCGCCTCGGCCGCCGTCTTCGCCGGCCCCGCATCGGCCGAAGAGCCGTTGCACCTGACGCCGCCGCTCTACCGTGATCAGGCCCGGGGCGCCCAGCAGGCCCGCCCGATCACCGACCTGACGACAACGCCGCAGCCCGTGCGGGTGACGGCGAACCGCATGCGGACTGTTTCGACGGTGGAGCGGTCCATGGTCCAGGCCTCCGCCGCGCCTCTGCGCTGAGGCCCGGGAGCGGGGGCGCGCCCCGGGGCTGCCTCCGCAACCGTCCGTGCGTGACTGCCTGACAGTGCTCAGACGACGCGCCGCTCATGGGATGCTGCAGCGGGCATCACGCCCGATCCGTCGAGGCGTCCATGCCTTCTGATCCGGTTCGGTGCCCGGAGCCGTCGCCGCCATCTCGCACCCGTCGCGATATGGACCCAGCCGAGCGTATGGGACGGCCGTCGCCAGGAGTACGGCCCGTTCGGCTCGCCGGAGACCCAGCCGCAGAGCGTCATCCGCCGAGCGGCCTATCTCTCCACGATCCTCCGTGACCACAGCCCGTCGCGCCGCGGCCGTCAGATCGCGGTCTCGCGACGGATGACGGCCTCCTCGCCGGTGCCCTTCTGCGACAGGCCGACATCCGGATCGTCATCCGTCATCGGCAGCGGCCTGTTCGAAGTTTCCCGCTCGCGCTCCTCGGGATCGGCCGGTGCCGGGTCGGGTGATCCGGGGCCGCTCTCCCGCGGCATGATCTCGTGAGCGTCCGTCATCCGAGGCCTCCCCGCCTCACAACAACGCGGCGACGCCCGCCCGGGTCCCGTACCCACAGGCATTCAAGACAGGATCGGGACCGCAGCCCTATATAGAGGTCAGGAGAGTGGGGAGAGCGTTGTGTTTACCGTCAAGGGGATCGACCCGTCCGGGCGCGTGATGACCTTCGCCTGCGGGACGGACGAGCAGGCCATGGAGAAGACCTGGGAACTGGCCCGGCGGGGGTTCCGTGAGATCATGGTCTCGGATCCGAAGGGCAAGGAGATGTCCGCTGCCGCCTTCGAACGGTCCCTGAACATCGACTGGGAATAAGGATCTTTCCCCGGCGTGGCCGTCAGTGCAGCTCGTAGCAGTTGGTGATGACGCGCGGCGTGCGCGTCACGTCGTAGAGAATCGAGCACTGGACGAGATACGTCCTGTCCCGCTTGCGAAACAGGATCAGGGACGAGCGGTTGTCGAAGGTCCCGGTATAGCCTGCGATCTCCCACCCCTCCGCGTTCAGCCGCTCGATGCTGAGCGGCTGCTCGGCGGCCGTACCCGTCGACATCCAGCCCAGACAGGCAGCGAGGTGCAGACCCCCGCGGAGGGGAACATGACGCATCGGATTCCGCCGGGCGGGGGCACGGGAGGTTTCTGACCCGCATGGGGCGTCCGTATGCGCCCCGGTCGGTCGGTGCGGCAGGCCTCTCACAGGCCCGGAACGTCGTCGATATCGGGGACCGATTCCCCGCTTGGCGGTGCCGGATCGTCCTCCGGGGCGGGCGGAAGCCGCGGGGGCGGCATCTCCCCCGTATTCGGCGGCATCGGCAGGCCCTGTGGCAAATCGGGATCGGGCAGCGCGTCGCCGTCAGGCGATCTCGGATCCGGCATGGTCCCTCCTCAGCCTTTCAAGCCGCCATCTCCACGGCGGTCGCAGGAATAGGAACGGCCGACCGGCCCGTTGGTGCCGGGATGCGGCAGGGGCGACGGGGGCGCAGCCGGGGCGCCGTCAGACCGTTTCCAGTTCGCGCCGCAGGTCCAGCTTCTCCGGACGCACCGGATCGGTCATCTCGGTGGCGGCCCCGATCTCCTCCCGCTTGCGCCAGACCGCCCGGCAGATGAGGATCTCGTTGCACGCATCGAGGCTGAGCACGAAGCGGTCGGGGACGATCTCCGCTTCCGGGAGGGCGATGCGAATACCCCCGGCAGACCGGTCGTAAACGATGCAGGGCAGGCTGCGGTGCTCGTCCACCGAGATACTGCCGATTTCATTCAGGAGCGTACGCGGAGCGCTGCGTCGTTCGAACATCGCGGCCTCATGAAAACTCAGGGGCCAAGATCGACGAAGCGCGTTCAGGAAGGCTCTTCGAAAAGCGTCGAATTGTCCGTTTCGACGCTCGGCTGTGTAGAGCGGAATTTTCCCAAGGCTCGAAGGCGTCCGCGGACCGGACATACCACTATAGAGTCGAGCGCTATCGTCCGGCGGGCGGCCACTGCGATCCGGATTCGGCCCGGTACGGGCGTATCCCTACCCCGTGATCACCTCGACGAGGGTGGTCAGGAAGCCGAGGGCGACGGCGCCGATTCCGCTCATGAACGCCACGTCCCACCCGGCGAACTCTTTCGATCGGGGCGCGCGCATGAAGGCGAAGAGCGTCAGGGCGGCGCCGCACACGACGAGGGCGATGGCAATATAGACGGGTCGGGTCATGGCGCTTCCTCCTTCGCCGGTCCCGCGGCCCTTCAGGGCTCTTGTCCGGACGATGGAGACCAGCGTGAGCAGTGTAGACTCATCCGTCGTCAAAACATGACAGACGAGGAGGCGGTGAACAAGAAGATAATCTGTTCTGCATTGCAGAACGGCGCGCCGGCCTGGGCTGAGATCTGATCTTCCGACGGCTCGCGGGCGGCTCGCGTCCTCTCGGACGCCTCGGATGCGCCCTCAGTCGACGAAGACGCGAACGCCGTCCGTATTGAGGATGTCGCGCTGATCGGCACACCATTGGTCGGCGCCGACCGAGGCGATCTCGTCCGCGACGCGCCGGCCCTCGGCCGCGATGGCCGTCTCGGCCCGATGGTGTCCCATGGTCGTTTCGAGGGCTCGCCGCGCCGTCCGGGACAGGCCGTCCGACACGGCGTCATCCACAGAATAGAGTGTCCGGCAATACAGCACGATCCCGGCCTGCGCGCCGACGATCCGTACCAGGCCGTCAAGCGTCGCGGCGCGCTTGGACGCCGTCGCGTCCGTGGCGTCCTCGGCGGACACAGCGGGCAGTGGCGCGGCGGCGAGCAGGGCGGCGAACAGCGCGCGTCTCATCCTCGGGCATTCCTTCTCGGTCCTGGACCGAACCGTCCATCCGGAACGTCACGGCGCCGAAGCGCTCAGGGGCGGCTGATCACTTTCTGGCGGCCATCAGGTCGTGGGCGAGCACCGTCAACTTGCCGATCAGGCTGCTGATATCCCCGCCCTTGCACGACCACTGCGTCCCGATCGCCTCGCCATCCGCCGAGACGGAGACGACCGCCACCGAGCGCAGCCGGCCTTCGCGGGCGAGCGCCAGCTGGTCCTGCAGGACGGCGATGATCGACGCGGTGTCCTCGTCGGCCACGGTGGGTGCGATATGCGCCGGGAAGGGCACCACCGAACTCGATATCGTCTGCTCTCGCTTCATCGCACCGTATCCCTCGGTTCTCGTTCTCGGGATCCGGGGTGCGCAGACGCTTTGTGCAGAGTGTGGCAGCTTGTCCGTGACGAGCCATGTCGTCGAGGAGTGTTGCATCGCAGCAACGCTGACCCCGGCAGCCGGCCCTCCGATGCGGGACAGCTCCGGCCGCAGCCGTCACGCCGCGTCGGCCGGGCGGATGGGCCCCGTCGCGGCACCGTGGAGATGGTCGTCGACGGGGTTCCCAGGGTGCATCCGCCCTCAGGCGGCGCGGCGACCCTTGCGCTCGCGCTCGGCCATGGCGCCGGGCTGTCCGAGGCCGATCGCCTTGGCCAGGGCGGAGCGCTGCTCGGCGTAGCTCGGGGCGACCATCGGGTAATCGGCCGGCAGGCCGTAGCGGTCGCGGTAGCCGCGCGGGTCGAGCCCGTGGCTGGTCAGGTGGCGCTTGAGCGTCTTGTAGGTCTTGCCGTCGATGAAGCTGACGATCCCGTCGGGCCGGACCGACTTCCGGATCTGGGCCGCGCTCGGCCGGTCCGGATCGGCCTGGTGGGCGGCTACGCCCGTCTCCGGGCGCAGGGTGCCCGCGGCGAGGCCGGCGATGGCCCCATACACCCGGGCGATCAGCGCCGGCAGCTCCGCGGCCGGGACGGGATTGTTCGACACGTAGGCAGCGACGATGTCGCCCGCCAGCTCGATGAAGTTGGTAGTGGGCGCGGTGGTTTCTTCTGTCACTTCAAGATTCCTGGTCTGCCCCTCACAGGAGATCTGCTACTTTTAAACGCTGAATGCAAGTTATAAAACGGTTCTGGAGCCACCATCCCATGCATGATCGGCATGCCTGCTGCGGGAGGCGGGCGGGTAGTTTCGGCAATCGGCGCGGAGACCTTGCGTGTTGATCTCCGCGGCGCCGTCGACTGCGGGTGTGCATTCGCCGCATGAAACGGTCCAGCAACGAACCGAGGGTTTGCAGCTTCGGCGGTCGCAGCCCGTCGCGTTCCGAGTTGCCCGGCAGACGGGACCGGGCGACGCTTGCGTGATGACGCAGGGGCCGCGGCATGCCATGGGGCGGCATGCTCTTGCTGGCTCTGATCGCGGCCCTGCTGGCCGTCCTGGTGCTGATGATCGTCCTGCCGCGGTGGACCGGCCGGCTGGCTTCGCTCGCGACCCTGATCGCGGGGGCGATCATGGTCCTCTGGATGGCCCAGGCCGGGCTGCTGCCCGGCTCCACGGGGCCGCTGACGGCCGACCGGCCCCTCGTTCCGGGCGTCGATCGGTAACGATCCGGTAATCCTGGCGCGGTCAGCATGAACCATGCCCACGCTCTCCGCCCCGCGCCTCCTGACCTTTCTCGTGTCGGCCGTTCTGATCGGCCTCGCGATCGCCAGCCTATATACGCGGATCCCCATGGTCGGGCGCACGGTCGTGGCGCACCGGCAGTGGTTCTTCGTCGGCGCCTATGCCCTTCTGGCGCTCGGGGTCACGACGCGCGGCCTGTGAGGCGCGGGCCGCCGCCTCGGTTTCGACAGCTGCCCGCACCGAGGAGACCGGCATGACCCTGAAGACCACGTTCGTTGTGCAGCCCTTCGAACTGCACCGGAATCGCCTGCGGCCCGCGCGGCAGGAACCCGCGCAGAGCGAGTTCGGGGCGCTCAAGAAGGCGGAGGCGCTCGCCGCACGCCTGCCCGGCGCGGCCGCTCTGAAGGTGGTCGCCGATGACGAAACCGGCGAACTGGAGGGCGTGACGATCCTCGGCCAGTTCGGAGCCGTCCCGGAGGATTTCGCCGAGAGCCTGCTCGGCGGCTGATGTCCCCTGACAGGCGCCCGGTTCTCTCCATGCGACATGCGCGACGGCCGTTTTCGACGGGATCGAAACTACGTAGAAACAACGGAGATTGATCCTGCGGGCGAATGCGCTCGCTGAGCCAGAACCCGTGCCACGCTATTTCATCGATCTCCATGACGGTGCCAATCTCGTTCGCGACCATGAGGGTTTCGACTTCGCCGACCTCGCCGCTGCGCGGGCGCAGGCGGTCCGGATGATGACCCGGCTGGCCCAGGGTCTGTCCGATCCGCGGGAGCGGCAGGACTATGTCATCGCGGTGCGCGACGCGCAGGGTGCGATCCGCCTGCGCCTGCGCCTGTCCTACGACATCGAGCATGGCTGAGCGCTCGCCGTCGACGTGGACGCCGGTTCGGCATCAGCGAGCGCGTCGGGTGTAAGCGCGATTTGATCGGCGCGGTCCGGGATAGCGCGGCCCCCCGTCTGCGTTGACGCCCGACCGGCATGGGCGCTCGGCCGAGGAAACCCGATGGGACGGACGACAGGTGCGGTCGGATTTCTGACCGCGATGCTGGCATTGCCCGTCACCATCGCCCCAGCGGTTGCGCAGACAGCGCCGCCACCTCAGGTCGGCTCCGCCGCGGCGACGCCGGACAATGCCATCCTGCTGACGGTTTTCCTGCGCCACGACCAGTCGCGCCCGCTGGCCGACCTGAACGCGCAACTCGCCAAACAGGGGTTCTACAAGGCCTTCCCGCCACCCGGGATCGAGGTCGTTTCCTGGAACGTCGTGATGGGGATCGGGCAGATCATCACCCTGCGTCTGCCCGCCGCGCGGCTCCGCGAGGTCAATCGCGTTCTGGAGGACACCGCCTGGGGGGCGTACCGCACCGAGTTCTATCCCACCTACGATTACAAGTCCGTCGGGCTCGCGGAGCACGAGAAGGCGCACTGAGGCGTCCGGCTGCGATACGAACCCGTCCGGACGATCCAGGCACCCTCAGCGTTGGCCGCTGTCGCTGTTGCGCTGCTTGCAGAGCCACCCGGCCAGGCAGGACGGTACGTCGGCGGATGGCTCGAAGGCCGGGGCGCCGGTTTCGTCCAGGCTGCACGATCCCGAATCCAGATGAACGGTCTCGTAGGCTGTCGCGCTCCGGGCGAGGATCACGGTGCGGCCCCGGGCGACGCGCTGCTGAAGCGCGGCGCAGGTCATGGAGCGCGTATCGATCCGTTCCTGCGCCGCGGCACCGGTGGCGAGGACGGCCAGGAGAAGAACGCAGGCGAGACGGGTCATGGGTCCTTCCGGGCGTTGAAGGCTCCGCACCGAGGCCGGATATCGCGCGTAAATGTCGGATTTTTCCGGACGAGACCCGGTTTGCTCCGGTCGGACGGGGACCCTTATCCACCCGATCGGCCCAAGCCGACGATGCGACCACCGGACGCGCCGGGCGGGGCCTTACCCCGAAGGACCTCCGCCCGGTCCCGGACGCCGTGGGGCAAGGCCCCAATCCGGGGCATCGTCCCGGTTCCCCGGTTCGGGGGATACGCCGGACGTCATCGTTCGGGGTTCGGCCGATGGTGCCCGGGCGCCGACATGGATCCGGGCAGGAGACGGGCGTCCCAGATGCAGGGGCGGCCGGTCCGCTTGGCCTCGTACATCGCCGCGTCGGCCCGCTCCGTCAGGCATGGCGCCCGGGTGGCATGGAGGGGGGCGCAGGCGATACCGATGGCGGCCGTGATGCAAACCCGCCGCCCTGCCCCGAGGTCGTAGGGCTGTGCCAGCCTGTCCTGGAGACGCAGGGCGAAGGTCAGGGCCGGTGCCGGATCGGTCCCGGCCAGGAGCACGCTGAACTCGTCGCCTCCGAGGCGGGCCGCCATGTCGGAGTCGCGGAGCTCCCCCTGCAGCCGCTCGGCCAGTCGCTGCAGCAGCGCGTCCCCCACCGCATGGCCATAATCGTCATTCACCGGCTTGAAGCCGTCGAGATCGAGGCAGAACAGGGCGCAGCTCTCACCGCCGGGGCTCCCCAGGGCCCGGTCGAGCCGGGCCGCGAACAGGGAGCGGTTCGGCAACCCGGTGAGCGGATCGTGCTGGGCCATGTAGCGCAGGAGTGTCTCCGTGCGGCGGCGCTCGGTCACGTCCTCGCACAGGGCCGCCCAGCCACCCCCGGATTGCGGATGGACCGTGATCGCGATCTGGCGCCCGTCCGGCAGGGTCTGAAGCGCGGAGCCGGACCCGCCCTGCACGACGGAGCGCCGACGCGCGGCCCAGAGATCGGCAGGATCCTGACCCGTGCGCCGATCCCCGACAAGGCTCAGCGCGCTCACGTCCCGGGCGTGCAGGCCGGGCCTGACGCGCCGGGACGGGCCGCCGAAGAGGCGCCTGTAGCCGGCGCTGACGAACAGCAGGCGATCGGCGGCGTCGAACAGGCACAGGCCGTGCGGCAGGCTGTCGAGGGCGCCGATAAGGCCGGGCCCGAGGCATGGGCTGCGACCGGGCCTCCGGCGTCGGCAGCTGCCGACCGGCCGTCCGCCACGACCGATCAGCCGCGCCGCATCGTCCTCCGATCGCGCCGTCATCCCGGTCCCCTCGTGTCCCGCCGTCGCCCGCCAGGCGGCGGCCGACTGAAATCCGGATGGAAACTGATCCCCGAGGTATCTAGAATGGGATTCCTTTCGCCAACCTTGACGATGCGGTGCGACGTTCAACGATAGAGCTTGATTTCGCGGATCACGCGACAATCCCGTGCAGGTGTTCAATGCGCCGGACTTGGTGTCAATACGCCGTTTAGACGTCAAAAAATTCAATAAAACGCCGTTTTTAGAATGTTTTCGCGGTAAGATATCCGCGAAAACAGCATATTACGACCGCCTCGACAGTCGAAGCCCGGGGGCTTGGCGGCCGCCGAGGGCGGATCAGGGGGCGTCCTGCACGCCGTGATGCCCGTCCAGCACCGTGTCGCTGGTCGGGACGGCCTCGGCCACCGCCTGCGCCCGGCGGATGTCCGGGGCGGTCGCCTCCTCCCGGAAAGCCGCCACCGCCTCCGAGAGCGGGAGCGTGCGGGTCTGCTGGCTGCCGAGCCGGCGGATCGAGACCGTCCGCTCCTCGGCCTCGCGGCGGCCCAGCGCCAGGAGCACCGGCACCTTGGCCAGCGAGTGCTCCCGTACCTTGTAGTTGATCTTCTCGTTGCGCAGATCCGCCTCGACCCGTAGGCCGGCACGATCCAGGGCGCGGATCACCTCATGGGCGTAGGCATCGGCCTCCCCGGTGATCGTGGCCACCACCACCTGCACCGGCGCAAGCCAGAGCGGGAAATGCCCGGCGAAATGCTCGATCAGGATGCCGGTGAAGCGCTCCATCGAGCCGCAGATCGCCCGGTGCACCATCACGGGCGGCTTCCGCGCGCCGTCGGCGTCGATGTAGAAGGCGCCGAACCGCTCGGGCAGGTTGAAGTCCACCTGGGTGGTGCCGCATTGCCAATCGCGCCCGATGGCGTCGCGCAGGACGTACTCGAATTTCGGCCCGTAGAAGGCCCCCTCCCCCGGGTTGACCTCCGTGCGGATCCGGCCGGCCGACTGCGCCTCGATCTGCGCCAGCACCCGGGTCATCACGTCCTCGGCGTGGTCCCAGAGGGCGTCCGAGCCGACGCGCTTCTCGGGTCGGGTCGAGAGCTTCACGACGATCTGGTCGAAGCCGAAATCGGCGTAGGTCGAGAGGATCAGGTCGTTGATCTTGAGGCACTCGTCGGCGAGCTGGTCCTCGGTGCAGAACACGTGGGCATCGTCCTGCGTAAAGCCGCGCACGCGCATCAGCCCGTGCATGGCGCCCGAGGGCTCGTAGCGGTGGACCACGCCGAACTCGGCCATGCGCAACGGCAGGTCGCGGTAGGACTTCAACCCGTGCTTGAAGATCTGCACGTGGCCCGGGCAGTTCATCGGCTTGAGGGCGAACCAGCGCTTGTCCTCGGCCTCCTCGCCGGCCGACTGCGCGGCGAACATGTTCTCCCGGTACCAGCCCCAGTGGCCGGAGGTCTCCCACAGGGACTTGTCGAGGATCTGCGGGGCGTTGACCTCGGCGTAGTCGCCGCGCAGGCGCCGGCGCATGTAGGCGATCAGTTCCTGGAAGATCGTCCAGCCCTTGGCGTGCCAGAAGACGACGCCCGGCCCCTCCTCCTGGAAGTGGAACAGGTCCATCTCGCGCCCGAGGCGGCGGTGGTCCCGGCGCTCGGCCTCCTCCAGCCGGTGCAGGTAGCCGTCGAGATCGGCCTGGGCGGCCCAGGCCGTGCCGTAGATGCGGGTCAGCATCGGGTTGTTCGAATCACCCCGCCAATAGGCGCCCGCGACCTTCATCAGCTTGAAGGCGGTGCCGACCTTGGCCGTCGAGGTCATGTGCGGACCGCGGCAGAGGTCGAACCACTCGCCCTGCCGGTAGATCTTCAGATCCTCGCCGGGGGGAATGGCGTCGACCAGCTCGACCTTGAACTTTTCCTGCTTGCCCTCGAACAGCGCGCGCACGTCCGCGCGCGTCCAGATTTCTTTCGTGAAGGGCGCATCGCGCGCAATGATCTCGCGCATCTTCGCCTCGATGGCCGGGAAATCGTCGGGCGTGAACGGGGTCTCGCGGTAGAAATCGTAGTAGAAACCGTTCTCGATCACCGGGCCGATCGTCACCTGCGTGTCCGGCCAGAGGCTCTGGACGGCCTCGGCGAGCACGTGCGCGCAATCGTGGCGGATCAACTCCAGGCTGCGCGGGTCGGTGCGGTCGAGGAACTCGATGCGGGCATCGTGGGCGATCGGATCGTCGAGGTCGGCGACCGTGCCGTCGAGCGCCATGGCGACGGTGCGCTTGGCCAGCGACTTGGCGATGCCCTCGACCACGACGCGGCCGGTGGTGCCGGCGGCGATCTCCCGGGTGTTGCCATCGGGGAAGGTGAGAATCGGCATGGATCAAACGTCTCCGGGCTCAGTCCTGCATACGCGGCAGGTAAGCGGTTTCAGGGGAGCGGCCGTGTAGACCGATTTTTTGGGCGTGGGAACAACGGTGCGGCACATCCTTGCGCGCCGGTGCCTGCCCGAGCCTGTCCTCCAGATGCGCATCATCGTCCCCGCGCGCCTGCGGCGCCGGGGGCTTGGCCCAAGAAGCAACACGCGGGACGCGGGACGCCGCGGGAACCCAGGTGGTGAGAGAACGCGCGGGATCCGATCCCCGCGGCGCCCGCGGCATCGACCGGGCATGGTCCCAGGCCGGTGCCGTCTTTCTCGTCGCGGTGCTTTTCAGCGCGCCCGATCCTGCGACGTCTCTGCAGACGGTCTCGAACGAGGTGCACGCACCTCCGGAACCCGCAGTGAGTCTGTGGCCTTCCAGCCGTTTGCCCGTCTCGTAATGGACGGGTCCGCAGGTCCCTTGGGGTCGGCCCAGAGGAGGGTCGGCGCGGGGGCATTTCCTCAGCCCCGCCGGGTTGGCCCGGTGTTTCTCCGCCCGGATCCGAGACACGCCCCGTATCGGTCACGCCGCCCGGGGCGATGGCGGCTGAGAGCCACCGACGCGGGCACCGCCCCGTCCCCGGACCCGCCCAGTCAGCCACCGGGCGGGCCCCCGAAGGACGGACCGGGATCGCTCCCGGGCCGCCGCGGACAGGTGGCGGTTAATGAGCACAAAATAGGAACATTGTCAAGGGCAGGCGGGCTGTGCGCATTCCCTCCCCCCTCTGCGGGGGAGGGTGGCCCCTGCGTCAGCAGGGGTCGGGTGAGGGGAGCCCGGGTTCAGGACAGGGCACGGCCTTCACGGCGGGCGTAGCCTCGTTCTGCACCGTCGCTCCCCTCTCCCGACCCCCTTCGGGGGCCACCCTCCCCCGCAGAGGGGGGAGGGAGATCCGGCGGAGCTGGTTCTTTATCCATTGAGGACGCGTGATCATCGTAGACCGCGCGTGCGAGAGCGCGCGGGAGTACGTGCGTCCCGTCGAACAGACGCAGCAGAGCCCCCGCCTCATCCCGCGCGTTGAAGCCGGCTCGCGAAGAACCCGTCGAGGCCGCCGCGGGCGCCCGGCACCTCGGCGAAATGGCACGGCAGGGTCCGCAGATCGCCGTTCGCGTCGATCAGCCCGGTGGCGCCGCCGACCTCCTCGAGTTGCACCGGAACACGCGTGAACCGGGGTTCGCGGGCCAGGAAGGCCGCGACCTGCGCCTCACCCTCCTCCGGCTCCAGCGAGCAGGTGCAGTAAACGAGAAACCCGCCCGGCCGCACCAGTCCGGCCGCGTGGTCGAGGAGCCGGGCCTGGAGCGCGGCGAGGCGGCCGATATCGGATTCCGCCTTAGTCCAGGCCACGTCGGGGTGCCGCCGGATCGTGCCGGTGGCCGAGCAGGGTGCGTCGAGCAGCACCGCATCGTGGTCCTGCGGCTCCAGGGCGAGGGCATCGGCGACCGCGATCTCAACGTCGAGGCCGAGGCGCGCGACGTTCTCGCGCAGCCGCTCCAGCCGGGGCGCGGAGCGGTCGACGGCGGTGACGTGCGCCCCCGCGGCGGCGAGCTGCAGGGTCTTGCCGCCGGGCGCCGCGCAGAGGTCGAGCACCCGGATGCCGGGACGCGGTGCCAGCAGCCGTGCCGGGAGCGCGGCGGCGGCGTCCTGGACCCACCATGCGCCCTCCTGGAATCCGGGGAGGTCGGGGATCGCCGGGCCGTTCTCGGCCAGGCGCAGGGAGCCGGTCGGCAGCGTCACGGCGCCGAGCCGCCCGGCCCACTCGGCGGGCTCGCCCCGTGGCGTCAGGTCGATGGCGGCCCCCGCGAGATGCGCGCGCGCGATCGCCGCGGCACGCTCCGGCCCGTAGGCGGCGACCCAGCGCCGGGCGAGCCAGTCCGGCGTGTTGACCGCCAGCGCGTCCGCGCCCGCGGCCAGGATCGCGTCGCGCTCCCGGGCGATCCGGCGCAGAACGGCGTTCACGAGGCCGGCGAGGTGGGCGGTGCGGGTGTCCCCCTTGGCGAGCCGCACGGCGAGGTCGACGGCCGCATGGTCGGGCACGGCGAGATCGAGGATCTGGGCGCTCGCGGTGGCCAGCAAAGCCGTGAGCTGCGGTTTGGCCGTGGGCAGCCCCCGCTCCAGCCGCGCCGCGAGGGCGGTGCGGATCAGCCCGTAGCGCCGGAAGGTCGCCACCGCGATGGCCCGTGCCAGCCCGGCATCGGCCGGCGCCAACGCTTCCGCGCGGATCGCCTGGGCCAGGGCATCGTCCAGCGCGGGCGCCCGCTCCTGCCCGATCAGGGCCGCGACCGCCTGCATCGCCGCGCGTCGTGCGCCTAAACCCGCCGTGTCCGGACCGGTCGTGCCCGTCGAAGCGCCGTCCCGCGTGTTGCGGCCCATGTCCCGCGATGCCACTTCTGCTCCAGATCCGAAATCTCTCGGACCCATGCCCTCACACCCGAGCGAGCGCGATGCAAGACGCGATGCAAGACGCGAAGGGACACGACGTGAACGCACAGGACACGAACGCCAGCGCGGCCGAGCCCCGCCCGCTCAGCCCGGCGGCGGAGCGCGCCCTGGCCGAGGCGGCCGCGCGCCGGGCGGCCATCGATGCCCGTGCCGCGGCGATCAGCGCCACGCCCGAGCGCAAGGGCCGCGGCGGCCTGGAGCCGGTGCGCTACGACGATTGGGAGGTGAAGGGGCTCGCGGTCGATTTTTGAGGCTCCGCGGTCGGTCATTCCCGGCCGCGTCACGGCCGCTCCCGATCGCCGATCCCGGGACACGGGGCGGCGGTCCGGGATGCCATGAGGCGTCGGGCCGCGCGTGCGGTTCCGCGGACGCTAGGAACGGGGCTGCCCGGTGCCCGTTCCCCTGCCTCACCGGCAGGAGACGACACGATGGCGACGAAGGTATCGGCCCGCAGCGCGGCCGCGGGGCCGCACGGCGAGATCACCCTGGCCCGGGGCGAGCGGCTGGGCATGCGCATGTGGCGGGCCGAGGAGCCCAACGCCGACAAGCCGATGACCACCTCCCCCCACGAGACCGTGGGGTACGTCGTCGGCGGCCGGGCGGAGCTGGTGGTCGGGGGCGAGACCGTGGCGCTCGCCGCCGGCGATTCGTATTGCGTGCCGGCGGGCGCCGAGCACACCTACCGGATCCTGGAGACCTTCACGGCCGTGGAGGCGACGGCACCGCCGGCCGGCTGAGGTCGATCGACCCTCATCGGGTCATATAGACCTGCGCGCCCACATCGACGCGTCCGTATAGGTCGACCACGTCCTGGTTGAACATCCGGATGCAGCCGTAGGACGCGTAGGTGCCCACCGAACTCGGGCGGTTGGTGCCGTGGATGGCATATTCGCCGCCGGCCAGCGTCATCGCGGCGGCACCCATCGGGTTGTGCGGCGAGCCGCCGGCGATCAGGCTCGGCAGGCGCGGGTTGTCGCGCTTCACCTCGGCCGGGGGTGACCAGGCCGGGGCGACGTATTTGCCGTCGATGGATGCGGTCCCGAACCATTGCTTGCCGGGCTTGCCCACCGCCACGGGGTAGCGGATCGCCGTTCCGTCGCCGGTCACCAGATAGAGCTTGCGCTGGGAGACGCTGATCACGATCGAGCCCGGGGCGACCCCGTTCTGGAAGGGCACGACCTCGCGGGCCTGGGCCGCACCGAAACAACCGGCCAGCATCGCGCCAGCCAAACCGAATAGAGCCGCGACCCGACCTGGCATCTTCGTGATCCTCGACAAGCCAATATCCCTGCAAATATCCCTGCGGCCAAGTAAGTCACGGCCGAGCTTGCCGTTCCAGGAAAAGCTATGGTTGATGCGGGACTGCGCCCCGAAACCCGCGGTCACGGTAAAGCAGCAACGTAAATCGTCCGGTGACGGGACGGGCAAGACTTCCCGTCTGGCCGGCGCGTCGGCTCAGCGCTCGAACAGGATGCGGCCTCGGGCGTCCTCGGCTTGCCAGCCGTGGCGCTCCAGTTCCGGGTCGCGATGCTCCTCCACCGGATGGCCGACGCACAGATAGGCGACGAGCCGCCACGTCTCCGGCACCGCCAGGATCGCCGTCACGGAAGCGGGGTCCAGGATCGAGACCCAGCCGACGCCGAGCCCCCGCGCCCGGGCGGCCAGCCAGAAGCACTGCACCGCCCCGACCACCGAATAGGCCAGGGTCTCCGGCATGCTGGCCCGGCCGAGGCCGAGGCCGGTCTCGGTCGCCAGATCGCAGAAGGCCGCGAGATGCACCGGCGCCTCCCGCAGGCCGGCGAGCTTCAGGGCCCGGTACTCCGCCGCGCGCACGGCATCGTAGGCCGCCGCCGCCGCCGCATTGCAGCGGGTGAAACTCTCGGTGACGGCCGCGCGACGCCCGGGATCCGAGACCCGCACGAACCGCCAGGGCCGGCTGTTGCCGACGGAGGGGGCCCTGTGCGCCGCCGCCAGACAGGCCTGCAGCTGGTCCGCGCCGACCGGATCCGCGCGAAAACGGCGCACGTCCCGGCGCCACGCGAACAGCGCGTCGAGGTCGTGCACGAAGGCGTCGTCGAAGGCGGGCGGCCCCATGATGGGCGTGGCATACCCGCATCCCGGAACGAACCGAAACGAAAAAAGGCCGCCCGGGTGGGCGGCCTGAAGTCTTGGGTCTCGAAACCTCGGAGTGCCGGGTCCTGGGATCCCGATCGGCGACCGATGGCTGGGGAGCTGGGTCGCGGGCGCCGGAGGGGCGGGGCTCGGCGAGGTTCAGTCGATGTTGTGCCCGTGCAACGCGGCCCGCGAAAGGCGCGAATTGGGCAGAACCATGTTTTTTGTCGCTTGGGTGTGTCTTCGGCGACACGGGGCCTGCCGGACCACCCTTGCGGGCCGCTGCCGCGAGGCCCATCATCCGGCAAAGGACCGACGACGCGGGAGCGATGATGACCGAGAGGACGGGCGCCAGGCCGAGGCCCGACGAGGCGGCGGGACACGTCATCCCCTTTCCAGCCCGCGCGGCTCCTCTGCAGATCGCCTTCAATCGGGATGAGCTGCGCGTGATCTTCAACCTGTACGGCAGGCAGGTCGCGGCCGGCGAGTGGCGCGACTATGCCCTCGACTTCCGCCCCGACAAGGCGGTGTTCTCGATCTACCGCCGCGCTTCCGAGATGCCGCTCTACCGGATCGAGAAGGACCCACGGCTCGCCCGCCGTCAGGGCGCCTACGCGGTGATCGCGGCGAGCGGCCAGATCCTGAAGCGCGGGACCGAACTCGCCCGGGTGATCGCCGTTCTGGAGCCGGCGCCCCGGGCGGTCTGACCGAATTCCGTCAGGCCAGGCTCATCCGGCGGAGGGTCGCGGCGATCTCGGCCCGGACCTCCGGCGGCAGCGGCCGGATCGGGCGCGGCGGCTCGGCGCGGCAGAGGCCGAGGAGATCGGCCAGGACGTAGACGACGCGCAGGCTGGAATGCGCCCGGAACAGCGCCCATAGGGGTTCGAGCTCCGCGTTCAGGGCGCGGGCCCGCGCCGCGTCGCCCGCCTCGACGGCCTGGACGATCGCCAGACAGGTCCGGGGGAACAGGCCGCCCGCTACGCTGAACCACGCGGTGCCGCCGGCGATCAGCGACTCGGTCACGTTCCAGTCGCCGCTGAACCCGATCGGAAAACCCTCCGGGACCGCGCTGCGCAGGGCCGTGAGGCCGGTAGCAGCGGCGGCCGGCTCGGGTGCCGGGCACTTGGCGGCCACCACTCCGGACAGGCGCGCGATCCGGCCGATCAGGTCCGGTGAGAAACGGAAATGCGTGGTGGCCGGATTGTCGTAGATGACGAGGGGCAGGCCGCCCTCCCCCGCTACCGCCGCGAAATGCGCGAAAACCTCGTCGTCCGTCAGGGGCGTGTAGGAGACGGGGGCGAGCAGGCCCGCCGCCGCGCCGGCCGCGCGCGCATCCTGCGCCAGTTGGATCGCCTCGTCGGTGCGCAGCGCGCCGATCCCGACCAGGAGCGGCACCCGATCACCCACCGCCGCGGCGGCGATGGTCACGGCCCGGCGACGCTCCGCGCGGGTCAGATAGGCGTAGGTCCCGGTGCTGCCCAGCAGGCCGATCGAACCGACGCCGGCCGCCGCCAGGGGCTCCAGCAGCCGGCGCAGGCCCACGGCGTCGACCTGACCAGCAGCGTCGCTCGGGGTGATCGGGAAGGCCGAGAGGCCGGAGAGTGTTTCGCGCATGACGGAGAGATAGCGGGATCCCGCGATCCGGGCGCGCAAAAAGAAACCCCGGCGGTTTCCCGCCGAGGTTTCCTCCGTCCGCGGTTCTGGTGAGGCTTAGCGGCGGTCGCCGATCAGGCTCAGCAGGAACTGGAACATGTTGATGAAATCGAGATAGAGGGTCAGGGCTCCGTTGACCGACATCTTGGCCGCCATCTCACCGTCGAAGCCGCCGTAGAGATACATCTCCTTGAGCTTCTGCGTGTCGTAGGCGGTCAGCCCCGCGAAGATCAGCACGCCCAGCACCGAGATGGCGAACTGGAGGGCCGAGGACGCGAAGAAGATGTTCACCAGCGACGCCAGGATGATGCCGATCAGGCCCATCATCAGGAACGAGCCCATCCCCGAGAGGCTGCGCTTGGTGGTGTAGCCCCAGAGGCTGAGCGAGCCGAAGGCCGTCGCCGTGATGAAGAACACCTGGACAACGCTTCCCCCGGTGAAGACCAGGAGCAGCGAGGACATCGAGGCGCCCATCACCGCCGCGAAACCCCAGAACATCGTCCGGGCCGAGGAGGCCGACATCCGGTCCATCTTCATCGAGAAGACGAAGATGAAGGCCAGGGGGGCGAGCATCAGGACCCACTTGAGCGGGCTCTGGTAGAGGGTCTGGCCGAACGGAGTCAGGATCGGGCGCGTGCCCTGATAGGCAGCGACCGAAGCCATGTTCAGGCCGAGGGCGACGAGACCGGAGATCCCGAGGCCCACGACCATGTTGTTGTAGACGCCCAGCATGAAGGAACGCAGGCCCTGATCGACCTCGACCTGGGTACCGGCGTAGCCGGCCGGCCGCTGCTGGGCGCCGTACCGGAAGGGGCTATTCTCGAATGCCATGGGAGTTTCCTTGCGGAGGCTCTCTCAGCGTGGTGTTTCGGGCGAGGCCCACGCAGGACCTCTGGCGCCGGACTGGCGCCTCGGGCAGGAATATGTTGTGGCCGCGTCGCCAGCACAAGTGCCCGGCCACGGTTGCCGGACCGGTTTTCCGTGTCCGAACCATGTATTTTTGTCCATCTGGCCCGGGATTAAAATGCTTTCCGGCCCCGTGGCCGCGCGTTCGACTGCGGGTTGCCGCGCCCCCGTGATGAGGAAGGCTTCGCGCCAAGTCTTAACGGCTTCCTTATGCCACGCGCGAACACGGCCATCTCTGGTTGCCCGCGGTGATTCTCGCGCGGCACGACCACCGTGCGCAACCGCGGCACGCGGCCTGTTCGCCCCGGAATCCCGGGTTTCCAAAGGGCTTCAGCCCTTTGGCGGGTTCTCAGGGCGGAGCCCTGAGGCGTTCTCCAGGGATCTGCCCTGGACCCGCGAAAGGTCTCGACCTTTCGAAACCAGGACGCGATGCGCACGACCGCGCACGTCCGTCGATCGGGCACTCAGATCTGCCGCAGATACGGCGCCGGCTTCTGCCCCAGGATCCGCCACGTGCCGAGGAGCCCGAGCAGGATCGCGAGCGCCACCGCGGCGAGCGCCGCCACCAGCGCCCCGGAGAGGTCCAGCCGGAAATCGAGGTGCATGACCTTGGCGACGATCACCCAGCCGGCGAGCGTCCCGGCGGCGAGGCCGAACAGGGCCGTGGCGAATCCCAGCGCCGCGTACTCGATCGCGTAGGCCGAGAGCAGGCGGGAGCGGCTCGCCCCCAGCACCTTGAGCACGACGGCATCGTAGAGCCGCGCCCGGTGCCCGGCCGCGATGGCGCCGGCCAGCACGAACAGGCTCGCCAGGACCGCGACGGCGCTCGCCCCGCGGATCGCCAGGACCAGCCGGCCGACGAGGTCGCCAATCGCGTCGAGGGCGTCCTTCACCCGCACGGCGCTCACCGACGGGAAGGTTTTGGCGACATCGCGCAGGATGTGGTTCTCGGCCCCCGCATCGACGCCCCCGGGCAGCGTGAGCGTGGCGAGGTCCGAGTGCGGCGCCCCGCGGAAGGTGCCGGGCGAGAACACCATCACGAAGTTGATGCCGAGGTTGCGCCACTCCACCCGGCGCAGGTTGAAGATCGTCGCGGTGAGGTCGCGGCCGAGCACGTTCACCGTGACAGTGTCGCCGAGCTTGAGGCCGAGCTGGCGGGCGAGGTCGGTCTCGAAGGAGACGAGCGGCTTGGTGCCCTGCTCGGCGCTCCACCACGCGCCGTCGGTGAGGCTCGAACCCTCCGGCACCGTGTCGGCGTAGGTGATGCCCCGGTCACCGTCGAGCACCCAGGCGGCGTCCTCCGGCGGGCGGATCTTGCTCGCCGGCACGCCGTTCAGGGCGACGATCCGGCCGCGCATCATCGGCACGTCCTCGATCTTCCCGTTGGGGGCCGCGCGGGCCAGGAACTCCCGGAACGCGCCGGCGTCGCGGGACGGGATGTCGAGGAAGAACAGGTTCGGCGCCCGGGCCGGCAGGGTCGCGCTGATCGTGCGGCGGACATTGGCGTCGATCAGGCTGAGGGTGACGAGCAGCGTCACCCCGAGCCCGAGCGATAGGACGATGGCGGGCGTCAGCGCCCCGGGGCGGTGGAGGTTGGCGAGCGCCATCCGGGGCGCGGGCCAGCGCGGATGCGGCAGGCGGCGGGCCACCGCCATCAGGCCGAGCGCCACGACGTGCAGCAGGCCGAAGGCGATGGCGGCGGCCGCGATGAAGATCAGCGCCACGCGCCGGTCGAAGGCGGTCGCCACCGACAGGCCGACCAGGGCCGCGAGGCTCAGGCCCAGCCAGATCCGGTAGCGCCAGCGCGTGCGCACCCGGGCCGGGTCGACCGTATCGCGGAACAGGCCCGAGACCGGCACGTCGTGGGCGCGGCCCAGAGGCGTGATCGCGAAGGCGAAGGCGGTGATCAGCCCATAGGCGGCGGCGAGGGTCAGCTCCCCCGGGGCGAGGGTCGGGTTGAGCGGCAGCGGCAGGTCGGCGGAGAACAGCGCGTCGAGGAGGAAGGGCAGGCTCGCGCCGATGACGAGGCCGATCAGCGTGCCGAGGCCGGCGATCAGCATCACCTGGGTCAGGTAGAGGGCGACCACCTGCGAGCCTGGGGCGCCGACGCTCTTGAGGGTCGCGATCGAGGGGCGCTTGCGCTCCACGAAGGCGTGCACGGCGTTGCCGACGCCGACGCCGCCAACGATCAGCGCGGTGAGCCCCACCAGGGTCAGGAACTGGGTGAACCGTTCGATACTCTTGGAAAAGCGCGGGTCGGCATTGGTGCGGGACCGGATCTCCCATCCCGCCTCCGGCGTCGCCGCACGGATCCGGCCCTGCGCGGCGTCAAGGTCAGCATCCGACGCGCCGGGGGGCAGGAGGATCCGGTAGCTCCAGCGGTTGAGGCTGCCGGGCTGGACGAGGCCGGTGGCGCGCAGGGTCGGCTCCGAGATCATCAGCCGCGGCCCGAAGCCGATGCCGCCCGCGATCTTGTTGGGCTCGGAGACGATGGTGCCGCGGATCTCAACCGGATGGCCGGCCAGCATGATCCGGTCGCCGACCTTGACGGCGAGGCGGGTCAGCAGCGCCGGGTCGGCCAGCGCCCCCGGAACGCCGTTATGGTCCGCCAGAAGATCGGCGGGGCGGCCCGGCGGGTCGGTGACGAGCTCGCCCGCGGCCGGGTAGGTCGCGGGATCGACCGCCTTCAGCTCGACCAGGGCCGCGTCGCCGCTTGGTGCCACCGCCATCGCCCGCAGGGAGGCGACGATGTCGAGCCGACCCTCTCGGGCCAGGGCCTGCTTCTCCGGGTCGGTCGCCTCGCGGTTGATCAGGTTGTAGGCGAGGTCGCCCCCGAGGATCCGCTGGCCCTCCCGGCCGAGCCCGTCCGAGAGCGAGCGCGAGATCGACGCAACCCCCGCGATGGCCGCGACGCCGAGCGCGATGCAGGCGAGGAACACGCCGAAGCCCGAGAGGCCGGCGCGCAGCTCGCGCAGCGCCAGGCGCAGGGTGAGCGGGATGCGGCGGGGGGCCGGGTCGGGACGGGTGATCGTGCCGTGCATAGGCTCGGAACTCGGCTTTGGCTGATCCAAAGGGAAGGGGGTGCCCTTAGGCTGGTGCTGTGTCCGCTAGGCGACGTCGTGTCGGTTCGGGGCGTCGGCAGAGGCAGGCGGCACGATGGACCTGGACAAGGCGTTCAGCAGCGTCTCGAGTCCCGCGAGCGCGGCCTCGATCGCCCCCTCGCCCATCTGGGTGTTGGTGACCGCGCCGTCGAGTGCGACCGTCGCGGCCCAGGCCACGCGGTGCTGGTCCGGACCTTCCGGCAACAGGGGCGCGATGGTCTCGCAGATCTCGCGTTTGTGTCGGGTCGCGATCGCCCGCACTGATGGCAGGACACAGCCGACCTCCGCGACGGTGTTGGCAAACGCGCAGCCGCGGTAGTCCGATGCCGATACGATCTCGGTGATCGTCCGCAGCACGGGCGCCAGCGGCGCGGTGTGACGTTGGTTCGGCGATTGGGCGCGCCTGTTCTCGGCAATCAGCCGGCGGAACTGCGCCATCCACGTCTCATGGCGCAGGTCCAGAAACGCTTCGATCAGAACATCCTTGGACGGGAAGTGCCGATAGAACGTGACCTTGGTCACGCCGGCTTCTGCGATGAGCCGGTCGACGCCCGTCGCGCGCACCCCGTCGCGATAGAACAGGCGCTGTGCCGTCTGCAGGATGCGGTCCCTTGCGGAGAGACCCCGCTGGTCCATGGGATCGGATTCGGATGCCATCGTTCCTATGTAGACAGGTCTGTCTACTTCCGTTATGGAGCCTGTAGACAACTCAGTCTACAGGCCGTTCATGTCCGGAACCAGCCTCCCCGGTCCCTCGCAACGCGGCGGCCTCGGTCCGACCGCACCACCGTCGAAACGCGTGGTCGGGGGCCTGTTCATCTTCGTGATCGTGGCCTGGGGCCTGAGCTGGGTCGTGATGAAGATCATCATCCAGGAAATGACGCCGCTCTGGGCCGTCGCCGGGCGAACCTGGATTGCCGCCGCCGTGCTCCTTCCAGCCGTCGCGCTAACAGGCCAGCTGCGCCGTCCCCCGCGCGCTGATGTACCTGTCATCCTCGTCATCGCTCTCTGCCATATGGTCGGCTGCACGACCCTGATGACCTACGGATTGAAACATGTGCCCGCGGGGCGAGCTATCGTCCTTTGCTTCACCACCCCACTCTGGGTCGCGCCGGCGGCTTGGCTTTACCTGAAGGAGCCGCTGCCGCCGCGTCGCATCGCCGGGATCGGCCTCGCCCTGGCGGGACTGGGCGTCCTGTTCGATCCTCGCGCATTCGATTGGCGCGATGCTGACGTCCTGCGGGGCAACGGCCTCATCCTGGGAGCCGCCCTGTGCTGGTCCGTCAGCGTCCTGTACACGCGCGCCCACCGCTGGGTCGCGACGCCCTTCCAGCTCATCCTGTGGCAGGTCGTCCTCTCGGCGACGCTCCTGACCTGCCTGGCCGCCTATTCGGATGGGTTCCCAGGCTTCACCCTGAGCCCCGGGGTGATCGTGGCGCTCCTGTACAACGGCGCCATCGGGACGGCCCTGGGCTTCTGGGCGATGACCGTCGTCAACAAGACTCTGCCGGCGACCGTCACATCCCTGGGCATTCTCGCGACTCCTGTCGTCGGGCTCGGCCTGTCCGCCGTCATGCTCGGCGAGGTGGCGGATACGCGCCTCGTCCTCGCCAGTATGACGATCCTTGCGGGTATCGCACTCGGTACGTTCTCGGGGCGGTTACGTCCGCGTGCGTCCGCCCCGATCACGTCGATGAAAGGGTCCTGAGCGAGGCGCTCAAATGCCGCCATCACGCCGTCACCGCCTCCTCGATCCGCCCCGAGCGCAGGCGCACGGTGCGGTCGCACAGGCGGGCGAGGCCATTGTCATGGGTGACCAGAACCAGCGTCGCGCCGCGGTCACGCTTCAGCCGGAACAGGAGATCGACGATCTGGCGGCCGGTGGATTCGTCGAGGTTGCCCGTGGGCTCGTCGGCCACCAGGATCGCCGGATCGGGGGCGATCGCCCGGGCGATGGCCACGCGCTGCTGCTCGCCGCCGGAGAGCTGCGCCGGGTAATGGTGCAGCCGGTGCCCGAGGCCGACCGCCTCCAGCTCGGCGCGGGCCCGGTCCAGGGCGCCGGGCCGGTCGGCGAGTTCGAGCGGCAGCGCCACGTTCTCCAGGGCCGTCATGGTCGGCACGAGGTGGAAGGCCTGGAACACGATGCCGATGCGCCGGCCCCGGAAGCGGGCGAGCCCGTCCTCGTCGAGGCGGACGAGGTCGGTCTCCTCGATGATCACGCCGCCGGAATCCGGCCGCTCGAGGCCGGCCATCACCATCAGCAGCGTCGATTTGCCCGAGCCGGACGGGCCGACGAGACCCACCGCCTCGCCGCGGCTGACGGTCAGCGAGATGCCGCGCAGGACATGGACCCGGGCAGCGCCCCGGCCGAGGCTGAGATCGATGTCGGACAGCGCGATCGCCGGCTCGCGGAGCACCTTGCCTTGGCTCACGGGCGAGCCGATCTGTGGGCGATGACGAGCATGGCGCGCGAGGTCCTCGGTTGGCTTCGATCTTGGCTGCACGGGCCGCGGGTGCACCGCGATATGGGTTCCGCATTGGGGCCACGCCATGACGGCGCCGCTGTGTTCCGCCGCACACCCCTGTTTGCCGCAGCGCTAGCCCTCGTCATGGTCCCTTTCATGACAGCCGCCCGGGCGGCCCCGGGCGGACCGGTCAGGCTCGTCGCCCTCGGCGACAGCCTCACCGCCGGCTACAGGCTGCCGGCCGACGCCGCCTTCCCCACCGTGCTGGAGCGTCTGCTCAAGGCCGGGGGCGCGGACGTGACCGTGGCCAATGCCGGCGTCTCCGGCGACACCGCCACCGGCGGACTCGACCGCGTCGACTGGTCGGTGCCGGACGGGACCGCCGGGGTGATCCTCGAACTCGGCGCCAACGACATGCTGCGCGGCACCGATCCGAAGGTGACCGAGGCGGCTCTGGCGGCGATCATCGAGCGGCTGAAGGCGCGGGGGATCCCGGTGCTGCTCGCCGGGATGCAGGCCGCGCCCAATCTCGGGCCGGACTACAAGGCGCGGTTCGACGCGATCTACCCGATGCTCGCCAAGCGCTACGACCTGACCCTCTACCCGTTCTTCCTGAATGGGATCATCGGCGACCCGGCGCAGCACCTTGACGACGGGCTCCACCCGAACCGCCAGGGGGTCGAGACCATCGCGACGCACATCCTGCCCACGGTGGAGAAGTTTTTGGGGGGCCTCCGGCAGGGGGCGTCGCGGTAGTGCCGCGCCTGTTCACCGGCCTCGCCGTGCCGCCAGCGGTCGCCGAGACGCTGAAGGTCCATCAGGGCGGCCTGCCCGGCGCCCGCTGGATCGCCCCGGGCGACTTCCACGTGACCCTGCGCTTCATCGGCGATGTCGAATCGACGGTGGCCGAGGAGGTCCTGGAGGCGCTCTCCGAGATGCGGGCGCGCCCCTCCCTCACGGTGACGCTCGCCGGCCTCGGCCTGTTCGGCGGCGACAAGCCGCGGGCGCTCTACGCCGCGGTGAGCCCGGATGCGGCGCTGACCGATCTCCAGGCCGAGCAGGAGCGTCTGGTCCGCCGGGCTGGCGTCGAACCGGAACGGCGCAAGTTCACCCCGCACGTGACCCTGGCGCGGCTCCGGCGCGACGCGACCCCGGAGGCAGCCGCGATGTACCTCTCGCAGGCGCCGGTCTTCGCACCGCTGACGTTCGCGGTGGACCGGGTGACGCTGTTCTCGGCGCGGGACTCGACCGGGGGCGGGCCGTATGTGGCGGAGGCGGAGTTTTCGTTCGGAAGCAATTGACCGTGTCTGGTAGGTGCCGAAGTCGCATGCCAATCCGTGCGCACCGCCATAAGCGGCACGTTTTCAATGAATGCAGTTATTGATCATATGTATCATGTTAAATCAATGCAGACCGCCTAATGCGATGAAAATTTATTGATTTACGGGAGCTGTCATCTCAAGCAGGCTGAGTTTGCCGTCGTCGCGGAGCCGGTGCCATGTCCCCAGCCGACGAAGTTCAGCCGAGCAGGACGATCCGCATTCTCATGCGATCGGAGGATCAGGCGCCGCAGGAGAGACCTGTCTTCCAGACCGTTTCCCAGTCAATCTCTCTCGCCAAAGACGGGCTCGTCGCCCTTGCGGTTCTGATCGGCGGAATCTGGGCGCTCATTCGATACGATTTGATCGAGAGCAACGCGGCCAAGGTGCAGTACGAGCTCGCCTTGCAGACCTCGAAGGCGCAGGTTCAGATGACCGCTCAGGCCGAGCCGCACGCGGTTCGCGACGGGAATCGGTTTATCGTCATGGGTCGGTTCACGCTAAAGAATATCGGCTCTCGGGACGTTGTCGTGCGCTGCGACGCGAGCGCTCCCGTGACGCTCTACCGACTCGATACCGCGTCGGCGGCTCCCATGCCCATCGAGAGCAGCAAGGTGGAGGCGTACTTCTTCAACGAGGAGGGCGCGCGCCAGGACTATGCTTCGATCGACATCGGGAATTCGGTAGCCCTTCCGTTCGCCATCGTGGCGCCAAGCCCGGGCATCTACCTTCTGAATGTCGCGGTTCCCGTTAGCTTCGATGATCTCTCGCAGGCGGAGAAAGCTGCGGGGATGGGCTGGACATGGTCCGACCAGCTGGTCCTCGATTTGAAGTGACGAACGGTATCACAATCGCCGCAGCGCCACGCTCTCGATCCGGTGACTGGCACCCTTGGTGAGGATCAGGCTCGCCCGCTGGCGCGTGGGGAGAATATTCTCGCGCAGGTTCAGCAGGTTGATCGTCGTCCAGAGCCGGTCGGCGATGTCGAGCGCCTCGGCCTCCGGGATTCCGGCATACTTGCGGAAGTAGGAGCGCGGATCGCGGAACGCGGTCTGGCGCAGCTTCATGAACCGGGTGACGTACCAGCGGTGCAGGTCGTCCTCGTGGCCGTCGAGATAGATCGAGAAGTCGAAGAAATCGGACACGAACGGGATCGCGGTGCCGTCCCGGGGCAGGCGCGCGGGCTGGAGCACGTTCAGCCCCTCGACGATCAGGATGTCGGGGCTCTCCACCACCCGCTCCTCCCCGGGCACCCGGTCGTAGACGAGATGCGAGTAGAGCGGCGCGGTCACGCGCTTGTGGCCGGCCTTCACGTCGTGGAGGAAGCGCAGCAGGGCGGCGGTGTCGTAGCTCTCGGGAAAACCCTTGCGCTCCATCAGGCCGTTGGCGGCGAGCGCGGCATTGGGCAGCAGGAAGCCGTCGGTGGTGACGAGATCGACCTTCGGGGTGTTGGGCCAGCGCGCCAGGAGGGCGGCCAGGATGCGGGCCGTGGTGGACTTCCCCACCGCCACCGAGCCGGCGAGCCCGATGATGTAGGGGGCCTTGGTCTCGCGCTCGGCCAGCAGGAAGCGCTGCGTCGCCTTGAACAGCCCCTGCGTCGCCGCGACGTAGAGGGCAAGGAGGCGCGACAGCGGCAGGTAGATCGCCTCCACCTCCTCCACCGAGATCGGGTCGTTGATCGATTGCAGCCGCTCGATATCCTCGGCTTTGAGGGTCAGCGGCGTGTCGGCGCGCAGCTGCGCCCATTCCTCCCGGCTGAAGCGGCGATAGGGCGAGAGCCGGTCCGACGCTTCGAGGATCGCCTCGACCGAGCCCGGCAGCGCGGCCGCGTTCACGCGTGGCGCCTCGCGGCCTTCTCGGCGATTCCGCTCTGCGCCGTGCGGCGCTCCAGCTCGGCCATGACCGCCTCGAGTTCGACCCCGCCGGCCCGGAGCAGCACCATCAAGTGGTAGAGGACATCCGCGGCCTCGTTCATCAGGCCGGTCTTGTCGCCCTGCACGGCGGCGATAGCCGCCTCCACCGCCTCCTCGCCGAGTTTCTTGGCCGCCTTGGCGGGCCCTTCGGACAGGAGCTTGGCCGTGTAGGAGGTGGCCGGATCGGTTCCGGCGCGGCTCGCCACGAGGGCAGCGAGGTCGGCGAGCGTGTAGGCGGTCATGAAGCGATCTGCAGGTTGGCTCGGTCCGTTCTATAGGGATTGGGACCGGAATTCGGCAGGAAATTGCGCCACGACCGCGTCGGGGGCAAGCGGTGCGGGTGAATGCGGCTGCGCTTTGTCCGGCTCTTTATGTGACGGATCCCTGGGAGCTTTGCGGCACCCAGCCTCGGCGCACGGTCGGGGGCGGTTGCGACTCCCGTTAGAATCATCCTTCCCGTCGTCCGATGCGGGATCGACAGCGACCGGGAGCTCGGACAGTCGAGCGGTTCGATGCCGGATCATGCAGGACGCGTTGCCGGCGAAGGGGGCACGGTCAAGGCGCGGCCCTTCGAGGTGGTGGGATCGGAACGGTTCACCGAGCGGATCCTATGTCTCCGCTTCATGCCGAGGCTTCGAGAAATCGTCGCTTTCCCCTATCCGCAAGGGGGAGGAGCGCGCGCCCCGTCGTGCCGGGATCGCTGTGCCGAACACCGTGAAGGAGCTGGGTCGAAGGCGTCATCCAGCGTTCATGGGGCGATACGCATGGCGGTCGCGCGTCAGACGGGAATCTGTATGGCGAACGGAATTCATACACCACGACTAACAAGCAGATTTGGAGCCTTAGATTGAAATGCGGCGCAGTAATTCTCAGCAAATTTCTCCGACACGACTTGGACATAGAATGATTATTTGTCGTATCAGGAAAATTGATGTTTTATAAAATTTCACTGCATGTAAACTAAAAATGAACATTCGAAAAATCTCGGCCCTGACATGGGTCGGCTGAATACAAATCGGCCGTCATCGCGCCCGTCATAAATTAAATTTCAATTTTGAGCTTTATAATAATGAGGCATGCTTGCTAAATAGAAAGTTGTAAAGTTATCTTCCGTGACTTGATGTAATGTTGTTCTGGACCGCTGGCGGCCACGTCTTTGAAGCACTGGCCGTGCCGAAAGTTCTGTGTCAGAACATCAACGCCCTGGTTGTCCGGTCTTGAACGACGAGCGAAGGCCAAGTTCGGGGCAGGTCGCATGCCGAGCCGAAGCAGAAGACGTTTCGATGGCCACGTCAGATGATTGGGCTTCAAAGCCCGTGTTATGCAAGTGAAGGATGATCAATCGCTGGGCCGACAGATGTCTCGGCATCGATCGTCGCGCGAGGGTGCTCTGACAAGTGCGGTCGCAACAGCGATCCTTTGTGGCGCCTCTGTCATTCTGCAGAAGAGAACGCGCGTCGTTATCCTCGGACGTCGACCTTTCAGTCTGGCGCTGTAATACACAAGTCCCGAATCGAGTGGACGGCCAGTGCTGTCAAATAAAAAGCCCCTCTCGACACAGCGAAACCGACGATTTCAATCAATGGCAAAATATAAGGTCGATAGCCGATGACTGGTGTGCACGAAGAATTTTCTTTGTCGACACACGGAGATAGCAAGTCGTCACTAAGTGCATTGTTGATAGAATTTGCTTTAAGAAAACTATTTGCTCTACAGCATAAATTGTCCGATCCTGTCCTGCGTATGGAGGGAATGTCTGGGAAAAAATACAGGATCTTTATAAACAATCTGATGTCTTCGCTGCCTGATGCCCGTTATCTCGAAATCGGCACTTGGGCCGGGTCCACGGTTTGCGCGGCGATGTATGGCAACAAGGCGAAAGTTACCTGCGTCGACAATTGGTCGCTGTTCGGGGGCCCTCGCGAACTATTCATGCAGAATGTCAACTTGTACAAGAATGACAATATAGATTTTCAATTTATCGAGGCCGACTTCAGGAAAATAGACTATTCGGCTATAAGAAAATTCAATATTTATTTTTTCGATGGACCTCATAGCGCCGAGGATCAGCGCGACGGGCTGCTTCTCGCCATGCCGTCCTTCGATGACGAAATAATCTTCATCGTTGACGATTGGAATTTTGAGCAAGTTCGTGCTGGAACGATCGCCGGTCTCAATCAATCCGGGCTGAATCTTTCTTATATGGTTGAAATTAGATCGACCCAAGACGGAAATCATCCAGTGCAATCGAAGTTTCAATATAGCGATTGGCACAACGGGTATTTCATATGCGTTCTCAGTAAGCGGTAGACGCTTGTCGGATCTCGCGCCGGATTTCGGATCTGGCGCGCGACGACGGCCTACTACTCGTTCGGCAGGTGCCGGGCCAGCGCCTCCAGCACGGCCATGCGGACGGCCACGCCCATCTCGACCTGCTCGCGGATCAGCGACTGCGCCCCGTCGGCGATCTCGGAGGAGATCTCGACGCCGCGGTTCATCGGTCCCGGATGCATCACCAGGGCGTCGGGCTTGGCCAGCGCCAGCTTCTCGCTGTCGAGGCCGAAATACCGGAAATACTCCTTCACGGAGGGCACGAACGAGCCGTTCATGCGCTCGCGCTGCAGCCGCAGCATCATCACGATGTCGCAGCCGACGAGACCTTTCCGCATATCGGTGAAGGTCTCGACGCCGAAGCGCTCGATCCCGGCCGGCAGCAGCGTCGAGGGGGCGATCAGGCGGACCCGCGCGCCCATCGCCTGGAGCAGGATGATGTTCGAGCGCGCCACCCGCGAGTGCAGGACATCGCCGCAGATCGCCACCTGAAGGCCCTCGATCCGGCCCTTGTTGCGCCGGATGGTCAGCGCGTCGAGGAGCGCCTGGGTCGGGTGCTCGTGCGCCCCGTCGCCGGCATTGACCACCGCGCAATCGACCTTGCGGGCGAGCAGATGCACGGCACCGGCCGATTCGTGGCGGACCACGATGATGTCGGGCCGCATGGCGTTCAGCGTCGCGGCGGTGTCGATCAGGGTCTCGCCCTTCTTCACCGAGGACGAGGCCACCGACATGTTCATCACGTCGGCGCCGAGCCGCTTGCCGGCGAGTTCGAAGGAGGATTGCGTCCGCGTTGAGGGCTCGAAGAACAGGTTGATCTGCGTGCGGCCCCGGAGCGTCGCGCGCTTCTTCTCGACCTGCCGCGAGATGTCGACGGCGGAATCGGCGGCGTCGAGCAGAACCTCGATGTCGGGCCGGGTCAGGCCCTCGATGCCGAGGAGGTGCCGGTGCGGGAAGGGCGCGGGCGGAGGCGTCGTCATCATGATGAGGCCCGGGTGTAGGTGCGGCGCGCTCCGCGGGCAAGGCTGCGATGGTCAGACATGTCGGTAAAGGCCGAAGCGGGTTCTGCTCCCACGCGGGCTATGACCTGCACAGGTTGGAGGTTTCTGCCGGCTCGTCCGGTCACTCGGAGGGGCGGTCCCGGCATCCCGCGCGCCCTCCCTCCCCCCCGCTGCGGGGGAGGGTGGCCCCTGCGTCAGCAGGGGTCGGGAGAGGGGAACCCGGGTTCAGAATATGGCAGCGACCGGCATGAAGGCTTGCGTCCTAACCGGCAGCGTTGCTCCCCTCTCCCGACCCCCTTCGGGAGCCACCCTCCCCCGCAGAGGGGGGAGGGAGACGCGCGTGTGTCCGGCCGCCTCCAATGAAGATATGTGAATATCGTAGCCCGCACGGGAGAGGGGGGCCTGTTGCGCCTTGCCGCCAGCGTCGGTGCCGGATTGAGATGTGTGATCGCCCCTGCGGGGTGGGGCGGGCGCGGGTGAGTCGCTGGTTCTCACCCGTTCGCGTGTGACGCCGGTCGCTCGGCGAGGCGAACCGCCTGCGGCGTTTTTTCCCGCGGATGGTAACCGGCGCAGCCTGCGCCACGTATTTGCCGGTACAGTCGGGATTCGGAGATGTCCCGGCCCCGCGACGCCAACCGGGATCCCGACACGTGGCCGCCTCCCCTACCCTTGAAGCCCCCGAGACCGTCGACCGCTCGGGGCGGCGCTGGTTCTACCGCCACCCGCTGGTGATCCGGCTGGCGCACTGGATCAACGCCGCGGTGCTGCTCGTGCTGCTGATGAGCGGCCTGCAGATCTTCAACGCCCACCCCGCCCTCTACTGGGGCGCGACCTCGACCTTCGACACGCCGGCGCTCGCCATCACCAGCGAGCAGGGACGTGACGGCACGAATCGCGGCGTGGTGACGGTCGGCTCCCACACCCTCGACACCACCGGCGTGCTCGGCCTGTCGAAGCAGGGCGGCACCGAAGTCGAGCGCGCCTTCCCATCCTGGGCGACCCTGCCGGCCGACCAGGACCTCGCCACGGGGCGGCGCTGGCACTTCCTGTTCGCGTGGCTCCTGGTGATCAACGGCGCGGTCTATCTTTTCTACGGACTGTTCAGCGGCCAGCTCCGCCGGCGCCTGATCCCGGAGGGCGACCAGATCCGCGATTTCGGCGGTTCCGTGAAGGAGCACCTGCTCCTGCGCTTCCCCGAGGGCACGGAGGCCAAGCGCTACAACGTCATCCAGAAGCTGACCTACCTCGTCCTGGTGCTCGGCCTGCTGCCCGCGATGGTGCTCGCCGGTCTTGCCATGTCGCCGGGGATGGATGCCGCCTGGCCCTGGCTCACCGAGCTGTTCGGCGGCCGGCAATCGGCGCGCAGCATCCACTTCATCGCGGCCGGGCTGATCGTGCTGTTCGTGGTGGTCCACGTGGTGCTCGTGATCGTCTCCGGCCTCGTCAACAACATGCGCGGCATGATCACCGGCTGGTTCAGCCTCGGCCGCGACCGGGAGACCGCCCGATGATCCTCCACCGCCGCAAGCTCCTCACCGCCGGCGCCGGCCTGCTGGGCACCGCGCTGCTGGGCGGCTGCGACAGGTTCGCCGGGACCGAGGAGGGGCAGCGCACCCTCAAGGTCGGCGAGGACGCGAACGCGTACGTCCAGCGCCTGCTGATGTCCCCCGCGACCCTGGCCCGGGAATTCCCGGCCGCGATGATCTCGCCCTGGTTCAAGCCGAACGGCACGATCGACCCGCCGGACCGCGCCTACCGCGCCCTGGCGGCGCAGACGTTTTCGGATTTCAAGCTCTCCGTCGACGGGCTCGTCCAGACGCCGCTGTCGCTGAGCCTCGCGGACCTGCGCGCCCTGCCCGCCCGCACCCAGATCACCCGCCACGATTGCGTCGAGGGCTGGAGCTGCATCGGGCAATGGTCGGGCGTGCCGCTCGCCGAGGTGCTGAAGAAGGCCGGGCTGAAGCCGCAGGCGCGCTACGCCGTGTTCCACTGCGCCGACACGCTGGAGGTCGAGGCCGGCCCCAAGGGCGGCGGCAAGGGGCGCGGCCAGGGCGCGTCCCTGTGGCGCCCGACCCATCCGGGGGCGGTCCGCGACGCGTACGTCCAGCTCGCCGCCGCCGACGATTGGGGCGGCGCGCCGACCGCCACCGATGCGCCGAAGACTGACGCCCCCACGGATGATTGGGGCCAGGGCAGCCCGGCCCCGGAGCCCGAGGAGACGGGGACACCGATCCGCTACTACGAGAGCATCGACCTCTACGACGCCTTCAACCCGCAGACGATCCTGGCCTACGACCTCAACGGCAAGCCGCTGCCGGTCTCGAACGGCGCGCCGCTGCGCCTGCGGGTCGAGCGCCAGCTCGGCTACAAGCAGGCCAAGTACGTGATGCGGGTGGAGATGGTGGAGTCCCTCGCCGAGATCGGCCAGGGCAGCGGCGGCTACTGGGAGGATCGCGGCTACGAGTGGTACGCGGGGATCTGACCGCTCAGCGCTGCGTCTCCCCGCGCTCGCGCTCGACCGCCGCCATCAGCACGGCGTTGACGCGGGCCTGCCATCCGGGCCCCATGGCGCGGAAATGCGCGACCACTTCCGGAAGAAGGCGGACCATGACTGGTTCGTCCGCCAGTCCAGGGATAAGGTCGGGCGGGCCGCGCCGCACGAAGCGGTCGCCGACATGGAAGTCGGCCCGCGCGAGCATCGCGTCCGTCAGTTCGGGAATCTCGTCGTATTCCTCCGGCGTGATCGCGTGCGCGTCCACCTTGGCGAGGTCGCTTTGCACCGGGACCTCAGCGGATGAGCGGTGCGTAGCGCTTCTGCTCCCTGACATTGGCTTTCCTCATCGAGAAAACGTGGTGGTCCTGCTCTCGCGGTGTCCAGATCACGATCGTCATGCGGCCGGCTAGGAAGCCGACCGTGACGAGTTGGACCTCGCCGTAATCCTGACGGACATCCTCGAACGTGAATGTCCGGCCCGCAAACACCAGTGCCGCATCCTCGAAGTCGAGCCCGCGTTCCACCAGGGTCCGACTGCGCTTGGCCGGATCGTAGGTGATCGCCATCGCGCACCGTTCATATAAGCCGTGCGCGGGGCTTACGACGAGTCCCTCGGGCGAGGCTTGCGTCACCCCCGCCATTTGACAACCCGTCCCCCGTAACCCACTTGTCCCCGGCGCGCGGCCCCGGCCCGACGGCGGGCAAACGTCCCACGCGAATTTCGAACAGAATTCGTCCGTCGCGCCAGGCTCCGTCGAGGGGCAGAGGTCTGAATGAAAGTCGTCGTCGTCGAGTCGCCGGCCAAAGCCAAGACGATCAATAAGTATCTCGGCCGCGACTATGAAGTCATCGCCTCCTTCGGGCATATCCGCGACCTGCCGGCCAAGGACGGCTCGGTCGATCCCGAGCAGGATTTCCACATGGTCTGGGAGCTGGCCGACCGGGGCGCCAGCCGCGTCAGCGAGATCGTCAAGGCGGTCAAGGGCGCCGACAAGCTGATCCTGGCGACCGACCCGGACCGCGAGGGCGAGGCGATCTCCTGGCACGTCCTTGAGGCCCTGAACGCCCGCAAGGCGCTCAAGGGCATCCCGGTGGAGCGCGTCACCTTCAACGCCATCACCAAGTCGTCGGTCGAGGCGGCGATGCGCAAGCCCCGGGAGATCGATCAGGCCCTGGTCGACGCCTACCTGGCGCGCCGGGCGCTCGACTATCTCGTCGGCTTCAACCTCTCGCCGGTCCTGTGGCGCAAGCTCCCGGGCGCCCGCTCGGCGGGGCGCGTGCAGTCCGTGGCGCTCCGCCTCGTGGTCGAGCGCGAGATGGAGATCGAGCGGTTCAAGCCGCGCGAGTACTGGACGCTCATCGCCACCCTGACGACCGCGGCGGGCGGGACCTTCGAGGCCCGCCTCGTGGGGGCGGACGGCAAGCGCATCCAGCGTCTCGATGTCGGGACGGGCGAGGAGGCCGCGGCATTCAAGCGCGACCTCGAACTCGCGACCTTCCAGGTGGCCAGCGTCGAGGCCAAGCCCGCCAAGCGCCATCCACAGCCGCCCTTCACCACCTCCACGCTCCAGCAGGAAGCATCGCGGAAACTCGGGATGGCGCCGGCCCAGACCATGCGGGTCGCCCAACGCCTCTACGAGGGGGTGGATGTCGGCGGCGAGACGGTCGGCATCATCACCTACATGCGGACCGACGGCGTCGACATGGCGCCGGAGGCGATCCAGGACACCCGCCGGGTCGTCGCCAAGGAGTTCGGCGACCGCTACGTGCCGGACGTGCCGCGCAAGTACAGCGTTAAGGCCAAGAACGCCCAGGAGGCCCACGAGGCCGTGCGGCCGACCGATATGGGCCGCTTGCCCAAGATGGTCGCGCGCCACCTGGAGTCCGAGCAGGCCAAGCTCTACGAGCTGATCTGGACGCGCACCATGGCGAGCCAGATGGAATCGGCCGAGCTGGAGCGCACCACCGTGGACGTCACGGCGAAGGTCGGCCCCCGTCAGATCGACCTGCGTGCCACCGGCCAGGTGGTGAAGTTCGACGGCTTCCTGGCGCTCTATCAGGAGGGCAAGGACGACGAGGAGGACGAGGAGAGCCGCCGCCTGCCGCCGATGAAGGCCGGCGACCCGCTGACCCGCGAGCGCATCGCCTCGACCCAGCATTTCACCGAGCCGCCGCCGCGCTACTCCGAGGCGAGCCTCGTGAAGCGCATGGAGGAACTCGGCATCGGCCGGCCCTCGACCTACGCGGCGGTGCTGCAGACGCTCCGGGACCGCGAGTACGTCAAGATCGAGAAGAAACGGCTCCAGCCGGAGGACAAGGGGCGGCTCGTCACGGGCTTCCTGGAGAGCTTCTTCCGGCGCTACGTCGAGTACGACTTCACCGCCGATCTGGAGGCGCAGCTCGACCGGGTCTCCAACGCCGAGATCGACTGGCGGGCGGTGCTGCGCGATTTCTGGCGCGATTTCTCCGCGGCGATCGGCGAGACCAAGGAGCTGCGCGTCACCGACGTGCTGGAGGCGCTGAACGGTCTCCTCGGCCCGCACATCTTCCCCGACAAGGGCGACGGCTCGAACCCGCGCACCTGCCCGACCTGCGGCGCCGGCCAACTCTCGCTGAAGCTCGGCAAGTTCGGCGCCTTCATCGGCTGCTCGAACTATCCGGAGTGCAAGTTCACCCGCCAGCTCTCGGCCTCGGGTGTCGATGGCGACGGCGACGGTTCGTCCGCCGAGGGTGGCCAGCCGGGCGTCCGGGTGCTGGGCAGCGATCCCGCGACCGGCCTGCCGGTGACGCTCCGCGACGGGCGGTTCGGCCCGTTCGTGCAACTGGGCGAGGCTTCCACCGAGAAGGACGCGGCCAAGCCGAAGCGCTCGTCGCTGCCCAAGGGGCTTTCGCCGTCCGAGGTCGGCCTCGACAAGGCCCTGGCCCTGCTCGCCCTCCCCCGGGAGGTGGCGCGCCACCCCGAGACCGGTGAGCCGATCCTGGCCAATCTCGGCCGGTTCGGGCCCTACGTGCAGCACGGGAAGACCTACGCCAATCTCGGCAAGGACGACGACGTGCTGGAGATCGGCGGTAACCGCGCCATCGACCTGATCGTCGCCAAGGAGCAGGGCGGCGGCCGTGGCCGCCCGGCTGCCGATCCGGGTCGTCCCCTCGGCCAGGACGCCGCCAGCGGGCGCGACCTGGTGGTCAAGGCCGGCAAGTACGGCCCCTACGTCACGGACGGCGAGGTGAACGCCACGCTTCCGAAGACGATGGCGGCCGAGGCTCTGACCTTGGACGAGGCGATCGCCCTGGTGAATGCCAAGCGTGCTGCGGGGGGTGGCAAGCCGGCCAAGCGCGGATCGGCGCGGAAGACGTCCGCACGGGCGACGGGCGGCGAGAAGCCGGCGGCGAAAAAAACCGCCGCCAAGAAACCCGCTGCGGGCGCGGGGACGGCGAAGAGTGCAACCGCGAAGCGCCCGGCGGCCAAGAAGGCGCCCGCGAAGAAGTCGGGGACCGCCTGAGCCGGCGGGTCCGGCTCAGGTCAGACGAGGTAGCTGAGGGTGGCCACCACCGCGGTCGCCAGAGTGCCCAGCGCGAGGGTCGTGGCGGTCACGAAGGCCCGGGCGGGCTGTACACCGGCCGCCTCGTCCTCGCACCCGAAGGCGGCGCCGGCCGCGTGCTCGAAACGGATCAGGGTGAGGCGGCGGGCCTCGATCGCGGCATTGGTCATCGACTGCGGCTCCCTGACCACGGTCAAGTTCTGTCTCCGCCAATAACGTCGACCATTTCGAACCGTTCCGGTGGCGATCTGCTGAGATTGATCGTGCGCGTCACGGGAAAACCTTAACCCATCATTGTGCAACGTCGCGATGACGGCCGGCGGCGCGTTCGGAAGCGCCGTTGCCCCTCTGCCCCTCGCTCGCGGCGCCGCAGCATGCGATGGTGCCGCCGCGTCGCCCCGGGGCGGACGGCTTTGATGTTTCTGTTTTGTTCCGCTATCGTGCGGGGATGAAGGCGCATGCTCCACGACCGCATAACAGTCCGCGTGAGATCGAGCCGGCCGATGGGCCGCGCCCGCGGAGGCCGCGCGTGAGCGACCCGGCGCGCGACCTGTTGGGGCCGGGTGGGAAGGCGGCCACCCCCGCCGCCCGTTTGCCCGAGCCGCGACGGCGCCTGGCCGCCTCGGCCTCGGTGCCGGCCATCGCGGCGGCCGAGCCCGAGGCCGGCTATACGGCCTCCGACATCGAGGTGCTGGAGGGGCTGGAGCCGGTCCGGCGCCGGCCCGGCATGTATATCGGTGGCACCGACGAGCGGGCGCTGCACCACCTCTTCGCCGAGGTGATCGACAATTCCATGGATGAGGCGGTGGCTGGCCATGCCAGTTTCATCGAGGTGGAGCTGGAGGAATCCGGGATCCTGGTGGTCACCGACAACGGCCGCGGCATCCCGGTGGACCCGCACCCGAAATTTCCAGGCAAGTCCGCGCTCGAAGTCATCATGACGACGCTGCATGCCGGGGGTAAGTTCGACTCGAAGGTCTACGAGACCTCCGGCGGTCTGCATGGCGTCGGCATCTCGGTGGTCAACGCCCTGTCGGATCTCCTGGAGGTCGAGGTCGCCCGCAATCAGACCCTGTACCGCCAGACCTTCTCGCGCGGCCACGCGCAGGGCGCGCTGGAGCTGGTCGGCCGGGTGCAGAACCGCCGTGGCACGCGGGTCCGCTTCCATCCCGACGCCCAGATCTTCGGCTCGCTGAAGTTCGATCCGCGCCGCCTGTTCAAGATGGCGCGCTCCAAGGCCTACCTGTTCGGCGGCGTCGAGATCCGCTGGCGCTGCGCCCCTGCCCTGCTCGAAGGGCTGGAGGGCGTGCCGGCCGAGGCCGTGCACCGCTTCCCTGACGGGTTGCGCGACTACCTGGCCCGGGACATCGACGGCAAGGACCTCGTCACCGACGTGATGTTCTCCGGCAAGATCACCAAACCGGGCTCGCACGGCTCCCTGGAATGGGCGGTGGCCTGGATGGTCGCCGAGGACGGGTTCTCGCATTCCTACTGCAACACCATCCCGACGCCCGAGGGCGGCACCCACGAGGCCGGCCTGCGGGTCGCCCTGCTGCGGGCCTTACGCGAGCACGCCGAGCGCGTGAACCAGGCCAAGCGCATGATGGCGGTGACCACCGACGACGTGATGGCGACCTGCGCGTCGATGCTGTCGGTGTTCATCCGCGAGCCCGAGTTCCAGGGCCAGACCAAGGACAAGCTCGCCACCGTCGAGGCACAGCGCATCGTCGAGACGGCGGTGCGCGACGCCTTCGACCATTGGCTGGCCGCCTCCCCGGCCCAGGCCAACAAGCTCCTCGACTGGGTGATCGACCGGGCCGAGGAGCGTCTGCGCCGCCGCCAGGAGAAGGAGGTCGCCCGCAAGAGCGCGACCCGCAAGCTGCGGCTGCCCGGCAAGCTGGCGGATTGCTCGGCCGCCGGCACCGCGGGTTCCGAGATCTTCATCGTTGAGGGCGATTCCGCCGGCGGCTCGGCCAAGCAGGCCCGCGACCGGGCCACCCAGGCGATCCTGCCGCTGCGCGGCAAGATCCTGAACGTCGCCTCGGCCTCCCGGGACAAGCTCGGCGCCAACCAGCTGATCTCGGACCTGACCCTGGCGCTCGGCTGCGGGACCGGATCGGCCTTCCGCGAGACCGACCTGCGCTACGACAAGGTGATCATCATGACGGACGCCGACGTCGACGGCGCCCACATCGCCTCGCTTCTGATCACCTTCTTCTACCGGCAGATGCCCAAGCTCATCGACCGCGGCCACCTGTATCTGGCGATCCCGCCGCTCTACCGGCTCCAGCAGGGCTCGAAGGTGGCCTATGCGAGGGACGATGCCGACCGGGAGCGGATCACCAAGACGGTGTTCAAGGGCGGCAAAGTCGAGATCGGGCGCTTCAAGGGCCTGGGCGAGATGATGCCGGCCCAGCTCAAGGAGACCACCATGGACCCGAAGAAGCGCACGCTCCTGCGCGTCGCGATCCTCGACGAGGCTCGGGAGTCGACGGGCGACACGGTCGAGCGCCTGATGGGCAACAAGCCCGAAGCCCGCTTCGCCTTCATCAGCGAGCGCGCCGCCTTCGCCGAGGGGGCCGATCTCGACATCTGAGGAACGGTCTCGCGCAGCCGCGGCGTTTCAGGATGCCGGGCTGCGCCGCACGCCGATGACACGGAGGCGGCGCGTCGCGGTGGTCCGACGCGAGATCGCGAACATCCCGAAGCTGCGTCTCGCGGGCGAGCAGAGCCCGGGCTCAGCGCTAATGCGCGGCGATCGCCTTCGCCGGATCGAAGGGCTGGGCCGCCGAGATGGTGTCCTTGCTCATGTTGAGAACCGCCGAGAAGCGGCTGCCGCCGGGCCGCAGCACCAGGGCGCTGGGCTCCACCGCGATGCGCTTGCTCCCCAGCCCGAGGAAGCCGCCGACATCCATCACCACCGCCTTGAGCGTACCGCCGTCGGCAATCAGGAGGTCGTCAATCTTGCCGACGCTGTCGCCGGCGGCGTTGCGCACCTCGACGCCGATCATCTTGGAGGCCAGGAAGGCGACTGGCTTGAGTCCCTGACGCTTGGCGGCGTCCTCGGCGCTGGCGGCCTCCATCAGGCGTCCGGCTCCGGCACCGTCGGTCGCAGTGCCCGGCCCCGTCCCGGGTAGCACCGTACCCCGGCCGATCACGGAGGCGTCCTGAGCGCGGGCCTGCGGCACCGCAAGGCAGAGGGCTGTCAGCGACAGGACAAGGATTCGGCTTCGCATCGAAGATCGTTCCGCGCGCCCTATCCGGCTGGGGCGCCGGGGGCTCAATCGCCCGATGCCGGCCCGGTTCCGGCCCGGCATGTCGCACCCGCCCGAGCGGCATCGGGCCCGGAACGCGAAAGGGGCCCGGCCTTGCGGCCGGACCCCGTTCAGGGAGCCGGGATGCCCGGCTCCGAGGTTCGATCTCAGTACGAGCCGAACTTGTAGTTCACACCGGCGCGGACGACCGCGAACTCGGTCTTGGCCGCGGCGCCGTTGAGGTAAGCGGTGCCGTTCGGGGGCAGCAGGTAATTGTAGAAGATGCCCGAGGCGGCGTTCTTCTGCCGATCGAGGCTCACGTACAGACCTTCGACCTTCAGCGTCACGGCCGAGGACTTGAAGAAGTTCAGGAACGAATCGGTGGGCAGGGCGTACTCGATGCCGCCGCCGACCGCGTAGCCGGTGCGGAAGCTGTCGCGGAACCGGTTGCCCGCGAAGTTCTGATCGTCCTGGCCCGAGGCATAGGCGAAGCCGCCGGTGCCGTAGATCAGGGTGCGGTCGAAGGCGTAGCCGAGACGGCCGCGGGCGGTGCCGAAGTAGTCGAGCCCGTTGCCGCTGGTGGCGACGTAGGCGCGCGGCCGCGAGAAGGCGACGCCCGGATCGCCGAAGCCGGTGTAGTTCAGCGTGCCGTCGGCGCGGCGGGCGAAGTCGACGTACTGCGCGTCAGCCTCGAAGCCGACCACGATGCCCGAGCCCGGCGTGAACTGATAGTTGTAGCCGATCTGCCCGCCGCCGGTGAAGCCGTCGTTGTTGTTGCGGTTGTTGACGCTGACCACCGCGTTGGTGCCGGCCGAGTTCACCACCGAACCGTAGGGCAGGAAGTAGTTGGTGGTCTTGCGGCTGTTGGCATCGAAGCCGTAGCCGGCGTTCACACCGAAGTAGAACCCCGTCCAGGTGAAGACCGGCACCGGCGTGAAAGCCGGCGGCGGCGCTGCGCGGCGCGGCAGATCGGCCGCCGAGGCCGCGGCGGTGACGCCGACCAGCACAGTCGACGCAAGGAGAAGCTTCTTCATGATTCCAAAGGTCCTGGGTTAGCTGGAGCCGACAGCCTTCTAGGCGTTCCCGGTCCCAAGATCTGTCGCTTTCCTGCAACAAGTGTTCTCAGACTAGCCGCAGAGCGTCAACAAAACATGAAGACTAGTGGCCGACATCCGGTGCGCTATCATCGAGTTACCGCCAATCGGGAGCTTATATTTATTATAAATTGGTCTGAATAGTCTTCATGGAGATTGTTTATGGCGATAAAATCAGAGGATTCACGCTCGATATTGGTCAAGTGACGGCGATCTCGTACCGCGCCGCGCGGATGAGGTTCGCCCCGTCTGATCGTTCACCGCCGCCCGGCGTAAAGCTGTGGTTAACCATGGTGCCCGACGATGCGCGGCCGAAGGCCTGGCGCGCGTTCGGCGGAGCGAGTCGCCCATGCACATCCGCCCTGACCGGGCTTCGAAAGCCTTCGGCAGGCGGCGGCCCGCCGGTGCGGCCGTCGACCTGGACCGGAGGAATCCGGTTCGCCGGGGAACGCTCCTCGGCTGGTCGCTGCGCGTATCGGCTGTCGCCGGTCTCCTGGCGGTCGCCGGCGCCTCTCAGCTAGCCCGGTGGAACAAGCTGAGCGATCCTCCCAGCCGGATCTTCGCCACGGCGGCTCCGGTCCCGCCCGACCCGGAGACGACCGGCGCGATCCCGGATGGTGTGGGGGCCGCACGGGCCACGCGGCCCGATCCCCGCCGCCGGCCCGTCTCCGACCGGCTTAGGCCCTGATCGGGCCCGGATCGCCTGTGCGTCGCGGCGCGTCGCGGCGCGTCGCCGCGCATTGCGAGATTGACAAGCCGCGCCAAGCCCCTAACTGACGGTCAGCATGCGCCCCGCGGCCCCGGGAGCGTACCAGCGCTCCGCGCGATCCTTCCCAGCCGTTGCCGCGACGGTGTCCATCGCGCCGGCCGGGCGCGCAACGGTTCCTGAACGCAGATGCCTTTTTCCGACCTGGGACTGAGCGAGAAAGTCCTGAACGCCGTCGCGACGGCGGGCTACACCGAGCCGACGCCGATCCAGGCTGAGGCCATCCCGCACGTTCTCGCCCGCCGCGATGTCCTGGGTATCGCCCAGACCGGGACCGGCAAGACCGCGGCCTTCACGCTGCCGATGCTGACCCTGCTGGAGAACGGCCGCGCCCGCGCCCGGATGCCCCGCACGCTGATCCTGGAACCGACCCGCGAACTGGCCGCCCAGGTGGTCGAGAACTTCGACCGCTACGGCACCAACCACAAGCTCAACGTCGCGCTGATCATCGGCGGGGTCTCGTTCGCCGATCAGGATGCCAAGCTGATGCGCGGCACCGACGTGCTGATCGCCACGCCGGGCCGCCTGCTCGACCATTTCGAGCGCGGCAAGCTGCTGCTGACCGGTGTGGAGCTTCTGGTCATCGACGAGGCGGACCGCATGCTCGACATGGGGTTCATCCCGGATATCGAGCGGATCGTGAAGATGGTGCCGTTCACCCGGCAGACCCTGTTCTTCTCCGCGACCATGCCGCCGGAGATCGAGCGGCTGGCGGACATGTTCCTGCACAATCCCCAGCGGGTCGAGGTGGCCCGGCCCGCCTCCACCGCCACCACGATCACGCAGCGTTTGGTCGCCACCGGCTCCGAGGGCCATGCCAAGCGCGAGCGCCTGCGCGACCTGATCCGCGGCGAGGCCGAGCTCAAGAACGGGATCATCTTCTGCAACCGCAAGCGCGATGTCGCCCTGCTCCAGAAGTCGCTGGTCAGCCACGGCTTCGACGCGGCGGCCCTGCACGGCGACATGGACCAGCGGGCGCGGACCACCGCCCTCGACGCGTTCCGGAACGGCGAGACCGCCCTGCTGGTGGCCAGCGACGTGGCGGCCCGCGGGCTCGACATCCCGGCGGTCAGTCACGTCTTCAACTTCGACGTGCCGCATCACCCCGAAGACTACGTCCACCGGATCGGCCGGACGGGCCGCGCCGGCCGGTCCGGCACCGCCTACACGCTGGCCTCCCCGGAGGATTCCCGCTCCCTCGGCGCCATCGAGGTGCTGATCGGCCAGCCGATCCCGTGGTTCGACGGCGACCTGTCGTCGGTGGCCGATCCCTCCGCCGATACCGGCACCCGCCATCGCGGTCGCTCGGGCGATACCCGCCGCGGGGCGCGCTCGGCCAAGGCCGCCGGAGGCAGCTCCGTCCCCGCCACAGACCGCCCGAAGGCGCGCGGCGCCCGCGGTGGCGCGTCGCCGCAGCGTGCCGAGACCCGTGGCGGTGCGGCCGCACCCCGGGCCGAGACCCGTGGCGCCGTGTCCGCGCCGCGGGCCGAAACCCGTCCCGTGCCGGAGCCGCGGCGTGAATCCGGCCGCGCGGAGCGGGTGCGCGACGAGCGCGGGCGCCGGAACGAGGCGGACGGCGAGACGCCCATCGGCCTCGGCGCCCATGTTCCGGCCTTCCTGCTTCGTCCAGTCTCGGCGAAGAAAGATAAATAAGGCCCGCGAATACGGCTTTAACTCTCTGTCTACCAGGCTGCCGTAGTCTGGTCTTCGAGCCACTATGCGACGAAGCGTCGGTAGGCCGAGGGCGGCGGGACGGGCATGAGCCATGAGAGCCATTCGGATCGGGATCGCAGCTTCGCGCTGGCGAAGCGGACCCACGACCTGATTCGCGATTACGGCCCCTCGGCGACCCCGCGCGCCTATGCCGTCTGGTATGCCTATGTGTCGGCGGAACTGCCGCTGCTCGGCGACGCGGTGAAGCGCCTCACCACCGAGAAGGGGGCGCTCACCGAGGCCGACATCGACGACCTCCACGAGACCTACCTGAACCGGCACGGCCTGGAGAACGCCACCGGCGACATCAGCCGCGTGGTCCTCGGCGAGATCGCGGCGGTCACCGAGATCCTCGACCTGTCGCTCGGCTCCACGACGCAGTACGGCGAATCCCTGCGCGGACTCGCCCAGGACCTCGCGGACGGCCTGCCCAATGGCGCGGGGCTCGGCGAGATCGTCGCGACGCTGGTCTCCACCACCCGCGAGGTCGCGGTCAACAACCGGGTCCTCGAGGCGCGTCTGCGCGAGACCCGCAGCGAGATCGAGACCCTCCGCGAGAAGCTCGAGGCGACCCGGCTCGAGAGCCTCACCGACACGCTGACCGGTCTCTCGAATCGCAAGCATTTCGAGGAAAGCCTGAAGGCGGCCGTCGAGGCCGCCCGGCTGCGCGCCGGCACGATGAGCCTGATCATCCTCGACATCGACTTCTTCAAGCGCTTCAACGACCTGTACGGCCACCTGACGGGCGATCAGGTGCTGCGGCTCGTGGCGATCGTGATGCGCGAGAATGCCGGCCGGCAGGCGCAGCTCGCCCGGTTCGGCGGCGAGGAGTTCGGGATCATCCTGCCCGAGGCGGACCGCGTCCTGGCCCGGCAGGTGGCCGAGACGGTCCGGGCCAGCGTGATGGGGCGCGAGCTGGTCAAGCGCTCCACCGGCGAGTCGCTGGGCAAGATCACGGTCTCGCTGGGCGTCGCGGTTCTGCGCCAGGGCGATACGCCGGCCGCGCTGCTGGAGCGGGCCGACCTGTGCATGTTCGTCGCCAAGCGCGGCGGCCGCAACCGCGCCGTGGACGACACCGCCGAGGCGCTGTCGCAGGTCGCCTGACGCGCGGCCGCTCCGGCCGGCTCAGACCGGGGCGGGCAGCCGGTCGGCCGAGACCGGGGTGATCGCCACGGACTCGCCGCAGCCGCAGGCCGAGGTCTGGTTCGGGTTGTTGAACACGAACTGGGACGCGAGCTTGCTGGTGGTGAAATCCATCTCGGTGCCGAGCAGGAACAGCACCGCCTTCGGATCGACGAACACCCGGACGCCGCGATCCTCGACCACGTCCTCGCCGGGCTTGACCGCCTCGGCATATTCCATCGTGTAGGACATCCCGGCGCAGCCGCCGTTGCGGACCCCGACCCGGAGTCCGGCGATCGGCCGGTCGGCCTCCGCCATGATCGCCTTGATCCGATCGGCGGCGCGATCGGTCAGCGAGAGAACCTTGAAACCAACGGACATCGTCACCCTCCCGCCCATCCGGGTTCAAGGCCCGGGAGCGCGCATTCTGACAGGGACAAGATAAGCATCCGTCTGCGGTCGGTCCACCGCCGCCGGGTCACACCTGCCGGGCATTCGGCGCGGTCAGGCCGCTTCGCCGGTCAGACGCGCGAAGGTTGCCAGATCGACGTTGCCGCCGCTGATCACCACGCCGACGCGCTTGTCCCGGACATCCACGAGCCCCTGCAGCACCGCCGCGGCCGCGAGGCAGCCGGTCGGCTCGACCACGAGCTTCATGCGGCCGGCGAAGAACCGCATCGTCTCCACGAGCTGCGTGTCGGAGACGGTCACGATCTCGGCGACCCGGGCGCGGATGATCGCGAAGGTCAGGTCGCCCAGCGCCGTCGACTGCGCCCCGTCGGCGATGGTCCGGGGCACCGGGATCGTCACCACCCGGCCCGCGTGGAACGAGCGCTGCCCGTCATTGCCGGCCTCGGGCTCGACGCCGATCACCCGGCAGCCCGGCGACAGTTCCGCCGCGGCCAGCGCGCAGCCCGCGAGTTGGCCGCCGCCGCCGAGGCAGGCCACCAGCACGTCGAGCGGCCCCACCGTCTCGATCAACTCCTGCGCCAGGGTCCCCTGCCCGGCGATGACGTCCGGATGGTTGAAGGGCGGGATGACGGTCAGGCCCCGCGGCTCCGCGATCTCCCGGCCGAGCGCCTCCCGGTCCTGGCTGTAGCGGTCGTAGAGGACGACCTCGGCGCCGTAGCCGCGGGTGGCCGCGATCTTCGCCGCGGGGGCGTCCGCCGGCATGATGATCGTGGCGGGGATGCCGAGGAGCCGGCTCGCCAGGGCGATGGCCTGGGCGTGGTTGCCCGAGGAGAAGGACAGCACGCCGCGGGCGCGGACCGCCTCCGGCAGGGCGCTGATCGCGTTGTAGGCCCCGCGGAACTTGAAGGCCCCGGCCCGCTGCAGATTCTCGGCCTTGAAGAACAGCTTCGCGCCGGTCATCGCGTCCGCGGTGCGGGAGGTCAGCACCGGCGTGCGGTGCGCCGCGCCCGCGATGCGCTCGGCGGCGCGCGCCACGTCGGCGTAGGTGGGCAGGCCGTCCGCCCCGGCTCGCTCGTCCTGCATCGGATCCCGCCTCGCTCCCGCTCCGTGTGATGGCGAGTCATACGGGCGTTCGTCCGCGTGCGCATCCCGGTCCGATGCACGGCCGGAAGCGGAGCCATTCGCCGGCTGACCGCTTATCCCGGTGTGATCGACTGGGCAGCACCGCTGGGGGGCGGCTTCGCCATGCGAATGGGATCGGATTTTTGTTGGCGCGCGGGGCCGGGTGACAGGCCGGCCGGGGGCGGTGCGTCGTGAGCGCCTGGATCCGGGAGCGCCCCGCGGGGGACGGCGCCACCGAGGTCACGTTCCGCGGCCGCGGGCTGGCCCTGCGCTCCGGCGCGCGGCTGATCCTCTTGGTGTGTCCGCTCTGCTCGCAGCGGAACGCGTCGCGGGGGGCCGAGCGGGGGATCTGTGAGTGGTGCGCGTATGTGCCGGCGCTGGAGGAGGCGGAGCCGGTGGAGGTGGGGCGGGGGTGATGGAACTAACTCTTTCTAACATCATCCAGCTAGGTCGGCATGGAACGTGCACAATCCGATGAAGAAGTTTCACGACTTATCGAAGGGGCGATAAGCTTCTACGCGCGCCATTATGACGTCAAATTTTGGCAGGTCGGGCGCGGACAGCCGAAGGTTATTCTAGGCAATTCAGCTGGAGCTCGATGCCGATTTTGCAGGAATTCAGCACCTGATGTATCATTTGGAAATATTGCTCATGCCATTCCAGAAGCGCTGGGCAATAGTAACTTGTTCACTCGATATGAATGTGATGATTGCAACCAATTATTCGGTAATACAATAGAGAATGATTTTGGTAACTGGTTCTTGCCGAGAAAGAATTTTGCTGTACTGAGAGGTAAAAAGGGTTACCCTTCAATAAAGAGTCGAGATAAAAAATCGAGACTCGATTGGAGGGAGTCGGGGCTCCATGTTGATCATCCAGAAGGGAGCGATTTCTTTGTTGCCGATGAAGAAAACAAAACACTTCAGTTTAACATGGACGTGCCGTCGTATGTTCCAAGTAACGTGTGGAAATCTTTCATAAAAATGGGAATTAGCTTGGCGGACAAAGACAAATATAAGTACTTTAGCGATGCAGTGGCTTGGATAATGGGATCATTGCGACCAAATTAATCTATTAGAACTTGGCCAATTCAGTCTTATACAATGCCCGGCCCGGGTGCATCGTCAAGTGTGCTGGCGGCCATGCTCTATCGAAACAGCGATTATCTTAAGCTGCCATACGCAATGCTGTTAATAAATTACGGCATTCAATCATTCCAAATAAATATACCTTCCTCTGCGAAAGACTTTACGATGGAGAGTGGCGACATAGAGATGCCGATATTGCCATTGTTCAGCATAGACGAGATTAAAAAATATGGTGTTCCACAACTTAAAGAGCTGGATTTATCAAGTGAACAATTAGTCAAAGGAGAAAAATTTATAGTTAGTGGGACATACGACGATCGGGTAAAGCAATAGGGTGTAGATTAGCATTGTTTCCATACTGATATACCATAATTGCGCAAATTTGAATCAATCTCTATCTCATTGATTGGAATTTATCAATTTAGGCATAACTTGGAATGCTCGCTGATCGAACATTCCAAGTCATCCGTATGGCATGTATTCAATTGCCAGAATGTTTCGTTGACATAGCAGCCCGAACGCTCCCCCTACGTATGGATCACCTTCCCATACGCATCCAGCACGCTCTCGTGCATCATCTCGCTGAGCGTCGGGTGCGGGAACACCGTGTGCATCAGCTCCTCCTCGGTGCTCTCCAGGTTCATCGCCACCACGTAGCCCTGGATCAGCTCGGTTACCTCGGCGCCGACCATGTGGGCGCCGAGCAGCTGGCCGGTCTTGGCGTCGAACACGGTCTTGATCAGCCCGTCCGGCTCGCCGAGCGCGATCGCCTTGCCGTTGCCCGCGAAGGGGAAGCGGCCGACCTTCACGGCAAAGCCCTGCTCCTTGGCCTTGGCCTCGGTCAGGCCGACGCTGGCGATCTGCGGCTGGCAATAGGTGCAGCCCGGGATCTTGGCCTTGTCCATCGGGTGGGTGTGCAGGCCCTTGATGGTCTCGATGCAGAGGACGCCCTCGTGCTCGGCCTTGTGGGCGAGCATCGGCGGGCCGGCGACGTCGCCGATGGCGTAGAGGCCGGGCACGTTGGTGCGGCCGAGCCCGTCCGTCACCACGATCCCGCGGTCGATCTTAACCCCGAGCTTCTCCAGGCCGATCTTCTCGATGTTGCCGACGACGCCCACCGCCGAGATCAACTTCTCGGCGGTAATCTGCTGGGTCTTGCCGTCGCCGCCCTCGATCGTCGCCGTGACCGAATCCGCGCCCTTCTCGACCTTGGTCACCTTGGCGCCGGTGAGGATCTTGATGCCCTGCTTCTCGAAGCGCTTGCGGGCGAGGCCTGCGATCTCGGCATCCTCCACCGGCAGGATCTGCGGCAGCAGCTCGACCACGGTTACCTCGGCGCCCATGGTGCGGTAGAACGAGGCGAACTCGATGCCGATCGCCCCCGAGCCCATCACCAGCAGGCTCTTGGGCATCGTCTCGGGGACCATGGCCTCGTAGTAGGTCCAGATCAGCTTCTTGTCGGGTTCGATCCCGGGGATGGCCCGGGGGCGGGCGCCGGTCGCCACGATGATGTGCTTGGCGCCGTAGGTGCCGGCGCCCTTGGCGCCCTTCGGCGGCTCGGCGCGCTTGCTCTCCGTGACGGTGACCTGGCCGGGCTGGTTGCCCTTCGCGACGCTGTCGATCGCGGCCTCGCCCCAGATCACGTCGACCTTGTTCTTCTTGAGCAGCATACCGACGCCGCCGTTGAGCCGGCCCGAGACCCCGCGGGAGCGCTTCACGATCGCGGCGGTGTCGAACCCGACCTTCTCCACGGTCAGGCCGTAATCGCCGGCGTGCTGGAAGTAGTGGTAGATCTCGGCCGAGCGGAGCAGCGCCTTGGTGGGGATGCAGCCCCAGTTCAGGCAGATGCCGCCGAGATGCTCGCGGTCGACCACGGCGGTCTTGAAGCCGAGCTGCGCCGCGCGGATCGCCGTGACGTAGCCGCCGGGGCCGGCGCCGATGATGAGGACGTCGTAGGTGTCGGACATTTACCGCTCCGCGAACGCCCCTCCCCCTTGCGGGGAGGGGGCAGGGGGTGGGGGTGGTCCCGCTTGGCCGGTCGAAACCGGACGGGGCGCATCGGGTGCGGCAAGGGCCGCGTGAATCGTGTCGAGGACGGTGTCGATCTCCCGCAGGACCATGCGGTTCGAAAAGCGCAGGATGTGGAAGCCTTCGGACTGGAGATAGGTATTCCGGCGGCCATCGTAGGCTGTGCCGGCCTCGAAGCCGTGCTGCTCGCCGTCGACCTCGACGATGAGCCGGGCCGATAGGCAGCAGAAATCCGCAACGTACGGGCCGAGGGGGACCTGCCTGCGGAAATGTGAGTCGTCCACGGGCAAGCGGTGGCGCAGGTGCCACCAGAGGCGCTTCTCCGCTTCCGTGAGCGAGCGCCGCAGCGTCTTCGCGTTCGCAGCCGCTCTGGGCGAGGCTGCACTCCGGGGCTGCTGGTTCCAGGGCATCGGGCGGTGTGTCAATCGAACGTGGTTGATGGGATCATGCTCATCGTGAGCATGGAGCACGGTTCATCGCACCAAGAGCGTATGTTCCGACCGCTGCCTCTCACGTTCCCCCACCTCGACATTCACTGACGCGCTTTCCCCTCCCCCTTGTGGGGAGGGGCCAGGGGTGGGGGTGGTGCAGAAGGCACCGGAACGCTCGATACTGCACCACCCCCACCTCCAACTCCTCCCCACAAGGGGGAGGAGAGAAGCCCGCCTCACACCAGCATGCCCATCGGGTTCTCGATCAGCCCCTTGAAGGCCGAGACCAGCTCCGCGCCCAGCGCCCCGTCGAGCACCCGGTGGTCGCAGGACAGGGTGGCGGTCATCACCTGGACCACCGCCGGCGCCCCGTCCTTCACGACGACGCGCTTCTCGCCCGCGCCCACCGCCAGGATGCTCGATTGTGGCGGGTTGATCACCGCGGTGAAGTGCTTGATGCCGAACATGCCGAGATTCGACACCGAGGTGACCCCGCCCTGGTATTCCTCGGGCTTCAGCTTCTTGGCGCGGGCGCGGGCGGCGAAGTCCTTCATCTCGTTGGAGATGGTCGACAGCGTCTTCTCGTTTGCCCGCCGGATCACCGGGGTGAACAGCCCGCCGTCGATCGCCACCGCGACGCCGACCTCGGCCTGCTTGAAGCGCAGGATCCGGTCCTCGGCCCAGACCGCGTTGGCGGCGGGCACGCGGGTGAGCGCCAGGCCCATCGCCTTGATGACGAAGTCGTTCACCGAGAGCTTGAAGGCCGGCTTGCCGTCCTTGTCCTTGCCCGCGGAGCCGTTCAGCGTCTCGCGCAGCTTCATCAGCGCGTCGAGCTCGCAATCCACCGTCAGGTAGAAGTGCGGGGCCACCTGCATCGCCTCGGTCAGACGCTTGGCGATGGTCTTGCGCATGCCGTCGAGCGGGACTTCCTCGTAGGAATCCTTGGCGAAGAAACCCCGGACCTGATCGACTGTGAGACCGGCCGGCGCGCCGCCCGCGGGCGCGGGTTTCGGGGCGGGGGCGGCCGCCTTCGGCGCCTCGGCGGCGGCCTGGGGCGCGGGCGCCTTGGTCGCGCCGGAGGCCTTGGCGGCCTGCACGTCGCGGGCGATGATGCGGCCGTGCGGGCCGCTGCCCTGGACGGCGCCGAGTTCGACGCCCTCCTGCTTGGCGATCCGGCGCGCGAGTGGCGAGGCGAAGACCCGGCCGCCGACGCTCTGCTCCGAAGTGCCGCCGGGCTGCGCGCCCTCCGGCGCTTCGTTCACCCGCTCGTAGGACATGTGGCCGCCGCCCGGCGTGGTGTTCTGGTCGGCCGGTGACGGCTTGGCCTTGGATTCGGCCTGCGCCGCCCCGTTGGGGGCCGCCTTCGGCGCACCGCCGGCGGCTGCCGCCGACACGTCCTCGCCCTCGCCCGCGATGATGGCGATCAGGTCGTTGACCGGCACGTCCGCGGTGCCCTCGGGCACGAGGATCTTGGCGAGCACGCCCTCATCGATCGCCTCGACCTCCATGGTGGCCTTGTCGGTCTCGATCTCGGCGAGCACGTCGCCGGACTTGATCGGATCGCCCTCCTTCTTGAGCCACTTGGCGAGGTTGCCCTTCTCCATGGTCGGCGAGAGGGCGGGCATCAGCACGTTGATCGGCATGGCATCAGGTCTCGGGCAAGGCCGGGGCGGCCGGATCGTCGAAGGGAAAGAGGTCGTCGAGGGGGAACGGCACGGCGTCGAAGGGCGGCAGCGCCACGATCTCGCCGCGCTGAATCGTGGCGAGGAGCACCCAGCGCCCGTCCGCGAGGGCGAAGCCTTCGAGCACGCCCACCGCCGGATCGAGCAGCCAGAGGTGGCCGATCCCGGACTCGGCATAGATGCGGCGCTTCGGACCCCGGTCGAGGCGGGTCGTGGACGGCGAGAGGATCTCGCAGACCCAGTCGGGCGGGGTCGTGATGAAGGCCTCCTCGGGTTCGGTCGGCATCCGCGCGCGGCGCCAGCCGGCGAGATCGGGCACGACCACCTGGGATCCGAGGTGAAGTTCCGGCTCGATCATGAAGATCCAGCCGCCGGGACCGCCGCGCCCATAGCGGAACGGGGTGCCCAGCACGGTGGACAGGTCGGACGCCGCCATCGCATGTCGGGGCCGCGGATGCGTCTCCAGCATCCCGTCGACGATCTCCGCCACCAGATGGTCCGGGACCGCCTCCAGATCCGCGTAGGTCGCCTGCCGGATCGCTGCCTCAGCCATGGGCCTGTGCCATCGCTAGTTGAGGCCGCCGGGGTCGAGCCCCTCGGCCTCCCACCCGGCGCGGATGCGCTCGACCGCCTCCTCCTCGGACATGTCGGTCTCCAGCGCGTAGGCGCGGGCGGCCTGCCGGGCGAGGTCGGCCAGGAGCCGGCCCCAGGTCGCGGGATCGTCGAAGGAGCGGCGCAGCGCCACGCTGACCGCACCGTCCACCACGGCCGCGCGCAGCACCTCGATGCCGCCCTGTTCCCGGGCGTCGGGCGGGATGGCGAGTTCGGCGAAGGTGGTGCTGGAATCCTGGCTCATGGCGCGCCGGCTGTTCCTCGATCCGGGCCGGGGCGGGCGACCGGCGCCCGCGCGCCGGTCACTTGTAGCAGACGCTCTTGGCTGCCGCGACGACCTCCGCCACGTTGGGCAGCGCCAGCTTCTCGAGGTTGGCCGCGTAGGGCATCGGCACGTCCTTGCCGGTGATGCGCAGGACCGGGGCGTCCAGGTAGTCGAACGCGTCGACCATCAGGCGGGCCACGATCTCGGCGCCGATGCCCGATTGCGGGAAACCCTCTTCGACGGTGATGCAGCGGCCGGTCTTCTTGACCGATTCCACCACCGTCGCGCTGTCCATCGGGCGGATCGTGCGCAGGTCGATCACCTCGGCCTCGATCCCCTGCTCGGCCAGCGCCTGCGCGGCCTTGAGGGCGTAGGTCATACCGATGGCGAAGGACACGATGGTCACGTCGCTGCCGGTGCGGTGGACCTTGGCCTTGCCGATCGGCAGCACGAAGTCGTCGAGCTGCGGCACCGGGAAGCTCTGCCCGTACAGGATCTCGTTCTCGAGGAAGATCACCGGGTTCGGGTCGCGGATCGCGGCCTTGAGCAGGCCCTTGGCGTCGGAGGCCGTGTACGGGGCGATCACCTTGAGGCCGGGCACGTTGGAGTACCAGGCGGAATAGTCGTGGCTGTGCTGGGCGCCGACCCGGGCGGCGGCACCGTTCGGGCCGCGGAACACGATCGGGCAGCCGAGCTGACCGCCGGACATGTAGAGGGTCTTGGCCGCCGAGTTGATGATGTGGTCGATCGCCTGCATGGCGAAGTTGAAGGTCATGAACTCGACGATCGGCTTCAGGCCGGACAAAGCCGCGCCGACGCCGATGCCGGCAAAGCCGTGCTCGGTGATCGGGGTGTCGACCACGCGCCGGGGCCCGAATTCCTGCAGCAGGTTCTGCGTGACCTTGTAGGCGCCCTGGTACTCGGCGACCTCCTCGCCCATCACGAAGACGTCGCCGTCCCGGCGCATCTCCTCGGCCATGGCGTCGCGCAGGGCCTCGCGGACGGTCTGAGTGACCATCGGCGTGTCGGCCGGGAACTCCGCCATCACCGGCTCCTGGGCCTTGGTGGTGATGACGGCCGGGGCCGCGGGCGCCCTCGGGGCGTCGTCGCCGGTCTTGGCGGCGGGCGCGGCCTTGTCGGCCATGCCCTCAGCCTGCATGTCGGGGGTCGGCGCCGGATGGCCGCCGGCGCCGTTGGGCTTGGCGCCGCCGCCCGACTGGACGCTCGCCGGATCCTCGCCCTCGCCGGCGATCACGGCGATCGGCGTGTTCACCGCGACGCCCTCGGTGCCCTCCGCGATCAGGATCTTGGCGAGCACGCCCTCGTCGATCGCCTCGACCTCCATGGTGGCCTTGTCGGTCTCGATCTCCGCCAGCACGTCGCCGGACTTGATCGGATCGCCCTCCTTCTTCAGCCACTTGGCGAGCTTGCCCTCCTCCATGGTGGGCGAGAGGGCGGGCATCAGGATGTCGGTCGCCATGCTCAGCTCTGCGATCGTTTATTTGGTCGGGGCGGCCAGTGTTCCGGGGACGCGCTAGGCGTGCGCATCCAACAAAATATCGGTCCAGAGCTCGGAGGGATCGGGCTCGGGGTCGTTGGTGGCGAACTCGGCCGAGGCGTTCACGACCTCGCGCACCTTCGCGTCGGTGGCCTTGAGATCCGCCTCCGGCACCCCGTGCAGTTCGAGCAGGCGCTTGCGCACCATCTCGATCGGGTCGTGCTCGTCGCGCATCTTCGAGACCTCGTCCTTGGTCCGGTACTTGGCCGGATCGGACATGGAGTGGCCGCGATAGCGGTAGGTCTGCATCTCCAGGATGTAGGGGCCCTGGCCGGTGCGGGCGTGCTCGATCGCCCGGGTGGCGGCCTCGCGGACGGTGCGCACGTCCATGCCGTCGACCTGCTCGCCCGGGATGCCGAAGGAGAGGCCGCGCTTCGAGAAGTCGGTTTGCGCCGAGGCCCGGGCCACGGAGGTGCCCATGGCGTAGCGGTTGTTCTCGATCACGTAGACGACCGGCAGCTTCCAGAGGGCCGCCATGTTGAAGCTCTCGTAGACCTGGCCCTGGTTGGCGGCGCCGTCGCCCATGTAGGTCAGGCTGACCTTGCCGTTCTCCCGGTAATGGTCGGCGAAGGCGAGACCCGTGCCGAGCGAGACCTGCGCGCCGACGATGCCGTGGCCGCCGAAGAACTGCTTCTCGCGGCTGAACATGTGCATCGAGCCGCCCTTGCCGCGGCTGTAGCCGCCGCGGCGCCCGGTCAGCTCGGCCATCACGCCCTTGGGGTCCATGCCGCAGGCCAGCATGTGGCCGTGGTCGCGATAGCCGGTGATGACCTGGTCGCCGTCGACCGAGGCCATCTGCATGCCGATCACCACGGCCTCCTGGCCGATATAGAGGTGGCAGAAGCCGCCGATCAGGCCCATGCCGTAGAGCTGGCCGGCCTTCTCCTCGAAGCGCCGGATCAGCAGCATCTCGTGATAGGCGTGGAGGTCATCCTCCCGGCTGAATTGCGGCATGTTCGGCGCCGGCTTGTGCGCCTCGGCGGCCTGCGGGCTCGCGGCCTGCGGGTGCGCGGACGAAGCGTCCCTGGCAGGCTCCTTGGCGGCGTCCATCGGCGCTCTCCCCGTGATTCCACGCGACTGCGAGGGGGTGTAGGACAGCGTCGGTTGGAAAGCGAGGGCTGCCGCTCTGACAGGAAGCCTCTCTTGTCAGAGGGGTTTCGCGGCCCGCGCAGGCGGCGGGCCGGCCGATCAGGGCGTGATGACGACCACGTCGTTGGCGTGGACCCGGCCGAGGACGATCCGCGCGCGCTCCTCCAGGAGGTCGCGGTCGATCTGATCGCTCTTGAGGAGGGCGACCCGGCGCTCCCAGGTGGCGCGCTCGGCCCTCACGGCCGCCAAATCCTGGTTGAGGCCGTAGGCCCGGATCTTGAGGGCCTTCTTGGCCTCCAGGCCGCGGTTGCCGCTCTCGGCCTGCCACACGAAATAGCCGACCACGAGCGCCGACAGGGTCCAGAGACCCAGCGGCAACACGACCATTCTGACTCGGCGGCGGACGACCATGGCGCGATCCTCGGGCGGAAAGGTTAAGGGATCGTCTCGCCCGCGTGTCGTGGCCGGCTATGAACCGGGGCGCGGTGCGGCAGGTGGGAGCGAAGGGCGGGCCGAACGCATGGACATGACGGATCTGCGCCGCTGGCTCGCCGAACACGCCACGGCGACCGACGACCACGACGGCCTGCTGGTTCGGTTCTGCGAGGCGCTGGCCGGCGCCGGCATCCCCCTCTGGCGCGTCAGCGTGATGGCCCCGGCCCTCGACCCGACGCTGCGCGGCGTGAGCCTGAACTGGCATGCCGGCGCGGGGATGTCCTTCGTGGCCAGTCCGCACGGCGCCGACGAGGAGAGTGACTGGCTGCTCAGTCCCGTCTACGCGCTGGTGGAGAAGGGCGAGACGTTCGGCCGCTGGCGGCTCGACGCCCCCGAACGCGAACTTGATTTTCCGGTCCTGCGGGACCTCGGGTCACAGGGCGGGGTCGACTACGCCCTCCACATCGTCGAGTTCGCCCCCGGAACCGCGTTGCGGGGTATCGCGATCTCGTTCTGTACCCGCCTGCCCGCCGGCTTCACGGATGCGGACCTCTCCACCATCAGTGGCGTCCTGCCGTTCCTGACGCTGGCGATCGCCAAGATCGGCCTGGCACACACCCTGCGGGAGGTGTCGGCCACCTATCTCGGTCGCTCCACCGCCGAACGGGTCCTCGACGGTCAGATCCGGCGGGGCGAGGGCCGCGCCGTGCCGGCCGCCATCCTGCTCACCGACCTGCGCGGTTTCACGGCCCTGTCCGACCGGGCCGATCCCGCCGACATGGTGACGTGGCTCAACGAGCATTTCGACGCCCTCGGCGATCCGGTGGAGCGACACGGCGGCGAGATCCTGAAATTCCTCGGCGACGGGTTCCTGGCGATCTTTCCGGTCCCGGACGCCGGCACCCTCCCCTGCCCGGTCTGCGGCGCCGCCCTCGAGGCCGCGACCGACGCGCTCGCCGCCAACGCGGCGCTCAACACCCGCCGCCGCGCCGCGGGGCTGCCGGAACTCGCGGCCGAATGCGTCGTGCATTTCGGGACGGTGATCTACGGCAATGTCGGGACCGAGCGCCGGCTCGACTTCACCATCATCGGGCGGGCGGTCAACGAGGCGAGCCGGATCGAGAGCCAGTGCGCGGCGCTCGGCCACGCGCTCCTCGTGTCGGAGTCCTTCGCCCAGCGCTGCGCCCGGCCGCTCCAGCCGGTGGGGACGATCGAGCTGCGCGGCCTGTCGCGGCCCCAGCGGGTCTGGACGCTCCCGGATTGAGGCCGGGCGCCCCGCAGGATCAGCGGCGCGCGAGCTGCTTCAGCGCCGCCGCGCCGGCATAGAGCGCCTGCGGGCCGAGGCCCTCCTCAATCCGGATCAGCTGGTTGTACTTGGCCAGTCTGTCCGAGCGGGCGAGCGAGCCGGTCTTGATCTGCCCGCAATTGGTGGCGACCGCGAGGTCCGCGATGGTCGAATCCTCGGTCTCGCCGGAGCGGTGCGACATCACCGCGGTGTAGCCGGCGCGCTGGGCCATATCGACGGCCGCCAGGGTCTCGGTGAGCGAGCCGATCTGGTTGACCTTGATCAGGATCGAGTTGGCGGTGCCCTCCGCGATACCCCGGGACAGGCGCTCGACATTGGTGACGAACAGGTCGTCGCCCACGAGCTGGCAGCGATCGCCGATCTTCTCGGTCAGGAGCTTCCAGCCGGCCCAATCGTCCTCCGACATGCCGTCCTCAATGGAGACGATCGGGTAGGTGGCGACGAGCTGGGCGAGGTAGTCGACCTGCGCCTCGATGGCGCGGGTCGTGCCCTCGCCCGCGTAGGCGTAAGCACCGTCCTTGAAGAACTCGGTGGCGGCGCAGTCCAGCGCCAGGGCGATGTCCTGGCCCGGCTTGAACCCGGCAGCGCTGATCGCGTCCATCACGAAGTCGAGGGCCGCCTCGGCCGAGGGCAGGTTCGGGGCGAAGCCGCCCTCGTCGCCGACATTGGTGTTGTGGCCGGCCTTCTTCAGCTTGCCCTTGAGGGTGTGGAACACCTCCGAGCCCATCCGCACGGCCTCGGCGATCGAGTCCGCCCCCACCGGCAGGATCATGAATTCCTGGAAGTCGATCGGGTTGTCGGCATGCGCGCCGCCGTTGATGATGTTCATCATCGGCACCGGCAGCACACGGCCCTGGACACCGCCGACGTAGCGGTAGAGCGGCAGGCCCGAGGCCTCGGCCGCGGCCTTCGCCACCGCCAGCGACACGCCCAGGATGGCGTTGGCGCCGAGCCGCGCCTTGTTGGGGGTGCCGTCGAGCTCGATCATCGCCTCGTCGACCGCGACCTGGTCCTCGGCCTCCATGCCGCCGACCGCGTCGAGGATCTCCGTCTGCGCCGCCTCGACCGCCTTCAGCACGCCCTTGCCGAGGAAGCGGTTCATGTCGCCGTCGCGCAGCTCCACCGCCTCGTGGGCGCCCGTGGAGGCCCCGGACGGCACGGCGGCGCGGCCGAAGGACCCGTCCTCCAGGATGACGTCGACCTCGACCGTCGGATTGCCGCGGCTGTCGAGGATCTCGCGGGCGCTGATATTGGTGATCGCGGTCATGGAACGTCCTCTTGCGGGGCCGCGGGTCGGCGCGCGCAAAGTGGGGCTGCGGCGCATCGCGGCGGCTTATCCGTCAAGCCGCGTTCGGCGGCAAGCGCCGGTGGGCGGTCGGCCTGTGGGTCGGCCCATTCCGGTGCGAACGCGGCGCTGCGGCCGCCATCCGTTCGGCGGCCCGGAGTAATCGCCGCGGCGGCGAGGGATGCGCGGGGCGTCGCGGCGTTCTATACGCGCCCCATGACGACACCTGAGACTCTACAGCTCGGCCAGCCGGCGCCGCTTCCGACATCCCCGGACGCGGCACGCCTCGACCGGGTCCCGAACCCCCACGCGGATACCGACTATCTCGCCCGCTTCACCGCCCCCGAATTCACCTCGATCTGCCCAGTCACCGGCCAGCCCGACTTCGCCATCCTGGTGATCGACTACGTGCCTGGCGACTGGCTGGTGGAGTCGAAATCGCTCAAGCTCTATCTCGGGTCGTTCCGCAACCACGGCGCGTTCCACGAGGATTGCACGGTGGCCATCGGCAAGCGGCTCCGCGACCTCCTGGAGCCCCGCTACCTGCGGATCGGTGGATACTGGTATCCGCGCGGGGGCATTCCGATCGACGTGTTCTGGCAGACGGGCGAACCGCCCAAGACGGTCTGGCTGCCCGATCCCGGGGTGCCGCCCTATCGGGGCCGCTGACGGCGGATCGGCGAGAGACTTCGCTGCTGCCGGCTCCCGCATCGGGCGAACAAACGAAAAAGGGCGACCGGCTCGCGCCGGTCGCCCATCGATCCCGTCAGGGTCGTTGATGTTAGTAGCCGTAGCCGTAGTAGCCGTAGCCCGGTGCCGCGTAGCCCGGCGCGCCGTAACCGTAGGCCGGAGCGGCGTAGCCGCCATAGACCGGGGCGTAGCCGTAACCGCCGCCGTAGTAGGAATCGCGGGCCGCGCCGGCGGCGATCGCACCGGCGGCAAGGCCGGCGATGCCGAGACCGATGGCGGCGCCGGTGCCGATGCCGCGACGGCCACCGCGGTAGTAGCCATGGCCGTAGCCGCCGTACCCGCCGTGGAAGCCGTAGGGACGCGCCTCAGCGCCCGTGGTGGCGGCGACGCTGCCGAGAGCCAGGGCGGCGGCGGTGGCGATGATACCGATCTTGCGCATAATGTTCCTTCTCGATCCTCGATCAAACATGCCCCAATAACGTAGCCATCCCGCGTCAGTTCCAAGTTCTCGCATGTCTTGACGTGCGGATCCGCACACAGGCGGTTTTCTGAATGCCGGTTCATGCTTAACGCCCCACGGGGCTGCCACCGCGGCCCCGCCGCCTCGACCGGCGCGGGGGCCGAAATCTTGCGAAGAGTTTCCGAACCAGGGTTGCCGGTCCGGTCCGGCATCGCCTGATCCGGTGCGGGGACGGTCGGCGGCTCCGGCCGACGCACATCGCCTTCGGGCCGCGCTGGCCGTAAGAGGGTTTCGGTGGAGGAGCGCTCGATGGATGCCCTGACCCTGATCCGCGAGACCTTCGCGCCGCTCCCCGACAAGCGGATCCTCGATATCGGATGCGGCGGGGGGACCCTCGCGAAGTGGCTGACGGAAGACGGCGCGGCGGTGACCGGCATCGATCCCGGCGCGGCGGCGCTCGCCGGGGCCCGGGCCGCGGTGCCGGCCGCACGGTTCGAAGCCGCGACGGGGGAGGCCCTGCCCTTCCCAGATGCCAGCTTCGACGGCGCCGTCCTGCTCAACGCCCTGCATCACGTGCCCGACCCCGCGGCTGCCCTCGTCGAGGCCGCACGCGTGCTCGCGCCGGGCGGCCGCCTCGTCGTGGTGGAGCCCCTGGCGGCGGGGAGCTTCTTCGACGCCCTCCGGCCCATCGAGGACGAGACCGCGGTCCGGGCGGCCGCGCAGGAGGCCATCGCGGCCGCCCTGGCCCGGGGCACCCTGGCATGCCGCCGCGAGGTCACGATCGAACGGCGGGAGCGCTTCGCCTCCCTCGACGCCTTCCTGGCCCGGGTCTGCGCGGTGGATCCCGCCCGTGCGGCGGTGATCGCAGCGCAGCGGCCCATCGTGGAGGCGGCGTTCGATCGGGCGGCCGAGCGGGTGGCGGACGGGGGCTACGACCTCGTCCAACCCCTCCGGATCCACGTTCTGACGCACGCCTGATCCGGGTTTCGAAAGGGCGAGCCCTTTCGCGGGTCCAGGGCGGAGCCTTGGAATCGGTCAGGGCTTTGCCCTGACGACCCACCAAAGGGCTCGCCCCTTGGATACCCCGTTTCAGGCGGCGCGGCTCTTAGCGAGCCGATCGAAGGCGATGAGCTGGTCGAGCAGGGCCGGCAGGTCCTTCAGCGCCACCATGTTCGGGCCGTCGGAGGGCGCCCGGTCGGGATCGGGATGGGTCTCGATGAACACGCCGGCCACGCCCACCGCCACCGCGGCCCGGGCCAGCACGGCGACGAATTCCCGCTGGCCGCCCGAACTGGCGCCCTGGCCGCCGGGCTGCTGGACCGAATGGGTCGCGTCGAACACGACCGGCGCGCCGCCCGTCACCTGCGCCATGATCGGCAGGCTGCGCATGTCCGAGACCAGGGTGTTGTAGCCGAACGAGGCGCCCCGTTCGGTGACGATGACGTTGGGATTGCCGGCCTCGGTCACCTTGGCGGCCACGTGCCTCATGTCCCAGGGCGCCAGGAACTGGCCCTTCTTGATGTTGACCGCCCGCCCCGTCGCGGCGGCGGCCAGGAGCAGGTCGGTCTGGCGGCACAGGAAGGCCGGGATCTGGAGCACGTCCACCGCTTCGGCGACCCGGGCACATTGCTCGGCGGCGTGCACGTCGGTCAGCACCGGCAGGCCGAGGCTCTCGCGGATCTCCGCGAAGACCGGCAGCGCCTCGTCGAGGCCGACGCCCCGGGCGGCGCTGCCCGAGGTGCGGTTGGCCTTGTCGAAGGAGGTCTTGAAGACGAGCCCGATCCCGAGATCCGCCGCCATCGCCTTGAGCGCTGAGGCGATCTCCAGGGCGTGGCCGCGACCCTCGAGCTGGCACGGGCCGGCGATCAGCGTGAGCGGCAGGTGGTTGGCGAAGCGCGCGCCGCCGACCTGGACCACGGGGCCGGATGTTTCGGGATTCGACATGCGGCCGGTCTAGCGCCGTTCCCGACCGCGTTGCAATCGGGGCCCGATCCCGATCTCGGGCCGTCGCCCTAGCCCGCGCGGCGGGTCCGCGCGAGCTTGGCCCGGGGCGCGACCCGACAGACCGTGAGATCGTCCCGGAGCGCGTCGGTCCGCGAGCCGGTCTCGCACAGCATCAAGGCCGGGCCGGAGCTGCCGCGGCGGGGGGCCTGCGCGAGCAGGCTGGCTTGATGGAGGTTGAGCGTCAGCACCTCGGCCGCGGCGGCATCCGCCCCGGCGAGGGCACGGGCCGCGCGGCCGACCAGGATGAAGTAGGCCCGTGGCGGCTCCCGGTCGCGCGAGGCGACGGTGATCCGCGCCGGCGCCCGGCAATCGAGGCTCATCCGCTCGGCATCCTCGGCCCGGAACACCGCGTAGGGGCCGGCCCGGCCGGCGAGCGAGGCGCCGGTGTCGCGGATCACCCGGGCCGTGAGCGCGTCGCACGCATCGGCGGCGTGGACCGGACTGGATGCAAGACCGGCCAGAATTGTCAAAGTTAACATTGACTCGATCCGCTGCATCATTGACTCGCTCCTAATCCTCTGCAAGAGGTCGATCGCAGATCGACGTTCGGTCGGAGAAATCTATTGATCAAAATGTCATTTGTAGTTTGAATTGACTCAAATTTTACTCGTATTAAGCTCGGTAAAAGGCGTTGACAGCCTGGGATGCTGGCAAAAACAGAATAAAAAGAGGAAAGTAAACGGTTTTGGCGGATCATCGGGGCGGGTGGTGTTTCGCGTGTAGCCGCCGAAGTGAAACGATAACTCCAGCCGATGGCCGAAGGGATGATGGTCGAAGGGATCACGATCGATTGAGCACTGAATGGCCCAGGCTGGCGCGCATCCCGTCGCTCGGCCTCCCGCCCCCATCCACGGGCATGAGACCGTGCGGGCCGGGAAGCAGAAGGTCGCGCCGATCTATGATCGTCGGCCGAAAAGGTTCCCGGGGCACCCCGCGGCGGCCGATTGCCCAAGGCGGATCCGGCCCCCCGGTGCGGGGGCGTCCTGGCAAGCCCGGGCCGTCGTTGCGCAGAAGAGACGGCCCGCACCGGCGTCGACGAGCGCTCTTGGGCGGCACCGCGCAGGATAGAAACAACCGCGTCTCGAGGGACCGGCCACACGGGGTCCGGCGCGCGGTGACCGCAGAACATCGCAAGGGGGAGTCAGGTCGTGGAAAATGAACTCAGGGTCATCTTCAGATCGGTTCTAGGAGTGAGAGATACACTCGAAGAATCGATCTCGGAGATCAAGAATTTCATCGGTCGGGGCCATGAGGCTCATGCCGAACCGATCGAGTTCCTGATGTTCGCGGCCCGCAGAGCAGCGCTTTCGAGCGCCCCGCTGCTGCAGGATCTCTGGGTGCTGTTCGAACTCGGTGAGAAGCGGAACGGCTATTGCGTGGAGTTCGGTGCCACGGGTGGTCCGGCCGGCAGCACCACGCTGCTGCTGGAGACGCTCTATGGCTGGCAGGGCGCGATCGCGGAACCGGCGCGTAGTCGGTACGACCAGCTGCGTAGCAGACGGAATTGCTACGTCACGAACAAGTTCGTCTATACGAACGATGGCTTGAAGATGCTGTTCAACGACCCGGACAGTTCGGAGGAGCAATCCGCCGCCGGATCACCGGGAGCCGGTGTCCCGACTGGCACGCGGCGTGGCGGTCGCCGGCACGAGGTCGAGACCGTCACGCTTCGCAGCTTCCTGCAAGCGGCAGAGGCGCCGGCCACGATCGATTACATGTGCATCAGCGCCGAGGACGACACCCTCGACGTCCTAAATCACTTCGATTTCTCCGAGCGCGCCGTCACGATGGTGAGCATCGCGAGTGGTGACGCGCAGCAGCGTGAAGAGCTTGGCGCCCTGATGGCGCGCAACGGGTACGAGCATAGATTCAAGACGTTCTCGATCTCCGAAGATTGGTACATCAAGGGCGATAGGGCCGAGGCGTCGCGGCCGGCCTCGGCGTGAGGTGGAACGGCGGGGACGGCGCGGTCCCCCTCCCGGCGGCCGGCGCGGTCGAACCGGAGCGGTGACGGCTCCGGGCTTGATGCGTAGACAGGTCCGTTCGGATGCCCGATCTGTGCAGGCTGCGCGGCGTCCCGCGCCGCCCGCACACAGGCTCCGAGGCCGCCCATGCTCCGACCCCTTCTCGCCGCTATCGTCCTCGTGCCGACGGTTCTTGCCGGGGCAGCGGCTCCCGTCGCCGCCCCGGCCTACGGCCCGGAACTCGAAGGCTTCGACTATCCCTGGCCCGTGCGGCGCTTCCCGTTCACATCCCAGCGCCAGCCGCTCCAGATGGGCTATCTCGACGTGCCGGCAGAAACGCCGAACGGCCAGACCGCGGTGCTGCTCCACGGCAAGAATTTCTGCGCCGCCACGTGGGAGAGCCAGATCCGGGCACTGGGCGCGGCCGGCTACCGGGTGATCGCCCCGGACCAAATCGGCTTCTGCAAATCGAGCAAGCCGGCGGCCTATCAGTTCACCTTCCGCCAGCTCGCCGAGAACACGCACGCGCTGCTGGCGTCGCTGGGGATCGAGCACCCGATCCTGGTCGGCCACTCGACGGGCGGCATGCTCGCCGCGCACTACGCCCTGTTCTATCCGAAGGAGGTGGCCCAGCTCGTCCTGGTCAACCCGGTCGGCCTGGAGGATTGGAGCGCCAAGGGGCTCCCGCCGATCTCCCTGGAGCGCTGGTACCAACGCGAGCTGAAGACCAGCGCGGAGTCGATCCGCGCCTACGAGACCGCGACCTACTATGCCGGACGATGGGACGCCCGCTACGAGCCCTGGGTGACGATGCTGGCCGGCCTCAATGCCGGTCCCGGCAAGGAGGCGGTCGCCTGGGATTCGGCGCTGCTCTACGACATGATCGTCACCGAGCCGGTGGTGTATCGGTTCCCGCAGATCGCGGTGCCGACCCTGCTGATGATCGGCCAGAAGGACAACACGGCCATCGGCAAGGATCTCGCCCCGCCGGAGGTGCGGGCGCAGCTCGGCCATTATCCCGAACTCGGCAAGGCGGCCGCCCGGGCGATCCCGGGGGCGCGCCTCGTGGAGTTTCCCGATCTCGGCCACGCGCCGCAGATGTCCGACCCCGAAGGCTTCAACCGGGCGCTGATCGAAGGCATCGCGGGGCGGTGAGCCGGGGCCGCCCCTCCCCGCGGCGGCTGCCAAATGTACACGGCACTGTCCCGGGCTTAGCCCACTGAGAACGTGGCGCTATTCCCCTCCCCTGGCGATCCCGGGCTTGCCCGGGATTGCGGTGAGGGGTCAGGGGTGGTGCAGGCGGCCTCGCACCGCTCCAGCCGGCGCCACCCCCACCTCCAGCTCCTCCCCGCCGGGGCTAAGGGCCACACAGGTTTGAGGTACAAGTGCTGTCGTAGACCGCGATGCGTCCTTCTCCCATGCGGGCTACCGGATGCACACATCTTCGACGATAGAGGGCAGCGGCCGGACACAATCGCGTCTCCCTCCCCCGCAGAGGGGGGGAGGGAGGGCGCGTGTCATCTCTGGAGCGGTGTCTGAAGTCCAGCCGGAGCGATACAAAACCCGATTTGCAAATCCGGACGCTGCGGCGGGGCGGTACGGCTAGAAGTACGACTTCAGCACCCCGCGGCGGCGGACGTCGAGGGTCGCGCAGTGGAACGAGCCGCCGAACGGGCCGTAGCTCAGGAACGGCGCCGGGATCGGGTCGAAGCCCCAATCCTTGAGCGCCTTGATCAGCGTCGGCTGGCTCTGGTCGACGACGATCTTCTTCTCGGTGATCGCCAGGACGTTGATCGAGGTCCAGGGCGAGCACATCGAGATCTTGCTCATGAAACCCTCGACCGGGTCGGGGCGGGGCGCGATCAGCACGTCCCATGTCTTGAGCACGGCCGGCAGCTTCTCGACGTCGACGTAGTCCGGGTTCACCAGCACCTTGCCGGGGGCCAGCGGCATGAACGACGAGTCGATGTGCATCGGCTGCGGGCAGCGGCTCTCGATCTCGTGGATGCGGAAGCCCGGGCCGAGGTGACGGCGCAGCCACTCGATGCCCATCAGGTTGGTCACGTTGGAGCGGGTCACGAACAGGTCGCGGCCGCAGCGCACGAAGTCGGCGGCGTCGAAGACCGGCTCAAACTCGTTGACGGTGAACTGCATGGGCTCGCCGGCCTTCAGGTTCGGCACCCGGTAATCGTAATTGTAGAGGTCGTCGGTCAGCTGCGGCCGCGGCGCCGAGGTCCAGCGGGCGCCATTGCGAAAATACTCCTTGAACAGCGACCGATAGGCGTCGCCCTCGAAGTAGCGCGAACGCCAGCACATCGGGCTCTCGATGATCTCGTCGCCGATGACGAGGTACGGGTCGCGCGGGCAGGCCACGCAGAAGCCCCGGGACGACCAGCGGGGTGCCTTGAACTTCTTCGAGAAGTCCACCGTGTCGGGGCGGCGGACCTTCACGCCCTCGCCGGCCAGGATCGTGATGAAGTTGTCGAGCTCGGCCTGGGCCAGCTTCTTCATGAACTTCGGATACTTCCAGCCGCTCGCCAGCCGGTAGAACGGCTGCGCGGCGCGCGGCAGGTTGAAGATCACCGTGAGGTGGTGGGTCGGGATCGTGGCGCCGTCCAGGGAGCCGACGATCACCTCCTCCAGCGGGTCCCACTCGTTCCAGGCCATCACCGGCGATTGCGGAGCCGGCACGCCCGGTCCCGTCCTGCCCGGAAGGCCATCGGCATGCGTCTCCGCGGTCACGGCCTCCATGGCCGTGATCGGTGCTTCCCGCTCCATGACATGTGCCCCTTCTGCGACGTGCCGCGGCCTTATGCGTAGGCTCTCTGACCCCGCGCCGCTTTGGCCCCTACTGTGTCAAACGGGTGATAGACAGCGGTCATCCGTGCTGCAACGTGACAGAAACGTTCTTGGTCTGGCGGACCTATTTCTGCCGCGACCGTGGCTGATTTCCCGCATCAAGCCTTTTGCGAGCTTGAAAGTAGACCATGAAGCGCCTGACGACCTTGGCCTCGATCGCCGGTCTCTGCACGGTCGTCGGCCTGTTCACGTCCTCGGGTCTCGAGGACGTGTCGGCCGCCGTCGTGAGCGCCGGCTGGGGGGCCGCCCTGGTGGTGTTGGCCCGCATCGTGGCCGTCGCCTGGGCGGGCCTCGGCTGGCATGTCGTGTTCCCGGCGGGCACCGTCCGGCTCGCCGATTGCGTCTCGCTGCGCTTCGTGCGCGAGGGCATCAACACGCTGTTGCCCGTGGCCACCGTCGGCGGCGACTTCATCGGGGCGCGCCTCCTGTCCAAGCGCGGCGTCCCGGGGGCGCTCGCCGGCGCCAGCATGTTCGTGGACCTGATGACGCAGGCGCTGACCCAGCTCCTGTTCACCGTGGTCGGCCTCGTCCTGCTGGTCATGATCTGCGGTGACGGGCCGATCGCCCGGACGGTGGCGGGCGGCCTCGCCCTGGCGGTGCCGGCGCTGGGCGCCTTCTACCTGATCCAGCGCCGGGCCGGCCATCGCCTGATCCAGGGGCTGCTCAGCCGCTTCGCCTCCGGCCGCGAATGGCGCGCCTTCGGCGCGATCGACCAGCTCTACGACAGCCTGCGCCGGCTCTACGGCAACCACGGTCGCTTCGCCGCCGCGCTGGTGATCCACTTCGCCGGCTGGGTGATCGGGACCCTGGAGGTCTATGTCTGCCTGCGCTTCATGGGCTATCCGATCGACTTCGCGCAGGCGCTGATGATCGAGAGCCTCGCCCAGGCGGTGCGCGGTGCGGCCTTCGCGGTGCCGGGGGCGCTGGGCGCGCAGGAGGGGGGACTGATCGCCCTGTGCGGCCTGTTCGACATCCCCGTCGAGGCGGCGCTCGCCCTGTCGCTGGTCAAGCGCTTCGCCGATCTCGGCGTCGGCCTACCGAGCCTCCTGCTCTGGCATCGGATCGAGGCCCGGCAGCGCGTCGAGGCACCGGAGGACGGGGATCCCCAGGCCGAGGCGGAGACCGGACGCGTGGCCCAGCGGGTGCTGCAGCCGGCCACGCTCGGTCCATTCTACAGCTACGCTCCGCCCCGCATGGGGACGCGTCTCGGCGACGGCGAGGAGTTGAAGAAGTGCGCCTGACCCGCCGGATCGCCGCCGCCCGCTTCGCCGCCCCGGTCGCGGCCCTTCTGGCCGTGCTCGTCTTCGTCCCGGCCCCGTCATGGGCCGCGGACGATCCCGCCGTTCAGACGGTGCGCGACCTCTACGCCGCCTTCACCGCCGCCCTGAAGGGCGGCCCCGGACCCCTGCCCGCGCGGGTCGAGGCCGTGGGGCCGGCGATGGACAAGGCTTTCGACTTCCCCGCCATGGCCCGCGTCGCGGTCGGCTCGAAATGGTCGAGCTTCACCCCTGAGCAGCAGGCGGCGGTCACCGACGCGTTCAAGCGCAGCCTGACCGTCACCTACGCAAACCGCCTCGCCCGCGCCGCCGACGGCAAGTTCGACGTGACCCCGAAGGTCGAGGAGCGCGGCGCCCAGCGGGTCGTGGCGACCCGCGTCACCGCGGCGGACGGGGACGATTCCGAGGTCGATTTCGTCGTCAACGCCGGAAACCGCATCCAGGACGTCCTGCTCAACGGCGACGTGAGCGAGATCGCGGCCCAGCGCACCGCGCTCTCGGGCCCCCTGAAGACGGGGGGCGCGGACGGCGCCGTGAAGTTCCTGCGCCAGCGCGCCGACGGCATGCTCGCCGCCAAGCCGACGCCGTGATTGCCGACGCCGTGACTGCCGAGGCCGCAAGCTGCACAGACGGCTGGGCCGACCTGAACCGGCCGTTCGCGGCCATCGTCGCTTGAGGCGGCGGGACGATCGCACGGACCCGATTGGATGGATCTCTCCTCCCTGGCGTTGCTCGCCTCCTCGTGGCTCTCGCTGCTCTGCCTGATCCTGGCGGCGGCGGGCTGCCTCTACGGGCTGGCGGCCGCCTATTGTGCCGGCCGCTACGCGGCGCGGGCCGTGCCGGTCCTGGTGTCCGGCGCGCCGCGCCCCTCCGTGACCGTGCTCAAGCCGCTCTGCGGCCTGGAGCCGAACCTCTACGAGAACCTCGAAACGGTCCTGCTTCAGGATTACGCCGGCCCGGTCCAGGTGGTGTTCGGCGTCCAGAGGGCCACCGATCCCGCAATCGGCGTGGTAGAACAGTTGAAGCAGGCCTATCCCGAGGCCCGCATCGACCTCGTGATCGACGGCCGCCAGCACGGCTCGAACCGCAAGGTCTCGAACCTGATCAACATGGCCGAGCGGATCGCCCACGACGTGGTGGTGCTGGCCGATAGCGACATGGTGGTCCGGCCCGACTACCTGGAGCGCTTGGTCGCCGAACTGTCCCAGGCGGGCGTCTCGGGCGTCACCTGCCTGTATCACGGGGTGCCGGCCTTCCGGGGGCTGTACGACCGGCTCTCGACGCTGGCGATCGATGTCCAGTTCCTGCCCAACGTCGTGATGGGGTTGAGCCTGGGCTTGGCGAAGCCCTGCTTCGGCTCCACCGTCGCCTTCACCCGGGCGAGCCTCGAGGCGCTGGGCGGGTTCCGCAGCTTCCGCGACGACCTCGCCGACGATTACGCGATCGGCGCGGCCCTGCGTGGTCTCGGCGGCCGGGTGGTGATCCCGAGCTTCACCATCGGCCATACCAGCGTCGATACCGATATGGCCGGCCTCTGGCGCCACGAACTGCGCTGGAACCGGACCATCCGCACCGTCGATCCGGCGGGCTATGCCGGTTCGATCGTCACCCACGCCTTCCCGCTCGCCGTGCTGGGCGCCCTGCTGCCCGGCGGGGGGACCGGTGCGCTGGTCGTCGCGGGCCTCGCCCTGGCCGGGCGGGTCCTGCTCTGCCGGCAGCTGGAGCGCGCCTTCGGCCTCGCCCCGCACCCCTACGGACTGTTGCCGATCCGCGACATCCTCTCCTTCTTGAACTTCTCCTGGGCCTTCATGTCGGGGGCGGTGACATGGAAAGGTCACGATTATCACGTGGTTGCGGACGGTACCCTGATCCCGGATTCCGAACTCGGCCGCGATGCCGGCGCGCCCACCCGCTGATTCCGGCTCCCGCGACTCCCGCCCTCCCCCGGCAACGCCCTGAGGCCTTGAACCCCATGCGCACGCTCTTCCTCCAGGCCCCCACCTTCGACGGTTTCGATGGCGGTGCCGGCTCCCGCTACCAGGCCAAGCGCGAGATCAAGTCGTTCTGGTACCCGACCTGGCTGGCCCAGCCGGCCGCCCTGGTGCCGAACTCGAAGCTGATCGATGCGCCGCCGCACAACATCAAGCTCCCCGAGATCGTGGCCCAGGCCAACGACTTCGACCTCGTCGTGCTCCACACCTCGGTGCCGTCGTTCAAGTCCGACGTGAAGACGATCGAGGCGCTGAAGGCCGCCAATCCGAAGCTGATCGCCGGCCTGATCGGCGCCAAGGTCGCGGTCGATGCCGCCGGCGCCATGGCCCAGGCCCCGGTGGTGGATTTCTGCGCCCGCAACGAGTTCGACTTCACCGTCAAGGAAGTCGCCGACGGCGTTCCGATGGCGGAGATCAAGGGCCTGTCCTATCGCGATGCCAACGGTGTCGTGGTCCACAACGAGGACCGCGAGATCATGACCGATATGGACCAGCTGCCCTTCGTCACCAGCGTCTACAAGCGCGACCTGGAGATGGAGAAGTACTTCATCGGCTACCTGAAGCACCCCTACATCTCGTTCTATTCGGGCCGGGGCTGCAAGAGCCGCTGCACCTTCTGCCTGTGGCCGCAGACGGTCGGCGGGCACACCTATCGCACCCGCTCGGTCGCCCACGTGATCGAGGAGATCAAGTACTGCCTGAAGGAGTTCCCGCAGACCAAGGAGTTCTTCTTCGACGACGACACCTTCACCGACAACCTCCCGCGTGCGGAGGAGATCGCCCGGGAACTCGGCAAGCTCGGCGTGACCTGGTCGTGCAACGCCAAGGCGAACGTTCCGCGCGAGACCCTGAAGGTGCTCAAGGAGAACGGCCTGCGCCTGCTGCTCGTCGGCTACGAATCCGGCAACCAGGCCATCCTGCACAACATCAAGAAGGGCATGCGCGTCGAGGTCGCGGAAAAATTCACCCAGGATTGCCACGAGCTCGGCATCGCCATCCACGGCACCTTCATCCTCGGCCTGCCGGGCGAGACCAAGGAGACGATCCAGGAGACGATCGCCTTCGCCAAGCGGATCAACCCGCACACGATCCAGGTCTCGCTGGCCGCCCCCTACCCGGGCACCTTCCTGTACAAGCAGGCGGTGGAGAACGGCTGGCTCGACATCGAGAATGCCGAGCTCGTCGACGAGAACGGCGTTCAGGTCGCGCCGCTGCACTACCCGCACCTGTCGCACACCGAGATCTTCACCTCGGTGGAAGAGTTCTACAAGAAGTTCTACTTCCGGGCGCCGAAGATCGCCTCGATCGTCAGCGAGATGGTGCGCTCGCCCGACATGATGAAGCGCCGCCTGCGCGAGGGCGTGGAGTTCTACCGCTTCCTCAAGGAGCGTCAGGGCACCGCCAAGGCGGCGTGACGTCAGGGGTCCGGGGCTCTGCCCCGGACCCATCGACACCCGTAACGAGGTTGTTGTGAAGCGTCTGGTCGTCACCGCGGACGATTTCGGGCTGAGCCCCGAGGTCAACGAGGCCGTCGAGCAGGCCCATCGCGACGGGATCCTCACCGCGGCGAGCCTGATGGTCTCGGCGCCGGCGGCCGCCGATGCCGTGGCCCGGGCGAAGCAGATGCCGTCCCTGCGGGTCGGGCTGCACCTCGTCCTGGTCGAAGCTTGGCCGACCCTGCCGGCGGCGCAACTGCCCGACCTGACCGATGCCGCCGGGCTGATGCGCGCCGACATGGCTCGGGTCGGCCTCGACCTCGCCCGCAAGCCCGCTGCCCGGCGTCAGCTCGCCGCCGAGATCACGGCGCAGTTCGAGGCCTACCAGGCCACCGGCCTGCCCCTCGATCACGTCAACGCCCACAAGCACTTCCACGTCCACCCGCTGATCGCCGGCGCCGTGCTGCGCATCGGCCGCGGCTACGGCATGCGGTCGATCCGGGTGCCTCGCGAGCCCCGCGAGCTGCTGCGCCGGGCCGAGCCCGGCGCCCGACCCCGGGCGGCCCTCGACATCGCCCCCTGGGCGGCCCTGCTCGCCGTGCGCGCCCGCCAGGCCGGCCTGCTGATCCCCGATCGGACCCTCGGTCTGGCCTGGTCCGGTGCGATGACCCCGCCGCGGGTGGCGGCGCTCCTGGCCCACCTTCCCGATGGCCTGACCGAGCTCTATACCCACCCGGCCACGACCGGCGGTTTTCCGGGCGAGGCGCCCGGCTATCTCTACGCCGACGAGCGCGATGCGTTGATCGCCGCCGCCGCTCGGACGACCGTCGATGCGTCGGGCGCGCTCAGGGGCGGGTTTTCCGACTTTTTGGGGTGACCACTTATCGAGCCGCTTCGCTCGTGCCGTCGCCGCGGATGTCGGCGCCCGCGACGCACGGTTCTGGACCGGAGGCGAAGGTCCAGTGGCTCGGCGTAGTCCTGCCCACCATGATGGACGGGTTGCCCGGCGGATGCGTCGGCCCGAAGGGCAATGGAGGCCCGACCGCTGAGGTGAAGTAACCCTGGATCGACCCCATCGTCCGGGAACCCTCGATCGCGGTGCCGCGCCTCCACACCGACAGTGCCCTGCCGGAGGCCTTGTCGCTCTATCGCAGGGCGGGCTGGGTGGAGATCGCGCGCTTCAACGACGATCCCTACCCCGACCTTTTCTTCGAGAAGGCCCTCTGAGCGGGGGGCCTATTTGGCCGGCACCGGATCCTGGCGGGCCGTGCTCTTGCGCAAAGCCGCCCCGACCGCCTTCTCTGCCTCGGGCCGGTCCTCGTCGGGCTGCGCCGGTGGCTCCCCCAGCGTTGCAGGCACCACGAAGAACGCCGCGATCAGGGTGAAGAACAGCGACAGGGCCAGCAGCTTGCCCATGCTGGCCGTGCCCGGATGGCTCGACAGGACCAGGGAGCCGAAGGCGCTGCCGGTCGTGAGCGCCGAGAAGAAAATCGCCCGGGTCAGGCTGGAGGCCAGCATGTCGGTCACCCCCGCCCGCCAGGCGATGACGTAGTAGATGTGGAAGGCGACGCCGACCGCGAGCATCAGCGGCAGGGCGATGATGTTGGCGAAGTTCAGCGGCATGCCGATGATGCGCAGGGCCATCAGCGTCCACAGGGTCGCGATCACCAGCGGGCCCAGCGTCATCGCCACGTCCCAGGGCTTGCGCAGGGCCACCGACAGGATGACGAAGATCAGCACGAAAGCGGTCACGGCCGCCTGCACAAAGGCGCCCAGGATCGTGTAGGTCGATTGCGTCGTCGCTACGGGCGCGCCGGTGGCATGAGGCGCGACCTTCAGCACCTCGTCCGAGAAGGTGCGCAGCACCTCGTCGTCGTTGGAATCACCCTTGGGATGGACCTCGATGCGGGCGCGCCCGTCCGCCGCGACCCAGTCGGCCTTGAGCTGCGGCGGCAGGTTGTCGAGCGTGATCTTTTCCGGATGGAGCAGGTCGCGCAGCCGGGCCAGCAGCGGACCGAGGTCCTTCGTCAGGGCGACCGAGGCCGCCTCGCGCAGCGGCACCGGGCCGGCGGCGAGCTTGTCCAGCGTGCCGGCGAGCTGCTTGGCCGCCCCCGCACCCTTGGCGTCGCCCTTCGTGTCCCCGGCGACGCCGTTCAGCGCCGTGGCGGCATCCTTGAGCGCCTTGACGTTGTCGGCATCGGTCGGCGGCGGCGGCCTGCGGCCCGGGTTCAGCACCGGGTCGAGGAGCTGCGCCGTGTCGGCGATCGCCGCGAGCTTCTTGTCCTGATCCCGGGGCACGAAGGTGTCGACGCTGTTGACCGACGCCGTCACCGGCAGGGCCGCCAACTTCTGCGAGAGCGCCGGCACCGCCTCCACGCTCGGAGCCAGGACGTCGATGAGGTTCGGGCTGGTCTCGGGGTTCTTGATCAGGTCCAGATAGGTGGCGATCGATTCCGTCTTCGTGCTGCGCAGGTGCATCGGGTTGGAATCGAAGGGCAGGTGCCAGAGCAGGGGCGCGCCCGCCAGGGTCACCAGACCGACGGCGATCAGGATCGGCTTGCGGTGGCGGATGATCCAGGGATCGACACCAACGAGCCATGAGGTCTGCACCGCCGCCTTCTCGCCCTTGGGCTCGAACACCGCGATCAGCGCCGGCAGCAGCGTCAGCGCGAACAGGAAGGCCACGACCATGCCGACGCCGGCGATGAGCCCCAGTTCGGAGACACCGCGGAAGGCGGTCGGCAGGAAGGCGAAGAAGCCCGCCACCAGCGACACGGCGGCCAGGGTCAGCGACCAGCCGACCCCGCGGGCAGCGGCGCGGATCGCGCTCTGCAAGGTCGGCTGCTCGTAGCGGTCCGCCCGGTAGCGCACCGAGAACTGGATGCCGAAATCGATGCCGAGGCCGACGAACAGGGCCGCGAAGGCCACCGAGATCGGGTTCAGCTCCTTGACCATGATCAGGCCGAGGGCGGCGGTGACGATGAGGCCCGCGAAGGTGGTGATCAGCACCGCGCCGACGAGCTTGCCGGAGCGCAAGGCCAACCACAGGAACAGCACGATCGCGCCCACGATGATGCTGTTGTTGACGCCGGCATCCTCCGACAGGGTGGCGAATTCCTCGTCCGCCACCGCCACCGTGCCGGTGAGCCGCATCCGCAGCCCGTGCTCGCCGTCGATCTTGAGATCCTGGGCGACGTTCCGGATCAGCTTGGTCGCCTGATAGCCGGGCTCCAGGGCGTTGAAATCCAGGACCGGCTGGATGAACACGAACTTCATCTTGTCGGTGACGCTGCTCTGGCCGTTCGCCAGCAGCTCCTGCCACGACATGCGCGCCGGCTTGCCCGCCAGTACCTGCTGAAGGGTGGCGTCGATCTGCCCCATGGGCTTCTCGAGATCCTCCAGCTTGGCGTCGCCGGTCTTCACCCCGCGCGCGCCGAGGGACAGGACCCGCATGACGCCCCGCAGGGACGGATCGGCGGCGAGCGGCCCGAGCAGGCCCTGCTGCTGGGTGAGCGCCTCGAGGGTCTTGTCGAGTTCGGCCTGGGACATCAGCAGCAGGCCGTTCTTGTCGAAGAACGGGCCGCCGTCGGGCCGATAGACGGTCTCGATCAGGTTCTTGTGGGCGGTGAGCGCCTTGGCGAGGTTGGCGGCCGCCTCTTCGGTGACCTCGGGCGTCGCGCCGTTGATCACCGCCACGATGGTGTTGGTGCGCTGCGGAAAGGCCTGCTCGAAGTTGATCTCGTCCTGGCGCCAGGGCTCCTTCGGATCGATCAGCCGCTCGACATCGGTGTTGATTCGAAACAGATGCGCCGCGACGCCGCCGCTCGCGACCGTGACGAGCGCCACCAGGGCGATCACGATCCACCGATACCGCACCGAGAACGCGACGAGACTTTCGATCACGAGCACCCTGCCTGTTCGCCTCGGACGCACCCCCGGCGCGCCCGGAACTTGCCATCCAGCTCTTCGGAATCCCGGGGACCGGCGCGGCGCAGAGCCCGCATGCCGACCGCCCCGCGATCCGTTCGAACGCGCACCGGGTTCGCGGAACGCCACACGGTCCGCCCCAGCCGTGCAACACGCATGCGCACGCCGAGCCTGGCCGATATGGACCGTGGCGCGGCCGTTCGCCGTCGGCCACGGCTTGCATCGCCGCCACGAGGCTCAGTAAAGAGCGCGATGCCAGATTGCAACGCGGCCGCTCTGCCGCGGTCCGTACGGAGGATATGTGCGTTAGCGCACGGAAATGGCGCCGATGCGATCGAAATCGCGCGTCCCCGGTCGCATTGCCGACGCAATGCACGTGCTGTCCTCAAGGGCGGGCAGTCCTCGCCCACGGATCTGGCGTGCGCGGCCCATGTGGCGCCGTTGCGTCAGGCGCAGAATAAGATGTCATGATCCCGCCGAAACGGGGTCGATTGAGATTAGTTCCAAGCTAGATCGCTGGAAATCGCGATTTTTTTCGTGTTAAGCACCCCGATCGCCCCTGGGCCGACGAAGTGAAGGAGCCGCAATCTTGGGTATCCCCCTCCGGTACGTCGCGAAGATCGGCGGCTACATCCTGAAACAGCACCTGACGGGTCGCAAGCGCTACCCGCTGGTGATGATGATGGAGCCGCTGTTCCGCTGCAATCTCGCCTGCGCCGGCTGCGGCAAGATCGATTACCCGGATGAGATCCTGAACAAGCGCCTGCCGGTGGCCGACGCGCTCGAATCGGTGCGCGAGTGCGGTGCCCCCGTGGTGGTGATCGCCGGCGGCGAGCCGCTCCTGCACAAGGATCTGCCGCAGATCGTCGAGGGCATCATCGCCCAGAAGAAGTTCGCGATCGTTTGCACCAACGCGCTGCTCCTCGAGAAGAAGATCAAGGAGTACAAGCCGAGCCCGTACTTCACCTGGTCGATCCATCTGGACGGCGACAAGGAGATGCACGACCAGTCGGTGTGCCAGCGCGGCGTCTACGACAAGGCCGTGGCGGCGATCGCCAAGGCCAAGGAGATGGGCTTCCGCGTCACCATCAACTGCACCTTCTTCAACAATTCGCAGCCCGAGAAGATCGCCGACTTCTTCGACAGCGTGACCCGGATGGGCATCGACGGCATCACCGTCTCCCCGGGCTACGCCTACGAGCGCGCCCCCGATCAGAAGCACTTCCTGAATCGCAAGGCGACCAAGGATCTGTTCCGCGGCGTGTTCCGGCACGGCAAGGAGAAGGGCCGCGAGAAGTGGACCTTCCAGCAGTCGGGCCTGTTCCTGGACTTCCTGGCCGGCAACCAGACCTATCACTGCACCCCGTGGGGCAACCCGACCCGCACCGTCTTCGGTTGGCAGAAGCCCTGCTACCTGCTCGGCGAGGGCTACGCGGCGACCTTCAAGGAACTGATGGACGAGACCGACTGGGACGCCTACGGCACCGGCAATTACGAGAAGTGCGCCGACTGCATGGTCCATTCGGGCTACGAGGCATCCTCGGTGGTCGATTCGGTCCGCAAGCCCTGGAAGCCGCTGGTGCACGCGATCCGCGGCATCAAGACCGACGGCGCCATGGCCCCGGAGGTCAGCCTGGAGAACCAGCGCCCGGCCGAGTTCGTGTTCTCGCGCAACGTCGCGCAGAAGCTGTCCGAGATCAAAGCGGCCGGCGTGGACACCAAGCAGGAAGCCCGCAAGCGCACCGCCGCCTGAGCGACGGGGCATTGCTCAATGCGAAAGGCCGCCGCGGCATCCCGCGGCGGCCTTTTTGCTGAGCGGTTCGCCGGGCCGGCGAGACCCCGGCACGGCCCCCGGTTCATGGCGGTCGACGGACCGGCGACGTCCTGGCCGCGGGGCGCAGGCCGGGCGAAGGCCCGTGAGGGGTCGGGGATGAATTGCGGCTCCCGCGCCGCGGCCGTGGCTTGGGGGCGCCGTGGCGGCGCGGCGATCACCGCCGAGGTGGCGCGTTCAGAGAGGCATCGGACCGCGCTATGGCGGCGCCGGAACCCGGTCAGCTGCCGCGCAGCGCCTCCAGGACCTTGCCGCCGGGGCGGCCCGTCTGGGGCATCCCGAGCTTGCGCTCGACATCCTTGATCGCGTCTCGGGTCTTCTGGCCGACCTTGCCGTCCGGCTCGCCGACGTCGTAGCCGCGGGCGGCCAGGCGGGTCTGGAGATCGCGCCGCTCCGCGCGGGACAGGGGCGGATCGTCGGTCGGCCAGGGCGCCTGGACACCGGTCTTGCCGCGCAGCCGGTCGGACAGGACCGCGATGGCGAGGCCGTAGGATTCGGCGGCGTTGTACGAGTAGATCGCGTCGAAGTTTTTCGTGACCAGGAAGGCCGGCCCGTCGATTCCGGCCGGCGCGATGATCCCGGCCGGCCCGTCGCCCGAGAGCGGGTGGCCGTCCATACGGGTCACGCCGAGGGACGCCCAATGGGCGATCGGCTTCTTGTTCCTGCGCCCGGCGGCGGCGACGTTGAAGCCGCGGGGCAGCTTGACCTCGTAGCCCCAGACCTGGCCGTGCTGCCACTTGGCCACGTGCAGGAAGTTCGCCGTCGAGCCGACCGCATCGGCCACCGAATCGACCACGTCGCGCCGCCCGTCGCCGTCGCCGTCGACGGCGAGGCGGTGATAGGTTGTCGGCATGAACTGCGTCTGGCCGAAGGCCCCCGCCCAGGAGCCGGTCAGCCGCTCCGGCGCGATGTCGCCGCGCTCGATGATCCGCAGGGTGGCGATCAGCTCGCCCCGGAAGAAGTCGCGGCGCCGGTTGTTCGAGCAAGCCAGGGTCGCCAGGGACTGCACCAGCGGCATCTTGCCGAGGTTCTTGCCGAAATTCGACTCGACGCCCCAGACGGCCGCGATCGTGTAGCGGTCGACCCCGTAGCGCGCCTCCGCCTGGGCCAGGGCGGCCGCGTTCTGCCGCATGGCCGCGCGCCCGTCCTCGACCCGCTCGTCGTCGACCAAGGCCGCCATGTAGTCCCAGATCGGCGTCTTGAACTCGGGCTGCGCCTGCGAGAGTTCGATCACCTTGTCGTCGAAGCTGATGCCGCGCGTGGCCGCCTGGAAGGTCTGCGCCGAGACGCCAGCGGCGGCCGCCTGGGCCTGGATGCCGGCCAGGCAGCTGTCGAAATCGGCGCGCGCCGGCAGGCTCGCGGCGCCCGCGCAGAGGAGGCCGAATCCGAGCGCGACGCCCGACCCGAGGGACTGATTCCGCATCCTGGCGTTCCCGTGTGTCGCCCGTCGTCTAGCGGCCGAATCAGGCAGCACGAGGGTTAACGACGCGTTAGCGGAGGAGCCGGCCGAGAGCGGGTGGTCCGGGAGATCGGCCTGACACTGCGCCGCGCCGGCTATCGATCGCCGCGTCCGCCCGGCACCTGGAGCGACGGGCTGTCAGGTCGCCTGCGCCGCCGTGGTGCGCCGCGACCTGTCGCAGGCATAGGCCCGGATTCGCGCGCCCTGCGCCGGGAGCTGCGCGGCGGAAATTGAAGTATCGATAGCAGATTGTGCTGTTGGCCACTTCGCCGTGGATCTGATCATGTCGTTGTTGTGATCGGTGTGACTTCCGGAAGTGACCGATATTCATCTTGAGGGTAAAATCAGTTCTCGCGCCATAGCGTGTACATTTTTGAAGGCAAATTAGTGGCTTTCTAATCTCTGTCGCGTATCATGCCGGCTCGATGCCGGGGGAGGTGATGATGCGCATTTCAAACATATCGATCGCGAAGAAAATTATTGTTTGCTTTTTGGTACTGATATTCATCAACATTGTGGGTGGATTTATAAATTACAACAAACTGACTTTCATAAACGAAACCACCGGATGGTCCGAGCATACCTATGACGTGTTGAACGTGAACGATCATCTGATCAGCAGCATGGTGGATCGCGAGACCGGGGTGCGCGGCTATCTGGTGGCCGGGGACCGCAAGTTCCTCGCCCCCTACGAGGCCGGTGCCAAAGCCTTCGCGGTCGCCGCGGAGCGGATCCGGACCCTGACGGTGGACAACCCGGCCCAGCAGCACCGTATCGGGCAGATCGAAGCCCTGGCCCAACGGTGGCAGTCCGAGGTCGCCGAGCCTGAGATCGCCATGATGGCGCAGGCCGACACGCAGGCTGCTGCCCGCGCCCTCCTGACCAGCGGCGTCGGCAAGGCGTTCATGGACGGCATCCGGACCCTGGTCGACGAGATCGATGCGACGGAGCGCGCCCTGCTGAAGACACGTCAGGCCGATGCGGCCGACGCGTTCGCGACCTCATACCTGACGACGCTGATTACCATCCTGGCCCTGCTCGGCAGTGCAGCTGCGTGCGCTTGGCTGCTCACCCGGCTGATCGCCGTCCCGACGCGCCAGATGACCGACGTGATGGGTGAAATGACCCGCGACAACTTCGACGTGGCCGTGCCGCATCGGGGGCGGCGCGACGAGATCGGCCGCATGGCCACGGCCGTCGAGGTGTTCAGGCAGGCGCTCATCGCCAAGCGGGCGAGCGACGCCGCGGCCGTGGAAGAGTCCGAGGCCAAGGCCCGTCGGGCCCTTCATCTGGACGCCACGGTCCAGCGTTTCGAGACCGAGGTCTCCAGCCTGACGCAGGCGCTGGCGGGCGCCGCCACGGAACTCGAGGCGACCGCCCGCTCGATGAGCGGCGTCGCGGAGCAGACCGACGTTCAGGCGCTTGCGGTGGCGAGTGCCGCCGAGCAGGCCTCGTCGAACGTCAACACGGTCGCGGCGGCCACGGAAGAGCTGTCGATCTCGATCCGGGAGATCAACGGCCAGGTCTCCCGTGCGGCCCAGGCCGCCGGCCGGGCGGCCCACGAGGCGGTGCAGACGGACGGGGCCGTCAAGAGCCTGGCCGAAACCGCGGAGAAGATCGGCGGCGTGATCGCCCTGATCTCGAACATCGCCGGCCAGACGAATCTGCTGGCACTCAACGCCACGATCGAGGCGGCCCGGGCCGGCGATGCCGGGCGCGGCTTCGCCGTCGTGGCCACCGAGGTGAAGGAACTCGCCGCGCAGACCACCCGCGCCACCGACGAGATCAGCGCACAGATCGCCGAGATCCAGGCGGCGACCGGCCAGGCGGTCCACGCGATCCGGTCGGTCGCCCGGACCGTCGGCGAGATCGCCGACGGCTCGACCGCGATCGCAGCCGCCATGGAGCAGCAGGGCGCGGCGACTCAGGAGATCGCGCGCAACGTTCAGGAGGCCGCGTCGGGGACCGAGCAGGTCACCAGCAACATCGTCGACGTCAAGCGGGCCGCCGGCGAGACCGGCTCCGCGGCAACCCAGGTTCTCGGCGCGGCGCAGGGCCTGTCGCGATACTCCAACGACCTCGGCCGGGCGGTCGCCACCTTCCTGGCCGACGTGAAGGCGGCGTGACGGGATGCCGGACCTTCCCCAACGGGGCGAGGTCCGGCCCGGCCCAATCAGGCCCAGTCCCGCTGGGCGAGCCTCTGCTCGTAGGCGTCGATCGCGGCGCCGCGCGCGAGGGTCAGGCCGATCTCGTCGAGGCCGTTCAGGAGATTGTGCTTGCGGCCGGCGTCGATGTCGAAATGCAGGGTGCCGCCGTCCGGTCCCTTGATGGTCTGGGCTTCGAGGTCCACCGACAGCGTGGCGTTCGCGCCGCGCTCGGCATCCGCGAACAGCTTCTCCAGGTCCTCCGGGGCGACCACGATCGCCAGGATGCCGTTCTTGGCGCAGTTGTTGAAGAAGATGTCCGCGAAGCTCGTGGAGATCACGCAGCGGATGCCGAAATCGGCCAGCGCCCAGGGCGCGTGCTCCCGGGAGGAGCCGCAGCCGAAATTGTCGCCGCAGACCAGGATCTTCGTGTTCCGGTAGGCCGGCTTGTTCAGCACGAAGTCCGGGTTCTCGGAGCCGTCCTCGCGGTAGCGCATCTCGGCAAAAAGGCTTTTGCCGAGCCCCGTCCGTCGGATCGTTTTCAGGTACTTCGCCGGGATGATCCGGTCGGTATCGACGTTGATCGTCCGCACGGGCGCCGCGACGCCCTCCAGGGTCGTGAATTTTTCCATCGGCTGAAGATCTCGTGACGGTTGTTCCCTGGCGGCGGCTTTAGCAGCCGCGGGGGCTGGTCGGAAGCGTCAGGCGAGATCGGGCGCCGTGGCCCGGGACAGGGTGCCGTCGTGGAGCGCGGAGGCGACCAGCGCCCCGGCGATCCCGGCCGCGCGCAGCGCCCGCACATCGTCCGGGCCGCGGACGCCGCCGGCCGCGTAGAGGCGGGTTTCCGGCGCCCGCGCCCGCAGGGCGCCGAGGGACGTAAGGTCCGGACCGGCCCCGGCCCCGACCTGGGCCAGGGTCATGGCGATCACCTCCGGCGGCCACAGCGACGGATCGTCGTGGAGCGCCGGGGGCCCGAGCCGGTCGGCGCCGCGCGTGTCGAGGGAGAACACCGCCCGGTCCCCGAGCCGGGTCACCAGGTTGGCATCCGTCTGGCTCTCGCTGCCGATCACCGGACGCCCGAGGCCGGAGGTCAGGAACGCGTCCAGGCCGGCGGGCTCGGCGAAGCCGGCATCCACCCACAGGGCGGTGCCCGGGCAGGCGCGGGCGATCGCCGTCAGGGCGCGGAGATCGGGGGCGGCACGATCGATGATCGCGTCGAGATCGGCGACGTAGAGGGTCGCGGCCGGCCACGCGTCGAGGAGCCCGCGTGCCACCGCTTCGGGTGCGGATCCCTTTGCCAAGGGCGTCTCGATCGGGGCATAGGAGGAGCGCTCGCCCCGGCGCGCCCGCACGACGCGGCCGCCCCGGAGGTCGAGCACCGGGATCACCGCGAAGCCGGGGCACCCGATCCTGTGGTCCATCGAGGCGTTCATCGCGGTCCCATGCGCTCACCATCCCCCAGGACGATCGGGTGGGACCTCGGCGGGGTTCACGTCAAGGCCGCTCTGGTGGAGGCCGGACGCGTCGTGGCCGCCGCCCAGGTTCCCTGCCCGCTCTGGCAGGGTCTGCCGGCCCTGGCGCAGGCGCTCGCGGCCCTGCCGGACTGGGCGCGCGGCGAGGCCGCGCACGCCGTCACCATGACGGGGGAATTGACCGATTGCTTCGCCGACCGGCGGGAGGGCGTGGCGGCGCTCTCCGGATGGGCCGGGGCGCATCTCGCCGGGATTGTGCGGATCTATGCCGGCCGGTCCGGCTTCATCGCCCCGGAGGCGGCGGCTGAACGCGCCGCCGACGTGGCCTCGGCCAACTGGCACGCCACCGCGGCGCTCGCCGGGCGGATCGCCCCGGACGCCCTTCTGGTCGATATCGGCTCCACCACCACCGACCTCATCCCGATCGTGGGCGGCCGCCCGGCCGCCGCGGGCTACAGCGATGCGGAACGCCTGGCGACATCGGAACTCGTCTATACCGGCATCGTGCGCACGCCGGTGATCGCGCTCGCCGACCACGCGCCCTTCGGCGGCCGCCGGACCCGGCTGATGACCGAGACCTTCGCCCACATGGCCGATGCCTACCGGATCCTCGGCCTGCTCCCCGGGGGGGCCGACCAGCAGGCGAGCGGCGACCGCAAGGGCAAGTCCGTCGCCGAGAGCGAGACCCGGCTCGCCCGGATCGTCGGGCGCGACCGGGCCGAGGCCCCCGCGCCGGCCTGGGCCGCATTGGCGGGGCATTTCGCAGAGGCGCAGCTGCGCCTGCTGCACGATGCGGCCGCGCTCCTGCTCGGCCGGCCGGACATGGACGCGCGGGCGCCCCTGATCCCGTGCGGCGCCGGCGCCTTCCTGGGGGCCCGCCTGGCGGATCGGCTCGGCCGCGCCTCCGTCCCGCTCGTGGACCTGCTGGGCGACCGGATCGCCGGGCCGCGTGACGGGATCTCGACCTGTGGGCCGGCGGCGGCGGTCGGCCTCATTGCCGCGGAGAAGACAATCGCATGAGTGCCATCAAGATCCTGGCCCGGATCCTCACCGCCCGGGTCGGGCCGCATATCGAGCTGGCCGTGGAGACGGAGACCGGCGAGATCCTCAAGGTGCTCGCCACAGAGGATCAGATCGACCGGCTGGTCGACGAACTGGACGACATCCTCAACTCGCCCGGCGCGCCGGACGACGACGGGCCGCCCGAAGCGGCCTGAGCGGCACCGGCCATGAGCCTGATCGCCGCCAAGATCTTTGTCACCCCGACGCTGATGTGGGCCGTGTCGGCGGCGGCGCGCCGCTGGGGCAGCCTCGTCGGCGGCCTGCTCTCCGGCCTGCCGCTCACCTCGGCGCCGATCTCGATCTACCTCGCCGCCGAGCAGGGCGAGCGCTTCGCCGCCGATGCCGCCGTCGGGTCGGTGGAGGGGCTGGGGGCGGTGACGGCCTGCTACCTGGCCTACGTTCTCTGCGCTCGGCGGATCGGCGCCGTCGCGGCCGTCGCCCTCGCCCTGGCGGCCTTCGTCCTGGGCGGCGCCCTGCTGCACGGGCTCGTCCGGCCGGGCCTGTGGCTCGCAACAGTGATCGACCTCCCGGCGATGGCGGCCGTCATCGCCCTGTGCCGGCCGGCCCCCGAGGCCGCCGCGCCGGTCCGCGATGCGCGACCCCCGCGCTGGGACATGCCGGCCCGGCTGGCGGCGGCCACCGCCCTGGTCCTGCTGGTCTCGACCCTGGCGCCCCGCCTCGGGTCGGGCCTGAGCGGCGTCCTGGCGCCGATCCCGATCATCTCCTGGCCGCTCATCGTCTTCGCCCGTCTGCAGGACGGGGTCGGCGCCTCGCTCGAGGTGGTGCGCGGCAGTGCCCAGGGCGCGTTCGGCGTGCTCGCCTTCTACATCTGCGTTCACCTGACGCTCGGGCAGGTCGATCCGGTCCTGGCCTACGCCCTCTCGATCGCCGTCTCGGCGGCCTGCGTCCTGCCCTGGCTTTTCGCGCGCCGCCGCCCGCGGGCGGCGTGACGGCGCGCGGCACCCAAAGAAAAACCCGCCCCGAGCGATCGGAGCGGGCCGCGATGTGGCGCCGGCGCGGCGAGGCCGGCCGTGCGTCGATCACTCGGCGGCGGCGGGCGCCTCGGCCGGGGTGCCCTTGCCCGCGTTGTCCTTGCCCGCGTTGTCCTTGGCCTTGTAGCGGTCGGTGCGCTCGACGATGCGGGCCGACTTCCCGCGGCGGTCGCGCAGGTAGTACAGCTTGGCGCGGCGCACCTTGCCCCGGCGGACCACCTCGATCGAATCGATCATCGGGGAATGCACCGGGAAGACGCGCTCCACGCCCTCGCCGTAGGAGATCTTGCGGACCGTAAAGCTCTCGTTGAGGCCGCCGCCCTGGCGGCCGATGCAGACGCCCTCGTAGGCCTGGACGCGGGTGCGCTCGCCTTCCTTCACGCGGACGTTGACGATGAGCGTGTCGCCCGGCTCGAAATCGGGAATGGTCTTGGCGAGGCGCGCGACTTCCTCGCGCTCCAGCTGCTCGATGATATTCATGACAAAGCTCCGGCCGTTGCGCCGCGCTGCCCCTCATGGGCGGCGGGCACCAGGATTTCGGCGATCCTGTTGTGAGTTGGCCGGCTCTCTACAGGATCGCCACCGCCTTGTCGATTGCCGATGAGAGCCGCGCCGCGCTCCGCGCCGTCAGGCCGGCACCGCGCCGGCCTCGGGCAGCACGCAGCCGGACAGGAAGGCCGCCAGATCGTCCGTGATGTGATCGATATGCGCCTCGCGCACCGCCTCCTGCTCGAACGCCTCCCGGTAGGGATCGGCGATCTTGGGCACCACCAGGACGGTCGCCATGCCGAGGTCGTGCGGCACGGCGAGGTTGCGGGCGATGTCCTCGAACAGGGCCGCGCGGGTCGGCTCGACGCCGTGCGCGTGCAGGAACCGCTCGTAGGTCGACCGCTCGGGCTTCGGCACGAAATCGGCGGCGGCGATGTCGAACACGTCCTCGAAATGGTCGAGGATCCCGAGCTTGGCCGCCACGTTCTCGGCGTGCCGGCGCGATCCGTTGGTCAGGATCAGCTTGCGCCCCGGCAGTTGCTCGATGGCGTCGCCGAGGCCCTTGTCGAGCTTGATCGCCGAATGGTCGATGTCGTGGGCGAAGTCGAGGAACTCGTGGGGATCGATATCCGCCTCGACCATGAGGGCTTTCAGGGTCGTGCCGTAGGTGTGGTAGAAATGTTTCTGCAGGGCGCGGGCCGAGAGCCCGTCGAGCCCGTAGAGCCCCATGACGTAGAGCGTGATCCGCTCGTCAACCTGCGGCCAGACCCGGGCGTCGCTCGGATAGAGGGTGTTGTCGAGGTCGAACACCCAGGTGTCGACATCGGCGAACCCGCGCGCGCCGGAGGTGGTGAACTGGGCCTTGTCGGGGTGGTGCACCGTATCCCTTTGGAATCGTGATCCCCAGGGGGGATGAGTGAACCCACGGGGCCAGGCTTGCAAGGCTGGCTTGCTCGGGGCTGACCCGGAGCAGGACAATGCGCGCGCGGAGCGGAAGTTGCCGCCCCGCGCGAATCGGGTCGCCCGATCGCGCGGCGACCGGCTTCAGCCGCGTCGGATCAGCGTGCCGGCGCCGTAATCGGTGAACAGCTCCAGCAGCACCGCGTGGTTGACCTTGCCGTCCAGGATGACGACCGCCTCGACGCCCCGCTCGATCGCGTACATGCAGGTCTCGATCTTGGGGATCATGCCGCCCGTGATGGTGCCGTCGGCGATCAACCGGCGGCAATCCTCCACGGTGAGTTCCGGGATCAGCTTCTTGTCCTTGTCGAGCACCCCCGGGACGTCGGTGAGCAGCAGCAGGCGCTTGGCCCGGAGCGCCCCCGCGATGGCCCCCGCGAAGGTGTCGGCATTGACGTTGTAGGTCTGTCCGTCCGCCCCGTAGGCGACCGGGGCGAGCACGGGAATCAACTCGGCCTTCAGCACCGCGTCGAGCACGCCGCGCTCGACATGCTCCGGTTCGCCGACGAGACCGAGGTCGATGGTCTGCTCCTCTTGGCTCTCGGGATCGACCAGGGTCTTCAGCGCCCGCTTGGCCCGGACCATGTTCCCGTCCTTGCCGCACAGGCCGATGGCCCGTCCGCCCTCGGCCGAGATCCAGCCGACGATCTGCTTGTTGATCAGGCCGGCCAGCACCATCTCGACCACCTCGACGGTGGCCGCGTCGGTGACGCGCAGGCCGCCGCGGAACTCGGACTGGATGCCGAGCCGATCGAGCATCTTGCCGATCTGGGGGCCGCCCCCGTGCACGACGATCGGCTTCAGCCCGGATTGCTCCAGGAGGACGATGTCCTCGGCGAAATCCTCGGCCGCGGACCGGTCGCCCATGGCGTGGCCGCCATACTTGATCACCACGATCTCCTGGTCGTAGCGCTGCATGTGGGGCAGCGCCTGGGCCAGGACCTCGGCGCGCACGTGCACGTTCGGCAATTCGGTCATCACGGTCCTTCGCCGATCCTTGGGTCAGGGCCTCGGGGCGGGACTTCGACCACACCCGTCGGGCGGTGGCGCTTCTACAGGAAGCCGCCGCCCCTGCGAAGCCGCATCCGGGCAGGGGCCGGGCAAGAAAAGGCGGTGCCCGAGCGGAATCGGCCCGCCGCGACGGCCGCATTGTCAAAGAACAGTCATGCTTCCGGTGTGTTGCGTCCGTGCGACAGGCTGGATCCGATCCAGCGCCGCCCGGGTTGCGCCGCCGTGACGCCCGGACCATGCTGCATTGCAGCGAGCCGGGGGCTGGCTGCCGGGAGGGCCGGATGCGGATTGCGATGATAGGGGCCGGCTATGTCGGCCTTGTCTCCGGAGCGTGCCTGGGCGATTTCGGGCACAGCGTGGTCTGCATCGACCGCGACCCGGACAAGATCGCCGCGCTGAACGCCGGCCGCATGCCGATCTACGAGCCCGGGCTCGACGCGCTGGTCTCCGAGAACGTCCGCCAGGGGCGGATCGCATTCCGCTCGACGCTGCGGGAGGCGGTGGCGGAGGCCGACGCGGTGTTCATCGCGGTGGGGACGCCGTCCCGCCGGGGCGACGGATTTGCCGATCTGAGCTTCGTGTTCGACGCCGCCCGGGAGATCGCCGGGGCGCTGTCGGGCTTCACCGTGGTAATCACCAAGTCGACCGTGCCGGTCGGCACCGGCGACGAGGTCGAGCGCATCATCCGCGAGACCAATCCCGCCGCCGACTTCTCCGTGGCGTCGAACCCCGAATTCCTGCGCGAAGGCGCGGCCATCGCCGACTTCAAGCGCCCCGACCGCATCGTGGTCGGCACCGAGGAGGCCCGGGCCGAGGCGGTGCTGCGCGAGGTCTACCGGCCGCTCTACCTCAACGCCGCGCCGATCCTGGTGACGAGCCGCCGCACCGCCGAGCTGACCAAATACGCCGCCAACGCGTTCCTGGCCGCGAAGATCACCTTCATCAACGAGGTGGCCGACCTGTGCGAAGAGGTCGGCGCCGACGTCCAGCAGGTCGCCCGCGGCATCGGGCTGGACAACCGCATCGGGTCGAAGTTCCTCCATGCCGGGCCGGGCTACGGCGGCTCGTGCTTTCCGAAGGACACCTTGGCCCTGGTCAAGACCGCCCAGGATGCCGGCACGCCGCTGCGCCTCGTCGAGACCGTGGTGGCGGTCAACGACCAGCGCAAGCGCGCCATGGCCCGCAAGGTGATCAAGGCCTGCGGCGGCGCCGTACGCGGCAAGACCGTCGCCCTGCTCGGCCTGACCTTCAAGCCCGACACCGACGACATGCGCGACGCACCGTCGCTGGCGATCGTGGCCGGGCTCCAGGATGCGGGTGCGACGGTGCGCGCCTACGATCCCGAGGGGATGGCGCAGGCCCGCGCCCTGATGCCGACGGTGGATTATGCCGAGAGCCCCTATGCCTGCGCGGAGGGCGCCGACGCCCTGGTGATCGTCACCGAATGGAACGCCTTCCGGGCGCTCGATCTCGACCGGGTGCGCCGGACCATGGCGTCCGGCGGATCCGCCCCCGTGCTGGTCGACCTGCGCAACATCTACGACCCCGAAACCGCCACGCGCCACGGTTTCGCCTATTGCAGCGTCGGACGCAGCGGGGCCGCCCGCGCGCCGTATCCGTCTTGAGCCGGGGCCGCAGCGGTCCGCGCGATGCCGAACCGGCGCCGGTGCCGCGTGGCCATTTGGAAGATCTCTCCGTGGCGTGCGCGGCGTGCCGGTAGACGGTCCTTCGCCTGCGACGCGAAACTATGGCTTTCTGATGATCGTCTAGGCGTCTCTCAAACCAGTCGACCCGTCCTATCCTGGCGTTCTGAGCCCCGGGATTGGATAAGCTTCTGATGAATACATGTCACAGCCTTCGGCAATTTCGCCGGGCGGGGATGACCTGGCATCGGGGCTGGTTGGACACCGCAATGGTGCCACAGTAAGGGGTGAGAGGGTACTCACTCGTCGAGAGCCGAGCCGACTTCCGATAACGAGCGTGTGCGAACCGAACGTGACACAACGTACAGATATTGCGATCGTCGGACGCGCATGCCGACTGCCCGGGGCCCCGAGCGTCGACGGGCTATGGCACCTCCTCTCCGAGGGGCGCTGCGCCGTCAGCAAGGTACCGGCCGACCGCTTCTCCCTGGAGCGGTTCGCGCATCCCCGGGCCCATGAGCGCGGCAAGAGCTACACCTGGGCGGCGGGCGTCATCGACGACGTGTGGTCGTTCGACCCGGCGGTGTTCGGCATCTCGCCCCGCGAGGCCGAGCAGATGGACCCGCAGCAGCGGATGCTGCTGGAACTCACCTGGGAAGCCCTCGAGGATGCGGGCCTGCGCCCGTCGAGCGTGGCCGGCAGCCATATCGGCGTGTTCGTCGGCGCCTCGTCCCTCGATTACGGCAATTTGCGCATCCTCGACGCGCCGTCGGGCGACGCCTACGCGGCGACCGGCAACACCCTCTCGATCATCTCGAACCGCATCTCGTACATCTTCGACCTGAAGGGTCCGAGCTTCACGGTCGACACCGCCTGCTCGTCCTCGCTCGTCGCCTTCGACAACGCCGTCCAGGCGATCCGCTCGGGCCGCGTCGACACGGCGGTGGTCGCCGGCGTGAACGTGCTCGCCAGCCCGTTCAACTTCATCTGCTTCTCCAGCGCGCAGATGCTCTCGCGCACCGGCCTGTGCCAGGCGTTCTCCAAGAACGCCGACGGCTACGTGCGCTCGGAGGGCGGCGTGGTGTTCGTGCTGCAATCGGCCGAGGCGGCACGGCGCAACGGCGCCACCGTGCGCGCCGTGGTCGCGGCCTCCGGCATCAACTCCGACGGGCGCACCACCGGAATCTCCCTGCCGTCGGGCTATGCCCAGGGCGCCCTGCTGGAGAAGGTCTACCGCGAGGCCGAGATCAACCTCGACGACCTCGCCTTCATGGAAGCGCACGGCACCGGCACGCCGGTGGGTGACCCGATCGAGGCCTCGGCCATCGGCTCCAAGCTTGGTCGCGGCCGGCAGGCGCCGCTGCCGATCGGCTCGATCAAGACCAATATCGGCCACACCGAGCCGGTCTCCGGCCTCGCCGGCCTGATGAAGGCGACGCTCGCCCTGGAGCACGACCTCGTGCCGCCGTCTCTGCACGCGGCCGAGCTCAATCCCGAGATCCCGTTCGACGAACTCAAGCTGAGCGTCGTGCGAAAGGCCCTGCCGATCAGCCGCGGCCCGCGCGAGCGCTTCGCCGGCGTGAACTCGTTCGGCTTCGGCGGCACCAACGCCCACGTCGTGATCACCGACGCCCCCGCCTGGGCGAAGCCCGACGCCGCTGCGCCCCGGGCCTCCGCCCAGGTGCTGCTGCTCTCGGCCCAGAGCCGCGCCGCGCTGAACGAGCTGGCCCTGGACTATGCCGAGCGGCTCGAGGCCGAGCCCGCCCGGGCCCCGGCCATCGCCGCCGCGGTGGCGCATCGCCGGGAGCGGATGCCCGCCCGCCTCGCCGTCGCCCTGGACGGCAAGACCGATATCGCCGCGGCCCTGCGCGCCGTCGGCGAGGGCGAGGATTCGCCGGACGCCTTCACCGGCACCGCGGTCGACCGCGTCGCCGAGGTGGCCTTCGTCTATTCCGGCAACGGCAGCCAGTGGGCCGGCATGGGCCGCGAGGCCTACGCGGAGAACCCCGCGTTCCGCGCCGCCTTCGACCGGGTCGACACGCTGTTCCAATCCTATGCGGACTGGTCGCTGAAGGACGCCCTCTACGCCGAGGACCTGGACGAGCGCCTCGCGCTCACCAGCGTCTCGCAGCCGCTGATCTTCGCCATCGAGAGCGCTTCGACGGCCGCGCTCCGGGCGAAGGGCCTGATCCCGTCCTACGTCCTCGGGCACAGCGTCGGCGAGATCGCCGCCGCCGAGGCCGCCGGGATCCTGAGCCTGGAGGACGCGGTCCGGGTCATCTACTACCGCAGCCACCATCAGGAGACGACGCACGGCCAGGGCACCATGGCGGTGCTGCTGATGCCGGCCGAGGAGGTCGAGAGCTTCCTCAAGGATTATCCGAGCCTCGACATCGCCGCCTATAACAGCCCGAAGGCCGTGACGGTGGCCGGGCCGGTGGCCGATATCGACGCCGCCCTCAAGGCCCTGTCGCGCAAGCGCCGGCGCGGACGCAAGCTCGACCTCGCCTACGCCTTCCACGGACGGCTGATGGATCCGACCGAGAAGCCGCTGCTGCGCGATCTCGCCGGCCTGAAGGCGCGGACGGGCACCACCGCCATGGTCTCCACCGTCACCGGCTCTGTGCTGGACGGGTCCAATTTCGGCGCCGGCTACTGGTGGCGCAACATCCGCGAGCCGGTGCGCTTCAGCGAGGCCGTGCAGGACGCCACCCGCCGGGGCGCCCGCATCTTCGTGGAGGTCGGACCCCGCGCGACCCTGATGTCCCACGTCGGCGACGCGGTCGAGCCGCTGGGCATCGAGACCGCCACGGTCGGCGTGATGCACCGCAAGGCCTCCGGCGGCGACCCGATCGCCAAGGCGGTCAGCGCCGCCCTGGTCCAGGGCGCGCAGGTCGATGAGGCCCTGCTGTTCGGCGATGCGCCGAAGGGCGACGTGCGCCTGCCCACCTATCCGTGGCAGCGCCGCCCGTTCCGCCTGGCCGACACCACCGAGGGCGTCGGCGCCATGAGCCCCCGGCCCTATCATCCGCTGATCGGCTCGCGCACCACCTTCGACGGCCTGGAGTGGAACGGCTTCGTCGATCCGGCCACGGTCCCCGAGCTGGAGGACCACAAGGTCGACGGCCAGGTGATCATGCCTGGCGCCGGCTTCGTCGAGATGGCGCTGGCCTGCGTCCGCGAGGCCCTGCGCGACGACGAGGTCGTGCTGGCGGATTTCGAGATCGTGGCGCCGATGGTGTTCGCCGAGGACGCCCTGCGCGAGGTCGCGGTGCGCCTGTCGGGCTCGGGCAACGGCATCCAGGTCCTCAGCCGTCCGCGCCTGACGCAGACGCCCTGGCAGATTCACGCCCAGGCCAAGATCGTCGAGGGCACGTTCTCGGCCCCGAAGGTGCCGGAGCTGAACGGGTTCAGCTTCGAGACCGCGGGTGACCACGTGCTCGCCGGCGAGGCGCTGTACGCCAAGGCCCTCGCCTCGGGCCTGGCCTTCGGCCCGAGCTTCCAGCAGGTCGCCATGAGCGCCCGGCTGGACGACGCGACCATCGTGTCCGACCTGCTGCCGGCCGAGCCCGACAGCCGCTACGCCCTGGTGCCGAACCGGCTCGACGCCTGCTTCCACGGGCTGATCCTGCTCTTCGCCGACCTCCTCGGCGAGAATGGCGGCAAGGCCTATATCCCGGTGCGCTTCGGCGAGGTCCGGCTGCTGCGCCCCGGCGCGGTGATCGCCCGCTCGATCATCCGGACCCGCCGGTGCAACGAGCGCTCGATCCTGGCCGACTTCACCCTCCTCGACGCCGAGGGGGCCGTGGTCGCCACGATCCGCGAGGGCCGGTTCCAGGCCCTGCGCGCCAAGAGCGGCGGCGACCTCTCGGCCTTCGCGATCTCCCAGGTGCCGGAACTCGCCACCGAGCCGACCGCGATCCCGATGGAGCGCCGGCCGAGCGTGGCAGCGCGCCTGCGGCCGCTCGCCGCCGAGGCGAAGGGACCGGCCGACGCCGCCCTGTCGCCGGGGCACCTCCTGCTGGAGGGCTGGGCGACCTCCCTGGCCTACCGCCTCGCCTCCGGGCTGGCGCAGGGCGAGACCGTGTCGGTCGCCGATCGCCGCGTCCCCGAGGCCCTGCGCCCCTGGCTGCTGAACGCCCTCTATGCCCTGGAGAGCAGCGGCCTGGCCGAGCGCGCCGGCGAGAACTGGGCGCTGGGCGACGGGTCCGCGCTGCCGGCCCCCGACGAGATCATGCGCTGGATCGCCGGCGATCATCCGGATCTCTCCGCCGAGCTGGTGCTGATCGCCGATGTCGGCGCCCTGGTCGATCGCCTGCTCGCCGGCACGCTGACCGACGCGCCCGCCCTGCCGCAGGGCGCCATCGACGCCTTCGTGCTGCGCTCGGCCACCGCGCGCCACGGCGCCGACGTGGTCGCGAAGCTCATCGAGCGGAGCCGCGTGCAGCTTCCGAAGGAGCGGGCGCTGCGGGTTCTGCAGGTCGGCTTCGGCCCGCTCTCGGCTCAGGCGGCGACCTTCGCGGCCGCCGCCGAGGCCCGGCTCACCGTGTTCGAGACCGACCGCAGGCTCGCCGAGCGCGCCCGCCTGTCGCTCGGCCGCGCCGCCGCCGTGGTCGAAACCGCCGAGGAGCTCGCCCCCGGTAGCTTCGACGTGATCCTGGCGGCCGGCAGCCTCCACCGGGGCGACCGCGCCCTGCCGGGCCAGCTCGCCGGGGCGCTCGCCACCGGCGGCCTGCTCGTGGCCGTCGAGCCGGGCGCGTCCCTGTTCCGCGACCTCGTGTTCGGCCTCACCGCCGGCTGGTTCGAGGAGGCCGTGGGCGGCCTGCCGGTCGGCCGGCTCGAGGATATTGAGGGCTGGCAGCGCACGCTCAGCGCCCACGGCCTCGTCAAGGTCGAGGTCGAGCGGGCGGCCTCCGCCAACGGCGACGACCTGCTGCTGACGGCCGAGGCACCGGTGCGTCCGGGCCCGGCCGCGGCGCAGAGCTTCGCCTTCATCATCGGCTCGGACGACGAGTTCGCGGCCGAGACCGCCTCGTCCCTGGCGACTCTGCTGGTCGCGGGCGGCGTCCACGTCTCGATCATCCTCGATTCCGAGACCTCCCTGATGGAGCTGGAGAAGGAGACCCCCGATACGGTGGTGTTCCTGGCCGGCGCCTTCACCCGCGGCGGCGAGGCGGCCGAGCGGCTGCGCGACCGCTGCCTCAGCCTGAAGCGCTGCATCGAGCATCTCGGTGCCCGCCAGACCCGTCTGTGGGTGGTGGCGCCGGGTGCGACCCGCGACCGCGGCGGCCAGGCCACCAACGTCGAGGCCGGCGTCTGGGCCTTCTCCCGCACGCTGGCCAACGAGGCCCCGAATCTGGATGTGCGCCGCATCGACCTCTCCCCCGAGATGTCGTCGAAGCGCGCGTCCGAGCGCCTGCGCGACCTGATCCTCTCCGGCACCCCGGAGACCGAGATCGTGCTCGACGACGAGCGGACGCAGGTGGTGCGTTTCCATGCCGGCCGGCCGCAGCACCGGGATCCCGCCGATGCCGTCCCGGCGGAGGCGGCGCGCCTTGAGCGGAGCAACACCGGCGGCCTCAGCGAGATGGTCTGGGGGCCGGCCGAGCGCCGCACCCCCGGCAAGGGCGAGTTGGAGATCGCGGTCGAGGCCACCGGCCTCAACTTCCGCGACGTGCTCTGGGCGCTCTCGATGCTCCCCGAGGAGATCCTGGAGGACGGCTTCGCCGGCCCGCGGCTGGGCCTCGAATGCGCCGGCCGGGTCACGGCCGTCGGTCCGGGGGTGAAGGGCTTCAAGGTCGGCGATCCGGTCGTCGCCTTCGCCCAGTCGGGCTTCGCCACCCACATCGTCGTGCCCGACCTCGTGGTCGCGCCGATGCCGCAGGGCCTCGACCCGATGGCGGCCGCCACCGTGCCGGTGGCGTTCCTCACCGCCTATTACAGCCTCGTCTCCTGCGCCCGGATGCGGCGCGGCGAGTGGGTGCTGGTCCATGGCGGTGCCGGCGGCGTCGGCCTCGCCGCGCTCCAGATCGCCAAGCTGAAGGGCGCGCGGGTCATCGCCACCGCGGGGTCCCGCGAGAAGCGGGCGCTCGTGAAGGCTTTGGGCGCCGAGCACGTGCTCGATTCCCGCTCGCTGGCCTTCGTGGACGAGGTCCGGGCGATCACCGGCGACGGGGTCGACATCGTCCTGAACAGCCTGTTCGGTGAGGCGATGGAGCGCTCGCTCAACGCACTCCGGCCCTTCGGCCGCTTCGTCGAGCTGGGCAAGCGCGACTACGTCGCCAACACCCATATCGGCCTGCGCCCGTTCCGGCGGAACCTCAGCTACTTCGGCGTCGACCTCGATCAGGTGATCCAGCACCAGGGCGATGACGGCGCGCGGATGTTCCGCGAGGTGATGGCCCTGTTCAACGACGGCGGCCTGAAGCCCCTGCCCTACCAGCCGTTCACGGCGGCCGAGACCTCGGACGCGTTCCGGCTGATGCAGCAGTCCGGCCACATCGGGAAGATCGTGATCAGCCCGCCCAGGGCCGGCACGATCATGAAGGACACCAGGCGGCCGTTCACGGTCTCGGCCGAGGGCGTCCACCTGCTCACCGGCGGCCTCGGCGGCTTCGGCCTCGAGGCGGCGCGCTGGCTGATCGACCGGGGCGCCCGGCACCTCGTGCTGGCCGGCCGCAAGGGCGCGGCCACCGACGAGGCCAAGGCGATCGTCGCCGACCTCGCCGGCCGGGGCGTGAGCGTCACGGCCAAGGCGGTCGACATCACCAGCCGTTCGTCGGTGGATCGCCTGATCGCCGAGATCGAGCAGGGCGGGAGGAAGCTCGCGGGCGTGCTCCACGCCGCGGCGGTGCTCCAGGACGGCCTGATCGCCAACATCGACGCGGCTGCGCTCGACGCAGTGATCGGCCCGAAGGTGATCGGCGCCCAGCACCTGGACGCCGCCACCCGGGACCGCAGTCTCGACTACTTCGTGATGTTCTCCTCGGCGACGACCTTCATCGGCAACCCGGGCCAGGGCTCCTACGTGGCCGCCAACGGCTTCATGGAGGGTCTGGCCCGGCAGCGCCGCCGCCGCGGCCTGCCCGCCCTGGCGGTGGCCTGGGGTGCGATCGGCGATGTCGGGATGCTCGCCCGCAACAAGGCTGTCATGGAAGGCCTCGCCGGCCGCGTCGGCGTCACGCCGATGGAGGCCCGCCGCTGCCTCGACCTGATGGCCGAGGCGCTGGGGAGCCAGGGCACGTCCCCGGACGAGGCGGTGATCGCCATCGCGGCGATGCATTGGGGCAAGGCGCGCGAGCGGCTCGCCACCATGCGCTCGCCGAGCTACGCCGAACTCGGGTCTGACCAGCAGGCCGAGGCCGGCGGCGTCCAGGCGATCAACATCGGGGCGCTCCTTAAGGGCGGCGACCTCGACTCGGTCCGCAAGACCGTGTCGGACGCGATCGTCGAGGACATCGCCCGGATCCTGCGCCTGCCCAAGGACGACATCAGCCGCGTGCGCCAGCTCTCGGAGATCGGCCTCGATTCCCTGATGGGCGTCGAGCTCGGCGCCAGCCTGCAGGAGCGCTTCGCCCTCGACGCGCCGCCCGCCGGGCTCTCGTCCGGCATGACCGTCAACGAGCTGTCGGAGTCCTTAATTCAGGCGGTTTCCGCGCCCATGGACGAGGCAGCCGGCGTCGCGATGAGTCTCGTCTCGAAGCATGTCGGCGGTGAGATCGATGCGCAGATGATGGCGCCGCTCCGGGAACTCATCGAGCAGACGTCCAGCGAGATCAAAGAGACCAACTCATGACCGATACGGCACGGCCGGACGGCGGACGCGCGGCGCTCGCCGGCTTCGTGACCAACCGGCTCGGGCGCGCGACGCCGCGCCCGGCCCCCGCCAAGGCGGCCTCCCCCGCCGGAAAATCGGCGGCGCAGAACTTCGAGAACCTGCCCGGCTACCGGGAGCTGAAGCTGCAGCGCCAGGCGGCCGAACTGATCGGCCTGGGCAACCCGTTCTTCCGCGTTCACGACGCGAAGGCGGGGGCGACCACCCGGATCGACCAGAAGACCTTCACCAACTTCTCGTCCTACGACTATCTCGGCCTCAACGGTCACCCGCGGGTGAGCAATGCGGCCCGGGAGGCGATCGACGCCTATGGCACCTCCGCGTCGGCGAGCCGGGTCGTGGCGGGCGAGCGGCCGGGGCATATCAGCCTCGAACAGGCGCTGGGCAAGCACTACCACTCCGAGGGCTGCGTCGTGATGGTGAGCGGCCACGCCACCAACGTGACCACCATCGGCGCCCTGCTCGAAGCCGGCGACGTGATCTTCCACGACGCCCTGTCGCACAACAGCATCGTGACCGGCGCGCAGCTCTCGGGCGCGCAGCGGCGCTCCTTCGCGCATAACGATCTCGACGCCCTGGAGAGCCTGCTCCAGGCCACCCGCCACGAGCACCGCCGGGCGCTGATCGTGGTCGAGGGCCTCTACAGCATGGACGGCGACGCGCCGGACCTGGCCGGGCTCGTCGCCCTCAAGAAGCGCTACGACGCGTGGCTGATGGTCGACGAGGCCCACGGCCTCGGCGTCACCGGCCGCACCGGCGCCGGCCTGTTCGAGCATTGCGGTGTCGACCCCAAGGAGGTCGACATCTGGATGGGCACGCTGTCGAAGACGCTGTCTACCTGCGGCGGCTACATCTGCGGACCGATCGCGCTGATCGAGTACCTGAAGCACTCGGCCGGCGGCTTCGTCTACAGCGTCGGCATGTCCCCGCCCCTCGCCGCCGCCGCCGAGGCGGCGCTGGCCGTGATGCACGCCGAGCCGGAGCGGGTCGAGCGCCTGCGCCAGAACGGGACCCTGTTCCTGGCCACCGCCAAGAAGCTCGGCCTCGACACCGGCTTCAGCCTGGGGCTGGCCGTGGTGCCGATCATCGTGGGCGATTCGCTGAAGGCCGTCACCCTGTCGGACCGGCTGTTCCGCCGGGGCATCAACGTGCAGCCGATCATCCACCCGGCGGTGCCGGAGCGGGCATCGCGCCTGCGCTTCTTCCTGACCTCCGAGCACAGCGCGGACCAGATCCGCGATACCGTGAACGCGGTGGCCGAGGAGCTGGCGGCGATCGACAAGGGCGGCTCGCTGATCGAGCAGCTGCTGGCCAAGCGGGCTTGACAGCAGCCGGCGCTGCGGGGCGCCGGCATTATTCGACGCCCTCCGCTTCCTCTTCCGGACGACGCGCGGGCCCTTCGCGTTCGGTCGCCTCGATCGATGCCGACATCAAGTCTTGGGCTTGATGTCGGCGCGATAGGCCGAGTGGCCTTCATCCGGGCTCTTGGTTTAGCAGAGCGAGGCCCGTCGCGATCGGCAGGTACAGCCGCATCGGCTTATTCGTCAGCGGCGCGAAGCCGAGGTCGACGTAGAAGCGCGCGGCTTTCTCATCGATGGCGTCCGCGAAGATCGCGTGACTGGCGATGGCGGCTGAGGCGGCGGTGCGGATCGCATCGAACACAAGGGCCTCCCCGAGCCCGCGGCCACGGAAGGCCTCGTCCCGCCCCATCCAGCCCAACAGGACAGCCGGCACGGTCGGGTAGCGCGGCAGCGTTCTGGCCAGTCCATCCGGGATGTCCGTGAGCGGCACACTGTTCGAGGACAACGTGTAGAAGCCGCCAACGCGCCCGGTCGCGATTTCCCGGGCGACAAAGCAGGCCGCGTATCGGCGCTTCACGTCCTGAGAGACGGTTTGCCGGAAATAGGCGTCCACACGGGTATTTCCGCTCGTGAAGCCGCGTCGATCGTGGCCCTTGGACAAGGGTTCGATCACGAAGGGCGCCGTCATCCCCGTCAACGCGGCCGGATTAGGGTCGCGTGACGCTCCGCACTGCGTTTGAGACGATCGGTCGGCTTCGGCGGGTCGATCAGCGCCTGAGCGAATCGCAGCTGATCGGAGCGGGCAAGCCGCAGAATCTCGGCCTCTTCGACCACGTGTCGGGCATCCTCGCCGGCCGTCGCGATCAGGTAGCTCGTCAGGGTCATGCCACGGAGCTGTGCCGCACGCTGCAGCATGTCGTAAACCGGCACCGGGATCCTCGCCTCCAGCCGTGCCGTTCCATCATCCTTCCTCGACACCATGGATCAACCTCCGGCTTCGAAAATACGGCAGATTGCCGTATTATTCAAGCCGCGGCGATGGTGTGCATCACCGCCAAGGAGAGGTGATCATGGCCATACAGGCTCCTCAATGGCGGTGCGGGATCGGGGGTCGATCCTGCGCCTCGCCTCGATGCGGCGCGCCAAGGCCGTCCGGATCCCCATCTCAACCCGAAATCGCGGTAACACGCTCCGCCCCGAGCCCGGAACAGGCAACCTACTTCGCGTAGTAGTAGGCGGTTGCGACGGAGGAGACGGGTCCGGTGACGCCGCTGAAGGCGGAGAGGACCTTGGACAGTTCGGTGAAGGGGGCGTTGGACACGTAGACGAGGTCGCGGTTGCGCATGCGGAACGCCTGGGAGACGAACAGGCTGTTGGGGTCGCGCATGTCGATGCGGTAGACCACGGGCACGAGCGGCGTGGCCAGCAGTTTGGAGCCGGGGTTGAGCCGGCGCACGACGCTGGCGGGCTCGAACCGGAAGATGAAGGTTCCGGCCGGATCGGCGGCGAAATCCGACAGGCCACGCGCCTTGGCCAGGGCCTGGGCCAGGGTGATGCCGTCGGCCTGGAACGGCAGCTCGGTGGCCTGGCCGAGCGCGCCCACCGCCAGGAAGGTCTGGGGATCGCGCACCAGGGTGAGCACGTCGTTGGGCCGCAGGTAGATGTTCTCCTTGGGGTTGGACACCACGGTGGTCAGGGGCACGGTGGCGGTGACCGGCCCGCGCGACAGGCGCACGAAGGTCTCCGAGACCGGCGAGCGGTTGCCGCCGGCGGCCGCGATGACGTCGAGGATGCGGTCGCCGTGGCCGGAGAGCGGCAGGCGGGCGCCGGCGGCGCCCTCGCCGGTGACGGTGACGGCCTGGGAGATCGGGCGGGTGACCGAGACCAGCACCTGCGGCTGGATGGCCTTGCCGGCGAGTTCGTTCTCGATCAGGGACTGGACGTCCTGGGGGCGGCGGCCGGCGACCTTGATCCGGCCGGCATAGGGCACCGAGATGGCGCCGTCGCGCCCGACCGGCTGCTCGGGGATGAGGGCGGATTTGGAGCCGGCGGAGAAGCGGTCGGCGACCAGCGGCCCGGAGAACAGGCCGCCGGAGCCGGCCTCCCAGACCGAGACCGAGACCATGTCGCCGATGCCGATGACCGGCTCGGCCGACGACCGGTGGTCGCCGAAGGAGGCGAGCAGGCTGTCCAGCGGCCGTCCGCGCAGGGCCTCGACCACCGCGGGGGTGACGTCGATGATCTCGTAGCGCGCCAGCATCCCGCCATCCGGGGTGGCCACCTCCGCGCCCGCCTGGATCGCGCTCGCCGTCGGACCCGCCGCGGGCAGGTACGTGCAGCCGCCGGCAGATCCGGCCGCCAGGGCGGCCATCAGGGCGGTGCGCGCCGTCTTACGCAGCATCACAGAGTTTTCTCCAGCCGGTTCCGCACCATCGCTGGCCCGAACCGGACGTTCAGATTGACCGCAAAACGCTGCGATCGCTTTAACGGTCGTGCCAGGGCGGAAACCGCGTGGCGGACGGCCGTGCTATACCGCCGGTAATGCGTCACCAGCGTGGCGCTGCCGCGCGGCCCGGCGGCAAGCTTGACCATATCACGTCCCGGCGGGGCTGTCCGCAGGCATGCGGGCGAGGGCCCCGCGCAGCGCGCGCCCCAGGGCGTCGGCCGCGAGGTCGATCCGGCGCGCCGGCGCAGCCGGGTGGCCGAAGCGGAACAGGGCGTATTCGGTCGTCCGACCGCCGAAGCCGGGCTTGCAGCTCGGCAGCGAGGGGGCGTGGTCACCGAACACGCAGAGCGTCATGGTCTGGCCCCGCTCCCCGGCCAGCCGGTCGAGCCCGGCCACGATTGCCTCCACCATCTGCCCGGTATGGGCCACGTGATGGAGGTATTGCGCCTGTGGATCATCGATCCCCGGCAGGCGCCCGGGCTTCCACGGTCCGTGGTTCTCCATGGTCACGCAGAACAGGAGCAGGGGCGTCGGCCGCGCCCGGACCTCCGCCAGGAGGCGTTCGCCCAGGGCGACGTCGCCGACATAGGGGCCCACCCGCGGCGCGTCCCGGAAGGCCTCTTCCATCACCTGCTCGGTGAAGCCGAAGGCTTCCATCACCTGCGCCCGGCGGAAGAAGTCCCGGTGGAACGGGTGCAGGAACAGGGTCCCGTAACCCCGGCCGCGGGCGAGCCGCGCGAGGCTCGTCGGCTCGTCGCCGCTGCGGGAGGTGTAGGGGTCGTACCGGCCGAAGCCGAGGCTGTCGGACGGGCGGCCGGTGAGCACGGCGTGCTCGCTGCGCATCGTGTAGGCGCCGTGGGCGGGGACCTCGAGCCGGCCGTACTGGGCGGCCCGGCTGCGGAACAGCGCCATCGCCGGCAACGGCGCACCCCCCAGACGCTCCGGGTCGATGAACGATTCGAGCTGGATCACCACCACGACGTCGTCCCCCGGCCCCGGGGGCAGCGCGGGCGCCGGAGGCGCCGGCTCGCTCCCCGCCAGCGCCCGGGCGGTGTAGCCGAGGAGGCTCGCCGGCAGGCCGACCCGGGCCACGTCCGCCTCCAGGTCGGGGCGGGGGAACCAGCGGGCGATCAGCCGGGCGAGGGGCGGATGCGGTGCGGCTCGGACCAGCAGCCCGAGCAGCAGCGGCAGGCCGATCAGCGCCAGGATCCGCGGGAGGGTGGCGGCCGGCAGCACGCTCGGCTCGGTGCGGTACCAGATCACGGTGGCGGCGAGGGTGAGGAGGGCGGGAACGCAGACCCGCGGATCCCACAGGGGCGGGATGTAGTAGAGCTGGGGATGGCGCGGCACCTGCGGCAGCAGGGCGAAATCGCTGAACAGCAGCGGCTCGCCGATCACCGAGCGCTTGGCCCGGCTCACGTAGACGAGCGCCGCGACCGAGATCAGGCAGGTCAGCCCGGCGAGCCAGGGACGCCAGGAGAAGGCGAACCAGAACAGCAGGATCAGCAGATAGCCGGTGAGGCGCAGGGCGAGGTCGCGCGGGGCGAGGCTCGCCCGGGTGATCGAATCGCCCACGACGACCTCCAGGAGAAGGCAGAGCGCGAGGGCGAGGCCGGTGGCGGTGAGGAACGTCGTCAAGACTCGGGCACTCGACGTTTGAGCGGGCATCCTCGTGGCCGGGACCGGGCGGGTCCGGCGGTGAAGAGCGCGCGGGAGCAAGGTGTTGCGGGCCGTTCCTGATCCAGCAGGATCGGGGCCGGCCCCGGGGCGAACGGCTGGCCGCCGAGGTTAGAAGCCCGCGCTATCGCTTTGATGTCGCGGGCACGTCACGCCCTATCCCGGGCCGCCCCCGGCCTCGCGGCCCACGCCGCGGCGGCTGCGCAGCGCCCGCACCAGCGGATTGAGCAGCCCGTAGCGGGCCCGCATCACCAGATGGGCGGTGCGGCCGATGGAGAGCGCGCTGCGCGGGGCCGTCTCCCGGGCCGCGCTGAGGCGATCGAGGAGCTGCTCCGGGCTGCACGGCTTCATCGCCACGGGATCGAGATAGCGCGGATAGAGGATCATCGCGCCGGCGACCAGCTCGTCGAGGCCGAGCCTGCGCCCGCGGTCGGCCCCCGGCGCGAGATCCTCCGACAGCCCCCAGCCCGCATAGAACGGCCGGCCATGCGTCGCCACGCTGAGCCCGCGGATCAGCGCCTCGAACCCAGCGAGCGACGTCATGGTCTCGACGTGGTGCACCCGGTCGAGCAGGTCGACGATGCTGATCCCGGCCACGATCCGGTCGGCGAGGGTCAGCGCCTCCGCCTCCGGGATGAGGCCCGGGCGGAAGCCCGCCTCCACGTCGGGATGCGGCTTGTAGAGCAGGAACGCATCCGGGTTGCGCCGCCGCGCCGCCTCCAGCAGCGCCCGGTTCGAGCGGACCAGGGGGGAGCCGTGGCGCACCGAGGCGTCGTCCTCCACCTGCCCGGGCACCAGCACGATCCGCCGCCCGGCGGGCCAGTCGAGCGCTGCCGCGTCGAGGCCGACATTGTACTTGCTGAGCCGGCGCGCCACGACCTCCTCGCGGAGGCGTCGGGCCCGGGCGACGAGGTCCGGGGTGAAGTCCGACTCCGCCAGCAGGCGCTGCAGGCGGCTCTCCCGGCGCGGGTCGTAGTAGATGCCCAGATCGTCCACCACGATGGAGGCGCCGGGCTGGAGGCTCGCGCCGAGGCCGACGGAGCGCAGGAAGCCGTCCTCCACCCGGGCCAGGGGCAGCCCGGCCCCGGCGCAGGCCTCCTCTAGCCGGCCCGGCGCCCGGGTCGCCCAGGCGAGGATCCGGCCGCGGTGGCGCCGCCCCGCGGCGATCGCGGCCTCGGTGGTCATGGTGTGGACCGGCCGTCCGGCGGGCCCGGCCGCGAGCACGTCGAGGGCCGGCCGCTTCCAGCGCGACATCCCGACATAGACCACCCGCCGGTCGTTCTCGGAAAAGCGCGCGGCGAGCCATGCCACCCGCTCCGCGCAGGCGACGCGGCCGACCGGTGCCCGGGTCCAGGGATCGAGGTAGTGAATTCCCCCCTCCCCGCCGAGCGGCTTGCCGTCGAGGCTGATCCGCAGGGACGAGAACCCGCGCTCCGGATCGTCGTAGGGGCTCAGCAGCGGGCCGGGGGCGACCACGAGGCGGCGGCGGCCGGCGAGCGCCAGCATCCGGTCGGCCAGGCTCCCGGCACCCCAGACCGCGCCGGCCGCGCCGGGATGCGCCCGCGCGAAGGCGAGGCCCGTCGCGGCCTCGATCTCGGCCCGGAGCCGGCGGATCGTCCGGCCGGTCGCGTAGAGCGACGGGGTCGGTTCAAGGGGCATGGTCTGGGCGTCCGGCTCCGCGCGATCGAAGGGCTCCGCCCGCCTGTAGCGCATTTTCGCCGGCATGGGATGGTGTGGGATTTCGGGGACAACCCAAGGTCCGTCGCGCGGGCGCCACGTCCTTGAAAGGATTCGGACATACCGTCGCCGTGATTGCCCGCTCAATCCAGGCGGAGCCGCTGCCGTGCGACCGTTGCAGACGGGTCACGCGGGTGCGGAAAAGCCGTGCTGCGGCACGGCCTCGGATTGCGGGGCCGCCGGGCGCCGTGCCACCTCAGGGTCTCTCGCCGGTGCGGTTCAGCCGGTCACAGGGTCAAGGATAGAAGCGCCGCGGAATGCAACAACCCGCCCTCGACGCAGTCCGGAACCGCCCCGCGACCTTCCTGTTCCTGCAAGGAATCGCCACGCCGTTCTTCTCCGATCTCGGGAAGGCGCTGCGCGCCCGGGGCCATGAGGTCCGGCGCATCAATCTCTGCCCCGGCGACTGGCTGTTCTGGACCGGTGCGGCGGACAATTACCGCGGCCGCCGCGAGGCCTGGGGGGAGTACCTCGAGGCCTATCTGACCCGCGAGGGCGTGACCGACATCGTGCTGTTCGGCGACTGCCGGCCGTTCCACAAGGCCGCCCGGATGATCGCCGAATACCGCGGCCTGCGGGTCCACGTGTTCGAGGAGGGCTATATCCGCCCGAACTGGATCACCTGCGAGCTCGGCGGCGTGAACGGCTTCTCGTCCCTGCCCCGGACGGCCGACGCGATCCGCGCCCTGGCGCGGCGGCTGCCCCAGCCCGGACGGGCGATGCCCTCCACGGGCGACATGGCGCGCCGGAGCGTGTGGGACGTCGGCTACAACCTCGCCAACATCCTGTTCCCCTACCTCTTCCCGCATTTCCGCAGCCACCGGCCGACCCATATCGCCGCCGAGTACGCGGGCTGGATCAAGAAGTTCGCCCGCCGCGCCCATACCCGCCGCGAGGCGGCGCGCTGCGACGAGATCTACCGCGCGGTCGGCTGCGACTACTTCCTGCTGCCGCTCCAGCTCGACAGCGATTACCAGATCCGGGTCCACTCGCCGTTCCTCGGCGTCGAGGGCTTCATGGACCGGGTGATCAAGTCCTTCGCGGACGCCTCCGCGGCGCCGACCCGGCTTCTGGTGAAGCTGCATCCGCTGGACAGCGGCCTGATCAACTGGCGCCGGTTCGCCCGGGACTCGGCCCGGCGGCACGGCGTCAGCGACCGGCTCGATTTCATCGACGGCGGTGACCTGCCGGCCCTGATCAAGGGGGCCCGCGGCGTGGTGATCGTCAATTCGACGGTGGGCATGCTGTCCCTGGAGATGGGGTGCCCGACCCACGCGGTCGGCACCGCGATCTACAACATGGCCGAGCTGACCCATCAGGGCGATCTGGACGGATTCTGGAAGAACCCGACGCCGCCCGACATGGGCCTGATGGCCGATTTCCGCCGGGTCGTCCTGCACAGGACGCAGGTCAATGGCGGCTTCTTCTCCAAGGAGGCCATCGACCGGGCCGTGGCCGGCTCCGTGCCGCGCATGGAATCCGCCCTGCCCGATTCGATGCTGGCGGCGGCGCGGGCGATCCGCGAGGCGGCCGACCGGAACGGCGAGCTCGCGCCGGTCTACTGATCATGCTCATGGCCGTATGGGTCCGTCTCGGCCTCGGACACGGCTTTCACAGCCGGTGAGTCCGGCGAGGCCTTGATCTTTCCACGCCGGGCAGCGTAACCCGCCGCATGCCCCGTATCCTGATCACCGGCGCGTCGAGCGGCATCGGCGCCGCGCTGGCGCGCCATTACGCCCGGACCGGCGTGAGCCTCATCATCGTCGGCCGCAACGCCGAGCGCCTCGAGATCGTCGCCCGGGATTGCCGCGCCAGCGGCGCCGCCGTCGAGACCGCTCGCCTCGATACCCGAGACCGGGCCGCCACGGTGGCGCTCGTGCACCGGGCGGATGCCGCCGCACCCCTCGATCTGGTCGTCGCCAACGCCGCGGTGAACGGCGGCAATCAGGAGGGGCAGGTCGAGTCCGAGGACGTGGCCTTCGAGACCGCGGACATCAACTACACCGGCTCGCTCAACGTGGTGCTGCCCAGCCTGACGCTGATGCTCCGGCGCGGCCAGGGGCAGATCGTCCTGATGTCGTCCCTGGCGGCCTATGCGCCGCTCCAGGACGCCCCGGCCTATAGCGGCGCCAAGGCGGCGCTCGTCGCCCACGGCCTGGCCCTGCGCCAGAAGGTCGGGCCGCGGGGCGTGAAGGTCAACGTCGTGACGCCCGGCTACGTGAAGACCCCGATGGGCGGCGAGCTGAAGGGCTGGCGGCCCCTGGAGATCAGCGCCGAGGAAGCGGCCGTGCGCATCGCCAAGGGCATCACGGCCAACCGCGACGTGATCGCCTTCCCGTTCATCCTCACGGCTCTGGCGCGCACTGTGCTGCTCCTGCCGGAGAGCGTCCGCAGGGCCGGGCTCTACGCGTTCCGGTTCCAGCGGCGGAAGCGCCGCTGATGGGCCGCCCCCGGATCGCGCTGTTCGTCCTGGAGGCGCTGCCGAACGCCCGCGTGGTGCGCCGGCTCGTCGCCGATCATCGGGCCGACATCGCCTTGGTGGGTCTCTCGAATGCCGAGCGGCCGTCGAGCGGCGGCCTGACCGGGCAGGTCCGGCGGCACCTCGCCCGCTCGGGCCCCGGGATCCTGCCCTATCTGGCGGTCAATTTCGGCCTGCCCGATCTGCTGCGCCCGCTGGCACCCCTGACCCAGGCGGTGGCCGGCAGCGGTGACGCGCCGGAATCGACGCCGCTCAAGACCCTGTGCCGGCGCCTCGGCATCCCGACCCTGACGGTCGACGACGTCAACGGCCCCGCCGTGGCGCAGACCCTGCGGGACACGGCCCCCGACCTGATCCTCACCTACCATTTCGACCAGATCCTGAAGCCCGAGACCATCGGGCTGGCGCGGCTCGGGGGCATCAACGGCCATCCCGGCCTGCTGCCGCGCCACCGCGGCCCGGTGCCGACGATCCACGCCCTGGCGGAGGGTCCGGGCAGCTTCGGCATGACTCTCCACCGCCTGGCCGCCGCCATCGATACCGGGGCGATCCTCGACCAGGAGGCGGTGCCCCTGCCCCCCGGCACCACCGCCACGAGGGCGGCCGTGGCGCTCCACGCCCACGGGCGCGGGATGCTGGACCGGCTGCTCGACGCCGTCGCCCGCACCGGCGCCCTGCCGGAGGGCCGGACCGCCGAAGTTCTACCCTATTGCCCGTTCCCCGATCGCACGATGCTGGCCGCCCTGCGCCGCCGGAACCTGCGGCTGACCGACGGGCGGGATCTCCGGGAGGCGCTGAGCCTCTCCGGCAAGGCGCCGTGAGGGCCGCCGCGGTGCACGACGTCGCGACGGCCGTTCCGGGAGGCGCTTAACCGGCGGTTAAGCCTGTTCGTCAAAGAAACGGTGACGGTTTCCCCGACGCCCGACCAGGCCCTCGCATGCCGGATACCAGCGCCCTCCATTCGGCCTCCGACGCGCTGGCCGCCGGCCGGCAGGTGCAGAGCGGCCGGATCCGCACGATCTCCGAGAACCTCGCCAACGCCGATTCGGCCGCCGAAACGCCCGGCGGGGTGCCCTACGCCCGCAAGATCGCGGTGTTCACGCCCGTCGTCGCCGACAGCCCGCGCGATCCGGTGGGCCGCGTCGTGCGCGACACCAGCGCGTTCCGTACCCGCTACGACCCATCCAGCGCCGCCGCCGACAGCCGGGGCTATATCCGCCTGCCCAACGTGAATGCCGCAACGGAGACGGCCGATCTGCAGACGGTGGTCCGGAACTACGAGGCCAACCTCAGCGCCTCGGGCATCCTCGACGGGTTGACGCAGGCGACCATCAATCTCCTCAGTTGATCCGGACGTGGTGCCGGCCGTAGCCGGCATAGACGGCGAGCCCGATCGCGAGCCAGATCGCCAGGCGGATCCAGGTCTCGGCCGGCAGCGAGGCCATCAGCGCGACGCAGGACAGGATGCCGAGCCAGGCCGTCAGCGTCGCCGCCGGGACGCGGAACGGGCGCGGCCGGTCCGGATCGGTCCGGCGCAGGATCAGCACCGTGGCGCAGACGAGGCAGAACGCCAGGAGCGTGCCGATGCTGACGATCTCGCCCAGGACGTCGATCGGCACGAGTCCCGCCACCGCGGCCGTGAACAGGCCGATCACCAGCTGGCTGGCCACCGGCGCCCGGGTCACCGGATGGACCCGGCAGAACATCTTCGGGAGGAACCCGTCCCGGGCCATGGCGAAGAAGATCCGGCCCTGCCCGTAGAGGGCGGTCAGCGCCGAGGTGGTCAGACCGATCAGGGCACCGACCTTGACCGCCGTGGCGAAGGCGGACAGCCCGATGGCGTCGACCGCCTTGGCCACCGGATCGGCGACGTCCAGGTCGCGGTAGGGGACGAGGCCGGTGAGCACGGCGGCCATCGCCACGTACAGCACAGTGGTGATCAGGAGCGAGCCGATCAGCCCCACCGGCGCGTCGCGCTGCGGCGCCCGGCACTCGCCCGCGGCGGTGGCCACCGTCTCGAACCCCACGAAGGCGAAGAACACCACCGCGGCCCCGCGGAACACGCCGCTCCAGCCATAGGCGCCGAAGGCGCCGGCATTGTCCGGCACGAAGGGGTGCCAGAGTTCCGGCCGGAGATGGACCGCGCCGACGGCCACGAAGGCCAGGATGATCGCCACCTTGCAGCCCACCAGCAGCCCGGTCACCCGGGAGGCCTCCCGGGTGGCGCGCGTCAGCAGGCCGGTGAGCAGCAGGACGATGGCGACCGCCGGCAGGTTGACGAGGCCGCCGTCGCCGGGGGCGCCGGCCAGGGACGGCGGCAGCCGCAGGCCGAAATCCGCCGCGAGCGACTGCGCGTAGCCCGACCACCCGACCGCCACGGTCGCGGCCGCCACGGCGAATTCGAGCACGAGGTCCCAGCCGATGATCCAGGCGGGAAACGCTCCCAGGCTCGCCCGGGTGTAGGTGTAGGTGGAGCCCGCCTCCGGGATCATGGCCGCCAGCTCGGCGTAGCACAGGCCGACGAAGCCGCAGGCGATCCCGCCGATCACGAAGGACAGGCTCAGCGCGGGGCCGGCATATTGCGCCGCCGCCGTCCCGGTCAGCACGAAGATGCCCGCGCCGATCGTGGCGCCGAGGCCGATCGCGACGAGCCCCGGCGCGGTGAGAGTCCGGGCCAGCGTCCGGTCCGCTCCGGACGCGTCGCTGCCCTGCCCCGTCACGGCCGGTTCCGCCATCGTGCGCGTATCCACGTTGATCGCCCCCTGATCGACCCTGCTGCGCGCCGGAGCAAGATGCACGCCCCGCGGCCGGTCGAACCGGACCCCGCCGTCGCGCCCGTCACTCCGGCCGGTCCCGACGCAGGCTCCACCGCTGCGCGGGCGCGGGTTCGGGCGTCGGCAGCGGCTCGACCAGCCTTGTATCGGTCCGGAAGGCCTGGGCGACGAGGCCGGCGAGGCGGATGAAGGCGCGGCCCTGCGGGGTGATGACGTACCCGTCCGCCGTGGGCGCCAGGTTGCCCGAGGCCGTCTGCTCGGCCAAGCGCCGCTCCATCTGGCGGAACTCCCCGAGATAGATCGCCTCGAACAGCGTCCGGGCCCGCTCCGCATCGAAGCTCTCGTCGGGATGGGCCGCCATCTGTCCGAGCAGGAACACGCTGATCGAGCGGTCGACCGTGACCGGGAGGACCACGAGGACGCTCAGGTTCAGGGACAGCGACAGCGCGCAGGCCCCGAGCGCGTCGCGGCGGCGCAGGCCCCAGCCCCGGCCGAGACCGGCGAGGGACGCCGTCGCCGCGAGGGTGATCAGGAAGGCCGCGAGCAGCAGGACGAGGCCCCGGTAGAACAGGATCGTCATGCCGGCGCAGAGCTCGGTCTGGAACAGCAGCACGAAGCCGCCGAAGCCGAGGGCGAGCGCGCCCGCGTGCAGCAGCGCCTGGGCGCCGAGCCAGCGCAGGATCCGGCCGGCGCGCGTGGGAGCCTCAATCATCGAGGTCCTCGACGCGCAGGATCCGCACGAGGGGCGCCGCATAGGCGGCTCGTGTGCGCCGGATCCAGGAGTCCGGCGCGTTCCAGGCGGCGTCCGCCGCGGTGACCACCAGCGCGCCGATGCCGGCCTCGGCGGCCCGGCGGCGCACCTCCGCGCCGGTCAGGGTCGCGCCGAAGATCGGGGAGACCGTAGCGAGCCGCGCCGCGACCGCCCCGGGGGCCGCGCCGAACAGGCGCGCCTCGCGGTCGGCCACCGCCACCGGCTGGCCGCCGTAGAGGCCGAAAGGGAACACCCGCGCCGGGATCGGCGAGGCCTGCAGGACCAGGTCCCGGGGCAGGTGCGTGCCGGCCCAGGCATAGGCCGCGCGCAGGGCCCGGTCGATGTCGGGGCGGCCGTTGAGGAAGGCGAATCTGGGATGGCCGGCGGCCGGATAGGCGCGCATCCCGGCAAAGCCGTAGAGCGTCGTGGCGTAGCCGAGGAGCAGGAGCGCGCCGAGCGATCCCGCGAGTCTGAGCCGGGTGCCGTCGCGGGTCCGGGTCAGGGCCACGACGGTCCAGCCCAGCGCCGCTACCTGCGCGAGCAGGACCACCCGGGCGCCGAGGTCGTTGTAGAGGATCGCCGAGCGCAGGAATCCACCGAGCAGCAGGCTCGACACCGCGCCGATCGTCAGCAGCCGGCCCGCCTCGCGGGCATGGGCCTCGCGCCGCGGGACGATCCGCCAGAACAGGAGCGCGCCCCCCGCGAAGACCCCCAGCGCGACGTAGTAGTTGACCGGCAGCAGGATCGGCCGGAGCAGGGCAAGGGTCGGTTCGTCGAAAAGCGGCTCCACGGGGCCGAAGCGCCGGACCGCGAACTGGATCGTGCCGCCGGTATCGGCCCGGTTGGCCAGGAGGCCGAGAAGGTAGGGCGCGGCCAGGACCGCGCCGAGCAGCCCGGCCGCCGCGAGCCGGGCCGCGGCGCGCCAGCGGTGCTCGACGGCGAGCAGCCCCAGCCAGATCCCGGCCGCCGCCACCGTGCCCAGGCAGACCCAGACCGACAGCGCCGCGCAGGCCGCGAAGGCCGTCCCCGCCGTGACGATGCCGGCACTCTGCGCGCGCCGATCCGACTCCGCCCGGTCGGCGATCTCGGCGAGCGCCAGGAGGCCGAGCCATCCCGCCAGGGCGGCGGCGACGTGATGCGGCACCCAGACCAGGGAGGTCGGCCAGTTCACGACCTGCTCGTTCAGCCATTCCGGGATGGGGATCCAGTATCCCGAGGTCGCCCGGTTGAAGGCGACCAGCAGGATGTTGAGGCCGCCCGCCGGCAGGAGCACGAGCACGGCCCGGCGTAGGAGCCGGGGCGGGATGTCCCCGACGAGCCCAGTGGCGGCGAGGAGCCGGTCCAGCAGGCCGAGGAGCGCGATGCCGGTCCAGAAGGCGAGTCCCGCGAAGGCGGTGCGCCCGTCGACGAGGCGGCCCCCGGCCCAGTCCACCAGGGCGGTCAGCGTGTAGAACCCGTAATAGTAGCCGGCCCGCTCCGGGCGGGCGAAGAACGGATCCACCGGCGGCAGGCCGTGCTCGACGATCCCCCGGGTCAGGGCGGCGTGCTTGACGAGGTCGATGACCGTGATCGGCTGGTAGAGGGCGACGCCGGTGTCGATGTCGATCAGCGCATAGGCCACGATCCCGAGCCAGAGCGCGGCGAGGGCCAGGGCCCCCCGGTCGACCGGACCGCGCAGGTCCCGGAGGGCCGGTCTCAGGGCGGCGAGCCCGAGTGCCGCGTTCGCCAGGGCTGCCACCGGCACGTCGGCCGCCTGGATCAGCAGCCCGTCGAGGGCGGGCAGGAGCCCGATGCCGAGGAGCGCCGCGCAGAGGAGCCGGTCGCCGGTCGCGAGCGTGCGGAAGCCGAGGATGCCGGTGATCGCGCCGAGCGCGTAGCCCGGCAGGACGACGAGGGGAACGCCGAGCAGCGTCGCGAGCAGGACACCGCACGCATCCGAGAGGGTGCCGTTCATTGCCGGGCCGCGTTTCGTGCGGGCTCCCGCTTAGCACCGGGGCGTTAACCGTTTCCTCAAGGACCCGCGATCGGGCCCGGGGCTGGCATAACTGGCAGTTTCGTGTATGGATCCGGCAGCTTCGACCCGGGTGACCGGGCGGGGCTTGAGCCGCTTGGCGCTGTGACCGTGCTGGACGACATCCCGGCACCGGCCGAACGCCGAGCCCGCGCGCGCCCGTTTGGGGCGCCGCATCCGACCAGCACAACCCGAAAGGCATGCGATGTCGATCACGGCAGAGCGCAAGACCGCGCTCATCAAGGAACACCGCAAGGACGCCAAGGACACCGGGTCCCCCGAGGTCCAGGTGGCGATCCTCACCGAGCGGATCGCCAACCTCACCGGCCACTTCAAGACCCACGCCAAGGACAACCATTCCCGGCGCGGCCTCCTGAAGATGGTCTCGCAGCGCCGCTCGCTGCTCGACTACGTCAAGCGCAAGGACGAGGCCCGCTACCGCGCCCTCATCGAGCGTCTCGGCATCCGCCGCTAAGGCACGTTTCGCGCGGTTCCGGGCCCGGCCCGGGGCCGCGTTTCACCATCGGGGGCTGCCGGAATGGGTCCGGCCGCCCCACAAGCGGGCCGCTTCGAGGCGCCGGCATCGGGGCAGGATCGCGAGACACTTCGCCGTGGAAGTGTCTCGCCGTCTTGCCCCCGGGCGGCGCCGGGCTTGGGCCCGCCGCAGGCAAGGAAGAGATCAAGAATGTTCGACGTTCAACGCGAAGAGCTGATGTGGGGTGACCGCAAGCTCGTGCTGGAGACCGGCAAGGTCGCCCGTCAGGCCGACGGCGCCGTGGTCGCCACCTACGGCGACACCTCGGTGCTCGCCACCGTGGTCGCCACGAAGGAGCCGAAGGCCGGCATCGACTTCATGCCGCTCACCGTGAACTACCAGGAGCGCGCCTACGCGGCCGGCCGCATTCCCGGCGGCTACTTCAAGCGCGAGGGCCGGCCCTCCGAGAAGGAGACCCTGGTCTCCCGCCTGATCGACCGCCCGATCCGTCCGCTCTTCGTCCAGGGCTGGCGCAACGACACCCAGGTCGTCGTCACCGTCCTGACCCACGACCTCGAGAACGATCCGGACATCGTCGCGATGGTCGCGGCCTCCGCGGCGCTGACCCTGTCGGGCGTCCCGTTCATGGGCCCGATCGGCGGCGCCCGGGTCGGCTACATCAACGGCAGCTACCGGCTGAACCCGTCGGTCACCGAGACCAAGGAGGAATCGGCCCTCGACCTCGTGGTCGCCGGCACGCAGGACGCGGTGCTGATGGTCGAGTCGGAGGCTAAGGAGCTCTCCGAGGACGTGATGCTCGGCGCCGTGATGTTCGGCCACAAGCACTTCCAGCCGGTGATCGAGGCGATCGTCCGCCTGGCCGAGAAGGCCGCCAAGGAGCCGCGCGACTTCAGGGCCCCCGAGAACGCCGACGTCGAGACGGCGGTGCTGGAGGTCTGCGAGGCCGAACTCCGCGCCGCCTACACCAAGACCGTCAAGCAGGAGCGCTACGCCGCCGTCGACGCCGTGAAGGCGAAGGTGATGGCCGCCCTCTGCCCGGAGGGCGCGGAAAAATTCCCGGCCGAGAAGGTCAAGGCTGCCTTCAAGGAGGCCCAGTCGAAGGTGGTCCGCTGGAACATCCTGGACAGCGGCGCCCGCATCGACGGCCGCGACGTGAAGACGGTCCGCCCGATCCTCTCCGAGGTCGGCGTGCTGCCCCGCGCCCACGGCTCGGCGCTGTTCACCCGCGGCGAGACCCAGGCGCTCGTGGTGGCGACGCTCGGCACCGGCGAGGACGAGCAGTTCATCGACGCGCTGGAAGGCACCTACAAGGAGCGCTTCCTGCTCCACTACAACTTCCCTCCCTATAGCGTCGGCGAGACCGGCCGGATGGGCTCCCCGGGCCGTCGCGAGATCGGCCACGGCAAGCTCGCCTGGCGGGCGATCCGCCCGGTGCTGCCGCCGGCCCACGAGTTCCCCTACACGATCCGCGTGGTGTCGGAGATCACGGAGTCCAACGGCTCGTCCTCGATGGCCTCGGTCTGCGGCGGCTCGCTGTCGCTGATGGATGCCGGCGTGCCCCTGCGCCGTCCGGTGGCGGGCATCGCCATGGGCCTCATCCTCGAGGGTGAGCGCTTCGCGGTCCTGTCCGACATCCTCGGCGACGAGGATCACCTCGGCGACATGGACTTCAAGGTGGCCGGCACGGACGAGGGCGTGACCTCGCTCCAGATGGACATCAAGATCGCCGGCATCACCGAGGAGATCATGCGGGTCGCCCTCGACCAGGCGAAGGACGGGCGTGCCCACATCCTCGCCGAGATGGCCAAGGCCCTGACGGCCGCCCGTCCGGAACTCGGCGAGTACGCGCCGCGCATCGAGACGATGCAGATCCCGACCGACAAGATCCGCGACGTGATCGGCACCGGCGGCAAGGTGATCCGCGAGATCGTCGAGAAGACCGGCGCCAAGATCAACATCGAGGATACCGGCATCGTCAAGATCGCCTCCGCCGACGGCAAGGCGATCAAGGCGGCCTACAACTGGATCCGCTCGATCGTGGCGGAGCCGGAGATCGGCGTGATCTACGACGGCACGATCGTGAAGTGCATGGAGTTCGGCGCCTTCGTGAACTTCTTCGGCGCCAAGGACGGCCTGGTCCACATCTCGGAACTCGCCGCGAACCGGGTCGCCAAGGTGCAGGACGTCGTCAAGGAAGGCGACAAGGTCAAGGTGAAGTTCCTCGGCCAGGACGACCGCGGCAAGATCCGCCTGTCCATGAAGGTCGTCGACCAGCAGACCGGCGAGGACATCACCGAGAAGGTGAAGGCCCAGCGCGACGCCGACCGGCCCGAGCGCGGCGACGAGCCGCGCGAGCCCCGCGAGGGCGGCCGTCACCGCGGCGAGCGCCGCCGCGAGGCGGGCGAGTAAGCCGCGCCCCGAACCGGCCCCGGCCGGTGCGGGACGTCAATGACGGGCGCGGTCTTCCGGGGCCGCGCCTTTTTCTTTGGGCCGCGCCGACACCGCGCTGAACCGGGAGCCCGTCGCTGCCGCGCCGGGGGAGCAGGGTTCTGTCGCCCAGACGCTTCGGCCCGTAACCGCGGCGCGATGCCGCCGTCATGTCCCCGCCTCCGGGCGATCCGCCGCCACGGAGGGAATGTCGGCCCGGCGGTACCCCTGCCGTGGGCGGCAATCCGTTCGGATGGCGGCGGGAACGCGACCGGCCCCTCCGCGTTCGCCCGGCGACCTCAACGCAGGGATTTTTCCATGGCCAACGACATGATGCACGATATCTTAAGTGGACAGCCGAACCTGTCGACAACGGAACGCGCCGTCTCGGTGGCCCTAGGCCTCGGGATCGCCGCCGCAGCCGCGCAGCCGCGGCCCAACAAGTTTCTGAGCCTGCTGGCCCTGGTCGTCGGTGTCGGCCTCGCGGTGCGCGGGGCGACCGGCCATTGCGCCGTGAAGGCCGCCTCCGAGCATCTCTGAGCGGCCGCTGGCCTCCGAGCGACAAAAAAGGGGCGCCCCGCGGGGCGCCCCTCTCGTTTCATGCGTCCCGGAACGCTTAGATCGTGGTGCTGCGCCGGCTCGCGATCAGGCCGTAGATGAACAGCACCACCACGGCGCCCACGATGGCCCCGATGAAGCCCGCGCCCTGATTGGGGCCGTACCAGCCGACCGCCTGGCCGATGAAGGTCGCCACGAAGGCGCCGACGATGCCGAGGATCGTGGTCAGGATGAAGCCCGACGGCTCATTCGGCCCCGGCATGACGAACTTGGCGATGATGCCGGCCAGGAAGCCGATGACGATGGTCCAGAGGATACCCATGACAAACCCCAGTGCGTGATTGACGATGCCGGCAGAACGCGCCGCGGCCCGCGACGGTTGCCCGCACCCGGTGACGGGACGTCGAATTTCCGCCCGTTCCCGCGGCGCGCGGACGCGCCGCCCTTTACGGCCGCCCCGGGGCCGCGGCAGATACGCCTGTTCCGAGGTAGTGGAGACGGGTATGGATGTTCAGCGGATCGAGCCGGGCAAGCGGATGTCGCAGGCCGTTGCCTTCGGCGACATGGTCTACCTCGCCGGGCAGGTGGCCGCCGATACGGTCGGCACCGGCGTGACGATCCAGACCCAGCAGATCCTGGTGGAGATCGACCGGCTGCTGGCCGTGGCCGGGAGCGATAAGGCGCGCATCCTCTCGGCCACCGTCTACCTCGCCGACATGGCGACCTTCGCGGAGATGAACGCCGCTTGGGACGCCTGGGTCTCGCCGGAGAATCCCCCCGCCCGCGCCACGGTCGAGGCGAAGCTCGCCGGACCCGAATACCTCGTCGAGATCGTGGTCGTGGCCGCGAGGAGCCGGTGACCGGCCCCCGCCGCACTGTTCTGGCGGCCGTCGCGGCCGCCCTGTTGGCTGCCCTCGGCGCCGCGGCTCCGGCCGCGGAGGAGCGGGTCCTCAACATCTACAACTGGTCCGACTATATCGACCCGACGGTGCTCGACGCCTTCACCCGCGAGACCGGCATCAAGGTCGTCTACGACACCTACGACAACAACGAGATCCTGGAGACCAAGCTGCTGGCGGGGCGGTCCGGCTACGACATCGTCGTGCCGTCCGGGCCGTACCTGCAACGGCTGATCCGGGCCGGCGCCTTCCTGCTCCTCGACAAGACCAAGCTCAAGAACCTCGGCAACCTCTGGCCGGAGGTCAGCAGCCGCCTCGCGGTCTACGACCCGGGCAACGCTTACGCGGTCGATTACATGTGGGGCACCACGGGCATCGGCTACAACGTCGCCGCCCTGCGGGAGCGCCTGGGCGCCGGCGCGGCGCTGAACTCCTGGAGCCTCGTCCTCAATCCCGCCTCCGCCAACAGGCTCAAGGAATGCGGGATCATGATGCTCGATTCCCCCGAGGACCTGATCCCGAGCATGCTCCCGGCCTTCGGGGCCAAGGCCGATTCCAAGCGCTGGGACGACCTGACCCTGGTGACGGATGCCCTCTACAAGGTGCGCGGCACCGTGCGGAAGTTCCACTCCTCCGAGTATATCCAGGCCCTGGCCAACGGCGACATCTGCGTGGCGGTCGGCTACTCGGGCGACGTGATGCAGGCCAAGCGCCGGGCGGAGGAGGCCAAGAACGGGATCGAGATCGCCTACGTGGTGCCCAAGGAGGGGGCGCTGATGTGGTTCGACACCTTCGCGATCCCGAAGGACGCCGCCCACCCGGCCGAGGCGCTCGCCTTCATCGACTACATGATGCGGCCGGAGGTGGCTGCGGCCAACACCAACTTCGTGGCCTATGCCAGCGGCAACCTCGCGGCGAAGCGCTTCGTGAAGCCCGAGATCCTGAACAATCCCGGTATCTACCCGGACGAGGCGACGATGCAGCGCCTGTCGATCAACACCGCCTGGGACGACCGCACGCAGCGTTTCGTCACGCGACTCTGGACGCGGGTTCGCACGGGACGCTGAGCGGGGACGTCGGGGGATGAGGGATCCGGTCTGACTGCTCATCCTGAGATTCCGCAACGTAGCGGAGGCCTCGAAGGAGGGATCGAGGGATCGCCCCGGACTCTGGAGAGCTTCTTCGAGACCCGCTGCCTCGGACGCCTCAGGACAAGGCAGAGGCCGGGATACAGAACGGGTCCACAGGCGGTGGGAGCCCCGGCAGCGCGCCGTGCCGGGGCTTGCGTTCGACGGTCGCGGGCCAGTCCTAGTGCTTGAGGTCGTCCGGAACCTTGCCGCCGTTCTCGGCAAGCTTCTGCATGACCTGCTTGTGCAGCCAGATGTTCATCGCGGCCGAATCGTCCTTGTCGCCGGTGTAGTGCAACTCGTCGGCGAGCTGCTTGCGCGAGGCAAGGCCTGAATCGAGGTCGAGCAGCTTCATCAGGTCGACGATGGAGTGGCGCCAGTCGAGCGTCTGCGAGTTCTTCTCCGCGAGGCCGGTGAGGACCGCCGCCACGTCGACCGGCTCGCCGCCGCCGGGAGCGCCCGCCGTCGAGGGTGTGGACGGATTGCTCGAGCCGGCCGATCCGCCCGAACCCGCCGTGGGTGCGGGTGCCGCATCCGCGCTCCCGCCGCCGAAGGGGTGGAGGATTTTGCCGACGATGCTGCCGAGGAGGCTCATGAGTCCGCTCCGATGATCACAGCCCGACTGAGGCGTCGGGCGGGCGTTAAACTGGCGGTGGCGCGGGGCGTTCCGAGAATCGGCCCCGGCGACGCATCCTAACCGCGGGCGCCGTGCAGCGCGACGCCGAGCAGGCCGAGACCGAGCACGAGACAGACGCCGCTCCAGCGCTCCAACGTGGCGGAGCGGGCGGGAACGCGCAACGAGACGGCGGCGAGACACACGCCGCAGATCAAACAAGCCAAGCTCATCACGGCGACCAGCGTGTTCCCCTGATTTCGGAATCGATGTGCGTACCCATAGTCAGTTTTCGCCGCTATGCCAGCGAAAAAAGAACGTAGTTATTCAGGATTGGCCGAATGACGGGCGTTCGATCGCGCGGGCGTGTTCTGTCGAAGAAAAATTTGATCTGACGTTGTGAGACGAGGGAGGTCGAGCTGATGAACGCCCGGAGCGTTCAGGCCGCGGGATCAATCGAACAAGATTAAACCTGTAGTAGATCAAAGAAAATCCGACTCGCCTATAAGATGCGGGTGTGCGTTCGACGCCCGGCAGGAACGGCGTCGGACCGGATTTCGATCCCTCGCGACGTGGCGGATCAGGCCGGGTCGAACAGCGCAGTGGCCATGGCGGCCCGTTCCTCCGCCCAGGTCCGGCGCGATTCCGGTCGGCCTGCGCGGCCGTACCAGTAGCGGGCATTCTCCGCGTCGCCCTCGATCCGGTGGAGATGGGCGTGAACCCAGGCCGCATCACGACCCGGCGCCTCCTGCACCAGGGCGTGTGCCCGCTCCCAGGCCGTCGAACCCGATCCGGACGGATCCCGGGCCAGCCACCAGAGCGCGGCCAACGGGGCCGGCCAAGACGCCGGGGGCGCGGCGTCGATCAGGGTCGCCGAGAAGGCGGCGGGCAGGCTCTCGGTCACGGCATTCTCCTCGCCTCCTGCGGCGGCTCCAAGCCCCTGATCCGCCGCGCGGGCTCACACCGGCCCGGTGCCCACCTCGGCGGCGAGCGCCCTATCGGCCGGCGGCGCGTGCCGGCGGCCAGGGGCCCCGGCGCTGGCGGGCGGACCACGCGTAGCGGGCATCGCCGTCGAGACGGTCGAGATGGTCCGACAGGCGGTTGCGTTCAAGCCAGCTCAGCGCTGCCTCCAGTTCGGGCAGGGTCATGGTCGCGCGGCCCTTGCCGAGCACGCGTTTTAGCACGGCGTTGTAGCGATGCGCGAGATTGCCGCCGCGGGGCACCCGCAGGGACGCCTCGTCCTCCACCGCCTGCGCGGCTACCGCGGCGGCGAGCCTCTGCCGCAGGGTGCGCTCGGTGATCGAGGGCAGTTCGGGGGCGGGCGCCGTCGGGACAGCCTCGACGAGGCGCGGGCGCAGCAGGGCGTAGCGGAGCCCGATGGCGTTGCTCTCCAGGGGGGTGATTCCGCCCGGATCCTCGTCGCGCCAGGGGGTCCGTTCCGGGACCAGGGCGCTCGCCGGGCGCTCGCGTCGGGGCCGGGCGGCGCTGCCCTGCTCGGTCTCGAGCTCCAGGCGGAAACGGGCGAAGAGCGGGTCGTCCGGGTGGAAGATCAGGGCCTGCTGGGTGTCGTAGGCGCCGGCATGCGGATCGACCCGGGTCGCCCGCGCCAGCATCTGTTCGAGCCAGGGCCGCGAGCGGATATGGGTGAGCGCCGCCACCACCGCGACCTCGGGGGCGTCGAGCCCTTCGTAGGCCATCGCCACCGTCACCAGCACGGCGGGTTCGGGGGTCAGCCGGAACGCCGCCAGGGCCGCGTGGGCGTCGCCCTGGCCGGAGGTGGCCAGCCGGACGTCGCGCTCACCCTGCCCCGCCGGCATCCAGCCGCGCAGGGTCGTCAGATAGGCGCGCGCGCTCGCCTGATCCGGCGCGACCACGAGGAGCTTGCCGAGGCCCCGCGCCGGCTCGCCCGGCGCGAGGCGGTGCTCGGCCCGGCGGCGGGCCCGGAGGCGTTTGGTGGCGAAGAACGCCTCGCTCAGGAGATCCCGGGCAAAACCGGTCCGCAGGGCCGTGAACAGGGCCGGCCGCGTGGTCACCCGCACCGATCCGGCGCCCAGCCGGTGCGGCCCGACTCGGGGCGCGTCGCCGGAGATCCGGCCGCCCTCGAGCCAGCTCGCCTCGCCGTCGATGGCCCCGAAGGTGACCGGCAGCACCGCCCGCTCGCTCAGCGCCTGCGTCCGGGAATAGCCGACCACCGCGAGCCCGGGCGCTTCCAGGTTGAGTTCGGGCCCGCGGCCCGGCGCGGCGGGGTGATAGGGCAGCCCCAGGATCCGGCGCCCGTCCGCCCGCTCCAATGTCCCGGACAGATAGAGACTGATCGCGGCCGCCTCCATCACCGGCAGCATCGCCCGGGACCAGGCCCCCGCCTCCGCATCCTCCGCGTCGGCCGCCTCCGCGCCCGGTCGGCCGGGCACCGGTAGGTGGTGGACCTCGTCGATCACCAGGAGGGTGCGGTGCGCCTTGGCTTCCGCGAGATGCAGCGCCGGCGCGGCGGCGACCGCCTGATAGGTGGTGATGTAGCCCGAGAGCCCGCGGGCCGGGTCGCGCTCGTTATCGGCCGCGCGCACGCTGAGGGCGTGTCCGAAGACGCTGCGCCAGAGCGGATCGGCGAAGGCCTCCTCGGCCTGCAGGCGCAGGGAATCCCGCGGGACCACCCAGACGACGCGCTCGACCAGGCCGGCCGCGATCAGGCTCTGCGCGGCGATCACCGGCAGCAGCGACTTGCCGCCGCCGGGCGTCACCGCCGCGAGGATTTTTTGGATATGGGCCGCCTCGCCGCGCGCCATGGCGTCGACCAGGGCCATCAGCGTGCGCTGGTGGGACCGCAGGGACGGGGCGGGGCGGGTCAATGGCCGGCGAAGCAGGGCGACATCCGCGCACCGTGGCCGATCCCGATTCCTTTGTGAATCCCTCCGGTCGCGGAACGTTCGCGTTTCCTTCGCGCCGGGCGGCCGGATGCACCGGGTTCGGCGGATCGGCGCACGACAAGCGTTGACACCCGGCGAGCCCCTCACCATAAGGGCGCCGCGGGCGAGAAACCCGCCTTGGGGGAATGTCCCGAGCGGCAAAGGGGGCGGACTGTAAATCCGCTGCGTAAGCTTCGTAGGTTCGAGTCCTACTTCCCCCACCAAGATATCCCGATCCCGTCAGCCCTGTTTCGCCAGCGCCGCCTCGATGCGCGCGGCTGCGGCGGCGGAGAAACCCTTCCCTTCGAGCCCCTGCCCCGCGGCCGCCTGGCCTGTCAGGCTCCGGCGCTTGCCCGCGGGCAGATGCGCCCTGCGGAGCGCGTGCGCGTCCCGGTGACTGGCATGGGTGATCGCGATGGCCAGCGCGTCGGCGGCGTCGGCGACGCGGAACTCGGCCTTGGGCAGCAGGAAGCGCACCATCGCCTGGATCTGGACCTTCTCGGCGTGGCCGGAGCCCGCCACGGTCTTCTTGATCAGGTTGGCGGCGTATTCGAACACCGGTAGCCCGGCGAGCGCCGGCACCAGGAGCGACACGGCCCGGGCATGACCGAGCTTGAGCGTCGCCTGCGCGTCCTTGTTGACGAAGGTCTCCTCCACGGCGACCTCGTCGGGCCGCACCGCCTCGACCACGCGCCCGACCCCCTCGAACAGTTCGCGCAACCGCAGGGCCAGCGGCAGGTCGCCGTCCGACGTGACGACGCCGCAATCGCCGTAGGTGAGCTTGGTGCCCTGCGCGGTGATGACGCCCCAGCCCGTGCGCCGGAGGCCGGGATCGATGCCGAGGATACGGACGGAGCTGTTTACAGGGCTGATCATGGGCTCCACGGCTCGACGAACGGCCCGAGGCTGCCGTACGTATCGTGAACGCCTGGTTTCACCAAGGGACGATCGATGCCTGCGGACACGCCGATCAGCCGCTTTCCGTTGCCGAATCTCTCCGACATGCCGGAGGATCTGCGCGCCCGGATCGCCCTCGTGCAGGAGAAGGCGGGCTTCGTGCCCAACGTCTTCCTGGCGCTCGCCCATCGTCCGGACGAGTTCCGCGCCTTCATGGCCTATCACGACGCGCTGATGGACCGGCCCGGCGGCCTCACCAAGGCCGAGCGCGAGATGATCGTGGTGGCCACCAGCGCGGCCAACGATTGCCTCTACTGCGTCGTGGCCCACGGGGCGATCCTGCGGGTCCGGGCCAAGGACGCGCGGATCGCCGACCAGATCGCGATCAACTATGCCAAGGCCGAGATCACGCCGCGGCAGCGGGCGATGCTCGACTTCGCCATCAAGGTCGCGACGGCGGCGCAGACCGTCGAGGCGCAGGACCATGCCGCGCTCGCCGGGCACGGGTTCAGCCAGGGCGACATCTGGGACATCGCGGCGATCACCGCCCTGTTCGCCCTGTCGAACCGGATCGCCAGCGTGGCGGATCTGCGCCCGAACGCCGAGTTCTACGGGATGGGCCGCTGAACCCGACCGATCACCGGCGGCCCAGCAGGATGATCGCCGTCCCGGCGAGGCAGAGTGCACCGCCCGCGAGGTCCCATCGATCCGGGCGCTGGCCCTCCGCCAGCCACAGCCACAGGACCGAGGCGGCCACGTAGACCCCGCCATAGGCCGCGAAGGCGCGCCCCGCCGCCGGGCTGTCCACCCGGGTCAGCAGGACGGCGAAGGCCGCGAGCGCGGCCAGGCCCGGCAGCGCCCACCAGGCGGACCGTCCGAGCCGGAGCCAGGACCAGAACGCGAAGCATCCGGCGATTTCCGCGAGGGCGGCGCCGGCATAGGTGAGGAACGTCATGATCGGGGCTTGGCACAGGGCTCGGGGCGCGGCGAGCGCCGTGACGTCGGGCGTGGATCGCGGCGCGCGTTAAGCGTCCGGCAAGGGGGAACCGGTCGATTGGACCCATGAGCGCCGATGCCACCACCGACGACCTCCTGCTGATCCCGGGCGATGCGCGCCTGCGCGCCGTCGTTCTGGCCTGGATCGACGGGCTGGCGCGCGAGCGGCGGATGTCGCCCAATACCGTCGAGGCCTATGAGCGCGACCTGCGCCAATTCCTCCGCCACCTCGCGACGCGCCAGGGTACGCCGACGATCCCGATGCTCCTGGCCCTGAAGGTGCGCGACCTCCGCGCCTTCATGGCCGCGCGCCGGGCCGACGCGGTCTCGGGGCGCTCGTTGATGCGGATGCTCGCCGGCCTGCGGTCCTTCGGGCGCTACCTCGAACGCGAGGGGTACGGCACGGTCTCGGCGCTGGGCGGCGTGCGTTCGCCCAAGGTGCCGCGCCGGCTGCCGCGTCCCCTGCCGGTCGCCGCCGCGGTGGCGCTCACCGGGACGGAGATCCGTGCCGGTGAGGAGCGCGAGCCCTGGGTTCTGGCGCGGGATGCCGCCGTGCTGGCGCTCCTCTACGGTGCGGGTCTGCGTATCTCCGAGGCCCTCGGCCTCACGCGTCGGGACGCGCCGCTGCCGGGCACCGATCAGGTCACCGTGCTCGGCAAGGGCGGCAAGGAGCGCATGATACCGATCCTGCCCGTGGTCGCGCAGGCCGTGGCCGATTATCTCGCCGCCTGCCCGCTGCCCCTGGCGCCGGACGGGCCGCTGTTCGTCGGCGCCCGGGGCGGCCCGCTGTCGCCGCGGATCATCCAATATGCCGTCGCCCGCGCCCGGGGCGCCCTCGGCCTGCCCGACAGCGCGACGCCGCACGCCCTGCGGCACTCCTTCGCCACGCATCTCCTCGCCCGCAAAGGGGAGCTGCGCGCCATTCAGGAACTCCTCGGTCACGCCTCCCTCTCGACCACGCAGCTCTACACCCAGGTCGACGCGGCCCGGCTGATGAGTGCCTACGCGGCGGCTCATCCGAGGGCCGGCCGCTCACATAGATTATTATAGGCAAGGAATTCCGAGCCGATTTTGGTCTGAATTGACAGCTTATCCGTTCGAACGAGTGAACAGTCGATTTCTTTAAGAGCTTTGTCACCATCTGCAGCCACTCTGACGGATACGGACTGGGATGGCTTGGACGGACGTCATGGAGCTTGAGGGGGGGCTGACGCCCGCACGGGTCGTGATCGCGGATTGTGACGCGGGTCGCCGTGCGGCACTCTGCAACGTCGTGCGCCGCTTCGATCCCGCCGCCGTGATCGACGAGGCGACCTCGGGGCAGGCACTCTGCGACATCCTGCTCCGGCACCGCCCGACCCTCGCCTTCGTCGGCCTCGAGTTGGAGGATCTGAGCGGACCCGAGGCGGTCGCTGTGGCGCGGCGGGCGGGCGCGGAGCCGCCCTGCCTGGTGCTGGTCGCGAATCGCGTGCTGGCGCAATGGCAGGAGATCGCCACGAGTCTCGGCGCCTACGAGGTCCTGAAGACGCCCCTGGACCCGAGCCATATCGAGCAGCTGCTTCACGCGGATGCCCGCCGCCGTACGCCGACGCGGGCGCTGCTCGCCTGCTCGACGCCGGCCGGGCGCTCGGCCATCAGCCGCGTGGTCGCCCGGAGCGGGTTCGCCATCACCCTCGACGAGACGGATGACGGCCGCCATGCCCTCAAGCAGCTGAAGCTCGCGGCCTACGATTTCGCCTTCATCGACGTGAAGCTAGCCGGCATCGACGGGCTCGAACTCGCCTGCCAGATCCAGCCGCTCGGTCTCGCGACGCGGATCACCCTGCTGACCACCTCCGAGCCGGAATCGGTCGCGCAGGCCGGCCGCTACTTCGGCGTCGATGCCGTGCTGCGGATGCCGTTCTACGCCCGCGACATCGACCTCGCCCTGCACAACGCCCTCGGCCTGCGCCGGCCGTATCTCCTCAACGCCCTGACCGCGCCGCCTGCGCCGAGCGCATTGCTGCGGATCGCGGATCTGCCGAATCCCCGGCGCAAGATCGCCTGAACGGGCCGACACAGCAGGACGGGGCGGGGCAGTATTCACCCGTGCGCGGACCGCGTTCGCGCAGTGTCGGTGGATGAGCCAAGCACCAAGCGCCGCTTGCCTCCCCTCCCCGCAAGGGAGGGGGGAGCGCGAGCCCGGTCTCGACCGATCTGGCCGTCGCCCGTTCCCGGGGAATCCCGGGTGACGAACGCCCGCTCAGACGTGGATCGCGCGCTTGTTCACCGCGAGCGCGGCTTCCTTCACCGCCTCGGTGAGCGTCGGGTGCGCGTGGCAGGTCCGGGCGATATCCTCCGAGGAGGCGCCGAACTCCATCGCCACCGCGACCTCGGCGATCAGGTTGCCGGCATCCGCCCCGACGATGTGGACCCCGAGCACCCGGTCGGTCTGGGCGTCGGCCAGTACCTTCACGAAGCCCTCCGTCGTGCCGTTCGCCTTGGCGCGGCCGTTGGCCGTGAACGGGAATTTGCCGGCGTTGTAGGCGATGCCGTCCTTCTTCAGCTCCTCCTCGGTCTTGCCCACCGAGGCCACCTCCGGGAACGTGTAGACCACGTTGGGAATCACCCCGTAATTGACGTGGCCGGACTGGCCGGCCAGCATTTCCGCGATGGCGACCCCCTCGTCCTCAGCCTTGTGGGCGAGCATCGGTCCGGCGATCACGTCGCCGATGGCGTAGATGCCGGTGACGTTGGTGGCGTAATGGGCATCCGTGAGGATCCGGCCCTTCTCGTCCCGCTGGACGCCGACCGTTTCGAGGCCGAGACCCCCGGTGTAGGGCACCCGGCCGATCGCCACGAGGACCACGTCCGCCTGCAGCGTCTCGGCCGTGCCGCCCGCGGCCGGCTCGACGGTGACGCCCACGCCCTTCTTGCCGACCTCGACGCCGGTCACCTTGGTGGAGAGCCGAAAGTCGATGCCCTGCTTGGTCAGGATCCGCTGGAACTGCTTGCCGACCTCGCCGTCCATGCCCGGCAGCACCCGGTCGAGATACTCGACCACGGTGACCTCCGAGCCGAGCCGGCGCCAGACCGAGCCCAGCTCCAGCCCGATCACCCCGGCGCCGATCACCAGAAGCTTCTTCGGCACCCGGTCCAGCTCCAGGGCGCCCGTGGAAGAGACCACGACCTTCTCGTCGATGGTCACGCCCGGCAGCCGCGTCACGTCCGAGCCGGTAGCGATGACGATGCTCTTGGTCTCGAGCATCTGGTTGCCGCCATCCTCGGACACCACCTCGACCCGGCCGGCGCCGGCGATCCGGCCGGTGCCGTGGAAGGTGTCGACCTTGTTCTTCTTCAGCAGGAACTCGACGCCCTTGGTGTTCCCGGCCACGCCCTCGGCCTTGAAGGCCATCATCTTCCTGAGATCGAGCTTCACGCCGCTGACCTCGATGCCGAGATCGGGGAAATGCTTGCTCGCCTCCTCGAAGGCCTCGGAGGCGTGGAGCAGCGCCTTGGACGGGATGCAACCGACATTGAGGCAGGTGCCGCCGTGGGTCGCGCGCTTCTCGACCACGGCGGTGCGCAGGCCGAGTTGGGCCGCGCGGATCGCGCAGACGTAGCCGCCCGGGCCGGTGCCGATGACGACGAGATCGTAGGACATGTGCGTTCGCTTCCGCTCGGTCGTGCCGCGTCAGGACGGGCAGGGAATGTCAGGTCGGGATCAGCGGCCGCCGCCGATGTCGAGGATGGCGCCCGTGGTGTAGGCGGCCTCCTCCGAGAGCAGCCACGCGATCGGCGCGGCGACCTCCTCGGCGGTGCCGGCCCGGCCCATCGGCACGCCCGGGCCGAGGCGCGCCACCCGGTCGGGCTCGCCGCCGCTGGCATGGATCTCGGTGGCGATGATGCCGGGCGCGACCGCGTTCACGCGGATGCCCTCCCCGGCCACCTCCCGGGCGAGCCCGATCGTCAGCGAGTCGATGGCCCCCTTGGAGGCGGCGTAGTCCACGAACTGGCCGGGGCCGCCGAGCCGCGCCGCCACCGAGGACAGGTTGACGATGGCGCCTCCGGCCCCGCCGCGCCTGGTCGACATCCGCCGCACCGCCTCGCGGGCGCACAGGAAGCTGCCGACCACGTTGGTCTGCATCATCCGCTGCAGCCGGACCGCGCTCATGTCGGCAACATCCGACTTCACGTCGACCACGCCGGCGTTGTTGACGAGCGCGGCGAGCCGGCCGAGGCCGTCGGCGGCCTGGAACAGGGCGATCACGTCGGCCTCGTCGCCGACGTCGCCGCGCACCGCCAGCGCTCGGCCGCCTTTTGCGGTGATCGCCTCCGCCACCGCCTGGGCCGCGGCGGCATCCGCCACGTAGCTCAGGCAGACCGCGTAGCCGCGCTCCGCCAGGAGCAGCGACACCGCCCGCCCGATGCCGCGGCTGCCGCCGGTGACGATGGCGACCTTTGGTCCGTTCATCGGCTCACTCATGCGGCTGCAACGCGTCGCGTCTCGAACCGGCTCGCCAGATCCTCCACGATCTGGGTCTCGATCCGGATCCGCGTCGCGTCGGGACAGAAATCAATTTCCTCGCCCTCGACATCGAGGTTCCAGCCGAAGGTCCAGCCGTGCTCACCGACCGCAACCGTCCGGAAATACGCTTCGTCCTTCAGCGGCGCGAAGATGGGTCCGTCGGCGATCAGATCCGACAGGTCGACGATGCCTCCGAGACCGTCGTCGAACGTGATACGGAGTGTTGGGTAGTCCAGAGCCTCCACGGTGGCGATCCGATGTGTCGTCACGCGATCATCCCTCCGCTGTAGCGTCCGGCCCGGATCTCTCGCCAGATGTAGGCGACTTCTTCGCGGTTGGCACCCAGCCACGTCTGAATCGTCTTGAGTTTCGCGCGCGGCAGCTTCCCGCTGAGGACTTCTCCCGTGGCGATCGAAAGCTTGGCTTCTTGGCCGGCGAACAGCGCGTGCAGATGCGGAGGAAGATGTTCGTTGAGAAATATCACGATCCGAACGCCCTCGACGATCGCGATGGTCGGCATCGATCAGTCTTCTTCCGATCGATGCCGCGATCGCGGTTGCGCCCTTACAGATCCAGAACGAGCCGGGCCGGATCCTCCAGTGCTTCCTTCACCCGCACCAGGAAGGTCACGGCCTCCTTACCGTCGACGATGCGATGGTCGTACGACAGGGCGAGGTACATCATCGGCCGCGCCTCGATCCTGCCGGCGCGGACCACCGGGCGCTCCTCGATGCGGTGCATGCCGAGGATGCCCGATTGTGGGGCGTTGAGGATCGGGGTCGACATCAGCGAGCCGTAGATGCCGCCGTTGGTGATCGTGAAGGTGCCGCCCTGCATGTCCTCGATGGAGAGCTTGCCGTCCCGGGCCTTCTTGCCGAAGCCGGAGATCGTCTTCTCGATCCCAGCGATGGACAGGTCGTCAGCGTTCCGCACCACCGGCACGACCAGGCCCTTATCGGTCCCGACCGCGATGCCGATGTGGTAGTAGTTCTTGTAGACGAGATCCTGCCCGTCGATCTCGGCATTGACCGCCGGCACGTCCTTGAGGGCGCCGATCACCGCCTTGGTGAAGAAGCCCATGAAGCCGAGCTTCGTGCCGTGCTTCTTCTCGAAGATGTCCTTGTACTGGCTGCGCATCGCCATCACGGCCGACATGTCGACGTCGTTGAACGTCGTCAGCATCGCCGCCGTGTCCTGGGCATCCTTGAGCCGGCGCGCGATGGTCTGGCGCAGCTTCGTCATGCGCACGCGCTCCTCGCGCGACGCATCGTCCGGCGCCGAGGGCGCACGCGGCAGGGCCGGGCGGGCCTCCTTGGCGGGGGCGGCCGGGGCCGGACCCTTGGCCAGGGCGCCGAGCATGTCGCCCTTCGTGACGCGGCCGTCCTTGCCCGAGCCGTTCACGCCCGACGGGTCGACACCCGACTCGCGGGCGAGCTTGGCCACCGCCGGGCCGTTGTCGCCCGCCGGGCGCTGCTGGGCCGCGGGGGACGCCGCGGCGCCGTGGTTGCCGTAGCCGGCCGACGATTCCTGCGCCGGAGCCTCGGCCTTGCCCGAGTCGGCCTTCGGGGCCTCGCTCCGGCTCTCCGCCTTGGTCTCGGCGACCGCTTTCGGGGCCGCCGCCTTCTTGCCGCCGCCGGCCGCTGCGCCGGCCTCGACGATCGAGCCGAGCAGGGCGCCGGGCTCCACGGTCTCGCCGTCCTTGGCCAGGATCTCGCCGAGCTGGCCCGCCGCCGGGGCGTTGACCTCAAGGGTGACCTTGTCGGTCTCGAGTTCCACGATCGGCTCGTCGGCCGCGACCGTGTCGCCGGGCTTCTTGAACCAGCGGCCGATCGTGGCCTCGCTCACGGATTCGCCGAGCGTCGGGACGAGGATGTCGGTAGCCATGTCGTTTCGCACTTCCGGATAGGTTGGGCCGTGCCGGACGGCCTGGAGAATGAGGCGGCGGCCCGGAGGGGTCGCCGCCGGGTCCCGAACGATCAGACCGCCAGGGCCTCGTTGAGGAAGGCCTGGAGCTGCGCCTGGTGCTTCGACATCTGGCCCACCGCGGTGGAGGCCGAGGCCGGGCGGCCGACGTAGCGGGCGCGCTTCACCGCGGAGCCGGCCTGGCCGAGCACCCATTCGAGGTAAGGCTCGACAAAGGCCCAGGCGCCCATGTTCTTGGGCTCCTCCTGGCACCAGATGACGTCCGCGTTGCGGAAGCGGCCCATCTCGGTGGCCAGCGCCTTGAGCGGGAACGGGTAAAGCTGCTCGACGCGCATCAGGTAGATGTCGTTGAGGCCGCGCTTCTCCCGCTCCTCCAGCAGGTCGTAATAGACCTTGCCGGAGCAAAGCACGACGCGGCGGATCTTGTCGTCGCGCACGAGCTTGTTGGGGGCGCCCTCCTCCTCGGCATCGTCCCAGAGGACCCGGTGGAAGGTCGAGCCCTCCGCCAGGCGATCCAGCGTCGAGACGGCGCGCTTGTGGCGCAGCAGGGACTTCGGGGTCATCAGGATCAGCGGCTTGCGGAAGTCCCGCTTCAACTGCCGGCGCAGGATGTGGAAGTAGTTCGCCGGGGTTGTGACGTTGGCGACCTGCATATTGTCCTCGGCGCAGGCCTGCAGGTAGCGCTCCAGGCGGGCGGAGGAGTGTTCGGGGCCCTGTCCCTCGTAGCCGTGCGGCAGCAGCAGCACGAGGCCGGACATGCGCAGCCACTTGCGCTCACCGCTGGCGATGAACTGGTCGATCACCACCTGGGCACCGTTGGCGAAGTCGCCGAACTGCGCCTCCCACAGGACCAGGGCGTTCGGCTCGGCCAGGGAGTAGCCGTACTCGAAGCCCAGCACCGCCTCCTCGGAGAGCATCGAGTTGATGATCTCGATGGAGGCCTGGCCCTCGCGGATGCCGTTGAGCGGCGTGTAGCGCTGCTCGTTCTCCTGATCGATCACCACCGCGTGGCGCTGCGAGAAGGTGCCGCGCTCGACGTCCTGGCCGGACAGCCGGACCCGGTTGCCGTCGAGCAGCGTCGCCCCGAAGGCCAGGGCCTCCGCGGTCGCCCAATCGAGGCCGGTTCCGGTCTCCACCGACTTGGCGCGGTTGTCCATGAACCGCTGGATCGTGCGATGCAGATGGAAGCCGGGGGGGACCTGCGTGATCCTGCGGCCGATCTCCTGCAGGGTCTCGGCCGGCACGGCGGTGCGGCCCCGGCGGGGATCGTCCACGTCCTCGTGCACGGCCTTGACGCCGGACCAGCGGCCGTCGAGCCAATCGGCCTTATTCGCCTTGTAGTTGTTGGCGACGTCCAGCTCGGTGTCGAGGAGCTGCCGGAACTCGGACTTGCGGGCGTCGAGCGCCTCCTGGGTGACGGAGTCGTTCTCGACCAGCCGGCGGCCGTAATTCTCCAGCACCGACGGATGCTTGCGGATCCGCTGGTACATCTTCGGCTGGGTGAAGGCCGGCTCGTCGCCCTCGTTGTGGCCGAAGCGGCGGTAGCACAGCATGTCGATCACGACCGGCTTGCCGAATTTCTGCCGGTACTCGACGGCGACCTTCGCGGCGAAGGTCACGGCCTCCGGATCGTCGCCGTTGCAGTGGAAGATCGGCGCCTCGACCATCTTGGCGACGTCGGACGGGTACGGCGACGAGCGCGAGAAGCGCGGATCGGTGGTGAAGCCGATCTGGTTGTTGATGATGAAGTGGATCGAGCCGCCGGTGCGGTGGCCCTTCAGCCCCGACAGGCCGAGGCACTCGGCCACCACGCCCTGGCCGGCGAAGGCGGCGTCGCCGTGGATCAGGAGCGGCAGCACCGTGCGGCGCTCAATATGGGGCTTGGCCCACTGGTCCTGCTTGGCGCGCACCTTCCCGAGCACCACGGGATCGACGATCTCCAGGTGCGACGGGTTGGCGGTCAGCGACAGGTGGACGTTGTTGCCGTCGAAGGCGCGGTCCGAGGAGGCGCCCAGGTGGTACTTCACGTCGCCCGAGCCCTCGACCTCGGCCGGGGACGCCGAGCCGCCCTTGAACTCGTGGAAGACCGCGCGGAACGGCTTGGCCATCACGTTGGTCAGCACGTTGAGGCGGCCGCGATGGGCCATGCCGAGCACGATCTCGCGCACCCCGAGGGCGCCGCCGCGCTTAATGATCTGCTCCATCGCGGGGATCATCGACTCGCCGCCGTCGAGCCCGAAGCGCTTGGTGCCGGTGTACTTGAGGTCCAGGAACTTTTCGAAGCCCTCGGCCTCGATCAGCTTGTTCAGGATCGCGCGACGGCCTTCCGGCGTAAAGGAAATCTCCTTGTCCTTGCCCTCGATGCGCTCCTGGATCCACGCCTTCTCGGCGGGATCGGAGATGTGCATGAACTCGACGCCGAGCGTCTGGCAGTAGGTCCGCTCCAGGATGTCGACGATCTCCCGGATCGTCCCGAACTGGAGGCCGAGCACGTTGTCGAGGAAGATTGGGCGGTCCCAATCGGTCTCCTCGCTGAATCCGTAATGCTGCGGATGCAGCTCCTCATGGTCGCCGCGCGGCGCCAGCCCGAGGGGATCGAGCTTGGCGTGCAGGTGGCCGCGCATGCGGTAGGAGCGGATCAGCATGATCGCCCGGACCGAATCCTTGGCCGCCTGCTCGACGGAGACGCCGGTGGTCGCGGCGACGCTGTCCTGCGGCTTGCCGGGCTTCGGCTCCTTGGCGTCGCGGGCCACGATCCGGTCGCCGACCGCCTTCTCCAGGGCGCCCCAGTTGCCGTCCAGCGCCGAGACCAGCTCGCCGTTGAGCGGCACCGGCCAGTTCGGCTTCTCCCAGGAGGCCCCGGCGGCGTTCTTCTCGACGAGGGTCTCGTCCTCGCCCAAGCCCTTGAAGAACGTCTGCCACTCCGGATCCACCGAGGCGGGGTTGCGGGCGTAGGCCGCCTGCAACTCCTCGATATAGGCGGCGTTGGCGCCGTAGAGGAACGAGGTTTCGAGGAGCGCTTCGTTCACGTCCTGGCGTGCCATGGTCCGTCCATCCTGTCGCGCGGGCAGCGTCCCTGCCCTCCCGGCTCTCCGTCAGCGGCGCGGATCGCCTCAAACCGAAACGGGGCGGGAAACCGCCCCGCTGTGTCGCACTCGGTATCTCCCATATGGGAGGCGCGGCCCTGCGAGGGCCGCAACGCAGGCGCGCGGCCTCAGCCCGTCAGAACCTCGACCAGGGTCGAGCCCAGCCGGGCGGGCGACGGCGAGACGCGGATGCCCGCCGCCTCCATGGCGGCGATCTTGTCCTCGGCGCCGCCCTTGCCACCCGAGATGATCGCGCCGGCATGGCCCATGCGCCGGCCCGGAGGCGCCGTGCGGCCGGCGATGAAGCCGACCATCGGCTTGCTGCGCCCGCGCTTGGCCTCGTCACGCAGGAACTGCGCCGCCTCCTCCTCGGCCGAGCCGCCGATCTCGCCGATCATCACGATCGACTCGGTCATCGGATCGGCCAGGAACAGCTCCAGCACGTCGATGAACTCGGTGCCCTTCACCGGATCGCCGCCGATGCCGACCGCCGTGGTCTGGCCGAGGCCGGCATTCGTGGTCTGGAACACCGCCTCGTAGGTCAGCGTGCCCGACCGCGAGACGATGCCGACCGAGCCCGGCCGGAAGATGTTGGCCGGCATGATGCCGATCTTCGATTCGCCCGCCGTGACGATGCCGGGGCAGTTCGGCCCGACGAGGCGCGACTTCGAGCCGGTCAGCGCCCGCTTGACCCGCACCATGTCGAGCACCGGGATGCCCTCCGTGATGCAGACGATCAGCGGGATCTCGGCGCTGATCGCCTCGCAGATCGCGTCGGCGGCGCCCGGCGGCGGCACGTAGACCACCGAGGCGTCGGCGCCCGTGGCCTCGCGGGCCTCGGCCACCGTGTCGAACACCGGCAGGCCGAGATGGGTCGAGCCGCCTTTGCCGGGGCTGGTGCCGCCGACCATCTTGGTCCCGTAACTGAGGGCCTGCTCGGAATGGAAGGTCCCGTTCTTGCCGGTGAAGCCCTGGCAGATGACCTTGGTGTTGGCGTCGATCATCACCGACATGGTCAGGCTCCCTTCACGGCGGCGACGATCTTCTGCGCGGCGTCGTCGAGGTCGTCCGCCGGGATCACGTTCAGGCCGGAGTTCCGGATGATCGCCTTGCCCTCCTCGACGTTGGTGCCTTCGAGGCGCACCACCAGCGGCACCTGAAGGCCCACCGCCTTCACGGCCGCGATCACACCGTTGGCGATCACGTCGCACTTCATGATCCCGCCGAAGATGTTGACGAGGATCCCCTTCACCTGCGGATCGGCGGTGATGATCTTGAACGCCGCCGTGACCTTCTCCTCCGAGGCGCCGCCGCCGACATCCAGGAAGTTCGCCGGGCTCTCGCCATAGAGCTTGATGATGTCGAGCGTCGCCATGGCCAGCCCGGCGCCGTTGACCATGCAGCCGATCGTGCCGTCCAGTGCGATGTAGGCGAGGTCGTATTTCGACGCCTCGATCTCCTTGGGGTCCTCCTCGGTCTCATCCCGCAGCGCGACGATGTCGGCGTGCTTGTAGAGCGCGTTCGAGTCGAACGAGATCTTGGCGTCGAGGCACTTCAGGTGGCCGTCGGCGGTGAGCACCAGCGGATTGATCTCCAGCATGCTCATGTCCTTGGACACGAACGCCGCGTAGAGTTTTTCCGTCAGCGAGGCCGCTTCCTTGGCCTGGGCGCCGGTGAGGCCCAGCGCCTTGGCGACCGCGCGGCCGTGATGGGGCATGACGCCGGTGGCCGGATCGACGGCGATCGTGTGGATCTTCTCGGGCGTGTCGTGGGCGACCGCCTCGATATCCATGCCACCCTCGGTCGAGACGACGAAGGCGACGCCGCCGGTGACGCGGTCGACCAGCATCGAGATGTAGAACTCTTCGGCGATCTGGGCGCCTTCCTCGATGTAGAGGCGGTTGACCTGCTTGCCGGCCGGGCCGGTCTGGATCGTCACCAGGGTCTGGCCGAGCATCTCGCCGGCATATTGCTTGACCTCGTCGATCGATTTGGTGACGCGCACCCCGCCCTTGGCGCCCTCGGGGGCGCCCTTGAACGTGCCCTTGCCGCGCCCGCCCGCGTGGATCTGGCTCTTCACCACCCAGACCGGGCCGCCGAGTTCCTTGGCGGCGGCCTCGGCCTCCGACGGATTGAAGATCGGCACGCCGCGGGAGACGGGCAGGCCGAACTCCTTCAGCACGGCCTTGGCCTGGTATTCGTGGATGTTCATCGGGACCTCGTGGGGGAGGAGCGAATAGGGAATAGCGAGTAGCGAATAGTTCGAGTGGAGCGAGCAGACCGCCGGGGCCCTATTCGCTACTCCCTATTCGCTATTCGCTCAGAACTACGCCAGCGAGCTGTCGACGCCCTTGCAGGCCTCGATCAGGCCGGTCACCGAAGCGACGGACTTGTCGAACATCGCCTTCTCGGCCGGGTCGAAGGTGACCTCCAGGACGCGCTCGACGCCGCCGGCGCCGATGACGATCGGCACGCCGATGAACATGCCCTTCACGCCGTACTGGCCGTCGAGATAGGCGGCGCAGGGCAGGACCCGCTTCTTGTCGCGCAGGTAGCTCTCGGCCATGGCGATGGCGGAGGCGGCCGGTGCGTAGAAGGCCGAGCCGGTCTTGAGCAGGTTGACGATCTCGCCGCCGCCCTTGCGGGTCCGGTCGACCATGGCGTCGAGCTTCTCCTGGGTGGTCCAGCCCAGCTTGACGAGATCGGTCAGCGGCACGCCCGCGACCGTGGAGTAGCGGGTGAGCGGGACCATGTCGTCGCCGTGGCCGCCGAGCACGAAGGCGGTGACGTCCTCCACCGAGACCTTGAACTCTTCCGCGAGGAAATGGCGGAAGCGGGCCGAGTCGAGCACGCCGGCCATGCCGACGATCTTGTTGGTGGGCAGGCCCGAGAACTTCTGCAGCGCCCAGACCATCGCGTCGAGGGGGTTGGTGATGCAGATCACGAAGGCGTCCGGGGCGTAGCTTTTGATGCCCTCGCCCACGGCCTGCATCACCTTGAGGTTGATGCCGATCAGGTCGTCGCGGCTCATGCCGGGCTTGCGCGGCACGCCGGCGGTGACGATCACCACGTCGGCGCCCTTGATGGCCGCATAGTCGCTGGCGCCCGCGTAGCTGGCGTCGAAGCCCTCGACCGGGGCCGCCTCTGCGATGTCGAGCGCCTTGCCCTGCGGCACGCCGTCGACGATGTCGAACAGCACGACGTCGCCGAGATCCTTGAGGCCTGCGAGAAGAGCCAGGGTGCCGCCGATCTGGCCGGCCCCGATGAGCGCGATCTTGTTGCGAGCCATGTCGGATTCGTCTCCGCTGCGTGTCGAGTTCGGTGATCTTCCGCGCGAGGTCCGGACCGCCCGTCCGCAGGGGACGAGGCCGGATTCGCCGCTCTGAAATCTGCGCGGCTGTGTGGCCGAAAAGCACCGGCGCTTCAACCCGATGCGGGGCGTGCGGGAGGCCTATCAGGCGGGCGAGCCGCCCGGAAATGTCCCCGGCCGCCGCGACGAAACCTCAACGTCGCGAAGGTTTTAGGTGCAGTGCACACTGGCCGTGAGGGTGCGCGAAGCGTGAATGACAGATCCAAAGGGCTGTCATTTCAGCGGTTGCCCCGGCGCGGTTCCAACGAGGGCCCGGCGCAGACGCGAAGGGCCCGGACGCGTCGTCCGGGCCCTCCAGCCGTGTCGGATCTCCGCCGCTGGCGTCAGAGAATGCCGGAGCGCAGCACCCGCTGGATCGCATGGATCACCGCCCCGAACCGCGCCTCGATCAGGTCGCGGGGCACTTCGGCATCGTGCTGGATCGCCAGGGGGTGGGTGAAGCGGTAGCTGGCGTCGAAGATGTAGGCGATCGCGCGCTCCCGGTCGCGGGCCGAGAAGATCCCCGAGGTGATCCCCTCCTCGACCACGCGCTCCACCAGGCTGCGCAGGCGCACGCGGTGCCGCCGGGCGATGGGCCGGGCCGACACGGTGGCGTCGAGATGGACGGCGAAGAGGTTCGGCTCGTCGACCAGCGCGTCCCGCTGGACCGTGGCCAAAGCCGTGAGCAGGCGCTCGATCTTGTCGTCGGCGGGGTCGGGCGCGTCGGCGATGCCGGCGAGCCGCGCCTCGACTTCGCGGAGCCAGCGGCCCGCCACCGCGTCGAGGAGCGCGTCCTTCGACGGAAAGTAGCGGTAGACGTTGGCGTGGGTCATGCCCGCCTCGGCGGCCACGGCCACGACGGTCACGCGTTTGGGGCCGAGCCGCGAGAGGTGCTCGGTGGCGATGCCCAGGAGACGCACGTCGGCCGCGACCGGCGCGCGGGGGCGGGTTCCCGGGGTCGCGTCGGCACCCTCCAGAAGGGGGCCGGACTCGGCGACATCGGCGACGGAGAGTTTGGCCTTGGCGCTGAGCGCCTCCTCCTTACATCCGTCCGATTCTGGCTTGAGGAATGGAAGCGGAAGGCGGGAAGTGGACAGGTGGTAGGGCGAGACGGACCCCCATCATACCGGCTGAAGCGTCCCGGCGCTTCGCGTTGACGTTACGGCTTCCCCCCGGGAGCCCGGTTACCTCAGCGGATTAAGACCGCTTAAACACACCTATGTGTCAGTTTGCCTTGAGAAGGCAACAAATTTTTCTCGTTATCACCTGCCTCAGAAGCGGTTCTTCCACGCTCTTAAAGCGACAAACACGGTTTCAGGGTCGCTTTCGGGTGGCATATCGACGGCCTTGGCGAAGGCCGGGACTGCGCTGCGCAGGAAGGGATTGGTCGCCCGTTCCGCTTCCATGGTCGACGGGATGAGGAAGCGGCCCTCCGTTTTCGCCCGCTCGGCCTCGGCGTATCGGGCCTTCAGATCCGAATTGTCCGGGTCGGCCGCCAGCGCGAAGCGGGCGTTGGCGAGTACGTAGTCGTGACCGCTGTAGACCTGCGCGCTCCCGGGCAGGTCGTCGAAGCGGCGCAGCGACCGGTAGAGGGTCTCGGGCGGGCTCTCCATGACCCGGCCGCAGCCGAGGGTGAACAGCGTGTCGCCGGCGCAGACGAGGCCGGCCTCGGCGAACCAGTAGGTGACATGGTCGGCGCAGTGGCCCGGCGTCTCCCAGACCCGGGCTTCGAGACCGCCGACCCGCACCGTGTCGCCCTCCCGGACGGCGACATCGACCAGCGGGACCGCATCGCCGGCCTTGGCGGGGGCCACGACCCGGGCGCCGGTGGCCCGCTTCACCGCCGGGATGCCCTCGACGTGGTCGCCGTGCCGGTGGGTCACGAGGATGTCGGTGAGCCGCCATCCCGTCTCATCGAGCGCCTTCAGGACCGGACCGGCCTCGGGCACGTCGATCGCCGCGCAGGCCCCGGTGGCGGGGTCGCGAATCAGGACGCCGATATTGTCGCTGCGGCACAGGAAGGTGCGGATCTCGGTCTCGGCGGCCATCGGACGGGATCTCCTCGGGGCGCAAACGCTGCCGCCGTGAACACGTGGCCGAGCGGCCGGGTTCCGTCCACGCTTGCCGCGCGCGGTCCGGGTCACCATTGAGTACGGCACCCGTTCCCGGTTCGGTAACCTGCTTCTCCATGCGTCTCGACGTCAACGGCTTGCGGGCCTTCTACGCCAGCCCCCTGGGCCGCACGACGCATCGCGTGGTCGGCCGCACGCTCCACGAGTTCCTCGGCTCGGTCTCGGGCCTGCGGGTGCTCGGGATCGGCTACGCCACGCCGTATCTGAGCCCGGTCCACTGCATCGCCGAGCGCACCCTCGCCTTCATGCCGACGAGCCAGGGTGTCGTGAACTGGCCTGCGAGCGGCCGATCCTGCACGGCGCTGGCCGATCCGACCATGATGCCGCTGCCCGAATCCGCCGTCGACCGGATCCTCCTGATCCATGCCCTGGAGGCGGTCGAGAGCCCCACAGAGCTGCTTCAGGAGGTGTGGCGCACCCTCACCCCGGGCGGGCGGATGATCCTGGTGGTGCCGAACCGGCGCGGCGTCTGGGCGCGGCGCGAGGCGACACCCTTCGGCCATGGCCAGCCCTACAGCCGCTCGCAGCTCGGGCGGCTGATGCGCGATACCCTGTTCTCGCCGGTAAGCTGGGCCGAGACGCTGTACATGCCGCCGGTGCGCTCGCGGCCGATGCTGCGCACCGGCCCGGCCTGGGAGTGGATCGGCACCAGCCTGTCCCTGCCTTTCGCCGGATTGCACGTGGTCGACGCGACGAAGCAGCTCTACCGGCCGATCACGGTGCGTCAGGTCCGGCGCGCCCGCCGCCTCGCCCCGGCCCGGGTCCTGGTCCCGGCGCCCGCCCCGGGTTGATCCCGGCGCCGCGGCGATGCGTGTCGCGGCTGTCGTCGTCGGCGGAAAGCCGGTGGCCAGCCTTCGGGCCGATGCTTTAGGAGGACGCGCAACGCGGACGGGTCCGGATGAGCATCGATTTCACCCTCCAGCAGTTCCTGCTCGCCCTCTCGGGGCTGATCGCGATCGTGAACCCGATCGGCGGCGCCTTCATCTTCGCGCAGGTGACCAGCATCTACAGCCACGCCGAGCGGGTGCTGCTGTCGCGCCGGATCGGCGTCTACGCCGCGCTGGTGATGCTCGGCGCCCTCTGGGCCGGCACGCCGATCCTCAACTTCTTCGGCGTGACCCTGGGGGCCCTGCGCGTCGCCGGCGGCCTGGTGGTGATGTCGTCGGCCTGGACCCAGCTCAATCGGCCGGAGGCGCGGGAGGCGCGCAAGCAGGCCGAGGCGTCGGGCTCGGGGGGGCGCGGCGCGGCCGCCCCGGGGTCCCCGGCGGAGCAGGGGCCGGGCGTTCTCTCGGAGATCGCCTTCTTCCCGTTGACCCTGCCGTTCACCACCGGACCGGGCACGATCGCGGTCGCGATCACCCTGGGGGCGAACCGGCCCGGGCCCTATGCCGAGCGCCTCGGCTTCTATCTCGGCGTGACGCTGGCGGCCCTCGTGGTCGCCGGGACGGTGGCCCTCCTCTACGCCTCGGCCGACCGGGTGGTGGCGCTCCTCGGCCCGGCCCGCGCCCGGGTGACCGGGCGCCTGTTCGCCTTCCTGCTGCTGTGCGTCGGCACGCAGATCCTGCTCAATGGCCTCGCCGACGTGCTCGGACCGCTTCTGGCGGCGCGATGAGGCCGGGCATCACGAGGGGCGCCTGTCAGATCACCGGCATCGTGCCGAGCCCGCCGAACAGGGCGGCGTGGCCCACGTAGTAGAGGAACAGGAAGGCCGCGAGCGCCGCGCCGTACCAGGCCGGCGCCAGGAGTACCTGCCGCACGCGCACCGGAACCCGGACATCGTCGGCGGCGATCGCCAGGAGCACCACGATGATCCCGGAATGGCCGATCGCGTCCACCTTGCCGAACTCGACGATCGCCGAGACGAAGATCGCCGCCAGGATGATGGCCGCGCTGCGCCGGACCAGGGGCGTCCAGGCCAGGGCGAAGGCCAGGGTGAACTCGATGACGCCGGCGGCCTGCATGAACAGTTCGGGGGTCGCGCCCATGGTCATCTGCGGCTTGGCGGCGAGCAGCGGCGCCGACCATTCCGGATAGGCCCACTTCTCGATGGACGCCCACATCAGGGTGATCGCGGCGGACCAGCGCACGATGTCCAGGGGGCGGATCCCGAAGGGTTTGAGGCCGAGTCCCTGCGCGATCAGGTAGGCGGCGATTCCCAGGAAGATCGGATAATCCGCGAGGTGGAAGAGCCCATATTGCGCAGTGGCGTAGCTGAACAGGAAGACCAGGCCCAGCCCGGTGATCGGCATCGTCCGGCGCCAGATCAGGCAGGCCGCCAGCGCGAGCTGAAGCCACGGGATCCAGGCCACGTCGGTCTTCAGCTCCGGGGTCAGGATGATGCCGCCGAGGTCGAAGAGCGAGACCAGGAAGAAACCCAGCGTGGCGCGGACCAGCAGCTCGGTGTCGATGCGGATCCGCGTGGTCACGCGGTCGAGGGCGTTGAGCAGGGCGCCCCCGAGGGGCGTGCCCTCGGCCAAGCATCCGAACATGAGGCAGAGAAGGGCGAGCCCGGTCAGCCACTCGAAATTCAAACAGAGCACCTGCTCGAGGCCCTGCGGCTGCCCGGCCACGTCGTAGGCGCAGAACCATTTGACATGGGCCTCGGCTGCACCCGTCGCGGCGAGGGTCAGGGGCCCCGAGAGGCCGAGGGCGCAGGCGACCGATCGCGACGTTTTTCTGGATGCTGGCATTGAGCCCTCGTCGCTGCGCAACGACACCGTGGTTACCGGACTACTTAAATATCTCCGTCGGATTTTAGCCAATGGTTTGTTAACGAATGTGAGTGGACGGTTAACGCTGTGGATTCTGCTTAGGTAGCTTCGCATTCCGCCATCGCTGCCCCGCGCGTCGGAGCGGCGGCGATGGCGCGCTCGGGGGCTCGCACCAGACCCCCCGAAGTCCCGGCGCCGGTCCGGGCTGTCCCGCTCGTCGGCTCCCCACGTGACCGCTTCATCGTGCCGGTGGCGTCCGAGGCCCGGCCATCGTCCGCCTCAGAGACGCCCCGCGACCACGGATCCGATTAAGTCCGCCCTGATCCGGGCGCTCGGCCGCGCGTCACCGCAACTTCAACATGGCTATTCGTACGATATTCAGATATTTTCTGTACGTCAGTTCGAATTTTGGGCGAGTGAATTTTGTTTTAAGACGCTTATGTCGACCAAGTTTGAGTAATAAGCAGCAAATAAATGCCGAGATTGATTCGTTAATGTTTAGGCTGTAGCGGGAAACAGCCTTCGGAGACGGGATCACGGAGCTCGCAGGGTATGCGGCCTCATACGGGATCTTGGCCGAACTTAAACGTTGGCGAGATGAACTTGGGCCAGATAAACTTGCGCGGGTTAAAACCTCCGGCCGGGCCGCTGTCGACAGGGGCGGAGCGATCGTGTGCACGCCGCGCGGAGGGACGCCATTTCGACGCCCGGCGCATCGCGCGGCCCGTGAAGGCCGCGCGACATCCCAATGCAGCGCCATTGCCCGGCCGGATCCCCCAGCCGGCTCCCGTCAGCGACCTCCCGGTGACCGGCATAGGGCGGCTCGTCCCTCCCCCGCCGGCCCGCGGGGCGAATCATCGAGAGCGGCGATGGCCGCCTCGGGCGCGGCCCGGGAGGCCCGCATGACCCGCTCGACCCCGCGCAGGCGGCCCGCGGGCCCGGGCGCATCGCGTCAATCCTGACATCCCCGCAGGACCGGTCCCCGGCGCCCCGGCGCGCGGAGGCCGCCCTGCCCCATCAGCAAGGAGCTATCCCATGAGCGACGATACGCAGATCAAGGTTCCGGCCTGGTACAGCCCGGACGAGATCCAGGAGATCCAGCGCGACCTTCTGGGCTCGGCGGCGAAAGTCCTGGTCCTCTGCCTGGGCGGCAAGGGCGGGGTCGGCAAGACCACCATCGCGCTTCAGGTCGCCGACCTCTGCGCCGAGGTCGGCCCGGTCCTGGCGATCGACACCGACCCGGCCAACCGGCACTTCCACACCGCGCTGATGCAGGAGACCAGCCCCGGCAGCGACAATTTCCTGCCACGGCGGACCGGCATCTCCTGCGTCAAGCAGCGCCTGCGCGCGGAGGACAGCACCGGCCGCGTCGACCCGACCCTGTGCCAGGACATGATCGAGCACGTGATCGAGACCGCGGAGCGTTTCGTGGTGGTCGATTTCCCGGCCGGCGACACCGAGACGACCCGGCGCTGCGCCGAGATCATCGTCGAGAGCTGCCGGGAGGCGAACATCCGCCTCAGCGTCGTCGTGGCGGCCGGCGCCGTCGATCCGACCGCCCTGGAGGTTCTCAAGGAACTCCGCCCGATGCTGATCGAGTGCGACCGGGCGATCCTGGCGAAGAACACCGCGCAGGCGACCAACTTCGACTATCTCGAATCGTCGGACCTCGTGAAGGCTCTGCGCAAGCAGCCGAACTTCCGCGTCATCGAGATCGAGCGGATCGGCGAGCGCCTGATCGAGGCGCTGCGGGTGCAGCACATGACCTGGCAGTTCCTGGCGAACACGGCGCCCATGCGCCTGCGCGTGGAGGGCCGCCGCCTTCGGCGCAACTTCCATACGGCCTGGCGGGATGCGCTCCGGCCGTGACCAACCTCGAGCGGTTCTACCGGTCGGTCCACGGCCGCGATCTCCAGCCCTGGGAGCGTCAGCTCGCCGTGCGGATCGCGGCCGCCCTGAACACCACGACGGACGACGACTTCGTCGTCCACCTGCTCCTGGTGTACATGTCGACCAACGCCATCACCAACATGTACAACGAGTTGGTGGTCGCGCGGAACACGCTCGCCGAAGACAACCGGGACCTGATCCAGCAGCTCAAGGCCGATCTGCGCCGCAACAGGCTGATGGCCTACGTGCTGCTGGGTGTGGTGGCCCTCGGCCTATTCGCCGGCGCCTGGACCCTGGGGACGGTCGTGACCCTGTCCAACGGCGCCGCCGCCAACGAGACGCGCCTCGCCGCCGCGCTGGAGGCCTGCGAGCAGCGGAGCCCGGGCCGCGGCCAGCGCGGATCCGAGATCGGTCGCTGAGACCCGGTTCGCCGCGATGTCAGGGCGCCGGCGGGTGGGCCGCGAAGGACGCGGTCATGAGGTCGCGCTCCGTGCGGGCCGACAGCGTCGCCAGGAACGCCAGGAGATCGGCCCGCTCCGCGCCGGTAAGATGGAGCGGTTTGATCGCTCGGGCGCGGCTCGGGCGTTCGATCCCGCCCCGGTCGTAGAGATCGATCACGGCCTCCAGGTTCGGTACCGAGCCGTCGTGCATGTAGGGGCCGCGCTGCCCGATCTCCCGCAGGGTCGGCGTCTTGAACGCGTATTGCAGGGCGACCGATGTCGGCTTGAAGCGTCCGCGCCCGATATCGGCTCCCGATCCGACCCCGATGTCGTGGAACGAGTTGTCGGTGAACGACCAGCCGGAATGACAGCTGGCGCAGCCGGCCCGGCCGTTGAACAGGTCGAACCCGCGCTTGGCCGGATCGCCGATCGCGTCCTCCTGGCCAGCGATCCACCGGTCGAAGGGTGTCGGGGCGGTCACGATCAGGCGCTCGAAGGTGGCGAGCACCGCCTCCAGCCGTTCGCGGGTGATTGCCGGATCCGCGAAGGCGCCGGCGAAGGCCACCACGTAGTCCGGATCGCCGGAGAGCCGCGTCAGGGCCTCGGCCATCGGCAGGTTCATGTTGCCCGGTGCCGTGATCGGCATCGCGGAGACCGATTCGAGCGTGGGGAACTTGCCGTCCCAGCCGAGGGGCCCATCCTGCCAGGCGACGTTGATGAGCGTCGGCGTGCGCAGGTCCATATCGCCCTGCTGACGCGTCGCCGCCCGGGCGCGCCCATCGGCCCAGGCGAGGTCCGGGACGTGGCAGGTCGCGCAGGACCGGGTCCGATCGCCGGAGAGGATCGGGTCGAAGAACAGGCGTCGGCCGAGCTCGGCCCGGGCGGCCGTATACGGATTCTCGGCCGGGAACGGGATTTCTGCGGGCGGCCGATAGCCGTCGCGCCAGCCGGAGCGGCGCGGATCGGGACCGCTGCCGCTGCCGGCTCCGACGCCGACGAACCCGAGAACCACCGCGACCGCGGCGCCGACCTTCCACGCCATCATCGACCTCTCGGGGCATGATTAAACCGCCCTTCGTTGATGACGTATGAATCTCCGCATGAATAAATCGGCCCGGGCATTTGTTTTTGCATGAAAAACTTCGGAACGGCCAAGCTTCCGTGACGATGTCGATGAGGTCCGGCTATTCGACGCGGATCGCAACGCTGTCGCTCGCGCCGGTCGAATCCAGGACCGTGATCCGCGCAAAGCCGGCCCCTCCTGGAAACCACTCGGCGCGGCGCCGCAGCGTCTGCAGGACCGGCTGACCGTCGACCAGCCAGGTCAGCGGCGGCACGCCGCCGAGCGCCTCCAGGGCGAGCCCCGGCCACCCCGAAGCGTCGCCCTGTGAATCCGTCCCCAGGCCGACGTCGATCCGGGCACCGTCGGGGGGATAGGCGATGCGCAGGGCCGGACCCTGGGCGTCGGCCGTCTCCGGACCGAGGCGCCGGAGCGGCGGTGGCAGGCCGCCGGGCCCGGGCGCCACCGCGTCCTGCGGGCGCGGAACCGGCTCGGGCTCGATCCCGAGGCGCGCGAAGGCGTCGAACAGGATCGGCGCCGCCACGGTCCGGCCGACGAGGCCCGGAACGGCGGCGCCGTCCGGCCGCCCCACCCAGACCACCACCGTCACGCGGCGGTCGAACCCGGCGGCCCAGGCGTCGCGGTAGCCGTAGGAAGTGCCGGTCTTGTAGGCGATGCGGTTCGGAAGGGCGTTCTCCGGCGGCGGCGTCCCGCGCAGGATATCGGCGACGTACCAGGCGGCCACGGGCTCGGCGATCCGGTGCCCGGGCCCCTCCGCCGCCCGGGCGGTCGGCCCGACACAGGCGGGCGCCTCGGGACACGGGCTCGGAGCCGTCACGTCCGGCGCGAGCCGGCGTTGGAGGTCCGGCAGCGTGCCGCCGCGGGCGAGCCCCGCATAGAGGCGCGCGAGGTCCGTGAGCGTGATGCCGAGGCCGCCCAGCGCCACCGGAAGGCCCGGCGCCGCCTCGCGCGGGAGCTGGATCCCGGCGCCGGCCGCGCGCAGCCGCGCGATGAACCGCGCGGGACCGACCGCTTCCATCAGCTCGACGGCCGGCACGTTGAGCGACAGCTGCAGGGCCCGCCGGGCCGTGACCGTGCCCTGGAAGGTCAGGTCGAAATTCTCCGGGGCATAGCTCGCGGAGAACCGCCGGGGGCGATCCTCCAGCAGCGTCTCGGGATGTGCCAGCCCGTCCGCGAAGGCCATGGCGTAGACGAACGGCTTGAGGGCGGAGCCGGGGGAGCGGACCGCCAGGGTCATGTCGATGGCGCCGCGCCGCGACGCGTCCAAGTAGCCGGCGCTGCCGACCTGGGCGAGGACGTGCCCGGAGCGATTGTCAAGGACGAGGATCGCGGCCGAGAGGTCCGGGCCGGCCGCAGACGCACGCTCGGCGGCGAGCGCCTCCAGCCGCTCCTGCAGGCGCCCATCGATGGCGAGGCGGATCACCGGGGCGGCGGGATCGGCCGCCGCGGCCTCCTCGGCGGCGTGCGCAGCGAGCATCGGGAAGGGTTTTCGCACCGTCGGCACGGGCTCGGCCTTGGCGGCCTCGGCCTCCGCTGCGGTGAGCACGCCCCGAGCGCTGGCGATGTCCAGGACGCGGTCGCGGGCGGCGCGGGCACGCCCGGGGAACCGGTCCGGCCGGCGGGTCTCGGGGGATTGTGGCAGGGCGACCAGGAGGGCGGCCTGCGCCGCGGTCAGGCGCACCGGTTCCCGCCCGAAATAGGCGAGGCTCGCGGCCCGCACGCCCTCGATCGATCCGCCATAGGGGGCCAGCGCGAGGTAGAGCTCGAACAGGCGGGGCTTCCCGAGCTGCCGCTCCAGCGCGACCGCCCGGATCATCTGGCGGAACTTCGCGTCGAGGGAGCGGGCGCGCCGCGGCTCGACCAGGCGCGCCACCTGCATCGACAGGGTCGAGCCGCCGGACACGATGCGCCCGCGCGTCAGCCACTGATACGCGGCGCGCAGAACGGCCACCGGATCGATGCCGTGATGGCTGGCGAAGCGCCGGTCCTCGTAGGCGAGCAGCATGTCCCGGAAGCGCGGATCGACCGCGTCCGCGGTGACCGGCAGCCGCCAGCGCCCATCCGCGGTCGCGAAGGGGCGCAGGAGCGTGCCGGATCGGTCCAGCACCACGGTCGAGCGCGCCGCCGCGGCCGTGAGGTCCAGGGGCGGCAGCCCGATGGCATAGGTCCAGACCGCGCCGATGCCGGTCGCGAGGAGGCCGAGCCCGACCGCCGCCGCGAGGCCGAGGCGCGCCCCCGAGCGCCGGGGCCACGGCGCGCCTCCGCCGGGATCGGGCCAGTCCTGCGGCACGTGTCCTCCAGGTTCCGGACCCGCCGGTCCCGCGCGCAGGATTCCCAATTCCCGCGCCGCGGACAAGCCCGGTCCGAAGACGGTGGAGGCCTACGCCATGTTGACGCTGCGCCGATCCGGGAGGTCGGGTCGATCCGGCCGATCCGGCCGGACCGGAAAGGGCACCACGTTGGACGGAGGCGGGGGCACCTCGGTCTCGCGCGTCAGGAGGGCCGGGCGGGGCTTTCCGGGCTTCGACCAGCGCTCGATGCGCTTGAAATAGGTCCGCCTGGCCAGCCAAGCCGGAATGCGCCTGTCCTTCGCCATGATCTGCCCCTCTCGATGCGACCGCCGACGATATCCGCTCCGACGACGCGATTGCGTCGGTGGAGCGAGTCGGAACTGCATACGTGATACGAGCGGAACGCCGGGGGCCCCGCATCCCCTGTTTGGATGATGCGGGCCGGGCGAGGCCGCTCTCAGGCGGCGGCGGTTTCCTTCGCGCGCTCCAGGGCGAGTTTGGCGACGGCCACGTGGTCGACCTTGCCGCTGCCGAGCAGCGGGATCGCGTCCAGCACCACCACCTCGGCCGGGATCGCCACGTCCGAGGCGCCGCGGCCCTTGGCGAAGCTCTGGAAGTCGGCCCGGGTGGCGCCCTTCTCCTCGGTGAACAGGATCAGGCGCTCGCCCTTGCGCGGGTCCGGCACCGCCGCGACGGCGCTCGCCCGGTCCGGCCAGCGCTCGGCGGCGAGCGCCTCGATGGCGGCGAGCGAGATCATCTCGCCGGCGACCTTGGCGAATCGCTTGGCCCGGCCCTTGATCGTGACGAAGCCCGCCGCGTCGATCGCCACGATGTCGCCGGTGTCGTGCCAGCCCCCCGGCGGGGGCTCCAGCACGCCGGGTTTGTCCGCCCGCAGGTAGCCGAGCATGATGTTGGGCCCGCGCAGGGAGAGGCGGCCGCCCTCGTCGATCCCGGGCACCGGCTCCAGGCGGGTCTCGATGCCGGGCAGGATCCGGCCGACCGTGCCGAAGCGGTTGAACATCGGCGTGTTGAGCGCCACCACCGGCCCGCATTCGGTGACGCCGTAGCCCTCCAGGATGCGCAGGCCGAATTTTTCCGCCCAGGTCCTCCGGGTCGTCTCCTTCACCGCCTCCGCGCCGGCCACGACGTAGCGGAGCGAGCGCAGGTCGTAGGCGTGGGCCGCCCGGGCGTAGCCGGTCAGGAACGTGTCGGTCCCGAACAGCACGGTGCTGTTCGAGCCGTAGATCAGTTCCGGCACGATCCGGTAATGCAGCGGCGACGGGTAGAGATAGACCGGCACCCCCGAGACCAGGGGCAGGACCAGCCCGGCCGTGAGGCCGAAGGCATGGAACACCGGCAGGACGTTGAACACCTTGTCCATCGGGCCGAAATCGATCCGGGCCGCCACCTGCGCGACGTTGGCCAGCATGCAGCGGTTGGCGAGCACCACGCCCTTCGGCGTGCCCTCGCTGCCCGAGGTGAACAGCACCGCGGCCGGATCCTCGCCCGCGCGCGGCACCAGGGGTTTCCGGCCGGCCAGCAGGGCGCGGATCTTGTCCGGCGTGGTGATGGTCGCCCGCACGTCCTCCAGGTAGACCAGCGCGACCTGGCCCTTGATCGCCTCGACGAGGCTGCCGAGCCTTCCCTTCTCGATGAAGGCCCGGGAGGTCAGGATCCTGTCGACCTGCGCCGCCCGGCAGGCGGAGAGCACGTTGGCCGGCCCGGCCGAAAAGTTGATCATCGCCGGAACCCGGCCCGCGGAGGCCAGCGCGAACAGCGTCACCGCCGCGCCGTTGGCGTTGGGCAGCATCACGCCGATCCGGCCGCCCTCGGGGACGAGCGGCATGAGCTTGCGGCCGAGCACGTTGGCGCCGAGGACCAGCCGGCCGTAGGTCAGGCGGCCGGTGACCGGATCCTCCACGGCGTTGCGGCGCCAGCCGTGGCGCTCGCCCGCCTCGATCAGCGCCGCCATCAGGCCGCGGTCGATGTCGGCGGTGCGAAACAGCAGCTCCGACATGATCCCGTAGAGCGCCGCGCCGGCCGCCTGGCGCCGGGCCTTGCCCTTGAGCGCCGGGTCCACCGTCAGGCGCACCGGGGGCATCACCGTGACGGTCACCTTGGGCCACCAGCGGCGGCTGACCTGCCGGCGCGACAGGCGCGAGAAGGCGGTGCGCTCCAGCCCGTCGATCTTCACGGGCACCACCATCGCCCCCGCCTTGTCGGCGATCAGCCCGGCGCCGTCATAGACCTTCATCAGGCTGCCGGTGACCGTGAGCCGGCCCTCGGGGAAGATGATCAGGGTCTCGCCGCTCTTGACGGCGTTGATCAGCGTCCGCGTGGCCAACGGCCGGGTCGGGTCGAGGGGCATCGCCTTGGTGACGTGCAGGAACGGCCGCACCCACCAGCGCTGCGCGATCCCGCTGTCGACCGCGAAGACCGGCTCCTGATCGAGGAGCGACAGGGCCAGCGGCGCGTCGAGGAACGAGACGTGGTTGAGCGCCAGGATGCAGTTCGGACCGGCCGCCGCGACGTTGTCGAGACCGCGGACCTCCAGCCGGTAGAAGGCCCGGAACAGGATCGACAGGGCGTCGCGGAACGGGCTCGTCGGCAGCGTCGCGAACACGATCGCGCCGACGACGAGGTTCAGCACACCCACCACCGCGAGCAGGCTGGCGATCGAGAGGCCCGCAGCCTGCAAGGCCGCCAGCGCCAGGGTCCCGGCCACCATGAAGGCCGCCGTCACGACGTTGACCGCGCCGATGATGCGCGCGCGCATCGCCTTCTCCGCCCAGGCCTGCACGGCCGCGAAGGACGGGACGATGTAGAGGCCGCCCGACACCGCGAGCCCGAAGAAGCCGAGGCCGGTGCGCAGGCCTTCGCCGGTCCGCAGGAAATCGACCGGGCCGATGGCATCCGCGGGGGGCGGGGGCAGGTGCCCGATCGTCCAGGCGAGGTCGAGGCCGAACAGGCCCATCAGCACCGCGCCGACCGGGGTCGGCAGCAGCACGATCCGGCCGCTGGCGAGCCACGAGGCGAGCCCCGAGCCCAGGGCGATGCCGATCGAGAACAGGGCGAGCAGCAGCGTGATCACCGTCTCGGTGCCGTTGAAGGCGCCGCGCACCAGCACGGGCAGCAGCGACAGCACCACCACGCCCACGAGCCAGAACCAGCTCACCGTGAGCGAGCCGCGCCACAGGCGCGTGTCGGCCCAGAGGTCCCTCAGCAGCGAGGCGGTCGAGCGGGCGATGTTGCGGTCGACATGCAGGTCCGGCGCCCCCTCCCCGGTCGCCGGGATCATCCGGGCCGAGAGCCAGCACAGGACGGCGAAGCCCATCACCAGGGCGCCGAACAGCAGGCCGGATCCGCCCAGGGCCGAGGCCGCCCCGGCGGCGATCGTCCCGAGCAGGATCGCCAGGAAGGTCGCGGCCTCCACCAGGGCGTTGCCGGCCGGCAGCTCCTCGCGGCGCAGGTGATCGGGCAGGATCCCGTACTTGATCGGGCCGAACAGGGCCGCGATCGTCCCGAACAGGCCGAGCGCCACGAACAGGATCGGCACGGAATGCAGCAGGAAGCCGAGCACGGCGGTGCCGGCCGCGAAGATCTCGGCGAACTTCAGCCGCCGCGCCATCAGCGCCTTGTCGTAGCGGTCGGCCCATTGGCCGCCGAGGCCCGACAGAATGAAGAACGGCCCGATGAACACGGCGCTCGCCAGCGTCACCAGGACGCCCGCATGGGCGTCCGCCTCGCCGCCGACCCCGAACAGGATCAGGAAGGCGAGCGCGTTCTTCAGGAAATTGTCGTTGAACGCCGAGAAGAACTGGCACCAGAACAGCGGCGCGAAGCGCCGCGCAGTCATCAGGGTACGGAACATGGCGGTCTCTCGGTTCCGAACCTGACTGGCCCACCAGGGACGGTCAGGTCAAATCGGACCGAGGGGAACGCACAGCGAACCCGGCCTGCGCGCCCTCGCGCCGTGTGGGCCGGCACCCGGCCCGATGCGATACGCGGTGGGACCGGCCGTCAGGTCTTGCGGCCGTGTCGCCCAAGGACGGCCCCGGTGTGCCGGCCGACGAAGGCGCGCAGGGAGGCGCCGAGGTCGTAGGACCAGTGGATATGCGCCGCGAGCGCCGTGCCGACGACGAGCGCGGCGCCCGCCACGCAGGCCGGCGGGAGCAGCAGGAAGGTCAGGACCATTCCGACGGCGGTCCGCTCGGCCAGGGAGGCCTGCGGCCAGGGATCGATCGGAAGGGAGAAGCGTCGTCCGGTGCGCATGGCTTCGACCCTCGGTGGTTCGGCATGACGCAATACACGCAGTCAACAGCGGCCGGACTCGGACGTTGCGTCCCCGGATCGGAAATCGAGGCCCCCGTGACGTTGCGGCCCGGTACCGCGGCGCAACCGAGCGCGCTGCCCCGTGTTGCCGGTTCGATCGTTCGGTGGTGATGAGGTCAGTATGGCACGGGTTGCGGTCGTTACCGGCGGCACGGCCGGGATCGGGCTCGCGACGGCGCATCGCTTCGCCGCCCGGGGATGGTCGGTGGCGGTGATCGCCCGCGATCCGGGCCGTCTCGCCGCGGCGGAACGGGCCCTCGCCGCTTACGGCCGACCGGTTCTGGCGATCGGCGCCGACGTCGCCGATCCGGACGCGGTCGACGCCGCCGCCCGGCGGGTGGAGACCGAACTCGGCCCGATCCGCGCCTGGGTGAACAACGCCATGTCGACCGTGGTCAGCCCGGCCGACGAGATCACCCCGGACGAGTACCGCCGGGTGACCGAGACCACTTATCTCAGCCAGGTCTACGGAACGCTCGCCGCCCTACGCTTCATGAAGCGGCGCAACCGCGGCGCGATCATCCAGGTCTCGTCCGGCCTCGCGATCCGGGCGGCGCCGCTGCAGGCCCCCTATTGCGCGGCGAAGTTCGCGGTGTCGGGCTTCACCGACGCCCTGCGCTGCGAGCTGATCCACGACAAGGTCGATGTCAGCCTCAGCGTGGTCTACCTGCCGGCCGTGAACACGCCCCAATTCAATTGGGCGCGCAACCACACCGGGCACCGGCAATACGCCCCGGACCCGGTCTTCGATCCGCGGCTCTGCGCCGAGGCGATCCTGTACGCGGTTGAGCACCCGCGCCGGGAGGTCTGGGTCGGGCGCTCTTCGATGATGATGGCCGCCGCCCAGGCCCTGGCGCCGGCGCTTGCCGACCGCAAGGCGGCCTCCATGTGGTCGGCGCAGCTCTCCGACGAGACCATTTCCGACATGGAGGGCAACCTCTACGAGGCCGTCCCGGGCGCTGTCGGGATCGACGGCCGGTTCTCCGGGCGGACCAAGGGGAGCCGGACCGAGTTCTGCACGAGCCGCACCCGCGACCTCGTGGTCGGGGGCCTCGCCGGGCTCGCGCTGATCGGGCTCGCCGGCACCGTCCACGCCGCCCGCTCGGCACGCCGTCTGCCGGACCGGTCGTGAGGCTGCATTCGCGCGCGCTGACTGTTAGATGAGCCGCCCCGAGAAAGGTTCGCGTCGATGCCCGGCTATCTGCCCTTCGCGGGGGCCCTGAAGCTCCCCGCCTATACCTGCGACAATTGCGGGTTCTGGCAGCGCCATTTCGAGACGCCGGCGGCCTGCCCGATGTGCCTCGACGCCCGTCACGTGGTGCCGCAGGACGGCTGGCGGTTCCGGACCGCCCGGGAGGCACAGGACGCGTTCCCCTGTCACTGGCAGGAGCTGGAGCCCGGCGTGTGGCGCTTCTGGAACGAGCCGGTCTCCGGCATCGGCCCCTCCGGCTACCTGATCCAGACCGAGCACGGGAATATGGGCTTCGAGGCCTGCCCGGTCTTCAGCGAGGCCGCCCTCGACCAGATCGCCCGGCTCGGCGGTATGGCGGTGCTCTCGGCCTCGCACCCGCATGCCTACGGGGCGCTGACGCAGCTCCAGGACCGGTTCGACCCGGAACTGTGCCTGCCGGCGGCCGACTTCACCTGGAGCGCGGCCCTGCAGGTGAGCTGGCCCTACGACGATTTCCTGGAGCCCCTGCCGGGCCTGGAGCTGCACCGTACCGCCGGCCATTTCGACGGCCATGCGATCCTGTACGACAGGTCGCGAAAAATCTGCTTCTGCGGCGACGCGCTGAAGTTCGAACTCGACCCGGCGGATTTCCGCCGGGCGGTCACGATCTCGGCCCACAAGGCCTTCGTGCGCGGCGTGCCGCTGACCCTGAGCGAGCTGCGTCGCTACCGCGACGTGTTCGAGCGGCTGGACTTCGTCCAGACCTGGACGCCCTTCGAGCCCGCGCGCAATTGCGGCCGGTCGGAGGTTCTGGCGCTGCTCGACCAGCTCATGAGCGGCCGGTCCCACGCCGCGCCGGTGCCCCTCGACGGGCTCCGGTCTCAGGGCCGGTAGAGGGGGTCGTTCTCGAGGCGGATCGGCTGGCCGTGGGGTGTCGCCGCGGCGGCACGCTGGAACGCCGCGGTCCGCGCCGCGACGCCCTCGGGCCCCGCCACGCCGCGCTCGGCCAGGATCGCCTCCAGGGTCGCCAGCCAGGCGCCGTAATCGGCCGCCTGCTCGGGGGCGTCCGCGGGACGGATCGCCCGGCCCAGGCGGTCCGCCCATTCCGACCAGGTGAACAGCCCGGCCTCCCGCAGGGAAACCACCAGGGCGAAGACCTGGGCCTCCCAGGGGGCCGCGAAGGTACTCGGCGCCGGATCGCTCACGCGGGCTCCAGATAGGGTTCGAAGGCCGCCACGGTGACGAGGCCGCCCGGGTCGCCGCTCTCGCCCCACAGGTCCTGCGCGGCAAAGGCGACCGTGTAGAGCCAGGTCGGGTTCTCCCCCAGCCCGTGGGCGCTGGTGTCGGGATAGACGAAGACGCCGTCGACCCGGACGATCCGGCCCCGCCGGCCGCGGACGTAGCGCGGCAGGCGGGTATGGCCGGTCGGGTGCATGTTGCACGCGATCACGGTCGCGCCGACCGCGAACCGCGCGGGGGCGTCCGCAACGCGGCTGCTGGGGAAGCCGGCCCGGAAGCGCGCCTCCAGGCCGTCGCGGCCCAGGACCCGGGCGACGGCCCCGGCGGGCGCCGCGGCCGTTCCGGAGGCCATCTCGGCCGGCGTGGCCAGGCCGGCGGCGGCGACCTGCCTCTCCAGGGCCTTCAGCCAGATCGCGTAGTAGCTCGACGACAGGTACTCCGCCGGCGGCAGCGATTCCCGGGCGGCCCGGCTGCCGTCGAGGGTCCAGGCGCCGGTGAAGCCCATGGCCAGCGCCATGGCGAAGACGCGCCGCTCCCAGTCGGCGTGGAACACCGGCTCGTCCGGCTCCGGCACCACCGGCCCGAAGCCCTGCGCGCCGCCGAGATCCTGGGCGCCGTTCATGCCGGTCTGCCCGCTGGTGCGGCTGGGATCCCCTCGGGCAGCCCTGTGCCGATCATGGAATCGCGGGTAACCAGGGCGGCGAGCGCCGCCTCGGAGAACCCCTCGGTCCCCGCGGGCCGCATCGGCAGGACCATGTAGCGGGTCTCGGCGGTGGAATCCCAGACGGTGATCCGGGTGGTCTCCGGCAGCGTCACCCCGAACTCGGCCAGCACACCCCGGGGGTCGATCACTGCCCGGGCCCGATAGGGCGGCGCCTTGTACCAGACCGGCGGCAGGCCGAGCACCGGCCAGGGGTAGCAGGAGCAGAGGGTGCACACGACGAGGTTGTGGGTCCCGGGGGTGTTCTCGACCACCACCATGTGCTCGCCGCCCCTTCCGCCGATGCCGAGTTCGGCGATTGCCGGCGTTGCGTCATCCAGCAGCCGCGCCCGGAACGCGGAATCGCTCCAGGCCCTGGCCACCACCCGGGCGCCCAGATGCGGACCGACCTTGGTCTCGTAGAGTTCGACCAGCGCGTCGAGGGCCGCCGGATCGATGTAGCCCTTCTCGGTCAGCAGGGATTCGAGCGCCCGGACCCGCGCCTCGATCGGCGTGAGGTCGCTGCCGTGGTGCACGTGATCGTGATCCGCGTGTCGATGGCTCATCCCGCCCTCCTCGCAGGGTGCAGTGTGCACCCTCGGACGCCCCTCTGCCACCCCCGGAACGCGGTTTCGGGGCCCGCCATCGGGGCAGGGATCGAAGTGCAAACGCCGGCGGGGCGCCGCGACAATCCTTTGATCCGCCTGATTATTTTCCTGATGCGATCCGTCGGAACGGCGGTGAATACCAATGTCCGTGCCCGCCGGCGTGCTGGTCGTATCCACCGATACTGACCGTAGCGTTTGGTAACGGTTCATAATTCCACCGGTACCTAGGTTAGAGCGAATCCAGTATACCAGTACCAGGGATCAGGACACGTTCATGATCGACGACGCTGCGACGCCGCCGGCCGAGACCGAGAGCCCCCGGGGAGCGACGGGCTACGCCACGGCCATCGGCCAGCACCTCGCCCTGCCGATCCGGGACTATTTCAAGCTGGTCGAGCAGGAGCCGCTGCCGACACAGCTCGACGACCTCGTCGCGCGCTTCGAAGCGGCGGTGGCGGCGCACGGCCAGACCGTGGCCTTCGATTTCCGCAGTGACATCATCAAGGCGCTGCCGGCGTTGCGCACCTTCGCCCTGTCCCTGGCGGGGGATGTCAACCGGGCCGACGATCTCGTCCAGGAGACCTTCGTCAAGGCCTGGGCCAACCAGCAGCGGTTCCGCCCCGGGACGAACTTCACCGCGTGGCTGTTCACGATCCTGCGCAACCAGTTCTACTCGGACCTGCGCAAGACCCGGCGCGAGATCGAGGATGTCGACGGGACGCATGCGGGCCAGATGACCAGCCTCGCCGATCAGGAGGATGCCAGCACCCTCAAGGTGGTCTGGGCGCGTCTCGAAGGCCTGCCGGCTGCGCAGCGGCAGGCGCTGCTGCTGGTCGGCGCCGAGGGCCACACCTACGAGGAGGCGGCGAGCAAGCTCGGCTGCCAGGTCGGCACGGTGAAGAGCCGGGTCAGCCGGGCCCGGTCGTCGCTGCTCGGCACCCTCGGCGGTGTCGTGGCCGGACAGGCACCCGCGGCCTGAACGGCGCCCCGGCTCTTCGCGAATCTCACATTCTTCGGGCTGTCTTGCGGGGGTCTGGGGTTTGCTCAGCCGCTGACACGCGGGGCCGGAGGTCCCGCCCGTCTCACACCGGCGGCCGGCGCACATGCCACTCCGTCGCGCGCTGGTAGGCCTGCCCGATCCGGAGCGCCATCGCCTCCTCGTAGCCGCGGCAGACGATCTGGAGCGAGAGCGGCAGCCCGTCGGCGTTGAAGCCGTTCGGCAGGGCCAGGGCGCAGAGATCCAGCAGGTTGCCGAACCGGGTGAAGCGCGAAGGCAGGTGCGCCTCTTCGACAACGGCCAGCGGGACGGCGGCGGATTCCGTCGTGGGCGTCAGCAGGGCGTCGATCCCGTCCAGGGCGGCAGCGTAGAGCTGCTTCATCGCGGCGCGGCGGTGGAGCGTGGCGAGGTAGTCCTGGGCCGAAACCGTTGCGCCGGCCAGGATCCGGGCCCGCACGGCGTCGCCGAGGGGCGCGGATGGATCCTCCGCCAGGGCGCCGTTGACGAAGTAGGCCTCGGCATTGGTGATCCCGCTCATCGCCACGCAGTCGCTGAACCGGAACGGCAGGGTGACGTCCACGATTTCGGCCCCCTGCCCGGCCAGCAGATCGAGGGCCGCGTCGTAGGCGGCGAGCATGTCGGGGGCCACGCCCTCCCGTTCGATCGCGGGCATGCGGCCGAGGCGCAAGCCGCGCACCCCGCGGTTGAGCGTCGGCCAGGGGGAGTCCGGCGGGATGCCGCGGGTCGTCGGGTCCAGGGGATCGGGGCCGGAGATCGCCTCGTAGAGGAGCGCGGCATCCTCCACCGTGCGGGCGAGCGGACCGGGCGAGTCGAGCGTCGTCGAGAGCGGCACGATCCCCCAGGTCGAGACGCGCCCGACCGTCACCTTCAGTCCGGTGAGGCCGCAGAAGGCGGACGGCAGGCGCACGGAGCCGCCGGTATCGGTGCCGAGGCCCCAGGGCGCCATCCGGGCGGCTACCGCAACGCCGGTGCCGCTGCTCGATCCGCCCGGCGTGCGCGGCGCCTCAAGGTCCCAGGGGTTCCAGGGCGTGCCGAGATGCGGGTTGGTGCCCCAGCCGCCATAGGCGAACTCCACCGTGTGGGTCTTGCCCAGCACGATCATCCCCTGCGCGATCAGCCGCCGGGCGACGGTGGCGGTGCGTTCGGCCCGGCGGGCGCGGTGGGCGGCCGAGCCGCCCATGGTGATCCGGCCCTCCAGGTCGATCAGGTCCTTGAGCACCACCGGGACGCCGTGGAGCGGCCCCACCGCGTGGCCCGACCGGATCGCCCGGTCCGCCCCCTCTGCGGCGAGGCGGGCATCCGCGGAGAAGATCTCCGTGAAGGCCTGGAGCTTCGGCTCCAGCTGCGTGATCCGGCCCAAAAAAGCGTCGACCGCATCGACCGGCGACAGGGCTCGGGACCGGATCGCCCCGGCGAGTTCGGACGCGGAGGCGTGGACGGGATCGAGATCGGGCATCGGACTTACTGCACGCTGACGCGGGTGAGGTCGACGAACCAGGATTGCGGTGAGACGAAGCCGTGGATCTTCTTGGACATCCCGCGGGGGTTGAGGTCGTGGACGACGAACAGCCAAGGCGGATTGTCCACCAGCCTCTCGTGGGCGATCGTGGTCTGCGCGTCGATCACCTTCGCGTCGGTGGTCTCAGCGAGCGCCTTGAGGGCGGCGTCGAACGCATCGTCCTTCCAGGTGGGGAAGTTGAAGCCGTTCGGCGGGAAGCGGTCACCCGCGAAGTAGCGCGCCATCACGCTGGCATCGGAGGAGGGCGAGGAGACGTTGAGCGCCATCGAGCCCTGGAGGCTCTGCGCATCCGGCAGTGCCCGGCTCGAATTGAGCAACACCTGCCACTCGACCACGTTGAAGCTGAGTTCCACGTTGCAGGCCTGCTTCAGGTTCTCCTGCAGATACTCATTCATCGGCATCGGCAGCATCTGGCCCGAGCCGGAGGACGAGATCATCACCTTGAGGCTCAGGGGCTTCTTGTCGGTGTAGCCGGCTTCGGCCAGCAGAGCCTTCCCCTTGGCGGCGTCGAACGTGTAGCGATTCTTCGGCGAGCCGAAATTCGGATCCTTGTCGTTGAGCCATCCCGCGGCCGGCTCCGCCGTGCCGTTCAGGAGCTCGACGATGCCGGCCCGGTCGACGCAGTAGTTCAGGGCCTGCCGGACGCGCACGTCCTTGAGCGGGCTGTCCTTGGCGCCGATGTTGTAGATGTAGGGCCACACATGCGGGTACGAGCCCGTCGTGATGGTGAAGCCCGCCTGCTTGAGGGACGGGATGGCATCGGGGGCCGGAACCTCGATCCAGTCGACCTGACCCGAACGCAGGGCGGCGACCCGGGCGTTGGCCTCGGGGATCGGCAGCAGCCGGACCCGGTCGACCTTGGCCATCCGGTTCGGATCCCAGTAGCCGTCGTACTTGGCGAGGTCGACCGCCTCCCGCGGGGCGACGCGGGTGATCTTGAACGGCCCGGTTCCGGCCGCCGGAAGTGCGGCCACCTTGCTCCAGTCGCGGCCCGCCTTCTCGAAGGAGGCCGGCGCGGTGAACAGCAGGTAGACCACCATGTAGGGGAAGTAGGACGCGACCTGCGTCGTGGTGATCTGGACGGTCGCGTCGTCGATCTTCTTGTAGCTGCCGACCAGCGGCGCCCGGGCCCGGGAGATGCCGGCACCCTGTGCCTCGAATTGCGGGCTGTCGTTCTTGAAGTAGCGGTCGAGGTTCCAGATCACCGCGTCGGCGTTGAACGGCGTGCCGTCATGGAACTTGACACCCTGGCGCAAGTGGAAGGTCCAGATCGTCCTGTCGGTCGGGTCCTGCTCCCAGCGTTCGGCGAGCGCCGGAACGATGCCCGCGAGCTTGGTCGTGCTGGTCAGGTCCCACTGCACCAGCCCCTCGAAGATCGGGTAGCCGAGGAAGCGCATGCCCTCGAAGCCGTTATTGGGCATGCCCGTCGTCGTCGGGATGTCCGTGGCGGTCATGGCGATGCGCAGCACGCTCTCGGCGCTGGCCGGGCCGGCCAGGGCCACGGGACCGACCAGGGCGGCTGCAATCAGGTGGCGAAATGTCATCGGATCCCATCGTCGAAGTCGCGGCGCGCCAACCGCAAATCCCGCGCCAGCCCCCGGCATAGTCCCCGCGTCGGGCGAAGAGGAGGTGTCAGGCCTCGCCCCTTGCGCGGCGCGTCGGCTGCGCCACGATAATAAAAAATGCGTGTCGCCGGCCGCGCCGGCCGGACCGAGAGGGAGCCGCCCGTGACCGATGGGATTCCAAGCGCGATGAACGGGGCCGAGAGCCTGGTCCGGACCCTCGTGGCCGGCGGGGTCGAGGTCTGCTTCACCAATCCCGGCACCTCCGAGATGCATTTCGTCGCCGCCCTCGACCGGGTCGAGGGCATGCGCTGCGTGCTGTTCCTGTTCGAGGGCGGTGCCACCGGCGCGGCCGACGGCTACGCCCGCATGACCGACACGCCGGCCTCGACCCTGCTCCACCTCGGGCCGGGCCTCGCCAACGGCCTCGCCAACCTCCACAACGCCAAGAAGGCGCGCACCCCGGTCGTCAACATCGTCGGCGAACACGCGACCTATCACCGGGAGTACAACGCGCCGCTGACCTCGGACATCGAGGGGCTGGCCCGGCCGATGTCGTCCTGGGTGCGGACCGGGATGAGCGCCGCCGAGATTGGCCCGGACGGCGCCGCCGCCATCGCGGCCGCCCGCACCGCCCCGGGGCAGGTCGCGACCCTGATCCTCCCGGCCAATACCGCCTGGGATCCCGGCACCGGCCCCGCCCCCGTGCCGCCGGTCCCCGAGCGGGCGAAGGCCGGCGACGACGCGGTCGCGGCGGCCGTCGCGGCGCTCCGGAGCGGCGAGCCGGTGCTGCTGCATCTTGGCGACCGGGCGGTGCGTGGGGAGGGCCGGGTGATCGCCGACCGGATCGCCCGCAGGACCGGCGCGACGCTGATGGCGATGACCTCCAATTCCCGGATCGACCGCGGTGCCGGCACCGTGCCGATCGAGCGCCTGCCCTACCCGATCGACCAGGGCATCGCGGCCCTGAAGGAGTTTCGGCACATCATCCTGATCGGCGCGACGCCCCCGGTCGGCTTCTTCGCCTATCCCGGCAAGCCGAGCCTGCTCGCCCCCGAGGGCAGCACGACGATCACCCTGGCCACCCCAGAGGAGGACCAGATCGACGCCCTGGAGCGGCTGGCCGAGGCCGTCGCGGCTCCGCCCGCCGAGCCCGTCCCGGTGGCGCCGCGGCCGAAGCTCCCGGCCTCCGGGCCCCTCGACCAGGACACGATCGGGCAGGTGCTCGGCGCGCTGATCCCGGAGGGCGCGGTGATCTGCGACGAGTCGATCACCACGGGCCGCAACTTCTTCGCCCTCACCCGGGATGCCGCGCCCCATACCTGGCTCCAGCTCAGCGGCGGCTCGATCGGGCTCGGCATCCCGATGGCCACGGGCGCGGCCATCGCCTGCCCGGACCGCAAGGTCATCAACCTCCAGGCCGATGGCAGCGGCCTCTACACCGTGCAGGCGCTCTGGACTCAGGCGCGCGAGCGCCTCGACGTGGTGACGCTGGTCTGGTCGAACCGCTCCTACGCGATCCTGCGGGCGGAACTCGCCAATGTCGGCGCCCACAATCCCGGCCCGAAGGCGCTGGGCATGCTGAGCCTCGACGATCCGGCGGTGGATTGGGTCAGCCTCGCCAAGGGCTTCGGGGTCGAGGCGCGACGCGTCGAGACGCTGCCCGACTTCATCGACGCCTTCCAGCACGCGCTGGCCAACAGGGGCCCGCACCTGATCGAAGTGGCCCTGTGAGCGGGGCCAAGTACGCCCTCCCCGGGCTCGAAGGCCCGGTCGAGATCCGCGTCGACCGCTGGGGGCTGGCGCATATCCGGGCGGGGACCGCCCTCGACGCCTTCCGGGCTCAGGGCTTCAACGCGGCGCGGGACCGGCTCTGGCAGCTCGACCTCTGGCGCAAGCGCGGCCTCGGCCTGCTGGCGGCGGATTTCGGGCCCGGCTACCTCGCCCAGGACCGCGCCGCCCGGCTGTTCCTCTACCGGGGCGACATGGCCGCCGAATGGGCCGCCTACGGGCCACAGGATACGCAGGCCATCGTCACCGCCTTCGTGGAGGGGCTCAACGCCTACGTGGCGCTCACCGAGGCCCGGCCGGAATTGCGGCCGCCGGAATTCGCCCTGACGGATACGCGCCCCGCCCGTTGGCAACCGGAGGACGTGGTGCGCATCCGCAGCCACGGGCTGGTGCGCAACGTCCTCTCCGAGGTCGCCCGCGCCAAGGTGCTGGCCCGCGCGGAATCCCGGGAGGCCGGTCTCGCCGCAGACGACCTGCGCAAGCGCATCAGCCCACCGCACGATCCGGTGGTGCCGGGCGGGATCGACGCTGCCGCCTGGCCGGACGATCTCCTGGACGCGTTTCGTCTGGCCACCGCCACGGTCGGGTTCAGCCCTGAGCGGATGGCGGCCTCCCGCGACGAGGCCTCGGACTGGTCCAAGGTCGACGCGCACGGCGCCGTCACGCGGGGGAAGCGCGCCGTCCCGAAGGAGCCGGCCGAGGGCTCGAACAATTGGGTGGTCGGACCCGCCCGCACCGAGACCGGCCGCCCGATCCTGGCGAGCGACCCGCACCGGGTCTACCTGCAGCCCTCCCTGCGCTACGCGGTCCATCTCACCGCCCCGGGGCTCGACGTGATCGGGGCCGGCGAGCCGGCGCTCCCCGGCATCTCCATCGGCCACAATGGGCAGGCCGCGTTCAGCCTCACCATCGCGCCGATGGACCAGGAGGATCTTTTTGTCTGCGAAACCGATCCGGCGGATCCGGACCGCTACAGGTACGATGGCGGCTGGGAGCGGATCGCGCGCAACGTGGAGAACATTCCGGTGCGCGGCGGGCCGGACGAGACCGTGGTGCTGGGCTTCACCCGGCACGGGCCGGTCATCCGCGAAACACCGGGCCTGGCCTTCGCCCTGCGGACCGTCTGGTCCGAGCCCGGCGCTGCCGCCTATCTCGGCAGCCTCGCCTATCTCGGCGCCACCAGCCCCGAGGCCTTCGGCGCGGCCCTGCGCTACTGGTCGGCGCCTTCGGTGAACCAGCTCTATGCCGACGCCACGGGCCGGATCGCGTGGTTCATGGCCGGCAAGGCACCGGTCCGCCCGGCCCATGACGGGCTGCTGCCGGTCCCGGGCGACGGCCGCTACGACTGGGCCGGGTTCCACGACCCGGACACCCTGCCCCGGAGCATCGACCCGGAGGCGGGCTGGTTCGCCACCGCCAACGAGATGAACCTGCCGCCGGATTATCCGGCCGAGGCGCGGAAGGTCGGGTTCGAATGGGCCGAGCCCTGGCGGGCCCGCCGCATCCGGGCGGTGCTCGGCGGCCAGACGCGCCACAGCCTCGCGGATTCGCAGGCCCTCCAGGGCGATGCCTTCTCCGAACCGGCCCTGCGCCTCGCCGATCTCATCCGGGCGCTGCCGGCGGCAGTGAATCCAGATTTCGCTGCGGCCCGAGCCCTGCTGGCCCCGTTCGACGGTGGGCTGCACCCGGATTCCGCCGCGGCCGCCCTCGTCGAGGTGTTTTGGGTGCATCACCTGCGCCCGGCCCTGCTCAAGGCGCTCGCGCCCGATGCCGAGACGCGCCGCCTGCTGCCGCCCGGCGACACCCAGAGCCTGATCGAGCGGCTGGAAACCGGCCTCGACCCCGTGACCCGCGATGCGCTGCTGGCGGACGCCCTCCGGGCCGCGTTCCGGGACTGCCTGGACCGGCTGGGGCCGGATCCGATGGGGCGGTTCACTGTGGATGCAGTGGGCACCCTCCCTCCCCCCTCTGCGGGGGAGGGTGGCCCTCGCGTCAGCGAGGGTCGGGAGAGGGGAACCCGGCTTCCGGAAGAGGCGCACGCGGCGGGCAGGGCGCAGCCCTGTTCTGCGCCGTCGCTCCCCTCTCCCGACCCGCTTCGCGGGCCACCCTCCCCCGCAGAGGGGGGAGGGAAATCCGTGGAGACGACCGCCCGCGATGCCGGCTGGTCCTGGGGCCGCCTGCATCACGCCCTGTTCGCCCATCCCCTCACCGCCGTGAGGCCCGATCCGGCCTGGGATGTCGGTCCGCTGCCCGTGGGCGGGTCCGCGGCATCGGTCATGCACGCGGAGTACCGGACCGACACGTTCCGGCTCACCCACGGCGCCTCGTTCCGCATGGTCGTGGATGTGGGTGACTGGGACCGCTCGGTCTTCATCAACGTGCCGGGCCAGTCGGGGAATCCCGAGAGCCCGCACTACGCCGACCTCGCCCCGATCTGGAGGCGTCAGGACCATGTGCCGATGCTCTACGGCCGCGCGGCCGTGGACGCGGCGACCGAGACCATCATCACCCTGACGCCGGGCTCCCCCTGACCCGGCGGCGGGGACCGAACGGGACAGGACCTTGAAGATCTTCATCGCAGGCCTCGCCACCGAGACCAACACCTTCGCGCCGCTGCCCACCGGCCGTGCCGCCTTCCGCGCCGACTACGCCCGCCGGGACGGGACGCGGAACCCGCCGAGCCTCAGCAATATCGGCCTCAAGGCCTGGCGCACGATGGCCGAGGCTGACGGGCACAGCGTGATCGAGAGCCTCTCGACCTTCGCCCAGCCCGGCGGGATCACGCTCCGGGACGTCTATGAAGAGTTGCGCGATGCCCTGCTGGCGGACCTCAAGGCGGCGATGCCGGTGGACGCGGTGCTGCTGTTCATGCACGGCGCCATGGGGGCCGAGGGCTACGACGATTGCGAGGGCGACACCCTGGAGCGGGTTCGCGCCCTCGTCGGGCCGGACACCACGATCGGCGTCGAACTCGACCTGCACTGCCACCTCACCGAGACGATGAGGCGAAACGCCGACGTCATCGTGATCTACAAGGAATACCCGCACACCGACATCGTCGACCGCGCCCGCGATCTCTATCCGCTGGTGATCCGGACCGTCTCAAAGGAAATCCGGCCCGTGATGGCCTATGCCGATTGCCGGATCATCAACATGTGGCGCACCAGCCGCGAGCCGGTCGCGGGCTTCGTCCGCCGGATGGAATCGCTGGAAGGGAGGGATGACATCCTGTCGGTCTCCTTCGGGCACGGCTTCCCGTGGGGCGACGTGCCCGATGTCGGCGCCAAGATGCTCGTCGTCGCCGACGGCGATGCCGCCAAGGCCCAGGCCCTGGCCGACGACCTCGCCGCCGCCGTCTGGGCGATGCGGGAGGCGGCGGCCAGCCGCTGCGACAGCATCGATGCGGCCATCGACGCGGCGCTGGCCTCCACCGACCCGCGCCCGATGGTGCTCGCCGACTTCGCCGACAATGCCGGCGCGGGCGCGCCCTCGGACAACACCGCGATCCTGGCCCGCCTCGCGGAGCGCGCCGTCAAGGACGTGGCGCTCGGCCTGATCTGGGATCCCGGCGCGGTCGGCATCTGCCACGAGGCCGGGCTCGGGGCGACCTTCACGTTGCGGATCGGCGGCAAGTGCGGCGTGACCTCGGGCGATCCCGTCGACCTGCGGATCACCGTGCGCGGCCTCTCGGACGATCACAGCCAGACCGGCCTCAGCGGCGGCCGGGCCCATCTCGGCCCCGCCGCCTGGGTCGAGGCTAACGGGATCCACGTGGTGCTGACCCACAGGCGCCAGCAGGCCTTCGCGCCGGACGCCTTCACGGGGCTCGGGCTGACCCTCGCCGACAAGCGGATCGTCGTGGTGAAGTCGATGCAGCATTTCTACGCCGCCTTCGCGCCCATCGCGAGCGCGGTGCGCTACGTGGCGGCCCCCGGAGCCGTCCCGCCGGATTACGGCGCGATTCCCTACACCAAGCGATCCGGCGCCTACTGGCCGCGGGTCGCCGATCCCTTCGCCGCGGAGGCCGCCCGATGATCCCGGATCTGCCCGTCGAGGCCCAGGACATCCTGGCGACCCTGCGCCCCTGGGTCGAATGCGAGAGCCCGACCCACGACGCGGCCGCGGTCAACCGGATGATGGGCCTCGCCGCCCGCGACCTCGCCGTCGCGGGGGCCCAGGTCGAGACGATTCCCGGCCGGATGGGCCTGAGCGACTGCGTCCGCGCCCGCTTCCCGCACCCGCGGCGGGACGTGCCCGGCATCCTGGTGCTCGGCCATCTCGACACGGTGCATCCGGTGGGCACCCTCGGGAGCCTGCCGTGGCGGATCGAGGGCAATCGCGCCTACGGGCCGGGCATCCTCGACATGAAGGGTGGCAACGTCATCGCGCTGGCGGCGATCCGCGCGCTCGCGGCGGCGGGAGTCGAGACGCCGCTGCCCGTGACCGTGCTGTTCACCGGCGACGAGGAAGTCGGCAGCCCCTCGACCCGCGACCTGATCGAGGCCGAGGCCGCCCGCCACGCCTTCGTGCTGGTCCCCGAGCCCGGCCAGCCGGAGAACGGCGTGGTCACCGGCCGCTACGCCATCGCGCGCTTCGACCTGGAGGCCCGAGGCCGCCCGAGCCACGCCGGATCCGCGCCCCACGAGGGGCGCTCGGCGATCCGCGCGATGGCGCGCATGATCCTCGCCATCGACGCCCTGTCGGATGGCGACTGCACCGTCTCCACCGGCATCGTCTCCGGCGGCCAGTGGGTGAACTGCGTTCCGACGCTCTGCCGCGGGCAGGCGCTGAGCATGGCCAAGCGCCAGGCCGATCTCGACCGCGGCGTCGCGCGGATGCTGGCCCTGTCGGGGGAGGAGGACGGGGTCCGCTTCACGGTGACCCGGGGCGTGACCCGCCCGGTCTGGGAGCCGGATGCCGGCTGCCTGGCCCTCTACGCCCGGGCCCGGGCCTTGAGCGAGGCCTTGGGCCAGCCCCTGCCCCACCGCAGCGCCGGCGGCGGCTCGGACGGCAATTTCACCGGCGCCAACGGCATCCCGACCCTCGACGGTCTCGGGCCCCTCGGCCAGGGCTACCACACCCTGGAGGAGCACGTCCTGATCGAGACCCTACCGCAGCGGGCACGGCTGTTCGCGGCTCTGCTGGCCGATCTCGGCCCGGGCGGGCAGGCCTGAGCCCTGCCCCTACGCCCCGGCGTCAGGCCGGATCGACCGGCATCTCGGGCACGCCGGCCGCCTCGATGGCCGCGCCAGCGGCAAGGCACAGGTCCTCCCGGTAGCGGGCCGCCACGAGTTGCACGCCCACGGGGGTCCGGCCGACGAGACCGGTGGTGACGGTGAGCGCCGGGATGCCGAGGGGCGCCAGCCCGACCTGGAGGAGGTTCGCCTCGAAGGCCCGGGCGATTCCGGCATCGCCCGTGCAGTCGAGCCCGTCCGGGAACGGGAGCTCGGCCGAGACCGGTACCAGCAGGACCGGGTTCTCGGCGAGGAACAGCGACCAGGCCCGGGCCAAGGTGGCCCGCCGGGTAAGCGCCGCTGCGATCGCGTCGGGGGTCATCGCCTCGGCCTGCGGCCGGAAGCTGTCCAGCAGGCCGATCGCGGCGGGATCGCCTTCCCGCTCCGCCGCGGCACACAGGGCCGCGAAGCCGTCGCCCAGCCAGAGCTGGAGCTGCAGCGCGCTCGCCTCCCGGATCGGCGGCGTGTCGTCGATCTCCGTGACCGCCCAGCCGGCCTCGGCCAGGCGCCGCGCCGACTCCCGCAGGGCCGTCTCCACCTCCGGAACGACCGCGAGGCCCCCGGGCCGCACGCACAGGGCGACCCGGTGCGGGACGGCCGGACCGCCGAGGGGCGCGGGCACCCACCACGGGTCGCGCGGATCCGGGGCCGCCATGACCTCCAGCGCGAGGCGCAGATCCGCGATGCTGCGGGCGAGCGGCCCCGACACCGCCATCAGCTGCGGCCCGATCCCGCGCTCCGGCGCGGTCGGGTTCCAGGCCGGGATCCGGCCGAGGCTCGGACGCAGCCCGTGGACCCCGCACGCATAGGCCGGGTAGCGCACGGACCCGGCGATGTCGGTGCCGTGGGCCAGCGCGCCGATCCCGGCCGCCACCGCCGCCCCGGCGCCCCCCGACGAGCCCCCCGGGGTGAGCGCCGGATCGCGCGGGTTCTTCGTGGCGCCGTGCAGCTGGTTGGTGGTGAACCAGCGCAGCGAGAAGGCGGGCGTGTTGGTGCGCCCGAGCAGCACTGCCCCGGCGCGACGGAGATTTCCCACGACCGGGTTGTCCTCCACGGCGACGAGGTCGCGCTGGAGGCGCAGTCCGTTCGTCGTGGCGAAGCCGCGCTGGTCGACGTTCACCTTCACGGTCACCGGCACGCCCGCCAGCGGCCCCAGGATTTCGCCCCGGGTCCGGGCGGCATCGACCGCGTCGGCCTGCGCCAGCACCTCCTCCGGACGGTGCTCGACCACGGCGTTGATCCGGCCGTTGACGGCATCCAGGCGATTGAGGGCCGCCTGCGCAACCTCCCGGGCCGAGACCTGGCCGGTCCGGATCAGGGCCGCGAGGTCGGTCGCCGTCAGACGCCAGAGCTGCATGGGGTATCCTTTGGAACGTCCCGGAAGGGCCGGGTCCGACCTGCGATTCGGGGCGAACGCGGGGTGTGGCCACCTTATTCAATATGCAGGCCAGCCGCCGCATTTTTGCGCATCCGCGGATCGCCAGTATCGGCAAGGGTTTGCCGCATTGCAGCAGAATTACCTAAGCATTCATCCGTATCGAGCCCTTGCTACCGCGACGACGATAGCTAACCTGCCGTCTGTTCGCGCGTTCGACCGATCAATCCGAAAAAAGGATCGCTCTCCTCAGTCCACGGCAACCCACCTCCAGCGAAGGCAGAGACCCATGGCACAGGTGATTCGCGTCAAGCCGACGCACGACGGCACCTATACGGTCTATCGCGGGACACTCGCGTTGATCTGCGGTCTGACCCGGCTCCAGGCCGAGCGCTACGAGGCCAGCCTCACCCGGCAGCAGCGCACCAATATGACGGCCGCCGGCGCCTGATCGGGGCTGCCGATCGACGGGCCGGCGCGACCGATGCGCCGGTCGGACGAATCAGGTCAGATCGACGGGGCCGAGATCGCAGATCGCCCCCTCCGCGCCGAGGCCCCGGCGCCGGGCCGCCAGCGTATAGCCGTCCCCGGCCCGGTCGATGTCGTACAGGACGTAGGAGGCCCGGCGCGCGGCGAGTGCCCCGTGCCCGTCCGCCCGGGCCGAGGCCGAGGGGACCCCGACGATCGGCACGGCGCGGCCGTCCGGACCCGGGATGGCGGCCGTGCTGATGACGTGGTTGTGGCCGTGCAGGATCAGGTCGGCGCCGGCGCGCCCGATCATCGCCGTGAAGGCCGCCGCGTCCTTCAGCTCGCGCCCCGGCGCGGCGCCCCCCGGCTGCGGCGGGTGATGGATCATGACCACGCGGAACGGCCGGCCCGGCTCAGTGGCGAGTGCCCGGAGCAGGACCTCGGCCGCGGCCAGTTGCGGCGCGCCGAGGCGTCCGGTGGCCACGAACGGTTTCGTCGGGATCGCGCTGGAGAGACCGACCAGCGCGAGCGGCCCCCGCCGCCTGAGATAGGGGAAGCGGCCCCACGACCCCGAATCGTCGCTGGTGAAGCGGCTGCAGGCGGCGAGCAGTCCCTCCAGGGAGCCGCGGACATAGGCGTCGTGATTGCCCGGCACGAAGCTCACCGCGTCGGGCGTGCCCAGCGCCTCCAGGAAGGTGCGCGCCGTCTCCCACTCGCTCGGCAGGCCGATGTTGCACAGGTCCCCGGTGCAGGCGACGTGCCCGGCCCCCTGCATCTTCAGGTCGGCCACGAGGGCCTCGAGCACGGCCATGTCGTGGCTGCGCGAGCGGCCGCGCCGCCAGTTGGCATAGCCGGTGGCCCGCTTGCCGATGAGCTGATGCAGGCGCACCCGGCCGAGGGGGCCGACATGCGGGTCGCTGAGGTGGGCGAGGCGGAAGGTCAACGCCGGAGGTCACGCGCGAGTCGGCCGGGAGCGGCCCTGAAAATACGGCCCCGGCATCGCGGGCGCGGGCAGCGCCGTCAAGCGCTCCCGATGAGGATCCCCGTCGCGAGCACCAGGGCGCCGCCGAGCATCACCTGCATGGCCGCCCGCCAGAACGGCGTCGCCATGAACCGCGTGCGGATCGCCGCGATGGCGATGAGTTCGACCACCACGACGAGCACCGCGAGGGTCGTGGCCAGGACGAAGGGATTCGGCCAGCCCGCAGGCAGCGTGTCGGGGATCGCGTAGGGCAGCGTGTGGCCGAGGCCCCCGAGCGTCGTCATCACGCCGCAGACGAGGCCGCGGATCCACGGGTCGCCGCGGCCGGTGACGCTGCCGTCGTCCGAGAGGGCCTCGGTGAAGCCCATGCTGATCCCGGCGCCCACGGAAGCCGCGAGACCGACGAGGAACGTCGCGCCGTTGTGTCCCGTGGCGAAGGCCGCCGCGAAGATCGGCGCGAGGGTCGAGACCGAGCCGTCGATCAGGCCGGCCAGGCCGGGTTGCACGTAGCGCAGGACGAAGGCGCGACGCGCATCCGCGGCCAACGCGGCGGTATCCTCGAGAACGGCTGCCATTCCGAAATTCCTTTCTAGACTGATTCCAATCTATAGGCTGGAATAAATCTAAACAAGGCATCTCGCCGTGTTTTCGCCGCGCGACGGGAGCATCGGCGGCGCCCGAGCGACCGGCGACCCAGGCACGCCGCTCTCACAGGTTGTGATCCAGGCCGATTGTTTCGTCTCAGGCGCGGGGGCTAGATCATGCGCGATCGATTGCGATCCGGAACCGATCGGGCGATGGCGGTTCGGCCATCCCGGGCATGACATGAGCCTCGGCAAACGTTTCCTGCGTCACCCCGTCGTGCAGCGCGCGCTCGGTCGCCTCGCGGCGTCCTATCTGCGGCTGGTGCAGCGGACCAACCGCTTCGCGATCCAGGCCGGCGGCACGCCGACCGGGCGGGTCGACGCCTGGATGGACGCGCGCACGCCGCTCATCGCCGGCATGTGGCACGGCCAACACATCATGATGCCGTTCATGCGCCGACCGAGCGACCGGGTCGCCACGATCATCTCGCGGAATGCGGACGGCAACATCAACACCATCGCGCTGGAACGGCTCGGCGTGCGCGTGATCCGGGCCTCCGGCGCCCGAGGCCGGAGCCGGGCGACCGACGTTCGCGCCAAGGGCGGGGCCGAGGGGCTCCGGGCCATGCTGCGGGCGCTCAGGGACGGCGAATCAGTGGCCTTCAGCGCGGACGTGCCGAAGCTCTCGCGCCGGTGCGATGCCGGGATCCTGACCCTGGCGCGCCTCTCCGGACGGCCCATCGTCCCGGCCGCCGTCGTGACGAGCCGGCATCTGCGCTTCCGATCGTGGGACCGCGCCTGCCTCGGCCTGCCCTTCGGACGCGGCGCGATCGTCCTGGGCGACCCGATCTATGTCCCGCGCGACAGCGCCGGGGAGGCCTTCGAGAGCCTCCGGCGCTTCGTCGAATCCGAGATGGACCGGGTCCATGCGCGCGCCTACGCGATGGTCGGACGCGCCGACCGGGCGGCGCTCTACCGCGCGGCGTCGCCGGCCGCCGCGTCGGCGCCGATGGGAGACGCCGCGTGAGGCGCCCGTCCGTGACCCTGCCCCTGCAGGTCTACCGGGCCGGGCTGCGGATCGGCGAGCCGGCGCTGACCGGGCTGCTGGCGTGGCGGGCCCAGCGCGGCAAGGAGGATCCGTTGCGCCTCTCCGAGCGGCGCGGCCTGCCCGGCCGGGCCCGCCCGGTCGGGCCGTTGGCCTGGATGCACGGCGCGAGCGTCGGCGAATCGCTGTCGCTGATCGGGCTCGTGGAGGGCATGATCGGCCGCGGCTTCTCCGTGCTGGTGACCACGGGCACGCGGGCGGCCGCCGAGCTGATCGGCGCCCGCCTGCCGGTCGGCGCGGTCCATCAATACATGCCCCTCGACGCGCCGCGCTGGATGGGGCGCTTCCTGGACCATTGGCAACCGAACCTCGCGGTCATCGCCGAATCGGAGATCTGGCCCAACACGATCCTGGCGCTGGACGAGCGCGAGATCCCGCTGATCCTGGTCAACGGCCGCATGTCGGCGCGCTCGTTCCGCGGCTGGGAGCGCTGCCCGCGCACCGCCAAGGCGCTGCTGTCGCGGATCGCCATCTGCCTCGCCCAGACCCAGGAGGACGGGGAACGCTTCGCCAAGCTGGGCGCGCCGCGGGTGAGCATCGCCGGGAACCTGAAGTTCGACGCGCCGGTGCCGCCGGCCGATCCGCAGCAACTGGCCTATCTCGGCGCCATGGTGGCCGGGCGGCCGATCTGGATCGCGGCGAGCACCCATTCCGGCGAGGAGGCCATGATCGCCTACGCGCACGCGCTCCTGAAGGAGCGGTTCCCGCAGCTTCTGACCCTGATCGCCCCGCGGCACCCGGTCCGGGGGGAGGAGGTCGTCGCGTGCGCGACCACGCTGGGCCTGCGCAGCGCCCGGCGCTCGGCCGGGGGGCGGCCCCATCCCTCCGTAGACATCTACGTCGCCGACACGATCGGCGAGCTGGGCCTGTTCTACCGGCTCGCGCCCTTGGGGTTCCTCGGCGGATCGCTGGTCCCGCGGGGCGGCCAGAACCCGATCGAGCCGGTGCGCCTCGATACGGCGGTGCTGCACGGCCCGCACATCGAGAATTTCGGGGCGGTTTATCAGGCCCTCGACCGTGCCGGGGGGGCCGTGGCGGTGCAGGACGGCGTCGAGCTCGCGGCGATCGTGGGTGAACTCCTCGGGGATCGGGCCCGGCTTGCCGGCATGGCGCGGGCCGGGCAGGACGCCCTGCGGCCGTTCGAGGGGGCGGTGGCCCGCACCCTCGCGGTACTCGATCCGTTCGTCGCCCAGATGAAGCTGCAGCGCCTCGACCGCGGCGGCCGCGTGCGCCCGCTCGCGCGGGCCTGATGCGGCCCCCGGGCTTCTGGCAGGCGGGGCCGGATCACCCGTGGGCGCGCGTCCTGGCCCCGGTCGGGGCGGCCTACGGGGCGCTCACGGCCCGGCGCATGGATCGGGTGGGGGTATTGGCGGGGTGTCCGGTCCTGTGCCTGGGCAACTTCACCCTCGGGGGCGCCGGCAAGACCCCCGCGGCGCTGGCGGTCGCGGCGCTGCTCGCCGAACTCGGCCGTCGCCCGGCTTTCCTGTCCCGCGGCTACGGCGGCCGGACGGCCGGTCCGGTGCGGGTCGACCCCGACCGGCACGCCGCCGCGGAGGTCGGCGACGAGCCGTTGCTCCTCGCCCGCCGGGCGCCGACGGTGGTGTCGCGCCACCGCCCGGCGGGGGCCGCCCTGTGCCGCCACCTCGGCGCCGATGCCATCGTGATGGATGACGGGCTGCAGAACCCGTCCCTCGCCAAGGATCTCAGCCTGGCCGTCATCGACGCGGCCGTCGGCCTCGGCAACGGGCTGCCCGTCCCGGCGGGCCCGCTGCGCGCGCCGCTGGCCCGGCAATGGCCGCATGTCGGCGGTCTGATCGTGATCGGCGACGGCGCGCCGGGCGACGGGATCGCCCGGGCGGCGGAGAGCCGGGGCCTGCCAATCCTCCGGGCGCGCCTGGTCCGGGAGTCGGAGGCGCTGGCGGGGCGGCGCTGCCTCGCCTTCGCGGGGATCGGGCGCCCGGACAAGTTCTTCGCGACGCTGGCCGAAGCGGGCGCGGTGATCGCCGGGCGCCGTGCCTTCCCGGATCATCACCCCTATCGGGACGCGGAGCTGACGGCCCTGGCCGGGGAGGCGCTCCGGCTCGGGGCCGATCTCGTCACCACCGAGAAGGACGCCGCGCGCCTGCCCCCGAGCTTCGCGGCCCGGGTGCGCGTGCTGCGCGTGCGCCTCGTCCTCGACGACCCGGAGACCCTGCGCCGGCTGCTGCGGCGCGCGCTCGAACCCGCCCCGTGACGGTCAGGGCCGGCCGGTCTCCTTGAGGCGCTTCAGGATCGCCTCGGGGGAGGCATAGGCCTCCTGGCGCAGGGCGCTCCAGTAGCGCAGAGCGTCGAGGGGGATCGGCTCGCCGGTCACGGCGCAGCGCACGAAGCTGCCGGGCTTGACCACCCGCATGGTCCCGTCGCCATACTCGACCACCGCTTCGCCGTTGTTCGCCCGCTCGTAACGACCCAGCACGTCCGCCTCCTGCTCGTTGCGGCCTTCTACACGATCGGCGCCGGCCGCGATGCCCCCGGGGGCTCAGCCCAGCATGGACCGGGTCTGGTCGCCCGCCAGAACGGCCCGAGCCGCCGCAGCGTCGACATGCATGCGCTCCACCAGGGCGTCGGCGCTCGCGAACCGTTCCTCCCCGCGGATGTATCCGACAAATTCCACGGCGATCTCCTGGCCGTAGAGATCGCCGGAGAAGTCGAACAGGTAGGTCTCCAGGAGCGGCGCGCCGTCGTCGAAGGTCGGGCGGCGGCCGTAGCTGGCAACGCCGTCGCGGAACCGTCCCGATTCCAGGCGCACCCGCACCGCGTAGATCCCGTGGCCCAGGCCGCAATCGGGCAGCATCACGTTGGCGGTGGGGAAGCCGAGTTGCCGGCCGCGCTTGTCGCCGTGGCGGACGGGGCCGAGGACGAACCAGCGATAGCCGAGGAGGCTGTTGGCGCGGGCGACGTCCCCGGAGGCGAGGGCCGCGCGGATCGCGCTCGACGAGACCGGCTCGGCCTCGCTTCCGAGGGCGACCGGCGCCACGATGTGGCAGCTCATGCCCGCCTCCCGGCACAGCGCGGCCAGGATCGCGGGCGTGCCTTCGCGGCCACGGCCGAAATGAAAATCGTGGCCGACGACCACCCCGGACAGGCCGAGCGACCCCCCCAGGAAATCGAGCACGAAGGCGCGCGCGCCGGTGGCGGCCAGCGCCCCGTCGAACCGGCGCACGATCAGGCCGTCGAGCCCGAGGCGCGCGAACACGATCTCCTTGGCGGCGAGGCCGGTGAGGCGGAACATCGGCGCGTCCGGGGTGAAATAGGCCCGCGGATGCGGTTCGAAGGTCAGGACCACGGCGGGCCGGCCGGCCTCGCGGGCCGCTGCCCGCACGCTCTCCACGAGCACGCGGTGGCCGAGATGGACGCCGTCGAAATTGCCGATCGCCGCCACGGCCCCCGTCAGGGCCGGCGGCACCGGCGCGTCGGGGCGGCAGATGGTGAAGGACCGCGCCGCCGTGTCGTCGCCTGGGGCCATCGTTTGGGAGTCGGATGCTGGGAAGGGTCGGGGTGGGGTCGGGTGAGGTCGCCTGCCATGCCCGCGAGGGGCCCGACGCGGCCGGGACCCTGCCGAAAGGTGCCCGGAGGGTCAAGCGAGGGGGTGCCGCAACGCAACACCGAGCCGGGTCATGCGTCGGCGGTGTCGATTAACGGCTTCGCAATGCGCACGCGCTATTTAAAATGCCGTGCAGCGCAGCTAAATTGCAGCCTTAGCGAAGCGTTAAACTTTCCGGGAGCCGCCGCGGCTTCCCGCCGGGCAATACGGAGTAGTTGTTCGATGGCTCTCGACTTGAGCATGCCGATCCTCGTTGTTGACGATTATCAGACGATGGTTCGCATCATTCGTAATCTTTTGAAGCAGCTCGGCTTCGAGGAGGTCGATGACGCTTCCGATGGCACGGAGGCGCTCGCCCGTCTCAAGGACCGCAAGTACGGTCTCGTGATCTCCGATTGGAACATGGAGCCGATGACGGGGTACGAGCTGCTCCGGCATGTGCGCGCCGACGAAAACCTTCGGACGACGCCGTTCATCATGGTGACGGCGGAATCGAAGACCGAGAACGTCATCGCCGCCAAGAAGGCCGGCGTGAACAACTACATCGTCAAGCCGTTCAACGCCGCGACGCTGAAGTCGAAGATCGAGGCGGTCTGCGGCAGCTGATCGGGACCGATGCAACGCTCCCCGCCCCGTCCGGCCGGCTCGTCGATGTCTCGGAAGACAACCAAGCGCGGCGAGGCCCGGCAGGACGGTTTCCGCTCTGAGGAGAACAGCATGTCGTTAGCCGTCGCGCGGCCGGCCGAATCGCGGCTCCGGGAGCCGCAGGCCGTGATCGCCGAGTTGAGCGAGATCGCCGACTACATCGCCCACCTGCGCGAGGAGATCGGTGCGCTGCGGGCGAACGAGATGAGCCAAGACCGGATCCCCATGGCGCATGAGGAACTCGGCAGCGTCGTTGCGGCGACGGCCGGTGCCACCAACACGATCATGGAAGCCGCCGAGGCGATGCTCGGGCTGCCCGACGGGCCGGGCTACCGCGACGCCGTCGAGGAACGCATCAACACGATCTTCGAGGCCTGCGCGTTCCAGGACATCACCGGTCAGCGGATCGCCAAGGTGGTCGAATCGCTGCGGCTGTTCGAGCAGCGGCTCGCCCGGTTCGTCGGCGCCGTGAAGGCGCGCGATACCGCCTCCATGGACCCGACCGAGCGTGCCCGCCGCGCCCGGGCGGAGGATCTGATGCTCCACGGACCCCAGGCCGATCAGCAGGTGCCGTCCCAGGACGATATCGACGCGCTCTTCGGCTGACCCGACTCGCCGAACGCATGTCCGTCGACTCGGCGGCCCCGGGCCGGGTAGAGCCTCTCCGGTGACCTGCCGCCCCCCGGCGGCGGGGAGGAGGCCCCGACAGGCATGGCGGCGCGGCTCTGGTCCGACTTCACCACCGAGGAACTGGCGCGCCGGGATATGCGGCGCGCGGTCGCGGTGCTGCCCGTGGCCGCCATCGAGCAGCACGGGCCGCACCTGCCGCTCGCAACCGACACTGTCATCGCGGAGGGCTACCTCGCCGCCGTTCGCGACATCGTTCCCGCAGATCTCGACGTGCTGCTCCTGCCGGTGCAGGCCGTCGGCAAGTCCGACGAGCACGATGCCTTCCCGGGAACGCTCTCCCTCGACACCGGGACGGCGCTGGCCGCCTGGACAGGGATCGGCGTTGCGCTCCACCGGGCCGGCTGTCGCAAGCTCGTGATCGTCACGAGCCACGGTGGCAACAGCGCGATCATCGACCTCGTGGCGGCGGAATTGCGGGCGCGCTGCGGCATGGTGGCGGTGACGACCGCCTGGGCGCGGTTCGGCTATCCGGAAGGCCTGTTTCCGGAGGGGGAGATCGCCCACGGCATCCATGCCGGCGGCGTCGAGACCGCGCTGATGCTGGCCCTGCGGCCGGATCTCGTGCGGGCCGACCGGATCGCCGATTTTCCGCCGCGATCGCTGGCGATGGTCCGCGACTTCACTTACCTGCGCGCCGGCCGCCCCGCCGCCTTCGCCTGGAAGGCCGGCGATCTCCATCCCTCCGGCGCGATGGGCGATGCGCGGCTCGGAACCGCCGAGGCTGGGCGCGCGGCCCTGGCCCACGGGGCGCAGGCCTTCGTGGCGCTGCTGCGCGACGTGGACGCGTTCGAGCTCGACGGGCCCGGGGTCGCGTAACCGCCGCCGCCGCGGGCCGAAAGGACCGATGCGCCGGCTCGACCCGTCGGCGTATGGGAGTTCAGGCCATGCGCCCTTTCGCCTCGCTCGCCGTCGCCCTGCTCTGCGTCGCCCTCCGCCCGGCCGCGGCGGCGGAGCGGCCCGTGATCGTCGAGCTCTTCACCTCGCAGAGTTGCTCGTCCTGCCCGCCCGCGGAGGCGCTGATCGGCCGGCTCGCCCAGGAGCGCGCCGACGTTCTGCCGCTCGCGTTCCACGTCACCTACTGGAACCATCTGAACTGGCGCGACCCCTACGCCCTGCCGGCCGCGACCGCGCGCCAGGACGCCTACGCCGCCCGCTTCGGCGGCTCCAGCTACACCCCGCAGGCCGTGATCGACGGGCAGGTGGGCCTCGTCGGATCCGATGAGGCGGCGCTGCGCGGCGCGATCGCCCGGGCCCGCGGGGCCGGGCCCGGCATCCCGGTGGCGCTGGCCCGGGACGGCGACCGGATCGTCGCGCGGGTCGGCCCCGGGACCGGCACGGCGCATGTCCTGCTGATCGGGTTCGATCCGAGCCACACCACCCGGGTGCTCCGCGGCGAGAATGCCGGGCAGACCATCGCGCAAGCCAACGTCGTCCGCTCGCTGCACGATCTCGGCCGCTGGTCGGGGGGCGCCGCGACCTTCCCGGCGGCGCGTCCCGAGGGCGAGAATGCCGCCGTGCTTCTGCAGGCGGAGGACGGCCGTATCCTCGGTGCGGCGCGCCTCGGCACCCCCGGCACCGGCGCCGAGCGGGAGGCCCTGCGGTGATCCTCACCCTGCCGGCCGGACCCGCTCCGCGCGGCTGGTCGCTGGCGTTGGGCACCGAGCAGGCGCAAGATGCGGCGCGAGCCGGGGAACGGAACGGCGGCGGAGCCCGGATGGTGCTCGAAGACGAACTCTCGGCGCTGATGGCCGCGGCACAGGGCGGCGATACCGCCGCCTATCGCGCGCTGCTGAAAGCCTGCCTGCCCGTGGTGTCGGCGATCGCCCGGGCGCAGGGCGTGCGCGGCGAGGCGGTGGACGATGTCGTGCAGGATGCGCTGATGACCGTCCACCGGGCGCGGGCGAGCTACGATCCCGGCCGCCCGTTCATGCCCTGGCTGCGGGCCATCACCCAGCGCCGCGCGATCGACCGGCTGCGCCGGGCCGGCCGGCGGCCGCGGGAGGTCAACGACCCCCTGTCCTACGAGGCGGAGGTCGATCCAGGGCCGCCTCCGGGACAGGGGTTGGAGGCGCGGGACCGCGCCGCCGCCCTGGCCCGCGCGGTGGCGGCCCTGCCTGAGGGGCAGCGGCAGGCGGTGGAACATCTCGGCCTGCGCGAACTGTCGCTCGACGAGGCCGCGGCGCTGACCGGCCGGACCAAGGGGGCGCTGAAGGTGAATCTGCATCGGGCGCTGAAGGCGCTCCGGATCAGCCTGACGCGGGAGACGGAGTGATGGCCGATCGCGCCGGCTACGACCCCTCCCGTCACGAACGGCTCGTCGAAGCGCTCGCCGGCCGCCTGGAACCGGTCCGGCCCCTGCCCGCGCCGGCGATCCGCGCGACACTGTGGCTCGCCGCGGCCCTGCTGGTCGGGCTGCTCCTGGCCGCGGAGGTCGACACGGCGAGTTTCATGCTGCGCATGCACGTGCCGGATCTCGCCCTGGCGGCCCTCGGCGCCGTCGCCACGGCGGTCACCGCCGCCTACGCGGCCTTCGCGACGAGCGTGCCGGGCCGCTCCGGACGATGGGCGCTGCTGCCGCTGCCGCCGTTGGCTCTCTGGATCGGTGCCAGCGGGATGGGGTGCCTCCGCGACTGGATCGCCCCAGGGGCCGACATTCCGGGCGCCCACACAGTTGCGGGCTGTTTCAGCTTCCTGATCTGCGTCTCGGTGCCGCTGTCGGTGCTGATCGTGGTGATGCTGCGCCGCGCCTGCCCGCTGCGGCCGAACCTGACGGCGGCGCTCGGGGGGCTCGCGGTGGCGGCCGCGGCGGCGGCGCTGCTGATGCCGGTGCACCCGCACGATGCCACTGCGACGGATCTGCTGATCCACGCCGCCGCGGTCGCCATCGTCATCGCCCTGAACGGGCTCGCCGGCGGGCGGCTGCTCGGCCGCGGTGCCGGCCTCGACTGAGCGGCGATAGGCGTCAGTCGGCCGTCGGATCGGCCGCTGGCCAATCGACGATCCGATCCGGCAACTCGTCCTCGGTGAACTCCTCCTCGTGGCCGGCGAGGCGGCCGCGGATCGAGATCCCGGCCTCGTGCACGCTCGACGCCCGGCCCGAGACCAGGGGATGCCAGGGATAGAGCGGTTCGCCGTCCCGCACGAGCCGGTAGGCGCAGGTCGGCGGCAGCCAGGGGATCGTCCGCACCGCCTCCGGCGTCAACCGGACGCAGTCGGGCACCCGCTTCTGGCGGTGGAGATAATCGCGGCACCGGCAGGTGAGGCCGTCGAGCAACGTGCAGCCGATATCGGTGTGGTGAACCTCGCCGGTATCGTCGTCCTCGAGCTTCAGGAGGCAGCACCGGCCGCAGCCGTCGCACAGACTTTCCCACTCCGATGGGGTCATGGCTTCAAGCGTCTTGGTCCGCCAGAACGGCTCGGCTGCCCCGCGGCGCGCCGCCTCGGGCTTCGGCATGGTCATCGTCTCTCGATCGGGAGGCGCGTCTCTCTGCCCGAGCCGGACCAGCGGGGCAAGCGGGGCCGGCCGGATCGCCCCGCGTGCCCGCCGCGGCGATTCGCGAGCCTGCACAGAGCCTCGCCCGCGGTTGCGGATCCTGCTATGGAGGTCGATGCCGTGCGGTGCCCCGGCCGCGGGATCCACGCCTGCGGTGCGGACGCTCGACCATCCGCCGCGAAGGCTCTCGACAAGCCGGGTCCGACATCGTGCGCCTGCCGACGCTCACCGAGATCAAGGTCCGCCTCGAACGCGCCGCCCTCGCGTTCGATGCCTGGGTCAATGCCAGCCTGTACGATGGCGGCCAGTCCACCGGCGAGGCCTACGAACGCTTCCGGCGCTTCACGGGCCGCTTCGCCGTGCGCGGCTGGAAGCGCGTCCTCCTCGATCTGACCAGCGAGGGCGTCACCATCGGGACCGGCGGCGCGGTGCTGCTGCTGGCCTTCGCGCAGCCCGCCTTCCAGTTGACCAGCGAGAACTGGCTGAAGCAGCAGGACCTCGCCGTCACCTTCCTCGACCGCTACGGCACCGAGGTCGGCCGGCGCGGCATCAAGCACGACGACTCGCTCAAGCTCGACGAGTTTCCCGACATCATGATCAAGGCGCTGGTCTCCACGGAGGACCGGCGCTTCTACGAGCATTGGGGCATCGACCCGATCGGCACCCTGCGCGCGCTGGTCAACAATTCGAAGGGCGGCAACGGCACGCAGGGCGGCTCCTCGATCACCCAGCAGCTCGCCAAGAATCTCTTCCTGACCAACGAGCGGTCGCTGGAGCGGAAGATCAACGAGGCGTTCCTGGCCCTCTGGCTGGAGAGCCACCTCACCAAGAACGAGATCCTGAAGCTCTACCTCGACCGGGCCTATATGGGCGGCGGCACCTTCGGCGCGGTAGCGGCGGCGGATTACTATTTCGGCAAGCCGCTGAAGGACATCAGCCTTGCCGAGGCCGCCATGCTGGCGGGCCTGTTCAAGGCGCCGACCAAATACGCCCCGCACGTCAACCTGCCCGCGGCCCGCGCCCGCGCGGCCGACGTGCTGCACAACATGGTGGAGGCCGGCTTCGTCACGGAGGGCCAGATCCAGACGGCGCTCCGCAACCCGGCGACGCCGGTCACCCGCACCCGCGACATCACCGCCGACTATTACCTCGACTGGGCCTTCGGCGAGATCAAGGCCATGGCCGATGCCGGCAAGCTGCGCAGCGACCGCGTCCTCACGGTCAAGACGCCGCTGGACCTCGCCATCCAGAAGCGGGCCGACGAGGTCGTGGCCGACACGCTGCGCAAATCCGGCGACGCCCTGGACGTCGACGAGGCCGCCATGGTGATCCTCGATCCGGACGGGGCGCTGCGCGCCATGGTGGGCGGCGCGGATTACGGCGAGAGCCAGTTCAACCGCGCCACCGACGCGCTCCGCCAGCCGGGCTCCTCGTTCAAGCCCTACGTCTATTCCGCCGCCCTGGCCTCTGGCCTGTTCAAGCCCGACACGATCGTGGTCGACAGCCCGGTCTGCATCGGCAACTGGTGCCCGCAGAATTACGGCCGCTCCTATTCCGGCCGGGTACCGATGTGGCTCGCCGTGGCGAAGTCGATCAACACGATCCCGATCAAGATCTCGATCGCGCTGGGCAAGGGCATGGGGATCACCCACGAGGCCCGCGCCGCCAAGGCCGGCCGTGCCAAGATCATCGAGACCGCCCATCGCATGGGCATCACCACGAACCTGATCGACACGGTCTCGATGCCGATCGGCTCGGACGAGGTCACGGTGATCGACCAGGCGGCCGGCTACGCCGTGTTTGCCAACGGTGGCTTCAAGGCCAAGCCCTACGCCGCCATGGAGGTCAAGAACTCCTCGGGCGAGGTGATCTACCGCCACGCCGACGAGGCGCCCGAGCGGGTGCTGTCGCCCCAGGTGGTGGCCGACATGAACTTCATGCTCAACAAGGTGGTCGAGGAGGGCACCGGCAAGCGGGCGCAGCTCGAGGGCATGAAGGTCGCCGGCAAGTCCGGCACCACGAACGCCTACCGGGACGCGTGGTTCGTCGGCTACACGGGCAATTACGTCGGCGCGGTCTGGTTCGGCAACGACGACCACACCTCGACCAACAAGCTGACCGGCGGCTCGCTCCCGGCCCAGACCTGGCACGACGTGATGGAGCCCGCCCACCAGGGCATCGAGATCAAGCCCCTGCCAGGATTGAAAGAGAGCCCCCGGGCCGCCCAGCAGCAGGCCTCCGGCGGGCCAACCGCGCCGATCGACCCCAATGCCAGCGCCTACGGCAAGCTGTCGCGCCGCTCCTTCGAGGTGATCAACGGCCTGAACGGGCTGTTCCGCACGGTGGAGCGCGTCCCGGGCGCGGAGCCGGCGCCGCGATCCGGGACCGGCGACGCGCCGAAGGGCGGCCGCAAGCCCGACGATCGTGCCTCGGGCATACCGTCGGCCCGGCCCCGGGCCGTGGCCGAGGGCGTCCGCGCGCCCGCCGGCTTCGTCGAGGTCCGGTGACGGCATGAGGCGCGCGATTTCTGCGCCGGTCGGCCGCGCCGCTGCGTCCGACGGGGCGCCGCAGGGCGGTGCGATCCGGTTCGTCCGGACCCTGTGGCGCAAGAGTTCGGTGGCCGGGCTCGCCGTCTATGCCCTGGGGCTCGGCGGCGTGCTCGGGGTCGCCAGCGCCGACTGGGCGACGCGCGGCGGCTATCCCTTCGGCGGGGTCCAGGTCGGCGCCTGGACGGCGTGGCCGCGGGCCGGCGCCGCCTCCGCCGATCCCTATACCCGCGCGGTCAATGCCCGCCGGGGCGAGATCCCCCTGGCGGTGGGCGAGGGACTCCTCATGACCGCGTCGGTGGACGATGCCGGCCAGGCGCTCGACGCCACCTGCACCTATCGGATCGGCGGCGGAACGCCCCCCGCCCGGGCCTGGACCATCACGGTCGCCGGCCGCGGCTCACGCGAGCCCGGCCGCCCGGCCTTGCGCGAGGGCTTCACCTCCACGGAGGTGCTGCGCACGGCCGACGGGCGGTTCGCAGTGGTGCTGGCGCCGGACGTCCAGCCCGGCAACTGGCTCCCGAGCCCCCGGGCGCGCGGTCCGGTCCGGCTGGCCCTGCGCCTCTACGACACGCCGGCGGCCGCCAGCGTCGGATCCCTCGACCGGAACGCGGTGCCGGCCATCACCCGCCTGGGATGCGCGTCGTGAGCCTGCGCGTCGTCTACGCCACGCTGCTCGGCCTCGTGCTGGCCGGGATCGTCCATATCGCGGCGATCCTGGCGATCCCGGTCCTGTCGGAGAAGGATGCCATCTCGCGCGCCGGGACCAGCGAGAGCCTGGATCACCCCCAGTCGATCTACACGGTGGCCACCGGCGACGACCCCTCCCCGCCCGAGGCGTGGCTGCCGATCCCGGATCCCGCCGTAGCGGTGGGCGTCTGTGCCTACGACCTGTCCGATGGGCCGATGCGCGTCTCGGCGCGGACCGGGTTGCTGTCCCTGTCGCTCGCCGCCCATGCCCGCCGCGGCGCCTTCTACGCGGTGACCGACCAGGCGGCGGTCCGCGGTGCCCTGGACCTCGTGATCCTCACCCGCGCCCAGTACGACGAGGCCTTGGCCGACGACGACGAGAACGATCCGAGCCGCGACGTGCGCATCGTCGCGCCGGACACGCGCGGCTTCGTGGTGGTGCGGGTGATCGCCGGCCTGCCGAGCCAGCGGCCCGCCGCGAACGCCGCGGTGCAGGCCGTGTCGTGTACCACCGACACGCCGACGGACGAGCCAACGGGCAAGGATTCGTCCGGCAAGGGTGCGGGGCGGTAGCGGGACCGCGGCACGGGTTCGTCCTGTTGACCGGCTGTGGTCGCCCCGTGTCGGGCCTATCGTTGGCCGTCAGAGCGTCCTCGAACCGGACCTTGGGGCGCGCGCGGCGGAAACGGACCTGCCGCATCCTGTCGGATACCGGAACCGGCACGATGCCGGAGGTCCTTGCTTCCGCATCGTCTTTTTTCCGAAAGCCGGAGGCCACCTGTCGGGACGATGCTCGCGCGCCGGGCGGCGCGGCGATCTACGCGCCGTCCAAACGTTTCGCAAGCCGGAAGTCGCTGGGCGACAGACCGAACTGGTCCTTGAAGCGGCGGGAGAAATGGGCCTGGGTGGTGAAACCGCTTCCGTAGGCCAGCATTCCGATCGGCAGATGGGCGCAGCCCGGGTCCGCCAAGCGCGTGGCCGCCACCTCCAGCCGGCGCTTCCAGATCCAGTCGGAGATGTGTTGCCCGCGCTCGTGGAACAATTGCTGCAGCCGACGCAGCGACACACCGACCGCGGCGGCCAGCTGCGGTGGGTCGAGGGTCGGATCGCTCAAGTGCGCTTCGATATAGGCCTTGGCCCGCTGGACAACGACGGTGCCATAGAGCGGCTGGGGCACCTCCCGCGCTATCCGCTCGGCGATGCTGGCGACGATCAGGTCCACGCCGATCGACGCCATGCGGTCGGCCGCGTCAGGCGTCATCTGATGCCCCACCTGGATCAACTCGTTCAGAAACGTCAAGGCTAGGCTCGTGGAGGCGAACTCAGACCCCACGGTCAACGATGTGTAGAGCCGGGTCGGACCGAGGACGCTCTCCAGGCGCGTGCGTGGTATCTGAAGAACGAGGCAGTCTGAGCCTCTGCTCGTGGTCAGCACCGTTGGCCGGTGGTCGATCACCACCAGATCACCCTTCCGTTGCACAGAACTCCGATCGTCCTGGCAAGATGTCGCCCGGCCGGCATACGTGAAGGTCGCCATGACAAGTCCGTCGTCGCCGTGACGCGGAATCAGGCACGTCGTCGCCTCGTTTCGCACGGCGCCCATCGTGCTGCGGTTCATCGCGATGGATCCGACGCGGGCGACCGCCATTTTGGCTTCGAACACGCTGTCGTCGAGGCGCTGCTGCTCCACCGTCGCGCCGAGCTCGGAAATCTTGTCTTTCCAGGCTTTGAAGGTGTTCCGGGGATGAAGCCCCTCGGTGGAAAACACTGTTTTCATAGGTAGATATTTTTATTTGAAGATATATTTACAGTTGGCGAATGACGCGATGTCAGCAAGTCTGCGCCTAGGACCCTTGCTTGCAGAAGTTTTCAGGTCAGATTTCATGCGCGAAAGCACAGGTGACGTCGTCGGGCTCGCACCATTGTGAGATATGCCAGATACCAGTTAGCTCGTTCAGGTTTGGTGTTGGGCGGTCGGTCGCAACCTGAGGAGTGTCTATCGCGAAGTGTTAGGAGCAATCCGCCCTCGGCAGATCAGCGTATACACCCCAAGCATAGGATCTCAAGACCTCTCGGTTCAGACACGACAACTCCACCCGACATCAGGTCGAGCGCACCGCGCGATTCAGACTTCATTGAACTTGGCAGCCGATAGCCAGAGATGGGAGTGATCTCTTTGAAGTGGGCTGTATTGCAACAATTGGCATGAGCGACGGTGGGTCGGAAGGGCGTTAAAAGCAATCCGCCGAGCCATGAAATCAACATGACAAAGTGTGTGGCATCGATTCCTGTTCAGGCTGATAATTGATTGTTCGTATTCTATGTTGCTTGCAATAGTACCTTTTTTATATATTTAGTAAAATTCCATGGCGCGGCATAGTTTGCTCAAGTGAATCGATGTTGGTTCATAACTGATATATCAACAATCGGTCTCGGCTCGGCGCGATCTATAAAATGTCTGTTAGCGCCGGCGAGACGCTCGGAGCATTCGGGCTCGATCGCCTGTATCTCCTGCCTGTCGTTTTTCGACTTTCTTGAGCGCGGGATCCTGGTCGATGGCGGCCGTGATCCGCGCTTTCGTCCTCAGAGTCCGATAGATTATCCGTCCGTGAAACAAGCCGTTCCGGTCGTAAGTCTCCGTTTCATCGGGCGGCCGGCATGCGCACGCTCGCGGATGCCGCAGGGGGTCGCGAGCGGGCGGAGCGGCAACGTCCGCCGCGCTGCCGTTTCGCTCGGACGCCGACCCGCTGAAATCCAGCCGAAGCGGCAGGCCTGCCGGTGACGGCGTCCGGAGATGCGAGACGCTTGACCTTCGTCTCGCGGCCACACCGGCAACGCCGCCCGCAGCCGCTCAGTCCTTCACAACCAGCGGCCCCGCCTGTGCGACCGGCAACGGCACCGGTCCGAGCCCGCAGCGCGCGGCCGCGTCGGCCGGGAGGAGCGGATCGAGGAGGTTCCGGCGCGCGGCCAGCATCAGGATGGACCGTTCCGCCGAGACCGAGTCCGGGGCCGGCGCCGCGGCGAACAGGTGCTCCAGGGCGAAGCGGTAGCGGGCGAGCCGCAGGCCGGCCTCGAGCCGCACCCAGGCGATCAGGCAGCGGTTCTCGGCGACGCGCTGGGCGGCGTCCCGCACGTCTGCGGCTTCGAGGGTCTTGGCGAAGGGCAGGCTGCGCAGGCGCGCGGCGTCCGCGTCGATCACCCGGGCGGCCAGCGCCGTGAATAGCGGGATCAGGCGGGCATCCGCCGTGGCATCGTCGCCGAGCTGGCGGTAGCGGGACACCGGTGAGCGCGACGGCTCGGCGGTCAGCGTATCGTAATAGGCGCCGACTTCCTCGAAGCGCCAGGCCGGCGGCATCGCGTGGGCGCTGGCGAGGCCGAGCAGCAGGTCCTGGAAGGCCGAGAAGGAACTTGCCGGCTGCACGAACCGCCAGGCGCGGTCGCGCAAAGCCTGCTCGTCGTCGGTGAGCCCGGAATCGAGCAGGAGCCGACCGCGGTCATGGGTGCTGAAGCTGCCGGTCGTGTCGATGAGACCGTTCCGCACCCCCGTCCGCGGTCGGCCAAAATCGCCGCCCTGCGTGCAGGCGGCGAGCAGCGCCAGCATCACGCCAGCGGGCACAAGCCGGGCCGCTGCGGATGCGCGGCGGACGCGGCCCTGTCGGACCGGCCTCGGGGCGTTGGCGGACACGGCGCGTCGCCGCTCGGGCATCGTCGGGATGCCGTCAGGAGGCGAGGCGCTCGTAGCGCACGCCGAGGAACAGCAGGATTTCGCCGCGCCGCTCGTCCGAGCGCGGGATCCGGAAGGCTTTCCGCGCCTCCGGGCCGGGGAAAGGAATCACGATCGTGTCCGCGGCCGGGGCGGCCTCGCGCGTCCGGCCCGTCATGGCGACGCACGGGCTGTCGTCGGTCTCCTGCGGCTTGAAAAGGCTCATGGTCTCCGGCTCCTGTCGGCGGTCCGAGCGTCCGGCCCGGGCCCTGCGGAGGGCGTCGGCAAGGGCTACGAGGGCAATCCAACACGGGGTGGTTAACGGACTCTTTCCGGCGCATGCACCGGAATTCGACCCTCCGGACAGGTTGGCGCGCGAATTGCGAAGACGGATCTGCCCATGGCGGGCGTTTCCTCCCTTCGACTTGAGGCCCTGCCCGATCCCGGGCGGGGCCGTTTCTTGTGAGGATGCCATCGTCCGGAGCGACGCTCGGGCGATGCGGCCCGGCGGCAACACTCCGGCGAAGCGTGGCCGCGACGTCGGCGCGCGGAACCCCCGTGAACCTCCGACGCTTGCCTACCGCCCGGCGCGACCGATATGCCGGATGCCTGTGGAGGGGATCGCCGCGTCGGTCCTCCGCCCGAACGAAATTTGAGGACACCGCTGAATGCGACTGGTTCCGGAACGATCCCTGCGCGCTGTCCGCCGCCGCGGGCTGGCCGCGTTGGCGCTGCTCGCGCTCGCCGCCGGCCCGGCCCACGCCCAACGCGAGGACCAGGGTCTACAGCTCGGCTGTGCGAACGACTATTTCCGCCTCTGCGCCGGCGTCGACCCGAACAGCCCGGACGCGGAGAAGTGCATGACGCGCAACCGCAAGCGCCTGTCGCCCGAGTGCCGTTCGGCCATCGGGGATTACGACAAGCGTACCGGCAGCAAGTCGCTGTCCGACGATTGAGCACGGATCCGATCGAGACGATCGCGGCCGGCGAGGGGCGTTATCGATGAGCCTGACCGTCGCGGTTCAGATGGACCCGATCCAGAACATCCGGATCGCGGGTGACACCACCTTCGCCCTGCTGCTGGAAGCCCAGCGGCGGGGCCATTCCCTCCTGCACTACACGCCGGACCGGCTCTCGATGCAGGGCCGGCGCGTCACCGCCCGGGTCGAGCGGCTGACCGTCCAGGATGTCGAGGGCGCGCATTTCACCCTGGCGCCCCCGGAGCGGATCGACCTCGCGGAGGCGGACGTGGTGCTGATGCGCCAGGATCCGCCCTTCGACATGGCCTACATCACGGCCACCCACATGCTGGAGCGGATCCACCCGGAGACGCTGGTCGTCAACGATCCCTTCGAGGTGCGCAACGCCCCCGAGAAGCTGTTCGTCCTCGACTTCCCCGAATTGATGCCGCCGACCCTGATCAGCCGCGACAAGGCGGAGATCGAGGCGTTCCGGCTGGAGCACGGCACCGTGGCGATGAAGCCGCTGCACGGGCACGGCGGCGCGGCGGTGTTCAAGGTCACCGAGAAGGACTCGAATTTCGGCTCCATGTTCGACCTGTTCGCCACGACCTTCCGGGAGGCCTGGGTGGTGCAGCGTTACCTCGACCGGGTGACAGAGGGCGACAAGCGCATCATCCTGGTCGACGGCGTCCCCATGGGCGCGGTCAACCGGGTGCCGGCGGCCAACGACATCCGCTCCAACATGGTCCGCGGCGGTGCCGCTTCCGCCTCGGAGCTGACGGAGCGCGAGCGCGAGATCTGCGCCGCGATCGGTCCGGAACTGGCGCGCCGCGGCCTGATCCTGGTCGGGATCGACGTGATCGACGGCCATCTCACCGAGATCAACGTCACCTCCCCCACCGGCATCCGGGCGATCCAGCGTCTCGGCGGCCCCGACCTTTCGGTTGCGGTCTGGGACGCGATCGAATCCCGGATCACGGCGCGCAAGGGCGTGTGATCGAAGCGCCCTCCCGGAGACGTCTCGGCGCACCCCCTCCCCCGCGGAGCTGCGATGGTCACACATCGCTGGCCGAGACGTTCTCTCCTCCCCCTTGCGGCTACGGGCTACACAGGTTTGAGAAACAGGTGCTGTCGCGGACCGCGATGCGTCCTTCTCCCAGGCGGGCTACCGGATGCACACATCTTCGACGCTAGAGGGCAGCGGTCGGATACAATCGCATGTCCCTCCCCCGCAGAGGGGGAGGGAGGGCGCGTGTCATCTCTGGAGCTTGGTCTAAAGTCCAGCCGGAGCGATACAAAACCCGACGTGTGGATCCGGTAGCCCGCAGAGGGGGGAGAGCAGCGGGGCCGTTCACGCCCGTTCTTTAATGAAGATGTCCAAACACTGTGATCCGTCCGCCGCGCTCACGTCTCCGCCTTCGGCGTCGCGCTGAGCTCGGCCCAGTCGAACTCCCCCTCCAGCAGGTAATAGGCGTCGTCGCCGATGCGGCCGCGGCGGCGCAGGGCCAGCACCGCGTCGCGGGCCGCCTCGACGGCGTGGCGCCGCGCGGCATCCGCCGGCAGGCTCTCCGGAGCACGGCCCTCCTCGTGCTCCTCGGCCTCCGCCAGGGCCGCGCGGAATTCGGCGCGCAGGGCGTCGGTGGCCGGCTCGTCCTCGGCTCCGGCGAGTGAGTCGAGGGCGGCCTTATAGGCTGCGGCCCGAGCGCGCCCCGTCTCGCGTCCCACGGGGTCGTCGTCCTCCAGCTTCAGGTACGCCAGGAGTGGGCGCAGCGTCAGGCCCTGGACGATCAGGGTGCCCAGCACGGTGAAGAAGGTGGTGAACACCACGAGGTCCCGGTGCGGGAAGGCGGCGGGCAGCGCCAGGGCGGCCACCACCGTGACGATCCCGCGCATGCCCGCCCAGGACAGGGCGAGGCCGGGGCCGAGACGCGCCGGCGCGCCCGCCTGCCTGAGACCGAGGCCGCGCATCCCGGTGGTCGGCAGGACCCAGGCAAGGCGGGTCACCACTACGGTGGCGAAGGTCGCACCGGCGAGGATCAGGGCCTGCCAGGCATCCGCGCCGGTCAGCCGGTCCCTGATCGGATCGATCTGGATGCCGATCAGCACGAAGGCCAGGACGTTGAGCACGAACACCGCCGTGTCCCACACCGCGTAGGAGATCACCCGGGCCCGCGGCGCGGTCACGCCGGGCGCGCGACGGGCGACCGTCACCGCGAAGGTGACGATGGTGAGCACGCCGGAGAGGTCCAGCCGCTCCGCCGCGAGCCAGATCCCGAAGGCGGCGACGAACTGCATCACGATCGCGCTCGCCGGGTCGGTGATGCGCCGCGTGAGGGCGACGAAGATCATGCCGAGGACGGGCCCGACGGCGAGGCTTGCCACCACGCCCAGGAGAAACGCCGGCGCCACCTCGGCCGGGTGGAAGGTGCCGGCCATCGCGGCCGTGACGGCGAGGCGGTAGATCAGCAGCGAGGCGGCGTCGTTGAGCAGGCTCTCGCCGCGCAGGATCGTGGCGAGGCGGTGCGGCATCGGCGCGTGCTTGAGCACCGCCAAGGCCGCCACCGCGTCGGGCGGGGCGACCACGGCGCCGAGCACGAGGCAGGCGGCGAGCGGCATATCCGGCACGATCAGCTTCGCCACCACCGCGACCGCGACGGTCGTGACCGCGACGGCGCCGACCGCCAGCCCGAACACGGCGCGCCAATTCTCCTTCAGGTCCCGGATAGAGGCGTCGAACCCGGCATCGAGCAGCACCGGCGCCAGGAACAGGGCGAGGGCGAGTTCGGGATCGAGGCGCAGATTCGGCACCCCCGGGACGAAGGCGAGGCCGACGCCCCCCAGGGCCAGGAAGGCCGGATAGGGCGCACCGAGCCGGCGCGCGAGGCCAGCCAACAGGACGGCGCCGAACAGGACGCCGACGACCCACTCGAAGATCAGCATGCTGCTGAAAGAGGCGACGCGCGGGACCGTTCCCGATTTCGCCGGCGGGCCGCGTGGGGCGGCGTTGCGCCTGCGGCGACCGCCCGGACCGGGGCGCGGGCCACCACGACGGTCTTTGCAGGACCCGCGCGCTCGCCTAACCCTTGGCCTGGGACACCACAGGACCGCCGATGCCCGAGACCCCCGTCTTCACCTCCGCGGCCGTCGCCGCCCCCCACGGCCTCGCCGCGCAGGCCGGCCAGACCGTTCTCGCCCAGGGCGGCAACGCCATCGAGGCGATGGTGGCGATGGCGGCCTCGATCGCGGTGGTCTACCCGCACATGAACGGGATCGGCGGCGACGGGTTCTGGCTGGTGCGGGAGCGCGGCGGCCGGGTGCGCGGCATCGAGGCCTGCGGCCCGGCCGGGCGCCTCGCCACGATCCAGCGCTACCGCGAGAAGGACTACGACGCGATCCCCGCCCGCGGCCCCGACGCGATGGTGACGGTCGCCGGGGCGGTCGGCGGCTGGCGCCTCGCCCTGGACCTAGCCCGGGCGCTCGGCGGCCGGCTGCCCCTGGAGACGCTGCTCGCCGACGCGATCGGGCAGGCGCGCAACGGCGTCCCGGTCTCGCCCTCCGAGGCGCGCTATGTGCCCCAGGAACTCGACACGCTCCACGACGCCCCGAATTTTGCCCCGACCTTCCTGAAGGACGGGAAGCCCTATCCGGCGGGCGAGACCCGGGCGTTGCCGCGCCTCGCCGCGACCCTGGAGCAGCTCGCCCATGCGGGGCTCAACGATTTCTACCGCGGTGACGTGGCCCGGGAGATCGGCGCCGACCTGGAACGCCTCGGCGCGCCGGTGACCCGGGCGGACCTCGAAGCCTACGCGGCCGTCGAGCGGGCGCCCCTCTCGATCCGGCGCCGCGACGCGACGCTCTACAACTTCCCGCCCCCGACCCAGGGGCTGGCCGCGCTCCTGATCCTCGGGATCTTCGACCGCCTGACCATCGCCGAGGCGGAGAGCACGGCCCAGTACCACGGGCTGATCGAGGCGACGAAGCGGGCCTTCGCGATCCGCGACCGGGTGGTGACGGATTTCGGCCGCCTGCGGCACGACCCCGCCGCCTTCCTGACGCCCGAGCGCCTGGCCCGCGAGGCGGCGCAGATCGACATGGGCCGCGCCGCCCGGGTGCCCCTCCCCGATCCGGGCCACGGCGACACGGTGTGGATGGGGGCGATCGACAAGGACGGGCTCGCCGTCTCCTACATCCAGTCGGTCTACTGGGAATACGGCTCCGGCACGGTGCTGCCGGCCACCGGCATCTGCTGGCAGAACCGGGGCATGTCTTTCTCCCTTGACCCGGAGGCGGTGAACCCGCTGGAGCCCGGTCGGCGGCCGTTCCACACCCTGATCCCGGCGCTGGCCTGTTTCGATGACGGCCGGGTGATGAGCTACGGCAGCATGGGCGGCGACGGCCAGCCGCAATTCCAGGCGCAGATCTTCAGCCGCTACGCCGATTACGGGATGTCGGTGGCCGACGCCGTCGACGCCCCGCGCCTGCTTTACGGCCGGACCTGGGGAGCGCCCTCGCTCAGCGTGAAGGTGGAGGACCGATTCGACCCGGCCTGCATCGCGGCCCTCGGGCGCCTGGGCCACGAGATCGAGGAGCTTGGCGGCTCCTACATCGACTCCCTGGGCCATGCCGGCATGCTGGTCCGCCACGCGCGGAACGGGCGGATCGAGGCCACCCACGATCCGCGTTCGGACGGTGGGGCGCTGGGTTTCTGAGCCGGCCTGGGGCGGGCTGCCCTCAGGGCAGAGCCCGCACCAGCTCGCGGAACTTGTCGCCGCGGATCTCGAAGTTCGGGAACTGATCGTAGGAGGCACAGGCCGGCGAGAGCAGCACCACCGGCTCGGGGGCGCCCGAGGCGGCGGCGTTCTCGGCGGCCTTCGGGACCGCCACGTCCAGCGTCTCGCAGCGGGTATAGGGCACGGCCCCCTCCAGGGTCGCCGCGAAGGCATCGGAGGCCGCGCCGATCAGGTAGGCGTGGGCGACCCGCTCGAAATACGGGACCAGGGGGAAGATACCGCCGTCCTTCGGCTTGCCGCCGAGGATCCAGTGGATGTCCCGGAAGGCGGTCAGCGCCTTCTCGGTGGAATCCGCGTTGGTCGCCTTGGAATCGTTGACGAACAGGACGGGCCCGCGCCGTCCGACCTCCTCCATCCGGTGCGGCAGGCCGGGGAACGAGCTCAGCCCGGCCTGGATCGCGTCGAGCGGCAGGCCCAGCGCCCGCGCCACGGCGACCGCCACCGCGGCGTTCTGCCAATTGTGCGCGCCCCGGAGCGATCCGATCCCGTTCACGTCGGCGAGCGCCGTGCCGTCCGGCTCGCGGACGATGCCGTCGCGCACGGTCAGGGCGTCGGCACAGAGCACGTCGCCATGGGGCACGTGCACGCGCACGAGGTCGGTGCCGCGCCGGTCGGCGATGGCCCGGCTGGGGGCATCGTCGATGCCGACCACCGCCAGATCCGCGCCGCGGATTAGGCGCTCCTTGATGGCCGCGTACTGCTCCATGGTGCCGTGGCGGTCGAGATGGTCCGGGGTGATGTTCATCAGCACGCCGACGCTCGGATCGAGGCCCGGCGTCAGGTCGATCTGGAACGACGACATCTCGATCACGTGGACGCGTCCCGCATCGGGCGGCGCCAGCGACAGGATCGCGGTGCCGATATTGCCGCCCACCTGGACGTCGCGGCCGGCCTGGGCGAGGACATGGGCGACGAGGGCCGTGGTGGTCGATTTGCCGTTGGTCCCGGTGATCGCCACGAACGGGGCCCCCGGCGCGGTCACCCGGCGCTCGCGGCAGAACAGCTCGATGTCGCCGACGATCTCCACCCCCGCGTCGCGGGCGAGCCGGACGGTCCAGTGCGGCTCGGGATGGGTCAGCGGCACGCCGGGGCTGAGCACGAGGGCCGCGAGGCCGGACCAGTCGGCCTCGCGCAGGTCCCGGGTCTCGATCCCCGCGTCCCGGGCGCGGGCGAGGCTGTCGGCGTTGTCGTCCCAGGCGATCACTTCGGCGCCGCCGGCCCTCAGCGCATGGGCCGTGGCCAGCCCCGAGCCGCCCAGCCCGAACAGGGCGATGGTCTTGCCTTCGAAAACGGTGATGGGAATCATGGTGAGGCTCGGAACGCGATGACGGCATCTGGCCGATCCCATCCCTCATCCCGAGGCACCCGCTTCGCGGCTGCACCTCAGGATGAGGACCTGAGTGGGATCAACGATCTCCGCCGGTCGAATAGCACACAATCTCAGCGCAGCTTCAGTGTTGCCAACCCGGCGAGCGCCAGGATCACCGCGATAATCCAGAAGCGGATCACGACCTGCGGTTCCTTCCAGCCCTTCTGCTCGAAATGGTGGTGGATCGGCGCCATGCGGAAGACCCGTTTGCCCGTGAGCTTGAATGAGGCGACCTGGATGATCACCGACATCATCTCCAGGACGAACAGGCCGCCGACGATCGCCAGGACGATCTCGTGCTTGGTCGCCACCGCGATGGTGCCGAGCAGGCCGCCGAGCGCCAGGGAGCCGGTGTCGCCCATGAAGATCTGGGCCGGGGGCGCGTTGAACCAGAGGAAGCCGAGGCCGGCCCCGATCACCGCGCCGCAGACCACGGCCAGTTCGCCGGAGTCGCGGACGTAGTTCACCTGCAGGTAGCTCGCCGTGAAGGAGTTGCCGACGAGGTAGGCGATGAACCCGAAGGTGCCGCAGGCGATCATCACCGGCACGATCGCGAGCCCGTCGAGTCCGTCGGTCATGTTCACGGAATTGCCCGCGCCGACGATCACGAAGGCCCCGAACAGGGCGTAGAACCAGCCGAGGTTCAACAGCGCGTCCTTGAACACCGGGAAGGCCAACTGGTTCTGGAGGGCCGCGGGCGAGTAGATCGAGATGATCGTGCAGGCCGCGATGGCGATCAGCGCCTCGAGCGCCAGCCGGAACTTGCCCGAGAAACCCTTGTGTGACTGCTTCGTGACCTTGAGGTAATCGTCGTAGAAGCCGATCGCCCCGAACCCGAGGGTGACGGTGAGCGTCACCCAGACGTAGTGGTTGCGGGGGTTTGCCCAGAGCAGGATCGCCACCACCGCGCCCGCCAGGATCATCAGGCCGCCCATGGTCGGCGTGCCGCGCTTGGTCAGCAGGTGGGTCTGCGGCCCGTCCTCGCGGATCGGCTGGCCCTTGCCCTGGCGCAGGCGCAGGAGCGAGATGATCCAGGGCCCGAACCAGAACACGAACAGCCCCGCCGTGAACAGCGCGCCGCCGGTGCGGAAGGTGATGTAGCGGAACACGTTGAACGGCGTGAAGGTGCCGCTCAGTTCCGAGAGGAGGTACAGCATCCGGGCGCTCGGCCCCTCTGTTCAGTCGCGGGTTTCGGGAGGCGGCACCGAACGTCCCGGACGCTCGGGAGTGCCGATCATGGGGCGGCGGCCGTGCGGATCTCGACATCGGCGCGCCGCGTCGGATCGACCGCGTAGCGGGCTTTCAGCGCCTCGACAATCCGGCCCATGCGGCTGCCGTTCGATCCCTTGACCATGACGGCGTCGCCGGGGCGCAGGACCCCGGCGAGGGGCTCGATCAGATCGATGGCGGCGTCGGCCACGCCGCCGCGCCGGCTCACCGGCAGGGCCTCGAACAGGTGGCGCATCAGCGGACCGGCCGCGAAGACGAGGTCGATGCGTGCCGCCTCGATCGCCTCCGCCAGGCCGCGATGGAGGTCGGGGGCGGCGGGCCCGAGTTCCAGCATGTCGCCGAGCACCGCGATGCGGCGCCCGCGCGGGCCGGTCTCGATGCCGGCGAGCGTCGCCAGCGCCGCCCGCACCGAGGCGGGGTTGGCGTTGTAGCTCTCGTCGACCAGGTAGGCGGTGCCGCCGCCGATCGCCAGCGCGGTGCGCTCGCCGCGCCCGACCGGCGGCGTCAGCGCCCCGAGGGCGAGGGCGGCCCGGGCCAGATCGGCGCCCAGCGCGTGGATCACCGCCATGACGCCCAGCGAATTCAGCGCCGTGTGCCGGCCCGCGGTGCCGAGCCTGTAGGTGACCGGTTGGCCCATCACCACCGCGTCCACCACCGACAGGTCGGGGCGGAGCACGATCCGCTGGGCCCGGACGTCGGCCTGCGGGTGCTCGCCGAAGCTGATCACCCGACCGGCCCGGGAGGCAAGCGCGTGTGCCACGAGCCGCTCGAAATGCTGGGCATCGCGGTTGATGATCGCCACGCCGCCCGGCCGGAGCCCGGAGAAGATCTCGCCCTTGGCGTCCGCGATGGCGGCGAGCGAGGCGAAATGCTCGATATGCACGGGCTCGACCGTGGTGATCAGCGCGATGTCGGGCCGGACCTGGGCGGCGAGCGGTACGATCTCGGCCGCGTGGTTCATCCCGATCTCGAACACGCCGTAGCGCGTGGGGGCCGGCATCCGGGCGAGCGTCAGCGGCACGCCCCAGTGGTTGTTGTAGGAGGCCGCCGAGGCGTGGGTCTCGCCCTGATCGGCCAGGACGTGGCGCAGGGCCTCCTTGGTGCCGGTCTTGCCGACGGAGCCGGTCACCGCGACCACGTGCGCGCTCGTCCGGGCGCGGGCCGCGGCCCCGAGGCGGGCCATCGCCGTCAGGACCGGATCGTCGCCCGCCTCCGGCACCGCCAGCAGGGGGCCGTGCGTCGCGAGATCCGCGGCGCGGTCCGCGCGCACCACCGCGGCGCCGGCGCCGCGCCCGATTGCTCCGGCGACGAAGTCGTGGCCGTCGCGCGCCTCGCCCCGGATGGCGAAGAACAGGTCGCCGGGCTGGAGCGTCCGGGTATCGATCGACGCACCGCCGATCGGCCGGACCGCGCCCATCAGGCGCCCGCCGGTGGCGGCTTCCAGCTCCTCGCAGGTCCAGAGTGCGGTCATGATCCCCCCGTCGCCGTCAAGCGGCCGCGTCGGCGATGGCGGCGCGCAGGACCGCGTGATCCGAGAACGGCAGGGTGCGATCCCCCACGATCTGGCCGGTTTCATGACCCTTGCCGGCGACGACCAGCACGTCTCCGGGTCCGAGCCGGCGAACGGCATTCCGGATCGCCTCGGCCCGGTCGCCGATCTCCTCGGCGCCCGGGGCCGCCGCCAGGATCGCCCCGCGGATTGAGGCGGGCTCCTCGGTGCGCGGGTTGTCGTCGGTGACGATGACCGTGTCGGCCAGCCGATGGGCGATGGCACCCATGAGCGGGCGCTTGCCGCGGTCGCGGTCGCCGCCGCAGCCGAACACCACCACCAGGCGGCCGGACGCAAAGGGACGCAGGGCCGTCAGAACGCTCTCCAGGGCCTCGGGCTTGTGGGCGTAATCGACGAGACACAGGCCGCCCCGCGCCTCCCCGATCCGTTCCATGCGGCCGGGCACGCCGGTGAGATGGTCCAGGGCCGCGAAGACGCCGGCGGGATCGGCCGCGCCGGCCGGGGTGGCCAGCGCGAGGCCGGCCGCCACCAGGGCGTTCTCGACCTGGAACTCGCCGACGAGCGGTAGCCGGAGGGTGTGGTCACGGCCGTCGAAGGCGATGCGGACCGTCTGGGCGAATCCCTCCGTCCGGACCGATTCGACCCGCAGGTCCCGACCGTTGCGGCCGACCGTGCGGACGGGCCGCCCGACGCGCTGCGCGGCGGCGATCACCCGGTCGGCATAGGCCCCGTCGGCGTTGACCACCACCGGACGGCCCGGGGGTAGAAGTTCGGTGAAAAGCCGCATCTTCGCAGCGAGATATTCCTCGATGCTCGCGTGATAGTCGAGGTGGTCGCGGCCGAGATTGGTGAACCCCGCCGCGGCGAGCCGCACGCCGTCCAGGCGGCGCTGCTCGATCCCGTGCGAGGAGGCCTCCATGGCGAGGTCGGTGACGCCCTCGCGGGCCAGGCGCGCCAGGGTCTCGTGCAGGGTCACCGGGTCCGGGGTGGTCAGCGAGCCGTAGTGCGCGCCGCGGTTGGTGACGATCCCGACGGTGCCCAGGCTCGCCGCGTCGCGCCCGAGCCGCGCCAGGATCTGGCGCACGAAATCGGCGACCGAACTCTTCCCCGCGGTGCCGGTGACCGCCACCACGGTCTCCGGCTGCACCCCGGCGAGCCGAGCGGCGGCGAGCGCCAGCGCCCGTCGCGCATCCGATACGGCGACCCAGGCGACTGAATCAGGTAGATCCGCGGGGCGTCCGCCCTCCCCGACCACCGCCATCGCGCCGCGATTGGCCGCCTGCGCGGCGAAGCGGCGCCCATCGGCCCTGGTGCCCGGCACGGCGACGAACACCGTGCCGGAGGCGACCTGCCGGCTGTCGGCGGTCAGTCCCGACACGGCCAGGTCGCTTGCGGCGCCGGAGGCTTCCGGGAAGAGCTCGGCGAGCCGGGCGCTCACGACACCACCATCACGGGCCGCCGAGCTGGTTGACGTGGTAGGCGTTGAGCTTGACCATCTGCGGGAACGGTCTCACCGGAGGCTCGAATTGCGGCGGCAGGCCGAGGATCGGCGCCACGCGCTCGATCACCTTGCCGGTGACGACGCCCGCGTTCCAGGCCGCGGTGGCGTAGCCGCCGGATTCGGGCAGACCCTGCGGCTCGTCCATGATCGTGACGAACAGGTATTTCGGGTCGTTCATCGGCGCCGCCGCCATGAAGGTGGTGAAGAGGCGGTTGTGGATGTAGCGGCCGCCGATCACCTTCTCGGCCGTGCCGGTCTTGCCGCCGACGAAGTAGTACGGGATCGCGGCCTTCTTGGCCGAGCCCTCGGAGGCGTTCAGCCGCATGATGTAGCGCATGGCCTCGGAGGTCTGGCTCGACAGGACGTGCGTGGACCGCGCCTTGTCGTCGGGGTTCGCCTTCAGGAAGGTCGGGGTGATCAGGTCGCCGCCGTTGGCGATCGCCGCCACCGCGGCCGCGGCCTGGATCGGCGCCACCGCGATGCCGTGGCCGAAGGCGATGGTGATCGTGTTGATCTCGCTCCAGCGCGACGGGACGATCGGGGCCGCGCTCTCGGGCAACTCAGTGCGCAGCCGGTCGAGCAGGCCCATCTTCTTCAGGAACGCCTTGTGGCCGGGCACGCCCACGCCCAGAGCCATTTTGGCCGAGCCGATGTTCGACGAGTGGGTGAACACCTCCGGCATCGTGATCAGCCGGTTGGTGCCGTGATACTCGTGGATCTTCTGGCGGCCCCAGTTCAGCACGCCGCCGCGGGTGTCGAAGGTCGAGTTGACGTTGTACTTGCCGGAATCCAGCGCCATGGCGAGGGTCATCGCCTTGAAGGTCGAGCCCATCTCGTAGACGCCGACATTCATCCGGTTGATCCGGTCGGGGGAGAGCGCGTCCTTCGGGTCGTTCGGGTCGAAATCCGGCATCGAGACCAGGGCAATGACCTCGCCGGTCTTCACGTCGAGGATCATCGAGGCGCCGGCCTTGGCCTTGAAGTGGTCGATGCCCCAGGCGAGCTCGTCGCGCACCGCGAACTGGGCGCGCAGGTCGAGGGAGAGCTGCACCGGCTTCAGGTCGGCCTGCTTGCTCACCAGACCGAAGCTGTTGAGCGCCTGGAGGCCGGTGGAGTCGATGTACTTCTCCATGCCGGCGATGCCGATGCCGTCGAGGTTGGTCGCGCCCAGGATATGGGCGGCGGCGACGCCGTTCGGGTAGACGCGCTTGTGGTCGGGCAGGAAGCCGATGCCGGGAATCCCGAGCCGGTGGACTTCGGCCTGCTGCTTCGGCGTCAACTCGCGCTTCACCCAGACGAAGCCCGCGCCGCTGCGGCCTTTCCGCGAGGACAGCTTCGCGCGCAGCTCGGAGGCGTTGAGCTCCGGCAGCACGGCGGTGAGGAGTTCCACCGCCTCGTCCTTATCGTAGATGTTGCCGGGCTCGGCGAAGACCGAGACCGTGCGGATGTCGGTGGCCAGGATCTCGCCGTTGCGGTCGACGATGTCGGGCCGGAAGGCCGTGGACGACGCCGCCGCGACCCGGTGCTCCTGGCTCGGCGGATCCCCGAAGATCGCCATCATCAGGAGCTTGGCCGAGATCGTCCCGAACACGGCGACGAAGACCAGCCCGACCAGGGCTACGCGCATGTGCGACCGCTCGATGGCCAGCCGGAACATGCTGCGCACGAAGGCCTTCGTGCGGTCGGCGCGCGGCTCCGGGGCGAGCGCCTCCTCGGGGAGCGCGCGCGGGGCGGTGGCGGCGAGCGCGAGGGCGGCGGCCTCGAGCAAGGCGGCCTCGTGCGTCGACACGGCGGCCTCGTCGGGAATCAGGTCGGCGTCATCGGACACGGGAGACTACCTCGAAGCCGTCGTCGGGGTGCGGGTCGTGGTGACGGTGCGGGTGATCGCACCGGTGGTGCGCGGCTCGACGGCACCCTTGTCCTTGGGCGTCGCCGTCGCTGCGAGCAGCCGGCCGATCTCGTCGCCCCGCTCCTGCCGGGCGGGCAGGTCCGCGAGGCGCGCCAGGTGGCTCGTGCCGATCGGCACGAGGTCGAGATGCTTGTCGACGGCCGCCTGAAGCCGGTCCGGCCGGGTCAGGAGCTGCCACTCGGCGCGCAGCACCGCGATCGCCTGGCGCTCGGAATGCAGCGCGCTCTGCAGCTTCGAGACCTGGGCGCCCTGGTAGAGCGTGTCGTACTTGATCGAGTAGGCGTAGATCGCCGAGGCGACGAGCCCGGCCACCGCCAGGAGGTTCAGGAGGCGGATCATCGACGGTGGCCCCCGCGGGCGGCTTCGGGAAGGCTCGCCAGGGCGGTCAGGGCCGCGAGCGGCTCCGGCACCTCGGATTCCGTGCGCGCGGCGGCACGGAGCTTGGCCGAGCGGGCGCGCGGGTTGCGCGCGGTCTCGGCCTCGCCCGGCAGGACCGGGCCCTTGGTCACGAGATCGAAACTGCGCACCGTCTCCACGGGCGTGCCCGGCAGGTGCCGCGAGCCCTGTCCGGCGCGACCGCTACGGGCGGCGAAGAACTGCTTGACGATCCGATCCTCCAGGGAATGGAACGTCACGACGGCGAGCCGCCCGCCGGGCCTGAGCACCCGCTCCGCCGCGTGCAGTGCGCGCACCAGCTCGCCGAGTTCGTCGTTCACGGCGATCCTGAGGCCCTGGAAGGTCCGCGTCGCCGGATGGATGTGGCTCCCGGGCTCGACCCGGACGACGCCAGCGACCAACTCAGCGAGCTGCGCGGTCGTCTCGATCCGGCCGCGGCGGCGGGCCTCGTGGATCGCCCGCGCCACGGCCCGCGAGCGCCGCTCCTCGCCGTAATGATATATGATGTCGGCCAGAACCACCTCCTCGGCCTCATTGACGAGGTCCGCGGCGCTCGGGCCATCGCCACCCATGCGCATGTCGAGGGGGCCGTCGTGGCGGAACGAGAAACCGCGCTCGGGCAGGTCGAGCTGCATCGACGAGACGCCGATGTCGAGCACGACGTGATCCGCCCGCGCCTCGCCCCCCTCGACCAGGAGGGCGTCGAGATCGCCGAAGCGCCCGTTCATCAGCCGGAGACGTCCGGGGAACGCGGCCGCCATCGCCTGGCCGGCCGCGATCGCGGTCGGGTCGCGGTCGATGGCGAGGATCTGCAGGGCCGGATCGCGCTCCAGCAGCGCGCGGGTATAGCCGCCGGCTCCGAAGGTGCCGTCGACCGCGAGGCCGCCCTCGGTCCGCAGGGCGTCCGTCACCGCGTCGAGCAGGACCGGGATGTGCGGCGGGGCTGTGGGTTCCCGCTCCGCGCAGCCCTGGCGCGCCGCGGTCAGCAAAGCGGTCGAGGGACGTCGCCGGTTCATGGGCGCCTCGGCGCGGCGGCGCGATCGGGGGCGGGATGGCGGAGCGCTCCGGAACTCCGGGCGCTGATGCGGCTCGTGCGTCTCATGGTGCCCTGTACCGGGCCGCCCGAGGGCGGCGCGCGTGACGGGAACGGCACCGGATGCGACATGCGCAAAACGCCGCGCACGGACGGGACCTGCTCGAAGGCAAGTTGCGCCCGGCGATCCGATACGCGCCGTTGACGGGAGGATGCCGGGTATCATGGGCCTCGGAGGATCGTCAACGCACGCGCTTGGCGCTGCCGCGCGGACCGATCTGACCCCGCCAAGGTTAACCGAAGGTTTTTGCCGCGCGGGAAATTCGGCCTCCGCGCCATCCGGTCCGGGCGGTCCCGCAGCCGGGCCGCCGACCCGCGACAAGGCCTTGCAGCCGCGTCGCTTTTTGTCGGTGGTGGATCAGCCGGCCTATAAGCCGGGTTCTGTAGGGCCGGAGCGCCGGAGCGCCCCGACGTGGCGGCCATTCCTCTGGGACGGTCGTCGCCGACCGCCTCGAGCAACCAACCCGGGCGACTGGCCTGGAGAGCCGGCCTGCCCTTCTCGCGAAGGGCGCGCCGCCCCTATTCGGTCTTGCTCCCGGTGGGGTTTGCCATGCCGTCCGCGTTGCCGCGTCCGCGGTGCGCTCTTACCGCACCCTTTCACCCTGACCCCGGACGCGTCCGGGGCGGTCTGCTCTCTGTGGCACTGTCCCTGGGGTCGCCCCCGCCGGACGTTATCCGGCACCGTCTCTCCATGGAGCCCGGACTTTCCTCCCCGGACGCCGAAGCACCCGGAGCGGCCGCCCGGCCGGCTGATCCGCGGGCAGATGCGCCCGCGCCGCCGCCCGGGTCAAGGTGGGTTACCAGGAGCCGGTGTTCTCCATGGAGGCCCAGGGCTCCTGCGGCTCCTTCGCGCCGCCCTTCTGGAGGATCTCGATGGAGATGCCGTCCGGCGACTTCACGAAGGCCATGTGGCCGTCGCGCGGGGGCCGGTTGATGGTCACGCCCTTGTCCCGGAGCCGCGCGCAGAAGGCGTAGATGTCGTCGACCTGATAGGCGAGGTGCCCGAAATTGCGCCCGCCCGAGTAGGTTTCCGGATCCCAGTTGTAGGTGAGTTCGACGAGCGGCGACTTCGTCTCCGTCGCCCGGGCGGCATCCCCCGGCGCTGCCAGGAAGACGAGGGTGAAGCGGCCCTTCTCGTTGTCGATCCGGCGCACCTCCTGGAGGCCGAACGTATCCACGTAGAAGGCGAGCGCCCGGTCGAGATCGGCCACCCGGACCATGGTGTGCAGGTATTCCATCGGCGGCACTGCCTCTGTTGCGGCGGGGGCCGTCGCGACGCCCCCCGAGAAACGGACACGACCGGGCGCGCCCGCGGCGGCCGGTCGCGCTGCTAGCTAGAGCGCGGGCCGGCGCACGGGTAGACCGGGCCCGCAGCCCGCCGTGACCGGGGGCGCCGGGTGGACGCCCGTGCGACCGCGTTGCGCCGGGCGCCGCGAGGGACCAGAACGGACCCGATCCAGACCCGGAGTGAGAGACGCATGCGCACCGAGACGCCGCCGCTGATCCGCCTCGAGGAATACCGGCCGAGCGACTACCTGATCGACCGGGTCGACCTCGACATCCGCCTCGACCCGCACGCCACCCGGATCGACGCGACGCTGGCGCTGCGCCCGAACCCGGAGGGTGTCCCGGGGGCGCCGCTGATCCTCGACGGCGATGACCTGCGGCTGGTGTCCCTTGCCCTGGACGGCGCGGAACCCGCGAGCGACGCCTACACGGTGTCCCCGTCGGGCCTCAGCCTGCTCGCTCCGCCCCGGCGGCCCTTCACCCTGCGCCTCGTCACCGAGGTCGACCCCACGGCCAACACCCGGCTGATGGGCCTCTACCGCTCGAACGGCGTCTATTGCACGCAATGCGAGGCCGACGGCTTCCGCCGCATCACCTACTTCCTCGATCGCCCCGACGTCATGGCGGTCTACACCACGCGGATCGAGGCGGACCGGGCCGAGGCGCCGGTGCTGCTGGGCAACGGCAACCGGATCGACGCCGGCCCGGTCGGCGCCGACCGGCACTTCGCCGTCTGGCACGACCCGCACCCGAAGCCCGCCTACCTGTTCGCCCTGGTCGGCGGCCGCCTCGGGATGGTCGAGACCCGGTTCACCACCGCCGAGGGACGCGCCGTCACCTGCGCGGTCTATGTCGAGCCCGGCAAGGAGCTTCGGGCGGACTACGCCCTCGATGCCGTGATCCGCTCCATGGCCTGGGACGAGGCCGCCTTCGGCCGCGCCTACGACCTCGACCTGTTCAACGTCGTCGCCGTGTCCGACTTCAACATGGGCGCGATGGAGAACAAGGGCCTCAACATCTTCAACGACAAATACGTTCTGGCGAGCCCCGAGACGGCGACCGACGGGGATTACGCGGCCATCGAGGCGATCATCGCCCACGAGTATTTCCACAACTGGTCGGGCAACCGCGTCACCTGCCGGGACTGGTTCCAGCTTTGCCTGAAGGAGGGCCTGACGGTCTTTCGCGACCAGGAATTCTCCTCCGACATGCGGTCCCGGCCGGTGCACCGGATCGCCGAGGTCCGGTCCCTGCGCGCGCGCCAGTTCCCCGAGGATGCCGGGCCGCTGCGCCACCCGGTACGGCCGCGGGCCTACGCGGAGATCAACAACTTCTACACGGCAACCGTCTACGACAAGGGCGCGGAAATCGTCCGGATGCTGCGCACCCTGATCGGCCCGGCGGCGTTCCGGGCCGGCATGGACCGCTACTTCGCCGACAATGACGGGCGCGCCGCCACCGTCGAGGACTTTCTGGCCGCCTTCGCGTCGGTGACCGGGCGCGATCTCGCGGCCTTCGCCCGCTGGTACGAGCGCCCCGGCACGCCCCGCCTGTCGGTCTCCGGCCGGTATGATCCCGAGGCGGCGCGCTACACCCTGCGGCTGGCGCAGAGCCTGCCCGGCGCGGACGGACCGCCCCTGGTGATCCCGGTGGCGCTCGGCCTCGTCGGCGCGGCCGGGCCGCTGTCCGGCGCCACCTGCGCGCAGGTGCAGGACGGCGTCTACGTCCTCGACCGCCCGGAGGCCGAGATCGTCTACGAGGCCGTCACCGAGGAGCCGGTGCCGTCGGTGCTGCGGGACTTCTCGGCGCCGGTGCGCCTCGATCTCGCCCTCACCGACGCGCAGCGCATGCGGCTGCTGGCGCAGGACAGCGACCCGTTCAACCGCTGGCAGGCGGCGCAGGATGTCGCCCTGCGCCTGATCCTCGACGCCGACACCGGCCGGATGGAGGCCTTCGCGGAGGCCCTGGGTCGCTTCCTCGACGGCGAGGCCCTGGCCGATCCGGCCTTCGCGGCCCTCGTCCTGGCCTTGCCGAGCGAGGGCGAGGCTGCCGACGCCCTCCCGGCCGATGTCGACCCCGACGCGATCCACCGGGCCCGCACCGACCTGCGGGTGTATCTCGGCCGGACGCTTCGACCCCGCCTCGAACGGATCGACGCCGCCCTGGCGCCGGTCGCGGGAGCGCCCTACAGCCCCGACGCCGCCTCGGCGGGGCGCCGCTCGCTCCGCAACACCGCCCTCGACCTGATCGCGGCGGGCGATCCGCCGGCGGGCGCCGCGCGCGCCGCGGAGCGCCTGGCGAGCGCCACCAACATGACCGACCGCCTCGCCGCCCTCGCGACCCTGGCGCTGATCCCCGGGGCGGAGCGCGAGGCGGCGCTGGCGGATTTCGCCGCGCGCTACGCCGACGAGCCCCTCGTCCTCGACAAGTGGTTCGCCATCCAGGCCCAGATCCCCGAAGCCGGAACGCTGGACCGAATGATCCGGCTGCAGGATCACCCGGCCTTCACCCTAACCAACCCGAATCGGGTGCGCGCCCTGATCGGCAGCTTCGCGTTCGGCAACCCGACGCAGTTCGCGCGGCGCGACGGAGCGGGATTTTCCTGCGTGGCCCGGACCGTCGCGGCACTCGATTCCACCAACCCACAGGTTGCCGCGCGCCTGCTCACGGCCTTCGGATCGTGGCGCCGGCTGGAAAAATCGCGCGCCGCCAAAGCCGTCGAAATGCTCAACGGGATCAAGGCGATCCCCGGCCTGTCCCGGGACAGCGCCGACATCCTCGCGCGTAGCCTGGAAGATGGCTAAGCACTTGAACCTGCGGTAGAAATCGATTCTCCGGCACGGCTGCAACACGGGGTGTTCGTCAAGGCCGTATGGTAAAAAAGCCGTGGACAAACCGCCCCCCAGGGTGATTGTATTCACATAGATTCGGGGAGCGGGGCTCCGTTCGGGTCGTTGTTCCCACGGACGAGGTTCGGCCATGCCGGAGGCGGCTTCCGCTTCCTTCTCCGCGCGTGCGGACTCGACTCTGGCCGTCTCCTGGCCGGCCCGCGCACCGGAGTCGCGGTTCGGTCAGCCCGAGCGCTGGTTGCGCTTCGCCGTGCCGGGGACGCTGGCGGTGTTCCTGGCCTGCCTGATCGGGCTGGCGGCGCTGCACATCCGCGGCCAGCGTGCCGAGATCCTGGCGGTCGCCAAGGTCGAGGTCGAGGAATTCGCGCGCCTGGCCGCCCGGGCCGTCGGTCCCGCGGGGATCCTCGCGACGGACCTGCGCAGTCTGATGCCGGAGAGCGCGCGGCATTCCGGGCGGCGCCTCCTGCTGGTTCGGCCCGATACCCGCATCGTCGCGTCCCATCCGCCCCTCCCGGCCGACCTTCAGACGCTGTCCCAGGTGCTCGGCGCGAGCGAGCCCCTGTCCGGGCTCGGCGAGCGCGCCGGGACCATCGCCCTGGACCTCCCGGGGGGCGAGACCGTGCTGGCCGCCATGCACAGCCTGCCCGGCGGTCTCGGACAGGTGGCCGTGGTCCAGCCGATCGAGCCGCTGCTGCGCGGCTGGAGCGCCCGCACCCGCGATCAGATCGTCCTGATCGCCGCCGCGGCCCTCGTGATCCTCGGCGTCAGCCTCGCCTACGGATTGCAGACCCGGCAGGCGACCCGGGCCGACCGCGCCCGGGAGAAGATCCACGGCCGCCTCGAGACGGCCCTGCGCCGCGGCGCCTGCGGCCTCTGGGATTGGGACGTGGCCCGGGGCCGGATCTACTGGTCCGATTCGATGTACGGCCTGCTCGGCTACCAGCGGCAGAACGAGTACCTCTCCTTCGGCGACGTCAACGGCCTGGTCCATCCCGACGACGGGGATCTCTACAGCCTCGCCCGGGGCGTCGCGGCCAACCAGACCCATATCGACCACGCGTTCCGCATGCGCGGCGCCGACGGGGCCTATGTCTGGTTCCGCGCCCGCGCCGAGGTCGTGGTCAACGCCGCCGACGGCAGCCAGCACTTGGTGGGCATCACCACCGACATCAGCGAGCAGCGGGCCCTGGAGGAGACGAACGCGGCGGCCGACATGCGCCTGCGCGATGCCGTCGAGGCCATCTCGGAGGCCTTCGTCCTCTGGGATACCGGCAACCGGCTGGTCCTGTGCAATTCGAAATTTCGTCACCTGCACGCCCTGAGCCCGGAGGATGCCAGGTCCGGCCAGAGTTACACGGATGTGATGGGGCGGGGCGTGCTGCCCCAGGTCCGGCGCGAATCGCCGGAGGTCGGCATGGCGCTCGGCGGCATGGCGGCCCGGACCTTCGAGGCCGAGCTGGCGGATGGCCGCTGGCTCCAGATCAGCGAGCGGCGCACCAAGGACGGCGGCTACGTCTCGGTCGGGACCGACATCACCAGCCTGAAGCGCCACCAGGAGCAGCTCCAGGCCTCCGAGCGCGAGCTGATCGAGACCGTGAAGGATCTCAAGCGCTCCCGCCGGACGCTGGAACTCCAGACCCAGCAGCTCGCCGACCTCGCCGAGCGCTACCTCGACCAGAAGGCCGTCGCCGAGGCGGCGAACCAGGCCAAGTCCGAGTTCCTGGCCAATATGAGCCACGAGCTGCGTACGCCGCTCAACGCCATCATCGGCTTCGCCGACGTGATGGAGAACGCCGTGCTCGGCCCGCTCGGCACCCCCCGCTACACCGAATATTGCCGGGACATCCGCGAGAGCGGATCGCATCTCCTCTCGATGATCGACGACATCCTCGACATGGCCCGACTGGAGGCGCGCCGCGTGCGGCTGAGCCCCCGGGCGATCTCGGCCGAGGATGCGGTGTCGTCCGCCCTGGCGCCGATGGCGGCGGCCGCCCGGGAGAAGGCGATCACCGTGAGCGTGGACGTGCCGCCCGGGCTCGACCTGCTGGCCGATCCGAGCGCCATGCAGCAGATCCTCGCCAACCTCGTCCAGAACGCCGTGAAGTTCACCCCGATCGGGGGCCGCGTCGCCCTGCGCGTACGGCGAGCGGGCGCCAGCACGCATCTGTTCATCGAGGATAACGGCATCGGCATCCCGCGCTCGGACCTCGCCCGGCTCGGCCGGCCGTTCACGCAGGTCGAGGCGCAGATGACCCGGAGCCACAAGGGATCGGGCCTGGGGCTCGCCATCACGCGCTCGATGGTCGAGCTGCATGGCGGATCACTCCGCATCCGCTCCGAGGAGACGGTCGGCACCATCGTCCTCGTGCGCCTGCCCGCCGTGATCGCCGATCGAACGGCATCGACCAGGCCGAGCGCGCGCGCACCCGAGGCTCCGCGGACGGGCCGGCGCGCGGGATCGCCCGTCGCGGCGTAATGCCGGGGCCCGCGCCTCGCGTCTTCGCAAACGCCGCGCGGACCATTCGGGACGCCGATTCAGGGCCGCGGATCGAGGCCTCCGAGGCGCGCGGCGCGCCCCTGCTCCATGTGCCAGCGCGCATCGGCCACGGCGCGGGCGAGCCGCCGGATGCGCCAGCGCCTGTACAGGGCGAGGATCGGATTGCCGTCGAGCCCCGCCTGATGCCGGCGCAGGCGACGGAGCAGCTCCGGGAGTTGGGCCGAAGCGGCCTCGCCGGTGGCGATCTCCATGGCCCGCAATTCGGCCCTGAGGGCCGCCTTCCAGTCTTCCATGACGCCCGCGCCTCCGCGAAATGACTGCGCGCCTCGACAACCCGCGCGTCGGAGCGGGGTTGACCCCGCAGACGATCCGTTCCGCGGATCATGCACGGAGATGTCGATCGATGCGATCCAGGACAGCGCTGCGCTTCACCCTCGCGACCCTGCTCGCCCTCGCCGCCGCCCCGGCGCTCGCGCAGAGCACCGGCTACGTGACCGGGTTCCCCGGCAAGGATCCGGCGGGCGATGAGGAGATCGGCTGGGGGCCGGCCTACCGGCCGGAGACGACCTTCGCCCAGCCCGGCACGCCGCCGACCCCCGGTGAGATCGCCGGCCGCGCCTACCGCGCCCGGACCGGCCATGGGGTGTACGACCGGGTCGAGGGTCCCAACAGGGCCTGGTAGGCGCAGATCCGCGTGGGGCTTTCGGGCGGACTGGCGACGACCGCGGCGGACGATCCGGTACCGCCGCTCAGCGCTTCAGGACGCGCTTGGCAGCGACGCGCGCCTCCTGCTCGAACCGGGCCAGGCGCAGGCGCCGCTCCAGGGAGAGCGCGTGGTTGCCCGGCGGGAGCGCGATGATCTCGGCCACCGGGGTCCGGTCGCGATAGAGGCTCTCCAGCGCCGATCCGTCCAGGGTCGCCGAATCCAGGCGGTCGGCGAAGCCGGTCGCGTGGCAGGCGCGCACGATCTCGTCCTCCAGGAGCAGCCCCGGGGCGTGGCTGCGCAGGGCCTCGTCGTAGGCGGTCTTCAGCAGGGTCGCGGTCCCCTTGCCGGTCAGGGCGAGGCTGACCGCCACGGGACGCCCGTCGAGGGTCAGCGCGTCGGCCCGGATGCCGACCGGGCCCGCCGCGTCCGCGAATAGGGCGTGGGCCAGCGTGGCGGTCTCGGGGCGGCAGGCCATGGCGGTGCCGGCCCGACCCTTCCAGCCATCGCGTTCGAGGTCGAGGAACGCCGCGCGGAGGCGGTCCAGGTCGGCGCCGGCCGTCGCGCTCTCATAGGCGACGACGCCGGCCTCGGCGAGCCGCCGGGCGCGGCGGCGCAGATCCTTGAACCGGGACCGGTTCGGATGGCCTGCCAGGAAGGCGTCGTGATCGGCCCGGCGGTCCATGACCGGGCGCTCGAAGGCCGCCACCGTGCCGATCGCCCAGCCGCGCGCGCGCATGGCCGCCAGCAGCTCCGGCACCGCGCCCTCCCCGGTTGGCAGCAGCGGCCAGCGCCAGGCCCGTCCGCCGGAGGCCGCCGCGAGGCCGGTCACCAGGGCATCGACGTCGGCGGCGCGCTCAGGCCCGTCAGCCACCAGGGGTGCCGTGGCGGTGACGAAGGGCGAGAGGAACGGCCGCAGCACCCGGCCGCCGAGACCGGAGAGGTCGCGGGTCGGCACGCAGGGCAGGAGCGCGACGAGGCGGTTTGCCCGCCGGACGGTGACGTAGCGCAGAGCGGCCGGCAGCAGGCCGGCGGTCGCGTGGGCCGCCATGACGTGCCGCGAGAAATGCGGATGTGGGGCGGTGGCGGCCTCGAACAGCGCGTCCCAAGCCTCGGCCTCGGGGGCCGTCGAGCAGGCGATCGACAGGTCGGACGTCGCGGGAACGGCGCTGGTCCGGTTCATCGGACGGCTCCCGCGATCCAGACCGGCGTCGGAAGGCCGTGGATCCGCCCGGCGGCGCGGGCCAGCAGGCCGGACCGCACGACGGAGGCGAGCGCCACCGCCACGGCGGCGCCGAGCGCCCCGAGGGGCGGCACCAGGATCAGGCACAGGCCCGCGGCGGCGATGAGGGACGCCGCGGTGATTCCGGCACAGAGCCGCTCGCCGCCCAGCATGGTGAGGAGGTCCTCGCCGGGACCGAACAGGGTCGCCGCGACGCTGCCGGACACGAGGACGCACAGGATCGGGACGCTGCCCGCGAGTCCCGCGCCGAACAGCGCGAGCAGAAACGGGCTGGCGGCCAGGATCGCGCCGCCGACCGCCACGGTCGCGGCCGCGGTCACCCGCGCTTGCCGCCGCACGAGTTCGGCGAGGAGGAGGCGGTTCGCCCCGGCCTGCGCCGCGCTGTAGCGCTGGAGCGTGGCGGCGCTGACGGCGAAATGCACGAACACCACGAATTGCTGGATCCGCGTCGCGGCGAAGTAGATCCCGACCTCGGCCGGGCTTACCAGGGCGCCCAGCACGATCACGTCGACGAAGGTGAAGCCGGCATTGGCCAGATCGATGGCGGCGATCGGCAGGCTCGTGCCGAGCCAGGAGCGCCAGCGATAGCGGTGCGGTCCGGACGACAAGTCCCGGCGCAGCCGCGCCGCGAGCAGGCCGGCCTGAAGGGCGGTCGCGGCAGCGGCGGCGGCGAGCATGCAGGCCATCGCCACCTCCGCGCGCGGCGGCGCTCCGAGCAGGATCGCCGCGATCATGCCGGCCATCATCAGGGTCTGGCGCAGGAGATAGGGGGGCGCGATGGCGAGGCCGATCCAGTTCTGGCTGCGCGCCACGCCCTCCAGATAATCCTGGAGCGCGAAGAGCGGCATCACGCAGACGGCGACCGCGATCGGGGCGCGATAGGCCGGCGCGAACAGGCCCGGTTCGAGCAGGAGGAGGGCCGCGCCCAGCCCGGCGACGGCCAGCGCCGCCCCGCCGGTCACCAGCGCGCCGGCGCGGATGTAGCCGCGGGCGAGGTCGAGATCCCCCTGCGCCTGGTCGGCCGGCACGAATCGGCAGGCGCCCTGCGACAGGCCGAGGGTCAGGGTGTGGCCGAGCATCGCGGTCCAGACCCACACGGAGGCGAAGATGCCGTAGGCTTCCCAGCCCATCAGCCGCGCCGCCAGGACCTGGGAGACGTAGGCGAAGCCGGCCGAACCGACCCGGATCGCGAAAACCGTGAGCGCCATCCGCTGCGGGCCGCCGCGCAGGGCCCGCAGGCGCCGGACCGCGCGGGCGGGGAGAGCCATGGCTGACACTACGCGCTCCGCGCCGGGCCTCGGACGGCGGGAGGCCGACCTCTGGTTGTCGGTCTAGCCCGGCGCGCCTTGCGGCCCGGTTAAGGGCGGTGCGGCCGGATCGGGCTTGGGCTCCGGGGGCGCCTCGGTCCGCGCCAGCGAGGTGACGATGGTCAGGGCCACGTGCTCGGCCATGCAGCGCAGGCCGAGATCGTTGAGCCGGAACTGGCGACCGAGCATGTGGCCCTCGCCCCGGTCGCTGCGGCTCGACAGGTAGTGCAGCGCCTCGTAGCGCCGCACCAGGGGCACCTGCTGCTGGGTCGCCACAGTCCGCACCGCCTCGACGATCCGGTTGTAATCCACGTCCGCGGCCATGCTGGCGGTGTAGATCGGGTCGACCAGGACCACGTCGATCCCGTGGGACCGGATCCAGGCGACGGCTTCGGTGAGCGCCCCCTCGAAGGCCTCGGCATCGACGCGGGCGATGGCGTCGTGGGTGCCCACCTGCCAGATCACGAGATCGGGCTCGGCCTCGACCACCATGGTGCGCAGGCGCTCGGCGGCCCCGGAGGCGACCTCGCCCGGGAGGCCGCGATGATCGATCACCACGTCGACCTTCGGCAGCGCCCGTTCCAGGGCAGCCTCCAGCTTGGCCGGATAGGAGGCCGACGCTCCCGGTGCCGCGGAGCCGCCGATCGCCAGCAGCTTCAGGGGCCGGTTCTCGGCCAGGGCCGCCTTGACGGCCCCCAGTTGCGCCGCCGCGTAGAGCTGCGCGCCCGGCACCCGGCATTCCTGGGACAGTCCGGGCTCGCCCGCCCCGGGATCGGCGACCTGCTCCGCCTGCGCCGGGCCGGCGAGGAGCAGGCTTAGGATCAGGGACAGCCTCGGACGGGCGGCGCGCCCGGCGCGCGCGGCCGGGCTCACGGGCGCGGCCTCGGAGACCTGTTGCGGGTACGCCATTCGACGAACCATGCCGTGAAACCCAGCCCGATCACACCCGTGCCGGCGACCAGCATGTCGATCAGCAGGCCGCCGCCGGTCTGAAAACGCACGAGCTGTCCGATCAGACTCAGGATCGAGCCCATTGAGAAGACAGCCAGGGAGTTTCGTCCCAGCTGCGTGAGATAGCCCACGATGTGGCCAAGGCGGGGGGCGAGCAATGCGTACAGGGGGGCAAACGCCAACAATACCCCCAGGAAATGCACCAGCCGCGCCGGGGTCAGGTAGGTTTTCTCGAAGGTGAACAGCAGGCGCGGCGACGGCACCAGCATCGGATCCGGCCGAATCTCCGCCACGGAAAGCACAATCCCCGCGACGACGATGGCGATGCCGGCCGGGAACAAGCGGCGCGACCAGCGGCGCAGCACGTCGGAGCGGAGGTTCCAGCGCTGCAGCACGAAGCCCAGCACCAGAAGCACCTGCCAGCAGAGGGGATCGAAGAACCAGTCCCCCTCCCCGGGCCAGGAGGGCAGGTTCCACTCGAAGACGAGGCTGGCGGCGTAGAGTCCCCCGGACAGGACCAGGGCCGCGACGAGGCTGACGCGGCCGACCAGCACGAAGACCGGCGCGACGCCGATCAGCAGCACGTAGAGCGGCAGGATGTTGAAAAAACCGAGCTGGTAGGTCAGCAGCGCCATGCCGCAGACCGACTGGATCGGATCCGCGAAGAAGCCGCCGGCATTGTGCCATTCGAGGATCAGCGGATTGTCGAGCAGGAGGGCTGCCCCCGCGATGATGGCCAGCGCCAGGAGCATGACGGTGAGCTGCGCCCGGTAGACCTCGACGGTCCGGGCCAGCAGCCGCACCACGCTCTTGCCGGGGGGCTCCGGAACCCCGTCGCGGCCCCGGGTGGCGATGCCGATCGACCAGCCCGCCAGGAACACGAACAGCTCGGCGGCGTCCGAGATGCCGTATTGTGAGAAGGTGTAGCGCTCGAAGGTGTTGCCCGGGATGTGGTTGATGAAGATCGTCACCAGGGCGAAACCGCGCCAGAAGTCGATCGCGTTGGGGTCCCGCATCGGGGCGGCGGCTCCGGGGTTCGACGCGTCCGCGCGGCGGCGGCGGGTTCGCGGACCCTGATACGGCGCCGCGTCGGGTCTGCAAAGGCGAACAAAGCGGGAGACCGCGCGGCGGGTCCAAGCGGGGCGGTCACACCCGCGTGACGCGCCGCCATCGGGGACAAAGGGTCCGCCGGGTCACGGTGCGGGGGTCGCTCTCACGACAGGCCCGCTCGCCGGGCGCTGGGTCAGACGTCCCTTCCCCATGTCACAACGCGCGCCCGCGGGTTGTGCCGACCGGACGGGCGGGATCAGCGCAGGGCGCGCTCGTCGTCGCTCTCCCGGGCGAGGCGCAGCAGGTTCTGGCCGTAATTGGTCTTGGCGAACATCTCGCCGCGGGCCACCAGCTGCTCGCGGGTGATGAAGTTCTGGAGATAGGCGATCTCCTCCAGGCAGGCGACCTGAAGCCCCTGGCGGTGCTGGAGGGTGCGGACGAACTCGCTCGCCTCCAGGAGGCTGTCGTGGGTCCCCGTGTCGAGCCAGGCATAGCCGCGGGACATGCGCTCCACGTGCAGCTGCCCGCGCTCGAGATAGACCTCGTTGACGCTGGTGATCTCCAGCTCGCCGCGGGGCGAGGGCTTCACGTCGGCGGCGATGTCGAGGACCTGGTTGTCGTAGAAATACAGGCCGGTCACCGCCCAGGTCGAATCCGGGTTCTGCGGCTTCTCGACGATCCGGGTCGGGCGCCCGGTCTTGTCGAGGCTGACCACGCCGTAGGCCTGGGGATTGTCCACGTGGTAGGCGAAGACCGTGGCCCCCTGCTTGCGCGCCGCGGCCCGCGCCAGCAACGCGCCCATGCCGGCGCCGAAGAACAGGTTGTCGCCGAGGATCAGCGCCACGTCGTCGGTGCCGACGAAGTCGCGGCCGATCACGAAGGCCTGGGCGAGGCCCTCCGGCCGGGGCTGCAGGGCATAGGAGAATCGCAGGCCGAACTGCTCGCCGGTGCCGAACAGGCGCTTGTAATTGTCGAGGTGTTCCGGCGACGAGATGATCAGGATCTCGCGGATGCCGGTAAGCATCAGCACCGAGACCGGATAGTAGATCATCGGCTTGTCGTAGACCGGCAGGAGCTGCTTGTTGATCGACAGCGTGGCCGGGTGCAGCCGCGTACCGGAGCCGCCGGCCAGAACGATGCCCTTCATGGCTTGGATACTCCCTCGCGAACCGGCCCGACGAGCCGGTTCAGGATGTCGTCGAGCGCCGCCTGCCAGGGCCGCGGGGCGATGCCGTAGGCGGCCGTGAGGCTGTCGGTGGACAGGCGCGAATTGGCCGGCCGCCGGGCCGGGGTCGGATAGGCGGCGGTCGGGATGCCCTCGACCGGGATGGAGCGGCCGCCGCGCCGGGCCCCGCCGGCGACGATCGCCTCGGCGAAGCCGCGCCACGTCGTGTCGCCCGCGTTGACGCAGTGGAACGTGCCGATGGGCGCCTGCGCGTCGGTCGCCATGCGCTGCGCGATCGTGGCCAGGGCGGTGGCGAGGTCGGCCGCGGAGGTCGGGCAGCCGTGCTGGTCGTCGACCACCGTCAGGGCGTCGCGCTCGCCGGCGAGCCGGAGCATCGTCTTGACGAAGTTGCCCCGGTGCGGGCTCACCACCCAGGCGGTCCGGACGATGGCGTGGCGCGGGTTGGCGGTGCGCACCGCGAGTTCGCCCGCGGCCTTGCTGGCCCCGTAGACGCTCTGCGGGTCGATGGGGGCGTCGGGGGCGTAGGCCCCGTCCGGCTTCGTGCCGGCGAAGACGTAGTCGGTCGAGACGTGGACGAGGGGGATCTTGCGCTCGGCCGTCGCCGCCGCCAGGATCGCCGGGGCCAGCGCGTTGAGGCGCCACGCCGCCACAACCTCGGACTCGGCCTTGTCGACCGCGGTGTAGGCAGCGGTGTTGATCACCACCCGGTACGCGCGGCTATCGAGCGCCGCCGCCACGGCCGCCGGGTCGGTGATGTCGAGCGCGGTGCGGCTCGGCGCGTGCACCGACATGCCGTCCGGCCAGGCCAGGGCCTGCAGCTCGGTGCCGACCTGGCCGCCGCCGCCGAGGACGAGGACCTCCATCAGGTGTTCAGCCCCAGGCGCTCGCCCTTGTAGCGGCCCTCGCGGATCGGGCGCCACCAGCTCTCGTTGTCGAGGTACCAGGCGACGGTCGCCTCGAGCGCCTGCTCGAAGGTCTTCTGCGGGCGCCAGCCGAGCTCGGTCTCGGCCTTGGTGCAGTCGATGGCATAGCGCCGGTCATGGCCCGGGCGGTCGGCGACGAAGCTGATCAGCTTCTCGTGCGGGGCGTTCTCCGGGCGCAGACGGTCGAAGGCCGCGCAGAGCGCCTTCACCACCGCCAGGTTGTTGCGCACCGCCCGGCCGCCGAGCAGGTAGGTCTGGCCGACCCGGCCGCGCTCCAGCACGGCGACGAGGCCCTTGGCGTGGTCCTCGACGTGGATCCAGTCGCGCTCGTTCTGGCCGTCGCCGTAGACCGGCAGCGCCTTGCCCTCCAGGGCATTGAGGATCATCAGCGGGATCAGCTTCTCGGGGAAGTGACGCGGCCCGTAATTGTTGGAGCAGTTGGTCACCAGCACCGGCAGGCCGTAGGTCTCGTGCCAGGCCCGCGCCAGGTGATCGGAGGCCGCCTTCGAGGCCGAGTACGGCGAGCGCGGGTCGTAGCGGCTCTCCTCGGTGAAGAACGCATCCGGCGGCAGCGAGCCGTAGACCTCGTCGGTGGAGACGTGGAGGAACCGGAAGCTCTTTTTGTCCGCCTCCGGCAGGGATTCATAATACCCGCGGGCCCCGTCCAGCATCGTCTGGGTGCCGATCACGTTGGTGCGCACGAAGGCGCCCGGATCGGTGATCGAGCGGTCGACGTGGCTCTCGGCGGCGAGGTGCATCACGGCCTGGGGGCGGAACTCGGCCAACGCCGTCTGCACGGCGGCGCGGTCGCAGATATCGGCCTCGACCCGGCGGTGGCGCGGGTTGTCGGCGAGCGGCGCCAGGGAGATTGGATTGGCCGCATAGGTCATCGCGTCGAAGGTGCAGACCTCGTGGCCGAGATCCTCGACGAGGTGCAGCACCAGCGCCGAGCCGATGAAGCCGCAGCCTCCGGTCACCAGGATGCGCATGGCGGATTACCTCCTCGGACGGGTCGGAAACGGGATGGCGGGGCAGCAGAAGGCTGCGCGCCGTGACAAAATTACGGCTTGGCCGGTCAAAAGGCGCGCCCGAGCTCGGTGAGCCGGGGGGCGCGGCGGTCCTTGTCGGACAGGATCGCACCATCGCCCGAGACCGGCCACGGGATCCCGATCTCGGGATCGTTCCAGGCGAGCGACCGGTCGTGCTCGGGGCTGTAATAGTCGTCGACCTTGTAGGCGACCATCACGTCGGGCGTGAGGGTGCAGAAGCCGTGGGCGAAGCCGTGCGGGATGAAGAGCTGCGTGCCCGTCTTGGCGTCGAGGGTCACGGCTACGAACCTGCCGAAGGTCGGCGAGGCGCTGCGGATATCGACCGCCACGTCCAGGATCGCGCCCTGCAGCACGCGGATGAGCTTGGCTTGGGCGCGCGGGGCGATCTGGAAGTGAAGGCCGCGGATCGTGCCCTGCGGGGCCGAGAAGGATTGGTTGTCCTGAACGAAGGTGTTGGCGATGCCGGCCCGCCCCAGCGCGTCCACCCGGAACGTCTCGGAGAACCAGCCGCGCGCATCGCCCAGGCGCTTGGGCACGATGCGCTTCACGTCCGGGATCTCGGTCTCGATGACGTCCATACCAGCGCCCTTCCCGCGGGTCCCGTGGCGCGGCGGGCGTCTTCGCGCTGCTCGTTCCCAGCCGGGCGCCCGCGTCGCCGAACTCTACCGCGACGATCGACCCGCGACTTCCGGTCATTCGCGGGCCATGTCAAGGCGTAGCGCCTACGATGCCGAACGCGGGGAAACCGATGAGGGGCCGATCGGGGCAATCCCTGCCGACCCTGTTGCGGTTGCAGCTTGCCGACCCGGATTGCACTTGGAGTCTCGGCAGCTACGGCGCCATCGCGGTCTTCCGCCGGGATCCCGGCGAGCCGGCGCGGCCCCTCGATGACGGCCGCCTCGGGTGCGCAACGGACCGCGGCGCGGTCGCGCTCGCTCCGCCATCGGATCTCAGGCCCGTCGCCTACGAGACCGGCTTCGCGAGCGGATGGAGCCAGGCGGTCGCGCTCTGCCTGCCGGCGGCGGCCTGCGCGATGGGGCAGCGCGCGGTGCTGACCGAGCTGGGGCCCGACGCCGCCGCAGTCCGTCCGCAGGATCGCGATGGGATCCTGTTCGATCTCGGCCTCGGACTTGCGGCGGCCGATGCCTGTGTGCGCGTGACCGATCCGGCCCTGATCGACCGGCTCCGCGCCGGGGCCGGTCGGCCGATCTTGCTGCCGGACAATCCGGTCGTCGCGGCCCTCGCCGCATCGAGCCCGCACCGGGTCTTCCTCGCCCGCGCCGGGCGGATCGAGGTCTACACGGCGATCCCGCCGCCCGGCGGGATCGCCGTTCCCGGGCCGCACAGCCATATCCTGCCGAAGCTGCTTCGACTGCGGCGCACGCACGCCGCCACTGCGCCGATCCCGAAAGGCTGGGTGCCCATCGGGGCGCTGCACCCGGCCCATCCCGCCAAGGACGGGACCGGCCGGCCGATCCCGTTCGACGCGGCGCGTCACCGGGCGTTCGGGGGCCTCCTTGCGGACTGGGGCGATCCCGGGCTCACCGCCCTCCGGACCGCTGTCCTGTCCGGCGAGACCCCCGACCCGGCTGCGGCAAACGGACGGTTCGCGCGCTCGGCGATCCGGGCCGCCTCGGCCCAGCGCGCGGCCATGGGCGATTGATGTCCCGAGATTCGTCCGGGGCTCCGGCTGGCATGGCGTGGCCGGACGGCCCGATGCACCGCCGAAGCTCAGGGAATCCCGATCATCTTGTGGGTCTGGAGCGAGAGGCGCCAGCGGGCGTCGCTCCGGCAATACGCGATCGCGGCCTCGGTGCTGGCGATCCGGCCCGGCCCGTCCAGGGGCTGGAGGAAGCGGTGGCGGAAATCGAGGCCGACGAAGTCCGCGGGGTCGGCATCCACCTGCGGATAGACGAGCTTCAACTCGTGGCCGGTCCGCTGCACGAGGGGGTTGGCTCCCTTCGGGCTGACGCAGATCCAGTCGATGCCGGGGGGGGCCGGCAGCGTGCCGTTGGTCTCGATGGCGATCTCGAAGCCCTGCGCGTGCACCGCCTCGATCAGGGGCGCGTCGAGCTGGAGCAGCGGTTCACCGCCGGTGAAGACGACGTAGCGGTTCTCGGGACCGCCCAGCCAGGTCGCCGCGACGGAGGCGGCGAGGGCGGCCGCGTCGGCGAAGCGCCCGCCGCCCTCCCCGTCGAGACCGACGAAATCCGTGTCGCAGAATCGGCAGGCCGCCGCGGCCCGGTCCGCCTCGCGCCCGGACCAGAGGTTGCACCCGGCGAAGCGGCAGAACACCGCCGCGCGACCCGCCTGGGCGCCCTCCCCCTGAAGGGTGTGGAAGATTTCCTTGACCGCGTAACTCACTGCCGTTCCAGCCACCGTCTCGCGCGCCGCACGCTCCGCAGATAGGCGGTGCGCGCGTCCCGGACCACTGACAACCACGCCGCGCAGGGTCCCGGTGCGCTCTCGCCTTGCTCTTGCCACGGTGCCCTCGTTGATGCCGAGATGCAGCGCGGCGGTCGAATTCGGCTGCCCGGGTTGCGCCTCCCTCCGGCCCGCGGCCGGAATAGCGGCGCCTGGCGGCGTCGATCCTGGCGATCCTCTGACGAGTCGGGCCTGAATGTCCTCTTCTCTCTTCCGGCGTCTCGCCGTCGGGCTTGCGGCGCTGACAGGTGTGCTCGGAGCGAGCCTGGCCGGAATCCGCGCGGCGGATGCGGTGACGGTACCGATCCTCGTCGCCGACGTGGATTCGGGCAAGGTGCTCTACGCGCAAGCGCCGACCGACCCCTGGTATCCGGCCTCGATCACGAAGCTGATGACCACCTACGTCGCCCTCGACCTCGTGCGGCAGGGCAAGGTCTCGCTCGATTCGATGATCACCATCTCGGCCGCCGCCACCGCCGAGCCGCCCTCCAAGATGGGCTTCAAGCCCGGGACACAGCTCACCCTCGACAACGCCCTCAAGATCATCATGGTCAAGTCGGCCAACGACATCGCCTACGCGATCGGCGAGAACCTCGGCGGCTCGATCGACAACTTCGCCACCCTGATGAACGAGACCGCCCAGCGGATCGGTATGCACGACAGCCATTGGTACAATCCCAACGGCCTGCCTGATCCGCGCCAGTGGACCTCGGCCCGCGACATGGCGGTGCTGGCCCGGGCGCTGATCCGCGACTTCCCGGAGTCCCACGACCTGTTCTCGATCTCGGCGATCCAGTTCGGCCGTGCGGTGATGGCGAACCACAACGGCCTGCTCGGGCGCTATCCCGGCACCGACGGGATGAAGACCGGCTTCATCTGCTCGGGCGGCTTCAACGTTGTGGCCACAGCCACCCGCAACGGCCGGCGGATCGTCACCATCGTGATGGGGCAGCCGAGCCCGCGCGAGCGCGACGTGAAGGCCGCCGACCTGTTCGACTACGCCTTCGCCCAGAGTGCCGGCTGGACCAGCCCGACGCTGGACGCGCTGCCGGCCTCAGCGCTCTCCGCGCCGCCGGACATGCGTCCCTTCGTCTGCGGCGGCAAGAAGCCCCCGGCGATCGAGGACGGGCCCGGCGCGCTCAATGCCCCCGGCTCCGCGGCACAGCTGATCGGCGGGGCCGCGGCGAACTCGCCGGCCCTGGCGCTCGCCGCCTTCTCCAACCCGGCCCTGCGTGCGCGCAGCCTGCCGCCGCGGGCGCCCCTGCAGCCGATCGCCGTCTGGATCGGCCGCAACCCGGCCGAGGGTCAGCAGATCATAGACGCGCAGGAGGCCGAGCAGAAGGCCGCCGTCGCCAACAGCCGGGCCGCCAAGCTCGAAGCCGCCAAGGCCAGGCGCCTCGCGGCGCTGGAGGCGGCCAAGCAGGCCCGCGCGGCGCGCGCGGAACAGGCGCAGGCGGCCAAGGCCACGGCCAAGACCCCGGCCGCCAAGGTCGCCGCGAAGGCGGCCCATCCCCTCCCCCACGCGGCGAGCGCCTACACCGCCGTGGAGACACCGACGATGCCGGAGGCCAAACCCGGCAAGGGCCTGTCGAAGCCTGCGCCGAAAGCCGCCGCCCATAAGGCCGCTCCCGCCAAGGCCGCAGCCAAGAAGCCGGCCGCCAAGAAGGCCGCGTCCGACGAATAGGCGCCCCTGTCCTGCCCCGCCGCGTTGCCGCGGGTGCCGGGAAACCCCACCTCGACGCTCATGTCATCCAGCCCTGCGCCCGTCCCCGATCCGCGACGCCCGGAGCCGATCCCGCTCACGGTGCTCACCGGCTTCCTCGGCGCCGGCAAGACCACGCTGCTGAACCGGCTGCTGCGCGATCCGGCGCTCGCCGACACGGTGGTGATCGTCAACGAGTTCGGCGCGATCGGTCTCGATCACCTGCTGATCGAGACCGTCGACGAGGACATGATCCTCCTGGGCGCCGGCTGCCTGTGCTGCACGGTGCGGGGCGACCTGATCGCGACCCTGGAGGATCTGCTGCGCAAGCGCGACAACGGCCGGATCCGGCCGTTCCGCCGCGTGATCATCGAGACCACCGGCCTCGCCGATCCGGCGCCGATCCTGCACGCGCTGATCTACCATCCCTATCTCGTGCTCCGGTACCGGCTTCAGGCCGTGGTGACCGTGGTCGATGCAGTCACGGGTTCGGCAACCCTCTACGCCCATCCCGAGGCCGTGCGGCAGGCGGCGGTCGCGGACCGCATCGTCCTCTCCAAGGCCGATCTCGCGGACGACGTGTCCGGGATCCGCGCCCGCCTCGCCGCGCTCAACCCCGCGGCCCCGATCGTCGCGCCGGACGCCCCCGCCGAGGTGCTGCTCGGCGGGCTGTTCGGCCTCGACGGCAAGGGCGCGGACGTGCGGGCATGGCTCGGCGACGCAATCCGGGCCGAGGCGGATCACCGGGATCCCGAGGTCAACCGGCACGATGCGTCGATCCAGGCCGTCTGCCTGACGAGCGCGGCGCCCGTACCGCGTCCCGCCTTCGAGATGTTCATGGACCTGCTGCGCTCGGGCCACGGGCCGAAGCTGTTGCGGCTCAAGGGCATCGTGGCGCTCGCCGACGATCCCGAACGGCCGCTGGTGGTCCACGGCGTCCAGCACGTGTTCCACGCCCCCCTGACCCTCCCGGCCTGGCCGGATCCCGACCACACGTCCCGGCTCGTGCTGATCCTGCGGGACCTCGACCCCGCCTTCGTCCAGCGGCTGTGGGACGCGTTCCTCGGCCGCCCGCGCGTCGATGCCCCGGATGCCGCCGCGCTCACCGACAATCCCCTGGCGATCCCCGGTCCCTGACGCCGCACCGGCGCGGCATCGGCTTTGAAGCGTGCGCCCCGAGCGGCGCTTCGGAGGCGCCGATGCGTCCCGATATGGGACGAAGCGTCGAGAGGCAGGACACGCGATGGCGCCACGCTTCACCGTGATACAGGGCGGCCTGTCCGGGAGGCCCGAGCCGCGTCCCGCGCAGGCCCCGGATCGGCCGTCGGTGATGCGGGTCGATCTCCACCGCCCCGGTGGCGTGGATGCGGACGCAATTTCCGCGTGGCGGGCCATGCTGGTCCGGAACGCGGTGATCGATCCGCTCCGCGACCCCGATCATCTGCTGCCGCTCGCCCAGCACCGTCCCGCGGGCCGTCGGGTCGCGGTCGCCCTCGCGTGGAGCCGCGACGTCGAAACCGGGCGCGAGGCACTGCACGGCGTGGTGCCGCTGGCAATGCCGCATCCGGTCTGGGGCGGTGGCGCCCGTCCCTGGCAGCCGGTCGAATCCGAAGCCGCCGCCCTGGTCGAGCAGGCCGCCGCGGAGGCCGTCGATCGGGCGTTGCGGGCCCGGCTCGCGGCGCTGCGCCGCTCGATCCGCCTCGTCGGCGCGGTCGAGCCCGTTGGGATCCCGGTGGCGAACCGTCCCGCCCTCGCGGCGAGCCGTCGGGCGTGGTCCCGGCCGGTTCCGTCGGAGCGCCTCATGGGTGTCCGCCCCGTGGGCTGGCAGGCACCCGCCTCGGAGATGCACGCGGTGACCGCGCCGGACGCCGTGCGCGACGCGGTCGAGACCTTTCTCACGCTCGACGCCCGCACGGCGGAGCGGCCGATCATCGCCGATCCGGCGGAGGCGTCCCTGGTCCGTGTGGTCAGCCGCCTCTTCGCCCGGCGGGGCGCCCTGCGGGTCGAGTTCCTGCGCCGGGCCGGCGCGATCGTCGCCGGCACGCTCCATCTCGGGACCGGCGCGGCCTCCGTGCCCTGGCGGCGGGCCTGAACGGTCAATCGGCCGCGGACGGCCGGGCCTGTCGGGGCACCGATCCGAACGCTAGCTGCCCGGCATGGCGCGCGACACCCTTCACGGCCTCCGATCGACCCCGCGCCGCGTCGGCGCCGCGCCGGAGGGATCGTCCGACGGCCATGATGCCGATCGGGTCGCGGCCGTGATGGCGCGGCTGGCGGAGGCCGACCCGGATCCGAAAGCCGGCTTCGACCGCAGCGACCCGTATCGCCTCCTCGTGACCGTCCTGCTCTCCGCCCAGTCCACCGGCCCGACGGTCGCCCGGATCGCGGAGGCGCTGTTCACGGAAGTCCGGGATCCCGCCGGCATGGTGGCTTTGGGCGAGGCCCGGATCACCGAGATCATCCGGCCGGTCGGGCTCGGGCCCTCGAAGGCGCGCAACATCGTCAAGCTGTCGGCGGCCCTGATCGCGGAGTTCGGCGGCGCCGTGCCGCCCAGGTCCATCGACATGCGCCGCCTCCCGGGCATCGGCCGCAAGAGCGCCGAGGTCACGGCGAACTTCGCCTTCCACGAGCCGGTGATCGCGGTCGACACCCATGTGTTCCGGGTTTCGAACCGGATCCCGCTCGCCCCCGGTGCTACCGTCGATGCGGTCGCCGACGGTCTCGCCCGGATCGTGCCGGAGCGGTTCAAGGACGGCGCCCATGTCTGGCTGTTCCGTCACGGCCGCGATACCTGCACGGCCCGGAAACCCGCCTGCCCACGATGCCCGGTCTCGGACCTGTGCACCTGGCCGGGCAAGACGACCTGAGCGCGCCTACTCGTCCTCGCCGAACCGGTTGGCGACCAGTGCCGCGATGGCGTCGAGGCAGGCTTCGGCGTCCTGCCCCACGGCAGTGACGGCGATCTGCGTCCCCATGGCGGCGCCCAGGGTCAGGAGCCCCATGATCGAGCGCCCGCCCACGGTCTCGCCCGCCCGGGTCACCGTAACCGCGGCATCGTAGCGCTCCACGGTCTGCACGAACTTGGCGGAGGCCCGGGCGTGCAGGCCGCGCCGGTTGATGATCGGCAGCCTGCGCAGGATCCCGCCCTCCGGAACCGGGGGATCGTCATCCGTCTCGAAAAGGTCGTCCATCGCCCGTAATATGTCCCGCCCGATCCGCGGTCGTCGAAGCCGCTTGTGACCACGCTAGCGCATCGCTCCGGATAGCGGAACCGGCACGGGGCGCTACCGTTTTGATTCGCATCGCGTTTTGCTGGAGACGGCGGACCGCGCTCCGGGCCGATAAGTCCGGATGCGCCAGGACCGCGGGATCAGCGCCGCCGATGAGGCGCGGTGCGGTGTCGGCGGCCGTTCACCACTCGTATTCGGCGCCGACGCCGAGGCTGGTTCGGCCGTCGCTGCCCGCCTCGCCCTTCAGCTTGATCCGCCGGGTAACGTCGAAATCCACCCCGACCGCGGTGTCGGCGGGTTTGGCGCCGGCCTTCACGCCGACGCTGACCCGGTCCGAGATGTAGCGCGAGGCGCCGAGCGCCGGGCCGCCGCTGGACCCCGTGGAGACGTCGAGGCTGTCGAGGCCGAGGCCCTTGCGCGCCTGCTCGAACACGTCCGGACCGGCGGCGCCGCCGGAGAGCTGGGCAACGGCCTGCGCGAGCTGCAGGGCCTGGAACGGCGACAATCCGCCCGCCGCCTTCTTGAACAGCAGACGCGACAGGATCTCGTCCTGCGGCAGCACCGGATCGGAGGTCAGGGCGAATTGCGGCGCGTCCGCCGGCCCGGTCACCGCGACGCGGGCGGTCACGTCGCCGGCCTTGGTCTCGGCGGCGAAATCGAGGTCCGGGGTCGTCAGGCTGCCCGCGAAGCTGACCCGTCCGCGGCTGAAGTCGAGACGTTGCCCGACGAGGTCGAGGCGACCGCGCCGCATCGCGAAGGCGCCGACCGCGTTGGGGGCCAGCGAGGTGCCGGTCACCCGGAGGGCGCCGCCGAGCTCGGCATCGATGCCGCGCCCGCGCACGAAGATGCGGCTCGGGGCATCGACCGCGACGTCGAGTGTGGCGTCGAACGGCACAACGGGTTTCTTCGGTCTCCGCCCGGGCGCAGCCGCGACCCGCGGTCCGGCCCGCTGCGCCAGGCGTGCGCGCGCCTCCGGCGGCGTGTTGACGTGGCGCACCCCCGGCAGGGGCCGCACGGTCGCGGGCAGCCGGTCCGGCACGGCGACATCGATTGACGCGATGTCGACCCGGCCGGAGATCCGCGGCGTCCGCGCCAGCGGGCCGGCGAGGGTGAGGTCGAGGCTCGACACGGCGGTCATCAGCGGGCTCGACACCAGTTCGGCCCTGTCGGCGAGGACGCGGAACTGCCCGGGGAAATCCGGCTCCAGCGCCACGCGGCCCGTCACCGAGACGCGGCCGCCGTTGCGGGTCGCCGCGGTCAGGTGCTCGACCACGAGGCTGTCGCCCCGGCCGGTCACCCGCCCCTCGATTTCGGTGAGCCGGATGCCGTTGAGCGGATCGGTGAAGCTGCCGGCGGTCAGGGTTGCCGCGCCCTGCGCCCGCGGGGCCGCGAGCGTGCCGGTGACGCCGCCATCGATGGCGACCTTCCCGGCGACGCTCTGGCCCCCGACGCTGAGCAGGGAGTTGGCGAGCGCCGCGTCGAGAATGCCCTTGGCACGGAGGTCGAGCGCGCCACCGGCCTCGACCGGGATCCGGCCGGCCACCGTCAGGGCGACGCCCCGCCCCGCCGTTACCCGGCCGTCGAGGCTCGCCTGCCCATCGGCCAACGTGCCCCGGGCGCTGGCATCCACCGGCGGCAGGCTCGCCTGCCGGGTCTGCGGCGCCGTGAGCTTCGAGACCGTGAGGGCGTAGCGGCCCTCCGGCATGTCCGCCGGCCCGTGCAGGTCCGCCTCCCCGTCGAGACTCCCCGACAGGGCGAGATCCGGTGCGGCGATCCGGGCGAGGGACAGCGGCAGCGCCCGGATCGCCACGCGCAGGTCGAGGTCGCGCCCGGCCCGGCCCGTCACCCAGATCCGGCCGGAGCCCGCCGCGACAGTCAACCCGTCGATCACCGCGCCGCCGTCCCTGAGGGTGATGACGGCCGGTCCGGCCAGGGCGAAGCGGTCGCTTCCGCGGGCGGCCGAGAGAGCCTTGAGCTCGATGCGGGTGTCGTCGGCCGGAACGATGCGGGCCGCCCCGTCGAGGCCGAAGCCGCGGGCCCTGGCGGTCAGCGTGACGTCGCTGAAGGCGGGGCTGCCGTCGGCGACGAGGCGGAGGGCGTCGATCTGCTGGCCGGCGGCGAGCAGCCGGTCGGCCTCCAGGCGCCCGTCGAGGATCGGATGGGCGCGCAGGTCGCGGCCCCTCAGGTCGGCATCGAGCCGCGCCAGGGCGTAGGTGCCGTAGCGCAGGCCCGCGCCGGTCGCCCGGATCGCCGCATCCTGGCGACCGCCGTCGCGGGCGAGGGTCACGGCCGCGTCGAGGCGGCCGGCCATCGGTTCCGGGGCGAGGGGCGCGATATCCTCAAGGCTGGCAGCCCGCACCGTGAGCGATCCGGCCGAAAGCCAGGTCTCGGCCGCAACCGTAGCACTGCCCGCCACCGCCACCGAGCCGAGGTTCAGTGCGAGCCGGTCGAGCGCCCAGTCGGGTCCCACGCGCGCGCCATGGGCATCGCCGGTCAGGGCCTTGCCGGCCACGGTGCCGGAGAGCCGAACGCTGCCGTCCGGCGCCAGAAGCGCATCCTTGACGAGGGCCTCGACCCGCAGGTCGCGGATCGGCTTGCCGTCGGCCGTGGCGGCGGGCGCCGTGAGCGTCGCCGCGAGGTCCGGATGCTCGAGGGAACCGGTGAGGCGCGCGTCGATGCCGGCGCGCCCGGTGAGGCGATTGTCCAGATCCGCGAGGCTCCGGAGCTCGAGGCGGCCGCCGACATCGGCCAACTCCGAGGTCGCTTCGCCCTGGAGGGTGGCGGAGAGGCCCTGCCCCTCCAGGCGCAGATGATCGAACCCATACCCGTCGTAGGAGCGCGACACCCGCCCCTGCAGCGAAGGCGTTCGGCCGAGGACCCGGTCGGCCGCCGCGATCCCGGTCGCGAGGCCGGTCGTGGCGACGGTGAGATCGGCGGCGACGGCCTTCCGGGCCGGGTCGCCACTCAGCCGCGCCTTGGCGTCGAGGGAACCCGCGAGCCCGCGCCCGGCGAGGCCGGAGAACACCGCGAGATCCGGGACAACCGCATCCAGCGTACCGGTCAGCGTGTTCTGCCCGATACGGCCGGCATAGCCGGCCCGGGCGGTCTCGGAGTCGAGCCGGAGCGTCGCGACATCGATCACCCCATCCGGCCCGGCCGCCGCCCGGAGCGTGAGCTGTGCCCGGCTTCCGACGGCCCGCCGCAGGGCCGGATCGGCCAGCCGCAGGCCCTCGACCTTCCCGTCCGCGGCGATGGCGAAGCGCCGCGCAGTCGGATCGCCCTGCGGCGCCACGTCCAGGCGTGCCTCGATCCGATCCAGGGCGGAGTCGCGGCCGCGCAGGCCGGCCGCGTCGAGGCCGCCGCGGATGGTCGGCGCCGCGATGGGTCCCTTGAGGCTGCCGTCGAAGGTGAGCTTGGCGATCTCGGCTTCGCCCGCCCGGGTCATGCCGCCCTCGGTGGGCAGGGCGCGGGCCTGGAGGATGAGGTCCGCGACCCGGTCCGCGGTGAGGCTGCCCCCGGCGGTGAGCTTGGCGGTCCGGGAGGTCAGGTCCAGCCGGTCGATCCGGAAGGCGCCGCTATCAGCGAAGGCGAACCCGCCCGCGAGCTGCGTGGTGCCCGCGAATACCGCGGCGGCCGGACCGGGCACCAGGCCCTCAATGCGCGCCGCGAGGTCGAGGGCGAGCCGCCGTTCGGCGCCGATCCGCGAGATCTTGGCACCGCCCTTCGCGCCGATCTCCGGACCGGCGGCGAAATCGAGCTTGGCGGCCCACGCGTCGAGCGTGCCCGTCCCGTCGAGGTCGAAATCGATCGGCGGCGTGCCGGGAATGTTGGCGGCCTTCGAGAGCAGGCCCCCGGCGGGCTCCACGAGGTTCGCCTTCAGCTCCAGGCGGTCGCCAGCCGGCACGTAGAGCAGGCTGAGCAGGAAGCGCCCGGCGGCGTCGAGGCGCTGCGCCCGGGCCGTGAGGTCCAGCCCCTCGCTCGCCGCGCCGAGCCGGGCGCGCCCCTCTGTGGACAGGCGGGCAGCCTGCCCGGCGACCGGTTCACCGAGGACCAGTTCCGCGAGCCGGAAGCCCTTGATCTCGACCTTCACGGGGAAATCCGGCAGGAGCTTGCCGTCCGGCTTGGCCTCCGGCGGGGTCGGTCCGGGGATCGGCCGCCGCAGCACCTCCAGGCGCCCGATCTCCAGGCTGTCCACCTCCAGCCGTCCCGAGAGCAGGGCCAGGCGGCGCCAGACGATGCGCGCCTTGTCGAGCTTCAGCCAGACGCCGTCGCGGTCGCTCAGGGCGACGTCCCGGATGGTGGCGTCAGACGACAGGGCGCCGTCGACCGCGCCGATCGCCACCCGCGACGACGGCGTGGACAGCGCCCGGGACAGGAGGCCGCCGAGCACGGACTTGTCGCCCGCGTCGGCGTGCGTGCGCGTCACGGTTCCGGCGAGCAGGACGGCGAGCCAGACCAGCGCGCCGATGACGCCCAGCCCCTGCCCGAGGGCGAAGACCGGCCGCCGCGCTCCGTCCCGCCCGCTGCAATCCGCCATTCAGAATGCCTGCCCCAGGCTGAGATACAGGACCGCCGGACGCACGTGGCCGCCCTTGTAGGGATCGAGCGGGAACGCGAGATCCGCGCGGATCGGGCCGATCCCGGTGTAGTAGCGCAGGCCGATGCCGACCGATTTCCGGATTGTCTCCTTGAAATCCGGCAGCGCGGAGGCGAAGGCGGTCCCCGCGTCGAAGAACGGCACCACGCCGATCGTGTCGGTGACCTTGATGCGGGCTTCGACGGACGCCTCCAGCAGGCTGCGGCCGCCGATCGGCAGGTTGTACGGCCCGATCGGCCCGAGGGTGCGATAGGGATAGCCGCGCACGGAGCCGCCGCCGCCGGCGAAGAACCGGAAATTGTCCGGGATCTCGCCGAGCGGCGCCCCGGAGACCGAACCGAATCCGACCCGCCCGGCCAGGATGTACCGGGCCTCGTCGTCGAAGGCGTAGTAGGTCGAGCCCTGCGCCTTGGCGACGAGGATGCCGGGGGATGAGATCGCCCCGGGATAGGCGGCGAGCGACGCGATCGCCCGCACCCCGCGGGTTGGATCGAGGAGGCTGTCGGTGGAATCGTAGGTCACCGAAGCCGGCACGCCGATCAGCCGGTAGTTGACGGTTCCGAGCGCATCCTTCGAGCGACCCGCCTGCCCGTCGAGCCCGATCTGGGCCGCGAACGTGTCGGAGAACCGGTGCCGGATCGCCACCGAGGCGCCGCCGCCATCGACCAGATAGCTCTGCTGCACCTCGCGGGTGACGAAGGCGTTGGCCAGCAGATCGTTGCGGCTGCCCCACAGGGCCGGCTGCACGTAGGTGGCCGAGAGGCGGCCGCCGAAGCCGTTGGTTCCGATCCCGGCGATCTTGCGCTGGGTGGCGAACGGGTCGTTGCCGAGGCCGAGATAGTAGATGTCGGCATCGAGGCGGAAGGTCTCGCCGCCGCCGAACAGGTTGCGGTTGGCGTAATAGGCCCGCACCCCCGGCCCATCGACCGTGGAGTAGCGCGCCGACACGCCGATGAGGTTGCGCTCCCGCTCGCTCAGCTCGACGAACAGCGGCAGGTTGCCGTCGGGGTCGAGGGCGGCGGCTTCCCGGACGCGCACGCCGCCGATCCCCTCGATGCGGGCGACCGACCGGCGGATCGCCGCCACCGCCTGCGGTGAATACGGGTCGCCCGGCTCGGCATAGATGAAGGAGCGGATCGTGGCCGGATCGATACCGGGGGCACCGCTCACAGCCACCGGACCGAGGCCGGCCACCGGGCCGGGATCGATCGTGAAGGTCACGTCCATGACGTGGGCCGTGTCGTCGACCACCGGGTCGCGGGCGATCGCCTTGGCGAAGGGATGCCCCCGGCCCCGGAACTGATCGACGATCCGGGCTTCGCGCGCCAGGATCGTGGCCGAACGCGCCGGACCGTCCGCGTCGACGCGCGTGATCCGCGCGGGCAGTACGTCCTCGGGGAAGGGTCGTCCCGCGGGGTCGCGGACCACGATCCGACGCACGTGATAGAGGGGGCCGAGATCCACGGCGATCCGGACCGGCACGAGCCCGCGGTTGCGCCACGCCTCGGCGGCGCGAACCGCCGGGGCGGCCTGATCGGTCACCGGAGCGCTGTCGATCCGGATCGCCACGGTGCCCTGGTAATAGCCGTAGCCCGACAGGACGTCGGTGAGCTTGGGTCGGTCCGTCTCGGCCCGGCGCAGGAGCCCCTCCCCGTCCG
>NZ_JBYQFA010000001.1:387500-2322500 GCF_057836565.1 Methylobacterium sp. J-118
GAAATTCGTCTCCGATGAGCCCCTCGAGCGTGCCCCCGATGCCGCCGCCGATGCCCCCGGGGCCGAGGTCACGGTGGTCAAGCGCGACCTGGCCGACGCCGCCGTCGATGCCAGCGCCCCCGCGCTCACCGATGACGACGTCACCGCCCAGGTCGAGGAGGAGCGCCGCATCACCGCCGAAGCGGGCCGCCGGGCCGCCATCCCGATCGCGCCGCAGATCATGCTGTCACGCACCCTGCAGCAGGGCGCGGCCGGCGACGGCGACGGGGCCGCGCCGAAGGAGGCAAACCCGTTCAAGGCGATCGAGGTGCTGGTCGTCCCGGAGAACGTCACCAAGGTCGCCAAGGTCGAACTGAAGCCCAACGAGGCGCCCCTGGTGGAGGAGCGCGATCTGGCGCTCAAGCGCGGCGAGACCGTGGAGAGCGTGCTCAAGGCCACCGGATTCGCCGGCGACGAGGCGATCCGCGGAATCGTCGCGGCCCTCGGCGGCAAGGCGCGGACCGCCGCCCTCAACGAGGGTCAGCCGATGCGCGTCCAGGTCGCCCCGGGCCCCCATCCCGGCGACCCGCGTCAGGTCACCCGCGTGGTGCTGTACGGCGAGTCCGGCATCGAGGGGATCGCCGCCCTGAACGACCGGGGCGCCTTCGTCTCGGTGGCGCCCCCCGCCGAGGAGGCCCCCTCCCCCAAGCCGCAGCCCCAGGCCGAGTCCGGCGAGGACGAGGATGCCGATTCGGGCTCGGGTCCGCGCCTCTACCAGAGCCTCTACGAGACGGCCGCGCGTCACGACCTGCCGCGGGCCACCGTGGAGGACATCGTCCGGGTATTCAGCTACGACCTCGACTTCCAGCGTCGGATCGCCAGCGGCGACGGCCTCGACGTGTTCTACACGTATGACGACGAGGCCAGCGCGGACCGTCCGGACCTGCTCTACGCGGCGCTGACCCTCGGCGGCGAGACGCGCAAGGTCTACCGCTTCCAATCCCCCGACGACGGCACGATCGACTACCTCGACGACCAGGGGCGGTCGCTCAAGAAGTTCCTGCTGCGCAAACCGATCGCCGACGGGATCATGCGTTCCGGCTTCGGCTATCGGCGCCACCCGGTCTTGGGCTACGCCAAGCTGCATACGGGTGTCGATTGGGCGAACCCGATCGGCACGCCGATCATGGCGGCGGGCAATGGTGTGGTGATCCGGTCCGAGATGACCTCGGGCTACGGCAACCGGGTCGAGGTCCAGCACGTCAATGGCTACGTCACCACCTACAATCACATGTCCCGGTTCGGCCGCGGCATCCGGGAGGGCGTGAAGGTCCGGCAGGGTCAGGTGATCGGCTATCTCGGCTCCACCGGCCTGTCGACCGGGCCTCATCTGCACTACGAAGTGATCATCAACGGCCACTTCGTCGATCCGATGAAGATCCGCGTCCCCCGGGGCCGGGAACTCGATGGCCGCCTGCTCGCTGACTTTAGGCGTCAGCGCGAGCAGATCGACGCGACCATGCAGAAGTCGAAGAGCGCCACGGCGCTGGCCCAGCGGGACGCGGTCGTGCGCTGACGGGAACCGGCCCGACGCGCGCCCGCGCGCCGGGTCGATCTCTCTAGCGCAGCGCCAGGGCGGCGTGGTGGCCGCCACCGTGGGCGAAGTGCTCGCGGCGGCGCTCGATCGAGCTCGGAATCCGCAGGGATTCCCGATACTTCGCCACCGTGCGGCGGGCGATGTCGACCCCCTCCCCGCGCAGCTTCTGCACCAGGGCGTCGTCGGAGAGCACGTCGTCCGGCGTCTCGCCGTCGACCAACTGCTTGATCCGGTGGCGCACCGCCTCCGAGGAATGGGCCGCCGTGCCGGCCGCCCCCGGGATCGCCGCGGTGAAGAAGTATTTCATCTCCAGGGTGCCGCGACTGGTGCCGATCGCCTTGTTGGAGGTGACCCGCGAGACGGTCGATTCGTGCATGCCGATCGCCTCCGCCACCGTCTTGAGATTCAGCGGCCGCAGATGCGTCACGCCGTAGACGAAGAAGCCGTCCTGCTGGCGTACGATCTCCGTGGCGACCTTCAGGATCGTGCGGGCGCGCTGCTCCAGGGAGCGGGTGAGCCAGTTGGCGTTCTGGAGCGCTTCGGACAGGAAGGCCTTGTCGCCCTCGGCCTTGGCGCCGCGCACGACCCGGGCATAGTAGCTCTGGTTCACCAGGACCCGCGGCAGGGCCTCGCTGTTGAGCTCGACCAGCCAGGATCCGTCCGGTGCCGCCCGCACGAACACGTCGGGGACCAGAACCTCCACGGCGCTCGATCCGAAGGCCCGGCCGGGTTTCGGATCGAGGCGGCGGATCTCGCCCAGCATCTCGACCAGATCCTCGTCATCCACCCCGCACAGGCGGCGCAGCGCCCCGAAATCGCGCTTGGCGACGAGGTCGAGGCGCGAGACCAGAGCGCGCATCGCCGGGTCGAACCGGTCGCGGTCCCGGAGCTGGATCGCCATGCACTCGGCGAGGTCGCGGGCGGCGACCCCAGGCGGGTCGAAGGTCTGCACCAGCGCCAGGATCCGCGCCACCAGGGCCGGGTCGGCACCGAGGCGCTCGGTTACGGCCTCGACCGATTCGCGCAGGTATCCCGCCTCGTCGACCGCATCGATCAGGAAGCCGCCGACCAGCCGCTCGACGGGGTCGCGGGTCGCGAGGTCCAGCTGGCCCGCGAGGTGCTCCCGCAGCGAGACCTCCGCCGTGAGGGTGGCCTCGAAATCGGGGGCCTCCGCGTCGAAACTGCCGCCGGTACTGCCATAGGGGGGCGGGGTCAGCGAGAGCATGTCGCCACCGCCGCCCTCCCGCGCCTGGGCCGGCACGTCGTCGGGGAAGACGTTGTCGAGCCGCGTGTCGAAATCGGTCTCGATCTCGCCGCGGCTCGGATTAAGCTGGGCGGACAGCCACGATTCGGATTCGGCCGCCTCGAAACCATCGCCGGCCGGGTCCTCGGCTTGGCCGACCGGATCGGCGGCCTCACCCGGGCCGGATGGCTCGGGTTCGGCACGTTCCAGGAGGGGGTTGCGCTCCAGTTCGGCCTCGACATAGGCGGCGAGGTCGAGCTGCGAGAGTTGGAGGAGCTTGATCGCCTGCAGGAGCTGCGGCGTCATCACCAGGGCCTGGCCCTGACGCACTTCCAGCCGTTGCACCAAACTCATGGAGGCCCCGATGTCCTTCCTGCGCGGTTTGCCGGCAGCCGCCGAGGATCGGCGGCATGAATCTTGCTTAAATCGCTCTGATCTCTGTAGCCCCTTCGTCGCCGCGCGTCAAAGCGGGTCGGTGGGTTTGTCCCTGGCCATGTGACGGCGATGCGCGTCGCGTGGCGCGCCGGACAAATCGGCGGCGGGCGTGGCTAGTCTGAGGTTCGGCCTTTAAGGAAGCTTTGCACTCGGCGCGCGCGGCCGCGCGGGACTGATCCTGGCGGGCTTATTTCGCCCGGCTTGCGTGAAGCACGTTACGGGCGCTTCTCCGGGCGGATGTTGCGTGGCGCGCGCCGCACAATGGTCTCGGTCCAACCTGCTCGCTTGCACCGGACCGGCATCCCCTCTGGCGCCGGATCTCGACTGGCAATCCCCCGCCGCGTGACCGGGCCGCTCACCAGCCGCAATTGGGGACCGGGGGCTGTGATTTCGCTAGGGCCGACTTGTCGATCTGCACCATCGCCCCCCAGGCGTATTTCTGCGCGTAGAGCGTGACGTTGGTGAACAGGCAGCCGAGCTGGAAATGGGTGGCGCCCATCTCGCCCGAGAAGGCCATGCAATCGAGGAACGTCCAAGTCTTCGGTACCGGGCTCATGGAGCGCCACCGCGGCATCGCCACCGGCGCGCAGACCTTCACCGCACCGGTGCCGTCATCCGCGTTGAGGGCGTCGCCTTGCGCCTGCGCCGCCGCGGATCCGGTGGCCAAGGTGAGCGACAGCAGCGCCGCGATCGTCGGGCGCGTGAGGCGCGGACGGGGATGGGTGGCTCGGGTCATCGGGTCAGTGCATCGTCCGCCACAGGATCGCGAGGATCGCGAAGCCGATGACATTGTAGAGGATCGCCCAGAGCCAGACACCCAGGATGGCGCGGCTCGGCTTGTGCGGCCGCTGCCGGCCGAGGCGCGGGCGGTGCCGATCCTCGGGCGTCGGCCAGATCGCGTTCTTGGGTGCCTTCAGGAGGCGCGTCAGCGTCTCGGGCAGGTGCGGGCCGGGCGGGCCTTCGCCGTCCATGACGACCTCTGCGGCGGTGGACATCCCGGCCGCGGCGGCGGCCCGGGACCGGACTTCTCTACTGAGGCCGGCGCGGTCCCGGCAATGTGTCCGATCCGCCGGTGGCCTACAGGACCGTGCCCGGCGCTTCCGGATAGAGCTGGTACGCCCAGGTCTCGGAGAGCAACCGGCCGCCGGATTTGAGCTGCAGCCGCATCTCCACCGGCTCCGGCCCCTCGGCGTAGACCCTCAGGAAGACCCGCCAGGGGCTCGGCTTGCCGTAGGGCGCCCAGGTCGCGCCGACCTCCTCGGCGCTGCCGCGCGTGAGCGTCAGCGCGACCTCGGCCTTCTCGGGATCGAGCCCGGCCAGCGCCGTGCCCTCGAATTCCAGCACGAATTGCCGCACCAGGTTGGCCCGGCCGGGGCGGCGATCCGACTCGGCGAGCCAAGAGGCCTTGGTCGCCCGGGTGGCGACGCACCGGGCGAGATCGGTCGCGACCGGCTCCTGAACGGTCCAGCGGAGGCGGTAGGCGAAGCTGCGCTCATCCCCCGCCTTTGGCGGATCGGCCGGCACCCACATCGCGCCGATGTTGTCGTCGGTCTCCTGGTGCGTCGGGATCTCCACGAGCTGGACGCTGCCCGAGCCCCAATCCCCCTGCGGCTCGACCCAGATATCGGGCCGGTTCTCCTCGAAGCCATCGTCGATGTAGTGGTCGAAGCTCCGGTCGCGCTGGAGCAGGCCGAAGCCCTTGGGCGACCGGTCGGCGAAGGCGCTGACGCTGAGGCGCGGCGGATTGTTGAGCGGGCGCCAGATGATCTCGCCGGCCCCGGTCTGCATCAGCAGCCCGTCGGAATCGTGGACCTCGGGCCGCCAGTCGCTGGCGCGGAAGCGGCTCATCCCCTCGGAGTACCAGAGCATCGACGTGAGCGGCGCCATCCCGAACCGCTCCACGGACCGGCGCATGTAGACCGTGCAGGCGACGTCGATGACGACGTGCGGTTCCCTCCGGGCGACGAATCGGTAGGCCCCGGTCAGGCTCGGCCCTTCCAGCAGGGCGAGCACGGTGACCGCACCCTCCGCGGCCGGGCTGACATAGAAGCGCGTGAAGACCGGGAACTCCTCGGTCCTGCCGGCCCCGGGCGCCGTGTCGATGGCGATGCCGCGGGCCGAGGCGCCGTATTGCTGCCCGTCGCCGCCGGCGCGGAAATAGGAGGCGCCCAGGAAGGCGAGCCAGTCGGCGTCGTCGCCGGGCTGCCCGGCCGGGGCCTTCTGGAACCGGAACCCGGCGAAGCCGGCGCCGTCCGGGACATCCTTGGCCGGATTGCCCGGCGGGTAGGTGAACAGGTCGTTGGCGTAGAGCACCGCGCGGGCCCGTCCGCCCTCCAGCGCGTAGACGCTCACGGGATGCCGGAACAGGTTGCCGAGGTGGAAGAAGGTCACCGGGTACGGGCTGTCGGCGAACAGGGCCCGACCGGGCGGATAGCGGATCTCCTGCAGCGGTCCGTAGGTCAGGGCATCGAGCGCCGCAGCGCCGGGCGCTTCCGGCGGCGGCGCGTAGGGCCGGTCGCGCAGGCTGCGGGCGAGGTCCTTCAGCCGGTCGAGATCCATCGGCTCGGGCGGCCCGAGCCGCGGCCCGCCGGAGGCGGCCCGGGCGGCGCCCGGGAACGGCGTGAGGGCGAGGAGCCCGAGGGCGGTCAGGACGCGTCGCGTGATCAAGGTGAGACCCCCGGGATTCGGCCAAGCTTCGCTGGCCCGCGCCGCCCTGTAGAGCCGAGCCCGAGGGCGTTGCAACACGGGACCTGGCGGTCACCCGCCGCAGGCTGCAACGGGCTCCCGCGCGGAAACAGCCGCGGTCCGATCCGTGTCGGCCCTCGGATCAGCTGCGCGGGCCGCAGGTGCCGGTGGCGCCGTCGCTCGCCCAGAGGTCTGCGCCGCCGCCGGGGGCGCACTGGCCGGGGAGCGCCAGCGTGATCAGCTTGGACAGGACCCGTGCCTCGTCCTCGCCATAGCCGATCTCCCCGACCATGCGCCCGGTCCTGTCGAACAGCGCCACGGTGGCCGAATGCTCCATCGTGTAATCGCCGTCCTTCCGCGGCACGCGCCGGTAGGCGACGTGGTAGGCGTCCGCCATCCGGGCGACCTGATCCGGCGTGCCCGTGAAGGCGCGGATGCGCGGATCGAATGAGGCCAGGTAGTCGCGCAGGCTGTCGGGGGTGTCGCGCTCCGGGTCCAGCGTGACGAACACCAGGTTCAGGCGGTCCGCGTCACGGCCCATCTGGCCGAGCGCCCCCGAGAGGCTGGCCAGCGTCGTCGGGCAGACGTCCGGACAATGGGTGAAGCCGAAGAACAGCGCGGTCGGCCTGCCCAGGAGATCGGCCTGGCTCACCGGACGACCGTCGAGGTCCGCCATCGCGAAGGTACCGCCGACCCGGCGCGGATGGCTGAAGCGCGCGCCCTGCTGCAGGACGATCGCCCCCGTTCCGGCGGCGACCATGCCGACAAGGGCGGCGGAGGCGATGAGGGCGATCGGGCTCGGTGCCATGCTGTGACCTGCGGCGCGTCGAGGCCCGAATATGGGGCGCCCATCGACCGGCGCGAGGCCGCATCCGGATCGTGTCGTCGGACGGCTCGGTCCCGCCCCGGGGCGCAGCGAACCGGATGCGGGTCTTGTCCGATGCCGTCGCGCCGACTGCGGCGCGCCTTCAGGAGGCCTGCGCCAGGGCCGCGATCAGGACCTGCGGCTCTTGCGCCGCTTCGGCACCGTTCAGGACCGCGTCCATCTCGGCCTTGGGCATCGCCCGCCCGAACAGGTAGCCCTGGCCGAAATGGCAGCCCTGGTCCGACAGCCAGTCCAGGCTCGCATCCGTCTCGATCCCCTCCGCGGTCGTAGTGAGGCCGAGGCTGGTGCCGAGCTTGATGATGGCATCGACCAGCTTGGCGCGCTCGTCGCTCATGGTGATCGCGTCGACGTAGCTCCGGTCGATCTTTAGCTTGTCGAACTTCAGCTCGCGCAGGTGGTACAGGCTCGAATAACCGGTGCCGAAATCGTCGAGCGCGATGCGCACGCCGAGCTGCCGGAGCGACAGGAGGGTCGCGCGGGTCGCCTCCAGATCCTGGATCAGGGCGCTCTCGGTGATCTCAACCTCGAGGCGCCGGGGCGGGAATCCGGTCTCCGTGAGGATCGCGAGGATGCGCTCGGCCAGCCACGCATCCTGGAACTGGTGGGGGGCGATGTTGACCGCCAGGATCAGGTGGGAGGGCCAGGCCCGGGCATCGAGACAGGCCCGGCGGATCAGGTTGTAGCTGAGATCGGCGATCATCCCGGTCTCCTCGGCGACGGGGATGAATTCCGACGGGCCGATCAGGCCGCGGATCGGATGGCGCCAGCGCGCCAGCACCTCGACGCCGACGATCTCCTTCTCGGGCAGCGACACGACCGGCTGGTAATAGGGCTCGATCGCGCCCGTCTCGATCGCGACGCGGAGTTCCGCCTCGGTACGGGCCCGGGCGCGCAGCTCCTCGTCCATGGCGCTGCGGAAGAAGCGGTAATTGCCGCGCCCGTCCTTCTTGCCCTGGTACATGGCGAGATCGGCCGCGTGCAGAACCGCGTCGGAATCCGCGTGATCCGCGGCGACGACGGCGACGCCGACCGTGGCGCCGACCTTGAGATCGTTCTGGTTCCAGCTGACCGGCACGGAGATGGCGGAGATCACCGCCTGGGCCAGGCGCATGAGGCCCTCGCTGCCGTGCTCCACCGGGACCAGCATGGCGAACTCGTCGCCGCCGAGCCGCGCCGCCACGCCGCCGGACGGCAGCAGCTGGTGGAGGCGCTCGGCCACGGCGCAGAGCACCGCGTTGCCGGCCGCGTGGCTGTAGAGGTCGTTGACCGGCTTGAACCGGTCGAGGTCGATCAGCAGGACCGCCGAGGACGGCTCGGCACCGGCCGTGGCATGCGCCCGCGCGACGGCATCGATGAAGCGGCGGCGGTTGGCCAGTCCGGTCAGCCCGTCGTGCCGGGCGATCGCCTCGGCCTGCGCGGCCGCCGCGTCGCGCTCCAGCATGAGCCGGCGCAGGAGGATCGATTTGCGGATGACGGCCCCGCACAGGGCAACGCCCATGCAGGCGGCCAGCATCAGCAAGTCGTTGAGGCCGTAGGCCAAGACGAAGCCGGTCAGGGAGTCGAAGGTGCCGAGCGTGACGCCGACGAACCAGATCCCCGCGCCGATGACGAGCAGGCACAGGGTCTCGTAGAGCTCGCCGCGGCCCCACGCATTTGACGTCTCGCTCGGCATATCGTGCGTCCAGTTTTCGGTCCGTAATGGAAGCATGCCAAGTGCTAAGGCGCTGTAAATTCGACCCTCAGCAGATCGTGAAGATTTAGAAATCCGAGACGTGATGCGGCGATGCTGTCCGAATATGAAGGCCGGCCGACCCGGTCATTTCGTCCCTGCAGGCCGCGGTCCAGGGTCGCCCGGCCGAGCCAGGGAGGCCAGGGCAAAGGCCATGAAGAACAGGAAGTACTGATTGACCGAGAGTTCCTCGAACATCATCGACGGGATCAGGAACAGGGCGCTGTAGGTCAGGAATGGACCGGCTCGCGCCGGGTCCAGCAGGATCCGCACGAGGCCGGCGATCAGGAGCAGCGCGGCGGCCACGCCGCTCTGAAGTGCCATGGAGACGAAGCCGTTATGCGGCGTCACGAGGCCGGTCAGCGCCCGCAGCTCCTCCCGGCGGGCGACCTCGCCGAGGCCGAACGGGTAGGCGACGACGAGGCGCAGGGCAGTGATGCCCGAGAGAAACCGCTCGTCGAAGTTGCTCGTGACGTTGTTGTCCTCCGCGAAGCGGCGCTCGATCGCCTGCGCCAGGGTGTTGGGCAGCGGGAGCTCCCCCGTCAGCGACCAGGCGATCAGCACGGCGCCCAGGATCCCGAGCACGCTCAGGACCGCGGAGGCCCGGAGGTTGCGCCGCATCAGCAGGGCGAAGACCAGCAGCGGCATGAACAGGCCGGCCCTGTTGTTGGTCAGTGGAAAGCTCGCCAGCAGGGCTCCGAAATAGACGAGGTAGATCGCCTTGAGCCGGTAGCGCAGGCTCAGCACCAGGGCGGCGACACCGCAGAGCCCGAAGACGTGGCCGGTCTCGTTTCCGGATGCCCAGAGGCCGCCCTGCTTGTCCTCGACGAAGAGCTTCAGCTCCTCGTCGAGCCCGTCGGTCGGCACCGCGAGGCCGTAGCGTTCCAGCGACAGGCCCGAGGAGGCGAGCAGCAGGACCGCCAGGGACGCCAGGAGGCCCGCGAGCAGGCCGATGCAGAAGGCGTTCTCGACGCGCCGGTCCTGGAAATGCACGAGCAGGATGAAGGCTTGCACGACGTAGAGCAGCAGCACCAGCGTCAGGTAGACGTCACCCGCCTCCTTGTGGGCCTTGAGCACGAGGGAGGCACCGATCAGCACGACGATCCCGGCGAGCGGGGCGACGTTGCGCAGGACCTCCGCGATGACGGCCCGGCGCATCCCGAGGAAGGGGATGAGGAGGAACGGCAGGAGGTCGGACAGGCGCTGGAACGGCAGGCCGAAGCTCGAGGTCAGCACGTTGAACTGCAGCGCCACCCCGAGCACGAACACGGCGGCGCGGTCGGCCCCGACCGACACAGCCGGGGCACCCGCTCCGATCGGCAACGCCTGTCCCGTCATGGTCCCGATCCGTTCGAACGCCGAGGCAAGCCGCCACCGGACAAGCCGGCGTCGGACAAGCCGGCCCGGCGACCGGCCCCCGGGCGGCCATCCTCGCGCACAAAGGTTGGCGGAGGGTGGAGATCAGGTGGTCCGGCGCAGGAAGAAGCCGAGGGCGGTGCTGACCGTGTCGCGCATGAACAGCTGCGCGAGGCCGGCGTAGGCGAGGATGCCGATTCCGACCGCGCCGAACAGGCCGATCCGGTCGCCCAGTGCGGCGTGGATCGGCTCCTGGACCACCAGCACGAGGCCCGCCATCGCGGCCGAGCAGGCCGTGACCGGCAGCAGCGCCCGGGCCAGGCTCCGATTGCCGATCGGGACGAGCCGTCCGATCCCGGCGACGATCACCGGCGTGAACAGGTAGGCCCGCAGCACGTGCCCGGCGGCGAGCGCCGCGAGGCCCAGGGGCGCGGTCACCAGGGCGGCCACGGCCCCGAGGCCGAACTGCGCGCCCGCCAGCCGCAGGGCCGTCCCGTTGCGCCCCAGCGCCGTGAAGATCATCCACAGCATCGAGGTCGCGACGAATTCCGGCGCCAGGAGCGCCAGCATCCGCAGCACCGGGGCGGCCTCGTGCCACTGGTCGCCGAACAGGAACGGGATCAGGGTCGGGGCAACGGCCGCCATGCCGAAGAAGGCCGGCACCGCCACGAAGGAGGAGGCCTCGGTGAAACCGTAGAAGGCGGTGGCCAGCTCCGTCGGCCGATCCTGGAGGCGGGCATAGGTGGTCAGGCCCACCGTCGTGAGCGGGATCACCGCCACCTGGCTGACGAGGTCGATGCAGCGCCAGGCGAGGCGCAGGTATCCGACATCGGCGGCCGACAGGAAGTAGGCGGCGATCACCTCCTGGCTGCGGATCGAGAGGACGAGCAGGAGGTAGGTGCAGAACACCCGCGACCCGAAGGCGATCTGGGCGCGGGCGGCGGCGAGGTCCAGGCGCCGGGCCGGCATCCACCGGGACGCCGCCCAGGTGAGCAGCGTGGTCGCGGTCGCGGCGACGATCCGCTGCACCACGAGGCTCCAGACGCCGTAGCCGGCAAACGCCATCGCCAGGGCGACCCCGCCCCCGAGGAGGTTGGAGCCCAGGGCCCGGAGGGCGAGCTTGCGGAACCCGAAGCTCCTTTGCAGGCGGGCCTCGTGGATGGCCCCCGCGGCGGTGATCACGAAGCAGGCCGAGAGGGCGTACAGGACCGGGCGCAGTTCCGGGAGATCGAACACCCAGGCGATCGGGCCGGACAGGGCTACGAGCGCCCCGCCGCAGAGGCCGCCGGCGGCCAGCATCACCCAGAAGGCGGTGGCGGCGAAGTCCTCGTCGAGGTCGACCCGCTGAACCACCGCATCCGGCAGGCCGCAGCGCGCCACGATCTGCAGGATGTCGATGAAGACGACGGCGATCGCCACCATGCCGAACTCGGCGGGGGCGATGAGCCGGGCGAGCACGAGGAACACCCCGAAGCTCAGCATGACGTTGCCCACGGACGCGAGCGCCACCCAGCGGGCCGCGTCGAAGGAGCGGCCGGTGACCTCGGCGCCGGAGGGGAGCCCCGGGACGATCTCGGAGGCGTCCGCGGCCGCCCCGGCCTCTGTGAGCGTCGGCGTGCCGGCGGTCACGAACGGGCCGCCCGGCGCTCGGCGACGAGCTCGGCGTAGAGGTCGAGATACTTCTCGGCGACGCGCTCTGAGGTCGATTCGCGGATGACGTGCTGGAAGGCGCGCTCGTCCGGCAGGTCGGTGCGGCCGCGGGCGATCGCGGTCCGCAGGCGGTCGGCGAGGTCGGCATCGTCGCCCGGGGTGAACAGCCAGTCGGCGTTGTCCTCGCCGATCAGCTCGGGAATGCCGCCGGAGGCCGCGCCGATCACCGGTACGCCCATCGTGTAGGCCTCGTAGATCGTCCGCGGGGACGGCTCGGCCCAGAACGAGGGCACGACCAGCACGTCGATCTCGCTGAGGAAGTCGGCGGGCTTGGCCCAGCCGACGAACTCCACCGGCAGGCCCTCGGACTGCGCCTTGAAGCGCGCGATCGAATCGTCCATCGCCTGGCCGGCGACGAGGCAGCGCCAGTTGCCGGGGCCGATCCGGCGCAGGGCGTCGATCAGGGTGCCGACCCCCTTCTCGGTGTTGATCCGGCCGAGATAGCCGAAGGTCATGGGCTGGCCCGTCCGGTCGATCCGGCGCCGCGCCTCGGGGTCGCCCCCCGGGACCGTGCAGGAATAGTAGATCACGCGGCGGCGCTCCGGCGCCAGATGTGCGAACAGCCCGTGGTTCACGTGGGTCTTGAGGATCTCGGTGCCGACGCTGACGACCGCGTCCACCGACCGGTTGGTGATTTGCTTGGCCGCGTTGACCACCTTGCAGCCGAGGTGCCAGCGCTCGCAGGGCTTGCCGTCCCGGAACATGGCGGCGTTGCCGCAGATCAGGTCGTACTCGCAGACCGTGTGGACGATCGGGATCCCACGCTTGGCCGCCTCGCGCCAGACCAGGGTCGAGACGTCCAGCAGCGAGTGGGTGTTGACGATGTCGGGGCGGAAATCGTCGAGGACGCGTCCGAATTCCGCCGCGACGGCGAAGTTCCACTGCTGCTTGAGCTTCGCCCAGGCGCGGCCGAACCGGCTCGCCTTGGGCCAGTCCTCCAGCCAGAAATCGTTGTGGTGCGCCATGCGGTAGACGGTGACGCCGCCCCGCACCGCCTTCGGCTCGGGCTCCCGGGCGATGCAGGCCGCGGCCACGGTGTGGCCCGCCGCCGCCAGCTCCTCGGCGAGGTGCTCCACCGAGCGCTCCGCGCCGCCCACGATGTAGGGCGGATAGAGGGCGCTGAGATGCAGGATCCGCAGGGGCCCGGTCGCAGTCCGCAGGGCGACGCCGTCCACCGGCCGGTCGCGCCGTTCGGAGGCCGGGGTGGCGGACGCGACGCGGGCATAGGGCTGGGACAGGGACGGGGTCATCATGGGCGGCACTCGCTGAGCTGCGGGCGCTCCGTGGGCGCGGAGCGCGATTCGGGGCGGGCGGCGTCGCGGGCCGCCGCGTAGAGGTCGAGATAGGCGGTCGCCACGGCGTCCGGATCGGTCCCGGCGCGGATGGTGGCGGCCCGGCCGAGTCCCTCGGCGAGGCGGCCGGGCTCGGCGACGATCCGGGCCATCGCGGTCGCGAGCGCGGGGGCGTCGCCGGGGGGCACGAGCCACGGTCCCGGCCCGATCTGCTCGCCGATGCCGCCGGCCTCCGTGCCGATCACCGGAACGCCGCGACCGTAGGCTTCCGCCACGGTGCGGCCGAAGGGTTCCGGCCAGATCGGCGGGACCACGAGGCAGTCGATCCCGTCGAGGAAGGCGTCGCGCCCGGCGAAGCCCACGAAGGAGACGGGCAGCCCGTCGGCCCTGGCGCGGTAGCGGTCGAGTCCGTCCACGGCCCGGCCGGCGATCGTGAGCTGCCAGCCCTGCGGCGGCAGCCTCCGGCAGGCGTCGAGCAGGACGTCGATGCCCTTGGACGCCTCGATCCGGCCGAGATAGCCGAAGGTCACCGGTGCCCCCGGAGCGAGCGGCCGGCGGGTCGACGGTGCGCCCGGCGCGATCGGGTTCCAGATCACCCGGCGCAGCGAAGGCGGCACCGCATCGAAGAAGCCGGCGGCCAAGTGGCGGGCCAGGATGTCCGAGCCCACGGCGGTGACGGCCGAGACCGCGCGCTGGCAGCGCCGGTGCGGCGCCGCGTAGATCCGGCACTTGAGGTGCTGGCCAGTGCAGGCCCGGCCGTCCCGCACCATCGCGCCGTTGGTGCACAGGCTGGTGAAGTCGTGCAGCGTATGCACCACCGGCACGCCGAGCCGGCGGAGCATCGGCCAGAGCGCCGGCGTCAGCTCCGAGATCGAGTGGGTATTGACGAGATCCGGCGCGAAGTCCCGCACCGCCGCCGCCATCCGGGCGAGGGTCTGGCGGTTCCACTGGGTGGCGAGCTTGTAGCGCATCCGGTCGAGGCGCCCGCGCTGCGGCCAGTCGAGGATGTGGAACGGGGTTCCGTACCCGGTCCGATAGACGGTGACGCCGTTCTGGACGACGGGGGCCGCGGCCTGCCGGGCCGCGCAGGCGACCGCGACCGCGTGGCCGAGGTCCGCCTGCAGGCGGGCCAGCGTCTCGACCATGAGTTCGGCCCCGCCGACCTGCTCGGGCGGGTAGAGCGAGCTAAGGTGCAGGATGCGCATGCGGCACCTTTCCGGCCGGTTCCGCGCGGGCGGAGTCCCGGAGCGCGTCGAGCAGCAGCGTCTCGTAGCGGCGGGCGGTCTCGGCCCAATCGTACAGGCCGGCATTGTCGCGGCCGCGGTCGATCAGCGCCGCGCGCAGGCCGGGCTCGTCCAGCAGGCGGCGCAGGCACGCGGTGAGCGCCCCGGCATCGGTGGGGTCGAAGGTCAGGGCGCCCGCGCCGGCGATCTCGGGGGTCGCCGACCGGTTCGAGCAGATCACCGGGCAGCCCAGCGCCTGCGCTTCCAGCACGGGCAGGCAGAACCCCTCCGCGAAGGATGGGACGCACAGGCACAGGGCGTTTCGATAGAGCGCCGCGAGCCGGCCCTCGCCGATCCGGGACAGGCGCGTCAGCCGGACCGGTGCGCCGCCGAGCGCTCCGGCGATCGCCTCGTCCGGATCCTCGCCGACATGGACGATGCCGATCTCCGGGCGGCCCAGCGCGGCCAGGGCCCGCGCCAGCGTCGCGAAGTTCTTGTTGTACATGGCGTTGCCCACCGCCAGCACGAAGGGTCCCGGCGGGAGTTCCGGTGCCGGATCGACCGCATCGGGGTCGATCATCGCGGCCGACGGGACGGTGTGGGTCCGGTCCCGGAGGGTCGGGTAGAAGCGCCCGAGATCGCGCCGCGTCGCCTCCGAGACGGCGATCACCCGGGCGCTGTTGGCCAGGACGAGGCGGAAGATCGGATCGGTGGTCAGCGCCTCGCGCGAGCGGCTTCGGCCGGGCATCGTGCGGAAGTAGAGATCGTGGACGACGCTGACCCGCGCCCGGCCGCCGAAGGCCGCACCGTAGGGATCGGCGTTGAGCACCACGTCGATGTTGAAGGCTCGACACAGCCGCGGGACGGTGACGGCCTGCCGCAGGACGTCCAACAGCATGATGCGCGGGCGCGGCACGGTCACGACCTCGATCCGGTCGCGGATCGCCTCGGGCAGCTGCGCGCGGGTCCAGGGCGAGCGCAGCACGACCGTGAAGGTGCCGCGCTCGATGAGGCCGGCGATCACCCGGAAGGCGACGAGGGCGACGCCCGACGGACGACCGCCGAACTGGGTCGGCATGTTCACGAGAACGCGCGGCATGGCGGCTCCGAAAGCTCCGATCGCGGTTGATGACGGCCCATCGGTCAGGGGCGGGCGGCGGCGTCGAGGATCAGCTTGGTCAGGGCGTCCCGCATCCGATCCGCGCCGTAGAGGGTCAGCGCCCGGTCCCGGGCGAGACGGGTGCGCGCCGCGACGGCGTCCGGGTCGTCGAGCAGCACGGCGAGGGCGGCGGCGAGGCGGTCGGGCCGCCGCGGCGGCACGAGGGTGCCGACCGCACCGCCGTCGAGGATCTCGGCGGCGGCGCCTGTATCGGTGGCGATCACCGGGATCCCGGCCAGCATCGCCTCGACGAGGGTTCGGCCGAACGGTTCGGGATCAACCGAGGGATGCACGACCGCATCGACCGCCTGCATCAGCCGGGGCACGTCCGACCGCTGGCCGAGGAACAGCACCCGGTCCGCGACGCCGTGCGCCGCGGCCAGCGCGTGCAGCCGCGCCGCGTAGGCGTCCTCGCCGAACAGCGCCGCGCCGACGACGATGCAGCGCAGGCCGGGAAGGCGCGCCAGCGCCTCGATGACCACGTCCTGCCCCTTCCAGGGCGCGAGGCGGCTGAACACCCCGATTAGCGGTCCGGCCGGCAGCCCCATTTCCGCCCGCAGGGCCGCCGGGGATCGCGGATCGACATCCAGATCGAGACCGTTCGGCACGACGCTCACGCGGGACGCGCGGCCGCCGGCCCGGATGAAAGCGTCCGCCGCAGCCCGCGAGGGCACGACCACCCGGGTGGCGCACAGATTGGCCAGCCGCGCCTGTACGATCCGCTGGGCCCGGCCGAAATGCGCGCCGTCGAGGATGTCGTGCAGGTGCCAGATGATCGGCCGCCCGACCAGCCGCGCGGGCAGAGCCGACAGCAGGAAGGCCTTCTGCGAATTGGCATAGACCACGTCGCAGGTCCGCGCCGCGCGGGCGATGTCGAGGGCGAGCCCGGCGAGCCGGCCAAGCTTGGGCAGCGCCCGCAGGACCGAGGCGTCCCGGCGCAGGCCCGACAGGCCGGCCCCCGGGCGGGCGAGACGGATCTCGAGGCCGAGGCCGCGCAGGATGCCGGCGAAGGCGCCATCCTCGAACAGGAACGCCGTCGAGCCCGCCCAGGGGGCCACGGCATCGCGCAGGACGAGCTCGGCCCCCGACATCGTCCCGGTATGAGTCACGAACAGGACGCGGGGGCGGTTCCGGGGCTCGGCCGTTCGGGCAGGGTCAAGCGACGCAGGTTCGGCGAGCATGCCGACGGACAGGGCCTCGGTCATCGCGCGTCACCGGCGTGGCGGGGCTCCGGAAGCCGCATCACATCGTAGGTCGGCTGGCGTCCCGCCCGGACCATCGTCATGGCGATCCCCAGCACGACGCCGCCGGCGCGGCGGAGGTTGCCAACGGTCTCGACGATGTCCGACAGCTGCGAGCGGCCGTAGCGCGCGCAGCAGAGCACGCCGTCCGCGTGGCGGGCGAGCATTGAGGCGTCCATCAGCACGCTGGTGGGTGGAGAATCGAGGAGGACGAGGTCGTAGCGGCGGGTCCAGCGCAGGAACTCGACCATGCGCTCGCTCATCAGCAGGTCGGTGGATTCCGAGGTCGGCGTGCCGGCCGGGATCACGTCGAACCGGCCGGCCGAGACCACGGCCTCGGCGGGGGCGATCTCGCCCCGCAGCACGCCCACGAGGCCCGGTCCGCGCCCGAGTCCGAGCGAGGCGTCGAAGTTCGGCCGGCGCAGGTCGCACTCGATCACCAGAACCCGGCGCCCGCTCGCGGCGCCGATGCCGGCCAGGGCGAAGGCGGTGAACGACTTGCCCTCGCGGGGTTTCGACGAGGTCACCAGGATGACCCGGGACTCGCCCCCGCCCGCCAGGACGAGGTGCGCGTGCAGATTGCGCAGCACGGTCTGCATCACCGGATCGACCCGGGCCCGTGCCAGGGCCTCGGGGAGGTCGAGGTCCCTCCGACGGTCGGAGAGGCGGCCCATGAGCCCGCGGGGTTCCAGACGGGGGAGCTGGGCGAAGACCGGGGCGCCGGTGCCGGCCATGAGCTGCCCCGGGGTCCGGACCCGCTGGTCGGTGTAGTCGCGCAGCAGGGCCGCCGCCGCCGCCAGCACGCCGGCGAGCACGATACCCCCCGCCAGGAACGGCACGGCCTTGGGCGAGAACGGCTCCTGCGGCAGTTCCGCCAGGCTGACCAGCCGGGTGCTCCCGGTGAGGATGCGCCGCTCGGTCTCCAGCTCCCCGGCACGCTTCACGAGGTCGGCGTAGCGGGTCCGCTGGATCTCAGCGTTGCGCACCATCCCCTCGATCGAGGCCTCGTCGTCCATGGCGGCCGCGGCCTCGGTCTTGGCATTGTCCAATTGGGTGCGCAGCGCCTGGGCCAGCGCGTTCGAGGCGTCGTAGGACTTGCGCAGCCCCTGCGTGACGTTCCTGACCTCCTGATCGATGCGCTCGCGCAGGCTCGCCCGCTCGGTCGTCAGGGCCCGGATGGCCGGGTGGTTCGCGCCCAGGAGGGTGCTCTGGTTGGCGAGCTGCGCGGCGACGCCGCTCAGTTGCTGCTTGAGGGCCCCGATCGTGGGACTGGCCAGGACGGCCGGCGCGGTCTCGGCGCCGCGCGCGCCCCGGCTCTCGATCTCGCCCAGACGCGCGGCGGCGTCGGCCTTGGCGGCCTCAGCGGCGGAGAGTTGCTGGCTGATGCTGGTCAGACGCTCGGCGCTGATCGGCGCGTTCGTGCCCTTCACCAGGCCCTTGCGGCGCCGGAACGTCTGGATCCGGGTCTCGTCCGCGCGGATCGAGGCGTCGAGCTGGTTGATCTCGGTGTGCAGCCAGTCTGAGGCCGCCTTGCGGCTCGAGGCCTGCGCTTCGCGCTGGTCGTCCAGGAAGGCCTCGATCAGGGCGTTGGTCATCGTCTGCGCGGTCTCGGGCAGGGGCGACCGGTAGCCGATGGTGATGATCCGGGAGCGGCCGGAGCTGAGGACGCTGTAGCGCTTCTGCAGGTACTCGACCAAGGCGTTGCGGTCGGCCGTGAGCTTCGTGCAGGCGGCGTCTTTCTTCTCGGAGATGGGCCCCGGCCGCCCGCCGCCGGCGGCGTAGCGGCACTCCGCCAGGACGGGGGCGGCGAGTCCGGCATCGATCGCGAGCCGCAGGAGCCGCGGCGAACGGATCACCAGGATCTGGCTCTCGATGTCGGCCGGGTCGCCGATCTTCTGGATCCAGGCCATGGAGGCGTTGTGCGCGCCCGGCTCGGCCTCCGCCACGATCACCGAGCCGGTCGCCACGTATTGCGGCGTGATGTTCATCAGCGCGGCGATCGCGAGGCCCATGACCAGGGCGAAGACCGTCGCGAACAGGTAGCGGCGGCGCCAGATCCGGAAGAGCGGCGCGGCGAGCGATGCGCCCCGCGGCTGCTCAGGCGCGGCCGCGCGCACCGGGGTCCGGTCGGCCAGATCGACGGTGACGAGCGACATGGACATCGGTCTCAGCCCACTGCTTCGAGGCGCGGGAGGGTGCGCGTCCGGGGCTCGCAGGCCGCCCGGTGCAGGGCCATCTGCTCATCGACGAAGCGGGAGAACCGGCTCCGGAACAGCTCGGCCGAGAACAGGTCGGCCTGCGCCCGGCAGGCCTCGCGGGTGAAATGGTGTTCCTGCTGCATGAAGCCGTGCACGCAGGCCGCGATCGCCTCGGGATCGGGCGTGTCGAAGAACATGCCGGTCCGCTGCGGGCCGCGCGTCTGGACCGTCTCGCGCACACCGCCGCGGCCGAGGGCGAGGACCGGGGTGCCCTCCGAGGAAGCCTCGACCACGATGATGCCGAAATCCTCCTCCGCGGCGAAGATGAAGGCGCGGGCGGTGGCCATGAGCTGGCGCAGCCCCTCGTCGGAGACGAAGCCCACGAACGAGACGTTGGGCCCGGCGATCTCCCGCAGCCGGGCGGCATCGGGGCCGCTGCCGGCCACCACGAGGTGGAGGTTCGGCAGCAGCGCGAAGGCGCGGACCACCGCCTCCACGTTCTTGTAGGGAACGAGCCGGCTCGCCACGAGGAAGTGGTTGCCCCGCGGGCCGTCGAAGCGCTGGCTCGACAGGGTGATCGGCGGATGGATCACCTCGGCGGTGCGGCCGTAGACCTTCTGGATGCGCCGCGCCACGAACGCGGAGTTGGCCACGATCGCGTTCGGCCCGGAGGCCGTGCGCACGTCCCAGAGGCGCATGCGGTGGAGGATGAGGCGGGCGACCAGGCTCTTGACGCCCGCGTCACAGCCGCTCTCGCGCAGGTAGGTGTGCTGCAGGTCCCAGGCGTAGCGCATCGGCGAATGCACATACGAGACGTGCAACTGATCGGGCCCGGTCAGCACCCCTTTGGCCACGGCGTAGCTGCTGGAGATGATGAGGTCGTAGGCCGACAGGTCGAACTGCTCGATCGCGATCGGCATCAGCGGCAGGTAGGCCCGGTGCCGCGTGCGGGCGAAGGGCAGGCGCTGGATGAAGCTGGTCCGGGCGTTCTCGTAGCCGATCCGCGTCCGGTCCGCCGCCGGCAGGAAGTCGAACAGCGTGAAGACGTCCGCGTCCGGGTAGAGCTTCAGCAACTGCTCCAGGACGCGCTCGGCCCCGCCGACGACGTACAGCCAGTCGTGAACAATCGCGACACGCATCACAGCTACCTCGTCGACGCGCCGCGGCCGGGAGAAAGAGTTTCCGCCGGCCGACCTCACAGGAAACGGTGAGCAGAGGCACAGACCGGACTCTAGATGGAACATCGCCTTTAAAAAAGGAGTGAATACGGGAGCCGTCGCGGAAATTAGTGCTTATGCGGGCGGCCGTGATCGGTAACAGACTTAATTTTCATTTGTAAGTATGGTTAATATATTGGTTGGGCCGCATCCGTCGGTGGTGGTCTCATCGGCTGGACGCAGGCAGGGGACAGCATTGCCCCGCAGGGGAGCGACGGCCCTGCCCCATCGTGTGCGGGCCAGCGCCTTCACGCTTCGCGTTCGGGATCAGCGCATGGTCGGCGCGTGTGGCGGTCCAGGACGGCCACGTGCCCGCCCTCCCCCCATCCACGGCCGCCGATCCCCGCCGTGAATCGCGTATGCGCGGTCGGGTGCCGGATCGCCGTTACGGCGTCAGTGCGCTCGGCAACGGTGCGGGGAGCGGGCGGCGGTCGAAGCGCCGCCGGAGGGCCGCGTTCATCGGGGCCTCCACGCGCCGGTACAGGACCTCCCCGACCGCCGCGGACGCGGCGAAGGCCAGCAGGAAGATCAGCACGGCCCGTACGCCGCCGGCGACCGGGAGAACAGCCGCGACCTTGGAGGCGGCGTGGAGCAGCAGGTTGTGGACCAGATAGAACGAGTAGCTGGCGTTCCCCTGGGACAGCAGCCAGCGGGAGCGCAGGGTGATGCCCCCCCGCTCCAGCAGCAGCATCGCGCCGACGATCAGGCTGGCGGCGGAGCCCCAGACCAGGGGGCGGACGAACCCCGTCAATTCGGGCTGCGCGCCGAGGGCGTAGGCGCCGGCCTGGCCGCCGAGGACGAGCAGTCCGGCCATCACGACGGCGCTGCCGGCCACGCGCCGGACCGGGAAGCCGGCCGGTGGAGCGCCGAAGCGCAAATACGCATAGCCGAGGCCGATGCCCGCGGCGAATTCGAGCACGATCGGCTTCGTGTAATAGGCCCAGTACAGTCCGGGGACCGGCAACTGCCCCAGCAGGCTCAGGCCGAGGAAGATCGCGACCGCCGCGAGGGCGCGCGTGGCCCGCGTCGGCACCAGCAGCAGCCCGGCGAAGACGGCGTAGAAGAACATCTCGTAATTGAGCGTCCAGCCCACGGAATTCAGCGGCTCGACGTAGCCGCCCCGCGAGAACGGCAGGAACAGCAGCGACTGGAGCAGGTATTCCGGCCGGACTTCCATGATGCCGATCGGCTTCAGGCCCGCCAGTGCCATGAGCGCGAGACCTAGGGTGACGAGCCAGTAGACCGGCATGACGCGCGCGGCCCGCCGCACCAGGAACGCGCCGATCCCCTCGCCTCGGTCCCGGCGCGACGCGCCCGCCTGCGCCGGACCCCCCTCCCCTCGGGCGGAACGCGCGCCTGTGCTCACGAACATGATGAAGCCGGACAGGACGAAGAAGACGTCGACGCCGGCCGCGCCGAAGGCGAGGAAATCCGGCCGCGGCAGGACCGGTCCCGCATAGAGGCCGAAATGCGTCAGGAAGACGAGGTAGGCCGCGAGGGCACGCAGGATCTGCAGATTGTAGAGCATGGCGCGCCGGCTAGCCGCGGGAGGTTGCCCGCCGGGGTGGGGCGAGGACGTGCCACCATGCCGGAACCGGCTCCGCCGAGTCACGGAGACTCGCGATTCGTGCTGAATAAGCTGCCCAGGCCCGGCCCGACACGGGGATCGGAACAGTGTTGTCCACATGTCCGGGCTGAAACACGCGTCAATATGCGATGGAAAGTCATTATAAAGGCGCTGACGTCCATTATAGCCAAACCGGTGCAGTCCGGCTGCTCATGGCCACGCTTCCCAGCTTCGCGCTGCGCATCGTGTGATTGTTTACTATTAATCAGTAGAATATTTGACGCCCAGCGGGGCGGATCAATAAAGTGCCGCGCACTGAATTAAGGAGTTCCCCCTTGAACATCTCCCAAGATATCCGTGAGATCCTGGGCTCGAACGAAGCCTTCGCGGGGAAGTCCGATCAGCTCTCCGACGACGCAAGCCTGTTCGACATGGGCCTCGACTCGTTCGGCTCGGTGCAGCTGATGCTGGCGCTCGAGGAGCGCTTCAACATCGAGTTCCCCGACGAACTCCTCAACCGCAAGTCCTTCTCGTCGATCCGCGCGATCAGCGAGGCGGTGTCCACCCTGGTCCGGCAGGAAGCCGCATGAGCACCTTGGCCGCGCGTGCAGAGCGGGCGGCGGCGGTGGCGGCGCGCCACGCCGATGCCGTCGACCGCGAGGGCCGCTTCCCCGCGGAAGCGGTCGCCGCCCTGAAGGACGAGCGCCTTCTGGGCCTTCAGATCCCGGGACAGTTCGGCGGCGAGGGCGCCGGGCTGGTGCAGATCGCCGAGGTCTGCAGCACGCTCGGCCATGCCTGCAGCGCGGCCGCGATGGTCTTCGCCATGCACCACATCAAGGTGTCGAGCCTCGTGACACACGGGCTCGACAGCGCGTGGCACTGCCGGCTGATGGAGCGGATCGCCCGCGAGCAGCTTCTGGTCGCCTCCTCGACCACGGAGGCCGGCATCGGCGGCGACCTGCGCAACTCCCTCTGCGCGGTCGAGACGACCGGCGAGACCTTCTCGCTGGGCAAGGACGCCTCCGTGATCTCCTACGGCGCCCAGGCCGACCTGATCCTCGCCACCGCCCGGCGCCACCCGGAGGCCGCGACCTCCGATCAGGTGCTGGTCGCGCTGATGGCCGATCAGATCTCGCTCGCCCGCACCAGCCAGTGGGACACGCTCGGCATGCGCGGCACCTGCAGCGACGGCTTCCGGCTGGAGGCCCGCGGCGTGCCGGTGGAGCAGATCCTGCCAAAGCCCTTCGCCGAGATCGCCGCCGTCTCGATGCTGGCCTCGTCGCACCTGCTGTGGAGCAGCGTCTGGTACGGCATCGCCACCTACGCGGTCGACCGCGCCCGGGCCTTCGTCCAGGCCGAGGCGCGCCGCGCCCCCGGCAAGGTACCGCCGACGGCGCTGCGGCTCGCCGAGGTCGTCAACGCCCATCAGGCCATGCGCGGCACCGTCGTGTCGGCCCTGCGCCGGTTCGAGGATGCCCACGGCGATGCCGACACGATCGGCTCGCTCGGCTTCAGCGTGATGCTCAACAACCTGAAGGTCACTGTCTCCGACATGGCGGTCGACATCGTGCGCCGCGCCCTCTCGATCGTCGGGCTCTCCGGCTACAAGAACGACACCCCCTACAGCCTCGGCCGATCCCTGCGCGACGTCCTCTCGGCGCCGCTGATGATCGGCAACGACCGCATCCTCGCCAACACCGCCAAGCTCCTGCTCGTGCAGAAGGGCAGCGGCCAGCTCATGAGCGCGTGATGGAATCGATCTCTTCTCCCCAGGGTGACCTTATCCTCGACGAGGAGCCGGAGGGCGGCCCGACCTTCCTCGACCGGCTGTTCGACCACGGCCTGCTGATCCGCACCGGGGTCGACGGTCTCTACGGCCGCAGCGGCGCCTTCGAGAGCGTGGTCGAGGCCCTCGACCGGCTGATCTCGCGCCTCGGCGCCGCCGACGGCGCCGAGGTGATGCGCTTCCCGCCCGGCATGAGCCGGCCGGCCTTCGAGCGCAGCGGCTATCTCAAGGGCTTTCCGAACCTCGCCGGCACGATCCACAGCTTCTGCGGCGACGGCGCGGGACACGCCGAGATCCTGGCCTGCGTCGAGGAGGGCCGCGACTGGACCGGCCAGCAGGAGGCCACCGACGTCGTCCTGACGCCGGCCGCCTGCTACCCGCTCTATCCGGTGGCCGCCGCCCGGGGGGCGCTGCCCGCCGAGGGGCGCCTGTTCGACCTGCAATCCTACTGCTTCCGGCGCGAGCCCTCGCTGGAGCCGACCCGGATGCAGCTGTTCCGGATGCGCGAATACGTGCGCATGGGCAGCCCGGAACAGGTGCTGGCCTTCCGCGAATCCTGGCTGGAGCGCGGCACCGCGATGATGCGTGATCTCGGCCTGCCGGTCGCCATCGACGCCGCCAACGACCCGTTCTTCGGGCGCGCCGGCCGGATGCTGGCCAACAACCAGCGGGCGCAGGGCCTCAAGTTCGAGCTGAACGTGCCGGTCAACAGCGTCGAGAAGCCGACCGCCTGCCTCAGCTTCAACTACCACCAGGACCATTTCGGCAGCACCTGGGAGCTGCGCCAGGCGGACGGCGGCGTCGCCCACACTGCCTGCGTCGGCTTCGGCCTGGAGCGGATCACCCTGGCGCTCCTGAAGCATCACGGTCTCGACCTCGCCGCATGGCCCGATTCCGTGCGCACCGCGCTCTGGGGCTGAGCGGTGACCGCCGCGTTGCGCCTGCCCTCGGGGCTCGGAATGGCAGGCCCCTACGTGCCGCATCCGCTCCACGATGGGGTTCGGGACTGGCCGGAGACGAACTGCTACGTCGACCTCTGGATCGAGCTGCTGCACGGTCGCGGCCTCGTCCCGGAGGCGATGCTGGGCTTCACGCTTCGGCAGGATTTCGAGGGCGACCAGTTCACCTTCTTCAAGCCGCCGCCCGGTGACATCGAGCGGCTCTACGGCCTGGAGGTGCTGGAACTCGCGGTCTACGCCGGTCTCGAGGCGCACGCCTTGACCCAGATGGCGGCCGGCCGGCCGGTGCTGGTCGAGGTCGACGCGATCTACCTGCCCGACACCCATGGCACCACTTACGGGCGCGACCACAGCAAGACGACGATCGGCATCCTCGCCCTCGACCCGGCGGCGGGTGAACTCGACTACCTGCACAATGCCGGCCGCTTCCGCCTCTCGGGGGCGGATTATGCCGGGATCTTCGACCCCGCGACCCTGCCGCCCTACGCCGAGTTCGTGAAGACGGTCGCCCCGCCCCTGCCCGCGTCGGAGCTTCCGGGCGTCGCCCTGGACCTGCTCGTCCGGCATCGGGCCCGGGCGCCGGAGCGGAACCCGGTCCTGGCGTTCCGCGACGCGCTGGCCGTCACAGCAGACGGGCTCGTGTGCCAGCCGCTCGGCGTGTTTCACGCCTACGCGTTCAACACGACCCGCCAGCTCGGCGCGAATTTCGAGATGCTGGCGAGCCACCTCACCTGGCTCGACGCGTCCGGCGCCGGCGCCTTCGCGCCCGCCGCGGAGGCGGCCGCCGGCCTGAGCCGCGAGGCGAAGGCGTTCCAGTTCCAACTCGCCCGTGCCTTCCACCGCCGCCAAGCCGAGGGACTGGCCCCGCGCCTCGACCGTCTGGCTGCGACCTACGAGCGCGTGTTCGCGTCCCTCGACGGCGCCCTCGGCCGCTAGGGTCGCCCGATGGCCCTCATCCGCAGCGTCGACGGGCGGGCGCCGGAGTCTTTGGCCGGCCCCTGGCGGCTCGCCCTGACGCCGCCCGGGGCCTGCGCCGGTCCGGGCGATCTCGGCGGCATCACCGACTGGATCCCGGCCCACGTTCCCGGAACCGCCGCGTCCGCCCTCACGGCGGCCGGGCGCTGGACCGAGACCGCCCCCACGCCGATCCACGACCGCGACGTCTGGTATCGGACCCGCCTCGCCGGTCCCGGCTCCGTCCGCCTGCGGTTCGAAGGGCTGGCGACGCTTGCCGATGTCTGGCTCGACGGCGCCCCGCTCCTCAGCGCCCGCACGATGTTCGAGCCGCACGCCGTCGAGGCCGAACTCGGCGCCGACTCCGATCTCGCGCTCTGCTTCCGCGCTCTGCGCCCGGCGCTCGACAGGCCGGCCAAGCGCGGGCGCTGGCGGCCGCGGATGATCACGCCGGGATCGCTGCGCCACATGCGCACCAGCGCCCTCGGCTTCATGCCGGGCTGGTGCCCGGAGATCGACATCGTCGGCCCCTACCGGCCGATCACCGTCGAGGCCGTGTGCCCCGGACTCGCGTCCGCCGACCTGCGTGCGACCCTGGATGGGGATACCGGTCGCCTGGCCGCGCGCCTGCGGATCGAGGGCCGGGCCGGTACGGTGGTGCTCCTGTGCGACGGGCGCGAGACGCCGCTTTCCGAGATCGCGCCCGGCCTGTTCGCCGGCGAACTCGTGCTGCCCGGGGTCGCACCCTGGTGGCCGCATACCCACGGCGCGCCGCATCTCCACCGGGTCGAGGCCCGGGTCGATGGGGCGCTTGTCGATCTCGGCCGGGTCGGCTTCCGATCCCTGTCGCTGACCCGCCCCTTCGCGGAGGGCCTGTCGCTCGCCGTCAACGGCGTGCCGGTCTTCTGCCGCGGCGCCAACTGGACGCCGCCGGATCTCGTCGGGCTGGGGTCTGACGGGACCCGGACCTTGCTCGCGCTGGCCCGGGAGGCCGGAATGAACATGCTGCGGGTCCCCGGCACGACGCTCTATCCATCGACCGACTTCTACGATCAGTGCGACGAACTCGGCATCCTGGTCTGGCAGGACCTGATGCTGGCCAATTTCGACTATCCGCACGACGATCCGGACTTCGCCGCCGGCCTCGCCCGGGAGGTCACGGCGTTCCTCGACCGCACCCAGACCGCGCCGTCGCTCTGCGTCCTGTGCGGGGGCAGCGAGGTCTGGCAGCAGGCCGCCATGCTCGGCGCCCCGCGTGCCGTCTGGGCCGACACCTTCTGCGAGACGACCCTCGCGACGCTGGCGGCGGCCCAGCGGCCCGACCTCGTGGTCGTGCCCAACTCGCCCTCCGGCGGGGCCCTGCCGTTCTCCCCGCGCGCCGGCTGCACGCATTACTTCGGCGTCGGTGCCTATCGCCGGCCCCTCGCGGATGCCCGCCGGGCCGAGGTCGGATTCGCCAGCGAGTGCCTCGCCTTCGCCAACCCGCCCGAGCCGGGGACCGCCGGCCCCGTCGATCCGACCGATCCGGCCTGGGCGGCGGGCATCCCCCGAGATCGGGGTGCCGATTGGGACTTCGAGACCGTCCGCGACCATTACGTCGGCCTCCTCTACGGGGTCGATCCGGCCGCGCTGCGCCTCGACGACCCGGAGCGCTATCTCGAACTCGGGCGTGCCGCCGTCGCCGAGGTGATGGAGGCGACGTTCGCGGAGTGGCGCCGGCCGCGCTCGCCGACCGCGGGCGGCCTCGTCCTGGCCCTGCGCGATCTCGGGCCGGGGGCCGGCTGGGGCGTGATCGACTGGCGGCAGCAGCCGAAATCCGCATGGTACGCGCTCAAGCGCGCCTTTCGCCCGGTGCAGGTTCTCCTCACCGACGAGGGTCTGGACGGCCTGCACCTCCACGTCCTCAACGAGACCGCGGACATCCGCGCGCTGACCGTCACGCTGACGTTCGCCAATTGCGGCGGTCGGGTCGCGGCGCGGGCCGAGCGCGGCGTGACGCTTGGTGCCCGCGCCGCGCTGACCCTGACCTCCGCCGAACTGCTCGGCCGCTTCTTCGATGCCACCGACAGCTACCAGTTCGGGCCGCGAATCCACGATCTCGCCCATGCGTGCCTGACCGGGGCGGACGGAGGTATTATTGCCGAGAGCTTCCACTTCCCCGGCCCGCGCCCGATCGCCCAAGGCGCCATCGGGCTTCGTGCCGAGCCGGTGATGACCGAGTCGGGTCCGGCCCTGCGCATCGCCACGGAGTGCCTCGCCCTCGGTGTCCAGATCCAGGCCCCCGGCGCACGCCCCGCCGATACCGGCTTCCATCTGGCGCCGGGAACGGCGCGGCTGATCGCCTTCCCCGGCCGGACCCGGCTCCCCCGCGGCAGCGTCCGGGCCATCAACAGCAGCGAGAGCGCGGAGTTCGGTCATGACATCTGAAGCCCGGGCTATGATCGCCCCCGCCCCCGGCCCGCTCGATCCCTCTCCGGTGACCTTCGCAGGTCTGTTCGGCTGGTTTCATCCGGCACCCGGGCGGCGCGGCGTGGTCCTCTGCGGCGCGCATGGATTCGAGCAGATGGCCGCGTACCGCCCCTGGCGGGCGCTGGCCGAGAGGCTCGCCGGTGCGGGCTGCCCGACCCTGCGCTTCGACGCCCCGGGCGAGGGCGATTCCGCCGATCTCGATGCCGCTGGGGTCGCTGCCTCCGTCGCGGCGATCGGCCAGGCGATCCGGTTCCTGCGCGAGACGGCCGGCGTCGCCGAAATCGTCCTCGTCGGCCTACGGCTCGGCGCGACCTTCGCGGCCCTGGCCGCGGAGGCGGAGCCCGTGGACCGCCTCGTCCTGCTCGCGCCGGTCGCCACCGGACGGGCCTACCTGCGCGAGATGCGGATGCGGGCGCAGACGATCGGGCGCCTCCCGGACGGCTCCGCTCCGCCCCCGGAGCTGGAGGGTCTCACCGTCGGTGGCTTCCGCATGGATGCGGCCTTCCTGGCCGAACTCGCTGGGCTGAATCTCGCGCGGATCGCCAAGCCCCCGGCCCCCCGCGTGCTGCTCCTCGCCCCGGACCCGGCGGCGCTGGCTGCCCGCCTTGGCGCGATCGGCTGCGCCGTTGAGGCGGGACCCTTCCTAGGCCTGGCGCATCTCGTGGGCGATCCGATCTTCGTGAAGGTGCCGGAGGGGGATTTCGAGCGCATCACCGCCTTCGTGGCGGACGGGGTCGCCCCGGCGGAGGCGGCCGCGACGGTCCCGCCCCCGGCGCGCCTGGCGGGCGCGGATTGGACCGAGGAGCCGATCCGGCTCGATTCGGGCCTGTTCGGCATCCGCTGCACCCCGCACAGGCCGGAACCCGGCACGCCGACAATTCTCTTCGTCTCCACCGGCATGACCGTCCGCTCGGGGTGGGGGCGGCAGACCACCCGGCTCGCCCGGAATCTCGCCGCCGAGGGCGTCGGCTCGTTCCGCCTCGACCTGGGCGGGATCGGCGACAGCGCCGGGCGTGCGGACGGCGGCCGGCCGCTCTTCGCCCCGGATGGCTACGCGGACGTGGTCCGGGCGGTCGACCATCTCGCCCAAGGCGGGCCGATCGTGCTCGTCGGCGGCTGCAGCGGGGCCTACGCGGCCTTCCACGCGCTCTGCCGGGATCCGCGGATCGACGGGGCGCTGCTGGTCAACCTCCACTGCTTCGACTGGGATCCGGATCAGGATGTCGACAGCGTGATCCGCCAGACCTACGGCAGCGCCGCCACCTACGCAGCGCTCCTGACCCAGGGCGCGACGTGGCGCCGCCTGATCCGCGGCCAGATCCGGGTCGGGGCGATCGCCGGTGTCCTGGCCCGGCGCGGGTTCGTCGCGGCGCTGCGGCGGGTCCGACGCGCCTGGCGGGTGCAGGCTCCGGGCGGGTCGGTCGCCCGGCGCGTGGCCGCGATCCGGCGGCGCGGCGCCGAGATCCGCCTGGTCTACAGCGCGGGCGATCCCGGCCTGGCCGCCCTGCGCCGTCACCTGGGACGCTCGCCGAGCCGTGCCGGACGGCGCCTCGGTGCCCCGGTGACGATCGTGCCGGATGCCGACCACAACCTCGGTTCGGCCGCGGCGCAGGCGGTGCTCGGCCTCGCGGTGCGCGACCTCCTGCGCGCGGCACGGCGCGTTCCCGCGGCGCGCTCCAGGAAGCCGGATCGAGCCGTGGCCACCTGGCACATGGTCGCGACATGACGGCCTTCACGCGCCGGTCGGCCATGACGATGGCCGCAGGGTCGCTGGCCGCAGGGTCCCTGGCGGCGGGGGGCTTGGCCACGGGGGCCTCAGCCGCGCCCCTGCACCGGTGCGAGGACCTGATCGATTCCATTGGCGTGAACGTGCATCTCGGCCACGGCGGCAGCCCCTATGTCGAGCGCTTCGCCGCCTGCGCGGCCGCCCTCGACGAGCTCGGCCTGCGCCATCTGCGCGACGACATCGTACTCACCGGCGGCGAGCCGGCCGGCCAGTTCGCGCGGATCGCCGCCCTGGCCGAACGCGGCTATCGCTTCAGCCTCGTCTTCTATGACGGTCTGACGCCGGGGCCGCGGGTTCCCCCGGAGCGCTTCGCCGAGATCGCCGGCTGGGCCGGCGGCGGGCTCGTTGTGGCCGAGGGCGGCAACGAGCCCCCGATTGCCGGCCGGCCCGACCTGCCACGCCTCTCCGCCGACCATCAGGCGGCTTTGTTCCGGGCGGTGCGTGCGGATGCCCGGCATCGATCCGTGAGGGTCGCCGGACCGAGCTACATCCAGGGCAACGTCGCCGCCGCGCAGGATCTCGCGGCTGTGGTCGATCTCGCCAACATCCATGCCTATCCGGGGGCCGAGCACCCCGAGACGAGCGGCGGCGGCAGCCTCGCCCGTTTCGTCGCGGCGGCCCGGCCGGTCTTCGGGCCCGCGCCTGTGATCGCCACCGAGAACGGCTACCACACGGCGCTCGCCACCGGCAGCGCCCACCTGCCGATCTCCGAGGGCATCCGGGCGCGCTACATCCCGCGCCTGCTCCTGTGGAGCTACCTGCAGGGTGTGCGCCGGACCTACCTCTACGAACTCATCTCCAGCTTCGATCACGGCGACGGCGACCCGGAGAGCCGCTTCGGCCTCCTCGCCCATGACGGCCGGCCGACCCCCGGTTTCGCGGCCCTGCGCAGCCTCGTCCGGCTGTTCGGTGGCGGCGAGGCGGCCGGCGCGCCTTTCGCCGGGGCGGTCGAGGTGGCGGCCCCCGCCGCGACCCCCGACCTCGTGACCGCCCGCTTCGCCCGGCGGGACGGCGCCGTTCTGGTGGTGGTCTGGCTCGGCCTCGACGGGTGGGACCGGCGCAGTCGCGCCCCCCGACCCGACGCTCCCCCGCGGGCGGTCGAGATCCGCCTGTCGCAGCAGCCGCGGGCGGTGCGGCTGCATCGCTTCGCGGATGACGGCTCCGTGAGCGTGCATGCGCTTCCGCCCGATCGGCGCGTCCCGCTCCAGGTCACCGACCGGCTCGGCGTGCTGGAGGTGCTGTAAGTGGCGATGGGGCGACATTCCTTTGCGAAAGCGGCCGCCGGAGCTTTGGTCCGGTGCCCGGACCCGGCGTCGAGGACGGTGCGCATCCCATGTTGAGCGTCCTCTGCGACAAGCTCGTCAGCGCGACCCTGGTGCTCCTGAACCTCCTCGCCCCGGTGGAGGTCCACGTTGACCGGGACCTCGCCTACGCCCCCGGGATCCGGCACGAGGCCGACATCTACCGGCCGAGCGTGCCCGGTCCGAGCCCGGTCCTGGTGTTCCTCTACGGGGGCGGGTGGCGGACGGGCTCCAAGGAGGAGGTCGCCTATGTCGGCGCCGCCTTCGCGCGCCGGGGTTTCGTCGTGGTGATCCCCGAGTTCCGGCACTTCCCGGCCGCCAGCCTGTCCGGCATCCTGGCCGACAACGCCGCGGCGGTCGCCTGGACCATCGCCCACGCGCCCGAGTTCGGAGGAGATCCCCACCGCGTCGTGGTGGCGGGCCATTCCTCCGGCGCCTGGGCCGCGGCCATGCTGGGGCTCGACGCGACATGGCTGAAGCAGGCCGGATCCAGCCCGGAGGATCTGGCCGGAATCGTCGGCCTCGCCGGACCCTACGCGGTCACCGCGCTGACCGATCCGCTGGATGCGCAGGTCTTCACCGGCGCCGACCCCACCCTGCAGCCGATCAATCACGCCGCCGGCCCGCACCCGGCGCTGCTGCTGCTGACCGGCGCCGCGGACCAGGACGTGCGGCCGTCCGGAACGATGGCGCTCGCGGACCGGCTGCGCGACGACCACGCCCGTCAGGAGATGCACATCTATGCGGGGCTCGGTCACGGCCAGATCGTCCGGTCGCTGAGCTTTCCCTTCAGCCTCATGGCCCCGACCGCGGACGATGTCGCGCGGTTCGTGGCGGGCGCGCATGCCGGACCGTAGCGCACGGGCCGTCGTCACCGTCGCGCCGGATCGCCGCCACATCATGGCCGTTGTCATTTCGTGCCGCTGTGCTCTCGCCGTTGCAGCCATCGCGCGGCGGCTCGGATAGCGTTCAGGCGTCTCCACGAGGCGCTCCCCATGCCCGTCGCCGCGCTCACGCTCCGCCGTTTTCTGCTGCTCGCGCTGCTGCTCGTGAGCCTCGTCAAGCTCGCCGACAGTATCGCGCATTCCGAACTGCAGCGTGCCGCGCGCGAGATGACCTATGCCGCCGCCGTGGTCGGCGGTGAGGCGGCCGGTGCGTCCGACGAGTAGCGGGTCTCCGGGCATCGCGCCCGCGCCGGCCCCGCACGGCACCGGCGCTTCTTGCTGCGGCGCCCGATGGCCACGATGTCGACCTGGGCGCCATCACGGCGCTCTACGCGTTCCGTGAGGCGCATATCCGGGCGGGCTTATCGGCCGAGCGACGGGCCGCCCGACGTGCCTCCGGTACCGGGCGGCCCACCGGTCGGCGTGCCACCGATGTTCACATCCGGCGTTGTGCCAGGGACGGACGAGTTGCTCGAATTGGCCTCGTTCCCCCGGGTGATTGGGCTGGGCCCGAGATCGCGTGCCCCGGGGGCGACACCGCCCGTGGTGGCCGGCGGGGCCACGCCGGTGTTGCCGGCGCCGCCGGTGACCACCTGCGCCACGGCAGGACCGGCCAGGGCGATGCCGAGGGCGCTCGCCAGGGCTACGAGAGTGCGGGTCATGAGTACATCCATACGAGTGTTGCGCCTCGGGAACGGCTGACGCTCAGCGAAGTTCAGCCCGCCGAACCCAGGTGCCATACCGTCGCGCAGCTGCCGCTTACTCGCCCGGTTTGAACGGCGGCTCCTTCCCGGGGGGCACACCCTCCTGCGCCATGCTCAGCAGCATGGCGATCGTCACATAGGTGCCGGTGAGCGTGGTCAGGTCGACGACGCCCTGGTCACCCAGCACCGCCTTGGCGCGCGCGAAGGTCTCGTCGGAGACCGCCTGCTTCGTGGAGAGCTCCATGCAGAAGTCGTACACGGCGGCCTCGTCGGGCGTCATGCCCTCCGGCCGCCTGTTCGCCTTGAGGTCGGCCGCGACCTGTTCGGAGAGCCCGGCTTTGATCGCGAGCGGATAATGGGCATACCACTCGACCTGCGAGCGCCAGAGGCGCCCCTGGATCAGGATGGCGAACTCGTTCAGCCGCGTCGGGACCGACGTGTGCCAGCGCAGGTAATCGAGCAGGTCGTACATCCGCTGCGCCATCTCGGGGCTGCGGATCATCGGGTTGTACGGTCCGCCGATCCCGACGCTCGAGACCTTCATGATCTTCTCGCCGACCGGACGCTGGGCCGGCGTGAGCTGATCCAGCGTCAGTTGCGGGAACCGCGGTTCCTGGCCGGGCGCGCCCCAGGACGTCTGTGCCGCCAGCCATCCGCCGGCCGCCGTCACGATGGCCGCGGCCGCATGCCCCTTGGCTCCGAACAGGCCCATCGATCCCTCCCTGGTACGGCCACGCTTTGGCGCGCCTCTCTGGGCGGGGATAGTCCGCCATGCCCCTGCGAAGATCCAGTCGCCCGGCGTGGCGCGAGCCGCCCACCGTCAGGGCCGCGGCCGTGGCGGTCTCCGGCTCCGTCGTGATCCTCGGATGGCGGTGAGCCATCCGGGGTTCAGACATGGGAAAGGCGGCCCGAAGACCGCCTCTGCTAACGCATTGCCAGAGCAAATCAAAAATGGTCGGAGTGGCCGGACTTGAACCGACGACCCCCTGTCCCCCAGCCTCCCAAACCGGCCATTCAGGGGGAGTCAACAAGTCTCATGGGGCTTCACATCTCATTGTCGTAGCGTATCTTTCCGCGTCAGGCGTTGGCGCTGGGGTTCACGACGTTTCGCATCGTTGAACCCCAGCCGCACCCCAGAGCTCCGCGGAGACTAGTGCACGAGATGCCGGTGATGAATCTGACCCACACTTACGTCACCGGTCTCACGGCGAAGCCGCCCGAGGCTCGCATGGAAGTTTGGGACCAGAAAACGCCCGGTCTCTGCCTGCGCATCGGCACGAATGGCTCGGGCACTTGGTCATTCCGGTACCGGCCGAAAGTGGGAGGCGGGTACCAGCGGGTGACGCTGGGCCGGCTGGCAGATCTCACCCTCGCCGATGCGCGCGAGCGAGCGGCCCGCCACCGCGTGACGGTGGCCGATGGCGGAGATCCGCAAAGGGAGCTGAAAGCGCGCAAGTCCGCGGCCGACAGCATCCTGACCTTCGAGGCCTTGGCGGACCGCTACATCGAGGAATACGCGAAGCCGCGGAAATCGTCGTGGAAGAACGACGAGGGGTATCTGAGGAGAGCCTGCGGCGCGTGGGGCAAGCGTGCGGCCGCCAGCATCACCCGCCGGGACGCGATCACGTTTCTCGATGGCATCAAAAAAGCTGCGCCGGTCAGCGCCAACCGCACACAAACGGTACTGGTCACGTTCTTCAACTGGAGCGTCGAGGAAGGCCATCTTGAGGTCAATCCGATCGCTGGCCTCCGCAAGCGGTCGGTTGAAACGGCGAAGGACCGAGTTCTGTCGGACCCGGAGCTCCGCGTTCTCTGGGCAGCCCTTGCGAAGGGCGAGGGCATGTCCCGCGATGTAGCCGACGCCCTCCGCTTCCTATTGCTCACGGGTCAACGGCCGGGCGAGGTCGCCGGCATCCTGCAGTCAGAGCTCCATGACCTGGATCACCCCGGTGAAGCGCGCTGGGAGATCCCCGCAGAGCGGATGAAGGCTCGGCGGCTTCATGTGGTGCCACTGGCGCCGGCTGCCCTCCAGATCCTTCGCGAAGCCATTGAGCGGCGAGGAGTGGATGGGGACGGCCTGCGGGTGTTCTCAAGCCGCTTCGTCGCCCGAGACACGCTGGCACGCCACTCGCTGAGCCAGGCTATGCGCCGGCTCATCGCCGGCCTTGAACCTGAAGGACGCGACGGGGATGCGGTGGCTTCGCTGCAGGAGCGACCACCGACACCGCATGACTTCCGTCGTACGGTCGGCACAGGCCTCGCGCGGCTAAAGGTCGTGCGCGAGGATCGGAAGGCCGTCCTCGCGCATGTCGAGGACGACGTCCATGGCAGGCACTATGACCTTTACGAGCGGCTCGCTGAGAAGCGCGCGGCTCTGGAGGCCTGGGATCGGCACGTCAGCTCTGTCGTGGGGAGGCAGGCATGACCGTAGAGGCCATCCAGCCTTCCCGTGCTGATCGCGCAGCTTCTTTCTGGCTGACGTTGTGTCTCGCTTTGGGAGGCAAGTCGGCGATTGATCGCTTTGGCGAGGAGATCGTCCAAGCTGTAAGAAAATATCGGCGCGAGCGTAGGGTTGGTCTCAAGAACAAATCCCGCGTCAAGAAGCTCAATCACATCGTAGATCTCTGCGATGATCTTATGGCCGAGGTGGCTGAGAGTCGTGACTGGCTTGATGCCAACTTAGAATCAGTCGATCAGGGTGGTGTGGATATAGAAGCGATCATCCAGGACGATGCCTCTCCGCTTCGAGCCTTACGCGACAGAGTGAAAGTAGCGTTAGGGGAGGCGCCGGATCAAAGTGGAAAGGAAGTTGTGTATTTTCGCCGGCGCTTATGGTGCCAGCTCGCCATGATTTACGAAGATGCGACTGAGAGAAGGGCCGCAACTTCGAAGAATAAAGACGGCAACATCCAGGGTGATTTTGTTCGCATGGTCACTGCGGTCACGGAATACATCTGCCCAACCGAGCGCGTTACCTCTGACATGGTCGATCAGTTTATAGACTGGTACCGCAGTTCCGAGAGCGCTGACATCCGGGACGAGATAGCCGAGTACCGGATGATTTCGGCCGCGGTGGGTTTCACCGAGTAGGGGTAAATCGCGCTCAAAAATAAAAACGATTTACCCCCGTCACGACCCGACGGCCCGTGTCTAATCAGAAGGCTACCCTGAATTGCAGGAGGTAGCCTTGACGTCCCGGTACATCACACAACGCGAGGTCGAGCAGAAGACCGGCCTCTCCGGTGCCACTCTACATCGCCTGCGCCGCAAGGGTCGGTTCCCGGACCCGATCAGGATCGGCGAGCGACGCATCGCCTGGCCTGAGCACGAGGTCGAGAATTGGCTGGCGACCCGTGAGCGCCAGCCGCTCCGCTCCGCCTCTATGGCTTGAAGGGCGCGGCCATGTCCGACGTTCCCGATCTGCCATTGTTTAGCGGCACGCCAGCCTCTGAACCGCCACCGCAAAAGCGGCGGCGCCCCCGGCAACGTAGTCTCGTGGCAGAGTTAGTCCCGACCCACGTCGCGCCGGAGCCGACTCCTGAGGGCACTGCAGTGCTCCTGCCGTTCCCAGCCAGCCGGGATGTTCGCCTCATCGCCGAGCTTGCGGAGGCCTTCATCGGCCTTCGCGAGAAGCACGGTCGCCGGTGCCGGGCCATACTGCTGGATAAGCGCTTCCGGCCGATTGGCGTTCGCCTCCGCAAGATGGGCATGTCGGCTGACGCGATCCATGATGAGCTTGCCCAGCTAGAGAAGGCTGTTGCGCGGGTAGTTTGGAACGCTGACGGGCGGCCCTCCTACAGTTCGGGCGGAGGGTCAGCGGCTTGAACATGCATGCCAGCAGACCATCACGCTCGGCCGCTCAAGACGCCGTCGAACCGCCCGACCTTGACCCCTTGAGCGGACATGATCGTGCCGCAAGCGCTGCAGAGCCGTCGAGCGGCAAGAGCGCCGCCCGAAACGTCTTCCTGTGGCTTCGTCAGATCGCTCGTGACCCGGAGCTGCCGCCGCTCGGATATCGCCTCGCGATCGAGCTGAGCCAATGCGTCGACCGCCGGAAGGGCTATGCACACCCTTCGCATGGCTGGCTCGCCAGTGAGCTCGATGTGAGCCGGCGCGGCGTCCAGATGGCTCTGAAGTCGCTGCAAGACCGCGGGCACCTCGACGTGACCGTTAGCCGGGGGGCCGGGCACGCGAACCGCTACCGACTACGGCTGCTCCGACCGGTCCGGGAGGCGGCATGAGACAGCCTGCCTTACCCCGGTTTGTTCGCCCCATAAATGCGCACTCCAGGCTTCGCATTTGCAGGCCCATAAATGCGAACGTCTTTTGCGCATTTATCTCCCCCATAAATGCGAAGCAGCTTCTTCGCAGGGGGTGCGCAGTAGCTTGTGCGCATCAAATGCGAAGCAGCTTGTGCGCACTATCCAGGATTATACCAGGACCTATCCAGGATATTATAAGCCAGACCCATCCAGAATTCTGGCACGCCCTGAGCGTCCGGCGGTCGGCGCCCCAAGGCGACCGATCCGACCGGCGCGCATCCAGGTGGCAAGGTGTCGGTCCAGGCAGACCCAGAACCCTTCTGAGCATCGACACCCTCCTGACCTTGGACCAGTCGTACACTGCTCCGGCGGGTGGCCGCGTGACCGCGCACGGCCACTATCGGGCCGCGCGTTCACGACGCCCTACACACCCCGAGAAGCAGAAACGTCACCACGGACAGCCGCGGTGTCACGGATCGAAGCAGCACCAAGCATCTGAAGGCGTCGGATGTCACGCCAGCGCATCGGAGCGTCACGCTGAAGACCGGGGACGTCACAGCCATGTCCCCGCGTGTCCCGCTCTGTCCCTCGTGTCCCTAACGTCTGCAGCAGATCGCTCGACAGCTGGCCGTACAGGCCCGCCGAGCTTCCGGGCTGCCAAGGTCGGTCCGGATCATCTCACCGGCACCAGCGCCCGCGCACGGCCCGCGGAACTACCGGGAAGGCCCATCCACGGGGATGGTCTTAGGGACCGTACGCGGGTTGGAAACGACCGCACGGCTGGGCAGTCCGACTTTCGCGCATATTCCCAGTTTCGAAAATTCGGGTTGGATTGGATGCCGATGCGATTTAACTCACTGATCTCGCAGGCCCGAGGGGCCGCATGCCATGCCGGCCGGTGACCCCAAGCCGGCGCCGCAGGGACGTGGGCTGGCCGAGATCCGTAGAGACCTGGCCGCGGTCAAGGAGCGGCTCACCGCCTTGCTCGAGGAACTCGGCCATGACGAGGGTCAACTGGCGCGCGCTCCAGCGCGTGTCCGGGTCGATGATGATGAGATGGTCAGCGTCGGGTGGGCTGCCCAATACATCAAGGTCAGCAAAGACGGGCTGAAGGATCTCGCCAAGGAACACGCGTTCGGGTGGCTTGTCGGTGGTCGCATTAAGATCCACAAAGGTCGCTTCCTGGACTACATCCTCACGCATCGCCCGCCCGAGAGCCGGCGATAGAGGCGTTTGCCCCCGTTCACCCCCGTTTGCCTTACTGACGGGGAGGGAACCTTCGCCATAGCCTTCGCGCATGGCATCTCTGCTACCCCACATCGCCGGCGCGATGTTCGACACGCCGCTGCTGCTCGCCCCGGGCAAGGTGCCGGCGCTTCTCGCCGCCCTCGACGGACGATTGGGGGCGCTCGACATGTCCGAGCTTCGCGAGATGCCGGAGGCGTCGCGCTTCGAGGGCAGCCGCCGCGATCAGGAAACCGGCAATCCCCTGGCCTACGCCCGGACGGCCGATGGCGTGGCCATCATCACCCTGGTGGGCTCGTGGGTGAACAGGGGCGGCTACGTCGGGGCAAGCTCGGGGATCCTGAGCTACGAGGGCTTCGCTTATCAGCTTCGGCAGGCGGGCGCGGACCCCAAGGTCCGCGGCGTCGTCCTGGATCTGGAGTCTCCCGGCGGACAGGCGACGGGATGCTTCGAGGTCGCCCGCGCCGTGCGCGAGCTCGCCGCGGTCAAGCCCGTCACCGCGCTCGTCGCCGGCATGGCCTGTTCGGCCGCCTACGCGATCGCCAGCAGCGCCACTCGGATCGTGACCACGGAGAGCGGCCTGTCGGGATCGATCGGCGTGCTGCTGGTTCACGTCGATCATTCGGGCGCTTTGGACAAGGCGGGCCTGCGGCCAACGATCATCCAGGCCGGCGCTCATAAGAGCGACGCCAACCCGTTCGAGGCCCTCCCGAAGAGCGTGCGCGCCGACCTGCAGCGCGAGGTCGACGGCCTCATGGCCATGTTCGTTGAGTGCGTCGCGACCGGCCGGAAGGACCTCTCGCCGGACGCGATCCGCGAGACGCAGGCACGCGTGTTCATGGGCCGCCAGGCTGTCGAGGCCGGCCTCGCCGATGACGTCGGCACTTTGAGCGACGTGCTCACCGACCTGCGCGGCCAGCGGCTGCCCGCCCGCAGCACTGCCACCCTTCCCACCACCAGCACCACGAGGAGCGCGGCCGTGACGGACGCAGAGAAGCAGGAAGTCCGGGCCGAGGAGCGGGCCCGCATCGTCGCCATCACCGGGTCGAAGGAAGCGAAGGGCCGCGAGGGCCCGACGCTGACCCTGGCGCTGGAGACCGATCTCACGGCCGAGCAGGCCCTGAAGATCCTCGCGATGTCGCCGGCCGCCACCGAGAGCGACGCGGTTCGGTTCGAGCGGGAGATGGCGGCTCGCAAGCCGTTCAGCCTCGATCCGGATCAGCCCCCGGCAGACCAGAAGAAGGCGAGCACGGACGCCTGGGCCAGCGCCGTCGACACCATCAACGCGACCCACGGCGTGAAGCCCGTCCGTCACCTCTGATCACCGCGCGCCGCGCCGGAGCACGACACCATGACGCTCATCAGCGAAAAGCCCCACGCCTTCTGCTTCATCGTCAGCGAGCCGGAGGGGCCGTTCCGCGCCCGCGACGCGGCGAACATCGGCCTCAACCAAGCGCTGCTCCCGGGGCAGGTTCTGGGAGCCGTCGGCATGCCAGCCAGCATGACGGTCTCCGCCACCCCGGATGCGGACAACACCGGCAACGGTGCCATTACGATGGACCCCACCGCGCCGATCGCGGCCCAGGCCAAGGATGGCGCGTACCGGGTGGTGTTCACCGCCCCGACGGCGTTCATCGTGACCGATCCGACCGGCCGAGAGATCGGCAAGGGTACGACAGGGACCGCCTTCGCCAAGGACGTGAAGTTCACCATCGCCGCCGGAGCCACCGCGTTCGTGGCCGACGATGCCTTCACCGTGCAGGTCGGCCGCGAGGCGATCAAGGATGAGCAGTTCGTGGCGCTGAACCTCTCGGCGACGGACGGCTCGGCGGTGGCTCGCGCGATCGTCTGCCACGTCGTGACGACCACGACGACGTCGGTGCGCTCGACCATCTTCAACGGCCCGGGCGAGGTCCGCGCCGCCGATCTCATCTGGCCGGTTGGCATCACCGCTCCGCAGCAAGCCGAGGCGATCCAGCAGCTGCGCGCCCTCGGCATCAAGCTCCGCTGAGCCGTCAGCACCCCGCTTTCCGCCTCGCTCTCTCATCCTTTCAGGAGTTACCTCCATGCCGATCATGGACGTTTTTCACGGCGACGCATTCTCGGCCGTCTCCCTCACCGCCTCCGTCGACAAGGTCGGCTACGTCCCCGGCTACCTGGGCCAGATCCCGGGGCTGATCACGCCGGTTCCGATCCGCACCACCAGCGTCTGGATCGAGGATCGCTCGAACGCGCCGGCTCTCATCCAGACCACCCCACGCGGCTCGGCCCCAGCTCAGAAGCCCGGCGACAAGCGCAACGCCCGCGACTTCCGGACGGTGCGCATCGCCACCGCGTCGCGCATCTACGCCGAAGAGCTCCAGGGGATCCGCGAGTTCGGCAGCGAGGTCACGCTCAAGACCCTCACGGGCGAGATCACGCGCCGCCAGTTCAAGATGAAGCAGGACTTCGACCTGACGCACGAGAACATGCGCTTCGGTCTGATCCAGGGCCTCATGGTCGACGCCGACGGCTCGGTCATCAACGACTGGTTCGCGGAGTTCGGTCAGAGCGTCGCCACAGAGGTCGGCTTCGACCTGCTGAACCCAACGCCCGTCGATGGCGAGATCCTGCGCAAGTGCAACGAGGTGCGCCGCTCGATCGGCCGCGCCCTCCAGGGCGTCGGCGGCAACAATGTCTCCGTGCACGCCATCTGTGATGACGAATTCTGGGACGATTTCGTCACCAGCCACGAGGTGCGGGAGACCTATCGGTACTCGCTGGACGCCAAGAAGCTCCAGAACGATGTCGGCGGCATCTGGGAGAGCTTCAAGTACGGCAATATCGTCTGGCACAACTACCGTGGCACGGACGACAACACGACGCTTGCGGTGCAGCCAGGCAAGTGCAAGTTCTTCCCGGTCGGTGCCGGCATCTTCCAAAAGGCGCAGGCCCCGGCCGAGAAGTTCGAGTTCGCCAATCAGCTCGGCCAGGCCGAGTACTCCTGGATCGTGACCGACCGCGACCGCGACATGTGGGCCGACGTCGAGATGTACAGCTACCCGCTGTACGTCTGCACGATGCCGCAGGCGCTGGCCACCGGCCGCGCCGGGGCCTGATCATCATGCGCCTTCCCAGGAGCAGAATGGTCGAGCCACCGCCCGCGGCTGCCGAGCCGGCATCAGAGCGGACGGCAGCTCTCGTGGAAGGCGAGCTCGCCGCGGCGCAGGCCCGACATGAGGACGCCGGCGACGTGCTGGCGTCCGCGGAGGCGGCCTATTCCGCCGCCCTCGACCAGGGGCGACAGGAAGCGCTCGACGTGCAGCGGCGCGTCCGCGAGGCTATGGTCGACCGGGACATCGCGGCCCGCGCCGTCGAGCGGCTCGAGGCCGAACTCACGCCCCTGCTGCAGGGCGCTCGTACGGCGGCCGAGGCGGCCGAGCGGGCGGCGCTGATCGCCGATGCCGAGGAGAAGGCGTCACGGTACGCCGAGGCCTTCACCGAGCACTATCCGGAGATCGTCGCCAGGAGCCGGCTCCTCATCCGGCTACAGGCGGAGGCCGACCTCGCGCGAGAGGCGGCCGCGCAGGCCGGCGCGACGCTGCCCCCCGCCGATACCTTCCGCGGGCTACCGGGTCGCGAGCGCCAAGTTCTCGATCGGCGGATCGTGCATCTCTGGCGCAACCCGCACGGCGGTGTGTTCGCCGACCGCCTGCAGGCTCAGATCAAGGTGCAGGCGGACGGCCGCGGGATGCTGCCGGGCGAGCGACCGATCTACGCCACCCAGAAGCAGCCCCACGAGGTGGTCACCTACGTGCCGGGTCGTTCCGCCAGGGTCGCCGCTTCGTTGGCGACCGGGCTCTCCCTTCCGAGCCCCGCCTTCGGGCACCCCGTCGGCTGGGCGCCCCTGTTACGGCCGGACCCGCGTGCGATCCTGAAGGAGCTGGACCGGCTCGAACGCCTACCGCCGGCGGACGACACGCCGCCCGAACCGAAGACCTCGCAGACCCCGATCGGGCCGCCGATCGATGTCGTTCCCCAATCGGAGAGGCGGACATGAACCTGCCCAAGGCTTCCGTGACCGTCATGCTGGGCGAGGAGGTGCTCTTCGCTCTCACCGACGACAGCCGGGTTCACGCCTCGACGGACGCGGGCCGGCGGGCGATCATCGCCACAGCTCTCGGCCGCTCTGCCGTCGCCCTGGCGCAGCTGTTCGAGCAGCCGGGCGACTTCGACAGCATCCGCGCTGGCCTGGTGATGCTGGAGCGGGTCGGGACCCCCGAGGCCCTAGAGCTTCGTGCCGACCTCGACGCGAAGCTGAAAGCGACGATCGCCACCGCGCAGGAGGCGGCCTCGCTGGTGGCTGCATCACCGAACACCGCGCTCAACTGAGCGCCCGAGATCGGGGGCTGCCTTTGACGGTGCCCGCGCCCATCGAACAACGAAAATTCTACCTCGGTGCCCCCAGCCAGCATGGCGACGAGCCGTCAAGGTAGAAGCGGCGCGACCTCTTCAACTTCAATCTGGTGAACAACTCCATGGCCAACCCCTCCGCCCCCGCGATCCCGGCCGATGTGGCCGCCATGTTCACTACTGCCGGTGCCGTGCCGGTGATCGATGCCGCGTCCGCGACCGGCATCTCGCCCCCGCCCGGCATCGTGCCCCTGATGCCCGCGCAGACCGCCCCGCAGGCGTTGGCGCCCGCCCCGGTTGCTGCCCCCGTTGCCGCCCCACTCCCGTCCGAGTCGGCGCCCGGCCTGCTGGCCGGCGCGGTGGCGCTTGCTGCGGACGAGCCACGGCCCGCGGCCCCCGTCGCTCCGGTGGCGCCTGCCGTGCTGCCGCCCGCCTTCCTCGGCGATCGCACCCGGGCGAAGACGATCCCCCTGGAGTGGCCACTGGCCTTCGCCGGTGTCGATTACCTGGCCATCGTGGTCACCCGGCCAACCGCGCGTGAGGTGGGGGGCTTCTTCGAGCGGCTGGCCGCGGCCCTTCAGGCTGACCCGGCCGCCCTGGTGCGGTTCCCGATCTACCGGGACACCTCCGGTCGCCCGGTCCCCGATGCCGTCATGGACGCGCTCGATGACGACGACTTGCAGATCATCCTTGAGGAGGTGTCCGATTTTTTGCCGCGTCGGCTGCGGCCGGTCCCGGATCGGACGGACAGCCTCGACACTTCGATCCGCGCGGATGGCGACGATACCGCGCCGAGATCCGCCGCGTGACGCCGTGGACCATGCCGGAGCTCGACGCGCTCGGCTGGGATGACTTCTGCCGTGAGTGGCGCGTGGCCGAGCTGATTGCGATTGCGATTGCGGAGAGGCGCGGATGAGCAACCTTGTCAGCACCCTCACCCTGAAGCTGCAGGACGACGGCCTTGCCGCCAAGGCGAAGGCCGACGCCGACGCGCTGAAGCGGCTCGGAGCCTCGGGCGCGGACCTGAAGCGGCTCGCGGCAGCGAACCCCCAGGTCGCGCAGCTGACCAAGAGCCTGGACGAACTCGCAGGCAAGGTGCCAAGCTCGACAGCTTCAAGGCCGGCAGTCGAGCGCTGAGGGATCTCGGCGCCTCGATGCGCCGGACACGGGCCGATGCGACGGCCACCGCAGAGGCGCTGACCCGGGCGCAGACCGGTGCCGATCCGAAGGCGATCCGCTCGGCCGAGAAGGCGTACGCCGCGTCGCTGAAGCGCCAGGCGGCGGCACGGGATGCGTTCATCGATCAGGGGCGTGCCCTGCGCGCGAGCCGGAACGATCTGCTCGCCGGCGGCATCGAGCGTGCCGGCCGCGGTTTGAATATCGCCGGGGCCGAGCGCCAGCTCGCCTCGGCCACGGAGGGTGCGAACGCCGCCCTGCGCCAGCAGATCGCCCTCTTCAACCAAGCCGGCGCGGCATCCCACAAGGTCAGCGCAGCGCACCGCGACCTCGTCGGCGGTATGGGCGGATCCGGCCGGGCGCAGCTCGACCGGATCGAGGTCGGCCGGCGGCTGACCGAGGGCTTGAGTGCCCCGGGGCGCGCGTCCGCCACAGCCAGGGCCCAGGAGGCCGAAGCGGCCGCCCTGGCGATGGCCGAGCGGCGTCAGGCCCGGCGGGATGCTTGGAAGGGCGCGGCCGGCCTCGTGGGCTTGAGCGCCGTGCACCGGGCCGAGCACTTCGGCGGCGCCTCGTTGCACGCGTACGCCGAAATGGATGACCTGATGCGCTACCAGCGTGCCGTGGCGGGGCTCAACCAAGATGAGAGCCGGTCCCGCTACAAGCAGGCGCTCCACCTCGGCGGCGTGACCGGCTTCTCCGACCTCGATGTGGCGCACGCCCAGCTCGACCTCGCCCAGCGCGGGGTGAAGAAGGAACTGGTCGAGCCGATGATCGAGCAGATCGTGGCGTTCGCTCAGGCGATGAACACCACGCTCGGCGATGCCGCCAAGACCATGGAAGGGGTGGTGTTCACCACGAACCAGAACGTGGACGACGCGGAGACCGCCGGCAAGACCATGCGGCGGCAGGTGGACCTGGCGGTGAAGGGGGCCAAGCTCGGCGGTCTGGACGCCGACGACCTGAAGGACGCTTTCAAGTTCGGCGCGCCGACCGGATCGAGCGCCGGCCTGTCGAACGAGACGATGCTCGCGGCGTTCGGGCAGCTGCGGCGCGCGGGCTTTGCCGGGGCAGAGGCCGGCACGGCGGTGCGCTCCATCTCCTCGCGGCTCGTCACCCCGACATCGAAGACGCTCACCGCTTACGATGCCATGGGGATCGACTTCTCGAAGTTCACGACCATGCCGCAGGCGGTACGACATGCGGCCCCCGGCATGACGATGAAGCGCAACTTCGGTAAGGCATTGTCGAAGTCGCAACAGGCGCGCTTCGACGCGATCATGGATGATCCCGAAATCTTCGGGGATCAGGCAGAGTTCACGAAGCACGCTTCCGAGATCGTCAGCCAGAACTTCGAGAAGGTCGGCAAGGGCAAGAATAAGGGCAAGATGAAGGCCCAGGACTCCGCCAAGGTCGCCAAGGTGTTCGGCGGTTTGTGGAAGGCGATGGTCCAGAGTGTCGACGTCGAGGGACTGTGGGATGCCATCCTCGATGCCGATCCGACCACCGGTCAGGCTACCATGGCGTTCGGCGACAAGCGCGCCGGCCAGGTCATGGCGCTTGCCAGGAAGAAGCAGCAGTTCCGCGAGGCGCGCGAGACGCTGAAGCACACCCCGGACGGCTTCGCGCAGGATGTCGGCGATACCCGCATGGGCGGGTTCGCCGGCGCCAAGAAGCGGCTCTCGGGAGCGATCGTCAGCGTGGAGACTGCGCTCCCGCGCAGCCTCGACAACGGTGGCCAGGGCGGCGCGCTGACGGGTGTCACCAGCGCGCTGGCATCCACGATCCAAGCCTTCGCCGAGTTGCCGCCGACTGCCCACCAGGCGGCGGTGGCGCTGGGCGTCGTCGGGTCGGCCGTGGTGGGCGTGAAGAGCCTGGGGCTCCTGGCGGACGGCTTCGGCCTGAAGGGCTCGGCAACGTCGCTGACCGGGGCGGCCGAGGCCTTGACGGCCGCGGCCGCACGCCTGGGCGCGGCGGGGGCGGTGGACGGCGCGGCCAACGCTGCCGGTGCCGCGGCCGGCGGCAAGGGACTGGGCCGAATCGGCAAGCTCGGGGCCGCGGGCTTCCTGGGCGGGGCGGGGCTCGGCATCATCGCCATCGGCGCGGGCGTCGCGGCGATCGACTACCTGACGCCCGAGAACAACAACAGGATGAATGGGTACGGCCGGGCCCGGCGCCGGCCGGAGAACGACCTCCGCTCCTACCCCGCCGACTGGGGCCCCGGCGGTGGTGTGGATGTCGGTAGCGGCCTTGGGGCCCGAGCCGGTACCTTCAGCACGAGCCGTCCCAGGACGTGGAGCGAGACAGTTTTCGGCAGCACCCGCGCGGGCGGCCGGGATCCGACCAAAATGGATCTGCCGGTACCGCCCTCCATGGGCGGGTCGGCGTCCACGCCCTCGTTCACCCCGAAGGTCGACACCACCCAGATCGAGGGTGTCACACCGAAGGTCGACGCCGCGAAGGAGAAGTTCTCCGAGCTCGGGAGCGCCTCGGCCCGGCCCACGGTCGATACGTCCTCGATCTCGGAAGCGATCGGGCTTGTGCAGCAGCTTGCCAATGCCCTCGGCGCTATCGGGCCGGCGGCGGCAGGCGCCAGGTCGCGAATCGCGAGCGTCCAGGCCCCGCGCCGGGGCGCCAATCCCGGCTGGATCGGCGCCGGCGACTACACGACCGCCTGAATCGGGAGACGGACATGCGCGCGACGTTCTACGTCTTGGCGAACGGCAACGACCTCGGCTCGAAGCTCAATCCGATCCTGACCTCGATCGCGATCCGGGACAGCGACGGCGGCAAGAGCGACACCCTTGAGATCGAGCTCGATGACGCCGGCGGCCAGATCGAACTGCCCCCGACCAACACGCCGATCGAAGCCGGCATCGGCTGGGAGGACAAAGGGCGGTACACTCAGTTCTCGGGCAAGGTGGACAAGGTGACTTCCGTCATCAGCCGCGGCGGCGGCCTCATGCTCACGATCAGCGCCAAATCGGCGGACGAGAAGGGCGCGCCCAAGGAGCGCCGGGAGAAGCACCACGATACCGGCAAGCTATCCGATGTCGCCAAGAAATGGGGCACCGATGCCGGGCTCACCGTGAGCGTCGCCCCGGGGGTGGACCACTCCCGCGACTATTGGGCGATGCAGGGCGAGAGCTTCCTCTCGTGGGGCTCCCGGATCGCCCAGGAGATCGGTGCGACGTTCAAGGTGCGGGGCAACCAGGCCGTGTTCGCCCAGCGCTCGGCCGGCTTGTCGATCAGTGGGCAGAACCTGCCGACCATCACCGTCTCCCCCGGGGATGGGGGCAACCTCATCAGCGGCAACCTCTCGCCGAACGAGGATGCCGACGACTGGCAGAAATTCCAAGCTCGCTACTACGATCCGAAGGCCGCGAAATACGTGACCGTGGATCATGAGGAGCGGCAGAAGCCCGGGACGGTCACGCACCAGCACCGGTTTAACGCGTCTGACGCGGACACGGCCAAGCGCCGTGCGTCATCGAACAACACTGAGGCGGACCGGAGCCGCGGCGGCGGCTCGGTGCAGATCGTCGGCGATCCGACCGCGCAAGCCGAGTGCCCGTGCGAGGTGTCTGGCTGGCGCGTCGGTATCGACGGCACGTACCGGGTCAGCTCGGCCGAGCACAAGCTTACGCGATCGGCGGGCTACGTCACAACGCTCGAACTGAAGCAACCGAGCGGGAACGCCGGCACGGACAGTCGCGGGATCACGTCTAAGACGGCCGGTACGTGACCCGTTCCGTCAACCTGTCCCCAGAGGCCGCCGCCCGCCGGGCCGAGTATGCCGCCAGGGACCGGGCCCATGCCGCCGTGATCCGCGCCAAGCGCGCGCACGAGCGCGCCTTGGCTAAGGAAGTCGAGGCCGCCCGGCTGGCTGCCGAGGTCGACCGGATCCGCTCGGAGGTGCGCCTGGGCTTGAAGCCGCCAGCTGGTCGTCATGCGGCTGTCGACAGGGCCGCTATGCTCCTGATCGGGCCGCTCGGCGGCGTTGGCTGTGGCGGTGCCCTCCTGCGCACCTGCGAGGTCCTCGCGGGCAAGGGACGGCATCCCGTGCCGTCCCTCCTGGCCGCTGGGCGATGGGACGATGAGGCAGCGCTACGGGCCGCCCTGGAGGCTTTCCGACCGAAGCTGGCCGCAATCGGCCTGCGGGTATGCCGGCGGAAGGCCGGGTGGCGGTTATCCCGAGCTAAGGCCTAGCATTACTGCAAGAGCGAGATCGGCCTGTGACGAAAAGCTTGTGCACATCGCTTACCACTACAGGCTGCAAGCCCGGTCCAGGGCTACGACCATGGTACGAATCTAGGTCGGGATGGACGCCAAGGGGATAAGCTTATGCGCCTAGTTAAAGCGCAAGTGCAAAATTATCGCAGCATCAGAGATACCGGTGTATTCGCGATCGAAAACCTGAAAACCATTTTGGTAGGACCAAACGAGGCTGGTAAAACTGCAATCCTACAAGCACTACAGAAGATCTCTCCCCCAGAAGGGGTGAAACCATTCAACCCTATCCGTGACTACCCCCGCGCTTTATACAATGATATAGCTAAGGGAAATACAAACCCGGCATCCGTTCTGGTTTCAACAGGCTGGTTCTCTCTTGACGAAGAGGACAAAGCTCTAATCCCCCCGTTCTTGAGATCCACCGATGTGCTTTATTCATATAATAGATATTTAGATAATCATGTCACGCATGGATTATCTAATGCACCAAATTTCATATATTATAAAGATATCAAGTCCGATTTGCTCCGCTTAGCTGCACACGTCGACAGAGAAGCGCCTGAAGCAGTAGGCAAAAAACATTCAGCAAAATTGGCGAGTATCACCTCCACATGGAAGGATTATACTGCGCTCAATCCTAAGACAGCAGCGCCACTTAGAAGTTGGCTTGAAGAGGTCATTCCAGACATCGACGAGGACAATTCCAGGGAAATCGATCGTCGAGATCAGATTGACAACCGAATAAGGGGCTGGGCCGAGTACCTAGAGGCACTCAATACCCTCGAAAAACGGTTGCCCAAGTTTGTTCTATTCAATAATATATTCCGGGTAAAGCCCAACATACATCTTGGTCAGCTTGCCCAGCGACTGAGCACTGGCATGATGGATGATGAGCTTTACGATTGCGGGAATTCCTGCCTTCAAAACTTCTTGGTTTCGCGGCTGACGAATTATCGGAACTCGGTCGTGTCGCAGATCCAACTGCTGGCAACGCTGAAGCACTTGATGCTTTTCGGGAGCAACTGGACAACAGAAATTACCAGCTAAATGCTGCAAGTATCAAATTATCAAGAGAAATTAGAGATGTTTGGAACCCGGACGAAAAAAAGCAAGAGGCGAGCAAACTGCGGCTAGTGGCCGACGGTCAATATCTGAAAGTCGTTGTAGAAGATAGTGTTGGCGTAGAAGTCGAGCTGGATCAGAGATCTGAGGGATTCCAGTGGCTGGTTTCATTTTTTGTAGTATTTTTCTCTGAGGCGGGCAATAAGCATCAGAACGCTATCTTGTTGCTTGATGAGCCTGGTGTGAGCCTCCATGCGCTTAAACAGCGCGAATTTCGAAATACGGTAACGAAGCTAGCAGCTCATAATCAAACTATTTACACCACGCATTCGCCATTTATGGTTGGCCCTGATGAGCTGGACTTAGTGCGCGTTGTAGAGATGACGGACCGAGAAGTGGGTACGAAAGTCCACACGTCGATAACGTCTAGCGATCCTGCTGCCTTGCTGCCGCTCCAAGAGGCGTTGGGTTATGATCTCGCGCAAAGCCTTTTTGCACAGCAGCGTAATTTAATATGCGAAGGCTTAACAGATTACTGGTACGTCGAGGCAACAGCAGCTCTGCTCGCTCAAAGTGGCGAAGCAGTTCTGAATGATAGGATTGCCTTAATCCCTTCGAATACTGCCGGGAAGGTTATGTACTTTGCGACCATATTGACGGCACATAACCTTAAAGTGGCGGCTCTGCTCGATAGCGATAACGCCGGAGATCAGGCTGCCAAGCAGGAGGTCCTTGTCCATAAGCTAGGCGCAAAGCGCATTCTGCGAACCGCCGATTACACCGAACCTAAAATTCAAAAAGCGGAGATTGAAGATTTGCTCCGAGTAACGTTGGTCAAAGTTGCCAAGTCGGCGCTTGGTATCGATGTTGAAACGGAAGTTGCGGCCTCGCCAGACAAACCTTTAGTCGATTTGCTGGAGCGCAAAGATAAGGCAAATTTTTCGAAATACAATCTTGCGAAAGCGTATATACGCTGGACGCGAGATCATACCGCGACGGAGTTGGACGAGAGTGAAAGGCAGGGGTGGTCGAAACTTATCTCTGCCATCAATGGCGCTCTAAAATAGCAAACACAGGGTAAGGCGAAGAACTGAGTGGCGCGCAGACTGCCAATGCCGGGAAAACCGGCATTGGTCACAAGCCCGGCGTTTCTCAGTTTGCCCGCACAGCCTTTGGCAGGGGGCGTTTCGCCGAGCGGTGTGGCGATAACCTGGCCGGCGTGCAAATGTGGGTATCTCCCACATTTGCCGGCACGGCTCGATCAGCCCTCCGCCCGCACCTGCTCCTCGATCGCGGAGGCCTCGCGGGGATAGGTGAGCTGGTACCAGTCCGACAGTGCGTCGAGCGGTCGCGGGCCTACTGAACGGGAGCGCTGTTCGTCTGCGGTGCTGGACCCGGAGATTTTCCGTGAACGTCACGCGCGGCATACGCCGCCGCGATGTCGCGGAAAGAGGGAACGCGGTCACTGAACACCAGGGCCGAAGCGATGACAGCGCCGATGAGCAGCGGCGCCAGGATCGCGGTGAGCAACGCGATGCCGAACTGCTTCTTGAACGATCCGGCCTCTTTCACCGCACTCACGATCGCGGTCTCAAGGACAGCTTTTTTCCCCTGCTCGATTTCGTCGGCGAGGTAGGCACGCGCGGCAGCATCGAAGAAGCTGCCGGCGCTCGCCCGGAGGCCCTGGAACTGCGAGTCCGTGAAGTTGCTGATCCAGCCATCGATCTCAGCGTCCGATGGCGGATGACCGTGGCGCTGCTCGAAGTGCCCGATCCACTCGCGGCGCTCGAAGGCGAAAAGCGCGTACGTGATGAAGTCGATAGGCGCCGGGCTGTCGTCTGCTCCGGTAAGCTTCTCGAAAACCTCGCGATCGTTCTCGGGCATCAGCGCTTCGGAGCGGCCGGCTTGAACGCCCCTGTTGCGTTGCTCGCTCGTTCCATGGCGCGCTCAACGCGGGCCAGCGTCATGTGCGATGGTGGGCTTGGCGGATTCCGAGGTGGCGGATTTGCCTGACCGCTGGTGATGCGACCTGGGATCGGTGAGTTCCGCGGTGGGGTCCGATGACCGTTCGCTGCCATGTGCCCCTCCCTTACCGTACGAGGTTGTCATGTGGTTTCGCCCTCCGCAAGGCGAAACCGGGTCCGGGGTAACCGAGCCCTGCAGATACGGCAGGACAGAGGCGGGAAAAGCCATCAGGCCCTGATCGTGTTCCCTGTAGGCTCAATCCCAGGTGCAAAGGCGCTCTGATGCGGCGGCGCCACGAGCGCGCCGCCAGCTTGGCGGGATGCCCCTATTCGTTGGTCAGGAGGCTTTTCAGCTCGTCCATCGTCGCGGCCTTCAGCGGCCCATTGGCGAGGGCATCTTCGTACATCGATATGATGTTCTGCGCCTCGGTATCAAAATCGTCCCCGAGCACGGTCCTCATCATATTGCTGAGGAAACGGATGGCGGCGCCTTGGGCGATGATAGTCGGCCCGTGGCTCTGAGCCAGCTCGCTCACCGCATCAATCTGGGCTTGCATGCTCATCCGTTCGCCCCTCACCGATAGGCCTGTGCCGGCATAATTGAGCGATAGGGTTATCGGCGGGTAAAGGAGGCCGGATGGGCGGTGCGGCCATAGGGCCCTGAAACGCAAAAACCCCGCCGCCTTGCCAGGCACGGGATTCTTGAACTTCACAGGATCCGATCACCTTTGGGGCGGATCGCTCCAGACCCTCGGGCCTATAGCCGGTACCCGCTCGGCCTCATCGACTTTCGCCGCAGCCTCGAGGGCCGCGGCCGACTCGGCCTTCAGCATAATCGAGCCGGTGGTGTCAGGGTCTGTCCAAACCGGTCCGGCCTGAACGACCTGCTCAACCGGGGTTGTCCGGGGGCGCTCATGCCCAATGAACACCGCGGTCAGACCGACCCCGATCAGGACGATGGCCGTCCCGTCGACGATCATATGGCTCAGTCTCGGCATGGCACCCGCGCTCATTTAGGAGCCCCAGGGCTACGGCGGCCGGCTTAACGATCTCTCGGCCAAGAAGCAGAAAACCCGCCCCGGCTTGCGCCCGGCGGGTTTTGCGTACAACCTGTTTTGTGGAGCGTGAGACCTCCCGAACCGGACCCTTGCAGGGGTTGGCGGTTCAGCCACAGAGCGGAAATCACAGCCTTGCAGGGCTTCGATCCCGCTGTATGAACGTGTCGCACTTAGGTGTGCGACGCGACCGGTGAAACTATGCCGGGAGTGCCACGGCACCGTCAAGAGCGATCTCGACGGGTCATACAAGAGCCTTCGGGTGAAGGCCGTGGCGCACGTTCTCTGTGGCGTGTTCTCACACTCCTGGCGCCCACGCTGACCGTGGGCATCCACTGTCCAGATTTGGATAGTGGCCGGCCGTGAGAAGCCGGTTCTCACAGAGACTGACTACGATGACATCTGAGATACCGACCCGAAAGATCGAGGTGACACTTGATCTCAAGCGGCGTTCTTGGCTGAAGGTTGATAAATCGGCCGGATCGACTGCCTGTTGGTTATGGACAGGCAAAACACAGAACGGCGGATATGGCGTTCTGCATAGGGGTACGAAGAATAACGACACTGCTTACGCCCACCGCGTGTCGTTTCAGATTGCGACCCAAATTGATCCTGTTGGGTCGCTGGTCTGTCATCGATGCGACAACCCGAGTTGCGTCAATCCCGACCACCTCTTTTTAAGATCTGCCGCCGATAACACAGCCGACATGATTGCGAAGGGCCGCAAGGCCATTAGCAGCCATCATCGAGTATGCGGGGAGGCGCACGGCGCGGCGAAGATCACGGAAACAGCTGTTGCTACGATCAGGGCGCGAGCATCGGCAGGCATATCAAGCAGCGTGCTTGGGCGGCAATTCGGTCTCGACAGCAGCACCATTCGCCAGATCGTCCGGGGTGAAATCTGGCGGCATGTCCCTGTGCATAACCAGGGAGGGCGCGCCTGATGTCCAACCCTACATCCCGCCGCGGGATCCTCCGCGGCCTCACCACGCTCCCGCTGATCGGCGGCGGCGTGATCCTCACCGGCCGGCCCACTGCGGTGGCCGAGCCCATCAGCCGCGAGCTGCTGGAGAGCTACAGCGCCTTCCTCTATTTTGAGCGGCGCTACCTCCACGCGGTGACCTGGCCGCTCGAGGAGCCCGGGACTTTCTCGAAGTTCGTGCCGATGTCCAACGCGGGCGCGTACTTTCACGATCTCAAGCCTGGCACCGGCGGCCCACAGGCTTGGCGGACTTCCGGCGCAGATGCGCAGCACCGCGCCGCGCTCGTCCTGAGCGCGGTCGGATGCGACTGGAAGGCTGGCGAGCAATGAGCCTGCCCCCAAAGCTATCGCCCGGCGCCATTCGCGATGAGAAGCGCCGCGCGATCAGCCGGAGCCCGCTCGGCCTCTTGCTGCATGCCTGGAGGCTCAAGCGCGTCCGGTAGGCGATGGCGACGTTGAGCCGTCGCCTCGCAGCCTATGAGGAGGCGTACGGTACCGGCACATTTAAGATGACGGACGAGGATCTCCGAACCGCCGGCCTCTCCCGCACCGCTGAATGAACAAAAGAGCCCCGGCCGCTCAGCGGTCCGGGGCTCGAACGTCTTCGGTCTCAACCAAATTCGAGGTCACTTTTTCTTCTTCTTGGCCTGAGACAGGTCGGACGCGGCGACCTCCTTTTCCTTCTTCGTAGAGCTTTTGCTGCTGAGTTCTTTGCTGGCGTCAGATGCTGCCTTTTTGCCGGTGACCATAGCTTCCCTCCTGAATGAAGAGACGAACGAAACAGAATCAGTTTTCGCGCGCAAGGCCACCAGACCATTACTCCACAACTGCTGCGCAAAAGCTTGAGCGTACGACGGATCTCGCCCGGGTCGGCCACCTCAGCGTCGCGCAGCTGCCGGGCCTCGTGCACCTGCTTGCGGGTCAGACCGAGGTCGGCGGCGGTGGCCGGGGCAGTGTTCCCGGCTGGAACACTGCCGCCGTGCCGCGACTGTGTGGCCACCTCGCCCCGCTCCTGCGCGGCGTCGTACTCATCCGCGAGCCGGCGCTATCGATGCGCGCGCAAAGAAGCGGATCAGAGCAGGGCTGGGGTAGTGAACGAGAAGTCGATTTTGACGCCAAACAGGAATTGATCGGGACTGCCGAAGGGACGCCGTACCAACGGGCTGTCAGCGGAGGCGCCTAGGATGCGGGTATAGCCGGCATAGGCTGTGTAGGCCCAGGTCTCGTTCGGTGTGTAGGTTACGGCACCGAGCACGCCCGCCGAATAGAAGCTGCGCGGATCGTACGCGGTAACCCGCCCGTTGATCGCCGCCTCAGTGGGCGACACGCCAAAGTACTTTCGAGCGAAGCTGGCATCACCTATGTTGAAGCGCGGCCCGATCGAGAACAGGAGCTTATCCGTTGGGATCAGGTAGTCGGCCGCCACCGAGCCGACTGTGCCGTGATGGCCGTAGACGCCCTGCTGAGCCTCGACGCGCGTCCGGATGAAGGAAACCGGGTAGAACTCCGCGAACACGCCGGGCTCGAGCGCAAAGCGTGCATCGCGGATGCCGAGCAGGTGAGCGCGGTCATCACCGTAGTAGCGACCCGGTACGACGCGGACGGTTGGACCGATCCGGAACATCGGATCATCGTAGAGGGAAAGGCTGAACCCATCATCGGGTGCCGAGAACCGCCGCGGCTCGCCGACCCGGCGGATGTCGATCGATGGGTAGCCAACCGCGGTGTAGTCGCTCGACCCGGGATACCGCGGCACGACCTGAAGCGAGCCACTGAGCGTCACGATCCACGTGGTAGGATCGACCTGTGCAAAGGTTGGTATCGGGCGCGGCATCACAGCGCCGAGATCCGCAGCACTTGCGGCCGCGGTGCCGTAGGCAGCGAAGAGTGCGCCCGCGCCGAAAACAGCGCGGAAACGCGATAGGCACTGAAGCGGTGAATCCATGGCCACGCTTTATGCTGCAGTTTCATCCCGGCCGCATTGGGTAAGGGCCCGTCCTCCCTCTGAAGGTCGTGCAATCGAGCTGCCCGTGATGATTCCGCAACGTTTCATGCGATGCGATCAAGCGCCTGCCAGTGATCAAGCGAGCCACACTTTGGCCTACGGGCGGGGCTTTCCTCTTGCTTGCCGGGGGGCTGTATTCGATGAGGATCGAGCATGTCGCCGTGGTTGGCTGCCGTCCTGAGCCTTGAGACCGCGCTGTGCTCCGCGATCCTGGCTGAGGCTGCCTACGATCGCGATAAGGAGCAAGAGCCGGCGGCCGGTATCGCCCGGGTGTCCGCGTGGCTCCTGCTGGCTGCTGCTGGCATCCTGCTGTGGTCGAAGGCAAGCTGACGCCCGCTGCGTTATGCTGACCGGTTGTCGATGAGCTGATCTCGGCCGCCTGGGGTGCGTTTGGGGTTCCGAACCCCGGCGGTCCCCAACGAAAAATCCGCACCCCAGCTGAACCCCAGAGCGCGAAAATGCGAAAGGCGACCTATCGGCCGCCTCGCATAAAGCACTGCAAATAATAGGGTATTTTGGTCGGAGTGGCCGGACTTGAACCGACGACCCCCTGTCCCCCAGACAGGTGCGCTACCGGGCTGCGCTACACTCCGATGCCCCAAGGGCTCCGGGCTCATAGCCTTCGTGCCCCGCCGGTGCAACCCCTTCGAACCGCTGCTCCGGGCCGGACGCGCTGGCGCTCGCCGTCTTCGGCCGCTACGGGGAGCGCCTGCCCCCGGTTTCGCCCGAGGATCATGACCGACCGACCGATCGCCTTCGATCTCACGCGCCTCGTCACGCGCCTGCGCCACGCCAGCCCCTCGGGAATCGATCGCGTCGATCTCGCCTACGCCCGCGCTTTTCTCGGTCGTGACCGAACCGGCTTCGGCGTCGTCTCCACGGCGTTCGGGCCGCGGGTCCTCGACCGCGACCGGTCCCTCGCCATCGTCGAGGCCGTGGCGGCCGGCTGGGTCGAGGACCGGGAGGCGCAGGCGGATCCGATCTACCACCGCTTGGCTTCGCGCTGCGGCGCAGCCGGGCTCGACGCGGCGTCTGAGGCCTCGGGTCGGCGGACCGGCACCCATGCGCGGCGCCGGATCCAGGCCCGGACGGCGGCCGATATCGTGCTGCGCGGCCGTCCGGTGGCCGCGCTCCCCCGCGACACGCTCTATCTCCACACCTCGCACCTGCGCCTCGACGATCCCCGGCGCTTCGACTGGCTCTACACGCGCCGGGACGTACGCGCCGCCTTCTTCGTCCACGACCTCATCCCGATCACCCATCCCGAATACGGCCGCGCCGGCGAGGCCGAGCGCCACAGGGCGCGCCTGCGCACCATCGGGCGGCATGCCGCCGCGATCCTGGTGAACTCGGACGATACCGGCTGGCGCACCCTCGAACACCTGGCCGCCGAAGGCTTCGGCCGGCCGCCGGTGGCGGTGGGCCATCTCGGCGTCGAGGCCGCCTTCGGGCGCGCGGGGCCGCGGTTCCGGCCCGACCGGCCGACCTTCCTGGTGTGCGGCACGATCGAGTCGCGCAAGAACCACCTGCTGCTGTTCCAGATCTGGCGGCTCCTGGCCGAGCGCCACGGCGCCGCCGTGCCGCGCCTCGTCGTGGTCGGGCGCCGCGGCTGGGAGGCCGAGAGCGCCATCGACATGCTGGAGCGGTGCCCCGGCGTGCGCGCCCACGTGATAGAGGCCACGGGGCTGTCCACCCACGGCCTGGCGGCGCTGATGCGCAGCTGCACCGCGCTGCTAATGCCGTCGTTCACGGAGGGCTACGGGATCCCGCTGGTCGAGGCCGCGGCCTCCGGGCTGCCGGTGGTGGCCTCCGACATCCCCGTCCATCGGGAGATCGCCGACGGCTTCGCCCTGTTCCGCGATCCCCTCGACGGTCCGGGCTGGCTCGCGGCGATCGAGGCGCTGGCCGCTCCGGCGTCGCCGCTGCGGCGGGACCTGGCCGCCCGACTCGACGCCTACGTGCCGCCGGACTGGACGGCCCATTTCGACGCGGTCGGACCGACCCTGGCGGCGCTCTGACCATGGCCCGAGTTGCGCCGCCCCGGCCCGATCAATAAGGAAAAGCGTCGGTCTGCGAGGCGGATGCAGCCTGTCGGCCGAACAATCTCGGGTGGAACGGAGATCCTGCCGATGCAGGTGGTCGACCTCGATCGTGATACGGTCAAGCGCGGGCTCGATGACGGCACGATGCTGATCATCGATGTACGCGAACCGCACGAATACAGCGCTGGACATATTCCCGGCGCCGTCTCGCATCCGCTCTCCGAATTCGATCCGGAGGCCGTGGCTGCCCTCGTCGCCGAGGACGGGCGGCAGCCCGTCTTCTCCTGCGCCTCCGGGGTGCGTTCGGTCCACGCGCTGATCGCGGCGCAGAATGCCGGTCTCGACATCACCCGCCACTACAAGGGTGGCTTCAAGGACTGGTACGGGGCGGGGGAAACGATCGCGTAGCGGCCGGATCAATCCGGACTGCGCCGCTGTCATGTGCGCTCGCGCACAAGCAACATCGTTGCCCGCGGGTTACGGCGCGTCTGCGGCGGAACTATCGTCAAGCTCGGCGCGACCCTCGGTCGGCCAATGGACAGCAGGACCCGATGCGCAGCCGGCTTACCAGCCTCCTCACCGTTCTCTCAGGACTGGCCGCCGGCCTCGCCGCAGGTCCGCTCGCGACGCCCGCGCACGCCCAGGCCCCGGGCGGTCCACCGCCGAAGGTCACCGTGGCGAAGCCGGTGGTGCGTCAGATCGTCGAGCAGGACCAATATACCGGCCGCTTCGACCCGATCGAGTACGTCGAAGTCCGCGCGCGGGTCACCGGGTACCTGGAGAAGATCAACTTCACCGACGGCCAGACGGTGAAGAAGGGCGACGTCCTGTTCGTCATCGACCGGCGGCCCTACAAGGCCGCACTGGAGCAGGCTCAGGCGGCGCTGACTTCGGCCAAGGCGCGCCAGTCGTTCTCGCAGACCGACCTGGAGCGCGCGCAGACCCTTTCGAAGAGCGGAAACATCTCCGAGCAGGTGACCGACCAGCGCCGGCAGGCCTCGCAGACCGCCCAGGCGGATGTCGACAGCGCCCAGGCCGCGCTGAACAACGCTCAGCTCAACTTCGATTTCAGCGAGGTGAAGGCGCCGATCAACGGCCGGATCAGCCGGCGGCTGGTCACGGAGGGGAACATCGTCAGCGCCGACCAGACGATGCTGACGACGATCGTGTCGCTCGATCCGATCTATTTCAGCTTCACGGTCGATGAGAAGGCGTTCCTGAAATATCAGACCAGCCTCGGCATCGGCATGGGCCAGACCCAGCAGGGCAAGGGCGTGCCGATCCTGATCTCGCTGTCGGGCGAGGCGAAACCGACCCGCAAGGGCACCCTCGACTTCGTGGACAACCGGGTCGACACCGCCACCGGCACGATCCTGCTGCGGGCCACGGTGCCGAACGGCGACCTGTTCATCAAGCCCGGCCTGTTCGGCATCGTGTCGATGCCCGCCACCAAGCCGTTCCAGGGGGTGATGATTCCCGACGAGGCGGTGGCCGCCAACCAGGACAAGCGGATCGTCTATCTGGTCGGCGCCGACAACGTCATCCAGCAGAAGGACGTGGTGCTCGGGCCGAAGGTCGACGGCTACCGGGTGATTCAGTCCGGGCTGAAGGGCGACGAGACGGTGGTGGTCAACGGCATCGCCCGGGTCCGGCCCGGCGCGAAGGTGACCCCCGAGACCGTCGAGCTGCCCCCGAGCAAGACGTGAGCCCGACGGGCTCGCCGCGACTGCCTACGAGCGCGCCGCACGGCGCGCGCCGCACCGATGACGCAGGGCCCCGGCCGGGTGACCGGCGGGCCTCAGAGGTTTGACCGATGCGTTTCGCCCACTTCTTCGTCGACAGGCCGATCTTCGCGTCGGTCACGTCGATCGTCTTCCTAATCCTCGGCTTCGTGGCCTACGAGACCCTGCCGGTCTCGCAGTACCCCGAGATCGTGCCGCCGACCGTGACCGTGCGCGCCTCCTATCCGGGCGCCAACGCCGAGACCGTCGCCGCCACGATCGCGACGCCGATCGAGCAGGAGGTCAACGGCGTCGACAACATGCTGTACATGACGTCGTTGTCGACCAACGACGGCAACATGCTGCTGACCGTGACCTTCAAGGTCGGCACCAACCTCGATATCGCCAACGTGCTGGTGCAGAACCGCCTTTCGGTCGCCCAGCCGCGCCTGCCGCCGGACGTGCGCAACCTCGGCGTCACCGTGCGCAAGGCCTCGCCCGACCTGATGCTGGTCGTGCACCTGCTCTCGCCCAACAAGACCTACGACCAGAACTACCTCGCCAACTACATCTACCTGAACATCCGCGACGAGCTGCTGCGCCTCGACGGCGTCGGCGACATCACGATCTTCGGCGGTAACGAATACGCCGAGCGGATCTGGGTCGATCCCAACAAGCTCGCCGCCTACGGCCTGTCGGTGACCGACGTCACCACGGCGCTGCAGGAGCAGAACGTCCAGGTGGCGGCCGGCCAGCTCAACGGCCCCCCGGCGGCACCCAGCGAGGCGTTCCAGCTCGTCGTGCAGTCGCAGGCGCGGTTCAAGACGCCCGAGCAGTTCGCAGAGGTGATCATCAAGGCGCAGGACGGGCGCCTCGTCCGGGTGAAGGACATCGCCCGCGTCGAGATGGGCCAGAAGGACTACACGACCAACTCCTACCTCAACGACACGCCGGCGGTGGGCATCGGCGCCTTCCAGCGGCCGGGCACGAACGCGCTCGACGCGGCGACCTCGGTCAAGAAGGTGATGGAGACGGTCAAGAAGAACTTCCCGCCGGACGTCGAGTACCGGATCGCCTACAACCCGACCGAGTTCATCGAGGAGTCGATCCAGGAGGTCTACAAGACCCTGTTCGAGGCGGTGGGCCTGGTCGTCATCGTGGTGCTGGTGTTCCTCCAGAGCTGGCGGACCGCCCTGATCCCGGTGATCGCGATTCCGGTGTCGCTGATCGGTACCTTCGCGGCGATGGCGGCCTTCGGCTTCTCACTCAACAACCTGACCCTGTTCGGGCTGGTGCTGGCCATCGGCATCGTGGTCGACGACGCCATCGTGGTGGTGGAGAACGTCGAGCGCAACATGGCCGAGGGGCTCTCCCCCGGCGACGCCGCCCACAAGACCATGGACGAGGTCGGCGGCGCGGTCATCGCCATCGCGCTGGTGCTCGCCGCGGTGTTCGTGCCGACCGCGTTCATCCCGGGCATCTCGGGCCAGTTCTACAAGCAGTTCGCGCTGACCATCGCGGCCTCGACGCTGATCTCGGCCTTCAATTCGCTGACCCTGTCGCCGGCGCTCTGCAAGCTGCTGCTCGTGCCGCACCACGCCCGCAAGGAGCCGAAGTTCTTCCTGACGCGGTTCGTGGCCTGGCTGGCCAACGGCTTCAACCGCGCCTTCGATGCCACGTCGAACGCCTACGGCCGGGCCATTCGCGTCCTCACCGGCGGGATCGTCGGCATCGGCGTGATGCTGCTGGTCTATGCCGCCGTGATCGCCGGCACCCTGCACCTCGCGCAGACCACGCCCACGGGCTTCATCCCGGACCAGGACCAGGGCTACCTGATCGGCGTCGTGCAGCTCCCCTCCGGCGCCTCCCTTGACCGCACCACGGAGGTGATCCTGCGGGCCGCCAAGCAGGCCAGGACGGTGCCCGGCGTCGCCAACGCGGTGATCATCGCGGGCTTCGACGGGGCGACCTTCACCAACACCACCAATGCCGGCGTGATGTTCCTCACCCTAACGGGGGCCAAGGAACGCGCCGGGCAGGGGCGCAGTGCCGGGGTGATCACCGGCGAGGTGCTCAAGGCCACCGCGGACATCCAGGAGGCGCGGGTGATCGTCATTCCGCCGCCGCCCGTCCGCGGCCTCGGCAATGGCGGCGGCTTCAAAATGCAGATCGAGAGCCGCCAATCCTCGGATATCGGCCCGCTGATGGCGGCGGCCGGCGAGGTGATCGGTCAGGCCAACCAGAGCGCCGATGTCCAGCGCGTCTTCACGACGTTCGACAACTCGACGCCGCAGCTCTTCCTCGACATCGACCGCACCATCGCGCGCATGCTGAACGTGCCGCTGGCCAACGTGTTCTCGTCGGTCCAGGCCGATCTCGGCGGCACCTACGTCAACGACTTCAACACCCTGGGCCGGATCTACCAGGTGCGCCTGCAGGGCGACGCCGCCTTCCGCACCTCGATCCAGGACATCTCGCAGATCAAGGTGCGCTCCTCGACCGGCGCGCTGGTTCCGATGGGCACGCTGGCCTCCGTGCGCGATGTGACCGGCCCGCAGATCGTGCAGCGGTTCAACCTGTACTACTCGGTCCCGGTACAGGGCGTGGCCAAGCCCGGTGTCTCCACCGGACAGGCCCTCGACGCCATGGAGGCGATTGCCAAGAAGGCCCTGCCCGACGGCTTCGCCTACGACTGGACCGAGATCGCCTTCCAGCAGAAGGCCGCGAGCGGCACCGCCGGCGCCGTGTTCGCGCTGGGCGTGCTGCTGGTCTTCCTGGTGCTGGCCGCGCAGTACGAATCCTGGGCCCTGCCGCTCGCGATCCTGCTGGTGGTGCCGACCGGCGTGCTGGCCGCGCTGGCGGGCGTGCAGTTCCGGGGGCAGGACAACAATATCCTGACCCAGATCGGCCTGATCGTGCTGATCGGCCTGGCTGCCAAGAACGCGATCCTGATCGTGGAATTCGCGCACGACATCGAGCAGCGCGAGCACCGCGGCCCCGTGGAGGCGGCGGTGGAAGCCTGCCGCCTGCGCCTGCGCCCGATCCTGATGACCGCCTTCGCGTTCATCCTCGGCACCCTGCCGCTGGTGATCGCCACCGGTCCCGGCGCCGAGATGCGCCAGGCGCTCGGCACCGCGGTGTTCTTCGGGATGATCGGTGCGACCTTCTTCGGCCTGTTCCTGACCCCGGTTTTCTATGTGGTGATCCGGCACCTCTCAAACTGGCTCGGCCGGTTCCGCAAGAAGCACACGCACGGGGATCACGGGGACGCCGCGCCCGCCCACGGCTGATACGCCGTTCGCAGCCGCGCCGGATCCGTGGGGATCGGGCGCGGCATGCGCGCAACGGTCGGGCCCGCCGGGTGTACAGGCTTGGACCATGCACGCCCTCGGCCGCCTGTTCCTCGGGGCCTTCGCCCTCCTCCTCGCCGTCCCGGCGGGCTTCGCGGTGCTGGCCCTGGCGCTCCTCGTCGACCCGACCGCACAGGCGTGGCTGACCGGCGGGGCGCTCGCCGGGCTCGACATGGCCCTGTCCGACATCTCCGCGGGCCTGCCGCCGGAATCGCTGGCGCTACTGATCGCCGGCCTCGCCAAGGCGCTGTTCGTGCTGCTGGTCGTGCCCCCGGCGCTCATCGGCCTCGGCGGCGAGATCCTCGGGCGGCGCGGCCTTCTGTGGTACGGCGCCGGCTGCGGGGCGCTGACGGCCGCCCTCCCCTGGTTTGCCCGGGGCGCGACGCGGTCCGGGGAGGCCGGCCTCGACCCGAATCGCCTGGCCGCTGAGGCGCGACTGACCCTGATCCTGTTCGTCGCCGGAGCCTGCGCCGGCCTGGTCTACTGGCTGGTCGCCGGTCGCGGGGCCGGTCCCGCCCGGGACGACCGCCCGGCCGGGGCCGCGTGAGGCGCACCGGCGCCGGGCGCCCTTGGCCCCGGGCGTCCGGGCGCGCTACAGGGAGGCCGCCACCCCTCGGATTCCGATGCTCGCCCTGCGCTCCCTCGCCTTCAACATCTGCTTCTACGCCGTCACGACCGTCCTGGCGGTCGCCGGCCTGCCGACGCTGATCTCCGGGCGGGCGGTGCTGGGGCTGGCGCGCCTCTGGGGACGGATCACCCTGTGGCTGCTGCGGGTGATCGCGGGCACGCGGGTCGAGTTCCGAGGCCTTGAGAACATCCCGGAGGGGCCGCTCCTCGTCGCGGCCAAGCACCAATCGGCCTTGGAAACGCTGGCGCTGGGCACGGTGCTGCCGAACTTCGCCTACATCCTGAAACGGGAGCTGTTGTTCATCCCGCTGATCGGCTGGTACCTGTCGCGCAGCGGCATGGTGGCGATCGACCGGTCCAAGGGCAACCGGGCCATGAGCCTGATGAACGCCGCCGCCGGGGAGGCGATCCGCCAGGGCCGCCAGCTGATCATCTTCCCGGAGGGGACCCGCCGTCCGGCGGGGGCGCCGCCGGCCTACAAGCAGGGCCTGTCGCACCTGTACACGGCCCTGCAGGTCCCCTGCCTTCCCGTGGCCCTGAACACCGGCCTGTTCTGGCCGCGCAACAGCGTCGTCCGCCGGCCCGGCACCGCCATCATCGCGTTCCTGCCGACCATTCCCCCGGGCCTGTCCCGGCAGGAATTCCAAGCCCTCGCGCAGGAGCGCCTGGAGGCGGCCTCGAACGCCCTCGTGGAGGGCGGCCTCGGCGGATCGGCCGCTGCCGGCCAGCCGATTCCGGCCACCGAAGTCCGCGCGGTGGCGGCGCGGCGCCACTGAAGTCCCGCCTGCACCGCCCGTGCGTGAACGTTCACGCACGGGCGGTGCAGGCTTGTGGATAACGGGTACAGATCCCATTTTCTGACCAAACGACGTCGTCCTTGACGGCTGTGGATAGACCGCGCTAGGTTGGAACAAATGGCGAACAGAAGAGCCCTGTCCTGGTCGGCCGCGCTCCGCGACCTGAAGGACGATCGCAGCCGGAGGCAGGATGTGCGCGAAGAACGTCTCAAGACGACAGCCGGCCTGCGCGGCACGCCCGCGCTCCCGCTCTCGGCTTGGCGCGGCCGCTCCGGCCGTCGCTACGTGGTCGGGGTCCATCCGGCCGGGGGATTCGACCTCGACGAGATGGCGCAGGCCGTGGTGATCGCGGTGCGCCGCGACGCGTCCGGGATCGCCGAGATGCTGTCGGTCGCCACCTCGAAGGAGAGCCCGCGCGACCATCTCCGCCGGACCTGGCTGGACCGTGTCCGGCACGGCGGCGCCACCGAGATGCATGTGCATCGCCTAGCTGAGAACGAGGCCGAGCGGGTGGCGATCGTGGCGGACCTGCGGGTGGATACGGCGGAACCGGCTCAGGTCTGAGCTGGAAAACCCGGGTCTTCGCGCGGTCCGGTCCGGGCAACCATCGAACGGGAAAGCCGCCGCCCCAGTTTCGCCCCTTGCATGGCTTCAAGCCGGGGTCGGAATGCCCCGACGGGACCGGGGTGCGGAGCGAAACGCATGGCGCAGGATCGGACGCGGCCGGAGAGCGCGGCACAGACGCCCCCGGGGCGGGTCGCAGTTCGGTCGCGGCGTGGGCTGTTCCTGCCCTACATCCTGCTCGCCCTCGTGGTGGTCGCGTGGTCGATCGGCTGGGTCTGGATCCGTAGCCGGGCGGCCAGTGAGATCGATGGCTGGATGGCGCGGGAGGCAGCCGCAGGTCGCAACTGGGCCTGCGCCGACCGGTCGCTGACCGGGTACCCCTTCCGCATCGAGCTGCGCTGCAGCACCGTGACCCTGGAGCGGTCGGACGGTCGCTTCCGTTTGGGGCCGAGCACCGCGGTGGCGCAGGTCTATCAGCCGCGTCTCGTCGTGTTCGAGAGCGCCGGTCCGTTCCATGTCGAGCAGGGCGCCCTGATCGGTGACGCCGCTTGGCGCGCCCTGCAGGGCAGCTTCCACGGTGCCTCGGACGGGTTCACCCGGGCCTCGGTGGTGATCGACGATCCGACGGTCACCGTCGCGGGTGCCGATCCGGGACCCATCGCCATCTCGGGCCAGCATCTGGAACTGCATGCCCGGCCCGATCCCGGCCGCTACGCGTCCGAGGGCGCGGTGGATGTCAGCCTGCGCCTCGCGCAGGCCGCGGTTCCGCAGCTCGACGCCCTCACCGGCACCCAGGATCCGGCCGACCTCGCCCTCGACGCGACGCTGGCCCAGGCCACCGTGCTGCGCACCGGGCCGCTGCCCCGTGAGCTGGAGCGCTGGCGTCAGGCCGGCGGCACCCTGGACATCACGGCCCTGTCCCTGGCCAAGGGGCCGCAGCGCGTCCAGGCGAAGGGCACGCTGGCCATCGATGCCGCCCACCGGCCGGCGGGCCAGATCGACCTGCGGGCGGCCGGGATCGATGCGCTCGTCGGTAACCTCGTCGGCCAGCGCTTCGGTTCGGACCGGGGCGCCCTGGTCGGCCAGCTCGTTGGCGGCCTGCTGGGGCTGAGCCGGCGCCCGCAGCCGGACGCGCAGGCCGATACCGTGCCGCTGAAGGACCTGCCCCCGCTCCGCCTCGTCGACGGCAAGCTCGTCTTCAGCGGCTTCCCGATCCCCAACGTCCACGTGCCGGCGCTGTATTGACGCCGGCGCGCGCGCGGCGGGCGGGATCATGCGCTATAAGGTGCCGATGGCCTCCGAGACCGTCTTCCCGCCCCGCGTCAAGATCTGCGGGCTGAGCACCGAGGACACCCTCGATGCCGCCTTAGGGGCGGGCGCGGACTGGATCGGCCTCGTCCATTTCCCGCGCAGCCCCCGCCATGTGGACCTCGCGCGGGCCGCAGCGCTGTCGGCCCGCGCCCGGGGGCGGGCCGAGCGCGTGGTGCTGCTGGTCGATCCGGACGACGTCCTCCTGATTCGCGCGGTCGAGGTCGTGGATCCGGACCTGATCCAGTTGCATGGGCGTGAGAGTCCCGAGCGGGTCGCGGCGATCCGCACCCTGACCGGGCGTCCGGTGATGAAGGCGATCGGCGTCGCGACGGCCGCGGATCTCACGCCGCTGGCCGCCTACGCGGCCGTGGCCGACCGGATCCTCCTGGATGCCAAGGCGCCCCCCGGGGCGATCCTGCCGGGCGGCAATGGCCGGCGCTTCGATTGGACGATCCTCGCTGGCCTGGACTTGCCGCGGGACACGATGCTGTCGGGGGGGCTCGACGCCGCCAACGTCGCCGAGGCCCTGGCCTGTACCGGCCTCGGCGCCGTCGATGTCTCTTCGGGGGTTGAATCGGAGCCCGGCGTCAAGGATCCGGAGCGGATCGCGGCCTTCGTGGCGGCCGCGCGGGCGGCGCGCTGACCTTACCGCGGCGCGGGCAGCGCCGCGCGGCCGGTATTCGGCACGGTGTAGGGGCCCGGCACTTCGCTCTCCGGCGCGTAGGTCCGTAGCCGTGACGCCTCGCGCTCGTAGCGCACGGCCTCCCGGCGGTGATGACGGGCCCGGGCTCGGGTCCTGCCCTGGCCCAGCCACGTGAAGATGCCGCCGACGACGATCCCCAGAGCCACCGCGCCGAATAGGATCGCGTAGAGCGGCAGGTCGACGCTGAACACCGGCGCGTCCGCGTTGAACGGATCGAAGGAGAGCCGGACCGGTGCACGGTTGGCCACCGCCAGCAGGATCACCAGAGCGGCGACCGGCAGCAGCACGAGGCTCTTCAGAAAACGGATCATCGCGCTCACAGCTCTCTTCCTACTCTGCGGCCGAGGCGCTCTCGCCGATGCCCGCCGCATTGAGGCGCTGGCGCATCTCCTTGCCGGTCTTGAACACGGGGATCGCCTTCTCGGACACGGCAACGGCCGCCCCCGTCCGCGGGTTGCGTCCCCGGCGCGCCTCGCGGCGCTTCACCGAGAAGGCCCCGAAGCCGCGAAGCTCCACCCGGTCGCCGCGGGCCAGTGCGTCGGAGATGGTATCGAGGATCGCGTTGACCAGGATCTCCACGTCACGCTGGTAGAGATGCGGGTTCTGCTCGGCGATCTTGAGGACGAGCTCCGACTTGATCATGGCGCCTAATCTTCTCGCGGGATCGGGGCGGGCTTCGTGCGGCGGCCCGGTCAGGGTTCCGGGTGCCACAGGGCGAGGAGCCCGCCGCGGGCAGCCTCCGCCTCCGCTCCGACACTCCTCAACCGCGCCGCGACGCTGTCGAAGCCGAGGAGATCCGCCCCGAGGCCGGCGGCGGACCAGAGCGAGAACCCGCTCTCCGTTGCGGGCTTCCAGTCCTTGACCGGAAGATCCTTCGGGACGCCTTTGGTGCCCTCCAGCCACGCCACCGCCTGGCGCTCGCTGCCGAGTTCATCGACGAGCTTCAGCGGCACGCTCTGGCGCCCGCTGAACACCCGTCCGTCCGAGACCGCCGCGACCTGGCCGGCATCCATGCCCCGGCGCTCGGCGACGAGGCCCTTGAACCAGGCATAGGTGTCTCCGACCACCGCGGCCAGGGCGGCGCGCGCCTCCGGCGTGGTCGGAGTGAAGCCCGAGGGCTCGGCCTTCAGCGGCGACGACTTCACCGACTCGACCTTGACGCCGACCTTGTCGAGGAGGCCCGAGAGATCCGGATATTGGAACAGCACGCCAATGGAGCCGACGAGGCTCGTCTCGCGCGCGACGATATGGTCGGCCGCGATGGCGGTGATGTAGGCGCCCGAGGCCGCGGTGCCGTCCACGAAGGCGACCAGCGGCTTCTTGGCGGCGAGCGCCCGCAGGTTGCGGAAGATCTCCTCCGAGCCCGTGGTGGTGCCGCCCGGCGAATTGATCGAGACGATCACGCCCTTCACGGCATCCGCTTCGCCGACGCGCTTCATCAGCTTGGCGGTCGACTCGCTGCCGGCGATGAAACCCGAGACCGAGATTCGGGCGATCTGCGGCTGCACGGCGAAGCCGCCTTCCGTACCGGTCCGCACCCGGTAGCCGAGGGCGCCGACCGCCACGATCAGGCCGCCGATTCCGAGCACGCGCCAGAGGGACAACCTGCGGCGGAGGCGCCGCCGGTCAATCAGCAGTTCGGCGTCGGCTGCCATGCTCACGCTTCCCCTTGCCTGCCTGGGCTGGCCCCGTGACGGGGTGCGGAGGCGAGGCTCCGCGCCGGGCAAGTCCTTGGTTTCCTTTGCCACGCGCGGCCGGAGCCGTACGAGGCCGGTGTTCTAGAGCATTTTCCGCAGGCCTGGATATGGGCCGCGCGAAGAAAATGCGGCACCCGGCCCCGGCCGTCGAGCCAGCCTGGTCTTACGTGGCCTGCAGCGTCGCGTTTCCGGACAAGGGGCAGATCAAAATGTCGATCGCCGCCGTACGGCCGATCGAATGCGACGCCGACGTGAGCAATCCGCACGAAACTCAAGTGTAACCAGAATCGTCAGCGTCTATCGCAGCACGACACCGCATCCGAGGGATTGATAACGGTCAGGCCGTCTGCCTCGAACGGACCGGTGTCGCGGGTGGCCACCATCATGCCGCGTGCAGCGTCCGTGGCGGCGCTAGAGCCGTCCGCCCGGTGAGGGCTCTGCCGGCCGTCCTCGCCCGTGCCCTCAGCGCGGCATAAGCCTGGGACGCGCCCAGATCGGAGGACAGGATCCGCCGCGAGAAGGCGGGCAGGACCTCGCGTTCCAGGCGCTCCTGATCGATCGCGCGCCGTCGGCCGTCCGGCATCGCCGCAGGGCCGAAGCGCAGTGCAGCCATGGTGATCGTGGACGGGTAGAGGGTTTCGATCTTCTGCCCATCGATCCAGGCGACCACCCTGGGATCCGGTTCGACCTTCCAGGGCTCGCAAATCACGCTGGCATCGAGGACGATCATTCAAAGCGCATCGGTCCGACCGCCGTTTGATCGCGCACCGCTCTGAAATGCTTCGCTTCGGTCATTCCAACGGCTTCGCGCGCGATGGACACCAGCAGCGACCCTAGCTCCAGACGACCTTTGGGCTTGGCGGCCTGCGCGAGAAGACTGCGAATTTCCGCCCCTGTGCTGCGACCGTGCAGAGCGGCCCGGGTGCGAAGGGCGCGATGCACCGCCCGGGGACATTGCGGATCGTGATGGACGGCATCGATCCAACCTCCGGACCCGGACGGTAATGATTGCAGTCTTCTACAGTGCGATCACGTCAGGCGATCGAGCTGGGAGGGGGCGGATCAGGCCCTCCGAGCGAAGCGGCAGCCGCAGGAAACGCACGAAAAAGCCCGCGCGGGACAGGTGTCCCACACGGGCTCTTCTGGATCCTTCCGAAGCCGCCGCCCGGCCGAGCCGGGCGGCGAGACCGTCGGTCTCAATCGTCGTCGGAGCGCTTCTTGTTGAAGGCCGCGCCGAGGATGTCGCCCAGCGAGGCGCCCGAATCGGCGGAGCCGAACTGGGCCATCGCCTCCTTCTCCTCAGCCACTTCCAGGGCCTTGATCGAGACCTGGACGCGGTGGGCCTTGCGGTCGAACTGCACGACCCGGGCGTCGAACTTCTCGCCGGCGGCGAAACGCTCGGGGCGCTGGTCGCCGCGGTCGCGGGCGAGTTCGGCGCGGCGGACGAAGGTGGTCATGTCGGTGTCGACGATCTTCACCTCGACGCCGGCATCCTTCACCTCGATCACCTCGCAGGTGACGATCTGGCCCTTCTTGATCTCGCCGGCCTCGGCGAAGGGGTCACCGCCGAGCTGCTTCACGCCCAGCGAGATCCGCTCCTTCTCGACGTCGACGTCGAGGACCTGGGCGCGGACCATGTCGCCCTTCTTGAACTCCTCGATGACCTGCTCGCCGGGACGGTTCCAGTCGAGATCCGACAGGTGGACCATGCCGTCGACATCGCCCTCGAGGCCGATGAACAGGCCGAACTCGGTCTTGTTCTTGACCTCGCCCTCGACCTCGGAGCCGACCGGGTGCTTCTCGGAGAAGGCCTCCCAGGGGTTCTGCAGGGTCTGCTTGAGGCCGAGCGAGATGCGGCGCTTGACCGGATCGACCTCCAGGATCTGGACCTCGACCTCCTGGGAGGTGGAGACGATCTTGCCCGGATGGACGTTCTTCTTGGTCCAGCTCATCTCGGAGACGTGAATCAGGCCCTCGATCCCCGGCTCCAGCTCCACGAAGGCGCCGTAATCGGTGATGTTGGTCACGCGGCCCTTGAGCTTGGCGCCCTCCGGGTAGCGGGCGGCGATGCCCTCCCACGGATCGGCCAGAAGCTGCTTGATGCCGAGCGAGATGCGGTGCGTCTCGTGGTTGATCTTGATGATCTTGACCTTGACCGTCTGGCCGATGGTCACGACCTCGGACGGGTGGTTCACGCGGCGCCACGCCATGTCGGTGACGTGCAGCAGGCCGTCGATGCCGCCGAGATCGACGAAGGCGCCGTACTCGGTGATATTCTTGACGACGCCGTCGATGACCTGACCCTCTTCGAGGTTGGCCACCAGCTCGGAGCGCTGCTCGGCGCGGCTCTCTTCGAGTACGGTCCGGCGCGACACGACGATGTTGCCGCGGCGGCGATCCATCTTGAGGATCTGGAACGGCTGCGGGGTGCCGAGCAGCGGGGTGACGTCGCGGACCGGGCGGATGTCGACCTGCGAGCGCGGCAGGAACGCCACGGCGCCGTCGAGGTCGACGGTGTAGCCGCCCTTGACCTGGTTGAAGATCGTGCCGGTGACGCGGTCGTTGTTCTCAAACGACTTCTCGAGCTTGACCCAGCTCTCCTCGCGGCGCGCCTTGTCGCGCGAGATGACGGCCTCGCCGAGCGCGTTCTCGATCCGGTCGACGTAGACTTCGACCTCGTCGCCGACCTTCAGCTCGCCTTCCCGGCCGGGGCCGGTGAATTCCTTGAGTGCGACACGGCCCTCCGTCTTGGCGCCGATGTCGATGACGGCCACGTCCTTCTCGATCGCGACGACGCGACCCTTGACGACGGACCCTTCGGTGATCTCGTGCTCGAGGAAGCTCTCCTCGAGGAGTGCGGCGAAATCGTCGCGGCTCGGGCTATGCCCCAGAGCGGTACCTGCGGTCATTCCATCTCCTGAACGGCCTCCCTCGGAGGCCCGTTGCGCCGGCGGCTCGCGTTGCAGACACCCCCGTCCGCCGCGGCCACCCCCTGCATTTTCCGGGAGAGGCGACCGGTCCCAAAAGAACCGGCTTGCCGACGCGTCGATACGGATGACGAGGACGGTCTGTCCGGCGGCTCAGCGGGCGCGCCAGAAGACGAGCGCGCGAGAGCGGGTCCGGAAAGACACCGGGTGCCTTACAGCAACAGTACCGGGACTTCAACCGAAGGCGGTTTCGCTGCCGCGGCGGGCGATGACGAAGCCGTGGCGGTCTTGCCGGCTGCCGCGGGAGCGCTGTACGACCTCGGGTCCATGGAGGCATGGTCCGGACGCGGCGACACGCGCCCCCTGGACACGATCGCCCAGTCGAGGAAGGGTCGGCGCCGTCAGCGGCTTGCCTGAGAGCCGGCGATCGGAGAACGAAACGTGCGTCGCTTCGATAGCAGTATGCACGTCTAAGGCATCAGAATACCCTGCGTCCCGCATCCCGGAAAATGGAAGGCTGAGCGTCCGATGCCCGCCGGATACAGCACGCCGATGGAGATGTTGGCACGGAAACTCGACAGCAGCGGGCGCCTGGGGGAGGCCGAGCGGGCCGCGGTCCTGAACCTGCCCCATAGCATCCGGAGCCTGCCGGCCCGGCACGACATCGTCCGGTTCGGCGACCAGCCGAGCCAATGCTGCCTCGTGCTCCAGGGCTGGGTGTCGCGCTATGCCGCCCTGTCGGAGGGGGGGCGGCAGATCCTGTCGTTCTATGTCGCCGGCGACATGCCCGATCTGCAGAGCCTGCACCTCCACCGGATGGACCATCACATCGCCAGCCTGACGTCCTGCACGATCGCGTTCATCGCGCACGACGCCCTGCACCGGGTCTTCCGGCGATACCCGACCCTCACCGGCGCGATGTGGCGCGAGACCTTGATCGATGCCGCGCATTATCGCGAACGGATTACGAGTCTCGGCCGGCGGCAGGCCCTCGGCCGGGTCGCCCACCTGTTCTGCGAACTCTATCTCCGTCAGCGCGCCGTGGGTCTAGCGAGCGGGCTGCGCTGTCCCATGGCGCCCAAGCAGGCGGAGATGGCCGACGCCTTGGGCCTCACCAGCGTCCACCTGAATCGGGTGCTGCGAACGTTGCGGACGCGCGGCCTCGTCAGCCTGAGCGGCGGTACGCTGACCATCGAGGACTGGGATGCGCTGGCGGCGGTTGCCGAGTTCGACCCGACCTTCCTGAATCTGGATCGCACCGTCGTGCCCGTCCGCGAGGCCGCCGACCCCGTCTGACGCAGCGCGGACCGCCTCAGGCAGCCCGGGCCAGCGTGTCGGCGGCGCCGGGGACCTCGTCCGTGTGGACGTCGAACCGCACCAGGGCCGCCGCGCCGAAGCTCGTCGTCAGGGCGCAATCGGTGGCGTCGCGTCCGCGGGCCATGACGATGCGGCCGATCCGGGGGCCGTTGTGGCGGGCGTCGAAGGTGTACCAGCGCGGTCCCCCGGGCCCGTCGAGGTAGACCTCGAACCAGGCGGAGAAATCCATCGGCGCCGGGTCCTTGGGCACGCCGATGTCGCCGAGATAGCCGGTGGCGTAGCGGGCCGGGATGTTCATGCACCGGCACAGGGTGATGGCGAGGTGGGCGAAGTCGCGGCAGACGCCCTCGCGCTGCATGAAGCCGTCATGGGCGGTGCGGGTGGCGTCGGCGCGCTGGTAGTCGAAGCGCAGGCGCTGGTGGGCGTAGTCGACGATCGCCTGGACCCGGGCCCAGCCCTCCGGGGTCGAGCCGAACAGCGACCAGGCGGTCTGCGAGAGCTTGTCGGTGTCGCAGTAGCGCGAGCCGAGCAGGAACATCAGCACCGCGTCCGGCAGATCCTGGACCGCGATCTGGCGCGCCTCCGGCACCACCGGGTCGGGCAGGCCGTCGTCGGCGATCGTGAAATCCGCCGCCATGGTGATCGGGCCGCCGGGGGCGACGATGCGCGTGCACAGGTTGCCGAAGGCGTCGATGTGCTGGTGCGCCGGCACCGGGGGATCGAAGGTGATGATCTCCGGCGTGACCAGATCGCCCTGGCGCTCCGGACGCACGTTCAGGAGCAGGTTCATCGGGGTCGGGCCGAAGGTGTCGAGGGTGATCGTGAAGCCGGTGCGGACGTGCATTGGGAAGGACCGTATCGAAGATCGGCGCGGGGCCGAGCGAAGGCGACGTGGACAGTACAGGCCCGTAAAAACTCGAATGTGGACCCGGTTCCACAGCGCGTTGCTGTTTCGGGCGTCGCGGTGCCCGAATATTCGGCATGGCAGCGGGGATGTCGATTGCGCGCGCGGGCGCGGTCCCGGAGCCGGCCGCATACCGTTCGGGCGATCCTGGCCTGTTCCTGCGCCATGTTGCATCGCACAGGGCGCCCTCGTATCCCTGCGGGCCCTGCGCCGCGGTCGGCAGCCACTCGGCCGCCGCGACCCTTCGCCAGACGATCGATGCCGATGACGCCCGACAAGCTCTCCATGCCCAAGGACAAGATCCGGGTCCTGCTGCTCGAAGGCATCAACGACAGCGCGGTCGGGCTGATGCAGGCGGCCGGTTACACCAACCTGACCCGGCTCTTGAAGGCATTGGACCGGGACGCCCTGCATGAGGCGCTGCAGGGCGTGCACATGGTGGGCATCCGCTCGCGCACGCAGCTCGACGCCGCGGCGTTCGAGGCGGCGGACCGGCTGCTGGCGGTGGGCTGCTTCTCGGTGGGCACCAACCAGGTGGACCTGGAGGCAGCGCGTCACCGGGGGATTCCGGTGTTCAACGCACCCTTCTCCAACACCCGCTCGGTGGCAGAGCTGACGATCGGCGAGATCGTGATGCTGCTGCGCCGGATCGTGCCGCGGTCCGTCGGCGCCCATGCGGGCCGGTGGGACAAGTCGGCTTTGGGCTCCCTCGAAGTCCGCGGCAAGACGCTCGGCATCGTCGGCTACGGCAATATCGGCACGCAGCTCTCGACGCTGGCCGAGGCCATGGGCATGCGCGTGCTGTTCTACGACCACACCGACAAGCTGCGCCACGGCAACACCGAGCCGACCAAGACCCTGCACGACCTGCTCGGCCAGTGCGACGTGGTCTCGCTGCACGTGCCCGAGACGGAGGCCACCGCTAATATGATCGGCGCGGCCGAGATCCGGGCGATGAAGCCCGGTGCCTTCCTGATCAACAACGCCCGCGGCACGGTGGTTGACCTCGACGCCCTGGCGGCGGCCCTGCGCGACGGCCACCTCAAGGGTGCGGCCATCGACGTCTTCCCGGTGGAGCCCGGCTCCAATGCCGAACCCTTCGTGAGCCCGCTCCAGGGGATCGAGAACGTGATCCTCACCCCGCATATCGGCGGCTCCACCGAGGAGGCCCAGGAGCGCATCGGCTCCGAAGTGGCGCGCAAGCTCGTGGATTATTCCGACATCGGCTCGACGGTCGGGGCGGTCAATTTCCCGCAGGTCCAGCTCCCCGCCCGGCCGACGGGCACGCGCTTCATCCACGTCCAGCGCAACCTGCCCGGCATGCTCGGCCGCCTGAACGACGTGTTTTCCCGCGGTCACGTCAACATCGCGGCGCAGTTCTACCAGACCGACGGCGAGGTCGGGTACGTGGTGCTGGAGACCGATGCCACCGATACGGATGCCGAATCGCTGCTGACGGAGATCCGGGCGATCCCGGGTACGATCCGGGCGCGGCTGCTCTACGAGCGGCGCTGAGCGCGGCACAACACCGAGATCCGCGATATCGACGCCGCGGGTGTGAACGGTCGCCGTGTTGCAGCGTTCGTCTTGCGCGGCCACGCTGGCCGCTGTTCTAGTGACACGCGGCCGATACTGATCGAACGGTCGACCGGCGGAGGATTTGCGGTGACGAAGCGTGTTTGGTGCGCATGGCTTGGGCTGGCGCTCGGTCTCGCCGGGACGGCCTCGGCCCCCTCCGGCGCCTCGGCGGATTGCCTGCGCCGAGTCTACAACCGCTCGAATCTCGTCCTGGTGGCACGCCAGGACGGCGGGCCGCCGGCCATGCTGCTCCCGGGGCAATCCCTGCCGGTGCGCCTGTCACGGCCCGGACAGCTCGACCTCGCCGCCTATTGCGGCGTGCCACAGGCCGGGGGTTCACCAGTGACCCAGAGGACCTTCGACTACGAGGCCGTGCTCGACCGGTGCTTCGTGCGCTTCGGCGGCGACCTGTTCGTGCCGCAGATCGGACGGGGCTTCATCGGCCTGCAGGAGACCGCGCCGTTCACCGTCAACAACCCGCAGCAGGGCGACATCGTTCTGGGACCGATGGCGCAGCCCGCCTGCGCGGTGCCGGGGATCGTCCTCGACCGCCGGGGCTGAGCGTCAGAGGTAGTGACGGAACACGACGCGCCGATCCTCGACCGCCCCGGGCGATGGGGGCGTCGGCGGTCCGATGAGGGGGCTGAGGAGGCGCAGGCCGATCAGGCCAAGGGCCGCGATCGCCGGGGCGACGAAGCGGAACGGGCGAACGAGCATGAGCGCCTCCATGGCGGGCTCGCGGGCCCAGGACATGTCCTGCAAGCAGCCCTGGCGCGCTCCATCATCATTGCACCCGCGCCCAGATCTGGACGTGCAAAAGCGCACATCGAACACCCCGGGCGGACGACCGGTCTCGTCCAAGCCGTGTTACGGCGGCGCGTTTGCGTCGGCGGCGTCGCTGGCATGTCGCGCCATGCCCTCCTATGCTGTCCGGATCGGGGGCCGCCCGCGACGGTGCGGCGAGAGCCGGGGCGGTGCTCCCGACAGGGAATCGATGGCGTGAACGAGGACGCGCGTATGCTGAGCCAGACAGGGAGCTCGATCCTCCGAGGCGATCTCGGAGTCGAGGAGACGTTCGAATCCGACAACATCGTCCGCTGGGACGGCGAGAGGCTCTACGTGGAGCAGGACGTCTTTCACAACGGCCAGCTCGTCCATCGCAAGTACCGTCGCACCGTCACCGAATCCGTGGCTCGGGTCCTCTGGTCGATCATCAACCGCGCCAAGCAGTGATTCTCGTAGGGCGGCCTGCGCAGACCCGTCCGCAAGTCCAGCCGGCCAGACCTTTGAAGGTGTCGCGCGGCTTTGTTCGGACCATCCCCTGTCCCGGACGCATAAAACGTCAGCGGAACGCGCCCCAGGACCCAGCGCCGGACGTCGCGCGCACCCATAGACCGCACGAAGCTCATGCGGTCCGTGGCACATCCGACCGGACGGGCGGAAGTAAGTGCCTAGCAGTTCGGCTCCGGGCGCGGCGGCTACGCGGCGGCCGCGGTCGGTGCTCCGACGAGGGCGAGCCGGGGCGGAGCCAGGGCGTCAAGGCGGTCGTGCGCAGTGTCGAAGGCGGCCCGGATCGTCGTGGTCGCATCCTCGACGGCGACGAGCACCGCCAGCTTCTGGGCGCTGGCGCGATCGGCGATGCTGCGTGCGGCCGAGACCAGGGATTGTTCCAGATCGAGCAACTCCGTTTCCGCGTCCTCTCCGGCGTTGCGCGTGGCGGCCGCGAGGCGTTCAAGTACGGCCTGGAGGGCGTGACGCAAGACAAGAGTCCGTACACGCTCCTGAAGGAGCGCCCGTTCATCGATCTTCATCGGAATCAATCCGCGTCTGGGAACACGGTTAAGCTCTCACGTTTCCCCGGATCGTGCAGCCACTTTTTTGCAACAGCAAAATACAGTCTCGAGCCGGCCCGGATCTGGGCGAGCGGCCACCTGACCGTAAGATCCTCAGAAGAGAGCATGCGGGCCCGTCGTACGGGGCCGTCGCGGCGTCTCTGGCTCAGTACGGCGTCCCGCGCAGGCGCCGCTCGCGAAGGGCCTCGGCATACCACGCCAACTCGTCGAGAAACCGCACGGCGGACGTGTCGAGCCACGGCGCGGTGGGTGTACCCTCGGGGTCGATCGCCGTCTGGAGCCGGGGGATGGGAAGGAGCGAGGGGATGCTGGGCATGCCCATCTCGGCGAGCATCGCCCGGAGCGGCATCGCCGCGCGGACGCCGCCGAACTGGCCGGCCGAGTAGCAGCAGATCGCCGACGGCCGCCAGAAATACTCTTCGAGGAAATAGTCCAGCGTATTCGAGAGCGCCGGCGGAACGCTGTGATTGTACTCGGCGGTGACCACCAGGAAGGCGTCGGACCGCCGATAGAGCGCGGCCAGCCGTTCGAGCGGTTCGGGAGCGGTGCCGGCCGGATACTCCTTGTACATCCGGTCAAGCAGCGGAAGCTTCAGCTCGGCCGGGTCGACCAGTGGAGCTTCATGCCCGCGCGCTTCCAGCCGCGCCGTCAGGAAACGGGCGGCGCGGATGCCGATGCGGTCGCTCCGGACGCTGCCGAGGATCACGGGCACGGTGAGGGACATGACAACCTCCGGTCGGATCGATCATGCCAGAGGACGGCCCGCCGCTCCAGGCGGCGCCTGCCGGAGGGCGGCTCAGGCCTTCGATGAAGTCGTCAGCGCGGCGGCCGCGATACCGATGGGACCGCCCGTGGCGTAGGCGGCGATGGCCTTCGTCACCTGCGTCAGCAGGGATTGCAGCCCGTCCCCGGATTCCATGCTCGCGGAGGATCCGGTGGCCGAAGCGGAGGCAGAGGTCGAGGTCGCGTCCGTGGCGGTGCCGGATTGCCCGACCTGCGCGTCATCCGAGTCGTCCGGCGGCGGGGCATGGTGGCCGTGATGGTGGTGGACGGGGGCCGCGCCGCTCGAGGCCTGGCTGGCATCAGCCGTGCCGGATGTCGCAGTGGTGCCGGATGTCGCCGTGGTGCTGGACGCGTCGCCGGTGTCCGCCGAGGACGTGACCCCGGTCTGGAGCCCCATCTGGCTGAAATCGGATTGCAGCTGCAGGAGCGACGCCATCAGGTCGCTGGACATGGCCGGCGTCGAGGCCGCGGTGCTCGTCTGCGTGGCGCTGCCGGTGCCCTGCGTCGTGCCGGCATCCTGGCTCGCCGTGCTGAATCCGCTGGCATCGACCTGCTGGGCGCCGGCGGCACGTGCCTGGCGCAGGGCGCTGACGAGATCCTGCTTGAGAGATGTGCCTGATACCGCGTTCACCGACATGACAAGCCCTCACGACCTTCCTGCCGTCAGGTGAGGCACGGTGCGTTCCAGAATTTTTCCAATGATATCAAGGGCGCGCCTGCGCGCTATGCGGGCAGGATCGGCAGCGCGGCAAATTCTGCCGGCTCGAACGACCCCCATCGATCCTGACGGAGCGCTAGGAGAACCCGAGCCGCGCGCGGATCTGTGCGGGTGTCACACCGGTCTGCCGCAGATCGGCCAGCGACTGCGAGCCCCGCGACTTGGCGAGCTTCTCGCCGCCGGCGTCGCGGAGCAGCGCATGGTGCCGATAGCGCGGGGTCGGCAGGCCGAGCAGCCTCTGGAGGAGCACGTGGAGGTCGGTGGCCGCCTCCAGGTCGCGGCCGCGGACCACGTGGGTGATCTCTTCCCGCGCGTCGTCGTGGACCACGGCGAGGTGGTAGCTCGTCGGGACGTCGCGACGGGCGATCACCACGTCGCCCCACCGGGCGGGATCGGCGGCGACGGGGCGCGCACCGGTCGCGTCGAAGGCGACGTATCCGTGCGTCGCGCCGGCCTGGCGCAGGGCCGCCGCCATGTCGAGGCGCCAGGTATGCGGCCAATCCCGGGCGCGATGCTCCGCCGCGACCGCCGGGTCGAGGCCGCGGCACGTGCCGGGATAGAGCGGCACGCCGTCCGGATCGCAGGCAGTCCCGGCGCCTGCCCGGATCTGCGCGCGGGAACAGAAGCAGGGATAGGCGAGGCCGCGGTCGATCAGGCCGTCGCGGGCGACGCGGTAGGCGTCCATGTTGGCGGATTGGTGCCGCACCGGCTCGGGATAGGTCAGGCCGAGCCAGGCCAGGTCCGCGACGATCGCGTCGATCAGAGCGGGCTTCGAGCGCTGGGGATCGATGTCCTCGATTCGCAGGCGGCAGAGGCCGCCCATCCGGTCGGCGAGGTCGGCATTGAGCAGGGCCGAATAGGCGTGGCCGAGATGGAGCCGCCCGTTCGGGCTCGGCGCGAAGCGGAGGACCGGCGCCCCCGAACTCACCCGTCGCCGCGGCGCAGGCAGTGCGGCACGCCGGGCTGGCAGGCGATGCCCGGGAGCGAGCAGGCCGGTCCCTCGGCGAGGCGCTGGCAGACCCGGCAGCCGTCGCTCCATTCGAGGCAGGCCGGATCCTCGGCGACCGGCCGCGGGGCCGCCCCGTGGCGGGCCGGCAGCAACGCGCCCAGGAGAACGGTCGCGACGACGAGCGCCACGGTTCCCCAGGCGGCGAGCACGCCGCTCGACGAGCGCGGTTCGGACGACGAGGGAGCGGCTGACGACATGGCGTCCTGTTGGCGTGGGAGGGGCCGGCCTGTCAACGCGGGTGCGGTCAGGCCGCCCGCGCGGACCGGCGCTCCAGAAGCGCCGGCAGGAGCTTCAGGTTCAGGGGCTTGGCCAGGAAGCCGTCGAAGCCGGCCGCCCGGGCGGCGGCCTCGTCGTCCCGGCCGACATTGGCCGTGAGCGCGACGAGATGGAGGCGGCCGGTGCCAACCGATTCGGCGGCGCGGATCCGGCGGGCGGTCTCGTGTCCGTCGAGCCGCGGCATGCGCACGTCGATCAGGGCGAGGTCGAAGGGGCCGTTCGCATCGAGCTGCTCCAGCGCCGCGAGGCCGTCCGGCGCGTGGACGACCTCGGCGCCGAGGCGCTCCAGGGCGCGGGTCGCCAGCAGGGCGTTGATCGGGTTGTCCTCGGCCAGGAGGACGCGCATCCCGGCGCCGGCTCGCGGTGCGGCCGCTTGCGGGATTGCGGGCGCTTCGGACGGGCCGGTCGGTGCCAACAGGCGCTCGAACAGGGACCGGTCCCGAACCGGCTTGATCAGATAGCCGTCGAACCCGGCCGCGCCCGGGGCGCCGAACCCGCGCCGGTCGAAGGGCGAGAGCAGGACGAGGCTGCAGGGCACGCCGCAGGCGCGCGCCGCATCGGCGAGCTGCCGCACGGCCGCGTCCCCCAGGGCCCGATCCGCCAGCATGACGTCGAAGGCCGCCCCCGACAGGGCGTCGAGGCCGGCGTCGCGCGTGTCCACGATCACCGTCGCGGCACCGGCCCGGGACAGGCAGCGGGCGAGGTAGGGCGCCTGGAATGGCGAATCGGCCACGATAAGGCACCGGCGGCCGTCCAGGCGCGGCAGCGGATCGGGGCCGGACCGCGCGACCGCGACCAGCTCCGGCAGCGGCAGCGCGACCCGGAAGGTCGTGCCCCGCCCGAGGCGCGAGGCCGCGTCGATCCGGCCGCCCATCCGGGTCACCAGCCGCCGGGTGATGGCCAGCCCCAGTCCGGTGCCCTCGTGGCTGCGGCTGGCGCTGCCGTCCCCCTGCTCGAACTCCTCGAACAGGACGGGCAGGCGCTCCTCCGGGATGCCCGGGCCGGTATCCGCCACGGCGACCACCACTTCCCCCGGTCCGGTCTCCGCCCGCTCGAAGGTCAGGCTGACACCGACGCCGCCGCGCTCGGTGAACTTGATGGCGTTGCCCGCGAGGTTGATGAGGATCTGCCGCACCCGGTCGGCATCGCCCACGAGGCTCGCGGGGAACTCTTCCGCCACGTCGAGGGCGATCTCGATCCCCTTGTCCTGGGCCCGGGGCGCGAGGAGCTCGACGACGCCTTCGGCGATCGCGGGCAGACTGAACGGTTCGGCGGCGAGGTCCAGGCGCCCCGCCTCGATCCGCGAGAAGTCGAGGACACCGTCGATCAGGCCGAGCAGCGCCCCGCCGCTGGTGCGGACGGCCTCCACGTAGGTACGCTGCTCCGGATCGAGCGCGGTCCCGAGGACGAGGTCGGCCATCCCCAGGATGCCGTTGAGGGGCGTGCGCATCTCATGGCTCACCGTCGCCAGGAACCGGGATTTCGCGACGCTCGCCGATTCGGCCCGCTCCAGGGCCGCGTCGCGGCTGCGGATCGCCTCGACCCGGGCGGTCACGTCCCGGCCCGCCTGCAGCCAGTGCGTCGCGTCGCCATGCGCCACCGGCATCTCCACGAAGGCGAACCAGCGCACGCGCCCGTCGACCGAGCGGACCTGCGCCTCGAGGCGACGCACGCCATCCGCCCCGATCTCGACGGCGTCGCGCTCCAGGATCTCCAGGTCGATCTGCGCGCCGAGCAGTTCGATCGGCGCGCGTCCGAGCAGGCGCGCGTAATCGTCGTTGGCGTAGGTGATGCGGCCCCTGGCATCGCGCTGGACGATCACCTCCGTGGTGGCGGCGACCAGGGCCCGGTAGCGGTCCTCGCTCTCGCTGATCCGCCACAGGCGGTCGTGCAGCCGCTCGGCCTCGTCCGGTCCGACCCGCCGCGCCCGCCAGCGGTCGAACGCCAGCGCCGCCGCGACCAGGAGCGCCAGCACCAGCGCGATGTCCTCGACGACCATCGATGCCTCCCCGGCAGGAGGCCGGTCCGCCGCAGGATCGCAGGCGAAGCTGAAGGCGTCGTTGGGAAAGGCCCTTAACCGCCGGTTGCCGAACGCTGCGACCTGAAATGTTCGCCGCACCGCGATCCGAACGGCGCCCCGGGAGTTGCCTGCCAGGATTACGGCCCGGATGGAGACACCTATGCCCGGCGAGCATTACGACGTCATCATCGTCGGATCCGGTCCCGGGGGCGGCACGATGGCGTGGCGTCTGGCCCAGACCGGCAAGCGCATCCTGCTGATCGAGCGCGGCGACTACCTGCTGCGCGAGCCGCGGAACTGGGACAGCCAGGCGGTGATCGTCGACGGCTACTACCAGACCAAGGAGACCTGGTACTCCTCCGACGGCAGCAGCTTCCACCCGGGGCTCCACTATTACGTCGGGGGGAACTCGAAATTCTACGGCTCGATCCTGTTCCGTTTGCGGGAGCGGGATTTCGGCGCGATCCGCCACGAGGACGGGATCGCGCCGGCCTGGCCCGTGGGCTACGACGAGTTCGAGCCCTACTACCAGGCCGCCGAGGAGCTGTTCCACGTCCACGGCCAGCGCGGCGAGGATCCGACCGAGCCGTGGTCGAAGAAGCCCTACGCCCATCCGCCGGTGGCGAACGAACCGCGGATTCAGGAGCTGTATGACAATCTGAAGCGGGCCGGCCACCACCCGTTCCACCTGCCGGTGGGCGTGCGCCTCGTCGAGAAGGATGGCCGGGCCGTCCCGACCTCCCCCTGCATCAAGTGCGAGTCCTTCGACGGCTTTCCCTGCCCTACGAACGGCAAGTCTGACGCCCAGACCATGGTGGTCGATCCCGCCCTGCGGGACTGCCCGAACCTGACGCTCCTCACCCGGACCTACATCGAGCGCCTCGTCACCGATCCGGCCGGGCGCACCGTCACCGGCGTCGTCGGGAACCGCGACGGGGCGCCCTTCGAGGCCTCGGCGGACCTCGTGGTGGTGGCCTGCGGCGCCCTGTCGTCGGCGCTGCTGCTGCTGCGCTCGGCCAGCGGGCAGCACCCGAACGGCCTCGCCAACGGGTCCGATCAGGTCGGGCGCAACTACATGCGCCACAACAACTCGACCGTTCTGGCGATCTCGAAGACGCCGAACCCGACCCGGTTCCAGAAGACCCTCGGGGTCAACGACTTCTACTTCGGCGACCCCGACCCGAAGGACGGCTGGGATTTCCCGCTCGGCCACATCCAGATGGTCGGCAAGTCAGACGGGGCCCAGATCCACGGCGAGGGCCTGCCCGGCTTTCTCCAGTGGTTCCCCGACAAGCCGTTCGACTGGATCGCAAAACACTCCGTGGATTTCTGGCTGACCTCGGAGGACATCCCGCTGGCGCAGAACCGGGTCTACTACAAGGACGGCAAGGTCCATCTCGACCTCACCGAGACGAACGCAGCGGCGCACAAGCGGCTGCGGCACAAGCTGCGGGAGATCTGCAGCTTCACCGACATCCACCCGCACCTGTTCGACCGCTCGCTCTATCTCGGCAAGAACGTGCCGATCGGCGGGACCGCCCACCAGGCCGGGACCCTGCGGTTCGGCGACGATCCGGCCACCTCGGTCCTCGACCGGCACTGCAAGGCGCACCAGCTCGACAACCTCTACGTCACCGACGCGAGCTTCTTCCCGTCGATCGGGGCGGTGAACCCGACGCTCACGATCGTCGCCAACGCATTGCGGGTGGCCGATCACCTCGTCGCGCGGATGGGCGCCCGGGACCAAATTCCGCCGCCCCGCCTCTACGACTACACCGAGCCGCGCGAGCCGCTGCCGGCCTGACCGGGGCGGGCCAAAGCCTGGCGCACCGGCCTGGATATCAGAGTCAGGACGATGCGCTAGGTCTCTGATTCGGCATCACCTTTTGCCGAAAGCCGGAAACCACCTTTCGGGATGATGCGGTAGCGGATGTTGCTATAGCTCGGCGGTGGCACCAACCGATCGAGACGCCCATGGCCATCGACCATATCGATCTCAGCCGGATTGACCTGAACCTGCTGGTCGCCCTGGACGCGCTGCTCGACGAGCGCAGCGTCACCCGGGCGGCCGCCCGGGTGGGGGTCGGCCAGTCGGCGATGAGTTCGAGCCTCGCCCGCCTCCGGCGCCTGTTCGACGACGAGCTCCTCACCCGCGCGCCGGACGGGATGCGGCCGACGCCGCGGGCCCTCAAGATCGCCGAGCCCCTGCGCGCCACCCTCCGGCAGGTGCAGGCGCTGGTGCATCGGGAGGAGCGCTTCGATCCGGCCACGGTCGCGCGCACGTTCACGGTCAGCCTGCCCGACAGCGTCGAGGTGCTGCTCGGGCCGCGGCTCATCGCCCAGCTCCGCCAGGAGGCGCCCGGGATCCGGCTGCTCCTGCGCTCCGTCGAGCAGGCTCGCATCCTCGATGAACTCGATGCCGATCGGGTCGATATCGCCATCGGGTTTTTCTCCGAGGGACAGATCCACCACAAGCAGCGGCTGCTCTACCGGGACAGCTACGTCGTCCTGTTCAACACCGACCTGATCGGCCTCCAGCCGCCGATCGACCTCGAGGAATACCTGCGCTTCCCCCACGTCCTGACCTCCCTGCGCGAGACCGCACACGGGGTGGTGGACGATGCCCTCGCCCTGATCGGCCGGACCCGCACGCTGGCCGTGACCACGCCCCGCTTCCTGGTCGTGCCGTTCCTGGTGCGGGCCGCCCCGGTGATCGCCACGATGCACGCGCGGCTCGCCACCTCCTTCGCCAGCGCCCTGGCGCTGAGCGTCAGCCCGGTCCCGGTGGCGCTGGACGACGTGGCCGTGACGATGCTCTGGCACGCCTCCTACGACCGCGATCCGGCCCACCGCTGGCTCCGGGACCAGCTGGTGAAGCTCGCCCACGTGCCGCCGCCGCCCGGCATGATCTGACGGCCTGCCTCACAGGCAGGGATCCTCCGCGGCCTCCAGGCGATCGCCCGCGATCGCGTCGCGGAACAGGGCGAAATCGGCGGCGTTGCGCTCGGCGTAGGCCGCCGCCCAGTCGGCGATGGCGGCGGCGAGTTCGGTGTTCTTGCCGCTGCCGCAATAGCCGGTGATCGCCGCCGCGTCCCCGGTCCGGGCATGGGCGCGGGCGAGGAGCGCCCCGTAGGCGTAGGAGAAGGTCAGGAGTGAGGCGCCCGACATCCGGGCGATCGGGATCGCGCCCTTCAGGTTCTTCATCTGGCGCACGTAGAACGGGCGGCCCGCGATGCTGGTCCAGCCGAGCAGCGGATCGCCCACCGCCTGCAACAGCCGCTGGCCGTAGATCACCCGTTCGCCCTGGTGGTCAGCATAGGGGGCCGGCATGCCCGGCAGGTAGGGGGCATGCGCGGGGGTAAGCGCCTCCTTGACCTGGAGGAAGAGCGCGTCCGCGTCGGAATTGCCGAACAGCAGGGCGAGATAGGCCCGGGTCCCGACGCTGCCGACGCCCACGACCCGGTGGGCGACATCGACCACGTGATAGCGGTCGAGCATGAAGCGCCGCTCGCGCGGGAGGGTCTCGGCGTAGCGCTCCAACCCGGTGACGATGTCCTCCCGCGTGGCGTCGTCCACCGGCGTGAGGATCGGCGCATCCGATTGCAGGCGCCAACTCCCGTCGGTGCGCCGCTCGGCCACCTGGGCGAGGAGGCTGCGGTTGTTCCGCCGCCGCGCCTTGTCCACCGCCCGCCGGACCATGGCCCGGGCTTCGGCGTCGAGCCGCAGGCCGGCGAGGTGGGGCGTGTCGGCCCGCGTCGTCTGGTACCAGACCTCCAGGGAGCCCTGGGGCGCCAGCCGGCGCATCGTCTGCTGATAGCCGGCGACCGCCTCCATGACGGCTTCGCGGCGCGCGGTGGCGGGCGCACCGGCATCCGCGGTGGCGACCGTCAGGCCGGCGGCGAGGCGCTTCAGATCCCATTCCCACGGGCCGATCGTGACCTCGTCGAAATCGTTGAGGTCGAGGACGATGTCGCGCTGGGGCGTGCCGAACAGGCCGAAATTGTCGGTGTGGGCATCTCCGTTCATCACCACGTCGATGCCGCTGCGCGGCCCGCGCGACAGGTCGTAGGCCATGACATGGGCGGCCCCCCGGAGGAACGCGAAGGGCGACGTCGCCATGCGGGCGACCCGCAGCGGGATCAGGTGCGGCTGCCGCCCGCGATGGGCCCCCTCGATCAGGGCGACCGGATCGGGGCGCTCGGGATCGGACCCGAAGGTGCCCTGCGCCGCGAAGGGAACCTCCGCCCGCAGCCGCTTGCCCGCGTGACGGCGCTTGTCCCAGGATTCGACCCCGGTGCGGAGGTCGATGCGCGGGAAATCCGCGATCGGTGCCAGCACCGGATCCGTCTCCGGCGCCGACGATTGCGGCGCGGCATCCGCCGATTCTACCCGTTCGCTGGTCGCCCGATCCATGAATTCATAATTCCCTAAGCGGAGGTCAACCTTGACCGTGCGACGCCGTTCCGGGCCTCGCCGAGTCTCCGGAGGATAGCATCGACGCACCCTTGTGACGGTTAAGGCCCGGACCGGCCTTGACCACTTCCGGTGGCGGCACTCTAACCGACCGACGCCTCGGACGGGCTTCCTCCGCCGGGACGGTGCGACGCGCTGGCCGGGACGGTCCGGGCGCCGCAGGCACGCCGATGCAGCAGCGGGACTTCGCATGCCCAAGGGTTCAGATCTCCTCGTCGCGGCCCTCGAGAACGAGGGTGTCGACCGCATCTTCGGCATCCCCGGCGAAGAGAATCTCGACGTCGTCGAATCCCTGCGCAACTCCAAGATTGAGCTGGTCCTGACCCGCCACGAGCAGGCGGCGAGCTTCATGGCGGCGACCCACGGCCGCCTCACCGGCCGGCCCGGGGTCTGCCTGTCGACCCTCGGCCCGGGGGCGCTGAACTTCTCCACCGGCGCGGCCTACGCGTATCTCGGCGCGATGCCGATGATCATCATCACCGGCCAGAAGGGCATCCTGTCGTCCCGCCAGGCGCGGTTCCAGATCGTCGACGTGATCAGCTCCATGAAGCCGATCACCAAGATGGCCCGGCAGATCGTCTCCGCCTCCTCGATCCCCACCATCGTGCGCGACGCGTTCCGGGTCGCCACCGAGGAGCGGCCGGGCCCGGTGCTTCTGGAACTGCCTGAGGACATCGCCGCCGAGAAGGCCGAAGCCGACCTCGTGCCCTCGCACCCGATCGACATCCCGGTCGCCCATCCGGCCGCCATCGAGCGCGCCGCCGCCATGATCCTGAAGGCCGAACGGCCGCTGATCATGCTGGGTGCCGCCGCGAGCCGCCCGCGCGCCACCGGCGAACTCGGCGGCTTCGTGCAGCGCACCCAGATCCCGTTCTTCACCACCCAGATGGGCAAGGGCACCGTCGCGAGCGGCACCAACCTCTATATGGGCACCGCGGCGCTGTCGGAGCGCGACTACGTGCACGAGGCGATCGACCGGGCCGACCTGATCATCGCCATCGGCCACGACACGGTGGAGAAGCCGCCGTTCTTCATGGGACAGGCGGACCAGAAGGTCCTCCACATCGGCTACATGCCGGCCAACGTCGAGCAGGTGTACTTCCCCGATGCCGAGGTGGTCGGCGACCTCGGGCCGACGCTGAAGCTGCTGGCCGACAGGCTGGACGGGAAGCTCCCCAACGCCGGCGCGCTGCTGCACCTGCGCGAGCACATCCTCAGCCACATCGCCGACCGGGCCGGCGAGGACCGCTTCCCGGTGACGCCGCAGCGCCTCGTGCGCGACGTGCGCCGGGTGATCCCGGAGGACGGCATCGTCTGCCTCGACAACGGGATGTACAAGATCTGGTTCGCGCGGAACTACCGCACCTACGTCGCCAACACGCTGCTCCTCGACAATGCGCTCGCCACGATGGGCGCGGGCCTGCCCTCCGCCATGATGGCGGCGATGCTCTACCCCAACCGCCGCGTGATGGCGGTGTGCGGCGACGGCGGGTTCATGATGAACAGCCAGGAGCTGGAGACCGCGGTTCGGCTCAAGCTCAACCTCGTCGTGCTGGTGCTCGACGACTCGGCCTACGGGATGATCCGCTGGAAGCAGGCGGTCGACAAGTTCGCCGATTACGGCATGACCTTCAACAACCCGGATTTCGTCCTCTACGCCCAGTCGTACGGGGCCAGCGGCCACCGGGTGGAAACGGTCAACGACCTCGTGCCGACCCTCGACCGCGCCTTCGCGGCGGGCGGCGTCCACCTCGTGGCGGTGCCGATCGACTATTCCGAGAACACCCGGGTGCTGGTCGACGAGCTGCGCGCCAAGGTGAAGGACTTCGAACCCGCCGAGTGAGTTCGGCGTCGCGGATCGGTCGGCAAAGACAGGGCTGTGCGATGAACCCGTTCACCTTCCAGACCACACCGAACGTGCTGTTCGAGGCCGGCGCCTCCAGGAAGCTGCCGGAGATCGTCGGCAGCTTCGGCGCCAAGCGCGTCCTGCTGGTCACCGACAAGGGCGTGCGCAGCGCCGGGCTGACGCGGGCCGCCGAAGCGGCGCTGGCGGAGGCCGGCGTCACCCTCGACGTGTACGAGGACGTGGTGGCTGACCCGCCCTCCACGGTGATCGAGGCGGCGGCCAAGCGTGCCCGGGAACTCGGGACCGATCTCGTCCTGTCGATCGGCGGCGGCTCGGCGCTCGATACCGCCAAGCTCGTGGCCTATCTCGCGAAGTCCGACGAGTCGCTCGATTCGATCTACGGCGTCGGTCTCGCCAAGGGCGACCGGCTGCCGCTGATCCTCGTGCCGACCACGGCCGGCACCGGCTCGGAGGTGACGCCGATCTCGATCGTCACGACGCCCACCACTGAGAAGAAGGGCGTCGTCGCACCCAAACTCCTGCCCGACTGGGCGGTGCTCGATCCCGAGCTGACCCTGGGCCTGCCGGCCCACGTCACGGCGGCCACCGGCATCGACGCCATGGTCCACGCCATCGAGGCCTTCACCAGCAAGAACAGGAAGAACCCGATCTCCGACCAGCTCGCCAAGCAGGCGCTGGCGCTGCTCTCGGCCAACATCCGCACGGCCTGCACGGACGGCAGGAACCTCGAGGCGCGCTCCGGCATGCTGCTCGGCTCGATGCTGGCCGGCATGGCCTTCGCCAACGCCCCCGTGGCGGCGGTGCACGCCCTGGCCTACCCGGTCGGCGCGCTTTTCCACGTGCCCCACGGCCTCTCGAACGCCCTGGTGCTGATGGGGGTGATGCGCTTCAACCTCTCCCACGCGGAGGCGCTCTACGCGGAACTCGCGCCGATCCTCGATCCCGCGGCCGCGGACCTGCCGCCGGCCCAGGCCGCCGCCCGCTTCGTGGACTGCCTCGACGCGATCTGCCGCGACTGCAAGGTGCCGGCCTCGCTCGCCGAGGTCGGCGTCGCCCGCCAGGATCTGGAGCGCATGGCCGCCGACGCGATGAAGCAGACGCGGCTTCTCGTGAACAACCCGCGGGAGGTCACCTACGACGACGCCTTCGCGATCTACGCCGAGGCGCTGGGAGAGACACGACCGGCGGCGTGAGGGTGCGGGTGGCGTGCGATGTCCCGCCATCCACCTCATCCCTTGCGGATTTGCACATCGACGGATGAGACCGACGACCAACCCACGCGCGCCTTCCCTCCCCCGCAGAGGGGGGAGGGAAGAGGCGGGTCATGCGATCGAGTCTGTAAGCTGACGACAGGCTTCGCGAATACGCGAAGCCCAAAAAGACCGGGAGGGAACGCCAGCATGGATCAGTTCGACGCGTTCCGGGCGATGGGCGAGTTCTGGACCCGTACCGGTTTGGGATTCCTGTCGGGGAGCGCCGGCCAGGCCGCGCCCGGCTCCGGCTGGCCGGTCTTGCCGGAGGGGGATCTCGCCGGCCTCGCCGCCGCGCAGGCCAAGCTGACCGAGGCTTGGACCGCCGCCACCGCCCTGTCGCAGACCCTGGCCGAGTCGTTGCAGGGCGGCCCCGGCGCGCCGGACCCGACCGCCGGGGCGGTGCTCGCCCGGATCTTCGATCCGCAGGCCTGGCTCGGCGGCTCGGCCGAGTTCGACGCGGCGCTGACCCGCATGGCCGAGGGCCCGCAGCTCGCCGACCTGTGGCAGACGGAACGGCGCTACGGGGCCGTGTTCACCGCCTGGGCGGCTCTGCGCCGGACGCAGGGCGAGCATCAGGCCGTGATGCTCGACGCCTGGACGCGGGCTGCCGGTACCTTCGCCCAGGAGGCCAACGCCCGTGCCGAACGCGGCGAGGGCTTCGCCTCCGCCCGGGCGATGGTGACGCGCTGGGTCGAGACCGCCAACGCGATCCTGCTCGAGGTCCAGCGCTCGGAGAAATTCCTGGCCTCGCAGCGCGCCGTGCTCAAGGCCTCGACCGATCTGCGCCTCGCGCAGCAGGATCTGGCCGCCTTCCTGGCGGACTTCTACGGCCAACCGACCCGGGCCGAACTCGACGACGTGCACAGGAGCCTCACCGAACTGCGCCGAGAGGTGCGGGCCCTGCGCCGGGAACGCCGGATGGCGGCGGCGCGGCCGGCCCGCGGCGGCGGGGCCGCGGCCAACGGGGAGATGCATCATGGCTGACAGGGACGGTCCGACGGGCCCGGCGGTGCCGCTCGCCCTCTCCCCCGCCGAGATGCTGGCCGAGGTCGGCGCCCTCGGCCAGCGCATCAGCGCGGGCGCCAAGCTGTTCGCGGAGGTGCGCGACGCGGACGTGGAGATCGCCACCACGCCCAAGGATCTGGTCTGGAGCCAGGACAAGGTCCGGCTCTACCGCTACCGGCCGCTCGCGCAGCGCCGAGGCCTGCCGCCGGTGCTGATCGTCTACGGGCTGATCGGCCGCTACACGATGGCCGACCTGCAGGAGGACCGGTCGCTGGTCCGCAACCTCCTGAACCTCGGCCTCGACCTCTACGTGGTCGATTGGGGCAATCCGGGCCGGGCCGACCGCTACGTCACCATCGACGATTACGTGGACGGCTACCTCGCCGAGTGCGTCGCCTTCATCCAGGAGGCGGCCGGGCGCGAGCGGATCAGCCTGCTCGGCATCTGCGAGGGCGGGGTCTTCACCACCTGCTACGCGGCGCTCTACCCCGAGACCGTCAACGCGATGGTGCTGACCATCACGCCGATCGACTTCCACGCCGATGTCCGGGACGAGCGGGCCGGCCACGGCTTCATCAACGTCTGGATGCGGTCGCTCACCCCCGAGGATATCGACCGGCTGATCGAGGCGCAGGGCTCACTGCCCGGGTCGTTCATGGGCTCGGTCTTCTCGATGATGACGCCGATGCGCACCATGACGAAGTACAACCTCGACCTGCTCGACGCCCTGGACGACAAGAAGAAGTTCCTGAACTTCCTGCGCATGGAGAAGTGGATCGCCGACCGTCCGGACCATCCCGGCGAGGCCGCCAAGCAGTGGCTGAAGGACCTCTACCAGGACAACAAGCTCGTCCGGAGCGCCTTCGAGCTCGGTGGCAGGACGGTGGACCTGAAGGCCATCACCTGCCCGGTGCTGAACGTCTTCGCCCAGGACGACCACATCATCCCGCCGGCCACCTCGCAGGCGCTGAAGGATCAGATCGGCACGGACGACTATACCGAGATGGGCCTGCCCGGCGGCCATGTCGGCGTCTTCGTCGGCGGCAAGGCGCAGAAGTTGCTGGGGTCGGGCATCGCCGAGTGGCTGGGCGAGCGGGGATAGGATGATCGCGCCACGGTCCTCGCAAAGCGCGACGCCCCCGCCCTCCCCTCTCTCCGGAGAAGAATGCGGGACCCACACAGTGCGCGCGGCGCTGCGGCGGCAGGATGAAGCGCAGGTCCCCTCTCCCGTGCGGGAGAGGGACAGGGTGAGGGACGAGAACTATCAGGACGAGACGCGCCCTGAACGCACGTCTCTGGTGTGTTCCATCCTGAAGTTTCTCGCCCCTCACCCCAACCCCCTCCCGCACGGGAGAGGGCGCGCGCCGCGCTCCGCCGCCAACGCCAGTGCTCGATGCAGATCGGGGGGCATCGTAGTCCCCCGCAGAGGGGGGAGGGAGACGCGCGCGCGCCAGGCCCAGAGGACCACCCCATGGGCAGCCTGAAGAACAAGATCGTCAGTGCCGACGAGGCCATCGCCATCCTCCAGGACGGCGACATGGTCGCGGTCTCGGGCTTCGTCGGCATCGGGACGCCGGACGAGCTGATCCTGGCGCTGGCCCGGCGGTTCGAGTCCGGCGCCGGCCCGCGCGGGATCGGGCTGATGTTCGCCGCCGCCCCCGGAGACGGCAAGGAGCGCGGCCTCAACCGGCTCGCCATCCCGGGGCTCGTGCAGCGCGTGGTCGGCGGCCATTGGGCCCTGGTACCGAAGCTCGGCGCGATGGCGGTCGAGGGCCTGATCGAGGCCTACAACCTGCCGCTCGGCGTGGTCTCGCACCTCTACCGGGAGATCGCCGCCCATACGCCGGGCCACATCACCAAGGTCGGCCTGCGCACCTTCGTGGATCCGCGGTTGGAGGGCGGCAAGCTCAACGCGGTGACACAGGAAGACCTCGTCAGCGTGGTCGAGCTCGGCGGCGAGTCCTGGCTCCACTACAAGGCCTTCCCGGTGAACGTCGCGCTGATCCGCGGCACCACGGCCGATCCCGCCGGCAACATCACCATGGAGCGGGAGGCGCTGACCCTCGACAATCTCGCCGCCGCCATGGCGGCCAAGAACTCCGGCGGCTTCGTCATCGCCCAGGTCGAGCGGCTGGCCGAGGCCGGCTCGCTCGCCCCCCGCGAGGTCCAGGTGCCGGGCATCCTGGTCGATTGCGTAGTGCTCAGCCAACCCGAGAACCACCGCCAGACCTACGGCACGCCCTACAACCATGCCTTCACGGGCCGGCAGCGGGTCCCGCTGGACCGGATCCCGCCCATGGCCCTCGACGCCCGCAAGGTGGTCGCCCGCCGCTGCGCCTTCGAATTGCCCCCGGGGGGCGTGGTCAATCTCGGGATCGGCATGCCCGAGGGGGTCGCGGCGGTCGCCGCCGAGGAGCGAGTGCTCAAATACCTGACGCTCACCGCCGAGCCCGGCGTGATCGGCGGCCTGCCGCAGGGCGGGCTCGATTTCGGCGCCGCGCTGAACCCGGCCGCGGTGCTGCACCAGAACCAGCAATTCGACTTCTACGACGGCGGCGGCCTCGACCTCGCCTGCCTCGGGCTCGCCCAGTGCGACGCGGAGGGCAACGTCAACGTCAGCCGCTTCGGCAAGCGGCTCGCGGGCGCAGGCGGCTTCATCAACATCTCGCAGAACGCCAAGAGCCTCGTCTTCGCCGGCACCTTCACGGCCGATGGGCTGAAGGTGACGGTGGAGGACGGCGGCGTCCGCATCCTCGCCGAGGGCCGCTCCCAGAAATTCATCGCCGCGGTCGAGCAGGTGACCTTCTCGGGGGCCTACGCGGCCGAGCGCGGCCAACCGGTGCTCTACGTCACCGAGCGCTGCGTGTTCCGCCGGACCCGGGCCGGCATGGAACTCGCCGAGGTCGCCCCGGGAATCGACATCGAACGGGACATCCTGGGCCGGATGGGCTTCACGCCGATCGTGCGCGATCCGAAGCCGATGGATCCCCGCCTGTTCCGCGAGGCCGTGATGGGGCTGGAACCCTGGCTGCTCGGCCTCTCCATGGCGGAGCGGATCAGCTACGATCCGGAGCGCAACATCCTGTTCTCGAACCTGGAGGGTTTTCAGGTCCGGACCATCGACGATGTCGAGCTGGTGCGCCGGGAATACGAGCGTGCCTGCCAGGAGATCGGCCGCAAGGTCCATCTGATCGCCAATTACGACGGGTTCGAGATCGACCCGACGGTGAGCGACGCCTATTTCTCGGCGATCGCCTATCTGGAAAAGCGGTACTACGAGACCGCGTCGCGCTACACGACCAGCGCGTTCCTGCGATTGAAACTCGGTGCCTCGTTGGCGAGCCGCGATCTGGCTCCCCATGTGTTCGAGACAAAAGCCGAGGCGCAGGCGAGGAATACGTCCCAGAGCGTGCCGCTCAAGACGCGGACGGCCATGTCCGAGCCCGACAGGCCGCAGCCGCCGAAGGAACCGTTGAATGCCTGAGACCGAAACCCTGTCCCTGAAGGACCGCGCCCTCCTGGTCGAAGCCTGCCTGATCGGCGGCCAATGGTCGGAGGCCGGCTCCGGCAGCATCGACGTCACCAACCCGGCCACCGGCGCGGTGATCGCCCGGGTGCCGAATGCCGGCGCCGCGGAGACCCGCAAGGCGATCGAGGCGGCGCATGCGGCCTATCAGGCGTGGCGCGCCATGACCGCCAACGAGCGCGCGGTGCTGCTGCGCAAGCTCGCCGCGCTCGTGACCGAGCATCAGGAGGATCTCGCACAGATCCTCACCGCCGAGCAGGGCAAGTCGCTGGCCGAATCCCGCGGTGAGGTCGCCATGTCGGCGGCCTACGTGCTGTGGTTCGCCGAGGAGGCCCGGCGCGTCTACGGCGACGTGATCCCCTCCCCCTGGGGGGACCGCAAGATCCTCGTCACCAAGGAACCGGTGGGCGTGGTCGCGGCGATCACCCCGTGGAACTTCCCGTCCTCGATGATCGCCCGCAAGATCGCCCCGGCGCTGGCGGCCGGCTGCCCGATCGTGATCAAACCCGCCTCGCAGACGCCGCTCTCGGGGCTGGCCTGGGGCGTGCTGTGCGAGCGCGCGGGTTTCCCGGCCGGGGTGGTGAGCATCCTCACCGGCTCCGCCCGCGCGATTGGCGGGGAGATGACCGGCAACCCCTTGGTCAAGAAAATCACGTTCACCGGCTCCACCGAGGTCGGCAAGGTGCTGCTGGAGCAGGCCTCCCACACGGTGAAGAAGGTCTCGATGGAACTGGGCGGCAACGCGCCGTTCATCGTGTTCGACGACGCCGATCTCGACCGGGCGGTGGCCGGTGCGATGCTCGCCAAGTTCCGCAATTCCGGCCAGACCTGCATCTGCACCAATCGCTTCCTCGTGCAGGACGGGATCTACGACGCCTTCGCGGAGAAGATGGCCGAGGCGGCCAACCGCCTGAAGGTCGGCAACGGCACCGAGGAAGGCGTGGCCCAGGGTCCGCTGATCGACATGGCGGCGATCGAGAAGACCGAGGCGCATATCCGCGACGCCGTCGCGAAGGGCGGTCGGGTGATCGCCGGCGGCCACCGGCACGCGCTGGGCGGCCAGTTCTTCGAGCCCACGGTGATCACCGGCGCGACCCCCGACATGGCGGTGGCCCGCGAGGAGACTTTCGGGCCCCTGGCGCCTTTGTTCCGCTTCCGCGACGAGGCCGAGGCGATCCGCCTGGCCAACGACACCGAGTTCGGGCTCGCCTGCTACTTCTACACCCGCGACCTCGGCCGGACCTTCCGGGTCGCCGAGGCGCTGGAATACGGCATGGTCGGCATCAACGAGGGGATCATCACCACTGAGGTGGCGCCCTTCGGCGGCGTGAAGGAATCCGGCCTCGGCCGCGAGGGCTCCTACCAGGGCATCGAGGATTACCTGAACACCAAGTACCTCTGCGTCGGCGGGCTCGGCGGCTGACGCCGCTCGGGAAGCGGGCTGTCGGGCGCCACCGGCGGCCCGCGACTGCCCGCCTGCGGATCCGGCGACCGTCAGGCTGGCTGGGCGTTGTGGATCTGGTCGAAGTCGAGGGACGCCGTGTCGATCACGATCTGCGTCCGGCTGATCACTTCGAGCTTGCGCAGGATCTCCGAGACATGGGCCTTCACGGTCGAGTCGCCGACCTGAAGCTCGTGGGCGATCTGCTTGTTCAGCTTGCCCTGCCGGATCATCATCAGAACCCGCACTTGCTGCGGGGTGAGGCGGGCAAGGCGCTCAGGCAGCGGCGCCTTCTTGGACCGGGATTCCGGCGCATCCGCCTCGGTGAGGCCCGGCGGCAGGAACAGCGACCCGCTCAGCACAGCGTCGATCGCCCGGGTGAGCGTCGCCTTGTCCATGGCCTTCGGGACGAAGCCGGCCGCCCCGTGCTGCAGGGCCTCGCGCATGATCCGCGGGTCCTCGTGACCGGAGACGATCAGGATCGGGACGCGCGGGAAGCGCGCCCGGATCGAGATCAGCCCGTCGAAGCCGGAGGTGCCCCGCATCGACAGGTCGAGGAGCGTCAGGTCGATGCCCCGGTTGGCCCCCAGCACCGCGCAGGCCGCCTCGATGCCGTCGGCCTCGTCCAGCACCGCGTCCGGATGCGCGAGACGAATCGTGGCCGCCAGGGCGTCCCGGAACAGCGGGTGGTCGTCGACGATCAGCAGATGCACGGACAACGCGGTCCTTCTCTCGAAAACCTCACGGGTGCCGTCGAGAACCGGGACGGGAGGGTCGAGGATTGCTCGAAGCGGCCCCGGGGCGCAAGCGGATGCTGAGGGAGCCGCTGGCACCCCCGGGCCTCGGCGGGCCGTCCCGGAGCGAGCCAGCGGCCCAATCCCGGGGCTTGGCACTTCAGACGCGGGCCGGGCCGGCCTTCTCGCCAAGGGCCCGTCCACGGGCTGCACGATCCTGGCGCGTGAGCGCGGTGCCCGGTGGGTCGCCGCTTACCCGTTCAGCGCCGTCCGCTCCACCAGCAAGATTCCGCTTCACCGACTCGATCGACAATCCGATCCGCTAGCGCGCCGTGCGCAGAATCCCCGGTCGGCAGAACCTGTCCGGTTCGGCCTCGATCGAGGCCGGCGCATCGGCCGCGTCTGTCTGGGCTACCGGCGCGCCGAGCGCCGCCATGAGAATGCGCAGACCGTCGATCCACTCCTCGACCTCGGCGAGCGACGCGAAGCTGTCGCGCCGGATCACGGTCTCGGGTTCGATCGTCACTACGGCGTCGAAAGTGCCGTCCGGTCCGTCGCTGATCCAGTAATAGACGCGCCGTGCCATGGTTCGAAAATAGGCCAAAACCCGCGGCGTGATAAGATTGTTCGCGATTTTTTCACGGTAAAACAGGGACCCGTCGCGGCTATCGCTCCTTCGACGCCGCCGGCCCCGCGCGCGTGCCGTGTCACCGGCACGCGCGCCGAACAGGCCGGTTGCCACCCTGGCGGCGGGCGCTCTACCCTCGCCGCATGATCGAGCCGCCTCCTTCCCGACCGCGCCAGCGCTTCCAGACCTTCGACGATCCGGGCCACCGCAAGGGCGCCGAGCGGATCGAGGCGCTGCGGTCGGCCCTGCGCGAGGCCGGCCTCGACGGTTTCGTCGTGCCGCGCGCCGACGAGCATCAGTCGGAATACGTGCCCGCCGATGCCGAGCGGCTGGCCTGGCTCACCGGCTTCACCGGCTCCGCCGGGACCGCGGTGATCCTGACGGATTCCGCCGCCCTGGTGGTGGACGGCCGCTACACCCTTCAGGCGCCCGAGCAAATCGATACCGCCATCCTCACGGTCGTGCCCCTGGCCGAGTCGACGCCGGAGGCGTGGATCGGCGCTCACCTCAAGCGCGACCACGTGCTCGGTTATGATCCGTGGCTGCATACGCCGGACGGGCTCGCGCGCCTGGACCGGGCCGCCACCAAAGCGGGGGGCGCGATGCGCGCCGTGCCGAATCTGGTCGACGCGGTCTGGGCCGGCCGGCCGAAGCCGCCCGCCGGGCCGGTCGTCCGCCACCCGGATGCCCTGGCGGGCGAGACGGTCGAGGAGAAGCTGGTTCGGGTGCGCGCGATCCTGGCCGAGGCCGGCTGCGACGCCCTGGTGATCTCGGACCCTCACAACCTCGCCTGGGCGTTCAACCTGCGGGGTGCCGATATCGGCCATACGCCCCTGGCGCTCGGCTACGCGATTCTGCCCCGCGAGGGGCTGGCACGCCTCTTCCTGGTCTCGGCGGAGGTCGACCCGGCCCTGCGCGCGGCCCTCGCCCCCGTCGCCGAGATCCTGCCCCGGGCCGCGCTGGAGGACGGGCTCGGATCCTTGAGCGGGGTACGGGTCCGGCTCGATGCGGCGACGGGCGCCGTCGCCCTGAAGGAAAAGATCGAGGCGGCCGGCGGCACCGTCGATGTCGGCAAGGATCCGATCACCGGGATGAAGGCGGTGAAGAACGCCGCCGAGATCGCCGGCGCGCGCGATGCCCATGGCCGCGACGGGGCGAGCGTCGTGCGCTTCCTCGCCTGGCTCGACGATGCGGCCGCGGCGGGCGGTCTCACCGAGATCGCCGTGGTCGAGGCGCTGGAGGATTTCCGCGCCGCCGGTGGCGACCTGCGCGACGTGTCGTTTCCGACGATCTCGGGATCCGGACCGAATGGGGCGATCGTCCACTACCGGGTCACCCGCGCTAGCGACCGGGCGGTCCGGCCCGGCGAGCTGTTCCTGATCGATTCCGGGGCGCAATACCTGGACGGCACCACCGATATCACCCGCACCGTCGCGATGGGGGAGCCGAGCGCCGCGATGCGCGATCGCTTCACCCGGGTGCTGAAGGGCCACGTCGCTATCGCCCGGGCGGTCTTCCCGAGGGGCACGACCGGCGCCCAGATCGACGCCTTCGCCCGGGCGCCCCTCTGGCAGGCGGGGCTCGATTTCGACCACGGCACGGGCCATGGAGTCGGGGCGTTCCTCTCGGTCCACGAGGGGCCGCAGCGCATCGCCAAGACCGGCACGGTGGCGCTGGAGCCTGGGATGATCCTGTCGAACGAGCCTGGCTACTACGCCGCCGGCGCCTACGGCATCCGGATCGAGAACCTCGTCCTGGTCGAGCCGCGCGCGGTTGCGGGCGGCGAGCGCCCGATGCTCGGCTTCGAGACGCTGACGCTCGCGCCCTACGACCGGCGGTTGATCGATCCGGACCTGCTCGATCCGGGCGAGCGGATCTGGATCGACGCCTATCACGCGCGGGTCCGCGAGGTCCTGATACCGGTCCTTGATGCCGGCGCGCGCACATGGCTGGAGCGGGCGACGGCGCCGCTGCCGGGCTGACGCCGTTACGGCCTTGGGGCGCAAGATGGCCGCTCTTGTGCTGCCGCGCGGCGCAGAACGGATCGACAGATGTCTCGAAGCCGGTGCGCGCTCCGGCCGTGGTCCCGGAGCGTATCGGCACATGCCTCAACGTGCCCTGTATCTCGCCGAGCCGGCTGGAGGATTTGGGCGCCCTTTCGTTCGATCGCCCGTGCGGTCGTGGAATTGCAGAAGCGGCGGCAGGCCGCCGATGACGATCCCGCACAGTCGTTCGTTCCGACAGATGCGCGCGCCGCCCTCGGACTCCGCCCGCTCGGCAGTCGACCACTTTTGCCGGTTGCGGGACGATCAACGGACGGCGTTCCTCGACCTGGTGCTCTTTGAGCCCCGCGGTTGAAGGCCGTCGATGTCGCGGCCCATGGGTCGATCATCCGGGTGCGGGACACGCATCGATTCGGCGCGCTATAAGGCGTCCGTCACGGAAAAGTCCGCCCCAGGCTCGAAGAGACCGCGCGTGAAACCGCGCCCGCCCGGCGCGCGAAGGGACAGCATGATCCGCCGCTTCGCCTTCCAACTCCTGCTGCTCGCCGCCTGCTGCACGCCCGCTTTGGCGCAGGGCCTGCGCACGCCGCCGGATCTCGTGCGGTCGAGCCTCGTGGCCGAGCCCGGCGCGGTGACGGGGGCGCAGCCCTTCACCCTGGCCGTGCGCATGCAGGTGAAGCCCGGCTGGCACGTCTACTGGCGCAATCCGGGGGATTCCGGGCTGCCGCCCGAGGTCACCTGGACCCTGCCGGCCGGCTTCAACGCCGGGGCGATCCGGTGGCCGGCGCCGGAGCGCATCCCGATCGCGACGCTGATGAATTACGGCTACGAGGGCGAGGTCACGCTCCTCGTCCCCGTGACGCCGCCGCCGAGCCTCGATCCCGCGACCCCGGTGGAGATCCGGGCCAAGCTGACCTACCTCGTCTGCGAAACCGAATGCGTGCCGGGCTCGGCGGACCTCGCCCTGACCCTGCCGGTGGGGGCACCGCGGCCCGATCCCGACATCGCGGCCCTGTTCGCCCGCGCCCGGGCCGCCCTCCCCGCACCGGCGCTTTGGCCACTGCGCCTGTCGAGCCAGGGCGACACTCTGCGGCTCGACTTCGCGGCGGCTGGCCTCCGGCCCGACGCGGTCCGGAACGCCGCCTATTTCCCCTATGCCGAAACCGCGATCGACAATGCCGCCGCACAGGTGATGTCGGCCGACGGGACCGGCCTGCACCTCACCCTCGCCCGGAGCAGCCCGACCGATCCGGCGCCCGAGGCCCTTCCCGGCGTGCTGACCCTGGACGAAGTGACGGAGGACGGCAGCCGCCACCTCGCCTTCGCGTATGGCGACGAGCCCATGCTCCCGGCCGTTGGGCCGCCGGTCGACGCGGCGACCCCGCGGCCGGCGTCCGTCCCCGACGGGGATGCGCTGACCCTCGCGACCGCCGCCGCCTTCGCCTTCCTCGGCGGCTTGATCCTGAACCTGATGCCCTGCGTCTTCCCGGTGCTGTCGATCAAGGTGCTGGGTCTCGTCCGGCATGCCGGCGAGAGCCCGGCCCGCCTCCGGTTGCACGGCTTCGCCTACACGGCCGGCGTGCTGGCGAGCTTCCTGGGGCTCGCCGCCCTGCTGATCGCCCTGAAGGGCGGCGGGGCTGCGATCGGCTGGGGCTTCCAACTGCAATCGCCCGCCGTGGTGGCGGGGCTCGCCTATCTGCTGTTCGCGATGGGCCTGAACCTGTCCGGGGCGGTTCAGATCGGGGGCCGGCTCGCCGGTCTCGGCGACGGGCTGGCCCGGCGCGCCGGCCTGAGCGGCTCGTTCTTCACCGGCGTGCTCGCCACGCTGGTGGCGACGCCCTGCACGGCGCCGTTCATGGGCTCGGCGGTGGGCTTCGCCCTGACCCAGAGCGTCGGCGTGGCGCTCGCCGTCTTCGCGAGCCTCGGGCTCGGCCTGGCCCTGCCATTCCTGGCGCTGACCCTCTGGCCGCCGGCCCTGCGGGCGCTGCCGCGGCCGGGCGCCTGGATGGAGACCCTCAAGCAGGGGCTCGCCTTCCCGGTCTATGCCACCGTGGCCTGGCTGATCTGGGTCCTGGCGCAGCAGGTCGAGCCGAGGGGCCTTCTGGCGGCGTTGATCGGCTTGGTGCTGGTGGGCTTCGCCGCCTGGGCCTGGGAGCGCGGGCGCGGCGCTGCGCCCGGGGCCGCCCGGATCGCGCAGGTCGGCGCGGCCCTGGCGCTCTTCGCCGTCGCGGCCCTCGCGCTCACCCTCCCGCAGGACCGTGCGGGTCCGGGCGCGCAGGCCTTCACCGGCGGCGCCGAGCCATTTACCCAGGCGCGCCTGGACACGCTGGTGAACGCGGGCAGACCTGTCTTCGTCAACATGACCGCGGCCTGGTGCATCACCTGCGCGGTCAACGAGACCACCTCCCTCTCCACGAAGGCGGTGCGGACCGCGATGACCGAGCGGGGCGTGACGTACCTGAAGGGCGACTGGACCAACCAGAATCCCGAGATCACCCGCCTCCTGGAAAAGCACGGGCGGAGCGGCGTGCCGCTATACCTGCTCTATGCCGGCGCGGGGGAGCCTCTGGTGCTGCCCCAGATCCTCACCGAGGGGACGGTGCTTCAGGCTCTGGCCTCGGTTCCGACCGCCGACAAGAGCGCCGCGCTGACCCGCTGAGCAGCGCGGCCGGTGTCGATGCAGGGTTTCCAAACGGGCTGGATCCCGGACATTTTGAATCCGAGAGACCGCGCCGCTCAAGCCTCGAGCGAGAAGGTCTCGTCGAAGGCGTATCCGGAGCCGCGGACGGTGCGGATCGGATCGGGCTGGCGCGGACCGTTCAGCGCCTTGCGCAGGCGCCCGACATGCACGTCCACGGTGCGCTCGTCGATATAGACGTCGTGGCCCCAGACCCCGTCGAGGAGCTGTTCCCGGGAGAAGACCCGCCCCGGGGCGAGCATCAGGAATTCGAGCAGGCGGAACTCGGTGGGGCCGAGATGCAGCTCCTCGCCGGCGCGGCGCACCCGGTGGCCGGTGCGGTCGAGTTCGAGATCCCCGGCGGCCAGCCGATCCGAGACATGGGCGGGCTTGGCCCGGCGCAGGAGGGCGCGGATCCGGGCGAGCAGCTCCGGGACCGAGAACGGCTTGACGATATAGTCGTCCGCGCCCGTGCCGAGGCCGCGGACCCGGTCCCCCTCCTCCCCCCGGGCGGTGAGCATGATCACCGGTAGACGCTCGGTCTCGCGCCGGGCGCGGATGCGGCGGCAGAGCTCGATCCCGGAGAGGCCCGGCAGCATCCAGTCGAGCAGGACCAGATCGGGCATGCGCTCGGCCAGGAGCAGTTCCGCATCGTCACCGCGGGCCGCCGTATCGACCAGAAAGCCCTCGGCCTCCAGGTTGTAGCGCAGCAGCGTGGTCAGTGCCTCCTCGTCCTCGACAATCAGGACTTGCATGCTCACGTTCGATGACCTGTTCTAAGGGCGAACCCGCCGCGCGTTCTGGAGGCCCAGCCCGTCTCAACTGGAACCAGCCGTCGCCGCGGCGACCGCCCCGAAGATGGTGAGGCGCCGTGGGTTCGCTCCGGGACCTATTCGTGCTCGACCGTCGCGTAGTTCGACGCATCGTTCTTGGGCCGGTCGCCCGCCAGAGTCTCGCCGGTGGCGAGATAGTGGATGGTCTCGGCGATATTGGTGGTGTGGTCGCCGATGCGTTCGACGTTCTTGGCGCAGAACAGCAGGTGGGTGCAGAACGAAATGTTGCGCGGATCCTCCATCATATAGGTCAGGAGCTCGCGAAACAGCGAATTGTACAGCGCATCGATCTCGCCGTCGCGCTCCCACACGTCATGGGCGGCCTCGATGTCGCGACTCGCGTAGGCATCCAGTACGTCCTTGAGCTGGCCCTCTGCGAGGTCGCTCATGTGGCGGACGCCCAGCACGATCTTCTGTGCCGGGGCCTGATCGGAGATCGCAACCACACGCTTCGCCACGTTCTTGGCGAGGTCGCCGATCCGCTCGAGATCGCCCGAGACGCGGATCGCCGAGATGGTCTCGCGCAGGTCGATCGCGAGCGGCTGGCGCCGGGCGATCAGCAGGACGGACCGCTCCTCGATGTCCCGCTGGAGGGCGTCGAGGCGCTTGTCCGCGAGGATCACCGCCTGGGCGAGCCCGTCGTCCCGCCGGACGAGGGCGTCGGTTGCCTCGGCGGTCATCTTCTCGGCCACGCCGCCCATCTCCGAGATCGAGCGGCGCAGGTTCTCCAGGTCGGTATCGTAGGACGAGACGATATGGCCGGGCATGGGGGAGATCCTTCGATGGGGGCCGCGACGTGCGATGCCTCGGGGACGTGCGATGCCTCGGGTCTGATGCAGATCTTACCCGGCCGCGGCGGCTATGCTCGCGCGCAGCGCCGCGGGGGTGCGGTTTCCGAGGCTGATCAGCCGAAACGGCCGGTGATGTAATCCTGCGTCCGCCGCTCGGTCGGGTTCATGAACAGCCTGTCGGTCGGCCCGACTTCGACGAGCTCGCCGAGATACATGAACGCGGTGAACTGCGAGATGCGCGCCGCCTGCTGCATGTTGTGGGTGACGATCGCGATGGTGAATTCGTCGCGCAGCTGCTCGATCAGTTCCTCGATGCGCCCCGTCGAGATCGGGTCCAGCGCCGAGGTCGGCTCGTCGAACAGGATGACGTCCGGGCGCTGGGCCACGGTGCGGGCGATGCACAGGCGCTGCTGCTGGCCGCCCGACAGGCCCATGCCGGACTGCTTGAGCTTGTCCTTCACCTCGTCCCAGAGCGCCGCCTTGCGCAGCGACGTCTCGACCCGGTCGTCGAGATCCGATTTCCCCAGCTTCTCGTAGAGGCGGATGCCGAAGGCGACGTTGTCGTAGATCGACATCGGGAACGGCGTCGGCTTCTGGAAGACCATGCCGACCCGGGCGCGCAGATCGTTGAGATCGATCTTGGGATCCAGGATGTTCATGCCGTCCAGAAGGATCTGTCCCTCGGCGCGCTGCTCCGGATAGAGGCTGTAGATCCGGTTGAAGGTCCGCAGCAGGGTCGACTTCCCGCAGCCCGAGGGGCCGATCAGGGCCGTCACCTGCCGGTCGTGGAAGTTCAGGTCGATGTTCTTCAGGCCGTGAAAATGGCCGTAGTAGAAGTTCAGCCCCTTCACGGCGATGCGTACGGGGGCATTGGTGTCGGCCACGGTCTTGGCGGAGGCCTGGAACTGGCGGTCGGTGGTGACGGACGCTGCGGCGGTGCTCATCGGGTTGATCCTTCGGGCTTGCGCTTCAGCGGGCACGCTGCGGCTTGATCACCACGCGGGCGATGACCGAGAGGGCGAGGATGGTCATGGTGATCAGGAGTGCCCCGGCCCAGGCGAGCTGCTGCCAGTTGGGATACGGCGAGAGCGCGAATTGGTAGATCATCACGGGCAGGTTCGGGATGCCGCCCATCAGGTCGGCATTGAACCAGCTGTTGTTGTTGAGGGCCGTGAACAGGAGCGGGGCTGTCTCGCCCGCGATGCGGGCCAGAGCCAGGATGATGCCGGTGACGATGCCGGCCGAGGCCGCCCGCCAGGTCACCTTCATGATCACCGTGGAGGGCGGCGCCCCCAGGGCCACGCCCGCTTCCCGCAGGGTGCCGGGGACCAGGCTCAGCATGTCCTCGGTGGTGCGCACGATCACGGGCGTGGCGATGATGGCGAGGGCGACGCCGCCGGCCCAGCCCGAATAGCTGCCCATCGGTCGCACCATCAGCGTGTAGATGAACAGGCCGATCAGGATCGACGGGGCCGAGAGCAGGATGTCGTTAAGGAAGCGGATCACGAAGGACAGTTTCGAGGTCCGGCCGTATTCTGCCAGGAAGGTTCCGGCCATCACGCCGACCGGGGTCGCGATGACGATGCCGATGGTGGTGAGCACGAGGCTGCCGAGGACCGCGTTGGCGATGCCGCCGCCCTCGCTGCCGGGTCCCGGCGTCGGCTGGGTCAGCAGGGTCGACGTGAACCCGCGCACACCCTGGACGATCAGCATCAGCAGGATCGAACCCAGCACGATGACGCCGAGGAGCGTGGCGAGGGCGCAGAAGCCGCGGAGCACCGCGTCGGCCCGGCGCCGGCCGGGACGGACGCGGCTCTGCGCGAGCGGAGGCGCCGCAAGGGTGTTGGTCGCGTCCATGGGGCTCCTCAACCGACCCGCACGCGCCGCGTCAGGATGCGCGCGGCGACCAGAACGATGAAGGTGATGACGAAGAGAATGCAGCCGAGGGCCATCAGGGCGTTGAGCTGCATGCCGTCCGCCTCGTTGAACTCGTTGGCGATCCGGGACGCGATGGTCGAGCCGGGATCGAAGATCGAGGCCGAGAGCCTGTTGGCGTTGCCGACCACGAAGGTGACCGCCATCGTCTCGCCGAGCGCACGGCCGAGGCCGAGCATGATCGCGCCGATGATCGACACCGAGGCGTGCCGGATCAGCACGAAGCGCACCACCTCCCAGGTGGTGCAACCGACCCCGTAGGCGCTCTCCCGCATGATCGTGGGGATCTGGTCGATCATGTCGCGGGCGATGGAGGCCACGAACGGCACGATCATGATCGCCAGGATGATGCCCGCCGTGAGCACGCCGACGCCTGACGGGATCCGAGCGTACAGCACGGTCCCGATGATCGGCAGGCCCTCGACGATGTTGGAAACCGGGATCTCGACGAACTGCGCGAAGAGCGGGGCGAAGATGAACAGGCCCCACATGCCGTAGATGATGCTCGGCACCGCGGCGAGGAGCTCGATCGTCATGGCGACGGGCTTGCGTGCCCAGTTCGGGCAGAGCTGCGTCAGGTAGATCGCGATGCCGAGGGAGATCGGGACGCCGATGGCGAGGGCCAGGAGCGCCGAGATCAGCGTCCCGGTGACGGCCACCAGCGCGCCGTACTGTTCGGTGCCGACGTTCCAGGCGCTCGAGGTCAGGAAACCGAGGCCGAACTGGTGGAAGGCGGGAAGGCCGCCGTAGATGATGGCGCTGAGGATGCCGGCGAGGACGATCAGCACCAGGAGCGCCGCCCCGTAGGCACTGGCCCGGAACAGGGTGTCGAGATTCTTGCTCGGCCCCTTCCGCGCGGCGGTCGCTCGGGTTCGGGCGAGGACAATCGTTTCAGTCAAGGCGGGCATCCGCGATTCTCTGCGAAGGGTGGCGTGGTAACGCGGTGCGATCCCAGAAGCGAGGGAGGAGGCCGAAACCTCCTCCCCGCCACGCTCACATGTTGAAGACGGGCTTCCCGTCCTTGTCCTTCACGTTTTTCCACTCGTCGTGGATCAGTGCCACGACGTTGTCGGGCAGAGGAACATAGTCGAGATCGGAGGCGAGCTTGTCGCCGTTCTTGTAGGCCCAGTCGAAGAACTTGAGCACGGCGGCGGCCTTGGTCGGATCAGCCGGATCCTTGTGGATCAGGATGAAGGTCGCGGCGGTGATCGGCCACGCGTCGTCGCCCGCCTGGTTGGTGAGCGAGATGCCGAAGCCCGGGGCCGACTTCCAGTCGGCGCTGGCGGCGGCGGCCTGGAACGCCTTGTCGTCCGGCTGCGGGAACTTGCCGGACTTGTTCTGCAGCAGGGCGTAGGCAAGCTTGTTCTGCTTGGCGTAGGCGGATTCGACGTAGCCGATCGAATTCGGCACCTGCTTCACGGTGGCGGTCACGCCCTCGTTGCCCTTGCCGCCCTGACCCACCGGCCAGGAGATCGTCGTGGCCGCACCGTAATCCTTCTTCCAGGATTCCGAGGCCTGGGCCAGATAGGTGGTGAAGATGTTGGTCGTGCCCGAGGCATCGGAGCGGTAGACCGGGGTGATGTTGGTCTCGGGCAGCTTCAGACCGTCATTGAGCTTGGCGATCCGCGGATCGGTCCATTTGGAGATCTTGCCGGCGTAGATGTCGGCCAGGATCTCGCCGGTGAGCTTGAGCTTGCCGGGCTCGACGCCCGCGATGTTCACGACCGGAACGACGCCGCCCATTACCGTCGGGAACTGGACGAGACCGTCCTTGGCGAGCTGCTCGCCCTTCAGGGGCGCGTCGGTGGCGCCGAAATCGACCGTCTTGGCCTGGATCTGCTTGATCCCGCCGCCGGACCCGATCGACTGATAGTTCAGGCCCGATCCGGAATCCTTGCGGTAGGCCTCGGCCCACTTCGAATAGACCGGGAATGGAAATGTGGCGCCGGCACCGGTGATGTCGGCGGCGAGCGCAGCGGACGCCAGTTGAACCGTCGCGAGGCCGACGGCGAGCGCGTAAGCGAAGGGTCTCAATGGTATCTCCGTTGCCGTCGGGCGAGAGCCTGCGCTGCCCCGCCGGCATGCTCATGCCCGCGGCAGAGCCTTGCGGCCGTCTACGATGAGACTTAGCGCCGGCCGCCCGATGGGGCGCGGTTACGACAGGGAGATGACACCGGCATGACATCGCGCCGCAGTTCCGGCGGCACGGTTCATGGGTCTCGCGCGTTCCTCACCGGGAATGGCATCGGAAGGACGTTGCATTGGTGGCGGGCGAACGGGCCGATTCAGCGAGTGAGGCCGATCCGGGCTGGCTTGCCCTGCATGCCGAGCGCGAAGCCGTGGAGCGCGCCCTCACCCTCGCGCAGGCGCGCCAGAAGTTCAGCACCGATCCGGAGGCCGCCGCCGCGGCACGGCGCGACGAGGCGGACCTGCTGGTCAATCTCGATCGCGTGCTGACCTTGATTCGGGCCGCCGAGTATCGCCGGACGCCCGGAGCGCGCCGCTGGTAGCGTCGGGGCTGCGGAGTTCCGCGTCAGCTCGCCCGGCGCAGCTCCCGCTCCTTCTGGCGCAGGCGCAGCAGCAGCTCCACGTGGGTGTCGGTGATCGGTTGCGTATCGACGCTGCCCTCGTAGACTGTGCGCAGGGACAGGCCGAGTTGGCGCGTATCGATCGCCTGTTTGAGCGGCTGTCCCGCGCACGGGAGCGCATCGGGCTCGACGACTGACAGCTTCATGTTTACCTCCCGCCCATCGACCGCCCAAACCCGCTGCGGCGCCGGGATTTGTTAAGTGTCAGCCGGAATGGTTAACGAACCGTTACTCTCAACCAACGGTTAAGCTTACCTGTCACGACAGACCTTGGCGCGAACCTCGGACCCTCGACCATTATCCGACCGCTTCCCGCGCTACGAAGGCCGCCGCGCGGGACGCAGTCTCAACCGTCGGCACCCTGGAGCAACCGCGCCGCGGCCGCGCGGGCCTCGTCGGTTATTGTGGCGCCGGCCAGCATCCGGGCGATCTCCTCCCGGCGCTCGGCGACGGGCAAGCTCTCCACACGGGTGGCGACGCGGCCGGCGCCCTTCACCGGCGCCTTGGCGATCAGGAAATGCGTGTCGGCGCGCGCGGCTACCTGCGGGGCGTGGGTGACGGCGACGACCTGCACGGTGGTCGCCAGCCGGGCAAGGCGCAGGCCGATGGCGTCGGCCACCGCACCCCCGACGCCGGTATCGATCTCATCGAAGATCAGTGTCGGGGCCGAGCCCTTGTCGGCCAGCACCACCTTGAGCGCCAGCATGAACCGCGACAACTCGCCCCCCGAGGCGACCTTCATCATCGGGCCCGGCTTGGTCCCGGGATTGGTCTGCGCCCAGAACTCGACGCGGTCTGTGCCGGCCGGATCGCGTGACTCCGGGTCGGTGGCGATCTCGGTGATGAAACGGGCACGCTCCAGCTTCAGGGGCGGCAGCTCGGCCTTCACGGCGGCGTCGAGCTGCTTGGCCGCGCGGCGGCGGCCGGCGCTGAGCTTCTCGGCCGCCTCCGCGTAGCCGGTCTCCGCCCCGGCGAGCGCCTGTTCCAGGCCGGTCAGCGCCGCCTCGCCGGCATCGATCGCCGCCACGTCGCCGGCGTAGCGCTCGGCTAGGGCGGCGAGATCGTCGGCCGGGACGTCGTATTTGCGGGCGGCGGCCCGCAGGGCGAACAGGCGTTCCTCCACCCGTTCCAGATCGCGGGGGTCGAACTCGGTCTCCGCCACCGCCGCGTCGAGCACGGCGCGGGCCTCGTCGAGGGCGACCAGCGCGGCGTCCAGGGTGTTGACGCAGGGATCCACGAGGGCCGGGAGCTGCGCGGCGCGGCGTTCGAGCTTGCGCAGGGCGGCCGAGATGTGGGGTACGCCCGAATGGGGGCCGCCCACGGCCTCGAGCGCCTCGTTGAGCTCGCGCGCCACCTTCTCCGATTGCTGCATGATGCTGCGGCGCTCGGCGAGCTGGGCTTCCTCCCCCGGGAGTGGCGCGAGCGCGGCCAGTTCCTCCACGGCGTGGCGCAGGAACTCGGCCTCCTTGCGGGCCGCCTCGATGCGCGCGCGGTGCTCGGCGAGCGCGGCGCGGGCCGAGCGCACCGCCCGGGAGGCCGTCGCCACCTTGGCGAGCGGGCCCTGAAGGCCCCCGAAGGCGTCGAGGATCGCCCGGTGCGTGGCCGGATCGGCCAGCGCCCGGTCGTCGTGCTGCCCGTGGATCTCCACGAGAGCCGCGCCGATCGCCCGCAGGACCTGGACGCCCACCGGCTGATCGTTGACGAAGGCGCGGGTGCGGCCGTCCGCCATCTGGGACCGCCGCAGGATCAGGTCGCCCTCGGTGTCGATCTCGGCCTCGGCGGCGATCCGGCGCGCCGGATGGCCGAGGGGCAGGTCGAATACCGCCGTGACCACGCCCTGCGCTTCCCCGTGCCGGACGAGGCGGCCGTCGCCGCGGCCGCCGAGCGCCAGGGCGAAGGCATCGAGCAGGATCGATTTGCCCGCGCCTGTCTCCCCGGTCAGGACGCTGAGGCCCGAGCGGAAATTGAGTTCGAGTCGATCGATCAGGACGATGTCGCGGATCGCGAGCTGCGCCAGCATGCGGCGAGACTGTTCCTCAGGGCGGGATCGCAGACATAAGCCCGACGGGGCGCCGATTCACCCCAAAAATGCGGCCGCCCGGTCGCCCGGTGCCCAAGAACGGCAAGGGCCCGGAGCGGAGGCTCCGGGCCCTGACATATCGAGAACGGCCCGATCGGGGGCCGGCCCCTCACTCGGCCGAGGCGGTCTTGCCCGTGACCGTGCGGTAGATCTTCGAGAGGAAGGACGACTTCTCCTCGCGGGGCTCCACGCCGTTCTGGGCCAGGAGCGCGTGCGCGTCCTTGTACCAGGGGCTTTCCGGGAAGTTGTGCCCGAGCACCGCGGCGGCGTTCTGCGCCTCCTGGGTGATGCCGAGCGCCCAGTAGGCCTCGGTCAGGCGCTCCAGCGCCTCCTCGGCATGGCGGGTGGTCTGATACTTGGACACCACGTCGCGGAAGCGGTTGATCGCCGCCGGGAAGTTGCGCCGCTCCAGGTAGAAGCGTCCGACTTCCATCTCCTTACCGGCGAGCTGGTCGCGGGTGATCTGGATCTTCGCCTTGGCGTCGGTGGCGTATTCGGAGGTCGGATACTTCTGGACCAGCTCCTGCAGGGAGGCGAGCGCCTTCTCGGAGCGCTCCTGGTCGCGGGTCACGTCCGGGATCTGCTTGTAGTTCGACATCGCCATCAAGTACTGCGCGTAGGCCGCGTCCTTGCTGGCCGGGTGCCGCTGCAGGTAGCGCTTCGAGGCGCTGATCGCGTCGTCGTACTTCTGGCCCTCGTAATTGGCGTAGGCCGTCATCAGCAGCGCCTTCCGGGACCATTCCGAATACTGGTACTGCTTGTCGAGGCTGTCGAACTTCTTGACCGCGCCCTCGTAGTCGCTGTCCTCGAGCTTGGCCAAGCCGTCACTGTAGAGCTTGTCGGCCGGGACGTCGGGGACGACCTCGGGCTTGTACTTCTCGGAGAAGAGGTTGGTCGGGTCGAAGTCGCAGCCGCCGAGGCCCAGGCCGAGGATGGCCACGAGGGGGGCCGCGAAGGCCGCCGCCCGGCGATGACGAATGGTGACAGGCATCTGGCGCTCTTTCCCGAACTGGCGCCATCCTGCGCCGTCATGCCATCGCGTGGGTGGACTCGACCCGTTCGGGTCTCGGCCGCCGTTCACGGACCGTTAAACCGTGCCGTTCGATTCGGGCACGAAAGCGGCAAGGCTGAGGCGGCGAGGATCCTTGGCCGGCTGTGTCCCGCAGGCCACAGAGACGTTTCAGAGATCGCCGGCGAAGGCGGCGATGCCGAGGCCGACGCCGAGTTCCGAGAGAACGGTCTCGCGCCGCGAGCCCTGCGCCTCCACGATGGCGTAGTTCGCCCGGTCGGAGAAGAGGGCGGAGAGCACGCCGACATTCATCCGGTGGCCGCCACAATAGGAGCGGTAGGCCCCCTGGATCGGCAGACCGGCCAGAGCGAGGTCGCCGATCGCGTCGAGAATCTTGTGCCGGACGAACTCGTCCGGGAAGCGCAGCCCCTCGGGGTTGACCACCGCGGTCTCGCCGACCGCCACGGTGTTCTCCAGCGAGGCGCCCAGGGCGAAGCCCGCCTTCCAGTAGCGCTCCACGTCCCGCATCATCCCGAAGGTACGGGCGCCGGCGATCTCGCGGCGGTACACGGCGGGCGACAGGTCCATCGCCTTGCGCGAGCGGCCGATCACCGGGCTCTCGAAATCGATCTCGACGTCGAGGCGGAAGCCCCTGTCGATCGGCCGGAGTTCCGCGAAGGAGCGGCCGGTCTCGATGCGGATGTGGCGCAGGATCTTGAGCCAGCGCCGCGGCATGTCGCAGGTGGCGATCCCGACCCGGTCGATCGCCTGGATGAAGGGGAGTGCGGAACCGTCGAGGATCGGCATCTCGGGCCCGTCGATCTCGACCAGGGCGTTGTCGACGCCCAGACCGTAGAGGGCGGACATCAGATGCTCGACGGTGGCCACCGCGCCGGTGTCGACCTGTCCGAGGACGGTGCAGAGCTCGGTGGCGGAGACGAGGGCATGATGCGCTTTGATCAGGCGATCGTTGCCGTGGGTGGTACCGGTGCGGAGGAAGGCGACGCCATGATTGGCGGGGGCGGGGCGGAGCGTGATCTCGGCGGGGTTCCCGGAATGGACCCCGATGCCCGAGAGAGTCGCCGGCCCTTTGAGGGTCGTCTGTTTAAGCGTTCGCATTCCTTAGCCCCCGGCCGCGATCAGGGTCCGCCATTCCGACCGGGAATGGAGGAAACTGACTGATCCGTCCGCTGCTTGATGCCCCTGCCCACGCGATCAGGTTGTATCCCGATGCATGTCTCGTCGGTCTCGATGCTTCTATAGCTGCACTGCACAGGGCAGCCAAATCACGGATTCTTACGCTCTGTTACAGACACGCTTGCGGCCTCGCGGTCGTAAAGTGCTGTCCCGTCAGAGGTTTAAAGATTGGTTAATGCGTGGCTAACTCGCGGCCGTTCTGTGTCGCGGATGCACCACGCATCCCCTCACGACAGGGCACGCGGCACTTCAAGGGCCGGCAACGGCCAGCCGTGCCGAACTTCAGGTTGAAATGCGGCGACGCGAAGAGCCGGCGGTCGCCCGCCGGCCCTCCGCGTCGCCAGAGTCTGCCGGACCTTCAGTTCGCCTGACGGCGGAGGAAGGCGGGAATCTCCAGCTGGTCGTCGTCCATCATCCGGGGCTGGGGTGCCACCCGGCCCTGCGGGTCGAGATGGCCCTGGGCCGGGCGGTACTGCGGCACCGCCGGAGCGACGGGAGCGCGCGGCGCCGGGGGCACGTGCGGCTGCGCCATCTGCGGCTGCGGCATGGCGGGCGCCGCATTCCTGGCCGCGGGCGCAGCGCCCTCGACCTCGTCGCGGCGACCGCCGAAACCCACCGTCGCGAGCCGGCGCAGGAGCGAGGTCCGCTTCGATTCCGGGGCCGAATCCTCGGCGGCGCGGTTCGCCATGATCTGGTTCTGGGCGATCGGCGGCAGCTCGTGGATCTGCGGCATCCGCGGGGCGCGGGCGAGCGGCGTGGCACCCGGGGCGGCCGGGCGCGGCGGCACGAACGGGCCGGCCTGGTACTGCGGGGCGGGTTCGGCCGGGAGCGGCGCGGGCGGCGGGACGAAGGCGGCCGCGGCCCGGGGCTGAACCTGGGCGAGCACCACGTCGTCGCGGGTCACGGGAGCGACGGGCTCGCGGGCGACGTGGGGCTCCGGCCGCATCTCGTGAGCCGGCTGCGGCGCGGGGGCCGGAGCGGGGCTCGGCGCCGGGGCGGCCGCCTCGGTGCGGATGCTCGGCACCGGCGAGGACGCGCGGGCGCGGGCCTCGGCCCGCAGGCGCTCGGCAACCTCGGCGATACGCTGCTCGGTCTCGGCGATGGCCGGGTTGTTGGGCGAGTTGGCCGAGATCAGCAGCGGCTCGATGCCGGTGGCGACCACCGACACGCGGATGATGCCGTCCAGGCTCTCGTCGAAGGTGGCGCCCAGGATGATGTTGGCGTCCTGATCGACCTCCTCGCGGATGCGGGTGGCGGCCTCGTCGAGCTCGTACAGGGTCAGGTCCGAGCCGCCGGTGATCGAGATCAGCAGGCCGCGGGCGCCCTTCATGGAGACGTCGTCGAGGAGCGGGTTGGCGATGGCGGCTTCCGCGGCGCGGTTGGCGCGCTTCTCGCCCGAGGCCTCGCCGGTGCCCATCATGGCCTTGCCCATGCCGCGCATGATCGCCCGCACGTCGGCGAAGTCGAGGTTGATGAGGCCCTCCTTCACCATCAGGTCGGTGATGCAGGCGACGCCGGAATAGAGCACCTGGTCGGCCATCGCGAAGGCGTCCGCGAAGGTCGTCTTCTCGTTGGCGACCCGGAACAGGTTCTGGTTCGGGATCACGATCAGGGTGTCGACTGCGGCCTGCAGCTCCTGGATGCCCGACTCGGCGGTGCGCATGCGGCGCACGCCCTCGAACTGGAACGGCTTCGTGACGACGCCGACGGTCAGGATGCCCATGTCGCGGGCCGCGCGGGCGATGACCGGGGCCGCGCCGGTGCCGGTGCCGCCGCCCATGCCGGCGGTGATGAAGCACATGTGGGCGCCCGAGAGCTGGTCGCGGATCTCGTCGATCACCTCGTCGGCGGCCGCCGAGCCGACCTCCGGGTGCGAGCCGGCGCCGAGGCCCTGGGTGACGCCCAGGCCCATCTGGATCACCCGCTCGGCCTTCGAGGAGGTGAGCGCCTGCGCGTCGGTGTTGGCCACGACGAATTCGCAGCCCAGGAGGCCCGATTCGATCATGTTGTTGACGGCGTTGCCGCCGGCGCCGCCGACGCCGAAGACCGTGATGCGGGGCTTGAGTTCCCGGATGTCCGGCGCCTGGAGGGTAATGGCCATGGTGTCGAGCCTCTCGCTTACTCTGCTTTCCGTGCGACGCCGAGGCGCCGGATTCTCTACGACCCGCCCGAGGGCGGACGCGAAACTAGAAGCTGTCCCGGAGCCAACGGCCGACCCGGTTCAGGTAGTTGTCGGTTCCGGTCGCCGCGAAGGCGCCATGCCCCCGCGGCTCGAAATGCTCGGCATGGGCCACCTGCGGGTAGACGAGCAGTCCGACCGCCGCCGAGAAGGCCGGACCCTTGGCGGCTTCTGGCAGGCCGCGGATCCCCAGGGGCCGGCCGATCCGGACCTGGCCCTGGAGCACGCGCCGGGCGACCTCCGGCAGGCCGACGAGCTGGCTGGCCCCCCCCGTGAGGACGACCCGCCGCCCGGCCTGGGCGGCGAAGCCCGCCTCGCGCAGGCGGTCGCGCACCAGCTCGACCACCTCCTCGACCCGCGGCTTGATGATCCGCACCAGCTGCGAGCGCGGGATGTGGGCCGGGGCGTCGCCCTCGTCCTCGCCGACGCCGTGGACCGCGATCATGTCCCGGTCGTCGGAGGGGGTGGAGAGGGCCGAGCCGTAGAGCGTCTTCAGCCGCTCGGCCGCCGCCATGCGGGTCGAGAGGCCGCGGGCGATGTCCATGGTGACATGGTGGCCGCCGACCGCGACGGCGTCCACGTGGACGAGGTGGCCGCCGGAGAACACGCCGACGCTCGTGGTGCCGCCGCCCATGTCGACGACGCAGACACCCATTTCGGCCTCGTCGTCGACCAGCGCCGAGAGGCCGGCCGCGTAGGGGGTGGCGATCACCGCCTCGACGCCGAGATGGCAATGCTCCACCGCCAGCATGACGTTGCGGGCCGCGGCCAGCTCGCTGGTGACGACGTGGAGATCGACGCTGAGCGCCTCGCCGATCATGCCCGACGGGTCGATCACCGCGCCCTGCCCGTCCAGCCCGTAGCCGGTGGGCAGGGCGTGGAGGACCGCGCGGCCCGGGCTGACCCCGTGGGCGCTCGCGGTCTCGAGGACCCGCTCGACGTCGCTGCCGGTGACGGTGCCGGACCGGACGTTGACCCGCGCCTGGAAATGCTGCGAGGCGAGCCGGCCCCCCGACATGTTGACGATGACCGACTGCACTTCGACCTTGGCCATCCGCTCGGCGGCGTGCACCGCCTGGCGGATCGCCCCCTCGGCGGCGGCGAGATCGACGATGGCGCCGCCCTTCAGCCCGAGCGAGCGCTGATGGCCGATGCCGATGATCCGCGCGAGGTGTGTGCGGCCGCGCAGCGTCGTCAGCGCCTCGGCCGGCTGCAGCTCGGCGATGAGGCAGACGACCTTGCTGGTGCCGATGTCGAGCACCGAGAGGGTGGTCGAGCGTCGGGCCGAGAGCGGCTTCAGGCGCGGCGTGAGGCCGTGTTGGCTGTGCATTGACGCTACCGGACGCGGAAGGCGGGACGGGCGGAGATCGCGTGGAAGGGCATCAGCTGGCCGCGCCCTTCTTCTTCGCCTTCTGGGCTTCCGCACGGGCGGCGGCGGCCTCCTCGGTCAGGCGCACCACGAGGCGATCCGGCATGCGCAGGTCGACCGCGATGATATCCTTTTCCAGAAGCCCGGCCTCACGCTCGTACCGGACGAGGCGGGCGAGCGCCGCGGCCGGATCGTTCTCGGGCAGGCGCACGTCGACGCCGTCGAGCTTGAGGGTCCAGCGGCGGCCGGAGACGTAGGTGCCGGCCTTGATCCGATCCGCGAGCGGACCCGCCGCGGCGATCAGGGCGAGATATTCGGGAAGCCTGGCGTTGGCCTCGTCGCCGACCACCAGGGGCAGGCTGGCGTAGCGGTCGTCGCGCATGGCGTCGATGACCGTGCCGTCGGCTGCGATCACGCTGATCTCGCCATTCTTCTGCCAGAGGGCGGCGGGCTCGCGCTCCACCTGGGTGATGGCGATCTCGTTCGGATAGATCTTGCGGACCGAGGCCTGGGCGATGAGCGGCACGCGCAGCAGCTTCTCGCGCACCGCGCCGACATCCAGGAAGGGCACGGAGGAGCGCCAGTCGATGCCGGCGGCGGCCAGCACCTCGCGCTCGTACATCCGGGAGATGCCCGAGATCGTGACGCGCTCGACGCCGAAGCCCGCGAGCCGCGCGGCGATGTCGAGGGGACGGCCCTGATCGGCCACGAAGGCATCGTAGCGGCCGCTCGCCACGAAACCGGCGAGCGCCACGGCGGCCAGGGTCATCGCAGCGCCGACCGTGCCGGCCCCGCGGGGCAGGCGCTCGCTCAGGCGCTGCCCGGACCGGGCCCGGCGGACCGAGAGTGACCGGGACGGAAGCCGGCCGAGGACCATCCCGGCGAGACGCGCGGGACGGCTCCGGCCGGCGGCGTCACCGCCGCTCAGCGATTCAGGGAAGCGTCCTCCACCATCCATCGGACGAGCTCACCGAAACTCAGGCCCGCATGGGCCGCCATATCCGGCACAAGGCTCGTCTGGGTCATGCCGGGTTGCGTGTTGACCTCCAGCACCACGAGCCGGCCGGTTCCACCCGGCGTGTCGTCGTAGCGAAGGTCGGCACGGCTGACGCCCCGGCAGCCCAGTGCTTGATGCGCCGTTAACGACAGTTCTTGGACACGCTGGTAAACATTTGGTTTAAGTTCGGCGGGGAGCACGTGGACCGAGCCCCCCGGGGCGTACTTCGCGTCGTAGTCGTACCAATCCCCCGTCGCGGCCTTCACCTCGATGACCCCCAGGGGCCGGTCGCCCATCACCCCGCAGGTGAGCTCACGGCCAGGTATGTAAGGCTCCGCAAGGACTTGCTCGCCGAACCGCCATTCCTCCGATGCCAGGATCTGGGGCGGGTGCGAGCGGCCGTCGCGCACGATGATCACACCGACGGAGGACCCCTCCGCGATCGGCTTCACCACGTAGGGTGGCGGCAGGGGGTGGTTTTTCGCGGCCTCGAAGCGGTTAACGATCCGGCCCTCCGGCACGTCGACCCCGGCGGCGCGCATCACGGTCTTGGCGCGCTCCTTGTTCATGGCGAGGGCCGAGGCGAGGACGCCGGAATGGCTGTAGGGGATCTTGAGGATCTCCAGCAGGCCCTGGATCGTGCCGTCCTCCCCGTCGGGGCCGTGGAGCGCGTTGAAGGCCACGTCCGGCCGCAGCATCGTGAGGACCGACGCGATATCGGGCCCGACATCGACCCGGGTGACCCGGTAGCCTTCGCCTTCCAGCGCGTCCGCGCAGGCCTTGCCCGAACTGAGCGAGACCGCGCGCTCGGCGGAGGTGCCGCCCAGGAGGACGGCGACGTGCTTGGACATGGTAGGCTCCGGGGCGGGACTTGGGATGGGCGATCGGCTCATGCCGCGCCGACCAGGCTTCGAATCGTGGCGTAGACCTGCGCGGCCGTGTCGTCCGGCAGCGTCCCGACGCGCCGCAGGATCCGGGCGGGTTCGATGCAGGCGAGCTTGAGCGGGCGGACCACCGAGGCGACACCGAGCCCGGCGGACGCGGTATCGTCGATCGGGACATCGCCGGCGATGCGCGTGTTGCGGGCACTCGTGATCATCGCGATCCACACATAGCCGGCTTCGGCGACGGCCCCGCCCGACACGATTACGGCGGGCCGCCGCTTCTCCGCCAAGCGGTCCGAATAGGGGAACGACACGACCACGACGGCCCCGGCCGGCAGGTGCGGCGTCTCAGAGGTCGGCATAATCTTCATCGTCGATCGGGCCGGCCCATTCCGTGAAGGCGACGAACGGGTCCTCGCCGTCCAGGGGCGCCTTGTCGATCCGAATGCCGTCCGGCGTAATCCGGTAGCGCAGGCGGTCCCCCGGCCCGATCGCCAGGTGCTCACGGACTTCCACCGGCAGGACCGTCTGGCTCTTGACGGAGATCTTCGAATAGGCCGTCCGCGCGGATCGATCCGGCATGCTCGTCACCCCCGCATTCGGCTTACATCTTACCGACTTACAGATGGTGACGGCAATCCGATCCGCCGGATCTCCCAGCGCAGTTCAACTCCACTCGTCTCCCGCACCCGGCGCCGGACCTCCTCGCCCAGCTCTTCGATATCGGCCGCCGTGGCGCCGCCGGTGTTGATCAGGAAGTTGCAGTGCATCGGGCTGACCTGGGCGCCGCCCCGGGTCAGGCCGCGGCAGCCGGCGGCGTCGATGAGCTGCCAGGCCTTGCCGCCCTCGGGGTTGGCGAAGGTCGAGCCGCCGGTGCGTTCGCGGATCGGCTGCGCCGCTTCGCGGGCGGCGGTGACCCGCTCCATTTCGGCCTCGATGGCGCCCCGGTCACCGGGTCTGCCCCGGAACGACGCGCGGGTGAAGATCACGTCCTCTGGGGGCCCCGAATGCCGGTAGGAGAAACCCATCGCGGCGTGGCTGAAGGTGCACAGCTCGCCCCGGCGGTCGATGCCGCGCGCCTCGACCAGCACGTCCGTGGTCTCGCCGCCATGGGCGCCGGCATTCATCCGCAGCGCCCCGCCGATCGACCCCGGGATGCCGCGATAGAAGGCGAGCCCGTCGAGCCCGGCCTCGGCCGCCGCCTTGGCGAGGCGCATGTCCGGAACGGCGGTGCCGACCGCGAGGAGGTCGCCGTCGATCGTGATTCCGCCGAAGGCCCTGCCGCCGAGGCGGATCACCACGCCGGGCACGCCGCCGTCGCGGACGATCAAGTTGGAGCCGAGGCCGATCACCGTGACAGGCACGTCCGGATCGAGGGCGGCGAGGAGCCGGGCGAGATCCTCCTCGTCGGCCGGGGTGAACAGCACCTCGGCCGGGCCGCCGACCCGGAACCAGGTCAGGTCGGCCAGAGGCTGGTCCGCGAGCAGGCGCCCGCGGAGGTCCGGCGCGGCGGCACGGATGCGATCGTGGAGGGATGCGGTCATGGGTGTTTCTCCCCTCGCCCCGCCTGCGGGGAGAGGGCTCCGGCGACCTTGTCGTCGCTGGAGCGAGGCGGCAGCCGAGGGTGAGGGGGCGGTTCCGGGTGTATCTCGACCGGAGCCGCCCCCTCACCTTCGCCCTTCGGGCTCGCCGCGCCGACGACGAGGGCGTCGCGTCCCTCTCCCCGCGCGCGGGGAGAGGGGGGAAGCGCGGCCAGGATGGTGTCCAAAACGCTTACGATGGTGTCTACGACCGCGGTATTCCAAAATCGCAGAACACGGTGACCCTGCTCGGTCAGCCATGCATCGCGATCGTGCTCGCTGCCGGCATGTTGGCCGCCATCGCGTTCGACGATCAGCCGTGCTTCCCGGCAGCTGAAGTCGGCGACGTAACGTCCGATCACCTCCTGCCGCACGAACTTGAACCCAGCGCGGCGCCGGTCGCGCAGGCGATCCCAGAGATGGCGTTCCACCTCCGTCTGCGATCCGCGCAGGCCCCGCCGGAAGCGGGTCCGTTCCGGATCGGCCGCGCGCATCCCCTCACCGCCCCCGCGCGGCGAGTTCGCCCGGCAGCGCGTAGGCCCACTGCGTAATGTTACCCGCGCCAAGGAACACCACGTAATCGCCGGGCTTGGCGAGATCCGCGACGATCCCCGCCAGCTCCTCCGGCCGCTCGAGCGCCCGGGCGTCGCGGTGGCCGCGGGAGCGCAGGCCGGCCACGAGGCTGTCGCGGTCGAAGCCCTCGATCGGCGGCTCGCCGGCGGCGTAGACCGGGGCGACGATCACCGTGTCGGCATCGTTGAAGCAGGTGCAGAAATCGTCGAACAGCGATTGCAGCCGTGTGTAGCGGTGGGGCTGCACGATGGCGATCACCCCGTGCTCGGTCGAGGCGCGGGCGGCCTTGAGCACTGCCTTGATCTCCACCGGATGGTGCCCGTAATCGTCGAAGATCGTCGCGCCGTTCCACTCGCCGGTGCGGGTGAAGCGCCGCTTGACGCCGCCGAACCCGGCCAGCGCGTTGCGAAGCGCCTCGGGCTTTACGCCGAGCTCGTGCGCCACCGCGAGCGCCGCCGTGGCGTTGAGCGCGTTGTGCTTGCCCGGCATCGGCAGGACCAGATCCTCCATCTCCATCCGGTAGCCGGGGCGGCGGTCGCGGATCATCACCCGAAACCGGCTCTGGCCGCCGCGCAGGTCCACGTCGATCAGGCGCACGTCGGCCTGCGGGTTCTCGCCGTAGGTGATGATCCGCCGGTCCTCGATGTGGCCGACGAGGTCCTGCACCACCGGATGGTCGATGCACATCACCGCGAAGCCGTAGAACGGGATGTTGTCGATGAAGCGCCGGAACGCGTCCTTGATGGCGTCGAACGAGCCGAAATGGTCGAGGTGCTCGGGGTCGATATTGGTGACGATCGCCACGTCGGCGGGCAGCTTCAGGAAGGTGCCGTCGGACTCGTCGGCCTCCACCACCATCCACTCGCCCGCGCCCATCCGGGCGTTGGTGCCGTAGGCGTTGATGATGCCGCCATTGATGACGGTCGGGTCGAGATTGCCGGCATCCAGCAGGGTCGCGACCAGGGACGTGGTCGTGGTCTTGCCGTGCGTGCCCGCGATGGCGACGCAGGACTTGAAGCGCATCAGCTCGGCCAGCATCTCGGCCCGGCGCACTACGGGGAGCCGGCGCTCCCGGGCGGCTTGCAACTCTGGATTGTCGCGCTGGATCGCCGTGGAGACGACGACGAGGGCGGCCTCCTCGACATTCGCGGCGTCGTGGCCGACGAAGGTGCGCATGCCCTTCTCGGCGAGGCGTCGGACATTGGCGTTGTCGGAGGCGTCCGACCCCTGCACCGTATAGCCGAGATTGTGCATCACCTCGGCGATGCCGGACATGCCGATGCCGCCGATGCCGATGAAGTGGATGGGGCCGAGCTTGTCGGGCAGCTTCATGGGTCGAACCGTCTGGTGGCGGGATCGCCGGTGCGAGAGCCCTTGAGGATCAGGTGCGGGCAGCCGTCTCGACGACGACCTCGGCCAGCCGCTCGGCGGCGTCGTGGATGCCCGCGCTTCTGGCGGCATCGGCCGCCGCGGTCAATTTTGCCGGCGTGGTGAAGCAGGCGGTGAGTTCCGCGGCGAGGCGATCCGGGGTGAAATCGGACTGCTTGATGGCCAGCGCGGCGCCGATGGCGTCGAGGGTCGCGGCATTGGCGGCCTGATCCTGGTCGAGGGCGCCGGGCAGCGGCACGAGGATCGCGGGCCGGCCGATCGCCGCCAGTTCCGAGACCGTCGAGGCGCCCGAGCGCGCCACCACGAGGTGGCTGGCGGCCATGCGGGCCGGCAGGTCCTTGAAGAACGGGGCCGCCTCGATCCCGGCGAGGCCCAGGGCGAGGTAGCGGTTCTGGACCGCCGTCAGGTCCTCGGGCCGGACCTGCTGAACGAGGTGCAGCCGGGCCCGCAGGGCCTCGGGCAGGCGCGCGATCGCCTCTGGAACGACCTCGCCCATGACCCGGGCACCCTGGCTTCCGCCGAACACCAGGAGCCGCAGGACCTCGTCCGCGCCAAAGGGCGGATACGGGACTTTGGCCGCCGCGATCACCGCGGGGCGGAGCGGGTTGCCGGTGTGGATGCGGGGCGCGCGCGCGCTGTCGGGCACGCCCCGCACGTCCTTGAAGCCGGTGGCGATGGTCCGGGCGCCCCGGGCCAGGAAGGCGTTGGCCCGGCCCATCACGGCGTTCTGCTCGTGCAGCACCGTGGGCACCCGCAGGATCTGGCCGGCCAAAACCGGCGGCACGGTCGGATAGCCTCCGAATCCGACGATGGCGGCCGGGTTGATCCGCCGGATCTCCCTGGCGGCCACGCCAAAACCGCGGCCGAGGGTCAGCACGGCGCCGGCGCGCTGCACCAGCGAGCGCCCCGAGGGCGTCGCCGAGGCGATCGTGATCACTTCGGAGGCGGGGAATTCGCCCGAGATCGCGTCGACCCGCGCGTCGGTGGCGAGCGCCACCCGGATCCCGCGGGCGCGCAGGGCATGGGCGAGGCTCTCGGCCGGGAACAGGTGGCCGCCGGTGCCCCCCGCGCAGAGCAGGATCGTGGGGGTGAAGACGGTCACCGCATCACCCCGGCGACGGTAGCCGGCGCGGTGCCGGGGGGCTTCTGGCTGAGCATCACGGTCCGGGGACGCTTGCGGGTCAGGGCAACGAGGAAGCCGGTGCCGAGCGCCAGCGAGATCAGCGACGAGCCGCCGTAGGAGACGAACGGCAGCGTCATGCCCTTGGCGGGCATCAGCTGGGTGTTCACCGCCATGTTGATGCAGGCCTGGAGGCCGAACAGGGTGGTCAGTCCGGTGATCGCCAGCCGCGAGAACGTATCGTCGGTGCGGCGGGCGAGCTTGAGGCCGCGCAGCACGATGAAGGCGAACAGGGCCACGAGGCACAGGCAGACGATCACGCCGAACTCCTCGCCGGTGACCGAGAAGATGAAGTCGGTATGGGCGTCCGGCAGGTGGCGCTTGGCCACCCCCTCCCCCGGGCCGGTGCCGAACCAGCCGCCGGAGCGGAACGATTCCCGCGACCAGAAATCCTGGAAGCCGCCGCCCGAATCCCGGTCGAGGAACTTGTTGAAGCGCTCGCGCACGTGGTGGAAGAACAGGTAAGCCGCAAAGACGCCCCCGAGCCCGAGCACCCCGAGCACCGCGACCCAGATCAGGTGCAGGCCGGCCACGAAGAACAGCGCGCACCACACCATGGTAATCAGCATGGTCTGGCCGAAATCGGGCTGGAGCAGCAGCGGCACGATGGTGATCGGCAGGAGCAGCAGCGCCAGGATGCCGCCCGGCATGTCGCGGCGCTGCGCGCCCTCGGAGAAGGCCCAGGCGGCCACAACAACGAAGGCCGGCTTCACGAATTCCGAGGGCTGCAGGCCGAAGGGGCCGAACTGGATCCAGCGGTGCGCACCCTTGATCTCGGGGCCGAACTTGCCGGCCAGCAGGCAGAGGGCGACGCCGCAGATCCAGGTCATCAGCGCCAGACGCCGGATGCCGCGCAGGGACAGGAACGAGACCAGGCAGATCAGCAGAATGGTCGGGGCGAGATACATCGCCTGACGGTTCAGGAAATAGAAAGTCGGCAGGCCGATCCGCTCGGCCACCGGCGGCCCGCCGCCCATCAGGAAGACGAGACCCGCCACCATCAGGGCGAACAAGGCCGCGAGCAGCCCGCGGTCGACCGTCCACCACCAGTCGGTCAGGGGGGTCCGTTCGGCGCGTGAGATCATGCCGGGCAACGACTCCAGGCCGCGCGGAAGCCGGTCCGCACGGGTCGGGGGGATCCTGTGCGCGAATGGTAAACGGAGACTTATGCCAGGCCCCGTCGTCCGTCCGTTCGCCGCCGGACGGTGGCCGATGAGCTGCCGGGCCGGGGTCCCGCCTGCACCCGCTCGACCGGCGATCCCGGGACGTTTTTCGCCTCACGAAACCGGTATTCCCTCCGTTCTATATTGACCAGAAGTCACTCTATTTTAAATCTCTCAGTGCAACTTTCGCGTGTAATTCGCGGATCGGCGTGCAGCCTGCCCTGATGGCCGCACGGCGACGGTCGGTCCGCCCAGCGGAAGCACGCGCGCCATGTTCTCCAGCCTGAACGTCCGTGAAGCCCATGCCAAGCTGGCGGCCCTCGACCGGGTCCAGGGCGTGATCGAGTTCGACCTCCAGGGCAGGATCCTCGCGGCGAACGGCAACTTCCTGGATGTGGTCGGCTACACGCTTCCGGAGGTCGTCGGCCAGCACCACAGCCTGTTCATGGCCCAGGCCGAGCGGGATTCGCCGGAATACCGCGCCTTCTGGGATCGCCTGCGGTCCGGCACCTTCGAATCCGGGCAGTTCCAGCGGGTCGGCCGGGGCGGTCGCCCGGTCTGGATCCAGGCCTCCTACAATCCGATGCTCGACGCCCGGGGCCGGCCCTACAAGGTGGTGAAGTTCGCCACCGACATCACCCAGCAGCGGACCGAGGAGGCCGATCGGGCCGGGCAGATCGCGGCGATCCACAAGGTGCAGGCGGTGATCACCTTCGACCTCGACGGCACCGTGATCGAGGCGAACGACAACTTCCTGGCCGCGATGGGCTACGGCCGCGCCGAGGTGATCGGCCAGCATCACAGCCTGTTCGTCGAGCCGGCCTATCGCGACGGCGAGGCCTATCGGGCGTTCTGGGCGTCGCTGCGGAACGGCACCTATCAGGCTGCCCAGTTCCGGCGTCTCGGCAAGGGCGGCCGCGAGGTCTGGATCCAGGCCTCCTACAACCCGATCCTCGACGCCGCCGGTCGGCCCTACAAGGTGGTGAAGTTCGCCACCGACATCACCGAGCAGGTCCGCCTGCTGGCCGATCTGCGGACGCTCATCGACCGCAACTTCGGCGAGATCGAGCACGCGGTAGCGCACTCGACCAAGGCGGCCACCCTGGCCTCCGCGGCCGCGGATTCGACCGCCGACAATGTGCAGACCGTCGCGGCCGCCGCCGAGGAGCTGGCCGCCTCCGTCGCGGAGATGTCGCAGAGCATCGTCCGCTCGCAGGGCGCCACCGACACGGCCTATGCCTGCGTCCAGGACGCCGACGGCCACACCAAGCGGCTGGCCGACACCGCCACCGCGATGACCGGCATCGTCGGCCTGATCCAGAACATCGCGGGTCAGATCAACCTGCTGGCGCTCAACGCCACGATCGAGGCGGCCCGTGCGGGCGAGGCCGGCCGCGGCTTCGCGGTGGTCGCTGCCGAGGTGAAGGCCCTGGCCGACCAAGCGGCCCGCGCCACCGGCCAGATCAACGGCGAGATCGCCAGCGTGCAACGGGTCTCGCAGGAGGTGGTGACGGCGCTCAGCTCGATCGGGGCCTCGGTCTCGGTGATGCGCGAGACGGTGGTGGCCACCGCGGCGGCGATCGAGGAGCAGAGCGCGGTGACCCGCGACCTCGCCGAGAGCATGCAGAGCGCCTCGGGGGCGGTCTCCGCCATCACCGGCAACATCGGAGCGATCGTGACGTCGGTCTCCGACGTCTCGAAGGCGGTCGGGACCACCCGCGAGGCCGCCAAGGTCCTGGCGCGCTGACGGCTCCGATGCCCGTCTCGCCGCCACCCCGTGAAGCGGCCCAGCTTCACCCCGCCTGAACGAGCCAGCAGGCGGCGCGCAGGCGCACCGCACCGCCCACTGCATAGCCGCGCAGGGCCTCGGTCACCGCCGCTTCGGCCCGCGCCCGCAGGTCGGGCTCGGCTTCGCGGACGAGGCGCGCGCTCGGCCCGAGGTTGAGCGCCACGTGTGCCGCCGCCTCGGCGGCGGCGGCGTCGGACTCGCCCCGGCCGAGGACGACGTCGCGGTCGACCGCCTCGCAGGCGACGGTCCCGAAGCCGGCGCCCCGGAGGAGCCCGGCGAGGTGGTCCGGGTCGGCGAAGCGGAACGGCCCGGGCGCATCTGGGGTCACAGGCGGCGGTACCTCCGGCAGGAGCGGCAGCACCGCCTCGCGGGGCACCTGAACCCACGGATTCTCCGGCAGGGCCCGCCAGCACAGGAAGGTCAGCCGTCCCCCCGGCCGCAGCATGCGCCGGAGATTGGCGAAAGTGCGGTCCGAATCCGGAAAGAACATCACGCCGAAGCGGGACAACGCCGCGTCGAAGCCGCCGAGATCCGCGTGCTCCACGTCGGCCTCGACGAACGTGACCGGCGCGGCGCCGGGCGCCTGCGCGCCGAGGCGAGACCGGGCGACGGCGAGGAGCGGCGCCGAGATGTCGGCGCCCATGACGGCGCCCGCGGCCCCGACCCGCTGCGCGGCCTCGAGACTCGTCGTCCCTGATCCGCAGCCGATATCGAGTACCGATGCCCCCTGGCTCAGTCCCGCACGGTCGAACAGGGCCTCGGTGAGCGGCGCGAACACCGCGTCGAGCACCGCCTGGTTGCGGGCCCAGCGGGCGCCGACTTCGCCGTTCCAGTACTCGATCTGGGTGATGTCGCCGGCCATGGCCGTTTCCCTTCAGGCCGTGGTCGCCGCCACCGACAAGGTCGTCTTGTGGTTCAGCGTCTGGAACACAACGCAGTAGCGCTCGGTGAGCTTCAGGAGCTGCGCGAGCTGTTCCTCCGAGGCGTCCGTGTCCAGCTGGAAGAACAGGCGGATCGCGCGAAACCCGACCGCCGCCTCCTTGTCGACGCCGAGCGTGCCGCGGAAATCGAGATCGCCCTCGGCGCTCACCGTGCCCGCCCGCAACGGGATTTCCAGCGCGGTCGCCACCGCCTTCACGGTGACGCCCGCGCAGGCGACCAGCGCCTCGAGCAGCATGTCGCCCGAGCACAGCTCCATCCCCGAACCGCCGGTCGCCGGGTGCAGCCCGGCCTCGGCGATCGCCCGGCCGGTCTCGACCTTGCAGGCGATCTTCGTGTCGTCGAGCGTACCCTTCGCCTTCAGGGTCACGACCGCCGAATCCGGGGCCGAGCGGTACCGGTCCTTGAGCGGAGCCTGGAGGGCTCGCAAAGCCGTCGCGTCCATGGCGTCGTCCTCTCGATGGTGTCCGTCCCGGTCTCGGGCGCGGCTCAGCGCCGGAACGGGTTGTCCGTCTGCCAAACGTGTCAGGCCTGCGGTATAGGTCCGGGCCTGGCGGACGGAAAGTGTGCCCCGGCGCGGCCGGTCAGGGCCGCGATCGCCTCGGCGAGTCCATCGACCTGGGCCTCGTCATGGGCCGCCGAGAAAGCGACCCGCAGCCGCGCGGTCCCGGCGGGCACGGTCGGCGGACGGATCGCCACCACGAGGTAGCCCTCCGCCTCCAAAGCCGCCGAGATGTCCAGCGCCGCCTGGGCTTCACCCACCATCACCGGCACGACGGCGCTCACGGCGTCCGGGAGCCCCAGGCGGGCGGTGAAGCGCCGGGCGAGGGCGAGGGGGCGGGCGCGCCGCTCCGGCTCGGCCTCCAGGATCGCCAGGGCCTCCAGGGCGGCGGCCGCCGAGGCCGGCGGCAGGCCGGTCGTGTAGACGAAGCTGCGGGCGCGGCTCGTCATCAGGTCGACCACCGCCCGCGAGGCGCAGAGATAGCCGCCGTAGGAGCCCAGCGCCTTCGACAGGGTGCCCATCTCCAGCGGCGCCCGCGGCCCATCCTCGACCACCCCGATCCCGTGGGCGTCGTCGACCAGCGTCCAGGCGTCGAAATCCTCGGCCACGGCCAGGAGGTCGCCGAGCGGCGCCCGGTCGCCGTCCATGCTGAACACCCGCTCGGTGAGGACCAGGGCGCGGCCGTGCCCGGCTCGGTGCGCGGCGAGCGTCGCCGCGAGGTCACCGGGATCGTTGTGGCGGAAGGTGAGCACCCGCGCCCCGGACAGCCGCGCCCCGGCCCACATGCAGGCATGGGAGAGTTCGTCCAACACGACGAGGTCCCCGCGCCCGGCCAGCGCCGGGGTGATCCCGAGATTGGCGAGGTAACCGCTGCCGAAGACCAAAGCCGCCCCGGTGCCCTTGTGGCGCGCGAGCCCGTCTTCCAGGGCGCCGAGATACGGGTGGTCGCCGGTCACCAGCCGCGAGCCGCCGGCCCCGGCACCGTACCGCGCCGCGGCGTCCTGGGCGGCGGCGATCACCCGCGGGTGATGCGACAGGCCGAGATAGTCGTTGCAGGAGAAGGAGACGAGCGCCCTGCCCCCGCGGGCCGCCGAAGCGCCGGATCCCCGCTCGGTCGGGACCAGCCGGCGGCGCAGGCTGCCGACCTCCAGCGCAGCGAGCTTGGTGCGGGCAAAGGCGTCGAGGCTGTCCATCCGGCGGGATGGGGCCGCGGGCCGGCCCGATGTCAAGCCGGATCCGCGCCCTTGACCGGGCGCAGGCAGCTGACCATGCGGGAGGCATGTCCTCAGACGCGTCCCGGAACACCCTCTGGCGGCCCTACACGCAGATGCGCGGCGCCGCCCAGCCTTTGGAGGCCGTGGCGACCCATGGCAGCCGCATCGTCCTCGCCGACGGGCGCGAGCTCGTGGACGGTATCGCCTCCTGGTGGACGGCGGTTCACGGCTACAATCACCCGCATATAGCCGGCGCCGTCGCCGACCAGCTGGCGCGCATGCCGCACGTGATGTTCGGCGGCCTCACCCATGCCCCGGCCGAGCGCCTCGCGGCCCGTCTGGCCGCCCTGCTGCCGGGCGACCTCGACCACGTCTTCCTCAGCGATTCGGGCTCGGTCGCCGTCGAGGTCGCGCTGAAGATGGCCGCCCAGATGTGGCTGAACCGCGGGGTGCGCGGCCGTACCAAGGTCCTGGCGTTCCGGGGCGGCTATCACGGCGACACGATGGGGGCGATGTCGGTCTGCGACCCCGAGGAGGGCATGCACCGCCGCTTCGGCGCCTATCTGCCCACCCAGGTTTTCTGTGACTTGCCGCGCAGCCTCGCCGAGACCGATTCCCTCGATGCGACTCTGGCCGCCCACCGCGAAGAACTCGCAGCCGTCATTGTCGAGCCGCTGGTCCAGGGGGCCGGCGGCATGCGCATGCACCCGCCGGAGGTGCTCGCCACGGTGGCGCGTCTCGCCCGTCGCCACGGCCTGCCGCTGATCGCCGACGAGATCTTCGCCGGCTTCGGCCGCACCGGCAGCCTGTTCGCCTGCGAGCAGGCCGGGATCGTGCCCGACATCCTGTGCCTGTCGAAGGCGTTGACCGGCGGCACCCTGGCGCTCGCCGCCACCGTCGCCCGGCGGGAGGTGTACGAGGCGTTCTGGTCCGAGGATCCGGCGGCGGCCTTGATGCACGGCCCGACCTTCATGGCCAATCCGCTGGCCTGCGCGGCCGCCAACGCCAGCCTCGACCTGTTCGAATCCGAGCCGCGCCTCGAACAGGCCCGCGTCATCGCAGCCCGGCTGGCGGACGGGCTGGAACCCCTCCGGCGCGTGCCCGGCGTGGCGGATGTCCGGATCCTCGGCGCCATCGGTGCAGTCCAGTTCGCCGGCGCTCCCGATCTCGCCGGCCTAAAGGCGCGGTTTCTTGACCGGGGCGTCTGGGTCCGGCCGTTCGGCGACATCGTGTATCTCACGCCTGCGCTGACCATCGGCGCGGCGGACCTGGACCGGTTGATCGACGCGGTGACCGCCGTGGTGACCGAACGGGGCGCCGCGACGCCGTGACGGCTGCAACCCGGAACCGTTTCTGCCGTTGGACCTGCGGCTGAAGACGCGTGCGGCGGCCCTCGCAGCCGGACGCTGCCGGAGGGAGTGCACAGTGGCGAGTGAGCAGACGGCTTCGGGCGGCGATCGGCCGGTAATCCTCCTCGTCGAGGACGAGGCACTGACGATCATGGACCTCGGCGACGTGCTGGAGGAAGGCGGCTACGAGACCGTACAATGCGCGTCCGCCGAGCGGGCGCTCAGCATACTCCAGGCGCGCCCGGATATCTGCGGGCTGGTCACGGACGTCCAGCTCTCGGGCAAGACGGATGGGTTCGACCTCGCCAGTTCGGTGGCCGAGGCTCGGCCACAGCTGCCGATCCTGATCGTGTCCGGCCGGGCGGCGCCGGACCCGGCCCGCATGCCCGGGCACGCCGACTTCATCGCGCGGCCGTGCACGGGCGAGGATATCCTCGATCGCCTCCATCGACTCATGCACTGCTGAGCGGCTCCGGGCCCGGGCCCGTCATCTCAGCGTCACCGGCCGGCGCCACAGGGTCCCGGGCGGCCGGTGACGGAGATGGATCGTGCAGACCCTGGATCATCCGGCCGCCGCCGGCACAAACTCGGGCGCTCCGGTGGGCGATAAACAGAAACGCGATCGTCGGGACGGTGAGGATGCGGCTCAGGAGCTGTCATCCAAGCGGATGCGTCCGCCCGGCGTCCGAAGTGTCGGCTGGGCGCTCGTGCAGGCGGCGCGCCTGCATCGCGCCCGCACCGGCGACCGCCTCGCCAAGCTCGGCCTGTTTGCCGGGCAGGAGCAGGTGGTGCAGGCTCTGGCCTCCGCCGGCACGATGACGATGGGCGATCTCGCCGCCCTGCTGCGGGTGCGCCCGCCCACGGCGTCGAAGACCGTGACCCGGCTCGCCGCCCTCGGCATCGTCGAGCGCCGCGCCGAATCGGGCGACGGGCGCGTGGTCCGGGTCCAGCTCACCCCTGCAGGTCTGGCGAAGGCGGAGGCCATCGAGCAGATCCAGGAGGAGGTCGAGGCCGAGCTGCTCGATCACCTCGACAAGACCGACCGCCGCCGCCTTCGCAAGCTCCTGCGCAAGGCCGCCCGCGGTCTCGCCGAGGCGGCCGGCGCCTCCGGACAATCCACCGACGTCGACGCCGAAATCGAGGCCGAGGTCGACGACGAGGCCGAGGTGCTGCCGACCTGACTGTGGCGTTCGGTTGGTGAGCGCGTCCGGCGACGCATCCTGCGCCGATAGTCCATTCCCTGCGCCGACCGCGTCCCGTGTGTTGGTCTATCCCCGGCGGCGGTGTCGCCGCGCGCAGCGCGGCTATGCCACCGGTAAACCCTCGGCAGCCCCGCCGCGCCGGTCCGGAGTCCCGTTTCTGAAGGCCCACGGGAGGACGTGCTGGCAGGTGCGCATCGCCCTTTAGCCCAGTGCTGATTGACCGTTTGGTTTTTGCGGCATCGGCCCGATCGCTGGGCTGTCGATCGCGCGCTCGTCAGAAAATGTTGTAATGATGTAACGTTGCTCGGCGAGTTGGGCGGCCGGCCTCATCTGCCCTTGCGCGGAACAGACATACCGCGGCACTGAAACAGTATAACAATACGTGAGTTTCGATGTCCGCCACGCGCCACTCCGGCTTCCTCGCCAGCATGGTCCTCTCCTCGACCGTCTGCGCCACCCTCCTGGCTCCCCCCGCCGCACAGGCCCAGCAGGCCGTCGCCCTCGACGAGATCAGCGTCACCAGCCCCAGCCCGATCCAGGCGCCGCGTTCTGCGCCGGCCGCGGAGCCCCCCGTTCCGATCGGGATCCTGCCGGTGGCGACCAACACCTTCTCGCCTGTGACGGTCGTCACCCAGGACCAGATCGCCCGCGATCAGCCCCGGACGCTCGGCGACGCGTTGTTCGACCGGCCCGGCATCTCGGGCACCCGCTACGCCCCGGGCGCGGCCTCGCGGCCGATCATCCGCGGTCTCGACAATGCCCGGGTGCGGATCCAGGAGAACGGCATCGTCAACGGCGGCGTGTCCGACCTCGGCGAGGACCACGCGGTTCCGGTGAACCCACTGGTCGCCGACCGGATCGAGGTGATCCGCGGGCCCGCGACCCTGCGCTACGGGTCCGGCGCCATCGGCGACGTGGTCTCGGCTGACAACAACCGGGTGCCGACCTTCATCCCGGCGAACGGCATCCAGGGTCAGGTGACCAGCGGCTTCTCCAGCGTCGACAACGGCCGGCTCGGCGCCGCCACGGTGGATGCCGGCGGCGACGGCATCGCGGTTCATGCCGACGGCTTCAAGACCGCCAACGACAGCTACGCGATCCCCGGCGGCATTCAGCGCAATTCCTACAACGAGTCGCAGGGCGGCGCGGTCGGCATCTCGGCGATCGGCGACCGCGGTTTCGTCGGCATCTCCTTCAGCCATTACGACGCGGTCTACGCGATCCCCGGCGGCGTGGCCGAGCAGGACCGCACCCGCCTGACCCCGAACCAGGACCGGGTGCTGTCCCGCGGCGAGTACCGACCCCTCGACGGCCCGTTCGAGGTGATCCGCTACTGGGCCGGCTACTCGGTCTACCGCCACGACGAGGTCGGCTTCGGCGCGGACGGGATCGAGGGCGTCCAGGCGATCTTCAAGAACCGGGAGGCGGAGGGGCGCCTGGAACTGCAACACGTTCCGGTCTTCACCGCGTTCGGCAAACTGACCGGGGCGCTGGGCTTCCAGTCGGACCGGCGGGTGATCAACACCCAGCTCGAATCCTTCCTGCCCAAGACCGAGTCCCGCGCCAACGCGGTCTACCTGTTCGAGGAGCTGGAACTGCGCCCGGGCACCCGGATCCAGGCGGCCGGGCGCTACGAGGTCGACCGGCTGTCGAGCACGGCCGCCCAGTTCCCCGCCGACTACGTTCCGGTCGACGGGCAGGAGCCATTCCAATACGCCCGGACCCGCCGCTTCGCCCCGAAGAGCGCCAGCTTCGGCGCCCTGCAGGACCTGCCCTACGGATTCGTGGCGAGCCTGACCGGGTCCTATGTCGAGCGCGGTCCCACCGGCTACGAACTGTTCTCCCAGGGGCCGCACGACGCGACGGCCACCTTCGAGATCGGCAACCCGGACCTCAAGAAGGAGCGCGCCCGGACGGTGGAGGCCAGCATCCGCCGGGCCGAGGGGCCGCTGCGCCTCGACGCCACCGGCTACTACACGCGCTACACCGGTTTCATCTACCGCAACTACACCGGGCTCACCTGCGACGACGACTTCGCCTCCTGTGGCATCGGCACCGACAACCGGCAGATCGTCTACCAGCAGCAGAACGCCACCTTCTACGGCGCCGAGATCATCGGACAGTACGACCTCGTGCCGGTGGGCAACGGCTTTGCCGGGATCGAGGCGCAGTTCGACTTCGTGCGCGCCCAATTCGATGACGGCACCAACGTGCCGCGCATCCCGCCCTACCGGCTCGGCGGCGGCGTCTACCTGCGGGCCGACGGCTGGTTCGCCCGGGTGAACCTGCTTCACGCCTTCAGCCACGACGCCACGGCGATGTTCGAGACCCCGACCCCCGGCTACGACGACCTGCGCGCCGAGCTGAGCTACACCAAGGCCCTCGACCCCGCGGTCTATGGGGCGAGCGCGATCACTCTCGGCCTTCAGGGGCGCAACCTGCTGAACGCCGACATCCGTAATTCGACCTCGTTCAAGAAGGACGAGATCCTGCTGCCGGGGCGGAACCTGCGGCTGTTCCTGACGGCGCGGTTCTGAGGCAGTTCCCAACCCGCCGCGTCCCGGTCTCCGCCATCAGAGCGAGAGCGCTCGCCGTTGGCGTGGACCGCGTCGACGGCGATCCGCCGGGCGGCTCAACCCGGCTCCGGTCCGATGCGGTAATGGTAGCGGTACAATTCGCGCTCGAATCCGAGCCCGCGGTAGAGCGCCCGCGCCGGCGCGTTCGCCGCCACGACCTGCAGGCAGGCGGCTTCCGCGCCCTGTGCCCGGCTCCAGCGGAGCAGCGCGCCCACGGCGCGCCGCGCATGGCCGCGGCCGCGCAGGGGCTCGGGGGTGGCAACCGCTTCGATCACCAGCAGGGCACGGTCGAGCACGCCGAAGGCGATGGCGCCGATCCCGCCCGCCTCGGAGGTCGCCGCGAAGGCCCGCGGCAGCATCAGCGCGGCGACCGTGTCGCGGAACACTCGCGCGGCCGCGGCGTCGGCGCGGTTCACCGTGTCGCGCAGAGCCAGCCAGTCGGCCCAGGGCGCCGGCGCGACGGTGACGGCGGGATCCGGCTCAGCCGGACGGTCATCGAGGGCGCGGTACAGGGTACAAGTCGCGTCGGCGACCGCGTAGTCGGCGCGCGCGAGAAGCGGTTCCATCTGCGGTGCGATCGTCGGGATGCGGAAGATCGGACGCTGCCCGAGGGCGGCGTAGATCGCGCATGCAGCTGGGATCGCCGATTCGGGGGCGCCGCTCCCGCGCATCGGATTGACCGAGTTCTGCCGCTTCGACCGGCCGCCCGCGGCGCGCAGCAGGTATCCGTCCACCAGGATCTGGCGCGGGCTCGGCCAGGCGTTGAGGCAGGCCTCCTCCACGCGCCAGGCGAGGTCGGCGTCCGTGCTCATGGGAACCTCCGGCGGCCGTGATCGCACGGGGCCGCGATCGGGCCAACAGGCCCTGTGGCAAGGCTTCGCCCGTGCGGCGTCGCGTACGCTTGAAGCCTGTCCGGGTCGCGCGATGTCACCGCGATGTCTGAACCCGAACTCCTGTTCTGCCTGCATTTCCTGGGCGGAAGTGCCCGCAGCTGGGCGCCCCTCGCCCGGGCGCTCGACGGCACACTGACCTGCGTCCCCGTGGAGCTGCCGGGCTTCGGCCAAGAAGCCGGCCAATCGGGGTTTTCCGTTGAAGCGATGGCCGATCACGTGGCGGAGGCGATCCGCGCGCGGGCGCCCGCCGCCTTCGCCATCGCCGGCCACAGCATGGGCGCCAAGGTTGCGCTGGCGCTGGCCCGGCGATCCGAGGACGGTGTGCCGGGCCTCGAAGGGCTTACGGACCTGATCCTGGTTTCCGGCTCGCCGCCGAGCCCGGAGCCGATCCCCGAGGAGCGCCGTTCGCACATGCGCAGCTGGATCGACGCCGATCCGGAGACGCGCCAGCGCGAGGCGCGAGACTTCGTCCGTGCGAATGTCGGGACCGGTCTCGACGCCGAGACCGAGGATCGGGCGGTGGCCGACGTACTCCAGGCCGCACCGGCGGCGTGGAAGGCATGGCTCGATTCCGGCGCCCGCGAGGATTGGTGCCGCCGCGTCGGTCTCCTGCGCACGCCGGCGCTGATCCTGGCGGGTTCGGAGGATGCCGATCTCGGCCCCGACGCGCAGCTTGCCCTGACCGCCCCGCACCTCGCGCACCATCGCCGCGTCACCGTCGACGGCGTCGGTCATCTCCTGCCGCTGGAACGTCCCGACGCCCTGGCCGGTCTGATTCGCGAGCATCTCGGGGCGCGGCCCGCGGGACCGGACCGGCCAGCGCCAACGGTACCGCCGGCCTACGCGGCGCTGATCGCCTCGGAGCGGGTCAACGGCCGCCTCCGCGGCGCGCTCCATGCGCGCGCCGAGCCGGACGATCCCGCCTACCGCCCGGAGGCTCTGGATCCTGTGGAACTCGCGATCCTGCGCGCCGCCTTCGCCCGGGTCCTGCCGGCGTCGGGCATCGACTTCGCCGCCCGGCTCGATCGGCGCCTCGCCTCCGGGGACGGCGACGGCTGGCGCTTCTCGGCCCTGCCGCCGGACGCGGAGGCCTACCGGGCGGCCCTGCGCACCCTCGACGCAGCCGCCCGCGCGGCGCAGGACCGCCCGTTCGTGGCCCTCGACGGCGCGCACCAGGATGCGCTGCTCACGCTCTGCGCACAGACCGGATTGAAGGTCCCGGACGCGCTCGGCGGCCGGCTCGACGCAGACCGGATGCGGTTCTGGTTCGAGGATCTGCGCGCCGACGCGGTGCGCCTCTGGCTCGGCCATCCGGCGGCACTGGCGCGGATCGGCTTCTCGGGGATCGGTGCCGGCGGCGACCGGCCGGGCGAGATCGCGTCGGATCTACCGGGCTTCCACGAAGTCGGGCTCGACGCACCGGAGGCCTGGGAGCCCGAACCTCAACAGGGCACGCTGCAACGGATGGAGGCGGGACGATGAACCTCGCGGGGATGCGGAGCTACCGCGAGGACGACGTGGTCGATGCGGTGATCGTCGGGACCGGGGCGGGCGGCGCGCCGCTCCTGGCGCGACTCGCCGCGGCCGGCCTGAAGGTCGTGGCCCTGGAGGCCGGGCCGAACTTCACGCCGGAGCGCTTCGCCTTCGACGAGACCCTCGCCGCCGAGATCTACTGGACCGAGGAGCGGCTCAGCGGCGGCGCGACCCCGGAGGCCTTCGGGGCGAACAACAGCGGCACCGGGGTCGGCGGCTCGACGCTGCACTGGGGCGCCTTCGTGCCCCGGGCCGACGCCCGCGACCTCCGCCTCCATACGGAGAGCGGCGAGGGCGTGGACTGGCCCCTCGCCTACGAGGATCTGGTGCCGTTCTACGAGCGGGTCGAGGGCTTCATCGGCGTCTCGGGGGCGCAGGATTATCCGTGGGATCCCGGGCGGCGCTACCCCCTCCCCCCCGTGCCGCGCAACGGCCCGGCGCAGATCATGGCGCAGGCCTGCGAGGCACGCGGCATCCGCTGGGCCGACGCCCCCGCCGCCGTGGTCTCACGGGACTTCCAGTCCGAGGACGGCCCCCTGCGCGAGGCCTGCATCAATTGCGGCTACTGCCATCAGGGCTGCCGCAACGGCGCCAAGACCAGCATGGACGTCACCTACCTGCCGCTGGCCGTCGCCCGCGGGGCGGAGATCCGGGCCGAAGCCTTCGTGCACGGCCTCGAGCGCGGCGCCGACGGCCGGGTCACCGGGGTGGTCTACCGCCAGGGCGGCCAGGACCGGCGCCAGCGCTGCGCGGCGGTGTTCCTCTGCGCCGGTGCGGTCGAGACCCCGCGGCTCCTGCTGCATCTGGGACTCGCCAATTCCAGCGATCAGGTCGGCCGGAACTACATGGGCCACGTGGCGACCCAGGTCTGGGGTACGTTCCCGCACGAGGTGCGGATGAACCGCGGCTACCCCTCGTCGCTGATCACCGAGGACTTCATCCGGGCGGGTGCCGATTTCGCCGGCGGCTATCTGATCCAGAGCCTCGGCGTCGTGCCGGTGACCTTCGGCAATGCCGTGGCCCGGGGGCGCGGCCTGTGGGGCAAGCCGCTTCTCGACTATCTCGACCGCTACAACAACCTCGCCGGCATCGGCATCAACGGCGAAACCCTTCCGCGCGACGACAACGTGCTGACCCTGTCGGACGAAACCGATGCGCGCGGGATGCGCAAGGCTCAGGTCAGCTTCGGCTACGGCACCAACGAGGACCGGCTGAACGCGCATGCCACCAAGGTGATGCGCGGCCTGTGGGAGGCGGCCGGTGCCGAGGATATCTGGGTGCTGGAGCGCGTCGCCCACACGATCGGCACCTGCCGGATGGGGCGTGACGGGTCGAGCGCCGTGGTCGATCCGGTCGGCCGCAGCTTCGACATCGACAACCTGTGGATCTGCGACGGCTCGACCTTCCCAAGTTCGCTGGCCGCCAACCCGGCACTCACCATCATGGCGCTCAGCCTGCGCACCGCCGAGGCATTCCTGGCGGCCGGACCCTCGGGGCAGGGCTGAGCGCGCGGCGTCGCCGCGCTCACCCAAGCGTGGCGCGCAGATCCGCCAATCCGCGCTTCTGCCGGCCCCCTGCGTCGAAATTCGCCGGGTCGAGCCAGGCCGCGAAGCCTGCGCGCAGACGCGGCCACTCGGCGTCGGTGACCGAGAACCAAGCGGTGTCGCGGGAGCGGCCCTTCACCACGACGGCGTTGCGGAAGATCCCCTCGAAGGTGAAGCCCAGGCGCAGGGCCGCCGCCCGGGACGGGGTGTTGAGGCTGTCGCATTTCCACTCGTAGCGCCGGTAGCCCAGTTCGTCGAAGGCCCGGCCCATCATCAGCGCCATCGCCTCCGTGGCGGCCGGGGCGCGCTGGAGCGTCGGCCCGAAATGGAGATGGCCGACCTCGATCACGCCGTTCCCCGGGTCGATCCGGAGATACGAGGCGATCCCCAGGGGCGCGCCGGTTCCCCGGTCCAGGATCGCGTGGAACAGCGGATCCTCGCTCGCCGCCCGGGATTCGAGCCGCGTGCGGAGTTCCGCCTCGTTCTCGGGCATCGTGTCGGGGAGATAGGTCCAGCCGCTGCGGTCGGGGGCGGCACTGTAGGTGGCGAACAGGCCCGCCGCGTGGGCTGCCGCGTCGAGCGGCACGACCCGGCAGGTGCGGCCCTCCAGGGGCGTCCGCGGTGGACGGGGGCGCGGGGTCCAGTCCGGCAGGGCTGGTCCGACCGGCTGGCCGAAGGTGTTCACGCCTGCGCTCATGATCCGCTCCGCCCGCCGACCAGCCCGGCGAGCACGGTCTCGCCCTCCGCTTCGAACCCCGCGATGACACCGGCCCGGTCGGGCTCGGGTCTGTTCTGGCTCATCTTCCACTTCCCCTCGATGCGGGTGATCGGGATCTCGACGCCGATCAGCGCCTGGACCTGCGCGGCCACGAACGGCTCCGGCGCGTCGGAGACCGCCCAGGGTGCGGCCCGCGGCGTCTCGCGGAGCGCGGTGAGATCCGCGATCTGGCGCCGGAGCCAGGCCGCATCCTCGATCACCTGCGGCCGGCCCCAGGCATGGACGGTGGCGTAGTTCCAGGTCGGCACGACGCGGCCGTGGGCGCGCTTGCTCGCGTACCAGCTCGGACTGACGTAGCCCTGCGGTCCCTGGAACGCCACCAGGCACTCCTCGACCGTGGCGAGATCCTGCCCCTGCGGATTCGCCCGCGCCAGATGCGCGCGCAGGATCCCGTTGGCATTGTCGTCGAGGAGGAACGGGATCGGGTTGGCGATGAGTCCCGCCGGCCCGGCGGTGATCAGCAGGCCGAGCGGATACGCCCGGATCAGCGCGTGCTGCGCGTCCCGATCATCCTCCCTGAAGTGCGGCGGCTGGTACACGGGCCACGTCCTGTCTGGCGCCTCGATCCGCGGATGCTTGACGGTTCGGTGGACCAGCGAAAAGGTCCAGTTCCGAAAAACCGACTGGACCGCTTTGCGCCATGGCCCGGGGTCCATTGCCGTCGCCCGTCAGCCTCGATCCGTCGAGTCCGGTCCCGCTGCATGTGCAACTCCGGGAGGCGTTGCGCACGGCGATCCTCGACCGCCGGTTGCCGCGTGGGGCCCGGCTCCCAGCATCGCGGGTACTCGCGGCAGATCTCGGCTGCGCCCGGGGTACGGTGGTCCTCGCCCTGGAACAGCTCGCCGCCGAGGGATACCTGACGGCGCGTCCCGGCTCGGCCACCCGCGTCGCCGCGACCCTGCCGGACGATACGGTGCCGTCGCCCGGCCGGATCGCGCATCCGGCGACCGTGTCCGCGCCCCGGCTTTCGCAGCGCGGCACCGACCTCGCCGCCGCGCCGCCGCGGCGGTACATGGCCGGATCCGCGGCCCCGGACGCCTTCGCCCTCGGGCGGCCGGCGCACGATGCCTTCCCGTATGCGGTCTGGGCCCGGCTGCTCCAGGCCGAGTGGCGCCGGGGACCGGCCGAGGAGTCGGATCCGCGCGGCTCGCCGGCGCTGCGGAGTGCCATCGCCGCCTATCTGGCGCAGGCCCGGGGCGTCGCCTGCGAGGCCGAGGACGTGATCGTCACCGCGGGGATCCGGCAGAGCCTGAGGCTGCTCGCGGAGCTGCTGCTCGACCCCGGGGAGACAGCCCTGATCGAGGAGCCGGGCTTTCCCGGGATCGCGCAGGCCCTCTCCAGCGCCGGCCTCCGGCCGGTCCCGGTCCCGGTCGGCCCGGGCGGGCTCTCGGTGGCCCGGGCCGCGATCCTGGCGCCCGGCGCGCGGCTCGCCGTGGTTACGCCGGCCCATCATTATCCCCTCGGACACGCCATGAGCCTCGAGAACCGTCTCGATCTCCTGGCCTGGGTGGATTCCACCGCGGGCTGGATCGTCGAGGACGATTACGACGGCGCCTACCGCTACGCCGGACGCCCGCTGGCGCCGCTGCGCGCCCTCGACCGCACCGGGCGGGTCATCTACGTGGGCAGCTTCTCGAAGGTCCTGCTCCCGGCCCTCGGCCTCAGCTACCTCGTCCTGCCGCGCGGCCTCGTGGCGCCGGTGAACCAGGCTCTGGCCGAGATCGGCCCGACGCCCCCCGGGATCGGGCAATGGGCGCTGGCGCGCTTCATCGAGGACGGGCACCTCGCCGGCCATTTGCGCCGGACCCGCCGCCTCTACGCCCAGCGGCAGGGTGCCCTGGTCGAGGCCGCGGGGCGCGTGGCCGCCGACGTGATCACGGTGGCGCCGATGGAGGGCGGGATGCACCTGATCGCCAGGCCCGGCCCGGCCTGGGCCCCGTCCCTCTCCGACGCGGCCGCCGCGGCGGCGCTCGGCCGCGCCGGGATCTCCGCGGTGGCGCTCTCCGCCTATCACGCCGGACCGCCGGAGCCCGGCCTGTTGCTCGGCTATGCCGCGGTGCCGGAACGCGCCATCGGGCCGGCGGTGCGGCAGATGGCCGAGGCGCTGCGGCGCGCCGCCGGCGTGCGGGGCCCGCCCTTGGGCGACGCCCGTTCTGGATGAGGCTTCGGGATCGGCGACCCTGAAGCTCAGGCCGGAACCGGCTCCGCAGCGCGGACCGGGGTCGGGCCTGCCCGGTAGGCCGCCGAGGCCTCCTCGGTCCGCCAGCAGGCAACCCTGTGGCCCGGGCCGATCTCGGCCACCGGCGGCATCTCCCGGCGGCAGCGCTCCTCGACCAGAAAGCAGCGCGGCGCGAAGGGGCAGCCCGGCGGGCGATTGGCGAGGTCGGGCGGACTGCCGGGAATGGTCTGGAGCCGCGAGCCCTTGGCCAGCGCCCCCTCGGCCCGGCTGCGCAGGAGGCCGATCGTGTAGGGGTGGTGCGGGTCGAGCACCACCTGATGGGCGGTCCCGGTCTCGACGATCTTGCCCGCGTACATCACGGCGATCCGGTCCGCGACTTCCACGGCGGCGCCCAGATCGTGGGTGACGATGACGATCGACAGGCCGAGGTCGCGCTGCAACTCGCGCAGGAGCAGCAGCACCTGGATCTGCACCGTGGCGTCGAGCGCCGTGGTCGGCTCGTCGGCGAGCAGCACCTGCGGCCGGCAGGCGAGCGCCAGGGCGATCATGGCCCGCTGGCGCATGCCCCCCGACATCTCGTGCGGGTAATTGTCGAGCCGCCGTTCCGGGCTCGGGATCCGGACCCGCTCGAACAGGGCGAGCGCGCGCTTGCGGGCTTCGTCCTTGGAGATCTTTTCGTGCCGGTGGATCGCCTCGGTGATCTGCTGGCCGACCGTGTAGACCGGGTCGAAGGCGAGCAGCGGCTCCTGAAAGATCATCGAGACGTCGCCGCCGCGGAAATCGGCGAGCTGGCGCTGTGTCAGCGCCTGCACGTCCCTGCCGGCCGCCCGGATCGTGCCTTCGATCCGGCTGCGGCCGTGCGCGAACAGGCGCAGGATCGCCCGCAGGGTCACGCTCTTGCCCGAGCCCGACTCGCCGATGAGCGCCATCGCCTGCCCGCGCTCGACCGTGAGGTCGACGCCGTCGACGACCTGCACCTTGCCGAAGGCGACGCGCAGATTCTCGAGGGTGACGGCCGGCTCGGATCCCGACATCTGGGCGCTCATGCCGCGAGCGCCCGGGCCGGGGCGGCGGAATGGCCGGAGCCCGGCTGGCGGGCGAGGCAGGCGACCCGGTGCAGTGGCCCGGTCGTGTCGAGCGGCGGCTCCTTCTCGCTGCACACGGGCTCGGCGAGGGCGCAGCGCGGGTGGAACCGGCAGCCCGATGGGGGATCGATCGGATTCGGCGGATCGCCCTGCAGCAGGGCGGCCTGGGTGCGGTTGTCCGGGTCGAGGGACGGCATCGAGGCCAGCAGCGCCTCGGTGTAGGGATGGGCCGGGGCGGCCAGCACCGTGTCGGAGGGGCCGATCTCGGAGACCCGGCCGAGATACATCACCATCACCCGGTCGGAGATGAACCGGACGACGTTCAAATCGTGGCTGATGAAGATGTAGGTCAGGCCGAACTCGGCCTTGAGATCGAGGAGGAGGTTGAGCACCTGCGCCTCCACCGACTTGTCCAGCGCCGAGACCGCCTCGTCGAGGAGCACCAGCCGGGGCTCCAGGGCCAGCGAGCGGGCGATGTTGACCCGCTGGCGCTGGCCGCCGGAGATCTCGTGCGGGTAGCGCCCGGCGAAGCGCTTGGGCTCCAGGCCGACCCGGGCGAGCAGGGCGCGCGCCCGCTCCACCGCCTCCCGGCCGGGCACGCCGTTGACCTTCGGGCCGAAGGCGATCGACTGCTCCACGGTCATGCGCGGGTTGAGCGAGGCATAGCTGTCCTGGAAAACCATCTGGACCTGGCGGCGGTAGGACCGCCACGGCATCACCCGCTCGCCGACCGGCTGGCCGTCGTAGAGCAGCGTGCCGGTGTCGCGCGCGATCAGGCCCATGAGCAGCTTGGCGGTGGTCGACTTGCCGCAGCCGGACTCGCCGACGATGCCGAGGGTCTCGCCCTTGAGCACGTCGAAATCGACACCGTCGACGGCGCGGACCACCTGCTTCTTGCCCCCGGCCTTGCGGACCGGGAAGTGCTTGATCAGGCCCGAGACCGACAGGAGCGGCTGGGCGGGGCCGCCGCGGTCGCGGGCGAAGGGATCGGAGGCGTCCGGGATGACGCTCACTGGCGAATCTCCATGGCCGTGCGCAGGCCGTCCGAGAACAGGTTGAAGGCGATCGAGACGATGAAGATGCACACCCCCGGCAGGGCCGCGACGACCGGATTGACGTAGATCGCGGTGCGCAGGGTGTTGAGCATCAGGCCCCATTCCGGCTCCGGCGGGCGCACGCCCAGGCCAAGGAACGACAGGCCCGAGGCCAGGATCATCGAGACCGAGATCAGGCTGGTCGCGTAGACGAAGATCGGCCCGACGACGTTGCCCAGAACCTGCACCCGCATGATCGTCAGCGCCGAGGCTCCGGACAGCTTGGCGGCGTCGATGTAGTCGCGGCGGCGGATGCCTGTGGTCACGCTCTCGGCAACCCGGGCGATCTGAGGGACGAACACGCAGGTCAGCGACACGATCGAGTTGAAGATGCCGGCCCCCAGGGCCCCGGACAGCGCGATCGCCAGCAGCACGGAGGGGAAGGCGAAGAACACGTCGATGGTGCGCATCAGGATCGTGTTGGTCCAGCCGCCGACATAGCCCGCCAGGATTCCGATGCCGGAGCCGAGCACGAAGGCGATCAGCACCGGCGTGACGCCGATGAACAGCGACAGCCGCGAGCCCAGCATCAGCCGGCTGATCATGTCGCGGCCGAGTTCATCGGAGCCCAGCCAGTAGGTTGCGTCGCCGACATGCCTGAGTCGGCGCAGCATGGACCCCTTGTAGGGGTCCATCGGGGTGATCCAGGGCGCCAGGATCGCCATGAGGACGACGAGCACGATCACCGCGCCCGCAGCCATGGCGACGGGGTCGCGGATCAGCCGGTGGCCGACATGGCCCCAGAAGCCGCGCGACGGGACGAAGGCGGCTGCGGGGCCGTGCGCGGCATCCTCGGCGGCCAGCACGCCGCCGTCGAGGGCCACGGAGGCGGCGGTGATGGGTGCGGTCATCGTCGGCCTCCGGGTCAGGCGCGCTCGATGCGCGGGTCGAGGGCGGTCTGCATCACGTCCACCAGCAGGTTGAGGACCACGAAGAACATCGCCAGGACCAGGATCGAGCCCTGCAGCAGCGGCAGGTCGCGCTGGAAGATCGCGGCGTTGAGGAGGAAACCGGTGCCGGGCCACGCGAAGACGGTCTCGACCAGGATCGAGCCGCCGAGGAGGTAGCCGAGCTGGAGGCCCATGATGGCCAGCGCCGTCGGAGCGGCGTTGCGGACCACGTGCTTGAACACGCCGCGCTCGTCCATGCCCTTGGCGCGCAGAGCCTCGACGAAGTCCTGGGACAGGATGTCGGCCACAAGCGCCCGCACCGTGCGGGCGATGATGCCCATCGGGATCACCGACATCGTCACCGCCGGCAGGATCAGGTAGCGCAGGTGTTCGAAGTCCGGCCGCCAGTTGCCGGAGCCGTCGGGCCCGGCGCCGGTCGGCGGCAGCCAGCCGAGCGTCGCCGAGAACACGATCACCAGAACCATGCCGAGCCAGTAATGCGGCACGCTCACGCCGAAGACCGAGAGGGCCGAGGCCGCCCGGTCGGCCAGCGAGTTGCGGTGGTAGCCCGCCACGAAGCCGAACAGCGTGCCGAAGGTGAAGCCGATCACCGTCGCCACGGAGGCGAGGATCAGCGAATTGACCACCGCGCGGGTGACCTCGCCCAGCACCGGCCGGCCGGTGGCGATCGAGACGCCGAGATCCCCGTGCAGCACGTGCCACAGCCAGATCAGATACTGGACCGGGAGCGGCTTATCGAAGCCGTAGGCGGCCCGCATCTCGTCGATGGTGGCCTGGGTGGCGTCTGCCGGCAGCACCGCGCTCAAGGGATCGCCCGGCGCGAGGTGCACCAGAAGGAAGCAGACGACGCTGACCCCGAACGCCACGGGCGTCACGTAGACCAGTCGTTTGAGGATGTAGAGCAGCATTCCAAGACCTGTTGTCATGCACAGTCGAGGCGACTCCCCTCCCCCTTGCGGGGAGGGGTTAGGGGTGGGGGTGGTGCAGACGGAACCGCTGCGCTCAATTCTGCCCCACCCCCACCTCCGGCTCCTCCCCGCAAAGGGGAGGAGAGATGGGTCCCGCCCGGCTACCGCCCCGCCGTCGCGATGGTGATCTTCGAAAAGTCCTGGAACCAGTTCTGCGCCTGGACGAAACCCTTGACCTTCGGGCTCATGGCCCGGGGATTCACGTCGTGGGTGATCATGATGAACAGGGCATCATCCACGTATTTCTCGTGGACCTTCTCGAGGACCTTTGTCTGCTCGACCTTGTCGAAGGTGTTGCGGACCTGATCGAACAGCTTGTCCATCGCGGGATCACAGTAATAGCCCCAGTTCGTGCCGTTCGGTGGGGCAAAATTGCACTGGAGATGGCGGATGAAGCCGGTGAACGGGTCCTGGATGAAATACGAGTAGTTGATCGCCGAGACGCCGCGGGAGATGTCGGCCTTGGCCCCGGCGCGCCAGATGTTGATCAGCGTGTTCCACTCGACCACCTCGTAATCGACCTGGATGCCGACCTCGCCGAGGTTCTGCTGGACGAATTCGTTCATCGGCAGCGGCTGCATCTGGCCGGAGCCCGAGGCCGAGATCGCGACCTTGAGCTTGAGGGGCTTGGCCGGGCTGTAGCCCGCCTCCGCGAGCAGCTTCTTGGCGGCCTCCGGATCGTACTTCACGTCGAAGGTCGGGTGGCCGAACCATTGGTGGCCGGGGGGCATGAAGCCCTTGGCCGGGATCGCGAGCCCGCCGAGCAGCTCCTTCAGGCCGTCGCGGTCGATGGCGAGGTTGGCGGCCTTGCGCACCCGGATGTCGTTCCAGGGCGAACCCTCGACCCGCGACAGGTGCCATGTCCAGTTGTGCGGGTAGGCGTTGGTGACGATCGTGAAGCCGGCACCCTTCAGCGATTCCACGGCGTCGGGCGCCGGCGCCTCGATCCAGTCGACCTGGCCCGAGCGGAGGGCCGCGACTCGGGCATTGGCCTCCGGCAGCGGCACGAGCACGAGCTTGTCGAGCTTCGGCACCCGGTTCGCGTCCCAATACGCCTTGAACGGCACCATCTCGGCGCGCTCGCGCGGGGCGAACAGGGTCAGCTTCCACGGGCCGGTGCCCGAGGGCTGCTTGGCGAAGGCGTCCCAGGACTTGCCGAGTTTCTCCCACTGGGCCGGGGACGACATCATGATCCAGGCGATCTGGTAGGGCAGCGTCGCATCCGGGGCCTTGGTGGTGATCTCGACCGTGAGCGGATCGACCACGCGGTAGCTGGCCACCGCCGGGATCCGGGTCTTGCCCTGCGCGGACTGGCGCGGGTCGTATTGCGGCGCGTCGGCCTTCAGGAGCTTGTCGAGGTTCCACACCACCGCGTCGGCGGTGAAGTCAGAGCCGTCGTGGAATTTCACGCCGGGCCGCAGCTTGAAGGTCCATTTGGTCTTGTCGCTGGCATCGACGCCCCAGCTCGTCGCCAGACCGGGTACGAGGTCGGAGGCGAGTTCGGCGCTCGACAGGTCCCAATTGATGAGGCCGTCATAGACCGTGTAGCCCATGAACCGCATGCCCTCGCCGCCATTGTCGGTCTGGCCGGTGGTCAGCGGGATGTCGGAGGCGGTCATGCCGATCCGCAGCGTCCCCTGGGCGAGGACGGCGGTGCTTGCCGACAACACCAGGGCACTGGCCAGCGCCGCACGGGCGCCGAAGTTTCTCAGACGGGACAGCATCGCGGATCGGGTACTCGCGTTGGCCGGGTCCGGAGGGGCCGGCATACACTCGACCATATGCAAGCGCGCGGCCACTCGCCCCGCGGCGGCGCGAGGCTACGCGGCGTCGATGACGCTGACATGCGCGGCGACCACCCGCCAGCCCTCGGGGAAGCGCATCCAGGTCTGGCTCTGGCGACCGACTTTGCCGGGGGCGTTCGCGCGGGTGAACAGCGTCATGGCGGTGGCCGCATCCCGCCCATAGGTGGTGATCACTGTCTGGGCGAGCGTCCGGTCGAGACCGACCGGCGAGCGGGCACGGCGGAAGGCACGGATCGCCGCCATGCCGTAGAGGTTCTCGCCGATGCCGTAGCGGATGGTCAGCGGATCGTCCCGGAACAGCGCCTCCAGGGTGGGAACGTCGTTGGTGGTCAGCGCCGCCTCGTAGGCCCGGAAGGCGGCCTCGACCTCGGCCTTCACGGAGGGATCGTCGATCACCATCAGGGGAGCTCCGCGATCGGCGCCGCGCAGGTGCCGATCCGTTCGAGGTGGCGGGCGACGCGCAGGGCCAGATCCTCGCGCCAGGGTGGGGCGATCACCTGCACGCCCAGCGGCAGGCCGTCGTCGAGCCAGACCGGCGCGGCGACCACCGGCAGCCCGATGAACGAGATCGGCTGCGTGAACACCCCGATATTGGCCCGCACCGGCAGGCTGACGCCGTCGAGGACGAAGTGGGTCTGTCCGCCCTTCGGAGCCCGGCACGGCGTGGTCGGCGCCAGGATCACGTCGACGCTGTCGAACAGGCCGAGGACCGCCGCTTGGTACCAGCGGCGGAAGCGCTGCGCCCGCTCGACGAAGGGCGCCGGGATCATCGCTCCGGCGATCAGGCGGTCCCGCACCGCCGGATCGAAGTCCCGCGGCCGGGTGCGCAGGCGGTCGAGATGGAGCGTCGCGCCCTCGGCTGCGGTGATCAGGTAGCCCGCGGCGCGGGCGCGCTGCGCCTCCGGCAATTCCACGGTCCGGCTCGCCCCCAGGGCCTCGGCGACGCGGGCCACGGCCGCGAAGGCGTCCGGATCGCCGCCCCGGGCGAAGTAACCGCCCGCCACCGCGATCCGCAGGCCGTCCAGGCCGGCTTCGAGGATCGGCAGCGTCGGCTCCGAAGCGCGGGCCGTCGCCACCGGATCGTCCGGATCGGGGCCCTGCATCGCGTCGTAGGCGAGCGCCAGGTCCGTGACCGTCCGGGCCATCGGCCCGAGGTGGTCGAGGCTGCCGACGAACGGGAAGCTCCCGGCCCGGCTGAGCCGGCCGTAGGTCGGCTTCAGACCGAAGCAGCCGCAGAAGGCCGCGGGGACCCGGATCGAGCCGTTGGTGTCGGAGCCGAGCGTCAGCGGCACCATCCCGGCGGCGATCGCCGCCCCGGACCCACTGGACGAGCCGCCGGTCATCCGATCCAGGGCGTGCGGATTGTGCGCGTCCCCGTCGTGGACGTTCTCGCCGGTGAAGTCGTAGGCGTATTCACCCATGTTGAGGGCGCCGATCAGGATCGCCCCAGCCGCTTCGAGGCGGCGTACCAGGGTCCCGTCCTGCGCGGCCGGGGCGCGGTCCCGATTGATCTTGGAGCCGGCCCGGGTGGGCAGGCCCGCGATGTCGATCAGGTTCTTCACCGCGAAGGGGACACCGGCCAGCGGCCCGGCCGTGTCACCGCCGCGCAGGGCCGCATCGACGGCATCGGCCCGGGCCAGGGCCCGCGCGCCGAGCACGTCGGTGAAGGCATTGAGCTGGTCGTCGCATCGCGCGATCCGGCCCAGGGCCTCGGTGACGATGGTCCGGGCACTGGTCCGTCCCCCGGCGACCGCGGCGGCGATCGAGGCCGCATCCATCTGATTGTCTGTACTCACGCCTCGAATCTCGGAGCGGCGTCGACCTCGTCGGGCAGCGGGAAGTCCTGCACCAACGCGGCGGCTGCGGCCAGGACGCGCAGATTGGCGGTGACGGAGGCAATCCACGTTGCATCGAGCGTGAGGCCGAGAAGCGGTGCCGTTGCCGCCGCGTAGGTCTCCGGATCGAACGGGCTGGGACTTTCGGGCATCGCGATCCTTCAGCGGGTTCGTGGCGGATGGATCGAGTTGGTAGCAGGCCTCGTGCCGCGCGCACCGCCGATGACGCACCCGATTGGCTGCCCAATGGTTGTGCAACACCGCCGCCATCGGCGGATTGCACGTTAGCCAGTCAGATCTGATTATTTTCTAGGCATTCGTCGATGGGGCGTCCAACTTATCGCGTGGCAGGAGTCGCTCTGTCGCAGCAACCTTTATCGGCCGATGTCGCCTTTCCCCCAATCCGGGTGCCGGAGCCGATGCCGCATTCGCAGGCCTGGGTTGATCAACTTGAGTAAGCGACCCCTTTAAAGACGGACATTGCTTGGGTCGGGTCGTCCACTCAGCCTAAAGCTCGGCATCTGCGCGTTTTTCCCAGCGCATCGTGGCGATCCATGCTGCGTCAGTAGCCTTGCCGCGGCTCACCCGTCGACCTATCTCGGATCCACGCAGCACAGACGCCGTTCCCCATGCCACGGCGTGTTCAACGCGGCCTCCACGTGATGTTTTTCTGCATCGCCCGGCGAGACTCTTACAGAGACGCTACGGATTGTCCCTCCGGCGGTCGACTGCGTGTGCGGGCGCGATTGCATCCGCCTGGTCGCTCTGGTTAAGGGCGTTCCGTTTTTCAAAACTTGGTTCGACCTGAGCGCTCCGGCGCAGGCTGAGCGCTCAGGTCGAACCATCGGTGAGCCGATGGATCGGCATGGTTCCGGTGTCCGGGGACGCCGTCGGAGCCTGCAGACTGAGGTCCCTCTCCGGCCCTGCCGGATGTCCCTGCCCGACGCCCAACCTACCGAACTGAGAAAGGTCAGATGAGCGCATTCGACTACAGGAATTTCGACGACCGCCGCCAGAACTCGCAGAACGCCAAGGCTGCCCTCCTGGCCAAGTTCAAGGCGCGGACCCCGGCCGACGATCCGGATATGATCGCCAAGGCCAGGGCCCGGGCCGAAATCGCCAAGGCGCGCGAGGAGCGCACCCGCGAACGCGAGGCTGCGCGCATCGCCGCCGAGCTGAAGGCCGCCGCGGAGAAGCGTCAACGCGAAGAGGCCGAACTCGCCGCGCAACTCGCCCGTGAGGCCGCGGAGCTCGCCGCCGCGCAGGAACGCAAGTCTGCGGAACTGGCCGCCAAGAAAGCCCAGCGCGACGCTCGCTATGCGGCGCGCAAGGCCAAGGTCAAAGTGAAGCGCTGAGGTCGCGCGGCCTCCAAGACGGCCGTTTGAACCGGACGACGCTCGCCCCATGGCGGGCGTCGTCGCGTTTCCAGGCGTCTCAACGCAGCGGCATTTCAGAATAGGCCCTGCGGTACTGCGAAATCCGCGCCCGACCCAAACCGTAAGTGGATGAAGGTTGGCCTCGCGAAACCAAAACCTCGCCGGTGGTGTTGCAAACGCTCAGGCCCGCCAAACTTATTCGTGCGGTCCGTATATTGGCGAGCATACGCGATGCCCTCCCGAACGATCCTCGCGCTGGTTCCCGCGATCCTGTGGGCAGGCGCCGCCCTCGGACAGGACAAGGTCACGGCGATCGCCTGCGACAGCCTGCTGGCGGCCCGCCGGGTCAATGCGGCGTCCGGCTCAGACCGCAACGCGGCCGTCGATGCCGGCTGCCACAGTGTCGACCGGAGCACGATCGGGTCCGTGGAGCAGCGGGCGCTGATCGGTGGTGCGCCCTATGAGTGCATGACGATCACCGGCGCGGGACGCTGCCTCTGGATCGTACCCTGAGCGGCGCCCGAGGCGATTGCGGGCGGCCACGTATTTCGAACACGGTTCACTGTGGACCGAGATGCTCTATGTCGGCGTCTCGTTGGAGTGAGGACCACGGTTCGTATGCCGAGTTTCCGGGCCAGAACGCGCAGTCTTGCCTGGATGACGTTCGGGGCGCTCATTGGCCTTGTGATGGCTGCGAGCCCCAGTCGAGCCGAGCCCCCGATCCGCAGCCCAGAGGATGCGGCGTGCCGTATTGAGGCCCGCGCGAAGGTGTTCGTGGCACCCAACCCGCGCGGCCTGGAGTTGGAAGAACTTGGGCGGCAGATCTACTATGCCTGCATGAAGCGCCTCAGCCAGGCGGCCGAGCCGGTTCAGCGGGTGGGCCGCCGCCATTCACGCCGCCATCGGCGCCGTTGAACGGCGGGCGTGGAGCCGATCAGGCGTCGAGCGGGGCGCCGATCCGGGCACGCAGGCGCAGGCGCAGGGCCTCGTTTCCGCCCTCGGCCTGGAGCGCCGACATCAGGCGCAGCAGGTGGCTGAGCGGGGTCGACCGGCACGCGATGGCGTCGGCGATCTGCTCCAGAAGCGGCTTGGCGGCGGGAATGAAACGCGCCGCCGGCTCGGCCTGATGGGTCTGGGGCATGCGAGGCGCTCGTCCTTCGAAAGGATCCAGATTGGCGGCCGGGTCGCTACGCCTTTCCCCCGCGCCGCACCAGCCCTTTTCGCCGTTTTACGTAGCCGGCATCGGTCTGAGTCACCGCACGGCAACAGCCCGAACGAAAGCTGTGGATGCTTTCGATCCATAGGGTCGGCCCGGCGCTCAGCGGGTGGCGAGGGGTGAGCGCGCGTATCCGTCGAGCAGATCTTGCGGGTCGCGGAAGATCGCCACGCAGCCGGCGGCGGAGAGATCGGCCTCCGGAAAGCCGCCGCAGAGCAGGCCGATGGTGCGCAAGCCCGCTTTCGCGGCGGCCTCGGCATCGTAGGGCGTGTCGCCGATCACGTGGATCGTGTCGGACGCTGTCGCGCCGAGCTTCGTCAGGGCGGCCTGGAAGATGTCGGGATGCGGCTTCGAGCGTTCGGCGTCGTCGGAGCTGGTCGATACGTCGACGAGGTCGCCGATCTTCAGGATGTCCGTGTAGCGCTCGACCTCCGCGCGCTTGCCCGAGGAGGCCAGCGCGATCGTGAGGCCGTCCGCGCGGATCCGCTCGAACAGGGGGCGGACGCTCGGGAATGGCCGGACCTCCGGCAGATAGCTGCGCTTGAACAGATCGGACCGATAGGATTCGATCGCCTCGCCCTCCCGCTTGATCCGATCCTGCGACAGGAAGACCGGCATCAGCTCGTCGCCGCCCTTACCGATCTGGCTCCGGACCCGCGCCTGATCGGTCTCGACCCCGAAATGCGCGAAGGCCTCGACCCAGGCCCGGGCGTGCAGATCGACGCTGTCGAGCAGGGTCCCGTCGATGTCGAAGATCGCCGCGCGCATAGCCGCCTCATCGCGGCGCATGGTGCCCGCTTCCGGCCCGTCAACAGGGGCGACCGGCGACCCGTTCCGTCGGCCGGCGCCGTAACGGCAGAAGCCCGCCCCCTGTTGGGGAGCGGGCTTCGGACGTCAGCCTGGCGCCGGTGCGCGGGCGTGTCAGTGCATGGAGGCCGGGGCGCGGGCGGGCTTCGCCTTCGCGGCCAGGGCGGCATTCGCCGCAGCCTTGGGGGCCCGGACGGCCTTCGGGGCCGCAGGCTTGGCAATCACTGCCTTCGGGGCAGCATCCTTCGGAGCAGCGGCCTTCTGAGCGATGCTCTTGGGCGCCGCGACCTTCGCCGGCGCCTTCGCGGCGGCCTTCGGGGCCGGGACGGCTGCGCCGGCCGCCAGCGTGGCGTTGGCGCGCAGCTCGATCTCTGCGCGGAGCCAGTGCGCCGCGGCCTGACCGTGAACGCGGCCCTCGTTCTCCCAGATAAAGTAGGCGCACTCGCGCACCTGATGCTCGCTGATCTGCATGCCGTCGATCTCCTGTCCGTCCCGTGAGAGACGATGGGAGGGCGTGGTTAAAGGGCCGTTAATCCTGCCCTCGGCGGGGCGGGCCGAGTGTCGCGCGCGAGGTCCGCGCGGCGAACGCCGTGATCGCGCGAAGAGTCCCCCGACGACGCCGTCGTTCCGCGATCAAGACTATCGGTGCGGCGGATCACCCGCCGGCGAAGGGGGAAGCGACGGTGCGAACGCCGCCTATTTGGTCAGCCCCAGAACGCGTCGTGCCTCCGCCAGCAGGACGGCATGTCGCTCCGCCCCGGATCCCGCGTCCGGTGCGTCGCGGCTGGCCTGATCGATGAGGCCTCGGAAGCGGCGACGGTCCAGGCCCCAGGCGCGCAGGCTGGCGAGGACCGCTCCGAGCACGGTCCGGACGGCATCCGCACGCGCCTCGGCCCGGCCGACGGCCTCCAGGGACGTGGTTGCCGCCCGTGCCGCGTCAAGCTGGCGCGCCAGGTCGGCCTCCCGGGCCCAGGCGCCCGCACGCTCCGCCGTCCGGGCGACCTCCCCGGACCGCGCGACGTCGAGCTCGGCCGCGGCGCGCTGTCCGGCCTGCCAAGCCTGGTCGTACTGGTGCGTACGCAGCGCGAGCAGGACCTTGAGGGATGCCGCTTCGGCCTGGGCCGCCTCCAGCCTGGCCTGGGTCTCGCGCAGGTCCTTGAGCAGATCCTGCACGGACGTCTCATCCCCGGTCACGGTCACCGCCGGCTCCTCTGCGCCCCGAATCGGCACCTCACTCTCGCGCGCCGGGCGGAATGTCCACTCTCCAGACCCTCGGTCCAGGTTGAGAAAATCCGGTCGCCGGTCCACATGGAACGCAGCGCCCTGAGGGCGCCTGTCCCGGCCGGCCTTGAACCGGCGCAGCGGAGTGAGTCCACCATGTTCATCCAGACCGAAGCCACGCCGAACCCGGCGACCCTGAAGTTCCTCCCCGGGCGCGTGGTCCTTTCCGAATCGACCTTCGAAGCCCGGGACGCCGAGGCCGCCACCCGCTCGCCCCTCGCGGCGGCTCTGTTCGCGGTTCCGGGCGTGTCCGGCGTTTATTTCGGACACGATTTCATCTCCGTCACGAAGGCCGAGGACGGCTCCGATTGGGCGCAGGTCAAGCCCGCGGTGCTCGGCGCGATCATGGAGCATTTCCAGTCCGGCGCGCCCGTGATGGCCGAGGGCGGCCACGACGAGGCCGAGGCGGGCGACGAGTTCTACGACGAGGCCGACCACGACACCGTGGTGACCATCAAGGACCTGCTCGAGACCCGCGTGCGGCCGGCCGTGGCCGGCGACGGCGGCGACATCACCTTCCGCGGCTACAAGGAAGGCGTGGTCTACCTGGAGATGAAGGGTGCCTGCTCCGGCTGCCCGTCCTCGACCGCGACGCTGCGGCACGGCGTGCAGAACCTCTTCAAGCACTTCCTCCCGGAGGTGCGCGAGGTCCAGGCGATCTGAGGCCCATCCGGGCCTTCGCGCCGTCCAGCTCCGGGATCGCCGGCCTCCGGGCCGGCGGTGGTCCGGGACCGGCGCAAGCCGGCAACACTCCGCGGGCGATGCGCGCGACCGGCCCGCCCCGGCGCTGACGGAGCGGCGGATTTGCTCTATCGCTGGCGGCTCTTCGTGCCGTCCACGGCCGGAGGGAGGCGACGGCGGCCCGGACCGGCCGCGGGAGTGAGCGTGCGTATTCTTGCCATCGACACAGCGCTGGATACCTGCGCCGCCTGCGTCGCGGACGAGGATGCCGAAGCGCCCCTCTCAACCGAGTCGCTCCCAATGGCGCGCGGCCATGCCGAATCGCTGCTGCCCCTGATCGAGCGGGTCATTGCCCGGGTGGAGGGCGGTTTCGCGGCGCTCGACCGCATCGCCGTGACGGTCGGGCCCGGCAGCTATACCGGCCTGCGCGTCGGTCTCTCGGCGGCCCGCGCCATCGGGTTGGCCACCGGCAAGCCCGTGGTCGGCGTCGGGACCCTGTCGGCGCTGCTCACCTCCCTGCTGGCCGATACCGTCGAGGGGTCGATCGCGGCGGCGATCGATGCCCGGCACGGCGCGATCTACATCCACGCCCTCGGTCCCGGCGACGGCATCGCCCCGGCGCATCTCAGCATCGAAACGGCCGCCGAGCGCCTGGTGGGCCGCGGGCCCGTGGCGATCGCCGGTTCGGGGGCACCGCTGCTGGCGGCGGCGCTGACGGCGCGCGGCGTGCGCGCGCAGGTCGCCGGCGTCACGGGACCGGACATCGCCTCGGTGGCATCCCTCGGCTTCCTGGCGGATCCGGTCCAGGCCTTGCCGCGTCCGATGTACCTGCACGGTCCCGATGCGCGGCCCCAGGACCATGCGCGGATCGCCCGGCGATGACGCGTCCCCTGCCCTTCTGGCCGTTCGACTGGTGGTTCGCGTGGTGGGACGCGCTGACCCCCGAGCCCTATGTCGCGCCGCTCGCCGACGCCGCGCAGGCCCCGGCCCTCGCCCGCCTGCATGCCACCGCCTTCGCGCGCCCCTGGGAGGCCCACGAATTCGAGCGGATGCTCTGCGAGCGCTCGACGCAGGCGCATGGCCTGTGGCGGGCGGGGGCGCTCCAGGGCTTCGTGCTCTCGCGCCGGGCGGCCGACGAGGCCGAGATCCTGACGGTCGTGCTGTCGCCCGCGCTCCGCGGCGGCGGCCACAGCCGGCGGCTCCTGCGCGAGCACCTGTCGAGCCTCGCGCTGGCGGGGGCCGCCCGGGTGCATCTGGAGGTGGACGAGGGCAACGCGCCGGCGCTGCGCCTCTATGCCCGTCACGGGTTCCGCCAGGTGGGGGCGCGCACGGGCTACTATCTCAAGGCCGACGGCAGCCGGGCGACCGCGCTGACGATGAGCGCCGATCTGTGACGCCGTGAGCCGGTTCGGCGTCGCGTATCGGGTCGCGGCCCTGGCCCTCGCCCTCGCGATCCTGGCGCCGTCGCATTGGATCGCGCTGCGGTTGCTCGGCCGCCGGGCTACCCTGGCGCCGCTCCTGTTCCACCGCGTCTTCCTGCGCCTGTTCGCGGTGCGCGTAACGCAGACCGGCACGCCGCCCGCCCCCGGCGAGGCGGCTCTCATCCTCGCCAACCACGTCTCCTGGCTCGACATCATCGTGATCGGCGCCCTCCGCCCGCTCTCCTTCGTGGCGAAGTCGGAGATCGCCGGCTGGCCGGTGATCGGGATCCTGGCCGGGCTGCAGCGCACGATCTTCATCGACCGGCAACGGCGCGGGGCGACCGCCACGGTCAGCGCCGCAATGGGGCATCGTCTGGCCGAGGGTGAGCTCGTCGTTCTGTTCGCGGAAGGCACAACCGGCGACGGCACCCGGCTCCTGCCGTTCCGCTCGTCGCTGGTCGGTGCCGCCCGCACGGCGCTGCAGGGGGAGGTCGAGCGCGGCCGCGTCCGCCTCCAGCCCCTGGCCATCGCCTATCCCCGGCGCAACGGCCTGCCGGTGGTGCGTTCCGAGCGCGCCGGGATCGCCTGGTACGGCGACATGGACCTGGCCCCGCACCTCGCCGCCTTCGTGCAGGGCGGCCCGATCGACGTGCACGTGACCTGGTGTGCGCCGATCGCCTTCGAGGCGGGCACCGACCGAAAGGCCGTCACGGCGGCCGCGGAGGCCGAGGTCCGAGCCGCCCTGCGGGGCGTCGTCACGGGGCGTGAGGACGACGGCGCTTCGGCGGCAGCGCGGCTGGTACCGCCGGAGGTCGGCCTCCGCGAGCGGGAGGCCGCGGCCGTCTGACCGACGGGCCGTCTCCGTGCGGGCCGGCCGATCCACGGATCGGTATTTGACTCATCTCCGGCTGTCAGGAGCGACGATTCCCGCGGAGGCGCGACAGGGAGAGCGTCCCGGTCGCGCGCGCCACCGGATCGGCCTGCTCCCCGGCAGCGATCGCCCGGACCGCCCTCACGACCGCTGTGGGCGCGGCATCGCCAGTTCGATACCGCTGGCGTCCTTACCGGCTTCGCAATGCGGGGGGGCGAGGCGGACGACGCCATGCGGCGCGGACCAGACCGCGTGCGTCGGGTCCCGCCCCTCATCGAAATAGCACGCCTTCACGCGCGATCCGTCCGGCGTGATGTAGACCGCCCATTGATGCGGGCCGCAGCCGTGCGTCTCGCAACCGGAGACGATCACGTAGTCTCCGATCCTGGAGATCGACGGGTCATTCTGAGGCACCTTCCGTCCCTGTATCCACGCCCGGGCGACCGGATCCGCGACGGCCGCGCGGGTTGCATCCAGGAACTTCGGATGGTGCAGGATGTCGACGCCCCCGATTTTGTCCGAGCCCCTCTTGCCGGCATACAGGGTCAGATCGTCGGTCTGCGTTCTGCGGCTCTCAGTGGCCGACGTATCGCTATTGGCAAGCAATATTGTAGCGCAACACAACGATGATACTGTGTTGAATAGAAATAACAATGATTTTTTGCGAAAAAAAATCATGGCGATGACGTCCATGTTCAAGGACCGACGGCATTTTATTTATGGTGATCGGGATGACGGGCGGATGAATGCTTTCGACGCACAACCGTCAGGCCACGTCGATTCCGCGTCTTTTCGCGGCCCGCAGGATCGACAAGGTCTCGATCGCCGCCGTCAGACCTGGATCCGTCTCTGCGTACATTTCGGCGGAAATCGCGGAGAATACATGATTCATCTCCGTTGAGCGCTCGGAAGCGCTCTGCTAGCTAGGCCGGAACCCGTATCAGTCGGGACCATGGGAGGACGCCCGTTGCAAACCTGGAATCAGGTTTACGATCCGTTCGGGAGCGCCTGGCTCTCGACGATCGCCGCCTCAGTGCCGGTCATCGCACTGCTCGCCATGATCGCCAGCGGGCGTGTGAAAGCCCATCTCGCGGCCGTCATCGCCCTCGGCCTCGCCATGCTGGTGGCCATCGTCGGCTTCGGCATGCCCACGGGGCTCGCCACCCGGGCGGCGATCCTCGGGATGGTCACCGGCTTCTTCCCGATCGGCTGGATCATCCTCAACGTCATCTTCCTCTACCGGCTTACGGTGGAGAAGGGCTGGTTCTCCGTGCTCCAGCAATCGGTGGCGGGCATCACCGCCGATCGGCGGTTGCAGCTGCTCCTGGTGGCCTTCGCGTTCGGCGCCTTCTTCGAGGGCGCGGGCGGGTTCGGCACCCCGGTCGCCGTCACCGGCGCGATCCTGATCGGACTCGGCTTCTCGCCGCTGGCCGCCTCGGGCCTGTCGCTGATCGCCAACACCGCCCCCGTCGCCTTCGGGGCGCTCGGCGCGCCGATCCAGGGTCTTGCCTCGGTCACCGGCTACGCGCCGGAGATCCTCGGCGCGATGATCGGCCGGCAGCTGCCGCTGTTCTCGCTGATCGTCCCGTTCTGGCTGATCTGGGTGTTCGCCGGCTTCCGCGGCATGATCCGGGTGTGGCCGCCGATCCTGGTCTGCGGCGCCTCCTTCGCGGTGGCGCAGTTCCTGATCTCGAACTACGTCAATCCGTGGATCGTCGACATCGGGGCATCGCTCGCCTCGATGCTCGCCCTGGTGCTGTTCCTGAAGGTCTGGCAGCCCCGGGAGATCTGGACGTCGCCGGCCCTGCGCGGGCACGACCCGTCGCTCGCCGTGGCGGGCCCGCGCCCGGTGGCGGTCGGCGCCGGCGTTCCGGGGGCGCCCCCGGTCCATACCGGCGCGCGCACCGCCTCGCAGGGCGAGATCCTGATGGCCTGGCTGCCGTGGATCATCCTCTCGATCATCGTGGCGATCTGGGGAACCGGTTGGTTCAAGGGCATCGTGAATCCGCTCTTCACCTGGAAGTACGAGGTGCCGGGCCTGCACAACATGATCATGAAGGTGCCGCCGGTGGTGCCGAAGCCGGCACCCGAGGGCGCGGTCTTCCTGTTCACCTACATGTCCTTCACCGGGACGGGGGTGCTCATCGCGGCGCTGATCTCCGGATTGATCATGCGGTTCTCGCCGCTGCGCCTCGTGACCGCCTATTTCGAGACGATCTGGGCGCTGCGGTATTCGCTGATCACCATCGCGGCGATGCTCGCGCTCGGCGTTCTCACCCGCTACGCGGGCGTCGACGCCACGCTCGGCCTCGCCTTCGCGGGAACCGGCATCCTCTACCCATTCTTCGGGACGCTGCTGGGCTGGCTCGGCGTGGCGCTGACCGGATCCGATACGGCTTCGAACGTCCTGTTCGGCAGCCTGCAGCGGATCACCTCCGAGCAGCTCGGCCTGCCCGGCGTGCTGATGGCGGCGGCGAACTCGTCGGGCGGCGTGATGGGCAAGATGATCGACGCCCAGTCGATCGTCGTCGCCTCCACGGCCACCGGCTATTTCGGCCAGGAGGGCAAGATCCTGCGCTTCGTGTTCTGGCACTCGGTGGCGCTCGCCTGCTTGGTCGGCTGCTTCGTGATGCTGCAGGCCTACGTGCCGTTCTTTCAGCACATGGTGATCGACCTGCCCGCGGCGGCGCCGGCCGCCCACTGAGGCCGATTCTCTCCGCTGCACCCAATGGCCGGCCGCCCTCGGGCGGCCGGTCGCGTTTCGGGTGTCGCGACGGCCCGCGCGATCCGTGCTACAGGCCGCAGGCCGGATCCTGCGGGGCCGGCGCAGGGATCACGTGGACGGGTTCGGGACGGCGCGCGTTGAAGAAGGCCTACGTCAAATCCTACGGGTGCCAGATGAACGCCTACGACGCGGCCCGCATGGCCGACGTCCTGGGGGCCGAGGGCTACGCGCCGACCGATTCGGTCGAGGAGGCCGACGTCGTCGTCCTCAACACCTGTCACATCCGCGAGAAGGCCGCCGAGAAGGTCTATTCCGAACTCGGCCGCCTGCGCGTCCTGAAGGGTGAGCGCAAGGCGCAGGGGCTCGACACCCGCATCGTGGTGGCCGGCTGCGTCGCCCAGGCCGAGGGCGCCGAGATCCAGGCCCGCCAACCGGCCGTCGACGTAGTGGTCGGCCCGCAGAGCTATCACCGTCTGCCGGACCTGCTGGCCCGCTCCCGGGAGCGGCGCGTGGTCGATACCGAGTTCCCCATCGACGACAAGTTCGATCACCTGCCCCGGCGCCGCACCGTCGGGGCGTCGGCCTTCCTCACCGTTCAGGAGGGCTGTGACAAGTTCTGCGCCTTTTGCGTGGTGCCCTACACCCGCGGCGCCGAGGTCTCGCGGCCGGTGGCGGCGGTGCTGGCCGAGGCCGAGCGGCTGGCCGAAGGCGGCGTCCGCGAGGTCACGCTGATCGGTCAGAACGTCAACGCCTATCACGGCGCCGGCGCCGACGGGGCGCCGGTGGGCCTCGCCGAACTGGTCCGGGCGGTGGCACGGATCCCGGGCATCGTCCGGATCCGCTACACCACGAGCCACCCGAACGATTTCGACGACGCGCTGATCCGGGCCCATGCCGAGGTTCCGGCCCTGATGCCCTACCTGCACTTGCCGGTGCAGTCGGGCGCGGACCGGATCCTCGCCGCTATGAACCGCAAGCATACCGGCGACCAGTACCGGCGCCTGATCGACCGCGTCCGCGCGGCGCGGCCCGACATCGCCCTCTCCTCGGACTTCATCGTCGGCTTCCCCGGCGAGACCGACGCGGATTTCGCCGAGACCCTGCGGCTCGTGCGCGAGATCGGCTTCGAGAGCGCGTACTCGTTCAAGTACAGCCCCCGCCCCGGGACCCCGGCGGCCGAGCGGGGCGATCAGGTGCCCGAACCCGTCATGGCGGCGCGGCTGGCCGAACTCCAGGCGCTGCTCGACGGCCAGCGCTATGCCTACCAGCGGGCCGCGGCGGGCCGGGTCTTCGACGTCCTGGTGGAGAAGCCCGGCCGGCATCCGGGTCAGGTGGCGGGCAAGACGCCGCACCTGCTCGCCGTCCAGTTCGACGCCGCGGCTCACCATATCGGAACTGTGGTTCCGGTGCGGATCACCGAGGCGGGCACCAACAGCCTGTTCGGACAGCTGATCTCCGCGGCCGCGGCCGCCTGAGGATGGACGAGGATGACGGCTTGAGCGCTTCGGACGGGGCGGGCGCGCGGGGCGCTCTTCGGGGACGCGGTCCAGCGACGCGGCCGTCGGGTTCGGACGAGCCCGTCGAGGTGCAGCTGACCTTCGACGACAACCGCCTCGCGAGCCTCGTCTTCGGTCAATACGATCAGAACGTGGCCCATCTCGAGCGGCGGCTCGACGTCACTGCGACGGCGCTCGGCAATCATCTCGTGATCAAGGGCTCTCCGGCGGCGACGGAGACCGCCCGCCGGGTGTTCCAGAAGCTCTATGCGCGGGTACGCACCGGCGGCAGCACGCTGACCCTGGGCGATGTGGACGGCGCCATCCGCGAGGCCTCCGCGCAGGCGACCCTGTTCCCGGCCGAGGCGATCACGGCTGAAGCCGACAAGCCGCATTTCGAGCAGATCGCAACCCGCAAGCGCGGCGCCGTGCGGGCGCGCAACCCGGCGCAGGACGCCTACATCAAGCTCCTGCGCACCAACGAGCTGGTCTTCGCCGAGGGACCGGCCGGCACCGGTAAGACCTGGCTGGCCGTCGGCCACGCGGTGTCGCTGCTGGAGCAGGGCCATGCCGAGCGGCTGATCCTGTCGCGTCCGGCGGTGGAGGCCGGCGAGCGCCTGGGCTTCCTGCCCGGCGACATGCGCGAGAAGGTCGATCCGTATCTGCGCCCGATCTACGACGCCCTCTACGACTTCATGGAGGCGCGCCACGTCGACCGCGGCTTGCAGACCGGTACGATCGAGATCGCGCCGCTGGCCTTCATGCGCGGGCGGACCCTGACCAACGCCGTGGTGCTCCTCGACGAGGCGCAGAACACCACCTCCATGCAGATGAAGATGTTCCTCACCCGCCTCGGCGAGGGATCGCGCATGATCATCACCGGCGATCCGAGCCAGATCGACCTGCCGCCGGGGCAGAAGTCGGGCCTGGTGGAGGCGGTGAAGGTGCTGGACGGAGTCGAGGGAATCGGGCGGGTGACGTTCAAGGACGTCGATGTGGTGCGCCACGACCTCGTGCGCCGGATCGTCACCGCCTACGAGCGCGCCGCCCACGGGGTGGACGAGGCCGACCGCAACCCGAACCCCCGGCGCCGGCCGCTGGGGTGACCATGCCGAACGAAATCGACCTCGCCGTCGAGGATGCGCGCTGGGAAGCCGCCGTCCCCGACCTCGAATCGCTCGTCACCCGCGCCGTAGAGGCCGGGCTCGCCGTCGCCCCCGGGAGGCCGGACGGCCCGGTCGAAGTCAGCGTCCTGCTGACGGACGACGCCGCCGTGCGGGAACTCAACCGGACCTGGCGCGGCAAGGACAAGCCCACCAACGTCCTGTCCTTCCCGGCAGCCCCGCAACCGCTTCATGCCGGGTCCGCGCGTCCGCTCGGCGATGTGGTCCTTGCGTACGAGACCCTGGTGCGCGAAAGTGCGGAGCAGTCGAAGCCGCTCCAGAATCATCTCGCCCACCTCCTCGTCCATGGCACCCTGCATTGTCTCGGTCAGGACCACGAGACCGGCGAGGCCGAGGCCGACGCCATGGAGGCCCTCGAGGTCGCGGCGCTCGCGACCCTCGGCATCCCGGACCCCTACGCCTGAGCGCGCGACGCCCGAACGACCCCAGACCCGAGAGACATGAGCAACGATCGAAGTCGCGGCGCGGCCCTGGCCGCGCCCAGTTCCACCGAGGGTGAATCCCAGAACCGGGAGCCCTGGTACGACCGCCTGCTCCAGGCGCTCCACCTCAAGCCGCGCGATTCGCTGCGCGAGGGGCTCGAGGAAGCGCTGGCGGAGCCGGATGCCGGCGAGAGCGGCCTCACCCCGCTCGAGCGCATCATGCTCAAGAACGTCCTCGGCCTGCACAAGGTGCGCGTCGACGACGTGATGGTCCCCCGGGCCGATATCATGGCGGTCTCCAACGAGACGAGCCTCGGCGACCTGCTCAAGCTGTTCCGCACGGCCGGGCATTCGCGCCTGCCGGTCTACGGCGAGACCCTCGACGACCCCCGCGGCATGGTCCACATCCGCGACCTCGTGGACCACATCGCCGCGAAGGCCGAGCCGTCCCGGCGCAGCGTCGCGGCGGCGGCGAAGCCCCCGGCGCCGGTCGTCGAGGTCGAGGCCGGCGAGCCCCCGGCCCCACCCCCGCGGATCCGCCGGCCGGTCCCCCGGGTCCCGCGCGGCCTCGACCTCGGCAAGGTCGATCTGACGACCACCCTGGCGGCCGCGCGCATCCAGCGGCCGGTGCTGTTCGTCCCCCCCTCCATGCCAGCGATCGACCTGCTGGTCCGGATGCAGGCCACGCGTACCCACATGGCGCTGGTCATCGACGAGTATGGCGGCACCGACGGGCTGATCTCCATCGAGGACCTGATCGAGGTGGTGGTCGGCGACATCGAGGACGAGCACGACGTCGCGGAGGACAAGCATGTCCAGCGCGTCGACGGCGAGGGCGAGGTCTTCGTGGCCGATGCCCGAACGCCCCTGGCGGAGGTCTCCGAGGCGACCGGCGTGGATCTGGTGGCGGCGGTCGGCGAGATGGCCGAGGAGATCGACACCCTGGGCGGCATGATCGTGACGCTGGCCGGACGGGTCCCCTCCCGCGGAGAGCTGATCGCCGGCCCCGGCGACCTCGAATTCGAGGTGCTGGATGCCGATCCGCGGCGCCTGAAGCGGCTGCGCTTCCACAAGGGCGCCACCCGGATCGGAAATGTCGTTCCCCTTGCCCTGCCCCCGCCCTCCAGCCCGCCGGCCCCCGAGACGTCGCACCCGTGACGGTCCAGGCGTGACGCGCACGGCGGCGGGGCCCGCCCGGGTCGCACCGGCATCGGGCACCGAGAACGTCCCGGCGCCTGGATTCGTCCGGGCGATCAGGCGCCTGACCGGCTGGCGCCGCCTCGGGCTGGCTTGGCTCGTGGGCGCCGTCGCGGCTTTGGCGATGCCGCCCTTCGGTATGCTTCCGGCGCTCGCCGTGTCCCTGTCGGCGGCAACGTGGCTTCTGGACGGGGCCGCTTCCGACCGGACCACCCCGCGGCGGTTCTGGCCCTGCTTCCTGATCGGCTGGGCCTGGGGCTTCGGTTATCTCACCGCCGGCCTGTGGTGGCTGGGCCAGGCCTTCCTGGTGGAAGCCGACGCGTTCCTGTGGGCGCTCCCACTCGGCGTCATCGGCCTGCCCTTCGGGCTCGGCCTGTTCTACGGGGCCGGCTTCGGCGCCGCCGGCCTGATGTGGCGCCGCGGGCCGGGGCGGATCGCCGCCCTCGCCTTCGGGATCGGGGCCGCGGAATGGCTGCGCGGCCACCTGTTCACCGGCTTCCCGTGGAACACGCTGGGCATGGCCCTCGCCCAGAACCTCTGGCTGATGCAATGGGCCGCCGCGATCGGCCTTTATGGCCTCACCGTGCTGGCGGTGCTGATCTGCGCGGCCCCGGCGACGCTGGCCACCGGTTCCCGCCCGCGCAGCCGCTTCGGTCCGAGCGCCGCGGCCGCGATCGTCCTGATCGGCATGTCCCTCTACGGCGCCGTCCGTCTCGGGCCGCTCGATCCGGTGGTGGCGGGCGTCCGGCTGCGGCTCGTTCAGCCGAACCTGCCGCAGGATGCCAAGTTCAGGCCCGAGAACCGTACCGACATCGTCGACCGTTACATCGAGCTGAGCCAGCGCCCGGCGGAGGCCGGGGAGCCGGAGCCGACCCACATCGTCTGGCCCGAATCCGCCTTCCCGTTCCTGATCCAGCGCGATCCCGACGCCCTGGCGAAGGTGGCGGCCGGCCTCAAGCCGGGGCAACACCTGATCACCGGCGCGGCCCGGGCCGAGGAGCCGCTGCCCGGCGAGCGCCTGCGCTACTTCAACGCCGTCCTGGTGATCGGTCCCGACGGGACGATCTCCGACAGCTACGACAAAGTTCATCTCGTCCCGTTCGGCGAGTACCTGCCCGCACCCCTCGACGCCGCGTTGCGGGCGCTGGGCCTGCGCCAGTTCGTGGCGATCCCGGGCGGCTTCTCGGCGGGGGCGCGCGCGGCCCAGCGGATCCTGGCGGTTCCGGGTCTGCCGCCGGTGGTGGCCACGATCTGCTACGAGGCGATCTTCCCCGGCGCCATCCTGCCGGCGGGCCACGTCGCGCCGTCGGATCGGCCGCCCGGGCTGATCCTGAACGTCACCAACGACGCGTGGTTCGGCGACACCCCGGGCCCGCGCCAGCATTTGGCGCAGGCGCGCCTGCGCGCCGTCGAGGAGGGGCTGCCCATGGTCCGGGACGCCAATACCGGGATCTCTGCGGTGATCGATCCGCATGGCCGGATCGTCGCCCGCACGCCGCTCGACAAGGAGACCTGGCTCGATGCCGACCTGCCCGCCCGCATCGTCGGCGGCACCCTGTACGGCCGTTTCGGCGACGCCGCCTTCGCGCTGATGCTCGCCGCCTGTCTCGGCGGGGCCCTGCACGCGGGACGCCGGACATGAGCACGGACCCGGCCGGCCCCCGCCGGATCCTGCTCGCCCTCGCCCTGATGCTGGTCGCGTTCAACTTGCGGCCGGCCCTGAGTTCGGTCGGTCCCCTGCTGGCGACCATCCGGGACGGGACCGGCCTCGGCGCCGGCGGGGCCGCGATCCTCACGACCCTGCCGGTCCTGTGCCTCGGCATCGCCTGCGCCCTGGCCGCCCCGCTGATCCGCCGGATCGGACCCGATCTGGCCGTGCTCCTGGGGTCCACCATCCTGGCGGCCGGCCTGGCGCTGCGCGGCCTCGGCGGCCTCGTCCCGCTCTTCGCCGGGACGGCGCTCGCCGCCATCGGCATCGGGCTCGACAACGTCCTGTTACCCGCCCTGGTGAAGCGCGATTTCGCCGCCAGCGGCGGTCTGATGACCGGGCTCTACACCATGACGCTCTGCCTCGGCGCCGCCGCCGGGGCCGGCGCGTCGGTGCCGGTCGAGAATGCCCTCGGGGGCGGATGGCCGTCGGCCCTGGCGGTCTGGGCGCTGCCGGCGCTGGTCTCCGCCTTCCTCTGGATCCCGTTCGCCCGCCGGACCCATGCGAGCGCGGCGCCCTCGGCCGGGCGGCTGCTGCGCAACCCCCTGGCCTGGTGGGTGACGGGCTTCATGGGCCTGCAATCGTCGCTCGCCTACATCCTGTTCGGCTGGCTGCCGCTGCTGCTCCAGGGGCGGGGCCTGTCACCGCTGGAGGCCGGCCTCTACGCGTCGCTCACCACGCTGGTCCAGGCGCCCGGCGCCCTCCTGACGGCGATGCTGGCCGCCCGCGCCCGCGACCAGCGGGGGTGGATCGTCGCGATCGCTGGGCTGACCGCGGCCGCCTTCCTGGTCCTGGCCTTCGGGTCGGCCTCCCTGCGGATCCCGGCCGCCTGCGCGCTCGGCTTCGGCATCGGCGGCTGTTTCGGTCTCGGGCTCACGCTGATCGTGCTCCGCGCGGCGGATGCCGCGAGCGCCGCGGGCCTGTCGGCCATGGCGCAGGGCATCGGTTACGCGGGCGCCTGCCTCGGCCCGCTGGCGTTCGGCCTCGCCCACGAGGCCACGGGGGGCTGGGCGGTGCCCGGTACCCTGTTCGTGGGCATCGCGACCGCCGCGATCCTGTTCGGCCTCGCCGCCGGCCGCGACCGCAAGGTCAGCGGCGTAGCGCCGGACCCGCGCGGACCTGCCGCTCAGCCGCTGGGCGCGTTCCAGACGTCAGGCCCGGCGAGCGGGTCCTGATCGTCGGGCACCCTGACGGCGCTCCTCGTGGCGCGATCCGAGGGGCGAGCTGCCGTCCCCGGACATGCGATGGCGGTGCAGCATCCCGAAAGACGCTGCGCCGCCTCGCAATACTCAGCGCATTGGTGCCATGGCAGGGCGCCAATCATGCGGTGCCGATGCGGTTGGCAGGTAAAACGTCCAGCGTGCACCCCAGCTCAGCAGAAAAACGCCCTTGACGAAAGGTCCCCGCGGCCTTCGATTACTCAGAGTATTGCGCGCCGTCCGCCGGTCGGCGTGTCTGCGTCGGGTATCGGAGAATCGGAATGACGGGCGTCGACACGGCGAGGATCCCGCGGATATCCGCGGCCCTGCTCGCGTTGGCTGTTATGACGGCCAAGGCTGAGGCGCGCGGGTTCGGCGGCGGGTTCCATGGCGGCATGATCGGGCCCCGGGTCGGCGCCTGGGGGCGGCCCCTCGGGCCGGTCCGCCCCGGCTTCGCCTTCCGGCCCCACGTCTCTCATCCGTGGCGTCATGGCCCCTGGGGCTACGTGTACGGGCTCGGAGGCTTGGGCCTGGGCCTCGGCTACGGCGGCCTGTTCGGCGGGTACGGCTATCCCTGGTACGACGATGTCTACGTCTACAGGCCGCCCATCGATCGTCCTCCGGTCGAGGTGATCGTCGAGACCGAAGAACCCGCGCCGGATGAGCCTGCCGCCGTCGCGGCCTGCGCGCATCGGTTCAAGACCTACGATCCGGCGAGCCGGACCTATGTCAGCAAAGGCTATGTGCGCCGCCGCTGCCCTTGAAGGGGCATGGCGCATCGTCTCGAGACTTCCGGCGACCGCCCCTCGCGATGACGCCCGGTCCAAGGAAAAGGCCCCGCGGATTTGCATCCGCGGGGCCTCTCATCTGTCGGCCGAGTGAGGTAGAGAAAAACCTACTCTGCGGCGACCCGGTGGGCCTGCGAGCCGTCCGTATAGGTCTCGGCCTGCAGACGCTTGCCCGGGGCGGCGCGGCCCGGCAGCGGCGGCAGGGCCTTGGCCTTCTCCAGATCGATGCCCGCGCCCTCGGCCACGCGACGGCCGTAATCCGCGTCGGCATGCCAGAAGTGCCAGACCATCCGCAGCTGGATCGGCTCCGGGCACTGCTTCATGTCACCGACCAGGTTGGCGATCAGGTCGTCCCGCTCCCAATCCTGGAACGAGCGGTAGCGGACGCCGGCCTGGGTGTAGTCGTCCTCGGTGCGCGAGGTCTGGTAGCGGCCGAGATTGCCCTCCACCGGCTGGTGGTAGTCCCGGGCCGGCTTCGGGGCCTCGCGCAGGCCCTCGGCGAGCGTCGAGGGCTCGTAGTTGATGTGCTTGTTCGGACCGGTCCCGTCGACCGAATAGGTCATCTGGCCGTCCCGCTGGTTCGAATAGACCTTCACACCGGGCTGCGGCGCGTTGATCGGCAGCTGCAGGTAGTTGGCGCCGACCCGGTAGCGCTGGGTGTCCGAGTAGGACAGCGTCCGGCCCTGCAGCATCTTGTCGTCCGAGAAGTCGACACCGTCGACCAGGACGCCGGTGCCGAAGGCCGACTGCTCGACCTCGGCGAAGAAGTTGTCCGGCACCCGGTCAAGCACCATGCGGCCGCACGGCAGAAGCGGGAACTGGTCCACCGGCCACAGCTTCGTATCGTCCAGCGGATCGAACGAGAGATGGTCGTTCGGGCCGTCCGGCATGATCTGCACGGCGAATTCCCACTCTGGGAAATTGCCGGCCTTGATGTTGTCGTAGAGGTCGCGGGTCGCGTGACCCACGTCCTTGCCCTGGATCTCGGCGGCCTGGGCCGAGGTCAGGTTGCGGACGCCCTGCTTCGGGATCCAGTGGAACTTGCAGAGCACGGCCTCGCCCTGGTCGTTGACCAGCTTGTAGGTGTTGACGCCCGAGCCTTCCATCTCACGGTAATTGGCCGGGATGCCCCAGGGCGACTTCAGATGTGTCACCATGTGGATCGACTCGGGGTGCTGGGACACGAAGTCGAAGAAGCGCCACGCCTCCTGGCGGTTGGTCACCGGATCCGGCTTGAACGCGTGGATCATGTCGGGGAACTTGATCGCGTCGCGGATGAAGAACACCTTGAGGTTGTTGCCAACCAGGTCCCAATTGCCGTCGACGGTCTTGAACTTCACCGCGAAGCCGCGCGGGTCGCGCTCGGTCTCGGGGCTCTCCTTGGCGCCGGCGACGGTGGAGAAGCGCACGAACATCGGCGTCTTCACGCCGGTCTCGGTCAGCACGCGGGCGCGGGTGTACTTGGAGGCCGGCTCGTTGCCGATCTTGCCGTAGGCCTCGAAATAGCCGTGGGCGCCGGCGCCGCGGGCATGAACGACGCGCTCCGGGATCCGCTCGCGATCGAAATGGGTGATCTTCTCGATGAACTGGTAGTTCTCGAGGGTCGCCGGGCCGCGCTCACCGACCGTGCGGGTGCTTTGGTTGTCGCGGACCGGATGGCCCTGGCGGGTGGTCAGGATCGGGCGTTGATCGCTCATGCGCAGCATCTCTCCATGGGGCGAAGGCTCGCTCATGTGCGCGAAGCCAACCTGGAAGTGTTCTGGTGAAACGTTATGACCCCGGCATGACCCGGAGGCAAATGCATCGTTGCAAAGAGCGTGATAGGCGCAGTCTATGAATCTCGCTGGCCTCTCGCTCCGCGATCTTGAATATGTCGTGGCCGTCGCCGACGAGGGGCATTTCGGCCGGGCGGCCGAGCGCTGCAATGTCAGCCAGCCGACCCTCAGCGTGCAGGTCCGCAAGCTGGAAACCGCCCTCGGCCTGACCTTGTTCGAGCGCTCGAACCGGCGGGTCCTGCTCACCGAGGCTGGTCAGGCGATCGTCCGGCAGGCACGGGTCGTGCTGGCGGAGGCGCAGCGCCTGCTGGCGCTCGCCAGCGAGGGGCGCGGCTCCCCGCTGACGGGACGTCTGGTGCTGGCGGCGATCCAGACGCTGGGTCCGTACTTCTTCCCGCTGGTGCTGCGGCCGCTGCGCGAGCAGTACCCGTCGCTGATGCTCTCGCTGTCGGAGTCGCGCACCGCCGAGATCGTGGATGGCCTGCGCGATGGCCGCATCGACGCGGCCCTGGTCTCCCTGCCGCTGCCTTTGCACGGGCTCGCCGTCTCGCCGCTCTTCGTGGAGCCGTTCTGGCTCGCCTGTCCGGCCGAGCACGCCCTGGCCCGGGGCGGCGCGCTCTCGGCGACCGAGATCGCCGGGCCGGATTTGCTGCTGCTCGACGAGGGCAATTGCCTGCGCGACCAGGCGATCGCGGCCTGCGGCGCCGGCTCGTCGGTCGGGCGGCACGCCACGAGCCTGGAGACCCTGCGCTCGATGGTGGCGGCTGGTGCGGGATACACGTTGCTGCCGGCCCTCGCGGTGCCTGCCGGCCCCGATCCGACCGGGCTGACGGTCACCCGGGCCTTCGACGTCGATGGGCCGGGGCGGACCATCGCACTGGTCTGGCGGGCGAGCGACCCGCGCGCCGCGGGGCTCACGAACCTCGCCGCCTTCTTCCGGGCCCATGCGCCGCCCGGCACCGCCGCCTGCCGCGACGGGGAGCCGGTGGTCTGACGGCGCTTCGAAGCCCCGCGCGGGTCGTCAAGGCCGGCCCGGGCCGACCGTTCGGACCCGGCGCCCGACGCCCCGAATCCGTGGGCCTTGACCGCGGGATGCGGGCGGGGATGGGATAGGTGGATCGTCCGAGATCTCGGCGAGGGGCGGGAACGGGTCGATGCGGCGCACGGCACTCTGGGCGGTTCTCGCGATGGTGGCCCCCGCGGCGGCCCGGGCCGAGCCCGAGGACAGCTTCGCCCGCGTCGACGCGATCAACCGCGCCTCCCTGGTGATGACTGTCGAGATCGGCATCGTCCCGCGCGCCCTCGGAGCCCGTATCGCGCGGGCCCTGGATCAGGTCGCCGCGGAGGCCGCCAAGCCCGGCGCCGACCGGCCGGACGATTATCTCCGGATCGAGCCCCTGATCGTGGCCAAGGCCGGTCCGGACGCCACGCGCCTGCATTCCGGCCGCAGCCGCCAGGACATCATCCCGACGGTGCTCAAGCTCGAACAGCGCGACCGCCTCCTCGCCCTCGCCGAGGCCCTGGACGAAACGCGGGCCGCCCTGCTGACGCGGGCCGAGGGCGAGGCCGACACGATCGTCCCCGCCTACACCAACGGGGTCCAGGCCCAGCCGACGACGCTGGGCCACTACCTGTTGGGCTACGCGGAGGTGCTCGCCCGCGATGCGGATCGGCTGCACGAGGCCTGGGGCCGCCTGAACCTGTCGCCCCTCGGCGCCGCGGCCCTCGGGACGTCGAGCTTTCCGGTGGACCGCGCGCGCCTGGCGGCGCTCCTCGGCTTCGACGCGCCCGTGGAGAACAGCTACGACGCGGGCCAGCTCGCCCCGATGGATATGGGCCTGGAGCTGACGGCGCTCGCCGCGAACCTCGCGACCACCGCGGGCAGCTTCGCGCAGGATCTCTACGCGCAGTATCACCAGACCCGGCCGTGGATCCTGCTGCGGGAGGGGGCGCTGACCGGCCCGAGCAGCATCATGCCGCAGAAGCGCAATCCCGTGGCGCTCTACGCCCTGCGGATGAAGGCCAGCGACGTCGTGGGCGCCGCGCAGGCCTTCGCGGTCATGGCCCACAACGTCGATTCCGGCATGCCGGACTACAAGCGCAATCAGGCCGAACCGCCGGGCCGGACCCTCGCCGAGGCCGCCACGATGTGCCGGCGCTGGACCAGCATCTTCGATGGTCTCGTCGTCGACCGCGCGCGGGCCGCCGACGAGGTCGCGGCCGATTACGCGACCACCACCGAACTCGCCGATACGCTCCAGCGCGAGGCGGACGTGCCGTTCCGCCTCGGCCACCATTTCGCGTCAGAGCTCGTGAGCTACGGGCGCAGCCACGACCTGCGCCCGGCCGACCTGCCCTTCCTGGAGGTCCGACGGATCTACGCCGAGGCGGCCGCCGGGACGGGGTTGAAGCCGGACCTGCCCCTGGACGAGGCCCGATTCCGGGCGTCGCTGTCGGCCCGGGGCATGATCGATGCGGCGAAGGGGCTCGGCGGCCCGCAGCCCGCGGAGGTCCGGCGCATGCTCTCCGGTGCCCGGGCGCGCCTGGAGGCCGATCGCGACTGGCTCGCCGGACGCCGTGCGGGCCTCGCTACCGCCCGGGGGAAACGCGACGCCGCCTTCTCTGACTTGGCCCGGGAGCCCTGATCTCGGCGCGGGGCCACCGTGCCGAAACGTCGCCGTAAGAGGGCCAATATTGCGCTATAGCGCGCCTCACGCCCGACGTTCCGCGCGGGTAGCCTCCGTCGGTCGCCTTGCCCTCCTTCCGCACCCTCGGCCTCTGGGCCGCCCTCGCTGCCGCCTCCGCGGCCATCTCGTTCGGCCTGATGTCCGCGCAGTTCCCGGCTGCGCTGCTGCTCGGGCCGATGATCGGGGCGATCGCCTTCGGGGTCGGCGGATCCGGGCTGCACGTGCCGCGCGCCGCCTTCCAGGCCGCGCAGGCGATGATCGGTTGCCTCGTGGCGCATGCGGTGACCGGGCAGATCGCCCAGACCCTGCTGGAGGACGGCCCGCTCATCGTCGCCGTCGTGCTGGTGACTGTGGCGGTCAGCGGCGTCGTCGGTTGGGTCCTGACCCGCCTGCGCGTGCTGCCCGGCACCACGGCCGCCTGGGGCTCGTCGCCGGGTGGCGCCTCCGCGATGGTGGCGATGGCCGAGGATTTCGGCGCGGACCCGCGCCTGGTGGCCTTCATGCAATATGTCCGCGTGGCGGCGGTGGTGTTCTCGGCTTCCCTCGCCGCCCGCTTCCTGATGGAGACGCCGGTCCCGGGGGCTTCGGCGGGGGCCGGCGAGGTGACCGGGCCGCTCTCGCTCCTGGCGACGCTGTCGGTCGCCGTGGTGGGCGCCGGCGCGGCCCTGGCTCTCCGGGTCCCGGCCGGCGCGCAGGTCGGACCGATGGTGCTCGGCAGCCTGCTCCACGCCACCGGGCTCGTCCGCATGGCGCTGCCGGTGCCGATCCTGGAACTCGCCTATGCCTGCATCGGCATCTATGTCGGCCTGCGCTTCACCCGGGAGACCCTGCGCCTGACCGTGTCGGCCCTGCCGGGCATCCTAGTGGCGACCTTCTCGGTCATCGCCCTCTGCGCCGCCTGGGGCTGGGGGCTGACCCTGCTGCTGCCGATCGACCTGCTCACCGCCGTCCTCGCCACGAGCCCCGGCGGCCTCGACTCGGTGGCGATCATCGCCGTGGGCTCGAAGGCCGATGTGTCCTTCGTCCTGGCAGTCCAGACGCTGCGCCTGTTCGTGGTGCTGCTCACCGGTCCGCTGCTCGCCAAGTGGATCAGCCGGTCCGTGCCCGAAGGCGCGGCGCGATGAACGCCCTGGTCCTCGCCTTCCTCAATTCCTGGCGCGGCCTGCGCCACGGCGCGCGCACCGAGCGGGCGGTGCGCCAGGAATTGGCGCTGCTGGCGCTGGGCGTGCCGCTCGCGCTGTTTCTCGGCGCGACCTTATGGGTGCGCGTCGCCCTGATGGTCAGCCTGCTGCTGATGCTGGCCGCCGAATTCCTCAACACCGCCGTCGAGAAGCTCTGCGATCACGTCCACCCCAGCCACCACCCGATGATCGGCACCGTGAAGGACCTCGCCTCCGCCGGCACCTTCATGGCACAGGCGGCAGCGCTGCTGGTCTGGGTGGCGGCACTCGTGGAGCGGCTGGGCTGATCTGCCCCGCCGGCCGGGCGCTCGCATCCCTGGCCGGGAGGGTCTATCTGGCGGGCACGTTCCATCGCACCCGCTCGAGACCCCGCACCGTGACGGACTACATCCGCAAGATCCTCACCGCCCGCGTCTATGACGTGGCGATCGAGAGCCCGCTCGATCCGATGCCGCGGATGACAAAGCGGCTCGGCCGGCCGGTGCTGCTGAAGCGCGAGGATCTGCAGCCGGTCTTCTCGTTCAAGCTGCGCGGCGCCTACAACAAGATGTCGGCCCTCAGCGCGGACCAGATCGCCCGCGGCGTGGTCTGCGCCTCCGCGGGCAACCACGCCCAGGGCGTGGCCCTGGCCGCCGCCAAGCTCGGCGCCCGGGCGGTGATCGTGATGCCGCGCACCACCCCGTCGATCAAGGTCGATGCCTGCCGGGCGCGCGGGGCCGAGGTCGTGCTGCACGGCGACGCCTTCGACGAGGCGCTCGCCGAGGCGAAGATCCGCGAGGCCGAGGAGGGCCTGACCTTCCTGCACCCGTTCGACGATCCCGACGTGATCGCCGGCCAGGGCACGATCGGCAAGGAGATTTTGGAGCAGCATACCGGCCCGATCGAGGCGATCTTCGTGCCCGTGGGCGGCGGCGGGCTCGCCGCCGGCATCGCCACCTTCGTGAAGTACCTGCGGCCCGGCACCAAGGTGATCGGCGTCGAGCCGGAGGATGCCGCCTGCATGGCCGCGGCGCTGGCGGCGGACACCCGGGTCAGCCTCCCCTCGGTCGGCCTGTTCGCCGATGGCGTCGCCGTGCGCCAGGCCGGCGAGGAGACGTTCCGGCTCTGCCGGGAGCACCTCGACGAGGTCATCACCGTCGACACGGACGCCATGTGCGCCGCCGTCAAGGACATCTTTGACGATACCCGCGCGGTGTCGGAGCCCTCCGGCGCGCTGAGCGTCGCGGGCGCCAAGGTCTACGCCGAGCGCGAGGGCGGCACCGGCACGCTGATCGCCATCTCGTCGGGGGCGAACCTCAATTTCGACCGCCTGCGCCACATCGCCGAGCGGGCCGAGATCGGTGAGCAGCGGGAGGTCCTGATCGGCGTGACCATCCCGGAGCGGCCCGGCGCCTACCGGGCCTTCATCAACGCCCTCGGGCCGCGGGCCATCACCGAGTTCAACTACCGCCACGCGCCGGGCGCCGAGGCGCAGATCTTCGTGGGCATCAACGTCGCCGGCGGCAGGCGCGAGAAGCAGGCGCTGCTCGCCGCCCTGCGGGAGGCCGGCTACCGGGCCCTCGACATGAGCGACAACGAGATGGCCAAGGTCCATGTCCGCTACATGGTCGGCGGGCGGGCCGTGGGCGTGGCGCATGAGCGCCTGTTCCGATTCCAGTTCCCGGAGCGGCCGGGCGCGCTGATGAAGTTCCTGGACGCGCTGGGTCCGGATTTCGACATCACGCTGTTCCACTACCGCAACCACGGGGCGGATTACGGCCGCGTGCTCGCCGGAATCGCGGTCCCGCCGGCGGAGCGGGCCAGGTTCGATGCCGTGATCGAGGCCCTGGGCTACCCGGCCACCGACGAGACCGAGAACCCGGCCTATCGGCTGTTCCTCGACGGCGAAAGTCGCGGTGCGGCTTGACGGCGGAGTCGGATCACGCCTCCGCCTCCTCCACCGTGACGACGTCCGGCAGCGCCCGCAGCTTGGCGGCGATCGCCGCGACGCTCGTCCGGGACAGCCGCACGAAGGTGATGGCAACCTCGTCGTAGTCCGGGTCGGCGCTCGGCCGGACCGTGAAGGTCCGCACCCGTGAGGCGCGCTCGCCGGTCGCCGCCTGGAGGGTGTCGATCGACAGTGCGTCCTTCCGCATGGTGAGCCGCAGGGTCTGCGCGCGCATCCGCGCGCGCCAGCGCTCCTCGAAGGGTTTCACGCCAGCCAGGATGCCGACGACGAGCGCGGTCGTCGTCAGCGCCGGCACGTAGAGCCCGCTGCCTACGGCCAGGCCGATCGCTGCGACGCCCCAAAGGCTCGCCGCCGTTGTCAGCCCCTTCACCACCTCGCCGCGCAGCAGGATCGTGCCCGCACCCAGGAAGCCGATGCCCGACACCACCTGCGCGGCGATGCGCGAGGGATCGAGGACGACATGGTCCGCGCCGAGCACGTCGCCGAAGCCGTAGGCCGAGACGATCATGATCAGGCAGGACCCGACGCAGACCAGCATGTGCGTGCGCAGGCCGGCCGCCCAGAGCAAGCGCTCGCGCTCCAGCCCGATCACGCTGCCGGACAGTGCCGCCAGTGCCAGCCGCGCCACCATCTCCCCGTTGCCGATCAATGCCGCCTCCGCTCCGCCGCTCCGCAGGGAAGCGGCCTATCCTGGAGGATGGAGCGCCGGCCGATCAAGCGGTGCCGAGGGCGGCCTTCTCGACCTCGTAGGCGGCGCGGATGGCCGGTTCCCCATAGGTCCGTTCCAGGCGCCGGACCGTGAAATGGGCGTGCGCCGTCGCCTGGAAGTGGTTCATGAAGGCGGTGTTGACAGCAGCGCCCCCGAACGCGCCCAGGATCGGTACGGTCTGCGCGGCGACCTTCTGCGACACCACGAGGCCGAAACGCGCCGCGATCTGCGCGGTGAACCGGATCAGGGCCGGGGCCGACTGGTCGAGGAGCGTCTTGCTGCCGGCATAGCGGGCGGCCTCCGCCAGGGTCTTGGCCAGGGCGGCGCGCACGGCGAAGTAGCCGCTCTCCGTCAGGGCGGAGCCCGCCTCCGTCGCGGCCGACGTCCGGCCGCTCAGGGCGAAGACCTGGACGCAGGCGAGCGCGCCTTCGGGCGTTTCAAGATCCTCGCCCTCCTCGCGGGCGATCTCGGCGATCGAGCGCAGCATCAGCGTCGTGGAGACCGGGAGTTCGACGGCCAGGGTCGTAAGGCCGAACGCGCCTCCCACCGCTCCGGAGAGCGCCGCCAAGGCCTTGTGCTTGGCATCGCCCGAACCGAGGAGCCGCGTCATCCGGCTCGCGGCCTTCGCGGTGGCCACACCCACGGCATCGTCCGACGTGGGCGCCAAGGCCTTGCGCGGCAGCGTCGCCAGGGCGACCCGCAGCGCCACCCGCATCGCGGCCTCGGTGCTGCGGCTGACCGCCTCGGTCACGGGGGCGGGCAGCGAGCGGCCGATGAGGTCGAGGGGGGCTCCCGCCGCCGCGGAGAGGCGCGCGGCGAGGCTCGGGCGCTCCAGGGCCGCCACCGCCCGGCGCAGGGCGGCGAGATCCGCGTCGCTCAGCACGGTCTCTCGGGTCACCGCCGGCAGGATTTCGCCGGCGCGGGTGAGGTCGGTCGTGCTCATCCGTAGATCCCTGGATCTGTTCCGGTCACGCGGTGCCCGGGGCCCGCGCCGTGGAAGGAAGCTCGGCGCCCGGCATGCGGTTCCCCGCCATGTCGGCGGCCCGCGCCGCCTCGGCGGCCGGCCGGGTGCCGCGGCGCCCGACGGCGAGGCAGAGGACCAGCACCGGGATGCCGACCAGCGATGTTATCACAAAGAAGGCCGGATACCCGATCGCCGCGACCACGAAGCCCGACGCCCCCGCGATCAGCTTGCCCGGCAGGGCGTAGAGCGACGAGAACAGCGCATACTGCGTCGCCGCGTAGGCCGTGCTGGTGAGGCTCGACATGTAGGCGATCAGCACGATGCCCGCAAAGGAGCCGCAGAAATTCTCGACGGAGATCGCCACGGTCAGGCGCCAGACCTCCGGCCCGCCGGCCGACAGCCACGCGAAGGCGAGGTGCGAGGCCGCGGCCAGGAACGCGCCGAGGAGTAATGTCGGGAACAGCCCGAGTCGGGCGAGCGCCCAACCGCCGGCGAAACCGCCCGCGATCCCCACCCAGATCCCGTAGAGCTTGGTGACGGTGGCGATCTCCCGGAGGTCGAAGCCCAGGGTCCGATAGAGCGGGCTCGCCATCACCCCGGACAGGAAGTCCGGCAGGCGGAAGAGGGCCACGAGCAGGAGGATGCCCCAGAGGGCGTTCCCGAAGCGGATGTGGAGCTCGGTCAGGGGCTCCAGGATGGCGCGGCGCATCGACTGGATTCGCGAGCCGCCTATGGTCTCCGCCGGGGCTGCGCGGGCGACGTCGAAGGCCGGCGCCAGCAGGGCCGCGACCATCCCCACCAGCATGAGCGCGGCCATGATCAGGTAGGCCAGCGTCCAGCCCCCGGCCGCGGCGATGAACAGCGCGCCCGCGCCCGCAGCGATCAGGCCGAGGCGGTAGCCGAGGTTCGAGGTCGCCGCCAGGATGCCCTGGAAGTCGCTGCCCGCCGCGTCGATGCGCCAGCCGTCGATGACCACGTCCTGGCTCGCCGCGCAGAACGCCATCAAGAAGGCCGCGAGCCCCAGCAGCGCCAGGTTCGTCTTCGGGTCGGCGAAGGCCATCAGGACGAGGCACAGGGCGACCGCTGCCTGGGTCGTGACCATCCAGGCCCGGCGGCGTCCGAGCCGGGCGCTCAGGACCGGCACGTCCAGGCGGTCGATCGCCGAGGCCCACAGGAACTTCAGCGAGTAGGGCAGTGCCACATAGCTGAACAGCCCGATGGCCCGCACGTCGATATCCGAGAAGGCGAGGCGGAGCGTGAAGGTCCCCAGCACCAGCAGCAGCGGCAGGCCAGACGAGAATCCGAGCGCAAGCATCAGCGCGATGCGCCGATCCTCGACGATGTCGCGGAGGCGGAAGCGGCGCATCGCCTGTGGTGGGTTGCCCATGGCATGGAACTCCTGAGCCCTCATGGCCTTGATCTCGCGAAATCGTGGCAACCTTGCGCCGCGGAGTGTCTCGCCGGATTGTGATGCCACTTGCCGGAGGCTTGATCGAACGCCGCTTAACGCGATGTCCACCACCGGGGGATCGCGGCGTGCAGAAGACGCCGGCGGACCCCCACGTCGCTGCACAGAGTATGGAATGATGCGTTGAGTGCCCGGTCCGAGCCCGCCCTGCCGCCGGCGACGCTGGTCGATGCCTTCGCTCGAAGCCCGTCGCCCATGGTGATCACCGACGCGCGCGCGCCGGACAATCCTGTTGCCTGGGCCAACGATGCGTTCCTGCAGGTTACCGGGTACGGCCTGCAGGAGGTCGTCGGGCGCAATTGCCGCATGCTTCAGGGCCCTGCGACCGACCGAACCGCCGTCGAGCGGATCCGCGCTGCGATTCAGGTGGCGGAACCGATCTCGGTGGAACTGCTGAACTATCGCAAGGACGGTACGCCGTTCTGGAACGCGATGACCATCACGCCGGTGAGCGATACGGAGGGCGTGGCGTTCTATTACGCCGCTCAGGCGGACATGACCTATGTCCATCAGCTCGAAGACACCATGCGTGACACCACCGGCGAGCTGGAACGCCTGGTCGAGGCACGCACGCATGCCCTGAGCGCAGCCCTGGAGCAGAAGACTGCCCTGCTGCACGAAGTCGATCACCGGGTGAAAAACAACCTGCAGGTGATCTCTTCGCTGATGCTTCTCAAGGCCCGCCGGACGCCGGAGGGCGAGGCGCGCGACGCGCTTCAGAACATGGCCGAGCGCATCGGTGCCTTGTCGACGGCGCACCGCCTGCTCTATTCCGAGGGGGACTGCGCGCATTTCAACCTCGGCGACTTCGCGGCCGAGTTCCTGGCCGACATGAATGCCGGCCTCGATCCGGAACTGCGCCGGATCGAGGCCGACGTTGAGCCGATCGCGGTGGCGGCCGCCATGGCGGCGCCGCTGGCCCTGCTCATCCACGAACTGACCGCCAATGCGTTGCGCCACGCCTTCCCGGACGCCCGCGAGGGGCGGGTCTCGATCGCCGCCCGGCGGACGGAGAGCGGCATGCACCTGACGATCCGCGATGACGGGGTCGGGCTGGCGGCCGTGTCGCCCAATCCGGCGGGTTTCGGGCGCAATCTCGTGGAGATGGTTGTGCGGCAGATGCGCGGAACCATAGCCTGGGCGGATGCCGGACCGGGCACCGTCGTGGAGATCGATATCCCGCTGAAGTCCGTGTCTTGAGTCTTGCGTGTGAACGCTCCAAGCTTGCGGCGGCGTCCACGGCACGGTGACACGGAGAACGCATGGGCACCGGGAACGCCGCGTTGGAAGCCGCGCTCCGCGTCCTCGTGGTGGAGGACGAGGCGCTGATCGCGCTCGAACTCGAATGCCTGCTGGACGAGCTTGGCCATATCACGGTGGGTATCGCCGGAAATTCCACCGAGGCCATCGCCATGGGCCGTTCGACCGCACCCGACGTCGCGCTGGTGGATATTCATCTCATCGACGGCCCGACCGGCATCGAGGTCGCCCGGGCGCTCTCGCAGGACCGGCGCACCACCGTGGTGTTCATGACCGCCAACGCGAAGCGCATCCCCAAGGATTTCGCCGGCGCCATCGGGGTGATCGCCAAGCCCTATTCCGAGCGCGTGGTGGCCAGCACCCTCGACTACGTGGCCGACCGGCGCGCCGGCCGCGGCGAGCCGGCTTGTCCGGACGGGTTCTGGCCTGCACCGGTCTGAGGGCTGGGTCGAACCGGTGCGGCGGCACTGAACCGTCTGCGAGGGACGATTCTTGGGCTGATCGAGAAGACGCGCAGCCCGGGACTGCCAAACCATTTCCCTTCCCTTGGACGGGAGCGGAGACCCGCGCGTGGGTCCAATCATTACCCCTATCCGGCAGCGATCTGTAAATCCGGTGGTTCCGCAGGGGTGAGTGGGAGCGCGCTATCGGCCGCTCCCACTCTCCAACCGCGACGTGCCAGAGGCGAACCCCTCAGCCCCGCCCTGCCCGCTCGCGCTTCAGCCGGTAGAGGGCATCCAGCGCCTCCCGGGGCGTCAGCGCATCCGGATCGATGGTGTCGAGCATCGCCCCGAGGGGATCCTCGGGGGGCGCCTCCGGGGGCGGAGGCGGCGCCAGGGCGGCGAAGAGTGGCAGGTCGTCGATTCGGGCTCGGGCGGGGCGGCCGCGCTCGGCCTTCTCCAGACTCTTGAGGATCGCCCCGGCCCGGGTCACGACGCTGCCCGGTAGCCCGGCCAGGCGGGCCACCTGAAGGCCGTAGCTGCGCTCGGCCACCCCCGGCACGACCTCGTGCAGGAACACGACGCCGTCCCGGTGCTCGGCCACCTTCAGGGTGGCGTTCTCAAGGCGGGCGAGGCGGTCGCCCAAAGCGGTCAGCTCGTGGAAATGCGTGGCGAAGAGCGCCCGGCAGGCGTTCACCTCATGCAGGTGCTCCAGGCAGGCCCAGGCGATGGACAGGCCGTCGAAGGTCGCGGTACCGCGGCCGATCTCGTCCAGGATCACCAGCGAGCGGCGGCTCGCCTGATTGAGGATCGCGGCGGTCTCGACCATCTCGACCATGAAGGTCGATTGCCCCCGGGCGAGGTCGTCGGCGGCGCCGACTCGGGAGAACAGCCGGTCGACCCGCCCGATCCGTGCCTCGGCGGCCGGCACGAAGGCGCCGATCTGGGCGAGCACCGCGATCAGCGCGTTCTGGCGCAGGAACGTGGACTTGCCGCCCATGTTGGGGCCGGTGATCAACCGGATCCGGCCGCGGGTCTCGCCCGTGAGGTCGCAATCGTTGGCGATGAACGGCTCCCCCGCCCGGCGCAGGGCCGCCTCGACTACCGGGTGCCGGCCGCCCGCCACGACGAAGCTTAGCGAATCGTCGACCACGGGCCGGCGCCAGTCGAGCTCGACCGCGAGTTCGGCGTGGCTCGCCGCCACGTCGAGGCCGGCCAGCGCCTCGGCGACCTCGGCGACGGCGTCGGCCCGGGCGAGGACGCGGGCCGAGAGGTCGTCGAACACCGCCGCCTCCAGGGCCAGCGCCCGGTCGGAGGCCCCCGAGATCTTGGATTCGAGCGCGCCCAGTTCGACGCTGGTGAAGCGCATCGCGTCCACCATGGTCTGGCGATGGACGAAGTCGCTCTGGAGTCCCTTCAGACAGGCTTCGCCGACGGATTGCGGAACCTCGATGAAATATCCGAGGAGGTTGTTGTGCTTGATGCGCAGCGTCCGGCAGCCGGTCTGCTCGGCGTAGCGCGCCTGCAGGGCGGCGACGACCTTGCGGGAATCCTGGCCGAGGATCCGGGCTTCGTCGATTTCCGCATGGTAGCCGGCCCGCACGAAGCCGCCGTCCCTCCGGCTCAGGGGAAGGTCGTCGGCAAGCGCCGCCGTCAGCGTCGCGATCAGCTCCGGATCGGCCGCGGCGAGGTGGCCGGCCAGCCGGGCGAGATCCTCCGGCAGGGCCGGGATGGCGGACATGCGCCCCCCGAGTTCCGCCGCCACGGCCAGGCCGTCCCGGATCGCCGCGAGGTCGCGCGGTCCCGCCCGGCCGAGGCCGGTCCGCGACAGGGCGCGGGCGAGGTCGGGGGCCCGGGCCAGGGCGTCGCGCAGGCCGCCGCGCAGGGCGGCATCGTCCACGAGATGCGTCACGGCGGCATGGCGCCGGGCGATGGCCTCGAGCTGGGTCAGCGGTCCGGCGAGGTGCTCGGCCAGGAGACGTGCCCCGTTGGCCGTCACGGTGCGGTCGATGGTGGCGAGGAGGCTGCCGGCGCGCTCCCCGGACAGGGTGCGGGTGAGTTCGAGATTGAGCCGGGTCGCCGCGTCGATCGCCAGTGTGCCGCCCGCATCCTCGCGGGTCGGGACCGCCAGGGTCGGCCGGGCCGCGAGCTGCGTCCGGGCGATGTAGAGGAGCGCGGCACCGGCGGCCGCGATCTCGGCCCGGGTGAACTGGCCGAAGCCGTCGAGGGTCGAGACGCCGTACTGCTCGCGCAGCCGCCGCTCGGCCGCCTGCGGTTCCAGTTCCGCCTGCGCGAGCGGCACGATCGCGGCGCGGCTCTCCTGCCAGAGCCGCGCCAGGGCGGGATCCGCGTGGATCGCCTCCGACAGGACGATCTCCCGCGGGTCGTGCCGGGCGATGGCGCCGGCGAGATCGCCACCCGCGACCTCGCTCAGGGCGAAGCGCCCGGTGGAGATGTCGACGGCGGCCAGACCGTAGGCGACCACCCCCTCCCCGGTCTTGCGACGTCCGATCGCCAGCAGAAGGTTGGCCCGGGCCGGATCGAGGAGCCGGTCCTCCGTGATCGTGCCCAGCGTGACGAGGCGCACCACCTCCCGGCGCACGACCGATTTCGGGCCCCGTTTCTTGGCCTCGGCGGGATCCTCGGTCTGCTCGCACACGGCGACCCGGTGCCCAAGGGCGATCAGGCGACTCAGGTAATCGTCGGAGCGCTCGACCGGCACGCCGCACATCGGGATCTCGGTCCCCGCGTGCCGGCCGCGCTTCGTCAGGACGATCCCGAGCGCCCGGGAGGCGATCTCGGCATCCTCGAAGAACAGCTCGTAGAAGTCGCCCATCCGGTAAAACAGCAGGCAATCCGGATTAGCGGCCTTGATCTCGATGTACTGCGCCATCATCGGCGTGGCGCCGGCCGGGTCGAGGCCGGGGGCGTGCGTGATATCGGCGGCGGGGCGGACGGCGGTTCGAGCCATGACGCCTCTTAGCAGAGCGGCGTCCGCGAATCAGGACACGTACACCGACGCGGCTGGGGAGAAGCCGCCGCGGCGGTGGATGATCGCAGGCTGCCGCTCCCGAAAGAGCGCGGCGCCGTACCCGTATCCTGAGGCTCAGTAGCGCGGGCCGCCCGTGGTGTTGCCGAGCTGCTGCTGATAGCCGGGCCGCGACGGATTGCGCGCGTTCGGATTGCCGTGGCGCATCGTGTTGAGGCGGCGCATCCGCCGCTCGTGGCGGGTGGAATGATGGCGGTGCATCCGGTGATGGTGATGCATCGCGATGGTCTCGACCAAGTCGTGCCCGGCCAGGCCGGACTGTGGCACGGCCGGAGCGGCCTGGGCGGTCGCCGTGGCGGCCATGATGCCGCCGAAGACGAAGCCCGCAGTCAACAGGGTGTGTAAAGACATCGTCGCGTATCTCCGGAGCGCTCTCATGAGCACCCACCCAAACGGAAAGTGATCGAATAGTTCCGGAATGTTGCGGAGAACGCAGGATTGAATTTATTCTGGACGCAGGATTAATCGATCGTCCTGAACGTACACCGCGCCCGATCCCTCGACGCTTCCGAGACTAGAAGAGGACCTGCAAGCCACGGCACATTTCGACTGTGCCGGATCCTCTGCCCCTCTACTATAGCGGCGTTCAAGCGAGGAAGTCGGCGAGATCGGCGTTGACCGAGGCCGGCTCCTCGTGCGCGAGCCAGTGGCTGGCGCGGTCGTACCAGCGGATCCGGCCGGCGTCGCAGAAGGCCAGGCTCGCCTCCGCCAGGCCCGGCTGCAGTGCGGTGTCCTGGCGCCCCCAGAGGATCAAGGTGGGGACGCGGACCCGCGGTGGCGTCGCCCGGGGCAGGCGAACCAGAGCGCGATACCAGTTCAGCATGGCGGTCATCGCGCCGGGCCGGAGCCAAGCCTCGACATAGCGGTCGAGATCGGCGGCCGCGAAGGCCCCCGGCCGGCTTGTGTTGGTCAGCGCGCGCCGCAGGGCCCGGCACCGATCCGCGGTGAGCAGGCGCTCGGGCAGGCCGGGGATCTGGAACAGGCCGACATAGGAGCTGCGCAGCCACTGGCCGGGATGGTGGCGCATGTAGTCGCCGACGATGGCGGGATGCGGCGCGTTCAGGATGGCGAGCCGCGCGATCCGGTCGGGATGCCGGCTCGCCAGCCACCACGCGACGATCCCACCCCAATCGTGGCCGACCAACCGGATTTCTGCGAAGCCGTAGGCGTCGGCCAGGGCGAGGACGTCGCCGGCCAGCCGGTCCAGATGATAGGCCTCGATGCCGGACGGCTTGTCGCTGAGGCCGTAGCCGCGCTGATCCGGCGCCAGGACCCGCAGGCCCGCCTCGGCGAGCGGGCCGATCTGGTGGCGCCAGCCGTACCAGAACTCCGGGAAACCGTGCAGCAGGATCGTCGGCGCGCCCGAAGTGGGGCCGGCTTCAGCCACGTTCAGGCTCAGCCCGGGTAGCGCGACCCGGCGAAAGGTGACACCTGCGACATCCATCGGCGTCGATGCTCCGTCTATCCGGGGGCGGTCCCGTCAGAAGCCGAGCGTGGCGCAGGCACCGGCTTCCGGCGAGAGCTGGTCGCGCAGGCGGACCGGGGAGGTTCGGGTCCACAGGCAGAGCAGGACGAAGGCCGCTCCCTCCAGCAGACCGCGGGCGGGATCGGCGGCGGGCGGGGCGTCGGTGCGGATCGTGTCGGGCTGGGTCATGGCGTCGAGCTCCAAGGGCCGTCTGTACTCGGGAGATCGGCGCACGGCCCCGCGGGTTACAGGGCCGCGCGGCGTCCGGGTGCGCTGCCGCACGCGGACGGATCAGCGCAGGGGGTCCAACCAGCGGGCGAGGCTGCCGCTGGCGATGCCCGCACGGGTCTCCTGGTAGCCGAGCTCGGCCGTTTCGCGGAACCGCGACCAGGCCCGCAGGTCGATCCCGGAGAGCTGGGGCTTCAGGACGACCGTGGCGTGGGCGGCCGCCATCAGGCTCTGGGCGTCGCTCGACACCGTGGCGGCGCGCAGCAGCAGCGGTGCGAGCCCCGGCATGGCCGGCGGCGAGCCGATGAGCCTGCGCACGAGGCGTCCGGTCCAGCCGCGCCGGGGCATGTCCTGGAAGGCCCGGTCGCTGCCGACGTCGACGGCCAGCACCGGCCCGCGCTCCAGGTCGGCGGCGACATCGGCCGGGAGGTTGTTCATCATGCCGCCATCGACCAGCACGCCTTCGTCGCAGATCACCGGCGGCAGCAGCCCCGGGATGGCGATGCTGGCGCGCAGGGCCTGCGTCAGCGCCCCCGCGCGATGCACCATCGTGCTGCCGGTGGTGAGATTGGACGAGACGCAGAAGAACGGCAGCCACAGATCCTCGATCCGCGCGCCGCCGTAGCGCGCGGCGAGTCCGGCATCGACCTTGGCGCCCCGGGTCAGGGCGTGGAGCGGCAGCGTGTAGTCGTTGATTGGGTTGCTGGTCGCGAAGAAGGCCTCGGTCTGGGCCTGGATCTCCGCGATGCTCCAGCCCATGGCGAGGCTCGCCGCGATGATCGCACCCATGCTGGTGCCGCCGACGAAGTCGGGGGCGCAGGACACCTCGTCGAGGGCCTTCAGCACCCCGAGATGGGCGAGCCCCCGGGCGCCGCCGCCGCCGAGGACGAGCCCCCGGGCGGCGCCGGAGGCGAGCCGGGCCAGGCGATCGAGATCCGCCGCCCAGCCGTCCCGGAGCTGGATGCGCAGCGCCGCGGGCAGCGCGGCGACGGCGGGATGCACCGGCTTCGGGCGCCGCGCCGCGGCGTCCTGCCGGACGACGAGATCCATCCGGATCCAGTCGGAGCGCACCCGCTCAAGATAGGCCGCCGCGCCCGGCCGCGGCGGCGCTCCCGGCTCGGCCAGCAGCAGCACGTGGTCCCCCCGCCGCTGGCTCTGCCGGCACCAGGGGCAGTCGATGTTCCGCGCCGCGAGGATCGTGCGCGCGTGCCGCGCCTCGAAGGCCTGGAACCACGCCTCGTCGGCACCCCCGGGCCAGTCGGTCAGGCAGCCGGTCTCCCCGGGCAGGAGCGCGTCGAAGGCGGCGGCGAGCCGGCGGGCCAGGATCTCGGGGTCGGGCCCGTCGGTGACCGCCAGGATCGTGAAGATCCGCGGTGCGTGGTGGACCGAGTAGCCGTCGTAGAGCGCGCGCAGCCGGTCGGCGAGCATCCGGGCGAAGTAGAGCAGCGTCTGCGGATGCTCGGCGATCACCGCCTCGAAGGCGCTGCGGGTGAGCTGCAGCAGGTGCGTGTCGCGCAGGGCGATCACCGTGGCCGCCCGGGGGGCGTCGGACAGGAGCGCCATCTCGCCGAAGATCGCCGGCGGCCGCAGGCGGGCGATCCGCGTGGGTACCCCGTTGTGGTCCCGGGCCGAGACGCCGACGGCACCGGAGACGAGCGTGTAGAGCGCGTCGCCGGTCGCACCCTGCTCGAACAGGATCCGGCCTGCCGGCACCGCGACCGGTACCATGCGGGCGCGCACGGCCGCGCCGGCCTCCGCATCGAGGCCGGCCAGGAACGGGATTTCGGGCGCGTTCACCGCCGCACCGCCGGATCCACGGTCGCGGGTGGTCCTGCCGCCGGGCGCAGGCGCATCGTCTCGGTCCCCCCATTCACGAGCCTCAGGCCAACATAGCGCAGCGGCTCCGCCAGGCCTTCTCCGTGACCGCGCGGGGCTTCTGAAACGCCGATCCCTTCGCGCCGTGGCCGCCATCCGGTACAGGCGGACCGGAGAACAGCCGGGAGGAAACGATGTCGGAGCGGATCGCGATCGTGACCGGGGCGGGCACGGGAGTCGGCAAGGCCGCCGCCCTGGCGCTCGCCGGTGCCGGGTGGCGCGTGGTGCTGTCCGGGCGTCGGCCGGCCCCCCTCGAAGAGACGGCGGCCGAGATCGGGGACGACCGCGCCCTCGCAGTCCCCACCGACGTCACCGATCCCGAGTCGATCGCCAGCCTGTTCGCCCGCACCCGGGATCGATTCGGGCGCCTGGACCTGCTGTTCAACAATGCCGGGATCGGCGCTCCGGCGGTGCCCCTGGAGGACCTGCCGCTGGAGACCTGGCGCCAGGTGGTCGACACCAACCTGACCGCGCTGTTCCTGTGCACGCAGCACGCTTTCCGGATCATGCGCGACCAGGATCCCCGGGGCGGACGCATCATCAACAACGGCTCGATCTCGGCGCATGCCCCGCGACCCAACTCGATCGCCTACACCGCGACCAAGCACGCCGTCACGGGTCTGACAAAAGCCACGTCCCTTGATGGGCGCGCCTACGACATCGCCTGCGGCCAGATCGACATCGGCAACGCCGACACGCCGATGGGCGGCAAGATGAAGGCCGGCGTCCCGCAGGCGGACGGGTCTCTGCGCGCCGAGGCGGTGATGGATCCCGACCATGTCGGCCAGGCGGTGCTGACCATGGCGAGCCTGCCGCTCGAAGCCAATGTCCAGTTCATGACGATCATGGCCACCAAGATGCCGTTCGTCGGACGCGGCTGAGCGGGGACCGGTCGGCGCCGCCGCGCGCCGCGTCCTCGCGCCCGGATCCGAGGTTTCGGCCGGGCGACAATGTGTGCCGGTTCCGCGCCGACCCGCCGCCAGGCCGCACGGCGTCGTTGCCGGCTGTGCATTTGTCGTGGCGATCCGCGCCATACGCGCGGCGACGCGATTGACGGCTCGATCTATAACTCATACAAATTCGACAACGAAGAGCGGGCGGGGCCAACCCAGCCTGAGTTGGGAGCGGGATCACGCCACCTCCACGCCGACTGAGCGGCCATGCCGCCACGGACCGCCCAGGGCGGCCGTGATGTTTCAAGACATTGACAGACTATCGGATTCCGCACTCGGCACATGGGGCGGCGAATTTCGATATTCGTCTGTCAAAACACGCGGGCCTGTAGGTGAGGTTCCAAGATCACGATCTGACAGTGCCGAAAGACAGGGATGACGCGGCGGGTTCGGTAGCCCGCACGCCGTCACCGGCACGACAACACGGACGGGGGGAATCATGTTCGCCAAGAAGAGGTTTCTCAAGCTGGTTCTCGGTGCCGCGCTCCTGGGTGGCGTGTCCATGCCGTCGGCGCAGGCCGCGAACGGCGATCCCATCGGCGTGGCCATGCCGACCAAGTCGTCCCAGCGCTGGATCGACGATGGCAACAACATCGTGAAGCTGCTGCAGACCAAAGGTTACAAGCCCGACCTGCAATACGCGGACGACGACATCCCGACCCAGCTCGCGCAGATCGAGAACATGCTCACCAAGGGGGTGAAGGTTCTCGTGGTCGCCTCGATCGACGGAACGACCCTAGGCGACGTGCTGTCGAAGGCCATTGAGCGCGGGGTCAAGGTCATCGCCTACGACCGGCTCATCAGGGGCACGCCGAACGTCGACTATTACACCACCTTCGACAACTTCAAGGTCGGCGTACAGCAGGCGACGTCCATCGTCGATGCGCTCGGCCTGAAGGACGGCAAGGGACCGTTCAACATCGAGCTGTTCGGCGGATCGCCCGACGACAACAACGCCTACTTCTTCTACGACGGCGCCATGTCGGTGCTGAAACCGTACCTCGACGCGAAGAAGCTCGTGGTGCGGTCGGGCCAGTTCGGCATGGACAAGGTCTCGACCCTGCGCTGGGACTCGGCCACCGCCCAGGCCCGGATGGATAACCTGCTCTCGGCCTTCTACGGCAATGCCCGGCTCGACGCGGTGCTCTCCCCCTACGACGGCATCTCCACGGCGATCATCTCGTCGGTGAAAGGCTTCGGCTACGGATCCGGGGGGCTCAAGCTGCCGGTGATCAGCGGCCAGGACGCCGAGTCGCAATCGATCAAGTCGATCATCGCGGGCGAGCAGACGGCGACAATCTTCAAGGATACCCGCGAGCTCGCGAGGGTCACGGTGGCGATGATCGACGCCATCGAGGCCGGCCGGCAACCCGAGATCAACGATTCGAAGACCTACAACAACGGCAAGAAGGTCGTCCCGTCATACCTGCTGACACCGGTGATCGTCACCAAGGACAACTGGAAGTCGGCCCTGGTCGATACGGGTTACTATACCCTCGAACAGCTAAAGTGACCGTCGGGCCGGCGCCGGCCCCTCGCGCAGCGTGCCGGATCGCGGAACCGGCACGCTGCGCCCGCGTCCCGATCCGCACCGTTCCGAAAGCCGAAGGCCACCTTTCGGGACGGTGCCCTGAATCCTGAGCCGGCATCCCACCGGCGCAGCCACATCTGTGCAGGCCGAGCCTGAAGGGGTCGCATGCAGCCCGTCCTCGAAATGCGGGGGATCTCCAAGACGTTCCCCGGCGTCAAGGCCCTCAACGACGTCAACCTCACGGTCGCGCCCGCCGAGATCCACGCCCTGGTCGGCGAGAACGGCGCCGGCAAGTCGACGCTCATGAAGGTGCTGAGCGGAGTCTATCCGCACGGCTCCTATGCGGGTGAGATCGTCTACGAGGGGCATCCGGGCCGCTTCCGGGACATCTCCGACAGCGAGCGCCTGGGCATCGTGATCATCCACCAGGAACTGGCCATGGTGCCGTTCCTGTCGATCGCCGAGAACATCTTCCTCGGCAACGAGCCGGCTCGGTTCGGCATCATCGACCGGGAGCAGGTCTATGCGCGGGCGCGCGCGCTCATGGCCACCGTGGGGCTCCACGAGAGCCCCGATACCCTGGTGACCCATCTCGGCGTCGGCAAGCAGCAGCTCGTCGAGATCGCCAAGGCCCTGTCCAAGAAGGTCAAGCTGCTCATCCTCGACGAGCCGACCGCCAGCCTGAGCGAGACGGACAGCGCGGCGCTGCTGCAGCTGCTGCTGAACTTCAAGGACCAGGGCATCGCGTCGATCCTGATCTCGCACAAGCTCAACGAGATCTCGAAGGTTGCCGACCGGATCACCGTCCTGCGCGACGGCACCACCATCGAGACCCTCGACTGCCGGAGCGAGGCGGTGGACGAGGATCGCATCATCCGGGGCATGGTCGGGCGCACGATGGCGAACCGCTATCCGGTGCGCGAACCGAAGATCGGCGCCCTGCTGATGGAGGTGCGCGACTGGACGGTCCACCACCCGATCCATCCCGACCGGGCGGTGGTGCGCAGGGTCGGCCTGACCGTGCGCCGGGGCGAGATCGTCGGGATCGCCGGCCTGATGGGCTCGGGTCGGACCGAGCTCGCCATGAGCATCTTCGGGCGGTCCTACGGACAGGGCATCAGCGGCACCGTCCGGATCGACGGCGCGACGGTGGACGTCTCGACGATCGACCGGGCGATCGCGGCGGGGATCGCCTACGTCACCGAGGACCGCAAGCAGCTCGGCCTCGTCCTGGGTGAGGACATCACCAAGAACACCACCCTGGCGAACCTGCCGGGGGTCTCCACCGCCGCGGTGATCGACGAGGCGTTGGAGCACCGGGTCGCGAGCGCCTATCGGAGCAAGATGCGGATCCGCTCCTTCGGCGTGTCCCAGCAGACGGTGAACCTGTCGGGTGGCAACCAGCAAAAGGTGGTGCTCAGCAAGTGGCTGTTTACCGAGCCCAAGGTGCTGATCCTGGACGAGCCGACCCGCGGCATCGATGTCGGCGCCAAGTACGAGATCTACAGCATCGTCAATGCACTGGCCGACGAGGGCCGGGGCGTCGTGATGATCTCGTCTGAGATGCCCGAACTCCTCGGCCTGTGCGACCGGATTTACGTCATGAACGAGGGGCGCTTCGTCGGCGAGTTCCCCCGCGCCGAGGCCAGCCAGGAAGCGATCATGCGCGCGATCATGCGCTCCAAGGACCTGAACGGATGACCGACTCCACTGTGCGCAACCCCATGATCCCCGTGAGCGAAGGACTATCAGGCCCCATGGCTGCCAGTGAGCCCCGCAGCGCGCCTCGATCCTGGCGCGGCTTCCTCCCGACGGCCCAGCTGCACGAATACGGGCTGGTCTTCGCCCTGGCCGTCATCACCCTGTTCTTCGAGTACACGACCGGCGGCGTGCTGTTTCAGCCGTTGAACCTGACCTACCTGGTCCTGCAGAACAGCTACGTCGTGGTGATGGCGCTTGGGATGCTGCTTGTCATCGTGGCCGGGCATATCGATCTGTCGATCGGCTCGGTGGTCGCCTTCGTCGGGGCGCTCGCGGCGCTGCTGATGGTCCGGTTCGGCGTCGATCCGCTGACGGCCACCGTCCTGTGCCTGGTGGTGGGCGCCGCGATCGGCGGGCTGCAGGGCTACTTCGTGGCGTATCTCGGTATCCCGAGTTTCATCGTCACCCTGGCCGGCATGCTGGTGTTCCGCGGTCTGACGCAGGCGCTCCTGCAGGGCGCCTCTGTCGGGCCGTTCCCGGAAGTCTTTCAGGCGCTCTCCAAGGGCTTCCTCGCCAATTTCGCCGGGCCTTGGACCGCGGTTCTGATCGCTCTCGGACTCACGATGTCGCTCGTTGGCCTGAACTGGCGCCGCCGGCAGGCGCGGGTCAGAAACGGCGGCCCGGCCGATTCTCCGGCGGCGTTCCTCGCCCGCAACGGTGTGACGACGATCGTGATCCTCGCCTTCGCTTACCAGATGAGCGACTATCGCGGCTTGCCCAACGTGCTGCTCGTGATGTTCGCACTGGTGATGCTGTACCAGTTCGTCACCACGCGGACGACGATCGGGCGGCGGATCTACGCGCTCGGCGGCAATGTCAAGGCCGCCCGCCTGTCCGGCATCAAGACCGAGCGGCTGACCTTTCTGACCTTCGCCAACATGGGCGCGCTCGCGGGCCTCGCGGGCTTGATCCTGGTCGCCCGTCTCAACACCGCGAATTCGAAGGGCGGCGTTGGGTTCGAACTCGACGCGATCGCCGCCTGCTTCATCGGCGGCGCCTCAGCGGCCGGCGGCATCGGCAAAGTGTCGGGTGTCGTGATCGGCGCTTTCATCATCGGAATCATGAACAACGGCATGTCGATGATGGGCATCGGCAGCGACTGGCAGCTGGTGATCAAGGGCGTGGTCCTGCTCGCCGCCGTCTGCCTCGACGTCTACAACAAGAACAACCGGGCCTGACCGAGCCGGCGCCGCTCACGACTGCCCCGGCGGCCGCCGATCGCCGTCGCGCCGCCGGTGGGCGGGTGCCTCCGGCAGGCGCGAGGCCGATTGCGGGACCTCCATCCGGAGCAGCCGATGGGATTTCGGAACCTCCGCGCTCGCGATCGCGCGACCGGCGGGTTCCGGTGGCAGGGTCTCGACCTGCCCAGGCCGCTTGGCGGGTGCGATGGCCGAGAAACCGCCGCAGAGGACCAGGCAGCCGAGGCCGATGAGGATGTCGTCCAGGTCGGGCTCGGACCGGCTCATCAGATAAGCGAGGCCGCCGAGGCCGAAGCCGGCGGCCAGGAGACGGTATGTCGAATCGCGGGACGGCACGCCTCTCCATCGGCGCAGCCCGGTTGCGGCCCGGTCAAACCGATCCGCTCAAATGTCGAGGTTCCGGCCCTCAGGTCTTGCGCGCCACCGTGAAGCGGGCGGCGTCCCGCAGGATCCGGGCGCCCTCGCCCCAGGGGCCGACCGCAACCTCGCAGACGCCGACGAGGCGGTCGCACTCGGCCCGGGCCCCGTCGAGGCCAAGGCGGTCGACCAGGGTCGCTTTCCCGGCCTCCTTGTCCTTGCCGGTGGCCTTGCCCATGGCTTCGGGCGAGGCCTCCCGATCGAGGATGTCGTCGGCGATCTGGAAGGCCTGGCCCAGGGCCAGACCGTAGCGCAGCAGGGCTGCCTTCTGGCCCTCGTCGGCACCGCCGACGATCGCGCCGGCCTCCACCGAGAAGGCCAGGATCGCGCCGGTCTTCATCGCCTGCATCCGCAGGGTGTCGTCCACGTCCAGGGTGGCCGTGCCGAAGCGGCCTTCGGCGGTGAGGTCGAGGAGCTGTCCGCCGACCATGCCGCCGAGTCCCGAGGCCCGGGCGAGGCCGAGCACGAGGTCGGCCCGGATCCGTGCGTCCGGCTGCCAGGTCGGGTCGGCCACGATCTCGAAGGCCAGCGTCTGCAGGGCGTCGCCGACCAGGATCGCGGTGGCCTCGTCGTAGGCCTTATGGACCGTCGGCTTGCCGCGGCGCATGTCGTCGTCGTCCATGGCGGGCAGATCGTCGTGAACGAGGCTGTAGCAATGCACCAGCTCGACCCCGGCGCCGGCGGCCAGCGCCGCCGCCTCGGAGCCGCCGAGCATCCGGGCGGTCTCGATGGCCAGGAACGGCCGCAGGCGCTTGCCGCCGCCCAGCACCGCGTGCCGCATCGCCGCCATGAGTCGGGGCGGCCGGGTGATCTCGCCGGCGCCCACCTCCGGTCCGAGCCGTTCCACCAGGAAGGTCTCGACCGTCCCGGCGACCTCGGTCAGCCTGTGGGTAAAGTCGACGGCTTGCGGACCAGTCTTGACCGAACCAGTCTGAGCCTGCGTTGAGGAGGTCGGGGTCATCGAGCGCTGCGTCCGGTCCTGGCCTTGCGAAAACCAATCGCGTGTCTGTTGCACGGGAACGAAATCACGGTGGGCGGGGTCGAAGGCAGGGGCGATGCGGCGGAACGCGATCTCCCGCGCGCCCGCCCGCGACGCCCCCGCCGTGTCCGCCAAGTCGTGGGGATGCTGCTGCTGCTCCCCGCCACCGGTTTCGGTCTCGTGCTCGTCTTGGCGCTCGTCTATAGCGCGATGATGCCGCCGTCGACCCTGATGCTTGGACGGTGGTTGACGCTTCAGCCGGTCAGTCGGGATCCGGTCCCGCTCTCGGCGATCGCGCCGGTGCTGCCGCAGGCGGTGATCGCCTCGGAGGACCAGCGCTTCTGCCTCGACAACGGCGTCGATCTCGGGGCGATCCGCGAGGTTGTGGAGGACGAGGATTCGCCGAGCCGCGGCGCCTCGACGATCGCCATGCAGACGGTGAAGAACGTCTTCCTGTGGCCGGGCCGATCCTACATCCGGAAGGGCCTGGAGATCCCGCTGGCGCTGGCCCTCGACGCCCTCTGGGGCAAGCGGCGGATGATGGAGATCTACCTGAACGTCGCCGAGTGGGGCGACGGGATCTACGGCGCGCAGGCCGCAAGCCGGCACTGGTTCGGCAAGGATGCGAGCCGGCTGACCCGCGGCGAGGCGGCGCTCCTGGCTGCCGTCCTGCCGAATCCGATCACCCGCAGCGCCGGCCACCCCTCCCCCGGGGTGCGCCGCCGCGCCGCGCGGATCCAGGCGATGATGGGTCAGGTCGAGGGGCTGACGGGGTGCCTGCGGCGGTAGCAGGCGCCCATCCGTCTCTGTAAGACGTGCCTTCGAAACGTGACACCCGGGGCCGACCTCCAATGACCGACGCCGTCTACGACCTCACCCTGGAGCGCATCGCGCTGATCCGCCGGATGGTCGTCGCCTGGGGCGGTGTCGAGCCGGGGGCGCCCACCGTCCACCCGGAGGCGCCCTATGGCAGCCTCGACCGGGACGGCGATATCGCCAACGTCACCGGTGACGACGAGGGCGCCGAGGAGGAGCACCGGGCCCTGGAGGACGGCCTCGCGGTCTTCGCACAGAATGCGCAGCTGAAGCCCGGCCGCTACCAGTATCACAATGCGCTGGCCAAGCTGGACCACAGCACGGTCGGCGACGTGTTCCGGGATGCGCAGACCGGCGAGACGCCCGAGCACATCACCTTCGCGGTGACCCCGGAGCATCTGGCGCTGATTCCAAGGCTCGGCTACGCCTGGGATACCGCCCGGGGCGTGCCCTATGTCGATCCCGCCCAGCCTTACGGCGGACCGGGTCCCTACACCGCCGATATGGCCCGCCACTTGGCTGCGGTCCCCGGAGCGGCCGCCAATGACGACGAAGATGCGCAGACGCATCTCGTCCGCCTCCACCGCGAGATGCAGCCGGCCCTGCAGATCTTCCTGCGCTACGCCGATCTCGGGCCCGGTACGTTCCGTCGGACCGGCGGGTCCCCGGCGTGGGAACCCGCCTGAGCGGCGGGCGGCTCAGCCCCCGCGCTTCCCGCGCTGCGCCAGCGTCCGCAGCCGGAGCGCGTTGAGCTTGATGAAGCCCGCCGCGTCGCGATGGTCATAGGCGACGGCGCCTTCTTCGAAGGTCACGAGATCCTGGTCGTAGAGGGAGTACGGGCTCTCGCGGCCGATCACGTGGACACCGCCCTTGTAGAGCTTCAACCGCACCGTGCCGGTGACCTTCTCCTGGCTCCGGTCGATCAGCGCCTGGATCATCTCGCGCTCCGGCGAGAACCAGAAGCCGTTGTAGATCAGCTCCGCGTATTGCGGCATCAGCTGGTCCTTGAGATGGGCGGCGCCGCGGTCGAGCGTGATCGACTCGATCGCCCTGTGGGCCGGCAGCAGGATCGTGCCGCCGGGCGTCTCGTACATGCCGCGGCTCTTCATGCCGACGAAGCGATTCTCCACGAGGTCGAGCCGCCCGATGCCGTTGTCGTGGCCGAGCTGGTTGAGCTTGGCCAGCAGGCTCGCGGGCGAGAGTTTCTCGCCGTCGATCGAGACCGCGTCGCCCTTTTCGAACCCGATGGTGATGACGGTCGGCGTGTCCGGCGCCTGCTCGGGCGAGATCGTCCGGGAGAAAACGTAATCGGGCACCTCGACAGCCGGATCCTCCAGCACCTTGCCCTCCGAGGAGGCATGCAGGAGGTTAGCGTCCACCGAGAACGGGCTCTCGCCGCGCTTGTCCTTGGCGATCGGGATCTGGTGTTGCTCGGCGAAGGCGATCAGCTGCTCGCGGGAGCGCAGGTCCCATTCGCGCCACGGCGCGATCACCGTCACGTCCGGCTTCAGGGCGTAGTAGCCGAGCTCGAATCGGACCTGGTCGTTGCCCTTGCCGGTGGCGCCGTGGCAGACCGCGTCAGCCCCGACCCGTTCGGCGATCTCGATCTGTTTCTTGGCGATCAGCGGCCGGGCGATCGAGGTGCCCAGCAGGTAGACACCCTCGTAGACGGCGTTCGCCCGGAACATCGGGAAGACGTAGTCGCGGACGAATTCCTCGCGCAGGTCCTCGATGAAGATGTTCTCGGGCTTGATCCCGAGCAGCTCGGCCTTGCGGCGCGCCGGCTCCAGCTCCTCCCCCTGGCCGAGATCGGCCGTGAAGGTCACCACTTCGCAGCCGTAGGTGGTCTGCAGCCACTTCAGGATGATCGAGGTATCGAGGCCGCCGGAATAGGCCAGCACGACCTTCTTCACGGGGCTCTTCGCGGGGACGGACATGCGGCTTCCGGAACTGAGGCGGGGCATCCGCGGCTTATCGCGGGTGTCATCGGCCTGCAACCGGCGTGCCGTCTCGCGCGTAGGCCCGATGCCGGAGGATCGGCCGCGTTTCGCCTCACGGCGGCCTTGCGGCTGTGCAAGAAACGGCGCGGGCGTTGCCTGTCGTCATCGCCGCGTGAGTGCATCGGAGAAGCGAAGTCTATGGCGCGCCAGCCGATTCTGGAGTTCTGGTACGAATTCGCCTCCACGTATTCGTATCTCGCGGCGATGCGCGTCGAGGACGCCGCCGCGGAGGCCGGGGTCGCGGTGCGGTGGCGGCCCTTCCTGGTCGGGCCGCTCTTCGCCTCGCAGGGCTGGACGTCCTCACCGTTCAACCTCTACCCGGCCAAGGGCAAGAATATGTGGCGGGACGTCGAGCGCGAGGCCGCGCGCCTCGGCCTGCCACCGCTGACCCGCCCGGCCCAATTCCCGCAGAACAGCCTCAGCGCCGTGCGGGTCGCCATCCTGGGCCAGGACCAGGATTGGCTGGTGCCGTTCTCGAAGGCCGTCTTTGCCGCGAGTTTCGCCGAGGGCCGCTCCATCGCGGAGCCCGCTTCCGTCGCCGAGATCCTCGACACGCTGGGCCTAGACGGGACGCAGACCGTGCGGGCCGCCGCCGCCGAGGCCAACAAGACCAAGCTGCGGGTCAGCGTCGAGGAGGCGCGCTCCCGCGGAATCTACGGGGCCCCGACCTTCCTGGCGGATGACGGCGAGCTGTTCTGGGGCAACGACCGGTTGGAGCAGGCACTGGCCTGGGCCGTGGGCGAGCGGCCGAAGGGCCTCCGGTAGGGCCACGTTCACCCGGCCCGGCCATCAATCCGACGCGACCCCGTCGTTCCGATCCGCCTGCGGCCCGAGCGGACCCGCGATGCCCCGGACGAGACTCATGCCTTTTTCCCGACGTCACCTCCTCGCCGCCGCCGGCGTCGTGCTGGGCTCAGGCCTCGGCCGCGCGGCCGCGCAATCCTACGGACAGCGGGTCGCGGTCAACGGCGACGACGGGAAGCCGGTCGCCAACGCGATCCTGCCCGGGGAGATCACAGGCCAGATCCCAACCTTGCACGGCGTCACCTATGTCGGGCCGCGCGATCCCGGGACCACCCTCTACGAGTTCTTCGACTTCAACTGTCCGTATTGTCGGAAGGCCGCGGCCGACGTCGTGGCACTGCACGACGGCGACGCCGAACTGCGCATCGGGCTTGTCCACAATCCGATTCTGTCGCCGCAATCGGCCCAGGCCGCCAAGGTCATGCTGGCCGTGCAGCGCAGGCTCGGATCGGAGGCGGCCTGGGGCTTCTATCGGACCGTTCTCGGCAAGCCAGGCCGGATCGACGGGCCCGGCGCGCTGAATGCGGCCACCGCCCTGGGCGTTCCGCAGGCGGAGATCGAGGAGATCGCCGACAGCGACGAGGTGCGCGTCGCACTCAAGAGCCAGATGCGGATGGCCGCGGATCTCGGGCTCTACGCCACGCCGTCCTACGTTCTCGGCAACAGCGGCATCCTCGGCCATCCGGGGGCCCGCGCGATGGCGAAGATGATCGCGAGCATGCGGCGCTGCGACCGGCTCGCCTGCTGAGGGCCGCCCGGCGTCACACTTCCGCCGTCCTACCGCGCAGCGACAGCCGCGTCCGTGTTGCGCGCGGCCATGCCGGCATGCTAGGCGGTCGCCGCGCCACAAGGGGCGGTCTTCGACCCTGCCCGCTGTCGGCGCGACCCCACGTCCCGAACGGTCTCGCACCGCGCTCCCCGCCGGAGCGCACGGAGCGGGCGGGCAACCAGAGAAGAGAGCGACGGGTGGCGCAGAACGGTTCCGAGGCTGGTCCCCTGGTCGCAGGCGTGGCGGGCCGGTACGCTTCCGCCCTGTTCGACTTGGCGCGCGACGAGCGCCAGGTCGACGCCGTCGCCGAGGCGCTCGGTCGGTTCGAGGCAATGTTGCGGGAGAGCGCGGATCTGCGCCGCTTGGTCCGCAGCCCCGTCTTCGGCGCCGAGGAGCAGGCGGCCGCCATCGGCGCGGTGCTCGACAAGGCCGAAATCGGCGGACTCGCCGCCAACTTCATCCGCCTGGCGGCCTCCAACCGCCGGCTCTTCGCCCTCCCCGACATGATCACCGCGTTCCGGGCCCTGGTGCAGGATTCGAAGGGGATCGTGCGCGCCCAGGTGCGGGTGGCCGAGAAGCCCTCCGACACCGTGATCGAGGAGATCAAGGCGTCGCTGCGCGACATCGCCAAGGCCGATATCGACCTCGACCTGATCGTCGATCCGAGCCTGATCGGCGGCCTGATCGTGAAGATGGGATCGCGCATGGTCGACGCGTCCCTCAGGACCAAGCTCAACGGTATCCGCCTCGCGATGCGGGCCGCGCCGTAAGCGCCCCCATCCGATCCGAACACGCACAGAACGCATCAGCGACAGAGGCCCGAGTATGGACATCCGCGCCGCCGAGATCTCCGCGATCCTGAAAGAGCAGATCAAGAACTTCGGCGAGGAGGCCGAGGTCTCCGAGGTCGGGCAGGTACTGTCCGTCGGCGACGGCATCGCCCGCGCCTACGGCCTCGACAACGTCCAGGCCGGCGAGATGGTCGAGTTCGAATCGGGCGTGCGCGGCATGGCCCTGAACCTCGAGCAGGACAACGTCGGCATCGTGATCTTCGGCTCCGACCGCGAGATCAAGGAAGGCCAGACCGTCAAGCGGACCGGCGCCATCGTGGACGTGCCGGTGGGCAAGGGCCTGCTCGGCCGCGTCGTCGACGCGCTGGGCAACCCGATCGACGGCAAGGGCCCGATCACCTCGACCGAGCGTCGCCGGGTCGACGTGAAGGCCCCGGGCATCATCCCGCGCAAGTCGGTGCACGAGCCGATGGCCACGGGTCTGAAGGCGATCGACGCCCTGATCCCGGTGGGCCGCGGCCAGCGCGAGCTGATCATCGGCGACCGCCAGACCGGCAAGACCGCCATCGCCCTCGACACGATCCTCAACCAGAAGCCCGGCCACGCCGCAGGCGGGGACGAGAAGTCCAAGCTCTACTGCATCTACGTCGCCATCGGCCAGAAGCGCTCGACGGTGGCCCAGTTCGTGAAGGTGCTGGAGGACCAGGGCGCCCTGGAATACTCCATCGTCATCGCCGCGACCGCCTCGGACGCCGCGCCGATGCAGTTCATCGCGCCCTTCGCCGGCTGCGCCATGGGCGAGTATTTTCGCGATAACGGCATGCACGCCGTGATCGTGTACGACGATCTCTCGAAGCAGGCGGTGGCCTACCGCCAGATGTCGCTGCTGCTGCGCCGCCCGCCGGGCCGCGAGGCCTACCCGGGCGACGTGTTCTACCTGCACAGCCGCCTGCTCGAGCGCGCCGCCAAGATGGGCGACGCCGCTGGCAACGGCTCGCTGACCGCGCTGCCGGTCATCGAGACCCAGGCCAACGACGTCTCGGCCTACATCCCGACCAACGTGATCTCGATCACCGACGGCCAGATCTTCCTCGAGACCGACCTGTTCTACCAGGGCATCCGCCCGGCGGTGAACGTCGGCCTCTCGGTGTCGCGGGTGGGCTCCTCGGCCCAGACCAAGGCGATGAAGAAGGTCGCCGGCAAGATCAAGGGCGAGCTGGCGCAGTACCGCGAGATGGCGGCCTTCGCGCAGTTCGGCTCCGATCTCGATGCTTCGACCCAGCAGCTCTTGAACCGCGGGTCGCGGCTCACCGAACTCCTGAAGCAGCCGCAATTCTCGCCGCTGAAGATGGAGGAGCAGGTCGCGGTTATCTACGCCGGCGTGAACGGCTATCTCGACAAGATGCCGGTCAGCAAGGTCCGTCCCTTCGAGGATGCGCTGCTGAGCACCCTGCGCACGAAGCACAAGGATCTGCTCGACGCGATCGCCACCTCGAAGGACCTGTCGGACGAGAGCGCCGGCAAGCTGAAGGGCGTGGTCGAAAGCGTCGCCAAGTCGATTGGGTAAGGCATCCCGATCCGCTGAGGCAGCGGCCCCTCCTCCTTGCGGAGAGGGGTAGGGGTGGGGGTGGTGCAGGAGGCACCGGCGCCGCTCCATCCTGAACCACCCCACCTCCGGCTCCTCCCCGCTACGGGGAGGAGAGGCCCTTTGGAACGGACCTGGACCTCACCCGATGGCGAGTTTGAAGGACCTGCGTAACCGCATCACCTCGGTGAAGGCGACGCAGAAGATCACCAAGGCTATGCAGATGGTCGCCGCCGCCAAGCTGCGCCGGGCGCAGATGGCCGCCGAGGCGGGCCGTCCCTATGCCGAGAAGATGGCCATGGTTCTTGGCAATCTCGCCGGCAACCTGATCGGCGGCGTCGGCGCGCCGAGGCTCCTGTCCGGCACCGGCTCGGAGCAGACCCATCTCCTGGTGGTCTGCACCGGTGATCGCGGCCTGTGCGGTGCCTTCAACTCCTCGATCGTCCGTCTCGCGGTCCGCGAATATGCCCAGAAGCTCACCGCCGCGGGCAAGACCGTCAAGATCATGACCGTCGGCAAGAAGGGCTACGACCAGCTGCGGCGCCTGTACCGCGACCAGATCGTCGAGAGCATGGATATCCGTGGCAACCGTCCGGTGGATTACCCGTTCGCCGCCGAGATCGCCGACCGGATCCTGGCCCGCTTCGAGGCCGGCGAGTTCGACGTGGCGACCCTGTTCTTCTCCGAATTCCGGTCGGTCATCTCGCAGGTCCCCACCGCCCAGCGGCTGATCCCGGCCGAACTGCCCGAGGCCGACACCAGCGCGAAGGCGGTCGGAGGCGACGCCGCCCTGGAATTCGAGCCCTCCGAGGAGGCGATCCTGGAGACGCTGCTGCCGAAGAACCTGACGGTGCAGATCTACCGGGCGCTCCTCGAGAATGCCGCCTCCGAACAGGGCGCCCGCATGAGCGCCATGGACTCGGCCACCCGCAACGCGGGCGAGATGATCAAGAAGCAGACGCTTATCTACAACCGCACGCGTCAGGCCATGATCACCAAGGAACTCATCGAGATCATCTCCGGCGCCGAGGCGTTGTGATAAGAGGGCGTGCCGGAGGCGTCACACGATGACGAGCGAGGTCGAGAACCTGGTTTTGGAGCACCTGCGCGCCCTCCGGCGTGACGTCTCCGAAGCGCGCCTCGACCTCAAGGACGTGAAGTCGCGGCTGACCGCCATCGAGATGCAGGTTGCGACCATGAATGGGCGCATGGACCGTTTCGACGAGCGTATGGCCCGTGTCGAAGTACGGCTCGAGCTGACGGACGCTTGAGCCGGATCTGATCGATCGAGGATATGGCCGGCGCGATTCGTGCGCCGGCACGGACAACGAGGATATCATGGCCAACACCGCACTCCCCGGCGCCGGCTCCAACAAGGTCGGCAAGATCACCCAGGTCATCGGCCCCGTGGTCGACGTGCAGTTCGACGGGCATCTGCCCGAGATCCTGAACGCCCTGGAGACCAAGAACAACGGCGCCCGCCTCGTCCTCGAGGTCGCCCAGCAACTCGGCGAGCAGACCGTCCGCTGCATCGCCATGGACACGTCCGAGGGCCTGACCCGGGGCCAGGAATGCACGGATACCGGTGAGCCGATCAAGGTTCCGGTGGGCATGAACACCCTCGGCCGGATCATGAACGTGATCGGTGAGCCGATCGACGAGCTCGGCCCTGTGGTGTGCGACACCTACCGCGCCATCCACCAGCCGGCCCCGTCCTACGCCGACCAGTCGACCGAGGCGCAGATCCTCGTCACCGGCATCAAGGTGGTGGACCTGCTGGCCCCCTACTCGAAGGGCGGCAAGGTCGGCCTGTTCGGCGGCGCGGGCGTCGGCAAGACCGTGCTGATCATGGAGCTGATCAACAACATCGCCAAGGTGCACTCCGGCTATTCGGTGTTCGCCGGCGTCGGTGAGCGGACCCGCGAGGGCAACGATCTCTATCACGAGATGATCGAGTCCAAGGTGAACGTCGACCCGAAGGAGCATGGCGGCTCGGCCGAGGGCTCCAAGTGCGCCCTGGTCTACGGGCAGATGAACGAGTCGCCCGGCGCCCGCTCGCGGGTGGCGCTCACCGGCCTGACCATCGCGGAGCAGTTCCGCGACGAGGGCCAGGACGTGCTGTTCTTCGTGGACAACATCTTCCGCTTCACGCAGGCCGGCTCCGAAGTGTCGGCGCTGCTGGGCCGCATCCCCTCGGCGGTAGGCTATCAGCCGACGCTGGCCACCGACATGGGTGCCCTCCAGGAGCGCATCACCACCACCAACAAGGGCTCGATCACCTCGGTGCAGGCGATCTACGTGCCGGCCGACGATCTGACCGATCCGGCGCCCGCCGCCTCCTTCGCCCACCTCGACGCCACGACCGTGCTGTCGCGCTCGATCGCCGAGAAGGGCATCTACCCGGCGGTGGATCCGCTCGACTCGACCTCGCGCATGCTGTCGCCGGCGATCCTCGGCGAGGAGCATTACGACGTCGCCCGCCGGGTCCAGCAGACCCTGCAGCGCTACAAGGCGCTCCAGGACATCATCGCGATCCTGGGCATGGACGAGCTGTCCGAGGAGGATAAGCTCACCGTGGCCCGCGCCCGCAAGATCGAGCGCTTCTTCTCGCAGCCCTTCACGGTGGCCGAGGTGTTCACCGGCTCGCCCGGCGTGCAGGTGCCGCTGGAGGACACGATCAAGGGCTTCAAGGGCCTCGTGAACGGCGATTACGACGACCTGCCCGAGGCGGCCTTCTATATGGTCGGCACGATCGAGCAGGCCCAGGAGAAGGCCAAGAAGCTGAAGGCCGCGTAAGGCTGCACCCTCCCCTCCCCCATGATCTCAGGCATGCCTGAGATCAGAATCGGACTTGCCCGGATCGGGCATGCCCGATCTAGTTGGGAGGGGCCCGGGGGGTGGGGGTGGTGCAGAGGGAACCGCTGCGCTCGATCCTGCACCACCCCCACCTCCACCTCCTCCCCGCAAGGGGGAGGAGAGCTTGTCGCGGATCCGGGATTGTCCTGAGATGGCCACCTTCCACTTCGATTTCGTCGGCCCCGAGCGGACGCTGTATTCCGGCGAGGTGACCGCCGTTCAGCTGCCCGGTACCGAAGGCGAGATGACCGTGATGCCGGGCCACGCCCCCGTCCTGACCTCCCTGCGGGTCGGGGTGATCGTGGTCACCGAGAGCCAGAGCAGCGGCAAGCGCATCTATGTCCGCGGCGGGTTCGCCGATATTGGTCCCACCGCCGTGACTGTGCTGGCCGAGCGTGCCGCGCCGATCGAGGAACTCACGCCCGAATCGCTCGACAAGGATATCGAGGCGGCCGAATTGCTGCGCGATTCCACCGAGGATCTGCAGAAGCGCGAGGAGCTGAACGGCCAGATCGTCCAGCTCCGGGAGACCAAGGCGCTGCTCAAGCTCTGACGGCCGATCGGATCGTCCCGATCACAGCGCCGGGCCGACGGATCGAGACGCTACGCTTTGCCGGCGCCGGCCAGCGCCTGGGCCAGGAGTTCGGCCCGGGCGTCCGGTCCGATGGGACAGCCGCTTTCCAGCCAGAGCCTGCGGGCCGCGGACAATCCCCGGCCAATCGCCGGACCGGGCGCCACGCCCGCCGCCACCAGATCCGCCCCGGCCAGCGGAAAGGTCGGCGCGCCCCCTGCCCCGTCCATCATCCGCAGCGTCTGCCACGCATCCTCGGTGATGTCCGGCCTCGGCTCGCCGGCCAGAATCGCCAGTGTGGCGGTCAGGAGCGGGAAGCCGTGTGCGGCCGCGAGGACCCGCGCCTCGATCGTGCTGATCAGCGCCCGACCGTGCAGATCCGCCAGGGTGTCGGCGTAGCCGGTGAGCTGCGCGTGGGCCTGGTTCGAGAGCCGCAACCGATCGCGCAACCGATCCGCGTCGTGCCGGCCGGCGACCGCCAGCGCCGCGAGCCGCATCACCGGCGGCAGACCCGCCCCGGCGGCGCGCTCCAGCCGCCCGAGCTCGCCGACGCCGCCCGTGATCCGCTGCAGCAGGCCGGTGCCGCTCAGAGTCACGACCATCGTCGGGCCTCCGGTTGCCGCCAGAAGTTTCAAAAACTCGTCGCGGACTCGCTCCCGCGACAGCCGGTCCAGGCTGTCGCGGGCGGCCACGCAGGCCGCGAGCGCCGCCGCGTCGGGCGCCCCGCGGCCGAAGCGTGCGTGGAAACGGAAGAAGCGCAGGATCCGCAGGGCATCCTCACGGATCCGGGTCGCGGGATCGCCGATGAAACGCACCCGTCCGCCCGCCAGATCCGCCAACCCGCCGACGGTGTCGTGCAGTTGCCCGTCGATGCCGAGCGACAGGGCGTTGACCGTGAAGTCGCGCCGTTCCGCGTCCCGCGCGAAGTTGCTGCCGAACCGGACGACCGCGTGGCGCCCGTCGGTCTCGATATCCTCGCGAAGCGTAGTGACCTCGATCGGCCCGTCCTCGGTGATCAGCGTGACGGTTCCGTGCGCGATCCCGGTCGGTACCGCCTTCAGGCCCGGGGCCGCGCGGGCGCGCGTCATCACGGCGTCCGGCCGAAGCGTCGTCGCGAGGTCGATATCGGCGGCCGACACGCCGAGAAGGGCATCGCGGACGCATCCGCCGACCAGACGGGTCTCGGCACCCGGATCGTCCAGGGCCATGAGCGCCCGGCGTACGCCCGGCCGGTCGAGGAGGGCCGAGAGGCCGGCGCGGTCGAGGATCTGCCTCACCGGAAGCCGCCGGGGACCAATCGGCCGTTCTCCATGTGCGTGGGCACGTAGCCGCCGGCCCGGCGCTCGGAGAACAGGCCCTCGTAGACGAGCGTGCCGATCACAACGGCCAACCCGGCGAGCACGAGGCGAAAAAGGTGCGGATCCCAGTGGACCCGGCGCAGCGGGTTGCGGCCCGCCAGCAGCAGGTAGACCAGAAATAACCCGAAGGGGATGAGGAAGAGGCCGAACTCTTCGAGGACGCGACGCAGCATGGGTGTTCGTTGCCTAAACGGCCGGGCGACGGATCCCGCCCGGTTCGGATTCCGGATAGAGCCGTTCGCGGAGGTTGTTCAAAATCCCGGCGGTGACACCCCAGATCAGTCGCTCGCCGAAGTTGACGGCGTAGAACCAGCGGGTGCGGCCCTGCCAGTCCCGCGACCGCAGCCGATAGCGCTCCCGGTCCATCAGCACCGGCAGCGGTACCTCGAACACGTCGGCCACCTCGGCGGGATTGGGCCGGTAGGTCGCCTCAGGCGCGACGAGGCCGATCACCGGGGTGACGAGGAAACCCGTTCCCGACAGGTAGGGGTCGATATAGCCGACGAGCTGCACCGCGGTGGGGTGCAGGCCGATCTCCTCCTCGGCCTCCCGCAGGGCCGCGGCGGCGGGGGTGGGATCGGACGGGTCGATCTTGCCCCCCGGCAGGGCGACCTGTCCGGAATGGTCGCGGAGGTTGGCGGCGCGCTGCGTCAGGATGAGGTTCGGCCCCTCCGGGCGGAACACCACCGGCACGAGCACGGCGGCCCGCCGGTGCGGCGGCGGCGGGATCACGGCCGAGCCGTCCGGATCGAGGCTATGGTCGCCGCGCGGGTTGGAGGTCGGATCGTCCGGCCCGGGGGGATGCGGCGACAGGCCCGACGCGGCGCGGGCGAGGAATGCGGCGCGGGGATCGCTCACGCGGCGGCCGGTGCGATGGGATAGAAGGTGCCCCCGGCCCATAGCCCGAGCCAGGACCGTCCGTCGACGGGATGCTCCTCAGCGAGATCCACGAGGTCGTAGGTCAGAGCCCGGGTGACGAGCGCCCAGAGGCCGCCGCGGACATGCAGATAGGGTTTCAGGGCCCCGTCCGGCTCTTCCTCGAAGCGCAGGGCGTGTTCGGCGTCGACGGGCACGAGGTCGTCGACATTGGTCCGGAAGGAGAGGCGCCGGTTCGGCCCGGAACCGTCGACCGCCATCTCGACCGCCGCGAAGGCTGCGTCCTCGACCGTGATGCCGACGCTCTCCACCGGCGTGACCAGCACGGTGCGGCCGTCGGGCTCGCGCCGCAGGATGGTGGAGAACAGGCGGACCAGCTTTGTCCGGCGGATCGGCGTGCCGTTGTGGTACCAGGTCCCGTCCGCGGCGATGCGGATGTCGATCTCGCCGCAATAGGGCGGGTTCCAGCGCTCCACCGGCGGCAGCCCCCGGGTCGGCAGATCCCCGAGGGCCGCGCTGAGGCGGGCTAGGGTCGGGTCGGCGGAATCCTCACTCATGCCCATGACAGATAGCGCTCCGGCGCCCGGACAGCCATGGCGGCCCGGGTCGCGGCCGTCAGGCCGGTCCGGCGCCCTGGGTGTTCACCGTCAGGGCGTAGAGCGACTGGCTGGCCGTCATGAACAGGCGGTTCCGCTTGGGGCCGCCGAAGGTGAGGTTGCCGCAGACCTCCGGCAGGCGGATCCGCCCGATCAGTCTCCCCGCCGGGTTCCAGATCGTCACACCGTTATAGCCCACGGCCCGGCCGGCGTTGCTCGACGCCCAGACATTGCCGTCGACGTCGGTCCGCACGCCGTCCGGCCCGCATTTGACGCCGTCGACCACGCAATCGGCGAACAGCCGTTGTCCGGAGAGCCTGCCGCCGTCTCCGACGTCGAAGGCGTAGATCTCGCCCTTGCCCCCGGGGCCGGTCTCGCCCGGTCCCTTGCCGGTGGAACAGACATAGAGGGTCCGATGGTCGGGGGAGAAACAGAGGCCGTTGGGGTCCGGAACCGCATCGTCGGTCAGCACCCGGTCGACCTGGCCGGACGGGTCGATGCGGTAGACCGCGTTCGGCAGCGCCCGCCGTCCTGGTGCGACCCCGGCGGGCTGACCGAGGCGCGGGTTGAGATGGCCCTGGGGGTTCGAGGGACCGCCCGGCTCGTCCGGCAGACCCTCGTAGAGCAGGCCGCCGTAGGGCGGATCGGTGAACCAATACGATCCGTCGACGTGCTGGACCACGTCGTTCGGCGAGGTCAGCGGCTTGCCCGCGAAGCTGTCGGCCAGAACCGTCGCCGAGCCGTCGAGTTCGTAGCGGACCACGCGCCGGCTGGTGTGCTCGCAGCTGAGCTGCCGCCCCTGCCGATCGAAGCTGTTGCCGTTGGAATTGTTGCTCGGCGCGCGGAAGGCGGAGACGTGCCCGTCCTCCTCGAGCCACCGCATCTGGCGGTTGTTTGGGATATCGCTCCAGACCAGATACCGGCCGACCGCATTCCAGGCCGGCCCCTCCGCCCAGAGGGCGCCGGTCCAGAGGCGGCGGATCGCGCTGTTCGGGACGATGCAGGCCTCGAAAGCCGGATCCACTGCGAGCACGTCGGGATCGGTGAAATAGGTGGTGGGGGCTGCGCCGGGGCGGAAGTCGCGCGGCGGGTTCGTCACCGTGCTGGGCGGCGCCGGCTCGGCGGACGCCGGACCGGCCGAGGCCAGGACGGCGCCCAACCCTGCGAGGACCGAACGGCGCGAGGGCGGAACGGGCCCGCGATGCGCCTCACCTCCGGATCGGCCTGTCTCCCCGTGTCGCATGCGATCCCCCCGGTTCGCGTCTGCGCGCATCGTTGGCGCGCCGCGTCCAAAGACTGGGACCAAAATCCTGTTCGCGTCAACCGGGCCTGCGCCGCAGGATCTTCCACACCCCATCCGCCGAGGCCAACAGGCGACTCCCGTCCCGCACGTCGGCGCGCATGAAGACGAGCGAGCCGGTCCGTTTCACCACCTGCGGGCGGATGCCGATCCAGTTCCCGAGGCGTCCCACATCGATGAACTTCATCTCGAGCTGGATCGTCACGCAATTGGCGCCATCGGCCGCCCGCATGGCCGTCTCGCCGAGCGCCCGGTCGGCGAAGCTCATCAGCATGCCGCCATGGACCACGCCGATGAGGTTGGCGTGCTTCTGCTCCGCCCGGAACGCGTAGGCGCCGTCCGCTTCGCGCCAATGCACCGGCCCGACATGGGCGATGAAGCCGGCATCCTCGATGGGTGTCCAGCCCGGGTCGGATGGGTCGAAGGGATCGGTATCGTCGGTCATCGTGCATCGTCCGTAGCTGTCGCGGCGGTGGAAACCGGTACCGTCAGTCAGGTTCCCCGTGGCTTGGCCCGCCGGGTCGGAGCCTCGGTGAGCGGGTCCTCCGGCCAGGGATGGCGGGGATAGCGCCCGCGCATCTCGGCCCGCACCGCGGCCCAGGATCCGCGCCAGAAACCCGGGAGGTCGCGGGTGATCTGGATGGGGCGGTGGGCGGGCGACAGCAGGTGCAGGACCAGGGGCCGTCCGCCGGCCCGCGGGTGCCGGTCGAGGCCGAACAACTCCTGCACCCGCACGGATAGGGCGGGCTCGTCGGCGGCGTAATCCACCGCGATGCGCGAGCCGGTGGGCACCTCCACATGGGTCGGCGCCTCGGCGTCGAGGCGGGTGCGCAACGTCCAGGGCAGCAGGCCCTGCACGGCACCGCTGAGGTCGTCGGCCGTGATCGAGGCCAGGGCGGTGCGCCCGACGAGGGACGTCGCGAGCCACGCATCCACGGTCGCGGCGAGCGCATCGTCGGACAGGTCTGGCCAGGCATCGCCCTCCGCCGCGTGCAGGAAGCGCACCCGGGCGCGCCATTGCGACAGGGCCTGCGTCCAGGGCAGCCGATCGATCCCCAGTGCGGCGATTGCCCGGGCCAGGACCGCGGCGCTCTCCAGATCAGTCAGGACTGGCAGCGGCCGGGCGCCGAGGCTGACCGCCCCCAGCCGCCGGACCGCCCGGGCCCGGAGGGACGCCGTTTCCGCATCGAAGGTGATCTCGGTGCGGGACTCGATCCTGTCGGCGAAGAGCTGCTCGATGGCCCCGGCGTCGATCGCCGCCGCCGCCAGGATGCGGGCATTGCCCGCCGCGCCGACGAGGTCGGCGACGACCAGATGGGTCTCCCGGGCGAGCGCATGGGCCGGATCGAGGCGGCCGGCGCGGCCGCTCGCCATGACGAACTCGCCCTCGCGCCCCCGCGCCCGCGCGACGCGGTCCGGATAGGCCAGGGCCAGGAGCGGGCCGGCCGGCGCCGGTCCGGCATCCGGGCCGCCGCCCGCGATCCGCGCCCAGCCCTCGGCGAGCCGGCGCATGTCGGCTGAACGCCCGGCCCGGTCGCGGCGGAACCGTTCGACCCGCGCGTCGAGATCGACCTCGTCCCCCCCGAGGCCGCGTTCCACCAGGACCGCGGCGAGTTCCGCGGCGGCACGCGCCCGCCCGGACCCGGCCGCGACCGTGACCATACGGGCGAGACGCGGCGGAAGCGGCAGGGCGCGCAGCCGCGCGCCGGCCTCCGTGAGCCGTCCATTCGGGTCGATCGCCCCGAGGTCCGACAGCATGGTCCGGGCTTCGGTCAAGGCGGGCGCCGGGGGCGGATCGAGGAAGGCGAGCGTGCACGGATCGGCCACCCCCCAGGCGGCGCAGTCGAGGAGCAGGCTCGCCAGATCCGCCGACAGGATTTCGGGCCGCGAGAAGGGTTCAAGGGCGCTGGTGCCGGCCTCCGACCAGAGCCGCCAGCACAAGCCGGGCTCGGTCCGGCCGGCGCGGCCCCGCCGCTGATCCACGGAGGCGCGGGAGGCGCGCGCGGTCACGAGCCGCGTCAGGCCGAGCCCAGGCTCATAGACGGGGACCCGCGAGAGCCCGGAATCGACCACGATCCGGACCCCCTCGATGGTCAGCGAGGTCTCGGCGATGCTGGTGGCGAGCACCACCTTGCGGGTTCCGGGGGGCGCCGGGGCGACGGCGCGGTCCTGCTCGGCCGGTGGGAGGGCGCCGTAGAGCGGCGCGAGCTGCACGTCCGGCCCGATGCGATCCGCCAGGAGGGCGACGGTCCTGCGGATCTCCGCCTGTCCGGGCAGGAACACCAGCACCGAGCCCGGATCGGAGCGCAGGGCCCGGAGGGTGACCTCGGCCACCGCCTCCTCGATCCGCCGGTTCGGGTCGCGCTCGACGTGGCGGGTCTCCACCGGGAAGGCGCGACCCTCCGAGGCGACCACCGGCGCATCGCCCATCAGCCGCGCGACCCGGGCGCCGTCGAGGGTCGCCGACATCACCAGGATCCGCAGATCCTCGCGCAGGCCGCCCTGGGCGTCGAGGGCCAGCGCGAGGCCCAGATCGGCATCCAGGGAGCGTTCGTGGAACTCATCGAACAGCACCGCGCCGATGCCGGCGAGTTCCGGGTCGTCGAGGATCATCCGCGTGAACACGCCCTCGGTCACCACCTCGATCCGGGTGCGGGCCGAGATCTTCGATCCGAGCCGGACGCGCAGGCCGACCGTGCCGCCGACCGGCTCGCCGAGCGTCTGCGCCATCCGGGCCGCCGCCGCCCGGGCCGCGAGGCGGCGCGGCTCCAGCAGGACGATCTTGCGCCCGTCGAGCCAGGGTGCCCCCAGCAGGTCGAGAGGCACGCGCGTGGTCTTGCCCGCGCCCGGCGGCGCCACCAGCACGGCGGCGTTCCGCGCGCCGAGCGCGGCGCGCAGGTCGGGCAGGGCCGCCTCGATCGGCAATGGGGTGGGAAGACCGGGCATCGATGCCGCTGATGGCGCGGACCGGCGACGGGCGCAACCGCGGCGGCCGACCGGTGACGCCGGGCGGCGTTCGATACCGATCCGACTCCGCGGCCCTGGCCTCCGGCACGCCGAGCCGCGAACGTGCGGCGCATTCAAAAGACCCCGGAGTGAAACGATGAAATTCCGCCCGATGGCGCTGGCCCTGGCCGCGCTGCCTCTCGCGCTCGCGCCCGCGTTTGCGCAGGATCGGCTGCCGACGATACCGCCGCAGGATTACACGCCCGAGCAGAAGCAGGCGGCCGAGGCCTTCGCGCAGGCCCGGGGCAAACCGCCCTTCGGGCCCTTCGAGCCGCTGATGTATTCGCCCGAGGTCATGACCCTCGCCCGGTCGATGGGCGACTACCTGCGGTTCAAGCCCAAGATCGGCACAACCCTGTCGGAACTGGTGATCCTGATGACGGCGCGGCGCTGGACGCAGGACTACGAGTGGTACGTCCATGCGCCCATCGCCGAGAAGGCGGGGATCGCCCCGGAGATCGTCGCGGCGATCCGCGACGGGCGCCGGCCGGCGCGGATGAGCGATGACGAGACCATCGTCTACGAGTTCACCGCGGAACTGCAGGACACCAAGCGCGTGTCGGACACGACCTACGCCCGCGCCGAGGCCCGGTTCGGTAAGCCGGCGATCGTCGATCTTGCGGCGATCTCCGGCTACTACACGCTGCTCGCCATGGAGCTGAACGCCGCGCGCTACCCGATACCCGAGGATGGCAAACCCCTGCCGCGCATGCCCGAGTGAGCCCGCTTATCCACAGGGTCCGGGCATCTGCATCCCCGTTGTCCACAGGGTTCCGCGGCCGAAGATCGGGCCGCGGGGCCGGCGTTGACCATTCGTTAACCTTTATGGCCTGTTCTCTTTTCGTTCCCGAACGCGAACGAGGAGAACACGATGCTGACCGCTGCCAGTCCCGCGCGCGACGCGCATGCCTGTCCCGTCGAGGCGATCAGCGCCGCCTATCTCGGCTTCGCCGGCGGCGATGCCGGGATCGCCCTGCGCTGCGCGATCGCCGATGCCCTGTCCGACCTGATGGAGGCCGAGCGGCGCACCCGCGAACGCAGCCGCCTGATCTCCCGGGGCTACGTGCGGGAAGCCTTCGATCCGGCGGCCGGCCGCGCCAGCTGAACGCACGCTGCACGCGCGATTCAGGCTGGCTGCAGCGTGGCTGTGGAATCCTCCGCCCCATGATCCCGGACGTCTCGTGCATCCGGGCATCCATGGAGACAGGTCATGACACGCGTCGCTCTGCTCTCGGCCGCCGCGCTGATCGGCGCGGGCAGCCTGGCCTCTTCGACCGCGGAAGCCCGCGGCGGCGGGGCCATCGCGGCCGGCATCATCGGCGGCCTCGCGGCGGGCGCGCTGATCGGCGCCGCGACCCAGGCCCACGCGGCGCCCGCTTACGGGTACGGTGAGTCCTACGGATACACGCCCGTGGTGGTGCGGCCCGCCCCCGCCTACCGGGTGTACGAGGAGGACGGACCGGTCTACGCCACCCGCCGGACGGTCACCTACGAACGGGTGCCGGTCGGCTACGGTCCCGCCCGCCGCTGGCACCGGGACTGGGATGACGGCTACGGCGGCTACGGCTACGGCGACCGCAGCCATTACGGCTGGTGAGATGGCTCCCTGGGTCTGACGACCCCGGGCCCGGACGGCGGCCGCCATCCATCGTGGTTTCGGTGTCCGGGGCGATACGCTAGCGACATGGCGCGGCGCCGCTCCGGCAGCGCCCCATTCAGCCCACTCGCACGTGGCGTGAACCGGGTGTTCAGGTCGCGGCGGTAAGACGATTCGATGCTGGTCCACGAAGGCGCGACGCGCACCCCTGAAGCCGATCGCAAGCTCGGCCTGTCCCTAGCGGCGGTGGCCGGGGCGCTGAACACCGCGGGGTTCTATGCGGTCGGCCTCTACGCCTCGAACATGACCGGGAACGTCTCGGCCATCTCCGACCGCACGGGAACCGGCGATCTCGTCCTGGCGGCGGAGGCGCTGCTCCTCGTCCTGCTGTTCGTGCTCGGTGCGGCGGTGTCGACGCTGCTGATCCGCTACCGCCGCCGGTGCGCCGAGCACGGGGCCTACGCCTACAGCGTCTGTGCGGAAGCGGTGCTCCTCGTCGCCATCGGCCTCGTGGCGCTTCCCCTCGCGGAGCCGGCGCGGGGCCATGCCCTGGTGCTCGGCCTGAGCTTCGCCCTGGGTGTGCAGAACGCCGCGGCGACGAAGATCTCCGAGGCGCGCGTGCGGACGACGCATGTCACCGGCACGATCACCGATATCGGCATCGAGCTGGCGCGCTGGCTGGATCGCGCCGCGCCCGATCGGATTCCGCTGAAGCGCCACGACCCCACGCGGCTGCGCCTTCACGTGCTGACCGTCGGGGCGTTCCTCGCGGGCGGGCTCGTGGGCGTCGTCGCCTATCGCGCCGTCGGCGTGGCCCTGCTGTTCGCGGCGGCCGCGATCCTGGCGTCGCTGGCGCTGCCGGCGCTCAGGCGTTGATGTCGAGGAGCTGACCGGTCATCCGGTCGGCGGTCCGCGCCACGGCGGCGTTCAGCGCGAAGGCAGACTTGGAGCCGACGAGTTCGGCGGCGGCGCTGGACAGGTCCACCTGCGCGGCGGGTTGCAAAGCCGTCTCGGCGACGGGCGCCCCGGCGGACGCGATGGTCTGGGCCGCATTTCCGAGGAGGTCGGAGGCCCGGGTCATGCCGGTCGTGGCGGTCTGAAGGGCGTCGATCATGCGCAATCTCCCTGCGCCGATCCTGCCAGGCGAACGCTGCGGGACCGTTGCGGAGATCGCGCGGATTTGAGGGATCGCTGCCTTATCCGAAGGCTGTCCTGCGCGCGAAGGAACGGGGTGGTGCGGACGGCGGGACTCGAACCCGCACGGCCTTGCGGCCGCAAGATTTTAAGTCTCGTGCGTCTACCGGTTCCGCCACGTCCGCATCGGGCCTTCGGTAGCCGCGGCCGGCCGCGCGATCAAGCCGGGGGCGTCCAGCCGTACAGCCACGCGTAGCGGTCGCGCATGCCGTCGGGGCCGAGCCGCGCCATCACGGCGTTGCGGGCGAACGCCACCAATCCCCTGGCGTGATAGGTCCGGCCGTTGGCGCGGGCGGCCCTCTGGACGCGCCGGACGCGGGCCGCCCGGTCCGCCGCGAAGGAGGCGAGCGCGGCCGGCACCTGGACTTGGTGGGAGAGCGCGCGCGTCAGTACCGCGGCGTCTTCGATGGCGAGGGCGGCGCCCTGCGCGAGATAGGGCAGCACCGGATGGGCGGCGTCGCCGATCAGCGCGATCCGGCCGCGGGCGAGCGGGCGCGCCACGGCCCGATCGGCCAGCGACCAGACCAGCCAGGAATCCGGCAGGCCGAGCAATCCGCGCAGGGGCTCGGCACAGCCGCGAAAGCAGGCGCGCAGCACCGCCGGCTCCCCGAGCCGGCCCCAGCCCTCGTCGCCCACCGCCTCGGGGACGACCGCCACGACGTTGAGGAACTGGCTGTCCCGGACCGGGTAATGCACCACGTGCCGGTTCCGGCCGAGCCAGAGCCCCGTCGCCGCACCGCGCAGGGGTTCCGGCACGGCCTCGATCGGGATGAGCGCCCGCCACGCCGCCGCATGGCCGGGCCGGAGCGGCGCCGCATCGAGATGTCCGCGCAGGCGCGAGCGCAGCCCATCGGCCCCGATCGCCAGATCGAAGGCCAGATCCTGCACGCCGCTGGCGCCCTCCGCGGCGAGGAGGACTTCCGACTCCGTCTCGGCCAGGCGCGTTACGGTGCGGCCCATCATCAGGCGGATCGCCGGCCGTCCGCGCAGGGCATCGAGCAGGAGGGTCTGCAGATCGGCCCGGTGGATCACGTAGTAGGGCGCGCCGAACACCGTCTGCGCCGCCGCCCCGAGGGCGACGCCGCCGAGACGGCGGCCGCTGTCGAGAGCGCGTACCTCGACGCCCGGGGGCTCGCTCGCGGCCCGGCGCAGGGCGGGCGAAAGGCCGAGCCCCGCGAGTACGCGGCTCGCGTTGGGGGAGATCTGGATTCCGGCTCCGACCTCGCTGAAGCCGGTGCGGCGCTCGATCACCGTGACGGCATGGCCGGCATCCGACAGCGCCAGCGCCGCCGTGAGGCCGCCGATCCCGGCCCCGACGATCCCGATCCGCAATGGTCGATTGTCGGTGGACACCGCGACGGCGCGCCTACTCCGCCGCGAGCTTGGCGTCGTCGTGCCAGACGCAGGCCTGCGGATCCGCCTCGTCGGCCTTCAGGCCGGCGCGGTAACGGTACAGGGTCGAGCAGTACTGGCAGATGATCTCGGTGTCGGCGCCCATGTCGAGGAAGACGTGCGGGTGGTCGAACGGCGGCAGCGCGCCGATGCACATGAACTCCTTCACCCCGACAGCGACCACCGGCACACCCGGCTCGTTGTGAAAGTGGGGTACCGCCTTGCCTGCCATCCGGCCCTCGCCTGACCCGTACCGATCGCGCGGCGAATCCACCCGCGCGCACCGGGCGCCATGCGGCCGCTTATGCCGCCAGCCCCGCTTCCGGCGCAAGCCACGCCCGTCCGCGTGCCGGACACGGCTTGGCCTCCCGCGCCGCGCACCGTACATAGGTCGGACGCCCGATTGATGACGCCGCGAAAAGTCCCGACATGCAGCAGGAACAGGCCACCGCGCAGGGATCGCGCCGCGCCCCGGAGCCGCCGATCCACGGTCCCGAGGGCTTCGAAGGCATGCGCCGCGCCGGCCGGCTCACCGCCGAGGCCCTGGACCTGCTGATGGAGGCGACCCTGCCCGGCGTCACCACGGAGGCGCTCGACCGGCTCGCCTACGAGTTCGCCATGGATCACGGCGCCTATCCGGCCTCGCTGCTCTATCGCGGCTATCCGAAGTCGATCTGCACCTCGATCAATCACGTGGTCTGCCACGGCATCCCCAACGACAAGCCCCTGCGCGAGGGCGACATCGTCAACCTGGACATCTGCCTGATCCTCGACGGCTGGCACGGCGATTCGAGCCGGATGGCCTATGTCGGCGAGGTCTCGCGCCGGGCCCAGCGCCTGTGCGAGATCACCTACGAGGCGCTGATGCGCGGCGTCGCGGCGGTGAAGCCGGGCGGCTCGACCAACGATATCGGCCGGGCGATCCAGTCCTACGCGGAGGGCGAGCGCTGCTCGGTGGTGCGGGATTTCTGCGGCCACGGGCTCGGGCGCACCTATCACGACGCGCCGACGATCCTGCACTACGTCGAGGCGAGCTACGACGTGCCGTTCAAGCCCGGCCAGTTCTTCACCGTCGAGCCGATGATCAACCTTGGGCGGCCGGCCGTGAAGGTGCTGGGCGACGGCTGGACCGCGGTGACCCGCGACCGCTCGCTCTCCGCCCAGTTCGAGCACACCGTGGCGGTGACGGAGACGGGGGTGGAGATCTTCACGATCTCGCCGAAGGGGCTGCACCAGCCCGTCAATCCCGCATCCTGACCGACCATGGCGCCGCGGCCGGACGATGCCGAGGCGGGGCTCTTCGCCGACGCCGGCGGCGCGTCGTCGCTGGCCAAGGACGCGCCGCACTATCACGGCCATCGCGACCGGCTCCGCGAGAAGTTCGCGGCCGCGGGCGGCGACGCGCTGCCGGATTACGAATTGCTGGAACTGGTCCTGTTCCGCGCGATCCCGCGGCGCGACGTGAAGCCCCTGGCCAAGGCCCTGGTCGCCCGGTTCGGCAGCTTCGCCGAGGTGTTGAGCGCCGAGCCGGCCCGGCTGATGGAGGTCCAGGGCGTCAGCGCCGGCGTCGCCGCCGACCTCAAGGTGATCGAGGCCGCCGGGCGGCGCCTCGCCCGGGGGGCGATCCGCGGGCGGGCGCTGTTGGATTCATGGGGCGCACTGCAGGATTACCTGCGCGCCACGATGGCCTTCGCGCCGCGCGAGGAGTTCCGGATCCTGTTCCTCGACAAGCGCAACCACCTGATCGCCGACGAGGTGCAGGGGCGCGGCACCGTCGACCACACGCCGGTCTATCCCCGGGAGGTCGCCCGGCGGGCGCTGGAACTCTCGGCCACCGCCATCATCCTCGCCCATAACCACCCATCCGGCGATCCGAGCCCGTCCGCCGCCGACGTGGCGATGACCCGCGAGATTGTGGCCGTGCTCGCGCCGCTGAAGATCGTCGTCCACGATCACGTGATCCTCGGGCGAAACGGTCACGCGAGCCTGAAAGGCCTCAAGCTGATCTGATCCTCTCGCCGCCTTGAGCGTTATCGAGGGCAGATATAGCCACGAGCAGATGGCGCGCCTCTTGCCTCAGAGCGGGAGCGTTAGGGAGGAGCGAGATGGCGGTGACGGCCTTCGACGAGATGACCGGGCTCGGCACCGGCACGGCCGATCCGGCCGCGATTCGAGACGCCTACGGCACGCTCAAGACGTGGCTCGAAACGACCCCCCCGGAGCATTTCAACACCCGCCGCAGTCAGGCCGAGCTGCTGTTCCGCCGGATCGGCATCACCTTCGCGGTGTACGGCGACAACGAATCGACCGAACGCCTGATTCCGTTCGACATCATCCCGCGGGTGATCACGAAGCCGGAATGGACATTCCTGGAGCGCGGGCTGAAGCAGCGGGTCACCGCCATCAACCTGTTCCTGAAGGACGTGTACGGCGCCCAGGAATGCATCAAGGCGGGCATCATCCCGGCCGATCTCGTCTATCGCAACGCCCATTACCGCATGGAGATGCGCTCGTTCCGGGTGCCGCACGACCTCTACGTCCACGTCGCCGGCATCGACATCGTGCGCACGGGCGAAAACGATTTCTTCGTCCTGGAGGACAACGCCCGGATCCCGTCCGGCGTGTCCTACATGCTGGAGAACCGGGAGGTGATGCTGCGCCTGTTCCCGGACCTGTTCTCCAAGCACCGGGTCGCCCCGGTGGAGAACTATCCCGACGCGCTGCTCGCCACCCTGCGCAGCCTCGCCCCGGTCTCGGCGACCCGCGACCCCACGGTCGTCTTGCTGACCCCCGGCCGCTACAACTCGGCCTTCTACGAGCACTCCTTCCTTGCCGACAAGCTCGGCGTCGAGCTGGTGGAGGCCTCGGACCTCTTCACCAAGGACGACGTGGTCTACATGCGCACCACCGAGGGTCCGCGCCGGGTTGACGTGATCTACCGCCGCCTCGACGACGATTTTCTGGATCCGCTCGTCTTCCGCCCCGACTCAGTCCTCGGCGTGCCGGGCCTGATGAATGCCTACGAGCGGGGCTCGGTGACATTGGCCAACGCGGTCGGGACTGGCATCTCCGATGACAAGGCGGTCTACAGCTACATGCCGGAGATCGTGAAGTTCTTCACCGGCGAGGAGCCGATCCTGCACAACGTGCCGACCTATCGCTGCCGCGAGAAGGACTCGTTCGCCTACGTGATGGACAACCTGTCGGAGCTGGTGGTGAAGGAGGTCAACGGCTCGGGCGGCTACGGCATGCTGGTCGGGCCGCACGCGAGCAAGCGCGAAATCGACGATTTCGCCAAGAAGCTCAAGCATGCCCCCGACGGGTTCATCGCGCAGCCGACCCTGTCGCTCTCGACCTGCCCGACCTTCGTGGCCTCCGGGGTCGCGCCGCGCCATGTCGACCTGCGGCCCTTCGTGCTCAACGGCGCCGACCAGATCCGCATCGTCCCGGGCGGCCTGACCCGGGTCGCGCTGAAAGAGGGCTCGCTGGTTGTCAATTCGAGCCAGGGTGGTGGTACGAAGGATACCTGGGTGCTGGACGCCTGATTTCACGGGGTCGGACATCCCGAGGCGCGGGCTCCCCGGTCCGCTCGACGTGGCTGAAAAAGAATGCTTTCCAGGACTGCCGACAACCTTTTCTGGCTCTCGCGCTACGTCGAGCGCGCCGACTTCGTCGCGCGCATCCTCGACGCGGCGCACCGCTTCGCGTCGCTGCCGACGAGCTACGGCGGCGGCGAGGGCAACGAGTGGGACTCCGCCCTCGCCTCGGCCGGCGACCCGGACGCGTTCAAGACGCATTACAGCGCGGTCAACGCCGATACGGTCTGCGACTTCCTGGCCTTCAGCCCGCACAACCCCTCCTCGATCCGCTCCTGCATCGAGGCGGCCCGGGAGAACGCCCGCTCCGTGCGCACGGCGCTCACCACCGAGATGTGGGACGCGATCAACGGCGCCTGGCTCGAACTGCGCAACTATGCCGGCAAGGACCTCAACCGCGACGAGTTCGGCCGCTTCCTCGACTGGGTGAAGACCGTCTCGCTCACCTTCGACGGCTCGGCCTTCCGCACGATGCTGCGCAACGACTCCTTCTGGTTCACCCGGCTCGGCACCGCGATCGAGCGGGCCGACAACACGGCGCGCATCCTCGACGTGAAATACCAGATCCTTCTGCCCCACGACGAGACGGTGGGCGGCAGCCTCGACTACTTCCAGTGGACCACAATCCTGCGCGAAGTCTCAGCCTTCAACGCCTACCACTGGGTGTACCGGGAGAGCGTGAAGCCGCTCCTGGTGGCCGATCTGCTGATCCTCAACAAGCAGATGCCCCGGTCCTTCGCGAATTGCTACGGGGTGATCGTCGAGTATCTCGACCTGATTGCCGACGCCTATGGCCGGCGCGGACCGAGCCAGCGGTTCGCCGGCAACATGCTGGCCAAGCTCGAGGCCGAGGATATCGACCGGGTCTTCGCCTCCGGCCTGCACGAGTTCGTCGAGGCGTTCATCGCCGAGAACAATAGGGTGGGCGAGGCCATCGCCAAGCAGTATCTGGTCGGCTGACGAAGACGCACAGGCCCCCCGCGCATGCGCATCCGCGTGATCCACGAGACCATCTACACCTACGAGCAGCCGGCCCGCGGGCTCGTCCAGGTCCTGCGGCTGACACCGCGGGACCATGACGGCCAGTACGTCCGAGGGTGGCGGATCGACACCACCGTCGACGGGCGCCTGACCGCCCGCGAGGACGGATTCGGGAACCTGGTTCACTGGTTCACCCCCGACGAGGCCGCCGACGCCCTGACGATCCGGGTCAGCGGCGAGGTCGACACCGAGGACACCCAGGGGATCGTGCGCGGGACCGTCGAACGTCTGCCGGATTCGTTCTATCTGCGCGACACGGATCTCTGCGCGACTAGCACGGAGCTGCAGGTCTTCGCGGAGCGCGTCGCCACGGCCGGCGACGCGGCGCCGCTGGCGCTGCTCCACCGCCTGATGGGGGCCGTTCCCGAAGTCGTGGCCTACGAGCCCGGCCCGGCCGCCAATGCTGTCCCGGCCGCGAAGGCCTTCGCGGCGGAGCGGGGTGTCTGTCAGGATCTGACGCATGTCTTCATCGCGGCGGCCCGGCATGTCGGCATCCCCGCGCGCTACGTCGCGGGCTACCGCGCCCGCGACGACGGCGAGGCCACGGTCGAGGCGCCGCACGGCTGGGCCGAGGCGCTGGTGCCGGATCTCGGCTGGGTGGCGTTCGATCCGTGCTTCGCGATGAGCCCGTCCGACAGTTACATCCGCGTGGCCACCGGGCTCGATTATCTCGGCGCCGCGCCGATCCGGGGCAGCCGGACCGGTGGCGGGACCGAGACACTGGACGTGAAGCTTCGCGTCGAGCAAGGCAGGGCCGCCGCCCAGTCCTGAGTCCCGCGACGGCGGTCCCATCGCATGAAAGCCCGAAGACGATGACGTACTGTGTCGGTGTCCTGGTCGAAGAAGGGCTGGTGATGGTGGCCGACACCCGCACCAACGCGGGGCTCGACGACATCTCGACCTACCGGAAGCTGCACCACTTCAACGTGCCGGGCGAGCGGGTGATGATGCTGGCCTCGGCGGGCAATCTGTCGATCACCCAATCGGTGCTGAGCCTGCTTCAGGAGGGCGTGCCCGGTGAGGGGGAGGAGCCGGCGCAGAAGCTCGTTGAGGCGCCGACCATGTTCCAGGCGGCGCAGCTCATCGGCCGTGCCATCCGCCGGGTGCGGTCGATCGAGAAGGATGGGTTCGAGGCGGCCAACATCCGGTTCTCGATCTCGCTGCTGTTCGGCGGACAGATCGGCACCGGCGACATGCGGCTGTATCTCATCTACTCGGCCGGCAACTTCATCGAGTGCAGCACGGACGCCCCGTTCCTCCAGATCGGCGAACACAAATACGGCAAGCCGATCCTCGACCGGGCGGTGACCTACCGGACCGATTTGTACGACGCCCTGAAGGTCAGCCTGGTCTCGATGGATTCGACCATGCGGTCGAATCTCGGCGTCGGCCTGCCGATCGATATCGCGGTCGCCCGCCGGAACGCGCCGACGCTCGAGGTGAACCACCGGATCGAGGCCGGCGAGGGCTATTTCCACGACCTGCGCGAGCGCTGGTCGGCGGCGTTGCGGGCCGCGCACCGGGCGATTCCGCGGCCGCCCTATGGGCCGTCTGAGAAGTAGATCTCGGACGGGTCCCTCGATGAGACCCCGTTCGGACGGCTCGGCTGGTCAGGCGGATAGCCGGCTCGGATCAGCGGCGCGTAGACGCTAGACCGATCACGTGCGCGCGCATGGCGCCGCGTTCCAGGCTTTCAGCCGGTCCCGCGCGGCGTCCGACGGATCGTCGGCCTGCATCAATCCGCCCATGATGGCGATCGCTGCCGCGCCCGCCGCGCGGCAGGCCGCGATCTGGTCGAGGCCGATCCCGCCGAGCGCCACCAGCGGAAGGCCGGCGGCCCGCGCCGCCGCGAGACCGTCCGGACCGAGCGCCGGTCCGTAGCCCGGTTTGCTCGCGGTCGGATAGATCGGGCTCAGCGTCACGTAATCGGCGCCGGCCGCCGCGGCCCGCACGGCCTCCTGAAACGCGTGGGCCGACACGCCGATCAGCGCCGCCGCCCCCAGGGCGGACCGGGCCGCCGCGATCGCCTCCGGACCCGAACCGCCGCCCAGATGCACCCCGTCGGCGCCGAGGGCGCGCGCCAGGGCGACGTCGCCGCCCACCGTCAGGACCCCGCCCCGGGCCCGGACAGCTTCGGCCACGGCCGCGCCGAGGCGGCGGCGCGCGTCCGGTTCCAGATCGCGGTCGCGAAACCAGATCCAGCGGGCGCCGCCATCGAGGATCGCCCGCACGGTCTCGGCGAGGGGCCGTGGATGCCCGTGCCGGTCCGTCACCGCGAGCAGCGGCGACGGCAGCATCCTCACGAGCCGACGAGGCCGAGCTGCGGGCTCGACGGCTCGGCCCGGCCCCGGCGGGGGATCCGCCCGGCCAGATGCGCGTCGCGCCCCGCCTCGACCGCCCGGCCCATGGCGCGGGCCATGCGGACCGGATCGTCGGCCTTCGCGATGGCGGTGTTGATCAGGCAGGCGGAGGCGCCGAGCTCCATGGCGATCACCGCGTCCGAGGCGGTCCCGATCCCGGCATCGACCACCACCGGCACCTTGGCCCGGCGGCAGATCAGTTCGAGATTTGCCGGGTTGGCCACTCCCATCCCGGAGCCGATCAGCGACCCCATGGGCATGATCGCGGCGCAGCCGAGATCCTCCAGGCGCTGGCAGACGATCGGGTCGTCGTTGCAGTAGGGCAGGACCACGAAGCCGTCATCGACGAGGTGGCGACAGGCCTCGATCAGCTCGGTCACGTCCGGGTAGAGGGTCTCGCGGTCGCCGATCACCTCGATCTTGATCCAGTTGGTGTCGAGGGCCTCGCGGGCGAGTTCGGCGGTCATGATCGCATCGCGGGCGGTCTCGCAGCCGGCGGTGTTCGGCAGGAAGCGCTTGCCCTTCAGGATGGTCACCGTGTCGGAGCCGTGGCCCTGGAGCGAGACCCGGCGGATCGAGGCGGTCACCACCTCGGCGCCACTCGCCGCGACGGCGTCGCGCATGATCGCCTGGGTCGGATACCCGGCGGTGCCGATGAACAGCCGGGAGGACAGAGCCACCCCGGCCACGGTGAAACCATCCGCCCCGGTCCCGGGGCGCAGCGGCGTGACGGTGGGGTCCATGCTCAACCTCCCTGCATGGCGCGGACGATCTCGACGCGGTCACCCTCGGCGACCGGGGTCTCGCCCCAATCCCGGCGGCGCACGACGCGGCCGTTCAGCGCGATGGCGATGCCCTGCGGACTCTCCATGCCGGTCTCCTCCGCCTCGACGCGGAACAGGCCGTCGATGGTCTCGGCTGCGCAGTCGCGCGGCTCGCCGTTGACGAACAGCCTCATGCCGACGCCCTCTTGGGCTCCGGCTGCGCGAACCGCGCCCGGGTGAACGGGCGGGCGACCTCCGGCAGGGCGCCGCCCATGACCAGTTCGGCCACGGCATCGGCGGTGACGGGGGCGAGCAGGTAGCCGTTGCGGTGGTGCCCCGTGGCGACGACCAGACCCGGTGCCAGCGTATCGATGATCGGTGCGTCGTCGTCGGAGGTGGGACGGTAGCCGCTCCACACGGCCTCGACCTCCATCTCCTCGATCCCGGGCAGCACCCGGCGGGCGCCTTCGAGCAGTGCGTAGAGGCCGCCGGCGGTCACGCCCGGACGGAAGCCGCAATCCTCCACGGTGGCGCCGACGATGAGCTGGCCGTCGCTCTTCGGGGCCATGTGGACCTGCTCGGTCCAGACCATTCGGCCGAGGGTGCCCGTGCGCGCGGTGGTGCGCAGGGCCAGGGATTGGCCCTTGAGCGGGCGCACCGGCAGCGTGAGCGTCGGCGGGAGCAACCCGCCCTCACCGCTCCAGGCGCCGGATGCCAGGATCACGGTTCCGGCCGCGACGCCGTCCTCGCCGACGCGCAGGCCCGTGACGCGGCCCCCCGACCAGTCCAGGGCGGTCACGGGTGCGTGCTCGACCACGACGACCCCGGCCCGCCGACAGGCCTCCGCCAGGGCCGCCATGACACGGCACGGATCGACCTGATGATCCAGCGGGCAGTGAAGGCCGGCGGTGACGGAGGGGCGCAGGCCCGGCTCCAGGCGCCGGACCTCGCTGCCGGGCAGCCACGTCGCGTCGAGGCCGGACCGGCGCTGCAGATCGTGGCGGAAGCGCAGGCGCTCGACCTCGTCGCGCCCGACGGCCAGCACCAGGGTTCCATCCGGCCGGTAATCGATCGCCTGACCCGACTCGGCCTCCAGCGCGTCGCGAAACCCCGGCCAACGCCGGAGCGAGTCGAGGGCGAGCGGCAGCAGCGGATCGGAGCCTGGCTCGTGCTCGGCCGCCGGTGCCAGCATGCCGGTGGCCGCGAGACTAGCCCCGGCGCCGATCGTCTCGCGCTCCAGCACCACCACGGACCGGCCCGCACGGGCCAGCCGCCAGGCGATCGACAGGCCGATCAGGCCGCCGCCGACGATTGCGATGTCGGCGCGAACGGGCAGGCCGGCCCGCTCTGAGGGGCTGGCCGCGCCACGGCGGCGTCCGATCGGTGACGGGGGGCGGTCCAGGGACACGCATCTCTCCACAGGGTGACGTCGCGGAGAATGGGCCCTGTGCTTCGGTGAGAAGCTGTGGCCGGCCTTACGGGCGGCCGCGGTCCAATCCCTACGCCGGTATGAGCCGGATCAGGTTCGAAGGATTTCCGCGCCGCAAGTCCTGACGGACGTGCCAGCGGTTTCTCAGCCCCTTGCCGGGGATCTCCCTGGAACAGATGCAGATGTGGCGCTACGGCCCGCGCCGGTCAACCCCGCTGCCGGGCCAGCTCCGTCCGGGCCGGCGACAATCGTGGATCGCGGTCACCGATCGGACACCAAGCCGAACGGAATCGGCCTTCCCCCGGCCACTGCCGCAGCCCGCGCGCACGATCCCTTCATGGGTTCGAGGTCTCATCGGCCCGATCTCGGCTCGCGTCCCGGGCGCCGGCACCGACGCACAGAAACGGACTTGCGTGCGCACCATCCTGCTCGTCTGTACGTTCGGCTTCCTGGCCGCCACCGCCGTCCAGAAGCTGCGTGAGCGGTCCCGGACAGAGCCGGTCGCCCATATCATCGCCCCGGCGGTCGAACCGGCACCCGACGCCGGAGCGCCCGCGGGCGTGGCCCTGCAGGCCGGTCGCAACGGCCATTTCCTCGTCACCGTCCTGCTGGACGGCCGCACGCTGCCGATGATGGTGGATACCGGTGCGAGCGCCTGCGCCTTCTCCGAGGAGGATGCCGCGCGGATCGGGATCCGGGTCGGTCCCACCGACTTCACCCGTGTCTGGAACACCGCGAACGGAGCCGTCCGGGTCGCGCCGATCCGGATTGCGGTGATGCAGATCGGCTCGATCACGGTGCGCGACGTGGAGGCGGTGGTGATCCCGCGCGGCCGCCTCAGCACCAGCCTGCTGGGCATGTCGTTCCTACGCCGCCTGCGCGATTTCAGCGTCGCCGGCGCCACGATGACGCTGCGGGGCTGACCGCGCCGGGGCTTCGCCCGGGGCGGGCCAGCCGGTGGGGCCATGTCTGCGTGCGCCTCGTCACCGCACGAAGCGCTGGGCGGGAAGCCTGTCGGGCGTGTTGGCCGCGGGGACCAATGCCCTCCTCCCAAAACGCCGGTTCGCCGCCTCGGGAAGAGGGGGGGGGGCGTTCGCGTTACAGGGAATGCGGCAGGCGGATCCTCTCCGACCGTGCCGGCCGGGAACCGTGTCCGTCATGGGCGGGCCTGGTTTATGAAACTTTTCTGTATCGTGATCGCTATCGATCGATAATCATCTTTCACGCAGTATTATTTGCCAATAACGTATGATAATCGCTGAACTATTATGCATCCAATAGCAAAATAAACTCTCTGATTTGTGACGCGCGGCGAGCTGAGCTATGAGTTGACAGGTTCGTGCGTGCGACGCACGCACGTATGTTTAGGCGATGCTGGCGTGAAAAGATCCGGTCAGACCGTCTGCTTGTCGATGATCGTCAAGGACGAGGCGCATGTCATCCGGCGGTGCCTCGATTCCGTCCGCCCGATCATTGATCACTGGGTCATCGTCGACACCGGATCGACGGATGGGACGCAGGATGTCATCCGCGCCGCGATGGCGGACATGCCCGGCAGGCTCGTCGAGCGGCCCTGGGTCGATTTCGCGTTCAATTGGAACGAGGCCCTGAAGCTCGCCCGTCCGCACGCGCAGTACGCGCTCATCATCGACGCCGATGACGAGCTGATCATCCCTCCGGACTTCGTCATGCCGAAGCTTCATGAGGCAGGATACAGGTTCGAGATCGTCGACACCCATACGCGCTACTGGCGTAAACAACTGGTCAGCAGCAAGAAAAACTGGCGTTATCGCGGCGTTCTGCACGAGTTTCTCGAATGCCCTGGGGATCCGGAGACGCCGATCCTCCCCCTCGCGATGCGCCGGGGCGAAGACGGGGCACGCCATCACGACACGACCGCGGATGCCCGCGACATCGCCGTCCTGGAACAGGCGCTGGCGGTCGAGAAAGACCCGTTCATGGTCGCGCGGTACACGATGTATCTGGGCAGTACATACGATGCAGCGAAGGACTACCGTAACGCGCTTGATTGTTTTGTGAAGAGCGCTAAGCTATGTCGATGGGATGAAGAAGTCTATTTCAGCCTGCTGATGGCTGCCGTCAACGCGGAACGCGTCGATGAGCCCGAAGACACGGTGTTGCATCTGTACGATCGGGCGATCGTGGTCCGCCCGGCGCGGGCAGAAGCGCGCCACGGGGCCAGCCGGTATTGCCGGAGTAAGGACAGATTTCCGGAGGGGTTCCGCTATGCCGAGGCGGGCATTGCCCTGACATTGCCGAGCGAAGGCATATCGCTGAATCCCTGGGTCTATGAATATGGAATGCTGGAGGAATATTCAGCCAACGCCTATCATGTCGGCCAATATAACATAAGCCTTCATGCCTGTCTCGAGGTATTGAAAAAGCCGAACGTTCCGAACGACGTCTTGGCGCGCTCCTGTGCCCTGGCACGGCGCGCGCTCGCGAGGATGATCGATCCCGTCTGGGGCTGCCGGCAATCGGCCTACAGCGCCGAGTTCGCTCCGGCTTGGCAATTCTGACGGCGTTGGAGCTCGGGGGTGCTGTGCCCACGGTTCCGAAGTCCCGCACGAAACCGCCGCTCTGCTGCCGCGGACGAACCCGTCGCGGCGCGGCCTCAAACCGGTTTGCGCGGGCGCAGGAATTTCGGCTTGAACACGGCCATCGGCTCCCGAAATCCGTCGAGCACGTGCTCGCCCAGCGGGATCGGGTCGCCCCAGAGGAAATCCACGAACGGTTTCGACATCAGCAGCGGCTCGCCGAGGATGCGGTTGAGCTGTGCGAGGCGGCTGGCCAGGTTCACGTCCCGGCCGATCACGGTGAAGTCGAGCCGGGAGCCCGAGCCGACATTGCCGTAGGCCGCCTCGCCGTGATGCAGGGCGATCCCGGCGGCCACCGGCACCGGGAATTGGCGCAGGGCGTTGGCCTCGTCCAAGGCCGCCAGGGCGTGCTGCGCCGCCGTCAACGCGCCCTTGGCGGCGCCCCCGAGATCGTCGCCCGACTCACGGAAGATCGCCAGCAGTCCGTCGCCGAGATATTTCAGCACCTCGCCGCCCTCGCGCTCGATCGGTGGCACCAGGCAGTCGAAGAACACGTTGAGCAGGCCCACCACCTCCTCGGGGCTCATGTCGGCGGAGGTCCGGGTGTAGTCGCGCATGTCGGCAAACAGGATCGCCGAGCGGATCCGCGTGACCTGACCGCGGCGGATGTCGCCCGCGAGGATCGCCCGGTGCGGCTCGTCGCCGACATAGAGCCGCAGCACGTGGTCGAGCTGTTTGTTGAGGACGCGCATCTCCATGACGGCGGCCAGCGCCGGCATGACGAAGCGCAGGATCGCGATGTCGTCGGCCCCGAACCCCTCCGGCGAGCGGGTCGCGAAGGTGATGCCGTTCTTGGTGCCGTTGGTGAAGAACAGCGGGGCCACGACGTAGTGGATGTAGCCTTCGGCCTTCAGGTCCGGGACGATCGCGTAGGCGTCGTCGGACGTCTCGCTGAGGTCCAGGATCAGCCACTCGCCGGTCTCGTGAACGGTGTGGAACGGGCTGTTGAGGTACGCATCGGTCGAGCGGGCACCGTGCGGGAACAATCGAACCGTGGTGCCGCCATCCCGGGTCCAGATCCGGCCGATGCCGGCATATTCCGAGTGCAGGGTGTCGATGGCCGTGGACGCCCGGTCCACCGGCACGCCGATGGCGATCAGCCGCTCGGCTAGACCGGACAGCATGTCATCGGCGTTCTGAAGACGCGCGCCTTCGCCCAGCAACCAGTCGCGGATGCCCACGGAGGGTTGGATGGCCCCGAACGGGACATCGTCGGCCTCGGTGCCGTCCGCGAAGGCCGTCGGCACTCCGGGCGTTGGCGGGCGGCGTTCGAGCATGGCGCCAGGTTGAATGCCGCGCGGCGTCGTGACGGCGCGGACGACGGGAAAGCGCCGCGGCAGCGGCCGCGGCGGGGGCTCAATTGTCCAGGAAGCTCCTCAGCTTCCGGCTGCGCGACGGGTGCTTCAGCTTGCGCAGGGCCTTCGCCTCGATCTGTCGGATGCGCTCGCGGGTCACCGAGAATTGCTGGCCGACCTCCTCGAGGGTGTGGTCGGTGTTCATGCCGATGCCGAAGCGCATGCGCAGCACCCGCTCCTCGCGCGGCGTGAGCGAGGCCAGAACCCGCGTCGTCGTCTCGCGCAGGTTCGACTGGATCGCCGCGTCGATCGGCAGGACGACGTTCTTGTCCTCGATGAAGTCACCCAGATGGCTGTCCTCCTCGTCGCCGATCGGCGTTTCGAGGGAGATCGGCTCCTTGGCGATCTTCAGGACTTTTCGCACCTTCTCCAAGGGCATGGCCAATTTTTCGGCCAGTTCCTCAGGCGTCGGTTCGCGGCCGATCTCGTGGAGCATCTGGCGCGAGGTGCGGACGATCTTGTTGATCGTCTCGATCATGTGCACCGGGATGCGGATCGTGCGCGCCTGATCGGCGATCGAGCGGGTGATCGCCTGCCGGATCCACCACGTGGCGTAGGTCGAGAACTTGTAGCCGCGCCGGTACTCGAACTTGTCCACGGCCTTCATCAAGCCGATGTTGCCCTCCTGGATCAAGTCCAGGAACTGCAGGCCGCGGTTCGTGTACTTCTTGGCGATCGAGATCACGAGGCGCAGGTTCGCCTCGATCATCTCCTTCTTGGCCTGCCGGGCCTCGCGCTCGCCCTTCTGGACCATGTTGACGATGCGGCGGTACTCGCCGATCTCCAACCCGGTCTCGGAGGCGAGGTCGAGGATCTGGGCGCGCAGGTCGGTGACCTGCCGCGAGCCCTTCTCGACCAGGTTCTTCCAGCCCTTGCCGCCCAGCGTGCCGACGCGCTCCATCCAGTTCGGATCGAGTTCGTAGCCCTGGTAGTGACGCAGGAACTCGTCGCGGGCCACGCCGTGGCTCTCGGCGAAGCGCATCAGGCGGCCCTCGTGGCCGATTAGCTGCTTGTTGATTGAGTAGAGCTGCCCGACTAGCGCCTCGATGCGGTTGTTGTTCAGCGACAGGGACTTCACGTCGGCGACGACGATGTCCTTCAGCTCGGCCTGCTTCTGGTTCTGGGCCGGGGTGTTCTTCTCGCCCGCGGCCTTGCGCTCGGTGCCCTCGGTCTGGGACTTGCGCAGCTTGCGGTAATTCGCGGCGATCGCATCGAAGGTCTCGAGGACCCGCGGCTTGATCTCGGCTTCCATCGCGGCGAGCGAGACGTTGTTCTCCAGGTCGTCCTCGTCGTCGCCGCCCTCCGGCGGGGCCGGCGGCTCGCCGTCCTCGGCGGCGTCCTCGCCCTCGGCGATCTGCGGCGCGTTCTTGCCGTCCGGACCGGCATAGGTCGCCTCCAGATCGATGATGTCGCGCAGGAGGACCTTGCCCTCCACGAGCTCGTCCCGCCAGATGATGATCGCCTGGAAGGTCAGCGGGCTCTCGCAGAGGCCCGCGATCATCGCCTCGCGGCCAGCCTCGATGCGCTTGGCGATGGCGATCTCGCCCTCGCGGGAGAGCAGCTCCACGGAGCCCATCTCGCGCAGGTACATCCGCACCGGATCGTCGGTGCGGTCGGTGGGCTCCTTGGTGGTGGTCGCAACCGTGACCGCGCGCGCCGGGGCGACCTCGGCGACTTCGCCGCCTTCGGGCTCCTCCTCGTCGCTCTCGGCGGGCTTCTCGCCGGCGGCCTCGTCGGTCTCCTCGGCCTCGACCACGTTGATGCCCATCTCGGACAGCTGCGACAGCACGTCCTCGAGCTGATCCGGGTCGGACTGGCCCTCGGGCAGGACCTCGTTGACCTCCTCGTAGGTCACGTAGCCGCGCTTCTTGGCGAGCTTGACCATCCGCTTGACCGAAGCATCCGTCAGGTCGAGGAGCGGCCCGTCGGTCTGCTGCTCAGGGGCAGCGTCCGTCTCGTCCCGTTCCGTTGCCTTCGTCGCCATGTTCAGCCTATTGTTTCGCACGTGGCGCGTTGCGGAGGCCCTGGCTGGGCCGGTCTACGCCGTCGGCGCCGCTGTAAGAGAACGGCGCCGAATCGCTCCGGTCGCCTGCGTCGGTTTCCGTATGCAAGCCTGAGGCTTGACCGATTGTTAACTATGGCGAGCCGCTCCCTGCCGCCGCCTCCGCCATGACACAGCCGTCACGCGGCCGTCGAGTCACCCGACACCGGCAAGTCGGCCTCAGCCTCGGCGGCGATGACGGTTTCCAGCCTCGCCTTCACTTCGCAGAGCCATGCCCACCCGGCATCGGTCGGATCGTTCTCAAACGCCTGCCGTGCTTCGCGAAGTTCGGTATGTAGCGCGCCTGCCTGCTGGTGCAAGATCATGGCTTGCCGAAGGGCATCCATACGGTGTGCGGGATCCGCGTGCGGAGCCAGCGTCGAGCGGTCCCGCGAGCGCGCAAGCGCCAGGATCCTCTCTGCACCTGCGTTCAGCCCGGCGCGGGTGATGCGGCTCTGCAACACGTTCGGATCGGTGCGTTCGCCCTCGGCCGCGCAGTCCAGGAGAACCGACAGCAGGGCCCGCGCATCCGGGTCCTCAAAGTCCAGATCGCCGATCGCCTCGCCGAATTCCCCGATCATCTCGGGATGCGCCAGCAGCGTGCCGACGATCACCGCCTCCCGGACCGAAGCGGCGCCGGTGAACCCCGCCGAGGCCGTCATCGACGCGCTCGGGCTGCTGGTGATGCGCGGCGAGACCGGTTCGCCGGGCCGTACGAACCGCGTACGGCCGCGGGCACCCGGTCCCGCGGCGACCCGCGCCCCGCGGGGCGACAGGCCGCGAAGCCGCTCCTCGATGTCGTCGCGGTAGTAGCGCCGCACGGTCTCGTCGCGGATGGCCGCGACGGTCGCGCGCAAGGTCTGGGTCAGCCCGGCCCGGCGCTCGGGCGTGTCGACGGGTCCGGATTCCAGGGCGCGCCGCCAGAGCAGCTCGGACAGGGGCAGTGCCGCCTTCAGCACCTGGTCGATCGCCCCCGGCCCGCCGGAGCGCAGCAGGTCGTCCGGGTCCTGTCCGCCGGGCAGCAGGGCGATCCGGAGCGAGCGGCCCGGTTCGAGGAGCGGCAGCGCGATGTCGAGGGCCCGGAAGGCCGCACGCTGGCCGGCCTTGTCGCCGTCGAAGCACAGGATCGGCTCGTCGGCATGACGCCAGAGCAGGGCGAGTTGATCCTCGGTGAGTGCGGTGCCAAGCGGCGCCACCGTCTCGGGGTGGCCGGCGAGCGTCATGGCGATGACGTCGACGTAGCCCTCGACCGCGATGATCGAGCTGCGCTCGTGCGCGGCCTTCCGGGCGCCGTGGAGGTTGTAGAGCGTCCGGCCCTTGTGGAAGAGCGGCGTCTCGGGGGAGTTCAGGTACTTGGCGCGCACGTCCTTCGACAGCGCCCGGCCGCCGAAGGCCACGACCCGGCCGCGCGTGTCGGTGATCGGGAACATCACCCGATCGCGGAAATAATCGTACGGGACCGAGACGCCCTCCCCGGTCGCCAGAAGCCCCATCTCGATCATCAGCGTCTTGTCGACACCCTGCCCGGCCAGATGATCGCGCAGGGCATAGCGGTCGTTCGGCGCGTAGCCCAGGCGGAAGGCCTGCTGGGTTTCGCGCCCGAGGGCGCGCCGTTCGAGATAGGCGCGGGCCTCGCTGCCCTGGTTCGAGAGCAGCCGCTCCTCGAACCAGCGGGCAGCCATCTCCATCACCTCGATGGCCCCGGCGCGCTTGGTCTCCGCGGCGCGGTTGTCCTCGGTCGGCGCGGGCAGGCTGACGCCCGCCTCCCCGGCCAGCCGCTCGACGGCCTCCGGGAAGCTCAGGCCCTCCGTCTCCATCAGGAAGGTGAAAATGTCCCCGTGCTTCGAGGACGAGAAGCAGTGATAGAACTGCTTCTGGTCGTTCACGTAGAAGGACGGGGTCTTCTCGGCGTTGAACGGCGACAGGCCGCGCCATTCCCGGCCGGCCTTCTTGAGCTGAACCCGCCGCCCCACCACCGAGGAGGCCGGCAGCCGGGCACGGATCTCTTCCAGGATGTGGGACGGATAGCGCACGGGACCTGGGGTCGGCTTCGGGACCGCGTATCCTAGCGTAGCGAAGGGGGTTGAGTCCCGCCCCACGGACGGAGTGATGTCGGGTGGGGATAGCGTGGAGAATGCGCTCTGACCGGCCCTGCAAGCTTCCACGGCTGCGAGTCCGGTGCGATGCGATCGCCGATCCTGTATATACGTTTGTATCGACACAGCCCTGATTCCGGACTATGACATGCCGGTGGTTGGCTTCGAATGGGATGAGCGCAAGCGGACGCTCAATCTCGAGAAGCACGGTATCGATTTCCGGGACGCGATCGGCGTCTTCGATCATCCCCACCTGACCGTACAGACGATCAGGAATGGCGAAGTCCGGAAGGTCAGCCTTGGTCGGCTCGCGCAGTGCGTGATCGCCGTGGTCTGGACCGATCGGGCTGGCATCATCCGGATCATCTCCGCGCGAGCGGCGAGGCGCAATGAGAGACAAGCCTACACGACGCGCTTCGGAGCGTGAGGGTGCGCGCGGATCGACCGATCTGAACAGGATCGGCTCGATGCGCGATTCGGAGATCGCGGAAGCGGTCGCGGGCGATCCCGATGCCGCGCCCCTCGACATCGACTGGTCGCGTGCCGAGGCGGTGCTGCCACCGCGCAAGGTACCGGTCTCGATCCGCCTGGATGCCGACGTACTCGCCTACTTCAAGCACGCGGGCACCGGCTATCAGAGCCGAATCAACGCGGTCCTGCGCAGCTACGTCAGGGCGCGGACGGCTCGCGAGCGCTGATCGCTCGTCAGCCCTTCGCGGCGAGCGCGTCCTTCACCAGGCCGCTCGCCTTGCCGAAATCCATCCGCCCCGCGAAGGTGCCCTTCAGGGCGCCGATCACCCGGCCCATGTCCTTCGGGCCGGCGGCGCCGGTCTCCAGGATCGCCGCCTCGACGGCCGCCTTCATCTCGGTCTCGTCCATCTGCTTGGGCAGGAAGCTCTCGATGATTCCGATCTCGGCACGCTCGTTGGCGGCGAGTTCCGGGCGGCCGCCCTGCTCGTAGACGGCGGCCGATTCGGTGCGCTGCTTGATCATCTTCTGGAGGAGCGACAGGATCTCCTCGTCGGCGATCGGATCCTTGCCGTTGCCGCGGGCCTCGATGTCCCGGTCCTTGAGGGCGGCCTGGATCATCCGCACGGTGGCGAGCTTGCCCTTGTCGCCGGCCTTCATGGCCTCCTTCATCTCGGTGGTGAAGCGGGCGCGCAGCATGTCGAGGAACCTTCCAACGGAAAAACGGCGGGCTGGCCTGCGGATTGCGGGTCTTTCGGCTCGTCGGTGTTGAGCCCTGCGGGCCGCAGGGCCACATTGACCCCATCGCGGGCCGCTCGCTAAGAGCGCCGCACACGATCATGCCGCAAGCCGAGAGCGCCGCGTTGCGGCGCCCGCCTTCGGTCGGACATAAGCGAGACTCAGCCCATGCCGCAAGACTCCGCCGCGCATGCCCCCGGGCCCCGGGCCCCCGAGCCCTGGTCGGAGCCCGTCGCCACGGCTCTGCTGGTCCTCGCCGACGGGACCGTTCTCGAAGGCTTCGGCATCGGGCAGACCGGGATCGCGGACGGCGAGGTCTGCTTCAACACGGCGATGACCGGCTACCAGGAGATCCTGACCGATCCGTCCTATGCCGGGCAGATCGTCACCTTCACCTTCCCCCATATCGGGAATGTCGGCACCAACGACGAGGATCTGGAGAGCCTCGAAGCGGCGCCGGCCTCCGGCGTGCGCGGCACGGTCATCGCCTCGGCCGTGACGAAGCCGTCGAGCTGGCGCTCGTCGTCGCATCTCGATGGCTGGCTCAAGGCCCGCGGCATCGTGGGCATCACCGGGGTCGATACGCGGGCGCTCACCGCTCGCATCCGCGACCGGGGCATGCCCAACGCCGTGATCGCCAACGATCCGGAGGGCCGGTTCGACCGGGAGGCCCTGAAGGCCCGGGCGGCGGCGCTGGCGCCGATGGAAGGGCTCGACCTCGTGCCGCCGGTGACGAGCCGCGCAGCCTCGGAATGGTCGGAGACCGTGTGGGCGCTGGGCAACGGCTACGGCACGCGCGCGCCGGGCCAGGGCCTGAAGGTCGTGGCCATCGACTACGGGGTGAAGCGCAACATCCTGCGGCTGCTGGCCGAGGCCGGCTGCGACGTCACCGTGGTGCCGGCCACCACCAGCGCAGAGGCAATCCTGGCGATGAAACCGGACGGCGTGTTCCTGTCGAATGGCCCCGGCGATCCGGCGGCGACCGGCGCCTACGCGGTGCCGGTGATCCGCAACCTGCTCGACGCGAAGGTGCCGACCTTCGGGATCTGCCTTGGGCACCAGCTCATGGGCCTCGCGCTCGGCGGCCGGACCGTGAAGATGGGCCAGGGTCACCACGGCGCGAACCATCCGGTGAAGGACAAGACCACCGGCAAGGTCGAGATCGTCTCGATGAACCACGGCTTCGCGGTCGACCCGGCGAGCCTGCCGGCGACCGCCGTGGAGACCCACGTCTCGCTGTTCGACGGATCGAATTGCGGGCTGACGCTGACCGACCGTCCGGCCTTCTCGGTGCAGCATCACCCGGAGGCCTCGCCCGGCCCGCGCGACAGCCACTACCTGTTCGAGCGCTTCGTCACGCTGATGCGCGCGGGCGAGCCCGAGACGGTGAAGCCCGCCTGACCGGATCCCGGGCGCGATCCCAATCGGGCCGCGCCCGGGCCATAAAATCCGCCGAATCCGCCGGCTTAAGAACACCCACGACGGCCAGAGAGCGGCGGCGCATCCGCGCCGGCCGGCTCCGTCGCAGGGGAATGCCGGATGACCATCGACGAGGCACGCGACGATTTCTCCCGCCTGCACCGCACCTTCACGGTCCATCTCGGTATCGCGGTCGGCCTGTCGTGGCTGACGGCCCTCTACGCCGCCGTCTACGCCCCCTGGGTGCGCAACATCCGGGCGCTGATCGACCCGACCGGCGGCCTCGACCGCGTCGAGAGCACGGTGTCGTACCTGTTCGCCCTGCCGGCCGTCCTCGCCCTCGCCTGGGTCTCCGTGTATTTCGGCCGCGAGGCCCTGCGCCGGGCGCAGACGCTCCCCAACGTCGCCCTGGAATTCGCCGCCGCCGCCGTGGTCGCCTTCGGGATCTTCTATCTCTCCATCGACCGGGCGTTGGCTGCGCTCTACGCCGGCTTCTGAGGAGGGGTGGCCTGCGCCACCCCCGGCACCGCTACCGCACCTGCTCGAACAGGGGCTCGAAGCGCTTGGCAGCGAGCTTGCCGTGCTGCACCGCCTTGGCGGTCTCCAGGTTCTCCGGCCTGTCGCCGACCTCGATCAGCCCGACCATGCCCATGATGTAGTGCGGCGAGCACTTGAAGCCGTAGAGGCCGGGCTTTTTGAAGGTCACGGTCTCCTCCTTGCCGACCACGGTCTTGAAGGTCGGCGCGCCCTCGGGCGCCATGCCCTTGATGAGTTCGGCGTTGTGTCCCTTGTCGGCCGGCACGAACCGAACCGTGTCGCCGGACTGAATCTTCACGAAGGCCGGATCGAAGACCATCATCCCGCCCGGGCCGCTGTTGAGCGTCTTGATGGAGACTTCCGTAGCGTGAGCCGCTGTCGCTGCGGCGAACGCAAGCACCGCGGCGCTGACCGTTTCCCTGATCATCGTCTATCTCGAATGGGTCTCGTTTGAATCGACGGGACCGTCGATCGGTCGACCTTTATGGATCCGGAAAAGACTCGGCAATACGGTGCGCGCGGACTCAAAGACTTGAGAATTGTTCGAGTCTGGGCTGACCAAGCGATCCGCGGGCTGCGGCGCCGGGGAACGCGCAGGCCGACCCCGGTCTTTCAAAGCGCCCGAGGCCCGTGTAAACGCGGCGCTCAACGACAATCCCGCCACGCGCGTCCGAAAGCAGGGCCGAGACCGGCCGTGCCTGATCGGATACGCATGGCCTGACAAGGCCGCAGATGCCCAAGCGCACCGACATCTCCTCGATCCTGATCATCGGTGCGGGGCCGATCATCATCGGGCAGGCCTGCGAGTTCGACTATTCCGGGACCCAGGCCTGCAAGGCGCTGCGGGAAGAGGGCTACCGGATCGTCCTGGTAAACTCGAACCCCGCGACCATCATGACCGACCCGGACATGGCGGACGCGACCTATGTCGAGCCGATCACCCCGGAGATCGTCGCCAAGATCATCGAGAAGGAGCGCCCCGACGCGATCCTGCCGACGATGGGCGGCCAGACCGCGCTGAACTGCGCGCTGTCGCTCCAGAAGATGGGCGTGCTGGCCAAGTACGGCGTCCAGATGATCGGCGCCACCGCCGAGGCCATCGACAAGGCCGAGGACCGGCACCTGTTCCGCGACGCCATGACCAAGATCGGGCTCGACACCCCGAAATCGGCGCTCGCCAACGCCTCCGCGGCCAAGAAGGCGGACCGGGAGAAGTATCTTGCCGAGATCGCCCGCATCGAGGCCGCCGACACCGATCCCGCGGCGCGCCAGGCGGCGCTGACCGCCTTCGAGAAGACCTGGGCGGTCGGTGAGACCGACCGGCGCAAGCGCTACGGCGAGCACGCCATCGGCCAGGCCCTGATGGCGCTGGCCGAGGTCGGGTTGCCGGCGATCATCCGCCCGTCCTTCACCATGGGCGGCACCGGCGGCGGCATCGCCTACAACCGTGAGGAATTCCTCGACATCGTCGAGCGTGGCATCGATGCCTCGCCGACCAACGAGGTGCTGATCGAGGAGAGCGTGCTCGGCTGGAAGGAGTACGAGATGGAGGTCGTCCGGGATCGGAACGACAACTGCATCATCGTCTGCTCCATCGAGAACATCGATCCGATGGGTGTGCATACCGGTGATTCGATCACCGTGGCGCCCGCGTTGACGCTCACCGACAAGGAATACCAGGTGATGCGCGACGCCTCCCTGGCGGTGCTGCGCGAGATCGGCGTCGAGACCGGCGGCTCGAATGTGCAATTCGCGATCAACCCCGAGAACGGGCGGATGATCGTGATCGAGATGAACCCGCGCGTGTCGCGCTCCTCGGCACTCGCCTCCAAGGCCACCGGCTTCCCGATCGCCAAGGTCGCGGCCAAGCTCGCGGTCGGCTACACCCTCGACGAGATCGCCAACGACATCACCGGCGGCGCGACCCCGGCCTCGTTCGAGCCGACGATCGACTACGTGGTCACAAAGATTCCGCGTTTCGCCTTCGAAAAGTTCCCGGGCGCCGAACCGACGCTGACCACCGCCATGAAGTCGGTGGGCGAGGCCATGGCGATCGGCCGCTGCTTCGCGGAATCCCTCCAGAAGGCCCTGCGCTCCCTGGAGACGGGGCTGACCGGCTTGGACGACATCGAAATCGAGGGCCTCGGCAAGGGCGACGACCACAACGCAATCAAGGCGGCCATCGGCACGCCGACCCCGGACCGGCTCCTGAAGGTCGCGCAGGCCCTGCGGCTGGGCGTCAGCCACGAGCAGGTCTACGCCTCCTGCAAGATCGACCCGTGGTTCCTGGAGCAGCTCCAGGCGATCATCGACCTCGAGAACCGGGTCAAGGCCCACGGCCTGCCGACGACGCCCGGCGCCTTCCGCCAGCTCAAGGCGGCCGGCTTCTCGGACGCCCGCCTCGCCGTGCTCGCCCGCACCGACGACGCCGCGGTCAGCGCCGCCCGCCGGGCGCTCGCGGTGCGGCCGGTCTTCAAGCGGATCGACACCTGCGCGGCCGAATTTAAGTCGCCCACCGCCTACATGTACTCGACCTACGTGGCGCCCTTCGCCGGCACGGTGGTGGACGAGGCGCAGCCGACCGGGGCCAACAAGATCATCATCCTGGGCGGCGGCCCGAACCGGATCGGCCAGGGCATCGAGTTCGACTATTGCTGCTGCCACGCCTGCTACGCGCTGTCGGAGGCCGGCTACGAGACCATCATGGTCAATTGTAATCCGGAGACGGTCTCGACCGACTACGACACATCGGACCGGCTCTACTTCGAGCCGCTGACCGCTGAGGACGTGCTGGAGATCATCGAGACCGAGCGGCAGGCCGGCACCCTGCACGGCGTCATCGTACAGTTCGGCGGCCAGACCCCGCTGAAGCTCGCCCGGGCGCTCGAGGCCGCCGGCGTGCCGATCCTCGGCACCTCGCCGGACGCCATCGACCTCGCCGAGGACCGCGACCAGTTCAAGCGGCTCCTCGACAAGCTGGGGATGAAGCAGCCCAAGAACGGCATCGCCTATTCGGTGGAGCAGGGACGCCTGGTCGCCGCCGATCTCGGCCTGCCCTTCGTGGTTCGCCCGAGCTACGTGCTCGGTGGCCGCGCCATGGCGATCATCCGCGACGAGACCCAATTCGCCGACTATCTGCTCGACACCCTGCCGAGCCTGATCCCCTCGGAGGTCAAGGCCCGCTACCCGAACGACAAGACCGGGCAGATCAACACGGTTCTGGGCAAGAACCCGCTCCTGTTCGACCGCTACCTCTCGGACGCCGTGGAGGTCGATGTCGACGCGGTCTGCGATGGCAAGGACGTGTTCATCGCCGGCATCATGGAGCACATCGAGGAGGCCGGCATCCATTCCGGCGACTCGGCCTGCACCCTGCCGCCGCGCTCGCTCTCTCCCGAGATCATGGCCGAGCTGGAACGGCAGACCAAGGCCATGGCGCTGGCGCTCAACGTCGTCGGCCTGATGAACGTGCAATACGCCATCAAGGACGGGGCCATCTACGTCCTGGAGGTGAACCCCCGGGCCTCGCGCACGGTCCCGTTCGTCGCCAAGGTGATCGGTGAGCCGATCGCCAAGATCGCCGCCCGGGTCATGGCGGGGGAGCCGCTGGCCACCTTCGGCCTGAAGCCGAAGACCCTGCCGCACATCGCCGTGAAGGAGGCCGTGTTCCCCTTCGCACGGTTCCCGGGCGTCGACGTGCTGCTCGGGCCGGAGATGCGCTCCACCGGCGAGGTGATCGGTCTGGACACGAGCTTCGGGGTCGCCTTCGCGAAGAGCCAGCTCGGCTCGGGCACGCAGGTGCCCAAGGCCGGCGCTGTGTTCGTGTCGGTACGCGACGCCGACAAGGTCCGCATCCTGCCGACCATGAAGCTCCTGTCCGATCTCGGCTTCTCAATCCTGGCGACCGGCGGCACGCAGCGCTTCCTCGTGGAGAACGGCGTCCCGGCCGAGCGGATCAACAAGGTCCTCGAAGGGCGGCCGCACGTGGTCGACGCCATCAAGAACGGCGGCATCCAGCTCGTCCTGAACACCACCGAGGGGGCAGGCGCACTCTCGGATTCGCGGTCGCTCCGGCGCGCCGCCCTCTTGCATAAGGTGCCGTATTACACCACTCTAGCCGGCGCGATGGCTGCGGCCGAGGGGATCAAGGCCTATCTAGAAGGCGATCTCAAGGTCCGCGCGTTGCAGGAATACTTTGCGGCCTGAGCCTCAGGGTTCCGCTGACTTAATCTCGTGGCCCGGAGGGAGTGCTACACTCTCGGCCGGGCCTCTTCATTGTGGCGCGAGACGATGACGATAGACAAGGTTCCGATCACGGTGCGTGGTTTCGCAGCCCTCGAAGAGGAGCTGAAACACCGCCAGCAGGTGGAGCGCCAGCGCATCGTGGCGGCCATCGCTGAGGCCCGCGCGCACGGAGACCTGTCGGAAAACGCCGAATATCACGCCGCCAAGGAAGCTCAGTCCCACAACGAGGGGCGCGTCATCGAGCTGGAGAGCATGATCGCGCGTGCCGAGATCATCGACGTGGCGAAGCTGTCCGGCGACAAGATCAAGTTCGGCGCCACCGTGAAGCTCGTGGACGAGGATACGGAGGAGGAGAAGACCTACCAGATCGTCGGAGAGCCCGAGGCCGACGTGCATGCGGGGCGCGTCTCGATCACCTCGCCGATCGCCCGGGCGCTGATCGGCAAGGGCGTCGGGGACACTGTCGAAGTCACGACGCCGGGCGGAGGCAAGTCCTACGAGGTCGTGGCTGTCCGGTTCGGCGGCTGAGCGCATGCGCCCGCGTTTTCGGGGCCGGCTCGCCGGGTTGATCGTCCTCGCCGCCGCGGGCTCCGCGGCGGCGGATGATTTTCCGGCGACCGCCCGGTTTTCCGATATCCGCGTCGACGTGCGACCCTTGCGCGACAAGGGCGCGGGTCTGCAGGCGGAGGCGTTGGCCACCGACCTGACCGAGGCCCTGCGCAGGACGTTCGCGGATCGGATCGGGGGGCGAGGACCGCGCCTCGTCGTGGTAGTGAGCGGCCTGTCGCTGCGGCCCTATGTCGGCAGCGGCGCCCGTCATGGCTCGGGTGGCAACTTCCAGACCGATTACCTGGAAGGCGAGGCGTTGCTCATCGGGCAGACGGGGCAGATCCTCGGGCGACACCCGCAGATGACCGCGACGCCGTCGAGCTACGGCGGCGCGTGGTACGATCCGCAATTCGAGGGGCGTCGGCTGGCAGCGATCGCCGACATCTTTGCCCAGTGGCTCGCGCGGGATCTCCCGCGGGATTAGGTGTGCTTTGCCGACAGACGTTGCCAAGGCAGGCGAGATGCGGCGATGCGGGATGTCTTCAGGTGAAGTTCGCCATTCCACCACCTCATCCTGGGGTGCCGGAGCGCAGCGGAGGCCTCCAGCTGGCCGCGCGATTTGTGCAGCCCTCCTTCGTGGCCCGCTGACGCGGTCACGTCAGGATGAGGGGAAGGGATGGGATCGAGGGGCCGATCTCGGAATGCGGTGCGCCGGCGGTCGGGCTTGGCACCGGAGCAGAAGCGGGTTTCCTGAGCGAGGGGCATGGCAAGCATCGACGTGACGGAGGCGAAATCCGCCCTGCGCAACCGGCCGGAGGCGCGATCCGAACTCCTGCCCGAGCTCGCGCGCGCCCGCGCCTGGATCGTCACGGACGGCAAGGCCGGCGACGAGAACCAGTGCGTCGGGATCGCCGAGACGCTGGGCCTCGACTTCGAGATCCGGCAGGTCCCCGCGTCCGGGCCGTTCGGCTGGATGGCGCCCTGGGGGCCCATCGACCCGCGGGAGGGACCCCGTCGCCGCGCCGGCGCTTTGGCGGGGCCCTATCCCGACCTCTTGATCGCCTCCGGGCGCCGGGCCGTGCCCTATCTCCGGGCGGTTCGGAACGCCACCGGCGGCCGCACCTTCACGGCCTTCCTCAAGGACCCGCGCACGGGCGAGGACAGCGCCGATTTCATTTGGGTTCCGGATTACGACGACCTGCGCGGTCCCAACGTCTTCACGACGCTCACAGCCCCGCATCTCGTCACCGCGGCGCGCCTGGCCGCGGCCCGCGCCCGCCCCGATCCGCGGCTCGCGCGCCTCGACGGGCCGCGGGTGGCGGTCCTGGTCGGCGGCGACAGCCGGCATCTGAGCTACCGCAAGACCGACATGATCCGCCTCGTGGAGGATCTGCACGGGCTGGTGGCGCAGGGCTGCCGTCTCATGGTGACGATCTCCCGCCGCACCCCGGACCCGCTCCGGAACGCCGTGAAGGCCCTCGCCGCCGACACGGGCGGGTTCCTCTGGGACGGGACCGGGGACAACCCCTACGTCGCCATGCTGGCGTTGGCCGAGGCGATCGTGGTCACCTCGGACTCCGCCAACATGGTGAGCGAGGCGGTGGCGACCGGTGCGCCGGTCCTGCTCTTCGACCTGCCGCGCACCTATATCCGCCATCGGCGGATGTTCGCCGGTCTGGCCATCGCCGGAGCGCTGCGGCCGTTCACCGGTCAGTTGGTGGACCTGACGTACAAGCCCATCGACGCGACGCCGGTGATCGCGCAGGCGCTGGCCGATGCCTATGCCGCACGCCGCACGGCCGATCGCGCCTGAGGAGACCGAGAGAGATGGCCCACACGCATGCCAAGCTGGTGATCGTCGGCTCGGGTCCGGCCGGTTACACGGCGGCGATCTATGCAGCCCGCGCCATGGTCGAGCCGCTGCTGATCTCGGGTTTCCAGCCGGGCGGCCAGCTCATGATCACCACCGATGTGGAGAACTACCCGGGCTTCGCCGAGGCGATCCAGGGGCCCTGGCTGATGGAGCAGATGCGGCTACAGGCCGAGCACGTCGGCACCCGCATCGTGTCGGAGTACATCACGAAGGTCGATCTCGAGCAGCGGCCGTTCCGGCTGGAGGCCGATTCGGGCGAGACCTATTCCTGCGACGCGCTGATCATCGCCACGGGTGCCCAGGCCAAATGGCTCGGGATCCCCTCCGAGGCGACGTTTCAGGGCGGCGGCGTCTCGGCCTGCGCCACCTGCGACGGATTCTTCTTCCGCGGCAAGGAGGTGGTGGTGGTCGGCGGCGGCAACACCGCGGTCGAGGAGGCGCTCTACCTCGCCAACATCGCCAGCAAAGTGACCGTGGTCCACCGCCGCGATTCGTTCCGGGCCGAACGGATCCTGCAGGAACGCCTGTTCAAGCATCCGAACGTCACCGTGCTGTGGCACCGGGAGATCGCCGAGATCTGCGGCGTGCAGAAGCCGGCGCCGAGCGTCACCCATGTCCGTCTTCAGGACCCGCGCACGGGTGCGATCGACGAGGTGAAGGCCGACGGCGTGTTCGTGGCGATCGGACACCAGCCGGCGACCGCGATCTTCGAGGGGCAACTGCCGATGCGCCACGGCGGCTACCTCACCGTGAAGCCCGGCACCACGGAGACCGAGATTCCGGGTGTGTTCGCCGCGGGGGACGTCACGGACGACGTCTACCGTCAGGCGATCACCGCCGCCGGCATGGGCTGCATGGCTGCACTCGAAGCGGAGAAGTTTTTGGCCAATCTGGAGATCGGCGAGGATCCGATCCGGGCAGCCGCGGCTGAGTAGAATCCCGCCGGCGGAGTGCGACCGGTACCGGTGCACCGGTATTTTCACAAATCCCCAGCCGGCGCTTGCGCGCGACCATGCACCGTGTGCATAGGAGTGCCGACTGCGCCGGGATGCTGCGCTTGCATGCCCACGCGGTGACGCGCGCGGATGTCCGCGTTCGACGCCGTGCCGGTCGCCCGGTGAACCGCCCGATGCGCCGCGTGCCGGACTGGCCGGGATGCGGCCCCGGGCACGCGCTGGTAGGGGTTCAGGCCTTGGATTGGGATAAGATCCGGATCTTCCTCAACGTCGCGGAGGCCGGCAGCTTCACGAAGGCGGGCGACGACATCGGCCTCAGCCAGTCGGCGGTGAGCCGTCAGATCAGTGCCCTCGAACGTGAGCTCAAGGCGCCGCTGTTCCACCGCCATGCGCGGGGTCTGCTGCTGACCGAACAGGGCGACCTGCTGTTCCGGGCGGCGCGGGACATGAAGCTGCGCCTGGAAAACACCCGCGCGCGGCTCGTGGAAACTTCGGAGCGGCCGACCGGTGACCTCAAGGTCACCACGACGGTCGGGCTCGGAACGTCCTGGCTGTCGCAGCGCGTGGGCGAGTTCCTCGACCTCTACCCGGACGTGCGCATCGAGCTGATCCTCACCAACGAGGAACTCGATCTCGCCATGCGCGAGGCCGACGTGGCGATCCGCATGCGCCGCCCGGCCCAGCCGGACCTGATCCAACGCCGGTTATTCACGGTGCATTACCATGCGTTCGCGAGCCAGGATTACGTCAAGCGCTTCGGCGAACCCAAGACGATCGAGGACCTCGACGACCATCGCCTCGTGTCGTTCGGCGGCAACGAGCCGTCATACCTGCTCGCCGCCCATTGGCTGGCCGATGCCGGGCGCGACGGCCGCGAGCGGCGCCACGTCCACCTGACGGTGAACAATATCGGCGCCCTCCAGCGCGCCATGGAGGCGGGCGCCGGAATCGGGATCCTGCCCGACTACGCCGTGGATGGGGACCAGCAGCTCGTGCAGGTCCTGCGCGAGACCGAAATGCCGAGCCTGGAGAGCTACCTCGTCTACGCCGAGGAGATGCGCTCCGTCGCCCGGGTCCAGGCGTTCCGTGACTTCCTGGTCTCGAAGGCCCAGCGCTGGACCTACTGAGCGGCGCAGGGGCGGCTCAGACGAACAGCCGCTCGCCCTCCAGGCCCTTGTACAGCCCCGCGACCTGATCGCCGTAGCCGTTGTAGATCAGGGTCGGCACGCGCTGGTCGGTCCCGAGCACCCGCTCGCTCGCCTGGCTCCAGCGGGGATGCGGCACCGCCGGGTTCACGTTGGCCCAGAAGCCGTACTCCGAGGCCTGCAGGCCCTCCCAGAAGGTCTTGGGCCGGTCGGCGGTGAACGAGATCTTCACCAGCGACTTCGCGGATTTGAAGCCGTATTTCCACGGCACGGCGACCCGGATCGGAGCGCCGAACTGGTTCGGCAGCGGCTTGCCGTAGATGCCGGTCACCACGAAGGCGAGATCGTTGCCGGCCTCCGCCAGGGTCAGTCCCTCGGTGTACGGCCAGGGATAGAAGAACGCCCGCTGGCCCGGGGCCATGGCCTTGTCCATGAAGGTCTCGAACCGGATGTACTTCGCCCCGGAAGTCGGCTTGGCGAGGGCCACCAGCTTCGCGAGCGGGAAGCCGGTCCAGGGCACCGCCATCGACCATGCCTCGACACAGCGGTGGCGATAGAGCCGTTCCTCCAGGCCGACCTTCCGGATTAGGTCGTCGACGCCGATCTCGAACGGCTTCTCGACGAGACCGTCGATCTTCAGGGACCAGGGCTGGGTCTTGAGCGCATTCGCGGCCGGGAGCACGGTCTTGGATGTGCCGAACTCGTAGAAATTGTTGTAGTCGGCGCTGAATCGTTCGGGCGTGACCGGTCGATCGAGGGTGTAGGCCGGGTTCTGCTGAGCCGGGTAGAGCGGCTGATCGCCCCCCGCCGCCCATGCGGCGCGACTGCCGAGCAGCGAACCGGCGGCCAGACCGGCCGCGCCGCCGATCAGCGTGCGGCGGTTCAGGAACACGGATTCGGGCGTGGCGAGGTGCTCGGAAATCTCCCATCCGCGCCTGGTCTTGATCAGCATGGTCGCCTCCTCGCATCCTCGGCGCGAACAGCCCACAGATCGGCCCGGGCCGACAGGGGCGCAAGCGCCGCAGTCTCACCTTTCGGCGAGCGGGGTCGGGCAGTTACCTGCGTCGGGCCGCGTCCGGCGGTCGCGGGCCCGTCAGGCCTCCGGGGTCCCGTCGCGCAGCACCCGGCGCAGCACCTTCCCGACATTGGTCTTGGGCAGCGTGTCGTGGAGCACGACCCGGCGGGGCACCTTGTAGCCGGTGAGCTGCGTGCGCGCGTAGGCACGCAGGGCCTCGGGCGCGACGGTTGGATCCTTCAGGACGACGTGGGCCACGACCATCTCGCCGGTCTCCTCGCTCGGCGCTCCGACGACGGCGCATTCGAGCACGTTGGGATGGGCGGCGAGCACCTCCTCCACCTCGTTCGGGTAGACGTTGAACCCGGAGACGAGGATCATGTCCTTCATCCGGTCGACGATCTTGAACTGGCCGTCCGGGAGCATCACGGCGACGTCGCCGGTGCGGAAGAAGCCGTCCGCCGTCAGGGCGCGCGCGGTCTCCTCCGGGCGGTTCCAGTAGCCGCGCATCACCTGCGGACCGCGCACGCAGATCTCCCCCGGCTGCCCGGGCGGGACCGCCCGGCCGGCCGCGTCGCGGATCGAGACCTCGGTCGACGGCAGCGGGAAACCGATGGTGCCGGAGAAGTCGCGCATCCCGCGCGGATTCACGCAGACGACCGGGGAGGTCTCCGAAAGGCCGTAGCCCTCGATGATCGTGTTGCCGGTCAGCGCTTTCCAGCGCTCGGCCACCGCCCGCTGGACCGCGGTGCCGCCGCCGACTACGAAGTCGAGCTTCGAGAAGTCCACCGTCCCGATCTTCGGGTGGTTGATCAGCACGTTGAACAGCGTGTTCACGCCCATGAGGTGGGTGAAGCGCGTTTGGCTCAGCGTCTTGACCATGCCGTCGCAATCCCGCGGGTTGGGGATGAGCAGGCACGATCCGCCGCTGCGCATGAACTGGAAGAAGCACGCGGTGAGCGCGAAGATGTGGTAGAGCGGCAGCGCCGTGACGCAGCAGCGCGGGACGCTCGGATCCTTCGAGTCGAACCAGAGCTGCGACTGCTCGACATTCGCCATGATGTTGCGGTGGCTCAGCATCGCCGCCTTCGCGATGCCGGTCGTGCCGCCGGTATATTGCAGGAAGGCGAGATCCTCCGAACCGACCGAGGCCGCGGCCGCGGCCCGGGGCAGTCCCCGCGCGCGCCGCAGAACGGTGGCGAACGGGACCGCGAGACCCTCCGGCAGCCGGAACGGCGGCACCGCCTTGCGCACGTGCCGGCTGGCGAGATTGACGACGTGGCCCTTCACGCCGAGGCCGTCGCCGGGCCCGACGAGGACGACCCGGTCGAGGGCGAGGTCCGACAGGGTGGCGGCGACCGTGGCGCCGAAATTCTCCAGCACGATCAGGATCCGCGCCCCGGAATCCGCGATCTGCTGCGTGAGCTCCCGGGGGGTGTAGAGCGGGTTGGTATTCACGACCGTGCCGCCCGCGAGCAGCACGCCGAAGATCGCCACCGCGTAGGCGGGCACGTTCGGCAGCATGATGGCGACCCGGTCGCCCTTCGACAGCCCCTCGGCCCGGAGCCAAGCCGCAAGGTCGCGGGCCTGCCGGCCCAGGGTCGCGTAGGTCAGGGTCGAACCGAAGCACAGCATCGCCGGCCGGTCGGCGAAGGCGGTCACGCTGGTCTCGAACAGGTCGACCAGGGTCCCGAGCCGCGCCGGATCGATCTCCGCCGGGACCCTGCGGGGATACGCATCGAGCCAGGGACGGTCCGGTGAGCCCGCCTCGACCGACGCGCCCGTCGTCGACCGCGACGTGGCCGCTTGAGCGCCGTGCGCGATCACGTTCGCCTCTTCCATCGCGAAGCCTCCCTCGGGCCCGACTCTCGACGGCCGAGTCCCTCAACGCAGAACGCGCCGACTCTGCGGGAACGACGGGCGCCCCGCAAGGCGCGGCGCTCAGGCGGCTGGACGAAGTCGGCGCGCTGTCGTCAGCAGGGCGTGCGGCAGCGCGGCGGCGACCAGCAGCAGTGCGGCGAGGCCGGCCTCCTCGGGCCGGAGGGCCCGGCGCGGCCAGGGGCCGAGCCCCAGAGGGCCGGAGAGACCCAGCACGATGGCACCGAACCAGAGGGTCAGGAAGGCGAGCGCCCCGACGCCGAGCCGCCTCAGCCGCGGCCGCAGCGGGCGATTCGCGGCGAATGCGGCCACGCCCGCGACGCCGCCGAACAGGGCCGCCGCCACCCCGGCCCCGAGCCCGTAGGCGAGCCACAGGGGCTGATGCGTCAGGTAGGCCATCCCACCGGTGGCGAAGCCCGCCCGCAGGATCACCCCGCCGAAGGTCGGATACAGCCCCGCCAGGGCCAGGATCACCGCGCCGGCGACACCGAACACGATGCGGCGCGCGCCGGAGGCGGGACCCGGTTCCGCCGCTACGCGGGCCAGATGCGCGAGCCCGTAGACCAGCGCGAAGGCGAAGAGCGGGTAACGCCCGGCGAAGAATCCGAAGACCCAGGGCTCGACGGTCTCCGGCATCGCCGAGCGCTGGCTGAAGCCGGTGACCGCCACCAGCACCAGCGCGGCCAGCATCGCCAGGATCGGAGCGGACGCCGCGAGCAGCGCGCCCCCCAGGCGCGCACCACCCCGACCCGGATCGGGCACGGTTCTCGGGGAGGCGGGCTTCATGCCGGGCACGCGATCCGAACGGGCAGGGCCGGGATGGCCGGGCCGATCCTACCGGGCCTCGTAATGGTCCCGGACCAGCCGGTCGAGGAGGCGCACGCCCCAGCCTGCGCCCCAGCTGCGGTTGATCTCGCTGGCATTCGACGACATCGCCACGCCGGCGATGTCGAGATGCGCCCACGGCACGTCCTCGACGTAGCGCTTGATGAACGAGGCCGCGGTGGCCGCGCCGCCATGACGCCCGCCGGTGTTCTTCATGTCGGCGAACTTCGAGTCGATCGCCTTGTCGTAGGCGGGGATCAGCGGCATCCGCCAGACCTTCTCGCCCGTCGCTTCGCCCACGGCGTGGATGTTGCCCGCCAGCGCGTCGTCGTTCGAGAACATCCCGGCGATGTCCTGGCCCAGAGCCACGATGATCGCCCCGGTGAGCGTGGCGAGATCCACCATCGCCTTCGGCTTGTAGCTGCGGACGACATGGGTGATCACGTCCGCCAGCACGAGCCGACCCTCGGCATCGGTGTTGATCACCTCGATGGTCTGGCCGGACATCGAGGTCAGGATATCGGACGGCCGATACGACCCGCCATCCGGCATGTTCTCCACGATGCCGATGGCGCCGATCACGTTGCAGCGCGCCTTGCGGGCGGCCAGCGCGTGCAGGGCGCCGACCACCGCGGCCGCCCCGCCCATGTCGCCCTTCATGTCCTCCATGCCGCCGCCGGGCTTGATCGAGACGCCGCCGGAATCGAAGATCACGCCCTTGCCGATGAAGGCCACCGGCGCCTCGCCGGCCGGCCCGCCGTTCCAGCGCATGATCACGATCCGCGGCTCCCGGACCGAGCCCTGCGCCACAGCCAGCAGCGCGCCCATGCCGAGCTCCTGCATCCGGGCCGGCTCCAGCACCTCGATCTCGACGCCGAGCTTGGTGAGTTCGGAGGCGCGCCGGGCGAATTCCTCCGGGAATAGCACGTTCGGCGGCTCGTTCACGAGGTCGCGGGCCAGGACAACGCTCTCGGCCAGAGACTTGGCACCCTCTCCCTCGCGGGTAGCGGCGCCGTGATCCGCCAGCAGCAGGGTCAGTGCCGTGCCGGCCTTATCCTCGGCATCGGGCTTCTTCTTGGTCTTGTAGCGATCGAACGTATAGACGCGCAGCCGCGCGCCCAGGGCGAACTCACCGGCCTGATGGGCGGTCACGGTCGCGCCCGGCCAGTCGAGCACCACGCGGGCCGTGCGGCCCGAGACCTTGCCGGCGGTGAAGCCGCCGAGCACCGGCCAGTCGGTCTTGGCCCGGTCCTTGTCGGAGCCGAGGCCCACCACCACGAGGCGGTCGGCCTCGATGCCCGAGGGTGCGGCCAGGACCATGGCGCTGAGGGACCGGCCCTTGAACTTCTCGGACGTGGCCGCGCGGGCGACGAGATCCGCCCCGGCGGCGCCCAGCACCTCCCGGGCTCCGGTCCCGAGGGCGAGGTCGTCGCCGACGAAAACCACGAGATCGCCGGATCCTCCCGGGCCCTGGCCGCCCCGTTCGAGGGGACCGAAACCGATCTCGATACCGTCCGCCATACCCGTCCGCCCTGCCCGATTGTCCGGAGCCGTCCATACCGCCCGCACGCCGCCGCGCGGGCCATCCGCCCTGTGTAGCCGCTGAGGCGGAGAACGCAACGCGGCTTGAGAGCCCTCGAATCGCCCCTTTTGTCGGGTCCCTGCCGCACCGGGGGCGCGTAGGGATTGGAGCGACGGGCCGGATGACGGATTCGGTGCGCCGGGCGCGTTCACTCGATACGCATCGTCTTTCGCCGGACGCCGTGGCTGCCTTGCGGGACGATGCTGGAGCGGGACTGCCGGGCCGATGAGGCAGATCGAGCGCTACATTTTCCGGATCGCCCTGGGCGCCACCCTGGCCTGCCTGGTCGGCCTGACCGGGACGATCTGGCTGACGCAGGCCCTGCGCGAACTCGATCTCGTGACCGCGAAGGGCCAGACGCTGCTGGTCTTCCTGTTCGTCACGGGATTGTCGCTGCCGACGCTGATCGTGGTGATCGCCCCGGTCGCGCTGTTCATCGGCAGTGTCTATGCCCTCAACAAGCTGAACGGCGATTCCGAGCTGATCGTGATGGCGGCGGCCGGCATGCCGCCGGGCGCGCTCCTGCGCCCGTTCCGGAGGCTGGCGGTGATCGTCAGCTTCCTGGTGGGGTTCCTGGTGGTGGTCGTCATGCCGGCGAGCTTCCAGGAGCTGCGCGACGTGATCACCCGAGTCCGCGGCGACTTCATCGCCAACGTGGTCAAGGAGGGGCAGTTCACCCAGCTCGACAACGGCATCACCTTCCACTTCCGCGAGCGCGGACCCGGTGGCACGCTGAAGGGCTTGTTCATTCAGGACCGCCGGGAAGCCGGCAAGACCAAGGTCTATCTCGCCGATCGCGGCAACGCCGTGGATATCGACGGGCAGAGCTACCTCATCCTGGAGAACGGCAGCGTCCACCAGCAGCAGAAGGACTCGCGCGACTCCTCGATCCTGACCTTCGAACGCTACACGATCGACCTCGCCGCCTTCGCGCCCCCGGATTCCGACACGATCTACAAGCCGCGCGAGCGCTCGACCACGCAGCTCCTGTTCCCCGATCAGAGCGAGGGCTACTACAAGCTGCAGAAGGGCCGCTTCCGGGCCGAACTGCACGATCGGCTGTCCGCCTGCCTCTATCCCCTTGCCCTCGCCTTCATCGCCTTCGCGGCGCTCGGAGATCCGAGGACCACCCGCCAGGGGCGCGGTCTCGCCATCGCGGGCGCGATCCTCGCCGTGGTCGGCCTGCGGATCGCCGGCTTCGCCGCGGTCAGCGCGGCCGCGCGCAGCCAGGCCGCGGTGGCGGCGATCTACGGCGTGCCGCTGCTCGCGATCGGGCTGTCCTGCCTGCTGATCTATTGCCGGCCTCGGGTGCAGGCCTTCAACGCCGCCCTGGCGCGGGGACTGCGCGGCCCCGGGTCGGGCCGCCGCCTCGCCCCGGCGGCCTGATCCCGTGATGCTGATCGGTCCGACCCTGGGGCGGTACTTCGCCGCCCGCTTCGCCCGCACGGTGCTGGGTGTCTTCGTCACCGTCTTCGCGCTGGTCTACACGCTGGACTTCGTGGAGCTGCTGCGCCGCGCCGGCGAGGCCGAGGGTGCCTCCACGGGCCTGATGGCCCAGCTGTCCCTGTACCGCACCCCCGCGGTGGCGGAGGGCGTGCTGCCCTTCGCGGTCCTGTTCGGATCCATGGCGGCGCTGCTCCAGCTCTCGCGCAAGCTGGAACTGGTCGTCGCCCGGGCCGCCGGGATCTCCGCGTGGCAGTTCCTCCAGCCCGGGATCTTCGTGGCTCTGGCCCTTGGGGCCGCCGCGGTCGGGATCTACAACCCCGTCTCGGCGCTGCTGAAGCAGCGCTCCACCGAGATCGAGGCCCGGATCTTCGCGAAGGCGACCAAGGCGAGTTCGGGCAAGGACCTCTGGATCCGCCAGAAGGGCATCGACGGCGAGGCGATCCTGCGCGCCGAGACCGCCATCGAGGGCACCACGACCCTCTCCGGTGTGTCGGTCTTCGCCTTCGACGATGCCGGCAAGTTCGTCGACCAGCTCGTGGCCGCCCGGGCCGCGCTCCACGACGGCTACTGGGAGCTCTCGGATGTGCGGGTTCTGACGCCGGACGCACCGCCCGAGTCGTTCGACACCTACCTGATCGCCTCGAATCTCGACCCCGGACAGGTGCGGCAGCGCTTCACCCCCCCGGAATCTGTGCCTTTCTGGCAACTTCCCACAACCATCGCACGGACCGAACGGGCCGGTTTGGACGCCACGCGATACCGTCTCCAGTACGATGTCCTGTGGGCAAGACCGGTCTTGTTCGTGGCCATGGTCATCGTCGCGGCAACCGTTTCCTTACGGTTCTTCCGCTTTGGTGGTGTTGGCAAACTCGTCCTCGGTGGCGTCGCGGCCGGCTTCGCCCTCTACGTGATCCGACAGGTCATGGAGGGGCTCGGCGCGTCCGGACTCGTGGCCGCACCGGTGGCGGCGTGGTTCCCCGCCGTGGTAGGCAGTCTTCTCGGTACGCTCACGCTTCTGTACCAGGAAGACGGCTGACACCCGCGATCCGTCGCGGGCAGGGAGACCGGTGGTGAGGTTGGTGGCGGCAGACGTCACAGGGGTTGGGACGCGCGTTGCGTAAGGTCACCGACATCCTGCGGAAGGTAGGTCTCCTGGCGATGCTGGCGCTCGCCGCGCCGCTGGCGGGAGGCCTGTCGGCGCATGCCCAGGGTTTGCCCGAACTCAGGACCGGCAAGCCGGGCGAGAAGCTCCTCGTCGAGGCCGACGAGCTGATCTACGACAACGACCACAGCACCGTGACCGCCCGGGGCAACGCCGAGCTGCATTACGGCCCGCGGACGCTTCAGGCCGACCGGGTGCGCTACGACCGCAACACCGGCCGCGTCTTCGCCGAGGGCAACGTCCGCCTCACCGAAGCCGATGGCGGCGTCGTGACCGGCGCGCGCATGGAACTCACCGACGACTTCAAGACCGGCTTCGTCGACGCCTTCCGCGGCCAGCAGACGGTGCAGCGCAAGTTCGAGACGGTGCGCACCCGCTTCTCCGCCCCCCGGGCGGAGCGCCTGAACGGCGAGCAGACCAGCTTCGAGTCCGGCAGCTACACCGCCTGCGAGCCCTGTAAGGACCACCCCGAGACGCCGCCGCTCTGGCAGATCAAGGCGCAGAAGATCATCCACGACAACGAGACCCACACGGTCTACTTCGACGATTCGACCCTTGAGATCGCCGGGATCCCGGTCGCCTATCTGCCGTATTTCGAGGCACCCGATCCCACGGTGAAGCGCAAGACCGGCTTCTTGACGCCGCGTTTCATCTCGACGACGGCCCTGGGCAGCGGCGTGTCGCTCCCCTATTTCGTGGATCTCGCGCCCAACTACGACCTGACCCTGACGCCGACCGTGCTCAGCCGCCAGGGCGTGCTGGCACAGGGCGAGTTCCGCCAGCGGATCGACAACGGCTTCTACAACCTGCGCCTGTCCGGCATCTCGCAGACCACGCCCTCGGCCTTCCTGCCGAGCCCCCTCGGGGCCGGCGAGCGCGATTTCCGCGGCTCGGTCGAATCGCAGGGCCGGTTCTACATCAACGAGCGCTGGCGCACCGGCTGGGACGTCGTCGGCGTCACCGACAAGTGGTTCCTCGACAATTATCGGATCCGCAACCAGAACATCACCACGGATTATTTCCGTGAGGCGACCTCGACCGGCTACCTGATCGGCCAGGGCGACCGCTCGTGGTTCGAGGCGCGGGGCTACTACTTCAAGGGACTGTCGAGCTTCGACTGGCAGAAGCAGCAGCCGATCGTCGCGCCGGTCATCGACTACGACAAGCGCATCAACGGCCCCGCGGAGATCGGCGGCGAGGTGCGCTTCCAGGCCAACATCACCAGCCTGAACCGCGAGACGACCCAGTATCAGGGCCTGCCGCGCACCGCGAGCTACCTGTTCTCGCCGAGCGTGAACGGCGTGAGCTTCCCGCTCTATCAGACCTGCACGGTGTTCCAGCGCGGGACCTGCGCGATCCAGGGGCTCGCCGGCAACAACACCCGCGCCTCGGCGGAACTCTCCTGGCGGCGCAGCTTCATCGACGACATGGGTCAGAAGTTCACGCCCTTCGCCTATCTGCGCACCGACGCGTTCTTCAACAGCACCAGCTTCTCGGGCTACCAGAACGACCTCGTCCCACAGATCGCGCACGTCGATCAGGGATTGGCCGGCCGGGTGATGCCCGCGATCGGCCTGGACTACCGGTATCCGTTCGTCGCCAATTTCGGCGCGCTCGGCGTCCATACCCTGGAGCCGATCGGCCAGATCATCGCGCGCCCGTCCGAGACGCGGATCGGCCACCTGCCCAACGAGGACGCCCAGAGCCTCGTCTTCGATGACACGTCGCTGTTCGAGTGGGACAAGTTCTCGGGCTACGACCGGGTCGAGGGCGGCGTGCGCACCAATCTCGGCGGCCAGTACTCGGTCGTGACGCCGTCGGGCTGGTACGCGAACGTCCTGTTCGGCGAGTCGATCCAGCTCGCCGGCGTCAACTCGTTCCGCCGCGGCGACATCGCCGATGTCGGCCTCGATTCCGGACTGGAGACCCAGCGGTCGGATTTCGTGGGGCGGTTCCAAGTCTCGCCCAACCAGAACATCACCTTCATCACCCGCGCCCGCTTCAACCAGGCCGACTTCCACGTGGCGCGGTTCGAGACCGGCGCGACGGCACGGTTCGCGCCGTTCCTGCCGCTGACCCTGTCGGCCTTCTACTCCTACTACGAGGCGCAGCCGCTGCTGGGCTACAGCCATTACCGCGAGGGCATCACCGCCACCGCCACCTACAACATCACGCCGAACTGGTTCATCTCGGGCTCGCTGCTGGTCGACCTCACGCACTATCTCGACGTGCGCAACACCTATCAGGACGCGCTGACCTCCTACCTGGCGAACTCGGTCGGGACCGTGCCGGTCTACCAGAATCCGGGACGGTTCTACCTCTCGGGGGCGAGCTTCGGCGGCGGTTATCAGGACGAGTGCACCACCGTCTCGCTGAACTACATCAACTCGCCGATCGCCACCGCCACGGGCGTGCGCGAGCGCAACCAGACGGTGCTGCTGCGGGTCGAGCTGAAGACGCTCGGCGAGGCGGATCTTCGCCAGAACGTCGGCACGGCGACCACGGCGGACGGCATCGCCTCGGTGCGGTGACGGTCCGCGGATTGGCTTGCGGCTTCACCCATCGCGGTTGGGAACACAGTCGGGTCGCCGGGTATGGCACCGCGGAGGTGGCACGCGCCCTCCCTCCCCCGGAGAGGGGGGGAGAACCACGCGGATCCGGCCTCCTCAAATGGAGAGGTGGGAACAGAACAGCGCGGGTGCGCCTACGCCGCGCCGGCGCTATAGACCGTCCATGCCGCCGCTTGCCCTCACCCTCGGAGACCCCGCCGGGATCGGTCCGGAACTGGCGCTCAGCGCCTGGCTCGGGCGCGGCGGCGCGGATCCGCTGCCGCCCTTCTTCCTGGTGGGCGATCCGGCCTTCATCGAGCGCCTGGCCAACCGTCTCGGACGCCTCGTTCCCGTGGCCGAGGTCGATCCCGAGACCGCCGCCGAGGTCTTCCCCCGGGCCCTGCCGGTGGTGCCGCTGCCGAGCGGCGCCACCGTCGAAGCGGTGCCCGGGCTGCCGGATACGGTGAATGCCGGCGCCACCATCGAGTCGATCACCGCTGCGGTGGGCTTCGTGAAGGCCGGGCGTGCCAGCGCCGTGGTAACCAATCCGATCGCCAAGTTCGTGCTGACCCGGGCCGGGTTCGCCCATCCGGGCCACACCGAGTTCCTGGCGGCCCTCGCGGTGCCCCCCGGCCTCACGCCGCCGCGGCCGGTGATGATGATCTGGAGCACCGACCTCGCCGTGGTGCCGGTGACGATCCACGTGCCCATCAAGGACGTCCCCCGCCTCCTCACACAGGAACTGGTGGAGGAGACCGCCACCATCGTCGCCCGGGACCTGCGGCAAAGATTCGGCCTGCCCGAGCCGCGCCTCGTCCTGGCCGGTCTGAATCCCCATGCGGGCGAGGCCGGCACGATCGGCCATGAGGACCGGGATGTGCTCGCCCCCGCGGTGGCCCGCCTGCGCGCCGCCGGCATCGACATCCGCGGGCCCCTGCCCGCCGACACGCTGTTCCACGCCCGCGCCCGCGCGACCTATGACGTCGCCCTGGCGCCGACCCACGATCAGGCCCTGATCCCGATCAAGACCATCGCGTTCGACGACGGCGTCAACGTCACCCTCGGGCTACCCTTCGTGCGAACCTCGCCGGACCATGGCACCGCCTTCGACATCGCCGGCCAGGGCATCGCGCGGGCCGACAGCCTGATGGCGGCCCTGCGCCTGGCCGCGCAGCTTGCCGCCAACGCAACCGGTCGCGCGCAGGCGCCCGACGGCGCCGACATCATCCCGTTCAGCATCTATGCCGGTCGGCCCCGGTCCCCGGGTGCCCGGCATTTCGAACCCGAGGACGAGCTGTGAGCGCCGGGGACGGTCTTCCGCCGCTGCGTGATGTCGTCGCCCGGCACGGGCTGGAGCCCCGCAAGGCGCTCGGCCAGAACTTCCTGTACGACCTCAACCTCACTGGCCGGATCGCCCGCGCCGCGGGGCCCCTCGAGGGCGTGACGGTGGTGGAGGTCGGCCCCGGCCCGGGCGGCCTGACCCGGGCGCTGCTGGCAGAGGGGGCCGCCCGGGTCGTGGCGATCGAGCGCGATGCCCGCGCCCTGCCGGCGCTCGCCGAGATCGCCGCCCACTATCCCGGCCGCCTCGACGTCGTCGATGCCGACGCCCTCGCCTTCGATCCGCGGCCCCTCGTGGGGTCCGGGCCGGCGCGGATCGTCGCCAACCTGCCCTACAATGTCGGGACGGCGTTGCTCACCGGCTGGCTCGACGGCGACGCCTGGCCGCCCTGGTGGGATCAGGCGGTGCTGATGTTCCAGCGCGAGGTGGCCGAGCGGATCGTGGCCGGGCCGGAGGAGCGGGCCGATTACGGCCGCCTCGGCGTCCTCTGCGGCTGGCGCACCGAGGCCGAGATCCTGTTCGACGTGAGCCCCTCGGCCTTCGTGCCGCCACCCAAGGTCACGTCGAGCGTGGTCCGGCTGGTACCGCGGGCGCGTCCCCTGCCCTGCCGGGCCGGGGCCCTTGAGGCAGTGACCCGTGCGGCCTTCGGACAGCGTCGCAAGATGCTGCGCCAGAGCCTCAAGGCGCTGACGCCGGAGGCCAGCCGCCTGCTGGACGCCGCCGGTCTGGCCGAGACGGCGCGGGCCGAGGAGATTCCGGTGGCGGGCTTCGTCGATCTCGCCAACCTCTGGGACGCACACAGAAACGCCGGCGCCGCTGTGACGGCGCCGGCGTAAATCACGCCCCCCGGGGCGCGGTTGCGGTCAGCGGGTCTGCTGGATCGCCGACAGCACCCAGCCACGGCCGGGCTGCCGCTGGAAGGTCCACAGTTCCGTGACCTCCGGCGCGTCGGTCTGCACGATCCGGCCGCTGCCGCGCTCCACCATCACGTCCTTGAGGGCGTAGCGCATGGCCACGGTGGCGTATTCCGTGCGGTCCTCGGCCCAGGCCTCTGCCAGGTCGCCCTGCAGGAGCTTCACGTCGGAGATCTTGTTCACGACGCCGCGGGCGGCGTTGTTGCGCAACTCCTCATCGAAGTAGCTCACCATCTCCGGCGTCGACAGATTGCCGAGCGTTACCCGATCCTCGCGGGTATAGGCATCCTGGACATCGGCAAGCAGCCGCTCGAACGCCTGGTAGTCGGCCGGGCTGACCTGCACCGGGCGCGTCTGCACGGGGCGTGAGCCGCCGAACAGGCCGCCCCCGGCCCCGGCACCACCCATCGGGCCGGCGGGACCCTGAGCGCCGTCCATGGACGAGCGCGTGTAGGGTGCGCCGGCCCCGGCCGGCTCGTTCCGGCGCCGGAAGAAGCGCAGGGCCAGCATCACCACGAAGACGACGAGCCCGATCTGGAACAGCAGCCCGATCATCGAGGTCAGGCCGCCGAGGCCGCCGAAGAAGCCGCCGCCCAGCAGGGCGCCGATCAGGCCGGCGCCGAGCAGGCCCGCGAAGAACCCGCCCCCGAACCGGCGGCCGGACGCGCCCGGAGCCTGCAGGCCCGGATTGCCCATGCCGGGGGACGGCGCCGTCTGCGAGCGCTGCATCGTCATGCCGCCGCCCGGCGCCGTCGGCGTGGCGGAGGGGGCCGTGAAGGTGCGCGAGCCGCGGGAGCCCATGGAGCCGCCCCCGCCCGGACGGGCTTCGGCGGCGGGCGCCGCGACGGTCAGCGTCGCGGCCAGTGCCAGGAGGGCGGCCACGCGCCGGCGGCGCGAGATCTGGGTCAACATGTACACGCCTCTGAGGACGAGAACTGAACGGCGCGGAGCGCCAGCAACAATATGGGAACGGCCCACCGCGCGTTTTAGTCCTGGCCGCGATCCACGCGATGCCGTTTCCCACAGATTCAGTGGAGCGTCCGCTCCGGCGCCGCCGGGAACGACAGCCGGACCTGAGTCCCCTCCCCGCTTCGGCTGTCGAGGGTGATCGTGCCGTTCTGACGTTTCATCAGGCCGTGGACGATCGCGAGGCCGGCGCCACGCCCCGCTTCGCGGCTGGTCTGGAACGGCGCCAGCGCCCGGGCGAGCATCTCGGGCGACATGCCCTGCCCGGTATCGCCCACGAGGATGCCGACGCTCCCCTCGCCCGGCGCCTGCATCGCGCGGTCGCCGGGATCGGTCCGGAAGGTCGACAGCGTCAGCATGCCGCCGGACGGCATCGCTTCGCAGGCATTGGCCACGAGATGCCGGACGGCGAACTCGATCTGCGTCGGGTTGCTGATCGCCCGCGGCAGGCCGGGCGTGGCCGTCACGGTCAGGCGGATCCCGGAGGGTAGATCGGACCCGATGCGGTCCGCGAGATCCGCCACGATGGCGTCGAGGTCGACCGCGCGCACCTCCGGCGCGATGCGGCGGGAATAGGCGAGCAGCTGCCGGGTCAGGATGGCGGCCCGCTCGGTCGCGTCGGCGGAGCGGGAGATCGCCCGCTGGATGAACGGTTCCTGGCGGTCGCCGAGCCGGCGCTTCAGACCGTCGATGTAGCCGATCAGGATCTGGAGGAAGTTGTTGAACTCGTGCGCGACGCTGTTGGTCAGCAGGCCCAGCGCCTCGCGCTGCCGGGACAGGGCGAGCGCCCCCTCCGCCTCGCGGCGCGCCGTGACGTCGATGAGCTGGCCGATCCGTCCGGTCGTACCGGGCAGAGGCGCCGTGGTGAGGCAGGCCCAGAAGCTCGTCCCGTCGGCATGTGCCGCCGTAAATACCTGGTCCCCGTCGCGGGCCGGATCGGGTGCGGTCGCACGGGCGGCCAGGATCAGGTCGAGACCCTGCCGGACCAGCGCCTCCGCCGGGTGGCCCGTGAGCCGCTCGGCGGCGGGATTGGCGTGGTGGATGTGGCCTTGCGCGTCGAGCAAAAGGCTCGGCGTGGGCAGGGCGTCGAAGAGCGTGCGGGCCTCGTGCGTCAGCGGCACGCGGGCCCCGGCATCTCGATCCGTCTCGGGCTTCGCCATGCTGCGTTCGCGCTCAGCGGATGCGGAAGGCCCGCGACGGGCCAGCGATAGCGGCGAACGGCGCTTCGGCCAAGCCGCGACCGAATCCGTGACCGAATTCGCTACAGGGCCCCGGGCCGTTTCGGCTACTGCCGCACCCACATCACCCGGGCGATCCAGGCGACCTCGCCGAGGTTCAGGACCCTGTCCTCGTGCTCGGGGTTGAGGGAGGCCAGCTCCACGGTCCGGGCCGTGCGCCGCTTCAACTCCTTGGCGAGCACCTCGCCCCCGTGCAGGCGGACCACGACGCGGTCGCCCTTGCGCACGCTGGCCGTGGGCGAGACGATCAGCACGTCTCCGTCCCGGAAGAGGGGCAGCATGGAATCGCCCTGGATCTCGAGGGCGAAGGCGCGCTCCTCGCCGAGATCGGGAAACTCGATCTCCTCCCAACCCGCGCCGCCGGTCGGCATGCCCTCATCGGTGAACAGGCGGCCGGCGCCGGCCTGGGTCAGGCCGATCAGCGGGACCATGGTGCGCGCCGGGATCTCGCGGGCCTCGATGAGGCGCAGGAACTCGTCCAGGCTCGATCCGGTGGCGGCCAGCACCTTCGACACCGATTCCGTCGACGGCCAGCGCTTGCGCCCGTCGGCGCCGACGCGTTTGGACCGGTTGAAACTCGTCGCGTCGAGCCCGGCGCGTCGGGCAAGGCCGGAGGCCGAATAGCCGTGGCGCTCGGCGAGCCGGTCGATGGCGTTCCAGATCTGCTCGTGCGACAGCATAGCGGGCTCGATGGATCACCCTGACGAGGCCGGCAACCCCCATCCCGCCAGCCCGGAATCGGCTGCCGTGGGGGCGCTGGAACGTTGCGCCGCCGGGTATGGTCGACACCCCGCGGTTACGAGCGGAAATACCAGACGTTGTACGGTCGTGCGCACATATCCCGGTTCGGACGCTGCGCTATGACGCTCGGCCTCATCGTAGGAAAGTAGAACTACGGCCCGCAGAATGCAATCGCTCCTCGAATCCCGGGGCGGTCCCGAGTTGCCGCGGGCGGGCGGCACCTCTATCCACCCACGCGTCGGTTCCGGGGAGCTTCGATGCCGCTCGTCTACAAGATCTGTCCACGGGGCCTGTGGCGGGAGGCCGAGGCGGCGGGCCGGTTCACGGGGGCGCCCATCGATCGCCAGGACGGCTACATCCACTTCTCCACGGCGGCGCAGGTCGCCGAGACGGCGGCCCGCCATTTCGCCGGGCAGGCCGACCTGCTCCTGATCGCCGTCGAGGCCGACACGCTCGGTGCGGCGCTGCGCTTCGAGCCCTCGCGGGGGGGCGATCTGTTCCCCCACCTCTACGGCGCGCTGCCGCTCGAAGCGGTGATATCTGTGGAGCCGCTGCCCCTGGGCGCGGACGGTCGCCACGTTTTCCCCACCGGGCTCCCCCCGGCATGATCGGGCGCGCCTTCCCGCTCGTGCTGCCGCTGCTGCACCGCCTCGACGCGGAGCGCGCGCACGATCTGACCCTGCGGGCCCTCGCGCTGATACCGCCTGTGGGGATTCCGAAGGACGACCCGCGCCTCGCCGTCGAACTCCTCGGCCGCCGGTTCCCCAATCCGGTCGGGCTCGCGGCCGGCTTCGACAAGGGCGCGCGGGTGCCGGACGCCCTGCTCGGCCTCGGTTTCGGATTCGTGGAGGTCGGTGGCGTCGTGCCGCGACCGCAGCCGGGCAACCCGCAGCCGCGGGTCTTCCGGCTGCGCGCCGACCGGGCGGTGATCAACCGCTACGGGCTGAACAGCGAGGGTCTGGCGGTGGTGGCCGCCCGGCTGCGGGCCCGGGCGGGCCGGCCCGGGATCGTGGGCGTCAATATCGGGGCCAACAAGGATTCGACCGACCGCCTCGCCGACTACGCCGCCTGCACGGCTGCCCTTGCGCCGCTCGTCGATTTCGTCACCGTCAACGTCTCCTCACCGAACACACCGGGGCTGCGCGACCTCCAGGGGGAGGCGTTCCTCGACGAGCTGCTCGCCCGGACGGTGGAGGCCCGCGACGCCGCGGGGGCTTCGGCGGCGATCCTGTTGAAGATCGCGCCCGACATGACCTTGGACGCCCTCGACGCCGTCTGCGCCACCGCCCGACGCCGGGGCGTCCAGGCGCTGGTGGTGTCGAACACGACGGTGGCGCGGCCGGAAAGCCTCGTCGAGCGGGGGCTCGCCCGGGAAACCGGCGGCCTGTCCGGCCGGCCGCTGTTCGGGCCGGCGACCCGGATGCTGGCGCAGGCCCGGCTGCGGATCGGGGATGCGGTGCCGCTGATCGGCGTCGGCGGCGTCGATTCGGCCGAGGCGGCTTGGATCAAGATCCTGGCCGGGGCGAGCCTCGTCCAGCTCTACTCGGCCCTGGTCTACGACGGTCCAGGGCTCGTCGGACGCATCAAGGCGGGCCTGCTGGAGCGGATGGACCGGGCGGGGGTCACGAGCCTGACGTCGCTGGTGGGCCGCGAGGCCGCGGATCTCGCCCGGGCCGCCTGAACGATCGCGAACGCCGTTTAGAAAGGCTTTGCGGAGCCGAAGCTTAGCCTGTGTCCGACGCATGAGGGGCCTGCGCCCGCACGCCATTGTGAGGCCCATGCGCAGACGCTTATCTCGCGTTTGCGAGATCGCTCGCGCCAGCCATTTCAGGACCGATCCATGGCCCAGTCCGAAGGGTCTTCCAAGCGTTCCTCCGCCGCCGGCGGCTGGGGCGCTCTGAAGAGCTGCGGCAAGCACCTGCTCGGCAGCCGCGCGCCGCTCACGGGCGCCCGTGCCCTGCTGAAGGCCAATCAGCCCGACGGGTTCGATTGCCCCGGCTGCGCCTGGGGCGATCCGGAGCACGGCTCGTCCTTCGAATTCTGCGAGAACGGCGTGAAGGCGGTCTCCTGGGAGGCGACCGACAAGCGGACGCCGCCCGCCTTCTTCGCGCGTCACACCGTGACCGAGCTGCGGAGCTGGAGCGACTACGCCCTGGAGGGTGAGGGCCGGCTCACGCACCCGATGCGCTACGATGCGGCAAGCGACCGCTACCTGCCGGTGAGCTGGGAGGAGGCCTACGCGGAGATCGGCGCGACGTTGCGCGGGCTCGATCATCCGGACCAGGCCGAGTTCTACACCTCGGGCCGCGCCTCGAACGAGGCGGCCTACCTGTACCAGCTCTTCGCCCGGGCCTACGGGACCAACAACTTCCCCGACTGCTCGAACATGTGCCACGAGGCGAGCGGCGTCGCCCTGATCGACGCCATCGGCATCGGCAAGGGCACCGTCCTGCTGGAGGATTTCGAGAAGGCGGACGCGATCTTCTGCGTCGGCCAGAATCCCGGGACCAACCATCCGCGGATGCTCGGCGACCTGCGCCGCGCCGCCGAGCGGGGCGCCGAGGTCGTGGTGCTGAATCCAGTACGCGAGCGCGGTCTGGAGCGTTTCGCCGACCCGCAGAACACCGTCGAGATGCTGCGCGGAGCGAGCCGCCCGATCGCCAGCCAGTACCTCCAGCCCCGCTCCGGCGGCGACATGGCGGCCTTCCGCGGCATCGCCAAGATCGTGTTCGCCCGCGATGCCGAGGCCCTGGCGGCCGGCCGCCCGTCGCTGCTGGACCACGCCTTCCTGGAGCACCACACGGCGGGTCTCGACGCCTACCGCGCCGCCGTCGAGGCGACCGCGTGGGAGGCCATCCTCGACCAGTCCGGCCTGACGATGGACGCGATCGCCGCGATGGCGGACGTCTATCTGAAGGCGCAGCGCGTGATCGCCACCTGGGCGATGGGCGTGACCCAGCACCGCCACTCGGTGGCGACCGTCCGCGAGATCGCCAACCTCCTGTTCCTGCGCGGCCATATCGGCCGTCCCGGCGCCGGGCTGTGCCCGGTGCGGGGCCATTCTACGGCTTGGACGACCGCTACCGCGGGGTCTACGGCGAGCGCCGGGTGCTGTTCGCGCACCCGGACGATTGCGCGGACCTCCGCGACCGGTTCGGGGAGCGGGTCGACATCGTCGGGACGCACGACGACGGCGTCGCCCGACGGGCTGAGGATTTCCGCCTCGTGCCCTTCGACATGCCCCGTGGCTCTCTCGCCGGTTACTATCCGGAGCTTAATGTGCTGGTGCCGCTCTCGACCTACGGTGAGAAGAGCGACACGCCGACGTCCAAGTCGGTGCTGGTGACCCTGCGGGCACGTGCCGCCGCGTGAGTCAGGCGCCCGACGAGGCGGCGTTCGTCGCCGCCCTCGCGCGGATCTCGGGGGCGCATTCGGACCTCGATCCGCTGGCGGCGGGACTCTTGGCGGCGCTGGACCTCGGCCTTCCGGGTGACAGCCGCGCCTTCGCCCGCACCTTCGGGGTGGAGCATGCCCTGGTGCTGCGTGCCTTGGCGGAGCTCGAGGCGGGCGGGCGGGTCGCCGTCACGGCCCGCGACGCGCGCACCCAGCGGACGCGCTTCACGGCAGCCGGCGGAGGGTGGGTCAGAACCCCTTCGCCTTGATCGCCTCGGCCCAGGTCACGGCGCGGCGGTTCACCCCGAGATGCTGCCGCTCGTAGAGCCGGCCTTCGAGTTTGATCGCGCCGCGCTTGGCGTATTCGGGGCGCTCGAACGCCTCAATCACCAGTTTTGCCCGGCGCACCTCCTCCTCGGTGGGCGCGAAGGAGGAATTGGCCGGCTCCAGCTGCGTCGGATGGATCAGCGTCTTGCCGTCGAAGCCGAGGTCGCGGGCCTGCCGACACTCGTCCCGGCATCCGTCCGTATCGGCGATGTCGTTGTAGACGCCGTCCAGGATCGCGAGACCCTCGGCCCGGGCGGCGGCGAGCGCCATCATCATCCAGGGCAGCATCGGGACCCGCCCCGGCACGATCTTCGCCCAGGTGTCCTTGGCGAGGTCGTTGGTGCCGAGCACCAGGCAGGTCAGGCGCTTGCGCGGATCGCGCTTGGCCCGGGCGATCTCCTGGATGTTGAGGATCGAGGCCGGCGTCTCGATCATCGCCCAGATCGCGATATCCTCAGCCGCGTCGAGGGATTCGAGCCGGTCGGCGATGCTCTCCAGCACGGCCGAGGACGAGACCTTCGGCATCAGGATCGCGTCGGGCTTGGCCTCGATGGCCGCGTGGAGATCCGCCTCGCCCCAGGGCGTCTGCGGCGCGTTGACCCGGATCACCAGCTCCCGGTCGCCATAGGCCCCGCTTTTAACCGCGGCGCAGACCTGCGTCCGGGCGATCTCCTTCTCCTCCGGGCCGACCGCATCCTCGAGGTCGAGGATGATGCTGTCCACGGGCAGGGATTTCGCCTTGTCGAGGGCGCGCTGATTCGAGCCGGGCATGTAGAGCACGCTCCGGCGCAGGCGCAGATCCGTCGTGATGGCCATGCGTGTCTTCCTCCTGCTTCGTCCCGCGGCCGCCGGGCGGCCTCCCGTCGTTGCGGCGCACCCTAAAGCAGGCGGCGGCGCGCGCCACACCCAGAAAGTCGGGTCCCGTGAGTTCCGCCGCCGTTTGACACCGGCGCGGGTCTTCGCGGAGCGAGGCCGCGGTTTGGTCATGTTCCGCCGCTTAAAGGCGGCCGCAACGCAAGTCTCTACGTTTGGAAATTCAATCATGCGCACAGTGTTGGCCGCACTCACCGTGGTCGCGGCCCTCGCGGCACCGGGGGCTGCCTCGGCTCAAGGCCGGACGACGCTGGGGGTCGGATCCGGCGCGGTCGCGGGGGCGCTGGTGGGCGGCCCGATCGGTGCGGTGGCCGGCGCGGTGGTCGGCGGCTTCGTGGGGCACGCGTCCGAGCGGGGGCATCGCCGGGTCCGGAGAAGCCGCCGCTACGGATATGCGGCGCCGCGGCGGGCGCTCCCGCGCCGGGCGGATGCGGTGGCGGCGCGCGCCCCGCGTCCGGTGGCCCAAGCGGCACAGGCTGCGCCCGCCACCGTCGCCACGACCTGGAAGGATCCGCATTAGGGCGTACCCGAGCCGCGGCGACATCCGGTTCGCGGATGGCCTGCATGATGAGCGGCACTGCGATCCGCGTCAGGCGGCCGGGCGGAGCACCTGCAAGTCCGCGCTCGTGAACGTCGCCCGGGCGAGGGCGGGATAGGCGACGGCCTGTCCGACGCCGCGGGCGCCCAGGAACGTCACGAAGGCGATCCACAGCCCGGCATTGCCGAGATCCAGGGTCTGCACGATCCCGAGTGCCGTTCCATAGGCCGCCAGCGCGCAGAGCATGAGGTTGCGCATCGCCCGGGTCCAGGTCGCACCGATATAGATGCCGTCATAGGCGAAGGGTGCCGCAGCCGCGAGCGGCGCCAGCGCGGCGAGCGGCAGGTAGGTCCGTGCGGTCTCGCGCACCGGGCCGTTCGTGGTCACGAAATCGATGAACGCGTGGCCGCCGGCGAAGGACAGGAGGCTGACGCCCAGCCCGAATCCCAGGCACCAGCGCAGGCTCAAGCCCGCGGCCGCGCGGAACGTCGCCGCGTCCCGGGCGCCGACCGCGCGGCCGCACAGGGTCTCGGCCGCCGTGGCGAAGCCGTCAAGGAAGAAGCCGCCGATCAGGAAGAGATTCCACAGCACCGAATTGGCGGCGAGCACCACGTCGCCCTGCCGGGCGCCCAGGGCCGAGAACAGGACGATCCCGGTGATCAGCGCCAGGGTCCGGAGCATCACGTCGACGTTGACGCTGAGCGTCCTGCGTAGCGCCGCCGCTTCACGCAGGTCGCGCAGCGGCACCCGGAACGGGTGCGAGCCGAGCCGCGCCAGGATGACGAGCCCGAGTCCCAGTCCCAGCGCCTCCGCGCCGAGGGTCGCCAGCGCCGCGCCCGCCAGACCGAGGCCAAAGCCCAGAACCAGGGCGAGCGTCAGTGCGATATTGGTCAGGTTGATCGCCACCTGGAGCAGCAGGCCGAGATCGGTCCGCCCGCGGCCCAGCACCGAGCCGAGCACGCCGTAGCTCGCCAGGACGAAGGGTGCGGACAGGATGCGGATGTGAAAATAGGTGGTCAGGCCGGCGACCACGGCACTGCTCGCCCCGCTGATCGCGAAGGCGGCCTCGCCGACCGGCCAATGGAGCACCACCAGGGCAAGACCGATCAGGGCGCCCGCCGCAAGGGTCCGGGCCAGGATCCGGTCGACCTCCCCATCGTCGCGGGCCCCGACCGCCTGCGCGGTGAGCCCCGCGGTCGCCATGCGCAGGGTGCCGAAGGACCAGAAGATCGCGTCGAAGATCACGGCGCCCAGCGCGATGGCGCCGAGCAGGGCCGCGTCGCCGAGGCGTCCGATCACCGCCGCGCCGACGAAGCCGAGCATCGGCGTCGTAACGTTGGCGAGCGTCATCGGCAGGGCCAGGGCCAGCACGCGGCGATGCGTCGGCCGGCCCGAACGGGTGGTCATGGGCCTCATGCCACCAGCTTAGCGGTGGCGAACGATTCGTGAACCCGCGCCGGCGGACGGTCGGTCAGCGCGAGACGGCGAAGAGCCGCGCGATCAGCCAGAGCGGCACGACCACGATCGCCCCGGCGACGATCCAGCCGCCGAAATCGTGCAGCGATGCCAGGCCGATCTCCAACAGCGCCCGCGCCGAATCGTACAGGCGCCAAAACAGGCGCCCGGGCGTCAGGCCGAGCATCGACATGAAGGCACCGACCAGCACCGACAGGAGCAACAGGCGCAGGAACACGCCGGCCGGAGAGCCGCCGAGGAAGCGCCGCAAGGCCGAGTCCCGGGGTCGAGAAGGCTCCGCCCCGTAGACACCGCCCGGCGGCGGTGCATCCTGCCCGTAGCCCTGTGGGCGCCGCTGGTGATCGACGAGCATCGTACCCTCGTGAAAAGTCGTGCCGCGGGGATCGGGGATGAAGCGGGCGGAACCGTGGCCGGGACACCACACCGCGTCGAAACCCGAGGGCCGATCGGGCGTTGGCAGGGTTCTGCCGCCAACCCGAGATGGCAACCGGCGTCGATCTCGCCAAGATGTCGGACTCGGCGACGGAGGGAGCCGTCGCCGAATTCCCGTTGTCCCGCCCGGGCCAGGGGGCGATTTCCGGATCCCGGACGTTTCGTGAGAGGCTTCGAGTGCCGACGGGACCAGACGCACGATGATCGACCACGCCCTCTTCGACCCGGCGACGATCGATCCCGAGACGCTCCGGCTCAATGCCGAGATCGTCGCCGCCCACGCCGCGCTGCCCGATCCCTGGTCGCTGCCGATCGCCGAAGTGCGCGCCCGGCGCCGGGCCGGGACCAAGGCCGCGCCCGCGATGCCGAACAGCGCCCGGGCCGAGTGGCTGACCATCGACGGTCCCGGCGGCCCACTCAAGCTGCGGGTGATCCGCCCGAAGCCGGGTGCGAAGCTGCGCGGCGCCTATCTCCACATCCACCGCGGCGGATGGGTCTGGGGCTCCGCGGACGAGCAGGATCCCTGGCTCGAACGCATCGCCGACGCCTGCGGCTTCGTCGTCCTGTCGGTGGAATACCGCCTCGCCCCCGAGCATCCCTACCCGGCCGCCCTCCTCGACTGTGAGGCCGCGGCCCTGTGGCTGGCGGGGCCCGGCAAGGCCGAGTTCGGGGTCCATGCGCTGACGATCGGCGGCGAGTCAGTGGGGGCGCATCTGGCCGTGATGGTGCTGCTGCGGCTGCGCGACCAGCACGGCCTGCCGCGGGCCTTCCGGGGCGCGAACCTCAATGCCGGCTTCTTCGACCTCGGCCTGACCCCGTCGGTGCGCAACTGGGGCGAGGAGCGCCTGGTGGTCAACACCCGCGACCTCACCCGATTCGCCGATGGCTACGTCCGTGAGGGCATCGACCGGCGCCGGCCGGACGTGTCGCCGATCTACGCGGACTTGAAGGGCCTTCCGCCCGCCCTGTTCACCATCGGGACCGCCGATCCGCTCCTCGACGATACCCTGTACATGTCGGCGCGCTGGGCCGCGGCGGGCAATGGCGGGCACACGGCGATCTATCCCGGCGGCTGCCATGTCTTCGCCCGCTACGCGGGCCCCATGAGCGAGCGAGCCCTGGAACTGATTGACCGCTTCCTGATGGCGCTCGCCTGAGCGATCCGTCCGCGGTCCTGCCGGAGCGGTTCCGGGCCTGGTTCGCGACGCGCGGCTGGGCGCCCCGGCCGCACCAGCTCGAACTCCTGCGGATCGCCGGGACCGGCCGCTCGGCCCTGCTGGTGGCGCCGACCGGCGCCGGAAAGACCCTAGCGGGATTCCTGCCGAGCCTCGTCGAACTCTCGGAGCGTGGGCGCCAGAAATTGGTCCCGAAGGGGCTGCACACCCTCTACGTCTCGCCGCTCAAGGCGCTCGCCGTCGACATCGCCCGCAACCTCGACGCGCCCATCGCCGAGATGGCGTTGCCGGTGCGCGTCGAGACCCGCACCGGCGACACGCCCGCGCACAAGCGGACCCGGCAGATCAGCCGCCCCCCCGACATCCTGCTGACCACGCCCGAGCAGCTGGCGCTGCTGATCGCCCACCGCGAGGCCGCGGCGTTCTTCGCGGGCCTGCGCTGCGTGATCCTCGACGAGCTCCACGCGCTCGTGACCTCCAAGCGCGGCGATCTCCTGTCGCTGGCGCTGGCGCGGCTGCACCGCCTGAGCCCGGGGCTCTCGGCGATCGGGCTCTCGGCGACCGTGCGCGAGCCGGATGAATTGCGGAAATATCTGGTGCCGCAGGGCCCGCTTCCCCCTCCCCCCTCCGCGGGGGAGGGTACCCTGCGCAGCAGGGGGGGAGAGGGGAACCCGGCGTCCGGAACGGGCGAAAGCCTTCATGGCAGTCGCGCGATGTCTTGCCGCGTCGCTCCCCCCTCCCGACCGGGCCTGGCGGCCGGCCCACCCTCCCCCGCAGAGGGGGGAGGGAAAACCGCGGCGCCCATGGCCGACCTCGTCACCGTGGCCGGCGGCGCGCGGGCGGATCTGCGCATGCTCGACCTCGGCCGGGCGCTGCCGATCTCCGGCCACACCGCCTGGCACTCCATGCCGGCGATCTACGCGCTGATCAAAGACCACCGCACCACGCTGGTCTTCGTGAACACCCGCCTGCAGGCAGAATACACGTTCCAGGAGCTGTGGCGGCTCAACGAGGACGCCCTGCCGATCGCGATCCACCACGGCTCGCTCGACGCGCAGCAGCGCCGCCGGGTCGAGGCCGCCATGGCGGCGGGGCAATTGCGGGCGATCGTCTGCACCGCGACTCTCGATCTCGGCATCGACTGGGGCGACGTCGACCTTGTGGTCAATGTCGGCGCGCCGAAGGGGGCGAGCCGGATCATGCAGCGGATCGGCCGGGCCAACCACCGGATGGACGAGCCCTCGAAGGCCTATCTCGTCCCGGGGAACCGCTTCGAGATGCTGGAATGCCAAGCGGCGCTGGACGCCGTCGAGGAGGCCGCCCAGGACACCCCCGACGCCCGCCAGGGCGCCCTCGACGTGCTCGCCCAGCACGTTCTCGGCATGGCCTGCGCCGACGCCTTCGATCCGCTGGATCTCTACGACGAGATTGTCTCGGCCACGCCCTATGCCGGGCTGACCTGGGAATCCTTCGAGCAGGTGGTCGATTACGTCGCCACCGGCGGCTACGCCCTGCGTGCCTACGAGCGCTTCGCCAAGATCCTGCGCGGTCCGGACGGGCTGTGGCGGGTGCGCGACGCTCGCACCGCCCAGGCCTATCGGATGAATGTCGGCACCATCGTGGAGGCGGCGCGGGTGCGGGTGCGCCTCGGCCGGAGCCTGCGGGGCAAGCCCGGAACGGTCCTGCCCAAGTCCGGCCGGGTGCTGGGCGAGATCGAGGACGAGTTCGCCGAGACCCTGACGGTGGGCGACACCTTCCTGTTTGCCGGGGAGACCCTGCGCTTCGAGGGGCTCGCGGAGGACGAGTGCCTCGTGACCCGCGCGCCGCCCGGTACCGACCCGGCGATCCCGTCCTACGCGGGGGCGAAATTCCCGCTCTCGACCTTCCTGGCTGCGCGGGTCCGGGCGCTGATCGCCGACCCGTCCGAATGGGACCGCCTGCCGGAGCAGATCGGCGCGTATCTGCTGCAGCAGCGCCGCCGCTCGGTGCTCCCGGGGGAGCAGGATCTCCTGGTCGAGACCTTTCCCCGGGGCAAGCGGCACTATCTGACGGCGTTTCCGTTCGAGGGCCGGCTCGCCCACCAGACCCTCGGCATGCTGCTCACCCGGCGGCTGGAGCGCGACGGCCTGCGCCCCCTCGGTTTTGCAGCCAACGATTACGGCATCGCCATCTGGACGACCCGTGACGTGTCCGAGCGCGCCGCCCTCGATCCGGACTTCATCGGCGACCTGTTCGCCGTCGACATGCTGGGCGACGACCTGGAAGCCTGGCTCGACGAGTCGGCGATGATGAAGCGCACCTTCCGACAATGCGCGGTGATCGCCGGGCTGATCGAGCGCCACCATCCCGGGCTGAAGAAGTCCGGGCGCCAGGTCACGATCTCCACCGACCTGATCTACGACGTGCTGCGCAAGCACCAGCCCGACCACCTCCTGCTCCGCGCCGCGCGGCAGGATGCGGCAACCGGACTCCTCGACGTGAGGCGCCTCGGCATGATGCTAGAGCGCATCCGGGGGCGAATCACGTACAGGTCTCTCGACCGGGTCTCGCCGCTCTCCGTATCCGTGATGCTCGAGATCGGGCGTGAGCGGGTCTACGGCGAGGGCGCCGACGAGATCCTGGCCGAGGCCGAGGCGGAGCTTCTTCAAGAGGCCCTGTCCTGACGGTCGATCCGCCCTCCCCCGACGACACCGAGGATGCGATCTTGGCGGCCGGCCTGAGACTCGAGAAGACTCACAAGCACCCGACTCTGCACCTCGCGGGCGAGACCCTGGTGCTCGACCTGTGCGGCGGCCTCTGGCTGCCGGAGCACCGGACGCTGATCGTGTCCGATCTGCATCTGGAGAAGGGCTCGTCCTACGCGGCCCGATCCGGCCAATTCCTGCCGCCCTACGACACCCGCGAGACGCTCGCCTGCCTGCACGAGGCGGTGGCGCGCCACGAACCCGCCCGGGTCGTCGCCCTCGGGGATTCATTCCACGATGCCCGCGGACCCGAGCGCATGGAGCCCGGCGACCGGGCCATGGTGGCGGCGCTCCAGGACGGCAGGGACTGGGTCTGGATCGCCGGCAATCACGATGCCGCAATCAGCCAGGGGGTCGGCGGCCGCTACGCCGACGCGCTGACACTGGGCGGCTTGGTCCTGCGCCACGAGCCAAGCCCGGGCGACGCGCCCGGGGAGATCGCCGGGCACCTCCATCCCTGCGGCAAGGTCGCGATGCGCGGCCGCGCGGTCCGCCGCCGCTGCTTCGTCACCGACGGCAGCCGCGTGGTGATGCCGGCCTTCGGCGCCTATGCGGGGGGCCTCAACGTCCGCGACAGGGCCATTGAGGGCCTGTTCCCGAAGGGTTTCACCGCCCACCTCCTGGGAGACGGGCGGGTCTTCGCCATTGGACGGGCACAGCTCGCCCGGGACTGAGCCTGCAGCGGTTTGCGTCGTCCGATCGATCGGATCAGTTCGCCGACATGAAGCGGTTCACGCTCTCCGACAGGCTCGAGGAGTGGTCCGCCAGGCTTCCGGCGATGCCCCGGACCGCCTCGGCGAACTGGCCGGTCGCGTTGGCCGCCTGTGAGACGCCGCCGATATTGCCCGTCATCTCGTGGGTCGAGACCGCCTGTTCCTCGACAGCACTCGCCATCGCCAGGGTCAGCTTGGACAACTCGCCGACGGCCGCGGTGATCATCTCGATGGCGCCGACCGCCTCGCCGGTCGCGCTCTGAATCGCCGAGACCTGCTGGGTGATCTCGCCGGTCGCCTTGGCGGTCTGCTCGGCCAGCGCCTTGACCTCGCTGGCCACCACCGCGAAGCCGCGGCCGGCCGCGCCGGCGCGCGCAGCCTCGATGGTCGCGTTCAGCGCCAGAAGGTTGGTCTGGTCGGCGATCGACTTGATCATGCCCACCACCGCGTCGACCTTCCGGGCATTCTCGGCCAGCTGCCGCATCGTCGCGTCGGTGGTCCCGGCCTGGGTGGCGATCTGCTGCGCCCGCTCTGAGACCCGCCCGACCTGCCCGGAGATCTCCTGGATGGCATTGTTCATCTGCTCCGAGGTCGCGGCCACGGAGGTGGCCCTCTGTCGGGCGGAATCGGCTGACTGCGTGAGCCCCTCCGCCGATTGCTGCATCTCCTCGATCGCCGACCCGACCGCCGCGACCACCCGGTTGACCTCGGAGGCCATGTGGACCTGGGCCGACACCACCGACCAGGTCAGCATCGGTCCGATGTAGTTCCCCTTCTCGTCGTTGACCGCCGTGACCTGCAGGTCCAGCGTCTCCGGCCCGACCTTGATCTTGGTACGGTGCGGGAGGCGGCTGGCATCCGCCAGCATCGAGCGCTGGTGGCGGGGGTTCTTGTGAAACACGTCGAACGAGTGTTCGAGCATCTCATCGACCTCGATCGGGAGATGCTGCTTGAGCGGACCGAGGGTACGGCGCGAGGTTGTATTCAGGTAATTGGTCCGGAAGTTGTCGCGCGGATCGGCGGTCATCACCGCCACGGGCATGTTGTCGATCATCGACATCAGCAGGTCGATCTGGTTCTTCTTCACCGAGATGTCGCTCGCGAACTTGATGACCTTCACGGGCTTGCCGCTGGCATCCAGGATCGGATTGTACGTCGCCTCGAGCCAGACAGGGTGCTTCTCCTTGTCGAGCCTGAGGAATTCGCCGGTGACGTATTCACCGGACCTCAGCTTCGCCCAGAAGGCCGCGTAGTCGTCCGATTTGACGGACGCGTCATCGACGAAGATCGAATGGTGCTTGTTGATGATTTCGTCGAGCGCGTATTTCATCAATTTCAAGAAGTTTTCGTTCGCACTTGTAACGTGACCATCCATATTGAATTCGATGATTGCCAATGACCGATTGAGCGCATCAATCTTGGCCTGCGATTCGCTGTAGGTCGTCCGCTTGAACATGGCTGCACCCGCTTGTGATGCATCTTTCAAAACCATGGACGCGTTAATCCAATCCTAATCCTAAATTGAATTTTGATTTGGCCATTTGGGCTGAATAATACGGTGCTGATATCAGTCAAAAACAATATTATATAAAGTGATTAATTAAGTATTATCGACAATCGATAGCGAATAATAAAAAAAACTCGAAAATTATAGTATCAAAACCAGCCCCGCATCCGAAAATATATGATCGGCGCGAGCGCGCTCACGAGAATGAGGGCCAGGGCGTAGGGGTAGCCGTAGGTCCAGTCCAATTCCGGCATGTGCTTGAAATTCATGCCGTACATCGACGCGATCAGGGTCGGGGGCACGCCGACCACCGAGACGACGGTCAGCACCCGGAAGACATTGTTCTGCTCGATGTTGATAAGACCCAATGCCGCGTCGAGCAGGAATTGAACGTTTTCTGCCAGCCGCGTCTCGAACTCGTCGAGGGACTCGATATCCCGTTTGATCGTCTCGAAGCGGCCATCCTCGGGAAGGCCCAGCCCGTCACAGGCCGCTGAAACGAACGGGACGATCCGCTCCAGTCCGAGGAGGCTGGCGCGAATCTTCCCCAACGCTTTCCCGCGGCGGCTGATCCCGTGCAGGATCCGGCGCAGCGCCAGATCGCGGCGCCGCGGGGGCGGGCTTTCCAACCGGCGCCGCTCGGGGCCGCGGACATCGAAATCGAAGATCCGCGACGAGAGCGTGTCGAGTTCCGTCGCCATGTCCTCCAGCGCGTCCGCGAGGTTGTCGACGAGTTCTTCCAGCACGACCAGGAAGACCTCGCTCGGCGTCACGCTGCCGTCACCCTCGGCGATCCGCTTCGCCGCGGAGGCGAAGCTGCGCAACTCGTGGAAGCGGATGGTGACCAGGTGGTCCTTCGTCAGCATGAGGCCCAGCGGCTTCAGCTGCGAGTCGCTGCGTTCGAAGGTGATCATCGGTGTCGAGAGGGAGAGCCCGCCCTTCACCCGGCGCAGGCGGCTCGAATTCTCGACCTCCGCCAGAGCCGCCCGCGACGGGACGCGCAGCCCGGTCGACGCTTCCACGGCGGCGGCCTCCTCCGGGGTCGGATCGTTCATGTCGAGCCAGACGGCCCCGTCGGGAATACGCCCGCCGGGCTCGATCGCCAGCGGGCCTTCGGGTCCGTGCAGGCTCAGCATCGGCGCATGGGATCCATCTGGAAGAACGGGCGGCCGCCCCGCCATCACGCCGTCGCGCGGGGGTGCGACCGTCTTGACACGGCACGCCGCCGAGCCTACCTCACCGCGGTCTTTGGCACTCGCCGAGACAGAGTGCTAACAGTCGGGTTTGGACGCGGCCTCGCGGCCGCATCAACGCCAACTTCAGACCTGAAGCAAGAGGGCAGCTCATGAACTTCCGTCCGCTGCACGACCGCGTGGTCGTCCGTCGCATCGAGAGCGAGGAGAAGACCAAGGGCGGCATCATCATCCCGGACACCGCCAAGGAGAAGCCGCAGGAGGGCGAGATCGTCGCCGTCGGCCCCGGCGCCCGCGACGAGACCGGCCGCATCAACCCGCTGGACGTCAAGAAGGGCGACCGCGTCCTGTTTGGCAAATGGTCCGGCACCGAGGTCAAGATCGACGGTCAGGACCTCCTGATCATGAAGGAATCCGACATCATGGGCGTCGTCGCCCTCTGATCGGATCACCCGTCCCGACCCTTTGAGGCCGCTCCGGCCTTGGGGTCTAACCTAACGACAAGAGGCAAACCATGGCAGCGAAAGACGTTCGTTTCTCCGCCGACGCCCGCGACAAGATGCTTCGCGGCGTCGACATCCTCGCCGACGCGGTGAAGGTGACGCTCGGCCCCAAAGGCCGCAACGTCGTGATCGAGAAGAGCTTCGGCGCCCCGCGCATCACCAAGGACGGTGTGACGGTCGCCAAGGAGATCGAGCTCGCCGACAAGTTCGAGAACATGGGCGCCCAGATGGTGCGCGAAGTGGCCTCGAAGACCAACGACATCGCGGGTGACGGCACCACCACCGCCACCGTGCTGGCTCAGGCCATCGTCCGCGAGGGCGCCAAGTACGTCGCCGCCGGCATCAACCCGATGGACCTGAAGCGCGGCATCGACCTCGCCACCGCCGCCGCGGTGAAGGACATCATCGCCCGCGCCAAGAAGGTCTCGACCTCCGACGAGGTCGCCCAGGTCGGCACGATCTCCGCCAACGGCGACAAGGAGATCGGCGAGATGATCGCCCACGCCATGCAGAAGGTGGGCAACGAGGGCGTCATCACGGTCGAGGAGGCCAAGACCGCCGAGACCGAGCTCGACGTCGTCGAGGGCATGCAGTTCGACCGCGGCTATCTCTCCCCATACTTCATCACCAACGCGGAGAAGATGGTCGCCGAGCTGGAAGACCCCTACATCCTCATCCACGAGAAGAAGCTGTCGTCGCTCCAGGCGATGCTGCCGGTGCTCGAGGCCGTGGTCCAGACCGGCAAGCCGCTGCTGATCATCGCCGAGGACATCGAGGGCGAGGCGCTGGCCACCCTCGTGGTCAACAAGCTGCGCGGTGGCCTCAAGGTCGCGGCCGTGAAGGCGCCGGGCTTCGGTGACCGCCGCAAGGCGATGCTCGAAGACATCGCGATCCTGACCAAGGGCCAGATGATCGCCGAGGATCTCGGGATCAAGCTCGAGAACGTGACCCTGCCGATGCTCGGCCGCGCCAAGCGGGTCCGCATCGAGAAGGAGAACACCACGATCATCGACGGCGTCGGCGAGAAGTCCGACATCGAGGGCCGCATCAGCCAGATCAAGGCGCAGATCGAGGAGACCACCTCGGACTACGACCGGGAGAAGCTGCAGGAGCGTCTGGCCAAGCTCGCGGGCGGCGTCGCGGTGATCCGCGTCGGCGGCGCGACCGAGGTCGAGGTCAAGGAGAAGAAGGATCGCGTCGATGACGCCCTCAACGCCACCCGCGCGGCGGTCGAGGAAGGCATCGTCCCCGGCGGCGGCACCGCACTGCTGCGCGCCAAGAAGGCCGTCGCTGAGCTGAAGAGCGAGATCCCGGACGTCCAGGCCGGCATCAAGATCGTCCTCAAGGCCCTCGAAGCCCCCCTGCGCCAGATCGCCCAGAACGCGGGCGTCGAAGGCTCGATCGTGGTCGGCAAGATCACCGATAACACCTCCTCGGAGACCTACGGCTTCAACGCCCAGACCGAAGAGTACGTCGACATGATCCAGGCCGGCATCGTCGACCCGGCCAAGGTCGTACGCACCGCCCTGCAGGACGCGGCTTCGGTCGCTGGCCTGCTGGTGACCACCGAAGCCATGGTCGCCGACGCCCCGAAGAAGGATGGCGGCGCCCCCGCGATGCCGGGCGGCGGCGGCATGGGCGGCATGGACTTCTGAGTCCACAGCACCCGTAGAGATGAGGAAGGGGGTCGCCGAGAGGCGGCCCCTTTTCTTTTGTTGTATCGAGATCCAAGCGTTGCGGGAGACACCGTCCAAATTTCATATTCGGCGCCTGTGATGGGCATACAGAGGAGCCGGATGCAGCCAACCGCCATGTCTAAGCCCGTCCACCTCGCCGTTTGGGTGAGGTCCTGCAGAGACGGCAGCGGCATGCTGCGGGCGTTGGATCCCTGCGCGATCTGTCCAGACGCGTCGCTTCCCTCTCCGAATTCCTGCTGACGCTGGGGCTACCCTCCCGGCATGGGGGGCAGGAGACGCGCGTTGCAGTTCCGAAATGATCTCGACAGCGTCGTGCGAAAACCCGCGCCCGCACGACCGCGGCGTCTGGACCACCTCACCAAAACACAAAAAAACGGGACGGCTCGCGCCGTCCCGTCGGTGGTGGTTCCTATCGGCCTAAGAAGATCGAGGCCAGTCGCTGGAGCAGGCCCCGCGGTGCGGGCGGCGGCTCAATCTGCCCAGGACCGTCCCCGATCTAAGCGTTGGCGGCGAAGGGGTGCTGCGCCGAGTTGCGCTGCTCGGTGACCGTCGCGGCCTTCGGCTCGCCGTTGACGGCGCGCTGGATCGACAGCTTGGTTGCCTCGTAGTTGTACTTCTGGATCTTGGCGTCGTCGGCCGCCTCCCAGTGGATGAACACGCCGACCAGGATGAACAGGTCGTCGGCCTCATCGGCGGGGATGATGCCCTCGGCGACCGCGTCCTGCACGGCCTTGGCGACGCCGTGCTGGGCCGGGCCGAACATCTGGACGGCCTGACGGGCGTCGTTGATGGTGACCTTGTTGAACATCAGGGTGTTGGGCTTGCACGGCAGGTTCGGCGCGATGACCGCGAGCAGGCTGGTGAAGCCGTGCTTGTTGTTCACGAGGCCATTGCAGAAAGCCGTCTCGGCGGGCGAGCCGCGCGGTCCGATGATCAGGTCGATGTGAGCGACTTCGTTGCCGTCGCCGACGAGGGCTTCGCCAACCTGAACCTTGGTGATCTTCGCCATTCGGTGTCTCTCCCTGGATTCCGAAATAGGGCCGCGGCGCCGGACGATGCCAGCGGCCGGGAAGCCATCCTTGTTATCGGCGCCCGATCCTCCGGCCGTGCCGGTTGGGCCGAGCCGGTTGGGCCGGACAGCGCGCCGGACCCTACAGCGCGACCCTGCGGCTCACAACCCGCAAGGCCCTGCCGCGACGGAATTTCTATTGCTCCGCCCGGGGCACCACCGGAACTGGGGCGCGACTCAGGCCAACGCCGCCCCGGCCGTCGCGAGCGCGTCCCAGAACAGCGTCGCCACCGTGAAATCCGCGCTCGTGCCCGGGTTGAGGCCGCGCGCCTTCATCGACGCGTCGAGGGCGAGGAGCGGTCCGGCCGGCGCCCTGGCGAGATCGATCCCGCGCATGGCTTCCGCGACCTCCCGGCGAAGATCCTCGGCGGCATCGGCACCGGCCTTGCGGGCCACGTGGCTGTCCGGCATCGCCGTCAGGTAGGCGAGATGCACGGCGGTCGTGCACCAGGATGGATCGAGTCCCCGCCGCCGCGCCTCGGCCAGCGCGGGCAGGCCGATCGCCGGGATATCTGCGAAACCGGTGACGTAGGCCCGGGCGATCCGGTCCCGGTCGGCGGCTTCCTGCATCGCGTCGCGGAGCGCATCGGGCGGGGCGGCGGCGACATCGTGCCGGGCGGCCCGGCCGAGGCCGCCGGGATTGGCGATCCGAATCGCGGCGAAGACCGCTTCGGAATCGGCGCGGTCGAGGGCGTCTAGGACCGCCCCGAGCGTCTGCCCGCACTCCGCCGCCGCCGCCAGGGGGGCGCAGAGCAGCAGGATGCCGAGATTGGTGTTTTGTCCGACCGCCGCCACCGTCGCGGCGATTCCGGCGCGGACCCGTGCGCCGACTCCGGCCCCGGCCTGTGCCAGAGCCGGTGCGGAGACCTCGGCGCTGGTGACGAAATCGGCCACCACCATGCGGTGTCCCGCCGCGAAGGCATGGACGTTGCCGGGCTTGAGGGCGTCGAGTTCGGCGCGGCAAGCGGACCCGTAGAGCGTCCCGATCAGCGCCGGATCGAGCCGGGTCATGCCACCACGCGCCGCGGACGGCTGGCGCTGCGGACGGCGGCGAGGAACCCGCGGACGATCGCGGCGGCGATGTCGGTCTCGCAGACGGTCTGCAGGCCCGACCAGGCCGGCATGGAATTCACCTCCAGGATCGAAAAACCGCCCTCCCCGTCCTCGACGAGGTCGATTCCGGAATAGGCCACCCCGACCGCGCCGGCCGCCGCCTCCGCAAGCTCGGCGGCGGAGCGCGGCAACGCCCAGGGCAGCGGCCGCCCCCCCCTGTGGACGTTGGTGATCCAACCGTCGCCCTCGCGGATCATGCCGGCGACCGCCCGGCCGTCGCAGACGAACACCCGGTAATCGCGCCACAGGCCGTCCCGGCGCGGCATGTAGCGCTGCAGGTAATAGACCCGCGCCACCGCCTCCTCGTCGGGGAGATCCTCCGGTCGCTCGATCAGGGCGAGCCCCTCCCCCTGCGAGCCGAACAGCGGCTTGAGGACGAGCGGCGCCCCCTGCCGGGCCTCGGCGGCGACCAGGGCGGCGGCGGCCTCGCGCTTCGAGAACACCCAGGTGGCGGGTGTCGGCAGGCCGGCCCGGGCGATGAGCAGCGAGGTGGCCGCCTTGTCCACGGAGCGCTCGATGGCGGTGGGGGCGTTCCAGACGGTGACGTCCGCCGCAACCAGGGCATGGAGGACGCCGAGGCGCATGGTCGTCGCCTCGAAGGTGCCCCCCGCGATCGTGCGCATCAGCACGCCATCCGGCAGCGCGTCGGGGAAACCCGGGACCCGGAGCGGCTCGCCGCGGCCGGTGACGATGGCCACGTCGGCGAGCGAGAACAGAACCGGTTCGACACCCTGCGCCTGCAGGGCCGCCAGCAGCCGGTTCTTGTGCCAGGTGCCGTTATCGGCGGCGAGCCCGATGCGCATAGGGGGCCTGATCGTCACGGGAGAGACTGGTTTGCAGGGGTGGGCCCGGCGGGGTTGCCGCGCGCGGGTCCTCTCTGCCGGAGGGAGTGGACCCAGGTCGGGTGGGCGCATTTCATAGGCAGGTCCGATCCGCGCAAGCCTTGCCTTCTGACAGGCGCACCACGCTTTCCTCCCCTTGCGGGGAGGAAAAATGCGCTGTGTGTCAATGGCTTGATGCCGGGCGGTCCCGATGCGTAAGTCCCATAGCCCGCAGGGGGTTAGGGAGACGGGCCGCGGTGGCCGTGCCCCCTCTCGCGCCGCCCCGAATCGGGAGGCGGCGCGCAAGGCGCCTCAGGTGAAGGACGCATCCACCAGCGTCGGCTCCAGGCGCCCGCCGCGATAGGTGGCGCCGGAGCGGATCGACGTGACGATCGCCTCGGCCGGCGAGAACAGGGCGCCGTCGATCTTGTAGAAGTCGCCGTTCACCCGGCCGAAGATCTCGGCGAAGGGGGCGCCGTGATCGCTCGAGGTCGTGGACGGCAGCTGCTCGGCGAGCTGGCGGGCGTCCGCGTCGTCCGCATCCACGAACAGCTGGACGCGGCCGCCGTAGATGATCGCGTCGTTGGTCCGGCCCATCGCCTTGATGAAGTCCGGATGCGGCGGCGAGAGCGGCGCCGAGCCGATCCCGTCCACGATGGCGTGCAGGTCGAAGCCGACCGTGTGGGCCTTGTGGAGCGCCACCTCCAGCACCCGGGCAACCACCTGGGTCGAGCCGGCGAGGCTCTGGGTCGGGGCGAAGATGAAGGTCAGGTCCTCGGGCCGGAGGCTGGACGCCTCGGCGACCTTGGCGACGACGCTGTCGGGCGGCCCGCCGGCCGCCTCGAGCACCAGGGCCGTCCGGGTGGCGGAGTCGCGGTAGCCGAGTTCCTGGTACAGGTCTTCGACGGCCGCCACCGCCCGGCCCGGACCCGAGCCAAGGGCGAAGAATCCGGAGTCACCCCCCTCGTCGGCGAGGCTCCAGCCCGCATACTGGCTTCCGAGGCAGGCGAGCACCGGATCGGCGGCATGCACCGTCACCGAGTACGGCCAGGAGGCGATCGGCCCGCTTGGGGCGATGGTCACGGTGCCGAGGCCGCCGAGGCAGATCTCGGCGATGCGCCGCCCGGCCTCGATCGACCCCCTCGCCTGCGCGCCGGCATCGACCATGCGGGCGCCCCCGGCCGCCTGCGACACGGAAAGACGCAGGGTTGCGGCGTCGGCCACGAACCGCTCGATCAGCGGCGCCGAGAGCGCGTTGACGCTGGGATAGGATTGGCTGGCACTCATCACAGGGCTTCCTCGGGATGTGTTTTCTTCGCCGCGTGGACGGCCCGCAGGCGCGCCGTTCGCGTCTCCAACAGGGCGAGCACCTCCGCCCGGTCCGCGCCTTCGGCCAGCACCGTGCAGAGCGGCGCGTCGCGGCGGACCGCCGAGCCGGGGCACGGGCGGTCGCGCACGTAGTCCGGCCAAGCGAGGTCCGGGACAGGCGCAAGCTCCCGATCGGCGTAACAGATCTGCGCGGCCGCTGCACCCGCCGGCTGCGGGCCGGGATCCGGCATCGCGCCGAGACACGCCGCGATATGGGCGGCCAGCAGCGGCGTCGCGCTTCGGTCGAGGATGTCGAGCGTCGCCCCGGGGCGGGGATTGATCTCGGTGAGCCACCAGTCCGACCCATCGACCAGCACGTCGCCGCTGCCGAGCCCCTTCAGCCCGGTCGCGGCGACGATCCGCGCGATGCCCGCTGCGATCGCCCCCACCATCTCCGCCGGGAGCGCCGGAGGCTCCCCGGCGCCCCGGACCAGTGCGCCGCCGTAGCGATACGGCCGGATCGGCGTGGGGGCGCACCATTGCTCGGTGACGGCGAGGATCCGGATCGTGCGGCCATCGGCCAGGAAGTTCAGGGCGTGGGGCCGGCCCGGGACGCGGGCCTGGAGATAGTGCCCGTCCGGCGCCGGCGACCGGGGGGCCGGGCGGATGTGGCTCCCGCCGCTGCCGCCCGCCCGCTTGAGCAACCAGGCGCCCGGCTCCGGCGGCGGGTCCCGGCGCACAGCCGGGTGCGGTACGCCGAGGCGTTCGCACAGGGCCGCGAAGGCGAAGGGATCCTTGAGCGCCGCCACGGTGCCGGCCCCGGCTCCGATCAGCCGATGCCGCCGGGCGAGACGCTCGATCAGGCCGGGCGCGTCCTCGAAGCCGCTGCCGAGCACGAGGCCGATCGGATGGGGCGCGGCCTCCGCGAGGGCCTCGATCGCCGCCAGCGTCGCCCCGGCGGCGGGCGCCGCGCCGAACCGGCCCGGCAGCGGCCGGTAGCCTTCGGCAAGGGCCAGCGTATCGGAATCGCCGAACAGGTCCGCCACGTAGGGGCGCAGCCCGGCGCGCCGGGCCGCCTCGGCCAGGGCGCGGCCGGCCTGGGCGGCGATCAGGATCGCCTCCGCCATCCGGGTCGGGCTAGCCGGCGATCTCGACGGCGAGGCTGTAAGCGTCGCGGAAGTCGAGGCAGAGCGGCGTGTCGGCGGCGAGCATCCGGTCGAACAGGCGCCGCTGCGTCTGGTACTTGACGTTGCCCACCGCGAGCGCCCCGATGCCGACGCCCTTGCCGGTGGGCAGCGGTACGTCCACGGCGTTGACGTCGATCCCCGCGATCCCCGCGGGGGGCACGGCATTCACGTCCGACGCGACGAGGAGCTTCGGCGCCGATTCGAGATCCTCCGCCGTGAGGATCGGGATGCCCGCCGGGCCGGCCGACAGGATCACGTCGGCGTCGCGGATCGCGGCGCGGCGATCGTCCGGGGTCGTGCCGTCGACGGCGCCGACCTCGATGCCGAAGCGCCACTTCATGGTGAAGGCGATCTTCGAGACGCGCTCCTCGCCGTCATGGCCAACGAGGACGGTCGTGGCCCCCTGCAGGGCGCCGATCACCGCGGCGACATAGGCGACCACGCCGGCCCCGCCGAAGATCACGATGCGCTTGCCGGTGAGATCCGTGTTGAATCGCTGCCGCAGGGCGCGGGAGACCTGGGCCACCATGGCGGCGCCGGTGGTGAACGAGCCCGCCGGGTCGGCGAAGACGTGGTTGACGAAGGGCGGCACGAACGCCTTCTTGGCGCGGTCGACCATGTCGAGGGCGTCCTCGGCGTTCTTGCCGCCGATGAAGATGCCCGTGCGGGTGCCGTCGGCCGGAGCGCGCGAGAAGATCGAATCCTGCGTGAGCGAGACCACGTCGGCGAGGCTGACCTCCGTGTAGGTCACCACCGTCTCGAATCCGGCATCCACGGCCATGTTCACGTCGAACGGGCTCATGTGCCGGAGCGGCGTCAGCATGTGGAGGATCGAGCGGGCCATGGAATCCTCGTTCGGCTTGCGACGGATGTGCCTGCGCACCGTCCAAACCCGGAGCGGCCCCCCGGGTCAAGTCCGGGCTGCGGGCTCAGCGCGGTCCGGTCACCGAAGCGCCGCTGTTGCGGCCCCGGGCGATGATGAATCGCAACGGACCACCCCGGTCGAGGCTCGCCACCAGGGCGCGGGCCTCGGCCTCGGACGGAACCAGCGCGAAGCCCGTGGGCCCCCAGGAGGACTGGCCGTAGCCCGGGACACACTGCGCGGCGACGCTGGACAGGGCCTGTGCCACCGCGGCGCTGGCATAGCGGCCGCCCTGGTGCGGGGCGAAGTGATCGCCGATCAGGTCCTGGATCCGCGTGATCCCCGCGCCGAAGCCCTGCGGCTCGGCCAGAGCCAAGGCGGGCAGGATCTGCATCAGCGCGATCCGGCAGATCTCCGCCGCCTGGGCTTCGGGGAATCGCGGCAGGTCGCGGAACGCCTCGACCTCGCGGGTGCCGTGCACGCCGGACATGCTCGGATCGAGGATGAGGACGATCCGCCAGGCGTCCGGATAGGCGAGCCGCGCGATCACCGGAGGCGGGCCCCCGTCCGCCCCGCGACCGCCGTCGACGACCAGCCCGCCTTCCGTGAAGGCGCAGAGCCCGACGCCGGACCGGTTGCCCCGGTCCAGGGTCGCCGCGAAGGTCTCTGGCGCGAAGGGCTCGCCGGTCAGGCGCGCCATGGCGGCCGCGACCGACAGGGCGAGCTGCGTGCCGGAGCCGAAACCGGCATGGGCCGGGATGACCCGCTCGACCGTGATCGCCACATCCGCGCCGCGCCCGAGATGGGCGGCGGCGGCCCGGGCGTAGCCGCGCACACGCTCGGCCTCGGGACCCTCCACCGCCAGATGCGCGGACCTGCGGGCGGTCAGCGCGAGGGCGGGCGCGTCGATGGCAAGCCCGATGCTGCCGAAGCGGCGGCCGAGGCCTCCGTGCAGGTCCAGGAAGCCGAAATGCAGGCGGGCCGGTGCCTCGACCCGCACGGCGCCGTCCGCCGCCAGCCTGTTCCGTTCGGGGACCCCGCCCAACACAATACCCTCGAATCCCGGCCCTCGAATCCCGCCGGCAGGCCGCATGATCGGCGCGCTTTTCACATGCGGCGCGGCGCCGGGGCAACGGGAACGGCGAGGTCGAATGACTCGACCCCCTTGCCGCGGTGCGCGGATGAATGCAAACCTAGGCCCGCGACGGCGCGCCGAGCTTGCCGCCTGCCCGGACCTGCCGGGCGGACGCGCCATTCCGATTCGGTGGGTAACCCTCGTCCTGAGGTGGACCCGCTTCGTCCGGTCTTACGGCCGTCGCCCGCTCCGAAACCAAGCAAGAACGTTGCGAGAGGGAGCATGGCAGCCTGGGTGAAGGGTGGCGCGACGGGCGCGGACACCGCCATCGAGGCGGCCGCAGCCCTGCTCGCCAAAGCGCGCGCGCCGGTGATCGCCGGCCTCAGCGCCGATGTCGCCGCGATCCGTGCGGCTTACGATCTCGCGGGGCGCATCGGCGCCTCCGTCGACACCGCCGGATCGTTCGGGACCTACGCCGAGCTCGGCGCTCTGAGCCGGGTCGGCGCCCTGACCACGACCCCCGCCGAGGCCGTCGGACGCGCCGACGTGGTGCTGGTGGTCGGCGCCGCTCCTTGGCAGGCGCCGCTTCTCAAGCGTCTGATCGATGCCAAGCCGACGCGCGGCCGCGCCGCCGGATCGGAGCGCGCGTTCCTTGCACTCGGCGCGAACGCCACCGCGTCGCTGGCTTGGCCGGCCGAGGGTGGCCTGCCTGAGGCCGTCGGCGTGCTGCGCGCCTATGCCCGCGGCCATCTCGCCGGCGACGCGCTGCCGGGCCAGATCGCCGCCCGGCTCGCCGCCGCCCAGTACGGCGTCCTGCTCTACGACCCCGCCGAACTCGGCGAGGCCGGTATCGAGATGCTCCAGGGCCTCGCCATGGCGTTGAGCGAGATCACGCGCTGCTTCACCCTCGCCGTTGGCGGCGTCGGGCAGGACCGGGCCGTGGTGCCGGTCTCGGCATGGCTGACCGGCCAGGCGCCGCGCAGCGGTTTCGGACGCCGCGTGCCCGAGCACGATCCCTGGCGGTTCGACGCCGCACGGCAGGTCGCCGCCGGTGAGGCCGATGCCGTCCTCTGGCTCGCCGCCGTGCCGGTGGCGCGGCCGGATTGGCTGTCGGCGGTCCCGTCCGTGGCCCTGGTGGCGGAGGCAGAGGCGCAGGCCGCCGAGGTGGTGATTTCGGTCGGCCAACCCGGCCGCGACCATGGCGGCGTGCTGTGGAACGAGCAGCGCGCCGCGCTGACCTTCTGGCCGGCCTCGGCGCCGTCGGATGTGCCGTCGGCCGCGTCGGTGCTGGGCGCCCTCACGGAGCGTCTCGCCGCGGGTCACGCGGCATCGAGGAGTGAACCCGCATGCTGAGCGTGATCCGGGGCGGGCGCGTCGTCGATCCGACCGCGTCCCGCGATTCCGTCGGTGACGTCTGGATCGAGGACGGACACGTCGTCGACCCGCAGAGCCGCGCGCCCGACGCGGTGATCGACGCGGCCGGCTGCGTGGTGATGGCCGGTGGCGTCGAGGTGCACTCGCATATCGCCGGCGGCAACGTGATCACCTCGCGGCTGCTGTTGCCGGACCTCTACGTGAGCGAGGCGGCGCCCGAGGGACATCCCTTCGCCCATGCGGGCGGGGCGGCGGCCTGGATCGGCTCCACCTACGCACGGATGGGCTACACGACGGCCGTCGAGCCGGCGATGCCGCCGACCCATGCGCTCGGGACGCAGCTCGAGCTCGCAGACATTCCGCTGCTCGACCGCGGCGCCCTCACGGTGATGGGCAACGACGACCAGCTCCTCCAGCTGCTCCGCGAGCGCCAGGGCGGGAATGCCGTGCGCGACCTCGTGGCGCTCTCGGTCGCTCAGTCGCGCGGCCTCGGGGTGAAATGCATCAACGCGGGCGGGGCGTCGGCCTTCAAGGACGGGGCGCTGCGCCTGTCGCTGGACGACGAGATCCCTTGCTACGGCCTCTCGACGCGGCAGATCATGGGCTCGCTCCTCGACGCGGTCGAGGAGATCGGCGTCCCGCACCCGCTTCACGTCCACTGCAACAACCTGGGCCTGCCCGGGGCGGACGACAGCTTCATGGCGACCCTCGATGCGGCGGAAGGCCGGCGCATCCATTTCGCCCACGCCCAGTTCTACGCCTACGGCGCCGTCGATCCGGCCAATCCCGGGACCGGCGGGTTCCGGTCGGCCGCCGAGCGGATCGCGCAGGCGATCACCGACAATCCGAACGCCACCCTCGATATCGGGCAGGTCGTGTTCGGCCAGACCGTGACCGTATCCCTCGACATCCTGCGGCAGTTCGCCGGGCGGAAGGGTGCGAAGCCGAAGAAGTGGGTGCTGAACGCCGGCGATGCCGAGGGCGGCGGCGTGGTGCCGTTCCTCTACAGACCCCGGGGTCCGACAAGCTCGCTGCAATGGGCGATCGGCCTGGAGATCATGTTGCTCTCCACGGACCCTGAGCGGACGATCCTGACCACGGACCACCCGAACGGCGGGCCGTTCACCCAGTACCCGCGGATCATTCACCTGCTGATGGACAAGTCGGAGCGTGACCGCGAGATCGCGACCCTGCCCGGTGTCGTGGGCGAGCGCTCGAGCCTGCCCGGCCTCGAGCGCGAGTACACGCTCTCGGAGATCGCGCAGCTGACCCGGTCCGGACCGGCCAAGCTTCTGGGGCTCGCCGACCGCGGGCACCTGCGGGCCGGCGCCCGGGCGGACGTCGCGGTCTACCGTGACGACGCCGACCGCACCGCCATGTTCACGGCCGCGAAGCTCGTCCTCAAGGACGGCGTGCCGATCGTCGAGGACGGCGAGGTGGTGGAGTGGCGTGCGGGCCGCACCCTGTCGCTGGCCGTCGAGTCGGACCGGACCATGGCGACGCGCGCCGATGCCTATCTGACGGAGCGGTTCGGCGCGGGTCTCGACAGCTTCGCCGTGCCGGACGCGGCGTTCGGCGAGAGCACGGAGACCTTCGAGGCGGTGCCATGCCGGGTTTGATGAACGCAACCTTCCCTCCCCCCTTTGCGGGGGAGGGTACCCTGCGTAGCGGGGGGGGAGAGGGGCAGCGCCGCACTGCGGGTTTCTGTTCGTGGCTCGACCTCTCCGGAAGCCGGGTTCCCCTCTCCCGATCCCTGCTGACGCAGGGGCCACCCTCCCCCGCAGAGGGGGGAGGGCCAGGGCCGTCGCGGAAGTCCACAAACAATGTCTGACCTCTCCCTCAACGGCATTCCGGTCGTCGATACCTTCGCGGAGGCGTTCGACGTGGCCGGCACCGCCATCGTCGTCACCAACGACACCGCGAAGTGGGCGATGATCGCCGCGACCACGATGACCGGCTTCGCCACGTCGGTGATCGGCTGCGGCGCCGAGGCGGGGATCGACGCCGAGCTGACCCCCGAGGAGACTCCGGACGGCCGTCCGGGCGTGCGCATCCTGCTGTTCGGCTTCGAGCCGAACGGCCTGAAGGAGCAACTGATCAAGCGGGTCGGCCAGTGCATCCTGACGTGTCCCGGCACAGCCTGCTACGCGGGCGTCGAGGGTCCGACCAAGATCAAGCTCGGCGGCGCCATCCGCTATTTCGGCGACGGGTTCGCGGTGGCCAAGCGCCTGCCGGACGCCTCCGGCAAGGCGCGGCGCTACTGGCGCATCCCGGTGATGGACGGCGAGTTCCTGTGCGAAGATTCCGTCCGCGCCGTGGACGGTGCGGTCGGCGGCGGCAACCTGCTGTTCCTCGGCCGGACCCACGCCGAGACGCTCAAGGTGGCCGAGATCGCCGTGGAGGCCGCCAAGGCGGTGCCCGGGGCGATCCTGCCCTTCCCCGGTGGCATCGTGCGCTCGGGTTCGAAGGTCGGTGGGCGGACCAAGGGCATGATGGCCTCGACCAACGACGCCTATTGCCCGACCCTGAAGGGCCGTGCGGGCTCGGCGCTCCCCGCGGAATGCGGCGTGGTGCTGGAGATCGTGATCGACGCCCTGACCTCGCAGGGCGTGTCCGATTCGATGCGGGCCGGCCTGCATGCGGCGACCGAGATCGGCGGCCGGCACGGGCTGGTCGCCGTGACGGCCGGTAATTACGGCGGCAATCTCGGCCGCCACCACTATCACCTGCGCGACCTGATCGCGCGCGACGATACCAAGCCGGAGGGCTGAGCCGTGAGCACACTCACCCTGCGCGCGGCGCCGCCCGAGCGGCTCGACTTTCTCAACATCAATCCCCTGGCCCTGCGGGGCCTCTCTCAGGGCGAGGCCGAGCGGCTGGAGGTCGGGACCACCCGGACCGGCGTGCGCCTCGGCGACTGCTTCGCGGTCGCCCTCGACGGCTCCGACAGCCTGACCATCGAGGGCGGTCACGAGCGCCTGGACCGGGTCGGCGCATCCCTGTCCGCGGGTACGATCCGGGTGACCGGCGATGTCGGCCAGCGCCTCGGCGCGGGCATGGCCGGCGGCAGCCTGACGGTCACCGGCCATGCCGGCCCCTACGCGGCCTCCGGCGCCACCGGCGGCACGATCACGGTGGAGGGCGATGCCGGCGACTATGCGGGCGGCGCGGTCTACGCGGCCAAGGCGGGGCTCGACGGGGCGACGCTGATCATCCGCGGCACTGCGGGGGCGCATCTCGGCGACCGGATGCGGCGCGGGACGATCGTGGCCGGCCGCGCCGGCGCCTTCGCGGGCTCGCGCATGATCGCCGGCACCCTGGCGGCGCTCGCCGTCGGCGATCACCCGGGTCTCGGCATGCGCCGCGGCACGCTGGTGATCGGCGCGCATGGGCGGATGGCGCAGACCTTCGTGGAGACCGGCGCGCACGATCTCGTGTTCCTGCGCCTGTTGGCGACGGCCCTGCGCGGTCTCAGCCCGGAACACGCTGCGCTGCTCGGCCGGCCCCTGCGGCGCTACTCGGGCGACCTCGCCACCATCGCCAAGGGTGAGATCTGGGTCGCGGCCTGACGCCGCCTGGGCAAGGGGCGTGAACGCGCTTTATGCTCCCCCGCAAGCCGGCCCGTACGAGGCCGGCATTGCGGGACACGCCCATGCTGCTGCTGCTGTCGGTCTGCCTCGTCGCCCAGCCCTCGACCTGCCGCGAGGACCGGATCGAGATGTCCTTCGAGGCTTCGAGCCCCTTCGTATGCCTGCGCAACTCGCAGAGCGCCCTGGCGACGTGGCAGGCGTCGCATCCCGAATGGCACGTCGAGCGCTGGCGCTGCGCCGCCAAGGGCAGCGTGCCGAAGGACCTGTGACGGCGCCTTGGTTCCCCGGCCGGGGGGTGACATGCTCGCCCGCGCCATGAGAGCGGGACCGGAACCATGCGCTCGCTGAAGGTCCGCTTCGCGCTGCTGCTGGGCGGCACCGCCATCGTGGTCGTGCTGGCCGCCGCTGCGGCGCTGACGGCGATCGGTGCGGCCGAGCGCACGGTCGATCGGACCCTGGCGGCCCAGCGCCGGCTGGAACTGCTGGCCGAATTGTCCGGCCGCCTCACGCAGTTCGGCCTCGCGGCCGTGGAGACCGTGGGCAATCCCGACGGCCAGCCCGAGGCGATGGCCATCGCCCGCGACAACGCCGACCGCGCCCTCAGGACCGTCGACGAGGCCCTGGCGACGAGTTTCCCGCCGAGCGACGATCCGGCCGACCGGATGCAATACGCCGCGCGGACGCGCCCGATGGCGCAGTTGCGCGCGGCCCGCGCCGTCCTCGACCGGCAGGTCGCCTTGATCAGCCGCCAATCCGATTCCGAGAAGCGCCAGGATTCGATCAAGGGGGCGCTCAACGGCTTCGGCGCCATGACGGGTCAGCCCCTGTCTTTCCTGATCGAGGCGGAGCGGCGCAGCATGGCGCTCGGCTCCGAGCAGGCCCGGGCCCTCTCTGAGCGCCTGCGCCTGGCCGCCGCGGCCGCTGTGATGGCAGCTCTGGTCCTGCTGGCGATCCTCTATCGCGGCGTCACCCGGCCGACCCTGGCCCGGATCGAGGAGGTCCGCCGGGCGGCGAGCGCCATCGGGCACGGCGCCCTCGACACCCGCCTGTCCGTGGCGACCCGGGACGAGCTTGGCCTGCTGATGACCAACGTCAACCGCATGGCGGCGCGGCTCGCCCGGCGGGAATCGCGGGTCGTGGCCGATCGGGCGGCGCTGGAGGATACGGTGGCGGCCCGGACTGCGGACCTGCGCGCCGCCAATGCTCGCCTCGAGGCGGTCGACCAGTCGCGGCGGCGCTTCTTCGCCGATGTCAGCCACGAATTGCGCACGCCGCTCACCGTCATCCTGGGCGAGTGCGACCTCGCCCTGCGTGGCGCCACCCGCGGTGCCGATCCCGGGCCGGTCTTCGCCACGATCAAGAAGCGTGCGCAGCGCCTGAAGCTGCGCGTCGAGGACCTGCTGCGCGTCGCCCGCTCGGAGACCGGCGAGATCGCCTTCGACAAGCGCCCGCTCGGGCTCGCCCTGGTGCTGTCGGAGGCGGTGGACAACATGGCCTCCGAGGCCGCCCGGCGGCGCGTGGCGCTGACCCTCGATCCCGGGGATCGGGACGTGGAATGCCTGGCCGACCGCGAATGGATCCGCCAGACGGTGGAGAGTCTCGTGGACAATGCCCTGCGCCACGCGACCGGACGGACCCGGGTCGTGGTCGCCCTCGCGGCGGGACCCGGCCCGGTCGGACGGATCACCGTGACCGATGACGGGCCCGGCCTGGGTGCCACCGAGGCCGAGCTGTTCGAGCGCTTCCGGCGCGGCAAGGGGCCGAGCCCCGATGAGACCGGCTTCGGCATCGGCCTCGCCCTGGCGCGCTGGATCGTCGAGCAGCATGGCGGCACGATCCGGCTGGGGGGCGGACCGGATGGGCGCGGCGCCCGCGTCACCCTGGACATTCCGGCGCTCGATCCGGCATGGGAGGCGGGCACGGCCGGGGACGCGGCCGGCGACGCGCAGGTGAGGGAGCCGGCCGCATGACGCGGATCCTGATCGTCGAGGATGACATCGACATCCGCGGCCTCCTGGCCCGCGGCCTGGAGGCGGAGGGTTTCGAGGTCGGGACCGCGGCCTGCGTCGACGAGGCGCTGAAGGCGGCGCACGATCCCGCCCCCGGAGCGATCCTCCTCGACATCAACCTGCCCGACGGGTCGGGCCACGATGTCTGCCGATCCCTGCGGGAGGGGGGCTTTCCCGGGGCGATCCTGTTCCTCTCCGCCCGGGACGAGATCCGGGACCGCGCCGAGGGGCTGGCGCTCGGCGCCGACGACTACATCGTCAAGCCGTTCGAGTTCGACGAGCTGGTGGCGCGCCTGCGCACGCATCTGATGCGGCGCGAGCAGGCGGAGGCGCCGCGCTCACGCATCGTCGCGGGCAAGCTGATGCTCGACCTCGACACCCGGCAGGCGATCTGCGGCGAGGCCAGCGCCCGCCTCACCCCCCGCGAAGCCGACCTCCTGGCCATGCTGATGGCGAGCATCGGCAAGCCCGTGTCCCGGGCGGAGATCTTCGACCGGCTCTGGGCCAGCCAGGGCGGCCTCTCCCTCAACGTGGTCGACGTCTATATCGGCTATCTGCGCTCGAAGATGGCCGATTTCGTCCGCTACGGGGGTCCCGGATTGGTCACCGTCCGCGGCAAGGGGTTCATGCTCGAACTGCGTGGACCTGACTTCCGTCAATGAGCGACTGTACTTAGGTCCTAATTGGCAGGGTTTCCCGGGGGTTTCCGGGTGTTTCGGAAGTGTCTCACGAAAAATTTGGGAGGATCCGGCAACTTCGTGCTTGAAGCGGACGCCTGAATCGCCGATACCGGTGCCGCGCCGGAAACGAGAGCGCCATCAGTGTCTTAGGGTCCTCTTAGGATTCGCCGGACACTCGGTGAGGATAACGCCAAGGAGAAACACCATGAAGTGGGCTGCCCCCGTCGTGTCCGAGATCTGCGTCGGCATGGAAGTGACGAGCTACGAGTCGGCCGAGATCGACACCTTCAACTGAGTTTCACGGGCCGGGGATCTCGGGAGCCGCACCATGCGCGTCGTGATCCTCGGTTCCGCGGCCGGCGGCGGCCTCCCCCAGTGGAATTGCCGCTGCCCCATCTGCACATTGGCGCGGTCCGAGCCGGACCGGGTGCGGCCCCGGACCCAGTCGAGCATCGCGGTCTCCGCGGACGGGTCGGATTGGCTGCTGATCAACGCCTCGCCGGATATCCGGCAGCAACTCTTCGACAATCCGGACATGCACCCGCGCGAGGGTCTGCGCCACTCGCCGATCCGGGCCGTGCTCCTGACGAACGGCGACGTCGACCACGTCGCGGGCCTTCTGACCCTGCGCGAGGGCCAGCCCTACACGCTCTACGCCACCAACGGCATCCTCGACTCGGTGAACGCCAACCGCGTCTTCGACGTGATGGCCGAGGGCGTGGTCGCCCGGCGGGCAATCGGCATGGATGAGCCCTTCGAGCCCCTGCCCGGGCTGTCGGTGACGCTCTTCCCGGTTCCCGGCAAGGTGCCGCTGTGGCTCGAGGACGACACCATGGAGATCGGTGCCGAGACCGAGACCACGGTCGGCGCCCTGATCGAGGCGGGCGGGCGCCGCCTCGCCTACATCCCCGGCTGTGCCCGGGTGACGGACGGATTGCGCGCGCGCATCGCCGGCGTCGACGCCCTGCTGTTCGACGGCACCGTGCTGCACGACGACGATATGATCCGGGCCGGGGTCGGCACGAAGACCGGGTGGCGCATGGGGCACGTGCCGATGCGCGGCGAGAACGGCGCCATCGACGCGCTGGCACAGGTCGAGATCGGGCGGCGCATCTTCGTGCACATCAACAACACCAATCCGGTGCTGGTCGAGGGATCCCCGGAGCGGAAGGACGTGGAGGCGGCAGGCTGGACGGTGGCCCACGACGGCCTGAGCTTGTCGCTGTAGGGCGGCCATTCGGTGGACACTTCTGCGACCCGTGATTTGCCTGAGGCACCCTCACCCTGAGGCGTCGGCGTCAGCGGGCCGCGAAGGAGGGTTCTTTCGCGGCCGGCCCCACGCTCCGGCACCTCAGGATGAGGGTGTGATCTGGAGCCCGGTTGCCGGGCTCGCCATTCGCCCGAGAACACAAGGGTCGGGCGCAAACCGGGATGACGAGCTCCATGCGCCCTGTGCCGCAGGCGTCTGTGCCGGGAAGCGTGATCTCGGCGGGGACCGAAGGTTGGGCGCGCCGGCTGCCGGCACTATATCGTACCGGAGCCAAGACATTCGCCCCGCACATGAGGGCGGGATCGGGATACAGGAAACGCGAGCCGAGAACGGACGCCGGAAACGCCATGAACGCAGCCTTCCCAACCCCCGATGCCGCCGAGAGCCAGCGTCTCCTCAGCCCCGAGGAGCTGGAAGCGGCCCTGCGCGACATCGGCGCGCGTCGCTACCACATCCTGCATCCGTTCCACCGGCTGCTGCACGACGGCAAGCTCTCGAAGGATCAGGTCCGTGCCTGGGCGCTGAACCGATACTATTACCAGGCGATGATCCCGGTGAAGGATGCCGCTGTCCTCGCCCGGATGACCGACGCGTCACTGCGGCGGATCTGGCGCCAGCGGATCGTCGACCATGACGGCGACCATGAGGGCGATGGCGGCATCGAGCGCTGGCTGAAGCTCGCCGAGGGAGTCGGCTTCGATCGGGACTACGTCCTGTCGACGCGCGGCATCCTCTCGGCGACCAAATTCTCGGTGGAGGCCTACGTCCATTTCGTCGCGGAGAAGAGCCTCCTGGAGGCGATCGCCTCGTCGCTGACCGAGATGTTCTCGCCGACGATCATCTCCGAGCGCGTGGCGGGGATGCTGAAGAACTACGACTTCATCACCAAGGACACGCTGGCCTATTTCGACAAGCGCCTCACCCAGGCGCCCCGGGATGCCGACTTCGCCCTCGACTACGTCAAGCGGCACGCGACCACGCCGGAGCTGCAGCGCCAGGCGATGGAGGCGCTGACCTTCAAGTGCAACGTCCTCTGGACGCAGCTCGACGCCCTGTACTTCGCCTATGTCGCCCCCGGGATGATCCCCCCGGATGCCTGGACCCCCGGCACCGGCCTCGTCGCAGAGGTTGCTCCGGCCGGGGCAGGAGGCGGAATCCGCAGGATGGTGGCCGAGGACCGTCCGCGCCTGCCCCGCGGCGTGCGCCTGCGCCACGATGAGACCCGTGGCAAGTACGTCCTGCTCGCCCCCGAGCGCACCTTCGACCTCGACGACAACGCCGTGGCGGTCTTGAAGCTCGTCGACGGCACCCGCACCGTCGCGGCCATCGCGGACGAGCTCGGCAACACCTACGCGGCCGACCCGCGGGCCATCGAGGCCGACATCCTGGTGATGCTCGACGGCCTTGCCGAGAAACGGGTGCTCGAGCGATGAACGCGCTGACGCCGAACCGGCCCGACCTGCCCGCACCGGTGGGTCTGCTCGCGGAGCTGACCCATCGCTGCCCGCTGCGCTGCCCCTATTGCTCCAACCCGCTGGAGCTCGACCGCCGCTCCGGCGAGCTCGATACGGCAACGTGGCAGCGCGTCCTCACCGAGGCTTCGGGCCTCGGGATCCTGCACGTCCACCTGTCCGGCGGCGAGCCGACGGCGCGCAACGACATCGTCGAGATCACCAAGACCTGCGCCGATCTGGGCCTGTACTCGAACCTGATCACCTCCGGGGTCGGCGGGGCCCTGTCGAAGCTGCAGGCGCTGTACGATGTCGGCCTCGATCACGTGCAGCTCTCGGTCCAGGGCGTCGATGCGCAGAATGCCGAGCGGATCGGCGGCCTGAAGAACGCGCAGCCCCAGAAGTTCGCGTTCGCCGCCAAGGTGGTGGAACTGGGGTTGCCGCTGACGCTGAACTCCGTGATCCACCGCGGCAACATCCACGAGGTGACGGGCTTCATCGACCTCGCCGTCAGGATGGGCGCTAAGCGCCTCGAAGTGGCGCACACGCAGTATTACGGCTGGGCCTACGTCAACCGCGCAGCCCTGATGCCCGACAAGGCGCAGGTGGACGAGTCGATTCGCATCGTCGAAGCGGCGAGGGAGCGGCTGAAGGGCCAGCTCGTCATCGATCTCGTGGTGCCCGACTATTACGCGAAGTACCCGAAGGCCTGTGCGGGCGGCTGGGGCCGCAAGCTGATGAACGTGACGCCCCAGGGCAAGGTCCTGCCCTGCCACGCCGCCGAGACGATCCCGGGCCTGGAGTTCTGGAACGTCACCGACCGTTCGCTCGGCGAGATCTGGCGCGACTCGCTGGCCTTCACGGCCTATCGCGGCACCGACTGGATGCAGGAGCCCTGCCGCTCCTGCGACCGGCGGGAGAAGGATTGGGGCGGCTGCCGCTGTCAGGCCCTGGCGCTGGCCGGCGATGCCGCGGCCACCGATCCGGCCTGCTCGCTCTCCCCACTCCACGCCAAGGTGCGGGCGCTGGCCACCGAGGAGGCGGCCGAGAATCCGCCGGATTACGTCTATCGGACGATCGGCAGCAACGTCCGGTCGCCGTTCGAGGAGGATGTACACCTGTGAGAGTCTTTGCCACGAGCGCCCTGGCGCTGGTGCTGGCCGCGCTGCCGGCGTTTGCCGAGGACGCGCCGAAACCCGCGACCGTAACCCAGGCCAATGCGGGGGTGCCCGCTGCCGCGGATCTGCTGTTCGACCAGCCGCAGATGAAGAACGCGGCGCCGGGCTCGACGATCACCTACGATTACCTGCGCCGCTCCGGCATCGCGGGGGGGCCGTTCGGGCAGCCGTTGCAGGACACGGTGACGCTGAAGGTCGAGCCCGGGAAGAGTCCGGAGGCCCGGGATATCGGCGTCACGATGTTCTCTGGCCTGAACCGCGTTCCGGCCGGCCCCTTCGAGGACATGACCGGCAATCCGGTGGTGTCGCTGTTCCTGGAGAACCACCTGCGGGCGCTGGCCAAGGTCCTGGAAGCGAATCCGCGCTACCTGAAGCTCGCGATCCGCAAGGGTCTGCGCGACAACGCGACCGTGACGCCCACGAAGGTGAGCGTCGGCGGTCGAGAGGTCGACGGCTGGCGCGTGGTCACGAAGCCCTTCACGGGCGACGGGATGGCGCAGCGCATGCGCGGCATGGACGACATGACCTATACCTTCGTGACCGTCCCGTCGGTCCCGGGCGAGATCGTCTCGATCGAGGCCTCGTCGAAGAACCCGGACGGCGGCGAACTGCTTGAGGAGAAGCTGAGCTATGATCAGAAAGCTAGCTGAACGCGGCGCGCTGGCCGCCCTCGCCCTGACCCTGTCGGGCCTGGCCGGTTGGGCCGCCGAGGACAACGATTATCCCACCGACGCCCGGGTCGACTACGTGTTCGGCTGCATGGCAGCCAACGGGCAGACCCGCGACAGCCTGCAGAAATGCTCCTGCTCGCTCGATCAGCTGGCCGCGATCCTGCCTTACGACAAGTACGTCCAGGCGAGCACCATCCTGTCCATGCGCCAGGGCATCGGCAACCGCGCCAACGAGTTCAAATCGACCAAGGTCTTCGACGACCGGGTCGCGGACCTCCGGCGCGCTCAGGCCGAGGCCGAGATCCGCTGCTACCACGGCTGAGACGCGGTCGAGGTGCGATGGGAGGCCGGCGTTGCGCCGACCTCGCGATTCGCGCACACCGGCTCCCGAACCGCGCTCGTGAACGGGACCCGCACCGTGCCCCCCTCCTCCGGCCTGTCCGACCTGCTGCCCGCCCTCGGCGGGCGGACGCTGGTCATGGGCATTCTCAATGTCACACCCGACTCCTTCTCCGATGGCGGCTTGTTCGCCGGTGAGACCGCCGCGGCGACCCAGGCCGAGCGGCTGGTCTCCGAGGGGGCGGCGATCCTCGACATCGGTGGTGAGTCCACCCGGCCCGGTCACGTTCCAGTCCCGGCCGAGGAGGAGCAGGCGCGCGTCCTGCCGGTGATCCGTGCCCTGGCCCCCCGGCTGGCGGTGCCGATCTCCATCGACACCTACAAGGCATCCACGGCCCGGCTGGCGCTCGAGGCCGGTGCCCGGATCGTCAACGACGTCTGGGGCCTCCAGCGCGAGCCCGACATCGCCGCCGTGGCGGCGGCGCACGGCGCGCCGGTGGTGATCATGCACAACCGGGATACGATCGCGGTGGATCTCGACATCGTCGCCGACATGCTGGCCTTCTTCGAGCGATCGTTGACCATCGCGCACCGCGCCGGCATCGCCGATTCTGACATCGTGCTCGATCCGGGTGTTGGCTTCGGCAAGACCTGGGCGCAGCATCTCGAAGCGCTGAGGCGGCTGCCGGAGATCCGCGCCCTGGGATTCCCGGTCCTGGTCGGCGTCTCCCGCAAGTCGCTCCTCGGCCGCCTGCACGACCGCGACACCCGGCCGGCGGACCGGCTCACAGGCTCCCTTGCGGCCCATGCCCTCGCCGCGACGCTGGGCGCCGATATCGTGCGGGTCCACGACGTGGCAGCCCATGTGGACGCCATGCGCGTGGTCGATGCCGTGATGCGGCCGGAGGCGCATTGAGGATGGCGGGCGATCTCATTCGCGTCACCCGGATTGCCGTCTTCGGCCGGCACGGCGTGCTGCCCGAGGAGGCGGTGCTCGGGCAGCGCTTCTACATCTCCCTGGAAGCGGGTCTCGACCTCGGCGCGGCGGGGCGTTCCGACGATGTCGCCGGCACGGTGAGCTACGCCGATCTGACGCAGGTCGCGGTCCAGATCGCCACCGAGCGGCGGTTCAATCTGATCGAGGCCCTGGCGGAGACCATCGCGGCCACGATCCTCGAACGATTTACGCGGGTGGAGGCGATCACCGTGCGCATCGACAAGCCGAGCGCACCGGTCCCCGCGATCCTGGAGGGCGTAAGCATCGAGATCGTTCGCCGGCGCGGAGGGCGCGGATGAGGGCTTATCTCGGAATCGGCAGCAATATCGGCGACATGGCCGCAATGCTCGACCGGGCCGTGGAGGGCCTCGCGGCGACACCCGGCATCCGCGTCCTGGCCCGGTCGGCCGATTACCGGACGCCGCCCTGGGGCAAGACCGATCAGCCCTGGTTCCTCAACGGAGCGGTGGCCGTGGATACGGACCTCGACCCGCACGGCGTACTCGATGCCTGCCTGAGGGTGGAGCACGACCTCGGGCGCGTGCGCGAGGAGCGCTGGGGACCGCGGGTGATCGACATCGACGTCCTGGCCTACGAGGGCGCTGCCATCGACGACGCACGCCTCGTCCTGCCGCATCGACACGTGCGCGAGCGGGCCTTCGTGCTGGTTCCGCTGGTGGAGATCGCCCCGGATCTCGTCATCGGTGGGGAACGTGTCAGTGAGGCGCTGGCCAAGCTCGACCGCACCGGGATCGAACGCGTGTGAGCCGACTCAGCGCTCGCCAGGCTGGGTGAGCTTGTTCTCCTCCTCGTCGAGGAGCGGCACGTCGTAATCGCGCAGGACCTTGTCGATATCGGCCTTGCGCTTGCGCAGCACCGTGTTAAGCGAGCGCTTCCAGTCGTTCTCACCGAGCCGGACGCCCATGGCGATCCGGTAGGCCATAGGAGGCCGCTCCGGCTCCTTGAGCAGTGGCACAACACGCATCGGCGTGCCCGCCTGCTTGGCGAGCCAGCCCGCCGCCGGCCCCCAGAGAACGGCCGCGTCGATCTCCTTGCCGGCGAGCGCCGCGACGATCTCGGCGCCCACCGTCTGGTACTTGCGGGACGGGTCGAGCTGATAGGGCGCGTAGGCCTTCATGGTCGAGACCAGGCCGAGGTCGCCCATCCGGTTCACGGGGGGCGTGCCGGCGATCACGCCGATGCTCTTCCCCTTCAGGCGCGGATCGTCGAGGGCGGTGACGCCGTCGAACTCGCCCGCACGGGTCACCAGGGTGTAGGCCGAGCGGTAGTAGGGGTTGGTGGTCTGGACGAGGTCGCTGCCGAAGGCTTGGCCCATGATCACGTCGCAGAGGCCGGTCCCGAGCGTATTGCGCACGAAACCCGGACCCTGGGTCAGCCAGTAGTAGCGGAGCTTGACCTTCAGTTCGTCGGCGATGATCGCCGCGATCTTGTTCTCGAAGCCGTCATCCTTGCGTTCGGAGAACGGCATGTTGCCCGGATCGCCACAGACGCGGAGCACGTCCGTCGTCACCGTGTCCGGCAGATGTTGAGCGAGGGCTCCCTGCGCCGCTGTCAGGGACAGGGCGCAGAGGGCGATCCGAGCGAGGGACGACATCAGCCGCCCATGCATTCCTTCTCGGCCTTCTTGGCCGTTTCGGGCTTGTCCTCGTGCTCGGAGGGACGAATACGGCCGATCGCTCCGGCGGCACGCGCCTTCAGATAGACGTAGAGGTCGTCCGAGTAGCACATGACGTTCTTGTTGTCGCCGAAGGCCGGCATGACCTTCTGCTCGGACGCGCTGACGTCCTGCTTGCCGCCGACCAGGATGCCGATGAATTCCTCGTAGGAGAGGTGCTTCAGGGAATCCTTGAGGGCCGGCGCATAGGTCGAGCCCATGCCATCGGGACCGTGGCAGACGTGGCACTCGGCGTGATAGCGGCGGTAGCCCGAGTAGGTGTACCAGTCGAGCATCTTGCCGTCCTGGGTCACGTGGAAGGTCGGGTGACCGTCGGCATCCGTGTACTTGCCGTCATCGTCCTTCACGGCAGCATCCGTCGCGAGAAGCTTGGGATCCTGCTCGGCGGTCTTGTCGTTCGCGTTCAGCGAATTCGCGAGCTTGGGGTCGGCAGCGGGCTTGGCATCCTCAGCATGTACGGCAACCGCAGAAACGGTCGCTAGGGCGAGGGCGGCGATAACCGGCCGCGTTACGATCTTGCTGAGGTTAAGCAACGCATCTGTCTCCCTGGAACGAGGCCCTTCGTCTCCCTTCGAGCCGTAGCCTCTTACACACGAGTCTAATCATAAGGATGCCGGCGCGGAAGCCCGCGCCGGCACCATTTCCGTACTCTGGCCCTGCGGCCGATTAGTTCGGAAGAGCGAAGACGGTCAGCTGGCCGCCGAGGTTGGTGTACTGCGACAGAGCCGCATAGCCACCCACCGCGCCGAGGCCGGCGTTCGGGTCGGTCAGGCCGGCCGCGAGGCCGATGCCGGCCCAGCCGCCGACGCCCGAGAGGACGCCCACGTACTGCTTGCCCTTGTGCTGGTAGGTCATCACGTTGCCGATAATGCCCGACGGGGTCTTGAACTTGAACAGCTCCTTGCCGGTCTTGTCGTCGACCGCCTTCAGGTAGCCCTCAAGCGTTCCGTAGAACACCACGTCGCCGGCGGTGGCCAGAGCACCGGACCACACCGAGAACTGCTCGGCGTCGGACCACTTGATCTTGCCGTTGACGCCATCCCACGCGATGAAGTTGCCCATGCCGCCGTGCGAGTTCGGGGCCGGGTACATCGAGAGGGTCGCACCGACGTAGGGCTGGCCCGGGGTGTAGGTCACCCGGAACGGCTCGTAGTCCATGCAGACGTGGTTGGTGGGCACGTAGAACAGGTTGGTCTTCGGCGAGAAGGCCGCAGGCTGCTGATCCTTCGACCCGAGGGCCGCCGGGCAGATGCCCTTGGAGTTGGTGTCCTCACCGTTCTGCTCGGTCGAGTACTTCGACACGACCAGCGGACGGCCGTAGGTCTTCGACCCCTTATCCATATCGACCTTGGTCGCCCAGTTGACGGCCGGATCGTACTTCTCGGCGACCAGCAGGGCACCGTTCTCGCGGTTCAGCGTGTAGCCGAAGCCATTGCGGTCGAAGTGGGTCAGGAGCGGCTGCTCCTTGCCGTCGACCTTCTGATCCGTGAGGATCATCTCGTTGATGCCGTCGTAGTCCCACTCGTCGTGCGGGGTCATCTGGTAGACCCACTTGGCAACGCCGGTGTCGGGGTTACGCGCCCAAACGGTCATCGACCAACGGTTGTCGCCCGGACGCTGCTTGGGGTTCCAGGTCGAGGGGTTGCCCGAGCCGTAGTACATCAGGTCGAGCTTGGGGTCGTAGGAGAACCAGCCCCAAGTGCAGCCGCCGCCGGTCTTCCACTGATCGCCTTCCCAGGTCTTCAGCGAAGAGTCCTTGCCGACCGGCTTGCCGAGGTAGGTGGTCTTCTCCGGGTCGATCAGCATCTGATCGTCCGGGCCCTCGGAGTAGCCGCGCCACACCTTCTTGCCGGTCTTCAGGTCGTAAGCGGTGACGTGGCACTGCACGCCGAACTCGCCGCCGGAGATGCCGACGATGACCTTGTCCTTGATCGGAATGACCGTCGCGGTGTTGGTCTCACCCTTCTTCGGGTCGCCGTTCACGACCGACCAGTTGACCTTGCCGGTCTTGGCGTCGAGCGACACGACGGTGGTGTCGGCCTGGTGGAGGATGATGGTGCCGTCGGCGTAGGCGAGGCCGCGGTTGACCGTGTCACAGCACATGACCGGGATCACGGACGGATCCTGCTTCGGCTCGTACTTCCAGACGATCTTCGCCTCGTGGTCGAGGTCGAGGGCGTACACGATGTTCGGGAACGGCGTGTGCACGTACATCATATTGCCGACGACCAGGGGCGAGCCCTCGTGGCCGCGCAGGACGCCGGTCGAGAAGGTCCAGGCAACCTGGAGGTTCTTCACGTTCGACGCGTTGATTTGGTCGAGCTTCGAATACCGAGTATTCGCGTAGTCGACGGTCTGAAGGACTTGCTCCGCCGGGTTGGCGATGCCCTTCAGCACGCTTTCATTGGCCAGCGCCGGCGCGGCCACTGCCGCGACGCCTGCGCCGAGCGCAAGGAGATGTACCGCTCTCATGGGTTCCTCCGACAAGTCTTTGAGCGATCTCGCGACACACTTCGAGAAGAGTATCGCTTAGACTCCGACCTGACTGTTTGCGACAGGGATGGACGCCTCGGTAGCGGGCTTGGTCGACTCAAGGAACTCTTAAGATCCTCTAGCCAGGAACCGCCATCCCTGAGGCGGCCCCCTCGAAACCGAGGCTTGCCCGGACCTTAAGAGATTTTTGAGCGCCGTCAACTCGCCGTTCTGCGCATGTCGCCACAGGGTGAAAGCTTCGTCCCAGGTTACAATCAGGGACCAATCGTCATCATTCTGCGAAAAGAAATGCTGCGTTGCACAATGAGGCTCGCGTTCTTTGGCGTCGTTCTCACGGCGACGTGAGCGCACTCCATGCAAGACTTGCAAACGGAGAAGCTTTGCTGGTCGGCACCATGTGTTCACTGCGGGCCATGCCGTGAACGCGGCGGGCGCGTGAGCCTCTGAGCGATTCGCGCGGACTGCGATGCGGGATGATCGAGAGACCGCACGCAACGGCATCCGAGCGCGTCGCGGCCGTGCGCCCAGTCGCCGCACGCCTCCATCCCGCGCCGTCGAAACGCTTTCGGGCCGAGGTGGCGCGACAAATTGCCGGATCATCCCGGCCGATCGGGTTTCCGATGGCCGGGGGCATCCGGACTGAGCGTGCCGGGGCACCTTCAGAGGATGCCGACCGGGCCGGTGCTCTCGAAGTCTGCCGTGTCGCCGATCAGATCGGTCAGGGAGATGTTGAGCCGCCGCCCGTTCGCCAGTCGGAGCTGTGCATCCGGCTCGAGCCAGATCGGCCGGAGATGGGCGTAGCTGCCGTGCAGGTTTCCGTAGGCGACGATCCCATCGGCCCGTCGCTCGACGATGATGCGGTAACGGACCCGCGCCGGGCCGCACCCTTCCGCCGACACGAGACCACGGCCGGTCAGAGTCTTGAGGACTTCGTTCGGCTCGAACATACGCGTGACGCGGAGGCGGGACTGAATGGCAATCGCATTGCCACTTAATCCTACCCCGTGGGCAAGTCACGCCGAGGCAACCGGATTGTCCTTCGGCCAGCGCGGGCCCTTCAATCCGCCTGGATGGACGGCTCCGCGATCGGAGACGCTTCGAGCGTCCGCACCACGATGCGACCGGCCTCGACGGAGAGCGCGAGCCGGCCCTGCTTCAGCGCCAGGGCCTTCTCCCCGAACAGCATCCGCCGCCAGCCGTCGAGGGCCGGGACCTCAGCCGCATCATCATCCGCGATGGCCTCCAGATCATCGACGGAGGCGATGATCTTGGGCGCGACGCCTTCGGCCTCGCAGACCGCCTTCAGCAGCACCTTCAGCAATTCCACGATGGCGCCGTTGCCGCCGCTCCGGCGCAGGCGCTCGGGCAGGCGGATGTCACTCGTATCGCGCGACAGGCCGCGCTCCACCGCGGCCAGGATATCGGTGCCCGTCCGGGATCGCTCGAAGCCCGCCGGGATCGTGCGCAGACGGCCGAGGGCTTCGGCGCTGCGGGGCGCGGCCGAGGCGATGTCGATCACAGCCTCGTCCTTGAGCACGCGCCCGCGCGGGACGTTGCGGGCCTGCGCCTCGCCCTCGCGCCACGCCGCCACTTCCATCAGGACGGCGATCTCCCGCGGCTTGCGCATGCGACCCGAGAGCCGCCGCCACGCCTGGGCGGGGTCGGCCCGGTAGGTCTCCGGCGAGGTCAGCACCGCCATCTCCTCGTCGAGCCAGGCGCCGCGATCGGTGCGCAGCAGCTCGGCGACGAGAACCTCGTAGACGGTGACGAGGTGGGTGACATCCGACAGGGCGTAGGAGAGCTGAGCGTCCGAGAGCGGGCGTCGGGACCAGTCGGTGAACCGGGACGACTTGTCGATCTTCGCCTTCGCGACATCGTTGACGAGCTGCTCGTAGGACACGGAATCGCCGTAGCCGCACACCATGGCGGCGACCTGCGTATCGAAGAACGGGTGCGGCAGGATCCCGCCCATCAGCCAGACGATCTCGAGATCCTGGCGGGCGGAATGGAAGACCTTGACGGTCCGCACATCCGCCATCAGGTCGATGAATGGCTGGAGATCGATACCCGGCGCCAGGGGATCGACCAAGACGGCCGTCCCGTCCGGAGCCGCCATCTGGATCAGGCACAGCTTCGGGTAATATGTCGTTTCGCGCATGAACTCCGTGTCGACGGTCACGAAGGGCTGCTCGGCCAGACGCGCGCAGGTCTCGCGCAGCGTGTCGGTGGTGCTGATCAGGTCCATGGTTCGGCTATACGCAAGCTGCGCGACCAAGGGGAGTGAGCACTGCGCAGGTCCCCATCTTTCCCGCTTTCCCTGTCACGCAACCGCATCGGCCCACCCGGCGCGCGCTTGACTTGGGGGGCCTCGCGTGAATGGTGCCGGCCTTCCCATAGAAGAAGCCCGTCATGCACCGTTACCGTTCCCACACCTGCGGGGCGCTCCGCCCGTCCGATGTCGGGCAGACCGTCCGCCTGTCCGGCTGGTGCCACCGCATCCGCGACCACGGGGGCGTGCTGTTCGTGGACCTGCGCGACCATTACGGCCTGACGCAATGCGTGGTGGATTCGGACTCGCCCGCCTTCAAGGCCGCCGAGGCGGTGCGCTCGGAATGGGTCGTGCGCATCGACGGCCGCGTCCGCACCCGTCCGGCGGGCACCGAGAACGACGAGCTGCCGACCGGCGCGGTCGAGGTCTATATCGACGACCTCGAGGTGCTGGGCCCCGCGGGCGAGCTGCCGCTGCCGGTCTTCGGCGACGTGGAGTACCCGGAGGAGACGCGGCTGCGCTACCGCTTCCTCGACCTGCGCCGGGAGAAGCTCCACGCCAACATCATGAAGCGCGGGGCGATCATCGACTCGCTCCGCCGCCGGATGCGCGAGGGCGGCTTTTTTGAATTCCAGACCCCGATCCTGACCGCCTCTTCGCCGGAGGGTGCGCGCGACTACCTCGTCCCGTCCCGGGTCCATCCGGGAAAATTCTACGCGCTGCCGCAGGCCCCGCAGCAGTTCAAGCAGCTGACGATGATCGCGGGCTTCGACCGCTACTTCCAGATCGCGCCCTGCTTCCGCGACGAGGATGCCCGGGCCGACCGCTCGCCGGGCGAGTTCTACCAGCTCGACATCGAGATGAGCTTCGTCACCCAGGAGGACGTGTTCCAGGCGGTGGAGCCGGTGCTGCGCGGCGTCTTCGACGAATTCGCCGAGGGCAAGCGCGTCACGAAGGCGTTCCCGCGGATCACCTTCGCGGAGTCGATGCTGAAATACGGCGTCGACAAGCCCGACCTGCGCAACCCACTGATCATCGCGGATGTGACCGACCTGTTCGCCCGCGAGGACGTGGCGTTCAAGGCGTTCAAGGGTGTGATCGGCGGCGGCGGCGTGGTCCGGGCGATCCCGGCGACCGGGGCTGCGGCGCAGTCGCGCTCGTTCTTCGACAAGCTCAACGACTGGGCCCGCTCCGAGGGGGCGCCGGGCCTCGGCTACATCGTGTTCGAGGCGGAGAACGGCGCGCTGGTCGGCAAGGGCCCGATCGCCAAGTTCATCCCGGCCGAGGTCCAGGCTCTGATCGCCGATCGGGCCGGCGCCAAGGCCGGCGATGCGGTGTTCTTCTCGGCCGGCACCGAGGCCAAGGCCGCGGCCCTGGCTGGCAAGGCGCGGATCCGCATCGGCGACGAGCTTGGCCTGTGCGACAAGGACCAGTACGCGTTCTGCTGGATCACCGACTTCCCGATGTACGAGTGGAGCGAGGAGGAGAAGCGGATCGACTTCTCTCACAACCCGTTCTCGATGCCGAACATCGACCGCGAGGACTTTCTGGGGCTCGACCTCGACACCCTCGCCGCCGAAGGCGAGACCGGCGACATCACAAAAAAGATCCTCGGGATCAAGGCCTTCCAGTACGACATCGTCTGCAACGGCGTGGAGCTCTCCTCCGGGGCGATCCGGAACCATCGGCCGGACGTGATGGAGAAGGCGTTTGCCATCGCGGGCTATGGCCACGAGGTGCTGGAGCAGAAGTTCGGCGGCATGCTGAACGCCCTGCGCATGGGCGCCCCGCCGCACGGCGGCATCGCCCCGGGAGTCGACCGCATCGTCATGCTCCTGTGCAACGAGCCGAACATCCGCGAGGTGGTGCTGTTCCCCATGAACCAGCGCGCCGAGGACTTGATGATGGGCGCGCCCTCCGAGGCGACGGCGAAGCAGCTGCGTGAGCTGCACATCCGCCTCAACCTGCCCGAGAAGAAGGCCTGAGGCGCAGCTAGTCCCGCCGCGCGGTGGCCAGCCTCGTCGCGATCGTCGTCGCCCATGACAGTGCCGACGTGCTGCCCGCGTGCCTCGCGGCGCTCGCCGGTCAGCACGTGCCGGCGATCGTGGTTGACAATGCCAGCCGGGATGCCTCGGCGGCGGTCGCGGAGGCCGCCGGCGCCGCGGTGATCCGCAACGCCCGCAACGAGGGCTACGGCCGCGCCAACAACCGGGGCGTCCGGGCCGCCGGGACGGCCGAGCACATCCTGATCGTCAATCCGGACGTGGTCCTGCGCCCCAGGGCGGTGAACGCCCTACTGCAGGCAGCCCGGTCCTGGCCGGATGCGGGCCTGTTCGCGCCGCGGCTGGTCGAATCCGACGGACGCTTCTTCTTCCAGCCGCGCTCGCTCCTCGCGCCCTATCTCACCAATCCCGGCGGCCGCCTCGCCCTGCCGCAGGGCGATGCCTGCGTGCCGTTCCTCTCCGGGGCCTGCCTGATGATGCCGCGCCGCCTGTTTCTGGACCTCGGCGGCTTCGACGAGCGCATCTTCCTGTTCTACGAGGATGACGACCTGTGCCGGCGCGTCGCCGAGACCGGCCGCGCCCTCGTCCATGTCCACGGCGCCGAGGCGCTGCACGGCCGCGGCCGGTCCTCGGCGCCGGAGCGGGGCCGTGTGTTCCGCACGCGCTGGCATCAGGCCTGGTCGCGGGCCTATGTCAGCCGCAAATACGGCCTGCCTGATCCGAGCCCCGCGACCTTGATGACCAACCTGCCGAAGGCGCTGCTCTCGGCCCTGGTCCTGCGCCGAGCGGGCGTCGAGCGCTACGGCGGCTCGGCGGCCGGCGCCCTCGCCTTCCTGCGCGGCCGGGACGCGCTGGCCCGCGAGGGCCTGCCCGGATGAGCGCACCGACCATCGCGGCCGCCCTCGGTGCCGGGCGCAACGGCTTCACCGGCCTGCGGCTGGCCCTGGCCGTCGCCGTGGTCGTGTCCCATGCGTTCAGCGTCGCGACCGGTGCGGCCGGCGACGAACCCCTGGCCCGACTCACCGGCTATACATTGGGTGAGCACGCGGTGAATGGGTTCTTCGCCGTGTCGGGTTTCCTGGTCACCCTAAGCTGCGATCGGCGCGGGATCCGCGATTATGCGATCGCCCGGACCCTGCGGATCCTACCCGGCCTCGTGGCGGCGACGCTCGTGGTGTCGCTGGGGCTCGGCGCGGCGCTGACCCGTCTGCCGCTCGCCGAGTACCTGCGCGATCCGGGCCTGTGGTCGTTCATCCGCGGGACGCTGACGACCTTCAAGAGCAACGCCGCCCTCCCCGGGGTCTTCGAGGCCAACCCCTATCGGGCGCCGCTCGGGACAGTCTGGACGCTGAAATACGAGGTGCTCTGCTACCTCGGCGTTTTCCTCGCGGCCCTGTGCGGGCTGCTCCGGCGGCGCTGGCCGGCGCTGCTGATCGTCGTGGGGCTCGCGCTGGCGCTCTCCATCATGAGCGGGCTGCGGGGTTCCGATCTGCCCAAGGGCATCGAGACCGCCCTGCGCCTGCCGCTGATCTTCGCGGCGGGTGCGGGCCTCTATCTCTGGCGCGAGCGCCTGCGGATCTCTGGGGCCGCCCTCGCCTGCCTCGCCTTCGGGGCCTTCGTCCTGGCGCGGACGCCGGCCTATCCGGCCCTGCTGTTCCTGGCGGAGGCCTACGGCGTCGTCTGGCTCGCCCTCGGACCCCTGGCGCGGGGGCTGTTCGATCCGCCCGCGGACCTGTCCTACGGGATCTATCTCTATGGCTGGCCGGTGCAGCAGACCCTGCACGCCCTGTGGCCGGACTTCTCTGGAGTCGCGCTGCTGGTCCCTGCCCTCGTCGTAACCCTGCCGGTGGCGGCCCTGTCCTGGTACGGGATCGAGCGGCCGGCCCTAGCGCTGAAGGCGCGGGCGCTCGGGCGGCGGCGGATCGGCACGATTGAGCCGGCGGGGCCGTGAGTGCTCACGACAGGCTGCTCTCGCCCGCCGCAGCCCTGGCGTTGGTGGCGGAACTGCTGGAAGCGCAGGGCTTCGTGGTGGTCGCACGGAACGAGCGTGGCGACAGCCTCTACCTCGCGCTCCCGGGCCAGGACGCCACCCTTCGCCTGTCCAACCATGCCCGCCGGCCCCGGCAGCGACGGACCCATCCCGAAGTCGTGACTAGCCTGGTCGTGGCCACGCCGAAGCGGATCCGTCAGCTTGAAGCGATGATCGCGGCAGCCCAACGGGACTACGCGGCTCGCGCGTCCAAAAGCCTGATTTCGTCGCCGAGACATCCTATGATGCGTCCTCCGGTGCAGATGCGAAGTACGGTGCAAGAGGATCCATAAGGTTGGACGTGCTGGAATACTCGCGACCATCGACCGTATGCGTCTACGATCGCAAAACAGGAGATGCTTATCTCAGGGGAGGACGCGCCGTCGATGTTGTCACTGCTTTGCAGAGGCGTTACCCAGATGTGCCGCGATACATCCCAATCGAGATAAAGCCGTCAGTATGACAAACTCGCGTCAGGTCCGGCCGATCTTTCGCGAGCTGAGAAAGAGACATCCGCAACTCGTGCAGACGAGCAGTCGCTTCGTGGTTGAAACGCCTGTTCGTCATATAGCGCGCGGCATTTTTATAGAGCGGAGTTCCGATCCAGACTGCTGCTGGCCAAGATTGGTTCTGTCCGTCCTCTATCTCGCGGGATTGAGCGGAGATATCGCCATAGGGACATACTTCGAAGCGTTGGATCGGCCTCCGACAGGCGCGGAACGGTTTTGGCTTTGGTCTGACCCGACGATGGTACCGGAGGCGGTCGCGGTGATGGAGGCTGTCGCGCTTCCGAGACTCGCTCGCTATGGAACTCCGGAAGGCTACGCCACGCTGCCGCCGAGGCCCCATACGGTCCACGACGAGCCCTACGAAGACCGCATGATCGTTCACATCGCGGCCGGCAACCTCGACGCCGCGCGAGCGATCTGGCACGAACGACAGCGGTGGCACACCGGCAAGTCGTTCCCGCCAGGGACGCGAGCAGATCGCTGGCGACTGCAACTCGCCGCGGTGGCGGAACCCCTCAGGGCGGGCGATCGCCCCGCATTGGCCAAGATCCTGCACGCATGGGAGGCCGCCAACGTTCGCGGGACGGAGCTGGAGCCCTACTGGGAACCCACCCCGTTCCCGCTGGAGCGATGAGCCCGCCAGAATCTCAGTCCGCGTCCGCCGCATCGCGGAGATAGGGCTCCACCGGGCCCTTCAGCTTCACCGTCATCGGGTTGCCGGCCCGGTCCAGGGTCTTGCCCGCGGACAGGCGCACCCAGCCCTCGCTCACGCAATACTCCTCGACGTTGGTCTTCTCGACGCCCTTGAAGCGGATGCCCACGCCGCGCTCCAGCAGGGCCGCGTCGTAATACGGGCTGTCCGGGTTGACCGAGAGGCGGTCGGGCAGCGCGAGGTCGGACATGGTCTGGCTCCGGGTTCGGCGTGAGCGGCGAAGGTGGGCAGCGGATTACGCAATCCCCTGCCGGCCCGCAACGCCGCGCGCAGCCGCGATCAGGCCGGCCACGTCGCCGCTCTGCAACAGCGGCACGAGCCGGGTCACGTCCGCGTGCGGCAGGTCCCACCACGCCGTCGCCACCAGGGCCTCCACGGTTTCCGGGTCGAAGCGGTGCCGCACCACCCGCGCCGGGTTGCCCGCCACCACCGCGTAGGGCGGCACGTCGCGGGTGACCACGGCCCGGGCCGCCACCACGGCTCCGGGGCCGATCGTGACGCCCGACAGGATCATGCACCCGGACCCGAGCCAGACATCGTGCCCGATCACCACGTCGCCCCGGGAGGCGTGAAAATCCTCCGGCGCCCGTGCGTCCGGAAACAGCCCGCGCATCGCCGCGAACGGGTAGGTCGACACCCAGTCGAGCCGGTGGTCGCCGCCGAGCAGGATTTCGACCTTGTCGGCGATGGAACAATAGCGGCCGATCGTCAGCCGGCGCCCGCTCTCGGGGAAGCGGACTTTTGGACGCCCATACGAATAAGCGCCTATGGAGAAGCCGTAGGTCCTCGCCAGCCGGGCGAGATGGATCCGGGTCTCGTTGTGCGGGTTGCGCCCCCTGCGCAGCCGGTGCAACAGACCGATCAAGACGCGTGCCCGTGCGATGCGCGACCGCGTCGTCCTCGGGAAAGCGGGTGAGTGGGAGCGTGGGCGATGGCCGATAACATGTCCGAGGACCTCAAGGCCGGGGCGCTCGTCTACCACCGCCTGCCGCAGCCCGGGAAGCTCGAGATCCAGGCGACCAAGCCGCTCGGCAATCAGCGCGACCTCGCGCTCGCCTACTCCCCCGGCGTGGCCGCGGCCTGCATGGCGATCTACGACGATCCCCAGGAAGCCGCGACCCTCACCATCCGCCAGAACCTCGTGGCGGTGCTCTCCAACGGCACGGCGGTGCTGGGCCTCGGCGATATCGGCCCCCTGGCCTCCAAGCCCGTGATGGAGGGCAAGGCGGTCCTGTTCAAAAAATTCGCCGGCATCGACGTGTTCGACATCGAGGTCGACCAGAAGGACGTCTCCAAGCTCGTGGACGTGGTCTGCGCCCTGGAGCCGACCTTCGGCGGCATCAATCTCGAGGACATCAAGGCGCCCGAGTGCTTCGAGGTCGAGGAGCAGTGCCGGGCGCGGATGAACATCCCGGTCTTCCACGACGACCAGCACGGCACCGCGATCATCGTCGCCGCGGCCGTCCTCAACGGCCTCGAACTCGCCGGCAAGAACCTCTCCGACGTCCGGATCGTCACCTCCGGGGCGGGCGCGGCGGCCCTGGCCTGCCTGAACCTGCTGGTGTCGCTGGGTGCGACCCGGGAGAACATCACGGTCACCGACATCAAGGGTGTGGTCTACAAGGGCCGCCCGGAGCTGATGGACCGCTGGAAGGACATCTACGCCCAGGAAACCGACAAGCGGACGCTCGCCGAGGTGATCCCGGGGGCGGACGTGTTCATCGGCCTGTCGGCCGGCGGCGTCCTCAAGCCGGAATACCTGAAGGAGATGGCCGAGAAGCCGCTGATCATGGCGCTGGCCAACCCCTACCCGGAGATCATGCCGGATCTCGCCGAGAAGGAGCGGCCGGACGCGATGATCTGCACCGGCCGGTCGGACTTCCCGAACCAGGTCAACAACGTCCTGTGCTTCCCCTACATCTTCCGCGGGGCGCTGGATGTCGGCGCCCACAAGATCAACGAAGAGATGAAGAAGGCCGCCGTCAAGGCGATCGCGGGCTTGGCCCACGAGACCACCTCGGACGTGGTCGCCCGGGCCTATGGCGGGGAGGCCCGGCCGTTCGGACCGAAATCCCTGATTCCCAGCCCCTTCGATCCGCGGCTGATCCTGCGCATCGCCCCGGCGGTGGCCAAGGCTGCGATGGATTCGGGCGTGGCCGGCCGGCCGCTCACCGACTTCTCCGCCTATATCGATAGCCTCGACCGGTTCGTGCACCGGTCCGGCCTGATCATGAAGCCGCTCTTCTCGAAGGCGAAGGCTGAGCCCAAGCGCGTGATCTACGCCGAGGGCGAGGACGAGCGCGTGCTGCGCGCCGTCCAGGCGATCGTCGAGGACAAGGTCGCGCTGCCGATCCTGGTCGGCCGGCCGCGTGTGGTGGAATCGCGCCTGAAGCGCTTCGGCCTCTCGATCCAGGAGGGCCGCGACTTCGAGCTGATCGATCCCGAGGACGATCCCCGCTACCGCGACTATGTCCAGACCTACATGGAGGTCGCCGGCCGGCGCGGCATCACCCCGGATGCGGCCCGGACCCTGGTGCGGACCAACAGCACCGTGATCGGCGCGATCGCGGTCCGCCGCGGCGAGGCCGATGCCCTGATCTGCGGCCTCGAAGGCCGGTTCGAGACCCGCCTGCGGATCATCCGCGACGTGATCGGGCTGGCGCCCGGCGTGGAGCAATGCGCCGCGATGAGCCTCGTGGTGACCCATACGGGCGCCTACTTCCTGGCCGACACCCATGTCCGGCCGAACCCGACCGCCGAGGAGATCGCCGACGTGGCGCAGGCCTGCGCCAACCACGTGAGCCGGTTCGGGATGACGCCCAAGATCGCGCTCCTCAGCCACTCGGATTTCGGCCAGTCGGATTCGGCCTCCGCGATGAAGATGCGCGAGGCCCTGGGGCTCCTGCAGAGGCGCGATCCGAACCTGATGGTCGATGGCGAGATGCAGGCCGATTCGGCGCTGTCCGAGATGGTCCGCGACCGGGTGCTGCCCGGCTCGCGCCTCAAGGGCGCGGCCAACGTGCTGATCTTCCCGAACCTCGACGCCGCCAACATCGCGTTCCAGTTCGCCAAGGTCCTCGCCGATGCCCTGCCGGTTGGCCCTTTGCTGATCGGTCCGGCCAAGCCCGCCCATATCCTGACGCCGTCGGTGACCGCCCGTGGCATCGTCAACGTCACGGCCGCGGCGGTGGTCGAGGCGCAGGCGGACTCAGCATTTCCGGCGCCGACGGGCGAGGCCGGGGCCGGCATGATTTCAGAGTGAGCCGCCCTGTCGACGGCCGCCCCGATGGCCGTCGAATTGCTTGTCCGCGTCCGGGACATACGGTCGGCGGAAGCGAGGCTCCATGTGCGCGGGCGATGATCCAACCTGCCAGGCGTTCGAAGAGCACCGGCGACGGTTCCGGTACGACCTGGAACCGGAGCGCCGCGCCTTCCTGAAGAGCGGCTTCGCGGCGACCGGCGCGGCCGCCGCCTTCGCGGCCGGCGGCGCGTCTCTGGTGAGTCCGGCCCTGGCGCAGGCCGCCGGCGCCAAGTTCGCGGCGACCGCGCATTATCACCTGCCGGCCAACGCCGAGACGGTGCATTGGGGCTTCTTCAGCCGGAGCCTCAAGCCGCAGGTCGAGATCGGCTCGGGCGACTTCGTCACCATCGAGACGCTCACCCACCAGGCGAGCGACGATGCCGAGCGGATGATCGCCGGCGATCTGGGGGCCGAGAGCGTCTATCTCTGGACCAAGGACAGGATGGCCGTCTCCCCCCGCGGTGCCGGCCCGATGGACGCCAAGATCGGCCCGGGCGGCGGCCTCGGCGTGCATATCTGCACCGGTCCGGTGGCGATCCGCGGCGCCGAGCCCGGCGACGTGCTGGAGGTCCGCATCCTCGACGTGGCGCCCCGGCCCTGCGCCAATCCGCAATACAAGGGGCTCGCCTTCGGCAGCAACGCGGCGGCGTGGTGGGGCTTCCACTACAAGGACCTGATCACCGGCGACAAACCCCGGGAGGTGGTGACCATCTACGAGGTCGATGCCACCGGCGAGCGCGACTGGGCGCGGGCGGTCTACAGCTTCCGCTGGCCGGGCGTCACCGACCCGTTCGGCGTCACGCACCCGACCATCGATTATCCCGGCCTGCCGGTGGACCACACGAAGACGCAGAAGACCTTCGAGGTCCTGAAGGGCATCCGGGTGCCGATCCGCCCGCATTTCGGCACGATGGGGGTGGCGCCCGCGGAGGCGGACCGGGTCAATACCATTCCGCCGAGCTATACCGGCGGCAACATCGACAATTGGCGGATCGGCAAGGGGGCGACGCTCTATTTTCCCGTCGCGGTGCCGGGGGCGCTGTTCTCGGTGGGGGATCCCCATGCCAGCCAGGGCGATTCCGAACTGTGCGGGACGGCGATCGAGTGCTCGCTCACCGGCACCTTCCAATTCGTCCTGCACAAGAAGGCCGACCTGCCCGGCTCGCCGCTGGAAGCCCTCGACTTCCCGATGATCGAGACCCGCGAGGATTGGGTCCTGTCCGGCTTCAGCTACCCGAACTATCTGCGCGACCTCGGCCCGGACGCCCAGGCGGAGATCTTCCAGAAATCCTCCATCGACCTCGCCATGCGCGATGCCTTCCGCAAGATGCGCCAGTTCCTGATGCACGCGAAGGGTCTGACCGAGGACGAGGCGATCTCGCTGATGTCTGTGGCGGTGGATTTCGGAATCACGCAGGTCGTGGACGGCAACTGGGGCGTCCACGCGGTGGTCAAGAAGGCGATCTTCGCCGACCGGGCCGCCTGATCGCGATCCGGCCCCTGCGGCGCGTCAGGCCGGATCGTCCGCGATGGCAATCCGGCCTTCGAGGCCGACGGTGCGGCCCAGGCCGCGGACGCGGTTGAGCAGGCGGTCGCCGCTCAGGGCCGCCCAGTCCCGCGGCAGCCGCAGGGTGACGCGCCCGTCCTCGACCGTCAGCGGGGCCCGGCCGAGCGCCCCGTCCATCCCGGCCGAGATCGGGAAGGCGACGCGCAGCAGGCCGCCGAGGAGCCGCGCCCGCTCGAACAGGCGCGGCCCGGCGACGCCGCGCAGGATCGGATTGGCCTTCTCGGGGGCGAGCCCGCTGTGCCGGAGCGAGACCGCGAGGGCCAGATAGGCCCGTCCCGGATGGTCGACCCCCACAAAGGCGGCGTTCTGGATCGCCGCGATGCTCTGCTCGTCGCGGTAATCGGGATGGGCCCGCCAGCCGACATCCGAGAGCAGGCAGCCCGCGTGCCGCAGGCGCCGCTCGTCCGCGGTCTCGTGGCCGTCCAGGGTCGTGACGAACCGGTCGGTCCAGGCGATCAGCTCCTCGCCGTGCCGCGGCGCGCGGGAGCGCAGGGTGTTGAACTCCGCCGCGGAGGCGAGCAGCGGGTCGATCAGCCGGGCGTCGCGGTCGAGCTGCTCGAACAGCAGGCCCTCCCGGACGCCCGACGCCGAGATCGCCACCTCCCGCGGGCGGCCGACTCGGATGATCTCCTCCAGCACCGCCGCCCCATAGGCCAGGAGCGGGCGCCGGGCTTCGGAGATGGTCTCGACGTCCTGGAGCAGGGCAATGTCGGTCTGCTCGACGACCTGCAGGAAGCTGAGCTCGTCGGAGGGCTCGACGGTGTAGCCGTGCATCACGTGGACCGGATAGCCGCGGGCGGCCTGGTGCAGCCGCGCCAGGGCGCGCCACGTGCCGCCGACCGCGTAGAAGGTCCGCCCGCGCAGGGTTTCGAGCTGCGGTGCGGCCTTGCGCATGTGCTCGCGCACGATCTTGGCGGCCTTCTTGACCGAGCCGCCGGAGAGATCCTGAAGGGCGAGGCCGCCGAGGGGCATGGTCACGCCCTGGCCGACCACGGTGCCGCGGACATCCACCAGTTCCAGGGATCCGCCGCCGAGATCGCCCACGACCCCGTCCGGCGCGTGGAAACCGGAGATCACGCCCAAGGCCGAGAGTTCGGCCTCGCGCCGGCCGGACAGAAGCTGGATCTCCTGTCCGCAGGCCGCTTCCGCGGCGCGCAGGAAATCGGGGCCGTTCTCGGCATCCCGGGCGGCCGCCGTGGCGAGAACGAACACCCGCGACACCCGCATCGTCTCACAGAGCACCCGGAATCGAGCCAGGGCAGTGAGTGCCCGGGCGACCGCGTCCTCGTTCAGCCGGCCCGTGGTCAGGACGTTGCGTCCCAGGCCGCAAAGCACCTTCTCGTTGTACAACGGCGTCGGCGCCCGGCTCAGGCCGTCATAGGCGACGAGCCGGACCGAGTTCGAGCCGATATCGACGATCGCCACCGGGGCGTGCGCGGCGCGCACAGCCCGGTCCGCGGAATGCGCGAGGATGAGATTGGCGCCAGGGCTGCCCAAACGTCCGTGTCCTTGATCGAGAGCGGCAGGCCCGTCCGGCGGACCGCCCGTGCAATCTAGAGCCGCGGCCGATCGCGTTGCAATCGAGGTCGACCCGAGATCCGTCATGTCCCGTGCCGCCTGACGAACGGGAATCCGGGGCTGCGATACGGAAACGACGCGCCGTTGCGTCCGCAGACGGGCCCTTCGTTTGCGCAGATCTTGGATCGTGCGCAAGTTCTTCACGCAGAACCGGAAGGCGTTTCTGCGAAACCTGTCGAGCCTGTTGCGCACGGGGGGCGCTCAGGCGCGTTGCGCCCGCCGGCTCAATGCCCGGGGGCTGGATTTCTTCGACGCCTTGCCGCGGCCCGAGAGGCTCGGGTTCGTCATGAAGTATTTATGCGCGTTGAACGGTTCCTCGCCCTCCGCCGGCTGAACACGCTCGCAGCCCCCCGAGGCCAGCAGGCGCCAGCTCTGGCGGTTGTCGAGGAGGTTGGCCAGCATGATCTGGTCGAGAACCTGCTGATGCACCGTTGGGTTCGTGATCGGCAGCAAAGCCTCGACCCGCCGGTCGAGGTTCCGGCTCATCAGGTCGGCGGACGAGATATAGACCGTCGCCTTCGGATGGGGCAGGCCGACGCCGTTGCCGAAGGCGTAGATGCGCCCGTGCTCCAGGAAGCGCCCGACGATCGACTTCACCCGGATCGTCTCCGACAGGCCCGGGATGCCCGGCCGCAGGCAGCAGATGCCGCGGACCACGCAGTCGATCTGCACGCCCGCCTCCGACGCGTCGTAGAGCGCGTCGATGATCTGCGCGTCGACCAGGGAGTTGCACTTGATCCAGATCGCGGCCGGGCGGCCCGCCTTCGCGTGCGCCACCTCTGCCTCGATATGCTCCAGGAGCCGGTTCTTCGCCGTCAGCGGCGAGACCGCCATCCGCTCCAGCTCGGCCGGCTCGGCGTAGCCGGTGATGAAGTTGAAGATCCGCGACACGTCCCGGGCGATCGCCGGGTCCGCCGTGAAGAACGACAGGTCCGTGTAAACCCGCGCGGTGATCGGATGGTAATTGCCGGTGCCGACATGGCAGTAGGTGACGAGCTTGTCGCCCTCGCGCCGGACCACCAGCGACAGCTTGGCGTGGGTCTTCAATTCGACGAAGCCGAACACCACCTGGGCGCCGGCCTTCTCTAGGTTGCGCGCCCAGCGGATATTCGCCTCCTCGTCGAAGCGCGCCTTCAGTTCCACCAGGGCGGTCACGGACTTGCCGAGCTCGGCCGCCTCCGCCAGCGCCGCGACGATCGGGGAGTTCGACGAGGTCCGGTACAGGGTCTGCTTGATCGCCACCACGTTCGGGTCCCGGGCCGCCTGGGCCAGGAACTGCACCACCGAGTCGAAGGACTCGTAGGGGTGGTGGACGATGAAGTCCTTCTGCCGGATCGCCGCGAACACGTCGCCGCCGCTCTCGCGGATGCGCTCCGGGAAACGCGGGTTGTAGGGCTTGAACTTCAGGTCCGGCCGGTCGATCCCCACCACCTGGGACAGCTCGTTCAGCGCGAGCATGCCCTCCACCAGGAAGATCGCGTCCTGGGCGATCTCCAGCTCGTCCGTCACGAAGCTGCGCAGGTCCTCCGACATCCCCGCCTCGACTTCGAGGCGGATCACGACGCCGCGGCGGCGCTGCTTGAGCGCCGTCTCGAAATGGAGGACGAGATCCTCCGCCTCCTCCTCGATCTCCAGATCGGAATCGCGCACGACCCGGAAGGCGCCGCTCGACCGGACCAGATAGCCGGGAAACAGCCGGCCGGTGAACATCCCGATCACCTGCTCGATCGGGATCAGCCGCGCGGCGGTCTCGCTGTCGCTCACCGGCAGGCGCACGAACCGGTCGATGACGCCGGGCAGGCGGATCAGGGCGCGCAGCACCCGGCCATCCTTCGGACGCACCAGCATCAGCGCGATGGTGGTGCCGAGGTTCGGGATGAACGGGAACGGATGGGCCGGATCGATCGCCAGCGGCGTCAGGACCGGAAAGACGTGGTTGAGGAAATACTCTTCGAGCCAGCTCGACTGCTCCGCCGACAGGGAGGCCGGCTCGACGATGTCGATATCGGCGGTGTGCAGCTCCTCGCGCAGCTCGCGCCAGCGCGCCTGCTGGTCTGCGGCGAGACGGGAGACCTCCGTGCCGATGCGCACCAGCTGCTCGGTGGGTGACAGCCCGTCCTGGGACGGGACCGTGAGGCCGGCGCGGACCTGATCGATCAGCCCGGCCACCCGGACCATGAAGAACTCATCGAGGTTGTTGGCCGAGATCGACAGGAAGCGCAGCCGCTCCAGCAGCGGGTGATTGGGATTCGACGCCTCCTCAAGCACGCGACGGTTGAATTGCAGCCAGGACAATTCGCGGTTCACGAACCGCTCCGGCGTGTGCCGCAGGGCGCGCCCGGCTTCCAGCACCGTCTCCCGCGCCACGTCGGCGGTGGGTTCCTCGGGCGCCTCGGGCTGCGCGACGGCCGGCCATTCATCGTTCGTGTCCTGGGCGGCGCCCGTCGCCGCCGGAGCGGTCGCGGTCTGCGCGGCGGCTGCCGGCGCGCGCCGGGCGACCGGAGCGCGCCGCGGCGTCGGATTGGCCGCCGGACGCCGACGGGGCTCCGCGGCCTCGTCGGCGGCTTCGCGGTCCACGGGCTTCTGCGTCGAATCCATCCCCGATCCCGTCCCTCTTCGTGCCATCGCGCTGCGGCGGCGTTCTACATCGTACACCGGCGACCATCACGACGATTTCATGACGGGCACAGGTTTCCGCCTCAACCGCCCGGTTCGGCCTCCTCCTCCAGCCCCATACGCCGCAGCACGGCGAGGGCGAGCGGCCGGCTGATCCGGCGATGGCGTCCGAGGGCATCGCGGTCGAGCTCGGCGACGACGTCCCGGGCCCGGCCGAGGGAGCGGTCGATCCGCAGGGCCAGCGAATCGATCACGCCCAGATCGACCACGAGCTGACGGTCGACGAACAACTTCACCAGCACGGCGCGCAGGAGGGCGTCGTCGGGCTCCGCGATGGCGATCCGGGGCGCGAGGCGTAGGCGCGAGCGCAGGTCCGGCGTCGCCAGGCCGAGGGCGTCGATGCCGGTGGCACTGGTCAGCAGCACCGGGCATCCCCGCTCGCGCGCCCGGTTCAGGAGGTGGAACAGGGCCGCCTCGTCCCGGCACTGCGCCCGGTCGATATCCTCGATCACCAGCGCCCCGTTCGACACGAGGTGCTGGACCGCGTCCGCGTTCACCTCGGCGGCCGGGAGGGTCCAGGCATGGGCGCGCTCCGCCCAGATCGCCGCGAGATGGCTCTTCCCGCTGCCCGAGGGGCCGGTGAGCACCAGCACGCGGTCCGGCCAATCCGGCCAGGCCTCGATCAGCGCATAGGCGGCCTCGTTCGCCGGCCCCACGAGGAAGTCCTCGCGTCCGTAACGGGGATCGAGCGGCAGGTCGAAGGCGAGCTGCCGCGGTGGAGCATTCTCAGGCATGAAGGTGCAGGATCACCCCGGACCCGCGCAGGTCAAGGGCCGGTCCGCCCCGGCAGGTCCAACCGGTGCCGACTCGCGCAACGCGCGGTTAGCCGCTAGAGCGGGCCCAGCAATCACCGAGGTGGCGCGGGCATGACGGCCAAGGACGGCGGAGAGCCGACGACGGGGATGACCTACGCGGCGGCGACGGCCAAGGACGGCGGAGAGCCGACGACGGGGATGACCTACGCGGCGGCGGGTGTCGACATCGACGCCGGCAACGCCATGGTCGAAACGATCAAGCCGCTGGTGCGCTCGACGCGGCGCCCCGGCGCCGATGCCGAGATCGGCGGGTTCGGCGGCCTGTTCGACCTGAAGGCTGCGGGCTTTCACGACCCGATCCTGGTGGCGGCCAATGACGGCGTCGGCACCAAGGTTAAGATCGCCATCGAGACCGGGCGCCACGCCACGATCGGCATCGACCTCGTGGCGATGTGCGTGAACGACATCATCGTCCAGGGTGCCGAGCCGCTGTTCTTCCTCGACTACTACGCCACCGGCAAGCTGGTGCCGGGGGTCGGCGCCGACATCGTGCGCGGCATCGCGGAGGGCTGCCGCCAGGCCGGCTGCGCGCTGATCGGCGGCGAGACCGCGGAGATGCCGGGCCTCTACGACGGCTCCGACTACGACCTCGCCGGATTCGCCGTGGGGGCCGCCGAGCGCGGCACGCTGTTGCCGCGGCCGGGCATCACCCCCGGTGACGTCGTGCTCGGCCTGCCGTCCTCGGGGGTGCACTCCAACGGCTTCTCCCTGGTCCGCCGGATCGTCGCCAAGACCGGGCTCAGCTGGGACGCGCCCGCGCCGTTCGCGCCGGAGCTGAGCCTCGGCGAGGCGCTGCTGGCGCCGACGCGGATCTACGTGAAGCCCCTGCTGGCAGCTTTGGGCGCCACGGACGGCATCCGGGCGCTCGCCCACATCACCGGCGGCGGATTTCCAGACAATCTGCCCCGGGTCCTACCGGACGATGTCGGGATCGCCATCGACCTCGACGCGGTGACCCCGCCGCCGGTGTTCGGCTGGCTTGCCCGGGAGGGCGCTGTTGCTGAGCCGGAGATGCTGCGCACCTTCAATTGCGGAATCGGCATGGTGGTGATTGCCGCCGCCGACGCGGTCGACGATGTCGACGAGGCCCTGACGCGGGCCGGCGAGACGCCGGTGCGCCTCGGACGGATCACCCCGCGCGGGTCCGAACCCGTAACCTTCCGCGGACGTCTCGCCCTCTGATGGCGGGCGGTGGGAAGAGACGGGTCGCGATCCTGATATCGGGCCGCGGCTCGAACATGGTCGCGCTCATCGAGGCGGCCCGGGATCCGGCCTTCCCGGCCGAGATCGTTCTGGTCCTGTCGAACCGGCCGGAGGCGGCAGGCCTCGTCCGGGCGGCGGAGGCCGGCATCCCCGCACGGGCGATCGACCACAGGGCCTATCCGGACCGCACCACCTTCGATGCCGCCCTCGACGCGGAGCTCCGGGCCGCCGCGGTCGATCTGGTCTGTTTGGCGGGCTTCATGCGGATCCTGACGCCGGGATTCGTGGCCGGTTGGGCGGGGCGGATGATCAACATCCATCCGTCCCTGCTGCCCCTGTTCAAGGGCACGCACACGCACAGGCAGGCCCTCGACGCCGGGGTCCGCCTGCACGGCTGCACGGTTCATTTCGTCGTGCCGGAACTCGATGCCGGTCCGATCCTGGCGCAGGCGGCGATCCCGGTCCGCCAGAACGACGATCCGGACAGCCTCGCAGACCGGGTGATCGTGCAGGAGCGCCGGCTCTACCCGGCAGTGCTGGCTCTGGTCGCGGGCGGCCAGGCACGGCTCGAAGGCGACCGCGTCATCCTCGCTGCCCAGGCTCCTGACGGAGCGCTCCTCAGCCTGTAGCGGGACCCCGAGGGGACGGTCCCTTCGGCGGGGTCCGGGGCGGCGCCCCGGGGCCGTCTCAGATCGGCCGCTGCAGCTTGCAGCTGTCCAGCGCCGACAGCGCCTTGGCGCGCGCGGAATCGTTGAAATAGCCGGTGGCCCGGTAGGCTTCGATCTCGGATTCGTCGAGGCTGCGCAGGGTCTGCCGGGCGTAGCAGCCGCAGGGGCGCTCCAGGGACGCCTCGGTGGCGCTGGTCAGGCGGGCCTGGACGATCGTGCAGGCATGGCGGACGCGGCCTTCGAGATTGGCCTTGGTGGCGCTCCTGAGCGCCGGATCCGGCTCGTATTGCTGGAATGGGGCCGAGGATCCGCCCGCGAGGGCGGCGGTCGCTCCGAGCGCGACGAGGCCGGTCGCGATCAGGAGGGGCAGGCGGCGTAGCGTCATGGTCGTCAGGGTCCAACGGGCTGAGGTATCTGAAGTCAGCCGTTGGACGCTTCCGGGCTCCGCCCCGTCAATGGCCGGCCGGACACACAAGGCGGCATTTGCCCCGTGGCCGGACGCGACGCCGGACGATGGCCGGGCGGTGTGCCCGCCCCGCCACCGTCCCCGGGATCAGCCGACGATGTCGGAATCCTGGAAGAACTGCGCGATCTCGATCTTGGCGTTCTCGGCGCTGTCCGAGCCATGGACGGTGTTCTCGCCGACCGACTCCGCGAACTTCTTGCGGATCGTGCCGTCCGCGGCCTGGGCCGGGTTCGTGGCGCCCATGACCTCACGGTACTTCGCCACCGCGTTCTCGCCCTCCAGGACCTGGACCACCACCGGGCCGGAGGTCATGAAGCTGACCAGCTCGCCGAAGAAGGGGCGCTCCTTGTGGACCTCGTAGAACGTCTCGGCCTGCGCCTGACTCAGGTGGATGCGGCGCTGGCCGACGATGCGCAGGCCCGCCTCCTCGATCACCGCGTTGACCGCGCCGGTCAGGTTCCGCCGCGTGGCGTCGGGCTTCAGGATCGAAAAAGTGCGCTCGGTGGCCATGGTGCGTCCGGTGTGTCTGTGGAAAAGGCGGATGGCGTGCCGGGATCCCCGACGCGCCTGGGGAGCGAAAATTTCGCTTCGGCGCCGGGCTTATAGCGGTCGGCCCCTACGGTCTCAAGCGGCGCTGGGCAGACCCCGGGGCAAGCGTGGCCGTGGCTCCGCCGCAACACCGCCGAAAAATCGCCTGAATGCGACGGCTCTGTCGCGTCCATCGACTTCGTCCATCCCCCGGGCGTCCGCGACGCCCCTTCCCCGGAGACGAACCATGCGCCTCGCCTACAGTGCCGCCCTGCTCCTCGCCAGCCTTTCCGCCGCCGCCGCCGACACCGCCAAGGACCCCTCCGGCACCTGGCTGACCGGAGACGGCCGCGCCAAGATCCGGATCGACCGGTGCGGGCCGGGCCAGACGCTCGTCTGCGGGAAGGTCGTCTGGCTGAAGACGCCGACCACCGAGGCCGGCGCCCCCCGCACCGATCTGAAGAACCCGGATCCGAAGAAGCGCAGCCGCCCGGTGATCGGCCTGCAGCTCATCGACGGCCTGAAGCCCGACGACGAGAAGTTCACCGGCGAACTTTACAACGTCGAGGAGGGCAAGATCTACACGGTCAGCCTCGAGCGCGAGAGCGCGGCTGAACTCAGCGTCTCCGGCTGCATGCTGCGGATCCTGTGCGGCTCCCAGACCTGGACGCGGGTGCCGGATGTGAACCAGCAGGCCGCCAACAAGAACTGACCGCTCGTCAGATCGCCGCGAGGCCGCGCTGGACCGCCGGCCTCGCCAGCACGGCCTCCAGCCAGCGGGTCACGTTCGGCAGCGCGCTGATATCGATGCCCTGCTTGAAGTTGAGCTTCGCCCAGGTGATCGTCGCGATGTCGGCGATGGAATAGTCGTCAGCGAGATAGGCCCGGCCGGCGAGGCGGCGCTCCAGGACCCCGTAAAGACGCTTGGCCTCGGCGGTGAACCGCTCGATCGCGTACGGGACCTTCTCGGGCGCGTAGATCTTGAAATGGTGGGTCTGCCCCAGCATCGGCCCGAAGCCCGCCACCTGCCAGAACAGCCATTCGTCCACGGCGACGCGGGCGCGCTCGTCCGAAGGGTAGAAGCAACCGGTCTTCCGACCGAGATATTGCAGGATCGCGCCCGACTCGAACACCGAGATCGGCTGGCCGCCCGGCCCGTCCGGATCGACGATGGCGGGGATCTTGTTGTTGGGCGAGATCGCCAGGAAGTCGGGGGCGAACTGCTCGTTCTTGGCGATATCCACCGGGACGATCCGGTAGGGGAGCCCGCACTCCTCCAGCATGATCGGAATTTTCCAGCCGTTCGGCGTGCTCCAGGTATGGACGTCGATCGGACGCCCCGACACCGCTGCCATGCTCAATCTGCTCCTCGACCGAACCGTCGGCGGCGCGGCGCTCCTGGGCCGGGTTCGGACAATGCCGGCAGTGAAGACGATTTCCCGGCCGCGCTCAAGGGCAACGCCGCCGCCACGCTCACGATTGCGAGATCGATCGCCGCGCCTGTTGGCAGTGTGCGGTACACCCTTGCCGGGCCGGCCGGTCAGCGGCGAAACTCCGCGCCCGGGCGCCGAAGCGGCGCGTGGGGGGATTCGAGGATGATCGACCGACTTGTGACGTTCGCGGCCCTGGCCGTGCCGCTGCTCGTTATGCAGACCGTGATGGCCAAGGAGGCGCCCGCGAAGGCACCGACCGCCGCCGAGGCGCCTGCCGCGACGCCGAGCGCCCCGGGCGCGAAGGAACCGAGCCCCGGTCAGGCCGCCGCGCGCACGCGTCAGAAGACCTGCGGCGCCGAGTGGCGCGCATTGACCGACGTGCAGAAGACCGCTCAGGGGCCGAAATGGCCGCAATACTGGAGCAAGTGCAACAAGCGCCTGAAGGGCGGCGACAAGGCTTGAGACGGTCGCGAACCGTCGCGCTGCTCGTGTGTTCCTATCGCCGGAACAGGGATCACCGGGGAGACGCACCATGACGGACCGCTCGCCGCGCCGGCGGATACCCAGCATCGGGCACAGCCGGGGCCGGCATGTCTGAGGCTGCAGCCGGCGCGGACCGGTCTTCCGGCTCCGTCGCCGACCGCCTGATCGCGTTCCTCGACGCCTGGGTGCCCAAGCCGGCGGCCTGGGCCTTCGCCCTGCGCATCTGGATCGCCATGATGGTGGCGCTCGGTGCCGCCTTCTGGCTCCAGCTGGACAGCGCTTCGTCGGCGGCGACCTGCGTGGCGATCCTCGCCCAGCCGAAGCGCGGACAGGCGATCTCCAAGGCCGTGTACCGGCTCCTCGGCACGCTGATCGGTGCATTCGTGTCGATCGTGCTCGTGGCACTGTTCGGGCAGGATCGAGTCCTGCTGCTCCTGAGCTTCACGGTCTGGCTCGGACTGTGCGTGTTCGTAGCGCAGTACCTCCAGGACACCCGCGCTTACGGGGCGATGCTGTCGGGCTACACCGTGGCGATCATCGCCCTCGGACAGATCGACGATCCGCAGGGGGCCTTCGACGCCGCCGTCTCCCGCGTCGCCGTGATCGTCCTCGGGATCGTGGCGATCACCTTCATCAACGACGCGCTGGCCTCGCCGAGCACGTGGCGGGCGCTGCTGCCGCGCCTGCGCGAGGCCTGGGACGGGACGCGAGCCTATGCCCGGGAAACCCTGGACGAGGGCGATCTCGGCGCGCCGCGCACCGCCGCGCTGATCCGGACGATCGCGCCCATGCGGGCCGATGCCAGTGCCATCGCGGGGGAACTCGACGACGGTGCCTTCCGGGCCGCCGGCGCACGCAGCTGCATCGCGGCGCTTTACGTGATGGCCGCGTCGATCCGCACCGTGGTGGCGGCCGCCGCCTGCCTGCGGAACCCGGGCCCCGCGGTCGCGGAGGCCATGGCGATCTGCCGCCGGGTGGCCGACGCGCCCGATCCGGAGTCCCTCGACCGCGATGACGAGCGCCTGCGCGACCTGGTCGATGACGCGATTCGCGACGGGCGCCGGCCCCTCGACGAGGTCGTGGTACTTCAGCGCGCCCTCGATTTCGTCTGCGCGGCGACCTTCGCCCAGGACGGGATCGGCGCCGTGGCCGACGGCCACCGACCGTTGCGCGACGCCACGCTGCCCACGCACCGGGATTTCCCCGTGGCCCTGCGCGGCGCCCTTCGGGTGGCCCTTGGTTTCGCGGCGACGGCCGCGGCCTTCGTCGCCCTCGGCCTGCCCCAGGCCTCGTTCGCCCTGGTCCAGGTCGCTGCCACCGCGGCCCTGTCGTCGACGACACCCGATCCCAAGAAATTTGCCAACGGCGTGGTCGTCGGGATGTGCCTCGCCGCGACCTTCGCCGGGATTGCCCGGTTCGTGTTCCTCAACGGCGTCCAGGGCTTCCCGATGCTCGCCATGGCGATGGCGCCGGTGATCTTCCTCGGCTGCTTTCTCTCGCTGAACCCCAAGACCTTCGGCATCGGCTTCATCCTGATCGTGTTCTTCCCGGTGCTGCTCGGCCCGTCGAACCCGCAGACCTACGACGCCCAGACCTTCCTGCTGAACGGGTTCCTGGTCGTGGTCGCGGCCGTCGTCCTGTCGATCCTCGTGCGCATCCTGATCCCGGTCACGCCGGCGCAGCAGCGGATTTTTGCCCTGGATTCTGCGCGCCGGGCCCTGGCGGACGCCCTCGTCGGCGAGGGTGGGGACGCGACCACGCGCACCAGCCTGAACGCGGACCGGCTGTTCCAATTCGCCGGCTACAGCTCCGGGAGCGGCGCGGTGCGGCGGGCCAGTCTCTCGCACGCCTTCGCGCTCGCCCGGCTGGAATCGGCCGCCGCCCGCGCCCATGCCGAGCTGCGCCGGCTGTGGCCGGCGGCGGCGTTGCGCGACGCGATCCTGCGGGCCCGCTCGGGCTTGGCGGCGGGGGACGATCGCGCCCTCGAATCGGCGGCCGGCGCACTGATCCGCGCTGCATCCCGGCAGGATCGGATCGTCCGCCTCACGACGGCACGGGCCGCCAGCGACCTCGTGAGCGCGGCGCGAACCGTCGCCCGACACCGGACGTTCCTCCACCGTCTCGACATCGCCCCGTTCTAACGTCTTCAGCAGATGGGATTTTCGGCACGGTCATGTACGAGGACATTCACATCGGCGGGGTCCTGATCTCCTCCTTCGTGGCCTATGCCCTGGCGGCGTTCGTCATCCTCCTCCTGTTGCGCTGGTTCTTCGCCCGCATCCGCTTCAGCCGCTACGTTGCCAATGCGCCGCTGGCCGAGGCCGGCATCTACGTCTGTGTTCTCGCTGTCCTCATCGCGTTGATCTGAATGTCCGAAACCACCGCCGACGAGGATGATCCCAAGCCCGCGCACCGCGAGGGGAGGACGGATCACGCCGATCTCATGCCGGTCGTCCCGCGCCGGGGCCGGGCCGCCAAGGTCTTCCGCTTGGCCGCGACCGCCTTCATCCTGCTCGTCGCCGTGGCGGCGGCGGCTTACGTCTGGGAGTTCTACGTCGCGGCGCCCTGGACGCGGGACGGGACCGTGCGGGTGCAAGTCGCCAACATCGCCCCGCAGGTCGCCGGCCAGATCGTCGACGTCCGGGTCCGGGACAACCAGACCGTCCATAAGGGCGACGTGCTCTACGTGATCGATCCGGTCGATTTCGAGGTCTCGGTGACCTCGGCCGAGGCCGAGGTCCAGAATCGCGAGGCCGATCTCCAGGTCAAGAATGCGCAATCGGCCAGACGGCAGGCGCTGACCACGGTCTCGACCTCGATCGAAGAGAAGCAGCAATATGCCGGCACCGCGAAGATCGCCGCGGCGGCCCTGGAAAGCGCGCAGGCGCAGCTGCGGCAGGCCAAGATCAACCTCGAACGCACCCAGGTGAAATCCACCGTCAACGGACGCGTCACCAACCTGCTGATGCGGGTCGGCGACTACGCCCGGACCGGGACCTCGAACATCAGCGTGGTCGACACCGATTCGTTCTGGATCGACGGCTATTTCGAGGAAACCAAGATGCCCAACATCCATGTGGGCGACCGGGCCGAGGTCAAGCTGATGGGCTTCGACCCACACCTGGCCGGGACGGTGGAGAGCATCACGCTGGGCATCTCGACGGCGAACGCCGCCTCCAGCACGCAGGGCCTGCCCGACGTTAATCCGGTCTATACCTGGGTGCGGCTGGCGCAGCGTGTCCCGGTCCGCATCCGCATCGACCATGTCCCGCCGGAGGTCCCGCTGATCGCCGGAATGACCGCCACCGTGGTGGTCAATGGCGGCCGGGCGCCCGCGCCGACTTGGTTCATGGACCTGCGCGCGCGCGTCTCCGCCCTGACTGATTCGGCGGCCACGCCCACGGTCGAGGCGCAGCGGCGGTGATGGCGCCTTCGATGGCCGCGGTGTCGAACGTTCGGAACCTGAATCTGTCGCCAATCCCGTCCCGATGCGGACGGCTCGGCACCAAAGACGCGTGAACGGCGAAGGTCGGCCGACGCTCGACCGGCGCGGCGACACGGATGAGCCTCTCGAAAAAACATCCGGTTTCGGCTCGAGAACGATAAGAGCGACGGCAAGTCAATGGGGCGCCACTGAAGTTTCTGCAACGCCGCGGAAGCGATTCAAGCCCTTGAGCCGCCGGCTAAAGCGTTGCGGAACGCCGCTCGCGTCGGGGCAAAAAGCATTCTCTCGGAAAATTCCATGTTGACCTGTCGCCGAGACGGGCGCAGTCTTTACATGTGCTTCGCGAATGCAGGCACGGACCGGCCGGAAACCTTGATCTTATCAGGTTTCGTAACGGTGACGGTCGTTTGAAGCTGGAGGAGACAGGCATGACTCCACCGCAGCGGAACGCCGCCTAGACGGATCCGGGATCGGTTCGGCCCGGGGCCTAGCGGCACGATACGAGCAGCCGGACGGAAGCGGCTCCAGGGGCGCAGAAGCGGCCGACACGGCACGCCTTCGAATGCGCGAAAGGCCCCGATTCAAGCCGTTCCGCCGCGGTCTCGCCACCCGAGAATGGATCGTCCGACCACCCACCTGCCCGGCGGCGCCGCGGCGGGGTATCGTCGTGGTCCGGGCTTCAGCCGCAGTCCGGGCTTGAGCGGATCGGCTGCCTAGGCCCGGGACCGGAAGCGACGACGACGCGCCGGCGGCTCAGGCGATCCCGAGCTTGTCCTTGAGCAGCGCATTCACCGCCGCCGGGTTCGCCTTGCCGCCCGTGGCCTTCATGGTCTGGCCGACGAACCAGCCGAGCAGGGTCGGCTTCTCCTGGGCCTGGGCGACCTTGTCCGGGTTGGCCGCGATGATTTTGTCGATCGCCGCCTCAATGGCTCCGGTATCGGTCACCTGCTTCAGGCCACGGCTCTCGACCAGGGCACGCGGGTCGCCACCCTCGGTCCAGACGATCTCGAACAGGTCCTTGGCGATCTTGCCCGAGATCACACCCTCGCCGATCAGGTCGACGATCGCCCCGAGCTGGCTCGCAGAGACCGGGCTCGCCTCAATGGACAGGCCTTCCTTGTTGAGGCGGCCGAACAGCTCGTTGATCACCCAATTGGCCGCAGCCTTGCCGTCCCGGCCCTTGGCGACGGCCTCGTAATAGTCAGCCGAAGCCCGCTCGGCCACGAGCACGCCGGCATCATAGGGCGAGAGGCCGTAATCCGTGACGAACCGCGCCTTCTTGGCGTCCGGCAGTTCCGGCAGGCCGACAGCCAGCGCATCGACGTAGGCCTGAGCGAACTCGAGCGGCAGCAGGTCCGGGTCGGGGAAGTAGCGGTAATCGTGCGCCTCCTCCTTCGAGCGCATCGAGCGGGTCTCGCCCTTGCCAGGATCGAACAGGCGGGTCTCCTGGTCGATCGTGCCGCCATCCTCCAGGATCGCGATCTGGCGGCGCGCCTCGGTCTCGATCGCCTGGCCGATGAACCGGATCGAGTTGACGTTCTTGATCTCGCAGCGCGTGCCGAGCGGCTCGCCGGGGCGGCGCACGGAGACGTTCACGTCGGCGCGAAGCGACCCCTTCTCCATGTCGCCGTCGCAGGTGCCGAGATAGCGTAGGATCGTGCGGAGCTTGGTGACGTAGGCCTTGGCCTCCTCCGACGAGCGCAGGTCCGGCCGGGAGACGATCTCCATCAGCGCCACCCCCGACCGGTTGAGGTCGACGAAGCTGCGCAGGGGGTCCTGATCGTGCAGCGACTTGCCGGCATCCTGCTCCAGGTGCAGGCGCTCGATGCCGACCGTGATCGCTGTGCCGTCGGCCATGTCGACCAGCACCTCGCCCTCGCCGACGATCGGGTCCTTGTACTGCGAGATCTGATAGCCCTGCGGCAGATCCGGGTAAAAATAGTTCTTCCGGTCGAAGACCGAGCGCAGGTTGATCTGCGCCTTCAGACCGAGCCCGGTGCGCACCGCCTGGGCAACGCATTCGGCGTTGATCACCGGCAGCATGCCGGGCATCGCCGCATCGACCAGCGAGACATGATCGTTCGGCTCGGCCCCGAACTCGGTGGAGGCGCCGGAGAACAGCTTCGCCCGGCTGGAAACCTGGGCATGGACCTCCATGCCGACGACCACCTCCCAATCGTGGAGGCCGCCCTTGATCAGCTTCTTGGGGTCGACAGGTGCGTTCATGATCGTCCGGGCCGGAAAGGCGTGTCAGGGGCTTCCCACTCCCACCCTCATCCCGAGGTGTCGCGCAGCGGCCGCGAAGGAGGGCTCCTTCGCGGCCCGCTCGCGCGGGCGCCTCAGGATGAGGGCGCGGGTGGGAGCGGGTGTCGTTCGGTCAATTACGGGCCGCTCGCGACAAGAATCAAGCGCGGCGTCCGACGGCGCGCCGTGCCCCGTAGCCGAGGATCGCCCAGAGCAGCGCCGCCAGGGCCCGGACCGGGAAGAAGGTCGGCCCGTCATGGGTGACCGGCGCTGGCCACGGGATGCCGGCGGCGCTCACCGCCCAGGAGAACAGCACCGAGAAGCCGAGCGCCGCGATCGCCGCGATGAACACCTTGCCGAACTGGCTGGCGGTCCAGCCGAGATAGACCGCCACCACGATCAGCGCCGGATCGAACCCGGCCCAGATCCAGACCGTCCAGGGATAATACGGGACGGTCATGCCCACCACGGCTCAGGAAGTTTGGTCCGCCCGGCGGAATCCTCGATCACCTGGGCGACCGCGAACAAGGTCTCCTCGTCGAAGGGCCGGCCGATCAGCTGGAGCCCCAGCGGCAAGCCCTGACCGTCGAGCCCCGCCGGGACCGCGATGCCCGGCAGCCCGGCCATGTTCACCGTCACGGTGAACACGTCGTTGAGATACATCTCCACCGGGTCGGCGGAGGCCTTCTCGCCGATCCCGAAGGCGGCCGACGGGGTAGCGGGGGTGAGGATCGCGTCGATCCCGGAGGCGTAGGCCGCCTCGAAGTCGCGCTTGATCAGCGTGCGGATCTTCTGCGCCCGGACGTAATAGGCGTCGTAGTAGCCCGCCGAGAGCACGTAGGTGCCGATCATGATCCGGCGCTTTACCTCGCGACCGAAGCCGGCCGCGCGGGTGTTCTCGTACATCCCGGCGATATCCTTGCCGGGGACGCGCAGGCCGTAGCGGACGCCATCGTAGCGGGCGAGGTTCGAGGAGGCCTCGGCCGGGGCGACGATGTAGTAGGCCGGCAGCGCGTAGGACGTGTGCGGCAGCGAGATGTCGCGGATGGTGGCGCCGGCCGCCTTCAGCCACGTCGCCCCCTCGTCCCAGAGCTTCTGGATCTCGGCCGGCATGCCGTCGACCCGGTACTCCTTCGGGATGCCGATGGTCAGCCCCTTCACGCCCCGGGAGACCGCCGCCTCGAAATCGGGCACGGGCAGGTCGGCGCAGGTCGTGTCCCGGGCGTCCGCGCCGGCCATCGAGCCGAGCAGGATCGCGCAGTCGCGCACCGTCCGGGCGATCGGACCGGCCTGATCGAGCGAGGAGGCGAACGCCACGGTGCCCCAGCGCGAGCAGCGCCCGTAGGTCGGCTTGATTCCGACCGTGCCGGTGAAGGCGGCTGGCTGGCGGATCGAGCCGCCGGTGTCGGTGGCGGTGGCGCCGAGGCAGAGCCGCGCGGCGACCGCCGCGGCGGAACCGCCCGAGGAGCCGCCGGGCACGAGCGGCGTGTCGGAGCCCGCCCGCCGCCACGGCGAGACGACGTTGCCGTAGGCGCTGGTCTCGTTCGACGATCCCATGGCGAATTCGTCGAGGTTCAGCTTGCCGAGCATCACGGCGCCGTCGCGCCACAGATTGGCCGAGACGGCCGATTCGTAGTGCGGTTCGAAGGTCTCCAGGATCTTGGACCCCGCCGTGGTGATCACCCCGTCCGTGCAGAACAGGTCCTTGATCCCGAGCGGAATGCCCTCCAGCGGACGGGCTTCGCCGGCGGCGATTTTCTCGTCCGCAGCATCCGCCATCGCGAGGGCCCGGTCGGGCGTCTCCCGGATGAAGGCGTTGAGGATGCGGGCCTTCCCGATCGCGTCGAGATGCGCCTGCGTCAGCTCGCGGGCCGAGATCCGCTTCGCCTTGAGGGCGTCGCGCGCCTCGGCCAGGGTGAGTTCGTTCGGATTCACGCTGTTCACGTCCCCGCGCGCCGCGGCGCGTCCGCACAAAATCCGGTCCGCAAGGTCCGGGCCGAAGCTCCGAGCCGAGCGCCTACTCGACCACCTTCGGAACCAGGAAGTAATTGTCCTCGGTCTCGGGGGCGTTCGCGACCACGTCGGCCGCGCGGCCACCGTCGGTGACGACGTCCGCGCGCTTCTTCATCGCCATCGGGGTGACGGAGGTCATTGCCTCGACGCCGGAGACGTCGACCGCGCCGAGTTGCTCCACGAAGGCCAGGATCGCGTTGAGTTCGCCCTGCAGCGGACCGACCTCGTCGTCGGTGACCGCGATGCGCGCCAGATGCGCGATGCGCCGAACCGTCTTCTCGTCGACCGACATGCCGTCCCGTTCGTCCTGGTCCGGGAGCGGCCTCCCGGGATCGGCCGGCCTATAGCACCGGGCTCCGATCGGCCGCAACGCGGGCGGCACGCGGCCACCGGGCCGGCGCCGCCCCGCGCGATCAGCCGAGCGCGATCCGGTCCCGGTCTCAGGTCACGACGTGATGCGGCGTCACCGACATCTCGATGGTGACCCCGGGTCGCCGGGGGGGCTGGACCAGCGCCTGGGCAAAGCCCAGGACCAGGATCTCGAAGGCGAGCAGCAGCATCAGGCGGTGCTTGCGGGCCATCGCCGGGGCGGCCCGGGATGCTGCTGAACGGGAGAGTGGGCCGATCGTCGACAAGGCGTGACCCCGAGCGGTGGTTTAACGAAGCTTTAACCTACCTAATCGCGAACCGCTCCGCGTGCATCCGGGGCGATCTACGGAGTGCGGCATGCCTGTGGATGAGGGAGCGGAACCGATGTGGGAGCGGGTGTTCACCAGCTTGGTGCCGGGATTCGCGCCGGACGCGGCGGCGCTTGATCGCGCGGCCGCGGAGCTGGGCTTTCCCCTTCCGGATTACTACCGCGACTTCTGCCGGACCTGCGGTGTCGGCGTGGCCGGCGGTCACATCAGGATCGCCGTGCCGGCCCCCTTCGAGGCGAGCGACCTGATCACGCAAGCCGGCGTCATCGCCCACAGCGTCGGCGCCGCCGTGCGACTGCTGGAGGACGCGGCGGAGCCGCACCGTTTCGATGTCGAGGATGGCGACCCGGGGGTCGTCGAGCGCGCCTGCTTCTTCGGCCATGCCGAGGACGGCAGCTTCCTGTTCTGGGACGTGTCCGGCAGCGGCGCGGAATACGATATCTGGCTGCTCGCGCCCGATCTCGAGACGGTCCGGTTCGGCGGCGAGACCCTTTTCGATTTCTTCTCGCAGGTCACCGGCCCCACCGCCGCGTTGATTCTCGGACCGAGTATGGAGCCCCTGCCCGCCCGGTTCGAGGGTGTCTCGGCGGCGATCCTGGGCCGGAGCGGGCAGGCGGAATCATGAACCACGACGCGCTACGTGCCTTCGCCGCCGCCTCGCAGGGTGGGGCGCGGCTGATCGGCATCGATCTCGGCACCAAGACGATCGGACTTGCGCTATCGGATCTGGGGCGCCAGATCGCGACGCCGCTGGAGACGATCCGCCGGGTGAAGTTCACGCCGGATGCCCAGCGCCTCGCCACCCTGTGCCGCCAGCATGCGGTGGGCGGCCTCGTGGTCGGTCTGCCGCTGAACATGGACGGGAGCGAGGGGCCACGGGTCCAGTCGACGCGGGCCTTCGTGCGCAACCTAGCGCCGATCCTGCCCCTGCCCCACGTCTTCTTCGACGAGCGGCTGTCGACCGCGGTCGTGACCCGGGCGCTGATCGAGGCCGACGCGTCCCGGGCCCGACGCGGTGAACTGGTGGACAAGCTCGCTGCCGCCTACATTCTCCAGGGTTGCCTCGACGTGATGCGCCACATCGCCGACGTCGATTTCAACGCCGATCCGCTCAACGACTGACCAGCGAGACCGTGCCGCTACCGTGGCGCTCGATCCGCCCGTCGAGTTCGAGTTCCAGCAGCACGGTCTGCACGACGCGGATCCCGACATTGGCGCTGCGGGCCAGCGCGTCGGTTCCGACCGGGCTCGGACCCAGAAGCGCGACGATGCGTGCGCGATCATCCACGGGCTCGGGCGGATCGTCCGGCTCCTCGAACGAATCGAATACGGGCGGCCGTGAGATGTCTCGAGCCCCCAGCTCCCCCAAATTCAGCGCATCGAGGTCGATCTCGTCCCAGAAGTCGGGCTGATCTCGGAGGTCCGGCCGCCCCCGTACGGGGGCGGCGTCCGCCTCCGGGCCGTGCTCGATGATCGGACCGATCACATCGAGCACGTGTGCGACGTCGGACACAAGGGTTGCGCCCTGGCGGATCAGATCATTGGTGCCCTCGGCGCGGGGATCGAGGGGCGAGCCCGGGACCGCGAAGACCTCGCGGTTCTGCTCCAGGGCGTAGCGCGCCGTGATGAGCGAACCGGAGCGGCTCGCCGCCTCGATCACGACGGTGCCGTAGGACAGGCCGGAGATGATCCGGTTGCGCCGGGGGAAATCGCGGCCGCGCGGCTCCCAGCCCATCGGCATCTCGGCCACGATGGCGCCGCCCTCCCCCAGGATCGCGTCGACCAGGGCGGCGTGGCTCGCCGGGTAAATCCGGTCCTGGCCGCCGGCCATCACCGCGACGGTGCCGGTCTGCAGGCTGGCCTTGTGGGCCCGGGCGTCGATGCCCCGTGCGAGGCCCGAGACCACCGCCAGCCCCGCCTCGCCGAGGCCGCGGGCCAGCCGCTCCGTGAACGCGAGTCCGGCCGTAGAAGCGTTGCGCGAACCCACGAGGGCCACAGCCGGACGGTTCAAGACCGCGGCGCCGCGCAGGGCCAGGAGCGGCGGCGCCGCGTCGGTCTGCTGGAGGAGGCGCGGGTAATCCGCCTCGCCGGTGGCGATCAGCCGTCCGCCGAGGCGGGCCAGGGCCGCCAGCTCGTCCTCGGCCTGGGCGCGGGTCGGGGGCTCCAGCCGTTTGCCCTGCCGGCGTGCGAGGTCGGGAAGGGCATCGAGGGCGGCACCGGCACCGGCGAATCGGTTGACGAGCGTGCGGAAGGTGCACGGCCCGACGCCGTCGGTGCGGATCAGGCGCAGCCAGTCGAGACGCTGGGCATCGGTGAGCTGCATGCACCCCCCAAGGACCGCGCCACGCGCGTGCGCTCAGCCCTTCTGGCCGATGCGCCCCTCGGTGCCGGACGCGAGCCGGCGGATGTTGGGCGCGTGCTTCCACCATAGCAGCACGCCCAGCAGCAGGAACAGCACAGCTTGCATCGGCGCGCCGAGGGCCCACAGGACCAGCGGCGTCGCCGCCGAGGCGGCCAAGGCCGCCAGCGACGAGTATTTCAGCGCGAAGGCGAGACCGAGCCAGATCGCCGCGAAGATTCCGAGCGTCGGCGGGCTGAAGGCGAGGAGCACGCCGATGAAGGTCGCGACACCCTTGCCGCCCTTGAAGCCGAGCCAGACCGGGAAGAGATGGCCCAGAAACGCGCCCAGCCCGGCGGCGAGGGCGGGCCCATCCCCGAGGCCCTTGGCGATCAGGACCGCCACCGTGCCCTTGAGGGCATCGCCCAGCAGGGTCGCGGCGGCGAGACCCTTGCGGCCGGTGCGCAGCACGTTGGTGGCGCCGATATTGCCGGAGCCGATCGCCCGCACGTCCCCGAGCCCAGCGCATCGCGTCAGGATCAGCCCGAACGGGATCGCGCCCAGGGCATAGCCGAGGGCCAGGGCGCCGAGCGCGGCGGGGGTCGCGAGATCCGCGAGCATCAGGCGGCAGCCGCCAGATCGTCGACCGCGTGAACGATCCGGCCGCCGACCAGCGTCAGGACCGCGGCGCCCTGGAGGCGCGCCTCGTCGAAGGGCGAGTTCTTCGAGCGGGACTTCAGCCGCCTTTTGTCGAGGACGTAGGGCAGATCGGGATCGATCAGCACCAGATCGGCCGGTGCTCCGACCGCGAGGCGCCCGGCCTCGCGCCCGAGGATCCGGGCCGGGTTCACCGTCAGGGCGGCGACGAGCTTGGGAAACGCCAGATCGCCGGTATGGACGAGGCGCAGGGCGGCGCCGAGCAGGGTCTCGATGCCGAGCGCTCCGTCCGCGGCCTCCGCGAAGGGCAGGCGCTTGGTCTCGACATCCTGCGGGTTGTGGTCGGACACGACCACGTCGATCACGCCCTCGCCGAGCCCGCGCACCACCGCGTGCCGGTCGGCCTCGTCGCGCAATGGCGGCGAGAGGCGACAGAAGGTCCGGTAATGGCCGATGTCGTTCTCGTTGAGCACGAGGTTGTTCACCGAGACCCCGCAAGTCACCGGCAATCCGTCCTGCTTGGCCCGGCGGACGATCTCCACCGAATCGGCGCAGGAGATCATGGCGGCGTGGTAGCGGGCGCCGGTCAGCCGGACGAGGCGGATGTCGCGCTCCAGCATCACGGTCTCCGCCTCGCGGGGGATGCCCATCAGCCCGAGGCGCGAGGCGAGTTCACCCTCGTTCATCACGCCCTCGGCCACGAGGTCGGCATCCTCGACATGCTGCATCAGCAGGGCGTCGAAATCCCTTGCGTAGGTCAGGGCGCGGCGCATCACCTGGGCGTTGCCCACCGCGTGCAGCCCGTCCGTGAACGCGACGGCGCCGGCCTCCTTGAGCAGGCCGAACTCGGTCATTTCCTTGCCGGCCAAGCCCTTGGTGATCGCGGCGGCGGGCAGGACATTGACGCTCGCCGTGTCGCGGGCGCGGCGCAGCACGAAATCCACGATGGCCGGCCCGTCGATGATCGGGTTGGTATCCGGCATGCAGACCAGGGTAGTGACGCCGCCCGCGGCGGCGGCGGCGCTCGCCGAGGCCAGGGTCTCACGGTGCTCCGCCCCCGGCTCGCCCACGAAGGCGCGCATGTCGATCAGCCCGGGCGTCAGGACCCGGCCGGCGCAGTCGATCCGCGTGACGTCAGCCGGGGCACCGGGGGCCGCGCCGGCGGCGATGTCGGCGATCCGACCGTCCCGGACGAGGATCGCGCCGGCGGTCTCGCGCCCGGTCTCCGGATCGAGGAGGGTCGCGTTGGCGAGAAGGGTGCTGCTCACAGGGGCGTCCTCGCCGATGAAGCCGTGCCGTCGAGACGCATGGCGAGACCGGCCGCCGCCATATGGGCCTTGGCCTCAGCGATGCTCGCCTGTCCGAAATGGAAGATCGAGGCCGCCAGCACGGCGCTCGCGCCGCCCTCGGCCACGCCGGCCACGAGATCGTCGAGCCCGCCGACGCCGCCGGAGGCGATCACCGGCACGGTGACCGCGTCGCTGATCGCCCGCGTCAGGGCAAGGTCGTAGCCCGAGCGGGTGCCGTCCTTGTCCATGGAGGTGACCAGCAACTCGCCGGCGCCCCTCCCGGCGACCAGCTTCGCGAAGGCGACGGCGTCGATGCCGGTCGGATCGCGTCCGCCATGGGTGAAGATCGCCCAGGCATCGGGTTCGCCGGGGCCGGAGACGCGCTTCGCGTCGATCGCCACGACGATGCATTGGGCGCCGAACTTCTCCGCCGCCCGGGCGACGAGGTCCGGGTCCTTCACCGCCGCGGTGTTGATCGCGACCTTGTCGGCGCCGGCGAGCAGCAGGGCCCGGACATCCTCGACGGCGCGCACGCCGCCGCCGACGGTGAGCGGCATGAAGCAGGCCTCGGCGGTGCGGCTGACGATGTCGAGCAGCGTGCCCCGGGCCTCGCGGCTCGCCGTGATATCGAGAAAGCACAGTTCGTCGGCGCCGGCCGCGTCGTAGACCTTGGCCGCCTCCACCGGATCGCCGGCATCGCGCAGGCCCTCGAAGCGCACGCCCTTCACGACGCGCCCTTCCTTCACGTCGAGGCAGGGGATGATGCGGGTCTTGAGCACGGCGTCTCGACGGGGAGTCAGGCTTCGGTGTCGATCGCGAAGTGGCGATCCATGATGTCTTGATAGGCGTAGGGGCAGGTTTCCGGAAAGCGCTTGACCAACAGGCCCGTCTCCTTCGCGGCATCGAGGCGTGCAACGCGGTACGCCTTCGATACAGCCTCGGCCATACGACCTTTCAAGCCGGGGCTTTCGATCAACTCTTCGGCGATGTGGACGCGGTGCGTCGCGATCGAGATCGCCCAACTGCGCGTTCGCTTTGCCGGCTGGTGATCGAACTTGAGCATGTGCATCAGCACGACGCGCAGGGCGCTCACCAGACTGGCGTACTGGCTCCTGCCCAAGCTCTCGATCTCCTCGGCCAGATTCTCGCGATCAAGCGCCGAGAAGTCGCCGGAGCGCAGACGCGCGCCCTGCTCCTGGGTCCAGGTGTAGAAATCGTCCGCATAAGCCGTTCCGGCCGGGACCGGCCGGACCTTCACCGCCGTCATCGAAGCCTCCCGCTCGGTGCCATCACCGAGGATGACGTATCACGAAGCCGATCCGCGCGCCGCAGCGATCGCCGCCAGGGCCGCCTGCGGGTCGATGCGCCCGTCGTAGAGCGCGCGCCCCGTGATGGCGCCGGCGATCAGCGCGCAATCGGGCTGGAGCAGGCGGTGTACGTCGTCGATCGAGGCGAGGCCGCCGGAGGCGATCACCGGGATGCGCACGGCCTGCGCCAGCGCCAGGGTCATCTCGACGTTGAGGCCTTTCAGGATCCCGTCCCGGGCGATGTCGGTGTAGATGATGGCGGCGACGCCCGCGTCCTCGAAACGACGGCCCAGTTCCTCGGCGGTCATGCTCGATGTCTGGGCCCAGCCCTCGACGGCGACCCGCCCGTCCTTGGCGTCGATGCCGACGGCGATCTTTCCGGGATGCTGGCGGGCAGCCTCGCGGACGAAGCCGGGATCGCGCACCGCGGCCGTGCCGATGATCACCCGGGCCACACCCTTGGCGAGCCAGCCTTCGAGGGTCTTCATCTCCCGGATGCCGCCGCCGAGCTGCACCGGGATCCCGACCCGCGCCAGGATCGCGTCCACCGCGGCGGCGTTGCGCGGCGCCCCCGCGAAGGCGCCATCCAGATCGACAACGTGGAGCCAGGGGAAACCCTGCCCCTCGAAGGTCGCGGCCTGCGCGGCGGGATCGTCGCCGAAGACCTTGGCCTGGGCCATGTCACCCTGGACGAGGCGGACGCAGCGTCCCTCCTTGAGGTCGATCGCCGGGTAGAGGATCACGGGTTTTTCTGTCCTTCTGGGCGGGGCCGGATCGCGCTCACGGGCGCCAGGCCAAGAAATTCGCGATGAGCGCGAGTCCCAGGCGCTGACTCTTCTCGGGGTGGAATTGCGTGCCCGCGACGTTGTCCCGGGCGACGAGGGCGGTGATCGGTCCGCCGTAATCCGCCTGCGCGACTACGTCGTCGGGATTCTCCGGGGCCAGCGCGTAGCTGTGTACGAAGTAAGCGTGCAGGCCGTCCTCGCCGGTGGGGATGCCGGCGAGGAGGGCATGGACGCGGGCCGGATGCAGGGTGTTCCAGCCCATATGGGGAACCTTAAGGTTCGGATCGGCCGGCCGGATCGGTCCGACATCGCCGGGGATCCAGCCGAGGCCGGGCGTGGTGGTGTATTCCAGCCCCCGGCTCGCGAGGAGCTGCATGCCCACGCAGATGCCGAGGAACGGCCGTCCCGCGCCCTGTGCGGCCTGAATCATCGCCTCGACCATGCCGGGCACGGCGTCGAGCCCGGCCCGGCAATCCGCATAGGCGCCGACGCCCGGCAGGACGATGCGGTCGGCCGCCGCCACAACATCCGGATCCGCGGTCAGGCAGATCCGCGCGTCGCGCCCGCTCTCGCGGACCGCCCGCTCGAACGCCTTAGCGGCGGAGTGGAGGTTTCCCGATCCGTAATCGATGATCGCGACGGTCTCGGTACTCATGCGGATCTCGTCGGGGCCGTCACCGGGCCGCTTCCTGAGCGGGAAACAGGCCGATCACCGGTTCGGCGCGACGGGTCGGGCCGCCGGGGAACGGCGGCCGCGGGGCCGAGACCGTGCTGTCAAGCCAGCGTCCGAAGGCCCGCGTCTCGGCCTCCTCGGGCGAGGCCGCGATGACCGTGTCGCGCATCGGCATATCGCAACGGGTGAGGGTCCAGCGGCGCAGGCTCGACGCTTCGAGCCCGATCAGCCATGCGGACAACAGGGCCGCGATCACACCGGCGCCGGTCGGCAGGCCGAGGATGAGGCCCAGGCCGAACAGCGCCAGCAATCCGACGAGCACCATGAGTGCCGCGATCCAGAGGCGATGATAGAGGAACCACAGCACGCTGAAGGCGAAGGCCGGCCAGGAGAACCCATCCGGCACCAGTACCGCCCGATCGAGGCCGAGACTCTCGCCCGGGCGCGCCTCGGCCGGCAGGTGGAGCGTGTAGCTGCGCATGCGCATCGCGGGACTCCGACAACGGCGCTCGTCCGGGGCCTTGGGGGTGACCGGGGAGCGCGACGACAAGACGCTCTACAGGGAGCCCTTCGTGGAGGGAATGCGCCCCTCCTCCCGCGGATCGACCGCCACTGCCGTCCGCAAGGCCCGGGCCAGACCCTTGAAGCAACTCTCGGCGATGTGATGGGCGTTGTCGCCGTAGAGCGTCTCCACATGCAGGGTCAGCCCGGCATTCATGGCGAAGGCCTGGAACCACTCGCGCACGAGCTCGGTGTCGAACTGCCCGATCTTCTCGACCCGGAACGTGGTGCGGAACACCAGGAACGGCCGGCCCGAGATGTCGACGCAGACCCGGGTCAGCGCCTCGTCCATGGGCAGGTGGATGTCGGCGTAGCGGGTGACGCCGCGCTTGTCGCCCAGCGCCTTGGCGAAGGCCTGGCCCAGCGCGATGCCGCAATCCTCGGCGGAATGGTGCTGATCGATGTGCAGGTCGCCGACGACCTTCAGGTCGAGGTCGAACAGGCCGTGCCGGGCGAACAGGTCCAGCATGTGATCGAGGAAGCCGATGCCGGTGGCGATCGTCGATCGTCCGGTCCCGTCGAGACCGACGGTGACCGCGATGTCGGTCTCGGCCGTCTTCCGGCTGATGGTGGCGCTGCGCATTTTTCGTGGGACTTTGCGTAGGGGGCGGCCCAAGGGGCCGCGCGCGCTTTCTAGAGGGAGTTTTGCCGGAAGGGAAAGGGCAAGGCCGCCCTATCCGTTCAGGACCCGCCCGGCCACGACGTCGAGCTTGGCGAGCAGCGCCGGATCGCGGGCGGTGGGCGCGGTCATGATCGCTCCGTCGAGGGCGCGGTGCGAGCCCGCCGGGCAGGGCTCGCGCTCGGCCGGGAAGTCGCGGGCGAGCCGTGCCACCAGCCGGGCCGCCGTGTCGGCATTGCTCCGGGCCACTGCAATCACCGCGGCCACGTCCACGGCGTCGTGGCCGGGATGCCAGCAATCGTAATCGGTGACCATCGCGATCGTCGCGTAGGTGATCTCCGCCTCGCGGGCGAGTTTGGCCTCGGGCATGTTGGTCATGCCGATGACGTCGAAGCCCTGCGCCTTGTAGGCCCGGGATTCGGCGAGTGACGAGAATTGCGGCCCGTCCATGCAGACATAGGTTCCGCCGCGATGGACCGCGACGCCCTCCGCCCGAGCAGCGGTGGCGATCCGGGCCTGCAGGCCCGGTCCCACCGGGTGGGCGAGGGAGACATGTGCGACACAGCCGTCGCCGAAGAAGGACGAGGCGCGGCCATGGGTACGGTCGACAAATTGGTCGACCAGCACGAACAGGCCCGGGGGCAGATCCTCGCGGAACGAACCGCAGGCGGAGAGCGCCACGAGATCGGTCACGCCGGCCCGCTTCAGCGCGTCGATGTTCGCGCGGTAATTGATGCCGGACGGCGACAGCCGATGGCCGCGCCCATGGCGGGCCAGGAACACCACCTTGGTTTCGCCGATCCGCCCGATCCGAAGCGCGTCGGAGGGGTCGCCCCAGGGCGAAGCGACGCGCTCCTCGCGCACGTCCTCGAGCCCCGGCAGCTCGTAGACGCCCGACCCGCCCATCACCCCGAGCACCGCTGCCGTCATCCCGGTTTCCCTTGTTTGAGCGTCATCCTGTCCGCCACCTCATCCCGAGATGCCGGAGCGGAGCGGAGGCCTAAAAGGCGCCTCCCGCAGGCAGGGCGATCCCTGGAACCGTCCTTCGAGACCCGCTGGCGCGGGCACTTCAGGATGAGGTGGTCGGCCGGGATCGATGTCGCCGCGAGACGGACCGCCGCGTTCGCCGAGCGGTAGCACGCAGCCACAGCCCAAAAAAGATGGGCCCCCCGGAGGAGGCCCATCGGTCAGGTGCGAATCGACTGCGCCTCAGTAGGCCTTGTGCAGTTCCGGCTGGAGGCCGTGGACCTCGCCGCCGACATCGGCCCAGACCTTCTTCTTCACGTAGTAGAGCAGACCCGACAGGATGATCAGGAACAGGATCACCCGGAACCCGAGGGCTTTCCGGTCCATCATATGCGGCTCGGCGGTCCACATCAGGAACGCCGCCACGTCCTTGCCGTACTGGTCCACGGTCTCGGGGACCACCGGCTGGCCCTTGTCGTCCTTCGGGTAGGTGACCTGCCCGTCGGTGATCGGAGGCGGCATCGCGATGATGTGGCCAGGATAATACTTGTTGTAGTGGCCGCCGTCAGGAACGGCGAAATCCTTCGGCGGCTCCTCGTAGCCACCGATCAGGGCGTGGATGTAGTCCGGCCCCTGCTCGGAATAGCCGATCAGCGGCAGCCAATCGGTCAGGAAGTACAGGGAGCCGCGCGAGAAGGTCCGCGCCTTGGCGATCACCGAGAAGTCCGGCGGCGCCTTGCCGCCATTGGCCGCGGCTGCAGCCTGGTCGTTCGGGAAGGGCGGCGGGAAGGTGTCGGCTGGCCGACCAGGGCGGTCGAACATGTCGCCGGCATCGTTCGGCCCATCCTTCACCTGATAGGTCGCGGCCAGCGCCTTGACCTGGCCGGCGGTAAAGTCCGGTCCGCCCTCCTGCGCGAGGTTGCGGAAGGAGACAAGCTTCATCGAATGGCAGGCGGAGCAGACTTCCTTGTAGACCTGAAAGCCGCGCTGCAGCTGCGCGGTGTCGAAATGGCCGAAGGTACCGGCGAAGCTCCAGCTCATCCGAGCCGGGATCGGTCCGCCATGCCCTTCCTGTGCTGAGACCGGTGCCGCACCGAGCAGCAGGGCCGCCAGGGCGAACGCGGCTTTCGTCGAGAGGACGCGCGTCATGGTCATGGTCCCGTCGTCAGCCCTTGGTGGTCGGAGCAGCGGCCGCGCCCGCCGGCATGCCGGATCCGCTCACCTGCTTGCCCGGCCCGGTGACGCTCTCCAGGATCGAGCCCGGCAGCGCCTTCGGCGTCTCGAACAGGCCGCAGAGCGGCATGACGAGCAGGAAGTGGGCGAAGTAGTAAGCCGTGCAGATCTGCGAAGCGATGACGTAGCCCCCCTCGGGCGGCTGGGATCCGAGCCAGCCCAGCAGGAAGGTCGCACCGATGAACACCCAGAAGAACTGCCGGTAGATCGGCCGGTAGTTGCAGGAACGCACCCGGGACCAATCGAGCCACGGTGCGAAGGCGAGGATGATCACCGCCGAGAACATCAGGATCACGCCGCCGAGCTTGCTCGGGACCGCGCGCAGGATCGCGTAGAACGGCAGGAAGTACCATTCGGGCACGATGTGCGCGGGGGTAACGGCCGGGTTGGCCGGGATGTAGTTGTCGGCGTGGCCCAGATAGTTCGGCTGATAGAACAGGAACCACGAGAACAGGATCATGAACACGCAGGTGGCGAACACGTCCTTGACGGTGGCGTAGGGCGTGAACGGCACCGCATCCTTGCCCGACTTGATCGGGATACCTGCAGGATTGTTCTGGCCGGTGACGTGCAGCGCCCAGACATGCAGCACGACGACGCCGGCGATCATCCAGGGCAGCAGGTAGTGCAGCGAGAAGAACCGGTTCACGGTCGGGTTGCCGACCGAGTAGCCGCCCCACAGGAGGGTCTGGATCGTGTCGCCGATCACCGGGATCGCCGCCAGGATGTTGGTGATGACGGTGGCGCCCCAGAAGCTCATCTGGCCCCAGGGCAGGGTGTAGCCCAGGAACGCGGTGGCCATCATTAACAGGTAGATGATCACGCCCAGGATGTAGAGCACCTCGCGCGGGGCCTTGTACGACCCGTAATAGAGGGCCCGGAACATATGGACATAGACCGCCACGAAGAACATCGACGCGCCGTTGGCGTGCGCATAGCGCAGCAGCCAACCGTAATTCACGTCGCGCATGATCTTTTCGACGGAATTGAAGGCGCCCGTCGCCGACGGCTCGTAGTGCATTGCCAGCCAGACGCCGGTGACGATCTGGATCCCCAGGAAAGCCGCCAGGATCGCCCCGAAGGTCCAGAAGTAATTCAGATTCCGAGGGACGGGATAGGCGATGAAGGACGAATGCACGAGGCCGGCGATCGGCAGACGGGCTTCGAACCACTTGGCGACGCGGCTCTTCGGGACGTAGGTGCTGGCAGTTCCGCTCATGACCGCGCCCTCCTCAGGCCACTTCCTTGCCGCCCTCGCCGATCCGGATCTTGGTGTCCGTCTCGAAGGCGTAGGGCGGGATCGGCAGGTTGATCGGCGCCGGCCCATGGCGGACGCGGCCCACGGCATCGAACTGAGAGCCGTGACACGGGCAGGCCCAGCCCTCGAAATTACCCTGATGGCCGATCGGCACGCAGCCGAGATGCGTGCAGTTGCCGTAGACCACGAGCCACTGATCGTGCCCGTTCTTGACCCGGGTCGTGAAGGCGGCGGGATCGATCATCGCCGGCAGGGGGACCGCCTGCATGTCGGTCACCTCCTTGGCGGTGAGCTTGCGCACGAAGATCAGCTTGCCCCGCCAGAACACGTTGACGATCTGCCCGTCCTGGATCGGGGTCAGGTCGACTTCGATCGGCGCACCGGCCGCGATCGTGTCGGCATCCGGCGCCATGGATGAGACGAAGGGCCAGACCACCGCACCCACGCCGACGGCCAACCCGGCTCCCGTTGCCAGGAACAAAAAGTCTCGACGGCTGCCCTCGTGCCCATGGGCCGCGGGCGTGGCGGCTGATGTGTTCGCCAAGATTCTGAACTCCGTGCGTCGGCGTGCGGGCCGCAGGCGCCCTACCCTGATTTCCCGGCTCGGCCAGGATCAAAGCATTATCGTTCTAATCCGAGCAATGAGACCGTCTGACGCCCCCGAGTCAAGCGGGCCGTGCAGCGCAGCGATACGGTCGGGCCGTCATTGTTCCGGCGTGCCGCCAGCCGCCGGTTCGGCCCCACCACGCTACGCCGCGGCGCTGTCGAAGCGTGTGGTTCCATCGGCCAGGAAGCCACCCGACTGGCGCGACCACAGGCCGGCATAGACGCCGCCGCGGGCGACCAGCTCGCCGTGCGTTCCCTCTTCGACGATCCGCCCCCGGTCGATCACCACCAGACGGTCAAGGGCCGCGATCGTTGACAACCGGTGCGCGATAGCCAGCACGGTCTTGCCGGCCATCAGCGTATCGAGGGACTCCTGGATCGCCGCTTCCACTTGGCTGTCGAGGGCCGAGGTCGCCTCGTCCAGGATCAGGATCGGCGCGTCCTTCAGGATCACCCGCGCGATGGCGATGCGCTGGCGTTGGCCTCCGGAGAGCTTCACGCCGCGTTCGCCGACCTGGGCATCGTAGCCGCGGCGGCCCTTGTGGTCGACCAGGTCGGCGATGAAGCCATCGGCATGCGCCAGCCGCGCTGCACGCGCGATCTCCGCCTCACTCGCATCGGGACGCCCATAGGCGATGTTGTCGCGAATCGAGCGGTGCAGGAGCGAGGTATCCTGGCTGACCATCGCGATCGCCTCGCGCAGGGATTGCTGCGTGACCGCGGCGATATCCTGCCCGTCCACCAGGATACGCCCGCTCTCGACGTCGTAGAGCCGCAGGAGGAGGCTCGCCAACGTGGACTTGCCCGCGCCGCTGACGCCGACCAGCCCGACCTTCTCGCCGGGGCGGATCGTCAGCGAGAAATCCTCGATCACGGTGGCGTCGCCGCGGCCGTAATGGAAGCCGACGCTGTCGAACCGAATCTCGCCGCCGGTGACGGCGAGGGTCCTCGCGTCCGGCGCATCAACCAGCGCGTGCGGCCGCGCCATGGTCTGCATGCTCTCCTGGATCACGCCGACATTCTCGAAGACGCCCCGCACGGTCTGCATCACCCAGCCGGACATGGCGATGAGCCGGAGGACCAGGGCGATGCCCGCGGAGGCCTCACCGGTGGTCATGCCGCCGTCGCGCCAGAGGATCAGGCACGCGGCGCCCGTGGCGATCAGCAGGGCGCTGTTCAGCGCGCCGAGGACGCTCGTGGTCAACGTCACGAGGCGGAACTGATGCAGGTAGGCCTCGGTGTGGACGTCCACGGCATCGCGCACCGCGGCCCGTTCCTCCCGGTCGCGGGCGAAAAGCTTCACCGTCAGGATGTTGGTGTAGCTGTCGACGATCCGGCCGATCAGGGTCGAGCGCGTATCGGCGGTGCGGTGCGAGCGTGCGCGGGCCCGGGGGACGAACCACGTGGTCAGCCCGGCATAGGCGGCGATCCAGAGGAGGACCGGCAGCACCAGCCAGGGGGAGATCGAGCCGAACAGCCCGATCGCGGTGATCGCGTAGATGGCCACGTAGAGCAGCGTGTCGATCAGGACGACGGCCAGTTCCCGCACTGCCGGGCCGACCTGAACGACGCGGTTCGCAAGGCGCCCCGAAAAGTCGCCCTGGAAATACGAGAGCGCGTGCCCGAGCGTGTAGAGATGCGCCCGCCAGCGGATCTGGCTGGTGGATTGCGGCACGACGAGCTGATTGGACAGCACCTCGTGCGCCCAGATCGAGGCCGGCCGGACGACGGCGATAAGCAGGACGGCGAGGCCGAGACCGGTGGCGTGCTCCGACAGGACCGTCGACCGATCGGCGGTGCCGAGCAGGTCGATGAACCAGCGCATGACGAGGTAGAGCGAAGCCTCGACGGTGCCGGCGATGACGGCGATGACGAACAGAACCGCGAGGACGGCGCGGATCGGACGCAGGTAGAACCACGCGAAGCCGATGACCGCGTGCGGCGGCATCCGTGATTCATCGAAGGGCGCGAACGGATCAACGCGGCGCTCGAGCCAATCGAGGAACATGCTGCCTGGGGCGTGACGCTGCGGGAAGCCACCATGTAAGCACGCGACGCCCCGCGCCAACCGTGCGCGGAGGTCGCGCCGCCTCAGCGGTTCAGGGCGAGGGCTGCGCCGGACTTGGTGAGCGCGCCCTCGAGACCGCCGCCGCCCTGGCGCAAGCGCGCCGCGACTGACCCGCCCGGCTGATAGAGGTAGACCTCGCCATCCCGGAAATCCCAGGCCGACACCTTGGCGAGATCCTTGTTGGGGCAGGCCGCGGCGGAGGCCTTGTAGAGATCGAGGGCCGGAGCGCTCGACAGGGTGACCTTGCAATTTGCCCCGGTGGCGTCCCGGGCATCCCAGCTCCCGACAACGGAGGCGCGTCCGGTGGAGACCACCGGCGGCGGGGGGGCCGGGGGGGTGACCGGCTCGGCGATCACCGTCGGCGTCGCAGGTGACAGGGACGCCTGGGGGCCGGGCGGAGGCGGCGCATCGGGGCTCGCCGCCACGCCGGGCGGGGGCGCGAGCGGCGCCGCCGTCACGGTCCCGGACGGGATCGCCGGCACCGCGTCGAGGGCGGCCTGCGGCGCCCGGGTGCGCGGCGCGTCCAGACGGCTGGACGCGCAGGCTCCGAGGCTGGCCCCCAGGCAGAGAATGGCGAACGTCGACAGGCTCGGGCGCAGCATCGGTCCACTTGGGTCAGGCTTGAACATGTGCGCGGATGCGCTTCGTTCCTGACTCGGCGGCAAATGCGCTGACCGCAAGGCGCCACCCGGGGCACCGGGTGAGTCCCTTGCGGACGGGGCACCTTTTCACGGCAGTGTGGCCGCGGGGCCTCAAGGCCCTGCGCTCAGAGCGTGCGCTCGACCATCATCTTCTTGATCTCGGCGATCGCCTTGGCCGGGTTCAAGTTTTTCGGGCAGGTGTTGGCGCAGTTCATGATCGTGTGGCAGCGATAGAGCCGGAACGGATCATGCAGGGCATCGAGCCGGTCGCCGGTATTCTCGTCGCGCGAATCGATCAGCCAGCGATAGGCCTGGAGCAGGGCCGCCGGGCCGAGGAACTTGTCGCCGTTCCACCAGTAGCTCGGGCATGACGTGCTGCAGCACGCGCACAGGATGCACTCGTAAAGGCCATCGAGCTTCGACCGGTCCTCGGGGGTCTGGCGCCATTCCTTCTCGGGGGCGGGCGTCTCGGTCTGGAGCCAGGGCTCGATGGCGGCGTGCTGGGCGTAGAAGTTGGTGAGATCCGGGACCAAATCCTTAAGCACCGGCATGTGCGGCAGCGGATAGATCCGGATCGCGCCGTCCTTGTCCTTGCGGGTCATCACCGGCAGGGCGTTGTCCGGGCTCTTGCACTCGTCGATGCCGATCGTGCAGGCGAGCGCGTTCTGGCCCTCGATATTCATGGCGCAGGAGCCGCAGATGCCCTCGCGACAGGACCGGCGGAACACCAGCGTCGAATCGACCTTGTTCTTGATCCATAGCAGCGCGTCGAGGACCATCGGCCCGCAATCCTCGCGGTCGACCTGATAGGTGTCGATCCGCGGATTGGCCCCGTCATCCGGGTTCCAACGGTAGATCTTGAAGGTCTGCAGGCTCTTGGCACCCGGAGGGGCCGGCCAGGCCTTGCCCTGGGTGATCTGGGAATTCTTCGGGAGATTGAATTGGGCCATTGCGATAATATCCGGCAATATCGGTCAGAACCGGAAACCGGTCTGAGGGGATGCACGCGCCGCGAATTGGCACGTGCATCGTGATTGCTAGCCTCAGTACACCCGTGCCTTCGGCTCGATGTACTGAATCTCGTTCGACATCGTATAGGTGTGCACCGGGCGGTAATCGATATTCACCTGATGCCGCCCCTCGTCGAGCCAGGACAGGGTGTGCTTCATCCAGTCCTTGTCGTCGCGGTCCGGGAAGTCCTCGCGGGCGTGGGCGCCGCGGGATTCCTTGCGGTTGGCGGCCGATTCCATCGTCACCACCGCCTGGCCGATCAGGTTGTCGAACTCCAGGGTCTCCAGAAGGTCGGTGTTCCAGATCAGCGAGCGGTCGGTGATCTTCACGTCGGCGGCGGCGTTCCAGACCTTGTGGATCAGGCCCTTGCCCTCTTCGAGGACCTCGCCGGTGCGGAAGACGGCGCAGTTGTTCTGCATCGTCTTCTGCATCTCGGCCCGCAGTTCCGCGGTCGGCGTCGAGCCGTTGGCGTGGCGGAAACGGTCGAGGCGCTCCAGCGCCTTGTCGGTCGCGCCCTTGGGCAGCTCCTGCGCCCGTCCGTTCGGCTCGACGATCTCGGCGCAGCGCTTGCCGGCGGCGCGGCCGAACACGACGAGGTCGATCAGGGAATTGGACCCGAGGCGGTTGGCCCCGTGCACCGAGACGCAGGCGGCTTCGCCGATCGCCATCAGGCCGGGCACCACCGTGTCGGGGTTGCCGTTCCGCAGGGTCAGCACCTCGCCGTGATAGTTCGTCGGGATGCCGCCCATGTTGTAGTGCACGGTCGGGAGGACCGGGATCGGTTCCTTGGTCACGTCGACCCCCGCGAAGATCTTCGCGCTCTCCGAGATGCCGGGCAGGCGCTCGTGGAGGATCTTGGGGTCGAGGTGGTCGAGGTGTAGGTAGATGTGGTCCTTGTTCTTGCCGACGCCGCGGCCGTCGCGGATCTCCATGGTCATGGAGCGGGAGACCACATCGCGCGAGGCGAGGTCCTTGGCCGAGGGGGCGTAGCGCTCCATGAAGCGCTCGCCCTCGGAATTGGTCAGGTAGCCGCCCTCGCCGCGGGACCCTTCCGTGATCAGGCAGCCGGCGCCGTAGATGCCGGTCGGGTGGAACTGGACGAATTCCATGTCCTGCAGAGGCAGCCCGGCCCGCAGCACCATGGCGTTGCCGTCGCCCGTGCAGGTATGGGCCGAGGTCGCCGAGAAATAGGCGCGGCCGTAGCCGCCGGTGGCCAGAATGGTCGTCTGGGCCCGGAAGCGGTGGATCTCACCGCTGGCCTGGTCGAGGGCGATGACCCCCCGGCAGCGGCCCTCCTCGTCCATGATCAGGTCGAGGGCGAAGTACTCGATGAAGAAGTCGGTCTGGTTCTTCACCGCCTGCCCGTAGAGGGTGTGCAGCATCGCGTGTCCGGTCCGGTCGGCCGCCGCGCAGGTGCGCTGGGCGGTGCCCTTGCCGTAATCGGTGGTCATGCCGCCGAACGGACGCTGGTAGATCTTGCCTTCCTCCGTCCGCGAGAAGGGCACGCCCCAGTGCTCCAGCTCGTAGACCGCGGCCGGGGCGTTGCGGACGAGGTATTCGATCGCGTCCTGGTCGCCGAGCCAGTCCGACCCCTTCACGGTGTCGTACATGTGCCAGCGCCAGTCGTCGGGCCCCATATTGCCGAGCGAGGCCGAGATGCCGCCCTGCGCCGCGACGGTGTGCGAGCGGGTCGGGAACACCTTGGTGATGCAGGCCGTACGCAGGCCGGCCTCGGAGCAGCCGACGGTGGCGCGCAGGCCGGCGCCGCCGGCCCCGACGATCACCACGTCGAAGGCGTGATCGTGGATCGTGTAGGCAGGCCCGCTGCCGTTGGTGCCGTTGGCGGCCATGATCGGCTCCTCGAAATGCGTGATGGCGGGGTTCAGGCCGGCTGTCCGAAGCCGATCCGCAGGACCGCGTAGAGGCAGGCCACGGCCACCAGGACCGCGTAGATGTTGTTGGCGAACACCGCGGCGATCTTCGTCGCCTGGCCGTGCACGTAATCCTCGATCACCACCTGCATGCCGATCCGCATGTGGATCGTCACCGACAGGAGCGCCAGGATCAGGATGATGGAGACGAAGGGCCTGGCGATCAGCTGCGTCGCTTCGACGTAGCCCCGGCCGGCCATGCTGGCGACGATCACCACGAAGGCGAGCATCAGGACTGTGTTCGCGGCCGCCGTCACCCGCTGTTGCCACCAATGGCCGGCGCCGTGATGGGCGATGCCGAGGCCGCGGACGCGGGCACGCGGGGTGCGGATGGAGACGCGGGTGTCCTGGCGGATCTGTTCTTGAGCCATGCCGGCCTCCTCAGCGGACCAGAAGGGCGACCGCCCAGATGACGAGGGTGAGCGCGACGGAGCCAACCAGCGTCAGGCGCGCCATGCTCATGCGCTTCTCCCGGTCGAAACCGACGCCGGTATCCCATACCAGATGCCGTAGGCCGCCGAGCATGTGGTGCATCAGAACCCAGGTGTAGGCGAACAAGATCAGGCGGCCGAGCAGCGAGCCGAAGAACCAGGCGACATAGGAATACGCCGCCGGCCCTGAGGCAAGCGCCACGAGCCAGATCGCCACCAGGGCAGTCCCGCCGTAGAGGGCGGTGCCGGTAATACGGTGAAACACCGACATCGCCATCGTCCAGGTCCAGCGGTAGATCTGGAGATGCGGCGAGAGCGGCTGTGCCACGGTCGGGCGGGCGGTGGGTGCCATTGGATTGAAGCCTCGCAGCTGCGAACTGGACCGTCTCTAATCTGGTGCTAGCGCTAGTGCCTGCGGGCCCAAGCCGCAATGTGTCATGCTGCGCCGCACAGCGGGGGGCGTGTTGATAGCGCGGCGGATCTGTCACCGCAGTTGGCCCAGCAGGCACCACCACGCGTAATCGAGGGGTGCGGCGACCACGAGTGAGGCGAGGCCGAAGGCCAGCGTGAGGCGAGTCGCGTCCCGCAGGCGCACGCCGCCGAGCTCGCTGGCGAAGACGATCGGCGGGGCCTGGTAGGGGAAGAACAGGGTCGAATAGCCGATCACCTGCACCGACACGACGGCCAGGGTCGAGAGGCCGCTGGCATTCACCATCTCGCCGGCGAGCGCGGTGTACAGGGCCGGCGCGCCGTTGGCGGTGACCAGCAGCGTCAGCACGGTGCTGATGCCGGTGAGCACCGCGAAGTTCTGGCCCGGCGCCCCGGGGGCGAGCGGCGCGACGGCGAGCAGCCAATGCCCGAGCCGCGCCCCGAGCCCGGTCTCGTTGACCAGGGCAACCAGGCCGAGCAGCGCCGCGATGTAGAAGCAGGTTCGCAGGTTCACCTGCTGGAATGCCTCAGGCGGCAGCACCCCGACCCGCGGCAACAGGCAGATCACCGCGGCGGCGAGTCCGACCCAGGCGGGTGCGAAGCCGTGCAGGCTGTCGGTCATCCACAGGGCCAGGGTGCAGGCCAGGATCACCGCCAGGCGCAACTCAGCCGCCGAGACAGGCGTCGGCACCGGGAGGGCGTGAGCCTCGGCGCTGAGCCGGTCGGGAAACAGGCGCACGATCAGCCCCACCAGCATCACGCCCTTGACCAGAGCCAGGACAGGCGCGTGAAGGAGGAAATAGGACATGTAGGAGAGGTGCAGGCCGAGCACCTGTTCGGCCGAGCCGGCCATCACGAGATTGGGGACGTTGGCCGGCAGGATCGCCGCCGACAGGATCGGGGTTGCGACGCCGACCGCCAGGACGGCGCCGGTCCGCCCCGGCCGGCCGGGCGCCAGCCCGAAGCCGTCGCAGAGCGCAAGCGTCACCGGGATCATCAGGGCGATCCGGCCGAGATTCGACGGCATCACGAAGGCGATGAGGAAGCTCAGGGCAACGACGCCGGTGATGAGCTGCGCGTAGGAGCCCGACAGGCGCGCGGCCAGCGCCCGCGCCATGCGGGCGCCGAGGCCCGTACGCGTCATGCCCTGGCCCACGACCATGCCGGACAGGACCAGCCAGAAGGCCGAGGCCGAGAAGCCCGAGAACACCGTCGCTGCACCGCCCAGGTGCAGCAACATCGCAAGCCCGAAGAAGGCGAGCGCGGTGACGATCTCCGGCAGTAGCGCCGTCGCCCACGAGCCCATGCACAGCACCAGCAGAGCGGCCGTAGCCGGAACAACCGCCTCCCCGCTCATCCGATCCTCCCACGTTTCGTGCCGACGCGGGCATGGGCCGGTTTGGAACGGTTCGCAATTCGGGACTCGGCGACGCAGACTTCGTGGATCGCGAAGGCCGGCGGGTCGAGCGGTCCCGGTCAGGCGTAGAAAAGCCCGACCGTTTCCGGCCGGGCTTTCGTTCAGGCATCGTTCCGACAGAGAACCGCCAGCGTCCCGAGAAAGACGCGGCGGAATCAGGGACCTACAGCATCGTGCCGGGTCCGAGTGTCGGGGCGTTGCGGCAGAGCGACCGTGCCCGTAAACGGCGTTCAGTAGCCGTAGCCGTAGGTGCCGCAATAGGCCGGATCGTAGCCGTAGCCGTAGCCGTAATCGCCGGTGCAGCCATCGCCGTAGCCATAGCCGATCCCGCCGAGGCCGTATCCAACGCCGAGTCCCAGACCGACGCCGGCCAGGCCGTAACCCAGGCCGCGGCCGTAGCCGCGATGGGCGTATCCGCGGCCGACGAAACCACGATTGCCGATCCCAAGGCGCCCGGCATTGGCGAAACCACCCCGCTGGACACCGCCGAGGCCGGCACCCCGGCCGATCCCGACCCCGGCGTTACCGACGCCGGCGCCGCGGAAACCACCGCCGCCGAGCCCGGCACCGCCGAGGCCCGCGCCGCGAAATCCGCCACCGCCCATACCGCCGCCGTGAAAGCCACCGCCCCCGAAGCCGCCGCCATGAAATCCGCCGCCGCCGAAGCCGCGGGCATCGGCGCTGACCGGCACCAGGGCGAAGGCCGCCAGAAGAGCCGTCGATGCGAGAGCCAATCGTCTCATGAGAAAGTCCGATCCTTGAGAGGAGTATGACTTTCCAACGTCCGATCGAACCCAAGTATCCAAGCTTGACGATTGACGAAGGCGTGTCAGTGCGTCGCTACGCTCAAGTTGAGCCGGCCATCGCTGTGCAATCGGGCGTTCACCGGAATGGCGGCTCGTCGAAGCTCCGCAGCTTGCGCGAGTGCAGTCCGTGCCGATCGGCACGCAGCATGTCGAGCGCCGCCAGGCCGACCTTCAGGTGTTCCGAGACCGCCCGGTCGTAGAAGGCGTTGGCAGCCCCCGGCAGCTTGATCTCGCCGTGGAGCGGCTTGTCCGACACGCAGAGAAGCGCGCCGTAGGGCACCCGGAGGCGGAACCCCTGTGCCGCCACGGTGCCGCTCTCCATGTCGACCGCCACGGCCCGGGACTGGTTGATCCGCCGCCGCTCCTGGCTGAACCGCAATTCCCAGTTGCGATCGTCGTAGGTGACCACCGTCCCGGTGCGCAGGCGGCGCTTGAGCGCCTCGGCCTGCTCGCCGGTCACGGCGGCGGCCGCGTTCTGGAGCGCCACCTGTACCTCCGCGAGGGCGGGGACGGGCACGTCCGGTGGGACCAACTCGTCGAGGATCCTATCGCGGCGCAGATAGGCATGGGCCAGGACGTAGTCGCCGATGGTCTGTGACTGGCGCAGGCCGCCGCAATGCCCGACCATCAGCCAGCAATCCGGGCGCAGCACGGCGAGGTGGTCGGTGATCGTCTTCGCGTTCGAGGGACCGACGCCGATATTGACCAGGGTCGTGCCCTGGAGGGTGCCGTCGTCGCCGCGGGCGACGAGGTGGTAGGCCGGCATCTGGTGCCGGTGCCAGGGCGAGGCGGCGATCACCGCGGCCGGATCCGCCTGCGCAGCCTCGGCGCGGGACACGGAGATCCCGCCCGGCAGGACCAGCCGCTCGAACCCTTCCGCCCCCGAGGCCAGCCGTTCGAGCCCATGGCGGACGAACTGATCGACGTAGCGGTGGTAGTTGGTGAGCAGGATCCAGGGCTGGACCTCGCGCCAGTCGCAGCCCGTGTAATGGACCAGGCGGCGCAGGGAGTAATCGACCCGCACGGCGTCGAACAGGGCGAGCGGCAGCGGTTCGCCGTCGATGAGCGCGAAGGTACCGTCGGCGATCTCGTCGCCCACCAGGGACAGCAGCGGGACGGGGAAGTAGGTGGCCAGTTCCGCGCCGTCGACGGCCCGTCCGCCCGCATCGAGGCCGGCTTCGAGGATGTAGGGGTAGGGAATCTCCTGTGCGCTCAGACCCACTTCCAGCGAGATCCCGTAATCGGCGATCAGCGGCTCGAGCTGCCGGGTGAGATAGGTGCGGAAGAAAGCCGGATGCGTGATCGTGGTGGCATAGGTGCCCGCCGCCTGCAGCTTGGCAGTGGCCCGCCGGACCCGCGGCAGCGGTCCGTTCGGCCGATAGGTGATCCGCAACTCCGGATAGCGGAAGGCCAGGCGCTCGGTCGCGTCGGGCGGTGGGCCGCCCGCGAGGTAGCGTTCGAGGGCCGTCCGCAGGGCCCCGGCCGCGTCGTCGTAGAGCTCGACCAGACGGTCGATCGCGATCCCGGCATCCGCCACCGCCTGCATCGGCCGCAATTCCCGCTCGATCATGTCGCCTCCGATTCCGGTGCCGGCTCTACACTCCGCGACGCGAGGGGGCGAGATCCGGGCTTGCGGGCCACAGGTGCTTGGCCGAGAAGCCGGCGGACGCAATGTGAGGATGCATGAGCGCGGACGAGTTCGGGATCCGTCCCGGTGAGGAACTGGCGAGTCTGCCCGCGACATTCGATGCGGGGCTCTACTTCATCGGGCGGCTGCGCACGCCCTGGCGAGCGCGCTCCGAATGCCCGAAGAACGGGCTGCAGACCGACGCGCTCTGCACCGTCGAGGTGGATGCGCCCTATGTCCCGGGCCTGCGAACCATCACGGGCTGCTCGCACCTCATTCTGCTCTACTGGATGGACCGGGCGACCCGCGGCCTCGTGGTCCAGCAGCCGCGCCACGCGGATGGCCCGCGCGGCACCTTCTCGCTGCGCTCGCCGGCCCGGCCCAATCCGATCGCCCTCTCGGTGGTGGAACTGCTCGGCCGGGACGGCGGCACGTTGCAGGTGCGCGGCCTCGACTGCCTCGACGGCACGCCGCTCCTCGACATCAAGCCCTATTACGCCTCGACGGATTCCCGGCCGGACGCGCAGGTCGACCGCGCCGGCGCCGCGCCGTGAGGCATCTCGCGGTGCTGATCGTCGGCGGCGTGGGACTGCTCGCCCTCGGCGGCCTCGTGGGCTGGCGCCTGCACAGACCGGCCGCCGATGCCCGCGCCTATGCAGTCATGCGCCTCATCGCGATTCAGGTAAGCCTGGACGAGGCGCCGCCGGACTATGTCTTCTACGGCGGGGATTCGCAGGTCGAGCTGCAGCCCGGCGGACAACAGGGCTGCGGCCTGCCGCTGGTCAACGGCGGCGTCAGCGGCTCGACCGCGGCGGCCTATGCGGATCACCTCGCACGGCTGTCATTCACGGCCCATCCCCGGGTCGCCGCTCTGACCATCGGGACCAACGACATCCTGATGAAGAACAAGCCGCGCTCCGCCGAGCCGGCCGCGCGGTTCGAGGCTGCCGCCGAAACGATCGTCCGGCGCCTGCAAAACCTCGCGCCGCGGGTGGTGGTCACCGCCCTCCCCCCGGTCGGGCGCGAGCTCGGGACGCTGGTCGATGCGGCGGCGGTGGCCGCATATTCGCAGCGGCTGCTCGGCCTGTGCGGACGCCTCGGCTGCGCCTTCGCGGACCCGTTCGCGGATCTGCGCGACGGCGACACCGGCTACGCCAAGCCCGGCGCCATGCGCGATGGCCTTCACCTCGCAGCCTACCGGCCGGCGCTTAAGGCGCTTGGCCCGGCCCTGTGCGGACCATAGGCTTCACCCTCGGCGTCCGCTACGATGGGAATGACCTACGGGACGAATCCGGTCAGGAGGCGGCCATCAGCAAGGCTTCGCAAGGCACAATCCGGCGCGATCGGACGCGGTCCGACGCGCGTGAGCTGGTGCGCTTCGAAGTCCGGGGCCGCGATGCCGACCGCGGCCTCATACGCTCGCTCGCCCGGCGTCTCGCCGAGGACACTCCGGAGGCTTCGGAACTGCGCGCCAAAGTCAGCCGGTCGGTGGCCGACGAACAGGTTTCGAATGGCGGCATCCTGGATGCGCTCCGGCGGTCCCCGTTGGTCGGCGCAGAGCTCGACCTGACCCGCCCGCACGACGAGCGGTCGGTCCTCGATCTCTGATGCGCTTCCTGCTCGACACGAACATCATCAGCCACGTCGTCAAGCCTAAGCCTTCCGAAACGCTGCTGACGTGGATGGCTGCGCAGTCCGACAGCGACCTCTACATCACCTCGCTGACGTTGGCCGAGATCTGGCGCGGCGTACTGGAGAAGCCGGACGGTAAGCGTCGACGTGATCTCGAAGCCTGGTTCGTCGGTCCAGAGGGTCCGCAGTCCTTGTTTGCGGGCCGCATCCTCACCTTCGACGCAGCGGCCGGGCTGGCGTGGGCAAAGCTGATGGCAGAGGGCAAGGCGCGGGCCCTCCCCGGAATGCGCTGGATACGATCATCGCCGCCATCGCCGCGGTGAATGACTGCGTGGTGGTCACCGACAACGAGCGGGATTTCGAAGGCGTACCGATCGTCAATCCGCTTCGTCAATCGGGCTGAGACCGCGAGTCCTATTCCCACTCGATCGTGCCGGGCGGCTTCGAGGTGATGTCGTAGGTGACCCGGTTGATGCCCTTCACCTCGTTGATGATCCGGGTCGCCACCCGGCCGAGGAAGGCCATGTCGAACGGGTAGAAATCGGCCGTCATGCCGTCCACCGAGGTGACGGCGCGGAGCGCGCAGACGTGGTCGTAGGTGCGGCCGTCGCCCATCACGCCCACGGTCTTCACCGGCAGGATCACCGCGAAGGCCTGCCAGATCGTGTCGTAGAGGCCGGCCTGGCGGATCTCGTCGAGGTAGATCGCATCGGCCTTGCGCAGGGCCTCCAGCTTCTCGGCGGTGATCGTCCCCGGGCAGCGGATCGCGAGACCGGGCCCGGGGAACGGGTGACGGCCGACGAAGCCCTCGGGCAGGCCGAGTTCCTTGCCGAGCACCCGGACCTCGTCCTTGAACAGCTCGCGCAGCGGCTCCACGAGCTGCATGTTCATGCGCTCGGGCAGGCCGCCGACATTGTGGTGGCTCTTGATCGTCACCGAGGGGCCGCCGGTGAACGACACGCTCTCGATCACGTCCGGGTAGAGCGTCCCCTGCGCCAGGAAGGCGGCGCCGCCGATCTTCTTCGACTCGGCCTCGAACACGTCGATGAACAGGCGGCCGATGGTCTTCCGTTTGACCTCCGGGTCGCTGACGCCCTCCAGCGCCGAGAGGAACATGCCGCTCGCCTCCACGTGGACCAGCGGGATGTTGTAGTGGTCGCGGAACAGCGCCACGACCTGCTCGGCCTCGCCGAGGCGCAACAGCCCGTGGTCTACGAACACGCAGGTCAGCTGGTCGCCGATCGCCTCGTGGATCAGCACCGCCGCCACCGCCGAATCGACTCCGCCCGACAGGCCGCAGATCACCTTCTCCGAGCCGACCTGTGCGCGGATCTTGGCGATCGCCTCCTCGCGGTAAGCGCCCATGGTCCAGTCGCCGGAGCAGCCCGCGATGTCGCGCACGAAATTGCGAATCAGCAGGGCACCGTGGGGCGTGTGCGCCACCTCCGGATGGAACTGGACCGCGTAGTAGTTGCGCGCCGCGTCGGCCACCGCCGCGAAGGGGGCGTTCTTCGAGATCGCCACTGTGGTGAACCCGTCGGGGAGCTTGGTGACTCGATCACCGTGGCTCATCCAGACCGGATACGTCTCGCCCTTGTGCCAGACGCCGTTGAACAGCGGGCAATCGGCCAGGATCTCGACCTCGGCCCGGCCGAATTCCGCGTGGTGCCCGCCCTCGACCGCGCCGCCGAGCTGCGCCGCCATGGTCTGCTGGCCGTAGCAGATGCCGAAGACCGGCACGCCCGAATCGAACACCACCTGCGGCGCCCGGGGCGAGGCTTCGACGGTGACCGATTCGGGTCCGCCGGAGAGGATCACCCCCTTTGGACGCTGCTCGCGGAAGGCGGCCTCAGCCTTGGTGAAGGGCACGATCTCGCAGTAGACGCCCTCCTCCCGCACCCTCCGGGCGATGAGCTGGGTCACCTGAGAGCCGAAATCGACGATCAGGATCTTGTCGTGGTCGGTGTTCATCGCGGGCGATTATCCGATGGCCGGCACGCGCGCAACGCGCATACCCGCGGGGGCTGGGGATCGTCGCGCAAGGCGCGCGCCAGGATCGTCGGCGGTCAGTCGAAGTTCCGGACCTTGGCCGAGCCGCCCAGGCTGATCGCGGGCTTCGCCGCCGCCCCGGCGAGGCTAACCTTCTTCTGGCCGGGCGGGGTCTTCGCGCGCAGCTGCGGCGCGGCCTCCGGCACGGGCCGGGACGGCTTCAGGTGTGCCTGGCCGTGGATCACGGAGCCGATCTCGCCGGCGACCCGGATCAGGTCGTCGCGCTCGCAGGCCCGGGCGACCTTCAGGCCGAGCTTGTGCATGTGGCTCTTGCCATACAGGTAGGTGGCGAGCTGCGCGCGCTGCAGCGGCGGGATCTCCTCCAGAATCAGCGGCAGGTCGAATTCGTCGGCGCGGTACACGGAGCCCAGGACTTCGAGGCTCACCGGGCAATCGACTTCGGGCTCGGCGCCGCTGGTCGGATGCGACTGGGTCATGGTTGCCTCTCGGGACTCGAAGGATCGGGGTGGACGGATGCCCCGGAGCCGGGGTCGAGTTCAACCCCCGTCGGCACGGCGAGGTCCGCGACCCGGTCGGAGCTTGGTTCTGGGGGCGATTCGGCCGCGGGTCGCCACGCACCCAGGCATCCGGTGCAGACCGATTCGATCACCGCCCGGGCATGGGCCTGACGGCGTGCCCATATGGCCTCGCGGGCCGCGCGTGCGGCTTCGGCATCGGACAGGGGGCGGATGCGGATGAAGAGCGGCTCCTGGGCCAGGCAGGGTCCCGAAGCCAGGACCAGCATTCCCAGTGTCGCGACGACGCGGCGGCCGTGGCCGCGCGCGGACCTGTGAAGCCGTCGCGCGGCGTCCGGCATGCATCCCTCCCGGCGGAACTCGTCACCCTACCTCCCGCCGCCGGGTAAACCGTACGTTAACCATACCGACTTTCCGGCACGGACTGGCGACGCGAATGCGGTTCTTCCGAGCGAATCTCCGCGTCGGCTCTGGTCCAGCGTCGAGCCGTTGCGCGGCGCGGGTCACCGCCCGGTCGAAGCCACGGCACGGTCGAGCGGAACCGGCACCGGGCCCGGTTCGTCGGCGCCCGCGAGCTCCTGCGTGGACCGGCGCTGCTCCTGGGCGCGGCCGAGCCAGAGACTGTTCACAAGCCAGACCATGGACAGCGGGATCGCGGCCCCGGCGATGCCGATGCTGCCGAAGCCGAGCCCCTGGATCCCGGTGAACGACCATGCGCCGACCTGGTCGCCGAGCCGATAGACCACCGTGTCGATGAAGCTCTTGGCCTTGTAGCGGTCCTCCCGCGGGACGACCGTGAACAGGACTTCCCGGACCGGGCGCGCAATCGCGAAGTTGCCCGCCCGACGCAGAACCTGAAACGCGACGATCACGCCGATCGTCGGCCACAGGGCGAGTGCCGCGAAGCCGAGGATGCTGAAGGCCGGGAGGATGGCGAGGGTCAGGGCGATGCCGATCCGGTTCACGATCCGACCGGTGAGGAACAATTGGACGCCCAGCGTCAGCACGTTCACCGCGAGGTCGACGCTGGCGAAGAACGCGGTCTGCGCGCCACGATCCGGAAAGCTGCGCTTCGCGATGCCGGCCTGCTCGAAATACAGGAACGTCGACGTCACCGAGAACAGCAGCAGGAACAGGGAGATGTTGAGCAGGTAGGGCGACGCGAAGGTCCGGGTCACGCCGGCCAGCACGCTGCCGCCGATCGTCCGGTCCTGCCCGTCGCCCGCGCCCTGCGTCGATCCGGGCATCTCGTGCAGGCGCGTCGCGTGCGCCGCCAGGCCGCGCATGCAGAACACCGCGACTTCGAGGAGCACGACGGCACCGAGCATCAGGCCCCAGGTCGGGACGTTCTTGGCCAGGAGCGCGGTGGTGGCCGAGCCCGCGATGGCGCCGAGCGTCGCGCCGGCCGCGATGAAGCCGAACAGCCGCCGGCCCTGCGCATTGGAGAACACGTCGACGATCGTTGCCCAGAAGATCGACACCACGAACAGGTTGAAGATCGACAGCCAGACGAAGAACACCCGCCCGATCCATACGCCCCAGTCCGGCGGTGCCAGGTACAGCGTCAGCGCGAAGGCGAGGATATTGGCCGCGAAGAAGCGGTAGGTGATCGGCACGAACCGGGCCCGCGGCATCCGCTTCACCAGGTAGGCGAAGGGCAGGTTCAGGGCGAGCATGCCCACCAGGGTCGCGGTGAACAGCCAGGGCAGGTTCTCGATACCGCCAGCGACCCCCATCTGGTCGCGGATCGGGCGGAGGACGTAGTAGGCGGCCAGGATCGAGAAGATGTAGGCCCAGGCCCAGGCGAGCGCCCTGCCCTCCCCGGGCTGGATGTCGATCAGGCGCGCGAGCGGCCCGCGGGCCGCGGCTGGCTCAGCCATGGGGCGATCTCACCGGCAAGGTCGTCCCCGTCACGCCGCTGCGGCCCCGGCGGTTCACTTGGCGACGCCGAGCTTCTCGCGCAGCTCCGGGGCGGTGAGTTCATGACCGAAGCCGGGGGAGCCCATGGCGAACCGGTCGGCCTCCTTGAGCGGACCGACCACCACCGGGTCGAAGCCGGCATCGCGGACCAGACCCTCGGCGACCTTCAGCGCCTCCGGGTCGTCCCCGGCGATCGGGATCGCCATCCGGCCGCCGGCGCGGGCCTTGCCGCCGTCGGCGCCTTCCTTGGCGAAGACCTTATAGTTCGCCGCATTGAACGCCCGGACCAGCTTCGCGCCCGGGAAGTACTTGGCGGAGGTGGTACCGATGCCGTTCGCCTGGACCTCGTCGTAGAGCGCCCCGTCGCGCCGCTGGGTGGCGTTGCCGGCGTCGAGCACGATCTTGCCGGACAGGGCCGGCCCGATCTCCTTGGCGAGATCCGGATAGGCCTTGTAGGGGACCGCGATGAACACCGCGTCCCCGAACTTGATCGCCTCCTCGGGGGTGCCGGCCTTCGCCTTGGGGCCGAGTTCCGAGACCATGGACGCGAGAGTCTCCGGGTGACGCGAGGCGAACATCACCTCGTGCCCGTCCTTGACCCACAGGGTCCCGATGGTGCCGCCGATATTGCCAGCGCCGATCACGCCGATCCGGATCTTCTTCGCCCCGTCCTGCGCCTGGACCGGGATGGCGGAAACCGCCAGCGACAGGCCAGCCGCCAGGGCGAGCGCCGCGCGGCGCGTGACTCGATCAGACCGCATCGATGAAGCTCTCCATCTGCTTGCGTTGTGCCGGACCCGGGAGTGCCCCCCGGGCGGCGCCGAGATTGTCCGCGACGTAGCTGGCCTTCGCCATGCCCGGGATCGGGCAGGTCACGGCCGGGTTGCCGAGGACGTATTTGAGGAAGAATTGCGGCCAGCTCGCACAGCCGAGGTCCTTCGCCACCGGCGGCAGATCCTTGCCCTGCACCGCCTTGAACAGGCGGTCGCGGCCGAAGGGCACGTTGGTCATCACCGCCATGCCCCTCTCGGCGGCGAGCGGGATCACGCGCTCGGCGGCGGCCCGGTTGTCGATGGCGTAATTCACCTGGATGAAGTCGAGGGTCTCCCGCTTCATCACGGCCTCCAGCGCCTCGAGCTGGTTGTCACGCCAGACGGTGACACCGACGTAGCGGATCCGCTTCTGGCTCTTGAGGTCGCGCAGCAATGCGAGGTTGTCGGCCACGTCGATCAGGTTGTGGACGGCGACGAGATCGAGCGTCTCGACCTTCATCCGCGTCAACGACCGTTCGAACTCCGCGCGGGTCGCCTCGTGCCCGGTCGTGTCGACCTTGCTGGCCAGGAAGATCTTCTGGCGCAGGCCCGGCTCCGACAGGATGGCGCCGAGCACGTCCTCTGCCGTGCCGTAGCTCGGAGCGGTGTCGATCACCGTGCCGCCGAGGATCACGAAGCTCCGCACCGCCTCCCTGAGGGGCGCGACGTTGTCGGGTGTCGGCTCGACCTCATAGCGGCGGGAGGTGCCGATCCCGATCGCCGGCAGCATCTCTCCGCTGGACGGGATCGGCCGGCGGATCAGCGGTTCGGCGGCCTGGGCGAAGCGGCTCGCCAGCGGGGCGAGCGCGGCCGCGGCGACGACGGCGCGACGGGATACGGGCATGGCCGGCCTCCGACGGGGTCAGGACACCGACTCACATAGGGCGCCGCCGGCCCAAGTGTATTCGTTATTCTCACGCTTGCGCGAGCGCGTCCGGACGAGAGGTCGCGCTAATCCTCCTCGGGCGGATCCTCGAACGCGGCACCTTCCGTGTCTGGGGCGATGCGGAACCGGTACTCGTCGATGGCCAGGAAGGCCCGGTGCGCCACCTGCGGATCGATGCCGTCGCGCACCACGAGGGTCTGGAAATCGATGAACAAGCGGGCGATGCGCGCCTCGTCCGACAGGGCAGCGAGCGCCGACGAGCTGGCGCCGGCGCGCATCATGTAGCGTCGCGCCTCACCGGCAGCGTCGGGCGCGGCCAGGACGACGACCTGCCCGGCGGTCTCGGGCTTCAGCTCCGCCCAGCGGATGGGCGTCCAGGCGATGATGGCCTCGATAAGCTTCATCGAAAGCTCCGGCGGGTGGGGAGACCCGCCTAACGGCCGCGCGCCGGCGCGTCGAGGCGTCCGTTGCGTCGATCAGTGCGCCGGCTCCACCTGACCGCGAATCTCGCCCTTCGGGTTGGCCGCGGTGTGGAGGTTGAAATAGAGCTTGCCGGCTTCGAGATCCGCGGCCTTGGCGTCGTCCAGGGTCGCCTCGCCGGAGAACGGGCTGGTGGTGGCCGTCACCGGTACGAGCACGCCGGCATTCTCGCCGGCCTTGGCCGGTCCGTGGAAGTGGGCTGCGGTCACCGGACCGGTGAGGCCGCTATACGTCCCGGTCCAGCTCAGGCGCTTGGTCGCCGGGTCGTAGGTCGCCGAAACCGCTCCGGTGCCCGTCGACGGGGTCGCCGGCACTTCGCTGCCCCCGCTGAGGGCCGCGCGGTAGGCCGCCCCGGCCGCCGCGAAGGCCGGCGCGGCGACGAGCGGGATGGCGAAAGCGAGCAGGGCGGCGAGCGGGGAGATGGCGCGACGGGTCATTGAACGCTCCGGTCTAGCCGGCCCCGACAGGGACCGTTCGGCCGACATAGGGGCGCGGGCACGGTCGAACATGCGTGCCGTGCCGCTGGCCTCCCGCCCCGCATGACAACCTCGCGCGTCCGTCGCGCCCGAGACCATCCCGAAACGGCGCGCATGACCGTTGACACTATGCGCCCGGCCTCCCTATACCGCCGCCGTCGCACGCGTCGCCCTCCGGGGCGCAGGCGGCTTGGGGCGGGGTAGCTCAGCTGGTTAGAGCAGAGGAATCATAATCCTTGTGTCGGGGGTTCAAATCCCTCCCTCGCTACCAACTTCAATAAAAGCTTTGCTGCGAAGCCCTGGCCAGGACGCCGGGGCTTTTTCGTTATCGGAGCGGATACGGGGCGTCGGGCTCCGGGTCCCAGGCCAGGTTGGCTTCACGGATGCGGCCCACGGCCACGCAGGGGGTTGTCCACAGGCCCCTCGTGTTTGGCCCGTGCGATGGGCCCGACCATGCCTTGCCGCGGGTCGAAGTCCCGCGGTGACACTGGAACGGACGGTGTCCCTCACAAACCGCAGACCGCCATACCCGCCACGCCTACCCATCGCTGACCTCGCTCCCCGGAACGCCGTGCCCAACGACGGCCGAAGATCCCACGGGTGAGCCTGGCGCGGCGGACGTCCGCGGCCCTCGTCCTTCAAGGGCTTCGGGACGAGGAAGAGGCCGCATTTCGCCGCCGCCACGCCTGCGCGACATCCTCGCCGGTCTCGCATTGGAGACCAAGCTGATCCGCCTGCGGCGGCAGCTTCAAGCCAAAGGTTGGGAGACGCAGCCGCGCGCGCCGGCGGGACAGCCAAAGGGTGGCGAATGGGTGCAGGGCCCCAGCGGAGGCCGGTGGGCCTCTCTCCAAGAGGATAGACCCGGCGGGCCTTCCCCTCAGGATCCGCCCGCGCTCGCGGACGGCACGACGCTCGAGGATGGGACGCGCGTCCTCTCGATCCGAATACATGCGGGGCGCCAACCCTTCGACGAACAGCATACGGTTATTGCTCCGGACGGTGAGAGCCGGATCTTCGAGACATCTGGCGAAACCCAGACGATTCGAGATGGCCATACGGGGGAAGTCCTGTCGCGGACCACGTTCACGCCGACAGGCCTCGTCGCTGAGCCGATTGTTCAACCTGCCCTTGTCCCTGCTCTACCGCTGATCGCAGCCCCCATCATCGCAACCTTCGAGCTTGGGTTGCAGCTCCTGACGTATCTCTCTGCCCGGGAGGACGCGTACGGCACCGTTCTCGGGCTCACAGCGCAAGAATATAAAAGCGGGGACGATCCGGAAAAGGATATGCCGATCTGGATTGGCCAACTCAGCCAAGCACAATTGGACGAAGCTTGTCCAAGAAATGGGGAAGTGCAGGCGATCGTCGACGAAGTCACTGCGCGTGTGACAGCGCAAGGCGGGTACGCAAATGCGACGCAGCTGGGTACAAAGATTCATGTTGAGATTGCGCATACGATTTAGGAGAAGAAAGATCCAAACTTTGTCGCCGAACTCATTCTTGCCAAGCGCAATGAAGATGGAACATTCATACTATCTGGTAGTAAGAGGTCCGATATATTCGCAAGGCCTCGTATCGACACCGCATGTATTTACGATCCAAAAATTGGACGGAAGGGTTTGACCCGTCGTCAAGCCGTCGATTCGGTCATAGCGGCAAAGGCGAATTCCCCGACGTCGTGCGATTTATCATGATACAAGTGAGGCCCAGGAAATGGCGACATTGAGACTTGCAGCGGCGCAGCAAATTCGAGAATTATCTGCCCCGCTACTGGATCGAAATCAGGATGTTATTCTGACAGGCGGAAAATTTCTTTGTCTTCAAAGTGTTGGTCACATCGCCAAGCAGATCCGGATCGATAATAGACCAAACCGTGGATACTTCCTGCTCGAATGGAGACTAACAGAGCTGTATATTCGTGGGGATAAATTCGGTTTTGGAGGCTATGGTCGATCGATCGGTTTGATTGGTCGATCCCGTCGGTTCAAACCAGCTGGGCAAGACGGCGTCTGGGATTGGGACGACCCGATGATTCGTGACGATTTCGTGGAGCAAATTGAAACCGAAGTTCTACCCTTTCTCCGATCCTTTGACTCGATCGAGAAAATTGTAACTTTTATCATATCTCAGGAAATAAGAGGTTACAGCTTTCGCAAGGATCATATTTGGATGTGTTTCACGCATGCAGCGCTTGGCGAGTTGGCAACCGCAAGAACGCATTGGGATTTAATTACCCCGAGCTTTAAGGAACGACACGAAAATCAAGCAGCGATCGATGGTAAACCGATGTCAGATTATTTTCGCAGCTGCCTCGCCGTGGGGGAGGTACTGAAGGGAGGCGATCACATGGCGTTGGCAAAACTGCTTTGGGAGAATGAGCGCACCGAAGCAGACCGTTTCAAGCTCAGCCGTCACTGGCAGCCGACAGCGTTCCCGTTTCAGAAAGTTGCTCCCCCAATTGCCGCCACCCCTGTCGGCCCTGCTGAAGGCGATGGGGACCGGAAAGGTAGGTCGATTGCTTGAAAGGAATGGATTCCGGTGTTGCATATTGCGGGATTCTTAGGGTGCCTCGATGAGGTGACGCATGCGATGCCAGGCACCGCACGGGTGGAGCATTTTTCGGCGACGGATGAACCGCGCCAGGGTAGGAAGGTAATCTACCCACCGCCGGAGATCGTATTGCTGGTTTTATGAACGGCCTTGTGCGCGCCCTTGGCCTCGGCCGAGCGCTTCGTCGGGATCCAACGCTGGGGCTGGGAGAAGCCGGCGTTCCTGGGCACGATGCTGCCGTTCCGGCATGAAATTCCTCACACGACACCCTCAACCACGTTCTGAATGCTCTGGATCCAGGCCTGTCCTTGGCGTGCTACGCGGCCAGGGTCGAAGCCTTTCGCGAAACCGAGCCCGGCATCGTCGCGATCGATGGCAAGAGGTCGCGTCGCGTCCGGGCCAAGGGCGGCCAACCGCTCCTTGTCGTCTCTGCCGGGGTCAAGCGCCAGTGACTGGTGCTGGGCCAGGGGGCCGTGGGTGAGAAAGTCAACGCGATCACGGCGATCCGGCTGCTGTTTGAGCGGCTACAGTTGACGGGCGCCTCGGTGACGATCGACGCCATGGGCACGCAGACCACCATCGCCCAAACCATTCTTGATAAGGGCGCCGACAATCTCCTCGCGCACGAGGAACCGGCCCGTGCTCGCCAAGGACGTACGCCTGATCTTCGACGATCCCGGACAAGCCCGCCTCGAGACCCACCAGACCACCGATCTTGATAACGGGCGCAGCGAACTCCGCCGCCACGTCGTCTGCCACGACGTCGCTTGACTCACCTCGGATCGCCGCGATCCCAGCGAGCCGCGCTTCCCCGGCCTCAAGGCCATCGCCGTGGTCGAGGCGACGGTCGGACGCGGCGACGAGACCTCGGTCGAGCGGCGCCACTTCCTGTCCTCGCTCCCGCTCAACGCCAAGCTGTTCGCCAGCGCCACGCAGGCACATTGGAGTATCGAAAACCAGCTCCACTGGGTGCTTGATGTCATTTTCCACGACTATTTCATGCGCTTGAGCATCGCCAACGGTCCTCACACCATGGCCATCAGCAAGCACGTGGCCATGAACCTCATCCGCACGGCGCCCGGAACCGACAGCCTCCACATCCGCAGGAAAGCTGCTGTCTGGAACCACGACTACCTCAGGGCCATCGTCGCTCAGACCGCCTGATCGCCTTCAAGCGATTGCCCTGGTCGCGCTCCGTCGATGATCACAAAACGGGAAATGCGGAGATCTCATTGACGCGGGCAATGCAGCTCGCCGCCACCGCCATCAGGACTTACCCTTACCTAAAGCGAATCATCATCATTTAAGTGAAACCGCAAACATGAGCTCGGCTCCCCAAATCAAGAGGCTGGCCAAACCTCTGCTCCAACGGCATAATAACCTCATTATGGCCGCCGGCAATATTATGGCCTATCTCCCGGTAACTCATTGGGGCCGTTATATTCGCATTCACAACAGACCAAAAAGAGGATATTTTACAGTCGATTGGTGGGTAGATACTCGCTTCGAGCCGGGACACTATGCGTTCATTAGTCGGAGCGGAGCGTGTGGGCTAATCGGCCGATCACTTCAATACAAGCCCAAGGGCCAAACCGGCCTGTTCGAATGGGATGATCCCACCATGCCGGGCGACTTTATCGATCAAGTCGAAGCTAGGATCCTGCCGGTGTTCTCCACTCTCGATACCTTGGAAAAAACGATCGTCCACCTCCGTTCACACCAGAACAACTCCTTTGCCGAGTATCCGCCTTGGAAGACGCTGATGCATGTCGCACTCGGCGAAATTCCGGCCGCGCAGGCCGAGTGGCAATCTGTGATGCACAAGTATGTGCCGCACACGACCGTTTCAGATGTTTTATGCGATTACGTCTACGACCAGTGGTGCCTGTTGACCGAACCGCTGATGGCTGGCGACCGCGCAGCGCTGGCGCGATTGCTGCATGGCTGGGAGGCCTCGAACATTACCGGCACGAAGCTTGAACTCTATTGGCGTTCAACGTCGTTTCCCCTGGAACACAGTGTTTAAGTTATGATCGGCTAAATCAGCGATCATACTCGCGCGGGATCGGTCAGATACGATCAGGCTCGAGATCGCGTGCTTTGACGACAGCCACGTCGAGGTATCGACCTTCCGGGTTACGGAAGACATCGACTGAAATTACGATCGACTGCTAAAGATACTGGCCGAGAAGCGGATGGATTAAATCAGGCAATGCGCGGTCGCGGTCTTCGGCATACCATCGGCAAGACATAGCGCGCGATTGTCAAGCATCACTCCGGCCAGCGCAAAGCCGCCGCCGCCGCCAGCGTCCCGACGACGGCCGCGATGAGGGTCAATGCCGCCAGCACGGCCAGCGGCACGAGAAACGGCACCGTACCCCCCGTCGCCGCCTGGGCGGCCGAGACGCCGAAGATCAGGCTCGGAATCATCAGCGGCAGGACCAGGACCGCAAGAATCAGCCCGCCCCGCCGGATCGAAGCCGTGAGCGCCGCGCCCACCGCGCCGATGAAGCTCAGAGCCGGCGTACCGGCGAGCAGCGTCAGCGCGGTGGCGCCCATGGCAGTACCGTCGAGGGCGACGAGCAGGCCGAACAGTGGGGCGGCGAGCGCCAGCGGCAGCCCGGTGGTCAGCCAATGGGCCGCGACCTTGGCGAGGACCACGCATTCGAGCGGCACCGGCGCGGCGGTCATGAGGTCGAGGGAGCCGTCCTCCTCGTCGGCCTGGAACAGCCGGTCGAGGCCGATCAGGGTCGAAAGTACCGCAGCGAGCCAGAGGATCGCCGGGCCGATCCGCGACAGCAGGTTGAGGTCGGGCCCGAGGGCGAAGGGCACCAGGGCGACGATCATCAGGAAGAAGACCAGCGACAGGGCGCCGGAGCCGCCGACGCGTCCCGCGAGCCGCAAGTCCCGGCCGATGAGGGCGAGCATGGCGCGGATCACGCCCATTCCTCCGGCTCCGGGACCTCGGGCGCCGCCCCCGCCGCACAGCGCTCGATGCGCAGTTCCGCCGCCCCGGGCAGATCGAGCGGTTGGTGGGTGGCGGCGATCACCAGGCCGCCTCCGGCCCGGTGCCCGTCCATCAGGGCGGCCAGGATCGCCTGCGAGCCCGCGTCCAGCGCCGCGGTCGGCTCGTCAAGCAGCCAGAGCGGGCGCGCGCAGACCAGCAGCCGGGCCAGGGCGACCCGCCGCCGCTGCCCGGCCGAGAGGTAGGCCACCGGCAGGTCGTGGGCGTGGCCGAGGCCCAGCCGCTCCAGGGCGTCGTGGGGTGTCAGGCGCGGCGCGCCGAGGAGATCCCGGGCGAACAGCAGGTTCTCCCCGGCCGTCATGGAGGACTTGAGCCCGTCGCGGTGCCCGACCGCGTGGAGGCATTCGGGCAGGCTCGCCTCGCCGACATCGGTCACGGTGATGCGACCGGCCTCGGGTCGCAGCCGGCCGGTGAGGATCGCGAGCAGGCTCGACTTGCCGGCACCGTTCCGGCCGGTGACCGCCAGCGCGTCGCCGGGCCCGAGGGCGAAGGCGAGATTCGAGAAGATACGGCGCCCGGAGCGGCGGCAGGCCAGATTGTCGACGCTGAGCCGCACCCGATCCTCCGACCTCTCCCCCGCCGCCGGGCGGCGACCCACACGGCGCCGCCTCCATGCCCGATTGCCGCCCGGAACGGAACCGCGCCGTCCGGTCACGCTTTCGTTCTGTGGAGGAGGATTGCCCATGGCCGAGGCAAGATATCCAAGCGAGGCGGAGATCGCCGAGACCCCGGACGCGGTGGCCGGCCGCGCCAAGGTCGAGGCGCGGATCGCCGCCTGCACGCCGGACGAGCAGGCGGCGTTCTGGGAGGCGGTCGGGCGCTGCTTCGGCGGCGGCAAGCCGCCGGAGGTGCCGAGCCAGCCCGACTGATCAGGCGCCCCGGCGGATCAGCGCCCGCAAGGCCCCCCGGAAGGTCCGCACGTCCTGCTCGGTCAGGCTCATGCGGTGGAGCATGTCGCGCATGTTGCGTGCGATGATTTCCCGCTTCGCCGGCGGATAGAACCCGGCCGCATCGAGGGCCGTCTCCAGGCTCCCGAACAGGGCGACCAGCGCCTCCCGGGTCGCCGGCGGGGACAGCAATTCGCCGGTGAACGGCAGGATCGCCCGGCCGCTGGCCTGACGCCACGCGTAGCCGACCAGCAGCACCGCCTGGGCGAGGTTGAGCGAGGGGAAGTCCGGCGAGACCGGGAAGGTGACGATGGCGTCGGCGAGGGAGACCTCGTCGTTGGTCAGCCCGACCCGCTCGCGCCCGAACATCACCGCCGTGCGCTGGCCCGGGCGCGCCACCACTTCGGCCATGGCCGCCTCGGGGGCGAAAACCCGCTTCATTTGCCCGCGCTCGCGCGCCGTTGTGGCCAGCACGTAGCGGCAATCGGCAATCGCCTCGGCGAGGCTGCCGTAGAGGGTCGCCCCGTCGAGGACATGCGTGGCGCCGGACGCCGCCTCGCGCACGCCCTTCTTGGGCCAGCCGTTCTTCGGATTGACGAGACGCAGCTCCGACAGGCCGAAATTCGCCATGGCCCGGGCCGTCATGCCGATATTTTCGGCGAGTTGCGGCTCGACCAGGATCACCGCCGGAGCAATGCCGGGGGGGATCTCGGTGACCGTCCTCGGGGTTTCGCCCGGCGCGTCGCGGCTCGTCATGCCGGCCCTCTGGCATGGCCGGCCCCGGTCCGTCGAGGGTCGGGTGACGAAGCCGCCGGGATGACAGTGCGCGCCTTCCGTCGCCGGAAGGGCCGCGCTATGTCGCGGGGCGAAAACCGCCCGAGGACTCGGCCGAGACCCCTTGGGCAGGCGACCGCACGGCGCTTGCATGCCGTGCGCCGGAACAACGCGGAAGGCATCGGTCCATGGCGAAGATCAAGGTAGCGAACCCCGTCGTCGAGCTCGACGGCGACGAGATGACCCGGATCATCTGGGCCGAGATCAAGAACAAGCTCATCCATCCCTATCTCGACGTCGATCTGGAATATTACGACCTCGGCGTCGAGCACCGGGACGCCACCGGCGACAAGGTCACGGTCGATGCCGCCGAGGCGATCAAGCGCCACGGCGTCGGCGTGAAATGCGCCACCATCACCCCCGACGAGCAGCGGGTGAAGGAATTCGGCCTCAAGGAAATGTGGCGCTCGCCCAACGGCACGATCCGCAACATCCTGGGCGGCGTGATCTTCCGCGAGCCGATCATCTGCAAGAACGTGCCGCGCCTGGTGCCCGGCTGGACCCAGCCCTTCGTGATCGGCCGCCATGCCTACGGCGACCAGTACCGCGCCACCGACTTCAAGGTCCCCGGCAAGGGGCGCCTGACCATCAAGTTCGAGGGCGACGACGGCACCGTCATCGAGAAGGAGGTGTTCAAGTTCCCGGACGCCGGCGTCGCGATGTCGATGTACAACCTCGACCAGTCGATCATCGACTTCGCCCGTGCGTCGCTGAACTACGGCCTCGCGCGCAAGTACCCGGTTTACCTCTCGACCAAGAACACCATCCTCAAGGCCTATGACGGCCGGTTCAAGGACCTGTTCCAGAAGGTCTACGAGGAGGAGTTCGAGGCCAAGTTCAAGCCACTCGGGATCACCTACGAGCACCGCCTGATCGACGACATGGTCGCCTCGTGCCTCAAGTGGTCGGGCGGCTATGTCTGGGCCTGCAAGAACTACGACGGCGACGTCCAGTCGGACACCGCCGCGCAGGGCTTCGGCTCGCTCGGTCTGATGACCTCCGTGCTGATGACCCCGGACGGCCAGACCGTCGAGGCCGAGGCCGCCCACGGCACCGTGACGCGCCACTACCGCGAGCACCAGAAGGGCCGCGAGACCTCGACCAACTCGATCGCCTCGATCTTCGCCTGGACCCGCGGCCTCTCGCACCGGGCCAAGCTCGACGGCAACGACGATCTGGCGAAGTTTTCGGCCACCCTCGAGAAGGTCTGCGTCGACACCGTCGAGGCCGGGCACATGACCAAGGACCTCGCGCTGCTGGTCGGGCCGGAGCAGAAGTGGCTCTCGACCACCGGCTTCCTCGACAAGGTCGACCAGAACCTGAAATCCGCGATGGGTGCCTGACGCGGCTCTGCAGCGACACGACGGATGGCGGGCGTCCCCGGGACGTCCGCCGTTTTGCCATCCAGGACCGCCGGCGCTGCCCCCCGGGGCCTGCCGCCGGGCACGACCGAGCACCGTGAGAAAATCACGAGGATCCCACCCATCCCCCTCATCCTGACGCGACGGAGCGCAGCGCAGGCCTCGAAGGAGCCCTCAACCCGGCTGCGCGATCCCGGGCGCCCGCCTGAAGGCAAGCTGCAGCCGGCGCCTCAGGATCTGGGCCCGGATGGGATGGGCGCTGGCCCTGGAGCGGGCCGTGTATCGATCACGGTCTTGGCGCGTGATCGTCCCGTCGAGCCGTCTCAGGCGGCGACCAGCAGGGCCGCCCCGGCCACGCCGGACAGGACCAGTCGCAGCCGGCCGAGCCAGAGCGGGGAGAGGCCACGTCGGGGCAGATCCTGGTCGATCAGGCCCCAGGCGAGGACCAGGACGCCGAGGATGCGCAGGTCCCAGGGTGCCGGCGCCGCCAGCGCGGCCCAGGCTACCAGGGAGGGGATGATGGCGATGAGGTAATCGGCGTTGCCGGCATTGCGCGCTGCCGCGGCACCCCAGCGGATCCCGCCGAGGAACGAGGCGATGACCGCCCCGTAGGCCGAGAGGATCGTGCGCGGCGCCAGCCCGAGGCTGCTCAAGCCGCCGTCGCTGCCCGAGACCGCCAGCGCCGCAAAACCCAGGAACGGGATCAGGCCGGCCACGCCGAGCACGAGGGCCCCGATCGGGACGGTGTTCCGGCGCGCCATCCTTCCTCCGAGCAGCGGCAAGGGTCGGAGACCCGTGCGATCCGATCCCACTCAGTCGCGAGCCGGCCGGAGGGTTCCCGCATCGCCGTACCGCGGTCAAGCTCGGATTGCCCGGGACGCCGCGGCGTCGCGCCTCCCCGGACGCGTTCCCTATGACCGCCGCGGCGGGGCGGTGAAGGCGACCGGACTGGGCGCGGGAGCGCCGAGGAGCGACATCGGCGCCGTGGCGGCGGCCTTCTGGCTGGGGGGCTCGTTCACCGCCGCGTCAATCTTTCGCGGCTTGAACCCGGCCGCCAGGGTCTTCGCGCTGGCCAGATCGGCGGTGCTGAGCTTGTTCGCCACGTCGTCGCGCTTCTTGGCGGCATCGTCGTCACCTTGCGCCGCGGCGGCCGCGAACCAAGCGTAGGATTGCACCAGGTCCTGCGCGAGGCCCATTCCCCGGGCGTACAGCACGCCGAGGTTGTATTGGCTGTCGCGGACACCGAACTCGGCGCCCTGGCGGAACCAGGAGGCCGCGGAGGCGAAGTCCGGCTTCCCGTTGGCGGCCGGGTTCTCGGCGTAGAGCACGGCCAGATTGTGCATCGACCGGGCGTGGCCCTGCTCGGCGGCGCGGCCGTACCAGGCCTTGGCCTTGTCGAGGTCGCGGACCACGCCGGTCCCCTTCTCGTACTGGCCCGCGATCTTGTACTGGGCCGGGGCGTAGCCCGCCGAAGCAAGCTTCTCGAACAGCTTGGCCGCCACGGCGGGGTCGCGGGGCATGCCGCGTCCATCGCTCTCCCGGGTGGCGATGTCCCAGATCGCCGTACCATCGCCGTCGAGGGCGGCGGCTTTCACCTTGGCGAGCGCCGGCGGCAGGTTGCCGAGATCGGCCTGCAGGGTGTTCATCCCCGAGACCTGTGGCACCGGGGCCTTGGCGGTGGGCGTACGGGCGTCGGCCGGAACCGGGTTCGGCAGGGCCTGGGTGGTCGTCGGATCGGCCAAGGGCGGCTTCGCGCCCGGCGCGTCCTTCCAGGTCTCCGCCCGGGACTCCTTGGCACTCTCCTTAGAGAGCTCCTTCTGGATGTCCTTCGTGGTCTCCTTGGCGGTCTCGCCGGTCTCGGGCTTGATGGCCCCGCGCGCAGGGTCGCCGGCCGAGTCCGGGCGGACGGTCGGCGCCGGGTTCGCGGCCACGACCGGCTTCGGCTCCTCCGGATTGCGCAGGTTGATCGCCTGGAGCGCGCCCAGCGCCAGCACGATCGCCGCGAGTCCGAGCAGCAACGGCCGGCGGCGGCGATCGACTTCGCTCCGCAACCGCTCGAGTCGGCCCGGCTCGCCCGAAATCTGCGGCGCCACCTTCGCGGTGCGCGTGTCGCGGCGCTCGGTCGGCGCCTCGGCAGCCAGCTCGGCCTGCGCGGCCTGCGCGGCCCGGCGGGCCGCCGCGATGAAGCTCGTCTTGATGTCGCTCTCGGCGCCGGGCTCGACGGTCGGGCGGGCGCGGACCGGTTCGGCCGGGCGCTCCTTGCCGGACCGGCGGCCGGGGAGGCCGCGGCCCGCCCGGGTCGGACGCCCGCTGCCGGGTTCGAGCAGATCGTCGGCGATCCGCGGGGTCTCGGCACCCTCCCGCCGGGCGGCCGGGCTCGTATCCGCGGCGGCGAGCGACACCTCCGGGCTCGTCGAGGACATCAGGCGCTCGCCCAGCGAGGGCGCCCGCGGGTCAACGGCCTCCACGGGGCCCAGCCGGACGAGGAGGCGTTCGAGGGCGGTCTGGACGCCCTCCAGCGTGGCACCGAGGCGCTGATCCGATACCGCCTGCCGCGCCTGCATGTCGGCGAGGCTCGCACGCAGGAGGCCGATCTCCCCCGTCTCGGCGGCGAGACCGGACCCGCTGAGGGTCTGGGCGACGGCGTTCCGGGCGGCGCGCTCCACCGCGGCCTCGCTCGGAGCCGCTTCCCGGAGAGCGGTGACCTGCTGCAGCAGGTCACTCATGGTGCGTTCGAGACCGACCAGCGCCGGGTCGACGCCGCGCGGCGCGTCCAGGCGGCCGGCCAGCGTCACCACCTGCTGTTCGAGGGCGTCCAGGCCCTCGTGCTCCGAGCGGGTGCCGACGTGGTCGACCTCCTCGGCGAGGGTGTGCAGCATGGCGTCGATCGACGCCGGCTCGCCGGGATGGGCGATGTCCGACGTGCCGGCCTGCGCGGCCCCCTCCTCCTGCGCGCAGAGGTTATCGACCTCTGCGGCCAGCATCTGAATCTGCTCGGCCAGGGCGGCCGGCGCGGCGACCGTCACGGCGCTGCGGATCTCCTCCAGCTGCGGGCGCAGATCCGCATCGCCGCGGATCCGCCGCAGCTGCGCGACCTGGGCGCTCACCGAGTCCAGGCTCTCCGCGAGGTCCTGAATCCGCTCCGGGCCGGCGAGCGCACCGATCCGGTCACGGATCTCCTCGAGGTCCGTGGACAGCCCGGCCAGAATCCGTCCATCGGCATCGGCGGGGGCGGTCGCCGCGAGGCCGTCCAGGCGCTCGCCCAGCCGCCGGACATCCTCTTCGACGCGGGCGTGGGCGTTCTCGGCGACCTCATCGGACAGGTGCGCGACCTGGGCTCGGATCTCCTCGATCGGCAGGGCGACGGCGGTGAGATCGATCCCGGCCCGGGCCCGCTCGATGCCGCCCGCGAGCGTGACGACGGCCTCCTCCAGGGCGCCGATGTCGCGGCTCGTGGCGAGCCGGTCGATCGCCGCGCGCAGGCGCACGATTTCGTATTGCAGCTCGGACAGAACATCGGCCGAAGCGGCCCCGTCTTCGGTGCGGACCACGAGGCGCCGGGCGAGGTCCAGGCGCATGCTGGCGACGACCCCGCCATCCGCGGCGGCACGGGTCGCGACGTCGCCCGCCACCTCCTGCGACAGCTCCCGCTGGCGCTGGCGGATGTCCTGGACCGCGCTGCGGATGTCGGCGGCGGCCGGACGCGCACGGCGGCTGGGCTGACGCGTAGCGGCGACTTGCTCGCCGAGCTGCGACATCCGGCGCTCGATGTCGCCAAGCCGCTCGGTCACCTGCTGGACCGGGGCGCCCTTGAGGGCGCGCTCGATCCGGGCCTCGATCTCGGCGAGCCGCTGCGCCTCGGCCACCTGCGACTCGCGCCGGTCCGCGTCCAAGGCCCGGTCGAGCCCGTCGAGCCGGTTCATCAGCGCGGCGATGCCGTCACCGTAGGTCGCGGCGATGGGGTAGGTCTCGGTCGCCGGCGCCGGGCGGGCGGCTGGGCGATCCTCGGGCGAGACCGCGCCGTGATGGGCCACCGCCCGGTCGGCCAGCGGCTCCGGCCGAATCGCGGTCTCCGGGCGGGTCACCGGCCGGTCGGGCTGCTCCGCCCGGAGGCGGCGGCGGTGCCGCCGGTTGCCCGGCGCGCCGGATTGCGGCTGCGGCACGACCGAGGCGATCCACGTCTCCAGCGGAACCCCGGCCCGGGCGGCGACGTCGCGGGCGGCGTCGAGCACTTCGGGATCGAAACTGTCGAGCTGCGGCATCGCGGTGCGGGTCATCGGGGGCCTGTGGTCGGCAGCGTTCGGCGTTCAATCCTGTGCACGGTGGCCGCGTCCCCAAATGGGTATCCGCGGAGTCCGCCTCGGATCGTTCGAGCCTGACCATTAACATTCTTGGTAAACACGAGGTTAAGGGCCTACTGACCCGGTAATCATCTTGGCAGACAGGGCGTCGCAGGCTCCGCCGCGTGTCATCGCGCGCGGAGGCGGCGCCGTTGCCCCGGGCCCGGCCGCGTCGTTACATGCTGCGCGCACAGCGGATCGAACCGAGAGGTCCGCGCAGACGGGGGAAGCCAGAGATGCCGCAGTATCGCGCACCGGTCGACGACACGCTGTTCCTGCTCTCCGACGTGTTGGGCTTCCATGCCCGGGACAACCTGGCGGGCTTCGCCGACGCGTCGCCCGACGTGGTCGAGGCGGTGCTGCGCGAGGGCGCGAAGCTCGCCGAGGCGGTGCTGGCGCCCCTCAACCGGACGGGGGACCTCGAGGGCTGCCGCCGGGAGGCGGACGGCACCGTGCGCACGCCCACCGGCTTCAAAGGCGCCTACGACACCTATGCCAGCGGCGGCTGGATGGGCCTCTCGGTCCCCGAGGCCTACGGCGGCCAGGGCCTGCCGCACACCCTCAACACCGCCATTCAGGAATTCGCCTCGGGGGCGAACCTCGCCTTCGGGATGTATCCGGGCCTGACCCAGGGCGCGATGGCCGCGCTGCTGGTCCACGGCACGGAGGCGCAGAAGGCGCTCTATCTGCCCAGGATGGTCGAGGGCGCCTGGACCGGCACCATGAACCTGACCGAGCCGCATTGCGGCACGGATCTCGGGCTCCTCAAGACCAAGGCCGTGCCCAACGGCGACGGCTCCTACAGCCTGACCGGCACCAAGATCTTCATCTCGGCCGGCGAGCACGACCTCGCCGAGAACATCGTCCACCTGGTCATCGCCCGGATCGAGGGCGCGCCCGCCGGCACAAAGGGCATCTCGCTGTTCGTGGTGCCGAAGTTCCTGGTGAATCCGGACGGCTCGCTCGGCAGCCGCAACGGCGTCTCCTGCGGTTCCCTGGAGCACAAGATGGGCATCCACGGGAACGCCACCTGCGTGATGAACTACGACGGCGCGACGGGCTGGCTGGTCGGCCAGGAGAATCGCGGACTCAACGCCATGTTCGTGATGATGAACGAGGCGCGCCTCGCGGTGGGCGTCCAGGGGCTCGGCCAGTCCGAGGTCGCCTACCAGAATGCCGCCGCCTACGCGAAGGACCGCCTCCAGGGCCGGGCGCTCACCGGCGCGAAGGCGCCCGAGAAGGCCGCCGACCCGATCATCGTGCATCCGGACGTGCGGCGCACGCTGTTGCAGATCCGCGCCTTCAACGAGGCGGCCCGCGCCTTGATGCTGTGGACCGCGCTCCAGGCCGACATCCTGCACCGCTCCGAGGACGCCAAGGAGCGGCAGGCGGCCGACGATTACCTTGGGCTGATGACGCCGGTGGTGAAGGGGGTCTTCACCGACCGCGGCTTCGCCAATGCGGTTGAGGCGCAGCAGCTGCTGGGCGGCCACGGCTACATCGAGGAGTGGGGCATGTCGCAGTTCGTGCGCGATGCCCGCATCGCCATGATCTACGAGGGCGCCAACGGCATCCAGGCCATGGACCTGATCGGCCGCAAGCTCCCGAAGGACGGCGGCCGGGCGATGATGACGTTCCTTAGCGAGGTCCAGACCTTCCTGAAGGACCACGGCGAGGATCCGGCGATGGCCCCCTTCGTCAAACCGCTCCACGCCGGGGTGAACGACCTCCAGGGCGCCGTCATGTGGCTAATGCAGAACGCCTTCTCGAAGCCCGACAATGCCGGCGCCGGTGCCACCGACTTCATGCATCTCTTCGGTCTGGTGGCACTCGGCTACATGTGGGCGCGGATCGCCAAGGCCGCGCTGGCCCGGAACGCCGAGGCGCCCGCCCCGCGCTGGGAGTCCAAGCTGACCGGCGGCCGGTTCTTCATGGAGCGGATGCTGCCGGAGACGGGCTTGCGACTTGCGCGGATCAAGGCGGGGGCGGAGAGCACCATGGCGCTGGAGGCGGAGGCGTTCTGAGCGCTGGCCGGCCATCCCACCCACGCCGTCATCCTGAGGGGGTGCAAAGCACCCTCGAAGGAGCCCCTGGGGTCGGCGCGATCCCCGGGGCCCTCTCTCGAGGCCCGTGTGCGTTCCGGCGTCTCAGGATGACGTGTGTTCGTTGGGTCAGCCCCCAGCGCAGGGTCGAGAACCCTATCCCGTGCCGCGTGGGTACCGCACCCTGCTCAGGCGCCGAGCGCGGTATCCAGATCGTCGATCAGGTCGGCCGGATCCTCCAGGCCAATCGACAGCCGCACCACCTCCGGCCCGGCGCCGGCGGCGGTCTTCTGCGCGTCGGTGAGCTGGCGGTGCGTGGTCGAGGCCGGGTGGATGATCAGCGAGCGGGTATCGCCGATATTGGCGAGGTGCGAGAACAGCTGCAGGTTCGAGACCAGCTTGACCCCGGCCTCGTAGCCGCCCTTCAACCCGAAGGTGAAGACTGCGCCGGCCCCGTTCGGCGTGTAGCGCTGCGCGAGCGCGTGGTACCGGTCGGTCTCGAGGCCCGGATAGCTCACCCAGGACACCGCCGGGTGCTGCGACAGGTGCCTGGCGACCACCAGGGCGTTGTCGGAATGGCGCTGCATCCGCAGCGGCAGGGTCTCGATGCCGGTGAGGATCAAAAAGGCGTTGAACGGCGACAGGGCCGGGCCGAGGTCGCGCAGGCCCAGCACACGGCAGGCGATGGCGAAACCGAAATTGCCGAAGGTCTCGGCGAGCACCATGCCGGAATATTCCGGCCGCGGCTGGCTCATCATCGGGTAGCGCGCGTCCCCCGCCCATTGGAACGAGCCGCCGTCCACGATCAAGCCGCCGATCGAGTTGCCGTGGCCGCCTAGGAATTTGGTGGCCGAGTGCACGACGATGTCGGCCCCGTGCTCGAACGGCCGGATCAGGTACGGCGTCGCCATGGTGTTGTCGACGATGAGCGGGATGTTGTGTTTTTTTGCCACCTGCGACAGCGCCGCGAGGTCGGTGATGACCCCGCCCGGATTGGCGATGGATTCACAAAAAATCGCCTTGGTCCGCGGCGTGATCGCCGCCTCGAAGGAGGCGGGATCGTCGTTGTCGGCCCAGACCACCGTCCAGCCGAAGTTCTTGTAGGAATGGCTGAATTGGTTGATCGAGCCGCCATAGAGCTTGTTCGAGGCCACGAACTCGTCGCCCGGCTGCATCAGCGCGTGCAGGGTCAGGAACTCGGCGGCATGGCCGGAGGCGACGGCCAGGGCCGCCGTACCGCCTTCGAGGGCGGCGATGCGCTCCTCCAAGACCGCGTTGGTCGGGTTCGTGATCCGCGTGTAGATGTTGCCGAAGGCCTGGAGCCCGAACAGCGAGGCGGCGTGGTCGACATCGTCGAACACGAAGCTCGTGGTCTGGTAGATCGGTGTGGCCCGCGCACCCGTGGCCGCGTCGGGGGCGGCGCCCGCGTGGATCGCCAGGGTGTTGAAGCCGGGCAGGCGGTCGGTCATCGTCGGGTCTCCTCGGAGCACGCGAGCCTGTACGCCCGCCCGTGAATCTGGCGCAAGCGATGGCGCCGCCGCGGTCCGGACGCGCCTATATGTCCGATGCCGAACCGATGTCGACATGCGGCTGGCCGGCCTCGACCAGGGCCCGGTCCACGGCCTCGATCGCCACGAGCGTCCGGGTCAAGTCCTCGGACATGGAGATCGGCGCCACTTCGAGGCCGCCGATCCGCCGGGCGATGGCGTTCCGCTGCCGCGCGAGCGCCGCGCGGGCGCGGTTCAGGTCCTGGATCTCGTCGGCGGTCATCCGCACTTCCTTTCCGGACCGGTGCCGGTCAATCCCCGGGCATCCAGTCGATGTTCGGCCGCTGCGCCAGAATGCGCTCGAAATAGTCGGCCACGGCCTGGGCCCCGTCCGTGTGCATCATCGCGACGGGATGCGCGAGATAGGCGCGGGCCAGATCCAAGGGGATTTTCCCGGATTGAAGGGCGTTCAGCACCTCGTCGATGAAGGCGTCGTTGGCTTCGTTGAAGTCGTTCGACAGCTTCTTCCGGTCGTTCAGGGCCTTGATCGCCATACTGCGTCCTTGCTCTCCATCTCGGCGCCGGCCGATAGTCCCACCGCCCGAACGGATTACGGCATCGCGCGTTCCGGCGACAGGGCGTTGGGCCGCGCACAGGCGGCGGGAGGCGGGTCTCGGTAACCGTGCGCGCAGGGACGTTGAGGCGGAAGCGCTCGCCCGCGCGTTAACGGGCCATGTCGATGCATTCCGTACGCACCCATCTGGTCGAGATCGTCCCCTGCGCGGACGAGTCCCGCTGCTACCGTTGGATCATCCGCGCCCGCGGCGGAGCCGTGCTGGAAGCCTCACCCTACGCCTTCGCGACGTCCAACGGGGCGCGAATCTCCGGCGAGTGCTGGAAACGCGAGCATTTCAGCGCCGCCGCGGGCGTTTAGGGCCACGCCTGTTCCCGCACGCATGCGTGACCGTCCAAGGCGCCCTCCCCCCGTCCCGGGACCCGGGGCTGGCCGCGGCCGTTCAGGCGATCGTGTCGTCGCGGCGCCACGCCAGGACGGCGCGGCCCTGAAGCCGCCCCCGGACCGACACCGGCGTCGTGCCCCGCGGGTTCCGGTTTTCACACCGATCCGCTAGCGAGGCCGGAAGCCAGCAGGAGCCTTTTGAAACAATGTCCGCCGCCTCGACGACCCGACCGCCCATCGCCGTGTTCGACCTCGACGGAACCCTAGCCGAGACCGCCGGAGATCTCATCGCCACGCTCAATGTGCTGATGGCGCGCGAGGGCCTGCCGGAACTGCCCCTGTCGCAGGCCCGCGGGTTGATCGGCGCCGGTGCCAAGGCGCTGATCCGGCGGGGCTTCGAGGCGGAGGGACGCGCGCTCGCGCCGGAGGACCACGACCGGCTGTTCGACGCCTTCATCGCCCATTACGGCGCGCATCTCGCCGACACGTCGCACCTGTTCCCGGGGGTGGCCGAAGCGCTTGACATGCTGGAGGCGGAAGGGTTCCGCCTCGCGGTCTGTACGAACAAGTACGAGGACCAGTCCGTCGAGTTGCTGCGGCTGCTCGGGATCGGCCACCGCTTCGCGGCGATCTGCGGCCGCGACACCTTCCCGCAATCCAAGCCGGATCCGCGCCACCTCACCGGTACGATCGAACGGGCCGGCGGCGATCCGGCACGCGCGGTGATGGTCGGCGATTCCCGGACCGACATCGACACCGCCAAGGCCGCCGGCATCCCGGTGGTCGCCGTGACCTTCGGCTACACCGACCGGCCAGTGACCGAGCTGGGGCCGGACCGGGTGATCGGGCATTTCGCGGAGCTGCCCGCGGCCGTCCGCGCCCTGGTCCCGGCGAGCGCCGCCTGAGCGCTCAGCCGAGCCAGCGGCGCAGCCGGGATACCGCCGCATGGCACTCCGCCTGGGCGCCCGCGAAGGAGAATCGGACGTGGTGGCCGCCCTGGTCGGGGTCGAAATCCAGGCCCGGGGTCGCCGCCACATGCGCCTCATCGAGCATCCGCCGGCAGAAATCCGCGGCGTTGTCGGTGAGGTTACCGACATCGGCGTAGAGGTAGAAGGCCCCGTCGGCCGGATGGATGTGCCCGAGGCCGAGGCCGGGGAACGCGTCGAGCAGGATGGCGCGGTTGCGGGCGTAGCCGTCGCGCACGGCGTCGAGTTCCTCCGCCGCGTCGAGGGCGGCCAGCGCCCCGACCTGCGACAGGTACGGGGCCGAGATGTAGAGGTTCTGCGCCAGACGCTCGATCGGGCGGACCAGTTCCTCTGGCACCACCATCCAGCCCACGCGCCAGCCGGTCATGCAGTGGTATTTGGAGAACGAGTTGATCACCACCGCGTCGGGGTCGAAGCGTAGGGCCGTGACGGTGGCCGGCCCGTAGCTGAGCCCGTGATAGATCTCGTCCGAGATCAGCGGCAGCCCGAGGCTCCGCGCCGCGGCGCAGACATCCTGCAGGGCGGCCTCCGTGATCACGGTGCCCGAAGGGTTGGCCGGGCTCATCACCAGGGCGCCGGCCACGGGGTCCCGGGCGTGGGTCTCGCGCAAGAGCACCGCGGTCGGAGCGAAGCGGTCCTCGGCGCGCAGGACCATCGGGGCGGGCACGAGGTCGAGGGCGGCGAGGATGCTGCGATAGGCCGGGTAGCCGGGCTGCGGCACCGCGACCCGGGCGCCGGCATCGAACAAGCTCATGAACGCCAGGACGAAGCCCGCCGAGGATCCGGTGGTGATCACCACCCGCTCCGGGCCGACCGGGACACCGTGCCGCTCCCGGTAGTCCCGGGCGATGCGCGCGCGCAGGGCGGGCAGGCCCAGGGCCTCCGTATAGGGCACGCGCCCGGTCGCGAGCGCCTCCTGCGCGGCCGCGATCGCCGCGCGCGGGGCCGGCGCCGAGGGCTGGCCGACTTCCATCCGGACCACGTCGGCGCCGTCGCGGGCCTTGGCGGCGGCGGCGGCCATGACGTCCATGGCGAGGAACGGCCGCACGGCGGCGGCCCGTCGGGAGATCGGGGTCATGCGGTCCTTCTCGGAACCGGAAGCGACCGGCTGGGACCGGCAGGGTAGAGCGCCGCCGCCACAGCCTCAACCGCCCGAGCCCGATCGCTTATCGGCCTGGGGCTGATTCGCGGGACGGCGACGCGATTGACCCGGTGCCGCGAAAACGCCAAACCCGTCCCCTACCGCTCGCGCCCAGCGCGGGCCGGCTTGCCCCGCAAGCGAGGATCCATGCCGTTCATCCGCCCCCTGCCCGCGCTGATCCTGGCGCTCGGCCTCGTCGCCGCTCCGGCGCTCGCCCAGACGCCCGCCGCGCCCTTCACGGACGCGCAGCGCGCCGGCATCGAGGTCATCGTCAAGGATTACCTGATCAAGCACCCCGAGGTGCTCCAGGAGGCCCTGGCGGAGGCCGAGAAGCAGCAGGCGGAGACGCAGCGTCTCGCCCAAGCCTCCGCCCTGAAGGATGCCCGCGAAGCGCTGAACAACGGCCCGCACGACGTGGTCGCCGGCAACCCCTCGGGCGACGTCACGATGGTCGAGTTCTTCGATTACAATTGCGGCTACTGCCGCAAGGCGCTGGGCGACGTCCAGGCGCTGATCAAGTCCGATCCGAAGCTCCGGGTGGTGATCAAGGACTTCCCGGTCCTCGGCCCGGAATCCCTGGAGGCCAGCCAGGTCGCCATCGCGGTGCGCCAGCAGCTGAAGGGCGACAAGCTGTTCGAGTTCCACCAGAAGCTCTTGGAGACGAAGGGCCGGGTGAACGGCGCCCGGGCGATCCAGGTCGCCAAGGATCTCGGCGTCGATACGACCAAGCTTCAGAAGGACATGGCCTCCCCCGAGGTGAAGGCGGCGCTCAGCGAGAACCGCGGCCTCGGCGACCGGCTCGGCCTGTCGGGCACGCCGGCCTTCATCATCGGCGACGAGGTCATCCCCGGCGCGGTCGGCGTCGATCCGATGCGCAAGACCATTGCCGACGTGCGTCAATGCGGTCACGCCGCCTGCTGAGCCGCCGGGCGGAGGAGGCGTGACCCGCGCGGCCTTGTCGCGCCGGGGCGCCTTCGTCTAAGAGCCGCCAGCCGCAGGGCCGTGGTCCGGCGCCGACTCGCACGGCCGGACCGACGCGCCGCGATACGAAGTAGGCCGGATGTCAAAGAACGATGCCATCGATCCCGAGCTCGTCCGCGAGCTCGCCAACCTCGTAACCGAGACCGGCCTGTCCGAGATCGAGGTCGAGAAGGGCGACCTGCGCATCCGCGTGGTACGCCGGCTCGAACCCGCGAGCGTCCAGGTCGCGGCACCAGCGCCCGTGGCGGCCCTCGCGCCGCCGGCCGCGGCGGCTCCGGCCGCCGCCCCGGCCGAGCCGCCGCGGACGCAGCCGGGCACCGTCCCCTCCCCCATGGTCGGGACCGCGTATCTCCGGCCCTCGCCGGACGCCAAGTCCTTCGTGGATGTCGGCGCGCGGGTCGAGGTCGGCGACAAGCTGCTGCTCATCGAGGCGATGAAGACCTTCAACGAGATCGTGGCGCCCCGCGCCGGTACGGTGAGTGCCATATTCGTGGAGGACGGGCAGCCGGTGGAGTTCGGCGAGGCCCTGCTCGTCATCAGCTAGGATGTCCGCCCGGGCGGTCGCGCCGCGCCTGGACGCCGCCGCATAACAAGAGGATAGAGCCTCCTGCGCGCTCCTGACCGCGCGGACGCCCTAACGGATCCGATGTTCGACAAGATCCTGATCGCGAACCGCGGCGAGATCGCCCTGCGCATCCTGCGGGCGGCGAAGGAGCTCGGGATCGCCACCGTGGCGGTCCACTCCACCGCCGACGCCGATGCGATGCACGTGCGGCTCGCCGACGAGAGCGTCTGCATCGGACCGCCGGCGGCGCGCGACAGCTACCTGAACATCCCCTCCATCATCGCGGCCTGCGAGATCACCGGGGCGGATGCGGTCCATCCGGGCTACGGCTTCCTGTCGGAGAATGCCCGCTTCGCCGAGGTGCTGGCCCACCACCAGATCGGTTTCATCGGCCCCAAGGCGCAGCACATCCGCACCATGGGCGACAAGATCGAGGCGAAGCGCACGGCGCTCAAGCTCGGGATCCCCTGCGTGCCGGGCTCGGACGGCGGCGTCGACGACCCGACTGACGCCAAGCGCGTGGCCGCCGAGATCGGCTACCCGGTCCTGGTCAAGGCTGCGGCGGGCGGCGGCGGCCGCGGCATGAAGGTCGCGCGCACCGAGGCCGAGCTGGAGCAGGCAATCGGCATGGCCAAGTCCGAGGCCAAGGCCGCCTTCGGCGACGACGCGGTCTATCTCGAGAAGTATCTGGAGAAGCCCCGCCACATCGAGGTGCAGGTTCTGGGCGACGGGCGCGGCGGCGCGGTGCACCTGGCCGAGCGCGATTGCTCGCTCCAGCGCCGCCACCAGAAGGTCTGGGAGGAAGGCGGCTCGCCCGCGCTCAACGAATCGATGCGCGCCGAGATCGGCGGCATCTGCGCCAACGCCATGAAGGAACTCGGCTATCTCGGCGCCGGCACCGTCGAGTTCCTGTACGAGGACGGGCGGTTCTACTTCATCGAGATGAACACCCGGATCCAGGTCGAGCACCCGGTCACCGAGATGATCACCGGCATCGACCTCGTGATCGAGCAGATCCAGGTGGCCTCGGGCGGTGCCCTCTCGGTGTCGCAGTCGGACATCAAGGTCGAGGGCCATGCCATCGAGTGCCGGATCAACGCCGAGCACCCGGAGACCTTCCGCCCCTCCCCGGGCGAGATCACCCACTACCACACGCCCGGCGGCCTCGGTGTCCGCGTCGATTCGGCTGCCTTCCAGGGCTACCGGATCCCGCCGCACTACGATTCCCTGATCGGCAAGCTGATCGTCCACGGCCGCACCCGCAACGAGTGCTTGATGCGATTGCGCCGGGCACTGGACGAGTTCGTGATCGACGGCATCGACACGACGCTGCCGCTGTTCCGCACCCTCGTCCGCAATGCGGACGTGCAGAACGGCCTCTACGACATCCATTGGCTGGAGCATTTCCTCGCCGATGGTGGCATGAAGGCCTGACCCCGAGCGGCCTCCCCCGCGGCGTGAAGGCCGCGTGAGCCCTCTGGTCTTCGGGCCGGCTCCGCGCGACACTCACCCCATGCACGACCCCACCCGCGTGGACATCACCCCCGAGATCCTGCTGAAGGCCTACGCGGCGGGCATCTTCCCGATGGCCGAGGACGCGCAGGACCCGACCCTCTACTGGGTCGAGCCCAAGGCGCGCGGCGTCCTGCCCCTCGACGCGTTCCGCGTGCCCCGGCGCCTCGCCCGGACGGTGCGGTCCGACCAGTTCGAGGTCCGGTGCGATACGGATTTCGACGGCGTGATCGACGGCTGCGCCGCGCCCCGCCGGGACAGCGAGCGCACCTGGATCAACGGCCGCATCCGCGAACTCTACGGCGCGCTCTACGACCTCGGGCACGTCCACACGGTGGAGGTCTATGCGGGCGACGACCGGCGGCTCGTGGGCGGCCTCTACGGCGTCTCCCTCGGGGCGGCGTTCTTCGGCGAGAGCATGTTCCACGAGGTCCGCGACGCCTCGAAGGTCGCCCTGGTCCACCTGATGGGACGCCTGCGCGCCGGGCGGTACCGGTTGGCCGACACGCAGTTCGTGACGGAGCACCTCACGCAGTTCGGCGCGGAGGAACTGCCGCGCCACGTCTACAAGCGGCGCCTTGCCGATGCCCTCGACCACGTGGCCGACTGGCATGTCTGGCCCGGCGACGGCTCGGTGCCGGGCGCCCGGGTGCTGGAAGCCTTAGGCGCCGACGACGGGGCTTAGCGCCTCAGCGGAACAGCGCGTCGAACAGGTTCTGCGGCTGCGGCGGGGGCGCAGGGGCCGGTGCCGGGCCCTCGTTCGACGGGAAGAACTTGCGCGAGGGCTTCTGGCGCGGCTGGACCGGCACGCCGCGCGGCGCCTCGACATCCACCTGGCCGGCGGCGTTGATCTGCTGCGCGGTCTTGGTCGCGTCCTTGTTCGCGCGCTTGGTCTTCTCGGGCTTGGTCGCGACGGCGGGGATGTCCTCCTGCTCCTTCGCTTCGGCGATCACGTCGCTGCCGCCTTTGCAGTCGACCAGCCAGACGTCGTAGATCGGATGCTCGATCGCGTGCAGGCCGGGGCTCGACGCGAACATCCACCCGGTGAAGATCCGGCGATACTTGTTGTCGAGGGTGACCTCGTCGACTTCGAGGAAGGCCGTGGTCTTGGCGCTCTCGGTCGGGGGCCGCGTGTAGCAGACCCGCGGGGTGAGCTGCAGCGCGCCGAACTGGACGGTCTCATCCACCGCGACCTCGAAGGACACGATCCGGCCGGTGATCTTGTCGAGGCCGGAGAAGACAGCGGTCGGGTTCTTGATCTTGTCGGCCGCGGCCGGGCCGGCCCAGAGGGCGAGCGCGAAGCTCGGGACGAGCGCGCGGCGTGCAAGGGCTGTGATGCGGCTCAAGGCTCGAACCCCGGAACGAGGGTGGCCGTCCGCGCCGTCGGACTGCGCGGCGGGCGGTCGGGATGGGTTCGCCTTGAACACCGGAACGGTGGCGGCAAAAGGGCGCTTCGAGGCCGGGGTCGGCCGCGCTACTCGCCCGGCGTCCAGGACACGTAATCGCCGGTCGCGGCGGGCCGCTGCCCCCAGGACAGCTGCGAGCCCTGCGGCCGGTAGGCGTTCGGCGTCCCGGTCTGGTTCTCCAGATGCGGCTTCTGCCAGGCGTGGGGCGTGTAGTTCTCCTCGCTCGGCGCGAGGTCGACGTTGTGGCACAGCCAGCCGCGCCAGCCGGGCGGCACCTTCGAAGCGTCGGCGTAGCCGTTGTAGACCACCCAGCGCCGCTCGGAGCCGACCGAGCGGTCGATCAGCGCCCCTTCCGCCTTGTAGTACTTGTTCCCGAAATCGTCCTCGCCGACGAAGATGCCGGTCCGTGCGGTCTGGAGCGCTAGGGAGACGGTCTGGCCGTTCCACCACGTGAAGACGCGCAGCAAAGTGTCCTTCAGCGCCATCGTCGGTCCCGGAATCGTGCCGCGCCGCCAGGACGCTGTCCGGGGTCGTTATGGTGGTCGTGCGCGCACGAGTCCAGCCACGTGGTCCAACTGTCGCCCCGCGGCCACGCCCAACCCCGGCGATACCCGGGTGCTTCGCGAACTGCGATAAACTGTCTCCACTTCTGGGTGTGGAGCAAAAATTTTCCCGACCCGATTCTGGAATACCGGAAGGACACTTATCGAGTCCCGCCCGGATATCCACAGGTTTTTGGGAGCCGGCACAACATCTAGCGGGGAACCGAGGCTTCACACACCACTTGTTGACGTGAGAACGCGGACGGCGGTAAGGTCCCTCCATCGGTCGCGCCGCCCCTGTGGTGTTATTCGGCAGGTTCGACCAACCTTAATTCACGTTTGCGGATCCGACTGCCGCCCGTTCCAGGGATACGGCCGGATTCGCCCCCATCATCGGGCCAACATCCCCGCCTCCAGCGGGGCCGGGACCGTCGTGTCCCGTCGGGAGAGGTGTGTTTCATGCGGTTCGAGCGTCGCTACACCACGGCCGGGCAATCGCCTTATGCCGGTATCCCGTTCCGGAAGGCGCTGAGCGAGATCCGCAATCCGGATGGATCGGTGGTGTTCCGCCTGGACGGCATCGACGTGCCCGAGAGCTGGAGCCAGGTGGCGAGCGACGTGCTCGCGCAGAAATACTTCCGCAAGGCCGGTATCCCGGCCCGGCTCCGCCGCATCGAGGAGAACGCGGTCCCGTCCTTCCTCTGGCGGTCGGTGCCGGACGAGGCGGCGCTCGCCGCGCTCCCCGAGGAGGAGCGGTTCGTCTCCGAATCCTCCGCCACCCAGGTGTTCGACCGGCTCGCCGGCTGCTGGACCTACTGGGGCTGGAAGGGTGGCTACTTCTCGTCCGAGGAGGACGCCTCGGCCTTCCTGGACGAGCTGCGCTTCATGCTCGCCCGGCAGATGGTAGCGCCGAACTCGCCGCAATGGTTCAACACCGGCCTGCACTGGGCCTACGGCATCGATGGCCCGAGCCAGGGGCACTATTACTGCGATCCGCACACGGGCGCGCTGACCAAGTCGGCCTCGGCCTACGAGCACCCGCAGCCGCACGCCTGTTTCATCCAGTCGGTCCAGGACGACCTCGTCAACGAGGGCGGCATCATGGACCTGTGGGTGCGGGAGGCGCGCCTGTTCAAGTACGGCTCCGGCACCGGCTCGAACTTCTCGCATCTCCGGGCCGAGAACGAGAAACTCGGCGGCGGCGGCAAGTCGTCGGGCCTGATGAGCTTCCTCAAGATCGGCGACCGGGCGGCCGGCGCGATCAAGTCCGGCGGCACCACCCGACGCGCCGCCAAGATGGTGATCGTCGACATCGACCACCCGGACATCGAGGCCTTCATCGATTGGAAGGTCAAGGAAGAGCAGAAGGTCGCCGCCCTGGTGACCGGCTCGAAGGTCGTCTCCAAGCACTTGAGCTTGGTGATGAAGGCCTGCACCCAGTGCGAAGCCGAGGGCGATGCCTGCTTCGACGCGGAGCGCAACCCGGCCCTCAAGCGCGAGATCAAGGCTGCGCGCCGCGCCTCCGTGCCGGACGCCTTTATCAAGCGCGTGGTGCAGTTCGCCCGGCAGGGCTTCACCAAGATCGACTTCCCCGTCTACGACACCGACTGGGATTCGGAGGCCTATCTCACGGTCGCCGGCCAGAACTCCAACAACTCGGTCTCGCTGACCGACGACTTCCTGCGCGCCGTCGAGGCGGATGCGGACTGGCGGCTAACGGCGCGCACCACCGGCAAGGTCACCAAGACCCTGAAGGCCAGGGAGCTGTGGGAGCGGATCGGCGAGGCCGCCTGGGCCTCAGCGGATCCGGGCCTGCACTTCAACACCACGATGAACGACTGGCACACCTGTCCGGCGGGCGGGCGGATCCGGGCCTCGAACCCGTGCTCCGAGTACATGTTCCTCGACGACACCGCCTGCAATCTCGCCTCGGCGAACCTGCTGACGATGTACGATCGGGAGACCAAGCGCTTCGACGTGGACGCCTTCGAGCACCTGAACCGCCTCTGGACGGTGGTGCTCGAGATCTCCGTAATGATGGCGCAGTTCCCCTCGAAGGAGATCGCGGAGCTGTCCTACCGCTACCGGACCCTCGGCCTCGGCTACGCCAATATCGGCGGCCTGCTGATGACCATGGGCCTGCCCTACGATTCCGACGCGGGCCGGGCGCTGGCCGGCGCGCTCACCGCGATCATGACCGGAATCGCCTATGCCACCTCGGCCGAGATGGCCGCGGAACTCGGCACCTTCCCGGGCTATGACGAGAACGCCGATGCGATGCTGCGGGTCATCCGCAACCACCGCCGGGCCGCCCACGGCGAGACCGCGGGCTACGAGTTCCTCAACGTCGCCCCGGTCGCCCTCGACCATGCCAACATCCCGCAGGCGGATCTGGGCGACCATGCCCGGGCGGCCTGGGACAAGGCGCTGAGGCTCGGCGAGGCGCACGGTTACCGCAACGCCCAGGCCACCGTGATCGCGCCGACCGGCACGATCGGGCTGGTGATGGATTGCGACACGACCGGGATCGAGCCCGACTTCGCCCTGGTGAAGTTCAAGAAGCTCGCCGGCGGCGGCTACTTCAAGATCATCAACCAGGCGGCGCCCGACGCCCTGCGGTCGCTCGGCTACCGGGAATCCGAGATCGCCGAGATCGAAGCCTACGCGGTCGGCCACGGCTCGATGGGCCAGGCGCCGGCGATCAACCCGACGACCCTGCGCGCCAAAGGGTTCCCCGACGACAAGATCGCCGCGGTGGAGAAGGGGCTGAAGTCGGCCTTCGACATCAAGTTCGTGTTCAACCGCTGGACGCTCGGCGACGACTTCCTCACCCAGATCCTCAACGTGCCGGCGGAGAAGCTCGCGGACCCGACTTTCGAGCTGCTGCCGTTCCTCGGCTTCACGAAAAAGGACATCGAAGTCGCCAACACCCATATCTGCGGGGCGATGACGCTGGAGGGCGCGCCCTTCCTCAAGCTCGAGCATTACGCGGTGTTCGACTGCGCCAACCCGTGCGGCCGGATCGGCAAGCGCTACCTCTCGGTGGAGAGCCACATCCACATGATGGCGGCGGCGCAGCCCTTCATCTCGGGGGCGATCTCCAAGACCATCAACATGCCCAACGACGCCACGGTGGAGGATTGCAAGGCGGCCTACCTGCTGTCCTGGCGCCTCGCCCTCAAGGCGAACGCCCTCTACCGCGACGGCTCGAAGCTGTCGCAGCCGCTGAACTCGGCCCTGATCGTCGACGAGGACGACGAGGCCGACGACGCCCTGGAGGCCGTGCTGCAGGCGCCGGCCGCGGCCCGGGCCGCCCAGGTCGCGGAGAAGATCGTCGAGCGGGTGATCGAGCGGGTGGAACGGATCCGTTCCCGTGAGAAGCTCCCGACCCGGCGCAAGGGCTACACCCAGAAGGCGGTGGTCGGCGGCCACAAGGTCTATCTGCGCACCGGCGAGTACGACGACGGGCGCCTCGGCGAGATCTTCATCGACATGCACAAGGAGGGCGCGACCTTCCGAAGCCTGATGAACAACTTCGCCATCGCGATCTCGCTCGGGCTCCAGTACGGCGTGCCGCTGGAGGAGTACGTGGAGGCCTTCACCTTCACGCGGTTCGAGCCGGCGGGCTTCGTGCAGGGCAACGACGCGATCAAGAACGCCACCTCACTCCTCGACTACGTGTTCCGGGAGCTGGCGGTGTCGTATCTCGGCCGCGCCGACCTCGCCCATGTCAGCCCCTCCGAGATCGGCGGGACGGTGATCGGCGGCGGCGAGAGCGGCGACACGACCCGCGAGGGTCCCAAGCCCGCCCCGGCGTCCTCGGTCGTCTCCCGGGGCCTGCTCCGGGGCTCGGCCGACCGGCTTACCCTGATCCAGGGCGGCCCGGCCGGGGCGAGCCTCGGCGTCGGGGCGGCGAGCGCCGGCCAGACGACGCCGGCCGGCGGCACGGTCCACGCGATCCGCGGCAGCACGGCGCTGAAGGCGGAGCTAGAGGCCTCAAAGGTTGAGGAGGTTAGCTTTGGTTTCTCTCCGCCCGGTCAGGAGGCCCCTAATTCAGTTGCTTCGCGTCGGGCCGAGGCAAGGTTGAAAGGATATGTCGGCGAATCTTGCCCCGAATGCGCTAACTTTACTCTGGTTCGGAATGGAACTTGCTTGAAGTGCGATACGTGCGGTAGTACTACCGGTTGCTCTTAAATTTAGGACTGCCGCTTGTTTAGTGATAGACGAGCAAAATTCAGAGCCTTCGCCACGATTGAACAAATCGCGGCGAAGGCTCGAAAGTTTGGTGATATAGAGCATCAGCTTAACCCAAATATTGCTGACTTCATCAAAAATTTCCAATTTAAAAAATCTAACATAAAGCTAGTTTTAAATTTACATGAAGAGTATGAAAACGGCATCGAAGCGTTCGTCAAAGCTTCGCTTGGCCATGACACGATTTTGAGCGTGAGACGCGATATATGGCGCGCTGCCGAACAAAATCTTGCGCAGGCCAGGTTTGTTTTGGCTCACGAGCTTGGTCATGTCTTGATGCATTCTCATGACAAGATGGCATTCACAGAATCTGACGACTCAATCCTAAGAGCAGTTGAGCGAGAAGAGAGAACTGAGCCGCAGGCAAATGATTTTGCAGACGTCTTTTTGACTCCGGAGCCGATGCTTCGAGGGGTAGTATCGGCAGACGAAATCGAATACTTATTCAACGTTCCAATGGATTGCGCTCAAAGGCGCGCTGAATATATAGCTGATAAGCGGCGCCGATCGAAATTAGCAAACCATGTTGGCGAGCTTTGCCCGGAATGTGCGAACTTCACGCTGGTCCGGAACGGCACCTGCCTGAATTGCGACACATGTGGGTTCACGACTGACCACTGGTAGCCGCTCGGAGCGACGGTGACGGCTCGGCGCCACAGCCGGGGGCCGGCTTCGGCACGCACAATTAATGGTCGCTAGTGTTCACGCGGCTGACCGCGCCCGAGAGGCGGCCGCGGACGGCACAGCCGATAGCTCCCGGGACCCCCGCGCCCGCTGACGCGTTGCCCCGCCGAATCCCAGGAGTGTGCACAATGACGTCTTCCGCCGGCATCCGTTTCGGACTCGCCCTCTCGCTGATGTCCGGCGTGGCCAGTCTGCCGACGCTCGCCTCGGCCCAGGATCGGACCCCCGGGCAGGGGTCTGCCGCCGGGCAAGCGCCGCTCACCAAGATCGCGAGCTTCGAGCATCAGGTCACCGGCATCACCGTGAGCCGGGACGGGCGCATGTTCGTCAACTTTCCCCGCTGGAGCGAGGACGCCCCCGTCTCCGTGGCCGAGTTGAAGGACGGCAAGCCGGTGCCCTTCCCGGATGCCGGGTGGAACAGCTGGCGCAACGCGAAGGCCGACACGGTCGATCCGAAGACCCATTTCGTCTGCGTGCAGAGCGTCGTCGCCGACCAGCAGGACCGCCTCTGGGTGGTCGATGCCGCGGCCCCCGCGATGGCCCACGTGATCAAGGACGGGCCGAAGCTCGTCGGGATCGATCTGAAAACCAACCAGGTCGTGAAGACCATCCGGTTCGACAGCAGCACCGTGCTGCAGGCGTCCTACATCAACGACGTGCGCATCGCGCCGGACGGGAAGACCGCCTACCTCACCGATTCCGGCGCCGAGGGCGCGCTGATCGTAGTCGATCTCGACAGCGGATCGGCCAAGCGCCTGCTCTCGGGCCACGCCTCGACGATGCCGGACACGAGCGTGACCGTGCAGTACGACGGCAAGCCCCTGCGCCGCCCGGACGGGCGCGGCGTCGACTTCGCGGCGGACGGCATTGCCCTCTCGCCGGACGGCAAGACGCTGTACTGGCAGGCGATCAAGGGCAAGACGCTCTACAGCCTGCCGACCGATGCGCTCACCGGCTGGGCGACCGCGTCCTTCGTGCCCGAGTCGCTCAGCGACCGGACGCTAAGCGGCAAGATCGTCACCGTCGGTGAGAACGGCCCCGCCGACGGCCTGATGATCTCCCGCAAGGACGGCCGGATGTACGTGACGTCGCCGCAGGACAACGCCGTGAAGGTCCGCGACCTCTCCCGTACCGGAGCGGGCCTGACGACGCTGGTCCAGGATCCGCAGCTGCGGTGGCCGGACACGTTCAGCGAGGGGCCGGACGGCACGGTCTACGTGACGACGTCGCACATCCAGGATTCCGCGGACTACAAGCCCGGCGCACCGATCAGCCTTCCGACGGAACTCTGGGCGATCAAGCCGAGCCAGGGCGATGTAACCGGATCGACCGGGGCCGGCACCGCACGCTGACGCGGTTTGTCCGCGTCAGACGGCCTTGCCGACGAGGCTGCCGATCCCCGCGGTGACCGCCATGGCGAGCGCCCCCCAGAAGGTCACGCGGGCCGTGGCCCGGACCAGGGGGGCGCCGCCCGCCTTGGCGCCCAGGGCGCCGAGGACAGCCAGGAACACCAGCGAGGCGGCCGACACCCTGTAGGCCGCTGACGCTCCGGGGGCGAGCGCCGCCACCAGCAGCGGCAGGGCCGCGCCGGCTGAGAAAGTCGCCGCCGAGGTCAGCGCCGCCTGAACCGGGCGCGCCGTCGTGACTTCCGAGATGCCGAGCTCGTCACGGGCATGGGCGCCGAGCGCGTCCTTGGCCATGAGCTGATCAGCGACCTGCCGGGCCAGCGCCGGGTCGAGGCCCCGATCGATGTAGATCCGGGCGAGTTCCTCTCGCTCCGCCGCCGGATCGGCCGCAAGCTCGCCGCGCTCCCGGTCGAGGTCGGCCCGTTCGGTATCGGCCTGCGAACTCACCGAGACGTACTCGCCGGCGGCCATGGACATGGCGCCGGCCACAAGCCCGGCGGATCCCGCGACCAGGATCTCGCTGGGATTGGCGGCGGAGGCGGCGACCCCGACGATCAGGCTGGCGGTGGAGACGAGGCCGTCATTGGCCCCGAGGACGGCGGCGCGCAGCCAGCCAATCCGGTCGATGAGATGACGCTCGGTATGGACGGGGCGCATGATCGTCGAGGTCCTTGCAGGGGCGGGATGCGGGCCGGGATCGCGCGGACCGCCGCAGGCAGCCGATCCTAACACGGCCCTTATGCGGAGGGCCCTGGCCCGCGCTCGAACCCTAATGCGGTTTCCGGCCACAATACCGCCTGGCCAAGGCCGGGCGCGGCGCTTCCGCGGCCGGTCCGCCGAACCGGAGCGGATCGCCATGCTCGACATCGTCTTCATCGCCGGGGCGCTCGCCTTCTTCGGCCTCGCCGAGGGCTACGCCGTCCTCTGCGAACGCCTCTGAGGGGCCCGTCATGACCTTCGACCTCGCCCTCGGCGCCCTCGTGACGGCCGGGCTCCTCGTCTACCTCACCTACGCCCTCGTCCGCCCCGAGCGGTTCTGAGCGGCCCTCGTGGACCTCCTCCCATGACCCTCAACGGCTGGATCCAGATCGCGCTCTACTGCGCGGTCGTGCTGGCGCTCGTGAAGCCCCTCGGGTCGTACATGACCCGCGTCTTCACGGGAGAGCGCACCCTCCTCTCGCCCGTGCTCGGCCCCGTCGAGCGCGGGCTCTACCGTGTGTCGGGCATCGACGCCCGGCAGGAGCAGCACTGGCTCGCCTATACGGGCGCGGTCATCCTGTTCCACGTGCTGGGCTTCGCCGTCCTCTACGCGATCCTGCGCCTGCAGGCGGTCCTGCCGCTCAACCCGGCCGATCAGGCCGCGGTGGCGCCGGACCTCGCGTTCAACACCGCGACCAGCTTCATCACCAACACCAACTGGCAGTCCTACGGCGGCGAGACCACGCTCTCGTACCTGTCCCAAATGGTCGGGCTGACGCACCAGAACTTCCTGTCGGCGGCCACCGGCATCGCGGTGGCGGTGGCGCTGATCCGGGGCTTCGCCCGGGCCTCCACCGGCACGATCGGCTCGTTCTGGGTCGATGTCACCCGGGCGACCCTCTACGTGCTGCTGCCGATCTGCGTGCCCTACACGCTGTTCCTGGTCTGGCAGGGCATGCCGCAGACGTTCAGCGCCTACGCTGATGCGACGACGCTGGAGGGTGCGCACCAGACCATCGCGCTGGGGCCGGTGGCCAGCCAGGTGGCGATCAAGATGCTCGGCACCAACGGCGGCGGGTTCTTCAACGCCAACGCCGCGCACCCGTTCGAGAACCCCACCGCCCTGTCGAACTTCGTCCAGATGGTCTCGATCTTCGTGATCGGCGCCGCGCTCACCAACGTCTTCGGCCGGATGGTCGGCGACGAGCGCCAGGGCTGGGCGATCCTGGGCGCCATGGGCGTGCTGTTCCTGGCTGGCGTGTGGGTCACCTACTGGGCCGAAGCCAACGGCAGCTCGGTCCTCAACGGCCTGGGTCTCACCGGCGGCAACATGGAGGGCAAGGAGACGCGCTTCGGCATCGCGGCCTCGGCGCTGTTCGCGGTGATCACAACCGCGGCCTCCTGCGGCGCCGTCAACGCCATGCACGATTCGTTCACGGCGCTGGGCGGCCTGATCCCGCTCATCAATATGCAGCTCGGCGAGATCATCATCGGCGGCGTCGGCGCCGGCCTCTACGGCATGCTGATCTTCGTGATCGTGGCGATCTTCGTGGCGGGCCTGATGGTTGGCCGCACCCCCGAATACCTCGGCAAGAAGATCGAGGCCAAGGAGGTGAAGATGGCCATGCTCGGCATCCTGTGCCTGCCCCTGATGATGCTGGGCTTCACCGCGCTGGCGACCGTGCTGCCGGCCGGGCTCGCCGGCCCGGCCAATGCCGGCCCGCACGGCTTCTCGGAGATCCTCTACGCCTACACGTCGGCGGCGGCCAATAACGGCTCGGCCTTCGGCGGTCTGTCCGCCAACACGCTGTTCTACAACAGCACCTTGGCCATCGGGATGCTGGTGGGTCGGTTCTTCGTGAAGATCCCGGTTCTGGCCATCGCGGGCTCGCTCGCCGCCAAGAAGACGGTCCCGGCCTCGGCGGGCACGTTCCCGACCCATGGCGGCCTGTTCGTCGGTCTCCTCGTCGGCGTGATCCTGATCATCGGCGGCCTGACGTTCTTCCCGTCCCTGGCGCTCGGCCCCGTGGTCGAGCACCTCGCGGGCGCGGCCGGCCAGACCTTCGCGACGGGGGGCTGAGATGCCGCGCGCCCTCCCGTCCCGGCGCATGCCGCGCCACCACCTCGTGCTGCACCGGCAACCGCAGCGGCCCGGGCGCGCACCGCCGGTGCGGACTTCGGACCTGGTGCTGGCGCTCCTCGGCGTCGTGCTGCTCGGCGGGTTCGCCCTCCTGGCCGCGATCGCGCTGACCACCGGCACCCTCGTTCCCTGACCAAGACAGCGCCCGGCGCGCCGCGCCGGGCTCCCTCACCGCTTCGGACATCATCCATGTCTCGTCAGACGTCATCCCTGTTCAGCGCCGCCCTGGTCGGGCCGGCCCTCCTCGGCTCGGTCAGGAAGCTCGATCCCCGCGCCATGATCCGCAACCCGGTCATGTTCGTGGTGGAGGTCGTGGCGGCGCTGACCACCGTGCTGTTCGCCCGCGACCTCGTCACCGGGGGCAACGACCTCGCCTTCTCCGGCCAGATCATCCTCTGGTTGTGGTTCACCCTGATCTTCGCCAACTTTGCCGAGGCGCTCGCCGAGGGCCGCGGCAAGGCCCAGGCCGACAGCCTGCGGCGCACCCGCACCGAGATGACCGCCAAGCGCCTCAAGGGGCCGGGCGGGGGCTACGAGACGGTGCCCGGCACGACCCTCAAGGTCGGCGACGTCGTCCTGGTCGAGGCCGGCGATCTGATCCCCTCCGACGGCGAGGTGATCGAGGGCGTCGCCTCGGTGAACGAGGCCGCCATCACCGGCGAATCGGCCCCGGTGATCCGCGAATCCGGCGGCGACCGCTCCGCCGTGACCGGCGGCACGCAGGTGCTCTCCGACCAGATCAAGGTCCGCATCACCGCGGCCGCGGGCTCGACCTTCGTCGACCGGATGATCGCCCTGGTCGAGGGTGCCTCCCGGCAGAAGACCCCGAACGAGATCGCCCTCAACATCCTGCTCGCCGGGCTGACCCTCGTGTTCGTCTTCGCGGTGGCCTCGATCCCGAGCTTCGCCAGCTATGCGGGTGGCGCGATCCCGGTGATCGTGCAGGTCGCCCTGTTCGTCACCCTGATCCCGACCACCATCGGTGCCCTGCTCTCGGCCATCGGCATCGCCGGCATGGACCGGCTGGTGCGCTTCAACGTGCTCGCCATGTCGGGCCGGGCCGTCGAGGCGGCGGGCGACGTCGACACGCTGCTCCTCGACAAGACCGGCACGATCACCCTGGGCAACCGGCAGGCGACCGAGTTCCGCCCGGTCTCCGGGGTCTCGGAGCAGGAACTGGCCGACGCGGCGCAACTCGCCTCCCTGGCGGACGAGACCCCCGAGGGCCGCTCCATCGTGGTCCTCGCCAAGGAGACGTATGGCATCCGCGCCCGCGACATGGCCGGGCTTAACGCCACCTTCGTGCCGTTCACCGCGCAGTCGCGGATGTCCGGCGTGGATCTCAACGGGGCCTCGATCCGCAAAGGCGCCGTGGAGGCCGTGATCGCCTCGCTCGCCGCGCAGCCCATGGCGAGCCGGGGCTCGAACGCCGCCCTCGCCTTCCAGCCCGATCCGGAATCACGCGTGGTCGGCGAGATCCGCGCCATCGCGGAAACGATCGCCAAGGCCGGCGGCACGCCCCTGGCCGTCGCCCGCGACAGCCGGTTGCTCGGAATCGTCTACCTGAAGGACATCGTGAAGGGTGGCATCCGCGAGCGCTTCGCGGAGCTGCGGCGGATGGGCATCCGCACGGTGATGATCACCGGCGACAACCCGATGACCGCGGCGGCCATCGCGGCGGAAGCCGGCGTCGACGACTTCCTCGCCCAGGCCACACCCGAGGACAAGCTGGCGCTGATCCGCAAGGAGCAGGCCGAGGGCAAGCTCGTCGCCATGTGCGGCGACGGCACCAACGACGCCCCGGCGCTGGCCCAGGCCGATGTCGGCGTCGCCATGAACACCGGTACGGTGGCGGCCCGCGAGGCCGGCAACATGGTCGACCTCGACAGCGATCCCACCAAGCTCATCGAGATCGTCGGCATCGGCAAGCAGTTGCTGATGACCCGCGGCGCGCTGACGACCTTCTCGATCGCCAACGACGTGGCCAAATACTTCGCCATCATCCCGGCGATGTTCCTGACGCTCTACCCGCAGCTGCAGGCGCTGAACGTCATGCATCTCGCCTCGCCGCAGAGCGCGATCCTGTCGGCGATCATCTTCAACGCGCTGATCATCGTGGCCCTGATCCCGCTGGCGCTCCGCGGCGTGACCTACCGGGCCGTGGGCGCGGCCGCGCTTCTGCGCCGCAACCTCCTGATCTACGGGCTCGGCGGCGTGATCGTGCCCTTCATCGGCATCAAGGCCATCGACCTCGCCGTTACCGCCCTGCGCCTCGCTTGAACCGGTCCCTGGGAGACCCGCCATGCTCAAACAGATCCGCCCCGCCCTGGTCCTCCTCACCGCGCTCACGGTGGTCACCGGGCTCGCCTACCCCCTCGCCATGACCGGCCTCGCTGGGGTCATCTTCCCGGCCAAAGCCGCCGGCAGCCTGATCGAGCGCGACGGCACGATCGTCGGCTCCCGCCTGATCGGGCAGACCTTCGCGGGCGCCGGCTATTTCCACGGGCGGCCCTCGGCTACGACAGCACCCGACCCGGCCGACGCCTCGAAGACGGTGCCGGCGCCCTACAACGCGGCGAACTCCTCGAGTTCGAACCTCGGCCCGACCAGTGCCGCGCTGGCCGAGCGGGTCAAGGGCGACCTCGACACCCTGAAGGCGGAGAACGCGGCCACCCCGGTGCCGGTCGATCTCGTCACCACCAGCGGGTCCGGCCTCGATCCGGAGATCTCGCCGCAGGCCGCCGACTTCCAGATTCCCCGCATCGCCAAGGCCCGGAACCTGCCGGAGGACAGGCTGCGCGAACTCGTCGCGTCCCACGTCGAGGGCCGCACCCTCGGGCTCCTCGGCGAGCCGCGCGTCAACGTCCTGGCACTGAACCTCGCCCTCGAGGATCTCGTCCGCCGCTGAGCGGCGTATAGGGGGATCATGCCTGAGACCGGCCGCGACCCGAACCGCCCCTCCCCCGACGCCCTGCTCGAAGCGGCGCGCCGGGAAGAACGGACGCTCGGCCGGCTCAAGGTGTTCCTCGGGGCCGCCCCCGGCATCGGCAAGACCTACGAGATGCTGACCATCGGGCGGGCCCGGCTGAAGGCCGGGACCGACGTGGTCATCGGGGTCGTTGAGACCCATGGCCGGGCCGAGACTGAGGCCCTGCTCGACGGGTTCGCGGTGATCCCCCGCCGGGCGGTGCCCTATCACGGCGCCGTGCTGGAGGAGATGGACCTCGACGCCCTGCTCGCCCGCCGGCCGGCCCTGGCGCTGGTCGACGAACTCGCCCACACCAACGCGCCGGGCTCGCGCCACCCGAAGCGTTATCAGGATGTCGAGGAACTGCTCGACGCCGGCATCGACGTCTACACCACGCTCAACATCCAGCACGTCGACAGCCTCAACGACGTCGTGGCGCAGATCACCCGCATCCGCGTGCGCGAGACCGTCCCGGACGGCATCCTCGACCGGGCGGACGATATTGAGGTGGTCGACCTCAACCCGGACGACCTGATCCAGCGCCTGAAGGACGGCAAGGTCTACGTCCCGACGAATGCCGAGCGCGCCCTGAAGCATTACTTCTCGCGCGGCAACCTGACCGCCCTGCGGGAACTGGCGCTGCGTCGCACGGCGGACCGGGTCGACGACGAACTCCTCGGCCACATGCGGGCCAACGCCATCGCCGGGCCCTGGGCGGCGGGCGAGCGGGTGCTGGTCTGCGTGAACGAGGACCCCCGCTCGGCCGGCCTCGTGCGCTACGCCAAGCGCCTTGCCGACCGCCTGCACGCCCCGTGGACGGCGCTGTCGATCGAGGGCGCCCGCGCGGCGTCCCTGCGGGAGGCGGAGCGTGACCGGATCGCCGAGGCCCTGCGCTTGGCCGACCGGCTCGGGGGGGACGCCGTGACCCTGCCCGGCGGCCGGCGCCTGGCCGACGACGTGATCGACTACGCCCGCTCGGCGAACGTGAACCACATCGTCGTGGGCAAGGCGAACCGGTCGTGGCTATTCGAGCTCGTCAACGGCTCGGTGGTGCACGACCTCGTGCGCCGCAGCGGCAATATCAGCGTGCATGTGGTGCCCGGGGAGGCCGTTCCGGATGAGAGACAGCCCCTCCGCACCGTCACGGCGGCGGCGCCGCGGACCGGCTTCGCCGTCCGGCCCTACGGCATCGCGATCGTCGCCATCGCGGTCGGACTCGGCGCCGCGCTCCTGGCACAGCCCTATGCGGGCGTGGAGAATGCCGACCTGTTCCTGTTGACCGCCGTCGTGGCGGTGCGGTCGGGCCTCGGGCCGGCCCTGGCGGCCGTCCTGGCGGCCTCGCTGGCCTACAACTTCTTCTTCCTTCCGCCGGTCTACACGTTCACGATCGCCGACCCGACCAACGTCGCGGCCTTCCTACTCTTCACCCTGGTGGCGGTCCTGGTCTCGAACCTCGCCGCCCGGACCCGGCGGATCGCGATGGTCAGCCAGGGCCGCGCCCGGGCGACGGAGCGCCTGTTCGGCTTCTCCCGGAAGCTTGCCGCCTGCGGGACGCTCGACGACGTGCTCTGGGCCACCTGCGCCCAGGTGGCGGCGATGCTCAGGGTCCGCGTCGTCCTCCTCCTGCCCGACGGCAAGGCCGTCACGGTCCATGCCGGCTACCCGCCGGAGGACCGGCTCGACGCGGCCGACGTCGCGGCGGCCCAGTGGGCCTTCGACAACGACCGGCCCGCCGGCCGCGGTGCCGACACCCTGCCGGGGGCCAAGCGCCTGTTCCTGCCGATGCGCACCGGGCGCGGCACGATCGGGGTGATCGGCCTCGATGCAGACGGGACCGGACCGATCCTGACGCCCGAGGCCCGACGCCTGCTCGATGCCCTGGCCGACATGGGTGCGCTCGCCATCGAACGCGTGCGGCTCGTGGAGGATCTCGACCGCGCCGAGCGCGCCGCCGAGACCGACCGGCTGCGCCAGGCGCTGCTCACCTCCATCAGCCACGACCTGCGCACACCGCTGGCCTCGGTCCTGGGGGCGGCGAGCACGCTGCGCGACCTCGACGCCGCCCTGCCGCCCGAGGCGAAGGCGGAGCTGCTCGGCACGATCATCGAGGAGGCGGAGCGGCTCAACCGCTTCATCGCCAACCTGCTCGATATGACCCGCCTCGAGGCCGGGGCGGTGGCGCCGAATCTGTCGGCGCAGGACATCGGCGAGACGGTCGATACCGCCCTGCGGCGGACGCAGACGATCCTGGCCGGCCATCGCGTCACCGTGGACATTGCCCCCGACCTGCCGGCCCTGGCGCTCGATCCGGTGCTGTTCGAGCAGGTCCTGGTCAACCTCCTCGACAACGCGGCCAAGTATGCCCCTGAGGGCTCGACCGTGACGATCCGGGCGCTGCGCGGGGGGGCCGAGCTGCGCATCGCGGTTCTGGACGAGGGCGACGGCCTGCCGGATGCCGACCTCGAGCGGGTGTTCGACAAGTTCTACCGGGCCCGCAAGGGCGACCGGGTCCGGGCCGGGACCGGCCTGGGTCTGGCGATCTCCCGCGGCTTCGTCGAAGCGATGGGTGGCACGGTCACGGCCGCGAACCGGCGCGACCGCAGCGGCGCCTGCTTCACCATCACCCTCCCGGTCCCGGCCCGGAGCGCGCCGAAGGACGTCGCCGCCTGACGCGCACGGTGATGCCGGGCGCGGCGAACTGGACAGTACGCTCCGGCCGGCGGCGCTACCCGCCCGCCGGGGGCGCGCCGCGCTTCAGGGCGCTGCCGCGTCCCCGCCCCGCCCGGCCGCCACGGCCCGGTAGATCCTGTCGGCCGCGAAGGGCGTCGCGGTCAGGCGCGCCCCGGTGGCGTCGCGGATGGCGTTGCCCAGGGCGGCCGCGACCGGATTGTAGGGCGATTCGCTCATCGATTTGGCCCCGAGCGGACCGACGCTGTCATGGCTGTCGGCGAACACGACCTGCGTGTCCGGGACGTCGGCGCAGGCGGGGATGTGGTAGTCGCGGAACGCCTGCGTGATCACGCGGCCCGCGCCGTCGATCCGAAAATCCTCGTAGAGCGCGGCGCCGATCGCCTGCGCGACGCCGCCCTCGACTTGGCCGCGGCACTGCAACGGGTTGATCACCCGCCCGGCATCGGCGGCGTGGACGCTTCGGAGGATGCGGATCTCGCCGGTCACCGGGTGGACCGCCACCCGGAAGGCCTGGACGTTGAACGACACCGAGCGCGGGCTGCCGTCGGCGCGGCCCTCCGCCGCCAGCGGCCCGAGGGCGGCGAGCGCGCGCGGGCCGCTGGGCGTCTCCACCGCATCGCCGGCGAGGCGGCAGGATTCCGGTTCCGCGCCGGACAGCGCCGCAGCCCGGGCCCGGATTCGCTCGGCAAGGGCCTCGGCGGCGCGCAAGGTCGCCAGGCCCGCCACCACGGTGCCGGTGCTGCCGTAGGCGCCGGTATCGTGGCCGACCGCGTCGGTATCCGCGCCGAGGATGCGCACCTGCGCGGGATCGGCGCCCAGCGCGGACGCCGCGATCTGACGATGCACCGTGCTGGTGCCATTGCCGAACTCGGCGGTGCCGACCCGGACGGTGTAGCACCCGTCCGCCTCCAGGCTCACCCGCGCCTCGGCGTGATGGCCCCGGGGCGGGATCGTGTCGATCATCGCCATCGCCATCCCGGTGCCGCTCCGCCAGCCGGGCTCCGGGTCCGGCCCCGGATCGGCCTGCAGCGCCTCCTCCACCAGGGTCAGGCACTGGTCGAGGCCGTAGCTGCCGAACACCACGTCGTGGGGCTCGAGGCTGTTCGATACCAGCGCGTCGCCCGGCCTCACGGCGTTGCGGCGGCGCAGGGCGAACGGATCGAGCCCGAGGCGCCGGGCGACCTCGTCCAGGGCGGACTCGACGGCGAAGATGGTCTGGCTCAGGCCGTAGCCCCGGAAGGCCCCGGCCGGGACCGTGTTGGTGTAGACCGCCCGACCCGCAACCCGCTTGTTCGGGCAGGCATAGGCGGCGAGCACCTCGTTGCAGCCGTGGTGGATCACGCCGCCCGCATGATTGCCATAGGCCCCGGTGTCGGACAGGACGTCGAGGCTGATCGCCGTGAGCGTCCCGTCCCGGCGGGCGCCGACCGTGACGGCGACCCGCATCGGGTGACGCGTCGTGGTCGCGGCGAACTGCTCCTGGCGGGTCAGTTCCCAGCGCACCGGCCGGCCGGTGCGCAGCACCGCCAGGGTGACGAGATCCTCCGTGAGCATCTCCTGCTTGCCGCCGAAGCCGCCGCCGACCCGGCCGCAGACGACGCGCACGGCCGCCCGCTCCAGGCCGAACAGGTCGCAGAGCGCGTCCCGGGTCAGGAACGGCACCTGGCTGCTCGTGCGCAGCGTCAGCCGGCCGTCCGCCCCGCGCCAGCCGATGCAGCCATGGGTCTCGAGGGCCGCGTGCTGGACCCGCTGCGATCGGAACGTCTCCGCGTAGACAATATCGGCCGCCGCGAAACCCGCCGCCACGTCGCCGACCTCGCCGCGGACCTCGGCGGCGAGATTCGGGTGGCACGCGAGCGGCGGCGCGTCCGCGCCAGGGCGGTCGCCCGGGTCGTGGACAGGCGGGGCGCCGGGTTCGAGGGCGCGGTCCGGATCGAGCAATGCCTGGCGGATCTCGTAGGTGACCCGCAAGGCCCCGCAACCGGCCTCGGCGGCCGCTTCCGTCTCCGCGATCACGGCGGCGACCCGTTGGCCGACGAAACGCAGGATCGGGTCGAGCACCCGTGTGTCGGCGGCGTCGTCCCGGGGATCCTGATGGCGCCCGGTGGAGAAGCGGCCCGGCGGCGCGTCCGCGTGGGTGAGGATCGCCACGACGCCGGGGATCGCCTCCGCGGCCGCGGTGTCGATCGCCGCGATGCGGGCATGGGCGTGCGGCGAGCGCAGGACCTTCAGGTGGAGCGCGTCGGGGGCCGCCCTGTCGAGGGTGAAGCGCGCCCGTCCGGACACCACCAGGGGCGCCTCCGGAGCGCGCAGGTTCCGGCCCACCGGGTCGCCGGCTCCACCCTCCGTATGGGCGATCCCCGCGATGGCGTCGCGGATCGCCCGGTAGCCGGTGCAGCGGCAGAGATTGCCCTTCAGGGCTGCACCGAGATCACGCCGCTGGCCCTGATCGAGGGCGGCGGCCGTCATGATCATGCCCGGCGTGCAGAAGCCGCACTGGAAGCCCTGCGCGGCCAGGAAGGCGGCCTGCATCGGATGAAAATCGCGGGGTTCCGGGCCGTCCGTGCGGCAGGGGCCGGCAAGCCCCTCGATGGTGGTCACGCAACGCCCCTCGGCGCGGAAGGCCGGGATCAGGCAGCTGTGCACCGGCTCGCCGTCGAGATGGATCGTGCAGGCGCCGCAATCCCCCGCGTCGCAGCCCTTCTTGACGCCGAACCAGCCGGCCTCGCGCAGGAACGTGCGCAGGCACTGGCCCGGCCGCGCCTCTCCCTCGTGCGGGGCGCCGTTGACCGTCAGCCGCATCGGCCGGCCTCCTTCGACAGGGCCTCGCGGATCTCCTCGGCGAGGTGCCGGGTGACGTGTCGGCGCCAGTCGGGTCGGCCGTGAACGTCGTCGTGGTAGAGGGTCTCGGGGATCGCCTCGTCGAGGACCTCCATCAGGGCCCCCCTGTCGGGCAGAGCGTCGAAGGTGAGGCGCAGGGGGCGCCGCACCGAGGCCGTGACGGTGAGCGCGAAGCCGCCCCACGCGTCCCGGGTCCCGATCAGCAACGCGCCGGACCGGCCGTTGGGGCTGAGGCTGATGCGCCGGAACGCCGTCCGCCGGGTCAGCGCGGCCGCCGGGATCGACAGGCTGCGCAGGATCTCGCCCGGGCGCAGGGCGTTGCGCCCGGGATCGAGGACGAAATCGGTGGCGGATAGAGACCGCTCCGCACCGTCGGCGGACCAGATCGCGCAATTGGCCTCCAGCGCCGTTGCCAGGGCGATCATCGGGCCGGCTGGAAGGGCCAGGCAGAGATTGCCGCCGACCGTGGCGGTGTTCCAGATTTTGAACGAGCCGAGCAGGGCGCGGCAGCATTGCCGGACCAGCGGCGCCGCGACCCATGAAGGCGGCAGATCGAGGCGATCGAGCTGCGCGATGGTACAGGTCGCCGCGAGCATCAGGCCGTCCGGGCCGAGCGCGTATGGCGGCCATCCGAGGCCGGCGAGGTCGACGAGGCGCCGCGTGCCGGGCTGCGGCTCGGAGAACAGCCACGTTCCCCCCGCCAGACAGGCGTCGCCAGCCTGCCAGGCCGGTAATTCGGAACGGCTGCGGGGCCGAAGGACGGTCTCGACGGCGGTGAGGTCCATGCGCGCTCATCACCTGGGCACCGGGGGACCCGGCCACGCACTATGCGTGCCGGCCCGCGGGCCCGGTCAAGGGTCCGTGTGCGCGCCGGGTAGAAGCGAGGGTATTGAGAGGCAAGCCCGGAGCCGTTGCCGGCGGCCCTATGGGCGGCGACGACTCACTGGGGGTGGTCGACGCCCGGATCGTCGCGATCCTACCCCGGTCTTCGCACAGGCGAACGCGGGAACCGACGGCCTGCTCACGGATCAAGGCGGCGATCGGCCGGTCTGCGTGAGTCAACGGGCGTCGAGGCCGCGCGGGATCCGCCCACCGTCGATGACAGACGGTCGGTGGGATGACGGAGGGGCTAGATCGATACAATCTCCAGGTGAATTCATGCGAGCTCAACTCGCGTACAGGACAGATCAATATTTGTTGAGCAAAGTGCTATCTTAACCCCTAAGAAATAAGAAGCACATCATACAGGAATGCGAAATAAGGGCCGCAAACGCAATCAATAAAGTATCTTAGGTTGCGTTTTAACGGTCACCGAAAGCCCTGCCCCTCGGACGAACGCGCCTGTCCGGCGCGCGCATCCGCCCGACATGTGGAGACATCGATGTTCGCGCGCCTGCACGGCCGGCGGGATCAGCACGCCAAACTTGCAGCCTTGAGCCGCTCGCTGGCGACGATCGAATTCGCACTGGATGGCACCATCCTGGATGCCAACCCGAACTTCCTGGCGGCCATGGGCTACACCCTCGAGGAGATCCGCGGCCGCCATCACAGCCTGTTCGTGGAGCCGGCGGCGCGGGACAGTCAGGCCTATCGTCAGTTCTGGGAGAAGCTGCGGCGGGCCGAGTTCCAGACGGCCGAGTACAAGCGCATCGCCAAAGGGGGGCGCGAGGTCTGGATCCAGGCGACCTACAATCCCGTCCTCGACCCGGCCGGCAAGCCGACGAAGATCGTCAAGTTCGCCACCGACGTCACCGCCGACAAGCTGCGGACCCTGGATCTCGAAGGGCAGATCACGGCGCTGCACCGCTCGCAGGCGGTGATCGCCTTCGCCCTCGATGGCACGATCCTGAGCGCCAACCAGAACTTCCTGGACGCGGTGGGGTATCGGCTCGACGAGATCGTCGGCCGCCACCACAGCCTGTTCGTCGGCGAGGCCGAGCGTTCGGGAGAGGCCTATCGCGCGTTTTGGGCGGCGCTCGCCCGCGGCGAATACCAGTCCGGTGCGTTCAAGCGGATGGGCAAGGGTGGCCGGGCCGTCTGGATCCAGGCGACCTACAATCCGATCACCGACGCGGATGGCCGACCCGTTCGCGTCGTCAAGTTCGCCACCGACATCACCGCGCAGGTGGACGAGCGCGAGCGAAGGGCGCAGGCGCAGAAGGCGGTGGGCGACGAGATCGACGCGATCGGCGACGCCGTGGCGGATGTGAGCCGCCAGACCGGCGAGGCGGCCGACACGGTCGGCCGGGTCTCACACGATATCAGGTCGATGGCCACGGGGGCGGAGCAGCTGTCGCTCTCCGTGAACGAGATCAGCGAGCAGGTGAGCCATGCCGCCGGGATCGCCGGTCAGGCCGTGGACCAGGCCCAGCGCACCGGTCAGATCGTCGCCGGCCTGAGCGCGCAGGCGACGCAGATCGGCGACGTCGTCGGCCTGATCTCCGGGATCGCCGCCCAGACCAACCTGCTCGCGCTCAACGCCACGATCGAGGCGGCCCGCGCGGGCGACGCTGGCCGCGGTTTCGCGGTGGTCGCCAGCGAGGTGAAGACCCTGGCCCTGCAGACCGGGCGCGCGACCGACCAGATTCGCGGTCAGATCGCCGCCACCCAATCGACGACCCGCGAGGCGGTGGATGCCATCGGCGCCATCCGGGCCACGATCGGCACGCTGAATGCAGTCTCGTCCGCCATCGCGTCGGCGGTGGAAGAGCAATCGGTGGTGACGCGCGAGATGTCGGGCAGCCTGCAGACCGCCTCCGGGGGGGTCTCGGCCATCGCGGCCGGCATGGACACGATCGCCCAGGCGAGCACGCGGCTCGACCAGGCGACGCGCCACGTACGGGACGCCACGCGGTCCATGGGCTGACCCGGACCCGGCGCGGGCAACCGGCCCCTCCGCCGCCGCCCATCGTCCCAAGGGTCGCGTCGCCCTCGACGCGCCCTGCGGTGTCGGCTGAGCGGCGCTGGACCCTGCGGAACGTCGCCATGGGGTCGCGCAGGCGGTGGTGCAGCCAGCCTTTGCGCCCGCTACCCGAGGAACCGCCGCAGCTGCGCATCGTCGGTCTCGATGGCGGTCAGACACGCGTCGGTATCGTGACCCTGTGCCGTGCAAGGCTTCTTCGCGCGAACAGCCATGACGGGGTGTTTGGTTCGGAAGAATGATGCGATCCCGGGCCGCGCATCAAGCCCCCAAACATAGCGGCCTATCCCGCGTGTCGAACCGACCGACTGCGGTTCAACTGATGCGTCTCAATTTTAGAACCTCCGATCGGTTTCGCAGCAACCTGCGATGTCGCCGATCCGTCGCGCAGTGCCCCTGACATTTCCAGCACGCGCCGGCGGCGTTGATCGACGCCGCCCATCTGGACCCGCATCATTATCGATCCCCAGGATGCCGCGATGCCGGTTAGGCACGTTTAAAATTCAGTTTTCACTGCTAAACTTTGCCAAGGATACAAATTTATTGCTTTCAACGATTTGTATTAATTCAATTATAAACAGTACTTTTGCTCTCACTGCCGCATACGATGCATAAATGATCGAAGATTGAACTTTGCAAATTTGTCAGTGCTACGCTATGGGGCGAAAGGCTAAAATGTGAAACCGTGCGGTTTCGCAGCAGAGAGTCTTCGCGGCATGAAATCGTCTACACAGACAATCTGTCTTTCAATGATTGTCAAGAACGAGGCACATGTCATCGGTCGATGTCTCGACTCAGTCAGGCCGATCATCGATCACTGGATCATCGTCGACACCGGATCGACCGACGGAACTCAGGATGTCATCCGTGCCGCGATGGCGGATATCCCGGGCAGGCTCGTGGAACGGCCATGGGTCGACTTCGCCTATAACCGGAGCGAAGCGCTGCGCCTGGCGCGTCCCCATGGACACTATTCGCTGATCATCGACGCCGACGACGAGTTGGCCATCCCAGCGGGCTTCACGATGCCGAAGCTTGAAGCTTCGGCCTACCACCTCACCATCGTGGACAGCTTCACCCGCTACCAGCGCCTACAGATCGTCAGCAACGCCTTGCCGTGGCATTATCGCGGTGTCCTTCACGAGTTCCTCGACTGTAAGGTCAAGGCCAGCCGCAGCTCGCTGCCGCTGGCCATGCGCCGCGGGGAAGACGGTGCACGGCATCGCGATCCGGACACGTACAAGCGCGACGCTGTCATCCTCGAGACGGCGCTGAAGACCGAGAAGGATCCGTTCCTGATCGCACGCTATACATTTTATCTTGCTCAAAGCTACCGAGATTCGAATGACTTTGAGAATTCGCTAAAATATTATCTGCAGCGTACGGAGTATGGCTTCTGGCATGAAGAGGTCTACATCAGCCTACTCAGCGCCGCCTACATCATGGAAGCCATCCGAGAGCCCGAGGACAAGATCAGAGCCCTATACAACCGCGCGATCGCGATCTGCCCGGAACGGGCGGAGGCGCGCCACGGCGCCAGCCGGTATTACAGACGCTTACGCAAGTTCGTGGAAGGCTTTCACTACGCCGAGGCCGGGCTGCCGCCGCGCATGCCCAGCGAGGGCCTGTTCCTCCAGCCGTGGATCTACCAATACGGATTACAGGACGAGTACGCGGTCAACGCGTACTGCACGGGCCAATACCGCGCCTGTCTGGCGAACTGCCTCGACATCCTCGGGCATCCGGACCTGCCGGTCGACGTTCGCGACAGGATCGCGAAGCTGTCCCGCGAGGCACTCGGCAAGATGCTCGATCCGGTCTGGGGATTCGCCCCTTCGGCGTACCGCACGGAATTCATGCCGCAATGGCAGGTCTGAGGACACGTCGGGCACACGATCCCGGGCTGGGATCCGCGGCCTGCTTCAATCGGTTCGGCCCATCCAAATGGCCAGTCAGCCACCCCGATCATGGGGCGCTGTGGCCGAAATCTCGGCACCTCAATCCAGACCCCGAGCGGTGGGACGCCCGCCCTGCGCCGCCCTCACCCAATCTCCGCGATGTAGCGCCCCAGCGCGGCGGCTGCCCGGAGCATATGCGCCCGCATCCGCCGGGCGGCCATCTCGCCATCGCCCTCCGCGATCGCCGTCAGGATCTCGCCGTGCTCCTCGTGGGAGCGGCGGATCCGGTCGGCGTGGCGCAGCTGCGTCCGGCGGAAGGCGGCGAGACGCTCCCGGATCGCCAGCGCCTGTTCGGCCATGAAGCCGTTGTGGGTCGCCGTGTAGAGCGCCTCGTGGAAGGTGCGGTTGAAGCGGTCGTAGGCGTCGACGTCGCCCTCCGACACGGCGCGGGCGGAGTCCGCGTGGAGCTCCATCAGCCCACCGCGTTCGAGGGGTGTCATCCGGTAGGTCGCGAGCCGCGCGCACATCGCCTCGATCTCCGCGGTCGTCTCGAACATGTCGGCGATGCGCTGCGGCGTCAGGCGCGCGACGACGACGCCCCGGCGCGGCCGGATCTCCACGAGCCCCGACGAGGCGAGCTGCCGCAGGGCCTCGCGGACAGGCGTGCGCGACGCGCCATAGCGCTGTGCGAGGTTCTGCTCGTCGAGGGCGGTGCCGGCCGCCATCGTCCCCGACGCGATTTCATCGGTGAGCGCGTCGCGGATCCGGTCCGAGAGCAATCCCGTGTCGATCTTCTGGAAATCGCCGTGCATCGACCGATCCTAGACCCTTCCGCAGGCTGCGGCTTCCAGTTCTCAAGGCAAACGATGCTGTCGGCCATCTTCATCCGTCGCGGCGGATGCTGTCGGCCACAGCGGACAGACGCTCAGCCGACGAGGGCCCGCACTGCCAGGAACAGGATCGACGGGCCGACCAGGCAGCCGATTCCGGTATGGAACGTCGCCGTCAACGCCCCGTAGGGCACCAGCTTGGGATCGGTCGCCGCGAGGCCGCCGGCCACGCCGCTCACCGTGCCCATCAGCCCGCCATAGGCCATGGCCGAGCGCGGATTGTCGAGCCCGATCAGCCGCGCCACGAGCGGCGTCCCAACCATCACCATGACGGCCTTGGTCACCCCCGTCGCGATGGACAGTGCCATGACGGTGGAATCGGCGCCGATGGCCGCTCCGGTGACCGGACCGACGATGTAGGTGATCGCGCCCGCCCCGATCGTCGTGATCGAGACCGCATCGTGATACCCGAAGGCCACGGCCGTCAGGGTGCCGACGATGAAGGGCAGGATCGTGCCCAGTGCGAGGGCGAGGACGCCCAGCAGGCCGGCGCGCCGGGCCTCGACCACGTCGACCTCGAAAGCCGTGGCGACGATGGCGAAGTCCCGCAGCATCGCCCCGCCCATGAGCCCGATGCCGGCAAGCGCCGGGATGTCGGCCAGCCCTTTCTTGCCGCCGGTATAGACCCCGCCGACATAGGCCAGCATCAGCCCCAGCACGATGGCGATGGCCGAGCCGTGGACGCGCCCGTTGGTCAGGCGCTTGGCGGCGAAATTCGAGACGAGGATCAGCGCCCCCACCACCGCGAAGGCGGCCACGAGGCTCTGCTCGACGAAGACGTGCTCGATCCCGTGCCAGATCGCGTGTCCCGTTGCCTGGTCCATGGCGTTCACCCCTTCCCGACACTGGATGCGGCGGGCCCGCTGGCCGGTTCGGTCTCGCCGCCGATCACCGATCCGCCATGCTCGACCGTGCCGCTGCCCGGATCGCGGCGACCGATCCGGCTGAGGAGCGCCACCGCGCCGAAACACAGCACCAGGGAGCCCGTGGCGGCGATCAGCACGATCGGGCCGCCGCTCATCGCGGCGACGACGTTCTGCTGCGCCGCCATGGCGACGACGATCGGGATGTACATGCCGGCCCAGAATTCGACGCCGAACTGGACGCCCTTGGTCAGGCGGCCCCGGCGGGACAGCCACAGGCGGGCCGCGATGAGCAGGATCATGGCGATCCCGACGCCGCCGACATTGGCCTTCACGCCGAGCGCGACGCCGAGCAGATCGCCGAGATACACGCCGATCAACGTGCAGGCGGCGAGCAGGGCGACACCGAGCACGATCATCGGCGTTGTTCCTTCTGCCGCACCGGATTCCCGGCGCATCGCGGCGGCCGTCTCAACGCGCTCGGCATGACCCGTCTTCCTCCCGGACCGGCTCGTCGGCCGTTTCCATCAGTATGCAGGATATTGACACTTCGGCAATCCCGTATACGAAACCGTGATCGAAACCGGTTTGAAAATACCGCCTGTCAGTCTAGATGGGGTTGGAGAACGTCTTGAGGGCGCACGGATGACCGAGTGGCGCGGTGAGAGGGAGGCCCGGGACGCCCGCCTTCAGGCGGGTCGTGCCCATGCCGACGGCAAGGTCGTGCCGGCCGCCGCCGTCGTCCAACTCCTGGAAGCGATCCTGCGGCCGGGGGACCGGGTCTGCCTCGAGGGCGATAATCAGAAGCAGGCCGATTGCCTCGCCCGGGGGCTGAGTGCCTGCGACCCGGACAGGATTCACGATCTGCACATGGTGCAGTCGGGCATCGTGCTTCCGGAGCATCTCGACGTGTTCGAGACTGGGATCGCCAAGCGGCTCGACTACTCGTATTCCGGCCCGCAGGGTGGGCGCATCGCCAAGATGCTCTACGGCGGGCAGATCGAGCTCGGGGCGGTCCACACCTATCTCGAACTGTTCGCCCGCTACTTCATCGACCTCACGCCCAACGTGGCGCTGATCGCCGGCGTCTCGGCCGACCGGGACGGCAATCTCTATACGGGCCCGAACACCGAGGACACGCCCACCGTCGTCGAGGCGACCGCCTTCAAGAACGGCGTCGTGGTCGCGCAGGTGAACGAGATCGTGGAGAAGGTCCCTCGGGTCGACATCCCGGGCGACCGGATCGACTTCGTCGTCGAGGCCGACACACCGTTCTACGTCGAGCCGCTGTTCACCCGCGACCCGGCCGCCATGACGGAGACGCAGATCCTGATCGCCATGATGGCGATCCAGGGAATCTATGCGGAATACGGCATCCGCCGACTCAACCATGGGATCGGGTTCGGGACGGCGGCGATCGAGCTTCTGTTGCCGACCTACGGCGAGAAGCTCGGCCTCAAGGGCAAGATCGCCACCCACTGGGCGCTCAATCCGCACCCGACCCTGATCCCGGCGATCGAGTCGGGCTGGGTCAGCCAAGTCCACTGCTTCGGCTCGGAAGTCGGCATGGACCGTTACATCCGCGCGCGGCCGGACATCTTCTTCACCGGCCCCGACGGCTCCCTGCGCTCGAACCGGGCCTTCTGCCAGACGGCCGGGCTCTACGCCTGCGACATGTTCATCGGCGCGACCCTCCAGATCGACCTGATGGGCCATTCCTCCACGGTGACCCAGTCGCGGGTCGCCGGATTCGGCGGCGCGCCCAACATGGGGTCCGACCCGCACGGACGCCGCCATCCCTCCGATCCCTGGATGAAGGCGGGGCGCGAGGGCCAGATCGTGGGCGATCCGGCGCTGATGCGCGGGCGCAAGCTGGTGGTCCAGCTGGTCGAGACGTTTGGGGAGAAGCTGGTTCCGACCTTCGTGGAGAAGCTCGATGCCCTGGAACTCGCCAGGAAGATCGGTCTCGAACTCGCGCCGGTGATGATCTACGGCGACGACGTCACCCACATTGTCACGGAAGAGGGCATCGCCAACCTCCTGCTCTGCCGGGACGCCGACGAGCGCGAGCAGGCGATCCGCGGGGTCGCGGGCTACACAGAGGTCGGCCGCGGCCGCGATCGGGCGAAGGTCGAGGCTTTGCGTGCCCGGGGCATCATCCGCCGCCCCGAGGATCTCGGCATCGAACCCCTCGACGCCGACCGGGCACTGCTCACCGCGAAGTCGATCAAGGACTTGGTGCATTGGTCGGGCGGGCTCTACGAGCCGCCGGCGAAGTTCCGGAACTGGTAGATTGCATTGCGAAATTTCCCTCCCCCTTGTGGGGAGGGGCCAGGGATGGGTGGTGCAGAAGGCACCGCAGCAACTCATCTCGCACCACCCCCACCTCCTCCCCACGGGGTGGGGAGAGGCGCCTTTCAAGGAACCGTCGGATGGAATCCCTGACCTTCCGCCACAGCACGAAGAAACCGCTGCCCGGCGCGGCGCCGAGCGCGATCACCGGCGTGGTCGCCTCCGGCAATCTGGAGATCCTGCTGGAGCGCGTGCTGCCGCCGGACGCCTGCGAGGTCGCCATCGCGACGCCCATCGCCGGCTACGGCGACGTCTGGGAGGCGGTGGTGGCGGATTTCGTCGCGCGGGCCCAGCCCGGCGGGATCCGCATCAGCATCAACGATGGCGGCGCCCGTCCCGACACCGTGTTCCTGCGCCTGCTCCAGGGCGCCCGGCTGATGGAGGCCTGACCATGGCTGTCGACCGCGCGGCGAGCACCGATCCGGACGCCCTGAGCTGGTACGAGGCCACCGCCCGCCAGCGCGTGGTCGCGCTCGCCGATCCGGGAAGCGTCCGCGAGTTCCTGCCGCCCACCGAGCGGCGGATGAGCCCGCACCTGCCGCTGTTCGACCTGCCCCGCGCCTTCGACGACGGCATCGTGGTCGGCCGTGCCACCCTCGACGGCGACCCGGTCCTGATCGCCGCCCAGGAGGGCCGGTTCATGGGCGGCGCCTTCGGCGAGGTCCACGGCGCCAAGCTGGTCGGCCTGCTGCGCGCCGCCCTCGACCTGAAGCCCCGGGCGGTTCTGATCCTGTTCGACACCGGCGGCGTGCGGCTTCAGGAGGCCAATGCCGGCGAGACCGCCATCGCCGAGACGATGCGGGCGATCGTGGAGGTCCGCGCGGCGGGCATCCCGGTGATCGGGCTGATCGGCGGCCGGGCCGGCTGCTACGGCGGCGGCGGCCTGATCGCCGGCACCTGTTCGCGGCTCGCGGTCTCCGAGGGCGGTCGCATCTCGGTGTCCGGTCCGGAGGTGATCGAGACCAACAAGGGCGCCGAGGAGTTCGATTCCCGCGACCGGGCGCTCGTTTGGCGCACCATGGGTGGCAAGCACCGCCGGCTGACCGGGGGCGCCGACGCCTTCTGCGCCGACACGGTCGCGGCCTTCCGGCGGGCGGCGCTGGACCTGATCGGCCGGGCGCAGGCCTTCGACCTCGCGACCCTGGAGGCCGAGCAGGCCCGGCTCGAGGACCGGATCGCGCGCTTCGGCGATTGCCGCGATGCGACGGAGATCTGGAGGCGGCTCGGCGTCAACGACCCGGAGGTGGTGCCGGCGATAGATACGGACGCCTTTAACCAGATCGTGAGCCGGATCGGGGAGGCCGACCATGACGCTCGCTGAGATCCTCGCCTCCCTGTTCCCGGACGGGCATTCCGTCACGGTCGAGGACGGGCTGGTGCGCGGAACCGGGCCCTTCGCCGGGAGGCAGGCCACGGTCGTCGGCATCGACGGCGATACCCCGCTGGGCGTCGATGGGGCGCTTACCCTGTCGCGGGCCGTGCTCGATGCCGTCCGGGCCGGCGACAAGGCGCCGATCCTGGTGGCGGTCGATTCCGACAGCCAGCGCATGAGCCGCCGGGACGAACTTCTCGGGCTGAACGAATGCCTCGCCCACCTCGCCAAAGCGCTGCTGCTGGCGGACCTTTCGGGCCATCCGACCGTCGGGCTGATCTACGGGCACTCGGCGGCGGGCGCCTTCATCGCCACCGCCCTGGCGACGCGGGTGCTGGCCGCGCTCCCCGGGGCGAACCCGAGCGTGATGGACCTGCCGTCGGTGGCCCGGGTGACCAAGCTGCCCCTGGACCGGCTCGAGGACATGGCGAAATCGACCCCCGTCTTCGCGCCCGGGCTCGACAACATGGTGGCCGCCGGCGCCGTCCACGTCGTCCTCGATCCGGACAAGCCCCTGGACGGGCAGATCCATGACCTCGTCGCCGGGATCCAGCCGGGCGACCTCCGCGACGGCCTTGGCGCGGAGCGCGGCGGCCGTTCGGTGGCGCGCGACGTCGCACGGGCGGTGGTCGATCAGGCCCGCCTTGACTGAGACCGTCTCGGCTAAGGGCCTCCGCCGCCACGACCTCGTCCGGGCCGATCCGGCGGCCTGGGCAGCGTGGCTCGGGACCCGATCCGACCTCGCCGGCCATCCGCATCTCGGCCGCTGGGCCGAGGCGAGCCGCCCGCTGATCGTGCGGCGGCGCCTACCGGGGGAGACGGGCGACGCCGTCCCCCTGGGCGTGCCGATGCCGCCATCCGATGGCAAGCGCCGGATCGGTCTCGCACTGCCCATGGACGCGCTGACGCCGATGACGGCCCCCGGCCTGGCGGACGTTGCCGAGCATGCGCCCGCGGCCTGGGGCCAGACCGTCACCGCGCTGGTCGCGCTCGGGCATTGCCACGGCATCGCTCCGCGCCCGTTCGGCGCGCTGCTCTGGCAGGCCGTCACCGGCCTGACCTACCTGAGCGCGACGTCCGATCTCGATCTGCTCTGGTCCTGTCCGGTGCCGGTGCCGGCCGGTCTGCTCGCCGGACTCGACGCCATCGCAAGGGCGGCGCCGATGCGCATCGACGGCGAGATCCTGCTGCCCGACGGAGCCGGCCTGCACTGGCGTGAGTTGCACGACGCGCCCGAAGGCGGGTCGGTGCTGGCCAAGAGCCTCGATCGGGTTTGCCTCAGACCCGTCGCCCCAATGCGCGAACCGCCGACCGCATGACCCTCGCCATCCTCCTGTCCGGCCAGGGCGGCCAGCACCCGGGCATGTTCGACCTGACGGCCGACCACCCTGCGGCTCAGGAGATCTTCGCCGCCGCTACGCCGCTCCTCGGGGGCATCGACCCGCGCGACCTCGCCCGGACCGGCGGCGACGCCCTGCACGGAAACCGGACCGGTCAGATCCTGTGCTGCGTGTCCGCGCTCACCGGCTGGCGGGCGCTGGGCACCGCGGCGGCGGGCCGTACCGTCGTGGCGGGCTACAGCATCGGCGATCTCGCGGCCTGGGGCGTCGCCGGGCGGCTCGATGCGGCCGACGTGCTGAGACTCGCGGCGGAGCGGGCGGAGGCCATGGACGCCGTCACGGGAGCCGGTTTCGGGCTGGCGGGGATCCGGGGCCTGGGGCTCGACACGCTGGCCGCCCTCGCGGCCGGGCACGGCTGCCATCTCGCGATCCGCAACGCCGCGGATAGCGGGGTGGTCGGCGGAGCGCGCGACGCCCTCGAAGCGCTCTGCCGGGACGCCAGCCAGCATGGGGCACAGCGGGCGGTGGTCCTGCCGGTCCATACGCCCTCGCATACGCCCCTGCTTGCGGGGGCGACGGATGCATTCCGGGGCGCCCTCGCCGGGACCACCCCGCACCGCCCGCCCCCCGGCGCGCCGCGGCTCCTGAGCGGGCTCGACGGCGCGGCCGTCTTCCGGGCCGCGGACGGGTTGGACAAGCTGGCGGCGCAGATCTCGCGGACCATCGACTGGGCCGCCTGCCTGGAGGCCTGCCGCGAATACGGCGCCGACCGGGTTCTGGAACTCGGTCCCGGGCACGCCCTCGCCACGATGGCCCGGTCCGCGCTCCCGGCGGCCCGGGTCCACGCGCTGGAGGAATTTCGTTCGCTGACGGGCGTCGGCGATTGGCTGGCGCGTCCCTGACGCCGCCTCGCGGCTTCCCGAAGGCGGCGTCAGCGCTTCCGCGCCGATCGGGTCCGATGCGCCGGCGGCTTCGGCCGCACCGTCGCCGGCGGCTCATCCGCGCCCTCCGGGAGATCGTCCGCATCCGGGGGCGGCGCGGGCGCCGGTTTCGGCTGCGGCTTGGGGACCGCCCGCACGAGCGGGCGTGGCGGGGGATCCGGCATCGAGATCGGCGGCTCGATCGCCGCGAGCAGCGGCATCGGCGGCGGCTCCTTCTTCGGGCGCCCCGGCTTCTTCTCGGGCTCCGGCTTCGGGTCGAAGGCGTGGGCCAGGACCTTCCGCATTAACCCCGGCAGCGGCTCATCGTCGAGGGCGGCGCGCGGCGTGAACCGCATCCCGGCCGGTATCGGCGTCGAGAGCGCCACCCGGGCCGAGAACACGGTCAGTTCCAGGGGGAAATGCGTGAAGCCGTGGCGCACGAGGCCCGGCAGGCGCCGCCAGCGGGCGTCGAGGGGGGCGTCCAGCAGGGCGGCGGCCACGTCGTAATCCGGATCCCAGGCGCTGCCCGGCGGTTCGGCCATGTTGCCCAGCAGACCCTCGGGCGCTCGCGTCCGCAGCAGAACCGCCTCGTCGCCGCTGCGGATCGCCACGAAGGCGGCACCGCGGCGCAGCGCCCCCTTGGCGACCCGGATCTTGTGCGGGAACGTCTCCTGGGTGCCCTGCGCCCGGGCGTGGCAGGGCCGCATCCAGGGGCAGAGGGCGCAGGCGGGGCGCTTGGGCGTGCAAATCGTCGCCCCGAGATCCATGAGTGCCTGGGCGAAGTCGCCGGGCCTGTCCGGCGGCACCAGGGCCTGCGTCAGCCGGCGGATCTCCGGTCGGCTCCCTGGCAGCGGCGCCTCGATCGCGTAGGCCCGGCTCAGTACCCGCTCGACATTGCCGTCGACGGCGGCCTCGGGACGCCCGAAGGCGATCGCGGCGATTGCCCCGGCGGTGTAGGCGCCGATCCCGGGAAGCCGGCGCAGGCCCTCGGCGGTATCGGGAAAGCGCCCCTCGGCGGCCGCCACCGCCTTCGCGCAGGCGTGGAGATTGCGGGCGCGGGAATAGTAGCCGAGCCCGGCCCAGGCTGACATGACCGCCTCCTCGGGGGCGGCCGCGAGGGCGAATACGTCGGGGAAGCGCGTGAGGAAGCGCTCGAAATACGGCCGCACGGCCGCGATCGTGGTCTGCTGCAGCATCACTTCGGACAGCCAGACCCGATAGGGGTCGGGCATTGTGCCCGCCAGCGCGCGCCAGGGGAGGACCCGGCGGTGCCGGTCATACCAGGCGAGCAGGTCGGCGGCGCTGGGTCCGGGTTCCGTTTCTGTGCGGGCTGGCATGGGCAGGTCGAGAGGGACCGTGCTGCATAGCCGGAGGGGCGCGGCGATCATAGGGCGGCGACGGCGCGGCCGCATGCTCCCTTCGTCAACCATCCTGCTGTACTGTTTCCGGATCCACAGGGGCGGAGCCGAACCCACCATGGCGCGCGTCAAACCGCTGGCCGAGCTGATCGAGGGTTGCATCGGCCCGGCCTTCGCCGCGCAGGGCTTCGCGTCGACCGACATCCTGGCCGCCTGGCCGGAGATCGTCGGCGAGCGGCTCGCCCGCTACTGCCGGCCGTCCAAGCTTGAATGGCCCAAGCGCCGCCGCACGGGCGCCGAGGCGCCGGATTCCGGCACGTTGGTGGTACGCGTCGAGGGTGTCTTCGCCATCGAACTCCAGCACCTGGCCCCGGTGGTGATCCAGCGCATCAACGCGCATTACGGCTGGGCCTGCGTGTCGCGGATCGTGCTGCAGCAGGACCGGGTCGGCCGCGGCGGCCGGACGGCGCCGCGTGCCCACGTCGATCCGGCCCGGGCCGTCGAGGTGCAGAAGGCGGTGGCGGGGATCGCCGACGACAAGCTGCGCGCCGCCCTCGACCGCCTCGGCACCGCGGCCGTGGCCACGCGTCCGGAGCGGTGATCGGAGCGAATCGGTCACCTTGCCAGGACGGTCGCGCCCGGTTACCCGCATCGGGACGCCAAGATTGATCATTCCGGCGGAGCCAGCCCGATGACGACGCGACGCGACGCTCTGAAGTTCTCCGGCCTCGCCCTCGGCGCCGGCCTCGCCCTGCCCTCTCTCTCCCGCGGCGCCCTGGCACAGAATGCCGAGACGGCCGCGCTGCTTCAGCCGGGTCCCCTCGGCGATGTCTGGCTCGGCCCGCCGGACGCCAAATGCACGATCATCGAATACGCCTCGATGACCTGCTCGCACTGCGCCGCCTTCCACCGCACCACCTGGCCGGTGCTGAAGGAACGCTACATCGACACTGGCAAGGTGCGCTTCACGCTCCGCGAGTTCCCCCTCGATCCGCTCGCCACCGCGGCCTTCATGCTGGCGCGGTGCGAGGGTGAGGCGAAGTACTACCCGATCACCGATCTGCTGTTCGATCAGCAGGCGGGCTGGGCCTTCACGCCGAAGCCGGTGGATGCGCTGGAGCAGATGCTCCGCCAGGCCGGCTACAGCAAGCAGACCTTCGAGGCCTGCCTGAAGGACCAGAAGGTCTACGCCGCGGTCAATGCCGTGAAGCAGCGCGGGCTCGACGTGTTCAAGGTCGACTCGACACCGACCTTCTTCATCAACGGCGAGCGCTACACCGGCGAGATGACGGTCGAGGGCATGGAGAAGGTGATCAAGCCGATCCTGGGGGCCTGATCGTTCGGTCGACCTCGCCGGAAGCGCTGTACCGACGGGATCGCCGAGACTGGAATACCAGATAAAAACCAATGGCTTACTGTGTATGGGCTTCGCCTTGACACCCAAGGTAGGCGAAACTATGGTGCGGCCCGCTTGCTGGGGGCGTCCAGCCGGCCCCGGATCCTCCCACCCTGTGAGTTTTAAGCCGTGAACGGCGACGACGTGCGGGATGGGAACGGGACCGAGGGGACGCCGACGGACAGCGACCTCTCCGCGAGGCTCAGACGTCTCGAGACGCTGATCGAACGGAAGCGGCCGCAGGCCACTGCCGATCCTTCCACGCGACCTCGGAACGGCGGATCGTCCTCGCTGGGCCAGGCCATGACGCTCTCGACCGAGTTCGTCGCCGGCGTGATCGCGGGGGGCATACTCGGCTGGATCGTCGATCATGTCTTCGGGACCAAACCCTGGGGCATGATCGTCCTTCTGATGCTCGGGTTCGTCGCGGGGGTCTACAACGTGATGCGGGTGTCGGGTTTCGCCGGCGCGCGTCCTGGGCGACGCGACCGGCAGGAGCCATAAGGCGCGCCGGTCTGAGGAAATGTGAGGCGGCCGACTGCGTCGGCGCGCCGGACAAGAGGGGTGGGAGCGGGAATGGCGGTCACGATCGACCCGATCGAGCAGTTCGAGCTGAAGCCGCTCATGTCGCTCGGCCATATCGGCCATCAGCAGCTCGCGTTCACGCAATCCGCCCTGTACATGTTCGCCGCCGTCGGCGTCATCGCGTTGATCACGATCGTGGCGACCGCCTCGCGCTCGATCGTTCCGGGCCGGATGCAGTCGCTGGCCGAGGTTTTCTACGAGTTCATCGCCGACACGCTCCACCAGGCGACCGGCGACGGCGGCAAGCGCTTCATGCCGCTCGTATTCTCGCTGTTCATGTTCGTGCTCATCCTGAACCTTTTCGGGATGATCCCCTACGCCTTTGCGGTCACCAGCCACCTGATCATCACCTTCGGCCTCGCCGCCCTGGTGATCAGCACCGTGGTAATCTTCGGCGTGATGAAGCATGGCACCCACTTCTTCGGCCTGTTCGTGCCGTCGGGCGTGCCGAAGCCGCTGCTGGCGATCCTGGTGCCGATCGAGATCATCTCGTTCATCTCGCGTCCGATCAGCCTGTCGGTGCGTCTGTTCGCCAACATGCTGGCCGGCCACATCGCAATGAAGATCTTCGCGTTCTTCGTGGTCCAGCTTCTTCTCGCGGGCGCCTGGAGCGTGCTATCGCCGCTCCCGCTGTTCCTGACGATCGCGCTGACCGCTCTCGAGTTCCTCGTTGCGGCGCTTCAGGCCTACGTCTTCGCGACGCTGACGGCGATCTACCTCAACGATGCCCTTCACCCCGGCCACTAGACCCTAGACCCGGCCGCTCCACCCGCCGCGAACGTCACCGCACGTTTCGATCTGAAGAGACCTCAGGAGTTACCATGGATCCCGTCGCTGCGAAGTACATCGGCGCCGGCCTCGCCTGCCTTGGCATGGCGGGTGCGGGCATCGGCCTCGGCAACCTGTTCGGTCAGTTCCTCGCCGGCGCCCTTCGCAACCCGTCCGCGGCCGACGGCCAGCGCGCCACCCTGCTCCTGGGCTTCGCCCTCACCGAGGCGCTCGGCATCTTCTCGCTGCTGATCGCGCTGCTGCTGCTCTTCGCCGTCTGATCGGCGCGCCGGAGGCCGCGGCTGACCGCGACCTCCGGCCGGTGAACGGGTGGACGCTCTCAATGGGTGTCCGCCCTGGTCCGTCACCGCCCCGGCGGTGGCCTCAGCGAACGGTGTCAGTGTAGCGGTCTCATGGCGCAGCCCAATCCCCTCACCACGCCGCCTCCGGGCAACGACACGCAGATCGTGCCGGGCCACGTCGAGCACACGGAGGCGCATACCGGCGCCTTCCCGCCCTTCGAGACCTCCGGCTATCTGGCGCAGCTGATCTGGCTCGCCCTGGCCTTCGGCCTCCTCTACTACCTGATGGACAAGGTCGCGCTGCCGCGGATCCAGTCGATCCTGCACGCCCGTGCCGAGCGCCTGCGTGCCGATCTGGATCAGGCCCAGGCGATGAAGACCGAGGCGGATGCCGCCGGCGTGGCCTTCGAGACGGCTCTCCGGGATGCCCAGGGCAAGGCCCGTGACATCGCGCAGACCACCCGCAACACGCTGGCTGCCGAGGCCGAAACCAAGCGCAAGGCGTTGGAGCAAGAGCTCAACGGGAAGATCGCCGCCGCCGAGACGACGATCCGCGCCCGGACCGAGTCCGCGATGGGCAACGTCCGTTCCATCGCGGGGGAGGCCGCGACGGCGATCGTCGAGCGCCTGACGGGTCAGGCCCCGGATCGGGCCAGCCTCGACCGCGCCCTCGACGCCACCGCACACTAGACGGAACCCCCCGATGCTGCTCGAAGCCGAATTCTGGGTCGCCGTCGCGTTCGTGATCTTCGTGGGCATCGCCTGGAAGGTCGGCGGCTTCACCGCGATGACCAAGGGCCTGGACGGCCGTGCCAACCGCGTCCGTCACGAGCTCGACGAGGCCAAGCGCCTGCGCGAGGAGGCGGCCGCCGTGTTGGCCGACTACAAGCGCCGCCGCGCCGAGGCCGAGAAGGAGGCCGAGTCGATCGTCGCCAGCGCCCGCGAGGAGGCCGAGCGCGCCGCCGAGGAGGGTCACCGCAAGCTCGACGACTTCCTGGCCCGGCGCACGAAGGCCGCCGAGACCAAGATCGCCCAAGCCGAGGCGCAGGCCGAGGCCCTGGTTCGCGCCGCTGCGGCGGAAGCCGCCGTGAAGGTGTCGGAGACGATCCTGCGGGAGCGGATGCAGGGCGAGGCCGCGCAGGGCTTGATCCGCGCGAGCCTCGGCGAGGTCCGGACTCGTCTGCGATCCTGATCCAGTCCCGGCAACGAATTTTCGAGAAGCCGCCTCCGGGCGGCTTTTTCATTTCACGACCACCGATCTCTTTGCGAGCGTGAGCGAACCAATCCCCGGGGCGCCGTGTGTACCGGGACGTGAAGCGCTTCGCCGGGCCGCCCCGCTGCGCGCACGATGAGGAACGGGGTCGCTTGGCGCGAACATCGGCGACGGTGACCGCGTTCCCGACCCGTGTGAACGCGGAGACATCATGACGGATCGGGCGCGGATCGTGATCATCGGTGGCGGCGTCGCCGGCATCGAGGTTGCCACCAGCCTCGGGCGGGGCGGCCACGCCGACCTGACCCTGGCCGACCGCAGCCTGTCCCACGTCTGGAAGCCGATGCTGCACACCTTCGCGGCCGGCACGGCCCGGGTCGACCGGCAGAAGCTGGATTTCTTTGCCCAGGCCCGCCGCAACGGCTTCCGCTTTCAGCCCGGAGCCCTGGTCGGCATCGACCTGCGGTCGCGGCGCGCACGCTTGGCCGTCGAGGCCGCGGACGGGCACCCGCAGGTTGATCTCGCCTACGATCTGCTCGTCCTTGCCATCGGCAGCCGCGCCAACGATTTCGGTACGCCGGGGGTGGCCGAGCACTGCCTGACCATCGACGATCTGACCGAGGCCGAGCAGTTCCACACTCAACTGCGGCGTCATTTGCTGGCGCGGCTCGATCGCGGCGGGATGCTGGGGATCGCCATCGTGGGCGGAGGCGCCACCGGGGTCGAGCTGGCCGCCGAGCTGAAGCACGCCATCAACCTGCTCTCGGCCTACGGCTCGCCGGATCTTCCGGAGCGCCTGCGCCTGACGCTGATCGAGAGTGGCCCGCGCCTGCTGCCCGCCTTTCCCGAGGCGGTCTCGCGGGCGGCTGCCCGCACCCTCTCGGATCTCGGCGTCGCGGTGCGCACGAACGCGATGGTCACGGGGGCGGATGCCGCCGGCTTCTCGTTGAAGGACGGGTCCCACATCCCGGCGGGGCTGAAAGTCTGGGCGGCGGGTGTGAAGGCGCCGGACGTGCTCGCCAGCCTCGATGGTCTGGACCGCTCGCGGACCGGGCAACTCATCGTCGGCCCCGACCTGCGTGCGACCCGCGATCCGGCCATCATCGCGCTGGGTGACTGCGCGAGCCTCAGCGACCCGCGCTCCGGCAAGCCCGTCCCGGCGACCGCTCAGGCTGCGCGGCAGATGGCCCAGCATCTCGCCCGCCATCTCGGCCGCGCGCTGGCCCGCGGTGACGCGGTCGCGGCGGAGCTTCCGCCGTTCCACTACGTCGAGAAGGGCGCCATCGTCTCGCTGGCCGATTTCAACGGGTGGGGTACGCTGGGCCGCTACACGTTCGGCGGCGGTCGCCTGAACGGGCTCTCCGCGCGGCTGACCCACGACCTGCTGTATCGCCAGCACCAGATCGGCCTCTACGGGCCGCTGCGCGGGACCCTGACATGGCTCCTCGATGATCTCGACCGCCTGATCAGCCCACCCGTCCGCCTCGACTAAGCCGGGCCGCCCGCGTCAAGCGTCAGTCAGGACGCTCGCCCTCGACCGCCTTCGTCTCCTCGACCTCCGGCGCCACCTGCCCGTAATTGAGCACCGCCACCAGGGTCGCCCCTCCGAAGGCGTTGCCCAACAGGGTCGGCAGGAAGAATTTCATCCCGTAATCGCCCATGGAGGCCGCACCGGTGACGACGAGATAGAAGGCCTCCACGGAGCCGGCGACGATGTGCGCCAGGCTGCAGAGCGCCACGAGCCAGGTCATCAGCAGGATCACGAAGGGCGCCGCGCTGCCGGTGGCCGGGAGGAACCAGACCATCAGGGCAACCATCCAGCCGGCGAAGATCGCCTTCACGAAGGTCGCCCAGAAGTCGTGCGCGATGGCGTCGTGGCTGATCTCGGCGAAGGCCTTGAGCACCGGCGGCTCGAACGCGCCGGAATGGGCGATGACCGTCGCGATAGCCAGCGTGCCGAGGATATTGCCGGACAGGACGATCAACCAGAGCCGCACCACCCGTTGAGCCGTCTTCACCGATCGGTCGTGCAGCAGCGGAAGAATCGGCGTGATGGTGTTCTCGGTGAAGAGCTGCTGCCGGCCCAGGACGACGACAAGGAATCCGACCGCGTAGCCCATCGAGCTGACGATCTTCGCCCAGTCGGTGTCGGGCAGGTGGCTCCGCAGCACGCCCGGCACGATCAGCGACAGGGCGATGCTGAGGCCGGCCGAGAAAGCGGACAGGAACAGCGCGAGACCCTGCCGCCGCAATTCCTCGTCGCCTTCGAGGCGGATCACCTCGTGCAGGACGTAGGCATCCGGCCGTCCGATCTCGGAGACTTCCTTGAGCAACTCGTCCCGGCGGGCCGCCTGATCGGCCCGCTTGTTCTTGTCCCGCACCATCCGCTCAGCCTCGCTACGCCACTCGATCCGATCGGAGGCCCGACTTTCGTTCAGGCCGACAGCCGCGCCAGCAGGGCCTCGACCGCGCCCTGCGCCTCGGCAAGCGCGTCCGGATCCCGGCTGCGCACCACGATCCGGTTGCGGAACCCCTCCGGCGTCATGGCCGGATACGACCCGATGGCGACCGCGGGGTGCGCCTTGGCGATGGCACCGAGTTCGCCCGCGTAGCTGCCCTCCGGCAGGCCGGCCGCCTCGATCGTCTCGGAAATCATCGCGGTTCCGCCCGTCAGGGTCGGGGCGACCGCGTCGAGCATGGCCTGCATGATGCCCGGCACGCCCGCCATCACGTGGACATTGCCGATGCGGAAGCCCGGCGCCTGGGAAACCGGGTTGGCGATCAGATCGGCGCCGAACGGGATCCGCGCCATGCGCAAGCGCGCTTCGTTCAGATCTTCCGGTTTGTGCCGCTCCAGCAGCATGGCCCGGGCACGTTCGTCGATGTCGATCCCGACGCCGAAGGCCTCGGCCACGCAATCGGCGGTGATGTCGTCATGGGTCGGCCCGATCCCGCCGGTGGTGAACAGGTAGGTGTAACGGGTTCGGAGCGCGTTCACCGCCTCGACGATCATGGCGGCCTCGTCGGGCACGATCCGCACCTCGCGCAGGTCGATACCGGCGGCGGTGAGGAAATCGGCGATGGTGCCGATATTTTTGTCCTTGGTGCGACCCGAGAGAATCTCGTCGCCGATGACGAGGATCGCGGCGGTGACGGAATCGGAAGGCTGGGTCATGGAACTCTGGTGTCGGGCGGGTCTCGCAGGCAGATAGCGCAACGGCCGCCTGAGACTACGCAAACCCCGAGGATCCGATGCAGTTCGCCGCGCCGCTCCTGCTGGGACGGCTCGTCCAGCGCTACAAACGCTTCCTGGCCGATATCGAGACCAACGAGGGGCTCGTCACCGCGCATTGCCCGAACCCGGGCGCGATGCTCGGTCTCAACACGCCCGGCGCGCGCGTGCTGCTCTCCCGCTCGGGCAATCCGGCGCGGAAGCTGCCGCTGACCTGGGAACTCGTGGAGGCCGACCTGCCGGGCGGGCGGCAATGGGTCGGCCTCAACACGCTGCGCCCGAACGCCCTCGTCGCCGAGGCCTTCCGGTCGGGTGCCATCGCGGCCCTCGAAGGTCACGACACGCTCAGGCCGGAGGTTCGCTACGCCCAGGCGAGCCGGGTCGACTTCCTGGCGAGCGGCGCGGCGGGCGGTCCGTGCCACGTGGAGGTGAAGAACTGCCACCTGATGCGCCGAGCGGGGCTCGCGGAGTTCCCCGACTGTAAGGCCGCCCGCAGCGCACGGCACATGCGGGACCTCGCCCAGGTGGTGACGGAGGGGGGCCGAGCCCTCGTCGTGATCGTGGTCCAGATGCAGGCGGAGGCGTTCGACGTCGCCCGCGACATCGATCCGGTGTTCGATCGCTGTTTCCGCGATGCGCGGGCGGCCGGCGTGGCTGTCCGCGCCTATCGCTGCGCTGTCGGGCCGGAGGGCGTGACGATCGCCGATGAGATCCCGGTCATCACGCCGCCCTGACGCCGTTCGTCGCTCGCGCGGCGGGAATGTGCTAGCGTCTATGTCTGACCGCCGTGGATCCGACGCAGCCCGATGGCAGACTCTGCGCAGTTGGCATACCGTTTCCTGGATGTGGCCGCTTTCCGCGCCTTCCTCGAGACGCGCCCCCGTGACGAGCGCTGGGAGCTTATCGACGGTGATCCGGTGCAATCACCCGCCCCGAGGATTGCGCACCAGCGGATCGCGAGCAATTTCGAGCGGCATCTAAATGCCGTGCTCCGGCACATCCGGCCCGAATGGCGGGCCGACCGCGAGATCGGCATTGAGGTGTCGGACACAGCGACGTACCGGCCTGAACCCGAGGTCACGGTCATCGATGCCCGCACCGACACAGAGCGCAGCTTCGCGGATCGCTTCTACCTCGTGATGGAGGTGCCCTCGGGCAGTGATCGTGGCAGGATCCTGGCGAATAAGATTACCTTCTATCGGGCTCATCCGCACAACCGTTTCATCGTGGTTGCGGATCAGGACAAGATGGCCGTGACGGTTCACGAGCGAGTCAATACGTCGGCGTGGGCGGTCCGCACCCTGTCGGCCGCCGACGAGACCATCCTGCTCGGGGATCTCGGCCCGATCTGCCGCGTGGTCGAAATCTACGCCGATACGCATCTAGACCCGCAGCGATGGCCTTGACGCCAGGATCGCGGTTCTCCGGACCGCGTGAGCGTGATCTTATAGTGTCCTACCGCCCGCGCGCTCGAACATCAGGTTCAGCCGGGACCGCGCGATCTCGCGGTAGCCATAGCCCTTCAGGTGCTGCGGCAGGTCGAGCTGCCACTGCCCGGTGCCGTTCTCGATCAGCAGGATGCGCGGCAGCAGCGCGTCCGGGGCCTCGCGCAGGAATGGCTCCAGGATCAGATCCTCGGCACCCTCCACGTCGAGCTTGACGGCGTCCACCCGCGACAGCCCCTCGCTGCGCAGGAGGTCGAGGAGTGTCACCGCCGGCACGGTGATCCGGGCGCCCTCGTTCGTGCCGACGATGCGCAGGCTCGACTCACCGCGGTTCCTCGGATCGATGAACAGGGTCAACTCGCCGGCCTTGTCGGCGACCGCGCACGCGACCGCCTTGACGGTGTGGAACGGATTCTGGGCAATGTTGTAGGTCAGGCGGTCGAACACGTCGGGCTGCGGCTCGACGGCGACAATCCGTGCGGCCGGCCCAGAGAAGGCTGCCACGCACAGGGCATAGGCGCCGATATTGGCGCCGATATCGAGGAACACGCAATCCTTCGGCAGACGCTCCTGCAGGAGCGCACGCTCCTCGGGATCGAAGAATTGCGGCGTGAACAGCACCTTCTTCTCGCAATTGTTGTTGTACGGGTGCAGCCGCATCCGTGCGCCGTAGCGGGTCACATCGAGGGGTTTGCCGCCGAGGCGCGCGATCGCGATGCGGCGGAGGAACAGCGCCAGGCGCCGCCCATACCAGGATTGGGCCGGGATCCGGTTCGTCCGGCGGGTGATCGCCGCTACGAGGCCGGCCGGTTCGTAGGTGCCGTAAGGCTGCGTGTCCATCATGACCGGGGCGGTTTGCCAGCCGGCGTCCTGCCCGGCAAGCGGCGCGATCCGCGTTGCCCCGGCGTGGCCGCGTGGTCTAAGCCGTGGCCGAGCTTGAGGAGCACGGGTTGCGCGGCATGGAATCCTTCAATTCCGACGGCGTGCGGATCGCCTATATCGACGTTCCGCCGATTCAGGGGGCCGGGCAGCCGATCCTTCTGATCCACGGCTTCGCATCGAACCACGCGGTCAACTGGGTCAACACGCAGTGGGTGAAGGCCCTGACCCAGGCCGGCTACCGGGCGATCGCCCTGGACAATCGCGGTCACGGCGAGAGCGAGAAGCTCTACGACCCAGCCGCCTACAGCTCGGAGGCGATGGCGGGCGACGCGGTGCGGCTGCTCGACCATCTCGGCATCGCACGCGCCCACGTGATGGGCTACTCGATGGGTGGCCGGATCACCGCCCATATCGCCCTGGATCACGCGGACCGGGTCCGCTCGGCGCTGATCGGCGGACTCGGGATGCACCTCGTCGAGGGCAAGGGGCTGCCCTCCGGCATCGCCGAGGCGCTCGAGGCCCCCGCCGGGACACCGGCTCCGAACCTGACAGCCGCGGCCTTCCGCATCTTCGCCGAACAGACCCGGAGCGACCTGCGGGCCTTGGCCGCCTGCATGCGCGGCTCGCGCCAGACGCTCAGCCGGGCGGAACTCGCGCAGATCGAGGTACCGGTGCTGGTCTCGGTCGGGACCCTCGATACCGTTGCTGGCTCCGGCCCGGCTCTGGCTGCGCTGATGCCGGACGCGCGGGCGCTCGAGATCGAGGGCAAGGACCACTCCACCGCGGTCGGCGCCAAGCCGCACCGGGACGGCGTGCTGGCTTTCCTGGCGGCGCAGCCCTGACGGCTCAGCTCTTCAGCCGGTAGCCGGTGCGGAAGATGTAGGCGACGAGCCCGAGGCAGATGACCAGGAACAACGCGGTCATGCCGAGGCTGATCGCGATGCTGACATCCCCCTTGCCGAAGAAGGCCCAGCGGAAGCCGCTGATCAGGTAGACCACCGGATTGAGCAGGCTCACCGCGTGCCAGAACGGCGGCAGCATGCCGATGGCGTAGAAGCTCCCGCCCAGGAAGGTGAGCGGCGTCACCACGAGGAGCGGCACCAGCTGCAGCTTCTCGAACCCGTCCGCCCAGAGGCCGATCACGAAGCCGAACAGGCTGAACGTCACCGCGGTGAGCAGCAGGAAGCCGATCATCCACAGGGGATGGTCGATCCGCAGCGGCACGAACAAGGCTGAAGTCGCCAGGATGATCAGGCCGATCAGGATCGACTTGGACGCCGCCGCGCCGACGAAGCCGAGCACCACCTCCAGCGGCGAGATCGGCGCCGACAGGATCTCGTAGATCGTCCCGGCGAAGCGCGGGAAGTAGATGCCGAACGAGGCGTTCGCGATGCTCTGGGTCAGCAGCGAGAGCATGATCAGCCCGGGCACGATGAACAACCCGTAGGGAACCCCGTCGACCGCCGAGACCCGGGAACCGATCGCGGCGCCGAAGACAACGAAATACAGGGTGGTGGAGATAACCGGGGCGAGGATGCTCTGCCCGGCGGTGCGCCAGAACCGGCCCATCTCGAACCGGTAGATGGCACGGACCGCCGGCCAATTCATGCTGTGCGATCCGTTCATGCCGGGGCTCCTTCCTCGCGCACGAGGCCGACGAAGATATCCTCCAGCGAACTCTGCTCGGTATGCAGGTCGTTGAAGCGGATGCCCGCTGCGGCGAGCCCGGTGAGCAGACCGGTGATCCCCGTCCGCCCAGCCCGGGTGTCGTAGGTGTAGACCAGTTCGCGGCCATCGCCGGACAGCGCCAGCCCGTGATCGGCGAGTTCCGGTGGGACCGTCTCGATCGGCTGCTGGAGGTGCAGGGTGAGGCGCTTGCGCCCAAGCTTCTGCATCAGCGCGGCCTTCTCCTCCACCAGGATGATCTCACCCCGGCGGATCACCCCGATACGGTCGGCCATCTCCTCGGCTTCCTCGATGTAGTGGGTGGTGAGGATGACGGTGACGCCCTGCTGGCGCAGGTCGCGCACGAGGCCCCACATGTCCTGGCGTAGCTCGACATCGACGCCCGCCGTAGGCTCGTCGAGGAACAGGATCCGGGGCTCGTGCGACAGGGCCTTGGCGATCAGCACCCGGCGCTTCATTCCGCCGGACAAGGTCATCAGGCGGCTGTCGCGCTTGTCCCACAGGGACAAGGCCCGCAGGATCCGCTCGATATGGCCCGGGTCGGGTCGCATCCCGAACAGGCCGCGGGAGAAGCTCACCGTGTTCAGCACCGTCTCGAACGCGTCGGTGGTCAATTCCTGCGGCACGAGCCCGATCGCCCGGCGCGCGGCGCGGTAGTCACCCGCGATGTCGTGACCATCGATCAGCACCGTGCCGGAACTCGGCGTGACGATGCCGCAGACGATATTGATCAGGGTCGATTTGCCGGCGCCGTTCGGGCCGAGGAGCGCGAAGATCTCCCCCCGCTCGATGGCGAGGTCGATGTCGCGCAGAGCCTTGAACCCCGACGTGTAGGTCTTTGACAGCTTCGAGATGGAGATGATTGGCATCAGGGCCTGAGCGGAACGGGGGGCAGTCCAGCGCCGGCGGCCTTGCCGCGGCTTCGAGCCGGCTCTGAGAGGTCGGCGCTATAGCACGCCGCGTCCCCGTCCCGGACCGTTCCTGTGTGCGCCGGCGCACGGCCGAGCGCGCGGGGCGTCAGCGCTCGCTGAAACCCTCGACCATCAAAAGGCACTTCGCGCGCCGATCCGGATCGTCGATTCGGGAGAAGGCGGCCAACAGCGCTGCGCATTCCGTCGCGGCCGGTCCGTTGCGCAGCGCATCGCCGGCGTTCCTGAGGCGAAAGGTCGAGACGGGGATCTGCAAGGCCTCAGCGATCTGGGCCAGCAGCCGCGCCCGCTCGTCAGTGGACGAAGCGGCGCCTATCTGATCGCATCCCCCTGCTTCCGTCATGATGGCTTCAACACCGACCCTCGACCGGGCGCTCGCGCCGACGCCCGGCGCGACCATTCACAAAATTCCCGCCGGTGCAACCTACCGTTATGTTTCTGCCGGGTCGCAAACTGCGCATCGTGCTCGGGATGTCATGTCTAGGCGATCCGGATCATTCCGTCGGTGGCCGTCGAACAAGTACTAAAACATGACGAATGCGTATTCACCGATCTGTTCTGCAATCGGGCGGATCGTGCTGCATCTAAGCTGATCGCCGAAGCGTGATGAGCGCGACGAGGCCGACGAGGGTCGCGGCTCCGAGGAACTTACGCCACGGATTGACGCCGCGCAGGAGTTCGTCGAGCGCCCACCACGCCAGGGCGAGGTCCGCGCCGAACGAGAGCCACGGCGCCAGGGACGGTTTCGCCTGCGCCCACCACGCCGCCAGGGAGAACCCGCCGAACAGCCAGAGCGGCAGGTTCGGCCATTGCGCGACCGTGATCGCCCCGGTGCTTCGGTTCCTGAACACCCAGTCGACCGTCCTCGCGAGGGCGCCGCTCCGTCGCTCGTCCATGATCGAGGCCTTTCTGAGCGCATGCGCCGGTGCTCTGCCACACCGGCAAGCCGTCCCTCCGGTTGTAAGCCGGTTGAGCCGAAGCGCCGCGCTTCTTAACGAAGAACTAACCTTACCGAACGGAAAGCGCCCGTAAATCCCTAACAGAACCTGAAAGGACTCGCGGAAATTCCGTTAATGAGTTGGTAATGGGATGGCCGGGCGGCGATGCAGCCGCCGATCGGAGAGGATCGACCATGAGCGCCCGTCTCGAAGATCTGAAATTCATGCTGACGCTCAGCGTCGTCGTGCTGTTCGGCAGCGGCCTCGACATCATCCTGCGCTGACCGGCACGGGGATGTCGGTGCGGAATTGCTGGATCGCCCGCCCAAGGGCCGAGCGGGCCGCCGTCTCGGGGGCTGGAACGCCATCAGCGCGTTTCGGCGTGTAGGGAATGGCAATGACGCGCGTACCGGAGTCGGTCTGGCGGCTGGAGCCGGCCGTATCGAAGGCCGATGACACGCTCTGACCCGACCGCAGGAAGCTTCGCAATTCGGCGGCCTTGGCCCGCCGTTCCGCCCGCATCGTGACGAGGGCGATCGCGAGCCCAATCAAGCCCGCCGCCTCCAACACGGCCGCGATCACGTAGCCCGAAGCCATTCGATTTCACCAAGCGCGTGGGGAAGAGACCGCTCCCGTGGCGGCACGTTCCGGTCTGCGCCGCTATGGTTAGTGGGGGCTTAACGGCTACGTAGATCGCCGCAATCTACCGCCGGTTCATACCAGCAGCGCGGCACGGCTTCGCGTTGTGTTCCGTCGCGCGGTCACGGTATCGTCCGCGCGCTCAGGCTTCACGAACGCGGATGTCCGTCGGAAGCATGAGACCCGCGCCCCCGCCTCATCGTAGAGATTCTGTCGCCCTCGACCGGCAGTGTCGACCGGATCCGCCAGCGCGACGAGTACAAACGGCATCCGCCCGGTCGAGGCGCGGTTCCCGAGCGTATTGCTGTACCGGCGGATCGAGGCCGATCCGGCAGCAGAACCCTACGAATCGACCAGAGACATCATCGGCCTGCCCGAGATCGGGTCTCGGCTGGCCCTGGCCGATATCGCCGACGCCATCGCCTTCGAGCCGGCACGCGCGATCCCCTGATGCATCATCGCGAACGTTCGCTGCAGACGTTCGGAATAACGCGATGCGCTCGGGCGGGCCTACCACATGTCGAGGGCGACGCGGGCCTCGTCCGACATGCGGCTCTGATCCCACGGCGGGTCGAACACCATGGTGACCGCGCAGGACTGGACGCCCGCCACGGCGCTCACCGCGTTCTCGACCCATCCGGGCATCTCGCCCGCCACCGGGCAGCCGGGTGCGGTCAGCGTCATGTCGATGGCGACCTTCCGGTCGTCGCCGATATCGACCTTGTAGATCAGGCCGAGCTCGTAGATGTCCGCCGGGATCTCGGGATCGTAGACGCTCTTCAGCGCGGCCACGATGTCATCGGTCAGGCGGTCCATCTCCGCCGGCGGGATCGCGGAAGCGCCCGCGACGTCCGGGGCGTTCATGCCGCCCGTGATGGTGGCGTCGGTGCTCATCGTTTCACTCTCCCCGGGCCCACACGGTCGCGACCCGCCTTATCGCAGATCGTCATCTGAACAGCATCTCTGCTTTGCCGAGCGCCTCGACAAGGGTGTCGATCTCGGCGGTGGTGTTGTAGAGGCCGAACGAGGCGCGGCAGGTCGAGGTGACGCCGAAGCGCGTCAGCAACGGCATTGCGCAATGCGTTCCTGCCCTCACCGCGACGCCCTGCCGGTCGATAACCGTGGCGATATCGTGGGCATGCGCACCCTTCATCTCGAAGGCGATCACGCCGCCCTTGCCGGCGGCGGTACCGATCAGGCGTACGGAATTCAACGCCCCGAGCCGCTCCTGTGCGTAGGCGGTGAGCTTGGCCTCGTGCGCCGCGATGGCGTCGCGCCCGATGGTCATCATGTATTCCAGCGCCGCCCCGAGGCCGACCGCCTCGATGATCGCCGGCGTCCCGGCCTCGAACTTGTGCGGCGCGTCGTTGTAGGTGACCGAATCCGCGCTCACCGTCCGGATCATCTCGCCGCCGCCCTGGTAGGGCGGCAGGCGCTCCAGCCACTCTTTCTTGCCGTAGAGCACGCCGATCCCGGTCGGACCGTAGACCTTGTGGCCGGTGAAGACGAAGAAGTCGCAGTCGAGCGCCTGCACATCGACGGGCTGGTGCACCGCGCTCTGCGCCCCGTCCAGGAGGACCGGTACGCCGTGGGCATGGGCGATGCGCACGATCTCGGCGGCCGGCGTCACGGTGCCGAGCACGTTCGACATGTGGGTGATCGCCACCATCTTGGTGCGGGGTGAGAACAGCTTCTCGTATTCCTCGACCAGGAAGTTGCCCTCCTCGTCCACCGGCGCCCACTTGATCACGGCGCCGCGGCGCTCGCGCAGGAAGTGCCAGGGCACGATGTTGGAGTGGTGCTCCATGATCGAGAGGATGATCTCGTCCCCCTCCCCGATCAGTCCGCCCCAGCCCATGGACGAGGCCACGAGGTTGTAGGCCTCTGTGGCGTTGCGGGTGAAGATGATCTCGTCCGTAGACGCCGCGTTGAGGAATTGCCGCGTGGTCTCGCGGGCGCCCTCGAACCCTTCGGTGGCAGCGTTGGCCATGTAGTGCAGGCCGCGATGGACGTTGGCGTAGCCGGTCTCCATGCAGGAAACCATCGCGTCGATCACGGCCTTGGGCTTCTGCGCCGAGGCGGCGTTATCGAGATACACGAGCGGTTTGCCGTAGACCTGCTGCGCCAGGATCGGGAAATCCTTCCGGACCGCCGCGACATCGTAGGTGGGGGTGAGGACGTGTGCGTTCATCGGGTCACGCTCGCGGATCTCCCTCCCCCTCTGCGGGGGAGGGTGGCCCTCGCGTCAGCGAGGGTCGGGAGAGGGGAGCCCGGCCGCCGGAAAGATCTGCGCGTGCGGAGGGCATCGCCCCATCCTGCACCGTCGCTCCCCTCTCCCGCCTCACTCCGTTCGGCACCCTCCCCCGCAAAGGGGGGAGGGTCGAGTGTAGTCAGCCCCGCGCTTTCAGCCAGGCCTCGATCTCGCCGATCAGCGCCGCGCGGGCGCCCTCGTGCGTGACCGCCTCCACCGCCTCGCCCACGAAGGCCTGAACCAGCAGACTCTCGGCGATGGGGCGCGGCAAGCCGCGGGCCATCAGGTAGAACAGCAGATCCTCATCCGGCGTGCCGCAGGTGGCGCCATGGCCGCAGGCGACGTCGTCGGCGAAGATCTCCAGCTCCGGCTTGTTCATCATCTGCCCCTCGTCGGTGAGGAGGAGGCAGTCGGACTTCATCTTGCCGTCGGTCTTCTGGGCGACCTGCCGGACGATGATCTTGCCCTGGAACACGCCGGTGGCGTCGCCGTCGATCACTGTCTTGAACTGCTCGCGCCCGATACCGCCGACGGCGGCGTGATCGGCCAGCAGCGTCGAATCGGCAAGCTGACCCTTACGCAACATAGCCGCGCCATTGACCACGACGTTCGTGTCCGCGCCCGCGACCAGAACGTAGATCTGGTGGCGCGACAGCACCGCTCCGGTCACGAGGTTGACCGTCTCGACCCGGCCCTCGGCCTCGACCTTGAGCGACAGGGTCGAGAGCGCCACGGTGGCATCCCCCTCGATGTTCAGGCGGGTGTGCCGGAATGCGGCCCTGGGGCCGACGACCACGTCGAGGGCGTCGTTCGGCTGGCAGGTGAGGCCGTCCGGACCCTCATGGCTCTCGAGCAGGCTGAACTCCGCGCCCTCGCCGAGATTCACGAGCACGCGGGTCGCGGTCGAGAACGGTCTGTCGCCGGTCCCGACGAAGCGGAGATGGATCGGCCAGGCCGGCTTCGCACCGGGGGCGACCGTGATCAGCGCCCCGTCCGCCAGGAAGGCGGTATTGAGCTGGTAGATCGGGTTGTCCCGGGCCTGGATCACCGGCCCGAGCAGCTTCAGCGCGGCGTCACCCGAAGTCATGGCCTCGGTGAGCGGAACGACCGTGACGCCCTCGGGGACCCGGTCGAGATCGGACAGCTCGCGGACGAGGTGACCGTTCACGAAGGTGAGGCGCACCGCCTCGATCCCGGTGAAGCCCTTGGCGCGCCCGACGGCCTCCCTGGCGGAGTCGAGGCTCGGCGCCTCTGAGGGCGGCGCGGCCTCGGAGATCGCGGCACGCAGGTCGGTGTACTTGAACGCCTCGACCCGGCGGCTCGGCAGGCCGGTCGCCTCGAAGAAGCGGAACGCCTCCTCGCGGCTGATCGCCGCCTCGCTGGCGAAACTCTGCCGGGCGGTCTCGAACAGCTTCGACAGGCCGGCCTCGGCGGGGGAGCGGAGGTTGGTGACGTCGGCCATGGCTCAGGCGGCCTCGCTGGTGCTGTACTCGGCGTAGCCGGACGCTTCGAGCTCAAGGGCGAGGTCCTTGCCGCCGGTCTTCACGATCCGGCCCTTCGACATGACGTGAACCACGTCCGGCACGATGTGGTTCAGGAGCCGCTGATAGTGGGTGATGACCAAGAACGACCGGCCCTGCCCGCGCAGGGCGTTCACGCCCTCGGAGACGATGCGCAGCGCGTCGATGTCGAGGCCGGAATCGGTCTCATCGAGGACGCAGAACTTCGGCTGCAGCAGCGCCATCTGAAGAATCTCCATGCGCTTCTTCTCGCCGCCGGAGAAGCCAACGTTGAGGGCGCGCTTGAGCATGTCCTTGTTGATCTCAAGCCGGTCGGCGGCGGCGTTCACCGCGCGGATGAAGTCCGGGGTCGAGATCTCACCCTCGCCGCGGGCGCGGCGCTGGGCGTTCAGGCAGGCCTTGAGGAAGGTCATGGTGCCGACGCCGGGAATTTCCAGCGGGTACTGGAAGGCCAGGAACACGCCGGCCACGGCGCGCTCGTCCGGCTCTATCTCCAGCAGGTTGTGGCCGTCGAGCAGGATCTCGCCGTCGAGGACCTCATAGTCTGCCTTGCCGGCGATGACGTAGGACAGCGTCGACTTGCCCGAGCCGTTCGGGCCCATGATCGCGGCGACCTCGCCGTCCTTCACGGTGAGGTTCAGGCCGTTGAGGATGCGGTTGTCCTCGATCTGCACGACGAGGTTCTTGATTTCCAGCATAGTTCGTTAGTCCTGTCTGAATTCGCTAATCGTCCCGTCCCCGAGGCCTCGACGCTCACGCATCCTGGCGTGATCATGCGCGACGCGCTCTCCTGCCCCGTGCGGGGAGGAGCCGGAGGTGGAGGTGGAGCAGAAGGCGACGCCGCGCTTTACCCGGCACCACCCCCACCCCTGCCCCTCCCCGCAAGGGGGAGGGAGGATGCACGCACCCGTTCCGAGCCCTCAGCCCACCGAGCCTTCAAGGCTGATCGAGATCAGCTTCTGGGCCTCGACGGCGAACTCCATCGGCAGCTGCTGCAGCACGTCCCGGACGAAGCCGTTGACGATCAGCGCGGTCGCCTCCTCCCCGGAGAGGCCGCGCTGCTGGCAGTAGAACATCTGCTCCTCGGAGATCTTCGAGGTGGTCGCCTCGTGCTCGAACACGGCGGAGGCGTTCTTCGACTCGATGTAGGGCACGGTGTGCGCCCCGCACTGATCGCCGATCAGCAGGGAGTCGCAATTCGTGAAGTTCCGCGCGCCCTTGGCCTTCTTGTGCGCCGAGACGAGACCCCGGTAGGTGTTCTGCGAACGGCCCGCCGAAATGCCCTTCGAGATGATCCGGCTGGTCGTGTTCTTGCCGAGATGGATCATCTTGGTGCCGGAATCGACTTGCTGCATGCCGTTCGACACCGCGATCGAGTAGAACTCGCCGCGGGACTCGTCGCCGCGCAGGATGCAGGACGGGTACTTCCAGGTGATCGCCGAGCCGGTCTCGACTTGGGTCCACGAGATCTTCGAGCGGTCGCCGCGGCAGTCGCCACGCTTGGTCACGAAGTTGTAGATCCCGCCCTTGCCGTCGTTGTCGCCCGGGTACCAGTTCTGAACCGTCGAGTACTTGATCTCGGCGTCATCCAAGGCGACCAGCTCGACCACCGCGGCGTGGAGCTGGTTGTCGTCGCGCTTGGGGGCGGTGCAGCCCTCCAGGTACGAGACGTAGGAGCCCTTGTCGGCGATGATCAGCGTGCGCTCGAACTGACCGGTGTCGCGCTCGTTGATGCGGAAGTAGGTCGACAGCTCCATCGGGCAGCGCACGCCCGGCGGGATGTAGACGAACGAGCCGTCGGAGAAGACCGCCGAGTTCAGAGTCGCGAAGAAGTTGTCGGTCGAGGGCACAACCGTGCCCAGGTACTTCTTCACCAGCTCCGGATATTCCTGGACCGCCTCGGAGATCGGCATGAAGATTACGCCGGCCTTCGAGAGTTCCTTCTTGAAGGTGGTAGCCACCGAGACCGAGTCGAACACGGCGTCGACCGCGACCCGGCGCTCCGGCGCGATGCCTTCCAGCACCTCGACCTCACGCAGCGGGATGCCGAGCTTCTCGTAGGTCTTCAGGATCTCGGGATCGATCTCGTCGAGCGACATCGCCGCCGGGCGCTTGGGCGCCGCGTAGTAGTAGATGTCGTTGTAGTCGACCTTGTCGTAGGAGACGCGGGCCCACTCCGGCTCCTTCATGGTCAACCAGCGCCGATAGGCGTCGAGGCGCCACTCCAGCAGCCACGCCGGCTCGTTCTTCTTGGCCGAGATGAAGCGCACGACATCCTCGGAGATGCCCTTCTCGGACTTCTCCATCTCGATGGTGGTCTCGAACCCGTACTTGTACTGGTCGAGGTCGATCGAGCGGACCCGGTCGATGGTTTCCTGCACGGCAGGCATCAGCGTCTCCTGGGCATCTCCGGCGTCAAGGGCCGGGAAGCGTGTGTCGGAAAGCGGGGGGAGCGGCGCTTAGGCCGCCTGTCCTCGTCGTCTATATAGGGGCTGCAACACCCGTTCGAAGGCGTCGAGGAAGCATGTCACATCCTCGTCCACCGTGTTCCAGCCGAGGCTGACGCGCAGCGCCCCCCCGGCGAGGTCGGAACCGACGCCCATTGCGGCCAGCGTCGCCGAGCGTGCGACCTTGCCCGACGAGCAGGCCGAGCCCGACGACACCGCCACGTTGGCGAGGTCGAAGGCGATCAGGGCCGAGGGCGCGTCGAGCCCCCGGACCGAGACGTTGAGGGTGTTGGGCAGGCGTGAGGCCCCGGCGGCGAACACCACGGCGTCGGGCGCGAGGGCCCGCACGCCCGCCTCGATCCGGTCACGCAGGGCCGACAAGCGCCGGGCCTCCGGGTCGAACGATTCGCGGGCGATCCGGGCCGCCTCGCCCATGCCGACGATGGCCGGCAGGCACTCGGTGCCACAGCGCTGCCGACGCTCCTGGCCGCCACCGCGCAGGAAGGCGCTCTCCAGGGTGACGCCATCGGCCAGCACGAGGGCACCGACGCCCTTCGGCGCCGCGAACTTGTGGCCCGACAGGGTCAGCGCGTCGAGGCCGAGGCCCGCCATGTCGAGGGCGACCTTGCCAGCCGCCTGCACGGCATCGCTGTGGACCAGCGTCCGGCCATGCGCCTGCGCCAGGGCCGCCACATCGCTCAGCGGTTGCACGGCGCCGGTCTCGTTGTTGGCCGCGTGGACCGACAACAGTACGGTCTCGCCCGCCAGGGCGGCCAAACGCGCCTCCAGCACGGCGAGATCGATCACGCCGTCGCCGGTGACCGGCAACTGCTCCACCGCCGCCTCCGGGAAGCGATGGCCCGCAGCCACGCAGGGATGCTCCGTCGCCGTGTGCAGGAGGCGGGTCGGGGCCGGCAGGCCGCGACCGCGCAGGGCGCCCGACAGGACCGCGTTGGCCGCTTCGGTCCCGCCGCTGGTGAAGATCACCTGCTCGGGCCGCGCGTTCACCAGGGCCGCGACCTGGGCGCGGGCGGCCTCCAGGGCGGCCCGGGCCGCACGGCCCTCCGCGTGGATCGACGAGGGATTACCCGGAAGCATCAAGGCGCGCGCCACCGCGTCCGCGACGGCCGGCCGGACCGGGGCGGTGGCGTTGTAGTCGAGATAGGCGCGTGCCCGGCTCATCCGCGTTCCGTTTTGCCCATCGCCGCCACGCGTCACAATTCCTTGCCCGCGCGCCGGTTCGGCGTGCTAAGGCGCGCCGACAGAAAGAGATCCCACCGACCAGCCCGGGTCAGTGCGGCAGCCGGTGCGAACCACCGAACCGCCTTTTTAGAACTGTTCCAATCGACTAGAACTGTTCTAAGAGTGCTTTTATGGTGCGCACGCGACGAGTCAAGGCTGCCGCGCCGACCGCCGGGCGTGCGATCTCGAGAGTGAGAGACGAGCGATGCCCGAAGTCATCTTCACCGGTCCGGCCGGCCGCCTGGAAGGCCGTTACCAAGCCCCCAAGAAGCGCGGCGCACCGATCGCCATCATCCTGCACCCGCACCCCCAGTTCGGGGGTACGATGAACAATCAGATTGTGTACAACCTTTTTTACACCTTCGCCAATCGCGGCTTTGCAGCCCTGCGTTTCAATTTCCGCGGGGTTGGGCGGAGCCAGGGCGCGTTCGACCACGGCTCGGGCGAGCTGTCCGACGCCGCGGCGGCCCTCGATTGGGTGCAGTCGGTCAATCCTGAGGCGAAGTCCTGCTGGATCGCCGGCGTGTCCTTCGGCTCTTGGATCGGCATGCAGTTGCTGATGCGCCGGCCCGAGATCGAGGGCTTCATCTCGATCGCCGCCATGGCGAACCGCTACGACTTCACCTTCCTGGCCCCGTGCCCGTCATCCGGCCTGTTCGTGCACGGTTCGGAGGACCGGGTCGCCCCCGCCCGGGAGGTCATGCCGGTGATCGAGAAGGTGAAGACCCAGAAGGGCGTCATCATCGAGCACCAGATGGTCGAGGGTGCCAACCACTTCTTCGACGGCAAGGTCGAGGAGCTCACCCAGACGGTGGACACCTACCTCGACAAGCGCCTGGGCAAGCGCGAGGAGGCGGCCTGACGCAGCGCGGCCCCCGCGCCTTGACGGGGTGAGCCCCGGAGGAATACGGCGCGGGCTTCGGAATTCACGGCACACCTCCGCAGGCCTGATGTCAGAAAGCCCGTCCGACCAACCCGTGGTGCTCCTCGTGGAGGATGACGGACTGCTGCTGATGGAAGCCGCGGACACCCTGGCGGATGCCGGCTTCACCGTGGTGGAGGCGAGCCATGCGGACAAGGCGCTCAAGGTCCTGGAGAACCGCGACGATGTCGGCGTCCTGATGACGGATGTCGACATGCCGCAGGGTTCGATGGACGGTTTCGCCCTCGCCCGCCTGGTGGCGCATCGCTGGCCGTCGATCCCCGTGCTGGTGGTCTCGGGGATGGGCACACCCGGCCCGAACGACATGCCGGAGGGGGCCCGCTTCATCCCGAAGCCCTACGAGCCGACGACCCTGGTCCGCACCCTGCGCGCCTTCATCCAGCGGGCGGCCTGACGCCCGATCCACGTGGGCGGACGAGGGATCCGGGCGGTGACCCCCCGGCCGAGAGCCGTGACCGACACCGGCCGACAGGACTGTTTCGCCTTATCGGACTAGGGGTCACGAAAATCTCCGGGACCGCCCTCGCCCGCAGGGGGATTCGGCTCGGACCGTCGCAGTGATCCGGCGGAGCTCTGCGAGCATCGTAGCCCCTCCCGCGGGGGAGGAAGGACGCTTGTCAGCGCCGGCGTTCCAGAATGGACACGTAATTAGCCACCGCCGCGCCGCCCATGTTGAAGATTCCGGCGAGCTCGGCGCCGGGTACCTGCATTTCGCCGGCCTCGCCCATGAGCTGAAGGCAGGCCATCACATGCATCGATACGCCGGTGGCGCCCACCGGATGGCCCTTCGCCTTCAGGCCGCCGGACGGGTTGATCGGCAGCCGGCCGCCTTTCTCGGTCAGCCCCTCGCGCACCACGCGGTACCCCTCGCCTGGGGCCGCGAGACCCATCGCCTCGTACTCGATCAGCTCGGCGATGGTGAAGCAGTCGTGGGTCTCCACGAAGGACAGGTCGTCGTTACCGATCCCGGCTTCGGCCCGCGCCTTCTCCCAGGCGAGCCGTGCGCCCTTGAATTCCGTCGGATCGCGGCGGGACAGGGGCAGGATGTCGTTGACGTGGGCGCGGGCGCGGAAGCCGATCGCCCGCTCGAGACCCTCGGCGGTTTCGGCATCCGCCACCACGAGGGCCGCCGCCCCGTCGGAGATCAAAGAGCAGTCTGTACGCCGGAGCGGTGCCGCCACGTAGGGATTCTTCTCCGAGACCCGATTGCAGAACTCGAAGCCCAGATCTTTTCGCAATTGCGCGTAGGGGTTGCCGACGCCGTTGCGGTGGTTCTTGGCGGCGATCCGGGCCAGCTCCGCGCTGCGGTCGCCGTAGCGCTGGAAGTAGCCCGCCGCGATCCGCCCGAACACGCCCGCGAAGCCGCCCTCGATCTCGGCCTCCTCCTTCCGGTAGGAGGCGCCGAGCAGGATGTCGCCGGTCTCGGCCACGGTCTTGGCCGTCATCTTCTCGGCGCCGATAACCAGGGCGACGCGGCCCCGGCCGCTGTCGACGAAGTCGAGGGCCGCGTAGAGTGCCGCCGACCCGGTGGCGCAGGCGTTCTCCAGATGGGTCGCCGGAGCGTGGGCGAGGCCCGGCCGGTTCACCGCCACCAGCGACCCCTCGAAACCCTGCTTCGAGAAGCCGGTGTTCATCGAGCCCACATAGATCCCGTCGACCTGCGTATCGTCGATCCCGGCATGGGCCAGCGCCTCGCCCGAGACACGGGCGATCAAGCCCTCGACATCCGGCTCCTCGAGCTTGCCGAAGGGGGTGTGGGCCCAGCCCACGATGCAGGCGCGCGTCATTCGGTTCCCTCCCGAACTCTCGTCCGGACGATGGCCCCGGCGCGCCCGGCGATCAAGCCGGGTGGTTCAGCCCTCGCGCCCCTCCCCCATCAGGAAGTCGAAGTCGCAGCCCTCGGGGGCCTGGGTGACGGTGCGCCGGTAGAGCGCCTTGTAGCCCCGGGTCGGGGCCGGCGGCGGCGTGTGGCCGGCGAGCCGTCGCGCGATCTCTTCGGGTTCCACCAGCAGGTCGATTCGCTTCTCGCGGATCGACAGCCGGATCCGGTCGCCGTCGCGCACCGCGGCCAGCGGGCCGCCGATGGCGGATTCGGGGGCGATGTGCAGCACGATCGACCCGAAGGCCGTGCCGGACATCCGGGCGTCGGAGATGCGGACCATGTCCTTCACCCCCGCCCGGGCGAGTTTTTTGGGAATCGGCAGGTAGCCCGCCTCCGGCATCCCGGCGGCGTGCGGGCCGGCATTCTGCAGCACCATGACATCGCCGGGTGCGACATCGAGGTCCGGATCGTCGATCCGCCGGCTCAGGTCCTCCAGGCCGGTGAACACCACCGCCCGCCCTTCCGATTCGAATAGCTCCGGCGTTGCGGCGGCGCGTTTGAAGATCGCGCCCTCGGGGGCGAGGTTGCCGGTGAGCGCGACCAGCCCGCCCAGCGGTGAGACCGGGTTGTCGAAGGGGCGGATCACCGCGCGGTCGACCCAGCCGGTGGGCTCGTCCAGGCGCTCGGCCAGCGTCCGGCCCTCCACGTCCACGGTGTCGAGGTGCAGGAGCGGGCGCAATTCGCGCAGCAGCGCACCCATCCCGCCGGCCGCGTGGAAATCCTCCATGTAGCCCTCGCCCACCGGCTTCAGGTCGACCAGCACCGGCGTCGCGTCGGAGATCTCATTGAAGCGCGCATAGGGGATGCGGATGCCGAGCCGTCCGGCGATCGCCGTGAGGTGGACGATGGCATTGGTCGAACCCGAGACCGCCATCAGCACCCGGATGGCGTTCTCCACCGACTTGCGGGTGATGACCTGCGCGGGCGCGATCTTCGACTGGATCAACCGCACCGCCGCGCGGCCGGTCTCCTCGGCGGCCACCAGCCGGTCGGAATGGACCGCAGGGATCGCGGCCGTGCCGGGCAGCGACATGCCCAGCGCCTCCGCGATGCACGCCATGGTGGAGGCCGTGCCCATCACCGCGCAGGTGCCGGCGGTGACCGAGAGCCGTCCCTCGACCTCGGCGATCTCCTCCGCATCGACGGTTCCAGCCCGGTACTTTGCCCAGAAGCCCCGGCAATCCGTGCAGGCGCCGAGCCGCTGGCCCCGGTGGCGGCCGGTCGACATCGGCCCGGTCACGAGCTGGATCGCCGGGAGCCCCGCCGAGGCCGCACCCATGAGCTGGGCCGGCACGGTCTTGTCGCAGCCGCCGATCAGCACGACCGCATCCATCGGCTGGGCCTGGATCATCTCCTCCGTGTCCATGGCCATCAGGTTGCGGTACATCATGCTGGTCGGGTTGAGGAAAACCTCGCCGAGCGACACGGTCGGGAACGGCCGCGGCAGGGCGCCGGCGGCCAGGACTCCGCGGGAGACCGCCTCCACCAGCTCGGGCATGCCGCGATGGCAATTGTTGAAGCCCGACGGCGTCATGGCGATGCCGACCACCGGCTTGTCCAGCAGCCCCGGCGAGATGCCCATCGAGCGGGCGAAGGAGCGGCGCAGATAGCGGGCGAAGTCGCGGTCGCCGTAATTGGTCAGCCCGCGGTCGAGCCCGTGCGGTTCGGCGTGTCCTGGGTCATCGCTCATGCCATTGATCCCTGACTCGTGAGCTTGCGCCGGCCTCAGCGCAGGTGGAAGGCGATCCACGCGACCCCGGCGAGCACCGCAGCGGTCAGCAACCCCTGGGCGATAACGCGATAGCGGATTCTCACGCGCGGAACAGCTCCGGATGGCGCGCGCGCAGAGCCAGTACCAGGGTGAGCGTCTTGAGGTCGGTGATCTCGGCCCGGTCGGCCAGGCCAGCGAGTTCGGCGAGCGGCATCTCGACGAACCTGATGTTCTCGTGCTCGCCCGCGGCGCCGCCCCCCGCCTCGGCCCGGTCCGACCGGCGGTAGGGGGCGAGGTAGAGGTGAATCTTCTCGGTGGTCAGGCTTGCGCAGGAATAGGTCGCACCGATGAATTCGAGCGCGGTCAGGAGCAGGCCGACCTCCTCCAGGGCCTCCCGGCGGACGTTCTCCTCCGGGCTGCCGTCGTCAATCAGGCCGGCCGGGGCCTCCAGCTGGACTTGCTCGCCGGCGGCGAACAGCGGCGGCACCCGCAGCTCGCGCACCAGGGTCGCGACCCGGCGCTCGGGATCGTAGGGGAGCACGCCCACCGAGTTGCCATGATCCTCGAACTCCCGCTCGACCACCGCGCCGTCGGCGAGGCGCACCTGCGCGATGCCGAACCGGCTCCAGCCCTCGTGCACGAAGCGGATGGTGAGGATCTCGGCTGTCATCGCATGTTCCTGTGCCTGCCCGTGCCCTCGATCACGGATGTCCCACCCACCCCCGTCTCTGGAGGTCCTGCGCCGCAGGGCGTCAGCAGGCGCAGCAACTTTTGGGATAACGTGTATCAGGCTCTCACAGGCCCTACACGGAACCGTGTCGTCGGGTTCCGGGAACGCTGGCGCCCGCGGCCACGTTTGGTCGGGCAGCGCATGGCCACGCTTCCGCGGGACGTGCCCCGGGCGGGATCGATGCGGGCAGGACCGATCAGCGGCATCAAGGAACGGTCGACGCGCGACGCGGTCGCGATCTGGATCGCCCTTGCCCTGGCCTATTTGGTCTTCGCCGGGTCCCTGAGCGTGAACGAGGGCCTCGCCACGGTGGTCTGCGCCACCCTCGGCACGGCCTGGTGGTGGGTCGCGGGTCGACGCGGCGGCGTGCGGTTCCGCTTCGACCGGGCAGCGCTCCGGCCGGTCGGGCCGGCCCTCGTCGGCATGCCCCGGCAGACCGCGCGGGTCGGACTGCATCTGATAAAGGCCCTGCTCGGCCGCGCCGAGGGCGGCGCGACCCGTGACCGGAGTGCTGCCGAGATTGCGTGGGCGACGCCGCACGGCGATACGGCTCCGGCCGCGCGCGCCGTCGGCCTGTTCGCCGCTTCCCTCGCCCCGGACAGCTACGTCCTGACCCTCGACCGCGAACACGGGACCGTGGCGACGCACGCCCTGGAGGACTCGGCGTCATGAGCATCTGGACGGCCGCGATCCTAGGGCTGCTGCCGCCGATGATGCTCGCGGCGGCGCTGGCGTGGCGCGGCCGGCCCGGCCAGCGCTTCGCGGCCTATCAGCTTGCCGGCAGCGTCACGGTGCTGATCCTGACGCTGATGGCCTTCGCCACCGACCAGGCCTCGATCACCGACCTCGCCCTCACCCTGGTCCTGCTCAACCTGCCCGGCACCCTGCTGCTCGCGGTCTTCCTGGAGCGCTGGATATGAGTGTCGTCATCGGCGTGCTGCTCGGCCTCGCGGTGGCGGCGACATGGCTGTCCGCCCTGGCCCTGTGGCGCCTGCCCCGGGCCCTCGACCGGTTCCACGCCCTCGCCTTCCTGAACGTCACGGCCTCCGGCTTGGTCACGGTGGCGGCCTTCCTGGCCGACGGCATCTCCGGGCGCTCCCTGAAGATCCTCCTGATGATGGTGGTGTACCTATCCTGGGCGGCGGTGCTGTCGCACGTGTCCGGCCGCGCCGTGCTGATGCGCGAGGGCCGCTCGGCATGACGGTGATCCTGCCGCTCCTGTTCCTGCTGACGGCGATTTCCGGGACGGCCGTGGTGCTGGTGCGCGACCCCGTCCGGCAGGTCTTCGCCATCGCGGTCAACGGCCTCGTCCTGGCGATCCTGTTCGACGCCCTCCAGGCCCCCGACGTCGCCCTGTCGGAACTGACGGTGGGCGCGGCGGCGGTCCCGCTCCTGTTCCTCGTGGCACTCATGGCGGTGCGGACCCAACCCCCCGAGGAGAAACCGTGAGCCCGCGGATCCGCGTCGCACTGCTGGCCCTGGCGGGCCTGATCCTGCTGCCGTGCGCGGCCACGGTGATCGCCGGGCTGCCGCCCTTCGGCGCGACGATCGCGCAGTACGGCGAGCGCATCAACGCGATCACCCCGGAGGCGCGGCACGTCGCCAACATGGTGAGCGCCATCAACTTCGACCTGCGCGGCCTCGACACCCTCGGCGAGGAGTTCATGCTGCTCGCCGCCATCACCGGCACGGTGGTGCTGCTGCGCGGCCGCCGCGGCGAGGGCAACACTGAGCACGCCATGCGCCGGCCCGGCCGCGCCGTGATCCCGCGCTCCGAGGCCGTCGTGCTCGCCTGCCGGATCGCCGGGCCGCTCACCGCCCTGTTCGGGCTCTACGTGGTGGTGCACGCCACCGTGACGCCGGGGGGCGGCTTCCAGGGCGGCGTGATCCTCGCCTCCGCCACGCTGCTGATCTACCTCGGCGAGGGCTATGCCGGCTGGCGCGACGCGATCCGCAGCCACTGGCTCGACGCCATGGAGGGGGGCGGCGCATTGCTCTTCGCCCTGTGCGGGCTGGCGCCGATGCTCACCGGCGCCGCCTTCATGCAGAATGTCCTGCCGCTCGGCACCTTCCGCGACCTGTTCTCCGGCGGGCTGATGCTGGTCGAGAATCTCGGCGTCGCCCTGGCGGTGACGGGCGGGTTCACGCAGCTCTTCCTGGAATTCATGGAGGAGACCCGCGCGGCGGACGAGCCCGACGAGCCAGGAGAGGAATCGGCGTGACGATGTTGCCCTACGCGGTCGCCGCGTGGCTGTTCGGGATCGGCCTCTACGGCATCGCCACCAGCCGGAACTTCATTCATCTCGTCGGCTGCCTCGGCATCTGCCAATCGGCGACCTACGTGTTGCTGCTCGGCCTCGGCTACCGCTGGGGCAGCATCGCGCCGATCTTCTACGACCACCCGCCCGGCACCCCCGCGGTCGATCCGGTGATGCAGGCGCTGGTTCTGACCGACATCGTGGTCGGGGCGACGCTCACCGCCCTCCTCTTGGTCCTGACGATTCAGGCCTACAAGCGCGGCGGCAGCCTAGACCCGGAGAAGCTCCGGCCGATGCGCGCGGGTGGTGGATCCCGGAGCGACCAGGCTTCGGGCCGCGCGGACGACGGCGCGGGGAAAACATCGTGACCGCCTTCCCCGCCGCGCTTCTGCCCCTACCGGTCGCCCTCCCGCTCGTGGTCTGCGCGGCGCTGCTCGCCACCGCGCATCTGCTGCCGGGCCGCCTCCCCGACATCCTGGCGACGCTGGCCGCCCTCGGCGTCGCGATCCTCTGCGGGACGATCGCCCTGCACGCCGCCGACGGGCCCCTGGTGTACTGGTTCGGCGGATGGGAGCCGCGGGATGGCGTCCATCTCGGGATCGGATTCTCGGTGGACGAGGCGAGCGGCTGGGTCGCCGCCTTCATCGGCCTGCTCTACGCCCTGACCTTCGTGTTCGCCTGGGGCTTCTTCGACCGCACCCACGGTCATTTCCAGATCCTGATGCTCCTGTTCCTGGCCGCCATGGTCGGGTTCTGCTTCACCCGCGACATGTTCAACCTGTTCGTGTGGTTCGAGGTGATGAGCGTCGCCGCCTTCGCGCTCACGGCCTACCACCTGGCGGAATCGGCGCTCGCCGGCGCCATCAACTTCACGGTGGTCAACAGCCTCGCGGGGTTCCTGATGCTCGGCGGCATCGGGCTGATCTACGCCCAGACCGGCACGCTGGACTTCGAGGGCATCGCGTCTGCGGTGGCCCGGGGCGGGCGCGATCCGGTGGTGGCCGGAGCCTTCTGCCTTGTGGCGGCGGCCCTGATGATCAAGGGCGCGATCGTGCCGTTCCAGTTCTGGCTCGCCGATGCCCACGCGGTGGCGCCGAGCCCGGTCTCGGTGATCTTCTCCGGCTCGATGGTCTCGCTCGGATTGTTCGGCCTAGCCAAGGTGAGTGCGGTCGTGTTCGGGGCCTCCGGACAGGTCCAGCACGCCCTGCCGGTGCTGCTGATCGGACTCGGCGGCGTCACCGCTCTCCTCGGCGGCTGGATGGCGCTGCTGCAGCGTCACCTCAAGCGGATGCTCGCCTTCTCGACGATCTCCCATGCCGGGATCATGCTGACCGGCATCGGCGCCCTCTCGGCGGGCGGGACCGGCGGCATGCTGGTCTACGTGGTCGGACACGGGCTGGTGAAGGGCGCCCTGTTCATGATCGCCGGCATCCTGCTCGCCACGCAGGCCAGCATCGACGAGATCGCCCTGCGCGGCCTCGGGCGGGGGATCTGGCCGGCGGGGATCGCCATGGGGCTGGCCGGGCTGCTGCTCTGCGGCCTGCCGCTCGGCGTACTCGACCAGGGCACGCGCCTCGTCCAGGGGGGGCTGGCGCAGCAGGGTCACGGGATCGCCCTGGCGGCCGGCGCCATCGGTGCGGCGCTGACCGGGGCGGCGGTGTTGCGGGCGGCCGGTCGCATCTTCCTGGGGCTCGGTCCGGATCCGGGCGACGAGGCCGGGGCGCCGAGCGAGGACGAGCGCGAGAAGGCCAACCGGCCGCTCTGGCTGATGCTGGGACCGTGCTGCGTGCTGCTGGCCCTCGATATCGGGCTGCCGGCGGATCTGATCGGGCATGCCCTCCCGCGGGCGGCCTCGGCGTTCCTGCACCGCCCGGCGGTGGAGGCTCTGGCGGAGGGGCCCGCCTGGCTGCCCTGGGCCTCCTTGATCGCCGCCCTGGCGGGCGCCGGCTACGGGCTATTCCGCAAGACCCTGCCGGCGCTGGTGGTCCGGCCGGTCAGCGTGACGCAATCAGCGCCGACGCGCGCCCTGGAGGTGCTGCACAGCGGCCTGATCGGCGATTACGCGGCGTGGCTGGCCGTCGGGGTCGCGCTGATCGCGGCGGTGCTGGCGATGGTTTGACCGGGAGTGGTGCCGCAAGAGGGATTCGAACCCCCGACCCCCTCATTACGAATGAGGTGCTCTACCAGCTGAGCTATTGCGGCCCGGGCCCCGGTGGGGCCGTGAACGGCGCGAGATCGGCTGCGCCGGACGTGGCAGGCTCTTAGCCGTCCGACCCGGGATAGGCAAGGCCGGAAGCGCCCCGAACGGCGTCAGGCGACCCGATCCGCCGCCAACTCGTCGCGCAGGAATGCCGCCACCTCGGCCCGGTCGACGCCCGGGGCGATGAAGCTCCGCCCGATCCCGTGGGCGAGGATGAAGGTCAGCGCGCCGTCGCGGACCTTCTTGTCCTGCGCCATGGCGTCGAGGATCGCCTCGGCGCCGCCGCATCCGCCCGGGACCGCCTGCAGGCGGGTCGGCAGGCCGGCCAGGGCGAGGTGGTTGGCGACGCGGCCCGCCTCCTGGCCGGCGCATAGCCCGAGCCGGGCCGAGAAGCGGAAGGCCAGGGCGAGCCCGATCGCCACCCCCTCCCCGTGGACCAGCCGGGCCGGGTCGTAGCCGGTCAGGCGCTCCAGGGCGTGGCCGAAGGTGTGGCCGAGATTGAGCAGCGCCCGCTCGCCGTCCTCCCGCTCGTCGCGGGTCACCACCGCCGCCTTGGCCCGGCAGCAGGACGCCACCGCCGCCTCACGCTCCGGGCCGCCGGCGAAGATCCCGCGCCAGTTCGCCTCGCACCAGTCGAAGAAGCCGGCATCGGCGATCAGCCCGTATTTGGCGACCTCGGCGTAGCCGGCGCGCATCTCGCGTTCGGACAGGGTGTCGAGGGCCGCGGTATCGGCCAGGACCAGGCGGGGCTGGTGGAAGGCACCGATCAAATTCTTGCCCAGGGGCGCGTTGATCCCGGTCTTGCCGCCCACCGAGGAATCGACCTGCGCGAGCAGGCTCGTCGGCACCTGCACGAAGCGGACGCCGCGCCGCAGGGTCGCGGCCGCGAAGCCGGCGAGGTCGCCCACGACGCCGCCCCCCAAGGCCACCACGAGATCGCCGCGCTCGACCTTCAGCGCCAGGAGGCCGTCGCAGACGGCCGCGTAGCCCGCGTAGGATTTCGAGCCCTCGCCGGGCGCGACCGTCACGATGCCGGCCTGGAGGCCGCTCGACTCCAGGCTCGCCCGCAGGCGGCCGGCATAGAGGGCCCCGACAGTCTCGTCCGTGACGATCGCGGCCCGGCGTCCGCCGAGCGCTGCCACAGGCGGCCCGGCGGCGTCGATCAGGCCGCGCCCGATCCGGATGTCGTAGGCGCGGCCTCCGTCGAGGGGCACGTGGACCGTCAAGGGATCGGGATGGGTCGAAGGCTCGGTCACGGACGGACTCGCTCAATCCTACTGTGCGGCGACGGAGACGGTGCGCGCCCCGTTGAGATGGGTATCCAGGGCTTCGAGCACGTCCTGAACGACCCGGTCGTGCGAGACCTCGCGGGAGATCACCACCACGTCGGCGGCGGCGTAGACCGGGTGGCGTACCGCCATCAGGTCGCGCATGGTCGCCTCGGGATCGTCGGTCTGGAGCAGCGGCCGGTTGCCCCGCTTGCGCACCCGCCGCATCAGGACGTCGAGATCGGCCTTGAGCCAGACCGAGACCGCGGATTCCGCCACGCGCCGCCGCGTGGCCTCGCGCAGATAGGCGCCGCCGCCGGTGGCGAGCACCAGGGGGCCGGCCCGGAGCAGGCGGGAGATCACCCGCTCCTCGCCGTCGCGAAAACTCGGCTCGCCGTAGATCGCGAAGATATCGGGGATCGTCAGGCCGGCCGCCGCCTCGATCTCGATGTCGGCATCCTTGAAGATCAGGCCGAGGCGGCTCGCGAGGCGACGGCCCACGGTGCTCTTGCCCGCGCCCATCAGGCCGACGAGCACGATCGAGCGCGGGCCGAGCGCCCGGCGCAGCCGCGCCTCGATCGGTTCGCCACCCTCCGCCTCGTTCAACGGCTCCTGCATCGACCCCTGCACCGCATCCGTCCGGCGCCCCCAACGCCGCGCCGCCGCCCCGGGCGCACGGCCCCGGGCGATCTCGCATCCTGCGGCAGGCTCTTAGCGCGATTCAAGCGGCCAGCGAAACGCATCGCTGTGTCGTCGTGGGCCTTGTCAGCGCCTTGATCGCGTGGTGGAAACCGGGCACCCGCGTCGGCGCGAAGAGAACCGCCGCGCATCCCCATGCCCGCCGCCGATTCCCGCCGCCCGCAGCGCCCGCCCGAGGTTCGACCGACGTGCCGACCCTGTTCCGTTTCTTTGCCATCCTCGCGATCCTGGCGGGTCTCGTCTTCGCCGCGATGTTCGCGCTCGCGAATTTCGTTCAGCCGACCCCCCGGGAAATGAGCGTGACCATCCCCGCCGCGAAGCTGCAGCCGGGCAGCCGTTGAGCGTGGCCGCGGGCGGCGACCCCGGTCCGACGCCCTCCCCGGAAGTCGCCGATTACCTCGACATGATGGCCGCCGAGCGGGGTGCCGGCGCCAACACGCTGGCCGCCTATCGACGCGACCTCGACGATTACCTCGCTTACCTCGCCCGAATCGGGATCGCGCTGGAGGAGGTGGATGCCGGCGCGCTCCGGAGCTTCCTGGCCGATCTGGACATCCGCGGTCTCAAGGCCTCGTCGGCGGCGCGGCGGCTGTCCTGCGTGCGCGGTTTCCACAAGTTCCTGTATGCCGAGGGCGTCGTCGAGGCCGATCCGAGCGTCGCGGTGTCGGGGCCGCGCCGGGGCCGGGTCCTGCCGAAGATCCTGTCCGTCGCCGAGGTCGACCGGCTCCTCGCCGTCGCGCAGGCCTCCGCGGGCACCGGGGAGTCGCCGGGCCCGGCCCGGCGGGCGCGGCGGATGGTCTGCCTGCTCGAACTCCTTTACGCCACCGGCCTGCGGGTTTCCGAACTCGTCGCCCTGCCCCGGGCCGCGGGGGCGAGCCTCGAGCCATACCTGTTCATCAAGGGAAAAGGCGGCCGCGAGCGTCTCGTGCCGCTGACCGAGGCGGCCCGTGCCGCCATGTCGGCCCATCTCGCGGCCGTGCCCGAGGACTGCGCGTGGCTGTTTCCGGCGGACAGCGACAGCGGCCATCTGACCCGGCAGGCCTTCGCCCGCGACCTCAAGGCCGTGGCCCTTGAGGCCGGCTTGCGGCCCGACCGCGTCAGCCCCCACGTCCTCCGCCACGCCTTCGCCAGTCATCTCCTGCAGAACGGGGCCGATCTGCGCATCGTGCAGGAGCTGCTCGGCCACGCCGATATCTCGACGACGCAGATCTACACGCACGTCCTCGATGAGCGGCTGAAGGCAATGGTACGGGATCTGCACCCGCTGATGGACGGCTGAACGCCGCGCTACAACCATCGTGGTCGCGTTCCGCGCCGATTACGCCGATTGTACTGGTGTGGCGAACTGCATAAGAGAGGCTTTCCGCCATACCGGTACGCGAGCCCGTTATACTAGAGAGAGAGCATTCCTATGCCAGGCCCGACTGCTTTGCAGAGCGGCGCTGCGCCGAATCGAGCGGGTCACGCGACCGCCGACCAGCCTTCGACGCAGGAGCGGCAGCGTCTCGACAATCAACTGTGCTTCGCGGTTTACGCCGCCGCGCACGCCTTCGGGCGCGCCTACCGCAACCTGCTCGGCCGCCACGAACTGACGTATCCGCAATATCTGGTTCTGCTGGTGCTGTGGGAGCAGGACGGTCTCTCCGTCAAGGAGATCGGCAATCGCCTGTTCCTCGATTCCGGCACCCTGACGCCGCTGCTGAAACGCCTCGAAGCATCGGGGCGCGTGCGCCGCGCCCGGGACCGGGCCGATGAGCGTCAGGTCAGCATCTTCCTGACGCCGGCCGGCGCGAAGCTGCGCGACCTCCTCGCCTGCATCCCCGATGACGCCGGCGGCCTGACCGGCCTCGACGCGGCGGGCCGGGAGACCCTGCTGCACGACCTCGTAACCTTGCGGATGGGCCTGCAGGCGGGCCTCATCACGGAATAGGTTGTCCTGAACGAATCCGGGGGCGGCCCTTCGGCCACCCCCGGATCGCGTCAGCCGTGATCCGGGATCAGGACTGCGTCTTGAGGTAGGCGATCACGTCGTTGATCTTTTTGTCGTCCGGGTAGCCCTGGAAGATCATCTTGGTGCCGGGCACCTTCGCCTTGGGGTTCTTCAGCCACTCGTGCAGGTTGGCCTCATCCCAGGTGATGCCGGACCCCTTCATCGCGGCGGAGTAGTTGTAGCCCTCGTAGGTGCCCGCCTTGCGGCCCACGACACCCTTCAGGTCCGGACCGACGCCGTTCTTCTGGAAGTTGTGGCACGCCTTGCAGGGCGCGAACGCCTTCTCGCCTGCGGCCGCGTCTCCGGCCTCCTGGGCCTGAGCGGAGAGCGGGATCAGCGCGGCGAGGACGGCGCCGAAAACCAGTGAACGCATGGATTTCCTCCTGTTGGCCGCCGTCGCGGCAGCACTGTGAGGCAGAGCTCGCCTGCCTGGAATAGCTCTAATTGAATCCACAGGCCCGGCGCAACGGCCAAGCCTCACGAAGCCGACCACCGAGGCCCGGGATTGGCGATCTTATCCGGCCGCCATAGGCCTTAACCCGCAGCCCGGCTCTCGGCTCCCTGCGGCACTTGGAAGCCGCATCGGGCCGCCGCGCGGGGCCTCCGTCACCCGTTCAGAGATCGGCGGGTGGGCGCCGTCTGTCTCGGCGGATGCCGGTGACGACGAAGGCCTTGTCGGCCCGGGCCTGAGCCCTGTACTCCACATAGCGCCGTGCATCCCGATGACCGATCCCTTCCGGAAAGCCTGACGCGCCTGCTCGTCGCGCCCCCGCCCGCGGCCCGGCACAGGTCGGCGCCAGCGAAGCCGGGTGCTGCGCGAGCGGATCGGCATTCCGCGCATGCGGCGCTCGAATCCGCCTTCCTGCGTGGCTTCGTGTACGGGGTATCCGGCCTCGTCTGGCTCGCCGTGCTGGTGCTGTTCGCCCGCCATTTCGCCGCTTGAGCCGCGGCCGGAGATCCGGGCGGAACGGCTCGGACCGTGTGTGTAGTCCCATTATTCGACCCGATCTTTCGGGACTTCATCAGCCAAGTTTGGTATTGAATCGATACAGGGTGCGGCCGGTATCGCCGTCCGTCGCAGGCGCCCTTTTGCGAGGAGACCGGATCATGTCGCTGACCGGGCGGTTCTGGTTTCGGAAATCCTGGACGGGGCGGCTCGTGCTGCTCGTCGAGGAGGAGCGCCCGCGGTGGTTCGGCCGCGGCGCCGGCAAGCCGCGCTGGCGCAATGCCAGGCTCCTCGACTTCGCCGAGCCCGAGTTGCGGCCGCTGATGTTGATGGAGAAGCATCATCGCGCCGGATCCGGGTCCGCTCAGGTGCGCACGCTCCGGCCCGTCCCCACGGCGCCGGACGCGCGGTCGGCCAACAGCTGAGCCGTCCGTGGATCCACCGGTCGACGCCGTTCCCGGCGGCAGGGTGATGCGCCGGACCGAATCGAAGCCCACCTGTACGCGGTGCCCGAGCCGGACACTCCGCCATCGGTGAAGACAATGCCGCACTATTTCTTCCACACGCAGATCGGCGATGAGCGGATCAGCGACACGACCGGGATCGCGTTGCGCGATCCGGACGAGGCCTGGGAGGCGGCGCGCCGCACGATCCGCGCCGCCCTGCGGGACGGCCAGGATCAAACCCGGCTGATGGCCGCGTGCCTGGTGGTCACCGACGCGGCCGGCGACGTGGTGCTGGAATTTCCGTTCAGCGAGGCCGTCACCCTGCCGATCTCGGACGATCCCATCCTGCACTGACGACGGCGCAACCTGCGCCCTACATCGCGGCGGAGGCGTCAGCGCGGCGGCCCAGGTTCCAGGAACCGGCATGCCGCTGTCGCTTTTGATGCGCGTCGCCTTCCCCGGGAGGCCGTCAGCACGGTTTCGAGACGACGTGCCAGCCAAGGACCCGCGCCGAATGGATTCACCCCCCAACGACCTCGACACACACGCGCTCGGCCGCGCCGCCCCCGGGAAGGGTCTGGCCCGGGAGGCTTGCCCCTACGCGGAGGGCACGCAGGCCCGCACGCTCTGGCTCGCGGGCTACGACGAGGCCCTGGCGGATGGCGCCGCGCCGGTCACCGGCGGCATCGCTCAGCACCCCGTCGACGGGGGGCGATGATGGACGCCCGGACCGCCCCGCATCCCGGCGCGACGGCGCACCCGGCTCTCGACCGCAAGTCAGTCGGCGCCGTGGTGCTGGGCAACGCCCTCGAATTCTACGATTTTACGGTCTACGCCTTCTTCGCCAAGCCCATCGGGGCGGCGTTCTTCCCGGCCACCGATCCGACCCACAGCTTGCTCGCGTCCCTCGCCCTGTTCGGCGTCGGCTACGTCATGCGGCCGATCGGCGGCGCCCTGATCGGTGCTTTCGCGGATCGCGCCGGGCGCAAGCCGGCGATGCTGATCACCATCGCGCTGATGGCGCTCGGCATGCTGATCCTGGCCGCCTGCCCGTCCTACGCGGCGATCGGCGGCTGGGCGCAGGTGATCGTCATCGTCGGGCGGCTCATCCAGGGCCTCGCCCTGGGCGGCGAAGTCGGCCCGTCGACCGCCTATCTGCTGGAGGCGGCCCCACCGGATCGGCGCGGCTTCGTGACGAGCTGGCAGATCGCCAGCCAGGGCTGCGCCGCCCTGTTCGCCGGGATCGTGGCCACCATCCTGGCGCTGTCCGTCGGCGAGCACGCGATGGCGGATTGGGGCTGGCGGCTGATGTTCCTGCTCGGTCTCGGCGTGGTGCCGGTGGGCTTGATCATCCGCAGCCATCTGCCGGAGACCGCCGGCGCCGAGGAGGATCCGAACGCCGCCACCTCGACCCTCGCGGTGGTCGGCCGGCTCCTGCGCGAGCATGGTCGCCTGCTGGGGCTGACCTTCCTGGTCATCTCCGCCTCGACGGTATCCAACGCGGTCGGCACCAACATGCCGGTCTATGCCGGCGCGACCCTCGGCCTGAGCGAGACCGCCGCCACCGCGGTGCCGATCGCGCTCGGGCTCGCTTCGGTGGCGTTCCCGCTGCTCGGCGGCTGGCTGGCCGACCGGGTCGGCCGGCGGCCCGTGATGATCTGGCCGCGGGCGGCGATCCTGATCTTGTCCGTGCCGGCCTTCGCCTGGGTGGTCCAGGCGCCGAGCGCCGCCAGCGTCTACGCGGTGACGTTCCTGCTCTCGGCGCTGTCGTCGATCAACGCCGCCGCGGTGATCGTCGGCATCCCGGAGGCCCTGCCCCGGGCGGTGCGCAGTGCCGGCCTGTCGATCGTCTATGCGGTCGCGGTCTCGGTCTTCGGCGGCAGCACCAACTACATGGTGAACTGGCTGATCGCCACGACGGGAGACCGGCTCGCGCCCGCCTACTACCTTGCGGCTTTCAGCCTGATCGGGACAGTCGCCGCCTTCCTGCTGCCGGAGACCCGCGGCCGGGACCTGGATTCGAACAGCGAGGCCGGGACAACCTGATCGGATCGCCCGGTCGGCGCAGCGGAGAAATGGTCCTGAAAGCCGCTCCGGAACGCGCCCATGCGCTTCGGGCGGCTCTCCTGCCTTGCTGATGTGCGCTGCCGCACAAATGTCGCGGCGGAGGCCGCACTGCGCTGCCGGGAAACTGGGTGACGTGCCCGCCGGGGCCTAGATCGGCGCCATGTCGATTCCCCCTCAGACGCGCCGCCCGCTGGTCCTCGCCGCGGTCATGGCGGCGATGTTCATGATCGCCATCGAGGCGACGATCGTTTCCACCGCGATGCCGCAGATCGCCGGGCAGCTCGGCGACCTGCATCTCTACGCCTGGGTGTTCGCATCCTTCCTGCTGACCCAGACGGCCACCACGGTGGTGTTCGGCAAGCTGTCCGACCTCTACGGGCGCCGGCCGGTGCTGATGTTCGGCATCGCGGTCTTCCTCCTCGGCTCCCTGCTTTGTGGACTCGCGTGGTCGATGCCCTCGCTCATCCTGTTCCGCCTGGTGCAGGGCATCGGCGCGGGGGCGATCCAGCCGGTGAGCCTGACGGTGGTCGGCGACCTCTATTCGGCGCGGGAGCGCGGCCGGATCCAGGGCTACCTCGCGAGCGTCTGGGGCATCTCCTCGGTGGCCGGCCCGCTGGTCGGCGGCCTGATCATCGGCCATCTGAGCTGGTCCTGGATCTTCTGGATCAACCTGCCCATCGGTCTGATCGCGGCCGGGCTGTTCCTGCGCTTCCTGCATGAGGGCGTGGAGCGAAGCCGCCGCCGGACCGACGCCCTCGGCGCGGCCCTGCTGACCGCCGCCATCGCGGCGCTGATGATGGCATTGACCGCCGCGGGGGACTCGCCCGCCGCCGCCCTGTGGCCGGGCGTGGCCTTCGTGATCGCCGCAATCCTGTTCGTGCTCCAGGAGCGGCGCGCCCCGGACCCGATGCTCGATATCCGCCTGTGGATGCAGCGCCCGATCGCCACCGCCAACACCGCGACGCTGCTCTCCGGCATGACGGTGATCGGTCTCACGGCCTTCCTGCCGATGTACGTTCAGGGTGTGCTGCGGCAATCGCCCCTGATCGCCGGCTTGACCCTGACCCTGATGGTGCTCGGCTGGCCGATCGGTGCCACCACGGCGGCGCGCAGCTTCGTACGCTTCGGCCTGCGCCCGATCCTGCTGATCGGCGCGGGCCTGCTGCCGCTCGGCGCAAGTGCCTTCATAGCGCTGACACCGGACACGTCGCCGGTCGTGGCGGCCTGCGGTTCGGTCGTGATGGGCCTCGGCATGGGCTTCCTGTCGACCGCCGCCATCGTGATCATCCAGGATAGCGTCGCCTGGGCGCAGCGCGGTGCGGCCACCGCCTCGAACATCTTCGCGCGCAACCTCGGTTCGACCCTCGGGGCCACCGTGCTGGGGGCCGTGCTGAACTATCGGCTCGCGCACCCGTCGAGCGGGCCGGCGGTGGATTCCGACCAGCTCCGGCGCCTCCTCGATGATCCGGGAAGCCTGGGCGCCGGCGGCGACGCGATCCGGGCCGGACTCCAGCACGCGCTCCACGGCACCTTCTGGACGGTCTTCGCGGTGGCGGCGCTGACACTCGTGCTGTCGCTGCTGGTGCCGCGGGTCGCGATCTCGGACGCGCCGCGCGAACTCGCGGTCGAGTAGGCCGGCCCCGGACTTTGACCTTGCGACGCAGGCCGCCTAGCGTCCCGCCATGCCCCTCGTGCCGCCCCCGCGCCCCGCGTCCCAGCCCGCTTCGGATATCCCGCCGACCAGCGTGCTCACCGCCAACCAGCCGGAATGGACGGTCGGCGATCTGGCGGGCGCCCTCAAGCGCACCCTCGAGGACGCGTTCGGGCATGTGCGCCTGCGCGGGGAGATCTCGGGCTACCGCGGGCAGCACGGCTCCGGCCATGCCTATTTCTCCCTAAAGGACGGGCAGGCCCGGATCGACGCGGTGGTCTGGAAGGGCGTGTTCGGGCGTCTGCGCCAGAAGCCCCAGGAGGGGCTGGAGGTGATCGCCACTGGCCGCATCACCACCTTCGCGGGCAAGTCCTCGTACCAGATCGTGGTCGAGAGCCTGGAGCCGGCGGGCCTCGGCGCCTGGATGGCCCTGCTGGAAGAGCGCAAGAAACAGCTCACCGCGGAAGGGTTGTTCGCCCCGGAGCACAAGCGGGCGATCCCCTATCTGCCGCGGGTGGTCGGCGTCGTCACCTCACCCACCGGGGCCGTGATCCGCGACATCCTGCACCGGCTGGAGGATCGGTTCCCGCGGCCCGTGCTGGTCTGGCCGGTGCGTGTCCAGGGCGACGGCGCGGCCGAGGAGGTCGCGGCCGCGATCCGCGGCTTCAACGCGCTGCCGCAGGGCGGTCCGATCCCGCGCCCGGACGTGCTGATCGTCGCCCGCGGCGGCGGCTCGATCGAGGATCTCTGGGCCTTCAACGAGGAATGCGTGGTCCGCGCCGCCTTCGAGAGCGCGATCCCGCTGATCTCGGCGGTGGGGCATGAGACCGACACCACGCTGATCGACTACGTCTCCGATCGCCGCGCCCCGACCCCCACGGGGGCCGCCGAGATGGCCGTGCCGGTCCGGGCCGACCTGATCGCCACGGTCGCGGACCTCTCCGCCCGGGGCATCGGCGCGGTCGGGCGCCGGATCGAGCGCGACCGGGCAGACCTGCGGGCGCTCGGGCGGGCGCTGCCCGGCGCCGACGCCCTCCTGGCGGCCAAACGCCAGCGGCTCGACCTCGCGGAAGCCCGCCTCGCCCCGGCGCTGGCCGCGGGCGCCAGCCGCCACCGCGCCCGGCTCCAGCTCCTCCTCGACCGGATGGCCCGGCGCTCCCCCGACGTGGCGCTGGCCAACGCCCGCGCGCGGTTGGGGCGGATCGATCACCGGCCGTTGACCGCCCTGCGCAACGACGTGCAGCGCAAGGGCGAGGCCCTGGTCCAGCTCGGGCGCCGGCTCGTCGTGGCCCGTGACGCGAGCCTGGAGCGGGCCCGCGCCCTCCAGGCCCGCCGCGCCGACCGGCTGCTCGCCCTGTCCGACCGGCTCGCCCAGGCCGGTGCGCGCGGTGTCGAGCGACGGCGTGACCGTCTGGAGGGCCTGGCGCAGCTCCTGGGCTCGCTCAGCTACCGCGCCGTGCTCGACCGCGGCTACGTGCTGGTGCGCGACGCCGCCGGCCTGCCGGTCCGCCGGGCTGCGGAGGCCGCCGCCGCCGCCCGCCTCAGCCTCCAATTCTCCGACGGGACCGTCGCCGCCGTGCCCGAGGGGACATCCGATCCGTCCCTGCCGCCAAAGCCCGGGCGTCGCGGAAGCACGCCCGCGTCCCCCACGCCCGGACGGCGAGCCAGCGCGCGTGCCGCGGCGACCCGACAGGGATCCCTGTTCGAGGCGTGATCGGGCATTCTCGCCACGGCACGCGCAGGCTGCCGCCATCGGCACGGGATGTCCGGCGGCCCCTCCTCGTCCGCGGCGCGTGTGCCACGGCTGACGTTCGGTCCGGTCGGCTGCGGCGCTTGCGGCTGGGCGACGCAGCAGCCGCTAATCGATCGGCTTTCAGAACCCGCCTGACCTCCCCGGAGCGGACGGGGTCCGCCGCAGCCTGCGCCAGCCCGCAACGATCCCGGTCACCGCGACGGCCGCCGCCAGGAGATTCAGGATCCATTGGCCCGCATCGTGGCGCAGGCGGTTTCCGGTGAGCCCCGGCAGGTCGAGGCGGTGCGGGGCATCGAACAGCCAGCGGCTGATCCGGCCCGAGCGATCCAGCCGCTGCAGGATCCTCCCGTCCCGAGGGTCGATGTGGAGCCAGGTCGAGGCCGGATCGTCGAAGCGCAGGCGCAGCACCGGGAGCGGCCGCGGATCGGCGCAGTGGGGATACCAGTAGGCATCGTAGGCGGAGAGCTGCCTGGCCGCCCGCAGGGAGCCGCCTGGCACAGCCCGAGCGGCCGCACGGGCGATGGTGCCGGCTTCGAGGTGGCCGCCCTCCGCCCCGGCGGCGCTGACGCGCTCCGGCGCCTGGGCGACGATCCACCAGTCTCCCCCGATGGCGGCAAATCGCAGGCTTCGGGTCTCCGGCGTGGCGAAAACCTGCAGCTGCCGCGGGTTGAGCCCGAGCTGCGGCGGCGTTCCGGCATAGGCGGAAAGCAACTCCGCGGACGGCCGGACCGACGAGAACCAGCGGTTCGGGTTCATCGAGATCCAGCCGCTCACGATGAACGCGCCCAGGCCGATCCCGCCCGCGAGGCCGAGCAGGTGGTGGCAGCGCGCGAGCCCCCGATAGGGCGTCACGGCGCCGCCCGCGTAGCGTCGCCGGAGGCGCAGCCGCCAGATCCCGACCGCGAGGCCGCTCAGCGCAACGAGGGACGCGAACCCCGACAGCCAGAGCAGGAGCGTCCGCCACAGCTCCGCGCGGGCGCGCAGGGGCGTGAGGTAGATCCAGTGCGCCACCGAGCCGACCCAGTTCCAGGCCCGCTCAGACCGGGTCGTGTCGAGGGCGATCTCGCCGGTGACCTGAGACACGTAGAGTTCGGTTCCCGCCGGATCGCCGAGGGCAACCTTCAGGAACGGCCGGAGCGGATCGTACCGGGCCGTGACGGTCCACTGGTCGCGCTCCACCGGCTCGGCGCCCGCATCCGAAAAGCCCGCGGCCGCGAGACGCAGCGCCTCGCCGGGTGTCACCGGCCCAAGCCGTTCCCCGGTCCGCGCCGAGACCGTCGCCCGGGTCCCGTCGTGCTGGCTAATCCGGTAGACGGGCTCCGCCCCGCGCAACTCCAGTACGAAGGCCGCGGGTACGCCGACGAGGCCGCCGGCGCGGAGCGCGTCGTCCGGCGCAACCGACACCCGATCCCAGGCGATCGGATCCAGCCGTGCCAGGTGCTCTGTCTCGGTGAGCGTCGGGAACGGCACATAGAGCATGACCAGCCCGGAGCCGATCCACAGGGCGAAGAACAGCCCCGCGGCGATTCCGGCCCAGCGGTGGAACAGGAGCAGCCAGCGCCGCCCCGCCTTCGCGACCCGGCGCGGCCGCCTCACCACGTCACCGTGTAGGCGACCTCGACCGATCTTGGCCGCCCGAGCAGCCAATTGGTTCCCACCCCGTTCGCGGCGTTGCCGCTGATCGCGTAGACTTTGTCGAACAGGTTGTAGACGCGCAGGCTCAGGCGCGATTCCGCCGTCACTTGATGGTCGAGGACGAGGTTGACGAGGCTGTAGGCCGGGCGCCGCGCCGTGTTGCCGAAGTCGCTGTAGACCTGTCCCACATTCTGCAGACCGATCCGCGCGGTCCAGTCGCGGATGGGATCCCAGGTCAGCCAGAGGTTGGCCACGCGCTCGGGCACGTCGATCGGCTGGTTGCCGGCATACGAGACGGTGGCGCCGCTCACGGTCTGGTCGAACCGGTCGTACTGCGCGTGCAGGAGCGCGACGTTGCCGTCGAGCCGCCAGCTTGGCGCGAACCGCCAGCCCAGCGCCAGTTCGAACCCCTGCGAGGATTGGCTTCCGACCTGCGTGGAGAGCGTCGGTTGCCCCGGCACGGCCGAGATCAGGTTGTCCTTGACGATCCGGTAGCCGGCGACCGTCCATTCGAGGGCGCCGTCGAAGGCGAGACCCTTGGCGCCGATCTCGATCTGGTCACCCGTGGCGAGCTTGAAGCCCGCCAGGGACTGCGACAGGGTGATCAGGCTGTTCACCGGGTCGGTGGCGACGCTGTACTGGGCGTAGAGCGCGCTGTCCGGCGTCGGGTTGTAGACGAGACCGAACCGGTAGCCGAGGGCGCGGTAGGTTTTTTCGAATTGCGATCCCGTCTGCAGATCCTCCCGGTGGAGGGTCGGCACGTCGAGGCGCACCCCGGTGAGGAACGACAGCCTGTCGGATAATATCACGCGATCCTCGGCGAAGACCGAGGCCTGGCTCGTCTGGGTAGCGTAGGCCGGCCGCGCTCGACCGTCCTGCGGGAAATAACCGGGATCGTAGCCGGTCAGCGGCACGCTGGTGGTCTGGTCGAAGTAAAAGTTGTTCGTGTGGCGGAAGTCGATGTGGTTCACGTCGAAGCCGGCCACGAACGCGTTCGGCAAGCCGAACAGGCTGCCCTTAAGGCTCGCGTCGAGCCGGTCCCCGACCTGCTCCTGGCTGTGATAGATTTCCAGATCGTCGCTCCGGTCGACCAGCCCGGAGCCGCGGTTGTAGGAATACTGCTCGACGTCGAGCCAATGGCGCCGGCTGGTCAGCCGATAGGCGGTGTTGCGCACCGTGATGTCCGCCGAGGGCGACCACTCGGCCTTGAGCTGGGTCCAGTTGTCGGCCCAGGTGATCTTCGCGTCGCGGACGTTGTAGTTGTTGAACCGGATCAGGTCCGGGATCCGGCCCCCGACGAGCGGCGTGCCCCAGTAGCGCGCCGGCTCCTGGTAGCCGAGATCGTGGCTGAGCGTGAACGCGAGGTCGGGGCTCGGCTGGAACAGCAGGGCGGCCGAGACCGCGAGGTTGCGGAAATCCCCCTCCGGTCGGACCCAGCCGTCGGCGCGGTTGCCGCTGACGTTCAGGCGGTACGCGAAGGTGTCGCCGAACTCGGCCTGTCCGAGCGCCCCGCCGGAATCGAGGGCGAGCCGCGCAACCCCGTCCGTCCCGATGACCGCGCGGGCCGTATTGATCGGCACGAAGACCGGTTTCTTCGGCACCACATTGATCACGCCGCCGATGGCGCCGTCGCCGTAGAGCACCGAGGACGGCCCGCGCAGCACCTCGATCCGCTCGACGTTCCAGGTGTCGAACGGGAAGGTGACGGTGTTCGCACCCACGTAGAAGCGCGTGCCGTCATAGAGCTGCTGGATTGAGTTCGGGCCCGCGAAGCCGCGGGACGTGAAGGCGCCGTTGCCGTTGCCGGGTGCCGCGATCGTGGTGATGCCGGTGGCGTCCTGGGTCACGGCCTCGGCGATCGTATCCTGGCCGCGCAGCCGGGCGGTCTCGCCCGACACGATGTCGAGGCTCGCCGGCGTCTCCAGAGGTGTCAGGCCGATCCGGCTCGCGGTCCGGTCGGGCGTGCGCAGGTTGAGGCCGTTCGGCGTGACGCGGTTCGGATCGCCTTCGGCGCCTTGGACGGAGAGTTCGTCCAGGGTGACGGCCTCCTGCGCCGCGGCGGGATTCGCCAGGAGTGTGAGGAGCAGGCCGCAGACCGGGGCGGACCCGCCGGAGCGGGGGTGATGGATCGATGGGGACATGTCGGGGAAAGGTCCGTGCGCAGCTCCCGCCAGCCTGATCGTCCTATAAGCAACGTAATAACATTGCAATTCCTCGATCGTCTGGATCGCGGACCGCCGACGAGCGCGGGAATGCGTCTTGGGCTCACGGTCGAACGAAACGAGACGGCGGGAACGGACATCGGGACTGGCGTCGCGGGCGCGCTTGCTGTGGCACGTCACCGCGAACGAGGCCTCGCCGACCGTGCGGGCGCACGGGCGTCTCGACACCCGCCAGGACACCCCGCCCGACGCGTTTCGCGTGTGACCACGGCTGACGGCAGGTCTCCTGGCTCACGGGTCACCGCCCTCGCACCGTCTTCCCGGGGATTACCCAGTGACGTGGTGGTGAAGGGCTCGCCGCTTACAGTTGCGGGGGCAGCCACGGCCTCGGGACGGATCCCTCACCGCGTTCCCTTTTGATCCCCGAAGGGAACCGTCGGAAACAAGCTTGGCTGCGCGCGCCTGGCGCGTCAAGCGTCGGGAGTACCCTGCCTGGGGATCCAGCGGCGCGAAGGTGGGTACGCCATCTTCAGCGGACAAACGAATCTGTGCCGTAATTTTATGGCGTCAGCGGAGCACGCATCATTTTTGTGGGTTTTATAGATGCGAATTTAATAGCTTTCCCCGCCATGCAATCCCGTATGTACTTACCAATAGTTACGCATTAAATGCTTAAAGATTATGCATTTTGTCGAAATGAAATTTCTTGTCTCAAAATTCAACCAATCTGTTAGGGTGCGCGCGCTGATGTTGCGTATTATAACCTGACCGAATCGGCACTGATTTTAAGACGGTTACGCGAATGTCGCAAGATGCGCATATTTCGGAAAAAAGATCTATTTTTAGCTTGAGAAAACTGATAGCTGGATCATTCATCGTCCTCTTCATCTTGTCTATGTTGATCGGCATATTCGCGATCAGCCGTGTCGGGCTGATCAACCAGGCCGCACAGTCGGTGGTCGGCGAGATCGATGCCGTGGCCAATCTGGGCCTCATGAACGAGGAGAGCCAGGAACTTCGGGCCCTGGATATCCTCGCTCATAACGCGCGCGGGAAGGATCAGGCGCGGTCTTACGAGGCCCAGCTCGAGACGGCGCAGCAAGCTTTCTCGACGGCTTGGAGTCGCTATGCGCCGACCGTATCCGGCCCGGAGGAGCAGGCGCTCGCACATCGGCTGCGCGAGGCGTGGCAGCATTTTCTGGCGCTGGAGAGCCAAGTGTCCGCGCTCGATCGGGCCGGCGAGCACGCCCTGGCCGATACGGTCGTGTTCGGCGCCTTCGGCGAGGACGCGGAGGCATTCCGGAAAGCGGTCCGCGCGGTCCTCGCCTATCGCCAGACGCGGGTCGCCGATCAGACCGCGGCGACAGACGCGGTCGGCCGGGCGTCGACTCTCTCGGTGGCCGCCGCTCTGGGCATCGTGGCGATCCTGACCCTCATCGTCAGCGGCTTCATCATCCGCAGGGTGGCCACGCCGCTCATGACGATGACGGGCATCATGCGGCGCCTCGCGGAGAACGACCCCGACGTGGCGGTTCCCGCGGGCGATCGCACGGACGAGATCGGCGCCATGGCCGGAACCCTACGGGTCTTCCAGGAGAACATGCGACGGTCCAGAACCATCGAGCAGGAGGCGGCCGAGGCGCGCCTGCAGGCCGAGGCGCAGAGCCGACAGGAGATGGCCGAAATGGCCGGCCGCTTCGAGACGGCGGTCGGCGGGATCGTGACCACGCTCGCCACGGCCTCGACGCAACTGCGCGGGACGGCCCGGTCCATGACGGGGATCGCCAGTGAGACGGCGGTGCAGTCCACCGCCGTGGCGTCCGCGGCGGAGGAGGCCGCCGCCAACGTCAAGATGGTGGCCGAGGCTGCCGGGGATCTCGAGTCGTCGGTCCGCGAAGTCGGCCGTCAGGCCGAGGTCTCGTCCGCCATGGCCAACGGCATCGCCGGGGAGGCCGCGCAGACGGCCGCTTTGGTGCAGGCGCTGAGCGGGGCGGCCGCCCAGATCGGCGACATCGTCGGCATCATCTCGACTCTCGCCAAGCAGACCAACCTTCTGGCGCTGAACGCCACGATCGAGGCCGCCCGCGCCGGGGAGGCCGGACGCGGATTCGCCGTGGTGGCGGCCGAGGTCAAGGCTTTGGCGACCCAGACCGCAGCGGCCACGAACGACATCGCGCAGCATGTCGCGACCATCCAGGGATCCACCTCCGATGTGGTCACGGCCATCGGCGGCATCACCACCCGCATCCAGGACCTGAGTGCGGCGGCGGCTTCGATCGCGGCGGCGGTCGAGGAGCAGAACACCGCCACCCAGGAGATCGCACGCAACATCACCCAGGCGGCGACCGGAACCGGGGAGGTGACGGCCACGATCACCGGCGTCGCGAACCGGGCTCAGGAGGCCGGATCCGCTGCCGGTCAGGTGCTGGAGGCGGCCAATGCGCTGTCCGGGCAGGCGGAGCACCTCGGCGGCGAGGTCGCCCAATTCCTCCGCACCATCCGGGTGGCCTGAAGCCACCGCGCAGCGCCCCGAGGCCGTCGATCGCGTCGCCGGCCGTTCCCGCCCACGGGCCCACCCGCAGAGACATGAGTTCATGCCCGCAAGACCCCAATTCTTAGCCGTCGCATCCTCCCGCCTGAGAGCTTCGGGATTGGCGCTGGTCCTCGGCATCGCCGCGGGTTGTGGCGCGCCCCCCGCCTCCGCCGGGACGATCGGCGTGACGATGGTCCCGCCCGTGGCGTTCTTTCAGTTCCTCCGCGACGGCATCCAGGAGCGCGTGAAGGCTTATCCTGGCCAATCCGTGCTGTTCGCCCATGCTGAAACCGGGGATGGCGCGAAGCAGATCGAGCAGATCAAGGCCTTCATCCGCGACAAGGTCGAGGCGCTGATCGTCCTGCCAGTGGAGGCCGCCGCCACCGCGGAGATCACTCGGCTCGCGCAGGATGCCGACATCCCCCTGGTCTACGTGAACAATGGCCCGCGCGAGGACTGGTTCGCCGGGCGGGTCGCGCTCGCCCTCCCGAACGACCTCGTGGCCGGACGGCTGCAGATGACCATGCTGGCGCAGATGATGAACGGCCAGGGACGGCTCGCGATCATCCGGGGGCCGGCATCCCACTCGGCCTCGGCCCTGCGGACGCAAGGGGTGAAGGAGGTGCTGGCGGGCTTTCCCGGCATCACGGTCGTCGAGGAAGCTGCGGCGGACTGGGACCGCAAGCGGGCCGCGTCCCTCGTGGCGAAATGGCTGGCCGACGGCCGGACGATCGACGCGATCGCCGCCAACAACGACGAGATGGCGATCGGCGCGGCGGACGCGCTCGAAGCGGCCGGGATTCCTCTGGGACAGATCCTGATCGGCGGCGTGGATGGGACACTCGACGGCATCGAGGCGATGCATCGCAAGCGGATTCACGTGACCGTGTTCCAGGATGCGGCCCTGGAGGGCGGACGCGCCGTCGACGATGCCGTCAAGCTGATCCGGCATGAGCCGGTCCAGCAATACGATTGGATTCCCTTCGACCTCGTCACCGACCGGACGCTGCCGCGCTATCTGCGGACATGGGCGTGCGGCACCTGCATGGACGACGCGCCACGCGGCGAGCGCCCGACGGAAGGACGGTAGATGACGGATCCGGGATCGCGGAGATCGGCCCGGAACCGGTCCAATTCCTCATCCTATGTGTTTTCGAAAAAATATTCGCCATTATATCAGCATATTGTATCTTATCAATGAATATAATAGCGATGTAAAACAGACTTCTATAGTAATTATACAATATAAAAAACATGGAACGAAACGCGTTCTGCCGCGTAAACCGTGCGGTCCTTGGCGGTCACATGTCGGGATGTTGAAGACCTCTTGATTGCGTCCGCCAAGCTCCTGTCGGTCGACCGGGATATGGCCGGTCGGTATCGCGTGAGGAGCGCGCAATGCACACGACGTATCGACTGGAAAATCCTGGTCATCCGGGGGGTTTCGTGCGTCGGCAGATCCTGGAACCGCGCAATTTGACGGTCATGAGCGCCGCCAGCAGGCTCGGCGTTCCGCGCCAAGTCCTGTCCGAATTTCTCGCGGAGAAAACCAGTCTCACAGCCGATCTGGCTCTGCGGATCGAAATCGCGTTCGGATGCGGGATGGAAAGGCTGATGGAGATGCAGACGCGCTTCGACATTGCCCAGGCGCGGAAGAACGCGGGCGCGATCCGCAATGAGCTCGCGGCCACCTGCGCGGACACGGGCAGCCATGGACCCGACGAGCGGCCTCAGCCGATCATCAAGCGCGTTTACGCGTCCAGGTGATGCCGCCCCCCAAGGATGGGTAGCGGTGAAGCCGAAACCGCCCGCCTCGGAGGGCCGATCGGCGCGGGGATGAATGCGCTCTTCCCCCTGAGGCGGGTTGAGGCGAGGGCCCGCGGCGCCCGGCGCCTTTGCCGCTGCGCCTCCGCGATGATAGAGCCCAGCGACCCCATAGGTCCGGACGTCCGCGACGCCGCGGCCGATGCGCCCGGACGTTCCGTCCGAAGCGGAGACGGGTGCTGGCGGAATCATGACGACACGACCACCCCCCCGCGGCGGCTCGAAGGGGCGCAGGCCCCCGGCCGGCAAGTTCCAGGCTGACGGGCGTGCCCGCACCGGCCCCCGTACCTCCGCCCGCGATGCCGCCGAGCGTGCGGCCCGGAACCGCGGCGACGATGCCGGCGCGCGCGATCCCTGGACCGCGCAGGGTACCCCCCAGGCGGCCGCGAAGCCGAAGCCCCGCGTCGCCTCGGGCGGCCCGCCCGGGCGGCCCGCCCCTGCGCCGGCCCGTGCCAGATCCGCCCCCAGACCGGCCGCGAAGCGCCCCGAGGCTCCGGTCCCGCCCCCTGCCCCGCCCGCCGGACCGACCCGGCGCGAGCAGCGCGCCGCCGCCTCCGCGACCCTCGCCTCGGGCGTGCAGACCCTGACGGTCGAGCCGGACGAGGCCGGCATGCGCATCGACCGCTTCCTCACTGCGCGCTTTCCCCTCCTGCCCTTCACCCGGGTGCAGAGCATCGTCCGGAAGGGCGAATTGCGGGTCGACGGCAAACGCGCCAAGCCCAACGACCGGCTGGAGCCCGGCATGAGCGTGCGCGTGCCGCCGCTGCGCCTCGACCAGCCGACCGAGCGCCCGCGCAATGCCGGGCGCGACCAGGACGACGCCGACTTCATCCGCTCGCTGATCCTCTACGAGGACGCCGACATGATGATCCTGAACAAGCCCTTCGGCCTCGCGGTCCAGGGCGGGTCGGGGACGGTCCGGCACGTGGACGGGCTGCTCACCGCGCTGACCGGGCCCGACGGCCAGAAGCCGCGCCTCGTGCACCGGCTCGACAAGGACACGGCCGGCTGCCTGATCGTCGCCAAGACCCGGCTTGCCGCCGCGACCCTGGCCAAGAGCTTTCGCTCGCGCGCCGCGCGCAAGATCTACTGGGCGCTCACCGCGGGCGTGCCGCGGGTCCGCCAGGGGCGGGTCTCGACCTACCTCGCCAAGGAGGAACTCACCGACGCCGACGCGCGCATGCGCGTGGTCAAGCACGGCGACGAGGGTGCGAGCCACGCCCTGACCTACTACGCGATGGTCGATCAGGCCGCCCAGAAGCTGTCCTGGCTGTCGTTCAAGCCGGTCACCGGGCGGACCCACCAGCTGCGCGCCCATGCGGCCCATATCGGCCATCCGATCGTGGGTGACCCGAAATATTTCTCGGTGGAGAACTGGGAATTGCCGGGCGGCATCCAGAACCGCCTTCATCTGCTCGCCCGCCGGATCGTGATCCCGCACCCGCGCACCGGCCGGCCCGTGGACGTCAGCGCGCCGCTGCCGCCCCACATGGCCCAGAGCTGGAACCTCCTGGGCTTCGACGCCGCCCGCTACGATCCGATCGTCGAGGCACCGGAGGCCTGAGCCAGCAGCCACGGCACGATCGCATCCGCGAGGGCGGCGGGGGCTTCCAGGGGCAGCATGTGCCCCGACCCGTCGAGGACCGTCAGCACCGCGCCGGGGATGCCGGCCTGCCGTTCCCGGGCCTCGTCGGGGCCGCGCAGGGCGTCCTGGGCGGCCGCCACGACGCGCGTCGGGCAGGCGATCAGGCCGAGCCGCGCTTGGTCGGAGTCCCGGGCCTGCCCGGCCTGACGCAGGAAGACCGGGCCGCCGAGCCGATCGCCCATCCGCCGGATGCGCGCGATCAGCGCGGCATCGCCGGCCCGTTCCGGATGGACCGACTGAAGGATCGCCGACCGGCTGAGTCCGGCGAAGCCCCGACGGCGGACATGGTCGACCGCGGCGGCCTTCCGCTGCGCCTGAGCCGGCGTGTCGGCCCGGGCCGAGGTCGCGATCAGCACCAGCGCCCGCACCCGTTCCGGCGCGCGCCGGGCGATCTCCCGGGCCACGCAGCCGCCCATGGAGAAGCCCACGAGGGCGAATCGGTCCGGCGCCGCGGCGATCGCCCGATCCGCCATGGCGCGGATCGTGGCGTCCCGACTGAGGTCGCCATGCGCGAGCGGCCCGACCTGTGCGAGTCGGTCGGCGACATCGGACCACAGATCGGCATCGGTCATGAAGCCGGGGAGCAGCAGGAGGTTCATCGCCGGACTGTCTGTCCGCTTCATCGCGGGTGAAACGCGGGCCATGATGGCGAGTCTCATCGGGCGGATACCTTGGCAACCGGTCGCCCCGCCTCATATGCTCCCGCGCGCCGCCGATCCGAAGCGGCGCTGTTCCCCGGCGGTTCGAGACCCTGACGTATGAAGCACGCGCTGCTGGCCTGCCTCGCTGCCCTGTGCCTCGCGGGGTCGATCGCGCATGCCGCCCCGGGCGAGGCGTCCAAGCCGGCGCTGCCGGCGAACGGCGCCCCGCCGGTCGAGACGGCGACGCCGCATCCGGCCGCTTCGCCCGGCGAGGCGGCGTCGCGACAGACCGTCAGCGCCCGGGTGGAGCGCCGCCGCCGGTCCTACGCGGCCTGCAACCGCGCCTCGCACCAGCGGGGCCTGCGCGGCGGCAAGAGGCGGCGCTTCCTGATCCGCTGCCGGCTCGGCTACGAGCGGACCCGCAGCCAGGCGGGACAGCCCGTCGGGCAGCCGACCCAGCCGGGCCGGAAGCCGTGACGCGGTCCTACGATCCCCCGCCGCCCGGACGGCCGCCGACCCGAATCCGGCGATGAGGCTCGTCGTGTTCGACGTCGACGGAACCCTCGTCGACAGCCAGCACCTCATCGTGGCCGCCCAGGGGCTCGCCTTCGCGGAGAACGGCCTGCCCGCTCCGGGGCGGCGGGAGGCGCTGTCGGTGGTGGGCCTGTCGCTGCCGCAGGCGTTCCGCCGCCTCGTTGGGGAGGACGGGCCGATCGCCGAACTCTCGGAGAGCTACAAGCAGGCCTACAACCGGCTGCGCCTCGATCCCGCCTACGAGGAGCCGCTGTTTCCCGGGATGGCCGACCTTCTGGCCCGCCTGAAGGCCCGGGACGATATCTTGATCGGCCTGGCCACGGGCAAGTCACGCCGCGGCGTCGACCGGCTGGTGGCGCATCACGGCTGGACGAACTGGTTCGTCACCACGCAGAGCGCCGACGACGCCCCGTCGAAGCCCGATCCGGCCATGCTCGAGCAGGCCATGGCCGAGGCCGGATGCACCCCCGACGCCACAATCATGGTCGGCGATACCACCTTCGACATCGCCATGGGCGTCGCGGCCGGCGCCGCTTCGGTCGGGGTCGCCTGGGGCTATCACCCGCCCGAGGCGCTCTATGGGGCCGGCGCCGCGACCGTGGTGCCGAGCGCTGGCGCGCTGGAGGCTCGGCTCCTCGAATCCGCGGCGGCGCGATCCTGATGCCGGGAGGCTCGCTTGCGGGCCCGGGAACGCCTATCTCGCACCCATGAGCGATGAGACGACAGATTGGCTCGGCCGACCGGGCGCGGACGAGAAGCCTGACCCGATGCGGGCTGCCCGCGGCCATGCCAAGCCGGCCCTGCCCCAGCGGTTCTACAAGCAGGCCGGCGTCTCCGAGGGGCCGGAGGGCTTCCGCCTGACCCTGGACGGGCGTCCGGCCAACACGCCGGCCCGCAACCCGCTCCGGCTTCCGACCCGGGCTCTGGCCGAGAAGGTCGCGGCCGAATGGGATGCCCAGGAGACGCAGATCGATCCGGCGCGGATGCCCCTGACCCGCCTCGCCAACACGGCCATCGACGGCGTCGCCCCCCGGCTGGACGCGGTGGCGGCCGACCTATGTGCCTATGCGGGCACCGATCTCGTCGCCTACCGGGCCGGGGAACCCGACCGGCTGGTGGCCGCGCAGGGGGCGGCCTGGGATCCGGTCCTCGCCTGGGCCCGGGAGGCGTTCGGCGCCCGGGTGATCCTCAGCGAGGGCGTGATGCACGTGGAGCAGCCGCCCGATACCGTGCGGGCGCTCGCGGCCGCGGTTACGGCGGAGACCGATCCGTTCCGCTTGGCCGGCCTGCACACGCTGACGACGCTCACCGGCTCGCTCCTGATCGCGCTGGCGGTGCTCCGGGGTCACCTCACGCCGGCGCAGGCCTGGGCGGCCGCCCATGTCGACGAGGCCTATCAAGCGGAGGTCTGGGGCCGGGACGCCGAGGCGGAGGCCCGTCTCGAAGCCCGCCGCGCCGAGTTCGAAGCCGCGGCCGACTTCGTGGAGGGCCGCCGCTGAGCGGCCTACCCTACGGCGGCCGGGCCCGGCCGATGCACGCGCGCAACAAATCGAAACTTGCGAGGCGTGCCCGGTGTCGTCGGCTGACACGCGGTGGAGACCGATTTAAAGTCTGTCCCATCACGTCCGGGTCGACCATGTACGCCGATCAGCCCATTCGTTGCAGGTTCGAAGGCGAGATGACCTCGCTCGTCGCGCGTATGCAATCCTACGGCGATGCGCGTGATCGCTATGCCCTCTTCGACGCCCTGAGGGATCTCGAAGATCGGGCCGTCGCCGGGGGCGCCCCAGTCCTGACCTTGCGCAAGATTGCGGAGGTCCGCTTCCTCGTGGGGATCCTGCGCGAGGCGGTCCGCCCCTTTCCGGTGGCCTCCTTGCGGACTGTGCTGCGCGCGTGCGGCCCGAGGGGTGCGTCCGGGGGCGCGGCAGCGGTCGCGGTCGGGGGGATGTAGGATTGCGTTCGGACCGGCCTCACACCGGCTCCGACAACGCCGCCTGCAGCTTCGCCTCCAGGGCGGCCGGCTTGATGCCGGGGGCGTAGCGGGCGATGGCTCGGCCGTCGCGACCCACCAGGAACTTCGTGAAGTTCCACTTCACGGCCCGCGAGCCGAACAATCCGGGCCGGGTCCGGGTCAGGTGATCGAACAACGGCTCGATCCCGGGGCCCTTCACGGCCACCTTGGCGAGAACCGGAAAGCTGACGTCGTAGGTCAGGCTGCAGAATCGCTCGATCGCGGCGGCGTCACCAGGCTCCTGGGCGCCGAACTGGTTGCAGGGGAAACCCAGGACCGTGAGGCCCGCGTCCCGATACCGCCGCCAGAGCGTTTCGAGCCCCGCATATTGCGGCGTGAACCCGCAGCGGGAGGCCGTATTCACGATGAGCAGCGCCCGACCGCGATGCTGGGACAACGGGTAGGGCGTGCCGTCGGCGGCGGTGACGGTGAAATCGTGAACCGTGGTCATGCGCGATCAGTCGGGCAAACCGACCCGCGCCGCAAGGATCGCCGTACCGCACCTGCCGCGCCATCGGGCCGGACCCGCACTCAGGTGGGGGCCTTCTCCACGTCGAAGGTCAGACCCTGAGGCGTCATCCGCTCGCGGGAGACGATGCGGTCCGCGGCCGACATCACCCCGAGGCTGACGTCGCGGTCGGGCAGGACGACGGTCGTGCTCTTGTTCACATGGACCAGCACGTGCCGGCGCTGCGGCACCGAGGCGACGGCCCAGCGCTTGAGCTGCGCGTAATAGGGCTCGCGCCGCCACGCATTCGCCTGCCCGGGATCGACCTGCACGTTCATGTTGCGGGTGAGCGGATCCAGGGCCAGCACCATCTTGGCGCGGTCGGGCTTCCATTCCGGCCCGAGCCAGCTCTCCGTCATCCACAGGCAGTGGAAGGCCCGGCAATGGTCGGGGCGGGTGGCGTGGATCGCGCAGCCCTGTCCGGCCCGCGTATGGCGGCACCACGTACCCGCCACGCTCTCCACCGCCGGCACGTCGTAGACCTTGCAGCAGAGCGTGCAGGCACCGCAGCTGCGGCCTGGAGCGGGCTGGGCCACGAAGGTTTCGGGATTCAGCATGGGTCGTGCGTCGCCAGGCACCGTCGCTTGCGGCATGCGTCCGGCAACGGCCGGACGCGGTTCCGACGGGCTACCTGCCGGTGCTTCGGGTCGGTAGTGTGGCGGTCGATCCCATCGGGATGAGGACCTTGCAGCCGATGCTCTCGAATCTCGCGACCCGCGACGTCGAAACCCTGCTTCACCCCTACACCAACCTGTCCACGCACCGGCAGGTGGGCCCGCTGGTTCTGGAGCGCGGCGAGGGCGTCCACGTCTTCGACGCGGAGGGGCGCTCCTATATCGAGGGCATGTCGGGCCTGTGGTGCACGGCGCTCGGCTATTCGAACGCCGAACTCGTCGAGGCGGCCCGGGCGCAGATGGCACGGCTGCCGTTCACGCACCTGTTCTCGGGGCGCAGCCACGATCCGGGGATCGAGCTCGCCGAGACCCTCAAGGAGCTGATGCCGGTCCCGACCGCGAAGATCTTCTTCACGTCCTCCGGTTCGGAGGCGAACGACACCCAGGTCAAGCTGACCTGGTACTACAACAACGCTTTGGGGCGTCCGCAGAAGAAAAAGATCATCGCCCGGCAGAAGGGCTATCACGGCGTCACGGTGGCGAGCGCCTCCATGACCGGCCTGACGGCGAACCACGCCGATTGGGACCTGCCGCTGCCGGGCTTCCTGCACGTCGCCTGCCCGCATTTCTATCGGGGCGCCCAGCCGGGCGAGACCGAGGAGGCCTATTCGGCCCGGCTCGCCGCCGAGCTGGAGGAGACGATCCTGCGCGAGGGCCCCGAGACGGTGGCGGCCTTCATCGCCGAGCCGGTGATGGGCGCGGGCGGGGCGATCGTGCCGCCGCGGGGCTACTTCCCGGCGATCCAGGCGGTGCTGGCGAAGTACGATGTCCGACTCATCGCCGACGAGGTGATCTGCGGGTTCGGCCGCCTCGGCACGTGGTTCGGCAGCGAGGCCCTGGGGATCAAACCGGACTCGATCTCCTTCGCCAAGGCGCTCACCTCGGCCTACATGCCGCTGGGGGGCGTGAGCATCGACCCGGCGCTCGACGACGCCCTGGTCGCCCAGAGCCAGAAGCTCGGCACCTTCGGCCACGGTACGACCTATTCCGGTCACCCGGTCGCGGCTGCGGTGGCGCTGAAGGCGATCGAGATCTACCGGCGCGACCGCGTCATCGAGGGGGCGGCCGAGAAGGCACCGCACTTCCAGCGCCGTCTCTCGGCCCTCGCCGATCACGCCATCGTCGGCGAGGCGGGCGGCCTCGGTCTGATCGGCGGGCTGGAGATCGTCGCCGACAAGGGCAGCAAGCGGCAATACGATCCGAAGGCCGGCGTGGCGGCCCGCTGCGTGACCTTCGCGCAGGGCGAGGGGCTGATCGTGCGGTCTCTCGCCGGCGACCGGGTCGCGGTCTGTCCGCCGCTGATCATCACCCCCGACGAGATCGATGCGCTGTTCGACCGCCTCGGCCGGGCCCTCGACCGCACCCGCGACTGGATCCGCGCCGAGGGGCTGGAGGCGATGCCGGGCTGAGGCGGTCGCACGCCGCGGGCTCGGGGCTGATCCGGAGCGCCCCGGCGGAGGTGCCGCTCAACCGCGTCGACCTTCGATGGCTAGGTTGATGGCGAGGGTCTCGACGAACAGGCGGGCTCGCGCAGCTTCTACGGGCTCGTGGCAGTATTCGTGGCGATTCTGACCCTTCTCCTCGCCCGGATCGTGCCGCGGCGTCAGCCGGCCCGGACGACCGCCTCCTTCAGGCTGCTCGTCTCGCTATGGGCGCGGCTCGAACGGGAGCCCCTCCTTCGACGCTGCGCGCTCAACCAAGCGCTCTGCATGGGAGCTTTCGGCGTCTTCTGGACATCCGTCTCCCTTCGGCTCGCACTGCCGCCGTTCGATCCGAGCCAGACCGGCATCGCGGTGTTCGCCCTGGCCGGCGCCGTCGTCGCGTCGATCGCCGGTCGCGCTCGGCACCCTGATCCTCGCGGCCGTGATCCTCGATCTGCGCATGATCCGTGATCAGACCCACGGCCGGCACGCGATCAACATGCTGCAACCGGAGGCCCGCGGCAGCCGCAACGGGTTGTTCACCGGCCTATTCTTCATCGGGGCGGCGCTCGGGTCGAGCCTGTCCGGTCTCGCATCGGTTTACGGCGGCTGGGCCGGTGTTTGTGCAGTCGGCGGGCTGTTCGGCACCTTGGCGCTGGTTCTGTCGGTCACCGAAGGGCCTGGGCTTCAAGTCTGAGATCCCGCTCGATGCAGACTTTGCCCGCGTGCGGCGCAGTCAACCCGCGCCGCGCTGCGCTTCCGTGAGTGCTGCCGCCTGGATCCCCGCGGGGGTGAGCGGCGTGATCCGCAGCGTCGTGATCCGGTTCTTGGTCTTCCGGATCACCTGGAACCGGAAACCGTGGAAATTGAAGGCGGTGCCCTGGTCGGGGATGGTCCGTGCCTCGTGAATGACGAGGCCCGCGATGGTGGTGGCCTCCTCGTCCGGCAGGTTCCAGTCCATGGCCCGGTTCAGGTCGCGGATCGGGACGCCGCCGTCGACGTTCACCGAACCGTCGCCCTGCGGCCGCACGCCGGAGACCGTGACGTCGTGCTCGTCGGCGATCTCGCCGACGATCTCCTCCAGGATGTCCTCCAGGGTCACGAGGCCCATGACCTCGCCGTACTCGTCGACCACCAGGGCGAAATGGGTCTTCTTGGTCAGGAACGCCTTGAGCTGGGCGCGCAGCGAGCTCGTGCCCGGCACGAACCACGTCTCCAGGGCCAGCGCCTCGACCTTGAGCCCCGAGGCGTCGCCCCCGGCGGCATCGAGCGCCCGGAGCAGGTCCTTGGCGTGGAGCACGCCGACGATATTCTCCGGCGTCCCCCGCCACAGGGGCATGCGCGTATAGGGTGAGGACAGCACCGCCCGCACGATGTCCTCGGAGGGCTGGTCGGCATCGATCGCCCGCATCTTGGTGCGGTGGACCATCACATCGGACACCGACAGGTCCGACAGGTCGAGCAGGCCGCCGAGCATGTCGCGCTCGGCCTTGGCGACGCCGCCCTCCCGGTGCATCAGCGCCACCTGGCCGCGCAGTTCCTCGGCGGCGGTGAGGATCGACTGGTGCTCGCCGATGGTGACGCCGAACGGCTTGAGCATCAGCCGCACGAGGTGCTCGATCGCGATGGCGGCCGGGCCCATGATCGCCACCGCGAAGGCCACGGGCCGGGCGGTGAGCAGGGCCGCCTTGTCGGGCTTGGAGATGGCGAGCGTCTTCGGCAGCACCTCGGCGAAGACGATGACCAGCACCGACATGCCGACTGTGGCGTAGATCACGCCGTTCTTGCCGAACAGGGCCGTGAGCACGCTCGTGGTGAAGGCCGAGGCGCCGATCGCCACGATGTTGTAGCCGATCAGCATCGCGCCAATGAAGCGCTCGCGAATCGCCAGGATGCGGTTGACGATGGCGGCGCGCGGGTCGCCCGCCTGTTCCAGGGCGTGCATCCGGGCCCGGGAGGCAGCCGTGAAGGCAGTCTCGGCGCCCGCGAAGAAGGCCGAGAGCAGCAGCGAGATCACCACGATGCTCGCGGCGAACCACAGGTCGATATGGGTGTCCATCGGTTCCAAGAGGCACGACTCGTGCGGCGGGAAGGCCGCCCATATAGCGGGTCGCGCAGCTTATTGCGCGCCGATCCGGCGCACCGTCCACGTCGCCCAGTAGACCGGCCGGCCGTAGAGGCTCGATGTGTCGCGTCCGGAGGCGGTGGGCGCCAGCCGGTCGAGCCAGGTCAGGAACCCGGCCTTGCCGGGGTAGATCGACGGCGTGTCGAGGTTGCCCTGCGCATCCGTCATCCAGAAATGGGCGCTCCGGTCATAGCGGCCGCTGCCGTCGCCGCCCGAGCGCAGGCCGAGATAGGCCGGCGAGCGGCCAGCCTCCACCGGATCCGCGTAGAGCGTGAGGGCACCGATCCCGTCGAGGTTCATGTCGGTGGTGTATTGCAGGCAGATATCGGCCACGGGACCGCCCGGCGCGTTGGCGGGCCGCTGGCAGGTATAGGACACCGCCCAGCGCTGCATCCCCTTGGCCCGCGCCACCCGCACGAGGCTCCCCGGCGGCAGCGGCCCGGCAAGCTTTCGGGCCGTGGACCACACCTTCGGGCCCGACAGGTCCTGCGCGGTGCGCAGGTAGAGCGCCGTACGCCGCTTCTCGGGGGCGAGGCCGCAATCCTCCGGCAGCACGTCGGTGTAGACGTAGTGGTAGGTGTGATCGACGACGCTGATCGATCCGGCGAGCCCGTGCGTCTCGAAGGCCGGCGCCGTGCAGGCGGACGCCACCGGCTTGCCGGCCTCGTCGATCACCGCCGCGGGATTGGGCGGCTCCCTCCGGCCCGAACCGGGGACGAACGGGGTCCAGGCGAGGCCGTAGCCATCGGCGGTGCGGGTGCGGATCTCGAAGCTCTGGAAGTCGAGGGTGCGGGCCTCGATCTGTACCCGGCGCCGGACATCGGCCGGTCCGTCGGCGGGATCGTCCCGGTCGGACGTCCGGCGGCCGCGGCGGCCCTGCGTCTGCGTGTCCGAGTCGTCGGCCGCGGCGACCCGTTCCTGTCCGAGCAGGAACACGTAGCTGTAGGCCTCGCCGGCCCAGTCGCGCCCCGCGACCGCGATCGGGTCGCGCGGGCCGATCCCCTCGGCGGCCGGCGTCGGCTCGGACCAGCCGCGGGACCGCCCGCGCGCCTCGGGCAGATCGACCCAGAACCGGTCGGCCGTGGGCGGCAGCGTCGTCACCAGGGCCTCGAAGGTCCGGCCGGTGCGCAGCGAACCGCCGTCCCGGCTGTCCGTGGCGCGCCGCTCCGGACAGGGCTCGTCCCGGCGGGATGCGATCGGAGTCTGACCCTGGAACAGAGTCTGGATCGGACCGGGCGCCTCGGCGCGGGGGAGCCGCAGGATCTGGACGCCGCGCACGAAGGCGCAGGGTGCGGGCGCGATCAGCACGCCCTCGGCCTCCGAGCCGTCCCGGCAGATCTCCAGCCCACCACCCCCGGTGACGAAGCAGCTCGGCGCGCCGCTTTCCATGCCGGCGGGACGCGCCGCGACGCTGTCCGGCGCGATCAGCGTGGACACCACCAGCGCCCCGAGCCCCCCGAAGATCGGGATCAACACGCGCCACGCGGCGGCGCGCCTGAACCTGCCATCATCGACTTGGGAATGAACGGTATCGGCAAGCGATATTCGGGCCGTCTTCTGAGAAACCACGTCTATCGCCAGCATCGATCCGATCGTCGAAAAAGTTTTCCCGGCTCTAACCCACGGACGTCGGGCCGGGAAGTGGCGCGGACCACGCATGCGGCCTTCGATGGGGATGGGGATGGGGATGGGGCGAACCCGTCGCCCGCTCGCCCGTTGTCGCGGCTTGAGGGCCCGGCGGGCCCGACCCATTCACGTCCGGAGATCAGCGCATGGATATCCCCGTCGAGACCGTCACCGACATCGTCATGCGGTTGCGGGCGATCGAGGTGAAGGAGGGCGACACCGATCCGGATTCGGGTTCGAACCCGATCGACGACGGCTCCACCGACGTCCTCGTCGCCGGCACCGACGATGCGACGGAATCCGAGGTGCGCGGCGTGATCGCCGGGCTCGACGATGATTCCCGCGCGGAGCTGCTGGCCCTGCTCTATGTCGGGCGCGGCGACATGGAGCCGGAGGAGTGGGGCGAGGCGGTGCGCTTCGCCCGCGAGCGCGAGGCCGCCGGCGAAGGTGCCATGAAGGAACTGCTCGGCTCGCCCGATGCCGGAGACCTGCTGGAAGAGGGTTTGGACGCGATGGGGCTGAGCCCCGAGCTTCCGCAAGCCTGAACGGCCCGCCATGGCCTCGCGCGCAGGCAAGGGCGTCGCCAAGGCGCTGCGGATTCTCGTCCGCCCGGTCCGCCGCGCCCAGGGTCATGGCGGCAAGGGCCGCGGTGGGCTCGTGGTCGAGCCCTACCGCGGCTACGGCTCCCGGGATGCGATCTTCCTGATCGGCCGGGTCTTCCGGCAATCCCCCGGGATCCCGGGGGAGGATCCGGACTCGCTGCGGGCACAGTGGCGCGATCTGCGACGCCGCATCGCCCGGCGGACGGTCGCCGGGGCGGTGGTGACCGCCGGGTTCGGCGGTGACCGGGCTCGCGTCGAGACCGACCGCGACGGTTACTTCCGCGTGCACCTGCACCCGCAGGACGTTCCGAACGATCGCGGCCGCTGGCATCCGGTCGACCTCGTCCTCGAAGGACATCCGGCGATCCCCGCCGAGGGCGCGGTGTTCATCCCTCCGGACGGCTGCCGCTGCGTCGTGGTCAGCGACATCGACGACACGGTCATGCGTACCGGTGTCGCCAACAAGCTGAAGATGCTGTGGCGGCTGTTCGTGGAGGATGCCGAGAGCCGGGTCGCCTTCCCCGGGGTCGCCGCCCTGTACCGGGCGCTCCACGCGGGCGCCGGCGGCGCCGAGGGCAACCCGATGCTCTACGTCTCCCGCGCCCCCTGGGGCCTCTACGAGATGCTGTCGGAGTTCTTCCAGCGTCACGGCATTCCGGTGGGACCGGTGCTGTTCCTGCGGGAATGGGGGCTGTCCTGGACGCACCCCCTGCCGCGTCGCGCCACGGACCACAAGCAGGCGCTGATCCGCCACATGCTCGCCCTCTACCGGGACTTGCCCTTCGTGCTGATCGGCGACAGCGGCCAGCACGATCCGGAAGTCTATGCACAGATCGTCGAGGAGAATCCCGGGCGGGTGCTCGCGGTCTACATCCGCAACGTGTCCCGCGATGCCGCCCGGGTCGAGGAGATCGTGCGGCTGGCAGGCGCAGTCGCACGGGCGGGATCGAGCCTGGTCTTGGCCGCCGACAGTGTCGCCATGGCCGAGCACGCGGCCGCCATCGGCCTGATCGCCCCCGATACCGTGGCGGGGGTTGCCGACGAGCACGCCGCCGATGCGGAAACCGGGCCCCGGCGGGAGACCGCCCGGATCACGCCGGTGCCGTCGGGCACCGGCGGATCAGCCGGGGCGGCGATCGAGCCGGAGACCCTCGCGGACGCCCTGGCCGGAGAAGGCGCCGTACCGACAACGGTAGTGGTCGAGCCGGAGAACCCAGCCGGCCTACCCGGCATCAGGAGCTGATTGCGGGCCGGAAGGCCCACCTGCAGAGGTGCTTCCCGGACGCGTCTGCAACCCGCTGAGCGAATAGGAACCCGGTTGTATCGGACCGGCGGCCTCACGAGATGTTGCAATGCAGCACTTCGGCGAACGCGCTTCACATCCCGGCCGCGGTCCCTAGCTTCCGCCGCTGTCGCGCCGGTCCCCGCTTACGGAGAGTCTGGAGCTCATTCGTGCAAACCTACACCCTGGCCATTTCCGACGGCGTCCTGTTCGCCTGCCTTCCCGACGAGGCCGACATCGCCTCCGCCATCACGGAGGCGACGGCCGTCAGCTACGGCTTCGGCCTGAATCTCGACATCGTCCGCGGCGCGACCCTCACGAATGCCGCGGGGCCCGACGATGAAGTCGTCTGGCAGGAGAGTCCCGACAGCGAACTGCTCGATGCGCAGGGCCGCCGCTACCGCTACGCCGTCCGCCGCACCTGCTGAGCGCGTCCAGGCGAGGGCCATCCGGGGATGATCGGGATGCTGCTAGCCGCTCCGGGTCCCCGGCGCCCGGCCTGTGCCGTCGCTGAAGCGGCGGGTCTTTTTCGCCCCGCTTATGGTACGGACCCGGAACGGAGCCGCCCGAAAAGCCCTGCATGCCCTTCGTCGCCGAGATCCTGATCCCGCTCGCCCTCGATACGCCCTACAGCTACGTGGTACCGACGGGGCTCGACCTCGCCGCAGGCGACGTGGTCCAGGTGCCGCTGGGCCCGCGCGAGATCGTCGGTGTCGTGTGGGGGCTGACCGAGACCGCCGGCGGCTCGAATTTGCGGCCGGTGACGGGCCGTTTCCCGGTGGCGCCCCTCTCGGAACCGCTGCGCAGCCTGGTTGACTGGATCGCCCGCTACACGCTGGCGCCGAAGGGCTCGGCATTGGCCATGGTGCTGCGCCTGCCGGACGAAGCCGCCGCGACCGAGACCGCCCGGGTCGCGGTGCGCCTCACCGACAAGTCCCCCACCCGGGCCACCCCCGCCCGCACCAAGGTGCTGGCGGTCGCCGCCGACGGCGCGCTGCGCGGCAAGAGTGCGCTCGCCAAGGAGGCCGGGGTCTCGCTCTCGGTGGTCGACGGGCTGATCGACGACGGCGTTCTGGCGACCGTCGCGGTCGAGCCCGAGCCGGTCGCACCGCGGCCCGATCCGGACTTTCCCCGGACGCCCCTCTCCCCCGCCCAGGCGGAGGCCGTCACGGCCCTGCTGAAGGGATTTCCGTGGCATCGGCCAGCCGAAGAGACGGCGTCCGATGCCGCCGACACCAAGCCGGTGCTGCTCGAAGGCGTCACCGGCTCGGGCAAGACCGAGGTCTATTTCGAGGCGGTCGCCGCCTGCATCCGGGCCGGGCGGCAGGCGCTGATCCTGATGCCGGAGATCGCCCTGACGGCGCAGTTCCTCGACCGTTTCGCCGCCCGGTTCGGGGTGCGCCCAGCGGCGTGGCATTCCGGCATCGGCGGCAAGCGGCGCGAGCGGCTCAGGGCCGCGGTGGCCGAGGGCGCGGCGCTGGTCGTAGTCGGAGCCCGCTCGGCCCTGTTCCTGCCCTTCGCCCGCCTCGGCCTGATCGTAGTCGATGAGGAGCACGAGACCGCCTACAAGCAGGAGGACGGCGTTCATTACCACGCCCGCGACATGGCGGTGGTGCGCGGCCGCCTCGAAGGCTGCCCGGTGGTGCTGACCTCGGCGACGCCCGCCATCGAGACCCGCGTGAACGCGGCGCGGGGGCGCTACCGGCACGTCCTGCTCCCGGAGCGGTTCGGAGGCCGGCGCATGCCCGACATCGCGGCGATCGACATGCGAAAGGACCAGCCCGAGCGCGGCCGCTTCCTCAGCCCGCCGCTCGTCAACGCGGTGAAGCACACCCTGGAGCGGGGCGAGCAGGCGCTGCTGTTCCTGAACCGCCGCGGCTACGCGCCGCTCACCCTGTGCCGGGCCTGCGGCCACCGCTACCAGTGCCGGAACTGCTCGACCTGGCTCGTGGAGCACCGCTTCCGCCGGGCCCTCGTCTGCCACCAGTGCGGCTACGCCGAGCGGCGTCCGGAGGCCTGCGCCGAGTGCGGCACCTTCGACAACCTCACCGCCTGCGGCCCCGGCGTCGAGCGGATCGCCGAGGAGGCTGCCGACGTGTTTCCGGGCCGGCGCATCGTCGTCCTGTCGAGCGATTTCCCCGGCGGTGCCGAGCGCCTGCGGCAGGAACTCGACGCCGTGGCGGCCGGGGAATGCGACCTCGTGATCGGCACGCAGCTCGTGGCCAAGGGCCACAACTTTCCCTTCCTGACACTGGTCGGCGTCCTCGACGCCGATATCGGCCTGACCTCGGGCGATCCCCGGGCGGCGGAGCGCACCTTCCAGCTGCTTCAACAGGTGACCGGCCGGGCCGGTCGCGGCGACAAGCCCGGCCGGGCGCTCGTCCAGACCTACCAGCCCGATCATCCGGTGATCGCGGCCCTGCTGTCGGGGGATGCCGAGCGCTTCTACGCGGAGGAGATCCAGGCCCGGGAGGCCGCCGGCCTGCCGCCCTTTGGCCGGCTCGCCGCCCTGATCGTCTCGGCCAACGATCGCGCGGTCGCGGAGGCGCACGGGCAGGCGCTGGCCCGGGCCGCCGAGCCGCCCGATGGGGTCATGGTCCTCGGGCCCGCCGAGGCGCCGCTGGCCCTGATCCGGGGGCGCTACCGCTTCCGGCTGCTGGTCAAGACCGAGCGCAACGTCGACCTCCAGGGCTATCTCCGGGCCTGGCTCGCCCGGGGGCCGAAGGTGCGCGGCAACGTTCGAGTCGCCATCGATGTCGACCCGCAGAGCTTTTTGTAGGACACTGGAGCCACGGGCGGCGAACCCCGCGCCTCAGAGCGGCGACGGGGCGCGGGCGGTTCCCGGAGGAGCGATCAGTGCTGACTTATACCAAAACGCCGGATTCGAACGTCGCCGAGATCGTGGTCGACGGCAAGATCTCCGACGAGGAGATGAACGCGGCGATGACGGCCATGAAGGCCGACCTCGACAAGGGCGGCAAGATCAAGCTGCTCGAGGATATCCGCGCCTTCGAGGGCATGGAGCCGGCGGCCTTCTTCAAGGACCCGCGATTCGGCTTCTCAATGATGAAGAGCGTCAGCCACGTCGCCCTGGTGACGGACGCCCCCTGGCTGAAGGCCCTGGCCGAGACGTTCAACTTCGTCTCGCCGACGCAGATCAAGGTGTTCGAGCGCGCCCGCCTGAACGAGGCGCGCAGCTGGCTCGCAGCGGCGGCCTAAGACCTGATCCCGAAGGGTGACGGTCGCGCTTCGGGACCATCGACGATCTGAGGCGCCGTCACTCCACCTCCGCGGTGCGGGTGTCGCTGCGCCGGGCGGTCCAGCGTCCGGCGCAGAGGGACGAGACCTTCCAGGTTCCGGCGCCGCTGCCGCCCTGGAGCCGTCCGGTCCCGGTGCCGCTCGCGGTGCCGTTGTTGACGGTGAGCCCGACAAGGCCGTCCGCGCTGACATGGCCGTTCACCCGGGCGCCGGCGCCCCCTGAGACGAGCTGTACCTGTCCCTCACGGATGGCGAGCGCGTAGGAATAGCGGGCGCTGCACAGGCCGCTGTCCGTGACCAGCTCCACCGCCCAGGTCCCGTTGTGGCTGCTCGGCTCCGCCTCTGCGGGCACGCCGATCATGAGGGACAGGCCAGTGGCAATGGCCGCAACGGCGGTTAAATTGATCATCCGGAGCAATCTCTCAGCGATGCAAATTCTGCACGCCGCGGCGCGCAGAAGTAGAATCGTTGATCGAGGATGACCCTAGGCTGAACGCGGGACGCGGCAAGAGTATGGCCGGCGACGATGCCCGGCGTGATCAGATCCTACAGACCTGGTTGGCCGGATCTTTCACCTGCGGCGAAGTGATGCGTGCCCTATCGTGTCAGACGGTGCTGATTTGACTGCGCTCAGTCGCTCAGAGGTATAAGTTGCGAGAAACAGTGTCGCAGGTCCCCGCCCCGAAGGATCTGCCGGATTGACAGATCGGGTTTGGGCTCACCCCCCGTCGCGGGGTATGGCAGTCCAAACCTGCCACGCGTCTCTGTTCCCCCGGCAGACCCCCGACCGGCCGTCAATCCGTGAGCGGCCGGGCCTCCTCCGGCAGCATGATCGGGATGCCGTCGCGGATCGGATAGGCGAGCTTGGCGGAGCGGCTGATCAGCTCCTGACGGGCGGAATCGTATTCCAGCGTTTCCTTGGTCAGCGGACAGACCAGGATCTCGAGGAGCTTCGGATCCACCCGGGTCGCCTCCACGGGGGTGGTGAGGTCGTTGGACATCGCGCGCGCACCCTATTGCATCGTCGATTCGGGGCCCGAACCCCGAACCATTTCCATCTGCGTGACCGCGATCAGGATCTCCGCCCGGGTCTTGAGGTCCGGGGCTTCGAGCATCGCCTGCTTCTCGCGGACGCCAAACGGGCTCATCATGCAGAGCGCGTTGACCAGCGCCTCGTCGGGCGCCTCGTCGATCCCCGCCCAATCCACCTTGAGGTCGTTCGACTCCACGAAGTCGCGCAGGGCCTTGAGCACGCCGTCGCGGTCGACATGCTCCTCGCCCGCCCGCGGCGCGAAGTCCACCGCGAAGGTGTCATAGGAGACGTGGCAGCGCCGATAGAGGCTGGTCGAGGCGAGCTCGCTCTCGATCCGGAAGCGGCTGATCCCGGTGAGCGAGACCAGATAACGGCCATCGCCGGTCTCGGCATATTGCGTGATCCGGCCGGCACAGCCGACGCGGTAGAGCTTCGGGCTCGCCGCACCCGACCCCTCCGGATCGGGCTGGATCATGCCGATGATCCGATCGGTCCGCATGGCGTCGTCGATCATCGCCACGTAGCGGGGCTCGAAGATGTTCAGCGGCATCTGCCCACGGGGCAGGAGCAATGCCCCCGAGAGGGGGAAGACCGGGATCACCGCGGGGCAATCCGCCGGGCCCTTGTAGCTCGCATGGGTGCTCATGGCGCCTCGCAGAGGGGCGGACGGATAGGCGTGAGCGCGAGCCGGCGCCTCACGAGAAGAGAAGGGCCGAGAGCTTGCGCCGCCCGCGGATGGTGTCGGGATCCATCACGCCCCAGGCCTCGAAGAACTGCAGAAGCTGCTTGCGCGCGCCGTCGTCATTCCAGGCGCTGTCGCGCTTGCGCAGCTCGATCAGGTGATCGACCGCTTGGCCGCGCTCCCCTGCGGCGGCAAGGGCCAGGGCGAGGTCGAACCGCGCCTGATGGGCATCCGGATCGCCGTCGACCTGCCGCTGCAAGCCCGCCAGATCGCCCAGCGAGGCGGCCTGCTCCGCGAGGTCCAGGGCGGCGCGGATGCCGGCAAGAGCCGGATCGGCGGCCTTCGCCTCGGGGACCATCGCCATCACCCGCTTGGCGTTCTCGATCTCGCCGGCGTCCAGCTGCATCTTGGCGAGGCCGGCCAGCGCCGGGACGTTGTCGGGCTGCTGCTCCAGGATCGCGGCGTAGATCTCGGAGGCGCCGGCGAGGTCACCCTCCTCGATCAGGGCGGCGGCATCGGCCAGGGCGGCCTCGATCGGATCCTGCATCGGACCGGCCACGCGCCCGATCAGTTCCTTGATCTGGCTCTCGGGCACCGCACCCATGAAGCCGTCGACCGGTTGGCCCTTCTGGAAGACGATGACCGCCGGGATCGACTGGATGCCGAGCTGGCCCGCAATCGAGGGGTGCTCGTCAATGTTCATCTTCACCAGCGCGACGGCGCCCGCGGCCTCCTGGACGACCTTTTCCAGCACCGGCGTCAATTGCTTGCAGGGCCCGCACCAGGGCGCCCAGAAGTCGACGAGCACCGGACGGTGCATCGACTCGGCGATCACATCCTGGCGGAAGCTCGCGGTGGTCGTGTCCTTGATCAGGGAGCCTGTGTCGACGGCCGGGGCGCCGCCCCCGGCGAGGATATCGTTGAGCATCGGTCTGGCTTCGGAACCTTTTTGCTGGAGCCGCTTAAATGGGGCTTGCGAGGCCGTCTGACCAGTCCGGTTCAGCGCGGTGCCGGGGCGGCCGGCGCCCCCGCCGCGGCCCGAGCCACGGTCACGAAAGTCCCCGCGAAGGGTCGCCCATCTGCCGCGCTGGCCTCGCAGGTGATCGCCGTGCGGCCCGGTTCCGGCGTCGAGAATCGGCAGGCGCCGATCGCCAGGGTCGGCGCGGCGTCCGTGCCGGTGGTGACGACATTGATCGGCTGCAGCGGATCGGTCTCCTCCGTGGCCTCCTGCTGGGCGCCGTTGCCGCTGAAGCTGAGGGTCCGACCGTCCGAGGTGGAGAAATCGAAGCTGGTGCGGTTGCGGCTCACCGCGTTCGTCAGGACATTCCGGCAGGAGGCGCTGAGATCCTGCGTCCCGATCACGAGCTTCTCGCAGGTGCCGTCCAGGCGCAGAGCCGCCTGGGCGCGCGCCGCGGAGGGCAGGGTGACGAGGGCGCAGAGCAGGGCGAGGCGCAGGCGGTTCGTCATGGCGTGTCGGACATCCTCCGGTTGAAAGCCGACTTAGAGCACGCGGCGCCGAAGGGGATACCGTTTCAGCGCCGCGCGCGCGTCAAATCCGGGATCCGGTCGTCGTGCCGCGGCGGTCGTGGGCTCACGCCCGCGCGCCGAACCGCAGGACCCGATCGTTCGGGGCGGAAAAGTCGAGGTCCGGCCCGAGCGGCACGATCCCGGTCGGGTTGATGGTCGGATGACTCTCGTAATAGTGCCGCTTGATATGTGTGAGGTCGACGGTCGCCGCGACGCCCGGGAGCGCGTAGAGATCGCGCAATTAGTTCGAGAGGTTCGGGTAATCGGCGATCCGGCGCCGGTTGCACTTGAAATGGCCGACATAGACGGCGTCGAACCGCACCAGGGTGGTGAACAGGCGGATATCCGCCTCGGTGAGCCGGTCGCCGCAGAGGTAACGGGTCCGGCCGAGGCGATCGTCGAGGGCATCGAGTTCCGCGAACAGGGCCTCGAAGGCGCCGGCATAGGCGTCCTGCGCGGTGGCGAAACCCGCCTTGTAGACGCCGTTGTTCACCCGGTCGTAGACGCGGGCGTTCACCGCATCGATTTCGGCGCGCAGATCCGCGGGGTACAGGTCAGGCCCCGTGCCGCCGAAGGCACCGTTCAGCATTCTCAAAATCTCGGCCGATTCGTTCGACACGATGGTGGCCCGCTGGCGGTCCCACAGCACCGGCACGGTGACGCGGCCGGTATAGGACGGGTCCGCCGCCAGATAGACCTCGTAGAGGCGCCGGGCGCCGTGGATCGGGTCCGGCGTCGCCCCCGGCGTGTCGCCGAACACCCAGCCCTCCGATCCCATATGCGGATCGACCACCGATACGGTGATCGCCGCGTCCAGGCCCTTCAGGGCACGCCCGATCAGGGTGCGGTGGGCCCAGGGGCAGGCCAGGGAGACGTAGAGGTGGTAGCGGCCCGGCTCGGCGCGGAAGCCGCCCGCCCCCGAAGGCCCCGGCGCGCCGTCGGCGGTGACCCAATTGCGGAAGGCCGAGGCCTTCCGCTCGAAACGGCCACCCGTGGCGGCGGTGTCGTACCACTGATCGCGCCAGACGCCGTCTACCAGAAGTCCCATCGTCGTATCCCGTCCCACCAGTCCAGCGCCAAGGCCGGTCCCGTTCCAGATGGGACGCCCGTCGCCCGGGGGAAGTCGCCCGGCGCCGGGGCTCCGAGCACGTACCCGACGCCCGCCCGGTGCGTGCCCCCCGGCCCGCGAGTTCAGCGCAAGGCAGGCTTGCATCGGCCCTTCTGTTGCAGTGCAGCAAAATGCGGCATCTCTCCCGCGTCCGTCCGCCGGCGCCGGTCAGATCGGCCACAGGGCTTGGCGGGACGTCGATGGAGGTGGAGTGATGTCGTTCGCGCTGGTGCCCGTTGCCGAGGCGGCCCTGTTCACGTTCGGATGCCTGTTGATTCACGCTCTGAGGCGGCACGCGGACGTGGTCACGGCCACGCTCGCCTGCCTCGCGACCCTCCTCGTCCTCATGATCGGGATCGCCTGCGCGCCGGAATCCTTCGCCAAGTACCAGGCCGCCGGCATCAACGACTTCGCCCGGATGGATACGGCGATCTACTGATCGGCATCGATCTACGGATCGGCACCGATCTACCCATCGGCACCTTCGCTCGGCCGCGGTTTCAGGCCGGCTGCCCTGATCTGTGCGAGCCGGCCGCCCGTCCCGCGCTGGCCCGCGACCGTGACGTCAAAATCGTCCTTCGGCAGGCGTGCGAGGAACCGCTCGGCCACCTCGAACAGCAGGATATCAGGGCGCACGCGCTCGATATACGGCCAGTCGAGGCCCGCGGACCAGACGAAGTGGACCTCGCAGAAGCTCTCGGCGAGCAGCCCGGTCAACATGAACGGGTCGAAATGCGCGCAGGAATCGCCGAACAGGACGAGGCGACGGGGATCCGCGGTCGGCGCATCGTTCCGGTAGACGACATGCGCGCCGACATGCACCTCCCGGTCGCGTCCCTCCGCCTCGTAGGCGGCGAGCAGCGGGCCGGTCTCGACCCGGCGCGCATCGCGCTGCAGCATGAATCGTTCGAGGCGTTCGCGTGGCCGGTCGCGGAGCTTTTCGCCGAGATCCATGAGCTCGTCCGAGACGACCTTCGGGCGCGTCCCGATATCGGCTGGCGGGATCGCCCCGAGCACGCGCATGATCTCGCGGTAGGCCAGCAGGCAGCCCTGCACCGTCCAGTGGGTGTCCGTGCGCAGGTAGAGCGGCACCGGCCCGTGCCGGGCGGCCCGGAGCGGGGCCAGGAGATCGAGATAGGCGGGGTGGCGGGCGAGGCGGCGGGCCAGGCGCCGGGTCGAGGCCCTGGCGGGGGCGTAGCGCAGGCCGTCGGTCTTGTCGTCGTAGACCGAGAGCTTCTCCGGAACGATCACGTGGAGGCAGCGGATGCCGAGGCGGTCCGCGTGCCGCGCTCGCGTCGTGATCAGCCGGGCCCAGCGCCGCAGCAGCAGCCAGTGCCGCAGGCCGCCCCGGTAGCGGTCCAGGACGCGGTTGGTGCCCCCGGTGAGAAACAACCAGCCCTCGCGGCCGACATGTACGCTCTCCCTGCCTGCTGACATGGCGGTGCTTTAGCCGCACCGGGACCGGTCGACTAGGCCGGACCCGCCTCGCATGGCCGCGCGTTCGCCCGGGATGTCGCCCTCGCCCGCCCCGGTCCTCGAAACCCCCGATCGCCGGGAACGCCCAAGGCCGATCCGCCTCTGGCAGCCCCGGCGGGTGCTGGCGACGCCGGCGGCACTGGAGCACGCCCATGGCCGGGCCATGCTCGACCGCGCCGAGGCGCTGGGCCTTCCGGTGGAGCGCCTCGCATCGAACCGCCTGCCGAGCCCGCGCGAGCCCGACCCGCGCCGGGCCTACGCGGCCGCCAAGGCGACCCTCGCCCTCACGGTGGCGCCGCCCACCAAGCTGCGGCTCCAGCCGATCCCGCCCTCGGCCGACTGGCGCTTCGATCTCGCCGAGGGCTGCCCGGCCCATTGCCAGTACTGCTACCTCGCGGGCTCCCTCCAGGGGCCGCCGGTGACCCGTGCCTACGCCAATCTCGACGCGATCCTGGGCAATCTCGAAGCCTATGCCGGGCGCGGCACGGTGACCTCGGCCTCCGCCGAGCGCGCGCAGGAGGGAACCACCTTCGAGGCCTCCTGCTACACCGATCCGCTGGGCATCGAGCATCTTACCGGCTCGCTATCCGCGGCGATCCGCCATTTCGGCGCCTGGGACGCGCCGGTGCAGTTGCGCTTCACCACGAAGTTCGCCGCGGTCGCGCCGCTCCTCGACCTGCCGCACAACGGCCGGACCCGGATCCGCGTCTCGGTCAATGCCCGGGCCGCCACCCGCTACGAGGGGGGAACCGACCCGCTCGACGCCCGGCTCGCGGCCCTGGGCCAGATGGCGCGGGCCGGCTATCCCGTGGGCCTGACCATCGCGCCGATCCTGCCGGTCGACGGTTGGGAGGCGGGCTATGCCGAGCTGATCCGCGCTGCCGCCGACGCCCTTGCCGGCGTGCCGAACCTCGACCTCACCGCAGAGTTGATCACCCACCGCTTCACCCCCGGATCCAAGACGGTCCTGCGCGGATGGTATCCGGGCTCGGACCTGCCCCTGGACGAGGCCGACCGCGTAGAGAAACGCACCAAATTCGGCTCGGTGAAATACGTGTTCCCGAAGCCGCTGATGCAGGCGATGCGCGCCCATCTGACGACATGTCTCGCCCGTGACCTGCCGGCGGCGCGGGTGCTCTACTGGACCTGAGCGGCCACGGGCGCCATCTCGGCCGCATGACCGAGACCGCCCCCCTGATCCTGACCCTCGCCTTCGACGAGCCGACCTTCGCCCGCTTCGACGGCGAGCGACGCCGGCATTTCCCCGAATCCCTGAACGTCATCCCCGCCCACGCCACGCTGTTCCATCATCTGCCCGGGGACCGGGAGCGCGGCGTGATCGCGGCGGTCGCCGCCCTCGCGCGCACGGTCCCGCCCCCGGAGGTCGCGGTGACGGGCCTGCGCTTCACCGGACGCGGCGTCGCCTACGTGCTGGACGCGCCGGCCCTGGCGGCCTTCCGGAGCCGCCTCGCCGCCGAGTTCGAACCCTATCTGACGGCACAGGACCGGCAGGGCTGGCGCCCGCATGTGACGGTGCAGAACAAGGTCGCGCCGGACGTGGCGCGCCGGCTCCACGCCGATCTGGCGGCGGGCTTCGCGCCGTTCCGCTTCACCGCCCCGGCGACCCGGCTGTGGCGCTATCTCGGCGGGCCCTGGGAGGCGGTCGCCCGCCTCGCCTTCGGGGAGAACGCCTGATGGCTCGAGACAACCGTGCCCTACCGATTCCGGGCGGCATGCGGCGCAACTGGCTAATCGAGCCCGCCACGGCTGTCTGGCTCCGGCTGCGCCTCAACGAGGTCGGGCCCCTGGTCGCCCTGCTCGGCCTGAGCATCCTGGGCTACGGCTTCTTCTACCTCGCCCATGAGGTCGGCGAGGGCTCCACGGCGGCCCTTGACCGGCGCATCCTGCTCGCCCTGCGCAACCCGGCCGACCTCGCCGATCCGATCGGGCCGCCCTGGCTCGAGGAGACGATGCGCGACATCACCGGTCTCGGCAGCGTGTTCACGGTCCTGTTCCTGACCTGTGCGATCGCCGCCTATCTGGCGGTCTCCGGCCGGCGACGGATCGGCCTCTACGTGCTCGCGGCGGTCGGCAGCGGCGAGTTGGTCTCGACGGTGCTCAAGCTCTTCTACCAGCGGCCGCGGCCGGACCTCGTCCCGCACGGCATGGAGGTGTTCACCGCGAGCTTCCCGAGCGGGCACGCCACCATGTCGGCCATCGCCTACCTGACGCTGGCGACCCTGGTGGCGCGGGTGGAGCGCCACCGGCGGGCGAAGGCCCTGGTGCTCGGGCTCGGCGTCACCGTGACCCTGCTGGTCGGGATCAGCCGGATCTATCTCGGTGTCCACTGGCCCAGCGACGTGCTGGCCGGCTGGTGCATCGGCGCGGCCTGGGCATGCCTGTGCTGGTTCGTCGCCCTCCAATTGCAGCGCCGCGGCGAGGTCGAGGCCCCGGACCCACCGCCCGCGTGACGACGCGTCCGCGCACCGCGCAGCCGTACGGAAACAGCCCGGAACCTGGCGGCGTTCATAAGCTAACGGGCGCGCCATCGGCGCCCCGGGCCCATTACCCCGGCGCCCCGGCGCCGTCCTTCCAATCCGGCGACACGGCGAGGCCCATGGCGGACGATACGCGGCTCTCTCGACGCACCCTCCTCGCCGCCGGGAGCGCCCTGGCGGGTGCCACGATCGGCGGCGGCGCGCAGGCGGCCCCGCCGGCACCCTCGGTCCCGGCCGATACCGGCGCGGTCCAGGGCGGACGGGTGATGTTCCCGAACTGGCGCGGGCCGGGCGATCGTCCGCCCGCCCCGACCCCGGCCCCGCAGCCGCCCGGCCAGCGCGTCGGCTACTGCGTCGTCGGTCTCGGGCGCCTGAGCCTGGACGAGATCCTGCCGGCCTTCGGCGAGGCCAAGCGCTCGCGGCTCGCCGCGGTGATGTCGGGCTCCCCCGACAAGGCCAAGCTCGTGGCGCGCCAGTACGGCCTGCCGGAGGACGCGGTCTACGGCTACGACGAATGGGACCGGCTCCGGGCCAATCCCGATGTCCACGCGGTCTACGTGGTGACGCCCAACGGCGTCCATCGGGACAACGTCCTGGCGGCGGCGGCCGCGGGCAAGCAAATCCTCTGTGAGAAGCCGATGGCGGTCTCCTCGCAGGAATGCCGCGACATGATCGCGGCCTGCGCCGGGGCCAACGTCAAGCTGATGATCGCCTATCGCTGCCAGTACGAGCCGCATAACCGCGCCGTGATCCGGCTCGCGCGCACCGGCGAATTCGGCAAGCCGCGGCTGATCCAGGCGTTCAACGGGCAGACCACCGGTCTCCCAGAGCAGTGGCGCCTCCGGAAGGCGCTGTCGGGCGGTGGCGCGCTGCCGGATATCGGCCTCTACTGCCTGAACATAGCACGCGCCGTGCTCGGCGAGGAGCCCGATCTGATCCAGGCGCAGATCCATTCGCCGCCCGACGACCCGAAATACCGCGAGGTCGAGGAGACGGTGAGCTTCACGATGCGGTTCCCGTCGGGCGTGATCGCGCAGTGCCTGTCGAGCTACGGCGTCTACGAGGCGCGCAGCCTGACCCTGCACACCGGTAACGCCTCGGTCGATCTCCAGAACGCCTTCGCCTATGACGGCCAGCGCCTGTTCGTGAGCCACAAGGACGGTAAGGCCGGCGCCCGGGACGAGAGGATCCTGACCGCGAAGAACCAGTTCGCCCTGGAGATGGACCATTTCTCCCGCTGCATCCAGGAGAACCTGCGTCCACGCACCCCCGGCGAGGAGGGGTTGCAGGATCAGGTGCTGATGGAGGCGATCTACGAGGCCGCTCGCACCGGCGCCCCGGTGAAGGTCGGGCCGCCGCCCGGCGCCGGATCGGGCCTCGACGTGACCCGGGGGCCGGAGCCGGAGGAGGCGGGCTGAGCGCCGGCGAGGCCCGCGGGCGCTACGCACCGGATCATCAGGGGCAGGTCTTCGCTTTCCTGCAGGCGCCATCGATCACCGTGCAGACGGCGGAGGTACAGAACTCAATAGGCCCTCCCGGACGAGGAGGCAGAGAGCGCACCAGTTGAGGCGGAAGCCTATCCGCTGCGTTTCGTGTTGGTGTATAAAACCTGCACCGACCTGGAGGCCTTACCATGACGACGCTGACGGTCACCGAGCAAGGTCAGGTCACGTTCGAGAACGATGTGCTGCAACACTTGGGGATCCGACCTGGTGGCAAGATGACGCTCAATCTGCTGCCGAACGGACGAGCCGAACTCACAGCTGAACAGTCCCAAGGCTCGTGGCACGAGTTGCAAGATTTCTTCTCCGGCAAGACCAATGGCAGACAGCTTTCCATCGAAGACTTGGACGAAGCCATCGTTGAAGCGGCCGCCGCAAGAGTCCAGGGCGGTTCGATCAACGGATGAGGATCAGCGTTGATACCAATGTGCTATTGCGTGTTGTTGTACCCGGAGACGAGGCCCAGCAGAGACGGGCAATCGAGACGTTGAGAGCGGCCGAGGCGGTCGCGATCAGCATACATGTGCTGTGCGAACTCGCATGGGTGATGGAGCGGACCTACGATGCACCGCGCGCCGAAATTGCCGCCGCAATCCGGCAGTTTGTGAAGACATCGAACGTGGTGCTGAACAGGCCTACAGTCGAAGCTGGGCTCGATCTGCTCGACGCCGGTGGTGACTTCGCCGACGGGGCCGTCGCGTATGACGGCTTATGGCTCGGGGGTGAGACCTTTGTGTCCTTCGATAAGAAGGCCGTGAAGCTGCTCATCCAGCAAGGCTATCCGGCAAAGCTGCTGTGATGCGTGCGGCCGCCGCATCCTTCTAAAAATTGGATCGATGACCCTGCGTTCGGTCTGATCTGGGTATGGTCCCGAAATCCGGCGACCATCGTCCGAGATGATACGTTCGACGGGTCACGACGGTGCGATCGCGCCACCTTAGAACGGCAGCAGGATATCCACGATCTGCTGGCCGTAGCGCGGCTGCTGCACGTCGGTGATCTGGCCGCGGCCGCCATAGGCGATCCGGGCCTGGGCGATCTTGGCCGAGTCGATGGTGTTGTCGGATTCGATGTCCTCCGGCCGGACCACGCCGGCGACGACCATCTCGCGGATCTCGAAATTGACCCGGATCTCCTGCTTGCCCTCGACCACGAGGTTGCCGTTGGGCAGGACCTGCGTGACCACGGCGGCGACGTTGGTGGTCACCGTCTCGGCGCGCTGGACCGATCCGACGCCGTCGTTGGAGGTCGCCGAGGTGGCGGAGAGCAGGGCGGTTGCGCCGACCCCGAGGGACTTTCCGACCGCGTTGTTCTCGAGCCCCAGGGCGTTCGGCAAGCCGAAGCTCTCGGTGTTGGCCCGGGTCCGCTTGGTCTCGTTGCTGATGTTGGCCTGATCGGTGACGTTGACCTTCACGGTCAGGATGTCGCCGAGCCGGGCCGCGCGCTGGTCCTTGAAGAAGGCGCGCGAGCCGGTGCGCCAGAGCGAGTTCGGCGCGTAGGAGACCGGCTGCACGTCGGGCATCGGCATCCGGACCGGCTTGTAGCCGGGCTGGCTGGTCGGATCCTCGATCGCCGACAGGGCTGGCGTCGCGCCGACCTGCGACAGCCGGTCGGCGGTGTTGCAGGCGCCGAGCGCCCCGGCGATCAGCGCGGCGGCGAGCGGGTTCAGGACGGTGCGCGGGGCCATCGGGGTACTCTCGGGCTACTCTTGCGGTCTACGCGTGGACCACGCCGAAACGGGCGATCAGCGCAGGGAGGCGGTCGCCTGGATGGGGGCGGCGGCCTGCTGGCTCGCCGGGCCGGGGCCCACCGAGACCCGGCCCGGGCCGATCACGGTCGCCTGCAGGACCTTCTGGGAGGCCGTGTTGACGACATTGACGACGGCGCCGAGCCGGCCGCTCTGGTTGGCGAGGCCGCGCATCGCCAGGCTGATGCTGGGCGTCTCGTAGACGATGGTCACGCTCTCGCCCCGGGCGACGAGTTCGGGCGGGGCCGTGTCTCCGGTCCGGAGCACGGTTCCGGCCGCCAGGGCGTGCTGGGCGACCTCACCGGCGACCGCGCCGGCGCTCGCCAGGGCGTCCGCGGCCACCGCCTCGCGCGGGCGCCGGTCGGTGACGAGGTCGCCAGCCTTCACCGTCTCGCCGCGGTCGAGGGCGCGGGTGAGGACCGCCACCTCGCGCATCTCGAGGACCACGCCGGAGACGCGCAGCGACGCCTGCCGCTCGCCCAGGCTGACGAGCCCCGCGACCCGGCGGGAGCGCGGATCGTAGGTCAGGTCCACGGCCGCGGCCTGGCCCTGGAGGTCGACCGGGGCCAGGAGCGTCGGCCCATCGCCGTCGAACCGGACCGACAGGTTGCGCGGGTCGAGGCCGTAGCCGGTCTCCAACCCGTGCTTGAGCGCGGCCTCGATCTCCGGCGGCCCGATCCGGCGGGCCGCGCGCTGCACGGCGATCTGCAGCCGGCCGCCGGTCTCGATGCCGGTGAGGCCCAGCGCTTCGACGGCCTCGAGGATGCGGCGGCTCTGGATCGTCCCGGTGGCACCGAGGGCGGGCGAGCGGAACAGCGGACGTGCCGCAAGGGCGTTCGGCGCCCCCTCGATCAGGTCGGCGAGCGTCAGCACGTCGCCGCGGGCGGTCACGTCGCCGCGCAGGCGCAGGCCCTCCGCCCGGGCCATCGCCGGGATCGCCAGGGCGCCGAGCATCGCGACGGTCAGCACGGCCAGCACCGCGCGCACCACCGGAGCCATTCCGAGGGGCGTGACCCGCGGGCGGGGTCGGCGGAGGATCGGGTTGAGGTCGGACTCGTCCTCGCCCGTGCCGACGAGGGGCAGGGCGAGGAAATCGGAGGCGGAGTCGGGGAGCAGACCGGTATTCATGATCTTGAACCTGAAGGCGGTGCGCTTAGCCGCGGAACATCTGCGAGGCGGTGGAGAGCATCTGGTCGGCCGCGGTGACGACCTTCGAGTTCATCTCGTAGGCGCGCTGCGCCGCGATCAGCGACGAGATCTCCGTGACGGCATTGACGTTGGCCTCCTCCAAATAGCTCTGCTGGAGGTTGCCGAAGCCCTCGGCGCCGGGCAGGCCGCTGATCGCCGGCCCGGAGGCGGCGGTCTCGACGAACAGGTTGTCGCCGATTGATTCGAGGCCGACCTTGTTGACGAAGCGCGAGAGCTGGAACTGGCCGAGCGCCTGCGGCGCCGTCTGGCCCGGCAGCGTCGCCTGGACGGCGCCGGTGGCGCTGATCGTCACCGAGGTCGCGGTCTGCGGCACGGTGATGGCCGGATCGAGCAGGTAACCGTCCCGGGTCACGAGCTGGCCCGAGGCCGAGAGATCGAAGGAGCCGTCCCGGGTGTAGCCGGTGCGGCCGTCCGGCATGGTCACACGGTAGAAGCCCTCGCCGCGGATGGCGACGTCGTAGTCCTTCTCCGTGGAGGTGAGGGTGCCCTGCGACATCACCCGGGCGGTCGAGGTGGTCTTCACGCCCGAGCCGATCGCCAGCCCGGCGGGGAGCTGCGTGTTCTGCTCGGAAGTGGAGGAGCCGGCCCGGCGCAGGTTCTGGTAGAGCAGATCCTGGAAGTGCACCTGCTGGCGCTTGTATCCGGTGGTGCGCAGGTTCGCGATGTTGTTGGAGATGACCTGGACGTTCAGCTCCTGGGCCGCCATGCCGGTGGCGGCGGAGTAGAGGGCGCGCATCGCCGGTCCCCTTAGGCGACGTTGGCGAGGCGGCTGATCGCCGTGCCCCGCAACTCGTCGAGGCGCGTGATCATGCTCGACACCATGGTGTAGGACCGGTTCACGTCCATGAGCCGGGTCATCTCGATCACCGGGCGGACGTTCGACCGTTCCAGGGCGCCGGATTCGACGCGGCCCTCGAGGCCGGCCGGGGTTGCGGCCTCCGGCGAGGCGTAGAGGTTACCGCCCTCGTTGGTGAGCCGCTGGGGGTTGGCGAAGGTGACCAGCTTGATCTTGCCGCGGATGCCCAGATTGGTCGACACCGTGCCGTCGGAGCCGATGGCGAGGCCGGTCTCCTGCGCGTTGATGCTGATCGGGCCGCCGTCGCCCACGACCGGGTCGCCGTCGCTGGTCACCAGGGTGCCCTGCGCGTTGATCTCAAAGGCGCCGTTGCGGGTGTAGCGCTCCCCCTGGGCCGATTGCACGGCGATGAAGGCCGGTCCCTTGATGGCGACGTTGAGCGGGTTGCCGGTCTGCTCGATCGGGCCCTGCCCCAGGTCGAGGGTGGTGCCTTGGTCGATGACGTAGGACAGGCGCCGGTCCGGCCGGGCGAAGGAATCCGCGCTCGCCACCGGCATCAGGTATTCCTGGAAGCGGCTGCTGCGGGCCTTGAACCCAGTGGTCGACACGTTCGCCATGTTGTTGCCGATCACGTCCAGCTCGCGCTGGAGCGCCATCTGGCTCGACACGCCGACGAGGAGAGCATTCTGCATCGTGGACTCTGGGACTCGCGTGCCGCGGTGGCGGCAACGATCCATTCAGCATGCGGCATGCCACAGGAATCGGTTCGGAATTCCCGTTAATGTGTAGGGACTTGATTGTGAATCCGGTGGTCCTCGTGGCGGGTCGGGGCTGCGCTGCGGCAATCCTGGCCCGGCAGGAATTGCCGGCTTAACGGCACGTTAACCGTGATGCTCCGATATCGAGGCGTACCCGGGCGCGGATTCCGGCGAGAGAGCATTATTGCCATGGCCAAGAAGCCCAAGAAGGCCTCCGCCGAGGAGGGCGAGGCCGGCGCCGAAGCCGCCCCGAAGGGCAAGAAGAAGCTCATGATCATCGTCGCCGCCGCCGCGGTCCTGATCCTGGGCGGCGGGGGGGCCTTCCTGATGATGGGGCATGGCGGTGGCCACGACGACGGCAAGGAGGTCGCCGAGGGCGGACATGGGGGCGGGCACGGGGGCGGCCACGGCGGGGACGCCGCCGGTCCCGACGGCAAGAAGCCGGTGGTGTTCGTCGAGGTGCGCGAGATGGTGCTGAACCTCAGCCCCGACCTGCCGCAGGACAAGGTCAAGTACGCCAAGGTGCGGCTCGCCCTCGAACTGAAGGACGCCAAGGTCGAGGAGGAGGTGAAGCCGCTGATGCCGCGGGTCGAGGACGCGCTGCAGGTCTACATGCGCGAATTGCGCGCGAGCGACCTCACCGGCTCGGTGGGCCTGTTCCGACTGCGCGAGGAGCTGCTGCGTCGCGTCAACGTCGCGCTCTACCCCGCCAAGGTCGAGGCGGTGCTGTTCAAGGACGTGATCGTCCAGTGACGCGGCCGGAGATTCTTCCCGTCATCGGCGCGGCACACGGCCGGGGCCCGAGCGAGCAGGCCTGATGGAACCCGAGGACGCACTCCCCGAGGACGACTGGTCCGCCGCCCTGCTGGAGCAGGGGGCCGAGGGCGGTGACTCGTCGCTCGCCGAGGAATGGGGCGCGGCGCTCGCCGAACAGGGCACGACGCGCAGCGCAGGGGACGTCGCCGCCGAATGGGCGACGATGATCGAGGACGGGGAGAGCGACAACCTCCCCGAACTCGCCGGCAACGACCGGGTGCTGAACCAGGACGAGATCGACGGCGTCCTCGGCTTCTCGATGCGCGAACTCTCGGCCTCCGGGGCCGGGGGCGTGCAGGCCATCGTCGATTCGGGCGTCGTCCAGTACGAACGCCTGCCGATGCTGGAGATCGTCTTCGACCGGATGATCCGGTTGTTGTCGACCTCCCTGCGCAACCTGTTCCAGGACAACGTCGAGGTGACGCTCGACAACATCACCTCCGTGCGGTTCGGCGACTACCTCAACGCGATCCCGCTGCCGACGCTGCTCGGCGTGTTCCGGGCCGAGCAATGGGAGAATTCGGGCCTCGTCACGGTCGATTCCAACCTCGCCTACGCGACCTTCGACCTGCTGCTCGGCGGCAAGCGCGGCGGCACGTCGAGCCGTCTCGACGGCAGGCCGTTCACCGCGATCGAGATGACGCTGGTCCGTCGCCTCGTGGAGATCGTGCTGGGTGACCTGGAATTGTCGTTCCAGCCGCTCTCGCCCGTGACCTTCGGCATCGACCGGATCGAGACCAATCCGCGCTTCGCCACCATCACCCGGCCCGGCAATGCCGCGATCCTGATCAGCCTGCGCCTCGACGTCGACGGGCGCGGCGGCATGCTGCAGATCCTGTTTCCCTACGCGACGATCGAGCCGATCCGCGAACTCCTCACCCAGAGCTTCATGGGCGAGAAGCTCGGCCGCGACCATGTCTGGGAAGGCCACCTCGCCACCGAGATCTGGCAGGCCGACGTGACCATGCAGGCGGTGCTGCACGAGATGATGCTGCCGCTCAAGCAGGTCATGGGCCTCAAGGTCGGCGACACGCTGATGTTCGAGGCCAAACCCTCCGATCTCATCACCGTGCGCTGCGGCGACTGGGCACTGACCCAGGGCCGGATGGGCCGCGTCGACGGCCACATCGCCGTGCAGGTCACCCGGCCCCTGCGCCGCTCGCGCACGACGATCCAGGCCTACGAGGCCTCCATGAACAACCGCTCGGACAATTGAAGCCGCGTCCCGTCAGATGGTCGCCGGCTTTCGGAAAAACACGATGCCGATCAACAAGCTAGCCCAGCGTCTAGGGTCCGGTGCCCCGGACGTTGGGCGAGGATCGATGAGGGTCCCATCATGAGTCTCTTCGTCACCCTCGCCACCGACATCCTGGTGGCGGTCCTCCTGGCAGCGACCATCATCACATCCCTGCGGCTCTCGCGCCGGATCGGTCAGCTCAAGGGCGACGAGGGCGCCCTCCGACAGACGATCGGCGACCTGATGGTGGCGACCGGCACCGCCGAGCGCGCCATCGCGGGGCTGCGTGCCGCGATCGACGAGGCCGACCGCACCCTCAATGCCCGCCTGGAGGCCGCCGCGGCCCGCACCGTCGAGCTGTCGCAGCAGGTCGAGGCCGGGGAGGCCGTGGTCGCGCGGATCGGAGCAATCGTGGCGCAGATGCGCGCCGTGCCGGCCCGGCCGGAACCGGCGCCCGCCGCGCCGGCGGCCCCCGAGCCGGCGATGCCGACGCCGCGGCGTGCCGAACCCGCGAGCCCGAACGGCGAGCGCCTCGGCGCCGCGGCCGCGGCGGCCCTCGCCATGAGCGAGCGCGCGCTGGCCCGCGTCCGGGCGCGCGCCGCGTGACCGGGGTCAAGGCTCCGAAGATCCCGCCGCCGAAGCCGGATCCCGAGGCGAAGATACGCCGCGCCGGCACGGCGCTCCGGCGCTCCCGCCCGAAGACCGTGCGGCCGGTGCGGCTGCGCCTCATCGATGCCGTGGCCCTCGCGGCGGGCGGGCTCCTCGTCCTGAAGCTCCTCAGCCTGCTTCAGGCCGGCCTGCCGGAGAGCGGTCTTCTGCCGGATTATGGACGGGCGGTGGCCCGGGCCCGCACCGGTTTCGACGTGTCCGATCCCGTCACCACCGGATCGGTCGGCACCAAGGCGGAGCCAGCCGAGCCCGAGAAGGCGCCGGAACCGCCCCCGGCCCAGCCGGCCGCCGCCGCGGCTTCGGCATCCCCCACCGAGCGCGCGATCCTGGAGAAGCTCGGCGCCCGGCGCGACGCCCTGCGCCAGAAGAGCGACGAACTGGAACTGCGCGAGAAGATGCTGGGCGAGGCCGAGCGGAAGCTTGAGACCGGGCTCGGCGATCTCAAGAAGGCCGAGGACAAGGTCGACGCGGTGGCCAAGGCCAAGGAGGATTCCGAGAAGCAGGGCCTCAAGAACATCGTCACGATGTACGAAGCGATGAAGCCCAAGGATGCCGCCCGGGTGTTCGACCGGCTCGGGCACGAGGTGCTGGTCCCGATCGTTCTGGCCATGAACCCGCGCAAGATGGCCGAGGTTCTGGCGGTGATGCAGCCGGAGACCGCCGAGCGCCTGACCGTGGCGCTCGCCAACCGCGCCCGGGGTGGTGCCGGGACGCAGGTCCAGGCCGGTGCGGGTCTGCCGGCGAGCGAGCTTCCGGCGATCGATCCCGGTCCGCCGGCACGGTAGCGCAGCCCCCCGGCTTGCCGCGCGTCTGGCGCGGGGCCACGGCGCTATGATTTATGGTGCGGGCTCGGACGCCCGGTGTAGGATCCCGCCCAAGAGAACGCCGTCGCGCCCCGGGAGCAACCGCATGTCCGATCTGGCGACCCTCCGCGGCCTCTCCGGCCTCAGCCCGGAGCCGGCCCCGCTCGCGGGCTCGGCACTCGTCATGATCGACTTGCAGCAGACCTATCGCGAGGGGGTCATGCGGCTCGACGGCGTCGAGAGCGCCCTCCGCGAGGCGGCGGATCTCCTGCGGCGTGCGCGGGCGGCCGGCATCCCGATCCTGCACGTGCGACACGATGCCGGGCCCGGTTCGCCCTACGACGTGACCGCTCCGATCGGCCAGATCAGTCCGGAAGTGTCCCCGCAGGGCAGCGAGCCGGTGATCACCAAGGCCTATCCGAATTCCTTCGTCGGCACCGACCTCCAGGCTCGGCTCGAGGCGACGGGCGTTAGGGACGTCGTGCTGGCGGGCTTCATGACGCATATGTGCGTGAATTCCACCGCCCGCGGCGCCTTCACGCTCGGCTTCCGCCCGACCGTGGTGGCCGCCGCCACTGCCACGCGCGAGCTGCCCGGCCCGGACGGCAGCGCGGTGCCCGCCGCCCAGCTCCAGGCTGCGAGCCTCGCCGCGCTGGGCGACCTGTTCGCCGTGGTGGCGCGCCGGCAGGCCGACATCCCGGACTGAGCCGCGCGCGCGAATCCCGGGCGAGACGCGCCCCCGCTAGGCTGAGGCGGATAGCCGTCGCAGCGTGGCGGCCACCTCCGCCGGTCCGGGACGCCGGGCCGGGTCTGCGTGCAGGCAGACCTGTTCCAGGGACCGCAGGTCCGCCGGGGGCTGAACGCAACGGTCGAGGAGTTCGCCGAGCAGGATCCCCAAGGCCCGCACCTCGATCCGTCCGAGCGCCGCCTCGCCCTCCCCCGCCGGCAGCGCCGAGGCGGCCCCGAAGTCGCTGAGCACGGCCGCACCGGTCCCGGCGTCCCACAGCGTGTTGTGGGCGTAGACGTCGCCATGGAGCAGGCCGCGCCCGTGCAGGTGGGCCACCGCCTCGGCCACGGATTGCGCGATCCGCAGGACCTGCTCCCGATCGAGCCGCAGATCCGGATCGTAGACGTCGCGGCTGCAACTCGCGAGGCTCGGCGGTCCGGCGAGGACGCGCCAATGCGGCGGCAGCAGCCGGAGCAGCAGACCCTGGGTGCCGTCGGGATGGCCTTCGAGCCGGCCGAGGGCACCTGTGAGGGCTGGATGCGTACCGGCCGCCAGGCAGGCTTCCATCTCGCGCTCGGGCAGGCCGTCGCTGGTCATCGCCCCCTTGAACAGCTTCAGCGCCACGGGCTCCCCGCGCCACGATGCGCGATGGACCCGGCCCGAGGCCCCCTCCCCCAGGAGATCGCCGACCGCCACCTCCCCCCAGGGCACGCGCGCGGCCGCCGCTGGCTCCGTCGCCGGCTCGGCGGGATTGCCCGCATAGGCGATCCAGGCGAGGCGCGGCAGCCCGGTGAGCCAGGGCGGCAGGGCGTCGAGCCGGTTGCAGGATAGGCGGATCAGCTCCAGATTGTCCGCGGCCGCGAGGCCCTCGGGCAGATGCGCGAGCCGGTTGCCCGCCAGCATCAGCTTCTGCAGGTGCGGACGGGCGCCGATTGCGTCAGGAAGAGTCCCGATCCGGTTGTCGGTGAGGGTTAGCCAGCGCAGGTCGCGCGGCAGCGACTCCGCCGGCACCTCCCCGATGCCGCAGCCGCGGAAGCCGAGCTGGCTCAGCGTCGGGCAGTCGCCCAGGACCGGCGGCAGGCGCGGGAACGGGTTGCCGGAGGCGAACAGCACCCGCAGGCGGTGCAGGCGGCCGAGATCGGCGGGCAGGTCGGTCAGGCTGCCCCTGCCGAGGTCCAGCACCTCCAGCGTGTCGGCCAGCGCGAAGACCTCCCGCGGGACTTCCGTGAGCCCGTCGGGCAGCCGCAATTCGCGGGCGCCGCCAAGCTCACCGCGCCGCAGGGCCGCAAGCGTTTCGGTCCGGTCCAACCCTCAGCCCCGCTTGAAGAAGGCGTCGGCCGCCCCCTGCGCCGCCTGCTTGGCCGCCCGCGCCGCCTCGATCCGGGCGATCTCGGCCCGCAGCAGCGCGATGCGCGCGTCGAGGTCGGAAAGCGACAGCGTATCGAGGGGTTGCCCGATCTCGTGGACCGCGGCCTTGCGCGGCCGTTCGTCGTCGTCCCGCACGTCGTCCTCCCTACAGGAACGGTCGTCCGGCGCCGTCCCAGGGCAGGCCCAGATGGGCCGCCACCGTGGCGCCGATATCCGAAAGGCTGTCCCGCCGGCCGATGGAGCGGGGCGTCACGCCGGGTCCGAAGGCTAGGACCGGCACCTGCTCGCGGGTGTGGTCGGTCCCGGTCCAGGTCGGGTCGTTGCCGTGGTCGGCGGTGATGATGGCGAGGTCGCCGGGGCGGAGCGCCGCCTGGATCTCCGGGACCCGGGCGTCGAACGCTTCGAGTTCAGCGGCATAGCCCGGCACGTCCCGGCGATGGCCGTACTCGGTGTCGAAATCCACGAGGTTGACGAAGACCAGGCCGCCGTCGGGCAGGTCGGCCAAGGCATCGAGGCCCGCTTGCAGGCAGGCGGCGTTCGGACCCGGCTTGATCTCGCGGCCGGTGGCCCGGTGGGCGAAGATGTCGCCGATCTTGCCGACGCTCACGATGCTCCGGCCGGCCGCCTCGGCGCGGTCGAGCAGGGTGCGGCCCGGGGGTGCCACCGCGAAGTCCTTGCGGTTGCCGGTCCGGCGGAACCCTGCGTCCGCCGAGCCCACGAAGGGACGGGCGATGACCCGGCAGACCCGGTACGGATCGCACAGCCGGCGCGCCACGCGGCATAGGGCGTAGAGCGCTTCCAGGCCGAAGGCCTCCTCGTGGGCGGCGATCTGGAACACGCTGTCGGCGGAGGTGTAGCAGATCGGCCGGCCGGTCCGGACGTGCTCGGCTCCGAGCTCATCGATGATGGCGACGCCGGGGGCGTGCCGATCGCCCAGGATCCCGGGCAATCCGCCCTCCGTGATCAGGGCCTGCGTCAGCGCCGCCGGGAAGGCCGGCCGCGTCTCGGGGAAATGGCCCCAGGGTTCGGGCATCGGCAACCCGGTGATCTCCCAGTGGCCGGACGGTGTGTCCTTGCCGGCGGCAATCTCCACGGCATGGCCGTAGGCGCCGGCCGGCCGGCCCGCGGTGTCGAGACCGGGCGGGATCCGGCCCGAAGCGCCGGCGGCGGCGAGCCCGAGGCCGAGGGCGGAGAGATGGGGCAGGCGCAGCGGGCCGGCGCGGAGCCCCGCCCGGTCGCCCAGACCCGCCGCACAGCGTTCCGCGATGTGTCCCAGGGTGTCGGAGCCGGCATCCCCATAGGCATCGGCGTCGGGGGCGCCGCCGATGCCGACGGAATCGAGGACGATCATCAGCGCGCGCGGCACGGTCAGACGGGCTCCAGCTCGGTCGGCGCGTCGCTGTCGAGGGCGAAGGCGGCCTTGAACAGGGCGCGCGTATAGGCGGTCCGCGGATCGGCGAAGATCGTCTCGGCGGGGCCTTCCTCGACCACGCGGCCGTTCTGCATGACCATCACGTAGTTGGCGAGCGCCCGCACGACCTTCAGGTCGTGGCTGATGAATAGATAGGCCAGCCCGCGATCCCGCTGCAGGTCGCGCAGCAGGGTCACGATCTGGGCCTGGACCGAGCGGTCCAGAGCCGAGGTCGGCTCGTCGAGCACCACGAAGCGGGGGTTCAGTACGATGGCCCGGGCGATGGCGATGCGCTGGCGCTGGCCGCCGGAGAATTCGTGCGGGTAGCGATCCATGGCGGCCGGGTCCAGGCCGACATCGGCGAGCGCCTTCGAGACGACCGCCCGGCGCTCGGCCCGGCCGCGCACGGCACCCTGCACCACCAGCCCCTCGGCGACGATATCGGCCACGGACATGCGCGGCGACAGCGAGCCGTAGGGGTCCTGGAAGACGACCTGCATGTCCCGCCGCAGGGGCCGCATCTGCGCCACCGTGAAGCTGTCGATCGTGCGGCCCAGGAACACGATCGGCCCCTCCGAGGCCGTCAGCCGCAGCAGGGCGAGACCCAGCGTGGTCTTGCCTGAGCCGGATTCGCCGACGACGCCCACGGTCTCGCCGGCGCGGACCTTCAGCGAGACCCCGTCCACCGCCTTGACGTGGCCGGTGACCCTCCGGAGCAGGCCGGTCTTCAGGGGGAACCAGACCTTGAGCGGCCCGGCCTCGAGCAGGTTTGCGGCATCGGCCGGGACCGGGTTGGCGCGGCCCTTCGGCTCCGAGGCGATCAGGCGCCTCGTGTAGTCGTGCTGCGGGTCGGCGAAGACCGCCTTCGTCGCCCCCGCCTCCACGATCCGGCCCTTCAGCATCACGCAGACCCGGTCGGCGATCCGCTCGACGATGCCGAGATCGTGGGTGATGAACAGCATTGCCATGCCGAGGCGCTTCTGCAGGTCGGCGAGGAGCGCCAGAATCTGCGCCTGGACCGTGACGTCGAGGGCGGTGGTCGGCTCGTCGGCGACGAGCAGGTCCGGCTCGCAGGCGAGCGCCATGGCGATCATCACCCGCTGGCGCTGGCCGCCGGAGAGTTCGTGCGGGTAGGCGCCGAGGCGACGCTCCGCGTCGCGCAGGCCCACGAGGTCCAGCAGTTCGAGGATGCGCCGGCGGGCGGCGCGCCCCGTCAGGCCGCGGTGGAGCCCCAGGACTTCGCCGATCTGCCGCTCGATCGTGTGGAGCGGATTCAGCGACGTCATCGGTTCCTGGAACACCATGGTGATGTCGGCGCCGCGGACGTCGCGCATCGCGCGTTCCGGGAGGGTCGCGAGGTCGCGGCCCTTGAACAGGATCCGGCCCTCCTGGCGCGCCGCCCCGTCGAGGAGCCGCAGGATCGCGAGCGCCGTCACGGACTTGCCGGAGCCCGATTCGCCGACCAGCGCCACGGTCTCGCCGCGCCGGATGGTGAAGCCGATCCCGTCGACCGCCGCCGTCTCGCCCGCGCGGGACCGGAAGGCGACGGACAGGGTCTCGACGGCCAGCAGCGGCTCGGATTCATCCAACGTCATGCCGCTCCTTATAGCGCGCGGGGCCAATGACCCTAGTCTATCTTGCTGCGACGATGGTCCGCCCGGTCGCGGCGGATCGGACGGGAGATCGCGATGACGGCCGGATCCCACGCCTTCGCCGCCCAGATCTGGCAGGCCCTCGACGGGCCGACCGGCGCCCTCGACCGCCTGCACGTCACCGGGATGGGCGCCCTGCCCTCGGCCTTCGCGGTGAGCGACCTCGCGGCGGGCTCGGTCGCGGCGGCCGCGCTGGCGCTCGCCGAGGTCGCGGACCTGACGGGGCCGGTGACCGTGGACCGGCGGCTCGCCTCGTTCTGGTTCGCGACGTCGCTGCGGCCGGAAGGCTGGCGTGTGCCGGCGCCCTGGGACCCGGTGGCGGGCGACTACGGGACGCGGGACGGCTGGATCCGGCTCCACACCAACGCCCCGCATCACCGGGCGGCGGCCGAGCGGGTGCTCGGCGCCCAGGCGGATCGCGCCGGCATGGCGCGGGCGGTGGCAAACTGGGACACGGGCACCCTGGAGGCCGCGATCCTGGCCGAGGGTGGCTGCGCCGCCGAGATGCGCGGGCTCGACGCCTGGGCCGCGCACCCGCAGGGCCGTGCGGTGGCGGCCGAACCTCTGGTGGCGCTGGCGCCGTGTGGCGGCCGGCCGACGAATGCGGCGGCATCGGGCTGGGCGCCCCGGCCGGGGCGCCCGCTGGCCGGCCTGCGCGTGCTTGACCTGACGCGGGTGCTGGCCGGGCCGGTGGCGACGCGCTTTCTCGCGGGCTTCGGGGCCGATGTACTGCGCATCGACCCGCCCGACTGGACCGAGGCCGCCATCGAGCCGGAGGTGACCCCCGGCAAGACCTGCGCCCGCCTCGACCTGCGCCGCGACGCCGACCGGGCCACCTTCGACGCCCTGCTGGCCGGGGCGGACGTGCTGGTCCACGGCTACCGGCCCGGCGCGCTGGACGGGCTCGGCTACGGGGCGCGCACCCGGTCGGACCTGACGCCGGGCCTCGTCGAGGTTTGCCTCGACGCCTACGGCTGGACCGGCCCCTGGGCCGGACGGCGCGGCTTCGACAGTCTCGTCCAGATGAGCACCGGGATCGCGCAGGCCGGGCAGGATTGGCGCGGGGCCGACGCTCCGGTGCCGCTCCCGGTCCAGGCCCTCGATCACGCCACCGGCTACTTGATGGCGGCGGCCGTGCTTCGGCTGCTGAGCCGGCGCCTGTCGGACGGCACCGGTGGCCGGGCGCGACTCTCCCTCGCCCGCACGGCCGCCTTCCTGATCGAGGCGGGTGCGGCTCCGCCCGAACCGGCCTTCGCGGCCGAGACCGCGGAGGATTGCGCGCCGGACATCGAGGCAACGGCCTGGGGCCCGGCGCGGCGCCTGCGGCCGCCGGTTGCCATCGCGGGCGCCCCGATGCGCTGCGAGCGGCCGGCGCGTCGTCTGGGGGAGGATGCACCGGCCTGGGCGACCGATGAGCACGGTGCCGTGATCGGCCGCGCCCCACCCTGTCCGACGGATTGATCCGCAACCGGAGGTCGCTACAAGCGCCGGTGTGGACATCTCACGCCTGCGCCACGGCGCGCTCCTCGCCCTCTTCCTCCTCGGCTCGGCCCGTCCGGCCGCCGCCGTTCCGTCCGAGGGGGCGACCGAGACCGTCGAGCAGGCGCTGTGCCGCCTGATCGACGAATCCGCCAAGGCCCGTGCCCTGCCGGTGCCGTTCCTGACGCGGCTGATCTGGCGCGAGAGCAGCTTTCGCGTGGGCGTCGTCAGCCCGGCGGGGGCACAGGGCGTCGCCCAGTTCATGCCCGGGACTGCCCGTGAGCGCGGGCTCCTCGACCCGTTCGACCCCGAACAGGCGATCCCGCACGCCGCCCACCTGCTGGCGGACCTGAAGAGCCAGTTCGGCAATCTCGGGCTCGCCGCGGCGGCCTATAACGGGGGGGCGGCCCGTGTCAGCAAGTGGCTGGCCGGGGATGGCGGCCTGCCCGCCGAGACCCGCGCCTACGTGGCCGCCATCACGGGCGTCCCGGCCGACGATTGGCGCACCGGTCCCGCCAAGGCGATCGAATACCCGGAAGGCGGCGCGCCCAAGAAGCCCGAGACGGCGGACGCGAAACCGGAGCCGGCGCAGACCTGCCTTCAGGTCACCGCCAGCCTGCGCATCCCGTCCCGCGGCGATCGCTTCGCCCTGGGGGCCAACGAGGGCCCGGCCGCGCCCTGGGGGATCCAACTCGCCGGCAACTTCTCCAAGGCGCTGGCGCTCCAGAGCTTCAACCGGGCGCGGAGCGCCTATGCGGGGGTGATCGGCGACGTGCGGCCGATGATCATCGGCACGCGCCTGCGCAACCGTGGCACCCGGGCGTTCTACCGGATCCGGATCCCGGCACAGAACCGGCAGGCCGCCGACGACCTGTGCGGCCGCATCCGCAAGGTCGGCGGCGCCTGTTTCGTGCTGCGGACCTGATTTTTCGCGCGCCGCCGCGCGGCCGTCATCAATCCGCCCCGAGCCTGGCGCGGTATGGGCCGGTCGCGACAACCGGACGGGATATGACACGGCTCTTCACTGCGCTTGCCAGCCTGCTCTGCCTCGGGCTCGCCGCGTTCGGCCTCAACGCGGCTTCGCCGCTCGCGCTGTTCGACGCGATCGGCCCGCGGGATCCGGGCGGGCGCCTCGCCGCGAAGGACCAGCCCTTCGGTGAAGGGTCGCGGCGGCGGCTCGACGTCTACGTGCCCGCCGCGGCCGCCGAGAACGCCCCCGTGCTGGTGTTCTTCTACGGCGGCTCCTGGCAGAGCGGCTCGAAGGACGACTACGCCTTCGTTGGACATGCGCTCGCCGCCCAGGGCTTCGTCACGGTGCTGCCGGACTATCGGCTCTATCCCGAGACGGCGTTCCCGGGCTTCCTGGAGGACGGCGCCGCGGCGCTCGCCTGGGTGCGCGACAACATCGCGGCCTATGGCGGCGACCCGCGCCGGATCGTCCTGGCCGGGCATTCCGCGGGGGCCTACAACGCCGTGATGCTCGGCCTTGACCCGCGCTACGTGATCGCGGCCGGCGTCGATCCCAAGGCGATCAAGGCGGTGGCCGGCCTGTCCGGCCCCTACGATTTCCTGCCCCTCGATCAGGACACCACAATCAAGGTGTTCGGACAGGCGCCCGACGCGGCCGCGACCCAGCCGGGCAGCTTCGTCGGACCGCTGTCACCCCCCGCCTTCCTGGCGACCGGCGATGCCGACACGGTGGTGAAGCCCCGGCACACCGTCAGCCTCGCCGCGCGCCTGCGCGCCGAGCATGTGCCCGTGCAACAGCGGATCTATCCCGGCCTCGACCACAAGGACACGCTGCTGGCTCTGTCGGTGACCTTCCGCTCGAAGGCCCCGGAACTCGCCGAGATGGCGGCGTTTCTGATGCGCCAATCCGCCAGCCGGTCGCAGTACACGATGCGGCGCTGAACCCGGAAAACCTTCGTCAAGGTTAGTGCGCGATCGGTGGGTGCAACTTTTGATTTGCCATCGCCCGGGCCGGGTCCGGGACTAAGATGAGGCTGCGGCCAACCACGCCGTCCCAGACAGAAGCCACGAACGTCCGACCCAATTCTCTCATCCTCGGGTGCCGGAGCGCGGCGGAGCCTTCCTTCCGGGCCCGCTGACGCGGTCGCCCCGAGATAAGAGAAGTAGGTGGGATCACCGGGATGCTTCTCTGGGACCTCGATGGGTCGCGGGTTCGGCGGTGGAACGGGACATGGCTTCTGCGGACGCGGCGATCGGGATCCCCGCCGAGGGGCGGCACCAGGGCATCGCCGGCCGGGATGTTCCGGACGTGCTGCGCGTGCTCCTGAACGGGGCGGTCTTCGTCCTCCTCTGGAACCACGTCTGGCTGAAGGACCTGTCCGATCGCTCGATCCTGGCGGCCTCAGAGGACGGCAGCCTGCTGACCCAGGTGCTGTTCCTCGCCGCCGGTGCCGCCATGGCGGCGGCGATCCACCGGATCGGCGTGCGGCACCTGCGCCCGCTGATGACGCGGCCGCTCCTGCTCTGCGCCCTCTGGCTCGGCCTGACGACCCTCCTGTCCATCGAGCCGGGCCTGTCGCTGCGGCGGCTGGCGCTGTTCGCCATCGCCGCCATGCTCTCGGCGGGTGTTTTGATCGTCGCCCGATCCCCGCGGCAATTGGCGTTGACCATGGCCGGGGCGGCCCTGGTGATCGTGCTGTCCTCTTACCTGGCGGTGGCCTTCGTACCGAGCCTCGCGATCCATTCGGCCTTCGACGTCAATTCCGATCCGAGCCATCCGGGCCTCTGGCGCGGGATCTTCCCGCAGAAGAACGAGGCCGGGGCCGCCATGGTGATCCTGGTGATCGTCGGCCTCTACGTCGCCGCAGCGGCGAGCCGGCTCCTGGGCTGGGGGATCGTGCTGTTGGCGGCGGGGTTCCTGGTGGCGAGCGGCTCCAAGACCGCGATCCTGCTGCTGCCGGTGATCCTCGCCACCACGGGGCTTTGCCAGATTCTGACCGGGGGCCTCGCCCGGGGCCTTCTGCTCCTCGGCCCGGTGGTCGGGTTCTCGCTGATCTCCATCGGTTCCGTCCTGGTGCCGCCGATCCAGGACGCGGTCGGGGCGCTCCTCACCGACGCGACCTTCACGGGGCGCAGCGAGATCTGGCAATTCGCCATCGACAACATCCTGATCCGGCCCTGGCGCGGCTGGGGGCTCGGCGCGTTCTGGATGACCGAGCGGACCATGTATGCCGGCTCCGAGGAACTGACCTGGGTCAACACCGTCGATCACGCCCATAACGCCTATCTCGACACGGCGCTGATCGGCGGTCTGCCGCTCCTCGCGCTCACCGTGGCGGCCTTCGTGCTCGCCCCCGTGCGCGACCTGCAGCGTGTGGCCGGCGGCGGCCGTCTGGACGCCGAGACGCTGCTGTTCCTGCGGTTCTGGTTCCTGGGCCTCGTCTCGGCCTCGTTCGAGACGGTTCTGTACAACGGCAACAACGCCACCTGCTGCATGTTCATGATGGCGGTGTTCGGCCTGCGGCTGCGCACGCGCTACGCGCTCGCCGGCAATCGAGGCGGCTGATCCGCCTGTCACGCCGCGCCGTCATGGCGAGCGTCGCCCTCGACGGCGTGACACCGGCCCGCGATGAGCCGGCTTCACCGAACTCCGCCCACGCGACGGCGCGGCGGGTCTCGTCCGCCGGTCTCGCTGATGACGGCCATGGGGTGGATTCGAAGCGATTTGATAGGGGATCCGACGTTCAGCGCATCGTCCTGAAGATCTCAATCAGGACGATGCGCTGGGTCTCTGATTTTGCATCATCATTTTCCGAAAGCCGGAAATTATGTCTCGGGATGATGCTTGGGGCACATCCGTTCACGCAGATCTCGGTCCACGACAGTCGTGTGTTAATGGCCTCGGCTAGCGTGACCACCCCCTCATCCGGGCAGATCACCAAATTCACATTTAAAGGGAAGTAGCGCGGATCCCCTGGCTTTGCTTGCAGGAAGATAAGAAGATCACCGACGCCAGAACTGAAGCAAAGCCACATTCATCGTCGGTCACGAAATCATACGCAGCTGATTTGGTCTTTTGCATGCCAGCCAAAATTGTGTAAATTTTAGTCGCACCGGTCGATCACCGATTAGCGTGATCTCAATATCTTACTTGCACCATCCCACCTGAGGTGTTCGTTCGGACTTTCACGGATGGCAAGCAGCATCGGATCGGTCACCCCGCGCGGCGCGGACACCCTATCATTCAAACCCCTGGGGCAGGCGCAATCGGCCAAGTCGGTCCAGGCGGCACAACAGGCTTCCCGGACGCAGGCGGGAGTCGCGACAGCGCAGCAGGCGCTCGCCGACGCCAACAGCGTTGTCGATTAGGACAAGCGCAATCATAGCCCCAGCTGCGTCGCCTGCGACCAGAAGCTGGTCGATAAGGCGCAGGCACAGCTCGCTCACGCCAAGGCGTCTGCGAGCGACGACAACGTGCAGACGCCGCCCGCACCTGGCACCACCGTCGATATCACGGCGTAATCCCGCCCACCTCCGGCGGCACCGGCCGCGGGCGCCGGTCGTCGCCGATCGCCACGAAGGTGAAGGTCGCCTCCGTCACCTTCATGGTGGTCTCGCTCGCCCGCTCGCGCCGCCAGACCTCGACCTGAATGCGGAGGGACGAGCGCCCGACCGTGACCAGCCACGCGTAGAGGCTGACCTCGTCGCCGACGAAGACCGGATGATGGAACGTGATCGCGTCGACCGCGATGGTGGCACAGCGTCCACGCGAGCGTCGGGCCGCGACGTTGCCGGCCGCGAGATCCATCTGCGCCATCAGCCAGCCGCCGAAGATGTCGCCGGCCGGGTTGGTATCGGCGGGCATCGCGATGGTGCGGATCACCGGCAGCCCGCGATCGGTCGGTTGCGAACCCGCGTCGGCGCCGGCCGCGCTCCCCTCGTCAGCCATCGATCGGATGAGTCCCCGCCGTCATTGCTTGGAACTTCTCCAGCCAAGCTCAGTGGGCGTCAATCGGGCAGCGCGAAGACCAGGAGTGCGTCGCCGGTGCCGAAGCCCGCCGCCTTCGTGTAGGACGCGCCGCCCGCCGCCACCGCGACGTATTGCCGGCCGTCGAGGGCGTAGGTCATGGCCGGGCCGCTGATGCCCGCCCCGCACTGGAAGCGCCAGAGCACCCGGCCGTCACTGGAATCGTGGGCATCGAGATGGCCGTCCTCCTCGCCGGAGAAGACGAGGCCGCCGGCGGTCGCGAGCGTCCCCCCGGACAGGCGGCTCGCCGCGCGCACCGACCAAGCGATCCGGCCGCCGTCGGCAAGGTCGACGGCGCTGAGCGTGCTGAAGGCGGGCTCGCCCTTTGCCTCGGCGGTCTCGCTGTAGCGGATCTCCGGCCGTCCGGCGGCCGCCGGCACTGTCTTCACCGTGTAGGTCGTCGCCCCGTGGCGGACCTGCACGTAGGCCAGCCGCCCGTCATAGGCGGTCGGCGGCCAGGAGACCGCGCCGAGGGGCCCGGGTGCCACCACCGTGCCCTGCGCGCTCGGCGGCGTGAACAGGTTCTTCTGGTCGAGGAGCGGCGCCGAGCGCTCCAGCAGCTTTCCGGTCGCGCGGTCGTGGACATAGATCCAGCCGGTCTTGCTCGCCGAGGCCACCGCCTTCGTCCCACCCGGCATGTCGAGCAGGAAGGGCGGCGCGGCGACGTCGTAGCCCCACTCGTCGTGGGGCACCTGCTGGTAGTACCAGCGCAAGGTGCCCGTCTTCACGTCGAGGGCGACGAGGCACATCGTGTAGAGATTGTCCCCCGGCCGCGACAGGCCGAAATTCTGTGGCGCCGGATTGCCGGTCCCGAGGAAGATCAGGCCGAGATCGGGATCGTAGGCCGGCGTCATCCAGAGGGAGCCGCCGCCGACGCGCCAAGCCTCGCGGTTGGCGGGTGCCGCCGCCTTCTCGGCCGCGATGTCCCGGTGGAGCGGCGTTCCGTCGGCGGTTTTTTCCACGAATCCGCCCTCCCAGCCCTCCGCGGGGGTGACGTACCAGCGCCAGCGCTCCGCGCCCGTCTTGGCGTCGTAAGCCGCAAGCCAGCCGCGCCGGCCGTAGCCGCCCTCGATGCCGACCACCGCGCCGCCGTCGAGGCCGCCCGCCTCGTCCTCGATGTGGAGGCCGTAGCCCGCGCCGGTGACGCCGACGATCACCAGCCCGTCGGCGACCAGCGGCGGCATCTTGAAGCCCAGGCGGCTCGAGCCCTGAACGGGTTTGCCGCCGAGCGTCGTCGCCAGCCCCGAGGCGGTCTCGGTCTCGCCCTCCTCCGGCCGGACCGCCTCCTTGTCCCAGACCACGCGGCCGGTCTTGGCATCCAGGGCGATCAGCCGTCCGTCCATGGTCGCCTCGTAGACGAGGCCGCCCGAGACGGCGAGGCCGCGGTTCGACGGCGGTCCGAAGATCTTCTCCGTCCGTGGTTTGTGGGTGTAGGTCCAGAGCGGCTTGCCGGTGCGCGCATCCAGCGCCGCGACGTTGTTCTGCGTCGTGGAGATATAGAGGCTTCCGTCCACCATCACGGGCTGGGCCTGGAAGTAGCCGGTGACCCCGGTCTGGAAGATCCAGGCGGGGCGCAGCCGTCCGACGCTACCGCGGTCGATCTGGGTGAGTTCGGAGAAGTTGCGGTTGCTGGGATCGTGCCCGAAGGCCGGCCAGGGGGTCTCGGCGGCGACGGCTCCGAATGGCGCCACGACCAGCCCCGCGCAAGCGAGCCAAAGTCCTGTGTCGATCCGAGTGATGGGCGGCACGGCGTTTCGTCTCCCGGTTCTCCGGTCGCCCATTGCCCCAGAGGATGCATCCCCCCGGATGTCGGGCGCCGTTGCGATCGTTTGTATCTTATGGGATACTGATTGTGCCCGAGGTGTTGACCACGGAGGTGTTCGACCGGTGGATCGACAGGCTGCGCGATGCCGCAGGCCGTGCCCGCATCCTGCGCCGGATCGTGCGCCTCCAGGAGGGTCATCGCGGACAGGTGGCCCCGGTCGGCGGTGGGGTTAGCGAGATGAAGATTGATACAGGTCCCGGTTACCGTGTCTACTTCGTCGAGCGTGCCGATGGCGGGATCGTCATTCTCCTGTGCGGCGGCGACAAGGATTCGCAGACCCGCGACATCGCTCGGGCCCGCGATCTGGCACGCACAGTTTGGGTAGGCAGCGCATGACGAACGGCACGACACCGACGCGCCCCTTCGATGTGGCCACCTATATCCGCACGCCCGCGGAGGCCGCCGCCTACCTTTCGGCGGCCTTGGAGGAGAATGATCCCGCAGCGTTCCGGCAGGCGCTCGGTGACGTCGCGCGGGCCAGCGGCATGACGGCCGTGGCCGATGCCAGCGGACTTGGACGCGAGAGCCTCTACAAGGCTCTATCGCAGGGCGGAAACCCGAGCCTCGACACCGTTCAGCGGGTGATTGCGGCTCTCGGGCTGACGATGGCCGTGATTCCATCGCAGTCTCCCGCGGCCGTGGATCTCGACTGACGTTCAGCCCACCGCCCGCGCCGCCGCGTCGAGCTGGCCCGGGGTCGCCTGCGCGCCCATGGCCCGGGCCATGTCGGCCGCGCCCTGGCCGGAGCCGTCGCGGCGATCCGGGTCGGCGCCGTGCTGGAGGAGCAGGTCGACCATCTCTGTTCGGTCGAACATCGCGGCGGTCATCAGGGCCGTGCGCGTCCCGTCGCCGGTGCCGTCGACCGCGGCCCCGTGTTCGAGCAGCAGCCGCGCCACCGCCAGGTCGTTCTTGAACGCCGCCCCGGCGAGCGGCGTCTGGCCTCGATCGTTGGCGAGCTCGGGATCGCCGCCGGCCTCCAGGATTACCCGGGTCGCCTCCGCCTGACCGTTATAGGCCGCGAGCATCAGCAGGCTGTCGCCCTTGTCGTTGCGCAGGTTCGCCGGCAGGCCCTGGCCGAACAGCTCGGCAAGTTCCTGCGCATGGCCCATCCGCGCGTATTGGAAGACGCGCCCGGCGAAGGCCAGGGTCTCGTCGTCGAGGGCGGGGGGCGTGTTCGTCTCTGAGGCCATCGGGTGCTCGTCTGTCACCGGGGGTGATCTGGGCCGGTGCGGGGTTGCGCGTCCAGCGCCGCAGGGAACGGTTTCGCCGGCCCGCTCGTTCCAGCGGCCAACCGAAGCCGGAGCGACCCGGCGCCTGCCGGAGCGCCGCGATGCCCCGACCGTTCGAACCCTTCGCCGACGCGCTGCGCACCGCGCGCGAGATCGTCCGGGACCGGGTCGGCGCCGTCGCGGAGGCTGCCGTTCAGGCGGATCCCCGCGCCTACGACGCGGCCTGCGACGCCCTCGTGGTTCGGATCGCGCAAGCGATCGTCGACGCGGGCGAGGAAGCGGCGGCGCAGGGTGTGGGCCGGAACCACGAAGCCGCATGAGGGTCCGGCGCCCGTTCAGTCGCGCCGCCGCCCGCCGCCGCCCTTGTATTTAGGTTTCTGCCCGCCGAGGCCCTGCGTCGAGCGCGGCTTCGGCCTTTCCTGCCAGACTGGCGCGCCGCCGCCGACCGGCAGCTCGCGGTCGGTGCCCGGACCCATATTGTCGAGGTCGGGCTTGGCGATGCGGCTGTGCCCCGCCCCGCGCGGGGCTTTCCGGCCGAACTTGCCGGCCTCGCGCTCCACGTCCCCCTGCCGGGCCATCGGGTCGTCCGAGACCAGCAGCTCGGTCGCCTGGAGCCGCTTCAGCTCGTCGCGCAGCCGCGCCGCCTCCTCGAAGTCGAGATCGGCGGCCGCCGCGCGCATGCGCTTCTCCAGATCGGCCAGCACCGCCTTCAGGTTATGGCCGACCGTGATCGCGTCCTTCGCTAGGCCGGTATCGACCTGGACGTGGTCGCGCTCGAACACGCTGCTGAGGATGTCGGCGATGCCGCGCTTCACGCTCTGCGGGGTGATCCCGTGCTCCTCGTTGTAGGCGAGCTGCTTGGTCCGGCGCCGCTCGGTCTCGGCCATCGCCCGCTCCATCGAGCCGGTGATGTTGTCCGCGTACAGGATGCAGCGCGCGTCCGCGTTCCGGGCGGCGCGGCCGATCGTCTGGATCAGCGAGGTCTCCGAGCGCAGAAAGCCCTCCTTGTCGGCATCGAGGATCGCCACCAGGGCGCATTCCGGGATGTCGAGACCCTCGCGCAGCAGGTTGATGCCGATCAGCACGTCGAAGGCGCCGAGGCGGAGATCCCGGATGATCTCGATCCGCTCCAGCGTGTCGATGTCGGAGTGCATGTAGCGCACCCGCACGCCGTTCTCGTGCAGGTACTCGGTGAGGTCCTCGGCCATTCGCTTGGTCAGCGTTGTCACCAGCGTCCGATAGCCAGCCTGGGCCACCTCCCGGACCTCGCCCAGCAGGTCGTCGACCTGGCTGCGGGCGGGGCGGATTTCGATCACCGGGTCCACGAGGCCGGTCGGACGGATCACCTGCTCGGCGAAGACGCCGCCGGTCTGCTCCATCTCCCACTTGCCAGGCGTCGCCGAGACGTGGACGGTCATGGGCCGCATCGCGTCCCACTCCTCGAAGCGCAGCGGCCGGTTGTCCAGGCAGGAGGGCAGGCGGAAGCCGTATTCGGCGAGCGTCGCCTTCCGGCGAAAGTCGCCCCGGTACATGCCGCCGATCTGCGGGACGGTGACGTGGCTCTCGTCGGTGAAGACCAGGGCGTTGTCGGGCAGGTACTCGAACAGGGTCGGCGGCGGCTCGCCGGGCTTCCGGCCGGTGAGGTAGCGGGAATAGTTCTCAATGCCGTTGCAGGCGCCGGTGGCCTCGATCATCTCGATGTCGAAGGTGCAGCGCTGATCGATGCGCTGGGCCTCGATCAGCCGGCCCATCTTGGTCAGCTCCTCGATCCGGCCGTTCAGCTCGTTCTTGATGCCCTTGATCGCCTGCTGCAGCGTCGGGCGCGGCGTCACGTAGTGCGAGTTTGCGTAGACCTTCACGAACTTCAGCTCGGCGATGGTCTTGCCGGTGAGCGGATCGAACTCGACGATGCTCTCGATCTCGTCGCCGAACAGGCCGATCCGCCAGCCGCGATCCTCCAGGTGGGCCGGCCACAATTCGATGGAATCGCCCCGCACCCGGAAGGTGCCGCGGGCGAAATCCGACTGGATGCGCTTGTACTGCAGCGCTACGAGGTCGGCGATCAGCTGACGCTGCTCGATCCGCTCGCCGAGCGAGACGGTGAACGACATCGCCGTGTAGGTCTCGACCGAGCCGATGCCGTAGATGCACGAGACCGAAGCGACGATGATCACGTCGTCCCGCTCCAGCAGCGCGCGGGTGGCGGAATGGCGCATCCGGTCGATCTGCTCGTTGATCGAGGATTCCTTCTCGATGAACGTGTCCGAGCGCGGGACATAGGCCTCGGGCTGGTAGTAATCGTAGTAAGAAACGAAATACTCAACCGCGTTGTCCGGGAAAAAGGACTTAAATTCTCCGTAGAGCTGGGCGGCCAGCGTCTTGTTGGGGGCGAGGATCAGCGCCGGGCGCTGGGTCTCCTCGATGATCTTGGCCATCGTGAAGGTCTTGCCCGAGCCGGTCACGCCGAGCAGGACCTGATCGCGCTCGTGTACCTGCACGCCCTTGACCAGTTCGGCGATGGCGGTGGGCTGGTCGCCGGCCGGCTCGAACTCGGATCTCAGCGTGAACCGCAGCCCGCCCTCGGATTTCTGCGGGCGCTCCGGCCGGTGCGGGGTCCAGGTCTGGCCGTCCTTGAACAGCGGGTTGCCCTCAGTGAGCAGCCGCTCCAGCGCCGTCACGGTGGCCGAGGCGCCCCCGTCGCCGCCGGGATCCGTCAGGTCAGCACCCTCCGGGACGGGGCCGTCCTCGGGCGGGATCAGGCCCAGGGCCTGGGCGAGGCGCGGGTCGACATCGGCGGCGTCGCCCAGGGCGTAGCCGGCCTGGGGCGCCTCCGCGAAGCCGTCGCGGGCGATCTCGGCCCGGCGCGTGGCGGCCGGGGAGGAGCCGCCGGTGGTCCCGTCCTTGGCGCCACGCTTCTTGAGCCTGCCCGGCCGGGCGGGCGCCTCGGGCGTCGGCTCCACGGGCGGCGGCCGGTTGCGGTTGAGTGCCGGGTTCAGCAGTGCGGCGAGATATGTGTCGAGGGGCTTCAGTTCGGGCTTCGACGCCTTGGCGGACGAGGCCGTGACGGAGGCGGCGCGCGATTTCTTCGGAGCGGGCATGGACACAATATGGGCCGTGCGGCCGCCGGGAGAAACCCTGTCCGAAGGAGAGTTTTACCGCGCCCCGGCCGCCGGTCCCGCCGGCCCGCTGGCCGGCCGGACACCGGATCGTGGGAGCGGTTTTTCCGGCCCGGTGATTGTCCGAATACAACCGGTAGGTAGATTTCATCCCATTTCAGACTCGACCTGCAGCGCCGATGCTGAGAAATTCCGCCGCCGTGACCGGTCGAATTGGCTTGCGACGATCCGGCCGGGCCGGTACTTTGCGGCGCAAAGCACGATGCAGCCCCGGGGCATGAGGCGCATGCGGGACCTGGACAAGGCATTGGCCGACATCGTGGCGATCCGTTCGCAGATCGCGCGCGACACGGCATTTCGCGGGGTCGGGGCGGCGACCGTCGCCGGCACCGGAGGCCTCGCGCTGGCCTGTGCGGCCGGCCAAGCCCTGTGGCTGGGCGATCCGGCGGCCAAGCCCGGCCTGTTCTTCGGACTCTGGGTCACCGCCGCCCTCGCGGCCTTCGCGATGATCGGTGTGGAGGCGATGCGGCGCTCGCGGCGCCTGCATTCCGGCCTCGCCGACGCCATGGTGTGGAACGCCATCGAGGTCTTCCTGCCGGCCGCCGGCGCGGGGGCGTGCCTGGCCCTGGTGATCGCCCGCTTCGCCCCCGGGGAGGTCTGGATGCTGCCCGGCCTGTGGCAGGTCCTCGTCGGCCTCGGCCTGTTCGCTTCGGCGCGGATCCTGCCGCGGGCGGTGCAGGGCGTGGGCGCCTGGTATCTGCTGGCCGGGCTCGCCGTGCTGGCCCTCTCGGCGGAGACGCGCCTCCTCTCCCCCTGGGCGATGGGCCTGCCGTTCCTGGTCGGCCAGGCCTGGCTGGCGGGGATCATCCATCACAGCGCCCGGGCCTTCGATGACGACCGCTGACCGCGCCGTCGGGCGCTTCTCCTACGAGGGACTCGACCGGCTGATTCACGAGCGGGCGCGCCTCTCCGTGCTCACCTCCCTGGTGGCGCATCCGAAGGGCCTGCCGTTTCCGGATCTCAAGCGTCTGTGCGGGTTGACCGACGGCAACCTGAGCCGCCACCTGGCGGTGCTGAGCGAGGCGGATCTGGTGAGCATCGAGAAGGGTCTCGCGCATAACCGCCCGCAGACGGTGTGCCGGCTGACCGACACCGGCCGCCAGCGCTTCATCGGCTACCTGAGCGTCCTGGAGCAGGTCGTGCGCGATGCCGCGGAGGCCGCCGATCGCGGGCCGGAATCGGGGCGCCGCGGCCTCGATCCGGCCACGAAACCGGTGTGAGACTGTCTAAGCTTCCCGAGATTATTAACTCCGCCCCGATAAACTTAAGCGATACCCCCATGCCGGGAGACTTTACGATGCGAAGCGAAGCGGAGCCGAGGGCCCTGCACGCCGCGATCATCATGGACGGCAACGGGCGCTGGGCGACGCAGCGCGGGCGGCCGCGGCTGGCCGGGCATCACCGGGGCGTCGAGGCGATCCGGCGCACCGCCGAGGCCTGCCCGGATCTCGGCATCGGCACGCTGACGCTCTACGCCTTCTCGGCGGACAATTGGCAGCGTCCCGCCGACGAGGTCGGCGGGCTGATGCGGCTCCTGCGCTCCTATCTGCGCAACGAGACCCAGAGGCTCGCCCGCACCGGCACGCGCCTCAGCGTCGTGGGCCGGCGGGACCGGCTGCCGGAGGGCATCCCCGAGGCGATCATCGCCGCCGAAGCCGCCACCGCGGCCGGGACCCGCCTGCACCTGCGGATCTGCGTGGACTACTCCGCCCGCGACGCGATCCTCGCGGCGGCGCAGCGCCTTCAGGGGGCGGACGCGCTCACGCGGGAGAATTTCGGCGCGCTGGTCGCCGGGCCGATGCACGGCTCGCCGGTCGAGGTCGACCTGCTGATCCGCACCGGGGGCGAGCAGCGGCTGTCGGACTTCATGCTGTGGGAGGCGGCCTACGCCGAACTGCATTTCACCGAGCGGATGTGGCCCGATTTCGGGCCCGAGGACCTCGCCGAAGCGACGGCGGAGTTCCACCGCCGTGAGCGCCGGTTCGGCGGGCTCAAGGCGTCGGCCGTCCCGGCGGCGGCCTGAGCTCCGCTTGACGGACGGGCGGCCGCGCGCAGAGGGTCCCGGCATGAGCGAGACCCTTGCCAACCGCCGCGTCCTCCTCGTCATCGGCGGCGGCATCGCGGCCTACAAGGCCCTCGATTTGATCCGGCGCCTGCGCGAGCGCGGCGCCAGCGTCTGCCCGGTCCTGACCGCGGGGGCGCAGGAATTCGTGACGCCGCTGGCCGCGGCCGCGCTGGCCGGCGAACGGGCCCATACCGACCTGTTCGACCGGGCCTCCGAGGCGGAGATCGGCCACATCAAGCTCGCCCGGCAGGCGGATGCCGTGGTGGTGGCGCCCGCCACCGCCAACCTGATGGCCCGGATGGCGGGCGGCCACGCCGCCGACCTCGCGACCACGATCCTGCTGGCGACCGCCCTGCCGATCCTGATCGCGCCGGCCATGAACGTGCGGATGTGGGCCCACCCGGCGACCGTGCGCAACCGCGCGATCCTGGAGGGCGACGGCGTGCGCATCGTCGGCCCCAATGCCGGCCGGATGGCCGAGCCCGAGACCGGCCCCGGCCGCATGGCCGAGCCCCACGAGATCGCCGACGCCCTCGAATGGATGCTCGGCCTGGATGGCGACCGGCCCCTGGCCGGCCGGCGCGTGCTCGTGACCTCCGGCCCGACCCACGAGCCGATCGATCCGGTGCGCTACATCGCCAACCGCTCCTCCGGCCGCCAGGGCCACGCCATCGCGGCGGCCGCCGCCCGGGCCGGCGCGGCCGTGACGCTGGTCTCCGGGCCGGTGGCGATCCCGGATCCGCCGGGCGTCACTGTCATCCGGGTGGAGACCGCCCGGGAGATGCTGACGGCCGTCGAGACGGCGCTCCCGGCCGATATCGCGATCTTCGCCGCCGCGGTGGCGGATTGGCGCCCGGAGCACGAGGCCGGAGCCAAGAAGATCAAGAAGGACGGCACCGGCCCCGCGCCGCTGGTCCTCGCCGAGAACCCCGATATCCTCGCGACGATCGCACGCCGGTCCGTCGAGCGCCCGCCCCTGGTGGTCGGCTTCGCGGCCGAGACCGATGCGGTGCTGGAGAATGCCCGGGCCAAGATCGCCCGCAAGGGCTGCGACCTGATCGTGGCCAACGACGTCTCGGCGGCGGGCGGCGTGATGGGCGGGTCCGAGAACACGGTCCACCTGATCCGCCGGGATGGCACGGTGGAGACCTGGCCGCGCCTCGGCAAGGACGAAGTCGCCCGGCGGCTGTTGGTGTCTCTCGCGGGGATGGTGGCGGGCTGAGGCCGGGTCTTTCTGAAGCGGGCGATCAGATCCGCCACATGGCTTCCCCACCCGCAGACCGACCGGCGACACAGGTTTGAGGTTTCAGCGTGCTCGCCGGTCAGATCGGCGGGGCTCGGGTCCCCTCTCCCGCACGGGAGAGGGGGCCTGTGGCGCTGCGTCATGAGCCGCGTGCCTTGAACCTGCGTCGCCCATAGCCCGCAGAGGGGGGAGAGAGGAGCGGAACCGCCGCGCCCTCAACCCCGCCCTGGCCTGCCGCGGCCCGAGTCGCTAGAAGGCGCCCGACGACCGGCGCGCACAGCGCCGGTTCCAGGGAGAAACCATGCCTCGCCTGTCCCTTATCGCCGGAGCCGCGTTGATCGCCATGACCACAGCCGCCAATGCCGAGACCGTGACCCTGCCGTCCGGTCTGCAGTACCAGGACGAAGTCGTGGGCACCGGGCCGGAGCCGAAGGCCGGGCAGCAGGTCACCGTCCAGTACACCGGCTGGCTCGACGAGGGCGGCAAGAAGGGCAAGAAGTTCGATTCCTCCCGCGACCGCAACCAGCCCTTCAGCTTCCCGCTCGGGGCCGGCCAGGTCATCAAGGGCTGGGACGAGGGCGTCGCCACGATGAAGACCGGCGGCAAGCGCACCCTGATCATCCCGCCGCAGCTCGGCTACGGCGCCCGGGGCGCCGGCGGCGTGATCCCGCCGAACGCCACCCTGATCTTCGACGTCGAGCTCCTCGGCGCGAAGTAAGGGCACGGCTGCGCGACGGCGAAAGTCCTCAAAGAATGCTGTTCGCGCAGCTGCCCGACGAGCTGTTCAAGCCCCTGGCCGCGCCGAGCCGGGGCTTCAACGCGGCCCTGCTGCTGCACCTGCACCGGCGTGTCCTCGGGGCCGAGCCGGTGCGCAAGGCCGAGCTGCTGGCCGAGATCGGCGACTTCGCCGCCGGCTGGAGCGATCCGGAGGTCAGCGGCGACGAGCCGATCTCCGCCGATCCGGCCGAGCGCCGCACGGCGCTCTACCGGCGCCTCCTCGACACAGGCTGGCTGATCGAGCGCCGCGAGCGCTACGTGCCGGTGGTGGAGTTCGACCCCGAGGCGCGGCTCCTGCTGGAGGAGCTGTCGCGCCTCGAACGGGGTGAGACCCGCTCCTACGGCGGCGCCGTGCTGGAGGTGCTGGGCGGCCTGGAGAGCGCCCTCTCGGATCCGGGCAGCCGATCCGAGGCCCTGTCCAACGCCGCCCGGGCGGCGGCGGCCTTCCTGGCGCATGTCCGCGGCCTCGCCGCCGGCATGCGCAAGGTCGAGGAGCGCATCCTGCGCGAGCCCGACCGCGCCAAGACGTTCCGGCTGTTCTTCGAGGTTTTCGTCGAGCGCCACCTGATCAGCGACTACCGGACGCTGCACACGCGGTTCAACCCGTTCCGCTTCCGGGCCAGCGTGGTGCGCGAGGCCGGCCGGGCCCTGCGCGACGCGCTCACGGTCCGGGCGCTCGCCGAGGGCCTGATCCGCGAGGGCCGCAGCCCCGATCTCGACGCCGCCCAGCGGGCGATCCGGTCCGATCTCACCCAGATCCTGGCGGTGTTCGAGGGGCTCGACAATCACCTCAACGCCGTCGACGCCGTGGTGGCGCGGCTTGAGCGCCGGATCGGCGCCGCCCTCCACGTCATGGATCGTCCGGATCCGAGCGCCGTCGAGCGCGCCGCCGCGCTGTTGCGCGCCGTCGGCGGGTCGGAGATCGCCCCCGACGTCCCGGCCGAGGTCTCGCTGCTGCGGCCGCCGATCGGCCACGCGCATCTCCAGGCCCCGCGGGCTCGCAAGGCCGCGATCGACATGGAGCCCCTGCCCGACTTGGAGGACGATCCCGTGGTGGACGCTTTCGCGGCCGCCAAGGCGGCGTTCCGGCGCCGCACCACCGTCACCCCCGAGGGCATGACCGCCTTCGTGGAGGCGCGGCTCGGACACGCCCCGGCGCTGCGCGGGGCCGAGATCGCGATCGCGGGTGTGGACGACTTCATCGTGTTCCAACGCCTGCGCGAGATCGACGTCCTGTTCGACGCCAAGCTCGGCGACCTTTACGCCGTCTCGCGGCTGCCCGGGCGCGTCACCAACGGCTGGCTCGACTGCCCGGACTTCATCCTGGAGCGGCGCTCCGGTGCTTGAGGGCTTCCGCGCCATCATCGACGGCGACGAGCCCGCGCCAGCGGGCGCCCGGGCGCCGGACGCCGAGGAACTCAGCCGCGCCCTCCAGGTGCTGTTGAAGGGCCAGGTGATCTACGCCGACACCCAGGGGATCGGGCGCTCCTACGAACTCGCCCGGCACTACGCCCCGTTCTTCACCGACTATTTCGCCTGCCTCGGCTACGCGCTGACCGTCTCGCACCGTGACCAGATGGTCTCGCTGAGTCCGGCCGCGGACGCCCCGCGCCACGACATCGTCTCGGAGCGCCTGCGCAAGGACGAGACCCTCGTGCTCCTGGCGCTCCGGCTGCTCTACGAGGAGGGCCTGCGCGACCATCGCGCCGGCACGGACGGGATCGTCGAATGCACCACCGACGAGATCGTCGAGAAGATCCGCACCGTGGCCCGCAACGAGCCCCCCGAGGAGGGACGGCTCGCCGACATCCTGCGCCTTTACGCAAGGCGCGGCGGCCTGCGGCTGGGCGAGCGCGACCGGGTCGAACGGGTCACCCCGCTCGCGCTCCTGCCGGGCCTGACGGTGCTCGCCTCGGACGCGTGGCTCGAGCGCCTGCGGGCCTGGTCCGAAGCCGGGGAGGCCTGATCGGCCCCGTGGGTGCGGGTCAGGCGGCCCGCACCGTGGCGAGGAACCGCTCGACCTCGGTGCCGAGCTCGGACGCCTGCCGGGCCATCTCGGAGGCCGAGGCCAGGACCTGCGCGGCCGCCGCACCGGTCTCCTCGGCGGCACCGGCGACCCCCGTGACGTTGGCGGTCACGGAAGCGGTGCCGGTCGCCGCCTCGGCGACGTTGCGGACGATCTCCTGCGTCGCCGCGCCCTGCTCCTCCACGGCCGCGGCGATCGAGGTGGCCATGCCGCTGATCTCCCGGATCCGTCCGGCGATCCCGTCGATCGCCTGGACCGCCTGACCGGTTGAACCCTGGATATGGGCGATCTGCGTCGCGATCTCGGCGGTCGCCCGACCCGTCTGATCGGCGAGCGCCTTCACTTCGGTGGCGACCACCGCGAAGCCCCGCCCGGCCGCGCCGGCACGGGCCGCCTCGATGGTGGCGTTGAGGGCGAGCAGGTTGGTCTGGCTGGCGATGGCCGAGATCAGGTCCACGACCTCCCCGACCCGGCGCGCAGCCCCACTGAGCTCCTGGACCAGGCTGGCGGTCGCGCCCGCCTCGCGGACGGCGACCAGGGCCAGATCCGCGGAGGCCCCGACCTGCCGGCCGATCTCGTTGACCGACGAGCCCAGCTCCTCGGTTGCCGCCGCCACCGTGTTCACGTTGGTGGAGGCTTGCTCGGCCGCCGCGGCCGCGCTGGTCGACTGGCCGGCCGTCCGGGTCGCCGTGGCGGTCAGGCTCTCAGCCGTCGTCCGCAGGTGCGTCGCCGCGGCAGTGACGGACCCGACGATCCCGCCGACGGTGGTCTCGAACCGGCCCGCGAGCGCGATTGCGGCTTGCCGCCGCTGCGCCTCCGCATCGGTCCGGGCGAGCGCCGTCGCGGCTTCCAGGGCACGGGCATGCAGCAGGTTCTGCTTGAACACCTGAAGGGTGGCCGACATCGCACCGATCTCGTCGCGCCGGTTCGCGCAGGGGATCTCGGCCTGCGTCTCGCCATCGGCCAGACGGCGCATGGCGCGGGTCATGACGGTGATGGGCCGCGACACGCCGACGAAGCTGTACAGGGTGGCGCCGAATGCGATCACAAGTGTGGCGCCGAGGATGACGACGGTCCAGCGGACCGCGGCCGCCTGGCTCGCCCGGGCGGAAAGTCCGGCCGCCTCGACGCCCTTCACATGGCATTCAACCAGTGCGTGCGCAGCCTGAGCCGCCTCCACGTAATGGTTGTGCATCGCCCCGCGATAATAGGACATCGCGGCTTCGCGCTGACTGAGACCGAACGCGCGCAGGCGGTCCCAGTCGTAGCGCTGGATTTTCAGTTTCGCCGCCAGGGCGTCGTACAGCGCCTGCTCGTCCGCCGACGCGATGCGGGCCTGATAGGCGCCGACCCTCGCGGTCCGGGCCTGGACCAAATCATCGACCGTCTTCTCACCGGCTTCGCGTTCGGAGGCGAAATCGGCGGTGGCGAATCGGACCTGTTGAAGTCGTATTCTAGCGATCAAGGCGTCGATCGCCTGTGCTTCATTCAAGGACGGCACCGCCACATCGAGTAGCTGTGAAATGTGTCCGTTCACAACAAGCATATTGTAGATTGCAACACCGCCCTGAAGCGCGGCTGCGAACATGAGAGTAGCAATGAGTCCACTCAATGTGAGCTTTAGACTGGCGCGCATGACGATTATCGATCCTCCCGGCGCGAACGATACAGGGATCAAATTGTCTGACAAGTTGTGAAGTGCAGCCGCGGTGACAGGGGCGTGCGTCCCTTCCCATCGCTGATCCCGGCGAGCGGACCGGCCGTTCACCCGTCCGCCACCGATCGGAGACGATTCTGCGACAGCGCCGCGTCCGATCGATCACCGGGGAATCCGGGCCGGTATCGGCTCCGGTATCCCTTCAGGCAGGGAATACCGATGGCCTCGTCGGCTGCGTCTGCGGTCGGAATTCGCGCGGGGCCGGTGGTCGCTTGCATACGCGGGCGAAGCCGGCCAACTGGAACCCCGATCCACCCGCGCGCCGCCCAGCCCCCGACCCCCGTGTACGTCCTCACCGACATCGCCCTCTCGAACTGGTATCTGATCCGCCGCGAGCAGATCCGGCTGCGCGGGGCGGCGGCGCTCGTCGGGCCGACCGGGGCCGGCAAGTCCACGATCTTCGACGCGGTCGGCACCGTGCTCGCCGGCAACAATGCCAGCCGCCTCGCCCTCAATGCCTCGGCCTCCGGGCGCAGCGCCCGCACGGTGCGCGACTATTGCCTCGGCTGGATCAGCGACCCCGCGGAGGGCGGCCGCCCGACCCGGGAATCCTGCGAGACCGTGCTCGCACTGGTCTTCGAGAACCCGGCCTCGGGGCGCGTGGTCACGGTCGGCCTGGCGCTGGCGGCCCGGGCCGCGGAGCCGAAGGAAACGGTCCTGTCGCGCTTCATCGCGATCGGGCACCGGTTCGAGATCGCCGACTATGCCCGCACCGCCCCCGGCGGCAGCTACACGGCGCCCTGGAGCGAGATCGCCGGGGACCTGCGGGCCCGGGCGGCGAGCTTCACCGAGTACCGGACCTCCGGCGAGCGCTTCACCGCCGATGTCCTGGCCACCCTGCGCGAGGGCGCGCCGGCGCCGGAGCCGCGGCATTTCCTGCGCAGTTTCGCCAACGCGGTGGCGTTCAAGCCGATCTTCGACACCAGCGCCTTCGTGCGCGCCTTCGTGCTGGAGCCGGAGCCGCTGGATGTGGAGCGGGTCCGGCAATCCATCGCCAACTGGCGGCGCCTCCTGGAGACCATCGCCGAGCTGGAGACCCGGCTGGCGCGGCTGCGCCGCCTGCGCGACCGCTACGAGGCCTGGAGCGAGGCGGTACTCGCCACGGCGGCGCACGAGCTGCGCGCGGCGTCCGCCGAGCTGCGCCGCCGCAGCCTAGACCTCGTCGCGGTCCGCACGCGCCTGCGCGAGGGCGCCGACACCCTGCGGATCGCCCGGGAGCGCGTCGCGGCGAGCCGCGGCCACGTGCGCGAGATCGACGGCGAGATCGCCGAGAAGAAGGCGCTGGCCGCCGCCGGCGCCGCCGAGGGTCGCCTCGCCGCCTCGACCCTGGGCCTCTCGATGCTGGAGCGCGACCGCAAGGAGCTGGCCGGGCGGATCGCCGACCTCGTCGGTCTCGTCGGCCAGATGGGCAAGCTCCAGCCGGTCGCCCCGATCCTGCGTCAAACCTGCCCGCAGGCGGCGCGCCTGGCCGAATCCTGCGCCCGGGCGGGCCTGCGCCGCGAAGCCCCGCCCGAGGAAGTCCTGCGCCCCGAGGGGCCCCTGGCCGAGCTCCTCGACGGGCTGGCGCGATTGCCCGACTTCGAGGAGGCCCTGGAACGGGCGGCCGAGGACGCGGCCCTGAAGGCGCGCGCCCAGGAGAGCGAGGCCGAGCGCACCGCCCCCCGCACCGGCACCGGCCCGGCGGCGCGCTTGTCCTCCGACACGGTGGCGTTCCGCGGCGAGCTGGAGCGCCGCGGCATCGCGGCGATGCCGATCTGCGAACTGGCCGAGATCGTCGATCCAAGCTGGGGCCCGGCCCTGGAGGGCCTGCTCGGACGCGCCCGCGAGGCCCTGGTGGTGGCGCCGGACCGGTTGAGCGAGGCCCTCGGCGTCCTCCAGTCGGGCCGCGACCGGTTCCATCGCTGCATCCTGGTCAAGACCACCGACACCGCCAAGCAGCGCGCCCGCCGCTACGACGACGGGCCGCTGACGGTGATCGAGACCAGCGACCCGCACGCGGAGGCGTTCCTGGGGGTGCGGCTCGGCGCCTATGACCTCGCCCGGGACGATGCCGAACTCGCCCGCCTCGCCCGAGCGGTGGCGCCGAGCGGGCGCACCACGGCCGGCATGGCCTATTCGGTGACCCGGAGCGTCGATCTGCTCATGACCCGCGGCCATCGCGGGCCGACCGTCGACAGCCGGCGGGTCCACGAGGCCGCGGTCGCGGAGGCGCGCCGCCTGCGCGGCGAGGCGGCGGTGCTGCGCGAGGCCGCCCGCACCGCCGCCGCGATCCGGGCCCGCATCGCCCGCGGCCTCGACGATATCGACACCCTGCGGGCCGAACTGAACGGTCTCGACGGACGGCGGCGGACCCTTCAGACCGAGCGCGAGGGCATCGAGAAGCGCGACAGCACGGGCCTTGCCGCCGAGATCGCCGCCCTGACGACCGAACGGGTCGGCTATCTGCGCGAATTGTCGGAGACTCTGGAACCGACGCTCGATCGCCTGCTGGCCGACGAGGCGGCCCTGCGCGCCCGGCTGGTCACGATGCGCGAGGCCGCCCGCGCGGCGCTCGCGGCCCGGCGCTCGGCCCTGCGACAGCTGACCGGCGGCGATGCGGCCCGGGTCCGGGTCGCCCGCTCCGAGCGGTTCGACCCGGGGGTGATCGCCGAGGCCCGGCGGGCGCTGGCCGGCCTCGACGGCAAGGCCGCCGGCACCCGGGCGACCGCCGAGCGCGGCCTCGCCCGGGAGACCGCCGAAGCGGCGCGCTCCCACGGGCGGATTGCCGAGCGGGAGCTGGCGGAGGCCTGCGCCGCCTGGCGGGTCGAGAACCCGCTCAACCAGGGGGATGCGCCGGCCATCGACGGGTTCGCCTGGGTCCGGCGGGAATACGACGCCGTGGAGGGCCACGAATTGCGGCGCTACCGCGCCCAGGCCGAGCGCGCCGAGGTCGAGATGCGGCGGCTCATGACCGAGGATCTGCTGACCCGCCTGGCCGACCGGTTCGAGCGGGTGCATGCCCGGCTGGAGGCCCTGAACGAGCGGCTCTCGGCCCGCAGCTTCACGGGCCAGACCTATGCGTTCGAGGCGGCGGTGGACCGCCGCTACGCCGCCGTCCACGCCCTCGCCACCGAGACCGCCCGCTCGCCCGAGGCCGCGCAGGCGGTGCTCGCCGGGGAGGCGGAGGGTCCGATGGCGGCGGCGCTGGAGGAGATCACCGCGCTGATCGCCGGTCAGGAGGATGCGGCGCGGCTCGCCGATTACCGCAACTACTTCGTGTACGAGATCGGCATGCGCGACCGGGCGGGCAACCGCACCACCATGTCGGCGCGGGCTTTGCGGGGCTCGGGCGGCGAGGCGCAGGCGCCGTTCTACGTGGCGATCGCCGCCTCCCTCGCCAGCGCCTATTATCCGGGCGACCGGCCGGGCGACGAGAATCCGGGGCTCGGCCTGTGTCTGCTCGACGAGGCGTTCTCGAAACTCGACGTGCGCAACAGCCAGGCGCTGGTCGATCTCTACCGGGCCTGGGGACTGCAATTGCTGATCGCGGCGCCCGAGGACAAGCGCACGACCCTGACCGAGGTGATGGACACCATCGTGACCGTCTACAAGAGCCCGGACCTGACCTCGGTCCGGATCGAGGCCGAGCACCCGCTGGAGGCGGCCCGGCGGGCGCTGCACGCGATCAACCCCGATCAGATCGGGATCGAGGGATTCCGCCAGTCCGACGCGGCGGAATAGGCGGAGGAACCGCCGCCCTGCCCGGACCGATCAGGCGCCGAGCGCCTTGAGCACGTCCCGGGCGGCGCGCTCGCCGTCGAGGGTCGCGCCGCCGACCGTCATGGCACCGCCGCCGGCCAGCGCCTCGCCGGCGAGGAACACCCGTCCGCCCATCGGCGCGCGCAGGGTGTCCCGGGCCTCCGCATGGCCGGGCGCCACGATCGAATAGGAGCCCAGGGCCTCCGGATCCGTCCACCAGCCCGCGAGCCGCCCGGCGAGGACCGCGCCCCGCGCCTTAGCGCCCAGGATCGCGCCAAGCCGCTCGGTGGCGTGTGCCACCGCGGCCGCCTCGCCGGCGCGGCAGAGGTCGCGGGCGCCGTCGCCGCCGAGATTGGCCACCGCGAGGGGTCGGCCGAACGGGCCCATCTCGAAGTAGAGTGTCGGGCCGCCGGTCGCGACCGAGACCGCGTCGCCGAACGCCGCCGGATCGATTTTCGCCGGATCGAGGCGCAGGCCGATTTTCGTGTAGGCGCCCATATGGAGCCCGTCGAGCGCCGCCTGCTGAAGGTCGGGGAGGCCGGGCGTGAACCGGAGGGCCCCGGATTTCAGCACGCCCACCGGCACCGTGACGATGACGGCCGCTGCCGACAGGGTGCCCCGGGCGGTCCCGACCCGGACAGCCGGCCCGGACCAGTCGATCGCCTCAACCGGACAGGCCAGGCGCACCGGGAGGTCGGCGAAGTGCCGCGCAACGAGGTCGCCGTAGCCGTCGACCCACAGGTCGGTGCCGGACCAGAGCCGGTCGTAATCGACCGCTGAGACCCGCTCGGGATCCTCACCCAGCGACAGCCGGCTCAGGCCCGCAGCGGCCTGCTCCGCATTCGGTCCGCCGGCCCGCGCCGCCTCAGCCAGGGACGGGTCGCCGCCCTTCGGCGCCAGCAGGGCGTCGAGGCCGGAAAAGCCTGCGCGGCGGGCCGCCTGCTCGGCCCCCGTGGCGGCACGGCCGTCGATGGTGAGGGTGCGGGCCCAACCGTCCTCGCTGGCAAAGCGGACGCCCGCCGCCCGGGCGATGGGGGCCCAGGGATTGCGCTCGGCCCAATGGATGTATTCGGCCCCGGCGTCGAAGGGACAATCCGGGCCGAGCGACCGGTCGGTGAAGGCCCGGCCGCCGATCCGGTCCCGCGCCTCCAGGAGGGTGAAGCTCTGGCCCGCCTCGCGCAGGAGCGCCGCGGCCGCCAGGCCCGCCGATCCGGCGCCGACCACGACCACGGTCCCGCCGCGGGCCGCCGCACGGAGGGCTGGTGCCGCCAGCAGGGGCGCCGCCAGCAGCGGAGCGACGAGGATCGCGCGTCGGGTCGGTGGTCGCGCTGTGCGCATGGACGTTCCCGGGTTGCTCGGGGCGGCTGGGCCCCTCCACGACGAACCTTGGGGGTCCCGGTGCCGTTCCGAATAGCACCGGCGGTTCAGCCCGCTCGACGAAGGCTGCGCAAAGGCCGCTGCGTCGCGTGACGGGCGCCCTCACTCCGGCGGATTACGCGAGTCACATATCGGTTCCCGATATGCGCAACGGCCGACCCGGGCGCGTCTCCCTCGCTCTCTGCGCGCCGATGCTCCCACACCGGCTGGCACGGAACGCGACGTGGTTCCTCGCCCGCGCAAGCCACCGGATTCACACTGCTCGGGCTTACGCTAAGACCTTGAGAATGCGGCGCATTTCCCCTCCCCCTTTCGGGGAGGGGTCAGGGGTGGGGGGCACAGAAGGCACCGCACCGTTCGATCCAGCAGCACCCCCACCTCCAACGCCTCCCCGCAAGGGGGAGGAGAGCGCGTCGCGCCTTGCAATAGGAGATGTGTGAACATCCTAGCTGGCACGGGAAAGGGGACCCGCGCCTCAACCTGTCCCCGTGTGTCGCCTGGCGCGATCCGTGAATCGAGAATCCCCTTCGCGTTGAAGAATCACCCCCAAAGGACACCGCGCCCAGTCCCGTAACAGACGCGCGTCTCCGGTCGCTCGAGTGCGGGCCGGGCTCCATGGATCGTCGGAACCGCCCGGAAGCCTTGCAAGCTCCCAGGCCCAGCGATCCGCAGCCGCCCTATCCGCGCACGCCCTGCGTGCCCGAACGCTTTTCCATCATGGCCTTGACCTGCATCAGCTGATCCCAGACCTGCCCAGGCGAAGTCCCGAAGAAGTCGAAACCGGCGTTGACGCCCAGGTAGATGCCGACGCAGATCAGCGGCACGAGCACCCACGCGAGGACCTCCTCGCCGCGCTTGCGCCGCTGGCGGCGGCGACGGCGCTCCTCGCGCCAGGTCAGCGTCTTCGGGGGCGCCGGCTGCGCGACGGGGGGAAGCGGTCCCTCGTGCAGTTTGTCAGTCATCGGCCGCCTCCTCGCCGCGGCGCGTTCGCGTCGCGGCGGTCATAGACCGGCAGCCCCTAGTCCGGAAGGCCACCGGCCGGCCTGTGCATCATTAGGCACGCACGAGTGGCACCTTCGGCACGGTCCGGACGCCGCCGCCCGATCCGCCACCACCGCCCTTGTCATCTTTTGGCGTTTTCTTCCGCGCCGCGGCGCGCGGCTTGACCCGCTTGTGGCGCTTGGCGGCGTTGGTGACGTCCTTCTCGGGCTTCGGCGTCACCGGACCGGCCGGGAAGTCGAAGGCCAGCTTGTCCTTGGCGCCGGCCTTCGCCTCCTCGTCCTCGGGCTTGCGCACCACCACCCGGACGGCGCCGCCATCCTTGAGCTTGCCGAACAGCACCTCATCGGCCAGCGGCGTCTTGATGGTCGATTGGATCAGTCGCGCCATCGGGCGTGCGCCCATGGCATCGTCGTAGCCGTGCTCGACCAACCACTCGCGGGCCTCGTCCGAGAGCTCGATCGTGACGTTGCGGTCCGCGAGCTGGGCCTCGAGCTGGAGGACGAACTTGTCCACCACCTTCGCCACCACCTCCTTCGGCAGGTGGCCGAACGAGATGATCGCGTCGAGCCGGTTGCGGAATTCCGGGGCGAACAGCTTGTTGATCGCCTCGACGTCGTCACCCGTGCGCTTGGTCTGGGTGAAGCCGTAGGCCGACTTCGCCAGGTCCGAGGCGCCCGCGTTGGTCGTCATGATGATGATGACGTTGCGGAAATCGACCTGCTTGCCGTTGTGGTCGGTCAGCTTGCCGTGGTCCATCACCTGCAGAAGGATGTTGAACAGGTCCGGATGCGCCTTCTCGATCTCGTCGAGCAGGAGCACGCAGTGCGGGTGCTGATCGATCCCGTCGGTCAGCAAACCGCCCTGGTCGAAGCCGACATAGCCGGGGGGCGCGCCGATCAGGCGGCTGACCGTGTGGCGCTCCATGTATTCCGACATGTCGAAGCGCAGCATCTCGACGCCGAGGGAGGAGGCGAGCTGCTTCGCGGCCTCGGTCTTGCCGACGCCGGTCGGACCCGCGAACAGGTACGAGCCGATCGGCTTGTCCGGGTCGCGCAGGCCGGCCCGGGCGAGCTTGATCGCCGAGGTCAGGGCCTCGATGGCGTTCGGCTGACCGTAGACCACCCGCTTCAGGTTCTCGGTCAGGTGCTGGAGCACCACCGCATCGTCCTTCGAGACGGTCTTCGGCGGGATCCGGGCCATCGTGGCGATGGTCGCCTCGATCTCCTTGATGCCGATGGTGCGCTTGCGGCGCGCCTCCGGCACCAGCATCTGCGAGGCGCCGGTCTCGTCGATCACGTCGATCGCCTTGTCGGGCAGCTTGCGGTCGTTGATGTAGCGGGCCGACAGCTCCACCGCGGCCTTCACGGCCTCGGTCGTGTACTTGAGCTTGTGGAACTCCTCGAAGTACGGGCGCAGGCCCTTCACGATCTCGATCGTGTCCGGGATCGACGGCTCGTTGACGTCGATCTTCTGGAACCGGCGGACCAGGGCGCGGTCCTTCTCGAAGTACTGGCGGTACTCCTTGTAGGTGGTCGAGCCGATGCAGCGCAGCGTCCCGGAAGCCAAGGCGGGCTTGAGAAGGTTCGACGCGTCCATGGCGCCGCCCGAGGTCGCACCGGCGCCGATCACTGTGTGGATCTCGTCGATGAACATGATGGCGTTCGGGTGCGCCTCGATCTCCTTCATCACCTGCTTGAGGCGCTCCTCGAAGTCGCCCCGGTAGCGGGTGCCGGCGAGCAGCGTGCCCATGTCGAGGGAGAAGACGGTGGCGTCGGCCAGGACCTCCGGCACCTCGTGCTGGATGATCTTCCGGGCCAGCCCCTCCGCGATCGCGGTCTTGCCGACGCCGGGGTCGCCCACCAGAAGCGGGTTGTTCTTCTGCCGGCGGCACAGGACCTGGATCGTCCGCTGGACCTCGGTCTCGCGGCCGATGAGCGGATCGATCTTGCCGTCCCGGGCCTTCTTGTTGAGGTTGACGCAGTAGGCGTCCAGCGCATCGCCCTTCTTCTTGGCGCCGCGGGGATCACCCTCGTCGCTCGGACGCTCGGCGGCGCCCTCCTCCTCGGCGCCCCGCACCGGCTTCGACTCGGAGGCGCCGGGGCGCTTGGCGATGCCATGGCTGATGTAATTGACCGCGTCGTAGCGGGTCATGTCCTGCTCCTGCAGGAAGTAGGCGGCGTGGCTCTCGCGCTCGGCGAAGATCGCCACCAGCACGTTCGCCCCCGTCACCTCCTCGCGACCGGAGGATTGGACATGGATCACCGCGCGCTGGATCACGCGCTGGAACCCGGCCGTGGGCTTGGCGTCCTGCCGTCCGTCCCCGGTCAGATTGGACAGTTCCGTGTCGACGTAATCGACCAAGCTGCGCTTGAGCGTCTCGACCTCGACGTTGCAGGCGCGCATGACCGCGGCCGCGTCCTGATCGTCCACGAGGGCGAGCAGGAGATGCTCCAGCGTCGCGTATTCGTGCCGTCGCTCCCCCGCGAGCGCCAGGGCGCGGTGGAGGGCTTGTTCTAGGCTGCGTGAGAAGCTTGGCAAAGCTGGCCTCTGTCTGGGTGCCTACCGCGAGCGGCGCCTATTTCTTTTCCATAACGCACTGGAGAGGATGTTGGTGTTTGCGCGCGAAGTCCATGACCTGCGTCACCTTGGTCTCGGCGACCTCGTAGGTAAAGACTCCGCACTCGCCGACCCCGTTCTGATGCACGTGCATCATGATGTGGTAGGCGTCCTCGTGGCTCTTGTTGAAGAACCGCTCGACCACCAGCACGACGAACTCCATCGGCGTGTAGTCGTCGTTCAGGAGCAGGACCCGATAGAGGCTCGGGCGCTTGGTCCGAGGCTTCGTGCGGGTGATGATCGCGGTGTTGGACCGGTCATCGCCGCCCGGCGCGCGCGAACCGGATGCCAGGGCCGCGCCGCGCGCCGGCCTGTGAGCCCTCGTCGAACCTGCGGTGCCCTGTGGGGGGACCTGTGTCATGTGCGTCGAACCGATCCCTCGTTCGGAGCGGGCGTCGCCGGCCCCGAGGGCCACGTCTGTCCTGGCCCTGCCGGGAGCAGCGCTCAGCTCCACGGGGGTCAATCTACAGACGGTGAGCCGACTTCGCCAGACGCCTGTGCGCACTTGTCCGCCCCGCTGCGCTTGTCTCGGGCGCACGGACCCAGACCCGCTAACGCGCGCGGCCGGGACGTGGCGCCGTTGGCGGCCTCAGGAGGTCGGTGGTCAGGGCCGAGACGAGATCGGCGGCCACCGTGGTCCGCGCCACGAGGCGCGCGCCGGCCCGTTGCAGATACGCGCTCTGGACCGACAGGACTTCCGCCGGACCACGCGCGGTCGCGAGCTTGCCCAGCGTCGCCTTGAGATCATCGAGGCCCTGCCGGGCGGAATCCGCCCATTCGATCCCGACGCTCTGGGCGGTTCGGCTCACCGCTCCGAACCGCCGCAGCGGGGTGCCGAAGCCGGGCGGGACCGGAAACGAAGGATGAGGGTTGCGAGTCTGCATGGCCGATCTCCGGGCCGCCGCCGGCCGGCCCCGAGTGACCGGCACGAAGGGCGGCATCGATCCGAAACGGACTGTGTGCGCCGCAAGGACAACCGTCAAGCTGGACGATGGCGGCCCAGCGCGCCGACCCGGGATCCCCGGGATCAGGCCCCGTAACCGATAGAAGAAACGACACGATCGCGACCTCGCGCCGATCGCATTAACGGGCCTGTAACTGCGCTTGCCTAACTCTTCGATGATGCAGCGGGGCCACGCGACCGGCGCCGCTCCGCACAGGGGACATGACCGGCCCGTGCCGGTCTCGCGAGGCAATCAGGCGTGATGCGTAGCGTAGTAGGCGGCTCCCGGACGATTCCCGCGCTGCCGGCCGCGATCCTGGCCGCCGCGGTCCTGACGACCTTGGCCAGCCCGGCGGATGCACGGCGCGGGCGCCACCACCATCACCACGCGAGCGGCGGCGGAGGCTACAATCCCCCCTACGCGGCCATGGTGGTGGACGTGAAGAGCGGGAAGACCCTGCACGCGGTCAACGAGGACGCGCTGCGCCATCCCGCCTCGATCACCAAGGTCATGACCCTCTATCTGCTGTTCGAGCAGATGGAGCGCGGCAAGTTCGCCCTCGATTCCGAGCTGTCCATCTCGGCCCATGCCGCCGCCCAGGCGCCCTCGAAGCTCGGCCTGCGCCCCGGCCAAACGATCGCGGTCGAGGACGCGATCAAGGCGATCGTCACCAAGTCGGCCAACGACGTGGCCTGCGCGATCGGCGAGAACATCGCCGGCTCCGAGGAGCGCTTCGCCCAGATGATGACCGCCAAGGCGCACGCCCTCGGCATGAGCCGGACGCATTACGCCAACGCGTCGGGCCTGCCCGATCCCGACCAGCTGACCACCGCCCGCGACCTGACGGTGCTCGCCCGGGCAATCCAAGACCGGTTCCCGCATTATTACCGCTACTTCCAGACCCGGTCCTTCGCGTTCCGCGGCCGGGTGATCGGCAACCACAACCACCTGCTGGGCAACGTCGAGGGCGTCGACGGGATCAAAACCGGCTACACCCGCGATTCCGGCTTCAACCTGATGACCGCGGCCAAGTCGGAGGGCCGCCAGATCGTGGCGATCGTGCTCGGCGGCAAGTCCGGCGGGAGCCGCGACCGGATCATGGCCGATCTCGTCCGCGGCAGCCTGCCGCGGGCCTATGCCGGCGCCCGGATCGCGCCTCCGGTGACCGAGGTCGCCGAGCGCGCCCGCCCGGCCGTGGTCGCCGACGCGGTATCGCGGACCCGCACGCAGGTCGCCGACGCGGACGACGGGGATGTCGAGACCACGGGCACCACCGGCGAGCCCCTCGACCTCGCCCCCCGGGCCGCGGCGACGACGACGCCGGGCGGAACCTGGAAGCCCGGCCCCCAGGGGATCCCGAAGGCGGCCCAGGCCTATGCCGGCGCGAGCAGCGCCCAGGCCCCCTTCCCCGGCACGGCCAAGGTGGTGGCGCGGGTCGCCTCGATGGAGCGCGACGAGCCACCGAAGGCGGTCTCCGGAGCCCGCGTCGTGCCGACCGCCTGGGTGATCCAGCTCGGCGCCATGGACGACGAGACCAAGGCCCGCTCGATGCTCTCGGAGGCGCGCGCCAAGGTCGGCGGCAGCCTGTCGAAGGCGGCCCCCTATACGGTGAAGGTCGAGCACGGCGGCACCACTTTGTTCCGCGCCCGCTTCTCGGGTTTCGCCGAGCAGGATTCCGCCCAGGACGCCTGCACGGCCCTGAAGCGCAGCGGCTTCAGCTGCTTCGCGACCCGGAGCTAAACGACTAGGACCCGCCGGCGCGCCCGCGCGCCGGCTCGGCACGCCGCGGCGCTGTTCGCCCGCGGCCGAGACCCTCTCGTCCCCTGACAACGCGCGTGGAGTTCAGCGATGTCGGTTCAGAAGCCTGTCCCGGGCGGCGTTGACGCGCGCCGCCCCCTCGGCACTGCCCCCCTGGTCGGGATGGGCGCGCTTCATCAGAGACCGGTGGGCCGACCGGATCTGCTCAGCGGTCGCCCCGCGCTGAAGCCCCAGGATCTGGTACGCCTCCTCCTCCGTCATCGCCCCTGGGTTCGGCGGGCGGCGCGGCCGCGGGTCACGATCGCCCTCAGCGTCTACACGCCAGCCGGGCGCCCGGCGGTCGAGATACGGCTCTAGCAGGGCGGCGCCGGCCGGGTCGCGCTGGCGGCAGGCCCGCAGCAGCGCGATCAAGGCCGCGCCCGACATGGTGTCGAGCCAGGCGCCGGCATCGGGCCCGGCGATCACGCGACCGGTGCGGAGGCCGCCGTCCGGACGCAACTGCGCCTCGATCAGCGTCGTGCGGTAGAGGCGGTCCGGGATATCGCCAGATTGCCGGGGCGTGCGGGGCGTTCGCCCTGCGACCGGCCGGATCAGGCGCCGCAGTCGCGCGGTCATCGACTCCTGGCCCTCGATCATCCAGACGCCGCTCAGCCCGAGGAGCGCCGCCAGGACGAGGTTGCCGTGCAGGAGGAGGAACCCGCCCGCCAGGAGCGCCAGGGCGCCGAGCATCCGCGTCTGGGATCCGCCGGTCGCCGCGCCGAGACCCTGGCCGAGGGCGCGCTTCAGGCGCGGACCCAGTCCACGACTGGTCTTGGACAGCCACCACAGCGTCAGGCAGGCGAGCAGACCGGCGAGCAGCGCCATCCTCAGCGCCGCACGCCATACTCGGCCGAGGCCCGGCCGCCGACCTGAACCGTCGTCCCGTTGCCCAGGTCGTAGAACCCGTCCCGGCGCGGAACCGGGTGGCGGGCACCGGGCGTGCAGCCGGGCTGCGGCGGCAGCCGGACGCCCTCGGGCAGATCCTCCGGGCAGAGGCGGGAGCGGCTGGGCTGCTCGGCGGCCTGCGCAGCACCGACCCCGAGCAGGACGAGGAGCGTCAGGCGGGACAGGGACCTCATTGGCGGTTCTCCGCGACGTCGGCGGTGGTGATCCGGACCTGTCGGACCCGGCCTCCGCGTTCGACCTTCAAGGTCAGGGCCGCGCCGAGCCCGGCCTCCTCGATGGCCGCCGTGAGGTCGGCCAGGCGGTGGACGGGGCGGTCGTTGGCCTCGACGATCACGTCGCCGAGATCGCCGGTCCGCGCGTCGACGCCGCGCAGGCCGGCCTGCACGGCCGGCGACCCGGCCAGGACCCGCACGATCACGACCCCGTCGATCCCGAGCCGCGCCGTGGCGGCCTCCTGGGCGGCGATGATGCCGATGCCGGGATTGCGTACCCGCCCGACCTTGATCAGTTCCGGGACGATCCGGTTCACCACGTCCACGGGGATCGCGAAGCCGATGCCCGCGCTCGCCCCGGAGGGTGATACGATGGCGGTGTTGACGCCGATCAGCCGGCCCGCGGAATCCAGCAGCGGGCCCGGAATTTCCGGGGTTGATCGCCGCGTCGGTCTGGATGACGCCGGACACCTCCCGGCCCTCGCTCGTCGGCATCCGCCGCCGCAGGGCGCTGATCACGCCGGTGGTCAGCGTATGGTCGAGGCCGAACGGGTTGCCGATGGCGAAGGTCGACTGGCCGACCTTGAGATCCGTCGAGGTGCCGATCGCCAGCGGCGGCGGCGTATGGGTCACACGCCCCAGCCGCAGCACCGCCAGATCGTAGGACGGCGCCAGCCCGACGAGGCTCGCCGACACCACCGCGCCGTCGCTCAGCCGCACCGAGACGGAGCCACCGCTCTGCGCGGCGTTCTGCACGACATGGGTGTTCGTGACGATGTGGCCGGCGCCGTCCCAGACGAAGCCGGTCCCGGTCTGCGTGCCGCCGCCCTGCTGCTCGCCGCCATCCTCATCAAGGTCGAGCAGGTCGCGATTCTGGGTGGCGCCCTGCGCGAAGACGTGGACCACCGACGGGCTCGCCTGCTCGAACAAGCGGATCGTCGCCTGTTCGGACTGGGCGAGATCGCCGCGGGCCGTCACCGCCCGGGGCGCGTCCGCGGAATAGAGCAGCGGCTGCAGGTAGGGCTGGACCACGTAGAGGGCCAGCAGGACCAGGACCGCGGCGAGCACGATGCGCACGGTACGATCCGGCACGGATGTCTCCGGGAGTGGGTCGAGGGAATGCCCCGGCGGGCGCGGGTCTTAAGTGCGCGTTCAGGATCAGGGCGTCAACACGGGAGCGGTCGGCCGCCGCCGCGCCCCGAACCTGTTGTGGGACACGTCGGCGGCCGGCGCATAGCGGCTAACGGAATGGTCATCATTCGATAGTCACAATTCTCGCAAGACCACGGCAGCCCATACGCGCTCAATACGGATATGGAAAACGGGACCGTTCCGTCCATCGTGCTTCCGCGCGGGACGATGGTTTCGGAAACCGCCCGAATTGATCGCAAAGCCGCCGCAGAGATGCTTGCTTTGACGCTCAGACCGGCGATCCCCGCTGTTCCCTGGCTCCGGCCGACGGCGGTGATCTGAACGGTCCCATACGGTTCGGAAGGACGAGTACCCATGGAAACCGAAGCTCTGGAACGGCCCGCGGATCTGACGATCTGGCGCACGGCCCCGGCCAGCACTCCACTGGCGCAACCCGAGCGGTTCGACACCCTGCGCGAGGCGATCAGAGCCGCCGCCGGCGCCCTGGCCGATCCGGCCAAGCAGCCCTGGATCATCACCGAGGAGGGCGAGATCCTGTCGCCGAACTGGATCCGCACCTACCTGAACTGACACCCGTTCGACGTGAAGACCGGGGATATCGGGGATGGCGGCGCGTGCCCCGCCCCGGCACTGCCGGCGGCACCGGGGCGCAAGCCTCGCGGTCATCCCGGCAAGGCACGGCTCGGCGCCGTCGTCTCGGGGCGTTGCCGGATCGCCGCCACCGCCAGGGGCGCCGCGCGTCCCCGCAGGGTGTGGGCGCCGAGATCCTCGGCCACGAGATCGCCGGGTAGCGGGCCGAGCCGGTCGAGGAGATCGGCCGAGATCAGCACGTGGACGTCCAGCGTCTTGGACAGGGCCTCGAGCCGGGCGGTGGTGTTCACCGCGTCGCCGAAATACGCGATCTTGTGTCGCTCCAGCCCGATCTCGGCGGTGACCACCGGACCGCAATGCAGCGCCGCCCGGAATTCCGGCACCTGTCCGAAGCGGTTCCGCCACGCCTCGGACTCGGCCGTGAGGCGGGCCGCGAAGTCGAACACGCAGCGCAGGCAGGCGGCGTCGCGCAGGCCGCGCTCCATCGTCCAGGTCACGAGCGCCAGATCGCCGATGTAATCGTCGATGGAGCCGCGGGCCTGCGAGACCGGCAGCGCCAAGGCGTTGAACACCTGCCCGAGAAAGGCCTGGGCCGCGTGGTCGCCGTGGCGGTCGGCGAAGCGCGTCGAGCCGGTCACGTCGAGGAACAGGAAGATCCGCTCCTCGCTGATCGGCCGGTGATAGCGGCCGATCAACAGATTGGCGAAGACCTCCGGTCCGATCAGGTCGCGGACCCGGAACACGAAGACCGCGACAGCCGAGATGGCGAGCGCATAGAGAAGTCCGGTATCGGACATGAGCATCGCGTTCCGCTCGCTGGACATGAAGCGGAACAGGCGGTTCAGGACCGTGCTGGCCACGGCGTTCCCGCCGACGATCATGGCGATGTAGAGCGACACGGTGGCCAGCAGGAATAGCGGCGTGGCGAGGCCCCGGATCCGCTCCCGCAGTGCCGGCAGGAGGAGCCGCCGCTCGTAGAGCATGATCGGCGTGCCGATGATCGCCCCCCGGATCGCCGCGCCGGTCAGCGCGCCGACCTGGAAGATCGCGCCGTAGAGCAGCCCGGCCAGGGCGCCGAGCGCGGGGGCGACGAGGAAGAACCAGGGCCAGCGGAACCGCATCGGTGCGCCCGGGCCGCGGCGCGCCCCGCCCTCAATCCAACCGCAGGGCGTGGACCGAGAACAGGTTCTGCGGGTCGGTCCAGACCTTGATCCACGTCCAGCCGGCGCGCTCAGCGAGCGCCCGGAAGGTCTCGCGCGTGTATTTGTAGCTGCTCTCGGTATGGATCGTCTCGCCGGCCGCGAAAGCAAAGGTGTCGGAGCCCACCGCCACGTCCTGCGCGTTCCGGGCGACCAGATGCATCTCGATCCGCGAGGCCTGCGGGTTGAACACAGCCCGGTGGGCGAAGGCGTCGAGGTCGAAACGGCCCGCGAGTTCGCGATTGATCCGGGTCAGGAGGTTGAGATTGAACGCCGCGGTGACCCCCTCGGCGTCGTCATAGGCGCTCTCCAGGGTGGCCGTGTCCTTCACCAGGTCGACGCCCACGATCATGTGGGCCCCCGCCCCCAGGATCCGCCCGAAGCGGCGCAGCAAGGCCTCCGCCTCCTCCGGCTCGAAATTGCCGATGGTCGAGCCCGGGAAGAAGCCGGCCCGGGGCAGACCGGCGAGGCTCTCGGGAAGGTCGATGTCGCGGGTGAAGTCGGCTACCACCGGTTCGACCCGGAGATGCGGGAAATCGCCGCTCAGGGCCTCGGCCTGGGCCTGGACGAACTCCCCGGAGATCTCCACGGGCACGTAGGCGGCCAGTTTGTCGAGGTGCCGCAGAAGCCGGCGCAGCTTCAATGTCGAGCCGCTCCCGAACTCCACCAGCGCCGCCCCCGCCGGCAGCAGCGCCGCGATTTCCGGGCCGCGCCCGTCCAGGATCCCGATCTCCGTGCGGGTCGGGTAATATTCGGGGAGCCGCGTGATGTCCTCGAACAGGGCCGAGCCGGCGGTGTCGTAGAAGTATTTCGGCGACAGCGTCTTCTGCGGCCGGGACAGGCCCGCGCGCACGTCGTCGAGGAAGGCCGGCGCGACCGGCTTCGCGTCGGGGAAGGTTGGCTTGATGGTCACGGGCGGCTCCGGGGCGCGTCAGGCAACGTCGGCGAGGCGCAGGCCGGTGAATTGCCAGCGCTGATGCGGAAAGAAGAAATTGCGGTATGGCAGGCGGGCATGGCCGTCGGGCGTGGCCACCGAGGAGCCGCGCAGCACGAACTGATTGGCCATGAACTTGCCGTTGTATTCGCCGAGGGCTCCAGGCAACGGCCGGTAGCCCGGATAGGCCACGTAGGCGCTGCGGGTCCATTGCCAGACGAGGCCGAACGCGTCCGGCAGGCCACCGTCCCGGGCCGCGACCTCCCAATCGAACTCCGTGGGCAGGAACCGGCCGGCCCAGCGGGCATAGGCGTCGGCCTCGTAGTAGCTGACATGGGTGACGGGCGCGTCGAGATCCACCGGGCGCTGGCCGGCGAGCGTCATGGTCGCCCACCCCTCCCCGTCCCGCCGCCAGTAGCCGGGGGCCTCCCAGCCCTCGGCCGGACCGGCATACCAGCCGTCCGACAGCCACAATTCGGGCTTGGCGTAGCCGCCATCCTCCATGAAGGCGAGCCACTGGCGGTTGGTCACGAGCGCCCGGTCGATGCGGCCGGCCGGGATCAGCGCCTCGTGGCGGGGCGACTCGTTGTCGAACGAGAAGCCCTCCCCCGCATGCCCGATCCAAGCGATGGCCCGGTCGAGGCGGGTCTGGCCCGGCTTCGCCGCTGCGTCCGGGAAGCGCCAGTCCGGATCGTAGGCGGGGTTGAGCGGATTCTGCGCGAAGGCGTGCAGGATGTCGGTGAGGAGAAGCTCTTGGTGCTGCTGCTCGTGATAGAGCCCGATCTCCAGGATCGGCAGCAAAGCCTCCAGGGCGCGTTCGGATGCCTGACCCAGCAGGGTTTCCACGGCGCGGTCGATATGGGCCCGGTAGGCCGCGACCTCCGCCATGGTCGGGCGGGTGATCATGCCCCGCTGGATGCGCGGCTGCCGCGGACCGGCCGCCACGTAGTACGAGTTGAACAGGTAGTGCAGCCGCGCGTCGTAGATCGCGTAGCCCGGGAGGTGCTCCCGCAGCAGGAACTGCTCGAAGAACCACGTCACATGCGCCCGGTGCCACTTGGTCGGGCTGGCATCCGCCATGGACTGGACCTGCTGGTCCTCCGGGGAGAGCGGCGCGGCGCGGCGCTCGGTCTCACCCCGGACCTGCCGGAACGCGGCGATCCAGGCGGCGCGGTCGATCGGCCGGGCGGTGACGGGCGGCGGCGGGAAGGCCGCTCTCCCGGGGTCGCGCGTCTCGTCCGGGCGCAGTGCGGCCGTCGCTGCCATGACGATGGTCCCTTGTTTCGGGCCTGACCGAGAACCGTTTCCTCGGTTCCGGCTCGGCGCGCAGAAGATATGTCTTGGCCGTGTTCCGACAACCTCCGCAGGACGAGTCCGTCGTCCGGCCGTTCGCCGGGGCGTTTTCGCCGCGGCGGCGCTGTGGTTAACGCGACAGGCTGGGGATCGCGGGTCTTTCTCTCGCCGCGGTGAGAGTGCCTTAACCCTCGATGACGACGTTCGGGACGCTCGCGAGGAGTCCAGGATTCTCATGCGGATCGATCTGATGGCCGGGGCCAGCCTCTCCGCCGCGGCGCGGCGCGGTGCCGCCGAGCCGACCATCCTGGTCTTCGATTCGGGGCTCGGCGGCCTGACCGTGCTCGACGCCGTCCGCCGCGCCCGGCCGGACGCCCGCTACGTCTATGTCGGCGACGATGCCGCCTTCCCCTACGGCCGGCTCGGCGAGGCGGCCCTCGTCGCCCGGGTTCTGGCCGTCATGGAACGGCTGGTGGCGACCCACCGGCCCGACCTCGCGGTCATCGCCTGCAACACCGCCTCGACCCTGGTGCTCCCCGCCCTCCGGCAGCGCTTCACGACCCCGTTCGTCGGCGTCGTGCCGCCGATCAAGCCGGCGGCCGAGGCCACGCGCTCGGGGCTCGTCTCCCTGCTGGCCACGCCCGGGACGGTGGCCCGCTCCTACACGCGCGACCTGATCGCCACCTATGCCGGAACCTGCGCGGTGAGCCTGGTCGGCGCCCAGAATCTCGCGGCTTACGCCGAGGCCGAACTCGCGGGCACCCCCGTCGACGAGGCCGCCCTGGCGGCGGAGATCGCCCCGTGCTTCGTGACCGCGGCGGACGGCCGGCGCACCGACGTGATCTGCCTCGCCTGCACCCACTACCCCCTGCTGCTGCCGCGGCTCGAAGCCGTGGCGCCCTGGCCGGTGACCTGGATCGATCCGGCACCCGCCATCGCCCGGCGCGTCATACAGCTGATCGGTTCCGCCCCCCGGGATGCGGACCGGCACGGCGCGGCGCTCGGCGCGTTCACAGCCGGGAGCTGCCTCACCGCCCCCCTGCGCACGGCGCTGGCGGCCCGCGGGATCGGCGAGGTCACCGTCGAGGCGATCCCCCTGCCCATGCAGTAGGCCGGCGGCACGCGCGATCGTGCTGACGAACGCGTGAAGACAATCTCCAGCGCTTGCCAATCCGTCGAACGCGGTCTCTGATTGACCCGATTCGGTGAGATAAGCTGCATTCGGGGGTCGTCACGATGCTGAAAACTTTAACGCTTGCGACCCTTCTGCTGATCGGCGTGCTGCCGGCGGGTCCGGCTTTGGCCTGCGGCGACGGCGAGGCCCCGACCTCCTGCGACGATCCGAGCCCCAACGGGTTCGCCTCATGGATGCTCGGGCGCGTCGACCGGGCGCTCGCCGCCGACAAGACCCAGGCGCTGCAGGACTTCACCAACGGGGCCCGGGGCTTCCGCACCGCCGACACCTACGTGTTCTGCGTCGGGCCGGACGGCGTCATGAGCGCCCATCCCAATCCGATCCTGAACGGGCATGACGTCCGCGACCTGCACGACCGGACGGGCAACCACTTCATCCGGACGATGATGGAGAGCGCCAAGCCCGGGCAGATCGCGGTGATCCGGTATCTGTTTCCGAAGCCCGGGAGCACGATCGAGGAGCCCAAGACCACGTATTACACGAAGGCCGGCGATCAGACCTGCGCGGTCGGCGTCTACGATGCCGATGTCGCCGCGCCGGCAGTGGCGACCGCTGAGGGGCGAGTCGCCCAGCTCCGCCAGAGGCTCGACGGCGAGATCCCGACCGGCGCCCGCGCCGACTGGACCGCCTTCCTCGAGGCCCTGAACGCGCAGGAGGCAGAGAAGGCGACGGCGATCACCCAGGCCCGGCGCGATCTGACCGCCGCGGCCGGCGCCCTCACCAAGGCCGGGGGCCGACAGGGCGGCGAGTGAGAGGCGCGGGACGGGCGGGCGACCTATGGCTGTCCGGTTTGGCCTAGGACGGACCCGGTCCTGATCGGATCCGCCGAGGCGTCGGCGGGCACGACCATATGGACGAACAGCATGCCGGCGGCGACGATCAGCGCGAGCGCGACGATGCGCCAGAGTTCCAGAATCGGGCCCTGCGGCGTTTCATTCGTGCTGCTCGGCATCGCGTCCTCCTCCCGGCCTCTGCGACCCCGATCGGACACCCGGAGGATGAACGCTTCGTAAACACCGGGTCTGAGCACGCGTTCGCAGCGGCAACCAGGGGCGGCGGGGGCGGGATCGCCGCATCGCCCAGCGAGGCCGAATGCGTGCCAGCGTCAGGTCGTCGGCTCTCCGTCATGATCGTCGTCGGTGGCGATGGGCGCCAGCCGTCGCGAGGTTCCGGAGCTGCGGACGCCAAAAAAAGAGCCCGGCACGAGGCCGGGCTTCTGAGTTTTCGTGTGCACGAGGGTCGTTCGTCGGCACCGAGGCCTCTGGCCTCGATGCCGTTATCCGATCGCCAATGGGGATCAGAAGTCGCGCTGGACGCGGAACCGCACTTGCGAGACCGAGTCCTTCGTGGCGGTCGCCACGGCGAAGGTGCCGGCGTTGATGCCGGCGATGTTGGCATAGGCGGTCGGGCTCTTGTCGAGGTCGATCGCCCGGCCGCTCTTCAGGCCGATCTGGGTGTAGAAGCCCTCGACGCCGATATCGAGGTCCTTCACCGGCGACCAGATGATGCTCGCACCGGCCACGAACTGGTAGGTGTCGCGCAGCGCCTGGCTCAGCTGGTAGAACCGGGTGCCCGGCGTACCGACCGCGTTGGAGCTGAACGGGTTGCTGCCGGCCAGGCCGCTCACCAGGGTGTAGGCGGCGCCCTGGGCGAGACGGGCGCTGTTGGAGAAGCTCTGCTCGCCATAGGAGCCGAAGAACGCCGAGCGCCATTCCGGCGTCCAGTAGTGCAGGTACGAGGCGACCGCCGTGAAGCTGGTCGAGGTCTGCAGCTGGCCGGTATAGGGGTTGATCGTCGCGTCTGAGAAGTACTGGGCGAACTTCTGACCCTGGATCGTGGTGGTGCTCTGCGTGTACGAGCCGGTGTACTGCGAGTAACCGGTGTAGAGCTGCGCACCGTCGCCGTAGGCACCCTGCAGATACAGGGCGTCGCCCGGCGCGATGAACGGGGCGTTGATCTTCAGGCCGCCCTGGATCGCCCAGCCCTGAACGTTGCTGGTATGGGCCGGGGCCACGATGGTGCCGGTTCCGGTGCTGGCGGCGGTCGAGAGGTTGCCGACGTTCAGCTCGTGGGTGGCGGCGGAGAGCTGGGCCGAGCCCCAGGCCTGGTCGAGACGCAGGACGCCGACGAAGTCGGGCAGGCGCTCGCGCTCGATGCTGTCGACGTTGCCGTAGCGGGTCGGGATGCCACCGGTATAGCCGACGAAGACCGGGGTCGGCTGGTTGGTCACGCCGAAGTTCGACACGCTGCCGGAGCTGACCGTGGCGCCGACGTTGAACGGCGAGAAGATTGGGGTCCGGCGGAAGACCGGGTCTTCGATCGAGATCGTCGCCGACAGGCCGTTGCCGACCGTCGCCGTGTAGGCGAGCAGGTTGGTCGAGAACACGTCCGAACCAGCGGTGGCACCGGCGAACTCGAAGTCGTGGGCGTAGAAGTCGAAGAACGATGACGCGCGACCGGCGGTCATTCCGGCGAACTGGATGAACGCCTTGTCGACGTTGACGAATTGCGAGTCGCGGCCGAAGCTGTCGGTGCCGATGCCGGCATAGGCCTGGCCGATGCGCTGCTGGGTACCGGACTGGCCGACGCCGGAATAGCCGGTGCGGGCGCCGGCGTCCAAGCGCACGAAGGCACGCAGGGTGCCGTAGGCGGTCTGGGTGCGGGCATCGAGGTTGATGCGCATCCGGCCCTGGTAGCCCGACGTGTCGCCGGCGTTGGTGCCGGCCTGGCGGGTGTAGCTGGTCTGGTAGCCACCCTCGAACCGGGCGCGGCCCGAGACGCGCAGGCAGGTATCGGTGCCCGGGATGTAGAAGAAGCCGGCGCCGTAGGCGTTACAGACTCGGACGTACTCGACCGGCACCGCCTTCTTGACCGGCAGGTCGGCGGCGTGCGCGGCACCTACCGCCGCGAATGCGGCGGCAGACCCGAGCAGCGAGCTCTTCAAGAGCTTCATAGATATCTCCAAAGCTTCGAGACCCAATGATGCGGACGTGCCCGGTTGACCGGATCTTGCCGCGTTCCATGCGTTCGGCCCGCGTCTCGGGCGGCCGGACGATCCGGACCCGCGCTGGGCGTTGCCCGACTGCGCGATCATCATGCGCAGGCCGCCGGGTGGGAACAATACAATTTGGGTAACCGAAGCTATTGTTCGCGGCGCATGTGCTCTTTGGGCCACGAAATACCGATCCAGAAACAGTAGTAGCCGGCAAAATCTAGAAATATTTCGAAATGTATCTAGAATTTCAGGCGCGGATGCACAATCGGTGGTCTGCCTGCCGCCTTTATATCCAACGGCCCGGTTTGGGTTGGGTTCGTGAGGGCTGCCGGCGGGCGGAGCGCCCAGGTGCGACCGGCCGCGTTCGACCCGCCGCGTCCCGGTCCGCCATCCCCGCTTCCCGCGGGTCCGCTGCGGGCGCTCCTGTTCCGACGGGCGTCGGGATCCTCGGCGGGGCGGCACCGAATCGGGACGCGCGCGGCCCCGATATCCACACGCGACCCCAGCATTTTCCGGCGTGAGACCAGGAAAGCGAGAAACGGCCGCTTTCTGCCTCAATTGCCTATGGTTTGATAAGTAAAAGAGGAAAATCTTCGGCCGGGGCGTGCGCGATGTTCGAGAACTGGTTCTGGGGTGCGACGCTGGTCGCACTCATCGGCGTGGCGGCCCTGGTGGCGATCGGCGCCACCCAGGGGCCGCGCGTGGTCCGGCGGGACGTCGAACGCTCCCAGCCCGATCCGCGCCGGTCATTCGGACGCAAACGGCGTTGGCGCCGCCTCCCCGGGGCGGCGCGCCGCCCAGGCACCCTGCCGATCCGGTAAGTCGTTACATCCGCGCGCGGCTGCCCTCGCCGGACACCAGGGCAATTGCATATCAGCGACGCGGACGGTCGCCGTCGCCCGGCCGCCAGCGTGGCCCCGCGCCGCAGCCCGATCCTCGGAGATCCCTCATGAAGACCTACACCATCGCGGCCATCCCGGCGGACGGCATCGGCGTCGAGGTCATCGCCGCCGGCATCGAAGTGCTCGACGCCCTGGCCGAGAAGGCGGGCAGCTTCGCCTTCACGTTCGACCACTTCGACTGGGGCTCGGACTACTACAAGACGCACGGCGTCATGATGCCGGCCGACGGCCGCGATCGGATCCGGAACCACGACGCGATCTTCTTCGGCGCGGTGGGCGCGCCGGACGTGCCCGACCACATCACCCTCTGGGGCCTGCGGCTGGCGATCTGCCAACCGTTCGACCAGTACGCCAATGTCCGTCCGACCCGGATCCTGCCGGGCATCACCAGTCCCCTGCGCCACGTCTCGGGTCCGGAACTCGACTGGGTGATCGTGCGGGAGAACTCGGAGGGCGAGTATGCCGGCGTCGGCGGACGGGTCCATCAGGGCCATCCCAACGAGGTCGCCACCGACGTCTCGATGATGACCCGCTCGGGCGTCGACCGGATCATCCGCTACGCGTTCCATCTCGCCCGCTCCCGTCCGCGCAAGCTGCTCACCGTGGTGACGAAGTCGAACGCGCAGCGCCACGCCATGGTGATGTGGGACGAGATCGCCGCCGAGGTCGCCCGGGACTTCCCCGACGTGGCCTGGGACAAGATGCTGGTCGACGCCATGACCATGCGGATGGTGATGAAGCCCGGGACCCTCGACACCATCGTGGCGACGAACCTGCATGCCGACATCCTGTCGGACCTCGCGGCGGCGCTGGCGGGCTCGCTCGGCATCGCCCCCACGGCGAACATCAATCCCGAGCGCACCTTCCCGTCGATGTTCGAGCCGATCCACGGCTCGGCCTTCGACATCGCCGGCAAGGGCATCGCCAACCCGGTCGCGACCTTCTGGACGGCCTGCCAGATGCTGGAGCATCTCGGCGAGAAACCCGCCGCCGACCGGTTGATGCGCGCGGTCGAGCGGGTGACGGCGGACCCGACCCTGCACACCCCCGACCTCGGCGGCACCGCCACCACGCGGCAGGTCACCGACGCCGTCCTCGCGGCGATCCGCGGCGACAACACCTGACGTCGGGAGATCGATCGCGACCCATGCAGGCTTCGGCGGCCGCCGCTCCGGAGTTCTTCGAGGATCCGGTGCGGGGGGCCGCGATGGTCCCGCCCTGCGCCTCGCGCGGGCGGGACGTCCTCATGCGATGTCGGTCTGCCCCCTGCGGTGCGCGTGGCCCTCGATCACGCGGCGCAGGAGCCCGGAGAGGACGTCCTGCTCCGCCGGCGTGAGCGCCTGAACGGTTAGGGCGTGTGCCGCCCGCGCCGCCGGCTCCATCGCCCTGTGGAGCGCCGCCCCCTCGGCGGTCAGGCGACAGACCTGCGCGCGCCGATCCAGGGGCGACGGCGCCCGGCTGACCAGGCCGCGCGCCGCCAGTCGCTTGAGGGCACCGGTCGTCGTCGTCCGGTCGAGGGCGACCGCGTTCGCGAGCGTGGTCTGATCGGCCTCCTCAAGATCCTGCAGGATCGAGAGCAGGCTGTACTGCAGCGGGGTGATGCGGAATGCGGCACAGCGCTCGGCGAACAGGCTGACGTGGATCTGGTGCAGACGGCGGGCGAGGAAGCCCGGCCGCTCGACCAGTGGCCAACGCTGCGCTGCCGCGGATGCGTCCACCCCCGTTGCCCCCTCCGCGCCGCCGACGTGCAGACCCTCAACCATCGAACCGTCTCCACCGAACCGTTCCAAACTTGGCACGCCCTGTGCTTATCGAAATACGAAGCATGCTTCGCTTTTGGCAAGCGCGATGCCGAAACGGGCGGGCCAGGATCACGAGGTCGAGATGGACAATCGCCGCTACGATCTGGTTCTGAGAGGCGGGCGCGTCATCTGCCCGGCCTCCGGCCTCGACGGGATCCGCGACGTTGCGGTGCAGGATGGGCGCATCGCCGCCGTGGCGGAAACCATCCTGCCGTCGTCCGCGGCCGCGGTGGTCGACGTCGCCGGCAAGCTCGTCCTGCCCGGCATGATCGACACCCATGCCCACGTCTATCAGTACGTCACCGGGCGCTTCGGCCTGAATCCCGACATGGTCGGCGTGCGCTCGGGCGTTACCACGGTGGTGGACCAAGGCGGCCCCTCCTGCATGACCCTTCCGGGCTTCCGCCATTTCATCGCCGAGCGGTCCGAGACGCGGGTGCTGGCCTTCCTGTCGGCCTACCTCGTCGGCGGCCTGGAGGGGCATTTCTACCCGAACCTCTACAGCCCGGACGGCGTCGATATCGACGCCACGGTGAAGTCGGCCACCGAGAACCGCGACCTCGTGCGCGGCATCAAGGGCCATGCCGAGATCGGCGGTTTCGCCCGCTGGGGCATCAAGGTCATGGAGATGGCGGCCGAGATCAGCCGGCGCTCCGCCCTGCCGCTCTACGTGCATTTCGGCCAGCTCTGGGGCCTGCCGGAGTCGGGCGCCAACGGCGAGGATGCCGACACCATCGTCGAGCGGGTGATCCCCCTGCTGCGGCCGGGGGACGTGCTGGCTCATCCGTTCACCCGGCATCCGGGCGGCTTCATCAACGAGCAGGGCGAGGTCCACCACATCATCCGCCGGGCGATGGAGGCCGGGCTGAAGGTTGATGTCGGCCACGGCAGCCACTTCTCCTACCGCGTGGCCCGGGCGTCCCTGCCGGCGGGCGTGATCCCCTACACGCTGGGCGCCGACATGCACGGCTACAACACCGAGGTCCCCCAGCCCGCCGGCACCCCGGACGAGCATCACGACGACGAGAATCATCCCTTCCTCGGGCAGGCCCGGTTCAGCCTCACCCAGGCGATGAGCTCGATGATGGCGCTGGGCATCCCGCTGGAGGACGTGGTGCCGATGGTGACGTCGCACCCGGCCGAGATGCTGGGCCTGAGCGACAGCATCGGCGCCCTGAAGGTCGGCTACGCGGCCGATATCTCGGTGCTGCACGACGAGCGCGGCCGCTTCCTGCTGCGCGACAACGAGGATACGCGGGTCATCGCCGAGCGCCTGTTGCGCCCCGCCTTCTGCCTGCGCGCGGGGACGCGCTTCGAGGCCGATTCGCCGATCCTGCCGCAGGCGATCGCGGCCTGAGATGGCGCCGATGCCCGCCTTCGTCCTCGACGACCCGACACCGCCGGATCCCCGCCACCGCTGGGCCGGCCTGGACCCCGCGGCCCGGGGCGCTTGCTACGACAACAACGCGGCCGTGGCCGACGCCGCGGCCCAGGTCGCAGCGCGCAACGCCGCCTCGGCGACGTACCGCGCCGCGCACCCGGCCGGCCTCGACCTCCCCTACGCGGCAGGCGCCCGCACGGCCTTCGACCTCTACCCGGCGGCGGACGCACAGGCGCCCTGCCTGGTCTTCGTCCATGGCGGCTACTGGCAGCGGAACGCGCGGGCCGATTTCGCCTGCTTCGCTGAGGGCCTCAACCGGGCCGGCTGGTCGGTGGCGATGCCGGGCTACACCCTGGCGCCCGAGGCCAGCCTCGCCGGGATTTCCGCCGAGATCGGGGCCGCCCTGGATTGGCTCGCCGGGCATGGGACCGCCCACGGAATCGGCGGACCGATCGTCCTGGCCGGCTGGTCCGCGGGGGCGCAGCTCGCCGCCCTCCATCTCGGGCATCCCGCGGTGACGGCGGCCCTGGCGATCTCCGGCGTCTACGACCTCGCGCCGATCCGCGAGACCTACCTGAACGAGAAGCTCGGCCTGACCGATGCCGAGATCGAGACCCTGTCACCCCTCCGCCTGCCCGTCGCGGCCAAGCCGATGACGCTGGCCTACGGCAGCCGCGAGCTCCCCGCCCTCGTCCACGATGCCCGCAACCTCCACGCCCTGCGCAGCGCCGCCCATGCCTCGGGCGCCCTGCTGCCGGTGCCGGGCGCCGACCATTTCTCGATCCTCGACGGGTTCCGCCGGCCGGACGGAATCCTGGTCCGCGCGGCGCAGGACCTGCTCGGAGGCGCCCGATGAGCCGCGAGGGCGTGGGGGTCGCTCTGCCCCGCAAGGAAGACGACCGCCTAATGCGCGGCCGCGGCCAGTATGTCGGCGACATTCGCCTGCCCGGGCTGCAGGACGTCGCCTTCGTGCGCAGCCCCCTCGCCCACGCCCGCATCCGCGCCATCCACGTGCCGGACGCCTATCGCGACCGGGTGTTCACCGCCGCCGACCTCGACGGCGTGCTGCCGATCCGTGCCGTTTCGGGGCTGCCCGGCTTCAAGGCCTCCGAGCAGCCGGTGCTCGCCACCAGCAAGGTCCGGCAGGTCGGCGAGCTGGTCGCGATGTGCGTCGCCGCGACCCGCGCCGAGGCCGAGGACATCGCCGCCGCCGTGGTGCTCGACCTGGAGGAGCTGCCCGCCATCCACGACATGCTGGCCGCCCGCGAACCAGGCTCCGCCCTCGTCCACGAGCATTGGGGCGACAACGTCTTCCTGGAGACCCTGGTCGATATCGGCATCGAGGCCGCCCTCGACGCGCCGATCCAGGTCAGCCGCACCATCTCGACGGGGCGCCAGTGCATGGCGCCGATCGAGGGCCGCGGCACCGTGGTGCAGCTCGATCACCGCCTCGACCAGCTCGTCGTCCACACCGCGACCCAGATGCCCCACATCGTGCGCAACGGCCTCTCGGAATGCCTCGGCATCGAGCAGGGCCGCATCCGCATCGTGTCGCCGGATGTCGGCGGCGGCTTCGGCTACAAGGCGATCCTGCTCGCCGAGGACGTGGCGCTCGCCTGGCTGACCCTGCGCCGCGGCCATCCGGTCCGCTGGCTGGAGGACCGGCGCGAGCATCTGACCGCCAACGCCAATTGCCGCGAGCACCATTACCGCATCACCGCCTACGCGGAGCGGGACGGCCGGCTCCGCGGCATTGATTGCGAGGCCACGGTCGATTCCGGCGCCTACTCGGCCTACCCGTTCTCGGCCTGCCTGGAGGCGGCGCAGGTCGCCAGCATCCTGCCCGGTCCCTACGACTTCCCTTCCTATCGCTGCCGCACGTGGTCTGTCGCGACCAACAAGTGCCCGATCCTGCCGTATCGGGGCGTCGCCCGCACCGGCGTCTGCTTCGCCCTGGAACTCGTGCTCGATGCCGTCGCCCGCGCCGCCGGGATCCCGCCCGAGGCGGTGCGCGAGAAGAACCTCGTGCGGCCGGAGCAGATGCCGTTCGAAAACATCACGAAGAAGCATTTCGACAGCGGCGACTACCCGGGGGCGCTCGCCCGGGCGCTGACGGCGATCGATGTCGACGCGGTCCGGGCCCGGCAGCGGGGGTCTGAGCCGGATGGGCGCCGGATCGGCCTCGGGCTCTCGGTCTACTGCGAGCAGGCCGCGCACGGCACCTCGGTCTATTCCGGCTGGGGCATCCCGATGGTCCCCGGCCACGAGCAGGCCAGCGCCCGCCTGACCCCGGATGGCGGCCTGGAATTGCGGATCGGCGCGCATTCCCACGGCCAGGGCCTGGAGACGACGCTGGCCCAGGTCGCCCACGAGATCCTCGGCATCCCGGTCGCGCGCACCCGCCTCGTCCACGGCGACACGGCGATGACGCCCTATTCCACCGGTTCCTGGGGCTCGCGGGTCATGGTCATGGCGGGCGGCGCGGTGGCGGCGGCCTGCGAGGTGCTGCGCGACCGCGCCGTCCGGATCGGCGCCCACCTGCTCCAGGCACGCCCCGAGGAATGCCGCTTCGCGGGCGGCCACGTGATCGGGCCCTCCGGCGACATCGCCCTGGAGGCTATCGCCCGGACTTGGTACCGGCGCCCGCAGGACCTCGCCCCCGATACCGATCCCGGCGGCCTCGAAGTCACCGCCGGCTACAAGCCGGTGCGGGATTCCGGCACCTTCTCCTACGCGGCCCACGCGGTCGTGGTGGCGGTCGATCCCGATCTCGGCGCTGTGGAGATCCTCGATTACGTCATCGTCGAGGACGGTGGCACGCTGGTGAATCCCCTGGTGGTGGACGGCCAGATCTACGGCGGCCTCGCGCAGGGGATCGGAACGGCGCTGTTCGAGGAGATGCGGTTCGACAGCCGCGGCCAGCCCCTCGCCTCGACCTTCGCTGATTATCTGCTCCCCGGTGCCGCCGACGTGCCGATGGCCCGCATCGACCATATGGAGACCCCCTCCCCCTACACGCGGTTCGGCCAGAAGGGCATCGGCGAGGGTGGCGCCATCGCGCCCCCGGCGGCGTTGGCCAACGCCATCAACGACGCGCTCGCGCCCCTGGGCGTCGAGCTGCTGCACTCACCCCTCACCCCGCGGCGGATCGTGGAGGCGGTGCTCGCCGCCCGGCCAACGGCGGAAACCGCCCGGGAGGCCGCATGAAGCCCGCCCCCTTCGCCTGGGAGCGCCCGGGCGGCCTCGCCGCGCTCCTGGCGCGCCTCGCCGGGGCCCCCGGCAACGTGAAGCTGATCGCGGGGGCCCAATCCCTCGGACCGATGCTGAACCTGCGCCTGGTCGAGCCGGACCTGATCCTCGACATCACCGGCGTGCCCGAGTTCCGCATCGCGCGAGTCGAGGGCGACACACTCGTGCTCGGGGCCTGCGTGACCCATGCCGATATCGAGGACGGCCGCGTGCCCGACCTCACGCGGGGTGCCCTCCGGCGTGTCGCCGCCGCGATCGCCTACCGGCCGGTGCGCAACCGCGGCACGATCGGCGGGAGCCTGGTCCACGCCGACCCGGCCGCCGACTGGGTGAGCGCCCTGACCGCCCTCGGTGCCGAGGTCGAACTCGCGGGCCCGGACGGCCGTCGGACCCTCCCGGTGGAGCGCTTCGTCACCGGACCGCTCACGGTCGCCCTCGGTCCTGGCGAGATCCTGGTCGCCGTGCGGATCCCCGCCCTGCCCGTGGGCGCGGCCTGGGGCTACGTCAAACACTGCGCGAAGATCGGCGAGTTCGCCCACGCCATCGGCGCCGTGCGCCTCGAAACCGGCGCGGGACGGGGACGGGCGGTGATCGGGGCGGTCGAGGGGCCGCCCGTGCTGCTCGCCGACGCCCGCCCGCTCTTCGGCGGCCGCATCGGCACCGATTTCGCGGAAAGGTTCGATGCTGCTGCGGCGGACGCGGTCCTGCGCGCCGCCGGCATGGCGGACGCGGTCGAGCGCCACATCCACGTGACGGTGCTGGCCCGCGCGGTCGCGCAGGCGGCCGAGCCCGCCCCCGTTCACCTTCCGGAGGCCGCATGAGCGCCGCCCTCGCGGAACCGCGGTCCGGCCGTCTGGTGCTGCCCCTGACGGTCAACGGCCGTGCCCTGCGGGTGGAGGCCGAGCCGCGCAGCCATCTCGGCGACCTGCTCCGCGACGGGCTGGATCTCACCGGCACCCATCTCGGCTGCGAGCACGGCGTCTGCGGCGCCTGCACGGTCCTGCTCGACGGCGAGCCGGCGCGGGCCTGCCTGACCTTCGCGGGGGCCTGCGCCGGCGCCTCGATCACCACGATCGAGGGGCTGGATACGGACGAGATCGCGGGCGAGCTGCGGGCCGCCTTCAACCGCGCGCACGCCCTCCAGTGCGGCTATTGCACCCCCGGCATGCTGATCGCCGCCCGCGATCTGGTCCTGCGACTGCCGGAGGCCGACGAGCGGCGGATCCGCGTCGGCCTCTCGGGCAATCTCTGCCGCTGCACCGGCTATGCCGGGATCGTCCGGGCGGTGATGGCGGTGATCGGGGAACGGCGCGGGCGCGGCATCGGCCCGGAGACCGGCGCGGCCCGTGCCCTCGGCCCGGTCGGGGCCCGGATCGGCGAGACCATCGTCGCGCCCCTGCATCCGGCAGCAGCCCCCGTCACCCCGGTCACCCCTGCCGCGGTGGCGGATCTCACCGCATCCTTCGTGCCGGCCCACAGCTTCGCGCAGGGCCTCGACCTCGCCCATCCGCCCGAGGCCGTCTTCGCGCTCCTGGGCGACATCGAGGCGGTCGCCGCCTGTCTGCCGGGCGCCGTTCTGACGGCCCGGCCGACCCCTGACACGGTCGAGGGCGGCCTGCAGGTGCGGATCGGGCCGATCGCCGCGACCTTCCGGGGTCGCGCCCGCATCGCGTGGGACGCGGCGGCGCGGAGCGGCTCGGTCCACGGCGCCGGCAGCGACGCGGGCGGCCGCTCGGCCACCGAGGGCCGGATCCGGTATCGTGTCGAGGCCGGGCCGACGCCGGACACCGCCCGGGTCGAGCTCGAGGTCGGCTACACCCTGACCGGGCCGCTGGCGCAGTTCGGCCGCCCCGGCCTCGTGCGCGACCTCGCCGGCCGCATCGCCGCGGACTTCTCCCGCAACCTCGATGCCCGGCTCTCGGGCACCGCCGCCCCGGCCTCCACCGGGCTCAATCCCCTCCGCCTGCTCCTCGGCCTCGTCCGCGCGCGCCTGGCGGCGTGGCTCGGCCGCGCCTGATCCCCCGCCGCTTCCCACCCACCCCGGAGACACGAGCATGCCTGGCCGGTTCACCCTCACGACCGCGATCCTGCTGGTGCTCACGGCGACGGGCGCCCAAGCGGACGCGATCCGCATCGGCGTCAACGAGCCCCTGACCGGGCCGTTCGCGGCTTCGGGCACCTACGTGGTGAACGGCGCCAAGATCGCCGCCGACGAGATCAACGCCAAGGGCGGCGTCCTCGGCAAGACCATCGAACTCGTGATCGAGGACAACAAGAGCAACCCGACCGAGGCCGCCGCCGTCGCCGAGAAGCTGATCACCAGCGACAAGACCCCGGTGATGATGGGGGCCTGGGGCTCCAGCCTGACGCTCGCCGTCATGCCGAAGCTCATGGATTACGAGACGCCGATGCTGGTCGAGACCTCCTCGTCCGGCAAGATCACGACGTCGGGCAATCCCTACGTGTTCCGGATCTCGCCGCCCTCGTCCCTGGAGGCCGAGACCTTCGCGCCGATGGTCGGCCGCCTCGGCCTGAAGAAGGTCGACTTCCTGGTCCTCAACAACGATTTCGGCCGCGGCGCAGCGACCGATTTCGGCAAGATGCTCAAGGACAAGGGCGTCACGGTCGGCCTCGTCGAGACCATGGACCAGGGCGCCCAGGACATGAGCGCCCAGCTGTCCAAGCTGAAGGCCTCGGATTCCGACACGATCATGATCACGAGTTCGGTGGATCAGCTGGTGCTGCTGTTCAAGCAGATGGCGGCGCTCGGCCTGAAAAAGCGGGTGATCACCACGGGCGGTTCCCAGAATCCGGACCAGATCATCGCCCAGGCCGGTGCCGCCGCCGACGGCACGATGCACCTGACGACATTCCTGCCCTGGTCGCCCGACAGGACGTCGGACCCGAAGGCCACAGCGGCGTTCATCGACGCCTGGAAGAAGCGCGGCTTCGAATTCGCCGGCGTCACCGAGAGCTTCCGCGGCTACGACGGCATCCGCGCCATCGCGCACGCCATCGAAACGGCGGGCTCGACCGATCCAGCCGCGATCGCCAAGGCGTTCTGGTCCGTCGACTTCGTCGGGCTCAACGGGCCGATCCGCTTCGCAAAAGCCGGTCCCGCCGGCAAGGAAAGCGGGCAGAGCAAGCCCGACGTCTATCTGATCGAGATCAAGGACGGGAAGGTGATCGTGCCGACCCTGTAGGGGCAGCCCATGCTCGCTCCCCACACTGGATTCACACATCGCTGCCGGATCGGAGCAACGACCGGCCCCGAGCGCCTTCCCTCCCCCGCAGTGAGGGTAGGGAGGGCGCGTAGCGGCTTTGGCCGGCCACACCGGTCGACCGGGCGATGATCCCAGGCACGACAAGTGAATCGGTAGCCCCCCGCGGGGAGAGATGCTCGCCGCGGCGCCGGACATTCGGCCCGCAACCCGCCAGGAGAGGCCCGTGGACGAACTGATCCAGCACCTCGCCAACGCGCTGATCCTCGGCGGCACCTATGCCCTGCTGGGGATCGGCCTGACGCTGATCTTCGGGATCATGAACGTGGTGAACTTCACCCACGGCGCGCTCTACACGGTCGGCGCCTACGTCATGTACTTGGCCGTCGCCGGGCTCGGGCTGAACTTCTTCCTGGCGCTGCCGGTGGCGATCCTGGGCGGGCTCCTCCTCGGGGCCGCCATCGAATTGCTGCTGCTGCGCCCGTTCCGGGGCTCGGATATCGACACCACCATGCTGGTGATGATCGCCGCCGGCATCATCCTGCAATCGGGCACGCTCTGGACCTTCGGCGGCGTCGCCAAGGCGATCCCCTCGCCCTTTCCGGAGGCACCGCTCCAGATCGGCCCGGTCTCGCTCTCCTGGCTGCGGCTGTTCGTGCTCGGGGCGGCGCTCGCCCTGATCGCGCTGTCCTACGCGCTGATCAACCGGACCAAGCTCGGGCTCGCCATGCGCGCCGCCTTCCAGGATGCCGACACGGCGGCGCTGATGGGCGTCGACGTCCGGCGGATCTACACCGCCACCTTCGCCCTCGGCTCCTCGCTCGCGGCGGCGGCGGGTGCCCTGCTGGGCCCGGTCTACGTGGTATTCCCGCAGATGGGCGGGCTCGCCGAGCTCAAGGCCTTCGCCATCGTCATCCTCGGCGGCCTCGGCAACGTCACCGGCGCGGCCATCGGCGGTTTCATCCTGGCGCTCGCGGAGGAGTTCGGCGCCGGCTACGCCTCCTCCGGTTACCGGGACGCGATGGGCTTCCTGATCATCATCACGGTCCTGCTGTGCAAGCCCACCGGACTGTTCGCGCGTGCGGAGCGGATCGGATGAGCCGGTTCCTTCCCCTCGCGCTGCTCGCCGGCCTCGTCGTCCTGCCGCTGGCGCTCGGCCCCAATCCCTACCTGCTCAACGCGCTGATCGTGACGGGCATCCTGACCATCGGCGCGATGAGCCTGAACCTGCTCCTCGGCTATACCGGGCAGCTCAGCCTCGGCCACATCGCCTTTTTCGGCATCGGCGCCTATGTCAGCGCGCTCACGAGCCTCGGCTTCGATGTCGAGATCGGCTTCGGCCTCCGGGTGGTGCACACACCCTGGCCGGCGGCGGTCGGGTTCCTGCTGGCGACGGTCGCGGCGGGGAGCTGCGGCTACCTGATCGGGCGGCTCTCCTTCCGGGTGCGCGGCGCCTTCTTCGTGATCGTGACGATCTCCTTCGCCGAGGTCGTGCGGCTCGTGGCCCTCAATTGGGTGGAGCTGACCCAGGGGCCGCTGGCGCTCACCAACATCCCGGCGATCACCCTCGGCCTGCCCAGCCTCGGGATGTGGACCCTGAAGACCAAGCTGCAGAACTACTACCTCGTGCTAGCGGTCGGCACGCTCTGCTACGCCGTGATCGCCCGGCTCGTCGGCTCGCAGTTCGGCCGGGCGATGCGCGGTCTCAAGGAGAACGAGCCGCTGGCGCTCTCGGTGGGCATCAACGCCACCCGCACCCTGACGGTGGCGGCGGTGATCTCGGCCGCGATGGCCGGCGCCGCGGGCAGCCTCTACGCCCATTACCTGCGCATCATCGACCCCGACGTGTTCCTGTTCGCCACCACGGTCAGCATGGTCATCATGGTGGTGGCCGGCGGCAAGGGCACCCTGTTGGGCCCGATCGTGGGCGGCCTGATCTTCGGCCTGCTGCCGGTGGCGCTGCGCCCGGTCATGGCACCCGAGGCCCAGTGGATCGTCTACGGCCTCGTGCTGATCGTGATCCTGTTCGTGATGCCGCGGGGCATCGTGCCGGGGCTGTCGGGCCTGCTCGGCCGTCGATCGGCGCCGACCGTCCCCGTCCTGGAGGCCAGTCCGGCGGTGCAGCGATGAGCGCGATTCTCTCGGTCGAGCATGTCGGTGTCCGCTTCGGCGGCCTCGTCGCCATCGCGGACCTGCATTTCGACGTCCAGGACGGCGAGATCGTCAGCCTGATCGGCCCGAACGGGGCCGGCAAGACCACCGCCTTCAACGTCATGACCGGCTTCCTCAAGCCCAGCCAGGGCGCGGTCCGCTTCCGTGGCACCTGCCTGGACGGGCTGGCGCCCCACGCGATCACGCGCCTCGGCCTGGCCCGCACCTTCCAGCGCACCAGCGTGTTCCCGGACGACACGGTGCTCGACAACGTGATGATCGGCCTCCACCGCCGGGGGGCCCCGATGAGCCGCACGTCGTTCCGCGACGCGCTGCTCGGCCGTTCGGGTGCCGGCGAGCGCGCCCTGCGCGACCGCGCCGAAGCGCTGCTCGACTGGGTCGGGATCGCCGACAGGGCGCGGGAGAAGGCCGGCGCCCTGGCCTATGGGGAACAGCGCCTCGTCGGGGTGGCGCTGGCGCTCGCCACGGACCCGACCATGCTCCTCCTCGACGAGCCGGTCTCGGGAATGAACGCCTCGGAGACGCGGGTGTTCGTGCGGCTGATCGAGCAGATCCGGGGGCGCGGCATCACCATCCTGCTGGTCGAGCACGACATGCCGATGGTGATGGAGGTCTCCGACCGCATCGTCGTCCTGAACTACGGCCGCCTCATCGCCGAAGGGCCGCCGGACCGGATCCGCGCCGACCCCGCGGTGATCGAGGCCTATCTCGGCCAGGGCAGCGCGGCCCGGCAGGCCGCCGCCGCGGTGCTTGAGGCGGCCGATGCTTGAGATCCGCGACCTCGTCTGCGGCTACGGCCACGTCACCGCCCTGAAGGGTCTCACGATCGACGTGCGCGAGGGCCAGCTGGTGGCCCTCGTCGGGGCGAACGGCGCCGGCAAATCCACGACGCTCCGGGCGATCTCCGGCCTGGTGTCGCCGCGCGCCGGCGCGATCCGGTTCGCCGGGCGCGACATCGGGGGGGCGGAGCCCCGCCGGATCCTCGCCGCCGGCATCGCCCATTGCCCGGAGGGCCGGCGCGTCTTCCCGCAGATGACCGTCTCCGAGAACCTCGCCATGGGTGCCTATCTGCGCCGCGACCGGGCCGGGATCGCGGTCGACCTGGAGCGCATCTACGGCGAGTTTCCCCGCCTCGCCGAGCGCCGCGACCAGGCGGCCGGCACCCTGTCGGGCGGCGAGCAGCAGATGCTGGCGATCGGCCGCGCGCTGATGGGGCGTCCGAAGCTCGTCCTGTTCGACGAGCCCTCCCTCGGTCTCGCCCCCAACATCGTCGAGCGGATGTTCGCGGTGATCCGGGCGATCCGCGACGCCGGCACGACCGTGCTCCTCGTCGAGCAGAACGCCTTCGCGGCCCTCGAACTCTGCGACTACGCCTATCTCCTCGAGACCGGCCGCATCGTGCTCGAAGGGACCGGGCAAGCCCTCATCGCCGATCCGCATGTGCGGGACGCCTATCTCGGTGGCTAAGACGGGCCGGCCGGGGTGGATCCGCCTGGGCCCGGACGATCGTCTCGGCGATCGCCCCCTGATGCCGATCACCGTGGGTGGCCACAGCCTGCTGCTCGTCCAGGCGGGCGGCCGGATCGTGGCCGCTGAGCGGGCCTGCCCGCACGAGGGGGCCGACCTGTCCCTCGGCCGGTACGTCGGCGGACGGCTGCTCTGCCCGAGGCATCGCGCCTCCTTCGACCTGCGGGACGGGTCCGTCTCGCCGGGCTGGTCGTTCCGCGCCCTGCGCCTGTTCAGGATCGAGTCCGCCTCGGACGGGCTCTGGCTGGCGGTGGACGCCGGGCTTCCGGTCCGGACCCCGTGACGGGGCGTTCCGCGCGGCCCCGGTTCGCCAACCCGGAAAACAACAAAGCCCGCCAACGATTTGGCGGGCTGCTGTCAGTCGATTGGTGCCCAGGAAAGGACTCGAACCTTCACCTCTCGCGAGACTGGTACCTGAAACCAGCGCGTCTACCAATTCCGCCACCTGGGCATGTCGTCGGCCATCGGCCGGCGACGGCTTCGTTTAGGCAAGGGAACCGCCGCCGTCAATCGGGATTTCAGCGCTGCGGCCACTCCCGGATGTCGACGAAGCGGCCGGCCACCGCGGCGGCCGCCGCCATGGCGGGCGAGACCAGGTGCGTGCGCCCGCGCGGGCCCTGCCGGCCCTCGAAGTTGCGGTTCGAGGTCGAGGCGCAGCGCTCGCCGGGCCGCAGCTTGTCCGGGTTCATGCCGAGGCACATGGAGCAGCCCGGCTCGCGCCAGTCGAAGCCCGCCGCCTTCAGGATCCGGTCGAGACCCTCGGCCTCGGCCTGCGCCTTCACCAGCCCGGAGCCCGGGACGATCATCGCCGAAACGCCCTCATGCACCTTGCGGTCGCCGACCACCCGCGCGACCTCGCGCAGATCCTCGATCCGCCCGTTCGTGCAGGAGCCGATGAAGATCCGATCCAGGGTGATGTCGGTGATCCGGGTGCCCGGCGTCAGGCCCATATAGGCCAGGGCCTTCTCCTTCGACTGCCGCTTGTTCTCGTCGGCGATCTCGGCCGGATCCGGAACGCGGCCCTGAATCGAGATCACGTCCTCCGGGCTCGTCCCCCAGCTGACCAGCGGCGGCAGGTTGGCGGCGTTGAGGCGGACCTCGCGGTCGAAGAAGGCGCCCGGGTCGGTGACGAGGCTCTTCCAGTAGCGGCACGCCGCGTCGAAGGCCGCGCCCTTCGGTGCCTTCGGGCGGTCCTTCACGTAGGCGAAGGTCGTCGGGTCCGGCGCAACCATGCCGGCCCGGGCGCCGCCCTCGATCGACATGTTGCAGATCGTCATCCGCCCCTCCATCGAGAGGGCGCGGATCGCCTCGCCGGCATACTCGATCACGTGGCCGGTGCCGCCGGCCGTACCGATCTCGCCGATGATCGCCAGGATGATGTCCTTGGCGGTGACCCCCGGCGGCAGGGTGCCGTCGACGGTGACGCGCATGTTCTTGGCCTTGCGCTGCACCAGCGTCTGGGTGGCGAGCACGTGCTCGACCTCCGAGGTGCCGATGCCGTGCGCCAGCGCCCCGAAGGCGCCGTGGGTCGAGGTGTGGGAATCGCCGCACACGATGGTCTGGCCGGGCAGCGTGAAACCCTGCTCGGGGCCGATGATGTGGACGATGCCCTGGCGCCGGTCGAAGGCGTCGTAGAACTCGATGCCGAAATCGCGCACGTTCTCGGCCAGCGCATCGAGCTGGGTCAGGCTCTCGGGATCGTCGATGCCCTTCGACCGGTCGGAGGTCTGGACGTTGTGGTCGACCACCGCCAGCGTCTTTTCCGGATGGCGCACCTTGCGGCCGGCGACGCGCAGCCCCTCGAAGGCCTGCGGGCTCGTCACTTCGTGAACGAGGTGGCGGTCGATGTAGAGGAGGCAGGAGCCGTCCGGCTGGACATCGACGACGTGGTCGTCCCAAATCTTGTCGTAGAGGGTGCGCGGGCTGGTCATCGGTTTTCGTCTTCGAGAATGGGGCGGTACAGAGCTCTCGCGATGATGCGTCGTTCTTACTAGGCATCGCGCGGGCATTTCGGAAGGGGCGAGTTGCGCCCCGGTCGAATGACCGCCCGGCGCCGGGGCGCGGATGTCATCGGCGGCGGGGGCGCCCGCTGGCGTCCCACCCCGCACTGGCCCTATGCGGGATTGAGGAACCGGCCGCTCCGCTGGACGGCCGAACGAGGGAGTGAGCGATGCCTGACGCGCCGGCCGAGATCCTGTTCCTGCGGAAGATGCATCCGCTCGTCGAAGCGGCCTTCGAGGGTCGGTACGGCGTCCATCGGCTCGCCGGCGCCGCGGATGCGGAGGCACTGCTCGCCGAGACCGGCCCGCGGATCCGCGCCCTGTGCGTCGGCGGCGCCGCGGCGGTCGACGCCGCCCTGATCGATCGGCTGCCGAAACTGGAGCTCATCGCCAATTTCGGGGTCGGCTACGACGCGGTCGACGCCGCGGCGGCGCACCGGCGCGGCGTCGTCGTCACCAACACGCCGGACGTGCTCACCGACGAGGTCGCAGACCTCGCGATCGGCCTCGTGATCGCCACCCTCCGCCGGATCCCGCAGGCCGACCGGTACCTCCGCGCCGGCCATTGGCCGAAGGCCCCGTTCCCCCTCTCCGCCTCCCTGCGCGGGCGCCGCGTCGGCATCCTCGGGCTCGGGCGGATCGGGCGGGCCATCGCCCGGCGCCTGGAAAGCTTCGGCGTCGCCATCGACTATCACGGCCGCCGCCCGCAGGCGGACGTTCCCTACACCTATCACGACAGCCTGATCGGCATGGCGCATGCGGTCCATATCCTGATCGTGGTCGCGCCGGGGGGCGCCGACACCCGCGGGCTGGTGGATGCGGCGGTGCTGGAGGCCCTCGGCCCCGAAGGGATCCTGGTCAACGTCGCCCGCGGCAGCCTCGTGGACGAGGCGGCGCTGACCGCCGCGCTCAAGGCGGGGACCATCCTGGGCGCCGGGCTCGACGTGTTCGAGAACGAGCCCCACGTCCCGGGCGACCTCGCCGCCCTCGACAACACGGTGCTGCTGCCGCATGTCGGCTCGGCCTCAGAGCACACCCGTGCCGCGATGGCCCAGCTCGTCGTCGACAACGTCGTCTCGTGGTTCGAGGGGCGGGGGCCGCTGACGCCCGTCGCCGAGACACCCTGGAGCCCGAACGCGTGAAGTCCGCACCGGCCGCCCTGCTGGCCGCCCTGGCCCTGCTCCCGTGGCCAGTGGCGGCTCAGGACGCGCCCGCGGCCCTGCCTGAACCGAGCCCCCCGGTCGCGGAGACGCCGGCACCGGCCGCGGCGCCGACCAGCCTGCCCGAGAAGCTCGGCGAAGTCCCAGGGACCTGGGACCTGTCCCGGGACGGCACCAACCGCCGCTGCGTGTTGACGCTCGTGCTCGACAGCGGCGAGGCCGGCCGGCGCCTGCGCTTCCCGGCCGGATGCCGGCGGGCGCTGCCGGTGATGAACGGGATCGCCGGCTGGCTGTTCGTCGAAGGGGCCGTGCGCCTCGTCGACCGCAACGTCCGTCCGGTCCTCGAATTCGCCCGGCGCCCGGACCAGCGCAGCCTGGTCGCCAGGATGGAGAGCGGCGAGCAGTACAGCCTCGTCCCCCTCGATATCGTGGCGATGCGCCCCGGCGGTCTGGCCGGCGCCGAGGCCGAACCGGTCGCACCGGACCCGTCCACCCCGACCCCGCTCCAGGCGGCGCCGCCCCTGCCCGCCGCGCTGCAGCCGGCCTCGACCGCCCCGGCCGGCCCGGCCCCGGGGACCTACGCCCTCGACCGGTTCCAGGAGCACGACACCTGCCGGATCACCCTCGACGGCGTCGGCGGCGGCGTGCGCCTGGTGCCCGGCTGCCACGATGGCGGCCTGGAGGTGTTCGATCCGGTCCGCTGGCGCTACGCCGACGGCCGGATGACCCTCACCGCCAAGCGCGGCCACAGCATCGACCTCGTGCCGAGCGGCGACGGACGCTGGCGGCGCGATCCGGAGGTCGGCACGACCTTCGTCCTGCGCCGCGTGGAGTGATCGTTACCGGGTCGACCGCCGGCCGTCCTGGACCGGCAGCATCCGCTCCAGCAGGCCGTCCCGGCGGATCACGAGGTGCCAGACGGTGCCGGCGATGTGCAGCAGGACCAGCGCGTAGACGAACCACTGCCCGACGAGGTGGATCGAGTCGGCGATCTTCTGAGCCGCGTCGTCCTTCGGCAGCCCGGGGATCGTGAACAGCCAGAAGTACGGTGTGTCGCGCCCCGACAGGGCGCTCAGCAGGTACCCGCTGATCGGCATGATCAGGAAGATCGCGTACATCAGGTAGTGGTTGATGCGCCCGATCAGGGTCAGGAGCCGGGGCGCCTGGGGATCCGCCGGCGCGGGCCGGATCATCCGCCAGACGATCCGCACGACGACGATCGCCAGGATGGTCAGGCCCACCGACTTGTGCAGGACGAAGAAACTGCCCTTTGCCGGTGCGGGCGGGAGGCTTGCCGCCACCCAGGCGAGCGGCAGGACCGCCAGGACCAGGGCCGCGGTCAGCCAGTGCAGGGCCTGGGCCAGCGGATTGTAGCGTGGCAACCCGGATGCCGTGACGTAGGTGGCGGGCAGCGCCACGGGGGCGGCCTTCCCGGTCGTGATCGGAGAACCTGACATGATCCCTCGCGGGTGAGCGTCGTCCCTTCGAACATTTAGGGTCGGCAGCGTTTCCGGGGAGTGACCCGTCAGTTGGTCGGGCCGGAACCGGGCGGGCGCGCGAGGTCGATCAGGGACGCGAGTTCCGCCGCGGCGGCTTCGAGCCGCGCCGCGACGGTCTTATCCAGGATCCGGCCGTCGACCAGATCGTCCGAGCCCGCATAGACCGAGGTCGGTGCCACATGCGCCGCGAAGAAGCCGAACAGCGGCCGCAGGCTGTGCTCGACCACCAGCGCGTGGCGCAGGCCGCCGCCCGTGGCGGTGAGCACCACCGGCTTGCCGGCCATGCGGGCCGGATCGACGAAGTCGAACACGTGCTTGAACAGCCCGGCATAGCCGCCCTGGTAGACGGGCGTCCCGACGATCAGGGCGTCCGCCCCCTCGATCGCCGCGATCAGCCGCTCCGCCGGTGCGGACAAATCGTGGCGCTGCGTCGCGCCGAGGCCCGGTCCGGCATCGAGAAGGTCGTAGACCGCGAGATCGATCGGCCGCAGACGTCCGAGTTCGGCCCCGAGCGCCTCGACCAGAATGCGGGTGCGCGAGGGCCGCTTGGCGCTCCCCGAGAAGGCGACGACGCGGGGACGGCTCGGCATGCTGCTCGACTCGATCTTCACCGGGAAACCTTCCGCCGCGAGGCGCCCAGACGCGCGCGGCGGGCTCGGTCGAGGCTAGCGCATTTCGGCTCCGGAAGAACCGTCATACGTGCCGCGCGTCCTGGGTCCGCCCCGCGATCCGTGTGGATTCTCATGTCTCCAACCGCCAGACGTGACTGCACTTGATCTCGGCATCCTCGAGGTCGCGGGAGACCGGGACTTCGTAGGAGGCCAGACAGGTGAGCCGCGTGCGCGGCAGATAGGTGCGGCCCGGATCGCCGATGAGCACCGTGACGCCGCGGGCGTGAAGCCGGAAGAGCCAGTCGGTCACCGCGGCGGCGAGGTCGCGTTCGTAGAAGACATCCGCCGCCAGGACGAGATCGGCCTCGGGCACGGTGCCCAGGAGATCGTCGGAGATGGGCTCGACCCGTCCCGCCACGTCGTTGGCGGCGGCGTTCAGGCGGATTGCCGCCATGGCGAACGGATCGAGGTCGCTGGCAAGCACGCGCCGCGCGCCGGCGCGGGCCGCCGCGATCGCCACCAGGCCCGAGCCCGACGCGAAGTCCACGGCCATCGCGCCGTCCACGAGGGCCGGGTTGTCGAGGACGTAGCGGGCCAGCGCCTGACCGCCCGCCCAGGCGAAGGCCCAGAACGGCGGCGGCAATCCGATCGCGTTCAATTCCTCCTCGGTCTTCTGCCACAGAGCCGTCGCCTCGTCGGCGACGTGAAGCCGGATCTCGGGGGTGTAGGGCACCGGCAGGAGGCGGGTGTTGGCGCGGATGAAGCCGGCGGGATCGTCGGGCGGGCGCATGGTCAGGCCTCCAGCAGGTCGCGCCAGACGGCGCGGACGCTGTCGGTCACCGCGGCCTCGGTGAAACCCCCGGCCTCGATCCGCGCCCGCGCCGCCGCGCCGAGGGCGGCGACGAGCCCGGGATCACGGCTCAACCGCACCAGGACCTGCGCCAGGGCCGGCGCATCGTCCGGCGGGACGAGCAGGCCCTCGACGCTATCGCGCACGAGGCTGCGGCAGCCCGGAACGTCCGAGGCGACCAGCGCCCGGCCGCAGGCAGCGGCCTCCAGGAGCGTCCGCGGCAGCCCCTCCCCGCCCCGCGACGGCAGGCAGGCGACGTGATGGCCGGCCCAGATGCCGGCCACGTCCTCGGTGGGGCCGTGCCAGGCGACGCCGTCGCGGCTCCACGCCCGCAGCGTCGCCTCGGGGATGGCGCGCCGGTTCGACGGATCCGGCGCGCCGTACAGGGCGAGGTCCACCGATGCGCCCTGCCCCCGGGCGAGACGGACCGCCTCCACGGCGACGTCGATCCCCTTCGACCACAGCATGCGCGAGACGATCGCCACCGTCAGCGGCGGCATGGCCGGCAGCGGCTGCGGGCAATAGGCGTCGGGATCCACACCGGCGCCCCCGATCACGGTGACCGTCTGCTCCAGCGGATCCAGACCGAGGGCCCGGGCATCGTCCGGGTTCTCGAACAGAAAGCGGGTCTGGCGGGAAGCCAGGGGGCCGCGGATCAACGTCCGCAGGGCGAGCCGCGACGCGCGCCCGAGCCGGTCGGTCCGGGCCCCGACGAGGCCCAGGCCGGTCAGCGCGTAGACCCGGGCCGGGATGCCCGCCATCGCGGCCGCCGTGCCGCCGATCAGGATCCCGCGAAGCGCGATGCAATGGACGATGTCGGCGGAGAGCGCCTTGAGGATCGCGGCGAGCTGCCCGGCCGCGTAGCCGGCCGCCATGGGGTTGAGGCTCGCCCGCTCGGCCTCCAGGGGGACGACTCGCGCGCCGGTGGCCTCGATGGCGGCGCGGTGGGCCCGCACCCGCGTGACCACGGTCACCGCCAGCCCCATGGCGATGGCGGCCCGCGCCATCGGCAGGAAGTGCGAGGCGAAGAACCAGTCCTCGGTCACCACGAAGACGAGGCGGCGCATCGGGACGGGGGCGTGGTCGAGGGCGGCGTCGGGCATCATCGCTGCCCTCTAGCACGCCGCGGCGGATCGGCCTGCGACGGATGCGCAGACGCGGAACGGCGGTCGGGCGCCGCCGGTTGATGGTGACCTTCTCGCCGGGCGGGCCGTCCGGCGGCGTATGCGGGGGGACGGACGATGGCGGGTGTCGAGACGGTCGAGGGCGGCGGACCCCTGCGCGCTGCGGCGGAGGAGGCCGGGCTCGTCTACGTCGATGACGGCCGCCCGGGGCTGACGCGCAGGCGCAGCGGCACCGGCTTCCGCTACCTCGACGCGAAGGGCGCCCCCGTGCGTGACCGCGCGATCCTGGCCCGTATCCGATCCCTCGCGATCCCCCCGGCCTACACGGATGTCTGGATCTGCCCCCGCCGGAACGGCCACATCCAGGCGACCGGCCGGGACGCGAAGGGACGCAAGCAGTACCGCTACCATCCGGATTTCCGTGAGGCACGGGAGGCCGACAAGTTCTCCCGGATCATGGCCTTCGCCGACGCCCTGCCGGCCATCCGCCAGCGGGTCGACGCCGACATGAAGCGGCCGGGCCTGCCGCGGGACAGGGTGCTGGCCACGGTGGTCCACCTGCTCGAGACCACGCTGATCCGCGTCGGCAACGACGATTATGCGCGGACCAACAAGAGCTACGGGCTCACCACCCTGCGCGATCCGCATGTCCGCATCGCGGGCTCGGCCGTGTCGTTCCGGTTCAAGGGCAAGAGCGGCAAGACCTGGGACGTGTCCCTCAAGGACCGCCGCGTCGCCCGGATCGTCAAGGCCTGCCAGGACCTGCCCGGGCAGGAGCTGTTCCAGTATCTCGACGCCGACGGCGCGCAGCGCGACGTCACCTCGTCGGACGTCAACGCGTATCTGCGCGAGATCACCGGGCAGGAGTTCACCGCCAAGGATTTCCGGACCTGGGCCGGGACCGTGCTGGCCGCCCTGGCCCTGCGCGCGTTCGAGAGCTTCGACAGCGATGCCGGCGCCAAGCGCAACATCCGGACGGCGATCGAGAGCGTCGCGGGGCGCCTGGGCAACACGCCGACGGTCTGCCGCAAGTGCTACATCCATCCCCAGATCCTCGATTGCTATCTGGAAGGCGGGCTGCTCCTGCACCTGAAGGACGCCGTCGAGTCGGAGCTGAGCGAGGACCTGTCCAGCCTCAGATCCGAGGAGACCGCCGTGCTGGCGCTGCTCCAGGCGCGGCTCGCCGTGAACGCGGACGCCGCGCGGCATGGCAAACGGGTCAAGCCGAACGCCAGGACGGGTCCGCGTACGGGGAAACCGCGGAGCAAGGCCGCGTCGGGCGCAAGGGACGAGCGTCCGTCGCGGGCCGGTGCCGATACGCGGGTCGGTGCCGCCTGAGACGGCCACCGGTCCCGCGCAGGTGCCCGGTCCCGGTCAATGCCGGGACTGGCTGTCGTTGCCCGACGAGCGCCGGTCGGTGGGCCGCCGGACTTGATCGGTGTTGTCCACCACCGGCGCCAGGCCGAGCTGGCGGGCGAGCGACACGAGGTCCTTCAGGCGGCCGGTCTGCGTCTTCCGGCGGAGGTTCAGCCGGTGGGTCTCGACCGTGCGCACGCTGAGCGCCAGACGCCGTGCGACCTCCTTGTTGCTGAAGCCCGAGCTGAGGAAGCGCAGCACCTCCGCCTCCCGGGGCGTCAGGCCGAGACTGTCGACCGGCTCGTTCGCCTCCGCCAGGGGCTGCTCCGGCGGCACGAGGCAATCCGAGCCCTCCGCCAGGGCGAGCAGCGCAGCCGCGAGGTCGCGGGGCGCCTTGGAGCGCGCCACGAAGGCGTCGGCCCCCGCAGCCAGCAGGGCGCGGAGATCGTCGGCGGTCAGCGCGCCGAAGACCACCAGCGTGCGCAGGTGCGGCTGCCGCTCCTTCAGGTCGACGAGGCGGGCGATCCCGTCCGCGAGCCGGATCTCGTCGAGGAAGACGAGCGCGACCGCGGGGCCGGCATCGGCCATCTCCAGATGAGCCTCGCCGATCGTGTGGAATTCCGGCATGTGTTCCAGAGTTGCGCGAACAGTCGCGCTCAGGTCCTGCGGTTCATCCAGAATCAAGACGCCAACGGCGGTACTCATAACCTCGCACCTCGCTCTCCCGGCTCGATACAGACGACCGGGATCGAAGGCGAAGTTCCAAGAACTGTTCCAGTGACAATCCGCGAATATTAAGCTTTATATTGGCCGTTTTCCTGCCATTTCGGGGATATTGGCCGGATCGGTGTCCCGATCCGGGACGCCGGTCCGGCATGCTTAATGTCGGCGTGTCGAATTGGGGCAGCGCGTCCGGATCAATGCGCGACAACCGGAGCGATGGCTCCCGAAGACTGGACGACTCGGTTACGTCCACCAGTCTTGGCGGCATAGAGGGCGACATCCGCGCGCTTGATCAGGCCCTCGACACTGTCGTCCTCGATCCAGGTGCTGACGCCGAAGCTGCAGGTGAGCTGGACAGTATCCTCGCCCGCGGGGATCCGCAGCGCCGCCACGCGCGCGCGGAGGCGCTCGGCGCAGGAGGCAGCCTCCGACAGGCGGCCCTCGGGCAGGATGAGGGCGAATTCCTCGCCGCCGAGCCGGCCGCCGATCCCCTCCCGGGCGATCAGGTCGGCCACGGCCGTGATCGCCGCGTCCCCGACATCGTGCCCATGCGCGTCGTTGATGCGCTTGAAATGGTCGATGTCGGCGAGGATCGCCGAAACGCCGCCGGGCTCGCCGGCGCGGTTGGCCGCCATGCGGGCCCGGTTGAAGAAGGCACGCCGGTTCAAGGCCCCGGTCAGGGGATCCGTCTCGGCGAGACGGATCAGCTCCGCCTGCATGGTGGTCAGGCGCTCGGCCGCGCGCAGCCGCGCATAGAGCTCTTCGGCGCTCGGCGGCTTCTCGATGAAGTCGTCGGCGCCGCTGTCGAGGGCTTCGGCCAGACTGCGGACGTTGCGTGCCGACGACATCGTGATCACGTGCAGCGGCCCGCGCTCCTCCGCGAGCAGGCGCGCGGCCCAGCACAGTTCGAGCCCGGAGAGCGGCCGAACCTCGAGGCTGGTGATCAGGACACGGATCGCAGGTGTCGTCTTCACGAAATCCAGCGCCTCGGTCGAATCCGTGAAGGCGTGAACCGCGTGGCCCCGCGGTTCGAGCAGGGAGGCGATGATCTGGAGAACGACGCGACTCGAATCGACGATGGCGATCTGCATGGCGTGACCTGGACCCGATATCCACGGTCTAACCCGTAAGACTTAACCCACCTACAACGAGCATGAAGCTGCAATGAGCGTGGCAATACCAACACCGGATCGGCGCTATATCATTGTTCGTGGACGTCTTTGGCGCAGCGCCGATCCCAACCTGTCGCCGGAGCGTCGGGCGGCTCTGGTCTCAGACCTGATGGCGGCCCGGCGCGCCGTGCGGGCCGCCAAGCAGGCCGGGCGCAACGGCGAGGCCGGCGCCGCGGACGCACTGAGGGCGGCGCGCGCCTCCGTGGACGCGGCCAAGACCGGATTGGGCGAGCGCGGACCGGTCTGGTGGACCGACGGCGCCCCCGATCTCAACCGCCACCTCGCCCGCAACACGCCCTATGCGGCGTGGTATGCCGCTCTCACCGCCGAGGAACCTGAACCGCGATGACCTGCGCTCCGGCGGTCCGGTCTTCCGCGACGGCGCGGCGGCGGCCCTTCGGCCCGACCCCCTGGATAACCAGGAGCGCCGGCTGCGCCGCGGGGGCCGGTGCGATACCCGAGACCGTGGGGACCCCGTAGGTGCCGTAACTCCAGGGCGCCGGCACGATCTGTGTCGGGCTTGGCACCGGTGTCAGCGGGGCACCGATATAGTCGCCGCGCAGGAATGGCCCGCCGAAGCCGTAGCCGTCCGTGTAGCCGGAGCCGTAGGGAACGGCGCCACCAAACCCCTGCGCCGACGCGGGCGCCGCGAGCACGAGGGCAAGGAGCGGAAGAATTGTCCGGATCGCCATGGGGCCGGTTCCAATGCGTGTTCGGCGCGAGCGTGTCGCGCTGGAGGCTGGGAAACCGACCCAACCCGACCCCGTTCCGACCGGCGAGCCGCGGAGAGTGCTGATGCGTAACGCGCCTCAGCGGCAGGTCGTGATCCGCCGAACCACCCAGCCCTCGCCCTCGATCCAGAGCCGACGGCGCGACCGGCTGCAGCTCGCCTCGTCGTCCCGGTCTGCGCTGGTGGCGGAATGGACCTGCGGGCCGGCATCGGCGACCTTCGTGGCGTCCGGGACGCCCGCGGCCTGCGCCGTGGCGGCCGCGAACAGGAGCGCAACACCGGCCGTGCCGCGTGCGAGATTTCGGATCATCATGGTGGGGGGAAGCGCCCTGCGGCCGTGCTTGGATCGGTGCTGCAGGAATGCGCGGGTCGCGGCTTCGGTTGCATCGCAAGCGGTGGACGGCGTGCAACGCCGCACCATCGTCGGCGGCGCTTAGACTTCCCGGCAATCGCCGTTAAGGAGGGCGAGCCCCGACGCGGCGGCCGCCCAGGGGCCCGCATCGCGTTCCGGCCCTGGGACGGCGGGGTCCGGTCCACGAAGCAAGGATCCATGAGCAAGCCGAAAGCCCCGACCAACGCGCTCCTGACGCCGGAAAAGCGCTCGGAGGACGTCGATCAGACGATCCGTCCGCTGAGCCTGTCCGAGTTCATCGGCCAGCGTGCGGCCCGGGCGAACATGCAGATCTTCATCGAAGCCGCGCGCAAGACCGGCCAGGCCCTCGACCACGTCCTGTTCGTCGGCCCCCCCGGGCTCGGCAAGACGACCCTCGCCCAGATCGTGGCGCGGGAGCTCGGCGTCAATTTCCGCTCGACGTCGGGTCCCGTGATCGCCAAGGCCGGGGATCTCGCCGCGCAACTGACCAATCTTGATGAGCGCGACGTGCTGTTCATCGATGAGATCCATCGGCTCAATCCGGCGGTCGAAGAGATCCTCTATCCGGCGATGGAGGATTACCAGCTCGACCTGATCATCGGCGAAGGGCCGGCGGCGCGCTCGGTCAAGATCGAGCTGCCGAAGTTCACGCTCGTGGGTGCCACCACCCGGGCGGGCCTGTTGACCACGCCGCTACGCGACCGGTTCGGGATCCCGATCCGTCTGGAATTCTACGAGATCGACGAGCTCGAGCAGATCGTCGCCCGCGGGGCGCGGGTTCTGGGCGTCGGCATGTCGGCGGAGGGGGCCAACGAGATCGCCCGACGGGCACGGGGCACGCCGCGGATCGCCGGGCGTCTGCTGCGGCGCGTGCGCGACTTCGCGGTGGTGGCCGAGGCCGAGACGGTGACGCGGGCGATCGCCGACCGGGCGCTCAAGCTCCTCGACATCGACGAGGCGGGGCTGGACGTCATGGACCGCAAGTACCTGAAGCTGATCGCGGGCTCGTTCGGGGGCGGTCCGGTGGGCATCGAGACGATCGGGGCGGCCCTGTCCGAGCCGCGCGACGCCATCGAAGACATCATCGAGCCCTATCTGATCCAACACGGCTTCGTGCAGCGCACGCCCCGGGGTCGCGTGCTCACCCGGCATGCCTACCGCCACATGGGTTTCGCGGAGCCGAAGCGTGATCCACGCGGCCAGCCCATGCTGTTCAGCGACGACGGGGACTGACACCACGTCGGGCAGTCCTATGCAGGAAACTCAAGCCTGCAATTCGGCTCGCTCATACTGCGAGGACAGAAACAGCGCTCGAAGCCGCGGTCCGATGCTCGGGTGCGACATCCACAAGCTGTTGCCATTACAAAAGTTTTCGCGAGCTGTGCGAAGCCTGCGGCCAAGCTTGAGCCAAGTTGTCGGGTCGACGTCCGACAGAAAATCTCGTGCGCGTCATGGAACGGCGTGAACACGTGCCAGTTGTGGAGGCAACCGCGCCAACTCTGCGTGGCGCCGGCGAGACTGTCCGTGCCTGGGCTCTGCCCTTCGGATTGCGACAGATCTCCGAGCCTTCAAAAACAACGTCAGGGATCAACTTCCGCCATGAAAAAGATCACGCTCGCCGTCCTCGGCTTCTCCGCCGCTGCGTTCTCCGCTCCGGCTTTCGCGCAGGACGCGCTTCCGATCCGTGTGCTGCCCTTCGCCAACCAGGACAGCGTCGGCGCAGCCGCCACCGAGACCCCGGCCTTCCGCGCCGAGGCCCTGCGCTCGGACGCCGCCAGCATTGAGGCGAGCCGGATCGCCCTCCAGCGGTCGCGCAACCCGAACGTCCGGAACTACGCGAATCGGGTCCTGGTCGAGCGCAAGGCGACCACCGACGCGCTGCTGCCGCCGAACACCTCCCTGTCGCGCAACGGCACGGTCGTCTCGGACAACCAGGGCATCCAGACTGACCTGAGCAACCCGGTCGGCCTCGTGCTCGCCCCCGTGACCGTGGCGGCCAACCTGGGCACCAGCATCATCGGTGGGGCCCTCGGCGCCGTCGGGATCGTGGATAACAGCCCCGGCGAGCCGGGTCGGCGCGTGGCACTCGGCGAGCGTGGCCAGGCGCGCCTGACGCAGTTGCAGTCGGCCCCGAACGGCCGCGCTTTCGATCGCACCTACATCGATCAGCAGGCCCGCTCCGACGCCCGGACCCTGGCGCTGTACGATTCCTACGCCAAGGCCGGCGATAACGCGCAGGGCCGCCGCTTCGCCACCGAGGCGCTGCCCTACATCGCCGACGAGCACGCCCACTCGGCCAGCCTCGCCGCCCGCATCGGCGGCTGATAGCCCTCCCAGGCTTGGACTATGTCTGCGAAGGCCGCCCTCGGGCGGCCTTCGTCGCATCTGGACACCTGGTCGTGCTGAAATCGATGCTTTGGTCCGGCAGAGGGAACACGCGTCGCGCCGCGGAGGAACCGTGGTACCTCCGGTCCGCTGGGCATGGACCGCGGTTCCGGCACCGAGACCGATGCGCTAAGGGACCGGCATGAGCGCCAGCCTGCCCGACGCCGATGACCCAGAGGACATTGCTCGCCCGCCGCATCGCCTGAGCGTGCGCGTCTACTACGAGGACACCGATTTCTCGGGTTTCGTCTATCACGCGAACTATCTGCGCTTCCTGGAGCGCGGACGCACGGAACTGCTCCGCAACCTCGCCGGCGATCAGTCCGATCTGTACCGCGAGGCGCAGGGTCTCGTCTTCGTCGTGCGGCGGATGAGCCTCGACTTCGTCCGCGCCGCCCGGATGGACGATCTGCTGACGATCCTGACGCGCACGACGGCCCTGCGCGGCGCCTCGATGCTGCTCAACCAGGAAGTCCGCCGGGGCGATGCGCTCTTGGTCGCCGCCGAGGTGACGGTCGCCTGCGTCCGCGACGGCCGCGCCGTTCGCCTGCCGGACGTCCTGCGGCGACGGCTATCCCAGACACCGGCCGGTTGAGCCTCAGCCCGCCCGCGACGGGTCGGCCTGGCGCAGCAGCCGGGCGAACGCATCCGCGATGGTCAGGGCGTCGTACTCGATCGAGACCAGCTGGAAGCCCATCGCCACCATTTCCCGCGCCCGGGCCGCCGACGGCGCGAAGGCGCAGGGCAGTTTGCCCGCCGCCAGGGTCTTGCGCACGATCTCCCCGAGCGCGGCCGTGACCGCCGCGCCGAGCGGGTCGATGGCCGCGCCGTTGGACAGGGCGATCGACAGGTCGGCGGGCCCGACCAGGACGCCATCGATGCCCGGCACCGCCAGGATCGCGTCGAGCGCGGCGATCGACTCCGCCGTCTCGCACATCGCGATGGTCAGCGCCCGGCTGTTGCCGACCGCGAGATACGCAGCCCCGTCCCGGAGACCGGACAGCAGGATCGCCCGGTCCGGGCCCCAGCTGCGCTGACCGACCGGCGGGAACTTGGCGGCTGCTGCGAGCGCCTTAGCCTGCTCCACCGTGTTGATCATCGGCGCGACGATGCCGGCCGCGCCCGCATCCAGCATCCGCGACACCATGGCGACATCGCCGACCGCGACCCGCACCAGGGCGGCCTTGCCGGCCAGGGCCACCTCGGTGATCGCCGCGCAGCTCGATTTGTAGTCGTAGCCACCGTGTTGCTGGTCCAGGAGCACGGCATCGAACCCCGCCCGCGCCAGGGCCCCCGCGATGGCCGGGTCGGCGATGCAGGACCAGCCGAGGAGCCGGGCCGGGCCGGTCGGCAGAAGCTCCTGAAGGCTCGGAACGGGAAGGGTCATACGCTTCCTATACGTCTCTCGTCCGGCCGCGTGGCGATCGCGACTCGGCGCCGTATTCCGGGAGCATAGCGGCCCTGATTTCCAAAGGTCCAGCCTGCGGGACCCGCCCTCGCCCGGCGGACCCCTCAGGATCGCCCGGATCGAAACCGATCCTTAACCCTGCCACGCCCTTAACGGGGTTGCCGCGCCGGCGGGATGCGGGCGTCATCGACGGCCCATACTTTCGACAGATTCGCCAGCGATAGCATTGATATCGCTCACGGATCCGGCGGACGCGGGCTTCAGCCGGCGCAGTGCGGCCCGGAGCAGGAGACCTCGACGGATGAACCCAGCCGACGCGATGCAGGCCGCGCCTGTCGCCGACATGACGCTGCTCGGTCTGTTCCTCCAGGCCCACTTCGTCGTGAAGATCGTGATGATCGGGCTGCTCAGCGCCTCGATCTGGTGCTGGTCGATCATCGTCGACAAGACGCTGCTGTTCCGCCGGACGAAGGCCGAGATGGACGCGTTCGAGGACGCGTTCTGGTCCGGCCGTTCCCTGGAGGAGCTGTTCCGCTCGTTCAACGACCGTCCGGCGACCGGCCTCGCGGCGGTGTTCGTCGCCGCCATGCGGGAATGGAAGCGGAGCTTCGAGGGCTCGGGCCGCCAGATCCAGTCCCTGTCGCAGCGCATCGAGAAGCAGCTCGACGTCACCATCCATCGCGAGGTCGAGCGGCTGGAATCCCGCCTGCTGTTCCTCGCTTCGATCGGCTCGGCCGGCCCCTATATCGGCCTGTTCGGCACGGTCTGGGGCATCATGACCGCGTTCACCTCGATCGCGGCCTCGAAGAACACGTCGCTCGCGGTCGTCGCCCCCGGCATCGCGGAGGCGCTGTTCGCCACCGCCATCGGCCTGTTCGCCGCGATCCCGGCCGTGCTCGCCTACAACAAGCTTCAGGCCGAGGTCACCAAGGCGCAGTCGCGGCTCGAAGGCTTCGCCGACGAGTTCTCCGCCATCCTCTCCCGCCAGATCGACGAGCGCCTTCCACTCGCCGCCTGAGCACGATCCAGAGAGGAGCAATTCATGGGCATGGCAGCGGGTGCATCGCAGGGCGGCAAGCGCCGCCGGCGCCGGAGCCGCCGCGGCGGTCCCATCAACGAGATCAACATGACGCCGTTCATCGACGTCGTGCTGGTGCTCCTGATCATCTTCATGGTTGCGGCGCCGATGATGACCGTGGGCGTCCCCCTGGACCTGCCGCAATCCAAGGCCTCGCCGCTCAATTCCGACGTGAAGCCGATCACCCTGTCGATCCGCCAGACCGGCCAGGTCTTCCTCGGCGAGGACGAGCTCACCGACGACACGATCGTGCCCAAGCTCACCGAAGCCGCCAAGACCGGCACCGAGGAGCGCGTGTTCGTGCGCGGCGACAAGCGGGTCGATTACGGCCGCGTGGCACAGGTGATGGCGATCGTGACCGGAGGCGGCTTCAAGAAGGTCGCCCTCGTCACCGAGCCCGAGCATCAGTAGGGCCGACCCGTGGAGTTCCGCTTCGATCGCAAGGAACCGGGTGTCTGGATCTCCGCCGGCACCCACGTGGCGCTGCTCGCGCTGGCGCTGTTCAGCGTGGCGGCCCCGGCCCTGCCGGAGGCCCAGGAGGGCGTGCCCGTCGAGGTGATCACCGAGAACCAGCTCTCAGAGATCACCAAGGGCGAGCGGCAGGCCGACAAGCCGATGCCGAACGCCACGTCGCGGGCGGACCGCAAGGCCGAGAAGGTCGAGGACCGGGAGCTCGAGAACGCCAAGACCGACGCGCCGACCGCGCCGACCCGCACCGCCGAGATGAAGCTCGCCAACGCGGAGGAGATGCCGCTGCGCGGCGAGCCGGATCCGGAGGAGACGGCCAAGGCCGCAAAGGCGGCGCAGGAGAAACGCGACGCCGAGAAGGCCGCCGCCAAAGCCGCCGAGAAGGCCGCCGAAAAGGCTGCGGAGAAAGCGGCCGCCGAGAAAGCGGCCGCGCAGGCCGCCAAGGCAGAAGCAAAGGCCGAGGCGAAGGCCAAGGCGGAGGCCGCCACGAAGGCGGAGGCCGAGAAGCGCGAGCAGCTGGAGAAGCTGATCGAGAAGCAGGAGGCCGAGGCCGAGGCGGCCGCCCAGAAGGCCGCGGCCGCGAAGGCGAAGGCGGATGCCGCCGCCAAGGCCGAGGCGGCCAAGAAGGTGGCCGAGGCCAAAGCCAAGGCCGAGGCGGAAGCCGAGCGCCAGAAGGAACTCGCCGAGGCGAAGGCCGAGGCCGAGGCCGAGAAGGCGGAAGCTGCCGCGAAGGCCAAGGCGGACGCCGCCAAGGCCGACGCCGCCGCCAAGGCTGAGGCCGCCGCCAAGGCGAAGGCCAAGGCGATGGCGGACGCGAAGGCCAAGGCCGACGGGGAAGCCAAGGCGCGCAAGCAGGCCGAGCTCGCCAACAAGTTCAACGCGGGCGACATCCGCTCCATGCTCGCCTCGAAGGTGCCCTCGCAATCGACCGGTGCCACGGGCCAGGCCGTGCAGAAGGTGGCGGCGCTGGGTGCTGCGACCGGCAACGCCCAGCGCCTGTCGCCGTCGCTGCGGGATGCCCTGGTCGGCCTGCTCCAACAGCAGATCGAGCGCTGCTACGCGGCGCCCCCCGGGGCGACGCAGGGCGTGGTCCTGCCGGTGCTCGATATCCGCCTGAACCCGAACGGCTCACTCAGCACCGAGCCGCGGATCATGCGCGGCGGCGCCAGCGCGGTGGACCAGTCGATCGCGCAAGCCGCGCTCCGGGCGGTCCGCCGCTGCGCGCCCTACAACATACCGGCCACCTACGCGCCGTATTACAACGACTGGAAGGCCATCAACGCGGAGTTCGAGTTCACGGCGACCTGAGGCCCTCCAGCCCTCCCCTGCCCCCAACCGAACCCCGTCTGATCGTCAATCGGATCCGACCCATCATGCCGCACATCTCCTCCGCCGGGCGCCTCCCGACGTCCTTCGCCGCGCGCGTCGTCGCGGTCCTGGCCTTGCTGATGGCCTTCGCGGCCGGGCCGGCCCAAGCGCAGCTGCAGCTGCGCATCGGCGGCGGCAACTTCCAGCCGATGCCCATCGCCGTGGCGGATTTCGGCGGCGATCCGAGCCTCGGCGGCCTCGTCTCCGGCGTGGTGACCAACAACCTGCGCCGCTCGGGGTACTTCACTCCCCTCGACCATGCGCGATTCCCGGAGCAGCCGAATTTCGACGCCGCCCCGAACTTCGAGAAATGGCGGGCCACCGGCGTCCAGGGCCTCGTCACCGGCCGGGTCGCCCGCGACGGCGGCCGGCTGAAGGTCGAGTTCCGCCTCTGGGACGTGACCTCCGGCCAGCAGATGACCGGCCAGCAATACGGCACCGACGCCGCCAACGCCCGGCGCACCGGCCACCTGATCTCGGATGCGGTCTACACCAAGATCACCGGCCTCGGTCCCTGGTTCGACAGCCGCATCGCCTTCGTGGATGAGACCGGCCCGAAGGAGAATCGCCGCAAGCGCCTGATGGTCATGGACCAGGACGGCGCCAACGTCCGGGCGATCACCAGCGGCGAGATGTCGATCGTCGCCCCGCGCTACTCGCCCGCCACGCAGGACATCGCCTTCATGGCCCAGGCCACCGGCCATCAGCCGCGGGTGCAGGTGATCAATCTAGAGACGGGCGCGCGGCAGGCGCTGGGCAACGTCGACTCGATGAGCGCGAGCCCGCGCTTCTCGCCGGACGGGCGCCGGCTGGTGATGAGCGTTCAGCAGGGCGGCAACGCCGACATCGTGACCATGGACATCGCCTCGAAGGCCCAGCATTCGATCACCAGCGGGATGGCGATCGACACCTCGCCGACCTACGCACCGGACGGCACGCAGATCGCGTTCGAGTCGGATCGCGGCGGCTCGCAGCAGGTCTACGTGATGGGAGCGGACGGCTCGAACCCCCACCGGATCACCTTCGGGGCGGGGTCCGCGTCGCAGCCGGCCTGGTCGCCGCGGGGTGACCTGATCGCCTATACCCGCCAGCGCAACGGCGGCTTCGCCATCTGCGTGTCGAAGCCCGACGGCAGCGGCGAACGGGTGCTGACCGAGGGCTTCCACAACGAGGGACCGACCTTCGCGCCGAACGGCCAGTACGTGCTGTTCTTCCGCGATCCCGGCGGCCAGGGCGGCGGCAAGCTGTTCATGGTCGACATCACCGGCCGGGTGGAGCAGCCGGTCCCGACACCGGCCTACGCCTCGGACCCGACCTGGTCGCCGCTGCTGGCGGGGCGCTGAACGGGATCTGCCTCACCAGTCGGGCTCCGGATCATCGTTCGTGCCGCGTCCGGGCTCGGGGGCGCCGAAATTGCAGGGATCTCGCCTGACCTCATTCCTGTCCGCGGCTGCTGCGGGTCATGAAGACCTTCCGGAGAGCCAGCCCGTACAGGAAAATTTCGGGTCAAGCCGTTGTTTGCATTCGCTTTATCCAAGTCTCGCGGATCCGGCGACGCGAAATGGATAACCGAGGGCGGCTGCGGCGCATCGAGCGCGCGACGGAGCGTCACGCGATCGGCCCTTTGAGTCCGGTGAACTAAGCCGCGTCATAAACCGGAGGGCGCGCAAATCACGCCCGCACCATCAACCGGTCGCGGTTCCGCAGGGCCGGGAAGAGCCGCCCCCAGAGCAGTGCGATCCCCACCGTCGCGACGCCGCCCGCGACCACCGCCGGGACCGCCCCGATGGCGGCGGCGAGCAGGCCGGACTCGAACTCGCCGAGTTCGTTCGAGGCGCCGATGAACACGGTGTTTACCGCCGAGACTCGACCGCGCATGGCGTCGGGAGTCTCGCCCTGCACGAAGGTCTGGCGGACATAGACTGAAATCATGTCGGCGGCGCCGGTGACGAACAGGCAGGCCATCGACAGCGGCAGCGAGGTCGAGAGCCCGAACACCACCGTGGCGGCGCCGAACACCGCGGCCGCCCGCAGCATGCGCAGGCCCGCATGCCGCCGGAGGGGCCGGTTCGCCAGCGTGATCGCCATGGCGACGGCCCCGAAGGCCGGCATGCTGCGCAGCGCCCCGAGACCGAGGGGGCCGACATGCAGGATCTCCCCGGCATAGATCGGCAGCAGCGCCGTGGCGCCGCCGAGCAGGACGGTGAACAGGTCGAGGCTGATCGCCCCGAGCACAACCGGCTGCGAGCGGATGTAGCCGATGCCCGCCGAGAGCGCCGCCCAGGTGATCGGCGGCCGCTCGCCCGAGGGTGCTGGCCGGAAGCGGATCAACGCCGTGAGGAGGCTCGCCAGGGCGAAGCTCGCCCCGGCACCGCCGAACACCACGGCCGGCCCTAACGCGTAGAGGAAGCCGCCGAGGGCCGGCCCGATCACGGAGGCGCTCTGCCACAGCGAGGCGTTCCACGCGATGGCCGCGCTGAATTGCGATCCCGGCACCAGGGTCGGCAGAAGCGCCTGGAGGGCCGGGTTGGCGAAGGCCCGGGCTGTGCCGACCAGGATCACCAGGGCGTAGATCGGCCAGACGATGTGCTGGCCCGTCAACGCGTAAGCCAGGAGGCCGAAGCTCGCCGTGCTCTGGAGGGCGAAGGCCGCCGCCGCGACGAGGCGGCGGTCGTAGGCGTCGGCCACGTGGCCGGTGATCAACGCGCAGACCACCGCGGGCAGGAACCCCGCCAGACCGACGAGGCCCAGCGCCAGGGCGGAATGCGTCAGGTCGTAGACGAACCAGCCGATCGCCACCGCCTGCATCTGATACGCGAGGCCCGTCAGGAAGCGGGCCGCCCCAAACAGACGGAAATCGCCGATGCCGAAGACGGCCCAGCCGGAGCGATCAGGTGCGGACATGCCTCCTGCTGCGCGGCGTGCGCCGAAGAATCAAGTCTCACCGCCCCGCGCCACGGCCAGGCCGGGTCGTTTCGGGCCGCTCAGTGCAGCGCGAGGCCGGGCTTGCGCACCGGGGCGGCCGCAGGTCCCGGCGGTCGGGCATCCGGCAGGGGCGTGCGCTGGAATCGATTGGCCGAATCGAGGGGGAACGTGCAGGTGACGCAGGTGCCGGCCCCCGGCGCCGTCTCCAGATGAACCCGGCCGCCGTGGAGCTCCACGAAGGAGCGCACGATCGACAGGCCGAGGCCGACCCCCCGGTGGCGCGTGCCGAGGGTGTGGCTCTCGAAGCGGTGGAAGACCGAATCGGCGATCTCAGGCGGCATGCCGCGACCGTGATCGCGCACGCTGAGAAGGAGTTCCTGGGCGTCCCGGCGGGCGTGGACCTCGACGCGCTGGCCGGCATCCGAGAAGCCGACGGCGTTCGAGAGCAGGTTGAACAGGATCTGGCGGACCCGTTTCCCGTCCGCATGCACGCTGCCGATATCCTCCGGGACGTCGAGCACGAGGGTGATGGACGATTCGGCGAGCCGGTCCTCGATGCCGCGCACCGCCGCCTCGACGGTGGCCTGGATGTCGACCTCCTCCCGCTGCAGCTCCAGAGAACCGGCATCGATCGAGGCGAGGTCGAGGATGTCGTTGATGATGACGAGGAGCGCCGCCGAGGACCGCATGATGTGGTCGGAATATTCGCGCTGCCGCTCGTTGAGGGCTCCGACCGTCTCGTCGCCCAGGAGCTGGGTGAATCCGATGATGTTCGTGAGCGGCGAGCGCAGCTCGTAGGAGACGTGGTGGACGAAGGTGTCGCGCAGTTGCGCCGCCTTCTCCAGGGCGTCGTTCTTCTCCGTCAGCGCCCGCTCGACATTCACGCTGGCGGTGATGTCGATGAGGGTGAGGAGCGTCGCGCCCTCCGGCAGCGGTTGTGCGACGCAGTCGAGGACCGTTCCATCCACCACGTGGAGCCGGCACGCGTGGGCGGTACGCGATTCGAGGCCGACCACCGCGTCGCGGATGTCGAGCCACGGCTCCTCCGCGGGCGCGTGCTCGCGGCAGGCCGCGATGACGGCGTCCACATGGGGACGCTCCTCCACCATGGCGGGGTCGAGGTGCCACACGGTGTGGAAGGCGCGGTTGGCCAGGGTCAGCCGCCCGTCCGCCCCGAACACCGCGACCGGCTCGGCGAGGGTATCGAGCGTCTCGGCCTGCAGGCGCCGGAGGGCGTTGTAGCGGGATTCCGCGTTCAGGTGGTCCGAGACGTCGTCGAACAGGTAGGTCAGGCCGCCCTGGGGATTCGGATCGGCGACGACGCGGAGCGTGCGGCCGTCGGGGAGGTACCACCACGTCTGGTTCGCCTCCGCGGCCCGGTAGGCGGCGAGCACGCCCTGCTTCCAACCACGGAAATCGGCGTGCTCCTCCAGCTTCCGCTCGGCGCGGAGGTGATCGAGGATCTCGCCGTCCGACGGGCGCCCGTCGAGGAAGGCCGGATCGAGGCCCCAGAGCTGGCGGTAGGCGGCGTTGTGGAAGATCAGGCGCTGGGAGACGTCGAACATCGCCACCGCCGTCGGCAGCTGGTCGAGGGTGCGGACATTGGCGTTCATCTGCCGCTGCAGGTCGGCGCGGACGCTCTCCAGCTCGGATACGTCGATGGCGATGCCGACGCGGCCATTGTCGAGGCTCGTCTCGAATACGTCGAGCATGCGCCGGCCGCCGGCCACGATCGCCGAGAGCCGCGGCACCCCCCGGGTCAGGCCGGCGGACCGGGCGGCCTCCTCGCGGACGATGGTTTCCCGGGCCGACCGGTCGAACAGCTCCAGGCCGGCATCGAGGGCGGCCTCGCGGCTCTCCGCCTCGACGGCGGTCACGTAGGCGGCGTTGACCCAGCTCAGCGTCCCCTCGCGGGTCCGCCGCCAGACCGGCTGCGGGATCGCGTCGAGCAGGCCGGACAGCGCCGAGAGACCACGGCGCGTCTCCTCCAGCGTGGCGCGCAGGTCGGCGATCTCGCTCCGCTCCTGGCTGGTCTCACGCAGGCGCAGGAGCGCCCGGCCGGCCACCGCCTGCCCGTGCGCCTCGATGCTCCGGCCCGTCTGGGTCCGGAGGCTCAGGCTGAAGCCCGTGCCCCGCGCCCGCAGGGTCTCCACCGCGGCCTCGACCGCATTGGCATCGGCGGCGACGAGCCAGGTGCCGAAGGCCAGCACCCGGCGGGCATAGCCCGAGGTCGGTCGCTCCCCATGGATCGCGAGGCTGATGTCGCCCTCCACCACCGGCTCGCTGCGCCGGTCCCAGGTGACGATGATCTGGCGCTCGGCGTTCAGCAGCATCTCGGCGCGGTCATGGGCGCCGCGCAGGACATCGAGGGTCGCGGCCAGCTCGCGCTCGCGGCGGGTCCAGCGGCCGCGCTCGAACAGGTGAAGCAGCGAGAGGATCACCGCGAAGGCGACGAGGCCGCCAAAGATCGCCAGGGCGGCCACGCTGTGGATCTCGCGGGTCGCATGCGCCGCCGGCGCGTCGGGGAGTTCGGCCAGGGCCGCACTCGCCAGGGTCAGGGCGAGCACACCCACGCAGATTCGAACGCGGGTCGCACGACCGACACCCATGGCTTGCCCTGTCCCCGCCCACCGACGGCGATGCGAGCAGCGCGCGCCATCGCGCGGCGCAAGACGCACCGTCCCCGCGGCGGTTCCCCTGAACCGGCGCGGCCCCATCGATCAAAGATTCGTCTGCACTCTACCGTGCGTCGGAATCGACCCGGAAGGGGAACGAAGCGTGGCTGTGGGCCGGTCGCGCATAATGAGTCGTTAACGACACACAGAAGACACAGTTCGATCCCGCATACACGGCTTGACAACGAGCAAGGCCCGACGCAGTGCGCCGGGCCTCGCAGGCCGTCCTCGAAATCCGAACCGGCGGACGGACCGGAACCCGGTCGCGCCGCGGGTCCAGTGCGTCAGTAGCGGTAGTGCTCGGACTTGAACGGGCCGGACTCCGAGACGCCGATATAGGCCGCCTGGTCCGGGCGCAGCTTCGAGAGCTTGACGCCGATCTTCTCCAGATGCAGGGCCGCGACCTTCTCGTCGAGGGTCTTGGGCAGGGTGTAGACCTGCTTCTGGTACCTGCCCGGGTTGGTCCAGAGCTCGATCTGGGCCAGCGTCTGGTTGGTGAACGAGGCCGACATCACGAAGGACGGGTGACCCGTGGCGTTGCCGAGGTTCACCAGGCGCCCCTCCGAGAGGAGGATGATGCGGTGGCCGTCCGCGAAGGTGATCTCGTCCACCTGCGGCTTGATGTTCGACCACCGGAGGTTCTTCAGGCCGGCGACCTGAATCTCGTTGTCGAAGTGGCCGATATTGCACACGATCGCGCGGTCCTTCATGGCCCGCATGTGCTCGATCGTGATGATGTCCTTGTTGCCCGTGGCGGTGACGAAGATGTCGGCCCGCGGGGCGGCATCCTCCATGGTCACGACCTCGTAACCCTCCATAGCGGCCTGGAGCGCGCAGATCGGGTCGATCTCCGACACGAGCACGCGGCAGCCGGCGTTCCGCAGGGACGCGGCCGAGCCCTTGCCGACATCGCCGAAGCCCGCGACCATGGCGACCTTGCCGGCCATCATCACGTCGGTGCCGCGGCGGATGCCGTCGACCAGCGACTCCTTGCAGCCGTAGAGGTTGTCGAACTTCGACTTGGTCACCGAGTCGTTCACGTTGATCGCCGGGAAGAGCAGCTTGCCCTCCTTGGCCAGCACGTAGAGGCGATGGACGCCGGTGGTGGTCTCCTCGGAGACGCCCTTGATGCTGTCGGCGAGACCGGCGAACCAGCCCTTCGGCTTCTCGGCGAGCTTCTTCTTGAGCAGCGCGAAGAAGATCTCCTCCTCCTCGCTCTCCGGCTTGTCGAGGAAGGCGGTGTCTCCGTTCTCGGCGCGCAGGCCGAGATGGACGAACATGGTGGCGTCGCCGCCGTCGTCGAGGATCATGTTCGGCATGCCGCCGTCATGCCAGTCGAACAGGCGCGAGGTGTAGTCCCAGTAATCCTCGAGGGTCTCGCCCTTCACGGCGAAGACCGGGATGCCCGCGGCCGCGACGGCGGCGGCGGCGTGGTCCTGGGTGGAGTAGATGTTGCACGAGACCCAGCGGATGTCGGCGCCGAGCGCCTTCAGGGTCTCGATCAGCACCGCGGTCTGGATCGTCATGTGGAGCGAGCCGGCGATCTTGGCGCCCTTCAGGGGCTGCGCAGCGCCGTACTCCTCGCGGACCGCCATCAGGCCCGGCATCTCCGTCTCGGCGATCGAGATCTCCTTGCGGCCGTACTCGGCCAGCTCGATGTCCTTGACGATGTAATCCTTGGCCATGACGCGGCTGCTCCGTGTTCGCGTTTCGGTTCGGAGCCAGCCTCTATCACCTCGAGCGGCGCGAAGCAATCAAGACATAAACATGTCTTTATGCGTTCCGGGCGGGGGGACGGCCGTCGATCCGGCCGCCCCGCCGCCCGGCGGGATCGCGTGCCTCAGCGATTGGGCCGAGCCAGCCAGCCGAGACCGAACGCGACCGCGGCCACGAGGGCGAGCGTCGCGGCCCGGTTCTCGTCCGCGCGTGCCGCGAGGTGGCGGCCGTGATGAACGGCCCGGTCGCGATAGTGCTGGCCCCGCTCGATGGCCTCGTCAGCCAGGTCCCGGCCGCGCTGGCTGACTTCACGATACCGGGTCCGGCCCTCCTCGACGAGGTGCTCACCCCCGTCGCGCAGGTCGCGAACGGCGTCGCGCGCCTCGCCGTAGGCATACTGAGCCGCGCCGGCGGCCTGATCGTAGGCGCCCTCGAACTGGTCCCCGGCCCGGCCGCGCACCGCTCCGGCCACCGTCTTGGCCCGGCCCCGGAGATGGCGGACACCGCCCTCGATATGATCTCTGTTCATCTGTCCTCCGATCCGGCGCGCGCCGTTGGGCGCGTCGCCTAGGTCGGGGCGGAACGAGGCGGGACGGCAACGGTTCCCCGCAAATCGGGGAACGGCGCCTCAAGGTTTCGTGCGTCGCTTGCGGACCTGCCGGGGAAATTCCGGCGCCTCAGCAGTCGTCGCCCGTCGCGTGGCGGATACGGCGCGGCGGTCGGCCCGACCCGGTGGGCCGGAACGGTATCCGTACTCTTCCGAAGCCTGTCGATGGTCCTGCCGGATCGCGTCGAAGATTTGTAGGGCGGCGTGCCTCTTCTCGGGCACGCCGATCAGATCTCGATCTCGGTGCCCACCTCCACCACCTGCCGGGTCGGCACGCCGAAGAAGGCGCCGGTGCGCTCGGCGTTGCGCTGCATGAAGGCGAACAGCCCCTCCCGCCAGGGCATCATCCCGCGGTCGTCGCTCTTCGGGATGATGGTCTCGTGCCCCACGAAGACGGTCATGTCTTCGAGGACGTGCGGCGGCAGGTGCCGGGATTCCACCGCGCAGGCGAGGCCCTCCGGGATCGAGGCCTCCTCCATGAACCCGTAGCGAAGGATCACCCGGTAGAAATCCGGCGCCAGGATCGTGACATGGGCGCGCTGCGCCGTTGGGACGGTCGGCGTCTCCTCGTAGAGCGCCGTGATGATCAGGATTCGCTCCATCAGCGCGTGATTGCGCTCCACGAATCGCGACAGGTGCAGCGGGATCCCGTGCTCGGCCGCGGACAGGAACGCCGCCGTCCCCGGCAGACGCAGCAGCGGGCGGTGCTGCAGACCGGACAGGAAGACGTCCTCCGGCAATCGCAGGGCCACGCGGGCCTCCTCGACCAGCTCGTTGCCCCTCTTCCAGGTCAGCATCATCAGCGCGACGAGACCGGCCAGCACCAGGGGAAACCAGCCCCCCTCCAGGATCTTCACGCTGTTGGCGGCCAGAAACACGGCGTCGATGACCAGGAAGAAGCCGTTCACCGCGAAGACGAGAATCGGATTGTAGCCCCAACGCAGCGCGATCAGCGCCGCGAGCAGCGTGGTGATGCCCATCAGCATCGACACCGCGATCCCGTAGGCACCGGCCAGGGCGTCGGAGGATTCGAACATCACCACCGCCACGATGGTAGCCACCGCGAGCAGCCAGTTCACCATCGGCACGTAGATCTGTCCGCGCTCGTCGCGCGCCGTCTGTACGATGCGCATCGCCGGGAGGAACCCGAGCTGGACCGATTGCTGGGTCAGCGAAAACACCCCCGAAATGATCGCCTGCGAGGCGATGATCGTCGCCATCGTGGCGAGGAGAATGAGCGGCAGGTGGGCCCAGTCCGGGCACAGGCGGAAGAATGGGTTCTCGAGGGCATCGGGATCGGCGAGCAGCAGCGCGCCCTGGCCGAAATAGTTGAGCACCAGCGCGGGCAGGACCAGCACGAACCAGGCGGCACGGATCGGCAAGGCACCGAAATGGCCGAGATCGGCATACATGGCCTCGCCGCCGGTCACCGCCAGGAAGGCCGCGCCCAGCATCGCGAAGCTGACGGGCAGCCCGGCATGCAGCATGAAGTCCAACGCCTGGTACGGGTTGGCGGCCGCGAGGATCTCCGGCCGGCCTACGATGCCGCCGATGCCGAGCAGGGCCAGGACCACGAACCAGACCATCATGACCGGCCCGAACACCCGGCCGATGGCGGCCACGCCCTTGTGCTGCACCAGGAACAGCCCGATCAGGATGACCAGGGTGATCGGCACCACGTACGGCCCGAGCGCGGGCGCATCGACCTTCAGGCCCTCGACCGCCGACAGCACCGAGATCGCCGGGGTGATCGCCCCGTCGCCATAGAGAAGCGCCGCGCCCACGAGCCCGACCACCAGCAGCAGCGCCTTCCACGTCCCCGGCCGCGCCTGCCGGGCGCCGAGCAGCGCCAGCATGGCCACGATGCCGCCCTCGCCGCGGTTGTCGGCCCGCAGGATCAGCACCGCGTATTTCAGCGATACGATCAGGATCAGCGACCACAGGATCAGCGACACCGCCCCCGTGGCCGCCGCCGGCACCGAGGCCCCCCCGGCGGTGGCCGCCTTCACCGCCTCCTTGAACGCGTAGAGCGGGCTCGTGCCGATATCGCCGTAGACAACGCCCAGGGCACCGAGGATCAGCGCCGGCCGCAACCGGCCGTGGGCAGGATCATGCGCATGTTCGGCGGCGTCCGGAATCGGAGCCGCGGCGGGGGCAAGGGACTCACTCAACGGACCAGCTCCCGCAGGACCCTGCCCGATCTGGGCGGGTCGATGCCACGCGACAGGTAGCGGCCACGGCCACACCGTCCAGCGCGGACAGGGCCGCCGCCGCGACGAACGAGATTCGCCGTCGCCGCATATCATCCAGTCGGATCACCCGCCTCATCCGATGCCGATCAGGTCTGCCAGGGCGTCGGGGCAGGCGGCACCGCGTCCGAGGCAGACGACCGGCGTATCGGCGTGGCGGGCGATCGACGCGGCCACGGTGCCGGCAGGCGCCGGCGCGCCCGCGCTCTCGCTGACAACGACCCCGAGCAGCGGGATGCCGTGCCGGCGCAGGGTCTCGCAGGCGGTGAGCGCGTGGCTGATCGCCCCGAGATAACTGCCGGAGACGAGGAGCGTCGGCACCCCGAGCGCCCGCAGCCAGTCGAGGCCCGTCGCCGACCCGGTGACCGGGCTCATCAGGCCACCGACCCCCTCGATCAGCAGCAGGTCGTCCGTTCCGCCGATCTGCGCGCGGCACCAGCCGACGAGATCGCCGAGGTCCAGGGACCGGCCCTCCAGGACGGCCGCCTGGTCGGGCGCGAGCGGCGCCGAGAAGCGCCAGGGCGAGCAGGCTTCCACGGCTCCCTCGTCGAGGGCGATCGCCTGCGCGTCGAGCAGGCGGGCGGTGTCGCTCTCGGCGAAGGCCGGATCGTTCAACGGCGGGACGCCGCTCGCGAGCGGCTTCACGGTTCGGACCCGCCGACCCAGCGCCCGGAGGCGCCGGGTCAGGGCCGCGGTGACGTAGGTCTTGCCGATCTCGGTGCCAGCCCCGGCGACGAAGACCGCCCGCGCCGCCATGGCGGCCTCAGGCCTGGAGGCTGCCGTGGCAGTGCTTGTACTTCTTGCCGGAGCCGCAGGGGCACGGCTCGTTGCGCCCGACGCGGCCCCAGGTGGCGGCATCGTTCGGATCGCGCTCCAGCACCGCCCCGTCCACCGCCAGACCCTGCGCGGCGAAGCCGTAGGCCGGGCCGCCACCGCCATCGCTGCCCGAGCCGAAGCCGGCATAGTCCATCTCGTTCTCGCCGGTGACCGGGTCGAGATGCTGGGCGAACATCGGCGGCAGGGCCGGCCCGCCCGGCGGGAATTCGGCTTGCGGCTCCTGCATCATGATCTCGACCCGCGAGAGCTGTGCGGTGACCTGCTCGCGCAGGGCGGTCACTAGGCCGTTGAACAGGTCGAACGCCTCGGACTTGTACTCGTTGAGCGGATCGCGCTGGGCGAAGCCGCGCCAGCCGATCACCTGCCGGAGGTGATCGAGGGTCACGAGATGCTCGCGCCAGAGATGGTCGAGGGTCTGGAGCAGCACCTGTTTCTCGATATAGGCGGTGACCTCGGCGCCGTTCTTCTCGGTCCGGGCCGCGTAGGCCTCCTCGGCCGCCTTGAGCAGGCGCTCGCGCATCTCCTCGTCGGCGATGCCCTCCTCCTTGGCCCAGTCCTCGACCGGCGCGTCGAGGTTGAGAACCTCCCTCACCTGCTCGCGCAGACCGGCGACGTCCCATTGCTCGGCGTAGGCGTTCTGGGGGATGAACCGGGCGACGAGGTCGTCGATCACGCCCTCACGCATCTCGTCCACGGTCTCCCGGACGCTGTCCTGGCCCATGAAGTCCCGGCGCTGCTCGAACACGACCTTGCGCTGGTCGTTCATGACATTGTCGTACTTGAGCACGTTCTTGCGCATGTCGAAGTTGCGCGCCTCGACCTTCTGCTGCGCCTTCTCGATGGCCTTGTTGATCCAGGGATGGATGATCGCCTCGCCCTGCTCCAGGCCGAGCTTCTGCAGCATCCCGTCCATGCGGTCAGAGCCGAAGATCCGCATCAGGTCGTCCTGAAGCGACAGGTAGAACTTCGAGCGGCCGGGATCGCCCTGGCGGCCCGAGCGGCCACGGAGCTGGTTGTCGATGCGCCGGGATTCGTGGCGCTCGGTGCCGATGATGTAGAGGCCGCCCGGCAGGTCCTTCTTGCGGCCCGCTTCCGGATCCGCCTTCTCGCCCGAGGCCAGCACCTTGGCGCGGTTCTCGGCGATCTCGGACTTGATCGCCTCGATCCGGGCATCCCGCTCCGGCCCTTCGGGCAGGGTGGCGAGTTCCTTCTCGACCCGCATCTCGATGTTGCCGCCGAGCTTGATGTCGGTGCCGCGGCCGGCCATGTTGGTGGCGATGGTGATCGCCCCGGGCACGCCGGCCTCGGCGACGATGTAGGCCTCCTGCTCGTGGAAGCGGGCGTTCAGCACCGCGAAGCGCTTGGTCACCCGGCCCTCGCGGGCGGCCTTGTAGACGTCGGTCAGCGCGTTCGGATCCGAGTAGTCGAGCAGGGTGTAGCCGGCCTTCTTGAGCATCTCGGCCAGATGCTCCGACTTCTCGATCGAGCCGGTGCCGACCAGGATCGGCTGGTGGCGGCTATGCGCCCGGTCGATCTCCGCGATGATGCCCTCGTACTTCTCGCCGACCGTGCGATAGACCTCGTCGTCCTCGTCGACGCGCTCGACCTCCTTGTTGGTCGGGATATCGACGACGTCGAGCTTGTAGATCTCGGCGAACTCGTCGGCTTCCGTCGAGGCCGTGCCGGTCATACCCGCCAGCTTCTTGTACAGTCGAAAATAGTTCTGGAAGGTGATTGAGGCGAGCGTCTGGTTCTCGGGCTGGATCGTGACCCGCTCCTTGGCCTCCAGAGCCTGGTGCAGCCCCTCCGAGTAGCGCCGGCCCTGCATCATACGGCCGGTGAACTCGTCAATGATCACCACCTCGTCGTTCTTGACGATGTAGTCCTTGTCCCGGGTGAACAGCGTGTGGGCGCGCAGGGCCTGGTTCACGTGGTGGACCAGGCTGACGTTGTGCGCGTCGTAGAGGTCCCCGTCCTTGAGCAGGCCGACCTCGCGCAGCGTCTCCTCCACGAACTCATTGCCGGCTTCCGTGAGCGAGACCGTGCGCTGCTTCTCGTCCAGGTCGTAGTGCTCGCGCACGAGCCGGGGCAGGATCGCATCGACGGCGACATACAGTTCGGAGCGGTCATCCACCGGCCCGGAGATGATCAGCGGCGTGCGCGCCTCGTCGATCAGGATCGAGTCGACCTCGTCCACGATGGCGTAGTTGTGCCCCCGCTGCGCCAGCTGGGACATCTCGTACTTCATGTTGTCGCGCAGGTAGTCGAACCCATACTCATTGTTGGTGCCGTAGGTGATGTCGCAGGCATAGGCGTCCTTGCGCTGCGCGTCGTCGAGCCCGTGCACGATCGTCCCGACGGTGAGGCCGAGGAACCGGTAGAGCTGGCCCATCCACTCGGCGTCGCGGGCGGCGAGATAATCGTTCACGGTGACGACGTGGACGCCCCTGCCCTCCAGGGCGTTGAGATAGACCGGCAGCGTCGCCACCAGGGTCTTGCCCTCGCCGGTCTTCATCTCGGCGATGCCGCCCTCGTGCAGCACCATGCCGCCGATGAGCTGCACGTCGAAGTGGCGCTGGCCGAAGACGCGCTTGGCCGCCTCGCGCACCGTGGCGAAGGCCGGCACGAGGATGTCGTCGAGGCTCTTGCCGCCCGCGAGTTCCGCCTTCAGCATGTCGGTGCGGGCGCGCAGCGCCTCGTCCGACAGGGTCTGGATCTCCGCCTCCAGCGCATTGATCTGCGCGACGCGCGGACGGTAGCCCTTGACGCGGCGGTCGTTGGAGGAGCCGAAAATCTTCTTGGCGATGGAGCCGAGCATCATGGACCTGCGGACGCGCGAGCCCGCCCACGGGTGAGCGTGGCGGGCCGGCCTGGGCGGAGTTGGCCGGGCTTATAGAGGTAAACATCGCCCGGCGCACCTGAAAGAGGCGGGCCCGACGCGCGTCGGCGCGGTCACGGTTGCGGGATGGTGGGCACGGCAGCGCTTGCCTTCTCGGGCGACGCGGGCCACCTCTGCCGCGGCCTGCCGCCCGGCGCGATCCGGAGCGGCCACGAGACGTCAGCCGAGGATTCTGCCCCATGCTTCACACCGCCCTCCTCCGGCGCGTCAGCGCGCTGGCCGTCATGATCGCGATGCCGGGCCTCGCCCTGGCCCAGGCGCCCCAGAAGGCTCCGGCCCCGATGACGACGCCCGCCGCGAACACGTCGGCCGGGCCCGACTCCGTGGTGGCGAGCGTCAACGGAAAGCCGATCACGCAGGGCGACCTCGCCATCGCGGCCGACGACCCGGCCCTATCGCTGCCGGGCGTCGACGAGGCGCAGAAGAAGAACCTGCTGGTCGACTACATGGTCGACCTGCGGGTCGGCGCCCAGGCCGCCGAGACGGCCAAGATCGGCGACACCCCGGAGTTCAAGCGCAAGCTCGCCTATTTCCGCGACAAGCTCCTGCTGGACGACTACCTGGAGCAGGAGGCCAAGCGCGCGGTCACCCCGGAAGCCGAGCACGCGATCTACGATCAGACCGTCAAGCTGATGAAACCCGAGGAGGAGGTGCATGCCCGCCACATCCTCGTGGACAACGAGGCCGAGGCGAAGGCCATTGCGGCGCGGATCAAGGGCGGCGAGGATTTCGCCAAGGTCGCGGCCGAGACCTCGAAGGATCCGGGCTCGAAGGCCGAGGGCGGCGATCTCGGCTGGTTCACCAAGGAGCGGATGGTCCCGGACTTCGCCAACGCCGCCTTCGCGATGAAGCCCGGCCAGGTCTCCGACCCGGTGAAGACGCAGTTCGGCTGGCACGTGATCAAGGTCGAGGAGAAGCGGACCAAGCCGCAGCCGACCTTCGACGAGCTCAAGGACCAGATCGATCAGCACCTGGTCCGCAAGGCGCAGCAGGACCTGATCCTGAAGCTCCGCGCGGACGCGAAGATCGTGCGCACCGACGCTCCCGCCGAGGCGGCTCAGCCGGCGCCGGAGACGAAGAAGCCCTGATCCAAGCGCGATCGACGGTCGGGCTTGATAGTCCGGTCAGGATGGGAACAGGCGTGTGGCATGATCGACCGTGCCACGCAGGATGTGCAGGATGACGACGGCATCAGTCTCGACCTTGTAGAAAATCAGGTAATCGCCCTGCACACGCCGTCGAACGCCACGGTCCTCGTGGCGGGGAACCAACGGAAAGCGCTCGGGGAAATCAGCCAGCGCCAGGCAGGCCATGCGCAGCCCCTGCACGAAACTGAGGGCGCGCTTCGGATTGTCCTGCGCGATGTAATCGCCGAGCCCTTCCAGATCGTGTTCCGCCGCGTCCGTGAAACGGACGATCATTCCGTCTCGCCGCTGAGCGCCCGATACTTGCGCTCCAGCCGGTCGAAGACCTCCTCGGCCGACTTGGTCTGCCCGGTTTGAGCCTCAGCGAGGCCGATCGCAATCGATTGATCCAACGTAGCGAGGCTCGCTTCCCGGTCGCGGATCAGACGGACACCTTCCCGCAGCACCTCGCTCTCGGACGTGTATCGGCCGGTTTCGACCAGCCGCGTCACGAAGGCCTCAAGCTTATCCCCGAGATCGGCACGAATCATCGCGTCCTCCAGATGGGCGGATCCGTCCAAGCTAACCAAACCCATCGACTGCGGTCATGGAAAAACGCAGCCTCGCGCTGCATCTCTTGGCCTGGCGTACTGAGGGTCGGTCGCGCCCGTCAGTACGGCCGGTCGGGGACGAGGTAGCTCGACTGCGCCGGCGCGGGCTGTGGCGTGACGCCGAGGGCGGTGAGCTCGGCGCTGCGGCGTCCTTCGGCGATTCGGTCGAGGATCGCGATCAGCAGCCACGGACACGCGATCCCGATGAAGAACGCCATGTGATCCTCCGACGCCGGATCCCTGAACCGTCCAGCTTCGGACGATGATAGGTCGGTCCCGGCCGTCCGCAAGCGGCGCCCCGGCGCTTTCGCGTCAGATCCAGCCCTGAAGTTCCCGGCGCACGACGTTCTCGATGACCTTCATGCCGAGGTCGGTGTCGTTCAGGCAGGGGATGTAGGCGAAGCGCTCGCCGCCGTTGCCCTCGAAATAATGGCGGTTCTCGCCGTCGAGTTCTTCCAGGGTTTCCAGGCAATCCGCCGTAAAGCCCGGGGCCACGATCGCCATGCGCTTCACGCCGGACTTCGCCAGCGCGGTCACGGTCTCATCGGTATAGGGCTTGAGCCATTCCTCGTTTCCGAAGCGCGACTGGAAGGTCACCCGCATGCGCTCCGGCGACAGCCCGAGCGCCTCGCGGATCAGCCGCCCGGTCTTGTGGCACTGGCAGTGGTAGGGATCGCCCTTGAGCAGGTAGCTCCGCGGCACCCCGTGGAACGAGGTGAGGATCACCTCGGGCTCGAAATCGAGCTTGGCCAGCCCCTCGCGGATCGAATCGGCCATGGCGGCGATGTAGACCGGGTCGTCGTGATACGGCGGCGAGACCCGTACCGTCGGCTGCCAGCGCATCTCCATCAAAGCCCGGAACGCCTGATCGCAGGCGGTGGCCGAGGTGGCGGCGGCGTATTGCGGGTAGAGCGGCACCAGCAGGATCCGGTCGCAGCCCTGGTCGAGGAGCGCCTGAAGCCGATCGGCGACCTCCGGCTTGCCGTAGCGCATGGCCCAGTCGACCACCACCGAATCGCCCATCGCGGCTTGCAGGCGCTCGCTCTGGCCGCGGGTGGTGGTCTTCAGCGGCCCTTCGTTGCGCGCGTTATTCCAGACGCTGGCATAGTCGCGGCCCTTCGGCCCGGGGCGCTTGGTCAGGATGATCAGGTTGAGGAGCGGCCACCAGATCAACCGCGGCACCTCGATGACCCGCCGGTCCGACAGAAATTCCTTGAGGTACCGGCGCATCGGCCAGTAGCTCGTGCCCTCCGGCGTGCCGAGATTCATCAGCAGGACGCCGACGCGGCCCCAGGCCACCTTCGGGTGGTCGGCCGGCAAGCCGCCCGCCGCAGGCTGCAGGGTCGTCAGGGGCCGGCCATTCGCCAGCGCGGCGGGTTCGACGCGTTCGTTCATGGCAGCGTTCCGGCGCCGCGCGCCGAGTCCTTCCTCTGGCTTCCACTAACCGGCGGCCGGCGCGGACGCCTGGCCCCGTACCGGAGACTCATACCTGTCGGGTGCGTTCCATGTAGGGTGCGATGCCGCGCGGCGAAGGGCGGACGCGAGATGCCGCACCGTGGCGCTCGTTCGACCGATGTCCCTAACCACGGGCGGCCCCGGGCCGCAACCGCCGCACCGGCGACGGGAACCGGCCGCAGCTTATCCCGACACGAAATCCGATTGCGAGACCTCATGACCGACACGCCCGTCGCCGACGCCCTCTCGGCCTTCCGTGCCTCCGGCTCGCCATGGCTGACGCTGCCATTCTTCGCGGGCGGGCAAGCCGACGCGGTGGCGGCGCGCGTCGACGCCCGGCTCGCCGCGGGCGCCCGGGTGCTGCCGGCGCCGGACCGGATCTTCCGCGCCCTCGCCGAGACGCCGCTGCCCGCGGTACGCGCGGTGATCCTCGGCCAGGATCCCTACCCCACACCCGGTGACGCCAACGGCCTCGCGTTCTCGTTCGTGGGCTCGGGCCGCCTGCCCGCCTCGCTGAAGGTGATCCTGGCGGAGGCGGGCTCGGACCGGGCGGCTGGTGGCGATCTCACGCCCTGGGCCCGGCAGGGTGTCCTGCTACTCAACAGCGCGCTGACCGTGGAGGCGGGCAAGGCGGGGGCGCATCTGCGGTTCGGATGGGCGTCCCTCACCGACGAGGCGGTGGCCGCGGTCTCGGCACGCCCGGAGCCCGCGGTCTTCCTGCTCTGGGGCGCCCAGGCCCGCGCCCGGGCGGCGCTGATCGATTCAGCCCGCCACGGGGTATTCGAGAGCGGACACCCCTCGCCACTCAACCGCGCCCGGGATTTTCCCGGCTCCGACCCGTTCGGGCGGGCCAATCACTGGCTCGCGGAGCACGGGATCCGGCCGATCGACTGGCACCTCGGCTGAACCGGGCGAGCGCGGGTCCCTATTGCGGCTTGGCGGGCTCGGCGGGCTTCGCCGGTGTCTCGGAGGCCGGCAGCAGCACGTTCTTGGCCACGGTGCCGTCGGGCCCGTACTCGCCCGCCACCGCGATGCAGGCCTGATCGCGGTTCTGCGCCATCTGGTTCGACATCAGCGTGAACATCGTCTGGACACGGTTGCCGAAGGGCCCGCGGGGCTGGACGTCCTCGATCCGCACGTTCTGCTTCGCCAGCAGCGCTTCGAACTGCTCGCTGCCGATCCGGTAGCCGCAGACATTCGACGCGGCGAAGATGTAGGCGGAAAACTCGAGGGCGCGCGGGGCCGGTGCATTCCGGATCTGCGCCTGCGCCGGGAGGGCGACAGCCATCAGGGCGGCGGGAAGGGCGATGTGGCGCATACGGGCGTGATTCCTCGATCCAGGCGGCCTCTGGCGGGCCGCCTCAAGGCGGGGAAATAGGCCGGACCGAAGCCTGGGCCAATGCGACCGAATTTGACGACAAACCTTCGGCCGGACTTCACGGCTCGTTGGCCATAGGTGCAGTCCACGGCGCCCGGGCGGGCGAAAAGCGGCTTCTCGCTTGGTCACGCGTATCGGTGAGAGGGAGTGTTAACCCGCCCGCGTCACGCCAGGGTGACGGTTTCTCCAGATCCAGGCGGTCTGCATCGCATGTACGGCGTCACATCCACGGCCGCATCCATTCCGGCCCCCGCGTCCCGCGACGCCGACAGGCGATTCCGGGCCCCGCCCATCGGCGTGGACCGGTGGACCGGTCAGGCCGTCTCCACTCCGGCGCCCTGTCCGCACGGCGTGGCCCGCTGGGCCTGCGGTGAAGGCCTCGGGGCCGGCACCGGCGTCGCGCTGCTGGTGCAGGATCTCGGGCAGGCGGAGGCGATCCGCCTCGGCCTCGCCAGGGTCGGGGTACGCGTGACCTGCCTGGACGGCACCCGCAGCGGTCAGGCCCTCGCCGACAGCCTCGCCCTGTCGGGCGCGACCCTGGTCATCGTCGATACCGCGCTGGCTGACGCCTATGCCACCGTGATGGGCCGGCTGGCGGCGTATCCGGCTCTGTGGTGGAACGGCCCCGGCGCGGATTTCGCCAGCCTCGATCTCGCCCTCGCCGAGCAGGCCTGAGCGGCGACCGTCGCGGAACCGGTGCGGGTTACGGGAGGCGGCGCTCATCCTTCAGCCAAGCGTCGAGCGCCTCGTAATGCGTCGGATCGTCCGGGCACAGGCCGCCGCCGCATTCCGCCGCCGTCGAGACGGCGTTGGCGAGGACGATGCCGAGGAACAGCAGCAGGCAGGCCTTTCCGAACAGCCCTCCGTCGTGCTGGCCCCGGGTTTCGGGCCGGAGCGCTTCCCCCACCAGGAGGAGCACGCCCACCGCTCCGATGAGCGCCACGAAGGCGATGAGCGCGAGGGTGTAGAAGTGGACGCCCATCAGCGTGGAGCCGTAGCCACCGGTCCCGGGAACCACGTGCAGGGCGACCTGCCGACCCGCGACGACGGCGCCCGCGACCGCGCTCAGGATCGTGACGCCGTAATGGGACGGCTGCGAGCCGAACCGGATGTTGAGCGCGAAGCCGACACCCGAAGCCGCGAAGGCGGCCCGCTGCAGGAGACAGAGCGGGCACGGCAATTCGCCGAGGAGGAACTGGTAGCCGAACGCCACCAGAAGAATCGCGTTGCAGCCGAGCAGCCCGAGGGCGTTGAGGGTGCGAGCGTGCGGCAGCGCCATGGTGCGTGGCTCGCTCAAAAGTTCAGGTTGAGCGCGGACGTGGCATGCGCGGACAACAGCGCGAGCGTGCCGATCAGCGAAACGAGCCAAAGTCCGATGGCGATGCCGCGCCGTCCCGCGAGGGCCGCTGCCGCGCTCCCTGCGAGACCGATGAACGGCAATACCATCATGGACGCTCTTCCCGCATGCGGGCAGCCCCGGGCAGGGCCCGGTCTGCCGACCGATCGTGCGTGCATGAGACCTTAAGCGTTCGTGAACGCGGCGGGCGCCCCCGCCCGGGACGCCGGTTCGGCGCGGACGCTGTGAGCACCCGCAGCGGCGCCGCGACCGAGAACGGCGCTGTGGCGGGTCGAGGGTGGGCATCGCGGGCGCTCGGCCTCCGTGATACCCTCCCGCCAGGAGACCGGCCCCGCGTACTGGGCGAGCCGGCAGCGGGAGACGCCCCATGACCGCTTCCGTCGCGCCGGCCGCGCCCGTTCCGGACGATCCGCAGGCCCCGGTCCTGCTGCGCAGCGATTCCGGCGGCGTTGCGACCCTGACGCTGAACCGCCCGCAGGCTCGCAATGCCCTGTCGATGGCCCTGATGGGCGCCCTTCAGGGCGAGCTCGACGCGATCGGCGCGGATCCGGCGGTGCGGGTCGTGGTGCTGCGGGGGGCCGGACCGGCTTTCTGCGCCGGGCACGACCTCAAGGAGATGCGTGCCGACCCGTCCCGGGCAGCGACGGAGGCGGTGTTTCGCACCTGCGCCCGGTTGATGCTGAGCCTGGTGCGCCTGCCGCAGCCGGTGATCGCCCAGGTCCACGGGATCGCCACGGCGGCCGGCTGCCAGCTCGTCGCCACCTGCGACCTCGCGATCTGCGCCGAGGAGGCGCGCTTCGCCACGCCGGGGGTGCAGATCGGCCTGTTCTGTTCAACCCCGATGGTCGCCCTGTCGCGTGCCGTCTCGCGCAAGGCCGCGCTGGAGATGCTGCTGGTCGGCGAGCCGATCGACGCCCGGGAGGCGCTGCGGATTGGCCTGGTCAACCGCGTCGTGCCGGATGCGGATCTCGACGCGGCGGTCGGCACCCTCGCCGAGAAGATCGCCGGAAAAGCCCGGCGGGTCCTGGCGATCGGCAAGGAGGCCTTCGGCCGGCAGGTCGAGATGGGCCTGGAGGAGGCCTACGGCTACGCGGCCGAGGTCATGACCCGGAACATGATGATGGCCGACGCCCGGGAGGGCATCGACGCCTTCCTGGGCAAACGTCCGCCCCGCTGGGAGCCGTGACGCTGCGCATCCCGAGCGACCGCTTGGCGCGATACGACGCAGGCCGGTCTGCGCGGCGCGCGTAGGCTCCGGCGCCGCCCTGCCCTAGAATCGCGGATGCGCCCGAGCTCCCCGGGCCCGGCGCCCCAACGCGGAACGGCTGATGAGCACCATCGACCTGTTCGGTCTGACGCTGGCCTTCTACGGCACGATGCCGCCGCCCCGGCCGCCGCGCCCGGAGCGCAATGGCGCGACCTGGGCCGCCGCCGTGGTGTTCGGGGGCATCTGCATCGCCATGGTCGGACCGATGATCACCATCTGGAGCTTCCACCGGCCCTATGCGGAGGCCAAGGCGCGCTGCATCCAGTCCGGCGGCCGCATCCTGTACGCGGCGCTCGACGGCAGCGGCCCGTATCGCTGCGAGCGCCCGGTCGCGGCTCCGGTCGGACCCGTGCATTAATCCGCGCCACCGCGTCCGCTTCGGGTATATCCGGCGCCGTCACCAGCGAACCGGATGCCGAGACTTTGGAAAACGCGCTCACGCGATGGCTTGAGTCGACCGCCCTGCTGCGGTCGGACGTCGAGGCGGTCATCGGCTTCACCCTGGCGATCGGCATCACCCTGCACGCCCTGTTGCGCAAGCGGCGGGTGAGCGTGGCGGTGGGCTGGATCGGTCTCGCCTGGCTGTCGCCGATCTTCGGCACCGCCCTCTACCTGACCTTCGGCATCAATCGCGTCTCGCGCCGGGCCCGGCGATTCCGGACCAAGCCCTCGGACGCCACGCACCTGCCCGATGCCGACGACGCCGTGGTGCCCGAGGCGCTCTGGCCCCTCGACCGGGCGATCCGGCGGATCACCGGCCTCCCGGCCTTCGCGGGCAATTCCATGCGGATGTTCCGCAACGGCGATGCGGCCTACCCGGTGATGCTGGCGGCCATCCGGGAGGCGCGGGCCAGCATCGGCCTGTCGAGCTACATCTTCCGCGACGATCCCACCGGCCGCGAGTTCTGCGACGCGCTCGTGGCGGCCAAGGATCGCGGCGTGAAGGTCCGCGTCATCATCGACGGGATCGGGGGCGGCTATTTCCAGGCGCCCGTCTACCGGCGCCTCACCGCCGCCGGGGTGCCGGTGGCCTTGTTCATGCACTCCGCCCTGCCCTGGCGGATGCCCTTCCTGAACCTGCGCTCGCACAAGAAGCTCCTGATCCTCGACGGGCGCACGGCCTTCACTGGCGGCCTCAACATCGCGCACCCGAACCGCGTCGCCCTGGGGCCGGAGCACCCGATCCGCGACACCCATTTCCAGCTGGACGGACCGGTGGTGGAGCAGCTCGCCGCAGCCTTCGCGGCCGACTGGGCCTTCGTCGACGGCGAGAACCTCGACGCCGAGCCCTGGTTCACCGCCCTCGAGCCGACTGGCGCGAGCGTCGCCCGGGCGGTGACCTCCGGGCCGGATGCCGATGTCGAGAAGATCGAGCAGGTCATCCTTCAGGCGCTCGCCTGCGCGCGCAAGACCGTCCGGTTCGCCACGCCCTATTTCCTGCCGGACGAACTCGTGACCGGCGCCCTCGCCCAGGCCGCGATCCGGGGCATCACCGTCGACGTCATCATCCCGCGGGTCAGCGACCACCGGTTCATCGACTGGGCGAGCCGGGCCCATCTCGAGCCGCTGCTGCGGGCCGGCGTCCGGGTCTGGCTCGACGAGCCGCCCTTCGATCATTCGAAGACGATGGTGGTGGACGACATCTGGTGTTTCGTCGGCAGCGCCAATTGGGACATGCGCAGCTTCCGGCTCAATTTCGAGCTGAACGTCGAGATCATCGACGCCGATCTCGCCGCCGAACTCGACCAGCTGATGCGCGGCAAGATGCGGGGACGGCTCAGCCGGGAGGATCTCGCCGGGCGGGCCTTGCCGGTCCGTCTGCGCGACGCAGGCGTGCGACTGCTGCTGCCATACCTCTGAGGCGACCGGGGGCGTGCGCCTCGGGGGCCGGACCGAGATGGACGACGATCGGCCGGTGATCGGAGGGCCCCCGGGGCAACACCGCGTGGTCGTGGCAGACGAGGCCGCGCGCGAGGCATCGGTCGAGGCGCAGGGGCAGCACCTCGACCATGGCGTGGGTCGGCCGGCGCGGACCGACGTCGCGGAACCCCGGGATGAGCGCCGGCCCGACGATGTTGTAATCGCCCAGCACCGCGGCGCGCGGGGGCAGCTCGGCGACGATCCGCCGGAGCTGGCGCCGGTTCAGCATCTGCCCGTGGGACAGGTGGACGTTGGCGATCCCGAATTCCCCGAGATCCAGGATCTGGCAGACCCGGTGCACCAGGGCGCCGGAGGGCAGCGCGATCACCCGGGGCGGGACCGGCCACGGGGTCGGGCTCCACATGGCCAGCCCGTGGATCCGACCCGGCAGGGGGGCCCAGGCGTAGTAGCCGCCGATCCGGTCCAGCAGGAACCCGATCGCCCGGGTCGCTTCCTGCATCAGCAGCAGATCGGGCTTCTCCTGGGCGACGAGGGCGGCCACGTCGTCCGCGGCCGCGCCGGTGCGGCGCAGGAGGTTCCAGCTCACGATCTTGAAGGGCGACCGGACCCCATCCGCCTGGGGGAACGGGGTTTCGGAGATCGGCGCGTGGCCGGGGTGGGCCGGATCTGCAGCGAAGTTCATCGAGCCGGACCGTATCTCACCCGGCGGCTCTCCCGCCACCGCTGCGCTGTAACGCGCCCGGGGCCCGGTCGTTCGAGAGGGGGCGACGCCGCTCGGGTCGCAGGCGAAGCGTTCGTAACGCGGGAAGGGCCGCGAACGGCGCTTGAGGCCGGCGACCCCGACGGCTTAAGACCGCCTCGGCGGTGGGTGCGGGCCCCCGCGCGATCCCAAGCTTCACCGGTGCCCCCGGAGGCCGATGTCGGGCTTCAGCTTCATCCACGCGGCGGACCTGCATCTCGGCAGCCCGCTATCGGGTCTCGCGACCCGCGACGCGGACCTCGGCCGCCGCCTCGCCGCGGCCGGGCGGCAGGCCTTCGAGGATCTGGTCACCCAGGCGATCGACCGGTCGGTGGCGTTCCTGGTCGTGGCCGGCGATGTCTACGACGGCGACTGGGCCGACAACACGATCGGCCTGTTCTTCGCCCGGCAGGTGGCGCGCCTCGACCGCGCCGGCATCCCGACGATCCTGGTCCGCGGCAACCACGATGCCGAGAGCGTGATCACCCGCGCGATCACCCTGCCGCCCTCGGTCCACGTCTTCCCGGCCAACCGCGCCGGCACCCACCGCATCGAGGCGCTGCGCGTGGCGCTCCACGGCCGGAGCTTCCAGAGCCGGGCCGTCGAGGAGAACCTGTCGCTGACCTACCCGGCCGCCGTGCCGGGCTGGTTCAACCTCGGGATCCTCCACACCTCCTGCACCGGCCACGCGGCTCACGAGACCTACGCACCCTGCTCGATCGCCGACCTCGCGGCCCGGGGCTACGAGTACTGGGCGCTCGGCCACATCCACGAATACGCCGAGCTATCCCGGGATCCCTGGATCGTGTTCCCCGGCAACCTCCAGGGCCGGAGCATCCGCGAGTGCGGCGCGAAGGGCGCCGTTCTGGTCGAGGTCGCCGACGGCCGGGTGACCGGGCTCACCCGCCTCGCCCTCGACCGCGCCCGGTTCGAGCAGGTGACGGTGGACCTCGCCGGATCATCCGATCCCCGGGCCGCGATCGAGGCGGTGGAGGCGGCCCTGCGGCCGCTCGCGGACCTGGCCGCGACGCGCCTCGTGCTGGTGCGGATCCACCTCTCCGGCACCACGAAGGCCCATGACGCGCTGGCCGCCGACCGGGACTCCGTGACCGCCGAGATCCAGGCCGCGGCCCACCGGCTGCACGAGGATCTCTGGCTGGAGCGCCTCAAGATCGAGACGCGCCGGCCCCGGGCGCCGGCCGAGCCATCCGGTGCCGCGATCGATCCGGCCGCCCTGCTGGCCGATCTCGACCGCGACCCCGAGTTCCGGTCCCGGGCCAAGGCCGCGCTCGCGGAGATCGGCGGCCGCCTGCCGTCCACGGTGGCCGCCGAGGCGGATCTGGAGGCGGAGTTCGACGCCCTCTGCGCCGAGGCCGAGGCGCTGATCCTCGGGCGCCTCACCGGCCGTCACTGCTGAGGCGATCGCCGGGCCTATGCGCCCGGCGGCCACACCGATCCGCTCACACGGGATGATGCCCCAGGACCCCCGATGCGCCTGATCCACCTCGCCCTGGAGCGCTACGGCGCCTTCACGGACCGCGTGATCGCCTTCCGGCCGGACGCGCGGCTGCACGTGGTGCTGGGCGCGAACGAGGCCGGCAAGAGTACCGCGCTGGCGGCCGTCACCGACCTGCTGTTCGGCTTCGAGAAATCCACCCGCTACGCCTTCCAGCACGACATGCCGCAGCTGCGCCTCGGCGCGGAGATCGCCGCCGCCGACGGGCGCCGCCTGACCTTCCGTCGCCGGAAGGGCAACAGCCGGACCCTCATCGACGCCGCCGAGACGGCGCTCCCCGACGACGCCCTGGCCCCGTTCCTCGGCGGCATCTCGCGGGCCGTGTTCTGCCGCGCCTTCGGCCTCGACGCGTCCAGCCTCCGGGCGGGGGGGCGCGAGATGGTCGATGTCGAGGGTGAAGTCGGCGCGAGCCTGTTCGCGGCGGGTTCGGGCCTGCGCGGCCTGACGGAGCTGCACGCGGCCCTCGACGACGAGGCGGACGCGATCTTCGCCCCGCGCCAGGCCAAGCACCGGGCCTTCTACCAGGCGCTGGAGCGCCACGAGACCGCCCGCCGGACGATCCGCGAGAAGGGCCTGCGCTCCGGCGACTGGCGCGCCCTGAACGATGAGATCGCGGCGGCGGCCGGCCAGCTCAACGCCCTTCGCTCGGAACAGAAGGCCATGGCAGTCGAGCGCGCCCGGCTGGAGCGGCTCAAGCGGGTCCGGCCGATCCTGTTCGAGATCGATGCCCTGGCCCAGCGCATCGCCGCCGAGGACGGCCTCATCGACGCGGATCCCGCCTGGATCGACCGCCTCGGCGCCGCCCTCGACGATTGCCGCGTCGCCGAGACCGAGGCCGAGCGGGCCGGATCCGCCCTCGCCCGGGCCGGGGCCGAGGCCGAGGCGGTATCCGTGGAGCCGGACCTGACGCTCCGGGCGGACGCGATCCTGGCGGCCTTCAGCGGCACCAGGGAATTCGAGAAGGGCGGCACCGACCTGCCGCGGATCGAGGGTGATTCCCACAAGGTCGGACTGGAGCTGGACCGGCTGCGCGCCCGGATCGGCGTCGCCGACCTCGCGGCGCTGGAGGCGCGCCAGCCGACCGACGCCGCGCGGACCCGGATCGAGCAGCTGATCCGCGACCACCGGACCCTGGCGGCCGCCGAGGACCAGCTTGCCCGCGACCGAGCCGCGGCGCTGGCCGAGCGTGATCGGCTGGAGGGGGAGGTCGAGGCGGCCGGCGCCATGCGCGATCCGACCCCGTTGCGCGAGGCGCTGAAACCCCTCGCCCGCCTGCACGAACGGATCGCCGCCCACGAGACCCTCGACACCACGATCCGGCGGGAAACGGTGCTCCTGCGCAATCAGGCGGGCCGGCTCTCGCCCCCGGTCCCCGATATCGGCGCCCTCGTTGGGATGCCCCTGCCCTCCGCCGAGAGGGTGGCGGATTATCGGGCCCTCCTCGACGGCAAGATCCGCGAACGGGAGCGGGCGGCCGACCATCGCGACGCCGCGCGCCGCCAGGCCGCCGTCACCCGCGACCGGCTGCGCGAGCGCGAGGCCGGTCGGCCGATCGCCACGTGGGAGCGGATCGAGGCCGTCCGGGCGACGCGCGACGCCGCATTCGCGCCGCTCCGGGACGCCCTGGCGGCGGGGCAGCCCGTCGCGACCGCCCTGATCGCCGCCTACGAACGCAGCCTCCTCGACGCCGACCGCCTCGCCGACGAGCGCGCCGGCGACGCCGCCCGGGTGGCGGCCCAGGCGGCCGATCTCGACCGCCTCGGTGCCGAGGAGGCGGCACTCGCGGCGGCGGAGGCCGACCTCGCGGAGATCGCCGCCGAGATCGCCGAGGGCGAGGCGGCCTGGCGGGAGGCGTGGCGGCCCGCCGGGATCGAGCCGGGATCCCCCGTCGCGATGGCGGCGTGGCTTGCCGAGGTCGAGAGCCTGATCGAGGCCGAGCAGCGGCTCGCCGATCAGCGGATCGGGCGGGAGCGGATCTGGGCGGGGATCGAGGCCGCCCGGGCACCGATCGCCGATCTCCGTGCCCGCGCCGGGCTGGAGCCGGAGCCCGATCTCGACCTGGCCGCGAGCCTCGACCGGATCGAGGCGCGGATCGCGACCCTGGCGAGCCGCTGGGAGGCGAGCCTCCAGACCGGCGGCTTGCTGCGCGCGGCGCGGGCCGCGGCGGAACGGCTGGAGACGGCGCACAGGGCGGCCGAGGAGCGCCGGGCCGCCTGGCAGACCGCGTGGAATGCGGCGCTCGGACTCCTCGGCCTCGACCCGTCAGCCCGGCCCGAGGAAGCCGAGAGTGCCCTGGAGGCGTGGCGGGCGGTACCTGACCGCCTCCTCGAACGCGCCGCCCTGGACCGCCGGGCCACCGGCATCCGGCGCGACATGGAGGCGTTCCGGGCGGGTGCGGCCGCCCTGGTCGCGGCGCTGGCCCCCGATCTCTCAGGCTCGGCTCCGGCGGCGGCGATCCGTACCCTGCAGGCCCGCCTCGTCTCGGCGCAGGCCCGGGAGGCCCGGCGCGACGAGCTCGACCGGCGGGTCGAGGAGGCCGTGGTGGCGTGCCGGGCCGCCGCGGACCGGGAGGCGGCGGCCCGCACGGCGCTGACCCGCCTGGTCGCGGTGGTGTTGCCCGAGCGGGCCGAGGCGCCAATGCCGGAGATCGAGGCTCTGTACGGCCGGCTGCGGGTCCGCGAGACGCTGCGCGCCGAGATCCTGCGGCTGCGCGGCGGCCTCGCGGGTGCCGCCGACGGGCTGCCCGAGGCCGATCTGCGGGCCGGGCTCGCGGCAATGTCGCCGGAGGTGCTCGAAGCCGAACTGGCGCGGCTCGCCCTCGAAGCCGAGGCGCTGTCCGAACGCGGCCAAGTGATCTTCGCCGACCGGGACCGGGCCGAGCGGCGCCGGGCGGAGCTGGAGGGCGGGACCGGGGCCGAGCTGGCGCTCGCCGAGCGCAAGGCCGCGGAGGCGGACCTCCAGGCGGCGGCCCGATCCTGGGCCGTGCTGCGGCTCGCCGGGCTAATGCTCAGCCAGGCGGTGGCCCGGCACCGGGCCGGGCAGCAGGATCCCCTGGTGGCGCGCGCCGGGGCGCTGTTCCGGGCGCTCACCGGCGGCGCCTTCTCGGGGCTCGCGCAGACCTTCGACGAGGCCGACACACCGAAGCTCGCCGGACAGCGCGCCGCCGGCGGCCTGGTGGGGATCGAGGGCATGAGCGAGGGTACGCGCGACCAGCTCTACCTCGCGCTGCGCCTCGCCTATCTCGAGGATTACGCGGGCCGCGCCGAGCCGGCGCCGTTCATCGGCGACGATCTCTTCTCGACGTTCGACGAGACCCGCACCGGCCACGGCCTGGACGCGCTGGCGGAGATCGGCGCCAGGGTCCAGCCGATCCTGTTCACGCATCACCGCCACGTCGCGGATCTTGCGCGCGCGCGGCTCGGGACGGCGGTGGATGTGCTGGACCTGTAGGGGGGATGGAGGGGCGCTGAGTTCAGCCGTTGCTCGCCCCGGACGCGACGTATGACCATCGTCGTCCGCCGGTGAGAAGGCGGCTCACGCGTCTCGGCCGTCATCCCGCCCTGCCTATCCTCAGCCCCCCAGATACCGGGCCTCCAGATGCGCCCGGAACGCCGCCGTCCCGAGCGGCGCGCCCGTCGCCCGGATGAGCAGTTCATCCGTCCCGAGCATGCTGCCCAGTTCGTGGACGTTGGTCCGCAGCCAGTCCCGCAGCGGCGCGAAATCGCCCTGCGCGAGGCAGTCCGGCAGCGCCGGCTCGGCCGCCCGGGAGGCCCGGAACAGCTGTGCCGCCGCCAGCGCACCCAGCGTGTAGGTTGGGAAATAGCCGAAGGCCCCGCTCGGCCAGTGGATGTCCTGGAGGCAGCCGACCCGATCGTCCGGCACGGCGAGCCCGAGCAGGTCTTGTATCCCGTCGTTGAACGCACCGGGAAGGTCGGCCACCGCGAGATCGCCCGCGATCATCGCGGTCTCCAACCGATAGCGCAGCAGGATATGGGCCGGATAGGTCGCCTCGTCGGCATCGACCCGGATGAAGCCCGGCGCGACGCGGGTGTTCAGGGCATGCAGGTTCTCCGGCGACCATTCCGGCCCCGACCGCCCGAACGCCTCCCGCAGCAGCGGCGCCAGATAGGTGAAGAATGCCCGGCTTCGGCAGGCCTGCATCTCGACGATGAGCGACTGGCTCTCGTGCAGGCTCATGCCCCGGGCCGCGCCCACCGGCTGCTGCCGCCACGGGGCCGGGCGGCCCTGCTCGTAGAGGGCGTGGCCGGTCTCGTGCAGCACCCCCATCAGGGCGCGTCCGAAATCGGCCTCGTCGTAGCGGGTGGTGATGCGCACGTCGTCGGTGGCGCCGCCGCAGAACGGGTGCAAACTGATGTCGAGCCGGCCGCGGGCGAAGTCGAACCCCACCGCCGCCATGAGCTCGAGGCCGAGGTCCCGCTGCACCGCCACGTCGAACGGCCCGGCGAGGAGCTGCGGCGCGGGCTGGGACGCCTGGATCTCCCGCGCGCGGGCGATCAGTGCCGGCAGCCAGGATGTCAGATCGGCGAAGAGCGGGTCGATCACGGCCCGACGCATGCCGGGATCGTAGCTGTCGAGCAGCGCGTCGTAGGGGTCGAGCCCGAGCGCGGCGCCCTTGGCCTGGCCGATCTCCCGCTGCAGGCGCAGCACCTCGGCGAGGTACGGTTCCAGCCTGGCGAAATCGGCGTCCCGGCGCGCCTCGCGCCAGACCATCTCGGAGCGGGAGACCGCCCGCGAGCTGGCCTCCACGAGGTCCCGGGGCACCGCCGTGGCGTGCGCCTGGGCGCGGCGCATCTCGCGCAGGTTGGCGGCAGCCCAGGGCTCGAGCTCCGGGCCCCGCTCGGCGGCATCGAGGTTCTCGGCCGCCCCGGGGGCGGTCAGCATCTCGTGGGCGAGCCCGCGCAGGACCGCCAGTTGGTCGCCCCGCGCCTCGGCGGCGCCGTTGGGCATCAGGGTCTGCGCATCCCAGCCGAGGATCCCGGCGGCCCCTTCGAGGGCGGCCAGGCGGGCGAAACGCTGTTCGAGGGTCTGATAGGCTGTCATGCGGTCTCCGGTCCGGAACGTCTTGCGCGGTCGGGGCGGTCATCCCGCCTGCAGCATCTCCAGCTCCAGCCAGCGATCCTCCGCCTGCGACAGCTCGGTCTGGGCCTGCGCCAGCATGGACGAGGCCTTGTCGAAGCGGGCGGGATCGCGGGCGTAGAGGTCGGGGTCGGCCAGGATCGTCTTGAGCTGAGCGATGGCCGCCTCGAGCTTCGCGATGCGGGCCGGCAGCGTCTTCAGCTCGTGCTGATCCTTGAAACCGAGTTTCGGCTTGCCGGCCGGTTGGGAGGTGGGCGCGGCGGCCTGGCGTTCGCGCGGCTCCTTCTTGGTCGCGACCGCGCGCGCCTCGACCCCCTGCCCGCGCTGGACCAGCATGTCGCTGTAGCCGCCGGCATACTCGGCCCAGCGGCCCGCCCCCTCCGAGACCAGCACGCTGCCGGCCACCCGGTCGAGGAAGTCGCGGTCGTGGCTGACCAGGATCAGGGTGCCCTGGTAGTCGCCGAGCATCTCCTGGAGGAGGTCGAGGGTCTCGAGGTCGAGGTCGTTGGTCGGCTCGTCCAGCACCAGGAGATTGGCCGGCTGCGCCAGGGCGCGGGCGATCAGAAGCCGGTTGCGCTCGCCGCCCGAGAGCACCGAGACCGGGGTCCGGGCCTGCTCGGGGGCGAACAAGAAGTCCTTGAGATAGCCGATCACGTGGCGGCTCTGGCCGTTCACCGTGACGCTGTCGCCGCGGCCGCCGGTGAGCACGTCGGTGACGGTCATCCCGGGCTCCAGGGTCGCCCGGGCCTGGTCGAGCACCACCGGCATCAGGTTGGTGCCGAGCACGACCTGGCCGGAATCGGGGGCGAGCCGGCCCATCAGAAGGTTGATCAGCGTCGACTTGCCGGCGCCGTTGGCCCCGACGATGCCGAGCCGGTCGCCGCGCATCACCCGCAGCGACAGCCCGTCCACGATGCTCCGGGCGCCGTAGGATTTCCCGATGTCCCGGGCCTCGACCACCAGGCTGCCGGAGGATTCCGCGTCCGAGGCCTGCATACTGACACTGCCCACCGGGCGGCGGATCTCGCGGCGGTTCTGGCGCAGCTCGTGGAGGTTGCCGAGCCGGCGGACATTGCGCTTGCGCCGGGCGGTGACGCCGTAGCGCAGCCAATGCTCCTCGGCGACGATCTTGCGGTCGAGCTTGTGCTGGTCGCGCTCCTCCTCCTCGAAGAACGCGTCGCGCCACGCCTCGAAGTGGGAGAAGCCCTGCTCGATCCGGCGGGTCTCGCCGCGGTCCAGCCAGATCGTGGCCCGCGACAGGGCCGAGAGGAACCGCCGGTCGTGGCTGATCAGCACCATGGCGGCGCGGGTGCCCTTCAACTCGGATTCGAGCCACTCGATCGCCGGCAGGTCGAGGTGGTTCGTCGGCTCATCGAGGAGGAGCACGTCGGGCTCGGGTGCCAGCGCCTGCGCCAGCGCGGTACGCCGCCCCTCCCCGCCCGAGAGCTTGGTCGGATCCTCCGTGCCGGTGAGACCGAGGCTCTCCAGCAGGTAGCGGGCCCGGTGGGTCGATTCCCCCGGCGGCAGGCCGGCCTCGACGAAGTCCATCGTGGTTGTGAAGCCCGAAAAATCCGGCTCCTGGGCGAGGTAGCGGATCGTCGTGCCGGGCTGGACGAACCGGCGTCCCTTGTCGGGATCGACCAGCCCCGCGGCGATCTTCATGAGCGTCGACTTGCCGGACCCGTTGCGCCCGACGAGGCAGGTCCGCTCGCCCGGCGCGATGGTGAGGTCGGCGCGGGTGATCAGCGGGGTGCCGCCGAAGGTGAGCGCGATATCCTGGAGGGTGAGAAGCGGGGGAGCGGCCATGGGCGGGCTTATGGCAGCGCAAGGCGGCCCATTCAAACGCCGCGCCCGCGGTTCGGTCGATCGGCGGTCAGGCGACCGGATTGGCCGGCCCGGTGGGCGGGCTGATCTCGGGTGCGCCCGGATCGTTGACCGGGATCTCCTGGGGCTGGATGCCCGGCGATTCCGACGGGGTCTGGCCGGGAATCTCCGGGCCGGGCGGCTGCGTCGGCGCCTGCGGGGGCTCGAAGGGCCGGTCCGGGCCGGGGCCCGGCTGCTGCGGCACTTCGGGGGTCTGCCCCGGGTCGGCGAGGGTGGATTGGGACACCGTGATCCTCCGGAAGGCCGACGGTGCGACGCTGCACCGGTCGGGCTGAAACGGGGGGCCGGCGCTCCGGTTCCGGACGGCTATTTCTTGGTGAGCAGGAGGTTGCCCTCCTTGCTTGCCACCTTCTGGATCTTCTCGGCGAACAGGGCGAGCAGGAACGGCAGCTTCACCTCCAGCCGCACGCTCTCGGGGCCGACATCGATCGTCCCGGCCACCTTCTGGGCCATGGCGGAGACGCCGAAATCCAGCCGGTCGCCCGTCCAGGCGAGTTGGTCGACCGCGACGCCGCTCTTGGCCAGAAAGGCCCGCGCCTGATCGGTGCCGGTCTCCAGGCGCCGCTTGGCCTCGTCGCGGCCGAGGTCATGCGGGATGTCGACGATGAGGGGCTTGGGCATGGGGCGGCTGATCCAGGCTGAATTGGGCAGCAGATGGGGCCTGCCGCCGCCTGAGACAACGCCCCGGGGCAGGCCGCCGGCCACTCAAGCGGCGCGCCCCCCCGGGGCGCCGGCTGTCAGTTCAGGACCTGCAGGGACACGTAGCTCGTGCCGCCCAAGCCGAGCGCGCGGGCTGAACCGCGCGACAGGTCGATGATGCGGCCGCGCACGAACGGCCCTCGATCGTTGATGCGCACGACGACCGAGCGGCCGGTCCGCCGGTTCTCGACCCGGACCCGCGTGCCGAACGGCAGGCTGCGATGGGCTGCGGTCAGTCCGTTGGGGTTGAAACGCTCGCCGCTCGCGGTGCGATGACCGCTGCCATACCAGGACGCCGCTCCGCTCTGCGCGGCGGCGGGAAGGCTTGTTCCGAGGGTGGTGGACAGCAGACCGAGGGCGACAACGAACTTTTCGAAACCAAACGTCATTCTCAAGGCAGTCCCTTTGTTTTTTCGGGGACGGCGCCAGTCATGGCCGAAACCGGCCGGAATAAGGCGGGACTTCACGGCCTGTCGCGGTCACATTTTGGCCGGCTTCATCGCGATCTTTCTAATTACATGGGCAATCGTTGCGGATTATTTCCGGCTGAATGCCGAAATACATCGATCAGGGTCGAGCCATGTATTGCTCAAGTCATGCCGCGCCCCGCGGAGAAGGATCACAAATAGGCAAATTCTCTCAAGGTCTGCGTCGGGCGTGACCCTGGATCCCGCTGAGCTGGCGCCCGCGCGGGCGGGAGACGGTCATGGCCCCCGCGCAAAGGTCCGTGCACGGCAGGCTTCAGGTTCAGGATGAGATCGGATCGATCGGGCTGCGGTAGCCCCGGTCCGACCGGCGCGGGACGCGTTTCGCGGAGATCGGACCCAGCTCGGCAAAAATTGCAGCCCCAGAACGGGACGCGCTCCGGAAAAATCCGACAACGCGACCTTTACCCTGTTCGGGTCATGGTCTGCCGGTCAGTCGCGTAACCGGTGTTTGCCATGGCTTCCCCGCGTACCGTGGCTGCCGATGCCGTCGCCCGGAAACATGTCTCGCGTGCCGGGCGGCCCGCGTCGGCGCCACGGATGGGTCTCGTACCCGCCCAGCGTCCCCTGCCCCTCGACCAAGTGCTGGTCGGGGATTGCATCACGGCCATGAACAGCCTGCCCGCGTCGAGCGTCGACTGCGTGTTCGCCGACCCGCCCTACAACCTGCAGCTCGGCGACGCCGGATTGCTGCGTCCCGACCAGAGCCGCGTCGACGCCGTCGACGACGACTGGGACAAGTTCGCCACCTTCGAGGCCTACGACGCCTTCACCCGGGACTGGCTTTCGGCCTGCCGTCGCGTGATGAAGCCGAACGCAACCCTCTGGGTGATCGGGTCCTACCACAACATCTTCCGGGTCGGGAGCGCGTTGCAGGATCTCGGTTACTGGATCCTCAACGACATCGTCTGGCGCAAGGCCAATCCGATGCCGAACTTCCGCGGCAAGCGCTTCACCAATGCCCACGAGACCCTGATCTGGGCCTCGCGCTCGGCGGATTCGAAGGGCTACACCTTCCATTACGAGGCGCTGAAGGGGGGCAACGAAGACCTCCAGATGCGCTCGGACTGGTTCATCCCGCTCTGCACCGGCGAGGAACGGCTGAAGGATGGGGACGGCCGGAAGGTCCACCCGACCCAGAAGCCCGAGGCGCTGCTCGCCCGGACCCTAATGGCGGCGACCAATCCCGGCGACGTGGTGCTCGACCCGTTCTTCGGCACCGGCACCACCGGCGCCGTCGCCAAACGGCTGGGCCGCCGCTTCATCGGCATCGAGCGGGAGGCGACCTACGCCGAGGCCGCACGCGCCCGGATCGCCTCCGTCGAGACCCTGTCCAAGGCGGCCCTCCTGGTGGCGCCGACCAAGCGCGCCGAGCCGCGGGTGCCGTTCCTGTCGGTGATCGAGGCGGGGCATATCCGCCCCGGCGAGACCGTCACCGACGAACGCCGCCGCTTCCGCGCTACGGTGCGGCCGGACGGCCAGCTCGACAACGGCCTCGTCATCGGCTCGATCCACAAGATCGGCGCCCTGGTCCAGGGGCTGCCGGCCTGCAACGGCTGGACCTTCTGGCACGTGGAGCGCAGCGGCAAACCGGTGGTGATCGACACCTATCGGGCCGGGCTGCGGCAGGCCATGGCTAACGGCTGAGCCGTCGCTGTCCGGAGCTACGGGCTCGGGGGCACACCCGGGCCCGCATGGACGCCTCCGCAAGCGGGATCGTCGACGCCCGTCCGCGCACGCGCCGCGGGCGACGGTGATCATCCGGGTCCGCCCTGGTTCCGCTCAACCGCAGCTTCTCTTTAGACCGTGAATCCCGAGATCTGCGCGCCTGCGCACCGAGCCCGGCGCCGTCACGATAGGACGCGCTCGCCTTGACGGCCGGGTCGCCCGGGTCGTAGCAGCCGGGCATCATCGGGACGGGACGGGTACATGACCGGCAAGCGCGCGCTGATCACGGGTGTCACGGGCCAGGACGGCGCGTATCTGGCGCAGCTGCTCCTGCAGAAGGGCTACGCGGTCACCGGGATCGTACGCCGCTCCAGCCATGCCGGCGTGTTCGACCACCGGCTGAAATGGCTGGGCATCCTCGACGATGTCGAGCTGGTCGACGGCAACCTGCTCGACCAGTCGGCGCTGCTGCGCATCGTCCAGACCGCCAAGCCCGACGAGATCTACAACCTCGCCGCGCAGTCGTTCGTCACCTCCTCCTGGCAGCAGCCGCTGCTCACCGGCCAGGTCACCGGCCTGGGCGCGGTGCACATGCTCGAATGCCTGCGCTCGGTCGCCCCGCAGGCGCGCTACTACCAGGCCTCGACCTCGGAGATGTTCGGCCTGATCCAGGAGGCCCAGCAGAGCGAGACGACGCCGTTCTACCCGCGCTCGCCCTACGGCGTGGCCAAGCTCTACGCGCACTGGATGACGATCAACTACCGCGAGAGTTTTGGGCTGCACGCCTCGAACGGGATCCTGTTCAACCACGAGAGCCCGCTGCGGGGCGTCGAGTTCGTGACCCGCAAGGTCACGGACGCGGTGGCGCGGATCAAGCTGGGCCGGCAGAAGGAGCTGCGGCTCGGCAACATCGACGCCAAGCGCGACTGGGGCCACGCCCGGGACTACGTGCAGGCAATGTGGCTGATGCTGCAGCAGGAGAAGCCGGACGATTACGTGATCGCCACCGGCCGCACGACGACGGTGCGGGACATGTGCGTGATCGCGTTCAAGCATGTCGGGCTGAACATCGACGACCACCTGGTGATCGACCCGGCCTTCTTCCGTCCGGCGGAGGTCGAGGTGCTGCTGGGCGACCCGGCCAAGGCGAAGGCGACCTTCGGCTGGGCGGCGCAGACCAGCCTCGAGGATCTCATCACCGAGATGGTCGACGCCGACATCAAGCGCCTCAGCGCCAACGCCTGAACGCGCCCTCGCCGGCGGCGTCCCGCCGGTCCATATCGCGCGCATGTCCCATCGGAGACGCGCCCCGTGAAGACCTATCAGCTCTACATCGACGGTCAGCACGTCGACCCGGTCGAGGGCGCGTGGTTCGAGTCTACCGATCCCTATCGCGGTGAGGCCTGGGCCCGGATCCCGCGGGCGTCCCGGGCCGATGTCGACCGGGCCGTCGCCGCGGCCAAGCGCGCCATGTGGGATGGCCCCTGGGCGACCATGACCGCCTCGGCCCGGGGCAAGGTGCTGCGCCGGATCGGCGACCTCGTGGAGCGCGACGCGAAGGCCCTCGCCGAGGTCGAGGTCCGCGACAACGGCAAGCTGTTCGCCGAGATGTACGGCCAGATCCGCTACCAGCCGGAATGGTGGTGGTACTATGCCGGCCTCGCCGACAAGGTCGAGGGCGCGCAGATCCCGATCGACAAGCCGGAGACCTTCGCGTTCACCCGGCACGAACCGGTGGGCGTGGTCGGCGCCCTGACGGCCTGGAACTCGCCGCTCCTGTTCGTCGCCTGGAAATGCGCCCCGGCGCTGGCGGCGGGCTGCGCCGTGGTGGTGAAGCCCTCCGAATTCGCCTCCGCGAGCACGCTCGAATTCGCGCGCCTGACCAAGGAAGCCGGGCTCCCCGACGGGATGTTCAACGTCGTGACGGGCTTCGGCGGCGAGGCCGGTAGCGCCGTCGTCGAGCACCCGGACGTCGCCAAGATCACCTTCACAGGTTCCGACGTGACCGGTGCGAAGGTCTACGAGGCGGCCGCCCGCCAGATCAAGCGCGTGTCCCTGGAGCTCGGCGGCAAGTCGCCCAACATCGTCTTCGCCGATGCCGACCTGAAGGCCGCCGCCGCGGGGGCGATCTCGGGCATCTTCGCCGCCACCGGCCAGACCTGCATCGCCGGATCGCGGCTGCTCGTGCAGAACAGCATCCGCGAGGCGTTCGTCGAGCGGCTGATCGCGCTGGCCCGCACGGCGAAGCTCGGCGACCCGATGCAGGCCGACACCCATATCGGCCCGATCACCACGCCGCCCCAGTATGCCAAGGTGCTCGACTACATCGCGCTCGCCAAGAGCGAGGGCGCGCGCTGCGTGTTCGGCGGAAACCCGGCCTCCGGGCCCGGGGTGATCGGCGGCCAGTTCGTCGAGCCGACGATCTTCACCGGCGTCACCAACGACATGCGGATCGCCCAGGAGGAGGTGTTCGGCCCGGTCCTGTCGATCATCGGGTTCGAGGACGAGGCGGAGGCGCTGAGGCTCGGCAACGACGTCATCTACGGGCTCGCCGCCGGCGTCTGGACCCAGGATATCGGCCGGGCCATGCGCATGTCGAAGGGGCTGCGGGCCGGTACGGTCTGGGTGAACACCTACCGGGCCGTCAGCTACATGATGCCCTTCGGCGGCATGAAACGCTCGGGCATCGGCCGCGAGAGCGGCGTCGAGTCGATCCGTGAGTTCCTGGAGACCAAGAGCGTCTGGATCTCCACGAGCCGCGATGCGCCGGAGAACCCGTTCGTCATGCGCTGAGGCGCGTGGCCGCGTCGCGACCCGGAGATCCATCGCCAGCCCCGAGATTTGCGCTGGATCAAGGCCGCGATCTGCACTGTGCCCAGACTGCCTCCTCCGGGCCCGAATCGGGCCCCGAGGAGGGCGCCATGACCTACGCCAACATCCTGGTCTCCGTCGACTTCGCCGAGGGCGCGCCGGATCGCGTGCGCGTCGCCGCCGGTCTGGCTCACCGCTTCGACGCGCTGCTGACGGGGGTCGCCGCGGCCGATGCGCCGGTGCCGCTCTTCGCCCACGATGTCCGCGATGCGCAGGCTCAGTACGAGCGCGCCAGGGGCGAGATTCAGCGCGAGCTGGAACGGGCTCAGGGGTTGTTCGCCCGCTCCGCCGGGGAAGCGCCCTGCACAGTGTGGCGCGGGGGTGTCGACAGCCCGCTCGCCTACCTCGTCGAACAGGCGCGGGCCGCGGATCTGCTGGTGCTCGGCAGGTCCGACCCGACCGATCTCGACCCCGGCCCCCTGGGCGTCCTGCCGGGCCCCGTTCTGATGGAGGCGGCCCGACCGGTCCTGGTGGTACCGCCCGACGTGGCCGACCTTCCGGCGCGCCGCATCGTCGTGGCCTGGAAGGATACGTCCGAAGCCCGCCGCGCCGTCTCGGGGGCGCTCCCCTTCATCCGGTCCGCCGAACAGGTCTTCGTCGCGTCCGTGGGCGACAGCGCCCGCTCGGAGGGCGCGCAGGACGTCACCGCACATCTGGCGCGCCACGGCGCCACGGCGACCACCCACCTGCTGAGCGCTGCCGCGAGCGACGGTGCCGAGATCCTTCGGTTCGCCCGCCAGCAGGAGGCCGATCTCATCGTCTTGGGCGCCTACGGCCATTCCCGACTGCGCGAGTGGGCCTTCGGCGGCGCGACGCGGGACGTCCTGAACACCGCGCCCATATGCTGCCTGATGGCGCACTGAAAGCCGGGCTCGGCCGGCGGTGTGCCGCGCGAGCCGACCCGGATCGACGCGCGGCCAGCATCCGGAACGATCAGGATCGCCTCGTGGCGCTGGAAACCGGGATGATCGGCGACGGTCTGGAGGCCCACCGATCGTTTCACCGTCACCGACCGCAATCCGGGCCGCGCAGGAAGGCCGCGACGGTCTCCTCGGCGCTGCGGCGGCCCGGGATGACAATCCGATCCGCCGCCACACTTGATCTCTGCGCCGGCGCGGGCGTGAGACGCGCTCGGACGAGACGGCATCGCGCCGGTCGGAGCCGCGATGGATCGGCGGTCAGCCGGCAATCGGCAGGCGGCGTCAGGTCCTCCGCGGCGCCGTGCCCGCTCTTGCCCCTCAGCCCCGCGGCGCGGATCCCCCGAGAGCCTCCGCGAGCTTTCCGATCCGTTCGGCCGCGCGGCCGATCCCCGCCGCGGCCCGCTCCGCATCGGTCGCCCTCCCCCGCTCGGCGGCCTCGGCGGCGATGCGCAACGCGGCCGCTTCCGTCTCCAGCGCGGCGAGCCGCCCGCGCAGCTCCGCCAGTTCGTCCGCGATCGTCAGCGCCGCCATCACCTGCAGCCGCATGTCGCCGATGGCGCCGAAATCCTTGCGCATTGCGCCGATGCGCCCGTCGAGCGTTTCGGCGAGCCCGGTGAGATGGGCTTCCTCGCCCTCCCCGCAGGCCATGCGGTAGGTGCGGCCGTCGATGGTCACGTTGATCTGCGGCACGGGCGGCTCCGATCGGCGTTCCGGATGGCGCGGACGCCGGATCAGGATCGCCCGAGGACATCCTGGACGGTCTCGATCGCCCGGTCGAGGCGGTGCCCGACCGCGCCGGTCGTGGCGGTGACCTGCGCGAGCCGGGCGCTCGCCGCGTCGAGGGCGGCGGCGAGGCGGGCCCGATCCTCGTCCATCAGGGCGAGCTCGGCATCCCGGTCGTCCGGCTGGGCGGCGGTGGCCAGCCGGTGCTGAACGACGGCATCCATGCGGTTCACGGCTGCTTCCAGCCGGGCGAGCGCCTCGTCGATCAAGCTGGTTTCGGTCCCGTCGGCCATGGTCTTTCGTCCGTTCCGACCCGAACCTTTCCGTCGAATGCGGCCGGAATTCCAGCGCAAAGTAACGTCCGAGCCCGGGATCCCCCGGCCCGGCCAGTCGAGCCCGAAGAACCCTGTTTATTCGTCGGTGAATCGAAGGTCTTTGTCACGGCCGCGCGTTTGACAGGTCGGGGTGCCATGTTAGACAGCCGCGCGCTCCCGAAAAGGACCGCGCGAGACATGCCGGATCGTCGGTCCGAGACAGTCCCGAGGCACCGTGCGCTCCGACGATCGCGGGCGGCGAAGCCCGGCCTCTCCCGGCCCGGTTCATCGCCGGTTCAAACCCGCACGCCCAGATCCGCCCGGCTGGGACGGCACGGAGGCGGGGAGCCGAGATCCCCCGCGGGCCGCGCCCATGGTTTGTGAGGCGCGGTGGGAGCCGCATCAGGTGAAGGAGTGACGCCGTGACGAAGGTTGCCATCAACGGGTTCGGACGCATCGGCCGCAACGTCCTGCGGGCGATTGCGGAAGCCGGCCGCACGGACATCGAGGTCGTGGCGATCAACGATCTCGGCCCGGTGGAGACCAACGCCCACCTGCTCCGCTTCGATTCCGTCCACGGCCGGTTCCCGGGCGAGGTCGCGGTCGACGGCGAGTTCCTGGTGGTCAACGGCAAGCGGATCAAGGTGACGGCGGTGCGCAACCCGGCTGAGCTGCCGCACCGGGATCTGGGCGTCGACATCGCGCTGGAATGCACCGGCATCTTTACCTCGAAGGACAAGGCCAAGGCCCACCTCGACGCCGGCGCCAAGCGCGTCCTCGTCTCCGCCCCCGCCGACGGCGCCGACCTGACGGTGGTCTACGGCGTCAACCACGACAAGCTTACGGCCGAGCATCTCGTCGTGTCGAACGCCTCCTGCACCACCAACTGCCTGGCGCCCGTCGCCCAGGTTCTGGACGCGGCGGTGGGCATCGAGCGTGGCTTCATGACCACGATCCACTCCTACACCAACGACCAGCCGTCGCTGGACCAGATGCACAAGGATCTCTATCGGGGCCGTGCCGCCGCGCTCTCGATGATCCCGACCTCGACCGGCGCCGCCAAGGCCGTGGGCCTCGTGCTGCCGGAGCTGAAGGGCAAGCTCGACGGGACGGCGATCCGCGTGCCGACCCCGAACGTCTCGGCGGTGGACCTCGTGTTCACGGCCAAGCGCGCGACCTCGGTCCAGGAGATCAACGACGCGATCAAGGCCGCCGCCGCAGGCCCGCTCAAGGGCGTGCTCGGCGTCACCGACCGGCCGAACGTCTCGATCGACTTCAACCACGATCCGCACTCGTCGACCTTCCACCTCGACCAGACCAAGGTCATGGACGGCACCTTCGTGCGCATCCTGTCGTGGTACGACAACGAGTGGGGCTTCTCGAACCGCATGGCAGACACCGCCGTGGCGATGGCCAAACTCCTCTGAGGCGGCTTGCGGGCGGCCGTCGTCCCGTGACAGGACGGCGGCCGCCCGCCCGATCGGGCGGTCTCACCTCGAACCGGGGACTCTCCAGGGATGACCGACGCTTCGCAGGGTCCGTCGAGCGGGCCGAATGCCGTGCCGCCTGCCCCGAGGCCGGCGCCGCCGCCCGCCGTAGCCGCCACGCCCGCACCGTCGCAGGCGCTTCCGGCGAACCAGCTCTTCGATCAGCTCGCCCGGATCGAGGACAAATGCTCCCGGATCGAAGACAAGTACGCCCGCTCCGAGGCGCTCCTGTCGCGCGTCGAGGATAAGGTCGAGAACGCCTCCAGCCGGATGAACGAGGCCGCGCGGCAATCCGATCTTGCGGCCCTGCGCACGGAGATGCGGGTGCTCGCCGAGCGGACCCGGCGCCTGCCGGGGACCGGTGCGCTGGTCCTCACCGCGGTGATCACCGCGATTTTGACCGTCGCGCTGATGATCGCCGTGCAGCGGCTGAACCTCGACCGCCTGCTGCAGCAGCGGGCCCAGATCGGGACGACCGTCCAGTAACCCCACCCACCGGACCAGGACCGCATGAGCGCCTTCCGCACCCTCGACGATGCCGGCTCCCTGAGGGGCAAGCGGGTCCTGATGCGCGTCGACCTGAACGTGCCCATGGAGAACGGGCGCGTCACCGACGCGACCCGGATCGAGCGCGTCGCTCCGACGATCCGCGAAGTCGCCGAACAGGGCGCCAAGGTGATCCTGCTCGCCCATTTCGGCCGACCGAAGGGCAAGCGCGAGCCGAAGGATTCCCTGGAGCCGGTTGTGCCGGCGCTCGGCGCGGCCCTCGGGCGGAAGGTCGCGTTCGCGTCCGACTGCATCGGCGAGGCGGCCGCGAAGGCGGTGGCGGCCCTGCAGGACGGCGACGTGCTGCTCCTGGAGAACACCCGCTACCATGCCGGCGAGGAGAAGAACGACCCGGCCTTCGCGGATGCGCTGGCGGCGAACGGCGACATCTACGTCAACGAGGCCTTCTCGGCGGCGCATCGCGCGCACGCCTCGACCGAGAGGCTGGCGCACCGCCTCCCGGCCTATGCCGGCCGCGAGATGCAGGCCGAGCTCGAAGCCCTGACCAGGGGCCTGGAATCGCCGCAGCGGCCGGTGATCGCGCTGGTCGGCGGCGCCAAGGTGTCGTCCAAGATTGATCTTCTGGAAAACCTCGTCGCCAAGGTCGACATGCTGGTGATCGGCGGCGGCATGGCCAACACCTTCCTGCATGCGCAGGGCAAGGCCGTGGGCAAGTCCCTGTGCGAGAAGGACCTCGCCGAGACCGCTCATCGCATCCTGGCGGCGGCGGACAAGGCCGGCTGCCGGATCATCCTGCCGGTGGATGCCGTCGCGGCCACCGAATTCAAGGCCCAGGCCCCGCACGAGACCGTCCCGGTGGATGCGGTGCCGGAGTCCAGCATGATCCTCGATGCCGGCCCGCGCTCGGTCGCGGAGATCGACGCCGCCATCGACGAGGCCAAGACCCTGGTCTGGAACGGTCCGCTCGGGGCCTTCGAACTCGCGCCCTTCGACGCCGCCACGGTGGCCGCCGCCCAGCATGCCGCGGCACGCACGAAGGCCGGGCAACTGGTCTCGGTGGCCGGCGGCGGCGACACGGTCGCGGCGCTCAACCATGCGGGCGTGGCCAGCGACTTCACCTACGTGTCGACGGCGGGCGGGGCTTTCCTCGAATGGCTGGAGGGCAAGGCGCTCCCCGGAGTCGAGGCGCTTCGGGTGACGGGCTGAGCGCGGCGGCGTTGCTCTCCTACTCCGCGGCGCCCGCCATATCTATGATAGCGCCCGTGGCTAGCGTGGGGGCGAGTCGATGCGTGACACCGTCGAAAGCGCGACGTTCGAGATCCTGACGGGCATCCAGGCGAGCCTCGGCCAGGTGCCGGTCCGTTCCGACAGGCTCGAGACGCGGATGGGGAATTGCGAGACGCGCAGGGAGGGCTTGGAGGCAGGCCTGCGCGACGACCGGCGCAACGCAGCCGGCATGCCCGTGATAATGCGTGCCACGGCCGGCGATTTCGCCGCGCGGGTTAGCGAGGTCGAGGAGCGCGTCGCGGCTCTCGAGAACCGCGCCAGTTGAGGGGTGGCGCGGACCGAGCACGCCGTTCGCGGCATCCGTCAGCATTCAGAAGCGAAGCTCTCGGATGCGCGATACGATAAGAGCGCCCTGAGATCTTGAAGTCGCCGTCGGCGATCGAGCACACCACCAAACGGCAAACGGGAAGACAGTCACGATGGCACGCATCACCCTCCGGCAGCTCCTCGATCACGCCGCTGAGTACGAGTACGGCGTGCCGGCCTTCAACCTGAACAACATGGAGCAGGGTCTCGCCATCATGGCGGCGGCCGATGCCACGGATTCCCCCGTGATCCTCCAGGCCAGCCGCGGCGCCCGCGCCTATGCCAACGACGTGGTGCTGGCCAAGCTGATCGACGGCCTCGTCGAGATCTACCCGCACATCCCGGTCTGCATGCATCTCGACCACGGCAACAACGAAGCCACCTGCGCCACCGCGATCCAGTACGGCTTCACCTCGGTGATGATGGACGGATCCCTGAAGGCCGACGGCAAGACCCCGGCCGACTACAATTACAACGTCGAGATCACCCGCAACGTCACCAAGATGGCCCATTGGGCCGGCGTCTCGGTGGAGGGCGAGTTGGGCGTGCTCGGCTCCCTGGAGAGCGGCCAGGGCGAGGCCGAGGACGGTCACGGCGCCGAGGGCACGCTCAGCCACGACCAGCTCCTGACCGATCCGGACGAGGCGGTGAAGTTCGTCGAGGCGACCCAGGTCGACGCGCTGGCGGTGGCGATGGGCACGAGCCACGGCGCCTACAAGTTCACCCGCCAGCCCGATGGCGACGTGCTGGCGATGAACGTGATCGAGGAGATCCACCGCCGCCTGCCGACCACACACCTCGTGATGCACGGCTCGTCCTCGGTCCCGCAGGATCTGCAGGACATCATCAACCAGCACGGCGGCCAGATGAAGCCGACCTGGGGCGTCCCGGTCGAGGAGATCCAGCGCGGCATCAAGCACGGCGTGCGCAAGATCAACATCGACACCGACAACCGCATGGCGATGACCGGCCAGATCCGGAAGGTGCTCACCGAGAACCCGTCCGAGTTCGATCCGCGCAAGTATCTGAAGCCCGCCATGGAGGCGATGACGAAGCTGTGCAAACAGCGCTTCGAGGAATTCGGCACCGCCGGCCAGGGCGCGAAGATCCGGCCGATCTCGGTCGCCGAGATGGCCAAGCGCTATGCCAGCGGCGCCCTGGATCCGAAGATCGGCGCCCGCTGAGAGCGCTCAGATCCTCGCCATGAGCAATCTTTCGCGTCTCGCCCTCCTCGGGCCACACGGCCTCGACGCCGACGGCATGGACGAATTCGTGTCGGCCCTGAAGGCGGCCTGCGGGGCCGGCGACGTCGCCGCCGTGATCCTGCGGCTCGCCTCCGGCGACGAGCGCGGGCTGACCGCCCGCGTCAAGCAGGTCGCGCCGGTGGCGCAGGAAAACGGGGCCGCCCTGGTGGTGGCCTGTCCGGGCTTCACCGGCGATCTCGCCGCGGTGGCGATCCGCGGGGGCGCCGACGGCATCCACGTTGACAAACCCCGGGACCTCAAGGCGTTGCGGGATCGGCTGCGCGACGGGCGGATCCTGGGCGCCGGGGGCCTCGAGACCAAGCACGGCGCCATGGAGGCCGGCGAGGCGGGCGTCGATTACCTGATGTTCGGCGGGCTCTATCCGGACGGCGTCGCGCCAGACCCGGAAACGGTACTGGCGCGCGTGTCCTGGTGGGCGGAGATCTTCGAGACACCCTGCATCGCCGTCGCGGCGAACGCCGACGCGATCGGTCCGCTATCGGCCACGGGGGCGGAGTTCGTCGGGCTCGAGAGCGGGCTCTGGCTGCAAGACGCCACTTTCGTCGGCCGCGCGCGGCAGGCAATCCAGCAGGCGCCCGCGCAATGAGGCGGGTGACAGGTCCGGCGATGGCCCTCGCCGTCGCGCTGGCGGCGCTGCCGGCCTGGGCGGCCGCGGGGCCGACCGACCCATCGAAGAGCGCCACGCCGCTGCCCGGATCGTCCGGCGCCACGCCCGGCCAGAAGGCGATGCCGGAGCTGCCGAGCCCGTACACGCCGAATTACACACGGGGTGCCGTACCGCCGGCCAATGGCCAGCCGCCGGATTTCGCCTACGGGGCGTATCAGCGTGGGCAATATGTGACCGCCTTCCGGGAGGCGACCAAGCGCATCGAGGCGAATCCCAAGGATGCCGCCGCGATGACGCTCCTCGGCGAGCTGTACAACCAGGGCCTCGGCGTGAAGCAGGATCCGGTCAAGGCGGCCGAGTGGTACAAGGTTGCCGCGGCTCAAAACGACGCCGCTGCCATGTCGTCCCTCGGTCTGATGGCCCTCGACGGGCGCGGCATGCCCAAGGACATCAAGGCGGGCCGCCACTGGCTGGAACAGGCCACCGCCCAGGGCTCGCCCACAGCGGCGTACAATCTCGGCCTGATCCTGATCGGCACGGGGTCCGCGGCCGACGAGTCCGCCGCGGTCGCGCAGTTTCGCAAGGCTGCCGATGCCGAGATCGGGCCGGCTCAGCACGATCTCGGCGTGCTCTACCTGCAGGGGCGCGGCGTGCCGAAGGATCCCAGCAAGGCGGCGGCCTGGTTCCGGCGCGGCGCCGACAACGGCGATCTCGCCAGCGAGATCGAGTACGCCATCCTGCTGTTCAACGGGACCGGCGTGACCAAGGACGAGCGCTCGGCCGCCCGCTACTTCCTGCACGCGGCCTCGCGGGGGAACGCCATCGCGCAAAATCGCATCGCGCGGCTCTACGCAGTCGGGCGCGGCGTCGCGAAGAACACCGTGGAGGCGGCGGCCTGGAACCTCGCCGCGGCGGGCCAGGGGCTGTCCGACGCGTGGCTCGACCAAACGCTGTCCGGTCTCTCCGCCGAGGAGCGCAACCGTGCCGAGCGTCTGGCCAACGAGCGCGTCGAGCAGCGCTGAGCGTCTACAATCCGGCCTTCGACCAATCGACACCGGCCTCGAGCTCCGGCAGCAGGACCACGCTCTCCTGTTCGTTGGGATCGGTCCGGGCGATCACCGCCGTGACCGGCTCGGTCTGGCTGCGATTGTAGGGCAGGTGCGGGACGTCGGCGGCGATGTAGACGAACTCGCCGGCGCCCGCGATCGCGTGATGCTCCAGGTGCTGGCCCCAGAAGCAGCCCGACACGCCGGACAGGACGTGGATCGCCGTCTCGTGCGATTCGTGCTTGTGCGCGTGGGCGCGCTCGCCGGGCGGGATCTCCAGAAGCTGCATGTGCAGCGCCCTTGCGCCGACCGCTTCGGCCGAGATGGCCGGCCGATAGAGGTGTCCCTGCTTGCCGCGGAACGGCGCACTCTCGCGCACCACGCGCAAGCCGGCCTGCGGTTTGTCCGAACCGGAACTCATGGACTCTTCCCCACCTGAAAGGCGGAATCGACCGGGATCTGCATGCCGTTGACCAGCGCGTTGGTCTGGTTCGCCATGCCGACCACCGCCAGGAACTCGCCGTGCTGCGCGGAGGTCAAGCCCTTCGCCCGCGCCGCGGCCGTGTGCGAGTGGATGCAGTAGGGGCAGCCATTGGCGATCGAGACCGCGATATAGACCAGTTCCTTGGTCAGCGGATCGAGCGTCCCAGGGCCCATGACGGCCTTGAGACTGGTCCAGGTCCGCTCCAGCAGGGCGGGATCGTGGGCCAATCCACGCCAGAAGTTGTTGATGAAGTCGGATCCGCGGGTCGCCCGGATGTCGGCGAAGATCGCGCGCACCCGCGGATTCGCCTCGGCTTCGGCATCGCTCACCAGCGTCACGGTCGCCATGGCCTTCGCCTCCGTCAGAGCTTGCAGGCGCCTTCGAGGGCGCGGTTCTCGGCATCCGAGAACAGGCGCGAGCGGATGTGGAAGCGCTTCTCGCGCCCGTTCTCCAGCGAGAACATGCCGCCGCGGCCGGGCACGACGTCGAGCATCAGATGCGTGTGCTTCCAGACCGCGAACTGCGACCGGCTGATGTAGAAATCCGCCCCGCCGACCTGGCCGAGATGGACATCGCCGTCGCCGACGAGGAAGTCGCCGACCGGATAGCACATCGGCGAGGAGCCATCGCAGCAGCCGCCGGATTGATGGAACATCACCGGCCCGTATTCCGAGCGGAGCTCTTCGATGAGGCCCAGCGCCTTTGGGGTCGCGGTGACACGCAGCGGCGTGCCGTCGGCGCCGACCTGCTCCGCGGTCGTGGCTTCGATCCTGGCATCAAGGCTCATGGTGTCCTCCCCGGTCTCACCGTTGATATGCGTGCGCGGCCCGGGATTTCCATATTCGCCCGGGACCGACGGCCAAGCTGGTGCCGGATCCGCCTCCGCCGCGTTGCTCGCCGAGGATGCGCCTTTTTTTGGACGAAACGGAGAGCCTGACCGGCTGATCGACACCATGACGCAACGAACTGCCACCACCTGTCTGGCCCTCGTCCTCGCCGCGCTCGTGGCGGGCCCGGCCGGTGCCGATCCGCTGACGCTGCGCGTCCAGCCGCGCACCCAGCCGCTGTTCCTCCAGCACGCCTGGCGCGTCGCCGGAAACCCGAACGTCACCCCCGACAATCCGATGGGTGTCGTCGGCTGGGACGGGCCGCCCGACGACGTGCCGAGCGTGAGCGCCGATGCCGGCCCCATGCCGCCCGGCTCCATCGCCAATGCGCCCGTCGAGGGCTTCGGGTACGGCGTCGATTGATCCCCCGCCTCGCCCTGCTGTTCGCCCTGCTGGCCGGCGCCCCCGTCCTGGCGCACGAGGATGTCAACGCGCCGGCGCGGGAGGCCGAACTGCGGACCTGCCTGACGCACATCGACTGGATCGCGCCCCCCGACGCCGCGATCGCGGATCCGGCGACCTTCTGCGGCTGCTATGCCGACGGGGCGGTGAAGGAGCGCCTCTGGGAACTCGAGAAGGCCGAGGCCAATGCCGGCGAGGACGTCCGGCAGCCGGTGGCGGACCGCACCATCCGGCTGCACGACCGGAAATCGGCCGCCATCGCCGCCGCCTGCCTCAGGCGGTGAACCCGGTGCGGCTCGACAAAAAGCCCCGGCCGCGAGGCCGGGGCTAAGGTGTCTCGGGGGGTAACCCGGGCAGAAGCTCAGAAGAACCCGAGCTTCTTGGCCGAGTAGCTCACCAGCATGTTCTTGGTCTGCTGGTAGTGATCGAGCATCATCTTGTGCGTCTCGCGGCCGATGCCGGACTGCTTGTAGCCGCCGAAGGCCGCGTGGGCCGGATAGGCGTGGTAGCAGTTCGTCCAGACGCGGCCCGCCTGGATCGCCCGGCCGAAGCGGTAGGCCCGGGTCCCGTCACGGGTCCAGATCCCGGCGCCGAGGCCGTACAGCGTGTCGTTGGCGATCGAGAGCGCGTCGGCATCGTCCTTGAAGGTCGTGACCGAGAGAACCGGCCCGAAGATCTCCTCCTGGAAGATGCGCATCTTGTTGTGGCCGCGGAACACGGTCGGCTTCACGTAGAAGCCCTCAGCGAACTCGCCGTCCTTGACGTTGCGCTCGCCGCCGGTGAGCAGCTGCGCGCCCTCCTGCTTGCCGATGTCGATGTAGGAGAGGATCTTCTCCATCTGCTCGCCCGAAGCCTGGGCGCCGATCATCGTGGCGGGATCGAGCGGCGAGCCCTGCGTGATCGCCTCGACGCGCTTGACCGCCCGCTCCATGAAGCGGTCGTAGATCGATTCGTGGACCAGCGCCCGGCTCGGACAGGTGCAGACCTCGCCCTGGTTGAGGGCGAACATGGTGAAGCCTTCGAGCGCCTTGTCGAAGAAGTCGTCGTCCTCGTTGGCGACATCCGCGAAGAAGATGTTCGGTGACTTGCCGCCGAGCTCCAGCGTCACCGGGATCAGGTTCTGCGACGCGTATTGCATGATAAGGCGGCCGGTGGTCGTCTCACCCGTGAACGCGATCTTGGCGATGCGCGGGCTCGAGGCGAGCGGCTTGCCCGCTTCCAGGCCGAAGCCGTTGACCACGTTCAGGACGCCCGGCGGCAGCAGGTCGCCGATGATCTCCATCAGCACCAGGATCGAGGCCGGCGTCTGCTCGGCGGGCTTGAGCACCACGCAATTGCCGGCGGCGAGCGCCGGGGCGAGCTTCCACACCGCCATCAGGATCGGGAAGTTCCACGGGATGATCTGGCCGACGACGCCCAGCGGCTCGTGGAAGTGGTAGGCGACCGTGTCGTGGTCGATCTCGGAGATCGAGCCCTCCTGCGCCCGCACGCAGCCGGCGAAGTAACGGAAATGGTCGATGGCCAGCGGGATGTCGGCGTTGATCGTCTCACGGATCGGCTTGCCGTTATCCCAGGTCTCGGCGAGCGCGAGCAGATCGAGGTTCTCCTCCATCCGGTCGGCCATCTTGTTGAGGATCCGGGCGCGCTCGGCCGGCGCGGTGCGGCCCCAGGCCTCCTTGGCGGCGTGGGCGGCGTCCAGCGCCTTGTCGACGTCCTGAGCGTCCGAGCGGGCGACCTCGCAGATCACCTTGCCGGTGATCGGCGAGGTGTTCTCGAAATAGCGCCCGGCCGCGGGGGCGACCCACTGGCCGCCGATGAAGTTCTCGTAACGGGCCGAGAACGGCGACCTGATCTTGGCGTCGCCGAGGAATTCCGGCTTGTTCATCGCTCTGTTCCTCCATTGGCCCCGGCCTCGCGAACCGCGGCTCTTTGGCTTCAGCTGGCGTTCGTGCGGCCCTCGCGTCGGACCGCATCCGCTTCCGCTCTGATCGCAGCCAATGGCTTTTGGCCTGTCGAATCAAGGTGGACTTTTGGCCAGTGTGCGAGCGCATTGAGTCTACGCTGTTCTTGTCCGGACCGCGAGGGGACAACGCGGCGCCCGATGAAGACCATTGCAACGGGCCGTTTTCGCAAGCTGTACCGCGAGCCGGCCCGTCTCGATCGCGGGGCCGATATGATTGCGGACCTGTCGGGCCATCAGCGCAGGAGTGCGAGCGGCAGGTCCAGGGCGGCGAGCGGCAGGGCCGCCAGGGCCGCGGCCCGGAGCCAAGTGGGATGATAGGCAATCAGCGCCACCACGGCCAGCGCCGATCCCGTGAGCGAGCCGATCCACTGCACCGGTCCGAAGCTCCATCCGGCGGAGGCGACGGCGGCCGCGAAGGACAGGGCGAGCCCCGCCCAGCCGACCGCACGCAGGCCTCCGACCCGCTTTCCGCGCATCGGGGTGCGGAAAACCGCGCGGTGATGCCGGTCCAGGCTGAGCGCGAGGGCGGCGAAGCCCGAGAAGCCCAGGAGCAGGGACAGGACGAGGGCCGGGATGGTCACGCTTCGGCCGCCCTGTGCAGGATCGCCCTGGTCCGGTTCTGTCTCGGCCGGGCCGTCAGCCGCGCCCCGACGGCGAGCAGCAGACCCAGACCCGCCATGGCCGCGTCGAAGCCCAGGAAGCGGACCTCACCCACGGTCAGGGCATCGACCCCGGGGATCGCCAGGAACGCGAATGCGGGCACGATGAGGGCGAGGGGCCAGGCCCGGGCCCGGGGATAGAGTGCGGACGCGATGGCCGCGAGGATCCAGGCGGCGAAGAAGCCGCGCACCTCCCAATCCGCCCGCCCATCCAGATCCACCGGCAGGAGGCGGTTGGCGAGGAGATAGGCGGCGAGCCCGGCGGGAAGACCCGCGATGGTGCCGAGGTTCAGGACGTGGACGAGGCGCAGGCCGAAGCCCTCCGGATCGGCCCCCTTCGGAGCCCGTGCGACGGTCCACAGAACCAGGCCCGTCGCCACGGTGGCGGCACCCATGAGGCCGCAGAGGAAGAACAGCAGGCGCAGGGGCGCGGCCGCGAAATGCGCTTCGTGAAGGCCGACCATCACGGCGCCGGTCCGCGTGGCCGCCCCGGCCTCCCCGATGCGCCCGATCTCGGCGCCCGTCGCCGCGTCGTAGGCGATCTGTGGGTGGAGATGGGCGAGCCCCGGCGGTTCCTCGAAATAGGCGGTGACGGTCGAAGCGGCATCGCCGGGCCCGGAGACCATGACGACTTCGGGCGTCTGCCCGGTCGCGGCGATCGCCCGCGCTACGATCTCGCCGAGGGGCAGCGCCGTGCCGGGCCGCCCGGCCGGTGGCCGACCCGCGATCATGAGACCGGCTTCCGCGTAATAGCGCAATCCGTTGCCCTGATACGCCGTCAGGACCGGCCAGGGCATCAGCATCGATGAGAGGGTGACGAGGCCCGTATAGACGATCATGAGGTGGAACGGCAGCGCGAGAACCCCCACGATGTTATGGGCGTCGAGCCAGCCGCGCTGCGCCGAGCGGTCCCGCCGGAAGGTGAAGAAATTGGCGAAGATCCGCCGATGGGTCACGATGCCGGTGACGAGGGCGATCAGCAGGACCATCGCGCAGGCGGAGACGATCCAGCGTCCCCAGATCGGGGGCAGGTTCAATTCGAAATGGAACCGATAGAGGAAGTCGCCGCCGCGGCTGTCCCGGACCTTCGACCGTTCGCCCGTCGAGGGATCGAGCAGCGCGTGATGAAATGGCCCCCCGGGGCTCTGCCACCAATAGACCTCGACCGCCGGGTTCTCGGCATTGGGCGGTCTGACCGACCAGCCCACGGCGTCCGGCATCGTCTTCCGAAGGAATGCACCCGCGCTCGTCGCCGCGGCGACGGGATCGGACGCCGCCTCCGACAGTTCTGGCCGCATCCAGCTCGAGATTTCGGGGCGGTAATAGCTGGCGGTTCCGGTCACGAAGATCGCAAACAGCACCCAGCCGACCACGAGGCCGGACCACGTGTGCAGCCACGCCATCGACTGGCGGACGCTCTTGGATCGACTCACGCTGCGCTCCCGCCCTGGAAGGCGCCTGCGAGCCATAGGCCGGTGCTGAGCAGCGCCGCGACGACTCCCATCACGAGCGCCGCCCGCCCGAGCGACCGCGCCGCGAACACCCAGATCACCGCGGCCGCCATGATCGCGAAGCTCGCCAGCGTCGCCGTCGACACCGCTTCGGCTCTTGGTCCGGGCAGGACGAGGGCGAGCCAGCCGCTCGCAAGTGCGGCGATCATATAACCGCCCAGGATCGCCAGAAGCACGCGCGCGGCGATCGCCAGACGACAGGCGAGAGCCGGGTGCACCCGGGCGCGCACGGCATCAGCGCTCATGGCGTCACCTCTCGTTGCCGTGATCTCATGCCGGCACCTAAGCGCGGCCGTCAGGGGGACGCAACGGCTATGTTCCGGAATAATTCCAAAGCGCGCAGAGGTGCTTAGAATACTTCGCACCGTCACGGGCTGACCCAGTCGGCGGGTCGGCTGAACCCGATCAAGCCGCCGGCAGGTCGATGCGGAGAACGGCCGCCGCCTGGACCGGATGGCAGCCGCCGTGCCTGCGGGCTCAAGCACCGTCCCGGAAGGGGGCAACCGGCCTCAGGTCGGACGCGACGATGCGGGGACATTCCGATCCGCCTGCGCCGGCGACTTCCATCCTGCGCGAACACGCGGTTTCAAGAGCTGGCGCTGGTTTCCTCTCCGATGGGGGTTGCCGTTTCACCCTTCACGTTCGGGATCGTCGCCCGGTCGATGCCTGTCCGCCACACGCCCGCCCTTCCCGTCTGCGGGCGAACGGATTCACGCATCGGTCCTGGCAACAGACGTCGCATTCCTCGCCCCCCCACAGGACAGGGAGCCTACAGCGCATCCGTGAGCCGAGATGTGAACAGTCTCCCGCGAGTGGGAGCTGCGTCAGCCAAGTACGGTATGTGAAACCGATAGCCCGCAGAGGGGGAGGAAACGCGCAGGGCCGGCCGCTGGCATCATCCGGCGGGCCGGTACGAGACAGGGCGGCACTCACTCTGCGTCCGATGGAAACGCGTGAAGAGCGCACTGACCGTCCGAGGGGGTGCTTTGGCAGCGATCACGCCAGTTGCCGGTGAAGCCTGCCTGCCGGCGCCCCGTTCTTCCCCGACGGCCGCAGCCCGAGCCGCGTCGCGGTGGTTCAGCGCCCGGGTTGCGCGGCCACATCGCCTTGATCGGATCTGCGCAGCGCCGAAACTGCATCCTGAGCGCTCGGCGGCAAATCGGATCCGGCTCCAGGTCGGACACGGGATGCCGGCGATTCGGCAGCGGGTCGGGTCACGGTCCGATCGCGTTCGGTGCCCCGGGCGTAGCCAGCATTGATGCCCGCGTAGAACCCCGTGAAGTCTCCGGCGTGGGCGCAGCCGGAGATCATGAGAAGGACCATCGAAAACAGGACAGGACGCATGGCGGACCCGAAACACGAAGGACGGCGGCCCCATCGGAACCGCCGCCCTCCAATCTTGTCATGGATCGCGGCGGCAGAACGACCGCCGCGGGTCCGTCAATCTTCGACGTTGATGCTCTGGGCCTCGCGACCCTTCTGCCCGTCGACCACGGCCAGGGTGACCTGTTGACCCTCGGCGAGCGACTCGAGCCCGGCGCGGGAGAGTGCCGAGCGGTGGACGAACACGTCCTTGCCGCCGTCATTGACCGACACGAAGCCGAAGCCCTTGGCCGGGTCATACCACTTCACCGTGCCGCTCATCTCCACCGACGGGCCGCCCGCGAAACGGCCACCGCCACCACCGCCGCCGCCACCGCCGCCAGCTCCGTAGCCACCGCCGCCGCCACCACCGTAGCCGCCTCCGGCACCGCCAACACCGCCGGGGGCGCCGCCATAGCCGCCTGTGCGCGGCCGGAACTCACGCCGGGGCGCAGGCGCCTCGGCCGTGGACGTGTCGACGCTGGTGACGCTGGTCACCTGCGGGCCCTTCTGACCCTGGGCGGTGGTCACGGTCAGGCGGGTACCCGGCATGAGATCCGCGTGGCCGGCGGCCTCGACGGCGCGGATGTGGAGGAAGGCATCGCCCGAGCCGTCGCCCAGCTCGACGAAACCGAAACCCTTCTCCTTGTTGAACCACTTGACGGTGGCATCACGTTCCGGCCCCGACGCCACCGGCGCTGCGCCGCGGGCCGGACCACGGTCGAACCCGCCGCCTCCGAACCCGCCGCCACCGCCGGCGCCGCCTCCGAAGCCGCCGCCACCGTACCCACCACCGAATCCGCCGCTGGGGGGTGCCTGGTCAGGCCATCTCGGCTCGCCACTCTCGTCGAAGCCGCGCTTCTGCGGCCCCCTGAAATCACGACCACGTCCCATCGAAAGCTCGCAAAAACCGTCCGCCGCCCTAAATTCCGAATACCGCGTGCGCGCCATCCCAGACAGCCCACGCCCCGCACTATCATTACCCCAGGTCGCGGTAACCAAGAATAACGCCCCAGTCCTGACGCAATCGGGCCTTGACCGCAAGGACCTTCTTGGCCCAGACGCGCCCATTTCGTTACTTTCTTGCGGTAAACAACGCAGGCGTGCGAAGCCCTCCGGCACATTCATTCACATGCGAGAAACCGCATTAGCGAAACGCAAACGCTGGCACGCTAGGGTCGAAAACGCGTCCCGCACTGCGCTCGGCCATGATCGCGACACCGACCTTTCCCGATCTCTCGGCCCTCGTCGTCGATGAGAGTCTCTACATCCGCCGAATCGTGCGCGACATGCTGATGCGCGTCGGCATCAAGCGCGTCCTCGAAGCGCCGGACGGCGCCGAGGCCCTGGGCGTGCTCGCGGAGAGCAAGCCGGACATCAGCATCATCGACTGGGACCTGTCGATCCTGTCGGGCGAGGAATTCATCCGGCTCGCGCGCACGCCCACGACCTCGCCCTGCCCGACCATCCCGATCATCCTGATGCTCGCCCAACCCCGCCGGAACGTCGTCGACCGGGCGGTGGCGCTCGGGGTCAACGAGATCATCGCCAAGCCGTTCTCGCCGAAGACTTTGTGGTCCCGCCTCGACGAGGTGATCAACCGGCCGCGCCCCTATTCGCAGGTGAAGAGCCTCCTGCGGCCGATCCCAAGACGGGCCGGCATCATGAAGGCCGTCGCCTGACACCTGTCACGATCGGACGTTGCAGTTCCCCGCCGAGCCTGTAGGGTCACGGATTAGCTCAGGCCGAGCGCAACGCTCCCGGCCGACCCGAAGGACCGACGGCCGCGCCGATGAGGGACGAGACCGCCGCGGCCGCGCCGTCCCGAATCCAGCTCGGCGCAGCGCCGCACCAGCCGCCGGCCGGGCTCCCGGGCCGCGAGCGCCGTCGCCCCGCCTACGCGGCGCTCGACCTCGGCACCAACAATTGCCGCCTGCTTATCGCGGAGCCCACCTTCTCCGGCTTCCGCGTCATTGACGCGTTCTCCCGCATCGTCCGGCTCGGCGAGGGCCTCGGGACCTCCGATCGGCTTAACGAGGCGGCGATCGAGCGGACGGTCGAGGCCCTGCGCATCTGCCGGACCAAGATGCAGACCCGCGGTGTGCAGCGGGCCAAGGTGATCGCCACGGAGGCGTGCCGGCTCGCGGTGAACGGGGCGGCCTTCGTCGAGCGCGTCCGCCGGGGGGTGGGCCTCGACCTGGAGATCGTCGACCGCCAGACCGAGGCCTATCTCGCCGTCACCGGCTGCGCGGCCCTGGCCGATCCGCTGGCGGAATCGGTGGTGATCTTCGATATCGGCGGCGGCTCCACCGAGATCGCGTGGCTGGACGGTGCCGCCGCCAACCCCTCCACCGACCCGACCCTGCGGATCCGGGCCTGGGATTCCCTGCCCGTCGGCGTGGTCACGCTGGCCGAGCGCCACGGCGGTGCCGAGGTCACCCGGCGCATGTTCGAGGGCATGGTCGAGGAGGTGGCCGGCAAGCTCTCTCCCTTCGCGCTCCGGGCCGCCGCGGCCGCGACCGCGCCCCATTTCCATCTGCTCGGCACGTCGGGCACCGTCACGACCATCGCGGCGATGCACCTGCGGCTGGCGCGCTACGAGCGGCGGCGGGTCGACGGCCTGTGGATGAACGACGACGATGTCACGACCGCGATCGACGATCTCCTGGATACCCGGCTCGAGCAGCGGGCCGACAACCCGTGCATCGGCCGCGACCGGGCCGATCTGGTGCTCGCCGGATGCGCGATCCTGGAGGCGATCCGCCGGGCCTTCCCGTCCGAGCGCCTGCGCATCGCCGACCGGGGGCTGCGCGAAGGATTGCTGATGAACATGATGCGCGAGGACGGGGTCTGGATCCGGAAGGCCGTGCGATGAGGGCATCGCGATGAGCGACCGGCGCGGCGGCGCGAGTTCCGGCGGCGGTGTGCGCGGGGAACTGAAGCAGCGGGTGAAGACCGGCCGTGGGCGGACCCTGTCGCAGAAGCGCTGGCTGGAGCGGCAACTCAACGACCCATACGTGGCCCGGGCCAAGCGCGAGGGCTACAGGTCCCGGGCGGCCTACAAGCTGATGGAGATCGACGAGCGCTACAAGCTGCTGAAGCCCGGCCAGCGGGTGGTTGATCTCGGCGCCGCCCCGGGGGGCTGGTCGCAGATCGCCGCCCGGGCGGTGGGTCCGTCGGGTCGGGTCGTCGGCATCGATCTGCTGGAGATCGAGCCGATGGCGGGGGTGGACTTCATCACCCTGGACTTCCTCGATCCCGAGGCCCCCTCCCGGCTGACCGCCTTGCTCGGCGGCCCGGCGGATCTTGTGCTGTCCGACATGGCGGCCAACGCCACGGGCCACAAGAAGACCGATCACCTGCGCATCATCGGCCTCGCGGAAACGGCCGCGGTGTTCGCCCGCGAGGTGCTGGGTCCGGGGGGCGCCTACCTCGCCAAGGTGCTCCAGGGCGGCACTGAACACGCTCTGCTGGCCGACCTCAAGCGGGACTTCGCGACCGTCCGCCACGTGAAGCCGGCGGCGAGCCGGGCGGATTCGAGCGAACTCTACGTCCTGGCCACAGGCTATCGCGGGACGCCGGCCGGTGTCCCGGCCCCCGACGGGGACTGAGCCAAACGGCGATGCTGGTCGCCTGGGCGTTGGCGCAGTTCAATCCCGCGCCGCTGCGCCTGCGCCGGCTCGGCTACGTCCGGCAGAGCGGGCTGCTCCACGCCCGATCCCGGCGCTGCCGCGCCGCCTGGACGCCGCACCCGGAGCGTGCGCGCGGCGTGGTCGCAGCCGCCGCGGCGGCGACGCCGCAGCGCGGGCTGGCGGTCGTCATCGGCTCCGGACTCCTCGACGACGTGCCCCTGGATCGTCTCGCCACCCTGTTCGAACGCGTCAGCCTCGTGGACGCGGTCCATCCCTGGCCGGCGCGGCTCGCGGTCCGACGCCACGCCCATGTGAGCCTGGTGACCGCCGAGATCGGGGCCGGCCTCGCCGGGGACCTGGCCGAATGCTGCGCGGGCGCAGATCTCATCGTCTCGGCCAACCTGCTCTCGCAGATCCCGATCGTGCCGCTCGACGCCTACGAGGCCCGGGGATGCGCGGCGCCTTCCCAGCTCGGGGCTCAATTGATCGAGGCCCATCTCGCGGCCCTGGACGCCTTTGCCCGAACCGCCGGACGGGTCTGCTTAATCACCGACACCGTTCAGCGCGAGGAGGATCGCGCAGGGAGGATCACCGACAGCCTCGACCTGATGTTCGGGGTCGCCCTGCCGCAGCCGGAAGCGGCTTGGGATTGGGAGATCGCGCCCTACGGCGAGATCGGCCGGCATCACCGGCTGGTCCACCGGGTCCATGCCTATCCGGACTGGCGTGCGGCCCGCCGCTGAGCGGCGTGGACAGAAAAGGCCGCCCCGATTTCCCGGGACGGCCTTTTTCAGTTCCGTCGTTGGCGTCGTCCGCTCACTCGGTCGGTGCGTCCTCGGAGGGCGTGCGCGCCTCCCCGTCTTCCGCGGCACTCTCGAAGCGCGGGCGGCGGCGGCGGCGCGGCTTGGCCGCCGGAGCCTCCTCGGCACTCGCCTCCGGCTCCGGGATCGCGTCCGGCGGCTCGGCGGCTTGTACGGGGCGCGCAGGCGCCATCAGGAACGCCGGCAGGCCGCTCGGATCCTCGGCAGCCACGACGGGTGCGGCCTCACGGCGGCGCTCGCGCCGCGGGGCGGCCTCGCGGCGCGGAACGCCCTCCGATCGGCCCTCGGCTCGGGGCTCCTGCCGGTTGTCGGACCGCGGCTCCGATCGTGCCTCTGTCCGCGGTGCCTCGCCGCGTCCGGTGTCGTAGCGGTTCTGGTCGCCGCGCAGGTCCTGACGGTTCTCGGAGCGACCGTCCTGCCGGTTCTCCTGCGCACTCTCCTGGCGCGTGTCCTGGCGCGTGTCCTGCCGATTATCCTGGCGATCCTGCCGAAAATCCTGCCGGCCGTAATCCTGGCGGTCCTGCCGGTTGACCGGACGGTCCTGACGATAATCAGGGCGCTGGTAATCGGGCCGCTGATAATCCTGGCGCGGCTGATCCTGACGCGCCTGATCCGGCCGGCGGTAATCCTGCCGGCCGGTGTTGTCCCGGCCGTTGTTGTCGAAGCGCCGCTGGTCGCGGTTCTGAAACCGGTCCCGGTTCTGGCGGCCGTCCTGCTGGTTGGACTCCGCGCGGTTGTCGTAGGGCTGGGGCTGTTGGCCGGGATCGCTGTCGTCGTAGCCGTTGTAGGCGTGACCGTTCTGGGACGCGCCGTTGCCCTGCCCGTCCTCGTCGCCCTCGTCCATCTCGTCGTCGAAGCTTCGGCTGGCGTAACCGCCGGTGTTTGCCGGGCGGGTCTGCTCCTGAGCACCAGATACAATCCGGAAGTAATGCTCACCGTGCTGGAAGTAATTTTCGGCCGCTACTGGGTCACCAGCCGCCAGAGCGTCCCGCGCAAGCTGCGCGTATTTGTCGGCGATGTGCTGCGGGGTGCCACGAATTTTGACATCGGGACCGTTGGATTCGTACGAACGCGTCAGCGGGTTCGGACCTTTCGGCCGGTTCCGGCCGCGCATCCGTCGATTCTGATTTGGTCTCATTGGTCTGTAATGACCCTCGTTCACGCAAACGACTGTCTTCAGGAGCGCCCGGCAAAGATCTCGAGACGCAGACCGGTCAAGCGCACCCGGCGGCGCCGCGCGTTCAGCCGCATTGCGACCGTCGCGTCAGTCTGACCATCCCTCGCACCGCGTGCCCTCACCGGGCACCGGAAACCAGCTGATTGTCAGGTTCGAGTGTTGCCGAACCGCCGCGCCATCACGCGCGCTCTGGTTCAACGTCTGGGGGATCAGCAAACCCATCGACGACCAGCGTGCATCGCTGACCGTACAATCGTCCGTCTTAACGAACGGTTCGCGATCTTCAAGCCGACACTAGCGTTCCCCGGCTGATGCAACAAGCATTTTTTCGACGGTGAAGCGTCGACCCTTACTTAGGCTTCCGTGTCGCCGTTGGGAAGACCGAAGCACAGGACCCTGTCGTTGGCCGCCAGGTCGCGGGTCAGGCCGCGATCCGAGAAGCCGGCCGCGAGGGCGAGACGGCGCACGGCCGCCGCCTGATCGTAGCCGATCTCCAGGGCGAGCGTCCCGCCGGGGGCGAGCAAGTTCCCGCCGTGAACACCGTCGAGAATGCGCCGGTAGGCGTCGAGCCCATCCGTCCCGCCATCCAGGGCCGCGATGGGATCATGGGCCCGGACCGCCCGGTCGAGGGTCGGGATCACGGCGCGCGCGATGTAGGGGGGATTCGAGACCACGAGGTCGAAGGCGCCCTGGACCGCATCACACCAGTCCGAGACCGCGAAGGCCGCCCGCTCGCCGAGCCCGTTCGCCGTGGCGTTGTGGCGGGCCACCCGCAACGCACCGAACGCGCGGTCGAGGCCGATCCCGGAGGCGCGGGGAAGCTCGCTGAGGAGCGCCGCCAGGATACAGCCGGACCCGGTGCCGAGATCGAGGCAGCGCAGGGGCGCATTCCGGTCCGGCGCAGCGGCGAGCGCGGCCTCGACCAGGATCTCGGTATCCGGCCGCGGGACCAGGGCCTCCGGCCCCAGCCGGATGGGCAGGCCCCAGAATTCCCAGGTCCCGAGGATGCGGGCCACGGGCTCCCCGGACAGCCGCCGCGCCAGGGCAGCGTCGAGGGCGGCGGCCTCGTCGTCCCCCAGGGGCCGTTCCCCGTCGAGGAGGAGGTCGCGGGCTTCGATCCCGAGGATACCCAGCACCAGAAAGCGGGCATCCCCGGACACTCCGTCGAGACCGCCGGCCTCCAGGACGGCCACGCAGTGCCGAAGGGCCGCGCGGCGGGACAGGCCACGGCTCGATCCGGTCGTCACGACGGCGCTCAGGCCATGCCCTCGGCGGCCAGCAGCTCGGCCTGATGCTCGGTGATCAGGGCATCCACCACCTCGTCGAGGGCCGTGCCCGCCATGACCTCCTCCAGCTTGTAGAGGGTCAGGTTGATCCGGTGATCGGTCACCCGGCCCTGCGGGAAGTTGTAGGTGCGAATCCGCTCGCTGCGGTCGCCGGAGCCGACCTGCGCCTTGCGGTCCGCCGCCCGGGCGGAATCCTTGGCGCTGCGCTCGGCATCGTAGAGCCGCGCGCGCAGCAATGTCATGGCGCGGGCCCTGTTCTTGTGCTGCGAGCGCTCCTCTTGGACGAACACGACGATGCCGGTCGGCAGGTGGGTGATGCGGATCGCCGATTCCGTCTTGTTGACGTGCTGGCCGCCCGCCCCCTGGGCGCGCATCGTGTCGATCTTCAGGTCCGCATCGTTGACGTGGATGTCGACCTCCTCGGCCTCCGGCAGCACCGCGACGGTGGCGGCCGAGGTGTGGATGCGTCCCTGGGTTTCGGTGTCGGGCACGCGCTGCACCCGGTGGGCGCCACTTTCAAACTTGAGCCGGGCGAACACGCCGCGCCCCTTCACCTCCGCCACGACCTCGCGGAAGCCGCCGACCGTGCCCTCGCTCTCCGAGATCACCTCGACGCGCCAGCCCTTCGACTCGGCGTATTTCGCGTACATGCGGAACAGATCCCCCGCGAACAGCGCCGCCTCGTCGCCGCCGGTGCCGGCGCGGACTTCGAGGATCGCGCTCTTCTCGTCGGCGGCATCCTTGGGCAGGAGCAGCAGCTGGAGGTCGCGATGCGCAGCCTCCAGCGCGGCCTGCGCCTCGGGCTTCTCGTCGGCCGCCAATGCCCGCATCTCAGGGTCGGTGCCGGGCTCGTCGATGAGAGCCTCGACACCCGCGAGGTTCTCCAGGGCTGCCCGATAGAGGCGGATCGCCGACACGACCGGATCGAGGTCCGAGAGCTCGCGCGAGAGCTGGACGACGGTGTCGGGATCGCCCTCGCCCGTGGCGAGCTGTGCGGTGACGAAATCGTGCCGCGCCAGGATGGCGTCGAGGCGCTCGGTGGGGAAGGGGATCATCGCCCGTGTTTCTGCAGGTCAGTGCGCTTTGGTCCAGCCGGGGCGCGGCTCACGTCTCGAGCGCGGAAGGGCGCGGCTCGCCGGGTCTTCGACCCGGCACGATGTCCTCCCCTCCCCGCCCTGCCGATGCGAGGGCGGAAGCCGCGGCGCGCCGCCCGGAAGCGCCGTGGCGTTGCCGTACATCCCCGGCCGAATGTTCGGCAAGGGCCGGCCTTAGATAGGGATGCCGCGGGCGTGCGCGAAGGCGGTCAGCGCCGGACGCAGGGAATCGCCGTCGTGCATGCGCGCCATTTCGGCATCGATGAGTTCGGTCACAGCGTCTGCGTCGAGGCCCAGCACCATCGCCTTCACCGGTCCGATGGCGGCCGGCGACATGGATAGATCCCGGTAGCCGAGGCCGATCAGCGCCATGGCGTCCAGCGGCCGCCCGCCGATCTCGCCGCAGACCGTCACCGGACAGCCGGCGGCGTTGGACCGCTCAGCGATCAGCCGGAATGCCCGCAGGGCCGCGACGCTGAGCGGATCGAACCGGTTGGCGACGCGCCGGTTCTCCCGGTCCACCGCGAACAGGAACTGCATCAGATCGTTCGAGCCGACGGACAGGAAATCGGCCTCCTGGGCGATCTCGTCGATCTGAAACAGCAGCGAGGGCACCTCGATCATCGCCCCGAGCTTGCACTCGCTCGGAAGCCGGTAGCCGTGGCGCTTCAGGTAGGCCTTCTCGCGCTCCACGATGCCGCGGGCACGCACGAACTCGTCGACAGTGGCGACCATCGGGAACATGATCTTGAGCGGGTCGCCGTCGGCGGCCTTCAACAGCGCCCGCAACTGCATCCGCAGCAGAGCCGGCCGGTCGAGGCCGATGCGGATCGCCCGCCAGCCCAAAGCCGGGTTCTCCTCCTCGAGCTTGGCCATGTAGGGCAGGATCTTGTCGCCGCCGATATCGAGGGTCCGGACCGTCACGGGCTTGCCGGCCGAGGCCGCGAACACCTTGCGGTAGAGGTCCTGCTGCTCCGCGGCCGACGGCATCCGCTGCGCCACCATGAATTGCAGCTCGGTGCGGAACAGGCCGACGCCCTCGGCGCCGGTCTCGTGCAGGTGGCTGAAATCCACCAGCAGCCCCGCATTGAGGTGCAGGCCGACCCGCACCCCGTCGCGGGTCCGCGCCGGGACGTCGCGCAGGGCCCGGTACTGCTCCTGCCGGCGGGCGCGCAAGCGCACCATCTCGGCATAGGCCGCCTCGATCTCGGGGCCGGGCCGGACGTGGATCTCCCCCGCGACGCCGTCGACGATGATCGCATCCCCGGCGTCGCAGAGCGCCGTGGCGTTCTCCACCTCGCCCACTGCCGGGATCCCGAGCGCTCGGGCGACGATTGCCACGTGGCTGGTCGGACCGCCCTCCTCCAGGACGATGCCGCGGAGCGTCGAGGCCTCGTAATCCAGCAGCGCCGCCGGCCCCATCGTGCGCGCCACGAGGATCGCGTTCTCGGGCAGCACCAGCACCCCCGCCGCCTCGGGGCCGATCAGGGCGCGCAGCAGCCGGTTGGCGAGGTCGTCGAGATCGTGCAGGCGATCGCGCAGATACGGATCGGATTGGCGCATCATCCGGGCGCGGTTGTCCGACTGGACCCGCTCCACGGCGGCCTCGGCGGTCAGGCCCGAGGCCACCGCCTCGCGCATCCGCCGGAGCCAGCCCTTGTCGTGGGCGAACATCCGGACGGTCTCCAGCACCTCGCGGCTCTCCGCGGTGCCGATCCGGTCGCCGCGCTCGACGAGGGCGTCGATCGCCGAGCGCACCTCCTCGATCGCCTCGTCGAGGCGCGCGACCTCGCGCTCGACATTCTCGGCGATCAGCGTCTTCACGACGACGCGGGGCTCGTGCAGCACCACGTGGCCCAGGCCGATCCCGTCGGCGAGCGCGATGCCCCGGGCCAGGACGGGGCGCCGGGCGGCGGTGCCGGCATCGGGCGCCAGGCCCTCCAGCTCGCCCGAGGCGATCATCTCCGAGAGCACCATCGCGGTGGTCTGGAGCGCCTCGATCTCCTCCTCGGAATAGACCCGGTAGGTCTTGTTCTGGACGGTCAGGACGCCGAGGGTGTTGCCGGCGCGCAGCAGCGGCACGCCCAGGAAGGCGTGATACGCCTCCTCGCCGGTCTCCGGGCGATACGAGAAGGCCGGATGGTTCTGGGCGTCCGAGAGGGACAGCGGCTCGGCGTTGCGGGCGATAAGGCCGACCAGGCCCTCGTCGGCGCGCATCCGGGTCTGGTGAACCGCCTCGCGGTTCAGGCCCTCGGTGGCGAACAGTTCGAGGGTGTTGTCGTCCCGCAGCACATAGACCGAGCAGACCTCGGCCACGACGTTGGCGGCGATCAGGACGACAATGCGGTCGAGGCGCGCCTGAGGGCTGACCGGCTCCGCCATCGCTTCGCGGAGGCGGCGCAGCAGCAGGCGCGGGCCTCCGGGCGCAGCGGGCATCGGTTCGTCGTTCCAGTGTCGGTGAGCGGCCTTGGCGTCGACCACCCTGCAACCTTGGCGCCAAGCTCGGGACGGCCGGCGCCGGATGGACCGTGCCGCAGCCGCCAGACGCGCTCTGGGATCGGCGAAACGGTCCGCGACTGTTCAGCTCACACCACGCGACCCGATCGACACCGCGTCGTCCCAGGCTCAGGCCTGATCCAGGCCGTATAGCGAGTGGAGCGTGCGCACGGCAAGCTCCGTATAGGCCGCCTCGATCAACACGGAGAACTTGATCTCCGAAGTGGTGATCGCGCGGATGTTGATCCCCTTCTCGGCGAGTGCCCGGAACGCCTTGGCGGCCACGCCCGCGTGACTGCGCATGCCGACGCCGATCGCCGAGACCTTCACCACGTCGGTCGCGCCCTCGATCTGGGCGTAGCCGATCTGCGTCCGCGCCTCGTCGAGGATCATGCGGGCGCGCTCGTACTCGGCGGACGGGACCGTGAAGGTCATGTCGGTGGTCGACTGATCGCCCGACACGGTCTGGATGATCATGTCGACGTTGATGTTGGCGTCCGCCAGCGGCCCGAAGATCGCGGCGGCGACGCCCGGACTGTCCTTGACCTTGCGCAGGGTGATCTGCGCCTCGTCCCGGGAGAAGGCGATCCCGGTGATGATCTGCTGTTCCACGATGTCGTCCTCGTCGCAGATGAGGGTGCCCGGGCGCGCGGCGTCCGGCGGATCGAAGGAGGAGCGGACCGTGGTCGGCACCCGATGGACCATGGCGAGCTCGACCGAGCGGACCTGCAGCACCTTGGCGCCCAGGGAGGCCATCTCCAGCATCTCCTCGAAGGTCACCCGCTCCATGCGGCGGGCCTTCGGCACGATGCGCGGGTCCGTGGTGTAGACCCCGTCCACGTCCGTATAGATGTCGCATCGCTCGGCCCCGATCGCCGCCGCCACCGCCACCGCCGAGGTGTCGGAACCGCCGCGGCCCAGGGTCGTCACCCGGCCGGTCTCGGCATGGATCCCCTGGAAGCCGGCGATCACCGCCACCTCGCCCTTGGCGAAGCCGGCTTCGAGATTCGTCGGGTCGATCTCGGCGATGCGGGCCGAGCCGTGGGCGTCCGAGGTTACAACCGGGATCTGCCAGCCCTGCCAGGAGCGGGCCTTGATGCCGTCCTTCTGGAGCGCGATCGCCAGGAGGCCGGCCGTGATCAGTTCCCCGGAGGCCACCACCGCATCGTATTCCCGGGGGTCGTAGAGCGCGTTCGCGTCCTTGACCCAATCGACCAGCTCGTTGGTCTTGCCCGACATGGCGGAGACGATCACGGCCACCTCGTAGCCGGCCGCGACCTCGCGGGCGACATGGCGCGCCACGTTGCGGATGCGCTCGACGTTGGCGACGGAGGTGCCGCCGAATTTCATCACCAGACGGGGCATGGTCTCTCGATCGCGGTTCCCGATGGCGACGGGGTGGAACCCGCCGCGGCGACGGGCCGGGACCCGCCGCGGGTCGGTCCGAAGGGTGCCCGGCGGGTACAAGCGGCTCGATGAGGTGTCAACAACCGGCCAAGCATGGCGCGCGCGCGCCGCGGCGACTTACCCGGTGTCGTCATGATAAGGCGCGGGCGGACCTCTGAGGACGGAACGCGCATGGACAGGGCAGCCACGGACCACCGCACCGGGGGCTTCGTCGACCGCGGCGAGGTCGCCCGTTTCGACGCCCTCGCCGCGACTTGGTGGGACGAGGCCGGCCCGATGCGGGTGCTGCATCGGTTCAATCCCGTGCGGGTCGCCTTTATCCGGGACGCCCTCTGCCGCCGTTACGGGCGCGATCCGCGCGCACCTTTTCCGCTCGACGGGCTCGCGATCTGCGATGTCGGGTGCGGCGGCGGCGTGCTGTCGGAGCCGCTGGCCCGGCTCGGCGCAACCGTGACGGGCCTCGATCCGGCGGAGCAGAACATCGCGGTCGCACGCGCCCATGCGGAGGCGGCCGGCGTGCCGGTCGATTACCGCGGCGAGACGATCGAAGCCGTGGTTGCCGCCGGAACCACCTTCGACGCCGTGCTGATCATGGAGGTCGTCGAGCACGTCTCCGACATGCCGGCCTTCGTGCGCACGGCCTGCGCGGCCGTGAAGCCCGGCGGGATGCTGTTCGCGGCGACGCTGAACCGGACGCTCCGCTCCTTCGCCCTTGCGATCGTCGGGGCCGAGTACGTCCTCGGCTGGCTGCCCCGGGGCACGCACGATTGGGCGAAGTTCGTGACGCCGGAGGAATTCGGCCGCGCGATCCGGGCGGGGGGGCTCGATGTCGCCGATACGGTCGGGGTCGTCTACAACCCCCTCACCGACGGATGGCGCACCGGCCGGGACAAGGCGGTGAACTACATGGTCGCGGCCGAGCACCGGGGCTGAACCGGGATGCCGCTTCCGCCGTTGGGATCGCGGCGGAGGAGACGGCGATGCTCGAGAAGATTCCCAGTGCGGTCGGCGAGGCCCTGTCTGGCCTGAAGGCCGGCATGGAGAAGACGGCCTTTCACGCGGACTTTCCGGACATCCCGGCCACGATCACCGTGAGCAGCCCGGCCTTCGCCGACAGGAGCGCCATGCCTGTCCGCTTCACCGCCGACGGCGAGGGGCTGTCACCGCCGCTGACCTGGAGCGGCCTGCCGGTCGGAACCGCGTCGGTGGTTCTGCTGGTCGAGGATGCGGGGAGTCCGACGCCGCAGCCGCTGGTTCACCTCATCGCGTGGAATCTGCCCCCCGATCTCGCCCAGATCGGCGAGGGCGCCGTCTCCGATCCCAGCCCCGGAAAGACCCTCCCGCTCGGCAAGAACAGCTTCCTGCGTGCGGGCTGGCTGCCCCCGGATCCCCCGAGCGGACACGGACCGCACGAGTACGTGTTCCAGATCTACGCCCTGCGGCAGACCCTCGATCTCTCGGACGAGCCGGGCCGCGGCGCGCTCCTGAAGGCCATGGACGGCCACGTTCTGAGCAAAGGCGTGTTCATCGGGACATACGCCCGGGCGTGAGCCCACGAACTTGAGCCGCTCAGCGACTGGTCGGCCCTGAACAGGCTTGCGCCCCCGTCGCGTTGTTCCGCGTCGGCCGTGCCTCTAAGGTCTTCCTCAGCTTCCCCGGTCCGGGCAGCACCGTCGAAACGATAGCGGAGAGCGGGCCTGTGGGGGTCGACGCGCGGACGAGGCGACGGGGCAGCGAAAGCGTGGCGCGCACGCTCGCCGCTTCGGATGTCGGCACCTGGGAATGGCATGGCGCCGACGAGATCCTACGCTGCGACGCGGTCGCGGCCGCGATGCTGGGCGTGCCACCGGCCCGGAACGATCGCGGCGCGACCTTCGCGCGGCTCCTGGATCGCGTCCACCCCGGGGATCGGCTTCGGATCGGCGCCCTGATCGACGATCGCCTTCGCCAGGGCGGCCTCTTCGTGGCGCAGTACCGAACCGTGCCGGAACCGGACGACGTCCGATGGATCCTGGCGCGCGGCCGCTTCGGCCGGGACCGGGAGGGTCGGGTGAGCGAGGCGCGCGGGATCGTCATCGACGTGACCGCGAGCCACGGCGGGGGCTTTCTCGACGAATCCGCCTTCTGCGACCCGGACAAGTCGTCGGTCGGCATCGACCGGGTCGCCGGGCTGGCGCTGACACTGTTCGAGTCGGCCGAATCGGAGCTGCACCACCCGCCATTCGAACGCCTCAAGCCGTTGCTCGACGTGCTGCTGCACGAGATCGGGCGCCAGCTGGTGGAGACGTCGCCGGCCGCGAACCTCGACATCATCCACTGAGCGACGTCGCGGCCGCGCCTTGCCTTGCCGGGGCGAATCCTGTTATGGCGGCGCCATCCCGCGATGCGTATGCCGTGATCGCTGGACGCGCTCGCGCGTCCTGCCCCTCGGCGGCGTTCCCGATATCTCACCCATGGACGGCCCTCCGGGCTCGAGAGACCGATGAAGATCCGCAACTCGCTCAAGTCCCTGCGCGGCCGCCACCGCGACAACCAGCTCGTGCGCCGCAAGGGCCGGGTCTACGTGATCAACAAGACCCAGAAGCGCTTCAAGGCCCGCCAGGGTTGAAGGCTTTCGGCCCGGCCGCGGTCGGGCAAGGGCAGCCGCTCCCACACGGGCGCGGCTGCTTTCGCGTGCGCGGCACCGCGGCACGTTGACGGGTCTGTCGGCGGCGCACACTCTGGCGTCATGATTCCGACGCGCTGCCTCGCCGCCCTGGTCTTTCTTTCGGCCGTCAGCGCCGCGACGCCGGGGGCGCTGGCCGCGGCCGACGCCGGGCGGCCCAACCGCGCGGCGCCCGAGGCGAAACCTGCGCCGAAGCCGCCGAGCCTCGACGACCTGTTCGCCCGCCTGCGCGCCAGCGAGGATCCGGTCGAGGCCAAGGGGATCGCCCGGCTCATCGAGCGGCGCTTCGCCGGGTCCGGCAGTGCCACCGCAGACCTGCTCACGGACCGGGCCCGCCAGGCCGTCTCGGCGCACGAGTTCCCGCTCGCGGCCGAGCTGATGGACCGGGTCACGGCCCTGGAGCCCGACTGGTCCGAGGGATGGAATCGGCGCGCGACGGTGTTCTGGCTCCTGACCGACAGGGATGACGCCATCGCCGATCTGAAGCGGGCGCTGGTCCTGGAGCCGCGCCATTTCGAGGCCTGGGCCGCCCTGGGCCGGATCTACGAATCCCAGGACGATAAGGTGCACGCGCTGGCGGCGTTCCGCCGGGCCCGGTCACTCTATCCGCAGATGGACAAGATCGGCGAGGCGATCGATCGTCTCGCGCCGGAGGTCGACGGCCGCGACCTGTGACCCGGGTGCTCGGAATCGTGCTCGCCATCCTGGCGCTGCCCATAGCGGCGGTGAGCCTCATCCTGGCTGTCGGCGCCGTCATCAGCCTCGTGATCAGCCTGCGGGTCGGCGCGGAGTATCCGCCGGCCGGGCCCTTCGTCGACGTGACCGGCGGGCGCCTCGCCACGATCCAGGACGGGCCCGCGGGCGGGGTCCCGATCGTCCTCCTGCACGGTGCCTCGGCCAATGCGTCGGACCCGATGGAGGGCATCGGCCGCCGCCTCGCGGCCGGAGGGTTCCGGGTCATCGCCTTCGACCGGCCGGGATTCGGCTGGAGCGACCGGATCGCCGGCGCCGAGGCCGCGGCGCCGACCGTGCAGGCGCGGCTGATCGCCGAGGCGCTGGCCAACATGGGTGTCGGTCCGGCAATCGTGTTCGGCCATTCCTGGGCCGGTTCGCTGGCACTGGCGCTGGCCCTCGATCACCCGGAGCGGGTCTCGGCCCTCGTCCTCGCCGCACCTGTGGCGATGCCGATGCCGGACCGCATGCCGGACCTGCCGTGGTACTGGCGGCTCGCCGTGACGCCGCCGGTGGCGTGGCTGCTCAGCCGCACCATCGGCCCGCCGCTGGCGCAGCGTTTCCTGCCGGAGGCGGCGCGCCGGGTCTTCCGGCCGCAGCCGGAGCGGCCGGATTACCCGCAGGCGGCCCGGGCCGCCCTGGTCCTGCGCCCCGGGACGCTGCTCGCCAACGTCCAGGATCTCCTGGGCCTGACCACGGCGCTCGCGGCGCAGAGCCCGCGCTACGGCGCGATCCACGTGCCGACCCTGGTGATCTCCGGCGAGGCCGATCCGATCGTGCGCAGCGACCTTCAGGCGGTGCCGCTCGCGCGCGCGATCCCGGGGGCGCGGCTCGTGCTGCTGCCGGGGATCGGGCACATGCTCCAGTACGTCGCCGCGGAGCGCGTGACCGAGGAAATCGCCCGGCTCGCCGGCGAGACGACCGCGGCCGTGCCGGCTGCCACGCCGTGAGCGGCGGGGTGGCGGCGCGGATCTCAGACAGGTCTCCCTGATCCGCGCCCTCCACCCGACCAAGCGCGATCTTTCGATCGGTTGCCCTGAGCCCTTCGATCGGACGCCGTTGAGTGGCCACGGGCTGCCCTGCGCACAGGACCAGCGGGCGGGTCTTTAAAAACCGGGTCGCATAGGAATCACGCCTTCTCGGCGTGCTCCCGCGTGATGAAGGCGAGCCGGACGAGGTTGGTCGCCCCCGGCGTGCCGAAGGGCAGGCCGGCGACCACGATCACCCGGTCGCCCACCGCGGCGAACTTTTCGCGTACGGCAAACTTGGCGGCACGGAATGACATGTCGTCCACATCGCTGGCGTCCTTCGTGACGATCGGATGGGTGCCCCAGGCCAGGGCGAGGCGCCGCGCGGTCTCCCGCCGGGGCGTCAGCGCGATCACCGTAGCGTTCGGGCGCTCGCGCGAGAGACGCAGGGCCGTCGAGCCGGAACTGGTCCAGGCCATGATGGCGTCGAGGTCGAGGGCGTTGACCATCTGGTGCGCCGCCGCCGCGATGGCGTCGTTGGCCGTGTGGTCGGGGGTCGCACTCTGCGCCCGGATGATCGACCAGTAGAGCGCGTCCCGCTCCACCTGTTCGGCGATCCGGTTCATGGTCTCCACGGCACCGATCGGATGGGCGCCCGAGGCGCTCTCGGCCGACAGCATCACGGCGTCTGCGCCCTCGTAGACCGCGGTGGCCACGTCGGAGACCTCGGCGCGGGTCGGGACCGGCGCGGTGATCATCGATTCGAGCATCTGGGTCGCGACCACCACCGGCTTGCCGAAGCGCCGGGCGCTGCGGGTGATGCGCTTCTGCACACCCGGAACCTGCTCCAGGGGCATCTCCACGCCGAGATCGCCCCGGGCGACCATCAGGCCGTCCGAGATCTCGATGATCTCGTCGAGCCGCGCCAGAGCCTGCGGCTTCTCGATCTTGGCCATCACCAGGGCGCGGCCGGCGCAGACCTTTTTCACCTCGGCGACATCCTCGGGCCGCTGGACGAAGGATACGGCGATCCAGTCGGCGCCGGCATTGAGGCCGGCGTCGAGATCGGCCCGGTCCTTGTCGGTCATGGCCGGCACCGGGATCACCGTGTGCGGCAGCGACACGCCCTTGCGATTCGAGATCCGTCCGCCGACCTCGACCCGGGTCACCGCCCGGTTCTGCGATGTCTCGACCACCGAGAGCCGCAGCTTGCCGTCATCGAGCAGGATCGCGTGGCCGGGCTCCAGGGCCTGGAGGATCTCCGGATGCGGCAGGTGGCAGCGGTTGGAATCGCCGGGGGTCGGATCGCCGTCGAGCACGAAGGCGGCACCGGCTTCGATCATCACGGCGCCCTCCGCGAAGGTACCGAGCCGCAGCTTCGGCCCCTGCAGATCCACCAGGATCCCGATCGGGTGCCTGGCTTCGCGCTCGATGGTCCGGATCGCCTCGACCTTCTCGGGCAGCAACTCCCGCGGCAGATGGCTCATGTTGAGCCGGAACACGTCCACGCCCGCGCGGAACAGCCGCTCGATCATCTCCGGCGAGTCGGAGGCCGGCCCGAGGGTGGCGACGATCTTCGTGCGGCGCGAGCGTTTCAAGCGATATCCTCCGGAATCCTCGGCGCGCGCCCTGGAGGCTCGCCGCGTGGTGATGATGGGACGTGGGTGTGCGCATCCCGGGCGGGGCCGCGCAAGGGCACGGGCGGGGCGTTACGGTTTCGCCGGCGCATCGGCCCGGTTGGGATCGGTGAGCTGGATGGTCCAGCTCTTCTGCTCGCCGGTATCGACCTCGAAGAAGCCGTTGCGGTCATAGCCGCGGGCAAGGCAATCTTCCATGCCCCGGATCGTGAACTCCGAGTCGCGCGTGCACATGAGCGAGCGCCCGCTCCATTCGCCGCCGCGCGTGTAGTCCACCGCGAAGACGTAGTAGAACCGCGCCGCCAGCGCACCCTTGAGCAGGGTCTCGCAGGCTTTCGGCGCGAGGTCCCACCACCCCTCCGTGACCCAGCCCTGCGGATCGCGATAGCCGAGGGCGATGCCGACCTTGCTGCCGGTCTGGTTGCACAGGCGCAGATCGGCCTTCGCCGGGCTCGCGCTGAAGAGCGCGAGCCCGGCCACCGTGACTGCGGAGAGGACCGGAGCGTGCAGCTTAATTGACCAGGATGATGCGGCAGTCGTTGACATTGGTACGGGTCGGGCCGGGGTTCACGAGGTCGCCGAGGGCCGCGAAGAACGCGGTGGAGTCGTTCTGATCCAGCATCGCGGCCGGGTCGAGGCCGGCGGCGCGGGCGCGTTCCAGGGTCGTGGGATCGACGAGGCCCCCCGCCGGATCGGTGGCGAGACCGCGGCCGCCGTCGGTGCCGTCGGTGTCCGCGCTGATGCCGGAGATGCCCGGCTCCCCGTCCAGCGCCAGCGCCAGCGCCATGGCGTATTCCTGGTTCGGGCCGCCATTGCCCTCGCCCCGGATGGTGACGGTGAGTTCGCCCCCCGAGATCAGCGCGACCCGGCGCCCGGCCGCTTTGTGGCGCTTGGCCTCGACCGCGTGCTCGGCCGCGACCGTGCGGGCCTCGCCCTCCAGGTCGGCCCCGAGCATCACCGGCTCGTAGCCCGCGGCCCGGGCCGCCTCGGCGGCGGCATTCAGGGCGTCGATCGGACGGGCGATGATCCGGTACTCGGCCCGGGCGAAGGCGGGGTCACCGTCCTTGGGCGTCTCGTTGTTGGAGTCGTTCAGGAGGCGCAGGCCCTCCTCGGGCAGCGGGATGCCCCGGCGCTCGCAGATGGCGCGGGCCTCGGCCAGGGTTGAGGGATCGGGCACCGTCGGGCCGGAGGCGATCACGGCCGGATCGTCGAACGGCACGTCCGAGATCGCGAGGGTGAGAATCCGCCGGGCGTTGCGGGCGGCCAGCGCGAGGCGGCCGCCCTTGATCCGGGAGATGTGCTTGCGCACCGTGTTGATCTCGCCGATCGGCGCGCCCGAGCGCAGCATCGCCCGGGTGATCGCCTGCTTCTCGGTGAGCGTCAGGTCACCGGCCGGGGCGATCCAGTTGGCCGAGCCGCCGCCGGAGAGGAGCACCAGCACCTCGTCCTCCGGGCCGGCCTCGGTGGCGAGCCGCAGGGCCTCCTTGGTCGCCGCGAGACCGGCCTCGTCGGGCACCGGATGGCCCGCCTCGACCATGTGGATCCCCGGGGCGTCCTGGCCGTAGCCGTGGCGCGCCACCGCCAGGCCGACGATCCGGTCGTCGCCCAGGCCGTGCTGCTGGCGGTAGAACCGGCTCGCCACCGCGCTCATGCTGCCGGCCGCCTTGCCGGCAGCCAGGATGATCAACCGGCCCGGGCTCGGCGCCGGCAGATGCGGCGGCAGGCAGAGATCGGGATGGGTGGCGCGGATCGCCGCCGTGAGCAGGCGGTCGAGCAACGCGCGCTGCGCCTGGATGGCCGGATCGGCGACGGGCGGGACGGTCTCGGTCATGGCGTCGGACGGGCTCCTCTCTGACCCGATCGCGCGGTCCCCGCCCGTTTCTCTGCGGGCGGCGGGCCCGTTTCTTGCCGTGAGCGCACGATCCTTGATAGGTGATCTGCCCGAGCCGCCGCGCCACGGCAAGCGCCATCGGCACCCCCGCACAGATCTGAAGACCTCGGAGCCCCGTGACCCGTCCGGAGATTGAAGTGGCCACCCCGGATCCGTATCCGGCGCCGCATCCCTGCGAGATCATACCCGGCGACCCCGGCTGCGGCCTCGTCATCGCCTGCGACCACGCCTCGAACCATGTTCCGCCGGATATCGATCTCGGCCTGCCGGCCCGCGAGTTCGCCCGGCACATCGCCTACGATATCGGCGCGGCGGCGGTGACCCGGCGCCTGGCCGCGCAGCTCGGCGTGCCGGCAATCCTGACGAACTTCTCCCGCCTGATCATCGACCCGAACCGCGGGCGCACCGACCCGACGCTGGTGATGCGTCTCTCCGACGGCGCCGTGGTGCCGGGCAATGCCCGGATCGACGAGGCCGGCAAGCAGGCGCGGATCGCCCGCTTCTACGCGCCGTTCGACGCCGCCATCGCGGCGGCGATCGCTTGGGCCGAGGCCGCCGGCCGGCCGCCCGCGATCCTGACCATGCACAGCTTCACGCCGTATTGGCGCGGCAATCCGCGGCCCTGGCATGTCGGCATCCTGTACGACCACGACGCGCGTTTCGCCCGCCCGCTGATCACGGCCCTCGAAGCCGATCCCGCCGGCCTGACGGTCGGCGACAACGAACCCTATGGCGGCGGCCTGCCGGGCGACACGATCGATCGTCACGCCACCGCGCGCGGCCTGCCCAACGCCCTGGTGGAGATCCGCCAGGATCTGATCGCCGGCGAGGAGGGTCAGCTCGACTGGGCCGCGCGCTTCGCCCGCATCCTCCGGCCGCTGATTGCGACTTGATCCCGGCGCGCCCGGTCCCGAAATCCTGGGACTGTGCAAGAAGTGGAAAGCCTTCAATGAGTGAGATCGACGCCCAGACCCGGACCGAACTCGAAGCGGCCGTGTTCCGCAGGCTGGTGGCGCATCTGCGCGCGCGCACCGACGTGCAGAACATCGATCTGATGAACCTCGCGGGCTTCTGCCGGAACTGCCTCTCGAACTGGCTCAAGGACGCCGCCGACGCCCACGGCGTGCCGATGACCAAGGACGAGGGTCGCGAGGCGGTCTACGGCATGCCCTACAGCGCCTGGAAGGCGCAGTTCCAGACCGAGGCGAGCGCCGAGCAGCAGGCGGGCTTCGTAGCCTCACGGCCCGAGGGACACTGAACGGCCGCGAATCGGCTAAGCTTCCGGTAAGTTCGCCCCGTTAACCACGGGTCGAGGGCGCAACCGCGCCGTGCAGTCCGGAGAGCTCCATGAACGCCCATTCGATGCCCAGCGCCGCGTCCCAGCGGCCCGGCGGCGACGTCTCGTCGGCCGAGGGCGTGGCCGCCGACGAGCTGAAGCAGTTCATCGAGCGCCTGGAGCGGCTGGAGGAGGAGAAGGCCGGCATCATGGGCGACATCAAGGAGGTGTTCGCCGAGCTGAAGGGCCGGGGCTTCGACGCCAAGGCGGTCCGTACGATCCTGCGGATCCGCAAACAGGATCACAGCGAGCGCCAGGAGCAGGAGGCCATCCTCGAGCTCTACATGCAGGCCCTCGGCATGGCGTAGGCCAGGGTCCGGGACGACTTCCGCCCGTTCGGGACGACACGGCCCCGAACGGCGGCTCAGGGGGCGTCAGGGCGGCGGACCAACGGGACCGGGGACCCCGGTTGCGATCTCACTGCGCGTCGGTCGCGACCGGGCGGGTCTCCCCGCTCAAGCCGAGGGTGCGGCCCGGATATCCGGCGGTATCGAAATAGCGCGTCCCCCCGACCGTCTGATACGTTAGGATCGTCGCCAGACCGGTGGCGTCCGGGTCCGAGCGCACGACCTTCGCTTCGGTTATGGGCGTCGCGCCGTTGACCAGAGCCTCGGTGAGGACGCGGCCGACCAGCGTGCCCTTTGCGGGGATCGTGAGATCGAGGATCCGGGCGATCGTCTTGCCGAGGTCAGCGTTGCTCGCCGGGACGGGGCTCTCGAGGCCGGCGCGGAAGCTCGGGCCCAGGGCGCCCATCACGTTCCTCGTGTCGGCCCGCGAGAAGCTGCCGTGCATGCCCTGGCCCTGCTGCAGCGCGGTGTCCGAGACCTCGACGCCGCAGGTGGTCGGATCGGCGCAGCCGGTGGAGAAGCTCCGGAAGTTCACGACGATGGCAGGCATCGGGGTCAGCGCCGAGCCGTCGAGGGCAATGGCCGAGAGCGGTAGCGTCCCCGGGATCGAGCCGAGGGCGGCGCTGACGAACAGGCCGCTCACGTAGTCCTGCCGCGACAGGGCCTCGACCACCCGGCGCGCCAGGGCCTGGTCGCCGCTGGGGAGGTAGACGAGGTCCGACCCGCCATTGGCCGCGACCACCACGTCCGGCTTGACCGGGTCGGTGCCGATCAGGCCGTTCGCCCGGCTCGGGAAGCTGTCCGGTGCGAGCTTCGCGCCCTTGGCATCGGGATCGAACAGGTTCGAGCCGAGGGCATGCGCGATGTCGATGGCGACGAAGCCGGGCGGAAGCTGACGGGTCGGGACGCCCTTGTAGCTCTGGGTGGCCGCGAAGCTCGTCGCGCTCTCCTTGGAGATGGTCGAGAAGCCGTGATCCGAGGTCAGGATCACGTCGGTCGTGTCGGCGAGCCCCTGCTCCTTCAGCGCGGCGAGCAGGGTGGCGAGGTTGGTGTCGGCGTTGTGGATGGCCGCCAGGCTGGTCGGGCCGTTGATGCCGGGAACCAGCCGGCCCAGACTGTCACCCTGGTTGTGCTGTGTCCCATCCGGATCCCGCGACCAGAACACCAGCACGAAGGGGGCCTTCCGCGCCGCGAACAGCGGCAGCACGGCCTTGGTCGCCACGTCGGCGAAATAGGCCTGCTGCTCGACATTGGCCGCGACGGTGCCCGGCGTCTCGGCGTTCCCGGCCGCTCCGTTGGCGCCCCGCGTCGGCGCCTGGACGGGCAGGCCGGCCGCGCCGAGGCGGGTCCTGAGCTCGTCGCTCAGCGGGATCCCGCCCGCGCGCCCCGTGCTGTCGTCGATCAGGATCGTCTCCTGACCGGCGCGGGCCGTGTGATCGAAGACCAGGGACGGCCCGAGCTTGCCGATGCTCGCGGTGGACAGGCCCTTGGCATGGGCGGCCCGCAGGACCGTCTCCTCGTTCAGGTAATTGCCGGCGAAATGCTCATCGACGTCGCCGAGGACCGGGTCGTTCTCCAGGAACGGCGTGAGGCTCTCGCCCGCACCCGGCACCGGAAACGCCGTGTAGATCGTGTTCCCGTACTGGCCGGTATCGCCGAGCATGTGCCCGGTCGCCATGGCGGTGGCATTGGGCATCGTGAAGGTCGGGAACAGCGAATGGGTGTTGGTGAATCGCACGCCGGCCCTCATGAGCCGGTCCATGGTCGGGGCATTCGTGGCGTCGACCATGCCGTAGCGCAGGCCGTCGGCGACGAACAACACGACATTGCGCGGCTCTGCCTGCGCTCCGGACGCGCCGAGGAGCCCCAGTCCGATCAGGCAGGATGTGAGTGCGCGCAGCACGATGACTCTCCGTAGCGTCCGGCAAGCGGCGTGAGCGGAGACTGTGACAGGCGCGTGACAGAAGGCTTGCGGGGCGTCGTCCGAGAAGGAGCACGATCGGTTCCGCGTCTCCCCCTCCCCCGCAAAGGGGGGAGGGAGAGCGCGGTACGATCTTCAACCGCGCAAACGAGAATCCGGGCGCACCCGTCCAGATTCCCGTCCTTAATCGAGCGCCCTCAGGCCGCGCGCTTGGCCCGGTTCAGCAGCTTGCGGTTGATCAGGACCTCGGCAATCTGCACGGCGTTCAGGGCCGCGCCCTTGCGCAGGTTGTCCGAGACGCACCAGAAATTCAGGCCGTTCTCGACGGTCGCATCCTCGCGGATGCGCGAGACGTAGGTCGCGTCCTCGCCGGCCGCCTCGTGGGGCGTGATGTAGCCGCCGTTCTCGCGCTTATCGACCACCAGCACGCCGGGGGCGCTGCGCAGGATCTCGGTGGCCCTCTCGGCTGAGAGCGGCCGCTCGAACTCGACGTTCACCGCCTCGGCATGCCCGATGAAGACCGGAACGCGGACCGCGGTCGCCGTCAGCTTGATCTTGGGATCAAGCATCTTCTTGGTCTCGGCGACCATCTTCCACTCTTCCTTCGTGTAGCCATCCTCCATGAACACGTCGATGTGGGGGATGACGTTGAAGGCGATACGCTTGGTGAACTTGCCGTCCTGCTTGATCTCGCCGGCGGTGAAGACCGCGCGGGTCTGATTGAACAGCTCGTCCATCGCCTCCTTGCCGGCGCCGGAGACCGACTGGTAGGTCGAGACCACCACGCGCTTGATCGTCGCCGCCTCGTGGAGGGGCTTCAGCGCGACGACCAGCTGTGCGGTCGAGCAATTCGGGTTGGCGATGATGTTGCGCTTGGAGAAGCCGACCACCGCGTCGGCATTCACCTCGGGCACGATCAGCGGCACGTCCGCGTCGTAGCGGAAGGCCGAGGAATTATCGATCACCACGCAGCCCTGCTGGCCGATGCGCGGCGACCATTCCTTCGAGGTCTCGCCACCCGCCGACATCAGGCAGATGTCCGTGTCGGAGAAGTCGTAGGTGTCCAGCGTTTTGACCTTGAGCGTCTTGTCGCCGTAGGAGACTTCCTGACCCTGGCTGCGGCGCGAGGCCAGAGCCACGACCTCGTCGGCGGGGAAAGCCCGCTCGGCCAGGATATCGAGGATCTCGCGGCCCACGTTGCCCGTGGCGCCGACGACGGCGACCTTGTAACCCATCTCTCGTCTCCGCGCGGAAAACCCTGACCGATCCGGGCGCCGCGCCCCTGCCAGACATATCGGCCGAAGGATCGTTCGTGCCGGACAGCGCCCATCGACGGGCGCGACCGCAGACCCCGTCCTGATCGGAGGTGGGATCGACGGTCGGGCCGAGCAAGGCGCGCAAGGGTCAGCCCTGTCAAGGCCGGCTCCCGCGCAACGATCGATTCACCCTGCGCCGGAAAAGCTGACGGCGGGACGTGGACCGGAAAGGGAATTCAATCCTTTCCTGCGATCGTCGCGGGCGGACCATGGGGTCCGTTGTCCGCACGGGGTGCCATGCTGATCGGATCGGCAGATGCGAGGGCCGGGATCGCGCCCGCGGGGCTCGTCGAGCGGACCGCGCTGTCGCCGGGGGCGCTCGGCCTGCGCCTCGTCCTCGCCTCTTCCATCATCGCCCTGCTGTGCGTCTGCGCGTGGCGTCCGGGGGTCGAGCCCGCCGCCACGGTCCCCGGCATGTCCCTGGCCTCTGCCGGCCCCGGGCTCGGCTTCGTCCCGACGATGCGGGCGCGCGCGGCACCGCCGCCCCTCCCCGCGGCCCGGTTCGACGTGGCGGAGCCCGGTCTCGAGCCCGTGCGCGTGTCCGCCCGGATCGATCCGCGATCGGGCCTGCGCGAGGATACGCTCACCCGGGGCGACTTCGATGCCCTGGAGGCGCCCGCGCTGCGGGTGACCCTCAGCCGCGGGACGGAAGCCGGCGCGGCACCCACGCTGTTCGTCCTGATGGCCCGGCGGGCCGCAACCGGCCCGACCATCGATCGGCCGGCCCTCTCGGTCCTGCGGACTGGTGCGCGCGGCCAGATCGACACCAAGTTCGGTGCGGTGGAAACCCTGGAGGTGACCTTCGGCGGACCGATGCCGCGAACCTGCGCGGGCTTCGTCACCCGCGGAGCCGCCTTCCGGCTCGACGGCTGGTCCTGTGCCCCGCTCGGGCGGCCGCCCGAGCTCCAGGCGCTGGCCTGCACACTCGACGCGCTGCGCTTCCTCGATCTGGGCGATCCGGAGACGACCGCGGCCTTCGCGGGCGCAGCGTCGACGCGGTCCTGTCCTCCCGTCTCGCAGGTCGCGGAGGCTGCGGACGGGGCCGGATCCAGCGCGAAACGGTCGCGAAATAAAAAATGAGGCTCAAGTGTGGCAAAACGCGTAAGCTCGGCCTTAGAGGCGGAACAACAGCCTCGGCCAAGCGTCTTCTCGTCAAAGGCGGCGAACTGTTAAGTTTCGCCCGTCACACTGGTGAAACTCACAGATAAGGTTGGCCATGCGCTCGCTCAGAATCGCCCTTCTCGGCGTCATCGCCGCCACCGGCCTCGGCGCGTTAACCTCCGCGCCCGCCGAGGCGCAGGATGGCTTCGTTCCGGGCCCGATCTACCGGGTCAGCCGCCCGCTCCCGATCCGCGTGCGCCCCCGCAGCTGGCTCGACGCTGGCAACGTGCCGCTCACCTCCAACGTTCCGGGCGCCGGCGGCTCGCGTAACCCGGCCCTCAACCCCTACCTGATCGCAGCCTCCAACCAGCTGACGCCCCCCTACGGCCCGAGCGATCGCTACGGCCGCGGGATCCTGCCGGATCCGATCACCAACGGCCCGTTCATCGGCGCGCGCTCGTCCGCGGTCCGCAACGTCGACCTCTCCTTCGTCGACCGGCTGGACCCGACCTCGCCGCTCTACGGCCGCCCCTACTGATCACAATCGTCCAGACACATCGAACGTTGTGCAGCGCGGGCCCTCGGGTCCGCGTTTCGCGTTTGCCGCCTCCCCATCCGGGCCTTCACGGATACCCGATATCCTGTATGCCAGGAATTGCGGGCATGGTCGCGCCGCCGCCGCGAGGGTTGTGCCATGAAGCCGTTCGACTGGGTGTCCGGGTATCCGTCCCTGCGCATGCCGATGTTCGGGCGCAATTGCGTGGCGACCTCGCACGCCCTGGCCGCGCAGGCCGGGATCCAGATGCTGCAGGCCGGCGGCAACGCCGTGGATGCGGCCATCGCCACGGCGGCCGCCAAGACCGTGACCGAGCCGTGCAGCAACGGTCTCGGCTCGGACGCCTTCTGCATCCTGTGGGACGGCCAGGCGCTGCACGGCCTCAACGCCTCGGGTGGGGCCCCGGCGGCCTGGACCCGCGACTACTTCCTGCGGAAATACGGCCCCGCGGAACGGCCGCCGATGCGGGGCTGGGATTCCGTGACCGTCCCCGGCGCGGTCGCCGCCTGGGTCGCGCTTAGCGAGCGCTTCGGCCGCCTCCCCTTCGCCGACCTGATGCAACCGGCAATCCGCATCGCCGAGCGGGGCTATCTCGCGCCGGTCGTGGTGCAGCAGAAATGGGCGGCGGCCGCCCGGGTCGAGGCGATCACCCGGCAGCCGGGCTTCGCGGAGTTCTTCCTGCCCCGCGGCCGGGCCCCGGAGGTCGGCGAGCTGGTGACCTTCCCCGGCGCCGAGAAGACCCTGCGGCTGATCGGCGAGACCAAGGGTGAGGCCTTTTACCGGGGCGAGATCGCCGAGGCGATCGCCGCGCATGCCCAGGCCCATGGCGGCGCCCTGACGGCGGCGGACCTCGCCGGGTATCGCCCCGAATGGGTGACGCCCACCGCCCAGGACTACCGCGGCTACACGCTGCACGAGATCCCGCCGAACGGCCAGGGCATCGCCGCGCAGATCGCCCTGGGCATCCTGGAGCATTTCGACCTCGCCGGTCTGGCCGTCGACGGACCGGAGGCCCAGCATCTCCAGATCGAGGCGATGAAGCTCGCCTTCAGCGACACCTACCGCTACGTCGCCGATCCGCGGGGGATGGCAGTGACGCCGGAGGCGATGCTCGACCCGGCCTATCTCGCGGGTCGCGCCCGGCTGATCGACCGGAACCGCGCCCAGGTGTTCGGCCCCGGCAAGCCGCCCGCCGGCGGGACCATCTACCTCACCGCGGCGGACGAATCCGGCATGATGGTGAGCTTCATCCAGTCGAACTTCATGGGCTTCGGATCCGGAGTCGTGGTTCCCGGCTGGGGCATCTCGCTACAGAACCGCGGCTACGGCTTCATCCTCGATCCGGAGAGCCCCAACGTCGTCGCCCCCGGCAAGCGGCCGTTCCACACCATCATCCCGGGCTTCCTCACCCGGGACGGGGCGCCGGTGATGAGCTTCGGCGTGATGGGCGGCAACATGCAGCCGCAAGGCCATGTCCAGACCCTGGTGCGGATGCTCGACCACGGCCAGAACCCGCAGGCGGCCTGCGACGCGCCGCGCTGGCGCGTCAGCGAAGGCCTCGACATCAACGTCGAGGCGGCGATGCCGGCCGCCACTCTGGATCGGCTGAAGGCCCTAGGCCACCGGCTGGAGGTGATCCAGGATAGCTATCAGGATTTCGGTGCCGGCCAGTTCATCTGGCGGATGGGCGACCCGGCGGTCGAGGGCTACGTGGCGGCGAGCGATCCGCGCCGGGACGGGCAGGCCGCGGTCTGGTGAGGCGCTACTTCAGCTGGACGCTGTCGACCAGCTCGCGGAACTTCGCGAGCACCCCGGTCCGCTGGTCCTCACGGACGACGCCGAGGGCGCGCAGATAGCCGTCCGGGTTGAACCGGATGGTCTGCGAGACCACCACCGGCATGTTGGTCGGCTGGTCGACGGCGCGGGCCACGATCTCGTGCCAGTCGACGCCGTTCGAGCGGTAGCTCTGCGCCCGCTCGATCACGAAATCCTTCAGGGTCTGGTTCGAGGCCAGCGCCGCGCGGGCGAAGCCGTCGCGCTGCTCGGCGGTCGGCGGCTGTTGCACCGCCTGCGCCAGCACCAGGATCGGCTGCTCCAGATTCTGCATCTGGTCCTTGGGGCCTTGGGTCAGCAGGACGGAGTTTCCGGCGAGCACCCGGACGGGACGGAAGCCCGCCAGGTCGGCGATGCGGAAGGGCAGCGCGTCGACCTGCTGGTCCAGCGTCAGCGCCGGACGCAGGCTCACCCCGGTCACCATCCGCCGCATCGAGTCCTCGGTCTCGGCGTCGGGCAGCGCCTGGGCGATGACCAGGCCTGTCACGCTGGGCGCGCCGACGACCAGGATCCATTTCCGGATCGCCGGCGCGGAGGCGTTCGGGTCGGCGGGCTGCTCGCCGGTGTAGAGCATGCCCTCGTTGTCGCCGATCTTGATCTCTTCGCGCTTCTCGACCGCGAACCCCTGGCTCAGGAGGTTGGCATCGGTGAAGCCGCTGACGAGTTCCGCGAAGGCGTTCGGCGGCAGTTCCACCACCGAGACGGTGGCCCCTCCCTCCTTGCGCTCGAAGCCCGAAAAACGCCGCGACAGCGTCATGTCGGCCGGGGGCTCGAAGCCGAAGCGCGAGCCCGGCGGGAAGACGGCGTCCCCGGCCCGGGCCGGGGCGCCGGGTCCGAATGCCAGGGTCGCGAGCACGAGGGTCGCGCGGACGAGGTTCCGCCCGCGACGCAGCGTCAGGTTACGCACCAGCATCGGCCTTCGTGTCTCCCCGGCGGGCCCGGTGGGCCGCGCCTTGCGCGATGCGTCCGACGGCGCGCCGCCGCTGTCAAGCGGCTGGAAGATCAGGATATTGGGAGGCCCGATCAGCCGGCGGGCGCGGTGACCCGGCGCAGCGTCAGGTTGCAGCGGCCCCCGGTCGGCATAAAACCGGCGCGTGGATCCGCGTCGAGCAGAACGCCCGACGGATAGAGCCGGTCGATCCCGTGATGGATCAGCCGCGCGGCGCCGCCGATGACGAGGGCGTCGCCCGCGAGCAGCCGGACCGAGCGCGTCGGATCTTTGCGCCGCAGACCGCCGTAGCGGAACAGAGCGGGTGCCCCGAGGGACAGGGAGACGACCGGGGCGGACAGGTCCGCCTCGTCCCGGTCCTGGTGGAGCCCCATGCGGGCGCCCGGGTCGTAGAGGTTGATCAGGCAGGCCTCCGGCGGGGCTGGGTAGCAGGCGAGCCGGTCCCAGGCCGCCAGGGCCGTGTGCGGAATCGCCGGCCAGGGCCGTCCCGTCTCGGGATGCGCCGCCTGATAGCGGTAGCCCCGGATGTCCGAGACCCACCCGAGCGGCCCGGCATTGGACATCCGCACGGAGAAGGGCGTGCCGGTGCGCGGCATCCGTGGCGTGATGGCCGGCGCGTCGTCGAGCACCGCGGCAACCTCGTCGGCCAGGCGGAGGCGCGCCGCCGGATCGAGGAAGCCCGGGTGGTGGATCAGGCCGGGTGCGAGTTCCCGCGCCACTCAGGCGGCCGCCGCGTCCCGTTCGAGGACCGACCTGGCCGCGACGGTGGTGTCCGCATGGAGACGGTAGATCAGGGGCTCGCCGGTCCGGATCTCCAGCGCCGCGACCGTCTCGCTGTCGAGCTGATCGAGGACCATGACCAGGGCCCGCAGCGAATTGCCGTGGGCCGCCACCAGCACCCGCTCGCCGCGCATCACCCGGGGCAGGATCGCCTCGATATAGAAGGGCAGCACCCGCGCCACCGTGTCCTTGAGGCTCTCGCCGCCGGGCGGCCGCACGTCGTAGGAGCGACGCCACTGGTGGACCTGCGCGTCGCCCCAGCGGCCGCGGGCCTCGTCCTTGTTGAGGCCCGACAGGTCGCCGTAATCGCGCTCATTGAGCGCGCCGTCCCGCAGCACCGGGATGGCCGCCAATCCCATCTCTTCGAGCATGAGCGCGCAGGTGTGCTGCGCCCGCACCAGCCCGGAGGTGAACGCGACGTCGAAGGCGTGGCCCGCCCGCTTCAGCGCTTGTCCCGCGGCCCGGGCTTCGGCGATGCCGCGCTCGGTGAGGTCGGGATCGCGCCAGCCCGTGAACAGGTTGAGCCGGTTGAATTCGCTCTGGCCGTGGCGGGCCAGGACCAGGATGCGTTCCATCGGCGGTGCGGTCCCCGTCACAGGCCGAGCACGTCCGCCATGGCGTAGAGCCCCGGCGGCTTGGGATGTGCCCAGAGGGCCGCCTTGACCGCCCCGGCGGCGAACAGCCCGCGGTCGGCGGCGTGGTGGCTGATCGTCAGGCTCTCGCCCGGGCCGGCGAAGATCACGCTGTGATCCCCGACCACCGTGCCGCCCCGGAGGGTCGCGAAGCCGATATCGCCCGGCCGGCGCGCCCCGGTATGCCCGTTCCGAGTCGAGACGCGGACCGCCTTCAACTCGACATCGCGGCCCGCGGCGGCGGCCTCGCCGAGCAACAGCGCCGTCCCCGAGGGGGCATCGACCTTCATGCGGTGGTGCATCTCGCAGATCTCGATGTCGAACTCGTCCCCGAGTGCCTTGGCGACCCGCCGGACGAGCTCGGCCATCAGGTTGATGCCGAGCGACATGTTCCCCGATTGGACGATCCGCGCGTGATAGGAGGCCGCCTCGAGCCTGCTCAGATCGTCGTCCGACAGGCCGGTGGTGCCGACCACGTGGACGATGCGGGCCTGGGCGGCGAGTTCGGCGAAGTGGATCGTGGCCGCCGGGGTTGTGAAGTCGAGCACGCCGTCGGCGGCGGCGAAGGCCCTGAGCGGATCGTCGGTGACGGGGACGCCGAGGGGCGGGAGGCCGGCGAGCGTGCCCGCATCCTGCCCGAGCGCCGGCGAGCCCGCCCGCTCGATCGCCGCGGAGAGCGCGCAGCCCTCCGCTTCGGCGACCGCGCGCACCAGCATCCGCCCCATGCGCCCGTCGGCGCCGACCACAACGAGCCGCATCCCGATTCCCGTTCCCGTGCCTCGTGGCGCGGGCCGTCCAAGCCAGCTGCGCCATCCTTAGTGGGCCCCCGCATCGCCGCGGGGGCCCGGAGCCGATTAATCCTTCTCGGGCGCGATCGGCTCAAGTCCGCCGATGTGCCGCTGCGCGTAGAGCGGCAGGCCGATCTGCTTGATGAGGTCGAGCTGCGTCTCGAGGAAGTCGATATGGCCCTCCTCGTCCTCCGCCAGCTCCTCGAACAGGCGCATGGACACGCGGTCGTTGATCGAGTCGCAGTACTGCGCGGCTTCGAGGTAGAGGTTCCGCGCGCCGTGTTCGGCGGCGAGGTCGCACTCGATGACCTCCTGGACGTTCTGGCCGATCCGGAGCGGCTCGAGTTCCTGGAGATTCGGGAACCCTTCGAGGAACAGGATCCGGTCGATGAACCGGTCGGCGTGGTTCATCTCCTCGATCGATTCCTTGCGCCAGAACTTGGCCAGATCGATATAGCCCCAGTTGTTGAGCATGCGGAAATGCAGCCAGTATTGGCTGACGGCGGTCAGCTCGCTGCGCAGGCCGCGGTTCAGATACTCGATGACCTTGGTGTCGCCCTTCATAGCCCCCGGACTCCTTGCAATCTTTTCTGGCGGGGGCAGTCACGTCAGGCGGCGACTCCCTCATCCGCAGTTTGGAGCAAAACCAAACTGCAAGCCTGAGCGCAAGCTGTCGAGCAGGCATGGCTGCCCTCCGATGGCTCGTCCTGACCGAGCGCGCTCCGCATGATGGCACGGATGGTCCGGGCGCAGCGCCCGCATTTCGGGCTGCATCCGAGGCAGGCATAGACCTGGGCCGGTGTCCGGGGGCATCCCGGTCCGGGGGCCAGGCAGGAGCGAACGGCGCCGTCGGAAAGGACGTTGCAAGAACAGACGATCATGCGTGCCGCAGATCCCGCCTTCTTCCGGTGCGGCCCGAGGGTTCCGGGCCGAACTCCTGCACTCCGCCAGATTAGAAAAGTTGAAAACTAGCGAAGTTTCAACATCTTACTGGTCTTTTTCGGAAATGGCATCCGACTTTGACCGGGTCAAGAGACCCGGTTCGATATGTTCGGGCCCAGACCCCAAGCGCCGGGGCGCCCGACCCGGCGGCGGGGCGTCAACGCGCGAGTTCGCGCAGCCCCAGGCGGATCAGGACCCTGGCCTCGGCCTCCGGCCCGGCTTCCCTCAGCGCCGCGGCGATGGCGGTCGCGGCCTGGATCTGCGGGTAGCCGAGATTGACGAGGGCCGACACGGCATCGGCCACCGGCCCGGGGGGGGCGCCGGTCTCCGCGGCGCCGCCCAGGGCGGCCAGGGCGGGATCCATGGGGGTGAAGGCGGGGGCCTTGTCCTTCAGCTCGGCCGCCAGCCTCGCGGCGAGCCGCGGTCCCACGCCGGGTGCGCGGCTGATCGCCCCCTTGTCGCCCGTCGCGATGGCGCCGGCCAGGGCCTCCGGCTCCAGCACCGAGAGGACCCCGAGCGCCACCCGGGCGCCGACGCCCTGCACGGTCTGGAGCAGGCGGAACCACTCCCGCTCCGCATCGGACCGGAACCCGTAGAGGCGGATCATATCCTCGCGGACATACGTCTCGATGGAGAGCTTCGCGGGCTCGCCGACCTTGGGCATGCGCTGAAGGGTCCGGGCCGAGCAATGCGCGATGTATCCGACCCCCGAGACGTCGAGGATCACGAAATCCTCTCCGAACGAATCCACCACGCCCCTGAGTTTCCCGATCATTCCAAGCCCGCCCGCTGTCGAGGGATGCCTACAGAAGCGCAAGCGCGTCCGCCAGACGCGCTTGAGCCCGCCGGGACTTCATGAAATCACGGGCGCCGCGCCGGCCGAGCTTGGCCGGCCATGGGGGACGAGCATGCGCGCGCCACTTCTTGCCCTGCTGGGCCTGCTGATCCTGGCGCCCGCGCGGGCGGCGGAGGACCCCGCCGCGGCGGCCGTTCCGGTCGCGCCGAGCGCGGATCCGACCCAGGTGCGGCCGGGCGCGTACGTGCTCGATCCCGATCACGGCAAGATCACGTGGTCGGTCTCGCACCTCGGCTACTCGACCTATTACGGGCAGTTCGCCGGCCTGACCGGCACCCTCACCCTCGATCCGAAGGCCCCGGAGAAGAGCCGCCTCGCCGTGAGCGTGCCCCTGGCCGGGGTGATCACCGGCAGCACCCGCCTGAACGAACACCTCGCGGCGCCGGATTTCTTCGACACCGCGAAGTTCCCGGCGGCGACCTTCACGGCCACCACGGTCGAGCCGACGAGCCCGACCACCGCGCGGATCACCGGGGACCTGAACCTGCGCGGCACGGTCCGGCCGCTCGCCATCGACGCGACCTTCAACCAAGCCGGGATCCATCCGGTCGACCAGCGCTATACCGTCGGGTTCGATGGGCGGGCCATGGTCAAGCGTTCGGAGTTCGGCATCAACGCCTACCTCCCGGGCCTCGGCGACGAGGTGAGCCTGCGCATCGAAGGGGAGTTCAAGGCGGTTCCGTGAGGACGTTGCCGTGCGGCGGGCCGGGTGACGCTGGCCCCGGCGCGGGTGTAGGCAGCCGCCGTCGCTGCACCGCGTCGGAGAGGTGGCCGAGCATGACGAAGCGCGTTGTCGACGGGGCCCGGACCAGCCAGACCCGGCGGGACGGCAGAGACGGCCTCGTGGAGGTCCGAGCGCTGCGCCGGCCATCTCTCTTCCTGGCCCTGGTTCTTGCCGGACCGGCCTGCGCGCAAGCGCCCTCCCCCGCGCCCGTCGCCCCGGCATCCCCCCTCGACAGCTATGCCGAGGCGGCGGCCACGACGATCATCGCCGAGCAATCCTGTCCCGGGGTTCAGGTGAAGGCCGGACAGCTGACGACCCTGCGCCTCGGCGCCCGGGTTAATGCCGGCCAGGAAACCGTACTGCAGGAGAAGCTGCGGACGCGCGCCTCCCAGGTCCGCCAGCAGCTCGCCGCAGACGGCCGCGAAGCGTGGTGCGCGGGCGCGCTGGCGGCGTTCGGGCCGCAGGGCAGCGTCGCCAAAGGTATCCTGGCCACCGGAGCGCCGATCCGCTGAGCGCGTCCGGCGAGGATTGACACGGCGGTGCCTCGCCCCTACTGAGCCCGCATGGCGCGCGGCCTCTCAAGGGGTCCGCGCGTTTCGCGTTGTCCGGGCTCAAGCCCGCGCAATGACTTCAAACAAGAAGCCGGTCCAGGGGCAGCCGCCCCGGAGGCCGTTCGAGAACACGAGAGAACGATGTTCGCAGTCATCAAGACGGGCGGTAAGCAGTACCGCGTCGCCGCCAACGACACCATCACCATCGCCACCCTGGCCGGCGAGGCTGGCGAGGCCGTGACCTTCGGCGAGGTCCTGCTGTTCGCCGACGGCGCGGGCGCGACTCAGGTCGGCGCCCCGACCCTGTCGGGCATCAGCGTCACGGGCGAGATCGTGCGCCACGGCCGCGACAAGAAGGTGATCGCCTTCAAGAAGCGCCGCCGCCAGAACTCGCGCCGCAAGCGCGGCCACAGGCAGGACCATACGGTCGTGCGCATCACCGGCATCCAGGCCTGAGGCACGGCCCCGCAGGGCGCGTAGCGGTCCGTCAGGGCCCGATCCGCGACCGCACCCCCGCAGATCAGAATTCGGAGTTCATCCCATGGCACACAAGAAGGCAGGCGGCTCGTCCCGCAACGGTCGCGACTCGGCAGGCCGGCGCCTCGGCGTCAAGAAGTTCGGCTCGGAAGCCGTGATTCCGGGCAACATCATCGTGCGTCAGCGCGGCACCAAATGGCATCCCGGCACCAATGTCGGCATGGGCAAGGATCACACGCTGTTCGCGCTGGTCCCGGGCCATGTCCGCTTCGAGACGCGCCGCGGGCGCGACTTCGTAGCGGTAACGCCGCTGGCTGAGGCCGCGGAATAACAGGCGGGCGCCCCACGTGGCGAAGCTGGCGTCCCGCCCGGTGTCCCACACCGGACCGGAGACGTCGTTGCCGGGCCCCTGACGGGCCGGGTCGGACGGAACACCGGGGAGGATGGGACGCCATCCTCCCCTTCGTCGTCTTGAGACGGTGCCCCGGGCCGGGCGCGCCGTCCCTGCGAGGGCACGATGTTCCCCGACCTGACCCGCGATGACGTCTTCCGGATCGAGACCCGCCGGCTGTGGCTGCGCTGGCCGACCGCCAAGGACGCTCCGGCCATCATGGCGCTCGCGGGCGAGCGGGCCGTGGCCGAGATGACCGCGCATATCCCGCATCCCCTAGGGCGCGAGGCGGTCGATGACTTCCTGGTGAAGGTCCGCGGTGCCAACAACGCCGGGACGGGCCTGACCCTCGCCCTCACCCTGCGCGCCGCCCCCGGCCGCCTGATCGGCCTGGTCGGAATCGCGGGGGACGCGGGTGCGCCGCATCTCGGCTACTGGCTCGGCCAGCCCTGGTGGGGAAACGGCCTGATGAGCGAAGCCGCCGGGGCCCTGGTCCACGCCTTCTTCGCCTATGCCGGGGGCACCTGCCTGACCGCGGGGGCGCTGCCGGCGAACCGGGCCTCGCAGCGCGTGATCGAGAAGATTGGGTTCCGCTGGACCGACCGGCGGTCGACGCCGAGCCCGGCCCGCGGCGGCGCGCGGGACCTGGACTGGTTCGCCCTGGACGGCACCGAATGGGCCGCGCGCCAGCGGGTCACCGAGCCGGACCTGGCGGAAGCGTCCTGAGCGTCCCCGGGCGCCGGGCCCGATCGGGCACCCCATATTCATCGCCGGGCGGCCTACGGGCCGCCCGCAGGCACGAGCGACGAGACGGACCGTGAAATTCCTCGACGAAGCCAAGGTCTATATCCGGTCCGGTGACGGCGGCCCCGGCTGCGTCGCGTTCCGGCGGGAGAAGTTCATCGAGTTCGGCGGCCCGAACGGCGGGGACGGCGGACGCGGCGGCGACGTCTGGGTCGAGTGCGTCGAGGGGCTCAACACCCTGATCGACTACCGCTACCAGCAGCACTTCAAGGCCAAGAAGGGCGAGCACGGCATGGGCTCGAACTGCCACGGCGCCAACGGCGCCGACGCGGTGCTGAAGGTCCCGGCCGGCACGCAGATCTTCGCCGAGGACGGCGAGACCCTGATTGCCGACCTGACCGAGGTCGGCCAGACGATCCGGCTGGCCAAGGGCGGCAACGGCGGCTTCGGCAATGCCTATTTCACGACCTCGACCAACCGGGCCCCGAAGCACGCCAATCCGGGCCTCGAAGGCCAGGAGATGTGGATCTGGCTGCGGCTGAAGCTGATCGCCGATGCCGGCCTCGTCGGTCTGCCGAATGCCGGCAAGTCGACCTTCCTGGCGAGCGTCACGGCCGCCAAGCCGAAGATCGCCGATTACCCGTTCACGACCCTGCATCCCGGGCTCGGCGTGGTCCGTTCGGACGGGCGCGAATTCGTGCTCGCCGACATTCCCGGCCTGATCGAGGGCGCGCACGAGGGTGTCGGCCTCGGCGACAAGTTCCTGGCCCATGTCGAGCGCTGCCGGGTGCTGCTGCACCTCGTGGACGGCACCACCGAGCACGCCGGCAAGACCTACAAGCTGGTCCGCGGCGAGATCGAGGCCTACGGCAACGGACTCGCCGAGAAGCCCGAGATCGTGGCGCTGTCCAAGGCCGACGCGCTCGACGCCGAGACGCTCAAGAGCCAGGTGGCCAAGCTGAAGCGCGCGGCCGGACGGGCACCGCTGGTCCTGTCCTCCGCGAGCCGGAAGGGCGTGCCGGAGGCGCTGCGCGCACTCCAGGCCGAGATCGACGCCAGCGTGGAGGCGGACAGGGAGCCTGTGGCGGCGTGGGAGCCGTGATTGGCGGCGCGGCGCCTGCGCGATAAGCTGGCGCCGGAGACAGCCCGATGCCCAAGCTGCTGACGATTCGCGACGAGGACTTTCAGCGTGCGCGCAATCTTGCCAGTTGCCTCGGCACGTCACTCGACGAGGCCGTCGCGACGGCCGTTCGGGACCTGGATCGGAATACGTCCGCCGAGGGCGGGTTCGATCCTGGCCAACAGGCCGAACTCGCGGCGATCCGGGCGCTCGTGGCCGAAGCGCGCCCACACATCGTACCAGGAGCCCTCAACGATCACGGCTGGCTCTACGATTGGAACGGTCTACCGGCGTGATCGCACTGGACAGTTCCGCTCTCGTCGCGATCGCGCTCGGCGAACCCGAGGGGCAGATCTTTGACGAGATCATCGTTCGTCATCGCGCGCTCGTGGGACCGCCGACCCTCCTCGAAACACGAATGGCGCTCGGCTCTCTGATGCCAACCTTCGCCGATGCGTTTCTCGATCGCCTGATCGCCACGCCCAGCATCCGGACCGTCGATTTCGGCTTGGACGCCTACCGAGCAGCTGCTCACGCCTTCGGCCGCTACGGCAAGGGTCAAGGTCATGCCGCCTGCCTGAACTTCGGCGACTGCCTGTCTTATGCCGTCGCCAAGGTCCACGCCGTACCGCTCCTCTTCAAAGGCAACGATTTCATCCATACCGATTTGGTGCCGGCCTACAGCCCAGCAGCTTGAGCGCGCCACCCCGGTTCCGATCCTCCCCTTCAGCCTTCGCATAAGGCTGTCCAAGACCGCAGCCGTCGTCCAAACCGCCCCGTACCGCCCGTCCACGAAGAATCATGATCCCCGCCCTCGAAGATTTCCGCCGCGTCGTGATCAAGGTCGGGTCGGCCTTGCTGGTCGACCGCAATGCCGGCCGCCTGCGACATGCCTGGCTCGCGGCCCTGGCCGAGGACATCGCCGAGCTGCACGGGCGCGGGGTCGACGTGCTGGTCGTGTCCTCCGGCAGCATCGCCCTGGGCCGGACGGTGCTGGGCCTGCCGCCGGGGCCCCTGCGGCTGGAGGAGAGCCAGGGGGCGGCCTCGGTGGGGCAGATCACCCTCGCCCGGCACTGGGCCGAGGCGCTGGGCCATCACGGCATCGTGGCCGGCCAGATCCTGGTGACGCCGCAGGACACGGAGGAGCGGCGCCGCTACCTCAACGCCCGGGCAACCGTGCTGAAGCTCCTCGAGATGCGCGCCGTGCCGGTCGTCAACGAGAACGATACGGTGGCGACCTCGGAGATCCGCTACGGCGACAACGACCGCCTCGCCGCCCGGGTCGCCACAATGATCGACGCCGACGTGCTGGTGCTGTTCTCGGATATCGACGGCCTCTACACCGCACCGCCAAAGAATGACCCGGACGCGCGCCATTTGGCGGTCATCGAACGCATCACCCCGGAGATCGAGGCGATGGCGGGAGGGCCGGCCTCCGAGCTGTCGCGGGGCGGCATGCGCACCAAGGTCGAGGCGGCCAAGATCGCCGTATCCGGGGGCACCCATCTGGTGATCGCGGACGGGCGCGGGAAGAACCCGCTGAAGGCGCTGCGGGAGGGGGCGCGCTGCTCGTGGTTCCTGTCCGGCTCCACGCCGACCGCGGCGCGGAAGACCTGGATCGCGGGGTCCCTCGAACCCAGGGGGTCGCTAACCATCGATTCCGGTGCCGTGCAGGCCCTCCGGGGCGGCGCCAGCCTGTTGCCCGTGGGTGTCCGGGCGATCGACGGCAGCTTCTCCCGCGGCGATGCCGTGGAGATCCGCGACCCCGAGGGCCGGGCGCTGGGGCGCGGCCTCGTCGCCTACGACGATGCCGAGGCCGCACTGATCATCGGGCATCCCAGCGCACGGATCCCGGATTTGCTCAACTATCCAGGCCGCGCCTGGATGGTGCACCGCGATGACTTGGCCTTGTTCTAAAGAATGCCGTGACGGAGCAGCATTGATGTCGAACGCGTCCGGTTAAGTATTGTTGTCGACTGTGACACAGCACACTTGTCGGTGCGCCGCACGATGTGCGAAGACAGCGCCCTTCCCCGTCGAGCCGGCGAACGGCCGTCGCGAACCGAGGACGCCAGCGTGCCCGTCCTGAATCTGAGATCGGACTTCGCCGAGGCCGACGCCCTGCCGGAGCAGATGGCGGCGATCGGCCGTCGCGCCCGTGCGGCCGCCCGGCGGATGGCGCTGGCCTCGGCGCAGACCAAGGATCTCGCTCTGAAGGCGATCGCCGAGCGCCTGAGGGCGAACCGCGACGAGATCCTGGCCGAGAACGCCCGCGACGTGGCTGCCGCGCGCAGCGCCGGTCAGACCGCCGCCCTGATCGACCGGCTCACCCTCGATCCCGGACGCCTGGCGGCGATGGCGGACGCCGTCGAGAAGATCGGATTGCTGGCCGACCCGGTGGGCCGCCAGCTCGCCGCCATCGAGCGGCCGAACGGCCTGCTGATCGAGCGCATCGCGGTGCCGCTCGGGGTGATCGGGGTGATCTTCGAGAGCCGCCCCAACGTCACCGCGGATGCCGGTGCGCTGTGCCTGAAGGCCGGCAACGCCGCGATCCTGCGGGCGGGCTCGGACAGCCACCGCAGCGCCATGGCCATCGCCCGGGCGATGAGCCGGGGGCTGGCCGATGCCGGCCTGCCGGAAGACGCGATCCAGCTGGTACCGACCCGCGACCGCACGGCGGTGGGCTTGATGCTCGCCGGCCTCGACGGCTGCGTCGACGTGATCGTGCCCCGGGGCGGGCGCGGTCTCGTTACCCGCGTTCAGGCCGAGGCGCGGGTGCCGGTCTTCGCCCATCTCGACGGCATCAATCACGTCTACGTGGCCGCCGCGGCCGATCTCGCCATGGCCCGCACCGTGCTGCTCAACAGCAAGATGCGCCGGACCAGCGTCTGCGGCGCCGCCGAGACCCTGCTTGTCGACCGTGCCTGCGCGGCGACGCATCTCGCCCCCCTGGTCGGCGCCCTGCTCGATGCCGGCTGCGCCGTCCGCGGCGACGCCGAGACGCGGGCGGTCGATCCCCGGGTGACCGCCGCCGCGGAACAGGATTGGCACACCGAGTACCTCGACGCGGTCATCGCGGTCCGCGTGGTCGACGGGATCGCCGCGGCGATCGAGCATATCGAGACCTACGGCTCGCATCACACCGACGCGATCATCACCGAGGATGAGGCCGAGGCGGCCCGATTCCTGGCGGAGGTCGATTCGGCGATCGTGACCCACAACGCTTCGACGCAGTTCGCCGATGGCGGCGAGTTCGGGTTCGGCGCCGAGATCGGGATCGCCACCGGGCGGATGCATGCCCGCGGCCCGGTGGGCGTCGAGCAGCTCACGACCTTCAAGTATCGCGTCCACGGCAGCGGCCAGATCCGTCCGTGACATCGGCCGAGGGTCCGGCGTGCGGCTGAGTTTGCCGCCGAGCGCGCCCGGCATGCGGATCGGCCTCTACGGCGGATCCTTCAACCCCGCGCATCTCGGCCATCGCCACGTCTCCGTGCTGGCGATGCGTCGGCTGGGGCTGGACCGCGTCTGGTGGCTGGTCAGCCCCGGCAACCCCCTGAAGAGCCGCAAAACGCTTCCGACCGTCGCGGAGCGGTGCGCCCAGGCGCACCGGGTCGCCCGGCATCCGCGCATCGCCGTGACCGGCGTCGAGGCGGCCCTCGGCGTCCGCTTCACCGTGCAGACCCTGCGCTTCCTCACGCGTCGCTGCCCCGGCGTTCATTTCGTCTGGATCATGGGCGCTGATTCGCTCGGCACCTTCCACCGCTGGAAAGGCTCCGCCGAGATCGCGCGGCTCGTGCCGATCGCGGTCATCGACCGGCCCGGCTGGACCATGACCCCGCTGAGCGCCCGCGCCGCCCAGCGGCTGGCGCAGGCGCGCATCCCCGAGGCCGCGGCCTCGACGCTCGCGCTGCGTCGGCCGCCGGCCTGGACCTTCCTCCACGGGCCGCGGTCGAGCCTGTCCTCGACGGAGATCCGTAACGGTATGCCGAGACGTGGCGGGGGTTCGGAGACGGCGCGGTTGCAATCGCCGCCCGATACCGCCAATTTCATGGCACCCCGCGAGGGGTGACGCCGCCCGCGGCACCACGAGGAACCAGGACTCTGCCCGAAACCATTCATACGGAGACGATCCGCACCGCCGTTCTCGCCCCGGACGAGCCCGGCCAGGCGCGCTCGGACGATCTCAAAGCCCTCGCCCTCGACTGCCTCGACGAGATGAAGGCCGAGGAGACGATCGCCATCGACCTCGCCGGGAAGACGTCGCTGGCCGACACGATGATCATCACGTCGGGTCGCTCGCAGCGGCACGTGGGGGCGATCGCCGACAAGATCATCCAGGAGATGAAGAACCGCGGCTTCGGCAACGCGCGGGTCGAGGGCCTGCCCGCCTGCGACTGGGTTCTGATCGACGCCGGCGACGTGCTCGTGCACATCTTCCGTCCGGAAGTGCGCGGCTTCTACAATCTCGAGAAGATGTGGGGCGCCGATCGTCCGGTCGGGCTCGCCCTCGGCTAGGCCGGACCGACCGCTTGCGACTCGTCCTGGCGGCGATCGGACGGTTGAAGGCCGGACCGGAGCGGGAACTCGCGTCACGATATCGCGACCGCGCCGCCCAATTGGGGCGCGGGCTCGGCTTCTCGGCCTGCGACAGCGTGGAGATCCCGGAAGCGCGCGCACGACGCGCCCTGGACCGCTGCACCGAGGAGGCGGCCCTGCTCGCCGCCCATCTGCCGCCCGGCGGTGTCCTGGTCGCGTATGACGAGCGCGGCCGTGCCGATATCCCCAGCGCGGCCCTGGCCGAGCGGTTAGCCGGCTGGCGTGATGTCGGGCGGCCGGCGCTGACCGTCGTCATCGGCGGGCCGGATGGTCTGGACGCCTCAATTCGGACGAAGGCGGAGCTGATCCTGTCCTTCGGGGCGGCCACCTTGCCCCACGGACTCGTGCGCGTGCTCGCCCTGGAACAGATCTACCGCAGCCTGACCATCCTGGCCGGCCATCCCTATCATCGGGGCGAGGCGGGCTGACCGGCGGTGGTCATGGTCGAAATCGATGCCGTCCGGGCGCGGGCCGATACCCCCATCCGCCCGTCGTCGTCCGGTCGCGCCTCCCGCCGCCTCCTGACCGCTCTGGTCCTGCTGGCCGCGGCCTATGGCGCGTGGCCCGCGCATGCCGAGACCCCGGCGCCCCCGGACTCGGAGGCGGCGCAGCGGGACAATGCGGAGCGCGACCGTCGCGCCGAGAACCTCAAGCGCGTGCAGGATGCCCTGGCCGCCAGCAACGGCCAGCGGGCGCAGTTCGAGGCCGAGATCGCCGCCATCGGCACGGACCGGTCCAAGCTCGACTCCGCCCTCCTCGACGCCGGCCGTCAGGCGCAGGCGACCGAGGACCGGCTGAGCCGCCTGGAGGAGCGGCTGAAGGCGATGAGCGAGAGCGAGGCCGCGATCCGGCGCTCGCTCCAGGCCCGCCGGGGCGTGGTCGCCGAGATCCTGGCCGCGCTCCAGCGGATGGGACGGCGCCCGCCACCGGCGGTGCTCGTGAGCCCGGAGGACGTGCTCGCGGCCATCCGCACCTCGATGCTGCTCGGTGCCGTGGTGCCGGAGTTGCGCGGGGAGGTCGACACCCTGGCGGCCGATCTCGCGGAAATGATCCGCCTGCGCGGCTTGATCGCACAGGACAAGGAAGGCCTCACCAGCGACCTGACCGGGTGGGCGCGGGAGCGCCAGCGCCTCGAGGCCCTGGTGGCCGCCCGCCGTGCCCGCCAGGCGGAGGTCGAGAGCGGCCTCACCGCCGAGCGCCGCCGGGCTGCCGAGCTCGGTGCCCAGGCGAAGACCCTGAAGGATCTCCTGGACCGGACCGAAGCCGAGGCCGTGGCGGCCAAACGCTCCGCCGAGGAGGCGAAGGCGGCGGCCGAACGCGAGATCCGCGTGACGCAGGAACGATTTGCCGCGGCCGGCTTCCGCGATCCCGCGCGGCTGGCACCGAAAGTGCATTTTTCGGAGGCGCGGGGCGAAGTGCCGCGGCCTGTCAGCGGTCGGCTGGCGCGGGGCTTCAACCAGCCCGATGGCAACGGTGGAACCAGCCGTGGCGTGTCCTTCGCGACGCGTCCGAAGGCGACGGTCTCCTCCCCGGCCGACGGTTGGGTGCAGTTCGCCGGGCCGTTCCGGTCCTACGGGCAACTCTTGATCATCAACGCGGGCGACGGCTACTATCTCCTGCTCGCGGGGATGGAACAGATCAGCGTCGAGGTCGGCCAGTTCGTGCTCGCGGGCGAACCGGTCGGCAGCATGGGCGAGAAAGGCCCGGGCCCGACTGGGTCCGACGGCGATCCCACCCTGTACGTCGAGTTCAAGAAGGACGGCGGCTCCATCGATCCGGAGCCGTGGTGGGCGAGAAGCCCGACTAATACGGTACTTGGCGAGAAGGTTCGCGGCTGATGCGCAAGACGTCTCTGATCATGCTCGGCGCCTTCCTGGGTGCCGGCACCTCCATGGTGGCCACCCAGACCGACTTCCTGTCGGGTCCCCGGGCGGTGGCCGCCTCGGCCGAAACCTATCGCCAGCTGAGCCTGTTCGGCGACGTGTTCGAGAAGGTCCGGACCGACTACGTCGAGAAGCCGGACGAGTCGAAGATGATCGAGTCGGCCGTCAACGGCATGCTGGCCTCGCTCGACCCGCATTCGAGCTACATGGACGCCAAGGCGTTCCGCGACATGCAGACCACCACCCGCGGCGAGTTCGGCGGGCTGGGCATCGAGGTCACTATGGAGGACGGCCTGATCAAGGTCGTCACCCCGATCGACGACACCCCCGCCGCCAAGGCGGGCCTGCTCGCCAACGACGTCATCACCCAGATCGACGACGATCAGGTCCAGGGCCTCACCCTGAACCAAGCGGTCGACAAGATGCGCGGCCCGGTCAATTCGAGCGTGAAGCTCAAGATCAGCCGCAAGGAGTCGAAGGACCCGATCGACGTCACGCTGACCCGCGACGTGATCAAGATCAAACCGGTCCGCTCCAAGGTCGAGGGCGGCGACGTCGCCTATATCCGCCTGACGCAGTTCAACGAGCAGACCTTCGACGGCATGCGCGCCGCGATCGACAAGCTGTCGAGCGACATCGGGCCTGACAAGATCAAGGGCTACGTCATCGACCTGCGCAACAACCCGGGCGGCCTGCTCGACCAGGCGGTGATGGTCTCGGACGCCTTCCTGGACCGCGGCGAGATCGTCTCGACCCGCGGCCGCAACCCGGACGAGACGCAGCGCTTCTCCGCAAAGTCCGGCGACCTGACCAAGGGCAAGCCCGTGGTGGTCCTCGTGAACGGCGGCTCCGCCTCGGCCTCGGAGATCGTGGCCGGCGCCCTGCAGGATCACAAGCGCGCGACCATCATGGGCACGCGCTCCTTCGGCAAGGGCTCGGTGCAGTCGATCATCCCGCTCGGCGGATCCGGCGCCCTGCGGCTGACCACGGCGCGCTACTACACGCCGTCGGGCCGCTCGATCCAGGCGAAGGGCATCGAGCCCGATGTCGAGGTCCTGCAGGACGTGCCGGACGAGCTGAAGGGCAAGGACGAGACCAAGGGCGAGGCCGGGCTGAAGGGCCACCTGAAGCAGAAGGACACCGACGAGCGCGGCGGCTCCTCCGCCTACATGCCGTCGGACCCAGCCAAGGACAAGCAGCTGATCGCGGCGGTCGACTTCCTGCACGGCATCCAGAAGGGCGCGGCCAACGGCACGCCGAACGCCCAGCAGCAGAAGCCCAGCCTGCCGAACTGATCGCCCAGACCACGAACGGCGCTATCCGCTCCCGCCCGGCCGACCTGCCGGGCGGGATTTTCGTATCCCGGGCTGGTCCTTAGGGGATCGTTAACCATACCGGCCGGCAATGGCGTCCGGGATCCGTGCCGCGTCCGGCGCGGCGGGACCGATTCCGTGTCGAGAGCCGCTTGACCGAGTCCACGGACGATATCCTCACGCGCCCCCTCGGCGTGCCGGAGGCGCAGGTGCCGGAGCAGCCCAGCGGGCGGTTCGGACGGCACCTCGCGGTCCTGCGCCGGCCGAGGGTCGCGGCGGGGGCCATCGCGGCCGCGCTCGCCCTGTCGGTCGGCCTCGTCGTCGCGCTCGGCGATCCCCAGGGCGGGGAGCCCCGCGCCGAGGCGATGATCGCGTTCCGCGAGCCCGCGGCGCGGCCGGCCGCCCCGGTGCCGGCGGCCGAGCCGCCGGTCGCCATGACCACCCCCGGACCGACCCAGCTCCAGCGCAGCGCGGAGGAGATCGAGTCCGCATCCGGCGTCACGGTGGTGCGTCCCCTCGGCTCGGCGCCGACCGATGCCGTGGTGATCCGGGTCCCGCCCCCCAACGCGCCGCGACTCGCCCCCGCGCCGGACCCGCGCATCAGCGAGACCGGCCGGCACGGCCTGATCCCGAAGCTCGGCGAGGGCCGCGTGCGCGCCCTCGACGTCTACGCCCGTCCCGAGGAGCCCGGAACCGGTCCGCGCATCGCCATCGTGGTGACCGGGCTCGGCGTCGGCCAGGCCGCCACCGCGGGTGCCACCGCGCGCCTGCCGGCAGCCGTCAGCCTCGCTTTCCTGCCCTATGGCGGCGAGGTCGAGCGCGCCGCCGCCCGGGCGCGCGATGCCGGCCACGAGGTCTTCCTCCAGCTGCCCATGGAGCCGTTCGACTATCCCGACAGCGACCCGGGCCCCCAGGGCCTGCTCACCGCCCTGAAGGGCCCCGAGAATGTCGACCGCCTCGCCTGGGCGCTCGCGCGCTTCCCGGGCTATGTCGGCGTCGTGAACTACATGGGCTCCAAGCTGATGGCGGATTCCGCCTTCGAGCCGATCCTGCGCGAGATCGGCGCCCGCGGCCTCGGCTTCCTCGACGACGGCACGAATCCGAAACCCCCGGCCGCGCCGGCCAACAAGGCCCGCACGCCGATCGCCCGTGCCGAGATCGTCCTCGACGCCACACCGCGCGCCGACGCCATCGACGCCGCCCTGACACAGGCCGAGGCCCGGGCTCGGGCCAACGGCTTCGCCCTGGTCTCAGTGAGCGGTGCGGCCCTCAGTGTCGACCGAATCGCCCGCTGGGCGCGGGATCTCGATGCCCGGGGGCTGCGGCTCGTCCCGGCCAGCGTCGCCCTGCGCGGCGCCCGTGAGAAGCGGGTTACTACGGCCGATTGAGTGAGCTCGCGAAACGCTCCCGCACCGATAGTCTTCGGGCGCAACGGGAGGGCCGCGTCCCCGATCGGCGTTGCCGCGCCCCGTGGGCCTGACCTATGGTCCGGCCGATGACGACGGATTCGGATCCCGGCAGCGCCCTGCCCTACCGCCCCTGCGTGGGCGTCGCGCTGATCGCGCCCGGAGGCGGCGTCTTCGTCGGACGCCGGACCAAGGATGCGGGGCCCGAGCATGTCGCCGGCCCGTACATGTGGCAGATGCCGCAGGGCGGCGTCGATCTGGGCGAGGATCCGGAGGCGGCCGCGCGCCGCGAACTCTACGAGGAGACCAACGTCCCGCCGGAGGCGCTCCGCCTGCTCGCCGAGATCCCGGACTGGCTCGCCTACGACCTGCCGCCCGACGTGATGAAGCAGGCGTGGCAGGGGCGCTACCGGGGGCAGACCCAGAGATGGTTCGCCTACGGCTTCCTGGGTGACGAGTCGTCGATCGACGTGCTGCGTCCGGGGGGCGGCGCCCACAAGGCCGAGTTCGACGCGTGGCGCTGGGCCGGTTTCGCCGAGCTGCCGGATTTGATCGTGCCGTTCAAACGCCCGGTCTACGAGCGCGTGGTGGCGGCCTTCTCGGGTCTCGAGCGCTGGGCGGACGCCTCGTGACGCTGCGGCCGGGGGTCTGAGACCGTGCGCTGGCTCATGGTCTCGCTCGGCCTGGCCCTCGCCTGGGTCGCGTTCACGATGAGCCCGCTCTGGTCGCTCTACGATCTCTCGCAGGCGGTGCGCCGGCACGACGCGGCCTATATCGAGAGCCACGTGAACTTCCGGACGCTCCGCCTGTCCCTGGTGCGTCAGATCACGGCGGCGATGCGGGTTGCCGCGGAGGCCGATTCGGACCTGGAGGCCCGTGATCGCCAGCGCCTCGGCGATGCCGCCTATGGGCTGGCCCTGGCCCTGTCCGAGTCGATGGTCACCCCGGAGACGGTGATCGACCTGCTCGCCAATGGCTGGCCCGACAAGCTCGATCTCGAACGGCCGTCCGACACGCGGCCCGAAGGCCTTGCGATCCGCAGCGTCGGGCGGCTCCTGCCCTATTACACGGCCCTCGAAATGCGGGGCTTCCGCGCGGTGGTGATCCCGATCCCGCCCGAGGCGCCCCGCGGCGCGCGCACCCGCATCCGGTTGCGGCTGCGCGGTCTGACATGGCGCCTGGTCGACATCGAGATGGCCGACATGCTGCGCGACCAGATCGCCGCGAAGCTCGGCCGGGCGATGGCCCGGGCGAAGATCGGGGCGACCGGCGGGCAGGAGCCCTAAACCGAGCGGGGGCGGCGTCCCGAGCGGCGGTCGGCGCCGTTCGGAAGACGGCAGAGCGGACCGGACGTTCGGAAGCCCGGTCCAGGCAGGCTGCGCGTCCCGCCGTGCCCGGAGGTCACTTCGCCTTCGGCGTGCCGGCGGCATCCTTGGGCTCGCGGGCCTCGATCAGGCTCTCGGCCTTGTCCTCGTCGGTGTCGCCGCCCTGCTCGATGGTCTTGCCGGGGTTGGACAGCAACGACTTGGCGATCCCAAGCAGGACCTCGCACTCACCGGGAAACTTGTACGTGTCCAGCACGATGGCGGCGTCGCGCAGGGTCCGCAGGTCGCGCACCAGCTGAGCATTGGCATCCGCGCGCAATTCGCCCTTGGCGGCGATCGCCTCCTCGATCTTCGCGCCGGTCACGTCGCAGGCGGCGTTCGCCGGCGTGGCCGACAGCGCCAGGGCGAGGCCGAGTGCGGAAAGGGAGCGCCACATGGCGTGTGTCCTCGGAGGTCCGGGTCAGGCGTGATGGGGGAGCGCGGCGTTCAGCACGTCGCGGGTCAGCGCCACGAGCTGGCTCGGGCGATAGGGTTTCGGCACGAAGACCGAGCCGGAGACGGCGTCGCGGGCCGACAGGTCGGCGCGGCCACCGGAGGTGTAGACGATCGGGAGGTCCGGGCAGAGGCCCCGGGCACGGCGGGCCAGCGCGAGGCCGTTCGTGTTGCGAGCGAGATCGATATCGGTGAAGAGCATGTCCACGCTCTGGCTGGCCAGGATCGCCTCGGCCTGCCAGGCATCCGCGGCGGTGAGCACCCGATAGCCCGCGTCGAGGAGCGTTTCGGCGGCCAGTTCGCAGACGCTCGGCTCATCCTCGACCACGAGGATCGTGGCGGTGGCCGAGTCCAGAACGGGCATGGACGGGCAGACGAAAGCGGCAGCGAACGGAACCATGACGCAACTCCCACTCACCCGGCGGGGGCTCGGTGTCCCCCGGTCGGATCGCTGGGGCAACGGCCCCTCTCGACACGGCGTTCACCCTGTTTCCATCGAATTGCACGCGTTTGGTGAGCGCCGTCTTAACCGACCTCCCACGCCGGTGAACGAAGCGATCCAAGTGGTTAACGGAAGGTTACCGGGGCCGTACCGGGGGGCTGACGCGTGAGCCGGCTGCTGCAGCTCGGCCTCGGCCTGCTCCTCACGGGTCTGGCCGGATACGTGGATGCCCTGGGCTTCGTGCGCCTGGGCGGGCTCTACACCTCGTTCATGAGCGGCAACACCACGCAGCTCGCTGTCTTCGGCGCGGCCGCCGACTTCCACCGGCTGGTGCTGCCCGCGACGCTCATCCTCGCCTTCCTGATAGGCTCGGTGCTCGGCAGCGGCCTCGCAATCCTGGTCCCGGCCCGTTGGACCACGCCGGTGGTCCTCGCCTACGAGTCCCTCCTGATCCTCGGCGGCCTCGGGCTGGGCCTCGAATCACCGGAACTCGGCCTCGCCGCCTTCTTCGTCGCCGTGGCGATGGGCTCGCAGAACGCGGTCCTGGCGCAGGTGAAGGGCTTCCGCGCCGGCACGACCTTCGTCACCGGCGCCCTCTTCAGCCTGGGACAGAAGATCGCCCAGGCGCTGACCCGGACCGGCGATCCGCTGGGCTGGATCGGCGACGGCCTGGTCTGGCTGTCCCTGTTGTTCGGCGCGTATCTCGGTGCGCAGGCCTACGGGCATTTCGCCCTCTACGCGCTGGTCGCACCCGCGGCCCTCTCGGGCGGCCTGGCGCTGCTGACGGCGATCCTGGTCTTGCGCACGGCACCGCCTGCCGCGAAGGTCCCCGCACCATGAGCAGTCCCGTCAGCAATCCCACCCTCACCAGTCACGTCGCCGCGCTGGAGCCCGGCGCGCACGTGGTCGCGGCCCATTTCCTGAAGGACGTGCCGGCCCTGGCGCTCAGCGACGGCACCGTCGCGCTGGCGCAGGCGGCGGGCCTGAGGCGGCTCGTCGCCCATCCCGAGGGCGGGATCCTGGTGGCGGCCGGGATCGGCGCGCGCCTGCTCACCGGCGGCGACGACGGCCGGGTGGTGGAGGTCCGGGCGGACGGCGCCGTGGAACAGGTGGGATCCGCCAAGGGCGGCGCCTGGATCGACGCCCTGGCGCTCCATCCGGACGGCGCCGTGGCCTGGTCGGCCGGGCGCAATGTCGTGGCCCGGGACGCCAAGGGCCGCGAGCGCAGCTTCCAGGCCCCCTCGACCGGCCGCGGCCTCGTCTTCGCCCCGAAGGGCTACCGTCTCGGGATCGCCCACTACAACGGCGTCAGCCTCTGGTACCCGAACCTCGAAACCCCGGCGGAGGTGATCGACTGGAAGGGCTCCCATATCGACGTGACCTGGTCGCCGGACGGCCGTTTCGTGGTGACGACCATGCAGGAGAATGCCCTGCACGGGTGGCGCCTCCAGCCGGATCGCGGCCACATGCGGATGTCGGGTTATCCCGGCAAGGTCCGCTCGGTGGCGTGGTCGTCGGACGGGCACTGGCTCGCCACCAGCGGCGCCGAGGCCGCGATCGTGTGGCCGTTCGACTCGAAGGAGGGCCCGACCGGGAAGGCCCCCCGGGAATGCGGGGTCCGTCCCGCCCGGGTGTCGCGCGTGTCGTTCCACCCCAAGGCGCCGGTCCTGGCCATCGGCTACGAGGACGGCTGCATCCTGCTGGTCCGGTTCACCGACGCCTCGGAACTCCTGGTGCGGCCGTCCGTCGTGGGCAGCGGCGTGACCGCGCTCGCCTGGGACGGGCGCGGGAGCCGCTTGCTGTTCGGCTGCGGCGATGGGCAGGCCGGCCTGCTGACGCTTCCAGCGTGAGGCCCGGCATGCTCTGTGTCGATGCGCGATTCCCCGCGCCGGAGGCCTGATATGTTCCGCGTGCTCCGCACCCTCGGCATCGCCCTCGGCCTCCTCGGCGGCGCGGTGGCCGCGCAGGCCCCCGAATTCGCGCAGCAATACGCGCAGCGCATCGGCGGCGCGGCGGATGAATTGCGGCGGCAGGTGGCGGTGCTCGAATCGGACGCCCAAGCCTCCGGCACCACCCGCGAGGGCGCGGTCGACCGGCTGCGCAGCAACCCTGACGAGCTTGTGGCCCGGCGTGGTGCGGCCGCGCAGGCGGACATCGCCCGGCTCGCCCGGCTGAGCGCGCAGCAGCAGGCCCTGGCCTCGGCCACGAGCCCGCTCGGCCGCGTCGTCGCGATGCTGCGTGATCCCGACATGCCGGTCGCCGCAGCCGCCTATCGCGACTTCAGCCCGGCGATCCCGACCAGCGCCGACGGCCTGGCCGCCGGACTGATCGGCTTCTTCGCCGCCTGGGGCGGCTGGCGGGTGGTGTCGGATCTCGGCCGGCGCGCGGTGCGGCGGCGCCCGCGCGAGCCCGCCACCGTGGCCTGAGGCGATGCGCGCAGCGGAAGGTGTGGCGCTGCGTCTACAGCGGCTTGCGCGAGGCTTGCGTATCGAGCAGGGATCCGGCCGTTCCGGTCCGGAAGAAGGCGCCTGATGCCCCGCGCGTCGACTCCCACCACCGCCGACCCGGCGCTCGACGCCGCCGCACTCCTGCGGCGCATCGGCTTCTTCGGCCTGTTCGTGGTGCTCCCCGTCCTGGCGCAGGTCGCCCGCCGCGCCTCGGTGATCCTCGCGCCGATCGCCGTCATCCTGCTGATCATCGCCAGCGTGATCGACCGGCGGCAGCGGCCGGTGCGCCCCTCCGCCTACCGGCTGCTGACGGCGCCGGCCTTCCTGGCGGGGATGCTCGTGGTGCTCTGGTCGGCGCTGTCCCTGACCTGGACGCCGTTCCTCGGGCCGGCCCTGGAGCGCCTCGTCAACCTCGCGGCCACGATCGGGCTGGCCCTGCTCGGCTATCTGGCCCTGCCCGACCGGATGCGGTCCGCGAACCTCTATTTGCTGCCCCTCGGAATCGTCGCGGGCGCGATCGTGGCGATCATGCTCGGGCTGTTCGGCGCCCACATGGCGCCGGCCGGGACCGAGGATGATGGCGCGCTCGATCGCGGCCTCGTGCTGCTTATCCTGCTGGTCTGGCCGGCGCTGGCATGGCTCCGGTCCCGGCGCCGCGACCGCGAAGCCCTGGGGGTCGCCCTGCTGGTCGCCCTGGCGCTCACGGTCCAGCCGGACGCGACCCAGATCGCCGCCCTGGCGGTCGGTTCCGTGGCCTTCGCGGTGACGAGCTACCGGCCGAAACTCGGCGTGACACTCACAGCTACCCTGTCCGCCGTCCTGCTCGCCGTGGCGCCGCTGCTACCGTTCCTGGCGCGGCCCGTGGGCGCCGCCGTACTCGGTCCATTGGCACCGGCGGTGCTGTCGCTGAAGAGCTGGCAGAAGGTGGTGACCACCGATCCGGTGCGGTTGATCACCGGCCACGGTTTCGAGACGGCCCTGCGTGGCCGCCTGGTCGGGCTGCTGCCGCTGAATGCGCCCACGACCGCTTTGTTCGAGTTCTGGTACGAGCTCGGAATCGTCGGGGCCCTCGCCGCCGCCTTCGCGCTCTACGCCTCGATCCGCCGGGCCGGGCGCGAAGGTCCCGCCCTGGTTCCCGGGGCAATGGGGTGCTTCGCGGCGGCCTTCACGGTGGCCTGCCTCGGCGTCGGGCTGACGGCGATCTGGTGGCTGACGACGCTCGCCATCGCGACCGTGGTGTTCGTGTCCGTGGAGCGGGGCCAGTTCCGCACCAACCGGCCGAAGGTCGCCAAGCTGCACCGCGTGATCGCCGGCCAGGGCTGAGGGTCAGCGCCGCTGGAAGCCGTGGAGGCGGATCCAGGCGAGGAACAGCCCGGGCCAAGCCGCCGCCGGCGTGCCGGGGGCACCGAGGCCGAAGCCGTGGCCGCCGCGCTCGAACAGGTGCAGTTCGGCCGGCACCCGCGCCTTGCGCAGGGCCGAGAACATCAGCAGCGGATGATCGGCCACCGCCACGGGGTCGTCGATCGCCTGGGCCAGGAAGGTCGGCGGCGTGTCCGGGCCGACCTGCAGGTCGACCGAATAGGTCTTCATCTCGGCCGGGGTCACGTCGTCGCCCACGAGGATCCGGCGTGTATGGGTCCGGTCGAAGGGCTTTCGCATCGTGATGACCGGATAGATCAATCCGGCCAGCGCGGGCCGCACGGGCTGCGCGTCGACGGAATCCACCGCGGCGTAGAGATCCAGGGCGCTGCCGACCGCGGTCTCGCCCATCAGGTGGCCGCCGGCCGAGAAGCCGAGCACGCCGACTCGAGCCGGGTCGATGCCGAACTCCGTCCCCCGGGCCCGGACCAGCCGGACGGCGCGCTGGGCGTCCTGGCGCGGCGCGTCGGGGCCAGAGCCCCAGCCCTCCGCCGGCAAGCGATAGACCAGCAGGAAGACCGTGATGCCGGCCGCATTCAGGACCCGCCCCACCGGGACGCCCTCGTTGCCGAGGGCGATGAACTCGTAGCCGCCCCCGGCCGCGACGATCATCGCGGCACCGTTGGCATTGGCCGGCCGCATGACCAGCAGGCAGGGCCGCGCCACCCGGGTGATGTCGCCGACGACACCCTCGACGTAGCGGTAGCCGTCCGCGTCGGGCCCGCTGCCACCGCCTGGCGCCTCGCCCGGCCAGAGATCGATCACCTGCAGGTCCGCCCCCGGCAGGGAGCGGGGCAGCGCCCGGATCGATTCATGCGAGGCCGGTTCCGGCGGCCCGTCGCTGGCGGCCCGCGCCGAGCGCAGGCCGAAGGCAGTCCCGAATCCGGCGAGCAACAGGCGGCGGTCCAGGCGCAAGGGCGTCTCCCGGAAAAGCAACAGGTCGGGACCGGCGCGCGGTGCGGCCGGCTCCCGAAGGCGCGCCGGTCCAACGCCGCGGAGGGCCCCGGGGGTCCCGGACCTCAGCCGCGCCGTGCGATCACCGCGACGTAGAACCCGTCGGTGCCGGTGCGATGCGGGGTCATCTGGATGCCGTGAAGCGTGGTCCGCACCGCCGCCGGCAGCGAGGCCGGACCCGCTGCGAGCACATCGGCGGCCGCGACCACGTCGAAGCGCCCGCGCCAGCGCGACAGCAACCCGTCCAGGGCGGCGTCGTTCTCCGCGGCCAGCAGCGAGCAGGTCACATAGACGATGCGGCCGCCCGGCCTGACCAGCCGCGCCGCCCGATCGAGGACCTGGGCCTGCTCGGCGGTCCGCAGGGAGAGGCTGCCGGGGCGCAGGCGCCACTTGGCGTCCGGATTGCGCCGCCAGGTGCCCGAGCCGGTGCAGGGCGCATCGACCAGAACCCGGTCGACCGTACCGTCCAGATCCTCCAGCACGTCGGCCCGCGCCTTGCCGCCCCGCGGCGTCCGGATCTCCGCCACGGCCCCGGACCGGCGCAAACGCTCGTGGATCGGCGCGAGCCGGCGCGGGTCGCCGTCGGTGGCGATCAGGCGGGCCCCGTTTCCGGTCTCGGCCGCGAGCGCCAGGGTTTTGCCGCCGCCGCCGGCGCAGAGGTCGACGATGGTCTCGCCGGTCCGCGGATCGGCCAGGAGGGCCGCGAGCTGGGAACCTTCGTCCTGGATCTCGTACCAGCCGTCGAGGAACTCGGCCTCGACATGGAGCGCCGGGCCGCGCCCGTCCGCACCGATCGGCACGCGCAGGCCCTGGGGGGCGTGCGGCGTCGGGGCCGCGTCGAAGGCGGCGAGCGCCGGCAGCACGTCCGCGCGGCGGCCGCGCAGGGCGTTGACCCGGATGTCGAGGGGCGCGCGCCGGGCCAGGGCCTTCAGTTCCGGGATGAGGTCGTCGCCCAGAACCGCCGCGAGGTCCGGCAGCACGAAGGCCGGGGCGTCCCCCGCCACCTCGGGCGGGGCGTCGTTCAGCGTGCCGCTGTCGAGGCGGGCCTGCTCCTCGGCGGTCAGCGGCGGCGGCGCGAAGCGGTCCCCGGAGAACAGGGCGGCCACCGAGGCCGCGGCCAGGCCCTGCTGGAGCCGCAGCGCGCCGATCAGCACCGCGCGCGGGGTATCCGAGCCCATGATCCAGGCCGCGGACGACCGTCGGCGCAGGGCGTCGTAGACCAAGCTGGCGATGCCGGCCCGGTCGCCGGAGCCGGCGAAACGGTGGGCGAGGCCCCAATCCTTCAGGGCATCGGCCGCCGGCCGGCGCCGGTCTACGATGTCGGTGAGCACCTCGATGGCGGCGGAGCAGCGGGCGGCGGGGGTCAGGGGTCTGTTCCTTCAGAATGAGTCGAACAAGGCGCGAAACGGCCACGCTTGTCCCACGATACCGCCACGATACGGCCGAGCTTCGAGCACGATCGCGGCTCAGAACGCGTCCGGGTGGTCCGCCGCGCGGATCGCCGCGTGTCGTATGGCATCCACCCGTCGCGGACCAGGGCGGTCCGCGACGGGGCGGACACCGGGAGTCTCTCAGCGCATGTCGTCAGCCGTTCGCATCGCCCTCGCGGCCCTGGTCGCCGCCTCCCTCGCCGCCTGCGCGAGTGCGCCGGCCGCCCAGCCGGATCTGACGCCGCCGCCGCGCCGGCCGGTCGACGCCAAGACGCAGCTCGAATACGGCGCGCCGCCGGCACCCCCGCCCGGCCGCTACTGAGTGGCGGCGGCTCAGGCCGCCTCCCGCCCCCGCCGCGCCTCGTAGGCCTTCAGCCCCGTATAGACCTGCGTGAGCAGCGGGAAGGCCGCCGCCGGGGCAAGCCGCCGGCCGCGGGCGATCAGGTCGCCGATCACGTGATCCGCCTCGATCCGCCCGCCATTCTCGATGTCGCGCAGCATCGACGCCGTGAAAGTCGAGCCCGCGGCGGTGAGCTGCCCCCGCGCCCGCTCGGCCACCACGGTCCGCGGCGGGAAGCCGCTCGCCGCGGCCACGACCGTGCATTCCCCGTGCAGCGCCGCCATGAAATCGGCGCCGCCGGGCGCCGCCACGATGTCGCCGACGGCGGCGCGCATCAGGGTCGTCGCCCCTGCCAGCGTCGCGAGGAACACCCACTTCTCCCACATCTCCAGCAGGATCGCGTCGCTCAGGCGCGGCTGGAACTTCAGGCCGCGCATGAGGGTGTCGACCGCCTCGATCCGGGCCGTGCGCGCTCCGTCCCGCTTGCCGTAGGTGATGCTGCACAATTCGCTCATGTGGCGGATCGCGCCGTCCGGCGCGAGGGTCGCCGCGATGGCGCAGGAGCCGCCGAGCACGCGCTCCGCGCCGAAGCGGGCGTCGAGGGCATCGAGATGCGACAGGCCGTTCAGCAGGGGCAGGATCGCCGTCTCCGCCCCCACCGCCGGGGCGAGATCCGCCAGCGCGCTGTCGAGGTCGTAGGCCTTGCAGGACAGGACGATCAGGTCGAACGCGCCCGCCTCCGCCAGCCGGTCGGCGGTGACGGTCGGCGGATTCGGGATGTGCAAATCCCCGAGCGGCGAGTGCAGGACGAGGCCGTTCGCGGCGAGCTTCTCCGCCCGGGCCGGCCGGACCAGGAAGGTCACGTCGGCGCCCGACTCGGCGAGGCGCGCCCCGTAATAGCCGCCGGTCGCTCCGGCCCCGACGATCAGCGTGCGCATGGAGTTCCTCAGGTCCGCGACGGATAGTTCGGGCTCTCGCGGGTGATCGTCACGTCGTGGACGTGGCTCTCGCGCAGGCCGGCATTGGTGATGCGGATGAAGCGCGCCCGCTCCTGAAACTCCGGGATGGTCGCGCCGCCGACATAGCCCATGGCTGCGCGCAGGCCTCCGGCGAGCTGGTGCAGGACGTTGCCGACCGGCCCCTTGTAGGGCACCTGCCCCTCGATCCCCTCGGGGACGAGCTTGTGGGTGTCGTTGACCTCGGCCTGGAAGTAGCGGTCGGCCGAGCCCCGCGCCATGGCGCCGACCGAGCCCATGCCGCGATACGACTTGTACGAGCGGCCTTGATACAGAAAGACCTCGCCCGGGGCCTCGTCGGTGCCGGCGAGCAGGGAGCCCAGCATCGCCACCGAGGCGCCCGCGGCGATCGCCTTGGCGAGGTCGCCGGAATACTTGATGCCGCCGTCGGCGATCACCGGGATGTCGGCCTCGGCAGCGGCTTCCACGGCCTCCATCAGCGCGGTGAGCTGCGGCACGCCCACCCCCGCCACGATCCGGGTCGTGCAGATCGAACCGGGGCCGATGCCGACCTTGATCGCGTCCGCCCCGGCATCGATCAGCGCCTGCGCACCCTCGCGGGTGGCGACGTTGCCGGCCACCACCTGCACGGCGTTCGAGAGCTGCTTCACCCGGGCGACGGCATCGAGCACCTTGATCGAGTGGCCATGCGCCGTATCGACCACGATCACGTCGCAGCCGGCATCGATCAGGCGCTCGGCCCGCTCGAAGCCGCTGTCGCCGGTGGTGGTGGCGGCCGCGACCCGCAGGCGCCCCTGCTCGTCCTTGACGGCGAACGGGTAGGTGATGCGCTTCTCGATGTCCTTGACGGTGATCAGGCCGATGCAGCGGTAATGGTCGTCGACGACCAGCAGCTTCTCGATGCGGAACTGGTGCAGCAGGCGCTTGGCCTCGTCCTGGGTCACGCCCTCGCGGACGGTGATCAGGCGGTCGCGGGTCATCAACTCGGCGACCGGCTGCGCCGAATTCGTGGCGAAGCGCACGTCCCTATTGGTCAGGATGCCGACGAGCTTGCCGCGCGACCCATTCGGACCCCGCTCCACCACCGGGATTCCGGAGATGCGGTTGCGCTTCATCACCTCGAAGGCGTCGGCCAGGGTCTCGTCCGGATGGATGGTGATCGGGTTCATCACCATGCCGGACTCGTATTTCTTCACGAGCCGGACCTGCTCGGCCTGCTCCGGCGGCTCGAGGTTGCGGTGGATCACGCCCATGCCGCCGCTGGCCGCCATGGCGATGGCCATCGGCGCCTCGGTCACGGTGTCCATCGCCGAGGCGAGGATCGGCAGATTCAGGGGGATCGACCGGGTGAGGCGCGAGGCGACGTTGACCTCGGTTGGCATCACCGAGGAGGCGGCGGGCCGCAGGAGCACGTCGTCGAAGGTCAGCCCTTCGATGATCGATGCGGAGTCTACTCGGGCCATGTGCCAACTTTCCTCGGACGGCCGCGCCTGTGGGCTCGCGCAGCGGGATCGGGTTGGCAAGTGGCAGTATCACGGGGTCCGCGGTGGCGCCAATGCGCCGTCGCCGCGCCGCAGCGGGAAAACACGCATGGCTCCCCCGCTTTTTCGCACTCCGATCGGCGCGGTCAGCGCCTCGCCTTCGCGGGTCCCTGATCGGTGTATTCGGGCGGCAGGCCGATATAGTCGCCCAGGATGCCGTCGATCCCCGGGGCCCGGCCATAGGCCTCGCAATCCGGGTCCAGGGGCGCCTCGCCCAGGGTGGTGACGCGGATACGGTCCCAGGTCGGCAGGGTGTTGGGAGCCGTGAACGGGTCCGTGCCGGTCGCCAGCAGGTAGCCGAAATCCTGGCCGAAATCCCCCGCGAGGTCGTAGGCGTCGCTCGCCCGGGAGAAGCGCGGCTGGCTGGTGAAGGAGTTCGCGGCCCCGCCCCAGACCATGGCGGCGCGCTGCTCGCGCCTCCGGTCCAAAGCCTCGGCCTCCACGGTGAGGCTGCCCAGCCCGATCGGCACCCGCGGGATCGGCACGCGCCCGATGCCCTCGGCGGCGCTGAGCCCGAACTGGGAAGCGACCGTGACCCCGGCCGAACCCGCGATGGTCGCGCCGGCGCCAAGGAGGTCCGTGGGATCGACGCGGGTGACCTGGGCCCGCACGGTCAGGTCCGCGTCGCGCCCGGTCACGACATCGTATCTCAGCGACAGGTCGTAGCAGAGCGCCCGGTCGGCGGCGTTGGCGATCAGGCGGCGCTCGGCTGCGGTCAGCGGCACGGCACCCGCCACATCGGCGTGGAACGCCGTCGGGATGATGCGCACGGTGCGGGCTTTGGCCAGCGCCGGCCGGTCCACGTAGATCCGGGCGGCGGACGCGACCTGATCGCTCGCCTTGAGGCGATCGTAGCGGGTCAGCGAGCCGCGATCGTTGAGGAGGACGGTGCCGCAGGCCGCCACCATCGAGAGAAGGGCGACGCCGGCGGCGATCCGCGGCAGGGTGCGGGCCGGGCTGGGGCTGGGCTGCATCGAACTCCTCGTGACCCGGCGCCGTGCCGAATTGCGCCGACATCACGGCCGCGTGATCGAGACATAGCGATCGAGCTTCGCGCAAAACAGGTAACGGCGCCCGCTGCGCAACATCTGTTGCAGGATGGATACATAAGCGAAACACGAGGATGCGAGGTGGCCGCCCTGCCGTGCAACCGGCGCGGCGTGCCGCGCGTCTGCCCCCCGATGCCCTCCGCCACCCAAAGACCGCTCTGGATCGTCCCCCTGACGGTCGCCACCGCGTTGTTCATGGAGAACACCGATTCGACGGTGATCGCCACGGCGCTTCCGAGCATCGCCGCGAGCCTCAGCGAGGACCCGATCGCGCTGAAGCTCGCCCTGACCTCCTATCTGGTCAGCTTGGCGATCTTCATCCCGGTGAGTGGCTGGATGGCCGACCGCTATGGCTCGCGCACCGTCTTCCGCGCGGCGCTCGTGGTGTTCATGGCCGGCTCCCTCGCCTGCGCGGCCGCCAACGGGCTGGCGTGGTTCGTCGCGGCGCGGTTCCTCCAAGGCATGGGCGGGGCCATGATGGTCCCGGTCGGACGGCTGGTCGTGCTGCGCAGCGTGCCGAAATCGCAGCTCGTCACGGCGCTGGCCTACCTGACCTTCCCGGCCCTCGTCGGACCGGTGCTCGGCCCGCCGGTCGGGGGCCTGATCACCACTTGGTTCGACTGGCGTTGGATCTTCTTCATCAATCTGCCGATCGGCTGCGCCGGGATCGTGCTGGCGACCCTGTTCTTCGAGGATGTCCGCGAGCCCGAACGGCCGCCCCTCGACATCCTGGGTTTCCTGCTGCTCGGGACGGGGCTCGCCGCGCTGATGCTGGGCCTCGCCTCGATGGGACGCCACCTGCTGCCGCCCGCCGTCTCCTGGGGCTGCCTCGCCGGCGGCGCGGTGCTGCTTCCGCTCTACTGGGCCCATGCGAGGCGGGTCGCCCACCCGATCGTCCGGCTCGACCTGATGCGCCGCTCGACCTTCCGGGTCGCGGTGCTCGGCGGCAGCCTGTTCCGGATCGGCACCGGGGCGATCCCGTTTTTGCTGCCGCTGATGCTGCAGGTCGGGTTCGGGCTCGACGCCCTGCATTCCGGCCTGATCACCTTCGCGGCAGCGGCCGGCGCGATGTTCGTGAAGACCCTCGCGCCGAAGATCCTGCGCCGCACCGGCTTCCGGACCCTGATGACGTGGAACGCGCTGCTCGCCTCCGTCTTCCTGGCGGTGAACGGGCTCTACACCGCGCAGACGTCCCATTGGATCATGGTGACGCTGCTGTTCGTCGGCGGCTGCGCGCGCTCGATCCAGTTCACCTGCGTCAACGCCATCGCGTATGCCGATCTCGAATCCCGCGAGATGAGCGCGGCCACGAGTTTTGCCAGCGTCTGCCAGCAGCTGTCATTGAGCCTCGGCGTCACCCTCGGCGCCCTGGCGCTGGAGGGGACCGCGGGCCTCCACGGCCGGACCCAGATCGAGGCGGCCGATTTCGGGCCGGCCTTCTTCGCCGTGGCGGTGATCTCGGCGGTCTCGGCGCTGGCCTTCCGCCGCCTGACGCCGGATGCCGGGTCGGAAATCTCGGGACGCCACGCGATCGCCGCCGCCGCTCCCCCTCCGGCCGCCACCGCCGCCGAGATGCGGCCGCGGCACGGCTAGATGCCGCTCAGGCCGCCGCGCGGGCGGGGGAACGGCCGGGCGGCCGCTTGGCGCCCCTGGCCGCGGGGGCCTTGCCGGCGGTCTTCCCGGTTGGCTTCGCGCCCTTCGGCGCCGCACCGGAACGCCAGCCCTGCCAGCTCCAGGCGCCGGGGCCCGTCAGGGCGTACATCAGGAATCCGCCGGCGAGGCCGAGATCGGCCAGGAGGAGCGTGCGCTCGGCGACGGCCGCCGGGCCGATGTAATGCCAGAAGGCGTGGAGCACGAAGGCGGTCAGGGCCGCGAAGACGGCGAGCGCCAGCCCCGTGAGCCGCGGCAGCACGCCCAGGATCAGCGCGAGCGGCCCGAAGACCTGCACAACCACCGCGGCCGTGGCGACGGCATTCGGGAACGGCATGCCGGAGCCGGCGAGCGTCAGCGCGAAGCCCGAGACGTTGAGGGCCCGGGCGATCCCGGTGGGCAGGAGCGCGGCGGCCAGGAGCAGCCGCGCGGCGAGAAGCGTTCCGTCCTGGGCGCGGGCGATCATGGGAGGTCCGGTCGGCGGCGAAGCTGACCGGAGCTTGGCCCGGTCCGCTGAAGACCGGGTTAAGCCGCCGCCTCAGCCGGAGACGCCGCCGCGGAACAGGCGCCCGCGCTCGGTCCAGGCGACGACGACCAGCGCCAGGCCGCCGAGGCCGGCATAGCCGAGGCCCACCGGCACCACCGTCCCGTCGAAGGACTGCCCGATCAGGAAGCCGCAGAGGGCGCCGAGGAGGGTGGTGTAGAAGCCGAGGAACGAGGAGGCGGTGCCGGCGATCGCACCCAGCGGCTCCAGGGCGAGCGCGTTGAAGTTCGGCATGGCGAAGCTGATCAGAAACTGGTTCAGCGCCAGGATCGAGAGGAACAGGGCCAGCGGCGGCTGGCCGTGATAGGCGAGCCCGACGCCGACCTGGAGCAGGCCGACCGCCGTGAAGGCGATGACGCCGCCATGGGACAGCGCCCGCATCCCGAGCCGCCGGACGACCCGGGCGTTGATCAGCGTCGCCGTCCCCATGGCGCCCGCCACCAGCCCGAAGGCCAGGGGAAAGAGCGGGCCGAGATGGTACAAGCCGGTATCGAACACCTGCTGGGCCGAGCCGACATAGCCCATGATGCAGCCGGTCATCAGCCCGAGGGCGGTGGCGTAGCCGACGGCGACGCGGGTCCGGAGCGTCAGGCGGATCGCCTCCCAGGTGGAGGCCGGCGAGAGCGGCCGGCGGTATTCCGGGTGCAGCGTCTCGGGCATGCGCATCGAGAACCAGAGCGTCAGCCAGAAGGCCAGCACCAGCATCGAGACGAAGACATAGACCCAGGAGCCCAGCGCCAGCATCATGCCGCCGATCGCCGGCGCGACCATCGGAACGATCAGGAACACCATCATGGTGAGAGACATCACGCTCGCCATCTCGCGCCCCGAGAAGCGGTCGCGCACGATCGCCACCGAGAGGACGCGCCCGCCGGCCGCGCCGATGCCCTGGATGATCCGGGCCGCGAGCAGCCAGCCGAAGCTGGGGGCGATCATGGCGAGCCCACAGCCGACCACGTAGATCGCGAGGCTGACCAGCAGGACGGGCCGGCGCCCGACGGCGTCGGAGACCGGCCCGTAGACGATCTGCGCGAAACCGAAGCCGATCATGTAGACGTAGACGAGGAGCTGCAGCCGGCTGGGATCCGGCACGGCGAAGCGCGCCTCGATCGCCGGGAAGGCCGGCAGCAGGTTGTCGATCGAGATCGCGGTCACCGCCATCATCAGCGCGATGATGGCGACGAACTCGACGAAGCCCGGGCCCGACCAGGGGCGTGGGGCGCGGGTCTCCTGGACCGGCGGCACGGGCCGGATCACGACTGTCAAGGCGGGCTCACGGGATGCGCGGGGACGGGCCGATCAGGGCTCGCCCATCGCGGCACACTTATGACGATCCCGCCCGCCCGGCGCAGCTCAGGCCGGCAGCGGGTGCAGGGCCGGTTCGGCGGGCCTGCGCCCGACGAAGCCGGCCATCAGCGCCGCGACGAGGCAGAGCAGCCCCGCCGACACGAAGGCGCCGAGATAGGTGCCGGTATCGGTCCGGACCATGCCGGCGAGCCAGGCCGCCGAGGCGGCGCCGATCTGGTGGGCGGCCGCGATCCAGCCGAACATCAGCGCGGCGTTCTCCTCGCCGAAGGATTTCGCCGCGAGCTGCACGGTGGGCGGCACCGTGGCGATCCAGTCGAGCCCGTAGAACACGGCGAACAGCGAGAGGCCGTAGAAGCTGAGGTCGAAGGAATAGGGCAGGAAGATCAGGGACAGGCCGCGCAGGCCGTAATACCAGGCCAGGAGCTTGCGCGAATCGAACCGGTCCGTGAGCCAGCCCGAGGCCGTGGTGCCGATCAGGTCGCAGATCCCCATCAGCGCGAGCAGCCCCGCCGCCGTCACCTCGGCGATGCCGTGGTCGATGCAGGCGGGGATCAGGTGCGTGCCGACCAGCCCGTTGGTCGAGGCGCCACAGATGAAGAACGTGCCGGCGAGCAGCCAGAAATCCCGGGAGCGCAGGCCCACCCGCAGGCCGCGCAGGGCGCGCATCGCCGGGTTCTCGGTGAGGATCGGCGTCGGCGTCACCGTGGCCTCGCCGTAGCGCGGCAGGCCGAGATCCGCCGGGCGGTCGCGCAGCAGCAGGGCGGCCAGCGGGATGAGCGCGAGGGTCGCGGCCGCGACCACCAGCGAGACCGAGCGCCAGCCCTGCCCCACGGCCAGGGAGGCCAGCACCGGCAGGAAGACGAGCTGTCCGGTGGCGCTGCTCGCCGTGAGCATTCCCAGGACCAACCCGCGACGCTTGCCGAACCAGCGCCCGGCCACGGTGGCCCCGAGCACGTTGGCGACCATGCCGGAGCCGGAGCCGACCACGACGCCCCAGAGCAGAACCATCTGCCACGGCGCGGTCATGAGGCTGGTCGCGGCCGTGCCGATCGCCAGGATGAGGAGCGCCGTACAGACGGAGCGACGCAGGCCGAACCGCTCGATGATCGCCACCGCGAAGGGGCCGATCATCCCGTACAGGAAGATGTTGAGCGCGATCCCGACCCCGATCATGGACGCGGTCCAGCCGAATTCCCGCTCCCAGGGCACGATCAGCACGCTCGGCGTGGCGCGCACGCCCGCGCCGACGAGCAGGACCAGGAAGGTCACCGCGGCGACGATCCAGGCGTAGTGCAGGCGCGGCGCGGGACGCGTCTCGGCGAGGGATGGCATGGTCGGGCTCCGGGGCGAAGGCGGGTCGGTCAGGAGGCGGCGATCAGGGCTTCGGCCAGGGCGGCGACGGCTCCGGGCTCGACCCGGGCGGCGATGCGGGCCTGCGCCGCGCGCCAATGGGGCATCGCGGCCGCGATGGCGTCCCGGCCGGGCTCGGTTAGCACCACCACCCGCTCGCGCGCATCCGCCTCGCCGGCGGCGATCCGCACGAGGCCCCGCCGCTCCAGCGGGTCGAGGTTGCGCGCCATCGTGGTCCGCTCCAGCGCCGCCTCGGCGGCCAGCCGCGTCACCGGGGTCGATCCCAGGCGGTCCAGAAGGCGCAGGATCGCGAATTGCGTCACCCGCAGACCGGAGGGCCGCAGGGCCGCGTCATAGGCCGTGGTCACGGCGCGCGTGGCGCGTCGCAGGGCGGAGCAGGTGCAGGGCTCGGTCGAAGGGTGATCCATCACAATGCGTGTATATGCACATTTCCGCGCGTGCTCAAGCGGATCCTGACGGTTCGCGCCGTTCGACATGCACCGGTGCCCAAACCGCCGAGGCGTGTCATCGACACGGCAGGCCACGCTGCTATCCCTAGGACGCGCGCCGCCGGAGGAGACACCGGTTCCGGCGGACGAGGGCGCATCACGATGAAGGCCGCGCCGCTCCCGACGACTGCCGGATCGGGATCTGCTCAAGGTCGGCAACCCGGTTCGGGAGAAGCGCGATGACACTCGAGACCGCGACGGCGTTGTCCTCCTCCGAGCAGAAGACGGCCCGTGCCGGGCTGATCGAAGCGGCCGCCGACCTCGTGACCGAGCAGGGCGGCCCGGGCGGTTTCGTGCGCGACCTGCTCGGGCGGGTGACCCCGGAGGATCTGGCCTCCTACCAGGCCGATGCCCTGGCCGATCTCGCCGCCCGGGCCCGGGCGTTCCTGGCCGACCCGCGTCGGCCCGGCGATCCGGCCCGGATGCGTTTGAGCGATGTGGATCTGGTCCGCGACGGCCGCCGCCGCGAGATGACGATCCTCGAGGTCATCAACGACAACCGCCCATTCCTGCTGGATTCGACGCTGGCCGAACTCACCGAGCAGGGCTTGTCGCCGGACCTCGTCGCCCACCCGATCCTGGGTGTCGAGCGCGATGCCGGGGGGGCGCTGATCCGCGTGGTCGGCGAGACGACCGCCGACGCCCAGGGCAGCCTGGCGCGCGAGAGCTTCATCCACATCCACCTCGATCGCCTCGCCGCGGAGGCCGGTGAGCGGCTGCGGGAGGCGCTGGCGGCCGTCTACCGGGACGTCGCCCTGGCGGCCGACGATCACGACGCGATGCTGGCGCGGCTCACCGATCTCGCCGAGAATCTGGGCCGGGCACCGACCCCCATGCCGGAGAGCGAGATCGCCGAGGCCCGGGCCTTCCTGGACTGGCTGACGGACGGGCAGTTCCTCCTCGTGGGGATGCAGCAGCACGGCATCGACGGCGAGGCGCATCCCCTGGTCGATGGGTCGAGCCTCGGCGTGCTGCGCGATCCCGGGGCCACGCCGCTGCGCCGGGGCCGGACGCCGGTGGACTACACCCCCGAGATCCTGACCTTCCTGGAGGAACCCCAGGCGCTGATCATCACCAAGGCGAGCGTGAAGTCCCGCGTCCACCGGTCCGCCTACCTGGACTATGTCGGGGTCAAGCTGTTCTCCGGCCTCGGCAAGCTCTCGGGCGAGGTGCGGATCGTCGGCCTGTTCACCGCCACCGCCTATACCAGCCCGGCCCGCGACGTTCCGGTCCTGCGCCGCAAGGTCGAGGCCGTCGTCGCCCGCGCCGGCCTCGACCCGACCAGCCATGCCGGACGCAGCCTCCTGGCGGTGCTGGAGAGCTATCCGCGCGACGAGCTGTTCCAGATCGACGTCGAGCGGCTCTACCGGTTCACCCTGGCCATCGCCAACCTCGCCGACCGGCCGCGGATCCGGGTCCTGTCGCGGCCGGACCGCTTCGGCCGCTTCGTCTCGCTCCTCGTCTACGTCCCGAAGGAGCGCTACGATTCGACCATCCGGGCGCGGATCGGCGCCTACCTCGCCGACGCCTATGGCGGGCGGCTCAGCGCCGCCTACCCGGACTACCCCGAGGGGCCGCTCGCCCGCACCCACTACATCGTCGGCCTTCCCGACCAGGGCGCCCCCGAGATCGATCCGGCCGGCCTCGAATCCGGCATCGCCGCCCTGGTCCGGACCTGGGGCGACGCCCTGCGGGCGGCCCTCGCGGAGAGCCAGGGCGGCGACCGGGCACGCCGGCTCGCGGCCCGGTACGCCGACGCGTTCTCGGCCGCCTACCGGGACAATTTCCAGCCGGAGGTCGCCGTCGGCGATGTCGCGATCCTGGACAGCCTCAGCGCGGAACAGCCGCGAGCCGTGCATCTCGGCCGCCGCGGGTCGGATTCGGCCGCGCAGGTCCGCCTGAAGGTGTTCTCACGGATGACCGCGATCGCGCTGTCCGATCGCGTGCCGGCCCTGGAGAATCTCGGCTTCCGCGTCATCAACGAGCGCACCTACCGGATCGTGCCGGCGGGTGCCGCCGAGGCGGACCGGGTCTGGCTGCACGACATGCTGCTCGAACGCGCCAGCGGGGCCGCGATCGAACTTACGGATCTGGAGCAGCCCCTCGAAGACGCGATGCTCGCCATCGCGGAGGGCACGGCGGAATCGGACGGCTACAACCGCTTGGTGCTGGAGGCCGGCCTCGCCTGGCGCGAGGCGGCGCTGCTCCGGGCGCTCGGGCGCTACCTGCGCCAGCTGCGCATCCGCTACGGTCAGGATTACATCGCCGGGACCCTGAGCCGGCATCCCGGGATCGCGCGGGCGATCGTGAGCTTGTTCCGCGTCCGGTTCGAGCCCGCCACCGAGGTCGACCGCGCCGCCAGGACCGCGGATGTCCGGGCCGGAATCGAGGACGCGCTGGCCGACGTCACCAGCCTCGACGACGACCGGATCCTGCGCCGGTTCGTCAACCTCGTCGAGGCGGCGGTGCGGACCAACTTCTTCCAGACGGGGGCCGACGGGAAGCCGCGGGAGACGATCAGCTTCAAGTTCGCCTGCGCGAAGGTGGCGGCGATGCCCCTGCCCCGGCCGCTGTTCGAGATCTTCGTCTACGCCCCCCGGGTCGAGGGCGTGCACCTGCGCTTCGGCTATGTCGCCCGGGGCGGCCTGCGCTGGTCCGACCGGCCGGAGGATTTCCGCACGGAGATCCTCGGGCTGGTGAAGGCCCAGCAGGTCAAGAACGCCGTGATCGTGCCGGTGGGCGCCAAGGGCGGATTCTTCCCCAAGCGCCTGCCGCCGGCTTCCGACCGCGCCGCCTGGATGCGGGAGGGCACCGAGAGCTACCAGCTCTTCATCCGCACCCTGCTCGAACTCACCGACAACATCGTCGGCGACGCGATCGTGCCCCCGCCCGACACGGTCCGGCACGATCCCGACGACGCCTATCTCGTGGTCGCCGCCGACAAGGGCACCGCCACCTTCTCGGACATCGCCAACGCGCTCTCGCTGGAGAAGGGCCATTGGCTGGGCGATGCCTTCGCGTCGGGCGGCAGCCAGGGCTACGACCACAAGGGCATGGGCATCACCGCCCGGGGCGCCTGGGAGGCGGTGCGCCGCCACTTCCGCGAGATCGACATCGACGTCCAGACCGATCCGATCACCGTAGTCGGCGTCGGCGACATGTCGGGCGACGTGTTCGGCAACGGCATGCTGCTGTCGCAGAGCATCCGGCTGCGCGCGGCCTTCGACCACCGGGACATCTTCCTCGACCCGAACCCGGACGCGGCGGCGAGCTTCGCCGAGCGCCGCCGCCTGTTCGATCTCGGGCGCTCGTCCTGGGCGGATTACGACCGGAGCCTGATCTCGGCGGGCGGCGGCGTGTTCTCCCGCAGCCTGAAGACGGTGCCGCTCTCCGAACCGGTGCGGGCGGCCCTGGGCTTCGACCGCGCGGAGGCCACGCCCACGGAGCTGATGCAGGCGATCCTGAAAGCGCCGGCCGACCTGCTGTGGTTCGGCGGCATCGGCACCTACATCCGCGCCACGACCGAGACCGACGACGATGCCGGTGACCGCGCCAACGACGCCGTGCGCATCACCGGCCCGGAATTGCGGGCCAAGGTCGTCGCCGAGGGCGCCAATCTCGGCCTGACCCAGCGCGGGCGCATCGAGGCCGCGCGCGCCGGCATCCGCCTCAACACCGACGCCATCGACAATTCGGCCGGCGTGAACACCTCCGACGTCGAGGTCAACATCAAGATCGCCCTGATGACGCCGGAGCGTGACGGGCGGCTGAGCTACGAGGCCCGCAACGCCCTGCTCGCAACCATGACCGAGGAGGTCGGCCACCTCGTCCTGCGCAACAACGAATTGCAGACGCTCGCCCTGTCCCTCGCCCAGCGCGGCGGCCTCGGCGAGACCGGCTTCGCCATGCGGACCATGCAGGCGCTGGAGGCCGAGGGGCGCCTCGACCGGGCGGTGGAGTTCCTGCCCGACGATGCCGCGCTCACCGAGCGCCTGCGCCGGAACGAGGGGCTGACCCGGCCGGAATACGCGGTGCTGCTCGCCTACGCGAAACTATCGCTGCACGACGCGATCCTGGACAGCGCCGTACCGAACGACCCGTATTTCGACCGCGAATTGCAGCGCTACTTCCCGAAGGCCCTGCGCGAGCAGTTCCCGGATGCCGTGAAGGGACACCGGCTGCGTCGCGAAATCATCGCCACGGCGCTGGCCAACATCATAGTCAACCGGGGCGGCCCGTCCCTGACCACGCGCCTGGTCGACGGGACCGGCGCCGACGCGGCCACCATCGCCAAGGCCTACGCGGCGACCCGGGACGCCTTCGGCCTGATGGAGCTCAACCTCGCCATCGACGGCCTCGCCGGCCGGATCACCGGCGACGGTCAACTCGGCCTCTACGCCGAGGTCCAGGATCTGCTGATGAACCGCATCGTCTGGTTCATCCGCAACCTCGACCTGACCGGCGGCCTCGCCCCGATTGTGGGACGCTACCGGGACGGCATCGCGGCGGTGGAGGCGGCGCTGCCCAAGGTGCTCGACGCGGCGGCCCGCGGGGCGATCGACACACGCGCGACCGAGCTCAAAGAGCTCGGCATGGAACCGGCGCAGGCCCGGCGGCTCGCCTCCCTCACCGCCCTGGTCTCCGCCCCCGACATCGTCCGGGTCGCCGAAGCGGGCGGTCGGCCGGTGGAGGAAGTGGCCGCCACGCATTTCGCCCTGGAGCACGCCTTCCGGCTCGACGAACTCGCCGCGGCCGCGCGCACCGTCCCGGTCGCCGACACGTTCGATCGCGTCGCCCTGGAGCGCGCGGTGGCCGGCATCGCCGCAGCCCATCGCAAGCTGACCGCCGAGATCGTGTCCGATCTGAGCGCCGGGCCCGGGGCCGTCGAGGCCTGGGCGAAGGCCCGGGGGCCGTCGCTCGCCCGGATCCGCGATGCGGTCGACGCGATCCGCGCGTCCGGTCTGACGGTCTCCAAGGCGACCGTGGCGGCGAGCCTGCTCGGCGATCTCGTGCGCGGGGGCTGAGAAGCCGGCACCGGGCGCATCGGCTGAGCCACCGGAACCGGGAGGATGCTGCCGGCGACGGCGACGTGCGCTCAGGCCCCCGGCGCTGAGGGAGAAAACACCCGCCGCATCGCGCGGCTCACGGCCGTCAGGGTGAGGAGGAGGCCGACGAGCGACACCGCCGCCGCGATCAGCGGCAACTCTCCGTAGCCGACGCCGAGCGTCAGGGCGGCGCCGCCGATCCAGGCCCCCGTGGCATTGCCGAGGTTGAAGGCACCCTGGTTGAGCGTCGAGGCGAGGTTCGGCGCGTCGCTGGCGGCCTCCACCACCCAGATCTGGAGCGGCGAGACCAGGGCGAAGACCAGCCCCGACCACAGGACCAGAACCGCGACCGTCATCGCCGGATGGTGTGCCACGACGGCCAGGAGCAGCAGAGACACCACGATGCCGAGGAAGCTGCCGACGATCGTCGCCATCTGGCCCCGGTCAGCGAAGTGTCCGCCCGCGAGATTGCCGACGGTCAGTCCGGTTCCGGCGGCGAAGAGCACGCCGGTCACACCCTGCGGCGAGAACCCGGTCACCCCGGTCAGGAACGGCGTGATGTAGGTGAACACCGTGAAGAAGCTCACCGACGACAGGGTCGAGATCAGCATCGGCCGCAGCACCGGCCAGCGGCCGAGCGCCCGGAACTCGCTGACCAGGCGTCCGCGCGTGCCGGGCAGCCCCGTGGGCACGCAGAGCTGGATCGCCAAGCCTGCCGCGAGGCCGATCCCCACCACCGCCCAGAAGGTCGAACGCCATCCCGCGACCTGCCCTAGGGCGGTGCCGAGGGGCACGCCGAGGACGTTGGCCAGCGTCAATCCGGTGAACATCAGGGCGACGGCCTGGGTCCGCTTCTCCCGCGGCACCAGATCCCGCGCCACCACGGCGCCGATTCCGAAGAAGGCCCCGTGCGCGAAGGCGGTCAGGATCCGCGCGGCCATCAGCAGCGTGTAGCTCGGCGCCATCGCGCAACCGAGGTTACCGGCCAGGAACACGCCCATCAGGGCGAGCAGGGCCGCCTTGCGCGGCATGCGCGCCGTGGCGATGGCCACGACGGGTGCGCCCACGACCACGCCCATGGCGTACCCGGACACCAGATAGCCCGCCTGCGGGATCGTGACGCCGAAGCTCTGGGCCACCTCCGGGAGCAGGCCCATGATCCCGAATTCGGTGGTGCCGATCCCGAAGGAGGCGACGGCAAGGGCGAGAATCGGCAATGGCGGCACGGCGCGGCTCTCCGGCGCAGGGTGTTCGCTCGATTGTGCGAAGCAACATGCGCAAGATGCCAGCGACGTGCGGCCTGCCTAGCCGCGAACGCGCGGCGCACGGTTGCGCGGCGCGCAAGCGCGCCGTCCGGCCCGAGTTCACGCGCTCATCGCACCAGGCCTCGCGGCCTGCACCGCGGGTCCGGATCGCCCGGCGATGCCGGTCGGTAGCCGATCGACGGCTGCCGGGTTCCCACGCTTCCGCGGTCCGCGCGCGCCTCACCGTGCGACGGGACCGGCCGAGCGGATCACTCCGCCGGGGCGTTCTTCCGGCTGCGCGGCTTCGGCGACGCCGCGGCCGGCGTCTCCGTCACGATCGGCTGGACGGGGCCGTTATACTTGCGGCGTTGCTGCCCCAACCCGAGGGCCCGCGCCAGCTCGGATCGCTGGGCGGAGTAGCTCGCCGCGGTCATGGGATAGTCCACCGGCAGCCCCCATTTCGCCCGGTACGCCTCCGGCGACAGCCCACGCAGCGTCAGATGCCGGCGGAGAGTCTTGTAGGGCTTCCCGTCCTCGAAGCTGACGATGTGATCAGTCGTAATCGACTTTCGGATCTGCGCCGGCGTCAACTTTTCGGCCGGCCCAGTCGAGCCCTCGCCCGCAGTCGCGAGATGGCTCAAAGCGCCGTGAACTATGTCGATCAAGCCCGGAAGATCGGTCGACGGTACCGAATTGTTCGACACATAAGCCGCGACGATATCGACAGCCAGTTCGATGCGCTCCGACTGCTCGCTCGCTACACTCTCGTTCATGATCGACCCCCGTTATTCAAAATATCCGGATCGACCAATCCATATCGGATGCGATCGAAAACTTTCTGATCCTACCGGATTTTCACGCAAATCTCAATCGGATCGGACTCGAGACGGAAACAGGCCGTCGCGATTTGGAAATGCTGGCCGAACGCGCCATTGACGCGACATTAACCACGTAGAGCTAGCCTCAATTAACCATACCGATGACCCGTTTGGTCGCGGCGTGGACGGTGAATCCCGGCGTTCAGGACTCGGGATATTGGTGGAGACCGAGATCAAGTGCGTACAGCACGGTCTGACCGGCGGGACCGGCACGAGATTCGGCTTGCGTATGCAGCCCTGACGCTCGCGCTCGCGGCGTCGCCGACCTCTGCGCAGCGCTTCGATGCGATCAGCCCCGTCACCGGCCAGCCCGACAATCCCGGAACCGGACTGGATACGGCCCCGAACGGCCTCCCCTCCCTGAGGCGGCGCCTCCCGGACGGGCTGTCGCGCGACGACGGCCGCGGCTCGCCGAGCGGGGATACGACGGGGGGCGACCAGATCGGCGGCGACAGCCTGCGCTCGCCGCTCTCGCCCGCGCTCCCGACGCAGGGGCAGGTCCAGCCGGGCCAGTCTCAGCTCGATACCCGCGCGACCGGAGGCGGCCAGCGGACCGGCGGCAGTTCGACGGCACCGGCCAATCTGGCGCCCTCGGCCCTGCTCAGATCGCGGGCCGCGCCCCCGCGCCGGCTCGGCACCGCGACCCGTAGGTATACCCAGGACATCACTCAGGTTCCGAGCCCGGCCCTGAAGCTCACGCCGATCATCCAGCAGCCGGTGGTCGGGGTGCCGCTGCCGCAGGCGCCGACGCAGCTTCGGCCGATCCTGCCGCTCATCCCGGGCTCAGCCGCCCTCGGCCTCCTGACCCCGGGCTTCATCCTGGGTACCGATCTCGCCCGGCCGATCCCCATGGATCCCGCCTACGCGCCTCTCGGCTATCAGGTCGGGTCGTTCACGGTGCTGCCGAGCTTCGCGCAGAGCCTCGGATACGATTCCAACCCCGATCAGACCAGCCGGCAGCTCGCCAAGGGCTCCGTGGCCCTGCGCACCGATGCGGCGGTCGATTTCCGGAGCAACTGGTCGTCGAGTTCGCTCCAGGGCTCCCTGCGCGGCGCCTATCTGGAGACGCCGCAGAACGAACCCGCGAGCCGGCCCGCCGCCGACGGCGTCGTGCGCCTGCGCATCGATGCGGACCGCGATCTGCACATCGACGCCGAAGGCCGCTTCCTCGTCGACACGCAGCGCACGTCGAACCCCAATCTCCAGGCCGCGAATCTCGGGCTCCAGGCCGCCGCGACCACGAGCCGGCCGCTGCTCGCCGTCTACGGGGCGTCCCTCGGCGCGACCGAGACCTTCAACCGCCTGTCGGTGACGCTGCGCGGCTCGATCGATCGCTCGGAATTCGACAACGCCCGGCTGTCCGACGGTACGATCATCAATCAGGCCGACCGGAACCTGAACCAATACAGTCTCCAGCTGCGCACCGCCTACGAGGTCAATCCGGACTTCAACCCCTTCGTGGACATCCTGGCCGATACCCGCGTCTACGACCTGCGGCAGGACCAGAACGGCATCCGGCGCGATTCCGACGGGATCGCCCTGATGGTCGGGGCCAGCTTCGGCCTGCTGCGCACGCTCACCGGCGAGATCTCGGCGGGCATCCAGCACCGCACCTACGTCGATCCGACCCTGCGCGCCGTCGACGCCCCCCTGGTCAACGCCGCCCTGGTCTGGTCGATGAGCCCGCTCACCACCGTTCGCCTCACCGCGGCCACGGGCGTCACCGAGACGACCATCGTCGGGTCGAGCGGCATCCTCACCGACGTCGCCACCCTCGAAATCCAGCACGACCTGCTGCGCAACCTGTCGATCGTGATCGGCGGCTCGCTCCTGCGGAACGACTATCAGGGCAGCACGATCCGGGAGAACGGGGTCTCGGCGACCGCGCGGCTCGACTATCACCTGACCCGGTGGCTGACCCTGCGGGGCACCTACATCTACCAGCAGATCAACAGCACGGTGACCGGGGCGAGCTTCCAGGACAACACCTTCCTGATCGGCTTGCGGGTCAATCCGTAGATCGGGCCGGAACGGCGCCGTCCGGAGGTGCAGGCCCCGCCCGTTATTGCACATCCTGCCGTATCCGTGGTCAGCCCCGCTTCGACGCGAAGAAGTCCCGCAGGAGCGCCGCCGCCTCGCGTTCTCGGAAGCCGCCATAGACCTCCGGCGCGTGATGGCAGGTCGGCTGGTTGAAGACCCGCGGCCCGTTTTCGACGCCGCCGCCCTTGGGATCCGATGCCCCGTAGTAGAGCCGCCGGATCCGCGCGAAGGAAATCGCCCCCGCGCACATCGGGCAGGGTTCGAGCGTCACGTAGAGGTCGCAGCCGGTGAGCCGTTCGTCGCCGATCGCCGCGCAGGCCGCCCGGATGGCCAGGATCTCCGCATGCGCGGTCGGATCGTGCAGCGTTCGCGGCAGGTTGTGGGCGACGGCCAGCACGGCCCCGTCCCGGACCACGACGGCTCCCACCGGAACCTCGCCGGCCGCCTCCGCCCGCCGCGCCGCGGCGAAAGCCTGATCGAACGCGCGCGCGCCCGGCGCCGCGGCGCGGCCGGGGGAATCATCCGCCATGGTGCCGCCGTTCCATCACCCGGAATCGGGCGGCCCCGCGGCCCGGCGGATTGATCCAGAGCAATGTTAAGGCCTGGAACATACGCGCGACCGTGTCCGTTCTAAGCATTTCGTGCGGCGCCGCCGCAGGAATACAGGAAGGGTAACGCCATGAGCAGCACCACCGACAAGATCAAGGGCGTCGCCAACGAGTCTCTCGGCAAGGCCAAGCAGGGCATCGGCGACGCGACCGGCAACGACAAGCTCAAGACCGAGGGTGCGGCTCAGGAGCTCAAGGGCAAGACCCAGAGCACTGTCGGCGACGCGAAGGACACGGTGAAGTCGGCAACCGACAAGCTCTGATCGCCACGGGACGATTGGAACGGGACCCGCCACGGGCGGGTTCCCACCAAGGACCGGCTCGAACAACGCGAGGATGCCATGATCGGTTGGGCTGTCACGTTTCTCGTCGTCGCGCTCGTCGCGGCTCTGCTCGGCTTCGGCGGCATCGCCGGGACGGCCATGGAAGCGGCCAAGGTGATCTTCTTCGTGGCGATCGCGCTGTTCCTCATCTCCGCGGTGTTTGGCGTGATGCGGGGCCGCTCTCCCAGGCTCTGACCGACGTATCGGTCCCCGATCAGGGTGGTGGCGCCCGGGAACGGCGCCGTTCCGTATCGGCCACCGGGTCCGCTTTCGCGGAGCGCCATCAATGAATTTTCGGGGCCGTTCCCCAGGGAGCGGCCCTTTCGTGTGGGAACCCGACGGCGTTCCAGACTCAAAGACCCGTCTCGCCTGTCGGTATCGGCTCTGCTAAGGCCCGGGCATGAGCGACATGCCGAAAGACGACACGCCGGAGGGTCCCGCCCGTCCGGACCCGGAGACCGCGCGGGTGGGGAGCTGGACGCCGACGACCGACGCCGGCAGCGCAACCGAGCCGGCGCCGGCCGAATCCGCCGCCAAGCCGCGTCCAGAAAAGCGACGCCCCGTGCGCCCCCCGTCCGAGCCGGCGGCCGAGGACCCGTCGGCCGATCCCGCCGACGCGCCGACGCCCCCCGGGGAACGGATCGCCAAGGCGATGGCGCGCGCCGGGATCGCGTCGCGGCGCGATGCCGAGGCGATGATCCTCGCCGGCCGGGTGAGCGTCAACGGCGAGACGTTGAGTTCGCCGGCACGCAACGTCACCGAGGACGATCGCATCCTGATCGACGGCGAGCCGATGCCGTTGCGGGAGCGCAGCCGCCTGTGGATCTTCCACAAGCCCAGGGGCCTCGTGACCACCGCGCGCGATCCGGAGGGCCGGCAGACCGTCTTCGATGTCCTCCCCGAGGATCTGCCCCGGGTTGTCGCGGTCGGACGCCTCGACATCAACACTGAGGGGCTGCTGCTCCTCACCAACGACGGCGGCCTTGCCAAGGTGATCGCCCATCCCGACACCGGCTGGCTGCGCCGCTACCGGGTCCGCGCCCATGGCGATACCGATCAGGCCCAGCTCGACAAGCTCGCCAAGGGCGTGACGATCGACGGGATGGAGTACGGCCCGATCGAGGCCATGCTCGACCGCGTGCAGGGCGACAATGTCTGGCTGACGCTGGGATTGCGCGAGGGCAAGAATCGCGAGGTCAAGCGCATCCTCGAGCATCTCGGCCTCTCGGTGAACCGGCTGATCCGTCTGTCCTTCGGGCCGTTCCAGCTCGGCGATCTGGAGGTCGGCCTCGTCGAGGAGATCCGCACCCGGGTCCTCAAGGATCAGCTCGGCAAGTCGCTCGCCGAGCAGGCCGGCGTCGATTTCGACAGCCCGGTGCGCGAGCCGATCGTGCCGTTCGGCGGATCCAAGGCCGAGGATGGCGGTGCGAAGACCGCCCAGGGGGGCGCCGCGAGCCGGCGCAACGCCGCGCGCCCCGCCCCCGCACCGCGCGTTTCGACGGGTGGATCCGGGTCCGGACCGCGCAACGCCGCCTGGCGCGACGACGACGATTCCAAGCCGCGCGGGACGCGCATTCCTCGCCGCGGCGCCGATCCGCGGGCCGCGCAGGCCGCCGCCGCGGAGCGCGGACGCGAACGCGTCGGCTCGATCCGGGCTGGGGACCGCCGCGTCGTCGTGGAGCGCCTCGCCGCGACCCCGGTCGAGCCTGCGCCCCAGGAGAAACCGCGTCGCCGCTATGCCGATGACGGCCCCTCCGAGCGGCCGCAGCGGGACGCCGGCGGCCGTTCCGGTCGTCCGGGTGGATCCGGGGGCGCGCGCGGCCCCGCACCGTATGGCGAGCGGGCCCCGGCATCCCGCGGCGAGCGCGGCGGCGGCGAGCGGCCGAACCGGCCACCGGCGCGCGCCGCCGAGCGCCCATGGGGCGATGCCAGGCCGGATGACCGGCGGGGACCCAGGACGGATGAGCGGCGCGAGCGCCCCTTCAACGCCGGCTCGGCCGAGGGCGCGGGTGCCGGCAAGGGCGGTTTTCGGACCCAGAAGCGCGGTCAGGACGGCGGCAAGCCGGCCTTCGGCGGCCCGAAACCGGGTGGTGCCCGGCCCGGGGGCAAGCCGGGCGGGTTCGGCGGCAAACCGGGCGGCTTCGGTGGCAAGCCCGGCGGCTTCGGTGGCAAGCCCGGCGGCTTCGGTGGCAAGCCCGGCGGCTTCGGTGGCAAGCCCGGCGGGTTCGCCGGAAAGGCTCCCAGCCGGGGCGGGTCCGGCGGGGGTGCAAGACCCGGCGGACGACCGGGCGGCGGCAAGCCCGGCGGGTTCGGCAGTAAGCCCGGCGGCGGGCGGCCGCCGCGCGGGACGCGATGAGGATTGTTGGAGGTGCCTGGCGCGGCCGCAGGCTCGCGGCGCCGCGCACCTCCGCCATCCGGCCGACCTCGGATCGCCTCCGGGAGTCGCTGTTCAACGTGCTGGCCCACGCCTACGACGACGCCTTCGCGGGAGCCCGGGTGCTCGACCTGTTCGCCGGCACCGGGGCGCTTGGCTTCGAGGCGCTCTCGCGGGGTGCGGCCTACGCGCTCCTGGTCGATGACGGGACCGAGGCCCGGGCGGTGATCCGCGCCAACATCGAGGCCCTCGGCGCCGAGGGCGTGACGCGCCTGTTCCGGCGCGACGCGACCCGGCTCGGCGCGGCCGGGACGGCGGGTCAGTTCTCGCTCCTGTTCTGCGATCCGCCCTATCATCGCGATCTCGCGCCCCGGGCTCTGGCGAGCGCAGCCGCGGGTGGGTGGCTCACGCCGGGCGCCCTCGTGGTGGTCGAGGAGGCCGAGACCGTGCGCTTCGACTGGCCGGACGGGTTCGCCGAACTGGAGCGGCGCGCCTACGGTGAGACCGCCGTCGCCCTGGCGCGGTTCGCCGCCTGACCGCGCGATCTGCGCCGTTGGTCAGCTCACCCGCCGGATCGGGCCAACATCGTCCCGCGGGGTGACCCTCCGGCTTTCGGAGCAGACGATGCGGGAGCCGGGCGGTCGACGGACCGGTCGCTTCGAGGCACCCTTCCCGACAGCGGCCGATGGTGAGGCTTCGCGACGACCCTACGCGGGTCCCGTCGCGTCTGCGCGAGCTCTCGGCCTAGCGCGCCGGTCGACCTCAGGCGCCCGGAGCTGCACTGCGGGAGGCATTGTCCGCGGCGGCGGCCTCGATGACCCGCTGGTGGCCGATCCGCGCCGCGGATTTCACGAGGCTCAGAACATCGCGACGCATCTGATCGTCGGCGATCTGATTGTAGGCGCGCAGGAGTTCCACGGCGCCGGACACGCGCAGCAAGGCCGGACCGTTATCCGCCGCGTTCTCGGCCTCCGGCTCGAAGAAGCTCGATACCGGGACGCCGAGCCGCTCGGCGATCGCCTGCAGGCGGCCAGCCCCGACCCGGTTCTTGCCCGTCTCGTATTTCTGGACCTGCTGGAAGCTCACCCCGAGCGCGCTCGCCAAGGCGGACTGGCTCAGCCCGTTCGCCGCGCGCAGGAACGCGATGCGGCTGCCGACGCCATGATCGATCGCCGTCGTCTGCTTCGGCTTTGGACTGGACTTGGCCATGGGTCGGGGTCCGAACGTCGTCTCTGTTGGCGGGCATGCACAACCGCAACCCGAACCGCCGACCACAACACACAGCTGCCATATCGTGCGGCCGGGAATCTGGCCTGCGATCAGTAGATGCCACAGCCAAGCCCAGCACGCAACGAAAGGTCGCGGCGGCGACATCTGAGATATCGAAGATGGCTGCGCGATCTGTGCAATGCCCGTCCGCGCCTCGGCGCGCGCATTGTATTGAACTTATTGTGCACCGATTAAACTACGCAGGGATCGGCGGATGAATATTTGAAGCGGCGACGGAGATGCACATTCGCGCCGGCATCGCCCAAGAGTTCGACTGACGCGATTCCGCTGGGCGCAGCCTCGCCGCATCATGCCCGCCGTCGTCGCAGGGCTAGGATGCCGGCCCGAGCCAATCCGTCACGATCGTGAGCTGGCGATCGTCCAGGAGGGCGGGGGCGTGGCCGCAATCCGGAATCTCGACGCGCTCCGTCGGCGGCCCCCGCCGGGTCATCTCGTCGGCGGTGGCGGCGAGGAGGAGTTCCGATTGCGCCCCGCGCAACAGCAGGACCGGACAGGTGATCGCGTCCCAGTCGCGCCACATGCTGACGCTGTAGACCCGTCCGGGCCTGAACGCGTCGCCGATGCCCGGATCGTAATGGGGCCGCCAGCCTCCGTTCGGCTCCCGGAAGAAGCTGTATTTGGCGATGTGGCGCCACTGCTCGTCGGTCAGCGGCCCGAAGGATCCGAGGACGGTGCGCAGGCGCGACTCGCCCGAGGCGAGGTTGTGGTGCAGCCGCGGCGCGTCGCGCAGGCGCGAGCCGATGTGGCGGATCGGCGCCCAGGGCAGGAACGGACCGATATCGTTGATCACCATGCGGCGGATCGGCGTGTTGGCCGACGCGGCCAGGACCATGCCGGTCAGGCCGCCGAGGGACGTGCCGACCCAGTCGATCGGTCCGCGGATCCGCAGATGCGCGATGAGCGCCGCCATGTCGGCGGCGTATTGCGGCAGGCCGTAGAGTTCCGGATCCTTGAGCCAGCCGCTGAGGCCGCGCCCCGGCAGGTCCGGGCAGACGACCCGGTAGCCCATCTTCGCCAGCCTGTAGCCGAGGGGATCGAAGTCCCGGCCCTGGCGGCTCAGTCCGTGGACGCACACGACAACACGCGCGCTGTCCGGGTCGCCCCACTCGACATAGGCGATGCGGTGGAAATCGTGGGGCGCGTAGGCGAGGAAATCGCCGGTCCGGAACGGAACGTCGGCCTGGCTGAGATCGTCGAGACGCGGCATCGCCGTCACCGGAAGCGCGAGCGCCGCCGGGTCGGCCGTCACGGTTTTTCCGTGCGCGCCGCGGCCTCGCGGGCGAGCCGGCTGGTGGTCTGGTGGATGTCGACCATCTGGTCCGTCAGCCGGCGCGCCTGCTCCTGCAGGAAGGCCGCGTTCAATGCCGCCGCCTCCCGGGCATCGGCCGCCTGCGCGACGCGCTCGGCATAGTCCAGGGTGGCGCGGACGTTCGTGTCCGAGGCGACGAGCACGCGATGCCCGATCTCGCGCATCGCCGCCAGCGTGTGCACGGTGTTGTCCTCGAAGGCGTTGTAAAGGCGCGCACCAGCGGCCTCCCACTGCTCGCGCATCCGCCGGGCGCCCGCCGCGTTGCTCTCGCTGAGGTGGTTGGCGGTCTCGCGGCTGGAGCCCATCACCGAGCGCCACCCCTCGAAGGTCTGGGACATCGAGGCCTCGAAGGCGTTCAACGCCATCTCGCCGGCCTCGGCAAAGCGCTCGTAGGCTTCGCGCGCCCGCGCCACGCCGCCCTCGGCCATGGCCCGTCCCGCCTGCGTGGAGACCATCGGCCCGTTGTCGTTCCCCACGGTCGCCTTCCCTCCATCGCCGGCCCGGATCGGCCCGGCCCCAGGTTACGGGCATCGGCCAGGGTCGCCCCGCCGTCAACCATGCGGGGTGACAGAACCGGACGGGGGCACCGGCCCGGGACGCGGCGGCGATTGACAGCCGGGTCGGGCGGGAAATCATCCTCCGTCGGAGCGAACGCCACGCGCCACAACGATTTCGCGCCCGACCAGAAGGCACAACGATGACGGAGTCCCATCCGCGCCCCGCACGGTCCGGCGCCGCCGGCCGTCACCCGTTCGAGAGCGACCTCGACCGGACTCCGGCCAATCACGTCCCCCTGACCCCGGTGAGCCTCCTGGCGCGCGCCGCGGCGGCGGCGGGCGGGCGGGTTGCGGTGATCGACGGCGCCCGGCGCCTGACCTATGCCGAACTCTACGCGCGCTGCCGCCGCCTGGCCTCGGGCCTGGCCGGGCACGGGATCGGGCGCCTCGACACCGTGGCGATCCTCGCCCCGAACGTCCCCGAGATGATCGAGGCCCATTTCGCCGTGCCGATGCTCGGCGCCGTGCTGAACCCGCTGAACACCCGCCTCGATCCAGCGACGATCGCCTTCTCGCTGGCCCATGGCGGCGCCCGGGTGCTGCTCGTCGAGGCCGACTGCGCCCCGCTGGCCGCCCAGGCCCTGAGCGCCTGTCCCCAGCCGATCCTGGTGGTGGCGATCGGCGAGACCGGCATACCCGGTGCGATCCCCTACGAAGCGCTGCTTGCGGCCGGCGATCCGGACCACGCCTGGACCGGACCCGCCGACGAGTGGCAGTCCCTCTGCCTGCTCTACACCTCCGGCACGACCGGGGATCCGAAGGGCGCGGTCTACAGCCACCGGGGCGCCTATCTTCAGGCGCTCGGCAACGCCGTCACCTTCGGGCTAACCGCCGACAGCGTCTATCTCTGGACGCTGCCGATGTTCCATTGCAGCGGCTGGTCCTATCCCTGGGCCAGCGTCGCCGCCTGCGCGACCCAGATCTGCCTGCGCAAGGTCGAGCCGGCCGCGATCTTCCGCCTGATCGCCGAACACGGGGTGACGCATCTCTGCGGCGCCCCGATCGTGCTCTCGATGATCGCGCACGCCCCGGCCGCGGACCGGCGCGCCTTCCCGCAGCGGGTCCGGTGCGCGGTCGGCGGGGCGGCGCCCTCCTCGACGATCATCCGCACCATGGAGGAACTGGGCTTCGAGGTGCTGCATCTCTACGGCGCGACCGAGAGCTACGGACCGGCGGCCGTCTGCCTGGCGCAGCCGGACTGGGCGGACCTGTCCGAGGACGACCGCTACGCCCGCATGGCGCGCCAGGGCGTGCCGCTCGCGACCCTCGAAGACGTGGCCGTCGTCGACCCGGCCACCGACCGGCCGGTGCAGCGGGACGGAACGGCGGTGGGCGAGATCTGCCTGCGCGGGAACACCATCATGAAGGGCTATCTCGGCAATCCCGATGCCACCGCGCAGGCGCTCGCCGGCGGGTGGTACCGGACCGGCGACCTCGCGGTCTGGCATCCGGACGGATCCGTGGAGATCAAGGACCGGGCGAAGGACATCATCATCTCCGGGGGCGAGAACATCTCCAGCCTGGAGGTGGAGGAGGTGCTGATGCGCCATCCCGCGGTGATGCTGGCGGCCGTGGTGGCACGGCCGGACCCGACCTGGGGCGAGAGCCCCTGCGCGTTCCTGGAGGTGAAGCCCGGCACGGAAGCGCCGAGCGCGCAGGACGTGATCGTCTTCTGCCGCGGGCGGATGGCGCGGTTCAAGGTGCCCAAGACCGTGGTTTTCGGTCCCCTGCCCAAGACCTCGACCGGGAAGATCCAGAAATTCGTCCTCCGGGACCGGGCGCGGGACTTTTGACCGAAGCCGCAATGTCGCCGCGTCGGACGCCGTCGATGTCCCGCCTGCCGCTCGGCCGTACCGGGGTTGTCATGAGCGCAGACCGACTCTTCGCTGCAGCCTCGACATGTCGGCCGGCCGAACCCACAACCCGCCCGGCGCGACCCCGGCCGCCAGCCCGCAGGATCGATCCGCGACCGAACCGAGCCGGCCGGGTCCTGGATGAACCGCGCGGGAGCCGCGTCGAATGGATACGTTTCACCGACCCGGTTCGTGTTCGTCGCGGTGCAGATAACGGCGGCCGATCCTGTCAGAATACCGGTCCGCACGGCGCTAGAGGCATCGGCCGGAGGCCGCGACCCGACATGGATTTCACCATCTCCCCCCGCGTGGAGGATTACCGCGCCCGGATCGCGGCCTTCGTGGACACCCACATCCTGCCGCTGGAATCCGACCCCTCCGCCTATGATGGCCACGGCAATATCGGCCTGCCGGACCTCGCCCGGCTGCGCGACCTGGCGCAGGCCGAGGGGCTCTGGTGCCTCCAGCTCAGGCCGGAGACCGGGGGCGCCGGCCTGGACAAGGTCGGCATGGCGGTCTGCTACGAGGCCATGAACCGCTCGATCTTCGGGCCGGTGGTGTTCAATTCGGCGGCGCCGGACGACGGCAACATGATGGTGCTGGAGAAGGTCGCCACGCCCGCCCAGAAAGAGCGCTGGCTCGCCCCGATCGTGCGCGGCGCCGTCCGCTCGGCCTTCGCCATGACCGAGCCGCATCCCGGCGGCGGCTCCGACCCGGGCATGATCCAGACCCGGGCCGAGCGGCGGGGCGACACCTACGTGGTCACCGGCCGCAAATGGTACATCACCGGCGCCGAGGAAGCGGCGCACTTCATCCTGATGGCCCGGACCTCGGACGACGCGCGCAAGGGGCTGACCGCCTTCCTGTTCCACCGGGACCAGCCCGGCTGGGAGATCCTGCGCCGCATCCCGATCATGGGCCCGGAGGAGCATGGCGGCCATTGCGAATTGCTCTTCGACGGCCTCGAGATCCCGGCCGAGAACGTTTTGATGAACGAGGGTGACGGGCTGAAGCTGACGCAGATCCGCCTGGGCCCGGCGCGGCTGACCCACTGCATGCGCTGGCTCGGCCTGTCGAAGCGCTGCGTCGAGGTTGCCCGGGCCTACGCCGCCGAGCGCCACGGGTTCGGGATCCGGCTCGCCGACCGCGAGAGCATCCAGCTGATGCTCGGCGACCTCGCCATGAAGATCGAGATCGGCCGCCTGCTGGTGATGAAGGCCGCCTGGGCCCTGGACCAGGGGAGCTTCGCCCGCAAGGAGGTCTCGATGGCGAAGGTGCACGTGGCCAACCTCCTGCACGCGGCCGCCGATGTCGCGATTCAGATCAACGGCGCCCGGGGCTATTCCACCGACACCCCGCTGGAATGGATCTACCGCTACGCCAGGCAGGCCCGGCTGGTGGACGGGGCTGACGAGGTCCACAAAATGGTGCTCAACCGCAGCCTGGAAGCCGAGGGCGATGCCTTTTGGAGCTGGGCGGTCGAGGCGTGAGCCAGAAAGCGAAATGATGACCGATGTCGTGATCACAGGCTTGGTGCGGACCGCGATCGGCACCTTCGGGGGTAGCCTCGCGGGCACGCCGCCCTCCGCGCTGGCGGCGCTCTGCGTGGCGGAGGCTTTGAAGCGGTCCGGTACGGCGCCGGAGACCGTCGGCCATGTGGTGTTCGGCAACGTCATCCCCACCGAGCCGCGGGACGCCTACATCGCCCGCGTCGCCGCCATCGAGGGCGGGGTACCGAAGGAAGTGCCGGCCCTCACCGTCAACCGCCTCTGCGGCAGCGGTCTGCAGGCGATCGTTTCGGCCGCGCAATCCATCCTACTGGGCGACGCCGACACGGCCTTGGCCGGCGGCGCCGAGAGCATGAGCCGGTCGCCGCATCTCCTGACATCCGGCCGCACCGGCCAGCGGATGGGCGATGTCAGCCTCGTCGATTACATGGTCGGCGTGCTGAGCGACCCGTTCGGCCACGGCCATATGGGCGTCACCGCCGAGAATGTGGCCGAGCGCTACGCGGTCTCCCGGGGCGAGCAGGACGCCTTCGCCGCGGAGAGCCAGGCCCGGGCCGCCCGGGCGATCCGCGAGGGCCGGTTCCGCGAGCAGATCCTGCCGGTCCCGGTCCAACGCAAGCGCGAGACCGTGGCGTTCGACACCGATGAGCACCCCAAGCTCACCGGCATCGAGGACCTCGCCAAGCTGCGCCCGGCCTTCTCCAAGACCGGCAGCGTCACCGCCGGCAACGCCTCGGGCCTGAACGATGGCGCCGCCGCCCTGGTCCTGTCGAGCGCCGCGCAGGCCGAGCGCACGGGCGCGACACCGCTCGCCCGGATCGTCGGCTATGCCCATGCGGGGGTGGACCCGTCCGAGATGGGCATGGGCCCGGTCCCCGCGGTGCGGCGCCTGCTCGACCGGACCGGCCTGCGCGCCGCCGATTTCGACGTGATCGAGTCGAACGAGGCCTTCGCGGCCCAGGCCTGCGCGGTCGCCCGCGCCCTCGATCTCGACCCCGCCAAGGTCAATCCGAACGGCGGCGCCATCGCGCTGGGCCACCCGATCGGCGCCTCGGGCGCGATCATCACGGTGAAGGCCCTCTACGAGCTGGCCCGCACGGGCGGCCGCTACGGGCTCGTGACCATGTGCATCGGCGGCGGCCAGGGCATCGCCCTCGCCCTCGAACGGATGCACTGAGATGTCGGGCCTGTTCGATCTCGCCGGCCGGCACGTCCTGGTGACCGGCGCCTCCAGCGGCCTCGGCCGCCATTTCGCCGGGACGCTCGCGCGCGCCGGGGCGCAGCTGACCCTCTGCGCCCGGCGGGCGGAGGCCCTCGCCGAGACCGTCGCCCGCGTCGCGGCGGAGGGCGGCCAAGCCCACGCCGCCGTCATGGACGTGACCGACGCCGGCAGCATCGAGCGGGCGCTGGACGCCGCCGAGGCACGGTTCGGCCCGGTCCGGGTGCTCGTCAACAATGCCGGAATCACCGCGACCAAGCCCGCCCTCGACCTCGACGAGGCCGATTGGGACGCCGTGCTCGACACGAACCTGAAGGGCGTCTGGCTGGTCGCGCAAGCGACGGGCCGGCGCATGGTTATGCACGGCACCGGCGGGAGCATCGTCAACATCGCCTCGATCCTCGGCCTGCGCGTCACCGGGGGTCTCACGCCCTACGCGGCCTCGAAGGCCGGGGTGGTGCAGCTTACCAAGAGCCTGGCGCTGGAATGGGCGCGCCACGGGATCCGGGTGAACGCCCTGGCGCCCGGCTACATCAAGACCGAGCTGAACGACGCGTTCTTCGAGTCCGACGCCGGGAAGGCGCTGATCAAACGCGTGCCGCAGCGCCGGCTCGGCGAGGCCGCCGAGCTCGACGGCCCGCTCCTGCTCCTCGCCTCCGAGGCCGGCGCCTACATGACCGGCAGCGTCGTCGCGGTCGACGGCGGCCACCTCGTCTCGGGCCTGTAGCCGATGGATCAGGATCGGCTGCGCGCCTGGATCGCCGGGCATCTCGGCTGCCTGGACCTGGTGATCGAGGACATCCGCCCCCTCGGCGGCGGTTCGATCCAGGAGAACCGCCTGGTCCGCTGCCGGCTCGATGGCGGGACGCGGGCCTTCGTGCTGCGCATGGACGCCCCCGCGACGATCGCGTCGAGCCGGTCCCGCGCCGAGGAGTTCCACATCCTGGAGGCGGTCTGGGCCGCCGGGGTGAAGGTTCCCGAGCCGGTCGACGTCTGCGACGATCCCGGGGTGATCGGCGCGCCGTTCGCGCTGATGGGACTGGTCGAGGGGATCGGGCTGGGGCCGCGCATCGCCAAGGACCTGACCCTGGGCGGCGACCGCGAACGCCTCACCGAGACCCTGGGCGGGGAACTCGCCCGGATCCACGCGGCCCTCGACCCGCGGGCGCCCCCCGCGGCGCTGGCTTTCCTGGGCGCGCCCGAACCGGACCCGGCACGGGCCGAGATCGCGCGGCTGCGGGCCAGCCTCGACGGGATCGGGGCCTCGAGGCCGGCGATCGAGTGGGGCCTGCGCTGGGGCGAAGTCCGCGCGCCGGCCTGCGCCGCCCCGACCCTGGTGCACCGGGACTTCCGCACCGGCAACTACATGGTCGACGCCGCCGGGCTCACCGCGGTGCTGGACTGGGAATTCGCCGGCTGGGGCGATCCGGCCCAGGATCTCGGCTGGTTCTGCGCCGCCTGCTGGCGGTTCGGTCGCCCCGATCTGGAGGCCGGCGGCATCGGGTCCCGCGCGGCCTTCTACCGGGGCTACGCGGAGGCCGGGGGGCGCGCCATCGATCCGGCGCGCGTCGCCTACTGGGAGGTGATGGCGCATCTGCGCTGGGCGGTGATCGCCCTGGAGCAGGGCGCGCGGCACGTCTCCGGCCGGGAATTCTCCCTGGAACTGGCGCTGACCGGCCGGATGGTGCCCGATCTCGAACGGGCGATCCTGCGGGCGACGGCCCCCGGGGCGTGGAGATGAGCATGCGGGACGATCCCTCCGGCGCGGCCCTCCTCGACGCCGCCCGCCGGGCGCTGACCGAGGAGGTGGTCCCCGGCCTGACCGGGCGCCCGCGCTACGTCGCCCTGATGGTGGCCAACGCGATCGGCATCGCCGCGCGCGAGATCGCCGAGGCCGACCGCCTGCACACGACCGGCGAAAACGTCCTCTCCGGCGCGCCGGTCGAGGCCCTGGTCCGGGCGATCCGCGCCGGCGCGCGGGATGCCGATCCCGATCTCCACGCCGCCCTGAGCGCGGCCGCGGAGGTGGCGGCGCAGATCTGGAAGCCGCCCGCGCCGGGCGGTTGAGCGTCACCGGCGGCCGAACAAGCGCTCGATGTCGGAGAGTTTCAATTCGATCGAGGTCGGGCGGCCGTGGTTGCACTGGCCGGAATTCGGCGTCGCCTCCATGGCGCGCAGGAGCGCGTTCATCTCCTCGGGCCGCAGGCGGCGGCCAGCGCGGACCGAGCCGTGGCAGCTCATCCGCGACAGGACCGCGTCGAGGCGGCGCCCCAGCGGGCCGCCCTCCGCGGCGGGGGCGCCCCCCTCCTCGTCGCCGCTCGATGCGAGGGCGTCGAGGATGTCGGTCACGAGATCGCGCACCGAGGCGCTGACGAGCGCGGCCGGCACCTCGCGCACCAGCACGGCGCCGGGCCCGAACGCCTCGACGGCGAGGCCGAGCCGGTCGAGGTCGGGCGCGGCGGCGACCAGCCGGTCGGCCTCGTCCGGGCTCATCTCGACCACGTCGGGGATGAGCAGGCCCTGGCGGGCGATGCCGCCAGCGGCGCGCTCGGCCTTCATCCGCTCGTAGACGAGGCGCTCGTGGGCGGCGTGCTGATCGACGATCACGAGGCCGTCGCGGGTCTGGGCGAGGATGTAGGTCTCGTGGATCTGCGCCCGCGCCGCCCCGAGCGGATGGTCCAGCGCCTCGGCAGCCTCGGCGAGGGGGCGGACATCCGCCTGCGGCGGGGCCGCCGCGTCGGACATCGATCCGGGCCGCTCGAACACGGCCTGGGCCGCCTCGCCGAAGCCACCCTCCCCGATCGGGTCGAAGGCCGCCGCGTCCGGAACCGGCGCCGGCCTCCAGGAATCCGACCGCTGGTAGCCCGGCGGCGCCGCCACCGAGGGTGCGCCGACCGCGAAGGGGCTCGGACGCGACGGCTGGAACAGGCTCGGCACGGCTGCGCCCGTATGGATCGCCAGGCCCGGACCGGCCGGGCGCAGAGCGTCGAGGGTCCGGGCCGCGCCAGTCGTGGCCGAGCGGACGCCGCCGCGGCGCAGGGCGTCGTGGATCGCGCTCACCACCAGGGCCCGCACGAGGCCCGGCTCGCGGAAGCGGACCTCGGTCTTGGCCGGGTGGACGTTCACGTCGACATGCTCGGGATCGCACAGGATGGCGAGGCCGAGCACCGGGTGGCGATCGGACGCCAGGGTGTCGGCGTAGGCGCCGCGCACCGCCCCGAGCAGCAGCCGGTCGCGGACCGGGCGGCCGTTGACCGCGAGGTGGATGTGGGTGGCCGCCCCCCGGTGATAGGTCGGCAGGCCGACATGGCCGGTCACCGAAAAACCCTCCCGGGCCAGCGAGACCGGCAGGGCGTTGGCGGCGAAATTCGGCCCCAGTACCGCGGCGAGGCGGCGCAGCTCTGCCTCCGGCCCGGTCTCGGCCGGCAGCACCAGGGGCTGGCCGGCATCGGCCCGGAGGGTGAAGCGGATGCCGGGCTGCGTCACGGCGAGCCGCCGCAAACTCTCGGCGATGGCGGCGTTCTCGGCCCGGTCGGATTTCAGGAATTTCAGCCGGGCCGGGGTCGCGGCGAACAGCTCGGTCACCTCGATCCGCGTGCCGCGTTGCGCCGGCGCCGGGCGGACCGGACCCTTGAGGCCCGCCGCCACGGTCAGGCTCGCCCCCGCCTCGGCCTCCGGGGTCCGGGTGACGAGGGTCAGCCGCGACACCGCGCCGATCGACGGCAGCGCCTCGCCGCGGAAGCCCAGCGTGTCGATCGCCGTGAGATCGCCGCCGGGGAGCTTGGAGGTGGCGTGGCGCTCGACGGCGAGCTCGAGGTCGTCCGGGCTCATGCCGCGGCCGTCGTCGACCACCCGGATCAGCCGGCGGCCCCCCGCCTCCACGGTGACCTCGATGGCGCGGGCGCCGGCGTCGATGGCGTTCTCGACCAGTTCCTTCACGGCCGAGGCCGGGCGCTCCACCACCTCGCCCGCCGCGATGCGGTCGACGAGCACGGGGTCGAGGCGTCGGACGGAGGGTGCGGGGGTGGACATCGGCCGCGAGAATAGACCCTGGCGCATCGTCCCGGAAGGCGGCTGCCGACGTTCGACGCGTGGCAGCCCCGATCCGCGACGGCGGCGCTCAGGCGCGCCTTTGCGCCCCGCCCAGGGTGATGCGGCCCGTGCCGGCCCGCGTCCCGTGGCTCGGCGCCGCGTAGGGGCGCCGGGACAGGTCGTAGAGGGCGTTGCCGACGATGCCGGCCGCCCGGCGCAGGGTCGCCCCGTCGCAGGTCGCCGCCACCCGGACGCCGATCTCGTGCGTGTGGCTGCGGCCGTAGAGCCAGACCGCCAGACGGGCCCGGGTCGCCTCGGAGATACCGTCGAGGAGGGAGGCGGCGCCGTCCGGATCCGCCTTGATCAGGCGTCCGACCGTCTCAGGCGGGATCGGGCAATCGAGTGCCGGATCGTCGATGCTCAGGGAGCGGGCCTTCATGATGGCGAACCTGACAGCTTTGGAACTGCAGGTTGTGCCGTTCTTGGTTAACGAACCGTCACCACGGGCATGGTCAGAGCGGCCTGCGCGTGACCCGGGCGATCAGGCCGACGATCCCCTCCCGGAACAGCAGGACGCAGAGCACGAACACGCAGCCCTGAATGATCGTCACCCAGGCGCCGAACTGGGCGAGGTAGGTCTCCATGGTGACGATCACCAAGGCGCCGACGATCGGCCCGAACACCGTGCCCATGCCGCCCACCAGGGTCATCAGCACCACCTCCCCCGACATCGACCAGTGGATGTCGGTCAGCGACGCGAGCTGGAAGACGATCGCCTTGGTGGAGCCCGCGAGCCCCGCCAGCGTCGCCGAGAGCACGAACACCGCGAGCTTGTACTGGTTGGCCCGGTAACCCAGGGAGATCGCCCTCGGCTCGTTGTCGCGGATCGCCTTCAGCACCTGCCCGAAGGGCGAGTGGACGATGCGGTAGATCAGCAGCATCCCGGCCATGAAGATCACGCAGACGAGGCCGTACATCGCCCGGTCGTCCGCGAGGCTGATCATTCCGAACAGATTGCCCCGGGGCACCGCCTGGATGCCGTCCTCGCCGCCGGTGAACTTCGCCTGGAGCGCGAAGAAGAACGCCATCTGGGCGAGCGCCAGTGTGATCATCGAGAAGTAGATGCCCTGCCGCCGGATCGCCAGCGAACCGAAGACGAGCCCGAGCAGCGCCGCCGTGGCGGTGCCCGACAGGATCGCCAATTCCGGCGTGAAGCCGAGGCTCTTGGCCGTATAGGCGCAGAGATAGCTCGCCATGCCGAAATAGGCGGCGTGGCCGAAGGAGAGCAGGCCGCCGTAGCCAAGCAGCAGGTTGAAGGCCAGCGCGAACAGCGCGAAGCACAGCACCTTCATCAGGTAGACCGGATACAGCAGCATCGGCGCCGCGATCAGCAGCAGGGCGATGCCCACGAAGATCAGGCGATGGAGCGCCTTGTCGTCCCGGCGCACCGGCAGCGCGGCGGCGATCGGGGGGGCGTCGATGGCGGCGGTGTCGGCCATGGGTGGAGCCTCGGTTCGCGGTCAGGCCGTGCGTCCGAACAGGCCGGCGGGTTTGACGAGCAGCACCAGCACCATGATCACGAAGATCACGGTGGCTGACGCCTCCGGATAGAACACCTTGGTCAGCCCCTCGGCCAGACCGAGGGCGAAGCCGGTGATCACCGAGCCGATGATCGAGCCCATGCCGCCGATCACCACCACGGCGAAGACCACGATGATGATGTCGGCGCCCATGTTCGGATTGACCGAGTAGATCGGTGCTGCGAGCACCCCGGCGAAACCGGCAAGGGCGACGCCGAACCCGTAGGTCAGGGTCAGGAACAGCGGCACGTTCACCCCGAAGGCCTGGACCAGGGTCGGGTTCTCGGTGGCGGCGCGGAGATAGGCGCCGAGCTTGGTCTTCTCGATGACGAGCCAGGTGGCGATGCAGACGGTGAGCGAGGCGGCGACCACCCAGGCCCGGTAGTTCGGCAGGAACATGAACGGCAGGCGCTGGCCGCCCGAGAGTTCGGGCGGGATCGCGTAGGGGAGGCCCGAGACGCCGTACTGGTTGCGGAACAGGCCCTGGATGATCAGCGCGAGGCCGAAGGTCAGGAGCAGGCCGTAAAGGTGGTCGAGCTTGTAGAGCCGGGCGATCAGCACGCGCTCCAGAACGATGCCGAAGGCACCCACCACCAGGGGCGCCAACCCCAGCGCCCACCAGTAGCCCAAGCCCACGTAGGTGAGCAGCATCCAGGCCACGAACGCGCCCATCATGTAGAGCGCGCCGTGGGCGAAGTTGATGATGTTCAGGAGCCCGAAGATGATCGCCAGCCCCAGCGACAGGATCGCGTAGAACGAGCCGTTGATCAGGCCGAGGAGCAATTGCCCGAACAGGGCCTGCATCGGAACGCCGAAGATCGTCGTCATGGGCTCCCCTCCGCGCCGCGACCGTGCCTCAACCCTTCACGAGGGGGCAGTTGCCCTCGTTGAGCGGACGGAAGACCTGATCGCCGGGGATGGTCTCGAGCGTCTTGTAGAGGTCCCACTCGCCCTTGGACTCGGCGGGCTTCTTGACCTCGAACAGGTACATGTCGTGGATCTTGCGCCCGTCCGCCCGGACGACGCCCTTGCCGAACAGCGGATCGTCGGTGGGCATCGCCTTCATCTTGGCGACCGTGGCGGCGCCGTCGGCGGTCGACTTCAGCTCGGCCACCGCCTTCAGGTAATGGAGCACGTCCGAGTAGACGCCGGCATGGTTGGCGGTGGGCTTCGAGCCGCCCTTCATCTGCTTGGCGAAGCGGTCGGAGAAGGCGCGGGTCCGGTCGTTCAGGTCCCAGTAGAACGGCTCGGTGAGCACCAGCCCCTGCGCGACCTTGGTGCCGAGCGAGTGCACGTCGGAGGAGAACACCAGGAGGCCGGCCAGAGCCTGCCCGCCCTCGGTGATGCCGAACTCGCCGGCCTGCTTGATCGAATTGATCGTGTCGGTGCCGGCATTGGCCAGGCCGATCACCTTGGCGCCCGAGCCCTGGGCCTGGAGCAGGAACGACGAGAAATCCGAGGTCGGGAACGGCGTCTTCACCGAGCCGACGACCTTGCCGCCACTTTTCGTGACCACCGCGCTGGTGTCGCGCTGGAGCGTCTGGCCGAAGACGTAGTCGGCGGTGAGGAAGAACCACGTGCTGCCGCCGCGCTTGACCATGGCGCCGCCGGTGCCGTTGGCGAGCGCCACCGTGTCGTAGACCCAGTGGATCGTGTTCGGCGTGCATTGCGGGCCGGTGAGGTCGGCGGTGCCGGCGCCGGTGTCGATGAAGACCTTGTTCTTCTCCTTGGTGACCTGGCTGATCGCCAGCGCCACCGAGGAGGTCACCCCGTCGGTGATCATGTCGACGCCGTCGCGGTCGTACCATTGCCGGGCGATGCCCGCGCCGACATCCGGCTTGTTCTGGTGGTCGGCCGAGACGATCTCGACCTTGAGCCCGTGCTGCTCCGGCTTGAAGTCCTCGACGGCGAGCTTCGCCGCCACGACCGAGCCCTCGCCGCTGATGTCCGAATAGGCGCCCGAGCGGTCGCCGAGGATGCCGATCTTCACCGGCGTCTGGGCGGCGGCGCTCCCCAGCGTCAGGGCACCGGCGAGGGCGGCGAGGCTCACGGGCCGGGCGATGCGTCCGAACATGGCGTTCTCATCCTCCTGCGGCGCGGCACGCTTCTGTGTCGGCCATGTATTCGGAGCGCCGCAGGCCGGCGCCTCCACGGTTTTGCTTGCAGGCTTCAGACGCCCAGATAGGCGTGAAGCTTGTCGATATTGGCGTCAAGTTCGGCATTGGGGATCATATCGATGACCCGGCCCTGCTCGATCACGAAATGACGGTCCGCCAGGGTCTGGGCGAACCGGAAGTTCTGCTCCACCAGCACGATCGTGTAGCCCTGGGCTTTCAAATGCTGGATGGTCCGGCCGATCTGCTGGATGATGACCGGCGCGAGACCCTCCGTGGGCTCGTCCAGCAGGATCAGCTTGGCGCCGGTGCGCAGGATGCGCCCGATCGCCAGCATCTGCTGCTCGCCGCCGGACAGCTTCGTGCCCTGGCTGCCGGCGCGCTCCTTCAGGTTCGGGAACAGGGTGTGGATCTCGGCCACCGTCATGCCGCCCGGCTTGACCCGGGGCGGCAGCATCAGGTTCTCGTGGACCGTGAGGCTCGCGAAGATGCCGCGCTCCTCCGGGACGTAGCCGAGGCCGAGCCGGGCGATGTTGCGTGACGCCATCCGGATGGTCTCGACGCCGTCATAGACGATCGAGCCCGCGCGCTTGCCGAGGATCCCGATGATCGCCCGGAGCGTCGTGGTCTTGCCGGCGCCGTTGCGGCCGAGCAGCGTGATCACCTCGCCCACCCGGACGTCGAGATCGATGCCGTGGAGCACGTGGCTCTCGCCGTACCAGCCCTCCAGCCCGCGGACGGTGAGGAGGGTGTCGGTCGCCGCGGCCGGAGCGGGTGGCTTCAGCGCCGTCTCAGGCATGTCCGGCCCCGATATAGGCTTCGATCACGCGCGGATCCTTCGACACGGTGGCGTAATCGCCCTCGGCCAGAACCTGGCCGCGGGCCAGGACGGTGATCCGGTCCGACAGGGACGCCACCACCGACAGGTTGTGTTCCACCATCAGGATGGTCCGGTCCTTGGAGACCCGGCGGATCAGCTGGGCCGTCCGGTCCACGTCCTCGTGGCCCATGCCGGCCATGGGCTCGTCGAGGAGCAGCATCTCCGGATCGAGGGCGAGCGTGGTGGCGATCTCCAGGGCCCGCTTGCGGCCGTAGGAGAGTTCCACCGCCAGCACGTCGGCGAAGTCCGAGAGGCCCACGGCCTCGACCAGGGCCAGCGCCTCGCCGTCGAGCGCCCGCAGCACCTTCTCCGGCCGCCAGAAGTCGAAGGAATCGCCGCGCCGGCGGCGCTGCAGGGCGATGCGGACATTCTCCGTCACGGTCAGGTGGGGAAAGACCGCCGAGATCTGGAACGAGCGGACGAGGCCGAGCCGGGCGACATCGGCGGCCTTCATGCCGGTGATGTCGCGGTCCTTGTAGCGGATCGTGCCGGCGGTCGGGATGAGGAACTTGGTCAGCAGGTTGAAGCACGTGGTCTTGCCGGCCCCGTTCGGCCCGATGAGCGCGTGTATCGTCCCGCGCTCGACCTGCAGCGCCACGCCGTTGACGGCCCGGAACCCGCGGAATTCCATCGTCAGGCCATCGGTCGCCAGGATCACGTCCCGTGCCAAGCGCTTCCCTCCCGATTTTCGATTCTTGCCGCCATATCGCCGAACCGCCCGGCTTCCGTCCATCGCAAACGCTCGGCGCGACGGGACAATCCCCGGCCGGTGATATCCGTTATTCACCGCCGGCCTCCGGATCCGCCCGCGCTTGACCGCCCATAGGCTTCGACTTAACTCAGACAAATTCGCCGCCGGGGGGAAGCATGGTCGATCGCGCGGCCTATATCGCCGTTGATTGGGGCACGACCAACCGGCGCGCCTACGCGATGGCGTCCGACGGCGCGGTGATCGCGTCAGCGCAGGATGACCGCGGTGTCCTCGCCCTCGGCCCGGAGGATTAACCGGCCGAGATCACCGCCCTGCGCGCGCGCTTCGGCGCCGGGCCGGTCATCGCCGCCGGGATGGTGGGGTCCAGCCGGGGCTGGTGTGAGGCCCCCTATGTCGATGCCCCCGCCACCCTGGAGCGCCTCGCCGACGCCTGCCGGGACGTCGCGCCGGGCGTGCGCATCGTGCCCGGCGTTGCCCTGCGGGACGGCCGGAGGCCCAACGTGATGCGCGGCGAGGAGATCCAGGTTCTCGGGGCGATCCGAGCGGGTGGGGCGCCGCCGACGGCGCTGTTCTGCCAGCCTGGCACGCACAACAAATGGGTCGAGACCGTCGACGGCGCGATCACGACCTTCACCACGGTGATGACCGGCGAGCTCTTCGCGCTGCTTCGGTCCCACGGCATCATGGCGGGCCTTCTCGACGGGGTGGTCTCGGACGGCGCCCCGTTCCGGCGCGGGCTGCGTCGCGGGATCGCGTCCTCCAACATCGCCGCAACCCTGTTCGAGGTCCGGGCCGGCCTGCTCCTCGACCGGCTTCCCCGGTCCGAGGCCGCCGCCTACGCCAGCGGCGTGCTGATCGGGGCGGATGTGGCGACCCGGGACGATCTGGGGCGCCGTCCGGTCCATCTGCTGGGCGGCGGTCGATTGAGCGCCCTCTACGCGGTCGCGGTGACCGAGATGGGCGGGACCCCCGTCATCGTGCCGGAGGGTTCGATCACGGCCGGCGTCCACGCCATCTGGAGCCTGAGCGCATGACCATCCTCGACCGATTCGAGGCGGCCTTCGCGGCCTGCCCGCTGGTGGCGATCCTGCGCGGGCTGACGCCCGGGGAGGCGCCGGCGGTGGGCGAGGCCCTGGTGGGGGCCGGGTTCACCCTGATCGAGGTGCCGCTCAACTCCCCGGATCCCCTGCGCAGCATCGCGATCCTCGCCGAGCGCCTCTCCGGGCGCGCCCTCGTGGGGGCCGGCACCGTGCTGGACCCGGCGCAGGTCGCGGCAATCGGCGCCGCGGGCGGGAGCCTCGTGGTCTCGCCCAACACGGATGCAACCGTGATCGGCGCGACCTGCGCCCTCGGGCTCGTCTCCCTGCCCGGCTACCAGACGCCCACCGAGGCCTTCGCGGCGCTTGCCGCCGGCGCGACCGCGCTCAAGCTGTTCCCGGCGGACGTCGCCTCGCCGGCGGCGCTGAGGGCGCACCGGGCCGTGCTTCCCTCCGGGACGCGGGTGCTCGCCGTCGGCGGCGTCACGCCGGACGGGATCGCCGGCTGGCGTGCGGCCAGCGCCGACGGCTTCGGTCTCGGCTCGAATCTCTATCGCCCCGGCAAGGATGCGGCCGATATCGCGCGCGACGCGGCGGCCTTCGTGGATGCCCTGCGGAGGGCCGGGTAGCGGCGTTTCCATCCGCGGAGCAGCTATACGCCCTCAGGACGCTGGGCGCGCACCGTGACCATTTGATTCATCGCTCAGCCGACGGGTATGTCTGTCCAGAACTGCCGCGGGCCCTCCCTTCCCCCTGTGTGAGGTAGGGAGACGCGTGTGGGCCCGACCGTGGCCCGCATCCGGCAGCGATGCGTGAACTCGCAAGCCTCTGCGGGCGAGGCGGCGCCCTTGGCTGTCCCTTCCGTGGACCGAACGATAATTTCCTTGCGAAGCGTGAAGCATCGCGGACAGGCAGGAGCGGGCCGATGGTAGAGGAGAGCGGTGGGCTCGACGCCCTGGAGACCCCCTGCCTTCTGCTCGATAGCGACCGGCTGAAGGCCAACGTGGCCGCCATGCGCGCGCGGCTCGACGGGCTCGGCGTGGTCCTGCGGCCGCATCTCAAGACCGCGAAATCCCGCGACGTGGCCCGGATCGCCATGGCGTCCGAGGCCGGGCCCGCGACGGTCTCGACCCTGCGCGAGGCGGAATACTTCGCCGAGGGCGGCGTCCGGGATCTGATCTACGGGGTGGGGATCGCTCCGCAGAAGCTGGAGCGCGTCGGGCGGATCCGCCGGGCGTGGCAGACCGATCTGGCGATCATCCTCGATTCGGTGGAGCAGACGCAGGCCGTGGCGGACTGGAGCCGCCGCAATGGGGACCGGCTGCCGGTGCTGATCGAAGTCGACGCGGACGGACATCGCTCCGGGGTGACGCCGCAGGATTCCGCGCGGCTCGTCGCGATCGGACGCGTCCTCGCCGAGGGCGCCAGCCTGCGCGGGGTGCTGCTGCACGCGGGCGACAGCTACGGGCTGAGCGACCCGGGTGCGCTGCGGGCGGCCGCGGAGGCCGAGCGCACGGCCGCGGTGACGGCGGCCGCGACGCTGCGGGACGCCGGCCTGCCCTGCCCGGTGGTCAGCGTCGGCTCAACGCCGACCGCGCGCTATGCGCATCGACTGGACGGCATCACGGAGGTCCGCGCCGGCGTCTTTATGATCGGCGACCTGTTCCAGGCCGGCGTCGGCTCCTGCGCGGTGGACGACATCGCCCTCACCGTCCTGACGACGGTGATCGGCCACCAGCGGGAGAAGGGCTGGATCATCACCGATGCCGGCTGGATGGCGCTGTCGCGGGACCGGGGCACGGCCCGGCAGGCGGTCGACCAGGGCTACGGCGTCGCCTGCGACCGCGCCGGCCGCCCCTATCCGGACCTGATCGTCCGGGATGCCAACCAGGAGCACGGCATCCTGGCCGTCCGGACGGGCTCTGCGGCCGCCCTGCCCGACCTGCCGGTCGGCGCGCGCCTGCGCATCCTGCCGAACCACGCCTGCGCCACCGGCGCCCAGCATGATCGTTACCACGAGATCGCGGGCGGCCATCTGACGGGCGCGGTCTGGCCGCGCATCAACGGCTGGTGAGCCGCGGTCCGGATCGGGACCTGCCGCTCAAGGGCGCAGGGCCGGCGTGATCGCACCCGTGGCCACGGGATCGCCCGCCGCCACGCCGACGATCGGCTGCGCCCGCTGCCGGTCGAGCTTGTCGGCCGAGACGAGTGCCGCGGCGATCAGGGCCGCCACCGCCAGCGTCGCCTTCACGATATCCCAGACCCGCGCCAGCATGGCTCAACCTCAACGGCGACAGGATACGAGTCGCGGACGCCTCGCAGGAGACATCCGCGCGCCTCGAAACCTGGGACGTGGGGCTTGCGCAAACCTTACCAGGGCGAAGCTTCGGCTCCATTCGACGGACCCTGATGCGGCGGTGCATCATGCGCCGGTACGGCCCCGGGCCGGGGCGGGTGCCGGCTCCGTCGCGGCCTCCGCGGCCAGCGCCTCGAAGACCAGGCTGTGCCGATGCGCCAGGGCGTCCACGTCGGTGGCGTATCCGCCGCCGATCACCGCCACGAGCGGGATCCCACGGGTACGGGCCTGCGCCACGACGAAGCGGTCCCGCGCGAACAGGCCCGCATCCGTGAGGCAGAGCCGGCCCAGACGGTCGTCCCGGTGCGGATCAACGCCGGCGTTGTAGAACACGAGATCCGGCGCGAGCGCGTCGAGCAGGTGCGGCAGGCGCGCGCGCAGCACGTCGAGGTAGCCCTCATCCCCCAGCCGGTCCGGGAGGCCGATATCGAGATCGCCGGCGATCTTCCGGGACGGGTAATTGTTCTCGCAGTGGATCGAGAGCGTGAACAGGTCCGGACACAGGGCGAGGCAATCCGCGGTGCCGTCGCCCTGATGGACGTCGAGGTCGACGACCAGAGCGCGCCGCACCAGCCCCTCGGCCTGGAGCGTGCGCGCCGCCACCGCGACGTCATTCAGCACGCAGAAGCCCGCCCCCTGCTCGCGGCGGGCATGGTGGCTGCCGCCGGCGGCACTTCCGGCGAGACCCTCGGCGAGGGCGAGGCGCGCCGCCAGCAGGGTCCCGCCCACGGAGCTGCGCGAGCGCCGGACCACCGCGGCGTCGATGGGCAGGCCGATCGCCCGCTCGACCTCACGGCTCACGGTGCCGGTCAGGACCGCCTCCACATAGGCGGGGTCGTGGGCGCGGACGAGGATATCGGCGGAGGCCGGTTCCGGCGTGACGAAGCCGAGCGGCGCGAGTCCCCGGGCGATCAGCGTTTCGGCGAGCAAACCGTATTTCCGCATCGGAAAGCGATGGCCGGCGGGCAGGCTCGCCTCGTAGGCGGGATGGAACGCGATCGGCGGGATCATGCGGCCGTGCCGAGATCGGCCAGGATGGAACCGGCGAGCGCCGCGCCGCTGTCGTAGGCGGCTTCGATCCGCCCCCCGAGGCACCAGTCGCCGGCCGCCCCGAGCCGCAGGGCCGGATCGTACAGGCTCGGCACCCCGAGGGGATGGTCCACCTGCGCGTAGCGCCAGCGATGGGCCTCCGCATGGGTCGGATGCAGGACGATGCCGAGGTGGCGCTCCGCGCCGGCGAGCAGCGCCGCGACGATCGTCTCGTGCGGCTCCTCGAGGTGGACCCGCGACCAGGCCGCCGTCGCGTGGATCGTGAGGCGCAGCCCCCCGGGCCGGCCCGGCTTCGACGAGTCGAGGGCGATCAGACCGACCGGATCTTCCCGGGGTTCGATCAGCGCCTCGGATGCCGCGCCCGGGGCCGCCACCATCAGCGACCAGCACGGTGCGTAGGTCGCGGCCTCAATGTTTGGCAGCGCGAAGCCGGACGCGTCGAGCAGGGCCTTCACCTGCGGCGCGGGACAGGTGAGCGCGACGGCGTCGAACGGGCCGTGGGTCGTCCCCGTGGCGGTGTCGAGGTGCCAGCCGGCTCCGGTCCGGCGGACCCGCGTGATGGTGACGCCGCTCGCTACGGGAAGCCCCGCCAGGAGCGCGCGGACCGGAGCGGTCATATCGGGGATTCCGACCCAGCGCGCGGCACCCGCCCAGGGCGCGACGATTCCCCGTTGCTCCCACTCCGCCAGCCGCGCCGCGAAGGCGGCCCCGTGGGCCCGCATGAACTGGGCCCCGTGGTCGAACTGTAGCGACCCGCATCGCCGGGTCGCCATCCGGCCTCCGACCGCGCGCCCCTTGTCGAACACTGCGACGCTCAGCCCGGCCTCCGCGAGCCCGCGTGCCGCCGCCGCCCCCGCCATGCCGGCGCCCAGGATCGCCACGCTCCGAGGCTCACTCACGGCATCGCCCTGTTCGAGGAGCGGCCCGCAGAGCCGCATCTCGACCAAGATAGGGAACGCCCAGGCCGGCGTCAGCGCGACCGTCTGCCCTTAACGGCTGTCACGGGCGCGGTGATCGATGCCGGCGCGGGCCGCGGCTTTGGTGCGGGTAGAGGGAATCGAACCCCCACGCCTTGCGGCTGGCGATTTTGAGTCGCCCGCGTCTACCAGTTCCGCCATACCCGCCTGCCCGGCGCTCTTCGCACAGGTCGGCGGCGGCGGCCAAGCGTATTTTTCGCGCGTCGCCGCGATCTGGCCAAGGCGCAGCGCCTATGCTCAAAGGGCGGCCGATACCTCGATCCGGGACACCGAATGCTCCGCCGGCTCTACGCGTGGATCCTGGCCCTCAGTGTCAGGCCCTCCGCGCCCTACGCGCTCGGCGCCGTGGCCTTCGCGGAAAGTTCGTTCTTCCCCGTGCCGCCGGACGCGATGCTGGTGCCGATGGCGGTGAGCCGCCCGGACCGGGTCTGGCTTTACGCCACCATCGCGACCGTCGCCTCGGTCCTCGGCGGCCTCGTCGGCTACGCCATCGGGGCACTTCTGTTCGACTCGGTCGGGGAATGGCTGATCCGGCTCTACGGATTGCAGAACTCGGCGGCGACCTTCCAGGAATCCTATGCCCGGTACGGCCACTGGGTAATCCTGCTGAAGGGGCTGACGCCGATCCCCTACAAGCTCGTCACGATCACGTCGGGCTTCGCCCATTACAGCCTGTTCTGGTTCACAGTGCTGTCGATCATCACCCGGGGCGCCCGGTTCTTCATCCTGGCCGGTCTGCTCAGGCGTTACGGGGTGCAGATCCGCGGCGTCCTCGACCGGCACCTCAACGTCGTGGTGGCGATCTCCGTGGCGCTGGTCGTCCTCGGTTTCCTGCTGTTCAAGGTGATCCTGTAGCGATGAACACGGCCGCTGCGCTTCGTCTCAAGACCGCCGGCCTGTGGCTGGCGATCCTCTCCGCCCTGACGCTCTGTGCCGTGCTGGTGATGCAGTACGGATACGGCTACGCCCCGTGCAAGCTCTGCCTCACGGAGCGCCTGCCCTACTACGCGGCCCTGCCGCTGGGCGTGATCGCCCTGTTCGTGCCGGAGCGGCTTGCCCGGATTGCCCTCGGGCTCGCGGCCCTCGGCCTGCTCTACGGGGCCGGGATCGGCGTCTATCACGCGGGCGCGGAATGGGGCTTCTGGCCCGGACCGACCGATTGCGGCGGCGGCACGGGGGCCAACCCCGGACAGGTCGGGGATTTTCTCAATGCCCTGCAATCGACCAAGGTGGTGGATTGCTCGGTGGCCGCCCTGCGCGTGTTCGGGCTCTCATTGGCCGGCTGGAACGCCCTCGTGGCCTTCGCGCTGGCCTCGCTGGCCGGAACGGCCGCGGCGCGACCCTGACCCGCTGCGGGGCGGCCGGCCCCGGCGCCGCGCCTCCCGCTGAAGGCCCCTGGTCGGGATGATCGCCTAGTTGCGGTCGTCCGGCAGGATCGGGAGTGCGGCCACCTCGATCCCCTCTTCGATGAGGGCGCGCGCCTCGGCGGGGCTCGCCTCCCCGTAGATCGAGCGGCCCTCCGCCTCACCGTAATGGATCCGGCGCGCCTCCTCGGGGAAGCGCGTGCCGACATGCTCGGAACTCGCCACGACCTGCTCCCGCAGGGCCCGCAACATCGCCCGCACCTGCCGTTCGGGTTCGGCGATCAGGGTCGTTGGCGCCTCGACGACCGGCGCCGGGGGCACGGAGGCGCCGCGGTCGCTGCGCGCGATGCTCGGCACCATCAAGGCCTTGCTGACCGAGGCGCTGTCGCAGACCGGGCAGGACACGAACCCGCGGGCAACCTGCATGTCGTAGGAATCGGAGGACGGGAACCAGCTCTCGAAGCCGTGCCCCGCCTCGCAGACGAGACTGTACCGGATCATACTGTCGCTTTTCGCGGTGCCTATTGTGCCGGCACGACCGGACGGCCGATCCGTTCGACGGTGAAGGCGCGTCCGTGCTGCAGGGACGGGATCCGGGCCCGGGCGTCTGCCACCTGGGCCAGGTCGATCTCGGCCAGGATGATCCCGGGTTCGTCGCCGCCGGCATCGGCTAAGACCCGGCCCCAGGGATCGACGATCAGCGAATGGCCGAAGGTCTCGCGTCCGTCCTCGTGGACGCCGCCCTGGGCCGCCGAGATCACGAAGGCCCCGGTCTCGATCGCCCGCGCCCTTTGCAGGATGTGCCAATGGGCCGCACCGGTTTGGCGGGTGAAGCAGGCCGGTGCGGTCAGCACCTCGGCGCCCGCCTCGGCGAGCGCCCGGTACAGGCCGGGGAAGCGGATATCGTAGCAGATCGTCAGGCCGATCGCGGCCAGGGGCGTGGCGGCGACCACCGCACAGGTACCGCCGGTATAGGTCGCCGATTCCCGCCAGCGTTCGCCGCTCGGCAAATCGACATCGAACAGGTGGAGCTTGTCGTAGGCAGCCAGGATCGCGCCATCGGCGTCGATCAGGTACGCCCGATTGGCGATCCGGTCGCCCGCCCGCACCGCGATGGACCCGACCTGCACCACCGTGCCGGTCTCCCGGGCGGCCTCGCGCAGGGCCGCGAGCGTCGGATCGCGGTCCTCCGTGGTGACATGCGCGAACAGCCGCTCCCGGTTGCGCTCCACCAGCGAGGTCATTTCCGGGGTCTGCACGTAGGCGGCCCCCCGGGCCGCCGCCGCGCGCACGCCCGCCACGGCCGCATCGCGGTTCGCGGCCGGGTCCCGACCCGAACGCATCTGCACGCAGGCGGCCGTGAAGCGGGCCTCAGGCATCGGCGGTGTCTTTCAGGAGGCGGTCGAGCGTGCCGGCCCGTTCCAGCGCGTAGAGGTCGTCGCAGCCGCCGACATGCGTGGCACCCACGAAGATCTGCGGGACGCTGGTGCGGCCGCCTGCCTTCTCGACCATGGCGGCGCGGGAGCCCTGCACGCGCTCGACGTCGATCTCCTGGAAGGCGGCACCCTTCTCCTTCAGCAGGCTCTTGGCCGCCGAACAATAGGGGCACCACGCTGTGGTGTAGATGGTGACCGGCTGCATGGCCTTCGACGTTCCGCGCGTGATCCCCCACCATATTGGGGCGCGAAGAGCGAATTGCCTATGCCCGCGGGGTCACAGGCTTACCTGTAACCACCGGAACCCGGGTCGACGCGAAGGCGCTCAGGCGGCGAGCAGCTTCTCGACCTCGTTGACCAGATCGCGCAGGTGGAACGGCTTCGAGAGGACCTTCGCATCCTTCGGTGCCTTGGAATCCGGGTTGAGCGCGACCGCCGCGAAGCCGGTGATGAACATCACCTTGATATCGGGGTCGAGTTCGGTGGCGCGCCGCGCCAGCTCGATCCCGTCCATCTCGGGCATCACGATGTCGGTCAGCAGGAGCTCGAACGGCTCCTCGCGCAGGCGATTGTACGCAGAGAGGCCGTTGTCGAAGGACAGGACGTCGTAGCCCGCGTTCTGGAGCGCCTTGGCGAGGAACCGGCGCATGTCGTTGTCGTCTTCCGCCAGCAGGATTTTCATCGGCCGGATCCGCGCCTTCGTGTCAGGGTGTTGATCCCATAAAGGGAGGCGATGGTAAACAAGGTGTTAGGATCATCGCCGCAGGGTGCGTTCGGAATCCCTCGAACGGCACCGTCGACCGCCGCCGCGGAGTGGACAGGCGGGCGAACGCACACCACACTGCGCGCTTGCCGTGCCTGTTCCGTCGCCGGGTTGTCCACGCATCGATGAGCGCTCCCGAATCGGTAAAGCCAGACGCCTTCGGATTCGCCCCGCCCTATGCGGTCGACGAACCCGCGGCGCACACCCTTCCGTTCGTGTTCAATACCGGTCATTCCGGGTCCGTCTACCCCCCGCATTTCATCGCCGCGTCGCGTCTCGATGCCCTGACCCTGCGCCGGTCGGAGGACGCGCATGTCGAGCGCCTGTTCGCGCCCGTGGTCGAGCTCGGCGCGCCGCTGCTGCGGGCGAACTTTCCCCGGGCGTTCCTGGACGTGAACCGCGAGCCGTTCGAGCTCGACCCGCGCATGTTCGACGGGCGGCTGCCGGCCTTCGCCAACACGCGTTCGATGCGCGTCGCCGGAGGGCTCGGGACGGTTCCGCGTGTCGTCGCCGACGGACAGGAGATCTACGCCCGGAGGTTGCCGGTCGAGGAGGCGACCGCGCGGATCGAGGGCCTGTACAAGCCGTATCACCGGATCCTGCGCGGCCTCATCCAGCGCACCACCCAGCGCCATGGCCATTGTGTGCTCATCGACTGCCATTCCATGCCGTCATCGAGCCTGGGGCGCGATACGGAGATGAAGGCCGATGTCGTGCTCGGCGACCGGTTCGGGACCGCCTGCGCCCCCGCGCTGATCGACGGGTTCGACAGCGCCTTCCGGGCACGCGGCTTCAACGTGGTGCGCAACAAGCCGTACGCGGGCGGCTTCATCACCGAGCATTACGGCGAGCCGAACCTCGGACGCCACGCCCTCCAGATCGAGGTCAATCGCGCGCTCTACATGAACGAGACGAGCCTCGTGATGAATTCCGGGTTTCCCGGACTTGTGGACGCGCTGCGCGCCGTGATCGGCGAAGTGGCGATTGGACTGGGTGATCTCGCGCCGCGCCGGATGGCCGCCGAATAGCGACGATCCCGCGAGCCCGCGGTCCCCAAAACAAAAAAGGCCACTCCCGAAGGAGCGGCCCGAAGTCTAGGGAGGAAACGCCCAAGAAGGGCTGCGGAACCGCGACGCCATCGCGATCCTGCAACGCACAAAATAAAGTGCGCCGCACAAGACGCAAGGGCTAAATCGCGGCGGCCGCCGCATCCGACGCATAGCTGCATGGCAGTCAACGAGCGGTCCTCTCAGGGAACCGTAGCCGGACCGATCGGCCGGAATTTCTCAGGGGCGGTGCCCCGCTCAACCGTGCTCCTTGAGGAGCTTGGCGATCTCGGCCTTCAGCGGACCGGCCAGATCCTTGCGCTCCAGCGCATAGGCGAGGTTCGCGGTGAGGAAGCCGAGCTTCGAGCCGGTGTCGTAGGTCCGGCCCTCGTAGTGCAGGCCGAAGAAATCCTGGGTCTCCATCAGGTCGATCATGGCATCGGTCAGCTGGATCTCGCCGCCCGCGCCCTTCTTGCCGTGCTCCAGGATCCCGAAGATTTCGGGCTGCAGGATGTAGCGGCCGGAGATGATGAAGTTCGAGGGCGCCGTGCCCTGCTTGGGCTTCTCCACCATGCCGGTGATCTGGAACGACTGGCCGTAGGTCTCGCCGACGCTCACGATCCCGTACTGATGGGTCTCCTCGGGTGCCACCTCCTCGACCGCGATGACGTTGCCGCCGTGGCGCTCGTAGGTCGCCAGCATCTGCTGCATGCAGCCGCGGCTCAGCATGTCCGGAAGCAGAACGGCGAAAGGCTCGTCGCCGATGATCTCCCGGGCGCACCACACTGCGTGGCCGAGCCCGAGGGGTGCCTGCTGGCGGGTGAAGCTCGTCTGCCCGGCCCGGGGCAGATCCTTCTTCAACTCCTCATAAGCGGCGGTCTTGCCGCGTTCCTGCAGGGTGTGATCCAATTCGAACGCGATGTCGAAATGGTCCTCGATGACCGCCTTGCCGCGTCCGGTCACGAACACGAAATGCTCGATGCCGGCTTCCCTTGCCTCGTCGACGACGTGCTGCACCACCGGCCGGTCCACGACGGTGAGCATCTCCTTCGGGACCGCCTTGGTCGCAGGCAGGAAGCGCGTGCCCAGGCCCGCGACGGGCAGGACGGCCTTGCGGATCGGTTTCATCGATCGGTAACCCCAAGGACAGAATGGAACGACGTGGTCGACGATTCACGGTGACAGGTTCGACGCGCTCCGCGCCGAGCCCGTCACCCACGCCGGTGGCCGGTGCGCCAGTGAGACAGGCTAACGCGGCGCGTCGCAAGGGCTCGATGTGGATAGTATGGGTTAGCCTGCCGTAAATATACCGTCTGCAACCACGTAAGCAGGCTTACTGGCGACGGCTTTTGGGGGGATGACATGGCGGTCCTTGTAACGGGCGGCGCCGGCTACATCGGCAGCCACATGGTTCTGGCCCTGCTCGACGCCGGCCACGAGGAGGTCGTCGTTCTGGACGATCTCTCCACCGGCTTCGACTGGGCGGTTCCGGAGGGCGTCAAGCTCGTGCAGGGCGACGTCGCCGATCAGGCCCTTGTCACCCAGACGATCCTGCAGCACCGGATCGACGCCCTCGCCCATTTCGCCGCCAAGATCGTGGTGCCCGAATCCGTCGCGGACCCCCTCGGCTATTATCTCGCCAATACCGTGAAGACCCGCGCCCTGATCGAGGCCGCGGTCCGGGCGGGCGTGCGGCACGTGATCTTCTCCTCCACGGCGGCCGTCTACGGTGAGCCGGAGATCGTACCCGTCCCCGAGGACCTTCCGCTCAGGCCGATCAACCCCTACGGCCGCTCGAAGCTCATGAGCGAGTGGATGATCGCCGACGCGGCGGCGGCCCACGGCTTCTCCTACGTGATCCTGCGCTATTTCAACGTCGCCGGTGCCGACCCGGGCGGCCGGTCCGGCCAGTCGACACCGAACGCCACGCACCTGATCAAGGTCGCGACGCAGGCGGCCCTGGGCCAGCGCGAGCGGCTCGACGTCTACGGGACCGATTACCCGACGCCGGACGGCTCGTGCCTGCGCGACTATATTCAGGTCTCGGACCTCGCCGAGGCGCACCGGGTGGCACTCGACCACCTGCGGTCGGGGGGCGAGAGCCTGACGCTGAATTGCGGCTACGGGCGCGGCTACTCGGTGCTCGACGTGATCGCGGTGGTGAAGCGGCAGTCCGGCCGCGACTTTCCGGTGCGGCTCTGTCCCCGCCGCGCCGGCGATCCGGCGCAGATCGTGGCCGAGGCCGGGCAGATCCGCGCGCGGCTGGGCTGGCAGCCCCGCCACGACGACCTCGACACCATCGTGGCGCAGGCGCTCGCCTGGGAGGATCGTCTGTCGAAGCGCAACCGGATCTGAGCGGATGCCGTCGCGCAGGGGGTTGCTCGCGGCCGTCCTGGGCCTCGCAGCTGCAACGACGCGTGCCGGGGCGGACGCTCGCCCTGAGGGTGCCTTCCGGTCCTTCATCGACGGCCTGCGCCCCGATGCCGCGGCCCGGGGCATCGACGCGGAGACCTTCAACGCGGCGTTCCGCGGTGTGACGGCGCCGGATCCCGGCATCCTGGCCCGGACCCGCCGCCAGAGCGAGTTCGTGCGCCCGGTCTGGGACTATCTGGTCGGCACCGTCTCGGCCGGCCGGATCGCCAAGGGAAGTGCACGCGCGGCTGCCCTGGCCGGGCCGCTCGAAGCGATCGAGCGCCGCTCCGGGGTGCCGGGTCCGGTGGTCCTGGCCATCTGGGGGATCGAATCCGATTTTGGCGCCAGCGCGGGGGGGATCCCGACCATCCGGGCCCTCGCGACCCTGGCCGCGGCCGGTCACCGGGGCAGCCTGTTCCGCGACGAGTTGCTCGCGGCGCTCACCATCCTGCAACGGGGCGACGTCACCCCGGAGCGGATGAGCGGAAGCTGGGCGGGCGCCATGGGCCAAGTCCAGTTCCTGCCCTCGACCTATCTGGCGCATGCGGTCGATTTCGACGGCGACGGCCGGCGGGATATCTGGACCAGCGCGACCGATTCGCTGGCGTCCATCGCGGCCTATCTGAAGGATCGCGGCTGGGATCCGGCGCTCTCGTGGGGCTACGAGGTGCTGTTGCCGGGCGATTTCGATCTGGCACGCTACACCGGCGACCTCGCCGCCTTCGCCGAGCGCGGCGTCCGGCGTGCCGACGGCCACCCGCTGCCCCCCCGCGGCCGCGCCAGCCTGTTCCTGCCCGGGGGCCGGGGCGCACCGTCCTTCCTGATCACCGACAATTTCGAGGTGATCCGGGGCTACAACACGTCCGATTCCTACGCTCTGGCGGTGGGCCATCTCGCGGATCGGCTCGGCGGCGGCCCCGCGCTGGCCGCGGCCTGGCCCGCGGCGGCGGGCCTCGACGGGCCGGGACTGCGGGCGCTCCAGACCGGGCTCGCGGCGACCGGCTACTATGATGGGCCCAAAGACGGCCGCGCCGGGCCCAAGCTGCGCGAGGCGGTACGCCGTTACCAGATCGGCGCAGGCCTGCCGGCCGACGGATATGCGACGGCAGCCCTCCTCGCCCATGTCGCGGGTCGCGGGGCGCCGGGCCCCTGACCGAGATCACGGTTTAGACCGGCAGCCGCCTTCGCCCTATAGTGCGTGTGATAAGGACGGCGTCGTTCCCGATGAAGAATACAGGATGCGCATGAAAGTCGGTCACCGAAGTGGCGCGATCCGCCCTGTTCAGCTGGCCTTGGCCGGCGCGCTGGGGCTGACCGGCTTGCCGCTGCTCGGTGGCGCCCAGGCGCTGGCGCAGTGGGGCGACGGGTACCAGCAGCCCGGCAATGGCGCCTACTACGAGGCGCCGCCGCGCCGGCGCCCCCGGGACGCCTATTACCGGGATGACGGCAATTACGGGCGGCAACAGCCCCGCTACGCGCCGCCGCAGGAAGCGCCGCGCCAATTCTACTGGCCCTGGGAGGACCGGCCGCAGCCGGTCGCCCCGCCGCCCGAGCGGACCTATCGGGCGCCGCGCCCGCGCAACACCTACGCCCCCGCCGAGGCGCAGCGGCCGGTGCCCGCCATCAAGCACCGGGTGCGCCCGGCCAGGGCCCCGACGCCGCCGAAGCCCGCCGTCGCCAAGACCGAGCCGCACGTTCAGATCGCGGTGTTCGGCGATTCCCTCGCCGACCACCTCGCGAAGGGCCTCGACGACGTGTTCGAGGACAATGCCGACGTCGCCGTCATCGATCGCGCCAAGGGCGACAGCGGTCTCGTGCGCAAGGACGTGGTCGACTGGCCGAAGGCGGTGCAGGATTATCTGCAGGCGAACCCGAAGGTCCGCTACGCCCTGGTCATGATGGGGGCCAACGACCGCCAGCCCATCCGCGAGGGCGACGAGACCGCCGATCCCCTGACGGACCGCTGGCGTACCCTGTACCGGGCCCGTGTCGACGCGCTGGTCAAGGTGTTCGCCGACCGGAAGCTGCCGCTGATCTGGGTCGGGCTCCCGCCAATGCAGAGCGAGGCGCTGAGCCGCGACCTGGCCGCCGTGAACGACATCGTGCGCGACAGCGTCACCAAGGCCGGCGCGACCTATGTCGACATCTGGCCCGGCTTCGTCGACGACCGGGACCGGTATGCTGTTTCGGGGCCGGATCCGGAGGGTCAGATCGCCAAGCTCCGTACCGCGGACGGCGTCCATTTCACCAAGGCCGGCGACCGGAAGCTGGCGCATTTCGCCGATGTCGAGCTCAAGCGCCTGATGGGTACGGCGCCGGCGCAGCCCGATCAGCCGCCCGCCGCCGTGGCACCGAGCACCACGCCCTCGGTCTCCGGCCCGAGCCTCGACGGGACCGGGCAGCCCACCGACACGGCGGCGATCGACCGGCAGATCACCGCGATGCTGCCGAGCCTGCCCGAGCCCCCCGGCGTGCCGGCCCTTCCGGTGAAGCCCGCGGCGGGTCCCGTCGTGCCGTTGAGCCGGATGGAAGTCTCGCCCGGGGGCACCCTGCTGAGCGGCCGCCCCCGGGACGCCGACAACCTCGGCACCGTGGAGCGGACCCTGCTGCGCGGGAACGCCCCGATGCCGCAGCCCGGCCGGGCCGACGATTTCCGCTGGCCGCCCGGATGAGGCTGGAGCGGTCCTCTTCGGCCTGAGCGCGCCGGCGCCGGTCCCGATCGCGCCTATCGCGGCAGGACGCTCGCGCCCATCAACGTCTCATCGATGGCGCGGGCGGCCTGACGGCCCTCGCGGATCGCCCAGACCACCAGGGACTGGCCCCGGCGCATGTCCCCCGCGGCCCAGATCTTCCCGTCCGAGGTGCGGTAATCCTCCTCGTTGGCCTCGACGTTGCCGCGCTTGCTCACGCCGATCCCGGACTGCTCCAGGAGCCCCCTCTGGACGGAACCCGCGAAGCCGATCGCCATGAAGACGAGGTCGGCCGGGAGCACGAATTCCGAGCTGGGTATGGGTTGGCGCTTGGCATCCACCCGGGCGCAGACGACACCCGTGAGCTGACCCTTCCTGTTGCCCTCGAGCCGCAGGGTCGCGGCCTGGAACTCGCGCTCCGCGCCCTCAGCCTGGCTAGAGGAGGTCCGCATCTTCGTCGGCCAATAGGGCCATACGGTGAGCTTGTCCTCCCGCTCCGGCGGCCGCTGGCGGATGTCGAGCTGCGTCACCGACAGGGCGCCCTGCCGGAACGCTGTGCCGACGCAGTCGGAGGCCGTGTCGCCGCCGCCGATGACGACCACGTTCTTGCCGGCGGCGAGGATCGGCGGTTCGCCGTTACCGGGCATCGGCTCCTGGCTCACGCGCCGGTTGGACTGGATCAGATAAGGCATCGCGTAGTGGACGCCGTCGAGGTCCTGGCCCGGCAGCTGCGGATTGCGCGGATCCTCGGCCCCGCCGCAGAACATCACCGCGTCGAACTCGGCCTTCAGTTCGTCGACCGGCTTCGTCACGCCGATATTCTGATTGTAGTGGAAGACGACGCCCTCGGCCTCCATCTGGCGCACCCGCCGATCGATATGGCGCTTCTCCATCTTGAAGTCCGGGATGCCGTAGCGCAGCAGGCCGCCGGCCTTGGGCTCGCGCTCGAAGACGTGCACGTCGTGCCCGACCCGGGCGAGCTGCTGGGCGGCGGCCAAGCCGGCCGGGCCGGAGCCCACGACCGCGATGCGCTTGCCGGTGCGGGTCTCCGCCGGCTCGGGCTTCACCCAACCCATGTTCCAGGCGCGGTCGGCGATCGCCTGCTCGATCGTCTTGATCGCCACCGGCTGATTCTCGAGGTTGAGCGTGCAGGCCTCCTCGCAGGGCGCGGGACAGATGCGGCCGGTGAATTCGGGGAAATTGTTCGTGGAGTGGAGGTTGCGCGAGGCCTCCTCCCAATCCGACTGGAAGACGAGGTCGTTCCAGTCGGGGATCTGGTTGTGGACCGGGCAGCCGGTCGGACCGTGACAGAACGGGATGCCGCAATCCATGCAGCGCGCGGCCTGTTTGGTCAGGTCGTGCTCGTCGAGCGGCAGGGTGAATTCGCGGAAGTGCCGCACGCGGTCGGCGGCGAGCTGATACTTCTGCTCCTGCCGGTCGAATTCGAGGAAGCCTGTGATCTTGCCCATCGTGCTCGTCTCTTCCTGCCCGTGTCGCGACGGGACCAACCACCACCCACACGAGCCGGATGTCCGCTCGTCGTAACTCCGCTCAGACCCGTTCAGGATGTTCTGCCAGCCATTCCCGTAGAGCCACCTCGATCTGAATCTGCCAATCCGCCCCCCGGGCACGGAACGGCTCAATAAGCGCAGTCGGAAGGTCGACCTGCTCTGTCTTCCCCGCGCGACCGCTGGGGCGGATCAGAGAGCCGCCGACCCGGACATCGGCCTCGGCAAACCAGCGCTCATCCAGCTCGGGAGCGTCTTCCGGATCCCAGCCGATCTCATCAGGGGAGATCGGCCGATCTGAGCCGTGCGCCGTAGCGCGCTTTCTCTCGGTCATTGGCCTTCCTCAAGCTGATGATCCGCCGATCGCCGTCTCGTTCCGTCCAGACTGTCACGACGAGACGGTCATCGATATAGCCGACCGTCACCCATCGGGACTCGCCGTACTCACCCCGCGTGTCCTGGCGGGTCAGCTCGGTCCCCGTGAAGATCTCTGCGCACCGTTCGAAATCGAGACCGCGGTCACGCAGCGTGCGAGCCCGCTTCTCGACATCGTAGACGATACGCATGGGGACCGGGGATTTTCGCCTTCCCTATTCCGCCGCCACCGGCATCCGCGCCATCTCCATCTCGCGCAGGGCCCGCCGATACTCGACCGGCATCACCTTGACGAACCGCGTGCGGAAATGTGCCCAGTCGTCGAGGATCTGCTTGGCCCGCGGGCTGCCCGTGTACTTGAGGTGGTTGGTGATGAGCTGGCTCAACCGCTCCTCGTCGTGGCCGGACATGTTCGCCAGGATGTCGACGCGCCCTTTGGTCTCAAGGTCGCCGTCCTGGTGGAAACGGCGCATCAGGTCGTCCTCCTCCTCGACAGGCTCCAGATCGACCATCGACAGGTTGCAGCGGGCCGAGAACGAACCGTCCTCGTCGAGCACGTAGGCGATGCCGCCCGACATGCCGGCCGCGAAGTTGCGCCCGGTCTCGCCGATCGACACGACGACGCCGCCGGTCATGTACTCGCAGCCATGGTCGCCCATGCCTTCGACCACGGTGATCGCGCCCGAGTTGCGCACGGCGAAGCGCTCGCCCGCGGAGCCGCGGATGTAGCACTCGCCGGCGATGGCCCCGTACAACACGGTGTTGCCGACCATGATGGTCCGGTCCGCCGGGGAGCGGAGCGCGTCGCTCGGCCGGATGATCAGCTTGCCGCCAGACAGGCCCTTTCCGACATAGTCGTTGCCGTGGCCGGTCAGCTCGATGGTCACGCCGGCCGCCACCCAGGCGCCGAAGCTCTGGCCGGCGGTGCCGGAGAGCTTCACCACGATGGTGTCGTCGGGCAGGCCCTCGTGGCCGTGGGCCTTCGCCACCATGCCGGACAGCATCGCCCCGGCGGCCCGATCCGAATTGCGGATCGTATCGGTGACGACCACCGGCTCCCCGGTCTCGATGGCGTGCCGGGCCCGCTCGATCAAGCGCCGGTCCAGGACCGTCTCGATCGGGTGGTGCTGACGCTCGACGTGCCGGATCGGCGTGCCCTCGGCCACCTTTGGCCGGTGGAACAGCTTGGTGAAGTCGAGCCCCCGCGCCTTCCAGTGGGAGATCGCCGCGACCTTGTCGAGCACGTCCGAGCGGCCGACCGCCTCCTCCAGCTTGGTGAAGCCCAGCGACGCCAGGATCTCCCGCACCTCCTCGGCCACGAAGAAGAAGTAGTTCACCACGTGCTCGGGCGTGCCCTTGAAGCGCTTGCGCAGCACCGGATCCTGCGTGGCGACGCCCACCGGACAGGTGTTCAGGTGGCACTTGCGCATCATGATGCAGCCGGCCGCGATCAGCGGAGCCGTGGAGAAGCCCATCTGGTCGGCGCCGAGCAGGGCCGCGATGGCCACGTCACGCCCGGTCCGGATGCCGCCATCGGCCTGGAGGGCGACGCGCCCACGCAGGCCGTTGAGCACCAGGGTCTGCTGGGTCTCGGCCAGACCGGTCTCCCAGGGGCCGCCCGCGTGTTTGAGCGAGGTCAGCGGCGCCGCGCCGGTCCCGCCGTCATAGCCCGAGATGGTGATGTGATCGGCCCGGGCCTTGGCGACGCCCGCCGCCACCGTGCCGACGCCGACCTCGGAGACGAGCTTCACCGAGACGTCCGCCGCCGGGTTCACGTTCTTCAGGTCGAAGATCAGCTGAGCCAGATCCTCGATCGAGTAGATGTCGTGGTGCGGCGGCGGCGAGATCAGGCCGACCCCCGGGGTGGCGTAGCGGACCTTGGCGATCTTGGCGTCGACCTTGTGGCCGGGCAGCTGGCCGCCCTCGCCGGGCTTGGCGCCCTGCGCGACCTTGATCTGCATCATGTCGGAATTGACGAGATATTCCGTCGTGACGCCGAAGCGGCCCGAGGCGACCTGCTTGATCGCGGACCGGCGCGAGCGCCCGTCCGGCAGGGGCTTGAACCGCTCGACCTCCTCGCCGCCCTCGCCCGAATTCGACCGGCCGCCGAAGGAGTTCAGCGCGATGGCCAGCGTCTCGTGGGCCTCCTTGGAGATGGAGCCGTAGGACATCGCCCCGGTGGCGAAGCGCTTCACGATCTCGGAGGCCGGCTCGACCGAGTCGATTGGCACCGGCGCGCGGCCGATCTCCTCCGCCCCCTTGATGCGGAACAGGCCGCGCAGGGTCTTGAGCTGGTTCTCCTGGCGGTTCACCAAACCCGCGAACTCGCGATAGCGCGCGGGCACGTTGAGACGCACCGCGTGCTGGAGCGTCGCCACGGTGTCGGGCGTCCAGGTGTGGGTCTCGCCGCGCAGCCGATAGGCGTACTCGCCGCCGACATCGAGGGCGTTGCGGTAGACCGGGGCATCGCCGAAGGCATCGCGGTGACGGCGCACCGTCTCCTCGGCGACCTCGGCCATGCCGACGCCCTCGATGGTCGTCGCGGTCCCGAAGAAGTCGCGGCTCACGAACTTCGAGTTCAGGCCGACCGCATCGAAGATCTGCGCCCCGCAATAGGACTGGTAGGTGGAGATGCCCATCTTGGACATCACCTTCAGCAGCCCCTTATCGATCGCCTTGACGTAGCGGTAGATGACCTCGTCGTCGGTGAGGTCCGGCGGGAATTCGTCCATCATCGCCAGCAGCGTCTCGAAGGCGAGATAGGGATTGATCGCCTCGGCACCGTAGCCCGCCAGGCAGGCGAAGTGATGCACCTCGCGCGGCTCGCCGGACTCGACCACGAGCCCGACAGAGGTCCGAAGGCCCTTGCGGATCAGGTAATTGTGCACGGAGGCGGTGGCCAGCAGGGCCGGGATCGGGATCCGGTCCGGCCCGACCGCCCGGTCGGTGAGCACGATGATGTTGTAGCCGCCCCGCACCGCCGCCTCGGCCCGGTCGCAGAGCCGGTCGAGGGCGCCGTCCATGGCCTGAGCGCCCATCTCGGCCGGGTAGGTGGTGTCGAGGGTCTTCGTGTCGAACCGGTCCTCGAAATGGCCGATCGAGCGGATCTTCTCGAGGTCGGCGTTGGTGAGGATCGGCTGGCGGACCTCCAGGCGCTTGCGCCGGGACGCGCCCTCCATGTCGAGCAGGTTCGGCCGGGGACCGATGAACGAGACGAGGCTCATCACGGCCTCCTCGCGGATCGGGTCGATCGGCGGGTTGGTCACCTGCGCGAAGTTCTGCTTGAAATAGGTGTAGAGCAGCTTCGACTTCTCGGAGAGCGCCGAGAGCGGCGTATCCGTGCCCATCGAGCCGACCGCTTCCTGGCCGGTGACCGCCATGGGCTGCATCAGCAGCTTGAGGTCTTCCTGCGTGTAGCCGAAGGCCTGCTGGCGATCGAGCAGGCCGACGTCGCCGCGCGACTCGCGCGGCTGCACCGGACGCAGATCCTCCAGCACGATCTGGGTGTTCTTGACCCAGTCGGCATACGGATGCGCGGCGGCGAGCTCGCCCTTGATCTCCTCGTCGGAGACGATCCGGCCCTTCTGGAGGTCGATTAGGAGCATCCGGCCCGGCTGGAGGCGCCAGGACTGGACGATCTTCTCGTCCGGAATCGGCAGGGTGCCCATCTCGGAGGCGAGCACCACGAGGCCGTCGTCGGTGACGATGTAGCGGGCCGGGCGCAGGCCGTTGCGGTCGAGGGTCGCGCCGATCTGGCGGCCATCCGTGAAGGCCACGGCGGCCGGTCCGTCCCAGGGCTCCATCAGGGCGGCGTGGTACTCGTAGAAGGCGCGCCGCTCCTCGCTCATCAGCGGGTTGCCGGCCCAGGCCTCCGGGATCAGCATCATCATCGCGTGGGCGAGCGGGTAGCCGCCCTGCACCAGGAACTCCAAGGCGTTGTCGAAACAGGCGGTGTCGGACTGGCCCTCGTAGGAGATTGGCCAGAGCTTCGAGATGTCGTTGCCGAACAGGTCGGAATCGACGCTCGCCTGCCGGGCCGCCATCCAGTTGACGTTGCCGCGCAGCGTGTTGATCTCGCCGTTATGGGCCACCATCCGGTACGGGTGCGACAGGCGCCAGGTCGGGAAGGTGTTGGTGGCGAAGCGCTGGTGCACCAGCGCGATCGCCGAGACGAAGCGCTCGTCCTTCAGGTCGAGGAAGTAGCCGCCGAGCTGCGTGACCAGTACCATGCCCTTGTAGACGATGGTCCGGGTCGAGACCGAGACCGGATAGAACTCCTTCACCCGCGGGTCGTCGAGGCCGTAGACCCGGTTGGAGATCACCTTGCGGGCGACGTAGACCCGGCGTTCGAACACGTCCTGATCGGTCACCGAGGCGGGGCGGCCGATGAAGACCTGCCGGTGATGCGGCTCGGTCGCCTTCACGGCCACGCCGAGATCCTCCGGATCGACCGGCACGTCGCGCCAGCCGAGCAGCGGAAGCCCCTCGGAGGCCAGGACCGATTCGATGATCTCCTGGATGATCGCCCGGGGCTCCTCGGCCTTGGGCATGAAGAACTGGCCGATGGCGTAGGCGCCCGCCGGCGGCAGCTCGAAGCCGAGACGCGAGCATTCCTCGGCGAAGAAGCCGTGCGGGATCTGCGTGAGGATGCCGCAGCCGTCGCCCATCTTGGGGTCGGCGCCGACCGCGCCGCGGTGGTCGAGGTTCTCGAGAATCTTCAGACCCTGCGCGACGATCGCGTGGGTGCGGCGGTCGTGCATGTCGGCGATGAAGCCGACGCCGCAGGCGTCGTGCTCGTTGGCCGGGTCGTAGGCGCCCTGCGAGGCCGGCAGCGCCGGGTCGCGCACGATGAGCGGCATCGCACCGCCGCGCGGGGCGGTGGCCTCGACCGGGGAAGCGGCGGGCACTTCGGCAGCTCTGCGTTGCGACATGCTTCGATTCGTCCTTCCCTCGCCTCGTCCGTCCCTGGACGCGTCGCCCCTAGACGGACCCCGCATTGACGCTGCGAGCATGTTTCGTGCCCGCAGGCCGTCGGCACCAGTCGCTCCGACCTCATGTCGCAGGCCATCCGGCCGGTCCACGGGGACACGTCCAGCAGCTTGCATTCATCGAGGACCCCGACCGCTCGGGGAGCGGTGCACTGGCGCGCCCGTATCCGTCTGCCGGATGTCTCGCCTGCGCGCGAGTCGGAGACGGCCGGGGTGCACGGCCGATGGGACAGTTGTGCTGTCCTAAGTCGCGAAATTGCCAGATTGAAATGCTTTCAGCAAGAGACCGTCGACGCTGGGTTCCATGGTGCGGTCCGGGCCCCGGACCCGGCCTCCGCAATCTCGCCCGAATCGCACGCTCTACCCACCGGGCCGAGCACAAGCGGCATGCGGGGCAACGACCTCGCCGGCATGGTCGAGGTCCGGGTTCACCGGCCCGGACCATGCCGGGACCGGACACTCTGCCGGGTCTCCAGAACGGGAACGCACAAGAGTGACGATGATCAGGACGGCGGCACGCCTGCGGACGACCACGACCCGGACGCTCTGCGCCGCGCTCCTGTCCGGGTGCGCCCTTCTGGGCCTCGGCCACGACGCCAGTGCCCAGTTCTTCGAGGAAGAGGTGATGCCCCCGCGGGTCGTGGCGTGGCGCCTCGCCGACCAAGGGTTCACCGGACTGAGCCGGCCGCGCTACGACGGCCGCGTCTATGTGGTCGAGGCGGTCAGCCCGGCGGGCGCGCCGATGCGGCTGTTCGTCGACCCTGCCAGCGGGGGGATCGTGGGCCAACAGCGGCTCGGCGCCCCCGACACCTATGCGCGCCTGGAACGCCCCACCCCCGGCTTCGGCTGGACCGAGGAGGAGGACGTGCGCCGGCCGATTCCGCGCGCGCCCGGGGAGGTCCCGGCCCTGCGGCTCCCGCACCGGCCGTCCGGCGAAGCCCTCCGGCCGGAGGGCGGCCCCGACGGCCTCAACCCCGACAGTGCCGGTCGGAGCCTGCCGCCGCGGAAAGTCGCACGCGCCGTACCGCCGCGGGCGCCCGAGTTGCGCGCGATCCATCGCGCCTCGCCCGAGGCGCCGGCCCCGAAGATCGCCCCCGCCGACGCCGCTCAAAGCGTGACGCCCGAGACCAAGTCGGCGGCGATCGAGAAGGCGCCGTCGGCGAGTCCCGCCGCCCCCGTGGCCAATCCGGTCACGCCAGCCGAGGGCGCCGTGGCCGAGGCGGCCAAGCCTGCCGCCAAGGACTGGAAGGACCCGCCCACCGACCGGAAGCCCGTCCGGGTGATCGGCGGCGCCACCATCGTCCCGGGTCCGTCGGAGAAGGAGCCGGCCGCGGCGCAATAGCGCGCTACGCGTCGGCGAGCCGCTCCGCGCCGGTGAAAACCGTGACCGTGTCGGCGCGGGCGATGGCGCAGAGGGTGATCCCGTGCGCCCGGGCGCGTTCCAACGCCAGGGAGGTCGGCGCCGAGATCGCCACGATCACGGCCGCCCCGAGACGGGCGGCCTTCTCGACCATCTCGAACGAGCAGCGGCTGGTGATCACCAGGAATCCCCGGTCCGCCCGCATCTCCGAGCGCATCAGGGCGCCGATCAGCTTGTCGAGGGCGTTGTGGCGGCCGACATCCTCGCGCACGGCGACGAGGCTGCCGTCGAGCTCAGCCCAGGCCGCGGCGTGGACCGCCCGCGTCTCCGCACCGAGCGTCTGCGCCGCGTCGAGTCCCGCGAGGGCGCGGGCGATCGCCGGCAACGGGACCCGCAGGTCCGCCGCCGCCCGCATCGCGGCCCGCGGCAAGTCGGCCAGATCCTCGATGCCGCACACGCCGCAGCCGGTGCGGCCGCTGATCGCACGCTTGCGGGCGAGGTGCTCGCGGAGCCGGCCCGGGGCCAGATCGACATGCAGGCGCAGCCCCTCCGGTCCGGCCTCGACCCGCGTCCCGCGGATTTCCGCGGCATCCTCGATGATCCCCTCGGTCAGGCTGAACCCATAGGCGAAATCCGCGAGATCGGCCGGCGTGGCCATCATCACGGCGTGGGGCACGCTGCCGTAGACGAGATTGACGGGGGTCTCGACCGCCAGGGCCCGGGTTCCGGACCGTTGCTCGGCCCCGGTATAGGCGACCACCCGCATGGGCACGTCCACCGCGCAGGGCGGCAGGCCGGGGGGGCGATGATCGGTGTCGCTCGACATGCGGCCCTCCGGTGGCGTCGCGCACAGCTATCCGTCACCGCACCGGGGAGGCAATGGCACGGACCGGCCGGAAAGCGTGCGATGCGACGCTTGTGCGGTTGCACCTCGACGGCCCTTGTGGTCTGAAGCCCCGGTCGGATAATGCCGGGTGACACAACCGGTACTCCGTCACGTCGGAACAATCCCGCCCGGGATCGGGACGGACGGTCCGGCGGGAGCCAGACAGCCAGGGGAGCCACGAGAGGCAGATGCGGACGGTGCGGACGATCAACCGGTCACTCTGGAGCCTCGCCGCTCTCGGCGCCCTGCTCTTACCGTCAACCGGCGCACAGGCCGGCGGCTTCGGCCAGCCGGTGCCGTGGGAGATGAGCCGGCAGATCCCGGTCACCGAGAACGCCCGGGATATCCTCAGCTTCGAGATCGGCCTGCACTGGCTGTCGCTGGCGATCTCCGTCTTCGTGCTCGGGCTGATCCTGTGGTGCATCTTCCGCTTCGGCGAGAAGCGCAACCCGACGCCCTCGCGCACCACCCACAACACCGCTATCGAGATCGCCTGGACGATCGTCCCGGTGCTGATTCTGGTCGCCGTGGCGATTCCCTCGTTCCGCCTCCTGCGCACGCAGCTCTCGGACCCGAAGGCCGACATGATGGTCAAGGTCATCGGTCATGCCTGGTACTGGTCCTACGAGTATCCGCAGACCGAGGCCGGCGGCGGCTTCACCTTCGATGCCAACATCGACGAGGACAAGCAGCCGCGCCTTCTGCAGGCCGACAACGAGATGGTGGTGCCGATCGGCAAGATCGTGAAGATCCAGGTCACGGCAGCGGACGTGCTGCATTCCTGGGCGATGCCGTCCTTCGGCTTCAAGATCGACGCGGTCCCCGGCCGCCTCAACCAGATGTGGTTCAAGGCCGACAAGGAAGGCACCTTCCACGGCCAGTGCTCTGAGCTGTGCGGCCAGCGGCACGCCTACATGCCGATCGTGGTCCGCGTGGTCAGCGAGCAGGCCTATGCCGACTGGCTGAAGGAGGCCAAGACCAAGTACGCCCGCAACGACACCGGCACGAGCCTCGCCGAGGCGCGCTGAGCCCCGGCTGACCGATCCGAACCCATCAGATCCACAAGGCATCCGAAACCATGGCTACAGCCGCAGCCCATGCCGAGGCCCACGAGGTCCACGACCACAAGCCGTCGTTCTTCGCCCGGTGGTTCCTGTCGACGAACCACAAGGACATCGGCACCCTCTATCTGCTGTTCGCCTTCTGCGCCGGCATGATCGGCGCGTTCCTCTCCTTCGGCATCCGAATGGAGATGGAGCAGCCCGGGCTGCAGTATTTCTCGAACCCCGCGACCTACAACGTGTTCGTCACGGGCCACGGCCTCATCATGGTGTTCTTCATGGTGATGCCGGCCCTGATCGGCGGCTTCGGCAACTGGTTCGTCCCGCTCATGATCGGCGCGCCCGACATGGCGTTCCCGCGGATGAACAACATCTCCTTCTGGCTGACGGTGGCCGGCTTCTGCTCGCTGCTCTGCTCGCTGTTCGTCGAGGGCGCCCCGGGCGCCTCCGGCGCCGGCACCGGCTGGACCGTCTACCCGCCGCTCTCGACCGCCGGCCATCCCGGCCCGGCCGTGGACTTCGCGATCTTCGCCCTGCACCTCTCGGGTGCCGGCTCGATCCTGGGGGCGATCAACTTCATCACCACGATCCTGAACATGCGCGCCCCGGGGATGACGCTGCACAAGATGCCGCTCTTCGCCTGGGCCGAGCTGGTGACCGCGTTCCTGTTGCTGCTGTCGCTGCCGGTGCTCGCCGGCGCCATCACGATGCTGCTCACGGACCGCAACTTCGGCACGACCTTCTTCGACCCGGCCGGCGGCGGCGACCCGATCCTGTACCAGCACCTGTTCTGGTTCTTCGGTCACCCCGAAGTCTACATCATGATCCTGCCGGCCTTCGGCATCGTCTCGCACATCATCGCCACCTTCTCGCGCAAGCCGGTCTTCGGCTACCTCGCGATGGCCTACGCCATGGTGGCGATCGGCGTCGTCGGCTTCGTCGTGTGGGCCCACCACATGTACACGGTCGGCCTCTCGCTGCAGACGCAGTCCTACTTCGTGTTCGCCACGATGGTGATCGCGGTCCCGACCGGCGTGAAGATCTTCTCGTGGATCGCCACCATGTGGGGCGGCTCGATCCGCTTCACCGCGGCCATGCACTGGGCGGTGGGCTTCATCTTCCTGTTCACGGTCGGCGGCGTGACCGGCGTCGTGCTCGCGAACTCGGCGGTCGATAAGTACCTCCACGACACCTACTACGTCGTGGCGCACTTCCACTACGTGCTGTCGCTCGGCGCGGTGTTCATCATCTTCGCCGGCGTCTATTACTGGTTCCCGAAGATGACCGGCCGCATCATCCCGGAATGGGCCGGCAAGCTGCACTTCTGGCTGGCCTTCATCGGCGCGAACGTCCTGTTCTTCCCGATGCACTTCCTCGGCCTCGCCGGCATGCCGCGGCGTTACGCCGACTACCCGGACGCCTTCGCGGGCTGGCACAAGGTCTCGACCTACGGCGGCCACATCTTCGGCCTGGGCATGTTCGTGTTCGTGATCGGCGTGGTCCTCGCCTTCCGCTCCAAGGAGCGGGCCGCGGACAATCCCTGGGGCGAAGGCGCAACCACCCTGGAATGGACGCTGCCCTCCCCGCCCCCGTTCCACCAGTTCGAGACGCTGCCCCGCATCGTCGACGAGCCGGGCGCGCATTGATCGATGTCCGCGAGGGCCGCATCCGCGGCCCTCGCCCTTCCCCGGAGGCCGGTCGCCGACCTCCCGGCAAGGGCGAGCGCTGAGGGCGAATCGCAGGGGCCGAGGGCCCCGCTCGCGCCCAACCTTGAAACACGTCGATCTCCAATTTCGACCCGGCCGTGACGCGCGCGGCCGGGCACCGACACAACAGCAGCAGACGCGATGACGAGCCTGACGAACACCATCGGACGGGACGGTCCGGCCCCGGCCCTCTCGGCCGCCGGCGGGGACGTGCCGGACTATTTCGCCCTGCTCAAGCCGCGGGTGATGATCCTCGTCATCTTCACCGCGCTGGTCGGCATGGTCGTCTCGCAGGGCCACGTGCAGCCGGCGATCGGCGCGATCTCGCTCCTCGCCATCGCGGTGGGTGCGGGCGCCTCCGGGTGCCTGAACATGTGGTGGGACGCCGATATCGACGCCGTGATGAGCCGCACCGCCACGCGGCCGATCCCGGCGGGCCGGATCTCCTCCGAGGAGGCCCTGGGCTTCGGGCTGTTCCTCTCGGTGGCCTCGGTCCTGGTGCTCGGCCTCGCGGCGAACGTCCTGGCCGCCGGGCTCCTGGCCTTCACCATCGTGTTCTACGCGGTGGTCTACTCGATGTGGCTGAAGCGGGCGACCGCCCAGAACATCGTCATCGGCGGCGCGGCGGGCGCCCTCCCCCCGGTGATCGGGCAGGCGGTGGTCACCGGCTCGGTGGGGATCGAATCCCTGGTCCTGTTCGCCATCATCTTCATCTGGACCCCGCCGCATTTCTGGGCGCTGGCCCTGATCAAGGCCGAGGAATACGCCCGCGCCGGCATCCCGATGATGCCGAACGTCGCCGGCCCGGCCTCAACCCGCCGGCAGATCGTATGGTACTCGCTGGTGCTGGCACCCCTGGGGCTGGCCCCGGTGGCACTGGGCTTCGGCGGTTTGATCTACGGGGTGATCGGGGTCGTGGGCGGCCTCGGCATGATCGCCTTCAGCATCCGCGTCCTGCGCAACACCGCAGGCGAGGCCGAGAAGCGTGCCGCCCTGGGCATGTTCGGCTTCTCGATCCTGTACCTGTTCGCGCTGTTCTCGGCACTTCTGGCGGAGCAGAGCTTCCACCTGTTCTACCCGGTCCTGGGCTGAGCGCCATGCCGGATCCCGAGATCCAGTACCGCCCCCTCACCCCCGAGGAGGAGGCGCGCCGCCGGAAGCGCTCGGTGGCGATCGCGCTGGCCCTCGGCGCCTGGGTTCTGCTGTTCTTCGTCCTGACGATCGTGAAGCTCGGACCGCAGATCCTGAGTCGCCCGCTCTGAGGAGACCGCTGTGACTGCACCCCGTTCGGAGGTCGGAAAAGGCGCTCGGCGCACCGCCATCGCCTGCGCCGGTCTGGCGGTCGGCATGGTCGGCCTCGCCTTCGCGTCGGTGCCGCTCTACGACGCCTTCTGCAAGGCGACCGGCTACGACGGCACGCCCCGCCAGGGTCCGGCGCTGGCCGCCTCCGCGGCCCGGGCCAACGACAGCATCGTGGTCCATTTCGACACCAACGTCGCGCCGGGCCTGCCCTGGAAGTTCGCCCCGGAGGCGAATCGCGTCGAGGCCAAGCTCGGCGAGACCAAGACGGTGTTCTTTCGGGTGCAGAACACCGGCCCCAAGCCGACGACCGGCGTCGCGACCTTCAACGTCCAGCCCGGTCTGATGGGCGGCTACTTCGTGAAGATCGCCTGTTTCTGCTTCAACGAGCAGACGCTCCAGCCCGGCGAAACCCTCGACGTGCCGGTGGTGTTCTATGTGGATCCGGCGGTACGCGATGATTCGAACACCGCGCATCTCTCGGAGATGACGCTCTCCTACACCTACTTCGCGGCCAAGAACGGCCAGCCGGTCACGGCGGCGGTGGCCAATTCGGCGCCGACGGGGGCGAAGCGGGATTTCTGATCGCGGGCGCGTGACAACACGGGCCCGCACCGACTAAACGTGCGGACAAGCTTGGGCGAGGTCCGTGCCGCGCCCGGCCAAGAGCAAACAGCCAGCAGCGTGCGGCCGGAAGCCGGGAACGGCGCAGGGCGCGCGGGTGAGGAGCGACGGGACGATGGCCGAGGCGCACGCCAAGAATCACGACTTTCACATCCTGAGCCCGAGTCCCTGGCCGCTGATCGGGGCGTTCTCGGGCTTCCTGATGGCCTTCGGCGCCGTATTCTGGATGAAGAGCCTCCAGATCGGCACCCTGACCCCGGGCCCCTACATCTTCGGCGCCGGGGCGCTCGGCGTCCTCTACACCATGTTCTCCTGGTGGAAGGACGTGGCGCACGAGGCTAATTCGGGCGACCACACCCGCGTCGTCCAGCTCCATCACCGCTACGGCATGATGATGTTCATCGCCTCGGAGGTGATGTTCTTCGTGGCGTGGTTCTGGGCCTATTTCGAGGCCGCGCTCTACACCGCCGACCCGATCCAGGCGTCGCGGGTGGAGTTCACGGGCGGCGTCTGGCCGCCCAAGGGCATCGAGGCGTTCGACCCCTGGCACCTGCCGCTCCTCAACACCCTGATCCTGCTGACCTCGGGCACCACCGTGACCTGGGCGCACCACGCGATGCTGGAGGGTGACCGCAAGGGGCTGAAATACGGCCTGTGGCTGACCATCATCCTCGGCGCGCTGTTCACCGCCTGCCAGGCCTACGAGTACAGCCATGCCGAGTTCGCCTTCGCGGGCAGCATCTACTCGTCGACCTTCTTCATGGCGACCGGCTTCCACGGTGCCCACGTGATCATCGGCACGATCTTCCTGGCGGTGTGCCTGTTCCGGGCCTATGCGGGGCAGTTCACCCCGCGCCAGCACCTCGGCTTCGAGTTCGCGGCTTGGTACTGGCACTTCGTCGACGTGGTCTGGCTGTTCCTGTTCGCCGCCATCTACGTGTGGGGCTCGGGCGTCTTCCACGGCGCCGCCCACTGAGAGGCCCCTCCCGCTGCATGGCGGACCTGCGAAGGGCGGCTCCGGCCGCCCTTTTTCGTGTCCTGGTTCCGCGAATCCCCATATCGAGGGCGACGACCCGGACGCGGCGCGGTCGCGGCCCCTCGGATCGGTCTGGAGTGTGCCCGTGGACCAACGCACCTATTCGCCGCCGCCGCCGATCCCCACGGGCCTGCGGGGCCGTTGCCCGCGCTGCGGTGAGGGGCACCTGTTCAAGGGGTTCCTGACCCTGCGCCCGTCCTGCGAGGCCTGCGGGCTCGACTACGCGAAGTTCGATTCGGCCGACGGTCCGGCCTTCTTCGTGATGTCGATCGTCGGCCTGATCGTGGTCGGCCTCGCCCTGTGGCTGGAGATCACCTACGAGCCACCGATCTGGGTCCACGCCCTGGTCGCCACGACGTTGTCGGTCGGTCTCAGCCTGATCCTGGTCCGGCCGCTCAAGGGTATGCTGGTCGCCCTGCAGTTCAGCAACAAGGCCGAGCAGGGGCGCTTCGAGCTGTGAGTGCGGCGGCGTCCCGGGGCCCGTGGCGCGACCTGATCGCGCCCGGTCTCGCATCCCTGATCGCCCTGGCGATCCTCCTGAGTCTCGGCACCTGGCAGATCGAACGCCGGGCCTGGAAGGAGGATCTCATCGCCCGGATCGTGCGGCAGACGCGGGCCGAACCGGCGGCGCCCCCCGTACCGGCCGCCTGGGATCCCGCCCGCGACGAGTTCCGCCACGTGCAGGTCTCCGGCCACTTCCTCAACGACCGGGAGACCCTGGTCCACGGCCTCGCCGCCGGCGAGACGCCGGGCCGGGCCCTCCAGGGGTATTACGTGCTGACGCCCTTCGAGCGGGCGGACGGCGGCATGGTGCTGATCAATCGCGGCTTCGTGCCGACCGAGTTGAAGGCGCAATCCGACCGGCGGGACGGCCTGATCGAGGGCCCGACGACCGTCACCGGCATCCTGCGCGCCAGCGAGCCCCGTGGGCTGTTCGTCCCGGAGGCAGACCCTGCCCGCGGCGAATGGTTCAACCGCGATGTTGCCGGCATCGCCGCCGCCCGCGGCGTCCCGGAGGTTGCACCGTACCTGATCGAGGCCGATGCGGTGCCGAGCCAGATCTCCTGGCCGCGCGGCGGACAGCTGCGGGTCGACCTGCCCAACAACCACCTGCAATACGCGTTCACGTGGTTCGGTCTCGCCGCGTGCCTGATCGGGGTCTTCTCGGTCTTCGCGTGGCGGCGCCTGCATGAGACCGATACGCCGCGCGCCGCTTAGCGGTCTCGTCTCGGGCAGGGGAACGGCGCCGCACCGTTCCCGAGATTCGCGTCGCCGTCCCACCATCGGCCGCCGGTTGTCGGCTCCGAGACAAATCTGGTCCGATCGCCGTTCTGCGAAGAAGAACGTCGCCGCCGGCGCACTCAAAACAGCAACCTGTTCCTTTGACCCGCGCAGCCGGGGCTGGAATATTTTCAATTGTCTTGAGCGATCGGCCGATTTTCTGAATTGTGTATTCAGTTCACGGCGATCGACCAAGGGTGACGCCGCACGACGTGCCGCGCAGGCCAGGGAGCGCCGGATGACCAGCTATCAGAGTGCAGACGCAGAGCGCGAGCCGATCCGCTTCGCCTATTGGGTGCCCAACGTCTCGGGGGGCCTGGTGATCAGCAAGATCCCGCAGCGGACGAGTTGGGAAGCCGCGTATAACCGGACGCTGGCGCAGATCGCCGAGAAGGCCGGTTTCGACTACGCCCTGACGCAGATCCGCTTCACCGCCGGATACGGCGCCGAGTATCAGCACGAATCGGTGGCGTTCAGCCATGCGCTGCTGGCGGCGACCACGACGCTCAAGGTCATCGCCGCGATCCTGCCCGGCCCCTGGAACCCGACGCTCGCGGCCAAGCAGATCGCCACGATCGCCCAGCTCACCGAGGGTCGCGTCGCGGTCAACATCGTGTCGGGCTGGTTCTCGGGTGAGTTCCGCGCCATCGGCGAGCCCTGGCTCGATCACGACGAGCGTTACCGCCGCTCGGAGGAGTTCATCCGCAGCCTGCGCGGGATCTGGACGCAGGACAACTTCACCTTCCGCGGCGATTTCTATCGCTATAGCGACTACACGTTGAAGCCGAAGCCGCCGCAGCCGCTTCCGGAGATCTTCCAGGGCGGTTCCTCGCGGGCGGCGCGCGACATGGCGGCCCGCGTCCCCGACTGGTACTTCACCAACGGCAACACGCCGGACAATATCCGCATCCAGGTCGAGGATATCCGAGCCAAGGCGGCGCAGAGCGGCAACAGCCCGCGGATCGGCGTCAACGCCTTCGTCATCGCCCGGGACACCGAAGAGGAAGCCCGCGCCGTCCTCCGGGAGATCATCGATCACGCCGACCCGGACGCCGTGAAGGCCTTCGGCCACGAGGTCAAGAACGCCGGCAAGGCCTCACCCGAGGGCGAGGGCAATTGGGCGAAATCCAGCTTCGAGGATCTCGTTCAGTACAATGACGGCTTCCGGAGCAACCTGATCGGCACGCCCGACCAGATCGCCGAGCGGATCCTGGATCTCAAGGATGCCGGGGCCGACCTCGCCCTCCTGGGCTTCCTGCATTTCCAGGAGGAGGTGGCGTATTTCGGTGCGCACGTGATCCCGCGGGTCCGCGCCCTGGAGGCCGCCCGGGCCCGGCGCGCGGAGGCGGCATGACCGATCCGCGACGCGTTCCCCTGCTTGCCCGGAGTGAGCCATGACTATCGCGGTCGACGCACGAACCCTCGAACCGCACGGCGGCCGCGGCGCGCCCGGCCCGGTGCGGCCGCCCGCCCCGGCCCATGTGATCCGTGGCGAGACCGAGGCGCTCGCCGTCGCGCGGGGCCTGGCGGATGATTTCCGTCGGGGCGCCTCGGAGCGCGACCGCGGCGCCGTGCGGCCGCTGGCCGAACTCGACGCCTTCTCGCAGAGCGGGCTGTGGTCGATCAACGTGCCGCGCGCCCATGGCGGCCCCGAACTGTCCTACCGGACGCTGGCGCAGGTGATCGCGATCATTGCGGCGGCCGATCCCGCCATCGCGCAGATCGCGCAGAACCATCTCGGCATCGTGGCGGCGATCCGGACCGTCTCGGACGACGCGCAGCAGCGGCTGCTGTTCAGCGAGATCCTGCGCGGAACGCGATTCGGCAACGCGTTCTCGGAGCGGGGGACCAAGCGGGCGGCCGACTTCGACACCCGGTTCACAGATCACGGCGACCACGTCGTGGTCCGCGGCCAGAAATTCTACGCGACCGGCGCGCTCCTCGCCCACCGCGTTCCGATCGTCGCCCTCGATGAGGAGGGCCGCGCCTGGTACGCCATCGCCGCGCGGGATGCGCCGGGCCTGACCGTCATCGACGATTGGTCGAGCTTCGGCCAGCGCGGCACAGCGAGCGGCACCGTGCTGATCGAGGACGTGCGCGTGCCCAAGACGCATCTGGTGCCCGCCTGGAAGGGCTACGCGGCACCGGCCGCCGACGGTGCGGTGTTCCAGATCATCCAGGCGGCCGTGGATGCGGGGATCGGCCGGGAGGCTCTGGACGACACGATCCGCTTCGTCCGCGACAAGGCGCGACCCTGGGTCGACAGCGGTTTGGAGCGCGCCGCCGACGATCCCTACACGATCCACGCGGTCGGCGACCTGACCATCCGCCAGCATGCCGCCGAGGCGCTGCTGGACCGGGCCGGTCTGCTCCTCGACGCGGCGGTGGCGCGGCCGGACGCGGAGACCGTCGCGGCGGCCCAGCTCGCCGTGGCCGAGGCGAAGGTGCTGACCACCGAAGTCGCCCTGGCGGCCTCCAACAAGCTGTTCGAGCTCTCGGGCACGCGCTCGACCTTGGCGGCCGAGAACCTGGACCGGCACTGGCGCAACGCCCGGACGCATACGTTGCACGACCCGGTCCGGTGGAAATACGCCATCGTCGGCAACCACGCCCTGAACGGCGTCGCCCCGCCGCTGCACGCCTGGAGCTGACGGGGGGCGTTCAGAGCACCGGCAATCCGTGGCCCTTGGCCTCCTCGCCGGGCTCGACATGGATCGTCACCACTGCCCCGGGAATGGTCGTGCCCAGGGCGGTCTCGAGTCGGTCGCAGATCGCGTGGGATTCCTCGACGGTCATGGCGCCGGGGACCACGAGGTGGAAATCGATGAAGGTGGCCTGGCCGGCGGCGCGCGTGCGCACGTCGTGTGCCTCCAGAGCCCCTTCCCCATGCTGGGAGATCAGCGCCCGGATCTGGGTCACCATCTCGTGCGGGGCCGCCCGATCCATGAGGCCATCCACCGATTCGCGCACCATGCGGAACCCGGACCACAGGATGTTGAGCGCGACCAGGCCGGCCACGAGGGGGTCGAGAACCGGATATCCCGTCATCGCCACGGCGCCGACGCCGATCAGGACGCCGCAGGACGTCACGACGTCCGAGAAGACATGGCGCGCGTCGGCGATCAGGGCCGGCGAACGCCACCGCCGACCCCAGCGCATCAGGGCCACGGCCCAGGCCGCGTTGATGATCCCGGCCCCGAAATTGATCGCCACACCCACGGCCGGCGCGTCCAGGGGCTGGGGGGCGAGCAGTCCATAGAAGGATTCGCGCAGGATCATGAGCGCGGCCACGGCAATCAAGGCGCCTTCGATGACCGCTGAGAAGAACTCGGCCTTGTGGTGTCCGTAGGGGTGGTCCTCGTCCGCGGGGCGCGCCGCGACTCGCAGGGCCACGAAGGCGCCGATCGCCGCCACGACGTTGATGATGCTCTCCAGCGCGTCCGAGTACAGCGCGAGGCTGCCGGTGAGCCACGCGGCGTAGAATTTCAGGGCCGTGACGGCGAGGCCGATGCCGGCGCTGAGGAGTGCGGCTTTCTGGGTGCGGTCCATGGGCAGTGCCGATCAGGGGTCGGCGCGCCCATACGGCATGAAGCTGGCCCCAGGCCACGGCAAAGGTTCGACGCTGTCGAAAGGATCTTAGCCTGGGCTAAGAACCGACTTGGAACCCTCGGTTATCGGGCGCGGGCTCTCTGCACGTTGCAGTACCGCCACCTCTCGGAAGGGCTTCCGCGTGTCGCCCAGGATGGCGAGGGCCACACTGTTCGGGACGATGCCTAAGACGGGTTCGTCCCCGATTCCGGACTGCGCTCGGCCTCGCGCTGGCGGCTGGGCGCCGCCTTCGCACGGGCCGCCTCCGCCTTGCGCTGGAACCGGCGGCGCTGCCAGGCGAAGCGCGCGGCGCCCGCCAGGGCTTCGAGGCGCAGGGCCTCGCGCTCCCAGTAGCCGAGGAGCTGCCCATCGAGGGTCACCCGCCGGGGGCGGTCGGGGGCTGCCATGACCCTAATCCTGCGGTGCGGGCGGCTCGCCCGTCTCGGACACGACCAGCGCCTCCGGATCCCCACGGAAGCTGCCGGCGCCGGTATCCGGCACCGGCATGGACGGGCTGCCGAAGGGCTGGCTCGGATAGGCCTCCTCGAACTTCGCCCGGGCCTCGTCCGGACCCGCAGCCTTCAGGACGATCTCCGGCTTCCCCGGCAGGGGCCAGCGGGGATCGGCGTCGTCGCGGGGTCGCACGGCGTACCAGGGCATCGGCGGGGCGTCTCGCATCTCAGGTGACGCGGAAACGGGCCCGCTCGGCTGCGGTTCCGCGGTTGAAACCGCGTGCGGTTCAGTGCAGGCAGCCCGCAATGCGCGTGGACCTGTTCGATTTCGACCTCCCGGAGACCAGCATCGCCCTGCGCCCGGCCGAGCCGCGCGATGCCGGACGGCTTCTGGTGGTGCGGCCGGGCGCGCCACCGGACGACCGGACCGTCCGCGACCTCCCCAGCACCCTGCGGGCCGGCGACGCCCTGGTCTTCAACGACACCCGGGTGATCCCGGCGCGGCTTCACGGATTGCGCACCCGGCCGGGCGCCCCCGGGCAGCGCACCGAGGCGATGTTGCATCTGCGCGAAGGGCCGGCGCGCTGGCGCGCCTTCGCCCGCCCGGCCAAGCGGCTCGCCGCCGGCGACACGCTGCGCTTCGGCGATCTGACCGCAACGGTCGCCGGAAAGGGCGAGGCCGGTGAGGTGGTGCTCGACTTCGACCGGGCGGGCGCCGCCCTCGACGCCGCCATCGCGGCCGAGGGCGCCCTGCCGCTGCCGCCCTACATCGCCGGCAAGCGCGCCACCGATGCGCGGGACGTGACCGACTATCAGACGGTCTACGCCCGGAACCCAGGCGCGGTCGCGGCCCCCACGGCCGGGCTGCATTTCTCCGAGGCGCTGCTCGCGGATCTCGACGCGGCCGGGCTGCAGCGCCACCACGTCACCCTGCATGTCGGCGCGGGCACCTTCCTGCCGGTCAAGGCCGAGGATACGGCGGACCACCGCATGCACGCGGAGGTCGGCTATCTGGACGCGGCCACCGCCGAGGCGCTCAACGCCGTCCGGGCGGCCGGCGGCCGGATCGTCGCGGTAGGGACCACGGCCCTGCGCCTGCTGGAGAGCGCCGCGGCACCGGACGGACGGCTCTCGGCCTATTCCGGCGCCACCGACATCTTCATCACCCCGGGCTACCGGTTCCGGGCGGTGGATGCCCTGGTGACGAACTTCCACCTGCCACGCTCGACGCTGTTCATGCTGGTCTCGGCCTTCTCGGGCCTGGAGACGATGCGCGCGGCCTACGCGCACGCGATCCGATCGGGCTACCGCTTCTACTCCTACGGCGACGCCAGCCTGCTCTTCACCGGCCCGCGCGCGGATCTGCCATGACCGACCCTGCCCCCTTCGGCTTCACCCTGCTGGCGCAGGACGGCGCGGCTCGCACCGGCGCGATCACGACGCCGCGTGGACAGATCCGGACCCCGGCCTTCATGCCGGTGGGCACGGCCGCAACCGTCAAGGCGATGTATCCCGGGCAGGTCCGCGACCTCGGCGCCGACGTCGTGCTCGGCAACACCTATCATCTGATGCTGCGCCCCGGCCCGGAGCGCATGGCCCGCCTCGGCGGCCTGCACCGCTTCATGAATTGGGACCGGCCGATCCTGACCGATTCCGGCGGCTTCCAGGTGATGTCGCTGTCCGCTTTGCGGAAGATCGACGAGCAGGGCGTGACCTTCCGCTCGCATATCGACGGCACCGCCCACCACATGAGCCCGGAACGCTCCATCGAGATCCAGGGACTGCTCGGCTCCGACATCCAGATGCAGCTCGACGAATGCGTGCGCCTGCCGGCCGAGCACGGGGCGATCGAGAAGGCCATGCACCTGTCCCTGCGCTGGGCCGAGCGGTGCCGCGTCGCCTTCGGCGAGCAGCCGGGCCGGGCCCTGTTCGGCATCGTGCAGGGCGGTGACGTCCCGGCCCTGCGGGTCGAGAGCGCCCGGGCACTCACCGACCTCGACCTGAAGGGCTACGCGGTCGGCGGCCTCGCGGTGGGCGAGCCGCAGGCGGTGATGTTTTCCATGATCGAGGCTGTCGAGCCGCACCTGCCGCAGGCCAAGCCCCGCTACCTGATGGGCGTCGGCACGCCCGACGACATCCTCGGCGCGGTCGCCCGCGGCATCGACATGTTCGATTGCGTGATGCCGACCCGCGCCGGCCGCCACGGCCTCGCCTATACGCGCCATGGCCGGGTCAACCTGCGCAACGCCCGCCACGCCGAAGATACGGCGCCCCTCGACGAGGCCTCGGCCTGCCCTGCGACGCGGGACTATTCCCGGGCCTATCTGCATCATCTGGTCCGGTCGAACGAGATCCTGGGGATGATGCTGCTGACCTGGAACAACCTCGCCTACTACCAGGACCTGATGGCAGGCGCCCGGGCGGCGATCCGGGCCGGGACTTTCGCGGATTACTGCTGCGGTACCCGCGAGGGCTGGGCACGGGCCGAGCGGGCCGCCGCGTGATACCGCCTCAGGGGTGGGCCAGCACCCGATAGACCCCCGCCGGGTCGTCCGCACCGGTCGCGGCCGCGGCCTTCAGATCCGTGACGATCCCGGCCGCCACCGGCAGGCGGTAATGCAGCGCGTCCCAGTAGTTCGCGTCCCGGGTCGTGAGTGGCGAGGCGATCCGGAAATCCACCACCGTCGCGCCATGCCCGGTTCCGATCGCGGCGACCCGGGCCTTGCAGGCGGCTTCGCGCCGGCCCGCCGCCGTCCCTGGGGCCCCCTGCGCGGCCGCGTGGACCGGCATGAAGACCAGGAGCTTCAGCGCCTCCGCGGGCACGCCACCCAGGAACCGGTCGAGGCGATCGAGCGCGGGCATGGGCGCGTCCGGCGGATCGGCGGGTGCGGCCGGATCGGCGGCGCCGGCTCGGATATGGGCCCGGGCACGCTCGGCATCGTAGCGATCCTCCGGCGGGGTGAAGACCGCGTAGCCGTCCGACCGGATCCGGGGGCGGGCCAGTCCGAAACGCGCGAGCCCGACCCGGGCCGCCGCCGTGACGGACCGCAGGTTGACCTGCCGCAACACGCCCCACGGCGCCCCCTCCGCGTAGAGCCAGTCCGGAAACGCGTTCGCGGTGCGGGCGGGGGGATCGGCCGCGCACCAGGTCGCGTCGAGCCCGAACAGGATCGCGCGCACCGGCCGCCGCGCCAGGAACAGCGCGGCCAGGTGGAGCTGCTCGTCCGGGGTGGCGGCGTTCATGGCCAGGTTGGCGAACCGCGCGCCGAAGGCCCTGTCGAGGGCGTCCGGATCGAGCAGCCGGGCTGTCGAGGTGCCGAAGACCGCCGCGTCGAAGGCGCCGCCGCGGGCGATCTGCGGGTAGGCCAGACGCTGGTTGGCATCCATGATCGGGCCGGGTGGGTGGCCCGGCGCCGCGCGTAATCCGTAGGGATCGAGCATCGCCACGGAGGCGATCACCGACACGCCGAGGAACGCCGCGATGGCGATGACGCTGCGGGCAAAGCGCGACCAAGCCGCGGCGCAGCCCGCTTCGTCCTGAAGGTGTTTCGGCGATCGCGATGCCATGGATGGCATTCTTACCCGTCCGGCACGTCGCCGCCGAAGTCCATGCGTTCCGAGGCCCATGCGTTCCGAGGCCCATGCGTTCCGAGGCCCATGCGTTCGACGTCGCGCGCCGGCGGTATCGCCCCGACAGGCCGTGAGCAGCTTTCGGACGATCCGCCGGCGGCTATCCGCCGACGCTGACCGCAACGGACATGTCCAGGAATGCGTCCGCCGGTCCGAGGTAGCTTCCCACCAGGGGCATGGCCAGCCGGATGTCGCGGGCCACGGCCACTGGGATCAGATTGGCACCGCCGACGCTCCGGTTCGTTGGATCGAAGGTGATCCAACCCGCGCCCGGCAGGAAGATCTCCGCCCAGGCATGCGTGGCCCCGGAATCCGCCGAGCCCAGCAGAATCCGCGACGGGTCGTGAAGGTAGCCCGAGACGACCCGGGCCCCGAAGCCGAGGCTGCGCACCGCCTCGACGAGGAGCGTCGCGAGATCCCGGCAGGAGCCCATCCGGAGGGACAGGGTCTGGCTCGGGGACTGCGTGCCCTCGTCCTCGCGAACCTGATAGGCGATGGCGTTCCCGACGCCGGCGTTCAGGTCTTTGAGCAGCGATAGCGTGTCGGTCGGGTAGGAGGCCACGAAGCCCTGCGCCCAGTCCCGCAGGCTCGGAGCGCCGTCCGGATATTGCAGGATCGTCAGCGCCCCGAGATCCGTCCACTCATCGTCCGTGTAGCGGAAGGGGAACGTGATCGCCGAGGCGGCGATGGCGAAGACTGGGTAGGCGGCGGCGGACAGCACCACCCGGGACAGGCACTCCACCGCGAGGCTGTCCGCCTCGGAGCTGAACGTCGCCGTCGCGACGGCATTGCCAGCGACATCCTGAGCCCAGGTGACGGCGGCATCCGGCGACAGGGTGACGGTACTCGACAGCACGCGCAGCTCGTGGCTCTCCCGGGGTCGCATCATCAGCCGGTGCGGCCCGAGGGTAACCGGCTGGCGATAGCGGTATGTGGTCCGGTGCCTGATGCTGATCTCGACCAACGGACCACCCCGAATCTGGCGCTGCCGAGGCTGGGTGTCCCGACCGCCTGCGGTCGACTTAGCACGGCGCCGACCATAGGCTGACATCTCTATAGAGCAGTCGTCGCATGTTGAAGATGCACGTCAAACCTGGCGGGTGCGACAAATCTATTTTGTCTTGGGCGCAACCGCATTGCCCCTCGTACGCGTTGAAGTCAGTGAACCATTTTAATCCGGGCGCTGCGCCCCACGCCCTCGTCGTTGATGACGACGCCCTGATCCTGATGGAGGCGACCAGCATCCTGGAGGATGCGGGCTTCCAGGTGCTGGAGGCGATGAATGTCGCCCAGGCGCTGAAGGTGCTGGATCGGCACCACGGTGCGGTGCAGTTGCTGTTCACCGACGTCCAGATGCCGGGGGAGGCAGACGGCTTCGACCTAGCACGGGTCACCGCGGAGCGGTGGCCGCACATCGCGGTGGTCGTCGCTTCGGGTCGGCTGAAGCCCGGACCGGGGGACCTGCCCAAGGGCGCGACGTTCATCGGTAAACCATTCAGTCCTGAGATCGTCCGACGCCATGTGCGCGAGACGATGCCGGACGAGAAGCATCCCGACCAGCTCAGAAAGTCGTAGGCGCGATGCCACGAGTGTCCGGCTGCGTCGGCAGGCCGGAAGCCGGGTTCAGGGCTATCTTTGTCCGCCTCGCCGGTGCAGACTATCGAAACTACCGGAACGGTTGACCCAGGCTCCGGTGGCTGAGGGCCCGTGCCCCCGCCTGCGATGGACAGGCGCGCGTGGCAGACCTCATCAAATTCCCCGCCAAGCCCCGGTCGCGGCATGCACGCCGGATCTATCAGGTGCATCGGTTCGCCCCGAGTGGCAGCGTGCTCACGACCTGCATCATCACGGCCCGCAACGACGGTGACGCCGAGCGTCAGGCGGTCGGATTGGTCGAGGGGCATCGTGCCGAACTATGGGCGAGCGATCGCCTCGTCGCGGTGTTCGGCGCCCTCGATAACCCGATCGCGAACTCGATCCGGCTGCTCGGAGACGAGCCGACGATCCGACCCTGAGGGCGGCACAGTTCCGCCTGCGACTTTTCCTCCAGGAGCGAGACCATGGCGACCGAAAAGAAACGCGGAAACCGCGAGACCAAGAAGCCGAAAGCCCCCGTCCCAAAAACCAACGCGGCGGCCCCGTCGACCAAGGGCACCGTCGCAGGAGCCATGAAGACGGCCGGACGAGGCTGAATCGAGCGGCCGGTCGACCCCATCGGGGGGACCGGCCGCGGGGATGCCGGAGACACCCTGCGGACACGGTTGGGACTGCGCGGTGAAACTGCAGTCCGCCATGATGCCCCTGAACACCGCGTCAGAGGGCTCTGGCAAGACCTGCCTCCAGGGCGAGCGCGCTGGCCGTCTGCTGCGAGAGACGGACGCCGGTCGGCTCGACATCCGCGTCAGCTTTCACGGCACGGCGCACGACGGCGAGCGCATCGGCCTCGGATGTCGTGATCGCGGCGTAGAACATCACCAGACGCCCGGACAGTTCCGCATCGTCCGGACGCGAGACCTTGAGGATGTAGGCCGTCTGGTTGGGCTCGATGATCGCGACATCGGGGGCGGGTGAATCGGCCGTCAACATAGTTGGGTCCTAGATGCTCAGACGCTTCGTGTTCGCGGCGACATGTTCGCGGTAGCGCGCGATGACAGTCTCAGGCGAACCGCCAAACATGAGGGTGGCCATGGCCTCCGCCGCGGCGTCGACCTTTTCCACAATCATCGACTGCGCCTCGGCCAACCCCTCACGGCCGCCCCAGGCGAGACGGACCAGCCGCAATTCGATCACGCGCTGCGACTCGATCGCGAGCATCAGGGATGACAGGAAAGGATTGTACACAGCAGGCTCCTCGCCGCAGCACGCACGGTCACGATCAAACGTGGCTGGATCTTCGAACGATCCGACTTGCAAATGCATGGCAGCCCCGCCCTCATGATCGAACCGCTAAGGAACGATCTCGGGTCCTGCCTGCGTCGATCGTCGAGATCTTGCGTGCAGCGTGTTGCCAATCCGACAAACGGCGTCGCCTCAGCGCGTCGTTTCTTCCGGCCGCCGGCGACCATCCTTGGCGAGGATGGTCCTCGCACAGCTTCGTCGCTTCGCAGGTCGTCACCGGGCGGAGGCAGTCCGTGTCCTGGTCAAGCCCTCATCAGGAGGCGCGGACGAGTTCGCCTTCCCGCGCGGCCCGTTCGCCGAGGTCGGACCGGATCCGGTAGGTCGGCTCGCCCGAGCGGTCATCCGGCGTGAGCCGGACCACTTCGAAGAGACCGTCGACGACGCTCTTGTTGCCGGAGTAGCTGAGACCGAGCTGCCGGACGTGCTGGCCGACCTTGAACTTGTGAGACATGTGCCGTCCTCCAGGGAAGCGCTTCGAGGGGTTGGAACGGCCTATCGGCGGGTTCTGGCCTTGCGCGCCGCGAAGCGTGCATCGCGCGCAGCCTTCTGTTCGGCGGCCTGGGCTGCCTGCCGCTCGGACGTCTCGGCCTCTTGGCGGATGAGTTCGGCCGCGGCGCGCTCGCTCTCCGCCAGGATTTCGGCTTCACGCCGGGCCTCGTCGGCGGCACGGGCGGTTTCCCGCTCGGCGTTCCGCACATCGCGCGCCTCGACCACGGCTTGCCGGGCGGCCTGCTGCGCGAGGACGGCCGGATCATCGGCGGCCGGACGTGCCCGGAATCGGTCGAGCGTGGCCTGCCGCGCTTTGGTGACAGCCTCGATGCGATCAACGAGCTGACTTGTCTTGTATTGGCCCACGAAGTCTCCTCATGCACACCGGAACTCGGATCCAGCGGCAGAAAATAGATGAAGCCGTTCCGGGGGGAACGGCTTCGCAATTCGTTCCGAAGGACGAGTGAGGCTCAAGCGGCCTGGAGGCTGCCGGCCGACTGCTTCCCGCTGCGACGGTCGGTCTCCATCTCGTAGGAAACCTTCTGCCCCTCGGTCAGACCCTGCATGCCGGCGCGCTCGACGGCGGAGATGTGAACGAACACGTCCTTGCCGCCGTCATCCGGCTGAATGAAGCCGAAGCCCTTGGTGTCGTTGAACCACTTGACGGTGCCGATGCTCATAGGTGTTCCATATCATTATAGGCAAACAAAGAGGTCGAGCGCACGCGTTACACGCGCTCGGTCGCTGGTCGTCGAAAATGGGAGAGATGCAGTGCGCTCGCCCTGTTCAGGCGATGCGGCCGAATATCTGGCCAACAGTCGATTTCTTACCTGTACGCCATCACAGCGACAATAACAACCGCACAATGCGAACGGGCGACATTTGGCGAGTCGCGACGCAGCCATCATCGTTGCGCTTCTGAAGCTGCGTGCCGAATGAGAGGTTTTTGAAAACCTTGCGCCGGGCGGCCGCCGCGCCCTGCAAAACGACCGCGTCGGTCGAGACGACCGGTCCTTGAGCCGGCACCGGCCGCCGGACAGCCTCGCCACGACTTCAAAGATCAGCACCCCGTCCCGCCTCCGAGGGCCGGTCCGATACGGGTGATCAGATCCCGACGCTGGCCGCACCCGCCGCAGCGGCTTGTTCGACGGAGGCGCCGCCGCGCAACGCCATGGCGATGGCGGTCGACATAGTATCGATCGCCAACGCACGATCCTGACCGTAATCGTAGGAGCTGTTGTTGCCGGAACTCAGCCGCGCATAGTAGCTGTCGGGAAAGCGTTTATCGATCCGAGATTTCAGCATCCGCGCGGCGGCGTTGTAGTCATCTTCGAAGTTCCTGGCCTTGGTCGAATAATCGCCCTCGAAGCGACCGGCTTCGCGCTGCTTCGCCATCACGCCGGCTTGGCGCGCCCTGGTCTGGGCGAGAAAGAAGCCGATGATCTTGCCGATCAGCCACCGAATCACGGGCATTGACACCTCCTACAGTTTCGGCGGGACAACGCGTCAGGACGGGATTGGCAACGCGGGTGCGCTGCGGCGTCATCCCGACCTCCGCTCCCGGTTCGGCACCCGTCCAAATCGAGGGGCCGATCGGCCTGTCTATTGTGATGACCCGAGTTGCTCGGCCGATTCGCGCGGCACATAAAAACCGTCATGCCCGGAAATTTCTGCCAGGACTTGCGTATATCCTTTTGCTTCCATCAACGCACGAATCGGCTCCGCGTTTCCGGCATGCTGTTCGATGGTCAGAAAATTGATCTTGTATCTATCGAATGCAAAGTCTGCAATAATATCTAGCTCGCCGCCTTCGACGTCGATAGACATCACATCGATAATGTTCGGCGCGCCATTCTGTGTCAGCATATCCGTCAATGTGACGGTTTCAACCGTATGTATCCGCGCGACGTCCCGGTCCTTGGAGTCGTGGCCCGCAATGCGGGATTCCGTTTTATGTTCGTCGTCTTTGTACTCTAGGAGCTGTATCTGAGCTTTCGTTTCTCGCCAGACGCACCGCTTTTCGATCAAGCATTTCCGATTCTGGGCCAGTTGCGCATGCCAAGTCGGCATGGGTTCAGCGACGATGCCGGCCCAACCGAACTCCTTCTCGAGCAACGCCGTATTGCTCAGGAACAATCCGTCACACGCTCCGAACTCGACAAAAAAGCCGCTTTGTTTCGCTTGATTGTAGAGCAGTCCGAATATATCTTGGTAAAACTGCCCGCTTGACTTCTCGACCAGGCCCAAGACTTTGCCAATTTGTGCCGCATTGTCCGAATTTATGAAGTTCTATGACAGTTTTGCGATTCTGAACAAGCGCTCACGCTGCGCGATAAGCTGCCGTACAGAGAAGGCATGAAATTCTGCCACTCTTTCTAATTCAAAAATCCTATCGTTATCGATATTCATGCTCTTATGACCCTCAAGAAACGAAATCTATTGCGGCTGTGAGTGATCATATTTATGTCGCGCTGGCCCATCATCTGCGTCAGGACATATTCATGCCGATCACTGTACTGCACGGCCTCCGTAGCCTTGAGAGGGCTTCACACGCAATACGGACTTCACGGCCGTGGGCTGTCGCTGTGCGTCCCCGCTTCGGATCGTGCCCCTGATGCTCGACTCCGCCACCCGACGAACAAGGCAAACCGCCGCCTGTTCGGAGCAGCACGCCCTGACTGTCAAACCGGGGACGATAGCCCGCGGGATCGAACGCGCAGCATGCGGGTGAACGATCGGCTGCTGCGGGGCGCTACCGCCTACGGTCCCGGCGCGTCCCGGTAGCGTCTGGGACGTTCATTCACCGGTTGGACCCGCAGGGATCATGGTCTGAATCGGTCCATGCGCCCGAGCCCGACTGCCGATCTCGGTGGCTCTGAGCGCGCGGGCTCCCGCGCACGGTTTCGAGCGGGTCGAGCCCTGGCGTTTTGGCAGAGGACGGCCATCGTTCGCAGAGATCAGTCGCGTCATATCTGACGTGCTAAGGTCTGCGCGGTCGACCACCGCACGCGTTTCGAAGACGGCAACAAGCATCAAGCTGCTCGCGATGCGACACCGCGGCGTAAACCCGTCACCGGTCCGACAATAGGCCAGGAGGATGGTAAATCTCGGGAAAGATTGGTCGGAGTGGCAGGATTTGAACCTGCGACCCCCACGTCCCGAACGTGGTGCGCTACCAGACTGCGCTACACTCCGAAGGCCGTCCCGCATCTCTGTCGAGGCCGGCGAGCGGGCTTATAGCCGTGCCTTCGGCGCGCCGCAAGCGCGGACTCGCCGCTTTCAGCCGAGACGGTCCGGCCAGTCCGCGGGCAGCGTCTGTTGGCGGATCGTCGTGCCGACCGCGCCCACCGCCACGGTGGCGGCATAGAGGGGGCCGGCCTCGACCGACGCCATCGTCCAGGAGTCGCCCCCGCTCAGCAGGCGGGGCGGCGCCGGCGGCAGGGTGACGCTAAATCGGTCGAGGGGGGCAGACAGGCCCGTGCCCAAGGCCTTTACCACCGCTTCCTTGCGCGTCCACAGCCCGAAGAACGCCGGCCCGATCATCTCGGGCGGCAGGGCCGCGAGGGCGCCGGCTTCGTCCGCCGCGAAATGCGCCCGCGCGATCCGCAGGGCGTCCGGGATCGGCCGGAGCCGCTCGATATCGACGCCGATCGCGGCCGCGTCGCAGAGGCCGACGAGCGCCCGGGAGCCGGAATGCGACAGGTTGAAATCGGCGCCGCCCCCGGCCGGACTGATCAGCTCCGGCTTGCCGCCCGGTCTGGCGATCAGGCGGATCTCGGAGGGCACGCATCCCCGCGCTTCAGCCAGGATCAGCCGGAGCGCGGCGTGGCTCGCGATGAAGCGCGCCCGGTCCGCCGGCCGCAGGAATCGTTCGGCGCGGTCCTGCTCCGGTCGATCGAGGACATGCGCGCATCGCGCGAGCCGGTCCGGCGACAGGGCGAGGTCGACGAGCCACACGTCCGCCGCGCTCAAGCGACGCCTCGCGACGGATGTCGGCCCGGGCTAGGGTCTGGGGAACGTGAGGGCACGGGAGCGCATCCGGTGAAGGCGGCATGAGGAGCATCGCGCCGCATCGCGCAGTGGGCAAGGGCCGGCGCGGTTGAGCGGGCAGACCGCGCTCCGTGCCGAGAGCACCCTGCGGCAGAAGCCGAGCCTTTCCGGGCGCCGCACCCGCTACGGTGTCTTCTTCGCCACCTACCTCTATCAGGGTCTGATCGCCGGGTTCTCGCTGACCGCCCTGGCCAACCATCTCACGGCGCGGGGCGTCTCGGCGGCGGAGATCGGCGTCCATTTCGCCCTGGCCGGCCTGCCCTGGACCCTCCAGCCGCTCCTGTGGGGTCCGGTGGTCGACCGGGGCGGGGATTCCCGGATGAGCCGGCGCCGGATCTTCGCCGTCGCGGCAATCCTGGGGTGCCACGCCACCCTGGCGCTCCTGTTGTGGGGCGGCGAGGATCGGATCGGGTGGCTGGGCCTGATCTTCTTCGCGCACAGCCTCTGCGCCGCCCTCCTCGACACCGCCTGCGACCGGATGATCATGGACCACGTCCCCGAGGGCGAGCTCGGCCGGGTCAGCGGGTGCACGCGGGCGGGGTTCGTGGTCGGGACCAGCCTCAGCGCCGCGGCCTTCGCCTGGATGCTCGCGGCGTACGGGCTCGCCGTGAGCGCGCGCTGGCTCCTCGCGGCCGCCATCCTGGCGAGCCTGCCGATGCTGCTGGTCCGCGAGGCGCCGGCCGATGCGCTCGCCACGCCGACCCGGCGCGGACCGGCGCCCCGACGCCTCCCATTCCGCCGCTTCCTGCGCCGGCTCGCGGCCAGCCTCCGGCGGCCGAGGGCTCTCCGGCTCCTCGCCCTGTGCTTCGGCCTCGACGGTGCGCTGGGCCTGTTCGAACTGCCCTTCTCGGTGGATCTGCTCCAGCGCCAGGCCTGGGATCCGGCCGCCCTCTCACGGCTTCAGGCCGGGCTCGCGCTGGCGAGCGGCACGGCCGGCGCGCTGGCGGTGGGGATCTGGTCCGACAGGGCGGGCCCGGTCCGGCCGCTGCGCGCGCTCCTGCTGGCCAGCGCCGTCACCTTCATGGCCGCCGCCGCCCTGCTCGGCGCAGGCCGCGCCGGGTCGGCCGGACCGCTGATCCTGGCACTGACCGACATGCTGCCGGGCCTGCTGATCGTCGCGCTGATGCCGGCCCTGCTCCAGGCCAGCCGCGGGCGCGCGGGGGCAGCCACGCAGTTCGAGGTCTACATGGCGGCGATGAACCTGGGTTCGGTCGCCGGCACCGCGCTCGCCGGCTGGCTCGCGCCGATCCTTCCGCTGTCGGCGGCGGCGTTCTTCGTGGCGATCGTCTTTCTCGGCGCCTTCCGGGTCGCGGGCCGCGGCGATCTGCTCGCCGTCCGTGACTGAGGGAAACCGGGGATGCCGCCTTGCAGCCGGGTCCCGCCGGGCGCCCGATGCGCTAGAACGCCGCCATGGCCGCCGCGCAATCCGATCCGCCCGCCCTCGACCTGACCGCCGAGGAGGCCCGCGCCGAGCACGCGCGGCTCTCCGAGGCGATCCTGGAGGCCGACCGGCTCTACCACCAGGAGGATGCGCCGGAGATCTCGGATGCGGATTACGACCGTCTGCGCCGCCGCCTGGAGGCGATCGAGGCCCGCTTCCCCGATCTCACCGGAACCGGTGCGGCCGGCACGGCGGTGGGGGCCAAGCCCTCGGAAAAATTCGCCAAGGTGCGGCACGCGGTGCCGATGCTGTCGCTCGGCAACGCCTTCGACGACGCGGAGGTCGCCGAGTTCACGGCCCGGGTGCGCCGGTTCCTGGGCCTCGCCGAGGCCGCGCCCCTCGCCTTCACGGCGGAACCGAAGATCGACGGCCTGTCCCTGTCCCTACGCTACGTCGGCGGCCGGCTCGACACCGCCGCCACCCGCGGCGACGGCGAGGTCGGCGAGAACGTCACCGCCAATGCCCGGACCGTACACGACATCCCGGACATGCTCGCCGGCGCGGGCTGGCCGGAGATCTGTGAGGTGCGCGGCGAGGTCTACCTGTCCCACGCCGATTTCGCCGCGATCAACGCCCGCCAGGAGGCTGCGGGCAAGCCGCTCTTCGCAAACCCGCGCAACGCCGCCGCCGGCAGCCTGCGCCAGCTCGATCCGGGGATCACCGCGTCCCGGCCGCTCAAGTTCTTCGCCTATGCCTGGGGTGAGCTCTCGGCACCGATCGCCGAGACCCAGTCCGGCGCCCTGCAGCGTTTCGCCGCCTGGGGGCTGCCGGTGAACCCGCTCACCGAGACCGTCACCGACATCGCCGCGATGCTGGCCCATTACCGCCGGATCGAGGCGAACCGGGCCACGCTCGGCTACGATATCGACGGCGTCGTCTACAAGGTCGACGACCTCGCCCTGCAGAAACGGCTCGGCTTCGTCTCGCGCTCGCCGCGCTGGGCCTTGGCCCACAAGTTCGCCGCCCAGGAGGCGACGACATCGGTCGAGGATATCGTCATCAATGTCGGCCGCACCGGGTCCCTGAACCCGCTGGCGAAGCTGCGGCCCGTGACGGTCGGCGGCGTCGTGGTCTCCAACGCGACCCTACACAACGAGGGCTACGTGAAGGGCGTCGGCGCCGACGGCGAGCCGATCCGCGATGGCCGCGACATCCGCGTCGGCGACACCGTGACGGTGGTGCGGGCCGGCGACGTCATCCCCAAGGTGATGGATGTCGACCTGTCCAAGCGCCCGGCTGACGCGCAGCCCTACGCGTTCCCGGAGACCTGCCCGGCCTGCGGCAGCCGCGCCGTCCGAGCCATCAACCCGCGCACCGGCCGGCCCGACGCGATCCGCCGCTGCACCGGCGGGTTGATCTGCCCGGCGCAGGGGGTGGAGCGGCTGAAGCACTTCGTGTCGCGCAACGGTTTCGACATCGAGGGGTTCGGGGAGACCTATGTCGAGGTCCTGTTCGAGGCGGGGCTGGTGCGCCAGCCCGCGGACCTGTTCCGTCTCGACTTCGATACGCTGAAAGCCGCCATCGTGGCCCGGCGCGGGGCGCTCTCGGCCGAGCGCCGGGCCGAATCGGGGTCGGCGGAGCCGCCCAAGAAGACCCCGAAGAAGAAGGGCGAGGACGACGACAAGGCGATCAGGAACCTGCTCGCCGGCGTCGAGGCGCGCCGCAGCATCCCGATGCACCGCCTGCTGTTCGCCCTGGGCATCCCGCAGATCGGCGAATCCACTGCCAAGGCCCTGGCCAAACGCTTCCGCGACATGCCGTTACTGATCGCCGCCATCGCCGAGGCGGCCGCCGCGCAACCCGGCCCGGACTGGATCGAGCTGACCGCGGTGCCCCGGGTCGGCGGCACGACCCGGGATCGCTTGCTCGAGCTGGGCTTTCCGGAGGATGGCGAGACGCCAACCAAGGAACGCGCGCGCCTGAGCGCGCCCCAGCGCGAGAACCTGCTCGCGCATTACGGCGATCTGGACGCCGTGCGGGCCGCGCTCGATCGGGCCGGCGGACAGCGCCCGGGCGACGCCTACCAGGTCTTCGCCGATGACGGCGAGATCGGCCCGGTGGCGACGGAGGCACTGATCCTGTTCCTCTCCGAGCCGCACAATGCCGACGCGGTCTCGGCCCTGCTCGATCAGGTCCAAGTCGAGCCGATGGAGCGGCCGGAAGCGGCCTCGGCCTTCGCCGGCAAGACCGTGGTGTTCACCGGCACCCTGGAGAAGATGACCCGCAACGAGGCCAAGGCGGTGGCCGAGCGGCTCGGGGCGAAGGTCTCCGGCTCGGTCTCGGCCAGGACCGATCTGGTGGTGGCCGGTCCCGGGGCCGGCTCGAAGCTGAAGGACGCGGAAAAGCACGGCGTCCGGGTCGTGTCGGAGGACGATTGGCTCGCGATGGTGGCGCAGGGTTGAAGCGGGATTCCGCTCGGCCTAAACCGGCCTGAGAACACCCCGAGAACTCCCACCCGGCACGGTCGATCCGCGATGACGGTCCTGGCCCTCGACTTCGAGACGGCCAACGAGCGGCGCGACAGCGCCTGCGCGGTGGGACTCGCCTGGATCGCCGACGGCCGCATCGTGCGGCGGGAGAGCCACCTGATCCGGCCGCCGGAGATGCGCTTCGCGCCGGGCAACATCCGGGTCCACGGGATCCTGCCGTCGAACGTCGTCGACGCGCCCGATTTCGCCGGCGCGATGGCGCCGTACTTGGACGATCTCGCGGGCGGGCTGATCCTGGCGCACAATGCCAGCTTCGACATCGGCGTCCTGCGCGCCGGCCTCGCCCGGGCCGGCCTGCCGGTTCCGGATCTCGCCTATCTGTGCACGGTGCAGGTCGCGCGCCGGGTGTTCCCGGCCCCGGAGGGCTGCGGCCTCGGCAAAGTCGCCCGGCGCCTCGGCATCCGCTTCGAGCATCACGATGCCGGGGAGGATGCCTATGCCTGCGCGGCGATCGCCCTGGCCGCCATGCGCGAGACCGAGACGCCGGACGCGCACCGCCTCGCAGCGGCGATCGGCGTGCCCATCGCCCGGGTCGCCGGCGGACCGCCCCACACCCGTCGGATACCGGGCGCGATCAGCGGCCGGGCGCTCGCCGCCTTTTCCGCCGCCCCCGCGGCCCTGAGCTTCGCCATGCGCGGATCGACCGGCAACCGGTACGACGTCGTTCTGGAGGAGCGGGCGGGCGGTCCGCAACTGCGCTGCACCTGCAGAGCCGGCCGCTTCGGGATGCGCTGCCGCCACGTGAAGGCGCTGGAGATCGGGGACATCTCCGACCTCCTGTCCGACAACGCCACCGATGTGGCGCTGCTCGCCCGCATGCTCGGGGCGCGGGCGCGGGTGGCGTAGCGCGGCGACAACGCCGGCACGCGGGACCCGGCGACAGTCACGCCGCGTCGAGACAGGCTCCGAACGCCGCGATCGCGCGGTCCACGTCGCCGGCACCGATATGCCGGTGCGTGACCAGCCGCAGGCGCCGCTGCCCCAAGGGGCGCGTCAGGATCCCGGCGGCTTCGAGATCGGCGATCCAGCGGGCGCTGGCGCGCCCGGTCCCGGTGAGATCGACCTGGACGATGTTGGTCTGCGGGATGCTCGCGACGATGCGGGGCCCGAGCGTGTTCAGCCCGGCGCTGAGCCGGCGCGCCGTCGCATGGTCCTCGGCGAGCCGGGCTCCCATCACGGTCACCGCCTCCAGGCCGGCCGCCGCGACGATCCCGATCTGGCGCTGGGTGCCGCCGAGCATTTTCCGCAGGCGTCGCGCCTCCGCGATCACCGGGGCGGGGCCAGCCAGAACCGCCCCCGCCGGCGCGCTGAGGCCCTTGGAGAGGCAGAGGGAGACCGTGTCGACCGGCGCGGCGACCTCCGCCGGGGTCACGTCGAGCGACGCCGCGGCGTTGAACAGGCGCGCCCCGTCGAGATGCACCGGGATGCCGCGGGCCCCCGCGAGGGCGGACACCGCCGCCATATGCTGCAGCGGCAGCACAGCCCCGCCGGCCGCGTTGTGGGACGTTTCCAGGGCGATCATGCCGGTCCGAAGCGGGCTGGCGCCGGGACGGAGGGCGTCTTCCAGCCGGTCGAGGTCCATGGCCCCGTCGGTCCCCGGCAGGCCGAGCAGGAACGTGCCCGTGAAGGTCGCCGCACCCCGCTCGGTGTTGACCATGTGGGCCTGCGCCTCGAGCAGGATCTGCTCGCTGCGCCGGACCTGCGCCAGGATCGCGAGCAGATTGGCCATGGTGCAGCTCGGCACGAACAGGCCCGCCTCCTTGCCGAGGATCGCGGCGGCGGTCTCTTCGAGGTCCCGCGCGGTGGGGTCGCCTTCGAGCCCGTCGTCCCCCAGCGGCGCCGTGCGCATCCGGGCATACATCGCCTCGGTGGGCCGGGTGACCGTGTCGCTACGCAGGTCGACGGCAGCCGCCGCTGCGGCCTCGCGGGTCAGATCGTGTGACAACTCGAACTCGCTGGCCCTATCGATACACGCTCTCGTCGCCGGAATCGGTCGGGCTGGCCAGGGCGCGCCGCAGCACGTCGCTCATCGACAGTTCGAGGTTGATGCCCCGCGGCGGGATCGGGCGCTCGAAGTACCGGGTGTAGAGCCGCGCCACGGTGCCGTCCTGGATCAGTTCGACCACCGCCTTGTCGACGGCCGCCTTGAAGGCCGGGTCGTCCTTCGGCTCCAGAATGCCGTAGGGCGCGAATTCGAAGCCCTTGGTGCCGATCTTGTAGTCACCCGGCCGCTTGGCGCCCGCGACCGTGGCGTGCGCGAGGGCATCGTCGTTGATCGCGCCGGCGGCGCGGCCGGTCTCCACGAGCAGGAACACCTCCGCGGTGTCCTTGGCCGGCATCACCTGGATTTGGAGCTTGTCCTGGACGTTGAGCCGAGTCGCGACGCGCTGGGTCTCGCCGCCGGCCTGCGCCGAGATGGCCTTGCCACGGAACGAGGCGATGTCGTTCACGTCGACCGGCGCGTCCTTCTTGGCGACCAGCACCACCTGCGCCACGAAGGTCGTCGGTGCGAACGAGACTAGCTTGTGCCGCTCCGGCAGGTTGCTGGCGGTGCCGCATTCGAGGTCGATCGTGCCGTTGTTGATCAGCGGGATCCGGGTCGCCGACATCACCGGCACGTGGCGGATGTCGATCTTCGAGAGGCCCAGGACCGCCTTGAGCTTCTCCGCGACGTGCTCGCATATCTCGAGCGAATAGCCGACCGGCTTGGCGTCCTGGTCGAGGAAACCGAAGGGCGGTGACGCGTCGGGGAAGCCGAGGCTGATCTGGCCGGTGGCGCGAATCTTGTCGAGGCGCCCCTCGGCGGCGGCGGGGGCGGCGAGCCCGGCCCAGCACAGAGAGGCCACCAGAAGCGAAAGCGCCCTCGACACGATCCGAACCCCCTCGTTATCCCGGAACCGTCAATGCTCCGGACCCGCGCGACATCGGGCTGTCGCGCCGAATCTTTGCCGACTGATCGTAGGAGCGGCGGCGGGACCGCGTCCAATGCCGATTCACCCGCCCAGCATACGGATCCGATATGGCCGAGCGGCGCATGACTTTCCGGCACATCGAGGCTTTCCGGGCGGTGGTGGCCACCGGCTCCATGACCGAGGCGAGCCGGCACCTCCACACTTCGCAACCGCAGGTGAGCCGGCTGATCGCCCAGCTCGAGACGATCACCGGCCTTCCGCTCTTCGACCGCAGCGGCAGCCGGGTGGTCCCCTCCCTCGACGGCACCCGCTTCCACGCCGAGGTCGAGCGGGCCTTCGTGGGTCTCACCAGCCTGGAGGCGGCGGCTGCACGCATCCGCGCCTTCGGCGCTGAGCGGCTGCGGGTCGCGGCGATGCCCCGGCTGGCGGGGGGCCTCCTGGCCCGGGCGGTCGTGCGCTTCCGCGCTGCGCACCCGGACGTGGTCGTGGCGATCCATTCCGGGGACGACGACACGGTGAATAACTGGGTTGCCACCGGCTTCTGCGATGCCGCGCTGACGATGCTCTACGGCGAAGCCCGGGACGCCCGGCTCGATCATGTCGAGACGCGCGCCTGCGTCGCGGTCCTGCCGGAGGACCACCCGCTGACGGCGCGCGCCGTGCTGGGACCTGCGGATTTTCGCGGCGTGCCCTTCGTCGCCTCCTCCCTCGGAAGCGCCCTGCGCGAACGGACCGAGGCCGTGTTCGATGCGGCCGGGATCGCGCTGACGATCACCGCCGAGGCGGGGCTCGGCGCGTCGATCTGCACCCTGGTCTCGGCCGGGCTCGGCGTCAGCGTGATGAATCCGCTCGCCGCGCACGAGGAGGCGAAGATCTCGCCGATCGCGATTCGGCCCTTCGCACCGGCCCTGCCCGTCCGATTCGCGCTGCTGTTCCCGCCCGACCGGGCGCGGGGGCGCCTGATGCGGGCCTTCGGTGCCTGCGCACGCGCCGTCCTTCTGGAGGAACTGTCACGGTTGCCGGACGCCGCCCACGGGCGTCCGGCCGGCTGATCTCAGGCGGCGCGCTTCTCGGCCTCCGCGTAGAAGGTGCCGCCGCGCTGAGCCATGGCGGCGAGGTTGTCGGGCACCCGGAACCGCGGGCCGTGCTTGGCTTCGAGCCCGCGCGCCAGATCGACGAAGGCCGCCGCGCCCATGAAGTCGATGTAGGACAGGGCCCCCCCGGTGAACGGCGCGAAGCCGAATCCGAGGATCGAGCCGACATCGGCCTCGCGCGGGTCGGTGATCACGCCCTCCCCCACCGTGCGGGCGGCCTCCAGAGCCTGCACCACCAGCAGCCGCTGCTTCAGCTCGTTGAAGTCCACCGCATCGGGGTCGAGGCGGCTCGGCTGGAGGTCCTTCAGGCCGGGCCAGAGGCGCTTCGGCGCGCCCTCGGGATAGTCGTAGAAGCCCTTGCGGTTCTTCCGGCCGAGGCGGCCCTGGGTCTCGACCATCGCGGACAGGATCGCCTTCTGCGCCGGGTCGACGGCACCCTGCCCGACCTGGGCCTCGGTCGCCTTGGCGATCTTGAGCACAAGGTCGAGGGCGACCTCGTCGTTCAGCGAGAGCGGCCCGACCGGCATGCCCGCCTGGCGGCCGGCACTCTCGATCATCGCCGGCGGCACGCCCTCGGCGAGCATCTTGTGCCCTTCGAGGATGTAGGCGCCGACGCAGCGGTTGGCGAAGAAGCCGCGGGCGTCATTCACCACGATCGGGGTCTTCTTGATCAGGCGCACGTAGTCGAGGGCCGTGGCCAGCGCGGCGTCCCCGGTGGCCTCGCCCTTGATGATCTCGACCAGCATCATCTTCTCCACCGGGGAGAAGAAGTGGATGCCGACGAACTGGGCCGGCCGCTGCGCGCCCATGGCGAGGCCAGTGATCGGCAGGGTCGAGGTGTTGGACGCGAAGATCGCGTCGGGACGGATCACCGCCTCGACCTTCCGGATCACCTCGGCCTTCACCTTCGGATCCTCGAAGACGGCCTCGATGACGAGGTCGCATGCGGCGAGCGCACCGTAATCCGAGGTGGCCTGGATCCGGCCGAGCAGCGCGTCCCGGTCGGCGGTCTTGGCGCGGCCCTTGTTGATCTGGCCGGTGATCAGCGTGTGGGCGTAGGCCTTGCCCTTCTCGGCGGCTTCGACCGACTGGTCGACCAGCACCACCTCGATGCCCGCCTGGGCGGTCACATAGGCGACGCCTGCACCCATGAACCCGGCGCCGATCACGCCGACCCGGTTCAGACGGGTGGCCGGCACGTCCTTCGGCCGGCGGGCGCCCTTGTTCAGCTCGCCCATCGAGATGAACAGCGTGCGGATCATCGCCGCCGCCTCGGTCGAGCGCAGGATATGAGCGAAGTAACGGCTCTCCACCCGCAGGGCGAGGTCCATCGGCAGCTGCAGCCCCTCGTACACGGAGGCCAGGATCGCCTTGGCGGCCGGATAATTGTCGTGCGTCTCGCGCCGGTAGATGGCGTTGGCCGGCGGCCAGATCATCATGCCGGCGGGCGAGTAGACCTTGCCGGAGGGCGCCTTGAACTTCGGCACGTCCCACGGCGCCACCGCGGAGCCGCCCTCGCGGATCCAGGCCTTGGCGCGCTCGACGATCTCGCCCTGGGGCGCCACCGCGTGGATTAGTCCCATGCCCTTGGCCATGGGCGCGCGGATCTGCTCGCCCTTGAACAGCATCTGCAACGCGTCGCCGGTCTGCATCAGCCGGGCGACCCGCTGCGTGCCGCCGCCGCCCGGGAACAGGCCGACCTTGATCTCCGGCAGGCCGACCCGGGTCTTCCCGTCATCCGAGGCGACCCGATAATGGCAGGCGAGCGCCAGCTCGAAGGCGCCGCCCAGGCACAGGCCCTGGATCGCCGCCGCGAAGGGCTTGCCGCAGGTCTCCAGCCGCCGGAACAACAGCGACAGGCGCCGGGACGCCTCGAAGAAGTGGCGCATCGCTACTTCCTCGCCCTGCTCGGCCTTGAGCTGCTCGTAGGCCCGGCCGAGGCCCTGGAGCATGGTGAGATCCGCGCCGCCGGAGAAGTTGTCCTTGCCGGTGGCGATCACGCAGCCCTTGATGGCCGGATCGGAGGCGACCTGCGCGATGATCCGCTCCAGCTGGTCCATCACGCCTTCGGTGATCACGTTCATCGAACGGCCAGGCATATCCCAGGTCGCCAGAGCGATACCGTCGGGATCAGTCTCGAAGCGGAAATCGGTCAGCGTCACGGTGCCGTCCTCCCAGGATGGCGTCGGCATGAATCCGACGCGCCCACGTTAAGGTTGTGTAGAGCGCCATCGTCCAAGGTCTTCCCGTCGGGGGGAACCGACGGAAGCCGGACATGATGAAGGATATCGGCTGCCGCGCCTGCCGCGCCGGCACCAAGCTCGACTTCGAGTTCACGATGGCGTTCCAGCCAATCCTCGACCTCACGGACCGATCCGTCTGGGCCTATGAGGCGCTGGTGCGCGGCCCGAACGGCGAGCCGGCCGGGACGATCCTCGATCGCGTCACCGAGGAGACGCGCTACCAGTTCGATCAGGCCGCCCGCGTCAAGGCGATTGAACTCGCCGGGCGCCTCTTCGCCCGCGACAGCGGCACGCGGCTGTCGATCAACTTCATGCCGAATGCCGTCTACGAGCCGAATGCCTGTATCCGCGCGTCCCTGGAGGCGGCGCGACGCGTCGACTTCGCGCATCGGCGGATCATGTTCGAGTTCACCGAGCAGGAGCGGTTCCACGATACCGCGCACGTCAAGCGTATCGTGGCGGCTTACAGGAAGCAGGGCTTCCTCACCGCGCTGGACGATTTCGGCGCCGGCTTCGCGGGCCTGAGCCTCCTGGCGAATTTCCGCCCCGACCTGATCAAGATCGACATGGACCTGCTGCGCGGCCTCGATACCGATGCCGGCCGCCACGCCATCGTCTCGGGGGTGGTCGCCATCGCCCGGGCGCTCGACGTGACGGTCCTCGCGGAGGGCGTCGAGACCGCGGGTGAACTCGACGCCCTTCGCGATCTCGGAATCACGCTCGTGCAGGGCTACCACTTCGCCAAGCCGCTTCTGGAGGCGCTGCCGCCCGTGGCGGGATTCGCCCCCATGGCGGCCGCGCGCGCGGCCTGAGGCCAGCCGGTCGCGCGCGGCGCCCATCGCCTACTTCTGCGCCGGGGCGGGCGCCGCAGCGGGCGGCACCGGGGGCGCACCGGGCTTCGGCGTGTTGTCGGTCGCCGAGGCAACCGCCAGCATGTTGAGCAGCTTCGTCACCGAGTTCTGGGAAATCGCCGTCGCCGCGGAATTGGGATCGGCGTTCATGGTCTGGAACTTGAGGTAGGTCGGGTCGGCATAGATCTCGTCGAGGTGCTTCAGCTCGGCCAGCGTGAACTTCTGCGCGTATTCCTTCGACAGCCCCTCGACCATGATGCCGCGCTGCTTATCGAACTCGTCGGTGAGTTCCTTGCGCACGGACTCGGCACGCGCCTCCGGCATCGGCGCCACGGTCTTCTCCAGGGCGACGTTGAAGCCGGTCTGGAGGTTCTTGATTAGGGTCTTGTTCACGAGGGCGGTCGCCGCGGCGACACGGTCGGCGGTCTCGTCGGCGCGGGCGGCGAGCGGCAGGCTCAGTGTGGCGCCCAGGCAGAGCGTCGCGATCAGGCGGTTCAAGGGCTTGTCTCCCATCGATTTATCGTCCGGCCCGGGGCCGGGCCGATCGTCGCCCGCGCCTCTATCAGCGTTCCAGGCCTTTGGGGAGCGGCGCCACGCCGCTCCCGTGCCGGGGTGCCGTCAGACCCGCTCGATGATCGTGGCGGTGCCCATGCCGGCGCCGATGCACAGCGTCACCAGGGCGCGCTCCTTGCCGGTCCGCTCCAGCTCGTCGAGGGCGGTGCCCAGGATCATCGCCCCCGTCGCCCCGAGGGGGTGGCCCAGGGCGATGGCGCCGCCGTTGACGTTGACCGCCTCCGGGTCGAGGTCGAAGGCCTGGCAGAAGCGCAGCACCACCGCCGCGAAGGCCTCGTTGACCTCGAACAGGTCGATATCGGACAGGCTCATCCCGGTCCGCGCCAGGACCTTGCGGGTCACGTCCACCGGCCCGGTGAGCATGAGCGCCGGATCGGAGCCGATATTGGCGAAGGCCCGGATCCGGCCGCGCGGGCGCAGGCCGGCCGCCTCGCCGGCCGCCCGCGAGCCGATCAGAACGGCGGCCGCGCCGTCGACGATGCCGGAGGAGTTGCCGGCGTGGTGGACGTGATCCACCGCCTCCACGTCGGGATGCGCGTCGATGGCCACAGCATCGAATCCGCCCATCTGGCCCATCTGGACGAAGGACGCCTTCAGCGCGGCCAGCGACTGCATGTCGGTGCCCGGCCGCATGTGCTCGTCGCGGTCGAGCAGCGTGATGCCGTTCACGTCGCGGACCGAGACTACGGACCGGTCGAACAGCCCCTCGGCCCAGGATCGCGCCGCGCGCGCCTGCGAGCGGACCGCGTAGGCGTCGCAATCGTCCCGGCTGAAGCCGTACTTGGTGGCGATCAGGTCGGCCGAGATGCCCTGCGGCATGAAGTAGGACTTGATGGCGATCGCCGGGTCGACCGGCCAGGCGCCGCCCGAGGCGCCGATGCCGATGCGGCTCATCGCTTCGACGCCGCCACCCACCGCCATCGCATGCTGGCCGCTCATGACCTGGGCGGCGGCGAAGTTCACCGCGTCGAGGCCGGAGGCGCAGAACCGGTTGATCTGCACGCCGGGGACATGGGCGCCGTAATCGGCCACCAGGGCCGCGGCCCGGGCGATGTCGCCGCCCGCCTCGCCCACGGGGTCGACGCAGCCCAGGATCACGTCGTCGACGAGGTGGGTGTCGAGCCCGTTGCGGTCCTTGAGGGCGCGCAAGGCCGTCTCGGCGAGGCGGAGCGCCGTCACCTCGTGGAGGGAGCCGTCCGCTTTGCCGCGCCCCCGCGGCGTGCGAACGTGGTCGTAGATGAAGGCGTCCGTCATCAGCACTCCCCCGGGGTCCCCGTTCTCGCCTCGCGGCGACGCGGCCTTACAGGGCCGTCTCGGCTCACGCCAGTCTGCCACGGCGCACGCGCCCTCGGCCAGCCCCGACTGCACGGAGACGGCGGAGAGCGCGTGACAGCGCAGGTGTTCTGAGACGTTTATCTGCGGCGGGCCCGGATCAGGACGGCGCCGCACACGGATCAGCTCCCCTGCCGGAGCCGACCCGCGCAGTCATGCGCAGGTCGGCTCCGGATCAGGGGCGAGCCTTCAACTAGTCCTGGAGCATCCGCTTCAGCAGCTCGACTTCGTCGCCGAGCACCGAATCTTCGCCGATCTGCTTCTCGATCTTGCGCACCGCGTGGAGGACCGTGGTGTGATCGCGCCCGCCGAATCGGCGGCCGATCTCCGGGAGCGAGCGCAGCGTCAGCACCTTCGAGAGGTACATGGCGATCTGGCGCGGCTTGACCACGGCGGCGGTGCGCCGTTCCGACAGGATATCCGAGCGGGAGACGTTGTAGCGCGAGGCGACCAGTTTCTGGATGTCCTCGATCTTGATGCGCTTCGGCTCGCGATTCTTCACGAGGTCGCGGATCGCGCTCTCGGCGGTTTCCATCGTCACGGCGGTGCCGGTGAGGGTCGCATGCGCGAGCAGGCGGTTCACGGCGCCTTCGAGGTCGCGGCCGTTGGCGGTGATCGCCCGGGCCACGTAGGTCGCCACCTGCGGCGAGACGTCGAAGCCCGGATGCGAGGCCCGCACGGCGGCGAGGCGCGCCGACAGGATCGAGACGCGCAGCGCCTCGTCCAGGGCGGTGATCTCGACCACGAGGCCGCCGCCCAGGCGCGAGCGGACCCGCTCGTCGAGGGCCTCGAGCTCGGTCGGGGGGCGGTCCGAGGCGACCACCACCTGCCGGCCGGCATCGATCAGCGCGTTGATCGTGTGGCCGAACTCGGCCTGGATCGACTTGCCCTGGATGAACTGCACGTCGTCGAGGATCAGGAGATCGATCCCGCGCAGGCGCTCCTTGTAGGCCAGCGCCGACTGCGTCTTCAGGGCGTTGACGAAGCCATACATGAACCGGTCGGCGGTCAGGTAGATGACCCGGCGCCCAGCCTCGCGGGCGGCGTGGCCGATGCCGTGCAGGAGATGGGTCTTGCCCAGGCCCACGCCGGCATGGAGGTAGAGCGGGTTGTAGAGCGCGCCCTCCCCCTGGTGGGCGGCGACCCGCTCGGCGGCGGCGTGCGCCAGGGCGTTGGAGCGGCCGATCACGAAGCTCGCGAAGGTCAGCCGCGCATCCAGGGGCGTGCCGCTGAGATCGCCGCTCTCCGCGGGGCGCGGCTCCGGGGCGATCGCGGGCACCGACACGGGCGTACCGGCTGCGTGCAGACGGGCGAGCGGCCCGCTGGCCGGATTTGCCTTCGGCGCCCCCGTGGAGACGGTGCGGACCGGAGCGCCGGTGCCGCGCACGCCGACCTCGATCCGCGCGATCTCCTCGACCTCGGCCTTGAAGGTATTGAGCACGCGGTCGAGGTAGTGCGACTCGATCCAGCTCTTGAGGAAGCGGGTCGGCACCGTCAGACGCGCCGTGCCGCCGGCGACCGCCTCCAGCTCAAGACGGGCGAACCAGCTCGCGAAGACATCCTCGCCGAGCTCTGCGCGCAGGCGGCGCTTCACGCGCGCCCAGGCGGATCCGTAATCCATGGTGCCGCCGCCGTTGCGGCCGCCTTCGTCGTCGCTCGCCACAGTTCCGTCGACACGCATCATTGGCTCTCCCAACGCTGCCCCCGGAGTCCCGCAGGCGGCGCGTACGCACGAATTACGCCCTCAGAGTCCCGCACGAACGGGCGGGACAGGGTCCCCCGAACGGAGTCAAGCCCATAACGAGGAACTTTTGCCGATTGGGAGAGCCTATCAACAATTACCTACGGTTCCTTTAACAGTGGGACTTGCGGGGACGGCGCGGATTCCCATCCGGAAGTGTTTCGGCGGGTGCTGACCCGCCGCGCTAGAGTCTTGGCGAATCGGATTGATTCGCCTGAGTCCCGAAATTGCGCTGTTTTGCTTGAACGGTGTCAGTTTTTGTTAAACTACACGCCGTGCATTGACTCTGCAATGTCGCCGATTCTTGGATAGGGTTAACGCTTCCGGCCGGCTCGGGCCCCCGGGCGTCCGGTCGGCGGGGATGCGGGCAAGAAAAAAGCCCGGCTCAGGGAGCCGGGCTTCAGGACGTCTCGATTTTAGGGGTGGTTTAGGCGGCGAGCGCCTTCACCCGGGCGGCCAGCCGCGAAACCTTCCGCGACACGTTGTTCTTGTGAACGATGCCGTGCTGGGCAGCGCGCATCATCTCCGGCTCGGCGGCGCGCAGGGCGGTGAGCGCGTCCTGCTGGTTGCCGGAGGCGATCGCCTCCTCGACCTTGCGGACGAAGGTGCGCATGCGCGAGCGACGCGAGCGGTTGATCGCCGTGCGCTTGGCGATCTTGCGGGTCATTTTCTTGGCCGAAGCGGTGTTGGCCATGGAATCCTCGTTCTCTTCGTCGGGCGATGCCGACGGGCCGGCTCTGCCGGAAATCGGTCGTCGCGTCAGGTTGTCTGGCGATGGCCGCGACGCAGCGCGCGCGAAGGCGCGGCCTCTCGGCGAAGCGCGCTCTATAGACACGGTGCGGTGTCGCGTCAACGCACCTCCCGCGGCAGAGCAGCCGGGTCGCCGGTCACCCACCGGGTGATGCGGCACGGCGCAGGGATTCGAGCGGGCGGCGCCCCGTCCGTCGTCGGGCCGAGCCCGCGGCGCCGCGCGGCGGCGCTCACGCTCCCGCGACGCGCTTGAACGGCCCGACGGGCCGCCGCAATCGTCGCGGCGCTGCCGCGCAGAACCTGCCCCGCGGTGCAACCGTCCAGGCGGCATCGACCGGAACACCACACGGCGCGACCGAACACGCAGGCAGATCCGCCGACTCGGCTGACGGCATCCCGGTTTCCCAGGAACGCCCGGCAGCGAATCGGATCCGCAAACCATTCGCGCCCCCGAACGACGCAATCCAGCCGGACACGGCCCGGCCGGCCGATGCGACAGTCGCCGACGGCTCGGGTTTGGAGGCGACCTGCGCCGACAGAGCGATGCGTGCGATCACCCATGAGGTCCAGCGACCGGAAGCAGCAGGGTCACGGTGGTTCCGCGCTCCGGCTCCGACTGGAGCTGCAGGTCGCCCGACCAGCCGAGCGCGATACTCCTGACGATCGCGAGCCCGAGGCCGGTGCCCTGGCCGCTCGCCTTCGTGGTGAAGTACGGGTCGAGGGCGTGCGCCGCGACAGCGGCCGACATCCCGTGGCCGTCGTCGCTCACTTGGAGCCGCATCGACGGCCGTGATCCGCCGCGGCCGCCCGCCCAGCCGCCGCCGATCCGGTCGACCTCGACCCGCATGCGCGTCGCCCCGGCCTGCACGGCGTTCTGGAGCAGGTTCAGCAGGATCTGGGTCAACTCGCCCTGGAGGGCCAGGACCTCGCTGTCCCGGTCGTGGATCAGGACCTCGAACGGCTGGCGCAGCACCGGCCGGATGAAGGTGCAGGCGGTCGCCACCGCGGCGCCGAAGGCGAGGCGCTGGGGCGCGATCGCCTCGCGCCGGACATAGCCGAGGATGCCCTGGATGACGCCGACCGCCTGGATCGCGCAGGCCTCCACCACTTCGAGGTCGGCGCGTTCCGGGGGCTTCCCGGGCAGATCGGCCAGCATGATCTCGGTCATCCCGCGCACGGGCTGGAGCAGGTTGTTGAGTTCGTGCGCCACCGAGCCCACGAACTGGCCGAGGGTCTCCAGGCGCTGCCGGTCCCGCTCGGTCCTGTCGCGCTCCTGCTGCCGATGCCGCTCGAGCAGGTCGATCTTGGTCTGGTAGGCCACCGCCGCCGAGACCATCAGGGCGCTCAGGCAGGCCGACATGCGCCGGATGACCTCCGGCCGGTTGATCGGGACGCCCCGGTCGGTCAGCGCCAGCGCGGCGCCCTCATGCAGGCCGGCGATCTCGTCGAGGGAGATGTCGTCGGTGATCGCCAGGCGGCCGAGTTCCTCGATGTCGAGGAGCGGGGCCTCGTCCGCCGTGGCGACGTACCGGGCCATGCCGTCGGTGTAGCGCTGCAGGAGCATGTCCATGCGGCGTCACGCGCGGAAGGCGACGCAGAGGACGCCGCAATCGTCGCTCTGGCGTCCATGGCTGGCCATCAGGTCCGCAGCGAGGCGCTCGGGATCGCCGCGCGCCGCGTGCGGATCGGCCATCAGGTCCACCGGCCGAAGACCGTCAGTCCACAGGACCAGGATGTCGGCGCAGGTGAACGGAAGGATGAGGGGCTTGAGCGGGCGCAGGCCTCCGCCGACGATGCCCGGCATGCCGTCGAAGCGCAACGTGCGGGCGGAGAACAGGGCGCCCTGGATATTGCCGACCGCTGCCACCGTGATGGTGTTCGCGGCCGGCTCGATCCGCACCAGCGCCGCCGCGGCACCGCGGGTGCGGCGCATGGCCCGGTCGGCGACGGCGAGCCGCTGCGTCGGCTCGATCCCCGCCTGCCCCTCGACCAAGGCCAGCAAGCTCCGGGCGGCATGGTGGGCGTCCGGCCCATGCCCGAGCCCGTCGACGATGCAGGCCAGCGTGGCGTCCCCCTCCCGCCACCAGGCGACCATGTCGCCGCACGCGGTCTCGCCCGGATAGGTCCGGGTCGCCGCAGCGATCCGGGGGCTCGGGATCTGCGGACCCGCGCTCATGGCCGCCGCACCAGGCAGACGATGCGCGTCCCCTCCCCCACGTTTGAGGTGATGGCGAAGGCATCGACCAGGCGGCGCGTCCCCGGGAGGCCGCAGCCCAGACCGCCGCGGGTGGAGAAGCCGTCCTCCATGGCCAGCGCGAGATCGGGGATCCCCGGGCCGTCATCCTCGGCGACGAGCTCGATCACGGCCGCACCGGTCGATCCCTGCGCGGTCAGGCGGATCAGGCCGCCGCGGGCGCTGTGGAGGACGAGGTTCATGGCGAGTTCGGAGACCGCGGTCGCCAGGCCGTGCGCCCGCACGGTGCCGAAGCCGTGGCGCAGGGCGAGCCGGCGGGCTTCCTGCCGGGCCTCGGCGGCATCGATCTCGGTCGTCACGGCCACGGTGACCACGTCAGGCTGCGCGACATCCGGTTCCGGATTCATCGGCGCCTCGTCATGGCTGCCCGCACCAGCGTGCGGCCCGGACGGGTCTCGATGGTCATGTCGTCCATCAGCTTGTGCACGGCGGCGAGGCCGAGACCGAGGCCGCCCCCGGTCGAGTATCCGCGGGTCAGCGCGCCGGCGACGTCGGCGATCCCGGGGCCCTGATCCTCGACCTCGATCACGATGCTCCGCTCCTGCGCCGTCAGCCGCGTGAGCACGCGGCACGCGCCGCCGCCCGCATAGGTCAGGGTGTTGCGGGCGAGTTCGGAGACGACCGTGGCCAGGCGGGTCTGATCGACGGTGCCGAACCCGATCGCCGCAGCGGCCGCGCGGCTCGCCTGGCGGGCCCGCAGGATGTCGTCCTGGATCCGGATGTCGACGCTCGCGTGCGTCGCGGTGCCGGATGTCCCCGGTTCCGGTCCGGGTCGATCAGGCGGTCGGGACTGTGTCATGGCGACCTCCGCGGGACGCCACCAGCCGAGCGACCTTGGCCACGCCGCCCTCGAGATCGAAGGCGGTTTCCATGTCGATCATGGCCGGGCCCATCTCGACAAGCGTCAGGGCCACGGCGGGCTGCATGCCGGCCAGGACCGCGACCCCACCCATGATCCGCACCATCTTGGCCGTCTCCGAGAGGATCCGGGCCATGTAGGAATCCACGACATCGGCCGCCGTGATGTCGATCACGAGGCCGTCGGCCTTTCCGGCCTGGATCAGCGCGAGGGCGTCGATCTGGAGGTCCATCACCTGCTGGTCCGTCAGGTCGGCCGGCAGGGAGGTGAGGAGAACGCGGCCGAGCCGCAGGATGGGGACGCGCATCAGAGCATCGTCTCGGTCGCGCCCTTGGCGTGCTGGCCGAGGAGCCGGAAGGCCTCGGCCAGGCCGGACCGAAGGCTCCCCCGGGTGATCATGCTCGACAGGTCCACGTCGAGCTTCACCAGGGTCTGGGCCGCATCGGGGCTGATGCCGGTGACGATCACCCGGGAGCCGAGCAGGCGCGCGGCCTCGACGGTCTTGGTCAGGTGCAGGGCGACGCGGCTGTCGATCAGCGGCACGCCGGTCACGTCGAGGATCGCGATATGCGCTTCCTCGCGGGCGAGCGCCTCCAGCAGCCACTCCATCACCTGCCGCGCCCGCTGGGTGTCGATGATCCCGACGAGCGGCATCAGGATGATGTGACGCCAGATCGGCAGCGCCGGGGTCGCCAGGTCGAGGAGCGCCCGGCCCTGGCGCTTGATGATCTCCTCGCGCGTCTCGACGAAGGCCGCGAAGGTGACCAGCGCCAGCCTGTCCACCACCGCGTCGAGGGCGGTGCGCATCGTGTAGAGTTCGGTCACCTTGGCGCTGGTGGCGCGGTCGAGCAGCTCGCCCGCGATCGTCTTCAGCGACAGGATCAGCGTGGCGGTCTCCATCGGCGTCAGGCCGTCGCGGGCGCAGGCGGCACTGATCGTGGCGGCCTGCTCCTCGACGGCTCTGAAGGCGGGCCCCTCGCCCGTGCCCGCACCTTCGTCCGCGAGGAAATAGGCCGTCAGCCTCTCGATCAGCGTCCCGAGTTCCAGCTTGAGCAGCTGCATTGAGGCGGGCTGCGCCTTCGGCGCGATGTCGCGCAGCCGTGCGAGCCAGGCGTCGAGCACGCCTGCCCGGTTCTGGAGAAGGATTTGTCCGAGGCCGTGCATCAGTTCGGTCACTCCTTGGCGGCCGCTGGGGCCAGGGCGGAGACGGCGGCCAGGAGTTCCTGCATGCCGACCGGCTTCATGAGCACGCGGTCGGCCCCGACGCGGGCGGCCTCCTCCATCGAGAAGACCTGCGGCGCCCGCGGGGCCCCCCCGGTGATCGCGATGATCGGCAGGCCGGGCCTGTGTGCCTTCACCCAGCCGATCAGCGTCAGGCCGTCCCGTCCGGGCATCCACAGGTCGGTGACCAGGATATCGAACGGCCGGCCGCTCAGCAGCGCCTCCGCCTCGGCGGCGGAGCCGCATTCCTGGACCGTGTGCTGACCCCGTTCGAGAAACCGCCGGACCGTCATTCGCACGACCGGCACGTCATCCGTCAGGAGAACCGATGCCATGGATCAATCCTCCTGTCGCACGCACAGGAATGGTTCGTGCGAAGCACAAATTTCGAACCAAGCGCGCAAGTTAAATTGGAAAACATTGGCAATATCTAGAACAGTTCTATATCTTTATTGTGGTTCATTACGCTTCTTGGAGGAGACGGTCCTTCTGCGAGCGCGATCTCCGCAAACGACTTAGGGTCAGGCCAAGATTTCGTCAAGGATTTTGATAAGTCCAGCGCATGCAGATGCGTGCGGGCCGCAGCAAAAATACCCTCGAGATGCTGAAGACGCTGGCGCGTGACATCCTGGAACTGAATCGATCCGATCAGCCGGACGATCGGCTGCGCGATCCGGGCGCTCTCCTCTTGGACCTTCACCAGCGTGTCCCGCTGATGGGAGACGAGGCGCTCCATGTTCTCGGTCAGGCTGGCGATCGCCGCGGCGATCTTCATGAGTTCGCCGCGCTCGCTCTCGACCCGGTCGGTCACCAGCGTGGAGAAATTCTCCCGGATGGATTCGCGCAGGCTGGCGAGATCCTGAGCGATCCGGGTCGCGGTGCCGGCGGAGGCGCCCGAGAGTTCCTTGACCTCCTTGGCCACCACGGCGAATCCCGCGCCGGCCTTCTCGGCCCGGGCCGCCTCGATGGTGGCGTTGAGGGCGAGCAGGTTGGTCTGGCGGGCGATGGTCTGCACGCCGTCGGTCGCCAGGGTCAGTTGCGCGGTCGCGACGTCGAGCTCGTCGAGGCGCTGCCGGCAGGCCACCACGTCCTGGTCGCGGCGGACCAGGAAGTCGCCGATCAACTGACGATTCTCGGCGAGCTGCTGGTCGGTCTGGTCGACGATCTCGATCACCCGCGCGTTGAAGCCGGACAGGTCGAGGAAGGCCAGGAGTTCGGTCATGGCGGCATCGACCTCCCGGAGGCTGGTCATGATGTCGTAGGCGGCGGCCTCGGTCTCGGACGTCACCGAGGCCGTGTCGGTGGCGGCGCGCTCGAACAGGCGGTCATAGACCGCGAAATGATCGGCCAGGGCGGCGTGGAACGCCGCGCCTCCGGCTGCGGCCGGCGCCCCGGCCGCGTCCGGCCGATCCGCCGCGGACACCTCCGCCGACACGGTCTCCGGGCGCGGCGGCGCCTCCGGCTCCATCGACAGGCGGGTCGCCGCTGCTGCGGCCCGGCTCGCCCCCCAGCTCGCCGCGAAGCCGGCCGCCGCGATGGCGGCGACGCCCGGCGCGGGGCCGAACGCGACCGCACCGATGGCGGCGAGCGCCACGGCGGTGAAGACAGCGCAGAGCGGACCCACCCATCGGATCACGCGCGGCGGAGGCACCCAGGGCACGATCAGGCTCCGGGGACGAGCTGGCGGATCACCTTGAGCAGCGCTTCGGGATCCACCGGCTTGACGATCCAGCCCGTGGCACCGGCCGACTTCGCCTCGTTGCGCTTGTCCTGCTGGGACTCGGTGGTCAGCATCAGGATCGGAATGAATTGCAGGCCCGGGAGCTTGCGCACCCGGCGGATCAGCTCGATCCCGTTCATCGCGCCCATGTTGAGGTCGGTGATCAGCAGGTTGGGCTTGGTCCCCGCCTGCAGCGTCGCCACCGCCTCCTCGCCGCTCACCGCCTTGACGACGCCGAGGCCGGCCTTGGTCAGGATGCCCTCGATGCTCATCAACATCGTGGGGGAATCGTCGACAATCATGATCGTCGTGGCCAACGCGCGTCTCCTAAGATGGCTGGTGGGTTGCGGGCGCCGCATCGGCCTGCCAGACGGCGGCCAGCTCGTCGGCCAGCAGGCCGTAATCGGCGGCGCCGCGGCTCGACGGGGCGTAGTCCCGGATGGATTCGCGGGCGGCGAAGGCCTCCGCCAGGCGGATATCGGTCCGGATCCCGGTGAGCACGCGCTCGATCCCGAATTCCCGGGCGATGTCGTGCAGGGTCTCGCGGTGGTGGTTGGTGTGCACGTTCAGCATCACCGGCAGCAGGCCGACCACCTTCAGGTCGCTGTTCACCGTGGTGGCGATGCGGAAGAACAGCCGCGCCAGCTGCCGCACGCCCTCGGCCGACAGGGCGTGGGGGATCATCGGCACGAGGACGCCGTCGGCCGCCGCCAGGGCGTTGACCAGGATCATGTCCAGCGAGGGCGGCGTGTCGAGGATCACGAGGTCGAAGCGCGCCGCGATCTCCGGTCTGCGCAGGCCGCGTTGCAAGGCCGAGGCGCTGCGGTCCATGGCCGTAGTGCCGTCGAACAGCTGGTCGGCGGGGACGACCGACACGCCCGCGGAGGCGGTCGGCCGGACGGCGTCCAGCAGGTCGAAATCGGGGGTCGTGAAGATGTGGTGGGCGGTCGTCGTGTCGCGCTCCGGCACGATGCCGAAGCCGAGGCCGGCATGCCCCTGGGTGTCCAGATCGACGAGCAGCGTGCGCCGGCCCCGGGCGCCGCACTCCGCCGCCAGATTGACAGAGGTCGTCGACTTGCCGCTGCCGCCCTTCCGGTTCGAGATGGCCAGAATCGTGGTCAAGCGGCCGCTCCGGACGCCTGCAGGAACGGCATGACGAGGCCGGCCAGCGCCGGATCGGCGGGCGGCGCGATGGCGGCCGGCCGGGCGGCGGCGAGGACCTACAGGATCGCGGCGTGCAGCCCCTGGCACTTGGTCAGCACGACCTTGTGGGCGCCCGGCCTGCGCAGGGCCTCCAGGAGCGGCAAGGCCTCCTCGACGGTGCAGTGACCCTCCAGGTGGACGGTCCTGCGGACGATCCGGATGGCCATCACAGCAGCTCCCTGAGGTCGAGGACCAGGAGGACGCGGCCATCCCCCAGGAGGGTCGTGCCGGCATAGCCGCCGATGCCGGTCAGGACGCCCTCCAGGGGCTTCAGGATCACGTCCATCCCCTCCCGGAAATTGTCGATGATCAGCCCGGCCCGCCGGCCGTTGACGTGGCAGACCAGCACGGCGGCGTCGGCCTCGCCGCGGGGCTGCTCGGGCAGGTTCAGCAGGCGCGACAGGCGCAGCAGCGGGATGATCGTCTCGCGCAGCACGAAGGTCTCGGATTTCTTGATCATCCGGATGCGCTCCCGCGGCACCCGCACGGTCTCGACGATCATGTCCATCGGCACGCCGTAGAGGCTGCCGGCGGCCTCCACGATCATGATCCGGGTGACCGCCATGCTGAGCGGCAGGGCGAGGCGCGTCGTCGTTCCCTCGCCGATGCGGGAACTCACTGTGACCTGGCCGCCGAGCTTCTCCACGGTAGTCAGCACCACATCCATCCCGACCCCGCGGCCGGACAGGTCGGAGACCTCCGCCGCCGTCGAGAAGCCCGGGCGGTAGATCAGGTTGATCGCCTCCTGGTCGGAGAGGCGGTCGGCCTCCTCCTGGCCGACCACGCCCTTGGCGATCGCGGCGCCGCGGATCCGGGCCGGGTCGATCCCGCGGCCGTTGTCCTGGACCTCGATGATGACGCTGTCGGCCTCCTGGCGGGCCTTGAGCAGGATCCGGGCGGTGGTCGCCTTGCCCGCAGCCCGGCGCTCGTCCGGCGACTCGATGCCGTGATCCAACGAGTTGCGGACGATGTGCAGCAGCGGGTCGCCCAGCGCCTCGATGATGGTCTTGTCGGCGGCCGTGTCCTCGCCTTCGAGGGCGAGGTCGATCCGCTTGCCGAGCTTGCGCGCGAGGTCGCGCACCAGCCGGGGAAACCGGTCGAAGATCTCGGAGACCGGCAGCATGCGGACCTGCATGATCGCGCCCTGCATCTCCTGGGCGAGCCGGTCGATGACCGCGTATTGCTCCTTGATCTCGCGGGACATCTCGCGCGAGGCGTAGGTCTCCTCCGCGCGCTTGGCGAGGAACGGCAGGGCGTTCTTCGAGACGACGAGTTCGCCGATCAGGTTCATCAGCAGGTCGATCTTGGCCTGGTCGACCTTCAGGGATTTCGCCGCGAGGCGCTGCTCGGGCTCCTTTCCGCCCAGGGCCGGAGCCGGCGGGGCCTCCTCGGCGAAGGTCTGCGGACGCGTCTCCGCGGGCGCGGGCGCGTCCTCCGCGCGCTGGAGCGGGGCGCCCGCCAGCACGGCCGACAGGGCGCTCAGCACGGGCGCGACCGAGCGGCCCTCCCGGGCCGCCTCCAGCGCGGCCTGGAACGCGGCGCGGTCGGCTTCGCGGCCGAGGCTGAGGAGCACGTTCTCCACCACCGTGCCGACGGAGGCGAGGCGATCCGCATCGTAGCCCGTCCGCTCCAACGCCCGGTGCTGGCTCGCCAGGACCGATTGGGCGAGTTCCTGGCGCGGATCGGCGGCCGACGGCGCCGGAGCCTGGACGGCGGCGAGCGCTGGGGCCGCCGGGACCGGATTGAGCCGGCCCGAGCCGGCGGCCGCCACGAATGCGCCGACGAGCGCCGGATCGGGTTCAGGCGCCGACAGGGCGGCGTCCAGCCAGTCGAGCGCCTGCCGGCGCCAGAGCGTCGGCCCGGCGACGCTGCGCAGAGCGGCCACGGCGTTGCGCAGGTCGTCATGGCGCCCGGCGGCGAGGAAGGCCGTGGCCGCCTCGCGAAAGTCGTCCCAGATCGGACCGTCGCTGGCCTCGCCCGCGATCCGCACCAGGTCCCGGGGCCGCACGGGGGCGATGGTGATCCGGTCCAGCTCGTAGCGCATCGCCAGCTCGATCTCGGCCCGGGCCGCCGTGCTCAGCAGAGCGAAGTGCAGGTTGCACTGGTAGGGATCGAGATCCTCGAGCGGCCCCCAGGGTTCGGCGGGCGCGATGTCGAGGACCAGCGCGTCCGGCACCTGCTGGATCGCCTGGAGGGGATCGGTCCCGTTGAAGAAGCAGCCCGGCTCCGGCTCGTAGCGGACCAGGTGGATCGCCTGGCCGCCGCAGGCGCGGCGGAACGCGTCGAGGCAAGCGGTGGCCGGCAGGCGGGCGAGAAGCGCCGGCGGCAGGGTCGCGACGTCTTCGACGGAGGCCGGACCAGCCCCGTGCCGCGGGCCGTCCGCCGCTGCGCCGTCGGCCGCGCCGTCCTGCGATCGCAGACGCTGGCGCAGCGACGCTGCCATCCGGTGCGCGACGATGTCGGCATCCGTCGGCAATACGGCGCGCCGCTCGAGTTCGTCGATCCACTGGCCGACCTGGTCGAGGCTGTCGAGCAGCATGTCGACGAGGGCGGAGTCGATCTGGAGCGCGTCGGACCGGACCTCCCCAAGGAGATCCTCGGCGGCGTGGACCAGCCGGGTCAGGGCCGCCGCGTCGAACAGGCCGGACGAGCCCTTGATCGTGTGGACAGCCCGGAACACCTCGTTGATCGCGGTCTCGTCCGTCGGGTTCCGCTCCAGCTTCAGCAGCCCGCTGGCCGAGACCTGCAGCAGCTCGCGCGCCTCGGGGATGAACCGGGCCAGCAGGGGATTGCTCATGCCCGCGCACCCGTCAGCAGGCGCGCCGTCTCGACGAGGAGCACGGGATCGGCCGGTTTGACGATGTAGAAATTGGCGCCCGCCTCGTAGGCCCGGGTCGCGTCGATGTCCTTGGACTCGGTGCTGATCGTGACCACCGGGATCGCCTGAAGCGACGGCTCGCGGCGGATCCGGGACACCAGTTCGTAGCCGTCCATCTTGGGCATGTTGATGTCGACGATCATCAGGTCGAAGCCGCCGAGCAGCGCCTTCTCCAGGCCCTCGACCCCGTTGGCGGCCTCCTCGACGACGAACCCGGCCCGGCCGAGCACGTCCTGATAGAACATCCGCATCGTGATGCCGTCCTCGACGACAAGTATTCGTTTGCCGGCCATGCCCGTATCAATCCTGATCGATCGGTCTTTGATAGACGATCGTGTCGCCGAACTTGCGCGGCAGGAACATCGATGACATCCGGCTCATACTCTCCGAATGTCCCAGGCAGATGAACCCGCCCGGGGTCAGGCATTCGTAGAGCGCCTCGACCGCGGCACGTCGGGACATATCGTCGAAATAGATCAGCAGATTGCGGCAGAAGATCACGTCCATCGCGCGGTAGCGATGCATGTGGATCGGATCGGACAGGTTGGCGATCGAGAACTCGATGGAGCCGCGCAGCTCGTGGTGGATCTCGAACTGATCGTCGCCGACCGCGCGGAAATACTTCTTTCTGAGCTCCGGTGACAGCCGCTGCAGGGAGCGGTTGCCGTAGATCCCCTTGCGGGCATCGGCGAGCACCCGGGAATCGATGTCCGACCCGGTGATCTCGATGGCGAACTCGTCCGCCCGCGACCAGTTTTCCAGGATCTGGATCGCGATCGAGTACGGCTCCTCTCCGGTCGAGCACGGCATCGACCAGATCCGCAGCGTTCCACCGGACCGCCGCGTCCGGGCGATCTCCGGCAGGATACCACGCACCAGGGCATCGAACTGATAGTCCTCGCGGAAGAAATAGGTTTCGTTCACCGTCATCAGGTTGACGAGGTGCTGCAGCTCCTCCCCGGACGCCTGGAAACGCAGCAGGGTGAAGTACGCCTTGAAGCTGTCGCTCCCGGTCTTGGCGATCCGCTCGAAAAGACGCTTCTCGACGAAATACTCCTTCTTGCCGCTGAACGAGATACCGGTCCGACGATAGAAGTATTCGTAGAATTTCTCGTACTCGTCCTCGGTGATCTCGACCGCCGGGGCGGTCTGCACGAGGGAACGGGGCAGTTGCATCATGCGCCTCCGATCCGGCGGATCGCCGCTGCGGCCGCGAAGCGGATGAAGGGGACCTCGGGGAAGCGCGCGGCCAGGGCCTGGAGCGGCGCGACGGCGCTGGCGTCGCCGATCTCCGCGAGGCCGTCGACCGCCGCCGCGCAGACGTTGACATGGGAATCGCGCGCCACGACCTCGGCCAGCCAGGTCGGCGCCTTCGGGTGCGGCAGCAGGCTCAGCATGTTGACCGTCAGGATCCGGACGTCGCTGTCGGGATCGGCCAGCAGGTCGGCGACATGCGGCTCGACCTCGGCGGGCATCTCCTGAAGCACCTCGATCGCGGCGTTGCGCAGGGCGCTGTCCTCGCTGCGCAGCAGCGGCAGCAGGCCCTCGACCACCGCGGGGGACTTGATCCGGATCAGCGTCGTCAGGATCACCGCCCGGACGCTGGCGGCCGGCTCGCGGCCGAGATGCGCGCAGAGGAGCGGTCCGGCCTCCGGGAAGGCACCGAGATCGCGGGCTGCCCGGCGCCGCTCGCCCCCCTCCGGGGCGGCGAGGGCGGCCGTGAGGGCGGCGAGATCCACCTGCGGCGCCCCGGCTTCGGTCTTCGGCGGGAGGGTCGGTTTCTTAAGGGCCACGGCGGCGTTCCCCGACTCGCGCGCCGGCTTCCGGAGCGCGGAGCCACCTGACGAGCTGCTCTGCGATCGCGTCGCTCGGCAGGACCACGCTGGCCCCGCCGCGCTTGATCAGTTCCTGCGGCATGCCGAAGACGATGCTCGTCTCCTCGTCCTGCGCGATGGTCAGGCCGCCGCCGGCGCGCACCCGGGCCATGGCCTCGGCGCCGTCGTCGCCCATGCCGGTGAGCTGCACGGCGATCAGCCGGTTGGCGGGCAGCAGGGCCAGCGCGCTCTCGACCATGCGGGCGACGCTGGGATGCCAGATATGGTCGTCGCTCTGCGGCAGCGGGGTCGCGGAATAGCCGATGCCGCGGCGGGTCACGACGAGGTCGGCATCCCCCTTGGCGATGTAGACCGTGCCGGGCTCGACCGGCATCTGCCGGGCGACCTCCACCACCGACAGCGGGCACAGGTCGTTCAGCCGGCGGGCGAACACCCCGGTGAAGCTGCCGGGCATGTGCTGAGCGACCAGGACCGGCCAGGGGAAACCGGCCGGCAGGCGCGGCAGGATCTCCTCCAGCACCCCGGGCCCGCCCGTGGACACGCCCACCAGGACCAGCCCGGGGCGCCCCCCACTCGCGACGGCGACCCGGGATTGCGGCTCCGGCTCAGCGCGGCGGCGCTGGGCGGCCAGGCGCCCGCGCAGGCCGGTGCTGCGGCGGACCCGGGTGGTCGCGGCGCTGCGGACCTTCATCAGCAGTTCGCGGTGGATCCGGTCGATCGACAGGGAGATCGTGCCGCCGGGCTTCTGGACGAAGTCGACGGCCCCGAGGCTCAGCGCCTGCAGGGTCGTCTCGGCGCCTTCCTCGGTCAGCGACGAGACCATCACCACCGGCCGCGGATCCTCGCTCATGATCCGCGACAGGCAGGTGATCCCGTCCATCTCCGGCATGTTGACGTCGAGGGTGATCACGTGCGGATCGAAGCTCTGGAGCGCCTCCAGGACCTCGACGCCGTTGCGGGCTGTCTGAACCGTGAAGCCGCCCGCCGCCTCGAGGAGCTGCGTGAGGTGCCTGCGCATCAACGCGGAATCATCGGCCACGAGGGCGCGGATCATGCGGGGTCTCGCCAGGGTGACGGGGGAGCGGGACGCAGGTCCGGGCGGCGCCCGGACCTGCGCTCAATGGGTGGTGAGCCGGACGGCGGCGGCTTCCTGGGTGTCGAGGAGCTGCATCGTGTCCAGGAGCAGGACCATGCGCTTCTGGCTCTCCAGATTGGCCACGCGCCGGATCAGGCGCTGCTGCGCGTCCGACAGGTTGGGCGCGTCGCCGATGGCCTTGGCGGAGATCCGCATCACCTCGGAGACGGAGTCGACGATGAAGCCGGTCCGGACGCCCCGGACGGTGAAGACCATGATCCGCTGACGGTCGTTGCGCTCCGCCTCGGCGAGGTTGAAGCGGCGGCGCTGGTCGACCACCGGCAGGACGACGCCGCGCAGGTTGATCACCCCCTCCACGAAGGACGGCGCCTTCGGGATCCGGGTCAGCTCGTCCGGCACGCGGACGATCTCCTGCACCGCCTCGATCGGCACGCCGTATTCCTCGCCCATCAGGCGGAACACCACGAACTGCTCTTCGTCGGCGGCGTCCCGGCGCTCGTCCCCGTCCTGTCGTCCGTCGGCACGCATGCCCTCGTTCTCCGTGGCGGCCAGCTTGCGCAGCTCAGTGGTGTCGAACATCGTCTCGACCGACAGCACGGAGACCAGGCGCCGTCCCTCCTGCAGCCGGCAGATCGCCTGGATCTCGTCCATGCCGCCGTCCTGCGACAGCAGGGCCGGCATCGCCTCGACGAGGTCGCGGCTGACCCGCAGCACCTCCTTGACGCTGTCCATCACGACGCCGACCGACAGGGTCCCGCCGTCGCCGAGCGACACCACCACGACCTTGTTGGTCTCGCTGAACGCCTTGGCCTGGAGGCCGAACATCTCGCGCAAGGACACCAGCGGCAGCAGGCGGTTGCGCAGGGTGATGACCCCGAGCACGTGGGCCGGCGCATTCGGGACGTGGGTGATGCGCTCGGGAAGCTGGACGATCTCCTGCACCCGCTCGATCGGGAAGGCATATTCCTGCCCCGCCACCTCGAAGCTCACGAGCTGATCCTCGTCGGCCTGGATCTCGGCCCGGGCGGACGAATCCGCGTCGGCGGCCTGCACCTGGCCGGCGGCCCGGCGGGTCTTGGCGGCGATCTGGCTGAATTCGCGACTGACGAGCTGGGCCGCGTCCAGGATCATCACCATCGACCGGCCGTCGTCGCCCTTGATCATCCCGGTCAGGAGCGCGGTGTCGACGCTGCCCTCGATCGCTGAGGTCGGCTCGATCCGGTCGGGATCGACCGTGACGACGTTGGCCATCCGGTCGACCACCAGGCCGATCGGATGGCCCTGGTCGAGCACCACCACCCGGGTGGCATCGTCGTTCAGCACGGGCGGGAAGGCGAACACGTCCCGCAGGTTCAGCACCGGCAGGACCGTGCCGCGGAGGTTGGCCAGCCCCAGCAGCGAGGCGGGGCTGAACGGCACCCGCACCACCTCGGGGATCCGGATGATCTCCTGCACGTCGGCCAGCGCGACGGCGAACATCTCCGTCTCGACGTGGAAGATCACGAACTGACGGGCCTCGCCGCGGCCGTCCACCTCGTCGCTCCGCGCCGCGGCGTCGGCCGGATCGGGCGTGAACCCGGGATCCGGCGCCTGCACTGCCTGAGCTGCTGCGTTTGCCATGGTCGGTCTCTCGCTCTCCGGGCGGTTCGGCTCAGGCAGCCTGAAGCTCGTCGGCGAGCGAGGCGATCTCCTCGATCGCGGCGGCGAGCTGCTCGGCGCCCTTGCCCTGCTCGCCGGCGGCGATCCCGGCCTCCGCGGAGGTCCGCGCCGCCTGTTGGGCGGCGGCGGCGACCTGCTCGATCGCCGTCTGGACCTCCCGGACCATGCGGGTGATGCCGTCGGCGCCGGCCAGGATCTCCCGGTTGCCCGACAGCACCTCGACCATGTCCTTCACGACGATGTCGAGGTTGCGCGAGATGGCGCCGCTCTTCTCGACCTCGACGGCGGCGCTGTCGGCGATCTCCTGAAGGTCGCCGCGCACGAACACGATCGTGTCCTGGATGGTCTTGACCGTGTCCTTGATCCGCTCCGCGTTCTCGGCGGAATCCCGGGCGAGGTTGCGGATATCCGTCGACACGACGGCGAAGCCCTTGCCGAACTCGCCGGCCCGCGCCGCCTCCACCGAGCCGTTGACCGCGAGCATGTTGGTCTGGATCGAGACCGTGGTGATCGCGTCCACGATCTTGTCGATGCGCCGGCTGACCTGCTCGAGGGACGCGATCTGGTCGCGGCTCACGCGGCCGGCCTCGACGGATTGCTCAAGGCCGTCGATCATCGCGTCAACCAGGCTCTTGTTCTCGATCAGCAGCTCCGAGATCCCCTGGGCCTTCTCCACGGCGTTGCCCGCCAGTGTCTGGGTAACCTGGGCGCGCCGCTCGATCTGCGCGATCGCCGCCGAGGATTGCTGGGTCGCGGCCGATTGCTGCTGCGCGCCCTTGGTGATCTCGTCGAGGGCGATCGTGACCTGGCCTGCTGCGCGGTTGATCTCCTCGACGGCGCTGGAGAGCTCCTCGGCGGCCGAGGCGACCTCCTCGGCGCTCTTGCCGATATTGGTGCTGTTCTTGAGTTCCTCGGCGAGGCCGGACAGCTCCTGGGCGGCGTCCTCGCTCTGCGACAGCGCGGTGGTCTGCTGCTCCACCATCTTGCCGGCCTCCTGACAGGCCGCGCTCTGCTCCTCGGCCGCGGCCGCGATGATCTCGGCGCCCTTCTGGGCCTCCGTGGCGGCGGTCGCCGATTCGTCGGCGGCCCGGGCGAGCTCGCCGCAGCCGTCGATGATCTCGGCCATGTTGCCCCGCACCCGCTCGAGCTGGGCGGTCACCGTCCGGCCCTTCTCGACTTCGCCGCGGGCCGAGACCGCGGATTGGCTGATCCCGTCGGCCGCGACCTTCACGTCGGCCTGGATCTGCGCCACGAGTTCCTGGATGTCCCGGGCGGACTTCTCGCTGGTCTCGGCCAGGGTCCGGACTTCGTCGGCGACCACCGCGAAGCCCTTGCCGTGCTGGCCGGCCCGGGCCGCCTCGATGGCGGCGTTGAGGGCGAGCAGGTTGGTCTGGTCGGCGATCCGGGCGACGGCCTTCACGATCTCGCCGATCGCGCTGGCCTGCCGGTCGAGTTCCTCGACCAGCTTCACCGAGGCCTCCTGGCGCTCGGACGCCTTGGCGATGGCCCCGACCGTCGCGCAGATCTGCGCGGCCGTCTCGACGATGAGCCCGGACAGGGCCTCGGTCTTGCGCAGGGAGGTGCCGGCATTCTCCTTGGCGGCCTGGATCAGGACCGCGCCCTAGTTCACCGCCTTCATGGTCTCCTGGGCGGCGCCCGCGGCCTCCTCGGCGCCGACGCCGATCTGCTCGGAGGCCTTGCGCAGCTCCTCGGCCGCGGCTGCCGCCTCGGCGATCCCGCTGGACAGCTCGGCGGTGGCCGAGGCGATCCGCTCGGCGGCCTTCTGCTGGCGCGCGAAGGTTCGGGCCTTGCGCTTCTCCGCCTCGGCGGCGAGGTGCGACCGCCCCGCGACGGCCGGCGCCCTGTCCCGCGGGGCGGCCGGGGCCGGCATTGAGTGGACGGCGGATTTCTTCGCGAGAGCCATGGTGTCGACGCCTTATGCCTGGATCTGAGGGTTTTCTGCCCCTGGACAGGGGTCGGTTCGCTTTTCTTGATATGTCATCTGATTGTCATGTTGCGGTTTTTAGCAATCATCTGCAATATTTCCCTAAAGAATATGTATTTCAACAGCCAATGAGCAATATGTGCAACTCAGTATTGACCGTTAGTTTACGACAACTCTAGTATACTCAAAAACTGCCCCTGCACAAGATATTTTTATGGACCAAATTTGCTCATGAGGATCATGTAATGTCTATCGAATGCCAATTATCATATAGATCCACTTGCTATTCAATCTATTCAATGGGACCTATGCGGCGTAAATCGATGATGACCGCAAATCATCAGATCGATTAACCGTAGAACCGAAGAGTCGGCGGAGGCCCAATCCGATCTCGCAGGAATGGCCCCGGCGAGACCTTGCGCCCGATCCGGTCCGCGACACCGCCCTTGAACATAAAAGGGGCACGGCGAGACGGGACCTGGATCAGACCGTGACCGGGACGGGCCGGAAGCCCTTGGCGTCGATGTGAGCGGCAGCCCACGGGCCGCGATGCACGAGCTGGGGAGCGGACAGGAGGAGGCCCAGCGCAACCGCCGCGGCCGCACGCCTCGGGTCCGTCACGGACCGAGTTTGCCAATCAAGGCGTCAGAATTGGCAGGCGGGAACAGCCGGCGACCGACAGCCAAAGCGGGCTCTGCGGCGATCTCAGCGACCTGTTTGGTGAGCGCGTTGGGGTTCGAACCCAAGACCTACAGATCAACTAGTCATGTTGGCCTCGAGGGCCAGACTCAGAACAAACCTTGAGCGAGACGAATTGGTGCGTAAATCAGTGCCATGATACCGACTAAGAGCAATAACACCACAGAAAATCGGATTAATCTGGAATGTCTTTTCTGCTGCTCCATAAAGATAAGCCTGCCTGGGCCACCTTTGAACCTGACATTGGTGATCGCCGGCAGCTCAGCCAGGGAATTTAACATTCGAACTCGAAAATTTTCGCCAGGATTCAGAGACCCTATGCTAACAATTATCCTGTTATCAGGATTCCTATGTGTTGTATAAGCAAGATGTGGAAAAATCTCGAAATGCTGCGGCGGAAAATTGAATACAAACTCTACCGATTCGCATATCTGACGACCAACATTGAAAAACATATAATCCGCTGAGTATACAGAAAAAGCTTGACCTTGATCATTCCTGGGAAGCAAGTGTGAGCTGTGCACCATGGCGTAGTGGAGCTCGGGCTTAGCGGCAAATATTCGTAGTAATAGAAAACCTGAACCAGACAGGAATGCTGTTAAAAGCGCGGATAAAAGTTCTTTCGAATTTGTTACATATTCGAGTGCCGCATGCATGCTGCCCAACGCCTTTAGACCGCGCCAATACCGAGGTGGATCAAGGATATCAGAACACCCTTGTTACCCGGAACGTTGCTCGAGACGCTGGTGGTCGCCTCGCGCAACAAGATAAGTCCATGAATATATTGGTGAGCGCGTTGGGGTTCGAACCCAAGACCTACAGATTAAAAGTCCGTTGCTCTACCAGCTGAGCTACGCGCTCGCGCCCCCGATACGCCTGCGGCGGGTCGCTGGGGACGGCGCGTTCGCAATAGGTGAGCGGGACCGGGGGGTCAACACGAGGCCGGGGACGAACCCTCAGCGGGCGCCGCCCCGCGCACGCTCCACGATGCCGCGCGCCTCGTCGAAGGCGGCGTCCGGGTCTAGGTCCGTGGTGTCGAGCCGCACCGCGTCGCCGGCCATGCGCAGCGGGGCCGCGGCCCGGGCGGCGTCGCGCGCGTCGCGGGCCTCGATGTCGGCCAGGATCGCCGCGAAGGTCGCGGTGTCGCCGCGGCCGGACAGTTCTCGGTGGCGGCGGCGCGCCCGTTCCTCCGGGGAGGCCGTGATGTACAGCTTCACCTCGGCCTCGGGACAGACCACCGTGCCGATGTCGCGCCCGTCGAGCACCGCGCCCTGCGGATCGGCCGCGAAGCGCCGCTGCCAGGCCAGGAGGCCGGCCCGGACCTCCGGGACCGCGGAGATCCGCGAGGCCGCCTCGCCCATCGCCCGATCGCGCAGGCGCGGGTCGTCGAGCTTCTCCGGATCGAGGGCCTGCGCCGCCCGGGCCGCCGCACCGTGGTCGTCGAGCGCCAGGCTGGCATCGATCAGGGCGAGAGCGACGGCGCGGTAGAGCAGGCCGGTGTCGAGATGCGGCAGGCCGTAATGGTCGGCCAGTCGCTTGGCCAGCGTACCCTTGCCCGAAGCGGCCGGGCCGTCGATCGCGATCACGAGGGGCATGCGGTTCACCCTTCGATCCGGCCGCCGAGGGCCCGCATGGTCGGCAGGAAGCTCGGAAAGCTCGTCGCGATCATCGCCCCGTCATCCACCGTCACCGGGTCCCGCGTGGCGAGACCCATGACCAGGAACGCCATCGCGATGCGGTGATCCAGATGCGTCGCCACGGTGCCGCCGCCTGCAGGTGCCGTGCCGTCCCCCTCGACCACGAGGTCGTCGCCCGCGACCGTGTGGCGGACGCCGTTGGCCGCGAGGCCCGCGGCCACGGCGGCGAGCCGGTCGGATTCCTTGACACGCAGCTCGTGCAGGCCGTTCATCCGGGTCCGGCCCTCGGCGAAGCTCGCCGCCACGGCCAGGACCGGATACTCGTCGATCATCGCGGGCGCCCGCTCGGCCGGCACGTCGACGCCCGTCAGGCGGCTCGCCCGCACGCGCAGATCCGCCACGGTCTCGCCGCCCTCGTCGCGCTCGGCCACACGCTCGATCTGCGCGCCCATCTCGAGCAGCGTGGCGATCAGGCCGGTGCGCAGCGGGTTCATCATCACGCCCTCGATCACCACGTCGGAGCCCGGCACGATCAGCGCCGCCACGAGCGGGAACGCCGCCGAGGACGGATCGGCCGGCACCACCACGTCGGTCCCGCGCAGGGTCGGCTGGCCGGTGAGCGCGATGCTGCGGCCGTGTCCGCCGGGCCCGTGCGGCACGACGCTGACCGCGGCGCCGAACAGGCGCAGCATCCGCTCGGTGTGGTCGCGGGTCGCCGCCGCCTCGATCACCGTGGTGGTTCCGGGGGCGTTGAGGCCGGCGAGCAGCACCGCCGACTTGATCTGCGCCGAGGCGGCCGGCGTCTCGTAGGTGATCGGGATCGCCTCCTTGAGCCCGCGCAGGGTCAGCGGCACGCGCCCGCCCTCGGCCTCGGCGAGGACCTGGGCGCCCATGCGGGTCAGCGGGTCGAGGATCCGGCGCATCGGGCGCGAGCGCAGGGAGGCGTCGCCGTCGAAGGTCGCGGTGACCGGCTGGCCGCCGACCACGCCCATCATCAGCCGGGAGCCGGTGCCGGCATTGCCGAAATCCAGCACGTCGGCCGGATCGCACAGCCCGCCGATGCCCACGCCCCGCACCCGCCAGCGGCCCGCGCCGAGGCGCTCGACTCCGGCCCCCAGCGCCCTGGCGGCGGCGGCGGTGCGCAGCACGTCGTCACCCTCGAGCAGGCCCTCGACCCGGGTCTCGCCCTCGCTGAGCAGGCCGAGGATCATCGCCCGATGGGAGATTGACTTGTCCCCCGGCGGACGCAGCCGCCCCCGGAGGGGCGTGCCCGGTGCGGCGGTGAGGGGTTCGGGAGGCGAATCGTGAGACACGGGACGTCCGATCGGGCTCGACGGTGGGCTGGGGTCCGGCGCGTCGCGCGGGATCGCCGCGCCGCTGCAATCGGACCGTGAAACCGCGGTGCGGTTAACACGCGCACCGTCGCACGTCATCCATCGGATCCCCCACGAGCCCGCCGCCCGGGATTCGGTCGCGCGGGTTCGATTGACAGGGGCGGCGCCCCCGACTAACGGGGCCCCTCCCCCGAGATAGTAGTGACGACGAGGTGTCCGCCCGTGGCCCGACCGGAACTTGGCTTGAAGCGCCAATGCATGAGCTGCGGCGCGAAGTTCTACGACCTCGCCCGCGACCCCGCCGTCTGTCCCAAATGCGGGGCGGTCTACCAGGCGGCCGCCACCAGCCGGGTTGCGGCGCCGGTGGTGTCGCGGGCGTCGAACGACGATGAGGAAGAGACCGACGAGAAGGGTCCGGAGCTGGTCTCGCTCGACGAGGTCGAGGCCGCCGAGGACGAGGCGGATCCGACACCCGAGGACGAGACGGTCGAAGACGGGGATGCCGCCGAGGACGATACCTTCCTCGAGGAGGAGGATGCCGGCGACGACGACGTCGCGGACCTCATCGACGGCGACATCGAGAACGACGAAGAGAGCTGAGGCGGTCTCCGCACCGCCTCCGAAAACACCCCGACCGAGACGAAAAAAAGGGGTTGAGTCCGCGGCGCGAGCCGCCTATAGAACCGGCCTCGCCGGACGACAGCCGGACGGCGAGGCCCCGCGGGACCCAAACCGCGGCGGATGAAAGTGGGGCCTTAGCTCAGCTGGGAGAGCGCTTCCATGGCATGGAAGAGGTCATCGGTTCGATCCCGTTAGGCTCCACCATCCTCCCTTCAGCGCGTCGTGTCCGGATCGGGCGTTACGCGCGCCCCAATCCTCATGATGTCCGCCGCCCTGCCCCGCGATTGATCGCGCGGGCGTCGTCGGATCACCGCGTCAGGTGACCGAGCGGCAGTGCCGTCGTGTACTTCACCTGCCCCAGCGCGAAGCTGGAGCGGATATTGGCCACCCCCGGGATGCGGGTGAGGTGGTCGAGCACCAGGCGCTGGTACTGGCCGAGATCCTCCACCACCACCCGCAGCATGTAGTCGGCCTCGCCACTCATCAGGTAGCATTCCATCACCTCCGGGCGGCTGCGGACCGCCTCGTCGAAGGCCTGGAGCGCGGCCTGGGTCTGCTTCTCCAGCGAGACGTGGACGAAGACGTTCACCGCGAGCCCGAGGCTCAACGGGTCGACCACCGCGACGCAGCCCCGGATGATCCCGGCCTCCTTCAGGTCGTTGACCCGGCGCCAGCAGGGCGAGGTCGACAACCCGACCTGCTCTGCGAGATCGGCGATGCTGATCTCGCTGTCCTGCTGCAGCCGTTCGAGGATGCGGAGGCTGGCGGCGTCCAGATGGGCCGGTCGGGAGACCACGTTTTCGTTCTCCGGTTTGCGACGGGCATAGCATGCCGCTGATCGCCGGATGGAAGGAAAGCTTTTGGTGGTGCCGATCGAGGAGGACGTCCCCTTCCGCATGCGCCCACCCTCCTTGCGCGCGCAGCGAACCAACCTGGGGCAGCGCTACGGTTGGCGATCGCGCGGCGCACCGGGTGGCCTCGCTGCGCGCGCAGTGACGGCGTGCGACGAGGCACCGAACGATCCGACGGTGAGCCGTCTCGAAGACCGACGATTGGGTCGCAGGACATCCTCCACCGCGTGGTTGGCCCAGAGCGGGTCGCGCGGCCGGCAGAATGTACCAGTTTCAGCGGCGAACTGGGCAAACCATGCCAATCACCAGCCCCGCACGACAAAAATTCGGCATGTCGCCCCGCGTCCGAACCCGTATGCTCCGATGAAAAGCCGGGAGCTGCCCCATGAACGCCATACCGCCGAGGACGACGATCGCACGCTCCGCCGAGGTCGATCACGATCCGGCCGAGACCCAGGATTGGCTGGCCGCCCTCGAATCGCTGTTCCGCACCGAGGGCGCGGCGCGGGCGCGCTTCATCCTCGACCGGCTGGAGCGGCGCTCGAAGGAGATCGGCATCCTCGACGAGGCCTTGCCCTATTCGCCCTATCGGAACACCATCGCGCTCGAGAAGCAGCCGCGCTACCCGGGCGACCTCGACATCGAGGAGCGCCTGACCTCGATCATGCGCTGGAACGCGCTCGCCATGGTGGTGCGCGCCAACATGGCCTACGGCGAGCTCGGCGGGCACGTGGCGAGCTACGCCTCGGCGGCCGAGCTGTTCGAGGTCGGGTTCAACCACTTCTTCAAGGGCGGCGCGGACGGCGACCTCGTCTACTTCCAGCCGCATTCGGCCCCCGGCATCTACGCCCGGGCCTTCCTGGAGGGCCGCCTGTCCGAGGAGCAGCTGAAGCATTACCGCCAGGAGATCGCCGGCGACGGTTTGTGCTCCTATCCGCATCCCTGGCTGATGCCGGATTTCTGGCAGGTGCCGACCGGCTCGATGGGCATCGGCCCGATCCACGCGGTCTACCAGGCGCGGTTCATGCGCTACCTCGGCCACCGGGGCTTGGCCGACACCGCCGCCCGGCACGTCTGGGGCGTGTTCGGCGACGGCGAGATGGACGAGCCGGAATCGATCGGCGGCCTCGCGATCGCCGCGCGGGAGAAGCTCGACAATCTCACCTTCGTCATCAACTGCAACCTGCAGCGGCTGGACGGGCCGGTGCGCGGCAACGGCCAGATCATCCAGGAGCTGGAGAGCCTGTTCCGCGGGGCCGGCTGGAACGTCATCAAGGTGCTGTGGGGCTCCGAGTGGGACGCGATCTTCGCCCGCGACACCAACCACGCCCTGCTGCGCCGCTTCGCCGACACCGTGGACGGCAAGTACCAGACGCTCGGCGCCAAGGACGGCGCCTACAACCTCGCCCATTTCTTCGGGGAGGATGAGGAGGTCCGCGAACTCGTCGCGCACATGTCGGACGCCGATGTCGACCGCCTGAAGCGCGGCGGCCACGATTTCCGCAAGCTCTACGCGGCCTTCGCCGCCGCCAAGGCCACCAAGGGCCGGCCGACCGTGATCCTGGCCAAGACCAAGAAGGGTTACGGCATGGGCGGCGCGGGCGAGTCGCGCATGACCGCCCACCAGGCCAAGAAGCTCGACGTGGATGCGCTCCGCGCCTTCCGCGACCGCTTCGCCCTGCCGCTCTCCGACGCGCAGGTGGAGGGCCTGTCCTTCTACAAGCCGGCCGAGGACGGCGCCGAGATGCGCTACCTGCGCGAGCGCCGGGAGATGCTGGGCGGCGTCCTGCCGGCCCGCCGCCGCACGGCGCCGACCGTGACGGTGCCGCCGCTCTCGACCTATGCGGGCTTCGCCCTGGAGGCGGCCGGCAAGGAGATGTCGACCACCACCGCGGTGGTCCGGCTGTTCGGCAACCTCTTGAAGCACAAGGATCTCGGGCCGCGCGTCGTCCCGATCGTCGCCGACGAGGCGCGCACCTTCGGCATGGCCAACCTGTTCCGGCAGGTCGGGATCTACGCCCCCGAGGGGCAGCTCTACGAGCCCGAGGATGCCGGCTCGATGCTCTACTACCGCGAGGCCCGCGACGGGCAGCTGCTAGAGGAGGGCATCACCGAGGCCGGGGCGATCTCGTCCTGGACCGCGGCGGCGACCGCCTACAGCGTCCACGGCCTGTCGATGCTGCCGTTCTACATCTACTACTCGATGTTCGGCTTCCAGCGGGTCGGCGACCTGATCTGGGCCGCGGCCGACCAGCGGGCGCGCGGCTTCCTGATCGGCGCCACAGCGGGCCGCACAACGCTCGGCGGCGAGGGCCTGCAGCACCAGGACGGGTCGAGCCACCTCGCGGCGGCCGCGATCCCGAACTGCCGGGCCTACGATCCGGCCTTCGCCTACGAGATGGCGGTGATCGTCGATCGCGGCGCCCGGGCGATGATGGAAGAGGGCGAGGACGCTTTCTACTACCTCACCGCCATGAACGAGAACTACGCCCAGCCCTCCATGCCGGAGGGGGCTGAGGCCGGCATTCTCAAGGGGATGTACCGCCTGTCCGGACCGGAGACCGGGCCGGCCGCGATCCGCCTCCTCGGCTCGGGCGCGATCCTGCCCGAGGTGATCGCCGCGTCCGTGCTGCTGGCGCAGGATTGGGACGTCGCCGCGGAGGTGTTCAGCGTCACGAGCTTCAGCGAGTTGGCACGCGATGCCCGCGAGGCCGAGCGGCAGGCGATGCTGCACCCGGAGGCGGATGCCCCGGTGAGCCACGTGGCCGCGCTGCTCCCGGGCGCGACGCCGGTCGTGGCGGCGACCGACTACGTCCGGGCCTACCCACAGCTGATCGCCTCCTATGTCGGCGCCCGGTTCGTGACGCTCGGCACCGACGGGTTCGGCCGTAGCGACACCCGCAATGCGCTCCGCCGCTTCTTCGAGGTGGACCGGCAGCACGTGGTGGTGGCCGCCCTGCACGCCCTCGCCGAGGCCGGCACGGTGCCGCGGGCCACGGTCGCCGAGGCGATCCGGCGCTACGGGATCGACGCCGACACGCCGGCGCCCTGGACGATCTAAGACATCCAACCCGCGTCCTCATCCTGAGGCGGCGGAGCGAAGCGGAGCCCTCGAAGGAGCCCTCCAGCTGGCCGCGCGATCCCTGGAGCCCTCCTTCGAGGCTCGCTTCGCTCACACCTCAGGATGAGGGTGTGGGTGGGACAGAGGCTAGAGCGCGAACGAACGCCGCGCGGCCCGGCCCCGGACCTCGCCCCCAAAAACCACTCCACCCAAGACAAGCCACGGAAACCCGCCCGCATGAGCGCCGCACTGCAGATCGCCCTCCCGGATATCGGCGATTACCGGGACGTGCCGGTGATCGAACTCCTGGTGAAGCCGGGCGACCGCCTCGCCGTGGACGACCTGATCCTGAGCATCGAATCCGACAAGGCGACCATGGAGGTCCCCTCCCCGGTCGCCGGCACCGTGCGGGAATTGCTGGTCGCGGTGGGCTCGAAGGTCTCGGAGGGCACGCCGATTCTCATGGTCGAGCCGGCGGAAGGCGGCGAAACGGTCGACGCGCCTCCCCCTCCCCCTCCCCCCTCTGCGGGGGAGGGTACCCTGCGCAGCAGGGGGGGCCGGGACGAAGTCCCGCAAGAGGGGCAGCGCGACGATGCGGGTTTCACACCTGTCGTGACTCTTCCGGATACCGCGCTCCCCTCTCCCGACCCCCTTCGGGGGCCACCCTCCCCCGCAGAGGGGGGAGGGAGCGCGCGTGGCATGTTGGGAGCGAGCCTTCCCCCGGCCCAGCCGTCGAACGACGATCAGCGACCCGTCACGTCGGGCGAGGTCCATGCCAGCCCGTCCGTGCGCCAGCTCGCCCGCGAACTCGGGATCACCCTCGCCCGGGTGCCCGCCACCGGCCCCAAGGGGCGGATCCTGCGCGAGGACCTGCACGCCTTCGTCAAGGCGGCGCTCCAGGCCCCAGCCCAGACATCAGCGGCGCCCTCAGGGATCGGCGCCTTCCTGCCGCCGTGGCCGACGGTGGATTACGAAAAATTCGGCCCGGTGCGGCGGGAGCCGCTGTCGCGGATCCAGACGATCTCGGGGGCGAATCTCAGCCGCAACTGGCTGACGATCCCGCACGTCACCAATTTCGACCGGGCCGACGTCACCGAGATCGAATCGTTCCGGGTCGGCCTCAACGCGGAGACGCGCACGCCGCCGGTGCGGGTCACCATGGTGGCCTTCCTGATCAAGGCCGCCGCCCTCGCCCTGCGGGCCTATCCGCGCTTTAACGCCTCCCTGGAGGGCTCCGACCTCGTCCTCAAGGAGTACGTCCATGTCGGCTTCGCCGTGGACACCCCGAAGGGCCTGATGGTCCCGGTGGTCCGCGACTGCGACCGCAAGGGCCTGATCACGATCGCCACCGAGATGGCGGCGCTGGCCGACAAGGCCCGGGCCGGCAGCCTTTCGGGTACGGACATGCAGGGTGGGTGCTTCTCGGTGTCGTCGCTGGGCGGCATCGGCGGCGACGGCTTCACCCCGATCATCAACGCCCCAGAGGTCGCGATCCTGGGCGCGGCCCGTTCACGCACGGAAGCGGTCTGGGACGGAAACGCCTTCCAGCCGCGGCTGATCCTGCCGCTCAGCCTGTCCTGGGACCATCGCGTGGTCGACGGCGTCGCCGCCGCCCGCTTCCTCGGCCACATCGCGTCGGTCCTGTCGGACCTGCGCCGCGCCCTGCTGTGATCGACGCCACCATGCCCGAGACTCACGAGATCCGCGTCCCCGATCTGGGGGACTATGCCGACGTTCCGGTGATCGAGATTCCGGTGTCGCCCGGCCAAGCCGTCGCCAAGGACCAGACTCTGCTGGTGGTGGAATCCGACAAGGCGACCCTGGACATCCCGTCGCCGGTGGCGGGACGGCTCGTGGAGATGCTGGTGGGCCTCGGCGACACGGTCTCGGCTGGCACCCTGGTCGCCCGCATCGCCGCCGTGGAGGCGGTCACCGGTGAGGCCCCAGCGATACCGGCCACGGCAGCGCCCGCGACGGCGGGAACCGCGGAGGCGGAGTGCGACGTGCTGGTGATCGGTGGCGGCCCCGGCGGTTACGCGGCCGCCTTCCGGGCCGCGGATCTCGGGCGGCGGGTGATCCTGGTGGAGCGCGACGCGACGCTGGGCGGCGTGTGCCTGAATGTCGGCTGCATCCCGTCCAAGGCGCTGCTGCACGTGGCGGCCGTCACCGAGGAGGCCCAGCGCCTCGCCGCGCACGGCGTCAGCTTCGGCGCGCCGACGATCGATCTGGACAAGCTGCGCCACTTCAAGGCCGGCACCGTGCGCCGCCTCACCGACGGCCTCGCCCAGATGGCGCGCCAGCGCAAGGTCGCGGTGATCCGCGGGACCGCGCGCTTCACCGGGGCGAACGCGGTGACGGTGGCGCTGCACGCGGGCGGCGAGACGAGCCTCGCCTTCGCCAGCGCCATCGTGGCGGCGGGCTCGTCGCCGGTCGCCCTGCCGATGCTTCCGGACGATCCGCGCATCGTGAATTCCACGGGGGCGCTCGAACTGCCCTTCGTGCCGGGCCGGCTGCTGGTGATTGGCGGCGGCATCATCGGCCTGGAGATGGCCACGGTCTACAGCGCGCTCGGCGCCCGGGTCGACGTCGTCGAACGGCTGCCCAACCTGCTGGAGGGCGTGGACCGCGATCTCGTGGCGGTCTGGACCAAGCGCAACGTCCATCGGTTCGACCGCGTGCTGACCGGCGCCGAGGTCGTCGCCGCGACGGCCGGCCCGGAGGGCATCGCCGTGACCCTGGCGGGCGAAGGGCAGGCGACGCGCTACGATCTCGTGCTCCAGGCCGCAGGCCGCCGGCCGAACGGGGCGGCGCTCGGCCTCGACGCCGCGGGCGTCGCGGTGCAGCAGGGATTCGTGACGGTCGACAGCCAGATGCGCACGGAAGTGCCGCACATCTTCGCCATCGGCGACCTCGTCGGGCAGCCGATGCTCGCCCACAAGGCCGTCCATCAGGGCCACGTCGCCGCCGAGGTCGCCGCCGGCCACAGGTCCGGGTTCGACGCCGCGGTGATCCCCTCGGTGGCCTATACAGATCCGGAGATCGCCTGGGTCGGACTCACCGAGGCCTCCGCCAGGGCGGCGGGCCGGAGCGTCGAGGTGGCGCGCTTTCCCTGGGCGGCTTCCGGCCGGGCCATCGCCAACGGCGCGGATTACGGCCTGACGAAGCTGCTGTTCGAAGCCGGGACCAGGCGCATTGTGGGCGGAGCCATCGTCGGTCCGAGCGCGGGCGACATGATCGGCGAGATCGCCCTCGCCATCGAGATGGGGGCTGACGCCGTCGATATCGGCCGGACGATCCATCCGCATCCGACGCTGGGCGAGACCGTCGGCCTGGCCGCGGAGGTCGCGCTCGGCCTCTGCACCGACCTGCCGCCGGCGGCGCGCGCCTCGTCCGGTCGATAGGGTGCTTCTCGACCGCGCCCGGCATGGCGCGTGGGGTGGACTTCGGGCCGGTCCGGGCGTCTAACCCGCGCCGAGGTCGGGGCTATCCGACCGAAGCCGGCATGTCCGATGAGGAGCCTCGGTGTGGAATTGCCGTCGCGGCGTGGGTCAGCCTTTCCGCGGACGAAGCCCATCGGGCATCTACCCGGTCGCGGCGATTCCGCGTCCCGCGACGACAGCACGCGCGCCCGCATACTCGCGGCCCTGCTGGCTGTTCTGCCGGTGAGCGGCCCGGGCAAAGCCCTCGCCGAGACACCGGCCGCGATCGACCAATCCACGGGCCGGGACACCCTCGTCGCGGGGCTGCGCGGCCGCATCCTCGCCGCCCACAGCGCGACGCTCGCCCTCGAAGGCTGGTGCGCGGAGCACAGGATGGCGACCGACCCGCACCTTGTGGCGGAGCGCCTGCCCGGGCCGGAGAAGCCGCTCACCGCCGCGCAGCGCACGCGGTTGGCGATCGGCCCGGAGGAGCCGGTGCGCTATCGCCGGGTGCGCCTGGTCTGCGGCGATCACGTGATGTCTGAGGCCGACAATTGGTACGTTCCGGCCCGCCTGACGCCCGAGATGAACGCGACGCTGGACGGGACCCGCACTCCGTTCGGCCGGGTCGTACGCCCGCTCGCTCCGGTGCGCCGGACCGTCGCGGTTCGCGCCGCCGGCGCCGAGTCCGGTCCGGACGATCCCCTGTTCGAGGTGGACGCGGTGCTCTCGACCGGGGCGGGCCAACCGTTCTGCGAGGTCGTGGAGACCTACCTCGGCACCGCGTTGCCAACCCCGACGCGCTGACGGAGAAGCGTCGGCCGGGACACGCGCACCGCGGCACGCGGCCGGGCGCTGTCACCGCCTGACGATATCGGAACGCCGGGTTCCGCATCATGCTTCGGGCGGGAAGAATCATCGGGAGGCATGGGATGCGTTCGAGGCTTGGCCTTGCGGCTCTGTTGGCGCTCGCGGCGGGCGCGTCCGGGGGCCCGGCGCGGGCGGCCGATCCGGCGGGTCTGTGGCTCACCGAGACCGGCAGCTCGCGCATCCGCGTCGCGCCCTGCGGCGGCGGGTTCTGCGGGACGATCGTGAGCGCCCCCGGCAAGGCGTTGGACGCCAAGAATCCCGACCCGGCGTTGCGCGGGCGCAGCGTCGTCGGCGTCCAGATCCTCGACGCGCGCCAACCGGACGGTTCGGGCTACGCGGGTTCGCTGTACAACCCGAACGACGGCAAGACCTATTCCGGCTCGCTGCGCCTCACCGGGCCCAACACCCTCGAGGTTTCCAGCTGCGTCATGAGCGTCTTCTGCAAGCGGCAGAGCTGGACGCGGGCCAACTGAAGCCGCGCGGCCCGCGACGCCGGGAGCGCAGATTTTTTGCCGCGTCGCAACATCGCAGGATCGATTGTGCGCTATCGAAGTTGCCTGGGTCGGAACCGATAGGAATTCTCATGACCCGGACTTTGCTCGCCACCGTTCTCGCCTTCGCCGTCATCGCGCCGGCAACCGCTCAAGTCATCGAGACGCCGAACAGCACCACGGTGGTCGTGCCGTCCGGGGCGCCGGGCGTGGTCAGCACCCAGTCCAATGCCACCGGTGCCGATCCGGCGATCACCTACTCGCCGACCGGACAGCCGGCCGATACGATCTCGAACGATTCGGCGGCAGGCGGCAATGCCAATCAGCCGTCGCGGGTCGCCCCGCAGGGCGGCGGTGGCGGCAAGTAAGTCGCCCTACGGCCCAGACGATCCCACCCCTTGAATCGAGGCCGCTCCGGAAACGGGGCGGCCTTTTCACGTGGGGCACGCGCCTCAGGCGGCTTCGGTGAGGGCCTGCGCGACGGCGTCGAGGGCGGCTTCGGCTCCCGCGCCGTTCGGCCCGCCGGCCTGGGCCATGTCGCGGCGGCCGCCGCCGCCCTTGCCGCCGAGCGCGCCGGCACCGGCCCGGACCAGCCCGACCGCGTCGTAGCGCGCCGTCAGGTCGTCGGTGACGCCGACCACGAGGCCCGCCTTGCCGTCCGCGGCCACGGCGACGATCGCCACGATGCCGGAGCCGAGGCGTTTCTTCTCCTCGTCCATGATTGGCTTGAGGTCGCGCATGTCGAGGCCCTCGACCACCGAGCGGCGGAAGGCGATCCCGGCGATCTCGGTTTGGCGCGCGCCCCCGCCCGATCCCGATTCCGAGGCACCCATGGCCAGCTTGCGGCGGGACTCCGCCAGCTCGCGCTCCAGGCGCCGCCGATCCTCGATCAGCGCCGTGAGGCGGTCGGGAGCCTCCGACACCGGGGCCTTCAGGATGCCGGCGAGGGCCGCCAGCGTCCGGGCTTCCCCGGCGCGATGGTGACGCGCCGCGTCGGCGGTCAACGCCTCGATCCGGCGGACGCCGGCGCCGACGGCGCTCTCCGCCACCACGGTGATCGCCCCGATATCGCCGGTGCGCACGGCATGGGTGCCGCCGCAGAGCTCGATGGAGAAGTTCCTGAGCCGTCTCGACTCAGGCTCCCCGCCGACCGGCAGGCCCATCGAGACGACCCGCACCTCGTCGCCGTACTTCTCGCCGAACAGCGCCCGGGCGCCCGACGCGATGGCATCGTCCACCGCCATCAGCTTGGTCACGACGGGGGCGTTCTGGAGCAGCACCGCGTTGGCGATGTCCTCGACCCGGGCCAGTTCCTCCGCCTCGATCGGCTTCGGGTGGCTGATGTCGAAGCGCAGGCGGTCTGGGCTCACCAGGGAGCCCTTCTGGGCGACGTGGTCGCCCAGCACCTGCCGCAGCGCCTCGTGCAGCAGATGGGTGGCCGAGTGATTGGCCCGGATCGCCCGGCGGCGGGCGTGATCGACCTTCAGCTCCACCGGCTGATCGAGGCCGAGCGTCCCCTCCTCGACGGTTACGTGGTGGACGAACAGGTCACAGAGCTTCTTCTGCGTGTCGGTGACGCGCGCCCGCAGGCCCGGCGCCAGGATCAGCCCGGAATCGCCGACCTGACCGCCCGATTCCCCGTAGAACGGCGTCTGGTTGACGAGGACGAAACCGCTCTGGCCGGATCCAAGGCTTTCGGCTTCAGCGCCGTCGCGCAGCAGCGCGGTGACGATGCCCTCCGCGGTCTCGGTCTCGTAGCCCAGGAACTCGGTGGCGCCGAGGCGCTCGCGCAGGCCGAACCACACCGTCTCGGTGGCCGCGTCGCCCGAGCCCTTCCAGGCTTCGCGGGCCGCCTGCTTCTGGCGCTGCATCGCCACCGCGAAGGCGTCGGTGTCGACGCCGATACCCCGTGCCTTCAGGGCATCCTGAGTCAGGTCGAGGGGGAAGCCGTAGGTGTCATAGAGCGTGAAGGCCGTCTCGCCGGAGAGCTTGTCGCCGGCCGCGAGGTCGCGGCTCTCCGCGTCGAGGATCGACAGGCCGCGCTCCAGGGTGCGCCGGAAGCGGGTCTCCTCCAGCTTCAGGGTCTCGCCGATCAGGCTCTCGGCCCGCATCAGCTCGGGATAGGCCTGGCCCATCTCGCGGACCAGGGTCGGCACGAGGCGGTAGAGGGTGGGCTCGCGCGCCCCCAGGATCTCGGCGTGCCGCATGGCGCGGCGCATGATCCGGCGCAGTACGTAGCCGCGGCCCTCGTTGCCCGGCAGCACCCCGTCGGCCACTAGGAAGGAGGAGGCCCGCAGGTGGTCGGCGATCACCCGGTATGAGGCGAGCGTCGCAGGCTCCGGCGCGCGGGAGACCGCGTGCGCCACCGCGTCGATGAGCGCGCGGAACAGATCGGTCTCGTAGTTCGAGGGCACGCCCTGGAGGATCGCCGCCATGCGCTCCAGGCCCATGCCGGTGTCGATCGACGGCCGCGGCAGGGGGTTGCGCACCCCCGGCTCCAGCTGCTCGTACTGCATGAACACCAGGTTCCAGAACTCTAGGAACCGGTCGCCATCCTCGTCCGGGGAGCCGGGCGGGCCGCCCTGGAGCGCCGGGCCCTGGTCGATGAAGATCTCTGAGCACGGGCCGCAGGGGCCGGTATCACCCATCTGCCAGAAATTGTCGGAGGTCCCGATCCGGATGATCTTGTCGTCGGACAGGCCCGCGATCTTCTTCCAGAGGCCGGCCGCCTCGTCGTCGTCGGCGTAGACGGTGACCAGGAGCCGGTCCGGCTTCAGGCCGAACTCCTTGGTGATCAACTTCCAGGCCAGCTCGATGGCGCGGTCCTTGAAGTAGTCGCCGAACGAGAAGTTGCCGAGCATCTCGAAGAAGGTGTGGTGGCGCGCCGTGTACCCGACATTGTCGAGGTCGTTGTGCTTGCCCCCGGCCCGCACGCATTTCTGCGCCGTCGTGGCCCGGTCGTAGGCCCGCCGCTCGACGCCGGTGAAGACGTTCTTGAACTGCACCATGCCGGCGTTGGTGAACATCAGCGTCGGATCGTTCTTCGGCACGAGGCTCGAAGAGGGTACGACCTCGTGTCCCGCCTTCGCGAAGTAGTCGAGGAAGGTCGACCGGATCTCGTTGACGCCGCTCATCGGGGCTGACTCTGGCAGGAACACGGGACCGGGCTCCGCTCACCTTGAAGCGGTGCCCGCATGGCGCCCTCTTAGAGCCGTTCCCGATCGCGTTGCAATCGGGGCGGGGTTCGAGCGCGGGGTCTAAGTCCTTGTCGCTCCGCGCTCACCGCCGATCCGGCGGGGCTCCGTTTTGAGGGGCGCCCGGGTATCCGCCGCGAAAACACCTGTCTCCGCCCCAGAGCCGCCACAAGCGCGGCCGTGTTGTCGCCACATCTGTCAAGCGATGTTGAGTCTCTGGCGCCGTCAACGGCGCGCGAGGATTCGGGAAAACGATGCAGGGCCGCGCGGTCGGATCGTCGAAGACCATCACGGGCAAGCCGGGCTCCGCGCCCGGCCATTTCGGCTCCGGCCATGCCGACGTGATCGCCGCGCAGCCGGTGCTCGGCCGTGCCCATGGCAGCCGTCCGGCCCTGTTCCGGTCGCTGCTGACGGTCTCGCTCATCGCCGGCGGCCTCAGCGCCGCCCTGATCGGGTCGGGGGTGGACCTCGGCAAGGTGGGCCTCTCGCCGGCCGTGTCGCCCGCCGAGGCCGCCACAGAGATCACGATGCCGCGGCCGCGCATCCATACCGTCGCGCTGGAGGACGAGCTGGAGCGGACGCCGCTGCGCGCCTCGTCGAGCTTCGCCGCCGTGCACGATCTCGACACCGATATCGGCTCCAACACGGTCGACCGCGTATCCTACGACTTCCTCCTGTCGGAGAGCGCGGCCGGCGACCCGAACGACATCCTCGAATTCGGCCCGATGAAGATCCGGCGCCACCTCGTCCAGACGATCGTGCGCGCCGCGCAGGCGGTGCAGACCGACCCGGTCCTGCTCATGGCGGTGGCCGACAAGGAATCGAGCTTCGTCACCGCGGTCCAGGCCAAGACCTCCTCGGCCACGGGCCTGTACCAGTTCATCGAGCGGACCTGGCTCGGCGTGGTCCGGGATTTCGGACCCAAATACGGCCTCGCGAAGGAGGCTGCGCTCATCACGGCCGATGCCAACGACCGGCCGGTGATCACCGATCAGGCCGAGCGCGCCCGGGTGCTGGAACTGCGCCGCGATCCCTATCTCTCCGCCTTGATGGCCGGCGAGATGCTGAAGCGCGACGCCGCCCGCATCGCCCTGCGCATCGGGCACGAATTGTCCCTGGGCGAGGTCTATCTCGCCCACTTCCTCGGGCCCGACGACGCCGGCGAGTTCCTCGCCAACGTGGTGAACAAGCCCGCCGCCGCCGCCGCCGCGCTGCTCCCCGGCCCGGCCCGGGCCAACCGCTCGATCTTCTTCGCCGCGAACCGGTTCGTCGGGCGGGGCCGGCACCGCAAGCCGCTCAGCCTCTCGGTGGCGCAGGTCCACGAGAAGTTCGAGGCGATGATGAGTGCGCGCGGGTCGCGCTACCAGAACGTGCAGGCCGTGTCGGGGATCATGGCCTACGCGGACGCGGAAACCGCCACCCAGTAACGTCTCGGCGCGCCGGCGGGCGATTCGGTTGCGGGTGCGCAACCACCGGCGGATTGCCGACTTTCCTCCCTGTACGCTGCGTTTTTTCCGGCGTGCGGGAAGACTTCGGGGGGAGTCCTTGAGAAAGCACCAGACGAGCGCACCCCTGCCGCTCACCGATACGCTATCGCCGGGTATCCCGCTCGATCAGATCGGTCGTACACTCGCGTCCGTCTACGATAATTTGGTCACCGAGGGTGTGCCGGAACATCTGGCCGCCCTCGTCCGCCGCGTCCGCCAGACCGCCGACGATGCGCCCGCGCGCCGCGGAGCGGAGATCGCCGCGGCCGCCGCGACCCATCCCCAGGTCGCCCTGGTGGTCGAGGACGATCCCGAGATCCGCGCCCTGGCCGAGACCCTGCTCGAGGAGACCGAGCTCGACGTCATCGGCTGCGACAGCGCGGAGGCAGCCCTGTCGGTGCTTCAGGCACGGGGCGGCGACGTCGCCCTGGTCTTCGCCGATATCCGCCTCGCCGGCCGGATGGACGGGCTGCAGCTCGCCCGGGCGGTGGCGACCCTCTGGCCCCGGGCGCGGCTGGTGGTCACCTCGGGCCATGGCCTGCCCAGACCCGATTTGCCGCCCGAGGCGGTGTTCATCCCCAAGCCCTGGCGCCCCCTCGACGTGCTGGTCGAGGCGGAGCGCGCGACCGCCGAGCCGGCGCCCCCGGTCGTCTGAGCGTCCCGGCGGCGTGGGCGATCGCGAAGCCGGCTCCCCGGCCCGGTGTATGGCGCGGCGGACCGGGCCGGACCCCGACGGGCCCGGCTCTTGCATCGGTGGATGCCTCACTGTGGTGAAAGACGTGTCGGCACGAGCCCGGAGACTGCCGATTTGCCGATCCTGTCCGTCAATCACCGAACGGTCTATCAGTACCGGCGGCCGGTATCCTTCGGGGAGCATCGGATCATGTTCCGGCCCCGGGACAGCTACGATCAGCGGCTGATCGAGGCGACCCTGGACATCACCCCCGAGCCGGCCTCGCTGCGCTGGATGTTCGACGTCTTCGGCAATTGCGTCGCGGTCGCGACCTTCGACACCCGGTCTGAGCGGCTGACTTTCGCGTCCGGCATCACCCTCGAACATACGCCCGGGCACGCGCCGGTCTTCCCCCTGGCGCCGCACGCGACCGACTACCCGTTCGGCTACGGCGCCGAGGACATGCCGGATCTCGCCCGCTCCATCGAGCGGCAATGGCCCGACCCGCGCCACGAGGTCGATACCTGGGCGCGCAGCTTCCTGCCGCAGCAGGGTCGCGTCCCCACGCAGGAGCTGCTGGCCGCCATGACCCGCAGCGTCCGGGCCAACTTCACCTACCTGGCCCGGTCCGAGAAGGGCGTGCAGGACCCGCTCACCACCCTGCGCGGCAAGCGCGGCTCGTGCCGCGACTTCGCGGTGCTGATGATGGAGGGCGTGCGGGCCCTCGGCATGGCCGCGCGGTTCGTGTCTGGATACCTCTACAATCCCCGCAACGACCGGGCGCGCCATGTCGGGGGCGGCTCGACCCATGCGTGGCTGCAGGTCTACCTGCCCGGCGCCGGCTGGATCGAGTTCGACCCGACCAACGGCATCGTCGGCAACCGCGACCTGATCCGCGTCGCGGTGACCCGCGACCCCGCGCAGGCGGTGCCGCTGCACGGCTCCTTCTTCGGCCTGGCCAGCGACGATCTCGGCATGCGCGTCGAGGTCGACGTGGTCGAGCTGGCCGCGACGGCGACGACCCAACCCGACTGTCAGGGGCCCGGGCCCACCCCGGCGCGTTGAGCTGCCGGACCCGGAACGAGCGTGCGTGGCGAGCCCGCGCGGATGGCGACACAGTGAGAAGGCCGCGATGAAGATCAAGACCGGTTTCGATATCGCCTTCACGATGTCCCAGCCGACCCCGATGATCCTGATGCTGACCGTTCACCCGTCGCGGATGCCCGACGTGCTGACGCCGCATGTGATCACCTTCGATCCGCCGATCCCGGCGCGCGCGTATCAGGACGTCTTCGACAACACCTGCCACCGCATCCTCGCGCCGCCCGGCCAGCTGACGGTCTCGGCCGACATCACGGTCCAGGATACCGGCCTGCCCGACCCGGTGGTGCCGGAGGCGCGCCAGATCGCGGTCCAGGATCTGCCGGACGCGGTGCTGATGTTCCTGCTCGGCTCGCGCTACTGCGACACCGACAAGCTCTCGCAGACCGCCTGGTCGCTGTTCGGCTCGACCCCGGAGGGCTGGGCCCGGGTCCAGGCGATCGTCGACTACGCCCACGAGCGCCTGCGCTTCGACTACCAGCGCGCCGACGCCACCCGCACCGCCCATGACGGCTTCATGCAGCGCGAGGGCGTCTGCCGCGACTTCGCCCACCTCGCCATCACCCTGTGCCGGTGCATGAACATCCCGGCCCGCTACGCCACCGGCTATCTCGGCGACATCGGCGTGCCCAAGGACCCGGCGCCGATGGATTTCTCCGCCTGGTTCGAGGTCTATCTCGACGGGCCCGGGGGACCGCGCTGGTACACCTTCGACGCCCGCCACAACTGCCCCCGGATCGGCCGCATCGTCATGGCCCGCGGACGCGACGCCACCGATTGCGCGATCTCGACCAATTTCGGTTACGCGCATCTGGCGCGGTTCGATGTCCACACCGACGAGGTCGACTGAGCCGCCTCGCACGGTCGGACCGGGATACGTATTCCGCCGCCCCGTAGAATCTTGGCGGTTTTGTGGAACTGCCTGCCTATGCCCACGCTTGTAATGGCAAAGGTTATCGCACAGGCAGGCCACCCATGAAGACCACGGTCACCGCACTCGCAGCACTCCTCGGCGCGACTGTTCTTGCCGCGACGCCGGCCCTGGCAGCCTCGTCGTACGATCCCTTCGGGAACGAGGATTCCAACGCCTACTACTCGGATCAGGGCCAGTACGGTTACCAGGGGACTTACGCCCCCGGCTACGGCCAGGGCGTGCAGGCCGCGCCGCAGGCGCAGGTCCAGCCGATCCCCCGCGAGGTCGTGGCCTTCAACGCGCCCTACACCCCGGGGACCATCGTGGTCTCCACCGCCGAGCGCCGTCTCTATCTGGTCCTGGGTGACGGCCAAGCCCTTCGCTACGGCGTCGGCGTCGGCCGCCCGGGCTTCAGCTGGAGCGGCACCAACACGATCACCGCCAAGCGCGAGTGGCCGTCGTGGACCCCCCCGAAGGCGATGATCGCCCGCCGGCCCGACCTGCCGCGCTACATGGCCGGCGGGATCGAGAACCCGCTCGGCGCCCGTGCCATGTATATCGGCTCGACCGAGTACCGCATCCACGGATCCAACGAGCCGGACACGATCGGCCAGGCGGTGTCGTCGGGCTGCATCCGGATGACCAACGACGACGTCACCGACCTCTACGAGCGCGTCAAGGTCGGCGCCAAGGTCGTCGTTCTGAACTGATCCGGGCGAGCCCCCGACCCGTACTCGATCGACGTGGCCGCATCGTCCCCGGACGGTGCGGCCGTGTCGCGTTTACGGCACGACCCGCCCGATTGCGGTCTGCGGCGGGCTGAACGACGCGATCGGGAGATCGCAGAAACAGCGCACGCCCAGGGGCTTCGGGCCGGGGAGCGGGCAGGAGAACGGCTTCGGGCCGGTGATTCCCCGCTGCACGGCATCGCAGTTGAAGCCGACGGGCTCCCGCTCGATCCGGCGCGGCGGCCGACGATATCCACGCGCGTCGCCCGGCTCCTCGTAGCCGGACGGCGGAGCACCGTAGGCGGGGCCGTCGACATACTGGGCCCGCGCCGCCGTGCCGGGCAGCGCGGTGGCGAGCGCCAGCGCGGCAACCGTCAGGCGGAGGGGCATAGACGAGCCGATACGGCCAAAGACAGCGTGGCGCATCCTGGAATCCTTCGCGCGATGCGGATCCATCCCGTCCGCCGGGCGGCTCTCCGGGGCAATACCGGCGAAAACGAGACGGCCCGCCCCCGGGATCGGGAACGGGCCGCGTCGTGGCGTGCGACCGGAGATCGGGTCGCCGCTTGGGATGCGGCACGTCGGGCGCCGCCCGACGACCGGCTGCGTCTGCCGCCTCGGCGCATCGTCCTGGATATCGAAATCCGGACGACGCGCCCGGCGGTTAAGTCCGCATCATCGTTTCCCGGAGGCTGGAAACCACCTTTCGGGATGATGCTTTAGTGGCTGCTGCGCTCGGCGGCGTCCTGGGCGTTGTGGACGGCGTTCTTGGCCGCATCCTGCCCCTGCTCCATCGCCTTGCGGGCCTCGTCGGCGCCCTGCTGCATCGCCGACTTCGCGCGCTCGGCACCCTGCTGCATCGCGCTCTGGGCGATGCCGCTGAACTCCTTGGCCTGCGCCTGGATGGCGGCGAACTGGCTGCGCACGAACTCGGCCTGGTGCTGCATCGCCTCCTGCATGTCCCGGGACCGGACAAGCTTCTGGGCGAGGTCGAAGGCCGCGTTGACGTTCTGCTCGGCGTATTCGAAGCCGCGCGTGGACACGTCACGGGCGTTGGTGCGGGCCAGCTCGGTCGAGCCCTGCACAGTGTCGGCGGTGCGACGGGCGGCACCGATGAAGCTGTCGAAGGCCTTCCGAGCCTGCTCGACGCTCTTCTCGGCGAGGTCGCGCATCTCGGCCGGGACTTCGTAGTTCGGGGGATTGCTCATGTGCCGTCTCCTCTCATGTTGACGCCTGTGGATGGCTCTTTGTGCACCGCACAATAACCGATTCGTCACTGTATGCCACCCGCGCCACCGGCGTTAAGGTTGACATGCCGTAAACGTGTGACGGTCGGCGCAAGAGTCCAGCGCCGCGACGACGGGGAGTTTACAATAGGGCTACGGTCGTGCGCGTTTCTCGGGCAGATGGGTCCGGGGAACGGGGGACCGCGTGTGGGTTCGAGGTCGCGGGTTGTGGAGACGACACTGACATCCACCGACGAAGCCGATCGACCAGGGCTCGCCGCCGCCTTCGCGGCCTGGGCGCGGCTGCCGAGCCTGTCGGCTGCGTTGACCGCGCCGGATTCGGTTCACCTGGTCGTCGATCCCGGGACCGGGCAGGTCCTGCATGCCTCGCCGACCGCGCGTCCACTGGCCGACGTCTGCGCCGCCGCGGATCTGTCCCGGCAGATCGCCGCTGCGGCCCCGGGGGGTGCGTCGCCCCGGCTCGCACGGCTGCGCTTCGACCCCCGCAGGATCGCGCCCCCGGTGCTCTGCTGGCTGGCCCGGAGCACCCAGGAGGGGGGAAAGCCCGTGATCCTGGTGATGCCGACCGCTCCGGTGACGCCACCCCGGGCGAAGGCGCGCCCGCCGGAACCCGCCGGGACGATGCTGCCGGAGCCGGCGGCACCCGCTCCGGCGCCCAAGCGGGACGACCGCTTCCTGTGGCGCATCGATGCGGCGGGAACGCTGGTCTCGCTCACCGGCTCGGAGGTCCTGGCGGGCCTCGTCGGTCAGCGCTGGCAGGACCTCGCCGCGTCCGGCCACGTGGCCGGGGCCGAGGGGATGCTGGCGGCGCTGCGGGACCGTCGCACCTTCCGCGGCGAGCCGGCGTCACTGGATGCCGGAACCGGGCCGTTCCGGGTCGAGCTGTCCGGCGCCCCCCTGGGACGGGACGCGGCAGCCTTCGCGGGCTTTGCCGGGTTCGGCCTGATCCGGGGCCTGCCGTCGGCACGATCGGAGGCCCCCGCGGACGCGGTGGCGCCGACAGCACTGCCCGCGCCCGAGGCGTCGCCCGAACCCGGTCCCGCCCGGGAGGCGGCCTCCGCGCGGGAACCCGCCACGGCCCCCTTGTCGACGGACGAGCACGCCGCGTTCCGGGAGATCGCCCGGGCCCTCGGCGCGCGCTACGCCGGCGACGAGGCGGCGCCCGAGGGGCGGCGTCCGAAGGCCGAAGGCGGCGCGGTCATGGTTTTCCCCGGACCCCAGTCCGGTCCCGCGGAGCCGCGCGATGATCGCGCCGCCGCGGGGGCCTTCGCAGACATCCTGGCCGGGCTGCCGCTTCCGGCCCTCGTGCATCGCGGCGGCACGATCCTGGCGGCGAACGGCCGTCTCCTGAGCCTGACCGGTCACGCCGACGTGGCGGCCCTGTCCGTGAGCGGTCTCGGCGGGCTTTTCCCGGGCGCCCCGCAGGACGCAGAAACGGATCCGGCCGCGCGCCTGACCGCCGTCGCGGCCGCCGATGGGCGCGCCCGACCGGTCGAGGCCCTGAGCGGGCCCTGCACCTGGGCGGGCGAGGCCGCCCTGTGCCTGGTCCTCCGCCCGGTCGACGAAACCGATGCAGCCGCCGCCCTCGCCGCCGAGCGCCTCGCCCGCACCGCGCAATCGGAGCGGGCGGCTAGCGCCGAGGCCACCCTCGACGCGCTGGAGACCGGAACCGTCACCCTCGATCAGGCCGGGCGCATCCTCGCGGTGAACCGCGCCGCCGCCGTGCTGCTCGGCTGCGAGCCCCGGGAAATCGTCGGCGCCAGCTTCGTCGCCCAGGTCGACCGGGACAGCGTGCTGGCCGTCGCCGACCTGCTGCGCGGCGTGGCCCGGGGCCGGCGCATCGTCCTGCTCGCCGGCGAGCCCGTGACCCTCGACGTGAGAGCGGTCGAGGGCGACGGCCGCCGGGTGGCCGTGATCGAGCGGACGAACCGCCCTCCGGCGGCCGCCACGGACCTCGCGGGGGGCCGGGCACCGTCGAACGGCGCCGGCACCGCCCTGGTGCGCCTGGACCGCGCCTTCCGCGGACCCCTGGCCGGGATGATCGACCTCGCCGACGCGATGCTGAAGGAGCCCTTCGGCACGCTCGGCGACGCGCGCTACCGGGCCTGCCTCACCGAGATCAAGGCCTCCGGCGACGCGATGCTCGAACGGGTGGGCATGCTCCTCGACCTCGCCGCGGTGGAGGCCGGAACCCTGCACCTCGAACCGCGCGCCCTCGATCTCAACGACCTCGCGGCCGGCTGCGTGGCGCAGTTCCAGGCGGCGGCGGCCCGCGGCCGCATCGTCGTGCGGACGAGCTTCTCCACGGATCTCGGCGAGCTGGAGGCCGACGAGCGGTCCGTGACCCGCGCCGCCGCCCTGATCATCGAGAACGCGATCCGGCGCTCGACGGCCGGGGGCCAGATCATCGTATCGACGGGCGCGGCCGAGCGGACGGCCGTCGCGCTGCGGGTGCGTGACACCGGCGCCGCGACGCGGGCCGCCGGTCCCGCGGGGGATGTCGAGGAGGGTCTGGCCCTGCCCCGGGCCCTGGTGGAGGCCAATGGCGGCCGCCTCCAGCTGTCGACGCCGACCGAGGACGGCACGCTGGTGGAGATCATCATGCCCACGCGGCGGGCGGCCAACGGTTGAGGCCCGCGGGTCCCGGGCCGGAGGCGGACCCGACAAGTATTCGGGCTCGGCGTGCCGTCTCGGCAAGCTCGGCTTGACAGCGCAGGGCCGAAGCTCCACTCACCGCCTTACATTGTGCCCAATTTATCTACCGATTCCGCAGCGTGCACGAGCGAAAAGGCGATGATATCGCCACCGTAAAGTGTAGGCTACGTTACTTTGGAAGTCCTGGCTGCGCGGTTGAGGCCGCGATACGATCGGACGCCAAGCAGGGATGGAACGCCATGGACGGCAAGATCATCGACGTGCAGGCAGCGTGGCGTGAGGGTGCTCACGTCGACGATGCCACGTACCGGGACATGTATGCGGCGTCGGTCTCGGATCCGGACGCCTTCTGGGGCGAGCACGGCAAGCGCATCGACTGGATGACGCCGTTCTCCAAGGTCAAGAACACCAGCTTCGAGCCGGGCAAGGTCTCGATCAAGTGGTTCGAGGACGGCACGACCAACGTCGCCTACAATTGCATCGACCGGCACCTGGAGAGCCGCGGCGACCAGACCGCGATCATCTGGGAGGGCGACAATCCGGACGAGTCCAGGCACATCACTTACCGGGAGCTGCACGCGCAGGTATGCCGGATGGCCAACGTCCTGCGCAACCGCGGCGTCGGCAAGGGTGACCGGGTCACGCTCTACCTGCCGATGATCCCCGAAGCCGCCTACGCGATGCTCGCCTGCGCGCGGCTCGGGGCGATCCACGCCATCGTGTTCGGCGGCTTCTCGCCGGATTCCCTCGCCTCGCGCATCCAGGGCTGCGGCTCCAAAGTGGTGATCACCGCCGACGAGGGCCTGCGCGGCGGCCGCAAGGTGCCGCTGAAGGCCAATGTTGACGAGGCGATCAAGCGGATCGGCGCCGACTTCGTGGACCACGTCATCGTGGTGCGCCGCACCGGCGGCACCGTCGCCATGGAGGCGGGCCGGGACGTCTATTACGACGAGGCTGCCGAGCAGGTGACCGATTATTGCCCCGCCGAGCCCGTGGAGGCCGAGCACCCGCTGTTCATCCTCTACACCTCGGGTTCGACCGGCCAGCCGAAGGGGGTCGTCCACACCACGGGCGGCTATCTGGTCTACGCGTCGATGACCCACGCATACGTCTTCGATTACCGCGAGGGCGACGTGTACTGGTGCACGGCCGATGTCGGCTGGGTCACGGGCCACAGCTACATCGTCTACGGCCCCCTCGCCAACGGCGCGACGACGCTGATGTTCGAGGGCATCCCGACCTACCCGTCGAGCTCCCGGTTCTGGGAAGTGATCGACAAGCACAAGGTCAACATCTTCTACACGGCGCCGACCGCGATCCGCTCGCTGATGGGCGGCGGCGAGGGGCCGGTGAAGAAGACCTCCCGGCAGAGCCTGCGGGTGCTCGGCTCGGTCGGCGAGCCGATCAACCCGGAAGCCTGGGACTGGTACTACAACGTGGTCGGAGACCGGCGCTGCCCGATCGTCGACACGTGGTGGCAGACCGAGACCGGCGGCATCCTGATCACCCCGCTCCCGGGCGCCACCGCCCTGAAGCCGGGCTCCGCGACCCGGCCGTTCTTCGGCGTCAGACCCGAGATGGTCGACGCCGAGGGCAAGGTCCTGGAGGGTCCCTGCGAGGGCAACCTCTGCATCGCCGATTCCTGGCCGGGCCAGATGCGCACGGTCTACGGCGACCACGAGCGCTTCGAGCAGACCTACTTCTCGACCTATCCGGGCAAGTACTTCACCGGTGACGGCGCCCGCCGGGACGCGGACGGCTATTACTGGATCACCGGCCGGGTCGACGACGTGATCAACGTCTCGGGCCACCGGATGGGCACCGCGGAGGTCGAATCCTCCCTCGTCGCCCACCCGAAGGTCGCCGAGGCGGCGGTGGTCGGCTACCCGCACACGGTCAAGGGCCAGGGCATCTACGCCTACGTCACCCTCAACGACGGCGAGGAGGGCGACGACGCCCTGCGCAAGGAACTCGTGACCTGGGTCCGCAAGGATATCGGGCCGATCGCCTCGCCGGACCTGATCCAGTTCGCCCCCGGCCTGCCCAAGACCCGGTCCGGCAAGATCATGCGCCGGATCCTGCGCAAGATCGCGGAGGACGATTTCGGTTCGCTCGGCGACACCTCGACGCTCGCCGAGCCGGCGGTGGTGGAAGACCTGATCGAGAACCGGCAGAACCGGCCCTGATCGGTCCGCCCACCAGGACATGACGAGGCGGGTGCCGGTCCGGCGCCCGCCCCCAACAAGAACCACGAAACTCAGGTCTCAAGAAAACCGGAAGGCCGGAGCGCCTTTGCGGGAGGAACACGCCATGAGCGGCTCGACACTCGGCCTTCGCGGGGGCACGGCGCCCCCCCCATCCCGCAACGCCGCCGCGGCGGTCGATCCGCAGATCGACCGGATCGTCCGGACCCCGGAATTCCAGCAGCTCGTCGCCGAGCGCACCCGGTTCGGCTTGATCCTGACGATCCTGATGCTGGTGGTCTATTTCGGCTTCATCGGCCTGATCGCCTTCGACAAGTCGCTCCTGGCTGTGAAGGTCGGCGGCGGCACCGCGTCGCTCGGGCTGTTCATGGGCGTGTTCGTGATCCTGTTCGCCTTCGCGCTGACCGGCATCTACGTGGCGCGGGCCAACACGCGCTTCGACACGCTGAGCGCCGCCCTCAAGCGGAGCGTGGGCCGATGAACCGCCTCCTCCTCGGCCTGACGCTCGCCGCGATCGTGGCGAGCGGCGCCTACGCGGCCGGCCCCGATCTCGGCGCGGTCACGCAATCGGCCATGAACTGGCCGGCCATCGGCATGTTCCTGTTCTTCGTGCTGCTGACCCTCGGCATCACCTACAAGGCCGCCAAGGGCACCAAGTCGGCCGCCGACTTCTACGCCGCGGGCGGCGGCATCTCGGCCGGGACCAACGCCCTGGCAATCGCCGGCGACTACATGTCGGCGGCCTCGTTCCTCGGCATCTCCGGCCTCGTCTACACCTCGGGCTTCGACGGGCTGATCTATTCCACCGGCTTCCTGGTCGGCTGGCCGATCGTGCTGTTCCTGATCGCCGAGCGCCTGCGCAACCTCGGCAAGTTCACCTTCGCCGACGTGGCGAGCTTCCGCCTCGACCAGACCTCGATCCGCATCATCTCGGCGGTGGGCACCCTGGTGGTGGTGGCCTTCTACCTGATCGCCCAGATGGTCGGCGCCGGCAAGCTGATCCAGCTCCTGTTCGGCCTGCCCTATCTCTACGCGGTGATCATCGTCGGCATCCTGATGATCGTCTACGTCGCCTTCGGCGGCATGAAGGCGACCACCTGGGTGCAGGTGATCAAGGCCTGCCTGTTGCTCGGCGGCGCGACCTTCATGGCCGGGGCGGTGCTGTTCAAGTACGGCTTCAACCCGGAAACGCTGTTCGCCGCCTCCGTGCAGGTCCACCCGAAGGGCGACGCCATCATGGCGCCCGGCGGCCTCGTGTCGAATCCGGTCGAGGCGATCTCCCTCGGCGTCGGCCTGATGTTCGGCACCGCCGGCCTGCCGCACATCCTGATGCGGTTCTTCACGGTCTCGGACGCGCAGGCCGCGCGCAAGTCGGTGTTCTACGCCACCGGCCTGATCGGCTACTTCTACATCCTGACGTTCATCATCGGCTTCGGCGGCATCGCCCTGCTGATGTCCGATCCGAGCTACTTCAAGCTCGGCGCGGCCGGCACCTTCGACAAGCTCAAGGACATGATCGGCGGCACCAACATGGTCGCCGTCAACCTCGCCAACGCGGTCGGCGGCCCGTACTTCCTGGGCTTCATCTCGGCGGTGGCGTTCGCGACCATCCTGGCCGTGGTGGCGGGCCTGACGCTGGCCGGCGCCTCGGCGATCAGCCACGACCTCTACGCCCAGGTGATCGCCCGCGGGCGCACCACCGAGAAGCACGAGGTCAATCTGTCGAAGCTCTCGGCGGTGGTGATCGGCCTGGTGGCGATCTATCTCGGCTACGTGTTCGAGAATCAGAACGTCGCCTTCATGGTCGGGCTGGCCTTCGCGGTGGCGGCGAGCTGCAACTTCCCCGTACTGGCCATGTCGATCCTGTGGCGCGGCACCACCACCTGGGGGGCGCTCGCGGGCGGCCTCGTCGGGCTGATCTCGGCAGTGGCCATGGTGGTGCTGTCGAAGGCGGTCTGGGTGGCGACGTTCGGCAATGCCGCACCGATCTTCCCCTACGACAACCCGGCCCTGTTCTCGATGCCGCTGGCCTTCGCGACGATCTGGGTGGTGTCCCTGATGGACCGGTCCCGCCGGGGCCAGCGCGAACGCGCGGCCTTCGAGGCGCAGTTCGTGCGCTCCGAAACCGGCATCGGGGCGTCCGGCGCACACGCGCACTGACCGACCAAGACGCGGTGAAAACGAAGGGCGCGGCACGGGCCGCGCCCTTCTTCGTTTCAGGCGCCCCAAGTGGTTCTCGTGCGCGCCGGACATTGCCGGCGCGCGGCGTCCGGAGGCGCCCACGCGGTTGCTGCGGCGACGCCGCCACGCAACCCACTCATCGGTGTCGATCAGAAAATTCACGATCGGTCGACCGGTTGACCGTGCCTGTCCCAGCGATCACGCATCGCTCATCTGCGTCGCGCACAGGGTTCGTCCGGGGAGAAACGGGTCATGGCGGGGGCGAGTGTCGTTGCACGGGCGGACGGGGCCGCGCGGCCGATGCGTTCCGCCGAGAAGCGCGTGATCTTCGCGTCTTCGCTCGGCACCGTGTTCGAGTGGTACGATTTCTACCTCTACGGCTCGCTGGCGGCGATCATCGGGGCACAGTTCTTCTCGGCCTATCCGCCGGCGACGCGGGATATCTTCGCGCTGCTGACCTTCGCGTCCGGGTTCATCGTCCGCCCCTTCGGCGCCCTGGTGTTCGGCCGGATCGGTGATCGCGTCGGGCGCAAATTCACGTTCCTGGTCACGATCCTGATCATGGGCCTGTCGACCTTCCTCGTCGGCGTGCTGCCCAACGCCGCCACGATCGGGATCGCAGCGCCGGTCATCCTGATCGTCCTGCGGCTGGCCCAGGGGCTGGCGCTGGGCGGCGAGTATGGCGGCGCGGCGACCTACGTGGCCGAGCACGCGCCCAACGGCCGGCGCGGCTTCTACACGAGCTGGATCCAGACCACCGCGACGCTGGGCCTGTTCCTGTCGCTGCTGGTCATCCTGGCGACCCGGACGTTCGCGGGCGAGGCGGCCTTCGCCGAATGGGGCTGGCGCATCCCGTTCCTGGTCTCGGTCCTGCTGCTCGGCGTCTCGGTCTGGATCCGCCTCCAGCTCTCGGAATCGCCGGCCTTCCAGAAGATGAAGGACGAGGGCAAGACCTCGAAGGCGCCGCTCACCGAGGCCTTCGGGCGGTGGACGAACGCCAAGGTCGCGGTGATCGCCCTGTTCGGCCTCGTCGCCGGCCAGGGCGTCGTCTGGTACACGGGCCAGTTCTACGCGCTGTTCTTCCTGCAATCGATCCTCAAGGTCGACGGCTATACGGCCAATCTCCTGATCGCGTGGTCGCTGCTGCTCGGCACCGGCTTCTTCGTGGTGTTCGGCTGGCTCTCCGACAGGATCGGCCGCAAGGTCATCATCCTGACGGGCTGCGCGGTGGCGGCCGCCACCTTCTTCCCGATCTTCAAGGGCATCACCGCCGCGGCCAACCCGAAGCTCGCGGCGGCGATCGAGACCGTGACGGTCACGGTCACGGCCGATCCGGCCGCCTGCGGGACCCTGTTCAATCCGGTCGGGACCCGGGTGTTCACAGCGCCCTGCGACAGCGCCCGCGATTTCCTGTCGAAGTCGTCTGTGCGCTACGCCACCGTGGCGGGCGCGGCCGGCCAGTCCGCCACGGTTCGGGTCAACGGCACCGAGATCCCCTACCCCCCGGGCGGCGCGGCCGAGGCCAACAGGGCTACCACGGCAGCGCTCCAGGCGGCGGGCTACCCGGAGGCGGGCGATCCCGGGATCGTCAAGATGGCGAACCCGTTCGATGTGTTCCGGTCGCAGGTCGCCCGGGTGATCGGCCTGCTGTTCCTCCTCGTGCTGTTCGTGACGATGGTCTACGGCCCGATCGCCGCCATGCTGGTGGAGCTGTTCCCGACCCGGATCCGCTACACCGCGATGTCGCTGCCCTATCACATCGGCAACGGCTGGTTCGGCGGACTGCTCCCGGCCACCGCCTTCGCCATGGTGGCTCAGACCGGCGACATCTATTTCGGCCTCTGGTACCCGGTCGTCATCGCGGTCGCGACGGTGATCATCGGCGTGCTGTTCGTGCCGGAGACCAGGGATCGCGACATCTTCACGGATGCCTGACACCCTCGGCCCCGGGGACGCCGACGTCGTCCGATCCTGTACGCCCGGGCCGTAGGCGCGGCCCGGGCGTTCGCCCTCGGGGCCTCGGCAGCGCGCCGAAGGCCGACAGGGGGAATCGCGATACGGCATCGCGTTGCGTGCGCCCGCTCCCGAAAGCGCCGCTGACCCCCTGCCCAATATGCGTTTCGTATCACAATCGGCCGCGACAAATCTCTAATAAAGACTTTTTGTAAATAAATCTTGCAAAATATAAAAGTCTTGAAAGTCCGATTTCCGGTTTTGGCTTACCCTGGATTGGCCTGATCACAGACAGCGCGAGAGGCAGGCAAGATGTCGCGCTTGACTATTCTAAGGCATGGCCATCATCGAATTTGCGGAACCATAAACGGTTTCCGGCCGTATATGGCATTCTTCACCAACCGAAGCCCAGGACTCCAGACGTGAACAACGCCTTTGCACAACTGCGCCGCAAGCCTGGCACGAGGCCGCCACTTATCCTTGTATGCTCTTGGTCGGCGGCGACGGTCGTCTTATGGGTAGCAATCGACATCCTCGCGGCACGGCCGGTCTGGTGGTGGTAAGCGCGAAGCGTTGCGTCAGTGATTCTGCTGATAGCCGCTCATGTAGGCGCCGAGCAGGTATCCCGACTGATGCGCGGCGAGATAGCCCACGGTGATCAGCACGTGGAGCAGATCGATCTCATACCGGGTGACGAAGATCGTCAAAGCTGTGAACATGATGACGGACGACGTCATGGCCAAGACGACGACCGTGTAGGACCGGCCGATGAGCCATCCTACCAAGAACAACATTGCCGCGACCAGCATCTCATCACCCAGGCAAGAACCGTTCGAGGAGATGCATTGCGCGATCATCCTGCAAAAATCTCAGGAATGATGACGTGGCGACGGCCTGATATCAAGCCCGGCCGCAACGTGGAAAGACGTCTCGGGCAAATCTGATCTTTGATCCTAGAAGATTGCAATCGACAATGTTCATGAACCAAAAATTTAGACCATAATACTCTTGCTTACACCATAAACATTACAGACGATCTCTCGATCGCCCGCGGTCCTGCATCCGTTAGCGGCGCTGCTCCACCGATCTCGGGGGATCCTTAACGGCTCCGCCACCACGCCGCGGTCGCCATCGGGCCCCGCCGCGATCACGTCCGACGGGTCCGACGGCCGGGAATACCGCGCGCCGTCGAACGCGTCCGATGCCGTGAAGGGTCGACGGAGGTGGTGCCGCGTCAGTGCCGGAAGTGGCGGTGGCCCGTGAAGACCATCGCCAGGCCGGCCTCATCGGCCGCCGCGATCACGTCCGCATCGCGCATCGAGCCGCCGGGCTGGATCACCGCCGTCGCCCCCGCCTCGGCCGCCGCCATCAGACCGTCGGCGAAGGGGAAGAACGCGTCGGACGCGACCACGGACCCGACCGCGAGGCTCTCGGACCGTCCCAGGCGCTTGGCACCCTCGGCGGCCTTCCAGGCGGCGATGCGCGAGGAATCGACCCGCGACATCTGGCCGGCGCCGATCCCGACCGTGGCGCCGCCCTTCGCGTACACGATGGCGTTGGACTTCACGTGCTTGGCGACCCGGTAGGCGAACCGGAGATCGGCGAGTTCCGCCGCGCTGGGCGCCCGCCGGGAGACGACCTGAAGCGGCATGTCGTCGACCACGGCCGCGTCCCGGCCCTGGACCAGCAATCCGCCGGATAGGGTCCGGACCGTCTCGCCCGGCGCCCGCGGATCGGGCAGGCCGCCGGCCAGGAGCAGGCGCAGGTTCTTCTTGCCCGCGACGATCGCCGCGGCCTCCGGGGTGGCGTCCGGCGCGATGATCACCTCGGTGAAGATCTCGACGATCCTCTCCGCCGCCGCCGCGTCCAGGGTCCGGTTCAGCGCCACGATGCCGCCGAAGGCGGAGGTCGGGTCGCAGGCGAGCGCCCGCTCGTAGGCTTCGAGCAGGCTCGCGCCCTCGGCGACGCCGCATGGGTTGGCGTGCTTGATGATCGCCACCGCGGCCGCGCGCGCGGATTCGAACTCGGCGACGCATTCGTAGGCGGCGTCCGTGTCGTTGAAGTTGTTGTAGGACAGGTCCTTGCCCTGGAGCTGGCGGGCGGTCGCCACGCCGGCGCGGGGCTTGCCCGGGGCCCGGTAGAAGGCCGCCGCCTGGTGCGGATTCTCGCCGTAGCGCAGACCCTGCGCCAGGGCGCCCCCGAAGGCGCGGAACGGCGCCGGCTCGTCCGCGCCGAAGCGGCCGGCCATCCAGTTGGCGATGGCGGCGTCGTAGGCCGCCGTGCGCGCGAAGGCCTTCTGGGCGAGGCGGCGCCGGAGGTCGGCCCCGATCGCGCCGTCGTTCGTCTCCAGGGCGGCGAGCACGCCGGCATAGTCCGAGACATCCGTGACGACGGCCACGTCCGCGTGGTTCTTGGCCGCCGCGCGGATCATCGCCGGCCCGCCGACATCGATGTTCTCGATGCAGTCGGCATCGGGCCTGTCGGCCGCGATCGTCGCCTCGAACGGATAGAGATTGACCACCAGGAGATCGATCGCCCCGATCCCGTGGGCCGCGAGGGCGGCTTGGTGCTCCGGGTTGTCGCGGATCGCCAGCAGGCCGCCATGCACCGCCGGGTGCAGGGTCTTGACCCGGCCGTCCATCATCTCGGGAAAGCCGGTCAGGTCGGCGACTTCCGTCACCGGCAGGCCGGCCTCCCGCAGCGCCCGATGGGTGCCCCCCGTCGAGACCAGCGCGATGCCGCGGGCATGCAGCGCGCGGGCGAAGTCGACGAGGCCGGCCTTGTCGGAGACCGAGAGGAGCGCGCGGGAGACCCGCACCTGATCGTGCGCCATGGTTTCGTGCCGGATGTTCGAGATTTTTGAGCGCGGTAGCATGGAAACGGGGAACCGGGCCAGACACGCGTCAGGCCGGCGCGACCCCTCGCAACGGCGCCGAGGCCCGGCGCTCGAAGCTCCAGCGCACCTCGACATCCTCCGACACGCTGAGATGGAGGACGATCTGGTCGGTGCGGCGGGCGCCGGTGAGGCCCGAGAAATACACGCTCTCCTCCAGGGCGATCTCGACGTTCTCCGCGCGGAACACCCAGATCTCACCGAGGGCCGAGGCCAGTTCGAGTCCCTCCGGCACCCCGCGTACGGCGATGCCGGGGTGGAGGTGGAAGCGGATGGCCACGTCGTGCGGGCGTCGGCGGGCCCGGCCTCCCGCCTTGCCCTGGCGCAGGAACGCGTCCCGGCCCTCCAGGAGCGCCGCGGCGGCGAAGAGCTGCCAGCGCCGCTCGTGGACGATTCCGAATTCCGGCCCGAATCCGTTGTGCCGGGCCGCCAGCATGACGCTGTCGGCCTCCTCGGCCTGTTCGGCCGCGACCGCGGTCGGGCCGCTCAGGACCACCGGGCCGCGCCGCCGGATCAGCCAATCGGCCAGCTGGCGCTCGCCCCACCAGCCGTCGCGGGTGAGGAACCGGCACGAGGAGGTGCGAGCCACGGAGGCGGTGGAATGCGCCGCGGTGGAACGGGCCAGGAGGCGCAGGTCCGGCCCGCTCGCCGGCAGGCCGCAATTGACCACGATGCGCTGCGGTCCGCTCGACATCTCGAAGGCGAGGCAGCCGGCCCCGGCATTGACCGAGTACGGGAGCGGCGGGCTCGCGCCGACATCGGCCACGATCACGACCCGGCCGCCCTCCAGGCGCTCGTAGCCCGAATTCGGCGCGTGCATCAGCGGCCGGGCGAGCGCGCCGTCATAGACCAGCAGGGTCGCGAGATGGTCGGCGTCGGTGGCGCCCATGCCGTTGAAATGGCTGAGCGAGGCGTCCGGATGGCGCAGCAGCCGCAGCAGCGGCAGCATCCGGTCGATCGCGCGCAGGAGCGCCAGCGGCGGCTCAACGCTCCGGCTCAGGTAGCTCTGGCGCAGGGGCAGCAGGTCGAGGAGCAGCTCCATGGCGAAGCGCGGATCGCGCGAGCGGTGGCCGCCATCGGTCAGGATCTGCCGGTCGAGCTCCCGCGACAGGATCCGGGTCGCCCGGCGCAGGATCGGCTGGATCCCGTCGCAGCACAGGCCGGCGTAGCAGAGCGCCACGACGGCGTTCAGGCGCCATTGCGGCGGCACCCCCCGCCGCAGGTCGCGCTCGAGCTGCTGGGCGTTGCGGCCGATGGCCTTGAGGAAGTTCTGGTAGAAGGCGTGGTCCGCGCCCTCCAGCACGAGCGGCGACTGGCACAGGAACGAGATCAGCCGCCGCGCCGCCACCGGCGTCTGGCGGGCCAGCGCCGGATCGCCCCGCCCGGCGATGAAGTCGGCCACGAAGGCGCGGGCATTGGCCCGGGCCAGCGCCGTGTCGGCGGCGCGCAGGTGGCGCAGCCAGCCGAAGCCGTAGAGCTCGTCGGCCCATTCCGGCGAGGGCGGCGCGTAATCGAAGGGCGAGCCGCCGCTCGCCGCCAGCGACCGGCCGGCGAAGACGAACAGGCCGGCATAGATGTCGTCCGCGAAGGTCGCGTCGGAGGTGCGCAGGTCCTGGGGCGCGATCACCAGACCCGTGACCCGCATCCGGGCGAGGATGTCGGGGGATGCCGTGAGGCTCGCGCCGGCCGCGCGGATCGCGCGCACAGCCTCGCGCGCGAGGAGCCGATAGAAGCGCCAGCGGTCAGGCCCCCAAGCCACGCGATCTCCGAGCTGCGCGATTCTCACAAGGCCCCACGGCCCTGAGCCCTCGCGGACGAGGATCGGCTGGCACCCGTTGCGTAAGGCTAGAAGAGGCCTCTTAACCGGCGGTTTACGCTATGTCATGTCGGACGCCCCGAAGGCGAACCAACGCCCGGACCTCAGCCGGGCGCCAGGGCGGCCGCGAAGGCCCGCAGGTTCGCACGCATCAGGTCGAGATAGGTCGGCGCCGGGCCGTCCGGACCGGAGAGCGCGTCGGAATAGACCTTGCCGCCGAGGCGGGCGCCGCTCTCCCGGGCGATCTGCTTCATCTGGCGCGGGTCGCTGATGTTCTCCAGGAACACCGCCGGCACGCGGTCCCGGCGGATCTGCCGGATGATCGCGGCCACGTCCCGGGGGCTCGCCTCGCTGTCGGTGGAGACGCCCTGCGGCGCCACGAAGCGCAGGCCGTAGGCCGCGGCGAAATACCCGAAGGCGTCGTGGGTGGTGATGATCCGGCGGCGCTCCGGCGGGATGCCGGCGATCGTGGCGCGCAGGTCCCGCTCCAGGGCGTCGAGCTTGACGATATAGGCGGCGGCGGCCTCCCGGTAGGCGGCGGCATGGGCCGGATCGACCGTCGCGAGGCCGTCCCGGATGTTGGCGACATAGATCCGCACATTGGCGACGTTCTGCCAGGCATGCGGGTCGACGGCCTGGTCGCCGTGGCCGCCCTCGCCCTGCGCGTGCTCGTCCCGGGCGGGGATGGGCGCCACCCCCGTGGAGGCGACCACCACCGGCGCCCGGGTGCCCGAGGCCCGGATCAGCCGGTCGAGCCAACCCTCCAGCCCCAGACCGTTCACGACGACGATGTCAGCCTCGGCAAGCTTGCGCGCGTCGGCCGGGGTCGGGCTGAAGCCGTGGACGTCGGAATCCGGCCCGACCAGGGTGGTCACCGTCACGTGCCCGCCGCCGACCTGCCGGACGAGGTCGCCGAGGATCGAGAAGCTGGCCACCGCCCGGACCGGCCTCCCCTCCGGCGCCGCCCAGGCCGGGACGGCGAGGCCGAGGATCGCGAAGCCCACCGCCGCCTGGACCAAGGTCCGGATCGTTCCCGCCGCCCGCCGCACCGCCCCACTCCCTGAACCGTTCCGATCCGGTCTGCCCCTAGTGTAACAGTGTTACATACACAAGCGGGATACACGACCGGGGTCTGATGGGCGGCGTCGGGCGCCGCGGCCAGTTCGGCTTGGCGGCGTCCGGAGCGTGAGACGGAGGTTTCCATGTCCCGACGTTTGAGAGCCGCGATCCTCGTCACCGGGGCCCTCGGCCTGGGCTTGGCGGGCGCGGCCGCCGCCCGCGACCACGGCCCCGAGGGCTTCCGCGGGCATGGGCGCTGGAGCGCACTCAGCCCCGAGGATCGGGCGGCGTTCACGGATGCCCGCATCGCCGCCCTGCATGCCGGCCTGACGCTCAATCCCGACCAGGAGAAGCTGTGGCCGCCGGTGGAATCGGCGATCCGCGACATGGCCAAGCTGCGCCAGCAGCGCCGCGATGCGATGCGCGACCGGCCGAAATTCCGCGACGACGCCCCGGCGGCCCTCCGGGCGATGGCCGATGCCGCATCGGCCCGCGGCGAGGCCCTGCGCAAGCTCGCCGACGCGTCGCAGCCGCTCTACGCCAGCCTCGATCAGGACCAGAAGCGGCGGGCGATGATCCTCGCCCGGCCGATGGGCCCGATGGGCGGTCACGGCATGCGGGGCGGGTGGCACCACGACGACGACCACGACCACGACGACGAGCACGGACCGGGCGGCGACGGGCGCTGACCGAAGGCCTTGATCCGCGGCGGCTGCGGCGGCACACCGCTGCCGCGGCGCCTCCCGTGTGCGGGCGGCCCTGGTCCGACCCCGTAGGTTTCATGGCGCGCCTTCCCGGCGACACGGCTCCCCTCCTCGTCCGGCTCTGGCGCACGTGGCTGTTTCCGCACCGGGCGACGCTGGCCGTGGTGCTGGTGCTGATCGCGCTGGTGGGTGCCTCGACCGGGCTCTATCCGGCGCTGATCAAGGCCGCCTTCGACGCCTTCGACCGCAAGGACGCGGCCGCGATCGCCTACGGGCCGCTGGTGGTGATCGTGGTCACCGCCCTGCGCGGCTTCGCCCTCTACGGCCAGACGGTGCTGACCAATCGGGTGGTCACGCGGGTCGAGGCCGACATGCAGGCGGCGCTCTACGGCCACCTGATCGAGTCCGATCTCGCCCAGCTCGGCCGCGAGAGCCCGGCGGCGCTGACCCAGCGCTTCACCACGGACTTCGCCTTCATCAAGGAGGCGCTCACCCGCATCTCGACGGTGCTCCTGCGCGACATCGCCATGCTGATCGGCCTCGTGGCGGCGCTGCTCTGGATGGACCCGGTGCTGACGCTGATCGCCGGCGTCACAGTTCCGTTCGTGGCGGGGCCGATCGGGCGGATCGGCCGGAAGCTCCGGCGGGTCTCGACCTCGACCCAGGAGCAGATGGGCGCCACCGCCAGCCTGATCTCCGAGAGCCTGCAGGGCGCGCGCGTCGCCAAGACCTACGCGATGGAGAGCTACCTCAAGGCCCGCGCCGCCGCGGCCCTCGACGAGGTTCGCCGGCTCAAGATGAAGGCCGCCAATGCCCGGGGCCGCCTCGATCCGCTCCTGGAGATCGGCGGCGGCATCGCGGTGGCGGGGGTGCTGGTTCTGGTCGGGCAGCGGGTGCTGGCGGGGGAGAAGACGGTCGGCGACTTCACCGGCTACGTGGCGGCCCTGCTGCTGGCGGCCCAGCCGGCCCGGGCGCTGGGCAATCTCAACGCCATCCTGCAGGAGGCGGCGGCCGCGCTCCGGCGCTACTTCGACGTGATGGACGAGGCCGCCTCCATCCGCGAGGCGCCGGGCGCCCCGCCGCTGGCCGTGACCGACGGGGCGATCCGCTTCGAGGCCGTGCAGTTCCGCTACCGGCCCGACGTCCCGGCCCTGGAGGGCATCGACCTTGCGGTGCGGGCCGGGTCGGTGACGGCGCTTGTCGGGCGCTCGGGGTCCGGGAAATCCTCGCTGCTCAACCTCGTCCCGCGGCTCTACGACGTGACCGCCGGCCGCGTGACCATCGACGGCCAGGATGTCCGGGACGTGACCCTGGCCTCCCTGCGCACGGCGGTGGCGGTGGTCTCGCAGGACGTGGTCCTGTTCGACGACACGATCGCCGCCAATATCGGTTTCGGCCGCCCCGGGGCCGCCCCGGCGGAGATCGAGGCGGCGGCGCGGGCGGCGGCGGCGCACGAGTTCGTCACGGCCCTGCCGGAGGGCTACGCGTTCCGGGTCGGACCCGGCGGCGGACGCCTCTCGGGGGGCGAGCGGCAGCGCGTGGCGCTGGCCCGCGCCTTCCTGAAAGACGCGCCGATCCTGCTCCTCGACGAGGCGACCTCGGCCCTCGATGCCGAATCGGAGCGTCTGGTGCAGGAGGCGCTGACCCGGCTGATGCGCGGCCGCACCACCCTGGTGATCGCCCACCGGCTCTCGACGGTGCGCGACGCCGATCAGATCGCCGTGATGGAGGCCGGCCGCGTGATCGAGACAGGCCGGCACGACGATCTGATCGCGGCCGCGGGCACCTATGCGCGATTGCACCGCCTGCAGCTGTCGGAGCCCGCGACGGCGGCGTGAGCCGCACCCGCAGCGACGCCGTCATGCGCCGGCTCCGTAGATTCGCGCGCCGGAGCGCGCCATAAGAGCCTCAGCCGATGAGGATGAGACCGTGAGCGACCTGACGTTCGACATCAAGAGTCACCCCGCCCCGCGGACCGCCGAGGAGCGGGCCGCGTTGATGGCGAATCCCGGTTTCGGCAAGGTGTTCACCGACCACATGGTCGTGGCGCGCTATGCGGCCGGGCGCGGCTGGTCCGATGTCCGGATCCAGGCGCGCGAGGCGATCCCCCTCGATCCGGCCGCCGCGGTGCTGCACTACGCGCAGGAGATCTTCGAGGGTCTCAAGGCCTACCGGACCGCCGATGGCGGCGCCGCCTTGTTCCGGCCCGAGGCCAACGCCTTGCGCTTCCGCCGCTCGGCCGAGCGCATGGCGATGGCGCCCTTCCCCGAGGACGCCTTCGTGGAGGCGATGCGCCGGCTGGTCGAGATCGACCGCGCCTGGATCCCCGATACCCCCGACGGCAGCCTCTACCTGCGGCCGTTCATGATCGCATCCGAGGCGTTCCTCGGCGTGAAGCCGGCCTCGGAATACCTGTTCGTGACGATCGCCTCGGCGGTGGGCTCGTACTTCAAGGATCCGACCGGCACCGTCACGGTCTGGATCTCCGAGCATTTCACCCGCGCCGCCCCCGGTGGCACCGGGGCGGCCAAGTGCGGCGGCAACTACGCGGCGAGCCTCGCGGCGCAGTCGGAGGCCGCCGCCCAGGGCTGCGAGCAGGTGGTGTTCCTCGACGCGGCCGAGCGCCGCTTCATCGAGGAACTGGGCGGTATGAACGTGTTCTTCGTGTTCGGGGACGGCACCCTGGTCACGCCGCCGCTCTCGGACAGCATCCTGCCCGGCATCACCCGGGATTCGGTGATCACCCTCGCACGGGAAGCCGGGATGACCGTCCGGGAGGAGCCCTACACGATCGACGCGTGGCGCGCCGACGTGCGGGAGGGCCGCCTGACCGAGGCCTTCGCCTGCGGCACCGCCGCGGTGATCACGCCGATCGGCACGGTGAAGGGCCGGGAGGAGAGCTTCACCATCGGGAGCGGCAAGGCCGGACCGGTGGCGCAGCGGCTGCGGAATCTCCTGGTCGATATCCAGCGGGGCAATTCCAATGATGCCCATGGCTGGTTCCAGAAGATCTTTTAGGGTTTCGCGGCGGTTCGCAGGGGCGTCGGGCGGGGCGGAATGGCGCGCCCGCCCCCTCGCTGGGGGCTACCGGATGCCCACATCGTCGACGAACGAGGGCAGCGGCCGGATGCACGCGCAGCTCCGGCGGCGATGCGTGAACATCGTAGCCCGCAGAGGGGCGAGGGAAACGCGCGGATGACCGGCGCGGCGGCCCCCCTTCCGGAATCGTCCGCCGGACCGTGGAACCCGGGCGTCCGGTCGGATCTGCCGGCCGCCTTCCTGCCGCTGATCACCGTCTACCGGCCTGAGCACGTCGAGACGCCACTGCGCGATGCCCTGGAACTCAGCGACCTGTGCGGGCTGCCGGCCCGGCAGCTCGTGCGGTTCAGGGCCAGCCGCCTCGTCGTCCACGAGGTCCTGATCCGGGTCATGTCGGACCTGTCCGTGCCGGTGGGGGCGGTCTACGCCGATCTCGGGGTGAACTTCCGGGCGATCGTCGCCACGATCCTGCGCGAAGGGATCGAGCCCCGCCTCGGCGCGGTCGAGGCGACCCTGGCGGAGATCCGCGCCGCGGCCGACGCGGTGCTCGCCCGCGCGATCGCCGCGATCCTGGACGACCGCCCAACCCCCGCCCCGCCCGAGCCGGGCTGGCTCGATCGCCTTCTCGGCCGGCGCCCGGTCCCCGCCGCAGCGCCGCGCGAGGACCCCGCGACCCGGGCCCTGCGCCACCTCGAATCCTGGCAGCGGCGGGCCGCGGAATCCGGCGACGGCCTGGAGATCGCCGCCTGCGAGGCCCTGCGCACCGTGGTGTCGGGTCTCATCGCCCGACAGAACACCCTGATTCGCGATGCATCCCTGCTGCGGAGCCTCGCCGGGACGCTGGTCTCGAACGGCTACGGCAGCCGCCGCATCGGCGAGCAGATCGAACCCTGGATCGCCGGGGTGGTGGAGGCGCGCGGCTACCGCCGGCTGGCGCCGCAGGACCATCCGGTGGTGATGAACGTCAAGGGCGCCTCGGCCTCCGGCAAGAGCACGATCCGGCCCTACCAGCTGGCCCTCGCCAGGCGTCTCGGCATGGCCTGGTCCGACTTCGCAGTGATCACCCCGGACGTCTGGCGCAAGTACCTCCTCGACTACGACAGCCTCGGCGGGGCCCATCGCTACGCCGGCACCCTGACGGGCTACGAGGTCGAGATCATCGACATGAAGCTCGACCGCTACGTCACCCGCAAGGCGGCGGAGGGGCGGATCTCCAATTTGCTGATCGACCGGTTCCGGTTCGACAGCTTCCAGGCCGAGGCCGGCTCGGACGGCGGCGGCCAGCTGCTCACCCGGTTCGGCGACCGGGTCTACCTGCAGTTCATGGTCACGCCCCCGGCCGACACCGTGGAGCGTGCCTGGAAGCGGGGCGAGCTGTTCGGCCGCTACAAGGCGGTGGAGGACCTGCTCGCCCACAATGTCGAGGCCTATACCGGCATGCCGCGCCTGTTCTTCAACTGGGCGCTGGCCCGGGACAAGCAGGTGGTCTGCGAGTTCCTCGACAACAGCGTTCCGCTGGGGCAGCGCCCGCGCACCATCGCGTTCTGGGCCGGCGGGATCCTCAACATCCTGGACGTGAAGGGGCTGATCGACATCGACCGGTTCCGCAAGGTCGACATCTTCGCCCGCGGCCCCGATACGGTCTTTGCGGGTGCCGACCTGTCGGCGGCGGCCAACACCGCGTTCCTGCAGGCCTGCCTGAGCCGGATGGCGTCGATCCGCTTCGTCCGGGCCGGGACCGGGCGGGCGATCCTGCGCCTCGACCGCGGCCGGATCGTCGGACTGGACCGTGACGCCCTGGCGGATTCGGGCGCGGGGCCGGACTGGGCGGCGGCCCGTCCATTGCTTGGCATTCCAGCCGACGCCGCGTCGATTCCCCACCTCGACGAGACGCTGGACCCGGCCGACCACCCGACGCTCGGCGCATGGGGGCGGATCATCGAAGCCGCACAACCGGAATAATATCGCCGCCCTGACAGTTCGTCCCGACCGTCGCATGCTGGTATATTGCATACCTGATGGGGATGTGCATGATCTGCGACGTACGAGACGGGCCACCGCAAGGCCGCGCCGCCCACGAGAGAGGCTCAGGGATGGAACGCCAGGATTCGCCTGCGGCGAAATGGTGGCAGCTCGCCTTCGGCGTGATCTGCATGGCCATGATCGCCAACCTTCAATACGGTTGGACCTTGTTCGTCGACCCGATCGATCAGCGGTATCACTGGGGCCGCGCGGCGATCCAGCTCGCCTTCACCCTGTTCGTCGCCACCGAGACCTGGCTGGTCCCGGTCGAGGCCTGGTTCGTCGACCGCTACGGCCCGAAGCTCGTGGTCGCCTTCGGGGGCGTGATGATCGCCCTCGCCTGGACGATCGACGCCTATGCCGACAGCCTGTTCCTGCTCTATCTCGGGGCCGTGACCGCCGGCATCGGCGCCGGCTCGGTCTACGGCACCTGCGTGGGCAACGCCCTCAAGTGGTTCCCGCACCGGCGCGGCCTCGCGGCGGGCGCCACCGCGGCGGGCTTCGGCGCGGGCGCGGCCATCACGGTGGTGCCGATCGCCCGGATGATCGCCACGAGCGGCTATCAGGACGCCTTCCTGTATTTCGGCCTCGGCCAGGGAGCGGTGGTTCTCGCCATCGCCTTCCTGTTGCGCAAGCCGGCCACCGCGGCGCCGATCCAGCGCAAGAGCCTGCGGCTGCCGCAGACCAAGGTCGACCGCACACCCCGCGAGGCGGTGCGCACCCCCGTCTTCTGGGTCATGTACGCGATGTTCGTGATGGTCGCCTCCGGCGGCCTGATGGCGGCGGCGCAGATCGCGCCCATCGCCCACGACTTCCAAGTGGCCGGCGTCCCGGTGAGCCTGTTCGGCCTCCAGATGGCGGCGCTGACCCTGGCGATCTCCCTGGACCGGATCTTCGACGGGTTCGGACGGCCGTTCTTCGGTTTCGTCTCCGACCATATCGGCCGTGAGAACACGATGTTCATCGCCTTCTCGACCGCGGCGCTCGCGGTGATCGTGCTCCTGACCTACGGGCACAACCCGATGGTGTTCGTCTTCGCCACGGCGGTGTATTTCGGGGTGTTCGGCGAGATCTACTCGCTGTTCCCCGCGACCTGCGGCGACACGTTCGGCTCCAAATACGCCGCCAGCAATGCCGGCCTGCTCTACACCGCCAAGGGCACCGCGGCGTTCCTCGTCCCCTTCGCCAGCCTGCTCTCGGCGGCCTATGGCTGGTCGGCGGTGTTCACGCTGATCATCGTGCTCAACGTCACGGCGGCGGCCCTGGCCATGTTCCTGCTCCGCCCGATGCGCGCCCGCTACCTCGCCGAGGCGGAGCCCCTCGCGGCGCTCGCCACGCCCCAACCGATCCGGGCGGCCTGAGCGGCCCCGGCCCAGCCCACACCGAAACCGAACCTCCGGAGATCCCCGATGACCGCTGTGGCCAAGATCGTCCACACCAACCCCGAGGTGGAGGCCGAGCCGGATCTCACCGACGGCTTCCACCTCGTCATCGACGCGCTCAAGCTCAACGGCATCGAGACGATCTACGGCGTCCCGGGCATCCCGATCACCGATCTCGGCCGCATGGCCCAGGCCGAAGGGATGCGGGTCATCTCGTTCCGGCACGAGCAGCATGCCGGCAACGCGGCGGCGATCGCGGGCTTCCTCACCCGGAAGCCGGGCATCTGCCTCACGGTCTCGGCTCCGGGCTTCCTGAACGGCCTGACGGCCCTCGCCAACGCCACCACCAACTGCTTCCCGATGATCCTGATCTCGGGTTCCTCCGAGCGCGAGATCGTCGACCTGCAGCAGGGCGACTACGAGGAGATGGACCAGCTCGCCATCGCCAAGCCCCTGTGCAAGGCGGCCTTCCGGGTGCTGCACGCGGCCGATATCGGCATCGGCGTAGCGCGCGCCATCCGCGCGGCCTGCTCGGGCCGGCCCGGCGGCGTCTATCTCGACCTGCCGGCCAAGCTGTTCTCCCAGGTGTTGGACGCCGAGGCCGGCCTGAAGTCCCTGGTCAAGGTGATCGATCCGGCCCCGGCGCAGCGCCCCGCCCCCGAGGCGATCGAGCGGGCGCTCGCGGTCCTGAAAGCCGCCCGCCGGCCGCTGATCGTGCTCGGCAAGGGCGCCGCCTACGCGCAGGCCGACGACGCGATCCGGGCGCTGGTGGAGACCAGCGGCATCCCCTACGTGCCGATGAGCATGGCCAAGGGCCTCCTGCCCGACACGCACCCGCTCTCGGCCGGGGCGGCGCGGTCCACGGCGCTGAAGGACTCGGACGTGGTCCTGCTGATCGGCGCCCGGCTGAACTGGCTGCTGTCGCACGGCAAGGGCAAGAGCTGGGGCGAGCCGGGCTCGACCAAGTTCATTCAGATCGACATCGAGCCCCGGGAGATGGATTCGAACGTCGAGATCGTGGCCCCCGTGGTCGGCGACATCGCCTCCTGCGTGCAGGCGCTCCTCGACGGCATGGGCAGGGGCTGGCAGCAGCCCCCGTCCGACTGGATCGCGTTGCTCAAGGCCAAGCGCGAGGCGAACATCGCCAAGATGGCCCCGAAGCTCATGAGCAACGCCTCGCCCATGACCTTTCACGCGGCCCTCGGTGCCCTGCGGACCATCGTGAAGGAGCGCCCGGATGCGATCCTGGTCAACGAGGGCGCCAACACCCTCGATCTCGCCCGGGGCATCATCGACATGTACCAGCCGCGCAAGCGGCTCGATGTCGGCACCTGGGGCATCATGGGCATCGGCATGGGCTTCGCCGTCGCGGCGGCGGTCGAGACCGGCAAGCCGGTCCTGTGCGTGGAGGGCGACAGCGCCTTCGGCTTCTCCGGCATGGAGGTCGAGACGATCTGCCGGTACGGGCTGCCGGTCTGCATCGTGGTGTTCAACAACAACGGCATCTACCGCGGCACCGACACCGACCCGACCGGCCGGGATCCCGCCACGACCGTCTTCGTGCCGGATTCCCGCTACGACCGCATGATGGAGGCCTTCGGCGGTACCGGCTACCACGTCACCACGCCGGACGAACTGACCCGGGCGGTCAACGCGGCGATGGATTCGGGCCGGCCGGCTCTCATCAACGCCGTGATCGACCCGGCGGCCGGCAGCGAGAGCGGCAACATCGGCAGCCTCAACCCGCAGAGCGGGATCAAGAAGAAGAAGTGAGGTACGGTCGGTTCGGGAATGCCCCTTCAACGGAGGCGCACGCCCGCCCTCCCTTTTGCGGGCTACGATACTTCACGCATCGCTGGCCCAGAGGCTCTCTCCTCCCCCTTGCGGGGAGGCGTTGGCGGTGGGGGTGGTGCAGGATGGCGTGGGGCGGTGCCTTCTGCACCACCCCCACCCCTGGCCCCTCCCCGCAAGGGGGAGGGGAAAAGCGCTTTTTTTCCATGATGTTGATGTCAGACTGCGAAGGGTGAGTCCGGTAGCTTCTGCGGGGAAAGGTGGCCCCCGAAAGGGGTCGCCCGTTGCCCCTATCCGGACGCGATCTGTGAACGGCGTAGCCCGGGCGGGAGGGGGTTGGGATCAGGTCTCGTCCCTCACCCGGCTCTCCGCGAGAGCAGACCTCTCCCGCCCGGGGGAGGATGTCAGAGGTCTCCGGAAGAACGGACCACACGCCGACCAGCCCGCCGTAGTGGCGCAAGCGGTATCGTCCGTCCTGGCGGAGCCGCCCGACAGCGCCTGAGCCTCAGGCCGGGGCGGTCCGGGCCGGAGCGCGCGCGGACCCCGCCTCGGCCAGGAGCGCCGGGATGAGATCCGTCTGCGACACGATCCCGACGAGCCGGCCATCGGCACCGACCACCGGAAGGTGGTGGAGGCCCGCCTCCGAGAGCCGCAGCACGAGTTCGCCGGCGGGCATGTCTGGGCGGACGGGCTCGACCGGGCTCATGATGTCGGCGGCGCAGCCATGGGGCGCCCTGCCCCGCTCGGCGGTGAGGCGCAGCCGCCGCCCCCAGCCGAGGCGCGGTCCCGCCCGGTCCCAGGCCGCCTTGTCGAGGAGGTCGGTCTGGGTGACGATCCCGAGCACCCGGGCGCCCTCGTCGGTGACCGGCAGCGCCTTGATTCGGTGGTGGCGCAGCAGCCGCAGCGCCTCGCCGAGCGGCGCGTCGGGCGCCACCGCGATCACGTCGCGCGACATGATCGCCGCGCAGGTGATCGACCCGGAGCGGCGGCCGTAGACCCGCATCTGCACCCGCCGCAGGATCTGCTCCAGGTCGCCCCGGTCGACATCGAGCACCTGGTCGAAATCCTCCAGCGCCGCATCGAGGTCGGCGGCCCGGAACCCGACCCGGGCGTCGGAGGGCGGGTCGGCGGTCCGAGGGCCGGCCAGGCGCTGATGCGGGTAGGCGCGTCCGGTCAGGTTGTTGAACAGCAGGGCGGCGATGAGCAGCAGCAGCGAGTTCGCCGCCACCGGCCAGAGCACGAAGCCATAGCCGAGCGCGCGGATCGCCGGGCCGCCGAGCACCGCCGTCAGCGCGACGGCCCCGCTCGGGGGATGCAGGCAGCGCAGGGCCATCATCAGGGCGATTGCCACCCCGATGGCGCAGGAGGCCGCGACGAACGGGTCGGGGATCCACGAGGCCGCCGTGACGCCGACCAGGGCCGCCACGACGTTGCCGCCGAGGATCGACCAGGGCTGCGCCAGCGGGCTCGCCGGGACCGCGAACAGCAGCACCGCCGAGGCGCCCATCGGGGCGATCAGGATCGGCAGCGCCTCCGAGCCGACCGCGGCCCGGCAGACGAGGCCCGTCGCCAGGATCCCCACCAGGGCGCCCGCGGCGGCGCGCAGGCGCTCGCGCCGGCTGACCGGGCTCAGCTCCGGCAGGAAACGGCTCAGGAACAGGCGCATCGATCCGCGGCTCGCACAGCGACAGGACGGCGCGGGCCGGCGCCGCCCTGTCTCAGGATAGCAGAGGTCGGAGGGTCTCGGTCAGACCGCCCGGGCCTCGTGCATGGCCCGGATCTGGTCCGGCGTGTAGCCGAGGCCCTGCAGCACCTCGTCGGTGTGCTCGCCCAGCAGCGGCGAGGCCTTCACCTCAACGCTCATGTCGGAGAACTTGATCGGGCTTCCGACGGTCAGGTACGAGCCGAGCTTCGGGTGCGGGACCTCGACCACGGTGCCGCTGGCGCGCAGGGACTTGTCCTCGGCGATCTCCTTCATCGACAGCACCGGCGCGCACGGGATGTCGTAGGTGCGCAGGATGTCGACGGCCTCGAACTTGGTCTTGTCCGCGAGCCATTCCTCGATGGTCTTGAAGATGTCGAAGATCTTGTCCTGCCGGGCGCGGGCGGTGTCGTAGCCGGGATCGGTGATCCACTCCTCACGGCCGAGCACCTTGCAGATCGGCGCCCAGGCATGGCCCTGGATGGTGAAGTAGATGTAGGCGTTCGGGTCGGTCTCCCAGCCCTTGCACTTGAGCACCCAGCCCGGCTGGCCGCCGCCGCCCGCGTTGCCGCCCCGCGGCACCACGTCCGAGAATTCGCCGTGGGGGTATTGCGGATATTCCTCGAGGTAGCCGAGCGCGTCCAGGCGCTGCTGGTCGCGCAGCTTCACCCGGCAGAGGTTGATGACCGAATCCTGCATCGACACGGCGACCTTCTGGCCGGTGCCGGACTTGTTCTTGTGGTGGAGCGCCGTGAGGATGCCGATGGCCAGGTGCATGCCGGTGTTGGAATCACCCAGAGCCGCGGCGCTGACGGTGGGCGGCCCATCCCAGAAGCCGGTGGTCGAGGCGGCGCCGCCGGCGCATTGCGCGACGTTCTCGTAGACCTTCAGATCCTCGTAATGATGGCCGTCCGAGAAGCCCTTCACGGAGGCGAGGATCATGCCCGGGTTCAGCGCCTGGATCCGCGCCCAGGAGAAGCCCATCCGGTCGAGCGCGCCAGGGCCGAAATTCTCGACCATGACGTCGGAATCCTTGATCAGCTTCTCCAGAACCTCCTTGCCGGCCTGGGTCTTGGTATCCAGGGTGAGCGAGCGCTTGTTGGAGTTGAGCATCGTAAAGTAGAGGGCATCCGCGTCCTCGACGTGGCGCAGCTGCGTGCGGGTGACGTCGCCGGAGCCGGGGCGCTCGACCTTGATGACGTCGGCCCCGAACCACGCCAGCAACTGCGTGCAGGCGGGCCCCGCCTGGACGTGCGTGAAGTCGATGATCTTGATCCCTTCCAGCGGCTTGCTCATGGGGCGTTCTCCCTGTCGGTGATGGCAGTTTCGGTGATGGCGGCCCCGGGCGGCCCGCCGGGACTCAGGAGGCCCGGTCCGGTCGATCCGATGCGGCTTCGAGTTCGGCCACGCGCTGGCGCAGCTGCTTCTCCGCGGTCCAGCGCTCGGTCTCGTCGCGGATCACCGCGACGATTCCCGTGATCCGGTCGGACGCGTCGCGCACCATCCCCACCGTGAAGGCGATGGAGAGCTGGCTCCCGTCCTTGTGGATCGCCGGCACCCTCAGGGTCTCCGCTCCGTAGCGGGTGATGCCGGTCTGCATCGTCTTCGCGTAGCTATCCCAGTGACGGCGGCGGTGCCGCTCGGGCGTGATCAGGTCCAGGGTCCGGCCCAGAGCCTCCGCGGCGGCGAAGCCGAAGATCCGCTCGGCGGCCGGGTTCCAGACCGTGATCGCACCCTCTGGGTCGGCCACCACCACGGCGTCCCCGATGGCGGAGATGAACCGGGCGACGTCGGACGAGGCACCGGCTGGCATGCGGGTCTCCGCGTCGGACATGGACGACCTTTCTCCCTCTGCCTGGAGTTAAAGTTCCAGATCGTCGGCCCAGCACCGCTGATCTACGCCCGACCCGCTGGTATTTGGTATGCCATATGCCGGAATGCGTCAATGACGCGGCCACGAGCTGCACTTTCATGCTGGCCCGTTCTGTAGCCCGTCTGTTCGGAGAGGGGCCTCGGGGTGGCCGTCCGGGTCGGGCGCGTTCTCAGATTTGCCGCTTTCGGCGGGCAGGAGCGCGCCCATCCGACAGCTCGGACCGGCGGTTCGGCGATCCGCTCTGGAGACCACCCCGGTGATCCGATTCGAGAAAGTCAGCAAGGTCTACCGGACGGACGGTCACAAGCGGACCATCCTGGAACACGCGTCGTTCACCCTGAAGCCGGGCGTCTCCTACGGGATCCTCGGCATCAACGGCGCCGGCAAGTCGACCACGATGCGGCTGATCGCCGGGACCGAGGACCCGACCCGGGGCAAGATCCACCGCGGCCTGCGGGTCTCGTGGCCGCTCGGCTTCGCGGGCGGGTTCCACCCGAAGATGACCGGCCGCGACAACGTGATGTTCGTGGCCCGGATCTACGGGGAGGATCCGCGGAAGGTCCTGGAATTCGTCGAGGACTTCTCGGAGCTCGGCAGCTACCTGGACGTGCCGATCTACACCTACTCGTCGGGCATGGGCGCGCGCCTCGCCTTCGGGATGAGCATGGCGATCCCGTTCGACTGCTACCTGATCGACGAGATCACCTCGGTCGGCGACGCCCGGTTCTCCAAGCGCTGCGACGAGGTCTTCTCCCAGCGCCGCAAGCATGCCGACGTCATCATGGTCTCGCACTCCATGGAGGTGATCCGGCAATGGTGCTCGCAGGGCCTCGTGCTGCTCAACGGCCGCGCGATCATCTACGAGGACGTCAACGACGCCATCGAGGTCTATCGGCGCCTGAACGCGTGAGCCGGGACGTGGCGCGGCCGTAAAGACATGCTTTTGCCGTCTCCGCGTGGGACAGGCTTCGGACGCGTGCGCTGCGGCCCGGTCGAGAGCCTCGGCGGGGGTCGACCTTCGAGGCCGGGGAGGCCGGGAATCAAGCCATGAACATGGAGATCCGGAAAGCCGAGGGGCAGCCGGTCACGACTGCGGCCCGCCAGCAGGCGATCACCGAGTCGCTGCGCCAGATCGCCCGCATGTCGCGCTTCGCCGACCGCAAGAAGGGCATCCGGTCCTACCAGAGCCACGTCAAGAACGATCCCTGGGTCCCGGTTCTGTTCGCGCTGTGCTTCGTGCTGCCGGCGCTGGCCGGGGCGGTCTATTACGGGCTGATCGCCTCGGACCGGTACGTCACCGAAGCGCGGTTCGCGATCCGGCCGGCCATCGGCACGGCCGACAAGGCGACCCCGGATTCGGTCGGGACCAGTTCGGGTGTGCCGAGCCAGATGGTGGCTCAGGACACGATGATCACCCACGAATACATCCTGAGCCGACCGATGCTGGAGACGCTCGAGGCGCAGCTGCCCCTGCGCGAGTGGTTCGGCAACGAGGGCATCGATTATTTCTCGCGCTTCGACCCGAATAAGCCGATCGAGAAGTTCCTTCGCTACTGGAAGCGGCGCGTCGATATCGAGATCGAGCCCGGATCCGGGATCATGGCGGTCAGCGTCCAGGCGTTCGACCCGGATCAGTCCCTCGCCATCACCAAGGCCGTCATGAAGGAGGCCGAGCGGATGGTGAACGACCTCAGCGTCAAGGCGCGTGAGGATGCGGTGGCCGAGAGCACCCGCGAGCTGAAGCTCGCCGAAGAGCGGATGACCAAGATCCGCGTCGCGATGCGGGACCTGCGCAACCGCGAGGGCGTGCTCGACGCGCAGAAGTCGAACGAAGTCAATCTGAAGATGGTGGCCGAGCTGCGCGCGGCCCGCATCAATCTCGCGGTCCAGCTCGCCATCGGCCAGCGCGACCTCGGGCCGGAATCCCGCCGGATCATCGACATCAAGCAGCAGATCAGGGATCTCGACGACAACATCAACCGGATCGAGCGGCAATCCGCCAGCCAGGATCCGGAGCAGAAGCGGCTGCTCTCGGACGCGCTGACGCGGTTCGAGGCGCTCGAGAACGATCGCAAGAACGCCGAGAAATACTATCAGCAGGTGCTGACCGCCTACGAGCGCGCCCGCATCGTCGCATCCCGGCAGATCGAGTTCTTCAGCCCGATCGTGGAGCCGGTCCGGGCCGAATCCTCGACCGAGCCGCGCCGGATGCTGATGATCAGCCTCGTCACCGCGGGCGCCGCGGTCCTGTTCGCGGCCGCGATGTTCGCCCGCAAGATGATGTCCTGACGGTCCGCCCTCGGGAGCGGCGGACGGTTCAGGCCGGGATGTCGGACCGGCCGGCCGCCGGACCGACGGTTCCACCGGTCCAGCCCTGCGACCGCCAGCCGTCGGCACGCTCATCGAGATCGATCGAGCCCGCCTGATCCAGGATGGTCAGCACATGGTCGGCCCGGGAATCCTCGACCCGGACCGTCACCAGGGTGCCGCCCCGTCGAACGCCCTCGGCGTAGGTCTCGGCCTCGCCCTCGCTCAACCCCGCCCCGGTGAGACCGCCGATCAGCCCTCCGGCGGCGGCCCCGACGCCGGCGGCGGTGACGGTCGCCACGAGCCAGCCCGCGGCCACGACCGGGCCGAGGCCGGGGATGGCGAGAAGCCCGAGGCCGGCGAGCAGGCCCGCACCGCCGCCGAGCACGGTCCCGACCGTCGCGCCGGTGCCGGCGGAATCCACTGCCTCGACCGGTTCGTGCGCCTTGTCGATCGGCGGCAGCGCGGTGGCGCCGGGCTCGCCCCGGTTCGAGATGATGCTGATGTCGGCGTGGGGGATGCCGGCCGCCTCCATCTGATCCACCGCCCGGGCAGCGGCCTCGTAATCATCGAACAGAGCGGTCAGAGCGCGCGCGGCCATGGAAGTCTCCCGAGTCGACGGGCCGTGGGCCCGGATGCTCGGCGACGGCACTGCCGGTCGGTGCAGCCCGGGATTGGTCCCGCAGTCCCGCGCGGTGCGATCGCCGACCGATCAAGCGGCGGGGCCGCACCGGGTTCCCGTCCTGCGCCGCGACCGCCTTAACGGACCGCTAACCATCCGCCCGGCAGATCTTGCCGGGTCCGTCGCGCGGGATGCATCCGCGGCGGAGGGCGATGGGTGGGATCGATGGCGGAGACGGCGATCGCGCCGGCACGAACGGGCGTCGCAGCGATGCTGGGACAGTTCGCGCTGCCCACCCGCGGCGACATGCAGGCCCTGTCGAAGCGCTCGGACCTCCTGTTCGCCACCGGCGTGCTGGGGATCCTCGCGGTCCTGATCTTCCCGCTGCCGGCCATGCTGCTCGACCTGCTGCTGGCGGTCTCGATCATCACCTCGGTGCTGATCATGATGACCGGCTTGTCGATCGACAACCCGCTGGAATTCACGGTCTTCCCGACCCTGCTGCTCATCGCGACGATGCTGCGGCTGGCCCTCAATCTCGCCTCGACCCGCCTGATCCTCGGCCACGGCCACGAGGGCACGGCGGCGGCGGGCCAGGTGATCGAGGCCTTCGGCCACTTCGTGATGGGCGGCAATTTCGTCATCGGGATCATCGTGTTCGCGATCCTGATCATCGTGAACTTCGTGGTCATCACGAAGGGCTCGGGCCGCATCGCCGAGGTCGCGGCCCGCTTCACCCTCGATGCGATGCCCGGCAAGCAGATGGCCATCGACGCCGATCTGTCGGCGGGGCTGATCGACGAGAAGGCCGCCAAGGCCCGGCGCGCGGCGCTGGAGGAGGAATCGTCCTTCTTCGGCGCCATGGACGGTGCCTCGAAATTCGTCCGCGGCGACGCGATGGCGGCCCTGATGATCACCTTCATCAACGTCGTGGGCGGCATCATCATCGGGGTGGCACAGCAGGGCCTGAGCTTCGGGGAGGCGGCCAAGAGCTACACGCTGCTGACCATCGGCGACGGCCTGGCCAGCCAAGTCCCGGCCCTGATCGTCTCCACGGCCGCGGGCCTCCTCGTCTCGAAGGCCGGCGTGAAGGGCGCGGCCGACAAGGCGCTCGGCAAGCAGCTCGCGCATTATCCGAAGGCGCTCGGCATGTCGGCGGCCGTGATGCTGCTGATCGCCCTGCTGCCCGGGATGCCGATGCTGCCGTTCCTCCTGCTCGGCGGGGGAGCGGGCTACGCCGCGTGGCGGATCAGCAAGACCGCCAAGGAGGCACCGCTCGTCGACGCGGAGGGCGTCCCGATCGACGCCAAGGCGGTCGCGGCCGCGGCGGCCGCCAAGGAGGAGACGGTCACCGACCTCTTGAAGCTCGACGACCTGAAGCTCGAGATGGGCTACGCCCTCCTCGCCCTGGTCAACGGCGAGGGGCAGGACCGGCTGACCGATCAGATCAAGGCCCTGCGCCGGCAGCTCGCGGCGGAACTGGGCTTCGTGATGCCGTCCGTGCGCATCCTCGACAACGTCCAGCTCGACGCCAACACCTACGTGGTCCGGGTGAAGGAGATCGAGGCCGGCACCGGCCGGATCTTCCCGGGCCAGTTCATGGCGATGGACCCGATGGGCGGGCAGGTGCAGCTGCCGGGCCAGCACATGCTGGAGCCGACCTTCGGCCTGCCGGCGACCTGGATCGACGCCTCGCTCCGCGATCAGGCCCAGCTCAAGGGCTACACGGTGGTGGACGCCGCCACAGTGGTCTCGACGCACCTCACGGAGGTGATCAAGGCGCATGTCTCCGAACTCCTCAACCACGTCGAGGTCTCGAAGCTGCTGCGCGAATTGCCCAAGGAGCATGCCGAGCTGCTCAAGGAGATCGTGCCGTCGCAGATCTCCACCACCGGCATCCAGCGGGTGCTGCAGTTCATGCTGGCCGAGCGCGTCTCGATCCGCGATCTCGGCGCGATCGTCGAGGCGGTCGCGGAGGTGGCGGGCGGCGTGAAGAACCCCCGCGACGTGGTCGAGCACGTCCGCGCCCGGCTCGGCCGCCAGATCTGCGCCCAGTACCAGGATCAGAACGGCACCTTGCCGATCATCACCCTGTCGCCGGCCTGGGAGCAGGCCTTCCTGGACGCGATCGTCGGCGAGCGGGAGGAACGCTACCTCGCGATGCAGCCCTCGAAGCTCAGCGAATTTGTCACGGCGGTGCGCGACCGCTTCGAGACGGCGGCCCGCCAGGGCGAGATGCCGGTCCTGGTCACCTCGAGCCAGACCCGGCCCTTCGTGCGCTCGATCATCGAGCGGTTCCGCCGGGAAACCCCGGTGATGAGCCAGGCCGAGATCCATCCGCGGGCGCGGCTGCGGACGGTGAACTCGATCTGAGTGGACCGCAGGCGGTTGGGCATTCCCCTGCGCCGGCAGCGCTGCGCTGCTTCTTCGACGTTCCAGTTCGGGGCGAAGCGGGCCGGACCCGCGCCTCGCCTTCCGAGCTGCGGGCTACCGGAGCCACAGATCGGGTTTGGGATCATTGCCCGGTCGAAAGGTGTGCGGTGCAGAACCGATTTGCACCCTCCCCCTCCGCGGGGGGAGAGACGCGGAGCCCGCCCGTCCTCGTCGTCCACGACGGTGGACGCGCCCGGCCGCCGGTCTCACACCGCCTTCTGCTTGAGCTCCCGCTCCAGCTCGTGGGCGTCGAGGCCGGGGATGGTGACGGGCGGCTCCGGCACCGGGGTCGCCTTCGGTCCCTGCGCGGCGGTGCCGATGGCCGCGGCCAGCCGCGAGCGCTCGAAGGCGATCACCACGATCACCGAGATCAGGGCCGGGATCCAGAAATAGAAGATCCGGAAGATGATCACCGCCGCGATGATCGCATCCTTCTGGGCCTCGTCGGTGATGTGCATCGCGGTGATGAACACGATCTCGAACACGCCGAGGCCGCCCGGGGCATGCGAGGCCAAGGCCACCGAGAACGAGGCCAGGAAGATCGCGAGCACCGGGATGAAGCCGGGATTCATCGCGTCCGGCAGGGCGAAGTAGATGATGCCTGCCGCGCCGAGCAGCTCCAGCGGCGCGGCCAGGAGCTGCCGGGCCATGATGCCCGGGCGGGGATATTCGAGCTTGAAGGCGCGGATATGCAGCGGCCGCAGGCGCAGGATCGAGCCGATCACGTACAGCCCGACGAAGCCCAGCATGCCGATGCCGACGATCAGCGCGGCCTTGGGATCGGTGAGGAAGCCCGGCAGCTTGCCTTCGAGCCGCGACAGAAGCTTCGGGTCGACCACTAGGGTGAAACCGCCGAGTAGGACCGTGCCGAGGAAGAACGTGAAGGAGCACAGGGCGACCAGGACGGCGACCTGCGCCGCCGTCAGCCCCTTGGCCGTATAGGCCCGATAGCGCACCAGGGCGCCTGAGAAGACCGAGGCGCCGATATTGTGCGAGAGCGCGTAGGTCGTGAAGGAACAGAGCGAGACGAACTGCCACGAGATGTGGCGCACCCCCAGATGCAGCAGCGCGATCCGGTCGTACCAGGCCAGGGCCGCGTAAGCGACCAGGGTCGAGAACGCCGCCAGCAGGATCCGGTGCGGCGGGATCGCGAGGATCGCGGCCCAGATCGCCGCGAGGGATGTAGTCTTCAATTCCTGGTAGAGGAAGTAACCCGACACGACGACGGCGGCGAGGCCGATGACCGGCCAGATGAACTCGCTGATCTTCTTCATGAACACCGACGCCCCGGGGAGTGCCCCTGATGCGCCGTCATGCGACGCCCTGCAAGCGGCGTGACGCCACCGTGGAACCCCCTTGTCAGGGGATCATGACGGTTTCGTGCCGCGGGCCCGGTCAAGCCCGCCGCCGCGACCCGCCTCAGCCCCGGGCGCGGTTCAGCCCGATTCCGTCCATCGCGGCCTGATCGCGAACCGATTCGGCCACCCGCTCGGCGGTGCGCTCGCGATCGTTGAGGATCTCGACCTTCTTCAGTTCCTCGAAGGCCTCGCCGAGCTCGGCCTTGGCCTCGGCGAGCTGGCCCTCCAGCGCCTGGGCGGACTGGCGCATGTTGTCCCGGCGGGTGGCCGCCGCGCGGGCATAGGTCGGGTAGGCGAAATGACCGACATCGGTGATGCCAGCGCGGGCCTCCTCCACGGAGACCTCGCGGTCGAGCTCCACCGCCATCCGCTGGAAGTCGGCCATCATCATCTCGATCTGGGTCACGCGACGGCGCTTCTCGTCGACCTGGAAGCGGCGCAAGCGGATCAGCGTGTCACGCGATTTCATCTGGACGCTCACTCCACGCAACGCTCAAGGCCCCGCCCGGGATCGCGCCCGGCCCGTGCCCCTAGGCCCCGCCGACGATCTGGCCGAGCCGTGCGTAACCATCGCCGATGGACGTTGCTTCTTCCTTACTTTGCCCCAGAAAAGCCTCAAGGTGCGGCATGAGCGCCACGGCCTCGTCGACCTCCTGCGAGGAGCCGGCGCGGTAGGCGCCCAGGCGGATCAGCTCCTCCATATCGGCATAGGTGGACAGCACCCGGCGGGCCCGGCGGACCACCGGCAGATAGGCCGGATCGCAGGAGCGCGGCATGGTCCGCGAGACCGAGCGCAGCACGTTGATCGCCGGGTAGCGCCCGCGCTCGGCGATGGCCCGCTCCATGACGATGTGGCCGTCGAGGATACCGCGGACGGCGTCGGCCACGGGCTCATTGTGATCGTCGCCCTCGACCAGGACGGTGAACAGCGCCGAGATCGTCCCCTGCCCGACCCCGGGCCCGGCCCGTTCGAGCAGGCGCGGCAGTTCCGAGAAGACCGTCGGGGTGTAGCCCTTGGCGGTGGGCGGCTCCCCCGCCGCGAGGCCGATGTCGCGCTGCGCCATGGCGAAGCGCGTGATCGAGTCGATCATGCACAGGACCTTGGCGCCCTGATCGCGGAAATACTCGGCGATCGAGAGGGTCGCGTAGGCGGCGTTGCGGCGCATGAGCGCCGGCTCGTCGGAGGTGGCCACCACCACGACCGAGCGGGCCAGCCCGGCGGCGCCGAGATCGTCCTGGAGAAACTCCTGGACCTCGCGGCCGCGCTCGCCGACGAGGCCGATCACCGCCACGTCGGCGGCGGTGTAGCGGGCGAGCATCGAGAGCAGCACCGACTTTCCGACGCCGGAGCCCGCGAAGATGCCCATCCGCTGACCGGCGCACATGGTCAGGAAGGTGTTGATGCACCGGACGCCGAGATCCAGCGGCGGCCCGACCCGGCTGCGGGCGTGCGCGGGGGGCGGATCGGCCCGGAGGGCGTAGACGTCCGGCCCCTGCGGGAGGGGCCCGATCCCGTCCACCGGCCGACCCAGGGCGTCGACCACCCGGCCCAGCCAGCCCCCGGAGGGGCGGATCGCGCCGGCCGATTCATCGCGCACATAGGCCGGGCAGCCGCGGCGGACGCCCTCCAGGGATCCGAACGGCATGGCGAGCGCCCGGTCGCCCTGGAAGCCGATGATCTCGCAGGGCACCAGCCCGTGGCCGTTCGCCCCCTCCACGTCGATCCGGCCGCCGAGCCGCATGGCGGCGACCGGTCCGGCGACCTCCACGAGGAGGCCGCGGATCGCCACGACCCGGCCGAAGGTCTCCAGCACCTCGACACGGTCCAGGGCCGCCCGCGCCGCCGCCAGCGAAGAGACGGATCTTGCCGAATCCTGTGTCATGAGCCGCGCTCTCAACGCTTCGTTTACCGGCCTCCTTAACACTGCGCTGGACGGGCACGTAGCGGCTCGATCCGGCGGTGTTCGACGGCCAAGCTCGACGAAAAGTCGGGCCCCTGTGTCCGGTGAACCACAGGTCTGAGCGAAGCGTTGCGTGAGAAGTACTTACACCGCCAGGGCGGATGCCCTGGCCGCGAACGGGGTGGAATCACGGCCGTGAACGGGGCCGGAGGAGCAACATTCCTCCGGTCAAACGCGCGGATCCGGGAACGAGCCGCTTGCGGGTGGGAATCAGGTTTTGTTAACGATTAATCCATAGCGTTCCACGTCAAGAGCGACGGAGCGCCCGTCCACAGGCCGGTGGCGGGCGAACGGTGGGGACGTGTCTGCGCGCTGATGCGGCCGGCTGGGCTGGGGACCGACGATGCGGGTACTTTTGATCGAGGACGACAGCGCGACCGCGCAGAGCATCGAGTTGATGCTCAAGTCCGAGAACTTCAACACCTACACCACCGACCTGGGTGAGGAAGGGATCGATCTCGGCAAGCTCTACGATTACGACATCATCCTCCTCGATCTGAACCTGCCCGACATGTCGGGCTACGAGGTGCTGCGCAACCTGCGGGTGGCGAAGGTCAAGACGCCGATCCTGATCCTGTCCGGCATGGCCGGCATCGAGGACAAGGTGAAGGGTCTGGGCTTCGGGGCGGACGACTACCTCACCAAGCCGTTCCACAAGGACGAGCTGGTCGCCCGCATCCACGCCATCGTGCGCCGCTCGAAGGGCCACGCCCAGTCGGTGATCACCACCGGCGACCTGATCGTGAACCTCGACCAGAAGACCGTCGAGGTCGGCGGCGCCCGGGTGCACCTGACCGGCAAGGAGTACCAGATGCTGGAACTCCTCTCCCTCCGGAAGGGCACGACGCTCACCAAGGAGATGTTCCTCAACCATCTCTACGGCGGCATGGACGAGCCCGAGCTGAAGATCATCGACGTGTTCATCTGCAAGCTGCGTAAGAAGCTCGCCAACGCCAGCCAGGGCAAGAACTACATCGAAACCGTCTGGGGCCGCGGCTACGTGCTGCGCGAGCCGATGGACGGCGAGGAGCGCATGGCGGTCTGAACCGCCTCCCATCCGGTCCCGAAAAGCCCGTGCGGTCCGACCGCGCGGGGTTTTCGCATTGTCGGACGGTCGCAACGCACGCTCCTCCCCGCAAGGGGGAGGGAAAAGTGCTCTTCTTTCAGCGCGGCGGCGCCGAATACGAAGTCAGGATCGGCCATTCTCCCGTGAGACCCGCTACGCTTGTAGCTGAGAACGCGATCGCGGGTTGGTGGACCGGCAGCCTCAGCGCTGTCCCGTGAACACCTGGGCGGCCGGGGCGATCACCACGTAGCCGCCGCAGGGGGCGGACCGGCTGATCACGGCGCTGGCGATCCCCCAGACGTAGGTGCCGCCCCGATCCTGCGCGACCACCGGCCCGCCGGAATCGCCGAAGCAGACCCGGGCGCCGTTCGCCCGCGCGATGGTCAGTCCCGTACTGCTGGCCGCGAGCGGCGTGAGGCTGGCGGTCCGCAGCCGCCCGACCATGCGCCCGGAGAGGCCCGCCCCGGCGATCCGCAGGCTCTTGGGCACCCGGCGCGGCTCGGTCGCCAGGGCGATCGGGCGCCGGTCGCGCACCGGCTCGGTGAGGCGCAGCACGGCGAGGTCGAGGGAGAGGTCGGCGAGGCTGACGTCCGGCGCCGCGTTCGGCAGCATCTCCCCGGGATCGGGACTGTAGCGGGCGGCGATCCGGGCCGCGTAGACCCGCCCCGCCGGCTCGCTGCCGCGGAAGAACACCACCAGGGCGCCGAGGGGATCGCCGTTCACGCAATGCGCCGCCGTCAGCACGAGGTCCGGGGCGATCAGCACCCCGGTGCAGCGGGTCAGGCGCAGCGCCTCCTCGGGCTGGGTGATCGTGCCGATGGCGACGGTCGCCTGCGCCAGGGCGTCCCGTCCCGCCGGGGCGCCGCCCTCGATGGCTGCGGCCGGACCGGACAGGCCGAGCCCGAGCGCCAAAACCGCGAACCGCGCACCGAAGGTCGTGAAGATACTCACCTGCGGATCCCTCCCGGCGCCGTGTCCCGCCATGGGACGGCCCGAACCACAGATGCCGTCCGCCCGGACCCGCGCAAGCGGGCGAGAGGACGCGGGCGCGGCGATCAGCGGGCTACGGTCCAGGTGGTCGTGCCGTCCTTGTTGTCCTTGACGGTCACGCCCAACGCCGCGAGCGCGTCCCGGGTCCGGTCGGAGGCGGCCCAGTCCTTGGCGGCCCGCGCGGCGCGGCGCTCGGCGATCAACGCCTCGACCGCCGCGACGTCGATGCCGGCGGCGGCGACCTGTTCCTGCTCGCGGCCGCTGCGGGTGCGGGTCAGCAGCCCGAACAGGTTCGCGCCCGCCCGCAGGCCCGCCGGTTGCGCCTCGGCGCCCGCGAGCCGGTGGAGTTCGTTGATCGCCGCCGGGGTGTTGAGGTCGTCGCACAGGGCATCGACCACCGCGGCGGGCATGGCGGGGGCGGCGGGCTCGTCCCCGGCGGCGTTGTACCACCGGTCGAGCACGCGGCTCGATTCCTCGAGCCCGCGCAGCGTCCAGTCGATCGGCTGCCGATAGTGGGTCTTGAGCATGGTGAGCCGCACCACCTCCCCCGGCCAGTCCTTCAACACGTCGCGGATGGTGATGAAGTTGCCGAGCGACTTCGACATCTTCTCCCCCTCGACCTGGAGGAAGCCGTTGTGCAGCCAGACATTGGCCATCACCGGCGTGCCGAAGCAGCAGCGCGACTGGGCCACCTCGTTCTCGTGGTGGGGGAAGATCAGGTCGATCCCGCCCGCATGGATGTCGAAGGTTTTGCCGAGGTGCTTCGCCGACATCGCGGAGCACTCGATATGCCAGCCGGGCCGGCCCGGCTCTGCGATCCCGGCGGGGGACGGCCAGGACGGCTCGCCGGGCTTCGACGGCTTCCACAGCACGAAATCCAGGGGCGAGCGCTTGTAGGGCGCGACCTCGACCCGGGCGCCGGCCTCCATCTCGTCGAGGGGGCGCCGGGACAGGCCGCCGTAATCCGGCATCGACGGCACGTCGAACAGGACGTGGCCCTCCGCCACGTAGGCGTGGCCCGCGCGGACCAGCGCCTCGATCATCGCCACCATCTCGGCGATGTGGTCGGTGGCGCGCGGCTCGACGAAGCGGGGCCGCTCGCCCGCCACGTTCACGTCCTCCGGCATGAGGACGCCGAGGTCGAGCACGTCCCGGTGGAACTGGGCCAGCGTCCCGTCGGTGAGGTCGCGGATGGTGATCCCGCGCGCGGCCGCCCGGGCGTTGATCTTGTCGTCCACGTCCGTGACGTTGCGGGCGTAGGTCACGTGCGCCGGGCCGTAGAGGTGGCGCAGCAGCCGGAAGAGCAGGTCGAAGACGATGATCGGCCGGGCGTTGCCGATATGGGCGGCGTCGTAGACGGTCGGGCCGCAGGCGTAGAGCCGGACATGCGCGGGATCGATCGGCGCGAAGGTTTCCTTGGTGCCGGTCAGCGTGTTGTGAAGCCGCAACATCGGCGCCATGAAATCCATCCTCCGCCCGGCGCCGCGGCCGGCGCGCGACGCCCCGCTACCGCCGGCCAAATCCACCCTGCCGTCAAAGACCTACGGGTCGCGCACGGCGAAGAGCGGCAGAACCGTGGCGCCGCAAACCACACCGCCACCGCATCCTGTTGCATCGCCGCGACGGCGCGGCGCGCGTGATCGGGCTAACCCAAAAGCGTGAGGAATTCGAGAAGGCCTTCGCGCCATCCGGGTAAGGCTTCCTTAACCGCGCCGTCGGACCGTCCGTCCGACGTTCCTCACGCCACAGATCCTGTGCCCAAGGACCCTCCATGCGACGCTCGGCCACCGGTTTCCTCGCCCTTGTGACCGCCCTTGCCACCGCCGGACTGGCGCATGCCGCCCTGGCGGGCAGCGACGGCGAGACCCCCGCGAAGGCGCCCGGCCACGTCGAGAAGACCTTCCTGATCCCGTCGAGCGACGGATACGGCGTCGGCGAGTGCCTGACGACGCCCGGCAGCAGCTGCGGTCAGGTCGTCGCCAACGCGTGGTGCGAGGCGCAGGGCTACGCCGCCGCCAATGCCTACGGCGTCGCCGCCGCCGACGAATATACCGGCGCCATCAGCCAGCCGATCTCGACCCCGACCGAGCGCCCGATCCGCATCACCTGCCAGGATTGAACCCGGCCGGACGGGGCGACCCCGCCCCCGGTCAGCCCTTTAGGGCGTCCGCGCATTTGGGCGCCGGCTCCGTGCCCCAGGGGGCAAGCGGCACCGCCGAAGTCGAGTTCTTCGGCGATCCCTGGATGACCTTGTCCGAATAGACCATGTAGATCAGCGTATTGCGCCGCGTGTCGCAGCCGCGCACGATCTGCATCGACTTGAAGATCAGCGAACGCCGCTCGCTGAATACGACCTCGCCCTGGCCGAGCTTGCCCTTGAAGGCGATCGGCCCGGTCTGGCGGCAGGCCAGCGAGATGTCCGAGACGTCCTCGGCGAGGCCCAGCGTGCCCTTGATCCCGCCCTTCTCGGGCTGGGTGTACCAGCAGGCGACCCCCGAGACCGCCGGATCGTCCACGCCGTAGACGACGAGCTTGTCGTTGGGCGTCAGCGGACGCCAGACCGTCGACTTGTCGAAGATCCGGTCGGGCTCCTGGGCCGCCGCCGGGCCGGCCGCGGCCAGCCCCAGCCCGAGAAGCCCGACATAAGTGAGACTCCGAAACCACATCGCCGGCCAATCCCCCCTGAAGCTTGCGGGCGGGATGTAGGAGGGGTGTCGCGGTGTTGCGAGGGGGCGTAGGATGTCTTTGCTTCGGTCCCGAAGCGCGGATGCGCACGCCCGGGGCCTCCGGAGCGCCGCGCACCCGGTCAATGCGATGCAGCCGATGCCTCACCGCCCGATCGCCCGTTCGCTCGGCCGCCTCATCCTGAGCGCGGTCCTCGCCCTCGGGCTGTCCAGAACGCTTCTCGCGCCGGCCGATGCGCAGGAGGCGCCGGCCGATCCGCCGGCCGCCGAAATGCGGCCGACGCCGCAGTTGCCGTCACCGCAATGCCGCCGGTACCGGGCCGAGCTGGCCGCGCTGCACAACGGCGCCAGCACGACGCGGGCCCTCAACGACGAGATTGGGCGGCTGGAAGCCTATTACCGCGGCCTCAACTGCACGGAGAAATTCCTGTTCTTCGATACGCGGCCGCCGCAATGCGGCGCGGTCGAGCAGCGTATCCGGGCCCTCAAGGCCACCTACGGCGGCGCGGTTTTCGACGACGACGGCACCCGCCGGCGCGAACTCCAGAGCCTCGTGGCCTCCACCTGCCCGGCGCGGGAGACCTATGCTGCGAGCGGGGAAAGCTACGCCCGCGGCGGCCCGCAGATGGTCTGCGTGCGGACCTGCGACGGGGGCTTCTTCCCGATGCGGAACCTGCCCGAAGGCCGCGGCGGCGCGGACGAGATGTGCCAGGCGCTCTGCCCCGGCACGGAGGCGCAGGCCTATTCAATGCCCTACGGCGACGATGCCCTGAAGCACGCCGCCACGGTGAAGGGCAGCCGCGCCTATGCGAGCCTCGCCAACGCCTTCAAATTTCGCAAGGAATTCGTCCCGAACTGCTCCTGCAAGCCCGACGGCAAGACCTGGGCGCAGTCCCTGGTTAAGGCGGAGAGCATGCTGGTCCGGCATAAGGGCGACATCTTCGTGACGCCGATGCAGGCCGAGGCCTTGTCCCGTCCGAAGGTCAGGCTGACCCTCGTGGGCCGGGCCGACCGGACCGCGGCGGAACTCGCGGCCGACGCCGCCGGGCGCGCCGGAATCGGCACGAAGGAGGAGGCCGCGGCCACGGCTTCCGAAGCCGGGAAGGACGGAGCTGCGCCGAACGAGACCGCATCCGTGCTGGCAAAGCCGGATCACGTGGCCGTTCGGATCATCGCCCCGAACGTGATCGCGGTGCCCCAGCGGCTGACGCCGTAACGGAACTTCGGCGGAACCAACGACCGAGTCCCGTGTTCGGCTCCACCCGATACGAGGCCTCGATGCGGTTCCTGCGACTGATCTTCCTGACCGGCACGGTGCTGCCGGTGCTGACGCCCCTCCACGCCGCAGATGCAGCGTCGGGCGCGATTCTGCTGGCACAGGGCGGTCCCGAGGAGCGCGGCCCCCGGGGCGGCGAGCCCCCACGCGGTGGCCCACGTCCGGACCGGCCGCCGCAGGAACGCCCCGGCCCGCCGCCCGGCCCACCACCGGGTCCGCCGGCGGCGCGCGAACGGCCTGAGCCGCGTCCGGACGGGGCCGCGCCGCCCCCGGCCGCCCGGGAGCACACCGAACCGCCGCCACGCAAGGCCGAACCGCCGGAGCGGCCACGCGCCCCCGAACCCAGGCCCGCGGCCCCACCGCCGCCGGCCCGGGAACAGCAGGAGCGTCGGCAGGAGCCGCGGGAAGAGCAGCGCCAGGAACGCCCGCCGGCGCGCCGGGATCGCCCGGCCCCGGATCGGGACGGCGGATCGGGCGCACAGCCCCGGCCGGGCAACGAGCGGCCCTCGGCTCCGCCGCAGCTCCGCCCGTCGCCTGACCGCGACCGCGGCGCGCCCGAACCGGATCGCCCGAACGTGGGCGCCGGTGCCGAGCGTGGCCGGCCCGCGCCGTCTGATACGGCGCCGGGCATGCCCGGACGACCCGTCCAGCGCGAGGATGTGCAGCCGGGCAACCGGCCGCCGCCGAGCGGCGGCCCCGAGGCGCAGCCCGGGCGGCCCCTCCCGCCCAACATGGCGCCCGGCGTACCCGGACGGCCGGTCCAACGTGAAGAGGTTCAGCCGGGGAGCAGGTCGCAGCCGAACGAAGGGCCCGGTGCCCAGCCCGGTCGGCCGCTCCCGCCGAATATGGCGCCCGGCGTTCCCGGCAGACCGTTCCAGCCGCCCGGTCCGGCACCCGCACCAGGACCCGCGCAACCCGGACAACCGCCGGCCAACGGGCCCGCCGGTGCGTTCGGTCGCGGTGCGTTGAACGCCCCGGGGCAGCCCGGCTACGTGCCCGGCGGTTTCCGCCAGGACGACGACGTGCGCGACTACGACCAGGTCCGCCGCGACCGCCGGGAGTACAGCGAGGGCGGCCGCACCGTCTACCGGGAGCCCGGCCGCATCATCGTGCGTGACCGCGACGGCTACCTGATCCGCCACGACGAGAACGAGCGGTTCCGCGACCTCGACCCGCGCGGCTTCCGCTCCGAACGGCGGGGCGCCGATTTTTACAGCTTCATCGACCGGCCGGGGGGCGAGCAGATCGTCACCGTCACGGACGATGACGGCCGGATGCTGCGCCGCTACCGCCGTTTTCGCGATGGCCGCGAGGTGGTGATCATCGACAACAGCTATCTAGGCCCGCCGCGCCCGATCTACGACGACGTGGTGGTTCTGCCGCCCCCGGACATCCGCATCCCCCGCGACCGCTACGTGGTGGAGTACGACCAGGCCGACGAGGGCGCGGTCTACGAGGCGCTCACGGCCCCGCCGGTCGTGGCGATCGACCGGCGCTATACCCTGGATCAGGTCCGCTACAGCCCGGATCTGCGCGCCCGGATGCGTTCGGTGGACATCGACACGATCAATTTCGACACCGCCTCGTTCACGGTCACGCCGGATCAGGCTGCACGGCTGTCGGTGATCGCCGCGGCGATCAACCGGGCGATCCGCGCCAACCCGCAGGAGGTCTTCCTGATCGAGGGCTACACCGACGCGGTCGGCTCGGATATCGACAACCTGTCCCTGTCGGACCGTCGGGCGCAGTCGGTGGCGACGGTGCTGACCCGGCAGTTCCAGGTCCCGCCCGAGAACCTGACCACCCAGGGCTATGGCGAGCAATACCTGAAGGTGAACACGCCGGGACCGTCCCGGGAGAACCGCCGGGTCACGGTCCGGCGGATCACCCCGCTGCTCCAGCAGGGTCCGGCGCCGGCGGCCCCGCCGCGCTGAATCAGCCCGGCGCGGCGCGGGCGCCGGGCTGATTCAGCCGCAGGGCGAGACTGCGCCGATCGCGGTTGACGCCGGCGGCTCCGCCCCGCACCACCGGTCGAAATCGGCGGCGCGGGGCCAAGATGGACAGCGAGAGCGACGAGCGGCTGATCCGGTCGGGTACGCCGGTCTTCCGCCGCACGGCGTTGGCGCTGGCCGCCGCCGGGTTCTCGACCTTCGCGGTGCTCTACGCGGTGCAGCCCCTGCTGCCGATTTTTTCGGACGAATTCGGCGTCTCTCCGGCCGAGAGCAGCCTCGCCCTGTCACTCCCCTGCGGGTTGCTGGCGGTGGCGCTGCTGGTGGTCAGCCCCCTCTCCGAGGTCTGGGGCCGCAAGCCGGTGATGCTCGCCTCGCTGCTGGCCTCCGCGCTGCTCACCATCGTGGCCGCCCTGGTCCCGGGTTGGCACGGGTTCCTGGCGCTGCGGGCGCTGAGCGGACTCACGGCCAGCGGCCTGCCCGCCGTGGCCATGGCCTATCTGGCGGAGGAGATGGACGCCCAGGCCATCGGCCTGTCCATGGGCCTACTGGTGGGCGGCAACGCGCTCGGCGGCATGTCCGGCCGCCTGATCAGCGGGGTGATGGCCGACCATGTCGGCTGGCGCACCGGGCTCGCCACCATCGGCATCCTGGCGCTCGTGGCCGCGCTGGCCTTCTGGCGCTGGCTGCCGCCCTCGCGCAGCTTCGTGGCGCGCCGGATGGCCTGGCGGGAGGTGCCGGGCAGCTTCGGTCACCATTTCCGCGATGCCGGGCTGCCCTGGCTGTTCGTCGAGGCGTTTCTCCTGATGGGCGGCTTCGTCTGCATCTACAATTACATCGGCTTCCGCCTGCTCGATCCGCCGTTCTCCCTGAGCCAGACGGTGATCGGCCTGATCTTCTCGGTCTACCTCGCCGGGATGGTGAGCAGCCCGGTGACCGGCGAACTCGCCAGCCGCTTCGGCCGGCGGCGGGTACTCTGGCTCGCGACCGGCCTGGGCCTCGCCGGGATCCTGATGACCCTATCGGACAACATCCTGCTGATCGTCTTCGGGATCGTGGTGACGACGGTCGGCTTCTTCGGGGCGCACTCCGTGGCGAGCAGCTGGGTCGGTCGGCGGGCCCGGCGTGACCGGGCGCAGGCCTCCTCGGTCTATCTGTGCCTGTACTATCTGGGCTCCTCGGTGCTCGGCACCGCCGGCGGCTGGTTCTTCGCCCATTCCGGCTGGACCGGCGTGGTGCTGTTCGTGGCGGCCCTCTACGGTCAGGCGCTCGCCATCGCGATTCGGTTGTCGCGCCTGGCACCGCTGGCTGTCTGAACCCGAGAGGCATCCATGAGCGCCCGCGACCATGCCAGCCACGTCGTCGACCAGTTCGGCACGCAGGCGGCGGCCTACGTGGCGAGCGCGGTCCATGCCGGCGGCGCCGATCTCGACCGGATCGGCAGCCTGCTCCGCGGTATGCCGGGGGCGCGGGCGCTCGACCTCGGCTGCGGCGGCGGCCACGTCGCCTTCTCGGCGGCGGCGGCGGGCGCCGCGGTCACCGCCTACGATCTCTCGGACGCGATGCTGGCGGCCGTCACCGCCGAGGCGCACCGCCGCGGCCTCGCCCCTATCGAGACCCGGCAGGGGTCCGCGGAATCCTTGCCGTTCCCCGACGCGGCCTTCGACGCGGTGCTGACCCGGTTCAGCGCCCACCATTGGCGCGACGTGCCGGCCGCCCTGGCGGAGGCGCGGCGGGTGCTGAAGCCGGAGGGCCTGCTGGTCGCCTGCGACATCATCTCGCCCGAGGACCCGCTGCTCGACACGCATCTCCAGGCGGTGGAGCTGCTGCGCGACCCGTCGCACGTGCGCGACTACCGGGTCTCGGAATGGCGCGCCATGCTGGAGGCGGCGGGCTTCGCCCCCGGCGCCGTGATGGCCAGCCGGCCGCGCATGGAATTCGCGAGCTGGATCGCCCGGATGCGCACGCCGGCGGCCCATGTCGCGGCGATCCGGGCGCTCCAGGCCTCGGCGCCGGTGGAGGTCGCCGCCCATTTCCGGATCGAGCCCGACGGCAGCTTCCTGCTCGACTCGGCCCTGATCGAGGCGCGCCCGCGCTGAGCCGCGGCTTGGCCGTTGCGCGGACGGCGCCCCGCGCCCATCTTGCAGGCCCGCGCCACAGAGGAAGCCGCCCCCGCCCCGCGGGACGCGGCTCAATGATCCGGCCTGATCGAGCTCGTCATCGTCGTCCTGCTGATCGCGCTCAACGGCGTGTTCTCGCTCTCTGAGCTGGCCCTGGTCTCGGCGCGCAAGGGCCGGCTGCGGGCCCTGGCCGACGCCCGCCATCCCGGCGCGAAGGCGGCGCTGATCCTCGCGGAGGAGCCGGGGCGGTTCCTCTCGACCGTGCAGATCGGCATCACGCTGATCGGGATCCTGTCCGGCGTCGTCTCGGGGGCGGCGCTGGGTGACCGGCTCGCCCTGGTTCTGATCGACCTCGGCCTGCCCAAGGGCTGGGCCGACACGCTGGGCTACAGCCTCGTCATCGGGGTGATCACCTACCTGTCGGTGATCATCGGCGAGCTGGTCCCGAAGCACCTCGCCCTGCGCGACCCGGAGCGGATCGCCTGCGCGGTGGCGCCCGGCATGGGGATCGTCTCCAAGGTGGCCCTGCCCGCGGTGTGGCTGCTCGACGCCTCGACCCGGGCGGTGTTCCGCCTGATCGGCCAGGAGACCGAGAGCGCCAGCGCGGTCACCGAGGAGGAGCTCCGCAGCCTCGTGGCCGAGGCGGAGACTGCGGGTGTCATCGAGGGTGGCGAGCGGGCGATGATCTCCGGCGTGCTCCGCCTCGGCGATCGGCTGGTGCGGGGCGTCATGACCCCGCGCACCGACGTAGTCTGGATCGACCTGTCCGACGATCCGGACGCCGTGCGGGCCCAGATCCTGGCGAGCCCCCATGCCCGCCTGCCGGTGGCCGATGGCGGCCCGGACGCGATGATCGGCATCCTCCAGGTGCGCGACCTCCTCGGGCCCCTGTCGCGGGGGGAGCGCCTCGACCTGCGTGCGCATGTGCGCCCGGCGCCGGTTCTGCCCGACACCCTCGACGCCCTCGATGCCCTCGACACCCTGCGGACCGCGCCGGTGCCGATGGCTCTCGTCCACGACGAGTATGGCCATTTCGACGGGCTCCTGACTCCCGCCGACATCCTCGATGCGATCGCCGGCGCCTTCCGCTTCGGGACCGCGGAGCCGGACGCCGTGCACCGCGCCGACGGCTCCTGGCTGATCGCCGGCTCGATGCCGGCCGATGAACTGGCCGACCAGCTCGGGCTGCGGCTCCCGCCGTCGCGGGACTACGCCACGGCCGCCGGCCTGGTCATCGCGGCGCTCCAGCACCTGCCGGAGACGGGCGAGACCTGCGAGATCGCCGGCTGGCGCTTCGAGGTGGTGGATCTCGACGGACGCCGGGTCGACAAGCTGCTGGCGACTCCGCTGGCAGAGGCCGAGACCCCGTAGATCAGGCGGGTTCGCCGGCCAGCCGCCGCGCCGCCCGGTCCCGCCCGATCAGCGGCAGCAGGCCGGCCAGATCCGGCCCGTGCTCCAGACCGGTGAGCGCGAGGCGCAGCGGCATGAACAGTCCCCGGCCCTTGGCCCCCGTGCGGCTCCGGATCTCGGTGGTCCAGGCCTTCCAGGTCTCGGGTCCGAACGGCTCCGGCGGCAGGGTCTCCCGGGCCGCCGTGATCACCGCCGCCTCGGTGAGGACCGGCTCGACCGGGCCGGCGACCACCCGCCACCACGCGGCCGCCTCCGGGACCCGGCCGAGATTGGCCCGCACCGCCAGCCAGAACGCCTCCGCGCGGTCCGGCGGAATCCCGAGATCCGCGAGGCGGCCGGCCACCGCGGCGTAGTCCATGGCGTGGACGAGGCGCGCATTCAGGCCGTCGAGTTCCGCCGTGTCGAACCGGGCCGGCGCGCGCGAGATCTCGGCGAGATCGACGAGCCCCGCCAGGGTCTCGAGGTCGGGCACCGCCCGCACGGATTCGGCCGAGCCGGTGAGAACTGCCAGGGAGCGCACCGCGGCGGGCTCGTAGCCGGCCTCGCGCAGGCCGCGCAGCGACAGGTGGCCGAGCCGCTTCGACAGGCCCTCCCCGTCCGCCGTGGTCAGCAGGTTGTGGTGGCCGAAGACCGGCACGGCCGCGCCCAACGCCGCGAAGATCTGCACCTGCACGCCGGTATTGGTGACGTGATCCTCGCCGCGGATCACGTGGGTGACGCCGAGGTCGGCATCGTCCACCACGGAGGGCAGCGTGTAGAGGTAGCTGCCGTCGGCCCGGATCAGCACCGGGTCGGAGAGGGACGCGCAATCGACATGGGCGGGCCCGCGGACGAGGTCGTCCCAGGCCACAGTCCGCGCCTCCAGGAGGAAGCGCCAGTGCGGCCGGCGGCCCTCGGCCTCCAGTGCCGCCCGCTCCTCCGCGGTGAGGCTGAGCGCCGCCCGGTCGTAGATCGGCGGCTGGCCGCGGCCAAGCTGGCGCTTGCGGCGGCGTTCCAGTTCCTCCTGCGTCTCGTAGCAGGGATAGAGGCGGCCGGCGGCCCGCAGGCGATCCGCGGCGGCATCGTGCTGCGCCTTGCGGGCGCTTTGCCGGGCGAACAGGTCAGGCTCGATCCCGAGCCAGGCGAGATCCTCCCGGATCGCATCGGCGAAAGCCTCCGTCGAGCGCTCGGCGTCGGTGTCGTCGAGGCGCAGCAGGAAGCGCCCGCCCGTCCTCCGGGCGAACAACGCGTTCAGCAGGGCCGGACGGGCATTGCCGATATGGAGGTAGCCGGTCGGCGACGGGGCGAAGCGGACGAGAGTCATATGCGCTCTGTAACCGATCTCGGACCGGATTGCCGCGGGCGCTCCGGGAAATCGCCCTTCGCCGAACTCATGGGGTGCCGCATCCGGGGCGCTACCCAGGGTCGTGAAAACCCGTCACAAGGCTCCGCTTGGCGCGGGACGAGGCTCGATGGCGACGGACGAGACGGCCGATATCGTGGTGATCGGCGGCGGGATGGTCGGCCTCGCCAGCGCCATCGCGCTGAGGGATCGCGGCCTCGACGTGGTCCTGTACGATCCCGGCGAGGCCCGGGCCCGGACCTCCTACGGCAATGCCGGGGTGATCAGCCGCGGCTCGATCCTGCCGATGTCGAGCCCGGCCCTGTGGGGCAAGCTCCCGGCCTATCTGCGCAACGCCGACCGGGGCCTGCGCCTGAACTACGCGCACCTGCCGCGGATCATTCCCTACACGGCGCATTTCCTGGCGAGCGCCCGCGCCGCGCGCTGGCGCAGGGCCGCCGGGGCGCTGCTGCCCCTGACGAGCGCCGCCTATTCCGCCCACGAGCGCCTCGCCGCCCGGGCCGGGACGGGCGACCGACTCCAGCGCACCGGCTGGCTGAAGGCCTACCGGACCGAGGCCGCCTTCGCGGGTGCCGCCCTGGAGCGCGAGATCCTGGCCGGGCACGGGGTGGATTTCGAGATCCTCGACTCCGCGGCGTTGCGCGACCGCGAGCCGGCGCTGGTCCGTCCCTACGCCCGGGCGATGCTGCTGACCGAGACCGGCTCCGTGCGCGAGCCGGGCCTGCTCATCGAGGCCTGCGAGGCGCTGTTCGCGGGGCTGGGCGGACGCCGCCTGCGCGGCAGCGTCGCGCGACTGGCGCCCGGACAGGACGGGTGGCGCGTGGACCACGAAACCGGCGCGGTGCGGGCCCGGCAGGTGGTGCTCGCGGCCGGCGCCGCCTCGGGGGCGATCGCGCGGACGCTGGGCTACCGCTTCGCGGTGGCGGCCGAGCGGGGCTATCATCGCCACTACGCCCTGCACCCGGACAGCCCGCCGCTGACGCGGCCCGTCCTCGACACGGGGGCGGGCTCGATCCTGTCACCGATGGGCGAAGACCGGGTGCGGGTTCTGTCGGGGGTGGAGCTCAACGCCCGCCACGCCGCCCCGGACCACACCCAGATCGAGGCGGCCGCGCGGGAGGCCGCCGGGACCCTGCGCCTCGGCGGTCCCCTCGACAACGAGCCCTGGCTCGGCTCCCGCCCGTCCACGCCGGACGGGATACCGGTGATCGGCCGGGCGCCCCGGCACGACGGCCTGCTCTTCGCCTTCGGCCACGGCCATATCGGCCTCTCCACCGGCCCGATCACCGGCGAGATCGTGGCCGACCTCGCCACCGGCCGAACCCCGACGGTGCCGGTGGCGGCCTTCGGGCCGGAACGGCTGCTGCGCTGGCCGAGCCTGTTCTGAGCCCGGGCGAAAACCTACCGCCAGTCGTAGGGGTTGTACGGGTCCAGCGCGGCCTGGATCTTCCGCAGGAGCGCCGGCTGGCGCTGGAGATCCACGTCCCGGGCCAGCGCCCGCAGGAAGGCCTGCGGCCCGTGCTCCAGGTCACGGGTGAGGCCGTCGTAGCGGTCGGAGGGCTCGACATGGGCCGGGTTCACCGCGACGCGGTAGTCGAGCCCGCAGGTCGGGGGGTCGATCCCGAGGCGATAGCAGATCTGTACCCGGGCGAAGGGCGCCTCCGGTCGATAATCGACACGATACCCGCCGAGCCGGAAGGCGCCGCCGGTCACGCGCTGGGCGTAGGCCAGGGTCTGGGCCACCGTGGCGAAGGCGGCCGTGCGACGATCGCGCACGAGGTCGATCGCCGCGCGCTCCGTGGGCACGGCCGATTGCGCACCGGCCGCGGTGGAGACCAGCGCGGCCAGGACAGCGGGGACCAGCGAGCGAGGGACCCAGATTCTCATGGCGCCTTCATGCAGACCGCGACGGGTTGGGCATCCTTGGCGGCCTTGGCGGTCATGTCGAAGCAGCCGACCGTGGACACGCCGTCCGTGACGGTCACGGACGGTACCACCGCCATGCCGCGGCAATAGGCGCCGATCAACACCTCCTCGCGACGGCAGGCGACGTCGAGCCGGACCTGGCTGTTGACCGCCGGACCCGGGGGTCCGGCAGCGCCGGCCGGGCCCCGTTCGCCCGTGGGTCCGCGCTCGCCGGTCGCCCCGTTCAGGCCGGCCGGACCCTGCGGCCCGGGCGGCCCCTGGTCACCCTTCGGGCCGGCCGGCCCGGCCGGGCCCGGCTTGGCCGGCTCGCAGCCGGCGAGCGCGAGCGCGGCGACCGCACCGGCGATCGTCGCAATCAGGGGACGTCTCATGCGGTTCTCCGGACACGAAAAGGGTCCGACGCAGAACGCCCGCGGCACGCGCCGGTTCGGTGGCACCCGCCGGGGAGGTCGGCCAAGGCGGGCTCCGGATGGCGGCGGAGCAGCTCGGTTAATCGTCGCGGTAGACCCGCTCCCGGCGCTCGTGCCGTTCCTGGGCTTCGAGGGACATGGTGGCGATCGGCCTGGCATCGAGGCGGCGCAGCGAGATCGGTTCGCCGGTCTCCTCGCAGAATCCGTAGGAGCCGTCCTCCAGCCGGGCGAGGGCCGCATCGATCTTGCCGGTGAGCTTGCGCTGCCGGTCCCGCGCCCGCAGCTCGATCGCCCGGTCCGTCTCGGACGATGCCCGGTCGGCGAGGTCGGGATGGTTCTCGTTCTCGGTCTGGAGCGCGACGAGGGTGTCCTGCGCCTCGCGCAGGATGTCATTCTTCCAGCCCAGCAGCTTGCGTCGGAAATATTCGCGCTGCCGGTCATTCATGAAGGGCTCGTCGTCGGACGGGACGTAGCCGTCCTCCAGCGTCACCTTCGCCATGCGTCACCCTCGCTGGATCGTAAGACCGCCCACCAGGGGATGGCCGGTGCGCGGCGATAACGTGAGGTGCCGTATAGTCGAGGCGCCCAATCGCGACAACGCACACGGAAGCGGGGCCCATAAAGCGCCGCCACTGTCCAGCCGCGTGCGGCAAACAAGCCACGCTACAGCGCTTTTACTCTGTCACCGGCCTCCGCAGCCGTTCGATCGCGGCGGCGATCTCCGCCGTGAGGGGCCGGGCCAGGCCCAGGCGGAAATGCGTCTGGTCGAAGAACAGGTCCGGATCCGCCGCCTCGGGGCGCCCGTCGCGCCAATCCACCACCGTGCTCGACCGGTGCGTCGCCAGCGCGGCGCGAACCTCGGAGCGGCAGGTGGCCTCGGCCGCCGCCCGGGGACTGCCGGGCGGCGGCTCGGCGCGGGCATAGACCGGCGGAAAGACCACCACCACCGGCGTCTCGGCGGGGACCCGCGCGAGCTCCGCCCGGAGCCGTCCGGCGATCGGGAACGGGCCGCCATGCTGCGGCTCGGGCCCGGGGCCTACGGGCCTCTCCAGGGCTGCCTTCTTGGCGGGATCGATGCCGAAGCCCTGGCCGAGATAGTTGCGCTCGTAATCCCACCAGCCGTCGGGGGCGGCGTTCCTGCGGCCGGGGTTCAGGAGCCAGCCGAGGCGGTTGATCGTCTCCTGCGCGGCCGGGAAGCGCACGAGTCCCCCGAGGTAGTCGGGCCAGCCGCCGAGCAGCCAGAAGGGAAACCCATGCTCGCTCGGGAAGCTCGGATCGTCCGCGCACCAGAACGCGTCGGCCGAGAGCACGAGGGCGGCGGGCCGCGCATGGTGCTGCAAATACCAGTCGAGGAGTGCGAACTGCTCCGCCGGACCGGTGGCCGGCACCGAGAGCTGGACGAACGGGATGCCGGTGAGCCGGGTCAGCGTCGCCGGCTCGATGAGCTGGATGTGCGAGTTGCCGATCACCGCGCCCGTAAAGGCCGGATCGCGCCCGCGCACGGCCGATGCGGTGCGGGGCCCCTGCGGCCGGACCGCGCCGCGGGACAGCAGGGTCGAGCGGCCGGTATCGTAGGGATCGACCAGCACCGCCAGGGCGAGATAGGCCGCGAACACGCCGAAGACGGATAGGATCAGGGCGCGGGCGAAGCCGCGCCAGTCCTGGTCCGAGGGGAGTCGGGGGGCCGCCATCCTCAGAACTGGAAGTAGATGAACTCGTAGTTCGCATCGTCGCCGATCTTCAGCAGGACGATCACGAACAGGAGCGCGAAGCCGAAGGCGAGCAGGCGCCGCGACGGCAGGCGGTGGACCGCCGTCCAGGCGGTCGGCCCGACCGTGGCGACGAGGGCGGCGACCGCGATGGTGCGCCACTTGAAGCCGGAGCCCCGGGGCGCCAGCCCGAACAGGCCCTTGAACAGGAGGATCGCCGCCTCGAAGCTCGTCGCCCGGAACAGGACCCAGGTCAGCATCACGAACAGGCTGGTCAGCAGCCAACCCAGCGGCGCGGGGATCACCAGCCGCGTGCGGCGGGCCAGCAGGCCGGCGCCGAGGCCGAGCCCGTGTAGGCCGCCCCAGGCCAGGAAGGTCGGGCCGGCCCCGTGCCACAACCCGCCGAGCGTCATGGTGGCCAGGAGCGCGCCGACCTGGCGCGGCAGCCCGTGCCGGTTCCCGCCCATCGGGATGTACAGGTAATCGCGCAGGAAGCGCGACAGGGTCATGTGCCAGCGCCGCCAGAAGTCGCGCAGCGACGTGGCGCGGTAGGGCGCGTCGAAGTTCTGCGGCAGGACGAGACCGAACAGCAGCGCGATGCCGAGCGCCATGTCGGTATAGCCGGAGAAGTCGAAATAGATCTGGAAGGTGAAGCCCAGCGTCGCCTGCCACGCCTCGGCGACGGTGACGACCTTGCCGGAAGCGGCGGCCTGGAACACCGGATTGACGTAGGCCGCGAGCGGATCGCCGAGGAACACCTTCTTGGCGAGGCCGACCGTCAGCAGCATCAGGCCGCGGCTGAAGCGCTCGGCGGCGTCCGGCCGGGCGTAGGGCGCCGCGTCGAACTGGTGCATGATCTCGCTCCAGCGCACGAGCGGGCCGGCGAGAACCTGCGGGAAGAAGGCGATGTAGAGGGCGTATTTCACCAGCCCGAAGGCGGGCGCCCGGCCGGCCCGGAGGTCGGCGAGGTACATGATGTGGTGGAAGGTGAAGAACGAGATGCCGAGCGGCAGGGCGAGGCCGAGCCGCGGCGCCCCGAGGCCGGGGATCAGGTTGGCGAGGTCGGCGAAGAAGTCAAGATACTTGAACACCCCGAGCAGGGCGAGGTTTGCCGCGATGGCCGCCGGGATCAGCCAGCGGCCGGGCCAGCGGCGATAGAGGCGGGCCACGCTCCAGTTCGCCAGGATCGAGCCGGCGAGCAGCGGCACGAAGCGGATGTCCCACCAGCCGTAGAACACGAACGAGAGGCCGACGAGGAGCGGCAGCCGCCAGGCCGGCGCGGCGCGCGCCACCAGCCCGTGCAGGACCAGGGCGGCCGGCAGGAACGCGAGAAGGAAAACGAAGGAGTTGAACAGCATCGGGCGAGGCGGCGAGGAAGGCGCCGGATGGGCCGCCGTTGTCTCCGACCGGGAGGGACCGCCTTGTCGGGGATCGGCGCGGGCGCGTCAATCGGGGTTCCGCTTGTCACAGATCGAGCTCGATGACCCGGGCCGGCTCGCCTACCGAGAGGCCGGGTTCCGGCCGAAGCGTCCCCGGGACAGGGCCCGCTCCGTCATCCCCCCCCGCGCCGGGCCGCCTCGATGGTCAGGCCGAGGCCGACCGAACCGAACGTGTCGCCCTCCACCACCCGGGCGGCCGGCAGCGCCGCGGTCAGGGCGGCGCGCAGGTGCGGCAGGCCGGTGGAGCCGCCGGTGAGGAACAGGGCGTCGATCCGCTCCGGCGCCAGCTCCGCCTGGACGAGGCAGCGCCCGATCCGGGCCGCCACCGCCCGGGCGAGGTCGCCCGTCTGCGCGGCGAGGCGCGCGCGATCCACCGGCACCGACAGCCCACGCTCCACGAGGCCGAGATCGAGATCCGTCCCGCCCTCTTCCGAGGCCGCGATCTTGGCGCCCTCCACCGCCCCCGCCAGGGCATGGCCGCGCTCGCCCTCCACCGCCTCGCGCAGCCGCGCGACGAGCTCGGGGCGGGCGCAATCGCGGATCACCTCGTCGATCTCGCGCAAGGTCTTCTGATTGTAGAGGCGGTTGATCGCCGACCACGTGGCGAGGTCGTGATAGTAGGCGTTCGGCACGGCGAGGTCGCCCCGGCGCATCGGGCTGCCGAGGCCGAGGAGCGGCATCACCGTGCCGAGGCTGAGCTGCCGGTCGAAATCGGTGCCGCCGATGCGCACGCCATCATTGGCCAGGATGTCGCCAGCGCGATCCACCCGGCGCCTCCGCTCGGGCGACAGGCGCACGATGGAGAAATCCGAGGTGCCGCCGCCGATATCGGCGACCAGGGCGATCTCCTCCGACCGGACCTGCCGCTCGTAGTCGAGGGCGGCGGCGATCGGCTCGTACTGGAACGAGACCTCGCGGAATCCGACGTCGCGCGCGATGGCGCGCAGCGTGTCCTCGGCCCGGCGATCGGCCTCCGGGTCGCCGTCCACGAAATGGACCGGGCGGCCGTGGACCACGCTGTCGAGGGGCGCGTCGCAGGCCGCCTCGGCCCGCGCCTTCACCGCGGTCAGGTAACGGGCGATCACGTCGCGCAGGCGCAGGCGCTGGCGGCCGACCGGGGTCGCCTCGTCCATCAGCGGCGTGCCGAGCACCGATTTGAGGCCGCGCATCAGCCGCCCCGACAGGCCGTCCACATAGGCCGCCGTGGCGGCTCGCCCGATCACCGGCTCGCGGCCGAGTTCGAAGAAGATCGCGCTGGGGATCGTGCGGTGCGCGCCCTCCAGCGGCAGCAGGATCGGCCCGTCGGGACCCGCATGCCCCAGGGTGGTGTTCGACGTGCCGAAATCGAGGCCGCAGGCCGCCATCGTGTTGGGGATCCGGATGTTTCGAGCAGGGCCGTGGGGCCTACAGGTCCGCCCGGTCCGGGTCCAGGCCGGTTACGGCTTGGCTGGTATGGCGGGAAGCGTGGACAGCGCCATCGCGGGGGCCCCGGAACCGGCGCCGGCATGCTATGAGGCGCCATGCGTTCCGACATCGATCTCGGCCTGACCGGCGAGCGCCCCGCGCTCCTCGACCTCACCGAACTGCTCGCCACGCGGCTGCTGGTGCAGGGCAATTCAGGCTCCGGCAAGTCGCACCTGCTGCGGCGCCTGCTGGAGCAGAGCGCCGGGCTCGTGCAGCAGGCGATCATCGACCCGGAGGGCGATTTCGCCAGTCTGGCCGACCGTTATGGCCACGTCGTGGTGGAGGCCGACGGCGACGACGCCGCCCTGCAGCGGATCGCCGCGCGGGTGCGCACCCACCGGGTCTCCGTGGTGCTGTCGCTGGAGAACCTCGACGCCGACGGGCAGATGCGCGCCGCGGCCGCGTTCCTCGGCGGGCTGTTCGATGCCGACCGGGACCATTGGTACCCGATGCTGGTGGCGGTGGACGAGGCCCAGCTCTTCGCCCCGGCCGCCGCCGGCGAGGTCTCGGACGAGGCGCGGCGCCTCTCCCTCGGCGCGATGACCAACCTGATGTGCCGCGGGCGCAAGCGCGGCCTGGCCGGGATCATCGCCACGCAGCGCCTCGCCAAGCTCGCCAAGAACGTCGCGGCCGAGGCGTCGAATTTTCTGATGGGCCGGACATTCCTGGACATCGACATGGCCCGCGCCGCTGACCTCCTGGGACTGGAGCGCCGGCAGGCCGAGACGTTCCGCGATCTGCCGCGCGGGCATTTCGTGGCCCTCGGGCCGGCCCTGTCGCGCCGCCCGCTCACCATCGCGGTCGGTCCGACCGAGACGGTGAGCCGGAGTTCCTCGCCGGTGCTCGTCCCCCTGCCCGACGCGCTGGAGGACGCCCGGTCCCTGATCCTCACGGCGAGCCCGGAGGAGGTCTCGGTGCCCTTCGCGCCCCGCCCGAAGCCGCGTCCGGCACCGGCCCCGGACGTGCTGGTGCAGCTGGCGAACTACCGGCCGCCGGTTCCCGTGGAGGAACCGGAGGAGGAGCCGATGGATCCGGAGGCGCGCGAGGCGGCCCTGTCCGAGGTTCTGGCTTCGGTGCTGGCGGATGCCGATGCGGCGGCCTGCACCCCCGCGACGCTCTACCAGGACTTCACGGTCCGGTGCCGGATCCGGCGCCTGCGCGGCGACACGATGGGCCTGCCGGAATTCAAGCGCCGGCTCGCGGTGGCCCGGGCCGAGGCCGGGGGCGCGGTCGCCGACAATTCCACCTGGGAGCGCGCCCAGGAGATCGCGGCCGGTTTGCCGGACGACCTCGCCGGGCTGTTCCTGGTCGTGGCCCGGGCGGCGATCGAGGGCGCCCCCTGCCCCACAGACACCATGCTGGCCGAGGCCTACGGCACCAGCTCGGGCGGCCGCGCCCGGCGGATGCTGGCCTATCTGGAGGAGCGCGGCGCCATCGTCACCCGCAAGGACCTGCGCGGCGCGCCGATCATCGCGGTGCCGGATCTCGGCGTGGAGACCGGGCCGGGCGAACCGCAGATGCTGCCGACCGGACCGAAGCGGCGGACGGGGTAAGGCGCCCTGGTCAGACGCTGCGCCGGCTTTCGAGCTTGGCGAGTTCCACCGCCGCACGCAGCTCGATCTCGGCCATGAGCCCGTCGAGCCGCGGATCCCCCGAGGGGCCCGGGCGTTCGGCGAGGCGGGACGCGATGGCGCGCAAGTCCTGCGGCGCGACCCGGCCGCCCAGCAGGGCGGCCTTCAGCCGGTCGAGGCCGTCGAGGAGATCCTGACCGCGCTTGGCCGAGCGACGCCGCCGCTCCTGCGGCGTCTCGCTCTCGGTCTGGAGGAGCAGGACCGCGTCCAGGCCGGTGAGCGTCGCCGCCGCCGCGGGGGCACCGGCGCCGGTGGCGGCACCGGGGGTCGCGCCGAGGCTGAAGCCTGCGCCGCCCTCGGTCCGCCGGAGGGTGGCGACGCCGCCTGCGCCCTGGATCGGCTGGCGAGTCTCGACGCGCATGATCCGGTTCGCGTTGCTCCAAGCGCTCCTGCGCAGGGCTCGAAATTCGGCCCGCAGGGTTAAGCGCGGGTAAACAAGCCGGCAGAAGCTGCCGGGTCGGCAGCATCGGTACCGGTCGATCGTGATGGGTCGCGGCATGCCGGCCGGATAATGATCTCTTTTGTCAGCGACTTACCGGAAATTCTCGGGTGGCATGACGCTGGCAGGAGGGGGGCAGGTCCGTTCACCCTCGAAAAACCCGGCATGCGCCCGAGCCACCCCTGCAGTCTCATCGGATCGGTCCTCGCCGCACTCGCTGCGGGCGTGCTGCTCCTGGCGGCGATGTCCGGCCCGGCGCTCGCCCTGTCGCGGGTCAAGGACCTCGCCTCCATCGAGGGCGTGCGCCAGAACCAACTCGTCGGCTACGGCATCGTCGTCGGCCTGAACGGCACCGGCGACACGCTGAACAACATCCCGTTCACCAAGCAATCGCTGCAGGCGATGCTGGAGCGCCTCGGCGTCAACACCCGCGGGGCCACGATGCGCACGCAGAACCTCGCCGCCGTGATGGTGACGGCGAGCCTGCCCCCCTTCGCCGCGCAGGGCACCCGTATCGACGTGACGGTCTCCTCGCTGGGCGACGCCAAATCGCTCCAGGGTGGCACCCTGCTGGTGACGCCGCTGCTCGGCGCCGACGGCGAGGTCTACGCCCTGGCGCAGGGCTCGGTGGCGATCGCGGGCTTCGCCGCGGAGGGGGCCGCCGCCAAGATCACCCGGGGCGTGCCCACCAACGGACGCATCTCCAACGGCGCCAACATCGAGCGCGAGATCGCCTTCAAGCTGAACGACGCCAAGTCTCTGCGCCTGTCGCTGCGCAATCCCGACTTCACCACGTCCAAGCGGATCGCCGCAGCGATCAACGACTTCATGGGCGCCGATACGGCCGAGCCCACGGACCCCGCCACCGTCACGATCCAGATCCCGGCCCGCTACAACGGCAATATGATCCGGCTGATCACCGAGGTGGAGCAGCTCAAGGTCGAGCCCGACCAGACCGCCCGGGTGGTCGTGGACGAGCGCTCCGGCATCATCGTGATGGGCCGCGACGTGCACGTCTCCACGGTGGCGATCGCCCAGGGCAACCTGACCATCACGATCACCGAGCAGCCGCAGGTGAGCCAGCCGGCGCCCCTGTCCAACGGCCGCACCGTCGTGGTGCCGCGCACCGCGCTGAAGGTCGATACCGGCGAGGGCAACAAGCTCGCCCTGGTCAAGGAGGGCGTGAGCCTGCGGGAACTGGTCGACGGCCTCAACGCCCTCGGCGTCGGCCCCCGCGACCTGATCTCGATCCTGCAGGCGATCAAGGCGGCCGGCGCCCTGCAGGCCGATATCGAACTGATGTGACGCGTCCGAGCGCGGAGGGCCCGACCATGCTGCAACTCGCCAACGTCACCGCCGCCGCCAGCGTCGGGACCTCCGTCGCCGGGGGGGCGGTCGACGGGATCGTCAAGACCGCCAACCAGGCCAAGGCCTGGAAGACCGCGACCGAGTTCGAATCGATGTTCCTGGAATCCAGCCTCGACCGGCTGACCCAGTCGGAGGGTACCGACGGCCCCCTCGGCGAGAACGGCACCGGCGGCGGTGTCTACCGCTCGATGCTGACCAAGGAATATGCGGGACAGATCGTGAAGAACGGCGGCGTCGGTATCGCCGCTTCGGTCTTTCATGAGATCATGAAGATGCAGGGAGCACCGAGCGATGGAACGACCCATGCAGCGGGCTGAGCCGCTCCGCGTCGCCGACCGCGTCACCGCGGAGGCGCTGGTCGCGGGGGTGCTCGCCAACATGGCCGCTCTCGAGGCGGTGCTGGCCGACGAGGCGGCGCATGTCCGTGCCGGCCGGCTGCGGGAGGGGATCGCGGCGGCCGAGCCCAAGGCCGCCCTGGCCGGCGCCTACATGCAGGGGCTGGAGGTCGCCAAGGCGAACGCCGTGGCGCTGAAGCGCTTCCATCCGGACGGGGTCGAGAACCTGCGGTCGGCACACCGCCGTTTCACCGCGGCCGTCGAGGCGAACCAGACGGTGCTCGCCAGCGCCAAAACCGTGTCGGAGGGCCTGATCAAGTCGCTCGCTGAGGAGATCGGACGGGCGCAGATGCCGACGGGCTACGGCCGCCAGAGTCCGGCCCCCTCGCCCTACGGGCGCGGCGTGCGCAGCGGGCCGCTGGTCCTGTCGCGGAACCTGTAGGGTCCGGCGCTCAGCGCCGGCCGTTACCGAACCGCAGGTAGGTCCGCACCTCACCGAGATCCGTGTCGGCGCGGTTGTCGATGGCGAGGCGGCCGGCGACGACGGGGGCCGCCGCGGCGGCGTGCCCGGTGCGCAGGTCCATCCCGGCGGCGACGTGCCCGGACACGCGGATGCAGGAAGCGCTGCCCGGCAGGCGGACGAAGCCCGGTCCCTTCGACGGGCACGGAACCGGCCCGGGCGTGACCGGCGCCTTCTGCAGGTCGATCGCCAGAGCGGACCCCGCGAGGGACAGGATCATCGCCAGGGCGGCGACCGGCTGGAGCCGCCCGCGCATCTTAGGCGGCCCGGCGCGGCGGATGCCGGTACGGCCGATCGATAGAACCCTCGACCGCACCGATGAACGGGTCGGGATCCGGCCTCTGGACGCGCAGCCGGGCGAAGCCGCGCAGCGGGATGTCGAGGGCAATGCCGCGATCGTCGAGCCGCCCGCAACCGGGGACGGGGGTGTCGGCCGCCCGCTCGGCCGGGACGGTCGCGCCGATCCGCGGGGCGCCGCCGAGACCGCGGACGAGTGCGACAGGTTCGGACGGCGACATGCGGACCTCTCCTCGGGTGGGCGACGGAGCGGCGGCGCGTCCGGTTTCCACGATTCACTGTGGGAAAGCGGCGAGACTAAGATTGCGGCGATCGCGGGCGATCCGCTTCCGCACACGGCTGCGCGATCATCGTAGCGCGCGTGACCGGACCGGGCTTAGCTGATGTAGTTGACCAGCGAAAGCTTCGAGAGCGTGGAGGTGATCTGGTAGCTCGCCTGGAGCCGGTTCTGCACGTCGAGGAGCTTGGCGATGACTTCCTCGGTGGGCGCCTGCTCGATCCCGTCCAGCGTGTTCTGCACGGTGTTCTGCGTGGCCGCGTTGGTGGTGCCGGCGTTGGTCAGCCGGGCGGCGGCGATCGAGAGCTGGGTGACCGTGTTCTGGACGCCGGAACTGCCGTCGGTCGAGGAGAGCAACGCGCCGGCGCGGTTCATCACGGTTTGATAAGCCGTGCCGGTGGTGTCGTCGTTGGTCGTGGGCAGGGCGAAGGCCATCGTGGCCAGGCCGGCGAGGACGTTCTGTACCGCCGGATCGATCGCGCGCGCGCCCGTGCCGATGTTGGACGTCGCGCTGACCTGGATCGACTGGCTGTCGAGCGCCGACGTCGGGGTGTTCGACGCGGTGTAGGTGTTCTCGCCCTGATACCACAGCACCGTGTCGGCCGCGGTGGCGGGTCGGTAGCCGATCGGGTTGTTGCTGGCATCGTACTGGATGCGCTCGGGCATGATCCCGGTGCCCGTCAGGCCGCCTTTCGCCGAGCCCGTGAAGAAACTCGACGCGGCGTCGGCGGTGGCGTTCACCGCCAGGGTGCCGCTGGCCAGACCCTTGAGCGCCTTGTTCAGGGTCGCCGACAGGTTGTTCATCGTATCGGAGGTGCTCGACCCGATCGCGAAACTGGTGGTCGAGGTCGCGTCCGCTGTGGTCGCGGCCTTGAGGGTGAGGGTCTGCGAAGTGCCGTCCGGCAACGTCAGCGAGATGGTCGCGCTGTCGCCGGGCTGGGGCTGCGCCGTCAGGTTGAGGGTGAAGGAGGCCGGGCTGGGGCTCGCGGCGGCCGTGTAGGTGGCGCTGAGCGCCGATCCCGTCACCGTCGGTGCCGCGGCCAGGGTGAAGCCGAACTTGGTCCGGGTCTGGCTGTCCGCCTCGTCGGTGACCGTCACCGCGGTGCCGGTGTTGGTCGAAGACGGGGTCGGCGTCTGGGTGAGCCGGCCGTTCTGGTTGGGTCCGACCTCGGCATCGACCCGTTCCGCGATCACCGCGGAGAGGCCGGCGACGGTTTGGCCCTGGCTGCCGGTCGTCCCGTTGAGGAGCGTGTCCGCATCGACCACCGGCTGGGTGCTGGCATCGCCGCCGCCGAACAGATAGTTGCCCGCCGCCGATTGGTTGAGCGCATCGAGTGCCGTCTGCAGGTCCCCCAACGCGGTCGAGCGGCCCGAGACCGAACTGGTCGCCACACTCTGCAGACCGTTGTTCAGGGTCTGGCTGGCACTCGTCCCGAGGGTCGCGACCTGGGTGAGGCTCGTCACGGCGAGGTTCGTCCGCGTCTGGCCGGCCGTGATGCCGGCCGCGTAGCCGCCGAGCGCGCTCAACGTCGCCTGGGCGCCGAGGGCCGTCGACCGCCCGGAACCGAGGCCGCCGTAGGTCTGCGACACCTGTCCGCTCGAGACCTGGTTCGATAGGTCGTTGAGCTGGTTCTTCAGGGTCGTGAGCTGCGCGGCATTCCGGGTCGTCAGGTAGGAGCCGGCCGCGAAGGGGGCGATCGTGGTCATGATCAGATCTGCAGCAGCTGGTTGAGCATGTCGCGGGCCGCGGTCAGCACGCGGGCATTGGCGCCGTAGGCGGTCTGCAGGGCGATCAGGTTCGACATCTCCTGATCGATATTGACCCCGGCCCCGGCCGAGAACCGGCTCTGCGCGGTGGAGAGCGCGGTCTGCTGGCTGGAATCGATGGCCGTCGAATTGGCGGAGGCGGCCCCCTGCGCGGCGATGATGTCCTGCGCGAAACCCGCCACGGTGGCGCTGTAGGGCGCCGAGACCCCGCCGATGCCGCTCGACGACGAGAAGGTCTGCTGGGTGGAGGTCAGCGCCGCGTAGAGTTGCTGCGCCCGTGTGCCGGACGCGTTCGTGTTGGCCGCGCTCGTCGAGCTCGCCGCGGCCGAGAGCGCCGCCGTGTCGCCGGACAGGGTCGGGTTGACCGCGATGCGCTGCGCGAATCCGGTGAGCTTCGAGCCGCCGTCGAAGCTGCCGGTGTAGACCGCGTTGTTCGCGCCGTCGACGAACAGGGCCAGCGACGGGTTGCCGGTATACAGGTCGGTCGCGGAAACCGCGGTGACGTTGGCGGTGGCCGCGGTCACCGCGGGTGCGCTCCCGGACGCGGGCCCGATCGTGACCGAACTGCCGGTCATCGTCGCGGTCAATCCCAGATTGAGATTGCCCAGCGCCGCATTGATCGAGTCGGCGTAGGTCGCCGTCCCGCTGGGGATCTTGAAGGTCTGCACCAGGGCGGTGGAATCGTTGGTCTCGCTCGCGGGGACCGACGTGGCATTGGCGTCGGACGCGATCAGGATGACGTTGCGGACCGCCCCGTTCACCGTCACCGGGATGGTGATCGTGTTGCCGGCCTTCATCCCGGTCGGGTCGATCGTCGCCGAGGTCCCGTCCGAGGTCCCGGTCACGGTCTTGTCGGTCAGCGAACTCGCCAGGCCGGCGGCGAGGTCGTCGAGCTGGCGCTGCGCCTGCGGCAGGGTCTGATCGCGCAGCTCGAGCTGGGCGGCGAGGCTTCCGGAGCGCAGCACGCCGGGCTCGCCGAGATCGATCTTGCCGCCACCCGGCAGCGTGGCGGTGATCGTGCCGACCGAGCGCGGCGTGGACGTGGCGGACGAGTTCGCGCTGAGCGTGCCGCGGCCGTCGAAGCTCAGGGTCGCCGCGTTGCCGCGATCGACCAGGGTGGCGCCCGACTGGGTGAGGACGGTGACCGTGCCGTCGCTCTGCGGCGTGGCTTTGACATCCATGTAGCTCGACAGGCTGTTGATCGCCTGGTCGCGCTGGTCCTGCAGGTCGGCGACCGACGTGCTGTCCGTGGTGTTCTGGATCTTGGTGTTGAGTTTCGCGATGTTCGAGAGGAGCGCGCTGGCCGAAGTCGTGTCGGTTCCGAGCTGCGCCTCGATCCCGGTGCGCAGGGTCTGCACCGTGTTGGCGGCGCTGTTGATCTGACCGGCCAGTGCCGTCGCGTTGCCGAGGACGGTCGTCCGGGCCGCCGCGGAGGTCGGATTGGCGGCGAGTTGCTGCAGCGACTGCGTGAAGGTGTTCAGCGTGCCGTCGAGGGCCGTCGCACTGCCGGGGGTTCCGTAGAGGGCGTCGAGCTGAGAGCCGATGCTGGCCTTCGTGCTGGTATAGGCGGCGCCGGACGTCTCAAGGCGCAGTTGGTTCAGGGCGGCTGCGTCGAAGCTTCGGGTGACCGTCCCGGCAGCGACCCCCAGGTTGTTGGTCCCGGTGGCGACCGGCGTGAGCGTCCGCTTGACGTAGCCGGCCGTCCCGGCATTGGCGACGTTCAGCGAGACGACGTTGATCGCCGCCTGCGTGGCCGCAAGCCCGGCGGTCGCATTGGAGAGCGCGTTCAGCGACATGTCGAAGCCTCCTCAGCGCTCCCTGCGATGCAACCTACCGGATCACGTTGAGCAGGTCAGACATCATGGTCTGGGCCGTCGACATGACGCGCGTGTTTGCAGAATAGGCCTGCTGGGTTACGATCATCTTAGAGAATTCGGTCGCAATGTCGGTGTTGGATTGCTCGATGCTCGCACCGGTGATGGTGCTGCCGTCGAGGCCCGCCAGCGGGGGGCCGGAATCGGCCGTCTGCAGGTAATTGCCGTTCGTATCGGCCTTGAGCCCGTCCGGATCGGCGAACTGGACGATCCCGACATTGGCGAGCGCCTTCACGGCCCCGTTCGAGAAGGTCCCGTTGATCTTGCCGTCGGTGCCGACCGCGACGCTCGTCAGCGTGCCCGCGGTGCTGCCGTTCTGACTGAGCGCGTTGGTGGTGACGGCGCCGCTCGCGTCGGCGTATTGGGTCAGTCCGCCGGACAGATCGAGCGAAAGCTTCGGAAACGTGTATCCGGAGATCGTCTTGTTGCTCAGATCGACGGTGATGCTGGTCGGATCGGCCACAGTGCCGGTGGGCGAGGTCATCTTGCCCGTCGAATCGAAGGTGAACGCTTGGCCGGTATCGGTCCAGTTCGGTGTGCTGGTGGCGCTGCTGTTGTACAGTAGGTTCCAGCTGGAATCCGTTCCGTTGCCATTTGGCGTCGTCTGGACCCAGCGCATGTTGATCGTGACCGGCGCTCCGGACGCGGTATAGGCCGTCAGCGACGGACCGGCGATGCTGTTGGCCGGATCGGCGGTCGAACTCGTCGTCGGCGTCGCCGGGAGATTGGCCGCGTAGGTGATGGTGGTCGTCGGCTGTGCCGGGAGGGTCGGATTGCCGATCACGATCGGTCCGGACGAGGTGACCTGGCCGCTGATCGGATCGAGGTTGTTGCCGGTCAGGTAGCCGCCGGCCCCGTTCATCAGGTGCCCGTCGGCGGTGGGAGCGAAGTCACCGCGCCGCGTGTAGGCGTTCGTCCCGCTGAAGGTCGCGGCGCCGTTGGCGTCCCCGGTCTTCTGCGCCACCGTGAAGAAGCCCGTCCCGCTGATCGACATGTTGGTCGGCACGGTCGTCGAGACGACGTTGCCGGCGATCGTGTTCGTCAGCTGCGACTGGGCCAGAACCGAGCCGGCGACCTCACGCTTGGGGGTCGTCTCGGACATCAGGTCGACGAAGCTGGTGTCGACGCGTTTGAAACCGGTCGTCTGCGAGTTGGCGATGTTCCCGGAGATGTTGCTGATGGCGTAGGACTGCGCCTGCAGTCCGGAGACCGAGGTCTGCAGTGCGGAAAAAAGATCCATGGCGAGCGATCCCGATGCGCGCCATCGCGGCCCGCAGATCCGGATGGCCGCAACCGCCGTGCCATCGCTAAGTCCCTGACAAACCACGATCGGCTCCGGCTCGGCCCGGCAGGCTTGGCCGCCCGGACGGACCGGGCCGGCAAATTCTGCCGCGCCGGGGCGTCCCCGACCCGGCTCGGGGTTTTCCGGCGTTTACGGCACGTTATCCGAACCCATGCGAAGGTCGCAGGCGGGCTAGAGCATCATCCCGGACGGTGGCCACAGGCCTTCGGACACGGATGATGCCATCGCAACAGGCTGGCGAATCGTCCCGGGTGCGGTATCCGGGATGATGCGGCGGGTCCGGGCAGGGATCGGGCGCAGCGCGTCCTGCCCGAAAGTGCTTGACGGGTACGGCTTTCGGGTCTCGGGATCATGCGGGCGAAACGGACGAGCCTCGTCCACATCATCTACTTCTCGCGGATGAACCTGTCGTCGGATCCCGCCAAGCGGTCCGAGCAGATCGGCGAGATCGGCCGCATCGCCCAGAAGAAGAACGAGTTCGCGGTGATCACGAGCTTCCTGGTGATCGAGGGCAACTTTGCCTGTCAGGTGATCGAGGGCGAGCGCTCGTCGGTGCATGAGACCTTCGACCGGGTCAGCGCCGACAGCCGCCATCGCGACGTCCAGATCAGCGAGTGGCGGGAGATCGCCAAGCGCGAATTCGTCCATTCCTTCAAGAGCGCACAGCGGAGCGCGGGCAACGACACCCTGTTCGCCAAGGCCAATCTGCTGCCCATGCTCCAGCGCGGCACACCGAAGGCCTCGGCGATCCACGGGCTGTGCCTGGCGCTCCAATCCGACGCGATGTCCCGCCAGGGCATCGATCACCTCTTCGTCTGAGCCGAGCGATGTCCGAGAGCGATACGCCCCCGATCCTCATCGTCGACGACCAGGAGAAGCTCCTGCGGCTCATCGTGATGCTGATGACCCGCATCGGTTTCCCGGACGTGGAGGGCGTCACCAGCGCCCCCGAGGCGCTGGAACGCCTGCGGCAGCGCCGCTACGCCCTGGTGATCTCCGACCTCGACATGGAGCCGATGGACGGGATCAGCCTCCTGCGCGAGATCCGCGCCGACGACGCGCTGATGAACACGCCGTTCATGCTCACCGAATCGTCCTTCGACTTCGAGGACATCAACCTCGCCCATCAGGCGGGGGCGGACGCCTTCATCCTCAAGCCCTTCGACATGGCGGTGCTGAAGACCAAACTGAAGCAGGTGCTCAACCGCAAGCCGCGAAAGCGCGAGGCGCCGATGGCGGCCGAATCGACCTTGAGCGTGGAATTCCCGATGCTGGGCAAGTTCTGACCGAGCCGAGACGTGGATTCTCCCATTCACCACCTCAGGATGAGGTCGGAGAATGGATCAGGGGCCCCTCCGCCTCACGCCGCCCGCTTCTGGTAATCCTTCACGTCGGTGAAGCGCACCGCCGGGTAGCGCTCCTCCTCGTAGCGGAGGGAGAACGCGGTGGTCGCCATGAAGACCGGGGCCCCGTCGAGGTCCTTGGCCATGGCCGAGCCGTGGCTATCCACGAACTTGTCGAGCTCGATCTCGGAATCCGACTCGATCCAGCGGCACACCGAGAACCGCGAGGTCTCGTAATCCACCGGCAGGCCGTACTCGGCCTGGAGCCGCTCCTTCAGCACGTCGAGCTGGAGGGCGCCGACCACGCCGACGATCGCCTGGCTGCCGTCCTGCGGGATGAACACCTGGACGACGCCCTCCTCGCCCATCTGCTGCAGGGCCTCGCGCAGCTTCTTGGCCTTCATGGCGTCGGTCAGCTTGATCCGGCGCAGGATCTCGGGGGCGAAGCTCGGTACGCCGCGGAACACTATGTCCTCGCCCTCGGTGAGCGTGTCGCCGATCCGCAGCGTGCCGTGGTTCGGGATGCCGACCACGTCGCCAGCGAACGCCTCGTCGGCGATGGCCCGGTCCTGGGCGAAGAAGAATTGCGGCGCCGAGAGCGAGATCGGCTTGCCCGTGCGCACCAGCCGGGCCTTCATGCCCCGGCTGAGCTTGCCCGAGCAGACCCGCATGAACGCGATGCGGTCCCGGTGGTTCGGGTCCATATTCGCCTGGATCTTGAACACGAAGCCGGTCATGCGCGGCTCGCCGGGCTCCACGAGGCGCTTGTCGGCATCCTGGCCCCGGGGCGGCGGCGCCACCTTGGCGAGCCCGTCGATGAGGTCGCGCACGCCGAAATTGCGCAGGGCCGAACCGAAGAACACCGGCGTCAGGTGGCCCTCGCGGAACGCGTCGAGGTCGAACGGCTTGAGGCCGCCCTCGGCGAGCTCCACCTCCTCGCGCCACGCAGCGGCGGCGCCGTTCTCGGTCAGCAGTTCATCGAACAGCGGGTCGTCCGGGCCGGACACCGTGACCATGCCGGCATCCTCGGCCGCGTCGAGGCGGCGGACCCGGTTGGCGCCGAGTTCGTAGGTCCCGGAGAAGTTCCGGCCGGTGCCGATCGGCCAGGTCACCGGAGCGACATCCAGCGCCAGCGTCTTCTCGATCTCGTCCAGCAATTCGAACGGATCGCGGGCCTCACGGTCGAGCTTGTTGACGAAGGTGACGATCGGGATGTCGCGCAGCCGGCAAACCTCGAACAGCTTTCGCGTGCGCGCCTCGATGCCCTTGGCCGCATCGATCACCATGACGGCCGAATCGACCGCCGTCAGCGTCCGGTAGGTGTCCTCCGAGAAGTCCTCGTGGCCGGGCGTGTCGAGCAGGTTGAAGACGCAATCGCCATACTCGAAGGTCATCACCGAGGTGACCACCGAGATGCCGCGCTCCTTCTCGATCCCCATCCAGTCGGAGCGGGTCGAGACCCGGTTGCGCTTGGCCTTGACCTCGCCGGCGAGCTGGATCGCGCCCCCGAACAGCAGCAGCTTCTCGGTGAGCGTGGTCTTGCCCGCGTCCGGGTGAGAGATGATCGCGAAGGTGCGCCGCCGCGAAACCGGATCGGCCGGCTTCGCTTCGGTCTTGGTCTGCATCAGCATGGAGCGAACGCTCTGGGTCGGCGGGTCTGGGCCGCGCGGCGTCACAGGGCGCGCGTGGCTCTTGCGATCCTGTAGCGGCAAGCCCCCGTATTGGCAAAGAACCGCGGGCGGTCAGGCCGCCTCGGCCGCGAGCGCCCGCAGGTCGGCGACGAGTTGGTCCACCCGCTCCGCCTCGGCATCCCAGGCGAACATGAACCGCGCCCCGCCGCCGATGAAGGTGTAGAACCGCCAGCCCCGGGCGCGCAGGCCCTCCATGGTGGCGGCCGGCATGGTCAGGAAGACAGCGTTGGCCTCGACGGGAAACAGCGCCCGCACCCCCGGAAGCCCGGCGACGGCTTCGGCGAAGCGCCGGGCGCAGGCATTGCCGTGCGCCCCGTTCCGCAGCCACGCGCCACTCTCCAGCATGCCAACCCAGGGCGCCGCGAGGAAACGCATTTTTGAGGCAAGCTGGCCCGCCTGCTTGCAGCGATAGCCGAAATCCTCCGCGAGCCGGCGATCGAAGAACACCACGGCCTCGCCGGCATGCATGCCGTTCTTGGTGCCGCCGAAGCACAGGACGTCCACGCCGGACCGCCAGGTCATGTCGGCCGGGCTGCATCCGAGGCTCGCGCAGGCATTGGCGAAGCGGGAGCCGTCCATGTGGAGGGCGAGGCCCAGGGCGCGGCAGGTCTCGGAGAGCGCCCGTAGCTCGGCGAGGCTGTAGACCTGGCCGGTCTCGGTGGGCTGCGTGATCGTCACCACCCGCGGCCGGGGGAAGTGGATGTCGCTGCGGTTCGTGGCGAGTCCGCGGATCGCCTCGGGGGTGAGCTTGCCGCCCTCGGTCCGGACGGTCAGGAGCTTCGAGCCGTTCGAGAAGAACTCCGGCGCGCCGCACTCGTCGGTCTCGACATGGGCCGAGTCGGCGCAGATCACGCTGTGATAGGATTGGCACAGGGCGGCGAGCGCGAGGGCGTTGGCGGCGGTGCCGTTGAACGCGAAGAACACCTCGCACGCGGTCTCGAACAGGTGGCGGAACGCGTCCGCGGCGCGCTGCGTCCAGGCATCCTCGCCGTAGGCCGGCGCGTGGCCGCGATTGGCCGCCTCCATGGCGGCCCAGGCCTCCGGGCAGATGCCGGAATAATTGTCGCTGGCGAATTGCTGCGAGTCGTCGTGTCTCATTCGGGCAACCTACCACGGCAGCGCCGAAGATCGACCGCGCGGACAGGTTGGAACTGGTGCGCGCTTGGTGTAGTAGCTTCGCCAAGGCGTGGGCTCCACGCCGATTCGGAAACCGACGTTCCCGTCCCTCCCGGGTTCATCCCGGGCGAGGGATGTTGTCGGTTTCCAGATCGGCGGCGGGCCGCGCGAGCCCCAAATCCAGGTCCAGAGGATCAAGTCCGTTGCAGGTACTCGTTCGCGACAACAACGTCGATCAAGCGCTTCGCGTCCTCAAGAAGAAGATGCAGCGCGAGGGCATCTTCCGCGAGATGAAGCAGCGCAAGGCTTATGAGAAGCCGTCCGTGCGCAAGGCTCGCGAGAAGGCCGAGGCCGTCCGCCGCGCCCGCAAGCAGGCCCGCAAGACCGCGATCCGCGAGGGCCTGATCGCCGCGCCGAAGCCGAAGCCCCGTTTCCCGGCCGGCAGCCGCCGCCCCGGCTTCCCGTCGCCGTCCGCCGCCGGCCCGCAGGGCGGCAACGCCGCCGGTCAGCTGCCGGTGAGCCCCGCTCCCGCCGCCTGAGCGACGCCGCATCGATTTGGAAAGGCCCGGCGCGCGAGCGACCGGGCTTTTTCATGTGCGCCGTGGCCAGACAGGCCCGCGCGGGTCCTTGAGAGGCGGGTTGACTGTCTGGCGCCGCGACATGAACGGCTACGGTTATGGGGGGACGCTGCCCCCCACCCCGCTCAGGCGGCCTTGGCGGCCATCGTCGCGTGCTCGGCCTGAACCAGCACGTCGAGCGCGCGCCAGGGCTTCTGCATGTACACCGCCTGATCGGGCAGGCGCGCGTCCCGGCTCGCCCCGGACGTCACGACCACGCGGACATCCGGCCAGCGACGGCCCACGGCCTGCGCGAGGGACACGCCGTCCATCGCACCCGGCAGGCGCACATCCGCGAAGAGCAAAGCCACAGTGACGTCCGAGCGCTCCAGCACCGAGAGCGCCGCCTCGGCGCTCTCGCAGGCGATCACGCCGAGTTCCGTCTCTTCCAGCACCGCCGTCGCGAGGTCGCGGACCGACGCGTCGTCTTCGACGACGAGGGCGACGGGATTGGAACATTCGGGCTGTGCGCGATCCATGAAAATCTCCTGCTGTCGGTCCATTGCCCCGCGACGGGGCACGGCCTGCTCCGGCAGGCTTCTGATTCCCCGATTCGGCCATGCTGACCTGTCAGGAGCCGGCTCACAAGAGTCCGGCGCCGTCTGGCGGGCATGCCTGCCTCGCGGTCAGGCGGTGCCGATTTCGAGCGGAACGCCCGAATTTGGCGCACCGGACCGGCAGTTAAGACCCTGTTCACCGATGTGGACCGACTGTTAACTTCCTGCGACGGAACGTCTCCACCCCGGCGGGACAGGCCACCGGATCCAGCGCGGGCTGAAGCTGAAGGATCACCGTCCAACATGTGCCGTTTCCTCGCCTACAGCGGTGAGCCGGTCTTCCTCTCCGACCTCGTCTGTGCACCGACCCATTCGCTAGTGCACCAGTCGCTGCATGCCGACGAGGGGAAGACCGAGACCAACGGCGACGGGTTCGGGATCGGCTGGTACGCCGAGCGGCCGGAACCGGGCGTGTATCGGGACATCTCACCGGCCTGGTCGGACGAGAACCTGGTGAACCTGTGCGGGCAGGTGCGGGCGCGAACTTTCTTCGCGCATGTCCGCGCCTCCACGGGCACCGCGACCGCCCGGGCGAACTGTCATCCCTTCGCCTACGGCCGGCACCTGTTCATGCACAATGGCCAGATCGGCGGCTATCACCGGATCAAGCGCAGGCTCGAGGCGCTGATCCCGGACGCGTTCTACGACCACCGCCGGGGCAGCACCGATTCCGAGGCGATCTTCCTCCTGGCGCTGGCCAACGGGCTGGCCGAGGACCCCGTCGGCGCCATGGCGCGGACGCTCAAATCCGTCCGCGACCTGATGGACGCCGCCAATGTCTGCGAGCCGCTGCGCTTCACGGCCCTGCTCACCGACGGCGAGACGCTCACAGCCTATCGCTGGGCCTGCGACGGCCGGCCGCCGAGCCTGTATTATCGCGAGGGACCGGGCGGGATCGTCGTCGTCTCCGAGCCGATCGACGGCTGCCGCGAGGGCTGGCAGATCGTGCCGAAGGGCGCGACGCTGCGCGCCCGCCACGGAACCGCGACCGTCGTGGACGTGCCCGAGCGGACCCGCGCCGCAGCCTGAATGGCCGCCGCCCCAGCCATGCCGCCACAGGCATTGCCCGGGCGCGCCAAAAGGCCACATTCCGGCTGGGGCCGCGCGTGCGGCCGGGCGGGAAACGATCGATGTATCCGGATACCGAGCTTCACATCGCCGGACGCTGGCGTGCGGGTGTCGAACGGGAGACGCTGGCGGTCCTGAATCCCGCCACCGGCGAGACGATCGGCCAATTCGCGGTGGCCGGCACCGCGGATCTCGACGAGGCCCTGGAAGCCGCGGCCCGCGCCTTCCCGATCTGGCGGAAGGTGGCGCCCTTCGAGCGCGGCAAGGTGATGCGCAAGGCGGCCGACCTGCTGCGCGCCCGGGTCGACGAGATCGCCCGGATCATGACCCAGGAGCAGGGCAAGCCCCTGGCCGAGTCGCGCATCGAGACCCTGGCGGCGGCCGATATCATCGACTGGTTCGCCGAGGAGGGGAAGCGCGCCTACGGCCGTGTCATCCCCGGCCGCACCGACGGCGTGCTGCAGGCCGTGGTGCGCGAGCCGGTGGGTCCGGTGGCCTGCTTCACACCCTGGAATTTCCCGATCAACCAGGCCGTCCGCAAGATCTCGGCGGCGCTCTGCACCGGCTGCACGGTGATCCTGAAGGGCCCCGAGGACACGCCGGCGAGCTGTGCCGCGCTGGTGCGGGCCTTCCTGGATGCCGGCATCCCGGGCGATGCCCTCTCGCTGGTCTACGGTGACCCGGCGACGATCTCGGCCTACCTCATCCCCCACCCGGTGATCCGCAAGATCTCGTTCACCGGCTCGACGGTGGTCGGCAAGAAGCTCGCCGCCCTGGCCGGCGAGCACATGAAGCGCGCGACCATGGAACTCGGCGGCCATGCCCCCGTGATCGTGTTCGGCGATGCTGACGTTGAGAAGGCCGTGTCGGTCCTCGCCCCGTCCAAGTTTCGTAATGCCGGCCAGGTCTGCGTCTCGCCGACCCGGTTCCTGGTGCATGACTCGGTGTTCGACCGGTTCGTCGAGGGCTTCACCCGCTACGCGAAGGGCGCGAAGGTCGGCGACGGCCTCGATCCGGACACCACGATGGGCCCGCTGATTCACGGGCGCCGGCTCGAGGCGATCGAGGCGCTCACGGCAGACGCCGAATCCGCCGGGGCGTCCCTGCGGGCCGGCGGCAAGCGCATCGGCAATCGCGGCAACTTCTTCGAGCCGACGGTCTTCACCGAGGTGCCGCTGACGGCCCGGATGATGAACGAGGAGCCGTTCGGTCCGGTCGCGATGATCAACCGCTTCTCCGAGGACGACGAGGCCCTGACCGAGGCCAACCGGTTGCCCTTCGGGCTCGCAGCCTACGCTTACACCCGCTCGGCCGAGCGGGCGGCCCGGGTCTCGAACACGGTGGAGAGCGGGATGATCTCCATCAACCACCACGGCCTCGCCCTTCCCGAGACGCCGTTCGGCGGTGTCAAGGAATCCGGCTACGGCAGCGAGGGCGGCACCGAGGCGCTCGATGCCTATCTGGTGACCAAGTTCGTCACGCAGGCGAATTTCTGACCCGCCGGCGCGCCTCCGGCAGGCCCTGAGCGCCGTGCCCATCCGCCCGGTGACGGGTGCGGCGCCGGCGCATCGCCCGAAGGCGGGCAGGCATCGTTCGGAACGAGCTTTAATAATGGGGCGGCGGAGGCTCCGGTAAGCCCGGCGCCGACCGGGCCGCCGCCTCGTCCATCTGATCCCGCAGCCCTTGGATCTGCCGCGCGAGGCGGTCAATCTGTTGCCACTGGTCGGTCACGGTACGGTTCAGATCCTCGATGGTCGCCTCCTGCTCGGTGAGGCGGATCTCCAGGCGCTCGATCCGGCTTGACGCGTCCATTTCCGATCCCCCGTGCAGGCCTGTCAGCCGATCGCGACCGCGTCCGGCTGCCTCACAGGCTGCGAAGCGTTTGACAAGGCTTCCCACACGCCGTGGGGGGAGGCCGCCGGTGATGCGGCGCGTTCCGACCCGGTCCGAGGCGGAGCTGTCGTGGACGCTGGGCCTCGGTGATCCGCCGCGATCGCCCGGCGCGATGACGAGGCCGGAAAGCCCTGCGTCCCACGAACAGCAAACCTACAGATTATCGGGTCGCATCATAAACTGATTTGCGGTCATGAACTCGGATCGGCCCGAACGGTAGAGCGGTTTCTAGCCCGCGGTCGCACGAGTCGTCATCTGACGATCCGGCTGTATTCAGTTTCTGAAGATCGGGCATTGTAAATCGTTAACCTATCTAACGTAAAAAATGCGCCGACAAGACGATAACGGATTGGGCCGGGCGATGGCGATGTTTGGTTTACGCACGGACACGCCCCTGACGGCGATTGACCGGACCACCGGACGGATCGAATTCGACCTCGACGGCAAGGTCACGGATGCCAACGCGATCTTCCTCGATCTCGTCGGCTATACCCTGGCGGAGATCCGCGGGCGCCACCACAGCCTGTTCGTGCCGGACGCCGAGCGCACGAGCCCGGACTATGGCGCCTTCTGGGATCGCCTGCGCGCGGGCAAGCCCGAAGTGCGGGATTTCGCCCGGGTCACCAAGTCCGGACGAGTTATCTGGATCAAGGGCTCCTACAACCCGATCCTCGACCGCGCCGGGAAGGCGGCCAAGGTCGTGAAGCTCGCCACGGACGTGACCGAGGAGCGGACCCGCAACGCGCTGTTCGCCGGCCAGGTCGCGGCCATCAATAGCTCGCAGGCGGTGATCCACTTCACCCTCGACGGCACCATCACCGATGCCAACGCGAATTTCCTCTCGACCATGGGGTACAGCCTCGCGGAGGTGCGCGGGCAGCATCACCGGATGTTCCTGCCGCCGGCGGAGGCCGCGAGTTCGGACTACGCGGCGTTCTGGGCGGCCCTCGCGGAGGGGCGCCATCAGGCCGGCGAGTTCCGGCGGATCGCCAAGGGCAGCCGCGTCGTCTGGATCTTCGGCGCCTACAACCCGATCCTCGATGCCGAGGGCAAGCCCTGCGCGGTCGTCAAGTTCGCCACCGACGTGACGCGGCAGGTCGAGGACCGGCAGCGCCGGGCCGAGGGCCAGCGCGTCATCGACGGGGATATCGCGGCGATCCGGGATTCGATGAGCCGCGTCGTCCAGCAGGCCGACGAGACCGCGGAGGCCTCGGACCGGACCGCCCGTAACGTGCAGGCGGTCGCCGCCGGCTCGGAGGAGTTCTCCGCCTCGATCGAGGAGCTGAGCCGCCACGCGCTCCTGGCGAAATCCTCCGTGGACAAGGTCGTCACCCGCGCCGAGGAGGCCGGGGCGATCGTCGTGGGCCTGACCGGCGCCGCCGATCGGATCGGCGCCGCCGTGAGCCTGATCCGCTCCATCGCCGACCAGACCAACCTCCTCGCGCTGAACGCCACGATCGAGGCCGCACGGGCGGGGGCGGCCGGCAAGGGTTTCGCGGTGGTCGCCGCCGAGGTGAAGGCGCTGGCGGAGCAGACGGCCCGGGCGACCGGGGAGATCGGCACCCAGATCGCGGCCGTGCAGACCGAGACCGCCCGGGCCGTGGCCGCCATCGACGGGATCGGCTCGACCATCGAGCAGCTCAGCGAGATCACGCTCAGCGTGTCGTCCGCGGTGACCGAGCAGGCGGCGGTGACCCGCGACCTCACCGAGAACATGCAATCGGCCGCCCACAGCGTCGAGACCGCGCGCGCGGCGATGACCGAGATCGCGGCCTCGGCGGCCTCGGTGGACGCATCGGTGCGCAAGGTCTCCGAAGCGGCGCGGGCCCTGGCCTGACCGCCCGGCCGGAGCCACGCCGGCCTCAGGCGGCCCGCACGGCGGCGATCTCGGCCACGGCGACGCGGTCGCGACCGCTGTTCTTGGCGACGTAGAGCGCGGCATCGGCCCGGCGCATCAGCGCGTCGAACCCGATTCCGTCGCGGGTCTGGGCGATCCCGATGCTGACGCTGACGCGCAGATCGGGGAGTTCGGGCACGGCGAGGCCGGCGAAGGTTCGGCGCAGTTCCTCGGCCCGGGCCAGGGCCTCCGCGGCTGAGGCCCCCGGCAGGAAGCAGGCGAATTCCTCGCCGCCGAGGCGGCCCAGCGGCGCGTCCGGCGGCAGCAGGGCGGTCGCCATGGCACAGAAGCCGACCAGCACCGCGTCGCCGACCGCATGCCCGTGGCGATCGTTGACGGCCTTGAACCGGTCGAGGTCGAGGAGCAGCAGCGCCCCACTCTCCCGGTTCGCGAGCGCCCTGTGGGCCGCCTCCGCGAAGGCCCGGCGGTTGCGCACGCCCGTGAGCGGATCCGTGGACGCGGCGACGCGCTGCTCGCGTTCGGCCCGCTCCTTGACCAGGGCCATCAGGGTAAAGGCCGACGCGATCGAGAACAGCATGGTGACGAAACACAGGATCGCCACCCAGGGCGAGGCGAGCGGGGTCGTGCCGAGCTGCGGCGGCGCCAGCAGCGTCGAGGGGATACGCACGAGATAGAAGGCGCCGTGCAGCCCGAGCACGGCGGCGGCCGTGACCCGGGAGGCCAGCCACTCCCCGCGGCCGCGCCAGAATTCGAGGGCCGCACCGCCGCAATAGACCGTCGCCACCGCGGAGGCGTACACGATGCGCAGCACGAGCGACGCGTAGAAGTCCGGGATGAGGCAGAGCGCGCACCAGACCAGAGCGCCCGCCAGCGCCACGGCGACGCGCGGAGACCGACCTTCAAAGGCGCGGACACCGCTCCAGATCAGGCCGTAGGCGCTCAGCACCACGGCGTTGGACAGGCCGATCGAGAGCAGGTCGGGGATCTGGCCCCTCAGGGCGAGGCCGGCGGAGCCCGCCGCCCCGACGAGATGCGCGGCCCCCCACAGGGCGAGCGCCCGGACCTCGGGCGCCTGCCGCCACGTCGTCAGGAACAGCAATCCCACCAGCAGCGTGATGGTGGAATTGACGATGAGCAGGGTCGCAGGATCAAGATGCACGGCCGTCCATCGATCTCCACAAGCCGACCACGGGGGTCCCGTCCCGCTCTGCCGTGTTCGCGCACAGGCGGCAGCGAATCAGCGAAGACAGATATCAGCAGAGCTTAGACTGCCCGAAAACCGAATCCTATGCCTGTATTGGCTCGCAATTGAGCGGCGCGACCGCTCACAATTGCAAGACGGCACTGGAGTCCGGGATGCGCGCGACGCGTTCGGCCGCATCCGCCCAAGCCTGAGATCGCGCGGGCGCGCAATGCCGAAGTGTCCCTCACCCCTGCGGCCAGCATCGCCTCGAGAGGGGGGGCGCCCTTCGGGACGATGCGTGCACGGTCAGGCGGCGTGGATCACCGGGACCGCGGGGGCGCCCTCCCACTCGGTGTTGGCGGGGATCGACTCGCCCTTCATCACGATGGTGAGCGGGCGCAGCCGGGCGAAATCGCCGACTTTTGTATCGTACAGCACCGTCGAGAAGGCGCCCACCGAGACACCCTTGCCCACGATCACCCGGCCGATCTTCATGATCCGGTCCTCATAGAGGTGGGTCTGGAGCGCCGACACCCGGTTGATCGTGGCGTAGTCGCCGATCGTCACGCAGTCGAACTCGGTGATGTCGGTGGTGAGCATGCAGACGCCCTTGCCGACCTTCACTCCGAATAGCCTGAGCACCCAGGGCAGGAACGGCGTGCCCTGGAGATGCTCCAGCAGGACCTTGCCGGCGAGCCCCCAATAGGCCACCGCGATCGCCTCGGTGCGCATGGCCCACCAGGACCACATCGGCTGCATGCCGGGCTTATAGACGCCAATCAGCAGCCACTTCATCGCGATCACCGCCGCGGACTGGATCAGCGCGATGGCGACGCTCGCCGCGACGAAGCTGAAGGCCAGGCCCGACCAATCCTTCTCGAGGATCGCCGGGTAGAAGTACCAATCGATCACCGTGATCGCGAGGGTGATGTAGAGCATCGGCGAGAACGAGGTCGCGAAGGCCTCGAACACGCCGCGCCGGATCTTCGGCCAGAGCCCGGGCTCGTAGGTCTGGGCGTTCGATCCGAGATCGATCCGCTGGCGGGCGGGCAGCCGAATCGGCGGCGAGCCGAACCAGGTCTCGCCGGGGCTCATGGCGTCGTTCGCGGGCGGCTTCGACTTGATGCCGATGAGCACGTCGTCGGGGATGATCGCCCCGGGCGGGACCACGGCGTCGTTGCCGACGAAGACCCGGGCCCCGGTGCGGGTGGGCTCCAGGTGCATCCAGCCGCGCCGGATTTCCTCCTCGCCGTACACCACCTCGTCGGCGATGAAGTTCTTGGGCCCGACATCGGCGAGGTCGTAGCGGCCGCCGAGATTCGTGGAGATCTCCGCGCCCTGGCCCATCCGGGCGCCCATCAGCCGGTACCAGGCCCGCATGTACACGGTGGCAAACAGCGACGAGAGCGTCTCCAGCGTCACCTCGACGGCGAGCGCCAGCGACCATTTCCGCAGGTAGAACAGTGAGTGCAACGAATAGGTGCCGTGCCGCGTCCGCGGCAGCAGGACCCAGCGGATGCCGGCGATCAGCAGCACCGTGCCGGCGGTCATCAGCATGGCGGTCGGCCAGGTGAGGATCGGCAGGTACCAATGATAGTCGATATCGGTCATGTCGGAGAGCGAGTCCGAGATCTGATCGAAGATGAAGAATGCCGGGAAGATCGGCAGCAGGCCCACCGCCGGGATCACGCCGAGCAGCACGACATAGGCGGCCATGAAGGCGGCCCGCCGCGTCCACGAAGCGTCAGCGGGTTCCGGCAGTGCGGAAAGGTCGGCCATCCCGACCCTGCGGCCGGGGGACCCGTCCCAAGCCTCGGCGGGCCCGACCCGGGTCCCGGCCGGGATCGTGGTGAGATCGGCGATCTCGGCCTGCGGGCCGATCACCGTGTCGTGGCTGATCACGCAGGAGGTGCCCACCGCCGCATCGGCGCCGATCTCGACGCGGCCGATCACCAACTCGTTGCCCATGATCTCGGCATTGGCGATGACGAGGCGGCCGCCGAGCGATGCGCCGTCGCCGATGGTCAGGAGATCGGGGGCGCCGACCTCGATGTCGGAGATGAGGGTGTCGCGGCCGACCCGGGCGCCCATCAGGCGCAGGTAGATCGCGATGGCCGGCGAGCCCTGCAGCCACTTGACGTGCACCAGGGGTGCCAGCCGCTGCGCCAGCCACCAGCGGTAGTAGTAGGTCCCCCAGAGCGGATAGCGGCCCGGCCTGGTCTTGCCCAGGATCAGCCACTTGCCGGCCACCGCCACCACCGCGGTCACGCCGTTGATCGCCACGTAGACGAGCAGCAGCACGCCGAGTTCGGCGAAGAAGCTGAGCCCGCCGCCGGTGAGCAGCAGATAGGTTACGAACATGCCGAGCCACTGCGCGGTGGCGAGCGCGATCACGACGGGCAGCGCGACGAGTTGCGCGAGGCCGCACAGCGCCCGGCGCAGGAGCGGCGGCGGCGCGAAGCTCAGGTCGCGGATGGACGCGGCGGCGCCCATGCCGCCGGTCCGCTCGATCAGCGCATCGGCCATCGCCCGCACGGTGCGCAGGGCGTAGACGTCCGGGAGGGTGATGCCGGCCAGCGCCGGGCTCTCGCGCACCGCCGAGACGAACCGGGCGGCAAGCAGCGAGTGGCCCCCGAGATCGGCGAAGAAATCCCCCGTCAGCGGGATCGGCTGGTTCCCGAACACCTGCTTGGCGGCGGCGACGAGGGCGGCCTCGGTCTCGTTGGCCGGCGGCTCCTGCTCGCCGTCGGCCGAGACCACGGTGAGCGGGGCGATCTTCAGCGCCTTGCGGTCGACCTTGCCCGAGGTCAGGCGCGGCAGCGTCTCCGTCACCTCGAAATGGCCCGGCACCATATAGGGCGGCATCTGCCCGGCGAGGATCCGGCGCAGGGCGGCGGTCTCGATCGTGTGGCCGCGCTCCGGGATCAGGAAGGCGACCAGGCGGTCGACGCCATCGTCCTGCCGCAGCACCACCGCAGCCTGGTTGATGTCGGGCACGCTCCGGATCCGCGCCTCGATCTCCCCGAGCTCCACGCGGAAGCCGCGGATCTTGACCTGATCATCGATCCGGCCGTGGAACACGATCCGGCCGGCGGCGTCGAGGGAGACCGCGTCGCCCGAGCGGTACAGGATCGGATCGGTTCCGTCCGACGCGAACGGGTTGGCGATGAATTTTTCCGCCGTCAGCTCGGGGCGCGCGAGGTAGCCGCGGGCGACGCCGGGGCCGCCGATCAGCAGTTCCCCCGGCTGGTCGCGCCCGAGCAGGCTCAGATCCTCGCCGGCGACGTAGACGGAGTAATTCGGGATCGGGCCGCCGATGGTGACCGGCTCGCCGGCCCGCATCTCGGCCGCGGTGGCCACCACGGTCGCCTCGGTCGGCCCGTAGGTGTTGAACAGGCTTCGCGCCGGGGTCGCCCATCGCGCCACCAGCGGCTCGGGCAGGGCCTCGCCGCCGAGCAGGATCAGGCGCACGGTCGGCAAATCGCCGGAGATCATCGCCAGCAGGGTCGGCACGGTGTCGAGGACGGTGATCCGCTCCGCCTCCAGGATGCCGGGCAGGGATTCCACGTCGCCCATCATGGCCGGGCTCGCCACGAACAGCGTGGCGCCCACGAGGTACGGGACCCAGATCTCCTCCATCGAGAGGTCGAAGGCCACCGAGGCCCCCTGGAACACCACGTCGTCGGCGCGCATCCCGTAGAGGGCGTTGGCCGAGCGCAGGAAGTGGCAGATATTGGCGTGGCTGATGACGATGCCCTTCGGCACGCCGGTCGAGCCCGAGGTGTAGATCAGGTAGGCGGGGTGCTCCGGCGTCAGGCCTTTGCTGCGGGCATCCGGCACCGGGGCGTCGGCCGGGGTCGCGGCGTCGAGATCGGCCGGGGTCAGGGCCGGGGCAGCGGCGGGCGCCGAGGGGCGCAGCGCCGGGGAGACCAGGAGCGCCTTGGCGGCGGCGTCGGTCAGGCACACGCCCACCCGGTCGGCGGGCGCCTCGGCGTCGAAGGGCAGCCACGCGGCGCCCGACAGGGTGATGCCGATCTGCGCCACGAGGAGATCGGGGCCGCGGGCCATCCAGAGACCGACCACGTCCCCGGGCCCGATGCCGCGATGGGCAAGCCCAGCGGCGATCCGGCCGGCGCGGGCCGCGACCGCGGCATAGGTCAGGTGCGGATGGATGCCACCCGCCTCGACGCGGTCGCCGTCGACCAGGCAGGGATGCTCGGGCCGGGACCGGGCCGAGTCCAGGAAGATCTCGGCCAGCACCTCGTCGCGGATCAGGTCGGGGCGGTGCGCGCCCCGCAGAACCGCCGCCCCGGGACCGGCACGCTCGCGCTCCCCGGCCGCCGGGCCGGCCCGGGTCTTCTCGGCGACGTCGCTCATCCGCTGCTCCGCTGGCCGGTCACTCGAGCCGGCGCCCACCGTGCCGGCTGCCCTATAGCCCGCCGATCATGCCGTTATCGAGGCGGCTTTGCACTGCGCCGGCGCCCGGGATCAAGCCCAGCGCCAGCCGTCGGGTCCCAGGATCAGAACCTCGCCCTGGCGTATGCCGATGCGGGGCGCGGTGTAGATGTCGAGATGGCCGCGCGCCACGAGCGCCGCCCGCGCGACGCCGCCATGGGCGACGACGACCGTGTCCCGCTCCAGATCGGCGAGCATGGGTCCAACGCGCTCGACCAGGGCGGCGTAGCTCTCGCCGCCGGTCCCCGGCGGACGATGGTGCCAGCGGTCCCGGTCGCGTCCCGCGGCGCCGACTGGATCGCGGCGGCGGATCTCCGCCCAGGTCGAGCCTTCCCAATTGCCGAAGCTGATCTCACGCAGCCGCGGATCGGTGCGGTACGCCTCCGATGGCAGGCCGAGGGCCGACCGGAGGATCTCCATGGTGCGCCGGGTCCGCTTGAGCGGGCTCGCGACGAAATCCGCATCGGCCAGCCTCGGACCCGCCGCGGCGGCGAGGCGCGCCGCGACGGCGGCGGCCTGGATCTCGCCCTGGGCGTTCAGGTCGATGTCGCGCCCGCCCTGGAGGCGCCCCTCGGCGTTCCAGTCGGTCTGGCCGTGGCGGATGAAGTAGATGGTGACCAACCGACTCAACCCCGTCCTGCCCCGGCCCTCGGAACGGCTCAGCCTGCCGCCCGTTCTCGCCGTCGGTCGGCAACGTCCGGAAACAGGTCCTGCCCATGTCGAAGAAGCACGGCAAGCATCATCGCGGCCAGGGGCATGACGACGGCGTGACAGAGAGGGCCGACCTGCACGGATCGGAATGGGCGGCCCGACCGTCCACCGCCAGCCAGTCCGGCACCGTGTCGGGAACCGAGCCGGCACCGCCGGGTGGCCGCCCGCCGGGGCCGATCCGCCCGGCACAGGGCATCGTCGCGGTCGAGCCGGGCGCGCCCTTCGACCTGGCGGCCGTCGACACCGGGGCCGATGGCGGGCTCGACAAGGACTGGGCGAAGAATGCGCTGGCCAAGGAGCGCGCGCGCATCATCGACCTCCAGGAACGCCTCTACGCCGAGCGCCGCCGCAGCCTGCTCCTGGTCTTCCAGGCGATCGACACCGGCGGCAAGGACGGGACCATCGGATCGGTGCTCAAGGGCGTGAACCCGCAGGGCTGCACCGTCAGCGCGTTCAAGGTGCCCTCGCGCGACGAGCTCGATCACGATTTCCTCTGGCGCTACCATGCCCGGACCCCGGCGCGCGGCATGATCGGCGTGTTCAACCGCAGCCACTACGAGGACGTGCTCGTCGTGCGCGTGAAGGGCCTCGTCCCGGATGCGGTCTGGCGGAGCCGCTACGGCCGGATCAACGATTTCGAGCATCTGCTCGCCGAGTCCGGCACGACGATGCTCAAGTTCTTCCTCCACATCTCCAAGGCGGAGCAGAAGAAGCGCCTGGAGGCCCGGATCGCCGATCCGCACAAGCGCTGGAAATTCGAACCGGCCGACCTCGTCGAGCGGAAGTCCTGGGACGCCTACCAGCAGGCCTTCGCGGATGCCCTCACCCGCTGCTCCACGCCAGAGGCTCCCTGGCTGGTGGTGCCGGCCGACCACAAGTGGTTCCGCAACTACGTGGTGGCCCGGACGGTGGCGGACACGCTGGAGGCGATGGACCCGCGCCACCCGGAAGCCCCCGCGGGGATCGCGGACCTGACGATACCGGACTAAAAGCCTTTCCTGAGACGCTGGCCGCACCGTTGCGGCCGGGTGCCCGGGGATCGGGCATCCTGCAGGCGTCGAAAGCGGGGGGGCGCAGGGGATGCTGGTCGTTCGTGAGGTGGCGGTCGGCCGCATCAGCAACCGGACCTGAGCGCCCGGTTGCCTTCCGTTCACGTCCGATCAGCTCAGGCCGCGTTCTCCTTGGACCGCTCGGCGCGCTTGCGGTCGTTGGGGTCTAGGACCGCCTTGCGCAGGCGGATCGACTTCGGCGTCACCTCGACGAGCTCGTCGTCCTGGATCCAGGCCAGCGAGCGCTCCAGGGTCATCCGGATCGGCGGGGTGAGGCGCACGGCCTCGTCCTTCGAGGTGGTGCGGATGTTGGTGAGCTTCTTGCCCTTGAGCACGTTCACCTCGAGGTCGTTCTCGCGGTTGTGCTCGCCGACGATCATGCCCTGATAGACCTTCCAGCCGGGCTCGATCATCATCGGGCCGCGATCCTCCAGGTTCCACATGGCGTAGGCCACGGCCTCGCCCTGGTCGTTGGAGATCAGCACGCCGTTGCGCCGGCCCGGCATCTCGCCCTTGTAGGGCTCGTAGGCCTTGAACAGCCGGTTCATGATCGCGGTGCCGCGGGTGTCGGTGAGCAATTCGCCCTGGTAGCCGATCAGGCCGCGGGTCGGGGCATGGAAGACGAGCCGCAGGCGGTTGCCGCCCGAGGGCCGCATCTCCAGCATCTCGGCCTTCCGCTCGGACATCTTCTGCACGACGACGCCGGAATGCTCCTCGTCGACGTCGATCACCACCTCCTCGATCGGCTCGAGCAGGCCGCCGGCCTCGTCGCGCTCGAACACCACGCGGGGGCGCGACACGGCGATCTCGAAACCCTCGCGGCGCATGGTCTCGATCAGGATCGAGAGCTGCAGCTCGCCGCGGCCCGAGACGTAGAAGGAATCCTTGTCGGCCGCCTCCTCGATCTTGAGCGTCACGTTGCCCTCGGCCTCCTTGAACAGGCGGTCGCGGATCATCCGGCTCGTGACCTTGTCGCCCTCGGTGCCGGCGAGCGGGCTGTCGTTGACGATGAACGACATGGTCACGGTCGGCGGATCGATCGGCTGGGCCTGGATCGGGGTGTCGACCTGGGGATCGCAGAAGGTGTCGGCGACGGTGCCCTTCATCAGGCCGGCGATCGACACGATGTCCCCCGCCTCGCCGATCTCGATCGGCGCGCGCTCCAGGCCGCGGAAGGCGAGGATCTTCGAGACCCGGCCGGTCTCCACGACCTTGCCGGTCCGGTCCAGGACCTTGATCTGCTGGTTCGGCTTCACCGAGCCCGCCGCGATGCGGCCGGTGATGATGCGGCCCAGGAACGGGTTGGCCTCGAGCAGGGTGCCGAGCATCCGGAACGGGCCCTCGTCGACCCGCGCCGGGGGCACGTGCTTCAGCACGAGGTCGAACAGCGGCTCGAGGCCCACGGCAGGGTCGGCCTCCGGGGTCTCGGCCATCCAGCCGTTGCGGCCGGACCCGTAGAGGATCGGGAAGTCGAGCTGCTCGTCGGTGGCGTCCAAGGCCGCGAACAGGTCGAACACCTCGTTCACGACCTCATTGATCCGCGCGTCCGGACGGTCGACCTTGTTGATCGCCACGATCGGGCGCAGGCCGATCTTGAGGGCCTTGCCGACCACGAACTTGGTCTGTGGCATCGGGCCCTCGGCGGCGTCCACCAGCACGATCACGCCGTCGACCATCGACAGGATGCGCTCGACCTCGCCGCCGAAATCGGCGTGGCCGGGGGTGTCGACGATGTTGACGCGGGTGTCCTTCCAGACGACCGAGGTCGCCTTGGCGAGGATGGTGATGCCGCGTTCCTTCTCGAGGTCGTTCGAATCCATCGCCCGTTCCTCGACCCGCTGATTCTCGCGGAAGGTGCCGGACTGAGCCAGCAGCTTGTCGACCAAGGTCGTCTTGCCGTGGTCGACGTGGGCAATGATGGCGATGTTGCGCAGATTCATGGCGGCCCGAAACGGGTTGTGCCGGCTCCCTGGCGGCCGCGCGGCGCGGCCGTCCGCGCCGGTGCAGGTACGGAGTCGTGATGGTTGCGTCGCAATATAAGGACGCGCGCCCTGGGGCAAGGCCACCCTCGACATGGCGGATGCGCTGAACCGCGCCATGGTGGAGTCCGGTACCGGCGTGCACCCGTCCAAACCCCTCGGCCACAGCCAAGACCGGCGGGAGGGGCAGACCGACCGTTCATGCCGATCCGGGGCCCAACCGGCACCCTATATGACGGATCCGTGACACCCCGAGCGGGATTGGGCGGTCTATGGGAGCGGTCCTGAGGTGATTGGATGAAATCGAACCGCTCGGTTACCGTATCGGCCCAGAACCCACGCATGGGTACGGCGATTCGGCATGACCTCCGTTGTGATAGCCCCTCGTGGGAACGAACCCATGCGCGCGCTTGAGCCGCGGCTGTTCCCATACATCTGGCGGTATTCGAAGGGCGAACAGTTCCGGATCTGCGCCGTCGTCCTGGCCTCCCTGCCGTTCTACTTCGCCTCCCTCGACCTGCCCAAGCGCATCGTCAACGACGCGATCACCGGCAAGGCCTTCTCCCACGGCGAGACGACCGCGCCGTTCCTGGAGATCACCGTGTCGTGGCCCGATCTGGTCGGCGGCGGGACGACACGGCTGTTCGAGGGGTTCCAGGTCGACCGCTTCGAGCTGCTGCTCGGCCTGTCGACCTTGTTCCTCGGCCTCGTGCTGATCAACGGCGCGTTCAAGTTCTGGATCAACCTTCAGAAGGGCATTCTCGGCGAGCGGATGCTGCGGCGCCTGCGCTTCCAGCTGTTCAGCCTGATGCTGCGCTTCTCGCCGGAGGCCCAGCGGGAGGTGAAATCTTCCGAGACCGCCACGATCATCCGCGACGAGGTCGAGCCGATCGGCTCCTTCATCGGCGACGCGATCGTGGTGCCGGTGTTCCTGGGCACCCAGGCCGCCACCGCGCTCATCTTCATCATGATGCAGAACCTGTGGCTCGGCCTCACGGCGGGCGGCATGGTCGGCGTGCAGATGATCGTGATCCCGCGGCTGCGGCGCGAGATCATCCGCCTCAGCCGCCGCCGCCAGATCGCCTCGCGCAACCTCGCCGGCCGCGTCGCCGAGGTGCTCGACGGCCTGCCGGCGGTGGTCATCAACGATACCGGCCGCTGGGAGCGGGCGGAGATCGGCGGCCGGCTCTACAGCCTCTACGACCTGCGCCTGCGGATCTACCGGCGCAAGTTCGCGGTCAAATACCTCAACAACCTGCTCGCCCAGATCACCCCGTTCCTGTTCTACGCGATCGGCGGCTACTTCGCCCTGAAGGGCGAACTCGATATCGGCCAGCTCGTGGCTGTACTCGCCGCCTATCGCGACCTGCCGCCGCCCCTCAAGGAACTGATCGACTGGGACCAGCAGCGCCTCGACGTGGAGGTGAAGTACGAGACCGTGGCGGCGCATTTCGGGCCGCAACGCCTCCGGCCGGGCGAGGCCGAGCTTCAGGAGACGCCCCCGCCGCTCGGCAGCCCGCTCAAGGTCGAGGGTCTGGCCCTGCGCGATCCGCAGGGCGGCCCGCCGATCGAGGTCGGCGACTTCGAAATGCGGCTGCCGGAGCGCATCGGCCTGGTGCCCCCCGGCCCGGTGGCGCAGGAATTCGCCCGCGTCCTCGCCGGTCTGCAGACGGCCTCGAACGGAACGATCCGGATCGGCGAACACGACCTGTCGATCCTGCCGCGCCCCGTCCATGCCCACCGGATCGCCTTCGCCGGTCCGGACCCCGTGCTCTTTCCGGGCACCGTACGCGACAACATCCTCTACGGCCTGCGGATCCGGCCCCTGCGGACCGGCCGCCTCGACCTCAGCAAGACGCGGATCAACGAGGCGGTGAAGACCGGTAACCCGTGCGACAGCGTCGACGATCCGTGGATCGACTACCGGCAGCTCGGGGCGCGGAACGCGGAGGATCTCGACGAACGCCTCCTCGACCTGGTCGGCCGGCTCCATCTCGGCGACGAGCTCTACCGGTTCGGCCTCAGCGCGCTCAGCTCGGTCACCCACGATACGCCGGCGGGCCAGCGCATGATCGCGGCCCGGGAGCACCTGCGCACCCACTTCGTCCAGAAGGGTCTCGCCGACCTCGTGATCCCCTTCGCCCGGGGCAGCTACAACGATCAGGCGACCGTGGGGGAGAACCTGCTGTTCGGGGTGCCGCGCGACCCGACATTGATGGATCCGCACCGCCTGGCCGGAACCCCCCTGTTCCGCGCCGCCCTCGAGCGGGCCAAGCTCCTCGACGAACTCGACCGCATGGGCGTGGCCATCGCCAGCAACCTCAAGGATATTTTCGCCGACGTTCCGCCCGGCCACCCGCTGTTCCGGCGGTTCTCGCTGATCACCCCGGACGCCCTTCCGGATTATCTGCGCCGGCTCGCGCGCCTGCCCGGCGACGGGCGCCTGGGCGAAGCCGACAGCGTGGCCTTCCTGGCCCTGGCCCTCGCCTACGTGGAGCCGCGGATGCGCTTCGGCCTGCTCGACCAGGCGCTCAAGAACCGCATCGTTGGGGCGCGGAACGTCGTCCAGGGCTTCATGCATGGCGACGATGGCTGCGACATCGAATCCTACGACCCGAACCGGATCAATCCGCGCAGCACCGTGCTCGACAACCTGCTCTTCGGCCGCATCGACACGGCCCGGATGCACGGCGAGGCGATCATCCAACGGGAGGCGCGGGCGGTGTTCCGCGCCTTCGACCTTGAGCGATCGATCCAGCGCCGGGGCCTGGAGAAGCAGGTCGGCAATCGCGGGCAATTGCTGACCGAGCGTGTCCGCGTGCGGATCGGCCTCGCCCGGGCCATCCTGCGCGATCCGGAGGTGCTGGTGATCGACCGGGTCGACGAGCATCTGGAGCACGGCGTCGACACGCTGCTCGCCGTCGCGGCGGCCACCCTGCCCCAGGCGAGCGTGATCGCCAGCCTGTCGGCCGAGGCGGATCCCGCGCGGTTCCCGGCCCGGTTGCCGCTCAAGAAGGCGGAGGCGCGCCTGCGCGCCGCCGCGGAATGACGTCGGCGTGACCGGCGCGCGCGGCGGTTTACAGGTCCGCCCGTCTCCGGCACAGGATGGCGCCATGCCCGTTCTTTCGGACGCGACCGTGACCCAGGCCCGGACGACCCCGAGCCTCGCGGGCCTGCCCCGCGTGGTGCCGCCGCACCGGGCACCGCCGGAGCGCGAGCTGCCGATCGCGGCCTATTTGCGCTCGATCCGCGACAACGGCCTCGATGGCTTCCCCCGGCGCGCCTACGAGGAGCCGGTGAGCCGCCGGGGCCTGCTCGGCCGGTGGAGCTTCGTCCTCAACGACCCGGAGGCGATCCGCCGGGTCCTGGTCGACAATCAGGCGAACTACGCGCGCACCACCGGCACGACCCGGATCCTGCGCCCGATCCTGGGCGACGGGCTCCTGATCAGCGAGGGCGCGGCGTGGCGCCACCAGCGCCGGACCCTGGCACCGGCCTTCACGCCGCGGGCGATCGACGGCCTCGTGCCCCACATCGCGGCCGCGGTGACGGAGGGGCTGGATCACATCGCCGCCGAGGCCGCGGCGGGGCCGGTCGACCTGTTCAATGCCTTCTACCGGCTCGCCCTCGAAGTGGCGGGCCGCGCCATGTTCTCGGTGGGCATGGACGAGCACGGCGCCGAGCTGCGCCGGTTCATCGCCGAATATGCGGTGCGGATGGGCCGGCCGCACCTGCTCGACATCGTGACGCCGCCGGGTTGGCCGGTCCCGCTCGACTGGGCGCGGGCGCGCTTCCGCCGCCGCTGGATCCCGTTCCTCGACCGCATCATCGCGGCGCGCCAGCAGGCGGACCGGTCCCATGCCGGCTCCGGGGATCTGCTGGATCTGCTCACAGCGGCGCGCAATCCGGATACGGGCGCCGCCTTCACCCCGGCCGAACTGCGCGACCAAGTCGCCACGATGATCCTGGCCGGCCACGAGACCACGGCCGGCACCCTGTTCTGGGCCGCCTACCTGCTGGCGCTGGCCCCGGAGATGCAGGAGCGCGTCGCCGCCGAGGCGCGCAGCGCCGATCTCGCCGACCCGACCGGCTGCCAGGGCGACGGGCGGCTGCCGCTGACCCGCGCGGTCATCGACGAGACCCTGCGCCTGTACCCGGCAGCCTTCGTGGTGGTCCGCCGGGCCCTCGGCCCCGACACCGTGGCGGGCCACCCGGTGAACAAGAACGACATCGTGATGGTGAGCCCCTGGGTCCTCCATCGGCACCGGACGCTCTGGTCGGATCCGGAGGCCTTCGATCCCGGCCGCTTCCTGCCGGGCGCGCCGACGCCGCCGCGCTTCGCCTATCTACCCTTCGGCGCCGGTCCGCGCGTCTGCATCGGCGCGCAATTCGCGCTCAGCGAGGCGGTGCTGGCTTTGGCGCTGCTGCTGGTCCGGTTCCGCCTCGTCCTGGACGACCACGAGCCGGTGCTGCCGCAGGCGGTGGTCACGACCCAGCCGGACAGGGCAGCCCGCTTCCGGCTGATCCCGCGGGATCCGGTCAGGCCCTGAGGTGGGTGATCGTCGCAGTCACCGGCCGCGCATCGGCCAGCGGCCGGACTTCACCTGCGCGCGAGACGCGTCCAGCAGGCGCTCGTCGGCGTTCGGTTCCCCGACGGAGACGTGGCGCGGACGGGTCGGGTCGCGGTTCGGCGGAGGCTCCGACATGGCGAAGCCGCACCCGGCGGACCGGGCGCGACGCGCACTCTGGTAGGCCGGCGGGGCCGATCCCGGCCCGGCTCAAGCGGCCTTCTTGGAGGAGGCCGACTTCGAGCCCCCCTTGTTGGCCGCGACCTCGGCGAGCTTGGCCGCCAGCTTCGCATCGAGCTTGGCCGAGACGCCGAGCGGAAGCTCGATGTCGAGGCCCAAGGTCGAGACGCCCTCGCCGCGCTCCAGGGTGACCTTCACCTTGTCGGCTTCCACCGAGACATGGTTGGCGATCACCGCCAGGATCTCGTCGCGGAGCTGCATCACCAGGTCGGGACGCCCCGACTCGGCCCGCTCATGGGCGAGGATCAGCTGCAGGCGGTCGCGGGCGACGGTGCCGGAATTGCGCTTCTGGAAGATCCCCAGGATGCTCATGCCGCCCTCCGCATGAACAGCTTGTCGAGGAACGACTTGCGCTCGACCGGCAGGCTCATCGGCACCTCCTCGCCCTTCAGCCGGCGCGCCGCGTCGGCATAGGCGCGGGCCGGGGCGCAGAGGGGGTTGTTGAGGGTGACGGGGCAGCCGAGGTTCGAGGCGCGCAGCACCTCCTGGCTCTCCGGAATGATGGCGAGCAGCGGGATCGACAGGATGTCGAGCACGTCCTCGGTCTTGAGCATGTCGCCGCGGTCGGCCCGGGACGGGTCGTAGCGGGTGAGGATCAGGTGCTTCTCCATCTCCTCGCCCTTCTCGGCCTTGGCCGTCTTGGAATCGAGCAGGCCGATGATCCGGTCGGAATCGCGCACCGAGGAGACCTCGGGGTTGGTCACGACCACCGCCACGTCGGCGTGGTGCATCGCGAGCTGGGCGCCCCGCTCGATGCCGGCCGGGGAATCGCAGATCACCCAGTCGAATTTTTCGCGGAGCTCTTCCATGACCCGGGCGACGCCCGCATCGGTGAGCGCGTCCTTGTCGCGGGTCTGCGAGGCCGGGAGCAGGTGCAGGGTGTCGACCCGCTTGTCCTTGATGAGCGCCTGCGAGAGCTTGGCGTCACCGTTGACCACGTTGATCAGGTCGTAGACGACCCGGCGCTCCGCACCCATGATCAGGTCGAGGTTGCGCAGGCCCACGTCGAAATCGACGACGCACACGCTCTGCCCGCCCTGCGCCAGGGCCGCTCCGAGGGCCGCGGTCGTCGTCGTCTTGCCGACGCCGCCCTTGCCCGATGTGACGACGAGAACCTTTGCCACGCGTCGATCTCCCTTGATCCAGAGCTTGCTAGTCCAAGCTTGCCATTCGGATGTTGCCGCCATCGAGCCAGACCTGAGCGGCCTTGCCGCGCAGGGCCGTGCCCATGTCCTCCGCCGTCCGCACGAGGCGGTCGATCCCCAGCAACTCGGGTTCGAACTTGCGGCAGTAGATTCGTGCGCGCGGGTTGCGCGCGGCTCCGGCGATCGCGCGTCCGCGCAGGGCGCCGTAGACGTGGATCGAGCCGCCGGCCAGGATCTCGGCGCCCGAGGAGACGGAGCCCATCACGGTGACGTCGCCGGTCGGGTTGATCACGCTCTGGCCGGAGCGGACGGAGCCCTCGACGGTGATCGAGGTGACCACCTGCGGCGCCGGCTCGGCCGGGACGGCGGGGATCTCGACCCGGTCGGACGGGCGCCCGTCGACGAGGAGCGGCGGCAGGGCGTCGACCGCCCGGTCGGTCCCTTCGATCCCCAGGACCGCGATGCCGCGGGCCTTGAGCTCACGCATCAGCATCTCGAGGCCATCCGGCTCGGGGTTGAGTTGGGCGCAGTCCAGGATCACGGCCCGGCCCTTCAGCAGGGTCGGCGAGCGCTTGAGGACCGCGTCGAGGCCCGCGAGCCACTCGGGGAGCGGCGGCTCGGGGGAGAGGGCCAGGGCCTTGAAGGCCCGCCCGCGCAGGCTGAGCGGCCGGGGCGCGGAAGGAGCCGCCGCGGGGGCGGTCTCCGGGTCGGTCGGCTCGGTGAGGGTGTCGCTCATGTCGGCCCGTTAAGAGTCCTTACCGGACCATTGACGGGGGGTATGGTTACCGAAGGGTTAAGGTTTGGATCCGGTCGGCAAATTCTGCCGGGATCCTGGTATCGGCGGACACTCCGCTGCGGGCGGAGGCGCGACCGAGCGCACTCTACAACTTGCGATCTTCCCAAGGCCGTGCGCCGACCCGGCGTATCGACGGGCCGCGTCGGGATCGCCTAAGCCGTTCCCGGGCCGAGCATTTCTCAAGATCGCCCTCGTTCAGCATGCCGCCGGGGCGGCCCCAGAGCGAGAATGAGCGACCAGCTGAAACGTGGCGTGTCTCGCGCTCTGCGATTGAAAGTTTTATTCGGCGACTCGCGGGATCTAAGGCCCGCGAACTGGTGAACTCTCTGGGGGTCGGGCTCCGCCGACGAACGCGCTGAAGGATCGGCTTAACCGGTCGCGGCAACGGGTCCTAAAAACCCGCCTCCTTCTGATGCCGCACGGCCAGGATCGTGATCACATCGTCGTCGATGCGATAGCGGGCCACATAATTGCTGTCCCCGAAATCGATCAGCCAGTCCCGGTCTTCTTCGGGCAGGTCCTCGATCCGCCGGCCCATTCGGGGATGCGCGCGCAGATCCTGCACCCCCCTGAATAATCGCTTCACCGGCACGTTTGGCAGCCGGGGGATTCTTTGGACGCAGGAACGCCCGGAGCCGTTCGCGGTCACGGAGTGCCCTGGCGGCGAAGACTACGTGTGGCATTCCGGGGGCGGCAGCTCGACCTCAGTCCCCCAGCTCGCCAGCCAGGTCTCGACCTCCTCGGCTGTCGCGTGAAGGCCGGTCGCCTGGGCGTCGTCCCAGGCCTTCAACGTTTCCTGCCGCAGCAATTCGCGTTTTTCCTCACGCTCGACGTACCGCATGATGGCTTCACGCATGATCCAATGCGGCGCGCGGCGGCGGATCTCGGCCAGATGCTGGACCCGGCCTTTCAGGGTGTCGTCGGGTTTGATCGAGGTCAGCGCGGCCATGATAGGCCCGCTGCTGAGGTAATACCTCGGACCACTATGCCCGTGCGAACGGCCGGTCCACGGCTTGGGACGCCCAGCGTTCCGACGGTCGGGATGCTGGCCTTCAGACGGCGAAACCGTCCGGGCGGGCGCGGTGAAGGACCCCTGGGCCGCGGCCGATCGGTCGGCGGTCTCGATGCTCCGCTCACCCCCGCTCGAACAGGTTGAGCTTGATCGCATCCTCAAGGAGCCGCACTTCGACAGCCTGCCCGCGGAAGGCCGGGTCGAGGTCATCGGCGGCGCGGTAGAGGCCGTCGATCGCCACGAGTTCCGGCTCGAAGCGGCGGCACCAGATCCGCGCGGTCGGGTTGCCGGCGGCGCCCGCGATCGCCCGGCCGCGCAGGGCGCCGTAGACGTGGATCGAGCCGCCCGCGATCACCTCGGCCCCCGAGGCCACGGCGCCGAGCACCGTGACGTCGCCTTCGAGATGCAGCACGGTCTGGCCCGACCGCACCGGCGCGTCGAGGATCAGCGAGCGGACGGTTTCCTTGGGCGGAGCCTCGGCCGGCGCAGCCTCCTCGCCCGGCGTGGCGATCTCGCCGGCCGGGCGCCCCCCCGACAGGGCCGGGGGCGCCCCGGATCCGAGGAGCGCCGGCGGCGCCCCCTCGACACCCAGGATGGCGATGTTGCGGGCGGCGAGATCCGCCAGCAAGCCATCGAGATCCTCCCGCGTCAGCCGCAGGCCCGCGAGATCGAGGATCACCGGGCGGCCGGCGAAGAAGTTGGGCGCGCGCCGGTTCAGGGCGTCGAGATCGCCGAGCCAGTCGGCGACGGGCGGCACCGGCGCCAGGACGGTGGCCATGAAGGAGCGGCCGCGGAAGCGGATCGGCGGGCGCGCCGGCTCGGATGTCGGCTGGGTCACGGGCGTATATCGGCGTCGCGGAAGGGTCGCCTGCATCCATGCGGCGCCGCCGCGCCCGGGGCAATCCCACAACGCCCGGTGTGACGCCCTGCGCGGGCCCCCGGGCCGTTTCTGTTGTAGAGAGAGACGGCAGTCGAGCCGGACCGGACCGTTGAGCAGCGCCCGCACCCACGCCATCACCCCCTTCGTCGTCGATCCCCTCACCCAGGCGAACCAGCGCCGGGCAGCCGATCCGCGCGCCTCCGTCTGGGTCTCGGCCAATGCCGGCGCCGGCAAGACCAAGGTGCTCACCGACCGGGTGGTCCGGCTGCTGCTCGACGGCGCCCCGCCCGGGCGGATCCTATGCTTGACCTTCACCAAGGCGGCGGCCGCCAACATGGCGATCCGGGTCTTTCGGCTCCTCGGGCGCTGGGTGACCCTCGACGACGACGCCCTCGCGGTTGAACTTGCCGCGCTCACCGGCGAGCGCGCCGACGCGGAACGCCTTCGGATGGCGCGGCGGCTCTTCGCCCGGGCGGTCGAGACCCCGGGCGGCCTGAAGATCGAGACCCTGCACGCCCTGTGCGAGCGGCTGCTGCACATGTTCCCGTTCGAGGCGAACGTCCCGGCCCGGTTCGTGGTGCTCGACGAGACCAAGGCCCGGGAGATCTTCGAGATCGAGATGGCCAACGTCCTGGGCGACGCGGTCTCGAACGGCGACACGCCGCTGAGCGCCGCCCTGGCGCGGGTCGCCCCCGAAGCCACGGGCGATGCCCTGCGAACGGCGATCCGCGCCGCGATGCGGGCGCGGAGCTTCATCGGCGACAGGGCCGGCCTGGAGCACGCCTTCGCGCGCCTGCACGGGGCGCTGGGGCTCCCCGCCGAGGAGACCGCCGAAGGGATCGAGGCCGCGATCCTGGAGGGCGGCCCCGGTTGCCGGCCGGAGGACCGGGCCGGCCTGATCGCCGCGCTCCGGACCGGCAAGGCGAATGACGAGAAACTGGCCGACGCCCTCGCGGCCGCGGAATCCGAGCGGGCGCGCGCCGCCGGATTGCCCGACCGCGCCGAGGCCCTGGCCCTGTACCGGGCCGTGTTCTTCACCCAGAAGGACGAGCCGAAGGCCGATGGCAGCCTCGGCACCAAGGGCGTCCCGGCCGCCGCCAAGGACGCGCTGATCGCCGAGCGCGACCGGCTGGAGCCGCTGTTCGACCGCCTGCGCGCCGCCCGGGCCCATGCCCGGACCCAGGCGCTGTTCCAGCTCGCCGCCGAGATCCACCGCCGGGTCGAGGCCCAGAAGGCGCGGCTCGGCGCCCTCGACTTCGACGACCTGATCCACAAGGCCCTCGATCTGCTCGACCGGGTCGGCGCCGGCTGGGTCCTGTACAAGCTGGATCGCGGCATCGACCACGTCCTGGTGGACGAGGCGCAGGATACCAACCCGGAGCAATGGGCGATCCTGCGGGCGATCACCCAGGAATTCACCGCCGGCGAGGGCGCGCGCACCGGCGGCCGCACCCGCTTCGCGGTGGGCGACCCGAAGCAGTCGATCTACGGTTTCCAGGGCGCGGAGCCGCGGGAATTCGCCCTGACCCGGGCGGCCTGGATCGCGGATTCGCGCGCGGCCGGCCTGACCTTCGAGGATGTGCCGCTGACCCTGTCGTTCCGCTCGACGAGCCTGGTTCTCCGGGCGGTCGACGCGGTCTTCGCCCTAGACGCGCACAACGAGGGCCTGTCCTTCGAGGATACGGTGCGCCGGACCGTGCATGCCAGCGCCCGCCCGGGGGCGCCGGGGGCCGTGGAGCTGTGGCCGATCGCCGAGCCGGAGCCAGCGGCCGAGCCCGACGCCTGGACCGCCCCGGTGGACGCGCCGGAGACCAGCGCGCCGGCCATCGTCACCGCCCGCCGGGTGGCGCAGGCGGTGCGGAGCTGGATCACCGGGGGCGACGCCACGGGCCGGGTCTGGCGCCCCGGGGACGTGCTGATCCTGGTCCGCAAGCGTGGGCCGGCCTTCGAGGAGGTGATCCGCGCCCTGAAGGGCCTCGGCGTGCCGGTGGCCGGGCAGGACCGGCTGGAGGTCTCGGCCCATATCGCGGTGGCCGACCTCGTGGCCGCCGGCCGGGCGGGGCTCCTGCCGGCCGACGACCTGACCCTCGCCACCGCGCTCAAGACGCCGCTCGTCGGGCTGACCGACACGGATCTGGTCCGGATCGCCGCCCGCCGGGACCTGTCGGAGACCCTGGAGGACGCCCTGCACCGCCATGCCGCCTCCGGCGATCCGGCGGCGGCCCGGGGGATCGCGGCCCTGTCGGAATGGATTGCGCTGGCGGGCAGCCACGGCCCGTTCGGCTTCTATGCGCGGCTCCTCGGCCCCCTGGGCGGACGGGCCAAGCTGGTCGCCCGGCTCGGGGGCGAGGCGGGCGACGCCATCGACGTGTTCCTGGCCGCCGCCGCCCTGGCCGAGTCCGGCGAGGATGCCCCATCGCTGGGTGGCTTCCTGGCCCGCTATGTCGGGGCCGAGGCCGGGCACACGGTCAAGCGCGACCTGGATTCGGGGCGCGACGAGGTCCGGGTCATGACGGTCCACGGCGCCAAGGGCCTGGAGGCGCCGGTCGTGGTGATCCTCGACGGCTGCGAACCCCTCGGCCGCAACGATCCGCCGCTCCTGCCGCTGCCTGAGCCGGGTGCCGCCGTGCCGCCGGTCTGGTCGAGCGGCAAGACGCAGGATTGTGCCGCCACCGAGGCGGCCCGCGCGGCCTTGCTCGCCCGGACGCGGCAGGAGCACAACCGCCTGCTCTATGTGGCCATGACCCGGGCCGCCGACCGCCTGATCGTGGCGCCCTTCCGGGGCCACGAGCGCGAGACCGAGACGGCGTGGTGCCGGATGATCCGGGCCGGCCTCGAAGCGACGCTCGGGGCGGGCAGGATCGTGGAGCAGTCCTACGGGCCGGCGACCCTGTGGCAGGAGGGTGAGGAGGCGGCCCGCGCACGCGAGACCCCGCCCCCGCCCGCCCCCCGGGATCCGGAGCCCGGCTGGCTGCGCAGCCCCGTGCCGCCGGAGCCGGAGGTCGCGCCGCTGAATCCGTCGGGGGCGCTCCAGGCCGCGGACGGCGCCCGGGTGCCGCCGCCGCGCCTCGCCGACGCCCAGGCCCGGCGGCGGGGCATCCTGATCCACGCCCTGCTGCAGCACCTGCCCCGGGTCGAGCCGGCGCGCCGGGAGGCGGCCGGGCTGACCTTCGTGCGGGCGCGGGCGCCCGGGCTGCCCCGCCCTGCCTCCTACGCGATCGTCCGATCGGTGCTGCGGATCATCGACGATCCGGAACTGGCGCCCCTCTTCGCGCCCGATGCCCGGGCCGAGGTCAGCCTCGCCGGGCGCGTGCAGGCGGGCGGCACCGAGCGGACGGTCCAGGGGCGAGTCGACCGGCTCGCGGTGACGGCCGACGCCGTCCGGATCGCCGACTTCAAGACCGGGCGCCCGCCGGAGGCGGACGAGCCGCTGCCCCCCGCCGAGGCCGGCCAGATCGCCCTCTACGCGCGGCTCCTCGGACAGATCTATCCCGGCCGGACGGTGCGCCCGATGCTGATCTGGACCTCGGGCCCGGTGATCCGGATGCTTGATTCGGACGACATCGCGGCGGCGCTCGCGCGGGCCGGGATCGCGGCTTGAGCCACTTCGCGCCGCGGCGGGATCCGCCCTCGGACCAGGCGTGGCGGCGCCATTGCTGTCCGCGGCGGCGGTGCGGCACATGCGCCAGCGCACAGGCCGGTTGCGCAAGCGGTTCGGCATCCCGCTCGCAGCGGAGCCGGCTTCTTGACCGGGCGGCGGGCCGTCGCCAATTCTGACGGAACCGCGCGGGCCCCTGCCCGTCCGACGCCGCCCGACGGGCGGCGACTTCCGAAAGGTGACGTTATGGCGACGGTGAAGGTAACCGACGCGAGCTTCGAGCAGGACGTTCTCAAGTCCGCCGAGCCCGTCGTGGTGGATTTCTGGGCTGAGTGGTGCGGCCCCTGCCGTCAGATCGGCCCGGCGCTCGAGGAGATCGCCACCGACCTGCAGGGCAAGGTGAAGATCGCCAAGGTCAACGTGGACGAGAACCCGCAGATCGCCGCCCAGTACGGCATCCGCTCGATCCCGACGCTGCTGCTGTTCAAGAACGGCGAGCGGGTGGACCAGAAGGTCGGCGCCGCCCCCAAGGGCGATCTGTCCCGCTGGATCGGCGCCCAGACCGCCTGAGCGCACCGACTGAACACGACGAGAAAGCCCGGCCGCGAGGCCGGGCTTTCTCGATTTCGGGACCCGTTTCCTGCGGTCCCGGGCGATGCCCGGGACCGTTCGTCCGGTCTTAGTACGAGCCGAACTTGTAGTTCAGGCCGGCGCGGACGACGGCGAACTCGTCGGAGCGGCGGCCGATGCCGCTGCTGTAGACGGCGGGGAAGTTGCTGGCGGCGTTGATGACGAACGCGCCCTGGTTGCGGGTGTTGCGGTCGAGGTTGACGTACAGGCCTTCGACCTTGAGCGTCACGGCCGAGGAGCGGAAGAAGTTCAGGAACGACTCGGTGGGGAGCGCGAATTCGACGCCGCCGCCGACCGCGTAGCCGGTGCGGAAGCTGTCGTTGCCGGCGTAGCCGCCGAAGGAGCGGTCGGCGCTGCCCGAGCCGTAGGCGAAGCCGCCGGTGCCGTACACGAGGGTGCGGTCGAAGGCGTAGCCGAGGCGGCCGCGCACGGTGCCGAAGTAGTCGAGGCTCGACAGGCCGCGCGGGTCGGTGACGTAGTAGCCGGGGGCGAGGGCGCCGTTGATGAAGGCGTTGTTCCGGCTGCGGCCGAAGTCGAGGTACTGGGCGTCGGCCTCGATGCCGACGACCACGCCCGAGCCCGGGGTGAACTGGTAGTTGTAGCCGATCTGGGCGCCGCCGGAGAAGCCGTCCTGGCTGCGGTTGCCGAAGGTGGCGGTGGTGCCGGCGGTGGCGTAGGGGGCCGGGACGCCGAAGGTGGAGTTGTTGTTGCTGCGGCTGCTGGCGTCGAACGCGTAGCCGGCGTTGATACCGAAGTAGGCGCCGGTCCAGGTGAACACCGGCACGGGGGTGAACACCGGCGGCGGGGCAGCGCGGCGCGGAAGGTCGGCGGCGGAAGCGGCGGCGGTGAGCGCCGTGAATGCCGCAAGAGAGGTGATAAGCGTCTTCATTACTGTGATCCCCAGCATTGGCTCGATCGATCGGGAAACTAGGCGATCGACCTCGCCAAGGATGTAGCTTGTCTGCCACAGCGGGGGGAAAGCGTGACCGTTCGGCCATTTTCGACCGGCCAATTACGGCGAATCGACGACATTCGAATTCCGACCCTCAAAAATTCGTGAGTTGTCGAGGGAGAGTATTGATAATCGCCGCTCGCGGCCCGGTGCGGCGGCGTCAGACCGGCGGCATGTCGTTGGCCGCGAGGACCATGCCGGCCAGGTAGAGCGAGCCGCAGATCAGGATCCGGGGCGGCCGCTCGAAGGCGATGTCCTTCACCATCGCCAACGCGGCCTCGATGCTCGGTGCCGCGTAGGTCGACAGACCGACGCCCTCGCCGATCCGGGCGACCTCCTCGGCGGGACGCGCGGCCATCGTGCCGGTGATCGGCACCGCGATGAGCGCCCGCGCCAATCCGACGAAGTTGCGCAGGAAGCCGTCGGCGTCCTTGGTGCCGAGCAGGCCGACGATCAGCACGAGCGGCACGTCGCTGCGCTCGCCGAGATCGGCCATGGCGGCGGCGAGGATGCGGCCGCCGTCGATGTTGTGGCCACCGTCGAGCCACAGCTCGGTGCCCGGATCGAGCTGCCCGGCGAGGCGACCGCGGCCCAGCCGCTGGAGCCGTCCCGGCCAATCGACCTCGGTGAGCCCCTTCTCGAGGGCCTTCGTGCCGATGTCGCCGAAGCCCGCGGCGCGCAAGGCCGTGATCGCCGTGCCGGCATTGACCAGCTGATGCCGGCCGGCGAGCCGCGGCCGCGGCAGGTCGAACAGGTCGGTCTCGTCCTGGTAGACGAGGCGGCCGCGCTCCTCGTGGACGGAGAAATCCTGGTTGCCGACCAGGATCGGGCCGGCCCCCACGGCCTCGGCGCGCCGGCACAGCACGGCGTCGGCCTCGGCATAATCCTGGGCGGCGATCACCGCCGGGCAGCCGCGCTTGAAGATCCCAGCCTTCTCGGTGGCCACCGATTCGACCGTATCGCCGAGATACTCGGCATGGTCGCGGCCGATGGGCGTGACCACCGCACAGGCGGGCTCCGCGATCACGTTGGTGGCGTCGAGCCGGCCGCCGAGGCCGACCTCGAGCAGCAGGACGTCGGCCGGGCTCTCCGAGAACAGCACCAGCGCCGCCGCCGTGGTGATCTCGAACATCGTGATCGGCTCGCCAGCATTGGCGGTCTCGCAGCGCGCGAACGCGTCCGCGAGGCGATCCTCGTCGACGAATTGCCCGCCGCCGATCCCGCCGATGCGGATCCGCTCGTGGAACCGGACCAGGTGCGGCGAGGTGTAGACATGCGCCGCCAGTCCGCCCGCTTCGAGGATCGCCCGCATGAACGCGATGGTCGAGCCCTTGCCGTTGGTCCCGGCGACGTGGATCACCGGCGGCAGCCGCCGCTCCGGATGGTTGAGCCGCGCGAGCAACCGCTCGATCCGGCCCAGCGACAGGTCGATCGTGCGCGGGTGCAGGGCGAGGAATCGCGCCATCAGGGCATCGGAGGAGGCCATCGCGTCGGGCTCAAGCCGCCTCGGCGGCCGAGACCGGCGCGACCGGTTCGGCGACGTTGGTCAGGAGGCCGCACAGGCGGGCGATCGTCTCCTTGAGCTGGTGGCGATGAACCACCTGATCGACCATGCCGTGCTCGCGCAGGTACTCCGCCCGCTGGAACCCGTCCGGCAGCTTCTCCCGGATGGTCTGCTCGATCACCCGGGGGCCGGCAAAGCAGATCAGCGCGCCGGGCTCGGCGAGGTGCACGTCGCCCAGCATGGCGTAGGAGGCGGTGACGCCGCCCGTGGTCGGGTTGGTCAGCACCACGATGTAGGGCAGGCGCGCGGCGTTGAGCCGCCGCACCGCCACGGTGGTCCGGGGCATCTGCATCAGCGACAGAATGCCCTCCTGCATGCGCGCGCCGCCGGAGGCCGCGAACAGCACGTAGGGCGTGCGCTTCTCCAGCGCCGTCTCGGCGCCGCGCACGAAGGCCTCGCCGGCCGCCATGCCCAGCGACCCGGCCATGAAGCCGAATTCCTGTGCGGCGAGCGTCATCGGCAGGCCGCCGACCCGGCCGAAGCCGATCTTGAACGCGTCCTGCATCCCGGTCTTGGCGCGGGCCTCCTTGAGCCGGTCGACGTAGCGCTTCTCGTCACGGAACTTCAGGGGATCGACGGCGGCCTCGGGCAACGCCACGTCGATCCAGGTGCCCTCGTCGAACATCATCTTGAGGCGCGCCTGGGCGCTCATCTTCAGGTGATGCTCGGAGCCCGGAATGACCCAGTGGTTGGCCTCCACCTCTTTGTGGAAGACCATCTGCCCGGTATCGGGACATTTGACCCAGAGGTTCTCGGGCGTCTCGCGCTTGAACAGGGTCTTGATCCGGGGGCGCACCACCTCCGAGATCCAGTTCATCGGTTCGACCATCGCCACGCGTCCGTCCGCTTCAAGCCCGTGCTGATATCAGGTGGCGCGCGCGCCGCCGCCAGGGTCTGCCGCAGACGCCGCTCAGGCCGCCCGCTCGACGCCGGCAGACCGCACGCCCTCGGCGAGCTCCCGCACCAGCTCCGCCACCGCCGGAACGGTCCCGGCCCCCGCCCGGCCCTCGGCATCGAGGGACCGCACGAGCGCGTCCACCAGGGCCGAGCCCACCACCACGCCGTCGGCACCCCGGGCGATCGCGGCGGCATGGGCACCGGTCCTGACGCCGAAGCCGACGACGACCGGCAGATCGGTGTGACGGCGGATGCGCGCCACCGCCTCCGAGACCTTGCCGAAATCCGGCGTCGCCGTGCCGGTGACGCCGGTGATCGACACGTAGTAGACGAAGCCCGCCGTGTTCGCGAGCACCGCCGGCAGGCGCCGCTCGTCCGTGGTGGGCGTCGCGAGGCGGATGAAGGCGATCCCCTTGGCGAGTGCCGGGAGGCACAGCTCGGAATCCTCCTCGGGCGGCAGGTCGACCACGATCAGGCCGTCCACCTCAGCCGCGACGGCGTCGTCCAGGAAGCGCGCGACACCGTAGGTGTGGATCGGATTGTAGTAGCCCATCAGCACGATGGGTGTGGTGTCGTTCCCGGCGCGGAACCGGCGCACGAGGTCCAGGGTGCCGGCGACGGTCTGACCCGCCTTCAGAGCCCGCAGGCCCGCCGCCTGGATCGCCGGGCCGTCGGCCATCGGATCGGTGAAGGGCAGCCCGAATTCGAGGATGTCGGCGCCCGCCCCCGGCAGGGCCTTCAGGACCTCCAGGGAGGTCGCGGGATCGGGGTCGCCCGCCATCACGTAGGTGACGAGAACGGCCCGGTGCTCCGCGCGGGCGCGGGCGAAGGTGGCGTCGATGCGGCTCGGCATGGGGCGGGCGGTGTTCAGGGTTGCGGGGCCGTCACGGACCCGGGGTTGCCCCCGCGCTACACCAAAGCCGAGGGCCCGTGAAGCGGGCGCCCTCGGCGGCCCGCTCCGGGATCGGAGACCGAAACGGGACCCGCCCCTGCGCGCGGCCGGATTGCGGGGGGCACGGAGCCCCGGTAGCCGTCCCGCATGACCGACACTCGCCTCCCGACGCGCCGTTTCGCGGCGTTCCTGTTCGACATGGACGGCACGCTGATCAGCTCGATCGCCTCGGCGGAGCGGGTCTGGTCCCGCTGGGCCCTGGCCCACAGCCTCGACGTCGCGCGCTTCCTGCCCACGATCCACGGGGTCCGTTCGGTGGAGACGATCCGCCGTCTCGGCCTGCCGGGGGTCGATCCCGAGGCCGAGGCCGCCGCGATCGCCCGCGCCGAAATGGACGATGTCGGCGACGTTACCGAGATCCCGGGCGCGCGGGCGCTCGTCGCGGCGCTGCCGCAGTCCCGCTGGGCGATCGTGACCTCCGCGCCCCGGGCGCTGGCGGAGCGCCGCCTCGCGGCCGCCGGCCTGCCGGTGCCGGCCCTCATGGTCGCCGCCGAGGACGTGACCCGCGGCAAGCCGGCACCGGATTGCTTCCGGCAGGCGGCCGAGCGGCTCGGCGTCGCGGCGGCGGATAGCCTGATCTTCGAGGACGCCCCGGCCGGCATCGAGGCCGCCGAGGCGGCGGGCGCGGCCGTGGTGGTGGTGACCGCGACCCATCCCGCGCCGCTGCGCACCCGCCACGCCGCGATCCGCGATTATACGCGGCTCCGCATCGATGCCGCCACGGACGGGGTCCGCCTGATCGACGCTGCTGCGTCCGCATGAGGGTGGGATCCGCGGATCCTGGGGCCGACGCGTCGGTCCGGCGGCACCGTTGACTTTCCCCGGGCGCCGCACGGCACTATCCGGCGGACGAGTGCCGGGATCCGCGAGCCGATGACAGAGCCCAACGGCGTGCCGAACAGCCTTTTCGAGACCGCCGAGGGCCTCCGGCTCGCCGCCGCGCGCGCGGACCCGGCCTGGCGCCGCTGGGGGCCGTATCTCAGCGACCGGCAATGGGGCACCGTCCGGGAGGATTACAGCCCGGGCGGCGACGCCTGGGACTACCTGCCCCACGACCATGCCCGCTCCCGGGCCTATCGCTGGGGCGAAGACGGGATCGGCGGCTTCGGCGACCGGCACCTGAACTGGTGCCTGTCGCTCGCCCTGTGGAACGGCCGCGACCCGATCCTGAAGGAGCGCCTGTTCGGCCTGACCAATCAGGAGGGCAACCACGGCGAGGACGTCAAGGAACTCTACTACTACCTCGACGGCCTCCCGACCCACGCCTTCATGCGGATGCTGTACAAGTATCCGCAGGCCGCGTTTCCCTATGATCGCCTGGTCGCGGAGAATGCCCGCCGCGGCCTCGACGAGCCGGAATTCGAGCTGCTCGAGACCGGCCTGTTCGACGCGGGCCGCTATTTCGACGTCGAAATCGCCTACGCCAAGGCGGCGCCCGACGACATCCTGATGCGGGTCACCGCCACCAACCGCGGGCCGGAGGCGGCGGATCTGACCCTGCTGCCGCAGCTCTGGGCCCGCAACGTCTGGTCCTGGAAACCGGGCGCCGCGAAGCCGGAGCTGACGGCCGGCGCCGACGGCTCGGCCTGGGCGCGCCATCCCGAGATGGCGCCGATGCGCTTCTTCGCCGAGGGCGCGGCGGAGTTGCTGTTCACCGAGAACGAGACCAACACGCACCGCCTGTTCGGCGCGGGCCCGGCCGAGGGCTTCTACAAGGACGGCATCGACCGCTGCGTGGTCGGCGGCGACGGAGCCGCGGTCAACCGGCTCTCCGGCACCAAATGCGCGGCCCGCTACGCCCTGCATCTCGGCCCCGGCGAGTCCCGCACCCTGCGCCTGCGCCTGCGGCCTGAGACCGCGCCGGGGGAGCCCTTCGCGAATTTCGACGCCGTCTTTGCGACGCGTGAGGCGGAAGCGGACGCCTTCTACGCGGCCCTCCAGGCCCCGATCGCCGATCCCGAGATGCGCCTCGTCCAACGGCAGGCGCTTGCCGGCATGCTGTGGTCGAAGCAGCTCTACCATTACGACGTGCGCGAGTGGCTGGCGGGCGATCCGGCCCAGCCGCCCCCCGCCCCCGAGCGCCGGCGCGGCCGCAACGCCGACTGGGCGCATCTGCGCGCCAACGACATCATCTCGATGCCGGATGCCTGGGAATATCCCTGGTTCGCCTCCTGGGACCTCGCCCTCCAGGCGATCGTCTTCGCGCTGATCGATCCCGACTTCGCCAAGAACCAGCTCCTGCTCCTGGTCGACGAGGCCTATGCCCACCCGAACGCGGCGCTGCCGGCCTACGAATGGGGGTTCGGGGACGCCAACCCGCCGGTCCACGCGCTGGCCGCATGGCGGGTGTTCGAGCTGGACCGGGCCCTCACCGGCACGCCGGACCACGTGTTCCTTAAGCGCGTCTTCAACAAGCTGACCCTGAACTTCACCTGGTGGGTCAACCGCAAGGATGCCGACGACCGCAACCTGTTCCAGGGCGGCTTCCTCGGCCTCGACAATATCGGCATCTTCGACCGGTCGAAGCCGATCGGCGACGGGGCGACCCTCACCCAGTCCGACGCCACCGCCTGGATGGCCGCCTACGCGCTCACCCTGATGCGCATCGCCATCGAGCTGGCGCTCCGGGACCCGACCTACGAGGATCTGGCGGAGAAATTCTTCGAGCATTTCCTCCTGATCGCCGCCGCGACGGGCGACGGGGTCTGGGACGAGGCGGACGGCTTCTTCTACGACGTCATCGAGACCCGGGAGGGCGCGCGCCTCCCGATCCGGGCGCGCACCCTGGTCGGGCTGATCCCGATCTTCGCGGTGGCGACGATCAGCGAGCACGACCTGGACAAGCTGCCCGCCCTGCGCGACCGGATGCGGTTCTTCCTGGAAAACCGCCCGGACCTCGCGGCCCTGGTGTCGCGCTGGAACGAGCCCGGCCAGGGCCAGACCGCCCTGCTCTCGCTGCTGCGCGGCCACAGGCTGAAGGCTTTGCTGCGCCGGGCCCTCGACCCCGGAGAATTCCTCTCGGATCACGGCCTGCGCGCGGTCTCCCGCGCCTACGCCGACACACCCTTCTGCTTCACGTGGAACGGCCGCGATCTCGGCCTCGCCTATGAGCCCGCGGAATCGCGCTCCCGTCTGTTCGGCGGCAATTCGAACTGGCGCGGGCCGGTCTGGATGCCGGTCAACTACCTGCTCATCGCCGCCCTGAACCGCTTCCACGATTATTACGGCCCGGATTTCCGGGTCGAGGCGCCCACGGGCTCGGGACGGAGCTACGCCCTGCGCGAGATCGCCGTCGCGCTGTCACGGCGCCTGATCGGCCTCTCGACCCGCGGTCCGGTCGGGCGCCGGCCGGTCTACGGGGACAGCCGGCTCGAACAGGACGACCCGCATTTCCGCGATCTCGTCCTGTTCTACGAGTATTACGACGGTGATACCGGCCGGGGCGTGGGCGCCTCCCATCAGACCGGGTGGTCGGGGCTCGTGGCGCTGCTGATCCAGGAGGTCTCGACGGCGCCCGATGCGACCTTGATCTGAAGCCGCTGGTTGCGTCCGATCTGGCGCGAGATATCCGAGCGGCGGGCGCTGTAATCGGCCGAGACCAGCGGGTAATTGACCGGCAGGCCCCATTTGGCCTTGTAGGCCTCCGGCGAGAGCCCGCGGAGGGTCAGGTGGCGCCGCAGGGTCTTGTAGGGTTTCCCGTCCTCGAAACTGACGAGCGCGTCGGGCCGGATCGAGGCCCGGATCTGCGCCTCGGTCGGACGCCTGACCGGCGGCGGCATCGGGCGGTCCAGGGCCAGGAGCGAGCTGTGGACCGTGGTGAGTAGATCCGGCAGGAGGTCCGCGGGCACGCTGTTCCGCGTGACGTAAGCGCTGAGGATCTTCGAGGCGAGCTCGACACTCGGCGACGTGGTCGGCATGGCCGTCTCCTCCGTCCTGGCGCTGAGCGACAGGGCTGCATCCGTACCTTCGTGTGCCTCCGCCGACAGCGTTCCGCAGCCAGCCCGGAGACACAACTAGTACGCGATTTATCTCACAGCCTTTTCTACCTAGAATTCTGATTCGCCGTCAACGACGATTCAAGACGAGAGCCAGTGCTCCGTCTCGAAAGCCGCATCGGCGCCGGGGACGGTTGGAGGCGATGCGCTAGAACAGCAGGTGCAGCGCCAGGGGGGCGAGGATCGCCGTCAGGAAGGCGTTGAGCCCCATGGCGATACCCGCGAAGGTACCGGCCACCTCGCTCACCTGAAAGGCGCGCGCGGTGCCGATACCATGGGCGGCGAGCCCGGCCGCGAAGCCGCGGGCGCGCATGTCGCGGATTCCCAGGGCGTTCATCATCGGCGTCACCAGGATCGCCCCGATGATGCCGGTGAGGATCACCAGGATCGCCGTGAGGGTCGGATCGCCGCCGAGGGCCTCCGCGATCCCCATGGCCACGCCCGAGGTCACCGATTTCGGCGCGAGGGAGACCAGGATCGGCTGCGGGATGTCGAGCAGCCGCGCCAGCCCGATCACGACGGCGAGCGTCGTGGCCGCCCCGGCGGCCAGAGCCGTGAGCATGGGGATCAGCGCGCGCCTCACGGTGGCGCGCCGCTCGTAGAGCGGCATGGCCAGCACGACGGTGGCGGGGCCGAGCAGAAAATGGACGAACTGTGCGCCCTCGAAATAGACCGGATACGGCGTCCCCGTCGCCGCCAGGATCCCGCCGACCAGGGTCACCGTGATCAGCACCGGATTGGCGATCGGGTGCCGCCCGGTGGCGGCGGCGATCCGATCGGCCAGGACGTAGGCGGTCAGCGTCACCGTGAGCCAGAGCAGCGGCGTCTTGGCGAGATAGACCCAGAGGGAGAAGTCGCCGCCCACGGTCAGGGCTCCCCGTCCGTCCCGGGGGGCTCCACCAGGGCGGCGACCGCGCGGAACACCAGCACGGTGACGAGGAGCGACAGCGCCGTCGAGATCACCAGCACGATGGCGAGCTTCGGGCCCTGCGCCCGCAGCAGGTCCAGGCGGCCGACGACGCCCACGCCGGCCGGTACGAACATCAGCGACAGGTTCATCAGAAGACCCCGCGCCGTCGTCTCCAGGGTGCCGTCGGTGAGCGCCTTCGGAAGGTAGCGCGGCAGGCCGATCCGCGCCGTGTCGCGCAGCAGCAGGAAGGCGAACATCAGCCCCATGCCGATCACCGGTCCGGGGATCGGGACACCCGCGCCGCGGGCAATGGCTTCACCCAGGAGTTGCGCCAACAGGATCAGCGCCAGGCTTGCGATCATCGCCCGGCCCGCCGCTTACGCAATCCCCGCCCCCTGTTGTCCGGTTCGGCGCGCGGCCGCGATGGCGCCGTCGTCGAAGCCGAGCAGGCGGCCGAGCCGCTCGACCAGGGCCTCCTCGAACTCGTCGACCCGTCCGTCCGCGGCCGCGACCGACCACGCCATGGTCAGGAGTTCCTGGCGCTCGGCCGTGTTGGCCTCGTGGGGGATCATCTCCACGAGGCTCACCACGTCGCGGGTCTCGGAATCCATGGTGGCCGCGCGCGCGATCAGCGCCCGCGCCGCATCCGGACCGTCGGCGTAGTGGCCCTCGACCAGGCGGGACAGGCGCTCGCTCTCGGAGGGGGCCAGGATCCCGTCGACCCGCGCCACGTGGACGAGGAGCGCGGTGGCGGCGAGATGGGTGTCGTCCACGGCCTCGTGCGTGCCGACGCCGAGAGCCTCGGCCGCGTAGGCGCGCAGGCGTGCGATCAGGGACATGGCGGCTCCGGCGGATCTTGCACCGCACAGTTCGGCCGGGGGACTGGTGCCGTCAAGGACGGGAACGCATGTCGACGCCGGGCGTGGCCGCGCTGCATCGCCCGCGTGGGTGGCCTCAGCGCCGCGCCGCCGCTCTGGCCCCGGCCACCAGGGGCGCCAGGATCGCGTCCGCCGCCCGCACCACCGCCGGCCCGGCCCCGGCGGGGGTGCCGGCGTGAAACGGCGGTTCCGGTGCGTATTCGGCCACCAGCTGCGCGGTGCGGGCGTAGGTGTCCCCGCGCAGGCGGGCGGCGAGCACCAGACCGAGATCGAGCCCGGCCGAGATCCCGGCCCCGGTGACGCGGTTGCGGTCGACGACGACGCGCTCCGCCACCGGCTCGGCGCCGAGGAGCGGCAGCACCGCGTCGCGCACGCACCAATGGGAGGTGGCCCGGTAGCCGCGCAGCAGGCCGGCGGCCCCCAGGATCAGCGATCCGGTACAGACGCTCGTCACCCAGGCGGCCCGGGCGGCGCGCCCGGTCAGGAAGGCCAGCAGCCGGTCGTTGCGCATCTGCGCCGGCGTGCCGTCGCCCCCGGGCACGAACAGGACGTCGAGATCCTGCGGGCAGGTCTCGAACGTATCGGTCGCCATCAGCGCGAGGCCGGTATCGCTCGCCACCGGACCGGCGGTCTCGGCGACGAGGTGCAGGCTGCCCGAGGCCAGCCCGGCGAGCAGCGCCTGCGGCCCGACGAGGTCGAGGGCGGTCAGGCCGGGATAGAGCAGCATGGCGATCCGGACCGGCCGGTCTTCCGGAATCGGGCCCGGCGTATCCGCCGCCAGCGCGAGGGGCGGCCAGAGGGCGGCGGCCGCGGCCGCGGCGGCGACGAGGTCGCGGCGGCGCGGGCCCGGCGGTCCGGTCACGGACGGGCCCGGCGCATCACAGGGGCCAGGCCGCGTCGCGATAGGCGCTGTCCCAGAACATCCATTCCAAGCGGGTCGCCTGCGCGAAGGCCCGGTGCATGCGCGCCTCGATATCGGCCGAGACACCCCGTGCCGCCCGGTCGGTGGCGGCGATCATGGCGGCGACCGCCTCGGCGAACTCGGCACCCGCATAGGTGTCGATCCAGGCCCGGTACGGGTTGTCGGGCGCCGCGCGGGCGAAGATGTCGTCGCCCACCGCCTTGTAGATCCAGAAGCACGGCAGCAGGGCGGCGCAGACGACCTCGAAGGGCTCGGCATAGGCCGTGGCCAGCAGGTAACAGACGTAGTGGTCGCAGGCTGGCGTCAGCGGCGTGGCCGAAAACGTCTCGGGTCCGATGCCGTAATCGCGGAAGAAGCCGCCATGGAGGGCGCGCTCCACCACGATGGCCTCCTGCGCGGCTTTGGCGAACTGCACGATCCCCTCGGGATCCGGTGCCTTCGCGGCGGCGAGGCTGAGCGCCCGGCCAAAGCCGATCAGGTAATGTGCGTCCTGCACGATGTAGTGGCGGAACCGGTCCTGACGCAGCGTGCCGGCGGCCAGTTCGGCGTTGAACGGCATCGACCGGATCGCCTCGTAGGCGGCTTCGTTGCGCGCCCATGCCGCCCGGGAGAACGATCCCGGTCCGCCCGCGCCCTGCACGTCACCTCCGGCCATGCTAGCCCTGCCGCTGTGCGTGGGTGACGGCGACGTGGATCAGTTCGGCCAGGGTGCGGACGCCGAGCTTCTGCCGCATCTGCGAGCAGGCATTGGTCACGGTCTTGTAGCTCACGGACAAATCGGTCGCGATGGCGCCGTAGGAGCGCCCCTGGGCGAGGCGGGCGAGGATCTGCTGCTCGCGCGGGGTCAGCTGCGATTCCGGGGTGCGGCGGGCATCGGCGCGCAGCATCGCCACCTCGGTGGCGAGCCGCCGGTCGAGGTAGACCTCGCCGATCCGGACCTTGCCGAACGCCTCGAACAGCTCCGCCGAGGCATGGTCCTTCAGGACGTAGCCGAGCGCCCCGGCCTCGAGGGCGCGGGCGACGATCACCGGATCGTTGTGCATGCTGAAGACCAGGATTCGCGTCTCCGGGGCGACCGCCCGGATGCGGCGGATCAAGCCGAGGCCGGCCATGCCACTGCCCTGGAAGGTCAGGTCGCAGATCACGACCGGCGGCCGGAGCCGGTGGAAGACCCGGTAGCCGCCGACCACCGTGGTCGCCTCCGCGATGGTCTCAACGCCGGCATCCTCCAGGACCCGGCGACAGCCCTGGAGGACGATCGGGTGATCGTCGATCACCAGGACGGGCAGACGGGTCGCGGCGATGTCGATCTGGGAGGCGATGGCGTTCATGCGCTCGGCGCGTCGTTGTCGTCGCCCCGGTCCGGCGGAACGGGGATGGAGATGCGGACGATTGCGCCGGGACCGGCATTGTCAAGGGTGAAGGTGCCGTCCAGCGCCTCGACGCGTTCGCGCATGCCGGACAGCCCGAGCCCGGTGCCGTGCTCGGGCGGGATGCCGGTGCCGTTGTCGCGGATCGTCACGGTCAGCCGGCCCGCGGCCTCCGCGGCCTCGGCCTCGACCCGGGTGGCGGCGCCGTGTCGCACGGCGTTGGTGGCGCTCTCCTGCACGCAGCGGAACACGGTGAGGTCCACGAGGTCGCCGTAGCCGCGCGCCAGGCCGTCGAACCGACCGACGCACTCGAGGCCGGGATGGCGTTGCCCGAAGCCGCGCAGGAGCAGGTCGAGGCAGGTGGCCAGCGGCGCCTGCCCGAGCCCGTGCGGCCGCAGGCGGTTCAGCAATTCGCGGTTGACGGTCTGGACCTGGGCGACGATGGCGCTGATCTCGGCCGCCCGGGTCGCGAGCTTCTCGCGGCTGGGCTCGGTCGGCCCCGAAGCGATCCGTGCGATCGAGGCGGCGTTCGCCTCCAGGGCGAACAGGCAGGGGCCGAACTCGTCGTGCAGTTCGAGGGCGGTGCGGCGGCGCTCGTCGTCCTGCGCGGTGAGCAGCTGCCGGTTGAGGCGTCCGTTGGCGGCGCGCACGTCGCTCAGAGCCGCGGCCACCTTGTTGAAGCGCTCGGCGATGACCGCGAGTTCCCGGGCGCCGGGTGGCGCCAGGCGCGCGGTGTAGTCGTGGTGCTCCAGCTGCGTCAGGCCGGCCCCGAGCCGCCGCAACGGCGCCAGGATACGGCCGAGGGCGCCGTAGAGGGCGATCAGCATCGCGGCGTTGATGGCCGCGGTGGTCAGCGACAGCGCCCGGGCATAGCCCCAGATCTCGTCGATCTCGTCGAGGGGCTGCGTGGTGATCTGCGCCGTGCCGAGTTGCTGCCCGTTCACCGTGATCGGAAGGGTGTGGCGCTCGATCGGCGGCCTGATCAGGTCGGCGAACCAGCGCGGCGCCTCGCGGGTGGAGCGATGGGGCGGAGCCGAACGGCCCACGCGCTCGCCGGCATTGTCGAGAACGGCGACCCGGACGTGCCGCAGCACCTTGAAGCGCAGGTCGAGGGTCTGGAGCAGCGTCTCGGGCGGGGTCGTCTCGGACAGGCGGATCGTGTCCGCGACCAGGGACTCGACGGTCGCCAGTGAGGCCCGGGTCTCGACCCGCACCGCCGTCCGGGCGTTGAGCACGATCACGCCGCAGGAGACCAGGGCCGCCACCGCGTCGATGAGCAGGACCACGGCCACGAGCCGCGCCCGCGTCGACCACACGGCCCAGGGCCAGCGTCCGGCCCGGCGGGCATCGGTTTCGGGCGCGTCCCGCATCGGGAGGTGGGTCGGTCGTGCATCCACGCCCAGATCCATAACGGGCACGCTGTCGAAGTCCATGCGGTCGAGACCGGACGGCGGTCCGGATGACGGATTGTTAAGCAGCCCAAGCATATCCTGTGGATAGCGGCCCTTCGAATGGGCGCGGCGACAAGTCGGACCGACATCTTTGCGCCGTATTGCGGCTCCTCTACTGGTGGCAGAGTCGAACTGCCTCCGGATCAGCCGAGGCAGGCGACCGGTCGAGGGGAGCCCGGTCGCGCACGTCGTGCATCGTGTCAGAGCCCCCGGACCATGATCGATCTCGCCCTGGACCCCTCCGAGACCCGAGAGACGCGATATCCGGTGGCCCCGCCCCGGCGCGGACGCGACCTCCGCGTGCTGCTGTTCGGGCTGGCCGGCCTCGGCGTGCTCGGCGGCTTCGGGGTCGCCGCCTCGACGCTGATGGCTGGTCTCGCGGCGCCGACTCCGGTCAAGGTCGCCACCGTCGCCGCAGGCGGCCGTGCCGCCGACTGGCCCGATCTGAAGGACGGGCTGCCCGCCATGGCCGGTGCCGTCGGGGCCAAGCCCGCGGACACGCAATCGGCGGTGCCGGTGGCGCAGGCCCCGCGCATGGCCTCCCTGTCCGACGGATTCACCCCGGCGGCCGCGCCGATCGCGCCGTCACCGCGCGCCAAGGCCGCGGACGTCGCCGAACCGCCGACCCGGCGGATCCCGACACCGACGCCGGTGGTGCCGGTCGCGGCGAGCCGGCAGGTGGTGCCGCTTCCGCCCGCCCGCACGGCCGCGCTCCTGCCGCCCCGCCCCGCCGAGACGGTGCGGGCCCGCGCGTTGGTCGAGCCGGCCGCTCCGCCCGCGCCGAAGCCGGTCGCCGCGGCGGCACCGGCGAAACCGGCGCCGAAAATCGTCGCCGCCAAGCCGTCGCCGCCGGTGAAGACGGCCGAGAAGGCCAAGCGCCCCGCGCCCGCCACCGTCGCGCAGGCGGAGGCCGCCGAGCCGGAGGAGACCGAGGTGCTCGGGATCAAGCTCCCGTCCCTGGCGCCCGCCGGACGCAAGCTGAAGGAGAGCGTCGACGCCCTCGGCGAAGCGGTGAAGAGCGTCTTCTGAGCCGCCCGCCGCCGCGCGTGCGATCGGCTTCCAACTTAGCCCTCAGGGGTATCGCCCGGTCGACGGGTGTCCAGTCCATCGCCACCACGCGCTCCCTCCCCCGTAGAGGAGGGAGGGAACGCGCCCGTATTCGGCACCGACGCGTGCCCCTGGGAGCCCCTGCCCGTCCGGGCGAGGCCGGCGTCGGCGAGGCCTTCGGTCTCAGCCCCGGCCCGTGTGTCGGCCGGGCTTGGGCTCGGTGCGCGGTCCGGAGCGCTCCGCCTTGCGCTGATGCTTGCCGGCCCGCGGGCTCGCGAAGCCCTTCGGGCTGTCGGGACGGCCCTGGCGTTCGGCCGGTCCGGTATCGCCCACCAGCGCCTCGATCTGGATCTCCGGCGAGCCGTTGCGGGCGAAGGCCTCGGCGAAGCGCGCTGCCGCGTTGCCGCGCACCTCGAACTTGGTCTCGCGGTCGAAGATCCGGATCGCCCCGATCTCCTCGCGCCCGACGCCGCCCCTGCGGGTCAGCATCGGCAGGAGCCGGCGGGGATCGGCGTTGTCGCGGCGGCCGAGATTGAGCCGGAACCAGACCGCCGGCCCCATGGCGGCGATCCGCTCGCCGTCCATCGGGTCGTAGGGCGGACGCTCACCCCGCGGGGCTCGGCCCTCTCCCGGATCGCCGACCTCCTCGGGGGCCGGCAGGCGGGTGCGGTAGACGCGGGCCAGGAGGGCGGCGAGTTCCTCCGGGCTCTTGCTGGCGAGCAGCGTCCCGGCCAGGGCGACGTCCTCCTCGGCGGGGGGCTCCGCGAAGAGCGGGTCGTCGAGCATGCGCTCGCCGTCCAGCCGGCGGATCTCGTCGGCCGAGGGCGGCCCCGACCATTCGGGGCTGACCTTGGCGAGGGCGAACATCTGTTCGGCCCGGCGCCGGCGGGAATTCGGGATCAGGATCACCGAGGTGCCCTTGCGGCCGGCGCGTCCGGTGCGGCCGCTGCGGTGCTGCATGACCTCGGCGTCGTGCGGGAGATCCGCGTGGATGACGAGGCTGAGGGACGGCAGGTCGATGCCCCGGGCGGCCACGTCGGTGGCGACGCAGACCCGGGCGCGGCCGTCGCGCAGGGCCTGGAGGGCGGCGTTGCGCTCGCCCTGGCCGAGTTCGCCCGAGAGCGCCACCACGGAGAAGCCGCGCTCGGTCAGGCTCGCCTGGAGATGCCGGACCGCGTTGCGGGTGTTGCAGAAGACCATGGCGGTCTTGGCGTCGGCCTCGCGCAGGAGGTTGAGCACCACGTGCTCGGTCTCCCGCGGCAGGATCCGCACCGCCCGGTAGGCGATGTCGGCGTGCCCCCTTGTCTCGCTCTTGATCGCCAGGCGCAGGGCGTCGCGCTGGTAGCGCTCGGCCAGGGCCTCGATGCCTTTCGGCAGGGTCGCGGAGAACAGGTAGGTCGCCCGCTCGGCCGGGGTGGCCGAGAGGATGAACTCGATATCCTCCCGGAAACCGAGATCCAGCATCTCGTCGGCCTCGTCGAGGACGACGGCGCGCAGGGCGGTGGGATCGAGATTGCGGCGCTCCAAGTGGTCGCGCAGGCGGCCCGGGGTCCCGACGACGATGTGCGTGCCCTCGGCGAGCATCCGGCTTTCCCGGCGGGGATCCATGCCGCCCACGCAGGCGGTGATCCGGCCACCGGCCTGGCCGTAGAGCCAGGACAGCTCGCGCTGGACCTGGAGCGCGAGTTCCCGGGTCGGCGCGATCACCAGGGCGAGCGGCGCCCCCGGAGGCGGCAGCATCTCGCCCTCGCCGGTCAGCATGCCGGCCATGGCGAGGCCGTAGGCCACGGTCTTGCCGGAGCCGGTCTGGGCGGAGACGAGGAGGTCGCGGGCGCCGGCGGCCGCCTCCAGCACCGCGGCCTGGACCGGGGTCGGATCGGCGTAGCCGCGTTCGCTCAAGGCCCGCGCGAGGGGGGCGGGCAGGATCGGGAAAGGCAAGCTTCGGGAACTCTCAACGGCCGAGCCGCGCCCGGCAGCGCGCCATCGCGCGGCGGAGGAATCAGGCACCGGACTTTATTCGGGTGCACATATGGTAACGCCAAGCGGGCCCGCTGACCACTCCCGCCGCAGCATGGGGCGGTTGCAGGCGCGATTCGGCGGGAACGGCCGATGCAACGCGCCCCTCCGTCCGTTCCACGACCGCAGCGCGGGCCGGACACGCTTCCTGCGTTGCGGCCCTGCGCTGGTCCCGGATATCCGCCTCCGCACCGCGCACCGGCACTGGTCGCGTCGGGGCGGCGGACTATGACACGCTCTAGCAAGGTCCACAGCGGCGGCGACGCGGCCCCACCGGAGAACACCTCGGACATGTTGGCAGCCCTGCGGGTGGCGGTGGCCTGGGCGACAGTTCTCGCCTTCGCGTGGTTCGGCAAGGGCTGGCTCGGCGACCTGTCCCAGCCCGTCGTCGCGGGCGGCCTGTTCGCGTGGCTGCTCGCGGTCATCGTCTGGGCGGCCTTCGGCGTGGTGCACGAGGCCGAGGAGCTCGCCCATCGGCTCGGCGAGCCCCTGGGCACCCTGGTGCTGACGCTGGCCATCGTGATCATCGAGGTGGCGCTGATCTCGGCCGTGATGCTCTCGGCCAAGGACGCCCCGACGCTCGGCCGCGACACGATGTTCGCCGTGCTGATGATCGTGCTGAACGGCGTGGTCGGCCTGGGGCTCCTGGTCGGCGGCCTGCGCCATCACCAGCAGCGCTACAACCTCCAGGGGGCGTCGGCCTTCCTGTCGGTGATCATCCCGCTCACCACCATCGCGCTGATCATCCCGAACTTCACCAGCTCGACCAGCGACGGCACGCTGACGAAGCTCCAGGCGGTGACGTTCTCGGTGTTCACCCTGGCGCTCTACGGCGTGTTCCTGCTGATCCAGACCGGCCGCCACAGCGAGTTCTTCCTCGACGCGGAGACCCCGGACGCGGAAGCTCCTGCCAGCACGCCCGCCGCGTCGGCTGGCGGCATCGCCAAGCACCTCGGCCTGATGCTCGCCAACGTGCTGCCGATCGTCATCCTGGCCAAGAGCCTCGCGGCGATCCTCGACCACGGCATCGCGGCCCTCGGCGCCCCCTCGGCGCTCGGCGGCGTGCTGATCGCCGCCATCGTGTTCACCCCGGAGGGGATCTCGGCCCTGAAGGCGGTCGCCCGCAACGAGCTGCAGCGGGCGATCAACCTGTGCCTCGGTGCGGCGACCTCCACGGTGGGCCTCACCGTCCCGGCGGTCCTGACCATCGGCCTGCTTACCGGGCAGACCGTGGTGCTCGGCCTCAAGCCCACCGAGATGACCCTGCTCGCCGTGACGCTGATCCTCAGCACGCAGACCTTCTCGGGCTCGCGCACCACGGTGCTGGAGGGCGCGGTGCACCTCGTGCTGTTCTTCGTCTACCTCGTGCTGATCTTCAGCCCCTGAGCCCCGGCCCTCAGGCGCCGAAGCGCTCGGTGCGGATCAGCCCCGGCGCGACGCCGGCGGCCACGATCAGGTCGGAGGCTGCCGCAACGAAGCGGTTCGAACCGCAGAGGAACACCTTGCCCGGCGGTCCGGTCCGCCCGAGCGCATCGGCCACCAGGGCGGCAGCGAGCCGCTTGCCGCCGGGGTCGCGCGTCACCGCCAGATGGAGCGCGAAGCCCGGATCCTCGGCGGCGAGCCGCTCCAGCTCGGGGAGCGCGATGGCCTCCGCGCGGGTGCGCGTCGCGTAGATCAGCGCCGCCGGGATGGCGCGCCAGTCCTGCGCCCGCCGCCGCAGCATGGCCAGCAGCGGCACCACCCCGGAGCCGCCACCCGCCAGGAGCAGCGGCCCACCGTCCGGACCGTCCCACGAGAAGGAGCCCCCGATCGGCCCGCGCAGTTCCACCGTATCGCCGGCCGCGGCGACCTGGGTGAACCACCCCGAAACCTCGCCGTCCGGGAGGGCCTCGATCAGCAGTTCGACGGTGCCGCTGCCGTCCGGCGCGGACGCGATGGAGTAGCTGCGCTGGGCCTGATAGCCGTCCGCGGCGGTGAGCCGGACGTCGACATGCTGCCCGGCGCGGTAGTCTTCCGCCAGGGTGCAGCGCAGCCGGACGCTCGTCACCAGCGGCGTCGCCGGGGTGATCGCGGTGATCTCGGCCGGGTGCCAGCGGAAGACGACGGGTTCAGTCACCGGTGTAGCGCTGCTCACGCCAGGGATCGCCGTACATGTGGTAGCCGCGCAGCTCCCAGAAGCCGGCGGTGTCGACCCTGGTGAAGCGCAGGCCCTTCACCCACTTGGCGCTCTTCCAGAAATAGAGGTGCGGCACGAACAGCCGCGCCGGGCCGCCGTGATCCGGGTGGATCGGCTGGCCCGCGTAGCGGGTCGCCACCAGGGCGCGGCCGCCGATCAGATCGGCCACCGGCACGTTGGTGGTGTAGTCGTCGTAGGATTCCGCCAGCAGGAACGGCGTCGGCGCGGCGATCCCGGCATCGGCCAGCAGGTCGTCGAAGCTCACGCCCTCCCAGGTCGTGTCGAACTTCGACCACTTGGTGACGCAGTGGATGTCGCCCTGCCACGCGGTCCGGGGCAGCGCCTCGAATTCCGCCCAGCTCCACGCCTTGATCGGCCGGGATCCCTCGCGAAGGGTGAACCGCCAGGTGGCACGGTCGACGGTCGGATTCGGGCCGATCTGCAGGATCGGGAAATCGTCGGTCTGATACTGGCCCGGCGGCAGGCGCGCGCCGGTCTCGGGCGGCGGCCTGCGCCCGGCGAAGCCCCGTGTCACCATGCCGGTCCCCGCTCTTCCCGCAACGACTCGGGTTTGGTGCGGCGGAACACCCCACGTCAAGCCGGTCCGTGCGGTCGAACAAACGCCCCAAATCTCGGGTGTGCTAGGGGGATTGTGCCGATGAGCGGCACGAATCGCCTTCAGGGGGATGTCATGAAGTACCTTCTCGCGACGAGCCTTGTCGTCGGGAGCCTCGCCACGCTCGCGCCGGCCGCCCAGGCCCGTGACGGCATCGGCGCCGGCGGCGCGGCGGCCCTCGGCGTGCTCGGCGGCCTCGCCGTCGGCGGCGCCATCGCGTCGGCCAACAACGGCTATTACCCGGGTCGCCCGGTCTACCGCGCCCCGCCGCCGGTCTACGTCGAAGAGGATTACGGCCCGGTCTGCCATTTCGAGCGCCGCCGGACCGTCGATCCCTACGGCGACGTCTACATCCGCCGCGTGCGCGTCTGCGAGTAGGCCGGATCCGGGGCGTCCCGGCGCACCGGCTTCAGGCGCTCGGCGCAGGCGATGCCGCCGAGGACCAGCGCCAGGGCGGCCGCTTCCGTCGCCCCGAAAGGCTCGCCGACCAGCAGGACGGCGAGGATCGCGCCGAAGATCGGCACGAGATTGACGAACAGGCCGGCCCGGTTCGGGCCGATCAGCTCGACGCCGCGCATGAAGAAGAGCTGCGCCAGGAGCGACGGCCCCAGGCCGACGAACACCACCATCGCCCAGCCCGTGCGGCCCGGCCAGACGGCGTGCCCGCTTGCCCATTCGACGGCCAAAGGCGGCAGCGAGGTGAGCAGGGCGGCGACCGCCATGGCGGCGAAGAACGCCAGCCCGGAGACCTTGGGACGGGTCGGCAGGAAGATCGTATAGCCCGCGTAGAGCAGGCAGGCGCCGAAGACGAGGACATCGCCGCGGTTGAACGCCAGATGCGTGAGCACCGCCCAGTCGCCGTGGGTCGCGGCCAGCCCCGCTCCGACCAGCGTGAGGCCCACGCCGGCCAGTTGCCCGGGTGTCACCGGAACCCGATAGGCCAAGCGGTTCAGGACGATCACCAGCACCGGGATCGCCCCCTGGAACAGGGCGAGATTGATCGCCCCGGTATAGGCGCCGGCCGCGTAGAACAGGCAGTTGAAGGCCGTGTAGCCCAGGCCGCCCATCAACAGGATGCGCAGCCAGTGGGGGCGCAGGACCGGCCATTCCGCGACCAGTCTGCGCCCGGCGATGGGCGCAAGAACCGCGCAGGCCACCGCCCAGCGCAGCGTCGTGATGACCTGAGGCGAAATGTGCCCCGGAGCCCAGCGGCTGGTGACCGCGTTCCCGGCCCAGAGCAGCGCCGTCGCGGTGAGCAGGAGATAGGCGGGTGCGGCCGACGGGGCCCGGGCCACCCGCTCCACCGTCAACGGCGGCGGAACTGACCGCCCCGGACCTGCGGACGCGGACCGGAGGAGCGCTCGTCCTTGTGGCGGAACACGAGGCGGCCCTTCTCGAGATCGTAGGGCGACATCTCGACCGTCACCCGGTCGCCCGCCAGCGTCTTGATGCGGTTCTTCTTCATCTTGCCGGCGGTGTAGGCCACGATCTCATGGCCCTGGTCGAGTTGCACGCGGTAGCGCGCATCCGGCAGGATCTCGATGACGAGACCATCGAACTGCATCAATTCTTCTTTTGCCATGCACCTTCTCCAGTCGGACCGTCCGGCAGCAGGCGTTCCGGCAATGCGTCTTGCCCAGTCATCGAGCTTGGGAAACGCCGCAGGGCGCGGATCCGATCCGATGGACCGCCCGCGCCAGCTCAGCAGCACGCCCGCATGTAGTCGCCGCGGGAACCGGCCGCAAGTCACGGACGCGACGCAGGTTCCGTCATCGACACGATTTGCCGGCTTTCACGGCTCGGCGGGCTCGTTGCCGGCATAATCGAGGCGGCCGTCCGGCATCCGCCGCCAGACCCGCAGGCCCACGCCGCCGCCGATGCGATCCCCCCGGGCGTCGAAGCCGACCGGTCCCAGGAGGGTGCGCAGGGGCGGGCCGCCCCGCAGCGCCTCGGCCACCTTGCGGCCATCGGCGATGCGGCCCGTCTTCGGATCGGCCGCGTGGGCGCGCTCCACCGCCTGAGCGAGCAGCTCCACCGCCGCGTAGGCGCCGGCCGCCACGCTGTCCGCCTCGGGGCTGCGCGGGACCAGCCGGCCGCCCCGGGGATCGGGCAGGCGCGGCGGATCGGGCGCCAGCGTCATGACAGTGCCCTCGCCGGCCGCGCCGGCGGCGGTCGCGAAGGCGGGATCGAGGATGCCGTCGCCGGAGACCAGGGTCGCGCCGAGGCCGGCCTCGCGCATCGCGTGGATCAGGGTCGCGGCCTCGGGGGCGAGCCCGCCGAAATAAACCGCGTCGAGCCGCGCGGCCTTCATCCGGGCGACGAGATCGGCCAGATCGCGGGTTCCGCGGGGAAAGCCGTCGAACAGCACCTCCGGGGCGCCGGCGTCCTTCAGCTGCGCAGCCGCAGCATCGGCGAGGCTGCGGCCGAAGGTCGAGCGGTCGTTGAGGATGCCGACCCGGCGTCCGGCGAAGGCCTTGGCGAGGTAGGCCCCCGCGGCCCGGCCCTGCTGCGCGTCGCTCGGCACCAGCCGGAACAGGTTCCAGAGGTTGCGACCGGTCAGCGGCGCGTAGGTCGCGCCGGTGGTCACCGCGATCGCCCCCGCCTCCTCGTAGAGCGGTGTCGCGGCGGCGACGGCGCCGGACTCGAACGGCCCGACCACGAGACGCACCCCGTCGGCCGTCAGCTTCCGGGCGACCGCGGCGGCCTGCCTGGCATCGCCGGCGTCGTCGGCGGGCACCAGGACCAGCCTGGGACGCCCGCCGGCCGCCCGGTTGAGGTCGGCGATCGCCTGCTCGGCCCCCTGCCGGAGCCCCTGGCCGAAGGCGGCGTCCGGTCCCGTGAGCGGAGCCGAGAGCCCGATCCGCACCGGCACCTGCGCGGCGGCCGGCAGGATCATCGCCGCGGTGGCCAGGACGGCCGCGAGGCTGAGGGCGAGACGTCGCGTCATCACGGTACTCTCATGGCGCCACTCTACGGCGAGGCGGGCGGATTCCGGAAGACCCGCGGTCGGGCGCGGCGGACCTTCGCGAGCGAGCCGCCGATGACCGCCACCTGTGAGCGAATCGGGACACTGATGCGCGCACAAGCGCTGGCGGGCGGGCGCGATGTGCGGAATAAGGGCTTCGGCCCGGTCTCGCAGCCGGGCGCATCGCGGCGTCTGCGCGCCGCGGCGAAGATCCTCTGGGACGATTGACGATCATGACCTCGCTGTTCGCCGGCATCCAGGACGCGCCGCTCGATCCGATCATGCGCCTCTTCGAGGCTTTCAACGCGGATCCGAGCCCGAAGAAACTCAATCTCGTGGTCGGCGTGTACACGGACGCGGACGGCAAGGTGCCGCGCCTGCGCGCCGTGCAGATTGCCGAGACGCGCTGGATCGAGAAGGGTCTGCCCAAGACCTACCGGCCGATCGAGGGCACCAAGCCGTTCCGCGACGCGGTCCAGGCCCTGCTGTTCGGTGCGGGCGCGCCGATCCTGTCGCAGAACCGCGTCGCGACGCTCCAGAGCATCGGCGGCACCGGCGCCCTCAAGACCGGCGCGGACGTGCTGGCCAAGCTGTATCCGGACGCCAAGGTGGCGGTGAGCAACCCGAGCTGGGAGAACCACAAGGCCCTGTTCACCCAGGCCGGCTTCGCCGTGGTCGATTATCCCTATTTCTCGGCCGAGACCGGCGGCGCCGACTACCCGGCCATGAAGGCCGCCCTCCAGGATCTGCCCAAGGGCTCGATCGTGGTGCTGCACGCCTGCTGCCACAACCCGACCGGCGCCGATCTCACCCTCGATGAATGGCGCGACCTCGTGCCCCTGATGGCCGAGCGCGGCCTGATCCCGTTCCTTGACATCGCCTATCAGGGCTTCGGCAACGGCCTCGACGCCGACGCCGAGCCGGTGCGCCTGTTCGCCGAATCGGGCCAGGAATTCCTGGTCGCCTCGTCGTTCTCGAAGTCGTTCTCCCTCTACGGCGAGCGTGTCGGCGCGCTGACCATCGTGGCCGAGAACCCCGCCGCCAGGGCCAAGGTCGAGGGCTTCGCCAAGCGGCTGGTGCGGGCGAGCTACTCGAACCCGCACACCCATGGGGCGGCGATCGTGGAGATCGTGCTCACCGATCCGGAGCTGCGCGCCGACTGGGAGCGGGAACTCGCCGAGATGCGCGACCGGATCCGGGCCATGCGCGAGCGGATGGCCGACAGCCTTCAGCAGCGCCATCCGGATCGCGGCTTCGACGCCATCAAGGTGCAGAAGGGCATGTTCTCCTACACGGGCCTGAGCCCCGCCGAGGCCACCCGCCTGCGCGAGGAGCACGAGGTCTATGCCCTGGAGACCGGCCGGATCTGCGTGGCGGCGGTCAACACGCACAACATCGACCACGTCATCGACGCGATCGACGCGGTGGTGAAGGGCTGATCCCATGGCGGCCCTCAAGCGCGTCTGCCGGTTCAACGTCTGGATCAACCCCGTCTTCGACGCGACGCTGAGGGCCGAGCCCGACATCGACCTGCAGGTCGGCGACCTGCAGGGCCCGGACAGCGCGCTCCAGGCCCTGCTCCGGGCGGCGCATGTCTTCCACGTCTCGCCGTCGCGGGACGAGCTGCCGCGCCGCTGGCACGTCACGGACGCGCTCCTGGCGGAATGCCCGAACCTCCTCGCGGTCTCGTCCGCCGGGGCCGGCTTCGACACGGTGGACGCCGCCGCCTGCACCCGGGCCGGCGTCGCGGTGGTCAATCAGGTGGGCGGCAATGCCCGCTCCGTGGCGGAACTGGCCATCGGCCTGATGCTCGCCGTGTCGCGCAAGATCTGCGTCTCGGACCGCCTGCTCCGGACGCAGCGCGGTTTCTCGCGGGAATCGCTGATGGGCCACGAGATCGGCGGCGCGACCCTCGGGCTTGTCGGGATCGGCCATACCGGCCGGGCGGTCGCCAAGCTCGCCCGCGGCTTCGACATGCGCGTGCTGGCCTACGATCCGCTGCTCTCGGCCGAGGCGATCCGCGCCAGCGGTGCGGAGCCGGTGGACCGGGCGCGGCTGCTCGCGGAATCCGACATCGTCTCCCTGCACTGCCCCCTCGACGACACGACCCGCGGCAGCTTCGACGCGGCGACCTTCGCGGCGATGAAGCCGGGGGCTTTGTTCGTCACCACCGCCCGGGGCGGCGTCCACGACGAGGCGGCGCTCGCCGCGGCACTGACCTCCGGGCACCTCGCGGGGGCGGGCCTCGACGTCTGGGCGCCGGAACCGCCGGCCCTCGACGCGGCCCTGCTCGGGCTCGACACCGTCGTGGCGACCTACCACACCGCCGGCGTTACCCACGAGGCGCGCCACAACGTGGCCGCCTGGGGCGCCGCGCAGATCATCGGCCTCCTGAAGGGCGAGACGCCGCCGCGGCTGGTCAACCCGGAGGTCTGGCCGGCGGTGCTGGAGCGACGGGCCCGGCTGCTGGGCTAAACCGCCGCCCGCATCCAGCCGAGCCCCGCCTCGGTTCCGGCAGCTGGGTGGTACTCGCAACCGACGAAGCCGGCATAGCCGACCGCCTCCAGCGCCCCGAAGATCGGATCGAAGGCGATCGTGCCGGTCCCGGGCTCGTGCCGGCCCGGATCGTCGGCGATTTGGACATGGGCGATCAGGGGCGCGTGGGCGCGGATCAGCGCCGCCGGGTCGTGGCCGAGGCAGACGCAGTGATAGGCGTCGAACAGGAGCTTGACGTTGTCGCGGCCGATGGCGCGGATCGCGTCCACCGCCACCAGGGGATCGTCGATCACGTAATCGGCGATCGAGCCCGGGCCGATCGGCTCGACGATCACCGTCATGCCGCGCGCCTTGGCGGCGTCGGCCGCGAAGGCGAGGTTTTCGAGATAAGTCTCCCAGAGACGGGCCGGCTCGACGCCCACGGGCCGGACGCCGGCCATCGGGTGAACCATGCGGCAACCGAGCTGGGCGACGTAATCGAGCGTCGGCTCGATCGTGGACCGGTAATAGGCGACCTTGTCGGGCAGAGCCGCAAAGCCCTTCTCGCCCTTGGACGCATCGCCCGCCGGGAAGCCGGTCTGGATGAGCGGCACGCCCGCCCGTTCGAGCCATCCCGCCACCTCCCGGGCCGGCGTCGCGAACAGGTTCGGGTGCTCGACCGCACGGAACCCCGCCTTCGCGGCGGCCGCGAAGCGCTCGGGAAGCGGCAACTCCGTGAACAGGAAGCCGCAATGGCCGCTGAGGCGGTCCTGGAAGGCACCGAGCTTCATGGGTCAGGCGCTCCTGCCGGTCTCGATCATCGCACGCATCCGGTCCACCGCCGCGTGGGGCGCGGTCAGGACCGGGACGGACACCGCCTGCCGCACCGCCTCGGCCGCCCGGGAGGTGGAGAAATGCGCCAGCATGATCGCGTCGCAATCCGCGAGCTCGGGCGCGCGCTCGGCGATCAGCCGGTTGTGGGTCTCGGCATCGCCCGCGCGCAGGCGCGCCATGGCGTCGTCCACCAGGATCGTCTTCAGGGTCGCCGGGCGCCCGGCCTGGCCGACGAATTCCTCGAACTCGTCGGTCATCGTGCCAATGGAGGGGCCGAAGGTCGCCAGCATGCCGATGCGCGTGCCCTGCGCGATGGCCGCGCGGAACATCGCCTCGTTGGGCTTCAGGACCGGGACCGGTACGGTCGCGATCAACCGGTCGATGGCCGGCCCGAAGGCCGAGCAGGTGATCAGGATGCCGTCGGCGCCCATGTCGTGGCCGTAGCGGCCGAAGCGCACGAAGCGCTCGATCATGCCCTCCGAGATCGCCCCCGGCTCCCTCGCCCGGTCCAGCGACAGGCCGTCGTCGAGGAGATTGACCGTCTCGGCCTCGGGCCATCGCTCCGCGAACGCCGCCTGGATCGGCACCATGGCGACCGGCGTCGCGTGCAGGAGGACGATGCGGGGTGCCATGCTGTCTTCCGGGTTCGGAGCGGAGGGGCAATCGCGTTGTAAGCGATTTCAAATAGGTGGCAAGATAGCGCCGGTCACCCGGGATCGCGCCGGGGCGGCGCCGTGCTGGCCCGCAGGATCAGCTCGGCGTCGATCTCGGTGACCCGCACGACCGGGCGGCCCTGGATCCGGGCGATCAGGTGGTCCCCGGCGGCGTGGCCGATCTCGGCCGAGTGGATGCGGATCGTGGTCAGGGGCGGATCGAGGAAGGGCGCGAAGTCGGAATCGTTGTGGCCGATCACCGACAGGTCGCCCGGCACATCGAGGCCGCGGGCGCGGGCCTCGATCATGGCCCCGAAGGCGATCTGATCCGTGCCGCAGATGATCGCGGTCGGGGGCGGCCCGCCGGCCAGCATCTGGCGGAATCCGTCACGGCCGCCGCCGATCCCGTAGGAGATCTCGATGTCGTGCTCCGGGGCGAGCCGCAGGCCGCGGACGGCGAGCGCCTGCGCGATGCCGGTCACCCGGGCACCGCCGCGGTCGTTGTCCCTGCGCAGGCCGGAGATCACCCCGATCCGCCGGTGGCCGAGATCCATCAGGTAATTGGCCGCCCGGGCCGCCGAGGCGGCGTTGTCGAAGCCCACGCAGGGGCGCTCCCGCGACAGGCTGAAGGTCTGCACCATCGGGATCCCGTGCCGGGCGATGCGGGCGTGCAGGTCCGGATGGTGGATGTCGCCGACCAGCATCAGCCCGTCGACGCCCCGCTCCAGCAGGAACGTCGCCTCCCGCAGTTCGTCGTCCAGGTCATAGCCGGCATTGGCGGCGACCAGGGTGTAGCCCGCCTGCCGGAGGCGATCCTGGACGCTCGACAGGACGCGCACGAAGGCCTCGTTCTCGATGTTGGGCACCACCGCGCCCACCGCCATGAACCGGCGGGTGGAGAGCGCCCGGGCGGCCCCGTTGGCGACGAAGCCGAGATCCTGCGCGGCGCGGATCACCGCCTCGCGCTTGTCCGCCCGGACCCCGGCGGAGCCGTTCAAGACCCGGGACACGGTGGCGGTGGAGACGCCGGCGCGGCGGGCGACGTCCCGCGCCACCGGGCTGCGCGGCAGCGCTTCGAGGATCTCACCCGGCAGGTCCAGCACGGAAATCGGTCTCTCCCTCGGCCCGTATCCTCCCGGATCCGCCAAACGGGCCGGGTCGGCAGTATATTGACACCCGACCGGGCCGCTGGCTATCTGAAAGCGCTTTCAAAAATCACCCGCAGGGAGGACCCGATGGCGATGCTCGACCCGCCGGCTTCCGGACCGGGAGCACCCGAGCGCGACGCGCCGACCGTCGGGGGCGCCGATGCGACGGCGCCCGGCATCGCCGCCCCGCAGGCGATCGTCACGAGCCTGAAGCGCAGCGACGCGGCCACCCCCTACCGGTTCCGCGACCTGCTGGCGCTCGACGATTTCGAGCGCCACGCGCGCCGGCTCCTGCCGCCGATGATCTTCCAGTACGTGTCCGGCGGGGTCGAAACCGGCGCCGCCCTGGCGCACGGTCGCGGCGCCTATGCCGATTACGCGTTCCTGCCGCGGCTGATGCGCGATACCTCGGCGCGGGACACCGCCACCACGCTGTTCGGCCACACCTACGCGGCGCCCTTCGGGATCGGGCCGCTCGGCGGGGCCGCCTTCATCGCCTACCGGGGCGACCTCGTCCTGGCCGAGGCGGCGCGGCGGATGAACCTGCCGATGTGCCTCAGCGCCTCCTCGCTGATCAAGCTAGAGGACGTGCACGCCCAGAACCCGCAGGCCTGGTTCCAGGGCTACCTGCCGGGCGACCAGAACCGGATCGATCGCCTCCTCGACCGGGTCGCCGCCACCGGCTACCGGACCTTCGTGGTGACCGCCGACACGCCGACGCTCGGCAACCGGGAGCACAACACCCGCAGCGGCTTCTCCATGCCGATCAAGGTCACGCCCAAGGTGGCGTGGCAGAGCGCGACGCACCCGCGCTGGCTGCTCGGCACCGTCGCCCGGACCTTCCTGAAGCACGGGGCGCCGCATTTCGAGAACACGGAGGCCGAGCGCGGGCCGCCGATGATGTCGCAAGGGGCGGTGCGTAACACCATCGCCCGCGACCAGCTGTCGTGGAAGAACCTGGAGGCGATCCGGAAACGGTGGACCGGCAACCTGCTGGTGAAGGGCCTGCTGGCCCCGGCGGATGTCGAGATCGCCCGGGAATGCGGCGCCGACGGCGTGATCCTCTCGACCCATGGCGGCCGCCAGCTCGACTACGCCGTCGCGCCGCTGGACGTGCTGCCGGAGATCGCGGCCCGGAAGGGCGGACTGAAGATCATCGTCGACAGCGGCATCCGCCGGGGCACCGACGTGATGAAGGCCCTGGCGCTGGGAGCCGACTTCGTCCTGCTCGGCCGGCCGTTCATGTTCGGCGCGGCGCTGGGTGGCGTCGCGGGTGTCGAGCACGCGATGCGGATCCTGAAGGAGGAACTCAACCGCGACATGGCGCTGATCGGGGTGAACCGCCTGTCGGAACTCAATCCCGACTTCCTGCGCCGCGTCCCGCGGCGGGGCTGATCCGGAGACCGCCATGCCCCATCCCGCTCCCCTCGGCCTCGCCTTCGTCGGCTGCTTCACCACCGAGCGGCGTCGGGCGCGCGGCCAGGGTATCGATGTCTACCGGGTCGGGGGCGGACTGGAGGCGTGGACACATCTCGGCCGGGTCGAAGGCCTCGTGAACCCCTCCTTCCTGGTCGCGGATCCGGGGCGCGGCGTGCTCTACACGGTCCAGGGGGACGGCGCGGCGGCGAGCGCCTTCGCGGTCGAACCGGACGGCGGCCTGCGCACCCTCGGCAGCGCCGAGACCGGCGGCACCAACAGCGTGCATCAGGCCCTCGACCCGGGCGGGCGATTCCTGATCGTCGCCAACTACGCCAGCGGCTCGGTGGCGCTTCTGCCGGTTGGCGCCGCAGGTGCGCTGGCGCCGGCGAGCCACATCCTGTCACTCCCGGGCGAGACCGGTCCCCACCGGACCGAGCAGGCCTGCGCCCATCCCCACCACGTGGTTCTGGCGCCCGACGGGAGGCACGTGATCGTGCCCGACAAGGGCCTCGACCGGGTCTTCGTCCTGCGGCTGGAGGGCGAGCGGCTCGCCATCGCGTCGGAGACCGCGATGCGCCCCGGTGCCGGGCCGCGCCACATCGCGTTTCACCCGGGCCGGCCACTGGCCTTCCTGGTCAACGAGCTCGAATCGAGCATCGCCACCTGCTGCTGGGACGCGGGGTCCGGCACCCTGGCGCCCCTGCATCTCGCCCCGACGCTCCCGCCGGATTTCTTCGGCGCGAGCACGGCTGCGGCGATCGTGGTGACGCCGGACGGGCAGTTCGTCTACGCGTCGAACCGCGGCCAGGACGGGATCGCGCGGTTCCGGGTGGACGCGGAAGCGGGTCGGCTCGAGCCCGCCGGCTGGACGCCCTCGGGTGGCCGCGACCCGCGCTTCATGACGCTGGCGCCGGACGGGCGGCATCTCCTCGTCGCCAACGAGCAGGGCGACAGCCTCGTGGAATTCGCCATCGAGGCCGGGAGCGGAGACCTGACGCGGACGGGGTCGCGCCCGAGCCTCAGCCCCTGCACGATCGCATTCCTGTGACGGAGGTCGAGCGCGTCTTTGATTTTCACGACGGGTCCGATCCGCCACGCCCCTCCCCCCTCTGCGGGGGAGGGAAATTCCGAACCGGACCGCAGCTATACTTTAAAATAAGCCTATAAAAACAAATCAATAAGAAAAATCAGAACAATCCCGGAGGAAACGCCATGTTCGATAAGCGCTACAGGTTCCTGATCGCGATCCTGCTGTTCATCGCCGGGATCATCAATTACATGGACCGCGCCGCGCTCGGCGTGGCGGCGCCGTTCGTGAAGCAGGACCTGAACCTGTCGCCCTCGGAACTGGGCGTCATCTTCAGCACATTCTTCTTCGGATACGCGATCTTCGCCTTCGTGGGCGGCCAGCTCGCCGACCGCTACGGCCCGCGCAGCGTCTACAGCTGGGCCGCCGCCGCCTGGTCGATCCTGTGCATGCTCACGGGCGCCGTGACCGGCTTCACCCAGATGTTCGTGGTCCGCGCCCTGTTCGGTTTCGCCGAGGGGCCGATGAACTCGACCACGAACCGGACCATCACCACGTGGTTCCCCCGCGAGGAGACCGCCCGGACCATCGGATTCACCTTCTCGGGCCAGACCGTGGGCAGCGCCGTCGCGGCCCCGGTGGTCGGCCTGCTGGCCATCCAGTACGGCTGGCGGGTGGCGTTCGTGGCGATCGGCGCCTTGGGACTGCTCTGGGTCGTTGCGTGGCGCCTCCTGATGACCGACCGGCCCCAGGACAATCCCCGGGTCGGTCCGGAGGAGGTCGCCCTCGTCGAGCGCAGCCGGGCGGTGACCCATCTCGCGCCGTCCGACCACGCGCGCTCCCTGCGCGACTACCTGTTCCTGCCGAGCACGCTGTCGCTCGGGCTCGGCATGTTCGCGGTGAACTACACCCTCTACATCTTCCTCTCGTGGCTCCCGAGCTACCTCACCGACGCCCTGCACATGCCCGTCAAGGAGATGGCGCTGGTCGCCGCGATCCCCTGGGCCTGCGGTTTCGTCGGGTATGTCGGCGGGGGCGTGATCGCCGATCTCGTCTACACGCGCATGGGCGACAAGCTGGCGGCCCGGAAGATCACCACGATCGTGCCGCTCGCCGTTGCGGGGTTCGCGCTGATCGCGGTCAACGCCGCGGGAAGCACCGCCATGGCGGTCACGCTCATCGCCCTGGCCGTGCTGATGCTGACGAGTTCGGTGCAATCCTGCTGGGCGACGATCCACGAGCTGGTGCCGGAGGCGCGGGTCGGGGGCGTGAGCGGCTTCATCCACCTGCTGAGCAACATCTCCGGCATCATCGGGCCCACCGCCACCGGCCTCGCCGTGCAGCATCTCGGTGGCTACGCCAGCGCCTTCGTGATCGCGGCCCTGATCGCCGCCGCCGGCGTCGTCGCCATGGCGATCTTCGTGCGGCGGCCCCGCGTCCCGGAGGCGGCCGGGCCCCTGAGCGCGGCCAAGGCCGCCTGATCCTGGAGCAGCATCCCATGCATGCCGAACCCGTCCCGCACAGACCCGTCCTGCTCACCGGGGCCTCCGGCGCCCTCGGGCGGGTGCTGACCCGGGCCCTTGGGGAACAGGGCTGGGCGCTCCGGCTGACCGACCGGGTGCCCTTCCCCGATCCGCTGCCGGAGGGCGCGCGCTTCCAGCTGGCCGATCTGGAGGACGGGCCCGCGATCCTGCGCCTGGCGGAGGGCTGCGGCACGATCCTCCACTTCGGCGGGATCTCGGTGGAGCACCCGTTCGAGACGGTGATCGGCCCCAATATCCGCGGCCTCTACCACGCCTACGAGGCGGCCCGCCGGGAGGGGGCCCGGATGGTGTTCGCCTCGTCGAACCACGCGATCGGGTTCCACGAGCGGTCCGAGGTGCTGGACGACGACTGCGCCCTGGCGCCGGACGGCTATTACGGCCTGTCCAAGGCCTATGGCGAGCTGATGGGCGGCCTCTATCGCGACAAGCACGGGGTCGAGAGCGCCTTCCTGCGCATCGGCTCCTGCTTCCCGGAGCCCACCGACGCGCGGATGCTCGCCACCTGGCTGTCCTACGCCGACCTGACCCGCCTGGTCGTGCGGGCGACCCTGGCGCCGAGCCTCGGGCCCAAGGGCTCGGTGGTGATCTGGGGCGCCTCGAACAACCGCCGCATGACCTGGTGGCGGCAGGACGGCCGCGCGATCATCGGCTGGGCGCCCCAGGACAGCGCCGATTCCTACGCAGCGGCCCTGGAGGGCAAGACCAGCGGCAACCCGGTGGTGGAGCGGTACCAGGGCGGCGGCTTTACGGGGATGGACTATTCCCGGACGGAACCTCCGCGGTGACAGCAGGACGGCTGTTTCACCCGGGATCTCCCGAACGCACCCCCATCCTGAAGCGCTGCGCAGCAGCCTCGGCGGAGAGCTCCAGGGATCGCGCGGCAGGCTGGGGGCACCTCAGGATGAGGTCGCGTTCGAGATCCAGCTCTCTCGAACAGGGCCGGATCGACCCTTGAGTCGACAGTTTCTCAGAAAGCGATGGGACACGGCATGGCGGACGAGCAGAACGCGACGCGGCTGAAATGCGCGCTGGTGGTGCGCGGCGCCTTCGACGCGCACGTCGTCCCCGCCTTCGAGGCGGCCGGGGGCCGGGTGGCGATCCACTGGGCGCCGACCGCCGTCATCATGACGGCGATCGAGGCCGGCGAGACGGCCGACGCGGTCCTGGTCCTGTCCGACGCCATGGACCGCCTGATCGCGGACGGCCGCATCGAGGCGGAGAGCCGGGTCGACGCGGTGCGCTCCCGCTATGGCATCGCCGTGAAGGCCGGCGCGGACCATCCCGATATCGCCACCGTCGACGCGCTCAAGCGCACGCTGGTCGCGGCGCGGTCCGTGGCCTACTCGCGCACCGGCGCCAGCGGGATCTACTTCGCGGGTCTCCTGCCGCGGCTCGGCCTCGCCGAGGCGGTCAACGCCCGCGCGACCATCATCCCGCAGGGCTTCACCGCAGAGAAGCTCGTCTCCGGCGAGGCCGACATCGCGGTCCAGCAGATCAGCGAGCTGATGGTGGTGCCGGGCATCGAGGTGGTCGGCCCCCTGCCCGACCCGGTGCAGGAGGTCACGACCTTCTCGGCCGCAATCCTGCGCGGCGCCACCGACCGCGCCGGCGCCCTGCGCTTCCTCGCCGGCCTGACCACGCCGGAAGCGGCATCCGCCTACCGCATCAGCGGTCTCGAGCCGGCCTTCTGACCGCCCGCACCCGACGGGTCCCCGTTTTCGGGGGCGCAGCCGAGCGAGCCGATGCGGCGCGGGACCCCGACCCTCTCGCGTCTCCAGATGACGTCCCTGGGCTCACGATGACGGCACGGGCGGACAACAACCGAGAAACCACGAGGACACCATGGCCCCGAGCGAACAGGACCGGATCGTCCGGCAGGTCTTCTTCAGGCTGATGCCGCTGCTCTTCATCGGCTACGTCATGGCCTATGTCGACCGGATCAACGTCGGCTTCGCGGCCCTGCGGATGAACGCCGACCTCGGGATCGGCCCGGCCGTGTTCGGCCTCGGCGCCGGGATCTTCTTCATCGGCTATTTTCTCTTCGAGGTGCCGAGCAACCTGATCCTGGAGAAGGTCGGCGCCCGGCGCTGGATCGCCCGGATCATGATCAGCTGGGGCCTGCTCTCCGCGGCGATGATGTTCGTGCAGGGGGCCACCAGCTTTCTCGTCCTGCGCTTCCTGCTCGGTGCCGCCGAGGCCGGGTTCTACCCCGGCGTCATCCTGTACCTGACCTACTGGTTCCCCAAGGCCTACCGCGCGCGGATCTTCGGCGCCTTCGCGGTGGGGATCCCGGTCTCCCTGGCCATCGGCGCGCCGCTCTCGACCACGATCCTGCAGCTCGACGGGCTCCTGGGCCTGAAAGGCTGGCAATGGCTGTTCCTGCTGGAGGGCATCCCGACGACGCTGTTCGGCTTCGTCTTCCTGGCGCTGATCCCGGACCGGCCCAAGGATGCCGCCTGGCTCGCCCCCGCCGACCGGACCGCCCTGCAGGCCCTGATCGACGCGGAGCAGCGGGCGGTGGCGGGTGCCCACGGCACCAGCCTGCGCAAGGCGATCGCCGACCCGCGGCTGATCGCCCTGTCGTTCATCTACTTCGCCAATACCGGGGCCAACCTCGGCCTGGCGTTCTTCCTGCCGCAGATCCTCAAGAGCACCGGCCTGTCGGACATGCAGACCGGCCTGATGACCGCGGTGCCTTACGTCTTCGGGGTGGTCGGCGGACTGACCATCGGCTGGATTTCCGACCGGACCGACGACCGGCGCCTGACACTGGCGGGCGCCCTGCTGCTGACCGCGGTGGGCCTGGCGCTGGCCGGCTTCGCCACGGGCTCGCTCTGGGCCGTGGCGTTCATGGCGGTGGCCGCGGCGGGGCTCTACGGCGGCAAGGCGCCGTTCTGGGCGCTGCCGCCGGTGTTCCTGAGCGGCAGCGCGGCGGCGGGCGGCATCGCGCTGATCAACTGCGTGGGCAATCTCGGCGGCTTCGTCGCGCCGTCCATCGTCGGCTGGATCCGCGAGAGCAGCGGCAGTTTCGAGGCCGGTCTGTATTTCCTCGCGGCCCTGGCCTTCTCGGCGGTGATCGTGACGCTGCTCGTGGTGAACGCGCGGTTCGGCGCGACGCGGGGCGGCGCGGGACCGGTGCCCCTCCCGGCGGCGGCGCCGCCGCGCTGAGGCGATCGGGCGCGGGACCGATATCGTCCGGGGCCGCGGGCTCCCGCGCTTCGCGACCGCAAAAAAGTCCTTATGCTCGTGCTGTCCGGACGCCCAATCCCGTCCGAACGGATCGCGCCCTCCATGCTGAAGACAGCCTTCGTTGCCGCCCGCGACCGTCAACGGCTGTCGGAGATCGCGAGCATCCTGATCGGCTTCGGCGTCACCCGCGTCGTGGACCGCCTGGGCTTGCGCTACCTGCCGCTGCTGCCCCGCCGCCAGCCCCGGGTCGACGTCACCCGCCTGTCGGAGCCGGAGCGGCTGCGCCGGGCGATCGAGGCGCTCGGGCCGACCTTCATCAAGTTCGGGCAGGTGCTGGCGAGCCGGCCGGACCTGCTGTCGCCGACCTGGACCGAGGAGCTGCAGAAGCTCCACAGCCAGGTCGTGCCGGTGACCTGGGAGCAGATCGGGCCGCAGCTCGAGCTGGATCTCGGCGGCTCGCCGACGGAGATCTTCGCCGAGTTCGACACGAACCCCATCGCCTCCGCGTCGATCGCCCAGGTCTACCGGGCACGGCTGCACTCGGGCGAGGACGTGATCGTCAAGGTCCTGCGGCCGAACCTGCGCAAGATCATCGAGGCGGATCTCCGCCTGATGGCCCACGGCGCCCGCATCGTCGAGAACGAGTGGCCCGACATGGCCCGCTACCAGCCGCGGGAGCAGATGCGCCACCTCGCCGACGGGCTGAACGGCGAGCTCGACCTGCTCAACGAGGCGCGCAACTGCGAGCTGCTGGCGCAGATCTTCCTGGACCGCGACGACATCGTCTTCCCGAAGATCCACTGGGAGTACTGCTCCGAGCGGGTTCTGGTCCAGGATTTCGTCCACGGCATCCCGCCGAACGACGACGCGGCGCTGCGCGCGGCCGGTCTCGACAAGAAGCTGCTCGCCCAGAAGGGCACCGACGCGTTCCTGCAGATGGCGCTGATCGAGGGCGTGTTCCACGCCGATCCGCATCCGGGCAACATGCTGGCGATGCCGGGCAACAAGATCGGCTTCATCGATTTCGGCATCATCGGCCGGTTGTCACAGCGCCGACGCTCGCAATTGCTGGTGCTGATCGGCGCGATGCTCAAGCAGGATGCGGACGGCCTGATGGCGGTGCTGCTCGACTGGACCGGAACGAGCAACCCCGACCTCACCCGGCTCCAGGTCTCGGCCACGTCCTTCGTGGAGAGCCATTCCTCGATTCCATTGAACCTCGGGCTGGTGCTCACCGACTTCATGAACATGGCCCGCGAGAACGACCTCGCGATGCCCACCGACCTCGCCATCCTGTTCAAGGGGCTGGTCACCGCCGACGGTGTGATGCGCCACCTCGATCCGGATTTCGACCTGTTCGCGGCGGCCGGCCCCACCGTCAAGGCGAGCATGCAGACGCAGTTCTCGCTCTCGGCGCTCAAGCAGAAGGCCGAGGCGCTCGGCGTCGGCCTCTACGGGGCGGCCTCGGAGCTGCCGACCCTGATCCACCTGATGCTGGTGCGGCTCAAGCAGGGCCGCGTCACCGTGGAGATCGAGATCAAGGGCCTCGACAAGGTCACCCGCGGCATCGAGCGCGCCGCCGCCCGGGTGGCGGTGGCCCTGGTGGTCGCGGCCTTCGCCACCCAGCTGGCGCCGCGCCTCATCGACCTCGGCACACCGGTCTTCGTCTCGATCGGCTTGATTATCTTCGTGCTCGGGATCGGCTGGCTCGTCCTGCTGATGCGCAACAAGTAACCGAGTTCGTCACCGAGCCCCGCCGCGCGACAAGTTTTCGCCCGCCGGCGAATACATGTCTGGATTGATAATCCCCCCCGGCGTGTTAGCGTGACCCATCCGACGATTCGTTCGGCCGCGGGCGGGGACCCCGCACCAGAAGCGGTCGAAACCGCCGGTGCATCCCCGCGTTCGACCTCGCGTCGCCGCGCCCGCGCATCGATGGACAGCCGGCCCCGTGCGCGAGCGCGTCGCCGGGCAACGATGGGGGGCGGGCGGTGGATACGGTCATCGTGTTGCCGTGGGGCGATGGGGCGGCGCGGCGCCTCGATATCCTCGAAGCCGAGAATGCCCGCCTGCGCGACCAGCTCGCGCAAGCGGCCGCACAGGCCGACCGGGAGCGGCAGCGCAGCCGGCGGCTCGGCCGCATCGTCGAGGCCGCGAGCCGCGTCGAGGCCGGACGTTTGGCGATCGAGCGGGCCCAGAACGCTGCGGTCGCGCTGCCGGGTGACCGGGCGGCTGGCCTCCAAGCCGGGGGGCCGTCCGTGGGGTTCCGGCCGGCGGCATCGCCGCTGGCCTTCAACGACTACCTGGAACTGCTCGCCCATGACGGGCGCCTGATCACCGCCACGGAGGGCGGTCCGGCCCTGTCCGGCGTCGCCGACGAGGCGGAGGCGATCGGTCGCCCCTGGATCGACGTGTGGACCCGGCCGGAAGATCGCGAGGCCGCGGCAGCCGCCGTGGATCTCGCCCGGGCTGGCCACCCGAGCCGCTTCCAGGCGCAACTCGCTGTGGGTCACGCCGTCCGGTGGTGGGACGTGGCGGTCACGCCGATCGGCGCCACGCCCGGCTGCCGCGAACGCATCCTCGCGGTCTCCCGCGACATCACCGAATTGAAGGTCGCCGAGGCGCGCCAGACGCTGCTGATGCAGGAACTCGCCCACCGGATGAAGAACACCATGGCGATGGTCCAGGCCGTCGCGGCGCAGACCATGCGCAATGCGGTCTCGCTGGAGGCGGCGGGCGAGGCCCTGGCAGCGCGCCTGCTGGCGCTCGCCAGGGCCCACGACGTGCTCCTCCAGGGTTCGTTCGCCCGGGCCTCGCTGGTCGGTCTGGTCGAGGGTGCGGTCTCCCTGCACGACGACGGCATGAGCGGCCGCTTCCGGGTGGTCGGGCCCGACCTGACCCTGGGACCGCGTCAGGGCCTGACCCTGGCGCTGATGCTGCACGAACTCGGGACCAACGCGGCCAAGTACGGCGCGCTCTCCGTCGCCGGAGGCAAGGTCGGCATCACCTGGGAGGTGACCGAGGCGGATGGGGGGCCGCGCCTGCGCTTCCGCTGGGAGGAGACCGGCGGCCCGCCCGTGACGCCGCCGACCCGCAGCGGCTTCGGCACCCGCCTGATCGCCCGCAGCCTCGCGCACGGGTCCGGCGGCACGGCGCTGCTCAGCTACCCGCCGGAAGGGGCGGTCCTGCTCTTCGAGGCGCCGCTCGAAGCGGTCACGGTGGGCTGATCGGGATCGGCTTCGACCGACGCTTTCAACGCCTGCAGGGCCACGAGCGTGTGGTCGCGCAGGTGCCCGACATCGGCCAGCCGGTCCGTCAGGTCGTCGCCCGCCTGGGCGGTTTCCTCGAGATCGCGGCAGGCCCGGGAAAACGCGTCGCAGCCCAGCATCCCCGCCATCGAGACGAGCGTGTGCGCCTCGCGCCCGTAATCGGCCGCCCCGCGCTCCGTACCCTCGAACGCGGTGGCGAGGCACAGTAGGAAACGCTCCAGGATGCGCGTGAGCTTGTCGGGGCCGATCACGGCCGCGAGTTCGTCGAGCGTATCCCGGTTCACGAGCGTCAGTGACACCGTCTGTCTCCGATTGGGCACACGCGGTGCGCTCCGCGGGTTGGCGTTCGAAGGTCGCACGATCCGGAGACGGATGTTGTGCGGCTTCGCTCATCAAAATCTTCGATGACAACAGCGTGTGTCAACATTTTTACCGGGCGTGTCCTTCTGCCGGCCCTGTCGACAGACAGTTCGATGTCATGCCCGGTCGATAGGTCTTGGTTTGACTCGCCGTCGATGAAGCTAGGTTTCGTTCACGGCCGGATCGCGTCGCAGGCTCTGGCGCGTTCGTCTGTCCGGCTTCCGCGTCTCGAGCGTCGGGGGCGGTCGTCCGACGCGGATTTGACGTTGCTCGCGGCAGGCCCGGCACCCGGGCTGGGGTGCCGGGCGCTCGGAGGCCTCCGGGACAGGACGATGCGCATCGTGCCGGTTCCTGGATCCGGCACGATGCGCTAGGGATCGGCACCGGGCGGCCTCGTCGCCGCCGCAGGAGGCCCGCCGTGTCCGACCGAACGCCGTCGTGACGGCCTACAGTCTGCGGACCCGGCTGCTCGCCCTGTGGGTCCTGCTGCTGGCCTCCGCCGTCACGACCGGCTACCTGATGTTCGGCGTCTACGCCCAGTCCACCGGCGTCCAGGTCGCCCGGGCGGATATCGCGGTCGGACGGGCCTGCCGCGAGATCATCGACCGCTACGCCGCCCTGGTCGGCGTCCGGGGCGGTTCGATCGCCGAGGCCGACCTCGCCGGGGTCGTCGAGGCGGCGCTCGCCCGCCTCCCGGGCATCGAGGGCGGGATCTGGGGCGCCTCGGACGGTCCGATCGCCTACGCCTATCCGACCTATGAGGGGACCGGCCCGAAGACCGATCTCCCCGCCGCCGAACGGGACACGATCGCGGGTCTGAACGCCCAGGCCCTTCGCGTCGACCACGCCGTCTCGCTGAACCGGCCCAGCCGCACCCAGGTGCTGCTGCTCCAGGCCTGTCCCCTCCACGGGCCCGAGCCGGGGCTGACCGCCTGGGCCATGGGGCGCGCCCACGTCAACGACGGCCCGATCTATACGCGCTTCCTGGCGGGGCTCGGCTTCCTGGCCGCGACGGTGCTCGGCTCGGCGGCCTTCCTCGGGTGGTTCCTCTACGGGTTCTCCGGCCGGATCGCCCGGCTCGAAGCCGCCCTCGCGGCGCCGCGGCCGGACGGCGAAGACCTGCCCCGCCTCACCCGGACCGGCGAGCGCGAGCTCGACCGCCTCGTAGACGCCCTCAACGCGGCGGGCGGCCGGCTCCGGGAGGCCCGGGCCCGGGTGGTGGCCGCCGAGCGCCTGGCCGCGGTCGGCCGGCTCGCGGCGAGCGTCGCCCACGAGATCCGCAACCCGATCGCCGCGATGCGGCTGAAGGCCGAGAACGCCCTGGTCAGCGGCGATCCGGATCGGGCCGCCTCCGCCCTCCGGACCGTCCTCGGCCAGATCGCCCGGGTCGACACGCTGCTGCGCGATCTCCTGAACCTGACGCAGGCGCGCGCGCTCAACCGAACGCCGACCGCGATCGGGCCGCTGCTGGCGGACAGCGTGAGCCTGCACGAGGATCTCGCCGGCTCCGGCGGGGTCCGGATCGAGACCGCGGTCGACGGCCTGCCGGAGGGGGATCAGCCCCATATCGACCGGGTGCAGATCGGCCGCGCCCTGGACAACCTGCTGCTGAACGCCCTGCAGAACACGCCGCCCGGCGGGCGGGTGCGCCTCGGCGCCGAGCGCGTCACGGTCGACGGCGCGGTCCGCCTGCGGCTGCGGGTCAGCGATACCGGCGTCGGGATCGATCCCGCCATCCGCTCCAGCCTGTTCGAGCCCTTCGTCACTGGCCGCCCGGACGGGACCGGGCTCGGCCTCGCGATCGTACGCGAGATCGCCCTTGCCCATCGGGGCGAGGTCGGGCTGGTCGAGGACGCGCCGGAGACCACTTTCCTGCTGGACCTGCCATGGCGACCATCCTGATCGTCGACGACGACCCGGCCCTGCGCGAGGGGCTGGCCGAGACCGTGTCCGATCTCGGACACACGCCCCTGCCGGCGGCCTCCGGCTCGGAGGCCTTGGCGCTGCTGCGCGACAGCGCGGTCGCGGCGGTGCTCCTCGACCTGCGCATGCCCGGCGACCTCGACGGCCTGTCGACGCTGGAGCGGATCTGCGCGCTGCCGGACCGGCCACCCGTGACCGTGCTGACCGCCTTCGCCAGCCCGGCCAACACCATCGAGGCGATGCGCCTGGGTGCGCACGACCACCTGACCAAGCCGATCGGCCGGGCGGACCTCGCCGCCGCCCTGGACGCGATGCTGCGGATCGTCCGGCAGGCGGAGGCCGATCCGGCCGCACAGGCCGATCACCCGGGCCTCGTCGGATCCAGCGCGGGGATGCGGCGGGTCCAGAAGACGATCGGACTCGTGGCCGATACCGCCTCCACCGTGCTGATCCGGGGCGAGACCGGCACCGGCAAGGAGGAGGTGGCCCGGGCGCTCCACGCCTTCTCCCGCCGGCGGGCACGCCCCTTCGTCCCGGTGAATTGCGCGGCGATCCCGGGGGACCAGCTGGAGAGCGAGCTGTTCGGCCATGTCCGGGGGGCGTTCGCCGGGGCGGCGGTGGACCGGGCAGGCGCCTTCCATCTGGCCGAGGGCGGCACGCTGTTCTTGGACGAGATCGGCGACATGCCGGCGTCCATGCAGGCCAAGATCCTGCGGGTCATCCAGGATTGCGTGGTCACGCCGCTGGGCGGCCGTTCGGCGCGTGTCGATGTCCGCCTGGTGGCTGCGACCCATCGCGACCTCCCGGCGCTCGTCGCCGAGGGCCGGTTCCGCGCCGATCTGTATTACCGCCTCAACGTCGTGCCGATCATCCTGCCGCCGCTGCGCGAGCGCCTGGCCGACATCGTTCCGCTGGCCGAGCACTTCCTGGCCCGCTCGGGCAAGCGCCTCAGCCGGGGCGCTGCCTCCCGCCTGCTCGCCCACGATTGGCCCGGCAACGTCCGCGAATTGCGCAACGTGGTCGAGCGGGCCGCTGTGCTCGTGCGCGGCGGCGTGATCGACGCCGACGACCTCGACCTGCCGTCGGATAGGTCCGACCGGCCGGCCGGGGACGCGCTGCCCCCGGACTGGCTCTCCGGCGACCTGCCCGGCGCCGTCGCCCGGCTGGAGAGGACCATGATCGCCGCAGCGCTCCGCGCGGCGGACGGCAACAGGGCCCGGGCCGCCCGCCGTCTGGGGATCCAGCGCCAGCTCCTCTACGCCAAGATCGAGCGCTACGGTCTCGGCGCTGCGGGCGGCGACCTGTCCGGAGATGCGACATCCGATGTCGGAAATAACGACGCTTCCGAGCCGCCCGACGGAGGCTAAGCCCTTCATCGTCCAGGCAATCGCCGGGTTCCGCCGTGGCGCCGGGGAAGCGAGGGAACCGATCCTGCGCCGGGGCGTCGAGCCCCGCGTGTGACGCTCCATCGGGGCGCCGCCGTCCTTCGCGTTGGGGCTGGACCAGGATGAGCGGCATCACCACGGGTGCGACGACCCGGAATGCGGACGGCCAGATCCGCTCCACGCGCGCGCTGCGCGGCCTCGACGCGCTGAACTTCTTCCTGGCGGACGTGCGCGACGGGCTCGGCCCCTACCTTGCCATCTACCTGATCGCCGTGCGCGGCCCCGACCAGGGCTGGAACGAGGCCACCACGGGCCTCGTGATGACCATCGCGGGCATCCTTGGCCTCGTGGCACAGACACCGGCCGGCGCGCTGATCGACGCCACCAACCACAAGCGCGCCATCGTGATCGCCGGCGCCATCGCGGTGACGGCGAGCTGCCTGATCCTGCCGTTCATCGCAAATTTCTACCTCGTGACCGCGACCCAATCGATCGCCCACGTCGCCGGCACGATCTTCCCGCCGGCCCTGGCCGCGATCACCCTGGGGGTCGTCGGCCCAAAAATATTCGCCAAGAGGATCGGCCGCAACGAGGGCTTCAACCATGCCGGCAACGCGGTCTCGGCCGCGGTCGCGGGCGGCCTCGCCTACTTCTTCGGGCCGGTGGTGGTGTTCTGGATCATGGGCATCCTGGCGGCCCTCTCGATCGGCGCCATGCTGATGGTGCCGGCAGAGGCCATCGACAACGACCTCGCCCGCGGCATGACCGAGGGCGAGGTGCAGACACAGGAGAAGCCCTCGGGCCTCGCCACGCTGCTGCAGAACCGGGCCTTGCTGCTGTTCGCGGTGCTCTGCGCGATTTTCCACCTCGCCAACGCGGCGATGCTGACCTCGGTGGGCCAGCTGCTCACCCACCTCTCGGGCAAGGACCACGCGACGTCCCTGATCGCCGTCTGCATCGTCGCCGCGCAATGCGTGATGGTGCCGGTGGCGATCTTCGTCGGCGCCAAGGCCGACGTGATCGGCCGCAAGCCGATCTTCCTCGCGGCCTTCGGCGTGCTCGCCCTGCGCGGCGTGCTCTACACCCTGTCGAACAACCCGTTCTGGCTGGTCGGCGTCCAGCTCCTCGACGGGATCGGCGCCGGCGTCTACGGCGCGCTATTCCCGATCGTCGTGGCCGATCTCACCCGCGGCGGCGGCCGCTTCAACGCGGCCCAGGGCGCGGTCGCCACGGCCCAGGGCGTGGGCGCCTCGCTCAGCGCGACCTTCGCGGGGGTCATCATCGTCTCGGCCGGCTATTCCACGGCGTTCCTGTCGCTCGCGGCCATCGCCGGCCTGGGCTTCGTCCTCTACCTCACGCTGATGCCCGAGACCCGCGGTACCACCACCGCCGGGAGCGAGGCCGGTCTGCCGCTGGCCGTCCCGGCGAGCGCCTGATCGGATCCGAAGCGGGCGCGTCGGTCCTCGAGCGGGCGCGTCCGTTCAGGGAGCGTGAGCCGTTGCCGCTCGCTCAGCCGAGCGCGGCGACCACGGCCGCGGGGATTGTCGCCTCGGGTGGGGCCTTGCGCGAGACGTAATAGAGATTGACCGCGCGCCAGAAGGCGCTCTGCTCCTCGACCGAGCGGCGGGCGAGGGATTTTTCCAGGATCGACAGGGCGGCCCGTGCGGGCTCGCTCCGCTCGAGTTCCTCGAGCAGGCCGGCGAGATGCGGCATGGGGCTTACCTCCGAGCGGACACCAACTCCAGTAACGCCCGGGCTCCTCTAACGATCCGTTGCGCGCCTCCATCCCGCATGATCCTTGCCTCAGGCCGGGGCGCGGTTACCATCCCGCGCCGAGTTCCGACTCGTCATTCCCTCCACTCATCGAGGATCTGCGATGTTCTGTAGCCGAAGCGGTGCGGCGCCTGCCTTGCGCGGAGCGGTCTTCGCGCTGGCCCTGGCCGGCGGATTCGGGGCGAACCCGCTCCGCGCCCGCGAGATGCCCGAGGCCGGGGCGGCGGCGGCGGTGAAGAAGCCCAACGTCGTCATCCTCGCCACCGGCGGCACGATCGCCGGTGCCGGCGCCGACGCCGCCAACAGCGCCACCTACACCGCCGCCAAGGTGCCGGTCGACAAGCTGATCGCCGCCGTGCCGCAGATGAGCAGAATCGCCAATGTGCGCGGCGAGCAGGTCTTCCAGATCGCCTCGGAGAGCTTCACCGACGCGCAGCTCGTCCAGCTCGCCAAGCGGGTCTCCCAGCTCCTGAAGCAGGACGACGTCGACGGGGTCGTCGTCACCCACGGCACCGACACGCTGGAGGAGACCTCGTTCTTCCTCGACCTCGTGGTGAAGAGCGACAAGCCGATCGTGGTGGTCGGCTCGATGCGGCCGTCGACGGCGATCTCGGCGGACGGCGCCCTCAACCTCCTCGACGCCGTCACGGTGGCGGCCAGCAAGGAGGCGGTGGGCAAAGGCGTCACCGTGACGATGAACGACTACATCCAGTCCGGCCGCGACGTGAACAAGCGGACCAACGTCGTGCCGAGTGCCTTCTACAGCCAGTGGGGGCCCCTCGGCATGGTGGTCGAGGGCAAGACCTACTTCTACCGCTCGCTCTCGAAGCGCCACAACACGAGTTCCGAGTTCGACATCGACCAGATCGACAGCCTGCCTCTGGTGGGCATCGTCTACGGCTCGGGCAACATGATCCCCGGCGTCTACGACGCGGAGGTCCAGGCCGGAGCCAAGGCGATCGTCAACGCGGGAACCGGCAACGGCTCGGTGCCGGGCTACCTCGTGGACAAGCTCAAGGACATCCGCTCCAAGGGCACCCTCGTGATCCGCTCCTCGCGGGTGCCGGACGGCTTCGTCCTGCGCAACGCCGAGCAGCCTGACGATACCTACGACTGGGTGGTCGCCCACGACCTGAACCCCGCCAAGGCCAAGATCCTGGCCGCCGTGGCGCTGACCAAGACCAGCGACACCAAGGAGCTGCAGCGGATTTTCTGGGAGTATTGAGGGCGGAAACGCCTTCGATCTCCGCCGCGGCGGTGAAAGACCAAGCGCATCCCCCTCCCCCTCTGCGGGGGAGGGAGGGCACGCATCAGTTGCGCGCCGGCCGGGTTACATCCCGCAGCGCACCCTTTAGATATGGGCTCGCGACGCAGCCGCGCCGGTCGCGGCCCCGTCGGGGGCGGTCCGTCTGCACCGAGCCTAGAGGAACGAGCATGACCGAGCTTCATCCCGAGGTCGCGGCGGTCACCGAGCGTGTCGTGGCACGCTCCCGCCAGACCCGGCGCGCCTATCTCGACCTGATCGCCCGCGAGCGTGAGGCGGGGGTCCGGCGCGGCACCCTCGCCTGCGGCAACCTCGCCCACGGCTTCGCGGCCTCCGGCGAGGACAAGGCGGCGATCCGCGACGAGCGGACGGTGATGAATATCGGCATCGTCACCGCCTACAACGACATGCTGTCGGCCCATCAGCCCTACGGGCGCTATCCCGACCAGATCAAGCTGTTCGCCCGGGAGCGCGGCGCCACCGCCCAGGTGGCGGGCGGCACGCCGGCCATGTGCGATGGCGTCACCCAGGGCCAGAGCGGCATGGAGCTGTCGCTGTTCTCCAGGGACACGATTGCCCTCTCCACCGCGGTGGGCTTGAGCCACGGCATGTTCGACGGCGCGGCTCTGCTCGGCATCTGCGACAAGATCGTGCCGGGCCTGCTGATCGGGGCGCTCCGCTTCGGCCATCTGCCGACGATCCTGATCCCGGCCGGGCCGATGCCCTCGGGCCTCGCCAACAAGGAGAAGCAGCGGATCCGCCAGCTCTACGCCGAGGGCAAGGTCGGCCGCGCGGAACTCCTCGAATCCGAGTCGGCCTCCTATCACGGCGCCGGGACCTGCACGTTCTACGGCACCGCCAATTCCAACCAGATGATGATGGACATGATGGGCCTGCACATGCCGGGTGCGTCCTTCATCAATCCCGGCACGAAGCTGCGCCAGGCCGTGACCCGGGCGGCGATCCACCGGCTCACGGAGATCGGCGGCGCCGGCAACGATTACCGGCCGCTCGGCCTTTGCGTCGACGAGAAGGCGATCGTGAACGCCGCGGTCGGCCTGCTCGCCACGGGCGGATCGACCAATCACGCGATCCACCTGCCCGCCATCGCCCGCGCCGCCGGCATCGTGATCGACTGGGCTGATCTCGACCAGCTGTCCAACGCGGTGCCGCTGATCGCCCGGGTCTACCCGAACGGCGCGGGCGACGTGAACCACTTCCACGCCGCCGGCGGCATGAGCTTCGTGATGGCCGCGCTCCTGGATGCGGGTCTCCTGCACGACGACATTCTGACGGTGGCGGGCCAGTCCCTGCGCGACCATGCCCGCGACCCCAAGCTTGCCGGAGAAGAGCTGGTCTTCGAGGACGCTGTGGCGGAGAGCCTGGATGAGGCGATGCTGCGCCGGCCCGCCACCCCGTTCCAGCCGGACGGCGGCATGCGGCTGGTGCAGGGCAATCTCGGCCGGGCGACGTTCAAGACCAGCGCCGTGGAGGAGAGCCGCCGGACCATCGAGGCCCCGGCCCGGGTGTTCTCCGATCAGGACGACGTGCTCAAGGCCTTCAAGGCGGGCGAGCTGGAGCGGGACGTCGTGGTGGTGGTCCGGTTCCAGGGCCCGAAGGCCAACGGCATGCCGGAGCTGCACAAGCTCACCCCGCCGCTCGGCGTGCTCCAGGACCGCGGCCACAAGGTCGCCCTGGTCACGGATGGCCGCATGTCGGGGGCGTCCGGCAAGGTGCCGGCCGCGATCCACCTGAGCCCGGAGGCGCTCGGCGGCGGCCCGATCGGGCGGATCCGTGACGGCGACATCGTCCGGCTCAGCGCGGCCGACGGGCTGCTGGAGGTGCTGGTCGACGACGCGGAACTCGCCGCCCGCCCCGAGGCCGAGGCGCCGGCGCCGGCACAGGGCACCGGGCGGGAGCTGTTCGCCTTCATGCGCCACGGGGCCGACACGGCGGAGCGCGGCGCTTCGGCGATGCTCGCCGCCGCCGGCCTCTGAGACCGTAGGGGAGTCGCCGAGCATGAACGATCTGGCCAGCATCGACGCGCTGATGCGCTCCGTGCCCGTCATCCCGGTCCTGGTGATCGAGGACGTGGCCCAGGCCCGGCCCATCGCCGAGGCCCTGGTGAAGGGCGGTCTTACCGCCCTGGAGGTGACCCTGCGTACGCCGGCGGCCCTCGACGTGATCCGGGAGATGGCCCGGGTCGAGGGCGCGGTGGTCGGGGCCGGGACGCTCCTCAACCCCCGCGACCTCGACAACGCCCTGGCGGCGGGGGCCGAATTCATCGTCTCGCCGGGCCTGACCGAGCCCCTCACCGACGCCGCGAAGGCGAACGGCGTCCCCTACCTGCCGGGCATCGCCACGGCTGCCGACATCATGCGCGGCCTCGATTCCGGGCTCGACCGGTTCAAGTTCTTCCCGGCCGAGTCCGCGGGTGGGATCAAGGCGCTGAAGGCACACGCGGCGGTGTTCGGCGCGGTGCGGTTCTGCCCGACGGGGGGAATCACCGAGGCGAGCGCCCCGGACTGGCTGGCGATCCCGTCCGTGCTCTGCGTCGGCGGCAGCTGGGTGGTGAAGCCCGGCACGCCAGATCCCGCGGCGATCGAGACGGCGGCACGGGCGGCCGCGGGTTTGCGGACGGGGGCTTAGCCGCGGCCGGCCGCGCGGTCGGCTGCGGCGTCCGCCCTCTGCGGGCTGGCGGATTCATCCTTCGCGTTCGGGATCATCCCCAGGTCGACGAATCTGTCAGTCCAGATCTGCCATGCGCCCTCCCCCCCCCCTCTGCAGCCAGCGATGGTGACCATCGCAGCCCGCAGAGGGGGAATGAGACGCCCTGACCTGGCCTGCCTCACTCCGCCGGCAGCGGCTCCCGCCGCGACCGCGGCACGAACACGCCGCCCTCCGGCTCCAGCGTGATGCGCCGGTCATGGAAGGCGTCCAGCGTCGAGCGGTGGCCGATCGAAACGATCGTCGTCCCGGGTAGGCGCTCGCGCAGCATCCGATAGAGCGCCGCCTCGGAGGGCTCGTCCAGCGAGGCCGTGGCCTCGTCGAGGAACAGCCATTCCGGCTTGGACAGGATGGCCCGGGCGATGGCGAGCCGCTGCTGCTCGCCCCCCGACAGCCGCCGCTCCCACGTGTCGGTCTCGTCCAAGCGGTCCGCCAGCTGGGGCAGCTGCGCCGCCGTCAGGGCATCCCTGATCGCCGCGTCCGAGAACTGGTCGACGGTGTTCGGATAGACAACGGCCCCGCGGAGCGTGCCCTGGGGGATGTAGGGCCGCTGCGGCAGGACCAGGGCCGATTGCCCGGCCGGCACGTCCACCCGGCCCTTGCCGAACGGCCAGATCCCCGCGATGGCCCGGAACAGGGTCGACTTGCCCGATCCGGATGGCCCGGTGACCAGGGTCGCGCCGCCCCGCGGCAGCGTCAGCGCGTCGGCGGTGACGATCGGCCGGCCGTCCGGCAGGGCGAGCACCAGGCCGCGGGCGGTGACGTCGCCGGCCGTGTCGTTGCCCTGGACGAGGCCGTAGCCGGCCGTCTCCAATGCCTCAGCCTTGGTCATCGCCCGCCGGAAGGAGCCGAGACGATTGGTGTTGGCCTTGTAGGCGGCGAGCGTCGTGTAGGAGTCGACGAAGAACGACAGGGAACTCTGCACCTGCCCGAAGGCCTGCGAGGTCTGCTGCAGGGCACCCAGGGTGATCTTCTTGGCGAAGAAGGACGGCGCGGCCAGCACCATCGGGAAGATCACGCTCGCCTGCCGGTAGCTGAAGGTGAAGGCGATCAGCTTGATGCGGCGGAAGATGATGCCGACGTAGTTGTCGATGACGCTGTGGAACAGCGTCGAGAGCCGCGAGGCCTCCGCGCGCTCGCCGCGCAGCAGCGCGATCTGCTCCGAATAGATGCGGTTGCGGGCGAGCGCGAAGCGGAAATTCGCCTCGACCTGCTCCTGCCGGAAGTCGAGCCCGATCAGCGGCCGACCGATCAGGTGGGTGAGCCACGTGCCCACCACGGCGTAGCCGATCACCAGCCAGACCAGGAAGCCCGGGATCACCGCGTCGGTGAACGGCACGACGAAGTCGCGCGACAGGGTCCAGAGGATCACCATGAACGAGACCAGCTGCGCGGCCTGGCTCAGCAGCCGGATCGACAGGGTCGTCGTCTGAACGATGAAGCTGTTGACGTCGGCCTGGATGCGCTGATCGGGGTTGTCCGCCTCCTCGTCGGTGAACGGGATGCGATAATGCGTGCCGTTGCCGAGCCAGCGCTCGTACAGGCTGTGGGTCAGCCAGGTGCGCCAGCGGATGAGCAGCGAGGAATCGACGAACAGGTCGAACATGCCGATGGCGATGTTCAGGGTCGCCAGCGGCACGAACACCCAGAGCAGCTGGTACCAGAAGGCGTTGGCGTCGTATTCTTGCAGCGCGTTGTAGATGTCGCGGTAAAAGAAGTTGAACCGCAGCGTCAGCGCCACGTCGGCGAAGTTCACGAAGATCGACAGGGCGACGAGGTTGCGGCCGATCCGGCCCTCCGTGGTTCCGAACCAGCGGAACAGGCCGATCTCCTTGGTGGGTTTGTCGCGGTTTGCGAAGTACGGATCGGCGATGTTGGTGATCGCCCGGATCGGCTCGAGATAGGCGATGGCCAGCACGATCGCGGCGAACACCACCGCGCCCGTGGCCGCGAAGGCCGGGGGGAGCAGGGCCGCGACCACCGGCGGGAGCAGGCCCAGGGCGGCGACGGTCTTCGATCCGGCGAGCAGCAGGTAGCCGACGCCGTAGACCGAGACGAACACCTTCAGATAGGCGGAGATTCCGTTGGAGGCGATCAGGATGCCGGCCATCGCGAATCCGGCCAGCGAGACGTAGAGCGGCGGGCTCGGAATGCCAGGCAGCGCCAGCAGGATCAGCGCGGCTACGGCCGTGAGCACGGCCTGGATCCCGAGCCCGGTCCTGAGTGCGGCCACGCGTGTCTCCCGTCGCAACGCGCCCGGTGAGGGGCGCAACCCGGCGCCCTTGGTCCCGGTCAGTGGCGAGATAGTGGCCGTGACGCCGCGCTGTCGCGTGAAACTTTCGTCATCGTCCGGGCCTGCGTCGATTTACGCCGGCCGGCCGCTCACCAGTTCCATTCCTCGAAGCCCGGCTCGCGGCAATGATAGCCGATCGGGCATTGCGGATTGTCGCGGGTGGGCACGAAGCGCAATTCGGCGATCTCGGAGCCGCTGCACTGGCCGGGGCCGCTGACGAAACGCTCGGGCGCCGCGCCGGCGGCGATCACCACGTCCCGCTCGCCTCTCACCAATGCCATCGCCTCCGCGCAGGTCATCCGGGCCGTCATCGAACCGCGCGGCGCCCGGGATTGGGCGAACGCCTCCGCCCCGGTCGCGACCGCGACGAGGTGCACGCACAGCAAGGCGAGGGCCAGCGGCCTCATCAGACACGGGTCCAACATGCGCCCAGGAAGAAAGTCCGCGGGCATCGCACTATCCTGCACGGGCGGGCGGCCGGAGACTGTCACCGGAATGCGCCACCGGGCGGCTTTCGCCGTCGGACCGCCGCAATCGGCGGATTATGAGATTCCTGGAACGGCCGCCCGGCACGCCGGAGACGACGCGTCACCAGGGAGCCAAGGGATCCACCGATGTCCGCCCTTTCGATCCTCGATATCTCGGCCATCCGCGCCGCGCCCGTGTCCCGCGAGCCCTACGCCTACACCCTCGGCAGCAACGTCCTGAATCGCGACGCGATCGACGCGATTCGCCGCGACTTCCCTGACATCGCCAAGCCCGGTTACCTCACCGTGGACGAAGTCGCCCTGAAGGGCCGCTTCAAGGCGCTGATCGACGAGTTGGAGAGCGATGCCTTCTCGGAGATCCTGGGCGCGAAGTTCGGGATCGACCTCGTCTCCTGCCCGCGGCTCACCACGATCATGCGGCGCAGCCAGCCGAAATACGGTTCGATCCACACCGACGGCCCCTCGAAGGTGCTGACGCTCCTCGTCTACATGAACGACGCCTGGGACGCGCCGGCCGCCGGCCGGCTGCGGGTGCTGTACGACGGCCGGAACTACGAGCCCTTCGCCGTCGAGGTGCCGCCGACCATGGGGACGATGTTCGCGTTCCTGCGGGCCGACAATTCCTGGCACGGTCACGAGCCGTTCGAGGGCGAGCGGCGGGTGGTCCAGGTGGCGTGGCTGAAGGATGCCTCGGAGCTGGAACGCAAGCGCAAGCGCAACCGCACGGCGCAGTTCCTCAAGGGGATCTTCGGCCGCTGAACGGACGCGAGGGTCGGACGATGGGGGCGGTGGTGCTGGCGGATCCGGGCGGGGGACCTCGTTCCGTGTCCAGGCGTCGCTACGTGCTGCCGGTGCTCCTCGTCATCGGCTGGGCCGGGCTCTTCGCCTACAGCGCGGCCTACCTCACCGAGGATCTGCCCTTCCGGCCCCAGAAGCCTGAAGCGGCCTCACCCGTCGAAACCGCCTCCGGGCAGGCGCCGTCGCCGCGACCGGTGATCGTCCTCGACAGGCCGCGCGGCTCCGGCCCCGGGCCGGCCGCGGATGCGGTGCCGGCCGTCCAGGCCATCCGGGCGCCGGCTCCCCCGTCCCGTCCCGCACCGGCGCCCGTCGGCGCCGAGTATGTCGGCCTCTGGGGCCCGCACCCGAACGCCTGCGCGGCCCGCTCGCGGCGGCGGGGCTACATCCCGGCGATGATCGCGCAGGATCAGGCCCGGGCCGGCCGCACGCTCTGCACCTTCCACGACACGCGCCGCGCCGGAAACGCGTGGGTGACCGCGGCCGAGTGCAACGACCGCGGCCGCCGCTGGGCGTCACAGGTCCGGCTGACGGTGGAGGGCGATCACCTGACTTGGTCGAGCAGCCGCGGCACCGTGACCTACACCCGCTGCGGCCGGCGCGCGGGCTAGGCGTTCGACCGCTCGGCCGCCTCCAGCACGATCCGCGCGGCGGCCCGGCTCGGCGTGTCGGCATCCCGGAGCCGCATCCGCGCGTCGATCCGGGCGAGCGCCGCACATTGCGCCGCGCGCGCCGCGCCCCCCCTCAGAAGGGGCGACAGGGCTTCGGCGAGCCGTTCCGGCGTGCAATCCGCCTGGACGAACTCCGGCATGGCGTTCTCGGCGAGGATCAGGTTCGGCAGAACGATGCTCGGGACCTGGATCAGCCGGCGGGCGATGACTTCCTCCATCCGGGAGACCTTGTAGGCGACGACCATAGGGACGCCCGCCAGCGCCAGTTCCAGCGTCACGGTCCCCGAGGCCGCCAGCGCCGCGCGCGCGCCGCGGAACGCCGCGTATTTCGGCGCCTCGCCGGTGACGATCCGCACAGGAGCCGGCCAATCCGCCGACAGGCGCTCGATCAGGGCGCGATGGCGCGTCACGGCGGGCAGCACCGCCTCGACCGGCAGCACTTGCGCCAGCCGGGCGAGCGCCTGTCCGAAGACCGGCATCAGCCGCTCGATCTCGGACCGGCGCGACCCGGGCAGGACCACGAGGCTGTATGGCTCCGCCTCCCGGTGCCGGAGATCCGCGCCGGCCGGGCGCAGCTCGGGCAGGCGCTCGATCAGCGGGTGCCCGACATAGGTGCAGGGTGGACCCCCGAGCCGCAGATGCGCGTCGGGTTCGAAGGGCAGCAGCGCCAGCACGTGGTCGATGAACGGGCGCATGCCCTTCGCCCGCCAGGGGCGCCACGCCCAGACGCTCGGCGAAACGTAATCGATGATCGGGATGGCGGGGGCCGCCCTGCGCACCCGCTTGGCTACGGCGTGGGTGAAGCCGGGGCTGTCGATGATCACGAGCACGTCCGGCCGGGCGCGCACCGCCGCCTCGGCGGTCTCGCGGATCCGCCGCAGAAGCGTGCGGGCGCGGGCGAGCACCGGCAGGTAGCCCATCACCGCGACGTCATCCAGGGGGAACAGGGAGGGGAAGCCCGCCTCCGCCATCGCCTCGCCCCCGACCCCGCCGAAGGCCGTATCGGGGGCCGTCTCGCGCAAAGCCCGCATCAGCTTGGCGCCGAGCTGGTCGCCGGAATCCTCGCCGGCGACCAGCCAGATGGTGGGTGATCGCGCCGTCACGGCGCGCCCCCGTAGCCGACCACGAACAGGCCGAGCCGGTCCGCCTCCGCGGCGGTGGCGGCGCGGTCGATCACCAGGGTCCCGCCGGCTTCGAGGGCGAGGCCGACACAGCCGGCCCGGGCGGCGTTGCGCACCGTGCGCGGCCCGACCGCCGGCAGGTCGACGCGCAGATCCTGGCCGACCTTGGGCGCCTTCACCAGCACGGTCGCGGGGAGCGGCCGCCCCCAGCCGAGCGGTCGCCGCCCGAGGGCGCGCGCCCGGGCGAGCATCCGGTCCGTCCCTTCGGGTCCCTCGGCGGCCAGCACCCGCGCGCCGGCCACCACCACGGCCTGCCCGAGGTCGAAGGGCGAGAGCGCGGCCAGCACGCCGTATCCGGTCCGGATCGAGGCGGCCGCCTCCGCGCCCGGCGCCCGGCGCCCGATCGGCCCCTCCGGGCAGAGCAGATCCGGCGCCGCCTCGTGGACGCCGAGGATCCGGTGACCCTCCTCCTCGACGAGGGTCAGCGCCGCGCGCAGGAGCCGGTCGTCGCCGCCGCCCGCGATGGCGCGCAGGGCCTCCCGGTTGCGCAGGGCCGCCCCGGCGTTGAGGATCGCCGCCGGGCTCGGGCGCGAGACGCCCCCGGCCGGGATCACGAGGGCCGGCCCCCATCGGCGCAGCAGCTTCAGGGTGGCGGCGAGGTCGAGGAGGTCGACGGTGGCATCCGCGCTGGCGCGCAGGCCCCGCCCGGTGAAGCCCCGGAGCGCGATCACCCGGAACGGCCGACGCGCCCGGCGCAGGGATTCGGCGACGAGTTCGGGCAGGCGCCCGGCCCCGGCGATCAGCACGAGGGCGCCCTCGGGCACAGGATCGGCCTCCGCCATGGCCCGGGCCGTTCAGGCGGCGCCGATCGGGGTCGGGACCTCGCGCGGCGTGCAGATTGAGCGCTTGCCGCCGACGCGGATGAAATCGAGGATCTCCCGCACCGCCGCGTGGGACTCGAAGGTCGCGGCCACGTCTTCCACGCGCTCCATCAGCGTGCCCTCCGGGGCGAAGAGCAGGCGGTAGGCCCGCCGCAGGGCGTGGATGTCCTCCCGGGCGAAGCCCCGGCGCTGCAGGCCGATGATGTTGAGCCCCGACAGGCAGGCCCGGTTGCCCAGCACCATCCCGTAGGGAATGCAGTCGTTCTCCAGGCCCGAGAGCCCGCCCACGAAGGCATGGGCCCCGACCCGGGCGAACTGGATCACGGCGGCGCCGCCGCCGAGGATCGCGTAATCGCCCACCGCGCAATGGCCGGCCAGCATCACGTTGTTGGAGAAGATGACGTGATCGCCCACCCGGCAATCGTGGCCGACATGGGAATTGGCCAGGAAGGTGCCGTGATCGCCCACCACCGTCTCGAGGCCGCCGCCGCTCGTGCCGGGATTCATGGTGACGCCCTCGCGGATCAGGCAATCCGAGCCGATCGTGAGGGTCGAGGCCTCGCCCCGGTATTTCAGGTCCTGCGGCGGGTGCCCGATCGACGCGAAGGGGAAGATCCGGGTGCGCGGGCCGATCGTGGTGCGGCCCGCCAGGACCACGTGGCTGACGAGTTCGCAATCCGGCCCGAGCTCGACCTCGGGCCCGACATGGCAGAAGGGACCGATCCGCACCCCGTCGCCGATCCGCGCGCCCGGCTCGATCACGGCGCTCGCGTGGATCGCGGCCGCGCTCACTCGGTCACCAGCATGGCGCCGATCTCGGCCTCCGCCACCAGGGTGCCGTCGACCCGGGCCTCGCCGCGGAACCACCACATGGTCCGGCGCTGGTTCATCTTCCGCATGTGGAAGCGCACCTGATCGCCGGGGGTCACCGGCTTGCGGAACTTGCACTTGTCGATGGTCATGAAGAACACCTGCTTGGTGCGCAGCTCGTCCGTGCGGATATGACGGCAGCAGATCGCCCCGGCCGTCTGGGCCATGCCCTCGATCAGCAGCACGCCCGGGAAGACCGGCAGGCCGGGAAAATGCCCCATGAATTGCGGCTCGTTGGCCGTGACATTCTTGATCCCGACGCAGGATTCGTCGCGGTCGATCTCGACGATGCGGTCGACCATCAGGAACGGATAGCGGTGCGGCAGCAATTCCAGCAGCGTCTGGATATCGGCTATGCCCAGCTCGCCGCCGGTCTCGCGCGCCGCCTCACTCATCAAATCCCGCACCTCGACGTGCCGCCCGCGGCGGCCTGGCATCCGGCCGCCGATGGCGGACAGAGCGCTCTCTTCGGAAGAAATCGCCGGAAGCGCAAGGCCTTCCGGACAAACCGGCCGGATCCGGGAGGGCTCAGGCCTCGTCCTCCGCCGGGGCCTTCCCGGAGCGCTCGGCGAGGCGCGCCAGCGTCGTCAGCTCGCGGAACCAGGCCCGGACCGGCTTGGCCGGCGTCCCGCCCCAGCGGCTGCCCGGGGGCACGTCGCGGTTGACGTTGGACGAGCCGGCGATCTGCGCGCCGCGTCCGATGCGCAGATGGCCCACCACCCCGACCTGCCCGCCGAGGACCACGTAATCCTCCAGCGTGGTCGAGCCGGAGATGCCGACCCCGGACACGATCACGCAGTGGCGCCCGATGACGACGTTGTGGGCAATCTGCACGAGGTTGTCGATCTTGGTCCCCTCCCCGATCACCGTATCGCGCGAGGCGCCCCGGTCGATCGTGGTGTTGGCGCCGATCTCGACATCGTCCTGCACGATCACCCGGCCGATCTGCGGGACCTTGAGATGCGTCGCGCCCATGGCGAAGCCGAACCCGTCCTGGCCGAGCCGCGCCCCCGGGTGGAGGATCACCCGGTTCCCCAGCAGGGCGTGGCTGAGGGTCGTGCCGGCGCCGATCGCGCAGTCGCGCCCGATGCGCACGCCCGGGCCGATCACCGCGTTCGGACCGACCACCGTCCCCGCCCCGATCTCGGCGCCCGGGCCGATCACCGCACCCGGATCGACCGTGACGCCGTCCTCGAGCCGGGCTTCCGGATGGACATGGGCCCCCGGGGCGATGCCGCGGGCGGCGAATTGCGAGCCGGGACGCAGGGCGTCGGGGTGAAGGCGCCCGAGCAGCGTGGCGTAGGCGCGGTAGGGATCGCGGCTGACCAGGGCGACGGTCCCGGCCGGGCACCGGGCCACGAAGCGTGGCGAGACCAGGCAGGCGCCCGCCCGGGTCGTGGCCAGTGCATCGCCGTAGCGGGCATTGTCCATGTAGGCGAGGTGCTGCGGCCCCGCATTTTCCAGGGGCGCCGCACCGACGAGCCGAGCTTGCGGATCGGCGCCCTCCGGGAGGGCGGCGCCGGCGACCCCCGCGATCTCCGCGAGGGTCAGATCTGCCGCGGCGGCGAAGAAGATGAGGTCGGTCATGCGCGATAACGCGCCGGCCCGGGTCATCCGGCCGGCGCGCTTGAGATTTTGATCAGAAGCGCGAGCCGCCGGAGAAGCGGAACGCCTGGGTCTGATCCTTGCCGATATGCCCGATCTTGTTGAGCAGCGGCACGTACACGGACTGACCCTCGTCCTTCGTCAGGGCGTAGGCGTAGTCGAAGCGGATCGGGCCGAGCGGCGAGTTCCACAGGATGGACGCGCCCACCGAGGAGCGGATCGCGGCGGTGTCGCGGACGTTCACGCATTCCGGCTCGACGCCGATGGTGAAGGCCGAGAAGTTGCACTTTCCGGTCTGCGGCGCGGTGCCGTTGATGAACCCGTCGCCGTTCACGTCGAAGCTGCGCTTGCTGTGGTAGCCGAACAGCGTGCCGGCATCGGCGAAGAGCGCGCCCTTCAGGCCCAGGTCGCGCGGGACGCCCGGCAGCGGGAACTGCACTTCGAGGGTACCGCCGATATAGGTCGAGCCGCCGATCGCGTTCGAGCGGGCGTCGGCGATGCCGACGTCGCGCGGACCGATGCCGTTCGGCGCGAAGCCGCGGACCAGCGACGGGCCGAGGAAGAACTCGTCGGTGACCCGCAGGGGCTGGCCGTTGATCGACTGGATGTGGCCGCCCTGGAACCGGACGAAGCCGATCACGTCCTCGAAGAGCTCCTTGTAGTAGCGCGCATCGGCGGTCACGCGGAAGAACTTGGAGTCGCCGCCGAGGCCGGCGACGTCGGGCTTCAGCTCGGCGTAGAGGCCGTTATGGGGCGCACCGACGACGTCGAGGGTCGAGTATGCGAGCGTCAGGCCGGCCAGGGAGGTCAGCGTGTTGCCCTGCGAGCCCTTGATGGCGATCGAGGCCTCGCCGTCATAGGCGCAGTTCGGGTAGAGCGCCTGCCCGCCGATGTTGCGGCCCGTATTTGGGTCGATCGTGCCCGCAGCGTAGGTGGCGGTGTAGCCGGGGATCGGCACCGAGCAGTCGTTGTACGGCCGCTTCAGGGTGTTCGGCACCTTCAGCTCGGTGTTGTACAGCGAGTAGCGCAGCGTGACGCCGAACTCCTCGGTGATCGGCAGGCCGAGGCGGAGCTGCCCGCCATAGACCGTGGTCTCGTAGCGCGAGTACCGGGTCAGGTCGGAGTACTTGTAGAAGGCGTCGAAGCCGGCTGCGAGGCGGTAGCCGAGGAAGTACGGCTCGGTGAACGAGAAGTCGACGCCGCGCGAGTACTGGCCGCCGGTGCCCGCGAGGCGGACATACTGGCCGCGGCCGAGGAAGTTCGACTCGGAGACCGACACCTCGCCGATGATGCCGTCCTGGGTGGAGTAGCCACCGGCCACCGAGAACGAGCCCGTGGGCTGATCCTCAACGTCGATGTTGATCACCACCCGGTCCGGGGCCGAGCCCGGCTCGTTGGAGAAGCGGACCTTCTTGAAGAAGCCCAGCCCGTTCAGGCGCCGCTCGGCGCGGTCGGTGAGCACGCGATTGTAGGCGTCGCCCTCGGCGATATCGAGTTCGCGGCGGATGACGTAGTCGCGGGTGCGGGTGTTGCCCCGGATGTTGATGCGCTCGACGTAGACGTGCGGGCCGTCCTCGACCACGAAGCCCAGGGAGACCTGGTGGGTCGCCGGGTCGCGCTGGCCGGTCGGGCGGACCTGCGCGAACGGGTAGCCCGCGCGGTTCACCTCGCGGGTGACGTTGTTCAGCGTCTTCTCGACATCGTCGGCGTTGTAGACGTCACCCACGGCGGCCGTGATGCCGCCGTCGAGCCGGGCGGTATCGAGCCCGGGCAGGCGCGTATCGACCTGGACCGCGCCGACCTTGTACTGCTCGCCCTCGTTCACCGTGACGGTGATGACGTAGCCGGAGGACTCGCCCTCGACGTAGCGGGCGTCGGCGCTCACCACTTGGAAATCGGCGTAGCCGTTCTTCAGGTAGTAGCGGCGCACCTGGTCGAGGTCGTTGGTGATGCGGTCCGGATCGTAGACGTCGGAGGTCTTGATGAACGACAGGAAGTTCATCTCCGAGGAGCTCATCAGCCCCTTCAGGGTCCGGTCCGAATAGGCGTTGTTGCCGACGAAGTTGATCGAGATGATGCCGGTCTTGTCGCCCTCGTCGACCTGGTAGATCACGTCGACGCGGCCGTTGGGCAGGTCGACGGTGCGGTAGGTCACCTTGGCGGTGCCGCGGCCGAAGCGCTTGTAGACGTCGCGGATGCGCGCCAGATCGGCGTTGACGATCGCCTCGCTGTAGGGGCCGCGGGCCTTGGCCTCGACCACGCCCTCCAGGGTCGCCTTCTCGATCTTCTTGTTGCCCTCGAAGACCACGCGGTTGATCAGGTTGTTCTCGCGGACGGTGACCACCGTGCGCCCGCCCGACTGGGCGACCTTCACGTCCGAGAACATGCCGCTCGCCAGCAGATTGCGGCGGGCCTCCTCGGCCGAACCCGACGCCGTGCCGGTCACGTAGGACCGGACCGTATCGGCGTCGACGCGCTGGTTGCCCTGGACGACGATCTGCTGCGCCTGGGCCGCCCCGCCCAGGACGACGCCAAGACCAGCAGTGACTAGGACGATGGTTCTCCGCACCGACTTGCGTCGGTGCTTCCCCGTCAACGACATCATGCAATCGCCCGTTTCTGTTCTGGTCGCGGGGGTTAGCCCGTCACAGGCGACCGTTGGTCGGCCGTCCTGATCACCTGGTCCAAGCGTGGCTTCGGTCCAAGCGTAGCTCTTAGCGGGATTCCCCTGCCAAGCAAACGCGCGGGAGGCCATCGTCAGGGGATTTTGGGGGGTCGTGGCCTTCGCGCCACTTAACGAAGCGCCCCGTCGGTCGGCAAACGGCGGATCGTGGTAAACGCCGCGTAAACACCTGCCGCAGCGCGATTTTTCACGCCCGCAGGCGAACGCGGTCACGGCCTGTTAACCGGATTTTGACCCGTCGGCGGGGCCGAGATCGGGCGGCTTCGGGGCCGGATCGCGGCGGGAATCAGGCATCGTTTCCGGTGGAGATCGGACAGGATCCCCAGGCGCCGCCCGCCGGTCCGCAACGCCTCCGGATCAGGTGTTCCGCCAGGACGCGCCGAGGTTGAGGATGTCGTTCCAGGCGGCGAACAGCATCAGCATCAGGACCAGGGCGAGGCCGATGCGGAAGCCGATCTCCTGGGCGCGCTCGCTGAGCGGGCGGCCCCGGACCACCTCGAAGGCGTAGAACAGCAGGTGGCCGCCATCGAGCAGCGGCACCGGGAACAGGTTCAGCAGGCCGATCGAGACCGATAAGAGCGCGATCAGCCCGACGAGGCCGCCGACGCCGCCGGTCTTGGCGACCTCGCCGGAGACGCGGGCGATGCCGATCGGACCCGAGAGCTGGTCGGCGGATTCGCGGCCGGTGGCGAGCTTGCCGAGATACGAGAAGGTCCGCTCGACGACGAAGTAGGTCTCCTTCACGCCGAGGTTCAGGGACTCGACGGGCCCGTAGCGCACGAGGCGGGCCTCGGACCCGGCCGGCGAGCGGATGCCCAGCCGGCCGATCCGGTGGCGGCCGAACGGCGTCTTCTCCTCGAAGGTGGCGGGGGTCGCCTGGATGGTGATCGGGTGATCGTCGCGCTCCACCGTAAAGGTCAGCGGCGTCCCGGCGCTGCCCGTCACCGTCCGATACATGGCGTTGAAGTCGCCGATCGTTTCACCGTCGATGGCGGTGATCACGTCGCCCGGCTGGAACCCGGCCTGGGCGGCGACGCTGCCCGGCTCCACCGAGGAAACCCGGGCGGGCAATTCGTAGCGTCCGCCGAGCCAGATCGCGCCGGCGAAGAGCAGGATCGCCAGGATGAAATTCGCCACCGGGCCGGCGGCGACGATCGCGGCGCGCTTGGCCACGGGCTGGGTCGGGAAGCTGATCGCCCGCTCCTGCGGGCTCATCCGGGCGACGGCCTCGGGGTCGGGCATGCTCGCCCCGTTCACGTCGCCGTGGAACTTCACATAGCCGCCGAGGGGGATCGCACAGAGCTTCCAGCGGGTGCCGCGGCGGTCGTTGAAGCCGAACAGTTCCGGCCCGAAACCGAGGGAGAAGGCGTGGACGCCGACGCCGCACCAGCGGCCGACCAGGAAGTGGCCCATCTCGTGCACGAACACCACGACGGTGAGCACGAACAGGAACGGGATCAGGGCGCCGAAGAAGCCACCGGCGGTGCCGCCCATCGCGTTGAGGAAGTCCATAAGCCGATCCCTGGCCGCCTTGGCGCCGGTATCCCGCTCCGGCACATCCCGACATCCTAGCAGATCGGGGGGGCGCACCGCCAACGCAATCCTGCGCGGGATCGCGCAGCGTCGCGGCCCCCGGGGGGCTGGGCCGTCAGTGGCCCCCGCCGCCCCCGGGTCCCCCGCGCGGGCGCCGGACCAGCGGCACCGCGCAGGCCATCGCCAGGAACAGCACAGTGAGGGCGAGGAACACGTCCTCGAAGGCCATCACCAGGCCCTGGATCCGGACCGTGTTGGTCATGGCCTTCAGCGCCATATCGGGGGCGGCGCTGCCGAAGGATTCGAAGCCGCGCTGGAGGCTGTCGAGGCGCTCAAGTGCGGCGGTGCTCGTCCAGCTGAAGCGCTCGTGCAACCGGGCGAGATGCAGGTCCCACCGGTCGTTCAGGACCGTGTTGATCAGGGCGAGACCGACGGCGCCGCCGAGGTTGCGGGTGAGGTTGAACAGGCCGGAGGCATTCTTCATCCGGGCCGGCGGCAGGGTGCCCAGCGCGATGTTGTTGATCGGGATCATGCACAGCATGAGCGAGCAGCCGCGCAGGATCTGCGGCAGCAGCAGTTCCCAGAAGTCCCAATCCTTGGTGAGGCCGGTGACGATCCAGGTGCCGCAGGCGAAGCCCGCGAAGCCGAGCCCCATCATGATCCGCGGGTCGAGCTTGCCCGAGAGCCGGCCGGCGATCGGCGCGGTGATGAACATGAATAGCCCGGAGACGAACATCGTCTCGCCGATCATCAGCGCCGAGTAGCCGCGCACCCGGGCGAGATAGACCGGGTAGATGTAGGTGAGCCCGTAGAGCCCGATGCCCAGGACGAAGCTCGCGACGCAGCCGCTGGCGAAGTTGCGGTCGGAGAAGGCGCGCAGGTCCACGATCGGCTGCTTCGCCGTGAACACCCGCCAGAAGAACAGCAGACCCGAGACGCCGCAGATCACCGCGCAGGCGAACACCGCCTCGTCCTGCAGCCAATCGTGGTTCGGGCCCTCCTCCAGCACGTATTCGAGGCAGCCCAGGAAGCCCGCCATGAAGACCAGGCCCAGCCAGTCGAAGGCCTGCAGGAGCGCGTGGTTGGGCTTGTCGAAATCAACCAGGATCCAGGTCGAGACCGTGACGAAGATGCCGGGCACGACGTTGATCAGGAACAGCCAGTGCCAGGACATCAGGTCGGTCAGGTAGCCGCCGACCGTGGGGCCGATGGTCGGCGCCAGGGTCGCCACGAGGCCGATCATCGGCGAGACGATGGTGCGCTTCGAGGGCGGGAATATCGTGAAGGCGGCCGCGAACACGGTCGGGATCATGCCGCCGCCGATGAAGCCCTGCGCGGCCCGCCAGACGATCATCTCGCCGATCGACGTGGAGGTGGCGCACATCAGGCTCATCAGCGTGAAGCCGCCCGCCGAGATCGCGAACATCCAGCGGGTCGAGAGCACCCGCGACAGGGTGCCGGAGAGCGGGATCGAGATCACCTCGGCGATGAGGTAGCTGGTCTGCACCCAGGGGATCTCGTCGCCCGAGGCCGACAGGCCGGCCTGGATCTCGTTCAGGGAGGCCGAGACGATCTGGATGTCCAGGATCGCCATGAACATCCCGAAAACCATGCAGACGAACGCCACCATGCGGCGGCGGTCGAGGGGTGGCTCGGCGGCGCGGGCCGGCGCGCCGGGCGTCAGGGCGGCGGTGGCGGCCATGGACCGGCTCAGCGGAGCGCGGTGCTGACCGGCGGCCCGGCGGCGGCCCGGTCGAGGACCGAGCGGTCCGCGCCGGCGCGGGTATCGACCCGCACCACCGCCGACAGGCCCGGCCGCAGCAGGCCCTCGCGGGCCACCGCCTCGGGCACGCGCACCCGCACCGGCAGGCGCTGAACGATCTTGGTGAAGTTGCCGGTGGCGTTGTCGGGCGGCAGAAGGCTGAACACCGACCCGGAGGCCGGCGAGAACGATTCCACCACCCCCTGGATCTCCCGGTCCGGATAGGCGTCGACCGTGACCGTCACCGGCTGGCCCGGGCGCATGCGCTGGACCTGGGTCTCCTTGAAGTTCGCGTCGATGTGCACGCTCTGGAGCGGCACGAGGGCGGCGATCCGGGTCCCGGGCGCGACGTAGGCGCCGGCCTCCACGGCCTTGTTGCCGACGACCCCGTCGAAGGGCGCGCGGATCACCGAGAAGTCGAGGTCGCGGCGGGCCCGGTCGACGGCGGTGCGCAGCTCCGCCGCCACGCTCTCGGCTTCGCGCTTCTGCGCCTGGAGGACGTCGACATTGGCCCGCGCGGCGGCGAGGCCGGCCTCCATGGCCTTCACCGAGGCCTCGGTCCGGTCGCGGTCGGCGCGGGTCTGGTCGATGCGCGACTTGGCGACGTAATCCGCCTGCATCTGCATCGACCGGGCGAAATCCGCCTGGGCCCGGACGGCGTCGGCCCGGGTCGCGTCGAGCTGCGCGGCGGCCTGGGCGACCTGAGCCTGGGCCGCCTCGGCCTGCCGGGCGATCCGGGCGATGGTGCTCTCCTGGGTGGCGAGCTTGTCCTGCGCGGCCTGGAGGGCGAGGCGGTAATCGCCGTCGTCGAGCTTGGCGATCACGTCGCCCTTCTTGACCGACACGCCGTTCACCACCGGGACGGATTCGAGGTAGCCCGAGACCTTCGCGGCGAGAACCGAGATGTCGGCCTGCACGTAGGCATCGTCGGTCGCGACGAAGAAGCGTCCGACCGTCCACCATTGCCAGCCGACAGACGACCCGATGCCGAGCGCGGCCGCCAGCGCGGCGAGCAGGACGACCCGCCGGAGCGGGCGCTTGCGGGCGGGGGCCGCATCCACGACGGGCACGGTCGGCTCTGGCGCGACGGGGGCAGGTGCACGCGGTGTCGCGGTCTCGGCGCGCGTCTCGTCACCGCATTCGCCGGTGGGGGACGGCCGATCGGCCTCCTCGCGAAGAGACATCGCACCACCTCACGGATAGTGACCGAACCGTTCGGTCAAAAATTCGGCAGCGCCTTGACGCGACTCCGGATCCGCCTCAGGTTACGTTGACCGAACGGTTCGGTCAAGCGTGACAGCGTCTCGGACGCGGAGCGAAACCATGGCTCAGGGTGCGGTGCTGGAGCGGGGACAGGCCCAGCACGAGGGCGACAAGCGTTGGCAGATCCTCGACGGCGCCCGCCGGGTGTTCCTGGGGTCCGGGTTCGACGGGGCCAGCATGGGCGAGATCGCCCGGGCCGCGGGGGTCTCCAAGGGCACGCTCTACGTCTATTTCGACAGCAAGGAGGCGTTGTTCGAGGCGCTGACCATTCAGGAGAAGAGCCGCCTGGCCGAGGCGCTGTTCACCCTCGACGCGGACGATCCCGACGTCCCGGGGGTGCTGAACCGGCTCGGCGTGAGCTTCCTCAGCGAGATGTGCCGGCCGGAACACGTCTCCCTGGTCCGCATGGTGATCGGGGCCAGCGAGAAGTTCCCACGCTTCGGGCAGGTCTATTACGAGGCCGGGCCGGCCTGCGGCGTCGAGCGTCTGTCGGGTTATCTCGACGCGCAGGTCCAGGCCGGTCGGCTGCGGATCGCCGACACGGAACTTGCCGCCCGCCATTTCCTGCATCTCTGCCAAGCCGGCCTGCTGACACGACTCCTGTTCGGCGCGGGCGGCATCGCCGACGCGGCCGGCCGGCAGCACCAGGTGGACGAGGCGGTGCGGATGTTCCTGGCCGGATACGGGCCGACGCCCTGACCCGCGCCGCTCTCAACCCGCGGCGCGCAGCTCCGGCAGGGCCTCGGTGCTCCAGACCCGGACATGAGCGTCGATGGCGAGCGCCTCGTCCACGTCGGCCGGCGCGGTCCCGTACGGGCCGGCGAAGTGGGCGCAGGCCCGCTCGACGAGGTCGCTGATCCCGTAGAAGCCGATCCGGCCGGCGATGAAGGCCGCCACCGCGATCTCGTTGGCGGCGTTCATCACGGTCGGCGCCGCGCCGCCGGCCGCCAGGGCGGCCCGGGCGATCCGCAGGCAGGGGAAGCGGTCCTCGTCCGCGGCCTCGAAGGTCAGCGATCCGAGCTTGACGAGGTCGAGGGGCCGGCCGCGGGCGATGGTCAGCCGGTCGCCGAGACCGAGGCAGTGCGAGATCGGCACGCGCATGTCGGGCAGCGCCAGCTCGGCGGTCACGGCCCCGTCCAGCCAGTAGACCATCCCATGGATGACCGATTGCGGGTGCACGACGACGTCGAGGCGTTCGGGCTCGATCCCGAACAGGTGGTGCGCCTCGATCAGCTCGAGGCCCTTGTTCATCAGGCTTGCGGAATCGATGTTGATCTTCATGCCCATCGACCAGGTCGGATGGGCGGCGGCCTCGGTGGCGGAGGCGGCGGCGATTCGCTCGCGGGTCCAGGTCCGGAACGGGCCACCCGAGGCCGTGATCATCATGGTACGGACGTCGGCCAGCGGCCGTCCGGCGAGCGCCTGGTTCAGGGCGTCGTGCTCGGAATCCATCGGCAGGATCGTGGCGCCGTAGCGCGCCGCGTCGCGCATGAAGGCGTCGCCGGCGCAGACGAGGCTCTCCTTGTTGGCGAGCGCGACCGTACGCCCGAGACGGAGCGCCGCGTGGGTCGATTTCAGGCCCGCAGCCCCGCTCACCGCCGCCACCACGATGTCGGCGTCCCGGGCGACCGCCTCCATGACGGCCCCCTCCCCCGCGCCGCTGGGGATGCCGGAGCCCGACAGGGCCTCGGCGAGCGCGGGCCCAGCGGATTCGTCGGCGAGGGCCGCGAAGGACGCGTTCAGGTCGCGGGCCATCTTGGCCAGGGCGACGGGATCCTTGCCGCCCACCAGCGCACCGACCCGGAACCGGTCCGCGTGCTGGGCGAGCAGGTCGGCGGTGGAGCGCCCGATCGAGCCGGTGGCGCCGAAGACGGTGACGATCTGGCTCACGGGTTCAACTCCCTCGTCGTCACGCGATCAGGCCGCCGCCGCGCAGGGCCAGGTACAGCGCCGCCAACAGGGCGACGGCGAAAAATCCGTCGAGCCGGTCCATGACCCCCCCATGGCCCGGGATGAGCTTTCCGGAATCCTTCACGCCGTAGCGGCGCTTGAGACCGGATTCGATGAGATCGCCCGCCTGACTCAGGACGGAGGCGAGCGCGCTCACGCCGGCCACCACCGGCAGGGAGGCGGTGCTCGGCAGGGTCATCCCGGCGAGGTCGGCGACGACCGGCACCAGCGTCCCGGCCGCGACCGCGCCGATCAGACCGCCCAGCGCCCCCGACCACGTCTTATTGGGCGAGACCCGGGGCATCAGCTTGGGGCCGCCGATCTTCCGGCCGGCGAAATAGGCGGCGATGTCCGTGGACCAGACCACGGCAAACATCCAGGCCGGGCCGACAAGGCCGATGGCAGGATCGTCGCGCAGGGCGACCGGCACAGCTGCGATCGCCCCCGCGCCAAGGATCCCGACAAGCGCCCGCAGCCGCCCCCGGCCGGTCCGTGCCACCGTGGCACAGGCCGCGGCGCCGAGGATCAGGACGGCGAGGCAGGCGGGCGCCGGGGCGCCGCCGCGCGCGCAGAGCAGCAGGGCGGCGAGGGTCGCAGCCCCCAGCGCGATCAGCACCTCCCGCGGCTCGGTGCGGCTCATCACCATCCACTCGGCGAAGCCGACGATGCCAGCGGCGAGCCAGATCCCCGCGAAGGGCCAACCGCCATAGACCAGGGCAGCCAGAACGCCGGTCCCGAGCACGAGGCCCGAGGCGACGCGAAGCCACAGCTCGCGCCGTCCCTTCGGACGCGCGGCCGGTGCCGCCGCGGAGGTCACGCGCGCCTCGCCGGCCAACTCAGACCTGCATGATCTCCTTCTCCTTGGAGGCCAGCACGCCGTCGATCTCGGCGATGAACTGGTCGGTCGCCTTCTGCACGTCGGCGGCCTGGCGCTTCTCGTCGTCCTCCGAGATGGCGCTGTCCTTCAGGAGCTTCTTGAGGTGGTCGAGCCCGTCCCGGCGGACGTGGCGCACGGCGACGCGAGCCTCCTCGGTGTATTTGTGGGCGACCTTGACCATCTCCTTGCGGCGCTGCTCGTTCATCTCGGGGATGCGCAGCCGGATGGTCTGGCCCTCGGTCTGCGGGTTGAGGCCGAGATCGGATTCGCGGATCGCCTTCTCGACGGCCGTGACCATGCTGCGGTCCCAGACCGAGATCGACAGGAGCCGGGGCTCCGGCACGCTCACGGTGGCGACCTGGGCCATCGGCATCAGCGAGCCGTAGGCATCGACCTGGATCGGATCGACCAGGGACGGCGTGGCGCGCCCGGTGCGCAGGGAGCCGAGGTCCTTCGAGAGCGAGGCGACCGCGCCCTGCATCCGGCGCTTGATGTCGTTGAGGTCGAATTCCGGTGTGGCCATGATGGTCGTCCCGACACGTCTGACGTTGTCTTGAGCCCGGCGCGGGCGGTGGCGGCCTCAATGGACGAATTTGTTCAGGGCCGCAAACCTCGCGGGGTCCGGATCCCGCCTGCGAAGCCCGTCAGGGCGAGACCAGGGTCGAGGGCGCCGCCCCGGACAGGATCGCCGCGATGGAACTCGGCGGATGGAGCGAGCCGACCACGATCGACAGCCGGCTCTCCCGGGCCAGGGCGAAGGCGGCGGTGTCCATCACCTTGAGGTCGCGGGCGATCGCCTCGTCATGGGTCAGGCGGTCGTAGCGGGTGGCGTTCGGGTCCGTCTTGGGATCGGCCGAGTAGACGCCGTCGACCTGCGTCGCCTTGAGCACGGCGTCGCAGCGCAGTTCGGCCGCGCGCAGCACCGCGGCGGTGTCGGTGGTGAAGAACGGGTTGCCGGTGCCCCCGGCGAGGACCACGACCTGGCCCTTGTCGAGGTGATGCAGGGCCGGCTGGCGGGCATAGGTCTCGCAGATGGTCGGCATCGACACCGCCGACATGGTCCGCGCCGGGACGCCCGCGGCGTTGAGCGCGGTCTCGATGGCGAGTGAGTTCATCACGGTCGCCATCATCCCGAGGGAATCCCCGGTGGCCCGGTCGATCCAGCCGGCCGCGGAGATCGTCGCTCCGCGGATCATGTTGCCGCCGCCGACCACGATGGCGATCTCGGCGCCGGTCTCGATGGTGCGGGCGATGTCCTCGGCGAGCGCCGCCAGCGTCGGCGGATGCAGCCAGTAGCCGTCGGGGGCGGCGAGCGCCTCGCCCGACAGCTTCAGGAGGATTCGGCGAAACGGCGTCGTCTCCGGCATCTCGATCTCCGACCCCGTCCCGCATCGCGCAAACCGGGAGGCTTCTACGTCAGGCGCGGGAGCGGCGTCGAGGGGCGCTGCGCCATTCGGCGGGGATCGTCGGTCGAATCGCGACCGACACGGGAACGACGTGCAGCCCTGGCAAAGCGGGCCGGATCGACCATCCCGGGACAACCATGCGCATCGCACTGGTGATCAATACCGCATCGGGCAGCGTCGGCGCCGGCGCGGCGCCGGAGGCGATCCGGGCGCGTCTTGCCGCCGCGGGGATCGAGGCTTTGGGCGAGGCCGACCGGGGGGCCTCCCTGCCGGCGCGCATCGCCGCCGCCGTGGCCGAGCCGGGGATCGACGCGGTGGTGGTGGCCGGGGGCGACGGCACGGTCGCCTGTGCGGCCGCGGCCCTGGTCGGGCACGCGACGCCGCTCGGCATCCTGCCGCTCGGCACCATGAACCTGCTGGCCAAGGATCTCGGCCTGCCCCTCGACCTCGACGGCGCCATCGCCAATCTCGTTGCGGGCGTGCGGCGCCCGATCGATGTCGGCGACGTGAACGGCCGGACCTTCGTGATCAATTCGGTGCTCGGCATGCCGGCCCGGGTCGCCCGCCACCGGGAGGCGCATCGCGAGCGCCGGGCTTTCCGCACGCTCCTGCGCTGGGCGATCGGGATGCCGCGCCATCTCGGCCGCTATCCGCGGCTCACCGTGACCGGGCTGATCGACGGGACGGCGCGCCGGCTGCGGGTGCGGCTGATGGCGGTGGTGGTCGGCGACTATGTCGAACGGCCGGGCCAGGTGCTGCTGCGGGCGCCGATCGACGCCGGCCGGCTGACGCTCTACGTCCTCGCCGACCTGTCGGTCTGGCGCAGCCTTCGGCTCGCCCTCGGCTTCGCGCTGGGCGATTGGCGCCGGCTTCCCGAGGTCGAGCGGCTGCCGGTGAGCGACCTGACCATCGGCTCGCGCAGGCAGGCGCTGCGGGTCATGAACGACGGCGAGGTGCTGCTGATCCCGACGCCCCTGCGCTACCGGATCCGCCGTCACGCGCTGACGGTGATCGTGCCCCGCACGGACGAGGCCGGACCGCGCTTCGAGGACGAGGTCGGGGGCGCATGAGGCGGATCAGTCACATCTCCGACCTCCATTTCGGCCGGACCGACCCGGCCGTGGTCGAGGCCCTGGTCGACGAGCTGAACGGGGACGCACCGGACCTGATCGTCGCCTCGGGGGACTTCACCATGGCGGCGCGGCCCCTAGAATTCGCGCAGGCCCGCGCCTTCCTGGACCGCCTCGCGCCGCCCTGGATCGGCGTGCCGGGCAACCACGATATCTCGCCCTATCACCTGCCGCAGCGCTTCCTCCGGCCGTTCACCCGCTACCGGCAGGCCATCGCGCCGGACACGGAGCCGTGTTTTGCGGATGCGGAGATCGGTGTCGTCTGCCTCAATACGGTTCGGCGCTGGGCCCCCGAGCGGGACTGGTCGCAGGGGATGATCCGCCCCAGCCAGATCGCCCGCACCGAGGCGCGCTTCGCTTCGATGCCCGGGCAGCTGTTCAAGATTGTGGTCGGCCATCACCCGTTCATGCCGCCGCCCTGGGACGAGGAAGCCCGGCTCGTGGGGCGTGCCGACCTGGCACTGGCGTCCTTCCGCCGCTGCGGGGTCGGGCTGACCCTGTCCGGGCACCTGCATCGCCACTACGCGCGCTTCGTGGGCGGGGACGAACCGGATACGGCGGTGGTGGATCGGGGTGCGCTGCGGGTCCGCCGGGGACAGTTGCTCGCGGTCCAAGCGGGCTCGGCGACCTCCACCCGCCTGCGCGGGAATGAGCCGAACGCCTATAACCGCATCACCGTGGACGGGGGCTGCGCCGCCATCTCGGTCCGGATCTGGGACGGACGCGCCTGGACCGATGCGGCGCCGGCATGCGTGCAGACCCACACGCCGGCGCCAGATTTCAACTTCCCGCCAGGACGCCGACGGCGCCGAGGACGGTCATGACGAGACCGGACGCGAACACGCCGATCATGAGATAGGAGAAGGGTTTCAGAGCCATGCCGCCAAGGTAGTGCGCATCCGCGAGATCGGGTGTGCGCTGCAGCACGCTTCATCGTATCCCCGGTGCCATCCAACGAAAAACCCCGCCCGGCGCGCGCCGGACGGGGTTTTTCCGGATCCTCGGACCGGGCGAGCGGTCCGGAAAAATCAGGCGCGGCCGGCCTGCTGGGCGACCTCGGTGGCGAAGTCCGGACCGTCTTCCTTCTCGATGCCCTCGCCCAGCGCGTAGCGGACGAAACCCGTCAGGGTCACCGGACCGCCGACCTTGGAGCCGGCTTCCTTCAGCACCTGGCTCACCGTCTTCGAGCCGTCATGCACGAAGGGCTGCTCCAGGAGGGTGACCTCCTTGTAGTAGCTCTTCAGGCCGCTCTCGATGATCTTGGCGAGCACGTGGTCCGGCTTGCTGGCGTTCTTCTCGCGCAGGATGTTCGACTCGCGCTCCACCGTGGTGGTGTCGACGCCCGAGGCGTCGAGGGCCACCGGGTTGGTCGCGGCGACGTGCATGGCGATCTGGCGGCCGAGCGTCGAGAGGGCGTCGACGTCACCCTCGGATTCGAGGGCCACGAGCACGCCGATCTTGCCGAGCCCCTCGGAGATCTGGTTGTGCACGTAGGAGGCGATCACGCCCTTCTTCACCTCGAGCTTGGCGACCCGGCGCAGGTTCATGTTCTCGCCGATGGTGGCGATCAGGGCCTGCAGCTTCTCCGAGACCGTCTCGCTGGCGCCCGGGAAATGGGCGGCCTGAAGCCCCTCCAGCGTGCCGTCGGTGTTCAGGGCGATCTTGGCGGCCTCGCGGACGAAGGCCTGGAAGGCGTCGTTGCGGGCGACGAAGTCGGTCTCGGAATTCACCTCGACCACCGCGGCGTGATGGCCGGCGGACTCGACGGCCACAAGGCCCTCGGCGGCGACGCGGCCGGCCTTCTTGGCGGCCTTGGCGAGGCCCTTCTTGCGCAGCCAGTCGATGGCGGCCTCGATGTCGCCCTGCGTCTCGTTAAGCGCACCCTTGCAGTCCATCATGCCGGCGCCGGTCTTCTCCCGGAGCTCCTTCACCATCGCGGCGGTGATGTTGGCCATGGCGGTCCCTTTCGTAGATCTGGATGAGAGAGGCCCGGCGCGCGGGTGAGCGGCCGGGCCCGGTATGCCGAATCCGCGACGGCCCGATGACGGTGCCGCCGCGACGTACCCGCTGGATCAGACCGCCGCGGCGGCCTCGACGAAGCCCCGGGCCTGCGAGACCCACGAATCGCGATCGATGCGGCCGTTGAGCTTCAGGTCGTGATCGACCTTGGTGACATCCTCGGGCGTCATCGCGGCGATCTGCCAGTAATGGTAGATGCCGGCATCGTTGAGCTTCTGCACGATCTGCGGTCCGGCGCCGTTGAGCTTGGTCAGGTCGTCCGGGGCGCCGCGCGGGGCGGCGAGTAGTTCGAAATGCTCGGTCGTCTCGGCGAGCATCGCCACGTCGGCCGGGTCGAGGGCGTCGGACTCGACCGTGACGGCCCCGTCGTCATTGGCCGGCAGCGCCTCGGCCATCGGCTCCTCGGAGGCGCCGAGATCCATGCCGGACGAGCCCTGGGCGCGGGAGATGCCGTCGATGGCCGCCTTGGCGATCAGGTCGCAATAGAGCGCGATGGCGCGGCCGGCATCGTCGTTGGCCGGCACGATGTGGGTGATGCCGTCCGGGTTGCAGTTGGTGTCGACGATGGCGGCCACCGGGATCCCGAGGCGGTTCGCCTCCTTAATCGCCAGCTGCTCCTTGTTGGTGTCGATCACGAACAGCAGGTCCGGCACGCCGCCCATGTCCTTGATGCCGCCCAGCGCCTTCTCGAGCTTCTCCTTCTCGCGGGAGAGCATCAGGCGCTCCTTCTTGGTCAGGCCCGGGCCGCCGGTCTCCAGCGTCTCGGAAACCTTGCGCAGGCGCGAGATCGAGCCCGAGATCGTCTTCCAATTGGTGAGCATGCCGCCCAGCCAGCGGGAGTTGACGTAGTACTGGGCCGAGCGCTTGGCCGCCTCGGCGATCGTGTCGGCCGCCTGGCGCTTGGTGCCGACGAACAGCACGCGGCCGCCCTTGGCGACGGTGTCGCTCACCGCCTGCAGCGCCGTGTGCAGCGCCGGCACGGTCTGGGCCAGATCGATGATGTGGATGTTGTTGCGCGTACCGAAAATGTACGGCTGCATCTTCGGGTTCCAGCGGTGCGACTGGTGACCGAAATGGGCGCCCGCTTCGAGGAGCTGACGCATAGAGAAATCGACGGCCATGCTGTGTGTACTCTCCGGTTGGATCCGCCGCGGAGGGATGCAGCCGCCCGACGCTGTCGGGCGACCACCGGAAACGCCTCATTCAGGCATGAGGCCGGCTCCGCGTGTGGGATGGGCGGGCGCATAGCAGAGCCGGGGGCCGGACGCAAGGATTCGGGTGACGCGGAACGGGATGGCACCGCCGGGAGCTTGCAGCCCGGCGCCTCCAAGCTCGATCAGACACGATAGGGTTGCCGTGGCCTTCGACACGCTGAAATGCGCCCGGACGCTCCGGGACAAGGCCAAGCTCTCCCCCGGGCAGGCCGAGGGATTGGCCGATGCCATGGCCGAAGCGCTCCAGGGCGATCTGGTCACGAAGGCCGATCTGCGTGCCGAACTGGCCGAGACCCGGGCCGGGATCGTGCGCCCGGTCGCCGGATTGATCGGCTTTCAGACGCTCGCGGTCATCGGCGCCGTGGTCGCCCTCGCCCGATCGCTCCCTTGAAGCCGCAGATCGTCGGCGGCGCTCCTCATTCGCCCGCGAACAGCGCCGCAACATCGCTGGCTGTCACCACCCGATAAGCCCCCGCCGCCAGATCCGCCGGCAGGTCGAGGCCGCCGACCCGGTCCCGGTGGAGTGCCGTGACGTGGTTGCCGACGGCGGCGAACATCCGGCGGACCTGATGGTAGCGGCCCTCCGTCAGCGTCACCGCGCACTGCGTGGCGTCCTCGACGTCGAGCCGCACCGGCAGCAGCGGCCGCTCCTCGCCCTCCAGCATCAGGCTCCCCGAGGCGAAGAGCGCCGCCTCGGTCCCCGCCAGCGGCCGGTCGAGGGTGACCCGGTAGCGCTTCGCCACATGGGCCTTCGGGCTGATGATCCGGTGCAGCAGGGCGCCGTCGTCGGTGAGCAGCAGCAGGCCCGAGGTGTCCTTGTCGAGACGGCCGACCGTGGAGAGCGGCGGGTCGCGGCGGCGCCAGCGCTCGGGCAGCAGCCCATAGACCAGCGGGCCGGCTTCCTTGTGCGAGCAGGTGACGCCGAGGGGCTTGTGCAGCATCAGGCACAGGCCGGGCAGCGGGTCCAGGCGCGCGCCATCGACCGTCAGGCGGTCCGGGAGATCCGGGTCGAGGGCGATCCGGTCGCCGGCATCCGCCAGCGCGGCGCCGTCGAGGCGGATCGCGCCGGCGCGGGCCAGCCCCTGGATCTCCCGTCGGGAGCCGTAGCCGAGATTGGCGAGCAGCTTGTCCAGGCGGACGGCCTTCGCGCTCACCGGCGCGCCTCGTAGACCCGGTACCCGTTCGCCTGCGCGGCCACGGCGACGGTGCGGAAGGCCGCGCGCAGGGGCGCCTCGTAGGGCAGGTGCGCGTTGGCCACGAGCCACAGCGTACCGCCGGGCCTCAGGGCCTCGACGGCCCGGGCGATGAAGGCCCGGCCGAGGGCTTGATCCTCGGCGCCGCCCTCGTGGAAGGGCGGGTTGGTGACGACGAAGTTCAGGTCGCCGAGTTCCAGACCGGGTGTCCGGATATCGGCCCAGAGGATCGTCGCCCGCGGATCGGCGACGTTGCGGCGGGCCATCTCCACGGCGCGGCGGTCGATCTCCACGAGGGTCATCGCGGTCACCGCCTCCGAGGACAGGACCGCCCGGGCCAGGATCCCGAGGCCGCAGCCGAAATCGGCCCCGCGCCCCTTCAACGCCGGCAGGGTGCTCAGGAGCAGCGCCGTGCCGGGATCGAGCCGGTCCCAGGAGAAGATGCCGGGCTGCGTGCACAGGGCGAGGTTGTCGACGTGGCGGGGGGCGCCCGCGTCGATCGCCTCGGCGATCCCGGCCGGCTCGGGCGGCCGATCGGCCACGCAGATCCGATGATGGCGCCGCGGCTGATCGGCGGCGGCGCAGCCGAAGGTGCCGAGTTCCTTGGCCAAGCGGGTGCCGCCCTTGTCCTTCGGCGCCAGGGCGATCATCCGGCCGCCGGGTCCCAGCGCCCGCAGCACCTGCGCCAGCACGTAGCGCCGCTCCACCGTTCCGGGCGGAGCGAGGATCGTGGCGGTGTCGAGGCTGTTCTCGGTCAGATCCTCCAACCGGGAGGCGCCGGGAATCAGAGGGGAAACCTGAACGGCATCGCCGGGGACCTCGGCGAGATCCACCGGCGGCAGGCCGTATACGGCATGTCGCATGAATGATTCGAAAGTTGGAGAGCCGGCTCCGGAACGCGGATCCGCGGCGGTGCGGGAGGAACCCGCGCCCGACTCGGATCATCCGGGGGGAACGGCGCCCCTTATACCGGATTGGCTCCGGAAGCCCAGCCTGCCGGATCTCTCCCCGCCGGTTCGGCCGGTCAGCCCCGGGGGAATTCCAGGCCCATCTCGCGGTAGCGCGCCGGATCGTCGGCCCAGTTCTCACGCACCTTCACGTGCAGGAACAGGTGGACCTTGGCGTCGGCCGCCTCGGCGATCCCGATCCGGGCCGCCTGCCCGATCGCCTTGATGGTCTGGCCGCCCTTGCCCAGCACGATCGAGCGCTGGCTCTCCCGCTCGACGAAGATCGTCTGCTCGATCCGCACGGACCCGTCCGGCCGGATCTGCCACTGGTCGGTCTCCACCGTGGAGCGATAGGGCAGCTCCTCGTGCAGCCGGTCGTAGATCTTTTCCCGGGTGATCTCGGCCGCCAGCATGCGCAGCGGCGCGTCCGAGACCTGATCCTCCGGATAGAGCCAGGGTCCGGGGGGCATCCGGGCGGCGAGCGCCCGGCGCAGGTCCGCCACGCCGTCGCCCTTGAGCGCGGAGATCATGAAGGTCTCGGCGAAGGGCGCCGCCGCGTTGAGCCGGGCCGCCAGATCGAGCAGCCGCTCGCGCGGGATCAGGTCGATCTTGTTGAGGATCAGCAGCTTGTCGCGCTTCACCTCGGACAGGCGGCCGAGCACGGCCTCGACCTCCGCCTCGACGCCCTTGCGGGCATCGACCAGCAGGCAGACCGCGTCCGCATCCGCGGCGCCGCTCCAGGCCGAGTGGACCATCGCCCGGTCGAGGCGGCGCTTGGGCGCGAAGATGCCGGGCGTGTCGACCAGCACGACCTGGGAGGCGCCCTCGATGAGGATGCCGCGCACCAGGGCCCGGGTGGTCTGCACCTTGCGCGAGACGATGGACACCTTCGTGCCCACGAGGCTGTTCAGGAGGGTCGACTTGCCGGCATTCGGCACGCCGATCAGCGCGACGAAGCCCGCCCGGGCGTCGGCCGGCGTTCCCGGGAGGGTGGACGGGCCGGGTCCGGGCTCCGGGGTGTCCGCGGGGTCGTCCTGATCGTGCTCGGTCATGCTGTCTCCGTCGGCTCCGCCGCCGGCAGGGCGCCGATCCCCTCCCGCTCCATCAGCGCCTGGGCGGCCGCCTGCTCGGCGATCCGCTTCGACGTGCCCTCGCCCAGGCCCGGTGCCAGACCGTCGACCTCGACGGCGATGCGGAAGCGCGGCGCGTGATCGGGACCGGTCCGCTCGACCACCGCGTAGGTGGGGATCGGCAGCCCGCGGCCCATCGCCCATTCCTGCAACGCCGATTTGGCGTCGCGGCCCCGCGCCGCCGCCGTCGGCTCGCCGGGTCGGAAATGCGCCTCGACCACAGCCCGGGCGATGTCGAACCCGGCATCGAGATAGATGGCGCCGAGGATCGCCTCGCAGACATCGGCGAGGATCGTCTGGTTGCGCCGGCCGCCGCCCATCACCTCGCCCTGGCCGAGGATCAGGTGCGGCCCGACATCCCAGGCCGCGGCCACGACCGCACAGGTCTCGCGGCGGACCAGCGCGGCGAGGCGGCGGGAGAGATCGCCCTCGTCGGCCTCCGGAAAGGCGCCGTAGAGCCGGTCCGCCACCGCGAGGCCGAGCACACGGTCCCCGAGGAATTCCAGGCGCTGGTAGCTGCCGCCCCGGCCGGAGGCCTTGCTGGTATGGGTCAGGGCGCGGGTGAGCAGGGTCTGGTCGGCGAAGCGATGGCCGATCCGCTCCTCGAGCACGGCCAGCGGCGGGCGCGGCTTATGGGCCCGCCGGGCCCGGGCGGTGACGATTCGGGGCTGGGCCGCCTCGTCCAAGTCGGGACCGGTCAATGGATCGTCGAGAACAGGCGCGCCCAGCGGACATGGGCCGGCCAGTTCCAGACCTGCCACGCCGGCGTACCCTCGTCGATCGAGAAGAAGATCATCTCGGCGCGCCCGACGAAATTGGCGAAGGGCACGTAGCCGACATTGGCGAGATCGCGCGAATCGGTGGAATTGTCGCGGTTGTCGCCCATCATGAAGAAGTGTCCGGCCGGGACCGTGTAGGGCTCGGTCTTGTCCCAGAAGCCGTTGTCGCCGTCGCGCTCGATCACCGGGTGGACCACGCCGTTGGGCAGCGTCTCCATGTACTGCGGCACCTTGGTGGCCTGGCCGTAGGGATCGGTCGTCTCGTAGTCGGCGATCCGCTCGCGCTTGACCGCCTTGCCGTTGATGTTGAGCACGCCGTCGATCATCTGGATCTTGTCGCCGGGGAGGCCGATCACGCGCTTGATGTAGTCGGTGGCGTTGTCCTTGGGCAGCTTGAACACCGCGATATCGCCGCGCTTCGGCTCGGCGGCCCAGACCCGGCCGTCGGCCTGGATCGGGATGTATTCCGACAGCGGCAGCGAGTATTTCGAATACCCATAGGAATATTTCGACACGAACAGGTAGTCGCCGATCAGCAGTGTCGGCACCAGGGAGCCCGAGGGGATGTTGAACGGCTGGAACAGGAGCGTCCGCACCACCAGGGCGATGAGCAGCGCCTGGATGCCGACCTTCAGGGTCTCGCGGATGCTGGCCCAGGTGCCGGCCTCGGCGGGTTTCCTGAGCGGTTTGCCGTCGTAATCCACGCGCGCGTTCCGTCTTCGGTTGAGATTGCTGGGCCTGCCGCCGGCGGAGCGGCCCGGACCGCGGTTGTCCTGAGGAATGCGCCGCAATCGTGTCCGCCGTGAGCGGCGGGTCTAGACCAAGCGCGGTCCCCCCGCAACGCGCGACGGGGGCCGGCTAATCCCTGACTGGTGTCCTCACCCGGCGGCTGCAGCCGGGAGCGCCTCGATGATCACGAAGGCTTGTGCCATGGGCGGGTCGTCCGTCAGGCTGACGTGCAGGCGTGCCGCGTGGCCCGGGGGCAGCAGTTCCGCGAGCCGCGCCGCCGCGCCCCCGGTCAGCCGCAGGGTCGGCTGGCCGGAGGGGAGGTTCACGACCTCCATGTCGTGCCAGAACACGCCGCCGCTCAGGCCGGTCCCCAGGGCCTTGGCGCAGGCCTCCTTGGCGGCGAAGCGCCGGGCATAGCCCTCCGCGCGGGCGGCCCGGCGGTCGCAGCGGGCCCGCTCGCCATCGGTGAACACCCGGTGGGTGAACCGTTCGCCGTGGCGCTCCAGCGTCCGGGCGATTCGGCGGATGTCGCAGAGGTCCGACCCGATCCCGATGATCATGGGCGCCGGGCGCGGTCCATGGCCGCCCGCATGTCCTGAACGGCCCGGGCGAGGCCTACGAAGATCGCATCGGCGATCAGCGCATGGCCGATGTTCAGTTCGCGGATCTGCGGCAGGGCCGCCACCGGCCCGACGCTGTCGCGGGTGAGCCCGTGGCCGGCATGGATCTCCAGGCCGAGACCGGCCCCGTGCTCGGCCGCGTGCCGGAGGCGGGCCAGTTCATGGGCGGTCCGCGCCGCATCGTCCTCCAGGGCGGCCTCGCAATAGCGGCCGGTATGCAACTCGACGACCGGTGCGCCGAGGGCGCGGGCGGCCTCCATCACCGCCGGCTCCGGCTCGACGAACAGCGAGACCCGGATGCCCGCCCCCGCGAGCGACCGGATGCGCGGCGCGAGGGACTCGCGGCCGCCGACGATGTCGAGGCCCCCCTCGGTGGTGCGCTCCTCGCGCTTCTCCGGGACCAGGCAGGCGGCGTGGGGCCGGGTGGCGAGGGCGATCGCCACCATCTCGTCGGTGGCCGCCATCTCGAAGTTCAGCGGGACGGAGAGGCTGCGCTTGAGCGCCGCGATGTCGGCGTCGCGGATGTGGCGCCGGTCCTCGCGCAGGTGAGCGGTGATGCCGTCGGCCCCCGCCTCCACGGCGAGCAGCGCGGCCTGCACCGGGTCGGGATAGGCCCCGCCGCGGGCGTTGCGGACGGTGGCGACGTGGTCGATGTTGACGCCGAGGCGCTGCGTGTCGGAGGTCATCGGCTCGTTCGTCCCCGTGTCGGCGCGATGCGACGGGCCTGCGGACAGGATACGGCGCGCTTCGCGCCGGGCTCGGCTGCGATATGCTGGCGTTCGCGCGCTCCGGCAAGGCGGCCGCGGTCTCAGGGCGCGGCCGTGTCGACGGGAGGAAGCGCGAGCCGTTTCGCACCCTGAACCTCCGGTTCGAGCTTGTCAGGCGGAAAGAAACCGACTATGCGCCCCCCTTCGCGTTCGCTCCGGCCGGGGGCTGAACGGACGGTGCTGCTTGCGGCATAGGGTCTTCAACAACCCGTCGTCCGGTGTCTCCGCCTTCGATCAACCGCTCGGGCCTGAAAATCGGCTCGAAGGGCTTGGCGCCGAGCGTTTCGCGAGATGAACCGGCCCGAACCAACCGCCCCCGGGCGGCCGGGCTCCTTTTAACGCTGAAAGGCCCGATATGCCTCTCTATGAGCATGTGCTCTTGGCCCGCCAGGACGTGACGTCCCAGCAGGTCGAGACGATGATCGACACCTACAAGGGTGTGATCGAGCAGAACGGTGGCCGTCTCGAGAAGATCGAGATGTGGGGCGTGAAGTCCCTCGCCTACCGGATCAAGAAGAACCGCAAGGCGCATTTCGCGCTCCTCAACATCGACGCCCCGCCGGCCGCCATCGCCGAGATGGAACGCCAGATGCAGATCTCCGAGGACGTGCTGCGCTTCATGACCGTCCGGGTCGAGGACCTCGATTCCGAGCCCTCCGCCATGATGCAGAAGCGCGACCGTGACGACCGCAAGGATCGCGAGCGCGGCCGTCGTCGGGACGACGAGGGCTTCGGCGGCGGCGGCGGATTCGGTGACCGCGGCGATCGGGGCGACCGCGGTGACCGCGGCGAGCGCAGCTTCGGCGGGGAGGGCTAAACCATGGCTTTCGGTGCTGGTGCTGGTGCGGGTGGCGGACGCCGTCCCTTCTTCCGTCGTCGCAAGACCTGCCCGTTCTCCGGCGCGAACGCGCCGAAGATCGACTACAAGGACGTCAAGCTCCTGTCCCGCTACGTGTCCGAGCGCGGCAAGATCGTGCCGTCGCGGATCACCGCGGTCTCGGCCAAGAAGCAGCGTGAGCTCGCCCAGGCGATCAAGCGCGCCCGCTTCCTCGGCCTGCTGCCCTACGTGATCAAGTAGGCTTTCGAGATCGGCCGGCCCGGAATTATCCGGGCCGGTCTTCACAGAGCGATCCGACATCGCTCGATCGTTGGGGCGCCGCGTCGCCTCTAACCCTGCCGGATGGGCAGCGGGACAGCGGAACCCATGGCACAGCATATCGGCATCGGTATCGGCGCGGGCCTCGTCTCGGCACTCCTGTTCGGGGTGCTGCTGAAGGCGACCCCGCTGGCGATCCTGCTCTACCTCGTCGCTCCGCTGCCGATCCTGATCGTCGGCCTCGGCTGGAGCCACAGGGCCGCCCTCGCGGCGGTGGCGGCCGGGAGCCTCGCGCTGGCCCTGGTGATCGCGCCCTTCATGGGCCTCGCCTTCGCCGCCTACATCGCCCTGCCCGCCTGGTGGCTCGCCTACCTGACGCTGCTCGGGCGCGAGACGCCTGCCGGCCTCGAATGGTACCCGACCGGCCGCCTCCTCGGCTGGATCGCCGCCACGGCCGCCCTCGCGTTCATTGCCATCGCGGTCCTGTCCTCGCCGAACCACGCCGCCTTCGACACGCAGCTGCGCGGCCTCGCGCACACGCTGGTGCAGGCCCGCATGCCCGGCGAGCGGACGGTGGTCGAGGGCCGCGCCGGCGCGGCACCGACCGGCTCCGACGAGGCCGGTCCAGAGAAGGCCACCGGTCCGGATACGGCACCGCCAGCCGCCGCCGATCAGGCCGAGGTCACCCGGACCGAGATGGCCGACGCCCTGGCGCGGGTGATACCGGCCTTCGCGGCCAACGGGCTGGCGCTGCTCCTGGCCTTCTATCTCTGGGCCTCGGCCCGGATCGTGAAGATTTCCGGCCGCCTGCCCCGCCCGTGGCCCGACATCCCGGCCACCGCCATGCCGCGGGTGACGCTCGCCACCCTCGGGGCCGCGCTCCTGATGTGCTTCGTCCCGGGCTATGTCGGCGTGTTCGGCGTCGCCCTGGTCGGCGGGCTCAGCGCGGCCTTCGCGCTCCAGGGGCTGGCCGCCTTCCACGACCGCTCACGCGGCCGGCCCGGGCGCGCGCTGATGCTGTTCGGCATGTACCTGATCCTGTTCGTGACCCAGGGCATCGCCCTGGTCGCCCTCACCCTGTTCGGCCTCGCCGACACAGCCCTCGACCGCCGTCGTCCCGAAGCCCGTCCGAAGGACAATCCGGCGCCGTGAAACCCCGGCCCCAGGGGCCGACCACCTGAAGGAGAAAGACCATGGAAGTGATCCTGCTCGAGCGCGTAGCTAAGCTCGGCCAGATGGGCGAGACCGTGAATGTCCGCCCGGGCTTCGCCCGCAACTTCCTGCTCGCCCGCGGCAAGGCCCTGCGCGCGACGGAAGCCAACAAGAAGCACTTCGAGACCCAGCGCGCCCAGCTCGAGGCCCGCAACCTGGACCGCAAGAAGGACGCCGAGGCCGTCGCCGAGAAGCTGAACGGCCAGAGCTTCGTGCTCATCCGCCAGTCGGGCGAGACCGGCGTGCTCTACGGTTCGGTCTCGACCCGCGACCTCGCCGAGGTCGTCGCCAAGGACGGCTTCACGGTCGACCGCAGCCAGTTCATCCTCAACCAGCCGATCAAGACGCTGGGCCTCCACACGGTCCCGGTGGTGCTGCACCCCGAGGTCGAAGTCCAGGTCACCGTCAACGTCGCCCGTAGCCCCGAGGAGGCCGAGCGTCAGGCCCGCGGCGAGTCCGTGACCGAGCGCGAGGCGTTCAACCTCGACGACCTCGGCCTCGAAGTCGGCATGGCTCTGGCCGATGCCGGCGAGGGTGCCGACGACCGCGGCTGATCCCTTCGTCCCGTGGGTCCGACCGGCCGTAAGGCTGGTCGGACTTGAGGGAGCGGGATCCGAGGCATGCGCCTGCGCCGCCTCGCGTTCAGGTTCCGCTGAGCCTGCACCTGTCCGGGAAAAGGGACGGTCCAGGACGCCCCCCTCTCCCGGACGCCGGCAGCGCCGGCGGCGTGCATCCCGGGATCCACGCACACGCGGCACGGCGCGATTCCGACCGGAACCGGCACCGCCCTGTATACCGGTGAACATCGGGGACGACCGGCCCCGAGACTTGACACGTTCCAGTTTTGTTCCAGCATGGATGCCCGCCCCTCGCGAGAGTCGGCGGGCATCCGTTCGTTCGGGGAACACCCGGAGAAACGGAGCGTCGGCTAAGCTTCGGTAACCATACCGAGGCCAAGGTCGCGCGGTGTGATCCTGGCGCGCCCACCGCGGCGCCTGATACGGAGTCGTCCGCCGATGGCCCTGCCCAATGCGCTCACGGCCAAGCTCGAAGCGGTCCAGGCCGAGTACCGCGTCGCCCCCCACAACATCGACGCGGAGCAGGCCCTGCTCGGCGCGATCCTGGTGAACAACGACGCCTATTACCGGGTCTCGGACTTCCTGCTGGCCGAGCACTTCATGGAGGATGCCCACCAGCAGATCTTCACGGTGGCGGCCTCCCTGATCCGGGCCGGCAAGCTCGCCACGCCCATCACCCTGAAGACCTATCTGGGCGACGCCGATTTCGGCGGCCAGACGGTGATGCAGTACCTCGCCCGCCTCGCCGCCGACGCCACCACGGTGATCAACGCCGGCGAGTACGGCCGGACGGTCTACGACCTCGCCATCCGCCGCCGGCTGATCACCATCGGCGAGGATCTGGTGAACGGCGCCTACGAGGCGCCGGTGGAGGAATCGCCCCGCGACCAGATCGAGCACACCGAGCGGCGGCTCTACGAACTCGCCGAGGCCGGGCGCTACGATGGCGGCTTCCAGAAATTCTCGGACGCGCTCACCGCCGCGGTCGACATGGCCGCCAAGGCCTACCAGCGCGACGGCAAGCTCTCGGGCATCGCCACGGGGCTCACCGACCTCGATGCCAAGATGGGCGGGCTGCAATCCTCCGATCTGATCATCCTCGCGGGCCGCCCGGCCATGGGTAAGACCTCGCTGGTGACCAACATCGCCTTCAACGTCGCCAAAGCCTATCGCGGCGAGAAGCAGCCGGACGGCGTGACCAAGACGGTGAACGGCGGGATCGTGGGCTTCTTCTCGCTGGAAATGTCGGCCGAGCAGCTCGCCACCCGCATCATCGCCGAGCAGTCGGGCGTGCCCTCCTACAAGATCCGCCGCGGCGATATCCGCCCGGAGGATTTCTACAAGATCACCGACGCCGCCCGGGACATGCAGACGATCCCGTTCTACATCGACCAGACCGGCGGCATCTCGATCGCGCAGCTCGCCGCCCGGGCCCGGCGCCTGAAGCGCCAGAAGGGCCTCGATCTGCTGATCGTGGACTATCTCCAGCTCCTCTCGGGCTCCGGCAAGCGCAGCGACAACCGCGTGCAGGAGATGACCGAGATCACCACCGGCATGAAGGCGCTTGCCAAGGAGTTGGCCGTGCCGATCATCGCCCTCTCGCAGCTCTCCCGTCAGGTCGAGAACCGCGACGACAAGCGCCCGCAGCTGGCCGATCTGCGCGAATCGGGCTCGATCGAGCAGGACGCCGACGTGGTGATGTTCGTGTTCCGCGAGGAATACTACGTCGGCAACAAGAAGCCCCGCGAAGGGACCGAGGAGTTCTTCGCCTGGGAAGCCGAGATGCAGCGGGTCCACGGCAAGGCGGAGGTCATCCTCGGCAAGCAGCGCCACGGCCCGACCGGCATGGTGGAGCTGCAGTTCGACGCCAACATCACCCGGTTCTCGAACCTCGCGCAGACGGACCGGATCCCCGAGCAATTGTGAGGGCGCGACCGGTCGGGGACGCCCGGTCGTCGCGAGCGCAGCGAAGCCACCCAGGGGAGCGCGCGCGGACAGCGTGGCATCGCTGGATTGCTTCGCTGTCCGCGCGCAATGACCGCGCCGCCTGCCCATCCGCCGGCGTGGCGGAGGGGGCGCCGTCCCGGCCTCACCGGCATCCGCACTCTGCGCGAACCATCGCCGGACCCGGCCGTTGTGCGAGGACGATTGTCCCGCCGCGGCAGGAGCGACGATGAGCGAGCCGACCCCTCCGAAGATGCCCTACTGGCACGTCTACACCGACGCGGAGGGGGTGAGCCGCCAGGCGCTGTTCCACATCGAGCGGTTCACGTTCGAGGGGATCAACCCCGAGACCGCTCCGCAATGGAACGACAAGATGGATCCGGCCTCCGCGGTCGTGACCTTCACGGTCCTGCCGGTCGGCTGGGTCGGGGAGTGGCACGAGAACCCGAGGCCGCAATGGATCGCGATCCTGTCCGGCCGCTGGTTCGTGGAGACCATGGACGGCCACCGGGTCGAGATGGGCCCGGGCGAGCTGATGATGGGCGAGGACCAGAACACGAAGGAGCGGGACGGCCGGAAGGGCCATCTCTCCGGCACGGTCGGCGACGAGCCCTGCACGATGATCGTCACCGGCCTCCAGGTCGAGCCGACCGTGAACCAGCCCGGCCGCTTCAAGTAGGGGCGGCGCGATGGACAGCTTCGTGCTGATTCAGCCGCGCTTCAAGGCCTATGTGCTGCCGAATGCGCCGCTGGAAAAACTCGCCGAGGGCTTCCGCTGGACCGAGGGGCCGGTCTGGTTCGGTGACCGGGACGAGCTGTTGTTCTCGGACCTGCCGAACAACCGGGTGATGCGCTGGGCGGAGCATGCCGGACTCAGCGTCTACCGGGAGGCGAGCGACTTCGAGAACGGCCATGCCCGCGACCGGGAGGGGCGGATGCTGTCCTGCGCGCACAGGGGCCGGCGGATTCACCGGACGGAGCTCGACGGGCGCATCACCGGCCTGGTGGAGCGCTACCGGGGCCGGCGGCTGAATTCCCCCAACGACCTCGTTTGCAAGTCCGACGGCACGATCTGGTTCTCGGACCCGCCCTACGGCATCCAGACCGATTACGAGGGCGGCAGGCAGGAATCGGAACTGCCGGCCGCGGTCTACCGGTTCGATCCGCGCGACGGCTCGCTGCGGGTGGTGGCGGACGATTTTCAGGGGCCGAACGGCCTGTGCTTCTCCCCCGACGAGCGCCGGCTCTACATCGTCGAGACGGGGCTGCAATTCGACACCGATCCGCGCCAGCATGTCCGGGTCTTCGACGTGGCCGAGGATGGCGCCCTGTCGGGGGGCGACGTATTCTGCACGATCGCGCCGGGCAATGCCGACGGGATCCGTTGCGACGAGCACGGCAATCTCTGGTCGAGCGCCGGCGACGGGGTGCATTGCATCGACCCGGGGGGCGAATTGGTCGGCAAGATCCTGGTGCCCTCGACCGTGGCCAACCTCGCCTTCGGCGGCCGCAACAACAGCCGCCTGTTCCTCTGCGCGTCGCACACGCTCTACGCGATCTACGTCAATGTCCGCGGAGCCCCGCTGCTGTGAGCGGCGTGCGGGCGATCGCCGGCTTCGGCCGCACCGTCGCGGACCTCGCGGCAACCGAGGCCTTCTATCGCGACGGGCTGGGCTTCGCCCGGGTCGCGCCACCGGAGCCCGTTCCGACCGCCGAGGCGGAGGCGATGGGGCTCGCGGACCGTCGGGCCACGCAACTGCGCATGCGGCTCGGCGCCCAGGCCGTGACCTTTTTGGCGGTGGATCCGCCTGGCATGCCCTACCCGGCCGATCCGGCGGCCACGGATCCGTTCTTCCAGCACCTCGCGATCCCGGTGCGGAGCATGGATGCCGCGATGGCGCAGCTCTCCCAGGCGGGACCCACGCCGATCAGCCGCGGCGGCCCGCAGGCCCTGCCGGCCTCGTCGGGGGGCGTCACCGCCTACAAGTTCTGCGACCCGGACGGGCACCCGCTGGAGCTGATTGTCTTTCCGGACGGCCCGCCGGCGGAGCGCTGGCGGGATGTGCCGGGCCTGTTCCTCGGCATCGACCACTCGGCGATCACCGTCACCGACCTCGACGCGGCCCTCGCGTTCCTCACCGGACCGCTCGGTCTCACGGTGGCGCAGCGGGGCCTGAACCAGGGCGCCGAACAGGCGCGCCTCGACGGGCTGGACGATCCGCAGGTCGACGTGATCGCGCTCGAGCCGCCGGACCCGGCCCCGCACATGGAGCTGCTGCATTACCGGGTGCCGGCTACCCGACGCAGGCCCGAAGCGTCATGCGGCCCGGCCGATCGCGCTTCGACGCGCTTCATCTTCGTGGTCGACCCTATGAAAGGTCTGCTCAAGTCCCTGGGTGATTACGGCCTGGTCCCAAACGTGGCCCGAGATCGTGGGGCCGCTTTCTGCAAGGGGCCGGATGGCCACGGATTTCTGTTTCTCGGTTCCTCATCCTGAGCTGATTTCGAGGCCCGCCGACCGGGTCGGCCGATCTGCTTTCAGCTGTCGAGCCGATAGGCTTTGCTTGCATGGTTCCTGGGAGCGATTGCCGCCCTGCGGATCAGCATCGAAGCCGCGGAAGGCCGGTTGCCACGCCTCATCGAGGCGGCCGTGTGCGAGGAAGAGGTCGTGCTCGCGCGGGGGACGTTCCGGTCGCACGGATCGTCCCCCTCGCCGCGCCGCCGTTTCGACTTGGGATCCTCCCGCAGAAGGCCCTCGGAGACGGGCCGGACTGGCTCGAACCGATGTCCGACAGCGAGATTGCCCTCTGGGAAGGCCGTCCTCCACGATACACATAGCTGGGCCTGGAGCCTGACGGCCGATCCACGCCTGTCGACCGGGGCCCGGGCTGCCATCCAGGTTGGACGGCCGGTCGCGCTGCTCGACGAGCGGGGTGGTCGAGTCGCATCGCTGGAACCCGCGATCTGTCTCGCCGCCGGTGGGACGCCATGGCGTCATCGCGATCCCTTCGACCGCCTCCTGGCGGCAACGGCCATTGATCACAATCTTCCCGCCGATCTCCGCGGACGTGGCCTTCGACGGCATCGTCCAACGGATCTGGTCGATCAGGCGCACTTGACGCGCCGCCCCTCCGGCGTCCAATCCGGCCGCCCCGGAGGTGAGACCGATGCCGTTCCTCGCCCTGCCCTTTCCGGCCATCGACCCGGTGGCCCTCGCGATCGGGCCGATCACGATCAAATGGTACGCGCTCGCCTACATCGCCGGCCTGATCGGCGGCTGGTACTACGCGCGCCGCCTCGTCATGGCCGACAGCCTCTGGGGCGTGGTCAAGCGCCCGCAGGTCGTCGATATCGACGACCTCGTCGTCTGGGTGGCGTTGGGCGTCGTGCTGGGCGGTCGGATCGGCTACGTGCTGTTCTACAACCTGCCGATGTACCTCGCCGACCCGATGGAGATCCTGGCGATCCGCAACGGCGGCATGTCGTTCCACGGCGGCTTCCTCGGGGCGATCCTGGCCTTCCTGCTCTTCGCCCGGGCCAAGGCGCTCAACGGTTACACGCTCCTCGACATCGGCGCGGTGGTGGTGCCGATCGGCCTGTTCTTCGGGCGCATCGCCAATTTCGTCAACGGTGAACTCTGGGGCCGCGTCGCGCCGGACTTCCCCTACGCCATCGTGTTCCCGAGCGGCGGGCCCCTGCCGCGCCATCCGAGCCAGCTCTACGAGGCCGCCACCGAGGGCCTGCTGCTGTTCATCGTCATGGCGATCAGCGTCCGCCGGTTCGGCTTCCGCAAGCCAGGGCTCCTCGGCGGCATCTTCGTGCTCGGCTATGCGCTGGCCCGAACCGTCTGTGAGTTCTTCCGGGAGCCGGACCGCCAGCTCGGCTTCCTGTTCGGCGACCATCTCGGCCCCATGGGCGGCGGCGTTACCATGGGCATGCTGCTGTGCGTGCCGATGATGATCATCGGGCTCACTTACATCGTGCTCGCCGCGACCGGCCGGACGCGCCCACGCCATCCGGTCGAGGGTCCCATCACCGAGGAGGCGCGCAAGGCGGCCCTGGAGGCGTGACACCGCTGGGCGACGAGATCGCCGCCCTGATCCGCCAGAACGGGCCGATCGGCGTCGACCGCTACATGGCCCTGTGCCTCGGCCATCCGGTCCACGGCTATTACCGCACCCGCGATCCGCTGGGCGCGCGGGGGGATTTCACCACGGCGCCCGAGATCAGCCAGATGTTCGGGGAGCTGATCGGCGCCTGGACTGCCTATGCCCACGGTCTGATCGGGCAGCCGGATCCCCTGGTCCTGGTCGAGCTCGGGCCGGGTCGGGGCACGCTGATGGCGGATGCCCTGCGGGCGCTGCGCGCCGCGGCCCCGGGGGTGCGCGTGGCGCCGCACCTCGTGGAGACCAGCCCGGTGCTGCGGGCCGCGCAGGCGCGCACCCTCTTCGGAACCGGGGCCGCGTGGCATGCCGGGATCGAGACCCTGCCCCCGGGCCCGGCGATCATCCTGGCCAACGAGTTCTTCGATTGCCTCCCGGTCCGCCAGTTCGAGCGCCGGCCGACCGGGTGGCACGAGCGTCAGGTGGGTCTCGGGCCGGGGGGCGGTTTCGCCTTCGGCCTCGCCCCGGAACCGACCCCGGGGCTCGACGCGGAGGGGCCAGTGGGGGCGCTGCTGAGTGTCCCGGCCGCCGGCCTCGCCCTCGTCCGCACGCTGGCGCGGCGCGTCTGCACGGTGGGCGGCGTGCTGCTGGCCATCGATTACGGCCACACGCGCCCCGGATTCGGCGACACCCTTCAGGCCGTCGCCGGACACGGCTTCGCGGACCCGCTGGCCGCCCCGGGCGAGGCCGACCTGACGCACCATGTCGACTTCGCCGCGCTGACGCGCGCGGCGACCGACGCCGGCGCCGGGGTCCACGGGCCGGTGGACCAGGGCGACTTCCTGTTCGCCCTCGGCCTGCGCCCCCGGGCCGACCGGCTGAAGTCCCGGGCCACCGGAAACCAGGCCGCGGAGATCGACGGGGCGGTCGCGCGGCTCACGGATCCGGGGCGCGGCGGGATGGGCAACCTGTTCAAGGTCGTGGCGGTGAGCGGCCCGTCCTTCGGGCCGCTCCCGGGATTTCCGGACGTGTAACGCCTCGGGACGTGGTTCCGGGGACCGGCGCCGTTCAGCCGAACGAGCCGAATCCCGAATCCGTCTGGTTGGAGGGCCGCGGCGTGGGCGGCGCAGGCGGGTTCGGGTCGTCCGGATCGAGGGCGGCGGGCTCGCGCGTCACAGGATGCGGGGGTGCGCTGGGCGGATGCGGCGCCTGGGCCGGCGGCTTCGGCGCATCTCTCAAGGCTTCGGTCTCGATTCCTTGTGACATTGCGGTCCTTCTCGGATGAGGCCGAACCCGGCCCCATATTGCAATGCAGCAAGAATCTGACGCCTGAACGACATCGTCAAGGGGCAGCCCTTGCGGTATCGGAGCGCCACCGACGCGGCGCAGGGGATCGACCATGAGTGCGGGCACACCGATCGAGGCGCCGGACCTGTCCGCGCATGCGGGGATCCGCCACGCGTTCTTCACCCGCCTCGGCGGCGTCTCGGAGGGACTCTACGCCGCGCTGAACGGGGGTCTCGGCTCCGGCGACGCGCAGGAACGCGTGGCCGAGAACCGGGCCCAGATGTGTGCCCATCTCGGACTGCCGGCGGACCGGCTCGTGAGCCTCTATCAGATCCACTCGGCCGAGGTCGTCACCGTCTCGGCACCCGTCGCGGCGGCGGAGCGTCCGCGGGCCGACGCCATGGTGACGCGGGTTCCCGGCCTCGCGCTCGGCATCGCGACGGCCGATTGCGGGCCGATCCTGTTCGCGGATGCCGAGAGCCGGGTCGTCGGCGCCGCCCATGCCGGATGGAAAGGGGCGCTCACCGGGGTCATCGGGGCCACGGTGGCCGCCATGGAGGCCCTGGGCGCCCGCCGGCATCGCATCGTCGCGGTGCTCGGGCCGACGATCGCGCAGGAATCCTACGAGGTCGGACCGGATTTCATCGCGCGTTTCCGCGCGGAAGCCCCGGGGATGGACCGGTTCCTCGGGGCCGGTACCCGGCCGGACCATGCCCAGTTCGATCTGCCCGGCTTCATTCTGGCCCGCCTCGCCGAGGCCGAGATCGGCGGGGCGACGGCGCTGAACCTCTGCACCTATGCCGATGGCGCGCGCTTCTACAGCTACCGCCGGGCCACCCATCGCGGCGAGGCCGATTACGGCCGTCTGATCTCCGCCATCGCGCTCACGGCTTGAGGGGCCCGATGCCTCCCGGAAAGGGGATGCGACATTTTGTCGAAGGCCCGGGGGCCAAAAAAGCGTGGCCGTAACCGAACCTTGGCAATTGGAGTGCGTTGTGGGGTCAAGGTGCCGGGGAATAACGGCGGATTGCCAATAGGGGCCACGAAAGTGGTCGGCGATACCGCGTAGCGCAAAGCATCCCTGGAACCGCTGGAACGCAACCAGACCCCCGTCCCGTTACCGCCCGCTCCGCGGGTGATCCGGGACTATCCAGAGGACCAGACCATGAAATCCCTGCTTCGCGCCACCACCGCCCTCGCGGGTGTCGCCCTCGCCGGCTCCGCCTTCGCCGCCGACCTGCCCCGCCGCGCCGCCCCGCCGCCGGTGTTCACCCCCGTGCCGGTGTTCACCTGGACGGGCGCCTACTTCGGTATCAACGCCGGCTACGCGTTCGACGCCAGCAGCCGCAGCAACAACAACTCCACCTTCGGCGTCCCGGCCCCCTACGCCGCCGCCGGCACCACCGCCACCTTCGGCAACCGCAGCCAGGACGGCTTCTCCGGCGGCGCCCAGATCGGCTACAACTACCAGTTCACCCCGGGCTCGGGCGTGGTCGTCGGCATCGAGGCCGACGCCCAGTACCTCGACTTCGGCCGCAGCCGGAACAACGCCTTCATCAACGGCGCCCTCGCCCCCGGCTACTACGTCACCGACCCGCGCGGCCTGTCGAGCCTCGACTACTTCGGCACCGTGCGCGGCCGCCTCGGCTACGCCTTCGACCGCACCCTCGTGTACGGCACCGGCGGCTTCGCCTACGGCTCGGGCAGCGCCGACCGCTCCTTCGGCGGCTACGCCGGCAACGACAGCTTCCGCACCGGCTACGCGGTCGGCGGCGGCGTCGAGTACGCGCTCCCCACCGACTCGTTCCTGAACTTCTTCCGCTCCTCGGCCGTGACGCTCAAGGTCGAAGGCCTGTACGTCAACCTCGACCGCAACACCCGCAACCAGGGCGCGTTCGTCATCAACGCCGCCAGCAACTTCCCCGCCGTCTACAGCAGCGGCATCGGCCGCCGCTCCGACGAGTTCGCCGTCGTCCGCGCCGGCCTGAACTACAAGTTCGGCTCGTACTAAGACCCGCTACCGGCGCGGCTTCGGCCGCGCCCCCGGTTACGACGACACGGAGAAGCCCGGCCTAGCGGCCGGGCTTCTCGCGTTTTCAGCACGGGAATGAAGTTTTCGCCATCGCCCCTGACAAAGCGTCGCCGGGCACCCATGTCGTGTCGGCCATGCGGCGCGTTCGGGCCCGCGGGCGTTATTCGAGGAGGACGACTCCATGAACAGCGAAGAACGCGACGTCATTTCCGGCATCTTTCAACGGCTGGAGAAGGCCCAGGCTCAGCCCCGCGACGCCGAGGCCGAGCGCTTCATCGCCGACAAGATCCGCGCGCAGCCCTATGCGCCCTACGCGATGGCGCAGCTGATCTACGTGCAGGAAGAGGCGATCAAGAGCCTGAATCAGCAGCTCGAGCAGGCCCGCGGCCAGGCGGCCTCGGCCCAGCCCTCCGGCGGCGGCGGCTTCCTGTCGAGCATCTTCGGTGGCGGCGGCAGCCAGCGCCAGGAGCCGCAGCCCGGCTACGGGCAGCAGCGCCCCGCAGGCCAACCCTGGGGCAATGCGGGCGGCGCGCCGCAGGGCTATCCCCCGCAGGGCTACCCGCAGCAGGGTTACCCGCAGCAGCAGGGCGGCCCCTGGGGCGGCCAGCCGCAGGCTCCGGCGCGCGGCGGCGGGTTCCTCGCCTCGGCGCTCCCCATGGCGGCCGGCGCGGCGGGCGGGATGCTGCTCGGCAGCGCCCTCTCGAACGCCTTCGCGGGCGGCCATTCCAGCCTCGGCAGCGCCGCGGCGGCGGGCCTGGGCGGCGGGGGCGAGACGGTCGTCAACAATTACTACGGTGACGGCGGCAACCAGGATCTCGGCTCGGCCCTCGACAACAGCGGCGGCGGCGGCGACTTCCAGGATGCGAGCTTCGGCGACCCGGGCGGCGATCTCGGCGGCGGCGACGACAGCGACTGGACCTGAGCGGCCCGCTGTCGGCCTCGGAGGTCCCGCCGTTGTGCGGCCGGACCTCCTTCGATCGCGTTGGACCTTGATGGTGTCGAACGCGGCTCAGAGAACCTCGACCCGCGTCCCGACGGGGACGCGCTCGTAGAGATCAACGACGTCGTCGTTCATCATCCGGATACAGCCCGACGAGACCGACTGGCCGATCGTGTTGGGCTCATTCGTGCCGTGGATCCGGTAGAGCGAGGAGCCGAGATAGAGGGCGCGGGCGCCCAGCGGGTTCTCGGGCCCCCCCGCCATGTGGCGCGGCAGGTCAGGGCGGCGGGCCAGCATCTCGGCCGGGGGCGTCCAGTCCGGCCACTCGGCCTTGCGGCTGACGGTCTTGAGCCCGCTCCAGGCGAAGCCGGGCCGGCCGACGCCGATGCCGTAGCGCAGCGCCCGCTGGCCGGGCTGCACGAGATAGAGGTGCTTGCCGGAGGTGTCGATCACGATCGTCCCGGGCCTCTGCGGCCCGGCGAACGCGACCTCCTGGCGCTGGAATTCGGGCGCCACGACGCGGGCGATCCGACCGCCCTCGGCACGGGGCGCAGCGTAGACCGCGGCCGGAGGCGCACCATAGGCCTGGGCTAGTGCCGCATAGGCCTGGGCGGGCTCCGGCTCGGCGGGCAGCAAATCGCCGGAATAGGCCGCGACCCGCTGCGGGGCCATGATCGGCTGCGGGGACGCGTATCGCGGCGCCGCAGGGTAACGCTGCGGCCCGGCCCGGCCGCCGCTTCCGCCGGCACCTGTGACGAGGTACTCGATCAGGCCGCCGCCGTAACCGCCCTCGGCATAGCGCGCCTGCTGCGCCTCGGCGGGGGCGCACCACAGGGAGACGGCCGCCGCGGCCCCCACACACAGACGGACTGAACCCCGCATCGCACCATGCTCCCGCCCCGGGGCATCCGACCCCGGCCCGGGCACGATCCGGCCGAACGCCACCGAATCAGGTGAAGGAACGTGGTAAATCCGCTCCGGGCGCCCGGCCGTCCCGGATCCATGCCCATCAGCGTGAATCGCCGGTAAAACAGCCGGCTGCTGCGCCGCACGCGGACCCGGCGCCAGGAAAGCGCGCCGACGACCTCCGCGCAAGCTTGGCAGTCACAGTCCGCTAACCGATATGGTAGACAGTCGCGACGACGAATCCTGAACGCCAACGCCCGGACGATGACTCAGAAGCGCTATCGCATCGAAGACAGCCTCGGGCTTCCCGGAGCGCCACCGCCGACACCGGGGCTTCCCGCGTCGACCGAGCGGCTGGAGGATATCTTCTCCGCCATTCAAGAGTTGCGCCGCGTCACGCAGATGAGCGCGAGCGAGACCATCGAATCCTGCCGCCGCGAGCTGCATGAAGCGCTTGCCATGCGGACCGAACTCGACGTGATGAAGGAGGCGATCACCCGGACGAAGTCGGAACTGGCGACGCTCCACCGCACCGAGAACACCGGCAAGGGCATGCGCCGGGCCGCGGACGAGCTCGACGCGGTGGTGGATTCCACCGAGCGCGCGACGACGAAGCTCCTCGGCGCCGTCGAGGAAATCGAGATCCATGCGGGCATGCTCAACGCGGCGACGCTGCCGCCCGGCATGAAGGCGCATGTCGACGTCATCCTGGAACGGGTGATCTCCGCCTACGAGGCCTGCAACTTCCAGGATCTGACCGGGCAGCGGATCACCAAGATCGTCGGCGTGATGAAGTTCATCGAGGAGCACCTCGACCGGCTCATCACCACGTGGTCGGAGCTGGACAGCTTCAAGGAACTCATCACCGTCATGCCGGTCTCGACCGCCCTGGACGACGAGAGCTCGCTCCTCAACGGGCCGAAGCTCGACCACGATCCCGGCCACGTCGATCAGAGCGACATCGATTCGCTGTTCGACTGATTCGTCGCCCCCGGACGGGAGAGCGCGAATTTTCTTCGCCGCCCCGGTCCCCGCTCAGCGCGGGAACGCTTAGATCTGCGGTATGAACCGCAGAGCCCTCTCAGACCTGCCCCCCGACACCTTCGACGACGGTCGCGACGCCGAGCGGGACGAAACCGCCGACGCGCCCGAGGCGCCGCTGTCCGACGATCTCGCCCCGGAGATCGATTTCGACTTCGAGCCCGGCGCCGTCCAGGCCGGCACCGAGGTGATTCGCCGCTTCTGGTCGACGCTGCCGTCCTCGCCCGGCGTCTACCGCATGTTCGATCACCGCGGCGACGTCCTCTACGTCGGCAAGGCCAAGAACCTGAAGGCGCGGGTCGGCTCCTATGCAAGGGGCCAGGCGCACTCGAACCGCATCGCCCGGATGATCTCGCAGACGGCGGCGATGGAATTCGTCACCACCGCGACCGAGACAGAGGCGCTGCTCCTCGAAGCCAACCTGATCAAGCAGTTGAAGCCCCGCTTCAACGTGCTGATGCGGGACGACAAGTCGTTTCCCTACATCCTGGTGACCGACGACGGCCCGGCCCCGCAGATCGTCAAGCACCGCGGCGCCCGGCGCCGGAAGGGCAATTATTACGGGCCCTTCGCCAGCGTCTGGGCGGTGAACCGGACGGTGAACGCCCTGCAGCGTGCCTTCCTGCTGCGCACCTGCACCGACAGCTACTACGAGAACCGCACCCGGCCCTGCCTGCTCTACCAGATCAAGCGCTGCTCCGGACCCTGCACGGGGGAGATCACCCCGGAGGATTACGGCGCCATGGCGGATGCGACCCGGGCTTTCCTGGCCGGCAAGTCCAACGCCGTGAAGGATCGGATGCGCGCCGAGATGCAGGACGCCTCCGAAGCCATGGAATTCGAGCGCGCCGCCCGCTACCGCGACCGGATCGCGGCGCTCTCGGCGATCCAGGGGGTGCAGGGCGTCAACACGCAGGGGGTTGAGGAGGCGGACGTGTTCGCCCTCGACGAGCAGGCCGGGCAGTTCTGCATCGAAGTGTTCTTCTTCCGGAACTTCCAGAATTGGGGCAACCGCGCCTATTTCCCGAAGGCCGACCGCTCGATGACCCCCGACGAGGTGCTGGGCTCGTTCATCGGCCAGTTCTACGACGACAAGCCCGCGCCGCGCACGGTGCTGACGAGCCACGCGATCGAGGACGCGGAACTGGTCGCCGCCGCCCTGTCGAGCCGGGTCGAGTACCGGGTCGAACTCCACCGGCCGAGCCGGGGCGAGCGGAAGAACCTGGTCGACTACGCCCAGCGCAACGCCAAGGAGGCCCTGGCCCGGCGCCTCGCCGACACCGCCTCGCAGGGCAAGCTGCTGGCGGCCCTGGGGCAGGCCTTCGGCATGGCGGACACGCCGCGCCGGATCGAGGTCTACGACAATTCCCACATCATGGGGACGAACGCGGTCGGCGGCATGATCGTCGCCGGTCCCACGGGTTTCATGAAGACGCATTACCGCACGTTCAACATCAAGTCCGAGGAACTCGCCCCGGGTGACGATTACGGCATGATGCGGGAGGTGCTGCAGCGCCGCTTCAAGCGGCTCGTGAAGGAGGCGCCGCGCACGCCGCAGGAGGCCGGCGCGGCCGCCGCCGAGGGCGGCGCGCCGGAGCCCGTGCCGGCACCGTCCGAGGATGGCGACGCCTTCCCCGCCTGGCCCGACCTGGTCCTCATCGACGGCGGCAAGGGCCAGCTCGACGCGGCCCGCGCCGCCCTCGACGCGGCCGGCGTCTCGGGGGTGCCGCTCGTCGGCGTCGCCAAGGGGCGCGACCGGGATGCCGGCCGCGAGACGTTTTTCGTGCCCGGCCGGCCGCCGTTCAAGCTTCCGCCGCGCGACCCGACGCTCTACTTCGTGCAGCGGCTCCGCGACGAGGCCCACCGCTTCGCCATCGGGAGCCATCGGGCCAAGCGCAAGCGTGAGATGGTGAAGAATCCCTTGGACGAGATCGCCGGCATCGGTCCCAGCCGCAAGCGCGCGCTGCTGCATCATTTCGGAACCGTCAAGGCGATCGAGCGCGCCGCCTTCGAGGACCTGGCCAAGGCCCCGGGGGTCAACGCCGCCACCGCGCGGGCGGTCTACGACTTCTTCCATGCCGGCGCCTGAGACCCCCGCCGCCGGGGCCGAGCCGGGCACCGAGACGTTGACGCCCGGGCCGCGCTCTGATTTCACCCCGACGATGAACGCCGTCCTTCCCCGACGACGGTCGCCGGCCTGGACGCTCGCGAATTGCCTGACCTACGGGCGCCTCGTCGCGGTGCCGGTGATGGTCGCGCTGCTGTTCTGGCCCGATTCCAACCCCGCCCGGTGGACGGCGCTGGGGGTGTTCGTGGTGGCCGCGATCACCGACTATCTCGACGGCTATGTCGCGCGGACCTACCATCAGAGTTCCGCGCTCGGTCGGATGCTCGACCCGATCGCCGACAAGCTCCTGGTCTCGGCCTGCCTGCTGATGCTGGCGGCGGACCACACGATCATTGGATCCAGCGTCTGGGCGGCCATCGTGATCCTGTGCCGCGAGGTGCTGGTCTCCGGCCTGCGGGAGTACCTGGCCGAGTTGAAGGTCGGCGTGCCGGTGAGCAAGATCGCCAAGTGGAAGACGACCGTGCAGCTGGTGGCGCTGGGCTTCCTCGTGGCCGGCCCGGCCGGCGAGACGGTGCTCCCGGGGACGGAGCGGATCGGCCTCACGCTGCTGTGGCTTGCCGCCGCGCTCACGATCTGGACCGGCTGGGACTACATGCGTGCCGGGATCAAGCACGTGATCGACGACACGCGCTGATCGCTTGGGTCGCGGACCGCGCGCTCCCGGCATCCCCCCCTCGCCACGGTGTAATCGGATGAAGCTCGTCTACTTCGCCTGGGTCCGCGAGCGGATCGGCCGCCCCGAGGAGGAGCTGACGCCGCCGCCGGCGGTCGCCACCGTGGCCGACCTCGTGACGTGGCTCCGGGGGCGCGGCGAGGAATACGCCTACGCGTTCGCGGATCCGGACGTGGTGCGGGCCGCCGTCGACCGCGTCCATGCCAAGGCGGACGCGCCGATCGCGGGCGCCGGCGAGATCGCCTTCTTCCCGCCGATGACGGGCGGCTGAGGGCCGGCGGCAGCGGCGCACGTAGTCCCCCGGGCTTGAACCGAATCGGGCCGCGGCCCCAATGGAGCCGTCGCTCCGGCTATCCCTCACTGCCGAACGGCGCGCGGACCGAGCCAAGTTCCCTTACGGGTTCGGTCCGCCACACACGCCTCCCGATCGGCGGAACGCTCAAGCTGGGATCGCCGTTACACGGTGCCGAATTCCGGTCTTGGAGTCCCAGCATGCGCAATACATTGCTCGCCGCCGCCGCTCTTCTCAGTCTCTGCGCCACCGCGCAGGCTCAGACCACAGTCATCGAGCGCGACCGCCCCGCCGTCGTGGTCGATCACCCGGCCTCCGAATCGAAGTCCGTCACCGTTCACGACCACGGCGACGGCTGCGTCACCAAGACGGTGCGTAAGGAGAACGACATGGGGGATTCCAAGACGGTGCAGAAGGAATCCTGCGACTGAGGCTCGTCATGGCGCCGGACCGGGTTTTCTGGTCCGGCGCGTTTGGTCGGGGGGGCCCGCCGATGCGGTCACGCCGCCTTAGGTTTTAAAGCTTGTTTGACGGGTCTTCCCCCGTCGCGACCTCATCCTCAGACGGCGGAGCGGGGTCCTCCAGCCAGTCGCGCGATTGCTGGAGGCCTCCTTCGAGGCTGCTGCGCAGAACCTCAGGATGAGGAGAAGATTGGGACCGACGTCAGTCAAAACCGTCACGCGACGGCAAGTGCGCAGGCAAACGGACCCTTGAAACCTGCCGGACGGAAAATGGGTGGGTTGCCCGCGCGGGCTGCACCGTACGCAAACAGACCTGAAACAGCGCCGGATCCCGCTCAGCGCCAGCCGGCATCCACGAAATAACCGTGGCCCGTGCACATGCGCGCGTCGTCCGAGGCCAGGAACAGGACCAGGGCGGCGACGTCGGCCGGCTGGATCCGCCCGTCGAGGCATTGCGAGGCGACGATCTCGGCCTCGCCGTCCGGGGTGTACCACGTCTCCTGGCGCGGGGTCTGGACGTTGCCCGGCAGGATGGAGGCCACCCGGATACCGTCGCGGCCGAGATCGCGGGCCAGGGCGCGGCTCATCCCCTCGATGGCCGCCTTCGCGGTCTGGTAGACTGCCAAGTCCTTCAGGCCGAGATGCCAGCTGATCGATCCGAAGTTCAGGATCGCGCCGCCACCGGCGCGGCGCATGGCCGGCACCGCCGCCTGCGCGGCGAAGAACAGGTGGCGCAGATTCACCGCGATCCGATCGTCCCAGTAGGCCGGTGTGACCTCGTCGAGCTTGTGTCGGTCGTCGTTGCCGGCATTGTTGACCAGCACGTCGAGGCCGCCGAGCGCGGCCTCGGCCTCAACCACCAGTGCGCGCACGGCCGTGACATCCGTGAGATCGCAGCGTCGATAAAGGGGCGCGTGCGCCGCGTCTGGGGAGAGGCGCGCGAGCAGAGTTTCGGCCGCGCCATCCGCGATGTCGCAGAACAGGACGCGCGCGCCCTGCGCGACGAACGCCTCGACGACGCCCTCGCCGATCCCCGACGCCCCCCCCGTCACCAGCACGCGCTTATCGCGGAGGCTCGGATAGATCGCCCGGTTCGCCGGCATGGATGGCATCGGTTGGCCTGCTCATAGGACCGCGCCCCGGTCCGACTTGTATGAGTTTTACCACGGGTTCGCCGGCATGCAACCGAGCGGGACAGCTCGGGGATTGGCGAAACGTTAACGATTCGCGAATGAGATCGGCGCGTCTTCTAGAAAGGAACGCGCCATGCCCCTGCGCCTGGAACTCAAGCCGTTCGAGCGCCTGATCGTCAACGGCGCCCTGTTGCGCAACGGGGACCGCCGCTCGACCTTCCTGATCGAGACGCAGTGCAAGTTCCTCCGCGAGAGCGAGATCATCACGGAGAGCGAGGCCGATACGGCCTGCAAGCAGCTCCACCTGACGCTGACGGTGATCTACCTGGCCGACGACCCGGCTCAGGGGATCGACCTGTTCTTCCGCCAAGCCACCGACCTGATCCGGCAGGCACCGGCGGCCGCGCCGCAGATCGCCGCCATCGCGGAGCTCGTCGAGACCGGCGAGCATTACCGCGCCCTCAAGCTGAGCCGGAAGCTCGTCGAGTGGGAGAGCGCGGGCCGGGCGCCCCCGTCGGACCCTCCGGCACCGACGGACGCCCCGTAGGCGACGCCGGGGTTCAGCCCGGGTTGCCCTGCAGGCCGGCAGCCACGTGATTGTTGATCGAGACCAGCGTCGCGATCTTCTCCGGCGTCGGCGCGATCATCGTGTCGACGCAGCTGCGCAGGACGAACACGCCCAGGCGCCCCACGCCCTGCTTCACGTCGACGGGGAGCGGGTTCTCGTCGGCGGTCGCCTCCGAACTCAGCAGCGTCCAGACGCGCTGGTTGTACGACAGCGCCTCATGGAGGCGGGCATTCTCCCCCGCATCGAGCGCTTGGCTGGCGCCGAGCAGGCGCTGAGCCGCCTTCAGCAGGAGCTGGGATTCGGCCTCACGGGGCGTCAGCGCGCTGTGGGCGGTTCTGGCGTAAGCATTGGCGGCGTTGTTCATCGGCGGTGCGGACCCCGGCATCAGTCCTGCCGTCCGGGCAGGCTTGCCGTTAGCTGTCGCAGACCAGGAGTTAAGACTGCGTGTGCGTCGGGTCGGCCATGATAACGCCGGGTTGGACAACGACCACACTGTGTGGCCCCAGAGTCCGGCCTCGAATCAGGTCAGCAATGCTGAATTTTTTTCTCGGAACCGTGGCCGGCGGTCTCATCGTCGGCGTGCTGACCATCGCGGCCGTTCGGCAACCGGAGGTTCAGGCGCGCTTCGGTTTGAAGCCGCCGCCGGTCCCGGCGGCCCTGACGGTGGTCACCAAGCCGCCGGAGCCGGATTGCGGCCGGCGCACGGATTCCACCCCCAAGGGGGCCGCGCAGGAGATCCTGTTCAACCGCCAGCGATTCTGGTCGGTCTCGCCGTGATCAGAGCGCTCCGATCAGCACCAGCAGCATCGTCGCCGCGACGGTGGTGCTGACGAAGCCGCACAGGGCGGCCGCGAAGGACGGGCCGGTCCGGACGGCGGACGATTCGGTCTCGTTCGGGAGCGTGGCGGAGGTCATCGGTGCAAAACCTTGTGGGCGACATGCGTCGCGCATGACAGGACGATGCTGCGGAAGCGGGCGGCCCGATGTGCGGACGCGCACGGTTCAGTCGCAGCGGTTGATTTTCTTGGCGATCCGCAGGCCCCGCAGCTCGCTCCGCAAGTCAATCGCCACAACGCCCTCGCCGCATCGTTCGAATGCATCACGGGCGTCGTCGTAGCGGTCGCCGACTTCGTCGAGCGTGTCGCAGACGCGGTCATGGTTGCCTAGCCGCGCCTCCTGGCGCGCCTGGAAGCGCAGGGCACTCGCCTCATCGACCTTGCGCTGGGCCTCCAGGCACGCCGGCAGGGCCAGCGCCGAGGAGGTCAGGGCGAGGCCGGCCAGGGGGCCGGCGAGGCAACGGAGAAGAGCAGCCGAACTGGCTCTCACGGGAACACTCACACACGCGTTGGCAGGGCGGGCCGGGTCGGCACCGCCCGGTTTCTCGGGGCAGCGCATGACTGCCCCTTTCTGTCCGCTGAAACGGTGAAGCTGTGGTGAAGGTTCCGGCCGAGTCAGCGCTTCCCGCGCAGCCGGGAGGTGAGGATTGCGGGGAGCGTCACGGGCGCGGCGCCCATCGGGTCGACACCGACATCGTATTGCTTGGGCATCGGCTTCAGCTTGCCGTGGCTGTGCCCGTGCAGGTTGAGAGCGCCACGGCTCATCCCGTTCCAGGTGCGGAACGCGTAGTGGCAGAGGACCACCATCCGGCCTTCGACGTCGAACTCGGCGTAGTGGCGCACCGAGGCCCAACCGGGCGCCTCCAGGGTCTCGGGCCCGTCGTTGTTGCCGGCGATCAGATGCTTCTCGCCGGCGAGGCCGTCGAGGATCTCGCGGATGCGGGTTCCGGTCGGGCCGAGGGCGAAATCGCCGAGGTGCCAGACGGTGTCGCCGGGCGCCACGGTCGCGTTCCAGGCCGCGATCAGGCCGGCATCGTGGGCGGCGAGGTCCGGATAGGGCCTGTGGTCGAAGCGCAGGGCCCGCGGATCGCCGAAATGGGTGTCGCCCGTGAAGAAGATGGTCACCGATCGGCTCCGCCGGACACGAGAAGGTTTCCCGACAGACGATGCGCGGCGGCACGCTGTCTCGCGCCGAAGTGCGTGGCGGCCGGGAGGGTTCCCGCGAAACGTGACGCGCGGGCCCGTTGACGCCGGCCCTGCCCGCGGCGAAGCCTGCGCGTCAAAGACGAGGCGGGAGGATCCGACGATGCTGGGGACGGTGGGCTTCGCGTTCCTGGCCGGATGCCTGTCGATCCTGTCCCCGTGCGTGCTGCCGCTGGTGCCGATCGTGCTCGGGACCGCGGCCTCGGAGCACCGGCTCGGGCCCATGGCCCTGGCCGCGGGGCTGGCGATCAGCTTCACGGCGATCGGCCTGTTCGTGGCGACCGTCGGCTTCGCCATCGGCCTCGACGGGGACGTGTTCCGCAGCGCCGGCGCGATCCTCATGGTGAGCGTGGGGCTCGTGCTCATGCTGCCGCGGCTCCAGGCCCGGGTCGCGACCGTGGCGGGACCGGTCGGCGCCTGGGCCGAGGAGCGGTTCGGCGGCGCCGGGCCGGGCGGGTTGCCCGGCCAGTTCGCCGTCGGGCTGCTGCTCGGGGCGGCCTGGAGCCCCTGTGTCGGCCCGACCCTCGGGGCCGCCTCGCTGATGGCGGCGCGGGGCGAGCATCTCGGGAGCGTCGCCCTGACGATGCTGGCGTTCGGGATCGGGGCCGCCCTGCCGCTGATGCTGCTCGGCTTCGTCTCCCGCGAGGCGCTGATGCGGTGGCGCGGCGGCCTCGCTTCGGCCGGCCGGGCCGCGAAGGCCGCCCTGGGCGCCGTGCTCGTCGTCCTGGGCCTGCTGGTGCTGACCGGCCTCGACAAGCGCACGGAGGCGGCCCTCGTCGCGGCCTCGCCGGACTGGCTCAACACGGTGACGACACGCTACTGACCGCCATCCCTCGGGACGATGACCGAGAGGCAATCTTCAACATTCGCGTCCAGACTGCCGCCGCACACGCCGCCCGAGCCCCCTTGACCGACACCCCCGCCCCGCCATCGCCGGCCCATGGCATCGCCGGCTGGCCCTTCGGACCGGCCGTCACCGGCCCGGCCCGGCCGGCATCGCTGCCCGATGGGCGGCCCTGGCCGCGGATCCGCGTCGTCACCGTGGCCGGGGCCGGGGCGGACCTGCGCGAGACCGTGGCGTCTGTCCTGCGCCAGGATTATCCGGACCTCCGGCACGACCTCGTGGCGCCCGATGGCGCGGGGCCGGCCGTCGCCCGGATGCTGGCCGATCCGGGTATCGACCATCTCGTCTGGCTCGCTCCGGGCGACCTCCTCGCCCCCGGGGCACTGATCGCCCTGGCGCTGGAGGCGGCGCTGACGGGCGCCGCCGCGGTGACGGGCCTGCGCGTCCTGTTCGACGACGCGGTCCGCGGTCTCGACGTTGCGGATGGCGGGGTGCTCTGGGCACGCGCGGGCCTCGGCACCCAGGCCCGCCTCGACGCCGACGGGACGCTCAACCCGGCGGCCTGGTCGGCGATCCCGGATGGCGGCCGCAGCTGCGTCGGCCGCCCGGTCCTGCTGCACAGGCTGACGCAGGGATCAGCCGCGCCCGACGGTCTGTCGATCGTTTCTCTGACCGGAACGGGAACGCAGGGCGGGGCCGGCGTGGCGCAGCGGCGGCTGGCCGAAGCCCTGGCGCTCGCAGGCCATCGCGTCACACCGGTTATCCTGAGCGACCGCCCGGAAGCGGCCGAGTGGACCGATGCCTTCCCGCGGGCCGAGGCGGCGATCACGGCGGTTGCGCCCGACCTCGTCCTCGCCGGCAACCTGCACGGGGCGACGCGCAGCCTCGACGTGGTCGACCGCCTCGGGCGGCACGGCCCGGTCGCCCTGGTGCTGCACGACCTGTTCCCCCTGACCGGCCGGTGCTGCCACCCCCGGGATTGCGGCCGCGCCGCGATCGGCTGCGACGCCGCCTGTCCGGGTCCCGACGAGTACCCGCAGCTCGCCCCCGGCCGGATCGCCGGCATGCATGCCCGCAAGCGCGCGACGCTCGCCGGCCTCGCCGGCCCCTGGCTGCTCGCCAATTCCGACTGGACGCTGGCGCGCGCCCGGGCGCTGGCCCCTCCCGGCACCGTGGCGGAGCCGATCCGGCTCGCCTTCCCCACCGCGGTCTTCCGCCCGGGCGACCGTGCCGCCCTGCGCCGGAGGCTCGGCCTGCCGCCGGACGACGTGCTGATCCTGGTCTCCGCGGTGATCGTCGACGGGCCGGACAAGGGTTTCCAGGACCTGCGGGCGGCCCTGCAGGCGGTGGCGCGGCCGGGCGTGGGCTTCGTGGCGGTGGGCCGCCTCGACGATCCCGCCCGGTTCGGGATCGCCAACCTGGTCGCGCCGGGGCTGATCGCCGACGAGGATACCCTGGCGGCCTGGTATGGCGCCTGCGATCTTCACGTCACCGCGAGCCGGCACGAGACCCTCGGGCAGACGCCGATCGAGGCCGGCCTGTGCGGCGTGCCGACCCTGGCCTACCGAACCTCCGGTCTGACCTCCGCGGTGATCGACGGCGTGTCGGGCCGCCTCGTGCCCATGGAGCCCGGCGCCCTCGCCGAAGCCCTGGCGACGCTGGTCGGCGATCCGGAGGCGCGCGCCCGGCTCGGCGCCTTCGCGCGGATCGCCCTGGAAAGCCGCTACAGCCCGGCCGCCGCCGTCCTGTCCCTCGAGGCCGTCTTGCGGCGGCACGGGCTCGGGGACGTGGCGGTACGGCCGCGTTTCGCCCCCGCGATGCTCGGCCATTTCCCGTTCGCGGCCGAGCGGCAGGCGGGCACGGCCGGAACCGTTGCGCCGGCCTCGCCGCCGCTGGTGCGCCGGCTGCGCCGAGCCAAGCAGATGGTCCTCGGGCGGCGGATGCCCCTCCTCGTGCGCCGCTGCCTCTACCTCGCGGGAACGCTGCGCCGGAGCGCACCGTGAGCGCGGGCCCGGCGGGCGCGATCCGGCGGATCTATCTCGACCAGACGCACCTGCGTGGCCACGTCACCGGGATCGAGCGGGTCACCCTCGACCTGTTCGCCCCCGAGCGGCTCGCTCCGCACGCGGTCCATCCGGTCACCAGCCGATCGCTGCCGGGCATGATCGGCGCGCAGCAGCTCACGCTCCCCCTGCGCGCAATTCGGGACCGGGACGCGCTCGTCCTGTTCCCGGGCTTTCCGCCGGGACCGCTCTGCGCGCTCGCGGCGTCCCGCTGCCTGCTCTACGTGCACGACACCTTCCTCCTGACCCGCCCGGAGGATCTGAGCCTGCGTAGCCGGCTCTACATGAGTCCGAGCTTCGCGCTGGCCCTGCGCTGGTGCCCGAACCTGTTCGTCAACAGCCGGACCACCGGCGCGGCCGTGCGCGCCGTCTGCGCGCGCGGGGCCCGGGTCGCGCTGCTGCGGCCGCCCGTGCGCGACGCGTTCGGCCTGGGCGACCTTTCGGGACCGGCGCCCTACGCGCCCGGCGGCACGGTGCGGCTCCTCGCCATCGGGACGGTCGAGCCCCGGAAGAACTACCCGGCCGCCCTCGCCCTGACGGCGGCGCTGATCCGCGCCGGCGTGGCGGCGGAACTGCACCTCGTGGGCCGGGTCGGCTGGGGCCGGCACGCATTTCTGGACGATCCCCCACCTTTCCTGCACCGGCACGGCTACCTGTCCGATGCCGCGCTGCGGGATCTCGTGGCCTCGTGCCACGTGCTGCTCTCGACGTCGAAGGCGGAGGGGCTCGGCCTGCCGCTGCTGGAGGTCCAGCATGGCGGCTTGCCGGTGGTGGCGCCGGACGAGGCCGTCTTCCGAGAGGTGCTGGGCCGCTCCGGCCTGCTGATCCGCCCGGAGGAGCCGGACGCCGCCGCTTCCGCCCTGATGGCCTGGCTGTCCGGGGATGGCCTGGCCCGCGCGGCCGGCGCCAGCCGGGACAACGTGGTGCGGTGGAACGCCGCGGCAGCCGGCGACGAAGTGCGCTTTCACCGCTTCCTCGCGGGCGATCCCGCCGCCTACGGCGCCGCGGATTCCGTTGTCGCGTCCGCGGATTTTGGCTGAGGCGACCTACGTAGTCCCCGACAAGAGCGCAGCGTTTATCGCCTTAAAGGTGTGGGATTTCAATTCGTCGCCGGGGGCTTAATCTAGGCGCGCGCTGGTGCCGCCTCCGGAACAAGGCGGGAGTACTTTGTCGGTATGCCGATTGCTCATGTACCGTCGAAGACACCGTTCTCGCCGGTGTCCTGTCCCGGATCGGCACGGAGCTGATCAGAACGGGAACAGGACGGCGACGGGGATGGTGGGCGGCAGGGTCCGCCCCAGCAGGTCAGGGAGCGAGGCGTATGTTCGACTTCTCGACACGAATAAGCGGTGAGCAGCCAGTCCGGATCGTACTTCCGGAGACGGCGCCACGAACGGATCCCCAGGTGATCCTGCGACGCCTGTGGCGGGGACGCGGGTTCATCGCCCTGAGCGCCCTGTTCATGGTCGCGGTGGCGGTGGCGCTGCTCGGCCTGATCCCGCCGCGCTACACGTCCAGCATCCAGGTGCTGGTCGATCCGAGCGACCTGCGCGTCGTCGAGAACGACGTGAACGCCCGGCAGCCCCAGGCGGATAGCGGCGTCTCCATCGCCGAGAGTCAGGTGCGGGTGATCCAGTCCGACAGCGTCCTGCGCCGGGTGATCGCGAAGCTGCACCTCGATCAGGACGACGAGTTCGCCCTGCCGGACGGCAACAATCCGACCCTCGACTGGATCAAGGGCGCGCTCGGCATGCTGCCCCCGGCCGCGAGCCGGGACCCGGTCAACATCGCCCTCGACACGCTCCAGAACCGGCTCAGCGTCCGCCGGGCCGAGCGGACCTTCGTGATCGACATCTCGGTGCAGTCCCGCGATCCCGAGAAGGCCGCGCAGATCGCCAACGCCGTCGGCGATGCCTATTTCGCCGAGGAGACCGCGGCCCGGACCGAGACCGCGCGGCGTGCCTCGGACGCCCTGGCCGGCCGGCTCGCCAGCCTGAAGCGCGACGTCGAGCAGGCCGAGGGTGCGGTCGTCCGCTACCGCGAGGATCACAAGCTCGTGGCGTCGAGCGGGCGCCTCCTCACGGACCAGCAGCTCGGCGACCTCAACCAGCAGCTGGTCACGGCCTCGATCAAGACCGCGGAGGCCAAGTCGCGCCTCGATCAGGCCCGCAAGATGCGCTCCTCGGACCCGAGCACGGCGCTCCCGGAGATGCTGCAATCGCTGGAGATGCAGGCCCTGCGCCAGCAATACGCGACGCTGTCGCGCAACACCGCCGAGCTCGCCACCCGCCTCGGCGAGCGTCACCCGGCCATGGCCGAGCAATACGCCCAGCAGCGCGACCTCCAGCGCCTGATCCAGCGCGAGAAGGAGCGGATCATCGACACGACCCAGAAGGACTACGACCGCGCCGCCGCCAGCGAGACGGCGATCCGGTCCAGTCTCGACCGGGTCAAGACCGAGACGGTGTCCAGCGACCGGGCCTATGTGGGCTTGCGCGAGCTGGAGCGGACCCTCGAAGCCCGCCGGGGCGTCTACGAGGCCTACCTGAAGCGTGCCCGCGAGGCGAGCGAGCAGGAGCGGCTCAACACCACCAACGTCCGGATCATCTCGGCGGCGATCCCCGCCCGCCAGCGGACCTTCCCGCCGTCCCCGAAGATCGTCCTGCCGGTGGCCCTGGTGCTGGGTCTGCTCCTCGGCGGCGCCATCGCCCTGGCGCTCGGCGCCGGCAGCGACCGCCGCCGCACGCAGCGCGCCACCATCCGTCCCGCCGCGAGCTTCCGAGCCGCCGATGCGTAAGTTCTGGCCTCTCGCACTCGACCTCGACGCGGCGGACGCGCTTCATCGGGATGTGGGCACCCTGCGGCTGCCCACCGCCCGGCACCCCGGCCCGACCCTGACGAGCCCGACCGTCGAACTGTTCGGCCTGCGCTTCAACACCGCCAGTGCCGAAACGATCGTGGCCGCGGTGGCGGCCCGGCGGGACGACGGGCCGCGCATGATCGTGACGGCCAATGTCGACCACATCGTCCAACTCAGCGCGGATACGGGCTTCCGCAACGCCTACCACCGTGCCGCCGCCCGGACCCTCGACGGCATGCCGCTGGTCTGGCTGGCGCGGGCGGCCTGCCGCCGGCCTGTCCATCGGGTGACCGGCCACGATCTCCTGGCCTGTGTCCTGAACGACCCGCCTGCCTTCGCCCGGCGGATCTTCCTGGTCTCGGCCCGCCAGGACGCGGCGGATGCCCTGGCGGCCCGCCTGCGGGCGCAGGGACTGCCGGACGGGGCGGTGGCGAGCGCCGTGCCGCCCTTCGGCTTCGAGGCCGACCGGGATTACAGCCGCGCCCTGGCAAAGCGGATCCGGGCCCACGGCACGACATTGCTGGTGATGGGCGTCGGCGCGCCGAAATCCGAGATCTGGGTCGACCGGAATCGGGCGGCTTTGGGCGATCCTGTGGTGTTCTGCGTCGGCGACGCGCTGAACGTCGCCGCCGGCTACCTGAACCGCGCCCCGGGCCTGATGCAGCGCCTCGGCCTCGAATGGATCTTCCGCTTCCTCCAGGCGCCGCGACGGCTGTTCCACCGCTACTTCATCAAGTCCTGGCGCTTCATCGGGATCGTCGCCCGGGACCGGCTCGCCCGTCGCGCCGGCTAGCGCCTGGGCCCGGAGGGCGCCACGCGACAGGGCCGTGGCCGTCCCGCCGGCATCCCACCCTTCCCAAGAGGCGGATTGCGAGGTTTACAGATCGGTTCCGGATGCAGGCAATGGCCGGACCCACGCGCCCTCCCCCTCTGTGGGTTGCCGGATTCACGCTTCGCAGTCTGACACCGACATCATGAGAACAGACCCCTTTTCCCCCCCCTTGCGGGGAGGGGCCGGGGGTGGGGGTGGTGTAGAAGGCACCGCACCACCCCCACCTCACAACGCCTCCCCGCAAGCCCGAGCGATCCCGGGCAAGCCCGGGATCGCCAGGGGAGGAGAGAGCGTCTCGGCCAGCGATGTGTGAATAGCGTAGCTCTGTGGGGGAGGAAGGGCGCGGGTCGGATCGCCCGAATCCCGTGAAGACCGGGACTCGCCAGCCGTTCGTGGACCGTGGGAAATCGCGCCCGGGACGAGACTTCAACCTCAACCGGCATCCGAGAACAGATCGGGCCGCCGCAATTGCAGAGCGAAGAGAAGCGCGAGCGACTTCATGTCGTTGAGCCCCCCGTCGCGGCTCATGGCGGCGAGTTCCCGTAGCGGGATCTCGTGGACCGCCACCGCCTCGCCCTCCGCCGCCAGGCCGCCGCCGGCCCCGGTCCGGTCCTGCGCCCCGTAGGCGGCCAGGAACAGGTCCATCCGCTCGGTGGAGATTCCGGGCATCGACCAGGCGCTGGCGACGAAGTCGAGCGGGCCCAGGCGAAGACCCGTCTCCTCCATCGCCTCGCGCCGCGCCTCGTCCTCGGCCGCCCCCTCGTCGAGCAGTCCGGCCGGCACCTCCAGGTGGGTCGGCGGACCGTCGGAATAGAGGACCGGGGCGCGGAACTGCGAGACCAGCGTGGCGACCCGCCGGTCCGGATCGTAGGGCAGGACAGCGACCGCCCGGCCGTGATCCTCGATCTCCCGGGTGATGCGGGTCCCGTCCGCCTGCATCACTTCGGCCACGAGGAAGCGTGCCCAGCCGTCGTGCACGAGGCGCACGCCCCCGATCCGCAATGCCATGCCGGCCCCACCCCGCCCATCAGATCCTGACGGATCGTTCAGGAATGCGGCGGCTTCGCGGAGAGCGAGATGCGGAAGCGCAGGCGATCCCCGAGCCGCTCGGCCGCGTCGAGGCGGGCGCCCTCCTCGCGCACGAGGTTCGGGATGTCGATCATCGCCAGCGGGTCGGTGCAGGTGACCACGAGGGACCGGCCGGCGGGCAGGCGCCGGAGCGCCTTGCGGGTCCGCAGGACCGGCAGCGGGCATTTCAGCCCGCTCAGGTCGAGGGCGATGCAGTCCGGCTCGTCCCGCACACGGCAAACTCCCGCGCCGCCCGCCGGGCCGACGCCGGGAGCCTCATAGCGGACGGCCCGCGGAAGCGGAAACGCCGGGCAGCGCTCGTCCCGTCAGCCCATCGTCTCGCGGGCGAAAATTGGCCGGCACTCACCACTCGTAGGAACCGAAGGCCGGACCATAATAGCCGGCCGGGTCGGACCAGCTGTAGCGCGGACCGTTGTATCCGTAATCGAACCCCCGCGGGCGTACCGGCGCGTAGGCGTAACCGTAGCCGAACGGCACCGGGTATTGGTACTCGCCGTAGTAGCTGTAGCGCGGCGGTACCCGCGTGACGTCACCGCCGACCGTCCGCCGGCTCTGGCCGACCGGCGCGCGCCCATAACCGTCGAGCGGCGAGTCGGCGGCCAAGCCGGTACCGGCACTCAACGGAAGGAATGCCACCCCGGCCAGGATGGCGGCGGTGAAGCGGATCATGGAACGGTCTCCAATTGGCGGCTGGCTGAGCCTCGGACCGTTCCGATAGCATGCGCGACGTTGAGTCGCGCCTGCGATCACGCCATCAGACAGCCCTCAGAACACGCATTCCGAGAAGGCGGGCCGCACGCAGGCGCCCCAGCGGCCCTCGTAATCGGCGAGCAGCTCGTCGGCCCGGGTCCTGCCAGCCGCAACGATCGCTTCGAGCGGCTGGAGGAAGATCGTCTCGTCGCGGCCCTCGGCATCGCGCCGGCCGCGGGCCCGCAGGCCGGACCGGGCGATCCCCAGGGCCTCGGCCGCGACCGCGCCGAGCGTCGTGTTCGCCACCGGGGTCGCGAGCCCGAGGCGCGGCGCAGTCGCCCGCGCGGCCTCCCGGCTGGCCGCGTTCCATCCCTTCACGAGGTCGAGGGCGGCGTCGAGGGCCGATTCGTCGTAGAGCAGCCCGGTCCAGAAGGCGGCCTGCGCGGCGATCATCCCGGGATCGCCGACATCCGCCCCGCGCATCTCCAGGAAGCGCTTCAGCCGAACTTCGGGAAAGGCGGTCGAGGCGTGGTTCGCCCAATCGGCCACCGTGGCGTATTCCCCCGGGAGCTGCGGCAGCCGGCCGGCCATCAGGTCGCGGAATGATGCGCCCGAGACGTCGTGATAGATGTCACCGCGCTTCACGAAGTACATCGGCATGTCGAGCAGCCAGTCGACATAGGCCTCGTAGCCGAACCCGGCCTCGAAGGCGAAGGGCAGCATGCCGGTGCGGTCGGCGTCGGTGTCGCGCCAGATCTCGGAGCGGCGCGACAGGAACCCGTTCGGCCGGCCATCGGTGAAGGGGGAATTGGCGAACAGCGCGGTGGCGACCGGCTGCAGCGCCAGGGAAGCGCGCATCTTGCGCACCATGTCGGCCTCGGAGGCGAAGTCGAGATTCACCTGCACGGTGGCGGTGCGCAGCATCATGTCGAGGCCGAGGGAGCCGACCTTCGGCATGTAGGACGCCATGATCCGGTAGCGGCTCTTGGGCATCACCGGGGTCTCGTCGCGACGCCAGCGCGGGCTCATGCCGAGGGTCAGGAAGCCGATGCCCAGGGGATCGGCCACCCGCTTCGTCGCCGCCAGATGGGTCGCGAGTTCCGCCGCGGTGGCGTGGACGTCGGGCAGCGCCGCCCCGGACAGTTCGAACTGGCCACCGGGCTCGATCGAGATCGCCCCGCCCTCCTCGGCCGCCAGGCCGATGATGCTGCCTAGGTCGAGGATCGGCTCCCAGCCGGTCTCCCGGGCGAGTCCCTCCAAGAGGGCGCGAATGCCTCGATCCCCGTCATAGGGAACCGGGTCCCGGCCGTCCTGGTAGAACGGGATCTTCTCGTGCTCGGTCCCGATGGCGAACCGCCCGCGCGGCTTCTCGCCCGCCGCGAACCATTCGATCAGTTCAGCGCGCGTGGTGAGCGGCGTGATGTCGTTGCTGTCGCGCGCCATGCGCTGCCTGCCCGTGCGTCTGAACTGAGCCTATGATGTAGGCGCGCCGGGTTGCTCCGGCGGGTCCGACCGGTCCACCCCGCTCTCACGAACGGGGCCCGGGCGGACACCCGCCCCCGACCCCGACGAGCGCGCGGCGCGGGCGGCGTCCGCCCACGGACATAGTCGAGGCGCCGGGAACCCACAACGCGGCGCCGTGAACCGGCGGGCTCCGACCCGTCCCATCCCGGGAAACAATCGCCGGCTGGCCCCTTTCATGTGCGCCGGCACACATCGATCGGGACGGGGATACCCCGTTACCGGGCGTCGCCGAGCACCGCCTGGACCAGGGCCAGGACGGCGACGGCCGCGGTGTCGGCCCGGAGGATCCGCGGTCCCAGGGAGAGGGCGACGGTGTTGGGCCGCGCTCGAATCAGGTCCCGCTCCTCCGCGGAGAAGCCGCCCTCCGGGCCGACCAGCACGGCGAGCGGCGGCGGCGCAAGCGGATCAGCCGCCGCGGCGAGCGCCCGCACCGGATCGCGTACGGGCGCGTCCTCGTCGCAGAACACCAGGAGCCGCTCCGGGGCGAGGCCGGCCAGGGCCTCGGGCAGCCGTTCGGGCTCCGGACAGTCCGGGATCGCCAGGATGCCGCATTGCTCGGCGGCCTCGACGGCGTTGGCGCGCAGCCGGTCCATGTTGACCCGCTCGCCCTGCGTGTACCGCGTGATGACGGGCCGGATCGTGCCCGCGCCCATCTCGACCGACTTTTGCGCGAGGTAATCCAGGCGCGCACTCTTCACGGGTGCAAACAGGTAATGGAGGTCGGCGGGCGCGGGCTGCGGGCGGGTCTGCGCGGCGACGTGCAGGTCGGCGCCCTTTCGCCCGGTCTGGACCAGACGGGCGCGCCACTCGCCGTCGCGGCCGTTGAACACCAGGACGGGATCGTCCGGCCCGCGGCGCAGCACGGTGAGCAGGTAGTTGGCCTGCGCCCGGTCGAGGGGCAGAATCACGCCCGCGGCGAGATCGGCCGCCACGTGGAGGCGTGGAGCAGTGAAGTCGTAGGCCGGCATGCGGGCGTGGTCGCCCGGCGCCGCCGGCCTGTCAACGCGGGACCGATCCCTCGACATGTTGCGAAAAGGTTACGACGCCTTGTTTTTCGCGCCGGGCCCACAGCCGCATGGCGTCGCCCGTTTGCCGCTCGATTGACGCCACATTCCTATGGCGAACCCACAGTTACGTGAAGGAAGCCGGCCGCACGCGGATTCGGCAGGGTCGTCGAGGGAGTCGCGGGATGGCGAAGAGGAGCTTGGGTCTGGGGGCTGCGGTGCTGGCCGGCACCGTCCTGTTCGGGACGGCGGCCTTCGCACAGGGCGCCGCGCCGGAATGCGGCGCCATCCAGAAGACCTTGGCCGAGCGCAAGGCGCTGGTCGGGCGGGCCAATGCGGCCTCCCAGACGAAGAAGAAGATGACGCCGCAGGAAGCCTGCGCCCTGTTCGGGAAGCTTCAGACCAACGGCGCCGAGGGCATGAAGTGGATCACCGCCAACAAGGAATGGTGCTCGATCCCGGATTCCTTCGCCGAAGGCTTCAAGGCCGACCACATGAAGGTCAGCGGTATCCGCACCAAGATCTGCAGCGTCGCCGCCCAGGCGACCAAGATGGAGGCGCAGGCCCGTGCCCAGGCTCAGGCGCAGGCCAATGGCGGCGGCGGCGGCCTGCTCGGAGGCCCGGGCTTGACCGGCAGCTTCAAGCTGCCGCAGGGCGCTCTGTAAGAACGTCTGCGAGGCTCACGGATCCGGCGCGGATCCTCCCTCTGCGGCGGGGGAGGATCGAGATGCGGGACGACCGGAGAGCCGAACGATGAGCGGGCCACCGACGGGCGGGACGGCGATCGAGGATGGGCGCCCGGCCGACGCCGTCACAGGCCACTGGGTCGAGCGGGTCGCGCCGCGGCCGTGGCGCCCCTATCTGCGCCTCGCGCGCATCGACCGGCCGGTGGGCTGGTGGCTGCTGCTCCTCCCGTGCTGGTGGTCGGCCGCGCTGGCGGCGATCGCGGCGGACCAGTCCTTCCCCGATCCCTGGCACTGCCTGCTGTTCCTGATCGGGGCGGTGGCGATGCGCGGGGCGGGCTCGACCTACAACGACATTGCCGACCGCGACCTCGACGCGCAGGTCGAGCGCACCCGCCTGCGCCCCCTCCCCTCGGGGCAGATCCGCCCGCGCCACGCCGCCCTGTTCCTGATGGTCCAGGCCCTGGTCGGGCTGGCGGTGCTCCTGCAGTTCAACGAGCAGGCGATCCTCGTCGGGCTGTGCTCGCTCCTCCCGGTGGCGATCTACCCGTTCATGAAGCGCGTCATGCCCCTGCCCCAGGCCGTCCTCGGGCTGGCCTTCGCCTGGGGGGCGCTGATGGGCTGGGTCGCGGTCTTCGCCCGCCTCGATGCGCCGGCGCTGCTGCTCTATGCGGGCGCGCTGTCCTGGGTGGTCGGATACGATACGATCTACGCGGTGCAGGATATCGAGGACGACGAGATCGCCGGGATCCGCTCCTCCGCCCGCCTGTTCGGACGGCATGTGAGAGGCGCCGTCGGCCTGTGCTACGCCCTGGCGGCCCTGTTCGTGGGGCTCGCTGCCTGGGCGGCCGGGGCGGGCCTGATGGGCTTCCTCGGGGTCGCGGCCTTCGCCGGACATCTCGCCTGGCAGATTCGGTCGCTCAAGGAGCGCGACGGGCGCGGGGCCCTGATGCTGTTCCGGTCGAACCGGGATGCCGGCCTGATCCTGTTCGCCGGCCTTGCCACGGACGCGCTGCTGCGCGGTCTCGCCTGAGAGCCGTCGGGGCGGTCAGGTGCGGGCGATGATCTCGTTCTCGCCGCGGAAGATCTGCGGCCGCGCCGGGAGGCGTCCGGTCTTGCGGCGGGTCAGGAACCGCGGGCGGCGGCCGCCGAGCCCGGCATGACGGCGCCGGATGCGCACCCGACCGAGGATCACGCGGCCGAGCTGCTCGGTCACGGGGACGCGCACCCCGTCCTCGCGGACGATCATCCGCGCCAGACCGGCGCGGGCCGCGATGTCGCGCCACACCGCGACCACGTCGTCCTCGTCGAAGCTGCCGAGGCGATGCAGTTCCTCGCCCTCGGCATCGACCAGGATCAGGCTGAACCGGTCGGACCCGGTGATCTCGGCATCCTCGACGGCGTAGGCGAGCGCGATCCCGACGGCCCTGCGGGCGCCGGGGGTGCGGCCGATCACCGGAAGCGGCGAGACCATTAGGTGGGGGGGGGCCTCGGCACCCTGCATGCGCTGTCCCGCGTGATGTTCGTCCACGAACGGCGAAGTGTTCATCGGTCCGGATCCCTTGAGCAAGTGGCGGCACCGACCGGGCCGTCCGTTATGCCAAGCAAAATCGCACCCGAACTCCTCCACGCCGCTTAAGAGCCGTCCTTAAGCGATTCTGGACGGCGCCGTCATTTGCGGAATGCTCAATGCTTCCTTGAATGCTCAACATTTCCTTGCGCGGATTGGTCGTTATCGATTGATCAACCAGCATCCTTGTGGCGGTGCGGGCGGCGCCGTACAACGGCAGGGTCGGGTGCGCGATCCTTCCGCGCCCGGCCCCCTCAGCCCGAATGCGCGGACGTCCGTTCGACCGGATGCACGGTGCGGCGGGGCTCTCCGGCCCTCACGGATCTCACGCGGAGCGCGATGCCCGAGCCTCTCACCGACGATGCGGTATCCGCCCTGATGCCGGAGCTGCGCGCCGTCATGCGCGAGGCCGCCGACATCGCGCGGCCCTTCTTCCGGCTCGGCGGTCAGACCTCCGCCCGGATCTGGTCGAAGGCCGGCGGCTCGCCGGTGACCGAAGCCGACGTCGCGGTGGACGCCTTCCTGAAGGTCCGCCTCAGCGCGCTCGTCCCGCGGGCGGCGTGGCTGTCGGAGGAGACGGCGGACGATCCGGCCCGCCTCGGCCACGACCTCGTCTGGATTGTCGACCCGATCGACGGGACCCGGGCGTTCCTATCGGGCCATCCGGATTGGTCGATCGCGGTGGCGCTGCTGGCCGACGGCGAGCCGGTGATCGGATTCGTCCACGCGCCGGTCGGCGACGCGGATTACGAGGCGGTGCACGGGCGCGGCGCGACCCGGAACGGCGTACCGATCCGGGTCGATCCCCGCGCGCGCCTCGCCGGCGCTCGCATCACCGGCCCGAAGCCGATGCTCGACCGCCTGGCACGGGGTGCCGGGCCGAATCCCGACTTCGAATCGATCGCCCGGATCCCGTCCCTCGCCCTGCGGCTCGCGCGGGTGGCGGACGGGACCGTCGATATCGGAATGGTGTCCGGTCACGCCCGCGACTGGGATCTCGCGGCGGCGGACCTCGTCCTGCGGGAGGCCGGCGGGGTCGTCTGCGACTTCACGGGCGCAGCGACCCCCTACAACCGGCCCGACCCGGTTCACGGCGAACTCCTCGCCGCCTCGACGGCCCTGCGCGATCCCGTCCTGGCGGCCTGGGGCCGCTGAGGACGGCGGCGCCGGCCGTTGTCAGGCCGCCACAGCGGCTTCGCGCACCATGACCGCGGCAGGGGCGAGCCCGAGGCGGTCGGCGAGATGCCAGTGCAGTTCCCGTGAGGAATGGTAGTTGTAGGACCGGTCGATCAGGTGACTGACATCGATCCCGGTATGGTCCGCGGTCCTGGCCTGGGCCAGCTTGCCGACCCGGAAGGTCGGGGCGTCGGTCACCGGTGAACGGATGCCGCGGCGGCGTGTGTACTCGAACAACATAAGTGTTTTTCTTTTCTGGTCTTTTCTGGACCGGACGTTCGTACCGCCCGGTATCGTGTTGGGGATTTGCCTCCGGCGCGACCTGGGACCGGGCGGTTTCGCCCGGGACGGTAGCGTCGGAAGGGAGAGCCGCATCGTGCGGCCGAATCAGGGTCCCGCCGCCGTCTCCCGCCGGGCGGGAGCCCCGCGGGCATCGATCCGCGCGGGGGATTGGCGCGGGACCCGCAGAGCCGGAAGGATCAGGCTGCCTGCAGGTTGCTGGCGGCGTCCTTGCCGCTGCGCTTGTCGGTCAGGATCTCGTAAGAGACCCGCTGGCCTTCGATGAGATTGCGCATTCCGGCGCGCTCGACGGCCGAGATGTGAACGAACACGTCCTTGCCGCCGTCGTCGGGCTGGATGAAACCGTAGCCCTTCGTCTCATTGTACCATTTCACAGTGCCGGTATTCACGTATTGTACCTCGTTCGTCCATGGGCCATTCGCGCGGCACGACGGCCGCGTGATGCACCACGGTCTTTCTGGATTTGGCCAGGGTGGCGGGGCGCGAGACGCTGAACCGTGTAAAGCGTCAGCCTCGGTGGGTAAGCCCCCCGAGAACGTATTTAATCGCTGGCTGCGGCCGCAACAAGGCGCCGGCCGCGTATCTTCTGCGTCGCAGGCCGGGACGAAGGCGCGGCCGCGGCGCGCCGCCCCCTGTGTTTTCGGGCCTCCGCGATGCATATACGGAGTGCGTGCAAGCAGTTACGACGCGCGGCTCTGGACGATACATGGCAGGCATATCGGTCTCGCTGGACGGTGCGAACATCCAGCTGTCCTTCCAGAAGGACGATCAAGCGACGGCGGTGGTGATGGATGCCCGGGCCGCCCGCGCCCTGGTGCGCGCCGTCGGGCAGCTGCTCACGGCGATCGACGACACCGACGAGCCGGACATGACCGACGAGATGGGCGACGAGGACATCGCCATGCTCGAAGTGACGTCCTCGGCAATCGAGATCGGCACCGACGACGAGGGCCAGGCGGTGGTCGCTCTTCAGGCCGGCGCGTTGCCGCCGTTCCAGCTACGCCTGACCGACGAAGAGGCCCGCCACGTGGTGACGAGCCTCTCGGAGATCCTCAACGCGCCGCGCGACGTTCGCACCTCGCACGGCGGCCACTGACGCTCGGATCACATGCGCGTGCCGGGATCGGTGGGTGTGCCGGGGAAGACGTCGGGCTCGGAGCCCGGACCGCCCGGTTCGCCGATGCCGGGATCGTTCACCGGATAGGGTGTGCGCGGTCCGGTCGGCCCGATATCGGGCTCCTCATCGGGGATCGGCGGGGGCGGCGGCAGATCGCCGGGCGTGGGCTCGGGTAGGCCGGGATTGGCCATGACGCGGCTCCTGTTGGCTTGGGATCCGGACCAACGGACCGGGCTCGCGTGGGTTCCGAGGCCGCGTGGCGGGTTCGCGACCCGGCTGGACACCGGAACGGGGCGCTCGGCGTCGGGATTGGCCGCCTATCCGCGCTCGCCCGCGATCTCAAGCACCGTGCAACCGCATATCGGCCGCCCGTACTCGTCGGTCCCCTCGACGGTGACGCGGTGCGCACCCGGCGCGAGGTCGTCGGGCAGCCGCGCCGTCCAGATGTGGGTCGAGGGCGTCGCCTGCACCCAGCTCTTCTTGGTCTCCGGGTAGCGCGCAAAGAGTTCGGTGACGAAGGGGTCGAGCCGGCGGGTCCGCGCCATCGCCAGCGGCGGCCGGTCGCCGATCCGGGCGGTCAGGCGCGTGCGCGGCCCGCCGTCGAACACGTTCACCACCAGGGTTGTATCGGGAAGCGCGTCCTGCGGCACCGGCGGCCGGAGACCCTGGACCGGCCGGGTCGAGCGGATCACCTCCACGGCGCCGACGCGCGCCTCGCTCTCGAACAGGATGCGCATCGTCTCGTCGGGCTGGCCCTGCGCGGCGACGTAGCGGGTCGTGTAGTCGGTGCCGCGGATCGACAGGACGTGAAACCCATTCGGCGTCCCGTCGCGGCTGTCGGCCGAGGGGATGCCCGTGCGCGTGTCGGGCCCGCTCCACCACGAGCCCGAGACGGCGGTCAGCACGTGATGGTGGTGCCCGTCGGCCGGGTAATGGTGCTCGGTCGTGTGGGTGTGGCCCGAGAGGCTCAGCACCCGGCGCCCCGCCAGCAGATCGAGGAGGGCAGCGCGGTCGAGGGTGATGCCGTGGGGATCGTCCGGCGTCGTATCGGTGAACAGCGGGATGTGCATGGCCAGCACGATCAGGTCGTCCTGCGGGATCTCCGGCAGGAGGTTGCGCAGGAAGGCCAGGCTGCGGTCGCCGATATGCCCCCGGTAGGTGTTGGCGCCGACCGGGACCGGCGGCCCCAACCACTCGACGTTGTCGAGCATCACGAACCAGGCCCGCCCGTGCCGGAACGCGTAGGTCGGCGCGCCGTAGACCCGCTTCCAGGTCTCGCGGCTGTAGCGGGCATCCGGGGCCTGCATGTTGAGGTCGTGGTTGCCCGGCAGGCTGTACCAGGGCAGCCCGATCCGCCCGACGATGCGATTGGACCGGCCGTAGAGCGAGAGATCGTCGAACAGGACGTCGCCGGCGGTCAGGCCGAAGGCCGCCGGGATCGCCATGGCGCGGGCGACCGCCGTATCCCGCACGTGGTCGAGTTCGAACCGGCTCTCGGGCTGGGGATCGGTGAACAGGACGACATCGAAATCCGCCGGCTCATCGACCCGGGTCAGGGTGAAGTCGATGGACGCCGGCAGCGGCCCGGTCGGCGCGACCCCGGGATAGCGCAGGCCGATCTCGGCGGGCGTGCCGTTCGGCTGGTGGATGTAGGAATGGCGCGGCACGTTGTCGGCGTCGCGCGGGAGGGCGTAGCCCGGCGGCTTGATCACGAAGACGGCGCCGTCGCCCGGCATCGGCAGGCGATAGCGGCCCTGATCGTCCGTGCGCGCGATCTCGCGGCCGTTCGAGACCAGTACGCCGGGGAGCGGAGTCCGGCCGGCCCCGGCCGTGGCGCCGGCATAGACGATCCCGGTGGCCTCCGCGGCCCCCTGGGCCTCTGCCCGGCCGGCCACGAGCCCCAATCCGGCGAGGCCCGCCACGGTCTCCCGGCGGGTGAGGCGTCCATCTCCGGAGGTCGATTCGCGCGACATCGGGGCTCCTGTCGGAATTCCAAGCCAGTGCCGAGGCAGGAAGCCGGCAAACCCGCTCCCGCGACGTGGCCCCAGCGGCCAAGCAGATCCGTTTGACCGGGCGATGACAGCGGCGTTCCCAAACGCGCGAGGCCCGCATCTCGGGGGAGATGCGGGCCTCGGATGATTCGGAAGCGGGTCGGCAGCGCCGGCCGGCGGACTATTCCTCGTCGCCGGGCTCGAAGGTCTGCGGCATCGGCTCGGCGCTGGCGACCGGGGTCGGCGCGCCGATGGTCGAGGGGACGTTCACGCCGTCGCGCTTGTAGATGTCGTCGCGGAACTGAACCACGCCGTCCGGGGTCGACCAGGCCGTGATGTAGGTCCAGTAGACCGGCACCGGCTGGGCGATGTTGGCGTCGACGCGCTTGCCGCTCTCGATCGCTTCCTCGACCTTCTGGCGGTCCCAGCCGGGCGTGTCCTTCAGGAGCCACGTGATGTACTCGCGCACGTTCTGCACGCGCACGCAGCCCGACGAGATGAAGCGGAAATCGTCGCCGAACACGCCCTTGGTGTTCGTGTCGTGCATGAACACGCCGTAGGGGTTCGGGATGTTGATCCGGACGATGCCCATCGAGTTGAAGTCGGCGCCGGAATCCTGCCGGTAGGTGTAGCGCGTGCCCTCGTCGGAGTTCCAGTTCACCGATTTCGGCGAGACCTCCTGGCCGTTCGACAGGATGCGGATCCGGTTGTCCGTGAGGTAGTTCGGATCCTTCTGCATCTTCGGGATCAGGTCCTTCTTCACGATCGAAGCCGGGACCGTCCAGGTCGGGTTGAAGTTGATCTGCGTCGCCTTGGTGTTCATGATCGGCGACTGCCGGTCGATCTTGCCGACGCCCGCGGCGTGGAGCGTCACGACCTGGCCGTTCTCCACCGTCTCGACCAGGGCGGCCGGGATGTTGGTGATTACGAAGCGCCGGCCGAGATCGCCCGAATAGGAGCGCAGGCGCACGACGTTGGTCTCGAGCTGGCGCAGGCGCACGTCGGCGGGAACGTTCATCGCCTGCTGGGTGGCGAGGCTCATCGTGCCGGTCTGGCTGAGGCCGTGGCGGGACTGGAAGCGCTTCACGCCGGCGGCGACGTAGGAATCGTACACGCCTGAGCCGCCGGCGGCGGCATCGAGGTCGCCGGTGACGATCAGGCGCTGGCGCACGGCGGCCACGGCCGGGCCGCGGGAGCCGATGCGCAGGTGCTCGGCGCCGGAGACCGGGCGCCAGCCGCCGCGGGTGACGATGTCCTTGTAGCGCTCGACCATCTGCTCGGTCGCCGCCACGGTCTGGGGCGAGAGGATCGGCACCGTCTCGCGCTGCACCTGCATGCCGGCGGGCGACGCGTAGTCCTGCGCCCATTCGGCCTGTGCGTAATTGCCCTGGTCACGGGCCTCCGCGGCGCCGAGGCCCAGGGCGCTCAGGGCGGCCACGCTCAGGAGGGTGGTGAACCGGTTTTGTGCCGTCATGCGCATCGGTCGCTGGCTCTGGTCCGGAGTCTGTTCGGATCGTGGCGGGAGGGATCGTCTCGGCCGCCACGCTGTCGGGTTGACGCTTAAGACTCCCTATCGAAGGGGCCGGATTGTGGCATCGCGGTGCGCCAGCGCACGCCGCGTTCGGCTGCGGCCCGCCGGCAACAGCCACGACCCTCCGGGTGTGGCAGGACTGCCATAGGCGTTGGAAGCGCACGGGGTGCGGGAGCAGCATGGGACCGGGTCCGACCACGGGGAATCGTCGCGGGGGTCCTCAGGCCCGGCCGCTGCGCGCCGTGATCGCCGTGCTGGCGCTCTATGCCTTCGTCCTTCAGGCCTTCCTCGGTGGCCTGATGCCGATGCCGGCGGCGGCCGACGGGATCTGCGCGCAGCATTCCGCGGACGGGTCGGATTTCGGCAAGGCGGTCCCGCACGGTCACGGCGATTGCTGCACGGCGGCTCAGGTCACCGGCACCGCGCTTCCGCCCCGGGAGGCCCCCTCGGCGGTCGCGTGGATCGCGCCGGCGCACGCGTGCGCCGGCTTCGGACAGCCTGCCGAACCCTGCGCCCGCCCCCCGCCCGGGGGCGGCACGTCACCCAGGGGACCGCCGACGGCCTGAGCGATCGTTTGCCAACGGATCCCTCAGGACGGATGCATTCCCATGAAAAGTCTCGTTTCGGCCGTGCTCGGCCTCGGCCTCGTCGCCTCCGCGGCACAGGCCCACGCGGTGCTGGAGCGCAAGCAGGCGAGCCCCGGCTCGTCCTATCGCGGCGTCGTCCAGATCATGCACGGCTGCTCCGGCAAGCCGACCACCCGGGTGAGCGTCACGATCCCGGAGGGGCTGATCGGCGCCAAGCCGATGCCGAAGCCCGGCTGGACGGTGGCGACGACCCGCGGCGCCTACGCCCGGACCTACACCACCCACCACGGCACCGCCTCCGAGGGCGTGACGGCGATCACCTGGAGCGGCGGCTCGCTGCCGGACGACGCGGTCGACGAATTCACCTTCCTCGCGCAGGTGGCCGACACGTTCGAACCCGGCGCGACCGTCTACGTCCCGGTGCAGCAGGATTGCACGGAGGGCGGCTATTCCTGGTCCGAGATCCCGAAGGCCGGCCAGGACGCCCATGACCTGAAGGCGGCGGCACCCGCCTTCCGCATCGTACCGGCCGCGGCCCAGACGACCGCCGCGGCGGCAACCGCGACCGCTACCCCGGTGAAGGCTGGCGACCTCAGCATCGAGACACCGTGGCTGCGCGCCACCCCGAACGGCGCCAAGGTGGCGGGCGGCTATGTCCGCATCACCAACACCGGCAGCACCCCGGACACGCTGACGGGGGCCGCTGTGCCCTTCGCCAAGACGGGCGACATCCATTCCATGTCGATGGAGGGGGGCGTCATGAAGATGGCGCCGGTCTCCGAGGGCCTGACCATCAAGCCCGGCGATACCGTGGAGCTGAAGCCCGGCGGCTATCACCTGATGTTCGAGGGTCTCACCGGCGCGCCCAAGGCCGGGGAGACCGTATCCGGGACACTGACCTTCCAGCGGGCCGGCACCGTTCCGGTGACCTTCTCGGTGGCGCCGATCGGTGCGTCCACGCCCGCCGGCCAGCACCAGCATCAGCACTAGCGGTCCGGCCGGAGCAACGCACCGCGCATCGACAGTCCCGAGCGCCCCATGGCGTGCGCCCGATCCTACGGCACCCGGACCGGAGCCCCGGAGCGGCGATCCCGGCTGAGTCCGGCCGGGCGCCGCCTCGTGGCGATCCTCGTCCTGTATGCGCTCGCGCTCCAGAACGTCCTCGGCGGCCTCGCGATGGCCGCCGCGGCGGCGCCGGAACACGTCCTGTGCCTATCCGGCGGCACGATCGACGGGCCGGGGCCGGACGATCCGCACGTTCCGGCCCATGGGCCGATGGCCTGTTGCGTCGCGTGCCATACCGCGAGCCCGGCCGCCCTTCCCGCCCCGGCGCCGGCCGAAGCGGTGCCGGCCCTCTACCCGGTCGCGCTCATCCGGTCGCGGCCGCCGCGCAGCGCGCTGCCACGGGCGCCCCCCGCGGCGGGTCCCCGCGCCCGAGCCCCTCCCCCCGTCGTCTGATCCGATCGCCCCTGCCCGATCCTCAGACACGGACACGATTCCATGCCCCGCCTCATCCGGGCCGGCCGCCGCGCCGCCCTGTCGCTCCTCGCCTGCGCCACGCCATCGGCGGCCCGGGCCCAGGTCCCCGCCGTCGCCCTGCCCGAACTCAGCGTCGTCGGCAGCGCCACGCCCACCGGGCCGCTCCCGGGGGAATCACGCGGCTCGCTCTCCGTCCCGAGCGTCGATCGCCAGCGCGCGGCGCTCTACCAGACCGTGGGATCCGTCGCCTTCGTGGACGCCGCGACGCTCCAGGACCGCTACGCCAACACCATCCGGGACGTCCTCAAGGACGTGCCCGGCGTCTACGTGCAGGAGCGCTACGGCCAGGAGTTGCGCCTGTCCGTGCGCGGCTCCGGGATCGCCCGGGGCTATCACCTGCGCGGAATCGAAATCCTCCAGGACGGCATCCCGTTCAACCTCGCGGATGGCAGCGGCGACTTCTACCAGATCGACCCGCTCGCCCTGCGCGCGGTGGAGGTCTACAAGGGCGGGAACGCCCTCACCTTCGGGGCGACGACGCTCGGCGGCGCGATCAACTTCGTCACGCCCACCGCCTACACGGCGCTTGCCCCCAACATCCTGCGGATCGACGGCGGCAGCTTCGGCACGATCCGCGAGCAGGCGCAGATGTCCCGCATCGACGGGCCGCTCGACGTGCTGGTCAACGCGACGCTGACGAATTCCGAAGGCTTCCGCGCCCACGAGGCGCAGGCGACGAAGAACTTCAACGCCAATATCGGCTACCGGATCGCCCCCGACATCGAGACCCGCTTCTATCTCGGCACCTACCTCACCGACCAGAAGCTGCCGGGCAGCCTGACGCTGGGCCAGAGCCTCACCACCCCGACCCTGGCCAATCCCACCGCGATCACCGGCAACCAGTCGCGCAAGGTCGAGACCGAGCGGATCGCCAACCGCACCTCGTTCCTCCTCGACGTCGGCAAGCTCGACGTGGACAGCTGGGCGATCCACAAGAGCCTGTACCACCCGATCTTCCAGGCGATCGACCAGGACGGCTGGACCTACGGGATCAACCCGCACTGGGCCGGGACCTTCGATCTCGGCGGTTTTCGCGATGACGTGGTGCTGGGCCTGCGCGCCCTCGCCGGCCAGAACTCGGCGCTGCAATTCGTCAACATCCGCGGCCAGCGGGGCACGCAGACGCTGAATTCGCTCCAGAGCGCCTCGAGCTACGAGGCCTACGGGGAGAACCGGTTCTGGTTCCTGCCGGACGTGGCGCTGATGACCGGCGCCAAGGCATTCTCGTCGAACCGCACCTACAGCGACAAGGGTGGCCTCCCCGGGGACGTGACCCCGCGTTTCGCCGACGCGACCTATGCGGGCATCAACCCGAAGATCGGCCTGCTCTGGCAGCCGCTCCCCGAAGTGCAGCTGTTCGGCGACGTGACCCGGTCCAGGGACGTGCCGGACTTCGGCGACCTCGTTCAGCAGAACCTGTTGAACACCACCTTCGTGCCCCTGCGGGCGCAGCGGGCCTGGACCTACGAGGCCGGCGCCCGCGGCCGGATCGACCGCCTCGCCTTCGACGTGACGCTCTATCGATCTGACCTGCGCGACGAGCTGATCAACTTCTCGACCAATCCCGGCCTCAACATCCCGGCCGCGACCTTCAACACGCCGCGCTCGATCCACCAGGGCGTCGAGGCGGCCGTGACCCTCGACCTCGCCCGCGACCTCGTCGGAGCGGGCGACGGCATGAGCCTGACGCAGATCTGGACCCACAACGACTTCCGGTTCGTCCGCGACCCGGTCTTCGGCAACGACCGGATCGCCGGCATCCCCACGGACGTGCTGCGCACCGTCCTGACCTATCGCCACCCGAGCGGCCTGCACATCGCGCCGGCCGTCGACTGGGTGCCCCAGGGCGCCTTCGCGGATCATGCCAACACCCTGCGGGTGCCGGGCTACGCGCTCTTCGGCGTCGAGGCCGGAATCGACTTCGCCAACGGCGTCGCCCTGTTCGTCGATGCGCGCAATCTCACGGACGCGCGCTATGTTTCGGACATCGCGGTGGTGGCCAATGCCAGGACCGCCGGGGGCGTGAGCGGACTGGCGGCATTCTATCCGGGCAGTGGCCGGAGTGTATTCGGCGGCCTACGCGCGGCGTTCTGAGCGCTGGTATGCGATCAAGAAGAACATATCTGACGGTTCGGCAATCCGTTAAGGTTAAGAAAGGATGAACCCTGATGCCACCGTCGATCGGCGCTAGGATTGCAGCGTCGTCGGACAGCACGGGACCAGGCGTCCCACATCCGGACGGACAGGGCCGTCGGACGGCACAGGAGAGGCAGGATGAACGGCTTCGATGTCACGTTCCGGGACGATCAGGACTGGGTCGATTTCGGCAAGTCCTATGTCAACTCGGAAGCGTTCAAGGCCCTCTTCCGCGAGGGGATGAAGCTGGTTGAGGAGACGGCGGCCTATCTCGATGGCGAGGGGCGGGACGAATCGCGCCTGGTCTCGCGCGACGCGACGCTGAGCTACGCCGCCGAGAGCATGCGGCTCACCACGCTGCTCATGCAGATCGCGTCCTGGCTTCTGGTGCAGCGCGCGGTCGCCGAGGGCGAGATGACGCCGGCCGAGGCCCTCCAGGAGAAGCACCGGGTCAAGCTCGGCAGCAGCGAGCCGCCGAGGCCCCAGGATTTCAATCTCCTGCCGATGCGCCTTCAGCACCTGATCGTGCGGGCACGCCGCCTGCACAGCCGCATCCTCCACCTCGACGTGCTGATCACGGAGGATCGCCCGACCCCGGCCCCCGTGGAGAGCCCGGTGGCCCAGCAGCATGGCCTGCTGCGGATGGCGTTCCGCATGCGCGAGGGCTGAACCGGCGCCGGGATACGCAAAAGAACGGGCGGCCGCTTTCGGTGACCGCCCGCTTTGAAAACGCCGCGCCCGAGGGGCGGCGGATCCGGGATCAGCGCTTGCCGAGGTTGCCGAACCGCGAGTTGAAGCGCGAGACACGGCCGCCGCGATCGAGCATCTTCTGCTCACCGCCGGTCCAGGCCGGGTGGGTGAGCGGATCGATGTCGAGGTTGAGGGTGTCGCCCTCCTTGCCGTAGGTCGAACGGGTCCTGTACTCGGTCCCGTCCGTCATCACGACCTTGATGAAGTGGTAGTCGGGATGCTCAGTCCCCTTGGCCTTTGCGGCCGCGTCCTTCGCCATGACCTGTGGTCCCTGATCTGGCACGCCGGCGGGAAGCGCAGGAGGCGCCGCCCGGCCCGGAATGCGGAAGATGTCACCGGTTGCACCGAACCGTAGGTTCGTGGCAACGGCACGTCCAAGCCGACCGTGGTGGCGGCCCGCGGCCATTGAACACACGCAATCGGATGAGCGGCGGCGTATACCGCAGGCTCTCCCCGGTCACAAGCGCCGCGGACCGGAGATCGGACACAAGAGGCGTGATGGCCCGTAAGACCAAGGCGGCCGCCGAGAGCCGTCCCAAAGCCCCGCTGAGCGCGCTCAGGCCGCTGGTCCCGTTCGCGCTGCGCTACCGCGGCCGGATCGTCGCAGGTCTCGTTGCCCTGGTCTGCGCGTCGGCCTCGACGCTGGTCGTGCCCGTGGCCATGCGCCGGGTGATCGACCACGGCTTCACGGCGGACGGCTCGGGCGTCATCGACGCCTATTTCCTGGCGCTGCTCGGCGTCGTGGCGGCCTTCGCCCTGTCGAGCGCCGCGCGGGTCTACACGGTGGTGACGCTGGGCGAGCGTGTGGTGGCGGATCTGCGCAGCGCCGTCTTCGCCCGGCTCACGATCCTCGATCCCGCCTTCTTCGACCGGGCGCAATCGGGCGAGATCGTCTCGCGGCTCACCGCCGACGCGACGCAGATCAAGTCCGCCTTCGGGGTCTCGGTGTCGATCCTGCTGCGCAACCTGTTCCTGTTCGTCGGCGCCACCGCCATGATGGTGATCACGAGCCCGCGCCTGTCCGTGATGGTGCTCGCCGCCATTCCGGTGATCGTCTTCCCGCTGATCCTGTCGGGCCGGGGCGTGCGCCGGCGCTCCCGGGCCGCCCAGGATCGGCTCGCCGAGGCCTCGGCCTACGCCGCCGAGGCGGTCGGGGCGGTGCGGACCATGCAGGCCTTCGGACGGTCGGGCACCACGGCGGCCCGGTTCGCCACCGCCTCCGAGGAGGCCTACGGGGCCGCCCGCGCCTCGATCCAGGCGCGGGCGCTGCTCACCGGCGTGGCGATCTTCCTGATCTCCGCCTCGGTGGTGGGGGTGATGTGGTACGGCGCGCAGGGCGTCCTCGCCCACACCATGACCGGGGGCGAACTCTCGCAGTTCGTCCTCTACGCGGTGTTCGGCGCCGGGGCCCTGGGCCAGCTCTCCGAGGTCTACGGCGACCTCGCCATGTCGGCCGGGGCGGCCGAGCGCCTCACCGAGATCCTGGCCACGGAACCCGCGATCCGCGCGCCGGTCCCCGCGCTGCCGCTGCCCGAGCCCGCACGCGGGGCCGTGACCTTCGAGGCCGTGCGCTTCGCCTATCCGACCCGTCCCGGCCACACCGCTTTGGACGGCCTGACCTTCGCGGCGGCCCCCGGCGAGCGGATCGCCATCGTGGGACCGTCCGGAGCCGGCAAGTCGACGGTGCTGCAACTGCTCCTGCGCTTCTACGACCCGCAGGGGGGCCGGATCGTAGTCGACGGCGCCGACATCGCGCAGGTCGATCCCGAGGCGCTGCGCGCCCGCATCGCCCTGGTGCCGCAGGACCCGGTGGTGTTTTCCGGCACCGTCACGGAGAACATCCGCTACGGCCGCCCGGAGGCCGGCGAGGCGGAGATCCGGCACGCGGCCGAACTCGCCAACGCGCACGGCTTCATCACGGCCCTGCCGCAGGGCTACGCCACCCAGGTCGGCGAGCGCGGCGTGACCCTGTCGGGCGGCCAGCGGCAGCGCATCGCCATCGCCCGGGCGATCCTCAAGGACGCGCCGATCCTGCTCCTCGACGAGGCGACCTCGGCGCTCGACGCGGAATCCGAGCGGGCCGTCCAGGCCGCCCTGGACACCCTGATGCGCGGGCGCACCACCCTCGTCATCGCCCACCGGCTCGCCACGATCCGCGCCGCGGACCGGATCCTCGTCCTCGACGACGGGCGCATCGTCGAGACCGGGACCCACGAGAGCCTGCTGGCCCAAGGTGCGCTCTACGCGCAGCTCGCCAACCTGCAATTCACCGACGCCCTCGACGAGACCGCCCGGGGCAAGGAGCCCCGCACCCGCGGGGAGCGGCTGCCGGCGGCCGAATGAGTCCGCGACCCCGGGACAGGGATCGCGTCCCGGTATAGACAGGCCGTCATGCCGACGCTCGACCTCGCCCGCTTCCCGCGCCTGCCGCTGCTGGCGCTCCCGACGCCGATCGAGCCCCTAGACGGGCTGGCGGCCCATCTCGGGGATACCCTCAACGGCGTCCGGATCTTCGTGAAGCGCGACGACGTGGCGGGGATCGGGCTCGGCGGCAACAAGCTGCGCAAGCTCGAATACCTGCTCGGCGCCGCCAAGGCCGCGGGCGCTGACACGGCGATCACGGTGGGCGCCATCCAGTCGAACCACGCGCGGCTGACGGCGGCCGCCACGGCGCGGGCGGGACTCGCCTGCGAGCTGTTCCTCACCCGCAGCGTGCCGCGCCAGGATCTGGACTACACCGGCAACGGCAATCGCCTGCTCGACGACGTGTTCGGCGCCACCGTTCACGAATTGCCGGGCGAGGCCGATTCCCTGGCGGCCGCCGAGGCGCGGGCGACGGAGCTTCGGGCCGAAGGCCGCGCCGTCTACACCTTTCCCTCCGGCGGCTCGAGCCCGACCGGCTGCCTCGGCTACGCCAATTGCGCCGCCGAGATCCTGGCGCAGGCGGAGGATCTCGGCCTGAGCTTCGCGCAGATCGTCACCGCCAACGGCAGCGCCGGCACCCATGCGGGTCTCGTGTCGGGGCTCGCCGCGATGGATATCGATCCGCGCCTGGCGAAATCCTACGCGGTGCTCGCCGAGGAAGGGCGCGCCCGGGCGGAGGTGCTGGAGAAGGCCAACGCCACGCTGGCGCTGATCGGAGCGGCGCGGCGCGTCACGGCGCAGGAGATCGATCTCGACGGGCGCCATCGCGGCCCCGGCTACGGGATCCCCACCGCCGGGATGCTGGAGGCCGTCCGGCTGCTGGCGCGGACCGAGGGCAAGCTCCTTGATCCGGTCTACAGCGGCAAGGCCTTCGCGGGTCTGCTGCACGATGTCCGGGGCGGGCTGTACCCGGCGGGATCGGCGGTGCTGTTCCTGATGACCGGCGGCACGCCTGGGATCTTCGCCTACAAGGACGCGCTGGCGGGCTGAGCGGGGCGCTCAGGCGGACCGGGACGCGGCCGCTACCGCTACCGCTCGGTGAGCTTCATCTCAATGCGGCGGTTCCGGGCATAGGCGTCTTCGGTGGTGCCGGGATCGAGCGGCTGGAACTCGCCGAAGGCCCCGGCCAGGAGGTGCTGCGAGGCGATCCCCTTGCCGGCGAGGTACTGCACCACCGCGATGGCGCGGGCCGCCGAGAGCGCCCAGTTCGACGGGAATTGCGGCGTGCTGATCGGCCGGGCATCGGTGTGACCGTCGACCCGCAGCACCCAGGGCAGGTCCGCCGGGATCTGCCGGGCGAGGTCCGAGATCGCCCCGGCGATCCGGTCGATCTCGGGACCCGCCTCGGGCTTGAGGGTCGCCGAGCCCGCCGGGAACAGCACCTCCGATTGCAGCACGAAGCGGTCTCCGACCACCCGGATGTCCGGCCGGTTGCCGAGGATCTGGCGCAGCCGTCCGAAGAAGTCCGAGCGGTAGCGGGCCAGCTCTTGGACCTTCTGCGCCAGCGCGACGTTCAGCCGGCTGCCGAGTTCGGCGATGCGGACCTGGGATTCCCGGTCCCGGCTCTCGGAGGCCGCGAGCGCATCTTCGAGGGCGGCGAGCTGGCGGCGCATGGCGCTGATCTGCTCGTTCAGCAGATCGATCTGGGACAGGGCCCGCTTGGTCGCGCCGCGCTCGGCGTCGAGCTGCTTGTCGAGGGCGCCCGCCGCGCCCTGGCTGACGGTGGCGGCCTCGGCCTGTGACTTCGCCTGATCGCGCTCGGCCTCGACGCCCGCCAGCGTCGTGCGCAGGTTGCGGACCTCGTCCTCCTGGGTGCGGCGGCTCGAACGCTCCAGGGCGAGGAGGTCGGTGAGGTCGGAGATCTGCCGGTTGAGCTTGGCCAGGGTCTCGTCCCGGCCGGTCAGCTCCTGCGACAGGAAGAACTGCCCGACCACGAACACCGTGAGCAGGAACACCACCGCCAGCAGCAGCGTCGCCAGCGCGTCGACGTAGCCCGGCCAGACGTTGAGGGTGCGCCGGGACCGCGCCGCCGTGGACGCCATCAGACCCGCTCCCGGCCGAGCCGGTCGAGCACCTGCTTCAGCTCGCGCTCCCGGCTCGCCTGCGCCTCGACCCAGTCGCGGATCATCTGCTGCTCGGCGCGCATGTGCTGCACGAGGCCCTGGATGCCCTCGGCGAGGTTGGTCATGGCGAGCGTCGCGGCGCGGCTGCCCCCGCCCTCGGCCACCAGCGCCGTCAGCCGCTCGATCGCCTCCTTCAGGTCCTGCGTGCCGGCCGCCGACCGGACCGGCGCGGCCGCGCCGGCCACGGCCTCGCCGGACATCAGCCAATCCTGCAATTCGTTGTGGAAGCGGGCATGGGCCTGGCCCGCCTGGAGCTCCAGGAACCCGGTGATCAGCGAGGAGGCGAGGCCGAACAGCGAGGCCGAGAAGGCGAGGCCGATCCCCGACAGCGGCACCGCCAGGCCCGATTTCAGCTCGTCGAACATCACCCCGGCATCGCCGCCGCCGCGCATGCCCTTGATCACGCCGCCCACCGCCGAGAGCGTGTCGATCAGGCCCCAGAAGGTGCCGAGCAGGCCGAGCAGGATCAGGATCCCGGCGATGTAGCGCAGGATCTCGCGCCCCTCGTCGAGGCGGGCCGCGATGGTGTCGAGATAGCCGGACGTGCCCGGCAGCGTCGTCCCGGCGACCCGGGCCGCGATCATCGGCGCCATCGGGGCCAGCAGGGCGGGCGGACGCCTCGCCTGGGTGCCCCGCGCCGCGGCGTTGACGGCGGCGACCTCCCGGAACAGCCGGACGACCTGCCCGAAGGCGATCAGGATGGCGATGAGCAGCACGCCCAGGATGAGGCCGTTGAGCCCCGGATTGGCCAGGAAGGCCGGCGTGATCTGCTTGAACAGAATGAAGGCCAGGAAGCCGACGAGGATCAGAAAGACAACCATCCGCCCGAGATAGATCCCGGGCCGGGCCAGCGGTTCCCCGTTGATTTCGCCGGTCTCGCGGGCGGCCATCAGTCGCTCTAGCCTGATCTCAGGGATGCGGCCGCCGGCGGCGTCCGTCGAAGTCACTGTGGAGGCACGCTCGCACGCGATCAAGTCGTGCGGGCGGCACTCTCCCGCGCCGAACACGTCTCCATCCCGCTGACGCGTACTAATCCCAGAAGTGCGGCCGGCTCTCTTCGAGATGCGGGCCCAGGCGGAGCGCCGCGACCCGGGTGGCGAGCCCCCGCGCATCGGTTTCCACGGCGATGCCGCTGAGCGTGCCGTCGCCGGTGGCGACCTCCCAGCGGGAGCCGGGCGTCTTCTGGATCATCCGGCGGATCGGCTCGTCCTTCTGCATGCCGATGACCGAATCGTAATCGCCGCACATCCCGGCATCCGACATGTAGGCGGTGCCGCCGGGCAGGATCCGGTGATCGGCGGTGGGGGTGTGGGTGTGCGTCCCGACGACGAGGCTCGCCCGGCCGTCGAGATAGTGGCCGAAGGCCTGCTTCTCGCTGGTCGCCTCCGCGTGCACGTCGACCACCACGGCGTCGGCCGCCGCCCCGAGGGGGCAGGCCGTGATCTCGCGCTCCACGGCGGTGAAGGGGTCGTCCAACGGGTCGAGGAAGACGCGGCCCATGATGTTGACCACGAGGACGCGGGCGCCCCCTTGGGTCTCCACCACCGTGGCGCCGCGGCCGGGGGTGCCGGGCGGGTAATTGGCCGGGCGCACCAGCCGGGGCTGGCGGGCGATGAACACCAGCGCCTCCCGCTGGTCGAAGCTGTGGTTGCCGAGCGTCACCGCGTCGGCGCCGGCCTGGATCAGTTCGTCGCAGATCGCCTCGGAGATGCCGAAGCCGCCGGCCGCGTTCTCGCCGTTGACCACCACGCAGTCGAGCCGCCACCGCTCCCGCAGCCGGGGCAGGTGCTCGCAGACCGCAAGACGGCCTGAGCGGCCGACGACGTCGCCGAGGAAGAGCAGCCGCATCGGTCAGAACGTCCCGTCGAAGCGGACCAGGCCCGCTTCGGTGATTACGCAGTGGAGGGGCCGGTCGTGCGGCTCGGCGGGCACGCGCTCCACCTCCTGGACGGCGAAGCCGATGCCGACGGTGAAGAGCGGGCGGGTGCGGGACAGGCGCGTGATCGCGCCGTCGTAATAGCCGCGGCCGTAGCCGATCCGCTGGCCGGTCCGATCGAAGGCGGCCAGCGGCACGATCAGCGCGTCGGGCTCTACGGGCGGCCGCGCGGGGTCCGGCTCGCTCAGGCCGAAGCGGCCGGCGACCAGCGCGTCCCCGGCGCGCCAGTCCCGGAAGACGAGGCCGTCCGGCGTGACCTGCGGGAGCGCCACACCCTGGCCGCGGGCGAGCAGGGCCTCGGCGGCGGGGCGCGGATCGACCTCGGTGCGGATCGGCCAGAACGCCCCGACGAGCCGGGCGTCGGCCAGTTCGGGCAGGGCGAGGAGCGTGCGCGCGATCAGCGCCGAGGCGGTCTGTCGGGCGGCCGGATCGAGGGCGTCGCGCGCCGCCAGGGCCGCGCGCCGGAGTTCGGTCTTGCGCGCCGCATCCGCGGTTTGCGTCCGGGTCTCAGGAAGGGTCGAGTGCGGAGCCACGTGAGCCGTTGGAGGATCGATCCCGGGAAACCTACAGCGTAGGTGGGCGCCGTGTTGGCCAAGTCCAGGGACGAGGCCAGGGACAGCTCCCGAGGGAGTCGATAAGGCCCCGGGGATAGTGCTCCTGACGAACTCTGCAGCCCCGCCGACGATATGTAGCTGTCCGGAGGCGTTCCCGCCAGGGCTGTCCGCGCGGGAAAATGGCGTGGCCGCAGCGTCAGGCGCCCGCGATCGCCCGGGCACGTGACGCGCGCCCGGATCCGTCGATGCATTCGATGCCGCCGCCCGCGTTCAGCGTGTGCAACCGATTGCCCGGCCAGGCCGGGCCGGGCGCGATCCGGCCGATCACGGTCTGGGCGAACCCGTCCGAATCCAGGCGGTCGATCCGCGCCAGCGTGAGGGCGCGGCCGTAACCGTCGGCGCAATCCTGGATCGGGCGGATCAGGTGTCCGCCGCGGGCGACGATCCGCCCGGCCGGGCGCGCCAGGGCGGGATCCACCAGCACGGGATTGGCCGGATGCGGCGTGTAGGGCCCGCGGAAATCCGGCGCGGACCAGAGATGGAGCGCGTCGTGGAAGGAGCCCGACCCGGCGGGGGCGTCGATTTCGGCATCGCGAACGGCGGCGAAGATCCACCAGCGACCGGCGTGCTCGACCAGGGTCGCGTCGCTCGCCACGACGCCGGAGAGGAGCGTGGCCTCCTTGACCCAGCCGCCGGGGAAGCGCGTGGCGCGGTACAGGTCGACCGTCCCGGCGGCGGAGCTCTCCGGCACCATCCAGACGCAGCCCTGCCGCTCGAAGACGAAGGGATAGGAGAGGTGATGCGCCTCTTCGAGGACCGGCACCGGGGCCCCGTCCGGACCGTTCGGGCCGAAGCGGACCGCCGAGATGATCGCCTTGCCAGTCGCGTGCGGGAAATCCTCGACGAAGAGGTGCGTGGCCCCGGCCACCGCGATCGGGAAGGGATCGGCATAGAAGCGCCGGCCGTCATCCGGCAGCACGGTCCAGCCCGTCCCGGGATGGCGCTTCAGTTCGATCAGGTCCGGCCCGGAGAGGGCGCGCCAGCCGCAGCGCCAATGCGGCGCGTGATAGCACAGGCGGTACAGCCGGTGGACGAGGGCACCGGCGAGCATGCGTCCGGCGCGTGAGCCGAGTCGCGGCACCGTCAGGCCCCCCCGATGGCCGACCGATCCGGGGCCGGTGGCGCCCGCACCGGTCCGTCCCGCGATCCGGTTGCGCAGGGCCGCGGCGATCAGCGTCACCGTCCGGGCCAGCGCGTCCTCGAAGCTCGCCAGCACGATCCCGGGCCGGTCGGCCCCGAGGCGCCCGGCGGCGCGGGTCGCCCCGTCCTCGACCAGAGCGAGATGCGGCACCGCATCCGCCACGAGGGCCGCCAGCAAGGCGTCTTCACCGGGCCGGTCGTCGTAGACGAGCCGCCATATCCCGGGCCCGGCCGGGACGTCGCCGCACAGGTCGAGGACCAGATCGGGGGCCGGGGCGGCCCGCCGCCAAGGATCGAGTTCTGCGCCCGGGATCGGCTCCGAACCCACCCGGCGGAGGCCGTGGACCAGCGCCTCGAGGCGGAACAGCAGGTCCGCCGTGTGCGGCCACGTCCCGGGTCCCGGCGCGTCGTCGACGCTGAGCACACCGATCCCGGGGATCTCGCCGATCCGCCGGAGCAGCTTCACATGCCAGCCGAGTGGCCTGGCGCCGTCGAGACGAACCCGCACGTGCATTGACTGGCGCGCTCCGTACGGCACCTTGATCCTTTGATCGGCGAACCGACTTCAGGTCAGACTCCCAATCGTAACGGGAATGATAACGCGGCGGCGCTTATTCGGAGTTGCGCCCGGTGTTTACCAGAACTCCAGTAATCGATACATCTCGATGGGACAATCTCAATGTCTGGAGCGTACCGCCGGCCTGCACGACGCTTGCAATCAGGGATGCGGCCCGCACGGGTTTGGACTGGATTGAGACGACGGTGACCGATCGTGACACGGATCGACCCTAATCTGGCCGTCGCGACCTGGCTGGCACCGGTGCAGCCCGCGCTTCCCGAGCGGCCCTGGCCGGGACGGCCGGAGACGACGGCCGAGTTCGGCGACCTGTGGCGCATCCTGTGGCGGCGCAAGCGGCTCGTGTTCGGGACCGCCCTGCTGCTCGCGGCGCTGGCCCTCGCCTACGCCGCGACCACGCCCTCCCTCTACACGGCGACCGCCCAGATCCTGATCGATCCCCGCGACCGGCAGGTCGTCTCCAACGACGTCAACCCGGGTGCGCTGTCGCCGGACGGCGGCATCGCGCAGGTCGAGAGCCAGGTGAAGGTGATCGAGTCCGACGCGGTCCTGGCACGCGCCGTGGCCCAGACCGGCCTCGAGACCGAACCCGGCTTCGGCGTGCCCCGGGACAGCTGGCTCGGTCGCGCCGTAGCGAGCCTGCGGGTTCTGGTGACCGGGCCGAAGCCGCAGCGGCCGGTCGACGCGCAGGGCCGCGCCCTCGACCAGCTCCGTCGCAGGCTCGCGGTGAAGCGCGCCGACAAGGTGTTCGTGATCGATGTGGTCGTCACCACGGTGGACCCCGACCTCTCGGCGCGCATCGTCAACGCCATCGCCAACGCCTACCTCACCGACCAGACCGAGGCGCGGGCCGCGGCCGCGCGGCGCGGCGCGGGCGATCTGCGGGGCCGGCTCGACGAATTGCGCGATGCGGTGAACGTCGCCGACAAGAAGCTCGAGGACTACAAGGCCCGCAACGGCCTGATCACCGCCAGCGGCCGGCTCGTGAACGAGCAGCAACTCACGGACCTGAACACCCGGCTGGTGGCGGCCCGCGCCCGGGCCGCCGAGGCGAAGGCGCGGCTCCAGGGGATCCGGGACGCCCGCGGCCATGCGGTCGGGTCCGGCGCGATGCCGGAGGCGGTCCAGTCCGCCGCCATCGACCGCCTGCGCGGCCAGTATGCCGAGCTCGCCGCCCGGGAGGCGGACCTGCGCACGAATCTCGGCGAGCGCCACCCGTTCATCGCCGCCGTGCGCACCCAGATGCAGGATGTCCGCCGGCTGATCGACGCCGAGCTGAACCGGATCGCGGGCGCCGCCGAGACCGAATATCAGCGCGCCCAGGCCAACGAGCGGACGCTCGCCACCGAGCTGGAACGGCTCCAGCGGCAGGCGGCGGTGACCGCCCAGTCGACGGTGCAGCTCCGCGAGCTGGAGCGCGAGGTCGAGGCGGCGCGCTCGGTCTACAACAGCTTCCTGGTCCGTGCCCGGGAGATCAAGGAACAGACCAGCATCGACAGCTCGAACGCGCGGATCATCACGGCGGCCCGGCCGCCGGAGGATCCGAGCTGGCCGCCGCGGCTGATCCTGGTCGTGGCCGCCCTGTTCGGCGGCCTGGGCCTCGGCGCCGGCCTCGCGCTGATCCGGGAATATCTCGCGCCGACGGTGCTGTCGCCGCGCCAGCTCGAACGGCTCTCGAACGCGCCGGTGGTGGCGGTGCTGCCGGGCCTGCGGCCCCGGGGCGCCAACGCGGCGGCGGCGGGCGTCACCCTGGACCAGCTCGCCGCGACCGCGGGCAGCCCCGGGCGCTCCCTGGTGCTGCTCGTGACCTCGGGCGAGGCGGACGAGGTGCAGCGCCGGGCGGTGATCGGGCTGCTCGCCGCGGTGGCGGTGGGGCGCGGCGACCGGGTCCTGCTGGTGGATGCGGACCTGCGCGCCGACGGATCGGGCGCGGGCGGCCTCCTCGACGTGCTCCGCGGCGAGCAGAGCCTCAACGCCGTGACCGAGACCGACCCGAAGACCGGCGCGCGCCGGATCGGCCTCGGCGATACCCGCAAGCCGGCGCGCGACGCGCTCACGCCGGAGAACATCGAGCGGTTCGTGGCCGGGGTGAAGGCCCGGTTCGAACTGGTGATCGTGGACGGCGGCGTGCTCAGCGAGAATCTGCGGCTCGGCCCCCTGGCGACCGCGGCCGACAGGGTCCTGGTGGTCGCCTGCAACGGCGCGACGCGCCAGCGCGACCTGATCGACCTCGTCGACACCTCCGAGGCGCTGGGCCGGCCGATCTCGGGTTCCCTGCTCCTGGACCGGCGCCGGGCGTGAGCACCGCCCGCCCTGCAGCCGGCGCGGTGCGCGGCGGCGCACCGATACGGGCCGGTCCGGCAAGCGTGGTCGCGCGGGCGGAGTCCCTCGTCTTCGTCGTCTGGGCGGTGATCCTGGTCGGGGTTTCCGGGGGCCTGCTCTGGGCGCTGGGGCTCAATTACGACGGGCTCAGCGGCTCGGCCGCCTCCAAGATCCACCCGTCAACCTACCTGGCGGTCGCCCTGGCCGGGTGGACGCTGCTCCGCGCCGGCAACCCGGTGATCCCGGTGGCGCAGGCCCTGAACCGCCGGCCCGCCAGCGTGCTGGTGGCCGTCTGCGGCGTGCTCCTCCTCGCCCTGATCGCGGCCCGGGGCGGGACCGGGCTCGCCGGCGCGATCGACACCTTCGTCTTGGCCGGCCTCGTGCCGATCCTGCTCATGGACCGGGACGCCGCGACCCTGTCCCGGCTTGAGACCGTCTTCCATCTGGTCCTGCTGGCCAACGCGGCCCTCGGCCTGTTCGAGTTCGCCAGCGGACAGCGCCTCTTCCCGTTCCGCATGGACGGCATGGCCTTCGAGACCGATACCCGCTCGGCGGCGCTCCAGGGCCACCCGCTCGGCAACGCGACCCTGACCGCCTGCTACATCCTGGCCCTGGCCACGGGCGGCGGCCGGCTCGGGCCGGCCCTGCGCGCCGGGATGATCGCCCTGCAGCTCGTGGCGCTGGTGACCTTCGGCGGCCGCTCCGCCACCGTGACCACCCTCGTCCTCGGCGGCGGCGTCGGGATGTTCGCCCTCGCCGGCCTCCTGCGCGGCGGCCGGGTCCCGCTGATCGGCGCGGCCTGCGCCTGCTTTGCACTGACGCTGGTGCCCGTCGCCCTGGCGTTGCTGGCCGCCATCGGCTTCTTCGACACCCTGCTGAGCCGCTTCGTCTCCGATGGGGGCAGCGCGAAGGCCCGGGTCGACATGCTGGCGGTGTTCGACGCGATCCCGTTCCGGGACCTGCTGCTGGGCCCCGATCTCGCCCAGGTCACCACCCTGCGGCGGATCTACGGCCTGGAATGGGGCATCGAGAACTCGATCCTCTCGGACGTGCTCTACCACGGGATCCTGATGACCACGCTCCTCGTGGTGGCGGTGGGCCTCTACCTCGCGGAGATCGCGCGCACCTGCCGGCGCGGGGTCTGGCTGCCGATCCTCAGCTTCGTGATCCTGGTCAACACCTTCGAGGGGCTGGCCGGCAAGACCACGCTGCTGGCCAAGTTCGCCCTGATGCTGATCGTCCTGTACCCGCCGGGCCGAGTCCGGCAGCCGGCCTGAGCCGGGCGCCGCGTCCTGCCCCGATGGGGTCGGCCTCGACCCTCCGGAACGATGCCCTATGGCGGCGCCCGGAGCCCGAGCGCGGCCACCAGGGCGGGCTCGGCGACATGGGCGTCGTCCATGAGGCCCAGGCCGTCGAACAGGTTCCAGAACGACCAGCCGAAGCCCGCCCGGTCCGCCGCCAGCCGCACGTCGCGGATATAGGCGGCCCGGTCGGCGGCCCGGGCGGCCGTGTAGCGCGCATCGGTGCGCAGGGCCCCGAACTCGCCCATCAGCACCGCCCGGGGCGGGATCCCGTAGAGCTCGGCCCAGGTCGAGACCGGATCCAGGGCGGCGGCGAGGAAGGCGGGTCCGGGCGCGGCCTCGCCATAGTCATGCAGCTTGGCCTCGATCACCGCCAGGTCGCGGGCCTTCTCGGCCCGGGAGACCGACCGGTCGGCATCCATGCGCGCCCGCACCGCCGCGAGCGTCGCCGGAAGGCGGTCCCGGGTGCCCGGCCAGGGCACGGCGTTGAGCCAGCGATAGAACGGCTCCTCGGTGAGCCACGTCGCCCCCTGGTGGGAGAACAGGTAGGGCTCGTAGAAATGGAAGGTGTAGACCAACGGCGCGAACCGCCTGAGCGGCGCCGGGTCGAGGGCCGTCAAGCCGCCGACGAGGCTGCCGCAGGACCCCGTCGCCACCAGCGTCAGCGACGGCGCCGCCGCCCTGGCCGCGGCCAGCAGCCCGTCCTGGACGCGGCCCCACGCGACAGCGCCGCAGGCCTGGGGCGGCTCGTTGACCGGCTCCAGCGCCACCCGGTCGACGCCCTTCCGCGTACACAGGCGGGCCAGTTCGACGAGGAGGTCGCGGTAGGCGGGGAACAGCGGCGCCCGGTCGGTGCCGTAGAAGACCTCCGGCGTATAGTGGTGGGTCGCGGCATTGGCCTGGACGTTGACCAGGACGCGCAGTCCGGCCGCCAGCACCGCGTCGATCGCCGCCGACAGGCTGCCGAACAGTTCGGCCCGACGGGCCCCCGTGAACGCCACGAAGGGTCCGGGATCGAGGGGCAGGCGGGCGAAATCGAAGCCGAGGGCCGCGAGGCGGTGCAGGTCGGCCCGGCTCGGCACGGGGCGGTCCGCCTGGAACGGCGGCCAGGCGTAGTCGATCCGCGGCGCCGGGAACTCGGTGGTGAGCGAGAACCAGGGCCAGAGCGCGATGCCCCGGCGCAGCGGCATCGGCTCCGCCGCGGCGGCCGGGAGCATCCCCGCCCCCGCGGTGGCGAGGCCGCCGGCGAGCATCGCCCGGCGGCTCGCCCTCACCACCCCGACCGCGCCGCGGCGCCAACTTCGACCCCCGGCGTCGCGGCCTGCGCCAGCGGGGGATACCCGCCGACCCGGCGCACCTGGTCCTCATAGGCCACCAGCACGTCGTCCCAGCGAAACCGCTCGGCGCGCCGGCGCGCGACCGCGCGGGCGCGGTCGACGGCCTCCGCGTCGGACAGCACCCGCTCGATCGCGGCGGCGCAGGATTCGCCGTCCGTGAAATAGAACGGCCCGTCGCCGGCGGTCCCCCGGTTGAACGGATTGTCGTGGGCGATCACCGCGTTGCCCGCCCACAGGGCCTCCACCAGCGACGGGTTGGTGCCCCCCACCGTATGGCCGTGGAGATAGGCCAGCGCATGCAGCCGCAGGGCCTGGACCTGATCGGGCTCGTAGATGGCCCCGGGGAACAGCACCTCGGGGGAGGCGGAATCCTCGACGGCGCGGTGATACGGGTTGCCGACCCGCATGGTGCCGAGCACCACGAGCCGGACGCCCCGGGGCCGGCGCGAGAACGCCGCGACCATCGTCAGGATGTTGTTGTCCGGCTCGATGCGGGCGATCGAGACCAGATAGCGGCCGGTCTCCAGCCCCAGCGGCGGTGGTCCCGTATCCGTGGGCGGCGGGTCGCCCCCGTAGGGAATCGTCGCGATGGCGCGGCGCGGACGCCGGCCGGCGAGGTGGTCGGCGATGGCAGGGTGATCGGCGACGAGCCGCTGCGAGGACCAGGCGGCGATCCACTCGCTGACGTAGAAGAACGCCCGGACGGGCAGCGACCATTTCGGACGGCGCCACTCGATGCCGTCCATGTTGGTCAGGATCCGGCCGCCGCGGGCGCGCAGGTAGGGCAGGAACACCGCGCCGTTATAGCCGAGCACGAGGCAGACGCCGCCCCGCGCCGCGGCATCGTGCGCGCAGATCGCGTCGAAGGCGAGCGTCGCGGCCGGTCCGTTCAGGCCGACCTCGACGGTGATCAGCTCGATGCCGTCCCAGATCCGCGACGAGACCCGGGCGTGCACCCGGTCGACCTCCCGCTGACAATACACGCCGACGCGCCAGCCGCGGCCGACCAGATAGCGGGCTAACCGTTCCGCGAAAGTCTCGAACCCGCCATGCGCGGCCGGGATCCCGCGTGTTCCTAGAATAAGCACTGCGGGTACAGGGTCAGGCATTGTCTCTCCTTCCCAATTTACCGCCCATATTGTAAATTGTCGCCCCGTCCAAGCGGGCACCGCGAATTTCAACCCCTGGTTTGCTGAGTATGCGATTTTTAATCCTATGATAGAAGATCCGTTATTGCGCTCGACTTGCGCAGCGCCCGACCGCAGCGGCGTCGCTCCAGCCGCGTCCCGACCGGGGGCGATTCCGGCGCTGCGCATCGCGTGCGTGCATCAGGGGTTCGAGCTCTACGGATCCGACCGCTGCTTCATCGAGACCGTCCGCACCCTCCGCGCCGCCTATCCGACCGCGCGGATCGACGTGGTCCTGCCCCGGCACGGCCCGATCGTGGCGGCACTGGAACCCGTCGCCAGCCGCGTCGTGATCGAGCCCCTGTGGATCCTCCGGCGGAAGGATCTGGCGCGGCGCCTCACCGTCGATCTGATGGCCCTGCCGGTCGCGGTCCTGCGGGCGCTCCGGCGCATCCGCGCGAGCGACCTCGTCTACGTCAACACCACCGTGGTGGCCGACTACCTGCTCGCCGCGCGTCTGCGGCCTGGGCGCAGCATCGTCCACGTCCACGAGATCCCCGAGGGGGCCGTCCTGACGGTCCTGCGCGGGCTGATCCGCTGGAGCGGCGCCGACGTGGTGTTCAATTCGCACGCCACCGCCGCGGCCTACGCGCTGCCGCCGCGTACCGCCGCCCGGGTGGTCTATAACGGCATCGCCGGGCCGGCGGCGGCGAACCGGGGCGGCTACGACGGCAGCCGTCCGCTCCGAGTGCTGATGCTCGGGCGCATCAGCCGGATCAAGGGTCAGGACGTGCTGATCGAGGCGGTGGCCGCGCTGCCGGAGGCGGTGCGGCGGCGGATCGAGCTGCGCATCGTCGGCAGCGCCTTCGAGGACACGGCGCGGGAACGCGCCCTCGCGGAACGGATCGCCGGGGCCGGCCTGTCGGACCACGTGAGCCTTGAGCCCTTCGTCGCCGATCCGTCGGCGCTCTATCGCTGGGCCGACGTGGTGACCATGCCGTCGCAGCGGCCCGAATCCCTTGGCCGGGTGGCGATCGAGGCCATGGCGTATGGCGTGCCGCCGCTGGTGACGGCACTCGGCGGGCTTCCGGAGGTCGTGGAGCATGGGCGGACCGGCTGGGTCGTACCGCCCGGCGGGCCGGAGGCGATCACCGACACCCTGGCGGCCCTGATCGCCGATCCAGCGGCGTGGCGGAGTTTCGGCCCAGCCGCGCGGGCGCGCTACGAGGCTGTGTTCTCCGAAGCCTCCGCGGCGGAGGGCATCGACGCCGTGGTCCGGGCGACCCTGCGACGGTCTCGAACGGCTCACCCGCCGACATCCTCGCTGGAGTGAGGGGATTCGCGCGATGGCATCGTCTCCGGCATCGAACAGGATCGCACTATATCGTATGGTGCCCGACCGATTGATCCGCAATCGAAACCAATATCCGGCAGACGATTACAGCGACAAAATAGACCGCCCGCCGCGGATCGCATCTCTCGCTGTCTTCCGAGACTGCCCCCGGGTTCGGCGGCCCGGGAATCGGCCGGGTGGGGATCGAGCCCGGTCGGGCGAAAGGAACGCGTAGACATGGATGTGGCCGACTTCATTCAGCGGATCGTCGCGAAGGTCTCCGGCGAGAACCTGCTCGCCGCCGGCCTGCTGTTCGCGACCGCGCTGGGCTGCGCCCTGATCGCCTATCTGCGCACGGCGGAGCGATACTCCCTGGCGGAGTTCTTCGAATTCGCGCTCCCGCGGGAGGTGATGACGCACCCGTCCGCGCGGGCGGACCTGCTGTTCTACGTCACCCGCAAGGCGATCATGCCGTTCCTGCTGATCCCCGCCGGGGTGACCTTCGTGGTCGCGGTCGGCTACGCCACCAACCGGGTGCTGGGCGGGATCTTCGGGGTCGATCAGCCGGTCCTCGGGGAGCCCGGGCCGGTGACCGTGGTGGTGTTCACCGCCACGATGCTGCTCGCCTACGACCTATCCTACTACCTCTACCACACGGCCCAGCACCGCTACCCGTTCCTGTGGGAGCTGCATAAGGTCCACCACTCGGCCGAGGTGATGGTCGGGATCACCAAAGACCGGGTCCATCCCCTCGACGAGCTGATGAACCGCGCCTGGGACGGCGTGATCCCCGGCATCTGTTTCGGAATCTGGAGCCTCGTCGCCCTCGACCCGGTCGAGCTGACCGTGTTCGGGATCAACGTCTACATCATGCGCAACATCCTGATGATGGACTTCGTCCGGCATACGCATTTCAAGATCTCGTTCGGGCGTCTCAATTCCGTGATCCTGTGCCCGCACTGGCACCAGCTCCATCACTCCACCGCACCGCAGCACTACGACAAGAACTTCGGCCTGCTGTTCTCCTTCTGGGACCGCCTGTTCGGGACCCTGTACGTCCCGCACCCCGACGAGGACTTCAAGTTCGGGCTCGTCGACCGGGATGTGGCCGATTATCAATCCCTGTCCGGGCTCTACCTACTGCCGTTGCGGAAGATGGGCCGGCGGATCGCCCGGCAGGTGCGGCGCCTGCGCGGCGCGCCCGCCCGGCCGGGGGCGTGACCATGGCGACGGAGCGCCTCGAGACGGTCCGCACGGCCGGGCGGCTCGCCGAGGTCGGGGCCGCCTGGACGGAGCTGTGGGCGCGCAGCGGCGCCCTGGTGTTCCAGAGCCACGCCTGGATCGCCGCCTGGTGGGCGAGCCTGCCCGACCGGGAGCGCCGGACGCTCCACATCGTCCTGGCCTGGCGCGGCGGCGACCTCGTCGGGGTGCTGCCGCTGGCCACGATCCGCCGGAAGGGGTTCCGGGTCCTCGAATGGGCCGCCAAGGACTGTTCGGATTTCGGCGACGCGCTGCTCGCCCCCGGGACGGGGCACGACCTGGTCCGGCGGATGTGGCGTGCGGCCGGCCGGGCCGGCGGCTTCGACCTCGCCTACCTGAACCGGCTCCTGCCGGACGCCGCGGCGCGGACGCTGCTCGAACCGGGCGGCGGCGGGGTGCGGCTGCACCTGAACCACCGCGACGAGGCGAACTGGCGGGTGCGCGGCCCCTGGACGACCGGCCGGGCGTGGTTCGACGCGCAATCGAAGAAGACCCGGCAGAACTACCGCCGCGGCCAGAAATTCCTTGGCGAACGGGGGCCGCTCGCCTTCCGCCTGCTCGGACCCGACGAACCCCTCGCCCCGGTGCTCGACCGGCTGACCACCTTCAAAAGAGCCTGGCTCGAGACCCACGGCCTGGCCTCGACGGCCTTCTACGATGCGGGCTCCCGGGCGCTCCCCGCCATGGTGCAGGTGCTGGCCGAGACGGGGCTCCTGCACGCCTTCGTGCTGGAATGCGGCGGCGCCGTCGTGGCGGTCTCGATCAACTTCGTCCAGCGCGGCACGATGATGGCCTTCGTCACCACCTACGATCCGGCGGCCGAGCGCGCCTCGCCCGGCATGGTGCTGATGATGGACTACATCATGTGGTCGATCGACCGCGGCCTGCACACGATCGATTTCCTGTGCGGCGACGAGGGCTTCAAGGGCCGCTTCGGCACGCAGACCCTGACCCTGGCCTCGATGATGGGCGCGCGCACGCCCCAGGGCGCCGCGGCGCAGCTGGTGGACCGGACGCGGCACGCCCTTCGGCGCCGGTTCGGCCGGGTCGGGCGGCCGGACAGCGGGAATCCCGTCGCGGAGGCTGCGGCCTGACGGGCGCGCGGGCGCGCCTTCAGGTTGCGCCGGCGGCGGAGGCGGAGAAGCGCGGCTCCCGCGCGAGGTTGCGGAACGCGCCGAGCGACCACGCCAGCGTGGCGACCTCGGAGGCGAGCAGGCCGACGAGCGCGGTCGCGGCCGGCAGGAACAGCAGGGCCGGGACCATGATGGCGAAACCCAGGGCGGCGCTCGCCACCGCTCCGGCGGTGATGCTCCGGAAGGCCGCCGACGCCTCCAGATAGGCGCGCGGGATCGCGTAGAGCAGCGAGACCGTCACCACCGCCCAGATGCCGAGCCCGATCCAGGCCATCGGCTCGCCGGCGAAGCGGCCCTTGAACAGAACCCCCTCGACGGCCGGCAGGAGCGCTGCCATCGCCGCACCGTAGATGACGCAGGCGCCGCCGAGCAAAGCCGCCCGGCGCACGACGATGCGCCGGGCGGCCTCGACCTGCCCGGAGGCGAGCAGCCGGGTGATCTCCGGCAGCACCATGTTCATCAGCGCCATCGTCGGGATGCGCAGGGGCGCGTAGAGGACGAGCGTCGCGGCGATCGGCGCATAGGCGGCCGGACCGGCGAGCAGGGCGAACAGCAGGGTCAGGCCCTGGCCCTGCACGGTGAGGCCGGTGACCCCGGCGAGCGACCAGGCCAGGGTCTTCCAGATCGACCGATACCGCGCCCGGGCCCGGGCGTGGAGCGCGATCCGCAGACGCTCGCGCAGGGCCCCGTAGGCCACCGCGATGGCGAGGGCATGCGCCAGGGCGATCGCCGCGAAGGCGCGGTCGAGGAGCGCCGCGCCGGCACCGTCGAGCCCGCGTGCCACGAGCAGGCCTCCGCAGACGGCGTAGACGAGGTCGCTGAGGCCGGCGATCCGCGGACGGCCGCGGGCCAGGAGCACGATCCGCAGGTAGCTGCGGTAGGCGTAGAGGCCCACGAAGGCCCCGGCCGCCAGGGCGCCGAAGCCGATCATCGGCACGAGCGCGACGCCGACGCCCACCGCCAGCAGGCCGGAGACCAGGATGGCGCCGGACCCGAACATCACGTCGTAGCCCCGCGCCGCCGGGCGGCCGAGGCTCCGGGCGAGGTGGAGCGTCGCCGGGACCGCGACCAGCGCGCGGATGTAGGTGATCCCGACGGCGCCCACGGTGAACACGATGGCGAACAGCCCGTAATCGTGCGCGCCGAGTTCGCGCACGAGCAGGATGTTGAGGACGAAGTGGAACAGGCTCTGGGCCAGCTCGCCGGAGAGGATCACGGCATAGCGTCCCGAGAGCAGCGCCCGGGCCAGCCGGAGGAGGTCACCGGGACGCGGCATCGGTTCCGCCAGTCCGGTGTCGCCCCGGGGAGATCGGCCGACGGGATCGTGCCGGGCATCGGACCCGGCGCGATGCGGTCGCTCTTTGGGTCCACACCGTCTTATTCCGAACGTCGGCGGCCACCGTTCGGGATGATGCTCGAGCGCCCATGATCATCCGCGCCGTCCTGGCCCCGGCCGGGCACGAGGGTCCGCAGGGCCGCGACGCAGCGGGCAAGATCCGCGCCGTCAACCCAGACATGCGGGCTGAGCCGCAGCGCCCCGGAGCGCGCGCTGGCGAAGACGGCGCTCCGGCGCAGACCTTCCGTGAGCCCGTCGGGAAGCCCTCCGGTCGGCCGCACCCCGAGGATGTGGGGCGCGCGCAGGTGCCGGGGCGCGACCGGGAGGCCGAGGGCGGTCATCGCGTCCGCGAGCCGGTCCGTCAGCCCGCGCAGGCGGGCGGTGACCGCCGGCACACCCCAGCCGGCGATCAGTTCCAGCCCGGCCGCCGCCATGGGCAGCGCCACGGGATCGTTCAGTTCGCCCCGGTCGTAGCGGCGGGCCCCGACAACCGGCGGGCGGTTGCCGACATGCTCGTCGAGCGCCGCGCCGTCCTGACGGTGGGGCGCAGCGTAGAGGAAGGCGAGGCCGTAGGGTCCGAGCGCCCATTTGTAGGTCGGGAAGGCCAGGAAGTCGGGCCGCCAGCGGGCCACATCCACCGGCATGGCGCCCACCGCCTGCGTCGCGTCGATCACCAGCGCGGCGCCGGTCGCGTGGACCGCCGGGGCGAGGCGGTCGAGGTCGATCAGGCCGCCGTCGGTCCAATGCAGCGGGGTCAGGGTGGCGAGGGCGAGCGGCTTTGCCCCCGGGCGTTCGATCGCCGCCAGGAGCGCGGCGGTCCAGTCCCCGTCCGGGGGACGCGCGACCTCCTCCACGGTGAGACCCTGCGCGGCGGCCAGGTGGTCGAAGGCGAGGCGCAGGGAGGGGAACTCATCGGCCATCCGCAGCAGGCGCCCGGCCCGGACCGGCGCGAGGTTGTGCGCGGCCACAGCCATGGCGTGGCTGACCGCGCCGACGATGGCGACGTCGTCCGGTCCGGCGCCGATCAGCCCGGCCGCCGCGGCGCGGGCCCGCTCGACCCAGGCGGGAATCGCCTCGCGCGGATGGTCCCAGGGGCGGCTCTTGGCCAGGAGCCCGGCCTCCCCGGCGGCGCGGACGGCCCGCGGCAGCGGCGACCACGCCGCCGCATCGAGGTAGCTGACATCCGCCGGCACCTCGAACAGGTGGCGCTGGCACGGGAGTTCGTCGGCGGTCGGCATGGCAGTCGGGAACATGGCGGGCGGGATCCTAGAGGATCGGGTCCGGCAGGGCCACGGTTCGGGGCTTGATCGCGCGAGTTCGATGCCGCAAGCCGGCACACCACAGCCCGCGAGGCCGTCCGTGTCGACCCGCCTGCCCCCGCCCGATTCTGTGCCGCCATGGGTCGCCTGAATCCCGACTGCTTCGACGCGGCGCCCGTGCCGCTGCGGGTCGCCGACGCGGTGGCGCTGATCCGGGACCGCCTGCCGGTGCTCTCCGGCGTCGAGACGGTGCCGCTCGGCCGCGCGGACGGCCGGATCCTCGCGGAGGATCTGATCGCGCCCCTCGACCTGCCGCCCTTCGACAACGCCGCGGTGGACGGCTACGCCCTGCGGGCCGCGGATCTCGCGCCGGCGGGCGAGACCCGTCTGGCCCTCGGCGGACGCGTACCGGCGGGGCATGCCACCGTCGAGGCCGGACCGGGCGTCGCGGTGCGGATCTTCACCGGGGCACCGATGCCCCCGGGCACCGATACCGTGGCCATGCAGGAGGACGTGCGGCTCGTTGGCGAGGCCGTGCTGCTGCCGGAGGGCCTCGTTCCGGGCGCCAACCGCCGCCGGGCCGGCGAGGACGTGGCCCGCGGTCACCGCGCGCTCCCGGCCGGAACCCGGCTCGGGCCCCGGCACCTGGCGCTCGCCGCGTCCCTCGGCCTCGCTGCCCTGCGCCTGCGCGTCCCCCTGACGGTGGCGCTGTTCTCCACCGGTGACGAGCTGACCCCGCCGGGCGAGCCGCTGGGGCCGGCCGGGATCCACGACGCCAACCGGCCGATGCTCGCCGCGCTCCTGCGGCGGCTCGGCGCCGAGCCCGTCGAGCTCGGCATCCTGCGCGACGCCCCCGGAGAGGTGCGCGACCGGATCGCCGCGGCGGCCGCGTCCCACGACCTGATCGTCACCTCGGGGGGCGTGTCGGTGGGGGAGGAAGATCACGTCCGCGCCGCCGTCGAGGCGTCGGGGGCACTCACCCTCTGGCGCCTGGCGATCAAGCCGGGCCGTCCCGTTGCCCTCGGGACCGTGGCCGGCACGCCGTTCATCGGGCTGCCGGGCAACCCGGGCGCCGCCTACGTGACCGCGCTCGCCGTGCTCAAGCCCCTGGTCCTGCATCTCTCGGGAGCGGACGACCCGGTGCCGGCCCTGACGGTGCGCAGCGGCTTCGCGATGCAGAAGCGCCCCGGCCGGCGCGAGTACCTGCGGGTGTGCCTCCGCCCGGACGACACCGGGACGTTCGCGGCCGTCCCGGCGCCGGGCGGCGCCCTGGCGGGGCTGGCGGCGAGCGACGGGCTGGTCGAACTCGCCGAGGATCTGACCGCGATCCGCGTCGGCGACGCGCTCCCGTACCGGCCGCATGGGGAGTTCGGCTGACGGCATCCGCAGAAGATCGCCTGTCCGGGTACCGGCCGGCGCGCATGGACATCGACACCGCGCACCGTGCCTATATCCTCACCGTGTAGGGGCGGAGTCGGACATGACGCGGACGCGGGTTTTCCAATCGGGCAACAGCCAAGCCGTTCGGATCCCAAGCGAGTTCCGGCTGCAAGGCCCCGAGGTCGAGATCTCTCGAAGGGGCGAGGAAATCGTGCTGCGCGAGGTTCGGGACCGCGATCTGTCCGCGGCCTTCGCGCTGATCACGGAACTGCCGCTCGACGATCTCGTGCGGGACGATGAACCGGCACAGGATCGCGAGACTCTGTGACCGCCCGCTACATGCTCGACACCACCATCTGCATCTACATCCGCCGTGCGCGGCCGCCACAGGTACTCCAGCGCTTCCGCGCGCTTCGGCCGCACGAGGTCGTCATGTCACCGATCACCCAGGGCGAACTCCTGTTCGGTCTGGAGAAGATCCGGGATACCCCGGGCTTCGACGCCGCGAGGCGCGCCTTCGCCGATCTGGCTCAGCTCATTCCGGTGGCCTCGCTCGGTGAGACGACGGCTGCGCAATATGCGCTGTTTCGTGCGAAGCTTCAGAAAACCGGCTCGATGATCGGGAACAATGACCTTTGGATCGCAGCGCATGCTGCGGCTCTGGATGTAATATTGGTCACCAACAACAAGCGCGAATTCGACCGGCTGAAACCGGGCCTCAAGGTCGAGAACTGGGCCGACGGGATGATGGCCGGGTCGTCCGCCTGATCACGGGGTTGCCGTCCCGCGCGTGACGCCCGGCACGAATTGGCTCTCGTGCCGGCGGGACTTCGCGGGCGCGAGCCTGTACAGCGTCCGCTCGTTTGACAGCATCACCGACCAGAGATCCCGTGCCCCTGCTCGCAGACCGCGCCCCCGCCAAGGTCAACCTGACGCTCCACATCCTCGGGCGGCGGGCCGGCGACGGCTATCACGCGCTGGAGAGCCTGGTGGCCTTCGCGGGGACGGCCGACCGGCTGACCCTCGACCCCGGCGCTCCGCTCGGCCTCACCGTCACCGGCCCCACCGCCGGCCCGGCCGGTCCCACGGACGACAACCTCGTGCTCCGCGCTTCGCGCCACCTCGCGGCGCGGGTGCCGGACCTGCGCCTGGGCGCCTTCCACCTGATCAAGCGCCTGCCGGTCGCGGCCGGGATCGGCGGGGGGTCCTCCGACGCCGCCGCCGCCCTGCGTCTGCTCGCCCGCCTCAACGGGCTGCCGGGCGATCACGCCGCCGTCGTCGCGGCGGCGCGGCAGACCGGGGCCGACGTGCCGGTCTGCCTGGACCCGCGGGCCCGGATGATGCGCGGCGTCGGCGAGGTGATCGGCCCCCCGCTCGGCCTGGCGCCGCTGCCGGCGGTGCTGGTCAATCCCGGCGTTCCGGTGCCGACCGCGCCGGTGTTCAAGGCCCTCGGCCTCGCGGTCGGGCAGAGCCGCGACGGGGCGGCCCATCCCGAGATCACCGAGGACCTCGGCGGCCAAGCCCTGGCGGCGGCCATCGCCCCCGCCCGCAACGATCTGGAGGCGCCGGCCCTGACGGTGGCGCCGGTGATCGGCACGGTCCTGGCGGCCCTGCGCGCGCGGGGCTGCCGGCTCGCGCGGATGTCGGGCTCCGGCGCGACGGTGTTCGCCCTGTTCGACGACCGGCGCGGCGCCGTGCGGGCCGCCTCGGCCCTGCGCGCTGCGCACGCGGATTGGTGGGTGGCGCCGACCTATCTGCGCTGAGACGTACGCCCGTACCGGGGACCGGCGGTCGGCCCGGATTGCGGCTGAGCCCCGTCACGCTCCGGGCCCGGCCCGGCGGATAGCTCGATTCCTCCGGAAGAACGCGTGGCGCTCGGCCTCGGCGCGCACCACCGTGGCGCGTACCTGGAGCAGGTCCTTGCGGGTCAGGAGCCCGACCAGGCGACCGCTCCGCGGATCGGTGACCGGCAGGCGGCCCTGGCCGGCGGCGAGCATCACGTCGAGGGCGTGCGAGACCACGTCGCCCGGATGGACCACAGAGAGGCCGGCATCCGAGACACGCGCGCCGAGCGTGCCGTCCGCCGGGTCGCCGTCCCGCGCCTCCAGGCTCCAGCGCAGGGCGTCGTCGCGCGAGACGAGGCCGACGGGACGGCCCAGCGCATCGACCACCGGGTAGGCGTGACGGGCCCCGGCCTCGATCTCGGCACGCGCCGCGGCGAGGGGCAGGTCCGCGTCCAGGGTCTCGACCGAGCGGGTCATCACCGCCTCGACCCGGGCCAGATCGTAGGGGTCGATCCCGTATTCCCGGGTCACGTGCTGGCCGCGCCGGGCGATCTTCTCGGTGAGGATCGAGCGCTTCAGGAGCAGCACGGTCACCGCATAGGCCGCCATGGTGGCGGCCAGCAGCGGCGCCAGGGCGGCGACGTCGCCCGTCACCTCCACGGCGAAGACGATGCCGGTGAGCGGGGCGGGCAGCGTGCCGCCGAGCATCGCCGCCATGCCGATCAAGGCCCAGAACCCATGCGCGCCCGGCAGGAGCAGGCCGATGAGCCAGCCCACCGCGCCGCCGAGGATCAGCAGGGGCGCGAGCACACCCCCGGACGTGCCCGACGACAGGGCGGCGAGCCAGATCACCGCCTTCACCGCCAGGATCGTCACGACCGCGCCCGCCAGCATATGCCCGGACAGCAGATCGTGGATGACGTCGTAACCGACGCCGAGGGCCCGGGGCTCCACGAGGCCGCCCAGCCCGACCACAACGGCCCCGAGGGCCGGCCACCACATCCAGTGCAGGGGAAGCCGGCCGAACCCGTCCTCCAGGGCGTAGAGGGCCCGGGTCAGGAGTCCCGAGATCAGCCCGCAGGCGATGCCGAGCGCCGCGCAGGCCGGCAGGCCCCACCAGGGCAGCGCCGGATTGTCGGCGAAGGGGAAGAGCGGGCCGACGCCGAACAAAGCCGGTCGCCAGCAGGCCGCCGTCACCGCCCCGACCGCCACCGGGACGAGGCTGCGCGGGCGCCATTCGAACAGCAGCACCTCGACGGCGAGGAGCACCGCCGCCACCGGGGTGCCGAAGATCGCCGTCATGCCGGCGGCGGCGCCTGCCACCAGCAGGGTCTTCCGTTCGGCGGCGCTGAGATGGAAGAACTGGGCGAACAGGGAGCCGACCGCCCCGCCCGTGACGATGATCGGGCCCTCCGCGCCGAACGGCCCGCCGGTCCCGATCGCCACGGCCGACGAGAGCGGCTTGAGCACCGCCACCCGCGGCGACATCCGGCTGCCGCCGATCAGGATCGCCTCCATGGCCTCCGGGATGCCGTGGCCGCGAATCTTCTCGGAGCCGTAGCGCGCCATGGCACCGACGATCAGCGCGCCGATCACCGGGATCGCCACCGTCCAAGGGCTTGGCGCGACGCCGGCCAGGGACGTGAGCGACGTGTCGAGGCGGCCGTACCACGCGAGATTGGTGACCAGGCCGATGAGCGTGAGCAAGAGCCAAGCCGTGCCGCTCGCCGCCGTGCCGGTGATGGCCGCCATTCCGGCCAGGGTCACCACCCGCCGATCGGCACTGAAATCCCCCAGCGCCCGGCGGGCCGGCCCGTCGCCGCCACGCTCGAACTCGGTCCCGCCGCTCATTCGGATCTCCTTCCCGCAGACCCCCCATTTATATCGTGATACGATATATTCCAGGGTCCGATCGGCGGGTAGGCCTGCCCGAGACGTTTGAGGGCTGCGATGGCTGCGGATGCACCGGGAACCGAGACGCTGTCGGCGGAGCAATACGGGGCGCTGGCGGATTTCCGCTTCCGCCTCCGGCGCTTCCTGGCCTTCAGCGAGGCCGCGGCCGCCCGGGCGGGGCTGCCGCCGCAGCAGCATCAGGCGCTGCTGACCCTGGCCGGCCAGGCCGGACGCGCCCCCGCCACGGTCGGGCTGCTGGCCGAGCAACTGCTCATCGCGCCCCACACCGCCGCCGAGCTGGTCGCCCGGATGGTCGAGGGCGGATTGCTGACCAAGACCCGGGACGCCGAGGATCGGCGCCGGAGCGTCCTGGCGCTCACGCCCCGCGCAGAGGCGCTGCTGGGCTCGCTGACCGCGGCGCACCTCGAAGAGCTGCGCGGGCTGGCGCCGGCGCTGGCCGAAGCGCTGTCCCGCCCCGCGGCGCGTTGACGCATCGAACGCCGGATGGTTCGACCGTCAGGGGGCCTTTCGATGATGAACCCGCACGACTCGAACGCACGCAGCGCCAAGCTTCGGCGCTTCTATGCGGCTTGGGTCTCGGGGCCCTCCGCCGACGCCGACATCGCCGCGGCCTCCGCCGCCGTCCCGCGGGACCCGTGACGCTTTGCGGTCAATGCGTATGGCCTGTGCGCTTCGTGGGCTCACCGGTCTCCATCAGCCTCCCGGATCGGCTGGAGGCGGAGACAACGCGGCCAGCGCTGGGCGGCGGCTGCCGGCGGCGCGGTCGCTCGACCTCCATACGGCGCCGGATGACGGCTGCCGGTACGAGGGCGGGGATTGGTGGGCAGTCGACGCGGGAGCCGTGAGGCGCCGTCTCAGCGCGCCCGCGCCACGCAGAACTCCACGGCGCCGACGAGGGCGGCCTTCACCGGGCCCTCCGGGAAGACGTCGAGGGCCGCCCGGGCCTGGGCGCCGTAATCATGGGCGCGGGCCACGGTCTCCTGGAGCGCGCCGTGCCGCTGGAGCAGGTCGAGGGCGGTCTCGAGATCGCCGTCCCGGATCTCGCCCTGCTGCAGGGTACGCCGCCAGAAGCCGCGCTCGCCCTCGCTACCCCGGCGGTAGGCGAGCACGATCGGCAGGGTGATCTTGCCCTCGCGAAAGTCGTCGCCGACGTTCTTGCCGAGTTCCGCCGAGGTGCCGCCGTAATCGAGCACGTCGTCGATCAATTGGAACGCGATGCCGAGATTCATCCCGTAGGCGCGGGCGGCCGCCTGGTCCGCCTCCGGCCGGGCTGCGAGCACCGGCCCGACCTCGCAGGCGGCGGCGAACAATTCGGCGGTCTTGCCGCGGATCACCGCCAGATAGGCGGCCTCGTCGGTCTCCAGGTTCTTGGCGTTGGTGAGCTGCATGACCTCGCCCTCGGCGATCACCGTGGCGGCGGCCGAGAGGATGTCGAGCGCCCGCAGGGAGCCGACCTCGACCATCATCCGGAAGGCCTGGCCGAGCAGGAAATCGCCGACCAGCACCGAGGCCTCGTTGCCCCACTTGATCCGGGCGGCGACCCGGCCGCGGCGCATGTCGCTCTCGTCGACCACGTCGTCGTGCAGGAGCGTCGCGGTGTGCATGAACTCGACGCTGGCGGCGAGCTTCACGTCCCCGTCCGCGTCCCCCGCGTAGCCGCAGAGCCGGGCGCAGGCGAGCGTCAGGATCGGACGCAGGCGCTTGCCGCCGGAGGCGATCAGGTGGTTGGCGACCTCGGGGATCATCGCCACGTCCGAGCCGGTCCGCGACAGGATCGTGGTGTTGACCCGCGCCATGCCGTCCGCCACCAGCGCGACGAGGTCGTTCAGCCCCGCCTCCGCCTCGGGCTTCGGATTCTCGATGGAGAGGGCAATACCCAAGATCCGCAACCTCCAGTCCGGTTCCGCCCCGGGCGGCGGGCGATCCCTTCGCACGGGCCCCGCGGCGCCGCAACATCGGCTCCCATTGGATATGGGGCGGCGCGGACGCGGAACCGGCGCGGCGAAATCGCCGGCTGAAAACCCAGGGCCCATCGGGGGATCATCATGATCGAGCTGATCCGGGCCAACGATGTCGTTCTGATCGGGTTCGCCCGCACGATCCTCGAAGCGGCCGAAATCCCGGTCCTCGTGGCCGACAGCCATATGAGCCTGATGGAGGGCTCGATCGGCGTGTTCGGCCAGCGCCTCCTGGTCCCGCGCGACCACGAGGCCCAGGCCCGGCGCCTGCTCGGCGATGCCGGCCTCGCCCACGAGTTGCGCCAGCCGTGACGGAACCGCCGGACGCCGTCCTGGGCGGGATCCTGCGGCTCCACCAGCCGCCCCGGGGGGCGCACCGGGCCGGGACCGACGCGGTGCTGCTCGCCCGGCTGCTGGTGCCGGCCGCCGGCTGCCGGCTCTGCGATGTCGGTGCCGGAACCGGGGCGGTGGGCCTCGGCTGCGCGGCTTTGGCGCCGGGGCTCCGGCCGACCCTGGTCGAGCGCGACCCCGGCCTCGCCGAGACGGCCTGGGCGAATGCGGCGCTCAACGGGATCGACGCCGACGTCATCGAGGCCGACGTCCTTCTGCCCGCGGCCGAACGCCGCGCCGCCGGCCTGCTGCCGGACCGGTTCGACGTGGTCCTGACCAACCCGCCCTTCTTCGAGGCCAGCACGCATCGCACCTCGCCGCATCCCGAGCGCGCCGCGGCCCACACCTTCCCGGCGGGGAGCCTGGATGCCTGGATCCGCGCCTGCACGGCGATCCTCCGGCCGGGGGGGCGGCTCGGGCTGATCCACCGGGCCGACGCGCTCCCCGCCTGCCTGGACGCGCTCCGGGGGCGCTACGGCGCCCTGACGATCCGACCCGTCCACGCCCGGGCCGAGGCCCCGGCGATCCGCGTGTTGATCGCCGCCACCAAGGGGAGCCGCGCCGGCCTGAGCCTGCTACCGCCCCTCGTGCTGCACGGGCCGGACGGGGCGTTCACCCCCGAGGCCGAGGCGCTCCACCGGGGTGCGCCCTGGCCCAAGCCTTGACCGGTATCCTCATGCCGCGAGGGCGGTCGGCGCGGCATCAGCTATACCGAGGAAGCGCTCGACCTCCGCGAGGTCCGGGAAGGCCAGGAATTCCGGCCGCAAGGGTGCCGGCAGACCCTCGAAGTTGAGCCCGGGGAACGTGTCGGGATGCGGGTAGAGCTGCCAGCCGGCGCCCGGCTCCGCCGGGGGGAACAGGATCGCGACCTTCTCGGTCCCCAGCCGGACGATCCGCGTCGGGCTGTACGACAGGGTCTCGATGCTCCAGCCCCGGTGGGCGTCCCGGCGGGCCTTCAGGGTGCGGTGGCGCGTCGCGCGATGCATGGCGGTCTCCTGCGGTTGGGAATGGGGGTCAGGCGGCGCTGCGGCGGCCGGAGCGCTTCGGCCAGCCGAGCGCCACGAGGCGCGCCTTGGCGTAGTCGCGGACCTCGTCGCGGGTGCCGGCGGGCATCGTGGCGAGGACGGCCTGCGTGGCTCCGTCCAGCATCAGGTCGGTGACCGCGTTGATCGTGCCGGCCTCGTCGATGCGGCGCTTCAGATCGCCCTCCGCCTCGGTGATCGCATCGAAGGCCGGGGTCTCCTCGAAATCCTCGTCCACGGCCCGGACGGGGATCTGGTGGGCGCGGAACTCGTCGGCCTCCTCCTCGGAGTAGACGAGCCCGTGGAGCTCGATCAGCTTGAGGATGACGCGGTCTTTCCCGCGTTTCTCGGCCATGGCGTAGACGTAGGCCGCCTGCTTGCCCGAGACGCGGTAGTTCACGTTGACCAGGGCCTCGCCCATCGACCATTCGACGCGCGCGGGGCCGGGCTTGGTGCCGGGCAGGCGTCCGGTCACCAGGAGCACCGCCTCGTCGCGCTCGGCGCGGATGACGGTCGGCGGCTCGAACACGATCCCGGCCTGGGCGGCGATGCGCTCCAGGGTCTTGTGGTAGATCACGGCCGTTCCCTGGACGCGCCAGACATTGCCCCCGAAGGGCTCGCCGTAGCGGACGAGGATGTCGGCGATCTGCTTGTCGGCGGTTCGCATGGGCTCGCTCCGGCGAGAGGATGCCGCGTCATCCACAGCTATGTGCGGCGACGGTCTTCCGTTCTCTTTTTGTTCACGTCTATATGCCCAATCCTCCCGACGCGCGCAAGGGCTGGCCGGCGCGGCGTACCCGCGCCGCCGGTCTATCGCCGGCCGCGCGGCACTGTGAACAGGTGCGGGAAAGGCCGCATTGTTGCTGCACCGCACCCTAGGGTAGACCGGCGGTCACGATGTCCGAGACCGCAGCCGCGATGACGCCTTCCCTCTGGACCCGCCTGTCGAATCCCGGCCATTTCATGCGCTGGTCTGGCGCCCTGGTGCCGTGGCTCACGGCCCTGTCGCTCGCCGTGCTGGCCGTGGGCCTGTACCAGACCTTCTTCGTGGTCCCGCCGGACTACCAGCAGGGCGAGACCGTGCGGATCATGTACATCCACGTCCCGGCGGCGTGGCTCGGCGTGTTCTTCTACGGGGCCATGAGCCTGTCGGCGATCGGAACCCTGGTCTGGCGCCACCCGCTGGCCGACGTCGCCCAGCGCGCGGCGGCGCCGATCGGCGCGGCCTTCACGCTGATCTGCCTCGTGACCGGCTCCCTCTGGGGCAAGCCCATGTGGGGCACCTACTGGGTCTGGGACGCGCGGCTGACCTCGATGCTGGTCCTGCTGCTGATTTATTGCGGGATCATCGCCCTCTGGCGGACCCTGGAGGACCCGAACCGGGCCGCGCGGGCGGTGGCGATCCTGACGCTGGTCGGCGCCGTGAATCTGCCGATCATCAAATTCTCAGTGAACTGGTGGTCGACCCTGCACCAGCCGGCCTCGATCCTGCGCATGGGCGGTTCGACCATCGATCCCTCGATGCTGTACCCCCTGCTGATCATGATCGCCGCCGCGACCCTCGGCGGCACGACCCTCCACCTCTACGCGATGCGCACCGAGATCATGCGCCGCCGGGTGCGGACGCTGACGATCCGCGAGGCCGAGCGCCTGGACCGCACCCAGCCCCGCATCGCGCCGCAGCCGGCCGGGCTGCCGGTCGGACAACCGGTCTAGGAGCGCCGCGATGGATCTCGGGTCTCACGGCGGCTTCATCCTCGGCGCCTATGCCTTCACGGCCCTGGTGATGGTCGCCCTCATCGGGAACGCGATCCGCGACCGGCGGGCGCAAGTCCGGGCCCTGAAGGGCTTCGGCGAGGACCGGCGATGACCGCGCCGCTCGACGAGACGGCGGAGCGGCCGCCGCCGGTCCGCCGGTCCCTGCTGCTGATCCTGCCGGCCCTCGCCTTCGCGGCGCTGGCGGCCGTGCTGTTCCTGCGCCTGCGCTCCGGGGTCGACCCGGCCGCCCTGCCCTCCGCGATGATCGGCAGGCCGGTGCCGCGCTTCGACCTGCCCGCCGTGCCAGGGCTCGCCGCTTCGGGCGCGGCGGTACCGGGCCTGTCGAGCGCGGACCTGAAGGGGCAGATCACGGTGGTGAACGTCTTCGCCTCGTGGTGCGCCCCCTGCCAGGTGGAGCACCCGATGCTGATGCGGCTCGCCCGCGAGCCCGGCATCCGCCTCGTGGGCATCGACTACAAGGAGCCGAGCCCGGAGGCCGGACAGCGCTTCCTCGCCCGGCACGGCGTGCCGTTCAGCGCGGTGGGAGCCGATGCCAGCGGGCGCGCGGCGATCGATTTCGGCGTCTACGGCGTGCCCGAGACCTTCATCATCGGGCCGGACGGCGTGATCCGCGACAAGCTGGTCGGGATCCTCACGCCCGAGAATTTCGCCAGCGTGCTCACGCGGATCCGGGCCGCCGGCAAGGTCGCGGCGGCGCAGTAGCGCCTCGAGCGCTCTCCGCCGGACTGGGCCCCGGTTCGGCGCACGAGAGCGCGTCACAACGAAGGCTGAGAACCGGCTGCGATTGAAGCGCGATCGGAACCAGCTCTAAGCGCCCGGCTGCGGATCCTTGCGCTCGTAGCGGGTGAGGAGCGGCGTCTGCGCGAGGGCGAACAGCACGGTGAGCGGCATGATGCCGAACACTTTGAAGTTGACCCAGAAATCCTCGGTCTGGGTACGCCACACGACCTCGTTCAAGGCCGCCAGGACGAAGAAGAACAGGCCCCAGCGGAGGGTGAGTTTCCGCCAGCCCTCCTCGGTGAGGCTGAACATCGAATCGAGCACCACCGACAGGAGCGGCCGTCCGAAGGCGAGGCCGCCGAGCAGCACGGCGCCGAACAGGGCGTTCACGATGGTCGGCTTGACCATGATGAAGGTCTTGTCCTGCAGCGCCACGGTCAGACCGCCGAACACCACCACCACGGCGCCGGACACGAGCGGCATGATCGGCAGGCGCCGCATCAGGACGTAATGGATCGCCAGCGCCACCACCGTCGCCGCGATGAACACGCCGGTGGCCACGAACAGCTTCTGGTCCGGGGCCACGCCGAATTTTTCCGAGTAGGCGTTGCCCAGGAAGAACAGCACCAGGGGCCCGAGCTCCAGCGCCAGCTTCACGAGGGGCGCCAGATGGCGGCGCGGGGGGACGGATTCGATCTGCATGCGCTCTGGTTGGCTCGGATGCGGCGCCCGCGCTAGGCTGCGGCACCGGACTGGATTCGTCGGGGTGTGTGTAACGCGGGGCGCGCGATGTCCATCATCATCGAGAACGCCGAGGTCGAGGCGCTGCTCACCGACCTCGCGGCGGAGACCCGACAGCCGGCGCCGGATCTGCTGCTGGCGTTGCTCAGGCGTGAGCGGAAGCGGCTGAGAGATGACGTGGGACGCCGCATCGCCCAGGGATTGGAGGCCGATGAGGCGATGCGCCGTGGCCTTAACGCCAGTCCGCTCGCGGATCCGCGGCCGATCGATGAGATCCTTGCGTATGACGAGCAGGGTCTCCCGACGTGATCGTCGTCGACTCGTCGGCCTTCATCGCGATCCTGCGTCGGGAACCCGACGCTGAGCAACTCTCCGGCGTATTGGCGCTCGCAACAGCTCCCGCGATGGCAGCGGCGACCTATCTGGAATGTGCGATCGTCGCCTCGCGCGTGCCGAGGGGACGCATGGTGCTCGACGACTGGATTGTCGCACGCGGCATCACGGTACTGCCCGTCGACCACAGACTCGCTCAGATCGCCGCCGATGCCTTTGCCCGTTACGGCAAGGGTCGGCATCCGGCCGGCCTCAACTTCGGCGATTGTTTCGCCTACGCGCTCGCCCGGTCGCTCAACGCGCCGCTCCTGTTCAAGGGCGAGGATTTCGCCCGGACGGACGTGCTGCGGGCGGTTGCCTAATCCTTCTCCAGCCCGGCGATCGCCCGGGCGAAGTCCCGGGCCGCGAACGGCTCCAGGTCCTCCACACCCTCGCCGACGCCGATGAAATGCACCGGCAGGCCGAACTTGGCCGCCAGCGCCACCAGGATGCCGCCCCGGGCGGTGCCGTCGAGCTTGGTCATCACCAGACCTGACACCGGCGCGGCCTGCGAGAACAGCTCCACCTGCGAGAGGGCGTTCTGGCCGACCGTGGCGTCGAGGACGAGGAGCGTCGCGTGCGGGGCGTCGGGATCCTGCTTGCGCAGCACACGCACGATCTTCTCCAGCTCCGCCATCAGCCCGGCCTTGTTCTGGAGCCGGCCGGCGGTGTCGATCAGGAGCACGTCGGTCCCGGCGGCGCCCGCCTGCTTGAGGGCGTCGAAGGCGAGCCCGGCGGCGTCTGCGCCCTGAGCGCCGCTCACCACCGGCGTGCCGGTACGCGCCCCCCAGACCTTGAGCTGCTCGACCGCCGCCGCCCGGAACGTGTCGCCGGCCGCGAGCATCACGGTCCGCCCCTCCGCCCGCAGCTTCGAGGCGAGCTTGCCGAGCGTCGTGGTCTTGCCGGCCCCGTTCACCCCGACCGTGAGGATCACGAACGGTTTTCTCGCCGTGTCGACGGTGAGGGGCACCGCCACCGGCTCCAGCGCCCGCTCGACCTCCGTCGCCAGGATCGCCCGCACCTCGTCGGGGGAGATGCCCTTCTCGTAGCGGCCCTTGCCCACCGCCTCCGAGATCCGCATCGCGGTCTCGAGGCCGAAATCGGCCTGGATCAGGGCATCCTCCAGATCCTCGAGGGTCGTGGCGTCGAGCTTGCGCTTGGTGAACAGGCCCGTGACCCGCTCGGAGAGCGCCGAGGAGGTCCGCTTCATCCCGGAGGTAAGCCGGCTCCACCAGCCCTTGGCCTCCGGCTCGCGGTCGGGCCCCGCGCCGGCATCGTGGGCGAGCGCCGCGGCGCTGTCGACGGGCTGGATGTCGGGGGCGGGCTCCACAGCCGGCTCCCGGGCCGCGCCGCCGGTATCGACCGGGTTGGCCCCGTGCTCGGGGGCGTCGCCGGCCGTGCCGGCGGGTGGATGCTCGGGTTCGCCCGCGATCGGCAGCAGATCCGCACCCTCGACCACGTCCGGGAGCGGGGCCGCGTTCTCCTCGTGCGGCATCGGGAGATGCGCGACATCCTCCGCGCCGGTGGCGAAGTCGGGCTGGCCCTCGGAGGGCGAGGCCGCCTCCGCGGGCAGGTCCGCCTCGGGCTTCTCCTCGGCCGCGTCCGGGCCCTTGCGCCCGAACAGGCGTCCGAACCAGCCGGGCTTGTCCTCGCTCGCCATGAAACCTCGTCCTCGCCCCACCTTGCCGACCCGGCGCCGACCCTCTAGCCGGTCCGGATGCCCAACGCCTTCGACATAGGCGCCCGCCTCCTCTACCGCGATGCCCTGCTGCTCGTCATCGACAAGCCGGCGGGCCTGCCGGTCCATCCCGGGCCCCGCGGCGGCGAGACGCTGACCGACCATCTCGACGCTCTGCGGTTCGGCCTGCCGCGCCGCCCCGAGGCCGCGCACAGGCTCGACCGGGACACCTCCGGCTGCCTCGCGCTCGGCCGCCACGCCAAGGCGCTGGCCCGGCTCGGCAAGCTCTTTTCCGGCAGCGCCGTCGACAAGACCTACTGGGCGCTCGTCGAGGGCGGCCCGGCGGAAGCGAGCGGCCGCATCGATCTGCCGCTGGCGCGCCGCTCGGACGACCCGCGCTCCTGGTGGATGAAGGCCGACCCGGCGGGCGACCCAGCGCTGACCCATTGGCGCGTCCTCGGGCGCGCCGGGGGACGGACATGGCTGGAGCTGAAGCCGGTCACCGGCCGCACGCACCAGCTCCGGGTCCACTGCGCCGCCTCGGGCTGGCCGATCGTCGGGGATCCGATCTACGGGAGCGGCCCGCGCGGCGGCAGCCTTTACCTCCACGCGCGCACATTGACGATCCCGCTCTACCCGAAGCGGGACGCGATCACGGTCACCGCGCCGCCGCCGCCGCACATCGCCGCCGCCCTGACGGCGATGGAGCCTCAGGCCGCGATCAACCGCGCGCCGTCGTGAGAAGCGATACGAACGTCGTGGAACGTCCCGGGGGGCGTCTCGACCGCGAGGCGCACCGGCGTGAAATCCGGGCTGCGGCCGATGCCGCCGCGTTCGGCCAGGACCGTCACCCGGCGCCCGACCTGCCCATCGAGGTGCCGGCGTAGGGCGTCGGCGCCGGCCGCGCGCAGGCGGCTCGCGCGATCCCGGATCGCGTCCGGCGCCACCGGCGGCATGCGCGCCGCCGGCGTCCCGGGGCGGGGCGAGTACGGGAAGACGTGCAGGTGGGTCAGGCCGCATTCCGCCACGAGGTCGAGGGAGCGGGCGAACTGCGCCTCGGTCTCCGTCGGAAAACCCGCGATCAGGTCGGCACCGAGCACGATATCCGGGCGCAGCCGCCGCACGGTCTCGCAGAACCGGATCGCGTCGGCGCGGCTGTGCCGACGCTTCATGCGTTTGAGGATCAGGTCGTCGCCGGCCTGGAGGGACAGGTGCAGGTGCGGCATCAGCCGTTCCTCCTCGGCGATTGCGCCGAGCAGGGCGTCGTCCGCCTCCACGGAGTCGATGGAGGAGAGGCGTAGGCGCGGGAGGTCCGGCACGGCCCGCAGGATCTGCCGCGCGAGGCCACCGAGGGACAGCGGCGCCCCGGGAAGGTCGCGGCCGTAGGCGGTGAGATCGACGCCGGTGAGGACGATTTCGCGGCCGCCCTGCGCCACGATCGTCTCCACGTGGGCGACCACATCGGCCGCCGGCACCGAGCGGGACGGGCCACGGCCGAAGGGAATCACACAGAAGGTGCAGCGATGGTCGCAGCCATTCTGCACCGGCACGAAGGCCCGGGTATGCCCGGCCATCGCAGAGATTCGCGTCGGCTCGGCCGCACGCGCCGCCATCACGGCGCCCGGCCCCGTCGCCACCGCCGACCAGCCCTCCGGCCGGAGCTTCTCGGCATTGCCGACGAGGCGCGCGACCTCGGGCATGGCCGCGTAGGCCGCCGTCTCGACCTCGGCGCCGCAGCCTGTGACCACGATCTCGGTGCCCGGCCGCTCCCGGGCGATCCGGCGGATCGCCTTGCGGGCCTGCCGGCCGGCCTCGGCCGTGACCGCGCAGGTGTTCACCACCACCCGGTCGCGGCCGTCCGCCGCCGCGTGGACCTTCAAAGCCTCGGACTCGACCGTGTTGAGGCGGCACCCGAAGGTGAGGGTCTCGACCGCCATCAGGCCGCGCCGGCGAACAGCTCCGGCGCCAGGGTCCCCTCGGCGACGAGCGCGACCGGGCCGGTCATCAGGACGTGGTCGTCGGCACGCCATTCCACGAACAGGTCGCCGCCGGGGAGCGCGACGCTTGCCTGCCGGCCGATCATCCTGAGCCGCGAGGCCGCCACGACGGCGGCGCAGGCGGCAGTGCCGCAGGCCAGCGTCAGCCCGGCCCCGCGCTCCCAGACGCGGAGCTTGATCGCCTCGTATCCGGTGACCTGCGCGATCGAGATGTTGGCGCGCTCGGGGAAGCGCGGGTGGTTCTCCAGCATCGGGCCGATGCGGGCGAAGTCGTAGGAATCCGGGTCGGCCGCCACGAAGAACACCGCGTGCGGATTGCCCATGTTGACGACGCCCGGCGAGTGCAGGATCGGATCGTCGATCGGGCCGACCTGGAGTTCGATCCGCCGGGTATCGGGGAACGGCTCGGACAGGGGGATCTCGTCCCAGGCGAGCCGCGGCCGGCCCATATCGACCGTGAAGGCGCGCTCGGAGATGCGGCGCACGCCGAGGAGACCCGCGGCGGTCTCAAGGGTCAGCCGGCCGCCCTCGGCGGGGCGGGCCATGGCCGGATCGTCGAGCATCGCGTAGGCGACGCAGCGGGTGCCGTTGCCACAGGCCCCCGATTCCGAGCCGTCGGTGTTGTAGATCCGCACGAAGGCGTCCGTGCCCGGGCTCACGGGATCGTGCAGCACCATGAGCTGATCGAAGCTGGAGCCCGGATCCCGGGCGATCGCCCGCGCCTCCCCGGGACGGACCGACGCGGTGGAGCCACGCAGGTCCAGCACCACGATCGCGTTGCCGGCGCCGTGCATCTTCAGGAAGCGTCTGTGGGCGAGTGCGCTCATGCGGTCCCGCGGGGCGAGGGAGGGGCCGCTATATCGCAAAAGCACCGCTCCGGCGCGAGGGGTCCGGCGGCGTGGCAGATGCGCCGCACCCGCGGCTCTCGTCCGCGGCGCCCTCGCGGGTTTCCCCTTTCGCCACTAGGTTAGCCGGCGGGAGCTCGCGCGATCCTCCGCCGGGCCTCGACCGGAGCGCCCCCGTGATCCGCCTTCGTCCGCTCGTCGCCCTCTCGGCCGCCCTGATGCTCGCCGCCGGCCCGCTCGCCGCACAGCAGGCCGCTCCGCCCCCCTCCACCGCGCCGGCACCGGCCCAGACCAATCCGCTGCCCACGACGACCGCACCGAATCCGGTGCCCGATCCGGGGAAGAGCGCGGCCCCCGCGCCGGAACAATCGGTCGCCCCCCCGCCCGCCGGCCAGACCGCCGCGGGGACGCCCGCCCGGCCGACCCTGGTCGACAAGCCCGGCGATCCCGGCGACGTCGACGAGGTCACGCTGCCCGCCAAGCCGGCCGCGATCCTCTCGGGCAAGACCAAGTGGGAGGAGGCGGTGCCGAGCCTGAAGCAGGCCTTCGCGCGGATCGAGGCGGATCTCGCCAAGCTCGGCGTCGCGCCGGCGGGCCGGCCGCTCGCGGTCTTCACCCGTACGGACGATGACGGCTTCGAGTTCGAGGCGATGATCCCGGTGGCGGCGGCGCCGAACCCGGCGCCTGCCGATTCCGACGGGCTGCGCTTCGGCACGACCCCGTCGGGCAAGGCCCTGCGCTTTGCCCACAAGGGGTCCTACGAGTCGATCGACGGCACCTACGAGACCCTGACCGCCTATCTCGATGCCAAGGACATCGTGGTGCAGGACCGGTTCGTCGAGGAATACGCCACCGACCTCAACGACAGCACCGACGACAACCTCGACGTGAACATCTACGCCCTGGTGAAGTAGGTCTCGGCAGATCTTCCGGCGTGGTGGAGCTATCCCGTCGACGGGCGCTGCGGTTCAGAGCGGCCGCGCGCCCTCCCTCCCCGGCCGAGCTGCGGACTGCGCAGGTTTCGATCGTAGCCGTGGGCGGAGGGGGAGGGAGATCCACGGCTCACGATCGCCCGATGCCGGAACCGGAGCGGCTTGATCGGACAGATCGCCGCTGCTGCGCCCCGGCAGGAACAGCGGCGTCCGCTCGCGGATTCGCCCTGCATGCCAACCGCCGACCTTAGAACCGAGACCGTCCCGCGTCCGCGCCGCAAGGCGGCCTCCACTGTCGCGGATCCCGCTCTGGCCGAGAAGGCGCTCGTCGTCCACGCGCGGCTCTCCCCGGTCTATGGCTGCCCGATCCCGTACTTCCACAGCCTCGATCCAGTAAGCGAACTCGTCTCCTCGCTCCTGTCGCACCGGACCCGCAACGCCGAGTCCGGGCGCGCCTTCAAGGCCCTGCGCGCGCGGTTTCCGGACTGGGCGGCGCTCATCGACGCCGACGTGCCGGAGATCGAGGCGGCCATCGCGGGCGTGACCTGGCCGGAACTGAAGGCCCCGCGCCTCCGCGACGTACTCCGCGCCCTGCGCGACCGGTGCGGCACCCTCGATCTCGCCTTCCTGGCCGGCCTGGAGGTGGAAGCCGCGCGGGCGTGGCTGCAGGCGATCCCGGGGGTCGGGCCGAAGACCAGCGCGGCCGTGCTGTCGTTCTCGACCCTGCGGATGCCGGCCCTGCCGGTTGACAGCCACCACCACCGGGTCGCGCAGCGCCTCGGGCTGATCGGTCCCCGGGTCGATGTCGGCCCGGCACACGCGATCCTGCGGGCGCAGCTGCCGGCGGACTGGAGCGCGCAGGATCTCTACGACAATCACGAGATCCTGATGCTGCACGGCCAGCAGGTCTGCCACCACCGCCGGCCGGCCTGCGGGCGCTGCGTCCTGGTCGACCTGTGCCCGAGTGCGCCGGCGATGCGGGAGCCGTGAGCGAGCCTGCGCGCCGTCAGAGTGACTTCAGGTATTCGAGGAGCGCCTTCTTCTCGTCGGCCGAGAGGTCCGTGCCGTACTCGTGCCCGCATCGGCTGTTGCCGGAATTCCGGTCGGTGCAATCCGTCGTCTTCAGCGTGTAGTCGAACAGCGTCTGGTCCTCCGCGAGACCGACGGCGTCGATGTCGTAGTTCGGCCCGACCTTGAAGGCCTGTCGGCGCTGATCGGGCTTCTTCAGGAGATCCGCGAGCGTCGCCACCGAGCCGTTGTGCAGGTAGGGCGCGGCCGCCCAGATCCCTTCGAGCACCCGTGCCTCGTAGGGGTAGGTCCCGGCCGGAACACCGGGGACACAGCTCCCGTCCCCCGTCGCGGCCTGGGGGAACGCCTCGGCGAGGGGCCGCAGCTTCGGCGGCAAGGCCAGGATGTCGAGGCGTAGGGCGGCCATCCCGGGCATCGGGGGCGGCCCGGCGATCAGGAACGGCGGGAAGCTCTGGATGATCGAACCGGTCACCGCATTGGCCAGGATGCTGAAGCTGCATTCGTTCTCGGCCCGCAGCGGTGTCGACTGGACGACGGGGATCTGGGCGCCGGTCAGGATGCCGCTCTTGGCCCGCCATTGCATGACCCCGTGCTCGCGCGAATCGGTGCCGACATCCTTGACGGGGGTCTTCCAGGTCTCTGCTTCGAGGGGCCAATGGGCGCCCGGCTCCGGCCCGTGGCAGTTCTTGCAGCCGCCCTGGGCTTCCGGCCGCGCGAAGATCGCCGCGCCCTGCCGAACCAGGGTCATCTGCAGGCTCCAGGGCCAGCGCGGCGGCCCGATCGCCTTGACCCAGTCCTCGAGCAGCCGCAGACCGTTGAAATTCGCCGAATTGTCGCTGAGGTAGTCGTATCCGGTCAGGATCTTGAACGCGTCCGGACGGGGATGGAACCGACCGAACACGCCGAGCACCTGGCCGAGGTTGCGGGAGAGGGCGAGGGTGTCGTTGCCGTTCGCGGCAAAGCCCGGCCACTGGGTCCGATCCTGGATCGGCGCGTTCCAGAGGAAGGGATAGCGTGCCGGGGCGTCCGCCGCCCGGATGTTGTCCGGGATCATGGTGCCGGGCGGCAGGCCGATGTCGAGCCCCGTGACGCGGTTGAAGATCATCCCGACCGCATCGAGGCGCGACGGCCCCCAGGGCGTCGTCGGCAGCGCCCGCGCCATCAGCGTATGGTAGCGGTCGTACCAGGACCGCGCGACGACGAGGAGGTTCTGGACCGCGCCGGGCTCACCGGCCCCGGCGCCGAGCACCGTCTGCGCGAAGGGCTGGAACGCGGTCTCGCTGGCCACGACCGCGCCCACGGATTCGTCGAGATCGCTCAGGAGCGTCTGGAAGTCGACGATCGCGGGGCCGCCGTCGATCCGGTAGGCCCTGCCGGCGACGGTGATCTGGCGGGTGTGACACGCGGCGCAGCTCATCCCCGCGATCTCGCCCCCGGCGGGCCCGGCGAAGGTGAAGCCGATCGGCAGATCGTCGCGGCTGTCGGGGTTGGGCAGATAGCCGTAGCGCGACAAACTCCCGGCGAGGAACGGCGTCCCGTCGCGCTGCTTCAGGGCTTTCAGCCACGCGAGCGGCATCAGTTCGGAGCCCTGATCCTGAACGTAGAAGGCCCGGCGCTCCCGGTCGCCCCAGCGGAAGCCCTGATCGACCTGGACCGGGGGCGTGGCCTGCGCCCGGGCCCCCGGAACGGCCAGCATCGTCAGGAACGCCACGGCGGCCCCGCGAAATCTGCGCGCGAATGGCATCGCGTCCCCCAGATATTGTATTCAGATAGAATTCGACAGCGAATCAATTCAAACCGCCAATTCATATCATGTACTCGGATGCCGCACAGCGCATTCCGATGGGGCGCGGCGGCCGTTCCGGAACTGCGGGGCCGTGGGTCGGCGCCCGCCCCCCGGCGCGAGAGCCGGTCACGCGACACTCCTTGACCCGTCCGCATCAGCGGTGCGAGTAACCGCGCGCCCGGCCGGCGCGGAGCCCCGGCATGTCTGCTGCTCAGGATCGGCGCCGATGGCCGCGTTCACCGAATTGGTCTTCTCGGGCGTCCAGCCCACGGGCAACCTGCACCTCGGCAACTATCTCGGGGCGGTGAAGCGCTTCGTGGAGATGCAGGCCCGCGACGCGCAGTGCCTGTACTGCGTGGTCGACCTGCACGCGATCACCGTCTGGCAGGACCCGGAGGCCCTGCGCGGCCAGATCCGCGAGGTGACGGCCGCCTTCCTGGCCGCCGGCATCGATCCCGCGCAATCCATCGTCTTCAATCAGAGCCAGGTGCCGCAGCACGCCGAACTCGCCTGGGTGTTCAACTGCGTCGCCCGCCTCGGCTGGCTGAACCGGATGACCCAGTTCAAGGAGAAGGCCGGCAAGGACCGGGAGAACGCCTCCATCGGCCTCTACGATTATCCGGTGTTGATGGCGGCCGACATCCTGGCCTACCGGGCGACCCATGTCCCCGTGGGCGAGGACCAGAAACAGCACCTGGAACTGACCCGGGACATCGCCCAGAAGTTCAACACCGACTTCGGAAGCTCGATCGCGGCGCACGGTCACGGCGAGGCGTTCTTCCCCGTGACCGAACCGCTGATCGGCGGCCCGGCGGCGCGAGTCATGTCGCTGCGGGATGGGTCGAAGAAAATGTCGAAGTCGGACCCGTCCGACAATTCCCGGATCAACCTCACCGACGACGCCGATACCATCGCCCAGAAGATCCGCCGGGCGAAGACCGACCCTGAGCCGCTGCCCTCCGAGATCGCCGGGCTGAAGGACCGGCCGGAGGCCGACAACCTCGTGGGGATCTACGCGGCTTTGGCCGGGATCACCCGCGAGGACGTGCTGCGCGACTTCGGCGGGGCGCAGTTCTCGGCCTTCAAGCCGGCGCTCGCCGACCTCGCGGTGACGAGCCTCGGGCCGATCGCCGGGGAGATGCGCCGGCTCACCGCCGATCCCGGCCATATCGACGCCGTGCTGGCCGACGGGGCGGGGCGGGCCGAGACGATCGCGGCCCAGACGCTGGATGCGGTCAAGGACATCGTCGGCTTCGTGCGCCGGGGTCCCAGCCTTCAGACGGTGCGATGACCGTCCGGGCGCTGGTCTTCGACGTCTTCGGGACGCTGGTCGACTGGCGCTCCGGTGTCGCCCGCGAGGCCACGCGGCTGCTGGCGCCCTTCGCGCCGGGCCTCGATGCCGGGGCCTTCGCGGATGCCTGGCGGGCCCGCTACAACCCCTCGATGGAGACCGTGCGTTCCGGCGCGCGGCCCTTCGTCGATCTCGACACGCTCCAGGCGGAATCGCTGCCCGACGTGCTGGCCCAATTCGGTATCGCGGGCGTCCCGGAGGACCTGCGGCGGGAGCTGGTCCAGGCCTGGCACCGGCTCGACGCCTGGCCCGAAGTGCCGGAGGCCATGCGCCGGCTGCGCGAAAAACACCTCCTGGCGCCGAACTCGAACGGCCACGTCCGGCTGATGGCCGATCTCGCCCGGCGCAACGGCCTGATCTTCGACGCGATCCTGGGCGCCGGCTATTCCCGCGACTACAAGCCCAAGCCCGCGCTCTACCGCGATGCGGTGGCGGCGTTCGGCTTCGCCCCGGGGGAGACCGTGATGGTCGCCGCCCATTCGAACGACCTCACGGCGGCGGCGAGCCATGGCCTGTCCACCGCCCATATCGCCAGGCCGCACGAGCACGGGCCGGGCGGCGGCGAGGCGGGGCCTGCAGTCCCGGTCACCTACGCGGCCCGGGACCTGGCGGATCTGGCCGACCAGCTCGGCTGCTGAGAACCGGGGATGGGCGATCGCGATGGCTGATTGGAACCCCGCCCTCTACACCCGCTTCGAGGACGAGCGCACCCGCCCGGCGGCTGAGCTCCTGGCCCGGATCCCGCTCACTGCCCCGCGCCTCGCATACGACCTCGGCTGCGGGCCGGGCAATTCCACGGCGCTGATCGCGGCGCGCTTCCCAGAGGCCGAGGTGATCGGCCTCGACACCTCACCCGCCATGCTGGAGAGCGCCCGGACCCGCCTGCCCGGCCTCGCCTTCGCGCTGGCCGATGCCGCGACCTGGGCGCCTGAGCGCGCGCCGGATCTGATCTACGCCAACGCGGTGCTGCAATGGCTGCCCTACCATCCGGCGCTGCTGCCCCGGCTGTTCGGCCTCTTGGCCCCAGGTGGCGTGCTGGCCGTGCAGATGCCCGACAACCTCGCCGAACCGTCGCACCGCCTGATGCGCGAGACCGCGTCGGCCGGCCCCTGGGCCGGGGCGATCGGCGATCCGGCAGTCGCCGGGCGGCTCGGCCGGATGCTGGAGCCGGCCGGCTATTACGACCTGTTGGCGCCGCTGGCCGCCGCGGTGGATGTTTGGCGCACCGCCTATCACCACCCGATGGCGGATGCCGCCGCCATCGTGGACTGGGTGAGCGCCACCGGGCTGCGCCCGTTCCTCGACCCGCTGGACCCGGACCAGACGGCTGGGTTCCTGGCCGCCTACGAGGCCGCGATCGACGCCGGCTACCCGCCCCGCGGCGACGGGCGGCGCCTGCTCGCCTTCCCGCGGGTGTTCATCGTGGCGAAGGCCCCGTAGGCGAGCGGCTCAGGCCTCGCCGCGGGCGACCAGGGCCTCGTATTCGGCAACCTCCAGCTTGCCCTCCTTGGCGACCCGGGCCTTGTCGGCGTCGCTGATCACGTCGCCGGCGAGGTCGAGGCGCTTCCAGGCGGCGAGCGGGGTCTCGCGGCCGGGGGTCGGGACGTACTTGTTCTGCGCGAGCTTCTGGTACTTGTGGATGTAGCGCGGGCAGTTGACCCAGATCTTCGTCACCGCGACCTTCACCAGGTACTTGGCCTCGGTGTATTCGGCCATCAGGGTGTCGTCGCGCAGCAGCGTCGCGTGGCCCTGGACGCGGATCCGGTGCGGGGTCTCGAAATCGATGAACAGCAGGCCGACCTTGGCTTGCCCCTCGATGTTGCCCATCGAGTAGAACATGCCGTTGCCGTCGAAGCCCGGGAACACGAGGGTGTTCTCGTCGAGCACCTTCACGAAGCCCTGCGGGCCGCCCTTGTACGAGACGGTCGGCATCCCGTCGGGATCGACGGTGGACAGGAAGAACATGTCCCGGGAGCCGATGAAGGCGCTCTCCTCCGGCTGAATGCGCTCGTGGACCCAGTCCTCGTCCAGGCGCACCGCGAGCTTGGTCGTGCCGAACTCGGTCTGCAGCGCCCGATGGGCGTCCGAATAGAGCGATGCCATGGCGTATCCTCCCCCGCCGTCTCCGGTCCTCATACGTGCGGAACCGCTGCGGCCTGTATCGCCGGAAATGCCCGAGGTCGGCAACCGGGACAAGAAAGGGCCGGCCTCGCTTTCGCGTGACCGGCCCCTGTGGTGCGGCAGATCAAAGCCCGGCCGCGGATTCGGAAAAAATTAATTGCGGGTCTTGTCGACCAGCGCCTTCTCGGAGATCCACGGCATCATGCCGCGCAGCTTGGCGCCGACCTCCTCGATCGGGTGAGCGGCGAGCTTGGCGCGGGTCGCCTTGAACGAGGTCTGGTTGACCTTGTTCTCCAGCATCCAGTTGCGGGTGAAGGTGCCCGACTGGATGTCGGTGAGCACGCGCTTCATCTCGGCCTTGGTCTCGGGCGTGACGATGCGCGGGCCGGTGACGTACTCGCCGTACTCGGCCGTGTTGGAGATCGAGTAGTTCATGTTGGCGATGCCGCCCTCGTAGATGAGGTCGACGATCAGCTTCACCTCGTGCAGGCACTCGAAATAGGCCATCTCGGGGGCGTAGCCCGCCTCGACCAGGGTCTCGAAGCCGGCCTTGATCAGCTCGACCAGGCCGCCGCACAGAACGGCCTGCTCACCGAACAGGTCGGTCTCGCACTCTTCCTTGAAGGTGGTTTCGATGATGCCGGCGCGGCCGCCGCCATTGGCCGAGGCGTAGGACAGGCCGAGATCGTGGGCGTTGCCGCTCGCGTCCTGCGCGATGGCGATCAGGGTCGGCACGCCGCCGCCGCGCAGGTACTCGGAGCGCACCGTGTGGCCGGGGCCCTTCGGGGCGACCATCAGGACGTCGAGATCCTTGCGCGGCTCGATCAGGTTGAAGTGGACGTTGAGGCCGTGGGCGAACAGGAGGGCGGCGCCCTGCTTCATGTTGCCTTCGAGGGACTCCCGGTAGATGTCGCCCTGGAGCTCGTCGGGGGTGAGCATCATCACCACGTCGGCCCACTTGGCGGCCTCGGCGACCGAGAGGACCTTGAAGCCCTCGTGCTCCGCCTTCTTGGCGGTGGCGGAGCCCTCGCGGAGCGCGATGACGATGTCCTTCACGCCGGAATCGCGCAGGTTGAGCGCGTGGGCGTGGCCCTGGCTGCCGTAGCCGACGATGGCGACCTTCTTGCCCTTGATCAGGTTCAGGTCGGCGTCGCGATCGTAATAAACCCGCATGTCGGTTTCCTCTTCAGGTTAGGGTTTCGCCTGGCCGTACAGGGCCAGGAACTGTTCCACGGCGCGCCCCGCATCGCGCCGGATTTCATCTGCATCGAGGTCGAGGGCCTCGCCGAGCAGGAGTCGGATCTGGATATCCCGGCCGACGAGGCCGAAGAAGGTCCGGAACGCCGCCTCGCTGTCGGCGAAGGTCAGCAGGCCGGCGGCCCGGCCCGCCTCCAGCACGGGCTTGACCCGCTCGCCGATGGCGAAGCGACCGTTCGCCAGGACGATGCCGCCGAGGTTGCTCTTGTGCGAGCCGGCATGCGCGATGGCGATCCGGTTCAGCGCGACCGACGTCGGACCGGAGATGACCTCCAGCCACGTCACGGCGAAATCCTGCAGGCGCTCGCGCAGGGTCGCCCCGTCGAGCACCTGCGCGGCGTCATAGCCGGCATGGACCCGGGAGGCCTGCCAGCGCACCGTCGCGGTGAGCAAGCCGTCGCGGTCGCCGAACCACTTGTAGAGCGTCTCCTTCGAGCAGCTCGCCCGGCGCGCGACCGCATCCATGGTCAATTGATCGCCATCCGCGACCATCAAGCCGAGCACGGCATCCAGCACCGCCTGCTGGCGTGCCGAGGGCGCTTCCTGCTCTGCTGTGGCGCTGGTCTGCATCGTCTCGGGATAGCGTACCGTACCGTACGGTACGCTCAGTAAGCCGATTCGGCTGTCGCGGCAAGGGGGCCGCAACCGGGCGACTTCAGCGCGGAAGCGGCAGCCCTTCGCGGGCGAACACGGCCTGGACGGCGGGACGCTCGGCGACCCGGCGGGCATGGGCGGTCCAGGCCGGGAAGCAGCCGGCCATGTCGAAGCGGAGGGTCGGACCGTTGGCCCAGAACCAGAACACCATCAGGTAGGCGTCGACGACGCTGAAACGGCCGCTCACCGCCCAGCCGCCGTGCGACAGGCGCACCTCGGTCATGGTGGCGAGATCGGCGTAGGTGTTGGCCGCCTTGCTCTTGATGCCGTCGAACGCGGCCTCGTCGTCCGTGTAGCGCTCCGGGCGGCGGACATGGGCGTAGGTCACGTGATGGTTGCAGGCGAGCCAGCCGAGCCACTCGTCCGCGGCGGCCTGCTCGCGCAGGTCCTTGGGCCACAACCCCCTCTCCGGCACGGAGCGGGCGATATGGCGCAGGATCGCGGCGCATTCGGTGAGCACCCAGCCGTCCTCGCTGAGCGCCGGCACGCGGCCGCGATCGTTGATGGCGAGGTATTCCGGCCGGCGCTGGTCGCCCGCAGCAAGGTCGAGCTTGATGCCCTCGTAGGGCAGCCCGGATTCCTCCAGGACGATGTGGGCGGCCAGCGAGCAGGCGCCGGGGGCGTAGTAGAGGGTGCGGGCGGTCATAGGACTTCCATACGCCGACCCTGCCTCAAAACCCGAGCAATTTCGCGATCTGATGACGAACTTCGGCAAGAACTGCGGCCGGTGCGACTCCGAGCCGTCTCAGGATGCGCGCCCGCTGGTCGATGGAGCGGACCTGATCCGTCAACACCGCGCCGCGCACAGCCAGGCCGGCTGGAAGCATGACTTTCGTCGGCCAGGGTTCGATGTTGCTTGTGATCGGACAGACGATGACCCGGCGCGTCGCGTCGTTCATCAAAGCTTCCGAGACGACCAATCCCGGCCGGCGGCCGTCCTGTTCGGTACCACGGACGGGACCGAACTCGACCAGGATCAAATCTCCGGCCCGGAACGACAGGCTAGCGGGGATCGTCGTCATCGATGATCTCGGAGCCGACATCCGGCCCCCAATCTACCGTCGGCGGCTCGAAATCCGGGCCCAGACGGCGCATCTCGGCGACCATCTCCTCGAGCGTGTAGACCGGCAAGCCATCGACATAGCGACGGCCGGCCCATTGCTGCGGCTCCGGCGCAACCGGGCGCTTCGAAACGATCTCCACAGTCTCGCCCTCGCGGATGCCGAGTTCCTCGGCCTCCGCGCTGCTCAGCCGGACCGCGAAATCGTCACCCCAGCGAATCACCTTGGCTTCCATCGCTCCGCCTCCTGCGGGGACGGCGCATCCTAGCAGATTCGGGCCGCCGGTTCCTACAGCGGCTCCGCCCCGCGCCCCATCGCGGAGATACCGGTCCGGCAGATCTCCACCAGCCCGATCACGCTCATCAGCCGCACGAACCGGTCGATCTCCTCGGTGGCGCCGGTCAGCTCGAACACGAAGGAGTTGAGCGTGGCATCCAGCGTCTTGGCGCCGAAAGCGGCGGCGAGCCGCAGGGCCTCGCTGCGGTGCTCGCCCTCGCCCTTCACCTTCACGAGGCAGATCTCGCGCTCGAGGGCGTTGCCCTGGAGCGTCAGGTCCACCACCCGATGCACCGGCACCAGCCGGTCGAGCTGGGCCTTGATCTGGTCAATCACCGCGTTGGTGCCCGTGGTGACGATGGTGATGCGCGAGATGTGGCGCGCCTCCTCGGTCTCCGAGACCGTCAGGCTCTCGATGTTGTAGCCCCGACCGGAGAACAGGCCGGAGATGCGGGCCAGCACACCGGGCTCGTTGTCGACGATCACGGCCAGCGTGTGCCGGTTCACCGGCTCGACGCGGCCGGCGTCGGGATAGTGGGTGTTCATCGCGTTCATGGCCGGCTTCGTCCTCGTCGGGATTTCCGAAGGGCTTGCCCTTCGGCGGGGTGTCGGGGCGGAGCCCGACAGCGGGGCTTAAGCCCTGCACCCGCAAAAGGTCTCGACCTTTTGAAACCAGGATAGTTGCGATCAGTCCTGGGATCTCGGCCCGTTACACCAGCATCTTGCCTTCCTCGGAGATCACGTCGCCGAGTTCGACGCCGGTCTCGCCGAGGTAGTCGGACAGGAGCATCTCGTTGTGCGCCTTGCCCGACGGGATCATCGGGAAGCAGTTCTCGGTCTTGTCGACGATGCAGTCGAAGATCACCGGGCCGTCATGGGCGAGCATCTCGGCGATGGCGCCGTCGAGGTCGCCCGGCTTCTCGCAGCGCATGCCCTTGGCGCCGTAGGCCTCCGCGAGCTTCACGAAGTCCGGCAGGCTCTCCGAGTAGCTCTGCGAGTAGCGCGAGCCATGCAGCAGCTCCTGCCACTGCCGGACCATGCCCATGTACTCGTTGTTCAAGATGAACACCTTGACCGGCAGCCGGTACTGAACCGCCGTCGACATTTCCTGCATGTTCATCAGGATCGAGGCTTCGCCGGCGATGTCGATCACCAGCCCGTCCGGATGGGCGAGCTGGGTGCCGATCGCGGCCGGCAGGCCGTAGCCCATGGTGCCTAGGCCGCCGGAGGTCATCCAGCGGTTCGGCTCGTCGTACTTGAAGTACTGGGCGGCCCACATCTGATGCTGGCCGACCTCCGTGGTGATGTAGGTCTCGCGGTCCTTGCAGGCCTCGTAGAGGCGCTGGACCGCGTATTGCGGCTTGATGATCGTGCCCGACGGCCAGTAGGCGAGGCAGTCGCGCGCCTTCCAGGCGCCGATCTTCTGGAACCACGGGTCGAGGTTCGACCGCTCGGGCCGCGACGGCAGGGCGCGCCACGCCTCCAGCATGTCGGCGAGCACCGAGCCGCAATCGCCGATGATCCCGATATCGACCTTCACGACCTTGTTGATCGAGGAGGCGTCGACGTCGATGTGGATCTTCTTGGAGAACGGCGAGAACGCGTCGAGCCGGCCGGTGATCCGGTCGTCGAACCGGGCGCCGACGCAGATCATCACGTCGCACTCGTGCATCGCGAGGTTGGCCTCGTAGGTCCCGTGCATGCCGAGCATGCCGAGGAACTTCTCGTCCGTGCCCGGATAGGCGCCCAGCCCCATCAGGGTCGAGGTGATCGGGAAGCCGGTCTCGCGGACGAGCTCGCGCAGCAGGCGCGAGGCCTCCGGGCCGGAATTGATCACGCCGCCGCCGGTGTAGAACACCGGCCGGCGCGCCGTCGCCATCAGCTCGACGGCCGCGCGGATCCGGTCGGAATCGCCCTTCACGGCCGGGCGGTAGGTCTTGTGGCTCGCGATCTCGGGGCGCTCGTAGAGGCCGGAGGCGAACTGGATGTCCTTGGGCAGGTCGACCACGACCGGGCCGGGCCGGCCGTTCGCCGCGACGTAGAACGCCTCGTGCAGGATGCGCGGCAGGTCGTCGATCGATTTGACCAGGTAATTGTGCTTCGTGCAGTGGCGCGTGATGCCGACTGTGTCGCATTCCTGGAAGGCGTCGGTGCCGATCAGGTGCGTCGGGACCTGGCCGGTGATGCAGACCAGCGGGATCGAATCCAGCATGGCGTCGGTCAGGCCGGTGACGATGTTGGTGGCGCCGGGACCCGAGGTGACGAGGACGCAGCCGACCTTGCCGGAGGAGCGTGCATAGCCCTCCGCGGCGTGGACCGCACCCTGCTCGTGGCGGACGAGGATGTGCTTGACGGCGTTCTGGTGGAACAGCGCGTCGTAGATCGGCAGTACGGCGCCGCCGGGATACCCGAACAGCGTATCGACACCCTGATCCTGGAAGGCCCGGATGACCATCTCGGCCCCGGTCATGACCTCGCCGCCCATGCTCGTCTCCTCGCGCTCAGCGGGGCCACGGCGATCCTCCGGACCGCCGCCCTGCCCCGTCCTCTCTCGTCGCACCCTCGTCCCGCGGGGCGGTCTCCGCCTCGCCCGAAAGTGCCGATCGCCTCGAATATCCGTCCCGTCCCGCCGGCCCTGACGCAGGCAACAAAAAAGGGCCCCGAGGGACCCTGCATGCGCCACCGTCCGGATTGCGACCCTCGTTTAGGGCCGCCCCGTCGGTGACGCTGGCGCTACAATAAGGACCGTGGACATCGGATATCCGAACCTGCTCCGCGACGGCCGCATGATCCGGAACGGGTCATGGTTGGCGCGCGGAGTGTCGGGCCTCTTAGCCGAGTGCGCGGAGCCGGTCAACGCATCCGTGCATCCGGTTGCGCCGGTTTGGGGGTGGGGCTGCGCCTTCAGTTCAGCGGCGGTGGATATCGCCGGACCCAGTTGCTCGCGGCATCGTAGGCGGCGCCGAGCTGCAGGCAGGCCAGTTCGCCGTGGTTGCGGCCGACGATCTGGATGCCGGTGGGCAATCCGGCCGCGCCGAACCCGGCCGGGACGTCCAGCGCCGGCAGGCCCGCCATGGTCACGGGGATCACCGTCTGCATCCAGCGATGGTAGGTGTCCATCGCCCGCCCGCCGACGGTCTCGGGCCAGCGCAGGGTCTTGTCGAAGGGGAAGACCTGCGTTGTCGGCATCACGAGGTAGTCGTAGGCCTCCATGAAGCGGCGCAGGGTCTCGTACCAGCGCGTACGCCCTTCGAGGGCCGCGATGATCCGGTCGGCCCCGAGGGCGAGACCCCGTTCCACCTCCCAGGCCGCCTCCGGCTTGAGCAGCGCCCGATGCCGGGGCTCGTCGTAGAACGGGCGGAGCGCCGCCGCGACGGTGAGCGCCCGCAGCACCAGCCAGTCCTGCCAGAGCTGCTCCATGTCGAAGCGCGGCACCGCCTCCTCGACGGTGCAGCCGATCTCGACGAAGGTGGTCAGCGCGGAGCGCCCGAGCTCCAAGACGCCGGGATCGAACGGGATCTGGCCGCCGCAATCGCCGAGCCACGCGATCCGGGTGCCGCGGAAGTCGCGGGCGAGCGGGTTCGCGAAGGCGGACGGGTCCTGGCGGATGGAATTCGGGCCGCGCGGATCGTAGCCCGCCTTGACCGAGAGCATCAGGCCGATATCGGCGGGCGTGCGGCCGATCGCTCCGAGCACGCCGAGAGCCGGGCTGAACACATCCTTGGCCTCGGCGGGGATGCGGCCCCAGCTCGGGCGCAGGCCGTAGCAATTGTTGAAGGCCGGCGGGTTGCGCAGTGACCCGGCATGGTCGCTGCCGTCGGCGACCGGTTGCATCCGCAGGGCCACCGCCACCGCGGCGCCGCCGCTCGACCCGCCCGCGCTCTTGGTCGGATCGTAGGGATTGACGGTGGTGCCGTAGACCGGGTTGAAGCTGTGCGAGCCGAGGCCGAATTCGGGCACGTTGGTCTTGCCGATGAAGAGCGCCCCGGCGGCGCGCAAGCGGGCCACCATGATCGAATCCGTCTCCGCGATCCGGTCGGCGAAGATCGGCGAGCCCTGCGTGAAGCGCAGGCCGCGCACCGGGTCGAGATCCTTCACGGCCAGCGGAAAGCCGTGCAGCGGGCCGACGGCCTCGCCGCGGGCCAGGGTGGCGTCCGCGGCCTCGGCCTCCTTCAGGAGCGCCGCGTCGTCCCGCAGGGCCACGATGGCGTTCACCTGCGGGTTGAGCCGGTGGATCCGCTCCAGATAGGCGCGCATCACCTCGGCGCAGGAGACGACCCGGCCGCGGATGGCGGCGGAGAGGTCCACGGCACCCATGGCGGTGATGCCGTCCGGTCGCCTATCCTGCATCGTACGCCGTCTCCAAATCAGTGCGAGCGGTGGCCGCGTCAAAGGCGTTCGCAAGCCCTCTGCCGCCACTTAGGTTACGGATCGCCGCTGAGGAGCGCGCACGACATGCCGCCCGTGTCCAACGCCCGATCTGCACGCGCGAAGTTACGCAATGACCGTGCGCGGCTCCGCGCTCAGGGATTGCAACCCGTTCAGCTCTTGATGCCTGCCGTGCAGGCACCCGCATTCGAGGCCGAGGCGCATCGCCAATCCCGCGCCGTCGCTGAGTGCGGGGGCGCAACGGAGGATCAGGCTTTCATCGATGCCGTGTCCGTTTGGAATACCGCCTGAGGCAGCACCATCGTCATTGCGAGCGCAGACGGCCCTTTACGACGGAGCGGATCTGCCGAAGTCGGTCGCTCCCGCTACGCCACCGACCAGGGCAGCGTCTCCTCCCCCCGGAACACCACCACCGCCGTATCCTCCACCGCCACCGCCTCGGCGACGCGGCCCGGCCGCCGTTCGAGAGTCACGGTCCCGGCATTCGGCTCCAGCCCATGGAAGCGCGCGCCGTTGAGGGAGGCGAAGGCCTCGAACCGGTCGAGCGCCCCCTCCTCGTCGAATACCTGTACGTAGGTCTGGAGCGCGGACGGCCCGCAGAACACGCCGGCGCAGCCGCAGGCCGCCTCCTTGGCGCCGCGGACATGCGGGGCGGTGTCGGTGCCCAGGAAGAAGTAGGCCTCGCCCGAGGTTGCCGCCCTGCGCAGGGCCACGCGGTGCCGCTCGCGCTTGGCCACGGGCAGGCAGTAGAGGTGCGGCCGCAGCCCGCCCTGGAAGATGTGGGTCCGGTTGATCACGAGGTGGTGCGGCGTGATCGTGGCGGCGCACCGGCTCCGGTTCTCCCGGACCACGTCGAGGATCTCCGCCGTGGTGGCGTGCTCCACCGTGACCTTGAGGCCCTGGTGGCGGGCGAGCAGCGGGATCAGGCTGCCCTCCATGAAGGCGGCCTCCCGGTCGAAGATGTCGATCTCCGGGTCGGTGGCCTCGCCGTGGATCAGCAGCGGCATGCCGATCCGCTCCATCCGCTCGAGCACGGGGGCGATCCCGATCAGGTCGGTGACGCCCGCATGCGAGTTGGTGGTCGCGCCGGCCGGGTACAGCTTGGCGGCGACCCAGACCTTGTCCGTGAAGCCGCGCTCGATCTCGTCCGGGTCGGTGTCGTCCCGGAGGTAGCAGGTCATCAGCGGGGTGAAATCCATGCCCGCGGGCAGCGCCGCCAAGATGCGCTCGCGATAGGCCCGCGCAGCCGCCACCGTGGTCACCGGCGGCACGAGGTTCGGCATGATGATGCCCCGGGCGAACTGCGCCGCCGTATAGGGCAGCACCGCCTTCAGCATCGCGCCGTCGCGCAGGTGGATATGCCAGTCGTCGGGACGGCGGATCGTGATCCGGTCGACCGGCTTCGACTCCTGGCGCTCGGCAGGGAACAGGTCGGCGACGCCCATCGCGAAAACCCCTCAGGCCTGGCCGAACGAAGAAATGCCGCCATGAGCCGCCGACCATTCTGCCGGCGCATTGAGAAAACTTTCGACCTCGGCGAGCGTCTTCGGGTCGAAGGTGCCCATCTCCTTGGCGACCGCCAGCACGTCCCGCCACGTGGTGAGGGCGTGGAGCTTGATGCCGATCTCCTGCATCAGCGCCGCGCTGTCGGGGAAGATGTCGTAGTAGAACAGCACGAAGCAGTGATCGACCTGGGCGCCCGCATCGCGCAGGGCCTTGACGAAATTGACCTTGCTGCGCCCGTCCGTGGCGAGGTCCTCGACCAGCAGCGTGCGCGCGCCCTCGACGACCGCGCCCTCGATCTGGGCGTTGCGGCCGAAGCCCTTGGGCTTCTTGCGGATATACTGCATCGGCAGCATCATCCGGTCGGCGATCCAGGCGGCGAAGGGGATGCCGGCGGTCTCGCCGCCCGCGATGTGGGTGAGCTGCTCGTAGCCGATCTCGCGCACGATCGTGGCGGTGGCGAAATCCATCAGCGTCGCGCGCAGGCGCGGATACGAGATGATCTTGCGGCTGTCGGTGTAGACCGGGCTCGCCCAGCCGGAGGTGAACTTGAACGGCTCGTCCTTGTAGAAGAGCACCGCACCGATCTCGAGGAACATCTTGGCCGCCTCGCGGGCGATGACGGCCCGGTCGAGGGGCAGGAAGGGGCTGGTCATGCGGCGTGCGCGCTCCGCTTGGGCGCTCCCCGGGGCTGGAAGACCAGTCCGGCCGGGGAGAACGCGTTCGATAAGGGCCTGACCGCCCTCCTCCGCCCTGTCTCCGCCAGCGTCAACCCTGCGCGGCGCGCTATCCGCGCTTCACGCGGTCCTGTCGGCCCGCAGATGCGCGAGGTGCCGGATGGCGAGCGCGTAGCCATGCGTCCCGAAGCCGGCCAGCACGGCTGTCGCGGCGAGCGAGACATAGGAGTGGTGGCGGAAGGCCTCGCGCCGATGGACGTTGGAGATGTGGCACTCGATCACCGGCACCTCGCAGGCGTTGAGCGCGTCGAGGATCGCCACGGAGGTGTGGGTGTAGGCGCCCGCGTTGATGACGATCCCGGCCGACCCGGTGCGGAATTCGTGGATCGCGTCGATCAGCACGTGCTCGGCGTTGCTCTGCCGGCATTCCGCGCTGAGGCCGTGGGCGGCGGCGGCCTCGCGGCACAGGGCCTCGACGTCGGCCAGCGTCGCGCGCCCGTAGATCTCCGGCTGACGCTGGCCGAGCAGGTTCAGGTTCGGCCCGTTCAGGACCAGGATCGTGTCGTTCATCGGGGGCCTCGCGTTCCGAGAGGTGCGGCAAGCGCCGGCAAGACACAAGTCCGGCCTGTCATCCGGCCGAAGTTGTCCCGCGCCCGGCCCCGACGCCCGCTCCGGGCGGTTCAGATCCGCGGCGCCCGGCGCTATCCCAAGCCCGAACGAGACGAGAGACCAGGGAGGACACGCGGATGACAGGATCCCGGAGCGAGGCGCCCGTGGTGATCGCGGTGGCGATCACCGGCTCGGTGCCGCGCAAGACGGACAACCCGGCCGTGCCGGTCACCGTCGCGGAACAGATCGAATCGACCCATCAGGCGTTCGAGGCCGGCGCCACGCTCTGCCACATCCATGTGCGCAACGACGACGAATCCCCCTCCTCCGACCCGGAGAAATTCGCCGCCGTGCAGGAGGGGCTGCGCAGGCACTGCCCGGACATGATCGTCCAGTTCTCCACCGGCGGGCGCGGGCGCGATCCGGCTTCGCGCGGCCTCTCGCTCGCGCATCGGCCCGACATGGCCTCCCTGTCCACCGGCTCGGTGAACTTCCCGACCATCGTGTACGAGAATTCCGCGAGCCTCGTCGCCGACCTCGCCGGGCAGATGAAGCGGCACGGCGTCCGCCCCGAGATCGAGATCTTCGACCTCTCGCACCTGCACGGGGCGAAGCGGCTGGTCGAGGCCGGCCTGATCGATGCGCGCCCGCACGTGCAATTCGTCCTGGGCGTCCAGAACGCGATGCCGGCCGAGGCGCATCTCCTCGACATCCTGCTCGCCGAGACGCGCCGGATCCTGCCGGAGGCGACCTGGACGGCCGCCGGGATCGGCCGCAACCAGGCCGTGGTGATGGACTGGGCGCTGGCCCGCGGCGCGGACGCGGTGCGCACCGGGCTGGAGGACAACGTCCGGGTGACGAAGGAAAGGCTGGCGGCGAGTAACGCCGAGCTGGTGGGCCTGGCAGCCGAGGCCGTCGCCCGCCACGGCCGCCGGGTGGCGACGCCCGCCGAGGCCCGGGCCGCCCTCGGACTCGCCTGAGGCCACCTTCTCACGGGCCGGCCGGCGTGCTAACGAACCGCCCGCGCGGGTGTAGCTCAATGGTAGAGCAGCAGCCTTCCAAGCTGAATACCCGGGTTCGATTCCCGGTACCCGCTCCATCCCCTTTCCCTGACGGCCGAACCGCCCGGCATCCTCTCGGGACGCACCGCCATGAAGGTATCCGCCGACCTGTGCATCGTGCCGATGGGCGTGGGCCCGTCGGTCTCGCCCTACGTGCGTGAGATCAAGGCGATCATCGAGGCGAGCGGCCTCGTCGCCACGATGCACCCCAACGGCACCAACATCGAGGGCGAGCTTGCCGAGATCTGCGCGCTGGCGGAGCGCTGCGAGGCGAAACTCGCCGCGATGGGCGTCCAGCGCACCTTCTTCACGTTGATCTTCTCGTCCCGCCGGGACAAGGACCAATCCATGGCCGACAAGCTCGCGGCCGTCTCCTGACGCGGCCGCTGCGTTTCACCCGGCCGGCATCGACGCGCGGCCCGGCCGGACGGGGCACCGGCCGCCGCGGCGACGCACCCCCGATCTGATCCGCGCCTCGCGCGTTCCCCTTATCCGGTCATAGACGTGCCGGCAGGAGAACGGCATGAGCGATCAGGAAACGGGCGACGTGCGGATCGAACCCTATGACGGCCCGGCCGGCGGCTGGGGTTCCGCCCGTTCCCTGGTCGAGATCCTCACCCGCGAGGGCGTGCCGGTCACCGGCTCGGCGATGCTGCTGAAGCAGAACAAGCCGGACGGGTTCATGTGCACGTCCTGCGCCTGGGCGAAGCCCGCCAAGCCGCTCGCCTTCGAGTATTGCGAGAACGGCGCCAAGGCGACCGCCTGGGAGCAAACCCGGCGGCGGGCCACCCCGGACTTCTTCGCCGAACATACCGTCACCGAACTGCTCGGCTGGAGCGACTACGCCCTGGAGGAGCAGGGCCGCCTGACCCATCCCATGCGCTACGATCCGGGGACCGATCGCTACCGGCCCGTCCCGTGGTCGGAGGCCCTCGGCGAGATCGGCCGGGAGCTGAAGGCCCTGCGCCAGGAGGATCCGAAGTCGGTGGTGTTCTACGCCTCCGGCCGGGCCTCCCTGGAGACCAGCTACATGTGGGCGCTGATGGCGCGCCTCTACGGCAACAACAACCTGCCGGATTCCTCAAACATGTGCCACGAGCCGACCTCGGTGGCGCTGCCGCAATCGATCGGCGCGCCGGTGGGCACGGTCCTGCTGGAGGATTTCGAGACCACCGACCTGATCTTCTTCTTCGGCCAGAATGTCGGCTCCAATGCGCCGCGGATGCTCCACCCGCTGCAGGAGGCCCGGCGCCGGGGCGCGCAGGTCATCACCTTCAACCCGCTGCGCGAACGCGGGCTGGAACGCTTCACCAACCCGCAATCGCCGGTTGAGATGGTGACGCGCTCCGCCACCAAGATCTCCACGCAGTATCACCAGGTGAAGGCGGGCGGCGATCTCGCGGCGCTCACCGGCCTGTGCAAGACCCTGCTGGCCCTGGATCGGGACGCCGCCGCGGCCGGCCGCCCGGCCATCCTCGACCACGCCTTCATCGCCGAGCACACCCACGGCTTCGACGAGTTCGTGGCCTTCTGCGACGGGCAGGACTGGACGGCGATCGAGCGGCGCTCCGGCCTCACCCGCGCCGCCCTCGAAGCCGCGGCGGCGGCCTATGCCCGTGCCAAGGCGGTGATCGGCATCTACGGGATGGGGCTGACCCAGCACCGCAAGGGCACCGAGACCGTGCGGATGCTGGTCAACCTGCTGCTGCTGCGCGGCAACATCGGCAAGCCCGGCGCCGGGATCTGCCCGGTGCGGGGCCATTCGAACGTCCAGGGCCAGCGCACAGTCGGCATCACCGAGAAGCCGGAACTGGCTCCCCTCGACAAGCTGAAGGAACTCTACGATTTCGAGCCGCCGCGGGAGAAGGGGCTCAATACGGTCGAGACCTGCGAGGGCGTGCTCGACGGCAGCGTGAAGGCCTTCGTCAGCCTCGGCGGCAATTTCCTGCGCGCGATCCCCGATACCGGGCGGATGGAGCCGGCCTGGCGGCGGCAGCGCCTGACCGTGCAGATCTCGACAAAGCTCAACCGCTCGCATCTCGTGAACGGCGCCGTGGCCTACATCCTGCCCTGCCTCGGTCGGATCGAGATCGACCAGCAGGCCAGCGGTCCCCAGGCGGTCTCGATGGAGGATTCCACCGCGCGCTTCCACGGATCCCGGGGCGTGGCCGAACCGGTCGGCCCGGAGGTGCGCTCCGAGCCCTGGATCGTGGCAGAGATCGCCAAGGCGACCCTGCCCGCGAACCCGCGGATCGACTGGACGTCCTGGGTCGCCGATTACGGCCGCGTGCGCGACGCCATCGAGGCGACCTACCCGAAGGTGTTCCACGACCTGAACGGGCAGATGTTCCGGCCCGGCGGCCTGACCAAGCCCCTCGGTGCCCGCGACCGCAAATGGGAGACCGAAACGGGCAAGGCGAATTTCGCGGTGCCCGCCGGCCTCGAGGCCGATCCGGACCTGCCGGCCCGGGGGCCGAACGTGCTCGACCTCATCACCCTCCGGTCCAACGACCAGTTCAACACCACGGTCTACGGCTACGACGACCGTTTCCGCGGCGTGAAGGGCACTCGTTCGGTGCTGTTCATGAACCGCCGGGACATCGCCCGGCTCGGCCTCACCGATGGCGGCGGTGTCGATGTCGAGACGGAGGCCGGCGATCAGGTGACGCGCCGCGTGGGCGGGCTGCGGGTGATCGCCTACGACATCCCCGAGGGGAATTGCGGCGGCTACTATCCGGAGTTGAACGTCCTGCTGCCGCTCTGGCACTACGACGAGCAGTCCAAGACGCCGGCCGCCAAGGCGATCACCGTTCGGGTGAACGCCGCGGCCCGGACGGCCTGAACGGGCCATCCGACGTCGCCCCGGGTCAGACACCGGGGCGACACCTGCGACGATAGCCGGGCCAATGCTCTGGCGTGATGCCCTGCGCTCCGGCAAGGAACGGCGATGGATCAGCCGACACCACCGGACGCGCAGGCAGACAAGCGGCTGTGCAACCTTATGGACCGGATCGCGGCGGGCGCGCCCGTCCGTGAGCCGGGCCTCGACCTCTCGCATCTGCGCGCCGGGACCCTCGCGCCACACGCGGGGGATCCGGAATCCGGCGGTCTCCCCCTCGCTGATGCGGATCTGTCCAAGGCCCGCATGGAGGAGGCGGATCTCTCGGGGGCGAACCTGCGCGGGGCCAACCTCACGGGCGTCGTCGGCCGCTCGACCCGGTTCGCGGGGGCGATCCTGGAGGCGGCGGATCTGTCGGACGCCGATCTGTCGGGGGCGGATTTCACCGGCATCGTCGCCGGACAGGTGAAGTTCGCCGGCGCGATGCTGGAGGATGCCCGCTTCGGGAAGGCCGCGATGCGGTTTGCCAACCTGTCCGGGGCGCTCCTCGACGGGACGGACTTCGCGGAAGCCGACCTCTGGGGGGCCGATTTCACCGGGGCGGATGCCGACGACACCGTCTTCCGGGACGCGCGCCTCGACGAGGCCAAGCTCGCCGACGCGAACCTGACCCACGCGGATTTCGCCGGCGCCAGCCTCGCGAAGGCGACGCTGGCGGGCTCGCGCCTGCGCGGGGCGAACTTCACCGGGGCGAAGCTCGATGGGGCGGATCTCTCCGGCGCCGACCTGTCGGACACCGACCTCGTGCGGCTGAACCTCGCCACATGCAGCCTGCGGCATGCCCGCTTCTCCGGCGCGTGGCTCAATGGAACGCGGATGAGCGTCGAGCAGCTCGGCGGTGCCGTGGGCGAGGAGGTCGTGGGCGCCTACGAGGCCGCGCAGACGAGCTACCTCGCCCTTGAGCAGAACTGGAAGAGCATCGGCAGCCACGACGCGGCGAGCTGGGCCTACAAGCGCGGCCGCCGGATGGGCCGGTTCCACGCCGGCCGGCAGGCCCGCGACGCCTGGAACGGGCGCGACTGGGCCGCGGTCCTGCGGCACGGCTACCGCTGGAGCGCCGACCGGTTCGTCGAGTGGCTGTGCGATTACGGTGAGAGCCTCTCGCGCATCGCCCGGGCCTTCGCGCTGCTGATCGTGGTGTTCGGCGGCCTCTACGGGCTGACCGGCGGCCTGATCATCCTGGAGGGGCCGGAGGCGGGGCCGACCTACAATCCCCTCGATCTCCTGAGCTACAGCGCCCTCAACATGATGACCGCGAACCCGCCGGAGATCGGCCTCAAGCCCACCGGCCGCGTCACCAACCTGCTGGTCGGCCTCGAAGGCGCGGTCGGCATCATCCTGATGGGGCTCTACGGGTTCGTCCTCGGCAACCGCCTGCGCCGGTGAGGGCCGGCCCTCACTCGTTGTCGCAGAGCCGCTCGATCACGAGGCTGAGATCCTTGCGCAGCGCCCGGATCTCGGGCTCGCTGAGTTCGAGCTGGCACATGACGCTCTGGCGGACCGAGACGGCCTCGGCGCGCAGCGCGGCGCCCGTCGGCGTCAGCGCGATCTCGACCTCGCGCTCGTCCGATTGGCGGCGGGTGCGCAGCAGGAACCCCGCGCTCTCCAGGCGCTTCAGCACGGGCGTGAGCGTGCCGGAATCGAGGCGCAACCGCCGGCCGATCTCCGAGACGGTGACGCCATCCTGCTCCCAGAGCACCAGCAGCACGAGATATTGTGGATAGGTGAGACCGAGCCGCTCCAGGAGCGGCCGGTAGGATTTCGTCATCCGGTGCGCGGCCGCGTAGAGCGCGTAGCATAGCTGATTGTCGAGGAGGAGCGGGTCCGTCTCGCGCTCAACCTCCGCCGTGTCGGCAGTGTACACCATGTCGTTCGCCTATCGCGGTCCAGGCACCGCCATTCTCGACCGCGACCGCGGGCATCCCGTTATACCACAACCCATGAAGCCGGCGCACGAGCTTCAATCGCGCAATTCATTTCCCGACTAATCCTCTGCGGTTCGTGACCCCGCCGTGGGCGGCACGACCGCCGCCAAGCTGGCGAGGAGACCGGCTTCGTCCTCCAGCGTGCGCAGGTCGAGGAGGATCGCGTCGTCGCTGATGCGGCCGATCACCGGTACGGGCAAGGCGCGCAGGCGCTCCGCGAGGCGCTTGCACCGCCCCCCAGCGCCCCGGCGCGCGGCCCCATCGGCCGGAGCCGGGGTCAAGACCAGGGCGGCGCTGGGCAGGGTCTCCACCGGCAGCGCCCCGGACCCGATCTGGCTGATGCAGTCCATGACCGAGACATGCGCCCAGCCGGCAACGCGCTCGGCCACCGCGGGGGCGAGGCGCTCGGCCTGCGCGGTGATCCCCGCGCGATCCCGGGTGAGCAGCCGCAGGGTCGGCAATTCCTCGGCCAGCCGCTCGGGGTGGAGATAGAGGCGCAGCACGGCTTCGAGGGCCGCGTAGGTCATCTTGTCGACCCGCAATGCCCGCTTCAGCGGATTCTTGCGCACGCGGGCGATCAGGTCCTTCCGGCCAGCCACGATGCCGCACTGGACCGCGCCCAGGAGCTTGTCGCCGCTGAACGTCACGAGGTCGGCCCGCTCCAGGGCTCCCCGGACGGTGGGCTCGGGCGGCAGGCCGTAGGCGGCGAGATCGACGAGGCTGCCGCTGCCCAGATCTTCGGCCAGCGGCACGCCGCGCGCGCGGCAGAGGCCGTGCAGGTCGGCCGGGTCGGCGGCGGCGGTGAAGCCCGCGATGGCGTAGTTGCTCGGATGCACCTTCATCACGAGGCCGGTGCGCGGGCCGATCGCCTCGGCGTAATCGCGCAGATGGGTGCGGTTGGTGGTCCCGACCTCGCGCAGGCGGCAGCCGGCCCGCACCATCACATCCGGGACCCGGAACGAGCCGCCGATCTCCACGAGCTCGCCGCGGGAGACCACGACCTCCTTGCGCATGGCGAGGGCGTTCAGCACCAGCAAAACCGCCGCCGCGTTGTTGTTGACGACAACCGCGGCCTCGGCGCCGGTCAGGCGGCAGATCAGACCCTCGACATGGTCGTCCCGCTCGCCCCGGGCGCCGGTCCCGAGATCGAATTCGAGGTTGCTCGCCTGCACCATCACGGCGGCCACCGCCTCGGCGGCCGAGCGCGGCAGCAGCGCGCGCCCCAGGTTGGTGTGCAAAACCGTGCCGGTCAGGTTGAAGACCAGCCGCAGGGAGGAGCGGCGCTCGGCGGCGAGCCGCCCGGTCGCTTCCGCCCGGATCGCCGCCTCGTCCGGCACGGGGCCACCTTCGGTCCGGATGCGGGCGAGCACGGCGCGGATCGCCTCGGTGAGGGCTGTGCGCCCGTAGACCGCGAGATCCTCCGGCGCGGCGCCGCCGAGCAGACGTTCGACCGCCGGGATCCGGCGCGGGTTCTGCGTCGCGTCGGCGGTGGCCGGACGGATCTGGGGGGAGGAGCTTTTGGCGGATGACGGCATCGTGCGACCAGAGATAACGATCCGCCTGCTTCAGGCCAGCCCGATACGCCGCGGATAATACGCGCAGGTTGTTCCATTCCCGGGCCGACGGTAAGGGCAGATCCAGAAAACGGCGGGCGACCGCATTCAGCACCCTTGCGGGGTGGCCCGGACCGGGCAATCACGCCGTCTTGCACACCTCCAGCGGGAGACGCCGCCATGTCCCGATCTTCTGCCCCGATCCACCCGATGATCCTGTGCGGCGGGACGGGGACGCGGCTGTGGCCGGCCTCGCGGGAGAGCATGCCCAAGCAGTTCGCCCGGCTGGTGGATGCGCAAGCCTCGACCTTCCAGGCGACCCTGGCGCGGGTGTCGGACGCGGCGGTGTTCGCCCGGCCGACGGTGATCGCCTCGGCCGAGGCCCGGTTCATCGTCGCCGAGCAGCGCGACCAGCTCGGGCTTTCCGCCGACATCCTGCTCGAGCCGCAGGGGCGCGACAGCGCCGCCGCCGTGGCGGTGGCCGCGCTCCACGCCGGGGCGCGCGACCCGCAGGCCGTGGTCCTGATCATGGCCGCCGACCACGTCGTGCCCGACACCGCCGCCTTCGTCGAGGCGGTCGCCCGCGCCGCCGCCGGGGCCCGGGCCGGCTACACCATGACGCTCGGCATCGAGCCCGACCGGCCGGCCACCGATTACGGCTACATCCGCCGCGGCGAGCCGATCCCGGAGGCCCCGGGCGCGGCCCGGGTTGCCCGCTTCGTCGAGAAGCCCGACCGGTCCGGCGCCGAGGCGCTGATCGCCGAGGGTGCCCTGTGGAACTCCGGCTACTTCCTGTTCCGCGCCGACCTGATGCTGGCCGAGCTCGAGGCGTTCGCCCCCGAGGTGCTGGCGGCCGCCCGCGCGGCCCTGGAGGCGGCGGTGACCGACCTCGACTTCGTGCGGCTCGATGCCGAGGCCTTCGCGAAGGCGCCCAAGATCTCGATCGACTACGCGGTGATGGAGCGGACCGCCCGGGCCGGGGTGCTGCCGGTGTCGTTCCCGTGGTCGGATGTCGGCACCTGGGACGCGGTCTGGCAGGTGCTGGAGCATGACGCGGCCGGCAACGCGGTGCGCGGCCGGGTCTCGCTGATCGGGACGCGGAACAGCCTCGTGCACAGCGAGGGCGGCGGGCTGACCGCGGTGGTCGGCCTGGAGGACGTGGTGGTGGTGTCCACCCCCGACGCGGTGCTGGTGGCGTCCAAGGCGCATTCGGGTCAGGTCAAGGAGCTGGTCAACGCGCTGCGGGCGGCCGGCGAACCGGAGGCGGACGCGCATCTGCGGATGTACCGGCCCTGGGGCTGGTACCAGCGGATCGACATCGGCGAGCGGTTCCAGGTGAAGCGGATCCAGGTGGTGCCGGGGGGGCGGCTGTCACTGCAGAAGCACTTCCACCGGGCCGAGCACTGGGTGGTGGTGCGCGGCACCGCCGAGGTGACGATCGACGATCGGGTGGTTCTGGTCCACGAGAACGAGGCGATCTACCTGCCGATCGGCTCGATGCATCGCCTGGCCAACCCGGGCAAGATCCCCCTGGAGCTGATCGAGGTCCAGGTCGGCTCCTACACCGGCGAGGACGACATCATCCGCGTCGAGGATATCTACGGGCGCTAGGGCGCGCTACGCCGGCGCTCAGCGCCGGGGCGGGGCCGCCCCTGCGACGCGATCCCCCCGGGCGTGCCCGGAACATGCCGCGCCCCCGATCGATAGCCGAATGCATGACAGCCGCCGGCGGCGGACGCGCATCGAGGCATCGGGGAAGACCCATGAAGCATAAGCCGCTCCGCGAGCAGGTCGTCGTAATCACCGGCGCGTCGTCGGGCATCGGCCTAGCCACCGCCCGCATGGCCGCCGAACGCGGGGCCCGGGTCGTCCTAGCGGCGCGCAGCGGCGACGCCCTGGCGCGCATCCAGGTCGAGATCGAAGGCGTCGGCGGCAAGGCGATCCACGTCGTTGCCGATGTCGGCACCCGCGCGGACGTGCAGGCGGTCGCCGACCGGGCCGAGGCGACCTTCGGCGGTTTCGACACCTGGGTGAACGTGGCCGGCGCCTCGATCTACGGCCGGCTGCGCGAGATCAGCGATGCGGACCACGAGCGCCTGATCCGGACCAACTTCTGGGGAACGGTGTTCGGATCCCTGGTGGCGACGGAGCATCTGCGTCAGCATGGCGGCGCGCTCATCAACGTCGGCAGCATCGCATCGGATTTGGCCTTCCCGTACCAAGGCATGTACGCGGCCTCGAAGCACGCCGTGAAGGGCTTCACCGACGCCCTGCGCATGGAGCTGATCTACGAGAACGCGCCGGTCTCGGTCACGCTGATCAAGCCGGCCTCGATCGATACGCCCCTGCCCCAGCGGGCGCGCAACTACATGGATCGGGAGCCGAGCCTGCCGCCGCCGATCTACCCGCCCGAGGAGGTCGCGAACGCCATCCTGCATGCGGCCGTGCGCCCGAAGCGCGACATCGTCGTGGGGGGCGCCGGCAAGGCCTTCACGGCGGGCAAGGCGCTCGCCCCCGGCGCATACGATCACATCTCCGCCGCGATCGTCGCCCTGCAGAAGCGCGGCATCCCACCGCGCAATTCGGACGGCGCCCTGCATGCGCCGGTGCCGGCCGGGATCACACGCGGCGACCCGCCGGTCCCCGTCATGCGGACCAGCGCGTACACGCGGGCAAGCCTGCACCCGATGGCCGCGGCGGCGGGGCTCCTGGGCCTCAGCGCGGTCACCGCGCTGGCGATCGCCGGCGGCGCCGCCAGTCGTCGACGGCGCGGATAATTACCGGCCTCACCCGATCGACCGCCGGGCATCGATGCGGACCGGTCCCGGATAGGCGAGTCGTTCCGCTGCCGCGCGTCCAGCCGTCATAAGACACATGGAGGAGGAGATGGCTCAGCCAACACTTCGGAAGACGTCACCTGAAGATTTCGCCGGCCGCCTCGTCAGGCGGCCAGCCGACCTCACCCACCATCTGACCCGAAATAACAGTTGATCTGGTTCACCGCACGATCAGCCGCCGTCGCATCCACGCTTTTGAACGAGCGGACTTATAGCCCCGATCGGAATGTTATCGGGAACTGTAAAAGCTTTCTCTTTAGATCCTGAAAGCGCCCAAAGCGCCAAATTTCGGTCGCGCCGGAGGGGCGAGCGCTCCAGATATCACGCCACAATCCACTCCTTATGGTCACAATCACCGTCATCACAGCGATCGCGAATTCGGCGATCACGCGGCTTATGGCCATACCCATCGCACCATTGCCCGGCGTCAAAACCAACGCACAGACCAGATTGACGGCACCGCCAATGATCGCGATCGACGTTACGGAGAAATCCTTCCTCGCCGGCAGAAGCAGGAGCATGCTCAAGCAATAACTGATGGTCCCGAGCGGAAGCGTCAATCCGAGCACGGAAAATATGCGCCCCGCTTCGCCATAGCTATGTCCCAAAAAAATATTCATGATGAATGGTCCTAGAAACAGGACCACGATGGATGCCAGAAACGAACCGACCGTGAGCAGAAATGTCGTGCGCTTGAGCAAAGCGTAAGCTTGGTCCGGGTTGCTCCGGAGTTCTCGCGTCATATGCGGCAACAGCAAGGTCGAGAGGGGATTCAGGAGTTGCAAACCCGCATTGATCAGCTTGTCGGCCGGCCCGAAGAAGCCGACCTGATCGGGGGTCGACAGCCACCCGAGCACCAGACCTGACGCGGCCGTATAGGCTGCGACCGCACCGGTGAGGACGAAGATGGCGCCGCCGCCGCGAAGTGCGCCTATCGCAGACGCCCAGGACGCGATTCTTACTTTAACATCACGAGCCAACATAACGCCGGTGATACACAGAGTTAACAGCGACGCTAAAACGTAGAACAGAATGACATAGATATAAGCGTCCTCATTCTTGACGAAACTTACGATGAGTATGATGTTCAATATTTGCGCCACCAACTCGATTTTGACCACCAGCGCCATTCGTCCGCGAGCCCGAAAATACCACAGCAGGTTCGTTCCCTGGAGGAGGCCATAGACGATCGATAATCCACCGACCATTGGTGCATTGCGCAGCACCGGCGAGCTGAATATCGTAAATAAACCAAAGGCGATCGCCGGAACCATGAGGATCAGCTTGGCCGTCAAGATTGACGATACGACTTCGTCAATCTTAGACACATCGTGCGCGGCAAGATCGCGGGTCCCGGACACGTTAAAACCGAATTCGACAATCAAACTGACGAGCGTCGCCATTGAAAGTCCTACGAGCACGATGCCGTAGCGCTCCGCCCCGAGCTGCCGCGCGAGCAGGGGAATAATGATTAGCGGAAATACATATCGAGATATATGAGCAAAATAGAGAAGCGCACCGTCAGTAAAAAGCTTACGCTCGCGCATTACCTGTCCCCATTCGTATCGTCCTGTCGATAACCCTGTGCATCATTCATCTCGTGCTCAAATCGGAATTGATCTCGTGGCGATATGCAATACGAGGCCCACTTCCCATATCCCAGCTCAAATTTGGCTCGACATCTTATCGTTAGATAAATGTTTTATTTGAGGCGCATATCAGCGCTAGTATCCACGGTCGATCATGGGCGAACGGGTTATCGACCGTAGCCATTAGAGGCGCGCCGGAGACCATTCACCTGCAGCGTCGCAGGTCCCCGCCAAGACGATGGGCCGCCAAAAGCTGAATTCAAAGGTATTTCTTTTTGACATACCTTGTCATCGCCCTTGTAAACGCCTGCTTGCCAGATCAAAGGACTATTTGCACCCCCCTCGGCATAATTCAAAGTAGTTTTGCCTTAAAGAACTGTGCCGATGTCAATATTTAAAACCGTGAGAACCCACGCAGGATGTTCTAAACTTCGCCGACCTCTAGAGACAAATCCGCAACTTCCATCCAATGCCTGCTTCACTTCTGCTCCTGCATCCAAATCAGGGGCGACATGCACTTAATTATACCAAATGACAAATTTGCGAATACCCGAATAAAATGAATTAAAAATCTTCGCGACGGAATTTATTTTATACCGCCCGGACCTTGTTCTTGATCTTTGAAAACAAAGCTATGCTACCGATACGCAGCGTCCAATAATAAACCCGCAGAAATCGGATCAGCAGTACGGAACGCGGAAAGCTTTTCGTTTGATACAGTGCCTTCTGAAGATTGCATTGATTCTTAAACCAACGCATCACACTTCGCTCTTGAATGCTGCCGCTGTGTCCGCGATACAGCACCAACTCCTTTTCGATGCCATAGCCCGGAACGACTTTTAAAAAGCGCGCAAAAAATTCATAATCTTCGCCTTCGCGCAGCTTGGGCGACTCGTTAAATAATTTCATATCATCCAGCCGCTTGCGCCTGATCATAATTGTCGACGGGTAGATATTGTTGCCCAACGACATCAAAAACCAAAACAGCGATATCTTTTTGCGATACCCAATCGACGGCTGTTCAATCTTCTTGCCCTCCGCGTCGATCACCCCCGCCGCCGTGAAGCAAAAGTCTATCCCGCGTCGTTCCATAAACTCGACCTGGGTCATCAATTTTTCCGGCAGCCACAGATCATCATCGTCACATAACGCTATAAATTCACCTCTCGCACGCCGCATGCCAAAATTTCGCACGACCGATGGCCGCCCGGCAAACTCGCAAGGCACATATGTGACGCGAGAATCTTGCAGCGCCTGGATGCAATCTTGGGCATCTTGTTGATGGCCGTCAGCAACGACAATCAGTTCAAAATTTTGGTACGTTTGTGCCCGGATCGCCTCGACTGTTAATTTAAGAAACGGCACGCGCTTCCAAGTTGGTATGACGATCGATACAAGCGGGAGGTCGGCGCTACAATTAACGTGGTTCATCAAATTAAACCGAAGAGCTGCTAAAGATTTCCAGATCGATTAGTTGATTTGGCGACGTTTCGCAACCATGCAAGAAAACATCTCGGATGATAACCGGATCGCGCACTGCTTAGACGGCTTTGAGAAAAGGTGCGATCGAGGCTGTGTGTTCTTGCATCAAGACATTCTTACGCCCAGTGTTTCGCCGGCAGAGGGCATCCGGTGCATGCCTCGGGGGAACGCTGGGGTCGATCCCGGACCGGTCCAGATCCTCGGCCCAGGTCTTTGCGCTAGGCCCCCAATCCAGGCATCAGAGCGGAGTTTTGCGACACCTGGCCTCGAGATGCGCGGTCGGGCTGTAGACCATGACGGCAATCACGAGATGTGACTTCGGGGTATCCAGATTTGAAAAGGCTGAAGTTCTCGATGGGCGTGTCCTCGATGGTCCTGTCCGTACGACTGCATATCCCATCGGATCAAGACCATAAGGGACTGAGCGAGCGATGCTCGCTGCGGCCGCAATCGGCGTTGGATGGCTCGAAACACCGGGGGCTAGCTGGTATTGCAGCCGGCTCGACGGGAGTAACGTGTGACCGTCGCGTCTGTGCTGCTAACGGTGTCCGATCGGCACGCACGAGAGCGACCTACATATCGGCAGGGGACGGGCCCATAACAATAACAACACCCGAACCCGAGAAAACGAGACGTGCCTGACGTAGGAAGCTCGGCGGAATTGTAATATCGATTTTTTTGGCAATATCCCCCGCAGTCGCGGGTTCCGGCAATTCACTCCAAATGACGTGATCAATCCACAACATGGATTGGCAGCGTCCGCTGCGTGATAGGTCTAGTTTCGATCCGCTCGGCAATACTTTTAGCGGGAAACCGAAGCGTTGAGCTTCTTGTTGGTAGGCCCAATCAATGACTCGGTCTAAGTTCGGGACAAAATAAGAAGCCTTGTATTCGACGGCTAAGATCTCGGACGAGCCACATTCATTGAACTGCGATCGAATGAAGGATGCGGCACCATCCCAACCTTGGTCGAGGCCGTGTGAAATTACAGTAATACTATAAACCAGCGCTCCGTTCAGCAAAAAAATATTAAATATCCGGCGGTGGCGGCAAACGGTATCTGCAATAACGGCGGCGACGATCGCGACAGTCGTAACGGCAATGGACGACAGATAACGTGCAACAAATATCTGGGGGCGATAGACGTTTATGAGCAACAGGATCAGTGAAGCAAGGGCAAGCCCGGATATCATCGCAATAATAAATATTTTACGATCGGCGTTTGCACCGAAATGACCAAATCCGATTTCGTTGCGGCTAAGTGAGGATCTTTTATGTCCGCGAATACTAAAATACTTCGATGTAGACATGATCAAGATTACGATAACGACAAGGTTGAAGCAAAAACTTTTACCAATTAACCCAATCAGTATTTTAACAGCGGTAGGAAGACTAACGATCAGCCAGAATGTTCCTGATATCCGTTCGAGAAACGAATTCTGTGCGATGAACCAAACGAGGAGTGGCGCAGACGCAAAAACACCTGCCGTTAATAGGAGTTGAAACCAATTTCTTTGCCGCCGGACCAACATACCGAGGCCTGCCGTCGCCACAATGCTCGTTGCCACGACCGCCGTAACGTAATGTATATTTAGGCAAAGGAGTATTAGAATGCACACCGAAATAGCAAGAACCCGGTGATCCCGTATCCGTCCGACTTTCTCCATCATCAAAATAGAATGCAAACAGACGATCAGACTTATTACGCAGCATATTTGGGTGAAATACGATCTAATCTCGGTTATGCTGTATGCGACGACTGGTGATGTAATCGCCAAAAACGTGAAAACGGTCGTGAAATTTTTGCTCCGAGGGTATTTTCTGCAAATTGCAATGACGAACAAGGCGGTTATACATAGTGGAATTAGATTTACGAGGCGACGGGTTAATACCGAGTCACCAATCAGCGGCTGGGCGAGCCAATTCAAGGCGACAAAAAGAGGTGGGTGAACGTCAATCAGCCAGCGATCTCTCACCGTTTCCGCCAAGGGTAGATCGTGTTTTGAAAGCCATAGCGTCCAGAATTCATCCAGCCATGGGCCGCGCTGCCAAGCGGCCCATATCGTCAGACTTACAATAAGGAAGAATATTAAGCCATTCTGTACAGTGATAAGCCGAAAAGGCCGCTCTTGGCTGTCATCTTGCAGCCAGATCTGTAAATTCGATAGCCTCATGGCCAATCGTTTAATCGTCATTTATAGATCTTCCGGACGGGCAAGTCTCTGATCCTTCTGCCTGCGTTCACATGTGGGCGCTTCGGTTCATGAGCGCAAAGCCCTTGATGTGAACACTCAATACCGACTGCTTGGGATTATGTTGGAGTCCGTTTTACCCTACGGCTATCAGCAAGGTTCGTACCATTTGCCGTCGTACTACAATAAAGTGTTCTGCTTCGGACGTCGATGGCTCAGGCGAATAAGCCTTTGAAGAATGAGGCGAAGGATAAAAGCAAGCCGATGCTTCGATCAGAAGCAAACGAAAGGTGGAGACTTTGACGCGCTCGATCAGTCGGCGCTAAGGGCCCGGCCGATTTATCTGCACTGTTCGGAAGAAGGCGCTTCTAGACAATGCAGGAACTGTGTGCTGCCAGGGACTGCAAATAACGATCGAGAGCACTCCCTCAACTGACCAGCCGCGCACGAGGTCGTATCGTGCTTCACCGGACCCATTTTGAGCGACGAATTGCCATTACGAGAAGACACTTGTGCGTCACGCACTATGGTGACCGCGTCGAGGGTGTATTCTTTGAATAAAGCGAACGACTGCCAAACAGGAAATATCGTCGATGTGGTCCGAGAATGTCGTTCTCGCGGCCGCGTTTGAAGACCCCCATCCAAAGTACGATCTTACACCCCAAATGGGGGCGTAGACATCGGCTTCGTTGGAGATGCGACACGCACTCCTTCAGCGCATCCTGCCCGTACGGAGTGATCCATCAACCGCCGGATGGTGCAGCTGTATGAATGGAGCAACGGCGGCACCTAATCCGGAATGGTACCCGTTTGCCGACCGACCCCGATCCACCGGCCGCGATCGATGTCAGTTCCTGACGCGCTGATCGATCGGCCTCCCGGTTAGGAACGCCAGGAGTCATTCACATCGAACCGCGGCGCGCGTGCCTCAGCGGCTGCCGCGCTGGGCCAGCACCGCCGGGACGGTACGCAGCATGATCGCCAGGTCCCGGCGCAGGCTCCAGCGGCTGGCGTAGTCCAGGTCGAGCGCCACGCGCTCAGCGTAGCTCGTGTCCGAACGCCCCGACACCTGCCACAGCCCTGTCACCCCGGGCGGGACGGCAAAGCAGGTCGGAAACGCCCGGCCGTAGCGGGCGACCTCGGCCGGCACGATCGGGCGCGGACCGACCAGGCTCATCTCGCCGCGGAGCACGTTCCAAAGCTGCGGCAGCTCGTCCAGAGAGGTCTTGCGCAGCACCTGACCGATCGGCGTGATCCGCGGATCGTTGGTGAGCTTGTGGGTCTCGGCCCACTCGGCCCGCGCCTGCGGGTCGGTCGCCAGATGGGCGGCCAGCACCGCCTCGCCGTCGGTGACCATCGAGCGGAACTTCAGGCAGCCGAAGCCGCGCCCGTCCCGGCCCAGACGCATGTGGCGGAAGATCGGCGCGCGCCCGTCCCCGGCCCAGACAAGGCCGGCGATGAGCAGGAGAAGCGGCAGCAGCAGGAACAGCGCGGTGGCGGCCACGCCCACGTCCAGCGCGCGCTTGGCCGCCCAGTTCAGGCGCAGGCCGCGGGCCACGAACGGCGTCGCCGGAAGCACCGTGACGCTCACGGCCTCGGCGGCCCCGCTCACCTGCCCGACCAGATGGCCGGTCACGTGCTCGGCGACCTCCGTCATCTCAACCAGACCGTGCGCCGCAACAAAGTCGGCGGACGCGGCAGGCTCGGCACGAGTCAGCATGGTCTCAGCTCCTTTGGCGAGCCCAATGGCGAACGTTAATGATTGGTTATTGCGCCGCTCATAATCTGATATTTCCGGGTCGGCAACCCCGATTTTGGGAAAAATCATAGATTAGAGCAGGTTTCGCTAGGGCGGCAGACATCCATTAGGCTTGATTCGGACACGCTGATGCCACCGATACGGAAACCCGCCCGGTAGTTTCTACTGATTCGTATTAGTTATCCGGCTGTCTGATCAGCGCAGCCGGGATTTGACGACTCGGCGAAGCCTCGCGTCGCGCAGGGTCCTGAACGCATCACATGGGTGGCCGAAGCCGGCCGGGTGCGTACGATGCGATCGCTATTGCACCGCGACAAACCCCAAACGGTCGAAGGGCCAAAACCGTTGCAACGCCGCGCGACCGTGCAACACGGTCTGCGAAACGGCACGCCATCGGCGCGCGCGGCGTGAAAACCGGTCGGCACGGGGCGAGACGTCAGATCCCGCGGCTCAGCCTGCCTGGACATCCAACGGGAAGGGCGCGGAAAACACTGTCGGCGCGACCTTCGGGATGCTCGGCCCGCTTCGGCAAGCCATCACCCTCGCCATCGGCTGGGATCGCGAGCCGGTCCGTTTTCTCAGGCATTCTGCGTCGCATCGGGCCGGTCGATCGCCAAAACAGCCACATCAGCAATCCCTGTTTCGAAGGGTGCACCTGGACGATCCCGCGTCCTGGTCGGACCACAGCATCGCGCCAAATACCGGAACCGGCACGATGCTGTAGGTTCTTGATTGTGCATCGTCTTTTTCCGAGAGCCGGAGACCGCCTTTCGGGACGATGCTCCAGTTCGGGGCGCGCGCTCCGAAACCCGGGTCTGCATCGGTCATGCGAACGCCGCTTCGCCGGCTGGGATGCAGGGAGGTCTGAGACGCGCTCGCACCGGATTGGAGCCTGCGTCAGTCGCAGGCCTGATCCACGTTTTCCCCAGCCTAATACCGAACCTGGACGAGCCCGACTGATCCGGCGAGTGCACCCGACGGCACGACGACGGCCGTCCTCCAAACCTCCGAGATCTAGGAGACCTGGCATGACGCCGTGGAAGGTAACGTCGAACGTCCCGGGAGCGAGGGTCAGGATGAATGCATCTCGCTCTCCGCGTCGGTGCGATCACGATGATCCATGGCAATGCCGGCGCCCATCTGCTCGGATCGGCGGAGCCAGACCAATCCCGTTCGCGCGTCCGGCTTTGAAACGTGGCTGTCTGAGACATCCCAGTGAGAGCTTGGAATGCGCCCTCAGCGGCCTTTGGCCGACCTTCCTATAATTCGGGCCGCAGGCATCGGCACGGGCTCTAAACGGCGCCCGTAACACCGCAGGACGAATGCGACGCGCCGCCTCTGGAGCGGTTTCCGAGCGCGTTGCAATCGCAAACCGCTCTAAACCTTTGTTGTGACGCGCGCTCTTGCGCCGAACCGATGCCCACGTCGGTGGAGAGCGCTCTAGCTGGTGAGCCGTTGGAACAGCAACACCAGGATCCAACCTAGGAAGCCTGTCCAGGCCACGACCACGAGCAGCACGGTGATCAAGATCGCGACGGTGCCGTAGCGCGCGAACAATCGCTGGCCCAGACTGCGTCGACGACCCGACAGCTTCAAACTGTCCTTACCGTTTTGAGACGAATCCATGGCCCCAACCCTCGCACACAGGTTGAGACGCAATGACCTGTCCTGACAGCTCGCGAAAGCCGGACCGCCTTCTAGATCGGTGAATGTGATGAGCGAGCCCGGTGGGATTCATGTTTCGCCGCGCATGGGTCTCATGAGGGCGCCGAGCAGGAAGCCGAGCTGACCGCAAACGAGCAGGGTTAGGCCGCGGCGCATGCCACCACCGGCGCTGAGATGATGGACGTACACACCGTAGGCCAGTTCGGTGGCCACCACCGGCAGAAACGCAAGGAGCCACCACACCGAGCCGAACCGCCCCAGACCCAGCCCGAGCAGCGCGTTCAGCAGCAGACCCTTCATCGCAGCCCGTCCCCGTCCAAGCCCGGGTCAGGTGGTAAACCGATCCCGCCCCCCGCGCCATTGCGGCTGATTCCCCGGCGCGCGTGCCTCAGCGGCTGCCGCGCTGGGCCAGCACCGCCGGGACGGTACGCAGCATGATCGCCAGGTCCCGGCGCAGGCTCCAGCGGCTGGCGTAGTCCAGGTCGAGCGCCACGCGCTCAGCGTAGCTCGTGTCCGAACGCCCCGACACCTGCCACAGCCCTGTCACCCCGGGCGGGACGGCAAAGCAGGTCGGAAACGCCCGGCCGTAGCGGGCGACCTCGGCCGGCACGATCGGGCGCGGACCGACCAGGCTCATCTCGCCGCGGAGCACGTTCCAAAGCTGCGGCAGCTCGTCCAGAGAGGTCTTGCGCAGCACCTGACCGATCGGCGTGATCCGCGGATCGTTGGTGAGCTTGTGGGTCTCGGCCCACTCGGCCCGCGCCTGCGGGTCGGTCGCCAGATGGGCGGCCAGCACCGCCTCGCCGTCGGTGACCATCGAGCGGAACTTCAGGCAGCCGAAGCCGCGCCCGTCCCGGCCCAGACGCATGTGGCGGAAGATCGGCGCGCGCCCGTCCCCGGCCCAGACAAGGCCGGCGATGAGCAGGAGAAGCGGCAGCAGCAGGAACAGCGCGGTGGCGGCCACGCCCACGTCCAGCGCGCGCTTGGCCGCCCAGTTCAGGCGCAGGCCGCGGGCCACGAACGGCGTCGCCGGAAGCACCGTGACGCTCACGGCCTCGGCGGCCCCGCTCACCTGCCCGACCAGATGGCCGGTCACGTGCTCGGCGACCTCCGTCATCTCAACCAGACCGTGCGCCGCAACAAAGTCGGCGGACGCGGCAGGCTCGGCACGAGTCAGCATGGTCTCAGCTCCTTTGGCGAGCCCAATGGCGAACGTTAATGATTGGTTATTAAGGCGGTTTGTAGCGACCAAAACTTGTTTTGACAAGCAGGTCGTCAAAGCTTTTGACCTTAGAATTGAGGTCAAGAAGGGCCAAAAGTGAGGCCATCAGCCCAAGACAATCGCGGACACAGGACCGGCAAGTCAAATACACGGCGCGGCAGAAACTACGTAGATGGATCGGTTTTATTCGCATGCGTCGGACATTTTGGAAAAATTACTATCGCAAGAAGCATCTATCCCGACCCCAGAGCTCTTGGGGCATGGGGATTTGATTATTTTTTAGAAAATACAGTCCGGGTTTAATTCACGATCGATGGCTAGCTGGATGAACGTCATCTTACACAAGCATCGAGAACGACGCCGACGCTATGATGTCGTTGCGCCGTGGACGTGTGAGCAGATGCGAGATAGCCCGTCACAAAGGCGGCGCGATTTGCCGAGTTGACGCCACCGCGTCGCCTCCGAGACCCATGGACTCGATGCATCGCATACCAATCGCCACCGATGACTCACGGCCGAGCACAACCCCAAAAGCGGACGCACCTGGTTAGGCGCTGCGGCGCGGGGACCGATACAGCGCCGGCGTATTCAATAGGATCGCGAACCGGGCGGACCACGCCACCTCCGCAACCGCCGATGTCAGCGACCGACAGCGCGAACCGCCCCCAAAGACCGCCGTGGTTGCTATGCACCATAAAATTGGCTATACTAACTTTTGCAACAAAATCTTTATAGCAATGCGTCAATATTAATCCAAAAATCCGATCCGCTGGTGACCTTGCTGTTTCGGGAACATGTGCCTTCACGATGATCTGTGGCCGATAAATCGTGAAGATCCGATACTAGAAATATGAGTGCTCGCACGATTTGCTTTAATCGCTCACTGGACCGAGTCGGATGCTAGACAAGACACAAATCTTCAAACCCGATCCGCTACAGGAGAGCAGAAGCCGCGATCGACGGCATACTGGCTTGGAAGATTTATTTGACTTTCTGCTGAAATGGGCGCGCGTTATTGGCGGAAGCGCCATTCTTTTCGCGGTTCTAGCATTTATATACGTGCATCTCTCGCCGCCGGACTTTGTGGCGTCTGCGCAGATACTTATCAACCCGCCACAGCCGCAGCAGCTCCTGAAACAGGATTCGGGCCTCATCGATCTCACGCTCAACAACTCCCAGGTTGAGAGCCAGATCGAGATCATGCGGTCGTACAGCACGATTCTGCCGGTCGTTCAGGACCTGAAACTCGATTCCGACGACGAACTGGCGTTGCCTAACCGAGCCGACGCAACATCTGCCAGCAACAAGCAGCTTTACGGGGTCGTCGGCCGTTTTGCCAGCCGCTTGGATGTGAAACGCGTTTCCCAATCATACATCATCCAAGTTTCGTTCCGCTCGCAGAGCTCGAGCAAAGCATCGAAAATCGTGAATGCACTGTGCGAAGCGTATATCAAAAATCAGCTCGCGAGGAAGGTCGAAGACGCAACCCGCTCACGCGAGTGGTTGGAGCACCGGGTGCAACAGCTGCAAACGCAGTTGCACAAGGCTGCGCACGACGCCCAAGATTTCAGAACTGGCGTCAGCGGCCAATCACAAGCCACTGGGCAATTGGATGCCGAGGTCACGCTCTCGCAGCTCGACAGTGCAACGACCACGTACAGAAAGATGTATGAGTCTGCGCTGGAAAAGCTGACCGAGAATGTCCAATCGACCTCGTTTCTCGTCGCCGATGCGAATATCGTGTCTTCTGCGAGCCCCGAATTAGCACGCATCTTCCCCAATCCGAAGCTTGTCGTCGCCGTCGCCCTGCTCGGCGGCGCGTTGTTCGGTATCAGTGTTGCTGCCCTTCTCGACTCGCTGGACACCTCGGTACGATCGCCGTCTCAGGTGGAGGACGAACTGAATTGCCTCTGCTTTGGAAAAGCAAACCTCGCCAAGGGGGCAAGGCGTGCGCTCCGGAATAAGGCGCACCAGAAAATCGAGACGCGAACAAAGTTCTTCCTGAACAGGGTCATGGTTGCGATCGAAAGCGCGCATCTGCAAAGTTCATGTCGCAATATCGGTATTCTCGCTGTTTCAGAGGGGGATGCTTCCGCGGTCCTCACGAAACAGTTAGCGAATGCCCTAGCTCTGTCGGGTAAGAAAACATTGATCGTCGATGCGAGCCTGTCCAGAGCGAATCCCCTGTCGGCCCTCGCCTATGCATCAGGCTTCAACCCGCCGGTTCAAGCCGAGCACGACGAAGCGGTCGATGATCGGAGTCGAATCGTGCAGGTATCTTCGAACCTGTCGATTATTCAATTGGAAACGCCCATCGATGCAGGTTCGACCTTCGGCACCATGTCTGAGAAGCTTATTTTCTCGTCCGTGGCTGGGGTATACGACAACATCATCGTGTGTCTTCCCAGCCTTGCAGTGATGCCACCGTCGCTGTCGTTGCTGGCGCATACGGACGCGGTCATCTTGGTCGCGCATCTTGGCAAATCGCCCAAAGAGAGTGTCGCTGAAGCGGCAGAATTCATCCGGGCGAGCGGGACACTCCTGCTCGGCGTCGTCTTAGACGAGTCGAAAGCCTAAGCCACCAAGCGAGACCTGCCGCCTCAAAGCTGGCAGAGCCGCTTTCCTGCACACGTGCCCCGGCGCCCTCTGAGTGCCGGTTACGCCTTCGGGATGAGGTTTTGCGGGCATCGGCACGATGTTCGCAGTGCCGGTCAGAATCAGATCAACGGCCTCCGGACGACTTAACGTCTTCACGATCCATGCTCCGCAGCAGCATCGATTATATGGCCTGCCTAAGGCGCTCCTGGGGCAGCAATAGAGTCTTACGGCTCCGGCTCGCCGATAGGAGGTGTGCTACATCTAAAAAGCATCGAGATTGATCTTTGGCAGCAATAAATCTGGAAAGCTGTTATCCGATCAAATCAATAGAAACGACTTTATTGAAAATCTTTGAGTTCCGGATTGTTGACAAATAGAAAGACGACACAGGCTATAGAAACAATGCGGTTCGCAATACTGATCTATTATTATACCCACTAATTCGTGATTTTGCCGTACTAATGGCTTTCCGACATCCTTTTATCTATAATCGGAGTGGACTTTTTCCTCCGGTGCACTAGCTATGTTCAGCTTTCCATTTGTCAGCTTGCGAGAGATTAAGGCCAGTGCCCATATCAGTCCCGGCACCACACATGACCCCGATCAACGTGATGTGTGCGGCCGATCGGAACTACGGCTCCTATGCCGGCATCGTCATGCAATCCGCGATGTCGGTAACGCGAGACGCGAAGATCCATTTCCATCTTCTTTCAGACGGAGTTCATCCAAGCGATATCGTAAAATGCCGAACGATCGCTCGCGAGCACGGGAATGATTTTTCAAGCTACGAAATTTCATCGAAGCTCACGAATCTTCCCAAAGCATTGCGTATGGCGAATCATCTGAGCAGGGCGGCCTATTCGCGACTACTGTTTGCCGACCTACTGCCTACGTCAGTGCATCGGATCATTTACCTGGACTGTGATGTGGTTTGCAGGCGGGATTTAACGGAATTGTGGGAGCTGGGGGCTGATGTCGACGTGCTCGGCGCCGTCCGAGACCCGTGGCTGGACCCCGACACAAATCTAAAATCGTCCTTGGGCTTGTCCCCAGATCAAATCTACTTCAATTCTGGTGTTCTGCTCATAAATGTTGACGCCTGGCGCGCGGAAAATACCGAAGCGCGGCTCTGTGACTTCGTATCGTCGCGGCCCGACATCAAGCATGCCGATCAAGACACGTTGAATGCGGTTCTTAGCGCGCGCCTGACTGAGGTGCCCGAAAAATGGAACATGATGATCGATCATCCGCGACGGGAGGACGAGGGTCATTTGCGCGACCATGCCGCGATCCTACACTACGTCGGCGGTTTCAAGCCCTGGCACCTCGGTTATCACTTGACCAACCCGCTGAAGGGTAAGCCCTATGCTGCCGAGAAACGGCATTCACCCTGGCGATCAAAATTCCCGGATTTTCAGTGGCGGCGCGTGACCAGAAAATTTCGATCGCTCGTTCGGACCTGAGCCGACATGTTGTCCATGTGTTCTAAGAGCGAGTTCAGGGATATGGCTGCACGATATGCCAGGGCGACGCTGCTCCTCGTCGTCACCGTCTTGTCGATCTCGCGCGCTTTTGCCAAGGATGACGAGCCGAGTTGCGCCGACCTGATCGGTGGCCTCAGGATAAAATCCGGCATCGATTACGACACGGCTGCCGCCAAGCTAAGATCGAAGGGCTGGCGTCAGACTTTCACGACGACCCAGAATATCGGCGCGTGGACCAAAGGTGGGCGCGCGATTTCGGTGACGCTCAATCTCGGAAGCGGCACTTCCGTGACAACTGTCGGTGCCGTGCGGTGCCGCAATTGAGCGTATGGGACGCCGGTTCGTCTCGGATGAGAAGTTCGTTGGAGACGGGCGGAACCCTGCCTAACGGTGGTCTGGCCCACTGCTCGGGATCGATCGCAGCAACATCGACGTCCAGATTTTCGTTCCGTAGGCGGGCGAGGAATCTTTAGATCCCGATCAACGGGGAAGAACATACTTCGCCACAGCGGGGAGGTGTTCGCGCCAGAGCGCGCTCTGAATTTGGTAATGACTGAGATTTTGGTCTGACATCTTGTAATCTTGAAGAGCGACGATCGGATTTCCGCAAAAATAGGGCCGCCGGGGCGGCCGGGGATAATAATTGAAAAAGATCGCCGCGCGGTTCTTGCCGGTCGCGGGTCGGCCGCGATGATAATAGCGCGCGGTGTCGCAGAAAATGACGCTTCCGCTCCGACCGACGCATGTTACGATGTCACTCGCTTCGATGGGTTTCCCCACGATCCTTTCGAGCTTGTCGTGTCTCACCGGGCGTTTGTATGGGCGCCCACCTTTGAAAATTCGATTGCGGACCATTTCAAATGGGCCGCCGTCCATGTCGACATCATTCAAATATATCGCAATTTTGACAATGCTCTCGTCCTCCCCGTCAAGATGCCAAACACGTGCGCCGCGTTCTCGACCATCCGCCAATGTGTAAAATAGATTGAACCCCCCGAACGCGACCGGCAGCCCGAGATAGCCCTCGACGATTTGCAAAAGCTTTTCATTGAGTCCGAATAAATAGATCTCAGGCCGATTCGCCAGTTCGCGTTTGCTGGCCTGAATCAGATACGGATCATTGTGATGGGCGGAGGCTTCGGCAAGCTGCAACTCGATATCCCGACACACGTTCTGGGCCTGCTCCAGCATCGGCACGACGCCGTCGAGGCTCAGATCATCGAGGTGGGCTTGGTAAATTCCATCCTCGCACAGGGACGTTACAATCTTCCGCTCCGTCTCGTCCAAGGAGTCGAGCCGTGACTGGTGCGTGGCGCGGAGCGAACTATAGTAACGTTCTATTCTTTTTGTTGCCAATTTAGTTGACAAAAATCCGTGCAACGCGTTCCGAGCAGTACTTTCGAATTTTCGACGGACACGCTTCAAGACGTACATCTTGCCAAACCCTCTCGTGTGCCCGCTCCTCATGCAATCCCTATGCCTGATAGCAATAGGCGAGGCGCTTTATGTTTATTCATTGAATGCAGATTTAGACGTCGAATCTTGAATGCGGTTATTGTTAGCACCAAATAATCGACCCTTGTCAAGCAATTCGCATTTCCGGTCCATCGCAAGAATTTTCAATTTATAGGCGGCGAATTCAAAGGTATTATACTCCATTCTGGCATCTTAGAAGGATATTGAGGTGCGGGGTCTCCCCCATCGCGGAGTCGTTTGGGGTTTGTGGAGTCGATTGATCCTGTTGTCTTCGCGAGTGCCGTCATGAAATACGGCAATGCTGTGGTTCGCTCGATGCAGTCTCGTATATCGATCGTCGTAGATCTTGTTCACTGGATCGGTCAGTCGGGTATGGATTGTCCCCTCCCCGGCTAAACCATGCTTCGCTCACAAGACCCTAGTCCTGACGTCGAAGATGCCTGGCCGCATCGCGCTCCGAGGATAAACTTACGGTCGAAAGCTGTATCGTTATCGATTTGATTTCGAAGGCCAGTAGGGTTCCAGCCTCTCTTTAGCTATCGCCGGCAATATGCCGCGTATCATTCCATCTCATAGCACATCTTTGACATTCAATATTGTCTCTCTGATTTAGATCTTTCAATTCATACTGCACGCTCTGCGTTTCTTTGAGAGTTCGGACCGGATCCCGGCCCGAGGACGCGGCAGGGTTCGTATTGTTTCGACCCGTGGCGCCGGGAGGACTGCAAGGGGGATTCTCACGCGCCGCCCGCGCAGCGATGGATCACTCATCCGAGATTTTGCATAGGGTCGCGTCGAATAATACTCGGGTCGACCCGCGCAAGGCCAAGCCTGTCGAAAAGGAATCCTGGTGTTGATCCGTGCAGGCGGCGTTGCTGCGTATTAGCTGCTTACTACTTTTGGTGATTGCTATTTGACCGATGTTCACTGGCGTATTATGGCTTCTGGCGATTATCTGAGGTTTTTGAGCACAATCATGCGATCACGCTTGTGGACATCCGTCATCGTCGGCACGTCGGTCCTCGGGATGGGCGGTGCCGTCGTCGCACAGCGGACGCTGCATGATCAGGCTTTCGTGCTGGCTCAGAACACGACTGCGGGTACGACGGCCGGGCAGCTCGGCGCGAATCAGACTCAAGCGATCGAGAGTCGTGATTTCCTCGACCGAATCGGCGTCAATACGCATATACACTACACAGATGGTGGTTATGCAAACGTCGAGAAGGTGATTGACGCGTTGAAATTTGTTGGCATCACCAATCTCAGAGACTCAGTTCCGGATCGATCGCTTCCGGGCGGTGGCGGATACCACTTCGACAAATTTGCGGATGCCGGCTTCAAGTTCGACTTCGTCGTATCGCCGAATCTGCCGCTGGCGAAAACGTTATCAATGCTCGAGACTTTTGCGGAGTCGCATCCGGATGCGATTACGGCGATCGAGGGTCCGAACGAGGTCAACAATTGGCCAGTGACATACAACGGCGAGACGGGATCGAAAGCGGCCGTCGCGTACCAGGATGCTCTCTACAAGGCCGTCAAGAACAGTGCGCGTCTCGAAACACGACCGGTTTATAATCTCACCTCCTGGCCGGAGCTGATCGGCAAGTTCGATGTGTACAATGCGCACACCTATCCGCCGAAGGGTGAGCAGCCGGAAGCGGCTGTCCGAACCATCGTCGAGCATTTGCGTGAACTGGATCACGGCAGCTCGGCCGCGATCACGGAGGTCGGCTATTATACGTTGCCGGGGAAGGGCACATGGGGCGGCGTGGACGAGGCCACGCAGGCGAATCTGTCGCTCAATCTGATTCTGGATGCCATCGATAGTGGTATCGTAAAAATCTATCTGTATCAGTTGCTGGATGCCTATCCCGATCCGTCTTCGAGTGAAATGGAGAACCACTTCGGCTTGTTCGATGTCGGATATCGGCCCAAACCCGCCGCCTCCGCGATCCGCAATCTGATCAACACGGTCTCGACCGGGGATCGGGAAACCTCATCAGCCAAGGGGCAAGCGCCGTCTCTCACGCTTTCGTCCGGTGACCTGAAGGTCAAGAGCCTCCTCGTGACCGGAGACGGCACGTCCTCGACCCTGATCGTGTGGGACGAGCGGAAGATCTGGGATAGCGAGAAGAACGTGCCCGTGCCCGTCCCGGCGGTGGATGTCACGGTCGAGAGCGACCGCGCCTTCTCGAAGGTGGACATCATCGATCCGACCAAGGCCGCCGAGCCCATTCAGACGCTTGGCAAGGGTCAATCGGTGACCGTCGCGTTGGAGGGACATCCGATTCTCATCAAGTTCCGGGGGGAATGACCGGGGCACTCGGGTTTTCGAACCGATCCGAATTCGACGCGGGAGCGGCGGCGGTCGAGCCATGATGGCTCGATATGCCGTTTCTCAAAACCCGGATCGATGCCCTCAGCCGGTGCCCTATTCTGCTGGCCGGGACGGCGCCGGCGGTTGGACCGGATCGGACGGCCGCGCGCGGGCATCCCTCGGGCTCACGGCAGCGTCCGTCCTGGGGTGCGCCGGGTTGGCGCCGGACCGGCTCGCCGTCGGTCCGGCCGCACAGACCACTCAATCCGCGGGTTGAGATCCGGCCGCGGCGGTCAGACCCGGTATTTGCCGTTGCGCATGACGAGGACGCGCGCTCCCACCGGCACGCGCTCGTAGAGGTCGGCGATGTCCTCGTTCAGCATGCGCACGCAGCCCGACGACAGCTGCTCACCGATGCTCCAGGGCTCGTTGGTGCCGTGGATGCGGAACAGGATGTCGCGGTTGCCCTGATAGAGGTAGAGCGCCCGCGCACCGAGGGGGTTGTCGAGGCCGCCCTTGCGGAGCCGGGGCAGGTCGGGGTTGAGCGAGACCATGGTGGTGGTCGGGCTCCAGTCCGGCCAGACGCCCTTGCGGCCAACCCGCGCCTCGCCCTTCCAGGAGAAGCCGGCCTTGCCGACGCCGACGCCGTACTGCATCGCGGTCCCGTCCGCCTGGACCAGCATGAGCTGGCGCTTGTCGATATCGACCACGATCGTCCCGGGCTGCTCGGGACCGTTGTAGCTGACCTGCTGACGGCGGTATTTGGGGTCGAGCCGCTGGGTGTCGACCAGCGGGATGTCGAAGGGCTTGTCGGGCTTGGCGCCGATGTACCAGGCGGCGTCGTCATCCTGCGCGACCTGCATGGGACGGGTCTGACAGGCCGCGAGCGGCGCCGCCGCCACGAGGGCGAGCAGGACCCGCGGGAGCCGGATCCCCCGGATTCGGCCCCAGGCCGGGCGGCGCATCGGGTTCATCGGGTCTGTCACGCGGTGTCCATGCATCCGGATATGCGTACCGCCTCCCCGCCGGGGACGATGTAGCTTTTCCGCCGCAGCCAAGCGTGCCCGGACGGCTCCCGCGGCCATGGTTGCGCCCTAATTCAGATCGGGCAGCGGAGTCCTGTCGATGCTTGCCCGGAGTGAACGATGCCCGAGACCCAGACGCTTCCCGATGCGATGACGGTCGCGCCGCCGGGATCGCTCAGCCCGGCGATCCATCTCGATCATTGCGTGATCCATGTCAGCGACTGGGCGCAATCGAACGCCTTCTACCGGGACGTGGTGGGCGCGGAGGTGGTCGAGCGGGGCGATGGCTACGCGTATCGGTTCGGCGGCGTGCAACTGAATTGCCACGGTCCCGGCGTCAGCCCGAACGTGGTGGCGGCGCATCCGGTGATGCCCGGCAACAGCGATCTCTGCTTTCGGTGGTCCGGGGCGATCGAGGAGGCGGTCGCGCATCTCGAAGCGCGGGGCGTCCCCGTGGAACTCGGTCCCGTCGCGACGGCGGGTGCCGCGGGCTCCGGCATCAGCGTCTACTTCCGGGATCCGGACGGGTCCCTCCTGGAATTCATCACCTATCCGACGCCTTGACGCGCCTCAGCTCCGGCTCTCCGCCAGGGCTTGGTTGGTCTGTTCCAGGCGCAGGGCCAGCACACGCATCAGGGCGATGCTGATCTGCGGAAACTGTGCGAGCAGTTCCAGGAACACCCCGCGATCGATCCGCAGGGCCGTCACGGCGGATTCTGCCGTAACGGTGGCCGACCGGGGTTGCTCGGCCAGGATGCCCATCTCGCCCACCAGGGCGTCCTGACTGAGGAGCGCCAACCGGACCGGACCGGCCGGGCCGTCGATGCTGACCTCCGCGGTCCCCTTGAGGATCACGTAGGCCGCGTCCGCCACATCGCCGCGGGCGAAGAAGCGCTGCCCGGGCTCGAAATGGACCCGCTCGCTGGTGAAGGCCAGGAGCTTTAGGCGGGCCGGTTCCACCTCTCGGAACAGCGGCACCTGCTTCAGGGAGGAAACCTCGGTGTCGAGGGTCATACGGCGGCTCCGCGGCGGGTCAGAGGCCCAGGACGGCGGGGCCGGACGGGCCCGCATATCCATGCGGTTCGTCAGACACTTGTCCAGCCCCGCCGGAGGTTCCGGCGCCGCGCTGGCGCTTGCCCTTATCCTCGCGGCGGGGCCGGCCTGCGCGCGCCTTGTCCAGGCCGACCTCGCCCGCGTCGCGGTGGCACCGCCGCCGGGGGCCCGAGCGCCCCTCGATCTCCCGGTCACGGACGCACGCACCGGGCAAGCCATCACCCTCGGGCGGGCGCTCGCGGGGCGGCCTGCCCTGCTGCTGCCGGTGGACTACACCTGCGGCAATGTCTGCGACCCGATGGTGTCGATGTCGGCGGATGCCCTGGCCTCGACCGGCCTGGCACCGGAAGACTACGCATGGGTGCTCGTCGGGATCGATCCCCGCGACGATGCCGCGGCCGCACGCCGCATGCTGGCCGAGACGCTGGGCGAGCGCACCGCGTCTGTCCGGCCCGAGGCGCTGATCGTCTCGGACGCCGCATTGGCCCGCCTCACGGCGTCATTCGGCTACACGGCGGTCTACGATGCCGGGACCGACAGCTTCGCCCATCCGGCCGCGGCCGTGTTGCTCGCCGGGGATGGGCGGGTGGCCCGGATTCTCTCGCCCCTGGCCCTGACCGGGCGGGATCTCCGTCTCGCCCTCACCGAGGCCGGTGAGGGGCGCGTCGGGGGGCTGGCGGACCGCTTCGCCCTGCTCTGCTACGGCTACGACGCCGCCCGCGGGGTCTACACGCCCCTGGTTCAGCGCATCCTGACCGTGGCGGGGATCGGGACGATCCTCGCGATCGGCCTCCTTGTCCTTGGCCTGACCCGCCTCACACGGGGGCGGGCAGCCTGAATCGACCGCGGGTCAGCGCTTCGTCGACAAACCCTGCGTGCCGGGCGCGGGCGCATCGCGCTTGAGGCTCGCATTGAGATGCGGCGAATCGACCGGTTCCTCCCGGGTCGTCGGTGTGGACGAATCCTCCGGCGCGGGCATCGGCGGCAGCGTGGGGGTGTTGGGCTGCGGCACCGGCGTGCCCCCGGCGGCGTCTTTTACCATGTTGCGGTTCGTCATGCGGGCATCATTCCTTCCTCGAACCGCGCAGCGAGACAGTTCGCGCGCGGTGACCCGGAGCCCAGCGCCAATCCTCCGAGGCATTGCCCCGGCCAGGCGCCGGCATCCGTCCAGGTCGTTCCGCAACCAACGCGGCGCACAACACCCCGGTTGCTGCCAAGCTTGATTGCCGGAAGCTTGACCAGGTCTGGGCACAGGAACCTTGGTTACTGCTGAAGGTTGTTGCGGGGTGAAGCGAAGCCAGAGGAGGAACTGATGGCATCCGGAAATTCGACCTCGAAGCGGGGCTTTGCCTCGATGAACCTGGAGCGGCAGCGCGAGATCGCCAGCAAGGGCGGACGCAGTGTGCCGGCCGAGAAGCGGTCGTTCTCCCAGGATCGCGAACTCGCCTCGTCCGCCGGACGTAAGGGCGGTCAGTCGACGGGGACCGGCCGCGCCGAGTGAGGCGGTCGCGTCAGCGTTTTGCGTAACGGCGCTGCGTCCCCTGGACCGGCGCCGTTCTTCGTATCCCTGCCGTCTGTCCGACGGGACTTCCACCACACGAAAAAGGGCCCGCCAATCTGGCAGGCCCTTTTTCGTGTGGTGGAGTGTGGAGCAGGATCAGGAGATGCAGCGACCCGGGGTCATGCGCCGCGCTTCGGGACCGACCAGGGAACTGAGGGCCGTCTCGCAGCCTTCCCGCACAAGTCGACGCGTCGGCTGCCTGAGAATCGGCTTGATGCTGGGATCCTGCGCCTCACCGGCCACCGGCATAATATGGTCATCGATCTTCTGGACGCCGGCGATCCGGGTCGGGCTGATCGCCAGAGAGGCCGGGCGCATGCCGGGCAGTGGCGCGGGCGCGGACTGGGCCACCAGCACAGGTGGCGTCCAACGGTCGGCCGTGTCGCGGACCACCGGCTGGATCAGCACGGTGAGAAGAGCGGCGGGAAGAGCGGCGGGAGCACTCACGCCCAGAATGAAACCAGACCGCAGCATCGTCCCGACCTCATCGTGAGAGCTTGACAGGATGTTTTGATAACGCGCTCTGCAATCGCAGGTTCCTAGACTGCCGCGCTTTCAGGAATCCTGAGTATTCGTCCGCGGCGCGGGTGTTGGTGCGGTGGCGCACCCACGCAATCCACAACCATTCCCTGTGGCTCCGGCGCAACGCTCACGGACAAAGTGCGTTTTTTGGAACCTCATGGGGCGGCAATCGTTCTTCCAGCACCCGGCCACCTGGTCCTCCCCGCATTCCCCTTGTGCATCGGCCGGAACCTCTTCGACGGGCTGGAGATTTCTCCGGCCCGTTTTTTTGCGTCGCCGTCGGACCCGCGGCAGCCAACAAAAAAGCCCCGGCTTGCGCCGGGGCTGCGATCACCAGTCGTTGCTGGGCCGGCGGGATGAGCGCCGTGGCGCCGTCTCGCGGAGATCTCAAGCCGTCTTGGCTTCCCGCCGACGGGCGGTCTGCTGGAAGAACAGTGCTTGGCTGATCACCGCGGAGACGTTGGCAGGCTGGAACGGCTTGGCGATGAGGAAGGCCGGCTCGGGCCGCTCCCCGGTGAGGAACCGCTCGGGATAGGCGGTGATGAAGATCACCGGAACCTCGAAGGTCTTCAGCAGATCGTTCACGGCATCGAGGCCCGACGAACCGTCGGCGAGCTGGATGTCGGCCAGGATCAGGCCGGGGCGCTTGCCCTCGCCGGCGATCTTGATCGCCTCGGTCCGGGTCCGGGCAACGCCGATGACGTTGTGGCCGAGGCCCTCGACCAGCGCCTCGAGATCCATGGCGATCAGCGGTTCGTCCTCGATGATGAGGATCTCGGTCGCCATGTCGGCGGCGAGTTCGCGGCCCGCCTCGTCCACGAGGTCGCGGACCTCGGAGACGTCGACGCCGAGGATGATGGCCGCATCCTCCTCGGAGAACCCTTCGAGGCATGAGAGCAAGAAGGCCTGCCGCGGCAGCGGCGTGATCTGGCCGAGGCGGACTTCCGCCGGAAGATCGTGCTGGACCTGCTCGCTGCGGCCGTTCACCGAGAGCGAGTTCCAGATCCGCGTGAAGACCCGGAACAGGTCGGCCTTGATGTTGGTGCTGCGCCCGAGCGTATCCGGCTCGTTGACCAGGGTCTCCAGGGTGGCGGCGACATACGCGTCACCCGCCACTTGGCTCCCCGTGAGCGCACGCGCGTAGCGGCGCAGGTACGGCAGGTGCTGTACCACGAGTTGCGATGTCGACATTCGATCCCCTGTGCCTCGCCGTGTTGCCCGGCCACGATCGCTTCGGTTCGTGACCGAAGATGTGCCGGGGCCGGCTTGTATGCTGCGCAGCCTATCGCCCAACGCGGAGGCCGGCACTCCGTTCCACCCCCCGGCGGAACCGATCCCGGCGGGCAGGCGTTGCAACCGCAGCCATGGCGTATGTCGAGCCGCAGCACAATGCGGCCGAGCCGACTTCGGCAGTAAGGGGCGTGTGGGATGGTCGATCAAGGCAAAGACGCCGGTCTTCGCGCGCGCGAAGCGCCGGTGAGCACTGCTTCAGATCACCAAACGCACGCGCAGGCTGAGCGTCGACCCCGGACACCTGCGGGGCGAGCCGCGCCTCGAAACGGCCTCAGCGAACACACGCGAAACCGCCTCGCCGTGCAGTTGCGGGAGATGTACGACACGGTCACCGAGCAGCCGGTGCCCGACCGCTTCGCCGAACTGATCGCAAAACTCGACAGCGCCGAACGTGGTAAGGCCTGACGTATGGCACCCCCGGCGTGGGCTGTGTTGCCTGCCGCTATGAAAAAGCCGCCGCACGGGGCGACGGCTCTTCCGAGGTCGAGATGCCAGCCCCGGACAAGGGCTGACGTCTATCGATACCCCTAAAGGGTCGGAGACCGGCCGCGCATCAGACCAACGACGGCCGAGATCGCGAACAGGACAATCGCCACGAAGAAGACCAGCTTAGCGGCCTCCATGGCGGTTCCGGCAATGCCACCGAAGCCGAGCAGAGCGGCCACGAGAGCGACGACGAGAAAAGTTACGGCCCAACCCAGCATGGTTCGTATCCTTCGGAAGTATCGACGCGGCCGGGCCGCATCGTTCTGAACACAAAAACGCCAAGGTTCTGCTCTGGTTCCGCCGCCTTGACAAAGTCCGGTGGGTCGTTCGGCGCCGGGATCGGGGCGCGGCGACATGTGACGGAACGGGACGGAGCGGGTAGCGTTCGAAGATAGGTCTGCAGGTTCGATTCGGGATCCGTGATGCTGCAATCTGCCAAGAACACCGCTCGTGCGACGCTGTCCGCGCTGCAGGGCCGCCTCGCCGAAGCGGCCTCCACGGTCGCCGAGGCGCTGCGCGCCGCCACTCTCGGATTGGCCGCCGAACCAGTTCCCGTGCCGGTCCGTGTGCGAGACCGTCGGCCCGGCCGCATCGGCTGATCGACCCCGCCTTCCGTCCCGGTCCCCACGCCATGACGGATTAGGTTTCTTAAGTAAGAACACCTGGGGCCGTGCGCGTCCGGCCCCGCGATCAATCCGGTCTGTCCCAGCCGGGAAAGCAGGCCGGTTTGCGTCAGCCCGCTCTCGGGAGCGCCCCCGGGGCGACTGTCGGCAGCACGCGTCGAAGAGGCGACGCGGATCCAGCCCTTCGGTATCGTCACGGTTCCGATCCCTGTGGCGATGCGCTAGAACCCCGCTGACCACCTGTGCGGGGCAGCGATGGCGGACGCGGACGAGAGCAACCTGACCCTCGACCGATCGATGCCTGCCGCCGGACGGCTGGAGGCGGTCGCACCGCTGATCCGGAGGCGGATCGCGCCGAACGGCGGCCCGTTTACGGCGAGCGGGACTTGCACCTACGTGGTCGGCCAGGGCCGCGTCGCGGTTCTCGATCCCGGTCCGGACGATCCAGCCCATATCGACGCGCTGCTTCATGGTCTCGCCGGCGAGCACATCGAGGCGATCGTCGTCACCCACACGCACCGGGATCACTCGCCGGGGGCGCGACTCCTGGCGGCCCGCACCGGCGCGCCGATCGTCGGGTGCGGGCCGCATCGGGCCGCCCGGGCGCTCGCCGAGGGGGAGGTGCCGCTCCTCGACGCCAGCGCCGACCGCGCTCACGCCCCCGACCGCGTGATGACGGAGGGCGACCTCGTCTCCGGCCCCGGCTGGACGCTGGTTGCCGTGGAGACCCCCGGCCACACGATGAACCACCTGGCGTTCACCCTGCCGGAGGCGCAGGCCCTGTTCTCGGGCGATCACGTCATGGCGTGGTCGACCACGATCGTGGCGCCCCCGGACGGCGAGATGCGGGCCTATATGGCCTCCCTCGACAAGCTGCGCAGTCGCGATGAGACGATATACTGGCCGGGTCACGGCGGCCCGGTCCGCGAGCCGGCGCGGTTCCTGCGCGGGCTGGCCTGCCACCGCCGCCAGCGCGAGGCGGCGATCCGCGCGCGCCTCGGCGCCGGCGATACCGGCATCGCGCAGATCGTGGCGGCGATCTACCAGGGGCTCGATCCGCGCCTGAGGGGCGCGGCTTCGCTCTCGGTCTTCGCCCATCTGGAGGATCTGGTCGGGCGCGGCCTCGTGGCCGTGGACGGCACGCCGCGACTGGACGGCACCTACGCGCCGGTCTGAACCGGGTCGGGGCGGATCATTTCACCGCCAGGGCGAGATTGGCGACGTCGTCCAGATAGGTGCGGATCCGGTCGGCGTTGCTGCCGAAATCGCGCCCCCCGAGCCGGGAGGCGGACCGCACGTCGATCCGTGTTCCGTCGGCGCGGGGGCGGATGCGGACGGTCACGTCGTTGGGCAAATTGAGGACGAGACCGCGCGCCACGGCCTCGATCCGGCCGTTGCCGGTGCGCCCGCCCGGGCGGATCGCCTCGACGATCTGCCAGTGGCGCTTGAGCGCGGCCTGGCGAGCCAGTTCGAAGGCCTCGTCGGCGCCGATATCGAGGGTCAGCGGGGCGATCTGCGGATAGGCGCCGCGCTGGCGCTCGCGGAGCGCCGTACCCGGATCGGGCGGATAGCGGCCGCCGCGGGCCGCGAAAGCCGCGCGGGAGCGCGAGAAAGCGGGCGGATTGTCGATATCGGTGGTGATGTCCGACAGGGCGGACAGCCGCAATCCGCGCAGGCCGAGATAGGCGGGGTAGCCGAGCACCAGCAGCGCCAGGATCAATCCGCCCAGGGCGGCCCCGAGACCGCGCGCGCCCTCGCGCCAGACCCGCACGAAGGCGAAGACCGCCGCCGCCGCCGCTGCGAGCGCGATACCGAGCCCAGCGACCAGGGCGACGAGGGCGGCGTCGGTGTCGGCGCGGGGATCCCGGACCAGGATCATGGCGATCCCCGTGGCGACGATGGAGAACACCGCGAGCTGCCGGGCCAGCGGCCCCGCGCGGGTGACGGGTTCCTCGACGAGCAGACGGCGCATGGCACTCATGGACGGGTTCCGGCGCCCACTCATAGAGCTTGGCCGGCCGGGGCGCCATCGCGGCGGCGCAGCGGGATACGGCGGTTCAGGGCACGTAGGCGCGGGCATTCACCGGAAGCCCCTCCGCGCCGGGCCGCCCGTTGACGTCCGGCGGCATCGCCTCCCCGACCCGGGGCGCCGGATCGGCGCCCTCGCCCCGCGCGGCGGTCTGAGCGGTGGGGGCATTCCAGGGACCCGAGACCTCGAACAGGAGGCCGCGGGACGGGTCGGCCGGGCCCCGCAAGACGAGGTCGCCGCGGAGATCGAGACGTCGCTCCGGGACGGAGACCAGTCCGCGCACGGTCGCCCCGACGCTCGGGCCGAGCAACCCCGCCTCGGTGATCTCGCCGATCCCGTCGACGAAGCGCAGGGCGATCGCGGCACGCTCGATCGCCGTCCGGCCGTTGCGACGCGCCAGGGCTCCGAGCGCCACGACGCCATTGCGGTGGACGACATCAACGAGATCGAGCCCGGTGATCGTCCCGCCGGCGATGCTGAGCGCCGCGCGGCCGCCGAGATGCGCCAGCAGACCGACGGAATCCCGGGCGCTCGCCTCCAGGGTGAACTGCCCGTTTGCCGGTCCGGCCAGCCAGCGCGATGCGCCGATCTCGCCCAGCACGGTGCCGAGCTCGATCCCGTCCAGGCTCGCCTGCAGGCGCATCCCGGTCTCGGCCGGATCGGCCCCGCTGGCGAGGATCACGCGGCCCTTGACGGTGCCGTCCTGCACCCGCGCCCGGTTCACCGCGATCTCCAGCGCCGCCTCCCGTACCAGGACGCTCGCTGCGAGGTCCTGAACCTGGACGGGGCCGACACGCCCCGCCGCGGCCGACAGGCGCAGGTCGAGGTCGCCCCGGGTGAACGGTGCCAGGGCCAGGGGCTGGGGGTCGCGGCCGAACAGCCGCGCCGCATCCTCGACGAGGGGAGCCACGTCGAGGGTCTCTGCCGCGAGGGTCGCCTGCACCGAGAGGCGCGGTGCGGCGCCGGAGCCGAGGGCGACGGCGCCCGCGCCCTCGAGAACGTTCTGGCCGAGCCCGATGCGCAGCCGCGGACAGGATATGGACCGGTCCGCGGTCTCGAAGGCGCCGGCGATCGAGAACGCGCCCGTGAGCGGCGAGAGCGGCACGTTCCACCCGATCCAGGCCAGGCTTTCCGGCAGGGAACTGGTCTCACCGCGCATCTGCCCGGCCAGGACGGGCCATGCCGCTCCCGGTCCGGCCGTCTCCACCGTGCCGTCGACCGCGACGCTGCCGCCCGGCCACGTCGCCTCGGCGGTGATCGGGCTGCGCCGTCCGATGGCGATGTCGGCCGGACGCAGGTGGGTGACCGTGATCCGCGTCGGGACGCCCCGCCATGTCAGGCGCGCGCTCGCTTCCGCCGACGCGCTCCAGAAGGGCCACGCCACGTCGAGATCGATGTCTTGGGCCGCGTCGTCCCCGGCGATGCGCGCCCCGCTCACCGTGATCCGGCTCGGATGGACCGACGCGCCGGACCGGACCCGCTCGGCGAGCCGCGCCAGGGGTCCGTTCCAGCCGGTGGCGCTCGCCGAGAGGCGGCCGCCTTCGAGATGCAGGCCGCCGACCTCCGCGCGCCCGGCCAGGAGACCGACCGGATCGATGTCGATGCCGAGGCGGGCTTCGTCCACCAGGGCCGGGCCGCCCGTATCCGACGCGACGCGCACGCGCCCGAGGGTGAGGCGGGGCAAGGGCAGCAGCGTCAGGCTCGCCGGTCCCTGGACGGTCAGGGCGAGTCCGTACGCGTCGAGGGCGTGATCCGCGAAGGCGCTCGCCCGGCCGCCATCGACCGGCCAGTCGTGCCGGCCGAGCCCGACGGCGATCAGCCCCAGCGGGACGAGGAGGAGGAACGGAGAACGCAGCGACATCATGCTCCGGACGGGACCGCGGCTGCGGCCCTAGCCGGGTGCCGCGAGCGGCCCCCTCAAGCCGTCGCGGCCCGACAGGGTCTGCACGTCGCGCTGGCCTTTTAGCGCCCGCGCCGGGATTTGTCTGCTGGACTCGCGCGGGGAGCCGCGCCGGCCGGGGGAGAACCGATGACGGATCGCCCGGGACCGAACCGGCCGGCGCGGCCCGGCACTGGATTTCGCGCCCGGAATCGGGAAGAGCAGGCGTGAGGAAACGCGCGCTTCGAGGATGCGGCGAGGGTTCAGCCGGTCGGATCCAGCGGAAGAAGGACGATTCGATGAAGAAGGTCTACACGGATGCCGCCGCGGCGCTCGCCGGCCTCCTGCGCGACGACATGATGGTGATGTGCGGCGGCTTCGGCCTCTGCGGCATCCCGGACGAGCTGATCGAGGCGGTACGCCTCTCCGGCGTCAAGGGCCTCACCGTCGTCTCCAACAATGCCGGCATCGACGGCGTCGGTCTCGGCAAGCTCCTCGACACCCGCCAGGTGCGGAAGATGATCTCGTCCTATGTCGGCGAGAACAAGGAATTCGCCCGCCAGTATCTCGGCGGCGAGCTGGAGATCGAGTTCAATCCGCAGGGGACCCTGGCTGAGCGGATCCGCGCGGGCGGCGCCGGCATCCCGGCCTTCTTCACCAAGACCGGCGTCGGCACCAAGGTCGCCGAGGGCAAGGAGGTGCGGGACTTCGATGGCGAGACCTACGTCATGGAGCGCGGCCTGTTCGCCGACATAGCTCTGGTCCACGCGCATACCGGCGACACGGAGGGCAACCTTCGCTACCGGATGACCGCGCGGAACTTCAACCCGATGATGGCCACCGCGGCCCGGATGACGGTGGCGCAGGTTGAGCACCTCGTGAAGCCGGGTGCGATCGACCCGGACACGATCCACACCCCCGGAATCTTCGTGAAGCGCATTATCGACGTGGGCACGCGCGACAAGCGCATCGAGCAGCGCACGACCCGCAAGCGCGGCGACAGCACCCCGGCCGCGGCGGCCGGCGGCGGCACGCACTGATCGGACGGGAAAGGAGCTTTAGACCATGGCCTGGACCCGTGAGCAGATGGCGGCGCGCGCCGCCAAGGAGCTGGAAGACGGCTTCTACGTGAACCTCGGCATCGGCATCCCGACGCTGGTGTCGAACTACATCCTCGACGGCATGTCGGTGCAGCTGCAATCCGAGAACGGCATGCTCGGCATGGGCCCCTTCCCCTACGAGGGCGAGGAGGACCCGGACCTGATCAATGCCGGCAAGCAGACGATCACCGCGCTGCCGACCACGAGCTACTTCTCGTCGGCCGATTCCTTCGGGATGATCCGCGGCGGGCACATCAACCTGTCGATCCTCGGCGCCATGCAGGTGGCCGGCAACGGCGATCTCGCCAACTGGATGATCCCCGGCAAGATGGTGAAGGGGATGGGTGGCGCCATGGACCTCGTGGCGGGGGTGAAGCGCGTCATCGTGGTGATGGAGCACGTCGCCAGGAACAAGGACGGCACCGAGAGCCCAAAGTTGCTCAAGGCCTGCGACCTGCCGCTCACCGGGACGCAGGTGGTCGACCTCGTGATCACCGATCTCGGCGTGTTCGAGATCGACAAGAAGGGCGACGGCGGCATGCGCCTCATCGAACTCGCCGACGGCGTCACCGAGGACGAGATCCGCGGGAAGACCGAGGCGGCCTACACGGTCGCGCTCAGGACGTGAGCGCGGCCCTCCGGACGCCGCGCGCGGCTCAGGCGGCGCGTACGCCGTCGAGGAACCGGACCACCTCGGCCTGCAGGCGCGCGGACTGATCCGAGAGGGCCGACGCCGCGCTCAGGACCCGCGTGGCAGCCACGCCGGTCCGCTCGGACGCCGCCGCGACCCCGGCGATGGTGCGCGTCACCGCGTCGGTGCCGGCGGCGGCCTGGGCGACGTTGCGCACGATCGCCTGCGTGGCGGCGCCCTGCTGCTGGACCACGACCGCGAGGCTCGCGGTCACGCCGTTGATCTCCTCGATCCGCGTGGCGATCCCGTTGATCGCCGTGACCGTCTGCCCGGTCGCCGACTGGATCTCGCCGATCTGTCCGGTGATCGCGTCCGTCACCTTGGCGGTCTGGCCGGCCAGTTCCTTGACCTCTGCGGCGACCACCGCGAAGCCGCGCCCCGCCTCCCCGGCCCGCGCCGCCTCGATGGTGGCATTCAGCGCCAGGAGATTGGTCTGGCTGGCGAGGCTGGCGATCATCCCGACCATCTCGCCGATCTTCGTCGACGTCCGGCTCAGGACCGCGACGAACTGGGTCGTCCGGCTCGCCTCGCCCGAGGCAGTCCGCGCGAGATCGGCCGAGCCCGAGATCTGCCGCCCGATCTCCCCGATGGAGGTTCCGAGTTCCTCGGCGGCGGCCGCGACGGTCTGGACGTTGCTGCCGGCCTCCTCCGCCGAGGACGCCACCGCGGCCGCCTGCTCGGCCGCCTCATGGGCGGTATCGGTCATGCGCTCGGCGGCCACGCGCAGATCGGTCGCGGAGGACGACACCGTATCGACGATCCCGCCCATCGCGTGCTCGAACCGCTCCGCCAGGGCGAACATGGCGCGCCTGCGCTCGATTGCGGCCGCCTCGTCGGCCCTGCGCACGGCCTCGGCCTGCTCGGTCGCCCTCTGGGCGACCATCCGCTTGATGGCCTCGACGGCGCGCCCGACGGCGCCGATCTCATCGCCGCGGGCAGCCTGCCTGATCTCGGCATCGATCTCGCCGAGGGCCATGCGATCCAGGGTCCGGACCAGGGCCGCCAGGGGACGTGTGACGCCGTACATCACGACGGCGACGCCGATCCCGAGGGCGGCGGCGAGGCCGGCCACGGCGGCGATCACCAGCGCGAGGACGGTCCGGTGGGCCGATCGCTCCGAGGCGTCCCGCGCCTGACCGAGTTCGGTGCGCAGGCGTTCAACCTGCGCGTCGACCATGTCGGCGAGCTTGGCGCAAAGCGGATTGCCCTCGCCCAGCAGGATGTCCCGCGCGGCCTCGGGATCGCCCTGGTTCGCGCTGACGATCACCCGGTCGACGACCGCCCCGAGCGCCGTCAGCGTGTCGCGCATCGGATCGTGAGCCGCGCGCTGCTCGGGCGCCTCGGCGAGCGCCGCCAGCTCGGCGATCTGCTGGAAGGCGGTCGCCTTCGCCTGCTTGATGCGCGTCTCGTAGCCGACCATCTGGGATTCCCGGGTCTCGAGGGCGAGGTTGCGCCCCTGCAGGGAGACTTCGCCGACGGCGATCTGGACGCCCAGGATGAGCTCGAGACGCTTGGCCTGCACATCGACGATCCGGCGCGTCTGCGCTGTCAGCGAGACCAGATTCGCGCGCGCATAGACGATCAGTCCGCCGGCCACCAAAGCAACGATCGCGAAGGGAAGCGCAAACTTTACGAGTATCTTCGCGTCGGTCAGGACCTTCATCGCGCCGTCTCTCGGATCCGTAGAGATCGATCCGCGATCATCCGACACTTTTAGCACTATATCAACGTCATTTCCGACGCAATCAGTGCCAGGTCTGCTTGCAAACTTGCCTGTCAGATCGGCAAGTCAGAGACTAGTCAAAGATAAAAAGTCGAGATGCAGTATCTTCAGCGTGTCATATATCAATTGCTAACGACAGATAGAGATTTTCGCTCGGCGCCGGCGTCGGCTGTGCCGAACTTCGGATCTTCAGGGTCCGACGTCGACCGACCACATATGGCCTGGCCGGAACCACTCCCGATCGCGTCACAAGCGGGAACGGCTCTCAGCGTTTCAGACGCGCTGGCTGATGCCGAACCGATGTCCGCTTCGGTGGCGAACGCTCCAGGCCACAGGGTAATCCGGGCCTGTCTCGGACGGAGGCGCGCCGGATGTCCCGTTGCGGCGGGCCGGATCGGGCGCCCGGAGGATGCCCCCCGAACGCCGCGACCGATGCCGTCAACGCCACGGCGCGCGCCGTCGGATCACATCGGCGGGGTGAGGCCGTCCTTGCCCACCGCCACGAGCTTGCCCTCGGCCTTGGCGCCGTCCTTGGCGACGACCGCGAACACCTTGGCGCCGGGCTTCAGGATCGCCTTGTCGGCGGCCTCGAAGGCGACGATCGGCGCCGAGGACGGCACGACGATCTCCTTGGCGCCGTCCTTGCCATAGCTCACCGTCAGGGTGCGCTCGCCGCCGGAGGCCGCCTTGTCGGCCTTCACGGTGCCGTTGGTCATCGCGCTCTTGACCTTCGGGGCGTTCGACGTCTCCGCCTTCACGGTGCCGTTGGTCATGGAACTCTTCACCTTGGATCCGGCGCCCGCGGTCTGATCCGTGATCGAATCCCAGCCGTAATGGCCCTCGCCGGTGCCGCGCATCGCCTCGGGGAACAGCACCACCTCAAGGGCGGTCATCGGATTCTCGCCCTTGGTGGCGGTGCCGATGAAGACGCCGTCCTTGATCGCGTCGAGGCTCGACGGCACGACCCAGGCGAACTTCGCGCCGGCGACGTCGACGGTCTCGGACTTGCCGTCGTCCGTCTTGATCGTGAGCGTGCTGCCCTCGGCCTTGTCGATGGTACCGCGGACGCGCTCGACCTGGGCGGCGAAGGCCGTGCTCGACAGCAGGGCCGTCAGGCCGGCGGCGGCGAAGGTAATTTTGAGATGCTTCATCGGGGTCCCATCCTGGCTTCCGGAGCCGGGTTATGGGGTCCGGCGCGCGCAAAACAAGGTTGCGCGCAAGGCAAGACCTCGGATGTGCCGTGAGAAACCGGGCTGCGCCGGCGAGACAAGCCGGTCGGCTTACCCCCCGGTCACGCTCATATGCCGTGGCACAGCGGCCGGGCGCTGGCGCTCGATGATGAAATCGTGCCCCTTGGGCTTGCGGGTGATCGCCTCGACCACGGCGGCGGCCAGCACCGAATCGTCCGGGGAGGCGCGGAGCACTGCGCGCAGATCAGCCGAATCCTCCTGGCCGAGGCACAGGTAGAGCTGGCCGGTGCAGGTCAGCCGCACCCGGTTGCAGCTCTCGCAGAAATTGTGGGTCAGCGGCGTGATGAAGCCGAGCTTGCCGCCCGTCTCCTCGACGCGGACATAGCGCGCCGGGCCGCCGGTGCGATCGGGCAGCGGCGTCAGGGTGTAACGGCTCTCCAGGCGCTGCCTCGCCACCGAGAGGGGCAGGAACTGATCGGTCCGGTCGGCCTCGATCTCGCCGAGCGGCATGACCTCGATCAGCGTCATGTCCATGCCAAGGCCGTGCGCCCAGGCGATCATGTCGGGGAGTTCATCGGCATTGAGGTCGCGGAGCGCCACCGCGTTGATCTTGACCTTCAGGCCCGCGGCCCGTGCCGCGGCGATACCGTCGAGCACGACCTTGAGGTCGCCCCGGCGGGTAATCGCGTGGAATTTCTCCGCGTCGAGCGTGTCCAGCGAGACGTTGATCCGGCGCACGCCGAGGCTCGCCAGCTCGTCGGCGTACCGGGTGAGCTGGGTGCCGTTGGTGGTCAGCGTCAGCTCCTCCAGCGCACCCGAATCGAGGTGGCGCGACAGGCGGCGGAACAGATGCATGATGTCGCGGCGCACCAGGGGCTCGCCGCCGGTGATCCGGAGCTTGCGCACGCCCCGGGCGATGAACACGCCGCAGAGCCGGTCCAACTCCTCCAGGGTCAGCAGGTCGCGCTTGGGCAGGAACTGCATGGTCTCCGACATGCAGTAGGCGCAGCGCAGGTCGCAGCGATCCGTCACCGAGATGCGCAGATACGAGATCGCCCGCTGGAACGGGTCGATCAGCGGCGCGGGCGACGGCGCGCGGGGCGCGTCGGCCGTGAGCCCCTGCGGCGTGCTGGAGATGTCATCGAGCATGATTGAGCATATGATGCCCGATACGGTCGCGGGCAAGCAGCCCCCGGGCCGCAGTCCCGGCTTGTTTGAGGAGTGTACCCCGTGAACGAGGATCTGTGGCCGACCGAGATCCGCCTGTCGGCGGACCGGCAGGTGCTCAACGTCGCCTTCGAGGACGGGTCCCGCTTCGCCCTGCCGGCCGAGTACCTGCGGGTGTCGAGCCCCTCGGCCGAGGTGCAGGGCCACTCGCCGCTGGAGCGCAAGGTGATCGGCGGCAAGCGCGCGGTGGCGATCCTGGCGGTGCAGCCCATCGGCAATTACGCGGTCAAGCTCGGCTTCGACGACATGCACGACACCGGCATCTTCGGCTGGGGCTACCTGCACACGCTCGGCCGCGAATACGACAGCCGCTGGAGCACCTATCTGTCCGAGCTCGCCGAGCGGGGCCTCGACCGCGAGACGGCGCGTACCGCCCCGGTGAAGCAGCAGGGCGGAGGCTGCGGCTCGGGGTCGTGCGGGTGCCATTGAGGTCGACCGCGTCTCACCGCGCCGGCTCGCTCACCCGTTGTTTTGAGCGACGGCCGCCGGGCGGCGTCGGGAGCCGCGACCGACCGGCAAACCGGGTGACACCGCCGTCCTTACGAGCGGAGCGCGGCATTCCGGCAGCGCCACGCTGCCCGGCCCCGCGCTGTCCAGGGTCGCTTCGATCCGCGCGCGATGCCGGCGGGGGTTCATGCACGTCATCGAAAAGGCGGAAGGCTTGCATCGTTCCGGAAGCGCGCCGATCGATCGACCGCTTTGCTTGGAGCCACCATGGCCTTCACCTGCACCATCCCCGCAACGCCCACCGTCCAGCAGGATGACGCCACGGTGCGCATCACCCGCTGGGACTTCCCGCCCGGCGCCGTAACCGGCTGGCACGAGCATGGCTGGCCGTATTTCGTGGTGATGCTGGTCGACGGCGTGCTGCGCGTCCACGACGGCGCGGCGGTCAGCGAGACGGCGCTCGCGGCCGGGCAATCCTACATGCGGCCCGCGGGCATCCGGCACGACGTGATGAACGGCTCGGAACACCCGATCGCGTTCATCGAGATCGAGGTGAAGCGCCCCGACGCGCTGGTGACGCTGCCGGCAGCCTGAACGCAAACGGGCCGACCTCGCGGCCGGCCCGATCCGAAAAGTCGCAAACCATCAGCGCTGGACGACGACCTTCGTGCCGACCTTGGCGTGGGTGTAGAGATCCATCACGTCGTCGTTGGTCATGCGGATGCAGCCCGAGGAGACGGCGGTGCCGATGGTCTCCGGCTCGTTCGAGCCGTGGATCCGGTAGATCGAGCCGCCGAGATACATGGCGCGGGCGCCGAGCGGGTTCTCGATCCCGCCCTTCATGTAGCGCGGCAGGTCGGGCCGGCGGCGCAGCATGGTCGACGGCGGGCGCCAATCCGGCCATTCGCGCTTCATCGTGATGGTCTGCACGCCGCCCCAGGTGAAGCCCGGCCGGCCGACGCCGACGCCGTAGCGCAGGGCCTGCCCGCCGCCCAGCACGTAGTAGAGCCGCCGCTCGGCGGTGGAGACCACGATCGTGCCGGCGCCGTAGGGGCCATTATACGCCACGGTCTCCCGCGGGATCGCCGACATCTGCGGCACCGCCGCATCCGGATCCATCGGGTCGGCCGTGTTGAGGGAGGCGTTGGCCACCGGGACCGCGACGGCCTGGGGCCGCACGCGCACGGCGAGCGCGTCGGTCAGCGGCTGGCGGGTCAGCGGGTCGATCTCGTAGGCGAGCACCGGGGCGGCGCAGGCGGCCGCGCCCAGAAGCCCGATCAGGGCGGGAAGAAAACGACGCATCAAAGCCTCTCGGGCAGGCGCGGAATATGGCGGGAACGCATCGAATACCGGGGCACGAGGCCGTGCCGATCCTCGCCAAGGGGTAAACGCTCGCGCCTTAAAACCAAGCCTCAAACCGGCCCGCGCGGCCGGTTCCGTCCGCCCGTGACTCGATGGCAACACTGTGGCAGCTTGGCCGTGACCCCAGGGCGGTCCGCGGCCCCTGGATCTGGACCAGTCCGGCAGATGCCGGCCCTCACGCCTCGTCGGCGGCGAGCCAGATGGCGGGCTTCAACGGTTCGGGGCGAACCGGGACCGGAAGGGTCGGCAGGCCGCGGACCTGCGCCAGTTCGGCGAGTTCCGGCGCCTGCGCGGTGTCGTCGGCGTTCAGGAACAGGCCGCGGGCCCGGGCGGCGCGGCCGAGATCGGCCCGGCTCGTCCAGACGCTCTGGGCCGGGCTGGTGAGGAGCGCCAGGGCGAGGGGTGCCATCCAGAGCGCGAGCCACGGGTCACCGACCAGGACCAGGGCGAAGGCGATGAGCGCGCCGACCACCACCGCATCGGCCTGGAGCCGAAACGCCTCCGACCAGGAGACCTGCCGGTCGTCGCGGTCCTGCGTCTCCCAGCGCACCACCCGGCCCAGGAAGGTCGCCACGACGGCGCCGGCGGTGAACAGGGTGAGGACCGGCCACAGGACGACCCAGACGGCCTGCTCCAGGGCGGCGCTCGCCAGCAGCGCCCGGGCGCCCCCGAAGGCGGCCCGGCGCCCCGGGGAGGCTAAAACGTACCCGACGCTGAGGATCTTCGGCAGGCCGAGCACGGCGACGCTGAGGGCCGCGAGGGCGTGGGCGGCGGCGCCCGGCCCGGTCAGCCCGTAGGCCAGGAGGCCGAGATCCCCGGTCCGGGCGGCCTGCCAGGCGGAAAGGCCGATGAAGGCGATCCACAGCGGCAGGATGCCGTAGGAGAGGATGCCGACCAGGAGGTGCCACCGGCTCGCGGCGTGGAGCCCCGCCCAGGGCAGCACCCGCAGGTGCTGGAGATTGCCCTGGCACCAGCGGCGCTCGCGGCCGAGGAGGTCGACGAGGTTGGTGGGCATCTCCTCCCAGGTGCCGCCCATCTCGGGCAGCAGGCGCACCTCCCATCCGGCGCGCACCATCAGCGCGCCCTCGACGATGTCGTGGCACAGGATCTCGCCGCCGAGCGGCTCCCGGCCCGGCAGCCGGGGGAGCTGCGCGTTCTCGGCGAAAGCCTGGATCCGCAGGATGGCGTTGTGGCCCCAGTAGCTGCCCTCCGGCCCCTGCCAGGTCTCCAGGCAACGCAGGGCCAGCGGCGCATAGAGGCGCACGGCGAATTGCTGGATGCGGGCGAACAGGGTGTCGCGGCCGGCCGCATAGGAGACGGTCTGGATCAGGCCGGTGCGCGGGTTCTCGTGCATCAGCCGCACGAGGCGGGCCATGGTGGCGCCGGTCATGAGGCTGTCGGCGTCGAGGACGATCATGAAGGCGTATTCGCCGCCGTGGCTGCGGCAGAACGCGCCGATGTTGCCGGCCTTCCGGCCGACATTCTCGTCCCGGCGCCGGTAGCGGATCCGCGGCAGGGCCGGGTCGGTCCGGGCCCAGGCCTGGATCCGGGCGTGTTCGTGCTCCTCCACGGCGGCGATCGCCCCGTCCCGCGTGTCGGAGAGGACGAAGATGTCGATGTCGCCGGCCCCGGCCTGGGCCAGCGAGCGGGCCATCACCCGCAGGCGGGCGAAGACCGCCACCGCGTCCTCGGCGTGGATCGCCACCACGGCGGCGGTGCGGCCGGCCCCGGCGGGAGCGGCGCCCGGCTCGTCCGAGCGGCGTTCGAGCACCGACTTCGCCCGGTCACCGAGCAGGGCGGCGACGAGGCCGTAGGCGTATTGGCAGGCGACGAAAGCCTGCCAGCCCATCACGAGGCTGAACAGCACCAGCACCGCCCAGGCGAACGGGCTGACGCCCGCCGGATAGGCCAGCGCGGCGAGCCAGGCGAGGCCCCCCGCGGTGACGAGGCTAGGGATCGCCAGGGCGAGACGGCGGACGCGCAGCACCCGGCCGGGACGCGCGCCGCTCCAGACCGCGCGGTCGGTTTCCGGATCCGAGGGATCGGGCACGCCCGGACACGCGTTCCGCTGCGACCGCTCGGCGGAGGAGGTGACGCGTGGGGACGTGGGCTGAGGCGATCTGGCGCGAGGCGACATGGCGCGAGGAACTCGACCGTGGAAGGCTGCCGGCCGCCCCGCCGCCTGAGGCCGGGAACCGATGACCGTGGACACCGATAGGCGGGGCGAGGACACGGAGCCGCACCGGCCGAACGGGCGGCCGGATGCCGAACGGATCGATCCCCCCTCCCGACGCCGCGTTCTTCGGATCGTCCTGACCGCGGCTGCCGGCACGGCGATACCTAGCGCGGCCGATCTGAATGGGTCCAGAACGTGGGCCGGGTCGGCGCTTCCGTCGCAGGCGCGGACCGAGGGGGCGGCACGGGATGGCCGGATGACGTTCGAGGCCCTCTCGGAACTGGCCGCACAGCGTGCCGCCGCCCCCTACGCGGCGCCGCCCGAGGATCTGCCGCCCGCGCTCGCCGCCCTGGACTATGACGGCTACCGGGCCATCACATTCCGGCTGGCCGAGAGCCTGCCGCTCGGCCGGCTGTTCAGCGCGCAGTTCTTCCATCGCGGCTTCCTGCAGCGCAAGCGCGTGGCTCTCAATATCCAGCCGCTCGACGGGCCGGCGCGTCCGATCCCCTACGAGAGCCGCCTGTTCGATCCGGGCCCACGGCTCGCCGGCCAGAGCTTTCCGCCGGATCTCGGCTTCGCGGGCTTCCGCCTGCACTACGCCTTCCCAAACAAGCCCGCCTGGCGTCCGAAGGGGTTCCAGGAGGAGTTCCTGGTGTTCCTGGGCGCCTCCTACTTCCGCCTGCGCGCGGCCGACCAGGAATACGGGCTGTCGGCCCGGGGCCTCGCCATCGGCACGGGGGCGCCGGAGGGGGAGGAGTTTCCCGACTTCGTCGCCCACTGGCTCTGCGAACCGGAGCCGGAGGCGCGCAGCCTGACCGTGCTCTCGCTCCTCGACAGCCCGAGCGTGGCCGGCGCCTACCGCTTCGTGATCGCCCCCGGGGACCCGGCCCGGATCGACGTCACCGCCGCGCTCCACCCGCGGCGCCCGATCGCCAAGCTCGGCCTGGCGCCGCTCACCAGCATGTTCCTGTACGGCGAGAACGGACCCGGCGCCCGGGGCGCCAAGCCGTTCGACGATTTCCGCCCGCAGGTGCACGATTCCGACGGGCTGTGCGTCGCCTCCGGCACCGCCCCGGCGGGGCTCGACCGCCTCTGGCGGCCGCTGGTCAACGGGCGCCAGCGACCGCAGATCTCGGCCTTCGCCTCGAAGCCGCTCGCGGGGTTCGGGCTGCTGCAGCGGGAGCGAAACTTTGCCGCCTATCTGGACGTGGAGGCGCGGCAGGAGGCGCGGCCCGGCCTGTGGGTGTCCCCGGACCCCGCAGGGGGCGCCTTCGCGGCGGGCGCCGTCCAGCTCTACGAGATCCCCTCCGGCGAGGAATACATGGACAACATCGTGGCGGCCTTCGTGCCGGCCGAGGCAGCGCGGCCGGGCGCGGCGCTGCGGCTCGCCTACGGCCTGACCACGGTCGGGGCGGAGCCCGCGGCGGCGATCCCCGGGGCGGGCCTCGCCCGGGTTACGGCGACCCGGTTCGGCGCGGCGGAACGCCTGCGCCCGATGACGCCGCCGCGCCCGGAGCGACGGCTCTGCGTGGTCGATTTCGAGGGTCCGGGCCTGCCCGGCGGGCCGGACGAGTCGGTGGCGGCGGAGGTCTCGGCCAGCGCCGGCACGACGCACGAGCCGGTGGCCAATTTCGTGCCGCAGACCGGCGGCTGGCGGATCTACGTCGAGTGGCGTCCGCCGGCGCCGATGCCGGCCGGGGATGTGGTGCTGCGGGCCCGCCTCGTCCGCGGGGCGACGCCGCTCAGCGAGACCTGGGACGCCGTCCTGTGACGGGCCTCAGGCCGTGGGCCGCTGGCGCTCCAGGCGGCGCGCGAGGCGAGCGGCGCCGTAGACCTCGCTCAGGCGGCGGCGGGCCGCGGAGATCGGCGGGGCCTGCCGCTCGTCATGGGCGGCCGCGATGATGCGCAGGGCCGAGGCGACCGAACGCTCCAGCCGGCGTTCGGCCAGGTCAGCCGCGTCCCGATGGGTGTCCGGCATGCGATGATCCCTCGTGCGAGGCCGTGTCCGCCCTCTGGCGGGGCGGTGACCAGCGGCACGGGTACGGTCCATCTCCGGCTTGACGGTATCATGGCAGCTTGGCCGTAAGCTGTGGACAGCGTCTCAGCGCAGCTCCTCGTGCCAGGTCCGGCCGTCGCGCTCGATCAGCGCGATGGCGGCGGTGGGACCCCAGCTCCCGGCCGGGTACGGCCGCGGCGCCTCCGGGCGGTCGGCCCAGGCCTTGAGCACCCCGTCCGCCCAGGCCCAGGCGGCCTCGACCTCGTCGCGGCGCATGAACAGGGTGGCGTTGCCGCGGACCACGTCCATCAGCAGGCGCTCGTAGGCGTCCGGGTAGCGCTGCTTGAAGGTCTCCTCGAAGGAGATGTCGAGGTCGGTCGGGCGCAGGCGCAGGCCGCCGGGGCCCGGATCCTTGGTCATCACCTCGAGCTTCATGCCCTCCTGCGGCTGCAGGCGGATCACCAGCCGGTTCGGCTCGCGCCCGAACGCCTCCTCGGGGAAGATCGAGAACGGCGAGGCCCGGAACTGGACCACGATCTCCGACAGCTTCTGCGGCAGGCGCTTGCCGGTGCGCAGGTAGAACGGCACCCCGGCCCAGCGCCCGGACTGCACTTCGAGCTTCATGGCCACGAAGGTCTCGGTCCGGCTCTCGTGGCCGAGCTCCGACAGGTAGCCCTCGACCGGCTTGCCGTCGACGGCGCCCGCCACATACTGGCCGCGGACGGTCACCGCCTGCACGTCGTGGGCGGTGATCCGCTTGAGGGCGCGCAGCACCTTCAGCTTCTCGTCGCGGACCGAGTTCGCCTCGAGGTTGAGCGGGCTCTCCATGGCGGTGAGGCACAGGAGCTGCAGCATGTGGTTCTGCAGCATGTCGCGCATGGCGCCCGACGTGTCGTAATAGCCGGCCCGGCCCTCGACGCCGACCGTCTCGGCCACGGTGATCTGGACGTGGTCGATCACATCCGAGGTCCAGAGCCGCTCGAAGATGGTGTTGGCGAAGCGGAGCGAGAGCAGGTTCTGGACCGTCTCCTTGCCGAGGTAGTGGTCGATCCGGAAGATCTGCGATTCGGGAAACACCTCGCCGACGGCGTCGTTGATCGCGCAGGCCGATTTCAGGTCCTTGCCGATCGGCTTCTCCAGCACGACCCGGGACTTCTCGCCGACGAGCCCGTGGGCGGCGAGGTTGCGGCAGATCGAGCCGTAGAGGTCGGGGGAGGTGGCGAGGTAGTAGGGCCGCACTTGGTCGGGCCGCTCGTCGAGCTTGGTCACGAGGTCGGCCCAGCCGCTGTCCCCGGCGCCGTCGACCGCGACGTACTCCACGTGCGCGAGGAACCGGTGGAGCACCTCCTCCGCCAGGTCCGTGGCCGGGACGAAGCGCTTGAGGGCGTCCCGGGCGTGCTCCCGGAAGGCATCGACCGACAGGTCCGAGCGCGAGGCGCCGATGATCCGGCTGGTCTCCGGGATCTGCCCGTCCCGGAAGCGGTAGAACAGGGCCGGCAGGAGCTTCCGTGCGGTCAGATCGCCGGTCGCGCCGAACACGACGCAGTCGAAGGAAGCGACGGGGATGATCGTGGCCAAGTGCGGCTCCCTTAAATCGTGCGCGGGTGCAGTGCGGCGAGCGCGCCGCACTGACCTACCCTGTGTGCAAGTGCTTCGCCAGACGAGGGGGGTGGTTCAGCCGCGTCGGCCTTCGGAAGAATGAGGGCGGCCCAGCGTGGCGCAATCCAGAGGCGCCAAAGTCACGCGCAATGACATGCGCCCCGTCATTGCGCGCGCAGGGCAGCAACCCAGGGCTCCGCGTCGTGAATCGTTTCGCGCGACAGCCGACCGGACGCCGCCCTACCCGGACGGGATGCCCGACACCGGCATGATCGCAGACCTCGCCCGGCGCGTCTCTGAGCACCACCGAGGCATCCGTCCGGGCCTCACCAGCCGCTGCGGTCGCGGCGCCCAGGATTGCTTCGCTGCGCACACACTGACGCCGTCACCCCGCCAGGAACCGCTTGAACGCATCGGCATGATCCGGGTGCCAGCGCGAGAGAGCCGGCCGGTTCTCGATGATGTCGCCCGCCGCCCAGGCGATGCGCTTGGCGTCCTGCGCCCGGGTGGTCTCGTTGTCGGGGCAGAGGATGTAGAAATCGCCCGCGTCGAGCCGCTCCAGCATGAACGACACGGTCTCCTCCGGGGTCCAGGCGCCGGCCGGCTTCTCGGCGACGCCGCGGGCCTTGGCGAGGCCGGTATGGACGAAGCCCGGGATCAGCAGATGCGCGGTGGTGCGGCAACCCTCCCGGTTGCGCAGATCGTGGGCCAGGGCCTCGGTGACCGCCTTCACCCCCGCCTTGGAGACGTTGTAGGGCGCGTTGCCGGGGGGCGTGGTGATGCCCTGCTTGGACCCCGAGACGATGATCGCGCCGGGCTTAGCCCCGGCGATCATGCCGGGCGCGAAGGCGTGGATGCCGTTGACCACCCCGCCGAGATTGGTGCCCAGGATCCGTGCCCAGGTGTCGGTGTCGGAGAACAGGGTGCCGCCAGCCTCGATCCCGGCATTCAGCATGACGATGGCGGGCGGGCCGGCCTTGGCGACGGCGGCCGCCAGGGCGTCCACGGCGCCGCGGTCGGACACGTCGGTGGGCACCGCGCGGACCTCGACGGCGGCGAGTTCGGCCACCGCGCCGCGGGCCGCCTCCAGGGCCGGCCCGGGCAGATCCGCGATCCAGACGTTCATGCCGGCCCGCGCGAAGGCTTTCGCTGCCGCGAGCCCGATGCCGCTGGCGCCGCCGGTGACGACCGCGCTGCGGCCGGGGCTGATGGCTTGGTGCTGACTCATCACGCGGTCCTCGGCTGAATGGCGCCCTTCAGATGGGGCGGTCTCCGGGGAAGGCGAGTTGGCGCTTCGGGACGGTATCGTGCGGCTTCCCGCCGGCCGGCAGTCACAGCGGATCGCAAACGGGGCAGAGCCGTGGTCTGATGGGGGTGAGGGGCATCCCTGCCCGGCGGCGATCGCCCTCCGCCTTGTGCCCAGGATCCAGAGGACCGGCATGCCGATTCGTCCGAGCCGCCGGTCCGTTCTCGCCGGGGCGGCCTGTACCGGCCTCGCCACGGCGGCCCGGGGCGCCCCCGGCGGGTTCGGCCCCCTCGGCACGCCGTCCTGGTCGGGCGACAGCCTCCAGGCCGCGGCCGCCGCCAAGGGCCTGCTCTACGGCTGCGAGGTGCCGTTCCACCGCTTCGACGCGAGCCCCGCCTACCGCCAAGCGGTGGCGCGGGAATGCGGGATCCTGGTCTGCGGCACCGAGATGAAGATGGAGGAGGTCCTGCCCGCCCCCGGCACGACCGACTTCGCCCGGGGTGACGCGATCCTGCGCTTCGCCCGGGCCAACGGCCAGCGCATGCGCGGCCATACCCTCGTCTGGCACGCCGCCCTGCCCCCCTGGGTCGGCCCGCTGCTCGGACGGGCCACCGCCGCCCAGGGCGAGGATTTCATGCGGCGCTGGATCGAGACCGTGGCGGGCCATTACCGCGGGCAGATCGTCGCCTGGGACGTGGTCAACGAGATTCTTGGCAACGAGGCCGATCCCGACCGCGGCGGGGGCCTGCGCGACTCGCCCTGGCTCGCCTCGATCGGCCCCGGCTACGTCGACCTCGCCTTCCGGATCCTGCACGAGACCGACCCGGCGGCGGCCGGCACCTGGAACGAGGACGCGGTGGAGCAGGGCGCGCCCTGGATGGAGGCCAAGCGCACCAAGGTCCTGCGCCGGCTGGAGGCGATGCGGTCCCGCGGCGTGCCGATCCGGCGGTTCGGCCTGCAATCGCACCTCACCAGCACGATCCCGATCGACCAGGGCCAGCTCCGGCGCTTCCTGCGGGAGATCGGCCAGATGGGGCTCGGGATCGCGATCACAGAGCTCGACATCGACGACCGGGCCTTCCCGTCGGACGTGGCGACCCGCGACCGGATGGTCGCCGACTATGCGCGCCGCTACCTCGACGTGGCGCTGGACGAGCCGGCCCTGCTCGATGTCGTGACCTGGGACATCTACGACCCGGACACGTGGCTGAACGACCATCCCTACCGGAAGCGGCCGGACGGGCTGCCCCAGCGGGCCCTGCCGCTGGACGCGCAGTTCCGGCGCAAGCCCCTGTGGCACGCGATGAAGGCCGCCTTCGCGGGGGCGCCGGATCACACGGCGGCGCGGGACAGGCTCAGGCGGGCGTGATCCCGGTTCGGCCCCCATCAGCGAGGACCGTTTCGGGCGGCCGGTCCGCCAGGAGCCGGCGGCGCAGGCGCGCGCAGGGGCGCTCGACGAACCGGTACAGGGCCCAGCACCAGAGCAGGGTCGGCGGGAAGGCCGCGAGCATCAGCCCGACGCCGTGCAGCCCGGGCCGCAGGTGCAGCGCCAGCGCCACCACGGCCATGTGGGCGAGATAGAAGCCGTAGGACCAGAGCCCGAGCTGGCGCATCGGCCGGCTGGCGAGCAGGCGCACCAGGGGCCCCTCCCCGTGAAGCAGGTAGGCGAAGGGCACGAACAGGGCCGCGCTCTGCAGGGTGTAGCGCAGGGTCTCGCGGAACGCGGGGGCGCGCACCGCCAGGGTCGCGAGGATCACCGCGAGGCTCGCCGCCGCGTGCCAGGCCCGCGGGCGCCACGCGCGATCGGCCGGGATCACCGGGTTGTGCCACAGGCCGAGACAGCAGCCGAACAGGATCGCGTCGATGCGGGTGTGGGTCCAGCTGTAGTTCAGGCTGTAATCCGGGAGCCGCCAGACGTTGAGGCACCGGATCGCCAGCACCACCCCGCAGACGGCCAGGCAGGCCAGAGCCGCCCGGCGCGGCGGCAGGCGCCCGAGCCACAGGGCGTAGGCCAGGGGGAAGACGAGGTAGAAATGCTCCTCGATGGCGAGGCTCCACAGGGGCACGGGCAGCACCGCCTCGGTGCCGAACAGGCCGGGATAGTTCGTCAGGAACGTCGCCTGCCCGAGGATCGCCGCCGGCTCGACCGCCATCCAGTCGAGCAGCCCGAGGGCGTAGAGCGCGCCGGCAACCAACAGGGTCAGGTACATCGGCGGCAGGATGCGCAGGCTGCGCCGGAGGTAGAAGGCGGACAGCGACACCGCGCCGGTCCGCGCGCGCTCGATCCGCAGCAGGGTGGTGATCAGGTAGCCGCTGAGGAAGAAGAAGACCGTGACGCCGAAGCCCCCGGGGACGACGTGGCTGTAGCCGCAATGGGCCGCGAACACGATCAGGATGGCGAGCGCCCGCACCCCGTCGAGCTGCGGCAGGTAGGGCATCGCGTCCGGGATTTTCCGGGTCGCGTCAATTCCGGGTTCCGGCATGACGGGCGGCTCCTCCTTCGCCGCAAAGACGACCGTGGCAGAGCAGTAAGCGGCATATTCGTTCCCGGCGACATCCGCAGAGGCACCGGAGCCGATGAACACATCGCGGATTGGTGAATCGCCGCCGCGGGCCGGGCCCGGACACGGAGGGGATTGGTAACCACGCACGCCTACCATCCGCCCCAACCGCGCCCCTCCGGGCGCCCTCGGGAGTGTCGCGTATGGTCCCGGTCCAACTCCGCCGCCGCGCCCGCCCGCGCGCCGCCCTCGGTGCGGGCCTGTCGCTACTGGCCCTGCTCGGCGTCCCGGGCGATGCGCGGGCGGAGGGGTCCCAGGCGGCCGCACCGGCCGCCGGGCCGAACACCACTGCGCCGGTCCCGCCGGCTGCCGTCCCGGTCTCCGCCTCGCCCTCGGGTCCGGAGGCCGGTGCGGCGAAGGGTCAGGAGGCGAAGGGCCCGGACGCCAGGGCGCCCGACACGAGGGCCCCGGAGGCGAAGCCCCCGGAGGCTGCAGCCGCCGCACTGAAGCCGATCCAGGCCAAGCCGGACATCGCCAAGGCGTCGCGCGAGCCTGAACCGCTCGTCTACGCCCGGGTCTCCACCGATCCGAGCCCGACGCTGACCGCGCGCACCTTCCTCGACACCCTCCGGGCGGCCGAGCGCTACGCCGCCTTCGCGGAGGCCGGCGGATGGGAGCGGCTGCCCGACGACCTCGCGCACCTGAAACCCGGCGAGGGCAGCCCCGCGATCCCGGCTCTGCGCCACCACCTGACGCTCACCGGCGACCTGCCGGCGGACGCGCCCCCGAGCGACCGCCTCGACCCGCCGCTGGTGGCGGCGGTCGCGGCCTTCCAGGGCCGCCACGGGTTGCCCGACAGCGGCATCCTCGGCCGGCTCACGATCAACGCGCTGAACGTGCCCGCCCCGGTGCGCCAGCGGCAGCTCGCCGCCTCCGCGGCCCGGCTGATGGGCTCGAAATTCCCGTTCGGCGAGCGCTACGTCGTGGTCAACATCCCCTCGGCCGCCGTCGAGGCGGTGGAGAACGGCGCCGTGGTACGCCGCTACGTCGCCGTCGTCGGCTCCCCCGACAAGGCGACACCGACGGTGGAAACGCGGATCACCGACATCAACTTCAACCCGACCTGGACCGTGCCGGCCTCGGTGGTGAAGAACGAGATCATCCCGCAGATGCGCAAGAACCCGGGGTATCTCGCCAAGAATCACATCCGCATCCTCGGCCAGAGCGGCGAGGTCGACCCGACCAAGATCGACTGGGCGGGCGAGAGGGCGGTCAACTACACCCTGCGCCAGGATTCCGGCTTCGACAATTCGCTGGGCCAGGTGCGGATCGACATGCCGAACCGCTTTGCCGTCTACATGCACGACACGCCGGCGAAGTCGCTGTTCGCCGCGAACGTGCGCTTCCACAGCCACGGCTGCGTCCGGGTCGGCCAGGTCAAGGAGCTGGTCGGCTGGCTGCTGCAGGGTGTTGACGGACCGAACGGGCCGGGCACGAGCTGGGGGCCGATCGAGATCGAGACCGGCATCGCGGACGGCGAGCGCCGCGACATCAAGCTGGTGAAGCCGGTGCCGGTGGCCTTCGTGTACCTCACGGGCTACGCCACCCCGGACGGGAAGGCGCATTTCCGCGACGACATCTACAAGCTCGACACGCCGGCTCCGGAGCCCGCGGCGACGGGGGCGATCCCGCCTGCCGGGGCCGCGCAGCCTGCCGGGATGCCGAAGCCCGCGGCGGTCAAGCCGGCGGCGATCAAGGCTGCCGTGGCGAAGCCCGCTCCTGCCAAACCGGTGGCCAACAGGGCACCTGCAGCGAAGCCGGCCGCGGAGGGGCTTAACCCGGACGCGCCTCTGCCGCCCCGCTGAGCCCGATCCGGCCGTTCAGGTTTGGCTGTGCCGGGACGTGTCCCGACGACCCGTCTGCCTCACCGCAAAGCAACGGCGCAGGACTTTCCTTTTTGAGCTGTTATCAGGCATCATATGACAGCGCGGCGGGCGTCCGATGGCGCGGACAGCGAGAGTTGTCTCGGGCCGCGATGCGGAATTCGGCATGGCTTCGCAGTCGGTCAAGATCGATGCTGACGGGACGCTCGTCATCCCGGCCGATTTCCGACGGGAGCTTGGGCTTTCGGCCGGCGACACCGTCATGGTCGAACTGGCCGAGGACGGTCTGCGGGTCCGCTCCCTGTCTGCCGCAGTCCGGGCGGCGCAGGCCATCGTCCGCAGCTTCGCGCCGGCCGATCGGAGCTTGGCCGACGAGTTGATCGCGGAGCGTCGGTCAGAGGCGGAGCGTGAGTGAGGCCTTCGTCCTCGACGCCTCGGCGCTGCTCTGTCTGCTTCGTACGGAGACGGGGGCCGAGCAGGTTGCCGAGATTCTTCCGCAATCTGTGATCGGTGCGGTAAATCTGTCCGAAGTCTATGCCAAATTGGCTGAAGTCGGCGGATCGGAATCGCAGATCACACGCGCACTTGGCGTCCTCCGCCTCGCGATCGAACCATTCGATGACGAACAGGCTCGGATTGCCGGGATCCTGCGCCCGCCAACGCGGTCAATCGGGCTCTCGCTCGGCGATCGAGCCTGTCTCGCTTTGGCAAAGCAACGCCAATCGATTGCCGTGACGACGGATCGGGTCTGGAGCCGGCTGCCGGCCAATCTCGGGCTCAGCGTCAGGATCGTCCGCTAGGGTGTGAACCGAACCAAGCCATTGCATGGTTTGTCGGTTTGTGAGTCCAGGCGGCCGTTTGCGGCCTGGAGGTGACGATGGCGAACCTGTTCTGGCTCTCGGATGAGCAGTAGGCAGTGATCGAGCCGTTCATGCCCAGGGACCAGCCCGGACCCGAGCGGAACGACGACCGGCAAATCATCTCGGGGATCCTGCACGTTCTCACGTCGGGCTGCCGCTGGCGCGACGGCCCGGCCGCGTATGGCCCGCGCACCACGGTCTACAACCGCCTCAATCGCTGGTCGCGGCGCGGCTTCTGGAAGGCGATGCTGACCGCGCTGGCCAAGGCCGGGTGGGCTGGCGATGCGGCCGCTCTCGACAGCAGCTACGTCCGGGCGCACCGGTCTGCCCAGGGCGGGAAAGGGGGGCGAGGGCGCAGGCCATCGGCCCGTCGCGCGGTGGTCAAACGACCAAGATCCACGCACGCACCGATGTCCTTGGCCGGCCCGGCGTCCTCCTGCTGACGCCGGGCAATGCCAGCGACGTGACGACTGCCCCAGCGGCGCTAGCCGAAGCGCCGGGCCGGATCCGCCGCTTCAGCGCCGACACGGGCTACGATGCCGACTGGCTGCGCACCGACCTCCGCAACAGTGGGGTCACGCCCGTCATCCCGGGCAAACGCGGTCGCAAGCGTCGGATCCCCCATGACAGGCTCCGCTATCGGGAGCGCTGGCGCATCGAGGCGATGTTCGCCCGCCTCACAGACTTTCGTCGCATCGCCACGCCCTACGACAAGCTCGCCCGCAACGACGCCTCCGTCCTCGCTCTGGCCGCCGTCGCCGCGTTCTGGTGCTGATCGAGTCCAGACCCTAAAACTACCTTCACCAACCCCGGATCCTCCGGGTCCCGCCCCTGGGTGAAGCCCAGGCGCCGACAGACCGCCAGCATCGGCCGGTTCTCGGCCAGCACGGTACCTTCGACCCGGCCGATCCCCTCGGAGCGCGCCCAGTCGATCATCAGGCGCATCAGCGCGAAGGCGAGGCCGGTCCCCCTGGCGTCGCGGCCAACCGCGATGGCGTATTCGCCGCTCTCGTGGTTGGCGTCGGCGTGCAGGCGGACGGCGCCGAGCATGCGCTCGCCGCCCTGCGGCTCCACTTCGGTGGCGACGAACGCGATGGCGCGGGCATAATCGAGCTGCGTGAGGCGGGCCAGGAAGGCGTGGCTGAACGCCCGCACCGGTCCGAAGAAGCGCAGGCGCAGGTCCTCCGGGTCGAGCCCCTGGAAGAAGGCCAGGAACAGGCCCTCGTCCTCCGGGCGCACCGGCCGCACGCGGATCGTGCGGTTCTTCAGGTTGAGGGTCCGCACCCATTCCGCCGGATAGGGCCGGATCGCGAAGCGCGGATGGCCGCGCCCGTGCCGCCCCTTCTCCCAGCGCCCGATCCGCACCCGGGCGTCCAGGGCCAGGACGCCGGTCTCGTCGGCCAGCAGGGGGTTGATGTCGAGTTCGCGGACCTGCGGCAGGTCGGCGGCGAGCTGCGCCAGCTTCACCAGCGTCAGGGCGATCGCCGGCAGATCGGCCGCCGGCACGTCGCGATAGGCTTCGAGGCGCCGGGCGACCCGGGTCCGGCCGATGAGATCCCGGGCGAGGGTCAGGTCGAGCGGCGGCAGGCCCAGGGCCCGGTCGTCGATCACCTCCACGGCCGTGCCGCCCCGCCCGAACACCACCACGGGACCGAAGACCGGATCCTCGGCGAGCCCGGCGATGAGTTCGCGGCGCTGGCCCCGGCGGACCATGGGCTGCACCGCGAAGCCGGTCACCCGGGCGTCCGGCCGCTCCCGGCGCGCCCGGGCCAGGATGCTGCGCGCGGCCTCCCGGACATCGGCCTCGCTGGTGAGGTCGAGGTGGACGCCGCCGATGTCGGATTTGTGCACGATGTCGGGGGAGACGACCTTGAGGGCGACCGCGCCGCCGGCCGCGATGATCGGCCAGGCGGCGGCCGCCGCGGCATCCTTGTCGGGGGCCAGCGTGATCGGCACGATCGGGATCCCGTAGGCCTCGAGCAGGCCATTGACCGCGATCGGATCGAGCCACGCCGCCCCCTGGCGCAGGGAGTGGGCGATGATCGTGCGGGCTCGGGCCGTGTCGGGGGAGAAGTCGCGGGGCAGCGAGTCGGGCGTCCGCATCAGGTCGTCCTGGGCCTCGCGGTAGCGCACGAGGTGGAGGAACCCTTCGATCGCCTCGGAATCGGTGGCGAAATGCGGGAGGCCGGCGCGCGCGAAGGCCGCCCGCGCCGCCTCGGCATCCCCAAGGGAGACCGCGAAGAGCGGCTTCTTGCGGGTCTGGCCGGCGCGGGCACGCTTGACCGTGTCGGCGATCGCGTCGGCGACCTCGCCCGCGCTCGAGCGGACGGTGGGGACGTGGATCGCCAGCACGGCGTCGCTCGTGCGGTCGGCGAGGATCGGCCCGAGGGCGGCCGCGAAGGCCGGTCCCGCCGCGTCGATGCCGAGGTCGAGGGGGTTGCCGGCCCGGCGGCCCTCGGCCTCGGCGGCCCCGGCCATGATGCCCGCGCGCTCGATCAGCCGGTCGGCGGCGAGAAGGCCGATGCCGCGGCCGTTCGACAGGATCGCGAGCCGGTCGCCCGGGAAGGGGCGCTGGCGCCCCAGGGTCTCGACGGCGGAGAACATCGCGTCGAGGTCCTGCACCGCCAGCAGCCCGGCCCGCCGGAAGGCTGCGGCGTAGACCGCGTCCGGCCTAGCCAGCGCCCCCGTATGGGTCTCGGCGGTGCGGTTCGCCCGCCCGTGCCGCCCGGCGCGCAGGACCACAACCGGCTTGGCCCGGGCGGCGGCGCGGGCGGCCGACATGAACCGGCGGGCATCCGCGACCCGGTCGAGGCACAGCAGGATCGCGCGGGTGCGGTAATCGGAAGCGAAATGATCGAGGCAATCGGCCACGCCGATATCGAGGACGCTGCCGAGCGAGAGGACCGCCGAGAAACCCGTCCCGTGGCGGGCCCCCCACTCGACGATGGCCGCCGCGACCGTGCCCGATTGCGAGACGAGGGCGAGGTCGCCCGCGGCGGGCGCGTGGGCGAACAGGCTGGCGTTGAGCTGGGCGCCGGGCACGGCGAGGCCGGCGCTGTCGGGGCCGAGCAGGCGCAGGCCGTGCGCGCGGGCGATCCGGTGCGCGGTCGGCCCGGGATCGTCCGGCCCGGAGCCAAGCCGGGCCGTCAGGATGACGGCCGCCCCCGCGCCGGCCGCCGCCGCCTGCGCGACGACCTCGGGGACGCGCGGCGGTGGCACCGCGATGAGGACGAGATCGGGGACGGTGGGCAGATCCGCGATCTGCGGGACGCAGGGGAGGCCGGCGACCTCCGCATGATCGGGCTGGACCGGCAGGATCGCGCCGGGAAAGCCCGCGGCGCGCAGGCCGTCCAGGACGCTGCGGCCGAGGGAGCCCTCGCGCGCCAGCGCGCCGACCAGGGCGATCGACCGGGGCGCCAGCAGCTTGTCGAACCGGTAGGTGCTCACGAGACCACCGTCACGGGGTCGGGTCCCGCGGGTCGGTCGTGCCGGCGTGCATGGGGTGTCCCTCGCTCACGTCGGGATCGGGCACGCGGATCCCGGGCGCCCGCACTCCTACCAGATGGCGCACGCGGCCGCCCAGGCAACGCCCCATTATCCCGGAACAGTCCCGGCGCGATCCTCCGCCGCCCGGCCGGCTTGCGAGCACCAGGCAGATCAAATATCCGTCACCCTTTATCCTCGCTAGAACGCCCGCTATGGCGATGTGTAATTTGTTCTTGCCATAAAAGTCGCATCACAATAGTAGATGCGCCTCAACTGCCGACAACAGGCGGGATGGAAACAGATTCCGATCTTTAGCGTCGTGTGACCGCGCGAGCCCGGGATCGCCAGGAGGTTTGAGGAATGGATTCCACGGTCGAAGGGCAGACGGATTTTCTCACGCTTTCAGTCGACATCGTGTCGGCCTTCGTGAGCAACAATCCGGTGCCCGCACCGGAACTGCCCGGGCTGATCGCCGCGGTTCACGCCGCTCTGCATTCCATCAGCCAGCCCGCGTCGGCGCCGGCCGAGGACCTGCGGCCCGCCGTCTCGGTCCGCCGCTCGGTCCAGGCCGACTTCATCGTCTGCCTGGAGGACGGGAAGAAGTTCAAATCCCTGAAGCGCCACCTGCGGACGCACTACAACCTGACGCCCGACGAGTACCGGCAGAAATGGGGGCTGGCGGCCGACTATCCGATGGTCGCGCCGAACTACGCCGCGGCCCGGTCCAGCCTCGCCAAGAGCATGGGCCTCGGCCACCAGCGCCGGAAGGGCTGAGGGCGCCCCCGCGCATCCACAACTTTCCGGCCGTGGTTAGGCATCGGGCAAGGGCGCCTTGCGAGGGTCTGTGACCCGTCCGCGCCCCGAGATCCGATGCCCGGCAAGCCCAGTCCCGTCGCCCGCCTGTTCTGGACGGCCGTGATCGGCTGTCCGTTCGGGCTCTGGTACGGCGCCCCCGCCCTCGCGGCCACGGGGCTCGCCCTGGCCTGCGTGCTGCTGCGCCATCTCGGCCGGCCGCGCCGCTTCCGGGCCCGGGTCCGGCGGATCGCCCGGGCGCACGGGGAGACCCTGGCCCTGCGGCGGCGGCAGGAGCGGTTTCGCGACGCCTACGGCAACTGGATCACCGACGGCTGGCTGCGCGAGCGCGACTACTTCCTCGACCGCACGGTGATCCCGCAGATCGGTGCCCGCGACGCCGACCTCGCCGTCGCGGAGCGGGAGCGGATGCTGGCGATCGTCGAGGCCGAGGCGGCCGCGATCGCCCTGCCGGAGGAGGACGACGCGCCGGTGGACGGCCTCGACTACGAGCGCTACTGCGCCGAGCGCCTCGCCCGGGCGGGGTGGCGGGCGCACCGGACCCCGGCGAGCGGCGACCAGGGCGCCGACATCGTGGCGATCCGCGACGGCCGGCGCCTGATCGTCCAGTGCAAGCGCCTGACGAAGCCCGTGGGCAACGCCGCCGTGCAGGAGGCAGCTGCGGCTCAGCGCTACTGGGCGGGCGACCGCGCCGCGGTGGTCTCGAACGCCGGCTTCACGCCGGCCGCGCGCCGGCTCGCGGCCGCGACCGGCGTGCTGCTCCTGCATCACGCCGGACTCGACGCGATCGACCTCGCGGAGGCGTGAGGGTCGCGGGCGAGCCGACCGGGACGGCGCTCGCCGCCGCCGGGAAGCCGAGCCCGAAAACCGCGCTCAGAGCACCTTCAGCAGGGCCTCGGCGCCGGAGATCTCGGCCTTCGAGGGCGTCTCCTCGATGTTCAGAACCCGTACGATCCCGTCCTCGACCAGCATCGCGTAGCGCTTCGAGCGCATCCCGAGACCGAAGCCGGTGCCGTCCATCTCCAGGCCGATGGCCTTGGCGAAGTCGGCGTTGCCGTCGGCCAGGAACTCCAGGCCCTCGGCACCGCTCGCCTTCGACCACGCGTCGAGCACGAACACGTCGTTGACGCTCGTCACCGCGATGGCGTCGACGCCGCGGCCGAGGATCGCGTCCTTGTGGGTGACGAAGCCCGGCAGGTGGTTGCGGTGGCAGCTCGGCGTGAAGGCGCCCGGGACGCCGATCAGGACCACGCGTCGCCCCTTGAACACGTCGTCGGTGGTGCGGGCGATCGGGCCCTCGGGGCCAATCACCCGGAAGGTCGCCTGGGGCAGGTGGTCGCCGACCTGGATCATCGCGGGTCCCTTCATTGACGCGCGCTCGGATCGCGCGCTGGACAATCGCGCCTGACCTAGCGTGGCGGGCGGGGCCTGTCGAGGACGGGGGCTGCGCCGCTGCGGTCAGGCCCCCAGGAGCTTGATGAAGGCGGCGCCGGCGCCGAAGAAGGCCGCGCCTGCGGCCATGCCCGAGAGCGCGACCTGCCAGGGCGCTAGGGCCCGGTCGCGGCCGAGCTTGGCGGCTTCAGCCGACATCTTGAGCTGCTCCGCGGCCAGCTTGGCCGCTTCGGCCATGAGCTTGTGCTGCTCGGCGACGAACTTGTTCGTCTCCTCCTGCGCCCGCTGGATTTGGGCACGCTGGGCCTCGATGTCGAAGGCAGCAGGGTATCCAGCATCCGCCATCGGAGCGGCTCCGTTCACAGCGTCATCAGGCTCACGAACGATCTCCGGCGTGAGAGCGGCGCAGTGTAGCGGTCCGCCCGCAGATTCGACAGCGTCTTTCGGGCCCTGCCCGGCCGGCATCCCGCGCGCTTTGTCCGCTGGACAAGGCGAGGGGGCCGCGTAGCATACGCGCATGTCGAACCCAGCGTCGCCCGTGCAGTCCACGCTCACCGGCCCGAGCTTCCTCGACGGCCAGTTCCTCGTGGCGATGCCCGGGATGGCCGACGAGCGCTTCGCCCGCTCGGTGATCTACGTCTGCGCGCACTCGGCGGACGGCGCGATGGGCATCATCGTCAACAAGGCGGCCACCGACATCAGCATGCCGGACCTGCTGGTCCAGCTCGACGTCTGCCCGGAGGCGGATGCGATCCGCCTCCGGGAGCGGGTCGGGCACATGCCGGTCCTGATGGGCGGCCCCGTGGAGGGGCGGCGCGGCTTCGTGCTCCACACCGACGATTTCCACATCCAGCAATCGACGCTGATCATCGACGACGGCATCTGCCTGACCGCGACCGTCGAGATCCTGCGCGCCATCGCCAGCGGCGAGGGGCCGGCCAGCGCCGTGCTGGCTCTGGGCTATGCCGGCTGGCAGGCGGGGCAGCTCGAGAGCGAGATCATGGCCAACGGCTGGCTCAACTGCCCGGCCGACCCCGAGCTGATCTTCAACACGAATCTCGACGCCAAATACGAGCGTGCCCTGCGGACCAACGGCATCGACCCGGCCATGCTGTCGATGACGGCCGGCCGGGCCTGAGCCCCTATTCCGGCGGCATCCCGCCGGCCGTGTCCGGGTTCATCCCATCGACGGCGGGCTCCGTGGCGGGCTTCGGCCGGGACCTGCGCGGGGCCGCGGCCGCGGTGGGCACCGCCGTGTTGGCGCCGAGCCGGGTGGCGAGCGCCAGGGCCCGGTTCTCGGTGAACCGCAGATGGCAGAAGCCGTGGGTGCCCTCGCGGGCGTAGCTGCGGCAGAACTGCTCCCGGTCGGCCGAGAAGGCCGCCTGCTCGCTCACGATCGGCCGCACGTCCTCGCGCCGGGCGCGCTGGGTCATGAGCTTGTAATTGTCGCGCACCGCCTTGTCGGCGACGCCCCGGGCCGTGTCGAACTCGCCGGCCCGCGGAAGCAGGGTGGCGGGGGCCGGTCCCCACAGGCCGACCGGGGTCGTGGCGCAATCGGCGGCCGAGAAGGTGCAGGTCGGACCCGAGCCCGTCGTCGAGACCAGGACGGCGCCCTCGGTCACGTCGAAGCGCAGCGGACACTCCGCTCCGGCCGCCTCGAAGCGCGGCACCCCGTCGGGCTTGCCTTCAGCGCTCAGGGGGACGGGATTGCCCCCGGCGAGCGGCACCGTGCAGGATTCGGCCGGCTGCGAGATCCTGGTCCCCGGCAGGGTGATCCGGGCCGTGACGGCGCTGCCCGACCGCTCCAGCTTCAGGGAACCGGAGGTTCCGTTGAGCTGGAGGTCCTGTCCGAGCACGCTGTCTTCGGACGGGGTCTTGAGTACGATCGGGCGGGCCGGGACCGGTGCGGGCCGCGGCGCCTCGGCCGCCGGGGGCTGGCCCGGCTCACCGGGGGCAGCCGGGGCCGGCGGCGGCGCCTCGGGCAGGCCCCGGGGCGGCACCGGCGGGCGGTCGGGCTTGATGCCGAACAGCCGCTCGAAGAAGTTCTGCGCCCGCGCCGGCGGGGCGGCGAGCAGGGCGGGAGCCGCGACGGCGAGCGCCAGGACGGGGAGCAGGAGGCTGCGGGTCGGGCGCATCGGACTCTACGATGGGGACACGAAGTGGCGGGGCCACGCTCAACCCCTTGTCGAACCGTTAACACGCCGTCGAGGGCGCGGACGTGGCAGCAAAGCAACAAAATACAACCACGCCACCCGGCGGAACGGCCGTATCGGGAAAGATTCAGCTTTGCATACAGCAGCATAGCGGGGAAGCCCGCCGTCGGCGCGGACGGGGAGGCTTCGCCTTGCGAGCCCGTGGCGGGCTTCTTATATCGCCCTCGACGCGGGATTGCGCGCTGGGTTTCAGCCGTTCACGGCCCTTGATCCGGCCCGGGTCCCATACTCACATCACTCCCGGACACCGCCATGGGCCGAGCTGCTTCGGGGCTCGGCGGTCTGCTTGAACGCGACGAAAAGAGGGATCCCGCCATGGGTAAAGTTATCGGTATCGACCTGGGCACCACCAATTCCTGCGTGGCCGTCATGGAAGGCACGCAGCCCAAGGTCATTGAGAATTCGGAAGGCGCCCGCACCACGCCGTCGATCGTCGCCTTCACGGATGACGGCGAGCGGCTCGTCGGCCAGCCGGCCAAGCGCCAGGCGGTCACGAACCCTGAGCGCACGTTCTTCGCCATCAAGCGTCTCGTCGGCCGCACCTACGACGACCCGATGACCCAGAAGGACAAGGGCCTCGTGCCCTACACGATCGCCCGCGGCGACAACGGCGACGCCTGGGTCGAGGCCGACGGCAAGAAGTATTCGCCCTCGCAGATCTCCGCCTTCACGCTGCAGAAGATGAAGGAGACCGCGGAGTCGCATCTCGGCCAGCCGGTCACGCAGGCGGTCATCACGGTCCCGGCCTACTTCAACGACGCGCAGCGCCAGGCGACCAAGGATGCCGGCAAGATCGCCGGCCTCGAGGTGCTGCGCATCATCAACGAGCCGACCGCGGCGGCGCTCGCCTACGGCCTCGACAAGAAGAAGGCCGGCACCATCGCGGTCTACGACCTCGGCGGCGGCACCTTCGACGTGTCGATCCTCGAGATCGGCGACGGCGTGTTCGAGGTGAAGTCCACGAACGGCGACACCTTCCTGGGCGGCGAGGACTTCGACAATCGGATCGTCGAGTACCTGACGGCCGAGTTCAAGAAGGAGCAGGGCATCGACCTGACCAAGGACAAGCTCGCCCTTCAGCGCCTCAAGGAGGCCGCCGAGAAGGCCAAGATCGAGCTGTCCTCGGCCACCCAGACCGAGATCAACCTGCCCTACATCACCGCCGATCAGACCGGCCCGAAGCACCTCGCGCTGAAGCTCAGCCGGGCGAAGTTCGAGTCCCTGGTCGACGATCTGGTGCAGCGGACCATCGAGCCCTGCCGCAAGGCGCTCAAGGACGCGGGTGTCTCGGCCGCCGAGATCGACGAGGTGGTGCTGGTCGGCGGCATGATCCGCATGCCCAAGATCCAGGAGGTGGTGAAGTCCTTCTTCGGCAAGGAGCCCCATAAGGGCGTCAACCCGGATGAGGTCGTGGCCATCGGCGCCGCCGTGCAGGCGGGCGTGCTCCAGGGCGACGTCAAGGACGTGCTGCTCCTCGACGTGACCCCGCTGTCCCTCGGCATCGAGACGCTGGGCGGCGTGTTCACCCGGCTCATCGACCGCAACACCACGATCCCGACCAAGAAGTCCCAGACCTTCTCCACCGCCGAGGACAATCAGAACGCGGTGACGATCCGGGTCTTCCAGGGCGAGCGCGAGATGGCGGCCGACAACAAGCTGCTCGGCCAGTTCGACCTCGTCGGCATCCCGCCGGCCCCCCGCGGCATGCCGCAGATCGAGGTGACCTTCGACATCGACGCCAACGGCATCGTCAACGTGACGGCCAAGGACAAGGCGACCAACAAGGAGCACCAGATCCGCATCCAGGCCTCGGGCGGCCTCTCGGATGCCGATATCGACCGGATGGTGAAGGACGCCGAGGCCAATGCCGAGGCCGACAAGAAGCGGCGTGAACTCGTCGAGGTGAAGAACCAGGGCGAGAGCCTGGTCCACGCCACCGAGAAGTCGGTCACCGAGTACGGCGACAAGGTCCCGGCCGCCGACAAGGGCGCGATCGAGACCGCGATGACCGCGCTCAAGACCGCGCTCGAGGGCGAGGATGTCGAGACCATCAAGGCCCGGACCACGGACCTGATGCAGGCCTCGATGAAGCTCGGCGAGGCCATGTACGCCGCCAACCAAGCGGGCGGCCCCGAGGCCGGCGCCGAGGCGCACGGGGCCGAGAAGAAGGACGACGTCATCGACGCCGACTTCCAGGAGGTCGACGACAAGGACCAGAAGAAGCGCGCCTGAGGCGCGGGTCCGAGACGGAGGCGCGGGGCCGGAGCGATCCGGCCCCGCCTTTGCTTGACGGGCGCCGTTGCGCGGCCGCCGCGGAGCATCTGAGAATGCCCCGACCGGGCCGCGGGGGACGTCCGGCCCGTGCTACAGCATCGTCCCGTAAGGTGGCTGCCGGCTTTCGGAAAAGACGATGCCGAGCTGAAAGCTAGCGCGCCGGGCCGGTTCCGGTATCCGGTCCGATGCGCTAGAGCGCGACGGTGCGTCAGTCCGGTCAGCCTGCGCGTGATCGCATCCTGGCCAGGCCGCGGTGGACCAAGCGGGCGGCGCTTCGGGACGCAGCGGCGCTCAAGATTGTCCGGAGACGGGGTGGGATGTCGAAACGGGACTATTACGAGATCCTGGGGGTCACCAAGACCGCCACGGAGAGCGAACTGAAGGTCGCCTTCCGCAAGCTCGCGATGACCTATCATCCCGACCGCAATCCCGGCGACAAGGACGCCGAGATCAAGTTCAAGGAGATCAACGAGGCCTATCAGTGCCTCTCCGACGGGCAGAAGCGCGGCGCCTACGACCGCTTCGGCCACGCGGCCTTCAGCCAGGGCGGCGGCGGACCCGGATTCGGCAACGAGTTCGGCGACTTCATGTCGGACATCTTCGACAATTTCTTCGGCGACGGGCGCGGCGGCGCCGCCCCCCGGGGACGGGGCGGCGCCCCAGGCCGCGAGCGCGGGGCCGACCTGCGCTACAACCTCGAGATCACCCTGGAGGAGGCCTACGCGGGCAAGGCCGAGACCATCCGGATCCCGACCTCGATCACCTGCGAGGCCTGCGACGGGTCCGGCGCCAAGCCCGGCTCGAAGCCGCGGACCTGCCAGACCTGCGCGGGCTACGGCCGGGTGCGGGCCGCGCAGGGCTTCTTCGCCATCGAGCGCACCTGCCCGAACTGCCACGGCCGCGGCGAGATCGTGGACGATCCCTGCACCGCCTGTCAGGGCGCGGGCCGGGTCAACCGCGAGCGCACGCTCTCGATCAACGTGCCGGCCGGGGTCGATGACGGCCTGCGGATCCGGCTCGCCGGCGAGGGCGAGAGCGGGCTGCGCGGCGGCCCGCCGGGGGATCTCTACGTCTTCCTGTCGATCAAGCAGCACGAGTTCTTCCAGCGCGACGGCGCCGACCTGTTCTGCCGGGTGCCGATCTCGATGGTCACCGCCGCCCTCGCGGGCGAGATCACCGTGCCGGTGATCGACGGCACGCAGACCCAGGTCCGGATCCCTGCGGGCACGCAGACCGCCAAGCAGTTCCGGATCAAGGGCAAGGGCATGCCGGTGCTCCGCGCCCGGGAGGTCGGCGACCTCTACATCCAGGTCTTCGTCGAGACCCCGCAGAACCTGACCAAGCGCCAGCGCGAACTCCTGCAGGAATTCGATCAGTCGGCCTCGCCGGAGAACCACCCGGAATCGGCGGGCTTCTTCTCGAAGGTGCGGGACTTCTTCGGGGGTGCGGTCCGTCCGTAAGGCCGGATCCGAAACCCCGGTGGCCCGTTATGCATACGGCCCCGGCGTGGCTTGCGTACCCTAGGCGCCGTCCCAGCTTGACTGTAAGACAGCGACCTATCGGAACTTTCATTCCCATCCGGGCTCGAGGAATCCAGGACTTGCCGCCGCTCCGCCGTTCCACCGCGAAGGCTCCTGCCACCCGGAGCGCGATTTTCGGGCCGCGGCGCGACCCCCTGGAGGACGAGGCCCGGTTCCTGCGCTCCTGGCTGGAGCGCCCGCTGGTCACCGGCGCGGTGACGCCGTCGGGCAAGATGCTCGCCCGCACCATGGCGTCCTACGTCGATCCCCGTCGGGACGGGCCGGTGGTCGAGCTCGGCCCCGGCACCGGTCCGGTCACCGAGGCGCTGATCCGGCGCGGTGTCGCGCCCGAGCGCCTGATCCTGGTCGAGTTCAACCCCGATTTCTGCAGCCTCCTGACCCGCCGCTTCCCCGGCGTGACGGTGATCCGGGGCGATGCCTACGACATGCGGGCGAGCCTCAGGGACGTGCTGGCACAGCCGGCCGCCGCCACGATCTCGAGCCTGCCGCTGTTCACCAAGCCGCTGGAGCAGCGGCTCGACCTGCTCAACACCGCCCACGACCTGATGCAGCCGGGCGCGCCCTTCGTGCAGTTCACCTACGCGGTGGTGCCGCCGATCCCGGCCCGGTGCGAGGCCGGCAGCTACACGGCCGACCGCTCCAACCGGGTCTGGCTGAACCTGCCGCCCGCGCGGGTCTGGGTCTACCGCCGGCCCTGAGCCTGAACGCGGCGCGCGCGTCCAAACGCGCGTCAGGCTGCACCGCCGCCAGGCTCGGCCGCGGCTTCAGCCCTGCTCCGGCACCCCGGCGCCGGTGAGCGCCTTGAACCGGTTCGGCTGCGCGGCGAGCTTGCGCAGGGCTGCGACGTTGGCGGCGGCTTCCGGGGGGGGCATATCCCGGCGCAGCACCGCCTCGGCATCGGCGAAGCGGCCCTTCAGCCCGAGCACCAGGGCGAGATTGGCCCGCACGCGGGCATCGGCACCGGGCTGGTCGCCAGCGAGCCGCAAGGTCTGCTCGGCCTGGTCGAGGTTGCGCGAGAGCGCGTAGGACAGGCCGAGATTCGACAGCAGCGAGGGTTCGTTCGGCCGGATCTTGAGGGCGGCCTCGTAGAAGCCCTGCGCGCGCACCTGATCGCCGAGCTGCGCGGAGGCTGAGCCCTGCGCCGACAGGATGCGCCAATCGGGTGCGGCCGGGGAATGGGCGTTGGCGAGCACGTCGATCGCCTCCCGGTAGCGCCCGACCTCGACCAGCGACTTGCCGTAGGCGCCGAGCAGGAACGTGTCGCGCGGGTTGCGCAGGGCCGCCTGCTGCAGCACCGCCGAGGCCTGGCTGATCTGGTCGTTGGCCCGCAGGGCGCGGGCATAGGCCAGGGCCGCGCGGCCGTCGGCGGGATCGGCGTTGTAGCGCTCGGCCAGGGCCTCGAGATTCTGGTGCGGCGCCGCGGGGCGGTTGCCGACTGCGCCGATCGAGCCGGTGGTCTCGGGCCCGGAGGTGTTGCAGCCGGCGAGACCGAGGCCGACCAGGGCCAGAGCCAGGGCGGCGCGGCGTCCGGCGCGAACCTCGTGTCGGGCGATCCGGAACAGGGCCGTCATCATGGGTCGCTCCGCCTCCGGATGGGCCGGGGGCTCTGGCCCGCGCTTCACCCCTCCGGCCGGACGGTGATAGAGCGTTAACCCTAACCACCGGTTAAGCCGCACCCGCCGCGGCGCGCGAGGGGCACATGATCCAGGCCGAGACCCAGGCGACGACGCCCGCCCTGCTGCCCGGCGACGCGCCCGCCGTGCCGGTGACCCTGATCACCGCCGGATCCTGGGCCGCGGCGCAGGCCGCCCTGGACCCCGCCCAGCGCACCTTCGCGCAGGCGACCGGCTTCGAGCCGAAGGCGGGACGCCTCGCCCTGCTGCCCGGACCGGACGGAAGCCTCGCGCGGGTACTGTTCGGCCTCGGCGATCCGGAGGCCGCGGCCTATGACCGGTTGCTCGTCGGCAAGCTGCCCGGCCTGTTGCCGGAGGGCAGCTTCCGCCTGGAGGGCGCCCCCGAGCCCGCCGAGGCCGCCCTGGCCTGGCTGATGGGGAGCTACCGCTTCGGCCGCTACCGGTCCGGCGGGGGCACCAAGGCGCGGCTCGCGGCGCCGGCTGGCATCGACGTGGCCGAAGTGGAGCGGATCGCCGCAGCGGTGGCGCTCGGCCGCGACCTCATCAACACGCCCGCCAACGCCATGGGCCCCGCCGAGATCGAGGCGGCCGCCCGGGCGCTCGGGGAACGCCACGGCGCCTCCGTCGCCGTCACGCAGGGCGACGCGCTGGCCAGGGAGTTCCCCCTGATCCACGCGGTCGGCGTCGCCTCGCCCCGGGCGCCGCGGCTGATCGACCTGACCTGGGGCGAGGCGGCGGCGCCGCGGGTGACCCTGGTGGGCAAGGGCGTCGCCTTCGACACGGGCGGGCTCGACCTCAAGCCGTCCGCCGCGATGCTGCTGATGAAGAAGGACATGGGCGGGGCCGCAGCCGCCCTCGCGGCCGCCGACATGATCATGGGCGCCGGGCTCCGGGTGCGCCTGCGGGTGCTGATCCCCGCGGTGGAGAACGCGGTGGCGGGCGACGCCTTCCGCCCGGGCGACGTCCTGGCGAGCCGGGCCGGGCTCAGCGTCGAGATCGGCAACACCGACGCAGAGGGCCGGCTGATCCTCGCCGACGCGCTGACGCTGGCCGAGGCGGAGAACCCGGAGCTGCTCCTCGACTATTCGACGCTGACCGGCGCGGCCCGGGTGGCGCTGGGGCCGGACCTGCCGGCCTTCTTCACCGAGGACGAGGCCCTGGCCGGTTCCGTCGCCGAGGCCGGCCGGCGCGCCATCGACCCCGTCTGGCGGATGCCGCTGCACGCCCCCTACGCGAGCCTGCTGGAGTCCAAGATCGCCGACCTGAACAACGTCTCCGGCGGCCCGTTCGCCGGGGCGATCACCGCGGCCCTGTTCCTGCGCCGCTTCGCGCCGAACATGAAGGCGCACGGCCATTTCGACCTCTATGGCTGGAACCCCTCCGCCAAGCCCGGACGTCCGGAGGGCGGCGAGGTCCAGACCGCGCGGCTCACCTACGCTCTGCTCAAGGCGCGCTACGGGGCCTGACCGCGGCGTCAGCCGAATCCCGCCTGCCGCAGGAGGACCCCGGCGCCGGCGCAGAGCGCCAGGACCGGCAGCGTACCGAGCCCGAACCGGAAGACCGCGAGGATCGCCGCCAGCGTCAGCAGCAGGGCCGCCGGATCGAGGCTTCCCGGCACCGGCCAATCGAGGCGCAGCGGACCGAGCGGCACTGTCTCGACCTGCCGGAACAGCGTCCGCAGCCCGAACCAGACCGCGAGGTTCAGGATCACGCCCGCCACCGCGGCGGTGATGGCCGAGAGCGCCCCCGCGAGGCGGCGGCTGCCGCGCAGGCGCCCGATCAGCGGGGCGCCGGCGAAAATCCAGAGGAAGCAGGGCACGAAGGTGACCCAGGTGGTGAGGAGCCCGGCGAGCGTCCCGGCCAGCAACGGCGGCAGGGCGCCGGGGGCGCGAAACCCGGCCAGAAAGCCGACGAACTGGAGCACCATGATCAGCGGGCCGGGGGTCGTCTCGGCGAGGCCGAGCCCGTCGAGCATCTCGCCGGGCTTCAGCCAGCCGTATTGCTCCACCGCCTGCTGCGCGACGTAGGCGAGCGCCGCGTAGGCGCCGCCGAAGGTCACGAGGGCCATCTTGGAGAAGAACAGCGCCACCCGCCCGAAGACCGGCGGCACGCCGGGCAGGACCAGCAGCGCCGCCACCGGCAGCAGCCAGATCGCGAGCCACAGCGCAGCCATGCGCAGCGAGACCGCCGCGCCGACGCGCTCCCGCGGCAGCATCGCCGCGCCGACGCGGAAGCCGGCCTCGTCGGCGCCCGGATCGGCGGCGACCGGATCGGCACCGCGGCGGCGGGCGAGGCCCGCGAGGCCCGCGGCGATCACCACCAGTGGAAACGGCACCGCCAGCACGAACAGCGCGAGGAACGCCGAGAGCGCGACGATCCGGTCGGTCCGGCGGCGCAGGGCGCGGCCTCCAAGGCGCCAGAGGGCGTGGAGCACGATCGCCAGCACCGCCGCCTTGAGGCCGAAGAACAGGCCGGCGACGGCGTCGACATGGCCGTACAGCACGTAGAGCCAGCTCAGGCCCATCAGGGCGAGGAGGCCCGGCAGCACGAACAGGCCGCCCGCGACGAGCCCACCCGCCGGCCCGTGCATCAGCCATCCGATATAGGTCGCGAGCTGCTGCGCCTCCGGCCCGGGCAGGAGCGTGCAGAAGCCGAGCCCATGGAGGAAGCGCCGCTCGGAGATCCAGCGCCGCTCCTCCACCAGGATCCGGTGCATCACGGCGATCTGGCCGGCGGGTCCGCCGAACGACAGGGCCGCCACCCGCAGCCAGACCGGGACGGTCCCGGCGAGGCTCGGCGCGGCGCTCAGGCCGTCAGCGGCAGCCCGGTCTCGATCAGGCGCGCCCACAGGGAGGCTCCGTAGGGCGCGGCCGCGTCGTTGAAGTCGTAATGCGGGTGATGGAGCGAGGCACTGTCGCCGTTGCCGATGAACATGTAGGCGCCGGGGCGGCGGCCGAGCATGTACGAGAAGTCCTCGGCGGTCATCATCGGCGCCACGGCCCTGTCGACGTTCTCCCCGCCGACCAGCGCCTCCGCGACATCGGCCATGAAGTCCGTCTCGGCCGGGTGGTTCTCGGTGACCGGATAGCTGCTGCCGAACTCGGTGACGCCGGTGGCGCCGAAGGCCGCCGCCACCTCCGTCACGAGCGTCTCGATGCGTCCCCTGATCTGCGCCCGCACCGCCTGCGAGAGCGTGCGCATCGTCCCCCGCATGGTCACCGTCTGCGGCAGCACGTTGAACGCCTCCCCGGCATCGAGCGCGCAGACCGAGACCACCGCCGACTGCAACGGGTCGAGGTTGCGCGACACGATGCTCTGCAGGGCGATGATCACGTGGCTGGCGACCAGCACGCTGTCGACGGCGTTCTGCGGCAGCGCGGCGTGGCCGCCCCGGCCCTCGATGATGAGGGTGAAGCGGTCGGTCGAGGCCATGATCGGGCCCGGCCGGATCGCGAAGGTGCCGACCGCCATCCCGGGGATGTTGTGCATCCCGTAGACCGACTCGATGCCGAACCGCTCCATCAGCCCGTCCTCGACCATGGCGTCGCCGCCGCCGCCGCCTTCCTCGGCCGGCTGGAAGATCAGCACGGCGGCGCCGTCGAAATCGCGGGTCTCGGCGAGGTACTTGGCGGCCCCGAGCAGCATGGCCGTGTGCCCGTCATGGCCGCAGGCGTGCATCTTGCCCGGCACGGTGGAGCGGTAGGGCAGATCGCGCACCTCCTGGATCGGCAGCGCGTCCATGTCGGCCCGCAGGCCGATGGCGCGGTTGGACGACCGGCCGCGCCCGCGGATCACGCCCACCACCCCGGTGCGGCCGATGCCGGTCACCACCTCGTCGCAGCCGAACGCCCGGAGGCGGTCGGCCACGAACCCCGCCGTGCGCTCGACGTCGTAGAGGAGTTCGGGATGGGCGTGCAGGTCGTGCCGCCACGCCTGCATCGTGCCGGCGAAGTCGCGGATCCGTTCGAGGACGGGCATGGCTCTGGGCTCTCAACGCCTTCGGGTCTCGGCAGGAGCAGCAAAGCCGGGGCCAGAGCCGCCGTCAACGGTCGCGCTTACGGTCTCGTGCTCGGGGATCAGGGCCTCCGGCACGGACCGCGCGGTGCTGACCTGCATGGCCTCGACCCGGCGGAAACGCGCTGGCTCGCCTGCGCCGACTGCCCGATGCGCGTTCGGAAGCCGGACGCCTTTGCGTTGATACCTCAACCAGTGCGCTACGCATTCCGATAGACTCGACTTGTGGTCAAGGCGCGATAGGGTCGCGATCCTCAACTTGAGGATGCATTCATGCGCCGGGCCGTGCTGCTGTTTCTTCTTTCTCTCGCAGCACCGGTGCTGCTCCCCGCTGCGCCGGCTTCGGCGACGCCGGGAATGCTCAACGCCAGGGGCTGCCATGGCCACCCGCGGCACTGCCATCCGCGTTCGGAATGGCGGACCAACCGTCGTGGGCGGCACTACGTCGCCGGCCGCTTCTTCCGGGATTGAGGCGCTTCGATGCGCGTCCGTCCGAGCGCTGCCCTCGCCCTGGCGGGGCTGTTCGCACCCGCCTGGATGGCCCCCCTCGCCCCGGACGTCGCGCTCGCGCGCGCATGCTTCCAGCCGGACGAATCCAGGCTGGAAAGCCATCAACAGTATCGCAGCCGGCGTGACGGCTGCGACGTTCATGGACCGGCCAAGCCCGTGGACGGCACCAAGCCGGAGGGCGCCTCGGCCAAGTGCCGGGACGGCACTTGGAGCTTCAGTCATACGCGCAGCGGCACCTGCTCACGCCACGGCGGTGTAGAGCGCTGGGACAGCGGCAGCCTCGCACCGTTCCCCGGTGGCGAAGGGACTGGATCGTGGCCGTATCGCCTCGCCTTGGCGCGGTAGGGGTCCGATCCGGCGCTGCCCGCTTCACGACCCGGTAAGCCCGTGATGCGACCATGCCGCCGAGCCCGGGACCCCTGAATGACCAGCCTTGTCGGAACGCCGCCCGTCCGCCGCGCGGGGGCGGGGCGTTCGCCCTTCGACAGCCCGGCCGTCCTGGTCGCGCTGGCCCTGGTCGCCCTGTTCGGCCTCTACGATCCGCGCGGCCTCGCGCCGATCGTCGACGGGCTGCGGCTGCCCGATACCGACGACATGATGCGCCTCGTCGGCGTGCGCGACCTCCTGGCCGGCCAGGGCTGGTTCGACAGCGTGCAGCACCGGATGCTGCCCCCGGCGGGGATCGCCTCGCACTGGTCGCGCCTGATCGACCTGCCGATCGCCGGCCTCGTCCTGGCGCTCACGCCCCTCCTCGGGGACACGCTGGCGGAGGCCGCCGCCGTTTCCCTGTGGCCGGCGCTGCTGTTCCTCCTCTACGGGGTGCTCGCCGGCCTCGGCATGCGCCGGCTGTTCGGTTGGCGCGCGGCTCTGCTCGTGCTGTTCGTCGCGCCCCAGACCGCCGTGTTCCTGAACGTCTTCCGCTTCGGCCGGATCGACCACCACAACGCGCAGCTCTGCGCCATGCTGGCGATCGCCCTGCCGCTGGCCGATCCGGCCCGGCGGATGCGGCGGGGCCTCGCGGCCGGGCTCGTCGCCGGCCTGTCGCTGGCGATCGGCCTCGAGACCGTGCCGGTCATCGCGGCGGCCGGGCTGCTGCTCCTGGCGGACTGGATCGCCCACGGGGAACGCGCCTCCGGCATGCTCGCCGGGTACGGGGCCGGCCTGTTCGGGGCGAGCCTCCTGTTGTTCGGCGTGCAGACGGCACCGGCCCTCTGGGGCGTCCCGGCCTGCGACGCGCTGTCCCCGCCCTGGCTCCTGCTCGCGGCGGGGGCGGCAATCCTCGGCGGCGCGGCCCTGGCGGCGGATGGCCGCGGTGTCGGCCGGACCGGGCGCTGCGCCGTGGCGGCCGTCGTCGGCGCGGCGACGGTGGCCGGGTTCGCCGGGATCGCGCCGGCCTGCCTGGCCGGCCCGTTCGCCGGCATGGATGCCCTCGTGCGGACCGCCTGGCTCGATCAGGTCGACGAGATGCGCGCCTTCCCGCAGATCCTGCGCAGCCAGCCGGACGTGGCCCTGTCCAACATCGCGCCCCTGGTGGCGGCGGCCCTCTATGCCGGGGCGATGGCGATCCGCGAGCGGGCGCCGGACCGCCGCCGCTTCTTCGTCGTCGTGGCAACGCTGATCGCCCCGGGCACCCTGATCGCCCTCGGACAGGCGCGGGGCCTCTACATCGCGGGGGCCTTCGTGCCGCTTATGGGGGCGATCGCCCTGGACCGCGCCATCCTGGCGCTGCGGGGGCCCGTGTCGAGCCTGCACCGGCTGGCCCTGATCGTCGTGGCCCTGACGATGCTCGGGAAGGTCTGGGCCATCGCCGCCGAGCAGCCCGGGCGCCTCCTGGCACCGGCCGCCATCGGGGCGCAGACGGAGGCCGACGGGAACTGGAAGGCCTGCACCGCGCCGGCCGCCTACGCGGCGCTCGACCGCCTGCCGCCGGGGCTCGTGCTCGGCGCGATCGATCTGGGGCCGGCCATCCTGCTGATGACCCATCACACGGTCGTCGCGGCGCCCTACCACCGCAACGGCGTCGGGTTGCGGGCCGCGATCGAGACGTCGGCGGGTTCGCAGGCGACCGTGCGGCGGGTCGCCCGGGAGCGCGGCGCCGACTATCTGCTGCTCTGCACATCCGCCCTCGACGGGGCCGAGGCGGGCGGCCCCGAGCCCTTCGCCACCAGCCTCGCCCGCGGCACCGCACCGGCCCCGGACTGGCTCGCGCCGGTCGGCGACATGCCCGGCGGTTCGGCGCTCAGGGTCTGGCGCATCCGCGGCGACTGAGCCGGGGGTTTTCCGCGCGCGCTATGGACCTCCACGCTCAGGCTGCTTTGGGAACGGCCGTCGGCATCGCGCCGCCGGCCCGGCGCAGGCGGAGGGCGTTGCCCAGGACGAAGACGCTGGAGAACGCCATCGCGCCCGCCGCCAGCACCGGCGACAGGGCGGGGCCCCCGAACGGCACCAGCAAACCCGCCGCGATCGGGATCAGCGCCGCGTTGTAGGCGAAGGCCCAGAACAGGTTCTGCCGGATATTGGCCATGACGGCCCGCGAGAGCGCCAGCGCCTCCACCAGGGCGTCGAGGGCGCCTGACATCAGCACCACGTCGGCGCTGTCCACGGCGATGTCGGTGCCGGTGCCGATGGCGAGCCCGACATCGGCCTCGGCGAGCGCCGGCGCGTCGTTGATGCCGTCGCCCACGAAGGCCACGGGGCCGTGCGCCGCCCGGAACTGCCGGACCGCCTCGACCTTCCCGCCCGGCAGGACCCCCGCGGCCACGAGGTCGATGCCGAGGCTCCGGGCGACGCCGGCGGCGGCGCCGGGATCGTCGCCCGTCACCATCGCGACGGTGAGACCCTGCGCCTTCAGGGCCGCCACCGCCGCGCGGGCGCCCGTCTTCACGGGATCGGCCACCGCGAGCACGGCGGCGTGGCGGCCGTCGAGGGCGAGGTGGATGGGGCTGCGCCCCGCCTCGGCCAGGAGACCGGCCCGGGCGTCGAGGTCCGGGTCCCGGGCGATGCCGAGCCGGTCGAGGTAGCGCGGCGCGCCGAGCGCGACGTCCCTTCCCGCGACCCGGCCCGAGACGCCGAACCCCTCCACCGCCTCGAAGCGCTCCGGCTCGGGCAGCACGAGCCCGCGCCCGCGCGCCGCCGCCACGACGGCCTCCGCCAGGGGATGCTCGGAGCGCGTCTCCAGCCCGGCGGCGAGGGCCAGCGCCGCGTCCTCGGCGATCCCGGGCCGGACGTGGAAGTCCGTGAGCCGGGGGCGGCCCTCGGTCAGGGTGCCGGTCTTGTCGAGGGCCACGACCCGCACGTCGCGCAGGCGCTGCAGGGCGGCGCCGTCGCGGAACAGCACGCCCCGGGCCGCCGCCCGGCCGGTGCCGACCATGATGGCGGTCGGGGTGGCGAGGCCCATGGCGCAGGGGCAGGCGATGATCAGCACCGCCACGGCGTTGACCAGGGCGGTCCCCAGAGCGGGCGCCGGGCCCAGCAGCAGCCAGCCCAGGAAGGTCGCCGCGGCGATCCCGATCACCGCCGGGACGAAGCGCCCGGTGACCCGGTCGACCAGGGCCTGGATCGGCAGCTTGCCGCCCTGCGCCCGCTCGACCATGGCGGTGATCTGCGCGAGCACGGTGGCGCCGCCCAAAGCCTCGACCCGCAGGTCGAGGCTGCCGCGGCCGTTGAGGGTGCCGCCGACCATCCGGTCGCCCACCGCCTTTCGGACCGGCGCCGGCTCGCCCGTGACCATGCTCTCGTCGACGTGGCCGGTGCCGGCCACCACCACGCCGTCGGCGGCGACGCGCTCGCCCGGGCGCACCCGGACCACGTCGCCCAGGCGCAGCGCGGCCAGCGGCACATCGGCTTCGGCGCCGTCGCGGACCACCCGGGCGGTCTTGGGCGCGAGGTCCATCAGCCGGGCGATGGCCGCGCCGGTCCGGCCCTTGGCGCCGGCCTCGAGGGTCCGGCCGAGCAGGATCAGCGTGACGATCAGCACGCTCGCCTCGAAGTAGAGATGCGCCGCGCCGGCGGGCAGGAGGCCGGGCGCCGCGACCGAGACCAGAGAGTAGAGGTAGGCGGCCCCCGCCCCGAGGGCGACGAGGGCGTTCATGTCCGGGTGCCCGCGGAGCAGGCCCGGGACGCCGCGCAGGAAGAAGCGCCGGCCCGGCCCGGCGAGCACCAGGGTCGCCAGAACCGCCTGGACCAGCGCCGTCACCCGGCCGCCGTGCAGGCCGGGCAGGACGTGACCGCCCATATCCAGGACCACGACGGGCGCCGCGAGGAGCGCGGCCACGATCAGGTCGCGGCGCAGGGCCCGGCCCTCCTCGGCCCGGCGGGCGGCCGGATCGACGGGCGTCGCGAGATCGAGGGGGCGGGCCTCATAGCCCGCCGCCGACACGGCCGCGACGAGGTCGGGGATCGCCACCAGCCCCTCGGGGTGGCGGATCGCGGCGCGCCCGGCGGCGAGGTTGACGCTGGCGCCGGTCACCCCCGGCACTGCCGCCAGCGCCCGCTCGACCCGGCCGACGCAGCTCGCGCAGGACAGGCCCTCCACCGCCAGCAGGCTCTGCGCCTCGGGCACCGGGTATCCCGCCTCCGCCAGCGCCGTCGCGGCCTCCAGCGGGCCGGCGCTTCCACCGAGGACGAGGCTGGCCCGGCCGGTGGCGAGGTTGACGGCGACGTCCCGGGCCCCCGGCAGAGCCGCCAGCGCACGCTCGACGCGCCCGACGCAGGAGGCACAGGACATCCCCTCCACGGGGATGTTCAGAGCGACGGGGTTCGGGCGGGCGGCGGAGGTGAGCGAGGCGTCCATGCCCCATCAGATGGGGATCCCGGGGTGGGGATGGTCAAGGGTGGGCACACGCGGAGCCGCTGGCGCGGCTTTTTCCTGCGCCGGGTCCAGGATCAGGTTCCGCTGCGCTCCCCCTTCCCTGGGCGCATGGGGCGAAAGCGCGATGCGCCCCGGGATCCCGTGCAGGACGGGCCGCGGGAACGGCTCCGTTTCCCCGGCCGATCCTTGTCGGATCGCTGGCCTTCGGCGAAGTTCGTCCCGGCGCCGGGACTTGGGGGACGACATGGCCGAACCGCTGACGATCTATGGCGATCCGGGCTTCGGGAACTGCCTGAAGGTCAAATGGGTCGCCGCCCATCTCGGCCTCCCGGCGACGTGGCGCGATGTGGACGTCCCGGGGGGCGGAACCCGCACCCCGGCATTCCTGGCGCTCAACCCGGCCGGGCGGGTGCCGATCGTCGTCTTCCCCGACGGCGAAGTGCTGTCGGAATCGAACGCCATCATCGTCTACCTGGCGGAGGGCTCCGCCCTCGTTCCGGGGACGCCGTTCGACCGGGCGCGCATGCTGCAATGGATGTTCTGGGAGCAGTACAGCCACGAGCCCTACATCGCAGTCCGCCGTTACCAGCTTCATTTCCTCAAGCGGTCGCCGGACGCGCTCGACCCGAAGCTCACGGAGCGCGGCGCGGACGCGCTGCGGCTGATGGAGGCGACCCTCGCACGCACCGCCTTCATGGCCGGTCCGACGCTGACCCTCGCCGACGTGGCGCTGGTGGCCTACACGCGGATGGCGCATGAAGGCGGCTTCGACCTCGCGGATTATCCGGCGGTCCGGGCCTGGATCGGCCGCGTCGAGGCCGGGCTCGGGATCGGGCCCTATGGAGCGCCGGCCTGATCGAGCACCGCCGGCGCGGCGGCGGCCCCGTAATCCGGCAGGCTGACCCGCACCACCGTCCCCTCCCCGACCGTGCTCTCGATCGTGAGCCGGCCGCGGTGGCGGTTGAGGCTGTGCTTGACGATGGCGAGCCCCAGGCCCGTGCCGCCGCGCGCCCGGCTGGAGGCGACGTCGACCCGGTAGAACCGCTCGGTCAGCCGTGGGATGTGCTCCGGCGGGATGCCCGGCCCGTCGTCGGTCACCGACAGGACGATCCGGCTGCCGAGCCGGGGGTCGTTCTCCCGGGTCAGCCCGACGCCGATCCGGCCGCCGCCATACTTCACGGCGTTCTCGATGAGATTCTCGATCACCCGGGTGAGTTCGTCGGCATCGCCCGGGACGCGGTAGGGCCCGGCGCCGTCCTCGAACCGGATCGTGGCGCCCCGGGCCTCGGCGGGGGGGCCCTGCGCGTCGACCATCTGGCGGGCGAGCGCGCCGAGATCGACCACGCCGGTGGGCGCCACGTGCTCGCGCAGCTCGATCCGGGACAGCGACAGCAGGTCGTCGATCAGCCGGGTCATGCGCAGGGCCTGGACGCGCATGATCTCTAGGAAGCGCTCCCGGGCCTGCGTGTCGGCGCGGGCGGGGCCCTGCAGGGTCTCGATGAAGCCGATCAGGGTGGCGAGCGGCGTGCGCAGCTCGTGGCTCGCATTGGCGACGAAATCGACCCGCATCGCCTCCAGGCGCCGGGCCGAGGTGAGGTCGCGCAGGAACAGGAGCGCGCTGACGCCGGACCCGTCGGGCATCGGCAGGGCGCCGATCTGCACCTCGAAGGTCCGCTCCAGGGGGACCCGGGTCGACAGGGCGACCCGGCGCGGCATCCCCGAACTCAGCACCGCCTCGACGCTGTCGAGGACCTCCGGATCGCGCAGGGCGAAGGACAGGGGCCGGCCATGGTGCAGGGCCGGCAGCAGCGCCCGGGCGGCCGGGTTGGCCTCCACCACCAGGGTGCGCCGGTCCACCAGGATGACCGGGTCGGGGACGTGGGTGAGCAACGCTTCGGCGACCGCGTGACGCGGCGCCGTCGCCGTCGGTCGGGGCGGCGATTTCGCCGCGCCGCGTGAACCCAGCCAGCCGCCGATGGCGGTCGCGCCGAGACCCGCGAGGATCAGCGGGAGGTCGAGGTGCCCGGCAAGTGCGGCGGCGAGGCCGAACAGGCCCGCGGCGGTCGCGGCGCCGATCCAGGCTCGGGAGCTGCGCAGGCGGTCGGACATCGCCGTCCGGTCCGGTCAGCGCGGTCCGGGCTGGTCGTGCCACCCCTGCGCGGAGGGGCCGGCCGTGCCCTCCGGCGGTCCGGGATCACGCGCCCCGCCAGCGCGCTTCACGATCTCGTAGAGACCGAGCATCGCCAGGGCGGTCACGAACGGCACGACATAGTAGCAGCCCCGGAACAGCAGGAGCGAGGTCAGAACCTCGTTGCGGGGCAGGCTCGACAGGGCGAGCAGCACCGTCGCCTCGAACACCCCGATGCCGCCGGGGGCGTTCGACGCGATGCCCAGCATGGCGGCCAGCACGTAGATCGCCAGGAAGGTGGTGAACGCCAGGGTCGTCTCCGGCGGCAGCAGGACGTAGAGCACGGCCGCCGCCGCGCAGACGTCACCGATGCCGACGATCATCTGGCCGATGGAGACCGAGGCGCCGGGCAGTTCCAGGCGCCATTGCCTGACGGTGATGCTGCGCTTCTTGGCCGAGACCCAGGCGAGGTAGCCGAGCACCAGGGCCAGCGCGGCGAGGCCCACCGACTGGTTGATCCGGATCGACGTGAAGGCGAGCCCGGCGAGCTGGCCCGCCTCGATGATCAGGCTGAGGCCCAGGACCACGCCCATGCCCAGCCAGAAGGTGAAGCCGGCGATCACCGTGAGCGCGGCGATCTTGGCCGTGGAGAGTCCCTGCCGCGCATAGATCCAGTAGCGGATGGTGCCGGCGGTCAGCAGCGGGAAGCCGAGGGTGAAGCTCACCGCATAGCTGGTGAACGAGGCGAGCGCGGTGATCCGGTAGGGCACCTTGATCTTGAGCTGGCGCAGGGCCAGCGCGTCGTAGCCGGTGAGGAACAGGTAGCTGATGCCGACGAACAGGAAGGCGAGGCCGAGCTGCGCCCCCGTCGCCGCCGTGACCGCGGTGCGCACCTCCGCCCAGCTCACGCTCTGGACGAGCTTCCACAGCACGCCGAGGGAGACCGCGAACAGGACGATGCTGGCGGCCGTGCCGATCCAGGCATAGCGGCTGGCCCGGCTCTTCCGCGGCGCGGCCGCGGCGTCATGCTGGACCGGCTCCGCCGGTTCGGGCGGCGTCCGGTGCTGTCCCTGAAAGTTCATGCCGTTCGGCGTCCGCCCTTCCGGTTGCGCGGCCCCGCCGAGGGCGTCGAGCCCGCGCCGGATGATCCCGGACCGCGGCCCGTTGCCCCGCATGTAGGCCGAACCGGCGCGCAAGGCCAGGGAAGGGGCCGCGGTGGCGGGCGTTCTATCCCAAGCCGACTATCCCTGAGCCGACGATCCCTCAGTCAGATTGCCCAAGCCGACTTGCCCCTGCAGGAGCGCCGCGGCCTCCGACAGGCCGCGCCGGATCCGGGCGGCCACCTCCGGCGACGTGCAGACATAGGTCGGGCTCGGATGCGGCATCCGGATCACGGGCAGGTCGGGCCGGAGCGTCACGAATGCGGGCGCCGCTTCTCCGGCGAACCGGCCGGCCAGCACCGCCACGGCGAGGCGCGGCAGCAGGTCGAGGAGCGGCGCGAGATACGGCACGGCGGCGGCGGCCTCGGCCCGGCGGGGCGCCCGGTTGCGGGCGCCCTCCGCGTGGATCAGCCAGGGCACGGCGTTCCAGATCAGGGTGTCGGCCCGGGCGATCCCGGCCCCGGAGAGGAAGCCGAACAGGTTGGCGGCGGTGCCGTTCGCACTGTCGCGGGTGACGAAGCCGGTGCGCAGCACCGCCGGGCCGGGCGTCTCCAGGAGGAGCAGCATCCGGGCGCCGACGCCGCCGTCCAGCGGGTCGGGCGCGGGCACCGGGGCGCCGCGCTCCGCCGCGATCCGCGCGGCCAGGGCCCGGATCGGCGCGATGTGCGGGGCCTCGATCAGGGCGCGGCGGGCCGCGAGGGCGTCCGGATCGGCGAGCGATCTCGGTGCCGGCGGCTCAGCCGGCATCGAGGCCGGGGATCGCCGCCGCGTCGAGCCGGCCGGAGAGGCGGAACCGCTCGATCCCGTCCTCCCGGGCGAGCCGCGCGTCGAGGCCGGCTGGGCCGCCGAACTGGAAGCCGATCTGCGTGGCATAGGCCGCGCAGGCGGCCCGCTTCCGGGCCTGGGCCTCCGGTGCGAGGCGCATCCTGCGCGCGGGCCGGTCGATGAACTGCCCGGCGAGCGGCTCAAGCGGCACGGTCTCGCGGACCGTATAGGGGAAGTCGCGCCACCACAGGACCGGCTGCGCCGGACCGAGGCTGTCGAGTGCCCGGATCGCCTGCACGTGGTCGACATGGCCGCCGATCGCCTGCGGGGCGAGGAGGAGATCGGGAGTCTCGGCGGCGATCAGGTCCGCGAGGGCGGGCGCCAGATCGGCTGCGACGGCGTCGTCGGCGCGCGGGTCGGAGAAGAGTTCCGGGGCCGAGCCGTAGCCCCGGTGCGGCGCCTCCCGGAAGGGCAGATGGACCGGCGGGACGATGCCGAGTTCGGCGGCGGCGCGGCGATCCTCGTCCCGGCGCAGGGCCATGTAGTCGACCGCCGCCGAAAGGCCCTTGTCGAGCTGGCAGGCGAGGGCGAAGCCCGTCGGGTCGGCGACGCTGCCGGTGAACAGGGTCGCCATCACCACGCGCCAGCCGTCCCGCGCCAGGCTGGCCAGGAGGCCGCCGCAGGAGAAGGCCGCGTCGTCGAGATGGGGCGAGAGGGCGAGGGCTTTGGGCATGGGTCAGAGCCTATCGGCTTGGACAGATCCAACCCGCGCCCGCATCCTGAGGTGCTGCGGAGCAGCCTCGACGAAGGGCTCCGGGGATCGCAGCGCTGGCTGGAGGGCTCCTTCGAGGCCCGCTGACGCGGGCACCTCAGGATGAGGGAGGCGGGTGGGACATCTCGAATTCGCCGTCAAAGCAGGTGAGGCTCGGCGCGGAACCGGCAGCTCGGATCGTAGGGCAGATCCTCCGCGAAATCGGTCGCCGGCGTCTCGCCGCGCACGCGCCCGTAGACCTCCATGATCTGGCGCCCGACCGCATGCCAGGAATAGACTCGCCGGCACTCCGCCAGGCCGGCCGTGGCGAGGCGGCGGCGCAGTCCTGCGTCGGTGATGATCCGGGTCAGCGCGGCGGCCAGCGCCGGCACGTCGCCCGGATCGACCAGCAGCCCGTTCTCCCCGTCGCGCAGGCAGTCGGAGACCCCGACCGCGTGGCACGAGACCGTGGCGAGCCCGGCCGCCAGCGCCTCCAGGATCGTGTTGGAGAAGCCCTCCGCGTAGGTCGGCGAGACGAACACGTCGGCCCGGCGGTAGAGGTCGGGCACGTCGCCGTACTCGGCGTAACCCGTGAAGGCGATGTCGCGCTCCGGGAAGGCCAGTTCCGCGGCGAGGGCCCGGGCCGGCTCCACGTCCGGCCCGATCCCCGAGATCGTGGCCGCGAAGGGCGTGCCCTGTTCGCGCAGGATCGCCAGGGCCTGGATGAAGTCGAGCACGCCTTTCCGGCGGTCGACCCGGCCGTGATAGAACAGCCGCACCGGGCCGGCATGCGGCGCCGGCAGCCCGTCCGGCGTCCCCTGCGCGAACCGGCCCGTGTCGACCGCGCCGGGCACGATGGTGAAGTGGTCGGGGTCCGAGCCGAGTCGCCCGCAGACCTCGTCCACGAAGGAGGCGCCCCCGATCAGCAGGGCGTTGGCGTGGGCCAGGACCTCGCACATGGCGACCCGGTGGGTCTCGCAGCAGGAGCCGACCCAGTGGCCGTCGCCGCCCTGGATCGACACGACGCTCGGCACCCCGAGCCTGCGGGCGGCGAGCAGCACCGCCCAGCCGGTGGGATAGCCGTACTGCGCGTGCAGCACGTCGAAGGGTTTTTTGGCATGTTCTCGGGCGATGGCGTCCACCATGGTGGCGATGTCGCGCTCGAAGTCGCCGGAGGTCTGCTCGCCGAGCTGCTCCAGCCCGATCACCCGCACCCCCGGCACCGGCGGCGGCGGACCGCCCCCGTAGACCCGGGTGCCGAAGGCGTCGCCCCGGTACTGCGAGATCATCGTCACGTCGTGGCCGGCCTCGACCAGCTCGCGCAGCAGGTTCTGCGCGTAGACGCTCATGCCGGATATCGCCGGGAAGTAGCGGCGGCTGAGGAAGAGGATTCTCATCGGTACACCGGGAGGCCAGATGCCTCTCCCCCGTGTGGGCTATCGGATTTACCCATCCGGGGTGGCAGGATACGCTGGAGACAGCTCGGCTCTCCCTCCCCCCTCTGCGGGGGAGGGCGGCCCCCGGAGGGGGTCGGGAGAGGGGAGCGACGGTGCAAACCGGGGCGCACGCCCGCACATCTGCTCTGCCCGCTCCTGAACCCGGGTTCCCCTCTCCCGACCCATGCTGACGCAGGGGCCACCCTCCCCCGCAGGGGGGGGAGGGAGGGCGCCTGCGTCCGGCCATTGCCCTCATCTGGCAACGATGCCACCGTCACTGCCATTGCCGCCGGGTCTCCTGAGCGCCCGTCAGCACGGGGCCCGCGCGCCGGCAACCGCGGAGATAGTCCAGCGCCTGCGGGATCATCACGTCCGCCCGGTGGCTCTCCCGGGAGAGCTCGACGCAGATCAGCTTGCCGAAGCCGACCGCCTCCAGCGCCTCCAGCACCCCCGGAACGTCCATGTCGCCCTCGCCGAAGGGCAGGTGGATGTGGCTGCCGCGCTTCATGTCCTCGATCGCCACGGTGCCGATCCGGTCGGCGAATTCGCGCACGGCCGCGGCCGGCTCGCGTTCGCCGGTCACGAGGCAATGGCCGGTATCGAGGGCGAGCTTCAGCCCCGGCACGTCGAGGGCGGCGAAATCGTCGAGCGTCTCGATCAGCATGCCGGGCTCGGGCTCCAGGCAGGGCACGATGCCGGCCTCGGTGGCGAAGGCGGCCACCGTATGCAGCCCCTCCGCCAGCCAGTGCCGGGCCTCGCCGTGGTCCACCCCGGGCTTGGGCACGCCCGCCCAGAAGGAGACCGCCTCCGCGGAGAGCATGGCGCCGATCTCGACCGCCCGCTTGAGGAAGCCGACCCGGCGGCTGCGGCCCGCGGCGTCGGCGGTGACCAGCGTCGGCTCGTGCTTGGCGCCCGGGTCGAGGAGGAAGCGGGCGCCGGTCTCGATGACGCAGGCCAGTTCCAGCTTCTCCAGCAGGCTCGCGACCCGGCCTGCCTCCGCGGCCCAGGCCTCGGCGAACGGGTCGAGGTGGTGGATGTCCAGCGTCAGGGCCACGCCGTCGTAGCCCGCGGCCTTGATCAGGTGGAGCGCGTCGTCGAGGCGGTGGTTGGCCGCGCCGTTGGTGTTGTAGGCGAACCGGAGCGTCATGCCGCCCTCCCCTTCCGCTGGGCGAGGCGGAACGGCGCGTGGTGCGATTCCGGCTCGCGGTAGAGCGGATAGTGGCGCCCGACGATCCGCTCGGCCAGGGCCACGTCGAACAGCGGCTGGCCGCCGAACCGCTCCAGAGCCTCCGGGGTGAGGCGCACCGGGCGCAGGGTCTCGCTCTCCGTGCCGAAGCGGATCAGCGGGTGGTCGCGGTCGAGGAGCTTCCGCGTGTTGCGCTCGCCGATCCGGTAGTAGCTCATGGTCTCGACCTCGAGCCCCGGCACGATCGCCTTCACGACCCCGACCCCGCCGCCCGGGGGCGTGCAATCGACGTAGAGCACGTCGAAGCCGGCTTCGAGCAGGCGGTCGCAGGCGATCTTTCCGCGGGCATGGCCGTCGGGCGCCGGGGTGGAGGGCAATTCCGAAAAACGCTTGGTGCTCCGCTCGGAATAGACCGTGTCGGCGAGAACCCCGCGGAGGTCGGCGGCCGGCATCTCGATCCATTCGAGCATCGCCTGAAGGGCGCGGCTCTCCTCGAGGTCGAGGCTCGGCAGCGCCTTCTCGATGAAGGCGTCGATGTAGCCCGGCGGGGTCACGGTGGCGGCCATATCGAGGGGGCCGTGCCCGAAGGTCTTGCGGACCCGGGCGGCCTGGAACTCCAGCAGCGCCTTGCGCAGGGCCCGGTCCCGATCCGGATCGCAGGCCTCGCCGCAGGCCGAGAGGGCGATCGGGGCCGGGGTGCGGGCCGGATCCGCGTCGTAGCCGACGACGTAGAGGTTGGTCAGGCCGAACTGGTCGGTGGCAAATTTCGGCAGCGCCCGGATCCCGAGGTCCTTCAGCCGGGCCAGCATGGCGGCGTTCTCCGGGCCGATGCCGTCGAGGTCGAGCATCACCCCCTGATCGAGGGCCCGGAACAGGAGGCCGTTGCCGTCCCGCTGGAGCAGTTCCAAGACACCGTGGCCCAGGGCGAAGGGCACGTCGGGCCCGGCGCCGAGGCCATTGGTGATCAGGTTGGTGAAGGGTTTGTAGCCCTCCGACAGCTCGAAATAGTCGGTGGCCGCGATATCGAGCGGCATCAGCACGATCGCGCCGGTGGCGTGCCGCACCGTCGGCGTCCATTCCAGCACCGTGTCGCGGCCGACCGGGGAGCCGGCGGGCAGGCAGAGGGTGAGCGGGTCGGCGACGGATTTGGCGCCGTAGACGCGCGCCAGATCGTTGTAGCTCGCCCGCTCCTTGGCCCGCGGCAGCACGGCGAGCGAGGGCATCAGATTCTCGGCGATCTCGGCGACCGCGCCGATCAGCGCCTCGTCGTCGGTGGCGCCGTAGCCGATGCCCGACGGCATGGCGCCGACGAAGAACGGGTCGTCGAGGAACAGGGCCACGAACCAGACCGGCACGCCGGTGCGGTCGAGGGGCGCCAGCGGGAAACCGACGATGCGCCCCTCGGGCAGGACATCGAGATAGGCCCTGACCGGGTCCGGCAGGGTCTCGGGCAGGCCCTCGATCGGCCGCCTGGCGCCGAAGCGGTAGGGGCGCGGCGCCTTGATCCGCTCGTGGCGGGCGCGGTCGTCCTGGTCGTGGTTGGCGTCTGCGTTGCTCACGTCGTGTTCCCGTCTGCCTCGAACCGCCTCCTGCATCGCCTCATCCGATCCGCCCCCTCATCCTGAGGTGCCCGAGCGCAGCGGAGGCCTCGAAGGAGGGCTCCCGGGATCGCGCGGCCGACTGAAGCCCGCCTTCGAGGCCCGCTTCGCGGTCGCCTCAGGATGAGGGATTGCGTGAAAGATGCCGGGGTTGGTTCCTGATCGCGTATCCTGTCCGCTACCCGTGCCCGTAGGCGCGGGCGACGAGCCGCATGGTTTGAAGATCGCGCGCCGCCGACCAGGCCGCCCGCTCCTCGGGCCGGCGCAGGGCCGAGCCGAAGGCGCGGACCTGTTCGGTGAAGGGCGAGCTCTCGGCGTCGAAGGCGAGCGGCTCCGCGCGGCCGCTGGCGCCGTCGATGAAGGTCAGCGAGCCGCCGGCGGTCTGGCCCATCGTGTTCTCGGCCACGAGCAGGCCCCTGGTGCCGACCACCTCCAGGCGGCGGCGGGGCAGCGCGTCGGGGCAATTGTAGGCGACGTGCAGGCTCGCCAGCGCACCGCCCGCGGTTCTCCCGATCAGCAGGGCGCCGTCATCGACGGCGTAATTCTGGGCGCGGGTCTGGGTGAGGGCCGCGATGGCGGTGATCGGCTCATCGAGCAGGAAATCGACAAGGTCGAGTCCGTGCGGGGCGAGGTCCATCAGCGCGCCGCCGCCGGCCTGCGCGGCATCGATCCGCCAGTTCGGCTGGCCGGCCTCGGACCAGTCGCGCCCGAGCCAGCAGGCATAGACGATCCGAACGGCCGTCACGGTCCCGAGCCGCCCGGCCTCGACCTGGGCGCGGATCGCCCGGTGGGCCGGATGATGCCGCTGGTCGAAGGCCGTCCCGTAGAAGATTGTTTTGGACTCGACCGCGTGCGCGATGGCCTGCGCGTCCCCGAGGGTCGCAGCCATGGGCTTCTCACACAGGATCGCCTTGCCGGCGGCGGCCAGTGCCTCGACGGCGACGCGGTGGAGGTGGTTCGGCGTCGCCACGTAGACCGCCTCGACCTCGGGCTCGGCGAGGAGGCCGGCAAGATCGGCATGGCCCCGGGCCCCCACGCCTTCCGCCGCGGCTCGGCTCGCCGGGTCCGGATCGCAGACCGCGACCAGCCGGTGCCCGGCGGCCCGGATGCCCGGCTCCATGTAGTCGCGGGCGACCCACCCGTAGCCGACGATGCCCCAGCCGACCGAATCCATCACCACCGCTCCGGCAGGTCGACGAACTCGCGGACCCGGACGCGCTGCGCTTGCGGCCTGTCGAGGCTGCCGTCGAAGGTCAGGTGCTCGGGGCCGGGGGAACGCATCGGATAGGTGGCGCGGGGGGCGTATTCCGCCTCGTAGCGCTCCGAGGGCCAGCGGATGACGTAGTGGGCTACCGGCTCCGCATCACTCCCTTTCCCCTCCGCGGGAAAAGGTGGCCCCCGAAGGGGGTCGGGAGAGGGGAGCCCGGCGTCCGGAAGGAACGCGGCCGTCACGAAGGTCGGTGCTTCTTCCTGAACCGTCGCTCCCCTCTCCCGACCCTCGCTGACGCGAGGGCCATCCTCCCCCGCAGAGGGGGGAGGGAGGGAACCCGCCGCGACCGGCTCGTACAACGGGTTGAGCCGCAGCACCGTCCCGGGCTTCGGCAGGGTCAGGCCGTCGACCAGCGCGCGCGGCGCCGGGCGCATGCCGGGACCGCACACCACCGAGAAGGCCTCGCAGGTCCCCAGGGCGGCTGGCTCCTGCGGGGACGGTGCCCGCGCCGCGACCAGCGCCCGGGTCAGCTCCGCGTCGTCGTAGACCAGGGCGTCGGGGAAGAGTTCGGCGATCTCCTCGGCGGTCACCGCCCGCCCGGCCGAGAAGCCGGGGCAGTCGCGGTTGTGGATGTGGCTCAGGGCCAGCCAGCCGTCGTCGCCGGCATTCTGGCGCAGGCAGTCGAGCAGCGTCGCCTTGTCGTCGAGGAAGTAGAAGGCATCGTTGCAGGCGACGAGATCCACCGGCGCCCCGGGGATCGGCCAGTGCGGCGAGCCGGCATCGAAGCAGACGAGCTGGGCCTTCTCGCCCACCACCCAGTGGCGGGCGACCCAGAGCTTGGCGAAGACCACGTCGGCCCCCGCGACCTTGCAGCCGCGGCTCTGCAGCGCCCGGAGGTAATGGCCGATGCCGCAGGCGAACTCGAACACGCAGATCGGATCGTTCCAATGCGCCTCCAGCAGCGACAGGCCGGCCAGGAAGGTCGGGTCGCTCCAGCGGTGCAGGAAATAGTCGCCGACGCGGCCCCAGCCGAGGAGATGCACGGCGTCTCGCAGGCTCGCCGTGCGCCGCTCCCTGATCAGCCGGACGATCCCGGCGGGGTCGGCCGGGGGCCCGGTCCACCAATCGTCCTGGTCCGCGAGCAGGGCGGCCAGCGCCTCGTCGGCCTCACCGGCATCGAGATGGGCCAGCACCCGCTCGACCAGGGCCTCGCGGCCGACGCGCAGGTACGGGATGGCGTCGATCACGGGCCAGCGCGCGCCGGTCTCCGCATCGCGCAGGGCGTGCGGGCCGTCGGCCTTCAGCGCGTTGCCGGTATCCGGCGATCTGAGTTCGAAGGGGATCATGGCTCTCGGGACCGCCCCGGCAGATGGGCGGCGGGGTCCTGCGATCAAGGGATGCGCATGTCGCGCAGGACACGATCGTGGAAACCCTTCACAGGCCCGGCATGGACCAATTCCCACTCGTCGAGCACCAACGCCATCGTGGTCGAAGCCCCGCGCAGGTGCTGGGCGATCTGGAGCACGCGGTCGACGCAATCGGCCGCATGGAAGGCGCGGCCCTCCGCGGTGGCGTCGTCCGGGAGCACGGCGCGGGCGCGCTCGACCTGACCCCTCAGGGGCTCGGCGAGTTCGGCGAGCGCCCAGGCGGTCGTGGTCGCCATGATCGGCCCGAGATGGTCGCCGAGCAGCATCTCGCCGGTGAAGCCGGCATCCGGCATCGCGGCGTTGTGGAAATGGTGCGCCATCGCGGCCAGGAACACGGTCGTCGGATCCGCCCGGTAGAACGAGCTGAGGCAGACGCCGTAGGCCGCCACGATCAGGCAATGCTCGGCGTGGTTCTCCGGCGGCTCCAGCAGGATCCGGGCGCGGCCGGGACAGGTCACGCCCGCCCGCGGCTGCCGCGCCAGGGCGCCGACGAAACCGGGCAGCGAACCGGGCCGGCCCGCCGGGCGCGGCGCCAGCCTTGCGCGCAGCCGGGTCCGGAGATCCGGATCGAGATCCCCGGTCACCGCGTCGAAACCCGCGACCAGCACGGCGGAGGCCGCGTCCTCGGACAATCCAGCCGCGGTCAGGAAGGCCGCGTCGAGGTCGCAGAGGCGGGTCGCCGCGAGGGCGACGGCGGTGATGTCCAGGGCGACATCCTCGGGCGGGGTGCCGCCGGTGAGGAGGCCCCAGCCCTGCGCGAACAACCGCTCGGCGATCGATCCGTCACGGCCCGCCGAGCGGACGCGCTTGAGGTCGTTCATCTCGACCAGAAGGTCACGCAACGCCTCCGGCGCTGCGGCGCCGGAGGCGGATCCTTGGTTCTCGCTGGGCATCGGCTCTTTCAGACAGCGGTCGGCGGTTCGAGCGGGCGTTCACCGAATTCCGCGCAGGCCCCCCCGGACCATCACTTTTCGAAGGCGGAAACGCGGGTCCCCTCCCGTTGCGGGGAGGGGAGTGCGCGGTGGCGCATCGACGCCCGTTCAGTGCACACCCAGCCAGTCGCGGAGCATCTGCTCCTGCTTGCCGAAGGCGTGCTCCGGCCCGTGGCCGTTCTTGACCATCGGGGCCTTGAAGAAGGTCGAGAGCTGCTCCTGCACGCCACCGTCGCCGCGCTTGTTGGCGAGGTCGAGCACCCGGGCGATCTCGATGACCAGGGGCGCGGCCAGGATTGAGTCCTTGCAGAGGAAGTTGACCTTGATCTGCATGCGCTGGCCCATGAAGCCGGTGACGTCGATGTTGTCCCAAGCCTCCTTGTCGTCGCCGCGCGGGCGGTAATAGTGGATGTGCACGAGGTGGTCCTCGACCGGGTAGCCGAGGATCGAATCGAGCACCGTGCCCTTGGTGTTGAGCTTCGACTGCAGCGAGTTCGGGTCGTTCAGGGCGAGGCCGTCGCGGTTGCCGAGGATGTTGGTCGAGAACCAGCCGTCGACATGCAGCGCGCGCGCCTTGAAGGCGGGGGCGAGCACGGTCTTCATCATGGTCTGTCCGGTCTTGCCGTCCTTGCCGGCGACCGGGACGTTCAGCTCCTTGGCGAGATCGAGGAGCGCCGGCACGTCGGCGGCGACGCTCGGCGTGAAGTTCGCGTAGGGGATGCCGCTCTTGATCGCCGCGTAGGCGTAGAGCATCGCCGGCGAGATCGCCTCGTCGCTCGAATCCAGGCCCTTCTCGAAGGCCGCCGTGGAGTTCAGGGTCGGGTCGTTCAGATCGGGCCAGCGTTCCGTGGAGGCGAGGTTCACCACCACGACGTCGTCGAGGTTGCTCTCCTTCTGGAACCGGCGCAGGTCGTTGGCGATGACCGAGACCGCCTCGCGGTGGTCCCGGGCGACGATGCGGTTCTGGCCGTCGATGTTCTTGCAGAACTTGGCGCTGCCCACGGCCGGCCAGGGGGTGATGCCCTTCAGCGCCGTGGCGCCGTCCTCGATGTCGTCCTTCGAGAGCACGCCGTGGCCGCTCGCCGCGGACGCGAGGTCGTCGCCGTTCAGGTCCCAGCCGCCGAAGACCAGGTCCTTGTAATCGGCCATGCCCGCCACGGAGAGGCCGGCGAGCGGCAGCCCGTCGAGCCGGTTCGAGCCGGATTTAATCATCTCGATGCCGGCGATGGCGGTGGTGGCGACGGCGCCCCCCATGCCAACGAAGGCGACACCGACGCGGCGACCGGACTGCATGCTCATCGGAAAATAGTGTCCTTCTGGGGACGCGCGAAGCGTCTTGGGGAAGCGTCTTGGGACGGAAAGGTCGACCCCCCCGGGGCCGTACCTAACTGGCTCCGGCGTGCGGCGTTCCAAGCCGAATGCGACAACTTTGCGCCTCCAGAGAGCGAGACGTGTCCGGATCGCGGCGCCGGCGCGGCCTTAACGGCCACGGTTAACCCTTCGTTGACCGTGCCACGCTTGGATCACCGGGCCGTCCCATTCTGGTCACGGCCGGCGCCGATAGGGCCGCCGCTTCACGGAGCCCGGCCGCCAGATGCCGGGCCGACGCAGGGACAGATCTGAAGAGGACCAGTGATGGGGGTTTTCCCGGAGCCGGCGCGTTGCGCCGACGACGTGAGCCGACTCGTGCCGAACGCGAGCCGTTTCGAGGATGACGCGGTGGCATGGCTGCCGCGGGACGGCCGCGGGACGGGCCGCCGCTCGGGCCGGGCGCGGCTCCGCCAGATTTCCGGAACGCTGGCCCTGGGTCTCGTCGCCGGTTTCGGATTGCCGCAGGCGGCCTTCGCGCCGGCCTATTTCGCGCCCCCCGCGCAGGCCCACGATCGGGTCGATACCAGCCCGCACGCGGCCCGGGCCCTCGCCGCCGAGGCTCCGGCGCCGGATTTTCCGTTGCGGTCGAGCCTCGACCAGGACGTGCCGCAGGACGCCTCGACCGAGGCCCCGACCGACTGGAACGGCCTGCCCGTGCCGGAGCAGGAGCCCGCCACGACGGCGCTGATCCAGGACGACCTCGCCGCCCTGCCGCGGATGACGCAGGATCAGGGCGCGGACGCGGTCCGGTTCGGCGAGCGCACCGTGCCGCGCAAGGTGGTCGACACGATCGTGAAGGCCTCCGACGAGGCCGGCGTCGACCCCGTCTACATGATGGCGCTGGCCGATAAGGAATCGAGCTTCGACACGGACGCGAAGGCCGCGACCTCCTCGGCCCAGGGACTGTTCCAGTTCGTCGCCCGGACCTGGCTGGAGATGATCCGCGATTACGGCGCCCGCTACGGGCTCGCCGACGAGGCCGCCGCCGTGAAGGGCCGGGGCAATGCGATCACCGTGGCCGGCGCCATGCGCGCCCGGGTGCTCGGCCTGCGCAACGACCCGCGGATCGCGGCGCTGATGGCCGCCGAACTGATCAAGCGAGACCGGGAGCGGATCGAGGCCCGGCTCGGCCGCGCGCTGACCACCACGGAACTCTACCTCGCCCACTTCCTCGGCACCGCCAGCGCCGGGCGCTTCCTGTCGCTGTCCTCCGAGAAGCCCGACGAGGTCGCGGGCCGGGAGTTTCGCAGCGCCGCCCGGGCCAATCGCGGCCTGTTCACCGAGAAGGCCGGCGGCAGGCGCCGCAGCCTGACGGTCGCCGAATTGCACGGCCGGATCGACGGCATGATCGACCGGCGGCTCAATCGCTATCAGGGCGTGGCCGCGGTGGCGGTGGCGCTCGACAGGGCGCCGGCCCCGACCGAGACCGCCACGGAGGATACGGCCCCGGATGCCGGCCCCCGCCGCGTCGAGGTGACGGAGGCGCTGCCGCCGGACGGCGTGTGAGCGGCACCGGGTCCGGTCTCGCTCCTGGGTGCTCCGGACTTGAGGCTCGACGCCGGCGGCTGAGCGCGATGGCTCCCCCGCCACGTGGGGTGACGGTGTTCACGGGCCGCCCGGACAAGGCACGACGCGCCCCCTCTCCCGTACGGGCTACGTGAGTCACGCATCCCGCTCCGGATCGTCCTCGGCTCGAACGAAGGCTCGCTCCAGCGCTGCCACGCGCCCGCCCTGCCCCCTCTGCGGGCTACCGGATGCCCACATCTTCGACGAAAGCGGGCGGCGGCCGGACACAGTCGCGTCTCCCTCCCTCCCCTGCGGGGCCGGGTGGCCCCTGCGTCAGCAGGGGTCGGGTCGGGACGTGGTCCCGCAGGAGGGAAACCCGGTTTTCAGAAGACGGCGCGGCCCTCATGAAGGCTTACGCTTCCTTCTGCACCGTCGCTCCCCTCTCCCGCCCCCTCCGGGGGCACCCTCCCCCGCAGAGGGGGGAGGGAGGGCGCGTGTCATCTCTGGGGCGGGCCTGAAGTCCATCCGGAACGATCCAAAACCCGATGTGCGAACCGCATCGCCCGCACGAAGACTGAGACCGCCGCCCCCCGTTCAATCGCCGATCCGGCCGCGCTTGTAGCCGAAGCCCGGTATCTCGCAGCCGCAGGACACGTCGGGCGGCGCGGGCGGTGTCGGGCAGGTCCCGCGGGACGTGACGCAGACGCTGTCGTCCCACCGGCGCCGGTCGAAGGATTCGCGGCCCCGATCCCGGGGGCGCTCATACCCGTCGTAGGGCGGCGGCGGGGGACGCCGCGACCAGTCCCAGTCGTCGTCGCCCGCCGGCGGCGGCGGCGGGCGGGGCACGGGCCTGGACGGGGCGTATTCGTAGCGGTCCGGTCCGGGCTGTCCGTAGATGTAGACCTTCGGATCCGGGCCGACCTGCGCCGCTGCGGGACCGGCGAGCGGCGCGCCCAGGGTGAAGATCGCCAAGACCGCCACGGTCGCTTGCGTGATCCGCTGTCCCATCCCGGTCCTGCCTCGAATCCTCGGACGCGCGATCCTGCGCGTTCGGGCTGGCCTGAACCTGTGCCGCGGCGAAAACGCAGGGGGATCGCGATCGCGGGCGCGGCCGTTGCCCGAACGGGATCGGGCCGCTACCTACGCTCTGCCGTGCGCCGACCCGCCGCCATCCCGTCCAACCCCATCCCGCCCGGCCCAGAGTCACCCGAGGACCGCTTCATGGAGCTGCTCAGGCTCGCCGCCCTCGACGCCGAGGACCTGACCGTGATCTCCGCGCATCTCCAGGACGCGATCCTGCGGCCGGAGGATCTGACCTACCTCGGCGACGAGCAGCGGTTCCTGATGGTCGCGCGGCGCTTCGACTGGACGCCCGACGTCCCGCCCCGGCGGCGCCTCACCGGCCTGCATGTCGAGCGCGTCCGCGCCGTGAGGACGCGCGGGCTCGTGCGGGACGACGCGATGCCCATGAGCCTGCTGGCCCTGACCTTCGCAGCCACCGACGCGCCCTCCGGCCATGTCGATCTCGTCTTCTCCGGGGGCGCGGCGGTCCGGCTGGAGGTCGAATGCATCGAGGTCCGGATGAAGGATCTCGGTCCGGTCTGGGAGGCGGCCACGCGCCCCGGCCACGACATCGACCGGATCGATCTCGACAGGGCCAGCATCGACAGGGCCAACCCGGCCCCCGGCCCGGCGGCCTGAGAGGAGACAGAGGCTTCCGATGGTCCGGCTCGACAGCACAGATCCGCATTTCGCCGCCGATTTCGCGCGGCTGCTCACGGTCAAGCGCGAAATTTCCGAGGACGTGGACGAGGCGGTGCGCGGCATCATCGCCGACGTGGTCGCCCGGGGCGACGACGCCCTGGTGGACTTCTCGCGGCGGTTCGACCGGCTCGGGGCGGCGTTTTCCGCCGGGACCCTCCGGGTCACTGAGGCGGAGATCGCCGCGGCGGTCGAGGCCTGCCCGCGCGACGCCCTGGAGGCCCTGCGCCTGGCCGCCGAGCGGATCGAGGGCTTCCACCGCGCCCAGCGGCCGACGGATCACCGCGCCACCGACGCCCTCGGGGTGACGGCCGGCTGGCGCTGGACGGCGCTGGAATCGGTCGGCCTCTACGTGCCGGGCGGGACGGCGAGCTACCCCTCCTCGGTGCTGATGAACGCGCTGCCGGCCCGGGTCGCCGGCGTGCCGCGCGTTGTCATGGTAGTGCCGACCCCAGACGGCCAGATGAACCCGCTGGTGCTCGCCGCCGCACAGCTCGCCGGCGTCCACGAGGTCTACCGGGTCGGCGGCGCCCAGGCGGTCGCGGCGCTCGCCTACGGCACCGCCACCATCGCGCCGGTCGCCAAGATCGTCGGCCCCGGCAACGCCTGGGTGGCGGCGGCCAAGCGCCGGGTGTTCGGCCAGGTCGGCATAGACATGATCGCCGGCCCCTCCGAGGTGCTGATCCTGGCCGATGGCCACGCCAATCCGGACTGGATCGCCGTGGACCTCCTGGCCCAGGCCGAGCACGACGTGGCCGCCCAGGCGATCCTGGTCACCGACAGCGCCGATCTCGCCGGTGCCGTGGAGGCGGCGGTCGAGCGCGCGCTCACCACCCTGCCCCGCCGGGAGATCGCCCGGGCGAGCTGGCGCGATTACGGCGCCGTCATCCGGGTGCGCGACTTCGACGAGGCCGTCCCGCTGGTCGACCGCCTCGCCCCCGAGCACCTGGAGATCGAGACCCAGGATGCCGAGGCACTGGCCGCCAAGGTCCGCAATGCCGGGGCGATCTTCCTCGGCTCCCACACGCCGGAGGCGATCGGCGACTATGTCGGCGGCCCCAACCACGTCCTGCCCACCGCCCGCTCGGCGCGGTTCTCCTCGGGGCTCGGGGTGCTCGACTTCATGAAGCGAACCACGATCCTGGCCTGCACCCCGGAGAGCTTGCGGGCGCTCGGCCCGGCGGCGATAACCCTCGGCCGGTCCGAGGGCCTGGAGGGGCATGCCCGCTCCGTCGCGATCCGGTTGAACCTGTGAGGTTTTGGGGATGGCGGAGAAGCAGCGCGGGCCGAACCGCCTCGCGAAGGTGAGCCTGGACGAGGCGTCCATCGCCCGCGGCAACCCGGACCAGGAGCACGAGCGGGCGATCGCCCTGTTCGACATCCTGGAGGACAACGTCTTCGCCATCCCCGGGCGCGAGGGCCCCTATGTCCTGACGCTGGGCCTGGTGGAGAACAAGCTGTCCTTCGCGATCGGCACCGTGGAGGGCGATCCGGTGATGACGCACCTCCTGTCGCTGACGCCGTTCCGGCGGGTGATCCGCGACTACGAGATGATCTGCGAGAGCTATTACAACGCGATCCGCACCGCCTCCCCGTCGCAGATCGAGGCGATCGACATGGGACGGCGGGGCCTGCACAACGAGGCGTCCGAGACCCTGCGGCAGCGCCTCGAAGGCAAGGTCGACCTCGACCACGACACGGCGCGCCGCCTGTTCACCCTGATCTTCGCCCTGCACTGGAAGGGCTAGGGCGCCGTCCGGCCCCGAGCGCGATGGCTGACCCCGTCCCCGAGACCATTCCCAAGAAGCGGCGGGTCCAGTCGGTCCTGTTCATGTGCAACTACAACGCCGTGCGCTCGGTGGCCGCGGAGGCGATCGCGCGCGCCTATTTCGGCAAGTCGACCTACGTGCAGTCCGCCGGGGTGCGCTCCGGCGAGCCGACGGACCCCTTCATGATCGCGGCGCTCGACGAACTCGGCATCGACGCGAGCCGGCACCGCCCCCGCACCATCGAGGAATTGGAGGACTGGGAGGGGCTGAACTTCGACCTGATCATCACCCTCGCGCCGGAGGCCCACCACCGGGCCCTCGCCCTGACGCACACGCTCGCGGCCGATGTGGAATACTGGCCGACCCCGGACCCGACGCTGCTGCAGGACGCCTCCCGGGAGCAGCGCCTGGAAGCCTATCGCGATGTCCGCGACGGGCTGACCCGGCGGATCAAGGCCAGGCTCAAGGGGTAGCCGCGCCGGGCCGCGTCACGCCTCGTTCGGGGATGCCCGGCCGCGGTCGCAGCCTGCGGAGTCACCGCGCATGATGGTGGACGCACCCTGCCGGTCCCACAACGTGTGGGCATCCGGTCGGCAAGCCCACGATGCAAATTCCTGCTACAAACCGTTCGCAAAGAATGATTCGGTAGCCCGTCATGACGATCGTCCGTTATTGCAGCGCAATTTTTATTCTATACACATTCTTAATCTGCTCCGCCGAGTCACAATGGAGTCCGGTCGGCGGGCTACTCGATGTCCCGGTCACGAACAACTGTTCCGTAACGCGGGACGAGGTCGCGACGGCGAAGTCGGACGGGATCTTCTACTGTCCGGTACGCGCCAGGATTGTCGATTCTCAGGTGGCGGATGCGAGTCATTTCGATCTTGTTCACGCCTATGCGATCCTGGCGATTCATACCAGTTCCAAGAAGCTGGCCGATTGTTGGGCCGCGCATCGTCTGGCGACGGCCCCGAACGGCCCGTACTATGTCCGGCAGTGGATCACCTACTGGAGAGCGTACGGCGCGAAGAATTTCAGCTACGGCGCGCCCGAGCAGCGGATCGCCAACGTCAGGAGCTGCTGCGCCTGCGGGGTTTGAGGATGGGGCGCATCGCGCCGGTCCCCGGTCCGGGCTGATGCTCGCGACGAGGCGGCGGGCGTTCTGCGCGCGGCCCCGGTCACCCTTGGGCGAGGCGAACCGGCGTCCGGCGCGGCGGCGAGCGCCGTAGCGCCTCCGTTCGAAACCCGGATCGCCGTTCGGGCGCCGCTCCGGCCTCAGCCGGAACCGCCGCCGATCAACCATGCGCGGAGGCGGCCGGCCAGCAACGGACGGGCGTGGGTCACGTCCTCGTCGTCGAGGAGCGGGGAGCCCGCCAGGGCGTCGAGATAGGCGCTCTCGGGAGTCCGGCACGCGCGGAAGGCGGCGTCGGCGGCCCGATCCCGTGCGGTCAGCGCCGCGTGAATCCGGAAATTGCGGGCGAGGCAGTCGCGCCAGATCGTGTGCCGCGTCGCGGTCTCGCCGGCCGCCCCGGCCGTGCAGGACAGGCCGAGGACGAGCATCGCCACGGCGATGGGCACCGGCAAGATATGGCGGGCTGGCGGCATCGATCGGGCACTCCGTCCGTCCCGGGACAGGGTGGCGCGGAGCGGGTTAGCACCCGGTTAACCGCCCCCCCGATCCCCCGCCGGACCGGCGCCCCATCGGCTGCCCTGCCCCGCTCAGCGGTTTGCGGTCGTGACCGGGGAGGTGACGCCGCCGAGGGAGACCCAGGCGACGGCGTCCTGGCTCTCGCGCTTGATGAACACGTAGCCGGTCTTGTGCCAGGGCAGGATCGCGCTGGTCTTGTTGTCGAGCACGAGGTCGCCCCGGTCGGTGATCAGCGTGAGCACGGCGTGGCCCTCGCCCTTCTCGTCGATCACCACGGTCATGCGCATCGCCCGGCGCGGCAGGCCGGCCTCGGCCAGCAGATGGCGCTTGAGCAGCTGGAAATCCTCGCAGTCGCCGATGCCGTCCTCGGCCAAGTCCCAGCGGTCGGCCACGTGCAGGTGATCCTGGTCGGTCATCGGCTCGACCGCCTTGTTGACCCGCCGGTTCACCGACACGATCGTCGCCCAGGTCGAGGCCGTCAGGCTGATCCGCGCCGGCTCGCTCCGGTCCACCGCGCACTCCGCCCCGTAGCTCTGGCAGAACGTCACCCACGCCGCGATCGGCTTCGCCTCCCCCTGGATCCGCGCGCCCACCTCCGCCGGAAGGCTCGCCAGGGTCTGGGCTTCGGCCGCGAGGCCGCCCAGGCCGAGAGACGCCAGGACCAGGACGAACGCCGCGCGGCAGCCGCGGGAGAGCCGACGGGATGCAGAGCGGGAAACCAGTCCCTGCACCTTGGAAACCGCGAACCGCATCGCCGGGACTCAACCGTTAAGCTCTCGTTAACGAAAGCTCTCACGCCGGAGGCCCGGCGGCAATCCGCCGATTAACAAAAGGTTAACGCTGTGCGCAACACGGATAAGACCGCCACAGCGCCGGGCCCGGGGGCGGCCCGGGCGGCAGCGCGAAATCGTGAAGGCGGGACCCTGCGCCCGGCGCGGCCGATCGCCGTTGTCCCCCGACCGTGCCACCGCGAGGACGCAAGTGGGCGGCAGGAGGAACGCCCATGGGGTACGCATCGAACGGGGTTGCCGGGACCATCGTGGCCGGGTTTGCGGCCATGGCCCTCTGGACGGTTCCGGCCGCGGCGGCCCCTCCCGCCGCCGCACCGGATACCCCCGCGGGTTCGTCCGACCTGAAGAGCGACGGGCCGACGCAGCCCGCCAAGGTGCAGGACGGCCAATACACGGACAAGAACGGCGATCCGACCTATCACGTCACCGACAACGGCAAGAAGGTCGATTGGTACACGATGTCCGGCTACCTCCGGTATAGCGCGAACTGCATCGTATGCCACGGGCCGGACGGCATGGGTTCGACCTACGCGCCCTCCCTGGTCGACGCCCTGAAGGGCATGGACTACGCGCATTTCGCCGGCATCATCGTCGGCGGCAAGAAGGACGTGAACGCCGCCCAGGAACTGGTCATGCCGGCCTTCGGGGATAACCGGAACGTCATGTGCTACATGCCCGACATCTACACCTACCTGCGCGCCCGCGCGGATGGTGCGCTGGGCCGCAACCGCCCCTCCGAGCACGAGCCCAAGCCCGCGGCCTTCGAGAAGGCCGAGGATGCGTGCATGAAGTGAGGCCCGGCGCCGGACACCCGGTATTGGCCGGCGGAACACCCCGTTGCGCCGGTCGATTGCGCGCGACATACTCGGCCCGCGACACGGGAGAGCGGACGACAAGTCCGCCAAGGGGGGCCGCAGGGGGTGAGACGTGGCTCTGGGATCGGGTGTGCGCCGCCATCTGTGCGGCATCTGGACGGCCTGGACGGAGGCGGCCACGGCCACCGACGCGGTCGCGGACATAGCCGGGGCGATCCGTGAGGCCCGTCTGTCGCAGATCATCGTGTTCTTCTCGGCCGAGTACGACGCCGGGATCCTGGCCCTGGAACTCGCGGCCCGGTTCCCCGCGGTGCCGGTCTCCGGCTGCTCGATGTCGGGGGGCATCGCGCCGGCCGGCGGCCTCGACCGCGGCCTCGTCGCCATCGCGTTCCCCGCCGAGCGTTTCCGCATCGTCTCGACCGTGCTCGACGCCATCGACCACCTCGACGTGGAGCGCACCGCCTCCGCGGTGCGGGGGCTGCGCCGCACCCTCGATCCGCTGGACCAGGGCCGCGAGGGCGATCCGGCCCCGACCGGCCGCCGCTTCGCCCTGTCGCTGATCGACGGGCTGGCCAACGCGGAGGAGACCGTCGTGTCGGCGATCGCCTGGGCCCTCGACGGCATCCCGATCGTCGGGGGCTCGGCCGGCGACGACCTGCGCTTCCGGGACGCGGTGATGCTGCATGGCGGCCGGATCCACCGCAAGGCCGCGATCCTCGTGCTGGTGGAGACCGACTTCGCCGTCGAGATCTTCAAGAGCGACAATTTCGAGCCGACCCGGACCAAGTTCGTGGTCACCGCCTCGGACGGCGAGCGCCGCACGGTGCACGAACTCAACGCCGAGCCGGCGGCGCGGGAATACGCCATGGCGATCGGCCTGGACCCCGAGGGCCTGTCGCCGATGAGCTTCGCGGCCTATCCGCTCGCCGTGAAGGTCGGCGGCGAGTATTTCTGCCGCTCGATCCGGCGGATGAACGAGGACGGCTCGCTCAGCTTCTTCTGCGCGGTCGACGAGGGGGTGGTGCTGACGCTCGCCGAGCCGCGCGACATCGTCGCCTCGACCCGGGCCGAGCTGTCCCGCCTGGACCGGGTGCTGGGCGGCGTCGACCTGATCATCGGCTTCGAATGCGTCCTGCGCCGCCTGGACGCCGAGAGCCGTCAGGTGCGCCACGGCATCACCGACCTCTACCGCCGCTACAACGTCGTCGGCTTCGAGACCTTCGGCGAGCAGTACCGGGCGATGCACCTGAACCAGACCTTCACGGGCATCGCCATCGGCAGAAACCTCAATGACGAGAGCCTGGCGGCCTCCGGCGAGGCGCCGGCCGCGTCGTGACCACGCATCCGAACGGGCTGGAGACCGACGCCGCCCTGCGCCGGCGGATCGCGAAGCTCGAGCGGATCAACGCGGCGCTGATGTCCCATGTCGAGCGCAGCATGGACCAGCGCGGCAGCGCCTACTCGCTGTTCCAGACCGCGATCATGCTGGAGGGCCGCGTCCGCACCCGCACCGAGGAGCTGACCGGGCTGATGCACCGGCTGGAACGCTCCAACGCGGCCCTGGCCGCCGCCAAGGAGGAGGCCGAGACCGCCAACCGCTCCAAGACCCGCTTCCTGGCGGCGGCGAGCCACGACCTGCTGCAGCCGGTGAACGCCGCCCGCCTGTCGATCTCGGCGCTCGCCGACCTCGACGGTCCGCCGGAGGCGCGCACCATCGCCGGTCAGGTCGAGCGCGGGCTGCAGACCATCGAGGACCTGATCAAGACGCTCCTCGACATCTCCAAGCTCGATGCCGGCATCGTCCGGCCGCAGCCGCAAGCGGTCTTCCTGCCCGGCCTGCTGGCCGAGCTGGCGGAGAGCTTCAAGCCCTTCGCCGAGCGCAAGGGCCTGCGCCTGGCGGTGCGCTGCCCGGACCTGACCGTCACCAGCGACGTGGTGCTGCTGCAGCGCATCCTCCAGAACCTCGTCTCGAACGCGGTCCGGTACACACAGACCGGCGGGATCGTCCTGGCGGCCCGCAGGCGGTCCGGCGGCGTCCGGATCGAGGTCACCGATACCGGCTGCGGCATCGCCCCGGAGGAGCGCGACCTCGTGTTCGACGAGTTCTTCCGCGGCGGCGTCCGCTCGGGCGGCGGGGAGGAGCCGGGCCTGGGCCTCGGCCTGTCGATCGTCCGCCGCATGGCCCAGGCGCTGGACCATCCCCTGACCCTGGCCTCGCGGCCCGGCCACGGCACCCGCGTCAGCCTGGTTTTGCCCCTGAGCGCGGTCCCGGCCGCGGCCGCGCCGCCGGCACCGGTGGCGACCCGCCTCTCGGGGGCCCATGTCCTGGTGGTCGAGAACGACGCCTCCACCGCCGAGGCCCTGGGCCGCCTGCTCGAGAACTGGGACGCCCGGGTCTCGACCTTCCGCGACCTCGCCGGTGTGCGGGCGGCCATCGCCGCCGGAGCGGCGCGGCCGGACATCCTCGTTCTCGACTACCACCTGGACGACGGCGCCTGCGGCCTCGACGTCGCCGCCTATCTGCGGGGCCTGCGCGCCGATCCGCTCCCGGCGATCGTGACCACCGCAGACCATTCCGCCGCGGTGGAGGCGCGGGTGACGGCGGCGGGGGCCGAGCTCGTGCGCAAGCCGGTCAAGCCGGCCCAGCTCCGCGCGCTGCTCACACACATGCTGGCCTGAGCGGCTCGAGGCTGATCACAGGGCGCGGCGTGCCCCCTCTTCCATGCGGGCTTTGATGGTGAGGCATCGACATTGGCAGAGGCCGGATCCGCGCGTCTCCCTTCCCCTCTGGGGGGGAGGGAAGGCGCAGGGGAAGTCGGGAGAGCCCATTGCAACCGGTGAGCCCGAAGCTGTTGGGGAACGGGCGCGGCGCAGGACGAAGCGCAACACCCTCTCCCAGGCGCACGCCGCGCAAGCAGAATGCAAACGGTGACCCGGCGGAAGGCCAAGCCGCGCAGCGGCGCCGCGAACAAACCCGTCCGCGCCGTGACATAGGACACACGACGCCCCTCGACGGCCGGTCCCCCGCGCGCGACAGGGAGCGGCATCCGCGGCGCGTCCCGCGCCCGGACTTCCCCAGCGATCGACGTCACGGGCCCGTCCGGGACGCCGCAGGAGTGCGCGCGATCATGGTGCAGGTCCCGGCCGGTTCAGGCGCCGCCGCCGCTGGGGGCACGCCCGGCAGCTCCCACGACGGCCTGCCGCCGCGTGCGCGGGTCCTCGCCATGGCGGCGATCGGGCTGGCCATGACCATGGCGGTCCTCGACGGGGCCATCGTCAACGTGGCGTTGCCGGTCATGGCCAAGGACCTCGCGGTCAAGCCCGCCGAGGCGATCTTCGTGGTCAACGCCTACCAGATCGCCGTGACCGCGAGCCTCCTGCCCTTCGCGGCCCTGGGCGACATCTTCGGCTTCCGCCGGGTCTACCTGCCGGGCCTGGCGGTCTTCGTCGCCGCCTCGCTCGCCTGCGCGGTGGCACCGAGCCTGCCGCTCCTGATCGCGGGGCGCATCGTCCAGGGGCTCGGGGCCGCGGCGATCATGAGCGTCAATATCGGCTTCGTGCGCTTCATCTATCCGCACCGGATGATCGGCCAGGGCGTCGCCAACGTGGCGCTGGTGGTGGCGGTGGCGTCCGCGGCCGGCCCGACCGTGGCGGCCGCGATCCTCTCGGTGGCGACCTGGCCCTGGCTGTTCCTGGTCAACATCCCGGTGGGCCTCCTGGCGCTGGCGGTGGCCTCCCGGACCCTGCCGGCGACGCCGGCGAGCGGCCGCCCCTTCGATCTCGTCAGCGCCGTGCTCAACGCGCTGACCTTCGGCCTGCTGATCATCGGCATCGACGGGCTGGGCGACCCCGGGGGCCAGGGGATCGCGGCCGCGGAGCTCGTGGGGGCGCTGGTGATCGGCGCGGTGTTCGTGCGGCGCCAGATCCGGCTGCCGGCGCCGCTGCTGCCGGTGGACCTGCTGCGCATCCCGGCCTTCGCCCTGTCGATGGCGACCTCGGTCGCCTCGTTCTGCGCCCAGATGGTCTCCTACGTGGCGCTGCCCTTCTACTTCCAGGACGTGCTGCACCTGTCGAGCACGCAGACCGGCTTCCTGCTCACCCCCTGGCCGATCGCCGTGGCGGTGATGGCGCCCGTGTCGGGGCGCCTCGCCGACCGCTACCCGCCCGGGATCCTCGGCGGGATCGGGCTGGCCATGCTGGCGACCGGCCTCGTCTGCATGACGCGCCTGCCCGACGCGCCCGCCACCCTCGACATCGTCTGGCGCCTGACCCTGTGCGGCCTCGGCTTCGGCCTGTTCCAGTCGCCCAACAACAAGGTCATCGTCACCTCCGCGCCGCGGGAGCGGGCCGGCGGCGCGAGCGGGATGCAGTCGACGGCCCGGCTCACCGGCCAGTCCCTCGGCGCCGCCCTCGTGGCGGTGATCTTCGGCCTGACCCACGGTCAGGGACCCGGCCGGGCCGTGACCCTCTCGCTCTCCTGCGCGGCGGCCCTGTCGGTGATCGGCGGTTGCGCCAGCGTCCTGCGGCGGAGTCGGAGCGGCTAGACGGACGCCTCATGCCACGCCCGGCCCGGGCACGCGTTGTCCCCGAATATCCTGTGCTGGAGCCCTCTGATGGATCTCGATCTCACCGGCCGGAAGGCCCTGGTCACCGGCTCGACCGGCGGCATCGGCTACGCCATCGCCAAGGAACTCTGCGATCTCGGCGCCGAGGTCGGCATCAACGGGCGCACCCCCGAACGGGTCGAGGCGGCCCTCGCCAAGCTGCGGGGCGAGGCGAAGGCGGGCCGGGCCTTCGCGGCCGCGGGGACCGTCGCCACCGCGGAGGGCGTCGCCGCCCTGGTGCGCGCCGTGCCGGACGTGGACATCCTGGTCAACAACACCGGCATCTTCGAGCCAAAGCCGTTCTTCGAGATCCCGGACGAAGACTGGCAGCGCTTCTTCGAGGTGAACGTGATGAGCGGCGTGCGCCTGTCGCGGGCCTATACGCCCGGCATGGCCGCGCGCGGCTGGGGACGGGTGATCTTCATCTCCAGCGAGTCCGGCCTCAACACGCCGACCGAGATGGTCCATTACGGGATGACCAAGACCGCGCAGCTCGCGATCTCCCGCGGCCTCGCCCAGACGGTCGCGGGGAGCGGCGTGACCGTCAACAGCGTGCTGCCGGGCCCGACCCTGTCGGAGGGCGTGGCAGACTTCATGATCCAGATGGCCGGAGGCAAGGCCGACGCCGACCTCGACGCCATGGGCCGCGCCTTCGTGGCCGAGCACCGCCCCTCCTCGCTGATCAAGCGCCTCGCGCGGGTCGAGGAGGTGGCGAACCTGGTCGCCTATCTCTGCAGCCCGGCGGCGAGCGCCACGACCGGGGCGGCGCTGCGGGTCGATGGCGGCGTCGTGCAGGGCATCGCCTAAGCGGCGCTGCTTCAGGCGCGTGTTCGCGTCCAGGGTCCGGCGCCGGTCAGCGGGAGGCGGGCCGCGATCCGGACCCGTCGAGGGCACCTCGCGGCGCGGCTCGTCCGGTCGGACCTGCGGGTCTGGATCCCTGGCTGGGACCTGGCTGGGATTTGCGGCGCCCTGCGAAAACCGGGTGCCGGCCCGTCCCTGCGCCGACGCGTGTGCTCCTAGAGCCGAAGGTCCGGGCCTTCGACCGGGCAAGGCTCTAGGGAGCGATCAGGCCTTGAGATGCGCAGCGAGATGCTTGTTCATCTCGAACATCGAGCACTTGTCCTTGCCGAAGACCTTCTTCAGCTTGTCGTCGGCCACGATCTCGCGCTTGTTCTCGGGATTCTGAAGGTTGTGCTTCTTGATGTAGTCCCACACCTTGCTGACCACTTCGCCGCGCGGCAGCGGGCTGGTACCGACGATCGCGCCGAGCTCGGCCGAGGGCTTCAGCGGCTGCTGCAGGGCGTTCGGCTTGGCGCCGGCGGCCTTGGCGGCGACGGGCTTGGCAGCCTTGGCCGGAGCGGCCTTCTCTTCAGTCTTGGTGGTCTTGGCCGCCTTGGGCGCAGCCTTCTCGGTCTTTGTGGCCATCTACTTCCTCCGGTTCTCGGGCCGCAGGCCGGGGCAAGATCACCCCACGGCCGAGCCAGCATAGCAGCAACTAAGCGGTGCCGCTGCTGTTCCAAGGGGAAATCGCCTCCGCGGGCCCCTCATCCACAAGGCAGGCGCGGAAAACCGCACCGGAAGCGCCGGGTCGGCACGCTCACGAAGATTATTGACCGGATCGAGCCGCGCGAAACCTGCTCTTAATAAACTTCCGCCTGAAGTACAGTCATGTTCGCCCCAGCTCTCACACTCGCGCTTCTGCTCGCCGCCGCGCTCGTCACTGGTCTCGGACTCAGCATCCGCGCCGAGCCGGCCGCATCGGGCATGGAACCCGGCCGCGGCCTGATCTGAGCGGCCCGGGATTGCGGGAACGGTCGACCCGGTGCATCTGCCCGGCGTCATGACCGATCCGATCACCCCCGCGAACCTCGAAAGCACGGCCCATGTCGTCCAGGTCGCCCTGAGCCCCGTCTTCCTGCTGTCCGGCATCGCGACGCTGCTCAACGTCTTTGGCGCGCGGCTCGCCCGGGTGGCGGATCAGGCCGAGCACGTCTCCGGCCTGCTCGCCGGCGCCGGGGATGCGGAGCGCGTCCGCCTGGGCGCCCGCCTCGACCGCCTGCACCGGCGCTCGCTGGCCCTGGACGCCGCGGTGTTCCTGGCCGCCCTCGGGGGCGTCGCGACCTGCGGCGCGGTGCTGACGCTGTTCGTCGGGGCCCTGCGCGACGCGACCGTGGCGACGCTGCTGTTCGGCCTGTTCGGCGCGGCGATCCTGTGCACCCTGTGTGCCCTCGTCGCCTTCGGCTTCGAGATGCTCCTCGCCAGCCGCACCGTCCGCGACCGGGTCAGCGAGCGGCGCGCCCGTGCCGGCATCCCGGCCGAGTCCTGACCGCCCGCCGCGCGGAACCCGGCGCCCTCGGCCCGCTTGGTTCGCAGGATCAACGGGATGCGGGCCGTACCGCATCCGGCGAGCGGGAGTGATCATGCCGACGGACCTGCCCAACGAACGCGCCGTGAGGAAGCCCGGAACCCTGGAACTCGACCCCGCCGGCGAGGGGCTCGCCATCGACGAGACCGCCCGGCTCATCGCCTCGAACAAGGTCGAGGGAACGGCCGTCTACGACCATACCGGCCGCCATCTCGGGGCCGTCCACAATTTCATGGTCGACAAGGTCTCCGGGCAGGTCGCCTACGCGGTGCTGGCCTTCGGGGGCTTCCTGGGTCTGGGCGAGGCCCATCATCCCCTGCCGTGGAAGGCTTTGACCTACAGCCCCGACCTCGGGGGCTACGTGGTCGATATCGACCCGGGCGCCCTCGCCGGCGCACCGAGCCACGGGGCGGGCGAGGACGGATTCGCGGACCCGACCTATCGCGGCCGGATCGAGGATTATTACGGCCTGCGCGCGCCGACGGCGTGACCGGCCGCGCCCCGGCGCCGGAGCGGATTGCTCCGGCGCCGGGGGCTCAGAACTTCCCGCCGAGGCCGACGGAGCCGCCGGGCGCCATCATCGGCCCCATCGAGCCGCTGCTGCCGCTGCCCGCGACCGCGCCGTTGCCGCCGTCGAGATCCTCGCGCCGGATGCGGCGCTCACCCGCATCGGCGGACCGGGTCGCGCCGCCGGCGGTCTTCGGGAGGTCCAGCTGCCGCGTCGGCGCGGTCTGAAGCGGCTGTCCGTCGGCATCCGCCGGGGCGTTGCGCGCCTCGCGGTTGGGCAGGGCACCGCGCATGGAGGGCGGGAGCCCGACATCGGACGCCGGCATCACGCCGCCGCCCCCGCCGAGCGCCTGACAGCCGGCCATGAGGCCGGCCAGGGCGACGCCGAGCGCGAGTCCGCGCACCGTGGCGCAGCGCGACGAGGGGAGGGTCGACATCGTGCAGTCCTCGAAAGGGCCGCGTTGGTCTCCGCGGCTCGCATGGCTTATCGGCCGCTGTCTACGCCGCGGTTGCGGCGAAAACCAGACATCCGCGCTGCCGCCGGTTCCGTGTCTCCCGTCGGGCGCCCCCGCGCGCAGGCCGGCCCGGACCTTGCGGCCCGGCCGCCCGGGTCCATAACTTCGCCCAGGTCCTGCGGCACGACGGCCATCCGCAGGCAGGGTCCTGCCGGCGGCGGGCCCGGACCCGGCCGACATGGTCGCGGTTGCGCCGGCGCACCGGCTCGGCCCGGCCTTTCCTCAGAGGACGACGCGTGTTCAGAACCAACCGGATGATCGCGGCCGTGACGCTCGCCCTCTGGGCGTCGGGAGCCGCGGCGCAGGTCCAGCCCAACGGGAGCGACGGCGCGTCCGGCCAAGCCCCGCCGCAGGCCCCTGCGGCGAGTCCGGCCCCTCCGGCGAGTCCGGCCCCGGTCGCTCCCGCGGCCCCGGCGCCGACCCCGCCCGTCGCCGCGGGGACGCCGGCGCCGCAGCAGGGCACCCCGGCCACCGTCCTGGACACCCAGGATTACGAGAGCCTGCTCGGCCGCAGCGTGCGCAGCGCCGGGGGCGACGAGCTGGGGCGGGTGATCGACATCATCATCGACAAGGAGGGGCATCCGCGCGCCGCGATCATCGATTTCGGCGGCTTCCTCGGGGTCGGCACCCGGAAGATCGCGGTCGATTGGCGCGCCCTGCGCTTCACGCCGGACGGCGGCAAGGAGCGCAAGCTGTCGGTGGCGCTGACCCGCAACCAGGTCCGCGTCTCGCCCGAGTACAAGGCGGGCGAGCCGATCGTGGTGCTGGGCCCCGCCAGCCCGGCCGCCCCCTCGGTCGAGGGCGATCAGGCCGCCGCGCCGGTGGCCGCCCCGGGGGCACCCGCCGTGGCGCCGACGGTTCCGGCGGCGACGGTCCCGACCCCGCCCGCCGGCGCTCCGGAGAAGGCGCCGGACAAATGACGGTGGCCCGATTGAAGGTACGAACCGTCGTCTCCCATCGCGAGCGCGAGATGCCCAGGCCGGACATCCGCGCGCGTGTCGTGCGCCTGAAGGATCAGACGGCCGAGCCCCCGCGCGCGCCGGCGCAGGCGACCGGGGCCGCCGTGGCCGGGCATGCGGCCTCGCCGGCGAGCCGCCACGGCCTCGACGCCTTCGCGTTCTTCGTGGCCAACCTGCAGACCGGCTTCGGGCCGTTCCTGGCCGTCTACTTCTCGCAGGCCAAGTGGACCCAGTCCGATATCGGCTTCGCCCTCACCGTGGGCAGCTTGGTCGCCCTGCTCGGCCAGGTTCCGGGCGGGGCATTCGTGGACATCGTCCGCTCGAAGCGCTTCGCCGCCGCGGTGGCGGTGATCGGCATCGCCGGCAGCGCCTTCGCCCTGGCGGTCTGGCCGAGCTTCCCGGTGGTGCTTCTGGCGATGGCGATCCATTCGGGGGCGAGCTGCGTGCTGACGCCCGCCATCGCGGCGATCAGCATCGGCCTGGTCGGGCGCGCCCATGCGGGGGAGCGCCTTGGCCGCAACGCGAGCTTCGCGGCCCTGGGCAACGCGCTGGGCGCCGCCGGGATGGGGGCCATCGGCTATTACCTGTCGAACGGTGCGGTCTTCTACCTGACGGCGGCCCTGGGCATCCCGACGGTGATCGCCCTCGCCCGCATCCGCGCCCGGGATATCGATCCCGAGGTGCTCAAGGAGCCGGCCAGGCCCGAGGCGGAGCGCGCCGCCGGGCGGGATGGGATCCGGGCCCTGCTGACCAACCGCGGGCTCCTGAGCTTCTCGGCCTGCATGGTGCTGTTCTTCCTGGCCAACGCCGCGATGCTGCCCCTCGTGGGCAGCGTCCTGACCCTGCGGGCGAGCGAGACCGCGACCGCGCTGGTCGCGGCCTGCATCATGGTCCCGCAGGCGGTGCTGGCGGTCAGCGCCCCCGCGGTCGGGCGGGCGGCCGAGCGGTTCGGCCGCTATCCGGTGCTGCTGTTCGGCTTCGGCGCGCTCCCCGTGCGCGGCCTGATGCTCGCCTACACGACCAACCCCTACGGTCTCGTCGCCGTGCAGGTCCTCGACGGGATCTCGGCCTCCGTCCTCGGGGTGATGGTGCCGCTCATCGTCTCGGACCTCACCCGCGGGACCGGGCGCTTCAACCTCGCGCTGGGCGCGGTCGGCACCGCCATGGGCATCGGCGCCGCCCTCTCGACCTCCCTGGCCGGGATCATGGCCGACCGCCTCGGCAGCCACAGCGCCTTCCTAGGGCTCGCCTGCATGGGTTTCGCGGCCTTCCTGCTGGTGGCGCTGATCATGCCCGAGACACGTCAGACGGAGACCGCGGCCTGATACCGGACCCTGATGCGCCTGACTCAGCGCGGTCCGCCCGCGCGACCCGGTCTGAAGGCCTGCGGCACCGGATTCGCTTGGGTGTTTCCCGGCCGCTCAAGCGGCGTTCAGGTTTGACGGATAAAAGCGCACGGGAGGTGCGGCCTGGTGCAACATATGGCAACGCTCTCGCGTTGCCGCTGCGGGTTCGACTGCGCCCGCGCTGCACTCCGCCTTGCCCGTAAGCCAAAGCCGCGCGAATACGGAATGGTCACCGCGATGGAAGAGCTGCACCGATACGCCGACAGGCCGTTCGCCTTCGTCGGGCGGTATCTCCGCCGCCGCTGGCTGCCCCACCTGGTGATCCTGGTCTCGGTGCTCGGCGCCGTGGGCTTCTCGGTCTCCACCGATTACGCGCTCAAGGGCGTGGTCGACGCCCTGACCAAGGGGCCGGGCAACACCGTGGTGTGGAGCGCGCTCACGGTCCTGATCGCCTTCATCGCCGCCGACAACATGCTGTGGCGCGTCGCGGCGCTGACCGGCGCCTTCACCTTCGTGGGCGTGACCGGCGACATCCGCCGCGACCTGTTCCGGCACATGACCGGCCATTCCCCGACCTTCTTCTCGGACCGCCAGCCCGGCACCCTGGCGTCGCGCATCACGGCGACCTCGAACGCGATCTTCACGGTCGAGAACATGTTCGTGTTCAACGTGATGCCGCCCACCGTCGCGGCCTTCGGGTCGATCGGCTACATCGCCACGGTCAACACCACGATGGCGGGGATCCTGGCGGGCGTGTTCGCCGCGGTCGTCGTGCTGATGTTCAAGATGGCCTCGGCCGGCAAGCCGCTGCACCACGACTTCGCCGCCAAGGCGGCCTCCGTGGACGGCGAGATGGTCGATCTCGTCGGCAACATGTCGCTGGTACGCGCCTTCTCGGCCTTCAAGCGCGAGGGCCAGCGCTTCGAGGGCACGATCGGCACCGAGATGCGGGCCCGCCGCTCGTCGCTGCTCTATCTGGAGAAGCTGCGGATCGTGCACGCGGTGCTCACCGTGCTCGCCGTGTTCGGCCTGCTCTACTGGGCGATCCAGATGTGGGAGTCCGGCCAAGCGACCAACGGCCAGGTCGTGCTGGTCTGCACCCTCGGCATCCGCATCCTCGCCGCCACCCGCGACCTCGCGGTCGCCCTGGTGGACGCGACGCAGCACACCGCCCGCCTGGCCGAGGCCCTGCACACGCTGCTCCAGCCCCACGACCTCGTCGACCATCCGGAGGCCGAGCCGCTCACCGGCCAAGGCGCGAAGATCGCGTTCGACCACGTCGCCTTCAATTACCCGGACGGACGCCCGGTCTTCACGGATTTCGATCTCGTCATCGAGCCCGGCGAGAAGGTCGGCCTCGTCGGCAAGTCGGGGGGCGGCAAGTCGACCCTGTTCTCGCTGCTCCAGCGCTTCTACGACGTGCAGAGCGGGGCGATCCGCATCAACGGCCAGAAGATCGAGCGGGTGACGCAGGACTCCCTGCGCGAGGCGATCACGGTGGTGCCCCAGGACGTCTCGATGTTCCACCGCTCCCTGCGCGAGAACATCCGCTACGGCAGGCCCGACGCCACCGACGACGAGGTCTGGCAGGCGGCCGAGGCGGCCCATTGCACGGATTTCATCAAGGCCCTGCCAGAGGGCTTCGACACGATCGTGGGTGACCGCGGTGTCAAGCTCTCGGGCGGCCAGCGCCAGCGCATCGCCATCGCCCGGGCGATCCTCAAGAACTCGCCGATCCTGCTCCTCGACGAGGCGACCTCCGCCCTCGATGCGGAATCCGAGCAGGCGATCCGGCACGCGCTCGCCAACCTGATGACCGGCCGGACAGTCATCGCCATCGCCCACCGTCTCTCGACGCTGCAGGATTTCGACCGGATCGTCGTGCTGGAAGGCGGCCGCATCATCCAGGACGGGTCGCCCGACAAGCTGACCCATCTCGACGGCTTCTTCCGGGAGCTGATGAAGAAGGAATCCATGACCGGAGCGCTCGCGGCCGCCTGAGGGCGGCCGATCCGGGCCCCTCCCCGCGCGACGGCCGGACCGGACCTTGCATCGCCCGAGACGACCGCAAGCCGGCCCGGATCCGCCGCGGCCGTTGCCTCTCGCCGCCCGAGCCCGACCGTGCCCGACCTCGCCCTCGTCATCCGGGACATCTCCGAGGAGATGGCCCAGCGTCCCGACCGGGGCGCGGTCGCCGACTACATCCCCGAACTCGCGGGCATCGACCCGAACCAGTTCGGCATCGCGGTGATCGACGGCGAGGGTCAGGTCTTCACCGGCGGCGACAGCGAGACGCCGTTCTCGATCCAGAGCGTCTCCAAGGTCTTCACCCTGACCCTGGCGCTCGGCATGGTCGGCGACCGGCTGTGGCGGCGGGTCGGGCGGGAGCCGTCGGGCAACCCGTTCAACTCCATCGTCCAGCTGGAGCGGGAGCGCGGGGTGCCGCGCAACCCCTTCATCAACGCCGGCGCCATCGCGGTGACCGACCTGATCCTCTCCGGCCACGAGCCCCGCGAGGCCCTGGGCGAGATCCTGCGCTTCCTGCAGTTCCTGGCCCAGGATCCCACCATCGCCATCGACGAGCGGGTGGCGGCCTCGGAGAAGCGCACCGGCTTCCGCAACACCGCGCTCGCCAACTACATGAAGTCCTTCGGGGTCATCGAGAATCCGGTGGACTACACGCTGGGCGTCTATTTCCACCACTGCGCCATCGCGATGAACTGCCGCCAGCTCGCCACGGCCGGGCGGTTCCTGGCCCATAACGGCCGCAACCCGGCGACCGGCCATTCGGTGGTCTCGGCGGAGCGGGCGCGCCGCATCAACGCGATCATGCTGACCTGCGGCCATTACGACGGCTCGGGGGAGTTCGCCTACCGGGTCGGCCTGCCCGGCAAGAGCGGTGTCGGCGGCGGCATCCTGGCGGTGGCGCCCGGCAAGGCCTCGATCGCCGTCTGGGCCCCGGGCCTCGACACGGCGGGCAATTCCCATCTCGGCCGCGTCGCCCTGGAGCAGCTGACCCAGCGGATGGGCTGGTCGGTGTTCGGGGTCTGAGGGCCGGTTTGACCGGTCTCTCCCGTCTCGACCGCATCCTGAAGTGGCGTAACTTCGGTCAAGACCGGCACGCGATGGCAACCGCGCAGTCAAGCAGGCTCTGAGGCGCAGCTTGCGCCGCGGAGGGTTCCGCGGCACTGCGCCGGGGCGTCGATCCGGCGCCTGAGGGGGACGTGGCACCATGGCGACGATCACGGCGGCACGGGTGTCGGCCAGCGATCTCGATCCCGGCACCCTCCTCGCCCGCCTGGACCGCCTGCCCGCGACGCGGACGATCTGGCGCCTCGTGGCGCTGCTGGGCCTCGGCTTCTTCTTCGAACTCTACGACCTGCTGTTCACCGGCTACGTCGCCCCGGGGCTGGTGAGGGCCGGGATCCTCACGCCGACCACCCCGGGCCTGTTCGGGGCGAGCGGGGTCGCGAGCTTCGTGGCCGCCCTGTTCACAGGGCTGTTCATCGGCACCCTGGCGTGCGGCTGGCTCGCCGACCGGTTCGGGCGCCGGGCGATCTTCACGGGGTCGCTCCTCGCCTACACGGCGGCCAACGTCGCGATGGCCTGCCAGACCGAGGCGTTCGGGCTCAACCTCTGGCGGCTCGTCGCCGGGATCGGCCTCGGCCTGGAGATGGTGACGATCGGCAGCTACCTCTCGGAACTGGTGCCGAAGGCGATCCGCGGCCGCGCCTTCGCCCTGTGTCAGGGCATCGGCTTCACCGCGGTGCCGGTGGTGGCGTTCCTGTCCTACCTGCTGATCCCGACGGCCCCGCTCGGCATCGACGGCTGGCGCTGGGTCGTGCTGATCGGCGCCTCGGCGGCCCTCGTGGTCTGGTGGATGCGCGCGGGCCTTCCGGAGAGTCCGCGCTGGCTCGTGGAGCACGGACGGCTGGCGGAGGCCGAGGCGATCCTGCGGAGGCTGGAGGCGCAGATCGCCGCCGAGACCGGCCGGCCGCTGCCGCCGCCGGCGGCGCCGGACCCGGTCCATCCGCGCGGCGCCTTCCGCGACCTGTGGAGGCCGCCCTACCGGCGCCGGGCGCTGATGATGGCGGGCTTCAACGTCTTCCAGACGGTGGGCTTCTACGGCTTCGCCAACTGGGTGCCGACCCTGCTGGTGGCGCAGGGCATCACGGTGACCTCAAGCCTCGCCTACACAGCGCTGATCGCGCTCGCCGCCCCGATCGGGCCGCTGATCGGCCTCGCCATCGCCGATCGGTTCGAGCGCAAGCATGTCATCGTGGCCGCCGCCCTCGTCTACATCGCCTGCGGGCTGGTCTTCGCGCGGACCCGAGAGGTCGGCGCCATCGTGGCGCTGGGGATCGGGCTGACGCTCGCCTCCAACGTGATGTCGTACAGTTTCCACGCCTATCAGGCCGAACTGTTCCCCACCGGCATCCGCGCCCGGGCGGTGGGCTTCGTCTATTCCTGGAGCCGCTTCTCGGCGATCTTCACGGGGTTCGTCATCGCCTTCGTGCTGCGCGAGGCCGGCACCCCGGGGGTGTTCCTGTTCATCTCCGCGGCGATGCTGGTGGCCGGGCTGCTCGTGGGCCTGCTCGGGCCGCGCACCCGCGACGTGGCGCTGGAGAAGATCGCGGGGTAATGCCGGCCGCCGCGCGATGCCGAATCCATCATCGCCGTGGGCAAGGGCGGGGGGTCGAGACCCATATCGTCTCGGCGGGCATGCTGGACCTGAGGCCGCCCGGCCTGCGCCTGCCCGCCGCCGATCTGTTCGCCGATCTGCCGCCCCCCGCAGATCCCGCGGCTTGATCCCACCCGAGGCGGATGCCACAGCGTCGAGAACGCCAATCAGGACGCCCCGATGACAGCCTCCCTCGATCTCCTCGTGCTCGGCAACGCCATCGTCGACGTGATCGCCCGCGCCGACGACGCCTTCCTGGCCGAACAGGGCGTCACCAAGGGCGCGATGCAGCTCATCGACGAGCCCCGGGCGGAGGCCCTGTTCCAGGCCATGGGACAGGCCACGATCGTGTCGGGCGGCTCGGGGGCGAACACCGCGGTCGGGGCGGCGCTCCTCGGCGCCAGGACCGGCTTCGTCGGCAAGGTCCGGGACGACGCGCTCGGCGGCCTGTTCGGCCATGACCTCAAGGCCACCGGGGTCGACTTCACCGTCCCGGAGGCGAAGGACGGGCCGGCCACGGCCCGCTGCCTCATCCTGGTGACGCCGGACGGCGAGCGCACCATGAGCACCTATCTCGGCGCCTGCCAGGGACTCGGCCCGGACGATGTCGACAAGGCCCTCGTGAGTTCCGCGCGGGTGGTCTATCTCGAAGGCTATCTCTGGGATCCGCCCGCCGCCAAGGAGGCCTTCCGCAAGGCCGCCGAGATCGCCCACCAGGCCGGCAACGCCGTGGCGCTGACCCTGTCGGACGCGTTCTGCGTCGGCCGCTACCGGGACGAGTTCCTGGGCCTCGTGCGCGACGGCAGCGTCGACATCCTGTTCGCCAACATGGGCGAGCTCCAGAGCCTCTACCAGACCGACGATCCCGAGGCCGCCGTGGCGGCGCTGCGCGACGAGCGCAACGCCCGGGGCCGGCACCTGCTCGGCCTCGTCACCCGCTCGGCGGACGGCGCCCTGGTGGTGCAGGGCGGCGAGGTCCGCGCCGTCGAGGCGAGCCCGGTGCGCGCGGTGGTGGACACGACCGGGGCCGGCGACCTGTTCGCGGCCGGCTTCCTGGCCGGCCACGCCCGCGGCCTCGACAACGTCGCCAGCGCCCGCCTCGGCGCCCTGGCGGCGGCCGAGGTGATCCAGCATATCGGCGCCCGCCCGCAGGCCGACCTGGTCGGCCTGGCCCGGGAGCGCGGCCTGCTCTGAGGCGTCAGGGCCGCAGCAGCACCTTGCCCACCGCCGCCCGCCGGGTCAGCAGGCCGAAGGCCTCGGGGAACTCCGCCAGGGGGTAGGTGCCATGCACCTGCGCGGTGAGCTTGCCCTCGGCGACCCAGTCGAGGAGCCGGCGCTGGTCGGCCCGGTGCGCCTCCGGCTCGCGATCCAGGAAGGCGCCCCAGTGGACGCCCTGCACGTCGAGCTCCTTCAGGAGCATCAGGTTGAGCGGCAGCCGCGGGATGCCGCCGGCCGCGAAGCCGACCACGAGGTAGCGCCCGCGCCAGCCGAGCGCCCGCAGGGCCGGCTCGGCATAGGCGTCGCCGACGGCGTCGTAGACCACGTCGACCCCGCCCCCGGAGATCCGGCGCAGCTCGTCCTTCAGGGTCGCGGGATCGTAGACCAGGCCCGCCTCGGCCCCGTGGGCCCGGGCGACCGCGAGCTTCTCCTCCGAGGAGGCGCAGGCGATGACCCGGGCGCCCATCAGCCGTCCGAGTTCCACGGCGGCGAGGCCAACGCCCCCGGAGGCGCCGAGCACCGCGAGCCACTCCCCGGGCTGCAGGCGCGCCCGGTTGGCCAGCGCATGGAGCGAGGTGCCGTAGGTGATGGTGAGCCCGGCCGCCTGTTCGTCCGGCACCCCGTCCGGCACCGGCGTGAGCCGGCCGGCATCGATCGCGATCAACTCGGCGCAGCAGCCGTGCCCGGCATGGACGATCACCCGGTCGCCCACGGCGACGCCGGAGGCCCCCTCCCCCAGCGCCTCGACCACGCCGACCCCTTCGCCGCCCGGCGAGAACGGCAGCGGCGGCTTCACCTGGTAGCGCCCGGCCACGATCAGCGTGTCGAAGAAGTTCAGCGCCGCCAGCCGGATCCGCACCAGGGCCTGCCCGGGCCCCGGGACCGGATCGGGCCGCGCGGCGATCTCCAGATGCTCCGGCCCGTCGAGCCTCGTGCACAGCAGCGCCCGCATCGCGTTCTCTCCTCCCCGGCCTTTCGTGCCGATGAGGCCCGATCCGGCCGCGCGGTCAAGCCGTCCCGATCATCTCGCGGATGCGCGCCCCCAGCACCTCGACCACGAACGGCTTGGTGATCACCTGCATGCCGGGGGCGAGCTGGCCGCTGCCGAGCACCGTCGCCTCCGCGTAGCCGGTGATGAACAGCACCTTGAGCCCCGGGCGCTTCTCCCGGCCGGCCTCGGCCATCTGGCGGCCGTTCATGCCGCCGGGCAGCCCGACATCGGTGACCAGCAGGTCGATGCGCACGTCCGATTGCAGGACCTTGAGGCCGGCGCCGCCGTCGGCGGCCTCGATCGCCGTGTAGCCGAGATCCTCCAGCACCTCCGTCACCAGCATCCGGACGGTGGGCTCGTCGTCGACGACCAGGACGGTCTCCCCCGGGGCGGCGCGGGGCGGTGCGCCGATCGCCGCGTGCGCCTCCTCCTCCGGCACCGCGCCGGCGTGGCGGGGCAGGTGGAGGCAGACCGTGGTGCCCCGGCCGACCTCCGAGACGATCCGCACCTGGCCGCCCGATTGCTGCGCGAAGCCGTAGATCATCGACAGGCCGAGGCCGGTGCCCTGCCCCAGCGGCTTGGTGGTGAAGAACGGCTCGAACACCCGGTCGACGATCTCCGGCGCCATGCCGGTGCCGGTATCGGCGACGCAGAGCGAGAGATACGGCCCCGGCGGCATGTCGTGGTGCCGGGCGGCAGGCGCGTCCAGCCGGGCATTGGCGGTCTCGATGGTGATCCGCCCGCCCTCGGGCATCGCGTCCCGGGCATTGATGCACAGGTTGAGCAGCGCGTTCTCGAGCTGCGGCGGGTCGACCAGGGTCAGCCACAGGCCGGGGGCGGCGATCACCTCAACGACCACCGCCGGTCCCACGGTGCGCCGGATCAGCTCCTCCATGCCGGCGACGAGGCGGTTCACGTCGGTGGGCTTCGGGTCGAGGGTCTGGCGGCGCGAGAAGGCGAGCAGCCGGTGCGTCAGGGCGGCGGCGCGCTTGGACGCGCCCTGGGCGGCGTTGATGTAGCGGTCGACATCCATCATCCGGCCCTGGCTGAGCCGGGTCTGGATCAGCTCCAGCGAGCCGGAGATGCCGGCCAGCAGGTTGTTGAAATCGTGGGCGAGGCCGCCGGTGAGCTGGCCCACCGCCTCCATCTTCTGCGATTGCCGCAGGGCCTCCTCGGCGGCCGCCAGGGCGTCGGCGCGCTCGCGCTCGGCGGTGAAGTCGCGCCCGACCGCGTTGATCACGCCGTCGCCGGGCCGGGCCGCCCAGCTGATCCAGCGGTAGCTGCCGTCCCGGTGGCGATAGCGGTTGTCGAAGCGCGCGAGGCGCTCGCCCGCCGAGAGTTGCTCCGCCCCCGCGATCGTGCGCGCCAGATCGTCCGGGTGGACGAAGTCGATCAGCTTGGTGCCGACGAGGGCGTCCGCGCCCCAGCCCAGCACCTCGGTCCAGGCCGGGTTCACCGCGGTGATCGTGCCGTCGAACAGGCAGCGGAGCATCATGTCGGAGGAGAGCGTCCACAGGGCGTTGCGGTCGGCGGTCCGCTCCGCGACCTGCTGCGCCAGGGTGGCGTTGAGGCTGCCGAGTTCCGCAAGCGCAGTCTCGAGCTGGGCCCGGCTTTCGGTGAGGGCGGCGTCGGCCAGCACCCGCCCGGTGGTCTCGTTGGTGAGGATGAACAGCCCGGCGACACCGCCCACGGCATCGAGCACCCGCGAATACGAGAAGGTCCACCACGTCTCCCGGGCGCCCCGGTCGGTGTCGAGCTGCCACGGCAGGTCGACGAACCGCTCCGGCCGGCCCTCCAGGGCGGCCGCGATGATCGGCCCGGCCTGCTCCCAGGCATCGGCCCAGACGGCGTCGAACCGCGCCCCCATGGCCCAGGGCAGCCGTGGCCCCAGCAGCGGGAAGTAGGTGTCGTTGAAGAAGAAATGGAGATCGGGGCCCCAGGCCAGGATCATCGATTCCGGCGAGTTGAGCACGAGCGAGAGCGCCGCCCGGAACTCCGCCGGCCAGGTCTCCGGGGGGCCGAGGGGGTGGCCGGTCCAGTCGCGCGCGCGGATCATGCGCGCCGCTTCGCCGCCGCCGGCGAGGAAGGAGAGGGGGTCGGTCACGAGTTCGGAATGCAGCATGTCATGGGCGTACGGCGTATGACTGCCTTTGGCGGCATCTCCAAGATGCCGCTCGCGGTTCGAGGACGTCGTTACAGAACGCCGTCTTTGCGAGCGGAGCGAGGCAACTTAGGGCAGCGGGACCTTCGTGAGCGTGGCGCCGACTGGATGGCTTCGCGCCGCTCGCAAAGACGGTCGGGCCGAGCTTCGATCCAACCAGCTTCCTAAAGCCTGAACCCAATTAGCTTAAGCATGTAATGACTGCTCGCGACCCAACCCAGCCGCCGGGAACGTCGTTTGCGTTTCTCCAAAGCAGTCGTTCGCCGGACCTCAATCAACTTCGGCTCAGGGGGGACAGCGGAAGTTGGCTCGACATCCGGAAGCGGACCCCGGCATGAGCCTGTTCTAGTCCCATCGGCAGCGATCGGCCACTCGCAAAGGCGATTTCCGGAATGCAGCCAAAAGGGCACACACCACAGGAACCCGTCTCGTCGCGTTGACCGAGTGTCGGCCGATCACCTAGCCTGACCGTGACGGTTCCCCTCGGGGATCAAAAGGGAACGCGGTGAGGAGCTTGCTCCGAGGCCGCGGCTGCCCCCGCAACTGTAAGCGGCGAGCCCAGCACCACCGCGTCACTGGATGAGCCTCATCCGGGAAGACGGTGCGAGGGCGACGACCCGCGAGCCAGGAGACCTGCCGTCAGCCGTGGTCACACGCGAAACGCGCCGGGCGGGGTGTCCTGGCGGGTGCCGAGACGCTCGTGCCCGTGCGCGATCGGCGAGGCTTCATTCGCGGTGACGTGCCACTGCCGTCGCCCGAGGTCCCGTGTCTCATCGTCCGACCACCCGAACGCTCGCGACCCTGTCGGGCGTCAGCCTCGCTGTCCTAGCGTCAGCGGCTGTAGCTCAAGACCGATCCATTCCCAGTGCCGCAACCACCGAAACGACGCTGGAGGAGATCTCGGTCACCGCGGAGACCGCGGCAGCGGCGTCACCGCAGGCCGGTCCATCTGCCAGCGCAGGCTACGTCGGGGGGACGACCGGCATCGGCGGGATCAGCACGCCCGTGACCGCCGCCAGTTCCGGCGTCATCACGGGTGCGCAGCTCAACAGCCGCCCCGTGACCCGCCCCGGTGAGGTGCTGGAGGCGGTGCCGGGCCTGATCGTCACCCAGCACTCCGGTGAGGGCAAAGCCAACCAGTTCTTCCTGCGCGGCTTCAACCTCGACCACGGCACCGATATCGCCCTGTTCCTAGACGGCATGCCGCTCAACATGCGCACCCATGCCCACGGCCAGGGCTACGCCGACATCAACTTCCTGATCCCCGAACTCGTCGGCGCCGTGGAGTTCCACAAGGGGCCATACTTCGTGCGCGACGGCGACTTCGCCTCCGCGGGCTCGGTCCGGATCGACTACCTCGATACGACCGCCAAGAACGTCGCGCTGACCTCGATCGGCAGCTTCGGCTACAAGCGCGCCCTGTCGATCACCACCGTGCCGCTGGCCGAGGGCAACCTGCTCCTGGCTGGCGAGGCGCAGGTCTACGATGGGCCGTGGGTCGTCCCGGACGCGCTGCGCAAGATCAACGGGGTCGCCCGCTACAGCCAGGGCACGCCGCTCGACGGCTTCTCGGTCACCAGCATGGCCTATGCGGCCCGCTGGACCGCGACCAACCAGATCCCCGAGCGCGCGGTCACCGAGGGGCTGATCGGCCGCTACGGCACGATCAACCCTACGGACGGCGGCGATACCTCGCGCGTCTCGCTCTCGGGCAAGTTCAGCGCGACGGACGACACCGGCGTGACGCGGGCCTCGGCCTACGTGATCCGCTCACAACTCAACCTGTTCAACGACTTCACCTATTTCCTGAACGACCCGGTCAACGGCGACCAGTTCCACTAGCTCGACCAGCGCATCATCGGCGGCGGCGAGGCGCTGCACATCTTCCAGGGCGATCTGTTCGGGCTGCCGATGGAGAACGAGATCGGCGTGCAGACGCGGACCGACAGCATCCGGGTCGGCCTATTCAACACCACGAACCGGCAATACCGCTCCGGCGTGCTCGACGACCGCGTGCTGGAGACGAGCGGCGCCTTCTACTTCGACAACCGGGTGCGCTGGACCGACTGGTTGCGCACCAGAGTCGGCTTCCGCGCCGATGGCTACTACGCGAGCGTCGTCTCGGACACGCCGGCCAATTCCGGTCGAGCGCGCGACGGTATCGTCAACCCGAAGCTCGGCCTGACCCTCGGACCATGGTTCGACACCGAGCTCTACGTGAATTACGGCGGCGGCTTCCACTCGAACGACGTGCGCGGCGTGACCGCCACGGTCGACCCGACGAGTTCGCTGTTCAACACCACCCGCTCGCCGTTCGTGGTGCCCTCGACCGGCTACGAGATCGGCCTGCGCAACCGCTCGATCGCCGGGCTGGAGACGAGCCTCGCGCTGTTCCGGCTCGATTTCGCCTCGGAGAACCTGTTCCAGGGCGATACCGGCACGACGGAGCCAAGCCGCCCAACCCGGCGCTTCGGCGTGGAATGGACGAACCGCTACGCGGTGACGCCCTGGCTGCAACTGGAGGGCGACCTGACGATCACCAACGCCCGCTTTTCCGACTACGATCCGGCCGGTAACCGGGTGCCGGAGGCGCCCACCACGATCGCGTCGGCAGGCCTCACCTTCGGCGAACCGCTCGGCTGGTTCGGCTCGCTGCGGTTCCGGTATTTCGGACCGCGGCCGCTGATCGAGGACAACTCCATCCGCTCGCGGCCGACCGCGCTGTTCAACGGCCGGGTCGGCTACAACTTCGAGAATGGCATCAGCGTCTCGCTGGACGTGCTGAACCTGACGAACAGCAAGTCTGACCAGATCACCTACGCCTACGTCTCGCGCCTGCCGGGCGAGCCCACGGAGGGGCTGATCGACCGCGTCTTCCACCCGGTGGAGCCCACCGCCGTGCGCCTGACAATCGCGGGTCGGTTCTGATCTCACCCGCCTGCATCCGGACATTCGGAATGCCGCCTTTGGGTCGGGAGCGGGCGCAGCAATGACGTCCGCTCCTTTGCGTTGCCGCCCGAAAGCGGACCGGCGGAAATCCCCCTTCTCGGACATCGCTAAGGCCAAGCTGGTTACATTCCAACTCTAGTGCGCCTCCTGCCAGTTCCCCGCCGCCTTGGCCTCCACCACCAGCGGCACCCGGAGCGTCAGGGCCGGGGCCGGCGCCTCCTCCATCACGCTGGCGATGATCGGGATCGCCCGGTCGACCTCGTCCTCCGCGGTCTCGAAGACCAGCTCGTCGTGGACCTGCAGCAGCATCCGCACGTCGAGTTTGGCCGCCGCCAGCGCCGCCTCCATCCGGGTCATCGCCCGGCGGATGATGTCGGCGGCCGAGCCCTGGATCGGCGCGTTGATCGCCTGCCGCTCGACGCTGGCGCGCTCGGACGGGTTGTTGGAGCGGATCTGCGGATAGTGGCAGACCCGGCCGAACAGGGTCGAGACGTAGCCCTTGTCCCGGCAGATCTTTTTGGTTGTGTCGATGTAGTCGCGGATGCCCGGGAACTGCTCGAAATACTGCTTGATGAACGCCGACGCCTCCTCCCGGCCGATGCCGAGCCGGTCGGCGAGGCCGAAGGCCGAGATGCCGTAGATGATGCCGAAATTGATCGTCTTGGCCCGCCGCCGCAGGTCGGGGGTCATGTCCTTCAGCGACACGCCGAACATTGCGCTGGCTGTCGCCGCGTGGATGTCGATCCCGTCCGCGAACGCTTTGCGCAGCTCCGGGATGTCGGCCATGTGGGCGAGCAACCGCAATTCGATCTGCGAGTAATCCGCCGAGATCAGCCGGTTGCCGGGGGCCGCCACGAAGGCCCGGCGGATGCGCCGGCCCTCCTCGGTGCGGATCGGGATGTTCTGGAGGTTCGGCTCGGACGAGGACAGCCGCCCCGTCGTGGTCGCCGCCAGGGAGAACGAGGTGTGGACCCGGGCGGTCTCGCGGTCGGCGTGGGTCTGAAGCGAATCCGTGTAGGTGGATTTCAGCTTCGCGAGCTGGCGCCACTCCAGGATCTTTTTGGGGAGTTCGTGCCCGGCCTGGGCCAGTTCTTCCAGCAGGGTCGCGGGCGTCGCCCATTGCCCGGAGGGCGTCTTCTTGGCCCCCGGCAGGCCCATTTTTCCGAAAAGAATATCGCCGATCTGCTTCGGCGAGCCGACGGAGAACTTTTCGCCGGCATCGTCCTGGATCTCCTCCTCCAGGCGCACGAGGATCTGCGAGAAGTCGCCCGAGAGCCGGCTCAGCATCTCCCGGTCGACCCGGATGCCGCGCTGCTCCATCCGGGCGATCACCGGCAGCAGCGGCCGCTCCAGGGTCTCGTAGACGGCGACCCGGCGCTCGGCGACGAGGCGCGGCTTCATCATCCGCCACAGGCGCAGCGTCACGTCCGCATCCTCGGCCGCGTAGGCGGTGGCCCTGTCGATGGCGACCCGGTCGAAACTCACCTTGTTGCGGCCCGTACCGGCCACGTCGGAGAAGGTGATCGGCTGGTGGCCGAGATGGCGGCGGGCGAGCTCGTCCATGCCGTGGCCGCCCTTGCCGGCGTCGAGCACGTAGGAGATCAGCATCGTGTCGTCGAACGGCACGATCTCGATGCCGTAGCGGGCGAGCACGACCCAATCGTATTTCAGGTTCTGGCCGACCTTCAGGACGCCCGGATCCTCCAGGAGCGGCTTCAGCCGGGCGATCGCCGCCTTCAGCGGGATCTGCCCGGGCACCGGCTCGGCCACGTCGGAGGAGGTCGCGCCCTCGCCGAACAGGTCGGTGGCATCGGCCTGGATCTTGGCGGCCTGGACGTGCGCCAGCGGGATGTAGCAGGCGCGGCCGGTGGCGGTGGCCAGCGAGACGCCGACGAGCCCGGCCTTGTGGGCGTCGAGGGCGTCGGTCTCGGTGTCGACCGCAATCACCCCGGCCTCCTGGGCCTCGGCAATCCAGGCGTCGAGCTGCTCCAGGCTGGCGACGGTCTCGTAGGCGGCGGTGTCGAACGGCGCCACCGCCTCCGCGGCCCGGGCCGCGACCACGTTGCCGGGGGTCGCCTCGACCGGGGCCCGGGGCTTGGCCGGGGCGTCGGGCAGGTCGAGATCGGCGAACGGGTCGACCTCGCCACCCTCCGGCGGGGCGGCGCCCGGCGGGCGCTCGGCCCCGGCCGCCGCGGTCTCGGGATCGGGCGGCACGGGATCACCGAAGAACGGCACCGCGTCGCCGTTGGCGGGGGGGCGGGCGCCGGGCAGGAGCCGCGGATCGGGCTTCACCGCCTCGGGGTCGACATGCAGCATCTGGGCGATGCGGCGGGTGAGCGTATTGAACTCCATCGCCTTCAGGAAGCCGACGAGTTTTTGCGGGTCCGGCTCGGGCACGCCGAGGTCGTCCAGATCGACCGGGACCGGCACGTCCTCTATCAGCGCCACCAGCCTGCGCGAGAGCCGCGCCTGATCGATGCTGGCGAGCAGGGTCTCCCGGCGCTTGGGCTGCTTGATCTCGCCCGCCCGTTCCAGCAGCGCCTCCAGGCTGCCGAATTCCTTGATCAGCGCCGCCGCGGTCTTCAGGCCGATGCCGGGGACGCCCGGGACGTTGTCGGAGGTGTCGCCAATCAGCGCCAGGGCGTCGCCGATCTGGTTCGGCTGCAGGCCCTCCCACTTGGCGATGATCGCCTCGACGTCGAGGTTGCGCTCCGGCCGGTAGCCGGGCTTGCCCTTGGCGCCGGATTCGAAATCGTAGAACCGCACCTGCGGCCCGACGAGCTGCATCAGGTCCTTGTCGGAGGAGACGATGATGACGCCCGCGCCCCGCGCCTCCGCCTGCCGCGTATAGGTGGCGATGAGATCGTCCGCCTCGTAGCGCTCCAGTTCCACCGCGTGCAGGCCGAAGGCGCGCACCGCGTCGCGCATCAGCGGCATCTGGCGCTTCAGGTCGTCGGGGGCGTCGGGGCGGTGGCCCTTGTAGTCGGGAAACATCTCCTTGCGGAACGAGCCCTCGGACTTGTCGAAGACGATGCCGAGATGGGTCGGCATCGTGCCGGCCGCGCCCTCCTGGAGGAACTGCGCGATCTTGGTGCAGAACAGCCGCACGGCCCCGGTGGGCAGCCCGTCCGAGGGACGGGAATTGTACTTCTGATCCTGGTTGATCGACTGGAAATAGGCCCGGAAGATGAACGACGAGCCGTCGACCAGGATCACCTGATCGCCCGGGCCGACCTTCTTGGGATTGGCGGAGGCGGTCTCGACGGTCATGGGCGCAGGCGTCTCGGGGCGATCAGGGCTCGGGCACGCGGTCGAGTTCGGCACGGCAGGCCGCGACGAGGTCGGCCAAGCGCTCGTGAACGGTCCGCCAGACGTTGTCCAGCATCACCCCGTGATAGCCGTGACGATACACGTTTCCCGCGGCAGCGATGTCGCGCCAGGGCACGTTCGGATGACGGCTGCGCATGTCGTCGGTGAGGCGTCGGCTGGCCTCCGAGATAATCTCCAGGCAGCGGACGACGGCATAGTTGGTGCGCAGATCCGCGACGAACGCCTCGTAGCTCATGCCGGCCACGAAGGTTTCCGCAGATTGAGCATTGGTGATGATGTCCTCGCAGGCGTCGAGCGCCCGCTCAGAAGGCTGGAACGGCATCGTGCTCAGCCCTCTTCCGGACGCTCGCCTTAAGGCTCTGGCGATCCGCCACGTCGACAGGGATCGGGAACAGGTCGCCGATGAAGCGACACAGGCCGACATAGCTGAAGACGTCGCGCACATGCTCCGTGTCGATCTCGATCATCACGTCGAGGTCGCTGTCGGGCCCCGCCTCGCCGCGGGCGACGGAGCCGAACAGGGCTGCGTGCAGCACCCCACGGCGGCGCAGTTCGGCCTCGTTGGCGCGCAGGATGTCGAGGGCGGCGTGCTTGTCCATCGTCGCGATACCGGAGGGGATTCGGCACCGCCCAGCATAGCACAACCGCGCGACCCTAGCGGGTCAAGCCGCGAGTTCGCGCCCGATCTCCGCCACCCGCCGCAGGTCGTCCACGAAGGCCGCGTAGGCCTCCTCTTTTGCCTCGTCGGGCAGACGCAGCAGGTAGGACGGGTGGACCGTGATGAAACCCTGGACGCGGTCCTCGAACCGGTCGAACCGGAACGGGCCCCGCGCCCGGGTGATCGGGACCGCCTTGCCGGTCAGTGCCAGCACCGCTGTCGCGCCCAGCGCCACCACGAGCTTCGGGGCCACGAAGTCGAGCTCCCGATCGAGCCACCAGCGATAGTGGCTGACCTCGCCGGCCGTCGGCTTCTGGTGGATGCGGCGCTTGCCGCGTTCCTCGAACTTGAAGTGCTTGACGGCATTCGTGAGATAGCTCGCTCCGCGGTCGATCCCGGCCTCCGCCATGGCCCGGGAGAGCAACTGCCCCGCCGGCCCGACGAAGGGGCGGCCCTGCCGGTCCTCCTGGTCGCCCGGTTGCTCGCCCACGAAGGCGACGGTGGCCCCGACAGGCCCCTCGCCGAGCACCGCCTGCGTAGCGCCCGGCACCAGCGGCTCGGTGCGCTTGATGATCGCGTTCAGCGCCTCGAGGGTTTTGGGGTCCTGATCGGCCATGGCGGCGACGGCGCGGGCGGGTTCGCGGCGTGTGGGCAAGGTCGGCTCCCTCTCGATCATCGCGTCGGTGCGCCCCGCCGCCGCCCTGACCAGGGCGGGGATCGCGGCGGTCTCGGGCATGTTGTGCCAATACTTCTTGGGCATCTCGGCCCGCATCGCCTTCAGGTTGGTGCGAGCCGGGTTGAACGTGCTCTCGTAATAGGTCTGCCACCCGGCCTCGAAGCCGTCGCCCTCGGGGCGCGACGCCCGGTCCCCGGGCGGCCCGTAGGTCAGGGTCTCGGTATCCCAGTGGGCCGACCCCTCCGGCGTCAGGATCGACCAGCGCATGCCGCGGAACCGCGCGACGAAGAACGGCGCCGCCGCCTCCAGGATGTGATGGTCGGGCTCGAACCACGCCACGAAATGCTCGCCACCGGCATCCTCGGCGCGGCGGAAGCGCAGGAAGGCGTGCATCTTGTGCAGGTCGCGCCCGATCGCCTTGGCCATCCGGTGCAGGCGGTGAACCAGGGGATCGCTGCCGACCTCCATCAGGTGCCGCTCGCCGTGGCAGACCCGCCAGATCAGGGCGTAGAGCAGCCCGTAGCGCTCCGGGTCGCGGTGGGGGATCACCTGCGGGATCAGGGCGGCGACGGGTTTGGGCAGGGCGAGCGGCGCGGCGGGGGCCTGGGCGGTCTCGGTGCCGAACAGGCCGGGGGAATCCGTCACCGCCCACGCCACGGCCTCGGGGGGGACGCCCTGCGCGATGAGCCTGCGCGCGGCGTCGCGGAAGCCGGTGAGATCGGCGCCCGGATGGAGCAGGACGCTCTGCGGCCGACGCGCATCCCCTCCCCCCTCCGCGGGGGAGGGTGGCCCCCGGAGGGGGTCGGGAGAGGGGAGCGCCGCTTCCTGAAGAGTCGCGACGACCGCGCCAACCTGCATCGTCGCGCTGCCCCTCTCCCGACCCGGCCTGACGGCCGGCTCACCCTCCCCCGCAGAGGGGGGAGGGAAAGGCGCGGTTCCGGCTTTCATCAGAACAAGCTCAGCTGCGTCGCCGGCTCGACCAGCCGGGCGCGCAGGTCGAGCCGGTCGGTCAGCCCGACCGGGCGGTGGTCGGCGGCGACGAGGAACGGCCGCGCCCGCTTCAGCCCCGAGGTCAGCCGGGCGACGTCGTCGAGGCGCAGGGTCGCGTGGCGGCGCGCCGTGATGATCTTGTCCACCGCCCGGGCGCCGAGGCCCGGCACGCGCAGCAGCCATTCCCGGTCGGCCTTGTTCACGTCGACGGGGAATTTCTCGCGGTGTTTCAGCGCCCAGGCGAGCTTGGGGTCGATGTCGAGGGCGAGCATGCCGCCCTCCGAGGCGTCGGCGACCTCGTCGGGGGTGAATTGGTAGTACCGGAGCAGCCAATCGGCCTGGTACAACCGGTGCTCGCGCTGGAGCGGCGGCGGCTTCGGCGGCAGGATCGCTGATCCGTCCGGGATCGGGCTGAAGGCCGAGTAATAGACCCGCTTCAGCCCGACGCTGCCGTAGAGATGCGCGCTCTTGCGGATCAGCGCCTCATCGGTGGTGGCATCGGCTCCGACGATCACCTGGGTCGAATGCCCGGCCGGGGAAAAGCGCCGCTTCTCGGCCTTGGCCTCAACGATGCGTTCACCGATCTGCGCCATGGCGTTCTGGATCGCGGCCCCGTCCTTTTCGGGGGCGAGCCGTTCCAAGCTGGCCTCGGTGGGCAATTCCACGTTGATCGAGAGCCGGTCAGCGTAGAGGCCGGCCTCTTCGATCAGCCAGGGGCTCGCCTCAGGGATCGACTTGAGGTGAATGTAGCCGGCAAAGCCATGATCGCGCCGGAGGGACTTCGCCACCCGGGTCAGCAGCTCCATGGTGTGGTCGGGCGACTTGATGATGCCCGACGACAGGAACAGGCCCTCGATGTAGTTGCGCCGGTAGAAGTTCAGGGTGAGGTTGACGACCTCCTCGACGGTGAACTTGGCCCGCCGGACGTTCGAGGACCGCCGGTTGATGCAATAGGCGCAGTCGAACAGGCACCAGTTGGTCAGCAGGATCTTGAGCAGGGAGACGCATCGCCCGTCCGGCGTGTAGGCGTGGCAGATCCCGGCCCCGGTGGTGGAGCCCAAACCGTCCTTGCCGGCCGCGCGCTTCGGCGCCGCCGAGGACGCGCAGGAGGCGTCGTATTTCGCGGCATCGGCCAGGATGCGCAGCTTCTTGGCGAGGGTTTCGTCCATCGAACAGACAATGAACGACGAGCCCGAAGGTGCAAGGCCAGCCGGCCTTTCGCCCCGGGCCGCGATGCCGCACCCCGGCGAGGATCGAGCGGGATCTCGCCGGCGGCCGCGCTCGCCCTGAACGAACCGAACGCGTCCGTCTGCGCGTTCAAAGGCCTTGCCTCGCAGAATAAACGCCCCTACGATATTTCGACGCCGACGACGTGGGACGAGCCGAAGCGTCTGGCGAACCTCGCCAAGCACGGCTTGGACTTCGCCGACTTCGACTCCTGTTTCGACGGCGAGACGGCGCTGATCCACCCGGCCCGCGCGAGCCGCACCGGCCGCGCACGCGACAGGCTGATCGGCGATTGGAATGGCGAGCGCGTCGTCGCCGTCATCGTCTCACCCCTCGGCACGGAAGTGCTGTCTCTCGTCAGCCTCCGCATCGCCGACCCTGACGAAAGGGAAGCCTATGCCCGATACCGCACCGAAGCCTGAGCAGCCCGGTCCGGGTTACTCGCAGGAGGACTGGGACGAGATCTCCGATAACCCGAAGCTGACGGAAGCGGATCTGGCCGCGCTACGCCCCGCCCGGGAAGTGCCGGAGGTGTTCAAGCTGCTGCTGAAGCGCGGACGCGGGCGTCCGAAGCGGGCCGATGCCAAGGTCAACTTCACGATGCGGATCGACCCGGCGCTTCTGGACGCCTATCGGGCGACCGGCGACGGCTGGCAGGTACGCATGCACGAGATCCTGGCCAGCGGGCTCGAGCCATCCGCGGCGCGGAGGGGCGCCGAGACCGCGGACGTGGCGGCGCGGCGCGGCATCGGCCGGCGCGCGCCGAAGGGATCCAAGGCCCACGCCTGAGGCATTCCTGGCTGCGACGGCCACGATCCGATCGGCGCGCCGTCCCAGGCGCGCCAATCACAACGGCGGATCCCCGTCCCCGTCGACCACCCGGCGGGCGAGGTCGTAGGAAAAACCGGCCCGGGCCAGGGCGGCGAGGTCCCGGTCGCGGTGGGCGGCGCGCTGGTCCGGGCGGCGATGCGGACCGAGGCGCCGGCGCTTGGCGTAGGCCTGCGCGGCCTGAACGTCGATCGCCTCCGCCGCCCCGTCGGGCATGGCGTCGCGCTCCGCCCGCATGGCGGCCTCGACCACCTCCCGCGGAACCCCCTTGGCGGCGAGCTTGGCCGAGACGCCCCGGCTCGACGTGCCGCGGCGGCGCAGCGTCGCCAGGCGGGTGTCGGCGAAGCGCGCATCGTCCACGAGGCCGGCTGAGACCGCCCGGGCCACGGTCGCCGTGACGAGGTCCGCGAAGCCCTCCGGATCCTCGCCCCGGGCCCGGGCCCGCTTCTGGACCCGCCGCGCCAGGGTCCGGCGCAGCATCTCGGTCGAGGCGCTGTAGCGCTCCAAATAGTGGAGCGCCGCGCGTTCGAGCCAGGCCGCGCTCACCGGGCCGGGCGGCCTGATCTCCCGGTCGCGGCGTTCTGGCGCGGATTCTGCAACGAATGGGGGTTTCACCGGTTCTTCACGATCTCGACAGGTTTCCGTTCCATGCAATGGGTATGGAACGCGCGCAACGCGACAGGCTCGGCCATGGCCCGGACCCCCGTTCTCCGCCCGACCGCAGCCGTGGCCCCTGGCGGAGACGCCTCCGCGCCGCGGCGACAGCCCTGATGCGGCGCGAGTGGCTCCTGGTCCTCGTGGCCCTGGGCCTGGCGGCGGTCGCGGCCGCGATCGTCTACCTGTCGCGTCCCAATACCCTCACGGTCGCGGTCGGTCCCCAGGACGGCCCCGAGGCCGCGCTGATCGAGGCCTACGCCCAGGCCCTCGATCGGGCGCGCGAGGATGTACGCCTCAAGGTGGTGCGCTACGACGACGTCCGCGACAGCGCCATGGCCCTCCAGCGGAACCGCGCCGACCTCGCGGTGGTCCGTCCCGACGTGTTCCTCCCCGAGAACGGCCTGACGCTGGCGATCCTGCACGACGAGGCCCTGGTCATCGTGGGTCCGGAGGCGGCCGGGATCGACGACGTGCCCGATCTGGCGCGCAAGCGACTCGGCATCGTCGTGCGGCACAGCGCCGATCTGCCCTTCCTGACGAACCTGCTCTCGTTCTACGACCTCGCGCCGGACAATCGGGGCGAGGCGGCCCCCGAGAACGGCCCCGGCGCCGAGGAGGCGGAGGCCGGCCACGTCGTCGTGGTGCCCCTGAAGGTCGGGGAAGTCACGGCCGCCCTCACCGACAAGCGCGTCGACGCGGTCGCGGTGATCGCGAGTCCCGCCTCGAAGACCGCGGCCGCGGTGGTGCGCGCCGTGGAACTCGGATCGCCGGAGCACAAGGTCGGCTTCGTCTCGATCCCCGACGGCGACGCGATCCTGCAGCGCTTCCCGGAGCTGCAATCGGTGACCATCCCGGCCGGGACCTTCGGCGGCCGTCCGAAGCGCCCCGACGAGGAGGTCCGCACCGTCGGCGCCTCCTACCGCCTGATGGCGCGCGGCACGGTCAGCCGGGTCGCGGTCGCCTCGGCCACGCAGCACCTGTTCGAGTGGCGCTCGCGGCTCGCCGCGGCGGCCCCGGCAGCCAAGCTGATGAAGGCCCCGGACTTCGACACGACGGTGGCGGCGACCTCGGCGCGGCTGCCGAATCACCCGGGGGCGGTCGATTATTTCGAGCGCGAGCAGCAGACCTTCCTCGACCGGTACGAGGACTACATCTATTTGTTCGCGTTCTTCGGCGGCACCATCGGCTCCGGCTTCGCCTGGATCGGGCAGCGCCTCGCCCGCAAGCGCCGGGAGCGGGTCGACTACGTCCTCGACCGCCTGCTCGACATCCTGCGCGAGGTGCGCGCCTCGACGAACACCGCCGAACTCGACGCCATCGCGATCGAGACCGACGGCCTCGTGGCCGACGTGGTCTGCTACGCCCGGGAGCGCAGCATCGACGCCCGCACGGTGAGCGCGCTGATCCTGGCGGTGGACGGGGTGCACGCCGCCATCGCCGATGCGCGGCGGCAGGCCGGGCAGACCGAGCCGTCGGCGGCCACCCGCAATCGGACGGCGCGGCTCCTGGCCCTCGACCTGCCGGCGGCGGAGTAGTGACCGGCTTCGGCGCCCCGCGGCCTCGGAACGCCGCGGCTGTCGCCGCGTGGCTGGCGGCGTAGGGATATCATGCTAACGGGAGCCATGTTCGATCCCGCCGCAGCCCTTGAAACGGTCCTTGAAGGCCTCGACCGCGAAGCCCGTGAGCCCACCAAGCTCCGGGCCGCGCTCGTCCCGCATCTGCGCCGGGTGATCGAGGAGGGCCACCGCGCCGCCGAGGCCCAGCTCCTCGAGGATCGCAACGGCCTGCGCTGCGCCCAGGCGCTCTCGAATCTCACGGACGCCGTGGTCCGGGCCATCCACGACGCCGTGGTCTGGCGGCTCTACCCCAACGACAACCCCTCCACCGGCGAGCAGCTCGCCGTGGTCGCCACAGGCGGCTACGGGCGGGGCACGATGGCGCCGGGCTCGGACATCGATCTGCTGTTCCTGCTGCCCTACAAGCAGACCGCGTGGTCGGAGAGCGTCGTCGAGGCGATGCTCTATGTCCTCTGGGACCTGAAGCTGAAGGTCGGCCACGCCACCCGGTCCGTGGAGGAATGCCTGCGCGAGGCGCGGGCCGACATGACGATCCGCACCGCCCTCCTGGAGGCCCGGTTCCTGTTCGGAACCCGGATCCTGTACGAGGAGCTGGTCACGCGCTTCGACGCCGAGCTGGTGGTCGGCTCCGCGGCCGAGTTCGTGGACGCCAAGCTGCGCGAGCGCGACCTGCGCGTCTCGAAGGCCGGCTCGTCGCGCTACCTCGTGGAGCCCAACGTCAAGGACGGCAAGGGCGGCCTGCGCGATCTCAACACGCTGTTCTGGATCGCCAAGTACACCTACCGGGTGCGCGACCAGATCGAGCTGATCAGCGCCGGCCTGTTCACCCCCGAGGAATACGCGCTGTTCGAGCGCTGCGAGGAGTTCCTGTGGCGGGTGCGCTGCCACATGCATTTCGTGACCAAGCGGTCGGAGGAGCGGCTGTCCTTCGGCCTGCAGCCGCGGATCGCCGAGCGCTTCGGCTACGAGGCCCGCGGCGGCCTGTCGGGCGTCGAGCGGTTCATGAAGGCCTATTTCCGCTTCGCCAAGGATGTCGGCGACCTCACCGCCATCGTCTGCGCGGAGCTGGAGGCGCGCCACGCCAAGCGCACGCCGGTGCTCGACCGCTGGATCGGCCGGTTCCGCGACCGCTTCCGGGCCACCGCCATGGAGGCGGAGGATTTCTGGATCGACCACGGCCGGGTGAACCTGCGCGCGGAGGACGCCTTCGAGCGCGACCCGGTGAACCTGATCCGCCTGTTCTGGCTCGCCGACCGGCACAACCTCGCGATCCACCCGGACGCCAAGCGGCTGGCGAGCCGCTCCCTGCGCCTCGTCAACCCGACGCTGCGGGTCGACGTCGAGGCGAACCGCCTGTTCCTCGACATCCTCACTTCCCGGAACGCCCCGGAGGAGGCCCTGCGCGAGATGAACGAGGCCGGGGTGCTCGGCCGGTTCATCCCGGATTTCGGGCGCATCGTCGCGATGATGCAGTTCAACATGTACCACCACTTCACGGTGGACGAGCACCTGCTGCGCACGGTCGGCGTGCTCGCCGACATCGAATCGGGCCGCAGCCAGGAGACCTACCCGCTGGTCTCCCGCCTCGTGCACACGATCCACAACCGCACGGCGCTCTACGTGGCGATCCTGCTCCACGACATCGCCAAGGGCCGGCCGGAGGATCACTCGATCGCGGGCGCGGCCATCGCCGAGAAGCTCTGCCCGCGCTTCGGCCTGAACCAAGCCGAGACCGAGACCGTGCGCTGGCTGGTGGAACACCACCTGCTCATGTCGATGACCGCGCAGAGCCGCGACCTCTCGGACGCCAAGACGATCGAGCGCTTTGCCGCCCGGGTGCAGACCCTGGAGCGGCTGAAGCTCCTGACCATCCTGACGGTGGCCGACATCACGGCGGTCGGCCCCGGGGTCTGGACCGCCTGGAAGGGCACCCTGATCCGGACGCTCTACGACGAGACCGAGGTGTTCCTCTCCGGCGGCCATTCCGAGATCGCCCGGACCGACCGGGTCCGCCTCGTCCAGATGGGCCTGCGCGAGCAGCTGCCCGGCTGGACCTCGGAGGAGTTCGACGCCTACGCGGCCCGGCACGGGCAGGCCTACTGGCTCAAGGTCGACGGCACGCGCCAGTTCAAGAACGCGATGTTCCTGCGCGCGGCCCTCGCCGACGGCCGCACCAGCGCGACCGACGTGGCCCTCGACCCCGTGCGCGGCGTCACCGAGATCACGATCTACTCGCCGGACCATCCGCGCCTGCTCGCCATCATCACCGGCGCCTGCGCGGCGGCGGGCAGCAACATCGTCGACGCGCAGATCTTCACCTCCACGGACGGCTTCGCCCTCGACACGATCTTCATCTCGCGGGCCTTCGAGCGGGACGAGGACGAGCTGCGCCGGACCCGGCGCATCACGGCATCGATCGAGCGTGCCCTGAAGGGCGAGATCCGCATCGCCGACCTCGTGGCCGACAAGCACCCGCCGTCGAGCGCCCGCGCCAAGACCTTCCCGGTGCCGCCGGACGTCACCCTCGACAACGCCCTATCGAGCCGGGAAACCGTGGTGGAGGTCACGGGCCTCGACCGGCCGGGCCTGCTCTACGAGCTAACCACGGCGTTCGGCCGGCTGTCCCTGAACATCACCTCGGCGCATGTGGCGACCTTCGGCGAGCGGGCCGTGGACGTCTTCTACGTCACCGACCTCACGGGCACGCGGGTGACGCAGCCCGACCGGCAGGCCGCGATCCGCAGCGCCGTGATGGACGTGTTCGCGGGGGATGTCGCCGCCCTGAAGGCCGAGGGGCTCGAGGCCCTGGTCGCGGCGCCGCCGCCGCGGGAGGCATGAGCACCGGGTTGATTTCGCCGGCCCCTCGCCAGATATCAGCGCCGGTTCCGATTGCCCGAGCCGCCCTCCGCCGGACGACTGAAAGACGATGACGAGCAACGACATGCCCCAGGACGACCAGCGTCAGACCACGGTCGAAGCCGGTGCCGGCGCGGCCCAGGACAATGCGGCCGCGGGTTCGCGCGCCGAGGGTTCGGTCGATCCCGTCGCGGAGGCCTTGGCCCTGCTCACCGCCGAGCGGGACGAATTGAAGGACCGGATGCTGCGCACGCTCGCCGAGATGGAGAACCTGCGCCGCCGGACCGAGCGCGAGGTGGCCGATGCCCGCGCCTACGCGGTGACGAACTTCGCCCGGGATGTCCTCAACGTCGCCGACAACATCCGGCGCGCCCTCGACAGCGTCCCGGCGGACGCGAAGGCCGGGACCGACGGCGCCCTGAAGGGCCTGATCGACGGGATCGAGCTCACCGAGCGGGACCTCGGCAAGACCCTGGAGCGCCACGGGGTGAAGATCGTCGAGCCGCAGGGCCAGAAGTTCGACCCGAACCGCCACCAGGCCATGTTCGAGGTGCCGAACCCGGAGGTCCCGGCCGGCACCGTCGTGCAGGTGGTACAGTCCGGCTACGTCATCGGCGACCGCGTGCTCCGGCCGGCCCTGGTCGGCGTGGCCAAGGGCGGGCCCAAGGCGGCGAACCCGGCCGACGCCGCCTGATCGGCGCGCGGCGCGGCCCTACTGGCAGGGCAGCGCCGTCGCGAAGTCGGCGATGAACTGGGCCGTCTCGCGGGTCTGCGCCGGCGCCCGCCTGTCGCGGGCGACTGCGCCCGCCTCGGCCTCGAGACGGCGGTTGCAGGCGCAATGGGTCAGGGTTCCCGACAGGGGATCGGCCGAGCAGGCATCGTGGTGCGCGCAGGCCCGGTCGAGGGCGTCGATGGGCTTGTAGCCGGGACCGCGGTTACCCGGTCCGCAGAAGTTGCCGTAGATCAGGACCGCGCCCCGGCCGGAGGGCCCGGGCGGGATGATCTCCTGGGCCCGCGCCGTTGCGGCGCAGGCCACCAGTCCGAGGACGAGAAGCGCCGCTGCGGCGGCGTGCGGGCGGTGCGTGTGTCTGGGCGTGGTCACGGCCGATCCTGTCGGAGATGCCCCCGTCACCGCACGGTGACGCCCGCGCGGCATCCGGCATCGACGATCCCGAACCGGTCATGGCCAAGCGCGACCGGCTGACGACGGCCCGAAGCCGAACGCCGTGCATAGCGACTCAGACCGGCCGATCCGTCAAGATCCGCCGCGATCAATATTGATTAGAAACCAGAGTTCAGCCCCGCCCTGAGAAGGACGGACCGGGAATCCTGTTTGCCGGCATCATAATACGCCGGGGCACCGACGTTGTAGTGTGCCGTTCCGACGAAAGCTCGGCGACGATGGCGTTACAGGGCCTCGACCCGGGCCGACAGCTTATCGTTGCAGGCATACGCGATGCCGCCGCCCGCGGCGCAACCGGTCCGAGGGACGAGGAGCGCGGTTGAACGCCTGCCGTCTTGGGGGTCTCGTCCGCGGGGCGGGGTCAGAGGGCCAGGAGGAGAAGGCCGACGACGGTCACCGCGAGGATCAGGCAGAGCGCGAGGTCGAGCACCGGGGCGCCGCCGCAATCGGGAGCCGGCGCCGGATCGGCGCGGCCGGGCTCGGACAGGGCGATCACGACCGCACCTCCCCGGTCCCGGTGGCGTTCGCGGTCCTGACGGCTCTCAAGGCCCGAACCGGCGTGCCGGCACCCTGGGGTGCCGCCGCCCCGTCTGAGGGGATGACGGGAGCGGCGGCCTGCGACGCCCTCGGTTCGCCGGCGCGGTGGACCATATCCGCGACAGCGATGCCGAAGGCGGGCAGCGCGAGGGCGGCCAGGACGCAGAGGATGCGTCCGAGCCGCGGCATGGGATCACCCTGCCGGATCCGGCGGGCGGCGGCGGGCGGGATCGTGAGGGGCGGCAACGCTTGCGGGACGAGAAGGCGCGTCTCGACCGTCATGATCCAGGCTCCGCGGTTCGTGTGGGAAATTTGACCACGCATTTCGTTTACGTGTGCAAAAATCCCACGTCAATTCGGAAATCGTGTGTCCATGTGCGACCGCGCACGCTGTGGGATTGTCTCCCACGCCACATGCGATAACGATGCGGCCATGTCCGAGACTGCCGATACACCGCGAGACGGCGCGAGCCTGCACGCGCCGCTGGCGCGGCTCCTGCGCCCGCTGGTGCGCCTGTTGGTGGCCCGCGGGATCACCTTCCCGGCCCTCACAGACCTGCTGCGCGAGCTCTACGTGAACGTGGCCGAGTACGATTTCGCGCTGTCCGGCAAGGAGCAGACCGACAGCCGCGTCTCCCTGCTCACCGGCATCCACCGCAAGGAGGTCCGGCGCCTGCGCGGGGCCGGTGCGCCGGTGAGCGCGGTGCCCGCCGTGGTCTCGCGCACGAGCCGGATCATCGCCCGCTGGATCGCCGATCCGGCCTTCACCGATGCGCAGGGCCATCCCCTGCCGCTGCCGCGGACCGCCGAGGGCGACGCCGCCTCCTTCGAGAGCCTCGTCGCCGGCGTCACCCGCGACCTGCGGCCCCGGGCGGTCCTGGACGAGTGGCTCGACCGGGGCCTGGCCTTCACGGACGCGCAGGACCGGATCGTGCTGGCGGAGGCCGCCTACGTGCCCAAGGGTGACGGCGCCGAGGGGCCGCAGCTCTACTATTTCGGCCGCAACCTGCACGACCACATCGCGGCCGCCGTGGCCAACATCGTCGGCGACACGCCGCGGTTCCTGGAACGGGCCGTCCACTACGACGGGCTCTCGAAGGACCTCGCGGTGAAGCTCGAGGCGCGGGCGCGCGAGATCGCCATGGCGGCGCTGCAGCAGGCCAACCGCGAGGCGCACGCCGCCTGCCAGACCGATCCGGGCGGCGATCACCGCTGGAATTTCGGTCTCTACGTCTACGCGGAAGCCGCCCCGCCCGCGCGCCCCACGGACGAGCGCTGAGAGGCCGGCCGGTGCGATCCCCGCCAAACCGCCGGTTCGTCCTGCGCCTCCTCGCGGGGGCAGCGATGCTGCGGCCGGGTTCCCTCCGCCCGCAGGAGGCGCCGCGCGATCAGGGCATCGGCGGCACCGGCATGATGCGGACCGATGCGCCGCGCAACGATCCCCTCGGCGAGGGCGACCGCGGCATCGGCGGCACCGGCGTGATCGGCACGATCCGCCGGTTCGGCTCGATCATCGTCAACGACCTGCGCATCGCCTATCCGCCGGAGGTGGCGGTGCGCATCGACGGCGCGGCCGCGCAGGCGACCGACCTAAAGATCGGGCACGTCGTCCACGTGATCGCCCGGCCGGAGGGCGGCGGCCTCGCCACGCGCCGGATCGACGTGACCAGTGAGGTGGTCGGGCCGGTAGATTCGGTCGCGCCGGGCCGGATGATCGTGCTCGGGCAGCGGGTCTCGACCGCGGGCCTGTCCGGCGATTGGACACCGGGGACGCGGGTCGCCGTCAGTGGCCTGCGCCGGCCGGACGGGGTGATCGTGGCGAGCCTCGTCGAGCCGCGCGCGGCCGGACCGGACCGCGTCGCCGGGCCCGTCCGGCGCGGGGAGAACGGCGCCCTGATGATCGGCGGCCTGCGCCTGACGGGGGCCGACGCCCTGCCGCCGGGCCGGCGCGCCCTGGTGACCGGGACGGGGGCCGACGGCACCCTCACCGCGACCAACGCCGCGGAACTCGGCCTGCCGTTCCCGCCGGGGCTGAAGCAGGTCTCCATCGAGGCCTATATCGGCCGCGCGGGCACCGGCCTGGATATCGGCTCCGGCTACCGGGCCACGGGCCGGCCGGGCCCGAAGGTTCCGCGGCAGGGGAGCGTCCGGGCCGTGCTGACCGCCGCCATCGCGCCGGACGGCAACCTGACGGTGGACCGGCTGCGGATCGAGGAGCGCATCGCCCCCGAGCCGCCGCAGCCGGACGCCCCGCGCTTCGAGCGGGAACGCGACCGCCTGAACCTGCGCAACCTGCCCGACGAGCTGCCGGGACGCTTCGGCGCCGAGCCCGGCGGGCGGGCGGACGGCCTCGGCGGGATGGGCGAACCGCGCGGGCCCGGCATCGACACCCGCTCGGGATCCGGCCCGATCCCCGGCGCCGTGGGACAAGGCGGGTTCGGAGCCCCGCGAAGCGGCTTCGGCGGAGCACCGCCCGGCACCTTCCCGGTCGGCCCCGGCGCTCCCCCGGCCGGCCCCGGCGGCTTCGGCGGGCCACCCGGTGGGCCGGGCGGCGGCGGTCCGGGCGGGTTCGGCGGGTTCGGCGGCGGACCCGCAGGGCCGCCGGGGGGCCGGCGCTAGAGGCGCGTGCCGCAAGGCGGCCACCGGCGTTTGGGACGAGACGATGCGGGATCGGAGATCACCCGCATCGCTCCGGTTCCCGGCCCGGGACGCGGCGCCGGGATCGGCGTGGCCCGGCATAGGTCTGGTGTGGCGGGGGGCGGGCGTTCGGTGAACAGGGGCGGAGGGTCCGGATCAGGGGCGGGAGCGGACGATGCATTGCGATCGCGCTACCGCGTCCGCCAGAGCGCTCCGACGAGGCCGAGGTTGGCGAGGCTCAGGGCGAGCAGGAGCCCCCACAGGGCATCCGGGCCGGCCTGGGTCAGCACGAACGCGCCGGCCGGTGGGGCAAGCGCCTGCGCGACCAGCCCCGGCCGGGCCAGGCGGCCGACCATCAAGGGGTAGCGGACGGAGCCGAACAGGGCCAAGGGCACCGTGCCCCGCGCAATCGAATAGATCCCGTTGCCGCCGCCGTAGAGCACCAGCCAGACCCCAACGCCGGGCGGGCCGTAGGCGAGCAGCGCGAGGCCGAGGGCGACCAGCCCCAGGGCAGCGGTCAGGGTCCAGAGCGGATGATGCCGGCCCTGGAACGACATCTCCACGATGCGGGCGCCGACCTGCGCCGGGCCGATCAAGGCCCCGTAGGAGATGGCCGCGGCCAGGGCCACGCCCCGCGCCTGCAAGAGCGTCAAGAGATGGACCGACACCAGCGACAGGATCGCGCCGCCGAGGATCAGCACCCCGGCGAACAGCAGGAACGCCCGGCGCTCCTGAACCGACAGCGGACCGGTGTTCGCCCTGTGGCGCTCCGCCGCCGCCGGCAGCGCCGGGGGGTTCGGGATCAGCAGCAGCACCAGCGGCAGGGTTACCCCGAGGTGCAGGCCGGCATAGGCCAGGCAGGCGCCGCGCCAGCCGATATGGGCGACCAGGAACGCCGACAGCGGCCAGCACACGGTGCTCGCGAACCCGCCCCACAGGGTCAGGGTGGTGATCGCCGGCCGCGCCTCCGCGCCGTAGAGCCGGCCGAGGGTGGCGAACGCCGGGTCGTACAATCCGCACCCCATGCCGAGGCCGAGCAGCAGCCAGCCGGCGAGGTAGACCGGCAAGACCGGCGCGAGCGCCAGCGTGGTCAGACCGGCCGCCAGCAGCAGCGCCGCCAGTGCCAGGACCGGGCGGCCGCCGTCGCGGTGGATCGCCGCCCCGACATGCGGCGAGGCGACGGCGGCGACCAGCAGACCGACGGACAGGCCGCCGACCACCCAGGACAACGGCCAGCCGGCGCTTTCGGCAACCGGACCGGCGAGCACCGCCGGCAGGTAGAACGAGGACCCCCAGGCGAGGATTTCGACCACGCCGAGGGCGGAGATCACCGGCCAGCGCCGGGCCTCGGACACGGACGGCTACCGGGCGCCGAGCAGCGGCAGCCATGCCGCCAGCGCCAGCAGCGTGACCAGCAGCACGGGCGGGGTGATGACCAGGCCGACCCTCATGTACTGGCCCCAGGTGATCCTCTGGCCCTTGCCGGCGAGGACGTGCAGCCAGAGCAGCGTGGCGAGGCTGCCGATCGGCGTGAACTTCGGCCCGAGGTCGCAGCCGATCACGTTGGCATAGATCATCAGTTCGCGGATCAGCGGCGGCAGGTCCGGGGCCTGCTGGATCGCGAGAGCCCCGGTCAGCACGCTCGGCATGTTGTTCATCACCGACGACAGGAGCGCGGCGGCAAAGCCGGTGCCGATGGTGGCGACCCACGGGCCATGCCCGGCCAGCCAGACCAGCCCCTTCGCCAGCTCGTCGGTCAGGCCGGCGTTTCGGAGGCCGTAGACCACGAGGTACATGCCGAGGCTGAACAGCACGATCTGCCAGGGGGCGCCGGTCAGGACCTTGCGGATCGGGATGATTCCGCCCCGGTTGGCGAGCAGCAGGAGCACCGCCGCGCCGGCACAGGTGACGGCCGATACCGGCACGCCGAAGGGCGCGGTGACGAAGTAGGCGAGCAGGAGCACGCCGAGCAACGGGAACGCCGCCCGGAACACCAGCGGATCGCGGATCGCGCCAGCCGGACGCGCCAGCGCGTCCATCGGGTAGGCCGCCGGCACGTCGCGCCGGAAGTAGGTCCACAGAACCACAAGCGTCGCCGCCAAGGACACCAGGTTCACCGGCACCATCACGGCGGCGTACCGGCCGAAGGTCACGTCGAAGACGTTGGCGGAGACGATGTTGACCAGGTTGGAGATCACCAGCGGCAGCGAGGTGCTGTCCGCCACGAACCCGCAGGCGACGATGAACGCCAGCGCGGCCTCCGGCTTGAAGTCGAGCCGGAGCAGGATCGCCAGCACGATCGGGGTCAGCAGCAGGGCGGCGCCGTCATTGGCGAATATGGCCGCGATGGCCGCACCCAGGAGCACGACCAGCGGAAACAGCCGCCGGCCTTGCCCACCCCCCCAGCGGACGATGTGCAGGGCCGCCCAGTGAAAGAACCCGGCCTCGTCGAGCAACAGGGAGATGAGGATGAGCGCCACGAAGGTGAAGGTGGCGTCCCAGACGATATGCCAGACCACCGGGATGTCGCCCGGATGGATCACGCCCGTGGCGAGGGCGATACCCGCGCCGGCCAGGGCGCTCCACCCGATCCCGAGGCCCGCGGGCTGCCAGATGACCAACACGAGGGTGGCAAGGAAAAGGGCGAGCGCGAGCATCCGGGCGTTTTCGTTTCATGGGTTGGTGCGGGGCTCAGGCGGTGGCGACGCGGCGGCCGTGCTCGTCAACGACCTGCTCGCCGTCTTCCTTGACGAACGCGCCCTGCTGCACCGGCAGGAGATCGAGCACGGCTTCCGACGGTCGGCACAGGCGGACCCCCTTGGGCGTGACGACCAACGGGCGGTTGAGGAGGATCGGGTGCGCCTCGATGGCGACCAGGAGCTGCGCATCCGTCAGCGCCGGATCGCCGAGGTTCAGCGCCGCGAACGGCGCGCCTTTCTCCCGCACGACGTCCCGCACCGACAGGCCGGCGCGGGCGAGGAGCTGCATCAGCAGCGCCCGAGCGGGCGGGGTTTTGAGGTACTCGATCACGTGCGGCTCGACGCCGGCATTGCGGATCATCGCCAGGGTGTTGCGGGACGTGCCGCAGTCCGGGTTGTGGTAGATCACGATGTCGAACGGCTCAGGCACGGGCGGTTTCTCCGGTGGCGGGGCAACAGGTCGCCAGCACGGCCATCGCCGGGGTGCAGACCTCCGGGTGGCCCTGGCAGCAGTCGCGCATCAGGAAGGCGATCAGGTCGGACAGAGCCGGGTAGGCGGCGCTGTAGATGATCGAGCGGCCCTCGCGCCGGGAGGCGACAAGGCCCGCGTGGCTCAGTTCCTTTAGGTGATGGGACACGGCGGCGGCGGAGATGCCCATCGCCTCGGCCAGCACGCCCGAGGCCAAGCCGTCCGGGCCGGCGGTGACGAGCGCCCGCACCAAGCGGAGACGGTGTTCCTGTGCGAGGGCCGCGAACGCGGCGAGGGCTTGCGGTTCGTCCATTTTCGTTACAATCTTCAAACTATCGTTTGAAGATACGAGAAAGCCGATCCTTGGACAAGCCCGCACAGCCCTTCACCGATGGCCTGCCGAACCTGAGCGCGGCGCACTTCGTGGTGCCGACCCGCGAGAGCGTGCAGGCCGCGGCGCCGTTCACGCACGCACCCCGGTTCCTGATCCTCTACGGCTCCCTGCGCGAGCGCTCGTTCAGCCGCTTCCTCGCCTACGAGGCCGCCCGGCTCCTGGAGGCGATGGGCGGCGCGGTGCGGATCTACGACGCCCACGGCCTGCCCCTGCCCGACGACACGACCGCCGATCACCCGAAGGTGCAGGAACTGCGCAACCTCTCGATCTGGTCCGAGGGCCAAGTGTGGGTTTCACCGGAGCGGCACGGCACCCTCACCGGCGTGATGAAAAGCCAGATCGACTGGCTGCCGCTCTCCGAGGGCAGCGTGCGGCCGACCCAAGGGCGCACCCTCGCCGTGATGCAGGTGTCCGGCGGCTCGCAGAGCTTCAACGCCGTGAACGCCCTGCGCATCCTCGGCCGCTGGATGCGGATGATCACCATCCCGAACCAGTCGTCGGTGCCGATGGCCTACGACGCCTTCGACGAAGCCGGCCGGATGAAGCCGGGGCCGCTCTACGAGCGCGTCGTGGACGTATGCGAGGAACTGATGAAGTTCACGCTGCTGACCCGCGAGCGTGCCGACGACCTGGTTGACCGCTACAGCGAGCGGAAGGAGCGTGAGCCCGAGCGGTTGGCAGGCGTGGCGGCCGACCTGGGCTTTGCGAAGCGCTAGGTCGTCCGCTTCCAACCGCATTCGGACGTTCCCATCGAAAGGGCGGAGGATCCGCGTCACCCTCCAGATCCCCGCCGTCCCCACGCCGAGACCGGCGTCAGCCACCGGCCTCCCGCGCAAGCAGGTCCCGCTTGCGCGCCACGCCCCAGCGATAGCCCGAGAGGGCCCCGTCCGAGCGCACCACCCGGTGGCAGGGGATCGCCACCGCGATCGGGTTCGCCCCGCAGGCGCCGGCGACCGCCCGGGTCGCGGCGGGCAGGCCGATGGCGCGGGCGATCTCCGCGTAGGTCGCGGTCGAGCCGACGGGGATCCGCCGCAGGGCCTCCCAGACCCGCTGCTGGAAGGCGGTGCCGCGGATATCGAGGGGCAGGTCGAGGCCGCGGCCCGGCGCCTCCACGAGGCCGATGACCCGGGCCATCCAGTCCTCGAAGGCCGGATCGCCGCCGACGATCTCCGCCCCCGGGAACCGATCCTGGAGATCATGCAGGAGTGGCTCGGGGGTGTCCCCGAGCAGGATCGCGCAGACGCCCGCATCGGTCGCCGCCACCAGGATCGCCCCCAGGGAGCAGGCACCGATACCGAACCGGATGCGCAGGCCGGCGGCGCCCTTCCGATAGGCCGCGGGCGGCATGCCCAGACGCGGCGCGCCCTCCGCGTAGAAGCGGCTCGCCGCGCCGTAGCCGGCTTCGTACAAAGCCTCCGTGACCGAGCCCGCCCCGGGCAGCCGGGCGGCCAGGCCGGCGGCGCGCCGGGCGGCCGCGTAGGCCTTCGGCGTCACGCCGGTGGCGGCTTTGAACACCCGGTGGAAGTGATACGGGCTCAGGCCCGCGGCCCGGGCGAGTTCGGCGAGCGACGGCATCGTCTCGGCCGATTCGATCAGCCGGCAGGCGCGGGCCACGGCCTCGGCCCGGCGGGCGGCGAGGCCCGGCTCGTCCGGGCGGCAGCGCCGGCACGGCCGGAAGCCCGCTTCCTCGGCCTCGGCGCAGGTCCGGTGGAACGAGACGTTCTCGGGCCGGGCCGCCCGGGCGGCGCAGCTCGGCCGGCAATACACCCCGGTGGTGCGGACCGCGTACACGAAGCTGCCATCCGCCCGGGCGTCGCGGGCGGCAAGGGCCGCCCAACGCTGGGCGTCGCCGGGGTCCGTCCGCGGGGCGACGCTCAGCGCGGGGTCACGATGCGGCCCGGCGGGCGCCGTGGGAAGGGGCATGAGAGGACCTGTCGATCGGGCGATAGCGCGCGTTCCACCCTGCCCGCCCGCCGCCGTTCCGGCATCCCGCTCCTTGCTGCCGAATTCGGCCGGACCGGCGGCCGCGATCGGGTCAGGCCTCGAGCTTGGCCACCAGCGCGTCCGACAGGGCGAAGTTCACGTAGACGTTCTGGACGTCGTCCTGATCCTCGATCACCTCCACGAGGCGGATCAGCTTCTCGCCGGTCTCGTCGTCGACGTCGATGGTGTTCTGCGCCTTCCAGATCAGGCCGGTCCGGCGCGGCTCGCCGAACCGGGCCTCGAGCGCCTTGGCGACCTCGCCGTAGGAATCCTGGGCGCAGACGACCTCGTGGCCGTCCTCGCCGGAGCTCACGTCGTCGGCCCCGGCCTCGATGGCGGCCTCCAGCATCGTGTCGGCATCGGCCACGCCGGCCGGGTAGGCGATGACGCCGACGCGGTCGAACATGAAGGCGACGGCGCCGGTCTCGGCCAGGCTCCCGCCGGACTTGGTGAAGGCCGAGCGCACGTCGGACGCGGTGCGGTTGCGGTTGTCGGTCTGCGCCTCGACGATGAGGGCGGCGCCGCCGGGCCCGTAGCCCTCGTAGCGGATGTCCTCGTAGTTCTCGCCGTCGGCCCCGGCGGCCTTCTTGATGGCGCGCTCGATATTGTCCTTGGGCATGTTCTCGGCGCGGGCCGCGATGATCGCCGCGCGCAGGCGCGGGTTCATGGCCGGGTCGGGCGTGCCGAGCTTGGCCGCCACGGTGATCTCGCGGGCGAGCTTGCCGAACACCTTCGAGCGGACCGCGTCCACCCGGCCCTTCCGGTGCATGATGTTCTTGAACTGCGAATGGCCTGCCATGGCGTGTGAGACTTTGTTCGTTGGCGCGGGCGGGCGTTCAGGACCCCGCCGTCGCGGCTGTGAGGTCGCCGCGTTATAGGCCGCCCCGTTTCGACGAAGCAACGCGGGCGGCCATCGGCGGAGCGCCTGCCCCGGCGCAAGGGCGTGGAGGCGGAAAGATTTCCGCGGACGGGCGTTGGCGCAGGCAATCCCCGACCTGGAATCCCGATGGCGCACCGGAACAGCACAAGACCGACCGTGATGGTGACGGGCGCGAGCGCCGGCGTCGGCCGGGCGGTGGCGCATGAATTCGCCCGGCACGGCTGGAATGTCGGGCTCATCGCCCGGGGCGAGGCCGGACTCCGGGGCACGATCCGGGACGTGGAGCGGGCCGGCGGCCAAGCGCTGGCCTTCGCGGCCGACGTGGCCGATGCCGACGCCGTCGCACAGGCCGCCGACGAATTGGCCGAGACGTTCGGGCGCATCGACGTCTGGGTCAACAACGCGATGGTGACGGTCTACGCACCGGTGCAGGAGACGAGCCCGGAGGAATTCCGCAGGGCCACGGAGGTCACCTATCTCGGGCAGGTGCACGGCACCCTGGCGGCGCTCCGGCACATGGTGCCGCGCGACCGGGGCACGATCGTGCATATCGGCTCGGCGCTCGCCTACCGCTCGATCCCGCTCCAGGCGAGCTACTGCGCCGCCAAGGCCGCCGTGCGCGGCTTCGTCGACGCGCTCCGCAGCGAGCTGCTTCACGACGGCAGCCGGGTGCGTCTGACGATGGTGCAGCTGCCGGCGGTGAACACGCCGCAATTCGACTGGGCGCGTTCCCGGCTCCCCCGCAAGCTCGAACCGGTGCCGCCGATCTACCAGCCCGAGGCGATCGCCCGCCACGTGTTCCGGGCGGCCCACGACGCGCCGCGGGAATTGTGGATCGGCGCCTCGGCCTGGAAGGCGATCGTCGGAAACATGCTGATCCCGGGCTGGATCGACGGATACCTCGCCCGGCACGGCTATCGCGGGGAGATGACCAGCGTGCAGGCCCAGAAGAACCGCCCCGACAATCTCTACGATCCGGTCGACACCGATCCCGGGGCGCATGGCCGCTTCGACGCGCGCTCGACCGCCCACGTCGCGGCGGCCGATCCGCGCTGGCTGAAGCTCGGGATCGCGGCGGCGCTGGGTGTCGTCGCCGGCACGATGCTGTTCGCCACCGAGGCGCAGGGGCGTAGCGAAGGGCGCGCGATGCGTCGATCGGGCGGACGGTGATCAGCCCGCCCCGTGGGACTTCCGCGCGGCATCGGAAGTCCGATAGGCTTGCCGAATGCGGCGTGTTTCACCCCCTACAGTCCGGCGCTTCCGGGAGGATCTGATGCCAGCATCGACCCGTCGTGACCTTGTGCGGGGTGTGCTCGCCGGGGGTGCGGTCCTCGGTCTTGGCGGTCGCGCCGGCGCCGCGGCCGCCCTCGGCGGGAAGCAGGCACCGGGCTTCTACCGGACCCGTCTCGGCACCTGCGAGATCACGATCCTCAACGACGGTACCCGAAGCTTCCCGATGCCGGATCGCTTCGTGCGCAATATCCCCCGGGACGAGGCACTCGGGGCCGCCCAGGCGGCTTACATGCCGCCGGGCCAAGTGACGGTGCCGTTCAACCCGACGCTGATCAATACCGGCTCGAAGCTGATCCTGATCGATACCGGCAACGGTCAGGTTCAGGGCGCACCGGTCGGTCGCCTCACGGCGAACCTCGCGGCGGCCGGGATCGAGCCCGAGGACATCGACCTCGTGCTGCTCTCGCATCTCCATCCCGATCACACCAACGGACTGAAGACAGCGGACGGGGCGCTCACCTTCCCGAAGGCCGAGATCCGGGCCGCCGCGCCCGACTGGTCGTTCTGGATGAGCGACGCCACCATGGCCCAGGCCGCCGATCCGGTGACACAGGCCTACTTCGCCAATACCCGCAGGGTGCTCGGCGACCTGAGAGACCGGATCGGCACCTTCGCGTGGGGCGAGGAGGTGGCGCCCGGGATCACGGCGCTGGCCGCCCCCGGGCACACGCCGGGCCACACCGCCTTCGCGGTCGCGTCCGGATCGGACCGCCTGCTGGTCCAGTCCGACGTGACCAACATCCCGGCTTTCTTCTTGCAGCACCCGGACTGGCACGTGATGTACGATTACGATGCCGATCAGGCGCAGGCGACGCGCCATCGCTTCTACGACATGGCCGCGGCCGAGAAGGCCCTCGTGGTGGGCTACCACTTCCCCTTCCCGTCGCTCGGTCATGTCGAGCGCGACGGGCCGGGCTACCGGCTGGTGCCCATCGCCTGGAGCGCGGCGCTCTGATCCCGCAGGGCTTCGTGCCACTGGATCAGGCCGGCGAGGTCGACCACGCCACCCGGCCATTCCACGCCGGCGAGGTGCCGGTGCGGGTGCCCCGGCTCCCCGAGATCCGAGACCGCCGAGAAGGCGCCGTCGAGCCGGTGGCTGTCGGTGTAGCGGCTCCGGGTCGCCAGGACGGGCAGGCCGGCGGCGCGGGCCGATGCGATGCCGGCCGCGGAATCCTCGAAGGCCACGGCCTCCGTGGCCGCGACATCGAGGCCGGCGAGCGCCAGGAGGAAGATGTCGGGGGCGGGCTTCTTCCGCTCCGCCGCGTCGCCGGCCGCGATCACGTCGAAGGGTGCGGCGCCGGGCGGGAAGTTCACGCTCAGCAACCGATCGACGTTCGGCCGGCTGGTGGTTGTGGCCACGCCGAGCCGAATCCCCGCCGCCCGGGCCTCGGCGACGAGCCGGGCAACGCCGGGGCGCAGCGGCAGCCGGCTCTCCACCACGAGGTCGCCATACGCGACGGTCTTGCGGGCGTGGATCTCCGGCGCCAGCGCCTGCAGCGCGGCGAGCTCCGCCGGGCGCCGCGTCGCGATGTAATGGGCGAGGCGCTCCTTGCCGCCCATGACGGTGAGCAGCTCGGCGTAGAGCGCCGCATCCCAGTGCCAGGCCAGGCCGAGTTCCCCGAAGGCGCGGTTGAACGCCTGCCGGTGCAGGTCCTCGGTCTCGGCCAGCGTGCCGTCGACGTCGAAGATCAGCGCCCTCAGCACGACAGATCGCGGCCGGAGGCGCCCTCCGCGCCGGCCCGGATCGCCGCGATGCGCTCCGCGTAGGCGTCCGGGCCGCCGCTGAACACGGCGTTGCCGGCGACGAACGTGTCGGCGCCCGCCCGGCTCGCGGCCCGGACGGTCTCGGGGTCGATGCCGCCATCGACCTGGATGCGGATGTCGCGCCCCGCCACCATCGCCCGCACCCGGGCCACGGAGTCCATGCTGCTCTTCAGGAAGCTCTGGCCGCCGAAGCCGGGGTTGACGGTCATCACCAGCACGAGGTCCACGAGGTCGAGCACCGGCTCGACCATCGCGGCCGGGGTCCCGGGATTGATCGCCACGCCGGCGCGCTTGCCGAGATCGCGGATGGTCTGGAGCGAGCGGTGGATATGCGGCCCGGCCTCGGCATGGACCGTGATGCCGTCGGCGCCGGCCTGCGCGAAGGCCGCGAGATACGGGTCGGCCGGGGCGATCATCAGGTGCACGTCGAAGAACTTTTCCGTGTGCGGGCGCAGCGCCTTCACCACCGGGGGCCCGAAGGTGATGTTGGGCACGAAGTGCCCGTCCATCACGTCGAGGTGGATCCAGTCGGCCCCGGCCGCGTCCACGGCGCGGGTCTCCTCGGCGAGCTTCGAGAAATCCGCCGAGAGGATCGAGGGGGCGATAACGGGTGTGAGCATGGGCAACTCTCGGGATCGGCTCAGGCCAGACGTCTGCGGCGTTCGACCAGCTGCATGATCATCGGCGTCAGGATCAGCTGCATGGCGAGATCCAGCTTGCCGCCCGGGATCACGATGGAATTGGCCCGGCTCATGAAGCTGTCGTGGATCATGGAGACGAGATACGAGAAGTCGATCCCCTTCGGATCCTTGAAACGGATCACCACCATCGACTCGTCGGCGGTGGGGATCCAGCGGGCGATGAACGGGTTCGAGGTGTCGACCGTCGGCACCCGCTGGAAGTTGATGTCGGTGAACGAGAATTGCGGGCAGATGGTCTGCACGTAATCGGGCATCCGCCGCAGGATCACGTCGGTGACCGCCTCGGTGGAATAGCCGCGGAACGAGCGGTCCCGGTGCAGCTTCTGGATCCACTCCAGGTTGATCACCGGCACAACGCCGATCTTCAGATCGGCGTAGCGGGCGATGTCGACATCCGGGTCGGCGACGCAGCCGTGCAAGCCCTCGTAGAACAGCAGGTCGGAATCCGGCGGGAACGCCTCCCAATCCGAAAAACTGCCCTCGGGGATGCCGTAGGCCTCGGCGTCGTGCGGATCGTGGGCGTAGTGGCGGGTCCGGCCGGTCCCGGACTCGGCGTAGCTGCGGAACACCGCTTCCAGCTCCGGCAGCAGGTTCGCCCGGGGCGCGAAGTGGGACAGGGTCGGCTCGCGCGCCATCATGGCCCGCATCGTGTCGCGGTCGAAGGCGTGGAAGCCGTCGCCCTCGATGAACACCGCCCGCACGTCCTCCCGGCGAAAGATCTGCTCGAAGGTGTTGCGCACCGACGTGGTGCCGGCCCCGGAGGAGCCGGTCACCGAGATGATGGGGTGCCGCGCCGACATGGTGTTGGACTTCGCGTTGCGTCTACGACCGCATCAATCCGCGCTGGCCGAACAGCGGCGAGCGGCCGGCATCGGGCTTGCCGCCGGCGTAATAGGCGGCCACGCAGGTGACTTCCTCGGGGGTGCCGCAGACCAGCGGCGCGCGGTCGTGGATGCCGGTGGCCACGAGATCAAGGATGCGGGTCTGCCCGTCGGTCGCGGCGCCGCCGGCCTGCTCGACCAGCATCGCCACGGGAGCGACCTCGTAGAGCAGCCGCAGGCGGCCGCGGGCGTAGTTCTTCCTTGCGTCGCCCGGATACAGGAACACGCCGCCCCGGGTCAGCACGCGCTGGATGTCGGCCACCAGGGAGGCGAGCCAGCGCATGTTGTAGTCCTTGTCGCGCGGGCCCTCGGTGCCGCGCTGGCAATCCTCGATATAAGCCTTCACCGGGGCGTCCCAGTGCCGGGCATTCGAGGCGTTGATGGCGAATTCCTTCGTGGAGGCCGGGACCGCCATGGCCGGGTTGGTCAGGCGGAACCGGCCCTCGGCGCGGTCGAGGACGTAGGATTGGGTGCCGTCGCCCAGGGTCAGGATCAGCGCGGTGGCCGGGCCGTAGGTCACGAAGCCGGCCGCGATCTGCGCCGTGCCGGGCGTCGTGAACGAGGCGAGCGGGTTGGCCGGGTCCTTGATCGACGGGCGGATGCCGAAGATCATCCCCACCGCCATGTTGACGCCGATGTTGGACGAGCCGTCGAGCGGGTCGATGGCCACGGCCAGCGGCGCGTCCGGGTTCAGCCGCATCACCGCCTCGGCCTCCTCGGAGGCGACCTCGGCGACCGGGGCGCCCCGCAGGGCCGCCGTCACGCTTTCGTGGGCGATGACGTCGAGCGCCTTCTGGACGTCGCCGTCGCTGTTGTGATCGCCCGCCGCCGCGAGGTCGCCGCCGAGCGCCCCGCGCCCGATCCGCTCGCTGATCTCCACCGCCGAACGCGCCACCGCGGCGATCACCGCGGCGGCATCCTTCAGCGCCGGGTCGGCCTCCACGGCCTGCGCCAGGCAGGCATCGAGGGGCGTTCCGATCGCCGCTGAGATTGCCATCGGCCTATCCTTCCTGGTCGGATCCCGCCTGCCGGGATCGCGCGTCCGCGCGGGTTCTGTAGCGGCCGCACCGCCGTCACGATAGCGGTCCCGGGCGCCGGATCGAAGGGACCGCCGGCCCGGCGTTCAAGATTTCTGCGCGATCTTGTGTCAAAGCACAAAAAATACGAGACCTCCGCCATGCGCAACCTCTCCCTCAAGCAGCTCCAGGCGGTGGCGGCGGTGGCCCGGCTCGGCACCATGACCCGGGCGGCGCAGGAACTGAACGTCACCTCGGCCGCCCTCTACGCGCGCATCCGCCAGCTCGAGGAAGAGGCCGGGCTCCTGCTGTTCGACCGGACCCCCGGCGGCCTCAAGCCGACCGATGCCGGCCGCGAGATGCTCTGGGCCATCGACAGCATCAACACGGTTCTGGAGACCTGCACGGACCGGCTGCGGACCCTGCGCGGCGCCGAGGGCGGGCGCGTGGCGCTCGGCGTCGTCTCCACCGCCAAGTACTTCGCGCCCCAGGTGATCGCCGGCTTCGTGAAGAAGCATCCCGGCGTCGAGATCAGCCTGTCGGTGCGCAACCGCGGCCAGACCGTGGAGGCCCTGCGCGGCTACGAGATCGACTTCGCCCTGATGGGCCGCCCGCCCCGGGACTTCCCGATCGAGGCCGCCACCTTCGGCCCGCACCCGATCGTGCTGATCGCCGCCCCCGACCATCCGCTCGCCGGGCGGAGCGGCCTCGACCGGGAGGATCTCGCCGACCAGCCGTTCTTCCTGCGCGAGGAGGGATCCGGCACCCGCATGGTGTTCGAGGAGTTCATGAGCGGCGTGCTGGTCAAGCGGGCGCCCCTGGAGATCGACACCGGCTCGAACGAGACCATCAAGCAGGCGGTGATGGCCGGACTGGGCATCGCCCTGCTGTCGGTGCACTCGGTGGCGGCCGAGCTGGACAGCGGGCGCCTCGTCCTCCTCCACGTGAACGGCCTGCCGATCCGCCGCGACTGGTACGCGGTCCGCCGGGCCGACAAGGTCCTGGGGCCGGCGGCCTCCGCGGTCTGGTCCTACCTGATGTCCGACGGCGCGCGCAGCCTGCCCGGCGTCGCGCAGAGCGGCCTGGCCCTGGCGGGGGCCAAGGCGTGAGCGCGGCCGGAATCGTCGTCGCGGGGGCGGGCCAGGCCGGCTTCCAGCTCGCCGCCTCCCTGCGGGAGGGCGGGTTCCGGGAGCCGATCACCCTGGTGGGCGACGAGACCGCCCTCCCCTACCAGCGGCCGCCCCTGTCCAAGGCCTACCTCGCCGGCAAGACCGACCAGGCGGGCCTGTTCCTGCGCCAGCCCGGCTTCTTCGCCGAGCACGCCATCGCCCACCGGCCGGGAATCCGCGCCGTCGCGATCGACCGGGCGGAGCGCCGCCTGCGCCTGTCGGACGGGGACAGCCTCGCCTACGACCATCTCGTGCTCGCCACAGGCGCGCGCAACCGGCCCCTGCCGGTCCCCGGGGCGGAACTCGCCGGCGTGCACCAGCTGCGCGGCCTCGCGGATGCCGATTCCCTCAAGGCAGAGATCGAAGCGGCCCGGGCGATCGTCGTGGTCGGCGCCGGGTTCATCGGGCTGGAATTCGCCGCCGTCGCGGCCGCGCGCGATCTCCCGGTGACGGTGATCGAGGCGGCGGGGCGGCCCATGGCCCGGGCGGTCTCGCCGGAGATGGGAGCTTTCTTCCGCGCCGCCCACGAGGCGATGGGCGTGCGCTTCGCCTTCGGGGCCGGCGTCACCGCGATCCTCGGGCGCGCCGGCCGCGTTGCCGGAATCGGCCTGGCGGACGGCCGTGAACTTCCCGCCGACCTCGTCCTGATCGGCATCGGCGTGCTGGCGAACCGCGAACTCGCCGCGGAGGCGGGTCTGCCGGCCGAGGACGGCGTCCAGGTCGATGCCTTCCTGGCGACGCCCGATCCCGCCATCTCGGCGATCGGCGATTGCGCCCGCTTCCCCAGCCCCTTCGCCCGCGGCCTCACGCCGGACGGCACGGTGCGGATCGAATCCGTCCAGAACGCCATCGACCAGGGCCGCTGCCTCGCGGCCCGGCTCACCGGAAAGCCCGCGGCCTACGGGGCGCTGCCCTGGTTCTGGAGCGACCAGGGCCCGCACAAGCTGCAGATCGCCGGCCTGTCGGGGCCCTCCGACGCCAGCGTGATCCGCGGCTCCGGACCCGCCTTCTCGGTGTTCCGCTTCCGCGACGGGGCCTTGAGCGCGGTGGAATCGGTCGACCGGGCGGGCGACCACATGATCGCCCGGCGCCTCCTCGCCGCCGGCACGCCGCTGACCCCGGATCAGGCGGAAGATCCGGCCTTCGACCTCAAGGCCCTGGCGTTGCAGCGGCCCTGAAGCCGGGTCATCCCGGGAACGCCACCGGCACCGGCTTCTGCCGCAGGGCGAGGGCCGTGCCGATCCCCAGCGCCAGGATGGTCACCGCACATCCGAAGAGCGCCCCGAACTGGCCGAGCCGGATCAGCGCCTCCCCCAGCACCGCGACGCCGAGCGCCTGCCCGCAGAAGAACGAGAAGGCGTGGAGCGCCACCGCGGAGGCGCGCGCCCCGGGCGCGACCTCGGTGACCTGGGTCTGGTAGGTGTTGTGCAGCATGTAGAAGCCGAGGCCCATGGCGGTGAGCGCGGCGCAATCGACCTGCCACGTGCCGGCGAGCCCGACCACGGTGAGCGAGGCGCCGCAGATCAGGCCGCCACCGACGAGCATCCGCGGCAGGCCGAGGAGCCGCACCAGCAGCCCGACCAGCGCCGAGTAGAGCAGGCCGCCGACCGCGAACCCCGCCAGCACGAGGCCGGCCTCGCGCGGTCCACCCTCGCCCCGGGCCTCGATCAGCGGGGCGAGGTGGGGGAACACGCCGAAGATCGCGATGGCCTCGATGAACACCGCCGAGAACAGCACCCGCGCCCGGGGATTGCCCAGGATCGTCCGGTAGCGCCGCACCGCCTCGCCGAAGGCCGGGCGGCGGGCGGGGGCCCGGCCGGCGCGGTCGAAGCCGAACACGGTCGCCGCGCAGGCGCAGGCCGCCACGGCGGCGGTGACCGCGAAGACGCCGCGCCAGCCGATCGCGGCCTCGATCAGGCCCGCGAAGGTCGAGCCGGAGAGCTGGCCGAGGATCACCGCCACTAGGAAGCGCCCGATCGCCACCTGCCGGCTCGCCATCGGCACGCGGTCGCCGAGCAGCGCCAGGGACAGCGGGATGCAGCCGCCGGCCGCCGCGCCGGCCAGCATCCGCAGGCCGAACAGGCTGCCGATATCGGGGGCGACGCTGCACAGGGTGAGGGCGACGGCGAGCACCGCCAGACAGGTGCTCATCACCCGCTCCTTGCCGAGCGCGTCGCCGATCGGCCCGAGCACCGGCTGGATGAACGCGTAGGGCAGCGCGAACGCGGTGGAGAGGAGCGCCACCGTGTGGGCGTTGCTGGCGAGGTCCCGGGCGAGCACGCCGACGAGGGGCTCCACCGAACGGAGCGCGAAGGTGCTGCCGAACCCCGCGCAGGCCAGCACGACGATCAGGCGCGGAATCGACGTGGCCGGCGGTGCGGGGAGCGCCGCGGCTGGTGCGCGAGCCGGCTCTGTGCTGTCGGGCATGGGGAACGCTTCGCGACGCGGGCCAAATCAGACCCGCGGCATCGCATCTCCCCGGCCGGAGCGGAACCCCGCCGCGCGACAGATCAGTGCGCGTAGAAGGCCGGATCCGGATTGTCGGTCGGATGGGCGAACGCCCAGCGCAGGGCCGAGGAGAGCGGCACGTTGTAGGTCAGGCCGCGCGGCGGCACCGGCTTCAGGAACCAGCGGTCGTAGATCGTGAGGATCTCGGGGCTGCGGTAGAGGTCGGCGGTCGCCCGGTCCACCACCGCCTTGAAGGCCGGATCGTCCCTGCGCAGCATGATCCCGTAGGGTTCCGGGTTGGACAGGGTCTCGTCGCTGACCACGTAGGCGGACGGGTCCTTGGACTGGGCCGCGATGACGCTGAGCTGCACGTCGTCCATGACGAAGGCCGCCGCCCGGCCGGTCTCGACCATCAGGAAGGCCTCCGGAACGTCCTTCGCGGCGATCACCGTGATGCCGAGCCTGCGCTCGTTGTTGGCCTTGATCAGCATCAGGATGTTGGTCGAACCGGCCACCGACGCGACCGTCTTGCCGCGCAGGTCATCCAGGCCGGCGATGTGCTGGTCCTTCTTGGAGACGAAGCGGGTGGCGGTCAGGAAGTGGGTGTTGGTGAAGTCCACCTGCTTCTTGCGCTCGGCGTTGTTGGTGGTGGTCCCGCATTCGAGGTCGATCGTGCCGTTGGTTATCAGCGGGATGCGGGACGAGGAATTGACGAATTCCATCGCGACCTCGAGGCCCGGCATCTTCAGCTCGCGCTTCACCACTTCGGCGATCTTGAGGCAGATGTCGACGGCGAAGCCGACCACCTTCTGGTTCTGATCCAGGTAGCTGAACGGCGTCGCGGTATCGCGGACGCCGAGCACCAGCCGGTTGCTGTCCTTGATCTTCTTGAGGGTGCCGGTCAGCGCGTCGGCCCGGGCCGGTGGGGCCAGGGGAAGCGCGACGAGGAGGGCGAGGAGCGGGGTGAGCAAACGCATGGGCGGGCTGGGTCCGTTCGTCGCGCGGCTGGGTCGCCGTCCGGACTGGCCGGCGGAGCCCGGATGCGCGCCGGTTCAGGCTCCGCGAAGCCCACCAGCAAGAGTCCGGCCGCGATGACACCGGGGACTGTAACGACGATCTGTTTTGGTCAGTATGCGCGGCGCGCCCGGGGGTTATTCCTCGCCCTCGTTCGGTCGAAGGACTCGCAGAGCCCGCAACGCGTCGGTGGCGAAATCCAGGATGGCGTTCACCCGCGCCGGCCGGAAGTCCTGGCTCGGCGTCACGAGCTGGACCGGCAGCGGCGGCGGCTCGTAGGCCGCGAGCAGACGCACGAGCCGCCCCGCCGCGATGTCCTCGGCGGCCTGATAGGACAGGACCCGCGCGATGCCGCGGCCGGCCCGGGCGGCGATCAGGGCGGCCTCGACCTCGTTGACGATCAGGCGCGGGGCGAGGCGCACCCGGTTCGCCCCGAAGCGCCATTCCCGCTGGCCCGCGCGCACGAATCCCTGGATGGTGTCGTGGTCGCCGAGATCCGCGGGCCCGCGCGGCGTGCCCCGGGCGGCGAGGTAGCCCGGGCTCGCCACCACGATCTGGCGCACCAGTCCGACCCGGCGCGCGACGAGGCGCGATTCCGCGAGCTGGCCGATCCGCACGGCGACGTCGATCCCCTCCTCCACGAGGTCGAGATTGCGGTCGGCGAGCAGCAGTTCGACCTGCGTCTCCGGATAGGCGTCCAGGAACCCCGACACCAGGGGCGCCACGTGTATGCGCCCGAACAGCACCGGTGCCGTGAGCCGCACGAGGCCGCGGACGGCATCGGGGGACGCCCCCGACACGGCCGCCGCGTAGCCCGCAAGGACCAGGCGGGCGCGCTCGGCGAGTTCGAGGCCGGCCGGCGTCGGCGCGAGGCGCCGGGTCGTCCGCTCGACCAGGCGCGTGCCGGCCCGCGCCTCGAGGCTGGCGAGGGCGCGGGTCGCCGCGGCGGCGGAGCGGCGCTGACGGCGCGCCGCGCCGGCGAGGCTCCCGGCATCGATGATCGCCACGAAGAGGGAGAGGTCGTCCAGCCGATCCATCGATTGCTGCGAAAACTGAAAGTCTGACTGTCAGAGTCTCGGGATTTCCGGCGCGGGGCGCAAGGGCCACTCTCCGGTCGTTGGCGGAGACCGTCCCGATGTCCGATCCCGATCTCACCCTTTACGGCCTGCGCCTGTCGGGCCATTCGCACCGCGCCGAACTGTTCCTGTCCCTGCTGGGGCTTCCCTATCGCTTCGTCGCGGTGGCGAGCCCCGAGCAGCGCGGAGCCGCGGCGTTCCGGCGCCTCAACCCCCTGGGCCAGATCCCGGTCCTGACCGACGGCCCGGCGGTGATCCCCGACAGCAACGCCATCTTGATCTACCTGGCCGCGCGCTACGCGCCGGACAGCGGCTGGATGCCCCGGGATCCGCTCGGCGCCGCCCAGGTCCAGCGCTGGCTCTCCATCGCGGCGGGCGAGGTGCGGGCGGGGCCGGCCCAGGCCCGGCTCATGGTCGTGTTCGGCGCCCCGGGCGAGCGCGCCACCGTGCACGCCGCCGCGGCCCGGATCCTCGGCTTTATGGAGGATCACCTGACCGATCGCGCCTACCTGGCAGCCGACCGGCCGACGCTCGCCGACATCGCCTGCTATTCCTACGTGGCCCACGCGCCCGAGGGCGGCGTCTCGCTCGCGCCCTACCCGGCCGTGCGCGCCTGGATCGGTCGGATGGAAGCCCTGCCGGGCTTCGTCCCGATGCCGGCCTCCCCGATCCCCGAACCCGCGTGAGCCGCGCCATGGCCAGCTTCCACGCCGACGAGCGGCTCGCCCAGGAGCGCGCCGGCCACGTCCTGGGCGAGACCCCGGCGATCCGGCCGTTCATGCCCGAGCAGCACCGCGCGTTCTTCTCCGGCCTGCCATACCTGTTCGTCGGCACCGTGGACGGTGCCGGCGCGCCCGTCGCCACCGTGCTGACGGGGCCGCCCGGCTTCGTGCAGGCCCCCGACGCGACGCATCTCGCCATCGCGGCGGCCCTCGATCCGGCCGATCCGGCGGCCCGGTCCCTCGTGCCCGGCGCCGAGGTCGGGATCCTGGGCATCGACTTCGCGACGCGCCGACGCAACCGGGCCAACGGCCGCGCGGTCCGCCGCGATCCGAACATGCTGACTGTCGCCGTCGCCCAGAGCTTCGGCAACTGCCCGCAATACATCCAGCGGCGGGTGGCCGAGCTGATCCGGCGCCCGGTGGGGCCGGTCGAGATCCTCACCGCCCTCGACGCGGAGGCCGCGGCGCTGATCCGGGGCACGGACACGCTGTTCGTGGCGAGCCGCGCCCGGGACGGCCTCGCGGATGGGGGCGCCGACCTCTCGCACCGGGGCGGCCGGCCGGGCTTCGTGCGGCTCCGGGGCGACGTGCTGACGGTGCCGGACTTCTCCGGCAACCGCTACTTCAACACCCTGGGCAACCTGATCGGCGAACCGCGGGCGGCGCTGCTGATCCTCGATTTCGCCCGCGGCGACCTCCTGGTCCTGCAGGGCCGGACCGCGATCGACTGGAGCGGCGCGGAAGCCGCCGCTCCGGCGGGGGCGCAGCGCGCGTGGTCGTTCACCGTCACGGGCGGATGGCGGCGCCGGGCGGCGGTCCCCCTGCAATGGAGCGCCCCCGAGCCGGCGCCGCAGATCGCGCGCACCGGCTTCTGGCCGGAGCCGGCGTGAGCGGCGCTCAGGCCTGGGCCGGCGCGGCCGCCTCGTGTTCGGCCGCGAGCTGCGCGTCGGCGGCCAGGACCGTCTGGAAGGCCGGGCGGCCGCGGACGCGCTCGACATAGGCCGTCAGCACGGGATCGGGTGCGACCAGGCCGAAGCCCATCGTCCAGCCGAGCGCGCTGCCCCACAGGATGTCGGCGGCGCTGAAGCGCGCGCCGAGGAGGTACGGGCCGGGGGTCAGCGCCTCGGTCACCCGGGCGATCACGCTCGCGTAGTCCCCATAGGCCGACATGGCCCGCGGGCCGGGCTCCCGATTCAGGTGGCGGTCGATCAGCGCGGGCTCGAAGCAGGAGCCGTAGAACACCATCCAGCGCAGGTAGGTGGCCCGGGCGGGGTCGGTGGCGGCCGGGGCGAGGCCGGCCTCCGGGACCAGATCGGCGAGGTAGAGGTAGATGGCCGCCTGCTCGGTCACCAGGGCCTCGCCGCGGCGGACCGCCGGCACCTTCGCCATCGGGTTGATGGCGCGGTAGGCATCCCCGAGATGCTCGCCGGCGCGCATGTTGAGGGCGTGCAACCGGTACGGGACGCCCAGTTCCTCGAGCAGCACGCGCACCCCCGACGAGCGGGTGTTGGGCGCATGATAGAACTCGATATCGGGCTTCTCCGCCATGGGTTCCTCCCTGGGATTTGTCGATTCGCACGGTAGCACGCTCAAGCCGCGGGTGGGCCGGGTCAACCGAAGCGCGAAGCCCACTTCTCCTGGGACCGGAATCGCGGCAGGAGCGTTGGGCGATTGTGCAATGCCGCGCGTTACGATGTCGGCCGGCACGCCGCGAGCCTGGGGTTCGAGTTCTGATGGCGAAGATACTGCTGGTTGAAGACCATGAAGAGATCTGGGACTTCCTGTCCCGGCGCCTCAAGCGGCGCGGCTACGAGGTGATCCTGGCCCATGACGGCGAGGCCGGCGTCCGCCAGGCGCGCTCGGGCCAGCCCGACGTCATCCTCCTCGACATGAACCTTCCGGTCCTCGACGGCTGGTCGGTCGCGCGCACGCTCAAATCGGGGGCCGACACGCGGGCGATCCCGATCATCGCGCTGACCGCCCACGCCATGTCGGGCGACCGCGACAAGGCGATTCAGGCCGGCTGCGACGATTATCATCCCAAGCCCGTCGATTTCTCGAAGCTGCTCAGCCAGATCAGCGCCGCCCTGGGCGAGACCGCGGCGGCGAGCTGAGGCGGATCCGGACGCGCCCGCAGCCGTTCCCACCGCGGCCGCACAGGCGGCCGAACCCGAAGCGTGAGTACCTGGAGCGTGTCCGTGAGCGAGGATCCCGTCACCGCCCAGCGCCTGCGGGAGGGCCTTCCGGTCTTCGTGGCGCTGGCCTCGCTCCTCCTCGTCGTGGCGACGATGGTGGCCCTGTATCTCGGTCGCGAGATCCTGGTGCCGGTGACGCTGGCGATCCTCCTGAGCTTCGTCCTGGTGCCGGCGGTCCGGATGCTCCGGCGGCTGCACGTGCCCCGCGCCGCCGCGGTTCTCCTGGTGGTGGTGACGGTGTTCGGCGCCCTGTTCGGGATCGGCAGCCTGATCGCCAGCGAGGCCTCGCAGCTCGCCAGCGACCTGCCGCGCTACACCCAGACCATGAGCGCGAAGATCAAGGACCTGCGCGGCGCGACCGCCGGGAGCGGCAGCCTCTCGCGGATCGTCGACATGGTCCAGGACCTCAGCGCGACCCTGCAGCCGCCGCCGGCCGCGGAGGTCCGCGGCGAGCCCGGGACGCGCACCCATCCGCTCACCGTGGAGATCACCCCCGCCCGCGCCAGCGTGGTCGACACGCTCCAGACCTTCGCGGGCCCCCTCCTGCACCCGCTGGCCACGACCGGCCTGATCCTGATCTTCACGATCTTCATCCTGCTCCAGCGCGAGGATCTGCGGAACCGGGCGATCCGGCTCGCCGGCGGCTCGGGGGACCTGCGCCGCACCACGGCGGCGATCGACGACGCCACGAGCCGGCTCAGCCGATTCTTCCTGGCCCAGCTCGCCCTCAACATCGCCTTCGGCCTCGTGATCGGCCTCGGCCTCTGGATCATCGGCGTGCCGAGCCCGACCCTGTTCGGCGTGGTGGCGGCGATCCTGCGGTTCGTGCCCTATATCGGCGCCGCGATCAGCGCCCTGCTGCCGCTGATCCTCGCGGCCGCGGTCGATCCCGGCTGGTCGATGGTGATCGCCACCGCGGCCCTGTTCCTGATCGTCGAGCCGATCTGCGGCCACGTGATCGAGCCGCTGCTCTACGGCCATTCCACGGGCCTGTCGCCGATCGCCGTCATCCTGGCGGCGACGATCTGGACGTTCCTGTGGGGGCCGATCGGCCTCGTCTTGGCGACCCCGCTCACCGTCTGCCTCGTGGTGCTCGGGCGGCACGTGGAGCGGCTCTGGTACCTCGACGTGCTCCTGGGCGATCAACCCGCTTTGTCGCCCCCCGAGATCTTCTACCAGCGCATGCTGGCGGGCGATCCGGCCGAGGCGATCGACCAGGGCTGGCAGTTCCTGAAGGAGCGCGCGCTGATCACCTACTACGACGAGGTCGCCCTCGCCGGCCTACTGCTGGCGCAGGAGGACCTGTCCCGCGGTACCCTGGACCGCGCCCGCCAGAGCGAAGTCGGCGCGGCGCTCCGCACCGTGGTGGATCGGCTGGGGACCGCGCCGGTCGCCCGGCGGGTCCGGCGGGGATCGGGACGCGGTCCCGACACGGAGACCGCCGCGGCCCTGGCCGCGGTGGGGCCCGACCGGCAGATCGCCGGCATCGTCCTCGGCCGCGAGGATCTGGCGCCGCAATGGCGCAGCGACATCCCGGTCCTGTGCGTGTCAAGCCGCGGCCCGTTCGACGAGGCGGCGACGCTGATGCTGAGCCAGATCCTCGGCCGGCATGGGCTCGCCTCGCAGACCCTGTCGATGGCGGCGATCCGCGCCGGCGAGCGCCCCGACGCTCCGGACGACCTCGCGCTGATCTGCTTCTCCTATCTGGAGCCGGTGAGCCTCTCGCAGATCCGCTTCACCGTCCGTCAGGCGCGGGCCGCCGTGCCGGGGGTGCGCATCCTCGTGGGCTTCTGGCGCGAGCGCGATCCGGCCACCCTGGACCGTCTGCGCCGGGCGACCTCGGCGGATTTCCTGGTGACCTCGCTCAACGAGGCGCTGTCGGCGGTGCTCGGCGCCTGCCGCGAGCACGCCCGTCCGCGGACCGTCCCGGCGGCGCCGATCCCGCTGCCCGGTCCGGCCCGAACGGCGGCGACCGCCTGAGCCGCAGCCCGATCGCGCATCGTGCCGGAGAACGGAACCGTCATGCTGCGCTCGCTTTCTGATTGGGGTCGTCCGGAAAGCCGGCGGCCACCGATCGGGACGATGATCGAGCGGTGCCTACGCAGGTCGCGATGATCCGCGCGCCGCCTGCGTCCACGGCCTGAAGGGTGAAGACCGCCGCGCATGTCCGAGACCCCAGAAACCCCGCCCTCCGGACCCGGTCCCCAGGTCCAGGACAGCGCGCCGAGCGACGTCACGGACCGCAGGAGCGACATCTTCTTCGCCGCGGTCGAGACGACGCGGATGCCGATGATCGTCACCGATCCGCGCCAGCCCGACAACCCGATCATCTTCGCCAACCGGGCCTTCCTGGCGATGACCGGCTACACGCCGGAGGAGCTGGTCGGGCGCAACTGCCGCTTCCTGCAGGGGCCCGACACCGACCGCGGGACCATCGCGCAGGTCCGCACCGCCATCGCCGAGAAGCGCGAATTCGCCACTGAGATCCTGAATTACCGCAAGAACGGCTCGACCTTCTGGAACGCGCTGTTCGTCTCGCCGGTCTACAACGCCGACGGCGAGCTCGTGTACTATTTCGGCTCGCAGCTCGACGTCTCGCGCCGCCGCGACGCCGAGGACGCCCTGGGCCAGGCGCAGAAGATGGAGGCTCTCGGCCAGCTCACCGGCGGCATCGCGCACGATTTCAACAACCTCCTGCAGGTGATCGTCGGCTACATCGACATCCTGGCGGCCGGCCTCGAGAAGCCGGATGCCGACCGCGCCCGGCTGGGGCGCGCCGCCGAGAACATCCGCCAGGCCGCCGAGCGCGCGACGACGCTGACGCAGCAGCTCCTGGCCTTCGCCCGCAAGCAGCGGCTGGAGGGGCGCGCCGTCAATCTCAACACCCTGGTCGAGGGCATGGGCGAGATGGTCGCCCGCGCGGTGGGCGAGGCGGTCAAGGTCGAACTCGACCTCGCCGCGGATCTCTGGAACTGCCGCGTGGACCCGACCCAGGCCGAGGTCGCGATCCTGAACGTGTTGATCAACGCCCGCGACGCGATGCCGGACGGCGGCACGGTGCGGATCTCCACGGAGAACATCGAGGTCGCCCTCCGCGACCGGGAGATCGGGGCGCTCCGCGACGGCCGCTACGTCAGCATCGCGATCCGGGACACCGGCACGGGCATCCCGCAGGCCGTGCTGGCCCGGGTGATGGACCCGTTCTTCACCACCAAGGAGGAGGGCAAGGGGACCGGCCTCGGCCTCTCCACGGTCTACGGCTTCGCCAAGCAGTCGGGCGGCGCGGCGCAGATCGAATCCGCGGTCGGTGCCGGCACGACCGTGCGCCTCTCGTTCCCGGCCACCGACGGCGCCGTCAACACGCCCCCCAAGGTGTCCCTGCGGTCCGTGGACCGGCAGGGCACCGAGACGATCCTGATCGTCGACGACCGCGCGGACGTGGCCGAGGTCGCCCGCACCATCCTGCGGGATTTCGGCTACGTGACCCTGATGGCCGGCAATGCCCGCGAGGCCCTGGAGATCCTGGATTCCAGCGAGCGGGTCGACCTCCTGTTCACCGACCTGATCATGCCCGGCGGCATGAACGGCGTGCTGCTCGCCCGGGAGGCCGTACGGCGCCAGCCCAAGCTCAAGGTGCTGCTCGCCACCGGCTACGCGGAGGCGAGCCTGGAGCGAACCGATATCGGCGGCTCGGAGTTCGATCTCCTCAACAAGCCCTACCGGCGCACCGAGCTGGTCCGCCGCGTGCGGGCGATCCTCGACGGGCCGACCGGGGTGAGCTGAATTTCGGGAGACGGGCGATGGCGCAGGGCGACAAGGCGAAATACACCGACAAGCAGAAGCGCAAGGCCGCGCATATCGCCGAGTCCTACGAGGCCCGCGGCGTCCCCGAGACCGAGGCCGAAGCCCGCGCCTGGGCGACCGTCAACAAGGACGACGGCGGCGGCAAGAAGCCCGGCGGCTCGGGCCGGGGCAAGGCGACCGGACATCCGGCGGCCCACCAGGGCGGGGCGGTCTCCGCGGGCCGGACGGCGGAACAGCGCTCGGCATCCGCGAAAAAAGCCGCGGCGACCCGGAGGGCGAATGCGGCGGGGCGGGGGTGATCGGTGGGGGCGGAGGCGGGCTTCCGCACGGGGAACGCCTGCGGCGTGATCCGGGTCTCACGCTGGCCCGGCAGCGCCCATGCGCCGGGTTGCGGATCGACCGCCACGACTGAGCCGCCCTCACGCTCGGCGGGCGATGCCGTCGCTTTGCGGCGCTGGGCAAGATTTGTATGCCGGCGTTGGATCACCGAGGACCCTGTGCGGGCGGATGGACGCCGCCGCACCGTCATACCAGCCGGTCGCTCAGCACGTGCTGGTTGCCGTCTCCGTCCCGGCTTTATTGAACGCGTCCTGGAATGCCGGCGAGATCAGGAATCCCAACTCGGCCTTGAGTGCGACCGCTCGCTCCTTGCCGAAGACCGCTTCGAAACGATCCTGGGCCCCGCGCCATAGCTTCGCCGTCTCGGCGAGCTTGTTCTCGCCCTTCTCGGTTAGCGTGATACGTCGGGCGCGACGATCCCGCGGATCGGGCATGAGCTGAAGATAGCCGTCCCGCGTCAACGGCTTCAGGGTGTGACTGAGGCCGGACAGGTCCATGACCGCTCGTTCGGCCAGTTCACGCATCGTCGGCGCGCCCATCGTCCGAACCGTCGCGAGCAATCCATGTTGCGTGGCGCGCAAGCCGCTTGGCGCGAGGGCGTCGTCGTAGAGCTGGCCGATGCGGCGCATGGCCTGCCGCAGGACGGCGTTGCTGCAGGTGCTGGGATCGTCGGTCATGGTCGCGTCCTATCGCGATCGCGCGGCCGGGTACACGCGCCGCCCTTTCCCGACACAGGCTGGGCCACCGGTTTGCCCCGTCCGCTTGAGAGGATGCCTATGCAAGCGCTTAAAACTTGCATATGCATCTTTATAGGTCCGGTTCGGGATGCAGGCCATCGCCGCCTTGTCGCGGGGCCGGGACCCATCGCCGTCGAGGTCACACGATGGACGCGCGCACACGTGCCTTGCTTCACGATCCGGTCACGCCGACGTTGCTGCGCCTCGCAGCCCCGAACGTCCTGATGTCGGTGGTGCAGGCCTCGGTGGGATTGATCGAGACCTACTTCGTGGCCGAGCTCGGCACCGACGCCCTCGCGGGCATGGCCCTGGTGTTCCCGATCCTGATGTTCGTGCAGATGGTGTCCGCCGGTGCGATCGGCGGCGGGATCCTCTCGGCGATCTCGCGTTCGCTCGGCGGCGGTCGCCAGGACGAGGCGAACGGCTTGGTATGGCATGCGATGGCCATCGCGGCGGCCCTCGGCGTCCTCACCACGGCGTCGGCACTGGCGTTCGGGCCTGCCCTGTACCGGGCCATGGGCGGCACGGGCGGTTCTCTCCATGCGGCCACGACCTATTCCGCCGTCGTGTTCTCGGGGGCGTTGCTGGTCTGGCTGTTCAATGCGCTCGCCGCGGTGATCCGGGGTACCGGCAACATGACCCTGCCGGCCACCGTGACGTGCGGGGGAGCGGTCGCGCTCGTCCCCCTGTCGCCGGCCCTGATCTTCGGCTGGGGGCCGATCCCACAGCTCGGCATCTTCGGTGGTGGCGTCGCGGTGCTCGCCTATTACGCTGTCGGCGTGGCGATCTTCGCCACCTACCTCTGGTCGGGGCGCGGCGTGCTCCGGCCGCCCCTGCGCCCACCGGCGCTGTCCGGTGCCGCGCTCGGCTCGATCCTCCGGGTCGGCATGGTCTCGGCGCTCGTCACCGTCACCACCAACGTCACCATCGCGACGGCGACCGGTCTCGTGGGACTGCAGGGACCGGGAGCGGTCGCCGGCTACGGCACCGGCGTGCGCCTCGAATATCTCCTGGTCCCGATCGTGTTCGGCTTCGGCGCCCCGCTCTCGGCCATGGTCGGCACGGCGGCGGGTGCCGGCGCCGTCGATCGCGCGCGACGCGCGGCCTGGACCGGGGCGATCCTCTCGGGATGCGTCACGGAGGTGCTGGGCATCGCCGCGGCCTTGGAGCCGGATGCGTGGCTGCGCCTGTTCGGCGACGATGCCGCGATGCTGGCGACAGGGGCTGCGTACCTGCGCATCGTCGGGCCTTTCTACGGCTTCTTCGGTTTTGGCCTGGCGCTGTACTTCGCCGCACAGGGTGCCGGCCGCGTCGGCTGGCCCCTGGCTTCCGGCATCCTCCGGGTCCTCGTGTCCCTCGGCGGCGGCGCCCTGGCGCTCCGCCTCGGCGGGGGGACGAACGGCCTCTTCCTCGCCCTCGGTCTCGGACTGGCCGCGATGGGAACGGGTAACGCCGCATCGCTGGCCTTCGGCGCGTGGCTGCCCCCGGGTCCGGCCTCCCGACCCGTCACGGGCCGAGCCGACGACTATCCCGCCCCGGCGAAATCCTGAGCGTGTTTTTCAGGGGTCATGGTCCTTCGATCATGACGGACAGATCCGGTCCTTGACCCGTCATGATGTCGTTCGGCCCGCCTCACAGGCCGGTCGCCGGACGCTCCCCAGGGCCAGGGATCCGGGCGGACATCGATGACCATCCGTTCGTCCGTCCAACGCGCATCCCTGGATTGGCAAAAGAGCGACCGCATCGCGACACGGCACCGCCGTCGCCCTTGACGCGGCATCCGTGCCATAATAGATGATTGTCATAATATTTGATGCCGATGCAAGCGGAGCTCGCGGGCCGATGATGGATGCGAGAATAATCCTGGGTCTCACAGGTCTGGCCCTGGCGGCGTGCTCGCCGGCCGAGACCGCCGTGACCCCTGAGCCGCCGCTGGTCCAGACCGTCGCGGTCGCCCCCGGGACCGGGGCTGTCGCGCGCTACACCGGCGTCATCCGCGCGCGCACCGAGAGCAATCTCGGCTTCCGCGTCGGCGGCAAGATCTTCGAGCGCCTCGTCGATCCGGGGGACCACGTCCGGTTCGGGCAGCCGTTGATGCGCCTCGACCGGACCGACTTCACCCTGGCGCTCAACGCGGCGCGCGCCTCGGTCGAGGCGGCCCGGGCGCAGATGATCAAGACCAAGGCCGACGAGGAGCGCAGCCGCAAGCTCGTCGGGGATGGCTGGACCTCGAAACAGACCTACGACCAGAACAAGGCCGCGGCCGATGCCGCCATCGCCCAATTCGCCAATGCGGAGGCCCAGGCGAGCCAAATCTCCAACCAGGCCGGCTATTCCGAACTCCAGGCCGATGCCGACGGCGTCGTGATGGAGGTCCCGACCGAGCCCGGTCAGGTGGTCGCCGCCGGCCAGACCGTGGTCAAGCTGGCCCGCGACGGCGCCCGCGAGGCGGAGGTCTTCCTGCCCGAGGCGAGCCGGCGCCTGGCCCGGGGCGTGGCCTCGGCGACGCTCTATGCCGAGGGCGAGGCGACCTATCCGGCCCGGCTGCGCGAGCTCTCGGCCACCGCCGACCCGGCCACCCGGACCTACCGGGGGCGCTACATCCTCTCGGGCGGCGGCGAGGATGCGCCGCTCGGGGCGACCGTGACGCTCCGGCTCAAGCCGGCGGAGTCCGGACGCGCGGCGTCGGTCGACGTGCCGCTCGGCGCCCTCTTCGACATCGGGCACGGTTCGGCGGTCTGGAAGCTCGACACCGACACCAGGACCGTCACCCAGCAGCCGGTCGCCCTGGGCCGCATGTCGGAAGAGGCGGCCGAGGTCGTGTCCGGCCTCCAGCCGGGCGACCGGATCGTGTCGCTCGGCGCCCATCTCCTCAAGGCCGGCCAGACGGTGCGGCAGGCCCCCCCGAGCCTGACGGGAGTCGCGCGATGACCGGGTTCAACCTCTCCGCCCTGGCGGTCCGGGAGCGGGCCGTCACGCTCTTCCTGATCATCGCGGTGACCGCCGCCGGCGTCTTCGCGTTCCAGAGGCTCGGCCGCGCCGAGGATCCGGCCTTCACGGTCAAGACGATGGCGGTCTCCGCCGCCTGGCCCGGCGCCACCACCTCGGAGATCCAGCGGCAGGTGGCCGACCCGCTGGAGAAGCGCCTGCAGGAGCTCGTCTATTACGACCGGGTCGAGACCACGGTCCGGCCCGGCCTGATGCTTATGAAGGTCTACTTCAAGGACAGCATGCCGCCGGCCAAGCTGCAGGGGGAGTTCTACCAGGCCCGCAAGAAGCTCTCCGACCAGGCCCCCACCCTGCCGCGCGGGGTGATGGGGCCGCTGTTCAACGACGAGTTCTCCGACGTCTACTTCGCCCTGTACGCCCTCCAGGCCCGGGATATGCCGCACCGGCATCTCGTGCTCGCGGCCGAGGATCTGCGGCAGCGCCTGCTGCGCGTCCCCGGCATCGAGAAGATCAACATCCTGGGGGAGCAGGCCCAGAAGATCTTCGTCGAGATCTCGTACCAGCGCCTCGCAACGCTGGGCATCACCGGACAGCAGCTGCTCGCGGCCCTCGGCAACCAGAACGACGTGACGCCGGCGGGCTTCGTCGAGACCACCGGCCCGCGGGTCTACCTGCGCCTCGACGGCACCCTCGACAGCCTCGACGCGATCCGCGACCTGCCGGTGGCGGCCGGCGACCGCAGCCTCAAGCTCGGCGACATCGCGGAGGTCAAGCGCGGCTATGAGGACCCGAAGGTGTTCGCGATCCGCAACGACGGCGAGCCCGCCCTGATGCTCGGGCTGGTGATGAAGCCGGGATTCAACGGCCTCGCCCTCGGCGCGGCCCTGAACACCGAGGAGGTGGCGATCCACCACGCGTTGCCGACGGGCGTCGCGTTCACCAAGATCACCGATCAGGCCAAGGTGATCGACGAGGCCATCCACGAATTCATGGTGAAGTTCTTCACCGCGCTCTCGGTGGTCATCGTGGTCAGCCTGGTGGCGCTCGGCTTCCGGGTCGGCCTCGTGGTCGCGCTCGCGGTGCCCCTGACCCTCGCCGCCGTGTTCGTGGTCATGATGGTGACCGGCCGCGACTTCGACCGCATCACGCTCGGCGCCCTGATCATCTCCCTCGGCCTGCTGGTGGACGACGCCATCATCGCCATCGAGATGATGGTGGTGCGCATGGAGGAGGGCGCGGACCGGATCGAGGCGGCCACCCATGCCTGGAGCGCCACCGCCGCGCCGATGCTCACCGGCACCCTCGTCACCATCGCGGGATTCCTGCCGGTGGGCTTCGCGGCCTCGACGGCGGGCGAGTATGCCGGCAACATCTTCTGGGTGGTTGGCTTCTCCCTGATCGTCTCCTGGATCGTGGCCGTGACCGCCACGCCCTATCTCGGCGTCAAGCTCCTGCCGAACATCAAGCGCGTCGAAGGCGGCCACGCCGCGATCTACGCCACGAAGAACTACCGGCGCCTGCGTCGGATCGTGAGAGCCTCCGTCGACCACAAGTGGCTGGCGGCCGGCGTCACCGTGGCGCTGTTCGCCCTCGCGGTGGTCGGCATGGGCAAGGTCGAGCAGCAATTCTTCCCGAACTCCGAGCGTCCCGAACTGATCGTCGAGGTGACCCTGCCCACCGGGTCCGCCTTCGCCACCACCGAGGCCAGCGTCCGGAAGGTCGAGGCGGCCGTGCGCGCGCTGCCGGAGGCGCGGGCGATCACCAGCTATATCGGCCAGGGCATGCCGCGCTTCGTGCTCTCGTTCGATCCCGAACTGCCCGACCCCGCCTTCGCGCAGATCGTCGTCCAGACCGCCGATGCGGCCACCCGCGACGCGCTCCGGATCAAGCTGCGCACGCTCGTGAGCGACGGGCTCTTCCCCGAGGCGCGGGTGCGGGTGCTCCAGATCGTGTTCGGGCCGCCGATCCGCTTCCCCGTCGCCTTCCGGGTGGTCGGACCCGACCCCGAGGTGATCCGCGGCATCGCCGAGGAGGTCCGCGACGTCATGATGGCCAACCCCAACATGCGGCTCGTCCACCTCGACTGGGGCGACAGGACCCCGAGCCTGCATCTTGCCCTCGATCAGGAGCGCCTGCGCCTGATCGGCCTGACCCCCAAGGAGGCCGGCCAGCAGCTCCAGAGCTACCTCACCGGGACGCCCGCGACCCAGGTCCGCGAGAACCTGCGCACCGTCGATGTGCTGCTGCGCAGCCCCGGGCCGGAGCGCCGTTCCCTCGGGGAGATCGGCGACCTGACCCTGACCACGCATGACGGGCGGCAGGTGCCGGTCTCGCAGGTCGCCCGCCTGGAGAGCCGCAGCGAGGACGCGGTGCTCAAGCGCTACAACCGCGAGACCTATATCCGCGTCCAGGGCGACGTCCTCGACGGCAAGCAGCCGCCGGATGTCCACGCGCAGATCTTTCCCCGGCTCGACGCGATCAAGGCCAAGCTGCCGCCGGGCTACCGTATCGACACGGCCGGGGCCGTGGAGGAGAGCGCCAAGGCGATGAACGCCCTGGTGGCGGTGTTCCCGCTGATGCTCATCGTCACGCTGACGGTCATCATGATTCAGGTCCGGTCGTTCACGACCATGTTCATGGTCTTCGCCACCGCGCCGCTGGGCCTCGTGGGGGCGGTGCCGACGCTCCTCGCCTTCCACCAACCCTTCGGCTTCAACGCCATCCTGGGGCTGATCGCCCTGTCGGGCATCCTGATGCGCAACACGCTGATCCTCGTCGATCAGATCCATCACGACCGCGCCTCGGGCCTGTCGAACTACGAGGCCATCGTCGAGTCGACGGTGCGGCGGGCCCGTCCGGTGATCCTCACCGCGGCCGCCGCGATGCTGGCCTTCATTCCGCTGACCCACTCGGTGTTCTGGGGGGCCCTGGCCTACGTGCTGATCGGCGGCGTCGGCGTCGGGACCCTGCTGACGCTCCTGTTCCTGCCGGCGCTCTACGCCCTGTGGTTCCGGGTGGCGCGGGAACCCCGCAAGGACGGAGCCGCAGCCGGTTCCGGCGCGATGCCGCTCCCGGCCGAGTCTTGAAGCGACGGAAGACGTTCGTGTCCCACCCGAGGGACATCCCAGGATCGCGCGCCGGGCGACCGGGCGTGTGGGACGACGACCGGCCTGCGCTCCGGCCCCCCTGCGCCGGCCGGTCGCTTGTCGTCTCCCGGAGGTGTCGCGGGAACGCCGGAGGGTCCGCCCTTCTTTAGATGACGCGTTTCATCTATACAGAACGTCGGAAGATCGAAGGATCAGGGTATGCCGAGAGTTTCGCAGGAGCAGGCCAAGCTCAACCGTCAGCGCGTCGTCGAGGTCGCGGCGACCCTGTTCCGTGAGCGTGGCCTGCACGGCGTCGGCGTCGCCGACATCATGGCCTCCGCCGGCCTGACCCATGGCGGCTTCTACGGCCAGTTCGCCAACAAGGAGGCGCTGGCCGCCGAGGCGTTCGACGCCGCAGTCAACGAGGACCGGCGCGGGGACGTGGACGCCATCCTCACGAACTACCTGTCTCTTGCGCACGTCAAGACACCCGGGAAGGGGTGTCCCCTCGCGGCCCTGGCCAACGACATCTCGCGGGAAGCGCCGGGCAGCCCCGTTCGGGCCCGGTTCACGCAGGGTGTCGAGCGTCTGGCCTCCATCCTCGCCAACCTGACGCCGAAGGCATCGCGGGAGCGCCGGCGGCAAAAGTCCCTCGCAACGCTGTCGATGCTCGTCGGAGCCGTCGTGTTGGCACGGGCCGTCAGCGACGAGGAGCTGGCGAATGACCTGCTCCAGGCGGCGCATTCCTCGGTCGCCGGCTGACATTCACGGGCACGGACGCCGAGACCGCAGAGTTCCCGCCCCGAAAGCCCGGATCGACGGGATCAGGGACGCGATCCAAACATCGCGCGCGCCATGCCTCCGCGCGCTTCCCGATGGCATAGTCGGCCTCGGCCCCGTGCCAGCCGTTCGTCAGGCCCTGGAGCGCGCTGGCTGGTCGCTCGGCGACGTCGCGCGCGTCGAGATCAACGAGGCCTTCGCCGTCGTTCCCTTCGCCGTCGTTCCCTTGACCGTGGCCAAGAAACTCGGCCTGCCCGAGGACATCGTCAACGTCGAGGGCGGTGCCATCGCCCACGGGCATCCGATCGGCGCGACCGGTGCGGTGCTGACGACCCGCCTGCTCCATTCCATGCGCCGGGACGGCATCCGCCGTGGATTGGTCACCCGCTGCATCGGCGGGGGGCAAGGTATCGCCCTCGCGCTGGAGGCGGTCTGATCCGCTGCGGGTCAGGATGCCGCCGCCAACAGGGTCTCGCGCAGCCGCCGATCGAGCTCGTCGGCGACGGCATCGACGTCCTTGTCGCTGAATTGGCCGAAGCTCGTCTTGGGGCGATCATATTCGAAGGCCGCGTTACCGTCAGCCGCCTCGCGCAGAAGCACTCTGATGGGGGCGTACAGCGCGGCGGAGAGGACATGCCGCGTCATCCGTGAGGCCGTCAGCGGATTGCCGATGTCGTATTGGATCGCCTTCTGTCGGGACCCGGCCACCAGGAGCAGGCTGCCATGGTCCCGCATGCCGAATATGGAGAGTGGCGCCAGTCGCTCCATACGGTCCCGCGCTTCCGTCGCGTTGCCGGACCGGAGGAACTCCTCATAGGAATGGTCGAGGGGTGGTAGGGCCGCTTCGAGGGCTATCCGTACCGCCTCGAACGGCTTGGTGGCATGGATCGTGACGTGCTGCATCGCGACTTCGGTCGCGTCGAGTTGCGCTGGCAAGGGTGAAACTCCTGAGGGTTTCGAAGGGATGGCGGCGACACGGCCGATGCCCCGGGACGCGATGAAGGCTGCGCCGACAAACAAAGCCACGCGGCGCGAAAGTCGGCCGACCCTGAGACCGTTCATGGATGGACCTGACGGAGTGAGGCGAGAGCTTGCCACGCGGGGACATCGCCGAAATCGACGCCGATGGGCCTGTTCATGCTCACGGTGACGGACCCGTTGGCACCGACATGACCGAGGCTCACCGCGTCGCCGCCGCGATGATGATGTCCGCCCAGTCCCGGGGGCGTTCGACGGCGCTGAAATGGCCCGTGCGTTCGAGGGTTATGACCTTCGGTGACGGGACGCTTCGCTCGACGCCGGCGCGATCCTCTCGGGAGGACCAATCGCTGTCGCCCCAGACCAGCGTCACCGGCGCCCTGATCGAGCGGTATCGCGGACGTGCCGCGACGAAGCTTGGCAGCGACTTGAGAAGCCGTCTCATACCTTTCCCGTATCCGGGGCGGTTGCCGACGCGGGAATATTCGTCGAGCAGGTCATCGGGCAATGTCTTCGGGTCATGGAAGCCTCCCCTGATGATGCCGCCGGTGATCGCTCGGTTCTCCTTCGACGCGAAGATCGGACCGACGATCGGTGCGCGCACGCCCTTGATGATAATCGAGGCGAGGAGGTTGGCGCGTTCCAGGCCGGGCAGGTAGTCGTAGGTGTTGAACGCCACCACCCGTTCAACCCTGTCGCCGAGTTCAGCGGCGAGTGAGAGGGATAGGGTCGCCCCGATCGACTCGCCGGCCAGGATCGGGCGTTCGATGCCAAGGACCTGCAGGAATTCCTTGAGCTGGGCCCGAAGGGTGGGTTCGTCCTTCTCGCTGTCGGGTTTGAGGTCCGACCATCCGAACCCCGGCAGGTCGAGGGCGTAGACCGTGAAGTGTTCGGACAGCAGCGGAATCACGAATTGGAAGATATCCAGTTGCGTCCGCACGGTATGTGTGAGGACGAGGTCCGGTCCCTCTCCGACCCGGACGTAACGGATGCGGGTTCCGTCCTTCAGGGTCGCGAAGGCGGTCTCGCCCGCCTTGAGCCAGCGGCGTGTGTAGATCCAATCATCCGCATGTGCGGAGACCGGCGGTTTCGTTGTCATGATGTGATTTCCATTGGCCGAGCGAGGCATTGCCGACGGGTTCGCGCCGTGTGCCGGATTGGCGGACGGCTTCGGACATTCGGAATCGGGAACGGTCCGATGTTCCGGCCGCCCGCTCAGGCGGCGACGCGACGGGGCGCGTAGCGGGACGCGGGCTTGGCTGCGGACAGGTTCGGCATGAGCGCCTGGCGGGCCGCCTCGTAGGCCTCCCAATCCGCCGCCTCCGGGAGGGAGGGGATCGTGACGAACTCACCCGCATCGAGGCCGGCGAGGGAGGCATCGACCATGTCCGCGGCCGACATCACCCAGCTCGGCTGGAGGTTGCTCACCGGGCTCCCGGCGATCTCCCAGAATTCCGTGGCCGTCGCCCCGGGCAACACCGCCTGAACCCTGACGCCCTTGTCCGACAGCTCCTTCCGCAGCGACTGCGAGAAGGCGAGAACGAAGGCCTTCGAGCCGCCGTAGACGCCGTTGAGGAGTTCCGGCGCAATCGCCACGATGGAGGCGATGTTGATCACCGTGCCCCCGCCACGCGCCACCAGCCCTGGTACGGCGGCGTAGGTCAGGCGGGTGGGAACCGTGACGTTGATGGCGATCATCTCGACCATGCGTTCGACGTCGGATCCGAGCAGGGGACCGGCTGCACCGAATCCCGCATTGTTGATGAGCGTCGTGATGCTGGCGTCGTCGCGCAGCAGGCCCTCGACTTCAGCAAGCTCTGCCGCCGCGGTGAGATCGGCGGCCATGATGCGCACGTTGCGCCCATGGCGACGTCTCAGGTCGTCGGCGACGGCGTCGAGCCGCTCCTTGTTCCGGGCGACGAGGACCAGATCATGGCCGCGGGCCGCGAGGCGGTCGGCGTAGATCGCCCCGATGCCGGAGGAGGCGCCGGTGATGAGGGCCGTACCAAGGTTCTTCGTGTCGAGCATGACGATCTCCATCGATGTCTGTCGCGGCGGAAGCGGACTGCCGGAACCTAGACGTCCGAATGGATATCCCATATGTCGTATTTGCCACCTTTTAGGTCACGGGTCGGGGGCTGCATCCCATGCGAGACATCGGCGTCGTTCTCTTCCCGGATTTCCAGGTCATGAACCTTGGGGGCCTGACCGCCTTCGAGCTCGCGAACATGACGCGGGGTCACGAGGTCTACCGGACGTCGTTCCTCTCGGAGCGCGGCGGCCCGATCAGGACCTCGATAGGGCTGACCATGGACACCGAGCCATTCGGGGAGCGGACTTTCGATACGCTGATCGTCGTGGGGACCCTCGACGTCGGTCCGTCGTCACCCGGTCTCGTCCAGCACGTTCGTCGGGCGGGAGGGCTCGCAAGACGTGTTGCCGCCACCTGCACCGGGGCATTCGTGCTGGCGGAGGCGGGTCTGCTCGACGGGCGCAGGGCGACGACGCACTGGGCACATGCCCGTGAGCTCGAGCGCCTTTATCCGAAGGTGAAGGTGGACGATGATCGCATCTTCATCACGGATGGAAACGTCTGGACATCTGCCGGCATGACCGCCGGTATCGACCTCGCGCTTGCGTTGGTCGAGGACGATCTCGGCCCGGAGATGGCAAAGGGCATCGCGAAGAAGCTGGTGGTCTATCACCGACGGTCGGGCGGCCAATCGCAGTTTTCGGAGTTGCTGGAACTTCAGCCGAAATCCGACCGCATCCAGGTTGCCCTCTCCTATGCGAGAGCGAACCTGCGCAAGGAGCTGTCGGTGGATGAATTGGCGGATGCGGCTCGGCTCAGCCCGCGCCAGTTCAGTCGTGTCTTCCGGCAGGAGACCGGCCAGTCCCCGGCCAAGGCGGTCGAGCACCTTCGTCTGGAAGCCGCCCGTGCCATGATGGAGGAGGGACGTTTGCCCATCGACGTGGTCGCACAGGAAACCGGTTTCGCCGACCGCGAGCGGATGCGGAGATCCTTCATCCGTTCCTTCGGCCAACCCCCTCAGGTCATTCGCAGGAACGCGCGAACCGAAAGGCAGACGAGGACTTTTGAGGCACCCCCGTCTTTACCGTGACACAGCCCACGGCATCGAATGCCTATGCTGAACTATGTCAATGATAGTTCGAGCAAATTGACACTGAATATAGGACTATAGCAAAGCCCAGATCCTAAAAGATTAGGATATATTATTTGCCCTGGATCGCATGACCTCAGCGCATCATGCTTTCCTTGCCGGTTCTTTCACATATCATAGTGCTGAAGCCGTTTGACCAGTGCGTGCTGTGAGCGAGATGCCGGGGTTGTGCATCCTGGGGCGTGAGCCTGGATCGCCCTGCCTATCCGTCCGACGTGTCCGATGGGGCGGGGGCGCTGGTTTCGCCTCAACCGGCGCTGCCAGCGTTCTGGTTCCGGCCAGAAGGGCGGCGGTGCCCCGGGACCGTCCCGGCAAAGGGCACCCCGGCGATACCGTTTGTCGAGGGACGTAGGCCCTGGGTTTCGATCAACCGCCCGTCGAAGTCACCGGGATGGACGGGGTCAGTCGGCCGAGCCGGCTGACCTCCGCGGCAACGTCCTGCAAGCTGGCGTCGCCCTTGCGCAAAATCCGGTCGGCCGCGGACAAATCATGACGTTCTTCCTCCGAGACGTCGCGGGCGCTGAGGACGACCACCGGAACTTCGTCGCCGCCCGGCATCGCCCGCAGGGCGCGCAGGAACGTGAAGCCGTCCATCACCGGCATGGTCAGGTCGAGGAGCACGAGGCTCGGGCGGGCCGCGCGCACGCTGGCCAGGGCCTCGGCCCCGTCGCCGGCCTCCCGAACCGCGAACCCCTGTCGCCCCAGCACGGTCCGGAGGCGGCGGCGCATCTCGGCGTCGTCGTCCACCACCAGGACGTCGCCCGCACCCGCGCCGATCCGGTCGAGCACCCCCTTCAGGCGGCTCCAATCCACCGGCTTCGCGAGCGAGCTGGTCGCCCCGAGCGCGGCACCGAGCGCGGCGTCGGCCACGAAGCTGACCATGATCACAGGGATGTCGCGGGTGGCGTCGTCGTGCTTCAGCGCGGCCAGCACGGCCCAGCCGTCCATCTCCGGCATCATCACGTCGAGCAGCACCGCGACGGGCTGCAGCCGGCGTGCGAGTTCGAGACCCGACCGCCCGTCGAGCGCAGCATGGGCCGCAAAGCCCTGCCGGGTCAGAAATCGGATCATCAATTCGCGCTGGCTGGACTCGTCATCGACGACGAGGACCAGCCCGCGCGTGCCCTCCGCCGTGCCCGCGTGAACGGCCGGGAGATGCCCATCCGCGATCTCGGGCCCGGGCATCATCGCGGGCAGGGTGAGCGTGAAGGTCGTGCCCCGACCCTCGGCACTGTCCGCGGAGACGTCGCCGCCCATCAGATTGGCGAAGGCCTTGGTCAAGGCCAAGCCCAGTCCCGTGCCGCCGTACTTGCGCGTCGTCGACCCGTCGGCCTGCACGAACCTCTGAAACAGCCCGGCGAGCTGCCCCGGCGTCATGCCGATGCCGGTATCCGAGACGGCGAAGGTCAGCCGGTCACCGTCGGGTCCGGGCTCGCGCCGGACCCGCAACGTCACGGTCCCGCCCTCGGTGAACTTGGCGGCGTTGCCGAGCAGGTTGAACAGGCACTGGCGCAGTTTCACCGCATCGGTCTGTGCCTGGCCGAGGTCCGGAGCGAGGTCGAGAACGAGGCGGTTGCCCTTCTTGGCCACGAGACCCTCGACGGTCGCGGCGGCGTCGCGCACGAAGGCCTCGACGGCGACGTTCTCGGCCAAGACGTCCATCTTCTCGGCCTCGACCTTCGAGAGATCGAGCACGTCGTTGATCAGCCCGAGGAGGTGCTGGGCGTTCGAGCGGATCTTGCCGAGATCGGCCTGGAACGTGTCCTGCCCGAGATCCTCCGCTTCCTCCTGAAGCATCTCGGCGTAGCCGATGACCGCCGAGAGCGGCGTGCGCAGCTCGTGGCTCATGTTGGCGAGGAACGCGCTCTTGGCGCGGTTGGCGGCCTCGGCCGCATCCCGGGCGTCCCGCAGGGCGGCCTCGTGGGCGTGACGGGCGCTGACATCGGCATGGACGCCGACCCATTCGCGGATCGCCCCGTCCGCATCCCGCACGGGTACGGCGCGCACCGCATAGTGCCGCCAGCCGCCGTCCGACGCGCGGACGCGATGTTCCACCGCGTAGGCGCCGCCCGTCCGGCCCGCCTCCAGCCAGATCCGGTTCGTCTCGGGGAGGTCCTCCGGATGGATCGCTTTCGCCCAGCCGCGCCCGCGGTACTCGGCGAAGGTATGCCCCGTGATCTGCTCCCAGCCCGGCTGCTCTTCGATGAAGTCGCCGCCGGCATCCGTCGTCCACATCACGCCATCGACGGCGCGGACCGCGGAGCGGAAGCGCGCTTCGCTGACGTGCAGGCGCCGCTGGGTGCGCCGCTGGTCAAGCGAACCCGCCATCATCGCCAGGAACAGCACGACGAAGGTGACGCCGGCCACCGCCAGGGCGAGGTCCTGCTGACCGGTGGACAGGGTGGCCGCGTGGGCCGCGTGGGCCCCCGCCTCCTCGGCGGTGAAGGTCGCCGCCGCCATGCCGGTGTAGTGCATGCCGGCGACCGCCAGACCCATGACGCAGGCGGCCATGAGCTTCTGCCAGGGGCGGTTGCGCCGGAAGGTGAGCCACAGGGCGGCGGTCGCCGCGCTGACCGCGATGGCGACCGACACGGCGACGATCCGCGGGTCGTAGGCCATGTTCCCCGGAACCCGCATCGCGGCCATGCCGGTATAGTGCATCGCGGCCACGCCGAGGCCCATCGCCGTGCCGGCCACGAGCAGCGACGCGGTGGCGGTGCCCGCCCGCGCCACCCAGGCAAAGGCCGCCGCCGTGCTGCCCACCGCGATCACCAGCGACAGGACGGTCGTGCCGAGGTCGTACCGCGCCGGCATGCCCATCTCGAAGGCGAGCATCCCGACGAAGTGCATGGCCCAGATGCCGCCGCCCATGGCGACCGCGGCGGCGGCGCCCCAGGCCCAGCGCGGGCCGAAATCGGGCCGGCGGATGCGCGCCCCGAGATCGAGCGCCGCATAGGATGCGAACACCGCGATCACGATCGAGAGCGCCACGAGGGCCGGGCTGTAGCCGGTATGGACCATACGAGGATCGACCAGGGAGAGGTCGGGCGTCGGGCGCCCGGGAATGCGGCCGAATCTGCGGGCGGCGACGATGCCTGTCCACTCACCGATGCGTTTGGCTCCGGCATCCGCCCGCGCGGGAGGCCGATAGCGCGGATTTGACGCTCGGCGACCGCCGTGAAGCGGTCGGCTCACAGGGCTTCCGATTACGGGGCGGACGGCGTCTCACGCGTTGGATCGGCACAGCCAAGGTGGTGTGGCCGCCCGGAGCACGCCTGATGCCTTGTCGCGGACGGACGATCCACGCGCTGCGCGAATCCGGCCGCGGGTCGCACCCACATCGTCGGACGGCGGGATCGCCGACCAGCGCGCACGCGGGTCGTTCTCCCTCACGCCGTCGTCACCGGCAGGGGCCCGAGGCAAAGATAGGCGGCGGGCTCATGCGCATTCGAATGCCGTCAGCACCGCGGGAATGGCCGAGCGGAGGCGGGAATAGCCACGCGTCGATTTCGGCCACGCCGTCTCGTCCCATCGGCGACGGACCCGGATGCAACCGTCGGGTAGAGCATCGGCGGACGGCCCCACCGGAGCCCAAGCCGTGACCACGGGATGGTCGCCGGCCCAGTCGCGGTCGACCAGCCGCGCCGTGCAGCCGAAATGCGCCGCCGAACGGTCCAGGGCATCGGCCATCGCTGCCGCGTCGGCCGCGCGGACCCGATCGGACGCACCGGGGGCGTGGGCCAGCAGGCCGCCGACGCGGACGACGCGGGCGCCGGCCAAGGGCAGGCTCTCCGGATGCAGGTCGTCGAGGTGCAGCAGCAGCGCGATATCACCGGTCGGTCCGGCATCGGCCCGCAGCAGCGCCACTTCGCGGGGCGGCATCGCCTCGTCGAGGGCGTCCGGATACGCGTCGAGGCCGGCGGGGTCGAAGCGACCGTCGGTGTACCGCCGGATGTTCTCGGAGCGGGCGACGTAGTGCTTGCCCCGTGTGTGCAGGCCGGCCACCCAGCGCCAGGACAGCGTGTTGCTCGCCGGGTCGCCGTCGACGAGGTGGCGCATGAAGAAGTCGGCGCCGAGCGCCCACGGCAGGCGCAGGGTGAAGATCCAGATCGACGCGAACCACATCCGGGCGTGGTTGTGCAGCCAGTTGGTTTCGACGAGTTCGCGGGCCCAGTCGTCGAAGCCGTCGATACCGGTCCGGCCCTCGACCGCCTGTGCGTAGATCCGGTGCAGCCCGGGCTCGGCGGCGAGCCGCTCCCGGTCCGCCGCGGCCAGGGCGAGGTAGCCGGTCCAGGCCGCCGGGTGGGTCTCCAGGTGGCCCTTGAAGTAGGTTCGCCAGAACACCTCGGAGACGAACTTGTCGGCACCGCCGTCGCCGAACGCGCGCTCGGCAGCGGCCGCAACCTCGGCCTCCGTGATCAAGCGCCGGCGCAGGTAGGGCGAGAGGGCCGACGTGGTCGGCTCGACTCCGGGGCCACGGTCGGTGTTGCGGGACGCCGCGTAATCGGCGCCGGCCCCCGCCAGGAAGGCGGAGAGGCGGTCGAGCCCGGCATTCCGAGTCATGGGGAAGGTGCGATCCATGGGTCGGAGTTAGCGCGCGACGCACGCGGTGCGGATGCGACCCATTCCCCGGACCTTCCGGACCGGGGACGCCACGGTCGAAACGCGGACGCAGACGTTGCATCCCGGCGCGAGAAGCATCACACACGCGGCAGATTTTCGGACCGTTCGGTGCGCCGCCCTCGAGCGAGGTGCGCCGAAGAGTCGGCCCTTCGACGCCGTCCGTGATCGTCCAGACAATAGGAACACGTGATGAAGACGCGCGCCGCGGTCGCGTGGGAGGCCAAGAAGCCTCTCACCATCGAGACCATCGACATCGAGGGGCCCAAGGCCGGCGAGGTTCTCGTCGAGCTGATGGCCACCGGGATCTGCCACACGGACGCCTACACCCTCTCGGGCCTCGATTCCGAGGGCAAGTTCCCGGCGATCCTGGGCCACGAGGGCGCGGGCATCGTCCGCGAGGTCGGTGCCGGCGTTACCACGCTGAAGCCCGGCGACCACGTGATCCCGCTCTACACGCCGGAATGCCGCAACTGTAAGTCCTGCCTGTCGCAACGCACCAACCTGTGCACCGCGATCCGGGCGACCCAGGGCCAGGGCGTGATGCCGGACGGCACCAGCCGCTTCTCCTGCGTCTCCACCGGCGGCAGCCCGGGCGGCAATTCTGGCGGATCGAGCACCGTGTTCCACTACATGGGCTGCTCGACCTTCTCGAACTTCACGGTCCTGCCCGCCATCGCGCTCGCCAAGATCCGGGAGGACGCCCCCTTCGACAAGATCTGCTACATCGGCTGCGGCGTGACCACGGGCATCGGCGCGGTGATCTACACCGCCAAGGTGTGGCCCGGCGCCAACGTGGTGGTGTTCGGTCTCGGCGGCATCGGCCTCAACGTGCTCCAGGCCGCCCGGATGGTGGGTGCCGATAAGATCATCGGCGTCGACATCAACCCGGAGAAGCAGGCCATGGCCCGCAAGTTCGGCATGACCGACTTCATCAACCCGAGCGAGATCGGCACCGACAAGGTGGTCCAGGCCATCGTCGATCTCACCGGCGGCGGCGCCGACTTCTCGTTCGACTGCACCGGCAACGTCCACGTGATGCGCCAGGCCCTCGAGTGCTGCCATCGCGGCTGGGGCGAGTCGATCGTCATCGGCGTGGCGGAGGCCGGCCGCGAGATCTCGACCCGTCCGTTCCAGCTCGTCACCGGCCGGGTCTGGAGGGGCTCGGCCTTCGGCGGCGCCCGCGGCCGCACCGACGTGCCGAAGATTGTCGACTGGTACATGGAGGGCAAGATCAACATCGACGATCTGATCACCCACACCATGCCGCTGGAGGACATCAACCACGGCTTCGACCTCATGCACGAGGGCAAGTCGATCCGGTCCGTGGTCGTCTACTGACAAAGACCGATCCGGGGCTCCCCGCCAGCGAGGCCGGGGCGCCCCGGCGCATGTCCCCCGCACTCTCGAAGCCCCGGGCCCGCGACCCGGCCCCGAGCGGGGCTCTCGCCGCCCGAGCAGGAGATCACAGCTGATGGAAACCGTCTCGAAGGCCCGCGCCCACGGCGGCACGCAGGGCGTCTACAAGCACGACGCGCAGACCACGGGATGCCCGATGACCTTCGCGGTGTTCGTGCCGCCCCAGGCCGAGACCGGCCCGGTCCCGGTGCTGTGGTACCTGTCCGGGCTGACCTGCACGCACGCCAACGTCATGGACAAGGGCGAGTACCGCGCGGCCGCCGCCGAGCACGGCGTGATCGTCGTGGCCCCCGACACCAGCCCGCGCGGCCCCGGTATCCCGGACGAAGACGGCAACTGGCAGTTCGGCTCCGGCGCCGGTTTCTATCTGGACGCCACGCAGGCGCCCTTTGCGACGAATTACAAGATGTGGAGCTACGTGACCGAGGAGTTGCCGGCCCTCATCGCGAAGGAATTCCCCGCCGACATGACCCGCCAGGGCATCCTCGGCCATTCCATGGGCGGCCACGGGGCGCTCACCATCGCGTTGACCTACCCGGAACGCTTCAAGTCCTGTTCCGCCTTCGCGCCGATCGCCCAGCCCTCGACGGCCGGCTGGTCGAAGCCCGCGTTCGAGAAATACCTCGGCTCCGACCCGGCCGCCTGGCGCGCCCACGACGCGACCGCGCTGATCGAGGACGGCAAGCGCTTCCCCGAATTCCTGGTCGATCAGGGGACCGCCGACAGCTTCCTGCAGGACGGCCTGCGCCCCTGGCTGCTGGAAGAGGCCTGCAAGAAGGCCGGGATCGGGCTGACCCTCAACATGCGCGAGGGCTACGACCACTCCTACTTCTTCATCTCGACCTTCATGGCCGACCACATCGCCTGGGCTGCCGCCCGCCTGAAGTGATCTTGTCCGGGCCCTCGGCGCAGTCGGGAAGCAATGCTTCCCGACCTTGGGTGGGGGACGCCGCCCTTGGCACTTGCAGGGGCCCGATCCATCCACTGCCGAGCGCCCCTGACCGGCAGCCTCGCCCGGCAAAGGCCGGCGCTGGGATCACCGTGACCCTGGCCCATCGCGTGCGGGCGGATGCGGTCGGGCCCGGCTCGCCTCCTCCGCCGCCGGGAGCCAGTGGCGGAAGGCCTGGATCTTCTGCAGTGCGCGATCCCGCTCGCGGCAGCAGATGACGTGGAGGTCCCGGTTCGGGCTCTCGACCTGACCGCCGCCCAGGCGCACGAGCTGGCCCGCGCCGATCTCGATCTCAAACGGACTCTGAGGCGGCGCGGCGCCTTATCGTCAGCGGAAAATATTCGGGGGCACCGGCGGGCTCGCATTGAGCAGCGTGATCGTCACCCGTCGGTTCGGCGCGATGTAGGGATTGTCGGGGAATGACGGCTGGGTGTCGGCGCGTCCCACCACGGAAGCGAAGTTGTCGTTGGGAACCCCGGCGCCCGACAGGATCTCGCGGACGGAGAGCGCACGCCCGGCGGTGAGGTTCCAGGGTTCGACGGCCCGCGCCGAGCCCGGGCGCGCGACGGACGTGTGGCCGGTTATGGACAGGCGATTGGGCAGCCGGCGCAGGGCGGGCGCTAGCGCCTCCAGCACGCGACGGGTGCGCTCGTAGGGGTCGACGGAGCCCTCGCGGAACATGGAGCGGCCGTCCTCGTCCACGAGGGACACGTCCACGCCCTCCTTGGTCTGCTCGATCACGATGTTATGCGACAGCTCGGCAATGTCGGGCATCGTCTGGAGTGCCTGCCGGAGGCTAGCTATGGCGCTGTAGTTGGCCTGCGCGCTGGCGGACGATTGGCTGGCATCGAGCTCGCCGGCGCGGCCCGGCGTGGTCGAGCGCGCTTTGTCCGCCTGCTCGGCAGAGCCCCGCTCCGCGTCGCGGGGCGTGGACGGCTTGTTGCCTGACGTGTCGAGGGCTTTGCCGTACATGATGCCGCCAGCACCACTGCTTGCAGGGCTCAAAGCCGCCGGCGCGAAGTATTCCGCCAAACCGACCTTCTGCTCCTGCGTCGTCATGCTGATCAGCCACATCAGCAGGAAGAACGCCATCATGGCGGTCACGAAGTCCGCATAGGCGATCTTCCAGGCCCCGCCGTGGTGGGCGTGAGCGGCCTTCTTGACCTTCTTGATGATGATCGTGGCCATCGAGTCCCTGCCGGATATCGGATCAGTTCTGGGCGGGCAGAGCGGCGGTTGCCGCTTCCACTTCGCTGAAGGTCGGGCGGACGTCGCTCATCAGAGACTTGCGGGCAAATTCGACCGCCATCACCGGCGGCTGGCCGCCGATATGGGCGAGGAGACCCGCCTTGAGCGAAAGGTAGTATTTGGCTTCGGCCTCGAAGAGGCCCTTGAGCGACTGCGCCATGGGCCCGAAGAAGCCATAGGCGACGAAAACGCCGAAGAAGGTGCCGACGAGCGCGCCGCCGATCAGATGTCCCAGCACCTCCGGCGGCTCTTTGATCGCCCCCATCGTCTTGATCACGCCGAGCACGGCGGCGACGATGCCCAGCGCCGGCGTTCCGTCGGCGAGCGCCTGCATGGCCGAAACGACACGCTCCTGCTCCTGGTGGTGCGTCTCCAGTTCCTCATCCATGAGCGCGTCGATCTCGTGGACGTTGTTGGCGCCCAGCGTCACCATGCGCATGTAGTCGCAGACGAACTCGACCGCGTGATGGTTCGCGGCAAAGGTCGGGAAGGCGTTGAACAGCGCCGACTCGCCCGGATCTTCGATGTGCGGCTCGAGCGCCATCGAACCCTTCTGTTTCGCGAGCTTATACAAGGAATACTGCATTCCCAGCAGTTCGACATAGGATTGCTGGTTGTATTTGGGGCCCTTCACGAGCGTGCCCAGCATGGCGGGCACGGCCTTGAGCACCGGCCCGGTGTTGCCGATGATGAAGGCACCGATCGCTGCACCGAGGATGATGACAAACTCGAACGGCTGCCAAAGGACGAGCAGGTGACCGCCCATCGCCGCGTAGCTGCCGAAGACGCAGGCGAACACCATTATCGTGCCGACGATCAGCCGCATAATTCGCCATCCATGCGCGGCGGCAGGTACAGTCCGCGCTGAGCCACTACTGACCCGGTAAATCACGGATTAAGGTTAACGGCGCGTTTAGAGCTGGGGCTGGAGGATTCGCAGATATCTGGTCCCGGCATTGGGTGCCGCGGGCTTGACCTGAACTGAGGGGCGCAGGCGTGTCCCAAACACGATCACGCCGGCTTTCACCGGTCGTTAGGCATAGCCGTCGAGCCTACCGCGCCATCCCCGGAGCCGGCCCATGATCCTCACCGCCTGCTCATGATCAGGGGCGAGACGCTCGCGGCGACGTCCGGCTGGGATGCCCGCCCCAGATCGCATCGGCTCGGATGGTGTTGGCCCGTACCCGCCAGCCGTCGCCGAGGGCCGGGATCAGGGCCTGCGACCCCGGCCCCCAACCCGCTGCGTCACCGGACACCCGCAGCCAGGGATCGAGCGTGATCCACGTCCGGGTGAACCGGGCGATGCCGCGGGTGGGGCGGGTTCCGCTCCTTCAACGCGGCCCGACGCACGATCTGCGGCCTGGACGCCATGCTGGCGCCGCGCGAGAGCTTCGGCTTTGCCGGTGCATGGGACCGTACACGGGCAGAACCGGATGCCGGCCCACTGCTTGGGAGGTCCCGCGGCGAACCCAGCGTGAAGACGGCGCGCTAGATGCCCCTCTGCGGCTCAAAACCGAGTTTGCGGCAGGCCCGTCTGCGGTCGAGCGGTGTGCGATCGCCCGCGTACGACTTGGTTGGGACGCAACCAGACGCAACGACACGCCGAACCCGCCCCTCACCCCCGATCCCGCCCCTCGACCAGCTTGACCAGCGTGTGCAGCATCCGGTTGGCCGGCGTCGGGATGCCGAGCGCCGCGCCGGTCCGCACCACGGTGCCGTTGAGGTGGTCGATCTCGCTGGGCCGGCCCCGGGCCAGGTCCTGAGCGGTGGAGGAGCGCTGGTCAGCCATGGTGCGGCTGAGGGCGAGCACCGTGTCGAGGATGTCGTCGGGCACCGATACGCCCGAGGCGTTCGCCACCGCGACGCATTCCTGCACCACGTCGGTCATCGCCGCGACCACGCCCTCGCCCTGGACCAGACGGCCGTAGGGCAATTGGGTCAGGGCCGAGAGGGCATTGTAGGCGCAGTTGAGGATCAGCTTGCCCCAGAGCGCGTCCAGGGCGCGGTCCGAGACCGTGGCCGGGATGCCGGAGGCCGTGAACGCCGCGGCGATCCGCGCGCTCGCCGCGGAGGCGCCGAGGATCAGGTCGCCCCGGCCGTTGTGGCGGACCTGGCCCGGCCCGACCATCTCGGTGGCGACGTAGACCGCCACCGGGACGACGGCACGGCCGAGCACGGCGGCGAGGCGCTCGGCGTTGTCGACGCCGTTCTGGAGGCTGAGGATCGTGGCCGAGGCCGTCAGATGCGGCGCGATCATCGCCCCGGCGGATTCGGTGTCGCCCGACTTGACGCAGACCAGCACGAGGTCCGCCCCGGCGACGCCGTCACCGGCGGCGGTCGCCCGCACCGGGACGGTGGCGCGCCCGGCCGCGCTCTCCATCACCAGCCCGCCGGCCTCGACCGCCTCGACCAGGGCGGGGCGGCCGATCAGCGTCACCGCGTGGCCGGCCCGCGCGAGCAGGAACCCGTAATAGCAGCCGACCGCGCCGGCCCCGAGAACGGCGACGTTCATCGCGACGCCGCCGCCGCGCGCTCGGGGTGGAACGGCGCCGCCCCCGCTTCACCGGCACCGAGATGGTCCAGGAGCGCCTGGACCGGGTGGCGCAGCCGCACGCCGTCGACGAGCTTGGCCTGGGACCGGCACGAATAGCCGTCGGCCAGCAGGGTGCCGCCGGGGGCCTCGGCCACGTGGCGGGCCCAGCTCAGGCCGTAGATCGCCTCGGAGGTGGCGCGGTGGGCCGCCTCGTGCCCGTAGGTCCCGGCCATGCCGCAGCAGCCGGCCGCCGGCACCTCCAGCCGCAGGCCGAGATGGGCGAACAGAGCCTGCCAGTCCCGGACGGCGCCCGGCGCGTTGGTGCGCTCGGTGCAATGGGGCAGGAGCCGCAGGGTCCCGCCGCCCCGGCGCGGCGGGATCCGGTCGAGCCGGGTCGCCAGCCATTCCTGCAGAAGTTGCACCTTCGGCAGGTCGCCGCCCAGCGCCTGCGCGTAGTCCGAACGGTAGGTCAGCGTCATCGACGGGTCGATCCCGACGAGGGGCACGCCGGTCCGCGCCAGATCCCGCAGCATCGCGGCGTTCGCGCGGGCGACGGCGGCGAACCGCGCCAGGAACCCGTGAACGTGCAGGGGCTTGCCGTTCGGCCGGTACGGCGCCAGCCAGGGCGTGAAGCCGAGCGCGATCAGGAGCGCGCAGCTGTCGGCCACGACCTCCGCGTCGAAGTGGCTGGTGAAGGCGTCCTGCACCACCAGCACGGCGTTCTCCCGCTCCCGCGGATCGAGCCGCGCCAGCGCCTCCGGGGTCGCGACCGCCACGCCGAGGCGCGCCAATTGCCCCTCGAGGGCGACGGGCGACAGGGCCGGAATCGCGACCAGCCCGGCCCTGGCCAGGATCCATCGGGCCAGCGGATGGGTCAGGACCGCGTTGCTCAGGCGCGGTGCCCGGGCCGCCAGGGGCAGCAGCGGTTCCAGGGCGGCCACGAGGTGGTCCTTCAGGGGCCGCGCGTAGCGGGTGTGGTAGAGCGCCAGGAACTTCGCCCGGAAGCTCGGCACGTCGACCTTGATCGGGCAGGCGCCCGTGCAGGACTTGCAGGCGAGGCAGCCGTCCATCGCCTCCTTGACCGCATGGGAGAAGTCGTCCGCATCGGAGGCGCGCCGGAACCCGCTCCGCACGGTCGCGAACAGGTCGCCGAGCCACCCGGCGCGCTGCCGTCTCAGCTCCGCGGCCGGATCGACGCCCGCGTCGGCCGCCAGGCGCAGCCACTCGCGCATCAGCCCGGCGCGACCCTTGGGCGAGTGCCGCCGCTCCCGGGTCGCCTTCCAGGACGGGCACATCGCCTCGTCGGCGTCGTAGCTGAAGCAGGCGCCGTTGCCGTTGCAGTGGAGCGCCGCGTCGAAATCCGCGCGGACCGGCGCCGGGATGGTGCGGTCCCGCTCGCCCCGGCGCGGCACGCCGTCGATCCGGGTGAGTTCTTCCCCCTTGGCCGAGGCGATCTTGCCCGGGTTCATCCGGTCGCCGGGGTCGAAGGCGCGCTTGACCGCTTCCAGCGCCGGCATCAGCGGCCCGAAGGTCGCGGGCACGAATTCGGAGCGGAAGCCCTTGCCGTGCTCGCCCCAGAGCAGGCCGCCATACTTGGCGGTGAGCGCCACCACGCCCTCCGTCACCGCGCGGATCAGGCCGTCCTGGGCCGGGTCCTTCAGGTCGATCGCCGGCCGGACGTGCAGCACGCCGGCATCGACATGGCCGAACATGCCGTAGCGCAGCCCCTTGCCGTCGAGGAGCGCCCGGAACTCGGCGATGTAGTCGGCGAGCCGCTCCGGCGGCACCGCCGTATCCTCCACGAAGGGGATCGGCCGGGCCTCGCCCTGGGCGGCGCCGAGGAGGCCCACCGCCTTCTTGCGCATGGTCCAGAGCGTCTCGATCGCCGCGCCCCGGGCGATGGTGAAGCCCAGGCGTTTGGTATCGGTGCCGCGCTCGGCCTCCAGCAGGGCGGTGAGCCGCCCGAGGGTGGCTTCCACGCCGGCCGCGTCGTCGCCCACGAATTCCACGAGGTTGATCCCGTCCACCGGCCGCCCGGCCGGGTCGTCGGGGAAGAAGGCCCGCACCTCGGCCCAGATCGGGTCCTTGCGGGCGAGGCCCAGGACGGTGGAATCGATGGTCTCCACGGACGCCGCGCCGAACGGCAGCAACGCCTGGGCGTCGCGCAGGGCCGCGTCGAAATCGACGTAGGAGAGCGCCACCAGCACCGCGGCCTTGGGGATCGGCAGCACGTTGAGCCGCGCCTCGGCGATCAGCGCCAGCGTGCCCTCCGAGCCGCAGAGCACGCTCTTGAGGTCGAACCGGCCGGCCGCGTCCCGGAGATGGGCGAGGTCGTAGCCGGTCAGGCAGCGGTTGAGCTTGGGGAAGCGCTCGGCGATCAGCGCGGCATTCTCGGTGGCCACGGCGTCGACGGCCCGGTGGATCGCCCCGACCCGGTCGTTGCGGCCCTTGGCGGCGTCGAGGCCGGGCTCGTCCAGGGGCTCGGCGGTCCAGACCGTGCCGTCGGTGAGCACACAGGTCAGCGCCAGGACGTGGTCCCGGGTCTTGCCGTAGAGGCACGAGCCCTGCCCGCAGGCATCGGTGGAGATCATGCCCCCCAGCGTCGCCCGGTTGGAGGTCGAGAGTTCGGGCGCGAAGAACAGGCCGTGCTTGGCGAGTTCCCGGTTCAGCTGGTCCTTCACCACCCCCGGCTCGACCCGGACCGTGCGGTTGGCGGCGTCGATCTCCAGGATGCGGTTCATGTGCCGCGAGGTGTCGACCACGAGGCCGTGGCCGAGCGACTGGCCGTTGGTGCCGGTGGCGCCGCCGCGCGGGCGGATCACGAGCGCGGTGAAGCGCGGATCGTCCAGCAGCTTGGCAATGCGCACCAGGTCGTCGCGGGAGCGCGGGAAGGCTACGGCCCCCGGCTCGACCTGGTAGATCGAGTTGTCGGTGGCGAAGACCGTGCGGTCGGCCTCCGACAGGGTCAGGTCACCCTCGAAGCCACGCAAGTGCAGCTCGGCGCAGGCCGCGGCGTAGAGCGGCACGGCCTCTCGGTGGCGGGTCAGGACCGGGATCATCCCCGTCTTCTACACCCGGCGTATCGGGAGGAAAGACCGGCGCTTCTGTCACGCAGCCGCGGGGGCGGGCTGGCATCCCGCTTGCCACTCCGGCGGGATGTCGAGGAATGCCGGCCTATGAACGCGAGCGTCGAACGGGTCAGGGACGCCCTGGCCGAATTGATCAAGGCCGCGCTCATCTCCGACGACGCGCGCGGTCTCAGCTGTCGGGAGGCGGGGCATGCCAAGCTCACGGCGCTGGCCGGCGACCCGCCCGATCCGGACAGCCTGCGCATGGACGGCGCCTGGACCCTGGCGATCCAGGCGGCGGAGACGCCCGAACTCGCCGCGCTGGAGGGGCAGGTGAATCTGACCCTGCCGCGCGCCTGCCCGTTCACCCTGGCGGAAATCCTCGCGCCCGGCTTCGATGTCGATCGGGCGGTCGACCACATCCGGAAGATCGCCTCCACGGGCTGAGTGCCTGTTGAGGACGGGGCGCGCGGCGTTGCCGCGGCCGGCCCGGGGCCCCATCTTGGGAGCACAGGACCGGGATCCCGATCCGACGCCCGCCCCCGGGCCCCACCCCCGAGAATCGTCCGGCACCCCCCTTTTGGCACGACGCATCACCGCCCCGGCGGCCGACCCCGCCGCCCCTGCGCCCCTCCCCACCCGTGAGCAGATCCTCGCCTTCGTGGCCGAGTCCAAGGAGCGCGTCGGCAAGCGGGAGATCGCCAAGGCCTTCGGTATCACCGGCGCCGCCAAGATCGATCTGAAGCGCGTCCTCAAGGAGATCGAGGCGGAGGGCGCCATCGATCGCGGACGCGGCGGGCTCGCCCCGGCCGGTCACCTGCCGCCGGTGGTCCTGGCCGATATCCGCGCCCGGGACCGGCACGGCGATTTCCTGGCGGTCCCGGTGGAATGGACCGGATCGGGCAAGCCGCCCGCCATCGTGCTCAGCCAGCCGCGCGGCCCCCGCAAGGGCAACCGGCCGGCCGCCGGGATCGGCGACCGCGCCCTGATCCGCGTCGAGCGCGACGCCGAGGGCGGCTATACGGGGCGGGTCGTCAAGGTCATCGGCAAGAACAAGGCCGAGGTGATCGGCGTCTACCGGGCCGGCGCGCAGGGCGGCCGGATCGTGCCCGTGGAGAAGCGCTCCCAGGGCCGCGAGATCCTGATCCCGCCCGGCGAGGAGGGAGAGGCCCGCGACGGCGACCTCGTGAGCGTCTCCCTGGAGCGCGAGACGCGCTTCGGCCTGCCGCGGGGCCGGGTCAAGGAGCGGTTGGGCTCGCTGGGCTCCGAGAAGGCCGTGAGCCTGATCGCGCTGCACCTCCACAACATCCCGCACGTCTTTTCGGATGCGACCCTGGCCGAGGCGGACGCCGCCGAGCCCGCCGCTCTGAAGGATCGCGAGGATTGGCGCGACCGGCCGCTGCTGACCATCGACCCGCCGGACGCCAAGGACCACGACGACGCCGTGATGGCGGAGGCCGATCCCGACCCGGCCAATCCCGGCGGCTTCATCCTCACCGTCGCCATCGCCGACGTGGCGGCCTACGTGCGGGCCGGCTCGAGCCTCGACCGCGAGGCGCTGGAGCGGGGCAACTCGGTCTATTTCCCCGACCGGGTCGTGCCGATGCTGCCGGAGCGGATCTCGAACGACCTCTGCTCGCTCCGCGAGGGCGAGGACCGGCCGGCGCTCGCCGTCCGCATGGTCATCGCCGCCGACGGCGAGAAGCGCCGCCACGGCTTCCACCGGGTGATGATGCGCTCCCGCGCCAAGCTCGCCTACGCGCAGGCGCAGGCCGCCATCGACGGGCAGACGGACGCCGCGACCGGGCCGCTCCTGGACACGGCTTTGCGCCCGCTCTGGGCGGCCTTTGCGGCCCTGCGCGAGGCCCGGGACCGCCGCGGGCCGCTCGCCCTGGACCTGCCGGAACGCAAGGTGCTGCTGAGCCCGGACGGGGCGGTCGACCGTGTGGTCGTGCCGGAGCGCCTCGACGCCCACCGGCTCATCGAAGAGTTCATGATCCAGGCGAACGTCGCCGCCGCCGAGACCCTGGAGCAGGCGCGCCAGCCGCTGATCTACCGGGTCCACGACGAGCCGGCCCTGGAGAAGGTGCGGGCGCTCGGCGAGGTGCTGGCCTCGGTGGGCATCAAGCTGCCCAAGGAGGGGGCGCTGCGCCCGGCCCTGTTCAACCGGATCCTCGCCCAGGCGGCCGAGACCGAGCACGGCGTCTTCCTCAACGAGGTGATCCTGCGCAGCCAGGCCCAGGCGGTCTACGCCGCCGAGAATCTCGGCCATTTCGGCCTGAACCTGCGCCGCTACGCCCACTTCACCTCGCCGATCCGGCGCTACGCGGACCTGATCGTCCACCGGGCGCTGATCACCGCCTGCCGGCTCGGGGCGGATGGGCTCGCCCCGGACATCGCGGCGGGCGAACTGGCGCAGATCGGCGAGCAGATTTCGGCGGCCGAGCGCCGGGCCATGGCGGCCGAGCGCGAGACCATCGACCGCCTGATCGCCCATCACCTCGCCGATCAGATCGGCGCCACCTTCGCGGGCCGGATCGCGGGGGTGACCCGCGCCGGGCTGTTCATCAAGCTCGACGGGACCGGGGCCGACGGCTTCGTGCCGATCTCCCAGCTCGGCGCCGACTATTTCCGCCACGAGGAGGGCCGCCACGCCCTGGTGGGCGAGCGGACGGGGCAGACCTTCCGCCTGGGCGACCCGGTCGAGGTGCGGCTCGTGGAGGCCGCGCCCGTGGCCGGCGCGCTCCGCTTCGAACTGCTCAGCGAGGGCCGGACCCGCTCCGGCGCCCGCAAGCCGGACCCGGGCCAGAAGCCCGGCGCCCGGCCGTTCAAGGCCGCCGCGCCCGGCCGCCCCGCCGGCATCCGCAACGCCGGCACGCGTCACCGCGGCTCGCGCCGCTGACCCGGGCGGTGTAGAGCCTGGGCATGGCCGACGCCGCGATTCCCCTGCGCACCCGCCTCGTCCCCGCGATGGCCCGGGGCTTCATCGGCCGCTGCCCGCATTGCGGCCGGGGGCGGATCTTCGGCCGCTTCCTCAAGGTGCGGCCCGAATGCGACGCCTGCGGCCTGGAACTGCACCACCACCGGGCCGACGACCTGCCGCCCTACGCGGTGATCTTCATCGTCGGCCACATCGTCGGCTACCTGATCCTCGAGACCGAGAGCGCCTACGAGGTGCCCCTGTGGGTCGAGATGGGCGTGTGGCCGGTGGTCACGCTGGCGATGGCCCTGGCGCTGCTCCAGCCCGTGAAGGGCGCCGTCGTCGGGCTGCAATACGCCCTTGGCATGCAAGGCTTCGCCACGCTACCGCGGGGCCGGCCCGCCCCGGGGCCGGAGGAGACCCGCCTTGCCGCAGCCGCAGCCGGACTCGGAGACCGCGATCACCCCTGAGCGGAAGCCCGCGACAATGCGCCTGCGGCCGCGGGACGCCGCGACCATGATCGTGATCGACCGGCGGGGCAAGGGCGGCCCGAAGGTCCTGATGGGCCGGCGCAACCCGAACCTCGCCTTCATGCCGGGCATGTTCGTCTTCCCGGGCGGCCGGATCGAGCTCGGCGACCGCCACATGCCTGTCGCCGGGGCGCTGCCCGACTACGCGGAGGCGGCGCTGACCCGGCAGGTCTCCCGGCCGCCGCACCATCTCGGACGTGCCCTGGCCTTGGCGGCCATCCGCGAGACCTACGAGGAGACCGGCCTGCTGCTCGGGACGCGCGAGCACGGCGCCCCCGAGGATCCCCCGGCGGGCTGGGAGGGGTTCGCCCGCCACAAAATCCTGCCGGATTTCGAGGCGCTGCACCTCGTGGCCCGGGCGATCACCCCGCCCAAGCGCGTGCGCCGGTTCGACACGCGCTTCTTTGCCATCGACCGGCGGATGGTGGCGGCCGAGGAGCCGGGGCGCGTGACGGCCGACGCCGAGTTCACCGAACTCGCCTGGGTCCGCCTCGACGCCGCGCGACAGCTCGACCTGCCCTTCATCACCCGCGCGATCCTCGACGACCTGGAGGCGCAGATCGCCGCCGATTTCGCCCCGCACCGGATGATCCCGTTCCACTACGAGCGCTACGGCCGCCGCGAGCGGGTGGCCTTGTGAGCCGCCCGGGAAACCCGGGACGGGAGGCGCGGCGGGGGATCAGCGCGGAGGACGTGGCGGCGATCTCGGCGGCCGTGACCTGCGTCACCGTCGTCGGCATCGGGCTGAGCCTGTCGATCCCGCTGCTGTCGATCGAGCTGGAGCGCCGCGGCGCGTCGAGCACGCTGATCGGCCTCAACACCGCGGTGGCGGGCCTCGCCAGCATCGGCACGGTGCCGTTCGTCCCGCGGCTCGCGGCGCGGATCGGCGTCGCCCCGCTGCTCTGCCTCGCCCTCGTGGTCGGGGCGGCGAGCCTCGCGCTGTTCCCGCTCGTGCCGGGCATCGCCCCGTGGTTCCCCCTGCGCTTCGTCTTCTCGGCGACCCTCGGCGCGCTGTTCGTCCTGTCCGAATACTGGATCAACGCCGCCGCCCCGCCCGAGCGCCGGGGCCTCGTGATGGGCATCTACGCCACGGTCCTGGCGGCGGGCTTCGCGGTCGGGCCGCTCCTGCTGGCGCTCGTCGGCACGGAGGGGTGGGCCCCCTACGTCACCGGCGCCGCGCTGATGCTCACCGGCAGCCTGCCGATCGTGCTGGCCCGGGGGCTGTCGCCGACGATCGAACCGGGCTCGGGGCTCGGCATCCGCGCCTATCTGCGGCTCGCCCCCGGGGCGCTGGCGGCGGCCCTCGCCTACGGGGCGGTGGAGACCGGCATCTTCGCGATCCTGCCCCTCTACGGGCTGCGCCTCGGCTATGACGCGCAGGGCGCGGCCGGCCTCGTCAGCCTCGTCGCGCTGGGCAACGTGCTGTTCCAGATCCCGTTCGGCTGGCTCGCCGACCGCCTCGACCGCGGCGCGGTGCTGCTGGGGGCGAGCCTCGCGGGCGCCGCCGGCTCGGCCCTGATCCCCCTCGCGGCCGGCAACCCCCTGGCGTTCGGGCTGCTCCTCCTGGTCTGGGGCGGCATCGCCGGCACCCTCTACACGGTCGGCCTGACCATGCTCGGCGACCGCACCCCGGCGAGCGACCTCGCGGGCGCCAACGCGGCCTTCGTAGTGTTCTACAATGTCGGCCTGATGCTCGGTCCGCCCCTCATCGGCGGCGGGCTCGACCTCGTGCCGCCACACGGCTTCGCGCTGGCGCTCCTTGCCCTGTTCCTGGCCTTCGCCGGGTGGCTGGCCGCGACGGAGCGGGCCGCCGCCCGCTCTTGACCTGCCCGGCCCGATCGGGCATTCACCCGCCCGTATTCGGCCGGGCTCGCCCGGCCATTTGCGTTTCGCTCACGCGGAATGCCGCACCCTGCAGGAGCGCCGCGCCATGGCCAAGGCCGTCACCGTCAAGATCAAGCTCATCTCCACCGCCGACACCGGCTATTTCTACGTCACCAAGAAGAACTCCCGCACGCAGACCGAGAAGCTGACGATGCGCAAGTACGACCCGGTCGCGCGCAAGCACGTCGACTTCAAGGAAACCAAGATCAAGTAAGACCGGCGGCCGCAGCGCGGCCCCGCCGCCGACAGGGAGCCGCTCCGGGGACGGGGCGGCTTTTTTCATGCCCGCCGCCGGACCCGCGGCGCCCGTCCGACGACAGCCCGGCCCCAGCCCGGACCGTTAACGCGCTTACCCCAGGCGCTGCCCGATCCCCCGGCGGAGGTTCGTCCCCGGCCCCGGTCAGCCTGGAGGGCGGTTCGATGCTCAGGATCCTGTTGCTGGTCCTCGTCACCGCGGCGACGCTCGCGACCTGGCTCGTCCTGATGCTGCCGGTCCATGGCGTCCGCGCCATCCGCCGGCTGCTCTCGGGGCGCCGCGCCCCGGCTTGAGCGCGCCGGTCAGACCGAGCCGGATCCCGCCAACTCCGGATCGAGGGTGCGCGCCAGCGACCGGGCGACGGCCACGAGGGCGGTCACCATCGGAGTCGAGGGTTCGCGCCGCGGCGCGACGAGGCCGATCGTGTGCTCCAGGTCCGGGGCGGTGATCGGGATGGCGCGCACACCCTCCATGGGTCCGAGGGCGTCGACCAGGATCTCCGGCATGATCGAGGCCCAGCGCAGGGTGCGCACATGGGTCAGGAGCACGATCATCGAGTTCGATTCGAGGGTCGCGGCGGGCTCGGCCCCCGATTCCCGGATCTGATGGTCGATGATCCGCCGGTTCTGCATGTTCGGGGTGAGCAGGCAGAGCGGCAGGCGGCCGGTCTCGGCCCAGGTCACGCTCGCGCGGCCGTCGAAGGGCCCGCCGATCGCGGTCACGAGGCGGTAGCGCTCGCGGTAGAGCGGCACCGAGACCACGCGCCCGAGGGGCTCGTTGTCCAGGTAGGTGAGGCCGGCATCCGCCTCCAGGTTCTCGATCAGCGAGAAGATGTCGGCCGAGGCTGCGGATTCGACCGTCAGGCGCACGTCCGGATGGCGCTCGCGATAGGGCGTGGTGAGATCGACGATCATCGGCAGGGCGGTGGGGATCGCGGCGATGCGCAGATGCCCGGTCAGGCCCCGGCGCAGGCCAGTGACCTCCTCGTGCATGGCCCGGGCATCGGCCACGATCCGCCGCGCCCATGCGAGGACCCGCTCGCCCTCGGGGGTGAAGCCCTGGAAGCGCGAGCCGCGCAGCACGAGCTGGACGCCGAAGCGGTTCTCCAGCTGCTTCACGCCGGCCGAGAGGGTCTGCTGGGTCACCCCGCAGGCCTCGGCGGCATGGCCGAAATGCTGCTCGCGGGCGAGCGCGAGCAGGAAGTCCAGCTTGTCGATCACCAAGAGGCATTCCGAACGGCGCAGGCCGGCACGGCGCAGCACGCTGGAGCGTAGCGACCCGCCGCCCGAGCCACAACAGGCGGCGGATCCGGGCGCTCAGCGGAACAGGATGAACGCCTTCGACAGGGTGATGCCGATGCCCCAGACGATCGGGATGCCGACCACGGCCCAGGCCAGGGCGCCCGCCGGGGAGAACCCGCCGCGGCCGATGCCGAAGGAACCGGACGGCCCGGCCGCCGCGGCGCCGGCGCGGACGTCGAGGGCGGCGCGCTCCGAATCGGACATGAACCACCGGCTGGCCAGCGGGCGGACGAGCAGGTTGCAGACGAAGCCGACGGCGAGGAAGCCGGCGAGCACGTACATGGTCCGCCCGTAGAGATCCGCGCCCTGGACGCCGGCCGCCGCCTGGGCCTCGCGGATCTTGGTGATCACGAACGGCCCGACGATGCCCGCCGTCGACCACGCGGTCAGCAGGCGGCCGTGGATCGCGCCCACGAACTGCGTGCCGAACACGTCGGCGAGATAGGCCGGGACCGTGGCGAAGCCGCCGCCATACATGGACAGGATCACGCAGAAGATCCCCACGAACAGGGCCTGCGAGCCGATCCCCGCCGCCCAGGGCGCGGCCGCGTAGAGCAGGCCGCCCAGCGCGAAGAAGGTCGCGTAGGTCAGCTTGCGGCCGATCCGGTCCGACATGGAGGCCCAGAAGAACCGGCCCAGGATGTTGAACAGGGACAGCAGCCCGACGAAGCCGACCGCGATCGCCGCGACCTGCGCCTTCTGGCCGGGATCGAGCGCCGCGAAGCCGGTGCCCGGCAGGCCGATCAGCGAGCCCCCGAAGATCTCCTGGAGCATCGGCGAGGCGAGCGCCAGGACGCCGATGCCGGCGGACACGTTGAGGCACAGGACCAGCCAGATCATCCAGAACTGCAGGGTCCTGTGCGCGTCCCGAAGATGGACGTGGCCCGAGGCGATCATGGCGCTCTTGGAGGCGGCCGGTGTCCAGTCGTCCGGGCGCCATCCGGCCGGCGGCACCCGGTAGCCGAAGGCGCCGCCCAGCATGAACACGACGTAGCCCAGGCCCATCACGGCCAGCGTCTGCCAGACCCCGACCGAATCGGGGCTGCGAAACGTCTTGATCAGGCCGTCGGCCAGCGGGGAACCGATCATCGCGCCGCCGCCGAAGCCCATGATCGCCATGCCGGTGGCCATGCCGCGGCGGTCGGGGAACCACTTGATCAGCGTCGAGACCGGCGAGATGTAGCCGAGGCCGAGCCCGATGCCGCCGATCAGGCCCATGCCGAGCCAGACCAGCCAGAGCTGGTGGAGGTAGACGCCGAGGGCGCCGATCAGGAAGCCGCCGCCCCAGCACAAGGCTGCCACGATGCCGGCCTTGCGTGGGCCGGCCCGCTCCAGCCAGCCGCCGAACAGGGCCGCGGACAGGCCGAGCACGACGATGCCGATCGAGAAGACCGTGACGAGGTCGCTGACGCGCCAGTCGCAGGTGGTGGTGAACAGGGCGGTCATCACGCCCATGTCGGGACAGGCGGCCGGCGCGGGCTTGCCGACCGAGAGGGCCCGGGTCAGCGGCAGCCAGAACACCGACAGGCCGTAGGCCATGCCGATGCAGAGATGGATCGCCAGCGCCGCCGGCGGCACCAGCCACCGGTTGAAGCCCGGCTTGGCGACGATCCGCTCCCGCGACAGCAGACCCGGCGTATCGCCGGGTGCGACCACACCCGCCACTCCAGCACCCATGATTCACTCCCCGCGGCGATCACGTCGATGGACCGCTCGATGCCGCAGGATGCGCGATCTGTGTACACGGTGCTAGCGCGATGCACGCTGAGTGGACAGATTTCCTCTCAAACTGCGCAATCTGTAGGCGAACCGCTCCGCGACGAAGATTGCCCGAGGGGGAGCCCGCGATCTGCCGCAACCTCGAAGGCTCCGCTACAGCACACGCCAGCGACCGGTAAAGCGGCGACCGGACGAGTCCCGTCCCCCCTCCTCATCCTGAGGTGACCGCGTCAGCGGGGCTCGACGGAGGGCCCCAGGGATCGCCGTGGCGTGTGGAGGGCTCCTTCGAGGCCTGCGCTACGCTCCGCGGCACCTCAGGATGAGGTCGAGGGCTGGACATCCGATCCGAGCCGTCTCGATTCGTGCCGTGGACCGTGGGCTCCCGCATATCGGGTCAGCCCTTCATGCGAGACCGGCAGCCGAAGCGTTCCCTACGCGCCGGCACGATGAAAAAGCCCCGGCGCCCGCAGGATCCGGGCACCGGGGTCGCGATCACAACCACGCCGTGACGTCTTTGCCGGCCGCGTCAGCCGGCGTCGCTGGCGCCTTCGCCGAGCTTCTGCGGGTCGCGGGTCGCCGAGCGCACCGGGCTCTCGGCCTGAGGCTCGGCGCCGCGCAGGGCCCGCTGCACGAGATCGTCGGCCCGGTCACCCATCGCCGGCAGGGCGGCTTCGAGCCTCGAGACCATCTTGGGCGTCCAGAAGGCCACGATATGCTTGTGTATTCCGGCCACCGCCTCCTCCTCCGGGTAGGACCGGAAGAAGGTGGCGATCTGGTTGGCCATGCGGAGGAGCTTGTCCTCCTGGGTCTGCGCGCTCATCGCCTCACTCCGCCGCGTCGAGGCGCTGGGCGATGCGCGTCAGCGAGAAATCCTCCTCGTAGAACTGCGCCTGCCAGTCGGACGGCCGGTTGGTCCGCCGGACCTGTACCGCCGTCACCTTGTATTCGGGGCAGTTGGTCGCCCAATCCGAGAAGTCGGTGGTGATGACGTTGGCGCCGGTCTTGGCGTGGTGGAAGGTCGTGTAGACCACGCCGGGCTGCATCCGTTCCGAGACCTTGGCCTTCAACGCGATGTCGCCCGAACGGCTCTCCAGGGACACAAGGTCGCCGTCCACGACGCCGCGCAGCTCGGCGTCGAACGGGTGGATCTCCAGCACGTCTTCCTCGTGCCAGCGCGAGTTCTCGGTGCGCCGGGTCTGCGCACCGACATTGTACTGGGACAGGATCCGGCCCGTGGTGAGGATCAGCGGGAACTTCGCCCCCGTCCGCTCCTCGGTGGCCACGAACTCGGTGATCATGAACCGGCCCTTGCCGCGGACGAACCGGTCCACGTGCATCATGGGCGTGCCCAGCGGCGCCTTCTCGTTGCAGGGCCACTGCACCGACCCGAGTTCGTCAAGCTTGGCGTAGGACACGCCGGTAAAGCTCGGCGTCAGGCCGGCGATCTCGTCCATGATTTCGGACGGGTGGCTGTATTCCATCTTGTAGCCCAGCGCGTTGGAGAGCAGCACCGTGCCCTCCCAGTCGCCGTAGCCGCCGAGCGGCGCCATGACCTTGCGGACCCGCGAGATGCGGCGCTCGGCGTTGGTGAAGGTGCCGTCCTTCTCGAGGAACGAGGCGCCCGGCAGGAACACGTGGGCGTATTTGGCGGTCTCGTTCAGGAACAGGTCCTGGATGACGATGCACTCCATCGCCATCAGGCCCGCGGTGACGTGGTGCGTGTCGGGGTCGGACTGGGCGATGTCCTCGCCCTGGATGTACATCCCCTTGAACGCGCCCTCGACGGCCTCGTCCAGCATGTTGGTGATGCGCAGGCCCGGCGCACCGTCGAGCTTGGCGCCCCACAGGGCCTCGAAGCTCTCGCGGGTGGCGTCGTCCGAGACGTGGCGGTAGCCGGTGAGCTCGTGCGGGAACGAGCCCATGTCGCAGGAGCCCTGGACGTTGTTCTGGCCGCGCAGCGGGTTCACGCCGGCGCCGAGCTTGCCAATGTTGCCGGTGGCCATGGCGATGTTGGCCATGCCCATGACCATGGTCGAGCCCTGGCTGTGCTCGGTGACACCCAGCCCATAGTAGATGCCGGCCGCGCCGCCCGTGGCGTAGAGCCGGGCCGCCCCGCGGACCTCCGCCGGGTCCAGGCCGGTGAATTGCTGCTGGTTCTCCGGGGAGTGGCGGTCCTCGGCGATGAACCGGGCCCAGGACTCGAACTCGGCGAGGTCGCAGCGCTCGCGGATATAGGCCTCGTCGACCAGACCCTCGGTGACGATCACGTGCGCCAGCGAGTTGATGAAGGCGACGTTGGAGCCGGGCTTCAGCGGCAGGTGGAAGTCGGCCTTGATGTGGGGCGACTTCACGAGGTCGATCTTGCGCGGGTCCGCGACGATGAGCTTGGCGCCTTGCCGGAGGCGCTTCTTCATCCGCGAGCCGAAGACCGGATGGCCATCGGTCGGGTTGGCGCCGATCACCAGGATCACGTCGGAATTCTCGACCGACTTGAAGTCCTGGGTGCCGGCCGAGGTGCCGAGCGTCGACATCAGGCCGTAGCCGGTCGGCGAATGACAGACGCGGGCGCAGGTATCGACGTTGTTGTTGCCGAAGGCGGCGCGCACGAGCTTCTGGACGAGGTAGGCCTCCTCGTTGGTGCAGCGCGACGAGGTGATGCCGCCGACCGAATCCTTGCCGTACTTGGCCTGGATCCGCTTGAATTCGCTCGCGGCGCGATCGATCGCCTCCTCCCAGGAGACTTCGCGCCACGGATCCGTGATCTTCTCGCGGATCATCGGCTTGGTGATGCGGTCCTTGTGGGTGGCGTAGCCGTAGGCGAAGCGGCCCTTGACGCAGCTATGGCCCTCATTGGCCTTGCCGCCCTTGTAGGGAACCATACGGACGACGCGCTCGCCCTGCATCTCAGCCTTGAACGAACAGCCGACGCCGCAATAGGCGCAGGTCGTGACCTCCGCGTGCTCGGGCTGGCCGAATTCGTGGATCGATTTTTCCTGGAGCGTCGCGGTCGGGCAGGCCTGCACGCAGGCGCCGCACGAGACACACTCGGATTCGAAAAAGTTGGTCGGGCCGGCCGCCACGCGGCTGTCGAAGCCGCGCCCCGCGATGGTCAGCGCGAAGGTGCCCTGCACCTCCTCGCAGGCGCGGACGCAGCGGTTGCAGACGATGCACTTCGACGGGTCGTAGGTGAAGTACGGGTTCGACTCGTCCTTCGGCAGGTATTTTTCCGCGGTCGGGGCGACGTGGTTGTCGCCCTCGTAGCCGTAGCGCACGTCGCGCAGGCCGACGACGCCCGCCATGTCCTGCAGCTCGCAATCGCCGTTGGCCGCGCAGGTCAGGCAGGTCAGCGGGTGATCGGAGATGTAGAGCTCCATCACGCCCTTGCGGAGCTTGGCGAGCTTCTCGTTCTGCGTGTGCACCACCATACCGTTCTCGGCCGGGGTCGTGCAGGAGGCCGGCGTGCCGCGCCGTCCCTCGATCTCCACGAGGCAGAGGCGGCAGGAGCCGAAGGGCTCCAGCGAGTCGGTGGCGCAGAGCTTCGGGATCTGCGTGCCGGCATGCATCGCCGCCGCCATCACCGAAGTGCCGGCCGGAACCGTCACGCTCATGCCGTCGATCGTCAGGGTGACGGTCTGCTCCGCCACGCGGATCGGCGTGCCGTAGTCGATCTCTTTGATGAGGGCCATGGCGCTACCTCACTCGGCCGCCGCAGGCAGCGAGCCCGCGCGGCGAAAATCCTCGGGAAAGTGGGTGATCGCGCTCATCACGGGCATCGGCGTGAGCCCACCCATGGCGCAGAGCGACCCGTCGGTCATGACCTCGCAGAGGTCCGCGACCAGCTTCAGGTTCGCCTCCGGCCGGATGCCGGCGATCACCTTGTCCATCGTCTCGACGCCCCGGGTCGCACCGATGCGGCACGGGGTGCACTTGCCGCACGACTCGGTCGCGCAGAACTCGAAGGCGAAGCGGGCCTGGCTCGCCATGTCAACGGTGTCGTCGAACACGACGATGCCGCCATGGCCGACGAGGCCCTTCTGGGCCGCCATCGCCTCGTAATCCAGCGGCGTGTCGAGCAGGTGATCGGGGAAGTAGGCCCCGAGCGGCCCGCCGACCTGCACGGCCCGGACCGGCCGGCCCGATCGGGTGCCCCCGCCGAACTCCTCGATCACCTGCCGCAGGGTGATGCCGAAGGCCATCTCGATCAGGCCGCCGTGCTTGACGTTGCCGGCGAGCTGGATCGGCAGGGTGCCGAGGGAGCGGCCCATGCCGTAATCGGCATAGGCCTGGGCGCCATGCTCCAGGATCCACGGCACGGCCGTGAAGGTCATGACGTTGTTGACCAGCGTCGGCTTGCCCAGAAAGCCCTTGAGCGCCGGGATCGGCGGCTTGGCCCGGACGATGCCGCGCTTGCCCTCTAAGCTCTCCAGCAGCGAGGTCTCCTCGCCGCAGATATAGGCGCCGGCCCCCAGCCGCACCTCCAGGTGGAATTTTTTGCCCGAACCCAGGATGTCGTGGCCGAGAACGCCGGCGTCGATACCGTTGGCGATCGCTTCCTTCAGCGTCGCGAACGCCTGCGGATACTCCGAGCGCAGGTAGATGTAGCCGCGGGTGGCGCCGGTCGCGATCCCGGCGATGGTCATGCCCTCGATGAGGTTGAAGGGGTCACCCTCCATCATCATCCGGTCGGCGAAGGTGCCGGAATCGCCCTCGTCGGCGTTGCAGACGACGTATTTCTGCTCGCCCTTGGCGAGCATCACCGTGTTCCACTTGATGCCCGCCGGGAAGCCGGCGCCGCCCCGGCCGCGCAGGCCGGACTCGCGCACCGCCGCGACGATGCCCTCGGCGTCGAGTTTCAGCGCGGCCTCGAGGCCGAGATAGCCGCCATGGGCCCGGTAATCGTCCACGGAGACCGGATCGATCACGCCGCAGCGGTGGAAGGTCAGGCGCTGCTGCCGGGCGAGGTAGGGGATCTTTTCGGGGTCGCCGAGGCGCAGGGCGTGGTCGCCGCCCGTGGTCAGACCGGCGTCGAGCAGGGCGTCGACGTCCTCGATCTTCACCGGGCCGTAGGCGATCCGCCCCTCCGGCGTGCCGACCTCGACCATCGGCTCCAGCCAGGTCAGGCCCCGGGAGCCGGTGCGCACGATGGTGACGTCGAGGCCGCGGCGCTCGGCGCCGGCGAACAGGGCGCGGGCGACCTTGTTGGCGCCGAGGCCGAGGGCGACGGCGTCGCGGGGAACGTAGAGCGTGACGCTCACTGGCGCACCTCCGTCAGGGCAGCTTCGAGGGCGTCGGCGGTCAGGTGCGCCAGGGGCTCACCGTCCACCAAAGCGGCGGGGCCGTTGGCGCAGAGGCCGAGGCAGTAGACCGGCTCGACCGTGGCGCCGCCATCGGCGGTGGTTTCGTGCCAGCCGCAGCCGAGGCGGCCGAGGATCTCCCGGTGGAGCTTGTCCGAACCCATGGCCTGGCAGGCCTCGGCCCGGCACAGCTTCACCTCGTGGCGGCCGGCCGGATGCGCGCGGAAGTCGTGGTAGAAGGTGACGCAGCCATGCACCTCGGCGCGCGACAGGTTCAGCGCCTCCGCGATCAGCGGCACGGCCCCCTGGTCGACGTAGCCGAAGGTCTCCTGCAGCGCGTGCAGGATCGGCAGCGTCGCCCCTTCGAGATGGGTATGTTCGGCGATGATCCCGGTGGCGCGTTCCGCGCTCCAGGGCTCGTGACGCGCCATGATTTCCAACCCAGTCTGTTCCTTTTCTAATGCGAAGAGGAACAGAAATGCCGGTCGGCTTCAATCGTGCTGTCCGGTCGCTCGACAAAGGACGCCTGTCGAACTGTCACCTGCCGTACGGTCGCAGCAAGGGCGTCGGTAAATGGCTGTCGGAGAACGCGTTCTTAGAACCTTCCGATCGCCGGAGAAACGTTCTTGCGCTGCAACATGATTTTGTGCCCTGCAAGAAATTGCATGCTGTCCCGTAGGCTCGCCGTCCCGCGGTGACGCTGCACGCACCGGGAGCGCCCCGGGCCGCGCCCATCGGGCCGCCGGTTCAGAACTCCATTTCCAGCTCTTCGATCTCGTCCGGCTCGTCGGCGGCGGCCTCGGCCCACTCGACCATCAGCGGCCAGTGCAGGATCGTGTCGCGATAGGCGGCGGCGCGGGGCGGCAGGGCGACGTCGTAGGTCCGGAAGCGCGTGCAGACCGGGGCGTACAGGGCATCGGCCAGGCCGGGCCGGGCGCCGAACAGGTACGGCCCCTCGTAGCGGTCGAGGCAGTCGTCGAAGATCGTGCAGATGCGGTCGATATCGGCCTTCGCGCCGTTGAACACCCGGAAGCCCGGGTGGAAGGCGCGCAGGTTCATCGGCAGGGCCGAGCGCAGGTTCACGAAGCCGGAATGCATCTCGCCGGAAATCGAGCGGCAATGGGCCCGCTCCGCGACGCTGCCGGGCAGGAAGCCGGCCTCCGGGAAGGTCTCGGCAAGATATTCGGCGATGGCCAGCGTGTCCCAGACGACCACGTCGCCGTGGCGCAGGCGCGGCACGAGGAAGGACGGCGACAGGTGCAGCAACTCCGCCCGGCTGCCGGCATCGGCGCCGGACAGGACCTCCGTCTCGAAATCGAGCCCGGCCATCCGGCAGATCAGCCAGCCCCGCAGGGACCAGGAGGAGTAGTTGCGGCTCGAGATGGTGAGCGTAGCAGCCGTCATCGTCCTGCCCCCGGGCACGTCGCCGATCCTGCGGTCTGCGATCCCCGATCCAAGACTTGTGCCGCCCGATGCCGGCGAATCGCGACCCGGCCCGAGTCTACTCCCGCCGCAGCAGCGCGGCGACCTCCGCCTCCTCGGCGGGCGACAGGGTCCGGACCGGCGCGGCTGGCCGGCGGCGCGCGAGGCGCCAGAGGCCGAAGCCGCCGAGCAGGACCGCCAGCACCGGCGTCAGCCACAGCAGCAGCGTGTGCAGGGCGAAGACCGGCCGCAGCAGCACGAACTCGCCGTAGCGCGCGACGACGTAGTCCAGCACCGCCCGGTCGCTGTCGCCCGTCTGCAGGCGCTCGCGCACGATCAGGCGCAGATCCTTGGCCAGCGGCGCGTCGGAATCGTCGATCGACTGGTTCTGGCAGACGAGGCAGCGCAGCTCGGCGGAGATCTCCCGGGCCCGGTGCTCCAGGGCGGAGTCCTTCAGCACCTCGTCGGGCTGGACCGCGTGGGCGGGGGTGATGAGCGCGAGGGCCGCAAAGACCGCGAAAGCGAAACGGACCCGCGCGCTCTTCCCTCCCCCCTCCGCGGGGGAGGGTACCCGGCGAAGCAGGGGGGGAGAGGGGCAGCGCGACGGTACAGGATGAGGCTTCCGGTGCGACATCTCCGGATACGGTGCTCCCCTCTCCCGACCCGGCCAGACGGCCGGCCCACCCTCCCCCGCAGAGGGGGGAGGGAAAACCGCGTCGGCCATCATGTCCGCCCTCACTCGGCCGGCACCGCGGCGGGGAGAGGCCGGGCCTTCGCCTTGGCGGGGACGCCCACGCGCATCCGGCGGTCGGTGAGCGAGAGGCCGCCGCCCAGAGCCATGACCACGGCGCCGAGCCAGATCAGCAGCACCAGCGGCTTGTAGTAGAGGCGCAGGCCGACGCCGCCGTCCTGGCCCATCTCGCCGAGGCTGGCATAGACCTGGCTCACGCCGATCGTCAGCAGGCCCGATTCCGTCACCGCCATCTTGCGGCTCGGGTAGAAGCGCTTGCCGGTCTCCACCTGCCCGACCTCGTCGCCGGCGCGCGTCCGGATCGTGAGGGTGGCGGCGGCCTCCTCGTAGTTCGGGCCCTGGCGGGGTCCGACCCGGTCGAGGGTCGCCACGTAGGGTCCCGATACCAGAGTCTGGCCAGGCTTGAGGGTCGCCAGCCCCTCGGTCGCCCAGCCCTGGGCGGCGATGCCGATCACCACCACGCCGACGCCGGCATGGGCGAGCGCGGTGCCCCAGGCCGAGCGCGGGAGGCCCGCGGCGCGGCGTCCGATCTGGCCGAGGGAGCGCGCCCGGCTCGCCCCGTAGCCCCGGGCGCGGGAGACGATCTCAAGGGCGGAGCCGATCAGCAGATAGGCGCCGAGTCCGATGCCGACCGGCGCCATGACCGGCCCGCCCCAGGTCAGGGCCAAGACTGCGAAGCCGATCGCCAGGGCCACCGCCAGGGCGGCGAACAGGCGCTGCGTGGCGGCGAGCACGTCGCCACGCTTCCAGGCCAGGGCCTGTCCGAACGGCACGATCAGCAGGAGCGGAATCGCCAGCGGCACGAAGGTGGCGTTGAAGAAGGGCGGACCGACCGTGATCTTTTCCCCGGTCAGCATCTCCAGCAGCAGCGGGTACAGGGTCCCGACCAGCACGGTGGCGCAGCCCGCCACGAGAAAGAGATTGTTGAGGACCAGCGAGCCCTCCCGGGAGATCGGCGCGAACAGCCCCCCCTGGCGCAGCAGCGGCGCCCGCCACGCGAACAGGGTCAGCGAGCCGCCGATGAACAGGATCAGGATCGCCAGGATGAAGACGCCCCGGGTCGGGTCGGTGGCGAAGGAATGGACCGAGGTGATGACGCCCGAGCGGACCAGGAAAGTCCCGATCAGCGAGAGCGAGAAGGTCAGGATCGCGAGCAGCACCGTCCAGACCTTCAGGGCGTCGCGCTTCTCCATCACCACCGTGGAGTGCAGCAGCGCCGTGCCGGCGATCCAGGGCATTAGGGAGGCGTTCTCGACGGGGTCCCAGAACCACCAGCCGCCCCAGCCGAGTTCGTAATAGGCCCAGTACGAGCCCATCGCGATGCCCAGCGTCAGGAAGCACCACGCGGTGAGCGTCCAGGGCCGCACCGCACGCGCCCAGACGGCGTCGATCCGCCCGTCGATCAGCGCAGCGACCGCGAAGGCGAAGCTGATCGAGAAGCCGACATAGCCGATGTAGAGGAGCGGCGGGTGGATCGCGAGGCCGGGATCCTGCAGCAGCGGGTTGAGGTCGTTGCCTTCCAGCGGCGCCGGGATCACCCGGCTGAACGGGTTCGAGGTCGTGATGATGAACAGCACGAACACCGCGGTGATCAGGCCCTGCACGCCCAGGGTGTTGGCGCGCAGGCGCGGCGGCACGGAATTCCTCGCCACCGCCACGCAGGCGCCGAACAGGGTGAGGATCAAGACCCAGAGGAGCATCGAGCCCTCGTGGTTCCCCCAGACGCCGGAGATCTTGTAGATCAGCGGCTTCTGCGTGTGCGAGTTCTCGACGACGTTCTGGACCGAGAAGTCCGAGGTGACGTGCGCGTATGTGAGCGCCGCGAAGGCGAACAGCACGCAGGCGAAGGCCCCGAGCGCCGCCTGCGAGGCGGTCTGGCGGAGCGCCGGGTCCCCCGATCGCGCCGCCCAGACGGGCATCACCGTCTGGACGAGGGAGATCGCGAGCGCGAGCGCGAGCGCGAAATGGCCGGTCTCGACGATCATGCGGGGTCTCTTACCGCTCGCTGCGGGGGCCGAGGGTTTTTTCGGTCGACGCGGTGACGGCCTTCGGGCTTCCGTTGCTGCCGCCCTCCTGCCAGCGCCCCTGCGCCTTGAGCGCGTCGGCGACCTCCCGGGGCATGTACGATTCGTCGTGCTTGGCCAGGACGGTGTCGGCCCGGAACCGCCCGCCCGGCTCCAGCATGCCCTCGGCCACCACGCCCTGCCCCTCACGGAACAGGTCCGGCAGCAGACCCTTGTACTGGACCTCGACGGTGGCGTTGGTGTCGGTCACAGAAAAATCCACCGTCTGGTCGGGCCCGCGCTTGAGCGATCCGTCCTTCACGAGGCCACCGAGCCGCAGCCGGGTGCCCGGCGCGATGCCCTGGAGGGCGATGTCGGAGGGCGAGCGGAAGAACACGATCGACCCGCTCATGGCGAACAGGATCAGCCCCACGGCCAGGGCGAGCACGCTGCCGCAGGCGGCGATCAGGATCAGGCGGCGGCTCTTTCGCGTCACGTTACGTCCACCCCAGGGGATCCGGCGGGCGGATCGCCGCCCAGACCCGAACCGTTCTCATTCTATCGCATCAGGGTGTCGACCCCGCAGCGGCGTGGGTCAAGGGCAGGCATCGGGACCGATTGTCGTATCGGCCGTCGTGCGCCGCACTGCCGCGTTACGCGGAGATGCCGGTGTGACGTCGTGGTGCTCTCAACCGTCGATCGTCGCGACGTAGGGACGCAAATCGAGCCACATGATGGGCGCAATCGACGCACGGTTTTCATCCGTATCCAGCAGTGTGAACCCGTACTTGCCGTAGAAGCCGACCGACTCCGGTTTCGCATTCGTGATGAGGAAGCGACATCCTACACTGGCGCAAACGTGGTCTATCGCAATCGATATGGACAGGGATAACAAGTCCCGGCCGACCCCGCATCCGCGGGCACCATCCGCCACAGCCAGACGCGCGATTCGGATGGCCGGCTGGGTAGGATAGCGATCAGCACGCGGCTTATCGGGTATGGAATATGTCCCAGCGAAGGCGATTTCTGCGCTCATGAGGCTAATGTAGCCCAATATATAGCTAGTAATAGAATCGTTCGGAACAGCCACGTATGTCTGAGTGATCAGCTCCCGACGAGCGCGCTCGGAATCCTTTCGGAAATAAATTTTCAGCGACTCATGCTGTTTTCCAGCAAGTGCGAAGGGTAATTTGCAATCCCCTTTCTGAATCGTTCTGATGATGTATGACAGCGCGCTATTTGCCGTGCCCTCTGTGCCCTGCATCGACAGTGACCTTGCTCTGTTCGGCCATCAATCTGTGCAGTCTACGGCCTCGTTCGAGAGAGGCCAGGACGACTTGCAGCGTCTCGCTCGACGCCACTTGGCGCACAAACGTTTCCGCTTCGCGGCCAGACAACTTCAGCCCCCCGAAATCGCGGGACATGACAGCCATAGGCTTCTCCTCTGGTAGGGTCCGCATCATCTATCGTGGCCGCCACACCCCTACAATCCCCGGGCACAGCGACTCGAAGCCTGAAGGGGCGTGCAATGCGGCTGATTGGGCGAGATGTTCACCGCCTTGGATTCAAGGTCTCGATATCGCAAGCCATAGAGCATCACCCCGAAAGGTGGTTTCCTGCTTTCGGCAAAAGATGATGCGAAACCCGGGGGCCTGGCGCATCGTCCTGATTCCGATATTTAGACCGATGCGCTAGCCTCGACAGGACGTGAAAGTCTTAACCCAGACCGTGTTCGACGGGACGGCGGAGGCTCGTCGTACCGACGCTTCACAGCGGGCATCCAACCTGCGGCACGTGCGGAGGATCGCGCCGCCGCGGGGTCAGGGATCGGGCTTGCCGGGCAGGTCGAGTTCCCGGGCGAGCCCGTCGAGCCGCGCCACCGCTTCGCCGTTGGCGGCGAGCGCCATCCGGGCGCGATCCAGGGTCTTGATCGCCTGGTCGCGGTCGCCCAGCGCGCTGTAGGAGCGCACGAGGCGCAGCCACTCGTCCGGGGTGCCGCCCCGGGCGGCCAGGCGGCGGTCGAGGCCCTCGACCATGCCGCGGATGGCCGCGTCGCGCTCCGCCTGCGGCATGGCGCGCACGGCCGCCATCGCGGCCTCGGTCTCGGCCTGGGCCGCCGGCCCGGGCGGGGCGGGAGCGGCCGGCCGGGCGGGGCCCCCCTCCGAATCGAGGCCGATGGCGCGGGCGCCCTGCTCGACCTGGGCCAGACCCTGCGGATCGCCGGCCAGGGCCGCGCGGGCGCGGGTCAGGGCGGCGGCCGCCTGATCGGGCTCGCCGAGCACCGCCCGGGACCGGACGAGCCGGAGCCACTCGTCCGGCGTGCCGCCGCCGCTCTTGAGCCGGGCATCGAGCCCGTCGACCATGCCGCGGATCGCGGCCTGCTGCTCCGCCGGGATCTTCGGGGCGGCCTGCGGCGCCGCGGCCGGCGGCGGCGGCTCGCCCTTGAGGCGGGCGAGCGTCTGGCGCACGATCCCGAGCCAGGGGGCGTCGGGCGGGCTCGACGCTTCGAGGGTGGTGAGCTGACCGATCGCCGCGCCGGTATCGCCGGCCTGCTCGGCCGCCCGGGCGAGATAGAAGCGGGGTTTGGAGGCGTTCGGGTCCTTGGCCTGCGCCTTCTCGAACAGCACTTTCGCCTCCGGCGAGACGGTGCCGTCGGCCGCCGCCGTCAGCGCCTCGCCCTGGTCGGCGAGCAGGTCGGCGGTCTCGCCCTTCAGCCGGGCGATGTTGGCGTAGGCGCGGGCGGCGTCGTCGAAGCGGCCGGTGCGCATGTAGACCGGGGCGAGCACCGCCCAGCCGCGGACATCGTTCGGATCCCGGGCGAGCCGCGCCTCGATCTGTCCCACCGCCTTCATCAGCTCGTCGGTGCCGCCGCGGGCGGCCGCGCGGTCGGCGGGGGTCTGGGCGGGCAGTTCCGGGGAGCCGTAGAGGCCGTAGGCGATCAGCGCCACGAGGGGGATGGTGGAGACCGCGAAGGCGGAGGCCGCCCGGCGCCGGCGCAGGCGCGGCTCGGCCGGACGCGCCGCCTCGGCGGCCCCGGCATCCTCGGCCTCGAGCTGCGCCTCGCGGCTCGCCCGGAGCAGGCGGCGCGCCGCCTCGGCCTTGGCCGACTCGGCCTCCTCGGGGGCGATCAGGCCGCGCTCCAAGTCGCGGGCGATCTCGGCGATCTGATCCTCGTAGAAGGCGGTCTCGGTGGCGATGGCGGTCCCGCCCGCCTCGCCGGCCGGCACGGCGGCGCGCCGCGACATCGGCCAGAGCAGGCCGAGGACGGCCGCCGCGGTCATGGCCGCCAGGATGAACCAGATCGCCGTCATCGAACCTTCGCCAGCGGGCCCGACCGGCCCGCGCCTCCCCACGCCATGTGGAGCCGGCGGCGGGACGCCACGACACCCCCCGGCGGCGGCACGGTGTCACGCAACTCCCGCGCGATGACAAGGGGGCAGAGACGAGGGGTCAGGTCTCCGATCGCCCCGGCCCGCGTCAGAGGGTTGCCGCCCCCACCGGTGCGTCGCCCGGCACCTCCAGCACCGCCCGCAGGCCGCCGAGCGCCGCCTGCTCCAGGGTGAAGCGCCCGCGATAGAGGGTCGCGAGATCCGCCACGATGGACAGGCCGAGGCCGGAGCCGGGCTTGGATTCGTCGAGCCGCCGCCCCCGGCCGAGCACCGCCTGGCGCGCCTCCGGGGGTAGGCCGGGCCCGTCATCCTCGATGGCGACGAGAAGGTGGGGATAATCGTCCTTGGCCACCGCCTCGGCGCGGATCGCCACCCGGCCGTGGGCCCATTTCGAGGCGTTGTCGACGAGGTTGCCGACCATCTCCTCGAAATCCTGGCGTTCCCCCCGGAAGCGCAGGCCCGGCGGCACGTGGACGTCGTAGGCGATATCCTTGTCCCGGTAGATCTTTCCGAACGTCCGCACGAGCCCGGCCAGGGCCGGCTCAACCTCCGTGGAGGTGCCCAGCGTCCCGGCGAGCGCGGCGGCGCGGGCGCGGTCGAGGTGATAGTTCACCTGGTCGCGCATCACCGCGGCCTGCTCGCGGATCTTCTGGGACAGTTCCTCCGGGGCGTCCGAGGCGCCGACCTCGTTGACGATGATCGAGAGCGGCGTCTTCAGGGCGTGGGCGAGGTTGCCGACCTGGGTGCGGGCGCGCTCCAGGATCTCCCGGTTGGTCTCGATCAGGAGATTCACCTCGCCGGTGAGCGGGGCGATGTCGCGCGGGTAGGTGCCGGTGATGCGGTCGGCCTCGCCCCGGCGGACCGCGCCGAGCGCCGCGCGCATCTTCTTGAGCGGCGCGAGGCCGAACCGGATCTGCAGCAGGGTGGTGAGCGCCAGCGACAGGCCGAGCAGGCCGAAGGTGATGGTCAGCGAATTGCGGAACCGGTCGACGTCGTTGACGATCTCGTCGGCGGGCCCGGCGACCCGCACCGTGTAGCGGCCCTCCTCGCCGAGATCGACGTCGCGCTCCATGATGCGCAGGAGGCGCCCGTCCTGGCCCTTGCCGTAGCCCTGGCGGATCTGCCCGATCCCGACCTTGCCGTCCGAATCCGTGGCCGCGGGCAGCGGCACCCCGACGAGGGAGCGGGAGGTGCGCACGTCCCGGGGCTTCGCGTCGGGCTTGCCGACCTGCCAATACCAGCCCGACAGGGGCAGATCGAAGCGCGGATCGCCGAGCGAGAAGGTCCGGCTCTCGGGATCGTTGGGCGAGACGAGATCGGTGGCGAGGTTGTTGGCGAAGACCAGGAGCCGGCTGTCGAAGGACCGCTCGGTGTTCTCCCGGTAGAGGGTCGTGAGGATCCAGGCCGCGATCAGCAGGATCGCCGAGCTCGACAGGAACGCCGACACGGCCAGCCGCACCGCGATGGAGCGGCGGCGCAGGGAGAAGAGGGCGATGAGGTCGATCATGGGGACGCCCGACGCTTAGGGCGCCAGCGCATCATAGTACACCGCCCCCCGCATCAGCGGCCGCGCGGTGCGGAAGAACGAACCGCGCTCCGCCCGCCATCCGTCCCCGTCCCGTGCCACGGCGGCGTCGGCGGTGAGGATGCCCGACGGCATGCCGACCCGCAGGGCCGCGCCGGTGGGGCGCGCGGCCTCGTGGACGAGGCTGCCGTCGATCCGGGCGGCGACCGCGAGGCACAGGGTGGCGGTGAGCGGCAGGGCCTGGTGCGGCACGCCGTTGGAGATCACCCGGGCGGTCAGATCGACATCCCCGGCGCGGACGCGCTCACCGGACAGGCTGCCGGCCTCCCGCGGCGGCGCGACGAGGCCCACGAACGGCACGTGGACGATCCGCGCGGCGGCCTCGAGGTCGGGGGCGATGCCCATCGCCACCGAGGCGGCCCGGCGGATCCGCGCCAGCCGGTCGAGGAGGCCCGGCACCGCCTCGAGGGCGGCGGGCAGCTCGGTCCCGGACAATCCGAGATCGGCGGCGCGGACGAACACGCAGGCATTGGCCGCGTCCACCAGCGAGGCCTCGACCGGGCCGAGGCCGGGCACGGCGAGGGTTTGCCGGACCACGCCGGTGGGGAGCAGCCGGCCGGTGGTGGCGCCGCCCGGATCGACGAAGTCGAGGCGGATCGGCGCCCCGGTGCCGGTGACGCCGGGGATCGCGAGGTTGCCCCGGTAGACGGCCCGCCCGTCCCGGACCGCGAAGCCGGCCTCGATCAGCTTGCGGGTGTTGGTGTTGTAGATCCGCAGGGACACCAGGCCGTCCGCGACCTGCACGAGCCCCTCGTCCACCGCGAACGGCCCCACCGCCGCGAGCATGTTGCCGCAATTGCCCGACAGGTCGATCCGCCCCTCGCGGACCACCACCTGCACGAAGGTGTAATCGAGATCGGCCTCCGGCCGGGCCGAGCGCTCGACCACGCAGATCTTCGACACCGACGACACGCCCCCGCCCATGCCGTTGAGCTGGCGCCCGAACGGGTCGGGGCTGTCCATGGCGGACAGGAAGGCCGGCTCCCAGGCGGCGAGGTCCCCCGGCACGTCCCGGCGGTGCAGCATCAGCGCCTTGCTGGTGCCGCCGCGCATGAACACGGCCGGCAGCGTGCCGGGCACCGGCCTCGCGGTCACACCCGCACCGGCGGCTGGTTGGGATCGACCAGGTAGCCGAGGCCGCGCACGGTCTGGATCAGGTCGACTGCGAGCTTCTTGCGCAGGCGCCCGACGAACACCTCGATGGTGTTGGAATCCCGGTCGAAATCCTGGTCGTAGAGATGCTCGGTGAGTTCCGCCCGGGAGACGACCCGGCCGGTATGGTGCATCAGGTAGGAGAGCAGCCGGTATTCGTGGCTGGTCAGCTTCACCTGGGCGCCGTCGACGAAGACCTTGCCGGAGCGGGTGTCGAGGGTGACCGGCCCGCAGGTGATCTGGCTGGAGGCGTGGCCGGCGGCCCGGCGCAGGAGCGCGCGGACCCGGGCCATCAGCTCCTCCATGTGGAACGGCTTGGTCACGTAGTCGTCGGCGCCGGCATCGAAGCCGTCGACCTTGTCGGACCAGCGGTCCCGGGCGGTGAGGATGATCACCGGCGTCTTCACCCCGGCCCGGCGCCACTTCTGCAGCACCGTGACCCCGTCGGCCTTGGGCAGGCCCATGTCGAGGATGATCGCGTCGTAGGGTTCGCTCTCGCCGAGATAGCCGCCCTCCTCGCCGTCATAGGCCTTGTCGGCGACGTAGCCGGCCTCCTCCAGGGCGGAGACCACCTGCCGGTTGATGTCCTTGTCATCTTCCACGACGAGCAGACGCACGGCTCACTCCCCTCCGAGACGGTTTCGGCGCCCGCTCAATATTGTCCCGCCACGCTGCCGGTGCGCGCATCGACGATGACGTGCACGAAATGCCCGTCCCGGCGCAAGGCGGTCAGCATGTACACGAGGGTGTCGTCGTGCCGGCACAGGCTCGCCCGCTGGATCTCGGCCCGGGGGATCACCGAGCGGGCCGCCCGGATCGCCGCCACGGGCGGGATCACCCGCCGCTCGCCGACCTCCTCGCGCATGTCGGCGGGGGACAGGCAGGTCTCGATCCGCATCGGCGCCGGGCCCGAGACGGCGCCGGTCTGCGGGGCCGGGCCGTCGTCGGCCATGGAGCCGAGGCCGCCCGCGGCGAGGGCCGCGGCGGTCAGGCTGATGGCGACGAGGGCGATGGCGTAGCGCATTGGCAGGAGATGTGGGCCGAGGGCACTGAATGCCCCCTGAATACGTAGCCGTTGGCCTCCGGCGGCGGGCGCATCGGGTGGGCGGAGTGCGGACGTGCGGATCGCGGACGGCATGGTGCCGTCATTACGGCCGAGGCGCCCCCCGGTTCCCGGGCGCCGCCGCCCGCGCGGAGGAGGACGCGGCCCGCCTCAGCGGACCGGATCGGCGCCCCCGTCCCGGCACCCGGCGCCGGGTCGGTCCGTGCGGCCGGGCGCGGCCGGGGCGGCCGCCTGGGCGGTCTGGACCGGCGCCCCGGAGGACCAGCCGCGCAGCCCGAGTTCTGCGCCCCCGTGGAGCGCGAGGGCCAGGGCCGCCGCGCCGGCGAGGACCAGCCAGAGGCGATCGAGGATCCGGTCGAAGGTCAGTCCCATCTCACCCTCCCGCGACGAGGTTCCAGACGGCCCGCAGGGCGGGGATCCGCTCCGCGAGCCACGCGATCTGATCCGAGAACCAGTGCGCCACCGCCGCCGCGGCGAGGAAGGCCAGCACGGTGGCGTGCTTGAGCCGGCGGAGGTAGCGGCGCAGCGCCCGCCGCTCGACATGCGCGTCGACCAACTCGTCGAGGGCGGCGAGCCGCGCCTCGGTCTGGCGGGCGAACCACGCGTGCCAGAACGGCGGGAAGCGGATCGCCCGCGCCCGGCCCCCGAGGGCGAGGCCGGGCCCGGCCTCGTCCTCGGAGGGTTCGGCGACAGGTCCGGCGCGCCTGCGGGGCGGGATGCGGACATGCGTCATGGTCGCGATCTCCCCCGGAGGATGCGCCGGCCCGGCCTCAGCCCTGCCGCGCGGCCGGCGCGCGATCCGCCTCCCGCAGCTGCCGCAGCGCGGGGGCGAGGACGTTGGCCGCGCTCGCCTGGGGATCGAGGGGCAGGGCCCGGAAGATCCGGGCGGCGACGCCCTCGGCCCCGCCGGCCGTCCGGACCACGCGGGCGGGGGCATGGGCCAAGACGTGGCGGGCGCCGGCCGCGACCACCGCGGAGCCGAGATCGACGCTGACGGTCCGGCCCCGGGCGGCGCCGGCCACGGCGTTCTGGCCGAACTCGGCGCCGGCCCGGATCGCGGCCTCGACCCGGTCGCGGGTCATCACGGAGGCCGCCCAGGGGGCGACCCGGGCGATGCCGGCGGTCACGGCGGCGGCGGCGAGCGGCACGAGCACCGCCGAGACCGGCTGGAGCAGCGCGGTCAGCCAGTCGCCCCAGGGCAATGTCACGCCGGCCGCGGCGGCGTGGGCCGGAGACACGAGGGCGGCCGGGAAGGCCGCGCAGGCGAGGGCGAGCCCCGCGCGGAAGCGGTGCGTCATGATCGGTCTCCATCGGTGATCGCGCGGCGGACCCGGCCGGCTCGGGAACCTGTGGGGGCTCAGCGCCGCCCGTGCGGGCCGGTCGTGCCGGCGGGACGGTCGCGCAGGGCCGCGAGCGCCCGGCGGGCCCAGCCCAGGCGGCTGGACAGGGCGACGATGCCCGGCCGCTCGTAGCGACGGCACACCGTTTCGGTGGCGGCTTCGAGGGTCGCGGCGGCCCGCAGGGCGGCGAGCGCCGGGGCCTCGGCGGTGCGCAATTCCGCACAGAGATAGCGGTAATTCGCCTCCCGGACGGCGGGGTCCAGGCCGTGCGCCCGGCACCATGCCTCCATGGCGTCACGCCGCGCGCCGGTCCATTGGGCGAGGCCCCAGCCGCCGCGGGAATCCGGGACGGTGGGGGCGATCTCCTGGATCTGGCGGAAGCCCCCGCTCTCATGGCCGAGATTGCCCAGGAGCCCCGCGGCCTGGATGTCGGTGAGCCCGAGGTCGCGCATCAGGCGGGGTCCGAGGCGACGGCATTCGGCCGCGAAGCCGTTCTCCGGGCTCTTCTCCGCTGCGGCATTCGGCATGGGCGGTTCTCCGTTCGGTGGCGGGTTCGACGCCGGTTCGGGCCTCGTCCCGGTCTCGGTTCCCGCGCGCGTTGCGACGCGGTTCTCGCCCGTGCGATGACGGAGCGGACCGGCGCGGAGGGGGGACGGCGTGGGACGCGGACGGGACCGGCCGCTGGTGTTCATCGGGGACTCGATCACCGCGGGCTGGGGCCTGGCGCGCCCCGAGACCTTCGCGCACCGCGGGTTCCTGGCCCGGGGCGTCCCGGGCGAGACGAGCGGCCAGATCCGCGCGCGGTTCCTCCGGGACACCGCGGGCGGGCGCGGGATCCATCTGCTGTGCGGGATCAACGACATCGCGGCGATCGGCGGCCCGGTCTCCGACCGGGCGATCGCCGGGAACATCCTGGCCATGGGGCGGATGGCGTTCGAGGCCGGGCTGCCCCTCGCGATCGGCTCCGTGATGCCGAGCGATTTCCGGGGGTGGCGTCCCGAATTGCGGCCGGCGGCGCGCATCCGCGCCCTGAACGCGTGGCTGCACGCCTGCTGCACCGCGGGTGCCGCCCGCTTCATCGACTATCACGCCCCCCTCGCCACCGAATCCGGGGCGCTGCGACGCGCATTCACCGAGGACGGAATCCACCTGAACGCCGCCGGCTACGCGGCGATCGAGCCCGTGATGCTGGCGGCCCTCGACCCCGGCTGAAGGCTCAGAAACCCAGGGCCAGCCAGAAGATCGAGACGTTCTTCGCCCCCGAGACCGAGCCGGACGCGGCGCGGCGCAGGCGGATCGTGAACCCCGTCACCGTGAGGTCGGTCACCTGCGCGGCGTAGAGGGCGCCGTCCTCGTTGGCGGCCGCCTGCGTCCAGATGCCGACGCAGCCGCTCGGGAAGGCGCGGTTGAACGACACCGCGGCCTGCGGATCGGACGGGGTGACGAGCCCCCATTGCAGGATCAGCCCGCCCGCGAACCGCACGGAGCCGTTGGCCGCGAGCGTCTGCGCGCCGACCGCCAGCGGCGTCCCGTCGGCGCGCTGGTAATGGCGCACGCGCCAGCGGCCCGCCGCGTCCGAGGTGGCGATGCAGGTGTCGTCGGGCCCCGTCACGATGTCGGCCCGGGTCGGCAGCGCCAGCGTCGCGGCATCGTGGACCAGCGTCGCGGAGGCCGCGAAGCGCACGAACCGCTCGCGGTCGGGCACGGCGCCGAAGCTTGCGATCCGGGCCGCGCCGGTGACGAGGACCCGCCGGGTGCCGGTGCCGCCGAGATCCGTGGTGGCCGCGGCGGCGAGCGCGGTCTCGGTCGAGGCGAAGTCGATCCCGCCGGTCTTCGCCGCGGCGGTGAGGGCGGTGGCGAAGGCGGCCCCATCGGCCGAGACCTTCAGGGCGAAGTCGTCGCTCCCGAGCGTTCCCAGGAGCGCCCGGGCCGCGTAGCCGGTCTCGAAGACCAGCGCGGCGTCGCGGGCCGCGTCCTTCCTGTTCACGGCGATCCGCATGTCGCCGGAGCCGGGCGTGACGTCGTCCCAGGTGAGCAGCGCGGCATCCGACTTGACGGCGAGGCGGTTGGTGCTGTCCGCCCCGGTGTTGATCCCGAGGCGGCTCACGCTCTGGATCGCCGTCAGCGTGCGGCGGAAGCTCGTCCAGGCCGCGCCGTCGAACACGTAGAGGTCGGCCTCGTCTACCAGGTAGGCGAACCAGCCGGCCCGGGGGACCGCGCCGGTCCAGACGCCGTCGGCGTAGCGCACCACCTGTCCGCCGAGCCCCGCCCAGGCGCCCCCCGGATCGGCCGCGACCACGAGGTAGCGGTCGCCCTCGACGGGGCTCGCCGGCGGCGCCGTGAGGTCCTTGTCGAGGCAGGCGAGCTGCACGAGCGCGTCGAGGAGGCCCAGAGCCTCGTTGTGGGTGACGTGCTTCTGGGCCTGGCTCGCGGCGATCAGCGGCAGGCCGAGATGGGGCGTGGCGTCGGACATGGGGGCTCCCGAGGGTCAGGCCGAGCGGACGGGGATGCGGGCGCGGCAGGCGGGTCCGGGGCCGGCGACGGCGCCGATCTGCGCAACGGCCACGTCGAGGACGGCCTGCGGGCCACCGAAATCGGCGGCCTCGTCGGCGTAGAGGAGGGTCTGGGCCTCGGCCCGGAGCGTGCGCAGGGGGGTGCCGGCGATCGAGAACACCGTGACCGCGTAGCGTTCGGGCTCGTCGAGCGGGACCTCGGCCGGCTCCCAGGCATCGCCGTCGCGGCGCACCCGTCGGATCCAGGACAGGCGCACGCCCTGCGCCTCCCGGCGGGCCCGCAGGTGGACCGGCCGCAGCGGCGCGAGCGCGCCGAGCCCGGCCGTGGCGGCGAGCTCCGTGAAGGCCGGATCCCCCGGATCGCGATCCGCCGGCCCGATCCGGTAGCGGAAGCCGCGGCCGACCGCGTCGAGCCGGTCGACCAGCGGCACCACGGCGCCTTCGTCGAGGCGCACGATCAGGCTGCCCGCCGGAGCCGCCCGGCCGGCGGCCGCCTCGCTGCCCGCGAGCCCGCGTAGGAGACGGGAGAGCCGGTAGGTGTCGGCCCCGATCAGCACGGCGTTCGCGGCGCCGAGCAGCTCCACGGCCCCGTCCGGGCCGATCAGGGCGAACAGGTTGCCCCCGGCCAGCATCGCGGCCTCGCCGATCGACGCGAGCGTCCCGCCCCGGCGCAGGCCGACGTCGAGGCTCCGGTGCCGGTCGATCCGCCAGAGCGGCCCGGCGGGCAGCGCCGTGAGGGTCCGCCCCAGGCAGGCGGGGTAATCCACGACCCCCTGGAGCGCGAGCGGTCCCGACCCCTCGGCCCGCCAGATCGCGGCCGTGCCGGGCCAGGGCTCGGCCGCCACCGCGAGGTATTGCAGGACCGTCGGGCTGCCGCGGTCCACCGGCAGGTCGAGGGCGAGCGCCAGCGGCGGCCCCGGAAAGGCCGGCGGCGCCACCGCGGTCAAAGCCGGGCTGCGGGACAGGCCGCGCCCCGGCCCGGCCCGGGGCGGCACCCCGCTCGCCTCGATCCGGCGGCCCGTGGGGGCGTCGTCGATTCGGTCGATCCGGCGCAGGACCGTGCCGCCCGGCACGGCCGCGGGCACCGCCAGGAGGTCGCCCGGCTCCAGCTCCACCCGGCGCGGGCTCAGGGTGAAGACCGCGCTGTCGCGGGCCGCGATGATCCGGTCGAGCAACCCCTCGGCGAGCCCGTCGCCGGTCTCGCGGCGGGTGACGATCGCCGTCTCGATACGGGTCTCGCGCCGCCGCTCCCCGACGGGCCGCACGGCCGCGGCCGCGGCGCGGCGGTACTCGGCGCTCTCGGATTCGGTGATGCCGAGCTCCACCGTGCGCGGCAGGGCGCTCTCCTCCGCCCGGACCTGGCGCAGCACGGGCTGCTCCGCGGCGAGCCGGACGAGATCGGCCTCCGCCAGCACCACCGGCCGGTCGCGGCGCGGCCCGCGCAGGCGCAGGGTGCCGGCCACCGCCGAGACGTCGAGGCCGTAGACCTGCGCCAGGGTCTCCAGGGCGCCGCGCGCCGAGAGCGGCCGGTCGACGACGTAGCCGTCGAGATAGGCCGCCGCCTCCACCGAGACCGCCGCGTCGAAGCCGAAATCGGCCAGGATCGCCAGGACCAGCAGGTCGAGGTCGCAGCCCTCGATCCGCCCGGTGATCCAGTGGCCGATGCGCCAATTGCCGGTATCGGCCCAGACCCCCCGCACGGTCGGGAAGGCCGGGAAGGGCCGGGCGTCCCAGGCCCAGACGAAGATCCCGGCCGGGTCGACCATCCGGCCGCCATAGACCGGCGAGACCGGGTTGTCGGCCTCCCGGAAGCCCGGCACCGTCGGATCGAACCGGGCGATCACCGCCTCCAGCCCGCGGAGCTGGATCAGCTCGTCCCGCAGGCCCCGGGATTCGGGCGGGACTGCGTTCTCGACGGATTTCGGGTCGGGGAAGACGTTGGGGCCGTTCGTGCCCTTGTCCACCGCCGGCACCCCGACCTCGGTGAGCCAGATCGGCTTGGCGCCCGGCACCCAGGCGGTGGTGCGGGTCTCGACGCCGCCGTCCCGCTCCACATGCGGGTTCGACCACCACGCCACGAGGTCCTTGGCCCGGTAGACCCAGGGCTTGCCGGCGGCGCCGTCGGTGATCGGGCGGCGATCCTGGGCGGCGCGGCCCTCCGCGTCGGCGTAGTACCAGTCGTAGCCCTCGCCCGACGCGCCGCGCGCCTTGAGGTAGGCGCGGTCGGCGATGTCGCCCGCCACCGCGAGGTCGGCATGCTCCGGCGCGTCCCGCCAATCCGAGACCGGCGCGTACCAGTCGATCCCGACCGCCGCGATGGCGGGATCGGCGAATAGATCGTCGAGGGGGAAGCGGATCGTGGCGCCGCCGTCGCGGATATGGGCGCCGTACTCGGTCCAGTCCGCGCCGTAGACCAGGGCGACACCGGCGCCGAGGCGTTCGCGCACGGCGGCGGCCAGCGCCCGGAAGGCCTGCACGGCCGGGTAGCCGGAGGCGCCCCGCACCCGGGTCAGGCCGACATACTCGCTGCCGATCACGAAGCCGGCGATCCGAACCCCGGAGGCCGCCCACCGGGAAGCCAGATCGGCGTAGTGCAGCACCTCGGCGTTGTATCCACCCGCGAAGAAGGCCGCGACCTGCGCGTCGGCGGCGGCGGTCCCGTCCGGACTGCCCGGGAGGTCCGGGGCCGGATCGCAGGTGATGCGGCCGCGCCAGGGATAGGGCGGCTGGGTCGCGCCGGGCACGCGCGGGTCGGGGAGCGCGTTGCTGGCCGGCACGTCCATCATGACGAAGGGGTAGAGCAGCACCTCCAGGCCGCGGCGGACCAGCTCGGCGACTAGCCGGGTCAGCCCGGCATCGCTCGGGGTGCCGCCATAGGCCGGGTTGCCGTCCGGCAGGAGCGAGACCGCCTCGGCGCTCGCGCGGGGTATCCCGGCGACGCGCCAATCCTCCGGCACGGCGCGCTTCTGCGTCGCCTCGACCTTCGGCACCACCCGGCAGGCCCCGGCCCGCAGGTCGGTGCCGAACCACGTCGCCACCACGGCGACCCGCCGCAGGTTCGGGCACAGGGCCTGGAGGGCGTCGAGGGAGGCGAGGACGTCGGTGGCGCGCTGGAGCTGGTGCCGGTTGGCGGCCTCGGTCCGGCCGAAGCCGAGATCGACGGTGACGCGGGCGGGATCGAGGCCGAACTCGCTGGCGCCGGGGATCAGCTCGACGGCGCGGATCCGGCGCCACAGGCCGTTGACCGGGCGGATCACCTCGAAGGCGAATTGCGGGACGCGGTTGCCGAAATCGGCGAGCGGCAGGCCCTCGAACACCACGTAGGCGAGGCCGCGATAGGCCGGGGCGTCGGCCGCCCCCTCCTTGGCGACGATCAGCGGATCGGGGGCCTGGTCGGGGCCGCCGGTATGGACCCGCAGGGTGAGGCCGGCCTGGTCGATCTCCTTGCCGTCCGCCCAGATCCGGCGGACATAGGCGATCTCGCCCTCGCACAGCCCGACCGCGAGGTTGGCGAAATAGGCGTAGCGTGTGGTGACCGTCCTCTGGCCGCCCAGGCCCTTGGCGGGCGCGGCGGCGCGCGCCACCGTGGTGTTGGCCACCTCCAGCGGGCGCGTCGTCCAGATCAGGGTGCCGCCGATCCGGGCGCGACCGTAGACCCGGGGAATCGGATCGCCCTCCGTGGAGGTGAGCCCGGCCACGTCGGCGAGCCGCGGCCCCTCGACGAAGCGCGTATGCCGCCCGGAGCCGAACAGGGCGCCGCCCAGGGCCGAGCCCGCGACCGCGCCGAGCGTCCGCCCGACCACCGCCCCGATCGGCCCCCCGAGTGCGGTGCCCACGGCCGCGCCTGCGGAGGACAGGATCAGGGTCGCCATGGCGGGACTCCAGTGCCGATGATTTCTGTGCCTCTCGGGCCCGAACCCACAGGGATCCGGTCATCTGATCGACAGACTTAAAAATTATCCCGTTCGATCGTCAGCAAGAATGGCGCAGCGCGAAAAGATTTATTTCAGTCAATAAGCTTACACTATTCAGGATATAGCGAATGATCCCGCGCATTCACTTGAAAACAATCCATAAAATCTTGACGATCGTGCTCACGATCGGACTCATCGTGTTCGCATGCGTATGGCTTGCGACCGACCGCCTGACCGCGATCGGCGCGCGCTACGGGCAATTCGTCGCCCACGATGCGCAGGCGGCGCAGGTCGCGCGGAGCGTCATTCGTCTGATCTACCAGCTCAATTATACCGTCTACCGAACCATCGCGGAGACCGATGAGCACCAGATCCGGCTGGCGAGCGCGGAATTGAACACGACGGTGGCCGAACTCCGGCAGGACTTCGTCATGCTGGACGCCAAGATGCCGGACCTGCGTTCCGCGATCGACGCGGTGCGGGCGCGGGCAGACCGCTTCGTCGCGGACGCCGCGGACGTGCAGGCCCTCGCCGATTCGTTCGAGGCCGCGATCGGCGGCATCGTCGGCATGGTCTCGTCCGCGGCCACCGAACTTCAGGCGACCGCCTCGGCCATGAGCACCGCCGCCAGCGGAACCGCCGCGCAATCCGTCACGGTGGCGAGCGCCGCCGCGCAGACGGCGCAGACCGTGAGCGCGGCGGCCGCCGCAGCCGAGGAACTCGGGACCTCGGTCTCCGAGATCGGCCGGCAGGCCGGCGATTCCGCGCGCCGCGCCCAGGCCGCCGTGGCCGAGGCCAAGCGGACCGTCGAGCACGTCGTCGCCCTGAACTCCGCCGTGACCGAGATCGGCGACGTCGCCAACCTGATCGCGCAGATCGCCGGGCAGACGAATCTGCTCGCTCTGAACGCCACGATCGAGGCCGCCCGGGCCGGGGAATCCGGTCGCGGTTTCGCCGTGGTGGCCAACGAGGTGAAGGAACTCGCCGCCCAGACCGCGCGGGCGACGGAGCCGATCGGCCAGCGCATCGCCCAGGTGCAGAGCTCGACCGGCCTCGCGGCGCAGGCGATGCAGACGATCGGGGCGCGCATCCGCGAGATCAGCGACGTCGCGAGCGCGATGGCGGCGGCGATCGCGCAGCAGGGCGTCGCCAGCCGGGAGATCATGCACAACTCGTCCCAGGCGGCCTCCGCGACCGGCGATGTCACGCGGACCATCGCGGATGTCGCCGAGGCGGCCGGGGCGACCGGCGCCGCGGCCAGTCAGGTGCTCGGCTCGGCGGACGCGCTGTCCCGCCAATCCGAGGCGCTGCGCGGCGAGGTCGCCGGTTTCCTGGCCACCGTGCGGGCGGCGTGAGGGTGGTTCCGGACCGCCTCTCCCCCGACGCCGTCTTGCCTGGATGTATCCGACCGGATACGATCCCTGTGTGACGATTCTGCTGTCCGACAGGTTCCGGACGTGGCTCGCGGGCTTGCGCGATCATCGCGCCAAGGCTCGCATCGCAGCCCGGATCCGCGCCGCAGGGCTGGGTCATCTCGGCGACGTCAAACCTGTCGGCGCGGGCGTTTTCGAGATGCGGATCCCGTATGGCCCTGGATACCGGATCTATTACGTTCGCCGCGGCGAGGTGACGTATCTGCTGCTGTGCGGCGGCGAAAAGTCCAGTCAGAGCCGGGACATTCAGCGAGCCAAAGCCATGGCTGACAAGCTTGATGGGATTGCCTGATGCGTTTCACCCCCTTCGACGCCTCGGAGTTTCTCGACAGCGAGGAGGCCATCGCCGAGTACCTCGCCACAGCCCTCGATGATCCCGATCCCGAACTGTTCATCGCCGCCCTCGGCGACGTCGCCAAAGCCCGCGGCATGTCACAGATCGCCCGTGAGGCGGGCCTGGGCCGGGAGAGCCTCTACAAGGCCCTGACGCCGGGGTCGAAGCTTCGTTACGAGACCGTCCGCAAGGTCATGGACGTCCTGGGCGTCAAGCTGACTGTCGCGACCGGATCGTCCTGAGCCTGGCCTGACCCGCCCGCCGGAAATCGGAAGACCCCCGTCCGGTGCCGCCGCCACCATCCGGTGAGCGCCACCTCGGCGACGACCGCGCCGTCATGGGCGTGGATCATGGCGCCGTCCCCGGTGGCGATGGCGCAGTGGTGGGCCGGCAGGTGGCGGCGGAAGGCGAAGAGCAGCACGTCGCCGGCCCGCGGCACGACCTCGGCGAGGGGGCCGGGCACCGGCACGAGGTGGCGCGCCGCCGCCGCGGCGAGCGGGTCTGTGCCGGGGGGGGCCGATTCCGCCCAGGTGCCCGCATAGGGCGGCACCGCCTCCGGCTCGGCGCCGTAGAGCCCGCGCCAGACCCCGCGCAGCAGCCCGAGGCAGTCGCAGCCGACCCCGCGCAGGGAGGCCTGATGCCGGTAGGGCGTTCCCAGCCACAGGCGGGCCTCGCCGAGCGCCACCGCACCGATGTCGTGGCCGCTCTCCCTCGGCATCGCGCTCATCGGAACAGGCTCCCGCCGTCGAGGACGTGGTCCGAGGCCGGCACCGGGCGCATCACCGCGTCGTTGCCGGGCATGTGCGGAAACCCCTGGAAGTTCGCCGTGTTGGCGAAGCGGTCCCGGCAGGTGGCGAGGCGCTTGTCGCAGCCCGCCGTGAGGGTGAAGCCGTCGCCCGCCGCGACCGGCCGGGGCGGCGCGGTCCAGAGTTCGATCAGGCTGCCGAGCTGGAGGCGCACATCCGCCGCGAGGCCGGCATTGGCCCCCCCGGTCCAGGCGAGGCGGCCGCCGGTGAACAGCTCGTCCGGGACAGTCCCCGCCAGCGCCGCCGCGAGCGTCGCCGGTTCCGGGACATCGACGACCGTGCCGGTGGTCCGCCAGGGGGCGAGGTCGACCCGGCAGCGCCCATCCCCGAGATCGGCGCCGCAGGTGGCGCGATAGGTCCGGCCGCGCTCCGCGTCGAGCCGGTGCGCGAGGCCGCGCAGCTCCGCCACGAAGGCGTCGCCCTCCCGGCGCACCTCGCCGATCGTGGCGAGGTCCAGGAGCAGGCGCGTCTCGGGGTCGGCCCAGTCGACCAGCCAGGTCTCCACGGTGGCGCCGTCGTAGAGGCCCCCGGCGATGTCGGCCTCGGTGAGCCCGAGGCTGCTCAGCGCCCCGGCGACATCGCCGCCGGAGACCGCGAAGCCCAGCTCGGCGCTGGCCTCGGCGGCCTCCAGCCCGGTCCGGGCGGCGTGGACGAGGCCCGCCAGGGTCAGGTCGCGGTCGTGGTCGGTGAAGCCGAGGGCGACCCCGTCCCGCCGCCGCAGGGACCAGCAGCGGCACAGGGTGGTCACGCCCCCCGCGAGATGGGCCGCGAAGGCCGCCGGGATGTCGCGCATGGCTGACCTCTCATACCGACGGCCGGAGACAACGACTCTCGACGGCGATCGGCCGTCGGCCAGCGCGAACGCGCGTCGCCGCGCCTGCGGCGGCTCGCCTGTGAGGCGTCAGCCTCATAGGCCACTGGTATCAGGGGACGATCTCGACGAGGGGCACCTTCGGGATCTCGCCCGCCGTGAAGGCCGCGAGGTCGATGGTCAGGTCGTCGGTGTCGAAGCGGACCGGCACGTCGAAGGCGAAGCCCGCGGTCACGGCTTCGCCCGCGGCCGGGACATGGCCGGACGCGAAGGCGACGAGCCCGGTGGTCGGGTCGCAGGCGAAGGCCTCGGGCCCGACCTCCCGGCCCGACACCGCCACCCGGACGCTGCCGGCCACCGGCTTGGCGATCCGGCGGCGATAGGGCGCGAAGCCGGCCCCGTAGGTCTTCACCAGCGGGAAGGTCGCGGTGGCGCCGTCGCCGGTGCCCAGCGGCTGGTCGAGGGGGCCGATCGCCCGGCCGGGCGGCCCGGAGCGTCCGTCGACCCGGTCGCGGAAGCGGAAGCCGTAGAGCCGGCCGCGCCGCTCCTCGAAGAAGGCCAGCACCGCGTGGAGCGCGTCGAGGCCGCGCAGCCCGAACCCGGCCTCGTAGCGGCGGCGGGAATCGGCCCAGCGGCCGTTCCGGTGCTCCCGGCCCGAGGCCAGGGTGACGATCTCGGTCAGCCGCTGGGGGCCGCCGCCGGCGCGCAGCGACACGTCGAGGGGGAACAGCACCTCGTGGAAATCGTCGGCCATGGCGGTCCCGGGGGTTGGAGGCAGGGGGTGGCCCGGGCGCTCACGTCGCCCGCTGGCCCCGCGCCACCGCCCGGGCGAGGCTCGCGGTCACCTGGGCCTCGGAGCGGCGGAAGGCCGCCGGGTCGGGGGTCGCGATGTTGACCGTCACGGAGACCGGCCGGGCCGGCGCCCCGCCGGCCGCGACGCCGAGGCGGCCGTCGGGGCCGCGGCCGAGTGGCAGGATCGCCTCCGGGCCGGCCTCGCCCATCAGCCCGGCGCCGCCGGCCATCGGGAAGTAGGTCGGCGCCGCCACGACCCCGCCGGCCGCGAAGGGCTGCACCCGCCCGCCCCGGAACACGCCGCCCCGGGCGAAACCGGGCTCGGACCCGGCCCCGAGCACGGCGTTGAGCAGGCCGGTGACCCCGGACTGGAGCGATCCGGCCGCCGCCCGGGTCGCCGCACCGGCGAGCCGGGTCCCGATCAGGCCGAGCACCCCGTCGAGGCTGCGCCCCGAGGCGGCGCCGCGGGTCAGCGCCGCGTCCAGGCTCCGACCGAAATTCTGCGCCAGCCGGTCGAGGGTTTGGAGCCGCTCGACCCGCGCGGAATCCTGGGTATCGGTGTCGGTATCGATCATCGGTCAGCCCCGTCTCAGGTCCGGTCGGGATAGGCGGCGAGCAGGTCCTCGAAGGCCTCCCGACTGAGCGGTTCCGGCCGGGCACGCCGGCCGAGGGCGGCGGCGAATTCCCGCGGGGTCGCCGACCAGAAGTCGCCGGGGCGCCAGCCCAGCGCGCCGAGGCCGAGGGCCAGGGCATCGTCCCAGGGAAAGGCTCTCGGGATGCAGGTCTGGACCGGTGCATCCGGCTCCGGGCCCGGGCCGCTCTCCGGCGACGGGGATGCCGCCTTCTCCGACTGAAGCGCGGGTCCCCGCTCCCATGCGGGAGAGGGACAGGGTGAGGGATCAGGTTTTGCCGAAGGAGGCGCGCCCCGAACGCGCGGCAATCGCGCGCTCTGTCCTGATGCTCCTCCTCCCTCACCCCAACCCTCTCCCGCTCGGGAGAGGGAGCCCGTCGCGCCCGCCAGAGGCGTCGGTGCGCCACTGTCATGACTCGTGTCGTCAGGGGATCGGGAGCGGCCCTGAGGAGCTGCCGGCGCCTCCCCGAAGGCCGCGGCGAGCGCCGCCCCGAGGGCCGTCGTGACGGCCTCGATCCCGCCCGCCAGGGGCAACCCTGCCACCGCCCCGTCGTCGAGATCGTGGCCGCCGCCCCGCAGGGCGACGCCCAGCAGGGCGATCAGGTCACGCGCCGAGAGCCGGCCGGCGCTGAAGCGCGCCGCGAGGCCGGTGAGATCGCCGGCCCCGAGCAGATCCTCCAGTTCGGCGAGGGCCCCGAGGGTCAGGCACAGGGTGTAGCGCTGGCCGCCGAGGTCGAGCGGCACCGCGCCGCGGATCCGGTTCGCCATGGCGTCAGGCCGCCGTGAAGGCGAGCGCGCCCGCCGAATCGAGGCTCATGTCGAAGGTCACCTCGCCGGCATGGTCGCCCCGGTATTCGAGGCTCGCGATCTGGAACGGCCCCTCCAGGATCCCGAAGGCCGGCACCACGATCTGGAAGGTCTCGATCGCCCCCTCGAAGAAGATCAGCCGCAGGCGCGCGTCCGAGGCCTGGTCGCGGAACACCCCGGAGCCGGCGATCGCGGCCCGGCGGACCCCGGCGCCGGCCAGCAGCTCCCGCCAGCGCCCGGCGGAATCGGCGTTGGTGACGTCCACGGTCTCGGCGTTGAGGGTGATCTGGCGGCTGCGCAGGCCCGCCACCGCCACGAAGCCGCCCGCGCCGTCCCCGGCCCGGATCAGCAGGTCCTTGCCCTTCTGCGCGCCCATCGGCCCTCTCCTCACTGGATCTCGGTGACGGCCTCGACCGTCAGGCTCGCCCGGCCCTCGCCGGTCCGGGCGTCGCGGTGAACCCGGATGGCGCGCACCCGCAGCGTGACGAGGCGACAGCCGGCGAGCGGCATCGCCGCATCGGCCAGGAGTGCCGCCATGCGCTCGGCAGCGTCGAGGGCGGTGCGCACCGAGCCGGGTCGCGCGATCACCGCGACGTCGTGGCTGTGGCGGTGGCGCTCGGCCCCATCGACGGAATCGTCCTGGATCTCGGCATCGCCGAACAGGGCGTAGACCGGGAGCGCCCCCCGGGGCGGCTCGTCGTAGAGCCGGACCCGGCCACCCAGCAGGGCCGCGAGGGCGGCGTCGGGGGTGAAGCGCGCGATCAGGCCGGCGCGGAACGCCAGCAGCGGGCTCGGATCGGTCACGACCGGCTCTCCCCGGGCAGTTCCTCGACATGGCAGACGCGGTCGCGGCCGCGCCCGTCGGGGTCGGTGACCGCGCGGATCGCGAAGCGGCGGGGGCCGGCGGCGAGCCGCATGGTCGGGTCGAGTTCGGCCCGGCCGCGCAGGGTGACCCGGTAGGCGGGCAGCGTGTCGGTCCGGCCGCCCGCGAGGCGCTCGACCACCCCCGCCGGCGCCAGGGCGCCCCACAGGACCGGGCCGGCCACGTAGCGGCGCAGCACCCCGCCGAACCCGTCCGGCTCCTCCAGGGGCCGTTCCAGCACGAAGCGCCGCCGCCGGGCGCCCAGCGGCGGCGTGCGGGGTGGGGGCGCCATCGGATGTCCTCCGGGAAAGGCCGTCACAGCCGCATCCGGCGGAAGGGCGCGGCGAGGTCGGCGGCATCGGTGCGGGCGGCGTCGGGCTCGTCGCCGCGGTGCTCGTAGCGGGCGGCGGCGAGCCGCAGGATCGCGAGGCGCAGGGGCTCCGGCAGGGGCGGCCCGTCGCCGCCGAACCCGGCCGCGACCTCGATCAGGATCGTGCGCCCGGCCGGGTCCGGCACGGCCGGATCGACCCGCAGGGACGGCGCCTCGACCGGGTCGGGGCCGAGGCGCACCAGCCCGGCATCGAGTTCGGCGACGCCGCCCCGCCCGTCCGCCAGCCCGGCGCGGACCAGGGCCACGAGCGGGCTCAGCGGCAGCGGCAGCACCCCGTCCGGCGGCCAGGCGGCCAGCGCGATCCGGTAGCGGCCCGGGACCAGGATCCGGCGGGTCTCGATCTCCAGGCTGGCCCGGACGGCCGTGATCAGGGCCTGGAGCAGCGCGTCCTCGGCGCCGCCATCGTCGGAATCGGAGCGCAGGTAGGCGCGCAGCTCGGCCACGCCCACCGGCTCGACGGCGGCGGCATCGATGCGTAACGGGATCATCGCGCGTTCCTCTCGCGGGTGGTCCGAATGCTGGTCTCGAAGCGGGTCTCGAAGCGGGTCTCGATCCGCCGCCCGGCGGCTCTCGCCGTCGCCGCGGCGTCCCTGGCGCTCGCCGGCGTTCCGGCGCGGGCCATCGTCGGCGGCGCCGAGGCCCCCGTCGGCGCTGCCGTGATGGTCCTGTCCTCGAAGGGCGGGGTCTGCACCGGCGTGGTGCTCGCCCCCGACACGGTGCTCACCGCCGGCCATTGCGCGGCCGACGCCCCGGAGCACCGCATCCATTTCCGCGACGCCGCGGGCGCGCCGGTCCTCGTGGAGGTGGCCGCGCGGGCGGTGCATCCGGGCTACGATGCCGGCGCCGCGAAGGCCCGGCGGCGCTCCATCGATCTGGCCCTGCTGCGCACCGCGACGCCGCTGCCGCCGCGCTTCGCGCCGGCGACCCTGAGCGCCGCGCCGCCGCGGGCCGGGGAGGCCCTGACCCTCGGGGGCTACGGCGCGGCGCGGCCCGGCGACCCGCGCTCCACCGGCACCTATCGCAGCCTCACCCTCCCGGTGATCGAGCCCTACGGGCCGAGCCGGATCCTGGTCTGGCTGCGGGGCGGCACGGGCGGCGCCTGCCAGGGCGATTCCGGCGGGCCGATCGCGGGGCCGGACGGCGTGCGCGCGCTCGCCGCCTGGATCGGCGGCACCTGCGGAGGTCTGACCCAGGGCGTCCTCGTCGGGCCGCAGCGCGGCTGGATCGACGGGGTGCTGGAGGGCTGGGGCCGGAGCGCGCGCTGGGCGGGTTGAGCGCTCCGCGGGTTCCGGGCGACCTGTGAATCAGATCGCCGCCGGATACGGGCAACGGCCGGACCCAGGCGCGCGTCCCCCTCCCCCCTTTGCGCGACGCTATTCACCGATCGCTGGCCGAGACGCTCTCTCCTCCCTTGGCGATCCCGGGCTTGCCCGGGATCGCTCGAGCTTGCAGGGAGGCGTTGAAGGTGGGGGTGGTGCAGGATGGAGCGGTGCGGTGCCGTCTGCACCACCGCCACCCCTGGCCCCTCCCCGCAAGGGGGAGGGGAAAAGCGCTCTGTTCTCATGATGTTGGTGTCAGACTGCGACGTGTGACTCCGGTGGCCTTTGCGGGGGCGGGACGGTCCGTGGGTGCTCCGGCATGGCCGTTCTCGCGAACCCGGAACGATCCGGACTTCGATCCGGGCATCCGACAGCCCAACCCCGTCCCCGGGACCCTCGTCTCCGCAGGGAACCTCAGCTTGGCCAGGTCATTCCCTTACTCTAGGCTCGTCGTGCCGCCCGCTCGTCCAAGACGGCCGTCACCTGCGCCCCCGGAGTGCCCGATGTTCCCTCGCCCGATCCGCCAGGCCGCCCTTCGCGAGCGCCCGGCGCGCGGTCGCCTCGGGGGTGGCCTTCTCCGGGGCGGCCTGCTCGGCGCGGCGCTCCTCGGCGCGCTGGCCGGCCAGCGTCCCACTCCCGCCGCGGCCGTGATCAACGGCACGACCACCCGCGATCCCGACGGGGCGCGCAGCTTCGTGGTGCGCATCGAGAGCACCGAGGGCGAGATCTGCTCGGGCACCCTGATCGCCCCGGATCTCGTCCTCAGCGCCGCCCACTGCGTCATGCGCCCGGCGGGCTACACGGTGATCAGCGTCGACCGCGGCTTCCGCCAGCACCGGACGCAGGTGATCGCCGCGACGATGCATCCGGATTTCGTCCCCGGCACGACGCCCGAGGAACAGCCCGGGGTCGATCTGGCGCTGCTCAAGCTCGAACGACCCCTCGGGGCCGATTACATGCCCCTCGACCCGCGGGGCGCCGGCGCGATCGGCAACGGCGAGGCCGTCGACATCGCGGGCTTCGGCGTCGTGGCCGAGAACCGGCGGGGCTCGGCCCGCGTGCTGCGGCTGGCGCATCTCGTCTCGATCGGCTCGCTGCAGGTCGCCAACCGGGTGACCGTGGTCACCGACCGGCGGCGCATGGCTGAGACCTCGGGGGCCGGCGCGTGCCTGGGCGATTCCGGCGGCCCGATCCTCACCGGCGGCCCCGGCGGCTACCGGATCGTGGGCGTGGTCAGCTGGTCGAGCGGAGCCCTGCAGCAGGGAGCCCGCCGGACCGCCTGCGGCGGCTTCACCGCGGTGACACCGGTGGCCGAGCATGCCGGCTGGATCTCCGCGCGCTCGGCCGAGCTGTCGCGGATCCAGGTGAGCGACGCCCTGCCGCGCGGCGACGGGTCCGTCTGGACGGCGCGCCCGCGCCGCCGGTAGGCGCCGAATCGGGGAGCGCGAACCGACGCGGGGCCCTGCCATGCGGTGGATCCTGCGCATCTGCGGGAACCTGAGGCCCCATCGGCACTTTCGCATCCGAACCCTTCCGGCACACGGAGCGAGAGCATGGCCGCGACCGAAATCAGCAACACCCCCCGGGCGCACAAGACCCGGAACGACACCGATTCGAACGCCAAGAAGGTCTCGATCGAAGCCCTCAACGCCCGGTTGGCGGACGGCATCGATCTCGCCCTGGCGATCAAGCAGGCCCATTGGAACCTCAAGGGGCCGCAATTCATCGGCGTCCACGAGATGCTCGACGGGTTCCGCACGGAACTCGACGACCTCAACGACAAGGTCGCCGAGCGCGCGGTGCAGCTCGGCGCCACGGCCTTCGGCTCGACCCAGGCGGTCGCCGAGCGCACGAAACTGCCGCCCTACCCGACCGGCATCTACGCGATCGCCGACCACATCGCCGCGCTGATCGACAGCTTCGCCGGCTACGCCAACGCCGTGCGCGAGAACATCGACGAGACCGACGAGGCGGGCGATCCCGGCACGGCCGATCTCTTCACCGAGATCTCCCGCGCCGTGGACAAGCAGCTGTGGTTCCTCGAGGCCCACGTTCAGGAGCCCACGGGCGCCCTGCGCGACGGCAACCCGGGCCGCTGAGAACCGGACCCGAGATCGTCGCGCCCCGCCCGTGACCGGGCGGGGCGCGACCGCTCAGCTGAACTTCAGCAGCTTGATCGCGTCGAAATCCTGCACCCCGCCGCCGACGCGCTTGGTGGTGTAGAACAGGACGTAGGGCTTGGCCGAGTACGGGTCGCGCAGCACGCGCATCCCGGTCCGGTCGACCACCAGATAGCCCCGGCGGAAATCGCCGAAGGCCACGGACAGGCTGTCCTTCCCCAGATCGGGCATGACCTCGGCCTCGGTGACCGGGAAGCCCACCAGGGTCGCGCCCTGGCCGGCAGCGAGCGGCGGCTGCCAGAGGTAGTTGCCCTCCGAATCCTTGAACTTCCGGATCGCGCTCTGGGTGCGCCGATTCATCACGAAGCCAGCGTTCTGGCGGTAGCCGGCACGCAGGCCGTAGATCAGGTCGAACAGCACGTCGCCCGGGTTGCTGGACGAGAAGGCGCCGGCCGCCCCGGTGGCCACGGTTCCGAGCTTGCCCGGCACCCAGGCGGCATTGGCGACCGTGTCGTAGCTCAGGAAGCCGCGCGGGCGGCTGGCGCCGTTGCCGGACACGAAGGCGACGCCCTCCTGCTCAGCGAAGGCGGTCTCCACCTCGGCCGACAGCCACGCATCGAGATCGACCACGGCATCGTCCAGCAGCGTCTGCGTGGCCGCCGGCATGGCGTAGAGTTCCATGGCGGGGAACGCGATCTTGGTGAGCGCGGGCCCGTCGGTCTGGGGCCGCGGCGCGGTCTCGGCGGCCCAGCCGGTGACCGGCGCCCCCACCGAGACCGCGCGCTTGTACTGCGATCCCGAGATCTGCTGGACGCTGGCGATGGACCGGATCGGCGAGACCTGGCCGAGGCGCATCAGCACGGTGCGCTCGATCGTGTCGGGCACGAGGTAGCCGCCATCCGGGCCCGAACCGGCCGACAGGGCCTTGGCCTCCAGGCGCTTGAGGCCGGCGCTCTCGCCGGCCCGGACGTAGAGGTCGAAGGCCGCCTTGTGCTCCTGGGCGCCCGCGTCGACCCGGGGCCCCGGCTGGCCCAGCGGCGGCCGGGCCTGCTCCAGGGTGATCCGGTCGAGGCGGGTGCGGGCGGCGTCGAGGGCCGCGTCGATCCGGGCGAGCTTCTCCTCGGTGAGCACGTCGACGCCCAGGCGCCCCTCAATGGCGCCGATGCGCGATTCGTTGGTCTCCTTGAACGCCGCGAAGGCGGTGGAGAGCTCGTCCAAGGCGGAGCGGACAGGGGCGCCCTCGGGCCGGGCGGCCTTGTTCTCCAGGTCGGGGTATCCGTCCTTCGTCTCGAGGGCGGTGCGGGCGAGCGGGGATTGGGCGTCCATCGGGGCCTCGTGGTCTGGGGAGTGGAAAGCGGGGTGCTTGGACGTCAGGGCCAGGCGGCCGGCGGGAGCCGGAGTCCGGGTCTCACGCCCCGGGCCGGGGCGATCCGGCGGGCGAGGCCGCGGATCTCCTCGGCCAAGGGGTCCGGGTCGGGGCTCGCCCGGGCCCCCGGCTGCAGCGGGAAGGTCACGAGCGAGATCTCCCAGAGATCGACCCGGTGCAGCCGGCGCTCGCCGCCCGTGCCCCGGCGGGCGAGCAGCGTGCGGAAACCGATCGACAGGCCGTCGAGCCCGCCGCCGCGCAGCAGGGCATCGACCTCCCGGGCGCGCTGGACCGCGAGGTTGAGCTGGCCCTCGGCGAACAGGCCGGTGGCGTCCTCGCGCAGGGAGAGCCAGCGGCCGATCGGCTCGGCCGGGTCGTGCTGGAACAGCAGGCGAACGAGCGGTGTCCAACTGGACAGCCATGGACGCCTAATCAGCTGATTTCACTGCGCTTTGAGGTGTCCTATGGTCTACCCACGTCCGCCCATGTGTGCCACAATCCAGCAGCCGATTGTGGGTACAGACGTAGGCGCATCAGTCGTGCGGCAAGTTGGACGACTCTCCGCTCTGGTAGTCTCACGGACCCGCGATCCCGGCATGTATGCCGATGGCGGTGGCCTCTATCTTCAGGTCACGCACGCGCACGCGCGGTCCTGGATCTTCCGGTTCATGCTCGACGGCCGCGCCCGCTCGATGGGGCTCGGACCGCTTCATACGATCACGTTGGCCGAGGCTCGCACCAAGGCGACCGAGTGCCGGAAGCTATGCCTCGACGGTCGAGACCCGATCATCGAGCGCGAGCAGGCACGCGCCCGGCTAAAGCTCGATGCGGCCAAGGCGCTGACGTTCCGAGCCTGCGCCGAGGGCTACATCGAGGCGCACAAGGCCGGTTGGATCGAGCGAACCACCGATCATTGGCACATGGCCTTCGAGAGCTTCGTCTATCCGGTGTTCGGGGACGTGTCGGTCCAGGCCGTCGACACCGGTCTCGTGATGCAGGCCCTGGAGCCGATCTGGACCGCCAAGACCGTGACGGCGGTCAGGGTACGCGGCCGGATCGAGTCGGTGTTGGACTGGGCTACGACGCGCGGGCACCGGGCCGGTGAGAACCCGGCGCGCTGGCGCGGTCATCTCGCCAACCTGCTGCCCCGTCGCTCGAAGGTCAGCAAGGTCGTCCACTACCCTGCCCTGCCATTCAAGGAGGTTCCTGCCTTCATGGCGGCGATCGAGCGGCAGGCCGGTATCGCGGCGCTCGCAGTCCAGTTCACGATCCTGACGGCGGTGCGCACCGCGGAGGCGACCGGCGCCCGCTGGGACGAGATCGACGAAGCGGAGGCGACTTGGACGATCCCGGCCGAGCGGATGAAGGCCGGCATCCAGCACCGAGTGCCCTTGAGCCTCCCTGCCCTCGTCCTGATCCAGCAACTGAGGCCGCTCGGCTCGGAGTACGTGTTTCCGGGCATGAAGCGCAGCCAGCCGCTCAACAAGACCGCGATGCTGAAGGTCCTGACCCGGATGGGCCGCAAGGACATCACGGTCCACGGCTTCCGATCGGCGTTCCGCGATTGGGCCAGCGAGTCGACGAGCTTCCCCCGCGAAGTGGCTGAGGCTGCACTGGCGCACGTCATCGAGAACCGGGTCGAGGCGGCCTACCGGCGCGGCGATCTCTTTCAGAAGCGGCGCGAGCTGATGGATGCTTGGGCGAACTACCTCGCGCGACTGTCTGAGAATCGCTCCTGATGGACGACGATCAGATCAAGGTTGGAAATATTGAGCTATTCCACGCCGTGCGCCTTGCTGCCTCGGGACTTAGTTCTGCTCATATCGAATTAGATAGAGCCTCAGAAACCACCTCAAAACCCCTAATTGATTATCTTCGCTCTGGAAAAGAATTGACGCCTGCGGATCGCGAGACAATCGCCGAATTTCTAGCAGGTGAATACAGGAAAATACCTGGAAGGCGCCCGAGATCTAAACAAGAAACAGAGAGGAACAAAGAGATACATGCAAAGTATCGATTGCTTATGGATAGCGGGAAAGACTCCGTTGCAGGACGAGGCAGTGCTGAATTTGCGATCAATATGCTCGCGAGCGTCTACGCTCCACTGACGCGCGAACAGATCGAACAGATCGTCCGCCACCGCACTATGCGGGTCAGCCAGATCGGCAGGAGGCCTCGCAAAAAAACTCCGGAATAATTGTTTAGGAAGCCACACCGCTGCGGCGGGGATAGCTTGCACGCATCCGCACTCATCCGTGCGGACAAACATCAGGTGCAGCCATGAACTACGAAGTTCAGGGCGCCGCGGGAGTACCGCGCGCGCCAGTGGAGAAGCTTGCCTACACGATCCCTGAGGCGTGTTACGCCACGGGCCTCGGCCGATCGACCGTCTATGAACTGATCGCCAAGCAGAAGCTTCGCGCTATCAAGGCCGGGGCGCGCACCCTGATCTTGGCGGACAGCATTCGCAGCTACCTCAACTCTCTAGCGGAGGCGGCGTAGACGAATGGCCTCCAGAAAGGATGAAGCCCGCACGGCTCTGGCAAGCCGGCGGGCCTCGGAATTGTCGGTGGGCACCGATAGTCTTGAGATAGCGCAGATCAGCCTTCCCGTCCACAAAATCGCGCATCGCCTGCGGTGCTCGATCCCGGTCGCGCAGCTCTATTCGGAGCTGAGCGGCATCGGTCCGAGGGAGGCGCTGCGATGATCGCACGCCACCTCCTCCAGCACGACGACTTCCTCTGGTGGCTGGACAACAGCCGCCGCCACTACCGCGTGCGCCCGACCCGGCTCGGGGATCTGACCTTCCGATTCGGGGAGACCTACCCCGACTTTATCACGGTCGTACCGCTCGACGGCCGGAAGTCGGCAGTGATGAAGGCGCAATGCGAACTCTTCCCGGACGACTGGGAAGATACCGATCGCTACGCCTCAGCCAGGCTCAACGCGATCGCAATCCGGGCCGCGGCTCGCCAGCGTGGGGGTGCACGATGAGCGCCGACCTCCTGCGTTTTCCCCGCCACCGCGTGCGTCGGATCGAGGCCGACAGCGTCCGGCTCAGCTACGACTTCAACCAGTGGTGCGCCGAGCAGTACCGGGGGGACCGGTTCCTGCGGCGGTTCCACTTCTACTCCCTCCTGGACGCCCGCGCCGAGGTCGAGCGGCTGGTGGCCAACGGCTTGCGACGTCTGCCCGACGCCCGGCCGGACTGGACGGATGTCGCCTACGGCTCTCTGAGCGACGGCGGCCTGGATGACGATCCTGATCCTCGGTTCAGCGACTTCCTGGACGAGGGAGGCGTTGCGGTATGACGGCTGGAACCTCGACCATTGAGCGGCCGCCCAAGCCGCAGTTGCCGCCCTTCGCCGGTCTGCCCGACCTGCCGGCGCTGCGCGAACTCCAGGGCCGCCCGAAGTGGGTGGCCTGGGAGTACACCTGGAACGAGCTGCGCGGCGTCTGGGACAAGCCGCCGCTCAATGCCAAGAGCGGTGGTGCGGGCAGCACCACCAATGCCGCGACCTGGGCCCCCTATGCCGCCGCGGCCGCCTTCGCGACGCGACGCGTGCAGGCTGGTGTCGGCTACGTGCTGTCGCCCGACGATCAAGAGAGCGGCATCGACCTCGATGATTGCCGCGACCCGGAAACCGGCAAGTTGCAGGCCTGGGCCCAGGTTGCTGTCGATTTTGGTGAGACTTACGCCGAGGTGTCGCCGTCCAGCTGCGGCCTGCGGTTCTTCGTGCGCGGCATGGTCGATGGCCGAAAGGTCGATGCCGCTCAGGTCGAGATCTACACGGGCGGTCGATACCTGACCGTCACGGGTCGGCATGTGCCCGGGACGCCGACGGAGATCCGGGAGGCACCCCGTCTGGTCGCCTACCTTCAGGAGCGGGCCGACCAGATCCGGGCCGCTCAGAAGGTCGCTGCCGACCTAGCCCGAGTTCAGGAGCGCAAGAAGAATGAGAAGAGAGCACAGGATCCGCCCCGGCAGACCACGAGCGAGCGAGCGTCGGCGAGCGCACGAGAGCGTGGCCCGCGCGACAGCTCCGACTTCTGGCGTACCGTCAACGACCGCGCGCTGGCGAACCTGGGAGCGTGGGTGACGAGCGTCTTCCCCGGCGCCCGCTACCAGTCCGGGACCGGGGCCTACCGGGTCGACCAGCGCGACCTGGGCGAGGGGTATGAGGAGGACCTGTCGATCCACCCGGATGGGATCCGGGATTTCGGCTCCGGCGACATGGGCGATTCCCGCGACGGGGCCCGAACACCCCTCGACGTGGTGCGAGACTATCTGCCGGCCACCGACCCCGCGGCGGCGGCCATGTGGCTGTGCGAACGCCTTAGCGTCCGGCCGGAGGATATCGGCTGGAAGGGCGGGCAGCGTCAGGACGGCGAGCCCCCGCGTGATGGGGCTGCCGCCCAGGGTGAGCCGCCGCCGGAGCGCAAGCGGATCCGGGCGACACCGTTCGTCTATCGTGATCCGTCCCTAATCCCGCCGCGAGAGTGGATCTACGGCCGACACCTGATCCGTCGGTTCCTGAGCACCACGGTCGCGCCCGGCGCGTCCGGCAAATCGAGCCTCGTGCTGGTGGAGGCCATAGCCATGGCAACAGGCAGGTCGCTGCTCGGGGTGAAGCCGCCCCAGGCAATGAAGGTCTGGTACGTCAACCTCGAAGACCCGTTAGAGGAGACCGAGCGCCGGGTCGCCGCGATCTGTCTTCACTACGGGATCGATGCGCACGAGCTGGAGGGCCGACTGTTCCTCGACAGCGGACGCACGGCCGAGATCATCATCGCCACCCGCCAGCGGGATGGCGTGAAGATCGCCGAGCCGGTGATCGAGGATCTGACCACCAGCATGGCCGAGAACGCGATCGATCACCTGACGGTCGATCCATTTGTTTCGTCACATAGGGTCACCGAGAACGCCAACGACGAGATCGACATCGTTGCCAAAGCCTGGAACCGCGTCGCTGAGATCGGCAACGCCTCGATCGAGCTCGTGCACCATGTCCGGAAGGGGCAGAGCGGTCAGAGCGAGTACACGGTCGAGGACGGCCGCGGTGCCGGAGCGCTCCTGGCGGCGGCCCGCTCGGCCCGGGTGCTCAACCTCATGTCGCGGGATCAGGCCGAGCAGGCCGGCCTGCCGTCCCACCGCGGGTTCTTCCGGGTCGACAACGGCAAGGCGAACCTGGCGCCGCCGCCGGACCGGAGCGACTGGTATCAGCTGGTCTCTGTATCGCTCGGGAATGGGCCACCCGGCATCCTCGACTACGGAGATCAGGTGGCGGTCGTTGATGCTTGGGAATGGCCAGACCCGCTCGCCCAAATCACCGTATCTGACCTACGGGCAGCTCAGGCCGAAGTGCGGGCCGCCGGCTCCTGCCGTGAGAACGTCCAGGCAAATGATTGGGTCGGCAAGCCGATCGCACGTGCCCTCAAGCTCGACCATGAAAACAAGGCAGACCGCGAGCAGATTAAACGCGTCCTTAAGCTCTGGATCGCGAACGGCATGTTCGTAGTTGTGACCGGCAAAGATGCGAAGGGCAACGACCGGCCATTTGTCGAGGTGGGGCAGGCCGCGACGGACTGATTTATCCCCACCTTGATTCTCAGCCTTAAACCGCCTGCGAGCACCCCCACCACACTTCCCACCCCTATAAGGGGGTGGGGAAGGTGAGGAGTGAGGATTGGCTCGCTCAAGCCCCCACTTCCACACCACTCCACACCTCACCTTACGAGGTGGGGAAACAGACCCCGTAGCCGGGGAGGCACCACCCTCACCGCATGGGTCGCTGAGGATCTCGGCAGGCGTTGAAAGGGCTGGAAAGTACCGCAAGCCGCTTCTTCTCAAGCGATGCCCCGGAGGACCCGTGCAAATTGCCGAGGTTTCGGGGGGCGCTGACGGGCGATTTCCGCTCTGTGCCGGCGGAGGTCATGCCGGGGCGTCCACAGGATGGCTCGGGCGGACCTGACCGCGACAAGGCATCTCCGAGATGACAAGGTGATCTCACGGCAGTGGCGGCATCAGATCGCCCAGCATCCTCGGAGGAGGCCGGCGTGTTTGAAGTTCACACCTTCAGAGCCCGAGACGGTAGCGGGATCGGAGCTTCGATCGACGGGATCGGCGCGAATCTACCTGGCGGGCCGAGCGCTTGGATCCATGAGAGGACGCTGTGTCCGGCCGACATGGCAGCATGGCACGGTGTGGCAGGAGCAGGGACCGGCGCTGAGATCTGTGCGGAGGTGTGCCGCTCCGGTTTCTTCTGCGCGCGGAACCGAGGCGCGCACTTCGAGCCGCCGCCCGGCGAGACCGACCTCTGATCGATTGGAGCGCGGGCTACGGCGAAGGGAGGGCGCCCTGTGCCTGTCCGTCCCGCCCCAGGAGGCTGCGGCCGAAGATGAGACGATTGTGCGACGCCATGACGGGTAGGAAGGGCTCGGCGGGCGAGGTGGGCTGAAATCTGCCGATCTCGGGTGCCCCCAAATCTGGAGATACCCCCTTGTGCCAGCGAGGCCACCCGATCTGGCGACCGCAAGATAGGCACTGTGTGCCGACCCTCTGGCGCGGTACGGCACCGCGTTAATTCCAATGCGGATTGCCATCGTGAGGCATGCTTGACCTCAGACTAAGACGTGTTACAACAGTGTCAACGACGGCAGACATTGGCGTAACAGCATGGCTCAGGGCAGCTTCGTCGCCTACTACCGCGTCAGCACCGCTCGCCAGGGGCGTAGCGGCCTCGGCCTTGAGGCACAGCAGCAAGCGGTCCGCACTCACCTGAACGGCGGCAACTGGGAGCTTGTCGCCGAGGTGATTGAGGTTGAGAGCGGCAAGCGCAATGACCGGCCCAAGCTCGCTGAGGCGCTGCGCCTGTGCCGCCTGCACAAAGCAACCCTCATCATCGCCAAGCTGGATCGGCTCGCCCGTAACGTTGCGTTCGTCTCGACCCTCATGGAAGCTGGCGTTGAGTTCGTGGCGGTAGACTTCCCGCAGGCCAACCGGCTGACGGTCCACATCCTAGCCGCCGTAGCCGAGCACGAAGCCAAAGCCATCAGTGACCGAACCAAATCCGCCCTGGCCGCCGCCAAGGCCCGCGGGACTGTGCTAGGTGGCAACCGAGGCGCGATCATCACGGCCGACGCCAGGGCCCGCAGTGTGGCGTCTCGGGCGCAAGCTGCCGAACGGCGTGCTGGCGACATCCTGCCGATCGTCGCCGAGATCCAGGCCGGTGGTGCCGTATCACTGCGCGAGATCGCGACGGCGCTGAACGCCCGGCATATCCCTTCGTCTCGCGGCGGTACGTGGTCGGCAGTTCAGGTGCAACGGGTTCTCGCCCGTCTCGATGCCTAGCGCGACACGATAGCGTTCTGATCGCTCGTCCCGACTACCGTCTCTGCGTTTCGGCAGAATGCGAACGTTCCAATCGGTGAGCAAAAGAAAAAGGCTCCCGAAGGGGCCCCGTTTTAGTGGGCTACTGCCCGGTACCGGACGATCCCGCAGCTATTCAGGAGATCGACCCGCTTGTGAGCCTCGATCTTGCTGACCCGGCCGAGGACGATGTTGCCGGTTTTGATGTCGATGATCTTGAACATTGTCTCGCTCCTTGCTTGCTGATGACTTAGTTGTACTTCGACATACTTGCCATGTCAACAGTCATTAGAAGGTTATTTGCTGTTTTTCAAAGTATTCGATAAAAACGCGCCAGAGCAACATGCTTGCCTGCCGCATCTGATCTCGCAACCGGAGAAATCTGTATGTCACGTCACAGCGACTTCCTGGACGATCCCGCGTTCAAGCGGGCGGCGGACGGGGCCCGTGCGGCGCTCGCCCTCGTGGTCGCGCATCACAACGAGGATCCCGGCGCGGCGGGCGAACTGGTAGCGATGTGCGTCCTAACTGCCTTCGCCAACGCGGACGGGCTCACAGAGCCGCACGTCGGCATTCTCGCTCGGTTCGCGCCTGACCTCGGGTGCGATGTTCCGCGCCCAGCCACCGACCTCTGAGGCGACCATGGGCGATGTCGTCAGCCTGAAGCCAGACGCGCCGGTCATCGCCAATGCGGTCGCGCTGGCCGCGATGCATCTGATGCCGGAAAGCCCTGAACCAGCGGGGCCATTCCCGGCTGCCGGATGAGGCGGCGGCAACAACCCGTATTCACGAAAGCTCAACCATTCCAAGCGGTAGTCGGCTATCATTTGAGGCATGCGCCGAGGTGAACCGTGTTCGACTTCACCCTTGGCGCTCACTCGCCTGACGACATCGCCCACATCATTCAGGTATCGCTAGCGCCAGCCTTCATTCTCGCGGGCCTCGCGCAAATGCTGAACGTGTTTTCGGCTCGTTTGGCGCGGATCGCCGACAAGGTGAACGGGGTGGCCCGCGACCTTGGCAAAGCCACTGCTGTGGAGGCTCACTATCTCTCCCAACAGTTATCCTACCTGCGGCGACGCTCTTACGTCCTAGACGCTGCCGTTGTACTGGTTTGCCTGAGCGCAGCCATGATCCTTGTTTCGATCCTCACGCTGTTCGTGGGCGCGTTGCGGGACGCGGCTGCGGCTACGGTACTGTTTGCCTGCTTCGGGGCGGGCTTGCTTTTCACCATCTTCGGGCTCGGCGCTTTCCTCACCGAGATACTGATGGCGGGACGGGGTATCCGGGTCGAGGTGGAACGGCAGCAGGATCACGTTTTGGATGCGGAAGCGGAAGCCGTGCGGCACCCGACACTTGGCTGATTGTCAGCGTCTTTGCTCTCCACGGCAGGGGTTCGAGATCGTAACGATCCTGCCGGACACGGATCAGGACCAGGCTGGCGCTCAGATCATCGCGGATCTGATCTCGCTGACGACGCTGCATCTGTCGCCCCAACCTTCAGACGGCGGTAACCATGGTGCTGCATGAGCGTTGTCGAGTATTCCTCAACCGCTCGGTGTCGCCATGCCTCCGCAGTCTCTGGCCTTCAGCGCTTGTTGCCCTGTCGATATGAGCGAGCCGACCCGGCGCGAGCTGGTGATGATGGCGCGCGACACGTTCGGCGACGCGGCGGCTCGTGAACTGGCCGCGCATTTTGCCGTGCCGTTCGAGACCTGCTGTGATGGCGGCGAGCGGCCTGCCGGCAAGGGTGGCGCGTCTGCCGCTCACTAGCCACGCCTAAAGCAGCGTTGCGAGACCGATGACCGACATGCCCCCGGCGATGATGGCAGCAGCGGCCAGAAGCTCGCCCATCACCGTGCCGGAGATCGGAATACTGATCGCGAGACGGCGGACGATACCGGCGGCTAGACTGCCGAGGCGGGTCGGGTCAGTCTCGGGCTCACTGCGAACGTTCGCAGTGACGGGCCAGAGTTGGCCGCCGAGCAGCATCGCAAGATCAGAACCACGCGCCAGGGCAATGTCATAGGACGGCTGATAGCTGTCGGCGAAGTCTCGCTCCTCTGTGAGCCACCACCGCAGGTGCGTCAGTAGGCAGATGGCGCCGTGCTGCGTCTCGCACCCGGTGGACAGGACGGCCTCTAGCGCCGCTTCCATGGCGGCTTCAGCCCGCTCGGAGTGCTCACCCACCGGGGCGACCTGGAAGGCATCCCGCGCCGACCGGTAGGACGCGGCGAGGGTGAGGCACTTGGCGTGATCCTCTCGGGCATGAACAAGGACGGAAGCCGTTGCGCGCTTCCTTCTCGCCCATGCCGTGCGCCAGGACGACGGCGGCACGTTCCATCTCGCCTCGCCTGATAGCCATTCCAGCCTGATCGAGGCCCGGTTCTCGAACTGCACCGCGGGGGAACTCGTTCGTGGTGAAGATCTCGCGTTGGTGCAGATCCTATGGCACCTGATGATGCGCGAACGGTCCGGCGCATGGCCACCGCCGGATGCTTGGGCGGACGCCTGTGGGGCGGCATGACGACGAAGCGACATGCTTCGACACTTGGCATTCGACCGTCACACCTGGAACCTATACAAGCGATAGGATTTAGCTTATGTAAATCCAGCGCTCGATAGGCGCTGTCTATGATGAGCGGACGGCATGGCGACCGGCGATCGGCCGAGAAAACGGAAGGCGAAGGGTTTCCTCTCGAAGCACCCCAACAAGGTGGATATCGAGATGGGTCGGCTGGCCGGCGTGAGTGCGGACAAGCTCGCGTCTCGGTTCAACGTGACCCGCGATGCCATCTACCGGCACATGGAGACGTTGACGGCCGAGTATCGAGCCTCGCTCGTTCTGGACGTCCCGCGGGAAGAACTTGCCAAGCGCGCGGCCGAAGAAAACGGCCTACTACTGGATCACTTCAAGCTAGCCCGGAACATAGCGGAGCAGCAGCTCCTCATCGCGAAAGCCTGCAACGACAGTTATGCGGTGGCGAGCCTGACCCGGGCCGTGCTGGAAGCGGATCGGGAGATCGGCAAGTTCACGGGCGAGATCGAGCGCTCGGCGGCCAGCGTCACCATCCGCAGTTCGGTCGCGATCTTCAGCTCGCCCGAGTTCGGCAAGCTCGAAGCCGGCTTGGTCCGCATCGCCAGGCGCTATCCCGAGGCCAAATCGGATCTGCTCGCGTTGATGCGCGAACTGAAGCAGCCGGACGAGCCTCCGATGATCGAGGGAGAACGCGCCGTTGCGTGAGATCTTCGACCGCTTGGAGGCTGCGCTCTCCTCACAGATCGAACTGAGCCCTGGCCAGCAGGTCGCGCAGGACGTGCTCGATGGTCCGAGCCGCTATAAGTGCCTCGTGGGCGGCACCCGCTCGGGAAAGACGTTCCTCATCGTCCGGTCGATCCTGGAGGCCGCGCTCGCCTATCCCTGCTCCCGGCACGCGATCCTTCGATTTCGGGCCAATGCGGCGCGTGCTTCGGTCGCCCTCGACACCCTACAGAAGGTCCGCGCCAAGTGCTTCCCGCACGCCGAACTGACCGAGCATCGGCAAGACGGCTACTACTCCCTGCCAAACAGCTCGCAGATCTGGATCGGCGGTCTGGACGACAAGGACCGCGTCGAGAAGATCCTCGGTCAGGAGTACGTGACGATCTTCCTGAACGAGGCGTCTCAGATCCCCTACGCCTCGGCGGTGATCGCGTTCACCCGCCTTGCGCAAGTGATCCCTGGGCTTCAGCAGCGCATTCTGGTCGACCTAAACCCTGTCGAGAAGACGCACTGGACCAACCGCCTGTTTGGCGAGAAGCGCGACCCGATCACGAAGCTGCCGGTCAAGAACCCCGACGCCTACGCGCGGACGTTCCTGAACCCGATCGACAACATCGCGAACCTCAGCCCGGAATTCCTGACCGATCTCGACGCCTTGCCGCCGCGTCAGCGCCGCCGGTTCCTCCTGGGCGAGTACGTCGAGGATCTGGAGGGCGCGCTATGGACCATCGACATGATCGAGCGGTGCCGTGTCGCTGAGAAGGACGTTCCTGATCTTAAGCGGATCGTGGTGGCGATCGACCCGGCCGTCAGCAGCGGGGAGAGCGCGGCCGAGACCGGCATCGTCGTGGCGGGACTCGGCACCGACAAGCGGGTTTACGTCCTGAAGGATGCGACCGGCCGGTTCACCCCGACCGAGTGGGCGGCACGGGCGATTGGGCTCTACGAGGCTCATAGCGCGGACCGCATCATCGCCGAAACCAACCAGGGCGGCGCGATGGTGGAGAATACCATCCGGGCGGTGAACGCCTCCGTCGCCTACAAGGGTGTCCATGCCAGCCGGGGCAAGATCACCCGCGCCGAGCCCGTGAGCGCGCTCTACGCCACCGGCAAGGTACTCCACGTCGGCGACGGCTTTCCCAAGCTCGAAGAGCAGATGACGAGCTACGTGGCCGGTGGTCCTTCACCCGACCGCCTCGATGCGTTGGTTTGGGCTGTGACCGAGTTGGCCGTCGACAAGCAGGCCCCGACCTACACAGCAGACCAACTGGTGGGCCGTTACACGCGCGGCGAACGTGGTCGATACGACCATCTCTCAGCTCTTCAGGCGGTAGAGCGCGGCTTGTGTTCGCCCGCCCGCGCGATGGCCGAGTTCGGCGTCTCGGAAGTCGAGATCGCATCTCTGACAACAAGGAGCACCACACGATGAGAGACGACAGGCTGATCAACTATGCCCACCGGGTTCAGGGCCGTCACGGTCCGGACGGCCGCTTGATGCGCACTATGCGGAGCATGTCGGCCCTCGTCGCGCAGGCTCGCGAGATCCACAAGGAGCGGGGCCCGCAGGTCGCGGCCGCCGTTATCAAGGGCGAGTTGGCCCCGAAGTTCGCGCATCACGCCCGTGAGCTCCAGGATGGGCTCAGCAGCTGCCAGGATACCCAGATCCGAGACGACTACGGCGTGGGCTACGGTCTATGCCTGAACTACAAGCGGGATATCTCGACACTCGGCCGGCTCGCCGCGAGCGACTGGTCGCTGATCGAGATGGATGCCCAGAAGGGCACGGCGGCATGAGCGCTTTTTCCGACGCCATCTCCAAGCGCTACGCCGCCCGCGAGAGCGAAACCGACGTCTTCGGTCGAGTGATAGAGGTTCGGCGCCTGCGGCCCGGCGCAACACTGCGAGTCCGCGCGGTCGTGGGTTCCGATGTGTCGGCTATCGAGACCGAGGCGCTGATCGCGGCCAGTGTGTGTTCAGTAACCGAGCCAGGCGGTAAGCCGATTGTGTGGTCTCCGCTGCGTGATCAAGTCGAGCTTACCAACCGCCTCGACGTCTTGGAGCGTGAGGGGATGGAGGCTGCCGTCGCAGCCTATCGCCGGATCATGGATGCCGCGGAACCCTCGGGCGTTTCTACGGACGAGGCGACCGGCTCTGTCACTCTGGGCGAGGCGGCCTCCGAACTCATCGACGCCGCGGATCGTCTCGAAGAGACGGCGCAGGGCCTTGTAGGGCCTGCCGCCGGGGAAGCGCCGGCACAATGAACCGAGCCGAGCGCCGCGCGCGCAAGCATTGGCAGGGCGATCGCGGCCCAGTTCCGTTCGGGCTAGCGTTCGATGCGATGGAACCGTTTAACGCTGCCGTCATGCGACTTGCGACCGTTTCGAAGGCTGGAATGGATCTGTTTGTGTCCGGCGCTACTCCGGCAGAAGCGCAAGCCTTGGCTCGGTGGGATGTGGCCACTAAAGCCGCGCTTGACCGCGCGACGGCGGATCTAATGAGATCTTCCGAGCGGCTAGCGTCAATCCTTAATTACAAGATGAATGCTTAAGCGGGATTTCGTACGGTGGACAATTATAAAATCGCGGTAGAGGTCGCACTTCATAGTAATCACACCGGCGTTCTTGGTTCTCTAGCCTCCCATTTCACAGGGCTTCAGAGTCAGATGAACAAGTTTCACGACGACTTCGGCCGGGTCAAGTTGGCGCTGGCGGGCGGCATTGCCCTCGGCGGCGGTTTGCTCGTGCTCGATATGCTCGCGAAGATGGCGGAGCACTCCCGCGAGCTATCCAAGAACCTCGCGACGCTGAAGACGCAGGGGCTATCAGACCTCCAGATCCGCGGTATTGACCAGCGTGCCCGGCAGGTGACGCAGATGGTCCCCGGCTCCACCGAGGCCGGGAACCTCAAGCTCGCCAGTGAAGCCTATTCGATTATGGGCGCGAAGAACGCCGATATTGCGATGCCGGTCCTCTCCCGTGCCGTCCAGGTGTTCGGCGCGATCGACGGCAATTACAAGAAGGCCGAGGAGACGATCTATTCCGTCATCAAGTCCGCTGAGATGATGGGCAAGCTCCAGGATCATGCGACAGGTCTTGTGGACCCGGAGAAGCTTTCTGGCTTCCTCAACGTCATCGCCAAGGTATCTGCCGCGACCGGCAACAAGGTCAACGCGCAGACTTTGTTCGGCATGGTCCAGCAGGGCGCTCCCGCTCTGGCGAACATGAACGACGATGGCCTTATGTCCATGCTGATGGCGGCGCAGCAGATGGGTGGTCCGCGCGCCGGTACGGCTCTGAGTAGTCTCTATTCTCAGTTTGTCGGCGGCACGATGACGGAGTCGAAGGCGCGCGAGCTTCACAATATGGGCCTTGTCGGAGACTACGACGTCGGCCGCGGCGGCCACCTTAACTTCCACAAGGGTGCGCTCGATACCCCGCTTGTCCACGCTCTGGAGAAGAACCCGCTCGACGCGATGCGGATACTCACGGAGACCATGAAGGATCATGGCTTCGGGACGATGGAAGCGCAGACCAAGGAACTGTACCTGCTGCTTGGCCGCGAGACGACCAAGCGTCTTGTCTCCGACTTTATTCGTAATTTGCCGAACATGACGGATGAGCAGGGCCGCATGAAGGGCGGGCAGGGCCTGGATGAACAAGCGAAGACGAGGAATTCGCAAGATTTCAGCGTGGTCGAGCACAACATGTGGGCCGCATACGACAATATGTGGCAGGCGATTTCTGGCCCGAATGCCAAGGCCGCGATCGGCGTCATGCACGATGTCACCGATGTGTTCAATTACTTCACGCGGGCGATCTGGGCGACCGATCCGAAGGTGCTGCAGGAGATCACCCGCGGCGTCGCGATCGCGGGCGTAGCCCTCACGGGAGCCGGTGCAGTCGCGCTCCTGGCCGCGATCGGTCCGGCAGGCTGGATCGTCGGCGGCGTTACGGGCCTTGTCGCGGCCGCCGCCCTCTGGAAACCGGATCTGCTGACGAAGGCGTGGGCCGAGACAAAGACGTTCTTCTCGGAGATCAGCGTCCTATTCAGCGGCAAGGCGTGGGCAGAGACGTGGAAAGCTATCACGGGCGATCTCGGCAAGCTGATCGGGGGCGCTTTCGCCAGCCTGCCGAACCTCGTGAACGATCCGATCACCGCCGCCATCGCGGGCATCGGCAAGATCGTCGTTGACGCGGTGAAGCAGTGGTTCCACCTCGATTTCAAGGATGCGCGCGGGATCGGCGAAGCGCCTAAGCCCGCAGATCAAAGCCCGCTCGCACCAGGCAAAGGTACGGATTGGAAGAGCATCTTCGGCGGGGTGTCCTATGAGACCGGCGGTGCGGGCGGCGGTTTCACGGCTGATGCCGTGTACGTTGGCGTCCTCCGAGCATTCCGCGAGCTGATGGGACAGAGCGCTCCCGACGGTGGATCCGCTACGGGCGGTGGCGGGACGGCGGGCGGCATCGTCAACGCTAGCTTCGATCCAGGCGCGAACGACAACTACGGCCGGGCAGGCAGCGTCGTACAGGGTGCGGGTCGGAATGCCTTCGGTGGCGCATCCGGTGCGGCTCGCGCCCTCGGGGGCGGCGCGGGTAACGTGTTTGTCTCCGACAGCGTCTCAATGACCGCCGACGAGCGGAGAAAACTCGGGCTGATTCAAAAGTTCGAGAGCAACGGTCGGAACGTACCCAACTACATCAACGACCGGATGCATACGGCGCAGGGCTATTATCAGATCACCAATTCGAACTGGCGACGGCTGGCTCCGGGCCTGGGGATCACTGCGCCAAATGCGATGTCTGCATCGCGGGAGGATCAGACGAGGGTTGCGTTACGCCTGCTTCGAGCCCGCCCCGACATGGGGGATTGGACTGCGAAAGCGAGAAACGCCTATCAGCGCGGCTACAGCGTTCCGTCCGGATCCCATCCACCTGCACCGACCGCCGGCCCGCCCCCGCGCCCATCCGTCAAGCAGCCCATCATGGTCGATCTCCACATGGACGGGAAGAAGATGGGACGCGCCATCGCGATGCATCAGGCCGACGATCACTTGTTCCCGCGCAAGGCGGGTGCCACCGATAACCACGGCGAATGGCGCGCTCCTGGCACGCCCGTTCAGGACGCTGCCTGAGGGCGCTATGGCGGCAGGCATCGGAGGCGGTGGATCTGTCCGGTACCCTCGGATCTGGCTGGAGATCAACGGGACTCGCATGCCCTGCCTCTCCGGCCATGTGCATCGCTCGGCCAAGCGGCAGTCGGATACGTTTGAGGTTGAGTTGGCGATCACCGCAACCGCTCGGTTCGGCTTCGACCTTACCGATTGGTGCGATTTCGACCCGCAAGACGCCATCGTCATCATGTCGTCTGCCGCCGATGGTAGCGACGAGCGCGAGATGATCACCGGCACGATCGACATGCCGGCGGTCAACCTGCGCGACATGACGGTCAGTGTGCAGGGCCGGGACAAATCGGCCTCCCTCGGCGAGAAGCAGCGCCAGGAGAAGTTCGCCAACCAGAAGACCACCGACATCGTCCAGAAGGTCGCCAAGGACCATAAGCTGACGGCTCAGATCCAGTTGCCCGACGAGAGCGGCGAGTACGCCGGCAAACAGTACGATCAGGACACGGCACACCTGATCTTGAACCGCACGGACTGGGAACTGCTGGACGATCTGGCCGAGCGCGAGGGCTGCCGCTGGTACGTGGACGGCACGACCCTCTATTTCGAGCCGGACGACCAGAGCAACGGTTTTTTCGATGTGGTCTGGCAGCCGCCTGGCACGGCCGAAGCCTACACGGTCGCCACCGTGCTTGATATCGCCCTGAAGCGGAACATGGGCGCGGCCAGGCCGATCAAGCACAGCGTCTCGTCGGTCCACCATCGGCTGCGCAAGGTGTTCAAGGCCGAGGCGTCTATCCCTGGCGTCGGCGACGTGCTGGCCTATCAAGACAACCATCCCGGTCGGACGCAGCAGCAGGTCGAACGGCTAGCTAAGGCTCGCGCCAAAAGCATCGCACGCCATGAACTGGGCGTCGTGATCAAGGCGCCGGGCGATCTTAGCGTGGACGTCCGGCAGAAGCTGAACCTGTCCGGCACCGGCACGATCTTCGACCAGAGCTACGACATCGACGGCGTCGAGATCGAGATGGACTGGGGTGCAGGCGCCAAGATGAACCTGCACTGCAAGAGCGCGAAGGATGGCCGCGCCTCAGGTCAGGGGTCATCGAGCGGCGGCTCTGGGACCAGCAAGACGGGCGCGCCATCTCAACCGGCCGCGCAGGCGTCCTACCCGCCAGGAGGAGCATGATGGACGCCTTCATCGACATCATCCGCCGTGAGGTCGCGATGGCCTTTGCCCAGCGCCAGGGCAAGGGCACGCTGATCGCCACGGGCTACGATCCCGACAAACACGCCGTGAAGGGCATCATCATGCCACACAAGGTCGAGAGCGGGTGGATACCGCTCGGCGCGATCCACGTCGGCGATGGGCATGGCATCCTGGTAGGCCCGAAGGTCGGTGATCCGCAGAAGCTCGACGGCGACCAGTTCGATATCCACTACGAGAACGGCGACCCGAACACGCCGATCGCGGCGCACCGGCTGTTCTCGGTGAAGGGCAAGCCTCCGCGGGTCGAGAGTGGCGAGATGCTGTTTCGGCATGAGCAGGGGATGCAGCTCAACATGGCCCAGGACGGGTCCGGCGCCCTCACCCACGGCAAGGGGTCCAGCTTTGCCTTCGACGCCGACGGCAATCAGTCCGTGAAGACGAACAACCTCAACCTGACGGTAGACGCCGGAACCGGATCCGCGACCTACAAAGCCGCTTCACACGCCTTCGACGGGGATCTCAACGTCACCGGGAACGTGAAGGCGACCGGCGGCGTAGACGGGGCCGGCGGCGTGTCGCAGAACGGCATGGTGTTGACCTAGATTGGTCGGCTATTTTGCCTTGTCCTCAAAGCACCTAACCACCGCGTCAGCGGCAGGCACGTTGGCTGGAGCGGAGACAAACCGGCATTCGTCGAGCGCGTGAGCCGTCGGGTGCGCTTTTACCCCCGCCTTAAGGCAAGCGAGCCACGTTCGGTTCTCGGTTTCCGGCGCATTCTTCGATTTCCGATCCGAGAGCAAGTTCTGGCAGATCCCGGAAATCCGTTGCGAGGTGGGATCAGCGTTGATGCTTTGAAGATCTTGGCCCGCGCGCCCTTCCGCTTCAATGCAAGGCCCCTTCGGGCTGGTGACGTTACCGCACTGGCTTCGCCACGCGACCCAACCGGACTCGGCCGCGAAACCGGACAGACTGTTAAGAGCCTGGAAGATGCTCGGATCCTCCGACAACGTGGTGATGCACTTTGTGACCCCCGCGTCCTCTGCAAGCTGAACCATCGCATCTACGTCAGCATCCTCAGGCTCTGAGCCCTGCTGGTTCCTGAGCGCTTCCGCGACGGTCATCCTTAGGGTGTCGCCGTAGACAGGATCGGATCGGCATAACTTCAACGCATCTTCGACCGGTGGTCCGGCCAGCGAGGGTGTTGCCCATAGTGCTGACGCGAGCAGGACGGCCATGACCCACGAGCGAACCCTCATCAACGCCTCCAACTCTTCAGTCTAATCGACCGGGCTCTGCCGACACGTCAAAAATCACGTGGTTCTGGTCACCAGGTATCATGTCACACGTGTAGACATAGTTTTGAAATGCCCCGAAACCGTTTTGGAATTGTGCTTTATCGCCAACATAGGTGACGACGCCCATGTTTTTGGGAGCCGTTCTTGACCAACGGTAGTGACTGAATTTCGGTTCGTACCAGGCGTCTGTCCATTTGACCTGATATTTCGCCAGCCGTTCGACTTTTTCCTTGCAATACACGCTGGCTGCAACAGTCCCTTTTTCGGCCCAACAATGTAGGTCGGTCTTGCAATCAGCCTCTTTTTTGTCCGCCGCAGCTTTCTCTGCAAGCTGCTGCTCTCGGACCGCTCTTTCCTCGTTGGCACGTCGCTCCGCCGCCGCGGAAGCCTCAACCTCTTGTTGGCGCTTACGCTCTGCCTCTGCAGCGCGAGCATCGGCCTGCGCTTTCGCGGCTTGCGCGACCTTCCGATTGTGCCACTCCGCAGGTTCAGCAACTCCCGCGGCGAGAGCGGCCTTCTTGTCCGTCGCATCATCATATCCGAGCTTGCGAGCGGCAGCGTCTTCATGGCCTAGATAAGCTCCAAGACCGGACAAGCATAGAAAGACGATTGTCATGTAACCGATTATTTCGGCACCTAACCTGAATATGCGCATCCCAACTATCTCGATGGCCTACCAAAGCGTGGCCATTGATGCCCAGAGAGCGCGTTGTGCGGCTAGGGCTAAACCTAGACGATCCGCTAATTCAGATCTCGCGTGGTTCACAAGCCACAGCCATGGACCAGCCGACATACGGCCGCTTCGGGCCATCCTCGGGTTGGGGCCAGGACGAGGGCAACGCGACAGTGCGCATCTCGGCAAGATAAGGCCACCGCCCACGCCTGCTCAGGGCCGTCAAGCTACGACCATGTTGGGCGCCGCGAGGTCGAGCCCGCGGTTCTTGTCGTAAAGGATGAGGAGCCCGCGCTCGAAGCGGACACCGAGATGCACCGGCACGCCGATCGGCTCGGCAAGGCTCCGCATCTGAACCGGCGGTAGGGTGTTCGTCTCGATCTGGTGGAGCGTTCTGCCGATCAGGTGTTCGAGGTAGTCCGCCAAGACGCGGAAGCGCATGCTGTCGCCGGACGCCATGATCGCCCGGCCGGGCGGATTGTAGCCGCGCCCGTCGATCTCGACGCTGGCGTTGCTGTGCTTCTTCCGGAGGGTCTTGTGATCGGTGTCCGTGAGGGGTGGCGACTGCGTGGGCCCGACATCCTGCATCGTGGTCGGGTCAATGCGCAGGAGAATGCGGAGCCGGTTGGTCTGCGTCCATGACCCGTGCGGTTGAACGTCCAGGAGGATCGCCCTGTCCGCGGCAATGTGGGCGAACAGCACAGGTCCGGTGCGTTCCACGCGCCGCGGGTTGTCCAGCCAGGGCCCAAGGTGGAAATGGCTCACCTGCCATTGGTTGAACATCAGATCGGCGCGCGGATTGCTCCCTTTCGTGCGGATGGAGTTGCTCAGCCATGGGGACACGTCGAGGCCGTTCGCGAGATGGTGTGCGATCTCGTCAATCGCCGGGTAAGTGCCGCGATGCGCCTCGACCTCGTTTGACCTGACGACTTGGCGGGTCCGATCAGCAACGTGGCGCGCCCGATAGTGCAGCCAGTCCACGAGGTCCCTGCTGGGCGTCGTAGGTGCCCGTAGGCCCCCAAAGTCGGCCATGATCAGCGCTGCAAGATCGGCCTGCGTCTCGTCTACGACCAGCATGCCTCCGCCCCCCCCGTTGTCGGATTGGCATTTTCGCGGTTACAGCCCGCCCATGTCCGACAAGCTGAACGACCTTCTCGAACGTCTCAAGACGCAGCAGCGCATGCTCATTCTGGCGATGGCCGAGCATAGCGGCCTGCCGGCGGGGAGCATGTTGCGTCAGGTCGCCGAGCTGGAGAACGTCATCGCCGCGGTTGAGGCAGTCTCGGCTGAAGAGGCGGATCGGGCCCGGCGGGCCTGATGTTCGCGCAGACCGATACCGCCAGTAGCGTCACGGTAAAGCGCGGCAATGAGCGGCAGAGGGCGGTAGCCCACGGCAAGGATACGGCAGAAAATACGGTAAGTGTTGGGGTATCACACCGCACGCACTGAAGGTGCGAGCGGCTTCTGCGGATCGTAGGTCGGGCCGTGCTGCGCGGGCTTGGGCGCCAGGATGCTTATCGCCGGGACTGGTGTCGAGACGAGCCTGTTATCGTGCCCATTGCCCGAGGCGGCGCTTCCACCGCTCACCAGGCGGCAGGACAGCCGGCGGCTTCGTGGCGCGCATCACCGGCGCAGCCGATGTCCGCAACGACGGCGCAGGCGCGGGTCCGGCCTCGACAGGCGCGATTTCGATAACGGGCTCGGTGATCGGCTCCACGGTCATCTCGACCACGAATGGCTTGGCCTTGGGCGGCCGCCCGCGCCGTGACCGCAGCGAGTGCTCATCCGCGACCAACGTCGGCTCCAACTCGGCCTGCGCGGGCTCGGACATGATCAGGTTAGGCAGGATCCGGCGGGGCTCGGTGGCAGGTGCTCGCGGCTCGGCGGGCGGAGGCCAGGACACAGCCGGTCGCGGGATCGCTGGCGAAGCCGCACGGTGCGGGATGAAGGTGCGCTGGTGGCGGCCGCCGGACTTGGTCTCGACAGTAAACGACGGCGGCGTGCGGCTACGCATGGTGCGGAACGCTTCTGGCGTGGCGGCGACCGGTAATCGTCATGAGGATGCAGGCACAGTCTTAACAGAGCGATACGGCGTCGAGACAACGGCGGGGCAGCGCCTCAGACCGCCTCTAGACCATCTCAGCAGGTCACATCGCTGTGATGACATACTCTAGATCGATGCCTTAGAGCCACTGTTAACTTTTAGTGCAATAACTACTGCACTAGCGAACTGTTTACAGGTGCACACGGTGCAATCACACAACCGAAGATTGATATCGGCGATGCTCCTGGGGGTACTTGGGTTGATAACCGTGACCGGCGCGGCCATTGCGACCCTTTCGGATCCTGATCACATCATCTCGCAAAGGGGCAAGCGCTTCGGCCCTGGGGACGTCGCCCTCCGCGTCGGCGAGCACATCACCGTCGTCAACGACGACGCCAATTTCGTCCATCAAGCCTACGTCGAGAGCGAAGCGTTCGCCTTCGACTCTGGCGACATCGAGCCTGGTGCTAGAGCCGTCATCACCTTCCCGACCGAGGGCGACTTCACCGTCCTGTGCGGCGTCCACCCGAAGATGAAGCTCGCCGTCCACGTTCGGTAGGCGCGTCCTCTGATCGCCGCCGACCCGGTCGCGCCTCAGATGACCGGCAGACGACCGAAGCCCTCGTACAGGGCTTCGTGGCCGACGTAGTACAGTGCCAGGAAGATCGCGAGCGCGCCGCCAAAGTATGCCGGCGCCCAAGCAGCGTCACGCACCCGCACTGCGGTTCGCACATCATCAGCCGCGATCCCGAGCAGTACGACGATGATGCCCGAGTGGCCGATCGCGTCGACCTTGCCGAACTCGAACACCGCCGAGACGAAGATCCCGGTCAGGATCAGTGCCGCCATGCGCCGCACCAGCGGCGTCCAGATCAGCGCGAAGGCGAGAGTGAACTCGATGACGCCGGCGGCCTGCATGAACAGCTCGGGGGTCGCGCCCATGGTCATCTGCGGCTTGGCGGCCAGCAGCGGATCGGTCCACTGCGGGTAGGCCCACTCCTCGACCGATGCCCACATCAGCGTGATCGCGGCAGCCCACCGCACGATGTCCAGGGGGCGAACGCCGAAGGGCTTCAAGCCGAGGCTCTGGCAGATCAGGTAGGCGGCCACGCCCAGGAACACCGGATAATCGGCGAGGTGGAAGACGCCGTACTGCGCCGTGGCGTAGCTGAACAGGAAGACGATACCGAACCCGGTGAGCGGCATGGTCCGGCGCCAGATCAGGCACGCCGCCATGGCGAGTTGTAGCCACGGGATCCAGGCCACGTCGGTCTTCAGTTCCGGGGTCAGGATGATGCCGCCGAGGTCGAAGAGCGAAACCAGGAAGAAACCCAGCGTGGCGCGGACCAGCAGCTCGGTGTCGATGCGGATGCGGGTTGTGACACGGTCGAGCGCATTCAGGAGAGCGCCGCCGAGCGGCGTGCCCTCGGCCAGGCAGCCCGCCATCAGGCAGACTAGGGCGAGCCCCGTCAGCCACTCGAAGTTCGGGCACAGCACCTGCTCGAGGCCGCGCGGTTGGCCGGCGACATCATAGGCGCAGAACCACTTCACGTGCGCGCTGGCCGAGCCTGTTCCGGCAAGCAGGAGCATTGACGGCGCGGCGAAACTCGCCAGCGTGCGCAGACCCAGGCCGAAAGGGAACCTAGGGGCCGGAACCCGAACCCTGATAACCTCGGAAGACGTGGCGGGCACCGACCCGCCTACGTATTTCCTCACAAATCAGGGCTATACGCCAACGATCTGTTAACTATTGTTATGAATTGGTTAACGGCGGTGATTAAAGTGGATTAGGAGTATAGACGGACAGCTTGACCGACGGACTCCTCCTGCGGGCTTCAGGCGGTTCGCATTGATCGAGCCTGCAGCCGCTCGGCCTCCTCCCGCCACGCGTCGCGCTCGGTCCTCACCGCCTCGACGAGGGCGTGCATGTTGCCGGCGTCGATGGCGGTCTCGACGAGCATGAAACGGCTGATTAAGGCTCGACATGTGACGGTCCTGCCCCATGGGCGCGATCGCGAGGTGCCTGATGCTCATGTTGCAGCGATTGGCGCACCCGTTCCGCACTGCTCGCGCCTGGATCGCCCTCGGCGTCCTGGCGCCCGTCGGCATGCTTGCCGCATCCGGTGTGATGCTGTTCGACCTGCGCAGGGACGCCTGGGACAAGGCCGAGCAGACCTCGCGGAACTTGGTGCAGGTGCTCGAGCGCGACATCGCCCGCAACGTCGAGATGTACGACCTCTCGATCCAGGCCGCCGCCGACAACAGCCGAGTGCCGGGTATCGACGCACTCAGCCCGGCCCTACGCCAGTTGATCCTGTTCGACCGGGCCGCGACCGCGCGCGACATGGGCGTGATGATCGTCGTCGACGAGCACGGCGACATCGTCGCCGACCTCGACGCGGTCCCACCGCGCAAGGGCAACTACGCCGACCGCGACTACTTCCTGGCGCACAAGACGCGCGGTGGCGGCAACCTGTTCGTCGGTCATCCCCTAATCTCCCGCCTGACCGGCGAGCGTATGCTGCCCTTCAGCCGTGGCATCAACAAACCCGACGGTTCATTCGGCGGTGTCGTGATGGGAAGCTTGAAGCTGTCGTACTTCACGCGCCTGTTCAGCCAGCTCGATCTCGGCCGGGACGGCGCGATCAACCTGTATCTGCGCGACGGCACGCAGGTCATGCGCCAGCCCTTCGTCGAGGCCGACATCGGCGCCAACATCGCCAGCGCCCCGATCTTCCAAAGCTTCCTGCGCGAGCATGATGGCAGCTTCGTCCGTACCTCTGTCCGAGACGGCATCGAGCGGCACTACACGTTCACACAGGTCGGGGACCTGCCGCTGATCCTCGACGTCGCGCTCTCGACCGAGGCGATCGAGGCTGCGTGGCGGGTGAAGGCGCTGGTCATCGGCGCCATCGTGCTAGTGCTGTCTGGCCTCACGATCGTGCTGTCGCTGCTGTTCGGACGTGAGCTGCGCCGTCGCGAAGCCATGCAGGCGGAACTCAAACGGCTGTCGCTGACCGATGCCCTGACGCGTCTCTCGAACCGCCGATCTTTCGAGGCCACCGGTGTACAGTTCTGCGAAGACGCTCGACGCAACGGCAAGCCACTATCCCTGCTCATCATCGACGCCGACCACTTCAAGCGCATCAACGACCGTTATGGCCATCAGACCGGGGACGAGGTTCTGCGGGGCTTGGCGCGCTGCCTCTTAGCCAGCGTCCATCGCCCGGACGATCTCGTCAGTCGGGTCGGCGGCGAGGAGTTCGCCATCCTCATGCCGGATACGGATCAGGCCGGCGCGCTCCGCGTCGCCGAGAAGGTTCACGCCGAGGTGTCCACCCTGGCAATCGGATCTGCCGGCATCGGAGCGGGTGCCCTCACGGTGAGCATCGGTGTCGCTGCCGTCATGCCAAACGGCGGGCAGACCACGGGGCTGACGGACCTCTACCGCCTTGCGGATGGCGCGCTCTATGAAGCCAAAGCGGGAGGTCGCAACCAGACCCGCTGTGCGAAGCAGCAGGATACCCCGACCATTCAGCACAAGCTGCAGCTTGTAGGGGGCCCGTAGCCGGGCAAACCGTTCGGACGCTCTTGCTTATGCCGCGACAGCCTCTGTAGTGATCGTCAGGCAGCATCGGACCGAACGGGAGTTTCGGCCGATACGACGAAGGACGTAGGCAAATGGACCGCCGGGAGGCTGGCCACTGCGGGCTTGGCGAACAGGTAGCCTTGGAACAAATCGATCCCTACTGCCCGTAGCGCCGTCAGCTCGGCTTCCGTCTCAACACCTTCAGCGATCATCGCCACGCCCAGCTGCCGCGCCATCATGATCACGCAGGCGACGATGGTCTGCCGTGCTGATGAGGTCGCAATCTCACGGATCAGCTCCATGTCGAGCTTGATGAAGTCGGGCTGGAAACTCGCTAGCAGGTTGAGTCCGGCATACCCCGCACCGAAGTCGTCGAGTGCGGTTGCGAAGCCCTGCTTGCGGTACTCCGTGATGATCCGCCGGACGTGGGCCACGTCCGTCATGCGCTCGTTCTCGGTGAACTCGAACATGATCTGGCGGTGCGCAAAGCCAACGCGGTGCGCGGCTTCCAACGTTGCGCGGATGCAGGCGGCTGGCTCGTAGACCGCGTTCGGCATGAAGTTGATCGACAGCCGGGTCTCGGCATCTTGGAACAGCTGGCCGGCAAGCTCGATCGCCTTCACACGACAGGCTTGGTCGAACTTGTAGCGGTTGCTCTCGTCGATCAAGCCGAGGATCTGTCCGGCGCCTTGGCCTTCCGTGCCCCTAACCAGAGCTTCGTAGCCCCAAACCGTACCCCGACTGACGTCTACGATGGGATGGAACGCCATCGTGAACTCGAACGGCAGTGGTTTGCCGTCCCTGCATGCCTGACACTCGCGCTTCATGGACCCGCCTTCCGGAGCGTCACCGCCTGTGCATCACGTGATGCTAGGATTTGCACAGAAATACTGCTGTAAAGTCCTTACTTGACGATTAACTGAGTCAATTTATGAGATAATTCACAATATCCCATCATTTGATTGCTTTGATCGGAAAGTATTCATGCACTCACATCCGCAGAAACACAACTCAAGCGTGTTCAAAAACCACAAGTGCACGCAGCGCCCCGGTTAACGAGTGGTTGCTTATGTCGGTCTGTTCGTAGCGGCCGGCCGAGATGATGGCGGGCGCCCGATCCGCCGGATCACCTCGCGCTCGAACGCCACGAAGTTCTCGATACACCCGTCAGCGGCCCGCAAGGGCCGGCAATCGATCTCGGCATGGTACTTGGTGCCATCGGCGCGGTAGTTGGTCAGGTAGCCATGGAAGCGCTCGCCGGCAAGGAGCGATATGCACACCACGCACGTGACCGATGAGAGGAACGCGCAGTTACAATGTTCCGGCTACCTACCGGGAGACACGTTCCAATCTCGTGCCAAAACAACCCTTGCTTGTAAATTAACATTTTACATTTCCAACATATGATGGATTTTCTTCAAAAGGTACTGCGATCTTCGCCGAGCCTATTATCGCCTCTTTCAAGGTGTGGCCAATAATTAACCTGTCGAGCCCAGGCTCAATGCCTCGGAGCTTGCCATGCGATCCGTCTATACCTGCCTTACCCAGGCGCACGATCATCAGTTGATCCTACTCGCCGCAGGAACCTGCATCGTCGGCGTCTACGGTTCGTTCTCGGTCGCGACTCATGCGGCGCGCTCCGAAGGCCGGTCCGCTACGCTTTGGGCTGGTGCCAGCATCGTCGCTTCAGGCTGCACCGCCTGGGCTACCCACATCATCGGGCTCCTGGCTTTTCGACCGGGCATGCCCGCTGGGTTCGATCCCTATCTGACAGCCCTGTCTCTCTTGGTCGCCATCGCGGGCATCGGGATCAGCGTCGCCCTCGCGATCGGCCAGCGCAAGCGAGTCCATCGCTTTCTCATCGGCGTTCTCCTCGGCAGTAGTATCGCAGCGCTGCACTACGTCGGCGAGGCTTCGTATCTCGTCGCTGGCACTGTCACGTGGGATCCGTCTCTGCTGGCCGTGTCCATACCGACGAGCCTGGTCATGTTCGGCGCAGCCTTGGTCGTGACGGGGGAGCGCCGCCGCGACCTCCGACGCGTTGGGGCGCCGCTGTTGGTCGCCGCGATCGGCGTCCTGCATTTCTGCGGTATGGCGGCCATGACGCTGACCTTCGATCCGGAGCGCTCGCTCCCGCCGCACGCCGTTCCGCCCGAAGTCATCGCGCCGGTCGTGGCGGGCGTGTCCCTCGGCCTGCTGGCGCTAGCTGTCGTCGGGTTACGCCTCACCCTACAGGCCAGGGCACAAGCACGTCGGGACCAGCAGCGCCTGCGCGAGTTGGCAAACCTCGCCGTCGAGGGGCTCGCCGTGTGTGATGACGACATGATCACCACCGCCAATCGCAGCCTGGAACGCCTGTTGAGTGTGAACCCTGGGGAACTGAACGGCCGTCGCCTATCAGATCTGTTGCCCGGCCTCGCCGTCGCGGCACTTCCCGAGCGCGAGGAGCGGGAGGCGGAGCTGGTCGGCACAGATGGGCTGCGCGTGCCGGTGCGCGTCCTGCGCAGCAAGGTCCCACTCGGCAGCGGACTACAGACCGTGCTGGCCATCCGCGACCAGCGGGAGCGCCTGCAGACCGAGTCGAAGATACGGACGCTGGCGTACTCGGACGCGCTGACCGGCCTGCCCAACCGCGCCCATTTCCACGACCTGCTCGCGCACCACGTCGCCTCCTACCGGGAGCACGATCGCGCCTTCGCCGTGCTCGTCCTCGATCTCGACCGGTTCAAGCTGGTCAACGACACGCTGGGTCACGGACTGGGCGACGTGCTGCTCCGCAAGACGGCGCAACGGCTCAAGGCGGCCCTGGGCGAGCACGACGTCGTCGCGCGGCTGGGCGGCGACGAGTTCGCTGTCCTGCAGGCGGACCTGCCCAATCCCGAGGTGGTGCAGATCCTGGCCGGACGCATCATCGAGCTGATCGGCCGCCCGTTCCTGATCGAGGGCCAACTCGTCAATGTTGGGGCCTCGGTCGGGGCAGCCCTCGCGCCGGTGGACGGCATCGAGCCCAGCCAGCTCGTGCGCAACGCCGACCTTGCGCTCTACAAGGCCAAGGCTGACGGCAAGGGCACGTTCCGCCGGTTCGATCCGGTGCTGGACGCGCGCGTTCAGGCGCGACGTAGCCTGGAGGCTGATCTGCGGCGCGCCATCGCGATGCAGGAATTCGAGGTGTACTACCAGCCGCTCGTCGATGCGCGTTCAGGCCGGATCACCGCGGCCGAAGCCCTGGTGCGGTGGCGCCATCCGGAGCGCGGCCTCGTCTCGCCCGCCGACTTCATCCCGCTGGCCGAGGAGACCGGCCTCATCGGGCCGCTGGGGCAATGGGTCCTGCGCACCGCCTGCGCCCAGGCGGCCCGCTGGCCGTCGCACATCCGGGTTGCCGTCAATCTCTCGCCCGCTCAGTTCCGGGATCTGCGGCTCGCCGATACCGTCAAGGCGGCGCTTGCCGCCTCCGGCCTCACCGCGGACCGGCTGGAACTCGAGATCACCGAGGGCGTGCTGCTGGCGGACGAGGAGCGCACGCTCGCCACCCTGACCCGCCTGCGCGCGGCCGGGGTCAGCATCTCAATGGACGATTTTGGCACCGGCTACTCATCGCTCAGCTATCTGCGCCGCTTCCCGTTCGACAAGATCAAGGTCGACCAATCCTTCGTGCGCCAGCTCCCGGGCGACCTGGAGAGCGCCGCGATCGTCCGGGCAATCATCACCATGGGCACATGCCTCGGCATGACGATCACGGTCGAGGGCGTCGAGACCGCCGAGCAGTTCGCGTTCTCGGCCGCGTCCGGCTGCGATCAGGTGCAGGGCTACCTCGTCAGCCGTCCGCTGCCCCTGGATGAGTTCCTGTCATTCGTGGAAGCACGCGAGGCTGCATGAACCCGCAAGACACCCCCGACCTGTTTCGACTGGTCTACAGGAGCCGCAGCACGATCGAAGGAACCGCTGAGGATGTGCAGCGGGCGATCGACAAGACCCTGGCTACATCGCGAACCAGGAACGCAGAGGCTGGCATCACGGGTACGCTACTGTTCACGCGCCTGTTCTTCGTGCAGGCCCTGGAGGGCCCAGCCGCCGCCGTGGAGGCGATCTTCGACCGGATCTGCTGCGATCTGCGTCATGTCAACGTCGAGGTCGTTGAGTGCGGGCCGGTTCTAGAGCCGATCTTCGGCGATGATCCGATGAGCTACCTCGTTCCAGATGCGGGCTCCGGAGCACTGATCGAGCGTGTCGAGCACGATACGGAATTGGCTGATGCGGCCGCCGCTGCGATGAAGCTCATGGCCGCTTTGATCCGACCACAGCCACACTCCATCGGGTCTGCACAACAGTTTGCAGCCTGAAATCATCCGGGCCCGTCGGTTCTACATTCGACATAACGATTGCGCATAGACCCTCACCGCATGGGTCGGCTCGCGCTACCACCCGCGCGGATTCTCGCACGGTCTGATCGGTCGAGGTCAACAGCTGCCCCTCGGCAATCTGATCAAGGATGTCGTCCTGCAGCGGGGACGGTCGATGGCGGCGCCCGGAGACACCTGACGTCGTCACCCAGAACGGTGCGCAGATGCGGAAGGCGGAATGAGGCTCAGGCGTCCTTCAAACGGGCGAAGCGAATCAGCCTGCGGCGGAGCTATCTGGACGCCTTCGAAGCCCCAATGGCCACTCAGCCCGCCCGGCTCACCGCCGTGGCGGGCCTTTTCTTTTTGCCCCGGTGAAATGCGTCAAATGGCAAGGCGGCAAGTTGGTGATGATGTAGGCAAGGGCTTCGACCCAAGACCGACTTAAGCCCGCCCGGTTCGCCGGCGCGGGCTTCTTTGTGCCCTAAGCGTGTCGGATACCCCCGTGCTCCATGATCGCACCAGGCGAGACGGATTGGACGGTTAGGCCGCTTTTTCCTGGTCTATGATAACGGGCGGTGCCTCGAAATGTACATGCGTAATGATCAGGCGCATGGCCTGGACCAGCCCATCAGCTTGTTCGCAAGTAGTGCCGGGCCTGAGGTCAAAAGCGAAAGGCTTCATCGTCTCGGTTTCTGCTTCCCCGGGGAGAGCGCGTTGCTCAAGCATGATGTAGGGGTTGCCGTTCTCATATTCTTTGACGCGAAAGCTTAATTGGACAAGCTGGGTCATGGTTTACCCCCGAAAAAGTGCTCTGGGGCTGATTGGGCCAGTTGTTGGTTAACGAATCCTTAAACTGCCGAACACGGTCCGGATTGGAAACCAATTAGCCAGTTTTGAGTGGCGAGCTTTTCGAGGTGGATACAGCTAGCATCCAGACCGACAGAACGTCGACCGAACCAGGATGTCGATGTCGCCGATCGTCATGACACTAATTAGCTGCTCACCACGCTTCCAGAGCATCGAGCAGGCTGCGGACCCAAGCGGCGCGCAGCTCTCAGCCTCAGGGTAGGTGTCACAAGTGCTCTCGCGTCGGTCGCATGCCCGGCTCGATGCCGCTACCGGCTGCCAGCCCAGCGCCAGTAGCGAAGCGCGAGCATCGGGGTAGAGGGTGTTGGGCCCGAACCTCGGCAGTTGCTGCTGAGCGCTCGCACCACCGGCAGCGACGACGAGAGCGAGGGCGGCGAGGGCTGTGCGCATGGCGCAAGGATAGCCGCCGGGATAGCGGTGTCGAGGCTGAAGCACCAGGAAGAGGGCCGGGATTGGACCGACCTTCTCCTAGTACCGATTAGCGCTCGCTAACCGGCCCGACCGGGATCCGGAAGGCCCGCTTTCCATAATTCCGGGCCCAGAGCACGGTCCCGTCGGGAAGCGTGATGAACGGACGGAAAATGTACTGCTGGCCCTCAGAGGGCGGCTTGGGGGTGTCGGCCATGATAAAACTCCTTGAGTTTCATGGTTGACCGAGAGCCGCCGCGGACCTAGATATTCCACCTTCCACAGCAAATACCCGAGGGCCGGCGACGGCCCCCGATCGGTTTCAGCTCACCACATGGTGAGCTGTGCGCGCCCCGCCCCACAAGGCGGGGCGTTTGCGCATGGGGATTCATTTAGAATCCTGCGACCCACTTTGCAACCCCTCATTAGGATTTCGTTAACCACTTTTCGAAGTTTGTGGTACGTTGATGCCAATTCCGGGTTAGGTTGGTTGAGTCATGAACGCCCACATCGGAGGCCGCATCATGGACGAGCGGTCATATCGAGACATCCTGCAGCGTCGGCGCGACTTGCAGGAAGAGCTGCGCGTTCTTAACGAAATCATCCACGGATATGAGCGTCTTCAGGAGATCCGATCGGGCAACGCGGCGCGCGAGTCAGATCGCTTAGACGAGCGTTCTGACGACGCGCAGCCGCGCCGTCGCGAGCGCAACATCTATCCGCCTCGCCAACTCGCCAGCCTAGCGCGTTCAGAGATTCTTCGAGTTGGACGTCCAATGACTCGCGGTGAGTTGGTCGAAGCGTTTGAAGCCGCAGGAATCCCACTCGCCGGCCGAGATAAGGCGAAAAACATCGGCACCATCATGTGGCGCTTCAGAGACGAATTCCTGAACGTGCCTGGTCAGGGGTACTGGCCCAAGGACGTGCCGAATGCCGACGTCGAAAGCGCCGCAACAGGCGACGCTGACTAGGGCTTCAGTCGAACGAGTGCGTTTCTAAGGCGCGTGATCGCCTGATAGATAGCCGCCGGATCATGTCCGCCCGGCCTGGGCCTCAACGAGCCCTCAATCCAGCCGATCTGTTCGATGGCGTACCGATAGCGTGGGTTTGTGATCCGTCGCGCCGACCGGCAGGCGGCCTGCATCGCCTTGACGGTTTCAGGCGATCGCGACTGCTCAAAATCGACGTAGAGCGTCTCCAACCGACCGTGCTGCTCCTGCAGCGCTTGGAAGTCTTCGGCATCGTAGACCACTGGGCACCCCTAAGCCTTCCTCAGCCGCACCCCAGGCCCCTCGCCGTTCTCCTCAATGATAAATGACGCCGGCCACTTCGAGGGCGCCCTCAGCCTTCTGGCGATGGCTCAGCACCGGCCGCACCGGGTTCGGGGGCGGGGCCGGTATCGAGCGTGCCGCTGCTGGCCAGTGCGTTGGCCCAGGCGCTCGCGATAAGGCGGACTTGCTCGATAGCCTCGGCACGCGTGAACGGTTCATCGCCGGCGTCGCCACCACCATCCGACCAGGCGACGAACCCGGTGCGGCGGCCGTTGGCGTCCTCGACGCAGGCCGCGTCGTCGAGAATGCGGATGCGGAGCGGGAGCGTGAGGCCGAGCGTTGGCATGCAGGTCATGTAGAGTGCTTGGATCCCGCTTCGACCGTCCGCGTTCAGCGTCTGGCCTACGAGGCGGGGGATGGGGTCAGCCCTCGTCCCCGGTGTTGTCATCCTTGAAGCTGTCGAGGCCCTTCAGCGGCACGCCGGTCCTGAACCGGTCATACCTGCGACCGATGCGATCAAGGAACGAACCATACGCCATTCTCACGAGATGCCGCTCGTGATCAGCAACGACCCGCAGAGGTCGGGCGCGGAACAACTCATCGGGCTCGGGATGGCTCATACCCGGTTCAGTAGCGCAACGAGCCCACTTGCTAGAAGCCCCGCGCCCAGAACTATCAGCGGAGCGTGCTCGATGCCCTCGTCTGTGAGCACATGCGTACCTGCCACTGCCACGACCGCGACGCACACGACCGTCGTGATCCGGCTCAGCGTCACTTCAGATAGCCCTTCGCCTTCAGGTGCTAAGCGAGCCGATCCGCTATCCTTGCACTTCGGCCGCGGCGTCTTTCATCACGCCGGCGACGAGCGTGTAAGTCTCGGTCCAGGCTTCCCAGACATCTGGAGTGAAGTCGGGCCCAAGGCCCTGCTCCAGGGTCCACAGCAGGGCGGCACCGACCGGCTCGTAATGGGCGGCCTGCGTGCCGTAGGCGACGTGCTTGCGCCCAAGATTCTGGAGGGCCGGGACCACGGTCTCCGGATGGCCGAGATTGGCCACTGCCAACCCTAGCATGGCCATTAGTTTTTGCTTCTGCTCGGCCATGTCTTCGTGGAACATGGGGCGTACCTGGGGGGCGATCTCGAACAGTTTGCTGTAAAACAGCTCAGCCGCCGTCCCGGCGATGGGGCGTACCTTCGCGAAGCTGTCCTGCACGAGTTTCACCTGTTCAGGGGTCATCCAAGTTCCTTTGATGTACGCGTAATCAGGACCGCTTTACTTTCAGTGCTTCCTCGACGAGGCGGCGGATGGCTTCGGAGCGGGAGGGCTTGTCAGGCTGAGCCTCGCGCCATGCGTCGATAGGCTCGAAAAAGTCCGGCGCGACGCGCATCCGGAACTCTCCAGAGTGAACGCGACCAGGAGGCCGCCCTCGTTTTTTTGTATCCACCGGAATTGACAGCCGCATATTTAAGTGGCTACAACAAAAACGGGCCGACGGGAAGGTACGAACTTCCAATCGGCCCTGACCATCCACGCACTGGAGCTACGTCAATGGCTACCCACGCCCATAGCACACGCACGCCCTTATTACCCCAGCCCGGCAGCCCTCAGCCCTTATTAGGCACAGGGCTCGGCCACGGGCCGGGCCCCGTCACCCAGGCCATCCGCGCGATGCGGACAGCTGATCCCGCCGACCAGACCATCGCGGCTATCAAGAACGGACTAAACCGGTGCTTCGCTGAGGCCGCTGCCAGCGGTCCCGCCGCACCAGTCACCCTAACCAAGCGCGCAGCGGCTCTGCGCCAGCGCCTTGAGGCTCACATCGGCCATGGTGCTCAGGATCCGCACGTGCCGCTCCGGGATCGCCTGATCGCTGCCCATTCTGCCGCGATGAGCGTGCGCTGGGTGTTCGACGCCGAGGACCCCGACGCCGAGCCCTACAAAGCCGCCCTGGCCGTCGACAACGCGCTGAGGCGGCTGCTCACGGAAGTGATGGCTAAGCCCGCGCCGCGCACGATGGCGGGCCTTGCGGTGGTCGGCCTCGCGGCGGCGATGGAGGTCGAGGGCGCGCTGTCTCACCGCTGCTTGGAGAACGAGGACAAGCTGGCGGTCACCGCCAGGGCGATCCTGTCGCTGACCGGAACCGCGCTGCCGGAAAGCTTCCTCGGCTTCGGCGATGAGCCGGACTTCGAGGCGCGTGAGCGGTCAATCCTGACGCCGCCGGCAGAGTAGACGCTCGAAGCATCCACGCCCAACCCTCTGCATCGGGGCGACACTTTGGGCGGGCGTGGAGGTCGAGAGGAGACCCGACGCCTCAGCTCCGCAAGAACCATGCATCCATGCCCGCCCTCCGATGAACCTGGGGGGCAAGAGGGCGAGCGTGGCGGCCAGCGGGATGAGGACCACCGACGTAGGCAAACTCGATGGAGGCTGATCGGTCACCGCGACGAATCTTCACTCCTCACGAACGCCGCTCGCGCATCCGGTGCGGGAGGCAGATCTTAAAGGCGCTGACGCTGCGACGGCCCGCCATACGAGAGCTACTTGAACAGATCGCGCAGAGCGGCTTCCAGGCGATCGACGGTTGCGACCGCCTCTTCGTGATCTGCCGTGTCCTCTGCCCTTTGCGAACGAGCGACCTTCGGGGACCGTCGATTTGATCTCAGCGATCGAGCCGATTTTCTAGATAAATGAGCGCCATCGTCACGGTTTGGCATCCTCTAACTCACTGAAAACTACCGATAGTAAGGAACCCAAATGGCAATTCTTCTAGTTCCAGCCGCCTGTGTGGATAAGTACTTACGCGTACAATATGTCGCAGCGAAGAAGGCGCCACAACCCGATGGCAATTTTTGCCACCCCTCGTAAACGCGGCTCGCGCATTTCGTGCGGGTGGCAAGCGAACGCGAGTGTGTTGGTGAAATTGTAGGTACGCTTACGGACGAAATTCTATCTATTTCCTAAAAAACGTTTTATTCCGGCTGTCGTGAGTTAACAGCAGGCGCACGCCGGCCGGACCGCGCCGCGCCAGGCTCGCCGCGAAGGCCCCCGGCACCACGACGTCGCGCCCGAGATCGGGCACGCCGAAGACGCTGGCATAGCCGGTGAAATGGCCGTCCATGGATGGTCCTCGGGTTGAAAGCGGTTCGGGGGGGCGGGGTCGGGCCCGAGACGCGTCTCCCTCCTCCGCAGGGGGGCTTGCGGATCCACGCATCGCGTTCGGCGGCAAACATGTGGAACGCCGCGCCTTTTCCCCTCCCCCTTGCGGGGAGGGGTCAGGGGTGGGGGTGGTGCAGGAGGCACCGCCGCGCGTCGTCCGGGACCACCCCCACCTCCAACGCTTCCCCGCACGGGGGGGGAGCGCGCATCGCGGCTCGCAGCAGGCGGTGTGGGCATCTCGTTGCCCGCAGACGGGGGCGGGAGGGGCCCGGTGGTGGCGGAACTTGCGTCTCCGACACCGAGGCACCCATCCAGCCCCCCGATCACGAGGCGTCCGCCCCCCGGGGCAGCTCCGGCGGGTAGCCCACCGCCTCGCGCTTCTCGGCGACCGACAGGAAATCCGCGGCCTGGACCCGGCGCCACAGGGATTCCCGCTCGCCGGCCAGCGCCTCGATCCGGTCGAGATCGGGTTCCAGGTCCACCGGCCCGAAGGCGGGTTCCAGCCAGACGGCGAGCGCCTGGGCGGTGCGGGCCGCGAGCGGGATCAGGGTCTGGCGGTAGAGCGCCCGGTTGGCCTCGGCGTAGTTGGCGTGGGTGCTGTCGCCGGGCAGGCCCAGCAGCAGGGGCGGAACCCCGAAGGCCAGGGCGATCTCCCGGGCCGCCGCGTTCTTGGCCTCGACGAAATCCATGTCCCGGGGCGACAGGCCGAGCGGCTTCCAGTCGAGGCCGCCCTCGAGCAGCAGCGGCCGGCCGGCATTGGCGGCGCCCTGGTAATTCGCCTCCAGTTCCCCCTTCAGCCGCTCGAATTGCGGCTCGGACAGCCAGGCCCCGGCGAAGACCAGCGCCCCGGAGGGCCGGGCGGCGTTGTCGAGGAGCGCCTTGTTCCAGGCGCTCGCCGCGTTGTGGATGTCGAGGGCGGCCGCCGCCGCCTCGACGGGGGCGAGGCCGCCGGTCTCGTCCTCCGGGTGGAACAGGGCGAGCGCAAGGATCGGCGCCACCGCCTCGGTGCCGGGGGCGGGCAGGTCGAACCGGCGGCTGCGGCCGCCCGCGGTGTAGATGTAGGCCGCCGGCCAGCCGTCGGGCCCCGGCACCATCCGCATCCGCCCCGGCCGCAGGGCCTGCAGGGCCGCGACCCGGCCGTCGAGGGCGACCGCCTCCAGATAGGCGGTCCCGGCGAGCAGCAGGTCGGCATAGACCGTCTCCAGGAGATGCGTGCCGCTCTCCCGTGGGTTCGGCCGGGCGAGCAGCGCCAGCAGATCGGACGCCCGCTCGGCCCCGGGCCCGGTGGCGATCAGCGGCAGGCCGGCGGCGCTCTCGGCGACCAGCCGGACCGCCCGGTGGACCACCGGGTTGCCCTGGTAGCCGGCCCGGGCGAGCGCCGCCGGGTCGCGGGGCGTCCAGCTCGCCCGGCCCTCGGCGTAGAGCGCGAAGGCGGGGGCCATCGCGGCCTTGGTGTAGGCCATGCTGGCGGCCTTGGAGTCGGCCATGCTGGCGGCCTGGGTGGCGGGCGCCGGGCCGCCGGCGCCGCGGCGGGCGACCCGCGCCAGCCGTTCGAGGAGGGTCGACATGCCGGTCTGGTCCTGCGTTATGGTTGCGCGATGCAGAGCCGCTTCCCCGCGCGGTCCCGCGCAGCCCGAGGCGGGTGTTTGCCGGCGGCCCTCCTGGCCGCGGCGATGCCCGCTGCGGCCGCCCGGGCGCAGGATTTCCCCGCCTGGCCGGAGCCGGACGGCACCCTCGTCCTGGCGCGGCCCTTCGGCCGCTCGGAGATCGCCCTGCGCCTGTCGCGCCGGGTCGCCGGGGCCGCGGATACGCTGACCTGGAACGGCGTCGCGTTCCTGGCCGATGCCGGGGTCGGGGACGCCCTCCAGGCGCGCCTGACCCTCGATCCGGAGGCAGACGGCCGCCAAGCGAGCGAGGCCGGCGACCCGCGGGGCGAGCCCGCGGCAGCGCGTCTCCGGTCCCTCCGCGCCGGCCGGAGCTGGGCCGAGACCGTGGCGCCCCTGGCCTGGGACGGCCCGGGCGCCGCGGCCGGCCCGGACGTGATCCTGCACAAGCGGATCGCCCTCGGCCTGCCGGGCCTCGGCAACGCCATCGAGGTCCAGGCGGGCTTCGTGCTGTCCCAGCCCGCCGCGGCGGTGCGGTTCGAGCCGCTCTCGGCCACCGTACCGGCGGAGTTCACCGAGGCCTGGCGCTTCGACCCGGCGACCGGCGGGCTCGATCGGCTCGACCCCGCCCCCGGTGAACGGCCGCAACCCGTGATCCTGGCCCTGCCCGAGGGCTCGCACGCCCTGGGGATCTGGAGCCCGGCCCCCCCGGCGGGCGAGGCCGATGCCCCGAGGGCCGGTTTCGCGATTCGGCCGGTCCCGGGGGCGACGCGCCTGAGCTGCGCGTTCCGGGTCGCGCAGGCCGCATCCGGCGCCCACGATTTCGCCTGCTACGCGCTGGTCGGCTCGCTCACCGACGTGCGCGCCGCCCTGCGGAGCCTGACCGCCCCGGAATGAGCGGATCCGACCGGAAAAAAGACGGGTCCAACCCGCGCTGCGTGCGACGCCGTGGTGCGGACGCCACAGTGTGGCGCACGAAATCGTGTATACAGGATGCAGTTCGTTCCTGAGACCACGAACCGACTCCCGGCGCGCTTCCAGCAGAGGCGCGCCGTATTGTTTCGGGTGTCCCTCACAGGCGCCGGATCCGCGGTTCCGCCCGCTTCTCCAGCATCAGGTGCGTGAGCGCCCAGACCAGGGCGTCGAGCCGGTCCGGCGAGCCGCCCCCGGACAGGCCCTCCGGCCCGAAATCGCACAGCTCGTCCTCCAGCGCCGGGAACGCCCCGACATGGTGAACGAGGCCGCGGGCGTAGAGGAGCGAGACCGGCTCGGCCCGCAGATACTTGCCCCGGGTGGCGTGGACGCGGACCACCGGCACGGCGGGGTCGCACTGCGCCAGCACGGCGGCGGCCATCTCGCCGCCCTGGTTGACCTCGACCACCAGGGTGTCGGCGGCGAGCCGGTGATAGAGCGCCAGGGCCGCCCCGGCCCAGGCCTGCGGGGTGGCCCGGGCGAGGCTGGCATCGGCCAGCACGTAGGCCTGGGGCCCGGCGCGCCCCGCCGCCACGATCCCGCAGGCATCCGAGCGCGCCCCCGAGGTCGCGGGCGGATCGACCGCCACGACGATCCGGCCGAGGTCGGGGGCGGCGGCGACCCGCCCCGCCTCCAGGCCGGCGCGGTCCCAGAGGGCATCGTCCCGGTCGGCGATGAGTTCGCCGTCGAGTTCCTGGCGGCCGAGGCGGGTGCCGGCATAGCGCCCGACCACGCGCTCGAGGAAGTCCGGCGCGAGGTTGTCGGCGTTGTCGCGGGTCCGGGCGCGGCTCACCACGGTGCGCGGGTCTCCGAGCAGGCGGCGGATCAGCGGCACCGGCCGCGGCGTCGTGGTCACGAGGTTGCGTGGCCGGGCGCCGAGGCGCAGGCCGAATTGCAGCATGTCGAAGGCCGCCTCGGGCCGGCGCCACTTGGCGGCCTCGTCGCACCAGGCGGCGCCGAATTGCGGACCGCGGAGCGCGTCGGGCTCCTCCGCCGAGAAGGCCAGGGCGACCGCGCCGTCGGCCCATTCGAGGCGCCGCCGGCTCGGCGACCAGACCGGCCGCGCCCGGCCGCCCCGGGGCAGGTTCAGGATCCCCGAGGGCCCTTCGATCATCACCTCGCGCACGTCGCAATGCGTCTCGCCCACGAGCGCGATGCGCCCGACCGGCTCGGGGGTGAAGGCCGGATCGCCCCGGGCGAGCGCGTCGACCCATTCGGCCCCCGTGCGGGTCTTGCCGCTGCCGCGGCCGCCGATCACCGCCCAGGTGGTCCAGGGTTCGATCGGGGCTCCGGCCGCGTCCGGCTCGGCCGGCGGGAGCTGGTCGGCGCGGGCGCGGTGCAGCCAGTCGCGGTCGAGCGCCTGGAGCAGGCCGGGCGGCAGGGTCGCGAGGAAGTCAGGCAGGCGCCCCGCCGCGGACAAAGCCATCATAGCGTCGCGCGATCTCCGCGCGGAGGGAAGGCAGATCGCGTTCCGTGCCGTCATCGCCCCCCTCCCCCGCCGCGGGCTGGACGCCGTCCGCCCCGACCTCGTCAAGCAGCCGCTTGAGGCCGCCGAGGTCGCGCAGGACCCGGGCGGATTCACCCAGCGCCACCCCGTCCCGGCCCAGAGCCGCGTCGTAGGCGGCGATCTGGCGGGCGATGTGGGCGCGCAGATGCGCCCGCAGGGTCGGCGGATCGATCACCGGCGCGGCCTCGCGCCGGGTCCGCCGCCCCCTCGGCACCCGCCGGAAGGCCGCGACCATCAGCTCGGGCCGCCCGCGCCCGAAGCCCATCGCCGCGGCGACATCGGCGGGATCGCTGCCCGGCAGGCTCAGGAGCCGGGCGACCGCGAGGCGCCGCGTCTCGGGCCAGCGCGCGACGACGCAGCGCCAGCGCGGCGGCCGCACCCAGCCGGCCCGGGCGTTCCAGGTCAGGATCGTGCGCGGACTGAGGCCGGTGCGGGCGCTGATCTCACGGATCGGCAGGTCGGTCTCGCGCAGGAGCCGCGTCACCTCCGTGCGCCGCTCGACCGGGTGGGCCTCGCGTAGCCGCATCGCCGCTCTCCGCACACGTTTCGACCGTGCCTCAGGGATAGCCCGGCAGCGCACCGTTGTCAAGCCTTATTTCCTATTTCTCAGCCGATTAGGAATTTGGGCTGAGGCGCCTGCCGGGTCTGCGGCGGGCGGAGGTGCGCCGCAGCGGTTCGGCCAGCGCCGGCGATCGGTTCCCGATGCGGGGTACGCCAGAGCCGGGCGCCGTCCCTGCTGCCGCTGCGGGCTGGCGGATTCATAGATCGCGGTCGGAATCATCGCCCGATCGACGGGTGTTGCGGTCCGGAGCTGGCAAGCGTCCTCCCTCCCCCCTCTACGGGGGAGGGAGACGCGCCCTGGGCCGGCCGGGCGATGATCCCAAATCCAGAGCGTGATCCGCGAGGAGCGGCCCGGGTCAGCCGCCGGCGCGGGCCTGCGCGTAGAGCGCCTCGCAGCGGTCGAGCCAGCGGTCGCGGGTGAACAGGCGCAGGACGCGGTCGCGCGGGATCGGGCGCGGAATCACCCGGGCGGCGTCGATCGCCCCGGCCAGGGCGTCCGCGTCGCCACACGGGACGAGGCGCCCGGCCTCGCCGACGACCTCCGGGGCGGCGCCCATGGCGAAGCCGGCGACCGGGAGGCCGCAGGCCATCGCCTCGACCGCCGCCAGCCCGAACGGCTCGTCCCAGCACGGGGTGAACAGGAACACCGAGGCGCGGCCGACCTCCGCGGCCAGAGCCGCGCCGCCGAGGTGGCCGCCGTAGCGGATCGATCCGCCGAGCGCCGGGGCGATCCGCGCCGCAAAGTAGTCCGGCTCCTCGACCGGGCCGAACAGGGTCAGGGGCAGGCCGGCCCGGCGCGCCGCCGCGATCGCGTGGTGGGCGCCCTTGACCGGCGCGAGGCGCGCGCACCAGACGGCGCTGCCGTCGCCCCGCGCGACGTAGGGCCAGGCGGCGGGATCGATGCCGTTGTGGAGCACCGAGGCCATCGCCGGCGCGCCGTCCGGCCACCAGGCCCGCAGCTGGGCCCGGGAGGTCGCGGTGATCCGGTGCCCCGGCGTGACGCTGGCGTGCACGAACCAGCGGAGCGCGTCGTAGGGCGGCACGTGCAGCGAGGTGACCGTGGGGGTCGCCGCCGTGGCGCGCGGTTCGAGCGGCAGGCGGCTCAGGCTGTTGTTGTGCAGGACGTCGAAGCCCCCGGCGGCGATCCGCGCGCAGGCGGCGGCGTAGCCGTCGTCGAGATGGGCCGTGAGGCCGGCATCGCCCCGGTGCTCCAGGCCGGGGAAGCGGCGCTCGTGGTGGACCGGGATCACCGGGTCGAGGGTGAAGCGCGGGTCGCTGTCGCCGGAGGCGAACAGCACGACCCTGTGGCCGCGCGCGGTCAGACCGTCGGCGAGGCTCCAGGTCTGGGCTTCCAGGCCGCCCGCGAAGGGCGGCGCGATCGGGTGGCGGAGATGGGCGAGGAGCGCGATCCTCATGCCGTCGCGGGCGCGGGCACGCCGGAGGTCAGGGCGGCGCCCTCGACCTGCCGCGCCTCGAGGGTCCGGATGACGGAGGCCGAATTGGTGTAGGGCTGGTGGCTCTGCTGGCCGGTGAGGGCCAGATCCCCGGCATCGGGGCGGCGCAGGATCCGGATCGGCCGGTCGGGCGCGTCGTCGATCAGGCCCATGACGCGGAACGCGTAGAGCCAGTGGCCCATGGTCCGGTAGCCCCATTTGGACGCGAACAGCTCGGCATTGCGCACGACGCTGTCGAGGTGATGGACCGGGGGCATGTGGTGCGGATGGTACTGGTGATAGGCGCGCGCGCCCTTGATCCAGGCGATCGGGATGCCGCGCGTGGCCAGGAGCTTGCCGAAATCCGTATCCTCGCCGCCATAGCCCGTATAGCGCTCGTCGAAACCGCCGGTGTCCAGGAACGTCGCCCGGCGGATGGCGTAGTTGAGCGACCAGAAGCAGCGGTAATCGTTGCAGATCTCGATGCCGGAGGCCGGGGGGCCGCGGCGATCGGAATGCCGCTCGGCGACGGCGTCGAGATCCGCGTAGCGCCAGTCGCCCGCCGTGGCGCGCTCGGGCAGGTGCAGCACCTCGCCCATCAGCAGGCCGTCGAGGGCGGCGAGGCCCCGTGCATAGTCGGCGACGAGACTCGGTGCCGGGATGCAGTCGACGTCGAGGAAGACGACATCCTCCCCGCACGCCGCCGCCACGCCGCGGTTGCGCGCCGCCGCCAGGGGAAGCTCGCGGCCCGGCACCAGGATCTGGCGGACCGGGAACGGCACCTCGGGCAGGTCGTAGGGCGCGTCCTGCATCACCGCGACGATGAGTTCGGCGGGCGGCCGGGTCTGGCGCGCGAGGCCGAGGAGCACGTTGCGCAGATGCGCCGGCCGGCCCTTGGCGAGCGTCACGACGGAAACGGTGGACATCCGAGATCGGGCTCCGGCTGGGGCGCTCGCCGCCGAAACGGACGCCGGTCCGGCGGCGGCGAGCGGGTTGAATCAAGAACGGGGAGCCGCCCCCGATCGCGACGCGATCGGGGGCGGCTCCAACGGTGTGGGACGGCGGCGCTCATCCGGCCGCGGCGGCGTCGATCAGCTGACCGGACCACAGCGTGTCGGTCAGCCCTTCGAGCCAGTCGGCGGCGCGGGCGGCGGCGTCCGGGGCGTAGAGGCTGCGCAGGGCGGTCCCGTCGAGGGCGCGGGCCCGGGCCAGGAGGTCGCGCCAGGTCTGGAGATCGCCGGGCCAGGCGGGGGCCTGAACGGCGGCGCCCAAGCGGACCAGGGCTTCGGCCTTGCGGGTCTGTTCGGCGAAATAGCGCCATTCCGGCATCACGATCAGGCGGCCGCCGACCCGGGCGACCTCGTGCACCGTGTTGTCGCCCGCCGAGGCGATGACGATGTCGGCCGCCGCGAGGTAGGCGGTGACCGAGGCGACCCAGCCGAGCTCGCGCAGGTTGGCGAAGTCGGTCTCGTGGCCCTCGCGGTGGGTCGGCCCGAGGGTCAGCCAGAGCGCGTCCGGGGCGGCCCGGGCCGCGACCGTCAGCGGCGCGTAGGGCGTGCCGCTGCCGCCGCCGCCGGTCACCGCCACGACGATCTCGCGCTCCGGATCGAGCCCGAGCCGCGCCCGCGCCTCGGCGCGCTCCGGCACCCGGTCGACGCTGGTGCACAGGCCGCCGCTGTAGAAGGTCTTGGCGCGCAGGCGCGCGGGGTACTCGTCCTGCTCCAGGCGCGCGTCGAAGGGGGCGAGCATCCCCACGCAGGCCTCGTAGGCGCCGATATGGCCGATGTCGGAGCGGTCGCCGTGCATGCGGATCTGGACCGCGGGCACGCTGGCGATCCGCGCGAGCAGGGCGATCTCCGCGGAGACGTCGACGACGAACAGCCCGATCCCGCGCTCGTCGAGGTGGTCGAGGATGCACCGCATGGTCCGGCGCATCTCGGACAGGCCCAGGGGGACGCAGTGCATCACCTGCGGCGTCGGCTCCGCGTAGAGCCGCGCGGTCGGGACCGCGGCGCCGATCATGTTGGGCAGCGCCACGATCTCGATGTCGCGCGCGAAGCCGTCGAACAGGTGCGGATCCGCGGTCAGCACCGAGACCGGGCGGTCGTGGCTGAACGCGGCCGCCACCGCCATCGTGCGGTTGGCGTGGCCGCGGCCCTGGTGATGGACGAAGAACGCGATGGGTCGCTTCATGGCCGGCGGTTCGGGCTCGCTCTCAGGAGAACAGGGCGTCGGGCCGCAGGGCGGCGGCGATCTCGTGCCGGGTCGGCGGTCGGATCAGGCGGATCGCGGCCGCGTCGGAATCCCAGTCGATCAGCCCGGCCGCGCGGAACTGATCGAGCCAGTAGGTCATGCACCACCGTCCGTGCCGGGCCCGGAAGCGGGCCGCGTTGGCGAGGATCGGCGCGAAGTGCTGGAGCGGCGGCACGTGGACCGGGTGGTGCTGGTGGTAGGCCCGCGCGCCCGCGACCCAGAACGTCGGCAGCCCGGTCGCGGCGAGCCGGGCGGCGAAGTCGGTCTCCTCGCCGCCATAGCCCGAATAGGCCTCGTCCATGCCGCCGACCGCGCGCCAGGCGGAGGCCGCCAGGGCGAAGGACAGGCCCCAGAGCTGGCCCGGATCGGGCTCCGGCCGCGAACCGGATTCCGGTACGGGCGGGCGGGCCGGATGGGGGCGCCCGACCCGGTCGAGCGCGGCTGGATCCACAACGCCGCCGGCGGTCGCCCCGTCCGGGAGGTAGAGGACCTCGCCCAGGAACAGGCCCCGGGCCGCCGCGGCGGCCGCGGCATAGGCCGCCACCAGCGTCGGGCCCGGGATGCAATCCACGTCGAGGAAGACGAGGAGGTCCGCCGCGGCCGCCTCCGCCGCCCGGTTGCGCGCGGCCGCGAGCGGCAGCGCCGCGCCCGGCACATGGAGGTGGCGCACGGGGCAGCCGGGATCGGGCAGGTCAGCGGCCGGCTCGGGCTGCATCCAGGCGATGACGCATTCGCGGGGCGGCATCGTCTGGCGGGCGAGCCCGCGCATCAGGTTGCGCAGGCGGTCGGCCCGGCCGCGAACCAGCGTCAGCACGCTCGGTGCGGGGCCGCCCCCGGGCTCAGCCGACATCGGCCAGCATCCGCCGGAAATGCGACACCCCCTCGATGATGCCCCGGGCATGGGCGGTCCGGGCGACGTAGGAATGCTTCAGCGCGGCGTTGTTGGCGAGGTCGTCCGAATAGTTCGCCACGATGATCGCCTGCACCCGGGCGCCCAGCATCTCGATGTCGTTCCCGGAATCGCCGGCCACGAAGACCGCCTGCTCGGGGAGGTCGTACAGGGCCCGGACATGGTCGACGGCGGTGCCCTTCGAGGCCGCCTCCGGCAGCACGTCGAGGTAGCGGCCGTGGCTGTGGATCACCCGGGCGGGGAGGCCGGCCAGCGCGAGCCGCGCGCGGACGCGCCGCGCCGCCGCCGCATCGCCGAAATAGCTCAGCTTCAGCGCCCGCTGCTCCAGGGGGCCCTGGGGGGCGAGCCCGTCGAGCCCGGCGAGCGCCGCGCGCACCGCCTCCCGGTCCCAGCCGGCAGCGATGATCCCGCGCCAGGCCGCATCCGCCGTGTAGGTCACCCCGTTGGCGTCGAGATGGTAGATCTCGGACCCGACCGAGGTGATCATCACCTGCGGCCGCGGGCTGGCCTGCTGTTCCAGCACCGCCATCGCGCTGTGGAAGGACCGGCCGGTGGCGACGCCGAAGGCCAGCTCCGCCTGCCGGCTGCGCCATCGGCGGAAGATCCCCAGCGCCGCGTCGCAGCCGACCAGCGTGTTGTCGATGTCGCAGACCAGGAGTTGCCGGGGCCTCCGGAGGGGCGGCTCCGGGGCCAGCAGCGCGCGCAGCAGGACGTGGTAGCGCGCGGCGTGCCGGTCCCAGTCGTAGGCCGCCGCCGCCCGGGCCCCGCCCGCGACGCAGCGGGCGTAGAGCGCCGTATCGCCCAGGATCCGCAGGCAGGCCTCGGCGATCGCGCCGGGGGCGCGGGGATCGACCAGCAGCCCGTTGCCGCAGGTCTCGACGATGTCGTTGGGACCGCCGCTATCGGTGGCGACCAGCGGCAGGCCGGCCGCCGAGGCCTCCAGCAGCGTCAGGCCGAAGGGCTCGTTGAGGGCCGGGTTGACGAAGACGCCGCCATGCGCCCGGGCATAGGCGTAGATCGCCGGAACGTCCTGCGGGCGGTGAGTCTTGGGATAGGCCACGTGCCCGTAGAGGTCGTAGCGGTCGATCAGGACCAGCAATTCGCGCATCGTCGCGGCCATGTCGCCATCGAGGGCGTCGATATCCGCGCGGGTGCCGGCCACGATCACGAGATTGGCGCGGGCGCGCAGCGCGGGGCTCTCGCCGTAGGCCCGCACCAGGGCCGCGAGGTTCTTGCGCGCCACCGGCCTGGCCAGCGCCAGGATCGCCGGTTTGCCCGGGTCGGCCAGGAACCGGTCGATCGCGGCGTCGACCCGGGGCTCGGGACACGCCGCGGCGAAGCGGGCGAGGTCGCTGCCCGGGGGCAGGACGCGGACGCGGCCGGGATCGTAGGCGGCATAGCCGGCATACTGCACCTCCGCCTCGTCGCGGGACGAGGCGATCACGAGCCGCGCCCGCGCCAGGGCGTCCTCCTCGGTGGCGATCCGGCGGGCGAGGTCGGGGCGAAGGACGGCCTCGCCCAGCATCGCGGCCTTCACCCGGCCGAGCGAGTGGGCGGTGAACACGAAGGGGATGCCGAGCCGGTCCTCCACGAGCGCCGCCACCGCGGCCGCGTCCGCGTAGTGGGCGTGGATCAGGTCCGGCGCCCGCGCCTGCGCGCCGATCCAGGCGACGAGGTTCTCGGCGAAGCGCGCCACCTCGGCGTGCATCTCCTCCTTGGCGCGGTAGTCCGGGGACGCGCTCGCCAGCCGCACAAGGGTGACCTTGTCGGCGATCCGCTCTTCAGGCACGGCGTAGGCGGCGCCGAGCGGGCCGTGGAACAGGCGCGTCGCCACCGCGATCCGCGCGAGGTCGCGATCCTGCGCCGAGGCCGAGACCAGATCGAGCAGGTAGCGGATATGGCCGCCGGTATCGGCGGTGATCCCGTAGACGACGCCGTCGCCGCGCAGGCAGCCCTGCAGGGCGATGTGCAGGACGAACATCAGGCGTGGGCTGAAGCTGTCGGGCGCCCGTATAAACTTAACTTATGTGAAGAGAGCGTCGTGATTCGTGTTGCCCAGGTCGCACCGAACATTTTTCCCGTTCCCCCAGATCATCACGGCGGCACCGAGCGGGTTGTGCATGATCTGAGCACGGCGCTGCGAAGCTTGAGCGTCGAGGTAACACTTTTCGCCCCCTCGGACAGTGCGACAGACTTGCCGCGCGTGGGCGATTATCCGAGTCTTTCGGCGCTCGAGCGGCGCCACGGGCCCGTCGCGCCCGGGGTGCCGGCGGCCCTGGATGCCCTGCAGCTGGAGGCGCTGCGGCTGCGGCTCGACGATTTCGACATCGTCCATTGCCACGGCGAGTTCGCCCATGCGGCGCTCCTGGGCGGGCGCCGGCGGCGCAGCCTGACCACGATCCACTGGCGGGTGGACGAGCTCGACCGGGCGCTGTTCTTCGCGGGCTTCCCCGACCTGCCGGTGGCGGCGATCTCGGCGGCGCAGGAAGCCGGCATCCCCGCGGCGAACCGGGCGGGGATCGTGCATCACGGCATCGATCGGGACCGCTACGCCTTCCGCGCGGAACCGGACGCCCACGTCGCCTTCCTCGGCCGGATGACCGACCAGAAGCGGCCCGACACGGCGATCCGCGTGGCCCGCGCTGCCGGTCTCCCGATCCGGCTCGGCGGCACGGTCGATGTCGGCAACCCGGATTATTTCGACCGGCAGGTGCGCCCGCTCCTCGGCGCCGACGCGACCTATCTCGGGCCGGTCGACGATGCCCGGAAGGGCGAGCTCCTGGGCGGCGCCCGGGCGCTCCTGTTCCCGATCGACTGGCCCGAGCCCTTCGGCCTGGTGATGATCGAGGCGATGGCCTGCGGGACGCCGGTCGTGGCCTGGGACCGCGGCTCGGTCCCCGAGATCGTCGAGGACGGCGTGACCGGGTTCGTCGTCGCGAGCGAGGCGGAGGCGGTCGCGGCCCTCGCCCGGATCGGGCAGCTCGATCGCGCCGGGATCCGTCGCCGGTTCGAGGCACGGTTCACCGCCGAGCGGATGGCGCGCGACTATCTCGCGCTCTACCGCCGCCTCCTCGACGCCTGATGCGCACCGCCCTCCTGGCTTGGGACTACCCGCCCGCGCCGAGCGGCCTCTCGACCGCGGCCCGCGAGATCGCCGAGAGCCTCGCGGAGACGGGCGCGGAGGTCACGGTGTTCACCCTCGACCGGACCGGCCGCGCGCGGGTGGCAGGCGTCACGATCGTGGGCCTCGGCCTGCCGGAGGGGGGCGCCCTGGCGCGCCTGCGCCGCTGGGGCTCGGCCGGGCATCTCGCGGCGCCGCTGGCCTTCCGGCGCGCCGTGCTGGCCGCGCACGCGCGCACGCCCTTCGCGGTGGTGGAGGCGACCAACTGGTACGCGCCGGCCGCGCTGCTCGCCGGCCGCCGGACCCTGCCCCTGGTGACGCGCAGCTCGACCCCGGCGGTGTTCACGCGCGGGCCGGGGGGTGCCCTGCGCGACCGCCTCGACGGGTGGAGTGCCGACGCCCTGGAACGCCGGCAGGCCCGGGGCAGCGCCGGCCTCATCGCCAACACCGCCGCGCACGGCGCGGTGATCACGCGGGCCTACGGGCTCACCGGCCGGCAGCCCTCCGCGGTGATCGGCCTCAGCCTGCCGCCCGAGGTCGCGACGGGTGCCCGCGCCGCCGCCTATCCGGAGGCGGAGGCGCCGGTGCGCCTGCTCTTCGTCGGGCGGGCGGAGGCGCGCAAGGGCTTCGACGCGCTCCTCGACGCGGTCGCGATCCTCGGTGGCGCGCGGGACCGGGACGGCCTGCCACCGTTCCAGCTGGACCTCGTCGGGGTGGCGCCGGAGGATCTGCCGGCCGATCTGCCCGGGGCGGCGCGGCGGCACATCCGCGCCCGCGGCCGGGTCGACGCCGCCGCCCTGGCGCAGGCCTACGCGCAGGCCCACGCGGTGGTCGCCCCCTCCCGCTACGAGAGCTTCGGCCTGGTCTACCAGGAGGCCCTGGCCTACGGCCGGCCGGTCGTCGCCTGCGCGGAGGATGCCAGCGCCCGGGCCTTCGTCGGCGCCCCCGGGGCCGGGCCGCTCGCGGAGGCCGCCACCGGAAAGGCGCTGGCCGATGCCCTGCGCCCGCTCCTCGCCGATCCCGACCTGCGCCGGACCTACAGGGCCCGCGCCCTCATCGCCGCGGGCCGGTTCGACCGGGCCAGCCTCGGCGGGGAGACCCTGGCGCTCTACCGGCGGGCGATCGCGGCGGCGGGGGGCGCCGGAGCGACCCGTCAGTCGGCATAGGGACGCAGCAGCGCCGTCGCCTCCTCGGGACGGCCGCGTCCGGGATCGAGCGCTTCGTAGCGGTGCGACCGCGCCCGCACATGGGCGCGGCTCAGGCGATGCGCGATGACCCCGTGCAGCGTCAGGAAGCTGCGCGGCCAGCCGCCGTCGAGAACCGGCCGCTCATGCACCCGGCCGGCGAAGCGCACCCGCGTCCGGTTCAACCGGTACTGGACGTCCGGGAAGACATCCGACAGGACGCCGTCGACCCGGTTGGCCCGCGCGAGCCCGATCGACACGACCTCCGCCGCCTCGGCCGCAGCGGCCAGGGCCGGCAGGCGCGCGCCGGTGGCGGGTTCGATGGATTCGTCGGCGTCGAGCTGCAGCATCCAGGCGTGGCGGGCGAGGTCCTGGAGCGCGTTCCGCTGCGCGGCGAAATCGCCGTCGAGGGGCCGGGCGGCCACCCGCACCGCCCCCTCCGGAAACCCGGCGACCGGAACCATGCGGGCCGCCCGCGCCGGCCCGTCGAGGAGGATCGCGACATCGTCCGTCCAGCCGGCCTGGGCGGGCAGAAACGCCAGCACCGCGGCGAGGTCCGCCGGGCGGCACAGCAGGCCGAGGGAGACCGGGCGCCCGGCGGCGCCGTCGAGGGCGTAGAGTTCCGCCGCGGCGGCCCGGGTCCCGTGGGGATGCCGGAGGTCCGCGCGGCCCGCGTCATCGAGCGGGCGCGTGCCCCGGCCGAGGCGGGTCGCGGCGGTCCGCAGGGTGTAGAGGTCGAGGCCGTAGGGCGCATCCGGGTCGGACAGGAAGGCCGGCGCGGCGAGGTGCCGGTCCAGGTGTTCCCGGCAGGCGGCCGGGTCCGCCGCCTCCGCCAGCAGGACGCCGCAGGAGCCGCAGGCGCGCGCGAAGGTACGGCGGCGGCCGTCCGGATAGGTCAGGCCCCGCGCGCTGGCCCCGAGCATGTCGGCCGCGCAGAGGAAGCACCGGCGCGGGCCCGTCACGTCGACACGTTCGACCCGGCCGCGCCCTGGTCGTCCCGGCCTGGCGCCTTACCTCCGCGGCTCCCCGCGATCCCCGGTTTCCGTGTCATCCGACCTCGATCCCTCCCGTGCCGACGGCCCGATCCTGCCGGCCGGATCGTCCCTCGCCATCGTCGGCAACGCGCCCGGGACCGGTGATGTAGGGCCGGCGATCGATGCGGCGGACTGCGTGGTGCGCTTCAACAACGCGGCGGGCTTCGGCGACCGGACCGGCCGACGCGTCACCCACCTCGCCTTGGTCAACCGCGGCGGCCAGACCCGGGAATGGCTGACGGACCGGCGCTTCCTGGAGCGCCCGGTGGTCCGGACGGCCGGGGCCTTCATCCTGCCGTTCCCGATGCTGCCGGCGGCGCAGAACGTCCCGGACCCGATCTGCTGGACCCGCGAGATCCTGGCGCTGCTGCGGCCCCTGGGGCGCCCGATCCACGTCCTGCCGGAGACCCTGCACCGGCGGGCGCACGGCCTGCTCGGATCCCGGGCGGGCGAATGCCCGAACCCGAGCACCGGCTTCCTCGTGGCCCTGGCGCTCGTGCCGGACCGCCCCGGGCCGGGGCTCCCGGCGGACGCCTACGGCTTCGGCTTCGCCGGCTGGCCGGGGCATCCCTGGGCGGCCGAGCGCGCGTGGTTCGCCGCCGCCGCGGCCTCCGGGCGCCTCCGCCTGCACCCGACCGAAGGCTGAGAGTCATGGCGACGCTGATCACGGTCCTGAAGGGCGGCGGGCGCTACGACGCGACCTGGGTGGAACGCCTCGCCCGCGGCGTGCGCCGCCACGCACCGGCCTTCGGGCGGATCCTCTGCCTCACGGATCTACCGCTCGCGGTCGCCGGGGTGGAGCGCGTGCCCCTGCGGCACGACTGGCCGGCCTGGTGGGCCAAGATGGAGGCGTTCCGCCCCGGGCTGACCGAGGGCCCGACGCTCCTGTGCGACCTCGATACGGTCCTGACCGGGCCGGCGGACGCCCTGGCCACGCCGGGCTTTGCCGCGATGGAGGATTACTTCCACGCCGGGCGGCTCTCCAGCGCGCTGCTGCGCTGGGACGGCGACGCACTCGCCGCGCTCTACAAGACCTTCGCGGCGGATCCCGAGCGCTGGATGAGGCCGGGATCCTGCGGCCCGGTGCCCAACGGGGTCCACGGCGATCAGGTCGTCATCGACCATCTGCTCCGCCGGAGCGGCCGGCATCCGGACTTCCTCCAGCGGATCCATCCGGGCCTGCTCGACTTCTACGACCCCCGGCGCGACGCCCATGGCCCGGTCGTGATCTTCATCGGCGCGGCCAAGCCCGACACGGCCGCCGGCGCGGTCCACGCGGCCTGGACCGGCACCTGACCGGCGCTATCGGGCGCCGACGACATCGTTATCGGATTCGCCTTGCCAAGGCCGACGCGGCCGTGCCTCGTCCGGGCATGCGCATATTCCTCGCCGCCGCCCTGCTTGCCGGCCTCGCCGCACCCGCATGGGCCGGGGAGCCGCCCATGGACGGGCCCGTGACGGGGGGCAGCTTCGGGATGGGCGGTTCGGACTATTACGGCGATGTCCGCGACCGGATGCCGTTCACCCGCGCGGCGCCGCCGCGGCCGATCGGGATCGCCGACATCGAGCGCGTCCGGGCCGCGCGGCGGCGGGCCGAGACGCGTGCGCGACGGGTGGGTGGGCGGCACGCGCTGCATCGCCGGCCGCCGCATGCCTGAACCGGCAGCGTGGTGTCCGGCTGCGGCCGAAGCGCCTCGCGTGTCCGGTGCCGGGAATGACGGGCCCCGAGGCCGAAGCCCCGGGTTCTGTTGCTAGGCGTGCCCACGCCCCGGAAGATTACGCCGCGAGGCGCATCTCCATGCCGACGTTGTCGTTGGCATTTAGAGTTTTGGTCAGGTGCTCGGAACGAGGGTTGCCCGCGCCGAACCGGTCGAGTCCTTACCGAAAGCCGCATCTTACCCCGCCGAAGCGGGACAGAACTCGCGATCCCTTTACCGCCCAGTCGAACCTGTTTCACCCCCAGCAGAAGCACCCTGGCAGCCCGCGATCCGAAACGCCGGATGCGCGCCCCCGTCCCCGAACGGTAGCGGGGCAAGGTGCTTCTGGTGGAGGCGCCGGGTACCGCCCCCGGGTCCTGAAGCGTTATTATGAACCGGTCATCAACCTCGCGCGCACCCTACGCCAGAAGTGCCCCCCGGGTCTACAGGGTTGATGGGCTCCAGACGCCCAGGGCTCACCGAGGCGGGCTCCATCCCGATCCGAGTTCAGCTTCCGGCAGACCGGTTCGTGACCATCGCCCTGAGCCGCATGCCGACTGACGATGCCCAGCAGGAGTAACCAACGCGCGCGACTGCGCAAACTCTGCTGTTGCAACTTCAGATTTTGTGGCGAGAATGTGGCATCGACCATAGGACGAGGGTGCTGACATGCGGTGCGGATCGCTCGTTCTAGTCGCGGCTCTGGCCGCCTCGCCGGTCAATGCTGCTCCGCGGCCGCCGGCCTATTACTCTGCCGAAGAGGGCTTCAATTCAAGCTACGCTCTGCGGGAGCGCGTCATCGCGCAGACGATGCTGATCAGCGCGGGTTACCAGAATGCCGTCCCCACTGAGCGCTTCACCCTGCACACCTTTAACGCCATCCGAGACTTCCAAATCGCCAACCGTCTTACGCCGTCGGGAAGCTTGGACAAGGCAACCTCAGACAGATTGTTCGCCGTGGCGCGCCCCATGTTCAACATGTGGGACTTCCGCCAGATCGGACATCCGACGCGGGGGCGGCCTATCTGGATACCCCAGGGCATGGGCCTTCGCCCCTATCCCAATAGAAACGGCCTCACCTACCGCGACGCCACCGATCGGGTCCAAGTGTCCTACAACTATTTCTCCGGAACGACGCCGGAGGCCGTGTATGCCGGCCTTTTGGAGAAGATGCGCGGCAACGGCACCGTCATCCATTATTCGGTTCTCAAGGATGGTTGGTTCGTCATCTCCGCGACGACGGGAGACGGGGATGACGAGTACGTCCGGTATCACGCGGACGGCAACGGTATCTTGGGCTTCGCGGCCTTCTGGAACAACGCGAAGGGCGTGGTGAATGGCGAGCGCATCGCCGTCCTCATGTCGGCCTCGCTCGGTTCGGTGATGAACGGCCGGCCCTTCGTCGAGCCGCCCGGCTTCCTGGACGAGGAGCCCGCCCGCGTTGCCGCGGCGCCGGCCGTCGTGCCGGTAAGCCGGCCGGATCCGGCCGTCATCCCCCCGGCGCCCAATGTGCTCGCACCCGTGCCGAACCCGGCCGCACCGCCGCCGGTGGCTTGGGCTAAGCCGGAGGACAAGATCTCGACCGGCAGTGGGTTTTTCGTCGACGGGCAGGGGCGATTCATCACGAATAATCACGTCATCGAGACGTGCAAGGATATCGTCGTGAAGACGCCGGATGGACAAATCCGGAAGGCAGCCGTCAGGGCGACTGATGCGGCCAACGACATGGCTTTGATTCAGGTCACAGGAGCCGAGGGTCACAAATTCCCGCCGCTGCGGCTCGGCGCACGGCTCGGCGAAGGCATCGCGACGTTCGGCTACCCTCATCTCGACCTGCTGGCCAACACCGGCAACTTCACGCTCGGCAATGTCACTGCCCTTGCCGGGGTGAACGACGATTCACGGTTCTACCAGATCTCTGCACCAGTCCAGGCCGGCAATTCCGGCGGCCCGGTGCTTGACAATTTTGGCAACGTGGCCGGCGTCGTTCAATCGAAGCTGAACGTTCTCAAAGTTGCGATCGCGTCCGGCGACTTCCCACAAAACATCAACTTTGCGATTAAGGGTGCGATCCTGGCGTCGTTCCTGGAAAGCAACGGGGTTACGATTATGCCAGGCTCGATCACCGGGGCGAAGCTCGATCCGGCCGACCTTGCGGACGCGGCCAAGACGGTCAGCGGCCTCGTGGCGTGCCAGTAGGTCTCGCGCGCGGACCCGCAGCGCTCAGTACCGCACGTCGCGAAAACCGCTGTCGCCGCGGCCGACGACGCCCTGGATCACCGCCTTGGTCGAGGGGCTGAGGCCGCCATCGCCGCGCAGGCGCCGCCCATCGGCCCGTTCCAGCCGGGCGACGTCGTCGGAGCAGCGATCGAGTGCGGTGTGGACCCGGGACGACAGGGGCATACCCCGTTGCGCGGGAGTGCCGCTCATCTCGAACCGCAGGCAGGAGGCGAGGTACCCCTTCAGGTCATCGAAGGCGGCGGCGTGGGCGCTCGACGTGAGAAGGGCGAGCAGCAACGCGGATCGGGCGAGCATCGGGCGCTCCAGGTGAGGATGGATCCTCTCGACAACGCGCGAGCCGGGCTTTGGTGGCGGGTCGCGCCGCGCCCCGCAATTCGCGCCGGCGCGGCCGCACGCCGGGGGCCCGGTTCCCCGGAGCCGCATCACCGTCTCTTCACCATCCGGCGCGAACGGGTCGCCCGAAGGCGGGGCGATCCCGTTGAGGGGACATGGACACGCCCGCGCCTGCCCCGGCGGATCACCCCCCGCCCACGACGGACACCTTGGCCGACCTGCCGGTCGAGGCCTTCGTCCTGGGTTGGCGGATCCTCACGGGCGAGCCGCCGGCGGTCCTGCTCGGCTCACGGACCGCGATGATCGCGCTGCTCGTGGCGTGCGCACCGGTGGTCCCGCTGACGCCGGCAGACCCCGTCTGGGATGCGCCGCTGCGCGGCGACGGCACGCAGCTTTAGCCGCCCGCCGGCATCCAGCGGTCCAGGAACGCGGAGCGGGTGCGATCCGGTGCCGCGGCCGGCAGCGGTGGCATCGATTGCCCCCCGGCGGTGGCCAGATTCGCCGTGACGCGGACGGAGACCGTCGGATCGCGGATCGTTCAGGCTGTGGCGCCCCCCGATGTCCCGGAGCGCCGACCGTCCGTACGCGCCCGCAGCGCGACGCGGCCGGGCCATGGACGGACCGTGCCGGGATCTGTGCCTTGACGAAGCGCCCTCAAACGTAGTCAAAAGTCCCCCTGACGCCCTGAAACCGCAAGATTTCTCAACGGTTTCAAGGCGCCCGCCGGTGTAGCACAGCGGTAGTGCAGCGGTTTTGTAAACCGAAGGTCGGGAGTTCGATCCTCTCCACCGGCACCAGCGCTCGCCGACGAGGCGGGCAAACGACCGATCGTATCGAGGATTGCGCGGCCCGCCGGTGCGCAGGGCCGTCCGGCTTCACCGTCGCGACGGTCGCCGACAGCCGCGTGCAGTTGCGGCCCGCACCCGTGCCTGCGCCGCGAACCTGTGTAGCTCGTAGCCGTTACGGGCAGCCGTCGGAGGCCCCCCCCCCGGAAGGCGCCGTCACGCGCGATCCGACGCCGCCCCCATCCCTGGCTCTTACCCGCAGGCCGGAGCGAAGCCCGCAGCCTTTCCGAGGCTTGAAGCCGAACCCGGTGTCGTGGATCCGCCGGCCCGCAGGGGCGCGCCGGGCAGGGGCTGGCCGCTCAGGCGCGGATCAGCTTGGCCACCACCGCCAGCAGCTGCTCCGGCTTGAACGGCTTGGTGATCCAGCCGGTGGCCCCGGCCGATTTCGCCTGCTGCTTGATGCTCTCGTCCGATTCCGTGCTCAGGAACAGGATCGGCACGCCCGCGCAGGACGGCACGGTGCGCAGCTGCTTGATCATCTCGATGCCGTTCATCACCGGCATGTTGAGGTCGGTGATCACCAGGTTGATCGCCCCGGCCTTGGCCTTGGCGAGGCCCTCGGCGCCATCGGCCGCCTCGATCACGGTGTGGCCGGCGGGGCCCAGCACGATCTTGATCATCTGGCGGATGCTGGGCGAATCGTCGACGGCGAGAACGGTGGCCATGGGGGAGATCCGGTCCTGGGGGTTCAGAGGTCGGGGGCGGCCGCGAAGGGCGGGCGCGGCGCGATGCCGGCGCGCCGGAACGCCGCCGCGGCCGCGTCGGGCAGGTTGGTCAGGTCGAGGGTGGCGCCGCGCGCCGCCGCGGACCCGGCGGCCGCGACGACGAGCTGGACGAAGGTGACGTCCACCGTCTCGATCGCCGCGCAATCCAGCACCAGGCGGGTCGCGCCGTCCAGCGCCGCCAGCAGGTCGGCCCGGAGCGCCTGCGCCGTCCGGAGCGTGCAGTCCGGCGGCATCGTGAGGGTGACGGGCTCGGCCATGAGGAATCCGCTGCTGTTGCGCGGCCAGACTGGCTGCAGTCGATCTCTTAAGAGAACCGGACGGTTAAAGTTTCCTTGAGCCGATCACATCGCTGCAACACCGCCGATGATCCCGACGACGTTTCCTGTTGAAAACCGTGCGTGTCCGGCCGGGGAGTGGTTTTGTATTGGGTGAAAGGCGCGGCCGTTGATTCCGAATCCGTTTCAAGATTTTCTGGTATTCAATGATACAATCTAATTACTGTTTTGCAAGTACTTATATTGATAGACCAAAGTCTCGTTGTGGAAGCTGCAGGTTTTCGATCACATAAAATGCGCGGCCCTCCGCACAAAGAACGGACGGCATAACTCTTCATTCAGATGCCCGGCTTAGAAAACGGCTCCTCACGGCCGTAAGTTCGTGCCTGTACCCGGCGAGAACCGGCAGTGTCCGAGGAAGACATATCGATGGCCTTCTGGGGGCGCGCGAATCGAGTGCCGGATCACGCGGACGCGTCGGATCCGCCGATCGCGCTCGCCCCGGACGATGACGCGGCCGCCCCCGATCCGGCGGCGGCACCTCCGGGGCGGCCGCTCGCGGCGGCGGACGTGCTCCAGGCGCGGCTCGGCCTGTCGGAGGTCCAGCGCAAGGCCCTCGATGCCCTGATCGACGAGATCGGGATCGTCTCGGCGGATGTCGAGACCGACGTGCACGGCCTGTCGGAGCGGTTCCAGCGGATCGCCGCGACCACCCGCGGACAGTCCGAGATCGTGCAGGGACTGGTGGCGTCGATCCAGTCGGTGCGGATCGACGGCACCGAGCGGCCGCTCGCCGAGGTGGCGGCGGCTCTGGGCGAGATCCTGGCGATGCTCAACGACAGGATCGGCTTCATGTCGACCCGCGGCGCCACCATGGAGGACGCGCTGAACGGCGTGCTGGGCGAATTGTCCTCGGTGGACGGCAGCGTCGCCGAGATCGAGAAGATCAACCGGCAGACCAACCTCCTGGCGCTCAACGCCAAGATCGAGGCGGCGCGCGCCGGCGAGGCCGGGAGGGCCTTCGCGGTGGTGGCCGACGAGGTGCGCAGCCTGGCCGGGGCGATCAACGCGCTGTCCGGGGTGATCAAGCAGCAGATCGGCGCGATCGCCACCGGCCTGCGCAGCAGCCACGCGCTGCTGCACGACATCGCCACCATCGACATGTCGGAGGAGAGCCGGAATGCCGACGCCCGGGTGCGCGTGGTGATGCAGGCCCTGGTCGAGCAGAGCTCGCGGTTTGCCGGTGTGCTCGGCCAGACCGTGCAGACCACCGAGGCGATCACGCAGGACGTCTCGGGCGCCATCGTGGCGATGCAGTTCCAGGATCTCGCCAAGCAGCGCATGCAAAACCTCCAGGCGATCCTGCGCGCCCTCCGGACGGCCCCGGCGGACGGCGCCGACGCGGAGCGGGACTGGGCGGCGGCGATGATCGCCGATTGCACCCTCGGGGAGGTCCGGGAGCGGATGTCCCGCCGCCTGCTCGGCACCGCGGCGCCGACGCGCGGGCGCGAGGACGATCCGCTCGCGGGCATCGACCTGTTCTGATCCACGACTGATTTCGATGCATCTCGACTGTAGCAATGTGTATTCTTGCATTTATTTGCGCATCGGAGCGCGATGACACAGTACATATATTGCGCAAAATTGTACAAATCAAGACTTTCTATCCTAGGAGATTGGTTTTTAACCAAAATACCAAACTTGTTTCATTCAAAAAACGCATTTTCTGAGGAAAAAATCGGACTTAGAAAGTTTTTTAAGGAGGTTCCATCTTCTTTTTTTAACACCCTTAAATTAGGATGGCTCCTGATCGATGGCCCGAGTCTTGGGTTGATCGCGCGATCTAGCCTTCGGCTTGCGCCAAATTGGCGCGTGATCGTCCCGATGCCTCCGAAGACGGCGCAACTGGATCCGCTCGACGATGACTGATCACGATCCACGCGAGGTGTTTCTGGCGGAGGCCAACGAGCTTCTCGACCGGCTGGAGACCACGCTGCTCGACCTCGGCGACCGGCCCGGCGACTCGGCGCTGGTCGACACGGCGTTCCGGGCCCTGCACACGATCAAGGGGTCGGGGGCGATGTTCGGCTTCGACCGGGTCGCGGCCTTCACGCACGATTTCGAGACCGCGTTCGACCTGGTCCGGCGCGGCGAGGTTCCGATCAGCGCCGATCTGGTCAACATCTCGCTCTCGGCCAAGGACTACATCCGCACCCTGATCGAGGATCCGGATTCCACCGCCCCGGTGATCGGCGAGGCGATCCTGGCGGAACTCGAGCGGCTGGTGGGCCGGGCCCAGGCCCAGCCGGCCGCGCAGCCGGGTCCCGGGGCGCCGGACCCGGAGATACCGGATGCCGGGACCGCCGGGTGGCGGATCGGGATCGCCTTCGCCCCGGAGGTTTTGCGCAACGGCACCAACCCGCTGGCGCTGCTCGACGAGCTGCGCGAGCTGGGGGCCTGCACGGTCGTGCCGCGCCTGGGCGACCTGCCCGCCCTCGCCGCCCTCGAGCCGGAGAGCCTGGCGCTCGGCTGGGACGTGACGCTGCGCGGGTCCGCGACCCGGGAGGCGATCGAGGACGTCTTCCTGTTCGTGCGGGACGACATGGTCCTGACCCTGACGCCGCTGGACGACGTCGCGCCGGCTCCCGACGCGCCGGTCCCCGTGCCCGTGCTGGCCGTGCCGGCGCCGGTCGCCGAGCCCGTTGCCCCGGTGCCGGCGCAGGTGCTTGTCCAAGTGCCTGCACAGATGCCCGCCCGACCGTCGGCCAGGCCGCCCGCCACCCCCGCCGAGGCCGAGCGCCGGGGCCCCGCCCGCGGCACCGAACCGCGCGTGGCCAGCACCATGCGGGTCGAGGCCGAGCGGCTGGACGAGCTGCTCGACCGGGTCGGCGAGCTGGTGATCGCCCAGGCCCGGCTCAGCCAGCTGGCCGGCCACCATGCCGATGCCGGGCTCCAGACCATCGCGGAGGAGATCGAGCGGCTCTCGGCGCAGCTGCGCGACACCACCATGAGCATCCGGATGGTGCCGATCGGCGCGCTGTTCGGCCGGTTCCGGCGCCTGGTCCACGACCTGTCGGGGGATCTCGGCAAGCCCGTGACCTTCGTCACCGAGGGCGAGGAGACCGAGCTCGACAAGACCGTGATCGAGCGCCTGGCCGATCCGCTGGTGCACCTGATCCGCAACGCCATCGATCACGGCATCGAGGACCCCGCCCGCCGGGGCGCCTCCGGCAAGGACGCCACCGGGCGCATCTCGCTCGCCGCCGAGCATGTCGGCGCCCAGGTCCACGTCACCGTGCGCGACGACGGCGCCGGCCTCGACGTGGCGCGCATCCGCGCCAAGGCCGAGGAGCGCGGGCTCGTCGCCCCCGGCACCCCGCTCACCGACCAGCAGGTCTACCAGTTCCTGTTCGCCCCCGGCTTCTCCACCGCGCAGCAGATCTCGGCGCTGTCCGGCCGCGGCGTCGGGATGGATGTCGTCAAGAAGACGATCGAGGCCCTGCGCGGCTCGATCGACATCACCACCGAGCCGGGAGCGGGCACCGCCATCGTGCTGCGCCTGCCGCTGACGCTGGCGATCATCGAGGGCCTGCTGATCCGGGTCGGCGACGGCCGCTACGTGCTGCCGCTGGCGGCCGTGGAGGAATGCGTCGAGCTGCCCGAGGGCGGGCGCAGCGAGCGCGGTCGGGACTTCCTCGACATCCGCGGCGACCTCGTGCCGTTCCTGCGCCTGCGCAGCCTGTTCGCGGCGACCGGCGAGCCCGACCCGTACCAGAAGGTGATCGTCGTCTCGGTGGGCGAGACCCGGTTCGGGCTCGTGGCCGACCAGATCCTCGGCAACCACCAGACAGTGATCAAGTCGCTGTCGAAGCTGCACGCCGACGTGACGACCTTCTCGGGCGCCACGATCCTGGGCGACGGCACCGCGGCGCTCATCATCGACCCGGCCCAGCTGATGGCCGGCGGACAGATCGGCGCCGCCCCGGACGGGCCGCGCGAATACCGCGAGGTTGCGTGATGACCGATTTCGTCGAGGCCATCGAGCAGGGCCGCGCCCTGCAGGTCGTGATGATGCGCATCGGCACCGAGACCTTTGCGCTCGGGGCCGGGATGGTGCGCGAGATCATCGACCCGATCCCGACCACCCGGGTCGCCGGGGCGCGCCCGCATCTCGGCCACGTGGTCAACGTGCGCGGCAACGTCGTGCCGCTCGCCGACATCCGGGAGCGCTTCGGCATGCCGATGGCAGCGGCCACGCCGGACACGCGCTTCGTGGTCGTCGAGCTCGATCTCGACGGCGACCCGACCCTGGTCGCGCTGGTGGCCGACAAGGTGTTCGAGGTGACCGCGGTCGCCCTGGAGACCCGCCAGCCGGCGCCGAAGATCGGCACGTCGTGGCGGCCCGAATACATCCGCTCCATCGTCAAGTCCGGGGATGACTTCGTCATCATCCCGGACATGCAGGCAATCCTGAACTGATCGGCAGGGGCTGAGGATATGCGTCTTTCGATAAAGGCCAAGCTGGCCGGCGGGTTCGGCGCGCTGCTGGTGCTCGCGGGCGTGGCCGGCGGGGTGGGCTACCGGGGCCTGATGGCCTCCGACAGGAGCCTGGCGTTCCTCCGCGGCCGCGCGGAGATGCAGGCCCTGGTGCTGGACGCCAAGGGCAATGCCAACCGCAGCACCTCCAACCTGCGCTCCGCGGTGATCACCGTGGACGACGCGCAGATCGCGGATGCCCTCAAGCGCGCCCTCGAGGCCCGCAAGCATGCAAGGGAGGCCGTCGCCAAGGTCAAGGCCAGCCCCTCGACCGAGGAGGGCGGCCGGCTCGTCCGGGACCTCGACCAGAAATACGAGACGCAGGTCGCCCTGGGCGACAGGATCGCGGACCTGGCCCGGATGAATGCCAATGCCCGGGCCTGGGCCGAGATCATCGGCGTGGGGCGCCCGGCCATCGGCGCACTGCGGACGGACCTGGAGGCCCTCGCGGCCAAGGCCGACGGGCGCTCCGGCGATCTGATCAAGGCGGTGCTGGCCTTCCAGATCCCCCTCGAACGGGCCTGGGGCCGCCTGCAGGCCGCCACGGGCGCGGTCAGCGTCGCCGGGCTGAACGAGCACGTGACCGACACCAAGCTGCTCCGCGAGGAGATCGCGCACCGCCTCGAGGACCTGCTCCGCGTCGGCGGGGCCCTGAAGGTCCCCACCGAAGCGCTCCGCCAGAGCTTCGAGACCTGGTCGGCCTCGTTCCAGAGGGCCCTGGCCAAGATCGAGCCCGGCGCGCCGATTCACGCGATCGAACTCATATCGGGCGAGTACAGCGCCGCGTCCATTGCCGCCAACCAGGCCTTCGATACCCTGTCCGATTATCAGGATCGCCAGATGGCGGAGGCGGTCGAGCACGCGAAGGCGGCGTCGCAAGAGAGCCAGACGCTGATGCTCGCTACATTGGCCGGCGCGCTTCTCCTGGGCCTCGGCATCGCCGGGTGGCTGGCGGTCTCGATCGCCCGGGGGATGGCGCGGGCCGTCTCGCTCGCCGAGGCCGTCGCGGTCGGCGATCTGGGCCAGACGATCGCGGTGACCTCGAACGACGAGGTCGCCGACCTGATCACCGCCATGACCCGGATGACCGACAATCTGCGGGAGACCGCGTCCCTCGCCCACGCGATCGCGGAGGGTGATCTCACGGTCGAGGCCAAGCCGCTCTCCGACAAGGACACGATGGGTCTCGCCCTGCAGACGATGCTGGCGCGGCTCCGCGCCGTGGTGACGGAGGCGAACGCGGCGGCCGGCAACGTGTCGGCGGGCTCTCAGGAGCTGTCGTCCTCGGCCGAGCAGCTGTCGCAGGGCTCGACCGAGCAGGCCGCCTCCACCGAGGAAGCCTCCGCCTCGGTCGAGGAGATGGCCGCCAACGTCAAGCAGAACGCCCAGAATGCCAGCCAGACCGAGGCCATCGCCCGGCAATCCGCCCAGGACGCCGAGGCCAGCGGCGTCGCGGTCGGCCGCGCGGTCGACGCCATGCAGACCATCGCCCAGAAGATCACCATCGTGCAGGAGATCGCCCGCCAGACCGATCTTTTGGCGCTCAACGCCGCCGTCGAGGCGGCGCGCGCCGGCGAGCACGGCCGGGGTTTTGCGGTGGTGGCGTCCGAGGTGCGCAAGCTCGCCGAGCGCAGCCAGGCGGCGGCGGCCGAGATCGGCACGCTCTCGGCCGACACGGTGAAGGCGGCCCAGCAGGCCGGCGAGATGCTCGGGCGGCTGGTGCCGGACATCCGCAAGACCGCGATCCTGGTGGAAGAGATCTCGGCGGCGTGCCGGGAGCAGGATGTCGGCTCGGCGCAGATCAACCAGGCGATCCAGCAGCTCGACAAGGTCACCCAGCAGAACGCCAGCGCCTCCGAACAGGTCTCGGCGACCTCGGACGAATTGGCCACTCAGGCCGAACGGCTGCAGGCGACCATCGCGTATTTCCGCGTCGATGCGGCGGAGACACACGGCGACGCGGCGGCGACGCAGCTGCGGGCGACGGCGGCCCGGATGGGTGTCCCGGCCAAGGCCAAGGCCGGCGTGAAGGCCGGCGGCAAGGCCCGCGCCGGCCGGGCCACCCTGGCTGCCGGGGGCGGCTTCGCCCTCGACATGGGCGACGGCGACGCCCGGGACGCCGACTTCATCCGCGCCGCCTGAGCGGCCCGGCACCGCGCGGGCCACGCCCCGCGCGGTGCCGATCGATCCGGACCCATCGAGAAGGTCACACCCATGCGTTTCACGATCCGAGCCAAACTGGCTCTGAGCTTCGGCCTGATCCTGGCCCTCCTGGGCGGGGCCGGCTACCTGGCCATCGCGAGCCTCAGCGCCTCGAACGAGCGGATGCAGGCCTTCGCGTCCGGCCCGTTCGCGCAGGTCCAGCGCATCCTGCGCGTCGAGACCCTCTCGGTCGAGGCGGCGCGCATCATGAACCGCACGCTGCTGGAGCCGACCGATGCCGGGCGGGCGCAGCTCACCCTCGACTTCAAGGCCCAAGACGGCCGGTTCCGCGCACTCCTGGCTGAGCTCACGGAGCGGGCCACGCCGGAGGAGCGTGCCCGGATCAGGCCCCTGCAGGACCATTGGAACCAGCTGAACGAGGTCGCGGCCAAGGGCATGGAATTGTCGACCAAGAACGGCAACAACACCGCCATCGGTATCGCCGGCAATGAGCAGATGGCCGCCTACGGAGCCGTGATGGCCCGGATCGAGGAACTGGCCTCCCGCCCGGACCTGTCGGTGGAGAACCGCCGCCTCGTCGACGCCATCGAGCTGCGGGTGACCCGCCTCGTGGCCGAGATCTACCGCGAGGTGATGATCAGCGACGAGGCGCAGCTCGCGACGTTCGCCAGCGAGTATCAGGAGCATCGCCGCCAGCTCGATCAGGATCTCGCCCGGCTCACCGAGGCCGGCCGCGCCAACGGCTTCCTCGACGCGGTCCGGGCGATCTCGGCCGCGGTCAAGACCTGGGAGCCGATCGGCGAGCGGATCTTCGCTCTCGGTCTCGCCAACACCGACGCCAAGGCGCTGCAGATCATCGTGGGCCCGTTCACCCAGGCCCGGGCGGCGGTCACCGGCGAGGCCGCGAAGCTGCGCGCCTACGAGGAGGACGTGGCCCAGAGCTACGTCCGCGACACCCAGGCCGCCTATGAATCCACGCGCCTGATGCTCGGCGGCGTCATCGCCGGTGCAGTGGCGATCGGGTTCGCCATGGCCGTCTGGCTGTCGATCGCGATCTCCCGGGGCCTGCAGCGGGCGGTCGATGCCGCGACCCGCGTCGCCGCGGGCGACCTGACCCGGGACGTGGTCGGGTCCGGCCGCGACGAGATCACCGATCTGCTGCGCGCCGTCCAGGCGATGAACCTGAAGCTGCGCGAGGTCGTGACCCAGGTCATCGCCGCCACCACCAACGTATCGGCAGGCTCGCAGGAGCTGTCGTCCTCGGCCGAGCAGCTGTCGCAGGGCTCCACCGAGCAGGCCGCCTCCACAGAGGAAGCCTCGGCCTCGGTCGAGGAGATGGCCGCCAACGTCAAGCAGAACGCCCAGAACGCCAGCCAGACCGAGGCCATCGCGCGCCAGTCGGCCCAGGACGCCGAGGCCAGCGGCGTCGCGGTCGGCCGCGCGGTCGATGCCATGCAGACCATCGCCCAGAAGATCACCATCGTGCAGGAGATCGCCCGACAGACCGATCTTCTGGCGCTCAACGCCGCCGTCGAGGCGGCGCGCGCCGGCGAACACGGCCGGGGTTTTGCGGTGGTGGCGTCCGAGGTGCGCAAGCTCGCCGAGCGCAGCCAGGCGGCGGCGGCCGAGATCGGCACGCTCTCGGCCGACACGGTGAAGGCGGCCCAGCAGGCCGGCGAGATGCTCGGGCGGCTGGTCCCGGATATCCGCAAGACCGCGATCCTGGTGGAAGAAATCTCGGCGGCGTGCCGGGAGCAGGATGTCGGCTCGGCGCAGATCAACCAGGCGATCCAGCAGCTCGACAAGGTCACCCAGCAGAACGCCAGCGCCTCCGAGCAGGTCTCGGCGACCTCGGACGAATTGGCCACTCAGGCCGAGCGGCTGCAGGCGACGATCGCGTATTTCCGCGTCGATGCGGCGGGGGCGGACGTGACCGCGGCGGCGACGCGGCTGCGGGCGACGGCCGCCCGGATGGGCGCGCCGGCCAAGGCCAAGGCCGGTGGCAAGGCCCGCGCCGGCCGGCCGACCCTGGCTTCGGGGAGCGGCTTCGACCTCGACATGGGCGACGGCGACGCCCGGGACGCCGACTTCATCCGCGCCGCCTGAGCGGCCCCGGCACCGCGCGGGCGACTTTCGCGCGGTGCCCCTCCCTGAAACGACCGACCCCACAGTGCCGCGGTGAAGGCCCGTGTCCCCCGGATCGGGCAGGACCCGGCCGGCAGCGGCCCAGCCGGAGACCAGAGCATGTCCAGCGTGTGGCAATACCTGACCCTCGGCCTCGATCGCGAGATCTTCGGGATCGCCATCGAATCCGTGCACGAGATCCTCGATTACCGTCCGCCCGCGGCCCTGCCGCAGGCGCCGCCGTTCCTGGTCGGCATGATCGACGTGCGCGGGCAGAGCTACCCGGTGATCGACCTGCGCACGAAGCTCGGCCTCCCGGCGACCGGCGTGACCCCGGCGACCCGGATCATCCTGCTCAACATCCCCATGGGGACGCGCGAGATGCGGGTCGGCTTCGTGGCCGACCGGGTGATCGAGGTCACCGAGCTCGACAGCGCCGATCTGGAGCCCGCCCCCGATGTCGGCGGCCGCTGGCGCTCGACCTACATCGCCGGCATCGGCCGGCGGGGCGAGGCCTTCGTGGTCGTGTTCGACCTCAAGGCGCTGATGGCCGGCGACGACCCGGCCCTCCTGCTCCCGGCGCTCGCAGCCTGAACGCCGGACGAGGATCGATGCCATGCCGCAGCTGAGCGACCGACATTTCGAGAATGTCGCCGACCTGATCCAGGACCGGGTCGGGATCCAGATCCCGGCGGCCAAGCGCACCATGGTGGAGGGACGGCTGCGCAAGCGCCTGCGCGCCCTCGATATCGAATCCCTGTCGGCCTACGGGCGGCACGTCTTCGAGGAGGGCCACCTCGCCCAGGAACTCGTCCACATCATCGATTGCGTCACCACCAACAAGACCGATTTCTTCCGCGAGCCGGCGCATTTCGACCAGCTCCGGGACGAGCTGGTGCCGATGCTGCGCCGGAACGGCGCCACCCAGGCGCGCCTCAAGCTGTGGAGTGCCGCCGCCTCCACGGGGGCCGAGGCCTACACCCTGGCGATGGTGCTGCACGACATGGCGATGGCCGGGCACGCCCTCGATTACGCGATCCTGGGCACCGACGTCTCCACCGAGGTCCTGCGGGTCGCCGCCGACGGCATCTACCCGGAGGACGTCCTCCAGGCGGTGCCGCCGCATTTCCGCAGGCGCTACGTGATGGAGGCCCGGGACCCGACTTGGAAGGTCGGGCGGATCGTCCCGGAGCTGCGGGCCCGCGTGCGCTTCAAGCACCTGAACCTGATGAACGCCCAGTACCCGGTCGATCACGACATCGACATCATCTTCTGCCGCAACGTCCTGATCTATTTCGACAAGGACACCCAGCGGGCAGTGCTGTCCCGGCTCGCCACGCATCTGCGGCCCGGCGGCTTCCTGGTGGTCGGGCATTCGGAATCGATGGCCGGGGCCGGCGTGCCGGGCCTGGAGCAGGTCTCCTCGACGATCTTCGGTGCGGTGAAGGGCGCGGTCGCGTGAGCCGCATCCCTCCGATCCGCGTCCTGATCGTGGACGATTCCGCCTCGGTGCGGCAGACCCTGATGGGCATCCTCGAGGCGGCCCCCGACATCGCAGTGCTGGGGACGGCGGCGGACCCGTTCATCGCGGCCCGGCGCATCCACGACGAGGTCCCGGACGTCATCATCCTCGACCTCGAGATGCCCCGGATGGACGGGCTGACCTTCCTGCGCAAGATCATGGCCCAGCGGCCGATCCCGGTGATCATCTGCTCGACCCTGACCGACGACGGCTCGCGGACCCTGTTCGAGGTGCTGGAGGCGGGCGCCGTCGACGTCCTCCCGAAGCCCCGCGTCGACACCCGCCAGTTCCTGACCGAATCCTCGGTGCGGGTCTGCGACGCGGTCCGGGCCGCCGCCCGGGCGAAGCTACGCGCGAGCCGTCCGGCCTTCCGGCCGATCGAGGCCAAGCTCACCGCCGACGCCGTGCTGCCGCCCTCGGGCCGCCCCCGGACCCTGGCCGGGACCGAACCGATCGTCTGCATCGGCGCCTCCACGGGTGGCACGGAATCCTTGCGGGACGTGCTCGAGGTGCTGCCGCTCGATTGCCCGGGCCTGGTCATCGTCCAGCACATGCCCGAGCATTTCACGGCGGCCTTCGCCAAGCGGCTCGACGGGCTCTGCGCCATCGCGGTGAAGGAGGCCGAGGACGGCGACGCGGTCGGCCCCGGCCAGGCCCTGATCGCGCCGGGCGGGCGGCACCTGCTGCTCCAGCGCAGCGGCAATCGCTACACGGTGGCGGTGAAGGACGGCCCGCTGGTCTCGCGCCACCGCCCCTCGGTGGACGTGCTGTTCCGCGGGGCCGCGCAATGCGCCGGCGCCAACGCGCTCGGCATCCTCATGACCGGCATGGGCGACGACGGCGCCAACGGCCTCCTGGAGATGCGCCGGGCCGGCGCGCTCACGGTGGCGCAGGACGAGGAGAGCTGTGTGGTGTTCGGCATGCCCAAGGAGGCGATCGAGCGCGACGCCGCCGTCAAGGTCCTGCCGCTGGACCGCCTGCCCCACGAGATCATCCGCTTCGGCCTCGCCCCGGTGCAGCGCCAGCCGGCGTGAGGCGCCTGGGCCGCGGCGCCTGCCGTCAGCCGCCGCGCAGCGGGACGCCGGGCGGGTCCGAAAAACGCGGCGCCCCGGCGGTGGGATGGCCGCGGCTCCCTGGACGGTGACGGGACTTGGCGGCACAGAGCCGCCGGCGACGGGTCGGCCCGGCTCTCCTGTTCGTGGACGACGGGGGAGCGGTATCGGAGCACCGAATGCCGGCGCAGCGGATTATCATCGCCCTGGCGATGCGCACCGCCAAGTCGATCGGCCCCCCCCGGGACTTCGCGAAGACGAAGCTCGACCGCGGTGCCTGACGCGCCCGTCCGGTGCCGGCGGGCCCGGATCACGCGGGGAACGCGTTGGCGCGGGCCCGCCCCCTCGCAGTGGACGGCCCGGGCGAAGAGGCGCACGCAGCCCCCTGCCGGCCGCCGTGCCGGCGACCTGAGAAGGACATCCCATGCGCAAGGTCGTCATCAGCGAGTTCATGGACGAGGCGGCGATCGCCGACGAACTCGCCGACTTCGACACCCTGTACGATCCCGGCCTTGTCGACCGCCCCGCGGCGCTGGCGGCGGCCCTCGCCGGTGCCGATGCCCTGATCGTGCGCAACCGGACCCAGGTGCGCGGCGCCCTGCTGGACGCGGCGCGGGAACTCAAGGTGGTGGGCCGCCTCGGCGTCGGGCTCGACAACATCGACGTGGCGGCCTGCCGGGACCGCGGCATCGCGGTCTACCCGGCGACCGGCGCCAATGACGGCGCGGTGGCGGAATACGTCGTGGCCACCGCGCTGCTGCTGCTGCGCGGCGCCTACGGGGCCACCCCCGGGGTCGCCGCCGGCACCTGGCCGCGCACCGCCCTGATGGGGCGCGAGATCGGCGGCAAGCGCCTCGGCCTCCTGGGCTTCGGCGCCATCGCCCGGGAGACCGCCCGCCGGGCCGCCGCCCTCGGCATGACGGTCGCGGCCCACGACCCGTTCCTCGCCCCCGGGGACCCGGCCTGGACGCCGCCGTCCGGCCCGGTGGCGCGCCGGGATCTCGACGCGCTGATTGCCGGGAGTGACGTACTCTCCCTGCACGTGCCGCTCACCGACGCCACAAGCGGCCTGATCGGCGCCGACGCCCTCGCCCGGATGCCGCCGGGCGCCGTGCTGATCAATGCCGCCCGGGGCGGGATCGTGGACGAAGCCGCCGTGGCGGCATCCCTGCGCGCGGGCCATCTCGGCGGCGCGGCCCTCGACGTGTTCGACCGCGAGCCCCTCGATGCGGAGGCCGGCGCGGTGTTCACCGACGTGCCCAACTTGATCCTGACGCCGCACATCGCCGGGGTGACCCGGGAATCGAACGTGCGCGTCTCGGCCGTCACGGCGCGGGCCGTGCGCCGCCACCTCACGGAACGCTGACCCTCGCGGAGGCCGAGGCCCTGCTGCCTGGCAGGAGGCCGGTTTTCCTGTAGGCTTTGCCGGCACGAGGGTGATCTTCGACCCCCAGGCTGGAGCGCGATGCGATGACCCGAGACCCTGACGGTCCGCCGGCGCGGCGGCGCTTCCTCGTCCAGGGCGCGGCCGCGGCCGTGGGCGCGCTGGCCGGCTCCGCCCGGGCGGAGGAGGCGATGCCCCCCGGCACCCCGGAATGGATGACCGTGCCGGGCGCCGATGTCGGCAGCCAGACCTACGGGACGCCCTCGCGCTTCGAGGCGGACGTGATCCGCAACGTGCCCAAGGGCCTCAAGCAGTACATCTCGGCGTCGAGCCGCACGCCGCTCCAAGATCTCGACGGCATCCTCACGCCCAATGGCCTGTTCTACGAGCGCCACCACGGCGGCATCCCCGACATCGACCCCGCCCGGCACCGCCTGATGATCCACGGGCTGGTGGAGACACCCCTGGTCCTGACGATGGACGACATCCGGCGCTTCCCGTCGGAATCCCACATCCATTTCCTCGAATGCTCGGGCAATCCGAGCTTCGAGGCGATCAAGGGCCAGACGGCCTCGGACCTCGTCGGGCTGGTGAGCTGCGCCGAGTGGACCGGCGTGCGGCTCGCGACGGTGCTGCGCGAGGCCGGGCTCAAGCCGGAGGCCAAGTGGGTGGTCGCGGAGGGCGCGGACGCCGCCGCCCTGACCCGCAGCATCCCGGTCGAGAAGTGCCTCGACGACGCCCTGCTGGTCTACAGCCAGAACGGCGAGCGGCTGCGCCCGCAGCAGGGCTACCCGCTGCGGGTGCTCCTGCCCGGCTTCGAGGGCAACATGAACGTGAAGTGGCTGCGCCGCCTCAACGTGACGGCGGAGCCGGCCTATTCCCGCGAGGAGACCGCCAAGTACACGGATTCCATGCCGGACGGCACGGCCCGGCAATTCACCTTCGTGATGGAGGCGAAGTCGATCATCACCCGGCCCTCCGGCACCCAGCGGATCGTCCGCGGCTTCAACGAGATCACCGGGATCGCCTGGAGCGGACGCGGGCGGATCCAGCGCGTCGAGGTCTCGGTCGATGACGGAGGGACCTGGGCGGACGCGGCCCTGCAGGCGCCGGTCCTGACCCGGGCGCTGACGCGATTCCGCCTGCCCTGGAGCTGGGACGGCACGCCGACGACCATCATGAGCCGCGCGGTCGACGAGACCGGCTACGTCCAGCCGAGTTTTTCGGATCTGACGGCGGTGCGCGGGCTCAAGTCCTTCTACCACAACAACGCGATCGTCCCCTGGCGGATCGCCGAGACCGGCGAGGTGGCCAATGGCTACGCGTAGCACCCGCGCGCTCGCAGCCGCTTTCCTCCTGCTCGGCGCGGCCGGCGCGGCGCGGGCCGCGGAGCGCTACGGCATCGGCCGGGCGGCGACGCCGGCCGAGATCGCGGCCTGGAACATCGACATCGACCGCGAGGGCCGGAAGCTGCCGCCGGGCCGCGGCAGCGTCGCCCAGGGCCGGGCGGTGTTCGAGGCGCACTGCGCCGCCTGCCACGGCGCCCACGGCGAGGGCGGGATCGGCGATCCGCTGGTCGGCGGCCAGGGCACCTTGGCCACGGCCAAGCCGGTCAAGACGGTGGGCAGCTTCTGGCCCTACGCGCCGACCCTGTTCGACTACATCCGCCGGGCCATGCCGATGAACGCCCCGGGATCGCTCAGCCCCGACGACGTCTACGCGGTCTCGGCCTACATCCTGAACCTGAACGGGATCGTCCCGGACGGGGCCGTGCTCGACGCCCCCGGCCTGGCGGCGATCCGGATGCCGAACCGCGACGGCTTCGTCGCGGATCCCCGGCCGGATGTTGGCCGCTGACGGGCCCCTGATCCCGGCGGTTTGCCAGGACGCCTGGCCGGCAACCCACGCGCCCTCCCTCCCCCCGCGGGCTACCGGATTCACGGATCGGCTTTGGCGACGTGGCCTCAGGATGGGGCTCGGGCCCCCTCTCCCGTGCGGGAGCGGGGGCCTGTCGCGCTGCGTCATGAGCCGCGTGCCTCAAACCTGTGTCGCCCGTAGCCCTTGCGGGGAGGAGCCGGAGGTGGGGTGGTGCAGGGTCGAGCGGTGCGGCGCCGTCTGCACCACCCCCACCCCTGGCCCCTCCCCGCAAGGGGGAGGGGAAAAGCGCTTTGTCTTCATGATGCTGGTGTCAGACTGCGACGTGTGGATCCGGTCGCCCGCACGGGAGAGGGGGCGTGTCGCGGCCCGTCCAGGCCGATCTGTGCCCATCGTCGCAGGGGACGGAGACGCGCGGAGCCGGGGCCGATCGCGCCCGGCCCCGGCGCTCATCCGGCGTTCAGACTGAAAGGTCGATATTCGCCACGGCCAAGCTATAGACCAGTATTTCTGAATTGTAACTGCAGATATATTCTTGTCGACCACAGTCAAGCTGGGCTGTCGGAAGATTAAAATTCCCTGAATGCGTAATTCAGAGCCGATTAAATCCGTGGCGCCTATCAGCGCTGTCGGAAGGCGATGAGACGCGTCTCCGCGGCGGCCGGTCACGGGACCGGCGCGGTGGAATGCAGGGCCCCGCGGGGCCGCATCGCGCACGGCACGGGGCGCGGCCATGACGGGGACCAAGGACGAGCGGGCGATCCCCGGCGCCGCGGTGGCGGACGGGCCGGGCGTCGCGATCCCGCAGGGGGCGGCGCGCGCATCGCGCCGCGCGATCGACGCGGCGGTCCGGGACCGGATCGGGCGCGGCCTGCGCGTGCACTACGTCGGCGTCCTGGCCCTGCCGGTCCCGGACCGGCTCCGGACGCTCCTCGACGCCCTCGCCGCCTGCTCCGACACGGAGGCCCAGCCATGACCCTGATGCTCAAAGCGGCCCCCGCGGGGTGCGGCGCCGGCCCGGCCCCATCGGGTGCCGACGCCGAGATGCGCGACCTCCTGCTCGGATCGATCCCGGCCCTGCGGGCCTTCGCGTTCTCCCTGACCTACGATCTCGACCGCTCGGACGACCTCGTGCAGGACACCCTGGTCCGGGCCTGGATCAACGCCGCGAGCTTCCGGCGGGGGACCAACCTCACCGCGTGGCTGTTCACGATCCTGCGCAACCTGTTCTACTCCGAGCAGCGCAAGCGCAAGCGCGAGGTCGAGGATGCCGACGGGGTCCATGCCGGCCGGCTGACCGCCCTGCCGGAGCAGGAGATCCGGATGGAGATGGCGCAGTTCCAGAGCGCCCTGAACACCCTGCCGGCCGCCCAGCGCGAGGCCCTGGTCCTGGTCGGGGCCCAGAGCTTCACCTACGAGGAGGCCGCGGCGATCTGCGGTGTGGCCGTCGGCACGATCAAGAGCCGGGTCAGCCGCGCCCGGATGCGCCTCATCGCGGTGCTGGGCATGAGCGGGACCGATGATATCGGCCCCGACGCGCAGACCCGCGCGGCCCTGAACGGCCCCTGACCGGCCGCGGCGCCCCCTACTTGATCAGCTTGACCACGTCGCGGAACCGGGGGTGGCGGGCGGTGCCCAGCCACTCGAACACCACCATCTCGGTGGTGACGATGTCGGCGCCGTGGGCCGCCATCCGGGCAAGCGCCGCGTCCCGGCTCTCGACCCGGCGCGCGCCCACGGCATCGCCGACCACGTGAACGCGCCGCCCCGCCTCGCGTAGCCCGAGGACCGTCTGCAGCACGCAGATATGCGCCTCGCAGCCGGTCACCACGCAGTCGCGGTCCCCGATCCGGTCGAGAAAGCCCGGGGCCTGCGCGGCGCCAAAACGTATCTTGGGGAAGGCCGTGCCGGCTTCCGGGGCGAGGTCCGGCACGGTCGGCCCGAGGCCGCCGGCATTCTGCTCGGTGATCAGGACCGGCACGTCGAGGAGCCGCGCCGCCGCGGCGAGGCGGCCGGCATTGGCGATCACCCCGGCGCCTCCGGCGATGGCCGGCATGAGCCGGACCTGGACGTCGATGATCAGCAGGAGCGCGCGGGTCGGATCGATCAGCGCCATCGGCGTCAGTAGGTGGCAAAGAAACGCGCGACCGCGTCCGGCTCGCGCGTGACGGTCAGCGCCAGGGCGAGCAGGATCCGGGCCTTCTGCGGCGTCAGGTTGTCGGCGCTGAGGATACCGCGGCTGCGCAGGCGGGTGGTGAGGGGCACCACGCCGCTCCCGGCCCGGGTCGACATCACCACCACGAGCCCGGCGGCAGCCGCCGCCTCCAGGGCCTCGGCCTCCCCGGGCGGGGTCATGCCCGGGGCGAGCCCCGCCGAGACGAGGCCCCGCGCCCCCGCGGCCACGAACGCGCGCACGGCCGTGCCGTCGGCATCGGCGTAGCCGTAGGACACGTCGACCCGCGGCAGCGCGGCGAGGCTGCAGATGTCGAAGGGCGTGCCCGGCGCATGCGCCCGCTCGGAGCGGCGATAGTAGCGGACATGCGCGCCGTCGACCTGGCCGAGCACCCCGAAATCCGGGCTCCGGAAGGTCTGGAGCCGGGCCACCGAAGTCTTGGTCACCTCCCGGGCGGCCTGGATCTCGTCGTTGAGCACCACGAGCACGCCGCGCCCGCGGGATTCGGGCGCCGCCGCGGTGCGCACGGCGGCGATCAGGTTGAGCTTGGCATCGGTGGAGAGCGCGCTCATGGGCCGCTGGGAGCCGACCAGCACCACCGGCAGGTCCACCGTCAGGGTCAGGCTGAGGGCGTAGGCGGTCTCCTCCAGGGTGGCGGTGCCGTGCCCGATGACGAGGCCGGCGAGGTCCGGATGCGCCGCGGCGGTCTGCGCGCACAGCAGGACGAGGTCGCGCCACTCCGAGAACCCGATCGCCGGGCTCGGCACCGCCCGGAACGGGACCGGCACCATCGTGGCGACCGCCGCCAGTTCCGGCACCGCCTCCAGGATCGCCCCCGCTTCCAGGCGCCGGTCGGTGGCGGAATAATCGAGGATGTCGAGGGCGTCGCGCCCCAGCGACGCGATCGTGCCGCCGGTGCCGATGAACGCGACCTTGGGCAACCCGGCCCCGTGCGCCGCCGCCGTTCCTGCCGCCATGCCCCGTCTCCCGGCCCCGCGAATGCGTGGGCCGGACGATGCCCCGGCGCGCGGCCGGGGTCGACCCCGCCGGGCGCAGGCGGGCGATGCGCCCGGCGACGGGGCCACGAACGCGCCGGTGTCAGCTCTTGAAGTCGAACAGCAGGGCCGAGATGTTGGTGCTGCTGTTCGTGCCGCTCGCCCCGTAGCCGACGCTGGACGACTGGCTGCTCTGGAGCTGCTGGAGGAAACTGGACAGCAGGTCGCTCGCCGACGCGGTGCTGGAACTGCTCGACGTGCTGGACGCGCTGGACGCGCCGCTGCCCGACGTGGCGTCGCCGGGCGGCGGGCCGGGCGGGGGACCGGGGGGCGGGCCGCCGGCGCCGGACACACTGCCGTCATCCGCGGTGGCGTCGGAGGCCTGGGTGCTCTGCCCGTGGCTGGCGAACAGGGTCTTCAGCTCGGTGGCCTGATCGCTGGTCAGGCTGCCGCTGCTGACCTGGTCGGAGATCAGGCCGTCGATCCGGTCCTTCATCGAGGACGGGTCGAGCTTGGCCTGGGTGCCGCTGGCGCTCGCGCTGGTGCGGTCGGCCGACAGGCTCGAATCGATCGACGACAGGGCGCTCGTCAGGGCGGTCGCGTCGGTGCTGCTGAGGGTGCCGGCCGACAGCTCGCTGCTGATCGTATCGGACATCCGCGTCTTGGGACTGTCCTGCGTCGACCTTCGCTGCGCGTAGAGCTGCGCGGTCGTGGTGGCGGAGACGGTGCTCATGGAAACGCTCGGGGGCACGGATCTGCCGGAATCGCCCGGCTGCGGGTCCGTGTGCAAAATACCCACGCGTCCCTTAAGACCGCGTTTCCGTCCTGCCCGCATTGCGCCGGATCGGCGGCCGGGCCCTGCCCCGCGTGGGGTGCCCGGCCGTGGCGGACCGTCAGACGCCCGCGGCCACCCGCAGCGGCGGTACGATCTCGCCCGGGCGCGAAGCGGGCGCGGCGTGACTGTAGAGGCCGCGATGCTTCGGATGCGGGGAGAGCCGGTCGGTCAGTCCGATCACCGTCTCCGCGGCCCCGAGCAGGAGCGCGCCCTCCGGGGCGAGCTGCGCGGCCAGCCGCGCCAGGACATCCGACTTGGTCGGCGCGTCGAAGTAGATCAGCACGTTGCGGCAGTAGATCACGTCGAACTGGCCGAGCGACGCGAAGCTGTGCAGCAGGTTGAGCTGGCGGTAATCGACCATGGACCGCAGGCTCTGGGCGATCTGCCACTGCTCGCCGACCTGCGTGAAGTACTTGATCAGCCACTGGACCGGCAGGCCGCGCTGGACCTCGAAATGGCTGTAGAGTCCGAGCTTGGCCTTCTCGATCACCTCGGTGGAGAGGTCGGTGGCCACGATCTCGACCTGCCATCCGGGCATCCGGGGCGCGGCCTCCTGCAGCAGCATGGCGAGCGAGTACGGCTCCTGCCCGGTGGACGAGGCCGCGCACCAGATCCGCAGCCGGCGCCGGCTGGCGTTACGCACCAGCACCCCCGGAAGCAGCGTGTCGCGGAACAGGTCGAACGGGATCCGGTCGCGGAAGAAGAAGGTCTCGTTCGTGGTCATCGCCTCGACCACGTCCCGCTCCATCGCGCCGTCCCGGCCGAGCTTGAGCGTGCCGATCAGCTCGCCGAGGCTTCCGAGCCCGTAGCGGCGGCAGACCGGGGTCAACCGGCTCTCCACGAGGTAACGCTTCTCGGCGGTGAGCGCGAGGCCGGAGCGCTGCTTGAGGAAGCCGCGCAGGAATTCGAATTCGAGCTCGGTCATGCCGACTGACCCGTGATCAGGGTGCGCAGCGCCGCCGCGAGGTCGGATAGCGGCAGCACGGCCTCGGCGAGGCCGGCCCGGGCGACACTGCCCGGCATGCCCCAGACGGTGCTGGTGGCCTCGTCCTGGGCCAGGACCGGGCCGCCGGCCTCGGTGAGCGCCCGGGCGCCGTTGGTGCCGTCCGAGCCCATGCCGGTGAGGATCACGGTCGCGGTGGCGGCCCCGAACACGACCGCGGCGTCCTTGAACAGCACGTCCACCGCCGGCCGGCAGAAATTCACCGGCGGGCCGTCCGTGAGCTTGATGACCGGGCCGTTCGGTCCCGCGGCGAGACCCATGTGGCGCCCCCCCGGGGCCACGTAGATGCGCCCCGGCTCGATCCGCTCGTCGGCCTTGCCCTCCGCCGCCTGGACGCCCGTGCGGGTGGTGAGGTGCTCGGCGAACACCGCCGTGAAGATCGGCGGCATGTGCTGCACGATCAGCACCGGCAGGCGGCGCAGGGTGGCCGCGCCGATCCCCTCCAGCATCTCGCCCACCGCCCGCGGCCCGCCCGTCGACGAGCCGATCAGGAGGGCGCGGGGCGCGGTGCGGCTGCGGACCTTCGGCCGCAGGGTGAAGGGCGTCGCGGGGCGCGGTGCGGGCGCGGCCGCGTGGGCTTGCGGCGCCGGGGCCGCGGGCGCCGCCGCGGGGGCGGAGGCCGGACGCCGGGTCCGGGCCCGGGCGGCGCCGAAGACGCGCACGCGCTCGATCAGCTCCGCCCGGAACGTGTCCGAGGTGGTGACGCCGCGGCTGCTCTCGGGCTTGGCGATGTAGTCCACCGCCCCGAGGGCGAGGCATTTCAGCGAGATGTCGGCATTGCGGGTCGTCAGGGTCGACATCATCACGACCTGCACGCTCGGGCTCATGGTGAGCATGCGGGGCAGCGCCGTGGTGCCGTCGAGTTCGGGCATCTCGATGTCGAGCAGCACCACGTCCGGGTCGTGCTTGGCCATCATCTCCAGGGCGATGCGCCCGTTGGAGGCCGTTCCCACGAGGGTGAACCCGGCCTCGCCGATCCAGCGGGCCACCAGGCCCCGGACCACGGCGGAATCGTCGGCCACCAGAACCCGGATCGCCGCGGCGGACCCGGAGGTACTCTGGGTTGGCGGCGTGCGCAGCGGCGCGACCGCGGGGCTCAGGGCCATGATGCTTGCCTCGGGTACTGGGTCGCGGATGCGGGGACGTGCGGGGCGGGCTCAGGCGGCGTCGGCGAAGAGCCCGACCTGTTCGAGTTTGGCCGTCAGGATGTCGCGGTCGAAGGGCTTCATGATGTACTCGTCCGCCCCCGCCCGAAGGGCCCGGGCGATCGCACCGACATCGTTCTCCGTCGTGCAGAACAGGACCTTCGGCACCCCGCCCCCCTCGCTCCGGCGCAGGGCCTGGAGGAAGGTGTAGCCGTCCATGTTCGGCATGTTCCAATCGAGCAGGATCGCGTCGGGCATGTGGGCCGCGCAGGATACCAGGGCGGCGTTGCCGTCCTCGGCCTCGCTGACGTTCATGCCCAGATCCTCGATGATCCGCCGGGCGACCTTCCGGATCACCGCGGAATCGTCCACGACCAGGCAGGTGGTCTCGTGCGGCGCCTTCATTGCCCCCTCCCTCAAGCCGCCTTGGCGCCGGCAGCCGTGAAGCCGAGGAGCGCATCCACGTCGAGAATCACCAGGAGGCGCCCGTCGAGACGGTGGACGCAGATGGCGAGGTTGCGGAAGCGCGGATCCAGGTTGATCGGCACCGCCTCGCGGCTGTCGGCGCCGAGCTTGAGCACCTCGCCGACGCCGTCGACCACGAGGGCGAAGGTCTCGCCGCCCTGCTCCAGGCCGATCGCCATCTTCGGACTGGCCTTGCCGTCCGCCTCGGGCTCGGCGTCGGGCAGCCCCAGGCGCCGGCGCAGGCTCATGGCCGTGACCACGCGGCCGCGCAGGTTCAGGAGGCCGACGATCTCGGCCGGCGCCAGGGGCACCGGGGTCACCCCCGAGGGGACGAACACGTCGTGGACCCGCTCGATCGCCAGCCCGAACAGGGTCTCGCCGACATAGACCGTGACGAAGTCGTCGGTGGCACCGGTCTCGGTGCCGTTGGCGTTGGCAGCCTGCATCACAACTCTCCGGATTCGATCGTTTCGGGGCCGGCGGCGGGGATCAGGCGGCTTTCGAGACCGCCGCGGGGCCGATCTCGGCGAGTGCCGCGATCAGTCCGGCGCGGTCGAACTTCGCCACGAGGTCGCTGATCGCGAGAGCCCGGGCCCGCTCCACCGCGTCGGCGCCGATCGCCCCGGTGAGGCCGATCACCGGGAGGCCGGCGATCCGCGAGTCGGCGCGGCGCATCGCGGCGACGAGATCGAAGCCGCTGCGGCCCGGCATCTCCAGGTCGGTGACCACCACGGCGATCTGCGGTTCGGCGTGGAGGATCCCCAGCGCGGCGTCGGCGCTCGCCGCCGTGATCACCTGGTAGCCCGCCGCCTTCAGCACCGGGCTCAGCATGTCGCGGAAGAAGTCCGAATCGTCGACCAGCAGGACCGTCGAGAGCTGCTCGGGCCGCTTCAGGCCGCGCGCCCAGTCGTCGTAGGCCAGCGGTAGGAAATGGGCGATGTTGATGATGTCGGTCGCCCGGCCCCGCAGCACCGCCGAGCCGATCAGGTCGGAGCGATCCGCCGCGATCTCGATGTCGAGGCGTTCCTCGACGATGTCGACGATCTCGTTGACCACGAGACCCATGGCGCGCTCGCCGTCGGAGAACACCACCAGGGCCTGGGTCCCCTCCGATTTGATCGTGATCGCCGGGTCGGCCGGGACCAGGGGCATCAGGCGCCCGCGGTACTGGATCAGCGCGCGGCCGCCGAGCCACTCGACCTTCGCGCACTCGATTTCCTCGAGACGGGTGACCAGCGAGAGCGGCACCGCCTTGAAGCTGTCCTGGCCGCCCTTGAACACCAGGAGCGTGGTCTTGCTGTCAGTGACCTCGATCGACTCGTCGGCATCCGAATCCGCGTGTCCGCCGGTGCCCTGACTGCCCTGAGCCACCTGACGGGCCACGCCGTTGGGATCGACGATCAGCACCACGGCGCCGTCGCCCAGGATCGTGTTGCCGGCAAACATCGGGATGTGCCGGAGCTTCACCGACATCGGCTTCACGACGATCTCCTCCGTGTGGAAGACCTCGTCCACCAGGATCCCGAAGCGCTCCCGCCCGACCTGGGCCACCACCACGAAGCCGGCCTGCTCGGTCTCTGCGCCGGCCGCCGCCTGGCCGAGCAGCCCGGTCAGCGAGACGATCGGCAGCAGCCGCTCGCGCAGGCGCAGCACCGGCGCGCCGTTGATGCGCTCGACCCGCTGGGCCCCGGCATCGACCCGCACCAGCTCCAGCACCGCCACCTGCGGCAGGGCGAAACGATGCTCGCCGGCCCGCACGATCAGCGCCGCCACGATGGCCAGCGTCAGCGGGATCTTGATGGTGAAGGTGGTGCCCCGGCCCGCCGTGGTGGCGATGTCGATCAGGCCGCCGATGGTCTCGATGTTGGTCTTGACGACGTCCATGCCGACGCCGCGGCCCGACACCGAGGTGACCGCCGCCGCCGTCGAGAACCCGGCGTCGAAGATGAACTTGGCGACCTGCGCGTCGGTCATCCGGTCGACGTCGGCCTGGGAGGCGAGCCCGCGCTCCACCGCCTTCTTGCGGATCGCCGCCAGGTTCAGGCCCTTGCCGTCGTCGGCGATCTCGATCGTGATCGTGCCGCCCTCATGGTAGGCGGCCAGCCGGATCGTGCCGCGGGCGGGCTTGCCCGCCGCCACGCGCTCGGCGGTCGATTCGAGGCCGTGATCCGCCGAATTGCGGACCATGTGGGTCAGCGGATCCTTGATCACCTCGAGGACCTGCCGGTCCAGCTCGGTCTCGGCGCCGACCATGACGAGCTCGATCTGCTTGCCGAGTTCGCCCGAGAGGTCGCGCACCACCCGCGGCAGCTTCTGCCACGCGTTGCCGATCGGCTGCATGCGCGTCTTCATCACGCCGTCCTGCAGCTCGGCCGTGACGTGGGACAGGCGCTGCAGCGGCACCTTGTAGCTCGAATCCTCGTGGCGGCGGGCGATCTCCAGGAGCTGGTTGCGGGTCAGCACCAGCTCCGAGACCATCGTCATCAGGTGCTCGAGCGTGTCGACGCTCACCCGGATGGTCTGGTTCTTGGACGCCGCGGCCGTCTCCCCCTCGGCGCCCTCGGCCTTCTCGGCGCGCGCCGGCTCGGCCTCCGCCGGTTCGGCCTGCACCGCTTCGATCTGCGGCGCCGCCTTCGGCACCGGGCGCACCGCCGGGGCGGCGGCGGGCGCCGGTGCGGCGGCCGCGACCGGAGGCGGGGCGAAATCGGCTTCGTCCGGACCCGGGGCCGACAGGAACGCGGCCTCCAGATCGTCCAGGGACACCTCGCCGGGCTTCAGCTCCCGGGACACCGGCTCGGGCAGCACCGGCTCCGGCGGGGGCGGCGGAGCAACCGCGGCCGGGCCCGTGGCCATGCGCTCCAGGGCGGAGATGAGGTCGTCATCGGATCCCGCCGGCTCCGTGCCGGTGGCTTCCAGGTCGGCCAGGATCTCCTTCAGCCGGTCCAGGGTCAGGAGGATCAGCGTGACGGAGGCGGAGGTGGCGGGCAGCCCGTCCCGGAACCGCCCCATCAAGGTCTCTGCGGCATGCGCCAAGGCTTCGAGGCGCGGCAGGCCGAGGAATCCGCAGGTTCCCTTGATCGTATGGACGAGCCGAAAGATGTTCCGAAGAATCGTCTCGTTGTTCGGGTCCTGCTCGAATCGGACGAGCTCTGCATCGACCGTGTCGAGATGCTCCCCGCTCTCGGTCAGGAACTCGCGAAGCAGGTCGTCCATAGGCGCTACTCGTAACGGGGAGAATGTCTCACGTATCGTACTTACTCGGGCGCGGTTAGGGAAGTGTTTCGATTCCTCCCCGCGCCCCGGGTTTCCAAAGTTTCACCCCTGCTCCGCGCCCGAAGCCTCTTCAGCGGCGTCCTCGGATGCTTCGATCACTGTCGGCCCGGCCGTGATCGTCACCTCGTCATCCTGAATGGCGAATCGAACATCCATGGCGGCGGCCCGCGCGACGAGGCCGGCATAGAACGGCAGGATGCCGTGGGCATCGACGGTGCCGCTCTCGGGGCTGCCGGCCATCAGCTCCTCCACGTGCGGGGGAATGCGGGCATGCGAGCCCTTAGCCTTGAACACGAAGGTGGGCGCCGCGCCGTCGCCGGAGACCACGACGTCGATCGCGCCGCCCCGCGGGATCGCGGTCGTGGCGATCATCACGAGGTTGAGCAGCAGCTTGACCTTGTTCTTGGGGAACAAGGCCTGCGGGGCGCTCCAGGTCAGCTTGGTCTTGTCGTCGGAGAACATCCCCTTGGCCACGCCCTCGGCATCGGCGAGGTCGATCGAGGCGCCGGCCGATCCCGCGGCCCCGAAGGCGATCCGGGCGAACTTCAACCGCGCGGAGGCCTGCCGGGCGCTCTTCCCGATCAGTTCCAGCGCGAAGGTGCGCATCGATTCGTCCTGATCGTCCTCCAGGACCTCGAGCCCGTTCACGATCGCGCCCACGGGGCTGATCACGTCGTGGCAGACGCGGGAGCAGAGCAGGGCGGCGAGGTCGAGACCGTCGAGGGTCAGGGTCGGCGAGTTCGGGGACGACATGGTGCGCTCCGGGCGGATCTGATTCGGGCGTCTGCGGGCCGGGGCCCCGACTGGCTGCCGGTTTTCGGCCGCCGCGTCCGGCGTTCGAGTCGCCCGCAGGAATCCGCACGGCCGGCTGGCCGGACCCGGGCGACGACCGGTCCGCACGGATAAACGCCACGCCCGCCTTTGAAAAGCGTTACCGGGATTGACGGACCGGCGGGCGGGCTCTCGAATCGGCGGCCGGACGAGGGCGCCCGGACCGGTGCGGTGCCGGGCCCGCCGCCCCGGGGAGGATGCGGCATGACACGCGACACCGGACGACGCGGTTCCGGCCGCCGGCCGCTCTGAGCCGCCCGATGCGGAAAGATTCCCTGCACGCGCGCCTGCGCCCCCGCCTCCGGCTCGCGGATCCCGGGGCGGCGCGGGCCCGGCTCGCCGAGATCGCGCCGTCCCTCCCGGCGGGGTTCCTGACGCCGCCGTGCCGCGACCTGCTCCTGGGGCTCGCCGACCATTCCCCCTTCCTCTGGCAGGCGTGCCTGCGCGCGCCGGACCGCCTCGTCGCCCTGCTCGATCAGCCGCCGGACGCGGCGAACCGGGACCTCGTCGCCCGCCAGCGCGCGGTCGGCGCCGCCTGCGGGGCGGATCCCGACCTCGCCGAGGTCGGCCGGCGGCTGCGCGCCAACCGGGCGGCGCACGCGCTCCTCGTGGCGCTCGCCGATCTCGGCGGCGGCTGGGACCTCGCCACGGTCACCCGGGCGCTGTCGGACTTCGCCGACGCCTCGGTGAGCGCGGCCACCGAGGCGCTGCTCCGGAAGGGGATCGCGGCCGGGCGGTTCCGGCCGCCGGATCCGGCGGCGCCGCAGGACGGGTCGGGGCTGATCGTGCTGGGCCTCGGCAAGCTCGGCGGCGGCGAGCTGAACTATTCCAGCGACATCGACCTGGTGGTCTTCTACGATTCCGCGGTGGCCGCGGCCGCGACCGGGGGCGATCCCAAACCGTTCCTCGTCAAGCTCGCGCAGGGGCTGGTGAAGCTCCTGTCCGACCGGACCGCGGAGGGCTACGTCCACCGCATCGATTACCGCCTACGGCCGGACCCGGGCTCCACCGCGGTGGCCCTCTCAACGGTCTTCGCCTTCGACTACTACCAGACCCTTGGCCAGAACTGGGAGCGCGCCGCCTTCATCAAGGCGCGGCCGATCGCGGGCGACATCCCGGCCGGCGCGGCGTTCCTCACGGAGCTGGCGCCGTTCATCTGGCGGCGGCACTTCGACTTCCCGGCGATCGCCGAGATCCACGCGCTCAAGCGGCAGATCCACCTGGTCCGCGGCCACGAAACCGTCGCGGTCGCCGGCCACGACATCAAGATCGGCCGCGGCGGGATCCGGGAGATCGAGTTCTTCGTCCAGACCCAGCAGCTCGTGTTCGGCGGCCGCAAGCCGGCCCTGCGGGGCCGCGGCACCGTGGCGATGCTCGACGGCCTCGCCGCTTCGGGCTGGATCGACGGGCAAGCCCGGGACGAGCTGACCGCCGCCTACGGCTTCCTGCGCACCCTGGAGCACCGCCTCCAGATGGTCCGCGACGAGCAGACCCAGCGCCTGCCCACCGGCACGGCGGCGCTGACCGGCCTCGCCCTGTTCGCAGGCTTTCCCGACCTCGCGGCGTTCGAGGCGGCGCTCCGCCACCATGCCGGCCGGGTCCAGACCCATTACGCCCTGCTGTTCGAGGCCGACGACCCCGCCGCCGAGGCGGGCCTCGTGTTCGGCGCGGGCGAGGCACCGGAGCCCGAGACCCTGGCGCGGCTCGCCGCCTTCGGGTTCCGGGACGCAGCCCGGGCCTGGGAGACCGTGGAGGGCTGGCACCGCGGGCGCCGCGCGGCACTGCGCACGGCCCGAGCCCGGGAGATCCTGGCCGAGACGCTCCCGGCGCTGCTGCGGGCGCTGGGCGGCACCGCCGACCCGGACGCGGCGCTGCTCACCCTCGATCGGGCCTTCGCGCGGATGCCGGCCGTGGCGGAGCTGCTGGCGATCCTGCGGGCGCACGAGCGCCTGCGCCTGCTGTTCGCTGACATCCTGGGGACCGCGCCACGCCTCGCCGACACGGTGGGCCTGAGCCCGCACGTCCTCGACACCGTGCTGGACCCGGATTTCGTGGCGCCGCCCCCGGATGCCGACGCGGTACGCGCCCAGTACCGGGCCCTGGTCGGGCGGCCGGCGAGCCACGAGGAGTTCTTGGACCGCTGCCGGGACGCCACGCGGCAGCTGAGCTTCGTGACCGGCGCGCGCCTGCTGTCGGGCATCCTGACGCCGCGCCAGGCCGGCGAGGCCTACACCGCCATCGCCGAGGCCGCGGTGGCGCTGAGCCTGGAGGCGGAGGAACGCCGCTTCGCGCGGGACCACGGCGCCGTGCCGAAGGGGCGGTGCTGCGTCCTGGCGCTCGGCCGGCTGGGCTCCCGGCAGCTCAGCGCCGAATCCGACCTCGACCTCGTGTTCCTCTACGATTTCGATCCGGAGGACCGCATCAGCGACGGCCCGCGCCCCCTCGACGCGGTCGTGGCCTACAACCGGCTGGCGCAGCGCCTCTACGCGGCGCTCACCGCGGCCACCCGGCGCGGCCGGCTCTACGCGGTCGATCTGCGGCTGCGGCCCTACGGCAGCCACAGCCCCCCCGCCGTGCAGCGCACCGGCTTCACGACCTATCACCGCGAGGCGGCGGAGCCGTGGGAGCACATGGCCCTCGTCCGCGCCCGGGGCGTGGCCGGCGACGCCGCCCTCGGGGCAGCCGTCCTGGCCGAGATCGCCGCGATCCTCGCCCGCCCGCGCGATCCGGCGTCCGTCTGCGCCGAGGCGGGGGCGATGCGGGCGCTCGTCGCCCGGGAGCGCGGCCATGCCGGCCCCTACGACCTGAAGCTCGCCCCCGGGGCCCTGTTCGATCTCGATTTCCTGGCCCAGGCGATCGTGCTGAGCCATGCCCGCGCCTGGCCGGGCTGCATCGGCCTCGGCGCGGAGGCGGTCTTCCGCGGGGCGGCGGCCCGCGGCCTGCTGCCGGCCGAGGCGGCCGACGCCCTCGCCGAGACCTACGGGTTCCTCGACGCGGTCTTTCAATGGCAGCGGCTGGTGATGGCCGATCCCGCCGCGGACCCGTCCGAGACCGCGTCCCGGCAGATCGCCAAGGCCGTGGGCCTGCCGGAGGCGCGCAGCCTCGCGGCGGAGCTGCGCCGCCACCGGCGCCGGAGCCTGGCCCTGATGGCGCGGATCCGGCGGGCCCAGGCGCCCGCGCGTCCGGACCATCGGCCGCGATGACGACAGGCCCCGTCCGGACCGCGATCTCAGGGCCGCTCGGCCGGTGACGCCGGTCGGGCGCCATGGTTCGACAGGCGCACCCTGACGGCGCGGCCCTGGTCCATGCCGAAGGCCACGTCCTGGCGCTCGCCGTCGTGCCGGCCACCGTGCAGGATCGCGACACGCTGCCCGCCCGCGATGACGGCGAGGAGGCGTGTCCCAGACTTAAGTCTGGCCATCTCCGACGGTGCCTCCGCGGCCGAACGGTGCCGGCACGGGCGCCGCGTCCCTGGCCCGCGCCACCGCGTCGTCGGGAGGCGGCCGGACCAGACGGGTTTCGTCGTTCTGGAACTGCGCGGAACGCCGCGACGCCGAGACGGTCCGGACGGAGATCCGGCGCCCGGACGGATACTCAGGCAGCTTCCAACAGGACTCTGGGCTGGGAGAAGATGAACTCGCGCCTGTAGACGTACACGCCGCAACGCCGCATCGCGCGATGCGCAGCGTCGATGTCGAAGCCGAACGGCCTGTCCCGTGACGTGTCGATGCAGCCCACATAACGCCAGTTCACGCCGTCGATCATCGGCGGGATCGGTTGATCCTGCCGAACGGCGCAGAACTGCTGGGCATCGGACGCCTTAGCGAAGATATAGAAGGTCTTCCGCGCGCACATCGAAACCTCCAGACGCTTTGGGGGTGTATCTGCAACGCAACGGTCAAGCTGTATACTGATTCGATCACAACAGTCAAGTTTCTGCCGCAATCTCGCCACGTGTGGGGCAGGCGGGTCAGTCGGCGGCCTCCTGGAGCGGCTTGCCCTTGTCGACGACGTAGACCGACAGGATCCTCACGGTCCTGTCGCCGACCACCGTGTAGCCGGCATGGGGGACGCCGCGCCGGTTGATGCCGCGCTCGCCCGCGGGCCGCTCCTTCGACGGCTGACCCGGCATCTGGGCGAGGCCGCCCTCGAGCACGTAGAAGGCCTCCTCGCCGTTGTGAAAGTGCCGCCGCGAGGTCGCGCCCGGCGGGATCTCGACGAGCTGCATGACGATCTCCCGGCTCTCGTCGCCCGAGACCGGCTGGCGGCCGAGTTCGGTCCGCTTGACCTCCTGGGCCGCGGCCGCCCCCGCGAGGACCAGGGCGCCCGCCGCGCCCAGCGGGACCCAAGCCTGGTATCCCCGGGCGAGAATGCGGCGGCGGTCCATGGCGTCCTCCCGGATGTTTCGGACAGCATGGCACGGCCTGTGGCAACCGGGAACGACCGGTCCGGAGGCAACGGTTACAGTCTTCGTGATTGCCCCATGCCGGGCGATACCGAAGTCCCAGTGGATCGGCCGCCGCACGGACTGCCCCCGACCGCTGAGGGCCGTCTTACGCGGGATCACGGCGCGCTAAAGACAGCCGATGCGCCGCAGGGCGCCGATCAGCTTGCGGCCGATCCGGTAGCCGTTCAGGGATTCGGATCCGAGAATGTGAACGGTCTCGGCTCCGGCGGTGCGGCCGTACAGGAACAGGTGGAAGTTCTGCTCCCGCTGGTCCGGCGCCGTCGCGCTGACCTGGCCGCAGAACGCCACGGCATCGCCGGTTTCGCCCGCCATCGGCCTGACCTTGCGGAACCGGACGAGGGGCGCGTCCGGGAACTCTGCGGCGACCCTGGCCCGCATCTCCGCCTCGGGCGGCGCGCCGAAACCGGGCGGGCCCGGGGCGATCAGCCCGAGCGCCTCCTGTCCGTGGAGGACGGGCGGCGCGAGCAGGAGCACCACCAGCGGCGCGACCCTCACGCCGGCGCGCCCGGTGCCCGCGACGGCGCGGCGCGGTGCCCGCGTGAGGGCCGGACCTTCGACCTGGGGACACGAGGACAGCGGATCGTCTCCCTGGAGAGGCTTCGCGCTACGCGGGACCTGTATTGGATCACGAAGACCGGTTCGGCGAAAGCGGCATGCGCCGCCTGTCCCGCTCCCGTCCGGCCCGATCCAGCTGCGTCCGATCCGGCCCGGCGGGTATCGCGCCGCCTGGAGGGCGGAGGCCCGGTTCGCCGTGCGGCACCCGCCGCGCGGGCTGCGGGCCACGATCGCCGGGGGGGGGCCGAGCCCGGGGGCGCCGCGGACCCGTTGCATGCGCGGATCGGCGCTGCGCCGGGCGCGCTTCGGCGTTGACATCCAGTAATGTAGGAGTAATCCAGAATTGTATGGGTTTTAGAGGAAGCTCGGCATGGAACTGGTCGACATTGACGGGTTTGAGGACGATTTTCGATCGACGATTCGCGCCTTCGTGGTGCGCATCGTCGCGGCCTATCTGTCCAACAATGCCGTGCCACCGACCGAGCTGCCGGCGCTCCTGGCCAACGTCCACGCGGCGCTGGCCGCGGTCGCAAGGCCGGCCGCGGCCAGGTCCGAGGCCGGTCCCAGCCCCGAGCCGCCGACACCGGCCGAGATCCGCAAGTCGATCCAGTCCGACGGCCTAATCAGCTTCATCGACGGCCGCTCCTACAAGACCCTGAAGCGCCACCTCACTGCCCACGGCCTGACGCCCGAGCGGTATCGCGCGCATTACGGCCTGCCGAACGATTACCCGATGACGGCCCCCGGCTACGCCGCGCAGCGCTCGGAGATCGCGAAAGCGATCCAGCTCGGCCACCGGACGGCCTGAACCCGGCCCCGGACCGCCGGGGGAGCGGCTCCGGCATTGCGCCGCCGTCCCGTGTGAGGGGATCTCACGCGATGCGTGACGAGCCCGCGATTGTCCCGCCCGCGCTTCGGCGATACCCTGGCCCCGCGAACCGCACAGGAGGCCCGGGCGACATGGACGCCGATACGGACGCCGAGACGCGCCTGCGCGCCGGCCAGTGCCATTGCGGCGCGGTGCGTTTCGAGGTGGCGCTCAGCGACGGCTTCCGGTCGGTCCGACGCTGCACGTGCTCCTACTGCCGCATGCGCGGTGCCGTCGTCGCCATGGCGGAGGTGGGCGGGATCCGGATCCGGGCGGGCGCGGACGTGCTGACCGCCTATCGCTTCCACACCGGCGCGGCGCAGCACTTCTTCTGCTCCCGCTGCGGGATCTACACGCACCATCAACGGCGCTCCGACACCACCCTGTACGCCGTCAACGTCGCCTGCCTGGAGGGCGTCAGTCCGTTCGATTTCCGCGCGGTGCCGGTGATGGACGGCGTCAACCACACGAACGATACCGGCCAGCCCACGCGCCGCGCCGGGACGCTCCGCTACACGCCGGCCGACTGACCGCGCGCCGCGCCCTCAACCGATCCCGAGGCCGCGGATGAGCAGGACCGCGATGGCCAGGAGCACGAGCAGCGAGGCGGTGACCGCCAGCGTCACCCGGCCTCCGACCTGCGCCAGGACGCGCACGTCGACGCCCAGGCCCAGCGCGGCCATCGACACGATCGTGAGGAAGCCCGCGATCCGGGACAGCGGCGCGACCCAGCCGTCCGGGATCAGCCCGAGCGAGCGCAGGGTGGCCAGCGCCAGGAAGCCCAGGATGAACCACGGCACCAGCTTGAAGAAGCCGAGCCGGCCCGGGGCGGCAGCCCCCCCGGTGCCCTCCGCGGGCAGGCGCGGCGCGATCAGCGACAGGGCCACCACCACGGGGCCGAGCATCAGCACGCGCACGAGCTTGACCAGCGTGCCGACCTGCGTGGCGAGCGGGCCCACCGGCACGGTCGCGGCCAGCACCTGCGGCACCGCGTAGACGGTGAGCCCCGCCAGTACGCCGTACTGGTGCTCGCCGAAGCCGGCCAGCGGCACGAACAGCGGCAGGCCGAGCACCATCAGCACGCCGAGCACGGCGGTGAACGCGATGGCCGCCGCCACGTCCCGGCTGTCGGCGCCGATGACCGGTGCCACCGCGGCGATGGCCGAGTTGCCGCAGATGGCGTTGCCGCAGGCGATCAGCAGCGCCATGCGCACGGGCAGGCCGAGGCCGCGGCAGATGGCGCAGCTCCCCAGGATGGTGAGGGCCACCGCCCCGACGATGCCGGCGAGCAGCGCCGGACCCGAGGCGACGATCGCCCCCAGGCTCACCGAGGCGCCGAGCAGGGTCACGGCCACCTCCAGCACCTGCTTGGCCGAGAACGCGATCCCGGCCTTGAACCGCGCCCCCGGCACCCAGGCGGTGCGCAGCGCCGTGCCCAGGAGGATGGCCAGCACCAGGGCCTCGACATAGGGATGGCCGGTCAGGCTCTCTTCGCCGGCCTGCAGCGCCTGCGCCACCCCGGTGATGGCCAGGCACAGGAGCAGCCCCGGCAGCAGGCTGCCGGCCGCCCCGACCCGGGCGAATCCGCGGTCGCGGCCGGCGGGCCCTGTCCCGGCCCCGATGCGTCCGACGCTCCTGGCTGTCATGGCATGGCCCCCTGGTCCGCCGCCGCCACTCGGCCGGTCGCCCCAAGATAGGCCGCGATGGCCCTCGCCCCTGGCTCCTCGATCGGGGCGCGGTAGACCGTGATCATCGTGGCGCCCCCGGCGTCCCGGAAGGCCCGGCTCGTCCGGGATTGCTCCCGGGCGATGGAGCCGGCCACCACGATGAATCTGACCATGCCGATTGCCCCCGCGCAGGAACGACATCCCCATCACCGTGGCCGGAAACCGGCCGAAGGCTGGGTCCGGCACCGGCCACGCCGTCACCGGGTAGGCCGTGATGGCGTTCGGCACCCGGAAGGTCAACCGCACCGGACGGCGCCCGATCGGGTGGGTGAGCGCACCCATCACGGAAACCCGGACGCAACGCGCGCGCCCGACGCGGACCGGCTCAACGATGCCGTCCTGGGCGCCGCGGCGGCGCAGCGGCGGCCCCCGTCCCGGCGAGGGCGCCGGTCAAGACAGCATCCGGAAGACGAGGATCATGGCCGCGAGGGCGGCGATCAGCAGACCGGCGCCCTGGAGATCGGCGCGGGCGCGCCGCTCCGGAGCGGGGGACAGCCACCAGCTGAGCCGCTTGGCCGTCCACGGCACCAGCTGCGCGGTGAGCAGCACGCGGAACAGGTTGCCGATGAACAGGGCGATCGGGAAATCCAGCCCCAGGGTCCGGTTGAGGATCGGGGTGCCGACCAGGAGCCCCCACAGGAACACGGTCGGGTAGAGCGTCAGCAGGACGATCATGTTCATCTTCCACGCCGCGGGCGCCGGCGCCCCGGCCGGCGTGGCGTCGCGGAACCATTGCTCGAAGCCGCTCTGCACCGTCCGGGCGTGGAACTCGGCGGTGAGCGGCGCCGCCTCCGCGACCAGGGCCTGCCGCGCGGGCGAGTCCATCCAGGCGCGCAGGTTCGCCTCGCTGTCGAAGCGCAGGATCGCGACGAAGTCCTCCTGCACCCCCGGCAGGGCCGGCTCGAAGCGGTAGCCCTGCAGGCCGGGGGCTTTCGACTGCGCCGCGGCGATCTTCTGCTCCCACCGGAGGTATTCGGCCTCCAGGCCGGGCTTCACGCGGGTGCTGATCACCGCGCTGGCCGGGGCGGTCCGGGCCGCGCTGGCATCGTCCCGGACGATGTGGACGTCGTCGCGGCCCAGGAGCATCGGGACGGCGCCCTCGATCCGGGCCTGCCGCTCCGGGGAGCCGAGCCAGGCCTTCGCCTGGTCCACGCTCCTGAACCGCTGGAGGATCACCCAATCCACCTGCAGCGGCGGATGCGGGGGCATCAGGCGCTGCTCGATGAAGCCGGGAAACGACGCGATCACCGCGCTGGTCCCGCCCTGCCACTGGGCGAAGGCGTCGGCGCAATCCGGCCGCACCGAGGTCTGCGTCACGATGCTGACGCTGGATGCGGACCCGCTCATGCCGCCGACAAAGTCGCGAACAGGCGGTCGGGCGTGAACGGCAGGTGGGTGAAGCGCACCCCGATGGCGTCCTCCAGGGCGTTCGCGACCGCCGGCGCCACGGGATTGATGCCGCACTCGCCCTGCGACTTCGCGCCGAGCGGCCCGATGCGGTCGGTCGTGTCGGCGAAGTGGATCTCGGTGCGCGGCGTGTCGGCGAAGGTCGGGATGCGGCAATTGCGCAGCTGCGGGTTGACCATGCGGCCCGCCCCGTCATGCACCATGGTCTCGACCAGCGCCCAGCCGTAGCCCATGGCGACGGCGCCATCGAGCTGGCCGCGGCACTGCATCGGGTTGATCGGCCGGCCGATATCGGCGGCGTGGACGCTGTGCAGCACCCGGATCTCGCCGGTCACCCGATGCACCGCGAGGCGCACGCCCTGCACGTTGAAGGCGATGGTCCGCGGCGAGAGATAGGCCCGCCGGGTCACCATGAACCGGTGATCGACCTTGGTCCCCTCGGCGTGGAGGTCGGCGAGGGCGATGCGCCGGTTGCCGCAAAGGACCCCGCTCTCCTCCAGCCGGCACTGATCCCGCGGCACGCCGGTATGCCGGCTGGCGAAGTCCAGGATGTCCTCTTCCATGGCCTGCGCGGCCAGATGCACCGCCTTGCCGCCGACCACGGTGCCGGTGCTGGCGAAGGTGCCGGTGTCGTAGGGGGTGCGGTCCGTGTCGGCGTTGATGATGGCGACCGCGTCCGCCCGGGTCCCCAGGACCGAGGCCGCGATCTGCTTGTGCGCCGTGGTGATGCCGTTGCCCATCTCGGTGGAGCCGCAGGCGAGGTGGTAGGTCCCGTCCGGCAGCAGGCGCATGTCGGCACCGGAGCGGTGCTCGGTGGGGGGCCCGCATTCGAGCATGGCCAGCGCCACGCCCCGGCCCTCGGCCCAGTCCGCCCCCTCGGGCTTGGCGAGGCCGTTGCCGGTGGCGAGTTCGCGCTCGACGATGTCGAGGCATTCGCCGATGCCGTGGCTGCCGAAGCTCGCGTCGCTCGGCTCCTTCCAGATCGACTCGACGGTGTCCCCGGGCTGCACGACGTTCCGGCGCCGGATCGCGAAGGGATCGATGCCGAGCTGCCGGGCGAGGGAATCGATCGCGCACTCGATGGCGAAGGTGGTCTGCGAGGCGCCGTAGCCGCGGAAGCCCCCCGCCGGCACCATGTTGGTGTAGACGGCGTGGCCGATGCCCTTCTTGTTCGGGCAGCGGTAGGCGGCGAGCGGGCTCGCCATCGCGGCCGCCAGGGTCTCGCCGCCGTGGCCGCCATAGGCGCCGGTGTTGGAGACGACCTCGACGTCGAGGGCCGTCAGCGTGCCGTCCCGGCGGGCGCCGATCTTCACCCGGGTGGTCATCGGGTGGCGCGTCGTGGCGCCGATGAACTCCTCCTCCCGGGTCCATTCCCACTTCACCGGGCGCCCGAGCTTCATCGTGGCGAACAGGACGAGATCCTCCGAGATCATCTCCTGCTTGCCGCCGAAGCCGCCGCCGACCCGCTCGGTGAAGACGTGGATGTCCCGGGGCGACAGGCCCATCACGTAGGCAAGCTTGGTCCGCACCACGAACGGCGCCTGCGAACTCGTCCGGACGTGCCAGCGGCCGTCCTCGCCCTTCCAGGCGATCGAGCCGTGCGTCTCCAGATGCGCATGCTGGACGCGGGTGGTGGCATAGGTCTGCTCGTAGACCGCGTCGGCCTGGGCGAAGCCCTGCGCCACGTCGCCGATCTCGCCCTGGAGCGTGCAGTAGATGTTGCTGCTGGCCTCGACGTGGTCCTTGTCGTGGAGGAGGGGCGCGTCGGGCGCCATCGCGGCGACCGGATCGAACACCGCCGGCAGAATGTCGTAGGTCACCTGCAGGGCCCGGCAGCCGGCCTCGGCCGCCCCCTCGGACTCGGCGACGACCGCCGCGATCCGCTGGCCGGCGAAGCGCGCGATATTGTCGAGGAGCAGGATGTCGTCCGGATCGACGAGATGATCCTCGTGCAGCGCCGAGGTGAAGCGGCGCCTGGGCACGTCCTCCCAGGTGTAGACCGCCACGACCCCCGGCACGGCGAGCGCCGCCGCCCTGTCGACCGCGACGAGGCGCGCATGCGCGTGGGGCGAGCGCAGGACCTTCAGGTGCAGCAGATCCGGGACCGCGACATCCATCGTGTAGCGGGCGCGCCCGGTGAGGATCGCGTCGGTGAAGGGATTGGGCAGGCTGGCGCCGAGGGCCTGGCCGGGCAGGTCCGCCGCGATGTTGCAGCGGCCGTGCAGGGCGTCGTCGATCGCCCGGTAGCCGGTGCAGCGGCAGAGATTGCCCTTGAGCGCGTGCGGCAGGTCGGCCTTCTGCGCCTCGGTCAGGGTCACGGCCGTCATGATCATGCCGGCCGCGCAGAAGCCGCACTGGAACGCCTGCGCGTCGCGGAACGCCTGCTGCATGGGATGCAGGCCGTCGCCGCAGGCGGACAGGCCCTCGATCGTGGTGACCGTGCGGCCCGCGGCCCGGAAGGCCGGGACGAGGCAGGAATGGAACGGCGTGCCGTCGATATGGACCGTGCAGGCGCCGCAATCGCCCGCGTCGCAGCCCTTCTTGACGCCGAACACGCCGAGGTCGCGCAGGAAGGTCCGCAGGCACTGGCCCGGGGCCGGTTCGGCCTCGTAGCCCCGGCCGTCGATCGCGTAGCGGGTCATGCGAGCTCCGAGCGGATCTGTTCGGCGAGGTATCGCGTGACGTGCTGCTTGTAGGGGGCCGAGCCGTGCACGTCGTCGAAATAGGCGTCCCGCGGCAGGCGCGCATCGAGGGCGCCGCGCAGGGCCTCGGCCGAGGGGCAGGCGGGGAAGCGCAGCTGCACCGGCCGGGGGGTGGCGGCCGAGACGGTCAGCAGGAAATCCGAGCCGTCCGCGCCGACCGTGGCGACGATCAGGGCGGCCGAGCGGCCGAGCTTGGTCAGCGAGACCTGCCGCATGGCCGTGCGCTTCGCCAGGGCGGAGGCCGGCAGGTGGATGCTGCGCAGCAGTTCCCCCGGCTGGAGGATGTTGGCGTGGTTGCCGGTCACGAAGTCGACGACCGGGACCGTCCGCGGCGCGCCCGCGCGGGGCCACAGGGTGCAGACGCCCTCGAGCGCCGCGGTCAGCGAGATCATCGCGCCGGCGGGCAGCGACATGCAGAGGTTGCCGCCGATCGTGGCGGCGTTCCAGATCTTGAACGACATCAGGAACGCGTCGATGCAGTGCCGGAACAGCGGCACCGCCCGCCATTCCGGCGGACCCGCGAAGGCGTGAAGCTCCGCAACGCGACAGGTCGCGGCGATCTCGAGCCCGGCCTCGGTCACCGTCAGGGGTGTCCAGCCCAGGGCGTCGAGGTCGATCAGCGTATCGACCGCAACCTGCGGCTCGGAGAACAGCCACGTGCCTCCGGCGAGCCAGGAGCACCCCGCATGCCAGTCCCGCAGGTCGGCGAGGGACGCCGGATGCCGGACTTCGACGATGGTCGACAAGTTCATATCAGTCTTTCATCTGTCGAACCGGCGATATTTCGACGGAATTTGAGATATTTTTACAGCAAATATAGATTAAATATTTGGAATTAATTTCATGTTTGATGATTTAATATTGTCTCAACCCGTGAACGCGGCGACCGAACCGGACGCGATCGGGTCCTGGGCCTCCCCGCGTGCGGCTGACGCACGAGCGACGCCGCGCGGATCCCGTCGCACCGAGACCGACGTGCCTCCCGCACGCCCCGCGACGGCCTCGAACCACCATCCCCGTTAGAACGAACCGAGCCGACCGTCTCGACAGTGCTCAGAGCACAGTGTTAATCGATATAAACCATTTCTAATGTAGTAGATATGATCACGTGCTTATTGTCAAGCTTTCCAGCAATGCACAAGTATTATCTATTGCAGGCGCCGATATATCAATTTGTCGAATACATAGACCGAATTGAATTTGATATCACACACGATGACGAGCTCTTCGCGACGGATATGATATGACGGATCCGAACGGGGGGGCGCCGATGACGGCGTCGGTGAGACGGACCGACAAGAAATAACGGGCGTGGCCACGCGGATCGCGGCTGTTCTGCTCGGCTCGTCGCCGGATTGGGGCCCCGAGACCAGACGATCGGGCCAATCCCGATCACGCGTGGGCGGATCGACCGGGTCGGCGCACCCGGGGCCGACGAATCGGTCGAGCAACCCGAGGCAGGCCGGGCGTGTCGTCCCGCACGGACGCCCACCGTCGGTATCCGAGAGGCCGCCTTCGCCCGTCGAAACGCCGCCCGGGAGCAACCGCGTGGCGCTGGGCGTGATCGAGGATGCCGACCGCTGCGACGTGCGAGCGGCGGTGCTTGCTGGCGACCCCGGTTGGGCTCGAACCAACGACCTGCCGCTTAGAAGGCGGCTGCTCTATCCAGCTGAGCTACGGAGTCAGGGTACCAGCCGGCCCCAGAAGCCACGGGTGCCGTCCGGGGTCAAGGACTCGTCTCGACGCGCGAGAAGACGCGTCCGAGCGCTTGCTTGAGCGATGGCTCCGGGCGTCTGCAGGGCGGGGCTGCGTGGACTCTCTGCCTGACGGCCGCCAGGATCGCCGCGGATCCGGCGCGATGATGCCCGCCGGAGCCACCTCGCGGCCTTCTTAACGGCGGCGGCTCTGCGGGGCGCGATGGCCCTGAACCCCGGATCAGGGTGGGCTCCCTCCGGAGCGCTGTGACCTGGACCATCCCGGGCCTGCCGTGACCGCCCCAGCCGGCACGGGGCGGTGCAGAACCTGCAGCCCATGACCCGTGGCGGAACGGAACCCTCGAAGGCCCCGGAGACGATCGGGAGACACGTCAGTCAAAACCGTCGCGCGACCGCAATCGCGCGGTCAGACGGGCTCTCATACGAAAGTTCACGGATCCCGACCCGGGATCGGCATCCGGCGGGTCCGGTATCGGAGCCGGTGATCGTGGCGCCCATCGCCGGGCCGGCGCCGGCGGGTCAGACCAGCTTCGCGGTACCGCCGGAGAACCCCCAGGCCCTCTGCTCGTAACCGCCCGACTCGTGGATCAGGTCATGGAGGGGCCCGACCTGGCCCGGAGAGAACGGACCCAGACCTTCCGGGACGGCCTCGTTCCCGGACGCCAGACCTGTCGGGCGCGGCAGGGCATGCCCCGGCCTGGACGCGAGCTGCGATCCGGTGCCCATGCCGTCCTCGGCGGCCATCTCGTTCGCGAGACGCTCGACCACGTCCAGGGCGCTTCCGATCCTGTCGGCCTGCAGGCAGACCTCGTCCTCGTCGATCAGGGAGGCTTCGTCCCCGGCCCACCACCGCCCATTGTCGATCAGGCGGAGCAACTCGGTGAGGCGGTCCTGTTGCTTGGCCAAGGCCAAGACGGCGCGCGGAGAGATCATCACCGGTTCCTTTACACCCCGGCCGAACGCGAGCGCCGACCCTCGCGGGTGTGGCGCTCAGCATAGGGGGAACTCCGAGGGCGTCCTTGCGCTGGATCAAGGACCGGCTTCGGATCGGTCCCTACATGCGAGGGATGCGGGGGCAGGCCCCGCGGCCCGGACGTCTCGCATCCCCGTCCGGGGACGGGCAGGACCGGCTGGGCCATCCTTCGCATCCGACCGCGCCGCTGGAAGCCCGCAATGCCGCGCCGCGCCTCGATCGCTCACGGAGGATCCGGTCCCCCGATCCGGGCCACCGGGTTGGGCGAGGGCGTCGCATCCGATCCCGGCTCGGCCTCCGCCATCGGCATGGTCCGACGTCTCGGGCCCGGCCTGATCACCGGAGCCGCCGACGACGATCCCAGCGGGATCGCCACCTATGCCCAGGTCGGCGCGCAGTTCGGGTACGGCCTCGCCTGGACCATGCTGTTCAGCCTGCCCTTCATGGTGATGATCCAGGAGATCAGCGGACGTATCGGCTGCGTGACCGGCCGCGGCATCGCGGCGAACCTGCGCCGGCATTATCCGGCGTGGCTCGTGCGCACCGTCGTGACCGTGCTCCTCGTGGCCAACGTCATCAACCTCGGCGCGGATCTCGGGGCCATGGGCGCGGCGCTCACCCTGCTCCTGGGGGGCAATCCGAGGCTCTACACCGTGGGATTCGGCATCCTGTGCGTGGTCGCCGAGATCGTCGTGCCCTACGCGCCCTATGCGCGCCTGCTCAAATGGCTGACCCTGTCCCTGTTCGCCTACGTCGCCGTGGTGTTCACCGTGCACGTCCCGTGGGACGCGGCTTTGTTCGCCACCCTCGTGCCGCACCTGCGCTTCGACGCCGTCCACGCGACCGCCCTGGTGGCGGTCCTCGGCACCACGATCAGCCCGTACCTGTTCTTCTGGCAGTCGGCGCTGGAGGTGGAGGACCGGATCAAGCGCGGCGCCCAACCCCTCTGGCGCACGCCGCGGGACGCGGGCCCGCAATTCGCCCGCATCCGGACCGACACGGTGGTCGGGATGGGCGTCTCGAACGTCATCGCCATCTTCATCATCTACGCGACCGCCGCCACGCTGCACGCGAACGGGGTCACCGACATCCAGACTTCGGCGCAGGCGGCCGAGGCCCTCCGGCCGATCGCCGGCATCTTCACCTTCGCGCTCTTCGCCGTCGGCATCCTCGGGACGGGCCTGCTCGCGGTGCCGGTGCTGGCCGGATCGGCGGCCTACGCCCTCTCGGAGGCCTTCCGGTGGACCGGGGGCCTCGACCGACGCCTTCGGCAGGCCAAGGCCTTCTACGCGACGCTCTCGGTGGCGACCCTGGCCGGGGTCGGCCTCAACTTCACCGCGCTCGATCCGGTCAAGGCGCTGTACTGGGCCGCCGTCGTCAACGGCATCCTGGCGGCGCCGGTCATGGCCGCGCTGATGCTCGTCGCCTGCAACGGCCGCATCATGGGGCGCCTGAGCCTGTCGACGCCGATGCGGGTGGGCGGATGGCTGGCCACCGCCCTCATGACGGTCGCCAGCGTCGGTTTCTTCGTCCTGTGACCGATGCCGGCGGCCTCCCGCGATGGATCCGCGTTTCGAAATGGATCCGCGCGTATCGAAGCGGCGCGCACTCCGCGCATCGCGCTCCGCGTTGACGGAGGCATTCTCGTCCCGCCAAGCCCGCCCGCGATCACGCTGAGCCCGCGCGCGGGTGAACTCGGCCTGCTGCCGCTGGGCGGACGCGATATCCGTCCCGGCGTTGCGCGCGCTCACGCCCTCGCAGGCCCGTGCGCGGGCCGGAGCGGCGGCTGGGATGAGAACAAGTGCCATACAGGTGAGCCTGCGCATGGATGTCCCTCCGAACGTCGAGCAAACAGCATCATGCGAGTGGCCCACCGGCGTCAGCGGTGGGAAATCACGGCCGCAGCTTGATCGGCCCCGCGTCTATCGTTCGATTCTGAACCAAAGCAAAATCGTGTTTTTATGAATATTCATCGGATTATTTAGATTTAATGCTCCTCGTCACCTCAATTACACATTCAGCGGCTGATGAATTACTTGCACCCATCGTTTATGAGAGCCGGACCCGATCCGACGGCCCGGGTTCGATAGGCCTGCATCGGCGGGGTGAAATGGACTTGGTTCGTGGCCCACGTCCTCTGCGCGGTCTCGGGCTGTAACAGCTCGGTTGGCGGGTCAGGTCACGCGATCGCCTGCCTCCGCAGCAGGCCGCCCCGTGCCGGCGGCCTCGGTTGTCGTGCGCGCCCGCGCCCGGAACCGCGCGGTCTCCGGAGCGATGCGTCGGGCGTGGTGCCGTCCCGCGGAAAACCCCGGCGACGGATCAGACCACCACGGTGATCGCCTGCGCGGCCCGGGTCAGCCCGGTGTAGAGCCAGCGGGCCCGGTGCTCGCGGAAGGCGTAGGATTCGTCGAACAGCGTCACCCGGTCCCACTGCGACCCCTGCGCCTTGTGGACCGTCAGCGCGTAGCCGTAGGTGAACTCGTCGGTCTCCCGGCGCAGGAACAGCGGGATCTCCTCGTCCGAGCCTGAAATCATCGCGCGCAGGACCTTGATGTCGGTGGGCTTCCGGCGCAGGCCCGGGTCGTCCTCCGGCACCACGTCGAGGCGGATCAGGTCCGGCCGCGGCGGCGCGCGCAGGGCCTGCACCGTCCAGGTCGAGCCGTTGAGCAGGCCCTTCACCCGGTCGTTGCGCAGGCAGACCAGCTTCTCGCCGATCGCCGGCATCGGATCGGTGTGGCCGGCGAGTTCCCGGAGCCGCCCGTTGTAGAGGCGGCGGGTCTTGTTGAGGCCGACCAGCACCTGGTCGCATTCGAGCACCTCGGCCGGGTCCAGGGCGCGGCGCGACACCACCCGGCTCTGGCCGAAGGTGCCGAGGTCCAGCCGGCCGCCCTCGCGGATGGTCATCGCCATGCGGACGATCGGGTCGTCCTTGGCCTGCCGATGGACCTCCGTGAGCATCACGTCCGGCTCGGCCTCGGTGAAGAAGCCGCCGCCGCGCACCGGCGGCAGCTGCGCCGGGTCGCCCAGGACCAGCACCGGCCGCTCGAACGACAGCAGGTCGTTGCCGAGGTCGGAATCCACCATCGAGCATTCGTCAATGATGATCAGGTCCGCCTTCGCGGCCGGCCCGGACCGGTTCAGCGTGAAGGTCGGCCCGCCCTCCTCCGCTTCCTTGGTGCGGTAGATCAGCGAGTGGATCGTGGCGGCGTCGTAGCAGCCCTTCTGGCGCATCACCGAGGCCGCCTTGCCGGTGAAGGCGCCGTAGACCACCGTGCCGTCGACATCCTCGGCGATCCGGCGCGCCAGCGTGGTCTTGCCGGTGCCGGCATAGCCGAACAGCCGGAACACCTGGGATCCGCCCCCCCGCCGCCACGCGGCGATCGCCTTCAGCGCCGCGTCCTGCTGCGGGGCGTAGGCGGCCGGCAGCCCGGCGCTCACGGGGCCCCCATCACGGCCAGCGCACCGTCGGCGGCAGGGACGACAGGATCGAGGCGACGTTGCCGCCGGTCTTCAGCCCGAAGATCGTGCCGCGGTCGTAGAGCAGGTTGAACTCGACGTAGCGTCCGCGCCGGACCTGCTGTTCCTCGCGGTCGGCCTCGGTCCAGGCGGTCCTGACATTGTCGCGGACGATTTTCGGATAGGCCTCCAGGAAGGCGCCCCCCACGTCGCGGGTGAAGGCGAGATCGGCCTGCGCATCGCCGGTCCAGCGATAATCGTAAAAGATGCCGCCGATGCCACGGGGCTCGTTGCGGTGCTTGAGATGGAAGTATTCGTCGCACCACGCCTTGTAGCGGGCATGGTCGACGCCGTGGGCCGCACAGGCACGCGCCAGGCAGGCGTGGAAATGGCGGCTGTCCGGATCATCCTGGTTGCGCCGCCGCATCAGCACCGGCGTGAGGTCGGCCCCGCCCCCGAACCACGCCTTCGTGGTCGCGACGAAGCGGGTGTTCATGTGGACCGTCGGCGCATGCGGGTTCCACGGATGGGCGATCAGCGAGATGCCGGTGGCGAAGAACCGCGGATCCTCGGCCGCCCCGGGCATCTGGGCGCGGAATTCCGGGGCGAACTCGCCGTGGACCGTGGAGATATGGACCCCGGCCTTCTCGAAGACCCGGCCCTTCAGCATCGCCATGACGCCGCCGCCGCCGGGCTGCCCGGTATGGTCGGTGCGGTTCCAGGGCGTCTTCTCGAAGGTCCCGGCGCCTGCGGGCGCATCCGGGTGGAACGGCCCCTCGGCCTCGGCCTCCAGGGTCTCGAAGGCCGCCAGGATGCGGTCGCGCAGGGTCGCGAACCAGGCCGCGGCCTCGGATTTCATGGCCGTCACGTCGGCCTCGGACAGGGGGGCAGTCAGGGCTGCGCGGGCGTCGTCCGGCATCGTCATGCGGTAGGCTTTCCCACTGCGCCGCTGGGGCGTCAATCGGCGGGCGCCAAATCGGCGCGCCGCATCGCCCTGCGCCTCAGTCCCGGGCCGACACGGCATCGCCGCCCTAGATCCGCCGGTCATGCGCCCGTGCGGCGCGCCCTCGAACCGTCAGGACAGCCCGAGACCATGGCCGACACCCTTCGCCTCTTCACCTCGCCCTCCGCTTTCCCGAATCCGCAGCGCCTGCGCCTGTTCGCGCACGAGAAGGGCATCGCCCATCTGTTCGACGAGGTGGTCTACGACATGGCGCCGGGGGGCGAGCAGCGGCAATGGCGCCATCTCAAGATGAATCCCTGGGGCGAGACGCCGACCCTCCTGCTCGCCGACGGGACCGTGCTGTCCGAGACGGCCGCGATCGTGCGCTACCTCGACGCGGCCCATCCGGGTCGCCGCCTCACCGGCGAGACGCCTCTGGAGCAGGGGCTCGACACGATGTGGGACAACCGGATCTGGGTGCACATCCTCTACCGGATCACCACGATGTTCCACGTGCTGAACCAGGGGCTCGGGCCGAAGCTGGAGCTGACGCACAACCCGCAATGGGGCGAGCACTGCCGCAAGGAGGCGCTGGCGCATGCTGGCCTGGTCGACCGCCACCTCGCGGACGGCCGCGCCTGGATGCTCGGCGGCGACGAGCCGACCTTCGCCGACATCACGCTCTGCACGGCGATCGCGTTCTCGAAATTCCCGGTCTGCGCCACCCCGCTCGACGAGCGGTTCGAGCAGCTCGACGCCCTGTGGCGGCGCTGGCAGGCGCGGGCGAGCTTCAAGGCGGCCTACGCCGATGGCGGCAGCGGGCTGACGGAACTCGACCATCTCAAGACTGCCTAGGACGGTTTTGAGGCCCCGGTCCGGCGCAGGCCTGCGCCGGACCGGGCGTCAGCGGGGCGCGCCCTCGCCCACCGGCTTGAGCAGGCCGGTGGCGCTCGCCAACAGCGTCCCGGCCGCGTCGCGGATCTCGGCCTCGCAGAAGATCACCGCGCGCCCGGCCCGGGTGACGCGCCCCTCCGCCACGAGTTCGCCCCGGGCGGGATTGAGGAACCGGGCCTGCAGGTCGAGGGTCACCACCGGCCGCCCGGCCCGGAGGCGGGCGGCCGTCCCGAGGGCGACGTCGAGCAGGGTGCAGAGCACGCCGCCATGGGCGATGCCGAGGTTGTTGGCATGCTCCGGACGCAGAACGAGCCGCAGGCGCGTCCGGCCCTCCGCCACGTCGAGCGCCTCGATCCCGCAGAAATCCACGAACGGGATATGGGCCCCGAAGACGGTGCCCGGCTCCGATTGCTGATCCACGCCCACCGTCCCGGTCCTGTCCCGCCCGGCCCGTTATGACGCATGCGCCGCGCGGCCCCAAGATCCTGTGCCCAAGATCCTTTGCCCAAGATCCTTTGCAGGACGCGCCGCGAGATTTTACGCGTCTCGTCAGACCGACAACCGATCTTCGCAATCGAAGCGACCGGCCTGATCCCCGTCAGAGGCACGCGGGCAGAGCGCCGAGGGCCGCGAACTCGTGAAAGTGCCCGTCCCACCGACCGGGTTTCACCGGCAACGATTTCAGCTCGACCCCGCGCTTGAATAATATGCGTGTTAACGGGCGGCACGCTGTGCAGGGAAATGCTCGACGACGACTTGATTTTGCTGCACAGACGTTAGAACTGTCTCACCACCGCCGGATAGAGGGAATCATCGATGGACGACAACGCCACTGAGCAGCAGCAGACCTTTATCGAGCAAGCCTCGGACATCGTCTCAGCGTATGTCTCAAACAATTCCGTGCCGATCAGCGAGTTGCCCGGTCTGCTCGCCGGTGTCCACGCCGCTCTGGCGAAGCTGTCCGCCCCCGCGGCGGCCGTCACCGAGGCGGCCGACAAGCCGACGCCGGCCCAGATCCGCAAGTCGGTGACCTCGGACGCGCTGATCTCCTTCATCGACGGCAAGCCGTACAAGACGCTCAAGCGCCATCTCTCGCGCAACGGTCTGACGATCGAGCAGTATCGCGAGCGCTTCGGGCTGCCGCGGGACTATCCGTCGACGGCCGCGAGCTATTCCGCCCAGCGCTCCGAACTCGCCCGCAGCCTCGGCCTCGGCCAGCAGCGCCGCAAGTCCGCGGCGGCCCCGGAGCCCGCCGAGGAGGAAGTCGCCGAGAAGCCGAAGCGCGCAGCCCGTCCGCGCAAGGCCAAGGAAACGGCCTGACGACAAGCCGCGCCGTGGGGGTCGGCGCGCGCCACGCCGGCCGTCCCCCTTACGCGAAATCGGCGAGGTCGTCGGCCACGTCTCCGGCGGCGATCTCGGTCTCGGCCTTCCGGCGCTCGCTGGGCTCGGCCTCGGCGGGCGCGGCCGCGTCGCCGGGCCTGCGCTCCGGCGGCCCGGCCTTCGGATCCTTGCCGTCCGGCTCGTCCGGGACTTGGTCCCGCACCCGATCCGCCATGACCCACCCCCGCCGGACCCATCCCCGCCGATCCTGCGGAGCAATGCCGTTGGCGCCCCGCGCGTTCCACGCCCGGCCGATCCGCTGAGAGCGCCGCGCGATTGAAACCGTGCGGGGGCCCGGTCCGGGAGAGAAACCCGGGCGTCTGCGTTGCCGGTGCGGATGCCGGCGGGCTGGCCGCCGGCGACAGGGACGGATCCTGCGATGACGGAGACGCATATTCGGGCGGAGGCGAGCCGGCGCGACCTGCTGGCGGCCTCGCTCCTCGGGACGCTCCCGCTGCTCCTGGCGAACGGGGCGACGGGCAGCCCGCTGAACCCCGACCAGACCATCATCCGTGCCCCCGGCGATCTCCCGTGGCAGCCCTCGAAGGACTACCCGGAGCGCAGCGTCGACCGGTGCACGCTCACCGGCGACCTCAACGGCACCGGCCTGTACTATACGCTGATCCGCTGGTGGCCGGGCTACATGAGCGCGCCGCACACCTACACCTCCGACCGGTTCTGCATGGTCCTGTCCGGCACGTGGTGGTGCAACAGCGGGGCGGATTTCGATCCCGCCGCGTGCGTGCCGGTGAAGGCCGGCAGCTTCGTGCGCCGGGTCGCGGGGACGCCGCATTACGACGGCGTGGTCCGCGACGGGCCGGAGCCCGCGGTGATCGCCATCTGCGGCATGGCGCCGGTCAATTACAGGCTGGTCGACCCGTCGCAGCCGGGCTGGCGCCGGGTCTGACGGGCGATCGATCGGGCTGAGACCGGGCGGGGCGCGCATTGGGCAATCGATACGGGCTGGAGATCCGCGCGGCCGCCGGCCCCGACGCCGCCGGCCTCGCGGCGCTGCTGGGCGAGGCCGGCCTCGCGGTCGGCGCCGCCGATCTCGCGGCCCGGCTCGAGGGGCTGCAGCGGGACGGCGGCACCGCCCTCGTCGCCGTGGAATGGGGCCCGCCGAGCGGGCTGATCGCCCTCACCCCCGTCCGAACCCTCGACGCCCCCCGGCCCGCCGGCCTGATTACGACCCTCGTGGTCGCCGCCGAGTCCCGGCGCCGCGGCATCGGGCGGGTGCTGCTGAAGGCGGTCGGGCGGGCGGCGCGGCAGGCGGGCTGCGACCGGCTGCTCCTGAGCGTCGGGCCCGGCCAGGATACGCTGGAGGCTTTCTGCGCCGCGGCGGGCTTCGTCGCGGCGGCCGGGCTCCTGTCCCGCCCGCTCCTGAAGCGGGGATCCGGCGACGTCTGAGCCCCGCGACATCCTGACCGCAGCCGACGGCCCGTCCGGGCGTTGACCGGGATACGCAGGAGACCCCGACCATGTTGCGCTCCGAGACCCCGCCGCCCCCCGCCAATCTCCCGGCCGATCCCCCGCCGGATTCGGATACGCCGACCTCCGCCCAGCTCAAGGCCGACATCGACAGCGGCCGCACCGCCGACAAGGCCCCGCACCTGGATGTCGGGGCGGCGCCGCTCGGGACCTGCGAGGAGGCCGGCGGGACGCCGCCGAGCTCGCAGGAGGTCCGGCTCGCCCGGCAGAACGAGCGGGCGCCCTCGGAGAAGGCCGCGGCGGGCCGCGCCCGCCAGCGGCAGAGCTGGGTCGTGCCCGCCTTCGTCGGGGTCATCGTCCTGGTGGCGGTGGCGCTCGCGCTGGGGCTCTGGCTGACGCATTGAGGCCCCGCGCCGGACGGTGACCGGCGGTGCGGGTGCGCCGCCCGTGGCCCGCGATGGTGCAGGACGGCACGGTCCCGTCAGCGCCGCCTTAAAGGTCGATTCACGTCGATGCAGTTAGCGTGAGCTTACTGCAGTCCTGCGTAAACCGATCCTCCATGCCCTCATCCGTCGATGCTCCGCCGGACCTGTCCGGGCTCCTCGAACTCTCACGCATCGAGAATCTCGATCTCAAGCCCGTGATCCTGCGGGTGCAGACCGATCTGTTCGTGCGGGCATCGGTGCGGGACCGGAACGCGATCGAGATCTTCGAGTCCCTGGCCTGCGGGCTGATCCCCACGGTGGACGAGGAGACGGCCCGGGTGGTCGCCCGAAAGCTCGCCCCCTGCCCCGAGACGCCGCCGGCGGTCCTGCAGGCGCTCGCGTTCCGGGGCGGCGGCGCCCGCGACGCGGTGGTGGAGCTGGCCCCGGTGCTGAGCCGCGGCCTGATCGAGGCCGCCCTCGCCGATGGCTCCGACATCGCCGCCCGCATCGCCGCCCGGGCCGGGCTGAGCCGCGAGGCGGTGGACGACCTCTCCCGGGAGGGCCGGCCCGAGATCGACCGGGCGCTGGCCGCCAACCTCGGCATCACCCTCTGGGGCGCCGCCCTGACCCGGCTCGTGGACCGGGGCCGCGGCGCCGCCGACCTCGCCCGGCTGCTCCTGGTGCGCCCCGACGTCTCCGCGGCCGATCTCGTGCCCCTCTACCTGCACGCCGACCCGATGCGCCGCGCGGTGATCGGCCGGGCCGTGGAGGCGACCGCCGCCCTGCGCCCGTGCCCGCCGCCGCCCCGCGACCTCGGCGCGGTCCTGACCGGGCTCTCGGCGGCGCACGATGTCGGCGCCTTCGTGGCGGCCCTGGCGGACGGCCTCGGCCTGCCGCGCGATTTCCTCACCGTGGTGGCCGACGCCAGCGCCCGCTACGACCTCCTGACCCTGGGCCTGCGCGCCGCCGGCCTGCACGAAGAGGAGGGGGTCTACGTCTTCCTCACCCTCAACCAGGGGGTGGCGCGCTCCGCCGAGCGCGTCTCCGACCTCGTCCGCCTGTTCCGCACCGTGAGCCGGCCGGCGGCCCGGGACCTCGTCGCGGCGCTCCTCGACCGGCCGCTCGCCGAGCGCGTGCGGAGCGAGCCGCACCAGCCGCTGCACGGACCGGAGGCCAAGCTGCGCCAGGGCGCCGAACGCGGAGCCGGGCAGCGCGCGCCCGCACCGGGGCGGGCGGGGGTCGCGTCCAGCGCGAAGGCGGGCTGACCAGAGAGCCGTCAGCGGGGGGCGACGCCCCGCCAGGCGGGCTGCCTGTCGGCCTCCTCGAGGGTGTCGATCGAGGCCGGGGGCTCCCCGGCCCGGCGGCTCAGTTCCGCCATCAGGCCCCGGGCGAGCACGGCGCGGACGGCCCGCTCACCGCTCTCGGGCGGGAGGGCGTCGAGGGCCGCCGGCAGCGCCGCCGCGGCGCCCGGCACCGCCCCGGCGAGCTTGCGGGCCTCGCCGGCGGGATCGGCGCCGCTCCGCATCAGCGCGAGATACGAGAGCACGCCGATCACCAGAACGGCGCGCAGCAGGACGGTCATGGATTCGTCTCTCCGCTCGGTGTCGCGCGCCGCTCAGCCCGAAGGCCGGCCTTCGGGACGGGGCGCGGATGCGAGGATTCGACGGGTTTCGTGAACCGGCCCTCAACCGGTTCGGGCTTTCGCGCGCGATGGTGAATGAAGCTTGTCTCAGAACGCTTGGTTACCTCGCGGAAAGCATCCTGACCGTTCGGGCAAGTCGCGCAACACTCGTTTAAGCCGGCTCTGCGACCGTCCGGAAGTCGTTCGAAGTCGAACCGGAGGCGCGAGGGATGCGGAAACGCATACATCGCGGCGTGTGCCAGCCTTGCCCATTAAAAAAGTCCTGACTTCCTTGATCGACGACCGTCTCGCGGGGCTGGTTCACGCCACCGTCGCGGACGACGCGGCCGCCCGGGCCCGCCACCAGCGCTTCCTGGTGTCGCGCCTCGCCACGGGCGCCGTGATGATGGCCGCGCTGCCGCCCTACCTGCTCTGGCGCGGGGTGCCGTCGGGCGTCGAGGTGCTGACGATCGCGAGCCTGCTGCTGCCGGTCTTCGCCGCCGTGCTGCTCGTCCGCACCGGATCCCTGTGGCTCGCCCACGCGGTCTCCGCGGCGGGGCTGACCGGGGTCGTGGTGGCGCTGGCGAGCATCACCGGGGGCACCGCCTCCCCGGCCGCGGTCTGGCTGGTGGCGATCCCCGTGGAGGCGCTGGTCTCCGGATCGCTGCGCGCGACGGTCGCGGCCGCCGCCATGGCGATCCTCGGGGTGCTGGCGGTGGTCGGGCTCGGCGCCGTCGCGGGCGCCCTGCCGGTCATGGACATCTCCGCCGGCCTCGCCCTGCCGGCCTTCGCGATCACGGCGATCGGCCACGTCGCCGCCCAGGTGCTCGAGCACCTGCGCAACGAGGGGGCGTGGCGCGCCCGGCTGCGCGACAACGAGGCCCGGGACCGGCTGCTGCTCTCGGCGATCGACGATCTCGTGACCTGGCACGACCGCAACGGCCGCGTGCTGGAGGCCTCGGTCTCGGCGACCCGGCTGCTCGGCAGCGCGCCGGCGCGGCTGTGCGGCCACGGCCTGCTGGAGCGGGTCCACGTGGCGGACCGGCCGGCCTTCCTCAAGGCGGTGAGCGACGTCGCCGCGACCGGGCGGCCCGCCACCCTGCCGCTGCGCCTGCACGTGGAGGCCGGCGCCGGCCGGACCGACGGGGCGCGCCTGATCCACGCGGAGATGCGCGCCCACCGCATCCTGCACGGGTCCCACGACGCCGCCCTGGCGGTGGTGGCGGTGACCCGCGACATGACCGAGCACCACCGCCACGCCGAGGAGCTGGAGCGCGCCCGCGCCGAGGCCGAGCGGGCCGACGCGATCAAGGGCCGGTTCCTGGCCAACGTCACCCACGAGCTGCGCACGCCGCTCAACGCGATCATCGGCTTCTCCGAGGTGCTGGCGGGGGAAGGCGCCCTCAGCCTCGGCCCCGACCAGGCGCGGGACTATGCCGGGATCATCGGCGCCTCCGGCCACCACCTCCTCGGCGTCGTCAACACGCTCCTCGACATGAGCCGGATCCAGAGCGGCAACTTCGACTACGCGCCGGAGACCTTCGACATCGCGTCGCTCCTGCGGTCCTGCTGCGACCTGATGCGCCTCAAGGCCGAGGCGGCGGGCCTCACCCTCGCGGTCTCCGCCTCCGGCCCGGTGGAGATCACCGCCGACCCCGGCGCCTGCCGGCAGATCCTGATCAACCTGATCTCGAACGCCGTGAAGTTCACCCCGCGCGGCGGCCGGGTCGACCTGTCCCTGCGCGGCGGCATCGACGGCCTGGACATCGTCGTCGCCGATACCGGGCTCGGGATCGGCGCCGAGGACCTGCCCAAGCTCGGGACGCCGTTCTTCCAGGCCGGGGCCGGCGGCTACAAGCGCCCCCACGAGGGGACTGGCCTCGGCCTCTCGGTGGTCCAGGGCCTGGTCGGCCTGCACGGCGGCGCGGTGCTGATCGAGAGCGCGCCGCAGGCCGGCACCGTGGTCACCGTGACCCTGCCCCGCCTGTGCCGGACGCCGGCGTCCGAAGGCAGCCCGGCCCCGATCCGCACCGCCGTGCGGGGCGCCCCCCCGCCGCGCCGCGTGGTGCGCCTGCCGCTCGGCCTGTTCGACGCGGAACCGGGCCCCGAGTCGGCCCCGTCGGGTTCGGTCCTGCGCCGCACCGGCTGAGCCACAGATCCCCCGGAAGGAGACCCGATGTCAGGCTACCGAGAGATCACCGTACCGGGCGAAGCCGGCCGCGCGCGTCGCCCCGCCCTGCGCCGCGCCGCGGTCCCCGGCGACTGGCGGTCCGTCCTCGTCGGTGCCCTGCGGGCGACCGGCACCACCTGCCGGAACAGCCCGGGCACCGTCCTCGGCAGCCTCGTGGGTTTGGGCGCGGCGGGATTCATCTGCGTCAACGCCCTCGGCTACCAGGCCGGGCGCCATCCGGCCCCGATCCTGCCCAAGCTCGCCCAGAAGGCGCCCGCCGCGCGGGAGGCCGTTCGGGAGCCGGTGCGCGAGATCGCGCGGGAGCCGGTCCGCACCGAACCGGAGCGCTCCGCGCCGCCAGCCCCCGCCAAGCCGGAGCCCCGGGACGCGATCGGCGCGCTGATCCGCGCCGACGAGACCACCGCGTCGGTGACTCCGAAGGCCGCCCCGGCCCGGACCGCCGCGAAGCCGACCCTCAAGACGAAGCCCGCGCCGGACGCGGATCTGGTGCTGCGGGCCCAGCGGGCCCTGTCGAAGCTCGGCTACGCGGTCAAGCCGGACGGCGCGATGGGTCCGGGCACCCGGGCGGCGATCGAGACGTTCGAGCGCGGCGCCAAGCTGCCGGTCACCGGCGCGGCCACGGGCCGGACGCTGCGCGAACTGGTCGCCCGGGCGGGCCACGGTTAGGGCATCGTCCCGGACAAAGCCCGGTCTGTCACCGCCACGGCATCATTCCGGGGTCTGCACTCAACCAGCTTGGCCTTGGCGATGTCCGCCAGTCCGCTTTCGAGAAGCAACGACTTGAAGCGGAGGTCATCTTCGCGCCCGCGCGTCGCCCAAAGAAAAGGTGTTATATCTCATTCATCACATCTGACGATAGTTTCAGGGCCAGCCTTTGAACACGGCGGGACGTTACCATCCCGCCGTGACAATCTTCGGCTACCGGCCTTGTTCAGGCAGCCCCGACCCAGGAGCCCACGACCGGCCCTGTGTCTCCTCCAGGGAGCCCTCACTCGGCGGCAGGGTCCGGTAGGAGTTCCAACCGATCACATGGACCGGCTCGCCACCGGGAGGCGCGGCGTAGCCGTGCCGGGCCAGCCAGTTGCGCATGTCGTAGATCTCGCGCTGCTGCTCGACGATGATTGCCTCGGCGAGCTGACGCGTCCACGGGTCCTTGGCACGGCTCAGCGCAACCCGAGCCATGTCGATGGCGCCCTGGTGGTGCGGGATCATCTGGATGCGGAAATCCGCGTCCGGATCGCCCGTGTACGGCTGTTCCATCGCCGCCATCATCCTATGATGGGCCGCCACGAACTCTTGCGTGGCCGGTGTCTGCGCCGCGGCCGGTTTCGGTCTGGCGTCGTGACCATGGTGCTGGGCCCACGCAGCCGTGGTGGCGGCCAGCAGCGTGGCTGCGGCAATAAGATATCGCATGGTACGTCCTATGGCATACGCCCCATCGGCCGCTCGACGGCGGATCCCGGGCGAAGAATTGGGAGGGTCGGAGATGCGCCGCGACGACCCGCGCCGGCGGCGGCTCAGGCGCCGAGCGGTCTCGGGGGCTCAGCCGGACGCTCGGGCTCGCGCCCGGACAGGACCGGCGGCTCTGGGAAGGCGATCCGGCAACCACGATCGCTCGGACCCGCGAGACCGGCGACGTCACCGGTCACGGCTGGTGAGCAGCACGCTGACCCAAGGTTGCAGGACGGGCAACCAGGGCTCCCGTCGGGACACCCGTGGTGGATGGCACTCGCCCCGATGGTAGCCGCGGCCGCGACACCCCCCGCAGCGGCGCCGACGTCTCCCGAATGGTCGTGCCTGACAGCGTGGGTTCCGCCATGGCCTTCGTGAGCCTGCGCGGACGCAACAACGCCGCCGGCCGTCAGCATGACGGCCAGAACGATAATCCTTGTCAGGTACGCGATAAGGCCCAAGCTCAGCCTTTGACGGGCATCCAGGTTCAGATGCTGGGGACGTAACAGTGGGCCCAGGCTGGCGTCAATTTGTGGGCTACAGGGCTGAGAACCGATATCAACGGATCCGATTTCAACCGCCGCTGCCCACCCCAAGCCGAAGTTGCCGGAGGGCTGACGAAGAGCCGCTTTGGAGAAGCGCCGACGGCGGTCCGGGCGGCTCGGTTGGGTCGGAACCAGCCGCTCAGATAGCCAAGCGGATTGCGTTCAGACCCTCGACCGCCGGGACCCTGTTCACGGCGCCCATGCCGTGAGGGCGGCCGACACGCCATCGCGGTCGGTGATCCGCGTGACGATCCTGGTGATCGCCAGGACCGCGTCCAGGGTCGCCCCCTGGATCCCGCCGATCTGGGCCGCGATCCCGTCGGTGGCCCGGGCGGTCTGGTTGGCCAGCATCCCGCTTACCCACAGGCACGAACCGGAATTGTGCAGCGCAACCATCTCCGGCGCCGCGCGTTCACCATCTGGCTAAGTCCGATCAGGTACAAGCTTCGCCGTGTGGAACGGAGTGCGCCGGATGCATGTCGAGAGTTGGCTGAAGCCGGACGAGGTACCGGATCTCGCGGCGTGGGCGACAGCGATGATCGACGCCGCCCTCACGGGCTCGGACCTGGCGCGGGATTGCTACTGGGCGGCCGTGCGGAAGGGATACAACACCCCGTACAACGACCCGCCCCGCAAACGCGCCGCCCCGGCTCAGCCGAACGCGGTGCCCTGCCCTGTTGGTGCGGCGGTCGAGCCGGTCGCCGCGGTGGCCGTCGTGATCGCCGCCCAGGCCGCGGAGGCTTGGGCGATCTGAGCTCGGCTGAGCCGCCTCGCCATCTTGCCGACGTTTTACGCAAGCTTCACTAATCCTCGTCCCCGGTGCGGCTCCTGATGAGGCCGCCCGTCGTCAGGAAGTGAAGATGGTCCGCGTCCCCCGCCTGCTCCCGGCCGGAGCCCTCATCCTGCTCTCATCCGGGCTCGTCACCGGCCTCCCCGGAGGCCTGGTCGGCGCGGCCGGCCTGGCCGCGACGGTGGCCCAGGCGCAGGAGGCCGCCCCCGATACGAGCGGCGACGATGCCGCCCCTGCCACGCGCGGGCGCCGGCGCGGCCGCCAGCGGCCGAGCCGCGCCGAGCGGAAGCCGGCCACGCCCCCCGGCATGCAGCAGGCCACGCCTGTGGCGATCTTCGGCGACTGGAACGTGTTCGTGAACGGCGACGGCCGCGGCAAGCTCTGCTACGCCATCGCGCAGCCGCAGACGCGCTCGCCCAAGACCCTGAAGCGCGACACCGCCTACCTGTTCGTGAGCGTGCGCAAGGGCGAGAACGTCCAGAACGAGGTGGCGGTGATGCTGGGCTTCCCGTCGAAGCCCGCGGCCGCGCAACTCAAGCCCGGCTCGGCCGCCGCGCCCACCGATCCGAGCCTCAATCTCGGCGCCAGCCGCTACGGCCTCGTGGTGAAGGACGGGAACGCGTGGCTGCAGAACCCCGCCGAGGAAGGACGGGTCGTCTCCGAAATGAGCGCCCGCAACCCGAAGCTCGTCATCAAGACCACCTCGATGCGCGGCAACCCGACGAGCGACGAATACGCCCTCGGCGGCTTCGCCGAAGCCATGAAGCGCACCCGCGACGAGTGCGGCCGGTAGACCGCCCGGCCGGATCATCCGGGCGGGGCCGACGCGCCGGTCGCTCGGGTCAGGCCCGGCGGAGGCGGGGCTGAGCCTGCCGGGCGTCGGCCTGAGCCCGGGGGCGCATCCGCGCCCGGGCCGCGCGGGCCGCCTGCTCGGCGGTGCGGAACAGGGCCCCGTCGAGCCCGTCGAAATCGCGGGCGGACGAGAAGAACCGCACCCCGCGCCCTTCGGGCACAGCGATCCCGGCGGTGATCTCGCCGATCTCGATCACCCGCGGCGGCTCAGCCGGCGACGGCAGCTCGGCGGGGGTAAGGCGGTCGCCGGGCGTGGGCTCTGTGAAGAGACTGTGCATGGCACTTGGAACTCCCTGGGCCGGCGTGAAGCCATGCCGGAACGCGATGACTGCTGCATGATGGTCGGCGCGCTAGCGTCGACAGCGCCGGTCTTGAGCGCGGGAGCAGGGCGCGTTCGGGAGCGCGTGGGCGTCGGGGTGAAGCCGGCTCGACATCGGATGTCCTCCAGACTGAAGGACCGCGCGGCGCTGGGGCCGTCGCAGTGCTTTAGCGTTTGATGACGCGGCGCAAGCGACGCTTCTCAAATCACCGCGGCTGCGGCGGGGACGACCCCTCCGCGGCACCACCGAAGATGGCGCCGCCGCCGCGCCCCGTCAACGGAACCGAATTCCGTTTTTCGGGGCCCCTCTGGCAGGGGCGCGGCCCCGATCGGGCTCCGGGGAGACGGGATCCGTCAGGCGCCTTCGACGATGGCCGCGAGATCGGAGAAATCCGAGAAGATCGGGGCGGCGCCGGCGCGCACGAGGTCGGCCCCCGCGGGGTCGTGGCCCCAATGACCGCCGCCGGTGAACCCGGCGACCCGCATGCCGGCGCTCCGGGCGGCCGTGACGCCGGGCACGCTGTCCTCGATCACCAGACAGGCCCCGGGGGCGACCCCCATGCGGGCGGCGGCGAACAGGAACAGGTCCGGGAAGGGCTTGCCGCGGGCCACCTGGGACGAGGAGAAGACGTGCGCGCCGAACAGAGGCAGCAGCCCGGTCAGCGTCAGGGAATGGCGCAGGCGCACCGGATCGCTGCTCGAGGCCACGCAGGACGGCAGGCCGAGGGCCGCGACCGCCGCGGCGACGCCGCGCATCGCCTTCAAGTCCGCATCGAACAGCGCCAGGGTCTCTTCCTTGACCGCCGCGACGAAATCCGGGGGCGCCGTGACCCCGTAATCCTGGGCGACCTGCGCCATGATCGAGGGCATCGCCATGCCGGTGAAGCGCCTCCGCACGGTGGCGAGGTCGATCGCCACGCCGATCCGGACGAGGCCGGCGGTGAGGCAGGCGAGGCTCAGGGGCTCGCTGTCGACCAGGACGCCGTCGCAATCGAAGATCACGAGGCCGAGTTGTTTCGCACGCGCGTCCAAGACCGACCGTTCTTCCCCCACGGCCCGCCGCCGCCCGCCCCTGTGACACGGGCTCCCCGGACCGGCAACCGCGCGGGGTCGACGCTTCGCCGCGCGGAGCCCACGACCCGTGGCCGCCCTTGCACCCGGCGGCCCGGCCTCATACTCCCTGGGCGGGCGCCGGCCGGGCGCGCAAGAAGGCTTCGGAAGAATCCGCGATGCTCCGCTTCCTGGTCCGCGTCCTGGGCTTCCTGCTGATGGCCGGCGGCTTCGTCGCGTTGGTCTATGACGGTGCCCGCTCCATCGCCAATAACGGCCTGCGGGTGACGGCGCTCTCCGAGGTGATCGCCACCCTGTTCAAGGACCGGGCCGGCGCCCTGCAGGGCAGCGTCGAGGGGGCGGCACCCTGGCTGTGGCACGTGCTGGGTCTGCCGCTCACCCTGGCGCCGGCCTCGCTGATCGGGCTGGGGCTCGGGGCGGTGCTGCTCTGGCTCGGCCAGCCCGGCCGTGAGCCGATCGGCTTCCTGACGAAGCCCTGAGCGCGCCGCGCCCCTATCGCCCGTCGAGCCGGGCCCTGGCCTCGGCGAGCTCGCCCTTCAGCCGCTCGATCTCGGCGGTCAGGGCGTAGCGCTCGCTCACGTCGATCTGCGAGGCGAAGTAGTAGACGACCGTGCCGGCCGCATCCCGCACCGGCCCGACATAGAGCGCGTTGTGGAAGGTCGAGCCGTCCTTGCGGTAATTGACCAGATCGACCCGGATGTCCGCCTGCTGCCGTATGGCGTCGCGGAGCCGGTCGACGGCCGCCGGATCGGTCTCCGGCCCCTGGAGGAAGCGGCAGTTCCGGCCGGTCACGTCGAGCCGGGTATAGCCGGTGAGCTTCAGGAAGGCGTCGTTCACGAACACGATCGGATTGTCGTGCTGCCGCGGGTCCGTGATAATCATCGGCATCCGGGTCGCGCGGACGGCCGCCGCGAAGGGATCGCCCCGGTGCGCCTCCATCTTGAGGTTGTCCGGCACGTGGCCCGTGGCACTCCCGCCCGTCTCCATCCGGCCCCGCCCCCGCATGGCGGCACCCGGGCCGCCCCCTGCGGGCTACAAGCCGGAAATCGTCAGCGAGGTCCAGTCCTTCGTCTAGGTTTCGCGCTTCGAAGAGCCCGGAAGCTTTCTCGTCGACGGGCGCGTCCCCATATTGGCGGGACCCGAGTGACCGGAAGGCAAGCCGATGTTCCTGTTCCGCAAGCGCCCCGAGATGCCGAGCCCCGCCGACGCCCTGCCCGGCCGCCCGACGCCGCTCCCGACCGCCGAGACCCACTACGTCAACGGCAACCCGCTCAAGGGGCCCTATCCGCCGGGCACCGAGACGATCGTCCTCGGGCTCGGCTGCTTCTGGGGCGCCGAGCGCCGGTTCTGGCAAGTGCCGCAGGGCGTGTTCGTGACGGCCGTGGGCTATGCCGGCGGCTTAACCCCGAACCCGACCTACGAAGAGGTCTGCTCCGGCCAGACCGGCCACAACGAGGTGGTGCTGGTCGCCTTCGACCCGGCGGTCCTGCCGCTGGACGCGCTGCTGCGGACCTTCTTCGAGAGCCACAACCCGACCCAGGGCATGCGCCAGGGCAACGATGTCGGCACGCAGTACCGGTCGGGGATCTACACCACCGGTCCGGCGCAGGAGGCGACCGCCCGGGCGGTGCGGACGGCCTATGCCGAGGCCCTGCAGGCGCGCGGCTACCCGGACGTGACCACCGAGATCCGGCCGCTGGAGCAGTTCTACTTCGCGGAAGGCTACCACCAGCAGTACCTCGCCAAGAACCCCAGCGGCTATTGCGGCCTGGGCGGCACCGGCGTCAGCTGCCCGGTGGGGACCGGCGTCGCGGCCTGAGCCTCACGGGTTGCCGCCGGGCCGCGGCGGTGCGCCTGCCGCCGCGGGGGCGCTGCCCCCCAGGGGCGGCGTGCTGTTCGGGCTGCGCAGCACGATCAGCACGCTGCCCAGGACCGAGAGGGCGACGGCGGTGGCGAGGATGAGGAAAAGCCAGCGGGGCATTCCGGGGCGTTAGCACGGCATGCCCGGTTCGCGAACCGCCGCCGATCGCCTCACGGCGCCTTGAGCACCGTCCGGCAGGCGGCCGGCAGGGCCGCCATGGTCATGGCGGGCTTCGGCTTGGCCGGCGTCTTGGCGGGCTTGGGATGGAGCACCGCGTCCGAGAACCAGTAGCCGAGGTCGTCGCAGCCGTCGCCGCCCGGGGGCGGGGCCTGCGGCTGGCAATCCTCCTGGCCGGCCGGGCAGGAGAGCCGGATATGGTAGTGGTAGTTGTGCCCGTACATCGGTCGCACCTTGGACATCCAGGAACTGCCCGCGGCCTCGCGGCAGAGCGCCTTCTTGATCGCCGCGTTGACGAAGATGCGCTCCACCTCCGGCTGCTCGGCGGTGAGCTTGATCAATTGCAGATGCGTCGGAGTCCAGACCTGCGGGTCGATGTCGAGCCGGTCGGGCCGGACCATGTCGGTGGCCGAGGTCTCCTCGCGCTCCGCCCGGCTCATGCGGTGATCGGGCATCGGCGTCAGCCAGACATCGGCGTCGATGCCGATCTGGTGCGAGGCGTGGCCCGTGATCATCGGGCCGCCCCGGGGCTGGGCCATGTCGCCGACGAGCAGCCCCGGCCAGCCCACCCGGCCGGCCTTCTGCGACAGCCGCTCCAGGAAGGTGACAAGATACGGCGTGCCCCACATCCGGTTGCGGGACGGGCGCATGACCTGCCAGCTCGGCCCGTCCAGCGGCAGGGCCTCGCCGCCGGCGAAGCAGCCCTTGGCGTAGAACCCGTAGATATGGGCCGGCCCGGACGAGCCCCGGGTGACGCGCCCGAACAGGGCCTTGGCGGGGGTCGATGGGGCGTCCGGATGCTCCAGCGGCGGCAGGGGCTTCGGGTTGACGCTGCCGAGGTCCTGGGCGTGCGCGGCGGCGGGCAGGAGCAGGGCGGCGAGCATCAGGCTCTTGGCCAGAGGGATGGCAGGGCGCGGCATCGGCATGCGGGGCTGTTCGTCCGTCATCGGGAGGGCGGGCGCGGGCGCGCGCCGGAACGTGGCCCCAGCAAGGGGCGTTTTTCGGGCAGACGCGCACGACAGCTCGGGCAGCACCGATGACGGCGACCGGGCGATCGGCCCAGATGTGCGCCGCCCCGGCCCGCAGCCCCGAGGACACCGATCCGGCCACGGACGGCGCCCGGGAGGAACAGATCCACCGCCGCGGCGACGCGGCGCCCTATCGGGGGATCCGAGGGCGCCTCAGCCCTCCGAGGGGCCGCACCAGCCGGGCAGGTAGCCGGCATCCTTGGACTTGGCCAGCGCCATGGCCTTCTCCATCGCCGCCGAGAAATCGTGCTCGACACGCTTCTCCTTGATGTTGCGCCGGAGGAAATCCGCCCACAGGAACTCGCTGAACGGCGTCGTGTCCTTGGCGAAGCCGCCGGCCCGGCGCAATTCGCCCGCCAGGCTGCGGAAGGGATCGTCGGCGAGGTCGGCGATCGTCTTCGGGAGGTCCTTGAAGTCGCGGCGCACCCCCTCGGCATCGTAGGGATAGACCCAGGACTTGTGATCGCACACCGTCCAGAACGCGTCCTTCTCGAGATGGTGCAGGTCGGCGATCACCGTCACCAGCACATCCTTGACGCCCTCCTCCTGCAGGGCGCGGGAGAGGTGGTGATGATCGACGACGTAGTGGCGCTTCTTGGGGCCCAGCACCGTCGGGATCTGGTGAGCACCGAGGAATTCCCGCTTCTTGTCGCCGTCATAGGCCCGCCAGCGGCGCCGCTTCTCCGCGACTTCCCGGTAGCCCACGGTCATCTGGGTCGGCCGCAACTCGGCGATCGGGACGGGCTTGAGCAGCGGTTCTCGGGTGGTCATGAGTCGTGCTTCCTGCGTGGTCTTGTCATGGGGATGTCACACAACGCCGCAGCCTGAAAGGCCAAGCCGGCCCGCGGGCGCTCACGTTTGCTGCAGCGGCGGCCGGCGCACCGCGTCCAGCACGAACACCCGGATCGCCGAGGACAGGTTCTGCCCGCCGCGCCCGGCATCGATGGCCCCGACGAGGGCCTGGACCGACTGGCCCCGGGCCGCCGCGACCTCGCGCAACGCCGCCCAGAACGGCTCCTCCAGGGATATGCTGGTGCGGTGCCCGGCGATCATCACGGAGCGCTTGGTGACGCCCGCGCCCACGGAGGGACCGGTCATTCCGCCGAATCGGGATCCGGCTCGCGCCGGTCGAGGCGATGGCCCTCGTGGCGCTCGATCTCCAGGGACTTGCGCCGCTGCTGGAGGGTCTTGGCCTTCTTCGGCTGCCCGAAGGCGATCCGGTTGGCCTCGGCCTTCGCGTCGGCCCCGGCGCGGGCCTTCGCCTTGCGGACCTGACGCAGGTTGATGATCTCAGCCACGGATCGCCTCCCGATGGTGGCGACCGGCGCATGAGAGACGCGCCGGCCAGATCCCAAAAAAAATCAGTCGGCGCTGGGGGCCAGCATGGTCTCCGGCCGGACCACGCGCTCGAACTCCGCCTCGGTGACGTAGCCGAGGCGCAGGGCCTCCTGCTTGAGGGTCGTGCCGTTCTTGTGCGCCGTCTTGGCGATCTCGGCGGCCTTGTCGTAGCCGATCGAGGGGGCGAGCGCCGTCACCAGCATGAGGGAGCGGCTCATCAGGTCGGCGATCTTGTCCTCGTTCGCCTTGATGCCGACCACGCAATTGTCGGTGAAGCTCACCGCCGCGTCGGCGAGCAGCCGGATCGACTGCAGCACCGCGTTGGCGATCACCGGCTTGAACACGTTGAGCTCGAAATTGCCCTGGCTGCCGGCGAAGCTCACCGTGGTGCCGTTGCCGATTACCTGGGCGCAGACCATGGTCAGCGCCTCGCACTGGGTCGGGTTGACCTTGCCGGGCATGATCGAGGAGCCGGGCTCGTTCTCGGGCAGGGACAGCTCGCCGAGGCCGGAGCGCGGGCCGGAGCCGAGGAAGCGGATGTCCTGGGCGATCTTGAACAGGCCGGCGGCGAGGGCGGCGAGCGCGCCCTGCGTGAACACCAGGGCGTCGTGGGTGGCCAGCGCCTCGAACTTGTTCTCGGCCGAGGTGAAGGACAGCCCGGTCAGTTCCGCGACCTTGGCGGCGAACCGGTCGGCGAATTCCGGGTGGGCGTTGAGGCCGGTGCCGACCGCGGTGCCGCCCTGGGCCAGCGCCAGCACGCCCGGCAGGGTCGCGGCGACGCGCGCCCCGCCCAGAGCCACCTGCGCGGCATAGCCGGAGAATTCCTGGCCGAGGGAGACCGGGGTCGCGTCCTGCAGGTGGGTGCGGCCGATCTTGACGATCGAGGCGAACGCCCGGGCCTTGGCGTCGAGGGCCGTGTGCAGGTGGCTCAGGGCCGGCAGGAGGCGGCCCTGGATCTCCCGCGCCACCGCGATGTGCATGGCGGTGGGGAAGGTGTCGTTGGAGGACTGGCCGCGGTTGCAATGGTCGTTCGGGTGGACCGGGGACTTGCCGCCGCGCTTAGCCCCGAGCCGCTCGTTGGCGAGGCTGGCGATCACCTCGTTGGCATTCATGTTGGACTGGGTGCCCGAGCCGGTCTGGTAGATGACGAGCGGAAACTCGTCGTCGTAGCGGCCCTCCACCACCTCGGCGGCCGAGGCCGCGATGGCGTCGGCGAGCTTCGGTTCCAGGGCGCCGAGATCCTTGTTCACCAGGGCGGCGGCCTGCTTCACGAGGCCGAGCGCGTGCACCAGCGGCGCCGGCATCCGGTCGGTGCCGATCTTGAAGTTCTGGATCGAGCGCTGGGTCTGCGCGCCCCAGTAGCGATGCGCCGGGACCTCGATCGGACCGAAGGTGTCGGACTCGGTGCGGGTGGCGGTCTCGGTGGGCGACATCGTGGCCTCTACGTCTGGTGCAGTGCGGTGCCTACTTAAATGAGGCGCGGGTGAATCGCGATGCCGGTTTTCCCCGGCGCACCGACAAGGGCGGGGCTCTGTTCCCGCCGGAAGGAGCCGATGAGCGCGACGATCGATCTCCCCGAGCCCGTCACCCGGTTCCGCCCCGCCGTGCCGCCGCCGCTGCGCGAGCCGCTGGGCCTGTTCGAGTTCCTGCGGGCGGCGCGGAAGAACCCGATCACCACCTGGATGGACGTGCATTTCAAGCTGCCGGTCGTGGCGGCCGAGGGCGCGATGGGCCGGATCACCGTGGTGAGCGACCCGGCGCTGATCCGCTACCTGCTCGTCGAGAACGCCGACGGCTACCGCAAGGACGACCTCCAGCGGCGGGTCCTGGCCCCGGGGCTCGGCAACGGCCTGCTGAGCGCCGAGGGCGACGAGTGGCGGCTCCAGCGCCGGACCCTGGCGCCGATCTTCAACGCCCGCACCGTCCAGGGTTTTTCCGAGGCCATGAATGCCGCCGGCGCCAAGCTCGGGCGGCGCCTCGCCCGCCGGGCCGGCAAGCGGGTCGACGTCGCCCTGGAGATGACCCGGGTCACCCTGGACGTGCTGGAACGGACGATCTTCACGCAGGGGCTGCCGGGCGACCCGGACGCGCTGGGCCGCGCCATCACGCGCTTCCTGGAGGCGGTGGGGCCGATCGACCCCCTCGACGTGTTCGGCGTGCCCGATTTCGTGCCGCGGATCGGCCGCCTGCGGGCGCGGCCGGCCGGGCGCTTCTTCGCCGAGGTGGTCGACGAACTGATCGCCCGGCGCAAGGGGCTGATGGCGCAGGGGGAGGCGCCCCGGGACCTGCTGACCCTGCTGCTGGCGGCGCAGGATCCCGAGACCGGCACCGGCCTCTCGGATCTCGCCGTGAAGGCCAACATCGTCACCTTCATCGCCGCCGGCCACGAGACCACGGCCAATTCCCTGACCTGGACGCTCTACTGCCTGTCGCAGGATCCCGCCGCGCAGGCGCGGATCGAGGCCGAGGTCGATGCCGCGGGGCCGGGGGATTTCGCCGTGGAGCGGCTGCCCTTCACCCGGGCGGTGATCGAGGAGGCGATGCGGCTGTTCCCGCCGGTGCCGTTCCTCAGCCGGCAGGCGGTCCGGGACGACCGGCTCGGCCGGATCAAGGTGCCGCGGGGCTCGCTGGTGATGGTGGCGCCCTGGGTGCTCCATCGGCACCATCTGCTGTGGGAGGATCCCGAGGCCTTCGTGCCGGAGCGGTTCCTGCCCGAGAACCGCGACAGCATCCCGCGCTTCGCCTATCTGCCGTTCGGCGCCGGACCGCGGGTCTGCATCGGCCAGAGCTTTTCGGTTCAGGAGGCGGTGATCCTCTTGGCGCACATCGTGCGGGCGGTGCGGTTCCACCTGCCGGCGGATCACCCACCGGTCACGCCGCTCCACCGGGTGACGCTGCGGCCGGAGCACGGGCTGCGCATGGAGGCCGAGGGACGGGCCTGAGCGGGTCGACGGGTTCCCGATGCGTTCTCACAGCGCTGACCGAGACGAAAGATTCGCTCAGGCTGGGCTCAGGCACGAACCGCGATGGCCAATACCCTTGCTCCCGCCACGCTGGGCTACGCCGAGCAGGTCGCCCGCGTCCTGCGCTCCAATGCCGAAACGGAAACGTTCAAGGCCGAGCAGCGTAAGCTCATCGACGAGCAGACCAAGCTTCAGGCCGTGGCAGCGAAGCTGCGCGCCGGGACGCTGAAGCTCGGTCGGGACCGGGTCCTGGCCCCGCTCTCCATCGCTTTGGCCGGCATGGCGGCAGCGGCGGCGTTCTTCGGCGCGGGCGCCGCCTGCGTCAAACTGCTGAGCCCGTGATCAGCTACAGGGCACGACAAGCCTCTTGGCGTCGGCGCGGTCTAAAATCCTGCCGGTGTCGCGTGCCAGCTCTCCGGGCGATCATCGAGCGGGTCGTCCTGAGCGATCGATGCCGGCGATCGGGTAAGCCTTCAGACCTTCGTTCGAACGTACGCTCATCGCCCCGACGCGCCTCAAGCTGACGGGTTTTGCGGTCGTAGAGCCGTGACGCAATGAAGAGACCGCCGAAGCCGAGGCCGAGGGCCGACACGGCTACGGCGAGGGCCAAAATCTGAAGCGCTTCGCGCGGTGCTTCCGCTCGCTCGCCGACAGCCCTAACCGCGCGATCCCCTCGTCCACTCCTGAGTCCCCGGGCCGTCGATTTGACCCGAAGAGTTCAGCTCTTCTTGCGGAAGGCGTCGAGGCTCACGACCTCGGCGCTGCCCTCCTCGCCCTCCTTCTTGGCGGCGGGGCGGGGGGCCTTCTCGTCCGGCTTGCCGGTGGGTTTGTCGCCCTGGGCAGCGGGGGCCGGCAGGCCCTTCGGCGCGGCCGCGCCGATCGTGGCGAGACCGGAGCCCTTGGGGCGGACCTCGCCGGGCTCGGAGCCCGCGCCGCGCGGGCCGGACTTGGCCGGGGCGGTGTTGGCCTCCTCGGGGGTCTCGCCGGCCTCGCTCAGGTCGAACTTCAGGCCGAACTGCACGGAGGGGTCGAAGAAGCCCGACAGGGCGTCGAATGGCACCAGGAGCCGCTCCGGCACGCCCGAGAAGGACAGGCCGACCTCGAAGGCGTGCTCGGTGACGTTGAGGTCCCAGAACTGGTGCTGGAGGACGATGGTCATGTCCTGCGGGTATTTCTCGCGCAGGGCCTGCGACATCCGCACGCCGGGCGCCTCCGTCCGGAATGACACGTAGAAATGGTGCTCCCCCATCAGCCCTTCGCGGGCCGCGTCGGTCAGCACCTTGCGCACGACGCCGCGCAGGGCGTCCTGTACCAGGAGATCGTAGCGGATCAGGTCGTCTGCCATCTGCGGTCGCGCTCTAGCCCGGTCTGTGCCCGGCGCCCCGCCGCGGATGGCCGGACCGAGGAATGAAGTGGAGGCTTTTGGTACCAGGTGCCTCCGGACCCCGCCTATGCGGTGCTACCCGCTAGGACTTCAGATCGATCTTGGGGACCGCTTACGCGGCCACCGCCACCAGAGCAAAGTTGTCGTTGGCAACTGTTGCAGAGGCCCGATAACGGCGGAACCATGCCGAGCGAAAGTCCAACCTTTACGCCCTCGTCGATCCTCACTTCGCCCCCGCCGGAGCCCAGGCTCCCGTCACGCGCCTTGCGGCAGCATGTCCTGGGTTCGGGTGGAGGCGCCGGGTACCGCCCCCGGGTCCGATAGGTTTATTGCGAAGAACGTTTATCGCCATAGCCGGCCTCGCGACCGGCACCCAAGATATAGAGGGGATCGGTCCGGTTTTGAAGCCCGATCGTGTCGCGTCGCTGTCTCAGGGCGAGTCTCTCGGCGAGGCTGTTGCGGGAAGCGCGCAGTCCCCGGGCGACGGCCCCCGGCCGGGGCGCGTCTGGTCGGCGATGGGGCGCCTCGCCGTCCTGATCGGGCTCGTCATCCTCTACCTCGGCGCCGCGAGCCTGCTCTCGCTGGCGAGCGTGCGCGTCGGGTTCGACCTGTGGAACGGGATCGACCCGTTCCTGCCGCCGGAGCGGCGCCAGTTCCTCAGCGCGGTGGAACTTGCCCACCGGGCCTTCGCGGTCGACGCCCTGCGCCAGGTCTTCCTCGCGGCCTTCGTGCTCGGCGGCGCGTGGTGGCGGGACCGGGCCGGGTGGCGCCGCCGCCTCGCCCTCGACCGGGAACGCCAGAACGGGATGCGGCCGGTGGCGCTGCTGGGGCTGCTCCTGGTCTGGCCGGTGCTGCACATCGCCTGGGTGACCGGCACCGCGGAGCTGTTCGGCGCGAGCTTCGGCCAGCACGTCCGGCTGTCGCCGTTCATGAGCCAGGCCGCTGTGGCGGCATGGCTCGCCTATCTCACGATCCTGGCCCCGGTGGCCGAGGAACTGCTGCTGCGCGGCGAGGCCTATGCCCGCGCCGACGCGGCCCTGGGACCGGCGGGGGCGATCCTGGTCACAGCCGTGATCTTCGCGGCCGCCCACGTCTCGTCCTGGGGGCTCGCCCGGCCCGTCTCGCTCCTGCCCCTCGCCCTGGCCCTCGGCTGGCTGCGCTGGCGCACCGGCCGGCTCTGGCCCGGCATCGCCCTCCACGGCTGGTCGAACCTCGCCCTCGTGACCTACCTGCTGTGGCCGCCCTGAGCGGAGCGGTGCATATGTCGGCGGCGCGCTTGCCGGGCGCCGCGCCGGCGCGCAGGAAGGGCCGATGGACGCTTATCACGACCTGCTCCGGCGCATCCTCGACGCGGGCACCGCCAAGGACGACCGCACCGGCACCGGCACGCTCTCGGTGTTCGGCCACCAGATGCGCTTCGACCTGTCGGCCGGCTTCCCGCTGGTCACCACCAAGCGTCTGCATCTGCGCTCGATCATCCACGAGCTGCTCTGGTTCCTCACCGGCGACACCAACGTGGCCGCCCTGCGGGCGAATGGCGTGACGATCTGGGACGAGTGGGCGGACGAGGCCGGCGACCTCGGCCCGGTCTACGGCAAGCAGTGGCGCTCCTGGGCGAAGCCCGGCGGCGGCACCGTCGACCAGATCGCCTGGGTGCTGGGCGAGATCCGCCGCAACCCCGACTCCCGCCGCCTGATCGTCTCGGCCTGGAACCCGGCCGACCTCGACCGGATGGCGCTCGCCCCCTGCCACTGCCTGTTCCAGTTCTACGTGAGCGACGGGCGGCTCTCCTGTCAGCTCTACCAGCGTTCGGCCGATGCCTTCCTGGGCGTGCCGTTCAACATCGCGAGCTACGCGCTCCTCACCCACATGATCGCCCAGGTGACCGGGCTCGGCGTCGGCGACTTCGTCCACACCTTCGGCGACGCGCATCTCTACCGGAACCACCTGGAGCAGACCCGCACCCTGCTCGCCCGCGCCCCGCGCCCGCTGCCGCAGCTGCGGCTCAATCCCGAGGTCCGCGACCTGTTCGCCTTCCGGTACGAGGATGTCTCCGTCGCGGGCTACGACCCGCACCCCGCCATCGCCGCCCCGGTGGCGGTATGAGCCCGATCGTCGCGCTGGTGGCGGCCATCGCCCGCAACGGCGTCATCGGCCGCGACAACGGCCTCGCCTGGCATCTCTCCAGCGACCTGAAGCGGTTCAAGGCCCTGACCCTGGGCAAGCCGATGCTGATGGGCCGCAGGACCTGGGACTCGATCGGCCGACCGCTCCCGGGCCGCCGCACGCTGGTGCTCACCCGGGACCGTACCTTTCGGGCGGAGGGCGCCGAGACCGTCCACGATTGGGATTCCGCGCTGGCGGCTGCCGCCGGGCCGGAGCTGATGGTGGTGGGCGGCGCCGAGATCTACGCAATCGCGCTTCCGCGGGCCGATCGGCTCCACCTCACCGAGGTCGCGGCCGATCCGGAGGGCGATGTGCGATTCCCGGATTTCGACCGGGCCCGCTTCCGCGAGACCTTCCGCGAGCAGCACCCGGCGGGTCCCCGCGACGCGCACGCGTTCGCGTTCGTCGATTGGGATCGGGTGCGCTGAGGCGCGCCGCCGCATTTGCCTTTGGCGTCGCGCATGCCCACCTGCCAGCCTTGACAGCATGGGGGGCGCGCCCGCAGGTGCCAATCGGGTGCGTGCGCTCACCGCAGGCTTGCACATCTTGCGGGACGATGCGCCCGTGCAAGCGCTTAGAGCATCATCCCGAGAGGCGGTTTCCGGCTTTCGGAAAAAGATGATGCAAAACCAAAGACCTACGTGTCGTCCTGGTTCCGATATCCAGGACGATGCGCTAGGCCTGCGAGGGGCCGGATCGCCCGGCCATCCGGGACTAGACGGGCGAGCGTGGCCGTTCAGGCCAAGGGGGGCGCCCGCCGGGATCGGGCCGGGCGCGGACAGGCGGGAGACGACGGCTAGGATGCCTTGGAGCAATCAGAGCGGCGGCGGGGGTCCCTGGGGCCGACCCGGCGGCAACGGCGGCGGCCCCTGGGGCGGCGGCGGCAAGACTCCGCCGAACCTCGAGGAACTGCTCCGCCGTGGGCAGGATCGCCTGCGTGGCCTGATCCCGGGGGGTGGCGGCACCGGCGGTGGCTATAGCGGCGGCGGCTCGACCGGTTTCGGCGGCGGCCGCAGCGCGGCGGTCATCGCGGCGCTCGCCGTCGCGGTCTGGCTCGCCACCGGCTTCTACACCGTCTATCCGCGTCAGGTCGGCATCGAGACGATCTTCGGCCGCTACGTCGGCACCAAGGGCGAGGGCCTGCGCTACAACTTCCCCTACCCGATCGGCGGGGTGGTCAAGCCGGATGTCGGCTCCCAGAACTCGATCCAGATCGGCTTCCGCGCCGGTCCCGGCGGCCAGGGCCGCAACCGCGACGTGCCGGACGAGAGCCTGATCCTGACCGGTGATGAGAACATCGTCGACCTCGACTTCGAGGTGCAGTGGCGGATCAACCCGCTCAAGGCCTCCGACTTCGTGTTCAACCTCCAGAACCCGGAGGGCACCATCAAGGCGATCTCCGAGAGCGCGATGCGCGAGGTGATCGGCCGCCGCAACATCCAGGCGATCCTCACCAACGAGCAGTCGAGCATCGCCCAGGAGGTCAAGGAGATGGTCCAGAAGGCGCTCGACGAGTACGGCGCCGGCGTGCGCATCGAGGTGGTGCAGCTCGTCTCGGTCAACCCGCCGCCGGAGGTGCGTCCCGCCTTCATCGACGTGAACGCCGCGCAGCAGGACGCCGACACGGCGCAGAACGAGGCCAAGACCTACGCCAGCCGCGAAGTGCCGCAGGCCCGGGGCAAGGCGTCCCAGATCTTCCAGCAGGCCGAGGCCTACCGGACCAAGGCGACGGCCGACGCCACCGGCCAGGCGGCCCGGTTCAGCGAGGTCTACGCCTCCTACAAGGCCGCCCCGGCGATCAGCCGCGAGCGGATCTTCCTGGAGACGATGGAGAAGGTCCTGGGCTCCGTGAACAAGGTGATCATCGATCAGAACGGCGCGCAGCCGGGCGGCGCCACCGCGGCCGGGGTCCTGCCCGTGCTGCCGCTCACCGAATTCGGTGCGCGCGCCCAGTCCCCGGCTCAGGCGGGAGCCGCCCGATGAAACAGGCCCTCCGCACCGGCCTGATCGCCGTCGCCGCGATCGTCGCGATCGGGCTTTATGCCTCGATCTTCACCGTCGGCCAGATGCAGCAGGCGCTCGTGCTGCAATTCGGCCGTGTCCGCGCCGTGCTCAACGCCACCGGCGAGGAGAAGCCCGGCCTCTACTTCAAGGTTCCGTTCGTCGAGAACGTCGTGATCTTCGACAAGCGCGTGCTCGACCTCGACCTGCCGGTGCAGACGGTGCTCACCGCCGACCGGCAGAACCTGGAGGTGGACGCCTTCGCCCGCTACCGGATCCTCGATCCGCTGCGCTTCTACCAGGCGGTGGGCAATATCGGGCTGGCCAATCAGCGGCTGGCCAGCTTCACCAATTCAAGCCTGCGCAACGTGCTCGCCCGCTCAACCCGCGACGCCATCGTCAAGACCGAGCGCGGCCAGCTGATGCACAACATCCAGGAGGACGTGAACCGGCAGGCGAAGGCGCTGGGCGTCGAGATCGTCGACCTACGCATGACCCGCGTCGATCTGCCCGCGCAGAACTCGGCCGCGGTCTACCGGCGGATGAAGACCGAGCGCGAGCGCGAGGCCGCCGACATCCGTGCCAACGGCGACCAGAGCGCCGCCACGATCCGCGCCAAGGCCGAACGCGAGGTCACGGTGATCCTGGCCGAGGCGACGCAGAAGGCCGAGCAGCTGCGCGGCGAGGGCGATGCCGACAAGAACCGCATCCTCGCCGAGGCGTTCGGCAAGGACCCGGACTTCTTCAGCTTCTACCGCTCGATGCAGGCCTACGAGACCGGCCTGAAGGGGTCCGACACGCGGCTGGTGATCAGCCCGAACACGGATTTCTTCCGCTACTTCAGCGATCCGCAGGGCCGGGCGGCGGCCGCAGCGACGCGGGCACCGCGGGGACCGGCTGATCCGAGCGCCACCACCGGTTCCACCGCCGGGACGGCGCGCTGATCGGACGCGCGTTGGCGCGCGGGCACCGGAAGACTACCTTGCACGTCGATACGCGGGCCCCGATCATCGATCAGGGGCCCGCGACGCTGGAAACGCGGTCTTGAAGAGGTCGATCATGCACCCCGTCGCGCGCGCCCCCGTGGCGCCCTTCGGCCGCGCGAAGGCGCAGCCCCGCTCCCGCACCCGCGCCCTCGTGGCGGCTGTCCTGTTCGGAGCTTCGGTCGCGAGCGCCGCCGTGCCGCGCCCGGCCTTCGCCAAGGGGCCGGCCTCGCTGGCCGACCTCGCCGATCAGGTGACCGACGCGGTGGTGAACATCTCCGCCTCCACCACGGTCGAGGCCCGGGGCGGGCGCGCCATGCCGCAGGTGCCCCCGGGCACCCCGTTCGAGGACCTGTTCGAGGAGTTCTTCAACCGCCGCGGCGGCAAGGGCGGCGAGCGCGGCGACAACGACGCGCCGCGTCAGCAGCGCAAGTCGAACTCCCTCGGCTCGGGCTTCATCATCGACGCGTCCGGGATCGTGGTGACCAACAACCACGTCATCGGCGACGCCAACGACATCCAGGTCATCCTGCACGACGGCACCAAGCTGAAGGCCGAGATCGTCGGCAAGGACTCGAAGATCGACCTCGCGGTGCTGCGGGTGAAGCCCCCGGCCGATCACCCGCTGAAGGCGGTGCCGTTCGGCAATTCCGACACGATGCGGCCCGGCGACTGGGTCATCGCCATCGGCAACCCGTTCGGACTCGGCGGCTCGGTCTCGGCCGGCATCGTCTCGGCGCGCGGCCGGAACATCGAGTCCGGACCCTACGACAACTACATCCAGACCGACGCGGCGATCAACAAGGGCAATTCCGGCGGGCCGCTGTTCAACATGGACGGCGAGGTGATCGGCATCAACACGGCGATCCTGTCGCCCACCGGCGGCTCGGTGGGCATCGGCTTCGCGGTCCCGTCGGACACGGCCAAGCCCGTGATCGACCAGTTGCGCGACTTCGGCGAGGTCCGGCGCGGCTGGCTCGGCGTGCGCATCCAGAACGTCGACGACACCACCGCCGAGGCGCTCAATCTCAAGGGCGGTGCCCGGGGCGCCCTCGTGGCCGGTGTCGACGAGAAGGGCCCCGCCAAGACCGCCGGGATCGACGTCGGCGACGTGATCGTGAAGTTCAACGGCGCCCCCGTGAAGGCCTCGGGCGACCTGCCGCGGATCGTCGCCTCGACCCCCGTGGGCCAGAAGGTCGACGTGGTGGTGGTGCGCAAGGGCGAGGAGGTGACCAAGCCCGTCACCCTCGGCCGCCTGGAGGACAGCGACAAGCCGCAGCTCGCCAATCTGCGCCAGCCGGAGCCCGAGAGCGCGACCCGTCAGGCGCTGGGGCTCAACCTGTCCGGCATGACCGACGACCTGCGGAAGAAATACGCCATCAAGGACACCGTGAAGGGTGTGGTCGTCACCCGCGTCGATCCGAACTCGACGGCGGCCGACAAGCGGATCCAGCCCGGCGAGGTGATCGTCGAGGTCGGCCAGGAATCGGTGAATACCCCGGCGGATGTGACGAAGCGGATCGACGCCCTCAAGAAGGACGGTCGCAAGTCGGTGCTGCTCCTCGTGGCCAGCGCCACCGGCGACGTGCGGTTCGTGGCGGTCGGGCTCGAGTAAACCGGCTCCGCATCGAAAGGCCGAGGGCCGTCGCTCCGAAAGAATGCGGCGGCCTTCGCGTTTTCGGGACAGGGCTGGGCGCCTTTAGGGAGAGCCGCTTCGCGGCAAGTCTTGCGCTGGGTCCCGGGTCGCATTCCGCTGGCGCTGCATGCGCCCGGGAAAGGGCCTGACGTTTCATCTTGCCCCGCCCCCCTTTCCCGGACAGGTGGAGCGAAGCGGAACCTGATCCGGGACCCAGCACGGGATGCGCCGCGAAGCGGTTCGACAGGAGCTGGGAGGCCGCATTGACGCGGCGGATCCGTGCAGCACACTGGGGCCGTGAGTCGATCCGGCTCGAGCTCTCTCGAACCCCATGACGGCCGTCGCCTTCGACACCCAAAAATTCGCCCGCGCCCTGCGCGAGAAGGCGAAGCTGTCACCCGAGCAGGCCGAGGGCTTGGCGGATGCGCTGGTCGATGTCTTTGACGGAACCCTCGCGACGAAGGCTGACATCCGCGACGTTCAGGCTGAAATCCAGGCCGTTCGCGGCGATATCGAAGCGCTGAAGATCCAGACCCGCGCCGATATCGAGGCTCTGCGGCTAACGACGCAGGCGGATAGCGAGAATCTCCGCGTTTCCACCAAAGCCGATATCAAGGCTCTCGGCCTCGAGATGAAGGCGGATATCGAAACGACGAAAGGCGCGATTGCCTCTGCCAAGGTGGAGATGGTGCGCTGGATCTTCGGTGCGATCGGCTTTCAGACGGTGGCTCTCCTGGGTGCCGTCGTCACGCTCGCTCGGATCCTCATCCACTGACCCCTCACGCCACGAACTCGGCCGCCGCATAGCCCTGCAGGTACAGCAGCGCGGTGAGGTCGCCGTGCTCGATCCGGACCCGGGCGGCGGCCGCGACCGCGGGCTTGGCCCGGAAGGCGACACCGAGGCCGGCTTCCGCCAGCATGTCGAGATCGTTTGCGCCGTCGCCGACCGCCAAGGTCTCGGCGGGGCTAAGCCCGAGGGCGTCGCGCAGTTCGATCAGCGCCGCGCGCTTCTCGGCCTTGCCGACGATCGGGTCCTCGACCGTGCCGGTGAGGCGCCCGTCAGCGACGCCGAGCACGTTGGCCCGGTGCGCCTCGAACCCGATCATCCCGGCAATCGGGCCGGTGAACAGGGTGAAGCCCCCCGAGACCAGGCAGGTCCGGGCGCCGTGCGCCCGCATCGTCCGCACCAGCGTCGGGCCGCCCGGGGTCAGGCTGAGCTGATCGGCGATCAGACCGTCCACCGCCGCGACCGGGATATCCTTCAGGAGCGCCACGCGCTCGCGCAGGGCCGGCTCGAAGGCGATCTCGCCGCGCATCGCCCGCTCGGTGATCGCGGCCACGTGGTCCTTGAGGCCGAGGGTGCCTGCGAGCTCGTCGATGCATTCCTGCTCGATCATGGTCGAGTCCATGTCGGCCAGGAACAGGCGCTTGCGGCGGTGCGCGTCGGCGGGCAGCACGGCGAGGTCGATCGGCTCCCCCGCGAGCGCGGTCCGCAGCCGCTCCGTGAGGGACGCGGCCGCGGCGGGCTCGCCCGGGACCAGGATCTCGGCCGCGACCTCCCCGTGCAGGATCCGGGGCTGGTTCTCCGTCCGCAGCACGGCGCGCGTCTCGGCCAGGACCGCGTCGGTGATGGACGGCCGATCCGGGTTTGCTATCAGGACCGCGACCAGCATCGTGGAGGTTCGCCTTGCCAAACCGGGGGGACGGGGGGCGCCCGGCGGCGATCCTCATCGCAGGGCCCACTGCGTCGGGCAAGTCGGCCCTGGCCGCCCGGCTGGCGCTGCGCCACGGCGGCGTGGTGATCAACACCGATTCCATGCAGGTCTACGCGGACCTGCGCCGCCTCACCGCCCGGCCCGACCCGGATGAGGCCGCCCGGGTGCCCCACCACCTCTACGGCCATGTCGACGGCGCCGTGAATTATTCGCTGGGGCACTTTTCCCGCGACGCGGCGGCGCTGCTCGCGGCGCTCGACGGGCGGTTGCCGGTCTTCGTCGGCGGCACCGGCCTGTACTTCCGGGCGCTGGAGCAGGGCTTTTCGGAGCTGCCGCCCGTGCCCGAGGCGGTGCGCGCGCGGGTGCGGGAGGAGGCCGAGGGGCGCCCCACCGAGGCGCTGCACGCCGACCTCGCCCGGCACGACCCCGAGGGTGCCGCCCGCCTGCGCCCGAGCGACCGGATGCGGGTGATGCGCGCCCTGGAGATCTTTTTTGCCACTGGCCGGCCGATCGCCAGCTTCTACGGCGACCCGGTGCCCGGGCCCCTGGCCGGCTGGAGTCTCAAAAGAATCTTCCTGGCGCCCGATCGCGCGGTGCTGCGCGCCCGAATCGACGCCCGCTTCCGGGCAATGATCGCGGAGGGCGCGCTGGACGAGGTCGCCCGCCTGCGGTCGCGAAGGCTCGATCCGATGCTGCCGGTGATGCGTGCCCACGGCGTGCCGGGCCTGATCGCCCATCTCGACGGGGCGATCGATCTGGAGGCGGCGATCGTCCGGGGGCAGGCGGATACGCGTGCCTACGCCAAGCGGCAATTCACGTGGTTCCGCCACCAGATGGGAACGGACTGGCGCTGGCTCGATTCGGAGGCGGCTCAGAGCGAACTGTGAGCTTACCGCATCTCTCCCTCCCCCCTCTGCGGGGGAGGGGAGCGCGGGCTCCGGAAAAGGCGCGCCTTTCATGAGGGGCAGAGCTTTGTTCTGCGCCGTCGCTCCCCTCTCTCGACCCGCTTCGCGGGCCACCCTCTCCCGCAGAGGGGAGAGGGAGACGCAGCGGGGGCCGGTTTGGCAACGCGCGAAAAGAGCGCTCAGCGCTCCAGCCGGGCCACCAGGCTCGACGTATCCCAGCGGTTGCCGCCCATGGATTGCACCTCGGCGTAGAACTGGTCGACGAGCGCCGAGACCGGGAGCTTGGCGCCGTTGCGGCGGGCCTCGTCGAGCAAAATGCCGAGATCCTTTCGCATCCAGTCGACCGCGAAGCCGAACTCGAACTGGCCCTGGTTCATGGTCTTGCCGCGGTTCTCCATCTGCCAGGAGCCGGCGGCCCCCTTGGAGATCACGTCGAGCACCGCCTCGACGTCGAGGCCGGCGCGCTTGGCGAAGTGGACGCCCTCGGACAGGCCCTGGACCAGACCGGCGATGCAGATCTGGTTGACCATCTTGGTGAGCTGGCCGGAGCCCACCGGGCCCATCAGCCGGCAGGCCCGGGCGAAGGCGCCGATCGCCCCCTCGGCCTTGGCGTAGGTCGCCGGCGCGCCGCCGCACATCACGGTGAGCACGCCGTTCTCGGCGCCGGCCTGGCCGCCGGAGACCGGGGCGTCGATGAAGCCCACCCCCTTGGCCTCGGCGGCGGCGGCGAGTTCCCGGGCGACCTCGGCCGAGGCCGTGGTGTGGTCGACGAAGACGGCGCCGGGCTTCATGCCGGCGAGCGCGCCGTCACCGCCCAGCACGACGCTGCGCAGGTCGTCGTCGTTGCCCACGCAGGCGAACACGATCTCGGCGCCCGCGACGGCCTCCCGGGGCGTGGCCGCGGAGGCGCCGCCATAGGTCTTCACCCAGGCCTCCGCCTTGGGGGTCGTGCGGTTGTAGACGGTGACGTCGTGGCCACCCTTTTTGGCGAGGTGGCCGGCCATCGGGCCGCCCATCACGCCGAGGCCCAGGAATGCGACCTTCGCCATTGTGCTCTCCTCAACGTCCGCCGGATCGCTCCGGCGCGATCCCGAACGGTGGCTCAGCGGCCGGCGGCGACGGCCGGGTTCCGGCCCCCGAGGGTCAGCGCCGCGTTGACGATGACAGCCACCACGATGTTCACGGCGAGCGCCAGGAGCCCGGTATAGAGCGTGAGCTTCGCGTCGCCGAAGGTCAGGGTGTGCAGGGGCTTCAGCCCGTCCGACCACGCGATGGCGCTGCCGGCGACGAAGCCCACCGCCCAGCCGGCGAGCAGGGCCGGCGCCCGGAACCACGACATGTAGAGGCCGAAGACCAGGGCCGGCAGGGTCTGCAGGATCCACAGGCCGCCGAGCAATTGCAGATCGAGGGCGAACTGCGTCGGCAGGACCAGGATCGCCACCAGGGCGCCGATCTTGACCAGCATCGAGGTGATCTTGGCGACCTGGGCCTCGCCGGACGGGGTCACGTTCGGGTTGACGTAGGCCTTCCAGACGTTGCGCGAGAACAGGTTGGCGGCGCCGATCGACATCACCGCCGCCGGCACCAGGGCGCCGATGGCGATGGCCGCGAAGGCGAAGCCCGCGAACCAGCCCGGGAACAGGGTCTTGAACAGGATCGGCACCACATCGTTGTTGCTCGCCACCTTGATGCCGGCGGCGTGGCCCATGTAGCCGAGCATCGCCAGCAGCCCGAGGAGCAGCGTGTAGGCCGGCAGCAGCACCGCGTTCTTGCGGATCGTGTTGCCACCCGAGGAGGCGAAGATGCCGGTCAGCGTGTGCGGGTACATGAAGGCGGCGAGCGCCGAGCCGAGCGCCAGGGAGGCGTAGGGCAGGATCTGCGCCGGGCTGAGCAGCGTGCCGCCCGAGCCCTTGGCCTTGAACGCCGCGTCGGCCGCGTCGAACACCGCGGCGTAGCCGCCGAGCTTCGACGGCACGATCGCCACCGCCACCAGCACCACGACGTAGATCATGATGTCCTTGACGAAGGCGATCAGCGCCGGGGCCCGCAGGCCCGACGAGTAGGTGTAGAAGGCCAGCACCAGGAAGGCGAGGATCAGCGGGATCTCGCCGTGCAGGCCCAGCGCCTTGATCGCCACCTCCATGCCGATCAGCTGCAGGGCAATGTAGGGCATGGTAGCGACCACGCCCGTAACGGCGACCGCCAGTTCGAGCGCCCGCGAGCCGTAGGTGCCGTACACGACGTCGCCCGCCGTGACGTAGCCCTTGTCCTTGGCGGCCTGCCACAGGACCGGCATCACCGCGAACACGAACGGGTAGACGATGATCGTGTAGGGCAGGGCGAAGAACCCGTAGGCGCCGACAGCGTAGACCAGCGCCGGCACCGCGATGACCGTATAGGCGGTGTAGAAGTCGCCGCCGATCAGGAACCACGTGATCCAGGTGCCGAACTTGCGCCCGCCCAGGCCCCATTCGTCGAGATGGGCCAGCGTCTCGGGCCGGCGCCAGCGCGCGGCGACGAAGCCCATCACGGTCACGAGCACGAAGAAGAAGAGGAAGACCGACAGGGCCGGGATATCGAGATCAGCGGTCATCGCGCACGGCCCGGTAGACGACGTAGAGGATCAGGGAGGTCAGCGGCACCCAGGCCAGCTGGTACCAATAGAAGAACGGGAAGCCGAACAGCATCGGATCGCGCTGGTTGTAGAACGGCACCCACAGGAGCCCCAGGAAGGGCAGCAGCAGGAGCCACATCAGCGGCGAGCGGCGTCGGGATTCCATGGTTCGGCCCGGTCGAGGAAAACGGCTCGGCGACGGATATCCGCCGTTACACGCGGCGGTCATCGTGCGGTCTGACGCGCTGCATCACAGTTCAGATCGCTTGCGTCAACGGGAGGCCGATAGGATAAACCGGACCTGTCGCACGGGATCAACGAATCCCGGCCGGCGGCTCCCCGGAGCCGCCCGAGCCCGAGGCGGCGTTCTGGGAGGAACGACATGGGTACGGCGCTCGGCAGGCAACTCCGCGACCATGGGCCCTGGGCCCTGGTGGGCGCGCTCGGCGCCGCGGCTCTGGCGATCGTGGCGACCCAGCGGGGCGAGACGATCAACGCCCTCTGGATCGTGGTCGCCGCGGTCTGCGTCTATCTGATTGCCTATCGCTACTATTCTAAGTTCATCGCTGAGAAGGTGATGCGCCTCGACCCGAAGCGCGTGACCCCGGCGGTGCGCCACAATGACGGGCTCGACTACGTCCCCACCAACCGCGGCGTGCTGTTCGGCCATCATTTCGCGGCGATCGCGGGGGCGGGCCCGCTGGTCGGTCCGGTGCTGGCCGCCCAGATGGGCTACCTGCCCGGCATGCTCTGGATCCTGGCGGGCGTCGTGCTGGCCGGCGCCGTGCAGGACTTCATGGTCCTGTTCGTATCGATGCGCCGGGACGGGCGCTCGCTCGGCGAGCTGATCCGGGCCGAGCTCGGCACCGTGCCGGGCATCATCGCCCTGTTCGGCACCTTCCTGATCATGGTGATCCTGCTCGCCGTGCTGGCGCTGATCGTCGTCAAGGCGCTGGCCGAGAGCCCGTGGGGTACCTTCACGGTGATGTCGACGATCCCGATCGCCATGCTGATGGGGGTCTATGCGCGCTATCTCCGCCCCGGCCGGATCGGCGAGGTCTCGATCCTCGGCTTCGTCCTCTTGATGCTGGCGATCCTGGCCGGCGGCTCCGTGGCGGCGAGCCCGGTTTGGGGGCCGGCCTTCACCTTCACGGGCCCGCAGCTCTGCTGGATGCTGATCGGCTACGGCTTCGTCGCCTCGATCCTGCCGGTCTGGCTGCTGCTCGCCCCGCGCGACTACCTGTCGACCTTCCTCAAGATCGGCACCATCGTGGGTCTGGCGCTCGGCATCGCCGTCGTGGCGCCGCACGTGCAGATGCCGGCGGTGACCAAGTTCGTGGACGGCACCGGCCCGGTCTGGGCGGGCAGCCTGTTCCCGTTCCTGTTCATCACCATTGCGTGCGGCGCGGTCTCGGGCTTCCACGCCCTGATCGCGTCGGGCACCACCCCGAAGCTGATCGCCAGCGAGGCCGATGCCCGCTTCATCGGCTATGGCGGCATGCTGATGGAATCCTTCGTGGCGATCATGGCCCTCGTCTCGGCCTGCGTGATCGACCCGGGCGTGTACTTCACCATGAACTCGCCCGCGGCGCTCGTCGGCACGACGCCAGAGACCGCGGCGGCCGCCGTCACCAAGCTCGGCTTCGCCACGACGCCCGACATCATCACCCAGACCGCCGCCGATGTCGGCGAGCGCACGATCATCTCCCGGGCCGGCGGCGCGCCGACACTCGCGGTCGGCATGGCCCACATCATCTCCTCGGCCATCGGCGGCAAGGCGATGATGGCCTTCTGGTACCATTTCGCGATCCTGTTCGAGGCCCTGTTCATCCTCACGGCCGTGGATGCGGGCACGCGCGCCTGCCGGTTCATGGTGCAGGATCTCGTGGCGCTCGCCGTGCCGTCGTTCAAGAACACCACGTCCTGGGGGCCGAGCATCGCGGCCACCGCCATCTCGGTGGGGGCCTGGGGCTACTTCCTGTACCAGGGGGTCACAGACCCGCTGGGGGGCATCAACACCCTGTGGCCGCTGTTCGGCATCTCGAACCAGATGCTGGCCGCGGTGGCGCTGACGCTGTGCACCGTGGTGATCTTCAAGATGAAGCGCGAGCGCTACGCGTTCGTGACCATCCTGCCGACCGCGTGGCTGTGCCTGTGCACCCTCACGGCCGGCTGGCAGAAGATCATGTCCGCCGACCCCAAGATCGGGTTCCTGGCCCATGCCGAGCGCTACGCGGCCGCCGCCGCGGACGGCAAGATCCTGGCCCCGGCCAAGACCGCCGACCAGATGAGCCAGATCATCCTCAACGACCGGATCGACGCGGTGCTGGCGGCCCTGTTCATCGGCCTCGTCGTCGCCATCGCGGGGTTCGGCATCGCCGCCTGCCTCAAGGCGTGGCGCGCCGACCGCTGGACCGCCAGCGAGACCGAGCCGCGCCTGGCCGCGGCGGAGTAGGGCACGTCATGCTGCAGCAGCCAAACCTGCGGGATCGCCTCCGGACGCTGTCCAAATGCGTCTGCGACGGCGCCCGGCTGATGGTCGGGCAGGGGGACTACGCGGCCTATGCCGAGCACCTCCGCCGCACCCATCCGGACCGGGCGCCGATGACCGAGGTCGAGTTTTTTCGCAATCGCGAGAACGCCCGCTTCGGGGTTGGGAATACCTCCGGCTTCCGCTGCTGTTGAAGACGGCAGAGAGCCGCGATCTCTCAACAGGCGATCGCAAATTGTATCTACGATCAGATTGACCAATCGCGGTTCGGATCGTAGATCTCGGCATGCGCGTCGTCTGGGATGAGCGGAAGCGGGAGATCAATTTCGCAAAGCACGGCCTCGACTTCGCGGATGCCCGCGACCGCTTTCTGTTTGAGGATTCGGTAATCGTGCCGTCTTATCCCGCGCGGGACGGCAGAGCCCGCTTCGTGGCGATAGGCGTGCTGGACGGGCTCCTCGTTGCGGCGGTGATGGCCCCGCTGGGATCGGAGGCGCTGTCGCTCATCAGTTTACGTCCGGCGAGCCGTGCGGAACGGAGGATCTACGAGAATGCCTAAGCTCGACCTGCCGCCGATCACCGATGCGGAGGAGGCTCGGATCCAGGCCGGCATCGCCGCCGATCCGGACAACCCCGAGGTCACCGCCGAACAGGCGCGCGACGCGCGTCCCTTCGCCGAGGCGTTCCCCGAACTGGCCGCCACCTTGCGCCGGTCCCGCGGACCGCAGAAGGCGGCGACCAAGCAGCTCGTGAGCCTGCGGCTCGATGCCGAGACCGTCGAGGCCTTCAAGGCCACGGGACCGGGCTGGCAGACCCGGATGAACGACGCCCTGCGGGCGGCCGCGCGGTCGCTGACGTAAGCGTGATCGCCGGCTTCGCGGGCGCGGCTCGCAACGGTCGAAACACGCGCGTCTGCCGTCGTCCGGACCCGATCCGGCCCGGCCGGCGTTCTCCACGCCGGAGGGCCGGCCGGCCCTCGCGAGACGCGGAAGGGCCGATGACCGACGAGCGTGCACAGGATCAGACTGAGCCCCGGGCCGTGAACGTCGCCCATGCCTGGGAGCGGGCCTACTGGGCGCGCCGGTTCATGGTGCCGGTGGAGCGGGTCGAGGCCGCGGTGGCGGCGGTGGGCGACGATCCGGCCCGCGTGGCGGCCCATCTCGGGCGGGACTGGCCCGGCCACGAGCCCGCCATCTGAGGCGCCCATCCCCGGGACAAGCTCGGCCGGAGCTTGACTCGGCGGCCACAATATCCGCCATCTCCGGTCCCACGGGAGGTCGGCATGAGCATTTTCCAGGACGCCATCCTTCGGTTCGGCCGCACGATCATGTCGTATGCGGGCGACGCGGTCTTCCTGCAGGCCGCGGTCTCCTCCGCGGCCAACGTCATCGTGGCGGACGGGGACGTGGCCGAGGAGGAGATCGAGTCGGCGATCACCGGGATCCGCGCCAACCCGATCCTCGAGAAATCCTACGACACCCTGCGGGTCGAGCAGGAACTCTACGAGGCGATCGCCCGGGCCAAGACCCGGGCCGGCCGGCTCGAGAACCTGCGCCTCGTGGCCGCCATCGCCGAGCGGCCGATCGAGCAGCGCCAGGACGTGTTCCTGATCGGCGCCGACGTGGCCGATATCGACGGGATCAGCACGGTCGAGCACACGTCGCTCGACGAGATCGCCGCCGCCCTGCACGTCGACAAGTCCGCGCTGCTGCGGTGAGGGCTTTCAGGCGCGGGTGAGCCGTGTCGGTTCGTCGGATGGGTGAGATCGCCTTCGGTCCGACGCTGGTCGATCGCGCACGCGAGCACCGGACGCGCTCGCCGGCGCCCTGACCCGCGAGGTCGGGCCGGTGGCGGCGCGGGTCCCGATCCGGGCGCCGCCCGCTCGACGGCCCGTCCGATCGGCGCTGACGGCGATCTGCCGGGTCGTGAAGGTGCCGGAGCGTCGCTCCGCGGCGTAGGCTGGGCCCGGTCGCGGGGCGGATGCGGAAGGCACCCCTGCGGCGAAGCCGCACGCTTTTTGCCTGGCCGGACATGATAGCGAATCAATTCGGGTGTCCGATGTACCGGCACGCGATGCGAAGAATCCGGCCCGGTGCCGGCCGGCGGAGACCGCATGGGCCTCGTCCTCTACGCCCTCAAGTTCCGGATCACGACCTACGTGCTCGCGGTGCTGATGATGCTCGGCGGCGTCGGCGCGATCCTCGTCACGCCCAAGGACGTGCTGCCGGTCGTCGATATCCCGGTCGTCGTGGTGGTCTGGACCTATACCGGCCTGTCCGCGCCGGAGATGGAACAGCGCATCACCACCTATGCCGAGTACGGCATCTCCAACAACGTCAACAACATCCGCCGCATGGAGTCGACGACGCTCCAGGGCACGGCGGTGCAGCGGATCTACTTCGACCCCTCGGTCAGCATCGATCTCGCCATCGCCCAGGTGGTCTCCTCGACCAACTCGATCCGCGCGGTGATGCCCACCGGCACCCAGCCGCCGGTGATCGTGCGCTACTCCGCCTCCTCGGTCCCGGTGATCCAGCTCGCCCTGACCTCGGCCAAGCAGAGCCTGAACGAGGTCTACGACTACGCCCAGTATCGGATCCGCCAGACCCTCGCGCAGGTCCCGGGCTCGACCCTGCCGTCGCCGTTCGGCGGGGCGCCGCGGCAGATCATGGTCGATCTCGACCTCAACGCCCTCCAGGCGCTCGGCCTGACGCCGCTCGACGTCACCAACGCCATGACGGCCCAGAACCTGACGGTGCCGTCGGGGCTCACCAAGATCGGCGAGCAGCAATACCCGGTCCAGCTCAACGCCACCCCGCCCTCGATCGAGACCCTCAACCTCGCGCCGATCAAGGTGGTGGCCGGCCAGCCCGTGCTGATGCGCGACGTCGCCTACGTCCGCGATGGCGGGCCGCCGCAGGTCAACGTCGTCAGCGCCGACGGCCAGCAGGCCGTGCTGATGCAGGTGATCAAGAACGGCAACGCCTCGACGCTCAACGTCGTCAACAACGTCAAGGCGGCGATGCCGACGATCCGGGCGGCCGCGCCCGAGGGGCTCTCGGTCAAGCAGCTGTTCGACCAGTCGGTCTTCGTCTCGAACGCCATCGAGGGCGTGCTCCACGAGGCCCTGACCGCAGCCGCCCTGACGGGGCTCGCGATCCTGCTGTTCCTCGGCTCCTGGCGCTCGACGATCATCGTGCTGATCTCGATCCCGCTCTGCGTGATGACCTCGCTCGCCGTGCTGGCCGCCCTCGGCGAGACCATCAACGTGATGACCCTGGGCGGGCTCGCGCTCGCGGTCGGCATCCTGGTGGACGACGCCACGGTGGCGATCGAGAACACCTACCGGCTGTTCGAGGAGGGCGAGGAGTTCCGCGAGAGCGTGGTCCACGGCGCCGCCGGCATCGCCAAGCCGGCGCTGATCTCGACCCTGTCGATCTGCGCGGCCTTCACGGCGGTCTTCGCCCTCACCGACACGCCGAAATACCTGTTCACCCCGCAGGCGCTCGCGGTGGTGTTCGCGATGCTGACCTCCTACCTGCTGTCGCGGACCCTGGTGCCGCTCATGATCGACGTGATCGTGGCGCCGGAATACCGCCAGAACCACGCCAAGGACCGGGACGAGAACCGGGAGGCGCCGGCCCGGCGCGGCCGCATCGCCCGGGCCGTCGGCCTCGTCGGCGCCCCGCTGATGCGGCTGTTCGGCGGCATCCATGCCGGCTTCGAGCGCGGCTTCACGCGGTTCCACCGGGGCTATGTCGGCCTGCTGCACGCGGTGCTGGGCCACCGGATCGTCACGCTGGGCGTCGTCGGCGTCGTGCTGGCGATGACCGGGGCTTTGTTCGTCTTCGTCGGGCAGGATTACTTCCCGCAGATCGAGGCGAGCCAGATGACCATGCATCTGCGCACGCGCACCGGCATGCGCATCGAGACCACCCGGCAGGTCTTCGCCCAGGTCGAGGACACGGTCCGGGCGGTGATCCCGCCGGACGAGATCGATCAGATCCTCCAGAACATCGGCCTGCCGTCGAACAACTACAACTTCGCCTTCTCGGACGGTTCGTTCGTCTCCTACAACGACGGGCAGATGCTGGTCAGCCTCAAGGAGGGCCACGGCTCGGTGGCGGGCTACACGAAGCGCCTGCGCGAGGTGCTGATGAAGCGCTTCCCCGACGTGACCGTCTATTTCCAGCCGGCCGACATGATCACCCAGATCCTGAACTTCGGCGTCATCACCCCGATCGACGTGCAGGTCTCCGGCCGGCACCCGGAGAAGGACCTGGAGGTCGCCCAGCGCATCGTCCAGCGGCTGAAGCACACCAAGGGCCTCGTCGACGTCCACCTGCAGCAGATCGTCAACGAGCCGCAATTCTACGTCGACGTCGACCGGCGCCTCGCCTCCGAACTCGGGCTCACCGAGCAGCAGGTGGCGCAGAACATGAACATCTCCCTGTCGGGCAGCTACCAGGTGACGCCGAACTTCTGGCCCGATCCCAAGACCGGCATCCCGTATCAGCTCTGGGTGCAGACGCCCGAATACCGCAACGCCTCGCTCACCGACCTGCGCAACACGCCGATGTTCGTGCGCGCCGCCGCGACTTCGAGCTCGGGTCCGGGGGTGCTGACGCTGCTCTCCAGCCTCGCGGACCTGCGCCGGACGCCGACGCAGACCATGATCAGCCACGTGAACATCCAGCCGACCTTCGACATCTACGCGGCGGTCCAGGATCGCGACCTCGGCTCGGTCGCCCGCGACATCGATGCGGTCGTCCAGGACGAGCAGAAAAATCTGGAGGCGCCCGACAGGATCGCGGTCCGCGGCCAGATCGAGAACATGCGCTCGGCCTTCTTCCGCCTGGAGCTCGGTCTCGGCGTCGCGCTGATCGCCGTCTACCTGCTGATGGCGGTGAACTATCAGACCTGGGGTGACCCGTTCGTGGTCATCGCCGCCCTGCCGATGGCGTTCTGCGGCATCACCTTCGCGCTGTTCGTCACCGGCACCGCCTTCTCGATCCCGTCGATCTTCGGGGCGATCATGTCCGTGGGCATCGCCTCGGCGAACTCGATCCTGCTCGTCACCTTCGCCAAGGAGCACCGGGAGGCCACGGGCTGCAGCGCCCTGGAGGCGGCGATCACCGCGGGCGAGACCCGGCTGCGGCCGGTGCTGATGACCGCCTCGGCGATGTTCTTGGGATTGATCCCGATGGCGCTCGGCACCGGAGAGGGCGGCGAGCAGAACGCCGCGCTGGCCCGGGCCGTGATGGGCGGCATCGCCTTCGCCACCCCGGCGACCCTGCTGCTGGTGCCGTTCCTCTACGTGCTGATGCGCGGCGGCCCGGCCCAGCCGGTGCAGGATTACCTCGGGGCGGATCACCGGGCCGAGGGCCAGGCCGCGGCCTGACGCGCGGAAACGCACGGCCCTCTCGCCTGCGGGCTACGGACGACACGGGGTGCGACCGTCGCCGTGATCATGCCATGGGCGCACAAGGCGCAGGTCCCCTCTCAGGAGCGGGAGAGGGGACCGGTCGCGGCCTGCAACAGGGCCGGTGCCTCAAACCTGTGTCGCCCGTAGCTCAGCGAGGGAGACGCTCCCGGGGCTGGCCGTTGCCCGCATCCGGAAGCGATGTGTGACCGCCACGGCCCTGCGCAAGAGACAGGACGCCGGGTCGGCGGGACCTACTCGCAGACCTCGACGCGGCGATAGGTGAACTCGCCGTCGCCGAGCCATTCCTTGCGGCGCTCGTAGTGGCAGATCGGGCCGCGGCGCTCGCGGATCACGACGGGCTCGGGCTCCTCGACCACGACGCGGCGCGGGCGGTACTCCGGCGGCGGCGGGGGCGGGTTCGCGCCGTTGATGAGGGCGCTCCCGACCACGCCGCCGACCACGCCGGCCGCGAGGCCGCCGACGATGGCGCCGGTCTGGTCGCGGGCGGTGGCCGGGGCGACGGCCCCGAGAACCAGGGTCGCGGCGAGGGCGGCGGCCCCGGCGCGGATCATCGTGAAGGAACCGTTGAAGGACACGCGCAACATCTCCCGTTCGTGTTGGGGATGATCCAACACCGGGAGGATTAAAAATCCCCGAAGCGGCCCAATTCGATCGTGTGCCAGGGAAACGGATCGGTCCGGCCGGACGGAGTCAGAGCAGCCCGTCGAGGCTCTCGACCACGACGGCCGGCGCGAGATCGGCGTACTCGTCCGGCAGCCCCTTGCGGTTGATCCAGGCCGTCCGGAATCCGAAGGCGCGGGCCCCGGCCACATCCCACCGGTTCGAGGAGCAGAACAGGACGTCGCCCTCCCCGACCGCCATGCGCGTCAGGGCGCTGCGGTAGGCGTCGGGATGGGTCTTGAACACCTGCGCGTCGTCCACCGACAGGACTGCGTCGAGGTGGTCGGCGAGCCCCGCCGAGGCCACGGCCCGGTCGACCATCGCGGCGTTGCCGTTGGTGAGGATCGCGGTACGGATCCCGCGCTTGCGCAGGGCCGCCAGGACGCCCGGCACCTCCGGATAGGCGTCGAGGTCGCGATAGGCGTCGAGCAGCCGCTCGCGCAGGCCGGGATCGACCCCGGGATGGAGCGCCAGGGCATGGTCGAGGGCCTGTACGGTCAGGTCCCAGAAGGCCGCGTAGCGGCCCATGAGCGACAGGGTCCAGCTGTATTCGAGCTGCTTGTTGCGCCAGACCTCTGAGAGGTGGGCCGCGTCCGGTCCGACCGCGGCGGCGTAGCGCTGGACCGCGGCGTTGACGTCGAACAGCGTGCCGTAGGCGTCGAACAGGACGGCCTTCACGCCCGCGAGCAGGTCCTTGGCGTCGGTCATGGCGGTCCTCACTGGGTGCTCTTTCCCGATCTGGGGCCGGGACGCCCGATGGCGAGCCCGACGCGGTCCGCTCAGGCCCGGCGCAGGCGCAGGCCGAACAGGTGCAGCAGGCCCGCCAGCAGCCCGCCATAGACGACGGCCCCGGCCAGCCCCAGCAGCGCCAGGACGGCGAGCTCACGCCCGTGCGGCAGGGCCGGCACCAGGGTCTGGGCGAGCCCTTCGCCATAGACCGCGACGGCCGCCAGGCCCAGGCAGGCGAGCGCGACCCCGGCGACGGTGAGGCCCAGGGTCCGCCCCGGCGCCGTCCAGTTCCGGCGCCTGGCCAGGACGAGGAGCAGCACCAGGTTCACCCATTGGCTGACCGCGGTGGCCAGCGCCAGCCCGGTGACGCCGTAGGGGCCGGTGAGCCAGAGCTTCAGGGCGACGTTGACCAGGATCGCCGTGAGCGAGGCCCAGAGCGGGGTCTTGGTGTCCTGCCGGGCGTAGAAGCTCGCCACCGCGCTGCGCACCAGCACCACGGCCGGCAGCGCGAAGCCGTAGGCGGCGAGCACCGCGGCGGCCCGGGCGGCATCCTCCGCGCTGAAGGCGCCGCGCTGGAACAGGGCCGCCATGATCAGGCCCGGGATGGTCAGGAACGCCACGGTGAACGGCGCCGACAGGGCCAGGGAGAACCCCGCCGCCCGGTTCTGGGCCGCGTGGGCGCCGGCGACGTCCCCGGCGGCGATCCGCCGGCTCATCTCGGGCAGGAGCACGGTGCCGGCCGCGATGGCGATGACCCCGAAGGGGAGCTGGTAGAGCCGGTCGGCGTAGTAGAGCGCCGAGACCGCCCCGGTGGGCAGCCAGCTGGCGATGATCGTGTCGGCGAAGGCCGCGATCTGGAAGCCGGCGGAGCCGATCACCGCCGGCCCGAGCACCGCGAAGAACCGCTTCAGCGCCGGATCGGCCCGCGGCACCGCGAGGTCGGGCATCACCCGGGCCCGGCGGCAGCCCCACCAGAGCAGGCCGAACTGGAGCACCCCCGAGACGGCGACGCCCCAGGCGGCCGCGTAGGCGGCGTTCGGGAACAAAGCGCTCAACCCCAGGGCGGCCAGCATGGCGAGGTTCAGCAGGATCGGCGCCCCGGCCGCCACGGCGAAATGCCGGTGGGCGTTGAGGATGCCCGACAGCAGCGTCACCAGGGTCATGAACAGCAGGTACGGGAAGGTGATGCGGGTCAGCGCCACCGCGAGCTGGAAGCGCGCGCCGTCCTCCGCGAAGCCCGGCGCCAGGGCGCGCACCACCCAGGGCATCGCCGGCAGGGCGAGGTTCAGCAGCACGAGCTGCACGATCAGCATCAGGGTGAAGACCCGGTCGGCGAAGCGATGCGCTTCCCCCGGGGCGCCCGCCTCCGCGAGCCCGGCATAGGCCGGCACGAAGGCGGTGTTGAACGCCCCCTCGCTGAAGATCGCGCGGAAATGATTGGGCAGCCGGAACGCCACCACGAAGGCGTCGGTCATCGGGCCGGCGCCCATCACGGCGGCCATCACCACGTCGCGGGCGAAGCCGGTGACGCGCGAGACCAGGGTCCAGCCGCCGACCGAGAGGATGGAGCGGATCATGGGCGGGGATGCCGCCGGGACGGCTGCCGTAGCAGACTGCCGGAAGCACCCGACGTTGAAGAATAGGAGTGACCGGCTCCGTGCCTCTCCCTCCCCCCGCAAAGGGGGGAGGGGGTGAAGCCGGAAGCGTCGCGCAACAAAGGAATGGCCGAACCTTTTTTCACCGGGTCATCCGGCGTCGGGCGCATCAAGAGCCGGTTTCATGCGTCACCTCAAGGGTGCCGCGGACACAGGGCCCACGGCAGCCGCTCAAGCGCTCTCCGCCGAAGTGGATACCGGTTCGGCGCACGAGAGCGCGTCACACCAAGGGCTTGGAGCCGCGCACGATTGCGACGCGATCGGGCACGGCTCTAAGCCGCCTCAGGCGGTCGCCTCGGCGTACATCTTCTCCACGTGCTCCCAGTTCACGAGGTTCTCGATAAACGCCTTGAGATAGTCGGGCCGGCGGTTGCGGTAGTCGATGTAGTAGGAGTGCTCCCACACGTCGACGCCGAGGATCGGCTTGGCGCCGTGGACCAGCGGGTTCTCGCCGTTGGGGGTCTTCATGATCGCGAGCTTGCCGTCCTTGACGGCGAGCCACGCCCAGCCCGAGCCGAACTGGCCGATGCCCGCCTGGATGAAGTCCGCCTTGAACTTCTCCGCACCGCCCAGATCCTCGTCGATCTTCTTGGCGAGCGCCCCCGGGATGGCGCCGCCGCCGTTGGGCTTCATCCACTGCCAGAAGTGGATGTGGTTGTAGTGCTGGCCGGCATTGTTGAAGAGCGGCTGATTGGTGTTGTAGGCGGCCTTGACGATCTCCTCGACGCTCTTGCCCTGGAGATCGGTGCCCTCGAGCAGCTTGTTGCCCGTGTCGACATAGGCCTTGTGGTGCTTGTCGTGGTGGAACTCGAGGGTTTCCTTCGACATGTACGGCCCGAGCGCGTCGTAGGCGTAGGGCAGTTCCGGCAGGGTGAAGGTCATCGCGTCTGTCTCCGCTTGGCAGGGGGCAGCCTCGGTCCCGGCGGGGGCGCCCGAGTCGAGAGACCGCTAGGTAAGTCGGGGGCCGCGCGAGGGCAACGCCGGGCGCGGTCGGGCGGGCGCGAAGTTCCGGGATCGCGGACCGCCGGGCGGCGGCGGAGTCCGGTATCCCGGGGGATATCGCCGTATGGTTTTGCAATATGACGGCCAGGCCTTACTGTAGGCCACGCCTTGAGCGCCGGCTGGGAGCCGGCACGTGCCAGAGAGTATCATGATCGCTGCGCTGTTCGCGCTCGCCGCCGCCATGATCATCGGCGGCTGCGCCGCCGTGATCCAGGGCTTCCCCTATGTGCGTCTGGAGAGCGGCCTCGCGATGGTGATCGCGGGCTCGGTGGCGGCGTCGTCGGGGGCCGTCCTTCTAGGGCTCGGCGTGCTCGCCCTCGCCTTCCGGCGCGTCGCACGGGCGATCGAGCAGGCCCCGGCATCCGGGGTGCGGGACACCGTCGCCGCCTCTGCCGTGGAGGGCCGGATCCGGCCGCCGCCGCTCATGCCCACCGCCCCGGCCTTCATCGTGCCGTCGGTGGTCGAGCCGCCCTTCGATCCGGAACGTCCCCGGATCGCGCCGAGTCTGGACGTCCGGACGGACGCGGAGCCCGCACCGGCCCCGCCGCCGATCGAGCCGCCGACCCGGGCCGAGCCGATGCCCGCCGCGCCGCCATCCCTGGCGCGGGCGCCGATCCTCCAGCCCAAGCCTGACGGGCCCAAGCTCGATGGGCTCAAGCCGGACGTGCCCAGGCCGGACGTGTCCAGATCCGAGACGCCCCCGCCCGCACCCGTGACCGCCCCCGAGGACGACCTGTTCGCCGCGCCCGAGGCCCCTGCGGAACCGGAGCCGTCCCTGCGTCCGAGCCTCGACACGGTGCCCGAACCCGCACCGCCCGCCCCGAAGCCGGACGCGCGCACCGTGGTCGGCCGCTACGCCTCCGGCGGCAACACCTACGTGATGTTCGAGAACGGATCGATCGAGGCGGAGACGCCGCAGGGCCGTTTCACCTTCGCGTCCCTCGATGAGCTGAAGGCCTTCGTGGACAATGGCGGCGAGTCCGGCACGCGGGGCGCGGCCTGAGGCGCCGCCGGCGGGCGGGTCACACCAACGGGTTGAGGCTGTCGTTGCGCGGCGGGATCGGGGCGCGCATGGTCAGGGAGAAGCCGCCGGGGGCGTAGTCGGTCACCACCTCGGCCTGGACCTGCGTGATCAGCACCCGCTGCAGCAGGCGCGACCCGAAGCCCTGGCGGCTCGGCGGTGCGACCCGGGGACCGCCGGTCTCCCGCCAGGAGAAGCGCAGGATGCCGGCCGTGCCGCCGGGCTCCAGCGACCATTCCACCGCGACCCGCCCGGTGCGGTTGGAGAGCGCCCCGTACTTGGCGGCGTTGGTGGTGAGTTCGTGGATCGCCATCCCGATCGGCACGGCGACCTCGGAGGGCAGGTCGATCGCCGGTCCTTCGAGGCTGATGCGGCCCTCGGCGCCGTCCTCCTGCGCCACCTCGGCGTAGGGCTTCAGCTCGTTGAGCAGGAGGTTGGCCAGGGATGCCGTCTGCCATGTGTCCTCGGTGAGCACCGAATGGGTGTGGGCCAGCGATTTGATGCGCCCGACGAAGGCCTCGTAGAAGCTCTCGATGCTCGACGCCGTCCGCGCCGTGGAGCCGACGATGGCCTGGACGGTGGCCAGGGTGTTCTTCACCCGGTGGTGCAGTTCGCGGATCAGCAGGCTCTGGCGTTCCTCGGCGATGCGCCGGTCGGTCACGTCGGCGACCACGCCGATCAGGCGCCGCGGCAGCCGGCCGGGGGCGTCGCGCTCGAACCGGCCGGCCATGTCGATCGTGCGCCACACGCCGTCCGACTTGCGCCGGATGCGGCCGCCGATCTGCAGGATCCCGTCCTCCCGCAGGGCCCGGGAGATCGCCTTGCGCACCGCCGGGCGGTCCTCCGGATGGAGGATGTCGTTGAGGAACTCGGCCTTGCCGATGGTGCCGTCCTCGGGCGCATGCCCGAAGATCTCGTACATGTGCTCGTTCTCCCAGATCGCCTGATCCTCGAGCATGTGCCACTCGAAGATCCCGAGCTTGGCGATCGTGGTCGCGACCCTCAGGCGCTGGTCGCGGGACAGGATCTCGTCCCGGGCCTCGACCCGGGTGGTGATGTCCTGGATGATCCCGACCATGCTGGCGGGCGTGCCGTCGGGGCCCGGCACGGCCTGCCCGCGGACCCGCAGGATCACCGTGCGCCCCGCCACCGTCGTGGGGGTGTCGAACTGGTAAGGCTCGCCGGCCGCGCTCGCCTCCGCGATGATCGCGCTCAGGCGGACCAGTTCCGTCTCGGACAGGCCGGTCTTCAGCGCGTCCCACGACACGGAGCGGCCCGGCGGGCGGCCCAGGATCCGCGCGGCCCGGCGCGACAGGGTGAGCAGGCCCGTCGCCCGCTCCCAGCGCCATTCCCCGAGGCCGGCCGCAGCCAGCGCCTCGCGGTTCGCCTCGGAATGGGCGGCCACGTCCACGTCGACGGCCTCGACCACGAGGGTATGACCGGTGCGGCGCACCCGCACGTCGAGGGGGCTGTCATCCGCGCGCCGCCAGTACTGGAGGCCGGCGCGAAGACTCCCGGGCCCTTCGGTTCCCGACCCTTCGCCCAGCAGCGCGGCGGCCGCCTGCCCGGGCAGCGTGCCCGGCGCCCAGCCGACCAAGTCGTGCAGCGTCCGGTTGGCGGCGACGATCACGGTCTCGTCCGCCGACAGCACGAGGAGGCCGATCGCGGCCTCCTCGAAGCCGATGCGATACGGGTCGTCCGCCGCCGAACCCTGCCCCACCCGCTCACTCACTTGAACGAATCCTCGACCGCGCCCTGGCGCGCTCCCGCAGGGGGAAGGCCCCGCGCCTGGCGCGAGCCGCGACCGCACTTCAGGATGGCGCCCGAGCCTGGCCGTGGCAAGGTGTCCTCCGGGAATGCGGCGCGCGATCCCCGCGGGCCCGCCGCCGCGGAAGGTGGTTCGGTGCGTGACCGCACGCCAGGCCGTTTCCTAGCACATCGTACCGGATATCCGAACCGGCACGACGCGCTAACTTTTTGAACGATCTCGTTTTTTCCCGATAGCCGGCAGCCCTCTTTCGGGACGATGCCCCAGAGCCGTTCCCGACCGCGTTGCCATCGCGAACGGCCCTAAGTCCTTGATTCTCCGCGCTCGCCTACGCCGAACCGGTCTCCGCTCCGGCGGCGAGCGCCCGAGAGCCGCGCGGCAGGCGGGCAAATTCCAGGTAGGTCGGCCGCCGGCCCGCTTCCAGCGCCTTGGCCTCGTAGCGGGTGCCGGGCCAGCCCGGAAAGGGCCGCGTCCAATCCGGCGCAGCCCGCGCCGTCCAGGCCAGGACCGGGCAGCGCGCGGCCCGGACCAGGGTCCAGCCGGCATAATCGTCGATATCGCTGGCGAAGCGGAACAGGCCGCCATCCTTCAGGACCCGGCCGATCTCGGCGAGGGAGCCGTCCGAGACGAAGCGGCGCTTGCGCTGGCGGCGCTTCGGCCAGGGATCGGGATAGAGCAGGTAGACCCGATCCAGGCAGGCATCCGGCAGGCGCGCCAGCAGCGCGGTCACGTCCGCATCGCGGATGCGGACGTTGCGCAGGGACCGCGCCTCGATCGCGGCGAGCAGCTTCACCACGCCGTTGACGAAGGGCTCGGCCCCGATGATGCCGATGCCGGGATGGGCTTCGGCCTGCGCGGCGAGGTGCTCGCCGCCGCCGAACCCGATCTCCAGCCAGACCGCCTCCGGGTCGCCGCCGAGGGCCGGGAACAGCGTGCGCGGATCGAGCGGCCCGTTCTCCGGCGGCAGGTCGACCCGCAGGGCGGGAAGCAGGTCGGCGAGCCGCCGCTCCTGCTGACCGCGCAGGCGCTTGCCCTTGCGGCGCCCGAAGAAGGCACGCTCCGGCTCCCCGGCCTCGCGACCGGGCCCTCCGTTCAGGTCAGACATCGGTTTCCAACGCGTCGTCCGGCCCCGGCCAGGACGGGTTTCAAAGGGGCGCGCGGCCTCGAAGCAGGGCTCGGCCCGGCACCCGCAAAAGGTCCCGGACCTTATGAAACCAGCCCTCAGAAAAACGCCAGCGCACCGTCTCCGATCCGGGACGGTGCGCTGGCGGATGCGTCGGCGGTCGCGCCAAGGCCGCCGGGTGTCCGGCGGGCTTGGCGCGGAGGCTCAGGCCAGCGCCGACTTCAGCTTGTCGGCGAGGTCGATGCGCTCCCAGGAGAAGCCGCCATCGGCCTCCGGGGCGCGGCCGAAATGGCCATAGGCCGCGGTGCGCGCGTAGATCGGCTTGTTGAGGGCCAGCGCCGTGCGGATGCCGCGGGGCGACAGGTCCATGGCGTCCATCAGGACGGCTTCGAGCTTGGCCTCGTCCACCGTGCCGGTGCCATGCAGGTCCACGTAGATCGACAGGGGCTTCGAGACGCCGATCGCGTAGGCGAGCTGGATCGTCGCGCGACGGGCGAGCCCGGCCGCCACGACGTTCTTGGCGAGGTAGCGGGCCGCATAGGCGGCCGAGCGGTCGACCTTGGTCGGATCCTTGCCCGAGAAGGCGCCGCCGCCATGGGGCGCCGCGCCGCCGTAGGTGTCCACGATGATCTTGCGGCCGGTGAGGCCGGCATCGCCGTCCGGACCGCCGATCACGAACTTGCCGGTCGGGTTCACGTGCCAGGCCGTGCCCTCGTTCACCCAGCCCTCCGGGAGGGCCTTGCGGATGTAGGGCTCGACGATGGCGCGCACGTCCGCCGAGTCCAGGGACTCGTCGAGGTGCTGGGTCGAGAGCACGATCTGCGTGACCTCCACCGGGCGGCCGTTCTCGTAGCGGACCGTGACCTGACTCTTGGCGTCGGGGCCGAGCTTGGCGGCATCGCCCTGCTTGGCGCGACGGGCGTCGGCGAGGTCCTTGAGGATCCGGTGGGCGTAGAAGATCGGCGCCGGCATCAACTCGGGGGTCTCGTCGGCGGCGTAGCCGAACATGATGCCCTGGTCGCCCGCGCCCTCGTCCTTGTTGCCGGCGGCGTCGACGCCCTGGGCGATGTCGGCCGACTGGGCGTGCAGGTGGATGGCGACGTCGTTGTTCTTCCAGTGGAAGCCCGACTGCTCGTAGCCGATATCCTTCACCGCCTCGCGGGTCAGGGCCTCGAGATCCTTGAAGGTCACCGAATCCGGCCCGCGGACCTCGCCGGCGATCACGATGCGGTTGGTGGTGGCCAGCGTCTCGACGCCGAGCCGCGCCTCGGGCATCGCCGAGAGATAGGCATCGACCACAGTATCCGAGATCCTGTCGCAGACCTTGTCCGGATGCCCCTCGGAAACGGACTCGCTGGTGAACAGGTAGTTGGAACGCGGCATCGGACGCCCTCGGCTGCAGAGCACGCCGGCGCGATCGCGGCGCTTGACCCTTCTTGGGGCCGCGGTTCTCGCACCCGGTCCGAGCCCGGTCAAGCCGGATCGCCGAACGGATCCGCTATAACGGACGATATGAGTGGAAAAACGCCCGCCCTGCGGTCGACCACTTACCCGCCGAGCTTGCTCTCCAGCGCCCGGATGGCGTCGGCGACGTCGCGGCGGGTCTCCTCGGTGAAGTTCTCCGTGATGTGGCGTCCCACGACCTCGGCCAATCCCTTCAGGCCGCCTTCGGACAGGGACGCCTGCTCCCGCTCGCCGAAACCCGGTGCGATGAAGTCATCCGTGCGCGGCATGCCTTTGAAGAAGTAATCCATCGGTACTCCGGTCATCCGCGAGAAGATATCGAGATGGACGGCACTGATCCGGTTGGTGCCCTTCTCGTATTTCTGGAGCTGAGCCGCAGACATACCGAAGCTTTGCGCAACGCGACGCTGCGTCAGGGATGCCTTCCGCCGCTGCTCGGCAATGCGCTGTCCGACATAAACGTCGCGCTGATCGGTTTTCTGACCCGCCATGAAGTGCTCGCCCACCCCCTCTGCCCTGATTCTCGGCAGCGAAGCTTAGCGCGGACCAGGGATCTTGTCACCGGTACGCCGTCGTTGCGGATGACGATCGGCCCGGGCCGCCGGGACCTGCGGCATCCCTGGATTTGAATGATGGCGTCCCCGGCAGGGCTCGAACCTGCGACCCCAGGTTTCATACCACTTCGGCTTTCGCCGCCGCGCCCCGAGGACCGCGTTCGTGGCCTGGACTATCCCTTCACCCTGGGCCGGGCTCGCGCCCGGCCGGTAGGTGCCGCCCGTCTAGTCTCTACACCTTCCCACGGGACGCGGACGCGCCGCGCGGGCTTGGCTCGGGATCGGCAGGGTGCCGGACGACGAAGCGCCGGCGCCGGAAGCTTTCCCCGACTTTGAGCGGATCCGCCGCGCGGTTTCCCGGCGCGACGCCCAATTGAGCCTGTTTAGGAAACCTGTGCTCTGTCCAGCTGAGCTACGGAGACAACCGCCGTCTCCTTAGCATCCTCACCGCCGCAGGCCAACACGCCCGGTGGACAGGGCGCGTTCAGGGCGCATGATGTCCCGGGGTGTTCGATGCGCGGACATGCGGGATCGGCGGGGCGGATCGGGGGAACGCTGGCGGCGGCGCTCATAGCGGCGCTCATGGCGGCCCTCGTGGCCGCATTCCTGGCAGGGTTCCCGGCCCGGGCGGCGCCGCGGGCCGGGGCATCGGAGTGCCTGGCGGAACCGGCGCGCGCCGAGATCCTCGAGGGGATCGGGCTCCGGGGCGAGATCCGCCTCGCGTCGGGCGCCCGGGTCGTGCTGGATTCCGTGCGGTGGCCGGACGCGCCGGAGGCCGCCGCCGCGGCGCGGGCCTGGCTCGACGCCCGGCGGGGTGCCGCCCTCGTGGTCACGCCGCGCGGGCCGCCCGACCGCTGGGACCGGAGGCGGGCCGACATCCAGGTCGCGGAGGGCGACGCGGACCTCGCGGGCGGCCTGATCGGCGCGGGCCTCGCCTTCGCGGACGCGAACGAGGCCGATTCGCTCTGCCGCCCGGCCCTGCGCCTGGTCGAGGCCGCCGCGCGGAGGAACGGGCTCGGCCTGTGGCGCGCGCCGGTTCCGGCCGCGACCGACGGTCCGGCGCTGCGGGCCCTCGCCGGGCGCTTCGCGGTGGTGGAGGGCCGGCTGCGCCATGTCGGCGAGCGCGGCGCCCGGACCTATCTCGACTTCGCGCCCCGGGGCGCGGACGGGCTCACGGTCACGGTATCGAAACGCACTTGGCGAATGGTGCGCGCCCGTGGTTTGAGTGCGGCCTCGCTCGAAGGCCGGCCCGTGCGGGTGCGCGGCATCCTGGACGTCCGGCGCGGGCCGACCCTGGAGGCCGGTGCCGACGCCATCGAGGTGCTGGGCGAGGCGGACCGGCCGGAGGCCGGACCGGAGACGGACGGGGGGCTGCGGCGCTGATCGCGATGGGCGGGATCACGGGGGTGTTTCGGGTGGCGGGACGGTTCCCGCCCGGTTCGGCGGCGGCCCGGGCCGGGGCCTTGGCCGTGTGCGCGGTCCTGGGCCTCGCCCTGGGCGCCTGCGTGGCCGACCAGACCGCCGCGACCGTGCAGCCGGCCGTGATCCGGGTGCCCGCGGAGGCGCCGCGGACCACCGGCCGCGAGCGCGTCGCCGATGCCGACCACCTCAAGCTGGTGGCCTCCTTCGGGGGCGAGGCACGCGCGCCCAACGTCACGCGGATGCTCACCGAGGTGACCGACCGGCTCGTGAAGGCGAGCGACCGGCCCGACCAGGCCTACGTGGTGACGCTCCTCGATTCCCCCGTGGTCAACGCCTTCGCCCTGCCGAACGGCCGGCTCTACGTCACCCGCGGGCTGGTGGCGCTGGCGAGCGACACCTCCGAGGTGGCGGCCGTGCTGGCGCACGAGATGGCCCACGTCACCCTCAACCACGCCACGGCCCGGAGCGAGCTGGAACTGCGCTCGGCCCTGGTCAGCCGGGTCGTGGCGGACGTGCTGAACGACCCGGCCACCGGGGCGCAGCTGCAGAACCAGTCGCGCTTCGCGCTGGCCCGCTTCTCCCGGGAGCAGGAGCTGGAGGCGGACGCCACCGGCGTGCGCACCCTGGCCAAGGCCGGCTACGATCCGTTCGCGGCCGGCCGCTTCCTCACCGCCCTCAACCGCTCGACCGGGCTGAAGGCGGCCGGCAGCGCCAACGAGCCCGACATGCTGGCGACCCATCCGGGCACCGCCGAGCGCGTCACCCAGGTGACCCGGGCGGCCCGCCGCATCGGCGCGCCGGGCATCGGCACCGACGACCGCGCCGCCTATCTCGCCGCGGTGGACGGGCTCGCCTACGGCGACAACCCCCGCGATGGCGCGGTGCGGGGCCACCGCTTCATCCATCCGGGCCTGGGCATCGCCTTCGAGGTGCCGGATGGCTTCGCCCTGGAGAACACCCGCTCGGCGGTGCTCGGCACGACCCCGGACGGCAGCCGGCGCCTGCTGTTCGACCAGATTGAGGCCAAGGAGGGTCAGCCCCTCGACGCGGTGCTGAAGGCGAGCTGGAACGACGCGTTCGATCCGGCCGGCTTCGAGACCCGGGAGGTGTCCGGCCACCCGGCGGCCTTCGCGCTCTCGCGGGGCAAGGACTGGACCTTCCGCCTCGCGGCGATCCGGATCGGCGACTCGACCTACCGGATGATCATGGCCGCCAAGGGCGCCGCCGATCCGGAGCCGGACTTCCGCCGCTGGATCGAGACCCTCGGCCCGATCTCGCCCGACGAGGCCGTCCTGCGCCCCCTGCGGCTGCAGGTGGTGCCGGCGACCTCGACCGCCGCCGAGGATCTCGCCCGCCGCATGGCGGTGCCGGACCGGGCGCTCGACCGGTTCCTCGTCCTCAACGGCCTGGAGCGGGGCGCCGCGCTGGTGCCTGGCCGCAGCTACAAGATCGTGACGGAATAGCCGTCCTGCGCGGCCGCGGCTTGTGCGGGACCCGACTCCGGACATCCTGCCGGGGTCGTTCAGGGAGAGCGCCGTGATTCGATTCTATTACAATCTCAGCCCCAACCCGATGAAGGTCGCCCTCTGCCTGGAGGAGATGGGCCTGCCCTACGAGCCGGTTCCGGTCGATGCGCGCAGGGGCGAGCAGTTCGAGCCCGCCTACACGGCGCTCAACCCGAACGGGAAGGTGCCGACGATCGCCGATGGCGACGTGACGGTGTTCGATTCCAACGCCATCCTGCTCTACCTCGCGGGCAAGACCGGCCGGTTCCTGCCCGAGGGCGAGGCGGTGCGGGGCGAGATGCTGTCCTGGCTGATGTTCGTGGCCACCGGCATCGGGCCATTCTCCGGCCAGTGCGTACATTTCCGCCACTTCGCCCAGGACGGCGGCGCCTACGCCACCGAGCGCTACGCGTTCGAGGCGCGCCGCCACTGGGACATCCTCGACCGGCGGCTCGCCGACCGCGCATACATGCTGGGCGAGACCTACACGATCGTCGACATGGCGGTCTGGGGCTGGGCCCGGATGGTGCCGTTCATCCTCGGCGAGGGCGCCTTCGCGGATCTGCCCAACGTCAAGCGCCACCTCGACGCCGTCAATGCCCGGCCGGCCGCTCAGGCCGCGGAGGCCCTGAAGGGCCGCCACACGTTCAAGGCGGAGATGGACGCCGAGGCCCGGAGCTTCATGTTCCGCGCCGTCCCGAGCGCCGCCTGACGATCGGCCGCCCCCCGCCTCAGGGCGCGGGGGCGGTCACCGTGAGCATCGGCAGGGTGACGGAGGGCGTGTCGGCCGGCATGCGCCCGGTGCCGAGCGTCAGGCAGGCGGCGAGGCCGAGGCCCAGGGCGAGACCGAGGAGCGAGGTCTCGAAGCCGCGGTAGACCCAATCCATGGTGGTCCCCTTTCGCGATGGACCTGCAGCATGCGCGGATCGGGTTAACGGATCGGTGCGCGCCCTCACCAGCCCGAGGCGACGAGGGCGGCGCCCGCCGCGATCAGCGCGACGCCCGCCCAGGCGGCGAGGCTCAGGGTCTCGCCGAGCAGGGTGGTGCCGAGGATCGCCACCAGCACGACGCTGAGCTTGTCGATCGGCGCGACCCGGGCGGCATCGCCGAGCGACAGCGCCCGGAAGTAGCACAGCCAGGACGCCCCGGTGGCGAGCCCCGACAGGACCAGGAAGACGAGGCTGCGGCCGGAGATCTGCGCGAGGCCCCCGGCCTGACCGGAGCCGAGGACGATCGCCCCGGCAAAGACCAGGATCACCGCGGTCCGCACGAAGGTCGCGACATCGGACTGGACGCCCGTGACCCCGATCTTGGCGAGGATCGCGGTGAGCGCCGCGAAGCCCGCGGCGGCGAGCGCCCAGAAGCGCCAGGATTGCACAAGGTGGCTCACGGGGATCTCGTGCGGGACGATCGCTGCTCGATGCCTGCGACGGCCTTCGCGTACCGAATCGCAAGGCTCACAGGCGGCCGATGTTTCCCGTGAAACATCGGCCGCCCCTCCTCACAGCAGCTTGTCGATCGTGATCGGCAGGTCACGGACCCGCTTGCCGGTGGCGTGGAACACCGCGTTGGTGATCGCCGCCGCCGTGCCGACGATGCCGATCTCGCCGAGACCCTTCACGCCGAGGGGGTTGGCCTTGTCCTCCTCGTCCACGAAGATCACGTCGATATCGTAGATGTCGGCGTTCACCGGCACGTGGTACTCGCCGAGATTGTGGTTCATGAACCGGCCGACGCGGTGGTCGAGCATCGACTCCTCCTCCAGCGCCGAGCCGATCCCCATCACCACGCCGCCGAGGATCTGGCTGCGCGCGGTCTTGGGGTTCAGCACCTTGCCGGCCGCGATCGCCGAGACGACGCGGGTCACCCGGACCTGCCCCAGTTCCTCGTCGACCTTCACCTCCACGAAGACCGCCGAGTGGGTGTAGGCCTCGTAGGTCTTGTTGAAGTCCTTGTCGGGCCCGGCCGCCTCGACGGCCTCGACCTTGTCGAGTCCGGCCGCCTTCAGCACCTCCACCAGGGCGACGCTGCGGCCCGGATCGCCCGCGACCGAGATACGGCCGTCCGCGAACACGGCGCGGTTGAAATCGACGTTGGCCAGGGGCGAGTTCTCCATGGCCCGGGCGCGCTTGAACACCTGTTCGCCGACGTTGCGGCAGGCCTTCATCACGGCGGTGCCGGAGGAGGCCGCGGTCCAGGAGCCGCCCGCGACCGGAGCCTCGGGCAGGCGGGTGTCGCCGAGCTTGGTGGTCACCGATTCCATGGGCAGGCCGAGGGTGTCGGCGGCGATCTGGGTGAGGATCGTGTAGGTGCCGGTGCCGATATCGCCGGTGGAGTTGCCCACCGTCAGCCGCCCGTCGGGGGTCAGGGTCGCGATGGCGCTCGACTGCATCATCATCGATTCCCAGACGCCGGTGGCGACGCCCCAGCCGACCAGCTCCCGCCCGTCCCGCATGGAGCGGGGCTCAGGGCTGCGCTTGGCCCAGCCGAAGCGCTCGGCGCCCTGCGCGAAGCAGCTCTTCAGCTCCTTCGAGCCGAACGGCTTGCCCCCGGCGGTGGCATCCGAGTCCGCGTAGTTCTTGAGCCGCAGGGCGATCGGATCCATCCCGGTCGCATAGGCGAGCTCGTCCATGGCGGTCTCGATGGCGAAGACCCCGCTCACCGCGCCCGGCGCGCGCATGTCGCCGGGGGTCGCGGTGTCGAGCTTGGCCAGGGCGTAGGTCAGGGCGACGTTGTCGCAGCGGTAGAGGACGCCCGACCAGTTCACCACGACCTCCTGGTAGTCCTCGTAATGCGAGGTGCCCTGCACGGCGCCGTGCCGGAGGGCCGTCAGGGTGCCGTCGCGCTCGGCCCCCAGGGCGATGGTCTGGAGCGCCTCGGGCCGGTAGGTGAAGGACCACATCTGGTCGCGGGTCAGGGTCACGCGGACGGAGCGCTTCAGCTCCTGGGCGGCCAGCATCGCCAGGAACAGCTGGTATTGCGGGCGCAGGCCCGAGCCGAAGCCGCCACCGAGATAGGGGTTGAGCACCCGCACCTGATCGGGCTTCAGGCCGAACACCCCGGCGAGGTACTGCTGGCTGTTCGAGACGCCCTGGACCTTGTCGTAGACCGTGTAGGTCCCGTCCGTCTCGACCACGACGGTCGAGGCGTGGGGCTCCATCGGGTTGTGGTGCTCGTTGGCGATCCGGTAGTCGCCCTGGACGCGGACCGGCGCGCGACCGAAGGCGGCGTCGGCGTCGCCCCAGGGCTCGGGCGGCGGCTTGATGCCGCTGCGCTTCTCCGGCGGATCGTAGGCGCCGCCGCGCAGGGCCTTGATGTCGGTGGCGTGGTCCTGGGCCTCGTAGCGGACATGAACCAGCGAAGCCGCGTAGCGCGCGGTCTCGAAATCTTCGGCCACCACCAGGGCGACGGGCTGGCCGCTATAGACGATCAGGTCGTCGTAGAGGGCACGGAACGGCGAGCCGGGGGGCGCCACCGCGTCCTGGAAGTTCTTGTCGCGCCACGCGGTGCGCGGCCGGTTCTCGTGGGTGATCACCTTGAGGACGCCCGGCACCGCCTCGGCCGCGGTGGCATCGATCGCGGCGATCCGGCCCTTGGTGATGGTGCTCGATACGACATAGCCGTAGGCGAGATCGGGGGCGGCGAACTCGCCGGCGTATTTGGCGAGTCCGGTGACCTTGGCGGGTCCGTCGATGCGGCTGCGCGGGCTGCCCACGAAGGTGTCGCGGCCGGTGGAGCTGAAGGTCTGGGTCATCGGGGGGGTGCCTACTGGATGCGCTTGTCGCTGAGCGACTGGGGCGTGCCGGCGGCGGCCTGTTCGAGGCCGCGCACGATGGCCCGCCGGGCGAGATCGATCTTGAAGCCGTTCTCCGATTGCGGTTTGGCCTCGGCGACGATGAGGTCGGCCGCCTGCTGGAAGCTCTCGCGGGTGGCGGGCTTGCCCGCGAGCAGGGCCTCGGCCTCGCGGTTGCGCCAGGGCTTGTGGGCCACGCCGCCGAGCGCCAACCGGGCGGTCTTCACCGTGTCGCCATCGAGTTCGAGACCCGCCGCCACCGAGACCAACGCGAAGGCGTAGGACAACCGGTCGCGCAGCTTCAGGTAGGTGTAGTGCTGCGGGAACCGGCTCTCCGGCAGGTCGACCGAGACCACGATCTCCCCCGGCGCGAGGGTGGTGTCTCGGTCCGGCGTGTCGCCCGGCAGCCGATGGAACTCGGCGAACGGGATCGTCCGATCGCCCTGCGGACCGCTCACCTGCACGGTCGCCTCCAGGGCGGCGAGCGCGATGCACATGTCGGAGGGATGGGTGGCGATGCAGCTCTCGCTCGCCCCGAAGATCGCGTGGATGCGGTTCACGCCGCCGATGGCCGGGCAGCCGGAGCCGGGCTCGCGCTTGTTGCAGGGCGTGGCCGTATCGTAAAAGTAGTAGCAGCGGGTCCGCTGGAGCAGGTTGCCGCCCGTGGAGGCGGCGTTGCGCAGCTGCGCGGAGGCCCCGGCCAGGATAGCGTTGCGCAGGAGCGGATAGCGCTCGGCGACCCTCTCGTCGTAGGCGACCGTGGCGTTGGTGGCCAGCGCCCCGAGCCGCAGGCCGCCCGCGTGGTCCTCGATCCGGTCCAGCGGCAGGCGGGTGATGTCGATCAGCCGGCCGGGCTTCTCGACCTCGTACTTCATCAGGTCGATCAGGTTGGTGCCGCCGGCGATGAACCGCGCGCCCGCCCCATAGGCCTGCACCGCCTCCGCCACCGTGCCGGCGCGGACATAGTCGAAGCGGTTCATGCGCCGGCTCCCTGCAGGACGTCCTCGATGGCGTCGACGATGTTGGTGTAGGCGCCGCAGCGGCAGATGTTGCCGCTCATCGCCTCCCGGATCTCGTCCCGGGTGTGGGCATGGCCCTCGTTCAGCAGGCCGACCGAGGAGCAGAGCTGGCCCGGGGTGCAGTAGCCGCACTGGAAGGCGTCGTGCTCGATGAACGCCTCCTGGATCGGGTGGAGGGCGTTGCTGCCCGCCCTCGCGCCGAGGCCCGCCAGACCCTCGACCGTGGTGATCTCGGCGCCGTCCTTCATCACCGCCAGCGTCAGGCAGGCATTCACCCTTGTGCCGTTCACCAGCACCGTGCAGGCGCCGCACTGGCCGTGGTCGCAGCCCTTCTTGGTGCCGGTGAGGTCGAGTTTTTCGCGGAGCAGGTCGAGGAGCGTGGTCCAGGGTGCGACCTGGAGTTCGCGGCGCTGCCCGTTGATCGTCAGGGTGATGGCGAGGCCGGTATCGGCCCGCACCGGCGGGCTTTTTTCTAACAGCATGGTGTGTCCACGATCTGGGCCGGCCGCGGGGCCGGATAGGAAATGGATCAGTCCGGGGTGGCAGCGGCATGTGCCGGGCAGCCAGATCCGTCGATAACCATTCCAATCTGCGCCTGTTCCGAGGACGAACGGTCTCAGCGATCGGCGATGCGGGCGTTGCCGCGCCCGCCTCGCCTCGGGTAACCCTCGTTTCGAAAACATCCCCGCCGCATCCCGGAGATCCCGATGGCCGCGCTCGACGCGATCCTCAACGACATCGACACGGACCTGGAGAACGCCCTGGAGCGGCTGTTCGCCTTCCTGCGGATCCCGTCGATCTCCACCGAGCCCGCCCATGCCGGCGATTGCCGGGCCGCCGCCGCGTGGCTCGCCCAGGACCTTACGGCGCTCGGCTTCGAGACCGCCGTGGAGGAGACCTCGCTCCATCCCGTGGTGCTCGCGACCAAGCCGAAGCCCGGCGCGCCGCACGTGCTGTTCTACGGCCATTACGACGTGCAGCCGGTCGACCCGCTCGACCTCTGGACGACGCCGCCCTTCGAGCCGCGCATCGCCGAGGACGGCCGGGGTGGCAAAAAAATCGTCGGGCGCGGCGCCTCCGACGACAAGGGTCAGGTCATGACCTTCGTGGAGGCGTGCCGGGCCCATATCGCCGTGAGCGGCGCGCTGCCCTGCGGCGTCACGATCCTGATCGAGGGCGCCGAGGAGAGCGGCTCGCAGGGGCTTCCGGAATGGGTCGCGGCCAACCGCGAAAAACTCGGCTGCGACGTGGTGCTGGTCTGCGATACCGGCATGTGGGACCGGCGGACGCCGGCGATCACCGCGTCGCTGCGCGGCCTCGCCTATTTCGAGGTGAAGGTCACCTGCGCCGACCGCGACCTGCATTCGGGGTTCTTCGGCGGCGCCGCCCGCAACCCGATTCATGTGCTTGCCCGGATCATCGCCGACCTGCACGATTCGGACGGGCGGGTGACCATCCCGGGCTTCTACGAGGGCGTGCATGAGCGCCCGCCCGAGGTGCTGGAGCAGTGGCGCGGCCTCGGCCTGACGCCGGAGGCGCTGCTCGGGCCGATCGGCCTGAAGGAGCCCGCGGGCGAGCGCGGGCGGATGCCGATCGAGCTGGTGCAGTCGCGCCCGTCCTGCGACGCCAACGGCATCATCGGCGGCTATACCGGTGAGGGCACCAAGACGGTGATCGCCTCCACGGCCTCGGCCAAGATCTCGTTCCGCCTCGTGGACGACCAGGATCCGAAGGTGCTGGCCCAGGCGTTCGAGGCCTTCGTGCGGGAGCGGGTGCCCTCCGACTGCACGGTCGAGGTCATCACCTACAAGGGTTCGCGGGCGATCAGCCTGCCCTTCGACATGCCGCAGCTCGGGGCCGCCAAGGCGGCGCTCGCCGAGGAATGGGGCGTGCCGGCCGTGACCGTGGGCGCTGGCGGCTCGATCCCGATCGTCGGGGACTTCAAGCGGCTCCTCGACCGCGACACCCTGCTGATCGGCTTCGGCCTCGACGACGACCGCATCCACTCGCCCAACGAGAAGTACGACCTGACGAGCTTCCACAAGGGCACGCGCTCCTGGGCGCGGATCCTGGCGGCCCTCGGCCAGGGCTCAGATCACCAGCGCTGAGATCAGCGTGCGGCCATCGCCCGCATCTTCACGTCGATCCAGCCCCAGAGGGCGCGGATCTCCTCCGCGGCCGGGCCACCGGGGGCGTATTCCGTCACGCCCAGCCCGGTGGCCAGGGCGTCCTGATGGTCGACCCGGTGGATGATGCCGGGCTCGGCCAGCACCCCCAGCGCGCGCAACTGGTCGGCATAGGTGGTGGTGCGTGGCGAGGGCGGCGGCGGGCACTGGTTCAGCACCAGGGCCAGCCGGCCGCGCAATCCGACGCCGACCAGGGCCTTGAGCGTCGGGCGGGCCGCCACGATGTCGAGCCGGGAGGGCCGCACCGGCAGCAGCACGAAATCGGCGGTCTTCAGGGCCGGGGCGAGCCCGGTCGCGCTGCCGGCGGTGTCGAGGACGGCGAGCGTGGTGCCCTGCGCGGCGAGCAGGTCCAGGATCGCCGTGAGCTGCCCGATCTCCCAGGGCTGGACCCGGTCGACCGCGACGGAGCCGTTCGTCCGAAGGGTGCCCCAACCCGCCAGCGAATTCTGCGGGTCGAGGTCGAGCGCGGTTACGCGTTCGCCGGCCTCCGCGGCGGCGACGGCCAGGGATGCGGCCAGCGTGGTCTTGCCGGTGCCGCCCTTCTGGACGGCGACGGCGAGGATCCGCAATGGCCGGTCGGCCCGTCGGGGCGAGGCCCCCGGCCCAGTCCCGGATCCTTCAGGATCCATGCACCCTACCTGTCGCTCTGGGTCCGGCCGCCGCGCCGATCGCGGGACCGAGAAACCGCCGTCCCTGCCCGACGGGGAGAAGCGGACGCGCTCCGGTTCCGGAGCCGAGACCCCGAAGCCGCGACTCGCGACCCCCGTCCCGTGATCGTAGCCCGGAATTCACGACGCCGATAACGTGCATCCCCGTCACCGGCACCCGGTCCATCCGGACCCGCTCAAGTCCATGTGGAAGAGGCATCAAGATTGCGCTCGGCAAAGATCGAACCCGACCCTGGCGTGATCTTTTTCAGGATCACGGATCGTGCCTCCAGATCCTCTGCGCCACATCTCGCACAGGAGAGATATTAGACTGGCCATAGCGTGATCCGCGCAAGCCCGTCAAGTCTTTCAATCAATACGCGCTATAATCTGTGTTCGTAGAAGATCGACCGGAATATCGACTTTACGAGCCGTAGTAAGAACGGTCATCGAAATTTGATTTGTGTAGATCAATATTAAGCGACGAAATCATATCTCGGCTCGGGGTATTCGCTCGGGCCCGTTTGTCCCGAATCGCCGCGGCGGACCGGCCCGACCGTCCGGATCCGAACCGAAGGGGTCAGGCGCACCCCATCGGGATCCGGTACGCCATGACGGATCCGTCGCGCGGGCCGGACTTCCGCGCCGTCGCCCCGGGATGGGTTCAGCGGCGGCACCCGCAATCGACGCGGCGATCCGGCCAAGCGGCGACGTTCCGGGGCTGGCCTCCCGCGTCAGGGCGCGGCCTGAGACAGCGCCGCGTGGCGGTATTCGCGCGGACATACGCCGTAGCGGTCCCGGAAGCGGCGGGAGAAGTGAGCCTGGTCGGCGAAACCGCAGCGATAGGCGACTTCGCCGACCTGAACGTTGAGGCAGGCGGGATCGGACAGGCGCTGCGCGGCCATTTCGAGCCGCCGTTGCCAGATCCAGCCGGCGATGTTGCGCCCGTCCGCGCGAAACAGCGCCTGCAGGTGGCGCAGCGAGACCCCCATGGCGGCGGCGACCTGCGACGGATCGAGGTTGGGGTCGCCGAGGTTCGCCGCCACGTAGGCTTTGGCGCGCTGCACGGTCAGCGTCCCGTGCAGCGCCTTGGGCGGCTCCTTCGCCATGCGCCCGGCCAAGCAGGCGATGATGAGATCGATGCCCACCGAGACCATCCGCTCGGCCGCGTGGGGCGCCAAGTCCTCGCCCACGCGCGCGAGGTTGCACAGGAACGACCGGGTCAGGGTCGCGGTCGGCAGGGTGCCGTCCACGGTCAGTCCGGTGAAGCGGCGGGATGTCCCCAGCATGCCCTCCAGCCGATACCGCGGGATCTGGATCGCCAGCATCTCGCTGTATCCAGCGTGCTCGATCGTCCAGGGCATACTGTGGTCTCGTATACTAAAATCGCCAGCTTTTTCCGTGCTGACGTGATCATTTTGATCTGCCGATACCGACCCTGCGAGTACCAAGCTGACGAAAAGCACGTCCGTTTTACTATTTTCGTGTCGAAACGAACGCGGCGTCGAATTCGATCTCAGGTTGCTTAATGAGAATTTGGTGAACTCCAAGTTTCCGATCGTTGCGGCGTCGACTCTGGCATGGAACGGTCCGTCTCCGATGTAGACCTGATCCATCGGAACCAGACGCTCTTCACTGACATTCCGCCAGTGTCTGAATCGGTCCCCCTCTTGTACTTGATCCGTAGTGAAGATATTATGCATCACATTAGCGTATGAACCTGATTTCTGTAACGCGCAACCGCGCAAGGTTTCAGAAACAGCATTCCTGTCCGGCCGGACGTGACCGTCGCGCCCGGGTTTGCCGCACGCCAGGGCGGAGCGAACCCGCCCCCCATCCGGAGGCGGGGGTTCGCTTCGGGACGAGGCTCTAGGCCCGCCCCTCCTGCACGGCGTGGCAGGCGACGCCGTCGCGGAGCGCCGGCACCTCGGTGCGGCAGCGGTCGTTCGCCAGCGGGCAGCGCGGGTTGAAGGTGCAGCCGGGGGGCGGGTCGATCGGGTTCGGGATCTCGCCGGAGACCGGCACCCGGGCCCGGCCGACATGGGCGAGGTCGGGCACCGCGTCGAGGAGCATCCGCGTGTAGGGGTGGCGGGGCGCCGCGAACAGGTCGCGGGCGGCCGCGACCTCGACGAGGCGGCCGAGATACATCACCCCCACCCGGGTCGCCATGTGGCGGACCACGGCGAGGTTGTGAGAGATGAACAGGTAGGTCAGCCCGAGCCGGTCCTGCAGATCACGCATCAGGTTGAGGATCTGCGCCTGCACCGAGACGTCGAGCGCCGAGGTCGGCTCGTCGCCCACCAGGAACTCGGCCTGGCTGGCCAGCGCCCGGGCGATGGCGACCCGCTGCCGCTGGCCGCCGGAGAATTCGTGCGGGTATTTTTTGGAATCGTCCGGGTGGAGGCCGACGAGGCCGAGCAGCTCGCCGACCCGGGCGCGGATCGCCCCCTCCCCCTGGATCAGGTTGAACGCCCGGATCGGCTCCGCGATGATCTTGCCCACGCGCCAGCGCGGGTTCATCGAGGCGTAGGGGTCCTGGAAGATCATCTGGATGCGCGAGCGCAGGCGCCGTCGGGCCGCCGCCTCCCGGGGATCGGTCATCGAGATGCCGGTGATGCGGACCTCGCCGGCCGAGGGCGGCAGCAGGCCGACCACCATCCGGGCCACCGTCGACTTGCCGGAACCGGATTCGCCGACGATCGCGAAGGTCTCGCCTTTCTCGATCGTGAAGCCGACCTGATCGACAGCCGTGAGAAATTTCCGGGGCTCGCGCTCCAGCACCCGGTTGAGCCAGGGCTTCGACACGTCGAACCGGCGGCGCAGGTCGGTGACCTCGACATAGGCCGTCATCGCGCGATCCTTCCCTCCCCCTTGCGGGGAGGGATCGAGGGTGGGGGTGGTGCAGGATCGGGCGTGATGGTGCCGTCTGCACCACCCTTGGCCCCTCCCCGCAAGGGGGAGGGGAAATCTGCAGCGGCATCGTACAGGTGGCAGGCCACCCGGCTCGCCTCCACGGCCTGCGGCTCCGGCCGCTCGACGCGGCATCGCGAAAAAACCTTCGGGCAGCGCGGGTTGAAGGCGCAGCCTTTCGGGATGGCGGTCAGCCGGGGCATCGAGCCGGGGATCTGGCTGAGGCGGTCGGTTTCCTGCGACAGGGTCGGGATCGCGCCCATCAGGCCGACGGCGTAGGGGTGGTGCGGCTTGGCGATCACGGCGGCGACCGGGCCGATCTCGGCGACGCGCCCGGCATACATCACCGCGACCCGGTCGGCGGCCTCGGCGATCACCCCCATGTCGTGGGTCACCAGCATCACCGCGGTGCCGTGCTCCCGGCACAGGCGCTTGAGCAGGGTGATGATCTGAGCCTGGACCGAGACGTCCAGCGCCGTGGTCGGCTCGTCGGCGATGATCAGCTCCGGCCCGGCGGCAAGCGCGAGGGCGATCACCACCCGCTGGCGCATGCCGCCCGAGAATTCGTGCGGATAGCCGTCGATCCGCCGCTCGGGGGCCGGGATGCCGACCTCGGCGAGCAGGTCGATGGCGCGGGTTCGGGCGGCCCGGCCCGACAGGTCCGTGTGGGTGCGGAGAGTCTCGACGATCTGGTCGCCGACCCGGAACAGCGGGTCCAGGGAGGTCAGCGGGTCCTGGAAGATCATGCCGATCCGGCGGCCCCGCACCCGCCGCATCGCCTCGGGGGAGAGGGTGTCGATGCGCTCGCCGCGCAAGAGGATCTCGCCGCCGGCGATCCGGCCGGGGCGGTCGATCAGCCCGATCACCGCCGAGCCGGTCACCGACTTGCCGGCCCCGGATTCGCCGACGACCCCCAGGATCTCGCCGCGGTGGATGTCGAAGGACACCCGGTCGATGGCGGTGAGCGGCCCGCGGCGGGTGTCGAAGGCGACCGTGAGGTCGCGCACGGAGAGGATTGTTTCCATCATGCCGCCCGGCCCTGCCACGCGCGCCCCCTCCCCCCTCTGCGGGGGAGGGTGGCCCCCGAAGGGGGTCGGGAGAGGGGCAGCGCGACGCTGCGGGTTTCGGCACCCGGCACGTCCTTTCCGGAAACCGCGCTCCCCTCTCCCGACCCCTGCTGACGCAGGGGCCACCCTCCCCCGCACAGGGGGGAGAGAGAGGCGTTCAGCCCAGACCAACGCGTCGTGATCATCATTGCAGCTTCGGATTGAGCGCGTCGCGCAGCCAATCCCCCAGCAGGTTGATGGCGATAACTAGCCCGGCGAGCGCCACCCCCGGGAAGGCCACGATCCACCACTCCCCGGAGAACAGGAACCGGTTGCCGGTGCGGATCAGGGTGCCGAGCGACGGCATGGTCTCGGGGAGGCCGGTGCCGAGGAACGACAGGGTCGCCTCGGTGATGATGGCCAGCGCGAGGTTGATCGTGGCGATCACGAAGACCGGGCCGGTGACGTTCGGCAGCACGTGGCGGACCAGGATCACCGGCGACGACAGGCCGATCAGCCGCGCCGCCTGGACGTAGTCCTTGCCCTTCTCGACCATCACGGAGGAGCGGACCGTCCGGGCGTACTGCACCCAGAACGACAGGCCGATCGAGACCACGATCAGCCCGATCAGCGGCCCGACATCGAGCGCGCTGCCGAAACTCGCTTTGGCGACGCCGTCCACCACCAGGGCGATCAGGATCGCCGGGAAGGTAAGTTGCACGTCGGCGACCCGCATGATCAGGGTGTCGACGGCTCCGCCCGCGTAGCCGGCGATCAGCCCGAGCGCGATGCCGAGGATGCCGGAGGTCACCACCCCGAGCACGCCGACGATCAGCGACAGGCGCAGGCCGTACAGCACCGCCGAGAGCACGTCCCGGCCCTGGTCGTCGGTGCCGAGATAGTAGGGCGCCTGGCCGTCCGCCTGCCAGATCGGCGGCAGGTTGGAGTTGATCAGGTCGAGCTGGGCGGGGTCGTAGGGGTTCTGCGGCGAGACCAGCGGCGCCGCGAAGGCGAGCCCGACCATCAGCACCGTGGCGATCAGCGCCGCGACGGCGGTCTTCGAGCCCAGGAAGCTCGCCAGCAGGTCGGAGTCGCGCCAGCGCGCGATGCGCGAGGGCGCGGCCTCCGGCAGCGGGACTGGCGGGGCGTCGCCCGCGTCGAGGTCGTATCCGCTCATGCCGCCCTCACGCGGTCCGCGCGGACGAGAGCCGCAGGCGCGGATCGACCACGGTGTAGAGGATGTCGACCACGAGGTTGATGGTCACGAAGATCAGCGCGACGAGCAGCAGGTAGGCGGACATGATCGGGATATCGACGTTCTGCACGGCCTGGACGAACAGCAGGCCCATGCCGGGCCACTGGAACACCGTCTCGGTGATGATCGAGAAGGCGATGACCGAGCCGAGCTGGAGACCGGCGATGGTGATCACCGGCACGAGCGTGTTCTTGAGGGCGTGGCGCAGGTTGACGGCCCGGGTGGAGAGGCCGCGGGCCCGGGCGAAGCGGATGTAGTCGGTGCGCAGCACCTCCAGCATCTCGGCGCGCACCAGCCGCATGATCAGGGTCATCTGGAACAGGCCCAGCGTCACGGAGGGCAGGATCAGCGCCTTGAGCCCGGAGGTCGTGAGGAAGCCCGTCGTCCACCAGCCCAGCCGCACCGTGTCGCCGCGCCCATAGGAGGGCAGCCAGCCGAGCGTCACCGAGAACAGATAGATCAGCAGGATGCCGATCAGAAAGGTCGGCAGGCTGATCCCGATCAGCGAGACCGCCTGGAACAGCCCGGCGAGCCAGGATTCACGGTAGAGCGCGCAGTACACCCCCATCAGCACGCCCACCACCAGGGCGAAGACCGTGGCGCAGAAGGCGAGTTCCAGGGTCGCCGGCATCCGCTCGGCCAGCAGCTGCGAGACCGGCTGCCGGAACTGGTAGGAGATGCCGAACTGCCCCCGCGCCACGCGGCCGGCGTAGCGGGCGAACTGGACCAGCACCGGATCGTCGAGGCCGAGGCTCGTCCGGATCTCGGCCCGCTCGGCCACGGTGGTGTCGGGCCCGACGATCTGGTTCACGGGATCGCCCGCGAACCGGAACATCGCGAAGGCGATGAGCCCGACGACCGCCAGCACGGCGGCCGCCTGGATCACCCGGCGCAGCAGGAAGGCGAGCACGCCCGGCCCCTACTGGGGATCCTTCGAGACCCAGTAGAGCAGGAGCAGGTTGTCGGCGCGCTGGGTCAGGTGGACCTTCTTGGAGACGCCCCAGGCCAGGGCCTGCTGGTGCAGCGGGATGTAGCCCCAGTCGGCGTTCAGGACGTCGAACCCCTCCTTGATCAGGGCATCGCGCTTAGGTTTATCGGTCTCGGCCTCGACCTTGTCGGCGATGGCGTCGATCTTCGGATCGCAATAGCCCGCGAGGTTCCAGCTGCCGCGGCCCGACTTGTCGCCGGGTTTCCGGCAGCCGACGATCTCGTAGAGGATGTTGTGGCTGTCCAGCGACGACGGGGTCCAGCCGAGCAGGTAGAACGAGGTGTCGTAGGCCGGCGCCAGCACCTTGGCGAAGTACTTGGCCTTCGGCTGGGCGTTGAGGTTCACCTTGACGTTGATGCGGGCGAGCATCGAGACCACCGCCTGGCAGATCGCCTCGTCGTTGACGTAGCGGTCGTTGGGGCAATCCATGGTGAGCGAGAATCCGTCCGGGTAGCCCGCCTGGGCCATCAGATCCTTGGCCTTCTTGAGGTCGGTGGCCGGGCGCTTGAACTCGGCGCCGCGGTCATAGAGGCTCGGGGCGATCATCAGGGCCGAGGGCACCGCCTGCCCGCGCATCACCCGCTTGGCGATCGTGTCCTCGTCGATGGCGAGGTAGAAGGCCTCGCGCACCTTGATGTCCTTGAACGGGTTCTTGCCCTTGACGGAGGAATCCTTCAGCTCGTCCCGGTCCTGATCCATGCCGAGGAAGATCGTGCGCAGCTCGGGGCCGGCCATCACGATGGCGGTGCCGCTGGCATTGACCCGCTGCTGGTCCTGCAGCGGCACGGGATCGATCCAGTCGACCTCGCCGGAGAGCAGCGCGGCGACGCGGGTCGCCGGGTTGGCGATGGTGGTCAGCACCGCCTCGTCGAGGTTCGACTCGACCTTGCCCCAGTAGCCGGGAAACTTCTTGAACACCGTCTTCACGCCGGGCTGGTGCTCGGCGACCACGAACGGGCCGGTGCCGTTCTCGTGCAGGGTGGCGTAGCTCGGGCTGCTGGCGTTGGGCGGGGTCGGCTGGACGACGCCGTTCTTCTCCGACCACGCCTTCGACATGATCAGCCAGGTCGGGAACTGGGCGATGGCGATGGGGTTCGGCTTCTTCAGCACCATGTCGACGGTCGCGTCGTCGACCTTCACGAATTCGGCGTCGGCCGGCACGTTGGTGGTGAAGTTCGAGCCCGGGGCCCGGACCCGCTGGGCGGAAAAGAGCACGTCGTCGGCGGTGAAGGGCGAGCCGTCGTGGAATTTCACACCCTTGCGCAGGTGGAAGCGCCAGCGGGTCGGCTCGGGCGTCTCCCAGGATTCGGCGAGTCCGGGGGCGAATTTCAGGTTCTTGTCGAGGGTGACGAGCGACTCGTAGGCCGCCTGCTGCATGCCCTCGGTGAAGCTCTCCTTGAGGGAGTACGGGTCGAGGGATTTCAGATCACCCTGGAAGGCGAAGCGGAAGACGTTGGCGGCCTGCGCGGGCAGCGCGGCGAGCGCGAGGGTCGCGACCGCCGCCGCGGACACGCCGCGGGCGAGGGTCTTCAGGGCTGAACGGGACAATCGGAACTCCAGGACCGTCGAAGTTGAGCACAAGCCGCCCCGCGTGCGCGGTGGTTGAGGCTTAGACCCGACACCGCGCCTCGGCAAACGGCGCGCACGCCGCGCCCACAGCAAGGTTCGGACCAGGGGGCCGGCCGAAGGCACAGCCCTGCCCCCCCGGCGGGCGAGGGCGGCCCCAATGGGCGCCCTCTGCGTCAGCAGGGGTCGGGCCGGGACGAAGTCCCGCAAGAGGGGAACTCAGGCTCCGAAAACGGCGCGACCGGCATGACGGGCATAGTCCTATCCTGCACTGTCGCTCCCCTCTCCCAATTCCCTTCGGCGGCCACCCTCCCCCGCTAAGGGCGGAGGGAGGGCGCGCGCCCGTTCCGGACCGAGCTTTCTGTCGAGGGGGCGCACCGTCCGGAACGCGATCCGTGAACACCGTTACCCTGGCCGGGAGGGGCCAGGGGCGGGGGTGGCGCGGGGACGCGCGCCGCGGTCCCTTCCGCGCCACGCCGGCAGCGCGGTCTGAGCGCCGCAGCCAAGGCCCGTCCGGCTTCCGGAGCGCGCTCCAAGCCGAGACCAGACGCAGGGTCGCGGCAAGCCCACCCGGGACGACAGCGGCCCGGTCGCGGGGCGCGCGAAACCCTGGGCGGTGCCGCCCCTGGGGCGATCTGTCCCGGGTCGTCCCGCCATCGCGATGCGGTCATCCGGAGCGGCGGCGGGTTGGATCATCGGCTGCCCAGGCCGCGCCCAGCGGCGCAGGGGCGGGTCCACGCCGGGACAGCACAGACCGCCCATGTGGTATCTCTACGGCTTGGCCCTGCTGGCCGGCATCGCGAACGCCATCGAGCCTGGCCAGAACGCCACGCTGGCGAAGTCCACCGGGCAGCCGATGCTGGCGGGCCTGTTCTGCTTCGCGCTGGCGGTGGCCTGCTTCCTCGGCGCCATGGCGATCCTGCGCTGGTACGGCCAGCCGACCGCCGAGCGCGCCACCGACGTCCCCTGGTGGGCCTGGCCGGGCGGCATCCTCGGAGCCGCGGTCGTCCTGGCGCAGCTCTACGTCTCGGAGCAGGTCGGGGCCGCGCCGTTCCTGGGCTGCGTCATCACGGCGGGCGTGATCGGCTCGATCGCCCTCGATCATTACGGTCTCGTCGGCTTCGAGCGCCGTCCCGCCGGCCGCTGGCGCCTCCTCGGCGGCGTCCTGATGGTTGCGGGCGTCGCCCTGGTGGCGGTGTCCTGACCGGCCCCGCCGACGATCCCACGCCCCGCGCAGTCAGGATCCGAGCATGTTCCTCCTCTACGGTTTCGCCCTGCTGGCGGGCATCGCCACCGCGATCGAGCCCGGCCAGAACGCGGGCCTCGCCAAATCCCTCGCCCGGCCGCTCCTCGCGGGCGTGGTCAGCCTCCTCGTCAGCATCGCCACGATCGTGGCGATCATGCTCGTGACGGGGCAGGTCGGCTTGCCGGGGGCGGACCGCTTGGCGCAGGTCCCCTGGTGGGCATGGCTCGGCGGCTTGATGAGCGCGGGGCTGACGGCGGCGCAGCTCTACCTGTCCAAGACGATCGGGGCCGCCGCCTTCCTCGGCCTGATCGTCACGGGGGGCGTGATCACCTCGATCCTGCTCGACCATTTCGGCCTCGTGGGCTTCAAGGTCCACCCGGCCAGCCTGTGGCGCATCCTCGGCGGCGTCCTGATGATCGGCGGCGTCGGCCTGGTCGCCCGATTCTGAGGGCCGTCGACCGCTCCGGGCGGGATCCCATCCGCGGCCGCGGCGTTGATCCCCGTCATCACCCCGCCGGGAGGCACGCCGTGGGAATCGCCGCGTTCGTTTTCTTCGTCGTCCCCTGGATGGCCGTCGCCGTGTGGCTGTTCCTGAAGCCGGGCGGCTTCCGCCAGGGCGTGCCGGCGGCGCCGTGGCGCCCGCTCGCGGATTACGCGCCGCCGCAGCGGGACCAGCAGCATGCGGCGGAAACGACGAGCCTGGAGTCGGGCGCGGCCCATGACGGCAAGCACGCGCCGATCCAGATCAGCTGAGGGCCGGACGGGACGCCGACCCGACGTCGGTATCCGGGGCCGGGCATAGGCGCAGGCATGCGCTCCGCGCTGGTCTGCGCGCCATCCCTCCCCGCCCCGAGCCCGGCACGCTCTGGATTTCCGGCCCCACTGCGCCTAGACCGTTGAGCCTCACCGGCACGCCCCGCGTCCGAGCGGGCCGCGATCCTTAACGCCAGCGAGGCTTACGGCTTTGGCCCTCCCCGTCAACGAACGCCGGCGCATCATGCTGCTCACCGGGGCGAGCCGGGGCATCGGCCACGCCACCGTCAAGCGATTCTCGGCCGCGGGCTGGCGGGTGATCACCTGCTCGCGCCACCCCTTCCCGGAGAACTGCCCCTGGGAAATGGGTCCCGAGGACCATCTCCAGGTGGACCTCGCGGACGCGCAGGACACGGTCCGCGCCGTCGAGGAGGTCCGCGGGCGGCTCGACGCCGAGGGCGGCGTGCTGCACGCGCTCGTCAACAATGCCGGCATCTCGCCCAAGGGCCCCAACGGCGAGCGCCTGGGCGCGCTGGCCACCGAGTTCGACGGGTGGCAGCGGGTATTCCAGGTCAACGTCTTCGCCACGATCCTGCTGGCCCGCGGCCTGCGCGACGAACTCGCCCGGGCGCGGGGGTCGATCGTGAACGTGACCTCGATCGCGGGATCCCGGGTCCATCCCTTCGCGGGGGCGGCCTACGGCACCTCCAAGGCCGCGCTCGCCGGCCTGACCCGGGAAATGGCAGCCGATTTCGGGCCGCTCGGGGTGCGGGTGAACGCGATCTCCCCGGGCGAGATCGACACCTCGATCCTGTCGCCGGGCACCGAGAAGCTCGTGGAGCAGATCCCGCAGCGCCGGCTCGGCACCCCGGACGAGGTCGCCAAGGCGATCTACTTCCTGTGCACCGAGGCCTCGTCCTACGTGAACGGGGCGGAACTCCACATCAACGGCGGCCAGCACGTTTGACCGGATCGCGTGCCCCCTCGGGCGTGGCCGCCGCGGGCGACGGTTCCCCGCCGGGACGGCGGGGCCGGGCGCTGGTCCTGGGCCTGCTCCTGTGCGCGGCGCCCGTCGCCGCGCGGGCGGAATCCGGGATCCGGATCCTCGACCTGCCCTTCGCGGTGCGCGCCCTGCGCGGCTCCCGGAGCGAGGCCGCCGTATCGGTGGCGACCTCCGGGCTGCTGCCGATCACCGGCGCCAAGGTCGGCCGGCCGGCCGGCGACGAGGAGAGCGCGCCGATCGCCGTGGTCTGGGGCGACGCGGGCGGCGCCGTGCTCGCCCTGGCGGACGGCACCGTCACGGTGAGGCCGATCGGCCGCGAGGCGGTCGAGGGGCTGAGCGCCGCCGAGACGCCGCGGGGCGCCCTCCCGGGCACGCGCCGGGCGCTCTCGGGGCCCTTGAGCGCCTATCTCACCGGGCGGACCCGCGCCCCGGACGGCGGCGAGGCCGCCGCCGTCCTGACGATCCGCGAGCGCCAGCCGATGGCGGTCAGCACGGATCCGAAGCCCGTCCCGGTGGCCACCGTCACGGTGCCGGCGGGGGGCGTGGCCCTGTTCGCGCCCCTGCGGCCGCGCCTGCTGCGCCTCGCCGACCGGCCGGCCCTGCTGGCCACGACTCTGCCGGGGACGGAGTCGGGCGGCCTCGCCCTGATCGGCCGACCGGACGCGGGCGGAACCTGGACCGTCACGGCGCGCACGCCGCCGCAGCCCGGGCCGCCCCTGAAGATCGCCGGCATCGCCGATTTCGCCGGGTCCGGCGATCTCCAGGCCGCCACGGTCAGCGCCCGGGGCACGCTCCAGCTCTGGACGCTGCACCCCGACCGGATCGAGCCCGCCGGAGAGGAAACGGGCTACGCGGCCGGCGCGGGCGATGCGGATCTCGCCGTCACGGTTCCGGCCGGCGGCGTCCCCGAACTCGTCCTGCCGGTGGCGGGCCGCTCCGAGATCGCCCTCGTGACCGCCAGGGGCGGGCTGCATGCGCGGCTGCGCGTGCCCCTGCCCGCCCCGGCCGCGACCGGCATCGTGGTCCTCGGCGAGGGGGCGGCGGCGCGGCTGGTGGTCGGGCTCGCCGACGGCCGGGTGGCCGTGGTCGCCCCGGACGGGGGAATGCCGTGAGCGCCGAGGCCGAGAGCCGGCTGTTCCCGGCGCGGCCCTTCGTGGGCGCGTCGATCGCGGTGATCCGGGAGGATCGCGTCCTGCTGGCGGCGCGGGCCAACGAGCCGATGCGGGGCGTCTGGACCCTGCCGGGCGGCCTCGTGGAGGCCGGCGAATCCCTGGCGGCGGCGGCCCTGCGCGAATTGGCCGAGGAGGTCGGGCTGACGGCCGAAATGGTCGGCGTGCTCGCGCCCACCGAGATCATCGTCCGGGACGAGGCCGGCCGCGCCCGGCACCACTACGTCGTTCACCCGCACGCCGCCCTGTGGTGCGGCGGCGAGCCCGTGGCCGGACCCGAGGCCCTGGGCACCCGCTGGGCGAGCCTCGCCGAGGTCGCCGCCCTCTCGACCACGCCGGGACTGATCGACACCCTGCGCGAGGCCTTCGCGCGGGTCGCGGCGCGGCGCCAGGACGGGGGGGCGACGGCGTGAGGCGACCGGCGGCCACGATCCTGTGCCTGCTCGCGCTCCTCGCCGGGCCGGCACAGGCGCAGCAGCGCTCAGGGCGCCCCCCCGTCAAGGAGGCTCCGAAGGAGGCCTCCAAGGAGGCGAACGCCCCCGCCGACGTCCCTGCCCCGTATGACCGCGACCTGATGCGCATGTCCGAGGTCATCGGCGCCCTGGCCTTCCTGCGCGGCCTCTGCGCAGCGCCCGACGCCGCCGACTGGCCGGCCCGGATGAAGGCGCTGATCGAATCCGAGGGCGTGACGCCCGCCCGCCGCGACCGGCTGGCCGGCGCCTACAACCGCGGCTATCGCGGCTACGCGCTGACCTACCGGGTCTGCACCTCGGCGGCGCACGAGGCGGCCGCCCGCTACGTGGCCGAGGGCGACCGGCTGTCGCATGCCCTGGCCGGGCGTTTCGGGGGGTGATGCAGGGGCGACACACCCGGCGCCGATGCCGGCGAAGCATCGGATTTGAGCCCTCGCGTTAACCGATCCGAAATTCCCGGCTGGCCGAGCCGCCGGGACCTGCTTATCATCCGTTGTGTCCGCCGGGTCCTGGGCCCGGCGCAATGGAAGTATCGGGTCATGCAGCACATCTCTCACACCGCCCCCGTCGAGGTCGATGTCGAGGAGAAGCGCGTCGCGCTGAGTTACGTCTCGGAAGCGTTCGCGGAAGGCTGTCTCGACGGGCTCGACGGGGATTGCATGGCGCAGGCCGCCCTGTTCGCCGCTTTCCAGGAACTGGTGATGACCTACGGCGAGGAGGCCACGGCCCGCTACGCGGAGGGCTTCCCCGAGCGCATCCGCGGGGGTGCCTTCACCACGACCCTCCAGCATTGAAGGCCCGGAGCGCGGGCGGTTGAGGCGCGGGCGGGCAGCGCTTACCTCCCGGCTCCGCGGGCCGGCACGCCGGACCGCCCCCGTCGCGTAAGGAACCGCCTGCCATGCCCGTCGCCCTGCTGCCGGACCGCGCCCTCGTCACCGTGACCGGCCCGGACGCCGCCGCGCTGCTCCAGGGCGTGCTGACCTGCAACGTCGAGACGCTCCAGCCCGCGGAAGCGCGGCTCGGGGCCCTGCTGGCGCCGCAGGGCAAGATCCTGTTCGATTTCCTCGTCTCGCGGATCCCGGACGGATTCCGGTTCGACCTGCCGGTGGACCGGGCCGCGGATCTGGCCAAGCGCCTGACGCTCTACCGCCTGCGGGCCCAGGCGGTGATCGCCGCCGACCCCACCGTGGCGGTCGCGGTCGCCTGGGACGGCGCCGCTCCGGCGGCGGCCGAGCCCGTCGCGGATTCCCGCCACCCCGATCTCGGCGCGCGGCTCTACGCCGCCGCGGGCGCCTTCTCGGCCGATGCCGCGGAGGCCGATTACCACGCGCACCGGATCGCGCTGGGCATCCCCGAGGGCGGGCGCGACTACGCCTTCGGCGACGCGTTCCCGCACGAGGCGCTGATGGACCAGCTCGGCGGCGTCGATTTTCGGAAGGGCTGCTATGTCGGCCAGGAGGTCGTCTCGCGGATGCAGCACCGGGGCACCGCCCGGACCCGCATCCTGGCGGCCGCCTACCCGGACGGCGTTCCCGCACCGGGCACCGAGATCACGGCGGGCGGCAAGGTCCTGGGCACCACCGGCAGCGTCGCCGGCCCGCGCGGCCTCGCCCTGGTCCGGATCGACCGGCTGGGCGATGCGCGTGACGCCGGCGAGACGCCGCGGGCGGGCGAGCATCCCGTGAGGCTGGAACGGCCCGCCTACGCGACCTTCCCGATGCCGGAGGCGGCGACCAGGGCGGGGTGAGGATTTAACGGACGGGCTTCCACCGCCCGCCCGGCCCATCCGGATCCGGGCGTCCAGAAGCGGCCGGGTGTTCGTGCCTGGACCCCGCCGCACCGCGGCCGCTACGGAGCGACGCGGCACACCGCAGATCGAAAAAGCCGGGCCGATCCCGCCCTGCCGAGAGGTGCGCTCGCGCACGGACCGACCCGCGATGCTGCAGTGCACCTTGGCATCACCGCGCGGCGACGCCACCTCGGCGCCGGAACGAACCGGATGCGGCCCGCGCCGCACCAGAACGAGGTATCCCATGCCGTCCCTGCTCGACCCGATCCGCGTCGGCGCCATCGAGGCGAAGAACCGGATCTTCATGGCCCCGCTCACCCGCGGCCGCGGCACGCGTGAGCACGTGCCGACCCCGATCATGGCCGAGTATTACGCCCAGCGCGCCGGCGCCGGCCTGATCCTCACGGAGGCCACCGGCATCTCCCAGGAGGGCCTCGGCTGGCCCTACGCGCCGGGGATCTGGTCCGACGCCCAGGTCGATGCCTGGCGGCCGATCGTGAAGGCGGTGCATGACCGGGGCGGCAAGATCGTCTGCCAGATCTGGCACATGGGCCAGCTGGTCCATCCGGACTTCCTCGGCGGCGAGAAGCCGGTCTCGGCCTCGGCCACCACGGCCCCGGACCAGGCCCACACCTATTCGGGCAAGAAGCCCTATGCCGAGGCGCGTCCGCTGGAGGTCGCCGAGATCCCGCGGCTGCTGGCCGATTACGAGCGCGCCACCGCCAACGCCCTGGCGGCCGGCTTCGACGGGGTGCAGATCCACGCCGCGAACGGCTACCTGATCGACGAGTTCCTGCGCGACGGCACCAACCACCGCACCGACCAGTACGGCGGGTCCATCGCGAACCGCGTGCGGCTGCTGCGCGAGGTGACCGAGGCGGTCGCCAAGGTTGCGGGCCCCGAGCGCACCGGCGTGCGCCTGTCGCCCAACGGCGCGATCCAGGGCTGCAACGATTCGAATCCCGAGCCGCTGTTCGTGGCCGCCGCCCAGGCGCTGGCCGATATCGACATCGCCTTCCTGGAGATGCGCGAGCCGGGTCCCGACGGCACCTTTGGCAAGGCCGACCATCCGCCGATCGCCCCGGCGATGCGGCGCGTGTTCCGCAATCCGATGATCCTGAACGCCGATTACGACGGGATCAGCGGTCAGAAGGCGCTCGATGCCGGGGACGCCGACGCCATCGCGTTCGGGCGGACCTTCATCGCCAACCCGGACTTGGTCGAGCGCATCGCCACAGGCGCCCCCCTCGCCAAGGACGAGGCCGCCACCTGGTACAGCCAGGGCCCGGAGGGCTACGTCGATTATCCGACCCTCGGCGAGGCCCGCGCCGCGTAGGGCGCGCGCCAAAGCAAAGGCTCGGGGCCGTTCCCAATCGCAATCGGAGCGGGGACGGCTCCGGGCGCTCCGGTCCCGGGACGATCGCCGCGCCGGTCGAAGGCGCGGCGGTCCTATGCGGTCACATCTAGGCAGCTGCGCCCGAGGCCCCTATTTGGAGCCGGACATGGATCTGCCGGCACCTCACGCGATCGCGGCCCTCGAACCGACAGTCGGCGCCTGGAGCACCGCGGATCGGCTTGCGGAGCTGCACGACCTCGCGATCCTCGATACCGAGCCGGAGCCGCTCTACGACGATCTCGTGCGGGTCGCCGCCTATGTCTGCCGCGCGCCGGTCGCCCTCGTCAGCCTGGTGGATGCCGAGCGGCAATGGTTCAAGTCGGAGGTCGGACTCGGCAAGCGCGAGTTGCCGATCAACTGCTCAGTCTGCGCCCACACGATCGAGGCCGGGGCGCTGCTCGTCATCCCCGACCTGACCGCCGACCCCCGGACTATCCAGAACCCCCTGGTGACCGGACCCGAGGGCTTCCGCTTCTACGCGGGCGCGGTGATCCGGGGCGAGCGCGGCGTCCCGCTCGGCGCCCTGTGCGTGCTCGACCGGGTGCCGCGGTCGGAGGGGCTCGATTCGGATCAGACCGCCACGCTCGCCGCCCTGGCGCGCCAGATCTCGAACCTCCTGGAGCATCGCCGGACCCTGACCCAGGTGGCGAGCCGCGAGGCGGAGGTCGCCGCGAGCGAGCGCCGCTTCCGGGTGATGACCTCGGCGATGCCCCAGATGGTCTGGACCACCCGGCCAGACGGGTTCCACGATTACTACAACGACCGCTGGTACGAGTTCACCGGCGTGCCCTACGGCTCCACCGACGGCGAGGGCTGGAACGACATGTTCCATCCCGACGATCAGGCGCTGGCCTGGGAACGCTGGCGCCACTCGCTGGCCACCGGCGAGCCCTACGAGATCGAGTACCGCCTGCGCCATCGCGACGGCGCGTATCGCTGGACGCTCGGCCGCGCCATGCCGATCCGCGACGGGGCCGGGCAGATCGAGCGCTGGTTCGGGACCTGCACCGACATCGACGACCTGAAGCGGGCCGAGGCCGAGGCGCGCAAGCTCGCCGCCATCGTCGAGACCTCGAAGGACTTCATCGGCCTCTCGACCCTCGACGGCGAGATCACCCATCTCAACGAGGCGGCCCTGTCCCTCGTCGGGCTGCCCGATCTCGCGGTCGCCCGCCGGCACCGGATCCCCGATTTCTTCACCGACGACAGCCGCCGCATCCTGGATGAGACCGTGATGCCGGCGATGCGCCGGGACGGGTTCTGGGAGGGCGAACTGGCCTTCCGGCATTTCGGCACGGGGGAGCCGGTGGCGGTCCTCTACAACATCTTCCCGGTGCGCGACCCGACCGGGACCGAGGTCGGCTACGCCACCGTCACCCGCGACCTCCGGGAGGCCAAGCGCGCCGAGGAGGCCCGCGACCTGCTGATCCGAGAGCTGTCGCACCGGATCAAGAACATCTTCGCCGTGGTCGGCGGCCTCGCCGCGCTCACCGCCCGGAGCGATCCCGCGGCCCAGCCCTTCGCCAAGGCCTTCCGCGAGCGGCTCGGCGCCCTGGCGCGGGCCCACGAATACGTCCGGCCGCATTCCCCCGACAGCGCCCCCGCGGTGGCGGGTCAGACCGTGCTCGGCCTGATGCGCCTGATCATGGCCGCCTACGAGGAGGGCGGACAGGCGCGGGTGGCGATTTCCGGCGACGATGCCGAGATCGGCGAGCGCACCGCCACCGCCCTCGCGCTGATCATGCACGAGCAGGCCACCAACGCCATGAAGTATGGCGGCCTCTCCACCAAGGCGGGCGGCGTCTCCTTGAGCGGGTGCCGGGAGGCGGGGCGCTACACGCTGACCTGGCAGGAGGCGGGCGGGCCGCCGGTCACCGGCGCGCCCTCCCGGAAGGGATTCGGCACGATCCTGGCCGAGCGCAGCGTCGCCGGCCAGCTCGACGGCGTGCTGGAGCACGACTGGGCCCCCGGCGGCCTCCTGATGCGGCTCAGCGTGCCGATCGAGAACCTCCGGGCCTGAGATGGCCGGTCGGACGGACGGCGCCGGGCCGCGCCTCGTCGTGCTCGACTTCGACGGGACGCTGGCCGACAGCTTCGACTGGTTCTGCTCGGTCATGAACGGTGTCGCCGCGCGCTATCGCTTCCGACAGGTCGAGGCGCACGAGGTCGAGGGTTTACGCCTCCAGGGGGCCCGCGCGATCGTGGCCCATCTCGGCATCCCGCGCTGGAAGCTGCCGTTCATCGCCCGCCACATGCACACATTGGCGGCCCGCGACGCGGCGCAGATCGCGCTGTTTCCGGGCGTGCCCGAGATGCTGGCCGGCCTCGCGCGGACCGGCGTGCCGATGGCGATCCTGTCGTCGAACCGGGCCGACACGGTCAGACGGGTGCTCGGGCCGGACAATACGGCCCTCATCGACACCTATGCCTGCGGGGCGGCGCTGTTCGGCAAAGCGCGGCGGCTGCGGCGGCTCCTCGCGCGCCGGGGCGTGGCGCCGGCGCAGGCCCTGTGCATCGGCGACGAGATCCGCGATCTGAAGGCGGCCCGGGCCCTTGGCTGCCCGTTCGGCGCGGTGGCGTGGGGTTATACGGACCCGCAGGCGCTGGCGGCGCAGGGACCCGAATACCTGTTCTCGGAACCCGCGGAGATCGCCCGCCTGCTGGCGGGCACTCCGGTTCACATACCGCGGTTGGCGCCCGGCACGACGCTGGCGCCGTTGCCGCTGCCAAACGGCTCGTAGCGGGTCAGGCCGCGGAACAGCTGGCTGAGGAAGGCCCGATCGGCGCCGCTGGTGGGCGTGGTGCGCTCGATGAAGTCGAACACCCGACCGTCCTGGAGCCCGTAGAGCGCCACGCGCTCGACCTTGAAGGCAGAGGTGAAGTAGACGGCCGTGACCTTCTGGTCCTCGACCTGCTCGCCCATGAACATGATCGTCCGGCGGGTGTTCTGGGAGATGTAGTACCAGGACTTGTTGCCCACCGTGGACACGGTCGAGGGCGTGCCCAGGATCTGCAGGACCTGCTCGGGGCTCATGCCCGGCTTGATCGTGGCGAGGGCCGCCTGATCGACCTGGTAGCCGTGGCGCAGCTCCTCGCCGATGCAGCCGGACAGCCCGGCTCCCGCAAGGCCGACCAGGGCGAGGCGCGCGAAGGACTGAACGAGACGGCGCCGCATCGGGCCCCCAGAGAACGTGTGAACGGGCGGGGCGCGACCGACACCGCCGGCACAGGACTCCGACGACGCTTGCGCCCTGGGCGTGGGTTGCCGTACCGCGGGGTTATGGCTTTGACAAGGCAAGCTTGGCCACAGGCCGCCGGGGCGTGGCACCCCATCGGGGCGTCGCACCCCAACGGGGCGTCGCACCCCAACGGGGCGTGGCACCGATGATCGCGCGGCTGTTCAGGCGGGCGCATGCGCGGCGCCGCGCCGTGGAGGGGCTGCACCTGGCCCTGAGCATGGCGGCCCGCCGCCCGGGCCTCTATACGCGCCTGGGCGTGCCCGACACCGTGGAGGGCCGCTTCGAGGCCCTGTGCCTGCACGCGATCCTGGTCCTGCGGCGGCTGAACCGGCTGCCGGAGCCGGCCGCCGAGGTGGCGCAGGATCTCGTGAATTCCGTCTTCACCCAGCTCGACGCGTCCCTGCGCGAGCTGGGCGTCGGCGACATGGGCGTGGCCAAGCGGATGAAGAAGCTCGGGGCCGCCTTCTACGGCCGGGCCGCGGGCTACGATTCCGCCCTCGACGCGGGCGACGGCGAGGCCCTGCGCGCGGCGCTGGTCCGCAACGTCCTCGGCGGGGCGGGCGACGGGGCGGGCCTCGCCGCCTACGTGCAGGCGGCCGACGCGGCCCTGTCGGGCGCCGACCTCGACGGCCTGCTCGGGGCCGGGCCGCCGTTTCCGGAGCCGGACGGCATCACCGCGGCGGCCGTTCCGGCCGGAGGATCAACGGGAGGCATCGCATGAGCCGGGACAGCCGCCGGGAGATCGCCCAAGACGGCGTGCGGGACAGCGGACCGCTCGTGCGCTGGGTCAATGTCGAGCGCCTGCCCCAGGGGCGCGGCGCCGTCACCGTGGAGGCGAGCCCGGCCGAGTGTGCCGCGCTCGCGGCCGATTTCCGCATCCCCGGCCTGCGCGATCTGGTCGGGCGGTTCGCGATCACCGGCTCCACCAGCCGCCTCACGGTGACGGGGACCGTGGAGGCCCTGGTGACGCAGGTCTGCACCGTCAGCCTCGAACCGTTCGAGGGGCCGGTCAGCGAACCGGTCGAGGTCGTCTTCACCGATACCGACCAGCTCGCCGGCACCGATGCCGAGGATGCCGACATCCCCGACCCCCTCGTCGGCGGCCGGATCGATTTCGGCGCGCTCACCGCCGAGTTCCTGGCGCTGGGGCTGGATCCGTATCCGCGCAAGCCCGGCATCGCCTTCGAGCCGGTGGTGGCGGGCGACGACGCCGGCCCCCTCGCCGGGCTGCGCAGGCTCCGCGACGGCGGGGGCTGAGCGCCGGTCCGCCCCCTCGACCCCGCGGCTTCAGGGCACGAAGCCGCTCCGCCTGAGGAAATCCGCCGCCACCGACGCGGCCGGCTCGCCGCCGAGCTGCACGCGGCCGTTGAGGTCCCGCAGGGTGACGAGGTCGAGGGCGCGGAAGATCGGGTCGAGCGCCGGGGCGATCTCCGGATGGGCCCTGAGGACGGCCCCCCGGACCACCGGCGCGGGCTGGTAGACCGGTTGGACGCCCCGGTCGTCATCCATCACCACGAGCCGGGCGGCGGCGAGGCTGCCGTCGGTCCCGAACACCATGGCGGCGTTCGTCCCCGAGGTACCCCGCGCTGCCGCGGCGATCGTGCCGGCGGTGTCCCCGCCCGCCAGGATGACGAGCTGGTCCGGTCGGAGCGCGAAGCCGTAGGTCCGGCCGAAGGCCGGGAGCGCGGCCGGGGTGCTCACGAATTCCGTAGAGGCCGCGAGCTTGATCGCCCCGCCGCCGGCCACGTAGCGGCCGAAATCGCTCATGGTCCTCAGGCCGGCGGCCTCGGCGATCTCCGCCCGCACCGCGATCGCCCATGTGTTGTTGGCCGAGGCCGGCGCCAGCCAGACGAGGTCGTTGGCCTTCAGGTCCAGGGTCCGGGCGGTCTCGTAGGCCGCCGCCGCGTCCTTCCAGACCGGGAGGTCCGGCTGGCCGAAGAAGAATGCCGCGTTGCCGGTATATTCCGGGTAGATGTCGATCTGGCCCTCCAGCAGGGCCTGGCGCAGGATCGCCGTGGCCCCGAGCTGGGTCTTGTCCACTGTCGGAATGCCCCGGGCGTTCAGCGCCTGCAGGATGATGCTCCCGAGAACCCCGCCCTCGGTGTCGAGCTTGGAGGCGACCACGACGGCGCCCGCCCGCGCGCCGGACAGGGCGAGGAGCAGCGCGACGAGCCCCGCGAGGATCCGCTTCGCCATCGGCCCGACCCCTCCTGTCCGCGCCGCCCGGACTGCCCGCGGCCTGAAGCGGATACCGGTTGGCGAAGGTTCAATCAAATCGTCGAAATCCGATGAATATCCCTTAACCTTTACACGAGGCTGCAATGAACAGCCGCGATCTTGGGGATATATGAAGGGAAAGGTTGTTTCAGATCGAGCCGAGTCAGCGACATGTCGTATTCGATCTTCGTCCGCGATCTTGCCCGAACCGACGGGGGCTCACCGCAGCTCCTGGCCTACGACATCCACGACCGTTCGATGGCGGCCTCGCTCGTGTCGGTGATCGCCACCTCGTATCGGGATCATGGCTTCAACCCGGCCACCCGGGTGCACTGGTTCCGGACCGACGGCAGCGTCCACGAGATCTACACCTGGCCGCAGGCCTGAGCGCGCCCCGGGCGCGTCAGGTGCCGCAGAAGGTCCGGTAGCCCACACCGCCGCCCTCCGGCGCCTCGGCGAAGCGCGCTTGGTCCGGCTGGTCCGCGTAGGGTCGCGCCAGGACCGCCAGGAGCGCCGCGAAGGGCGCGAAATCGGCCCGCTCGACGGCGGCCGCGATCATCGCCTCGACCTGATGATTGCGCGGGATGAAGGCCGGGTTGACCGCCCGCATGGCGGCGGCGGTCTCGGCCGGATCGCGGGCCTCCTCGGCCAGCCGCGCCCGCCAGCGGGGGGCCCAATCGTCATAGGCGGTGGGGTCGACGAACAGGTCGCGCACGGCGCCGTCGCCCGCCGGCCGCTCCGCCGCTTCGCACAGGGCCCGGAACGTGCGGGTGAAGTCGGCCTGGTTCTCGGCCATGCGCCGCAGGAGGTCGCCCGCCAGCGCCGCGTCGCCCTCCCGGAGGTCGCCGAGGCCGATCTTGCGGGCGAGGTCGCCGTGATAGACCGCCTCGAAGCGCGGCGCGTAGCCGGCGAGCGCGGCCTCGGCGGCGGCGACCGCCTCGGTCTCGTCGTCGGCGAGCAGCGGCAGCAGGGTCTCGGCGAGTCGCGTGAGGTTCCAGAGGGCGATGCGCGGCTGCTCGCCGTAGGCGTAGCGCCCGGCCCGGTCGATGGAGCTGTAGACCGTCCGGGGATCGTAGGCATCCAGGAAGGCACAGGGCCCGTAATCGATCGTCTCGCCGGCCACCGACATGTTGTCGGTGTTCATCACCCCGTGGACGAAGCCCACGAGCAGCCAGCGCGCGACCAGTGCCGCCTGGGCGGCGATGACGCTGTCGAGCAGCGCCCGGTAGGGATGTTGGGCCTGCGCCGCCTCGGGATAGTGCCGGGCCACGACGTGGTCGGCGAGCGCCCGCAGCGCCTCGACGTCGCCCCGGGCCGCGAAGAACTGGAAGGTGCCGACCCGGATGTGGCTCGCCGCCACCCGGGTGAGCACCGCGCCGGGCAGCGGGGTCTCGCGCATCACGGGCTCGCCCGTCGCCACCGCGGCGAGCGCCCGGGTGGTCGGGATGCCGAGCGCCGCCATGGCCTCGCTGACGAGGTACTCGCGCAGCACCGGCCCGAGGGCCGCACGCCCGTCGCCGCTCCGGGAGAACGGCGTCGGGCCCGCGCCCTTCAGCTGGATGTCCCGGCGGCGCCCGTCGCGGCCCACCACCTCGCCGAGCAGGACCGCGCGGCCGTCGCCGAGTTGCGGCACGAACTGGCCGAACTGGTGGCCGGCATAGGCCGTGGCGACCGGGTCTGCGCCCGGCGGGATGCTGCTCCCCGCAAGCGCGGCAACGCCTTCGGGGCCCGCCAGCCAATCCGGATCGAGGCCGAGTTCCCCGGCGAGCGTCCGATTGACCTGGATCAGGCGGGGGGCCGCCACCGGCGTCGGCGCCCGGCGCGCGAAGAAGCGCTCCGGCAGGCGGACGTAGCTGTTGTCGAAGGGGAATGACATCATGATCGGCATCTATGGAGCGGCCGCCCCGCGAACAAGCGCGGCCACCGTCTAGCACGCGCGGGGCGACCGATCCCGGCCCGCGCGAAGCGGCCTATCGACCCGGCGCCGACGGGGGATGCGTGGCCGGCGGCTTGCCGGTGCCGACCGCGCCCTCGGTCGGCGGCACGGCGGAGGGGTTGGTCACGGCGTCCGTGGCCGTCTTGCCCGGCTCGTGGGTGTCGGCGTCCGGCTTGACCGCGGTCTCGGTCTTCGGCTCCGCCCCGGAACCGGTCCGGTCCTGCGCCCGGGCCGTTGCTTGAAGCCCGACCACGGTCGTGGCGGCGAGGAGGAGGGCGAGGATCGTTCGGTTCAAGCGGGGCTCCCTGGCATTCGGGGAGGCAACGGCCGGCCGCCCGCGTCGTTCCGGCCGCCGGCTGCCCCGGCCCCCTCCGGAACCGCCGGTCCGACGCGCTCAGACCTGCGCGTCGGCTTTCTTGGTCTTGCGGCCCTTGGCGGGTTTGCCGGCCGCCTCCGGCGACGCCGCCACGGTCTCGGACGCGTCGGCGTGCTTGGCGGCCGAACCCCTCCGCTTGTGGCCGAGGCCGGCATTCCGGGCGAACTCGGCGCGCATCGCCGAGTAGCTCGACGCCGTCGTCGGATAATCGGGCGGCAGGCCGTAGCGCTGGCGGTACTGCTCGATCGTCATGCCGTTGCCGGTGAGATGCCGCTTCAGCGTCTTGTAGGGCTTGCCGTCGATGAAGCTGGTCAGCGCGTCCGGCGTGATCGACCTCTTGATCTGCGCGGGCGTCGGCCGCTTGAAGTCCGGCTCGGCCGGGGCGGCGCCCTGGCCCAATCCGGTCAGCGCGGCATGGACGCCGGAGAGGAGCGTCGGCAGGTCGGGCATCGGGACGGAGTTGTTGGCCACGTAAGCCGAGACGATGTCGGCGGTCAGTTCGACGAAATCGATCTGGTCATGGTTCGGGATTGATGTGGTGTCTTCCATCGGCGCCTCTCTCGCGGGAGTACACCATGAACGTGGCGTCCCTTGCCATTAGTCAAGGGCACACCTGATCGATTATAACTGATCCTGGTCGTTATATACCGGTTCAACCAAAAATAATAACATAAGTCAATGGCGGCGTCGGCGTTGGATAAACTCGGTTACAATGGGGATGCGCGTTCCACCGGGTCCCGCCTCCGCGCGGGCTCGGGCAGGTGCCTACCCGTTCGCCCGGCCCTGGGGGCGCAGGGCCGCGACGGCGAGACCCGCCACCACGCCGGCCAGCGCGGCGGCCGCCTTCACGAAAAAGTCCTCGACCCGGCCGTGGCGGGTGCTGGTCAGGGTCTGCGCCGCCTCGAGGGCGCCGGCGAGGAGCACGCTGCCGATCAAGATCTGGAACCGGTGCCGCGGATAGCCCACCATCATCAGCATCCCGGCCAGGGCGTAGGCCGCGATCCGTTCGAGGCTCGGATTGGCCGTCACCACCGGCCGGAGGCCGATCGGCACCAGGGTGACGGCGGCGATGAAGGCCACCAGGATCCAGGCGGCGATGCGCACCAGGACGAGCCGCTGCGTGTCCAATCGAAGCATCGACGTTCCGTAACCTCATACTGACGGCTTCGGCATACAATGTCCGCGAGCCGTTGCCTGTCGCTTAACGGCCGCCGAGGACCGGAAAGCCTGCTCATGCGCCGAATGCTGGTCCTCGCGACGCTGCTCGCCTTCACGTCGATGCCGGCCGCCGACGCGGCCAACCCGGTGCGCGACGTGCTGTGGGTCGCGCTGCAGGGCTGCGTCCTCGCCAAGAAGGCCGCGGGCCGGAGCTTCCCCTGCCTGTCCGTCGATCTCGGTGACGGGGCGCGGCCCGGGACGGCGGTGCTGCGCGCGCCGGGTCAGCCGACCCATACGGTGGTGATGCCCACCGACAACGTGTCGGGGATCGAGGCGCCGGTGCTCCAGGGGCCCCGCGGCGCCGCCTATTGGCGGGCGGCGCTCGACGCGCGGCACTTCGTGTCGGACGCCCTCCCGGGCCGCCTGCCGGTCGCGGCGGTCGGCCTGGAGGTGAACTCGGTGGGGGGCCGCAGCCAGGATCAGCTGCACATCCATCTCGACTGCCTGCACCGCAGCGTCACGGCGGCCCTGAAGGCGCATGGCCCGGCCGTCGGCGAGAGCTGGGCCCCGTTCCCCGTCCCCCTGGAGGAGGAGCGCTATCTCGCCCTGCGGGTGCCGGCCGACGCGGTCGAGCGCTTCAACCCGTTTGAGGCGCTGGCGCGCGTGCCGGGCTGGCGGGGGCGGCTGCACGATGCGAGCTTCGCGGCGGTCGCGGCAGACCCCGACGACGAGCGGGCCGGCATGATCGTCCTCGCCTACAGGATGCCGGAGGCGAGCGCCGAGGAACTGATGGATCACGGCTGCCGGGCGGCCCGCGCGCGCCGGGACAGCTGACCGCCGAGCGCGCGCCACTGTTGCCGATCCGTTCTATCCGAACGGCCCGGCCCTGGGGCATAGGACGGGGATGCGCAGGACGGTGTTCACGCGCTCTCCGTCGACCTGGATCACGGTTCGGCGGGGACGGGCGCGTCACGACAGGGGTTTTCGGTGGCTCCCGGGCTGGACGCGTCCGGGCGTGGTCCCGGCCCTATGCGCGCTCCTCCTCGTGACCGCCGTCCAGGCGGGCGCGAACGCGGCGGCCGATCCGGCCGACCCGCGCGCGCTGGAACGGGCCTGGCACCGCTGCCTGCGCGACTCCGCGGCGCATCAGCCCCCCGGGCAGAGCCGCGCCGGGAACGAGCGCAACGCCCTGGACGAGTGCAAGCCCAGCGAGGACGCCCTGGTGGCAGCCCTGATGTCCGGCCGCCCGGCCGAGGACGGACGGCCCGGGACGGTCTGGTCGCGGACCTGGGCGGCGTTCGTGGAGCCGTTGACGGCCTGGATCGGCGCCCTGCGCCGCTGAGCGCGCGGATCACGCGTCGACCCCCGTGCGCCGGGCGGCCCCGGCCAACCGGGCGCGGTGGCCTTTGCTGTCCGTGACCGATCACCCGTCTCTTGCGGCGTCGCACCGCGCCGGCCGTGCCGAACCGGACCGCCGACCGATCGTTGAGCCCGCATGACCGACCACACCCCCACGCCGCCCCTCGACCCAGTCGTCGAGGCCCGCCGCCGCGAGATGGCGACCGAGCACCTGCTGTTCGGGACGATCCGCTTCCTCGCCCAGCGTCATCCGGAACTGCTGGACGAACTCGACGCCAGCCTCGACCACCTCTGGGACAAGGCCGAGGGCGAGGCGCGGGACGACGCGGCCGTGCGCAAGATCGCGGGCCGGATCGTGAAGAGCCTGCGGGCCGAGAGCTGAGCGAGCCCAGGTTGCCGCGGGTCGCCGGCGCCTAACCCGCGCCGCCGGTCCGATTGCCCAAAGCCGTGGGACGCGGCGCCGGGACGCGCACACCGTGCCGGACACTGAGGCCGGGTACGGTGTGTGCGCTTTCGGGACGACGCGCTAGCGCGAGCAGCCGATGCAGATGCCGCGGGTGATTGCGTCGTCCTGCCGCTCGTTCACGCTGCGCCGATCGATGCTGCCGGTCTCCTTCGGGTTGAGGGCGCCCGGATTCGGCACCGTCTGGCCGGTCGCGGCGGTGTGCGGGGCCTTCGCGGTAGAGGTCGGGCCGCCGCCGGTGCCGGTCTCGCTGGCGGGATCCGCCCAGGCGGGCACGGAGCCGAGGGCGAGGGCCGCGGTCACCGCGAAGATCGTCGACATACGCATGGGAAGCTCCTGAAACGGCAAGCGTCTGTGTGTGGAACCGACGCCTCCGGACGCCGGAAGTTCCCGCCGGCCGGTTCGGCACGGGGCCACCTGACGGCGCGCCGGCCATGGCCTATGAGGACGAGCGACGGTCGGAAGGGGGCGACGGGATGGGCAACGGCGACGGCATCCGCGCGCCGAACGCGAAGCTCGCGGAGGTCCAGCGCCTGGCGACGGCGCTCGCCGCCCGGGTGCGCTACGCGCAACTCGTCGGGCGGCCGGTCTACGAGGAGCAGATCGCCGCCCTGGTCGGCGCCGCGCGGCTGATGGATGATGAGAACGCGCCCTGGCCGCCCATGGTCGAGGAGGTGCTGACCGAACTCGCCAGGTCCATCGACGGCCCCGATCCGGCCCCGGAGGCCGGCGACGGCCCCTGAGGCCGCGGACCGCGAAGGTCCCCGGGGTGGCGCCCTCGGTTGGACGGGGCAATCCACCGGGGCAGGGGCGCGCGCCTTACGCCCGGCACGGCGCGGATCCTCCACCGGCGGGTCACCGCCGCGCCCCGCTTGTGGCGCCGGCCGCTTCGGTCTAACCGTCCTCACCCATGCGGGCGCCCGTCGCACCGCACGCCTGCCCCCCGATAGTCCGGCCGGACGAGAGCCATGGTCGCCCATACCCGCGCCGACACGGCGCCGAAGCCCCAGGATCCGGCCTTGGCCGGGGCCCGCATCCTCGTGGTCGAGGCGCGCTACTACGAGGCGATCGCCGACGAACTCCTGGCCGGCGCCCGCGCGGCGATCGCGGCCGCCTCGGCGCACGCCACCGTGGTCACCGTGGCCGGGGCCCTGGAGATTCCCGCCACCGTGGCGATCCTGCTCGACGCGGTGCCCTACGACGCCGTGGTGGCGCTGGGCTGCGTGATCCGCGGCGAGACCGGCCATTACGACATCGTCGCCGGCGAGAGCGCCCGCGCGCTGATGGACCTCTCGGTCGACCGCCGGATCCCGCTGGGCAACGGCATCCTCACCGTCGAGACCGAGGCGCAGGCGCTGGCCCGCGCCCGGGTGGCCGAGATGAACAAGGGCGGCGGCGCGGCCGAGGCGGCCCTCGGCGTGCTCGCCCTCAAACGCGCGGCCGAGGCGGTGCGCCCGCGATGACGGATACCGACATGACCGGGACGACCGACACCCCGCCGGAGGGCGCCGCCGCCGGCGCGGCCCCCGGGACGGCGACGATCAGCCCGCGCACCGGCGCCCGCCTCGCCGTCGTGCAGGCGCTCTACGAGATGGACATCTCCGGCAAGGGCGTCCTCGACGCGCTGGCCGAGTTCGAGGCGTTCTGGATCGGCCGGGAGATCGACGGCATCGTCCATCCCCAGGCCGAGACCGCGTTCTTCCGCGACCTGCTGCGCGGCACCGTCGCGGAGCAGCGGGCGATCGACCAGAAGCTCGACCAGGCGCTCGCCCAGGGTTGGCCGCTCCGGCGCATCGAGATCGTGCTCCGGGCGATCCTGCGGGCGGGGGCCTACGAGCTGATGTTCCGGCCCGACGTGCCGGTGGGCGCGGCGATCTCGGAATACGTCGACGTGGCGCACAGCTTCTACACCGCCGACGAGCCGGGCCTCGTCAATGCGGTGCTCGACCGGGTCGCCCGGGAGGTTCGGCCCGGCGAGGTCGCGGCCGCCAAAGGCTCGGGCAAGGGGTCCGGCAAGCCGGGCTCGTCCAGGCCCCTCCCCGCGCGGCCGCCCGCCGAGAAGGCCTGACCCGTGTCTGGCCCGGCCCGCTCCTCCGAGGAGGGGCTGATCGCCCGCTACTTCGCCCCCCTGGCGGGGCCGGGCGCGGACGGGCTCCGGGACGACGCCGCCATCCTGACGCCGTCCCCCGGCCACGACCTCGTCCTCACCGCCGACGCGGTGGTCGCCGGACTCCACTACTTCCCGGACGATCCGCCCGCCTCCATCGCCCGCAAGGCGCTCGGCGTGAACCTCTCCGACATCGCCGCCAAGGGCGCGGTCCCGCGCGGCTTCCTGCTGACCCTGGCGCTGCCCGACGACTGGACGGAGGACTGGCTCGCCGGTTTCTCGGCCGGGCTCGGCACGGCAGCCGCTGCGGCGGGCTGCCCGCTGCTCGGCGGTGACACGGTGCGCTCCGGCGGGCCGGCGCTGATCGGCATCAGCATGGTCGGCGAGGTGCCGGCCGGCGCGATCGTGCGGCGGACCCATGCCCGAATCGGCGACCGGATCTGCGTCACCGGCACGATCGGCGACGCCGCCCTCGGCCTGCGCCTGCGCCTGGACCCGGCGGCGCCCTGGGCCGCCGGCCTGGATCCGGCGCTGCGGGCGGCGCTGGCCGACCGCTACCTGCATCCGCGCCCCCGCCTCGCCGCGGCGCCCGCCCTGCGCCGCCACGCCTCCGCGGCCATGGACGTGTCCGACGGCCTCGCGGGCGACCTCGCCAAGATGCTGGGTGGGGGCCGCTCGGCCCGGATCGCGGTGGAATCGGTGCCGCTCTCGGAGGCGGCCCGGTCCGCCTGCGCGGCGGAGCCGGACCTGATCGACGCGGTCCTGACCGGCGGCGACGATTACGAGATCCTCTGCACGGTGGCGCCGGAGGGGCTCGACGCGTTCCGGGTCGATGCGGCCGCGGCCGGGGTGCCGCTCACCGCCATCGGCACAGTCACCGCGGGCGACGGCCCGCCCCGCTTCGAGTCGGGCGACGGGGCTGCGCGCGTGTTCGCCACCGGGGCCTTCAGCCACTTCTGAGGCCCGACCCGCGCGGCCCGATTGGGCCGCCATCACGCCGCGGCGCGACACCGGCGAGCGGCCGTCTCCCGCAGCCCTAGGACGGTCACACATCGCTTCCGAATGCGGGCAACGGCCGGCCCCGCACGCGCTCCCTCCCCCGCAGCGGCGACCGGATTCACACATCGGGTTTTGTATCGCTCCGGCTGAACTTCAGGCCTGCTCCAGAGATGACCTGCGCCCTCCCCCCCCCCTCTGCGGGGTCGGGCCGGGACGAAGTCCCGCAAGAGGGGAGCGCGGCTTCAGGACAGGGCGCAAACCGTTATGACGCGCGCAGTCCCATTCTGCACCGTCGCTCCCCTCTCCCGACCACCTTCGGGGGCCACCCTCCCCCGCAGAGGGGGGAGGGAGACGCGCTTGTACCCAACCATTGCCCTCATCCGCCGCTCGCGGGGCCGGCATCCGATCACGGCCATCGGCTCGAAAAACCGGCAGGATAATTCTCGATCGTCACCGCTTGCCTATCGCGCGGCGCGGCTTCCAGTTTTCGCGCTGCAACGAAGTGCAAGACAGCGTTTGCGCTCACCGGCGAAGTTTGGCAATCAAGGCATTGTTCTGGGAAGGAAAGCCCCAAAACCGCGCGCCACATCCCGTGACCGCTCTCAGCGGCCACGCTCGACACGCACAAGCCCCCGCCAGGCACGATAAGAACAAGGACGGTCGAATGATTCCCTTGATCCTCATCATCGCGGGCGGGCTCTGTGCCGTCGCCTACGGCATCATCACGATCCTCGACGTGATGCGGCGCGACGCCGGCACCCAGCGCATGCAGGAGATCGCCGCGGCCATCGCGGAGGGCGCGCAGGCGTACCTGCGCCGGCAATACACGACCATCGGCCTGGTCGGTGTGGTCCTGTTCGTGCTGCTCGCGGTGTTCCTCGGGATCAAGGTCGCGGTGGGCTTCCTGATCGGCGCCGTGCTGTCCGGCGCGGCGGGCTTCATCGGCATGAACGTCTCGGTGCGGGCCAACGTGCGCACCGCCCAGGCCGCCGCGACCTCGCTCGGCGCCGGGCTCGACATGGCGTTCAAGTCCGGGGCGGTGACCGGCATGCTGGTGGCCGGGCTCGCGCTCCTGGGGGTGGCCCTCTACTACCTGTTCCTCACCCGCGGCGCCGGGCTCGACGCGTCGAGCCGCGAGGTGATCGACGCCCTGGTGGCGCTCGGCTTCGGCGCCTCGCTGATCTCGATCTTCGCCCGGCTCGGCGGCGGCATCTTCACCAAGGGCGCCGATGTCGGGGGCGACCTCGTCGGCAAGGTCGAGGCCGGGATCCCGGAGGACGACCCCCGCAACCCGGCCACGATCGCCGACAATGTCGGCGACAATGTCGGCGATTGCGCCGGCATGGCGGCCGACCTGTTCGAGACCTACGCGGTGACCGTCGTGGCCACCATGGTGCTGGCCGCGATCTTCTTCTCCGGACCCACCGGCAGCGGCCGGGCGGTGCTCGAGCCGATGATGCTCTACCCGCTGGCGATCGGCTCGGCCTGCATCCTCACCTCGATCGCCGGCACCTACGCGGTGCGGCTCGGGGCCAATCAGTCGATCATGGGGGCGCTCTACAAGGGCCTGATCACCGCGGGGCTGCTGTCGGTGGTGGCGATCGCCATCGTCAACCTGACCCTGCTCGGCGGCTTCTCGACGTCCTTCACCACCTCCACCGGGGTGACCTTCACGTCGGGCGGGCTGTTCGGCTGCGCGGTGATCGGGCTCGCCATCACGGCGCTGATCGTGGTGATCACCGAGTACTACACCGGCACCAACTTCCGCCCGGTGAAGTCCATCGCCGACGCCTCGGTCACCGGCCATGGCACCAACGTCATCCAGGGCCTGGCGATCTCCCTCGAATCGACGGCGCTCCCGGCCCTCGTGATCGTGGCCGGCATCATCGCGACCCACGCGCTCGCCGGCCTGTTCGGCATCGCCATCGCGGTCACCGCGATGCTGGCGCTCGCGGGCTTCATCGTGGCGCTCGATGCCTTCGGGCCGGTCACCGACAATGCCGGCGGCATCGCCGAGATGGCCGGCCTGCCCGCCGAGGTGCGCAAGTCCACGGACGCCCTGGACGCGGTCGGCAACACCACCAAGGCGGTGACCAAGGGCTACGCGATCGGTTCGGCCGGCCTCGGCGCCCTGGTGTTGTTTGCCGCCTACACGTCGGACCTGAATTACTTCATCGCCAATGCGAGCCCGACGCAGTACCGCTTCTTCCAGGGCGTCAGCGTCGATTTCTCCCTGTCCAACCCCTACGTGGTGGTCGGGCTGCTGCTCGGCGGCCTGATCCCGTTCCTGTTCGCCGGCATCGCCATGACGGCGGTCGGCCGGGCGGCGGCCGCGGTGGTCGAGGAGGTCCGGCGCCAGTTCCGGGAGAAGCCCGGGATCATGCAGGGCACCGACCGGCCGGATTATGGCCGGGCGGTCGACATGCTGACCCGGGCGGCGATCAAGGAGATGATCGTGCCCTCGCTGCTGCCGGTCCTGTCGCCGGTGGTGCTGTTCTTCGTGATCCAGCTGATCGCGGGCAAGAGCCAGGCCTTCGCCACGGTGGGGGCGAGCCTGCTCGGCGTCATCCTCACCGGGCTCTACGTGGCGATCTCGATGACCTCGGGCGGCGGCGCCTGGGACAACGCCAAGAAGTACATCGAGGACGGCCACCACGGCGGCAAGGGCTCCGACGCCCACAAGGCCGCGGTGACCGGCGACACGGTCGGCGACCCCTACAAGGACACGGCCGGCCCCGCCGTGAACCCGGCGATCAAGATCACCAACATCATCGCCCTGCTGCTGCTGGCGGTGCTGGCGCATTATTGAGAGGCGGGAACCGCGCCGGGTCCGCTACCCGGCGCGATGCGCGTACGCCGGCACCCGCTCTGCCTCGGCGGTGGCGTTCCTCTCCTGTTCTCGCTACACCGGTCCGATGTCCGAGACCGGCCTGATCGCGCATCCCGATGGCTGCCCCCGCTGCTGGTGGGCGGGCCTCGACCCGCTCTACGTCGCCTATCACGACACCGAATGGGGCGTGCCCGAGCGCGACGGACGGGCGCTCTACGAGAAGCTGATCCTCGACGGCTTCCAGGCCGGCCTGTCCTGGATCACCATCCTGCGCCGCCGCGACGGCTTCCGCGACGCCTTCGCGGGCTTCGACCCGGAGCGGATCGCCCGCTTCACTGAGGACGACGTGGCCCGTCTGATGGGGGACGCCCGCATCATCCGCAACCGCGCCAAGATCCTCGGGACGATCGCGGGGGCCCGGGCCTGGCTGCGGATCGAGGAGAGCGGCCCCGGCTTCTCCCGCTTCCTCTGGGACTTCGTCGACGGCCGCCCGGTCCAGGGCAGCGCCCGGAGCCGGGCCGAGATCGCCACCGAGACGCCGGTGTCGCGCGCCATCGGCAAGGCCCTCAAGGCGGAGGGCTTCTCCTTCTGCGGCCCCACGATCGTGCACGCCTTCATGCAGGCGGTGGGCATGGTCAACGACCACCTCGTCGGCTGCCATCGGCACGGGCCCTGCGCCGGGCTCGGGCGGGCGCCGTGAGCCCGGCGCACAGCCCGCCGCCCCGGGCCTGGCAGCGGATGCTGTCCGGGCGGCGGCTCGACCTCCTCGATCCCGCGCCCCGGGACATCGAGATCGCCGACATCGCCCATGGGCTCGCCCGGGTCGCCCGCTGGAACGGCCAGACCCGCGGCCCGCACGTGTTCTCGGTGGCCCAGCACAGCCTGCTGGTCGAGGCGGTGGGCCGCCACTTCGCCCCGGGCTGCACCGATCCGGACAGCCTGGAACTGCTCCTGCACGACGCCCCGGAATACGTGGTCGGCGACATCATCTCCCCGCTGAAGGCCGCGATCGGCGACGCCTATCGCGGCGTCGAACTGCGCCTGCTCGACGCCATACGCCGCCGCTTCGACCTGCCAGCCCCGGCGCCCGCCCTCGCCCGGCTGGTGAAGCGGGCCGACCGGGTCGCGGCCCATCTGGAGGCGGTCCGGCTCGCCGGTTTCGCCCCGGACGAGGCCGCGCTCCATTTCGGCCGGCCGGAAGAGTTGCCCGAGGCGGTCGTCGCCCTGGCCGAGCCCTGGCCCACCGCCGAGGCCGAGGCCCGATTCCGCGCGCGGTTCCACACGCTCCGCCCGGGCTGACGGATCTCCGCCCTCGATCCGTCACGATCGCACGGCAGAGGCGCGCCCATCATGTCGACCCTCCATGTCTGCCCGCTCTCGCGCCTGCCCGAGACCGTCGCCGCCACCGGCGCGAGCCACGTGCTCACGCTCGTCAATGTCGGAACGCCCCTGGAGCGACCCGCTCTGATCGCGGCCGACAACCACGTGGTGATCGGGGTCAGCGATATCGCGGCCCCGCGGGAGGGCCACGTTTTGCCGGCTGAAGACCATGTCGCCGGCATCCTGGCCTTCGTCCGGGCCTGGCCCCGGGCGCAGCCGCTGGTCATCCATTGCTATGCCGGAATCAGCCGCTCGACCGCGGCGGCCTATATCGCGGCCTGCGCGCTGGCACCGGAGCGCGACGAGGGCGCGATCGCCGAGGCCCTTCGGGCGGCCTCCCCGTCCGCGACGCCCAACCCCCTGTTCGTGGCCATCGCCGACCGCATGCTCGGCCGCGCCGGCCGCATGGTGGCGGCGATCGAGCGGATCGGCCGCGGCGCGGACGCCTTTGAGGGCGTGCCGTTCTGCCTCACGCTCACGTGACCGGCCGCGCAGACAGACCCGGCGGCGGCCCCTGGACGACGGTGGGGCGGCGGTCTCGACCGGGGGGCGAGCGTGGCGGACAGTGTGGCGGAAACGTCGCCGCGCCGGGCCAAAACGGCTTTCGGCCGCCTTGCCCCCCGGTTGCCTGGGTTGTGGCGGTGGGGGCTGGCGCCGTAGAACCTGTCCAAAGGAAGTATCTGGGATGACCGTGAGCAGACCCGAGGCGGCCCCGGCCGCCGGCGACCTGCCCTTCGAGAAGGCGCTGGAACAGCTCGAGGAAATCGTGCGCCGGCTGGAGCGGGGCGACGTCCCGCTGGACGAGTCGGTGGCGATCTACGAGCGCGGCGAGGTGCTGAAGAAGCATTGCGAGGCGCTCCTGAAGCGGGCCGAGGCGCGGATCCAGCGGATCACCCACGGCTCCGACGGGCGGCCCGAGGGCGTCGCCCCGCTCGATATGTCCTGAGGCTCGGCGGTCCGACCGATCCCGTCCGTTAGAGGTTGATGCCGTGGCGATTACCCCCGAGCAGAGCGCACTTCTCGACCGTGTCCCGAATCCGGCGGCGTTGCGCCGTCTTCCGGAATCGGAGCTTGCGGCGGTGGCGGAGGCGGTGCGCGCCGAGATGATCGACGCGGTCTCGGTCACCGGCGGCCATCTCGGCTCGGGGCTGGGCGTGGTCGAACTCACGGTCGCGCTGCACCACGTGTTCGACACCCCCGACGACCGGATCGTCTGGGATGTCGGCCACCAGTGCTACCCGCACAAGATCCTCACCGAGCGCCGCGACCGCATCCGGACGCTGCGCCAGGGCGGCGGCCTGTCGGGCTTCACCAAGCGCTCCGAGAGCGTCTACGACCCGTTCGGCGCGGCCCATTCCTCGACCTCGATCTCGGCCGCGCTCGGCATGGCGGTCGCCCGCGACCTCGACGCGGCCGCCGCCAAGGCCAAGGGCCGCGGCGTGACGCGCCGCAACGCCATCGCGGTGATCGGCGACGGCTCGATGTCGGCCGGCATGGCCTACGAGGCCATGAACAATGCCGGCGCCCTGCATTCGCGCCTGATCGTGATCCTCAACGACAACGACATGTCGATCGCCCCGCCGGTGGGCGCGATGTCGGGCTACCTCGCGCGGCTGGCCTCGGGCGGCACCTACCAGTCCCTGCGCGAGACCGCCAAGCAGCTCGGCAAGCTCCTGCCGAAGGCGCTCTACCAGCGCGCGGCCGCGGCCGAGGAATATGCCCGCTCCCTCGTGGTCGGCGGCGGCACGATGTTCGAGGAGATGGGTTTTCACTATGTCGGCCCGGTCGACGGGCACAACCTCGACCAGCTGCTGCCGGTCCTGAAGAACGTCCGCGACGCCGAGCACGGCCCGATCCTGCTCCACGTCGTCACCCGGAAGGGCAAGGGCTACGCCCCGGCCGAGGCCAGCGCCGACCGCTATCACGGGGTGGTCAAGTTCGACGTGGTCTCGGGCGTCCAGGCCAAGGCCAAGCCGAACGCCCCGGCCTATACAAGGGTGTTCGGCGAGAGCCTGATCAAGGCGGCCGACGCCGACGACCGGGTCGTGGCGATCACCGCGGCGATGCCCGGCGGCACCGGCATCGACCTGTTCGGGAAGGCGCATCCGGACAAGACCTTCGACGTCGGCATCGCCGAGCAGCACGCGGTGACGTTTGCCGGCGGCCTGGCCACCGAGGGCTACCGGCCGTTCGTGGCGATCTACTCGACCTTCCTGCAGCGGGCCTACGACCAGGTCGTGCACGACGTGGCTTTGCAGAACCTGCCCGTGCGGTTCTGCCTGGACCGGGCCGGGCTGGTCGGGGCGGACGGGGCGACCCATGCCGGGGCCTTCGACCTGGCGTATCTGTGCTGCCTGCCGAACATGACCGTGATGGCGGCCTCCGACGAGGCCGAGCTGGTCCACATGGTGGCGACCGCCCACGCGCACGATTCCGGCCCGATCGCCCTGCGCTACCCGCGCGGCGAGGGGGTCGGGGTCGAGCTGCCGGAGCGGGGCGAGGTGCTTCCGATCGGCAAGGGCCGGGTGGTGCGGCGGGACGCGGAGGCGCGGGTGGCGATCCTCAGCCTGGGCACGCGCCTGTCCGAGGCGCTGAAGGCGGCGGACACGCTGTCGGATCAGGGCGTCGGGGTGAGCGTCGCGGATGCGCGCTTCGCCAAGCCGCTGGACGAGGCGCTGATCCTGGAGCTGGCGCAGAGCCACGAGGTGCTGATCACCATCGAGGAGGGCTCGCGCGGCGGGTTCGGGGCGATGGTGCTGCACCTGCTGTCGGAGCAGGGCGCGCTGGATGCGGGCCGGGTGCGTGTGCGGACGCTGACGCTGCCGGACCTGTACCAGGACCACGACAGCCCGGAGAAGATGTACGCCGAGGCCGGGCTGGACGCCGCAACCATCGTCAAGACCGCGCTGGCGACATTGCCGGCTTCCTCCGGCCAGGTCGAGCAGGCGAGCAACGTGGTGAGCGTCCGCCGCCGTCCGCGCTGATTGTTTTGAACGCGACGATCGTCCAACCCAATCCCCTCATCCTGAGGCGGCGGAGCGCAGCGTAGCCCTCGAAGGAGCCCTCCAGCGGTCTCGCGATCCCTGGAGGGCTCCTTCGAGGCCCGCTGGCGCGGGCACCTCAGGATGAGGGGGGTTGGTGGGAGGCGGCGGGACCGACCGCCCCTACCCCAGAGCCTCCGCCACCGCCTTCCCGCACGCCTGCGTGTCGGCATTGCCGCCGAGGTCGCGCGTGCGCAGCGTCCGCTCGGACAGCACCCGCTCGATCCCGCTGACGATCTCCCGGGCGGCCTCGTGCTCGCCGAGATGCTCCAGCATCATTGCGCCGGACCAGATCTGGCCGATCGGGTTGGCGATGCCCTGGCCGGCGATGTCGGGGGCGGAGCCGTGGACCGGCTCGAACACGGACGGGTGCACTCGCTCCGGGTTGATGTTGCCGGACGGCGCGATGCCGATCGTGCCCGTGCAGGCGGGACCCAGATCCGACAGGATGTCGCCGAACAGGTTCGAGGCGACCACAACGTCGAACCGGTCCGGATTGAGCACGAAATGCGCGGTCAGGATGTCGATGTGGTACTGGTCCCACCGCACGTCCGGGTAGCCCTCGGCCATCGCCTTCACGCGCTCGTCCCAGTACGGCATCGTGATCGAGATGCCGTTCGACTTCGTGGCCGAGGTCAGGTGCTTCTTCGGGCGCTTCTGAGCGAGCTCGAAGGCGAATTTCAGGATCCGGTCGACCCCGTGCCGGGTCATGATCGTCTCCTGCAGGGCGAATTCCCGGTCGGTGCCGGCGAACATCCGCCCGCCCGCGTTCGAGTACTCGCCTTCGGTGTTCTCCCGGACCACCCAGAAGTCGATGTCGCCGGGCTTGCGGTCGGCGAGCGGGCACTTCACCCCCGGCATCAGCCGGACCGGGCGCAGGTTCGCGTACTGGTCGAACTCGCGCCGGAACAGGATCAGCGAGCCCCAGAGCGAGATGTGGTCGGGCACCCGCTCCGGCATGCCGACGGCGCCGAAATAGATCGCGTCGTGGGTCTCGATCTGCGCCTTCCAGTCCTCCGGCATCATCCGGCCGTGTTGTTCGTAGTAGTCGCAGCTCGCGAAATCGAACCAGTCGAGCTGGAGCGCGAAGCCGTGCCGCTTCGCGGCCTGCTCCAGCACGCGCACGCCCTCGGGCACCACCTCCTTGCCGATCCCGTCGCCCGGGATCACCGCGATGCGGTAGCGGCGCTGCTGGCTGGTCTCTGGACCGGGCATGAATCCTCCACGCGTTTCGGAAGAGCGGGCCTCGCTGAGCCCGGATCGTCGGCGTCAGGTGATTGGTCCGCGCCGGTATCCGGTCAACACCCCGGCCTGACAATCAGTCGATTTCCCCCGCCATGGTCCGGCGCTGGCGGTCGAGTTCCTCGCTGTAGCGCTTGAGCGTGTGGCTCTCGGTGAGCAGGCCCAGCACCCTGCGGGTCTCGGGCCCGTCGACCACCGCCAGCGCCTCGCTCTCGGTGCGGTCGAAGGCGGCGGCGGCGTCCTTGGCGTTCATGCCCGGGGTGAGGAAATCCGCGCCGTGCAGCAGGAGGTCGACCAGCACGGGCTGCGCCGCGGCATCGGCCTCCCGCGCGGCGGCATGCGCCTCGGGGACGTTCACGATCCCGGCATAACGCCCGCGCCCGTCCACGGCGATCACCCGGGAGGGCGAGCCCAGGGGGTGGGCGCGCAGGAAAGTGGGCAGCGGCGTGTCCACCGCCACGGTGCCGGGATCGCGGCGCATCAGCCGGCCCACGGTCAGCGAGCGGATCCAGCCGACATCGTGGGGGCTGCGGATGCTCTCGCCGCGCAGGTGGAAGCGCCAGGTGGCGAAGGAGTAGCCGAAGGTCTTGCGCACGGTGAGCGAGGACGCGATCACCGCCGCCAGCACCAGCCCGGTGATCGGCAGGCTGCCGGTGATCTCCAGGGTCAGGAACGTCATGGTCAGCGGCCCGCCGATGACCGCCACCGCCAGCGCGCTCATGCCGATCACCGCGTAGGCGAGCGGCGTGAGTCCGAATCCCGCCAGCGGCGGCACGAGCGCAGGGGCCAGGGCGGCGAACAGCTTGCCCGCGATGGCCCCGAGCAACAGGGATGCGAAGAACAGGCCGCCCCGGAAGCCGGAGCCGATCGAGATCGCCGAGGCCACCGCCTTGGCGGCGAACAGCCCGGCCAGGGCCGCGATCCCGTGTCCCTGCCCCTCGGCGGCGAAGTGCAGGTGCAGGGCGCCGTGCCCGCCCGAGAGCACCTGCGGCGTCGCCAGCAGCGCCAGCGCCCCGACGCAGAGCCCGCCCAGGGCCGGCGCCGCCGCCCGCGGCACCCGCGAGGCCTGGACCAGCCGCTCCACCAGGGTGACCCCGCGCATGATCAGGATGCCGAGCCCCGCGCAGACCAGCCCCAGGGCGAGGCTCGGCAGGATCTCCATGCTGGTGACGTGCGAGGTGGTGATCGCCTGCACGTCGCCGAAATCGACCAGCGGCTGCGTCTCGATCAGCGACTGCGCGATCAGGTTGCCGCAGAGCGCCGCGACCACCACCGGGGTCAGCGTGGCGATGGAATAGGTGCCGATGATCAGCTCGAAGGCGTAGAAGGCCCCGGCCAGCGGCGCGCCGAAGCCCGCCGCGATCGCCCCCGCGGCCCCGCAGCCGACCAGGGTCCGCAGGTCGCTCCGGCGCACCTCGAAGGCGATCCCGAGCCGGGAGGCGAGGCCGGAGGCGAGCTGCGTGTAGCCGGCCTCCAGCCCCACCGAGGCGCCGCAGCCGTTCGAGATGACGTTCTGCAGGGCGAGGTAGAGGCTGTCGCGCAGGGACAGGCGGCCGCCGTGCAGGGCGTTCGCCTCGATCGGGTCGATGGCGGGGCGCTTGCGCGGGCCGCGGATGAAGCCTGCCGCGACGATCACGAGCCCGAGCAGCCCGCCGCCCAGGCAGGGCCCGACGAGCAGGAGCACCGGCGAGACGGTGTCGGCCGCGCTGAGCCGCATCCCCGGCGGCAGGAGGAAGAGCAGCTCGCGCAGGCTCTGGGTGGCCCAGTTCATGCCCGAGACGGCCACCCCGGCGATGCAGCCCACCAGGGTCGCCAGCGCGATGAGGCCGCCCTCGCTCCGGCGGACGAGGCTGCGCAGCTGCCCCGGCGCCTGGACGATGCCGGCGCCGGTCCAGCGGCGACGGCGGCGTCCCTGCGGCCCGGCCGCATTCCGGGCCGGCGCGTCCGCCGACCGGTCCGCGGGGGCCTGGTTCCCGCCCTTGGCCGCCGCTGGCTGTCGCGCGCTCACGGTCCGTCCGTTCACCCCGGTCCGCCCCGGCCGCCGTATCACGGCTCGGCCTTGCGGCCTCACTTAGGGGCCGAACCCGGCCTGCGTCCACCGATCCGGGGCGCCGACCCGCACAACGCCGCGCACATCGCTTGAAAACCGCCGCGGCCCACGATACACCGCCCGCCAGTGCCGCCGTAGCTCAGTTGGTTAGAGCACCAGATTGTGGATCTGGGGGTCCCCCGTTCGAGCCGGGGCGGTGGTACCATCCATTCAGCTCGACAGCGCAAGGGGTTGGCGGATCGCCGGCCCCTTTTGCTTGTGCGGGGGCGGTCGGTTCGGTGACGCTGCGGCGGCGCCGTCGTGCATCCGCGGTTTCCCCCGCGATCCGGGGAGGCTAAGACCGGTGCCGAGCGCGGCGGCGGGTCCCGTCCCGCGGCCGGACTTCCGGGACACGTGAGATGAGCATCCCTGAACGGCGCGTCCGAACCCTGTTCGACGAGGCCGCCATCGCCAAGCGCAACGACGAGCTCGCCCGGGAGATCCTGGGGGCGCGGCCGGAGAATCTCCTGGTCGTGGCCGTGCTCAAGGGCAGCTTCATGTTCGCCGCCGACCTGCTGCGGGCGCTCCACCGGGTCGGGCTCGCGCCGCAGGTCGAGTTCGTCCACCTGTCGAGCTACCGCACCGGGACGGTCTCCAGCGGGCAGGTCGAGATCCTGCGGGACGTGCAGAGCGAAGTGCGCGGGCGGGACGTGCTGCTCGTCGACGACATCCTGGAATCCGGCCGGACCGTCGTCTTCGCCAAGGACCTGCTGATGGCGCGCGGCGCCCGGCGGGTGCTCACAGCAGTGCTGCTGGAGAAGCCCGGCAAGCGCGCCGTGACCATCGACGCCGATTTCGTCGGCTTTACCTGCCCCGACGTGTTCGTCGTCGGCTACGGGATGGACGCGGCCCACGCCTTCCGGCAGCTGCCCTTCGTCGGCGTGGTCGATTTCGGCAGCGGGGATCCGGATCTGTTCGATCCGTAGCCGGACATCCGTCCGGCGCGGCATTTTCGCCGCGGGCCGCGACGATCCGGCGGTTTTGACCGCGCCCCATCTTGACATGGTGCGGATCGGTCTGCGTCTGTCGTGCGTCGGAGGGTCTGACGTCGTCACGGCGGGAGGCTCGCGGGGCGGGGACGTTTACGGGACCACATGGCGCGCATCCTCCTGGTGGATGACGAAGAGACCGTCCGGGGCTTCCTCAAGCGAGGTCTCGAGATCGACGGGCATGCGGTCGTCACCGCCAACGACGGGAGCGACGGGCTCGACCGCCTCAACGAGGCCCATGGCGGCTTCGATCTGATGCTCACCGACATCCGCATGCCGCTCATGGACGGCATCGCCCTGGCGCTGGCGGCCAAGCGCGACTTCCCGGACCTGACCATCCTGCTGATGACCGGCTTCGCGGACCAGCGCGAGCGGGCGCGCGGACTCGATGCCATCGTCACCGACGTGCTGACGAAGCCCTTCTCGCTGGCGGACCTGCGGGCGACGGTGAGGCGGGCGCTGGCCGCCTGACCCCTGGCGGACGCGCGGTCGGCGTTCAGGCAACCTTAAACATTCGCCTTAGGCCAAGCTTCACGAAGGCATGGCACCGTGTCTGACCGGATCAGACCGAGGCCAGACTTGCCATGTACCGCCGGGATCGGGACATCGACGCGGATCGCCACGGATGGGATCCGGAGGATGCGGGCTGGGACGCGGAGGACGACGCGCCGCCCCGCGCGCGCCGCGGCGTCTTCGGGCGTCTGTTCGCCTGCGTGAAGTTCGGCCTGCTGGCGCTGCCGGTGGCGCTGTTCCTCTACGGCAGCTACGCCGATTGCAGCGGGCCCCCGGCGGCGGGCTGGCTCGGGCTCCTCGGGACCGGCGCCTGCGCCCGGCACGCGATGTTCGGCAGCGTCGCGTCCGTGCAGGACAATTTCGCGCTCCTGAAGCGGATCACCGAATGAGCCGCCCGGGCCCTCGGCGCCCGGCATCCGGGACGAGGCCCGAATCCCGTCCGATCCGCACCTGACGACCCCGCGAGCGCGCCATGTCCAGCCGCCCCCTCCTCCCCGCAGCCGGCGACACCCCCGACAGGCTCCAGGAAGCCCAGTTCCGCGCCCGCATGGCGCGGGTCGGACCCGATCCGTCCCGTCGGCGGGGGTCCCGCCGCCGCCCAGGCCAGGGCGGCTTTCGGCTCGGCTGGAAGGGCTGGCTCGCCGTCGACAGCGTGGTGGTGCTCCTCGTGGTGGCGGGAGTGATGGCCTGGCCGCCGGTCCTGTCCTGCCGGCATCAGGAGCAGACGATCGGGTTCTATGCGGGCGATTCCATCGGCCGGTGCATCCGGCGGGGCATCGCCGACCGCCTCGACAGGGCCGACCAGCGCCTCAAGAGCCTGATGCGCGGCTCAGGTCACTGAGGCGACGGGGCCGGACGCAGCCGCCCACGGGTCGGGCGGCGGCCGGCGCGACGGGGGGCCGCTACACCGGGACCGAGGATCGGCAAGCCGAGCCGTGGTTTCGTGCGGTCCGAGACCCTTCGCGGGCGCAGAGCGCATGCCCTGCGAATGCCTCGGGGCTCTGCCCCGGGACCCCGCCAAAGGGATGATCCCTTTGGAATCCCCGGGATCGGGTCGGCATGCGATCCCGCGCAGCGACCTCGACCGGGTATCGGAGCCGGGGCGATGCTCTAGCGGCCGAGCGCCGTCCACTGCGTGAGGACGGCCTCATCGGCCGGCATATAGGCGTCGACGATCGCGCCCTTGCGGCTCACGACGCAGATCATCGCCGCCTCGCGCACCTCGTACATCATCGGCCGCTCGTAGGTGATGCGGAACAGCACCGGCGCGAAGTAGTCGCCCTTCTTGTCGGTCCGGTCCGCCCCCACCGAGACCGCCTCGACCTGCTTCGCCCCGGCCTTGGTGGCCTCGATCATCACGGTGCTGCGGCAGGTCTCGACCGTGCGGTTGCGGCCCGGAACCTCAGCGAGCGGCTGGCCGATGGTCTGCAGGGCCGCGGAGGTGCCCTTTACCAGACCGGTGCCGGGGACCATCGACAGGATGGTCTGCTCGCCGGCCGCGGTCGAGGCCGGCCCGATCGGTGCGATCTGCCAGGGCATCTGCCACGTGGCGGCCGAGCTGTCCGGCGGGGCAGCCGCCTCCTGGGCCAGGGCGGGCCCGACCAGGGCGGACACGAGGGTAGCGCAGCAGATCGAACGACGGAACATCACGGCTCTCCTTCTTCGCGGGGGGTGAATGGGGGGCCGCGGCATGGATCTAATCCGACGGCGCAAGGGCGGGTGGCAGCGTCCACACGGCGGACGGCGCGGGCGCGGTCGCCGAGGCGGCGGAGCGACCGCGGTGGATCGTGGCGTAGGCGACCGCGCCGGCATCGATCCGCGCACGGAGCGCGCGCGGCGCGCCCGTGATGCTCGCCGTCTGCTCGGCGTCGCGGTACGGCACCCGGGCCCGCGCGGCCGCCACCGCCGCGGCACGCGGCCGTCTGAGCGACCGCGCGTGGCGGGCGGGTCCGGGGTTCAGGATCGGCGCGACCACGCCCCCGGCCTCGCGCGGCGGCGTGATCGGGATCGTTCGATCCACCACCGGCTGCGCCGGATCCGGGCCGAGCGTCGCCACGCGTCCGGGCGGGGGTGCGGCGGTGACCGTCGGCGCGGGACGAACTACGACCTCGGTCGGAGGCCGCGCCTGGGCCGGCCCGGGCGGCAGGATCGGCGTGGGCGTCGGATCCGCCGGCCGGGTTCGCGTCGTCCCCGTCTCGGCGCGACCCTGCAGCGGTTGCGGCGCGTCCGGTTCGAGGGTCGCGACCGCGGAGGGCGGGACCGCCGTGGCGATGTCCCGGAATCCGGTGCGTTCCGTCCAGGCGGGCGGCTGTTCCTGCGTCAGACGTGCCGCATCGAGGGGGGTGCGGCCGATCAGCGGCTGGCGCGGATTGGCCCGGGGCGGCAGGGATGCGGGCGGCTCCGCCGCATCCGCGGGGTTCGGATCCAGGAAGGTGCGGGGCCCCTCCGCGGACGGGGGAGCCTCCGGATCGTCCCCGGCCGATGGGCCCCGTGCCAGGTGCGGGACCTCGACCCACGACGGAAAGACTGCCGGCTGCGGCGACTCGGCGGGCATGACCGAGGCCGTGCGGCGCGACGACATCGGTGGGATCCAGCCGTTGCGCGGCCCCAGCCAGGCCGCGCCCGAGGCGAGCAACGCCAGGGTCGACAGGCAGGAGATCGAGATCGTGGCCCAGGACGACAGGTGATCGTCGCGCCGGACGACCATGAGGTGTCTCGGCACGCCGACGGGCTGCAGGTCCCCCACCGTAGCTGGGCAACGACGTACCATATCCTGGAAACTGCGTTGGGGGACAAACAGTTCAAGGCGGCGGTGATTAAGGTTTGGCCACGCGCGAATACCGATCGGGCTGCGCCGACGCGGCTTGGTGCTTCGGACGTTTCAGATCCTTCGCACCGACAAGCCCTCGCGGTGCCCGAGCATGTTCCGATCGCGCATCCCCGCCGTCGCCATACCGATCGAGGACCCTCGCCCCCCGGCACTGTCCGCGCGAATACACGCGATGTCCGCGGGATCACGTTCGCCCGCTGCCTGGGTCGGACGCCGGGATGCCGCGCCGGGGATGCCGCAGGGCGCGGGCAGTAAAGGCCTCGCTGCCGCGTCACCACAATCAACAGGATTGGAACCTCGGTCCAGCGCCGATTACCGTTCTCCGGATCTGCTGTGGTAGATAAAGCTGAAGATCCACCGGTCTTCAGGATGGCTGCACGCCAACGGCAGCCCGAACCGCGCGCGCCAAGGCGAGGATGCAGGCTCCGAGATCGATCGCTCAGCCTCGGTTCCGGGCGCAAATCCCGGGCGGCGACCCCAACGGGCTCGTCGGGCCGCGTCCCCGAACCGCCGCCCGAACCGTCGTTTTTTCAGTGGCGGCACTGCTGGGAGCCGGGCTGACGGTCCCTCCTCCCCGACCGGAGGCAGGCGTGGTCGCGCCGGTCGCGGCCCTGGTGTTGCCGGCACCGCGGCCGCCCTGTTTCGTCGTGATCATGTCGCTCGACGGCGTGACCGCCGATTTCATTCGGATCCGCATGCGGGCCGACACCGCAGCGGCCGCGATCCCGCAGGTCGATGACGCGCTACAGGATACGTGGCTGAACGCCTTCTATGGCGATAAACAGCGCCTGAGGGCGTTCATCGGGCAGGCGGCCGATGCCAGCGGCCTGCCGGTCGATTTCTTCCTCCGGCTCCTCGAGCAGGAGAGCGGGCTCGACCACCGCGCGGTCAGCCGCGCGGGGGCTCAGGGCGTCGCGCAATTCATGCCCGCGACCGCGGCCGAGCGGGGCCTGACCGACCCCTTCGACCCCTTCGAAGCGATACCCAAGGCGGCGGCGTTCCTGCGTGAACAGCGCGCGGCGTTCGGCAGCCTCGGCCTGGCGGCGGCCGCCTACAATGCCGGCCCCCAGCGCGTGAGGAACTGGCTCGCCGGACGGGCGCCACTGCCGAAGGAGACGCGCGCCTACGTGGCGACGATCACGGGACGATCCGCGGACTCCTGGCGGCAGGGGGATGACACGTTCGCCCTCGCCGAGCCGTCGATCCGGGACGGCTGGTGATCGCGGCCGGAGGGCCCGACCTCCGCCGCCGGCCCGCTCCGGGCGGATGGGCGGGAGACGTCGGGTCCCCGCAGCGCGCGCCCGTCAGGCGGCTTCCCGGCGCGTGACGACCAGGGCCCAGATGGTCGCGGGGATCCAGCCGATGATCGTCAGGTGGAGGATGATGCAAAGAATGCCTTGGATCACCTTCCCGCGCAGGAACATGGCGAGCCAGGGCGCGAGGAAGCAGATGATGATCATGATCATGGGTCGGACAGCTCCTTGACCACCGACATAGGCACCCGCCGCAATTCAGGTAGCCCTCCGCCTCCAGCCGCCCTGTGAGGCGTGCCGCGGCGCGTGTCCGCGCCGGTCCGGCTCCATCCCGGCATCGCATGGCCTCCGCCGCATGTCCGCGAGTAGAGACACCGACCCTGAGCCGGCGACGGTCGCATCGAGCCGCTGATGCCCGCCGCGAAGCCCCGCCCGGGCCAAAATGCGCCTGGCTGCCGCGGCGGCAACGCCGCATCAGGGCATGCGGCGGGAGATGCCGAGACCCCGCTCAGGCGGTGAACACCTGCACGAGCGCACCGAGACCACCCAGGGCCGCAGCGCTGACGCCGCTCACGAAGGCGACGTCCCAGCCCGCGATGCGGGATGAGACCGGGGCGAACCGGTAAGCCGAGACCGTCGTCGCGACGCCGACCGACGCGACAGCGAGGGCAATAGCCATCAGAATAGTCATCTTGGTGATCCTCGTCCGCCAGCGGCAGGACTGACCAACCATCGCGCGGTTCAGTACAACGGATCGGAGACGCGAAATATCCGCGTGCGACAAGGGCAATCCCCGGCAGGCGCGGCCGAGCCGTATCCGCGCCGGACTTCCGGTTGCGCGTCGTCGTCGCGTCAGGATGCCAGTGCGAAGTCCGCGCCCGCGAAACCGAGGCCGGCCAGGAACAGGCTTCCGCCGATCACTTCGAGGATCGCGCGGTAGCGCGGCGACCACAGGGAACCGGCAGCCATGCCGGCGCCGGCCATGACACAGAACACCCCGAGCGCCATCATGATGGCCTCCGCACCGAACCAGGACGGGAAGTCTACCGCGGCGAAGCGCGACGGTTCCAACGCGTCGAAGCTGTCGACAGGATATTTGGCGCGCCCGTCGCGGGCGGACCCACACGCGCGAGCAGGGATCGCGCGATGCGGCCGCGATGACGTGAGGGGCGGGAACATCTCGGCGGTGTGACGGTTCGTCAGCGTCGCTGGAGACCCGATACCGCCATGGTCATGATCATCATCTGCATCCTCGCGCCATGGCTCGCCATGTTCCTGCGCGGGAAGGTCCTCCAGGGGATCCTGTGCATCCTTCTCCACATCACGCTGATCGGCTGGATCCCGGCCACGATCTGGGCCCTGGTGGTCACCCGGCGCGAGAGCGCGGCCTGACGGACCGCCGGGGATCACGACCGGCGGAACGAAGGGCACCCTGCGGGCCCGTCGCTGGACAGGAGGCGAGCCCGCTTCGCGGCAGCGAACGAGCGATGCCCGGGGTCGAAGCCCAGAGCCGCGCGCCTCAGTGCGTGATCATCAGCGCGATCGCCACGATCCCGCAGATGCCGGCGATCGCCGCGCTGGCCTGGCCGATGGCGACGGTGAGGGCCTCGGCCCGGTCCGGTGCCGCGTTGTCGTTGGCCGCGCGGTTCCGAGCCCCCCGCGGCCGGACCCACCGGTCGAGGCCGGCATCGTATCGGCCCTGTGCCTGCTTGGGGGCCGCGCGCATCGCCGGGTCTCCATGGTCCGCGTCTGGATGAAACGGCGGCGCCGGAGATCGGATCCCGGCCCGCCCCCGAACGCCGTGGATGACCCCTCCCCTGCGCCCCGAAAGACACAGGCGCCTACGGCCGGCGCGCCTGCTCCTTGTCGGCTTCGATGATCTCGCGGATCCGGGTGGCCATCGTCTCCATGGCGAACGGCTTGGTCAGCACGGCCATGCCGGGCCCGAGCTGGCCGGGCCCGAGGACGGCGTTCTCGGCGTAGCCGGTGATGAACAGCACCCTGAGGTCCGGCCGGGTCTCGCGCCCGGCATCGGCCATCTGGCGGCCGTTCATCCCGCCGGGCAGGCCGACATCGGTCACCAGCAGATCGATGCGCACGTCCGATCGCAGGACCTTCAGCCCGGCCGCGCTGTCGGCCGCCTCGATCGCCGTGTAGCCGAGCTCGTCCAGGATATCGGTGAGCAGCATGCGCACGGTCGGCTCGTCATCGACGACCAGGACCGTCTCCCCCTGCTCGGAGCGCGGGAACTTCGGCGGCGTCGCGGCGGCGCGCGGACCGGGCACCGCGCCGTGGTAGCGCGGCAGGTAGAGGCACACGGTCGTGCCGTGACTGACTTCGGAATAGATGCGGACCTGACCGCCCGATTGCTGCGCGAAGCCGTAGATCATCGACAGGCCGAGGCCGGTGCCCTGCCCCAGCGGCTTGGTGGTGAAGAACGGCTCGAACACCCGGCCGATCACCTCCTGCGACATGCCGGTCCCGGTGTCGGTCACGCACAGGGCGAGGTACTGCCCCTCGGGCACGTCGTGCTGCCGGGCGGCCGGTCCGTCCATCCACTTGTTGGAGGTCTCGACCGTGATGTGTCCGCCCTCCGGCATGGCGTCGCGGGCATTGATGCACAGGTTCAGCAGCGCGTTCTCGAGCTGCGACGGATCGACCAGCGCCGGCCAGACGCTCGCCGCGCCGACGACCTGGAGGGCGATCGACGGACCGACGGTGCGCTGGATCATGTCCTGCATGTCCAGCACCAGCCGGTTCACGTCGGTCGGCCGCGGATCGAGGGTCTGGCGGCGCGAGAACGCCAGCAGGCGATGGGTCAGGGCCGCCGCCCGCTTGGCCGCGCCCTGGGCGGCCGCCATGTAGCGCTCGACGTCCTTGAACCGCCCCTGCTGCATGCGGGCCTGCATCAGTTCCAGCGATCCCGAGATGCCGGCGAGCAGGTTGTTGAAATCGTGCGCGAGGCCGCCGGTGAGCTGGCCGACCGCCTCCATCTTCTGCGACTGGCGCAGGGCGTCCTGGGTCTCGGCCAGTTCGGCCGCGGCGCGCAGCCGCTCGGAGATGTCCTTGGCGAAGTGGAACGCGCCGATCACCGCGCCCTCGGCGTCGCGCAGGGGCGCGTAGGAGACTTCCCAGACCGGCTTGGCGAGGTTCGGGTCCCCGAACGCCTCCGTCACGGTGTAGCATTCCCCGGCCAGGGCCCGGTCCATGAGCGCGCGCATGACCGGGGCCTGGTCGGGCGGGAACAGGTCCGGAAAGACCTCTCCGAGCGCCACGCGGTGACCGAAGATCCGGAAGAACGCGTCGCTATGCGCCGGGTTGAACGCGATCAGCCGGTAGCCCGTATCGAACGCGCAGATCGGGGCGGCGCTCGACTGGACGATGTCGCCGTAGAGGCGCATCTGCGCCGTCCGGTCGGCGACCTGCGTCTGCAGGGATAGGGTGCGGTCGCGCGCGGCGAGTTCGCTCCGCTTGCGGTGGGTGATGTCGGTGGCGGCCCCGTACCATTCGGTGATCGCCTGCTGCCCGTCGAACACGGGTACGGCGCGCGACATGATCCAGCCGGTCGTCCCGTCGGCGGCAAGGACCTGATGCTCCAGGCTGAACGGAGACTGTGTCTCGATCGCGCGCCGGATCTCGGCGGAGACCGCCGCGCGCGCCTGGGGCGGGATGTAGTCCGCGAGCCAATGCGGGTTGTCCTGCGTCGTATCGGCGAGGACGTCGCCGCCGACGAGCTGGAACATGCTGCCCCAGTCGGCGCTCATCCGGTAGCGGACCTCGGAGGACGAGCGCAGCAGCGCGTCGAGCATCTGCTCGCGCTTGTGAAGCGCGGCGTTGAGGTCGCGCAGGCGCTCGCGCTCCAGCGTGACGTCGAACTGCGATGCGAAGAAGTAGGTGAGCGCCCCGTCCGCGTCGAAGACCGGGGAGACCAGCAGGCGATTCCAGAACCGCTCGCCGCTCTTCTTGTAGTTGAGAAGATCGATCTCGATCGCCTCGCGCCCTGCGATCGCCGCGCGGATCCTGTCGACGTCGTCGCGATCGGTCTCCGGTCCCTGCAGGAACCGGCAGTTGCGCCCCAGAATCTCGTCCCGGCCGTAGCCGGTCAGCCTGCTGAAGGCGGCGTTGACGAAGACGATCGGGTTGTCGGGATGATGCGGGTCCGTGATCAGCATCGGCATCCGTGTCGCCCGCACGGCGGCGGAAAACGGATCGTGGCTGCGGTCGGAGCGGTGGATTTCCGCGTCGATGCGGTCGTGTTCGAAACGATCGGGCAATGGAGGCGTCGGCTCGCTCGCGACCTCTGGGGCGTGGCGTGCCGGCCGCGGGACGCCGCGATAGCATGCGCGGCCGCGGGTCTGGGTGATCGAACCTGCGACGAAGCGTCCGAACGGGTCCTGCCTGCACCGGACTTTGGTCCAACGGGGGCCTCCGGCGGGCGGCTCAGGCGGGTGACGCGCCGGCGGCCGACCCGATTTCGCGCGGAGCCCCGTTCCCGCATCCTGATCCGGAACGGGATGCGGGTGCGCCACGTTTCTGGGCAACATCCAATCCCAGGAGCGACCCCATGCGAATGTTGACCGCTGTTTCACTTCTCGCTCTGACGGCCCTGGCGGGCGTCGGCCAGGCCGAAGCCAAGGGCTGCCTGAAGGGCGCCGTCGTCGGCGGCCTGGCCGGGCACATGGTTGGGCACGGGGTGGCGGGCGCCGCGGCCGGCTGCGCGATCGGCCATCACCGCGCCAACCGCGCGACGACTACGGACGGGACCGTGCCCACCTCCGCCGGGACCGCGCCCACGACGACCAACACGCGCTCGTACTGATCGCGCCGACGCCGAATCCCGGCGCGGAGGGGCCCCGGTCGACGACCGGGGCCTTTTTTATGGTCTGCGCCCGCGATGCCGATCGGCCGGTGACGGGCTGACCGGACGGGCTTCGAGGCGGCCGCCCGGCCCCGCGGTCGGACGGCGGCTCAGGCGCCGCGACCGCGGTCCGAGACCAGCCGCAGGCCGGGGGCGAATTGCGCCGCGAGGGCGGCGGCGACCTTGCGTTCGAGCTCGCCGTTGCGGAACGGCTTCTGCACGATCCCGTCCGACCCGACGGTCCCCGCCTTCATCAGGATGGCGGTGTCGGCGAAGCCGGTGACGAACAGGATCGGGAGCGACGGCCAGCGCTTGCGGATCTCGACCGCGGCCTCGGCGCCGTTCATCCCCGGCATGGCGAAGTCGAGCACGACGAGGTCGACGCACGGATCCGCCTCCAGGGCGGCCAGCCCCTGAAGGCCCGAGGACGCCTCGCGCACGGCGTACCCGGCCTCCCCCAGCCGCGTCGCGGTGACCTCCCGGACATTGCCGTCGTCGTCGATCACGAGGATGACCGGCATGCTCCCGGGCGGGTGCGCGAGGGCGCAGTCGATGGGCGCCATCGCGGTCGGCCTGTCGGCCTCGCCGGTTGCGACGCGGGGCAGGTACACCTTGATCGAGGTGCCCTCGCCGAGGACCGTATCGATGCGGATGCCGCCGCCGGACTGCTTCACGAAGCCGAACACCTGGGCGAGGCCGAGGCCCGACCCCTTGCCGACCTCCTTGGTGGTGAAGAACGGTTCGAACACCCGCGCCAGCACCGCCGGCGCCATGCCGGTGCCGGTGTCGCTCACCGAGACCATGACGTACTCGCCGGGCTGCGGCTGCTCGGGCCGGCTCGGCGGCCCCGTGACGGTGACGTTGGCGGTCTCGATGGCGAGGGTTCCGCCCACCGCCATCGCGTCCCGGGCGTTGATCGCGAGGTTGAGGATCACAAGTTCGATCTGGGTGGCGTCCACCAGAGCCGGCCAGAGCCCCTCCTGCAGCGTCGTCTCGATGCGAACCGCCCCGCCGATGGAACTCTGCAGCAGGTCCCGCATCGAGAGGACCGTCTGGTTCAGCTCCACCGGGGTCGGCTCCAGGCGCTGGCGGCGCGAGAACGCCAGGAGCTGCGCCGTCAGGTTGGCCCCCCGCTCCGCGGCGCCCTTCATCATCGCGAGCCGGCGCTTCGCGCGGTCGTCGGAGACCGCGCGTTCCAGGAACTCGATGTTGCCGGCGATCACGGTCAAGAGATTGTTGAAGTCGTGCGCCACGCCGCTGGTGAGCTGGCCGACCGCCTCCAGGCGCTGATTGAGCCGCAGGGCCTCCTCGGCCCGCTCCCGCTCGCCGATCTGGCGCTGGAGCTCGGCATTGGCTTCCGCGAGTTCCCGGGTCCGCTCGGCGATGCGCGCCTCGAGGGTCTCGTTCAGCGCCTGGAGCGCGGCTTCCGCCGCCCGCTTGTCGGCGCGGGCCCGCCGCTCCGCCAGGGCCCGCACGATGGTGCGGGGCATGCGGTCGAGCCGCTGCTTGGTCACGTAGTCCGTGGCGCCGTTCTTCAGCGCCTCGACGGCCACCTCCTCCCCGAGGGTGCCCGAGCAGAAGATGAACGGGATGTCCGGGCATTGCTCCCGGGCGATGCCGAGCGCGCTGACCCCGTCGAAGGTCGGCAGCACGTAATCCGCCAGGATGACGTCGTGGCGGCCGGGCAGGGCCGCGGCCGCGAAGGCGTCGCGCGTCATCACCCGCTCGATCACCACCGCGTGGCCGAGCTTCTCCAGTTCCGCCTCGATGAGTTCCGCGTCGAGGTCGCTGTCCTCCAGGTGGAGGATGCGCAGCGGGCCGGCGGCGCTTCCGATCACACGTTCGATGGCCAGCCTCCCCGGTGCGGCGGGGGCTCGTTCAACAGCGCCCAGAAGACTCCCAGTTCCTTGATGGCGGCGAAGAACTCCTCGAACCCGACCGGCTTCACCACGAAGGCGTTCACCCCGAGGTCGTAGGAGCGCACCACGTCGGTCTCCTCCCGCGACGACGTCAGCATCACCACCGGGATCCCGCGGGTCGTCGGATCGCCCTTGATCTTGGCGAGCACCTCCAGGCCGTCGACCTTGGGCAGCTTGAGGTCGAGCAGCACCACCGCCGGATCCTGGGCCTGGCGCCGCTCGTGCGGCCCGCGCCGGTAGACGAAATCGAGCGCCTCCGCCCCATCGCGGCAGATGACGATCTCGTTGGCGAGCTGGCTGGATTCCAGGGCCGCGAGCGTCAACTCGATGTCGTTCGGGTTGTCCTCCACGAGGAGGATCGGCTTCAGTCCCGCCATGTCAGTGCGATTCCTCCCGGAGCGGCAGGGTGAAATAGAAGGTCGCGCCCTGGCCCAGTTCGCCCTCGGCCCAGGTCCGGCCGCCGTGACGCTCGACGATGCGCCGGACGTTGGCCAGTCCGATGCCGGTGCCCTCGAACTCCTCGACCCGGTGCAGGCGTTGGAACACGCCGAACAGCTTGTCGACATAGGCCATGTCGAAGCCGGCGCCATTGTCGCGCACGAAGAACACCGCCTCGCCGTCCTTCGGCGGCAGGCGCCCCATCGTGATGACGGCCTCGGGCTTGCCCCGGGTGTACTTGGCCGCGTTCGAGAACAGGTTCTCGATGACGAGCCGCAGCATCACCGGGTCGGCGTAGGCACGCCCGAGCGGCGCGATGTCCCACACGATGCTCCGGTCGGGGGGGACGTCGCGCAGGATCTTGCGCCGGACCTCTTCGACCAGGGCGTTCATGTCGCCCGAGACCTTGTTCAGGGCGTTCCGGCCCATCTGCGAGAACGCGAGCAGGTTGTCGACTAGGGTCCCGGCCGAGAAGGCGGCCTCGATGATGGTGTCGACGTAGTGCCGGCCCTTCTCGGAGAGGTTGGCCCCCTCGCGGGTCTTGAGCAAGTTCGAGTACCCGACGATGTGCCGGAACGGCGCGCGCAGGTCGTGGCTCACCGAGTACGAGAACGCTTCGAGCTCCTTGTTCGAGCGCTGAAGCTCCTCGCTCATGGCCGCGAGTTCCTCGGCCCGGCGCAGCACGATGCCGAGCACCGAGGCGCGCAGGTCCTTGGCGGCCTCGACCTCGGGGATGGACCAGGGCAGCGAGCGGCCCTGCACCGTCTCCTTCCAGATCTCGAACGACTTGCGCGGATGCAGGCGGTCCGGCCCGCCCTCGGGATCGGGCACGGCCGGTTTGGTCGGGTTGCCGCCCCACTTGACCGTCCGGACCACCTCCGGCCTGAACCACAGGATGTAGCTCGCGTATTTCTTCGAGACCGAGATCGCCAGGAGCCCGCTCGCCCGGTCGGCGAAGGCCGCCGCCCCGGGGATGACCTCCGACAGGGCCTCGGACACGAAAACGGCGTCGGTGTCGCCGCGGGCCGACAGCCATTCGTACAGGGCGCGCACCGCCCGCTCGTCCGGCGTCGCGCCGAGGAGCCGGCACCGGTCCGCGGTGACGATGGCCGCGCCGGAGGCGTTCACCAGGGCCAGGACGTCGTCGGGATGCTTGAGGAGGCCGTCGACGAAACTGTCCTCCTCGGCCATGAACCCGAGCAGGCGCGCCTGCACCTGCCCCAGCGCCAGCCGCTGCTCGGCCTGGGCGCCGCGCTCCCGCGCCGAGAGCTGCAGGGCGAAGATCTGGGCGAGCACGTCGCAGGCATTGCGGGCGTGGAGCGGCACGCGCTTGGGCTTGCTGTTGTGGCAGGAGATCAGGCCCCACAGGCCGCCGTCGATCAGGATCGACACCGACATCGAGGCCATCGTGCCCATGTTGCGCATGTACTCGACGTGGACGGGCGAGACGGAGCGCAGCACGGACTGGCTGAGGTCGAGCGGCTTGCCGGCCGGCGTCGTCGCCGGCAGGATCGGCACGGGCGCGTAGCCCGCGTCCGGGATGATGCGCAGGCGGTTGCTGCGGTAGAGTTCGCGCGCCTGCGCGGGGATGTCCGAGGCCGGGAAGCGCAGGTCGAGGTAGGACGGCAGGACGCCGTTGCCGTCCTCGGCCAGCACCGTGCCGTGCCAGTCCCGGTCGAACCGGTAGACCAGCGCCCGGTCGAGGCCGGTGACGTGGCGGATATCCTCCGCGACGAGTTGGCAGAGTTCCTCGATGCTGCGGGCGGTGTGCAGCCGCTCGACGAAGGCGCGCAGCCGCGGCGTGAGCACGTCGAGGCCGACCCCCATCGCGGCGGCGTCGATCTCCTCCAGTTCCAGCACCACGAGGTCGTCGACCCGGTAGGCCGCGACCTCGTAGGTCAGGCGCGCGGCGTCGGAGGTCAGCGTCACGGTGCGGAGGTAGGATGCGCCGGCCTGCGGGCCGCCCTCGTCGAGATGGCGCCGGACGATGATGGCGAGGTGCGGAAAAGCCGCGTGGAGGGACGTGCCGACGGCGGCCTCGACCGGGGCATTCGCGCTGGCCTGTACGATCGCGAGGCTCCCCGCGTCGAGGGCGAGCAGGAAGCCGTGCGGCTGCACGCTCCCGACGATGTGGATCGGCTCGCGGTCGCAGGCGGTCAGGTCGACCCGGGGCGCCGCGTTCTTCGATGGCTCCAAACCGATATACCCCATTGCGACGGACGCTCGGGGGGACCGTACCATCTAACGAACATTAACATCGAGCCGCGGGCCTGACCATGCGCGGTCCGGCCGCTCCGTGCACGATACCGAGGCCGAAGGGCCGGGTTTCAAGGAAGCGACAGACGGTCGCGTCGGACCGATCATTCCCCGGCGCGCCCGGACGCGGCACGCGCCCGCTCTGGTCCGGGGGTTGCTACGCTCATGCATCCCGCGAAAGGACCACGATGAAGCGACGCACATTCCTCGCGGCCGGCGCGGCGACCCTGGCGGCCCCGGTCGTCGGCCGGGCCCAGGACGCCCGGGTCCTGCGCATGGTGCCGCAGGCGAACGTGACGTCCATCGACCCGATCTGGACGACGGCGATCGTGACGCGCAACCATGCCTACGTCGTCTACGACACGCTGTTCGGCCTCGACGCCGACCTGCAGCCCCGCCCGCAGATGGCGGCCGGGCACCGGGTCGAGGAGGACGGACGCCGGGTGACGATCACCCTGCGCGAGGGCCTGCGCTTCCACGACGGCACCCCGGTCCTGGCGCGGGACTGCGTCGCCAGCATCCGGCGCTGGGCCGCGCGGAACGGCTTCGGCCAGGTGCTGATGGCGGCGACCGACGACCTGAGCCCCGACGGCGATACGCGCCTCGTGTTCCGGCTCAAGACGCCGTTCCCGCTGCTCCCGAACGCGCTGGCGAGCGTGAGCCAGCCCCCCTTCATCATGCCCGAGCGGATCGCGCGCACCGACCCGTTCAAGCAGATCACGGACGCCACCGGCTCCGGCCCGTTCCGCTGGAAGGCCGACGAGTTCAACTCGGGCAGCCTGATGGTCTACGAGCGGCACGCCGGCTACGTGCCCGCCCCCGGGGCGCCGAGCCTGACCGCCGGCGGCAAGGTCGCTCATTTCGACCGGATCGAGTGGCGGATCATCGCCGACGGCGCCACCGCGGCGGCCGCGCTGCAGAACGGCGAGATCGACTGGTACGAGCAGCCGCCGCCCGAACTTCAGCAGCTGCTGGCTCGCAACCGGGACATCGTCGTGGAGGGGCTCGACCGCCTCACCAATCCCGCGATCCTGCGGATGAACCACCTGCACCCGCCCTTCGACGACGTCGCGGTGCGCCGGGCCTTGCTGCCGGCCATCGTCCAGGGCGACTTCATGGCGGCGGTCGCGGGCAACGATCCGGCCAACTACAACGACCGGTGCGGGATCTTCACCCCGGGCACGCCGATGGCGACGGAGGCCGGTCTGGAGGCGCTGACCGGTCCGCGCAGCCTGGACAAGGCCCGGGCCCTGCTGAAATCCGCGGGCTATAACGGTGCGAAGGTCCGGCTGATCGGCCCGACCGACATCCTGGCGCCCTCGGCGATCACCCAGGTGGCGGCCGATCTCCTGCCCCGGATCGGCTTCACCGTGGAGACCGCGCTCAGCGACTGGGGCACCGTGATCCAGCGCCGGGTCTCGCGCGAGCCCGTCGACAGGGGCGGCTGGTCGGTGCTGCTGACCACGTTCTCGTCCTTCGACAATGCCGACCCGGCCGCGCTCCAGCCGCTCCGGGCCAACGGCGCCAATGCCTGGTTCGGCTGGCCCTCGATCCCGAAGCTGGAGGCGCTGCGCACCGCCTGGTTCGCCGCCCCCGACGAGGCGGCGCGCCGGGCACTCTGCGCCGACATGCAGCGGGTCGCCCTCGACGAGGTGGTCTACGTGCCGGTCGGCTCCTACCGGTCGATGACCGCGCACCGGCGCAATCTCGCCGGCCGCGTCGTGGGCTTTCCGATCCTCTGGAACCTCCGGAAGGCGTGAGCGGCGTTCCGGAATCCGGCGGGACGCGGCCGTGTCCGTGCTGCGCCGACATGTCGTCCAGCCGGGTCTTTGACGGCTCGCGGGTCCTGCCCCACACTCGCCGGCACGGTCCGGTCATCGCCCCGCTGATGCCCGAGGCTCGACCCATACCCTGTCCGGGAGGAGCCCATGCGCGCTGAGATCCCGCTCGATGAACCGGCCGCCGCCGGGCGCGCGGACGGACGCCCGCTCCCGGCGCGCGCCGCCCTCGTCCTGCTGACGGCCCTGGCGCTGCTCGGGGCCTGGACGGTGTCCCGGAGCCCGGTGACGCCCGTCGATCCCGATCTGGTGCGGGTGATCCGGTTCATGGCGGCGCTCAAGGGCGGGTTCGCCCTGGCGGCCCTGGCGGCCTGCTTCTGGCGCCTCGCCCGGCCCGCCGGCCCCTGGCGGACCGCGGTCTACGTCGCCGGTCCGCCCTCCATGGCCGCGGGGGCGCTCGTGCTGGGCGCGCTCCACAGCCCCGCGATCGCCGCGGGCGCCCTGCATCTCGGCCTGCTCGCGGTGGTGGCGGCCGCGCTGACCGATCCCGATTTCCTGCCCGATTCGCTCCGGCGCGGGCGGGGACGTGCGCCGGTGCCGGTCCGGTCCGCGCGGGGCGGTGTGGCCGGCCGGTGACGGCGGGACGCGCGGGGCCCGGCTGATCGCGACGTCCCTGCGACCCGCCGGGCTCCGCGATTCCCAGTTCGGGTTTGGGATCATCGCCCGGTCCATGGGTCTGGCAGTCCGGAGCCGCCACGCCCCTCCCGCCCCCTGCGGGCCACGGTACCCACACCCTCGGTTCGGGAAGGCGCGACAGGCCCCGCTCCCGTGCGGGAGAGGGGAGACCCACGCACCGTCCTGCGCCCGTGTTGCCCGGTTTGTGGATCCGCTCGGCGTGAACAGCGCGCCCAGGCCGATCCGAGTCTGGCTGCGGGGCGGTTCAGGCGGCCGCCTCGAAGGGCTGCACGAGGACCCGCCGTCCGGTCAGATCGTGGACGCTGACGCGCCACTCGGACCAGTCGGTCCGGTTCGCCAGCGTGTGCCGCACGTCGGCCGCGACCCGGCGCGCCCGGGCGGTCAGGCGCGCGGCGGCGCGGATCTCGGTGCCCCGGGCGTCGAACACGCATTCGAGGCCGTTGGTGCAGTGGAACCGGTAGCGTGCCATCCCTCGCGCCTCCCGACCGCCCCGCGCGGCCCTCACCTTGAGTTCACTATATGTTCTGATTTGGCCGGGATCCAGCCCGGTCGAAGCGTCGCAGCTGGCCCGGATCGAACCGCGATCCGGGATCGCCTGCGGCCCGTCGAGGAACAGGAACCCCCCGCCCGCGCTTTCCGGCGGACAGTTTCGCCGTGCATCCCGGGACGCCGCATGACCCGCCCCTCACTCCTTGCCCTCCTGCTGGTGGCCGGCCTGGCGACGCCCGGCCGTGCCGCGGAGGCGCCGGCCGCCGTCGATGCCCTCCAGCCGATGATCCAGTCGGACAGCCTCGTCTTCAACGGCGTCACCCGGTCCCGGGACGGCCGGGTGTTCTCGCCGTTCCAGCGCCAGACCAAGGACACGGGGATCGAGCTCGGCGAGTGGCGGGACGGCAAGGCCGTGGCCTATCCCGACGCGGGCTGGAACGCCTGGAAGGCCGGGGACGACCCGGCCAAGGCGTTCGTGGCGGTCAATGCCATCCGGATCGGGCCGGACGGCGACCTCTGGGTGGTCGACAAGGGCGCCTCCGGCATGGGCGAGGCGCCGCTCCCGGGCGGCCCCAAGCTCGTGCAGATCGACCTCGCCACGAACGCCGTGCGCAAGGTCTACCCCCTGCAGGCGGCGACCACCGACAAGAGCTTCATCGACGATTTCCGCTTCAACGGCCGCCACGTCTACCTGACCGATGCCGGGCAGCCCGGGCTGATCGTCCTCGACCTCGATACCGGATCCCTGCGGCGGGTGCTCGACGGGCATTGGTCGACGATCGCGCAGCGTCCGCTCACCGGCCAGGGCCGGGTGCTCCGGGACGACAAGGGCAAGCTGCTCTTCATCCACGCCGACCAGCTCGAGGTCTCGCCGGACGGCCAGACCTTCTACTATCAGGCCTGCACGGGCCCGCTCTACAGCATCCCGACCCGCGACCTCGACGACGCCACCCTGAGCGACGCCGAGCGCGCCAAGCACGTGCGGCTCCACGCCGCCACCGTGGCGACGGGGGGCACCGCGATCGACGCGGCCGGCACTATCTACGCGAGCGACACCGACGGCCTGCGCATCCTGAAGATCGCCCCGGACGGGTCGATGAGCACGCTCGTGCAGGACCCGCGGCTGGTCTGGGTCGACGCGCTCTGGATCGACGAGCAGGGCGGCCTGTGGATCCCGGCGGCGCAGATGAACCGGACCCCGGCGATGAACGGCGGCGAGGCCTCAGCGGTGAAGTTCCCGACGACGATCTACCGGATGCAGATCGACGCCAAGCCGCTGCGCAACTGAGCGCGGCCGCGGGGGCCGCGACGGAAGGATGGAAGGGTACGATCATGGCGGCATTCTACGTCTCCTGGCTGGCGCGGACCCTCCTGGTCGCCGCCCTCGTCGGGCCTGCAGCGCCGGTGCGGGCCGGTGACGGCCTCGTCGCTCAGGAGACCCGCCTCCACACGCCCCCGGATTCCCACGAGCCACAGCGGGCCCTGGTCGAGGTGCGGAACGCGGGATCGGACCCGGTGACGAACGCGAGTGTCCTCTGCACCTTCACGGGGGCGGGCGGGACGGTCCTCGCCACGCAGACGGCCGCCGTGCCGGCGATCGCCGGCGGCGCCGCCGGGCAGGCCGAGGCGATCTATTACGGCTGGCCCCGGGCGGGCGCCGCCGCCTGCCGCCTCGCCGGGCCGCGCTGAGGTGTGAGGTCGAACGGCTTGGCCTTGGCGATGTCCGCCCGGGGTGGGACGCAGGCCCTCTGTTTCCGACCCGTAACGGCCCTCGATGCAGACGCGCCCCATTCTCGAAAGCGGGCGAACAGGGCAGCCCCCCATAGGGATGGCTCCGATCGACCGTGACCAACCCCGCCGAGGCAGGAAATCCTGCTCGGCCGTCGGAGAGGCCGAGGTTACGTCTTGTCCGGCTCGGTCGTGGGAGCGGCAAGGGCGCCGATGCCGTTGCCCAGCTCCAGTCCCGTATGAGGTGGGACGCCGCTCGGCAATACGGGAGCGGCCGCGAGGTCCTCTTGCCCCTCGGCGAGGCCGGCTTCCACCTCCTGGATGAGGTCTGCGAACACGTACGGCTTGCTGAGCAGGCGTGTGCCCGGCGGCAGTTCGCGCTGAAGATCCGCCCCGGCGCCCGAGGTGACGATGATGCGAACACCGGGCCAACGGTGGTGAACGAGATGGGCGAGGGCAACGCCGTCGCCTACGATGCCCCGTCCCGTAATCAGCACGCGCACCGGGGTCGGTCCTTCGAGCACCGCCAGCGCCTCGGCGGCCGTGCGGACCTCGATGGTTTGAAAGCCGACATCCTCCAGCATATCAACCGTCACCATACGGACGAGCTGGTCAGCCTCCGCGATGAGGACAGCGAGAGGCCTGCGGTCAGCGATCACTGGGTTTGCTCCTGATCTCAGCCTTACGTTCGTCAGGGCGAGGCGCTGCAGAGCGCTCCGGCATGGCGAGGTAGCCGCTCCAGAGACATTGAAACCGCCGACCTTGCTACCGCACCGCGGGCAAAGCGCCTAATCGGGCTGCACCCGGAACCCCTCGTGCCCCCCTCCGGATCGCCGCGTGGCGGCGGCCAATATCCGATGTGCCAATGCCGCGCCAAGGTCCGGACCGGCGGAAAACCGCCCGTTCCGGTCATTCGCCGCGGCCCCACCCAGCGCCCGAAAGCGGACCCGCCGAGGGTCTGTTGCGGGCCGCACCCCGCCATGCACGCCAAGCCGGCCGGGTCCCGCCCGAGGCGCGCACCCGTTCCCGAGGCTGCGCTCCAAACCACACCGGCTCCGGACCAGATCGGCGGCCCCGGAAAGGTGCGGCCCGCTGTGGCGCCCCGGGCCGGTTTCCGGCAGAAGGCGCCGACGCATCCCCATCCCTCCCGGAGGCCGATTCCCGACCGTGACCGCCCCCTTCGCCACCCCCGACGAGCTCGGCCGCGCCCGGCGCGCGTGGGCCGATCCGCGCGCCCGCGCGCGGATCGGGACCTGAGCATGGGCGAGGCCGGGACCGAGGATCTCCTGCGGCGCGCCCGCGCGCTGGAGGAGGAGGCCGCCGCGCTCCGCGCCCGGGCCGGCATGGCCGCCCGGGGGGACGCACCGGGTGCGGCGGCGCGGGCGTGGCTGCATCGGGCGATCTTCGACGGGACCACCCGGCTCGCGGTCGTCGCCGCCGACCGCGACGGGCACGTCACCGCGTGGAACGCGGGGGCGGAGCGCCTCCTCGGCTGGACCGCGGCGGCGATGCGGGGTCGGCCGATCGCCGACCTGTTCACCCCCGAGGACCGGGCGGCGGGCCATCCGGAGACCGGGATGCGCATGGCCCTGGATCGGGGCCGTGCCGAGGACACGGGCTGGCGCCTGCGTGCCGACGGCGCGCGCCTCTGGGTCGCCAGCGAGACGATGCCCCTGCGGGACGATGCGGGCGACCCCGCCGGCTTCGTGCAGATTCTCCAGGACCGCACGGATCTGCGCGAGGCCGGGCAGGCCCTGCGCGCCAGCGAGGAGCGCTACCGGACGCTGTTCGAGGCCATCGACGACGGCTTCTGCGTCATCACCTTCCTCGACGGCCCGCACGGGCCGTTGAGCGACTACGTCCACGTCGAGGCCAATCCGGGCTACGAGCGCCATACCGGCATCGCCGGCATCGTCGGGCGGACGCTGCGCGGCCTCGTCCCGGCCGACGACGCGGAGGCCTGGCTCGATCTCTACGGCGGTGTGCTCCGCACCGGCGTCCCGATCCGCTTCGAGCGCTACTTCGCGCTCGTGGACCGCACCATCGAGGTCTCGGCGGTGCGCATCGAGCCGCCGAGCCGGCGCCAGGTCTCGGTGCTGTTCCGGGACATCACGGCGCGCCGGCAGGCGGAGGACGCCCTGCGCGCCAGCGAGGCCTTGGCCCGGACCAATGTCGAGCGCGTCCAGCTCGCCCTGGCGGCGGGCGCGATCATCGGCACGTGGCTGTGGGACCTGCCGAACGACCGCTTCACCGTGGACGAGGCCTTCGCGACGAGTTTCGGCCTCGACCCGGTCCTCGGGCGCGAGGGCCTGAGTCTGGCCCAGGTGGTGGAGACCGTCCACCCGGACGACAGGGCCGGCCTCGCCGCGGCGATCGAGGCCGCCATCGCCCGGGGCGGGGCCTACGCGCACCAGTACCGGGTCCGCCGCGCCGACGGGCGCTATTACTGGCTGGAGGCCAACGGCCGCGTCGACCACGGCCCGGACGGGACGCCGCTCAGCTTCCCGGGCGTCCTCCTCGACGTGGACGAGCGCCGGGCCGTCGAGGCGGAGCGGGACCGCGTCACCGCGGCCCTGCGCAGCCTCAACGAGACCCTGGAGCAGCGCGTCGCCGCGCGGACCGCCGAGCTGATGCGGGCCGAGGAGGCGCTCCGGCAATCGCAGAAGATGGAGGCCGTCGGGCAATTGACCGGCGGGCTCGCCCACGACTTCAACAACATGCTGGCCGGGGTCGTCGGCTCGCTGGAGCTGATGCAGACCCGGATGCTCCAGGGCCGGGTCGGCGACCTCGACCGCTACATCGGCGCGGCGCAGGGGGCGGCCCGGCGCGCCGCCGCCCTGACCCACCGGCTGCTGGCCTTCTCGCGCCGCCAGACCCTCGACCCGAAGCCGACCGACGTGAACCGCCTCGTCGAGGGCATGATGGAGCTCGTGCGCCGCACGGTCGGCCCCGCGGTGACGATCGAGGCGGTGGGCGCGGGCGGCCTGTGGCCGACGCTGGTCGATCCGAGCCAGCTCGAGAACGCCCTGCTCAACCTCTGCCTCAACGCCCGGGACGCCCTGCCGGAGGGCGGGCGGATCGTCATCGAGACCGCCAACCGCTGGCTCGACCACCGGGCCGGGCAGGAGCGCGAGCTGGAGCCCGGGCAGTACGTGACGCTCTGCGTCTCGGACAACGGCACCGGCATGACCGCGGACGTGGTCGCCAAGGCGTTCGACCCGTTCTTCACCACCAAGCCGATCGGCGAGGGCACCGGGCTCGGTCTGTCGATGATCTACGGCTTCGCCAAGCAGTCGGGCGGGCAGGTGCGGATCTACTCGGAGTTCGGCCAGGGGACGATGGTCTGCCTGTACCTGCCGCGCCATCTCGGCGAGACGGAGGGCGAGACCATCCTGCCCGACCTCGCCCACGCGCCGCGGGCCGAGCAGGGCGAGACAGTCCTCGTGGTGGACGACGAGCCGACCGTGCGGATGCTGGTCACCGAGGTGCTGGAGGATCTCGGCTACGCGGCGATCGAGGCGGCGGACGGCGCCTCGGGCCTGAAGGTGCTCCAGTCCGACGTGCGCATCGACATGCTGATCACCGATGTCGGCCTGCCCGGCGGCATGAACGGCCGCCAGATGGCCGACGCCGCGCGCGAGACCCGGCCGGACCTCAAGGTGCTGTTCATCACCGGCTACGCCGAGAACGCCGCCCTCAACCACGGCCATCTCGGCCCCGGCATGCAGGTGATGACCAAGCCCTTCGCCCTGGAGGCGCTCGCCACGCGGATCCGGGGGATCATCGCGGGCGAGGGCTGAGGCCGGGGACGGGGCCCTGCGGGCCGGCGCGGCCCCGGTCATTGCCACGGGGAACCGTGGCGCTCATGACGGCGGCGGCGCCCCGCCGCCCGGGGCGCGAACCGGATGGCGCCGCCATCCTCGGAATCACGGACCGGGGGGACGTCCGGCCCGGATGCGACGTGCCGAACCGATCGGAGGCGACGGAGGATCTGCCGTGCACACGCAGGACATCCCGACCGAACTCAGGCGCTATATCGAGGACGCGCACATCGCCCTGGCCCTGGCCGCGGCCGGCGGCGACACGCCGCTGCTGCTGGTGAACGAACCCTTCCGCCAGCTGACAGGCTACGCGGACGTGGACGTCGTCGGGCGCAACTGCCGCCTCCTGCAGCGCGACACCGAGAACCGCGAGGCCCGGGCCAGGATCCAGGCCTTCCTGCAGGACGAAAGGCTGGGCTCGGTGCGCACGCCGATCGTCAATGTCCGCAAGGACGGCCGGCCGTTCGTCAATCTGCTGTCCCTGTCCAAGCTGAAGGCGCTGTCGGGCGAGGTCCGCTTTCTTCTCGCCTCCCAATTCGACGTCAGCCGCTCGCAGCCCGAGCTGCTGTCCGCCTACGAGACCGCGCTGAGCCGGACCGTGTCCCGGCTGAACCCGACGCTGGCCGAGAGCGGCATCGTGATCGAGGGGTCCCTGACGACGATCGCCAACACGGTCGCCACCGTCGCGCAGGCCAAGCTCACCCTCGCGGATCTCGAGGCGCCCGGATGTCCGTGACGAGACCGGGGCCGGAGACCCGGAGGTCCTGGGCGGCGCGGGGCGTCACGGTTCCCGCGCAGGATCGCGCGCCCCGCCCGGGCGCTCGGCGGGGGGCTTGAGGAGCATCGCCACGACCGCGTCCGGCAGTGCGCCGGCCGGCCCGTCCTTCCGGGGCATGCCGGCCACGAAGGGCACGAGCTGCCGGCGGGCGACCTCCAGGACGCGGCGCAGCTCCGCCACGGGCTCCGCGTGCTCGTCGACGCGCAGGTCGAGGAGCGGATAATCCTCGCCGGCCACGATCCGGAGCGCCGCCGACTGCTTGCCGCGCCGGTCGCCGCCGGCGGAATCGCCGGCCTCCAGGGCGCGCATCAGCCGCTCGTCGAGATCGGCTGCGGTAGCGTCCGCGAAGGCCCGCGCCATGGCGTCGAGCACCCCCGGCCCGGCGAGCATGTTGCCCTGCACGGCATGATCGGCGCCGGTGCGGTGGCCGGCCGCCGCCGTGCAGCCGGCCCCGGTCCAGGCCGCGCCGGTGCCGTGCGCGTCGACCAGCCCGAGCTGGCGCAGGTCCGGCCGGTCGTCGGTGGCGAGGGCCGCCGCCAGGGCCGCATCGGGGACCTGGCCCAAGGCGAGCCGGTCGAGGATGCGGGCGGCGAGGTAGGGGTTCACCCAGGATTGCGTGGTGACGGCCCCGATCCCGGCCCTGAGATACGGGCACAGCCCGCCCACAGCCGGGACGGCGCTCGCCACCGCGACGCCGAGCTGCCCGGTCCGGGGACAGCGGGCGGCGATGGAGAAGGTGTTGAGTTCCATCGTGCCTCACACCGCCAGGTGGTCGATGACCCGGGCGCGCGCCTCCGGCGCCCCGGCCGGGCCGCTGTCGACGATCTCGCCGCGCTTGAGCACCGCGTAGCGGTCGGCCAGCCCCAGCGCGAAGGCGACGTGCTGCTCCACCACCAGCATGGACACGCCCGAATCCCGCTCGGCCTGGAGCACGCCGCGCAGGCGCTCGACCATCGAGGGCTGCACGCCCTCGGAGATCTCGTCGATCAGGAGGAGGCGCGGGCGCAGCATCAGGGCGCGCCCGAGGATCAGCATCTTCTGCTCGCCCCCCGAGAGGGTGCCGGCCCGCTGGGCGAGGCGGTCCTTCAGGAAGGGGAAATGGCCGAACAGCCGCTCCAGCGCCTCGGGCAGCATCCGGTCGGACGGCACCGCGAGGCGCAGGTTGTCGCGGATCGACAGGTCCTGGAACAGGGGCTGCTCCTGGGGGGCGTAGCCGACGCCGAGTGCCACCAGCTTGGCGGGCGTGAGCCCCGCGAGCGCTTGGCCGCCGATCGTGATCCCGCCGCCGCGCAGGGCGACCATCCCCAGGACGGTCTTGAGCAGCGTGGTCTTGCCCATGCCGTTCTTGCCGAGCAGGGCGACGATCTCCCCCGGACGCACCGCCAGCGAGACGTCCTTCACGATGGAGACGGCGCCGTAGCCGCTCGATACGTTCTCCAGGGCGAGGGCCGCCGTCGCCGGCTCGCTCCGCCGCGCAGCCTCAGCCATGGGCGCCTCCCGCATAGATGGTCCGGACCAGTTCGGAGCCGACGACGTCTTCCACCGTGCCGTCGAGGACGAGCCGGCCCTGGTGCAGCACCACGATGCGGGAGGAGATCTCGCGCACGAAGTCGAGGTCGTGCTCGACCAGCACGGCGGCGATCCGGCCCCCGGCGGTCAGCGCCTTGAGCACGGTCCCGATGGTGGTGCGCTCGGCCTTGGTCAGGCCGGCGGTGGGCTCGTCCAGCAGGATCAAGCGCGGCTCCAGCGCCACCACCATGGCGAGTTCGAGCGCCTGCTTCTGGCCGTGGGACAGGAGCCGCGTCGGCCGGGTCAGCAGGCGGTCGAGGCCGGTCATCCGCAGGACGTCGAGGGCCGGCTGCGGCAGGCCCAGCGTCTCGGCTTGCCCGACCGGGCTCAGGCCGTCATGCGGCGCCCGGGCGAGCCGGAGGCACTCGGCCACCGACAGGCTCTCGAACACGCTCGCCACCTGGAACTTGCGCCCGACCCCGAGGCCGACGATGCGGTTCGGCGTCAGGCCGGTGGTCGGGATGCCGCCGATCGCGATGGCGCCGGTGAAGGGTTCGGTGCCGTCGCTGAGGCAGCGCATCAGCGTGGTCTTGCCGGCGCCGTTGGGGCCGACGAGGCTGACGAGTTCGCCCGCGCGGATCTCCAGGTCGATGGCCTCCAGCACGGTGAGGCTGCCATAGGCCTTGGCGAGGCCCGCGACCTTGAGGATCGGGGGACCGGCCGCCGCCGCGCCGGTCTCGGCGGCCCGGGCGACGAGGCGCGGCGGCACGGGCTCCCGCCGGCCCAAGGGCAGCGCCCGCCACAGGCGGCCGACGAGGTCGGCGAGGCCGCCCGGCAGCAGGATGATGATGACCACGAAGGCCGTGCCCAGGAGGAGCTGCCAGAGGAACGGCAGATCCCCCGAGAGGTTCGCCGCGAGGTAGTCGATGGCGATGGTGCCCAGCACCGGGCCGAGCAGCGTGCCGCGCCCGCCGAGCGCCACCCAGATCACCAGCTCGGTCCCGAACAGGAAGCCGGCATTCTCCGGCGCGACCACCCCCGACGCGTTGGCGAACAGGAAGCCCGCGAGCCCGGCCACGGCGGCGAGCGCCGCGGTCAGCCGGATCTGCAGGCGGCGCGGGTTGAGGCCGAGATAGGCGCAGCGCGCCTCGTTGTCCCGGAGCGCCACGAGGGCGCGCCCGGCATCGGCCCGGACCAGGATCCAGGCCGCCAGGGTGACGGCGATCAGGACCAGGGCGGCGAGGCGGAAATAGCCCTCGATCTCCAGGGGCAGCACGTCGAAGCCGACGAGGCCGCTGCTGGAGCCGGTCCATTCGCCCCCCGAGTAGATGAGCTGCGTCACCACGATCGGGACGACCAGGGAGATCACCGAGGCGTAGAGCGGGGTGGAGCGGTGGTAGAAGGACAGCCACCCCACCGCGAGGCCGAGCAGGGCCGGGGCGGCGAGCGCCGCCGCGAGCGCCGCGGCGATCCCCAGCGGCGTCGCCCCGTAGGCGGCGAGGATCATCGCGGTGGCGTAGGCGCCGACGCCGAAGAAGGCAGCCTGCCCGAAGGTCAGGATCCCGGCGAAGCCCCAGAGCAGGTCCACCGTGACGGCCAGCACCGCGTAGATCATCGAGCGGGTCAGGACGTTGACCGCGAAGGTGTCGAGGACGCGCGGCGCGATCCAGAGCGCCAGGACCGCCAGGATCGCGGCCACGAAGGGCGCCGCGCGGGACAGGCGCCGGCGCGGGGCCGCGGCGTCGCGCCGGGCGACGGGGACGCTCTCAAGCACGGGAGAATCCTTTCGGGCTGATCCGCAGCACCAGGGCGGCGAGCACCGCGACGGCGATGCTGCCCAGGATCGGGCTCACGAAGGTGCTGATCAGGACCTGCGCGGCGCCGAAGACCAGGCAGGCCGCCGCCAGGGCGAGGTAGGAGGCGTCGGCGACCATCACCAGCATGAAGGCGCCGATCAGCCAGGAGACGCCCATGTTCGGATCGACGCTGGTGAGCGGCGTCAGCAGGACGCCGGCGAGCGCCGCGAAGCCGGCGCCGATCATGAACACCACGAGGCGCACCCGGCCGGTGTCGATGCCGAGGCTGCGGGCGAGCGTCTCGTTCATGATCACCGCCCGGGCCGAGAGCCCGAGCCGCGTCCGCTCGATGGTGAGCGCGAACAGGAGGCCGATGGCCAGCGCGATACCCAGCGCCACGAGGCGGTAGGCGGAATAGTCGACGCCGAGGATCGTCACGGTCCCCGCGAGCAGGTTCGGGGTGAGCTGCACGTCGCGGCCGAAGCCCAGGGTGATGAGCTGGCCGACCACGATGCCGAGGCCCCAGGTCGCCAGGATCGCGTCCAGGGGCCGCCGGTAGAGCGGCCGGATGATGATCTGCTCGGCGAAGCCGCCGAGGACGGCCCCGACCACGAAGGCCAGGGGCAGCGCCAGCCAGGGGTTGAGCCCGAGCCGGGCGGTCACCACCGCGCAATAGGCCCCGACCGTCAGCCACGCCCCGTGTGCGAAGTTGATGATCTTCAGGACGCCGAAGATCGCCAGCAGGCCGATCGCGACGATGAACAGGATCGCCGCGGTGGTCAGGATGTCGAGGGTGAGCAGCATCGGGGCTTCCGGGTGCGCGGGAATAGGAAGGCACGGCACGGGCCGCTGCGCCCCCTCCCCCGCAGAGGGGGGAGGGAGACGCGCGGTGCTCTTCGGCGAGGGCGATGCGCGGCTTCCTCAGCCCCCGCCCCTCACGGCAGCTTCGGGCACTGCGCGCCGGGATCGACATCCTTGAAGGTGCCGGCGACCTTCACCGTGCCATCGGCCTGGATCTGGCCGAGATACATGGTCAGCGGCGCGTGGTGCTGCTTGCTCATGGTGATCGTGCCCCGCGGCCCGGTGAAGCTCACCGTCGGCAGCGCCTCCAGCACCTTGGCGGTCTCGGTCCCGCCGGCCTTCTCGACGGCGGCCTTGTAGAGGTAGATCGCCTCGTATTCCGGCACCGAGAGGTCGTTGGGCGTGCGCAATTCGGCGCCGAACTTCTTCTTCATGGCGGCCAGGAAGGCCTTGTTCTCCGGGCTGTCGATCCCGGTGACGTAGGAGGCCGAGAGGTAGACCCCCTCCGCGTCGGCGCCCATGCTCTTGGCGGTGCCCTCGTCCAGGGCGAGGTTGGCGAAGGGCAGCGCCACGCCCGCCCCGCGCAGCTGCTTGGTCAGCGTCACGTTCGGCGCGCCCCCGGCCGTGGAGGTGATCAGCGCGTCGGGCTTGGCCTCCTTCAGCTTGGAGACGATCGCGGTCCAGTCGCTGCCGTCCATCGGCAGGTATTCCTCGCCGAGGACCTTGCCGCCGGTCTTCTCGACGTAGCTCCGGGTGAAGCCCAGCATGCCGCGGCCGAAGGCGTAGTCGCTGCCGATCAGGAAATAGGTCTTGGCGCCCTTCGCCTTGAAGGCGTCGACCACCGGCGGCACCTGCTGCTCCGGCACCCAGGCATCGACGAACAGGTTCCTGTTGCAGGAATGCCCCTCGTAGAACGAGGTGTAGAGGAACGGCACCTTCCCCTTGGTGACGGCGGGCAGGCCGGCATTGCGGGCCGCGCTCGTCTCCATGGAGATCAGGACGTCGACCTTCTTCTGGTAGATCAGCCCGTCAAAAGCCTTCTGGGCGCCGGCGGCCCCGGAGGCGTCGTCGGCCACCTCCAGGGCGAGCTTGCGGCCGAGCACGCCGCCCTTGGCGTTGATCTCCTCGACCGCGAGTTCGGCCGACTGCACCACCGAGGGCGCCACGACGCTGTTGGCCCCCGAGAGGCCGACGGGCACGCCGATGACGATCGGCTTGCCGTCGGCGGCCCGCGCGGCCGGGGCGGCGAGGACGAGCGCGGCGGCGCCGAGGAGGGACCATTTCACCATGAACGAACTCCTTGGGAGGGTAAGGGATCGCGGCTCAGCCGTAGATGTCGGTGCGGCGGTCGCGCAGGAGGGAATTGAACGCGTTCAGGTTCTTGCGGCCGGCCGCGTCGAGGTCGACGAGGGCCGAGAGCGTTTCGGTCCGGTCGCGGCTCGCCGGACCGGCCAGCGGCCAGCCCTTGGGCCCGATGATCAGGCTCTGGCCCTCGAAGGGCTGGCCGCGCTCGATCCCGACCCGGTCGGCGCAGGCGATGAAGATCCCGTTCGAATGGGCGGCGGCCCGGTGCAGGGTGTTGGCCATGGCGGCCTCGCCCGCGGGCTGGTCGGGCATCGGCACCCAGTTGGTGGGGATGCAGACGATCTCCGCGCCGCCCAGCGCCAGCTGCCGGAAGGTCTCGGGGAACCAGCCGTCGTAGCAGATCGCGACGCCGACCTTGCCGAGCGCGGTGGCGAAGACCGGGAAGCCGAGGTCGCCCTTGGCGAAGAACACGTTCTCCCGGTCCCAGAGATGCGCCTTGCGATAGGTGCCGATATAGCCCTCCGGCCCGACGACCACGGCGGCGTTGTACAGGACGTCGCCCGCGGCCTCGGCGATCCCGGCGACGATGTGCACGTCGAGTTCGACGGCGAGCGCCGCCCAGGCCCGGGTGGTCGGGCCGTCCGGCACCGGCTCGGCGAGGGAGCGCGCCTCGGCCTCGGATTCGAACACGTAGCCGGTGCTGGCGAGTTCCGGCAGGACGATCAGCCGGCTGCCCCCGGCGGCGGCGGCGCGGACGAGATCCGACGCGCCGGCGATATTGGCCGCGACCGCGCCGATCCGCGGCTCGAACTGGATGCAGGACACCCGTATCGGCGGGCGCGCGGGACCGTTCGCTTGGATCATGAAAGCTCCAAAACGCAAAAAGCCCCTGGACGCGGACGGATCATCCGCGAACCAGAGGCTCCAAAGCCGAGATGTGGTGCAGCAATCCTGCTGCGGGGCACCCTTGCCCGCTCGAACGATACGCCCCGAGACACGGACCGCAAGACTATAATTGCGTCACGCTGCTGCGATCAGGTCTTGTCCGCCAACGCGATGCGCAGACCGAGACCGCTCATCGCCTCGTGGGCCGTCACCACGCCCTCGGCGACGCTCGCCATCGGCACCCGGGACGCGGTCGCCCGGTCGCGGAGCATCCGGTAGGCGGCGTCCTCGTCGATCCGGTTGAGCTCCACGAGGAGCCGGACCGCCTTCTCGACGGTGCGGCGGCCCTTCATGGTCTCCTCGAGCCGGTTGATCTTGCTGGTGAGCCGCCCCTCGTAGCCGCGCCGGTAGCGGGCGAGGGCGAACTGGGTGAGCACGCCCCGCGGGTGGAGCGGCTTGTTCAGCACCCCGTGGGCGTTGACGTCGGCGATGGCCTTCAGGGAGGTCGGGCTCTCGTAGGCCACGATGGCGATGACGGCGGGCTCGATCGCCTCGATCGACGGCAGCAGGTGCATCACCTGGGCGTCGTCGAGCTGGATGAACAGGGTGTCGATGTCGCCCGGCAGGGCGGCGGGGGGCGGCCAGGCCAGCGAGACCGCGCAGCCCAGGCGCCGGAGCTGCTCCAGGAGCGCGGCGCCCTCCTCGTCCCGGGGATGGATCACGAGGGCGCGGGCCCGCCTCAGGTCGTCCAGGATCTTGCGGGCGGAGGCGGTCACGCGGCGACACCCTCCTCCAGCCCGTTCGTCTCGAACCGGGACCACGCCAGGTAGGGATCGGGCCGCACCGGCCGGCGCGCCCGCCAGACCACGTCGAACTGCCCGTCGGCGCGGGCGACGCCGATGCCGGGGGTCAGCCAGAGGTGCCGGGTCTCGCCGTCGAAGGCGAGTTCGCCCTCCGGCGCCGCGAGGCGCTGGCGCAGGGCCGCGGCGCCGAGGCGCTCGGCGTCGAGGGTGCCGGCCTCCGCGAGCGCCCGGGCGAAGAGGTGGACCTGCGCGTAGGCGGTCTCCGACCACATGCTGGTCGGCCGCCCGGGCCCGAACCGGGCCTGGAAGGCGGCCACGAAGCGCCGGTTCTCCTCGCCCGCCAGGGCGGCGAAGTACGAAGCCGCCAGGACATGGCCGGTGCAGAGCTCGGGGCCGATCACCCGGATCTGGCCCTCCGCCAGGGTCAGGCTGGCGATCGGGCAGCGGGCGCGGTCGAGGCCGGACCCGGCATAGGCCCGGTAGAGCCGCTCGGCGCCGCGCCCGACCACGGTGGAGAACACCGCGTCCGGCCCGGCGTGGCGGATCTCGGCGATCATCGCCGCGTGGGCCGCATCGTCCCCGTCGAGGGGCGCGTAGCGCTCGCCCACGATCGTCCCGCCCTTGGCCTCGATCAGGTCGCGCATCACGCGGTTCGACTCGCGCGGGTAGATGTAGTCCGACCCGATCAGGAAGATCCGCGGGCCGTGCGCCTGCAGGAGATAGTCGGCCAGGGCGAAGACGTTCTGGTTGAGGGTCGCGCCGGTATAGATGATGTTCTCCGAGTATTCGAAGCCCTCGTAGATCGACGGGTACCAGAGCAGGCCGTTGTGCCGCTCCACGGTGGAGAGCACCGACTTGCGGCTCGCCGAGAGCGAGCAGCCGAACACCACCTCGACCCCGTCCTCGCCGAGCATGCGCCGGGCCAGCACGCGGTAGGCCGCGTTGTCGCCGGCCGGGTCGTAGCAGACCGGTTCGATCGGGCGCCCGAGCACGCCGCCGGCCGTGTTGATCTCCTCGATCGCCAGGGCGGTGCCGAGGAAGTGCTCGGTCTCGGTGACGCCGCTGACCCCGCTGCGGGAGAACAGGACGCCGACCCGCCACGCCGCCTCATCCCTGCCCGCCATGGTTCCTCCCGATCGGCGCCGGTCGCGCGGCCGACCCGTCCTACCCGACGAACCCCGCGGGGTGAAAGCCGACCGGTGCGCCGCCGGACGGGGGGCACCGCCGCCGATCCGGACGGCGCTCTCCGACCGGCCGGGCGATCCCGTTCACGCGGCCCCCTCCCCCGGGCCGCCCCGGCGCACCGGCCGGCTGACGAACCGGGAGCCGGCGAGCAGGAACCGCCAGGGGGTGCCGGCCCCGCGGGTGATCCCGATCCGCCGGTCGCTCACCACCGCGACCGGCCGGGTGCGGGGCTCGAACCGGAACGGCGGTCGCCCGAGGGGCGCCCCGTCGAGCAGGCCGGTGACGCCGAGCGCCTGGCAGAGGCGGCCGGGCCCGGCGCAGAGGAGCCGCGCCTCGCGCTCGCCCTTGCTCTTGACCTCGCCATTGCCCTTGTTCTCGCCATTGCCCTGGCCCCGGCGCTGCGCCATGGCGGCCAGACCCTCCGTCGGCTCGATGGCCCGGAGCAGCACCGCGCTGCCGGGCGCGCAGACGAGGTTCAGGCACCAGTGCAGCCCGTAGGAGCGATACACGTAGGCGTGTGCGGGCGGACCGAACATGCTGGCGTTGCGCCGGGTGGGACCGTTGTAGCTGTGGGAGGCCGGGTCGGTCCGGTCGTAGGCCTCCGTCTCGACGATGCGGCCCCCCGCCCCGTCGACGAAGAGGTGCGCGCCGATCAGGTCCGCCGCCACCGCGGCGGCCGGTCGGGCGAAGTCGAAATCCAGCATCGGGTCCCCGGGTCCGGCAGGCGCCATCCGGCACGGGCAACGCACAGCCGGCCCTTGGGGTTGGCCCGATCCGACCGATCCCGTCACCCGCGACGGGCCGCGACCGCGCGCAGTGCCCGCGGACATCGACGCCGTGTTCCACCGGCGAAGCGAAATAAATCGGACGCGGTGGAAGTCTTGCTGGTACGAAGGTCGGCGAATTGCGGGCCCGCGGCCGATCCCATCGGACCTCCCAGCATGACGCGCACAGCCTCGGTCGCGACGCTGCGATCCGCCGACGGGCACGCCGAGGGGCGGCCGGCCGCGGCCGCCGCGCGGGCGTGGCGGCCCCTGACCCTGCGCCGCCTCCGGCTGGCGAGCGGTCTGGTGCTGTTCGGCTACGTGCTGAGCCACCTCGCCAACCACGCGCTCGGCAACGTCTCCCTCGCCGCCATGGAGGACGGCCTCGACCTCGTCACGGCCCTGTGGCTCAACCCCCTGGGCCTGACGCTCCTGTACGGCGCGCTGCTCGCCCATCTGCTCCTCGGGCTCCAGGCCCTCTACGCCGCCCGCTTCTTCCGCTGGCGGGCCTCCGAGATCCTGCAGCTGGTCTCCGGCCTGCTCATCCCGCCGCTGCTCGTCAGCCACATCGCCGGGACCCGGATCGCCTTCGTCACCGAACATCTCGACAAGGGCTACGCGCAGGAACTCTACACCTTCTGGGTGGCCTCCCCGCCGCTCGGCCTGATGCAGGCGGCCGTGCTGATCGTCGCCTGGATCCACGGCTGCGCGGGCCTGCATTTCTGGCTCCGGCTGAAGCCCGGCTTCGGGCGCGCGGCGCCGGTGCTGCTGGCCCTCGCGGTCCTGGTGCCGGTCCTGGCGCTGCTGGGCTTCGTGCAGGGCGGCCGGGCGATCCTCGCCCTGGCGCAGGATCCGGCCTGGCGGGCGACGGCGCTCCAGCCCATCCATGTCGGGCGGCCCGACCAAGTGGCGCGGCTCGCCGGCATCCGGGACGGGATGCTCCTGACCTATGCGGGGTTGGTGGCGGCGGTCGTCGCGGCGCGGGGGCTGCGGAGCCTGGCGGAGGTCACCCGCGGGACGGTCCGGCTCAGCTACCCCGACGGGCGGGTGGTCCGGGTGCCCCGGGGCACCAGCGTCCTGGAGGCCAGCCGCCGCAACCGGATCCCGCATGCCAGCGTCTGCGGCGGCCGCGGCCGGTGCTCGACCTGCCGGATCCGGGTGACGGACGGCAGCGACGGCGCGCCGGACCCCGGCCGGGCCGAGCGGGCCGTCCTGGAGCGGATCGCCGCCGGGCCGGGGGTGCGCCTCGCCTGCCAGTTCCGGCCCGAGACCGACCTCGCCGTGGTGCCGCTGCTGCCGCCGCAGCCGCGGGTGCGTCAGGCGGATCTGCTCGACCGGGCGGAATCCGGCGAGGAGCGCTTCATCGTGGCGATGTTCGTCGACCTGCGCGGCTCGACGCGGCTCGCCGAGGAGCGGCTGCCCTACGACACCGTGTTCATCATCAACCGCTTCCTCGGCGCGGTCGGGGACGCCGTGCGGGAGGCGGGCGGCTCGACCAACCAGTTCCTGGGCGACGGGCTGCTCGCCCTGTTCGGCCTGGAGACGGAGCCCGAACAGGCCGCCCGGGACGCCCTGCGGGCGATCGACCGCATCGCCGAATCCGTCGCCACCCTGAACCGGCTGCTGGCGGCCGACCTGGAACACACCCTGCGGTACGGGATCGGCGTGCATGCCGGCCCGGCGATCGTCGGGGAGATGGGGGACGCCACCGATGCCCGCTTCACGGCGCTCGGCGACACCGTCAACGTCGCCTCGCGCCTGCAGGGGCTGACCAAGGGCCTCGGCTGCGTGGCGGTCGTGTCGGAGGCGGTGTACCGCGCGGCCAGCCTCGCCCCCGAGACGATCCGCGACGTCGCGGTGGACGGCCGCTCCGAGGCCGTGCGGGTCAACGTGCTCGGGCGCCGGTAAGGCCTCGCGGGGTGCCGACCGCCGCGGGGGCCGACCGCCGCGGGGGCCGAGCGAAACGGCTCCGGCGGTGCGTCCGGAGGGCACAGCCGAACGGCGTTTCGGCCGGCCCGCCACGCCCTCCGGCCCGGGCCGCAACGCTTCCGCAACAGGGAATCGTGTGATAGCAGATCTTGCATCACAGCCAATGTTTAACTGGCTAAAAGCGAAATCACATCTTCCAATTTCCATCACAAATGAAAAACATATCTCGATTAATCGATCAAAAATAAAATCGACGCCGGAATACGGCAAGTGCAGCGACGATTGATCACTATCGAGGGGCGGAAAATGTTTGCAAAGCCTCGGGACACGTCGGAACTGCTCGCGCTGCTCCAGGTCCATTCCGGGGTCGGGCTGTGGGACGCGATCCTGCACGACGGTGATCCCGCGCATCCCAAGAGCCGCTGGACGTGGAGCGCCGAATTCCGCCGGCTGGTCGGCTACAAATCGGAGGCGGAGTATCCGAACACGATGGAGTCCTGGTCGAGCCGCCTGCATCCCGACGATGCCGGCCCGACCTTCGCGGCCTTCGGTGCCGCGCTCAAGAACGTCACGAACCGGGGCGCGTACGACGTCAAGTACCGGCTGCGGATGCCCGACGGCACGTATCGCTGGTTCCGCGCGACGGGCGGCGTCGCGTTCGATCGGGCCGGTATCGCGCAGCGGGCCTGCGGCTCCCTCGTCGACATCCATGCCGAGGTCGAGGCACTTCACTCCAGCACGCTGCGCTCGCGGCAGCTCGAGGCGCTGATCGCCGAGTTCGATGCGAACGCGTCGTCGGTGGTCGCCGCCCTGTCGGCGGCGGCGGCGGAGATGGAGGCCGTCGCGCGTCGGATGACGGGCTTCGCCGAGCAGGACACGCAGCGCACCGGCGAGGTCGCGAAGGCGGCCACGCAGACGTCGGACAACGTCGGCATCGTCGCATCGGCGGCCGAGCAGCTCGGGTCGTCCGTCTCGGAGATCGGCCAGCAGGTCGACGGCTCCGCGCGGCTCGCCCGCACCGCGGTGACGGAGGCCGAGCAGGCGACGGGCCTGATCACGGACCTCGATGCGGCCGCCTCGAAGATCGGGACCGTCATCGCGGTGATCTCGTCGATCGCCAGCCAGACGAACCTGCTGGCGCTCAATGCCACGATCGAGGCGGCGCGGGCCGGCGAGGCCGGCCGGGGCTTCTCGGTCGTCGCCGCGGGAGTGAAGGAGTTGGCGGGCCAGACCACCAAGGCCACGGAGGAGATCACCACGCAGATCAGCCAGATGCAGGCGGCCACGCAGCGCGTGGTGGCGGCGATCGGCGGCGTCGCCGGCCGCATCCGGGAGATCGACACGACCACGACCTCGATCGCCGCCGCCGTGGAGCAGCAGCAGGCCGCCACGCAGGAGATCGTCCGCACGATCGGACAGGCCGCGTCGAGCACCGGGGACGTCACGCACAATATCGGGCAGATCGCGTCGAACGCGGGCGCGCGCGGTTCGGCCGCCGACGGGGTCCTGAACGCGGCGCTGCAGCTGTCGACCCATGCCGAGCGTCTCGGCACCGCCGTCCACGACTTCCTCGGGCGGATTCGGGCCGCCTGAAGTCGATCGGGACCGGCGCCGGATCGCGCCGATCAGGGCCGTCGCGCGGGCGCCACCCGGAGGCGCGGCGCCAGGGCCAGCATGAGCGGCACCGCGGCCAGAGCCGTCGCGGCCGCCGCGACCGCCGCCCAGTGCGGCCCGGCCGCGTCGCCGAGCCGCCCGTAGAGCAGCGGCGCCGCCAGCGCGCTGCCGCCGAGGGTCCAGGTGTAGAACACCGCGAAGGCCCGCTCGACGCGGCCCCCCGGGGCCAGTTCCGGCACGGTCCCGTAGAGCACCGACGAGGTGCCGTTCAGCATCACGCCCAGGACCGGGAGCAGGAGCAGCACGGGGGCGAGCGGCAGCGCGATCACCGCCAGGATCGTCAGGGCGGTCCCGGTCTCGGTGAGGATCACGGTGCGGGTCACGCCCAGGCGCGCCCCGACGCGTCCGCAGATCGCCTTGCCGAGGGCACCGCCGACGAAGACCAGGGCGAGCGCGAGGCCCACCGTGGTCAGCGCCGCGCCCTTCTCCTGCATCAGGAACGGCAGGTAGATCAGGAAGGCCGGGCGCGCGGCGTTGTCGAGCATGCCGATGGCGACCAGCAGCCTGAAGCCGCCGCCGCCGGCCGCCCCGGAATCGGCGGGCGCGGCCGTCCGGACGGCTGTGCCGGGCGCGGGACCGCGTGAGGCCGGATCACGCGGCAGCAGGCGCGCGACAGCCAGCGCCACCACCACCCCCGCGGCGGCGACCGCCCAGAGCGCGTGGCGCCAGCCCGACTGGGTCAGCAGGATCCCGACCAGGGGCGGAACCGCCGCCTTCCCGAGATCGCCGGTGAAATTGTAGGTGCCCAGCGGCCCCCGCGCCCCGGGGCCGTAGGCCCGGGCGATCACCGCCGAGGCCAGGGGGTGCTGGGTGCTGCTGCCGGCACCGCCGAGCAGCAATCCGGCGCCGAGGCCGACCAGGCCGCCCGAGGCACCCGCGACGGCGTAGCCCCCGGCGCTGAGCAGGGTGCCGAGCGCCAGGACGGTGCGGGCCCCGAGGGACTGGGCGAGGCGGCTCGCCGGCATCTGCAGCGCCGCCAGCGCGCCGTTGTAGAGGGAGCGCAGCAGCGCGAGGGCGGCGTAGTCGAGGCCGAACTCCGCCTGCCAGACCGGCAGCAGCACGTAGATGAGATCCGTGTAGCCGTCGTGCAGGGCATGGTTGAGCCCCGTGACCGCGAGGGTTTGGCGGGCCTCCTGCGGGCGGGCGTGATCGGGGGACGCGGTCCGGTCCGACGCGAAGGACATCCTGTCACCATCCGTGCTGGCGTCACAGGATGGCCGCCTGGTTCGAGCCTGACAAACGACTTATGCTGACGCTCGCGTGAGGAAACCTGACCTATGCATCGCCGCCTGCCGCCGCTCAACGCCGTGAAGGCCTTCGAGGCCGCCGCCCGCCACGGCAGCTTCACCCGCGCGGCGGACGAGCTGCACGTCACCCACGGGGCGGTGAGCCGGCAGGTGCAGATGCTCGAGGCCTGGCTGGGGCTGCCGCTCTTCGAGCGCCACAACCGGCGCGTCGTCCTCACTGAGGCCGGCACCGCCTACGCCGCCGAGATCGGCGCCGCCCTCGACCGGATCGCCCTCGCCACGGCCCGGCAGGCGGAGCGGGGCCGCCCGCGCCTGCTGCACGTCAACGCGCTGGCGACCTTCACCCTGCGCTGGCTGATCCCGCGCCTGTCCGGCTTCCAGCGGGCCAACCCGGCGATCGAGGTGCGGCTGACCACCTCCAACGTGCCCCTGGCGCAGCTGACGGACCCGTTCGACGTGGCGATCCGGGGCGGCCCGGACGCGCGCCCGGGCCATGTCGCCGAGCCGTTCCTCTCGGAGCGGCGCATCCCCGTCTGCAGCCCGGCACTGCTGCGGCGCCTCCCCCTCGCGACGCCGGAACAGCTCGCCCGGCACACGCTCCTGCACGCGGCGACGCTGCCGCGGGTCTGGCCGGACTGGCTGCGGGCGGCGGGGGTGCCGGACCTGGAGCCCCAGGCCTCGGTGACGCTGGAGCATTTCTACCTGACGCTCCAGGCCGCCCTCGACGGGCTCGGGGTCGCCATGGGTCCCGAGCGCCTGATCGCCGACGACGTGGCGGCCGGCCGTCTGACCCTGCCCTTCGCCGGCCCGGCGCTGCCGGCGCGGAGCTACTACACCTACGTCCCGGAGCCCCGGGCGGAGGATCCGGCGGTCCGGGCCTTCTGCGGGTGGCTCGCCGAAGCGGCCCGGCGGCCATGAGGGTCGTCCTCGCGCGCGCAGCGAAGCGACCCGGAGCGGCGGCGAATCCGGCGTGGCGCGCCGGCGCGTCCCGGCGCATGGTGGCGCTCGGAACGCCCCCGACCACGTCCGGGTTGGCGTGAGACGCCGCTGCCAGAGGTGACCGCATGGCGCGCAAGCGTCTCCGCCCGACGATCGACAGCCTGATCGAATCCCTGGGGCGGCTCGGCCTGTCGCCGGACGCCGTCGATCTCGACCGGCTGCTCGCCCATCTCGAACTGCCCGACTACGGCGCGGAGGTGGAGGACGCGCGGGTCGCCGGGGCGCTGCGCGCGATGCGGGCGGCCCGGGTCTTCGCCGAGACCGGGGTCCCGGCGGTCCGGAGGGCGATTCCCGCCCTGCGGGCCGTCGTCACGAAGGACCACCGGATCACGTGGCTGATCCGGACCGAGATCCCGCTCCTCGACAACGGCCGCCTGGACCTGCGGCTCGACATCGCCCCCGACCCGGAGGCGGCCGAGATCCTCGCCCGGATGGCGGCCCGGAACGACCCGGCGCATCGCCTGGAGGCCCTGCGCGCCGCCGTGGCGCAGACCGCGCTCCAGGCGGTCCGCGCCCTGCACAAGCCCGTGGACGGGCTGCGGGCGCAGATCCTCGTCGACCTGCGCGAGGTCGGGGCGGATGCCGCCGCCTACATCGCCCATATGGACCGGTCGCTTCGGTCCCGGGTGTTCACCTACGGCCCGAAGCTCGCCCGTGCCCTGAACGACACGCTCACCCCCGTGCGCCGGCACGCCAAGGCGGTGGCCCGCGAGGGCTCGCGCCTGCGCCGCCTGCGCGATCAGGTCGGCTTCGGCGCCTATATCGAGCGGTTCACCGCCGCCCGGCGCCTCAACCGGAAAATCCTGTTCCACATGGGGCCGACCAATTCCGGCAAGACCTACGCGGCGCTCCAGCACCTGACGGCGGCGGAGACCGGCGCCTACCTCGCGCCGCTGCGGCTCCTGGCGCTGGAGAACTACGAGGCCCTGCGCGAGCGGGGCCTGCGCGCCGGCATGATCACCGGCGAGGAGGTGCTGGGCGAGCCCGATCCGACCCACACCGCCCGCACCATCGAGACCGCCGACCTGACCCGGCCGATCGACGTGGCGGTGATCGACGAGATCCAGATGCTGTCGGATCCCGACCGGGGCTGGGCCTGGAGCAACGCCCTGTTCGGCGTCGCCGCCCGGACCGTGATCGTCTGCGGCTCCGACGACGCCCTGTCGTATGTCCGCCGCGCCGCGGAGGCGGCCAACGAATCCCTGGAGGTGATCCCCTTCACCCGCAAGTCGCCGCTGCTCCTGCTGGAGGCGCCGGTGCCCCTGGAGAAGGTCGAGCCCGGCGACGCGGTCGTGGCCTTCTCCCGCCGGGCGGTGCACGAGAACCGCGAGATCCTGGTGGCCAGGGGCCACCGGGTGGCGACGATCTACGGCGCCCTGTCGCCGGAGGTCCGCCGGGCCGAGGCCGCCCGCTTCCGCGCGGGCGAGGCCGACGTGCTGGTCACCACCGACGCGATCGGCATGGGGCTCAACCTCGGGCCGCTCAAGCGGGTCGTGTTCTCGGCGGTGCGCAAGTGGGACGGGAGCGCCGAGCGGGCGCTCACCCATTCCGAGATCCGGCAGATCGCCGGCCGGGCGGGCCGCTACGGCCACCAGGATGTCGGCTACGTGGCGGCGACCGACCCCGTCGCCGTCGAGCCGATCCGGACCGCCCTGTCGGGGGCGCCCACGGCGCCGGCGGCCGACACGCGCTTCTATGTCCGCCCGGATCTCGGGGCGATCCGCTCGGTGGCCGCGGAGATGCGCACGCACAGCCTCCACGAGGTGCTGACGCATTTCGCCCGGGCGACCTTCTACGCGGGCTCGCCGTTCCAGCCCTCGGCCCTGGAGGAGGTGCTGGAGGTCGCCCGCACGGTCGACCGGGCGCGGCTGCCGATCGAGGAGAAGTTCGCCTTCTCGGTCTGCCCGATCAACCGGCGCGACGAGATCGCCATGGGCCTGCTGGAGCGCTGGTGTCAGGCGCGGGCGGGCGGCCAGACGGTGCCGGCGCTGCGGGGGAACCTCACCGGCGCCCTCGACTACCAGGAGCGGACCGTGAAGCTCGCGAGCGCCTATCTCTGGCTGTCGCGGCGCTTCCCCGAGACCTTCGACGACGTGGAGGCGATCCGGCACATGCGCGGCCGGGCCAACGACGCCATCGAGCAGCACCTGCGGGAGACCGCGACCCGCAAGGCGGAACGGCGCACCCGCCGCAGCGCCGGGGCGCGGTGACCGACGGCTGCGGCGCGCGGGGTTCCGACGCGAGACCCGGTCAGGACGCCGTCCCGACGCGGGACGAAGCCCCCGCGGGGGACGGTGATACGGCCCCGGCGGCCCGGTCCCGGTGGAGGTCCGCGATCAGGCGCCGGCCGAGGCGGATGCTGGGCCGCTCGACGAAGCGATGGACCGGCGCCGCGCAGGCCACGGCCACCAGCATCGCCGCGGCGATCAGCGCGTGGCCGTGGCCCGTGAGCTTCACGGACCGGGCGGCGGCGCTCACCGCCTCCTGCGCGATCGGGCCGAACAGGTAGAGGCCGTAGCTCAGCGCCCCCAGCCAGGCGAAGACCGGCGCCTCGATCCGGCCGCGCGTGGTCATCAGGGCGAACAGCCCGAGGGCCGCCCAGTAGGTGGCGGTGTAGCGGTACCACGTCTCGCCGAATCCGAGATCGCGCCCGTAGGCCAGCACCGAGACGACCGGGACGGCGAGAACGATCAGGGCCAGGACGCCGAGGGCGGCGCGCCGCGCCTCCGCCTGCCCCTCGACGTGCCAGCGGCGCCAGAGGGTTCCCCAGAGCATGATCGCCAGGGCGAGGGGGAGCGCCACCGGGAGGGCCTTGCCGAGCTGGTGGCGGGCGACCGCCATGAGGATGGCCGCGCCCAGCATCGCCACGGCGGCGCCGGCGACGCCGCGCGTCCGCTGGAGGAGCCCGGCGCAGAACAGCAGCACGCAGAGGCCGTAGAAGATCAGCTCGATCTGCAGGGTCCAGTACAGGCCGATGACGTTCTCGATCCCGGCGAATTGCTGGAGCATCGTCAGGTTGGCCAGCACGGTCGCCACCGGGATGCCGCGGCCCGGCACGACGTAGAAGGCGTAGATCCCGAGCGGAATCGAGAGCCAGTAGACCGGATAGAGGCGGAAGAACCGGCTGATCGCGAAGTCCCGGACGGGGGTCCGGCTGCGCCCGTCGAGCGAGTAGGGGACCACGAAGCCGGAGACGGCGAAGAACATCACCACCGCCACCTTCCCGAGATCGATCCACTGCGTGAGCGCCACGAACAGGACCGACTCGATCCCCGCCCCTGCCTGGCCGGTCTTCAGCAGGTGATCGGCGACGTGGAAGTAGATGACCGCCAGGGCGGCCAGGCCGCGGATCGTATCGATATAGCCGAGCCGTGTGCCGCGCATCGCTCCACCCGTGCAACCGGAGGGTCGGGCTGCATCGTGGGCAGCGAACCGGTCCGGGCACAGTAAATCGGTTCCCTGCACCGTGACGGGCGAATCGATGTTCATCCCCGAAACTGTATCGGGACGGTTAAGAGCGCCGGGCGAGATCCCGTCCATCGATCGCATCGCGGGCGGGATACGGGACCGGCCCCGACCGGGGGGCGACGATGCTCGCAGATCGGTTCGGGACGGCGCGACAGGCCCCCCCCCCTCTTCTGCACGGGAGAGAGGGCCTGTCGCGCCGCGTCATGAGCCGCGTGCCTTGAACCTGTGTAGCCCGTAGGCGTGCGGGGAGAGGGAGACACGCGGCGGACGTTGTGTGACTCTCGTCGCCCCCCGGACGCGGCCCCGCGTCGCGTCCCGCGGTGCAGGCCGATCCATCGCCGCTGGGGCGTTGGTCACCGCGCCGGAACCGGCATCTCGAAAGGTCTAACGCCGCATGCGCCTGCGCTCCGATTTCTGGGTCTCGGCCCATCTGCGCCGCCTCGGCGTCGCGGGCGTCCCGGCGGTGCTGCGCCGGCGCGGTTCGCCGGAGGCGGGGGCGATCTTCGTGAAGGTCGACCGCCTCGACGGCAGCGCCGATCTCTACGGGCCGGCGCCCCAGGCCCTGTTCGAGGCGGAGGAGAGCGGGGATCGCCGCTTCGCCGCCATCGTCACCGGCGGCAGCCCGCTCGACGTGGAGGAGCGCCTGACCAAGGAGATCCGATTCGATTCCGACCTCTGGATCGTCGAGATCGACGACCGCCAGGGCCGCCATTTCCTGGACTTGGCGGAGTGATATGAAGGCCCGCTGACCGCCTCTGCGCGTCCAGCGAAGCGATCCCGTGGCACCCCGGCGACCGGTGTCGGGCCGCCCCAGGTTACTTCGCCCCAGGTTACTTCGCTGCGCTCGTGATGACGGAGTGGATGGCGCGACACCGCTCGGCGTCGCGCCCGGCCCGCACGCGACGGGATCCGTCAGCCCTCGATGATGCGCTCGTCGAGCTTGCGGTCGACGGTCGCGACCGTGCGGTCGATCTCGGCGCTGGGCTCGCCGAGCTGATGCGAGATCAGCTTCACCAGCAGATCGACCCGCTCGATGTAGGGGGCGCCGTTCGCCACCGCGCGGGCGGCCGAGGACGGCTTCAGCAGGCTCTCGGCAGCCTTGGCGTATTTCTCGAACGGCACCTGATCGGCCGGGTCGGCACCGAGCTTCCGGGCGATCCCGTCGACATGCTCGTAGATCGCCCGCGAGCGGGCGAGATCGCCGTGCACGGCGTCGTGGATCGATTGCGGCTCGCCCGGGGTGATGCAGCGGTAATTGCCGGTGAGCAGCATCGACCACTTCGCCAGCGGCACGAACAGCGAGTCGAACACCTTGAGCTTCACCGGCACGTCGTGCCCGTCGAGGCGGACGGCGTCGATATCGGCCTCGAGCTCCCGGAGCAGCGCGTTGTGGCCCTCGTCCGCGAAGGTCGCGGCCTTGAAGTTCGTCGGCAGCCCGACATGGAGGACGTTGGCCTCCTCCTCCGGGGGCCGGAACGCCTGCGGATCGGGGGAGCAGAGCGTCACCAGACCCGGCTCGAACCGGTCCCAGACGCCGGCATTGGTGTAGGCGTCCTCGAGATCCATGGCGGCGAGCCCCGGGATCCGCTTGAGGTAGGGCAGCGGCGGCATGTTCATGATCGACAGGCACGGCAGCTTCGCTGCCGCGATCTTGATCATCAGCACGCGGATCGTGTGGTTGTTGTATTGCGGCTCCTGCATGGCGAGGCCGACGAGGTCGTAGCGCGCCACGTCGACGTCCTCCGGCGGCATCGCGTCGACCTTGCCCGGCAGGTCGCGCGAATGGATCGACCGGTGCTCCTTCTCGTCGCGGAGCTTGATCCGGACCTCGGTGCCGTCGCGGTTGATCAGGTCGGCGGTCTTCCTGCGGCAGACCAGGGTCACGTTGTGACCGGCCATCAGGAGCTTGGTGCCCAGGAGCGAGCCGTAGGAGGCCCCCAGGATCAGGATGTTCTTGGCCATGTCGGTCCTCCCCAGCATATTGGTTTTGCTGTTGTTGTCGGGCTGCCGGGGTCCTGGGCGTCGACGCTCGGCCCCATCGCTTGACCGATGGATGGCAGCGGGGCGGGGAGAAGGCAAGCCTTCTGGTATACCTGATCCCAACCTGCTCCGATGTCCGATCGGACGATGGGAGACGCGGGTTCGGAGACGCTCGGATGCCTCTCGGATGCAAAGAACGCGGCGCGGGTCCCCTCCCCCGTACGAGCTATGATGTTCACAGATCGCTGGCCGAGGTGTTCTCTCCTCCCCGCACGGGCGAAGGGCGACACACGTTCAAGGCACTCGGCTCATGACGCAGCGCGACCGGCCCCCTCTCCAGTGCGGGAGAGGGGGTCTGCGGCGCTCCGTCATCGAGGCCGTGCCCAGACCGGTTGATCCGCCGGTCAGCGCGATCCCTATCCCCACAGTTCCGGCGTCGGCGGATGCATCAGGCTGCCCTCGTAGCGCAGCGGCGGCGCGCGGTCGCGGGCGAGCAGCAGCGGACCGTCGAGATCCACGAACTCGGCCCCCTCGGCCAGGAGCGCCGCCGGCGCCATGCCGAGCGAGGTGCCGAGCATGCAGCCGACCATGATCGCGAGGCCCCGCCCCTTCGCCTCCCGGGCGAGCAGCACCGCCTCGGTCAGGCCGCCGGTCTTGTCGAGCTTGATGTTGATCGCGTCGTAGCGCCCGGCGAGCGCGTCGAGGCCGGCGCGGTCGTGCAGGCTCTCGTCGGCGCAGACCGGGACCGGATGCGGGATCCCGGCGAGCAGCGCATCGGCGTCGGCCGGCAGCGGCTGCTCGATCAGCGCGACGCCGGCCCTCAGGCAGGCGTCGAGGTTGGCCTCCACGGTCTCCGGCCGCCACGCCTCGTTGGCGTCGACGATCAGCCGGGACTCCGGCGCGCCGGCCCGGACGGCGGCGATCCGCTCCGGGTCCCCGGTCCCGCCGAGCTTCACCTTCAGGAGCGGCCGGTGGGCGGCCTTGCGGGCGGCCTCGCCCATGCTCTCCGGCGTGCCGAGGCTCAGCGTGTAGGCGGTGATCGCCGGCCGGGGTTCGGGCAGCCCGGCGATGGCCCAGGCCGGGCGGCCCTGGAGCTTGGCTTCCAGGTCGAACAGCGCGCAGTCGAGGGCGTTGCGCGCCGCCCCCGCCTTCATCCGCGTCATCAGCTCGTCCCGGCCGATCCCGGCCGCGATGGCTTCCCCCTGCCCCTCGATCAGCGCGACCACGCTCTCGACGCTCTCGCCATAGCGGGGATAGGGCACGCATTCCCCGCGCCCGACGCCGTTCTCGTCCGTGATGGTGGCCACCACCACGGCGATCTCGGTGCGGCTGCCGCGGGAGATCGTGAAGGCGCCGGCGATCGGGAAACGCTCCACCGAGAGGCTCAGGCGGCGGCCCATGTCAGGCCTCCGGGAAGTCGGCGACGATCCGGTCGACCAGCCCGGCGACGCCGAAGCGCACCGGGTCGGTGGCGGGCAGGCCGTGCTCGGACCCGAGCGTGTCCAGGAGGGCCCGGGCCTCGTCCTCGGCGAGCGCCTGCGTGTTCACCGCGATGCCCACCGGCTTGATCCCCGGGTTGGTCAGGCTGCCGAGCTGCACGGTGAGGTCGATGACCTGCCGGATCGTCGGCAGCGGATGCTGCACGCCGCGCATCGTCGTGCGGGTCGGCTCGTGGCAGACCACGAAGGCGTCGGCCTGGGCGCCGTGCAGCAGGCCGAGACTCACGCCCGCGAAGGACGGGTGGAACAGCGAGCCCTGCCCCTCGATCAGGTCCCAGTGATGCGGGGCGGCCTCCGGCGAGATCGTCTCGACCGCGCCGGAGATGAAGTCGGCCACCACGGCATCGATGGCCACGCCCCGGCCGGAGATGAACACGCCGGTCTGGCCGGTGGCGCGGAAATCCGCGTCGAGGCCGCGCTCGCGCATGCCCCGCTCCAGGGCCAGCACGGTGTATTTCTTGCCCACCGAGCAGTCGGTGCCCACGGTCAGCAGGCGCCGGCCCGCGCGTTTCGTGCCCTTGCCGGTGGGGAAGCGCTCGTCGGTGTGGCGCACGTCGTGGAGCTGGCGGCCGCGCCGGGCCGCCGCCTCGGCGATGGCCGGCACCGCGCCGAGCTTGACGTGCAGGCCGCTCGCCACGTCGAGGCCGGCCTCGATCGCCGCGACGATCTCCTTTACCCAATGGTCGGGCAGCACGCCGCCGGCGTTGACGACGCCGATCACCAGGGTCCGGCAGCCCTTGGCCAGGGCCTCCGGCAGGGTCATGTCGGGGATGCCGAGATCGGCGGCGCAGCCCGGGAGCCGCATCTGGCCGATGCACCAGTCCGGGCGCCAGTCCTTGATGCCGTAGGCGGTCTTGGCCGCCAGCGTGTCGGGCACGTCACCCAGGAACATCAGGTAGGGCGTGGCGATCTGCATCGGACGGGACACCTTCTCGGGAGGCCGGCGCCCCGTCTATGCGGGATCTGGCCCGTCCGGCGCAATGCACGATGGCGGCCAGGACGGTGGACCGGGCCGCCATTCGGCGCATGCCGGCACCGCGCCCGAGCCGGAGACCCCGCTGGGGATGCGGTCGCGCTCGGGCGGACCGCCCTCATCCCGGCGGCAGGCGGACGCCTCGCTCAGGCGGCGCGTCGTCGCCCGGCCGCGGCCTCGTCCGCCACCCGCTCGACCGGGGCGAGGACGCCCGTCGGCCGGACCATGCCCTCGGCCCCCGCCAGCGCACCCGGACGCAGTTCGAGCCCGAGGAAGCGCGCGCGCTCGAACGGCCCCGGCAGGGTCAGCGCCTCCGCCAGCGCCCCCGCGAAGCCGAAGCGGGCGTAATAGGGCGCGTCGCCGACCAGCAGCACGGCGCCGTGGCCGAGGGCCTCCGCCCGGCCCAGCGCGGCCTGCATCATCACCGAGCCGAGCCCCTGGCCCTGGATCGCCGGATCGACCGCGAGCGGCCCGAGCAGCAGCGCCGGCCGGGCGAGCCCGGCCTCGACATGCCACAGCCGCAGGGTGCCGACGAGCCGGCCGGCGCGGGTCGCCGCGAAGGCGAGGCCGCGGGCCGGCAGCCGTCCCTCGCGCAGGCGCTCCGAAGTCTTGGCACGTCGATTGCCGGCAAAGCACGCGTCGAGCAGGCGCTCACGCGCCGGGACGTCGTGGCCGTGCTCCGCGCGGATCTCGATCATGGCTGTGCCCTCCCCGGGCCGGCATGCGGGAGAAGCGATGGATCGTCTCGGCAGGCGATCGGGCCTGGCCGTCGCGTCCTGAGAAGCGACGGCGGCCCTTAACGCCGCATGACCGCAGGATGGTTCCGGACGAACGGAATCCGTGCGTCCACACCCTGCCGCGGCCCACCCACCGGGAACGGTCCTGGATGGAGGCCGCCCGGAGCATCCCGGGCGGCCGGCGCGATCAGATCACGATCTGCTGGAGGGGCGGGAAGCCGTTGAAGGCCACCGCCGCGTAGGTGGTGGTGTAGGCGCCCGCCCCCTCGATCAGCACCTTGTCGCCGATCGAGAGCGAGACCGGCAGCGGGTAGAGCTGCCGCTCGTAGAGCACGTCCACCGAGTCGCAGGTCGGCCCGGCGATGACGCAGGGCTCGGTCTGCTCCCCGTCCCGCGCGGTGCGGATCGGGTAGCGGATCGCCTCGTCCATGGTCTCGGCCAGCCCGCCGAACTTGCCGATGTCGAGATAGACCCAGCGCACCTCGTCGGCCTGCGCGGACTTCTTCGACACCAGCACCACCTCGGCCTCGATCAGGCCGGCATTGCCGACCATGCCCCGGCCCGGCTCGATGATCGTCTCGGGGATCCGGTTGCCGAAATGCTTGGTCAGGCCGCGGAAGATCGCCTCGCCGTAGCTCTCCACCCCCGGGACCGCCTTGAGATACTGGGTGGGGAAGCCGCCGCCGAGATTGACCATCGACAGGCCGATGCCGCGCTCCGCGCACTCGTGGAACACCGCCGCCGCGGAGCCGAGCGCCCCGTCCCAGGCCTCGGTGTTGCCCTGCTGCGAGCCGACGTGGAACGAGATGCCATAGGCCTCGAGCCCCTGGCGATGGGCGTGCTCCAGCACGTCCGCGGCCATCTCGGGCACGCAGCCGAACTTGCGCGAGAGCGGCCAGTCGGCGCCGGCGCCGTCGCACAGGATGCGGCAGAACACCCGCACCTCGGCGGCCGGCACGCCCACGGTCTCGGCGGCCCGGGCGATCTTCTCGACCTCGGCCTGGCAGTCGACCGCGAACAGGCGGATGCCGAGCGCGAGGGCGCGGCCGATGCAGCGCTCCTTCTTGATGGTGTTGCCGAAGGAGATCCGGTCGGCGGTGGCGCCGGCGGCGAGCACCATCTCCATCTCGGCCACCGAGGCGGTGTCGAAGCAGGAGCCCATCTCGGCGAGCAGGCGCAGCACCTCGGGGGCCGGGTTCGCCTTCACGGCGTAGAACACGCGGGTATCCGGCAGGGCCCGGGCGAAGGCGGTGTAGTTGTCGCGCACGACATCGAGGTCGAGGACCATCACGGGCCCCTCGTCCTGACCGAGGTCGCGGCGCACGCGCAGGTAGTCACGGATGCGGTCGGTCATGGTCGTCTCCCGGCACGGGTTCGCGTGCGCCCTTCGCGGGGCGCGCTGTCGAAGGTGACGGCCTGACAGGCCGCCGGCGTCAGGGGGCGAAGCGTCGCGCAGACTCACGCGGTGTGGAGACGCGTGCATCCGTGCGGGCGCAAGGCACCCGGAAGCTGCCGTGGATTGGAAGGGAGGACCCCCACCGCACGCCGGGCAAAGAGAAACAAGCCTCTTCGGTGCCGGCCTTTGGAGGGCCGACGAGACCAAAAAAGCCCGTTCGTCGTTGCTTTAAGCTGCGTCCCCCGTGGAGAGCGGGGTTCGCCGGTTTCGCCTCCGGCTGCCGGTTGTTGTCGGGGTCCGGTGTTGCCACCTGGATGCCGGCCGTAGGGATCCACCCTTGCGACCATCGATCCTTTAAGACCCCTGGCGGCTGTCCGGCAGTTGACCGGATGCCCACCAACCGACACGCGGCCACAGGCACGTGCGAAATTGGGCAAGCGGCATATACGGGGCCGCCCCCGTATCGGCAAGGGCAATACAACCTGCAGCAGCCGCTTTTCAGCCGGAAATCCACCCCCCGGGCCGTCCGTTGCAAAAACGGCGCATCCCGGGGGGCCGGGCGGGCTTCCCAAGCGGGGCGGAAGCGGGCATCTGACGGCGAGCGTGGCGTATGCAGGCGGGTGAGCGATGGGCGGGGCGAGCAGATCCACCGCGACGGCGCGGGCGTGAGCGCCCCGATCCGCCACGCGGTCGCCGTCGATCTCCCGGAGCCGGTGATCCGCGCCGCCACGCTCGCCGACCTCGACGCCCTCGTCGCCCTGGAACACGCCGCCTTCGCCACCGACCGGGCCGAGCGCCGGGCGATCCGCCACGCGATCCTGTCGCCGACCATGGACGTCCTGGCGGCCCTGCTCGACGTGCCGGACGGCGCCCCGGATCCGGTCCTCGTCGGCGCCGCGGTGCTGGAGCGGCGGCGCGGCAGCCGCATCGCCCGCCTGGCCTCGATCGCGGTCGCGCCGAACCGCGGCGGCCTCGGGCTCGGCGGAAAGATCCTCGACGCCGCCGAGGCGCAGGCCCGCGCCCATGGCTGCGACCGCCTGCGGCTGGAAGTGCGGGCCGACAACGGCGCCGGCATCCGCCTCTACGAGCGCTGGGGCTATGTCCGCTTCGCGGTGCGTCCCGACTATTACGAGGACGGCATGGAGGCGTGGCGCTACGAGCGCGCGCTGTAGCACCGGGTCCGCGCGTCGATCTCCGGCGCCTGGGAACGCACAGTGCGCGCAATGGCGAGCCCGCTGCGGGCGATCGCGCCGGCGGCCGCCGTCAGGATCGCCGCCATCAGGCCGGACACCGCCTCGTTGGCGCCGACCGCGCGCCGCGTGCCCTCCCGGATCCCGGCGACCTGGGCGGCGCTGTCGTGCGTGGCCTTCGCGGTCTGTTCGGCCAGCATCTTCACCTCGGCCGCCACCACGGCGCGGCACGGACGCTGCAGGATTGTTCATCCGCGGAAGGGCGGAACATCCGCCGCCTTACGGATGCAAAGGGCTTTGGATCAATAATACTGATCTCAATTGCTGGATATCAATATAAATTCCGGATACTTGAAGTATGTACTGCAATTTACGATCAGAACGCAAAACGCTATGCTTTGTTTAGACATCGTGCTACGTTGGTATTTCAACTCTTTGCACAATATGAACGAAGCGACAACCACTGTGTGCTAACAGAGTACCGGATTCAATTTCAATGCGCCCTTGCGTCGAGGTCTGAACATGCGTCTTCCAAAAGGAGTTTCGATCCGCACGACGATGTGCCTCGTCCTGAGCGCGATGGGCCTCATTGTGATGAGCTACGCGACGATCGCGCTGATGGAGGTGCATGAACAAGCCCGGGAGGCGGCCAGGGTCGGGACCCTGACGCAGGTGAGCCGCACCGCGCTCCAGGGTCTGCTGGCGACGCGCCTCGCGCGCGGCATCGCCCTTCAGGGCAACGCCAGCGAAACGCCCCTCGATGCCGCGTCGGTGTCCGACTTCGAGACGAATGACCAGCGGGTCGACAGCGCCGTCGTGCACATCGCGACGCTCCTGCGGGACCAGGATCTGCCCTCCGTCACGGCACCGCTCGGCGAGCTCCAGGCAGACCGGGCGGCGCTCGCGGCCCTGCGCCCCCGCCTCGCCCAGGGCATCCGCCTCCCCAAGGCGCAGCGCGCGGCGGCCCTGCCGGCCGATACCCGGACGGCCTGGCAGGCGATGCTCGACGCCCTCGGCGCCACCGCCGACGCCGTCGATGCCGCGATTCCCCTGTCCGACCCGGTCCTGCGCCGGAACCTCACGATCAAGCGCGCCGCCTGGGCGCTGCGCATGGCGAGCGGGGATGTCGGCACGCGCATCCAGTCGACCCTCGCGGCCGGCACGTCGTGGTCCCTGGCCGAGTCCATGGCCGCGTCCAGGGAACTCGGCCGGATGGAGGCGGCGTGGCAGCGCGTGGCCGCAAGTGCGTCGGAGATCTCCGAGACCGTCCGGGCCGCGATGCAGAGCGCCAAGGCCCATAATTTCGAGGGGCCGACCCTGGCGCGCCGTCAGGCCCTGTTCGATGCGTTCAGTCAGCACACGCCGCCCGGCATCACCCTCTTGGAATCGCGGACGCGCAACACCGCCGACCAGCAGACGATCGTGGACCTCGCCTCTGTCGCCCTCGACGAGCTGATCACCCGCGCCGGCACGCTCCAAGGCCAGGCCGAAACGGCGCTGCTGCGCAATGCCGGGGCGTTGCTCGCCTCGCTCCTGCTCGTCGGCCTGGGCCTGCTCGCGGTCTTCCGCGGGGTTCTGCGGCCGATCGGACGGATGACCGCGACGATGCGAGCGCTGGCGGACGGGGACGCCGCCGCCGAGGTGCCCTTCCGGGACCGCCGCGACGAGATCGGCGCGATGGCCGCGGCCGTCCAGGTCTTCAAGGACAACCTGCTTCGCACCCGTGCCCTGGAGGCGCAGGCCGAGCAGGCGCGGCGGGCCACCGACGCGCAGCGCAAGGCCGGGATGCGCGAGATGGCCGAGGGCTTTCAGCGGACGATCGGGAGCATCATCGGCCGCGTCGCCGACGCGGCCACCGCGCTGCAGGCGACGGCGCGGACCATGAGCGGCGTCGCGGCCGAGACCGCCAGCCGGTCCACCACGGTGGCGGCCGCCGCCGAGCAAGCCTCCAGCAACGTCAACACGGTCGCGGCGGCGGCCGAGGAGCTCGGCACCTCGGTCCGGGAGATCGGCCGTCAGGTCGAGGGTTCGGCGGACCTCGCGAAGGCCGCGGCCGACCAGGTCGACCAGACCGGCGCCCTGGTGCAGGAGCTGAACAGCGCCGTCAGCCGGATCGGCGACGTGGTCGGGCTGATCTCGTCGATCGCCGGCCAGACCAACCTGCTGGCGCTCAACGCCACGATCGAGGCGGCCCGCGCCGGCGTGGCCGGGCGGGGTTTTGCGGTGGTCGCCTCCGAGGTGAAGGCGCTGGCCGAGCAGACCGCCAAGGCCACCGGGGAGATCGCCGGGCAGATCGCCCGGGTCCAGGGCTCGACGGCCCAGGCCGTGTCGGCGATCGGCGCGATCACGACCCGCATCCAGGAGATCAACGGCGTGGCGACCTCGATCGCGGCGGCGGTGGAGGAGCAGGGCGCGGCCACGCAGGAGATCGTGCGCAACGTCGGCCAGGCCGCCCAGGGCACCGGCGCGGTGACCAGCACCATCGTGGGCGTCGCCGGGACCGCCGAGGAGACCGGCCGGGCGGCGAGCCAGGTCCTCGACGCCGCCTCGGCGCTGTCGCGCCAGTCCGAGCACCTCGAGGCCGAGGTCGCCCGCTTCCTCGACACCGTCCGGGCCGCCTGACCGGCACGCGGGCGCCGGGCCGACCGGCCCCCGCCCCGTTCCCGCCCCGTTAAAGGAGTCTTACACGTCCGGCCCTACCGTGCCGACACCGTCCCGAAGCCCCTCGACGCTCATGAGTTGCCGTCCATGGCCGTGATCGCCGCCTTCATCATCAATGCCGGGCTCAACTTCGTCCTCGGCCTGCTGATCGCCAAGCTGCTCGGGCCGGCCGATTTCGGCCGGTTCGCCCTGGCGACCACCGGGGCGACCGTGCTCAACACGGTGCTGTTCGAGTGGCTGCGGCTCTCGGCGACGCGCTTCTACTCGGGGCGGGTGCGGGTCGACGAGCCCTGGATCCGCCACGGGCTCGACCGGGCCTATCTGCGCATCGGCCTGCTGCTCCTCGCCGCCGCCGCCCTGTGCGGGGCCCTCGGTCTCGGCGACGGCGCGGACGGGCACGCGGCGGTGCTGTGCGGCACCGGGCTGGCCGCCCTCGGCATCGGCGTCTTCGACTATCACGCGGCCCTCGCCCGGGCCCGGTTCGACGGGAAGCTCTATCTCGGCCTCGTCGCGGTCAAGAACGTCCTCGCCTTCGCCCTGATGGCGGCCGCCGCATGGTGGCTGCCGCAGCCCGCCTGGGTGCTGGCCGCGGCCGGGCTCAGCCAGTTCCTCGCGGTCCTCCTGCTGCGCCACCCGCTGCGCGACCCGCGCACGCCGTTCGAGCGGCCGCGCCTGTCGGCGACCTGGGGGGTCTTCGCCCGCTACGGCCTGCCGCTGATCGCCGCCAACACCGCCTATCAGTGCCTCGCCTTCGTCAACCGGGGCGCCGTCGCGGGCCAGGCCGGCTTCGCGGAGGCCGGCTACTTCGCCCTGGCGGCCGACGTCACCGCCCGCGCCCTGATGACGCTCGGCACCGCCCTCGACCTGCTGCTGTTCCAGCTCGCCGTCCAGGCCGAGGAGCGGCACGGGCGCGCCGCCGCCGAGGCGCAGGTCGCCGGGAATGCCGGCATGGTGTTCGCGCTGCTGGCGCCCTGCGCGGTCGGCTTCTGGGCCGTGCTCCCGGCGCTCCAGGCGCTGGTGGTGCCGGACGCCTATCGCGGCCCGTTCGAGAGCTACAGCGTCGCGCTGATGCCGGGCCTGTTCTGCCTGACGATGATGTTCTACGCCCTCAACCCGGTCTTCCAGATCCGCCGCCGGACCCTGCCGGTGATCGCCGCGGCCCTGGTCGGGCTCGCGGTCAACGGCGCCGGCCTGCTGGTCCTGCCCGACCGGATGGGCGGGATCGGGGTCGCCCTGGCGCAGACCGCCGGCCTCGCCGCCGCCGCGCTCTGGCTCGGCGGGCGGGCGCTCACGGGTCCGCAGCGCATCCGCCTGCCCTGGGGCGGGATCGGGGCGGCGTCGCTGGCCTGCGCCGCGATGGGCCTGACGCTGGCGCCGTTCCGCCACCTGCCCCCGGCCACCGCCCTGGCGGTGCTGGTCCCGGCCGGGATGGCCCTCTACGGGGCGCTGGTCTGGATCTTCGACATCGCGGGCCTGCGCCGCCAGGTCGGCGCGCGCCTGCATCCGGCGCGGGCGGTGGCGGCGGAATAGCCGTCCCGGCCGCCGCGGAGAAAAGCCCGCCGCTGAAAGCCCCGGCCGGCCCCGCGACGCCGCCCCCGCTTGAATCCGGTCGCCGTTCCGGCGACACCCGTCCTGGAACGGATACAAACAGCACCGGGACGGAAACGATGGGCGTCTACGAGCCCGAGACCGAGGCGCAGGCCGGGGCGATCGTGCGCGACGCCGCCGGGCGGGGCGCGCGCCTGCGGCTCGAAGGCGGCGGCACCGCGGCGGGGCTCGGCCGGCCCGCGCAGGACAGCGACACCCTCTCCGCCCGGGCGCTCACCGGCGTCACGCTCTACGAGCCCGCCGAGATGGTGGTGGCCGCCCGCGCCGGGACGCCCCTCGCCGAGGTCGAGGCGCTGCTCGCCTCCCGGGGCCAGATGCTGCCGTTCGAGCCCATGGATTTTCGCGGCCTCTACGGCACCGGCGGCGAGCCGACCCTCGGCGCCGTGGCGGCGATCAACAATGCCGGCCCGCGCCGGATCAATGCCGGGGCGGCCCGGGACAGCCTGATCGGCGTGCGCTTCATCAACGGCCGGGGCGAGGCGATCAAGTCGGGCGGGCGGGTGATGAAGAACGTCACCGGGCTCGACCTTGTGAAGCTGATGGCCGGCGCCCACGGGACGCTGGGGCTCCTCACCGAGGTGACCTTCAAGGTCCTGCCGGTCAGCGAGCGGGTCGCCACCCTGGTGTTCTCCGGCCTCGACGATACCCGGGCGGTGACGGCGCTGTCGGAGGCGCTGGGCTCGCCCTTCGAACTGACCGGGGCGGCGCACCTGCCCGCGGGGATCGGCGCCCCGGAGGCGCGGACGCTGATGCGCTGCGAGGGGTTTTCCGACTCCATCGCGTACCGGACGGGGGAGCTGCGCCGCCTGCTCAAGCGCTACGGCCAGCCGGAGATCGTGGACGGCGCGGCCGGCGGCGCCCTCTGGCGCTCCGTGCGCGACGCCGCCCCGCTCGCCGAGCCCCGGGACGCCGCCCTGTGGCGGATCTCGACGGCGCCGACGCGCGGGCCGGCCCTGGCGGCGGCGGTCGCGGCCGAGCGGGACGCGCGCTGGTTCTACGACTGGGGCGGCGGCCTGATCTGGCTCGCCACCGGCGCCGACGGCGATGCCGGCGCCGCGCCGGTGCGGCAGGCGGTGCAGGCCCAGGGCGGCCACGCCACGCTGGTGCGCGCCCCCGACGCGGTGCGCGCCGCCGTGCCGGTGTTCCAGCCGCTCGCCGAGCCGTTGATGCGGCTCGGCGCGGGGATCAAGGCCGCGCACGATCCCGCCGGCGTGCTCAACCCGGGCCGGATGTACGCGCAGGTGTGAGGTTAATCCCCTCCCCCCTGCGGGGAGGGGCCAGGGGTGGGGGTGGTGCAGGAGGCACCGCAGCGCTCGATCCTGAGCCACCCCCACCTCCCACTCCTCCCCGCAAGGGGGAGGAGAGCAGGCAGGAAGAGACCGTGCAAACCAACTTCGCCCCCGCCCAGCTCGCCGACCCCGCCATGGCGGCCTCGGAAAAAATCCTGCGGACCTGCGTGCATTGCGGCTTCTGCACGGCCACCTGCCCGACCTACCTGCTGCTCGGCGACGAGCTCGATTCCCCGCGGGGCCGGATCTACCTGATCAAGGATATGCTGGAGGGCGGCAAGCCTGCCTCGCAGGAGGTGGTCAAGCATGTCGACCGCTGCCTCTCCTGCCTGTCCTGCATGACCACCTGCCCGTCGGGGGTGCATTACATGCACCTGGTCGACCATGCCCGCGCCCATATCGAGACGACCTTCGCGCGCCCGGCGGATGACCGGTTCCTGCGGGCCGTGCTGGCGCAGGTCCTGCCCTACCCGGGGCGATTCCGCCTGGCGCTGATCGCCGCCAAGCTCGGCGCCCCGTTCCGGGGTCTCGTGGCGCGGCTGCCCCGGGTCGGCAACCGGCTCGCCGCCATGCTCGACCTCGCCCCGGCCGGGAGGCCGCCCCGGGAGCCGACCAACCGGCCCGGCCGGTTCCCGGCGACGACCGGGACGGCGGGACGGCGCGTCGCCCTGCTGCGCGGCTGCGCCCAGAGCGTGCTGCGGCCGGACTTCAACGCGGCGGCGATCCGCCTGCTCAACCGCCACGGGATCGAGGTGGTCCATGCCCAGGAGGGCTGCTGCGGGGCGCTGACCCACCACATGGGCAAGGAGGCCTCGGCCCACGCCCACGCCAAGCAGACGATCGACGCCTGGGACGCGGAGATCGCCAAGGGCCTCGACGCGATCCTGGTCACGGCCTCGGGCTGCGGCACGACCATCAAGGATTACGGCTTCATGTTCCGCGACGACCCGGCCTATGCCGAGAAGGCGCGGCGGGTCTCGGCGCTGGCCAAGGACGTCACCGAGTACGTGGCCCTGCTCGACCTCGCGCCGGTCGCCGAGACCGACCTCGTGGTCGCCTATCATTCGGCCTGCTCGATGCAGCACGGCCAGGGCATCCGCCTGGAGCCCAAGACTCTGCTCAAGCGCGCCGGCTTCACCGTGAAGGACGTGCCGGAGGGCCATATCTGCTGCGGCTCGGCCGGGACCTACAACATCCTGCAGCCGGAACTCGCCGGGAAGCTGCGCGCCCGCAAGGTTGCCAACATCGAGCGCATCCGCCCCGACGTGATCGCCACCGGCAATATCGGCTGCGCCACGCAGATCGGGAAGGGCACCGGCATCCCAATCGTCCACACGGTGGAGCTGCTCGACTGGGCGACCGGCGGCCCGAAGCCCGCGGCGCTCGCCGGGGTGGCGCCGCGGCTCGCGGCGGCGGAGTAACGCATCGGCGAACGACGCGCGCGCCGACCTAAGCCCACCTCCGCGCGGGCCCATCGCCCGTGACAGCCCCGTGACATCTATTCACGCTTGACCCTTGCCAAATCCGCGCGGCGGTCTGTAATGATACCGACCCCTCTCCGGTCCCGCCGGTCGCCGCAACGGCCCGCGGACGTGGCCGAATTCCTCGCGAAAACGGCCGCGGCGTCGCGGCGGGCCCTGTCGTCCCGTCTGGCGGCGACGGGTCTCGCCCCCGATCGGGCAGGTGTCGCACGACGCGGCGGAGATCCTCCGTCGCACCCCAGGAATTCACGGCCGGTCCCGATCCGGCCGAGATTGTTTCGCGAGGTCGGAACCAGGATGGACGGAAGCACGGCCCAGCATGGCGCTGCGCGTGCCCCGGAGGCGCAGGACCTGCGTCGCACCGGTCCGTCCGCCCACCCGGCCTGTTTCAACCCCAGGCGCCCAGGGCGCCGAACGGCGGTTGACGGCAATTTCCCCTCGAACCCAGCCGCCTCGGCGACGAGGCCGGCGCCATCGGCGACCGCATTCCGGTCGTGCGAGGCGCCGCCGGGACCACGGGCACGGAGAACGACGTCGGCCGCCATGCCGAGAGTCCGACATGGCCAACAAAATGCTGATCGACGCGATGCACCCGGAAGAGACCCGGGTCGTCACGGTCCAAGGGTCTAGGGTCGAGGAATTCGACTTCGAGGCCGCCAACCGGCGCCAGCTGCGCGGCAACATCTATCTCGCCAAGGTCACCCGCGTGGAGCCGTCGCTCCAGGCGGCCTTCGTGGAGTATGGCGGCAACCGCCACGGCTTCCTGGCCTTCAACGAGATCCACCCCGACTACTACCAGATCCCCCTCGCCGACCGGCAGGCGCTGCTGGAGGAGGAGGCGCGCGACGCCGAGGAGCACCGCGAGCGCGAGGAGCGCCGCCGCCGGTCGCCGCGCCGCTCCCGGGGCCGCCGCGCGGAGGCCCGCGTCCGCGGCACCGACGAGACGGTGAGTGCCGAGGATCCGCACGCGGCGCATCCGGCCGAGGATCACGGGGCGGATCACGGCCAGGGTCATGACGCGGATCACGGGGCGGACCATTCCGAGACCCCCGCCGAGACCCCCGCCGAGGCCGGGATCGCCCCCGCCGGCATGCCCGACGCCCTCGCCGAGAACCCCGAGGCGGTGCAGGAGGCGCTCGCCTCCGAGACCGAGGCCGGGGACCTCCCGGAGACCCGGGCGGAGCACGCCGCCGATCCGGCCGCCGAGGCGCGGCCCGAGCCCTCCGCGGCCGAGCCCGACGACGCGGTCGAGCCCGAGGCCCGGATCGCCGTCGCGGAGGCGCTGACCGTGGCCGACGCGCCGGCCGAGACCGTGGCGGAGGATGCCGCGGAGGCGTCGGGCCGCAGCGGTCCGGCCACCGGCGAGGCCGACGAGCTGTCCGACGAGGACGAGCCCGAGGAGGACGAAGACGACGAGGACGAGGACGACTCGGAGGACGACGAGGACGAGTCCGACGAGGATGAGGATTCGGACGAGGAGTCTGACGAGGAGTCGGACGATCCCGACGCCGAGCCGCGGATCGCCCAGATCGGCGGCAACGGCGACGCGCTGGCCGAGATCCCCGAGCGGCCCCGCCACTACCGCCGCCAGTACAAGATCCAGGAGGTGATCAAGCGCCGCCAGATCATCCTGGTGCAGGTGGTCAAGGAGGAGCGCGGCACGAAGGGCGCGGCGCTCACCACCTACCTGTCGCTGGCCGGCCGCTACTCGGTGCTGATGCCCAATACCGGCCGGGGCGGCGGGATCTCCCGCAAGATCACCTCGGCGGCCGACCGCAAGCGCCTCAAGGAGGTCGTGGCGGACCTGGAGGTGCCGGAGGGGATGGGCGTGATCCTGCGCACCGCCGGCGCCTCGCGCTCCAAGCCCGAGATCGCCCGGGACTTCGAGTACCTGATGCGCCTGTGGGAATCGGTCCGGGAGCTGACGCTCACCTCGATGGCCCCCGCCCTGGTCTACGAGGAGGGCTCGCTGATCAAGCGGGCGATCCGCGATCTGTTCAACAAGGATCTGGATGAGGTTCTGGTCGCCGGCGAGGAGGCCTACGCCGAGGCCAAGGACTTCATGCGGATGCTGATGCCCGGCCAGTCCAAGGTCGTGAAGCCCTACCGCGATTCGACGCCGATCTTCGCCCGCTTCGGGGTCGAGCAGCAGCTCGACGCGATGTTCTCGACCCATGTCTCGCTGAAATCCGGCGGCTACCTGGTGATCAACCCGACCGAGGCGCTGGTCTCGATCGACGTGAACTCGGGCCGCTCGACCCGCGAGCACGACATCGAGGACACCGCGCTGCGGACGAACCTGGAGGCGGCCGAGGAGGTCGCCCGCCAGCTGCGCCTGCGCGACCTCGCGGGCCTGATCGTCATCGACTTCATCGACATGGAGGAGAAGCGCAACAACCGCGCCGTCGAGAAGAAGCTCAACGACTGCCTGAAGAACGACCGCGCCCGCATCCAGGTCGGCCGGATCTCGCCCTTCGGCCTGATGGAGATGAGCCGCCAGCGCATCCGCACCGGCGTGCTCGAATCGTCCTCGATCCCGTGCGTGCATTGCGGCGGCTCGGGCTACGTGCGCGCCACCGCCTCGGTGGCGTTGCACATCCTGCGCTCGATCGAGGAGGCGCTGCTCAAGTCGGCCTCCCACAACCTCGTGCTGCGCACCCGCACCGAGGTCGCCCTCTACATCCTCAACCAGAAGCGCGGGCACCTGCGTGAGCTTGAGGTCCGCTTCGGCGTGACCATCACGATCGCGGCCGATGAGCGGTTGGCCGCCACCGCGGCGTTCCAGCTCGACCGGGGGGAGACGGCCCAGCGGGCGGAGGGCCCCGTCACGGGGGTGCGCGCCCAGGCGATCTCGCCCACGACGGAGCTCGAGGACGAGGACGAGGAGATCGACGAGGTCGAGGTCGGGGTCGAGGCCGAGGCGGAGCCCGAGGGCGACGCCGAGGAGGGCCGCACCGAGGCGCGGGAGGACGGGACCCGCGACGAGGGGGACGGCCGCCGCCGCCGTCGCCGCCGCCGCCGGCGTGGCGGCCGCGCGGACGGCCGCGCGGAGGACGGCCGGTCCGAGGAGGAGCAACAGGACGGGGCGCGTCCGGACGAGGACGGCCGGGACGAGGACTGGGACGGCGAAGAGCCGGCCCGGACCGAGGAGCCCGTCGGCGAGACGGCCGAGGCCGCCGTCGCGGCCGGGAGCGGGACCGCCGACGAGACCGCCGCGGGCCAGGACGAGGCCGTCCCGGCCGAGGACGAGGGCGGCCGTCGCCGTCGCCGCGGACGCCGGGGCGGACGCGGGCGCGGCGAGGGCCGCACCCGCGAGGCCGCCGAGACGGAGGACGCCCCGGCCTCCGCCGAGGACGTCGTCGCCCTGTCGGCGGAGGAGCCGGTGAGCGACCGGGCCGTGGCCGAGGTCGTGGAGGCCGCGCCCGCACCCGCCCGCGGCGAGACCGCGGTGGATCTGCCGGTGGCCGCCGCGCCGGAGCCGGACGCCGCCGAACACCCCGCGGCGAACGGGGCCGCCGAGCCGGCCCCTGAGGCCGCGGTTGACTATGCGCCCGAGCCGGTCGCGGTCGTGCTGACTCCGCCGGCCGACCCGGACCGGCCCAAGCGCGCCGGCTGGTGGTCCCGCACCAAGGCCGCGCTGACGGGCGAATGAGCACCCGCCCCCCCCGGATCGGTTTCGGTCCGGGGGCGCGGCACCGGGCCGTCTTCGGCGCCGGACAGGCGCGCCGCAGCGCCAGCCGACCCGATAATCTTAAGGCCAATTTGAAGATTTGATGCCATTCTGCGCACCGATTCGATTGCCGGAGCGCCTTTCATGTTCAATTTGCGCCTCAAACGCCGAGGTGCGGGGCTTCCTGCCGTAGCGGAGGCCGGCCCGGCGGTGATCGTCGCCGCGGCGCCGGCCGCGCCGGATCCGCGCCCGGAACCGGAGTTCTCCGTGAGTCGGGACTGGCAGGCCCTCCTGGCGCGGATGTCGGCCGCGGCCTCGGATGCCGGGACCTCGATCGGCTGGATGACCAACGATGCCACCGGCACCGCCGAGCAGACGCGGCTGATCGCGGCCGCGAGTGAGGAACTCGCCGCCACCACGGGTGAGATCGCCGCCCGCTCCACTTCGGCCGCCGAGACCGCCGAGACGGCCCGCGCCGGCATCGCCACCTGCGTCGGCGACCTGCAGCGCGCCACCGAGGGGATGCGCGGCATCGAGGAAGGCACCGAGGAGATCGGCAGCCGGCTCGACAGCTTCTCGACCGCGGCCCTGCGGATCGAGGAGATGGCCGGCACCATCGCGGCGATCTCGGCCCAGACCAACCTGCTGGCGCTGAACGCCACGATCGAGGCGGCCCGGGCGGGCGAGGCCGGGCGGGGCTTTGCCGTGGTCGCCGCCGAGGTGAAGACGCTGTCGGCGCAGACGGCCCGCGCGACCGACGAGATCCGCGCCCGCGTGGCCGGCCTGCGCGAGGAGATGGCGGCGATGCAGGCCGCGGTCACCCGCAGCCGCAACGCGGTCGAGGCCGGGTCCGGCGCCATGATGCGGGCCAATGCCCGCGTCGAGGCCGAGAGCGGCGCCGTCGCCAACGTCGCGGCGCAGATGCGCGAGGCCGCCGAGATCCTGAACCAGCAGATCCAGGCCACCGGCGACATCGCCCGCACCGTCGGCCAGATCGCGGAGGGCACCGACAAGGCGCGCCGGGAGATCGGCGACGCCCTCGGCCAGCTCGAGCAGATCGAGGATCTCGGCCGCACCCTGCTCGATCAGCAGACCCGGCAAGGGGCGGAGCAAGGGACGGAGGCGCGCGTGATCCGCCTCCCGGCCGACTGCGCCCTGTGGCGCCGCGCCATCGCGGCGACCCTGGTGGGGATGCGCCCGGCGGACACGCCGCCGGCGGCCGTTCCGGCCGATCCGGCCCGGCCGGCCGCCGTGGAGGTGCCCCTGGCGCAGGCCCGGGAGCAGGCCGCGGCGATGATCCGCCACGTGCGCGCCCAGGCCTGGGACGAGGCGACCGCGGCCTTCATCGCCTTCGAGGCGGCCATCAAGGACGTGGGGAAAGCGGTCGCCGCGGCCTGACGCGGCAGCTCAGCCGTCGATCAGGCGATCGAGCCGCAAGCGGGTGATCTGCGCGACCTCCTCCAGGGCGGTCTCCATCTCGGCCGCCCGATCCCGGCCGAGGCGGGCCTCGAACGCGGCCAGGATCTCGGCCCGTCCGCGCCCGCGCACCGCGATGATGAACGGGATGCCGAACCGGGCGCGATAGGCGGCGTTCAGGCGGTCGAAGGCCGCCGCCTCGGCCTCGCTCATCCGGGCGAGGCCGGCGCCGTCCTGCTCGCGCGCCGAGTCGTCCGTCAGGCTGCGTGCCCGCGCCTCCGGGCCGGCGAGTTCCGGATGGCCGTTGAGGAAGGCGAGCTGCGCCGCCGCGGGGGCGGACCGCACCGCCCGCATCATCGCCGCGTGCAGGTCGGCGACGCTGGCGAAGGGCCGCGCGGCCCAGGCGTCCCGCGCCACCCAGGCCGCGTGCTCGAACACGCCCCCGAGGCGGGCTTCGAAGGCGCCCGCATCCATCCGGTTGACGGCGGCGAGGTCGATCACGGCCTCAGCTGCCGCGATAGGTGGTGAAGCTCCCGGGCGCGCACAGCATCGGCACATGGTAATGCTGGGCCGGGTCGAAGATCGCGAAGCGCACCACGGGGTCGTCGATGAAGATGTCGGCCTGCGCGGTGCCGGGCCGGCGCCGGAAATAATCCTCGACGTGGAAGGCCAGCTGATACTGGCCGACCCGGGCCTCCTCGGGCGCCAGGATCGGCTGGTCGGTGCGGCCGTCCGCGTTCGTCACGACGCTCTTCACGAGCCGCCACGTCTCGCCCTCCAGGACGGAGAAATCGATGCGGATCCCCGCGGCGGGGCGGCCGCGATCGGTGTCGAGGACGTGGGTCGAGATGCCGGCCATAAGTCGATGTCCTGACGGTCGGGGGATCGAGGTCAGCTGCCGCGATAGTAGGAATAGCCCCAGGGCGTGAACAGCACCGGCAGATGGTGGCGCTGGCCCGCGTCGCGGATCCGGAAGCGGATCGGCACACGGTCGAGGAAGTTCGGGCTCGGCAGGCTCACGCCGCGGGCGGCGAAATAGGCCGCGACATGCATCAGCAGCTCGTACTGGCCGACCCGCAGCGCGGCGTCGGCGAGGAGCGGCTCGGCCGGCCGGCCGTTGGCGCCCGTGACCACGCTCTTGATCGGCGTGAGGGTGTCGCCCTCCCGCCAGGCGAGATCGCAGACCATGCCGGCGGCCGGCGTCCCGTGGAAATTGTCGATGGCGTGCAGCGTCAGGCGCGGGCCGAGACCGGCCTGCGAGACCGGCGCGGCGGCGAGCGGGCCGGGCTGGCCCGGGGACGCGGGCGCCGGGCCGGCCTGGGCCAGCGCGCCGCCGGACGCGGCGGCCGCGGCCCCTCCGAGGCCGAGGCCGGCGAAGTGGCGGCGTGTCAGAGCAGGTGTCTCCACGGCGGGCTCCCGTCACGCCGCCGGCCGCGCCGACGATCGCTCATGGGGCTCCGGGAGGCAAGGGACACGCCAGGATCGGCGCGGCGCCAGGGGACGGATCTTTGCGGGGGCGCATCGCGGGTCACGGGTCACGTCATCGCGGTACGTGCAACCGCCCGGAACAAGGGCTCGGGCTGGCCCCGCGATACGGCGTAACCCTAAGCCCCCGACCCGTTCGCGACGGCGCGCCGCGCGCGCTCCTTGCGCAGTTCCCGCTCGGCCAGGAGCCAGAACTCGATCTCGAATCCCTCCGGCCGGTGGTTGCGCTCCCATAATTCGTAGGCGCGCTCGCGGATCTGCTCGAAGGGGATGGTGTCCGGCGCCGGGGCCGGGGGAGACGCGGTCTTGTCGTCGGACACGGACGATGAACCCGAGGCGTGAGGCAGGTGCTCCGGAGCCGAGGGCCCCGGAGGCGGATGAACGTCGGACGTCACGGCGACGCCGCCGGCCTCCTCACATGGCCGGCTTGTCGAGATAGGCGGCCACGCTGGTGATCCGGCTCCCCACCATCGTGACGGCCTTGCGCAGGCGCTCCTCGCTCACGCCGAAGCGCTGGGCCCAGGCCTCGCGCATGGCGCGGTCGTAGATGTCGATATGCGTCTTGCCTCTGGGTTCGGTGGACATGCTGCGCGTCCTGATCTGTGCCTGCGCCGCGGCGGTGCCGGGCCATCTGCTGAGACAACCGAGCGTCACCGCCTTCGGTTGCCGAGCCGGGCCCGGGTCGATGCGGGCCTGTGGACGGATCAGGGCCCGGGCGTCGCCGGCCGCGGGACGGGCGCGCGCCGGGGCTCGGACGGCTCCGCCTCCGGCCCGACCCGGGCGGCCACGAAGGCGGTCAGCAGCGGCACCAGCAGCGCCGAGACGACGACGCTCGCCGCCACCAGCACGGTGGCGGGGCCGGCGGCCTCCGCGTAGGCGGGGTTGGCGGCCGCGATGATCGCCGGCACCGCGGCGGCGTTGCCGGCCGTGGAGGCGGCCGCCACCCCGGCGACCCCGTTGCCCCCGGTGAGCCGGTCGGCGACGAACAGGACCGCGCCCGTGACCGCGACCACCGCCGCGCCGAGGCCGATCCCGAGCAGGCCCGCCTGCCAGATCTTGCCGAGGTCCAGCCCGAACCCGAGCGCGAAGGCGAAGAACGGGATCATCACCGGGGCGGCCCCCGACAGGAAGGCGCGCATGTCGCGGTCGAGGTTGCCCAGCACCATGCCGACCACCAGCGGCAGGATGCTGCCCACCAGCGTCGGCCACGGGAAGGCGGAGAGGCCCGCGAGCCCGAGGGTCACCATGGTCAGGAACGGGCCGGATTCGAGGCTCATGATCGCGTAGGCGCCCGCATCCTTCGGGCGGCCGAACTGGCCCATCAGGGCGAGGTACAGCCCGCCATTGGTGTCGTTCATGGCGGCGACGATCGCCAGGGTCGAGAGCCCCGCGAAGGCCCCGCCCACGATGGGCGCCTCACCCAGGACTTGGCCGAAGACCACGCCCAGGATCGCCGCGACGCCGACCTTGGTGGCCAGCAGGACGCCGCCCTTGCGGGCGATCGCCGGGGTGGCGCGGAAGTCGATGCCCGCGCCCATGCAGACGAAGAACACGGCCAGGATCGGCAGCGCGCCGTTGAACAGCGCCCCGGTGAACGAGCCGAAGAAGGTCGCGGTGTTCGGGAACAGCGTGTGGAGGATCGCCCCGAGGAAGAGCGGCACCACCATCAGGCCGCCGGGGACGCGCTCCAGCGCGCGCTTGATCGGAATCTGCATGGGCCGCCCTCCGGTGCGGCCCCTGTCCCGAGGCCGGCACCCGCACATCCCCCCGGCGCCAGCTACAACCTTTCGATAAGTGCGTGCAACACAGGGGTGAACCGCCGACGTGTCGACAACCCGGCTGCCCCATCGCCGACTTGGCCGTCGTTGCGCGCGAAGGCGGTACCGGATGTCGTCAGCCCTGTCCGGCCCGGCCGAGGCGCCTGCCGGTCCGGCGGAGGCCCCCGTCAGCGCCTCGGCCGACGGCATCTACCACGCGGCCCACACGGGAATCGCCGACGGGACCGACGCGGCGTAGGCGCGCCTGCCCAGCGAGTACGATCTCACCGGCCGCGAGAGGCCCCGGGGATGCCTTGCGGCCCGGTCGAAGGCGCGGCAGAATGCGGGCATGTCGGTCGAAGCCGTGTATCTGTTGAGGAAGGACCAGCCCGGCTGCGCCATCCGGGAGCTCGACGACGTGCGCCTGCTTTCGGACGTCGTGACCCTCGATGGGGACACGATCCCCGCCGGTCGCGAGGGGACGGTGGTCGCCGTCTGGGGTTTGGGTGACGCGTTCGAGGTCGAGTTTCCGGAACCGATGGGCGCTCTGGCGACGGTGGAAGCGGCGTGCATCGCGCGGATCGGGCGCTCGGTGCCTTGATCGACCGGGATCGGGAACCGCTTTTCGAGGTTCCCGAAGACAAGATCGTCCATTACCTGCTGAACGTGAACCATCCGAAAGACGGTCCAAAAGCCCGGTCTTTCCTGACCTTCGGCTTCGATCCGTCCTGACCCATGCAGTTGGCGGAGGCGCTGCTGGCCCAGCGGACCGCGACCGGCCTGCGGATTCAGGAAACGGACGTCGCGGGACGAAGACGCCTGATCTGCGAGGGCCCGATCGTCGCCCCCGACGGGCGCAGCCCGACCGTGCGAACGGTGTGGCAGCTCTCCGACGGCGTTGCGTGGCGTCTCATCACCGCCATCCCGCGGACACGGTGAGGAACCGCTCCGCGCCGTCTCCGCGGCATTCCTTGACCCGCCGCGCAGGACGGGCGTATCCGGCGGACACCGTCACAACACGCTGTGGTTGCCGATCGCGGGAAAGCCAGGGATGAGCGCCGGAGCAGGCCTTCGCGCGCGGCGCGCCGGTGCTGGCGGCGACCACGCCGCCATCGGGCAAACGCCGTGAGCGCCTCGCCCCTGCCAAGACGCGCCTGCCATGACCCGCCTGCCATGACCCGCCTGCCATGACCCGCCTGCCATGACCCGCCTGCCATGACCCGCCTGCCATGACCCGCCTGCGCCTCATCGCCGACGACCTGACCGGCACCCTCGACACCGCGGCCGGCTTCACCGGCCTGTGCGGGCCGATCCCGGTGGCGTGGCCGGAGATCCTGACCGACGCCGGGTCCGGGTGCCTGGCGATCGATTCCGGCACCCGCGAACGGGCGGCCGCGCCGGCCGAGCGGACCGTCGGGGCCGTGGCGCCCCGCCTCCGCGGGGCCGACATCGCCTTCAAGAAGGTCGACAGCCTGCTGCGCGGCCCCTGGGCGGCGGAGCTCGCGGCGGTGATGCGGATCGGCGCCTGGGACCGCTGCATCGTCGCGCCGGCCTTCCCCTACCAGGGGCGCCGCACGGTGGACGGGCGCCAGCACGCCCGGGGCGACGGGGGCTGGGGGCCGGTCTCCGGCGACATCGCCGCGGCGCTGCGGGCCGCCGGGCTGCCGGCGCGGCGGGCCGCCGTGGCGGAGGGCCCCGTGCCCGGCGTGGCGGTCTACGACGCGGCGTCAGACGCCGATCTCGCCCGGGTCGCGGATCTCGGCCGCGGCGGCCCGGTCCTGTGGTGCGGCAGCGGCGGCCTCGCGGCGGCGCTGGCGCGGGGCACGGCGGCGCCGGGCGACGACCGCCTCGTCGGGCCGGTGCTCGGCCTGTTCGGCTCCGACCGGCCCGAGACCGCTGCGCAGCTCGCGGCCTGCGGCCGCCACCGGCTGGTCCTGGCACCGGACGATACCGACCATGCCGGATCGGTGAGCGCGCGCCTCGATCGGGACGGCGTCGCCCTGGCGAGCCTGGCGCTCCCGGAGGGCACCGCCCGGGAGGCCGCCGCCGCGCGGATCGCCGGGGCCTTCGCGGGTCTCGTCGACCGGATCCCGCAGCCCGGCACGCTGCTGGTGGCGGGCGGCGAGACCCTGAAGGCGCTCTGCCTCGCCCTGCAGGTCGAACGCCTCGACGTCACCGGCCAGATCGCCCCGGGCCTGCCCCGCTCGACCCTGCGGGGCGGCCGCTGGGACGGGCTCGCGGTGGTGTCGAAATCCGGCGCCTTCGGAACGGAGGGCGTCTGGCGGGATCTACTTCATCGGAACGGCTTCACGCCCGACAGGAGCGACCCATGACCCCCCACCTCGCGATCACCATGGGCGATCCGGCCGGGATCGGCCCGGAGATCATCGTCAAGGCCGCCGCCCGGCTGAAGGACCGGATCGCTGTCGGTGATCTGCGGCTTGTCGTGATCGGCAGCAATCCGGCCCTGCACCGGGCCGAGGCGGCGCTCGGCCTCCTGCCCGAGCCGATCCCGGAGGTGACCGAGGACGGCGCCTGGCCGGCCCTCTGCTGCCTCCAGGCGGACGCCGAGGGCGCCCCGATCGAGCCCGGCCGGCTCTCGGCCGATGGCGGTCGCTTCGCCTACAAGGCGATCGAATCCGGGGTGCGCCTCGCCCTGGCGGGCCGGATCGGCGGCATCGTCACGGCACCGCTCAACAAGGAGGCGCTCAACAAGGCCGGCTACCACTATGCCGGCCACACCGAGATGCTGGCGGAGCTGACCGGCGTGCGCGGCTCGGTGATGATGCTGGCCCACGGCAACATGCGGGTCTCCCACGTCACCACCCACGTCGCCCTGGAGGACGTGCCCAAGCGCCTGACCCCGGAGCGCCTGCGCCTCGTGATCGACCTCACCGACAAAGCCCTGAAGGGCCTGGGTATCACGAACCCGAAGATCGCCATCGCCGCGCTGAACCCCCATGCCGGCGAGGGCGGCCTGTTCGGGCGCGAGGACATCGATGTCAGTACCCCGGTGATCGCGCAGGCCAATGCCGACGGGCTGAACATCCACGGCCCGGTGCCGGGCGACACGGTGTTCGTGAAGCTGCGCGCCGGCCAATACGACGCGGTGGTCGCGATGTACCACGACCAGGGGCACATCCCGGTGAAGCTCCTGGGGTTCGAGATCGACCCGGCCACGGGCAAGTGGATGGACCTGTCGGGGGTGAACATCACCCTCGGGCTGCCGATCATCCGCACCTCGGTCGATCACGGCACCGCCTTCGACATCGCCGGCCAGGGGACCGCCAACGAGCGCAGCCTGATCGAGGCGATCGAGTATGCCGAGCGGCTCGCCGCCTCCCGCCAGGCCGCGTGAGCGCGGCCGAGCCGCGAGGCGACCGCGGTCCGGATCTCACCCGCACGCGTCCCGCGCCTCGCCCGGCCCCTCGCCCGGCGGGCTCACAGATCGGACTGGACGACACGGTCGCAGCCACGGGTCGGTGAAGGGCCGCGGGCCCGTCAGGAGCAGGCCGTCCGGAGGGGTGGGTTCGGGGCGGATCCGTGCCGGGGCTCGGACAGGCGGATCGGCAGCTCGGTGAGGCGCAGGGACCGGCGCAGGGTCCGCGACAGGGCGTCCACCAGCATGGTCAGGAGGGCGGTCGCCCCGATCAGCAGCACGGCGACGTCCAGGCGCAGCTCCGAGATCGCGGCGTCGACGTAGAAGCCCAGCGTCGCGACGCCGAGGATGCCGAAGATCGCGCTCTCGCGCAGGATCAGTTCCCAGCGGTAGAGCAGGTAGGCCAGGAACTGCCCGTAGAGCCGCGGCACCGTCTCGTAGCTGTAGAGGTTCAGGCCCGTCGGGGCGTCGGCCCGGTAGGGGAGATCGTCGGCATGACGCCCCATCAGATAGCCGACGATGCCGGCATTGTGGATCGTCAGCGCCAGGATCGCCGGCAGCATCGAGGGTCCGAGCAGCTGCAGCAGCACGTAGGCGAGCATGTATTCCGGCGTCGAGCGCACGACGACGAGGAGGACGCGCCCGAACGGCTGGCCGATCGGACCGGCGAACCGGCGGGAGGCCAGGGGGAACAGGAGCAGGGCGCCCAGCGCGGTGGCGACCAGCGCGACCTGGGCGAGCACCAGGGTCTGGACCGCGCCGGGCAGGATCTGCTGGGTGAGGATCGGCTGGAACCAGAGCCCGAGCCGGCTCCAGGTCGCCGGGTCGAGGAGCGCGCCGGACCGGAGCGGGCTCGGGACGATGTCGTGCGTCACGAAGCGTCCCAGGCTGGCGAGCCAGTGCGTCGTCCCGACGGTCCGCGGCAGGGCGAGGACGCTGGCGACGAGGAGGACCGGCAGGGTCGCGAGCCGCATCCACAGCCGGCGCGAGCCGATCAGGGCGTAGAACACGAGGAGCAGGGCCCCAGCCTCGGTGTAGCGACCCTGCCGGAAGGCGGATTCGAGGTAGAAGCCCATGGTCGGCAGGCCGATGAAGCCGAGCACCAGGGTCGAGCGCATGGCGCATTCGAACCGGTAGAGCGTGTAATGCCGGAAGGCGGCGGCCACGTCCGGCAGGCGGCCGTAGACGAAGGCCGAGACGGCACCGGTTCCCGCGGGCAGCACCCGCAGGGCCGCGAGGTCGGCCTCCTCCATGATCTCGGAATAGACCTTGGCGCAGATGCCCGCATAGGGCAGCGCGATGGCGAGGATGCCGGTGGTGGCCGACAGGCCGAACACCTGCATCAGGAGCAGCGCCCAGAACAGCTCGTGCACGGAGCGCAGGCCGGCGCAGACGAGGCGCACGCTCCGGGCCCGGGCGAAGGGTATGGCGAGGACGAAGCCGGCCCCGGCCCCCAGCGTCACCCCGAGGATCGCGAACGCGACGGTGTAGACGACGCTCCAGACCTCCACCGCCGGGAAGTCCGGATGGAGCAGGCCGCCGAGCAGGCGCCGCAGGTCGGCCCAGGGATGGAGGCTGGTGACGGCGAGATCGGCCGCCAGGAGCGCGGCCAGTGCGCCGGCCGCGAACCAGCGCGTCACCGCCGCGTAGCCCCAGCCCGGGATCCGGCGGAGGACGCTCACGCGGCCTGCCCGTAGAACGGGACCAGGGCCGCTTCGTCGAGGTCGCGGGCGGGGGCGTCGAGCACGATGCGCCCGGCATCGAGGACGACGATCCGGTCGGTATGCGCGAGCGCCAGGGCGATGTCGTGGAGGGCCAGCACCAGGGTCTCGTGGCGGGCGGCCAGACGCTCCAGGACGCGGCCGCCCTGCGCGCGGTCCAGGGCCGAGACCGGTTCGTCGCCGATCAGGATCGGGCGCCCGTCATAGAGCGCGCGCGCCACGGAGACGCGCTGCTGCTGCCCCCCCGACAGGGCGCCGGCCTTGGCGCGGAGCTCGCCGGCGAGCCCGACCTCCCCGAGCACGTCCCGGATCTCCGACAGGTCGGCCCGGGCCGGAAACGCCAGGGTGCGCAGGTTGTGCAGGGTCGAGCGCCGGTCGAGCCGGCCCATATAGACGTTGTGGAAGACCGACAGGGTCCGCACCAGGGCCGCCGCCTGGGGGATCAGCGCGGTGCGGGCCCGCGCCTGGGCGTGGATCAACCCGAGCAGGGTCGACTTCCCCGCCCCCGAGCGTCCCATCAGGGCGACCCGCTCGCCGGCCCGGATGGTCAGGTCGACCCCGAACAGGACGGGCTTGCCGTCATAGGCCGCCCGGGCGCCCGACAGGACGATCTCCGGCTCGGGTCGGGGTACGGTCACCGCGCTGCGCCCGCGTCAGTCCAGCAGGCCCGTGGATTTCGCCACCCGCTCGATCGGCGCGTAGGCGGCATTGGTCACGGGGATGAACTTCGAGCGGGCGAAGGGCGCGAGGATGGCCGGATCGGTGATACCGACGAGCGCCGCCCTCAGCTTGTCCGTGAAGCCGGCGCCATAGATCGCGTCGACATCGCCCCGCACGGTCCACTGGTAGTCGGGAAAGGGCGGGCTCTCCCAGATGATGCCGACCTCCTTCGGATCGACCTTGCCGGCCTTGCTGTCGAGGTCCCAGACCGAGTAGTCGACCGCCCCGACCTCGAAAGCCCCGGACTGGACGAGCTGGATGGTGCGGCTGTGGTCCCCGGAGAAGCCCACGCGGGCGAACACCTCGTCCGGGGTCTTGCCCGGGAACGCCTCGCGGATGAAGTATTCCGGCATCAGGCGCCCCGAGGTCGAGGCGCGGGAGCCGAACGTGAACGTCCTGCCGGCGATCGCCTTCGGGAAGTCGGCCGCCTTCGTCAGGCCGGTCTTGGTGTTGGCGATGAGGTAGGTCTTGAAGGCCGCGTCCTCCGCGCCCTGCGCGATCGCCTGCGCGCCGGGGGAGGCCTTGCGCGCCTGCACCCCGGTGAATCCGCCGAACCACGCGAGCTGGACTTGGCCGTTGGTGAAGGCCGTCACCGCCGCCGGGTAGCTCTTCACGGGGATGTACGTCACGGGCACGCCGAGCTTGTCCTCGAGATAGGTCGCGACCTTGCCGAAGCGCTCCACGAGGCGGCTCTCGTCCTGGTCGGGAATGCCGGTGAAGACGAAGGCCGGCTTGGCGCGCTCCTGCGCACCCGCGGGACCGGACACGACGAGACTTCCCAGCCCCGCCAGCAACGCACCGTTCAACGTCCGTCTCAGCATCGCCGCTCCCAGCCGTGTTCCGACATTCGACGCCCGCAGGCGGAGGCCGATGGACCCGTCCCTTGACGGCTAGCGCATCGTCGCGGAAACCGGAACCGGGACGCGACGCTAATTTTCTGATCCGCATCGTCTTTTCCCGAAAGCCGGAACCCGCCTCCCGGGACGATGCGCGCGTGCCGGCGCGGGTTCGCCGCGCCGGGCGACCCCGTGTCGCGGATGGATTTCGCCGGTCGATGCCGCGCGATCGCGGCGGCGGGCCCTTGTCTGGTAGGACCGGCCCAACCCGCGCCCGTCACAGCCCCCGATGCCACAGGAATCAACTATGGACACGCCCCCGGTTCGCCTCACCAGCCTCGCCCATGGCGGGGGATGCGGCTGCAAGCTCGACCCCGCGGTGCTGCGCACGCTGCTGGCCGACCAGCCGGTGGCCGGCCCGTTCGAGCGCCTGCTCGTCGGCAACGAGACGGCCGACGACGCGGCGGTCTGGGCGCTGGATGACGGGACCTGCCTCATCGCCACCACGGACTTCTTCACGCCGATGGTGGACGATCCCCACGATTTCGGCCGGATCGCCGCCACCAACGCGATCTCCGACGTCTACGCCATGGGCGGCAAGCCGATCCTCGCGCTCGCCATCCTGGGCATGCCGGTGGGCAAGATCGCCCCCGAGGTCGTCGCCCGGATCCTGAAGGGCGGCGCCGCGACCTGCGCGGAGGCGGGCATCCCCATCGCGGGCGGCCACTCGATCGACACGCCGGAGCCGATCTACGGCCTCGCGGTGATCGGCCTGTGCGACCGGGCCCGCGTCCGGCGCAACGCCGACGCCCGGGTCGGCGACGTGGCCATCCTGACCAAGCCCCTCGGCGTCGGGATCTACTCCGCCGCGATCAAGCGCGAGGCCCTCGATGCCGCGGGCTATGCCGATTTCGTCGCCACCACGACGCGCCTCAACAGGGTCGGGGCGGATCTCGCGGGCGACGCGGAGGTCCACGCCATCACCGACATCACCGGCTTCGGCCTCCTCGGCCACGGCCTCGAACTCGCGCGCGGCGCCGGCCTGACCTTCGTCGTCGCGGGCGGCGCGATCCCGCTCCTGCCCCGGGCCGAGGCGCTCGCGCGGGACGGCTTCGTCACCGGGGCCTCGCACCGCAACTGGGCGAGCTTCGGCGACCACGTGACCCTGCCCGAGGGTCTGCCGGACTGGCGCCGCCACATCCTGACCGATCCCCAGACCTCCGGCGGCCTGCTCGTGACCTGCGCGCCCGGTCGGGCTGAGGCGATCCTGGCCCAGGTCCACGCCGCGGGCTTCACGCAGGCCGCCATCGTCGGTCGGTTCGAGGCCGGCCCCCCCGGCATCCGGGTCGAGGCCTGAGGCGGGTTCGATCCCGCCTCGTGCGCCTGCTGCGCGCGGCTAGAGCGCCACGGTGCGGAAGCCGGCGAAGACGTCGCGGCGGTCCGGGCCGAAGAAGTTGCGATAGGCGGTGTCGACCATGCGCGCGCGGGTCGCCCAGGCGCCGCCGCGCAGCACCTTGCGGGTCCCGAAGGCGGGCTCCGAATACTCCTTGTAGGCATCGGGCGCGAAGCCGGGGAAGGGCAGGAACGGACTCGCCGTCCATTCCCAGACGTTGCCGAGCATCTGCCGGCAGCCCCAGGCGCTGTCGCCCGCGGGGTAGGCGGCGACGTCGACGCAGCCGAGATGGCCGCCGTCGAGATTGGCGCGCTCGGGGGTGGGCGCCGCCTCGCCCCAGGGATAGGGGCGCTTGGCCGCGTCGAGGGTCCCGTCGCGGGCCGGGGCACCGGCGGCGGCGGCCTCCCACTCCGCCTCCGTGGGCAGGCGCCGTCCCGCCCAGCGGCAATAGGCGTTGGCCTCGTGCCAGCTGACGTGGACGACCGGCTGGTCGGGGGCCAGCGGCGCGTCCCGGTCGAACCTGCGAACGGTCCAGTCCCGCGCGCCGCGACGCGTCCAGTAGATTGGGTGCTCGGCGCCGCAGCCGTCGCGCCAGCGCGCGCCCTCCGCGTCCCAGTAGGCCGCCTCCCGGTAGCCGCCATCCGCCACGAAGGCCGCGAACTCGGCGTTGGTCACCGGCGCGCGGGCGATGCGGAACGGTGCGACGGAAACGGGATGCGCCCATTTCTCGTTGTCGAAGACGAAGCCGCCGCCGGGCTCCGCCCCGAGCCGCCAGGTCCCGCCGCCCACGGCGACGTCGCCGGGCCAGGGACCGGTTCCCGCAGGCCGGGCGGAGGCCGATGCGGCGAAGGCGGGCGCGGGGTAGCCGAGGGTCTGGCGCGTGTAGGTGAAGGCCTCGTCGTGCATGTCCTCGTGGAAGATCACGAGTTGGTAGAGATCGGCCTCCTCGGGTGTGGGCTCGCGATCGGCGAGACGCCGGATCAGGGCCGCGTGGACGCGGGCCATGTAGGCGAGGGTCTCGGGCAGCGCCGGCAGCGGGATCGACCAGCGCGTCGCGTGGGGCACCCGCGCGGAATCGTAGAGCGCATCGGCCCCGTCCATCAGGGGCGGATGTCCGTCGGGGCCGCGCAGGATGAATTGTTCGTGGAACCAGGCGAGATGCCCGATTTCCCAGAGGAGGGGGTTCACGATGTCGTGCTGTGGCCCCATGCGTTGCGCACGGTCGAGGCCTGCCACGAGTTCGAGCGTTCGCGCCCGGGAGTCCTGCAGCATCGCCACGAGATCGGCGGCGGAAACCTGTGCGGTCATCAGACGTCCTGGAAGCCTGTCGCAATCATGAAGATCAGCCTCATCACGCCGGCGGCGAAGCGGTCGCGCGCTGGGAACCGGACGACGGCGATGCGCTGGGCGCGCATCCTCGGCGATCTCGGGCACCAAGTCGACGTGGCGACGACCTACGATCCGGAGAGCGAGGCCGACCTGATGCTGGCGCTGCACGCCTGGCGCAGCGCCGCGTCCATCGCGCGCTTCAAGGCGCGCCACCCGGAGCGGCCGCTCATCGTCGCCCTGACCGGCACCGACGTCTACCACTATCTTGCGGCCGACCCGGAGCCGACGCTGCGCTCGCTCGACTTGGCCGACCGGCTGATCGGCCTGCATGACCTGATCCCCGCCGCCCTTCCGGAGCGTCACCGCGCCAAGGTCGATGTCGTGTTCCAGTCCGCCCTGCCCCGTCGCCAGCGCTGGCCGGCCTCCGCGGAGGCGTTCGAGGTCCTCGTCGTCGGGCACCTGCGCGCCGAGAAGGACCCGTTCCGCGCCGCCCGCGCCGCCCGGCGGCTTCCGGCCCGGTCGCGCTTGCGCGTCGTCCATCTCGGCGGGGCCCACGAGGCGGTCTGGGCGGCCCGGGCGCACGCCGAGATGGCCGAGAATCCGCGCTACCTGTGGCTCGGGGACCGGCCCGGATCCCTGGTGCGGCGCTGGCTGACCCGCGGGCGTGTCATGGTCCTCAGTTCCCACCAGGAGGGCGGGGCCAACGTGGTGTCGGAGGCCGTCGTGGCCGGCCTGCCGGTGATCGCCTCCGACATTCCGGGCACCCGCGGCCTGCTGGGACCGACCTATCCCGGCTATTTCCCGGTCGGCGACGACGCGGCCCTGGCCGCCCTGCTCCTGCGGGCCGAAGAGGAGCCCGGGTTCCTGAGCGCCCTCGGCGCCTTCTGTACAGAGCGCGCCGATCGCTTCGCACCGGCCCAGGAGCGCGAGTCCCTCCGCCAGGTCGTCGCGCGCTGCAGGGCGTAGCACGCCGCCCCGGCACGGCCTGCCGGCCGGCGACAGGTTTGCCGGGCGCCGGCCCCCGCTGGCGCAGCGGATCGGGCGCGGCAAGCGCGCCGGCATGGCCGGTCAGCAGGTCGGATCGCCCGGGATGGGGTGCGGGCACCGCATCCCGTCGGGTCGCCTCTCACCCGGCCGGACGGCGGACCTGATAAGCGCGCAGGCCCGGTCCGGGACCGGCGATCTCGAGGGCGCCGGCCTCCCCCAGCGCCAGCATGCGCCCGAACAGGACGGCGTCCCCCGTGGCGTCGCCGCTCGGCGCGTCCCAGAACGTCGCCATCGCCCGGCCGATCAGGCGCGCGGCGATCTCCCAATCCGGGCCGGCCTGCCCGACCAGCAGGGCGTCGTAATGCGTGAGCGGTGCCGACACCAAGCGCCCGGCCCGCACGATCCGGAACGGCGCGTTCTCGCGCTGCAGGCGCGACCACGCATCCGACGCCGCCCGACGCGCGTCGGGCGAGAGCGGACGCCGGCGCGCGTAGAGGTTGGACGCGACGATGTCCTGCCGCCGCAGCATACCGAGGGACCAGGGGCTCCGGATCCCGTCCGCCGTCGTGATGTCGAGGTCGGTCGCGTCGACGAAATCGAAGGGCCTCCCGTGCATCCGGGCGGCGAAGGCCAGAAAGCAGGCGTGCTCCGCCGGCGCGCGCAGGCACGCCCAGAACACCGGCGCGGTGCCGGGCGCGGTCGCCGCGGCCCAGGCCTGTTCCGCGTCGATCGGGTCGTCGTCGCGTTCATCCCGCAGCGCGGACCCCGACCGCAGGACGGACCTGTCCCAGGCCTGCCGGGTATCCGCATCGGCCGGGTCGATGGGACCGACGCTGAGGCTGTCGGGCAGGCCGATCACGGGCTCAGGGATGCCGAGCGACGCCAGGGTGTCGCGCAGCGTGGCGGCGACCGACCGGCCGAACACGACATGGACGATCCGGGCACCTTCCGTCATGCGACGTCTCCCCTGCGCTGTCTCCCGGGCAGCGGCACCGATGCCCGTATCCCCGAGCGGATCGGTCCGAGGCGGGATCAGGCCGGGCGGTCGCCCCGCGTCCGGCCCGACGCTGCCGTGCCCCCTGTCGGAGCTGCGCTTGAGAGCGGTCGTTCCGCCCGGGGATCGTTTCGCGGAACGGATGACGCGTTTCTGACTGCGGAACTATTCAGGCCACCTAGAGTTCGGATCTCTGTTTCCAGATTGTTTCCATAATTCCAGGGGGGGTAACGATCATGTCACTCAGGTTCATGGGATTGGCCGCAGGCTTCATGATCGTTGCCACGAGCCTGGCCACACCGGCGACCGCTCGCAGCGGCGATCGGGTCGCGGGATTGAACGGCGCTCCGACAAGCTGGGCTCGGATGACCCGGAACCGCGCGACGACGCATCGGCGGCACATGATGCGGAAGGGGGCTGGGACGGCCTCCGCGTCGGCGCCGAACGGTCGCGGAATCGGTATGGGGCCGACCGGCCAGCCGAGCGGCGTCAAGTAGGGCGCGCAAGTCCGGTCGAGCGCGGCGCCGGAGCGGCTCGACCGCGCATCGGCCATCCGCAACCCCGGCCACGCGCGGCTCGCCGCGCATGGCCGGGGGCCGAGTCTAACTCCTTCAAGGACACTCCATTGTTCAAGCGATCTGCGCGTCCCTTTGCGGCCTGTCTGGGAACCGTCGGCGGTCTCGGACTCATGATCCTGACGATGTCGAGCGCGGCGCAAGCGCAGTCGGCGGGGAGCCGGATCGACCAACCCACGCCCGCGACCCTTCCTCCGGGGACCCATCGGTCCGACAGTCCGGTGGCGCCGGCCGACCAGTCGACAGGTCGCGTCGCGCCGCCCAGCGCCATCAGTTCGTCCACCGATGTGATGACGTCGGGGGGGTCGGTGCAGGGCGCGGGAAACGGCGGCACGGTCGATCCGATCCAGCACCTGCCCACGGACATGCGTCGCTGATCGGGCCGCCGGTGCACGCGGTCGAGCGTCGAGCGGCGCTGGTCGGGACCGGCCCGCACCGCGCGGTACCGACCGGGGCATCGGCGTGACGCACCGATCCGGAAGCCTGCCCGCCGTCGCCCGATGAGGATCGCAAGCCACGTCGTCGATCGGCTCCTGGCGCTCGCAAGGCGGTCGCTGCGCGAGTTCATCGGCCTGCCGCTCATCGTCATCGCCGGGTTCTTCGGCCTCTTCGCGCTGACCTACGTCCTCGACGACATCCTCTGGGGCGGGCCCGGTCCCGCCCCGTTGCCGTGGCTGGCTCACCTGCTCGGTGACACCGCCGCGATCGCGAGCCTCCTGGGCACGGTCGCGTCCGGCATGATCACGGTGACCTCGATCACCTTCTCGCTCCTGCTGATCGCCGTGCAGCAGACGGCCGCGACGCTCTCCACGGACGTCTACGACCAGTTCATTCAGCGGCGCTCGAACAAGGTCAGCTTCGGCTTCTTCGTCGGGCTCAGCGTGTTCGTCCTGCTGACGCTGGGCAGCGCCAGCCCCGAGCACAAACCGATCCTCGGGGCCCTGCTGTCGCTCCTGATGACCGGGGCCGCGCTGTGCCTGGTGGTCATCCTGATCTACAGCACCATCGATCAGATGCGGCCCCACTCGGTCGTCACCGCGATCCATGGCCACACGTTGAAGGCCCGCGCGGCGGAGCGGCCCCTGATCGAGGCCACGCGCCGGACGCCGCGCGAGGGCCTGCCGTGGTCGCAGATCGTCCGCACGGACGCCTATGGCGTGGTCTGCGACCTGGACGTGCCGGCCATCGAGCGGTCCGCGGCGCATCACGACACCGACATCGAGATCATCGCCCGCATCGGAACCCACGTGGCCTTCCGGGATCCCCTCTACCGCCTGCATGCCCCCCGGCCCCTGACGGCGGACGCCCGGGCTGCCCTCGAAGGGGCGGTCGGCGCGGCCATCAGGATCGAATCCCGGCGGACCATCGACAGGGATGCCGGCTTCGGCATCGAGCAGCTCTCCTCGATCGCCTGGACCACCGCGTCGACATCGAAGCAGAACCCGCAGCCGGCGATTCTGGTCTGCCACGGCCTGCGGGACATCATCGCGCGCTGGAGCTGCGCCGGGCCGATCCCGGAACGCGCCGCGTCACGGGTCATCTACCGGGACAAGGCGGTGGACGACGCGATCCAGGCGATCGCCGCGATCGGTGTCGTCGCGTCGGAGAGCATGCAGAACACCCTCGCCGCCGAAGTCTGGCGGACCCTCGCGACGCTGATCGCCGATGTGCCCGCCGCGCAATTGCCGGCCTTGACGGACACGGTCCGCCGGCTGCTGTCGTCCCTCGGCGACCATGTGCTGACCTCCGATCTGGAACGGGAGCTGGGCCGATGCCGGCGCGCCCTGACCGGCCGGGGCGAAGCTCAGGTCGCCGGAGCGATCCAGGAGGCGGCCGATGGGCTGGCGGCGAGTATCGGCGTCCTGAACTCGCGCGGGACCCGCGTGCCCACGGCGGCCTGAGAACCGTCGCAGGATCGATGAAACGCCGCTCGGCGGAGAACCACCCATCCGGGCCCTCATCCTGACGTGCCGGAGCGCAGCGGCGGCCTCGAACCGCCTCGCCGCGGTCCCCCGCCCGCCCGGGACAGCGCCCCAGCGTTCAGCCGGACGGTGCCGGCGGCCGATCTCGAAGCCCGGCGGTGCAAGACCGGGAAGCCGTGGAACGTGCCCGCATCGCGTCCGATGTCGCGCTTCGGGACGCGTTCCGGCGCGAACAGGGCCAGCTCCTGCGGCTGGACGCTCCCAGGCCCTGCCGCTCGGGCCTCGCGACCGGTCCGCGCTGACGCCGCCCAGATCCTTTCCGCGAAAGGCAGTCAATATGACTTATAGATCTAGAACGTAACGAAAAATACTTTTTAAAATCGAGCATTTCTATAATAAATTTCACTATTTACGCCTTTAACTTCGATCTTTTTGTCGGCTTCTATAATCCTCAGATCTCGCGAAGCTGGTTTTTTGACACTGAACACTCGCCAATCCGCAAAGTTAAGCTTAGAGAGTGCGGCCAGGCGGCCACAGGAAGCGTTCAGATGGTGTCGGTTGATTTGCGTCTGCTCGTTCGCCGCCTGAACGACGTGTGCCGACAGGAGCTCGAGGCTGCGGCCGGCCTTGCGCTGACCCGCGCGCACTACAACATCGAGATCGAGCACTGGCTGCGCCGCCTCGTGGAGCATCCCCGGTCGGACGTGGCCATGATGCTGGATCAGGTCGGCATCGATCGGGGGCGCCTGATCGCCGGTCTCGACCGCATCCTCGACGGGCTGCGCAGCGGCAACGGCCGGCCGCCGGGCTTCGCCCCGGACGTGGTGGCGCTGATCAAGCAGGCCTGGCTCCTGGCGTCGGTCGAGGCCGGCGCGACCTCCGTCCGCTCCGGCCACATCCTGTGGGCGATGCTGGCCGACGAGGCGTCGGCGCGGCGCCTCGGGCAGATCGCGGACGACCTCCATCGCCTGTCGGCCGAGGGTGTGAAGCGGGACTTCGCCGCCCTGACGGCGGCGAGCGCCGAGGCCGCGCCGACCGCGCAGGGCGGCGCGGCCCCCGATTCGGCCGGGGGCCTCCCGCCGGGGCCCGGCGGGGCCCTGGAGCAGTTCACCGTCGATCTGACCGCGCAGGCCCGCGCGGGGAAGATCGACCCGATTCTCGGTCGCGACGCGGAGATCCGGCGCTGCATCGACATCCTGATCCGCCGGCGCCAGAACAACCCGATCCTGGCGGGCGAGGCCGCCGTCGGCAAGACCGCGGTGGTGGAGGGTCTCGCCCTCCGGATCGTCGCCGGCGACGTGCCCCCGGCCCTGAAGGACGTCACCCTGCGCTCCCTGGACCTCGGCCTGCTCCAGGCCGGCGCCAGCATGCGCGGCGAGTTCGAGCGCCGGCTGCGCGAGGTCATCGACTCGGTGAAGGCGTCGCCCAAGCCGATCATCCTGTTCATCGACGAGGCCCACACCCTCGTCGGGGCGGGGGCCGCCGCCGGCAAGGGCGATGCCGCAAACCTGCTTAAGCCCGCCCTGGCGCGCGGCGAGCTGCGCACCGTCGCGGCCACCACCTGGGCCGAGTACAAGAAGTATTTCGAGAGCGACGCGGCGCTGACGCGCCGCTTCCAGATCGTCAAGATCGACGAGCCGTCCGAGCCCGTCGCGATCACCATGTTGCGCGGCCTCGTGGCGACCCTGGAGCGGTACCACAAGGTCCGCATCCTCGACGAGGCGGTGGGGGCCTCGGTGCGGCTCGCCGCGCGCTTCATCCCCGCGCGCCAGCTCCCCGACAAATCCGTCTCCCTGCTGGACACCGCCTGCGCGCGCGTGGCGGTGAGCCAGACGACGTTGCCCGGCGCGATCGAGGACCGCCGGCACCGGCTCGACGCGATCGAGACCGAGACGGCGATGCTGACGCGCGAGACGCGGACCGACGGCCAGGGCGGGGCGCGCCTCGCCACCCTGGCGCAGGAGCGGGCCGTCCTCGCCGGGGAGCTCGACGCCCTGACGACGCGCTGGGATCGGGAAAAGGCGCTGGTCGCCCGCCTGGGCGCGCTGCGGGCGGAGATCGAGGCGGCGGAGAGCGACGATCCATCGGCGGACCTGTCGGCGGCGTTCACGGCCGCCTCGGACGAACTGAGGGCGCTCCAGGGCGAGGCGCCGCTGGTCTTCCCGCTGGTCGACGCGCAGGCCATCGCCGAAGTGGTCCAGAACTGGACCGGCATCCCCGCCGGACGCATGCAGTCGACGGAGATCCGCTCGGTCCTGACCCTGCGGGCCGCGATGGCGGAGCGGGTCATCGGCCAGAATCACGCGCTCGAGGCCGTGGTGCAGGCGATCGTCACGTCCCGGGCCGGCCTGACCGACCCGCGCAAGCCCCTCGGCGTGTTCCTGATGGTCGGCCCCTCGGGCGTCGGCAAGACCGAGACCGCCCTGACCCTCACCGACCTGCTCTATGGCGGCGCGCAGAGCCTCACCACCCTCACGATGACCGAGTTCAAGGAGGAGCATAAGGTCAGCCTGCTGATGGGCAGCCCGCCCGGCTATGTCGGGTACGGCGAGGGCGGCATCCTGACCGAGGCGGTCCGGCGCCGGCCCTACAGCGTGATCCTGCTCGACGAGATGGAGAAGGCCCATCCCGGCGTCCAGGACGTGTTCTACCAGGTGTTCGACAAGGGCCAGATGCGGGACGGCGAGGGCCGCGACATCGACTTCAAGAACACGGTCATCATCATGACCTCGAACGCGGCCTCCGATCTGATCGCCAAGCTCTGCGCCGACCCGGAGACGATACCGGATCCGGCCGCCCTGGCGGCGGCCCTGCGGCCGGAACTCGGCAAGGTCTTCAAGGACGCGTTCCTCGGCCGGGTCACCCTGGTGCCGTACCTGCCGCTCAGCGACGAGACCCTGCGCCGCATCGTCGTGCTGCAGCTGGAGCGGATCCGCCGGCGCTTTGCCGACACGCAGAAGGCGACGTTCGACTACGATCCCGACCTGATCGAGACCATCGCCAAACGGTGCACCGAGAGCGCGTCGGGGGCGCGCAACGTCGAGAACATCCTGTCGCGGACCCTGCTCCCCGAGCTCTCGGTCCGCGTCCTCGAACATCTGGCCGGCGGCGCGCCCATCCAGCATGTCCATGCTGGCATCGATCGCGATGGCGGCTTCGTCTACACGGTGCGCTGAACGCGCCGACCGGAGCCCCGCCCATGCCGCCGGCCGCTCGCATCGGGGACCTCGTCCTGCAGACGGCGCCCCATTGTCACGCGCCGATCCACCCCCCCGCCCCGGTGCCGACGCCGGTGCCGCATCCGGCCATGCCGCTCGCCATCATCAAGGGCTGCCCGACGGTCCTGATCGGCAAGATGCCGGCGGCACGGGCCACCGACACGACCATGCCCTGCCTCCTGATCGGCTGCGTTCCGGCCGGTCCCGGCATGATCGCCAAGGGTTCGTCCACGGTGCTGATCGGCAAGATGCCGGCGGCGCGCGCCGGCGACGCGACCCTCCACGCGAGTTGCGTGGCACCGATTCCCAGCCCGTCCGGCAAGATTCTGCCGCCGGGCTGCGCCACCGTGATCATTGGCGGGTGACCGGATGCGCCGTCTGCATTTCGACGCCCTGAAGCCCCTCTGCCCGGCCTGCCGCCGGGGCCGCCTGATCCCGGAGCCGGGGGCGGAGGCGACGGGCGACGCGATCGTGTTCGGGGTCTTGCGCTGCTGCGACGCGGCGTGCGGCCAGCGCTTCCCGATCATCGCGGGCGTTCCGGTGCTGGTCCCGGACCTCGCCGGATGGCTGGCGGCGAATCTCCACCTCGTCCTGGCGGGCGACGTCGAGGACGCGGCGGTGGAGGCCGTGATCGGGGCCGCGGTCGGGCCGGATTCGGCCTTCAGCATCGCCCGGCACCAGCAATCGAGTTACGCCCACGATCACTACGGCGACCTGTTCGCGGGGGAGCCGGACGCCACGACGCCGCCCGGCAGCGTGCGCCGCTGCCTGGATCAGGCCCTGCGGCGCCTGGGCGCCGGGGGCGGCGGCCCGCGGCTCGATATCGGCTGCGCCGCCGGGCGGACCAGCCTCGACCTGGCGGTGCAGTGCGACGAACCCGTGCTCGGCATCGACCTGAACTGGCCCCTGCTGCGCATCGGCCGGGGCATCCTCGATCGCGGCCTGCTGCGTTACCCGCTCCGGCGTCTCGGCAACCGCTACGAGCGCCGGGAAACCCCCTTCTCCCCGCCGGAGGCCGAGCGGGTGGATTTCTGGATCGCCGACGCCCTGTCCCTGCCCTTCGCCGGAGACACGTTCCAGCGCGTCCTGGCGCTGAACGTGCTCGACTGCGTGCCGGACCCGGCGCGCCTCGTCGCCGAGATCGGCCGGGTGACGCGGCCGGGGGGTGACGTCGCCGTCGCGACGCCCCTCGACTGGGCCTCCCACGCCACCCCGTCCTCCGCCTGGCTCGACAGCCCGGAGGCCCTCGCGGCGATGATCGCGATGGCCGATCGGGGCGTCCCCGACGCCAAGCCCCTGGTGCCGACCGGACCGCCCCTCGACCTGCCCTGGTCCGTCCGGCTGCACGACAACGCCACCGTCACCTATCGATCCCGGTTGGTGACCCTGACGGCCGCGGCCGGTTGAGCGCGTCGTCGACGCCGATGGGTCCGCGCCTCGCAGCCGCACTTCGAGTCCCTCCCGCGAAAGCGCACGTATTCCCGCGCAGTAATAGTTCTGGCGCGGCTTAGAGTTTCAATATGCCGTCTTCGACGATATGAAGCATAAGATCTCAGAGATCGAGTCGACGGAACGACGAAGATGGACCTTGAATCTTTGCAGACTAAAGAGTTCACAGAAAATTACTCTCGCTCTCAGAAAATCGCATTGCTTTTTTAAAGTCTTTCCCTATGGTCCACGAGCCGCGCTGGACATCATAACTCAACTTACGAGTCGATATAAATCACAGACTCCGGATGTCTTATTCGGGAGATTTATTATCAAATAAGTCGATCGATTGGGGAATATACGATGGCCTCGAGCACTGCGACGGCTCACAACGACCCCACGATTTTTTCGCCCGGCGGCCAGACCATCCCGTCGTCCCGGATGAGGCCGATCGCGAGCGAGCCGCCAGCCCGCGTCGCGCCGCTGCCGGATGCAGCCCCGAGCGCCCTGCGGCCGCCGCGGTCGTCCGCGGTCGAACCGCCGCTGCGGACCGGAACCGACATGGTCCGGACCACGCTGCCCCTGTCCGAGCACAGCGCCGGCCTCCCGACGGTCGTCGACGTCTACGGCGACAATGTCGGACTCGCCCTCGCGGCGCCGATCTTCGATTGGCTGTTCAGGATTCAGTACGCCACAGAGATCGACGTCGATTCGCTGCACCAATATCTGGTCGCGGCGCTCAAGAATTTCGAGGTTCAGGCCGCCCATCGCGGCCTCACGCCGGTCCATATCAGGATCCTGCTCTACGGGCTCGCCGCCACGGTCGACGACATCGTGCTCAAGACCGCCTGGGGTGGCGACAGCCCCTGGGCCCACAAGAGCATGATCTCGATGTTCTTCCGCGAAACCTGGGGCGGCGAGCGGTTCTACGTGCTGCTGAGCCAGATGATGGCGACGTCGCGCTCGTTCGCGCGCGAGATCGAGGTCTATTACCACTGCCTGCAGTTCGGGTTCGAGGGGCGCTACCGGTTGGAGCCGCAGGGCGCGGCGGAGCGCGGGCGGATCCGCGAGGAATTGTACCTGTTCCTGCGCGAGCTGCGTGGCGCGCCGCCGGCCGACCTGTCGCCGGCCTGGCGGGGCCTGGTCGTGGCGCGCGACCGGTTCCGCGGCCTGATGCCGTACTGGCTCGCCGGCCTGGGCATCGTCCTGGCGGCGGCCTGCATCTTCATCGTCCTGAGCACCCTGCTGCACCGGAACGCCACGCGGGCGGCCGACGAGATCAGCACGCTGGTGCTCACCCCGCCCGATCCCGTCCCGGCCCCGCCGCCCCCGGCCCCGCCGGTCGCACCGGCCATCGTCACCCCGCCTCCGCCGCCGCCGAGCATCGCGAGCCTTCTGGCGCCGCAGGAGCAGGCCGGCCTGCTGACCGTGTCCGAGCGCGGCGACGCCACGGTCGTCACCACGACGCGCGACCTGTTCGCCTCGGGCTCGATCGTCCTGCGCGACCCCTATCCCGAGACGCTCCAGGCGATCGCCGGGGCGCTCGAATCCAGGCCTGGACTCATCCAGGTCGTCGGCTACACGGACAGCGTCCCGATCCGCACCGCCGCGTATCCGGACAACGTCAGCCTGTCGCGGGCCCGGGCCGAGGTCGTGGCCGACCAGCTCATGGCGAATCTCACGGATCCGAGCCGCGTCGCCTTCACGGGCCTCGGCGCGGCGGACCCGATCGCACCCAACACGACGCCGCAGGGGCGCAGGGCCAACCGGCGGGTCGAAGTCCGGTTCACGCCCCCGCCGAGCCCGGCGCGGGCGCCCCGGCCCAGCGCCTCGGCGCCCGCGCCGCGGGGCGAGCCATGACGCGTACGAAGCAGATCCTCGCCTATTGGCCGTGGCTGCTGCTGGCGATCGCCTGCTTCGGCCTGGCGGCGGCGACGTGGTTCCTCGGTCCCGACCTCAGGATCGGCAATCAGCCGATGCTGGCCGACCCGGCCCTGCGGCTGTTCGTGACGCTGGTCATCCTCCTGCTCGGGGTCATCGCGGCCCTGGCGCTGCGCCGGGGTCCGGCCCGGGCCTCCGCCGAGACCCCGGCGGCCGACGATTACGGCCGGCAGAGCCGAGCCCTCGACCGCTCGATGCAGCGGATGATGCGGATGCTGCGCCAGCTGCCCGGGACCGGCTGGCGCGGCCGCTCCCATGCCTACGCCCTGCCCTGGTACCTCGTCACCGGCCCTGCGGGCGCCGGCAAGACCGCCCTGGTCCAGGCTTCGGGCCTGCGGTTCGGCGGCGGCGACCGACAGAGCAATACCGTCGCGGCAGGCCCCGCCTACACCCTGTCGCTGACGGACCGGGCGGTGTTCGTGGACAGCGCGAGCGCCCTCGGCAGCCAGCTCGACCGGCGCGGCTGGAGCTACTTCCTCGGCCTGCTGAAGCGGTTCCGCCGCCAGCAGCCGGCCAACGGCGTGATCCTGACCCTGAGCCTGCCGGAGTTCCGCGCGGCCGTTCCCGCCCAGACCCTGGCCCTGGGCGACGATCTCCGTCACCAGCTCGGCGAGATGGTGAGCCGCCTCGGCGTGCGGCTGCCGGTCTATCTCGTCTTCACCAAGCTCGACGCGCTGCCGGGCTTTCGCGCCTTCTTCGGCGGGGCATCGGCCTTCCCCCGCGACGGCGTCCTCGGCTTCACCCTGCCGCTCCTCGACGGGTCGCACGGGGGCGCCGATCCCGACGACGTGGCCACCGTGTTCGGCCGCGGCTTCGACGAACTGGTGCAGTGGCACACGCCGCGGACCCTGGAGCTGATGAACGCGGAGGGCGAGGCGGCGTCGCGGTTCGACGCCTTCATGTTCCTGCCGGAATTTGCCGCCCTGAAGTCCCGGCTGGGCGATGTCATCGCCGAGGTGTTCAGGCCGAGCCAGTTCGAGGAGCCGCTGCTCCTGCGCGGCGTCTATTTCACCAGCGCGCGGCCCGATGCCGGCCACCTCGCGCTGCCGGGGGGGCCGGCCGAGGGGCCGGCGGCGGGGCCGGCGGCGGAACCCGGCCTGTTCATCCGCGACCTGATCGACAAGGTGATCCTGCCCGAATCCGGCCTCGCCGGCCTCAACGCCAGGGCGAGCCGGACCGCCCTGACCCTGCGCGCCGCCCTCCTCGGGACCACCACCGCGGCGGCCGTCGCCCTGGTGGCGTGGTGGTCGGTGAGCTTCCTCGGCAACGCACGGCTGATCGACACGGTCCGCGCCCAGGTGCCCAAGGTCCGCTCGAGCCTTGCCCTGATCGCCGACACCGAAGGCCGCGCGAACACGGCGGTCGACCTCGCTTCGTTGCTGGCGGCCCTGAAGCGGCTCCAGGCCCTGCCGGAGGGCTGGAATTCCCGGTCCGACGCGGTGCCGCTCGAAGAGCAGGGGGGCCTGTCCCAGCACGGCGTGATCGCCGCGGCGACCCGCGGCGAGTATGTGCAGGCCCTGCAGCAGATCTTCCTGCCCCGCCTCGCCCTGAAGCTCGAGACGCGGATCCAGGCCAGCCTGAACAGGCCGAACGACCTCTACGGCGCCCTGATGGTCTATCTGATGCTCGGCGGCGAGCACGCGGTCGAGGACGACGTCGTCCTGGGCTGGATGAACCAGCGGTGCCGCGCGCTCTATCCCGAACCGTTGCACAACCAGCTCTGCAGCGACTTCCAGGGCCAGGTGCAGAACCTCCTCGAGGTCGGGTTCGAGCCGATCGCGCTGAACGCCGCCCTGGTGGCCCAGGCCCGCACCGCCCTCAACGCCCTGTCCCCGGCCCTGTATGGCCTGGCCCTGCTCAAGGCGGCGGACGAGATCACGAGCCTGCCGCCCTGGCAGCTGACGAACGTCACCGGGCCGCTCGCCTCCTACGGTCTCGTCCGGCGCTCGTCCGGCCAACCGTTGAGCGAAACGATCCCGGGTCTCTACACCCGTGCCGCCTTCGCGACGGCGGTGCTGCCGAAGATCGGCGAGGTCGCCAAGCGCGTCATCAACGCGGATTGGGTCCGCTATCCGAAGTCCGAACGCGGCCGCAATCCTATCCTGATCGACAATCTGTATCGAGAGATCGTCGATCTCTACATCGGCGAGTACGTCTCGCGCTGGGAGCAGTTGCTCAACGCCATCGACATCGCGCCCTTCGCGAACTTCACCGATGCCTTCGGGGTGCTCCAGGCCCTCTCGGGACCGCCCTCGCCCTACGCCGCCCTCCTGCAGGCGGTGGCGCAGAACACCGCCCTGGCCGGCCAGAAGCCGCCGGGCGGCGAGCCGACGCCCGACGGCGTCAAGCAGGATCTGAGCGCGGCGCCCGCCGCTTCGGTGGCCCCGGCTCGGGCCGTCACCGATCATTTCGCCGTGCTGCACCGCTTCGTCGCGGGCGCGCCGAGCGCCCTCGACGGGCTGCTGGCCCAGATCAACCAGCTCCGGGCCCTGCTCGGCCCGGTGGCCAGCGCGGGTCGCGCGGTTCCGGCCCTGGCCACCGAGATGACGTCCAATCCGGCCTTCGCCCAAACCCTGAGCCAGCTCCAGCTCAGCGTGATGAGCGCACCGCCGCCGGTGTCCGATTCGATCCGCACCCTGGTGCGCCGGACCTCGGCGATCGCCAACACCAGTGTCCGGTCCGATCTCGACGCCGCCTGGAAGGCGCAGGTGCTGCCGTTCTGCCAATCCGCCATCGGCGGGCGCTATCCGTTCGACACCGCCGCGGCCGACGTGGCGCTGGCGGATTTCAGGCGGATGTTCGCCCCCGGCGGCCTGCTGGATCAGTTCTTCACCCGCCAGCTCAAGCCCTTCGTCGACACCAGCGCGAGCCCGTGGAAGCTCCCGGCCATCGCCGGCGCCCGGCTCGACGTCACCCCGGAGGCCCTGCGCCTGTTCGAGCAGGCGAGCCGGATCCGCACCGTGTTCTTCCCCGGCGGGGCGGCGGCCCCGCTCGTCCCGTTTGCGGTGACGCCGACCGATCTCGATCCCGGCGCGATGCGCGTGACCCTCGACATCGACGGACAGTCGCTCACGTACCAGTACGGGCCGCAGCAGAGCGTCGCCATGCAGTGGCCCGGCACGCACAGCGGCGTGCGGGTGGGCTTCGGGGCGAACGATCCGGGCGAGCCGTCCTTCATCACCGTCAAAGGGCCCTGGGCGCTGTTCCGCTTCCTCGCGGACCGATCCCTCCGGGTGACCGGGGGCAACAGCTTCAGTTTCACCGTCCAGCTCGGCAGCCGGACCGCCGGTTTCTCGCTGCAGCCCGCCACGGTCGACAATCCCTTCGGCACGAACCTGATGAGCGGCTTCCGGTGCCTGCCGTCGCTGGTCTCTGGGTCCTCGTCGTCATGACGCCCCGCCGCGACACGGGACCGGGCGCGACGGAGCGCGGCACGGCGCCCGACCTGTTCCCGGGGGAAGCCCGGATGCGCCGGCCTTGCGGCCTCCGGGCCTCGGGACGCTGCCGACCGGAGCCGCGATGATCAGTCCACCGACCCTCGACCCGCAGACCCTGCTCGCCCCGTTCGACGGCGCGAGCCCGGCCGGACAGGATCCGCGGGCCGACCTGTCGCCGGCCTCGCGCTTCCTGCTGATCAAGGACGCCCGGGCCAGCGCGCGCCGGAAGGAGCGGGCCCTCGACATCGACGCCGACGCGGCTCCGCCGACGGAGGACTGGTCGGAGGTGGCGCAGAACGCCTGCCTCGTGCTGTCCGAGGACGGCAAGGATCTGGAGATCGCCGCCTGGCTCATCGAGGCCCTGCTGCGGCTCGACGGCCTGCCCGGCCTGTTCACCGGCCTGACGGTGGCCCAGGGGCTGGTCGAGCAGTTCTGGGACGAGGTGCATCCGCGGCCCGACGAGGAAGGCCAGGAGCCGCGTCTCTCGCCGTTCATCGCCCTCAACGGCAGCGGCGGCGACGGAACGCTCACCCAGGCGCTGCGCAAGCTGCCCCTGACGGGGGGCGCCGGCTACGCCCTGTGGCAGTACGAGCAGGCGCGGGAGATCGAGGCCCTCGCCGACGAGGGCAAGCGGGCGAGCCGCCTCGCGGGCGGCGCCCTGAGCATGGAGGAGTTCCTGGAGGCGCTTCGGGAGACCCCGGCCGCCTTCTACGCCAACCTCCTCGACGACGTCGCCGAGGCACGCCGATCCCTCGACGCCCTCTCGGACGCCTTCGCGGCCCGGGTCGGACGCGAGGCGCCCCCCGCCGGCGGCCTGCGCGGGATCCTGCAGGACCTGGAGGACGCCGTGCGCGTCGCCGCGGCCGACAAGCTGCTCCAGGCGCCCCCCGATCCGGGCGCGGTCGCCACCGCGGAGATGCCGGGCGGCGGGGCCGCGGCCTCCGCGGACGAAGCCGGCGCCCCGGACGGCAGGGTCCCGGCGCCCGGCAAACCGGCCGGGCGCGAGGACGCGTTCCGCCAGCTGCTGCAGATCGCGGCCTTCTTCCGCGCGACCGAGCCGCATTCGCCGATTTCATACTCGCTCGAGGACGTGGTCCGCCGCGGCCGGCTGCCGCTGCCGCAACTGCTCGACGAGTTGATCATGGATCCCGACGCACGCCGGTTCTTCTTCATCGCGTCGGGGGTGAAGCCCAAAGAAGAGGTGGAGTGACGTCACCGACGCAGGCTCGGCGCGCGCCGATGCGAATCGCAAAATATCAATCTTCGAGGTGTTGATCCATGGCAAGTATCCACGAAAAGCTGAACCGGGTCCGCAAACCGCGGGTACACATCACCTACGACGTCGAGACCGAGGGGGCCGTCGTCCAGAAGGAGCTTCCGTTCGTCGTCGGCGTGCTCGGCGACTTCTCGGCCGATCCGAGCGAGCCGCTCAAACCGCTCAACGACCGCAAGTTCATTCAGATCGACCGGGACAATTTCGATCAGGTCCTGGCGCGCATGACCCCTGGCCTGAAGATGAAGGTCGAGAACACGCTGACCAATGACGGCAGCCAGATGTCGGTCGAACTCGCCTTCAAGTCGATGTCCGACTTCGATCCGGCCGCCGTCGTGGCGCGCGTCGAGCCGCTGCGCAAGATGCTCGAGGCGCGCAACCAGCTCCGCGACCTCCTGTCGAAAGCCGACCGGTCGGAGGATCTGGAGACCCTGCTCGAACAGATCCTGTCGAACGAGACCGATCTGAAGTCGCTGGGCGAACAGCTCGGCGTCGGCACGGAAGAGGACGCCCACTGATGAGCACGGAAGCCGCGCCCGAGACCGCCGAGGCGCAAGCCGGCACCGCCGACCTGTCGTTCCTCGACCAGGCCATCGCCGCCACCAAGCAGACCGATCCCGACCGGACCACCGAGCTGCTGCGGACCCTGACCCGCGAGGCCATGTCGGGCACCGTCACCTATTCGAAGAACCTGACGCAGACCATCACCGCCGCGATCACGAGCATCGACCAGAAGCTCTCGACCCAGCTCAACGCCATCCTCCATCACCCGGACTTCCAGAAGCTGGAGGGGACCTGGCGCGGGCTGAACCATCTCGTGATGAACTCGGAGACGGGCACCAGCCTGCGGATCCGGGCCCTGAACTGCACCAAGCGCGAACTCTACAAGAGCCTGACGAAGGCCTCCGAATTCGATCAGAGCACCATCTTCAAGAAGATCTATGAGTCGGAATTCGGCAGCGCCGGCGGCGAACCCTATGGGTGCCTGATCGGCGACTACGAGTTCACGAACCACCCCGAAGACGTGGAGCTCTTGAGCCTCATGTCGAACGTGGCGGCGGCGTCCTTCGCGCCGTTCATCGCCGCCGCCAGCCCGAAGCTGTTCGGCTTCGACGGCTATACCGAACTCTCGAAGCCGCGCGACCTCGAGAAGATCTTCGATACGGTCGAGTACGCCAAGTGGCGCAGCTTCCGTGAATCCGAGGACAGCCGCTTCGTCACCCTGACGCTGCCCCGGACCCTGGCCCGCCTCCCCTACGGGTCCGCGACCAAGCCGATCGAGGAGTTCGACTACGAGGAAGGCAACATCCAGGACGGCGTCGCCCACGGGATGGTCCACGACGAATGTTGCTGGATGAACTCCGCCTACGTGCTGGGCGCGCGTCTGACCGACGCCTTCGCCCAGCACGGCTGGTGCACCGCCATCCGGGGCGCGGAGGGCGGCGGCAAGGTCGAGAACCTGCCGAGCCACGTCTTCGTCTCCGACGACGGCGATACCGACCAGCAATGCCCGACCGAGATCGGCATCACCGACCGGCGCGAGGCGGAACTGTCCAAGCTCGGTTTCCTGCCGCTGTGCCATTACAAGGGCACCGATTACGCCGTGTTCTTCGGCGCCCAGACCACCCAGAAACCCAAGAAGTACGATCGTCCGGAGGCGACCGCCAACGCGGCGATCTCGGCCCGCCTGCCGTACATGATGGCCACGGCCCGCTTCGCCCATTTCCTCAAGATCATGGCCCGCGACAAGATCGGCTCCTTCATGGAAGCGAAGGATTGCGAGGACTGGCTCAACCGGTGGATCATCAACTACGTCAACGGCAACCCGGATGCCGGCCAGGACATGAAGGCGAAGTATCCGCTCGCCGAGGCGAAGATCGAGGTTCGGGAGATCCCCGGGCGGCCGGGCTCCTACAACGCCGTCGCCTGGCTGCGGCCCTGGCTCCAGCTCGAGGAGCTGACGACCTCGATGCGGATGGTCGCCCGGATCCCGAGCGCCTCGTGAGCACGGCGGCCTGATCCACATTCGCCGGCCCGTTCGGTCTCGATCGAGCGGGCTGGGCGCGACCGGCCCGCTCAAGCCCCGGGACGGGACGGCCGCGCGCTTCGGCGACGGAGCGCGCCCCGCCGTGCCGCGCCGCGGACACCGTTCCCCCACCCGATACCCCGCGCTGTCCGAAGGACCCCGTGTCGATCCCATCCCCGACATCCGTCGGCACGTCCGCTGCCCCGGGCGCCGTCCGCGCAGAGGCGGCCCCCGGCCCCGCGGGGGCGGCCCCCGTCCCCGCAGGGACGGCCACCGTCCCCGCGCCGCTGCGGCGGCGCGCCGCCGACCTGGCGCTGGGACGGCTGCCGGCGGACACGCTCGACCGCTTCCAGGCCGCCGCCGACCCGATCTCGGCGCTGCGCGCGTGGTTCGGGGACGATCTGGCGCGCCTCGGGGGCCGGTCGGTCGCCGACGCCCTCGACCGCGACATCGCGATGCTCGACACGATGCTGACCGACCAGCTCAACGCCATCCTGCATCATCCCCGCTTCCGGGCGCTGGAGGCGTCCTGGCGCGGCCTCGATTACCTCTGCCGCTGCGGCGCCTCCGCGCCCGCCGTCAGGATCAAGGCGCTCAACGTCAGCTGGACGGACCTCGCCCATGACTTCGAACGGGCGGAGGACGTCGAACGGAGCGCGCTGTTCGAGAAGATCTACAATGCCGAGTTCGGCATGCCCGGCGGTCAGCCCTACGGCGTGCTGCTGTGCGACTACGAGATCCGCCACCGGCCCCTGCCGTCCCACCCGACCGACGACATCTCGGTGCTGGCCAGCCTCGCGGGCGTCGCCGCGGCGGCCTTCGCGCCCGCGGTGCTGGGGGCGTCGCCGCACCTCCTGGGCCTCGACGATTTCGCCGACCTCGACCGCCTGCACGGCCTCGCGCAGCTGTTTCGCGGCGACGAATACCACCGCTACGAGCGGCTGCGGCAGCAGGAGGATACCCGTTTCCTCGCTCTCGTGCTGCCGCGCATCCTGATGCGGGCCCCCTATGCGGACGTGCCGATGCCGTTCCGCTACCGCGAGGATCGCCGCGGCCTCGACCGGGACGACCTGTGCTGGGGCAACGCGGTCTATGCCTTCGGCGAGGTGCTGATCCGCGCCTTCGATCAGCACGGGTGGTTCGCCGACATCTGCGGCGCCCGTCCGGACGAGATCGACCACGGCCTCGTCACCGGCGTCCCCGCCCCGTCGACCGAGCCGGACGCGCCGGAGGTGGTCCAGCGTCTCGGCTGCGAGATCGTGATCCCGGCCCCTGTCGAGGCCGACCTCTGGCAGCTCGGTCTGATGAACCTGAATGCCTGCAAGGACACGCCCTACCTGATCTTCCGCTCGGGCGTCTCGATCGGGGCGGTGCCGCAGGGCGCCCCCACCCCGGCGGTGGTCAACGCCCGGGTCTCGGCGATGCTGCGGTACATGCTGTGCGTGTCGCGCTTCGCCCATTACGTCAAAGTGCAGGTGCGCGATCGGGTCGGCAGCTACGCCACGCCCGAGGCCTGCGAAGCCGCCCTCCAGCTCTGGCTGCACGCCTACTCCATCGGCAACGACGATGCCGCGCCCGAGGTGAAGGCCCGCTATCCCCTGCGCGAGGCGCGGGTCGAGGTGCGGGAGATCCCGGGCCGCCCGGGCGCCTACGCCTGCATCATGCAGTTGCGGCCGCATTTCCAGCTCGACCGGATCTCGACCACCTTCAAGCTGGTCACCGACCTATCGCTCACGGGCCGCGCGCCGGCCCAGGGTCCGACCTTCGGGAGCCGATCATGACCGACACCGCCCTCACGCTGTTCGCGGCCGGCCGCCTGGAGGCGGCGCTGGCGATCGCGACCGAGCAGGTCAAGGCCGCCCCGCAGGACATCCGGCTGCGCAGCGAACTCGCCGAGTTCCTGTGCCTCGCCGACGCGCTGGAGCGGGCCGAACGGCAGTTCGACACGATCGCGACCCAGGCCCCGATGACGGCGCCGCGGGTGAGCGCGTTGCGCCAGTTCGTGCGGGCCGGCCTCGCCCGCCGCGAGGTCTGGCGGAACGGCCGCGCCCCCGAGCTGGTCGGCCCGGCCCCCGATCACCTCCGCCTGCGCCTGGAGGCGCTGGTCGACCTGCGCCGGGGCGAGGCCGAGCGGGCGGCCCTGCGCCTCGCCGAGGCCGAGGCGGCGCGGCCCGCGGTGGCGGGCACCCGCGATGGGCAGCCCTTCGACGATTGGCGCGACATGGACGACCTGATCGGCGGCGTGCTCGAGGTGATGACCCCGACCGGCAAGTATTTCTGGGTGGCGCTGGAGCAGGTGTTCGAGCTCGCCGTGGAGCCGCCCCGCCGTCCGATCGACGCTGCCTGGTGCACCCTGGAGCTGTCTGTCAAGGACGGCCCGGCCGGTCAGGTCGTGGTGCCGGCGATCTACCCCGCCCCGGCGGAGGCGGACGAGGCGGCGGGCGAGGCGGCGGACAGGGAGGCGGACGACGCGATCCGGATCGGCCGCAGGACCGACTGGATCGAGCGGCCGGGCGGATGGGTCGGCGGTCGCGGCCTGCGCTGCTTCCTGGTCGGGGACGCGAGCGTGGCGATCCACGATCTCGGCACGCTGTCGTTCGAGGCCCCGTGATGGGCCCGATGGGCCGGGGGATCCGCCTGTCGATCCTCGACCGGCTGCTCGCCCCCGAGCAGAGCGCCCTCACGGTGCTGCGCGACGGCCTGCGCCGGGATCTCGAGGATCTGCTGAACGCCAATCCCCGGGTGCGCCGGTGGCCCGCCCACCTGACCGAGCTGGATCATTCGCTCTTGAGCTTCGGCATCATGGATCTCGCCACCGTCAATCTCGCGACCGAAGAGCGGCGCGCGGCGGTGGTGACGATCATCGGCGAGATCGTGCACGAATGGGAGCCGCGCCTCGCCAACCTGCACGCCGTCGCCCTGCCCAACGCCGATCCCACCGACCGGGCGCTGCGCATCCGGATCGAGGCGTCGATCCTGCTCGAACCGTCGCCCGAGCCCATGGTCTTCGACACCATCATCGATCCGCTCACCAACACCGTGGCCCTGGTCAACGCGCGATGAGCGACGAGCTGCTCCCGTATTACAACCGCGAGCTCGAAGTCCTCCGCCGGATGTCGCAGGACTTCGCGGCCGCCCATCCCCGGATCGCCGGGCATCTGCGGCTCAGCGGCGACGCGATGGACGATCCCCACGTCCTCCGGCTGATGCAGGGCGTGGCGTTCCTCAATGCCCGCACCGCCCGCAAGCTCGACGACGAGTTCCCCGAACTCGTCGACACGCTGCTGGAGGTGCTCTACCCGCACTACCTCGCGCCGATCCCGTCGATGTCGGTGGTGCGGTTCAGGCCCGCGGCCGAGGTGACCGGGCCGCACCTGATCCCGAGCGGCAGCATGCTGGAGACCGAGACGGTCGAGGGCGAGACCTGCCGGTTCCGCACCTGTTACCCGGTGACCCTCTGGCCGATCGAGCTGACCGAGGCCGCCATGCTCGGCCAGCCGCTGGCGGCGCCGGCCAACCCGGAGGCCGAGGGGGCCAGCGCCGCGCTCAGCCTGACGCTGCGCTGCCTGCCGGACGGGATGACCTTCTCGGAGCTGCAGCCGGAGCGGCTGCGCTTCTACCTGCGCGGGCCGGCCTCCCAGGTCTACACCCTGCACCAGATGATCCTGAACGACACCGTCTCGGTGGCCCTGGCCGACAGCGCCACCGATCCGCATCCGGTGATCGTGCCGCCCGGCGCGGTGACGGCCGTGGGCTTCGCCCCGGACGAGGCGCTGCTGCCCTATCCGGCCCGCTCGCAGGGCGCCTACCGCATCCTCACCGAGTTCTTCGTCTTCCCGGAGAAGTTCCTGTTCTTCGACGTGGAGATCCTCCAGAAGGTCCTGGCCCGGGCCGGGCGCGAGCTGCGCATCGTCCTCTATTTCCGGACGCGCGACGCCAGCCTCGAACGGGCGGTGACGAAGAACCTGTTCGCCCTCGGCTGCACGCCGGTCGTCAACCTGTTCCCCCAGCGGGCCGAGCCGATCCTGATGGCGGCCAACCGCTTCGAGCACAGGCTCGTCCCGGATTGTCGACGCGAGAGCGTCCTGGAGGTGCATTCCGTCGTCGCCGCCTCGGTGAGCAACGCCGCCGGCCAGCAGCGGGATGTCCTGCCCTTCTACGCCAATCGCCGGGCCGCGAACGCCCCGGGCCTGTTCTGGCACGGGGCGCGCCGTCCGGCCCAGGGGGGCCGGCGCGGGACCGACCTGTTCCTCTCCTTCACGGGGAGCGACCTGACCGATGCCACGGCCGCCTATGCGGAATGGACGGTGACCCTCGACACCCTGTGCTGCAACCGCGACCTGCCGACCCGGCTGCCCTACGGGGGCGGCCACCCGCGGCTGAGCCTGATCGACGGATCGAGCGCCGTCGCGGGCCTCGACTGCGTGGTGCCGCCGACGGCACCGCTCCACACCCGCCCCCCGGACAGTCATCGCTGGAGCCTGCTCTGCCACCTGAGCCTCAACCACCTGTCGCTCACCGGTGAGCGGGGCCTGGAGGCGCTCAAGGACATCCTGCGGCTCTACGACTTCCGCAACTCGGCCGAGACCCTGCGCCAGATCGACGGCCTCGTCGGCCTGTCCGCCCGGCGCGGCACGGCGCGGGCCCCGAGACGACCGTCGGATCCGCCCTGGGCCGACGCCCTCTGCCGGGGCATCGACGTCGGCGTCACCTTCGATCCGGCGCATTTCGTCGGCGGCAGCCTGTTCCTGTTCGCCCTGGTGCTCGACCACTTCCTGGCCCTGTACGCGAGCATCAATGCCTTCACCCGGCTGACCGCGACCGTGCGGGGGCAGCCGGGGATCCTCCGCGCATGGCCGGCCCGCGCCGGCGACCGGCAGGTCCTGTGATCGCGCATCTGACCGAGCGGCCGCACGCCTTCGATTTCGTTCAGGCGCTGCGCCTCATCGAGGCGAGGTTCGGCCTCGGCCACGCGGATCCCGCCGCGCCCGGGGACGCCCACCCGGGCGGCGGGCGGCCGAGCGCGCGCTTCGTGACCGAGACGCGCCTGCGCTATCCCCACGCCACCCTGACGGCGGCCCGCTTCGACGGCGCGGTCCTGCGTGTCACGGTCTCGGGATTCGGCCTGCTCGGTCCGGTCGGCGTGCTGCCCTACAGCTACACCGCCCTGGTGGCGGACAGCCTGCACGCCAACAATCCGGGGCTGAAGGCCTTCCTCGATCTCTTCCAGCACCGGGCCGTGACGCTGTTCTACGGCGCCGCCAGCAAGTACCGCATCGTCATCAACTACGACCGGAAGCTGCGGGGCGCGGTCGACCGCTACGGCGAAGCCCTCGCGCACCTGACCGGCCTCGGCCTCCCATCCCTGCGGGGACGGCTCGAAGTGCCGGACGAGACCATCCTCCACTTCGCCGGTCTGGGCGATCCGGCGCTGAGGATTCCGGGCCGGTGATCGTCACCGTCCACAGCCCGCGCGGCGGCGTCGGCACGACCACGCTCGCCGGCCACCTCGCGGTGCAGGCGGCCCGCGGCGGGCGGCGGGTCGGCGTCGCGGATTGCTGCCTGCGGGCGCCGGACCTGCACGCGCTGTTCGGCGTGGCCGCCACGGCCTGCCTCAACGACTTCCTCTGGCACCGCTGCGGGATCGCCGAGGCGGCCCTGGACCTCGGGGGCGACCTGCCCGGGCCGCTGCCGGCCGGGGCCGGGCTGTACCTGCTGCCGGCCAGCCCGGCCCCCGGGGAGATCGCCCGCCTGCTGAACGACGGACTCGATCCCGGCCGGCTCGCCCGCGGCCTGCGCCAGGCGGTGGAGGTCCTGGCCCTCGACCTGCTGATCCTCGACGCGCCGGCGGGGTTCGGCGACGACGCCGTTCTGGCCGCCGCCCTGGCCGATTGCCTGCTCGTCCTGCTGCCCACCGAGCCGCAGCGGCACGCCGGCCTGGACCTGACGCTGCTGGAGCGGCTCGAACCCGCCCGGATGCTGATCGTCGGCAATCAGGCCGCGCCGGGGCTCGACGTCCAGGCCTGCGCCGACGCGATGGCGGCGTCCTGCCGCCGGCCGGTCGCCGCCATCCTGCCCCGCTGCGACGGGATCGGGCCGCCGGGCCGCAGCCCGCGCCCGGGCCAGTCCCCCGCCTGGACCGCCTTCGCCGCCGGCCTGCACCGGATCGCGGACCTCATCACGGAGGGGCGGCCGTCGGCCGGGTCTCACGGGAAGCGGATGCCGGCCTGAACCTCGCACGCGTTTATGGGCCGCGCGGCCGGATCGAACGACAGGGCGCGCGCCACGAGGGCGTTGATGGCGTCGGACACGCCCGTGATCGGCATGGGCACGCACCCCCTCCGCCGCGCCTCGCGCGCGTCGAGGCGGGCGAAGGGATGCCGGCCGGTCAGGAACAGGTGGATCAGGCAGCCCAGGGCATAGACATCGTCGCGCAGGGTCTGGGGCTGGCCGGACAGGCGCTCGGGGCTCGCATAGGCCGGGGTGATGGCCCGCCCGATCGCGCTGTCGGCGCCGCCCTCCCACAGGATCGCCGCGATGCCGAAATCCAGGATCTTCAGGTCCCCGTCGGTGCAGATGAACAGGTTGGAGGGTTTTAGGTCCGCGTGGATGACGCCGCGGGCATGCGCCGCGGCCAGGCCGTCCAGGAGCTGGGTCAGGGTCGCCCGGGCCAGCGCGCTGCCGGCGAAGCCCGGATAGCGGTCCAGCATCACGTCGAGCGCGTGGCCGACGAGGTTTTCCATCACGATGAAGGCGTCGGCGCCGTCGCGGTCGAAGTCGTGGACCGCGACGATGTTCGGATGCCGCAGCGCCTGCGTATGGCGTGCCTCCGCCTCCAGCGCCCGCATCGCCGTCCTGTCGCCCGCCCAGCGCGGCGCCAGCATCTTGATCGCCACGAAGGGCGACAGCGTGTCGAGTTCCTGGCGGCGGCGATCGATGGCGCGGTAGACCGCACCCATGCCGCCCTGCCCGATCTCGGCATCCAGGACGAAGCGGTCGCGCAACACCTGACCGATGCGGGGCTCTCCCCACCCGGCGGGGGCTCCGGGCGGGGAGAGCTGCGCCCGCAGCCGCGCGATCAGGCGGTCGAGATCGGCCGCGCCGATGCGGTCCGCGATCGCGCCTCGGTCGGCGGCGGGAGCCGGCGCCGCGACCGCGTCGTACAGCAGGCACGCGAGCCGAAAAGGCAGCAGGCGGCCGTCGATGGCGCGCTGCAGCGCCGCCAGCGCGGCATCCGCCCGGACCGGCGGTTCCCCGCTCCTCAACGTCCGCGCGGCGTCCGCGAAGGAGAGGTGGCCGGAGGCGAAACGCGCGACGACGCGGTCGGCCGGCGATCGGACGGCGTGCTCCCCCGCGGGGGGGTCATCGCTCCGAACGTCGCGGCACCCCGCGGTCACAGGGGCCAGGCCTTGGGCTCCGCCTGGACGGTGAGCGTCATGTCGAGACCGGTCGCCCAGATCAACGCGGTGTTGATCTGGGCGACCTTGATCGGCGCCGCAGCCCGCCACTGCGCCACGTCGAGCTGCCGGAAGCCGGCCACCACGGCGACGAAGGCGGCCTCGGCCGGCACCGTCGCGGTGAAGCCGTCCTCGGCGGAGGGCGCCAGCAGGAATTCGTGCTTGCTCAGCAGATCGGTGCCGAGGGTGGCGGCATCCGCATCGTAGAGGGACTGGGTATCGCTCTGAAGGAACTTGGTGTCGGCCCGCAGGGTGTAGACGCGAAACAGCAGCGGCGACGACACATCCGCGGCCGATGGATTCACGGTCGCCGCAGTCCCGATTTTGACGGTGAGCTTCGTCTCCTTGGGCGGCAACAGCGTGGCGCAGCCGGCGAGCGTCGACAGGCCGGCGATCAGTGCCCCCCTCCGGCTGACCGGACTGCGCAATCCGAGCGATCCTGTCGACAACACGGGTCTCGATGTCACGGCGCCACCGTTTCAAAGTCGTTTGGTCACGCGACGACCGTCAACCACTAGAACAGCAAGGTCGTGAAAAAACCATAACACGTGCGACCCCGGACAATCCGGGGGACTTTCATCCATCGAAAGTTATTTTTACGGGACAGACTGCCGGATCATACAACACTTTATTGCTGCTGAATCAGCATCCTCGTGCGTCTATACTCGATTTTCGCCGCACGCGGCGCGCCGTGACCGACGATGAACGACGTCGGACACGGCGCCCGGCACCGCGGCCGGGCCGCCGCCTCACGCCGATCCGACGCGGTACTGCCGGGGCGGCGGTGCGCCCGTGACCGCGAAGGCCCCGACGATCCGGTCCCGGTAGATCCGCGGGTTGTGGGACGCGATGGTGCGGGCGTTGCGCCAGTACCGGTCGAGGCCGAGACCCGCCTTCACCGCGGAGGCGCCCAGCGCGTCGAACAGGTTCGTGGTCGCCTCCAGCACGAGGTCGGTGACCACGCTCACCGCCTGGTTGACCTCGACATCGGCGAGCGTCGTGGCCCGGTCCGCCACCGCTCCGTCGCCGGCCCGATGGGCCGCATAGGCCCGCTGGAGCGCCTCGGCCGCCTTGAGCACCACCGCGCCGGCCGCGTAGGCGTTGCCCCGCACCCGGCCCACCACCGCCAGGATCTGCGGATCCTCCGCGGTGCGGCCGGCATTGCCGTGGCTGTAGACCCGGGTGCGCGCGGCCACCAGCCGGGCCACGTCCTCGGCCGCCGCCCGGCCGATGCCGGCCAGCGTCGCGAGATGCACGAGCTGGAAGAACGCCATGGCGTAGGGGAAGCGGGCCGGATCGGGCTTGATCAGCGCGGGATCCAGCACCACGCCCTCGAAGGTCGCGGTGCCGCTGGCGGTCAGCCCCTGCCCGAACCCGTCCCAATCGTCGACGATGGTCACGCCCGGCGCCCGGACCGGCACCGCCGCCGTCACCGCCCCGCCCGCCTCGTCCTCGGCCGAGAGGTGAATGTAGTCGGCAAACAATGAGCCGGTGGTGTAGAATTTCCGGCCCTCGACCACCAGGTCCCCGTCGCGGCGGCGCACCACCGTGTCGAAGGCGCCGACCTTGGCCGGCCCGGTCTCCGAGACGCCGCTGCCGATCGTCGCGCCGGCGCCGATCCGGGCGATCCACTGGGCGCGCCATTCGGCCGACGATGCGCAGAGCGCGTCCTCGGTGAAGCCGAAATGCGCGCGCAGCGCATTGGTGACGTTGGAATCGGCCTGGGACAGCTCGATCAGCAGCGCGAACAGCTCGGGCAGGCTGGCGCCGTGGCCGCCCTCGTCGGGCGCGAGGCGCAGGGTGGTGAAAGTGGCCTCGCGCAGCCAGCCGATCTCGGCATGGGGCAGGCCGCGGGTGCGGTCCCGCGCGACCGCCGTGGCGCGGATCTCGGCGAAGACCGGGCGGAAGCGATCCGCCAGAGCCTCGTAGCGTTCGCTCGGGCCCGCGCCCCAGCCCGCATCCACCTGCGACATGGTTTCGAATCCACGATCCCGGCCATCGCCCCGAGGGCATCGCCTGGAATCGAGGAGTTGTACCCTGATCTCAAGCCGAAACGGCGAGATCTCCGATCCTTTGGAAGTCTCGTTTCGTAGAAGCCGCAACGAGAACAGGTTCATCCCGCGAGACAGGCCCGACGCGAAAGACCATTCCGCGCCGAAACCCGCGCGATGCCGCCTGCACCCGGTCCATCCCCCGCGCCGCCCGGCCGCGCATCGGAACGGTGGACGCGCGAGGCGGCGGTGCGGGCTGCTCCGCGCCGGAGAGACAGGAACAGGATCCCCGATATCGCGCCGCTGCGAAGAATGGACTTTCACGCGGGTCGGCGAGATCGGAAGACCGTTTCCTTGATCCCGCGATCGACTTTGGCCTTCAATAGAGACCGCGATGACAGGCGGCGCGAGTCCTTGAAGGACCGTCGCCGCGCCGACGGCCGGCCGTCGGGCCGGCCGCACGATCCGGAGAGCGCGATGATCGACGATAGCGTGGGCCGGACGGCCCCGAGCCGCCGCAGCCTCCTGCGGGCGGGCCTCGGCGGGGCCGCCGCCGTGGCGCTCGGCGCGCCGGCCGTGCGCGCGGCCCCGCGCACGGTGACGATCAGCATGCAGCGCTCGTCGGTGCTGTTCACCGTGCTGAAGGTGAAGGGCACCCTCGCCGAGCGCCTCGCCCCGCTCGGCTTCGCCCCGACCTGGCACCTGTTCACCAGCGTGCTCGAGCCCATGACGGCGGGCGCGGTCGACATCCACGCCGATGTCGCCGACGCGGTGCCGATCTTCACGCAGGCCGCCCGGGCGCCCCTGACCTTCTACGCCCGCGAGCGCGGCGCGCCGGCCGCGGAGGCGATCATCGTGCCGGCCGAGTCGCCGGTCCGCACCGTCGCGGATCTGAAGGGCCGCACGGTCGGCGTGTCCCGGGGCTCGGGCAGCCACTACGTGCTCGCCGCCGCCCTGAAGCGCGCCGGGCTGACCTTCGCCGACATCAAGCCGGCCTATCTCCAGGCGCCGGAGGGCGCGGCCGCCTTCGAGCAGGGCAGCCTGGACGCGTGGTCGATCTGGGACCCGTTCCTGGCCTTCGCCGAGGCCAAGCGCCCGGTGCGGGTCATCGCCGACGGCAGCGGCCTAACCAGCTATCACCGCTACTACCTGGTCAACGACAGCTTCGTCGCCGCGCAGCCGGAGGTGGTGGCGACCGTGTATCGCGCCCTCGTGGAGGCCGGGGGCTGGGTGAAGGCGAACCCGGAGGAGGCCGTGGCGCTGCTGGCCCCGATCTGGGGCGACCTGCCCCCCGCGGTCGTGGCCGCCGCCAACAGCCGCCGGACCTACGCGGTCGAGCCGGTGGAGCGCGGCCAGCTCGGCGAGCAGCAGGCCATCGCCGACGTGTTCTACGAGGCCAAGCTGATCCCGCGCCGGATCGACGCCACCGACGTCCCGATCTGGCAGCCGCCGGCGGGGCGGGGTTGAGCGGGGCTGAGGCCATGGCCGCCGCACCGCCCCGCTTCGGCATCTGGGCCGCCGTCCACGGCTCCCGGGCCGCCCATCACGACCCCGACGAGCCGGACGACGCGACCTGGGCGCGCAACCGCGCCCTGGTGCTGGAGGCCGAGGCCCTGGGCTTCGATTCGGTGCTGGTCGCCCAGCACACGATGAACCCCTACGACCCGGAGCGCGACCAGCTCGAGGCCTGGACGGGGGCGGCGGCGCTGGCGGCGCTGACCCGGCGCATCGAGATCATCGCGGCGATCAAGCCGGGGCTCTACCACCCGGTGGTACTGGCCAAGATGGCGCTCCAGATCGAGCACATCAGCGGCGGCCGCTTCGCCCTGAACCTCGTGAATGCCTGGAACCGGGCCGAGTTCGAGCAGGCCGGCCTGCCCTTCCCGGCGCATGACGACCGCTACGCCTACGGCCGGGAATGGATCGCCCTCGTGGAACGGCTGATGCGCGGGGAGACCGTGACCGTCGCGGGGGCGCATTTCCAGGTCGCGGAGTACCGGCTCCGCCCCGCCGGCACCTTCCGGCCGCGGCCGAGGATCTATCTCGGCGGCGAGTCGGAGCCGGCCCGGGCGCTGGCCGCCGACCATGCCGATGTCTGGTTCATCAACGGCCAGCCGCTGGAGGACGTCGCCGCCCTGATCGCCGACGTGTCCCGTCGCCCCGCCGCCCACGGCCCGCTGCGCTACGGCCTCTCGGCCTTCGTGATCGCCCGCGCCACCGACGCGGAGGCGCACGGGGAGCACGCCCGGCTGCTCGCCCTGGCGCGGCGGGACGCGGACCTGCGCGCCGACACCCGCGCCCGCACCGACCAGGCCAGCGTGATGTTCGCCAAGACCGACGCGGCGGCCGCCCGGCACGTCGGCACCAACGGCGGCACCGCGGCCGGATTGGTCGGCAGCTACGACACCGTGGCGGAGCGGATCCGCGCCTTCCACGCGGCCGGCATCGACCTGTTCATGCTGCAGTTCCAGCCGTTCGAGGCCGAGATGCGCCGCTTCGCCGCGCAGATCGTGCCGCGCGTGCGCTGATCCGGAGGCGTTCGATGAGCAGCCGCACCCTGCATCTCAACGTCAACCTGCTGCATTCCGGGGTCTACCCGTCGGCGTGGCGGCTGCCGGACAGCCGGCCGGACGCGTTCATCGACATCGACCATGTCGTGCGCGTCGCCCGCGTCGCCGAGCGCGGCAAGCTCGACGCGATCTTCCTGGCCGACACCCCGGCGATCAACGACCGGATCGACTACCGGCCGTTCAACGCCCTCGAACCGACGGTCGTGCTGGCCAGCGTGGCGGCGGTGACGCGCCATATCGGCCTGATCGCCACCGCCTCGACCACCTACAACGAGCCCTACAACCTGGCCCGCCGGTTCGCGACCCTCGACCTCGTCAGCCGCGGCCGGGCCGGCTGGAACGTGGTGACCACCGCCGATGCCGCCGCCGGGCGCAATTTCGGCTTCGCGGGCGCCGCCGAGCACGGGGGGCGCTACGCCCGGGCCCGGGAATTCACAGACGTGGTCCACGCCCTGTGGGACAGCTGGGAGGACGACGCCTTCCTGGGCGACAAGGCGAGCGGGCGGTTCGCCGACCCGGGCAAGGTCCACGCGGTCGACCATCGCGGCGCGTACTATTCCGTGGCGGGGCCGCTCACGGTGCCGCGGGGGCCGCAGGGCCGTCCGGTGACCTTCCAGGCCGGCGGCTCCGAGGACGGGCGCGAGCTCGCCGCCGCCACCGCCGACGCGGTGTTCTCCCTGGCCCAGACCATCGACGACGGGGTGGCCTATGCCCGGGACCTGCGGGCGCGGGCGGCGCGCTACGGGCGTGGGCCGGACGCCCTGGTCATCCTGCCGGGCCTCGCCACGGTGATCGGCTCCACCGAGGCCGAGGCGCGCCGCCGTCAGGACGAACTCTGGGACCTCGTCCCGCTGGACTACAGCCTCGCCCGCCTCGCCGGGACGCTGCGGATCGACCCCGCCCGCCTCGACCTCGACAAGCCGCTGCCGGACCCGCTGCCCCTGCCGCCGGACGCCAACCACACGATGTTCCTGGGCACGGTCGCCCTCGCCCGCCGGGACGGGCTGACGGTGCGCCAGCTCCTGCGGGCGCTGGGCGGCGGGGTCGGCCACCGGATCGTCGCGGGCACCCCGGAGGCGATCGCCGACGACATCGAGGCCTGGTTCCGGGCCGGGGCCGCGGACGGCTTCAACCTGATGCCGGACGTGCTCCCGGACGGGCTGGAGACCTTCGTGGACGCGGTCGTGCCGCTCCTGCAGCGGCGCGGCCTGTTCCGGCGCGACTATGCGGGCGCCACCCTGCGCGACCATCTCGGCCTGGCGCGTCCCCCCAGCCGCTACGCCGCCCCGCCGCGGGCCTCGCGCTCCGCCTGAGGCCGGCCCCGGGGCCGGTCTCGGAGCCTTCAGGGCTCCGCGGGCGCTCCGGTCCCGGCGCCTTCGCGGTTGCGCAGAAGGTCGTGGGCCGCCATGCCGACCAGCAGGGCGGCGACGAAGACGAGAACCGGCCGCGCGCCGGTGGAGAGCGCCGCCACCGCCGGCCCGGGGCAGAAGCCCGACAGGCCCCAGCCGATCCCGAACAGGGCCGCGCCGAGCACCAGAGGGGCATCGATCCGCCGCCGCTGCGGCAGGTCGAACCTGTCGGCCAGGACCGGGTGGCCGAACCGGCGGGACAGGGCGTAGCCGAGGCCCGACACCGTCACGGCCCCGCCGAGGACGAAGACGAGGCTCGGGTCCCAGGCCCCGGCGACGTCGAGGAAGCCGCGCACGCGGGCCGGATCGAGCATCCCCGACAGGCTGAGGCCGAGCCCGAAGAGGAGCCCCGCGGTCAGCGCCGCGAGGGCGCGCGCCGAGCCGGTCACGACGCCACCCGGACCAGGGCCACCGTCAGCATGCCGGTGGCGAGGAACACCAGAACCGCGACGATCGAGCGTGGCGAGAGCCGGGCGAGCCCGCAGACCCCGTGGCCCGAGGTGCAGCCGGAGCCGAGCCGCGTGCCGAAGCCGACGAGCAGCCCGGCCAGCGCCAGGACCGGCAGCCCCGCCTCGATCCGCATGCGGGGCCCGTGCCCGGCCAGCGCCGTGAAGAGCGGCGGCCCGAGGACGAGACCGAGCAGGAAGGCGGCATCGGCGCGCCGCCGCGCCCCGGGCCTGCCGAGCCCGGCGACGAGCCCGCTGATGCCGGCGATGCGGCCGTTGAGCAGCAGCAGCGTCGCCGCGGACAGGCCGATCAGCAGGCCGCCCCCGAGGGCCGGAAGATACGCGTCCATCGATGGTGTCCCCGCTGCAACGGCCCCGGCGCCGGGCTGACCGTGACCGGGATATCGCCGGCGGCCGGCGGGGACAAGCCTTGCCAAACGCCGCCCCGTCTATAATTATCAAGCTACGTCAATGGCTTAGTGAAAAACATGCTCCTTTCCGGGCCCGCCGCGAACCAAACGTTCTCTCCCGTTCCGGGGGCGGCAGAAGGGCTTTCCCGGGATGGGGCGCGGGCCCGGCACAGCGGGTCCGGAGCGCGGAATCGGGCCGGCGGAATCGGCCCGCGCCATGAGGAGGACGCGATGGGTTCGGCAACGATCAGGCGGGGCGATCAGGTGGTGTTCGAACGGCTCGACCTCGCCGAGGCCCTCGGGATCTGGCGCAACGCCCGGGGGCGAATCGTCGACATCCACGGCCGGGGCGGCCGCCCGGCCACGATCGACGTGAAGTTCGAGGGCCACGAGACGCTGCGGCATTACCTGCCGGACCTGTTCCGGCGGGTGCAGTGATGGCGATCCCGCGGACATGCCGGCCATGACGGCCCTCGCCACCCTTCAACCGCCCCTGCGCGCCCTTAGCCGCAGCACCGCGGAGGACGAGGTCTGGACGGATCTGCGGGCCGAGGCCGAAGCCGCCCTGATCGAGGAGCCGCTCTACGCCGGCATCATCCAGGCGACGATCCTCGACCAGCGCAGCCTCGCCCAGGCGCTGGCCTACCGCCTCGCCCACCGGCTCGGCGACGGCGACCTCGCCCGCCTGTCGATGCGCGACCTCTGCCTCTCCGCCTTCGAGGCGGATCCGAAGGCGGGCGCCCACGCCGTGCGCGACCTCGTCGCCATCCGCGAGCGCGACCCGACCTGCCGGCGCTATCTGGACCCCTTCCTGTTCTACAAGGGCTTCGCGGCGCTCGAGGCCTACCGGGCCGGCCACTGGCTGTGGCACCGGGGGCGGGCGACCCTGGCGCTGCACGTCCAGAGCCGGATCTCCGAGGTGTTCGGCTGCGACATCCACCCGGCCGCGCGAATCGGCTCGGGGGTGTTCATCGACCACGCCACCGGGGTGGTGATCGGCGAGACCACGGTGGTGGCCGACGACGTGTCGATCCTCCAGTCCGTGACGCTGGGCGGCAACGGCAAGCAGAGCGGGGACCGCCATCCCAAGATCGAGCGCGGCGTGCTGCTCAGCGTCGGCGCCAAGGTGCTCGGCAACGTCCGCGTCGGCGAGGGCGCTAAGGTCGCCGCCGCCGCGGTGGTCCTGTCCGACGTGCCCCCGCACACCACCGTGGCGGGTGTGCCCGCCCGGGTCGTCTCGCGCCTGCGCCCGGAGGAGGAGCCGGCGCAGAGCATGGACCAGTCCTTCGGGCACGGCGACGGGATCTAGGCCGGGCTAAAAAATCCTCCCTTCAAAACAATGCCGTCGACCGGCGCCCGCCTGGGTCCGGGCTCGGGGAACGATCTTCTCCGTGCGGCGGCCGTGCGCATGATCTTGTTCTACGGATGGTCTGTACGGCGACACGGTCTTCTTTGAAATCAAGATAAAGAGAAGATCTTTTTATTGACCGAGACCATTCGCCAAGCTTACTCAGATCGTACCGAGTTGACTCGCAATCGAGTCCGGCACGGTCGCGGCTCCTGATCGTGGATCACCGCGAAAACACTTGATCCGATGCGACCGGACCCGGCGATAATGGCCGATCCGATCTTGAGAACACTTGCGCCGAACCCGCCATGGCCGCGGGACAGCCCACCGTGGCGCGGGTCGATGCGGCGTGCCCGAAACCTTGGCTTGGGAGACGATGACCGATGAGCGGACCGGGTTTGAGCGTCAGCGCGACGGCGGCACGCAATCTAGCGACCGCCACCGTCACATCGGTCCAGAACGCGGCCAACACCCCGCGCTGGCTCCTGCGGCTCCTGCCGTTCGTCGACGTTGCCGGCGGCGTCTACCGGGTCAACCGCCGCGCCGTGGTGCTGGCGCGCCCCGGCCGGGTCGAGTTCGCCGCCGAGGCCGAGGGCCGGGCGATCCGGGCCGCCTCCCTGCGCGCGGTGCCGCTGTTCAGCCGGCTCGGCGACGGCGAGCTCGCCACGCTCGCGGGCAAGTTCACCGAGAGCCGACACCAGGCCGGCGAGGTCATCCGCGAGGAAGGCGCGACCGAGCGCAGCCTCGTCGTGGTCGCCGACGGCACCGTCGAACTGACCCTCTCCGGCCCCTACAAGGGCCGCCTGCGCCAGGGGCTCGCCACGAAGGGCGACTATTTCGGCGACGGCGACCTCGCGGACGAGGCCGCGCCCGCTCCGGCGGTGAAGGCGCTCTCGGCGGTGACCCTGCTGACCCTCGACCGCGCCGCGATCGAGGACGAGGCGATCCGCACCCGGATCGGTCAGTACCGGGAGGAGCGCGACCGGCTGAAGGGCCACTCCAATGCCTACGGCGAGCAGGGCATCGAGCTCCTGGCGGTGCATGCCGGCGAGCCGCGCCTGCCGACGACCTTCGTGGATTACGAGGTCGATCCGCGCGAGTACCACCTCTCGACCATCCAGACGATCCTCAACACCCATACCCGCGTCACCGACCTCTACTCCAACGAGATCGACCAGCTCCGCGAGCAGATCCGCCTCACCGTCGACGCGGTGAAGGAGCGCGAGGAGTGGGAGCTCCTGAACAATTCACAGTTCGGCCTGCTGGGCGAGGTCGGCCCGCGCCAGCGCATCCCGACCCGCGGCGGCCCGCCGACCCCGGACGATCTCGACGAGCTGCTGACCCTGGTCTGGAAGAAGCCCGCCTTCTTCGTGGCGCACCCGCGCGCCATTGCGGCCTTCGGCCGGGAGGCGACCCGCCGGGGCGTGCCGCCGGTGGTGGTGCACCTGTTCGGCGCGCCGTTCATCACCTGGCGGGGCGTGCCGCTGGTGCCGAGCGACAAGCTGCCGATCGACATCGATCCGGTGACCGGCGCCCAGACCACCACGATCCTGCTCCTGCGCGTCGGCGAGGGCGAGCAGGGCGTGGTCGGCCTCCAGAAATCCGGTGTGACCGGCGAGATCGAGCCCGGCCTGTCGGTGCGCTACATGGGCACCAACGACCATTCCATCGCCTCGCACCTCGTGACCCGCTACTTCTCGGCCGCCGTGCTGGTCGAGGACGCGATCGCCCGCCTCGATAACGTCCTGCTCGGCAATTACCATGACTACGCTTGAGGCGCCGGCCTTCGGAACGCCCGCGGCGAACCCGGGCGAATTCGCCCATCCCGAGTTCGCCCACGCGGATCTCGTCGGGCGGCTCGCCCGCGAGATCTACGGGCCGGGGCAGGCGGCGAGCCGGCCCTTCGCGCCGACGATCCCGGCGGGGCCGCAAGCGCCGCAGGGCGTCGAGGGGCTGGCGCAGGGCGTCGAGGGGCTGCCGCAGGGTCCCGGCGGCGCGCCGCTGCCGAGCGGTTCCATCGGCGTCCCCTCGGCGCCGACCGGTGGACTGCCCTACGGCTACCAACCCGACGTCGCGGCCCTCGGCGCCCGGTCGTTCGGGGCACCGCCGGTCGGCGCGCCGGGCCTCACCGGCCCGACCGTCCCGAACCTCGCCCAGTCACACCGTCCTGCGAGCCCGGCCTTCGCCGATGTCGGGGCGATCCCGCCGGTCCACCCGGCGAGCCCGCGTCCCGTCCTGCGGGACTTCGCCTTCCCCGGCGCCCCGGCGCCGGCGGCCTTCCTCCCGGGCGGTCCGGAGCTGCACCGGCAGATCGCCGCGGACCATCCCCGCGCCAACGCCTTCGCGCAGGCGCTGGCCCCGCATCACGTCCCCGCCGCCCCGTCGAAGGCCGGCGGGGATGAGGCGCCGGCGGGCGACTACTACTTCCTGAACCTCGGCGTCCCGGCCCGCCGGGCCCCGGCGCACCCCCGGGTCGAGCCGGCCCGCCAGCCGGGCCCGGCGCCGCGGCTCACCGCGCAGGGGTCGAGCCCGGTGGCGGCGCCGTTCGACGTGGAGCATGTCCGCCGGGACTTCCCGGCCCTGCACCAGAGCGTCAACGGCCACCCGCTGGTCTGGCTCGACAACGCCGCCACCACCCACAAGCCGCAGGCCGTGATCGACGCGACGAGTGCGTTCTACGGTCGGCACAACTCGAACATCCACCGGGCCGCCCACACCCTGGCGGCGCGCGCCACCGACCTGTTCGAGGGCGGCCGCGAGGCCGTGCGCCGCTTCCTCAACGCGCCCTCGAAGGACGACATCGTCTTCCTGCGCGGCACCACGGAGGCGATCAACCTCGTCGCCAATTCCTACGGGCGGGCCCATATCGGCCCGGGCGACGAGATCATCCTGTCGACCATCGAGCACCACGCCAACATCGTGCCCTGGCAATTGCTCGCCCAGGCCACCGGGGCGACGATCCGGGTGATCCCGGTCAACGATCGCGGCGAGATCATCTTCGAGCAATACGCGGCCCTGCTCTCGGGCCGCACCAAGATCGTCTCGGTGACGCATGTCGCCAACGCCCTCGGGACGGTGAACCCGGTGCGGGAGATCATCGCGCTCGCCCACGCCTACGGGGTGCCGGTGCTGGTCGATGCGGCGCAATCCTCGCCGCACATGCCCCTCGACGTGCAGGCGCTCGACGCCGACTTCCTGGTCTTCTCCGGCCACAAGGTGTTCGGGCCGACGGGAATCGGCGCCCTCTACGGCAAGACCGCCCTGCTCGAAGCGATGCCGCCCTGGCAGGGCGGCGGCCACATGATCGAGGACGTTACCTTCACCCGGACGGTCTACAAGGGCGCCCCGGAGAAGTTCGAGGCGGGCACGCCGGACATCGCGGGCGCGGTCGGCCTGGGGGCGGCCCTCGACTACCTGGAGCGCATCGGCCTGCCGGCGATCGCCGCCTACGAGCACGACCTGCTGGACTACGCGCAGGCGGGCTTGGCCGAGGTGACGGATTTGCGCCTGATCGGCACGGCGCGGGAGAAGGCGAGCGTGATGTCCTTCACCCTCGCGGGCCAGGAAAACGCGGCGGTCGCCCGCCACCTCGATTCCCACGGCATCGCGGTGCGCTCGGGCCATCACTGCGCCCTGCCGGCCCTGCGCCGCTTCGGGGTCGACCAGTCGGTCCGGGCCTCGCTCGCCTTCTACAACACCCGTGCGGAGGTCGACACCTTCCTCCGGGCGCTGCACACGCTGCCGCGGCCCTGAGGGCCCGGACGATCGGGATGGGACACGGGCGGGAAACCGGCCGGCCCCATCCCGGTTGCCGCGTCACGCCTCGGGCGACGGCCGGGCCGCATTCCGGGGCGGGGGGCGGGTGCCGAGATTCGCGCGCAGGGTCGACCCCGCGTAATCGTCGCGGACCAGGCCCCGGCGGCGCAGTTCCGGCAGCACCAGGGCGATGAAGTCGTCGAGGCCGCCGGGCAGGGTCGCCGGCATGATGTTGAACCCGTCGGCGCCCTGCGCCCGGAACCGCTCCTCCATCTCGTCGGCGATCTGGGCGGGGGTCCCGACGATCTGCGAATGGCCCCGGGCGCCCGCGATCCGCAGGTAGAGCTGGCGCAGGGTCAGACCCTCCCGACGGGCGAGGTCGAACATCAGCTGCTGGCGGGACTTGGCGCCGTTGGCCTCGGGCAGTTCCGGCACGGGCCCGTCCGGATCGTAGCCCGAGAGGTCGAAGCCGCCGATCATCCGCTCCAGCAGGGCGAGGCCGACCACCGGGTCGATCAGGTCCTGGAGCGCCTCGAACTTCGCCCGCGCCTCCGCCTCGCTGTGCCCCACGACCGGGAAGAGGCCGGGCATCACCTTCAGGTCGTCGCGGTCGCGCCCGAAGCGGCCCATCCGGTCCTTCAGGTCGCCGTAGAATTCGGTCGCCTCGGCGAGCGTCTGGTTGGCGGTGAACACGATCTCGGCGGTGCGCGCCGCGAGGTCCTTGCCGGGCCCCGAGGCGCCGGCCTGGACCAGCACCGGCTGGCCCTGCGGCGTGCGCGAGATGTTGAGCGGGCCCCGCACCTCGAAATGCGTGCCGCGATGGTTCAGCGGGCGAAAACCGTCCGGCTTCGAGAACTGGCCGGAGGCCTTGTCGATGATCACCGCCCCGTCGTCCCAGGTGTTCCACAGGCCGAGGACGACGTCGACGAATTCTTCCGCGCGCGCGTAGCGGTCGCCGTGCCGGGCGATCGCGTCGGCCCCGAAATTGGCGGCCTCCGCGTCCGTGGTCGAGGTCACGAGGTTCCAGCCGGCCCGGCCGCCGCTGAGGTGATCGAGGGAGGCGAAGCGGCGGGCGACGTTGTAGGGCTCGTTGAAGCTCGTGGAGGTCGTCGCCACCAGACCGATCCGGCGGGTCACGGCCGCGAGCGCCGAGAGCAGGGTCACCGGCTCGAAATGGGTCGAGCGGGCCGTCCGCTCGCTGGAGCGCAGGTTGCCGTCGCGGATACCCGTCCCGTCCTCCAGGAACACGAGATCGAACTTCGCCGCCTCGGCCTTGCGCGCCCAGTCGACATAGCGGTCGAGCACGAGGCCGCCATCCGCCTCGCTCGACGGGTGGCGCCAGCCGGCCACGTGGTGCCCGGTGGCGTAGAAGAAGGCGCCGAGGCGCAGGGTGTCGTGTCTCATGGACCGATGGCACTCGTGGCGGGCGGGACCGGCAGGACGCGCACCGGCCCCGTCGTCCCGCTGTCGCGGATTCGATGATGTGAAACAGGCTGGACGGCGGGACGCAACCGCAAGCTGGGCACGGCCCCGGGAATGAGAACCTTCGTCTCCGGATCGGGGGGGCGGAATGTAACGCGTCCGCGCTCGGTCGGCGAAAGCGCTGCTTATCGGCATTCGCGATCGTCGCCCGGTCGACGGGTGTGGCGGTCCGGAACCGTCACGCGCCCTCCCCCCTCCGCGGGGAGGGAGACGCGCGGATCGGACCGGGCTTCCCCTCCGAGAGGATCGCGGTGCTCCCGGCCTCTCGCGTCCGGCCCCGCGCCCCGCGGATGGGTTTGCCCCGTCGGCGCGCGGCGGCTCGGAGATCCACTGCCATCGAACCGGTTGCCACCCCGGCGCGGAGCGCCCAAGACGCGCGCGGCAAACGACTTGCCGTCCCCCGCTCGCCCGTCCGCAGAGGCTGCCTCTCCCGTGATCACCGGTCCCTGCCTCATCGTTCAGCCGATCCACGCGGCGGGCCTCGACCGGCTGCGCGCGGCCGGGCTGGAGCCGCGCCCGGCCGGCGGCACCGACGCCGAGAGCCTGGCCCGCGACGTCGCCGGCTGCGTCGCCGTCATCACCCGCAACACCGGTTTCCCGGCCCAGGCCATCGCGGCGGCGCCGGACCTGCGGGTGATCGGCGTGCACGGGACCGGCACCGACCACGTGGCCAAGGCGGCGGCGACCGAGGCGGGAATCGTGGTGGTCAACACGCCCGGGGCCAACGCCGTCTCGGTGGCCGAGCAGACGCTGGCGCTGATCTTCGCCCTGGCGAAAGCCCTGCCCGCCGCCGACCGGTCGGTCCGGCGGGGCGACGACAGCTTCAAGTTCACCACCCGGCTGATCGAGCTCGCCGGGCTGACGCTCGGCCTGATCGGCTTCGGGGCGATCGGTCAGGCGACCGCCCGGCTCGGCGCCGCTCTGGGCCTGCGGGTGCTGGCCTACGGGCCGAGCCGCCCGGAGACCGATTTCACCGAGGCCGGCGCCCTGCGCACCGCCTCGGTCGACGCCCTCCTGGCGGAGGCCGACATCGTCTCGCTGCACCTGCCGCTGACCCAGGGCACCCGCGGCCTGATCGGCCGGGACCAGCTCGCCCGGATGAAGCGGGGCGCGTTCCTGATCAACACCAGCCGCGGCGGGCTCATCGACGAGGCCGCCCTGGTGGAGGCCCTGGAGGCCGGCACGATCGCGGGGGCGGGGCTCGACGTCTTCGCGCAGGAGCCGCTGCCGTCCGGCCATCCCCTGGCCCGCCAGGAGCGCGCGATCCTGACGCCCCATGTCGGCGGCTCCACCGAGGCGGCCCTGATCCGCACCGCCGAGACCGCCGCGGGCCGCGTCGTCGACGTCCTGGCCGGCCGGCAGCCGGGCGGGCTGGTCAATCCGGAGGTCTGGCCGCACCGGCGCGGGCCGTCAGGCGCGCGATGAACGCGGGACCGGGACGGCCACGGCCCGGAACACCAACCGGCCCGTCCTGCTGCACCGCAGCGGACACCGTCGGAGAGGGCGCGGCCCGGAGCACGGCCCGCGTACCGGACGTTCCGATGCCGATCCCGCGGACGGCCGCAGTGCCATGCGATGAAGACATGGGTTATGGCTATAGCTCCGCCACCTATGCATGCCTGAACGGCCTTGAGACCGTTGCGTGCCGCAATGCGATATCCTATCTGTGCGTTGCGGGATGGCGATGGCGTCGCGATCCCGTTGCCCTTCTTGGGCGTTTCCTCCCTAGACTTCGGGCCGCTCCTTCGGGAGTGGCCTTTTTTCTGTCGGTAGGTTGTCTGTCCGGCATGGCCGCGGCGGCGGATCCGACCTGCACGGAACCGCGCGATCTCGCGGTGCCGCGGGCGGTGGGGCCGGCGGCGCGGCGTCGACGCCCCGGTTTTCCCGTCGGGACCCGGCGCCTACTCGACGTGGAGGGTCAGCTTCATCTTCGGGTGAATGCCGCACTGGATCACGAAATCCCCCGGCTCGGCCAGCGTCAGCCGCGTCTCGGTGCCGGGCTCCTGGTCGCCGGCATCGAACGCGAACCGGTCCGCCTCGATGAAGGCGTGGTGGGTCAGGCTCTCGTCGCCGTTGCGCAGGGTGACCGTGTCGCCCCGGCGCAGGTACAGGTCGGTGGGCAGGTACTGGCGCCCCTTCTGCAGCACGATCCGGGCCCCGCTCGACAGCGTCGCCCGGGCCGTCTCCAGCGCGGCCCCCGACCCGACCAGCGCGAGCGTCCCGATGAGGAGAAGGGAGCGCAGGCTCCTGCTGCGAGGGGGCATGACGGCGTCCACACGGGTTCGACGCGTCCCGGACCACCGGGATCGGTCGCCGGGCGGTCCAGGATCTGCTGCACCGCATCGTGGCCGAGGCCCCTCACCGGATCGATAAGCAGCGCGTTAGAATTTTATCGATCTGGCAATATCTACGATCGATCTACTGCAACCATCTGAATTTCAACTGTATTCGCCTCTAAATCCTCAGCCTCGTGCGCACCGTCGCGGGCCGCCAGCGCGTCGCGCACATGCGCGCGGAACACCTGGACCCGGGCCGGCAACACGCGCCCGGCCAGCGTGACGGCGCGCAGGGCCGCGCCGCGGGTCGCCCAGGGCGCCAGCACGCGCTGGAGCTGGCCCGACTCCACCGCCCGGGCGGCGACCAGGGTGGGAAGATGGCCGATCCCGGCCCCCGCCAGGGTCAGCCGGTGCGCGGTCGCGAAGTCGCTGACCCGGATCGCCGGGGTCACCGACAGGGGCTCGGTGCGGCCCCTGCCGTCGGTCAGGGCCAGCGCCGCCGCACCGAATCGCTCGCGGGCGAGGATCAGGTCGTGGTCGCGCAGCGCGGTGACGGTCGCCGGGGCCGGCCGCCGCCGCAGGTAGGCCGGGGCGGCGTAGAGGCCCACCGCCAGGGTCGCCAGGACCGCGGCGTGGTAGCCGGTCTCCTCGGCGCCGCCGAGCCGCAGGGCGAGGTCGATCCGGTTGGCCGCCAGGTCGAGGCGCGCGTCGGTGTTCAGCATCTCCACGGTGATCTGCGGATAGGCGGTCCGGAAGCTCGCGACGATCTCGGGCATCACCTCGATGCCGAAATCGATGGAGGTGGTGATCCGCAGGTGCCCGGCCGGCACCGTCTGCGCATCGCGGACGGTCTCGGCGGCCTCGTCGAGGAGCGCCAGGCTCTCCTGCGCCTTGGCGTAGAAGGCGAGCCCCTCCGCGGTCGGCGAGACGGCCCGCGAGGTGCGCGCCATCAGCCGGGCGCCGAGCGCCCGCTCCAGGCGGGAGACCCGCCGGCTGACGCTGCCCTTCGTCTGCCGCAGGCTCGCCGCGGCGGCCGTGACCGTGCCGAGATCGACGACCGCGCAGAAGGCGCGCACGTCGTCGAGTCCGCCCCGGAAGGTTTCCGTTCTCGCAACCATGGGGTTCCGGATAGCAGGCTCAACCGTGGCCGTGAACGGCGCTACAGGAGCCCTGCGGCGTGCCGAATCGGCCCGTACCGCCGCGCCCATGGGAGTTTGCAGTGAAGTCGCTTCTCGCCTCCGGCCTTCTGGCCCTCCTCGTCGCCGACCCGGCCCTGGCCCAGACCCCCGCGACCCGCGATCCGGCCCAGGTCCAGGCCGGCGCCTACGTGGCCGATCCCGACCACACCCAGGTCGGCTGGCGGGTCTCCCATATGGGCTTCTCGAACTATGCCGGCGGCTTCTCGGACGTGTCCGGCACCCTCGACCTGCAGCCGAAGGACCTGACGGCCGCCAAGCTCTCGATCAGGATCCCGGTCGCCTCGGTGGCCACCACCAGCGCCAAGCTCACCGCCGAGCTGAAGGGCGACCAATGGCTCGACGCGGCCAAGTTCCCCGACATCACCTTCGTCTCGACCAAGGTCGCCCCCGAGGGCAAGGACAGGGCGAAGGTGACCGGCAACCTCACGTTCCACGGCGTGACCAAGCCGGTGACGCTCGACGTCACCCTGGTCGGGGCCGGCGTCAACCCGCTGAGCAAGAAGGTCACGGTCGGCTTCGACGCCACCGGCACGCTCAAGCGCTCCGCGTTCGGGGTGACGACCTACGAGCCGCTAATCGGCGACGACCTGCACCTCACCATCGCGGGCGCCTTCGAGCGCCGGGACTGACCGGACCGGTACGGGCCGTGCCGGGAGATCGGTACGGCCCGCGCCCGTTCAGAACCTGTACGTGAAGGAGCCCTGTGCGGCGTGGTCCTGGGCACGGGCGCCGATCTGGCCGGTGTAGGACAGGCCCAGCGAGGCGGCGGGGGAGATCAGCACCGCCAGGCCGGCCTCGGCGACCAGCGCGTCGCGGTCGATCGGCAGGCCGGCGCTCACGAACCGGGCGCCGGTGCCCCGGAACGCCAGCGCCGCCGCGGGAACCCCGTCGCCGAAGGTCCGCCGGTAGCCGGCCAGCGCGTGCACCGACACCGGCAGCGCCGCCTCCGGATCGAGCCGGGCCTCGGCGCGCAGGCCCGCGGTCGCCGTCGGCAGCAGGCTCCCGCGTGCCGCCCCCGTCAGCGCGGCCGCCCCGCCCTGCTCGGCGAAGCGGTCGCGGCCCAGCGCCACCGCGCCGGCGCCCACGAACGGCTCCAGCGCCGCCCCGGCGCCGAGCGCGATCCGGTAGCCGGCCTCGCCGAAGCCCTGGACGCTGCGCCCGCCGGTGCGGGCGGTCGGCGTGTCGGTCAGGCCGGGGAACGCCACCACCCGCCGCAGCCGCGCCGGCTCGTCCGCCGCCAGCGCCCCGAACCGCAGCACCGCCGGGCCCGCCCCGAGGCTGCCGTAGACGCCCCCGAACGTGCTCGCCAGCGTCCCGGTCTGGACCTGGCCGGGGCTGGCGAAGCTGGTCTCGACATGGCCCCCGACCGCCCCCAGCCGCAGGCCCTCGGAGCCCAGCCCCTCGGCGCCCAGCCCGTCCAGGCGGGCGTCGATCCCGATCACGAAGCCCGCGCTCTGGCGCGACAGCCCGGCGGCGTTGCCGTCGGCCCGGGCGTGGCCGAGGCTGCCCAGGCCCTGGCCCCACAGGTTCACCGGCTCCGGTTGCGCGCGCCGCACCGGGACCACCCCCGGCGCCGGCGACCCGGGCCGGTCGGCCGCGTCGGTCGCCGGCAGGCTGCCGTACTCCCGCGCCGCCGGGGCGCCGTCCCAGCGCAGCCGGTCGAGCACCGCCTCGCGCACCAGCCCGGCCCCGGCGAAGGCGGTCGCGGCCAGGCTGGCATGGCCGTCCCCCGACAGGGCCGCGAACGCCGCCCGGGCCTGGGGCGCCGACAGCACCGCCACCGCGTCGTAGAGGACCGAGCCGACCGCCCCGGCCTGAACCGCCCCGGCGGCCGCGCGCTGGTCGCGGGTCCGCGCCACCGCGGCGAAGTCCAGGTCGTTGCGCGCCAGCGTCAGGACGACCGCGTCCGGGGCGTAGGCCAGGAACGGGGTCAGGAACGCGAAGGTGCTCGACACCCCGGCGAACCGGCCCTGCACGCCGCCGGCGGCACTCAGGATCGTGTAGCGCGTGCGCGGCGCGTAGAGCCCGGTGCCGGCCACCGCCTCGACCCGGGCGCCCGCCACCGTGGCGGTGCCGCCGACCGCGACCCGGTCGGAGCGGCCGTCCGGGGTGGCGTCGACCCGGTAGACCGATCCCGGCGCCAGGGTCAGGCTGCCGGCGACGGCGATCCGGCCGAGCGCCCCCGGCCCGGCCCCCGGGGCGAGGGTGCTGCCCGCGCCCAGGGCGAGGCTGCCGAACCAGCCCGCGCCGGTGAGCCGGCTGCCGGCGCCGAGCGACACGGCGGCGTTGGGCAGGCCGCCGGTGACGGCGAGTTCGCCGCCGCGCACGCTGACCGGGCCGGAGAGGCTGTTGGCGCCCGTGAGCGTCAGGGTGCCGGCGCCGAGCTTGGTCAGGCTGGTCGGGCCGGCGCCGTCGACGATCTGCCCGGCGTAGCCGGTCGAGCTGCCGTCGGTGCCGACCGTGAGCTGGCCGTTGCCGAGGGTCGCGGCCGCCGTCGTGCCGGTGAGCGCGCCGACGGTGAGCGCGGTGCCGCCGAGGTCGAACGCGCCGTCGTTGGTCAGCCGGGTGAGGCCGGCGGTCGGGCCCGTGAGCGCGACCATCGCCCCCGGGGCGTTGGCGACCGGCCCGGCGAGCACGCCCGCGGCCTGGACGAAGCCGGTATTGGTCAGCCCGCCGGTGAGGCTGCCGGTGGTGACCAGGGTGCCGGCGTTGGCGAAGGGCGCCGAGACGGTGGCGAACGTGCCGGTGTTGACGAGCGTCGCCCCGGCGGCGTTGACGGCGTCGGCCGTGTAGGCGCCGGCATTGACCAGGCGGCCGGTGTTGACGAGGTCGTCGACGACGCTGCCCTGGGCGGCGACGGTGAGCAGCCCGGCATTGGCGATGCGCCCGGCCAGGAGGCGGCCGCCCTCCGCGACCGCGACGGTGCCGGCATTGTCGAGCCCCCCGGCGAGGCCGTAGCGGCCGGTGACGGTCAGGCTGGCCTGGGCGGCGTTGGGGAAGCCGGCATCGGAGGAGACCGGCCCGGTGACGGCGACTTGCCCGGCGTTGCGGATCGGCCCGTTGCCGGTCGTGCCGCCGGCCCCGATCTGGAGGGTCCCGGCCGCGATGGTGGTGCCGCCGGTATAGGTGTTGGCCCCGGCGAGCGTCAGGGTGCCGGCCCCGGCCTTGGTCAGGCCGCCGGCGCCGTCGAGCGTGCCGGCGAAGGTGGTGGAGCTGTCGTCGCCGCCGGCGGTGAGGCGGGCGGATCCGAGGGCGACGCGGCCCTGCCCGGCGAGCGAGCCGACGGTCTCGGCGTCGGCCAGCGCCAGGGTCGCGCCGGACGCGACCGTGACGGCGCTGCGATCGCCGATCGCCTGGCCGCCGCGGGCCAGGAGGGTCCCGGCCGCCACGGTGGTGGCGCCCGTGTAGGTGTTGGTGCCGGCGAGCGTGAGGGTGCCGGCCCCGAGCTTGGCCAGCCCGCCCGATCCGGCGAGCGCCTGGGCGAGGGTGAAGCCGTTGGCCGGGTCGGCGATATCGAGGCCGCCGCCGTTCCGGCCCCAGGTGATCGGCCGCGCCGTGGCGGTGAAGCCGGTGCCGGTGATCTGGAGGACGCCGCCGTCGAAGGTCAGGGGCGCCCCGGCGGCGCCGAGATTGGCCTCGCGCGACACCGACAGGGTCCCGCCCGCCACGGTCGTGCCGCCGGAATAGCTGTTGGTCCCGGCCAGCGTCAGCGTGCCCGCGCCCAGCTTGATCAGGCTGCCCCGGGTCGGGATGCCGGCGAAGGCGGCGATGCGGGTGGTCTCGACCTGCACCTCGGTCTGCCACGCGGCGGCGATGCCGGCGGCGATCTGGGTGTATTGGGCGCCGTTCGGGTCCGCGAGGTAGCTGGCCAGCTGGTTGCCGATGGCGGCGCGGGTGTTGCCCGAGAGATTGGTGAACGGCCAGTAAGGCCAGTAACTCCGCGCATTGAGGAACGCGGCCAGGACCCTGCTGCCGACGGGGTCGGCGTCGTTTGCGGTCACGGATGCGAGGAAGGCGGCCTGGCTTCGGCTGCGCAGCGCCGTGACGACGGCGTCGAGGGTGGCGCGGGTCGCCGGGAGGGCGGCCTGCAGTGCGGCGAGATTCAGCTTCGGGTCCTGGGCGGCCTTGCGGGTCGCCCAGGCGGCCTCGGCGTCGGTCTCCTGCTTGCGCTGGACCAGGGCGTCCTCGGAGATGGCGTTGGACCAGGTGTCGTTCGTGCCGTCCGGGAGGTTGGCCGCGACGGGGCCGAGGAACTGTCCCGGTCCCCGCATGGCCTTGGCGAGGTCGATCACGCCCCAGCCCCAGACGGCGTTGGGGGCATTCGGGTTGGCGTCGGGCGTGCCCTGGACGGCATCCCGGTGATAGGCGGTGGTCAGCAGGACGTCCCGGGCCTGCTCGTTGGTCATGTACGGATAGCGCTGCAGGATCACGGCCAGCGCCCCCGTGGCATGCGGCGCCGCCATCGACGTGCCGTTGATCGTCGCGTAGCCGGTCTGGTTGCCCGGATCGATGTGCCAGCTCTTCGGATCCCAGGCGTCGCCTGTTGACCAATGCGCCGCCGTACTGGTGATCGCACTGCCGGGAGCGGCGATATACCAATATTTACTGGATCCCGCCCTTACAGAATATTGATCGAGTACGACGCTGCCAGGATCGGACTGACCATTGTCGCCTTTCCGGGTCGCTCCGACGGCAACCCAATTCCGCTCGATGTCGGGCCGAAAGTAAGGAAGGACGGCTCGAATATCTGGGTTGCTGCTGCGTGTGTTTCCTGCGGCAAACACCAAAATGGTATCATACTGCTTGGCGACTTCATCGAGGGCATCAAAATAGGTTTTCTTGCCGAGAAACTTGGCGTAGGAACTCCTCAATCCCGACAGGCTGTTATAGTCGTCCGAAGGCGGTGCGTTGCCCCAGGATGTGTTGATCACCCGTGCGCCAGCCGCGGAGACGCTGGCATAGGCATTCTTAAAGTAGGCGTAATCAGCATTGGCGCCATAGGTCATCTTGTCGGTCGACTGCGTGTTGGCGACATAGACATTGGCGTTGAACGCCACGCCGTGCATGCCGTCGCCATCCCGGGAGGCCGCGATCGTCCCGGTCACGTGTGTTCCGTGCGAATCGTTATAGGCGCCGTTATATGGCCCAGGGACAGAATAAGAATCGCCTTTCTTAAAGTAACTTGGTTGCGGAGACCGATTAATCGGGTTCCCAAACCAATCCATGAAATAAAATCCGTCCGACCCGAAGGTTCCGGTGATCGACACCGGCTTGACGCGGCCGTCGGCGAATTCCGAATGAGACTGGAAAAAGCCTGAATCGACGACGCCGACCGTGACGCCGAGGCCGGTATAGCCGGCCGCATAGGCATCGGCAGCGTGTATCGCCTCCAGGCCCCAATCGACCTGGTATTCCTTCGTGCGCCAGCTCGCTGGGTCGGTGGCGGCCAGGCTCTGCGCCAGGGCGTGGTGCGAGATCGATGCGCTCAGGGCCGCCAAGCCGAAGCTCGACCGTCGCAGGGCGGTCGTAATCGATCGACGCCGATTGGTTTCAGCAGGTGTGCCGTTTCGGAATCCAGTCTGTACGCGCATCATGAAGCACCTGAAAATCTGTCGATAGCGATGCAACACCGTGCTTTTCCCACCGTGATCGAGGTAGATCCGGGCGATCGGGAAGGCATTCGCCTAAAACGACGGAGATTAGGTGGAATAAAATGCCAAATCGCAAGCCACCGCCTACGATCATTACACGATCGTATCATGAAATAGGAAATTTTACAGATTTTGTACGATATTAAAATTCCGACCGCCGGTCTCGTAATGGGCAGCCGACTATATTCTTGAGTGGCGTGATTTGGGCGCGTCTTCGCCCGCCAGCCTTCGGGAGGTCATGGGGTGGTTCCCGCCGAGGACGCGGTTTTCCTCTCAGGCCGTGATTGAAATGTCACAATGACCGGCTGGACGCGGCCGGGATCGGCAAGCCCCCCGAAACGACTGTCGGTTCGGCGCCAATGCCGGTCGCCTCAGGGTTTGAGGCGGCCCCCGATGTGCTGTCACCGGATGGGATGCGGATCACGCGCAGGGCACCGGCACGGCCCCGTCGCAAGGGGCAGCGGTAGCGGAACGGACGGGTTCGTCCGATGCCCAGACATCGCCGGGTCGGGCGGATGGGGACGGCGTGCAGTCGGCGCCTGTTTTATCGGCAGGCCGAGCGTGGTGGCGCGCCCGCCGGGTCTACGCCCTACGCCCCGGGCCGGTCCTCGGATCCCGTGCCGAGCGCCCGCTGAACCATCACGCTGTCCGACCAGTGGCCGTACTTGAACGCCACCGCCCGCAGATAGCCCGCCTGGACGAAGCCGCAGGCCTCGTGGAGGCGCAGGGAGGCGGCGTTCTCGGCGTCGATGTAGCCGATCATCTGGCGGTAGCCGCCGGCCGCGCAGGCCTCGATCAGGGCCGGCAGGAGGCGGCGCCCGATCCCGGCATGCAGGTGGTCGGGATGCACGTAGATCGAGTGCTTGAGGGTGTAGCGGTAGGCCGGGCGCTTCCGGAACGGCACCGCGTAGGCGTAGCCCGCGACCTGGCCGGCGCGCTCGGCCACGAGGTGGGGCAGGCGCTTCTTGCGCATGGTCTTGCGCCGCCGCTTCAGATCGTCGGGGAGCAGGCGGTCCTCCTCGGCGACGCCGACATCGCTCACGCCCTTGCTGATGTGGTGCTCGTAGATCGCCACCATCGCCTCGACATCGGCGTCCGAGGAGGCGCGGATGACGATGTCCGGGCAGGGTTGCGCGACCGGCGGGCCGGGGGTCTCGACCTCGATCTCCATTAGGCGCCCTCTCGGACCACGTAGGTGTGAAAGCGGATCCGCCCGTCCGGGTCGACCTCCCGGTAGACGCCCTGGATCTCGGCCTCGAAGCCCGGGAACAGGTTGGCGGAGGCCTCGAACATCTTGAAATAGTCGAGCATCGGCTTGGCCCGCTCGTCCAGCCGCTCGCCGGGCAGGATCGTGCCGATGCCCGGGGGGTAGACCAGCATCAGGGTGGTGGCGATCCGCCCCTCGGCCTCGGCGATCGGCACGTAATCGACCTTGTTGCGGGTCAGCATCTGGGCGGCGCGCTTGGGCGCCATCACCATCTCGGGCAGGTGCTCGGGGGCGAATTGGCGCCGCTGCAGCGCCGAGGTGCCGGCCTCCCGGTGGAAGGCGTGGAACTCGCCGCAGAGCTCGCGCAGGCGCACCCCGCGGTAGCGGTTCGGCCGGCGCGCCACGAATTCGGGCATGGCCTCCTCCAGCGGGACGTTGTCGTCGTGGAGCCGCTTGAAGGCGACGAGGCCCGAGATCAGCGTGCCGGCCTTGGAGGATTCGACCCCCGGGGTCAGCAGGAAGAGCAGCGAGTTCAGGTCGTTCTTCTCGGCGACGATCCGGTTCTCACGCAGGTACTGGGCCACGATCGGCGCCGGCACGCCGTGATCGGCATAGGCGCCGGTCTTCCGGTCGAAGCCCGGGGTCAGCACGGTGAGCTTGTTCGGGTCGGTGATGGCGTAGCCCGGGGCCACGTGGGTGAAGCCGTGCCAGCGCGCGCCCGGCTTCAGCTCCCAGTGCCGGGGGGTGGCGGCGAGTTCGTCGGTCGCCACGCTCTCCCAGGGCACCTCGGCCCCGTCGGCGTTCACGGTCACGTCCGGCACGAACGGGTCGAAGAACCAGCGCCGGGCCGGGTCGCGCTCGTGCTCCTCGAATTCCCGACGGATCGCCCGGACCTTCTTGCGCCACTCGATCCCCAGCCGGATCGTGTCGTCCCACAGGATCATGCCCGAGCGCCCCTTCATCATCTGGGCGCCGACATCGAGGGAGGCGAAGAGCGGGTAGAACGGCGAGGTCGAGGCGTGGACCAGAAAACTCTCGTTGAGCCGCTTGTGCTCGACCCGCCGTGTCTGACCGCGGATATGCCCGTCCCGCGTGTGGATCTGCGAGGCCTGGGAGAAGCTCGCGACTTGCTTGTGGGTCGATTGCGTGGCGACGATGCCCGGCGAGGTCTCGTCGAGGCCGGTCAGCCCCATGGCGAAGCGCCTTGCGTAGAGCGGGTGGAACTTCATGAAGCCCGCCCAGGCCTCGTCGAACAGGATGTAGTCGCAGAGGTGGCCGATCTTCTCCAGGATCACCTGCGCGTCGTAGATCGTGCCGTCGTAGGTGCATTGCTCGATCACCGCGACCCGGAACGGCCGCTCCCGGCGCCAGGCCTCCGGGTCGGTCACCAGCGGGTTGCGGCGGATCTTCTCGCGGATACGCGTCTCGTCCAGGGCCTCATGATAGATCGGACCGATCAAGCCGTAGGCGTTCCGGTCCGTTTCCAAAAAAATCGGGATGCCGCCGCCGAGGAACAGGGCGCCGTGATGGGCCGCCTTGTGGTTGTTGCGGTCGAACAGGACCAGGTCGTCCTCGGCCACCAGGGAGGACAGCACGATCTTGTTGGAGGCCGAGGTACCGTTGAGGACGAAGTAGGTCTTCTCCGCCCCGAAGATCTTGGCGGCCTCCTTCTGGGCCTTGAGCGCCGGACCCTCGTGGGTCAGCAGATCGCCGAGATCGAGCACCGAATTGTCGAGGTCGTCGCGAAAGATCGCCTCGCCGAGATGCTCGACGAAGATCCGGCCGATCGGCGACCGGTTGTAGAAAATGCCGCCGTTGTGGCCCGGGCAGGTCCAGAGCTGGTTGCCCTTCTCGGCATAGTCGACCAGCGCGCCGAAGAACGGCGTCTTCAGGGTCTGGGCGTATTGCGTGACCCGGCTGACCAGGCCGCGGGCGATGAATTCGGGGGTCTCTTCCGCCAGGAAGATGTAGCCGTCGATGAAGTCGAGCAATTCGACCGGGATGTCCTCCAGCCGCTTGCGGCGGACCATGATGACGATCGGCATCTCCAGGCCGCGCTTGCGCATCATGTCGATCAGGGCGGCGGCCTTGCCGTCGAGGCCGCGCTTGCCCCAGTCGACCACGAGGCAGCCCACCGCCGCGTCGGTCTGCACGGCGATGGCCGCGTCCTCGACCCGCCGGGCGCGCACCACCTCGAACCCGCGATGCTCGACCGCCGCCACGATCTGGGCGACGCGCGCGCCCTCTAGGTCGTCCGGATCGAAGGCCGGGGCGCACATCAGGACCGTGAAGCGACGGTGGAAGTCCATGGAGCCCTCTCTGCCTCGGCTGCAGCGAGTGCCTTTCTGGCCCGTCTGCGACGATTGGATGACAGCGCCCGGGCCGGGACGCGCGCGGGGGTGTCAGGCGCTCCCCGACCGCCCGTCATGCCCGATCAGCCGCTCGACTTCGGCCAGGGCGACGGCGCGGGCGGCGTGCTCGGAGGCGTGCGGGCGGTACGACCCCCGGACCAGCTTGCCGCGGTCGCGGATCGCCCAGGTGAAGCGGCCCGGATCGTGCCGGCTCGGCCTGACCTCGACCGTGTAGAGAGGCCCGTCATTCGCACCCATGGGGGGAATGTGCGGAACCTCGCGGTGCCGGGATAGGGGGTGCGACCGTGAGCGGCAGCGCGCCGGATCAGCGGGTTTTCTCCGGCCGGCCGGGGACGGCCGGAGCCCCCGGCGCCGCGCCCCGCGTCCCGAGCCAGACCACGTGCTTGGGACCGCTGCCGCGGCCGCTGGCATGGACGCGCCGCTCGTCCACGTCGAAGCCGGAGCGCTGCATCCGGCTCTTGAATTTCCGGTCCGGGGCCCCCGACCAGACCCCCAGGATGCCCCCCGGCCGCAGCGCCCAATGGGCCCGCTTGAGGCCCCAGCTGTCGTAGAGCCGGTCGTTGGAGCGGCGCATCAGGCCCTCCGGGCCGTTGTCGACGTCGAGCAGGATCGCGTCGTAGCGCGCCGGCGCCGCCTGGATCAGGCGGTTCACGTCGGCCTCCTGCAGGTCGACCCGGGGATCGTCCAGGCAGCCGGCGAAGACGTGGGCCAGCGGGCCCCGGGCCCAGGCGATCACCGCCGGCACCAGCTCGGCCACCACCACCCGCGCCTCGGGGCCGAGATTCTCCAGGGCCGCCCGCAGGGTGAAGCCCATGCCGAGGCCGCCGATCAGGATCCGGGCCCGGGGCCGGTCCGCCAGCCGCGCGCAGGTCAGCGCCGCGAGCGCCACCTCGGAGCCGCTGCGGCGGTTGTTCATCAGCTCGATCGTGTCGGCCAGGATCGCGAACTCCTCGCCGCGCCGCATCAGGCGCAGGTCGGTGCCGCCGCCGGGCACGGATCCGGTATCGAGATGAACCCAGGGTATCACGGACGGCGTCCTCGGTTGGCTTGGGGGCCGGCCCGGATCGGGGCCGGGATTCCGGTTTTCTGGGCCGCGCCGTCCCGAACCGAAGGCCGGCGGCCTTCGTGCGGGACGACGCGGGGGATCACTGCGGATCGGCCAGGGCGCACCGGGCGCGGCATGTGCGCACCGCGCAACCCCCGCCCGCCGCTGCGGCTTGCCGCGACCGATTCCGGCGGCGTATCAGCACCTATGGCCAAGCGCATCAAGTCGAGACCGCAGGAGCGGGGCTTTGTTCTGTTCGATATCGTCTACACCGACGGCTCCCGGGCCTCGAATCGGCGGGTGCCGGTCGAGATCCTGGGCGGCCTGGACGGTGACGAGCCGGCCCGCCAGCTCATCGCCGAGCAGGAGGAGGAGATCGCCCGCAAGTCCGGGCGGCCGGGCCGCGAGATCCAGAGCCTGACCCGTTCGCCCGTGATCAAGCCCAAGCCGATCGAGTGACCGGACCGCGCCCCGGACGGGGCGCGGTCAGGCGGTCTCGGCCAGCCGGCGGGCGACCTCGTCCCGCAGGGCGGCGTTCATCTCGGCGAACCGGGCCTGCGTGCGGGCCCGCAGCCGCGGGAACAGGATGGGGGCGAGCCAGCCCGCGAAGGTTTCCGCCTGGACGAGGCCGACGCCCTGCCGGGTCTCGGTGATCCGGAAATCGTGCGTGCCGGTGATCAGCGGCGGCATCGGGATGCCGCCGCGCCAGGTCAGCCGCCGGCCGGGCTCCCAAGCGGTGACCTGCACCCGCACCGTCCGGTAGGTGCGGCCGTTCAGGGTCAGCTCCAGGCTCCAGCGCGCGCCCGCCCGCAGCGGGCCCTCCGCCCGGCGGATGAACGGGTTCCAGGCCGGGTAGGCGTCCAGGTCGGTCAGCACCGACCAGACCATCCCGGCCCGGGCCGGGATCGCGATCTCCGTGCTGCTGACCCTGCCCTCACGCATGCGTCCCTCCCGGCGCGCCGGTGCCCGTCCGGGCCCGGCTGGCATCCCGTCCTGCCCCCCGCGCAGACCGCCGCCGCGGGGACCGGCTGCGGCTAGGGCGCGCCCTCGACCACCTCCAGGGTCCGGAGGATCGCGAAGCCGATCCGCTCGGCCTCGGCCTCCGCCTCGGCGGTGGCCGGCAGCAGCGCCACGGTCTCGACGAACGGCGCGTCCTCCGGCCCGACCACGATCCGGAACACGTCGCCCTCCGCGGCCGCCCGGTCCCGGATCAGGCCGACCCGGTGGCCGGCCCCCGTGCCGAAGACGCGCAGGGGCGGCGGGTCGGCCTCGGCCTGGCCGGCCGGCGCGGGCCGGCGCACGGCCCCGAAGGCCGGGCGGATGACGTTGTCGTCGGGCATGGCGGAACCGTTCCCTCAGCTGCGCACGATCCGGGCGGTGGCCAGAACCGCGTCGGCCAGAACCTCCATCCCGGCTCCGGCCCAGGCCGGCGTGATGCTCTCGGCCTCATTGTGGCTGATGCCGCCGTGGCAGGGGCAGAACACCAGGGCCGCGGGGACCGCGCGGGCGCAATAGACGGCGTCGTGGTAGATCGCCGTCGGCATGCGCGTCCAGGCATGGCCCCGCGCCTCGGCGGCCGCCTGGACCCGGTCGACCAGAACCGGATCGAAGGCGGTCGGCGGTGCGCGCCAGAACTCCGCGACGCGGATCGTCACGCCGCGCTCCGCCGCCAGCGCGTCGGCCCGGGCCAGGATCCGCGCCCGCATCGCTTCGAGCTGCGCCGTGTCGCCGTGGCGCGTGTCGAGGCTGAACCAGACCCGGCCCGGGGTGATGTTGCGGCTCGAAGGCTCCGCGGTCAGCACCCCCACGGTGGCCCGGCCGCGCTCGCCGCCCTCGCCGACCGCGTCGTGGGCGATCGCTTCGAGCGACGCGATCAGTGCCGCCGCGGCCATCATGGCGTCGCGGCGCCCGGCCATGGGGCTGCCGGCATGGGCCTCCTCGCCCAAAACGGTGATCTCGTACCAGATCTGGGCCAGCGCCCGGTCGACCACCCCGATGGTCAGGCCCGCATCCTCCAGGCACTTGCCCTGCTCGATATGCAGCTCGAAATAGGCGCCGAGCCCGCGCAGGGCCGCGGGATCCGCCGCGCCCTGCCAGCCGATCCGCCGGAGCTCGTCGCCGAAGACGGCGCCGGCGAGGTCCCGGGTCGCCATCACGTCGGCCTCCGGGACGATGCCCATGGCGACGCCGCTGCCGCTCATGGGCGGCGCGAAGCGCGCGCCCTCCTCGTTGCACCAGTTGATCAGCAGGAGCGGCGCCTCGGTCTCGATCCCGGCCTCGTGCAGGGCGCGCATGATCTCCAGGCCTGCGAGCACGCCGAGCGGCCCGTCGAACTTGCCCCCGGTGGGCTGCGTGTCGAGGTGGCTGCCGATGGCCACGGGGGCCGCGTCCGGATCCCGCCCGGGCCGGCGGAAGATCATGTTGCCGATCCTGTCCACGGTGAGGGTCAGCCCCACCGCCTCGCCCCAGCGCCGGAACAGGGCGCGGCCCTCGGCGTCGCGGTCGGTCAGGGTCTGGCGATCGTTGCCGCCGTTGGGCAGCGCCCCGATCCGGGCGAGTTCCATGAGGCTGTCCCAGAGCCGATCCTGCGAGAGCGGGAGGTTGGTGCGATCCACGATGCGATGCCCCTTTGCGGAAGGCACGAGGTTAGGCCGCGATCGGGATCCGCACCAGGGACGCGGCGGCCCCGGAATCCGGCCCCGGGCATCGACCCGCCGCACGCCCCGGCGTATCGCTGGAACAGTCGACCGCCTCGGCCGATCCGGATCTTCCGATGTCCTGACAGGTCCCGCAATTTCCGGAATCGGATCGAAAGTTGATTCATGTAGTATTTCGTGACACCGTGTTCGGTACCTCGAAAGGTCTGCTGCGCCTGCCGTGTCCGGACATTGACGTCACAGACCGCCGGTCGGATGGTTGCTCGAACCGCGGAGCGATCGTCGGCCGAATGCGGGTTTGAGGAGTTCCGATGCTTCTGGCTTCCACGACAGCCACGGCCCTGCAGGCCGCGGGGTTCGTCGGCACTTGGGATACGGATGTCGCCGCCAGCCGATCCGTGCTCGACCGGGGCGCCGCATCCCTGCTCGCGGGCGATTCCGAGCTGGCGGGCAAGCCCGTGCCCCTCGCCGTGGCCCTCGGGCGGATCCATCCGGAGGATCGCGCCTGGGTCTTCGATACGATCCGGAACCTCCGGCGGACGGGCGGACCGGTCTCCCTCGAGTTCCGCATCCTGACCGGGGCGGGCGAGACCCGCTGGATCCTCAACCGGGGTCTGCTGGCACCCGACGAGACCGGCAACCTGCACGGGCGCGGCGCCTATATCGACATCACCGACCTGCACGGCGCGTCGGCGCCGCGGCGGGAGGGCCGTCCGGCGCCGCTGGAGCATCTCGACGCGGCGGCCGATCATTGCATGGTTGTCCATACCGCCCTGGGGCACCACGGCGACGCCGCCCTGCACCTGCTCTCGGGGATGCTGCTGCTCGGCATCGGCCGCGCCCTGGCGCGGCGCGCCTCCTGAGCCCCCGTCCCCGGCGCGGCGGCCGCCCGCTGGGACGAGGCCGTCGGCTCAGGTCCGCCAGGGATGGGCCGGCAATTCGGTGCGGCCGATGGCCTTGGCGCCGGCCTCCGCGACCGTGTGGTCGTTCTCCACGGTGGAGCCGCTGACGCCGATCGCCCCCGACATCACGCCCTCGGCATCGACGATCGGGATCCCGCCCGGGAAGGTGATCAGCCCGTCGTTCGAGTGCTCGATTCCATAGAGCGGGCCGCCGGGCTGCGACAGCTGGCCGATCTGGCCGGTCATCATGCCGAAGAACACCGACGTTTTGGCCTTCTTCTGGGCGATGTCGATGGAGCCGACCCAGGCGTCGTCCATGCGGTGGAACGCCTTCAGGTTGCCACCGGAATCGACCACCGCGATGCACATCTGGGTGCCGAGTTCCACCGCCTTCGCCCGGGCGGCGGCGATGGCGCGGTCGGCCTGCTCAATCGTGACATGCATGGGACATTCCCTCTCGCGTTGCCTGCGCGACCGCCTGTGACCCTTTGAAGCGTCCGGCGCAAGCTCAGCCGGCCCGCTCCCGAGCGGCGCGGACGCGGTCGAGGAGGTCGGCCGCCAGGGCCGCGCAGGCAGCCGCATCGGGACAGGGCCGCTTCCAGACGACGCGGCCCTCGCGCAGGACGATCCCGTCCGCCACCGCCATCGCGGCGAGCGGACGGTCCGGCCTCAGATCGGCCGCGACGCCCTGCGGCCCGCCCCGGAGCCGGGCTACGCCGAGCTCACAGCAGGCCGCGCGCAGCCGCGCGAGATCGAACAGGGCGAGCATCGGCGCCGGCGGCGCCCCGAACCGGTCCTCGACCTCGCCGGCCAGCGCCTCGATCGCCTCGGCCTCACGCAGGCGCAGGAGGCGCGTGTAGAGGCTCAGGCGGATCTCAGGCTCCGGCACGTAATCCTCGGGGATCCGGCTCGGAAGCCCGAGCTCGATCTCCGGGCTCCAATCCTCGGCGCGGCCGCCCTTGGCGGCGGTCAGCGCCAGTTGCAGCAGGTGCTGGTAGAGGCCGAGCCCGACCAGCTTGGCGTGGCCGGCCTGGTCCTCGCCGACGAGGTCGCCGGCGCCGCGCAGGTCCAGGTCCCGGGCGCTGACCGCGAAGCCGGCGCCGAGCCGGTCCAGGGCCTCCAGGGCGCGCAGGCGCTGCAGGGCTGCCGGCGGGGGCGGCGCGGCCGGGTCGCTGAGCAGGTGGACGACGCCGCGCCGCTGGCCGCGGCCGACCCGGCCGCGCAGCTGGTGGAGCTGCGCCAGGCCGAACCGGGCGGCCTCCCAGACCAGCATGGTGTTGGCCCGGGGCACGTCGAGCCCGCTCTCCACGATGGCGGTGGCCAGCAGGATGTCGCCGTCCCCGTCGGCGAAGCGGACCATAACCTCGTCCATGGCCGCGGGCTTCAGGTCCCCGTGCGCCACCAGCACGTCGAGGCCAGGCACGAGGCCGCGCAGGTGCTCGGCCATGGGGGTGATGTCCTCGATGCGCGGGCAGACCACGAAGCTCTGGCCGCCCCGCCGGTGCTCGCGGATCAGGGCCTCGCGGACCGCCTCGGCGTCGAAGGGCGCCACCACGGTCCGGACCGGCTGGCGGAGCGCCGGGGGCGTGGCCAGCACGCTGAGGCTCTGGAGCCCGACCAGGGCCGCCTGGAGGGTGCGCGGGATCGGCGTGGCGGTGAGCGTCAGCACGTGGCCGCCCGCCGAGAGGCGGCGCAGGTCGGCCTTCATCCGGGCGCCGAAGCGCTGCTCCTCGTCGATCACCGTCAGGCCGAGATCGGCGAAGCGCACGCTGCTGCCGGCCAGCGCATGGGTGCCGACCACGAGCCGGATCGTGCCGTCGGCGAGCCCCGCCTTGACCCGCCGGGCCTCGGCCGGGGCCACGAGGCGCGAGAGCTGCGCCACCTCCACGCCGAAGCGGCCGAAGCGGCGGCGCAGGGTCTCGGCGTGCTGGCGCGCCAGGACGGTGGTGGGGGCGATCAGCGCGGCCTGCTTTCCCGAGAAGATCGCGGCCGCCAGGGCGCGCAGGGCCACCTCGGTCTTGCCGAAGCCGACATCGCCGCAGACGAGCCGGTCCATCGGCCGGCCGGAGGCAAGATCGGCCATCAGCGCGTCGACGGCGGCGGCCTGATCCGGGGTCGGCGCGAAGCCGAAGCCGGCGGCGAAGCGCTCCATGTCCTGGGGCGGGGGCGCCAGCAGCGGCGCCTCGGTCTCCCGGCGGGCCCGGGCGGCCTCCAGCATGAGCCGGGCGGTCCGGGCCATTGTGGCCTCGGCCTCCAGCCGGCGCCGGGGCCAGGTGCCGCCGTCGAGCTTGTCCAGGGTGACCGCGTCGGGCTCCGGCCCGTAGCGCCAGATCCGGTCCGCCTGGGCCACCGGCACCATCAGGATCGCGCCGCCGGCAAAGCGCAGGCGCAGGGCCTCGGAGGGCTCGCCGCCCGGCGTGGCGACGGGCTCGAGCCCCTCGAACACGCACAGGCCGCGGTCGCGGTCGACGGCGACGTCGCCCGGGCGCAGGTCGACCTCGCCCATCGGCAGGATCGCCCGGACGCCCCCGGCCACCGCGGCCTCCGGTCCGAACAGGTCCGCGGCGGCGATCACGGTGGCGCCCTGGCCGAGCACCCGGAACCCGGCCGCCAGCGGCGCCTCCAGGGCCAGGACGTCGCCCGGTGCCGCCGCGGCGACGTCGGACCAGGCGTCGATCAGGCGGATCGGGCGCTCGGCGGTCCGGCCGGCCTGGCGCACGAGGCGCCGCAGGGGCTGGCGGGTGCCCGCCAGGACGACGATGTCGCCGGCCTTCAGCCGCGCGCGCAGCGCCTTGGCGAAGGCGGTCCCCGGCCGGCGCTCCCGGGCGAAGGACGGGAGCGTCAGCGGCTCGCCGGCGGCCTCGGTGGCGGCGAGCCGGCCCCGTTCGGCCACGATCTCCCGCCACCCTGCGGGGGTGAGGTAGAGGCCCGCCCCCGCCGTGCCCCTTCCGTCGCGGGCCTTCAACCGGCCCCGCGCCTCCTCCATCTGCTCGAAGAAGGCGTCGATCCGGGCCTCCGTGCCGTCCTCGACCACGAGGCGCGGCTCGGGCAGGTAGTCGAGGAGCGTGACGAGGCGCGGATAGTAGCGGTCCAGCCGGTGCTCCTGGCCCGTGAAGGGCTCGAAACTCTGTCCGGAGCCCGGTTCCAGGACGATCTCGGTGGCGGGATCGATCACCAGTTCGTCCGCCTCCGCCACCGAGCGCTGCGAGATCGGATCGTAGGAGCGGATCGCGGCGACGCGCCCCTCCGCGTGCTCGATCCGGCAGGGGCGCGGCGCGGCGGCGGGGAACACCTCCACGGTCCGCCCGCGGACGGCGATCTCGCCGGGCTCGTCGACCCGCTCGTCGAGGATGTAGCCGAGGCGCTTGAGGTCGGCGGTCGCCGCGGCGACGTCGAGCGGATCGCCGACCCGCAGGGTCACCCGGGCCGAGGCCCAGGTCTCCGGCGGGGGCACCCGCTGGACCAGGGCCGGCGCCGTGGTCAGCACGAAATCCGGCAGGGCGGCGCGGTCGGTCAGCCAGCGCATCACGGCGGCCCGGGCCCCCATCGTGGCCCGGGACGGCGAGGCGTGGTCGAAGGGCAGGCAGTCCCATTCCGGGAAGACCGCGACCCGGATCTCGGGGTCGAGGGCCCGGAGGGTCGCGGCGAGATCCTCCAGGCGGCGGCCGTCCCGGGCGACGTGGACCACCGGGCCGGCGCCCGCGGCGAAGCCCAGGAGTGCCACCGCCAGCGCCCCCGTGGGCATCAGCGGCGCGTCCTCGACGCCCGGCTGTGTACCCGGCTTCAACCTGCGATTGGCCATGCCCGTCCGAATCCGTGTCCTCAGCGCTGGCCAACGCGGCATGGGCCGCCGCGGCTCCCGGGCGCGGCGATCCAATCCACAGCCCTGATCCGCCCCGTCGTCGCGACCCCTCGCGGAACGGACCGGAACACGAACTCGTGATCGGCTCCCGAGCGCCGCAGGACCGGCCGGCGATGCGGCCCTGAGCGTGCAATCTGCAATTGCAGATAGCCGCCCGCCGCGCGAGCGGGCGGTCCCGGCAACCCGTCGTTGGCCCTGTCGGGGGCGCGCCGTCGCATTGAACCCCTTGGGGGGGTCGAAGGCGTAGGCTATGACGCCCCCGTGTCGCCGAACCAGACAATGCCCCGCCGGTCGGGTTTCGAGCCAGAGCATCCCCGGCGGCTGGCCGCCCTGCACGCCTACGCCATCCTCGACACGCCCCCGGAGCGCGCCTTCGACGAGATCGCCGAGATGGCCGCCCAGGCCTGCGGCACGCCGATGGCGCATATCAACTTCATCGACGCCGACCGGCAATGGATCAAGGCCGCGGTGGGCCACACGGCGCGGGTGATGCCCCTCGATCTCGGGTTCTGCACCGAGGCCATGGGCGCGGACGGCGTCCTGATCCTGCCGGACCTGGCGGCGGAGCCGGACCGCGCCGCCAACGCCCTCGTCGGCGGGCCGCCGCACCTGCGCTTCTACGCGGGCGTCGCCCTGGTGACGCCCGACGGCTGGGTCGTCGGGACCCTGTGCGTCCTCGACCAAGCGCCGCGCACGCTCACCGACCAGCAGGTCTTCGTCCTCGAGGCGCTCGCCCGGGCGGTGATGACGCAGCTCGAGTCCCGCTGCACCGAGGCCGCCCTGCGCCGGAACGAGGAGCGCTGCCGCTCGCTGTTCGCGTTCATCGATGCCGGTTTCTGCCTCGTGGAGCCGATCTTTGCGGAGGGCGGGCGCGCGGTCGATTACCGCTTCCTGGAGGTCAACGCCGCCTTCGAGCGGCAGACCGGCCTGACGGAGGTGGTCGGACGGCGGATGCGCGAACTCGTGCCCGACCACGAGCAGCGCTGGTTCGACCTCTACGGCCAGGTCGCGCGGACCGGGGAGCCGGTCCGGTTCGAGCAGCCGGCCGCGGGCCTCGGGCGCTGGTACGACGTGCACGCCTACCGGGTCGACGGGCCGATGCGGAACCGCGTCGCCATCCTGTTCAACGACATCACCGAGCGCCGCCGGAGCGAGATGGCGCTCCTGGCGCGGGAGGCCGAGCTGCGCCTCGTCGCGGACGCGATGCCGGTGCTGATCGCCTTCATCGACCGGAACCTCGTCTACCAGTTCGCCAACGCCGCCTACGAGACCTGGACGGGCCTCTCCGCCGCCGATGTCGTGGGGCGGACCGTGGCCGACCTCCTCGGTCCCGAGGCCTTCGAGGCCCGGCGCCACGCCATCGCGCGGACGCTCGCCGGGGAGGAGGCCCGGCACGAATGGACCTGGACCTTCCCCAACGGCGAGAGCCGGACCGCCGACACCCGCTACCTGCCCCGGCGCGGGCCGGACGGCGCGGTCGACGGGTTCTACGTCTTCGCGCACGACATCTCCGAGCGGAAGCGGATCGAGGAACTTCTCCGGTCGCGGGCGGAGCACCTGGAGGCGCAGGTCGCCGCGCAGACCCGGGACCGCGACCGGGTCTGGACGCTCTCGCCGGTGCTGAAGCTCGTCGCGGACCGGGACGGGCAGGTCCAGGCGGTGAACCCCTCCTGGAGCCGGGCGCTCGGCTGGTCCGAGGCGGAGACCCTGGGCCGGACCGCCCTGGATTTCGTGGCGGCCCCGGAGCGCGCGGCGGCGCAGGCCGCCCTCCGGCCGCTCTGCGAGGACCGGCGGGTCGAGGATGTAGAGCTGTCCTGCGTGACCCGTGCCGGCGACCAGCGGCGCGTGCTCTGGACCGTCGTCCCGGAGGACGGGATGTTCTACGGGTTCGGGCGCGACATCACCGAGCAGCGCCAGGCCGAGGAGGCCCTGCGGCAATCGCAGAAGCTCGAGGCGATCGGCCAGCTCACCGGCGGCGTGGCGCACGACTTCAACAACCTGCTGACGATCATCCGCTCCTCGGTCGAGTTCCTGCGCCGGCCCGAGCTCGCGGAGGAGCGCCGGCGGCGCTACCTCGACGCAGTCTCCGACACGGTCGACCGCGCGGCCAAGCTCACCGGACAGCTCCTCGCCTTCGCCCGGCGCCAGGCGCTCACGCCGCAGGTCTTCGACGTCTGCGCGCGGCTGCGCAGCATCGCCGACATGCTCGATTCGGTCACCGGCGCGCGGATCCGCGTCGCCATCGACCTGCCGGACACGCCCCGGTTCGTGCGCGCGGACGAGAGCCAGTTCGAGACGGCGCTGATCAACATGGCGGTCAACGCCCGGGACGCGATGGACGGGGAAGGCGGCCTGACCCTGCGCCTCGACGGCGACAGCCCGATGCCCGCGATCCGCGGGCATGCCGGCGCGCGGGGGCCGTTCGTGGCCGTGCGTGTCTCCGACACGGGCGCCGGCATCCCGGCCCCGGACCTGGGGCGGATCTTCGAGCCGTTCTTCACCACCAAGGAGGTCGGCAAGGGGACCGGGCTCGGCCTCAGCCAGGTGATCGGCTTCGCCAAGCAATCGGGCGGCGACATCGACGTGGCGAGCGCGCTGGGCGGCGGCACCACCTTCACCCTCTACCTGCCGCAGGTCGCGGCGCCCGCCGCGGCGGCCGAGGCCGGCCGCGACGCGCAGCGGGCACCGGCGCCGCAGCGGGGCCTGTGCATCCTGGTCGTGGAGGACAATCTCGGGGTCGGCCGCTTCTGCACGCAGATCCTGGAGGATCTGGGCCATGCCCCCGTGTGGGCGAAATCCGCCGAGGAGGCGCTGGCCGAACTCGACAGCACGCCGAACCGGTTCGACGTGGTCTTCTCGGACGTGGTCATGCCGGGCATGGGCGGCTTCGCCCTCGCGCGCCACCTGCAGGTCACCCGCCCCGACCTGCCGGTGGTGCTGACCTCCGGCTACAGTCACGTCCTGGCCACGGACGACGCGCACGGATTCGCCCTGGTGCGCAAGCCCTACTCGGCCGAGCAGCTCGCCCAGGTGCTCTACGAGACGGCCAAGCGGCGCGGCCGGCCGGACTAGGGTGCGGTCCTGGATTGACGGCCCTCGATCGGACCGCCGGCATCCCGATCGGAGCTGTTTTGGACGGCCTGCCCCCTCCGGCGAGGGCGCGCGTCCCCCTCCCCCGCAGCGGCTACCGGATTCACGCGTCTCGGGCTGACACCCCCATCTTGAAAGGAAGGCGCTTTTCCCCTCCCCCTTGCGGGGAGGGGTCAGGGGTGGGGGTGGTGCAGAACGCACCGCACCGTTCGATCCTGCACCACCTGCAACGCCGCCCCGCAAGCGCGAGCGATCCCGGGCAAGCCCGGGATCGCCAGGGGCGGAGCGCGCGTCGCCCCGTGCGGCAGGAGATGTGTGCACATCGGAGCCCGCAGAGGGGGGCGGGTGGGCGCATGGCCGTTCTGGACAGCCGGACCCGTCGGCCGGGCGAGGGATCACACCGCGAGCTGTGCATCCGCAAGCCCGCCCGGGACAGGCGCCGCTCGCCTTCTGCACCCACGGCATGACCGCGCCGCCGCCCCGTGGAGTTCCCGGAACAAGGTCCACCCGCTCGGGTTGATGCAGTGCAGCACGGCGACGGCGTCGCTGTGCGGCATGCCCTTCGTGGGCGTTTCCTCCCAAGACTTCGGACCGCTCCCTGAGGGCGGTCCTTTTTTTTGGCCTGCCGCGGTCAACGCGGCCCGCGCCGGCACGTTCTCGGAAGACGCTTATTCGTCTTGGGACGCCGAGACCCGGCTCACGCGTCGAGGGCGAGCAGGGCGAAGGTCGCGAGCCAGTGCTCGCCCATGTAGTCGCCGGTCACGTGCGGGAGCCCGGCGGCGAGGTGGACCTCCGCGGCCGCCACGAGGAGCGGCCGGCGGGGGTCGGCCGGACCGAGGGCGGCGGCGAGCGCCCGGAAGCACCAGGCGCGGCTGAGGTTCAGGCCGTCGAGATGGGCGATCTTGCCGTCGCTGCGATCGGTGACCGCGGCGGGGCGGAACAGGGTGGCGGGCCGGCCCGCGGCGAGATCGGGCAGGAACCGGTCGAACCAGGGCCGGAACCGCTCCGGCGGCAGGAGGCGGCGCATGCACTCGGCCTCGATCAGCGTGGAGGACAGGAAGTCGTCCCCGCCCGGCTCGCCCCAGGCGGGACAATCCGCATCCGCCTCGTACCAGCGCTCCGCCTTCTGCTGCAGCAGGGCCCGGAGCGCCGCATCCCCCGCCCCCTCGGCGTAGTCGGTCGCGAGCCGCAGCGCGAAGGCGGTGTTGAAATGGGTCCCGACCCGCACCGGATAGGCGGCCAGGGGCAGGAAGTCCCGGAACCGCCGGACCACGATCCCGGCGAGCGGCGCCAGGGCCTCGGACCAGCGGGGCTCCGGCAGGCGGGCGAGTTCGTCGGCGAGCTTCAGGAGCCAGCCCCAGCCGTAGGGCCGCTCGAAGCCCCGGGCGGTCGGCTGGCGGAAATAGGCGCATTCCCCCGCGACCTTCCCGGGCGTCAGCTGCGCGTCGAACCGGGCGCGGATCGCCCCGGCCTCCCGGCCGTCCGGGAACGACCGCAGGATCCGGGCGAGCAGCCAGTAGGCGTGGACGCAGGAATGCCAATCGTAGCTGCCGTGGAAGACCGGATGCAGGTCGACGGGGGTGCGGGCGTCCTCCGGCCCCGCCAGCACGTGCCCCGGCTTGTTCGGGTATGGGCGGGTGACGTGACCAAGGGCGACCGCCGCGAAGCGGGCGGCCATGTCCGGGGTGAGTGCGGGCGCCATCGCGGGGCTCCGGTTCCGAGACCTAGGATACGCCACGGATGCCGGCTTCGCAGGACGTGGCTCGGATTCCCGCTCCTCAAGAGAGGGTGAGGGGACGGGACTGTCCGGGACGAGCGCATCCCTCCCCCTCTGCGGGCTACCGGATTCCCACATCGATCTCCAGATCGTCCTCGGCTAGGGGGCCCGCTCCAGTGCGGCCACGCGCCCTCCCCCGCAGGGGCCGGCGGATTCACGGATCGCCTTCGGACCTGCTGGGCGGCGGCCTAGGGCCTCGTCCCGAAACGTGGCCTCCGGCTCTCGGAAAAAGACGAGGCTGATCCGACAGCGAGCGCATCGTGCCGGTCCCGGTATCCGGTACGATGCGCTAGGCTTCGGTTCGTGCGTTGATGCGGGCATCCCCTCGCTCCGCCTGCGGGCAGACGGGACCCGCGCTGCGTCCGGAGATCGGTGAACATGGTCGTCTCTACTGGGACGCGCCCCTGCCTTCGGCCATAGCCCCCGGGATCCCAGCGGAGCCGGCCGGACCGGTTCGTCCCGGCCTGCCCCCTTGTGCAGGGCGCGTGCCGTATCGGACCATGGCACCGGCAGGCCGATCGGAACCGATTCGGGATGCCGGAGGGGGACGAGAATCATGACAGGATCCCGATCACGGTCTCGGCGGACCGCCCTGGCGACGCTGGCCGCCCTGGCGCCGCTCGTCCTCGGAATCCCCGCGCCCGGCCGGGTCCGCGCCGCCGAGAGGTCGGTCACCTTCGCCCACCAGGACATGGTGGTGCCGTTCCGGGCGCTGATGGCCTCGGGGGCGATCGAGAAGGCCACCGGCTACACGGTGACCTGGCGCAAGTTCGGCGGCGGCGGCGATGTGATCCGCGCCATGGCGTCGGGCAACGTCCAGATCGGGGAGGCGGGCTCGAGCCCGATCGCCGCGGCGGCCTCGCAGGGGCTCGACATCCAGCTGTTCTGGATCCTGGACGCGATCGCCGATGCCGAGCAGCTCGTCGCCCGCAACGGCAGCGGCATCAAAAGCGTGGCCGACCTGCGCGGCAAGACCGTGGCGGTGCCGTTCGTCTCGACGTCGCATTACCAGCTGATCGCCGCCCTGGCGGCGGCCGGGCTGAGCCAGAGGGACGTGACCATCCTCAACATGCGGCCGCCTGAGATCGCCGCCGCCTGGGAGCGCGGCGACATCGACGCGACCTTCATCTGGGATCCGGTGCTGGCCCGGGTGAAGAAGTCCGGCACGGTGGTGATCTCGGCCGGCGACATCGCCCGCCAGGGCAAGGCGACCTTCGACGGCCTCGTGGTGGACCGGGCCTGGGCGGCGCAGAACCGGGATTTCCTGGTCACGCTGGTGAAGCTGATCGCCGCCCAGGACGCCGCCTACGCGGCCAGGCCCTGGGCGCCCGATGCGCCGGAGGTGACGGCGGTGGCCCGGATCACCGGTTCGGCCCCCGCGGAGGTGCCGGCGAGCCTGGCGGCCTACCGCTTCCCGACCCTCGACGCGCAGGCCTCCCCGGCCTGGCTCGGCGGCGGCGCCGCCAAGGCCCTGACCGAGACCGCCGATTTCCTGAAGGCGCAGGGGCGGGTGCAGGCGCTGGCGCCGGATTACGGCCGCTTCGTCACCGGGGATTACGTGGCGGCGGCCCGGAAATAGCCGGCGGCGCGCGATAAAAGCCTGCGGCGCCTTCGGAGAGGCCCATGATCGAGATCCGCAACCTCAGCGTCCATTACGGGGAGGGCGAGGCCGGGATCGTCGCCCTGTCGCAGGTGAACCTGACGATCCGGCCCGGGGAGTTCGTGGTGGCGCTCGGCGCCTCCGGCTGCGGCAAAACCACCCTGCTCTCGGCCATCGCGGGCTTCCTCGAACCGACCGAGGGCAGCATCCTGCTGGACGGGGCGCCGGTCCGGGGGCCGGGGGCCGACAGGGGGGTGGTGTTCCAGCGCCACGCCCTGATGCCCTGGCTGGATGTCGCCGAGAACGTGGCCTTCGGTCCCAAGATGCGCGGCGTCCCCCGGGCGGAGCGGCGCCGGATCGCCCTGGACATGCTGGACCTCGTCGGCCTCGCCGAGTTCGCCGACCGGAAGGTCTACGAGCTCTCCGGCGGCATGCAGCAGCGGGTCGGCCTCGCCCGGGCGCTGGCCGGCGACCCGCGCGCCCTGCTGATGGACGAGCCGCTGGGCGCCCTCGACGCCTTCACCCGCGCGCAGGTCCAGGAGCTGATCCTCCGGATCTGGCACCGGACCGGCAAGATGGCCTTCTTCATCACCCACGACGTCGAGGAGGCGGTGTTCCTCGCCACCCGGCTCCTGATCATGAGCCCGCGCCCGGGCCGCATCGTCGAGGCGATCGACCTGCCGTTCTCGCGCGCGGTCGTGGCCGGGCGCGAGGCCCGCGCGGTCAAGTCGGATCCCGCCTTCATCGCCGTGCGCGAGCGCGTGCTCGGGCGGATCCATCACCGCTCCGAACCGGCCCCCGGGGCGCCCCGATGAGCGGCCGCCCCCGCGCCAGGTCGCGCCGCGGCGGGGCCCTGGTGCCGGTCGTCAGCGCCGCGACCGTCCTGGCCTGCCTCGGCCTCTGGGCGGCCGCGACCCGGAGCGGCTGGATCAAGCCGCTGTTCCTGCCGCCGCCCGAGGCAATCCTGACCGCCTTCGGGCAGGCCTGGACCGGCGAGCTCGACGGCGCCCCCCTGGGCATCCACGTCCGCGACAGCCTCCTGCGGGTGCTGGGCGCCTTCCTCCTGGCCGCCGCCGCCGGGATCCCGGCGGGGCTCGCCATGGGGACCAGCCGGATCGCCCGCGGCATCCTCGACCCGCTGATCGAGTTCTACCGGCCGCTGCCGCCTTTGGCCTACCTGCCGCTGATGATCATCTGGTTCGGGATCGGCGAGCTGTCGAAGGTGCTGCTGATCGTCCTCGCCTGCTTCGCCCCGGTGGCGCTGGCGACCCGCTCGGGGGTGCTCTCGGCCTCCGCCGACCAGATCAACGCGGCCCGCGCCCTCGGGGCGAGCCGCGGGCAGGTGCTCCGCTACGTGGTTCTGCCGGCGGCACTGCCGGAGATCCTGATCGGCCTGCGGATCGGCATGGGCGTGGGCTGGACCACCCTGGTGGCCGCCGAGATGGTGGCGGCCCAGGCCGGGCTCGGCCAGCTCGTCCTCAACGCCTCCAACTTCCTGCGCACCGACGTGGTGGTGATGGGAATCCTGCTGATCGGCCTGTTCGCGACCCTGTTCGAGTTCGCCCTGCGCCGGCTCGAACGCGCGCTGGTGCCCTGGAAGGGCAAACAGTAGCGTTACTGATCGACGGTGCTTCAAAAGGTCCGGGACCGTGTGCGGGTGCAGGATGGACCCCTGCCGCGTCTCAGGGGCGCCGCCCCCGGACCCCGCCAAAGGGCCGAGCCCTCTGGAAACCCAGGATCCGGCGCACGCTCATCAACCTGCTGCAAGAACCGCAGAAATCGCCGTCTCTGTCAGCTAATGGACTGACATTCGCCGGTCTGTAGGCTAAGCAGTTTCCGTCAGGAGGCCGCGATGACCATGCCAGCTCCTGCGCTGGCCGCGCAGGTTCCGTTCGCCAGTAATCTGCTGCTCCAGGCCCTGACCGAAAGCGACCGCGCGCGCGTCGCCCCGTATCTCCAGCCCGCCGCGTTCCTGCGCGGCGACATCCTGTTCCGTGTCGGCGACGACGTCTCGCACGTCACCTTTCCCCTGAGCCGGACCGTCATCACCTTCGTTCTGCCCCTGCGCGAGGGCAAATCGGTCGAGACCGCCACCGTCGGCCACGAGGGCGCGATCGGCGGCGTGGTCAGCCACGGCTACCTGCCCGCCTTCAGCCAGGCGGTGGTCCAGGTCGGCGGATCCGTCCTGCGCATCGAGGCGGAGCGCCTGAACGAGGCCAAGCAGGCGTCGCCCGCGATCCACGATCTCTTCGTGCGCTATGCCGATTGCCTGATCGCGCAATTGCTGCAATCGGTCGCCTGCAACGCGGTCCATCCGATCGAGCAGCGCTGCCTGCGCTGGCTGCTGACGATGCAGGATCGCCTGGGAACCGACGATCTGCCGGTCACGCACGAGATGCTCGCCGAGATGATGGGCGTGCGCCGCGCCTACCTGACCAAGGTGCTGGGCGAGATGCAGCGCGACGGGCTGATCCGCATCGGCCGCGGTCGGCTCAAGTTCATCGATCGCACCCGCGCCGAACGGGCCGCCTGCGAGTGCCACGCCAGCGTGCGGCGGCATTTCCAGGAGGTGCTGGGGGCCGTCTACGGGCGCTCGGGCGAGATCGTGGCGCTCGGCGCAGGGCGCCCGGGGAGCCTGCAGCCGCCCACCCTCGCGGCGTCCTTGAAGGCGGCGCCGTCTCCCAAGATCCCCGAGCCGTGATGCGCAAGCCCTCCGACATCCCGGCCGCGGCGGCCGACGCGCACCGGCTCGCGGCCCTCGAGCGCTACGGGATCCTCGATACGCCCCCCGAAGAGGGCTTCGACGACATCGTGCTGCTGGCGTCCCAGCTGTGCCGGGCGCCGGTGGCGCTGATCAGCCTCGTGACCGCCGACCGCCAGTGGTTCAAGGCGCGGATCGGGTTTCCGCTCTGCGCGACCGATCTGAACGCCTCGGTCTGCGCCCACGCCCTGTCGGCGCCGGACCTGCTGGTCATCCCGGATCTCACGGCCGATCCCCGCACCCGGGCGAACCCGCTCGTCACGGGCGATCCCCATATCCGCTTCTATGCCGGTGCGCCGCTGCGCACGTCCGGGGCGGAGGTCATCGGCAGCCTGTGCGTCATCGATCTGGTGCCGCGGCCCGAGGGTCTGACGGCCGAGCAGGCCGGCAACCTGCGGGCGCTCGCCCGCCAGGTGATGAGCCAGCTCGAACTCAAGCGGGCCCTGGCCGGGCGCGACGCGCTGCTGGCCGATCAGGACGGGATGCAGCGCGCCCGCGACGCGCTCCACCGCGTCCAGGGCGCGATCTCGGAAGCCCAGGGCGACCTCGGCGTCATCCTGAACACCATCGTGGCCGGGGCCATGGAGGCGACGCCGGAGGCGGACGGCTGCGCCATCGAGCTGATCGCCGACGGGGAGCTGGAATACCGGGCGGTCGCCGGCACCCTGGACGCCTTCGCCGGACGGCGGGTCGCCCTCAAGGGAAGCCTGTCGGGTGCGTGCTTCCGGTCCGGCGCGCCGATGATGGTGTCGGACGTGCGGGGCGACAGGCGCGTCAACCAGGCCCTCGCCGCGCGGATGAAGCTGCGCGCATGCGTGACCGTCCCGGTCTTCCGCGGCCGCCGGACCATCGGCGTGCTGAAGCTGCAATCGAGCCGGCCCGGCGCGTTCACCGAGATGAACCTGCAGGCGGCGCGCCTGTTCGCGGGCGCCGCCTCGACCGGTCTGACCGAGGCCCGCGAGGCCGCCGCCCAGCGCGCCATCCAGACGAGCGAGATCCGCTACCGGGCGATCTTCGAGAGCGCGACCGACTACGCCATCGTGGTGATGGATCTCGGCGGCCTGATCACGAACTGGAACGCGGGGGCCACGCGCATCCTCGGCTGGACGCCCGACGAGGTGATCGGCAAGCCGGCCGACATGTTCTTCACGGCCGCGGACCGCGCCGCGGCGATCCCGGCGCAGGAGATGCGCGGCGCCCTGACCGCGGGGCGGGGGGTCGACGAGCGCTGGCACCTGCGCAAGAGCGGCGAGCACTTCTGGGCCAACGGCGAGATGATGGCCCTGCGCGGGGATGCGGGCGGGGTCATCGGCTTCGTGAAGATCCTGCGCGACCGCACCGAGCAGCGCGTGGCGGGCGAGCGGCTGGCCGAGAGCGAGGCGCGCTACCGCTCCCTGTTCGAGACCATCGACGAGGGCTTCTGCGTCATCGAGTTCTTCGACGGGCCGGAGGGTCCGCTCAGCGACTATCGGCACGTCGAGGCCAACCCGGCCTACGCGCGCCAGACCGGCCTCGCGGACGTCGTCGGGCGGACGATCCGCGCGGTGGCCCCCGACGAGGCGGACGGTTGGGTGGCGCTCTACGGGGAGGTGCTGCGCACGGGGCAGCCGGTGCACGTGGAGCGCGCGTTCGGCCGCGCGGGCGGATACATCGAGGTCACCGCCAACCGGGTCGAGCCCGTCGAGCGGCGACAGGTGGCCATCCTGCTCAACAACATCACCGAGCGGGTCCGGGCCGCCGAGCATCAGGCGATCCTCAACCGGGAGCTCAGCCACCGGATGAAGAACACCCTGGCGATCGTCCAGGCCATCGCCACGCAGACCATGCGCAACGCGCCCGACATCGAGGCCGCCAAGGAGGCGCTCAGCGCGCGGCTGATCGCCCTCGGCAAGGCGCACGACATCCTGCTGACCGGACAGGGGGAGAGCGCCGACCTGCGCGCCGTCGTGGACGGGGCCCTGCAGCTGCACGAGGATCAGCAGCAGCGGCGGTTCCACCTGGACGGTCCGCCCCTGCGCATCAACGAGAAGGCGGCCCTGTCGCTGTCGCTGATGGTGCACGAGCTGGCGACCAACGCCATCAAGTACGGCGCCCTGAGCACGCCGCACGGGACGGTGCGGATCGATTGGTCGATCACGGGCGCCGCCGGGGCCGAGACCGTCCGATTGGGGTGGCGCGAGAGCGGCGGACCGCCGGTGGCCGCGCCGAGCCGGAAGGGATTCGGCTCACGCCTGATCGAACGGGGCCTGGCCGGCGCGGTCGGCGGCGCGGTTCGGCTGGGCTACCCGGTCGAGGGGGCGGTCTGCGAGCTGATCGCGCCCCTCAAAGGGTTCGAGGTTCCCGCGTAGGACCATGTCCCGCCGACCCCGACCCATGGTCGCGATCGGCGAGGTCCGGCGGGCGAAGGCCGCCGCGCCGGCGGGCCGGGGCAGCCCTTTGCCCTGCGGAGGGGCGCCGACGCCGGGGCGCCGGTACCCTGCGCCGAGGCAGGACGACGTGCGCCCGCCTCGGCCCTGAAAGAGGCTCAGGCGCCCTTCAGATTGCCGGCGCTCTCCTTGCCGCTGCGGCGGTCGGCCTCGACGTCGTAGGAGATCTTCTGCCCCTCGACGAGGTTGCGCATCCCGGCGCGCTCGACGGCCGAGATGTGGACGAACACGTCCTTGCCGCCGTCATCCGGCTGGATGAAGCCGTAACCCTTGGTCTCGTTGAACCACTTCACAGTACCTGTAGCCATAGGAATGTCCCGAACGTAGCCGGCATCGCTGAAACGGCGAGCCGCCCAGCTCGAACGGGGAACACAGCCAGCTGTTCCAAAAAAGCCGCTGAAGCCGCTTCGGGCCGGTCGGCCGGAGGGGCCTGACGCGGCCCGATTCGGATGCAGCGCGCCCGGCGCCGGGGACGGCCCCGGCACCGCGCAGGCGGATGTCCCCGACTGGGCGGGCATCCGCAATCCGGTCGCGCGCATCGTCCCGAACGGGGGCGGCCGGCCTTCGAAAAAGGGCGATGCGCATCCGTGCGCTCGTGACGGCGTGCCGATTCCGGTTCCTGGGACGATGCGCTACGCTCCCGATCAAGCGCACCAGACGCTGTTCGGGAGGACGACCATGACGAAGCTCGGCGGGACCGGCGCTTGCGCGCTCCTGTGTCTGATCGCGGGCGCGGCGCCCCTGGCCGCCGGGGAAACGCCCCCGGCCGCCAGCGAAGCGGCGGCCGTCTTCAGGCCCGCGCGGCCCGAGGGCTACTTCTTCGTCGGCGGCGGCTACGCGACCGTGGCCGGGAAGGAGGCCGCCGCCGGGCAGATGTTCGTCGCGTATCGGGCCCCGGCCACGGTCACCCAGCCCTATCCCGTCGTGATGGTGCACGGCACCGCGCAGACCGGCACCAACTTCCTCGGCACCCCCGACGGCCGTCCGGGCTGGGCCGCCCGCTTCGTCGAGAAGGGCTTCGTCGTCTACGTCGTCGATCAGGTCGGGCGGGGACGCTCCGGGCCGGATCCGGAGGCCTACGGCCCCTACGCGCGGATCACCCCGGGGGAGCTGGAGACCGTCTATACGGGGCAGGAGACCGCCGGGCTCTATCCCGAGGCGAAACTGCACACGCAATGGCCCGGGGGACCGGGTGTCCGCGGCAATGCCGCCTTCGATCAGTTCTACCTCTCGCAGGTGCCCTACATCGCCAGCGGGGTCCGGACCGAGGAACTCGTCGACCCGGCGCTGATCGCCCTCCTGGAGAAGATCGGGCCCGCGATCCTGCTGACGCACTCGCAGGCCAGCGTGTTCGGCTGGGCGGTGTCGGACCAGCGCCCCGACCTCGTGAAGGCCCATGTCGCCGTGGAGCCGAACGGACCGACGTTCTACGACATCCGCTTCAAGGGCGGCGCCGACTGGTACGAGCGCGTCGGCGAGGCGCGGGCCCGGCCCTACGGTCTCACCCGGGTGCCGCTGCATTTCGAGCCGCCGGTGGCGACGCCCGCCGACCTGACCGTGGCCCGGGCCGACAAGCCGCTGCGGGAGGGCCAGATCCGCTGCTGGCTTCAGGCCGAACCGGCGCGCAAGCTCCCGAACCTCGCCCGGGTGCCCGCGGTGATCGTCACCGGCGAGGCCTCGTTCCGGGCCACCATGGACGATTGCACCGGCGCCTTCCTGGACCAGGCCGGGGCCAAGCCCGACCGGTTGAGGCTGGCCGAGCACGGCATCCACGGCAACGGCCACATGATGATGCTGGAGGCGAACAACGCTCAGGTCGCCGATGCGATCATCGCCTGGATCGAAGCGACGACGCGCGCCGCGCCGCGGTGAAGGACCCGAGAGCCATAGCGCCACAGGGCTGGAGCGATCGGACCGACAGCCCGTTGCCGGTTCACGTCCGCACCCGCGGGCGAGCGAGGTTTAGCGGTGGCGGAACAACTCTCCGGGCAGGACGGGCGGCAAGGCAAGCGCGGCAAGCCGGCGCTCTACGTCCTCATTGTCAGCGTCGGCCTGATGCTGGCCGCGTTCGCCGGGCTGATGGTCTGGCAGGGCGGAAGCGCGCCGCCCGATTACGCGAGCCAGAGCCAGGCCGCATCGCGCAAGCAGATCACGGGAACCGAGAGCGGTCAGGGCGGCGCGACGTCGTCGTCCAACAGCACCGCCGTCCCGGGCGGCAACCCATCCTATCCGCAGCCGGCGGCCCGCAGCGCCAATCCGTAGGGGGACGCCGTGGCCGACCGCACATCCGATCCGACCCGCCTGCTGATCGTCTACTACTCGCGCAGCGGCAGCGTCGAACGCCTCGCGGGTGCCGCCGCCGAGGCCGCCCGGGAGGCGGGCGCGGAGGTCCGGATGCGCCGGCCCCGCGAGGTCGTCGACGCCGCCGCCATGGCGAAGGTCGAGGGCTGGACCGAGGGCGCGGCCCGGCAGAACGCCCTGTACGCGGCGCCCTCGCACGACGATGCGGAATGGGCCGACGCGATCCTGTTCGGCACGCCCTGCTATTTCGGCGCCATGGCGACCGAGCTGAAGAACTTCGTCGACCAGCTCGGTCCGCAGTGGAAGCGGGGCGCCCTGGCGGGCAAGGTCGGCGGCGCCTTCGCGACGGCGTCCTGGCCCCATGGCGGTTCCGAGGTTGTCACGCTCGCGCTGTATGCCCCGATGGCGCATCTGGGCATGGTGATCCTGCCGACCGGCTACACCGATCCCGCGATGCTCGAAGCGGGCTCACCCTATGGGGCGTCCGCGATCGTCGGGGCGGAGAACCGGCCGCCGCGGACGGAGGATCTCGACGCGGCGCGCCATCAGGGCCGGCGGATGGTGGCCATCGCCGGCGCCCTGATCGCGGCCGGCGAGATGCCGAGCCGGAGGAAGGCCGCGGCCGTGGCGGGATGACCCCCGGCGGCCCGGCTCGGTGCGGCTGGGCCGCACGCTCACCGGTAGACGGTGCAGCTGTTGACGTCGCCGGTCGGCAGGACCTCGCAATCGGTGACCGGCGGGAGGATGCCGTCATCCGTGAGGCTCGGGCCGGCGGCCTGGCTGGTCGGCGGCACCGTCAGCATGACGGTGCCGAACGCCAGGCTGGCGGCGGCGAGGGCGAGAACGAAAAGCCCGAGGTTGCGCCGGAGCGCGGGGAGCAGGGCAGCGGCCATCGGTGTTCTCCCGAGCGGCGCGGGGGGCGCCGGTGGGAAGGCTAGAGCCCGCCCGCCGGCGGCGCATCCCGCGAATGGGGGACCGCACCGCGCGCGGCCGGGCGGGGGAGGCCCGCCGCGATTCGGGCGGCGTGTCATCCCCCGGTGCGGCGGTCCGGTGCAGGGGCGGGTCCTAGGCGGCCCGCACCCACACCGCGGTGTCGTGGAAGGCGGCGCCACCGTTGGGCGCCGCCGGCGCGGCGCCGATCAGCGCGTTGATCCCCTGGCCGCCGCTGAACGCCGCGCTCGGCCACAGCCCCTCGACCACGACGACGCCCCGCTGCTGCCCCTCGGCGAGGTGGGCGTGCAGCCGCACCCGGCCGCGGTCGTTCCCGATCTCCACCGCATCGCCGGTGCCGATCCCGAGCCGGGCCCCGTCCGCCGGATGAATCAGGCAGGTCGGCCGCCCCTCGCGGCGGAGCGACTCGGGCTGGTTGTTGAAGGTCGTGTTCAGGAACTGGCGGGCCGGCGGGGCGATCATGCGGAACGGGTGCTCCGCCGCAGCCGGCTCGGCCACCGGCCAATGGTCGGGCAGGCCCGGCATCCCGGCCGCGCGGGGGCCGAGCGACGCCCAATCGGGGGCGAAGCGGAAGCGTCCGTCCGGATGGCCGAACCCGTTCAGGAAGTGGCTCTCGGCGAAGTCCGGCTGCGCGTCGATCCAGCCAGCGGCCTCCAGCCGGTCGAGGCCGCCCCAGCCCGAGCGGGCCAGGGTGGCGTCGGCCAGTTCCCGGGCGCTCAGGCGGAAGCCCGCATGGTCGGCGCCGAGGCGGCCGGCGAGGGCCCCGAGCAGCGCGTGGTTCGACCGGCATTCCCCCGGCGGCTCCAGGATCGCGGGCCCCGCCTGGATGTGGCTGTGGCCGCCGGCCCCGTAGATGTCGTCGTGCTCCAGGAAGGTGGTGGCCGGCAGCACGATATCGGCGAGGGCGGCGGTCTCGGTCATGAACTGCTCGTGGACCGCCACGAACACGTCCGGCCGCGCCAGGCCGGCGCGCACCCGGGTGCTGTCGGGGGCGGAGACGGCGGGATTGGCCGACTGGATCAGCATGGCGCGGACCGGCGGACCGCCCTGCAGGGCGTCGGGATCGTCGGCCAGCACGGCGCCGATCCGGCTCATGTCGAGGGCACGCACCCCCGGCGCCCTGGCGTCGAGCCCCTCCGTCAGGGTCTTGTCCCAGTTGAAGATCGCCGCGTGCTGCCAGAGGGCGCCGCCGCCCTCGTGCTGCCAGGCGCCGGTGACGGTCGGCAGGCAGGTGACCGCGTGGAGATTGACGGCGCCGTTGCGGGTGCGGGTGAAGCCGAAGCCGCAGCGGATGTAGCTGCGCGCCGTCGTGCCGTAGAGGGTCGCGAAGGCCTCGATCGAAGCGGGGTCGAGGCCGGTGATCGCCGCCGCCCAGTCCGGGGTGCGCGCCGCGAGATGGGCCTCCAGCGCCGCCGTGTCCTCGGCGTGTGCGGCGAGATAGGCCCGGTCCGCGTGGCCGTCGCGGAACAGGACGTGGAGGACGGCGCAGGCCAGGGCCCCGTCGGTGCCCGGCCGGGGCGCGAGGTGCAGGTCGGCCGCCGCCGCGGTGCCGGTCCGGTAGGGGTCGATCACCACCAGCTTGGCGCCCCGCGTCTTTCGGGCACGGCTGATATGGCCCATCGCGTTGACCTGGGTGCTCACCGGGTTGCCGCCCCAGACCACGATCAGGTCGGAGAGCGCCATCTCGCGGGGATCCGGCCCGGCGATCCGGCCGACCCCGGCGCTCCAGCCGGCGGTCGCCACCGCCGTGCAGATGGTGCGCGCGCGCCGGGAGTAGCCCATCACATGCGTCAGGCGGTGGATGCCGTCGCGCTGGACGAGGCCCATGGTCCCGCCCGAATTGTACGGCCAGACCGCCTCCGGGCCCCAGCGCTCCGCCGCCTCCGAGAAGGACGCGGCCACCCGGTCGAGGGCCGCGTCCCAGGCGATCCGCCGCCACTGTCCGCCGCCCTTCGGGCCGACCCGCTCCAGCGGGTGGAGGATCCGGTCCGGGTGGTGGACGCGCGCCCCGTAGCGGCTGACCTTCGCGCAGATCACCCCCGCCGTGTAGGGGTTGTCGCCCCCGCGGACCGAGACGACGCGGCCGTCCGCCACCTGCACGTCGAGGCTGCAGGCGGAGGGGCAATCGTGTGGGCAGACGGTGCGGACCAAGCGACGAACTCCCGTGGCGCCGGCCAGGATGATGCAAAGGCCGTGCGTTTTTGAGGCGCCGGCGCGGGCGGACGGGGTCCTGGAGGCTTCCGGGGATCGTGCGATCGGCCCGGTTCGCGCCGATCTGACTCGCGCGACGGTGATGCCGGCTTCGCGGAACGAGGTCCGGGCCGCCCCTGCCGTGCGGGCTCGCGGATTCAGAGATCGCGTTCGAGATCGTCGCCGGGTTGACGGGCAGGCCGTCCGAAACGGCCATACGCCCTCCCTCCCCTCTCTGCGGGGCTACGGGATCCACACGTCTCAGGCTGACCCCAACATCTTGAGAGGAAGGCGCTTTTCCCCTCCCCGCAAGCGCGAGCGATCCCGGGCAAGCCCGGGATCGCCAGGGGAGGAGCGCGCGTCGCCCCTTGCAGCAGTCGATACGTGAACATCGGAGCCCGCAGAGGGGGGAGACGCCCGGGGCCGGCCATTGCCTTCCTGCGGCGGCGATCTGTCTATTCAGGCGGCCCGGATGTTGGCCAGGAAGCGGCCGATCTCGGCGGTGAGGTACTCGGACTGGCGCGACAGCGCCGAGGCGGCGTCGAGGACCTGGCCCGCCGCCGCCCCGGTTTCCTCCGCCGCTCCGGCCACGCCCGCGATGTTGCTGGTCACCGCGCCGGTGCCCTGGGCGGCCTGGCTGACGTTGCGCACGATCTCCTGCGTGGCCGCGCCCTGCTCCTCCACCGCCGCCGCGATCGAGGTCGCCACGGTGTCGATCTCGCGGATGCGCACGGTGATCGTGCGGATCGCGGTGACCGCCTGACCCGTGGACGCCTGGACCCGGCCGATCTGACCGGAGATCTCCTCGGTGGCCTTGGCGGTCTGCTCGGCCAGCGCCTTCACCTCGGAGGCGACCACCGCGAAGCCCCGGCCCGCCGCGCCGGCGCGGGCCGCCTCGATCGTGGCGTTGAGCGCCAGCAGGTTGGTCTGCCCGGCGATCGACGAGATCAGCCCGACCACGTCGCCGATCCGGCTGACCGCGCTGTTCAACTCTTGCACCAGGGCGCCGGTCTGGTCGGCCTCGCCGACCGCCGCCTGGGCGAGCCGGGTCGAGCCGTCCACCTGCCGGCCGATCTCCTGGACGGAGGAGCCGAGCTCCTCGGCCGCCGCCGCGACCGTGTTGACGTTGCTGGAGGCCTCCTCGGCGGCAGCGGCCACGGCGGTGGACTGGGCGGAGGTCTGGCTGGCCATGGACGACATCGCCCCGGCCGTGGCCTGCAATTCGGTGGCGGAGGCCGAGACCTGCCCGACGATGCCGCCGACCGCGGCCTCGAACCGGTCCGCCATCTGCTGCATGCCGGCGCGGCGCTGCGCCTCGGCCGAGGCGCGGGCGAGGGCCGTTTCGGCCTCCAGCGCGCGGCTGCGGATCAGGTTGTCCTTGAACACCTGCACGGCGGCCGCCATCGCGCCGACCTCGTCGCGGCGATCCCGGAACGGCACCTCCGCCCCGGCGTCGCCGCCGGCCAGGACCGCCATCGCCGCGGTCATCCGCTGGATCGGCCGCGAGATCCGCAGGAACCCGAAGACGGAGGCGGCCAGCGCCGCCGCGACGGCGAGGAGCACCGCCGCCTCGGTGGCGAGGACGGCCGAATCCGCCAAGGTCAGGGCGGTCTCGGCCTCCTGCTGCGCGGAACGACTGTTCAGGTCTGCATCGCGCGCCAGGGTTTCGCCCATCCGGGTGTAGAGTGCGAGCTCGTCCCGGCTGCCGATCAGGGCCAGGCCTTCCGAGGCCCGGCCGGCCGAGACCAGCCGCGCGGCCTCGCTCCCGGAGGCCTCATAGGCGGTCCAGAGCGTGGCGAACCCGTCGTAGAGCGCCTGTTCCTCCGGGGAGGCGATCATCGGCTCGTAGATCTTCCGGTCCGCCGCGACCTTGGCGCGGGCAGCGGCATACTGCACCGCGTTGGCCGCGTGCTGCTCCGGCGTGTCGGACAGGGAGACCAGGCGGAACTGCTTGATGCGGACGTCGGCGACGTCGGTCCGGATCGCGTCGAGGATCACCACGGAGGGCAGCCAGTTCGTGGCGACCTCATGGACCGCGTGCCGGATGTCCTTGAGCTTGATCAGGGACAGCGCGCCCTGCCCGGCGGCGATGAGGGCGAAGCAGCCGAAAGCGCCCATCAACGCGGCCTTGATGGAAAGAGGCAACCGCATTTGGACAGCTCCGGAGGCCAGGGACACGACCGGCCAAGTAAATGACCGGCCCATATCTCATCGCCGCGTCTTGTTTCGGTGCGGTTAAGGAAATCACCGAAGCGATTCCTCAATTCACACGATTCCGCGAGCCTCGGATCTGACTATTCGCCGATCGAGATCTGTATCAGACTTCTTATACGGATATTTATATTCGCAGAACATCACAGCCGGAACCATCGTATTGCGGCACCGATATCCCCATACGCACTTGTATAGCCAATCGTCGGAAGGACTTAAATCCTGAAGCGCCGCCCAGACGGTTCTTTACAGCCGCCCTGCGGCGGCCCTACACTTTCCCGTGAAGTCCGGACCATCTCCGGGCCGTCGGCGAACGCGGCCCAAGCCGCGGCGCGGGGAGGATGGATGGATACGGGTCAGCCTCTGCTGGAGGTGGACGGCGTCACGCTCCGGTACAAGACGCCGGCGCATCTGGTGACGGCGACCTACCGGGTGAGCTTGCGGGTCTGGCCGGGGGACCGGTTCGTGCTGCTCGGCCCGTCGGGCTGCGGGAAGTCGACGCTGCTGAAGGCGGTGGGCGGCTACATGGCCCCCACCGAGGGGGAGATCCGCCTGAAGGGCCGGCCCGTGACCCAGCCGGGGCCGGACCGGATGATGGTGTTCCAGGAGTTCGACCAGCTCCTGCCCTGGAAGACGGTCCGCCAGAACGTGGTCTTCGCCCTGGAGGCCTCGGGCCGGCTCAAGGGCCGGGCGGCGCGCGAGCGGGCGGACCTGTACATCGACAAGGTCAACCTGACGCGGTTCGCCGACAGCTACCCGCACACGCTCTCGGGGGGCATGAAGCAGCGGGTGGCCATCGCCCGCGGCATGGCCATGGAGCCCGACATCCTGCTGATGGACGAGCCGTTCGCGGCGCTCGACGCGCTGACGCGCCGGCGCATGCAGGACGAGCTGCTGATGCTCTGGGAGGAGACGCACTTCACGGTCCTGTTCGTCACCCACTCGATCCCCGAGGCGATCAAGGTCGGCACGCGCATCCTGCTGCTCTCGCCCCATCCGGGCGAGGTCAAGGCCGAACTCGACAGCGCCGCCACGCCGGAGGCGGCGCTGCGCCTGGAGAGCCGCATCCAGCAGATGCTGTTCGCGGAAGAGATCCGGGAGGCCGAGAATGTCTAGCGCCCCAGCCCTGACCGACAGCTCCACGCGCGGCCACCCGCCGGTCGGCGCATCCCGTGCGGAAGCCCCGCCGGGCCGCCCGGAGATCGTGCACGACACCGGCCGGGCCCGGGACGCGGCGGCCGCTCCGGTGGTGGAGAAGCCGCTGTCGGTGGCCGAGCGGCTCTACAACCAGGCCTGGCTGCGCAAGCTCGTGATCCTGCTGGTGCTGGCCGGGCTCTGGGAGGCCTACGGGCGCTACCTCGACAACGACCTGCTGTTCCCGACCTTCTCGGACACCGTGGCGGCCTTCGCCCGCGGGATCGCCGACGGCACGCTGCCGGCCCGGGCCTGGGCCTCGCTGAAGGTGCTGCTGATGGGCTACGCCGCCGGGGTCGGGCTGGCGAGCCTGCTCACCGGCGTGGCCATCGCCTCGCGGGTGGGCACGGACGTGCTCGAGACGCTGACCGCGATGTTCAACCCGCTGCCGGCGATCGCGCTCCTGCCGCTGGCGCTGATCTGGTTCGGCCTGGGCAACGGCAGCCTGATCTTCGTGCTGGTCCACTCGGTGACCTGGGCGATCGCGCTCAACACCCATTCGGGCTTCCTGTCGGTGAGCCGCACCCTGACCATGGTCGGGCGCAATTACGGCCTGTCGGGCCCGCGCCTGATCGCGCAGATCCTGATCCCGGCCGCCTTCCCGGCGATCCTGACCGGCCTGAAGGTCGGCTGGGCGTTCGCGTGGCGGACCCTGATCGCGGCCGAGCTGGTGTTCGGGGTGTCGTCGGGCTCGGGGGGCCTGGGCTGGTTCATCTTCGAGAACAAGAACATGCTCGACATCCCCAACGTCTTCGCCGGCCTGCTCACCGTCATCCTGATCGGCCTCGTCGTCGAGAATCTCATCTTCCAGACCATCGAGCGCCGCACCATCCAGCGCTGGGGCATGCAGACCTGACACCGTCGGCCGGGCTAGGCGGCGATCCCTCGGCTCCGGGCGGTGATCCTCCGCATCCTGCGCGCCCGGGGAGCCGATCCGACGCGGCGCGCATCCCGGCGCGGCCGCCCTCCGCACCGACCGGCCGCTGATTCGCCGCACCGGCCCGCCGCCCTGCGACCGGCGCGCGCCACCGGCAATCCCCGCGCTTCCGGCATCGATCAGCGCGGCGCGCGGCGCGGTATTGACCGCACCTTGTACCCTGTGAACCCTGTAAACCTCGGCAAACCGGCGCTCGTGTGCAGGTGAACGGCCCCGTCCGAAGCCGATCCTCGGCCAGTCTGCATCAAAATGCGCTTTTCAGACGCGCCGCGCCGCGAAAACCATCTTGACACCTGGATGGTTTTTGCTTTGGAACCGACGACGTCATCCTCGAAAGCTTTGAGTGGACTCGCCCAGTGCCCGAAAAAAATCCAGAGCGCGCCCTCGAGCGCGTCAAGCTGGCGGCAGAGATCGTCGCTGCCTACGTCGCGAACAACTCCGTCCCCCCGGCCGCCCTGCCGGAGCTGATGGCGGGCGTCCATTCGGCGCTGAACAATCTGGACGGGACGCCCCCGGTCGAGGCCGCGCCGCCGGTCGAGCAGCCGACGCCGGCGCAGATCCGCAAGTCGGTCCAGCAGGACGGCATCGTCAGCTTCATCGACGGCCGGTCCTACAAGACCCTGAAGCGGCATCTCACCGCCCACGGCCTGTCGCCGGATCAGTATCGCGAGCGCTACGGCCTACCGGAGGATTACCCGATGACGGCCCCGGGCTACGCCGCGCAACGCTCGGCGCTCGCCAAGGCGATCGGCCTCGGCGTCCCCGGCGGCCGGGTCGATCAGCGCAGGACCGGCACGGACGGCTGATCGCCGCCGCGGCGCGGCGCGGACGCTGTCCGGTCCGCGGGGCCCTGGAACGGCAGCACCTGCGCGGTCTCCGGCGCGGTTCGGAGCGAGCGCCCGAGATCGGGGCGTGCGGGCCGGCCGAAGGTATCGGCCCAGCTCAGCTTGATCACCTGGCCCGCCGGACCCTCGCCCGCCGGGACCCCGAACGCGGCGTCCGCGCCGGGCCGACCCGGCTTGCGCTGGCCCGCGCCGATCCAGCGCGCGATCCGCTTCTCGGGCCCGCGGCGCTGCGCCGGCGTCACCGTCGGCACGGAGCGCTTGGCGTTGCGCCGGATATCGTCGGGCTGGTCTGAGATCGACACGCTGCAATATTCCCGTCCGCGTTCGAGCTGCGAGCGAGGACGGATAGCGGGTTCAGCCGTGGATCCGCCGGGGTGCTCGACCCTCGACACGGCGCATCCTACCGAAACGTCCGAAGCGGGACAGGGCAAGTCCGTCCAAAAAACTTGTCTCAGCGTCCCAGATGCGCCCGATCCAGGCCCGGGCCGCCGTCAGGCGACGCCGGCGCCGGGCACCGCCGCCAGCAGGCTGCGCGTGTAGGCGTGCTCCGGCGCGGCGAACAGCTCGGCGGTGCCCCGGATCTCCACGACAGCCCCCCGGTGCATCACGGCGATCCGGTCACAGATCGTGGCCGCCACCCGCAGGTCGTGGGTGATGAACAGCATGGCGAGCGACAGGCGCTGCTTCAGGTCCTCCAGCAGGTCCAGCACCTGGCGCTGGACCGAGACGTCGAGCGCCGAGACCGCCTCGTCGGCCACCAGCACGTCCGGCTCCATGGCGAGCGCCCGGGCGATGCCGATGCGCTGGCGCTGGCCGCCCGAGAAGGCGTTCGGGTAGCGGGCGGCGGCCTTGGGATCGAGGCCGACGAGGTCGAGGAGGTTTCGCGCCCGCGCCCGGGCCTCCGCGGCTGGCACCCCGTGGGCGATCGGGCCCGCCGTGATGATCTGCTCGACGGTGCGCCGAGGGTTCAGGGACGCGAACGGGTCCTGGAAGATCATCTGGATGCGGCTGCGCTTGTGCCGCAGCGCGGCCTTCCCGAGGGCCGTGTAGTCGAGCGCCCCCAGCCGGACCGTGCCGCCATCGGGCTCGATCAGGCGGATCGCCAGCCGCGCGGTGGTCGACTTGCCCGAGCCCGATTCCCCCACCAGCCCCAGGGTCTCGCCCCGGCGCACGTCGAAGGTGACATCTTTGACCGCCGCCACGACCCGCGGCTTGCCGAACAGGCGGCCCTTCGTGGAATAGGTCTTGGCGAGGCCGCGCACCGACAGGGCGACGGGGGCCTCCCCCAGGGGCGGCCGCGGCGGCGGGGTCAGGCTCGGGACCGCAGCGAGCAGCGCCCGCGTGTAGGGCGCCTGCGGGTCGCGCAGCACCGAGTCTGCGGGGCCCGATTCCACGAGGCGTCCGCGCTGGAGCACCGCCACGTGGTCGGCGATCTCGGCGACCACGCCGAAATCGTGGGTGATGAACAGGACGCTCATCCCACGCTCGCGCTGCAGGTCGCGGATCAGCCGGAGGATCTGGGCCTGGGTGGTGACGTCGAGCGCCGTGGTCGGTTCGTCGGCGACCAGGACGGAGGGCTCCAGGGCCAGCGCCATGGCGATCATCGCCCGCTGCCGCTGCCCGCCGGAGAGCTGGTGCGGGTAGGCCCGCACCGCCTCCGCGGGGTTGGGCAGCCCGACCTCGGTGGCGAGCGCCACCGCCTTGGCCTGCCGCTCGGCCCGGGTGAGCAGGTTGTGCGCCTCGAACATCTCGGCGATCTGGTCGCCGATCCGCATCACCGGGTTCAGGGCCGTCATCGGCTCCTGGAACACCATGGCGATGCGCCGGCCCCGTAGGCGCCGCCAGGCGGGCTCGTCGAGGGTCAGGAGGTCCCGGCCCTCGAACAGGATCGAACCGGCGGTCGGCTTCAGGGCCCGGGGCAGGAGTCCGGTGAGCGCGTAGGCGCTCATCGACTTGCCCGAGCCCGATTCCCCGACCACGCAGAGGATCTTTCCGGCTTCCAGGTCGAGGTTCAGGCCCTCGACCGCGTGGGGCCGGTCGGCACCTTTCGGGAGCGCGATCGTCAGATCGCGGATGCGGACGACCGGCTCGCTCATGGTTCAGGCCCTCGCGGTGCGGCGGCGGAGGATGTCGGGCCCGGCCTCGCCGAGATCCCAGAACAGCCCGGCCATGATCGCCAGGCCCTCGCGGGTGCTGGCGGCGAGCATGTGCTCGTCCGGCCCGTGCTGGCGGCAGGCCGGGTAGGAATGCGGCACCCAGAGGGTCGGCAGCCCCAGGATCTCCGAGAAGGCGTCGTTCGGCAGCGAGCCGCCGAGATTGGGCAGCAGCGCCGGCTTTTTTCCGGAACTTGCCTCGATCGACTCCAGGGCCCACTCGACCCACGGATCCTCAACGGGCAGCCGCGTCGCCTGGAAGACCTCCGCGGCGCGGGCCGGCCGGACCGCGATCATCGGGAAGCCGTGCGCGTCGAGATGGGCGCGCACGTTCGCGATGAGGTTCTGCCAGTCGGTGCCGACCACGAAGCGCAGCTGCAGGGTCGCCTTGGCGTGGGGCGGCACGGCGTTGAGCGGCCCGTCCGGATCGCCGGTCTTGAAGGCCAGCACCTCGAGGGTGTTCCAGGCGAAGACCCGCTCGGCCGGGGTCAGCCCCGGCTCGCCCCAATCGGCATCGATCGTCGGCGCGCTCGGGTCCTCGCCGACCCGGATGTCACGAAGCGCCGCGCGCACGCCCTCGGGGATCGGCGGCGGCCGCAGGGCCTCCACCCGGATGCTGCCGCTTGCATCCACCATCGAGGCGATGGCCGAGGCCAGCACCGTGCCGGGGTTGCGCAGCAGCCCGCCCCAATTGCCGGAATGGTGGGGACCCTCGCGCAGGTTCAGCGACAGTTCGAAATTGTAGGCGCCGCGGGACCCCAGGAACAGGGTCGGACGCTCGGCATTGAGCCGCGGCCCGTCCGAGGCGATCAGCACGTCGGCGCGGAGGGCCTCGGCCTGCGCCCGGCAGAACGGCCGCAGGCCCGGGGATCCGGATTCTTCGCCCATCTCGATCAGCAGCTTGACGTTGAAGCCGAGGCGGCCGTCGCGGGCCGCGATCACCTGCTCCAGGGCGGCGAGGTTGAGGACGTGCTGGCCCTTGTTGTCGGCGGTGCCGCGACCGTACCAGCGGTCACCCTCGACCACGATCTCCCAGGGGCCGAGCCCCGCGCGCCACTGCTCGGGATAGCCCCGCACCGTGTCGCCGTGGCCGTAGATCAGGACGGTCGGCAGGCCCGAACCCTCGTGCCGCTCGGCGATCAGGAACGGCCCGTGGACCCCGTCCGGGTTGTCGAATGTTTTCGGGGGCTCGAAGCCGAGACGATCCACCAGCGGCGTGACGAAGGCGTCGAGATAGGCGCGCAGGGCCGCCTCCTGGCCGGGGGCCTGGCTCTCGGTGGGCATCGCCACCGCCTCCCGCAGGAGCGCGAGGAACGCGCCCGAATCGAAGGCCTCAGTGGCGCGCGCGATGGCGGCGTCTCGCGTCATGGTGTGTTTCCCGTGAAACATTTTGGTGCCGTGCCGGCCGGCCACGTCAGTGACGCGCCTCGGGGGCGGTGATGTCCCGCAGGCCATCCCCTAGGAGATTGATCGCCAGCACGAGGAGGAGCAGCGCCACGCCCGGGATGGTGATCACCCAGGGCTGGAAGAACATGTACTGCTTGCCCTCGGCGATCATCAGGCCCCAGGACGGCAGGGGCGGCTGGACCCCGAGCCCCAGGAACGACAGGGCCGCCTCCAGCAGGATCGCGTGGGCCATCTCCAGGGTCGCCACCACGATCAGCGCGTTCATGATGTTGGGCAGGATCTCCTGCAGGACGATGCGCAGGTCGGTGAGCCCGGCGGCGCGGGCCGCACTGACGAAATCCCGGTCGCGGATCTGCTGGGTGGCGGCCCGGGTCACCACGGCGAAGCGGTCCCAGAGCAGGAAGCCCAGGACCAGCACCACGACCTTCAGGGAGCCGCCGACCAGGGCCGCCATGGCCAGCGCCACCAGCACCACCGGCATCGCCAGCCGGGTGGTCACCACGTAGCTCACCACCGCGTCGACCCAGCCGCCGAAATAGCCGGCACACAATCCGAGAACGGTGCCGATCAACCCGGAGATCAGCGCCGCCGAGACCCCGATCAGCAGGGAGATCTGGCCGCCGTAGAGCAGGCGGCTGAGGTAGTCGCGCCCGAGCTTGTCGGTGCCGAGGATATGGTCCCAGCTCCCCTTGGCCTGCCAGATCGGCGGGATCAGGCGGCGGGAGACGTCCTGCGCGTAGGGGTCGTGCGGGGCGATCAGCGGCGCGGCGAGGGACGCCAGCACGATCAGGCCGAGGATTCCGGCGCCGATCAGGAACCCGCCGTGGCGCAGGCCCCGCCGCAGGACGATCCCTGTGGGGGACGGGACCGGCGCCAGGGCGATCGGCGCGTCCGGCGGGAGGGCGGGGGCGGCGAGCGCCGCCGTGTCGGGGGGCAGGCTCATCGCGACCTCAGGCTTGGCGCAAGCGCGGATCGAGGAAGGCGTTCAGCAGATCGGCCGCCAGCGTCAGGCCGATATAGATCATGGCCAGCACCAGCACGATCGCCTGGACGACGGGGAAGTCGTTGCGGGCGATGGATTCCCAGGCGAGCTGGCCGAGGCCCTGGAGGGAGAACACCGCCTCGATGACGATCGAGCCGCCGAGCATGAAGCCGAACTGGACCGCCGACAGGGCGATCACCGGGATGACGGCGTTGCGCAGGGCATGCCGCACCAGGATCTTGCGGGGCGGCAGCCCCTTGGCCCGGGCGGTGCGGACGTAGTCGGAGGCCAGCACCTCCAGCATGCCGTTGCGGGTCAGCCGCATCACGGCGGGCATCGCGTAGTAGCCGAGCGCCACCGCGGGCAGGACGAAGTTCTTCCAGGTGGCGTTGCCCGAGACCGGCAGCCAGCGGAGGTTGACGGAAAAAACCAGGATCAGGGTCAGGCCGAACCAGAAGCTCGGCATCGCCTGACCGAGCACCGAGACGGCGAGCGCCAGCCGGTCGATCCAGGTGTCGCGCTTCACGGCGGCGATGACGCCGAGCGGGATCGCCACGAACAGGGCCACGCCGAGCGCGATGAACCCGAGATACAGCGTGATCGGCAGGCGGGCGGCCAGCAGGTCGATCACCCGCTCGCGGAAGTAGAAGGAATTGCCGAAATCGAGGTGCAGCGCCCGCCAGGCCCAGGTGAGGAACTGGGTGAGCAGGGGCTGGTCCAGGCCGTATTCCCGCCGGATCGCCTCGATCTGCGGGCCCGTGGATTCGGGGCCGGCGATGGCGGTGGCGAGGTCGCCCGAGAGGTGGAGGAGCAGGAAGCTCGCCACCGAGACCGTGAAGGCCACCGCCAGGGCGACCAGGACGCGCCGGAGGGTGAAGGTCAGCATGGGTCAGGCTCCTTCCTGGCGAGGCAGATCGCGCCGGCTCTCCCTCCCCCCTCTGCGGGGGAGGGTGGCCCCCGAAGGGGGTCGGGAGAGGGGAGCGACGGTGCAGAAGTCGGCTCGGCCTTCACATCGGGCGAGATCATGCCTGAAGCGGCGCTCCCCTCTCCCCCCCTGCTTCGCAGGGTACCCTCCCCCGCAGAGGGGGGAGGGGGACCGTCGCGATGCGGCCATCACCCTCACTTCCACGACGCCGCATAGAACCGCGCGACCTCGTCGGGCTGGGCGGTGAAGTTCAGGTCCGCCGTGAAGGCGTAGTTGGTCGCGTAGGAGAACATCGGCAGGGCGTAGGCCTGGGCCGCGATCCGCTGGAGCGCCCGGGCATAGGCGGCCTTGCGCGTCTCCGGATCGGTGGAGCCGTCGCCCGCCTGGAGGTCGGCGATCACCTGCGGGTCCTTGGTCAGATCCTCCTCGCCGCCGCGGAAATACACCCCGTCGAAGGCCGAGACGTCCAGGACCGAGAACGAGCCCCAGGTCTGGTAGCCGATCGAGATCTTGCCGGCCCGCAGGGAATCCCGGAAGGCCGCGTAGCGCAGGTAGTTGAGCCGCACCTTGATGCCGACGGCACCCAGATAGCCAATCACCGCCTCGGCGTAGTCCCGCTCGCGATAGGCGCCGAGATCGATCTCGAAGCCGTTTCCGTAGCCGGCTTCCTTGAGCAGGGCCCTGGCCTTGGCCGGATCGTAGGGGTAGCGCATCACCCCCTGGTCGGTGCAGCCGAACTGGTCGACGAAGCACAGCGCGTTCATCACCCGCGAGGCACCGCGCACGAGGTTGTCGACCATCGCCTTGCGGTCGATGGCGTAGCTGATCGCCTGCCGGACGCGCACGTCCTTGAGCGGCGAGTTCTCCTTCGCCCGGCCCAGGGTATCGAACTGCAGGAAGCCGACCCGCATCGTCTCGGCGTTGAGCACCGTGATATTGGGCGCGGCGCGCAGCTGGTCGGCCTGGTCGCTCGGCACCCGCCAGATCCAGTCGACGCCGCCGGTCATCAATTCGGCCATCCGGCTCTCGCCGTCCGGGATGACCCGGAATTGCAGCTTGCCGATCTTCGGTTTTCCGAGTGGGCTGCCCGCCCAGTACTTCTCGAACCGCTCCATGCTGACGCCGCGGCCGCTGTCGACCTTGGTGATCTTGTACGGTCCGCTGCCGACCGGCGCCCGGGCGAAGCCATCGAGGCCGACCTTTTTGAAGTAGGCCGCCGGGAAGATCGGGGTCGGGCCGGCGAGGTATTCCAGCGCCGCCGGGAACGGCGCCTTGAGGTGGATGCGGACGCTATGCGGGCCGGTCACCTCCACCGACTTCATCCAGTCGACGTTCTGGCGGGTGACCGTGCGGGCCTCCGGCGTCAGCACGTAGTTGAAGGTGAAGGCCACGTCCTCGGGCCCGAGCGGATCGCCGTTGTGGAAGGTCACGCCCTCGCGGATCGTCAGGTCGAGGGTCGTGTCGTCCGCCCAGGTCCAGGCGGTTGCCAGCATCGGCTTGTAGGTGCCGTCCTTGGGGTCCCGGTACAGCAGCGTGTCCCAGCAGTTCCGGGCCAGGATCACGCCCTCGCGGGCGCTGTTGTGATACGGGCTGACGTTCTCCGGCTCGCTGTCCGAGGCGTAGACCAGGGTGTCGTCGGCCTTGCCGGCGAGCGCCGGGGGCGCGGCGATCAGGGTCGCGAACGCGGCGGCCAAGGTGGCGCCCAGGGTCAGGGTCCGTAGCGGCATGCAGGCTCCGACGGCGCGGCGGACGAGCCCGGCGGATGGTTCCGCGACTGCCGCCTTTTTCACCCTGCGATGATGTTGTGCATCTGGGATCGCAACAAGTAGAATTTGGCGAGCGGTGCCTTGTCGTTTAGGCAACGAAGAGCGCAGAATAAGCGGACCGAGGCACGATATTGCAGACGACGAGCCTGCGCTACTTCCTAGCCGTGGCCCGCACCGGCTCGATCGCGGCGGCCTCGGCCCAGCTCAACGTGGCGGCCTCGGCGATCAGCCGGCAGATCGCCAACCTAGAGGCCGAGCTCGACTGCGTGCTGTTCGAGCGGCGCCCCCGGGGCATGGTGCCGAGCCCGGCCGGGGAGCTGCTGGCCCAGCACGCCCAGCAGGTCCTGATCCGCTCCGAGCAGGTGGTGACGGAGATCCGGGAGCTCGAAGGCCTGGCCCGGGGGCTGATCCGGGTGGCCTGTTCGGAGGGTTTCGCCCTCGACATCGTCCCCAACACCATCGCGGCCTTCCACGGCGATCATCCCGGGATCCGCTTCGAGGTGACGGTGCTGCCCCCCGCCCTCGTGACCCAGACGGTGGCGGTGGGGGATGTCGATCTCGGCATCACCTTCGCGCTGACGCCGGCCACGCAGGTCGAGACCTTGTACGCCGGGGAGGTGGACATGCTGGCGCTCGCCGCCCCCGACCATCCCTTGGCCCGGGCGCCGGCCCTGACCCTCGTTGACCTGCGCGCCTACCCGGTCGCCCTGCCGACCCGGGACACGACCCTGCGGCACGTCTTCGATGCCGCCTGCGCACAGGAGGGCATCGCGGTCGAGCCGGTGCTGACCGCCAACACGCTCTCGGCGCTCCTGCCCTTCGTGCGGCGCTCGCGCGGGCTGGCGCTGATGTCGGCGCTCTCGGTGACGACGCCCCTGCGCCTGAACGAGCTGGTCAGCCTGCCGATCCGCTCCCGGGCGAGCCTCGCCCGCGGCATCCAGGTCCAGGCCATGCGCGACCGGCGCCTGCCCCGGGCGGTGCGGGCGTTCCTGCGCCGGCTGCTCGACGCCCTGCCGCCGCCGCTGGCGGACCGATAGGGTCGCGCCCGGGGCCCGCTCACAGGCCCCGGCCCGACGCGGCGGCGCAGCTGTGGTCCAGAACGTCCTCGGCGCTGGCGCTCGGCGCCCGGTAGGCCAGCAGGATGAAGCCCGGCTCGGGATCCCCCGGCGGCGTCGCCACCGCGGCGAAGCTCGTCCGGTGCAGGTCCGGCCGGGCGCCCGGCAGGGTGCGCAGGGCGGCGAACGGGTTGAACCGCGCGGCCTCCGCCTCCGGCACGCGCAGGGCGGAATAGCGGTCGCCGGCGAGCGGCTGCGGGAAGCGGGTCCAGGTCCTGCGGATCTGGCGGCCATGGGCCCGCAGGGCCGCGAGCACGCTCGGCTTGAGGCAGTCGAGATGGATGTGGAGCTGGTCCTGGCTGCGGCCCCGGGCCGAGTTCACCGCCAAGCCCACGGCCTCGGGCGGCAGTTTCCCCTGCAGCGCCTCCGACACGAGGGGCCGCGCCGCGAGCGCCGCCCGCCAGTAGGCGGCCCCGCGCGGGCCGCGCAGGATCGGCGCTTCGAGGCCCGCCACGGTGTCGGTGGGCATGACCACGCTGTGGGTCGGCTCACCCGGCGCGCGCAGGACCGCCGAGCCGGGCCGCTCCCCGTCGCCCAGATCGACCGACAGGCACGGGAAGGTCCGGTTGGCGAGCCGCTTGGCGAGGACGCAGGTCTTCAGCGCCGCCCACAGGACGTCGCGGCTGGGATCGGACGCGGCCGAGGCGCCCGTCGGGGCCGGCATCGCGACGGCGACGAGGAGGGCGGCGAGCAACGTGCGGCGCATGGAGGCTCCCGGTCGGGCCGTCGGGGTGGCGGCCCGCGCCTCCGCGATAGCCGATCGCCCCCCGCCCCGGCAAAGGTCCGGCGCCCCTGACGGCCGGTCGGGCGCCCGCCAGCGCCGGCGCGCCCTCCCCCCCTCTGCGGGCGACGATGGTTCCGCATCTCCGGACGCGGCGCGGGGGTGCCCGCACCACCGCGAGAGCCGAGGCATGAACCGCCGCGCGAAAGATCCGAACGCGATCAACCGGATGCGTCGCCGGCACCGCTCCGGACCACCCCGCGCAGCCGCGCGCGGAACGCCCCCGCGAATCCGACAGGACTTGCGAACCCGATAAGGACTTGCGAACCCGAAAGGACTTGCGAACCCAAAAGGACTTGCGCAGCCGGGCGGATCCGGACAGGCCGGGTTCCGGTTCATGCCGGGGCGCCGCGCCCCGTCCGGAGACCGAGCTTGCCCGCGCCGAGTCCCACAGCACCGCCGCCCGCGCGCCGCCGCATCGCCGCGGGCCGGGGCAGCCTGAACCGGCCCGGCGCGGATCTCCGGCGGCTGCCGACCGGCCTCGACCTCCGGAACGTGCGCCTCGTGGAGGGCGTGCGCGCCGCCTTCGCGTTCGGCGTCGTCATCCTGATCAACCTCTGGGTGCAGTGGCCGCCGCTGCTGACCATGGCGCTCGCCGCCAACCTCGCCTGTTTCTGCGACAATGGCGGCCCGATGCGGGCGCGCCTGCGGGTGCTCACCGCCTTCTCGATCCTCGGCGGCCTGCTCTGGGGCGGGCTCGGCCTGATCCAGCCCCTGGGGCTCCCGGTGGTCGTCCCGGTGGCCTGCGCGCTGATCTTCGCCTGCTCCTACGCGCGGGTCTGGAGCGTGCAGGCGCAATCGGCCGGCAACGTGCTGGTGGTCGTCCTGTGCATCGCCCTCGACCGGCCCCTGAGCCCCGAGCAGGCGGCCGTCACCGTGCTGATGTTCGCCGCGGGCGGTCTCTGGGCGACCTTCCTGGCCCTCGTGATCTGGCGGCTGCATCCCTACCGGCCGGCCCACCGGGCGGTGGCGGAGGTCTGGCGCGACCTCGCGCGGCTCTGCGGCGACCTGGAGCGGCTCGTCGCGCTGCCGGAGCCCGACGCCGAGGCCTTCGACGGCCATGCCAGGGGTCACCGGCGCGGCGTGCGGGCGAGCATCGAGACCGCCCGGACCATGATCCTCGACCTCGCCCGCTCCCGCGAGCGGGTCTCGGACCGCACCGCCCAGGCGCTGCTGCGCCTGGAGAGCGCCGAGCAGATTTTTTCGGCTTTGATCGCGGTCGGTGAGTTGATCGACAGCCGGCCCGACGCCCGCCGCCGCGCCCTCGCAAAACTGTTCCTGCGCCGCCTGCGCCCCCTGCTGGTGACCATCGCCCGGGCGATCCGCGACGATGTCGACCTCGACCTCGCCCGTCTGGAGCACTCGATCGCCCGGACGGCTGAGGGCCTGGCGGAGGATCCGACCCTGGCGCGCCTGGCCGAGCGGATCGTCGGGCGCGTGCGGATCGGCGCGAAGCTGTCGACCCCGGAGGGCTACCGCCCCGGGGGCACCCTCACGGAGGGGGGCCGCCTCGACCGCTGGACCCGCTATGCCGGGCCGCTGCGGCAGAACTTCACCCTGGCCTCCCCGAACCTGCGGCACGCCCTGCGGGCGAGCGCGGTCTCGGCCCCGGCGCTGGCCGCGACCCTGACCTATGCGGGCGCCTTCACGCATTGGCTGGTGATGACCGTGGTGCTGACCATGCAGCCCTTCTACGCGGCGACCTGGCAGCGGGCGCTGGAGCGGATCGGCGGGACGGTGCTGGGCGGCCTGGCGGGGGCGGTGCTGGCCTACTACGCCACGACCCCGCTCAGCGAGGCCGGGCTGATCCTGGTGCTCAGCATCGTCGGCTTCGCGGCCCGCCAGATCTCCTACGGCTTTTTCGTCGCCTGCCTGACGCCCCTCGTGGTGCTGCTGGTCGAGCTGCTGGAGCCCGGCCACAGTTCCTGGGAGATCGTCGCCATGCGCGGCGGCTTCACGGTGCTGGGCGGGCTGATCGCGGTGGCGAGCTGCCTGGTACTGTGGCCGATCTGGGAGCCGGATCAGGTCCGCCAGGAGTTGCGCCGCGCGCTCAAGGGCCATGCCGGCCTCGCCGAGGCGGTGCTGCTCGGCCCCCCCGGCGAGGCCCGCGAGGCCGCGATCCTGGCGCAGAACCGCGCCGCCGGCCTCGCCCTCAACGACCTGGAAGCGGCCTTGTCGCGCGCCCTGCAGCAGCCCCGGGCCGGCCATCATCCCGAGGTGGAATCCGCCCTGGTGGCGGACGCGACCCTGCGCCGGATCAGCGCCCGGCTCACGGTGCTGCGCCACGCCCCCGAGGCGGTGGATCCGAGGGCCGAGACCTGGCGGGGCTGGATCGCCGCCACCCTGGCGGCTTTGGCCGAGGACCGGCCCTTGCCGGAGCGGCCCGCCCTCGACCGGGGGCAATCGCTCATCCGGCTCGTGAGCCAGGTCGATCTCCTAGTCGGAACCCTGCGCCCGGGGGAGATCCGGGCGGTGCCGTCGACCGGGGACGTGGATCCCGGGCTCGGCCTGTCCGTCCCCGCGCCCTGAGGCGCGATAGCGGAGTCGATGCGGGGCCCCGGATCGCCCGGGGCCCCGGGCCGTGTCAGAACCGCGCCAGGGCGTTCGCCGGGCCGCCGGCATGCGGTCCGCTGTAGCGATAGGCGGGCGCCCGCTCGGCGCGGACATCGTCCTGCCGCAGGAGCGGGCCGTGGCCGACCCAGCCCGAATAGGCCGAGGCCGGATAGGGCGAATGCTTCGAATCCAGGCCCTGGGCGAGGGCGGGCGTGGCGGCGGCGAGGAGGGCGGCGGCGGCGAGGATACGGATCGTCATGATGATCTCCTGGTGTCTTCGTATGACGTCGGCGGGACGTCATCCGGTCAACCGAGTCGGGTAAGGACGATCGTCGGCACGGTATACGGGTCGGCGGTCTCGATCACTCCGGCTTTGCTTGGCCGAATGTGATCTCTCAACCGGGATACTCTGCCTCCGGTTCGGCCGATGCCGTGCGCTGGCGCACGGGGTGCGGCCCGGAACGCCGCGGCCCCGGGCGGGACGCTCCGGCGCGGGCGGGGATGCGTCCCGCGCGGAAGCGTGCCACAGACCGCGGCCTGAAAGGGATGCACCACCATGCGGCTGATCGTCGGCCTCGGAAACCCGGGTTCGCGCTACGCGAACAACCGGCACAATATCGGCTTCCTGGCCGTCGACGCGATCGCCCGGCAACACCGGGCGAGCCCGTTCCGGCACCGGTTCCAGGGCGAGGCCGCCGAATTGGTGCTGGGCACCGAGCGGGCGATCCTGCTCAAGCCCTCGACCTTCATGAATGAGTCCGGCCGCGCGGTCGCGGAGGCGCAGCGCTTCTACAAGATCCCGCTCGCCGACGTGATCGTGCTCCACGACGAACTCGACCTCGCCCCGGCCAAGCTCCGGGTGAAGCTCGGCGGCGGCAATGCCGGCCATAACGGCCTGCGCTCGATCACCGCCCAATGCGGCAACGACTATCGCCGGGTCCGCCTCGGCATCGGTCATCCCGGCGACAAGGCCCTGGTGCACGCCTACGTGCTCAACGATTTCGGCAAGGCCGAGCAGCCCTGGGTCGAGGATCTCTGCCACGCGGTCGCCGACCACGCCGCGCTGCTGGCGGCGGGCGAGGATGCGAGCTTCCAGAACAAGGTCCACCTCGCCATGGCGGGCCGCGGCTGGGACGACGTGAAGACGCTGGGCGCCCGAAATTGACACGAAAACACGAGGACACGATATAGATCGGCCTCGGAGGCCGCCATGAAGAACGTCACTGTGACGATGAGCGAGACTTTGCTGCAGCGGGCGCGCGTCGCCGCCGCGCGCGACGGCAAGAGCCTGTCGCGTTTCGTCGCCGAAGCCGTGGAGCAGCGCGTCGGCCGGCCGCTGACGCAGCGGGAGGCGCTCGAACGCTTCCTGGCCGGTCCTCTCATGAATCTGACGGACGAGAACGGCAAAGCACCGTCGCGCGATGAACTTTACGATTGAGCCGATCTTCATCGACACGAATGTGCTGATCTACGCACGCGACGAACGAAACGCCGATAAGCGCGAGCGCGCACGTGCGTGGCTGGCTGCCATCACCGATTTGGACTGCGCTCGCACCAATCTGCAGGTCCTCAACGAACTGACGCGCTGGATCCTCAAGAACGAGTCGGGACGCTCGCTGCGCGACGTTCAGGATGAAGTCGAGACGATCGGAGCCTGGGGAGCGCGCCCGATCGATCAAGATGACACCGAACTGGCATGGCTCGTCCGCAAGAATCTCGGCTATCAGTGGTTCGACTGCCTCCTCGTGGCCGCGGCCCAGCTCGCCGGATGCCGATACTTCCTGACCGAGGATATGGCACACGGCGCCGTGTTCGAGGGCCTGACCCTCATCAACCCTTTCCGCGCGTCGCCCGGCGACGTGCTTCAACGGAACTGAGTCCATGGGCTTCAAATGCGGCATCGTCGGCCTGCCGAACGTCGGCAAGTCGACCCTGTTCAACGCGCTGACGCAGACGGCGGCCGCGCAGGCGGCGAACTATCCGTTCTGCACCATCGAGCCGAATGTCGGCGAGGTGGCGGTGCCGGATCCACGCCTGGACGACCTCGTCCGGATCGCGAGCTCGAAGGAAAAAATCCCGACGCGGCTGACCTTCGTGGACATCGCCGGGCTGGTGCGCGGCGCCTCCAAGGGCGAGGGCCTGGGCAACCAGTTCCTGGCCAATATCCGCGAGGTCGACGCCATCGCCCACGTGGTCCGCTGCTTCACGGACGGCGACGTCACCCATGTCGAGGGCAAGGTCGATCCGGCGGCCGACATCGAGACCATCGAGACCGAGCTGATGCTGGCCGATCTCGACAGCCTGGAGCGCCGGGCCGTGGCCCTGGAGAAGAAGGCCAAGGGCGCCGACAAGGAGGCCAAGGAGAGCCTCGACCTCGTCAACCGCGCCCTGCCGCTCCTGCGCGAGGGCAAGCCGGCGCGGCTGGTCGAGCGCAAGCCCGAGGAAGAAAAACTGTTCCAGTCCCTCGGGCTGATGACCGCCAAGCCGGTGCTCTACGTCTGCAACGTCGACGAGAGCGATGCCGACAAGGGCAACGCCTATTCGGAGGCGGTCTTCGCCCGGGCCAAGGCGGAGGGCGCCATCGCGGTGGTGGTCTCGGCCAAGATCGAGAGCGAGATCGCCGTGATGGCGGACGCCGACCAGGCCGAGTTCCTGGACGCCGTGGGGCTCACAGAGCCCGGCCTCAACCGGGTGATCCGCGCCGGCTACGACCTGCTGGGCCTCGTCACCTACTTCACGGTCGGCCCCAAGGAGGCCCGGGCCTGGACGATCACCAAGGGCACCCGCGCGCCGGGGGCCGCCGGCGTGATCCACTCGGATTTCGAGAAGGGCTTCATCCGGGCCGAGACCATCGCGTTCACGGACTACACCACGCTCAACGGCGAGGCCGGGGCCCGGGACGCCGGCAAGCTGCGGCTGGAGGGCAAGGACTACGTCGTGCAGGACGGCGACGTGCTGCATTTCCGCTTCGCCAACTGATCGACCCTGGACGAGCCCGCCATGCCGGATCCCGCCCTCGAGGATTTCACGGTCGGCGACGTGATCGTCGGCGCGCCTTTGGTCGTCACCCGCGACGCCATCGTGGATTTCGCCAGGCAGTTCGACTTCCAGCCCTTCCACCTCGACGCGGCGGCGGCGGAGGCGACCTTCGCGGGCCGGCTGATCGGCTCGGGCTGGCACACGGCGGCGCTGGGCATGCGGATGCTGCAGCAGGGGCCGTTCCGGGGCGGCTCGTCCCTCGGGGCGCCGGGGATCGACGAATTGCGCTGGCTCGTGCCGGTCCTGCCGGGGGATGCCCTGACGCTGACCTTCCGGGTGGTCGGGATCCGGGATTCGGCGTCCAAGCCGGGGCTCGGCTTCGTCACCGCCGAGGTCGCCCTCGACAACCCGCGCGGCGAAACGGTGCTGACCCAGCGCTTCACCTTCATGCTGGCCCGGCGCGGCACCGATCCCCTGCCCCCGCGGCCCGTGGAGACCGGCGTGCCGGGGCCCGTCGCCGAGCCGGAGGATGCCGAGATCCTGCCGTTCCTGCGCGACGCCGCGATCGGTGCCGTGCGCGAGCTGGGCGCCTACGCGTTCAGCGCCGAGGCGATCGTCGCCTTCGCGCGCGCCTACGATCCGCAGGCCTTCCACCTCGACCCCGAGGCGGCGCGGCGCAGCCATTTCGGCGGGCTCTGCGCCTCCGGCTGGCACACGGCCGCCGCCTACATGAACCGGCTGCTCACGACCCGCGCCCGCGACGCCGCCTACACGGCGACCCGCGGCCCGGTCCCCGAGGCGGGCCCCTCGCCGGGCTTCAAGAACCTGCGCTGGCTCAAGCCCGTCTACGCGGGCGACATCGTCCGGTTCAGCGCCAGGCTCACCGACAAGCGCGCCTCCGCGTCCCGCCCCGGCTGGGGGCTGGCCTTCGCCCGCAATACGGGGGTGAACCAGCGCGGCGAGCCGGTCTTTTCCTTCGACAGCGCCGTGTTCCACCGCTGGGAGCCGTGAGCGCGGCGGCTCCAGAGGATGCTGCCCGGACCGGGCCCACGGATCCGGGAGAACGCAGCACGTGGGCACCCCACATCGATGAATACTGACTTTGAAGGACAAATTCTTCCGGATTTATAAATATATCTTATATTGATAAGCAGAAAAAATTTAATTGCTCTTCAATTTTGCCCCTCGTGAAAACTCTGCGGATGAAGCCGCGGATAGGGCTCGCGTTCCGGAGCCATCGACGGATCGGTAGCCGCGATATAAGACAACCCGATCGATCGACTGGGTGCCGCACGCGTTGCGGGGCGCGAGATATTGATGTCAGCATCTCAAATAAAAAATATTGTATTCGTCGGGAATTGCAATGCTACCGATCTGGTTTCGTTCTTTTCTCAAATAACGTCCTTGAAGGACGATTTCGAATTTCACCCGCTCGCCCTCCACATCACCCCGACCCCGTCCCCTGACGTGCAGGCGATCGTCGACAGCGCCCACGCCGTCTTCATCCAGGGCATCGCCGAAGCCGAGCGGTACGAGCGGGAATCGGTTCCGCCGGGTGTCGCCCGGCTCGGATATCCGAACCTGCTGCGGCGTGCGTTCTGGCCGTTCGACGGCCTCATCTACGGCCGGGACAGGCTGGCCGAGGCGGATGCCGCCCAGGGTGGCCTCGTGCGCTTCCCGGACGGCCTCCTGGCCAGGCTGCGCGACGACGTTCCAGATCCCGAGGCGCGGTTCGCCGCCTATCGCGACCTCGCGGTGCCCGGCCTCGTCAAGAACTTCGCCCGCTTCCTCGAGATGGAGAACGAGACCCTCGGCGCGCTCGACGCGACCTATCGCTGCGATCTCGGGGCGTTCATCCGCGACAACGACAGAACGCGGCAGCTCTTCCACTGGCTCGGCCACCCGAGCGGCATCCTCTATCGGGAGTTGATGGCCTATTGCTGCGGGAAGCTCGGCATCGCGCCCGAGCTCCCGGACCCCTCCGCCCTCGATGCCTGGGGCACCATGCAGGTGCCGGTGCATCCGGCGGTGGCCGAGCAGCTCGGCCTGGAATGGGCCCAGCCCGGTCGGACATACCACTACGCGCCGATGGGCCAGGTCACCTGGGAGGCGTTCACGCGGGCCTACATCCGGCATCTCGGCTGAGCGGAAGGAGAGCGGCGTGACATCTCCGGACCTCCCGAAGGCGCCCGGCCTCCCGTGGCTCCCCGCGCCGCCCGACGACTGGCGCGAGCGCCTCGCGGGGGCCCTGGCCGATCCGGATCCGGCCGGCGCCTGGGCGAGCCTCACCGCCCTGGCCCGGACGAATCTCGACTTCGTGCAGACCACCCGCGTCCAGGCCGGCCTGTCCCGGCGCTTCCCCGACGGGCCGCCCGCGCACCTGACGACGAAGCCGGTGCGCCTCGCCGTGCTCGGCTCGGCGACGCAGACGCATCTGTTCGCGGCCCTCCGGGTCGCGGCCCTGCGCCGCGGCATCTGGCTGGCGCTGCACGAGCCCGGCTACGGCCAGTACCTGCAGGAACTCGAAGCGCCGGGCCCGGAGCTGCGCGCGTTCGGGGCCGACACCGTCCTGTTCGCCCTCGACGCCCACCACCTCACCCAGGGCGCGCGGGACCTGGCCGACCTCCAGGAAGCCGACGCGGCCGTCGACCGGCTGGCGGACCGGCTGGCGGGCTGCTGGACGGCGGCGCAGGAGCGGCTCGGCTGCCGGGTCCTGCAGCAGACGGTGCTGCCGGTCTTTCCGGCCCTGTTCGGCAGCAACGAGCACCGCATGCCCGGCTCCCGGCACCGGTTCGTCGCGCGCCTGAACGCGGGGCTCCGCGCGCGTGCCGACGCCGCCGGGGTCGACCTGGTCGCCGTCGACGATGCCGCCGCACGGCACGGGATCGGCGCCTGGCACAACCCCGTGCTGTGGCACCGCGCCAAGCAGGAGGTCTCGCCGACGGTGTCGCCGCTCTACGGCGAGCTGGTGGCCCGGGTCCTGGCCGCCCGGCAGGGCCTGACGGCCAAGGGCCTGGTGTTCGACCTCGACAACACCCTCTGGGGCGGCGTGATCGGGGATGACGGCCTCGACGGCATCGTCCTCGGCCACGGCGACGCCCAGGGCGAGGCCTTCCTGGCCGTCCAGCAGTTCGGGCTCGATCAGGCCCGGCGCGGCATCCTGCTGGCGGTCTGCTCCAAGAACGACCCGGCCAACGCCCGCGCGCCGTTCGAGAGCCACCCCGACATGCTCCTGCGGTCGAAGGACATCGCCTGCTTCGTCGCCAATTGGGACGACAAGGCCACCAACCTCCGGGCGATCGCCCGGCAGCTCAATATCGGCCTCGACAGCCTCGTCTTCGTCGACGACAACCCGTTCGAGCGCGACCTCGTCCGGACCGAGCTGCCGATGGTCGCGGTCCCGGAGCTGCCGGAGGATCCCGCGCTGGTCCCGCAGAGCTTGGCGGAGGCGGGCTATTTCGAGGGGGTCGTCCTCACCGCCGACGATCGCAACCGCGCCACGCAGTACCGGCAGAACGCGGAACGGGACGCCGCCCTCGCGGGCGCGACCGACCTGGGATCGTATCTCCGGGCCTGCAGATGGTCCTGGACTGGTCGCGGTTCGACGCGACCAACCTGCCGCGGATCGTGCAGCTGATCAACAAGACCAACCAGTTCAACCTGACGACGACGCGCTACGCCGAGGACGAGATCCGCGCGCTCATGGCCGATCCGGGCGCGGTCGGGCTGCACCTGCGCCTCCGGGACCGCTTCGGCGACAACGGCCTCATCGCGGTCGTCATCGGTCTCCGGCGCGGCACCGACCTCGTGATCGACACCTGGCTGATGAGCTGCCGGGTCCTGAAGCGCCGGGTCGAGGAGGCGACGCTGGACGTGCTCGCCGCCGAGGCCGCCCGCCTGGGGGCCCGGGCCCTCGTCGGCACGTACCGGCCGACCCCGAAGAACGGGATGGTCGCCGACCATTACCGGCAGCTCGGGTTCATGCCGGACGGCGTCGGGGAGGGCGGCGCGACGCGCTGGCGCCTCGACCTGCCGGGTCCCGGGCGGCCCGAGCTTCCCCTGACGATTGTGGAGACCATCCGATGACCCAGGACGCCATCTATGCCGGGCTGACGCAGATCTTCCGGGACGTCCTGGCCGACGACGGGATCGAGCTGCACCCCGAGACCACCGCCGACGACGTCGAGGGGTGGGATTCCGCGAGCCACATCAACATCCTCCTGGCGGCCGAGGAGCATTTCGGCATCCGGATGTCGAGCGCCGAGATCGAGAGGCTGACGCGCGTCGGCGCCCTCGCCGACCTGATCCAGGCCAAAACCCAGGCGAAGACTCAAGCCAAGACCCAGGCCAAGGTCGCACAGAGCTGAGGGGCCGCCTTGGACAGCCTGGCCGAGCGCCGCTTCACCCCCGACGACCAGCGCGCCTTCGCGGCGATGTCGGGCGACCACAACCCGATGCACATGGACGCCCAGGCGGCGCGGCGCCTGCAGGCCGGGCGGCCGGTGGTGCATGGAATCCATGCGGTGCTGTGGGCGATCGAGGCCGCCGCCGAACTGCCGACCGGGGCCGAGGCCCTGACGGTGCAGTTCGACCGGATGATCTATGTTGGCGACCTGTGCCGGCTCCGGCGCGGCCGACGGGGCGCCGAGGGCACGCATCTGGAGATCGTCGTCGACGATGTCGCGGTCACCCGCATCGGCCTCCTGCCCGCAGCCGACCGGCCGCCGCCGCCCGCTTCGTCCGACGCGCGGACATTGGCCCTGGAGCCGCGCGGGGCCGAGGTCGCGGCGGCGTTCCCCCGCGCCGCGGCCGCGCTCGGCCTCGCCACCCTGGTCGACCTCGCCGGGCTGTCGAAGCTCGTCGGGATGGTCTGCCCGGGCCTGCACTCGATCTTCCGCGGCTTCTCGGTGGCCCGCAGGGCGGGGGCGGCGGTCGGCGCCGAGATGCGGTTTTCCGTGCTGCGCGACGACGCGCGCTTCAACCTCGTCAGCCTGCGGGTGGACGGCACCGGCCTGAGCGGGCAGGTCGACGCGTTCCGGCGCCCGCCGCCGACGGCTCAGCCCGGCATCGACGCCCTGCGCGGGCGCGTCCAGCCGGAGTCGTTCGCCGGGCGCCGGGCCCTGGTGGTCGGCGGTTCGCGCGGCCTCGGGGAACTGACCGCGAAGCTGCTGGCGCTCGGCGGGGCCGCCGTGACGATCACCTACGCGGTCGGCGATGGCGAGGCCGGCCGCGTCGCCGAGGAGATCCGCGCGGCCGGCGGCCGCTGCGAGGTTCTCAGGCTCGACGTGCGGCAGCGGCCCATCGCCGGACACTTGCCCGCGGGCCGGGTCTTCGACCAGCTCTACTATTTCGCGACGCCGTCCATCTTCGGCAAGCGCGGCAGGGCGCTCGACGCCGCCCTGCTCGACACGATGACGGCGTTCTACGTCCACGCCTTCTACGAGACCTGCGCCGCCCTGCGCGATGCCGGGCCGCACGCCATCGACGTGTTCTACCCGTCGAGCGTCGCCGTCGCGGCGCGGCCGGCCGGTCTCACCGAGTACGCGATGGCCAAGGCCGCCGGCGAGGTCCTGTGCGCCGACCTGCCGCGGCTGCTCAAGGGCGTGCGGGCCCATGTCCGGCGCCTGCCGCGCCTGCAGACGGACCAGACGGCCAGCGTGCAGCCGGTGGAGACCGGATCGGCGATCGACGAGATGCTGGCGGCGATCCACAGCGTCCAGCCGACTGCGCCGGATATCGGACCCGGGACGCTGCGCTAGGGGCGTGGACTCGATCAGTGCGCGCGTGAGGCGGCTGGTTTCGACCCGGCGTCGCCGTTCAGGCTATTTCACGGCCTGTCCGTTAGCGGACGCTGGATCAGTGCCCGCGTCATCACGCGCCGACCTGCAGGGTCCGGCCGAAGAGCGCGAGCATTTCACTCCAGCCCCGCTCGGCGGCGGCGTGATCGTAGACAGGAAAGTCCGGCATCATCCAACCGTGCGCGGCCGCATACGTTTGCGATGTATAGCGCACGCCGGCCTCCGTCAGAGATCTCTCAAGGCGCTCAGCCATCGCAGGCGGATAGCTGCCATCGTTCTCCGCCGCGCCAATGTAGACCTCCGCCTTCAGCTTCGGCGCGAATAGGTGGGGGCTCGTGGGCGCATCGGTCGCGAGATTGCCCCCGTGAAAGCTTGCGGCCGCCGCGAACCGCTCGGGGTAGGTTCCCGCTGTAGCCAGAGCCATGCCGCCGCCCATGCAGAAGCCCACCACCCCGACCTTGCCACCGCCGACGTCATCACGCGTGTCGAGGTAAGCGAGCATGGCCTCCGCATCCTCAGCGGCCTTCAAGGGGCTGGTTGTGGCCATCAGCGGTCCAAGGATTGCGCGAAAGTCACCCGCGAACACCGCCTTGGGCACGAATGGCCCGTAGGGTCCGTACCGGTAGAAGAGATCCGGCAGCAGAACGATGTAGCCAGCGTCAGCGAGCTGCTGTGCCATGTCGAGCATCGCCGGCCTGATACCACCGGCGTCCATGTAGAAAATCACCGCGGGCCATGGTCCGCCGCTCGCAGGGATCGCGACGTGCGAAGGGCAATCACCATCGCGCGTCCGGATCCTGACTTGCTCGTTCGGCATGCGATGCTCCTCGGCCGGACATCCGCAGTGTCCGCGTCGAACCGTTTACGACCGCCAGCGGACCGACCGCAAACGACCCGTCTCGGACCCGATCCCGGTCCAGCCGATCGCGTTCAGGCCGTCCTCGTCAGGCGCGCAGCGTCCGTGTCCGAAAGCCGGTGACCACCGTTCGCCCGGTTCGCGCAGGGGCTCCCCGGCGCGCCCTCACGCCGCGGTCCGGCGCTCCGGATAGAGCCCGTACAGCCCCTCGGCGCTCGCCGTGCAGACACCGCGCTCGGTGATGATGCCGGTCACCAGCCGGGCCGGGGTCACGTCGAAGGCGGGGTTGGCCACCGGGCTGCCGGGGGAGACCACCTCGATCGTGGCGAAGCCGCCGTCGGCGAGCCGCCCGGTCATGTGGGTGACCTCGCGGCCGTCGCGCTCCTCGATCGGGATCTCGCGCACGCCGTCGTCCAGCGTCCAGTCGATGGTCGAGAACGGCAGTGCCGCGTAGAACGGCACGCGGTTGTCGTGGGCCGCCAGCGCTTTCAGGTAGGTGCCGATCTTGTTGCACACGTCCCCGCGCGCCGTGGTCCGGTCCGAGCCGACGATGCACAGGTCGACCGTCCCGTGCTGCATCAGGTGCCCGCCGGCATTGTCGGCGATCACCGTGTGGGGCACGCCGTGGCCGTGGAGTTCGAAGGCGGTGAGCGCCGCGCCCTGGTTGCGCGGGCGGGTCTCGTCGACCAGGACATGCACCGGCACGCCCTGCGCGTGGGCGGCGTAGATCGGCGCCAGCGCCGTGCCCCAATCCACCGTGGCGAGCCACCCGGCGTTGCAATGGGTCAGCACCGTGACCGGCCGCCCGGTCGCGGCGTGCCGGTCGGCGATGATCCGGCCGCCATGGACGCCGATGGCGCGGCAGCTCGCCACGTCCTCCTCGGCGATGCGGCCGGCCTCCGCGTAGGCGCGGGCGAAGCGCTCCTCCGGCTGGACCTGCCGCAGGTTGGCGGCGACCCGGTCCAGCGCCCAGCGCAGGTTGATCGCCGTGGGCCGCGTCGCGGCGAGGGTGGCCACCGCCCGGTCGATCCCCGCCGTCGACGGATCCGCCCGCATGGCCAGCGCCAGCCCGTAGGCCGCGGTGACGCCGATCAGCGGCGCCCCGCGCACGATCATGGTGCGGATCGCCAGGGCGGCGTCCTCCAGCGTGGCGAGACGCGTCAGCACGAAGGCGAAGGGCAGGCGGGTCTGGTCGATCACCTGGACGCTGACGCCGTCCGGGTCCGGGAAGATCGTGCGGTAGGGCTGGCCGTCGATATTCATGGCCGGTCCTGTGCCACAGCGGAGCGGATTTTGCACCCTCCCGAGCGGGACCCCGAGCGGAGCGGCCGGGCGGCGGTGAGCCTTCCTCAACCTTAGCGGCTCGTTAAGGGCGCCATGCCTAGCCTCGGGCGAGAGTCCCCGTTCTGCGTCCGGTCCCGCATGCGCTCGCTTCGCCGTCCCGCATCGCCCTACGACACCTTCGTCGACAGCGTCCGCCCGTTCCTGGGCAAGCGCCTGACGGAACTCGGCGGGTTCGTGCTGTTTACCGGCGCCGTGGCGCTGACCGTGGCCCTGGCCACATGGTCGATCGACGACCCGAGCCTGAACCACGCCACCGACCATCCGGCCCACAACGTGCTCGGCCAGCCGGGCGCCGTGGTGGCCGACCTCGCCATGCAGATCCTCGGGCTCGGATCCCTGGCCTTCGTGCTGCCCCCGGCCCTCTGGGGGGTGCGGCTGATGCGCGAGCGCGACCTGCCCGAGGGCGGCCTGCGCATCGCCCTCTGGATCATCGGCTTCTGCGCGGCGAGCGCGGTGGCGAGCGCCCTGCCGCCCACGGCGCGCTGGCCGCTGCCCACCGGGCTCGGCGGCGTCGCCGGCGACGGGCTCCTGTCCCTGGCGCGGGTGATCGTCGGGGCGGTCTCGTCGGCCGCCGCCCACCTGGTTGGGTTCGTCTACGCCGCCGTGGCGATCCTCAGCCTCACCGGGGCCTGCCGGTTCGGCGCCGTCGAGGAGGAGGCGGCCTACGACGAGCCCTATCCCGCCCGGCGCCCGCCGATGCGGGGGCACGCGTCCGGCCGCGACGAGCGCGAGGATGCCGACGAGCCGGGCCTGGGCCTCGTGGGCGTCGGCGCCCTGGCGCAGGGCCTGATGCGGCTCCGCCTCGCGGCGGCCGACCGGCTGGCCTCCTGGCGGTCGGGCCGGGCCGAGCCCTTCGACGGCGCCTCGCCGGCCCTGGCGGCCCGGCGCGCCTTCACGGATGCGGACCTGCCCTGGGCCGACCATCTGCCCGAGGGCGCCCAGCCGGGCCCGGGCCGGCGCGAGCCCGTCTTCGACCTGCAGGACGAGGCCCCGGACCAGGACGCCCCCGCCCATCCGGGGATGCCGCAGGACGCGGCCGAGGGATTCGAGGTCCCCGAGTCCCCCCTGCCCCCGCGCGCCCCGGCGCCGCGGTCCCTGCCGGCGCAGCCCGAGCCGGCCGCGTCCCGGGTCGCCCCGCCGGCCGCCGCGCCCGTGGCCGCCCGCCGGACGCCGGCGGCCCCGATCCGCCCCGAGGATTACGCCCTGCCGGCCCTCGACCTGCTCGCGGCCCCCCGCGGGCCGTCCCAGGCGAGCCTGGTCTCGGCGGACGCCCTGGAGCAGAACGCCACGATGCTCGAAGCGACGCTCGGCGATTTCGGCGTGCGCGGCGACATCCTGGCGGTACGGCCCGGTCCGGTCGTGACCCTGTACGAGCTCGAGCCCGCCCCCGGCACCAAATCGAGCCGCGTGATCGCGCTCGCCGACGACATCGCCCGGTCGATGTCGGCGGTCTCGGCCCGCGTCGCCGTGGTGCCCGGCCGCAATGCCATCGGCATCGAACTGCCGAACGCGAAGCGCGAGACCGTGTATCTGCGCGAGCTCCTGGCCTCCACGGACTTCGTCGAGAGCAAGCACAAGCTGGCCCTGTGCCTGGGCAAGAACATCGGCGGTGAGCCGATCATCGCCGACCTCGCGCGCATGCCGCACCTGCTGGTCGCCGGCACCACCGGCTCGGGCAAGTCGGTGGCGATCAACACCATGATCCTCAGCCTGCTCTACCGGCTGAAGCCGGAAGAATGCCGCCTGATCATGGTCGATCCGAAGATGCTGGAACTGTCGGTCTATGACGGCATCCCGCACCTGCTCTCCCCCGTGGTCACCGACCCCAAGAAGGCGGTGATCGCCCTCAAATGGGCCGTGCGCGAGATGGAGGAGCGCTACAAGAAGATGGCCAAGATCGCGGTGCGCAACATCGACGGCTACAACGCCCGGGTCGCCGAGGCCGCCGCCCGCGGCGAGGTGCTGACCCGGACCGTGCAGACCGGCTTCGACCGGCACACCGGCGAGGCGGTCTACGAGGACGAGGCCATGGACCTCGCCCCCCTCCCCTACATCGTGATCGTGGTCGACGAGATGGCCGACCTGATGATGGTGGCCGGCAAGGACATCGAGGGGGCGATCCAGCGGCTCGCCCAGATGGCCCGGGCGGCCGGCATCCACCTGATCATGGCGACACAGCGCCCGTCGGTGGACGTGATCACCGGCACGATCAAGGCCAACTTCCCGACCCGGATCAGCTTCCAGGTGACCAGCAAGATCGACTCGCGCACGATCCTGGGCGAGATGGGCGCCGAGCAGCTGCTCGGTCAGGGCGACATGCTGTTCATGGCCGGGGGCGGGCGCACGACCCGGGTGCACGGGCCGTTCTGCTCGGACAGCGAGGTCGAGACCGTGGTCGCCCATCTCAAGCGCCAGGGCCGCCCCAGCTACCTCGACGCCGTCACGGCGGACGACGAGGAGGGCGCGCCCGAGAAGGGCGGGAAGGGCAAGGCCGGCGCGGCGGAACTGGAACTCGACGGCGCGGTGTTCGACCAGGGCTCCTTCGGCGAGGCCGGCGGCGACCTCTACGAGCAGGCCGTGCAGGTGGTCCTGCGCGACCAGAAGGCGTCGACCAGCTACATCCAGCGCCGCCTGCAGATCGGCTACAACCGCGCCGCCTCGCTCATGGAGCGGATGGAGGTCGAGGGGATCGTCGGCCCGGCCAACCACGCCGGCAAGCGCGAGATCCTGGTGGAGGATGCGGTCGGCTGACGGGGGCTCTCCAGGGTCCCCGCCCCCGCAGAGGCCCGCGCATCCTCCCGAACCGTGTGGGATGCGCTCGGCAGCCCCTCACGCCGCCAGCGCCAGCCCCTCGTCGTCGGCCTCGGCCGCCATGAACTGGGCCCGGGCGAGTTCGGCGAAGCGGCCGTTCTGGGCGACCAGCGCGTCGAAGGTGCCGGCCTCGACGATCCGGCCCTCGTGGAAGACCAGGATGCGGTCGGCGTCGCGGATCGTGGCGAGCCGGTGGGCGATCACGAAGGTGGTCCGCCCCTCCATGACGGCTTCGAGGGCGCCCTGGAGCTTGCGCTCGGTGGCGGCGTCGAGCGCCGAGGTCGCCTCGTCGAGGATCAGGATCGGCGGGTTCTTCAGGAGCGCCCGGGCGATCGAGAGCCGCTGGCGCTCGCCCCCCGACAGGGACCGGCCGCGCTCGCCGATCACCGTGTCGAGACCGTCCGGCTGGCGCGCCATGAAGGCGCCGGCCTGGGCCCGCTCCAGGGCGTCGAGCATCTCGGCATCGGTGGCGTCGGGGCGGCCGACCTGGAGGTTCTCGCGGATCGAGCGGGCGAACAGCATCGGCTCCTGGAACACCACGCCGATGTTGTGGCGCAGCGAGGAGAGGCCGATGTCGCGCACGTCGATGTCGTCGATCCGGATCGACCCGGAGGCCGGGTCGAAGCTGCGGTGCAGGAGGCCCAGCGTCGTGGACTTGCCCGAGCCGGTGGTGCCGACCAGGGCGATCGTCTCGCCCGGACGGGCCGAGAACGAGACACCGTCCAGCGCCTTGCGCCGGCCATCATACGAGAAGGCGACATCCTCGAAGGTGACCTCGCCTTCGAACCGCGCGACCTGACGGGCGTGCGGCCGGTCGGCCACCGACGGCACGGTGTCGTAGATCTCGAAGAACTCGGCGATCTTGGGCGCCTGCTGGAACAGGCCGTTGACGAAGCCGACCACGTGGTCGAGCCGCGCCACGAAGGCGGTGGCCAGGCTCATGAAGGCCACGACCTCGCCCACCGTGGTGGTGCCGGCCTGGTAGAGCCAGATGCCGGTGACGAAGATCGCCGTCATGGTGATGGTCGCCGAGGCCCGGGTCGCCACGTTGGCCAGCGCCCACCAGGACAGGACCGGGATCTGCGCGGCGAGCAGGTTGGTGATGATGCCGCGCATCGCGTCCTTCTCGGCCTTGGCGCGGGTGAAGGACTGGATCACCGCGACGTTGCCGAGGGCGTCGGACGCGTGGGCGGCCAGCCCCGAATTGAATTCCTCGACCTGGCCCTGGAGCGCCTCGGTCCGGCGCATCACGAAGGTGGTCAGAACCGTGAAGGCGAGCACCAGCACCACCAGGATCGAGCCGAGCTGCCAGTTGATGAACAGGGTCATCGGCAGGAGCACGACCAGCGAGACCAGGGCGACGAGGTGGTCCCGGAAGAAGCCGAGCCACAGCCAGGCCATGCCGTTGGTGCCCTCCAGCATCGCCTTCAGGACGCGGCCGGAATGGTTGGCCGAGTGGAAGGCGAGCGGCAGGTCGAGGACGTGCTCGAAGTAGCTCGCCATCGACGACAGGCGGTTGCGGTGGGCCAGCCGATCGGCGTGAAGCGCGATGAACACGCCCGCCGCGATGGTGAAGAAGCCGAACGCCACCCAGGCCGCCAGCAGGGGCAGCATGGTGGTCATGGCGTCGCCGCCGCGCTTGAGATGGGTGAGTTGGTCGATGATCCGGCCCATCAGCAGGGGCTCGGCGAAGGCCGCCACCGCTAGCACGACGTTGGTCAGCGCCAAGCCGATGGCCAGCCGCCGCTCCGCCTTCAGGAAACCCAGGACCCGCCCGTACAGACGAACCATCACGACCGCTCCGCCACCCCTGGCGCGGCCCGTGTGACCCGGGTCCTGCGCCTCGACCTCAGGGGCCGGCGCGGCCGGCGCCCTCGCCGATTCCCCGCAAACCCCTCATACGACAGGGCTATGCCAGACTCCGCCTGAACGGGCGATGACGGGCCGACACAGGCCGGAAACGGGCGTCTTTACCGTTCGTTCAGCCGGGTTTCCTAACCCTGTGGGCTACCCAGCCGTTTGCGGCCCCCGGGTTCCCTGAACGATTCGGCATCGGGCACCCGCCTCATGGATCTCGCCACCGCACTCGGCCTGCTCTCGGGCCTCGGCGTCGTGATCGGGCTGATCATGCTCGATGGCGGCCATTTCGGCGCCTACCTGTCCGAGCACGCCCTGGTCGTGGTGTTCGGCGGCGCCACCGCGGCCACGATGATCCGCTTCCCGTTCTCGGTGATCATGCACGGCCTGCCCATGGGCCTGCGCTTCGCCTTCATGATGCGCTCGGTGAAGCCCCAGGAACTGATCGAGGAGATCACCAAGATCGCCGACGTGGTCCGCAAGAGCGGGCCGATCGCGCTGGAGAACATGGAGATCTCCGACCCGTTCCTGGCGCAGGGCGCGCGCTACATCGCCGACGGCTACGACCGCGAGTTCATCCGCGACACGATGGAGCGGGACCGCGACAACTTCCTGATGCATCTCGACGAGGGCTCGAAGGTCTACCGGGCCTACGGCGACTGCGCCCCGGCCTGGGGCATGATCGGCACCATCCTCGGCATGGTGGCGATGTTCGCCAACATGTCCGATCCCTCGAAGCTCGGGCCGGCCATGGCGACCGCGCTGCTCGCCACCCTGTACGGCGCCGTGATCGCCAACCTGATCACCCTGCCGCTCGCCGACAAGCTGCACGTGAAGCTCGAGGAGGAGGACGTGTCCCGCTCGCTGATCATCGACGGCATCCTGATGATCCGCGACCAGAAGAGCCCGACCCTCGTGCGCGAGATGCTGGTCGCCTACCTGCCGCACAACCATCGCGACGCGCTGATGGAGCAGGCGGCCTGAGATGGCGAAATCTTGAGATGGCTCGGCGGAAGCGCGGCGGCGCCCATGGCGGTCACGGCTGGTTCGTGACCTTCGCGGACCTGATGGCCCTGCTGATGAGCTTCTTCGTGATGGTCGCGGCGTATTCGACGCAGGACCAGAAGAAGATGCAGCTGGTGGCGGGCTCCATGCGCGACGCCTTCGGGGTCAACAAGGACTCGAAGTTCGCCGGCATCATCGAATCGGAGGGCCTGCCGGCCGCCGACCACGTGAAGTTCCGGCGCGACATTCCCCCGGATGAGGCCACCGACCGGACCACGCCGCCGCAGCTCGACAAGAGCAGCGCGTTCGGCATGCCCGACATGGGCGAGCCGGAGAATTTCGGCCTCGCGGCGGCCTCCCTGCGGCAGGCCCTGCAGAGCATGCCGGACTTCGCCGAACTGTCGAAGAACATCGTCATCGCCCGGACCGAGCAGGGCCTCGACGTGTCGGTCGTCGACCAGGACGGGCGCTCGATGTTCCCGGAGGGCTCGACCCGCCCGAACGAGCGCACGCGGCGCCTCCTGGAGCGGCTCGGTCCGGCGCTCCGCCAGATGCCGAACCGCATCGCCGTCACCGGCTTCACCGCCACCGACCGGCCCGGCCAGCGCCCGGCGGCGCCGCCCTGGGAGCTGTCGTCGGGCCGGGCCGTCAGCGTCCGGGAGATCCTGGCCCGTTCGGGGATCCCGGACGACCGGTTCGCCTCGGTCACCGGCAAGGCCGACACCCAGCCGATGTTCCCCGACAACCCCTACATGCCGGCCAACCGCCGGGTGACCATCACGCTGCTCAGGGAGGCGCCGCCGGTGCCGAACGTGAAGGGGCTGCCGTAGGGGCCCCGCGCCCCTACCGCGCGGTGAGCAGCGCCCAATAGACCTTGTACTTCGAGCCCGGCGCGTAGGCGGTGGCGATGCCCATCTTGGTCGCCCGGGGATCGACCATCGCGGCATCGTGCGGCGCGCTCTCGCGCCAGCCGGAGAAGGCCTCGGCCAGGGTGTGGTAGCCGGCCGAGAGGTTGGCGTTCACGTCCGCGTAGCCGAGCCGCTGGACCGCGGCCTTGACGGTCTGCGCCTGGCTCGGCCGGTCGGCCAGCGCCATCGCGGCGGCCTCGGCCTCCGCCAGCCGCTGCAGCTCCGGATCGACCGCCAGCGGCGGCGCGCCGCGGTTGCGGCGGTAGGCCGAGATCATGTCGCGGGCCGCATCGACGTCGATATGGGCGTTGTTGCTCGCCAGCGGCAGGTAGATGCTCGGCAGCCCGGTCGGGGCCGGCGCCTGGGCGGCGCAGGCGCCGAGCAGGGCCGGAACCAGGAATGTGCCTGCCAGCCGCAGACCCCGTCTCGCGTTTCGTCCGCCCACGTCTCTGAGGTCCCTGCTGCGACACCCGGCTCGGATGCGTCGGCATATAGGTGCGGCCGGGCCGGTTCGCATGGGCTGCCTCACCCCCCCGCGCTGCGCAGGCCGCGGTCGCGCTGCGGCTGGACCGGGGGCGCCGCGGACTCCGCGGAGGCCGGGGCTTCGGGGGCCTGGGCTTCCGGGGCCTTGGCTTCGGGGGCCTTGGCTTCGGGGGCCGGCGCCGACAGCCCGAAGCGGCTGGCGATCTCGCCCATGGCGCTCTGCATCGTATCGAGGCCCTGCACGGTGACGATGCTGGCGCCGGGGCCGAGCGGCGGGATGAACCCCGCCCCCGACAGGGTCGAGAACACGGAGAAGTTCAGGTCGGTCTGCACCTTGAGGCCGAGGCTGACATCGACGATCCAGACGAGCAGCTCGAATTCGAGGAACGGGTCGCCGATCTTCCTGAACACCACCCGGGGCGGCGGCTCCTTCAGCACGTCGGGATGGGCCTGCGCGCAGGCCGTGATCATCTCGGCGGCCCGCACCGGATCCTGGTTGCGCAGGACGCTGACCGTGATGCTCACCCGGCCGGTGCGGTCGCCCCGCACCCGGTTCTTGACCACCCCGGAGATCAGGTTCGAGTTCGGCACGATCACGGCCGAGCGGTCGAAGGTCTGGATCTCCGTGGAGCGCACCGAGATCCGCTTCACGATCCCCTCGGAATCGCCGATCACCACCTGGTCGCCGACCCGGATCGGGCGCTCCCACAGGAGCAGCAGGCCGGAGACGAAGTTGTTGACGATCGATTGCAGGCCGAACCCGATCCCCACCGACAGGGCGCCGGCCACGAGGGTGAGTTTTTCGAGGCTCAAGCCCAGATACGAGAAGGCCAGCGCCAGGGCGAGCAGGAAGCCGCAATAGCCCGCCACCGTGGTGATCGAGTTGCGCAGGCCGGCATCGAGGTCGGTGGCCGGCAGGTAGGTGTTCTCCAGCCAGCGCTGCACCCCGCGGGTGATGAACACGCCGAGCACCAGGATGCCGATCCCCAGCGCGATGCTCGACAGCGAGATCGTCACGTCGCCGACCTTGAAGCCGAAGAAGGCCTGGCGGACCGACGACACGATGTCGGTGGAATCGAGCCCCCAGGGCGCCAGCACCAGGAGCGCGGCCACGAGGAACAGGACGACCCGGGCGGCGCCGGTCGCCAGGACCGAGATCTGGTTCAGCGAGCGCTTGCGCAGGCCGGTATTGGCCTGAAGCGCGGTGGCGAGCCGGGTCTCGTCGCTCAGCGCGCGGCCCACGAAAATGTCGACGCTCTGGACCAGCAGGTAGAGCAGCACCAGGACGCCCCCGGCCCAGATCAACTGGTCGATCAGGAAGGTCGCGAAGGCGACGTAGCCGACCAGCGCCCCCAGCCCGATCACCGCCACGGCGGCCCAGCCGATGAGGCGGGCCGGCCCGCCGATGCCCGTCGTCGACTTGGTCGGCACGTAGGGGCCGAAGCAGGCCTCCTCCTCCTGCTCGGTGTCGGCGAAGCGGTGCAGGCCGACCGCCAGGATCAGGGCGGTCGCCACGGCGCCCAGCCCCCGGGTGGCGATGGAGATCGGCAGGGCGGCCGAGATCCCGGAATTGAGCGCCTCCACGGACTTCACCACGGTGATCACCGTGGCGATGCCGACCGCCAGCCGGGTCAGGCGCGTGGCCGCGGCGTCGCCGACGGGGGCGGGGCGCCAGGCGGGCTTCTCGGGGCTGAGCAGCCCGTCGCAGAGCGCCTCCACGAAGGCGATGAAGGCGAGCCCCCCGGCGATCGCGGCGGCCACCGGCAGGAGCCGGGACGGCAGGAGGTTGGTGGCGTCCAGCGCGTAGTAGACCGCGTAGGAGCCGGCCACCGCCGGCACCGTCCCGAGCAGGATCACCCGCCAGGCGGCGAGCAGCGTGGCCCGCCGCGACGGGTCGGTCCGGCCGGAATCCCGGCGGGCGCCCCGGGGGGCGATGTTGCGCCGCCCGAAATACAGCGCGATCGAGATCCCGAAGGCGAGCCCCAGGAACAGCAGGTTGGCGAGGCTGCCGTTGCGGGAGAACAGCAGGCCGATATCGGAGACCGCGCTCTGCAGGGCGCGCGTGTCCCGGGGGATGTCGGCCATCACCTTGGCCCAGAGGCCCGGGCCGATCAGCGGCTGGGAGCGCTGGAACAGGTCGCGGGTGAAGGATTCGCGCCGGCGGTTCGAGACCCGGTCGACGATCTGGTCGCCCTGGACCACCAGGGAGCGGGCCAGGCGCTGGGTCTCGTCGATGCGGGTGACGGCGGCCTCGCGCTCGGCGCGCTGCTCGGCGACGTCGGCGCTCTCCTGGGTGTCCTTGGGCTTCGGCCCGAGCTGGGCCAGCCGCTCGCGGGCGGCCTCGAGGGGCGCGTCGAGCCGCGTCACCAGGGTGCGGATCTCGTCGGTGACCGTGGCGGCGCTGTCGCGGATGGCGGTGAGGTCGGTCACCGTCAGGTCGGTATGCCCGAGCTGCTTCTCGCGGGCGTCGAGCTCGGCCTTGGCGGCGTCGAGCTTGGCCCGCACCGCCTTGAACTGCTCGGGGAGCTCGGCCTGCGCCGGGGCGGGCTTGGACTCCGCAGGCTTGGTCTCCGCGGCCTTGGTCTCCGCAGGCTTGCTCTCGGCGGGTTTGCCGGCCGGGGCCGGGGCATGGTTTTGCGCGGGCGCCTGGACCGGAGCTTGGGCCGGGGCTTGGACCGGCGCCTGGGCGAAGGCCGACAGGGGCGCGGCCGCCGGGAGGCCGAGCATCAGCGCGGCGAGCAGGGCGGGGAGGCGCGACCGGCGCGCGCCGCCCTCCGGCTTCCAGCTGCGCACTGGCGCATGGATCTGCGCACGAGTCATGGGCGACCTCTCGTCGGGCGTGCCGGACGCGCGGTCGGGCTCCGGCATCGGCGAATCGGCGGCGACAGGGGACCGGGCGGGCCTCCTGGAGACCCGGCGCTCTGGGCGAGCAATGGGGCGAAACCGTGCTCCTGCCCATCCCGTGCCGGATTCGGCGCGGCCTCCGCCCGGGGCGGCATCCTGTGGGTGCGTCCTGTGGGTGCGTCTCTGGGCCCGGCCGGAAAAGCTTCACAAGGGTGTCCCGCTGGGATTAGATGAACATCCTATGGACAGGGCCTTTTCGTCATCACGCGGAAGGGTATGGCCGGTGATCGCGCCGGCCCGGCCCGGCCGCGTTCCGGATCTGACCGCCTCGACTGGCGCCCCCGCGCGCCGGCCCGCAGCCCTGTTGTTCCTCCGCCTCTCCCCCCAGGCCGACGCCCCGCGCCCCGGCCCGCATCGGCCCCGGGCCGGTTCGGACGGGCCCGTGCGGCGTCGGCCTGGTCCCGCGCGTTATCCGCGTCAGAGTCAGTCTGAAGAGTCGCGCCGATGATGGATCTTCAAACCCTCGTCCTCAACGCGGATTATCGGCCGCTCTCCTATAATCCGCTCTCCCTCTGGTCCTGGAAGGACGCCTTCACGGCCCTGTTCCTCGACCGGGTCACCCTGGTGGCGAGCTACGACGTCGAGGCGCGCTCGCCCTCGCGCTCCCTGCGGGTGCCCAGCGTCGTGGCGCTGAAGAACTACGTGGCCCTCGCCCGCAGCCCGGCCTTCACCCGCTACAACATCTACCTGCGCGACGGGTTCAGCTGCCAATATTGCGGCCTGCGGCTGCCCACGGGCGGCCTGACCTTCGACCACGTGGTGCCGCGCTCCCGGGGCGGCCTGTCGAGCTGGGAGAACGTCGTGGCGGCCTGCTCGCCCTGCAACCTGCGCAAGGCCAACCGGACCCCGGCCGAGGCGGACATGCCCCTCATGACCGAGCCGCGCCGGCCGACCCGCTACGAGCTGCACCACCGGCAGCCCGAATTCGACCACCGGCAGTATCACCACACCTGGCTCGACTACCTGTACTGGGATAGCGAGTTGGAGAGCTGAGGCCGGCGCATCGCATACCGGGCATCTCTGAGCCGGAGCGCGCGCACCAGGACGGTATGTGGGCGCGGCACCGCGGCGACCTCGCGTCCAGCGTGCGGTGGTCCAAGCCTTGACGGGTCCCGACGACGCGCTGGAGATCCCGTCGGCTGGCCGCTCGTGCAGGGTCGGCGATCTCTACCGGGACACGCGGCGGCAACCACGGAGGCCGCGAACCTGATCGACGCGCAGGGCCGGATGGGGTGGAATCCTCACCAAGCCGGCGCGGAGCGCGGCGGCGCGTTGTACATCGGGACGTTGTGGTTGCGCGGCAGGTAGTCCCGCACCAGCACGGGCGGCGGGACGAACGGGACGATCCGCACCAGACCCCTGTGGCGGATGACGCGCGGCTCGGGCCGGTCCCCGGGCCAGGGCGCGGGGGACGCCAGGACGGGCCCCGCGGCGAGCAGGGCCGCGGCGACTGCGAGACAGCGACGAACGCGCATGGACAGGCTCCCGCCGGCAGGCAATATCGGACCGTGCCGCATCAGAACTTGATCGCCGCGCCGGCGCGGACGGTGTTCAGGTTGACCTTGTGCCCGTCGAAGTCGCTGAACAGGACATATTGGTATTCGGCGCGGAGCAGGATGTTCGGGGTGATCGCGTACTCGATGCCGGCCCCCGCCGCCGCGCCGGCGACGACCTTGGTCTTCGACTGCGCCTGGAGCGCGGTGAACGGTGTCCCGTTATAGGGCGCGCTGGGGTTGAAGGCCGTATAGCCGAAATTGTTCACGTAGGTCGGCGTCCCGCCCAAGTTGGCGTTGTAGGCGGTCAGGTTGAACCCGTAATTCTGGTAGGATGTCGAATCGGCGATGCGCGCCCGCCCGATCGCCACGCCGCCGGTCACGTAGGGCATGAAGTTCTCGAACGCGTAGCCGATCCGCGCGCGCAGCGTGCCGTAATCGTTGACCCGGGTGGCGGTGGACCCGTTCAGGCTCACGACTTCGTAGGTGCCGGCGGCACTGGTCTGGCTGCGGCCGAGCCCGTCGCTCGAAACACCCATCCGGCCGAAATAGGTGTAATCGGCCTCGACGCCGAAGACGAACTGGTCGAACTGGACGTTGTAGCCCGCGAAGGCGCCGAAGCTCACATCGCCGACACGCTTCGACGACGGGTTGAGGAGGGTCGAGGCCCTGAAGTCGGACTCGCCCGTCGTATCGTGCGAGTCCCGATAGATCAGGGGCTGCAGCGCACCCTTGGTGCCCAGCGTCGCCGAGGTGTAGCCGCCGTGACCGCCGACATACACGCCGCTCCAGTCGATCACCCGAACCGAAGCCGGGACCGGATCGTACTCGGCGCCGCGCAGATAATCGTAGTCCAGGTCGGCGGCCCGGGCGGTGTTGGCGCCGCAGAGACCGAGAACCGCCAGCAGCGGAAAGGTGACGGTACGCATCGGGATCGTCCTGGGACTGACGTGACGAACGGCGGATCGAGCCTCGACTCAGTGATAGTCGAGTAACCTTAATCATCCGTTGCCCGATATGAATTTCCATGTCGCAATGCTGCTCAAGCGCTGTTTTCGACCCTCGCTCGGATGACATCGATCGTGATCGAAGAGGTCTCCGGTTGCATCCGGTGCTCGCGCGGCGGCCCCGGAACGCGAAACGGCGCGGAGGTCATCCGCGCCGTCGCCGTCCGGTGGTGAGATCGGGGTGCGATCAGTACTTGCGCACCAGCGGGCCGGGGACCGGCTCCGGCATCAGCGGCGGCAGGGGGGCCGACACGACGCCGCCGAGGTAGTAGCGCAGGCCGATCTTCACGTCGTGCGCCTCGATGTCCTTCACCTTGATCGCCTGCAGGCTGCCGGTGCAGCACGGCACGTAGCCGGCGCCGGTCTCGGCCTTGCCGAGGTTCAGGTAGCGGTAGGCCAGCTCGATCTTCAGCGCGTCGGTCACGTTGTAGGCGAGACCAGCATGGACCGCCCAGGCGAAGCTGCCGTAGGACTTGTCCTTGTAGAACTTGCTGCCGCTGTTGGTGTTGTAGACCGGGTTGCCGTTCGAGTCGTAGACCGGCTTGTAGTTGTAGGACGCCTGGCCGCAGCTGCAATCGTAGTTCGGGTTGCCGTAATCGTAGCCGTAGGTCGGGCTGGTGAACTGCTGGTTGGTCGAGTAGGACGAGATGTGGTTGAAGGCGTAGCCGACGCCGCCGCCGATGAACGGCGTGATGCCGTACCACGTGCCGAGATCGAAATACGCGTTGGCAAGCACCACCGCGGAATCGAAGTTGCCGCTCGACTTGTTGACCCCGTAGGAGCCGAGGCCGTCGTCGTAATCCGGGCCGCGGTAGTATTCGCTGCCGCGCAGGCCGGTGGCGTAGCGGTACTCGCCGGTGATGTCGCCGCGGAAGAACGGGGTGAACTGGTAGCCGACGCCGACGCCCGCGAAGCCGCCGCCGCCGATCTCGTTGCCGAAGGAGCGGTTGGCGTCCGGGTAGCCGGTGTAGTCGTAGGCCGTGCTGTATTTCGGGCGGTTGTAGACGCTGGCGCCCACGTCGCCGCGCAGGTACCAGCCGCCGCCGACCTCGATCGGTTCGGGCGGCGGCGGGGGCGGAGGCAGCAGATCCGCCGCAACGGCGAGGCAGGGCGCGCCGACGCTCGCCGCGAGCGTCAGGCTACGCACCAAAGCGTTGAGCTTGGAGCGGGCCATAAGAATTCCTTTACTGGATTCGTGAGCCCGACGCTCGGCGTGCGTGCTCTTGGTTTACCCTGTGAAGAATGCGGGCAACGTCTTAAATCCGGCTTAACGTTAAGTCTTAGGCTTGCATGTTTTCGCCTGGCCTGCGCAAACCGTTGCTCCGCAAATATTGGTCCCTGTCCAATGCGGAGCGTCTCCACGCCCCCGAGGATCGAACCGTACGTGAGGAAGACTGCATGAGCCGCCCGCTCCGCGCATCCCCGCGTGGCCGGTTCCGGCCCGGCGCGGCGGCGTGAGCCGATGCTGCCCGAGGACGTGCGCATCCTGGCGCTGATGCTGCCCGAGGCGGTCTCGGGCGCCCATAGCGGCAACCCTGATTTCCGCGTCGGCAGCCGGGTGTTCGCGACCCTGTGGGTCGAGGAGGCGCGGGTCGTGCTGCGGCTCGCCCCCGCGGATCAGGCCGACCTGTGCGCGGCCGAGCCGGACCTGTTCACGCCCCTCGACGGGGCCTGGGGCCGGCGCGGTTGGACCAATCTCGACCTCGACCCCTGCGAGGAGGAGGTGCTTCGCACCGCCCTCCTGGCGGCGTGGCGGATGACGGCGCCGCCGGACCTGAGCGCCGCCTACGACTGAGCGCCCAGGTCCTGGTTTCGAAAGGTCGAGACCTTTCGCGGGTCCAGGGCGGAGCCCTGGTGGAGATATCAGGGGCTCCGCCCCCGAACCCCGCCAAAGGGCTCGCCCTTTGGAATCCCGAACTTTAGGCCGCGGCGCGGGTGACGGCGTCGACCACCTCGTCGACCACGTCGTTGACGAGGCTGCGGTCGTCGCCCTCGGCCATCACGCGGATCACCGGCTCGGTGCCGGAGGGGCGGATCACCAGGCGGCCGCCATTGCCCAGCCGCTGGCGGGCATGCGCGATGGCGCTGACCACGCTGTCCTGGCGGAGCGGCTCGCCGGTCCTGTAGCGGACGTTCTTGAGGATCTGCGGCAGCGGCTCGAAACAGTGGCAGACCTCGCTCACCGGCCGCTCCTGCCGCTGCACGACGCTGAGCAGCTGGAGCGCCGCCACGAGGCCGTCCCCGGTGGTGGTGTAGTCCGACATGATGATGTGGCCGGACTGCTCGCCGCCGAGATTGTAGCCGTGCTCGCGCATGTGCTCGAGGACGTAGCGGTCGCCCACCGCGGTGCGGGCGAGCGTCAGCCCGAGGCCGCCGAGGTAGCGCTCCAGGCCGAGATTCGACATGATCGTGGCGACCAGCCCCGGCTGGGTGAGGCGCTCGTCCTCCTGCCAGGACCGCGCCACCACCGCCATCAGCTGGTCGCCGTCGACCACGTGGCCCTTCTCGTCGACGATCAGCACCCGGTCGGCGTCGCCGTCCAGCGCGATGCCGATATCGGCCCGGCGCTCGCGCACCTTCGCGATCAGCGCCGCCGGGGCGGTTGAGCCGACATCGCGGTTGATGTTAAACCCGTCCGGCTCGGTGCCGATGGCGATCACCTCGGCGCCGAGTTCCCACAGGGTCTCGGGGGCGACCCGATAGGCGGCGCCGTTGGCGCAGTCGACCACCACGCGCAGCCCGTCGAGCGTCACGTGCCGCGGCAGGGTGCGCTTGGCGAACTCGATGTAGCGGGCATGCACGCTCTCGATGCGCTTGGCCCGGCCGAGATCGTTCGAGGCGGACAGGCGCTTGTGCATGTCGGCGTCGATCAGCCCCTCGATCTCGTGCTCGATCGCGTCGTTGAGCTTGAACCCGTCGGGGCCGAACAGCTTGATGCCATTATCCTCGAACGGGTTGTGCGAGGCCGAGATCATCACCCCGAGATCGGCCCGCATGGACCGGGTCAGCATCGCCACCGCGGGCGTCGGCACCGGCCCGAGCAGCAGCACGTCCATGCCCACCGAGGTGAAGCCCGCCACCAGGGCGGTCTCGATCATGTAGCCGGAGAGGCGGGTGTCCTTGCCGATCACCACCCGGTGGCGGTGGTCGCCGCGCTGGAACACGAGACCCGCCGCTTGGCCCACCTTGAGGGCGAGTTCCGGGGTGATCACCCCGTTGGCCCGGCCGCGGATGCCGTCGGTTCCGAAATACTTGCGCACCATCACGATCTCCGGTGCCGGGCTCGCCGCCGGCCGACATACCGACAGTCTAGCCCGACAGAACTTAGCAGATTGGGCAGTTGCCGGAGGCTCGCGCCGGCGGGGTGACCCGGGTGCTCCGCGACAAAGGCGGTCGAAATGCGGCGCGGTCCGGCCCGGGCCCTACAGCACCCGCGGCAGTGCCGCCGCCAGCAGGGTGATCCCCGAGACGGTCAGGAGGCCGAGGACCAGCCGGCGGAAGCCCGTCTCGCTCAGGCCGACATAGGCCCGGGTGCCCAGCAGGACCGGGATCAGCATGGCGGGCAGCACCACGACCAGCATCGGCAGTGCGGCCCGGGTGACCAAGCCGGAGCCGAGATAGACGGCCATCGTGACGGCCAGCATCGCGAGGTTGAAGTTCTGGATGATCGCGCGCTGCGTGTCGCGCTCGTAGCCGCGCAGGACGCACCACAGGGTCGGCAGCGCGCCGGTGAAGCCGCCGAGACCGCCGAGCAGGCCGCCGCTCAGGCCGACCGCGGCATCCGCCAGCCGCCCGCCCGCATCGATGCGCGGCAGGTCCCTGGCCAGCAGCATGGCCGGGCACCACAGGACCAGCAGGGCGCCCAGCACCAGCTTGAACCAATCGGCGTTGAGATGCGGCAGCAGGAGCACCCCCAGGGGGACCCCGGCCAGCCCGCCCAGCAGGAACGGGGCGAGGCGGGCCCGGTCGAAGCCGCGCCGGACCGTAACGGCGGCGACGATCTGCCCGGTCAGGGATCCGGCCACCGCCAGGATCGCGGCCAGTTGCGGGTCGATCACCCAGGCCCAGAACGACAGGGCCACGAGGCCGAAGGCGAAGCCCGACAGTCCCTGCACGAACCCGGCGACCGCGGCCCCGAGGCCGACGACGAGATACACGGACAACGGCATCAGTGACGTGGCTCGAACAGATCCAACCCTGGTCTTTCCAATTCGCTCGCCCGATCCGAGCCTGCGGCCGAGCTTTCGCGCGGTGTTCACGGACAGGCGGGGCGGATTGTCATGCTGGCCAGCGGGAGGCTCGGCTTAGCCAATGCATTCCGAAACAGGCCCAGCGCGTAGAACCCAACAAAAAAGGGCGCCTCGCGGCGCCCTTCTCGTTGCGTTGCCTGAACTCACGCCTGCGGCTGCGGCTCCAGCCCGCCATCACTCTCCTTCGGCCGGCCGCGGCCGGCCGAGGGGACCGAGGAGCCCCGGGCCGGGGTCGGGGGCACGTCGCCGCCGTCGCGGATCGGCGGCTGGCCCTTCAGGAGGTTGCGGATCTCCTCGCCCGAGAGGGTCTCGTATTCGAGGAGCCCCTGGGCCAGGGCCTCCAGGTCGTCCTTGTGCTCGGCCAGGATGCGGCGGGCCTCCTCCAGGCCGGTCTCGACCAGGCGGCGGACCTCAGCGTCGATCTTCTGGGCGGTCGATTCCGAGACCGATTGCTGCCGGCCCATCGACATGCCGAGGAAGACCTCGTCGTTGTTCTCGCCATAGGCCACGGTGCCGAGCTCGGGGGAGAAGCCCCAGCGGGTCACCATCATCTTGGCGAGACGGGTCGCCTGCTCGATGTCCGACTGCGCGCCCGAAGTCACCTTGTCCTGGCCGAAGGTCATTTCCTCGGCGATGCGGCCGCCCATCATGATCGCCAGCCGGGAGGTCATCTGCTCGAAGCTCATGGAGAGCTTGTCGCGCTCGGGCAGCTGCATGACCATGCCGAGCGCCCGGCCGCGGGGGATGATGGTCGCCTTGTGCACCGGGTCGGTGGCCGGGACGTTGAACGCCACGATGGCGTGGCCGCCCTCGTGATAGGCGGTGAGCCGCTTCTCGTCCTCGGTCATCACCAGGGTGCGCCGCTCGGCGCCCATCATGACCTTGTCCTTGGCGTCCTCGAACTCGTGCATCGTCACGATGCGCTTGCCGCGACGGGCGGCCAGCAGCGCGGATTCGTTCACGAGGTTCATCAGGTCGGCGCCCGAGAAGCCGGGGGTGCCGCGGGCGATCACCTTGAGGTCGACATCGGGGGCCAGCGGCACCTTGCGGACGTGGACCCGCAGGATCCGCTCGCGGCCGGTGACGTCCGGGTTCGGCACCATGATCTGGCGGTCGAACCGGCCCGGACGCAGCAGCGCCGGGTCGAGCACGTCGGGGCGGTTGGTCGCCGCGATGATGATGACGCCCTCGTTGGCCTCGAACCCGTCCATCTCGACGAGGAGCTGGTTGAGGGTCTGCTCGCGCTCGTCGTTGCCGCCGCCGAGCCCGGCGCCGCGATGGCGACCGACCGCGTCGATCTCGTCGATGAAGATGATGCAGGGCGCGTTCTTCTTGGCCTGCTCGAACATGTCGCGCACGCGGCTGGCGCCGACGCCCACGAACATCTCCACGAAGTCGGAGCCCGAGATGGTGAAGAACGGCACGTTGGCCTCGCCCGCGACCGCCCGGGCGATCAGGGTCTTACCGGTGCCGGGCGGGCCGACGAGCAGCACGCCGCGGGGGATCCGGCCGCCGAGCCGCTGGAATTTCTGCGGGTCGCGGAGGAATTCCACGATCTCCTGGAGGTCTTCCTTGGCCTCCTCGACGCCGGCGACGTCATCGAAGGAGACGCGCCCGTGGGCCTCGTTCAGGAGCTTCGCCTTCGACTTGCCGAAGCCCATGGCCCGGCCGGCACCGGACTGCATCTGGCGCGACAGGAAGATCCAGGCGCCGATAAAGACGAGGATCGGGAGCCAGCTCACGAGCAGCTGGATGAACCAGGGGGTGTTGTCCGACGGCGGACGGGCGGTGATCTGCACGCCCTTGCCCTGGAGCTTGGAGACCAGGCTCGGGTCGTTGGGGGCGTAGCTCGTGAAGTTGCCGCCGCCGACATAGGTGCCGGACACGTCCTGCCCGGAAATCACCACCGACTGGATCTTGCCGGAATCGGCGTCGTTGAGGAGTTGGCTGTAGGCGATCTCGCTGCCGCCGCCCCGATGGCCGGGGTTCTGGAACAGGGTGACGAGGGCCAGCACCAGCAGGAAGATGACGACCCACAAGGCAAAGTTGCGAAAATTCGGGTTCATCGATCAATCCTTGGCGTGTGCGACCCCCAAGACGGACGCGTCCCTCGGCAGTTCCGGTCCATCCGTGCACACCCCGCCAATGTAGGCGGGGGGCTCTCCCTTGCCAAGTAATTCGGGGCCCCCTGCGGCGAGGGCAGCATCCGGGGCCCGATCCGCCGCCCGCCGGCGTGGGGGTGCGGGGGCGAGACACAGGGTGGCGGCCCCGTCGGTGGAGACCAGAATCCCCGCCAGCGTGCGCCGGATCGCCGAGCGGCCGCGCAGGGCTGGCAGCAGCGATTCGAGGACGAGGGCTTCGAGGCGTTCGAGGCGGCGGGGCGCCGCGCCCGCCCGGGTCAGGGCGAGGTCGACGCACCGCAGGGCCACGGCCTCCGGCAGGGCAGCGAGCGCGGTCCCGTCGAGGCGGATGCGTCCCTCCGTCTCCGGCAGCCGCACCGCGTCGAGGGCCTGCGCGGCGGCGATTCGCAGCGCGGCCCCGTCGCGGGCGGCGCGGGCGGCGAGGCGGGCGAGGCGCGCCGGGGTCAGGCCCTCCCGCTCCAGGATCGGCCAGGCCGCGCGCAGGCGCCCGCGGGCGAAGCGCGGGTCGGCGTTGCCGGGGTCGCGCAAATAGGGGATGCCGCGGGCCGCGCACCACGCCACCAGGGCGGATTTCGGCAGGGTCAGGAACGGCCGCCCCAGTTCGATCCCGGGCGCCAGCGCCCGCGCGGCCCGCATGCCGGCGAGCCCCGCGGGGCCGCTGCCGGCGGCGAGGCGCATCAGCACCGTCTCGGCCTGATCGTCCCGGGTATGGCCGGTGAGCACGAGGCCGGCGCCGACCCGCCGGGCCTCGGCGGTGAGCAGCCCGTAGCGGGCGGCCCGGGCCGCCGCCTGCAGGCCGGTCCCGGGCTTCGGCCCCGCCCAGGCGAGGATCGCGTGCGGCAGGCCGAGGGCCCGGGCCGCGCGGCCGACCGCCTCGGCCTCCGCGCGGGACTCCGGGCGCAGGCCGTGATCCACCGTGGCGATCTGCACGGCCGGGGCGCCGCGCCCCGCGCGCAGGTGCGCGGTGGCGTGCATCAGGGTGGTCGAATCGGGTCCGCCCGAGACGGCGAGGAGGAGGCCGCAGCCATCGCGCGCGGCGCGGTCGAGCCAGGGCGCGAGGGCGTCGCGGACCGGGTCGTCCGATCCGCTCAAGCGCCGCAGCGGACGCGCTTCTGCTCGCGCGCCACGCCCTGGCGGACGCCCGTCCCGGCATTCGGGAACTTCCGGTCGAGCTCGGCCAGGGTCGCGCAGGCCTGCTCGCGGGCGCCCAGGGCGGCGAGGGTGACGCCGAGCTTGAGCATGGCGTCGGGGGCCTGGGCGGAGCGGGCGTAGTCGGTGGAAACCTTCAGGAACTGCTCGGCGGCCTCGCGGTTGCGGCCGCGGGCGAGGTAGCTCTCCCCGAGCCAGTAGGTGGCGCCGGCGACGCGGTTGTCGCGGGGATGGGACTGGATGAACTGGCGCAGGCCCATCTCGGCCTGCTCGTACTGCTTGGCGCGGAACAGCTCCACCGCGGCGTCGTAATCCGCCGCCGGGTCGCCGGGCCGGGTGGCGGCGACGCTCTCGCTCTCGGAGGGCCGGGCCGGGATCGCGCCGGTCCGGGCCGGCGGTCGCAGGTCCACCGGCTCGTCGGAGCCGGGGGCGGCGGTGTCCGCATCCTCGTCCTCGGTCGCCCCCTCGGTCGCCCCGTTGATCGCCCCTTGGGGCAGGCGCTGCGGCCGGGGCGCGGCCGTCTCGACGGCCTCCCGGGGCGGCAGCGGCGCGGAGGGCTGGGTGCTGCCGAGCTGCATCGGCGCGCCCGGTGCCCCGGGGGCCTGCCCGGGGTCGAAGGCGTCGCCGCGCTTGCCCGGCCGTCCGGAGCCCGGATTGACGCCGTTGACGCCGCCGGCCGGACCCGCGGCGGGCGGCGCGGCCGCGGGCGCAGGCCTGCCGCCACCCTTGCCCTCACCTTTGCCCTCGCTCAGCCGGAACTCGACATCCTCCTGGAACTTGCGCAGCTGCTCCTTGAGCTGGCGGTTCTCGTACTGGAGGGTCTCGATCTGCCCGGCCATCATCCGGGACTGGTTCTCGATGCGCCCGAGGCGCACCACCAGCTCGGAGGCATCCTGCGCCACGGCCGGATGGCCGAGGAGCGCGGTGGCCAGGGCGGTGACGAGCGCGAGGCGGGTGCGAAGGCGGGCGGGCATGAGGCGGCTGCGGTCCAGTGGCGGCGCGAGCCCCTATCAGATGCGCCGGTCCGCGGCAAAACTGCGGCGGGGCGGCGGATCCCGTCCCGTGCGGGCTGCGCGGCCGTTCCACGACGGTAGCCGAGGCCTGCCATACCCGCCCCCTCCCCCGCAGAGGGGGAGGGAGACGTGCCTGGGACCGGCCATTGCCTGTGTCCGGACGCGATGCGTGACTCCGCGTCGCCCGGGCCGCAACGGCCGCCCGGACCGGCGGAGCCTTACGCCCCGGCGCCGCGGTCGAGCACGATCACCGCCCGGCGGTTCTGCGACCAGCAGGAGATGTCGTTGCACACCGCCACCGGCCGCTCCTTGCCGTAGGAGACCGTGCGCATCCGGTTGGCCGCGATGCCCCGGGTGGCCAGGTAGTCGTTGACCGACTGAGCCCGGCGGGCGCCCAGGGAGAAGTTGTACTCGCGGGTGCCGCGCTCGTCGGCATGGCCCTCGATGATGAAGGTGTAGCGCGGGTAGCGCTGCAGCCACGCGGCCTGCTTGTCGAGGGTCGCGGTGGCGGTGGGGGTCAGGTCGGTGGAATCCGACTCGAAGAAGACCCGGTCGCCGATATTAACGACGAAGTCCTGCGCGCTGCCCGGGGTCGCGGCGCCCGCACCGAACGCGGAGGCGTCGGCGAGGTCCTTGTCGTTGCTGCAGGCGCCGAGACCGAGGGCGGCGACGAATGCGAGGCCGAGGGCGGCGGCGCGGAAACGCTGGGGCATGGGTTCAAACTCCTCGAGCGGTGCCGAAGGCCGGCTGCGGGTCTTCGAGGCGGGTCCGCGTCGTCCTGGATGCCGTTCGTAGGCGCGGATGGTTAAGCGACGGTTCCGCCGCGCGGGGCGGGGCCGTGGTGACGGCCCGTGCCGGGCGGTGGCGTGCGCTGTCGCACCCGGAATGCGGCGGCGGCGGGGCGGCCCGTCCGAGCAGGCGATTTCCGCCGCGCCGGTTGCGGCGATGCCACAGGGGTGCGTCCCGGGCCGGTCTTTAAGATATCGTCAACCCTATCGATCCTTGAATGGTTGTGCCGACCACCGGATATCGTTCATGCGCCCCGCCCCGTGTGTTCTCATCGTCGAGGACAGCTATCTGCTGCTCGAGATCATCGCGAGCCTGTGCGAAGCGCAGGGCATCCGGGTCATCGAGGCGTCGAGCGGCGAGGCGGCGCTGACGCTCCTGCGGGCCCGGGGCGGCGAGATCGACTGGCTGTTCACCGACATCCATCTGCCCGGGCTGATCGACGGCTGGACGGTGGCGCACGCCTACCGGGCGCTCCACGCCGACCGGCCGGTGGTCTACACCTCGACCGATGCGAACCGGCGCGGCGGCGTGCCCGGCAGCCTGTTCCTGCGCAAGCCGTTCCAGGTGCAGGAGGTCAACCGGCTGGTCCGGATGATGGTCGAGGGCCCCGGCGCGGCGATGCCGCTCTGCGCGGCGGGTTGAGGGGGTTCAGCCCGCCCGGAACAGGGCCGCGATCTCCGGGGCGGCGAGCCAGGATTCGACCCGCGACGCGGTGAGGTCACCGGCGGGCATCGCGTCGTAGAGGGAAAAGCTCGCCGCGATGAAGCCCGGCAGGTCGTAGAGCACCGGGAACTCGTCGCCCAGCACCTTGGACTTGAACGCCTTGCTCTTGAACAGGTACGAGCCGGTCAGCCCGAACAGCTCGGCGATCGGGGGGTAGATCGGCCAGATCACGTCCTGGGTCAGCGCGTCGCCGAGGTAATCCTCGATCGCCACGGGCTCCGGGGTGAGGCCGCTCTCCGTGAGCAGGCGGCGGGCGATGTCGCCGATGACGTGCACCTTCGGGTGGTTCATCAGGTGCATGAAGGCGCCGCGGCGCGCCCAGCGGGTCAGCTCCCGCTCCAGGCCGAAGCCCAGGGCCTCGGCGGACGAGACCAGCTCGCGCACGGCCGGATCCCAATGGTCGAGATAGCCGAGCCGCCGGAACACGTCCTCGCGGAACAGGCCGGCGGTGTGCCCGATGGCGAGGCCGAGCCGGTGGGCGGTCAGCGCGATCGCCGAGTGGTACTGCCCCAGGGGCGAGGGCGCGAGCTTCAGCGCGGCGAGGTCCGAGGCCTGGCCGGCATAGATCATGTCGGGATGGAAGGCCGAGAACACGATCGACGGAAACAGCCTGAGACGGGGGTCGGCGGCGCGCAGGGTGGCGGCATCGCCCCCCGGGATCAGACCGGCCGGGAAGGTCTGCGAGAAGACGTGGTCGTGGGTGCGCAGCGTCCGGATCAGGCCGTCGACATGGCCGTGGTCGCGCTTCAGCGAGCCCATGGGCAGGTAGCGCACGGGACTCTTCGGCGCGAGCAGGCGCATCGCCTGGGCGACCCCCCGGGCCTGGCAATTGCCCAGCACCGCGATGGACGGCCCGTCGCGGGTGGTGGCCGCGCGCGACCGGTTCCGCCATGGTGTCGCCCAACTGGGCGTCGACAGGGAAAACGCGCTGCGGGCGCGCCGGGGCAGGTCGTTCAGGGCCACGTCGCGTGCCGGTGTCCGCGGACGGCGCGACGCCCCCGAGGGCGGTCGCCGTCGTGAAGAAGAGGGTTCGAGGATGGCGTTGAATCCGTATACGGGTCTACCGGCCGAGCGATTCTGGCGCAAGGTCGTGACCAACGTGCCGCCCTTCGCGGTCAATCCGCACCCGAAGGACACGTTCGTGATCGCGCCGACCGACAAGGTCGCCACCGGCGGCTCCTGCTTCGCGCAACGGGTGGCCGAGGCGGTGCGCGGCGCCGGGTTCAACTACTACCTGACCGAGCCGCCGACCCCCGGGATGAGCGCCGAGGAGGCCAATGCCCGCCAGTTCGGCACCTTCTCGGCCCGGTACGGCAATCTCTACTACACGCGCCAGTTCGTGCAGCTGTTCGACCGGGCCTACGGCCGGTTCGAGCCGGAGCTGAAGGCGTGGCTGCGCGACGACGGCCGCTACGTCGATCCGTTCCGCCCCACCGTCGAGCCGGCCGGATTCGCCAGCGAGGCCGAGGTAATCGCGGCCCGCGACGCGCATCTGGCCGAGGTGCGCCGCCTGTTCGAGACCCTGGACGTGTTCGTGCTGACCTTGGGCCTCACCGAGGGCTGGCGCTGGCGGGCCGACGGTGCCGCCCTGCCGCTGGCCCCCGGGGTCGCGGGCGGCACCTTCGATCCGGATCTGTATGAGTGCGTCAATGCCGGCGCCGGCGAGGTGCTGGGCGACCTCAACGGCTTCCTCGACCGCCTCTGGAGCGTGAACCCCAAGGCCCGGGTGATCTTCACGGTCTCGCCGGTGCCGATGATCGCCACCTACATGGACCGGCACGTGATGGAATCGAACAGCTATTCCAAGTCGGTGCTGCGGGTGGCGGCCGGCGAGGTGGTCGGCCGGGGCGATCCGCGGGCGGTGTATTTCCCGGCCTACGACATCGTCACGAGCAATGTGAATGCCGGGCGCTACTACAACGAGGACCAGCGCACCATCAACGACGCGGGCGTGCGCCACGTGATGCGCCTGTTCCTGGCGACCTTCGCCCGCGACCGGGCCGCTGCGGCCCCGACCCACGCCCCCGTGGACCTCGCGGCGGAGTTCGAGGGCAATGCCGGCGTGATCTGCGACGAGGAGGAGATCGAGCGCAGCGTGGCGTAGGTCCGGTCAGGTTTGCCTTCGGGCGGGCGTTTCGGGCAAGCTCGGCCACACGCGCTATTCCGGAGACGAATCCCTTGAGCCTGCCCCCGCCCCGCCACGCCGATCACGCCATCGATCCGGTCTTCGTCGCGCGGCACTCGCCCCGCGCCTTCACGGGCGAGGCCGTGCCCGAATCCGAGCTGATGCGGATGATCGAGGCGGCGCGCTGGTCGCCCTCGGCCTACAACTCGCAGCCCTGGCGCTTCCTCTACGCGCTCCGGGGCGACGCCCACTGGGACACCTTCCTTGGCCTGCTGGTATCCGCCAACCAGACCTGGGCCTCGGGCACCGGCGCGATCCTGTTCCTGGTCTCGAACGGGCTCATGAAGGTCGGCGACGCGCTGAAACCGTCCTACAGCCACTCCTTCGATGCCGGCAGCGCCTCGCTCGCATTCCAGCTCCAGGCGATCCACCAGGGCTGGCACGCCCACGGCATGGTCGGGTTCGACCATGTCCGGGCCCCGGAGGTGCTGCGCCTGCCCGAGAACCACCGGATCGAGGCCGCCTTCGCGGTGGGGCGCAAGACACCCGAGGCGGAACTCGCCGAGGAGCAGCGGCCCCGCGAGACGCCGAACGGCCGCCGGCCGATCACCGACTTCACCCTCGCGGGGCCGTTCCCGGCCGCCGCAGGTTGAGGCGACGCGGAACCGGCGCCTTCGACCGGGGATTGTGTCCGCAGCGCAACGCCGGTCCCGGATCGATCCGGTCCGCCCTGCGACGAATCGGGAGCTGGCTCATGGATCCGTCCGACAAGGCCGAAGCGGCCGCCGGGTTCCTCGATGACGGACGGTTCGACCACGCCTCAGGGCTGCAGAGCGTCGCCGACCGCCACGGGGTCAGCCTCGAGGCGGTGCGCCACCTCATGCGGGCGCTGGAGCGCGGCCACGGCACCATGGCGCAGTTCGACCATCCCGATCTCGGCGGCATGGGCCAATGGTTCTCCGGCGGCATGGTGATGGTCGGCCGGATGTTCGACGACGCGCTGAAGGCGCGGGTCGGCGGCCTCTGCACCGAGCTGGCGTCGGCGCTGCCGGCGGGGGGTTTTTCCGGATCGGAACCCGTATCCCATGGGAGCGGCGGCGCGTGGTGGCCCGCCGGCCTCGGATCCCCGGCCAGCACCGGCGCACAGAACGGGCTGCGCTACGCCTATTTCCCGGAGACGCGGCGGCTGGCCGTCGAATCGGGCTCCGGCGTCGCCCTCTACGACACCGGCGAGCACCACATCTCCGGGGTGTCGCAGGCGAATGGCAGCCTCGACTTCACCGGCCCGCGGGGCGCCGTCGCCCTCGACCGCCTGCGCCGGATCGAGGCGGAGACGGCGGCTCCACGGCAGGCCGATCCGGCCGAAACGCCGGCCGCACCAGCGCCCTCACCCGCGACCGACGTGCTGGCGACGATCGAGCGGCTGGCGGAGCTGCACGCCCGGGGCGTGCTCACGGAGCGGGAATTCTCCGACAAGAAGGCGGAGCTGCTGGCGCGGCTGTGATTTTCCGGGGCTGCCGGCCTCCCTGAGGGGATGCGGGCGAGGGGGAGAGGTTTTCCCCGCCGCCGACCGGGCTCCTGGCCGCTCAGGCGATGCCGGCCCGCAGCAGGTCGTGGACGTGCACGATGCCCACGGGCCGTCCGTCCGTGACGGCGAAGACCGCGGTGATGAGCCGGCGGTTCATCACCTCCAGGGCGGCCTGGGCGAGCTTGTGCGGCTCCACGGTGACCGGGTCCCGGGTCATCACCGCCGAGACCGGCGTGTCGAGCAGCGCCGGGCCCATGTGGCGGCGCAGGTCGCCGTCCGTGACGATGCCGACCAGCCGCCCGGCCCCGTCGGTGACGCCGACGCAGCCGTAGCGCCGGGCCGCGATCTCGATCAGCACCTCGGACATCAGCGCGGTCTCGTGGACCAGCGGCATGTCCTGGGGGCCGTGCATCACCTGCTGCACGGTCTTGAGCCGGGCGGCCAGCGTGCCGCCGGGATGCAGAGTGTGGAACCGGGCCGAGGTGAAGCCGCGCCGCTCCAGCAGCGCCACCGCCAGGGCATCGCCGAGCGCCAGCTGGATCAGGCTGGAGGAGGTCGGCGCGAGGTCGTGCGGGCAGGATTCCCGCACCCGGGGCAGCTCCAGCAGCACGTCGGCGGCGCGGCCGAGCGTGCTCTCGCCGTTGCGGGTGATGGCCACCAGGGGGATCGAGAACCGGCGGCTGAAGCCGACGAGGTCGGACAGCTCGGCGGTCTCCCCCGACCACGACAGGGCGACGATCACGTCGTCCCGGGCGATCATCCCGAGGTCGCCGTGGCTCGCCTCGGTGGGATGGACGAAGAAGGCGTGGGTGCCGGTGGAGGCCAGGGTCGCGGCGATCTTGCGCCCGACATGGCCGCTCTTGCCGATGCCGCTGACGATGACCCGGCCCTTGCTCTGCAGGATCGTCTGCACCGCCTCCTCGAAGGCCGCGCCGAGCCGGCCCTGGAACGCCGCGCTCGTCTCCTGAAGGGCGGCGATGCCCAGTTGCAGGCTGCGCATCCCGAGGTCCCGGGTGGTTGCGAGGTGCGCCGACGGCGCGTCGTAGCGGTCGTCGCGCAGGGCGCTGGAGGCGGGAGCGTTCATCGTTTCCGTTCTGGACCGTCCGGCCGGATCCGCGGGCCGGACGGCGGCGCGGCGCAGGTTCGGCGACGCTAGGCAGCCGTCATGGTTGAAATGTGACACGGGGACGACGCAGCGACGCAGCGTGGTCGGGGCAGCCCCGGTTGAAGCCGCGCCCGCGCGGGTCCATGCTGGCCCCACGCCAGCCCGCGCTGCGGGTCCGAAGGAGGGCTTAAGCCCCATGACCATCCGCTTCCCCGATCCCGATCCCGCCATCCTCGCCCGGCGCGAGGCAATCCTGGCCGGCCTCGCGCCGCTCGTGGCGCCGGAGGCGCTGGTGGTGAGCGAGGACGAGCGCCGGGCCTTCGAGACCGACGGGCTCACCGCCTACCGGCAGATGCCGCTCGCCGTGGTCCTGCCCTCCACCACCGCGGAGGTGGCCGCCGTGATGGCCTATTGCCACGCCAACGGCGTCCGGGTGGTCCCGCGCGGCGCCGGGACCTCGCTGGCCGGGGGCGCCATCGCGCAGGCCGACGCGATCATCCTGGGCGTCGGCAAGATGACCAAGGTGCTCGACCTCGATTTCGCCAACCGCACCGCCCGGGTCCAGAGCGGCATCACCAACCTGGCGATCTCCGGGGCGGTGACCCACGAGGGCTTCTTCTACGCCCCCGACCCGTCGAGTCAGCTCGCCTGCACCATCGCGGGCAACATCGCGATGAATTCCGGCGGCGCGCACTGCCTGAAATACGGCGTGACCACCAACAACCTCCTGGGCGTCACCCTGGTGCTCAACGACGGCACCGTGGTGGAGATCGGCGGCCAGCACCTCGACAGCCCCGGCTACGACCTGCTCGGCCTCGTCTGCGGCTCGGAGGGGCAGCTCGGCATCGTCACCGAGGCGACGGTGCGGATCCTGCGGGCGGCCGAAGGCGCGCGCCCGGTGCTGGTCGGCTTCTCGAAGGTCGAGGATGCGGGCGACTGCGTCGCGGCGATCATCGCGGCCGGCATCATCCCGGTGGCGATCGAGTACATGGACCGCGAGGCGATCCTGATCACCGAGGACTTCGCGAAAGCCGGCTATCCCCGCGACGCCGAGGCGATGCTGATCATCGAGGTCGAGGGCTCGGACGCCGAGTGCGACGGGATGCTGGCGCGGATCGAGGCGATCGCCCGGGACTTCCGGCCGACCAGCCTGCGGGTCTCGCGCTCGGAGGCGGAATCCGCCGCGATCTGGAAGGGCCGCAAATCGGCCTTCGGCGCCACGGGCCGGATCTCCGACTACATCTGCATGGACGGCACGATCCCCACCGGGCAGCTCGGCCCGGTGCTGGAGCGGATCGGGGCGATCTGCGCCGAGCAGGGCCTGCGGGTCGCCAACGTGTTTCATGCCGGCGACGGCAACCTGCACCCGCTGATCCTGTTCGACATCAACAAGCCCGGCGAATTGCAGAAGGCCGAGGCGGCGGGCGACGAGATCCTGAAGCTCTGCGTCGAGGTCGGCGGCTGCCTGACCGGCGAGCACGGGGTCGGCATCGAGAAGCGCGAGTTGATGCGCTTCCAGTACGATCAGGTCGATCTCGAGCAGCAGATGCGGGTCAAGGCGGTGTTCGATCCGGACTGGATGCTGAACCCCGCCAAGGTCTTCCCCCTGGACGGGCGGCTCGCGGCCTGACCGGGGCCGCGAGCCCCTGACCGGGAACGGTGCGCCACCGTCCCCGGTCGGTCGAGGCCGGTCCGTTCAGGCGGCTTCGACCTTGCGGCCCTTGCCGGCGGTGGCAGCCCCCTTGCGGCGACCCTGGGCGCGGCTCGGGGCCGGCTCCTCGGCGGCCTCGGCCTCGGCCTGCTGGGCGCGGCCGGGCTGACCGAGGCCCAGGCTCTTGGCGAGGGCCGAGCGCTGCGCGGAGTAATTCGCCGAGGTGGTCGGGTAATCGGCCGGCAGACCGTAGCGCTCGCGGTAGCTCTGCGGATCCATCCCGTGCTTGGTCAGGTGGCGCTTCAGCGTCTTGTACGACTTGCCGTCGATGAAGCTGACCAGGCCGTCGGGGCGGATCGACTTGCGGATCTGGGCCGGCGTCGGCCGCTCGACAGTCTCGGTGGCCGGCGCCGACGGGCCGGAACCGATCGTGTTCAGCGCATCGTGGATGCTCGCGATCAGCGCCGGCAATTCAGCCGACGGGAGCGAGTTGTTGGAGACGTAGGCCGCGACGACGTCCACGGTCCGTTCGATGTAATCCAGTTGCGATGTCGGCGCAGCGTCAGACATTCTCTCTTTCCTTGCTTCGAAGCTTGATGAGGTCTCCTCTGTTCGCGAGTTAAGACACCGGCCAAAAAAAGCAAGGCGATCGACTTCGTTCTCTGTGATCAGCCAAAAGTCTAAGTATGCATCAACCCGTGATGGCTACAGGGTCAGGTTGCATTGGCGGCATTTGGAGGGCACTTGCGGAGCTCTTTACCGCACCCTGACCTGTGAATGCTGCGCCGATCCGCAAGACGGGTTTTCGTAGAGAACAGAGACCTTTACACCCGAGATGAGTGGCCGTCTTGGACCGTCCTCGACGGCGGTTCATCCCCGTTCGTCGGCGTTGCGAAAAATTCGCGCACGGTTTGCGCAAGATTTCGCGACTCGGCCGGATGTCCGGGCCCCGCGGCGCGGCTCCGGAGGTTCAGGCGCCGCCTGAGAACCTCAGGTTCCCGTCAGGCGAAGGTCTTGCGCGGGTCGAACGCGTCGCGCACCGCCTCGCCGGCGAAGACGAGCAGGCTCAGCATCACGGCGATGACCAGGAAGCCGGTCAGCCCGAGCCAGGGCGCCGTCAGGTTGTCCTTGCCCTGGGCGAGGAGTTCGCCGAGCGAGGGCGAGCCCGGCGGCAGGCCGAAGCCGAGGAAGTCCAGGGAGGTCAGCGTCGTGATCGAACCGTTCAGGATGAACGGCAGGAAGGTCAGCGTCGCCACCATGGCGTTCGGCAGCAGGTGGACGGTCATGATCCGAATATTCGACAGGCCCAGCGCCCGGGCGGCGCGGACGTATTCGAAGTTCCGGGCGCGCAGGAACTCGGCCCGGACCACGCTCACCAGCGATACCCAGGAGAACAGCAGCATGATCCCGAGCAGCACGAAGAAGCCGGGGGCGATGAAGGCCGAGATGATGATGATCAGGTAGAGGGTCGGGATGCCGCCCCAGACCTCGATGAAGCGCTGGAAGGCGAGGTCGACCCAGCCGCCGAAATAACCCTGCACGGCCCCGGCCACGACGCCGATGGCCGAGGAGATCGCCGCCAGGATCAGGCCGAACAGCACCGAGATGCGGAACCCGTAGATCACCCGCGCCAGCACGTCCCGGGTGGTGTTGTCGGTGCCGAGCCAGTGCCAGGGGATGTCGGCGCAGGTCGTGCCGCCGAGCTTTTCCGCCACCGGCCGGCACTGGGCATCCGACAGCATCCAGGTCGGGGGCGACGGTGAGGGGGTCGGCAGGTCCTCGTTGATCGTGTCGTAGGAGAACGGGATCGGCGGCCAGAGCGCCCAGCCGTTCTGCGCGATCTCCCGGCGGATCTCGGGGGCGCGGTAGTCGGTCTGGGCGAGGAAGCCCCCGAACGTCTCCTCTGGATAATCGACCAGCACCGGCACCAGCCAATCCCCCTTGTAGGACAGGAGGATCGGCCGGTCGTTGGCGATGAACTCGGCAAAGAGGCTGGTGACGAACAGGATCGTGAAGATCAGGAACGACCCGTAGCCGAGGCGGTTGCGGCGGAAATTGTCGAGGCGGCGGCGGTTGAGCGGCGACAATCCCCGGCGCTGGGCCGGGACGGGCGGCGGGGGCGCCCCCTCGTCCGGCCGCAGGACGATCGGCTGGGCGCCGGGCATCGGCGCGGGCACGACCTCGCTCTCGCCGGGACGGGCGACCTCGTTCATCGCAGCCCCCTCCCGCGGCGGACCGGCGGTGGGGATCCCGGCCCCGCCGCCCGCCGCGCCAGGGGGCTGGCGCGCAGGCGGCTTCCGGGCCCGGCCGCCCCGGGGGCGTTCAGCCGTCGATCCGGGTCGCGGTGCCGTCGATCTCGGCCGGGCGCAGGCCGCCGCTGCGCTCCATCCAGCGGCGCAGCAGGCGCACGTTCCGGCGATTGGCCTTGAAGGCGGCGTCGAACAGGTCGCCCGCCACCGGCACCGCCCCGATCAGCCCGTCGAAGGCGACGTTGAGCCCCATCCGGGTCACCAGCCAGCGCGGCGCCCCGAGGCGCCGGGCCTCGTAGACGATGTAGGAGGAGATCACCATGCCGGCCACGTCGCCGATCACCGGGACGAGGCCGATCAGCGCGTCGAACCCGACCCGCCGGTTGATCCCCGGGATCACGAAGGCCGTGTCCATCAGGTGGGCCAGCGTCTCCAGCCGGGCGAGGCTCGCCTCGGGGCCGAGATCCGCCGACAGGAATTGCGGCCGGCCGCCGGGACGGGCCTCGCCGCCGGGAAAGGTCTCGGCGCGGGCGAAGCGCCCGGCCGGGGAAGCCTGGGTGACAGTCATGGTCGGGATCCGTGGGGAGGACATCCTCCACAACGGCGTGCCCCCCCGGCCGGATCCCGGACGGCCTTGCGCCCGGGCGTCTCACGCCAGCCGTCCCGGCGAGATCCATCCCGGCGGGCCCGGCGAAGCAGGGGCGTCGGGACGCGTCGCGGCAGACTGCGCTCACCGGGGTCGCCGCCAGGCCGCGGGTCGCGCGGACGAGGAATGCGGTCGCCTCGGCGCGGCGAGGACCGGGTTCATGCGGGGCGGACCGCGGTTTTGGCGGGCGGGCGTCGGGGCATGTCCGCCTGTAGCACGGCTCCGGACCGGTGCGGAATGTGCGCGGCCGCACAGACCCGGTTCCGCGCTCGAAACAACCGACTGACGAATGTTGACTTTCATCACTCGTATCGTAGGTTGCCATCACGGCTGGAGCGGCGCTCACGCCGGCGGGGCTTTGCCCCCTCGCCCCGTCAGCGGGGTGCCGCTCCGGTCCTCTCGAAGGGCCATCGACTTGCGGGTCGGTGGCCCTTTCGTCATGTCTGGGACCGGGCGACCCCGGATGCGACGATGCGGACGATGACGCGCTGCCTCCTCTTGGCCCTGCTGATCGCGGGCCTCGGCCTGACCCTGCGCCGCGCCCTGCCGGTCACCCCCGTGGATGCCGCGTTCCACACCGTCCTGCGGGCCTACGCGATCCCGAGCCCCGGTGCCGGGGAAGACCAGCAACACGAATGAAACGTCGCCGCCCTAGTGACGGCGCATTGGCCGGTCACCTGTAGGCCCTGCCGGCGCGACGGCCCTGTCGCCGCGCTCGTCATGGCGCCGCGATGAACCCTATCGCCGCGGCAAGGAGCCGTTCTGGCCCCGGAGAGCTTTATGGGCTTACGCTCGCGCATGCGGGAGTCGAGGCCGCCGTGTCACGGCACGGCATCGATCTCCGGCGGCGGTCTCCGGGGCGCGGCGGGATGCGGCACCTCCGGGACCGGTCGGGGGGTTTGGACAGCGAAAGGATAGGGCACCGGCGGTCGCGCAGGCGGCCGGCATGGGCTCTAATCAGGCATGAACGAGAGTTCACCGATCCGGACCGACACTGCCCGCGCCTATCAGCCCGGCGAGGCGCCCGCACGCGAGGTCCGCACGCGGCGGTTCCGGCCGATCCGCTGGCTCGTGATCCTGGTGCTGCTCGCCGGCGCCGGGGCGATCGGCCATCGCTGGTACGAGGCGCGCACCGACAAGGCGGCCGAGCCCGCGACGGCGCATCGGGGCGGCGGCCGGCACGGCGGCGGCGGCGGCGGCGACATGCCCCAGGCGGTGGGCATCGCCACCGCGATCACCGGCGACATGCCGGTGGTGCTCCAGGGCCTCGGCACGGTGACGCCGCTGGCCACCGTGACGGTGAAATCGCAGATCAGCGGCTATCTCACCCTGGTGAAGTTCCGCGAGGGCCAGGCCGTGAAGGCGGGCGACGAACTCGCCGAGATCGATTCCCGCCCCTACGAGGCGCTGCTGGCCCAGTACCAGGGCCAGCTCGCCCGCGACCAGGCGCTGCTGCAGAACTCGAAGCTCGACCTGCAGCGCTACCAGACCCTGAACCGGCAGGATTCGATCTCGAAGCAGAACGTCGACACCCAGGCGGCCCTGGTGAAGCAGAATGAGGGCACGGTCGCGGCCGACCAGGCGCTGGTTGACCAGCAGAAGCTCAACATCGCCTACACCCACATCACCTCGCCCGTGGACGGACGGGTCGGCCTGCGGCAGGTCGACCAGGGCAACTACATCTCGGCCGCCTCCACGGCGATCGTGGTGGTGACCCAGCTCCACCCGATCTCGGTGATCTTCACCCTGCCGGAGGACGACGTGGCCCGGGTGATGCGCAAGGTCCGCGCCGGCGCCAAGCTCGCCGTGCGCGCCTACGACCGCGGCGACGCCCACCAGATCGCCACCGGCACCCTCGACACGGTCGACAACCAGATCGACACGACCACCGGCACGGTGAAGCTGCGCGCCCTGTTCGACAACGGCGACGAGGAGCTGTTCCCGAACCAGTTCGTCAACGCCAAGCTGACCGTCGACACGGTGCGGAACGCCACCCTGGTGCCGAACGCCAGCCTGCTCCAGGGCACGCCCGGCACCTACGTCTACCTGATGGACGGGGACGGCAAGGTCACGGTCCGGCCGATCAAGACCGGCGAGACCGACGGAACCAACACCGTCGTGGCTTCCGGGCTGAACCCGGGGGACCGGGTCGTCACCGACGGCACCGACCGGCTGAAGGACGGCGCCCCGGTCCGGATCACCGAGGGCGCGCAGGCGGCCGCGGGCGACGGCAAGGCCGCGGAGGCGAAGCCGGCCGAGGCTGCGGCGGCGGACGCCCAGGGGACAGCGGAGGGCGGTCGTCGGCACCGGCGCCGTCAGGCGCAGTGAGTTCGGGGTTGGCGGGCGACAGCCGCTTCACCCCCTCCCCCCTCTGCGGGGGAGGGTGGCCCCCGGAGGGGGTCGGGAAAGAGGAGCCCGGCTTCCGGACGGGACGTGGCCTTCATGAGGGCCAGCGCTTCATTCTGTCCCGTCGCTCCCCTCTCCCGACCCTCGCTGACGCGAGGGCCACCCTCCCCCGCAGAGGGGGGAGGGAGAAGGCGCGCGCGTCATGAACCCGTCCCGCCTGTTCATCCTGCGCCCGGTCGCCACGACGCTCTTGATGCTGGCGATCCTGATCGTCGGCGGCGTCTCGTACCTGAACCTGCCGGTCTCGGCGCTCCCGGCCGTCGACTATCCGACGATCCAGATCCAGACCTTCTACCCCGGCGCCAGCCCCGAGGTGATGACCTCCTCGGTGACCGCGCCCCTGGAGCGGCAATTCGGGCAGCTCGCCAACCTCAACCAGATGACCTCGCAATCCTCCGCGGGGGCCTCGGTCATCACCCTGCAGTTCAGCCTGGACCTGTCGCTGGACATCGCCGAGCAGCAGGTCCAGGCGGCGATCAACGCCGCCGGCAACCTGTTGCCTTCGGACCTGCCCGCGCCGCCGATCTACGCCAAGGTCAACCCGGCCGATGCCCCGGTCCTGACCCTGGCGCTGACATCGAAAACCCTGCCGCTGACCCAGGTCCGCGACCTCGCCGAGTCGCGCCTGGCCCAGAAGATCAGCCAGGTGGCGGGCGTCGGCCTCGTGAGCATCTCAGGGGGGCAGCGCCCCTCCGTGCGGGTGCGGTTCAACGCCCGGGCGCTCGCCGCCTACGGGCTCAACATCGATGACCTGCGCACGACCATCACCAACCTGAACGTCAACACGCCCAAGGGCACGATCGACGGGCCGAAGCAGTCCTACGCGATCGACGCCAACGACCAGATCCGCGATCCCAAGGCCTACAACGCGGCGATCATCGCCTATCGCAACGGCGCCCCGGTGATGCTCTCGGAGGTGGCCGACGTGGTCGAGGGGCCGGAGAACACCAAGCTCGGCGCCTGGGCCGACACGACGCCGGCGGTGATCCTCAACATCCAGCGCCAGCCGGGCGCCAACGTCATCGCCACCGTCGACAAGATCAAGTCCCTGCTGCCGCAGCTCCAGGCGAGCCTGCCGGCCGCCGTCGCGGTGGCGCCGCTCACCGACCGCACCACCACGATCCGCGCCTCCGTGGACGACGTGCAGTTCGAGCTCGGCCTCGCCATCGCCCTGGTGGTGCTGGTGATCTTCCTGTTCCTGCGCAGCCTGTCGGCGACCCTGATCCCGAGCCTGTCGGTGCCCCTGTCGCTGGTCGGCGCCCTGTCGGTGATGGACCTCTACGGCTTCTCCCTCGACAACCTGTCGCTGATGGCGCTGACCATCGCCACCGGCTTCGTGGTCGACGACGCCATCGTGGTGATCGAGAACATCGCCCGGCACGTCGAGGCCGGCGATTCGCCCCTCGAGGCGGCGCTCAAGGGCTCCCGCGAGATCGGCTTCACCATCATCTCGCTCACCGTCTCGCTTATCGCGGTGCTGATCCCGCTCCTGTTCATGGGCGACGTGGTCGGGCGCCTGTTCCACGAATTCGCCATCACGCTGGCGGCCACGATCGTGATCTCCGCGGTGGTGTCGCTGACCCTGGTGCCGATGCTGTGCGCCCGGCTCCTGAAGCACGTGCCGGAATCGCAGGTCCGCCGCCGGGAGGGCGCCCTGTCCCGCCTCGGCCGGCGCGCCATCGACGGCACGATCGAGGCCTACGGCCGCGCCCTGCGGGTCGTCCTCGACCATCAGGGCCTGACCCTGCTGGTGGCCCTGGGGACGCTGGCGCTCACCGCCTACCTGTTCGTGGTCATCCCCAAGGGCTTCTTCCCGGTCCAGGACACCGGCGTGATCCAGGGCATCACCCAGGCCGAGCAGTCGGTCTCCTTCGCGGCCATGGCCGAACGCCAGCAGCGGATGGCCGAGATCGTCCTGAAGGACCCGGATGTCGCCAGCCTGTCGTCGTTCATCGGGGTCGACGGCCAGAACGTCACCCTCAATTCCGGCCGGATGCTGATCAACCTGAAACCCCGGGAGGCGCGGACCGATTCCGCCAGCGCGATCATCCGGCGGATCTCGGCGGCGGCCGCGGGGGAGCCCGGCACGCGGCTCTACATGCAGCCGGTCCAGGACCTGACCATCGACACCGCGGTCTCGGCGACCCAGTACCAGGTCATCCTCGAGAGCCCGAACATCGACGATTTCGAGACCTGGGTGCCGCGCTTCACCGAGGCGCTGGCCCAATCGCCCGTGGTCAGGGACGTGGCCAGCGATCACCAGGGCCAGGGGCTCGCCGCCTACGTGACCATCGACCGGCCCACCGCCGGCCGCTACGGCATCACCCCGGCCACCATCGACAACGCCCTCTACGACGCCTTCGGCCAGCGGATCATCTCGACGATCTTCACCCAGTCCAACCAGTACCGGGTGATCCTGGAGGCGGACCCGAGCCTGCACACGACCCTGCGCAGCCTGGAGACGATCTACCTGCCCTCCTCCACGGCCACCAATGGGCAGGTGCCGCTCTCCGCGGTGGCGCGGATCAGCGAGCGGCGGGCGCCGCTGCTGATCTCGCATCTCGGCCAGTTCCCGGCCACCACCGTGTCGTTCAACCTCGCCCCCGGCGCGGCGCTGGGCCAGGCGGTGGAGGCGATCGACCAGGCCAAGGCCGAGATCGGCCTGCCGGCCTCGTTCCGGGTGGTGCCGCAGGGCTCGGTCTTCGCCTTCCAGGCGGCGCTCAGCAACGAGCTGTTCCTGGTGCTGGCGGCGATCGTCACCGTCTACATCGTGCTCGGCGTGCTCTACGAGAGTTTCATCCACCCGATCACCATCCTCTCGACGTTGCCGTCCGCGGGGATCGGGGCGCTGCTCGGCCTGATGCTGTTCGGGCTGTCGCTCGACATCATCGCGGTGATCGGCATCGTGCTCCTGATCGGCATCGTGAAGAAGAACGCGATCATGATGATCGACTTCGCGCTCCAGGCCGAGCGCGAGGACGGGCTGGAGCCCCGGGAGGCGATCTTCCAGGCCTGCCTGCTGCGCTTCCGGCCGATCCTGATGACGACGCTGGCGGCGCTCTTCGCCGCGGTGCCGCTGATCCTCGGCACCGGCGAGGGGTCGGAGCTGCGCCAGCCGCTGGGCATCTGCATCGCCGGCGGGTTGATCGTCAGCCAAGTGCTGACCCTGTTCACGACCCCGGTGATCTACCTGGCGTTCGACCGTCTGGAGCGGCGGATCGCGGGGCGGCGGGGACCTGAGCTGGAGAGCGGCGAGGCGCTCCCGTGAACATCTCCGAGCCGTTCATCCGGCGGCCGGTCGCGACCACGCTGCTCACGATCGGCGTGCTGCTCGCCGGCCTGTTCGCGTTCCTGAGGCTGCCGGTGGCGCCGCTGCCGCAGATCGACTTCCCGGTCATCCTGGTCCAGGCGCAGATGCCCGGCGCCTCGCCGGAGACCATGGCCACCACCGTGGCGGCGCCCCTCGAACGGCGGCTCGGCGCCATCGCGGACGTCAACGAGATGACCTCCACGAACGCGCTCGGCTCCACCCGGATCGTGCTGCTGTTCGGCCTGAACCGGGACATCGACGGCGCGGCCCGCGACGTCCAGGCGGCGATCAACGCGGCCCGGGCCGACCTGCCGACCGCGCTCCGGCAGAACCCGACCTACCGGAAGTTCAACCCCGCCGACACGCCGATCATCATCCTCGGCATGATCTCGGACACCCTCACCCGCGGCCAGGTCTACGATTCCGCCGCCACGGTGGTGCAGCAGAAGCTGTCGCAGCTGCCGGGCGTCGGCAATGTCGATATCGGCGGCTCGTCCCTGCCGGCGGTGCGGGTGGAGCTCGATCCCACCGCCCTGTTCAACTACGGCATCGGCCTGGAGGGCATCCGGGCGGCTTTGGCCTCGGCCAACGCCAACTCGCCCAAGGGCGAGATCGACGCCGGGGGACGCCGCTACCAGCTCTACGCCAACGACCAGGGCAACAAGGCCGCCGATTACCGCGACATCATCGTGGCCTACCGCAACGGCGCCGCGGTGAAGCTCACCGATGTCGGCCAGGTGCTCGACGGCGTCGAGGACAAGCGCAACCTCGGCATCGTCAACGGCCAGTCTGGCGTGCTGCTGTTCGTCTACAAGCAGCCCGGCGCCAACGTGGTCGAGACCATCCAGGCCGTGAAGGACGCCCTGCCGCAGATCATCGCGGCGCTCCCCGGGGGCATCGACATCAAGCTCACCGGCGACCGCAGCGCCACGATCCGCGCCTCCCTGGAGGCCACCGAGGAGACGCTGCTGGTGGCGGTCGGCCTCGTGATCCTGGTGGTGTTCGGCTTCCTGCGCTCCTGGCGGGCCACCCTGATCCCGGCGGTCGCCGTGCCGATCTCGATCATCGGCACCTTCTCGGCGATGTACCTGCTGAACTACTCGCTCAACATCCTGTCGCTGACCGCGCTGATCATCGGCACCGGCTTCGTGGTCGACGACGCCATCGTGGTGCTGGAGAACGTCCAGCGGCACATCGAGGACGGCAAGTCCCGGCTCCAGGCGGCGCTGATCGGCGCCCGGGAGGTCGGGTTCACGGTGATCTCGATGAGCCTGTCGCTGATCGCGGTGTTCCTGCCGATCCTGCTGATGGGCGGCCTCGTCGGCCGGATCTTCCAGGAATTCTCCGTCACCCTGTCCCTGTCGATCCTGATATCCCTGGTGTTGTCGCTCACGACCACGCCGATGATGTGCGCCCGGCTGCTCCGGGCCGAGGGCCATGGCCCCGACGGGGGACCGGCCCCCGGGCGCCGGCCGAACTGGGTGATCCGGATCCTGGAGGGGGGCTTCTCCCGGCTGCTCGACGCCTACGCGCGGACGCTGGCGGTGGCGCTCGCCCATCCGCGGATCGTGCTGCTGAGCCTCCTCGCCACGGTCGGGCTCAACGTCTACCTCTACGTGATCGTCCCGAAGGGCTTCTTCCCCGAGCAGGATACCGGCCAGATGATGGGCGGCATCCAGGCCGACCAGCGCATCTCGTTCCAGTCCATGGAGCAGAAGCTCAAGCAGGCGACGGCGATCGTCGGCGCCGATCCGGCGGTGGAGAGCGTCGTCGGCTTCACCGGGGGGCGCGGCACCAACTCGGCCAACGTGTTCGTCGGCCTGAAGCCGCTCAACACGCGGGCGCCGATCTCCGCCGTGATGGCGCGGCTGCGGCCGAAGCTCGCCCAGGTGGCGGGGGCGCGCCTCTACGTCTTCCCCCGGCAGGACCTCCAGATGGGCGGCCGCCAGAGCTTCGCCCAGTACCAGTACACCCTCCAGGGGGACACCGCCGAGGAGCTGTTTTCCGCCGCGCCGAAGCTGGTGACGGCCCTGCAGAAGGACCCGGTCTTCGCGGACGTCACCTCCGACCAGCAGGAGGGCGGGCTGGAGAGCCGGGTGGTGATCGACCGCAACACGGCCTTCCGCTACGGCATCACCCCGAACAAGATCGACAACACCCTCTACGACGCCTTCGGCCAGCGCCAGGTCTCGACCATCTACAACCCGCTGAACCAGTACCACGTCGTGATGGAGATCGCCCCGCGCTACCTGGAGACGCCGGAGACGCTCAAGCAGATCTACGTCTCCACCTCCGGGGGCAACGCGGCCGGCTCGGCCACCACCAACGCGGTGGCCGGCACCGTGGCGGCGGCGGGGGGCGTCAACACCAACGCGGCGACCGGCACCAGCAGCCCGGGCAGCGCGTCCGCCGCGTCGACCGCGACCGGCGCCGCCGCCGGCACCGGGGCGGTGGGCGGCAGCACGGGCAGCACCGGCGCGGTCTCGGCGGCCGCCGCCTCGGCCAGCACGGCCGACACCGCCTCGAACGCCGCCGCCATCGCGTCCGATTCCGCCCGCAACGCCTCGTCCAACGCCATCGCGGCCTCGAAGGGCGGCGCCTCGTCGAGCGCCCCGGTCTCGGCCGCCAAGGAAACGATGGTGCCGCTCTCAGCCTTCGCCCGGATCGAGCCCGGCAGCGCCCCGGTCCAGGTGAGCCATCAGGGCCTGTTCGTGGCCACCACGATCTCGTTCAACCTCGCCCCGGGCAAGAGCCTGTCGGACGCCACCGACGCCATCGACCGGGCCATGGCGTCCCTGCACCTGCCGGCGACGATTCACGGCGAATATGCGGGGGCGGCCAAGAACTACGTCGCCTCGGCCTCGCGCCAGCCGCTGCTGATCCTGGCCGCCATCCTGGCGGTCTACGCGGTGCTGGGAATCCTGTACGAGAGCTTCGTCCACCCGCTGACGATCCTCTCGACCCTGCCCTCGGCCGGCGTCGGCGCGGTGCTGGCCCTGCTGGTCACCGGCACCGACTTCACGATCATCGCGCTGATCGCGGTCTTCCTGCTGATCGGCATCGTGAAGAAGAACGCCATCATGATGATCGACGTGGCGATCGACGCGGAGCGGACCCGGGGTGCGAATCCCGTGGACGCGATCCGGGAGGCCTGTCTCCTGCGCTTCCGGCCGATCATGATGACGACCCTGGCGGCGATGCTCGGCGCCGTGCCGCTGATCCTCGCCAACGGCGAGGGCGCGGAGCTGCGCCGGCCCCTGGGCATCGCCATCGTGGGCGGATTGATCGTGAGCCAGATCCTGACCCTCTACACCACCCCCGTCGTCTACCTCACCCTGGATCGCCTCCGGCACAGGGTGCTCGACCGCCGCAGGCGCGCCGGGCGGGGCGGAGAAGCGGCGCTGCCGGCCGGAGAGTGATGGTTAAGGTTTCACGTGAAACATCGGCGGCCGCGGTCGTGCGCGCGACACGCCCTCCCCCCTCTGCGGGGGAGGGTACCCTGCGCAGCAGGGGGGGAGAGGGTCAGCGCGACGATTCCGGATGGAGCGATCGTCGCGACCTCTCCGGCACCGTCGCTCCCCTCTCCCGACCCCTGGTGACGCGGGGGCCACCCTCCCCCGCAGCGGGGGGCGGGAGAGCGTCCCGCACGCTCGCGGCCCTCCTCTTCGCCGCCCCCCTCATGACCGGCTGCGTGGTCGGCCCCGATTACTCCCGGCCCTCCGTGGAAACGCCGCTCGGCTACCGGCAGGGCGGGGTCCGGGAGGACAGCCCGGCCTATGTCGCCGCGCGGAAGACGGGGTTTCGCGAGGCCCGGCCCAACGATGCCGTCGAGCGCGGCGACTGGTGGCGGGTGTTCAAGGACCCGACCCTCGACCGGCTGATCCGCCTCGTCGATGTCGACAACCAGTCGCTCCGGCAGGCGGTGGCCAATTACCGGCAGGCCCGGGCGCTGGTCGCCTCCGCGCAGGCCGCCCTGTACCCGACGGTGATCGGCGCGCCGAGCATCACCCGCACCGGCAGCGGCGGCGGCAGCACCGGGACCGTGCGCACCAGCGCGGCCCTCCTCGGCGAAGCCAGCTGGCAACTCGACCTGTTCGGCGGTACCCGCCGGACCATCGAGAGCGAGGCGGCGCTCGCCCAATCCGACGCCGCCACGATCGCGCTGACCCGCCTGACCATCCAGGCCGAGGTCGCGGCCGATTACCTGACCGTGCGCTACGCCGATTCGCTCCAGAAGGTGCTCGACGAGAATATCGAGAACTTCAAGAAGACCGCGGCGATCACCGAGAACCAGTACGCCGCGGGCGTCGCGGCCCGGTCGGACGTCATCACCGCGCAGACGCAGGTCCAGACCATCGAGGCCCAGGCCATCGCGGTGCGGCTGACCCGGGTGCAATACGTCAACGCCATCGCCACCCTGATCGGGCGCCCCCCCTCGGAGGTGTCGATCCCGGTCTCCGGCATCGCCAAGAATCCCCCGGGCGTGCCGGTGGGGATCCCCGGCGACCTGCTGGAACGGCGGCCGGACGTGGCCCAGGCCGAGCGCCTCGTCCAGGCGCAGAGCGAGCGCATCGGCGTGGCGGTGGCGGCCTTCTTCCCCACGGTCACGATCTCGGCCCAGGGCGGCGTCTCGGGGCTGACCCGCAACGGCCTGTTCTCGGCGGCCAACCAGGTCTGGTCGGTGGCGGCCTCCGGCAGCGAGACCCTGTTCGACGGCGGCGCCCGCACGGCGGCCGTCCGCTCGGCCGAGGCCGGCTACGACGCCCAGGTGGCCAATTACCGGCAGGTGGTTCTCGCCGCCTTCGCCGAGGTCGAGAACCAGATGGCGGCCTTGCGCATCCTCGCCCAGCAGCAGGGGGCCCAGGACAAGGCGGTCGACCTGTCGCGCAAGGCGGTGGAGATCACCTTGAACGAGTACCGGGCCGGCACCCAGAACTTCACCACCGTGGTGACCGCGCAGGGGCTGCTCGTGACCAACGAGATCAATGCCCTCCAGGTGCGGCTCAGCCGCTTCACCGCGGCGGTGACGCTGATCCGGGCGCTGGGCGGCGGCTGGGACGTGCGCTCCCTGCCGAGTGATTCCGAGCTGAAGGGCCCGAGCCTGCCGATCGACCGGGGCGGCCAGGCGGTCCGCCCGGACGAGTAGGAGGCGCGCCGCCCGGCCGCGTGCGCGGGCGCCGGAACGGCCCCCCGGTGCGGCGGGTTGTCAGGCGGCTTGCTGCGCCGCAATCGGACGGGAATCGGGAATGGTCGAGCAGAAGACAGCCCTCAAGGACGACGCCGCCTGCGGCACCGAGCCGGCGCCGCCCTGCACGCTGGTGATCTTCGGCGCCGGGGGCGACCTGACCAAGCGCCTGCTGATGCCCTCCCTCTACAACCTCGCCGGGGCGGGGCTCCTGCCCGAAGGGTTCTCGATCCTGGGCGTCGACCATTCCGACGGCACGGACGAGTCCCTGCGCGACACCCTCACCAAGACCCTGGAGGCGTTCAGCAAGGACCCGACCTCGGAGTTCCACGCCGACCATATCGACGCCAAGAGCTGGGGCTTCATCCGCGACCGGCTGCACTACCTGAAGGGCGATTTCGAGAAACCCGAGACGTTTTCCGCGATCGGCAGCCGGATCACCGGCAGCGCGGTGTTCTACTGTGCGGTGGCGGCCCGGTTCTTCGGGACGATCGTGGACGGCCTCGGCCAGGCCGGCCTGCTCAAGCAGGAGAACGGCGATTTCCGCCGGGTCGTGATCGAGAAGCCGTTCGGCTCGGACCTGGCCTCGGCCCGGGAACTCAACGCCCGGATCCTGAAACAGGCCGACGAGAGCCAGTTCTACCGGATCGATCACTTCCTCGGGAAGGACACGGTCCAGTCGATCATGGCGTTCCGCTTCGCCAACGGGCTGCTGGAGCCGGTCTGGCGGCGGGAATACATCGACAGCATCCAGATCACGGCGGCCGAGACGGTCGGCGTCGAGGAGCGCGGCGGGTTCTACGAGCCGACCGGGGCGCTGCGCGACATGGTGCCGAACCACATGTTCCAGCTCCTGTGCATGGTCGGCATGGAGCCGCCGAACTCCTTCGCGGCGGAGGCCGTGCGCACCGAGAAGGCCAAGCTCGCCGAGGCGGTGCGGCCAATCCCGCCGGAGGATGCGGTGCGCGGCCAGTACACGGCCGGCACCTCGGAGGGCCGCGATGTCCCGGCCTACCGGGACGAGCCGCACGTCGCCAAGGATTCGGTCACCGAAACCTACATCGCCCTGAAGCTCCATATCGAGAACTGGCGCTGGGCCGGCGTGCCGTTCTACATCCGCACCGGCAAGCGCATGACCGGGCGGCGCACCGAGATCGCGGTCCTGTTCAAGCCGGCCCCGTTCAAGATGTTCGAGGACACGCCCAACGCCGATCTCGGGCCGACCGTGATGCGGATCCTGATCGATCCAGATCACGGGGTCAGCAGCGAGTTCAACGTGAAGGTGCCGGGGCCGCAGATGAAGATCGGCCGGGTCCGCTCGGGCTTCCGCTACAAGGATTTCTTCGCCGACACGCCGAATGTCGGCTACGAGACGCTGCTCTACGATTGCATGACCGGCGACGCGACCCTGTTCCAGCGGGCCGACAATATCGAGGCGGGCTGGGCCGCGGTCGACCTGCTGCTCCAGGGCTGGCCGCAGCAGGACGTGGCCCCCTACCCGGCCGGAAGCGCCGGGCCGAAGGCGGCGGACGATCTCCTGGCCCGGGACGGCCGCCACTGGCTGGGCCTCGACGGCGAGACGGATTGAGAGCCCGGGCGATCGAACGACCGGACGGTTTCATCCCGGACCCTGAACGGGACGCGACGGGGCGCGAGCCGGCCGCCTGCTCGGCAGGGAGGTGGTCGCGGCTCGGTTTACAGCCAAGCGTACCGCTACACGACGGCGGCGCGACGCTCAGGACCGAGAGGTCCCGATCGCCCCGATCCACCTCCTCATCCTGAGGTGCGGCGAAGCCGCCGCGAAGGCGGGCTCCCGGGATCGCGCGGCCGGCTGGAGGGCTCCTTCGAGGCCTCCGCTGCGCTTCGGCGCCTCAGGATGCGGGCCAGGGTTGGTTGTCCGATCGGTGCGACCGGCGCGGAACCGAGGTCACACAGTCACGGATTCCCGCTCAGCGCCGCTTGAACGGCAGCATCGCCGCTACGGCCAGCGCGTCGACCCGGTTGTTGAGCGGGTCGCTGGCATGGCCCTTGACCCAGTGCCAAGCGACCTCGTGGCGGTCGCGGGCGGCGTCGATGCGGCGCCAGAGGTCCTCGTTCTTCACCGGCTTCTTGTCGGCGGTGCGCCAGCCCCGCGCCTTCCAATTGTGGATCCAGGCGGTGATGCCCTGGCGCAGATACTGCGAGTCCGTGAACAGATCGACCCGGCAGGGGCGCGTGAGCGCCTCCAGGGCCTCGATCGCCGCCAGGATCTCCATCCGGTTGTTGGTGGTATGCGCCTCGCCCCCCGAGAGCTCCTTCCGGGTCTCGCCGAAGATCAGGATCGCCCCCCAGCCCCCCGGCCCGGGATTCCCCGAGCAGGCGCCGTCCGTATAGATCTTCACCCGCATCGGCGCGGCTGCGGCCTCGCCGGCGGGGCCGGTCACGTCGGTGCTCATCCGGCCCTCAACCCTGCCGCCCGTAATCCCGGGCGTCCCGCGCCTGCCGGTGGAAGGTGAGCCGGCGATCGAATTCCCGCGGGTCCTTCGGCTTGACCAGCGCCCCCGGGGGCACGTTCAGCCAGTCGACCAGCCGGGTCAGCATGAAGCGGAGCGCGGCGCCCCGGCACAGGATCGGCAGGGCCGCGACCTCGTCCGGCGCCAGGGGGCGCACGGCCTCGTAGCCGGCGATCAGGGCTGCCGCCATATCCCGGTGGACGGTGCCGTCCGGGTCGAAGCACCACGCGTTGAGGCACACCGCGAGGTCGTACGCGAAGGCGTCCGTGCAGGCGAAGTAGAAGTCGATCAGGCCCGACAGGGCGTCGCCGATGAAGAACACGTTGTCGGTGAACAGATCGGCATGGATCACCCCGCCCGGCAGCGTCCGGGGCCAGTGCGCCTCCAGGAAGGCGAGGTCGGCACGGGTGCGCGCCGCCAGCCCCGGGGCGACGGAATCGGCCTGGGCCTCGGCCTGGGCGAAGAGCGGGCGCCAGGACGACACCGAGAGGCTGTTCTCCCGCATCATCGCGAAATCCCGGCCGGCGGCGTGGAGCTCGGCCAGGGCCCGGCCGAGTTCCCGGCAATGCTCGACGCCGGGTGCCTTGACCGAGACGCCCTCCAGGAAGCTGACGATCGCGGCGGGCCGGCCGCACAGGCGTCCCAGCGCCGTGCCGGCCCGGTCGCGCACCGGCTGCGGGCAGGCGAGGCCGCGGGCCGAGAGGTGCTCCATCAGCCCGATGAAGAACGGCAGGTCCTGCTCGCGGACCCGCTTCTCGTAGAGGGTCAGGATGTAGGAGCCCTGAGTGGTGTGCAGGAAGAAGTTCGAGTTCTCGACGCCCTCGGCGATGCCCTTGTAGGAGAGCAGGCTGCCGATCGCGTAGGCGGACAGGAACTCAGCGAGCGCCGCGTCGGATACCTCGGTGTAGACGGCCACGTGTTCGCGCTCGGGTTGGGGTTCTTCTGGGATTTGGGATCGCCGATGAGCCGGACGGTTCCGGTCTTCCGACCCACCCCCTCATCCTGAGGTGCTGCGCAGCGGCCGCGAGGGAGGCCTCCGGATATTGCAGCGGTCCCCGGAGGGCGCCTTCGAGGCCTGCGCTGCGCTTCGGCCCCTCCGGATGAGGGGTTTGGACGGGATTGAGGCTCTCTCGTCGGAGGCTGGATCCCGAGCGGCCTACTCGGCGGCTTCGCTGCGCAATTCGCGCGGCAGCGGGAAGACCATGTCCTCCACCACCGTCGAAACCGTGTCGACGATCACGTCGTAGCGGGCCGCGAAGGCCTCGATGATCTCCTCGACCAGCACCTCGGGGGCCGAGGCGCCGGCGGTGAGTCCGAGCTTGCGGATCCCCTCGAAGGCCGGCCAGTCGATCTCCTCGGCGCGCAGCACGAGGCGGGTGATCGGGCAGCCGACCCGCTCGGCGACCTCGCGCAGGCGCTGGGAGTTCGAGGAGTTGGAGGAGCCGACCACGATCAGGGCGTCGACCAGCGGCGCCACCTGCTTCACCGCCTCCTGGCGGTTGGTGGTGGCGTAGCAGATGTCGTCCTTGTGCGGCCCGGTGATGGTCGGGAATTTCTTCTTGAGTGCCTCGACGATGTGGCGGGTGTCGTCCACCGACAGGGTCGTCTGGGTGACCCAGGCGAGGTTGTCGGGGTTCTCGGGGGTCAGGGCCTGGATCTGGTCGAGATCCTCCACCAGGGTGATCGAGCCCTTGGGCAATTGGCCCATGGTGCCGACCACCTCGGGATGGCCGGAATGGCCGACCAGCAGCACGTGGCGGCCGCGCTTGTGGTGGATCTCGGCCTCGCGGTGGACCTTGGTCACCAGCGGGCAAGTGGCGTCGATGGTGGTGAGGCCGCGCGAATCGGCGTTGGCCGGGACCGTCTTGGCGACGCCGTGGGCGGAGAAAATCACCGGGGCGGCCCCGTCGGGCACCTCGTCGAGCTCGCGCACGAACACGGCGCCCTTCCGCTTCAGACTCTCGACTACGTACTTGTTGTGCACGATCTCGTGACGGACGTAGACGGGCGGTCCGTAGAGGGCGAGCGCCCGCTCGACCACGTCGATGGCCCGCACCACGCCGGCGCAGAAGCCCCGGGGGGCGCAGAGCAGGATCTCCAGCGGCGGCTTGCCGGCATTGCCCTGGGCGGGCTCGAGGGGCGCGGGTTCGACGGTCATGCGGGGGATGTGGCGAGGGCGGGGCCGTCCTGTCAACAGGCCAAGTCCCGGAACAGGTCCAGGAACCGGGCCGGACGGGCGCGGCGGGGCCCTCCTGTAGCACGTTTGCCGCGGGTTTGGACCCGGCCCCTCAGAGGCGCCGGAGGCCGGTCACCGGGCCGAAGCTGTGGGCCTGGATCCGGGCGACCGCCTCGGCCAGGGGCTCCACCGCCACCGCCATGTGGTGGCCGTTGGCATGGATCAGGGTCTCGGGGTCGAGCATCAGGCCGACATGGCCGCGCCAGAACACGAGATCGCCCCGGCGCAGGGCCGCGCCGTCGAGGGGCAGGGCCTGCCCGAGATCCCGCGCCTGCAGGTCGGCGTCGCGCGGGCAGGCGAGCCCTGCTTGGTCGAGGCAGAGCTGCACGAGGCCGGAACAGTCGAGCCCCAGCGTCGTCCGGCCGCCCCAGAGATACGGGATCCCCACGAGGCGCAGGGCCGTGGCCGCGTAGTCGGACGCGCGCTCCCCCACCGGGGCGCAGTGGCGGGCGAACACGTAGCCGCCGGGGGTCTCCAGATACGCCCCCGCCTCGCCGGTCACCACCAGCCGCGCCCCGAGGCTCAGATGGGCGCGGATCGGCCGCTTCAGGTCCGGTTCCGGGTACAGGAAGGTGCGCAGCGCCGTGACCCGGTGGGTCGGCTCCGGCCCCGCCGGCCCGAGGCTGTCGGCGGGCAGGTAGCCGACATAGCCGTCGCGGGCGAGCTGCACGAAGGCGAAGCCGTCCGCCGCGGCGTAGAGATCGACGGCGTCGCCGAGCAGCGCCTCGGTGTCCAGCCCGGCGTCCGGGGCGGGGGCGCGCCGCAGGGGGGCCGCGGGGGCGATGACCCGGCGCGGCGTGCCGGCGACGAAGCGCTCCGCGGTGACCCGGCCGCGCAGGTGCAGGGCGGCGATGTCGGCCCGGGCCGGCGTCAGGCGGGGATCGAGGGTCTCTGGCATGCGGCCATCCTAGGGCATCATCCTGAATGCTGGTGTCCACCGTCCGGAAAAAAAGTCGATGCGGGCCGGCGGCCGCGGGCGTCGTTCCGGACCCGGGAACCGGACGACACGCTCAATCTCCGCGGGGCATCGTCTCGTCCCGGAGGCCGATAGCCCTCGTCCGGGCGGGAGACCGGACCCCCGGGGGGCCTTCGGGATCCCTGGGGAGATCGCCGTCGCGGGGCGGAACCGTTGCGCCGCCCGCCCTGCGCTCCTATGTCGCATCCGCCCTCCGCCGGGGCGATTCGGCGCGATCGTGCCCACGGGCTCGACAGCGGCGGCACCCCGGTGCCCATCGCGGCGGCAACGGTCCGTCAGCCATGTGCCCGGAATGCCGGTCACGGGCTTTTGATGCACTGCACAACCGGCCCGGAAGGCGCTATGTCTGTCCCATGAAGACTGCGAGTCGCCCCGTGAAGAAGACGCAGAAGAGCTTCGCCGACCTGCCGCCGATCCGGGTGCGCCGCGAGCCGCCCACGATCAACGAGGCGGTCGCGGCCGCCCAGGACCTCGCCGACGATGTCGAGCAGCAGGTCGAGATCGCCGCGGGCCTGATCGGCCTCCCGGCCGACGAGGTCCGCCCCCACGTCCTGGCAGCCAAGACGGCGAAGCCGGAGCGCGTGCCGGAGCGGATCCTGACCCATGCGAGCCCGAGCCGGGCGCCGCGCACCGTCGTGGTCGAGCGGCGCACCCGGCCGACCGTGGTGATCGAGCGGCGCATCCGCCCGATGGATCCGCGCCGCTGAGCCGATCCGGTCCTCACCAGGGCAGTGTCTCGCCCCGGTAGTCGAGATAGTGGGCGCCCGGCCGGCCGAGCGCCGCCGCGATCACGTCGGCGAGGCCGGTGACGCTCGTGGCCACGTCGAGATCGGCCTCCGTCCCGCCCATCTCGGTGCGGACCCAGCCGGGGTGCAGGATCAGCACCGACAGGTTCTCGGCCCGGTGGCGGATCTCGAAGCTGCGCGCCAGGGTGTTCAGCGCCGCCTTGCTCGCCCGGTACGTCTCCCAGCCGCCCGTCTCGTTCAGGCTGACGCTGCCGAGGATCGAGCTCATCAGGGCGAGGCTGCCGCCGGGGGCGAGGCGGTCGCGGAACGCCTCCGCGAAGCGGATCGGGCTGACGGCATTCGTGAGATAGACCTGCGCGGCGACATCCCGGGGCACCGCGTGCAGCGGGTCGTGGGCCTGCGTGGCGACGCCGGCCACCACGAAGATCAAGTCGAAGCGCTCCGGGGCCAGGCGGTCGTGCAGGGCGGCGACGCCGGCATCGTCGTCGATATCGGCGGTCTCGACGCGCAGCGCCTCGGAATCCAGCCGCGCCAAGTCGGGGGACGGCGTGCGCTGGGTGGCGGTGACCCGCCAGCCGCGCCCCAGGAAGGTCTCGACGAGGCCGAGCCCCAGGCCCCGGGAGGCCCCGACGATCAGCGCGCTCTTCTGCGATGGGTTCATGGTGTCCTCGACGATCCGGCCGGATCAACCGGCCGCGCCCGCGAAGGTTCGCCCAATCCCCCAAGGACGAGGGCGGGGAGCGCGATAGCCGGCCGGCCAGGCTTGCACGTCGGCCCAGCCCCGTGGATTCCAGAGGGATCATCCCTCTGGCGGGGTCCCGGGGCAGAGCCCCGAGGCTTTCGCAGGGTTTGCGCCCCGCACCCGCGAAATGTCCGGGACCGTTCGAAACCATCACGGGCCGAGGATCACTGGCTAAGGACAGGATCCGTCCTGATCGAAGGACCGGGAACACGCGGAAACACGCTCCGGCGCCTTGTCCCGCACGGTGGCTGCCGGCCGTCGGAAAAAGACGATGTCCGTCAAAAAGCTAGCGCCCGGTGCCGGTTCCGGTATCCGGCCCGATGCTGTAGAGCCCGGCCCCAGGATCTCCGCCGTGCCGGGGACGACTCACACCGGATCCGGGCTCCGGGTCCACGGGAAGCGAACACGATCCCATGTCCAAGCCTGAGACCCTGAAACCCCGCCTGCCGCGCGGCTTCGTCGACCGGCGCGCCGACGAGATCGCCGCGCAGCACCGGATGCTGGAGACGATCCGCAAGAGCTTCGAGCTCTACGGGTTCGAGGCCCTGGAGACCCCCTTCGTCGAGTACACCGAGGCGCTCGGCAAGTTCTTGCCCGATCTCGATCGCCCGAACGCGGGGGTGTTCTCGTTCCAGGACGACGACGAGGCGTGGCTGTCGCTCCGCTACGACCTCACGGCGCCGCTCGCCCGGTTCGTGGCCGAGCATTTCGACGCCCTGCCGAAACCCTACCGCAGCTTCCGGGCCGGCTACGTGTTCCGCAACGAGAAGCCGGGGCCGGGCCGCTTCCGCCAGTTCATGCAGTTCGACGCCGACATCGTCGGCGCGGGCAGCGTCGCGGCCGATGCCGAGATCTGCATGCTGATGGCCGACACCCTCGACCGGCTCGGGCTCGGCGGCCGGTACGTGGTCAAGGTCAACAACCGCAAGGTGCTCGACGGCGTGATGGAGGCCGCGGGGCTCGCGGGCGACGACCGCGCCGGCCAGCGCCTGACCGTGCTGCGGGCGATCGACAAGCTCGACCGGCTGGGCGTCGACGGGGTGCGCGACCTGCTCGGCGCCGGCCGCAAGGACGAGAGCGGCGACTTCACCAGGGGCGCGGGCCTCGACGCGGCGGCGATCGGGCGGATCCTGGCCTACGTGTCGTTCCAGGCCGATGCCGGGGACGGCGCCGACAAGGTGGCGTTCTGGGAAAAGTTCTTCGCGGGCTGGCACGACGCGGTCGGCGATTCGGAGACCGGCCGGGAGGGCATCGCCGAGCTGCACGCGATCATGCGCCTCTGCGCCGCCGCCGGCTACGGGCACGAGGTCATCCGGGCCGATCCGAGCGTGGTGCGCGGGCTCGAATACTACACGGGCCCGGTCTACGAGGCCGAGCTGACCTTTCCGGTCACTAACGAGGACGGCCAGACCGTGCGCTTCGGCTCGGTGGCGGGCGGCGGACGCTACGACGGGCTGGTCGGCCGTTTCCGGGCCGAGCCGGTGCCGGCCGCCGGCTTCTCGATCGGGGTCTCGCGCCTGTTCTCGGCCCTGCAGCTGGTGGGCAGCCCCCTGCTCGCCGGCACCGAGACCCCCGGGCCGGTGGTGGTGCTGGTCCTCGACCGGGAGAACATGGCCGATTACCAGCGGCTGGTGGCGCTCCTGCGGGCGGACGGGATCCGGGCCGAGCTCTATCTCGGCGCCGCCGGCATGAAGGCGCAGATGAAATACGCCGACCGCCGCCGCGCCCCGGTGGCGGTCATCCAGGGCTCGAACGAGCGGCTGGCCGGCGAGGTCCAGATCAAGGACCTGATCGAGGGCGCCCGGGCGGCGGATTCCATCGCCAGCAACGCCGAGTGGAAGGCGGCCCGGCCCGCACAGATCTCGTGCCCGGAGGCCGATCTGGTGGCGCAGGTCCGCGCCGTGCTGGCTCGGCACTTTCCCTCGACCACGGGTTGAAACGCCCGAGCTTCGACGGCGTTGTTCCCCGTCGATGCCGCGACCCTGTCGGCAGGGAGACCCCGGGGATGCGTGCCAAGACGACGGTCAAGCCCCTGATCCTGTCGGCCGCCCTGCTCATCGCCTGCGCGGCGCCGGCCTCGGCGGCCCGCCCGATCCCCGACCGGCTGCCCAGCGCCGTGGCGGTTGCGACGCCCGGCACCGGCAGCGCCCCCATCCTCAGCACCGGCGTCGCCGCGGGCCCCGCGCTCAGCGCGCTGACCCGGCGCAAGCCCGGCCGTCGGCCCCGCGGAGCGCGGCTCGGAAGCATCCGCCCGCTCTGAAAGTCGGGCCGGCGAAGATCCGGGGTTTCCCAAGGGCGAGCCCTTGGGCATGGTTTCGGGGGCGGAGCCCCTGAAATTCGGGCTTCGCCCGAGACCAGGGCCCTGCCCTGGACCCGCGAAAGGGCTCGCCCTTTCGAAACCCGGACGATGCGTTACCGGACGCACACGGGCGGCAGCGCGGCGCGGACCTTGGCGACGAACGTCTCCAGATCGCAGCCGCCGTCCCGCGCCGGGCAGATCCCGATCGTCAGCGGCAGCGAGACCGGCGGGTCGAGGGGACCGAGCGGCCGGGCCGAGCGCAGCTGGTCGAGGGTCTGGGCGTAGATCCGGACCCGGATCGTCCGCGCGCCGGTCTCCGGACTGCGCCAGACCTCGAAGGCGAGGGTGACGCCGGGGGCCGTCGGGTCCGGCTGCCCCGGGAGCGACCAGCCGAGGCCGAGGGCGCCCGACAGGGTCGACAGGGTGGTGTCGTGGCCGGCCAGCACGACGAGGCGCGCGCTCGCCCCGAGCGGCGGCACGCCGAGTCCCCGGGGCGCCACGCCCTGCAGCAGGTCCGCGAGCATCCGCAGCAGCGTCGCCCCGTGGAACGCGGCGATCTCGGGCGTCCGGTGCAGGAGATCGGCCGCCCGCCGATGCGCGGGCAGCAGTGCCGCCAGGGTCTCGGGGGTGCCCTGCCCCCAGGCCACCTGATCGGCCGGCAGGCCCTGGGCGTATTCCAGGAGCAGGTTCGCCGACACGGCGGCGGCCAGCGCCAGCGGACCCTCGATCTTCGGCCCGGTGGGCGTGGCCCCCACCGTGCTTGGGCCGTCGAGGCAGGCCGCCGGGACCGCCTTGCAGGCGGCAGGACCCAGGATCCGCTTCAGCGCCGCGATGGCCTTCTCGGACGCCCTGTCGGTCACCGCGGTCCCCCCGGCCGTCCGCGCCTGCACCGCCGCCAGGGCCGCGGCCGGATCCAGGGGACAGACGCGACCGCTGTCGAAGACCGGATCGGAGGCGCCCACCGGCCCGTGACGGGCGACGAGGCCGCAACCCGGCGCGACGGCCTCGGCCAGGACCTGCCCGCTCCGGAGGGTGCGGTTCGTGGCGCCGTCCGCCCAGACCTGCACGGCGTTGGGCGGCGGGCAACCGGTCTCGGGCAGAAGCTCCGCCCGGGCATAGACGCTCCGCAGGTAGGCCCCCATCCGGGACAGCGCCTCGGCGCCGTGCGGCGTCATTTCGCCCGGCTCGACGGGAAAGGCCGGCCAGGGCCGGCCGGTCCGGGCCTCCAGCGCGGCCGGCGCGGCCGGCGCGGCGGTCGGTGCACGCACCCCGTGGCGGGAGACCGTCACCACCCGCTCCAGCCGGGGCTCGGCCCGGAGGGGAGCCTGCGCCGACAGGAGGATCGCGAGGGCGACGCAAACGGACACGGTGCACAGGCATGCGCCGCTCGGGCCCCGCCCCCGGCCGGGCGCCTGCGGGATCCTCCGCGCCATCACGGTTCGCGCCCGTCCCCGCCTGGCATGATCCGCGGCGGCCTGGGCTCAGGCCGCCCGCAGGCCGGACAGGAACTGCCCCACGGCGGCGCCGAGTTGCCCGGATTCGCGCGACAGGGCCTGCGCCGAGGCCAGGACCTGGGCGGCGGCGGCACCGGTCTCGTCGGCGGCGCCCGCCAGGCCCGCGACGTTGCCGGTCACCGCACTGGTCCCGGCCGCGGCCTCCGACACGTTGCGGACGATTTCCTGGGTGGCCGCACCCTGCTGCTCCACGGCGGCGGCGATCGAGGTCGCCACGCCGCTGATCTCCTGGATGCGGGCGGTGATCGAGCCGATCGCCCCGACGGCCTGGCCGGTGGAGGCCTGGATCCGGCCGATCTGGCCGGTGATCTCCGCGGTGGCCCGGGTGGTCTGCTCGGCGAGCGCCTTCACCTCGGAGGCGACCACGGCGAAGCCCCGGCCGGCGGACCCGGCCCGGGCCGCCTCGATGGTCGCGTTGAGGGCCAGGAGGTTGGTCTGGGCCGCGATGCCGGAGATGAGCGCGACCACGTCGCCGATCCGGGACGCGGCGGCGCTGAGGTCCTCCACGAGGGCCGCGGTCTGGCCGGATTCCGCGACCGCCCCCTGCGCCATGCTGGCCGAAGCCTGGACCTGCCGGCCGATCTCCTGGACCGAGGCGCCGAGCTGCTCGGCGGCGGCCGCCACCGTGCCGACATTGCCGGCGGCGTCCTCGGCCGCCCGGGCGACGCCCCCCGACCGGGCCGAGGCCCGGGCGGCGATCGCGCTCATGCCTCCGGCCGTGGTCTGGAGCTGGGCGACGGCGTCCGTCACCGCGACGATCACCCCGCCGACGCTGCCCTCGAAGGCCACGGCCATGCTCTGCATCGCCGCCCGGCGCTGGGCCTCCGCGCCCGCCCGGGCCAGCACGGTCTCGGCCTCGAGGGCTTGGTTGCGCTCCAGGCTCGCCCGGAAACCGAGGGCGGCCCGGGCGATCTCGGCGATCTCGTCGCGCCGCTCGGTGCAGGGCACGGCGACCGCGGCGTTGCCGGCGGCCAGTTCCGTCATGGCGGCGGCGACCCGCAGGGCGCGCCCGGCGATGTCCCGGGCGAGCCACGCCATCAGGGCCAGCGCCAGGACCGTGCCGAGGCCGGTGCCGGCCAGGATCGTCGTCACCGCCGTCGCGCTGGCCGCGCGGGCCGCCCCGGTGGCAGCCCGGGCCGCCCGGCTCGCGGATCCCTTCAGGCCATCGAGGCTCTTCCAGGCGGTGTCGTACAGCCGGTTGGCCGGACCGTTGAAGGCCGCCCGGGCCCGGGCGGCCTCGCCCCCGGCCGCCAGGGCGAAGGCCCCGCGCTGCGCCTCCAGATAGGCCTGCCATTGCCCGGTGAAGGCGGTCATGGATGCGGCCGTGTCGGGGCTCGCCGACAGCAGGGCGGCGACGTCCCGGATCAGGCCCTGCATCTCGGCGATCCGGGCGTCGTTGCGGTCCCGGGCCTGGGCGAGGGCGCCGGGTTCGGTCTCGTCGAGCACCCGGGTGGCCCCCAGGCGCACGCGGGTCATGGTCGCGCGCAGATCGCCCAGGAGGTCGACGGCCGGCAACAGCCGGTCGCCGATCTCCTCGGTGGTCGCGGTGCTCTGCCAGACGCGCAGGGCGGCCTGGGTGCCGACCGCGATGACGATCATCCCGATGAGGCCGGCGAGCACCAGGAACTGGGTTCTGAGGCGGAAGGGGAGATGCACGGGTCGTTCACCGATGACGGGCCGGGAGCGGCAGGTGTATCCGATGGCTGTTGCAGGTCCGTAAAGGTTATCGCGCCTCGGACCGCGCCGCGCGCGATCCTGCGGGGCGCATCGGGCCGGTACGCCCGCGCCCGCTGTCGCCAAGCCCGGGCGCGGTTGCTACAGAGCGCCCGCGAGGTGGATACGATGACACGACCGGAGGCAGGTGAGACGGGGGCGGGGGACGCGGCGCGCACGCGGCTCTCCGCCCACCTGGCGGCGGCGGGCTACCGGCCGGTGACGCCGCCGGTGCTGCAGCCGCTGGAGCCGTTCCTGGAACTGTCGGGCGAGGATATCCGCCGCCGGATCTTCGTGACCCAGGACGCGGGCGGGGCCGAGCTGTGCCTGCGGCCGGAATTCACCATTCCCGTCTGCCGCCTGCACCGGGCGCAGGCCGACGGGCAGGCGGCCGATTACAGCTATTGCGGCCCGGTCTTCCGGCTGGCCGCCGACGAGCCCGACGAGTTCTTCCAGGCCGGGATCGAGTCGATCGGGCGCACCGATACGCCGGCCGCGGATGCCGAGGTGCTGGGCCTCGCGCTCGAGGGGCTGGCCCTGTTCGGCCGCTCCGATCCGGCCGTGCGGCTCGGCGACATGGGCCTGACCGTGGCGCTCCTCGACGGCCTCGCGGTCCCGCCGGCGGCCAAAAGGCGGACGCTCCGGGCGCTCGCCGCCGGGCGGTCCCTCGATGCCGTAACCAACGGCGCGGGGGCGCGCCCCGAGGATCCCCATGCCGGCCTGCTGGCCGCGATCCAGGGCCAGGACCCGCGGGGCGTGCGCGCCTTCGTGGAGGACGTGCTGGCCATCGCCGGGATCTCGGCGGTGGGCGGCCGCAGCGCCGGGGAGATCGCCGAGCGCTTCCTCGCCAAGGCGGCGGCCCAAGCCCATGGCGGGGCCGGGCTCAACGCCGAGAACCGCGCCGTGCTCGACCGCTATCGGGGGATCACCGGCCATCCGGACGCGGCGGCCCGCGACCTGCGGGCGCTCGTCGCCGACGCGCAGGTCCGCCACGACGCCCTCGCGGCCGCCCTCGACCTCTTCGAGGAGCGCATCGGCTTCATCGCGGCCCGCGGCCTGCCGATCGAGCGGTTCCGCTTCCAGGGCGGCTTCGCCCGCAACCTCGACTACTACACCGGCTTCATCTTCGAGGTGATCGAGGGCGACGGTCCGATCCTGGTCGGCGGCGGCCGCTACGACGGCCTGCTCGGCCATCTCGGCAGCCCGGTCCCGCTGCCCGCGGTGGGCTGCACCTTCTGGATTGAGCGCGTGGCGGGAGCCGGACGATGAGCGCTTCCGAGACCATGCTGATCCTCGCCGTCCCGTCCAAGGGCCGCCTGCAGGAGAACGCCAGCGCGTTCTTCGGCCGGGCCGGGCTGAAGCTCGCTCAAGGAGCGGGCGCCCGCGATTACCGGGGCCGGCTCGTCGGCGTCTCCGACGTCGAGGTGCGTTACCTCTCGGCCTCGGAGATCGCCGCGCAGCTCGCCTCCGGCGCGGCCCATCTCGGCATCACCGGCGAGGACCTGATCCGCGAGACCCTGCCGGACGTGCGCGGCCAGGTGGAGCTGCTGACGCCGCTGGGCTTCGGCAACGCCACCGTGGTGGTGGCGGTGCCCCAGGCCTGGATCGACGTCCGGGACATGTCCGACCTCGACGAGGTCGCGGCCGGGATGCGCGCCCGCCATGGCCGGCGCCTGCGGGTGGCCACCAAATACGTGAACCTGACCCGCCGGTTCTTCGCCGAGAAGGGCGTCGCCGATTACCGGATCGTCGAGAGCCTCGGCGCCACCGAGGGCGCGCCCGCCGCGGGCTCGGCCGAGATCGTGGTCGACATCACCACCACGGGGGCGACGCTCTCCGCCAACGCCCTGAAGGTGCTGGAGGACGGGATCATCCTGCGCTCCGAGGCCAACTTGGTGGCCTCGCTGAAGGCCCCGTGGGGCGCGGGCCAGCGGGCGGCGTTGCGCACGGTGCTCGGCCGGATCGCCGCCGAGGAGCGCGCCCGCACCACCCGCGAGGTCCGCGCCGCCCTGCCGGAGAGCGGCGCGATCGACCTCGCCACCCTCGCGGGGCTGCACGAGGCCGAACTGCCCTACGGCGCCCCGGTTGGACCGGAGGGCGAGATCGTCCTGCGCTGCCCGGAGGGCGCGGTGTTCGAGCTGGCCGACGCCCTGGTCCAGGCCGGGGCGCGGGCCGTGACGGTGCGGCGGGTCGACTACGCCTTCGCGGCGGAGAACCCGCTGGCGGAGCGGCTGCTGGCCCGGCTGTGAGGGGGCGCCCCGATGCCGGAAAGCTGGAAAACTTCCGGGCTGCGGTGTCTATGTCTCGGGTGGGTGACACGGTGAAAGTCTGCCTGCCGTAGCGCGGTCGTCCCTCGCGGATGACGGGAGCGCGATGCGGGGTTCCGGCAGGCCCCGCCCCACGCCGTCAGGAGGCTCCGGCCTCCTTTCGCGGTTTAGGATCCCGAATCGCAGGGTAGCGTCCGGCCTTCGCAGCGCCCGCCAGAGATCCCGTTCGGGTACCTACTGCGGTCCCTGCTTGGCGAACTCCCCCAGAACCCCGCGCAGCACGGTGAGGCGGGTGTCGTAGGCGGCGCGCAGGCAGGCGACGTCGGCGCCGCAGGTCCGGCGTTCCTGCAGCCAGGCCTCCTGGTCGTCGCGGAGCTTGGTCTGGCCGCCCATCGGCAGCACCGCCTTCAGGATCTCGAACCGGGTCGCCATCTCGACATCCCTGTCGTTGAGGGCGAGATGCGCGCAGATCGCCGTCTCGTCGGGGGCCTCGGCCTTCTCGCAGGGGAAGCTCGCCGCGTGGGCGGAGGGGCCGAACGCCAGGGCGGCCAGGACCAGGGTTGCCAGGACCAGGGCGGCGGGGAACGACTTGGACATGGCCGGAGAACGAGCCGGCGGGCGAAAGGCTCCGCCCGGCATGGCGGCCCGGTCGAATCGTCCGGGATCACAGGATCCCGGGATCAGAGGCCCGGCTTGACGATCGCCAGGATGACGATGCCGATCATCAGCAGCGTCGGCACCTCGTTGAGCACCCGGTAGAACCGGGGCGCGCGGGTGTTCCGGTCGGCGGCGAAATCCTTGACCATCCGGGCGAGCCAGCCGTGGATGCCCGACATCGCCAGCACCAGCACGAATTTCGCCTGCAGCCAGGGGCTCGCGTAGAACCCGCTCATCCAGGCGAGCGTCAGACCGAACGCCCAGGTGGCGATCATGGCGGGGGTCATGATCGCCTTGAGCAGGCGGCGCTCCATCACCTTGAAGGTGGCGGCCTGCGCCCCCGAGCCCGGCTCCAGGCCCGCGTGGTAGACGAACAGCCGGGGCAGGTAGAGCATGCCGGCCATCCAGGCGATCAGGCTGACGACGTGCCCGGCCTTGATCCAGTCGTAGAGCACGGGCCTACCCACGCAGCCGCGCGAGCATGCGCTCGACATGGGCGACCGGCGTCTGCGGTGTGATGCCGTGGCCGAGGTTGAAGATGTGCGGCAGGCCCGTGGTCGCCGCCAGCACCCCGTCCACCGCCGCGTCGAGGGCCGCGCCGCCCGCGATCAGCGTTTCCGGATGCAGGTTGCCCTGCGTGACCGTCGCGGCCGGGACCCGGGCGCGCAGGGCCTTGAGGTCCACCCCCCAATCGACCCCGACCGCGTCGGCGCCGGTCTCGGGCACGACCCGGGCATGGCCGTCGAGCCCCGAGCCGCGGGCGAACACGATGATCTTCGCGTGGGGCACCCGTTCGCGGACCCCCGCGATCATCCGGGCGATCGGGCGCAGGGACCAGCGGGTCAGCGCGTCCATGGCCGCCCCGTCGGGCAAAGCACTCTCGGCCACGTCGCCCACCGGCTCCACGAGGCCGGCCGAGGGCGGTACCGCCGCCGGCAGGGTGCCGGCATGGGATTCGAAGATCTGCACGGCGTCGGCGCCGGCCGCGAGCTGACGCACGAGGTAGTCGGTCTGCACGGTGACGAGGCGGTCGATCAGGGTGTCGACCAGCGCCGTGTCGCCCTCGGCGAGCGCCCGGGCCGGGGCGAGGTCGGGGGTGCCGCGGCCGCCGATCATGTAGCTCGCCACCGTCCAGGGGGCGCCGCAGAAGCCGAGCAGCGTCGTCGCGTCCGGCAGTTCGGCGCGCAGCCGCGTCACCGCCTCGAAGACCGGGGCGAGGTGCGTCATGACCGCCGGGTCGCCGGCCTCGCGCAGGCGCGAAAACGCATCCCGGCCGTCGAGCGGGTCGAGGCGGGGTCCCTCGCCCTCCACGAAGCGCACGTCCTGGCCGAGCGCGTGGGGCACGACGAGGATGTCCGAGAACAGGATCGCGGCGTCGAAGCCGAACCGGCGGATCGGCTGGAGCGTCACCTCGACGGCGAAGTCCGGGCTGTAGCAGAGGTCGAGGAACGAGCCGGCCTCGGCCCGGGTCGCCCGGTATTCCGGCAGGTAGCGGCCGGCCTGGCGCATCATCCAGGCGGGCGGCGGCCCGATCGCCTCCCCTTCGAGGACACGCAGCATCGTGCGTTTCACCGGCGGTGTCCCCGTCGTCATCTGCGCTCCCACCCCGCTTAGCCCCTTCCGCATGCCCGTCGGCGCGGCTCCTGTCGAGTCGCGACGCGCCGATCCCCACACAGGCCCCTTCGAAAAGAAAAGAGAGAGTCTAGGACTCTGTTTTTTCTCTTGGGGGGGCGAAGTTCGGGGTCGCAAGCGGGTCCACAGGCCGTCCCCGACGCCGCGCCGTTAACGAGGCTTTAAAGGATTCGCTCCATGTTGCGAGAACGGCCAAGTCCGACAGCGGCTTGCGAACGCCGAGTCCGGTACGCACCCCTCGTGCGTCCCGGATTCTCCCAAGCGCCCGGATTCCGCGCGTCCCGATGGCGTAGCTGTGAACGGCGGAGTCGATAAGACGGGGCCTCCGCGCCCTGGACCTGCCCGAAGCCGCATCCTATCCACACTGATCGACTCCCCTGGCGGCCGGCGGTGGATAACGCCCGGCGAGACGAAGGCGACGGGATGGGCCGCAGCTACTTCCACCTTCACCTCGTCTCCGACTCCACCGGCGAGACGCTGATCAATGTCGGCCGGGCGGCGGCCGCCCAGTACGAGGGCGTCTCGGCGATCGAGCACGTCTACCCGCTGGTGCGCTCGGCGGCGCAGCTCGACCGGGTGATCTCCGAGATCCGGGCGGCGCCGGGCCTCGTGCTCTACACCCTGGTGGGCGGTGACCTCGGCGAGCGGCTGGAGGAGGTCGCCCGGGAGACCGGCTCCCCCTGCCTGTCGGTGCTGCGGCCGGTCCACGACCTGCTGCGCGCCTATCTCGGCGCCGAGACGACCGCCCGGCCGGGCGCCCAGCACATGCTCAACGCCGAGTACTTCAAGCGCATCGACGCGATGAACTTCACGCTGGCCCACGACGACGGCAACCTGCCGGAGGACCTGGAGGATGCCGACGTGATCCTGCTCGGGGTCAGCCGGACCTCGAAGACGCCGACCTCGATCTACCTCGCCAATCGCGGCCTCAAGACCACCAACCTGCCCCTGGTGCCGGGCATGCCGCTGCCGCCGGCGATCGAGCGCGCCCGAAAACCCCTGGTGGTCGGCCTGTTCGCCTCGCCCGAGCGGATCGTGCAGATCCGCCAGAACCGGCTGTCGAGCCTGAACGCCGACGAATCCTCGATGTATGTCGACCGCTCGGCGGTGGCCGACGAGATCACGGCCTCGCGGCGGCTGTTCACCAAGAACCGCTGGCCGACCATCGACGTGACCCGCCGCTCCATTGAGGAGACCGCGGCCGCGATCGTCGACCTCTACCGCGACCACCGCCTGAAGTTCATCGCGGATTGAAACGGGGTTCCCAAAGGGCGAGCCCTTTGGCGGGGTTCAGGGGCGGAGCCCCTGAGACGCGGGCCTCGTCCGACACCAGGGCTCTGCCCTTGACCCGCGAACGGTCGAAGACCTTCCGAAACCGTGACGTTCAGCTTCCGCTCAGGACCGCCCGCACCAGGGCGAGGCCCGCCAGCAGGCCCACGAGCCCGGCCGCGACCGAGCCCAGCACGTAGAGGGCGGCCAGGCCCGTCTCGCCCCGCTCGTACAGGCTGATCGCGTCGAGCGAGAAGGTCGAGAAGGTGGTGAAGCCCCCGAGCACCCCGGTGGTCAGGAACAGCCGGGCCGGGTGGCCCGCCGCGCCGCGCAGGGCGAAACCTTCGGCGAGCACGCCCATCAGGAACGAGCCCAGCACGTTGATGATCAGGGTGGCCAGGGGAAAGCCGAGGCCCGGCAGCAGCCGCGACACCGCGACGTTGACGCCGTGCCGGGCGCCCCCCCCGAGCCCGGCCCCGAGGATGACGATGAGGGTGTTGATCATGCCTGCCCTTCCTGTTCGGTCGGGCGGCCTCCCCGCGTTGCGGCTTCGGCGCAGGGCCCCACCGCGGACGGCGAAAGGCGCGCCCGTTCGGTAGGAGCCATCAGCCCGGCATGGCGGTCACGATGCCGGGCGGTTGTCGGGGAGCTCCATCCCCATCGGGGACAAGCTTAGCGCAGGACGGCGCGTGGGGGAATCGGGTTTTCGAACGCCCCGGGCGGGTCAGCGGGCGGAGGCGAAGTGGCTGCGCTGCTCGATCTGGGCGGCGTAGAAATCCTCGACGACCTCGCGGACCACCTCGGCCAGCTCGCCGCCCCGGTTCTCGTCGAGCTGGATGTCGCTGCCCACCGTCCGGCCGCTGGCGCCGCGCGCCGCCCCGGGGACCAGGCGCTCGTTGTAGCGCTGGTTGAGGCCCGAGACCGCGATGAAGTTGCTGCCGCCGAGTTCCGGCCCGTAGGTGATCTTGATCTTCTGCTCCGCCTCGGTCCCGCGCAGCTGCGCGCAGAGGCTGATGAAGTTGTCCTGATCGATCCTGGCTTCGAGGCCGGTGATGCTGCCGTGGACGTTGTCCGCCTCGTTGAGCACCTCGGCCATGAGGTTCAGGACGCCGACGACCGGCTCCAGAGCCCGGGCGCCCTCCGCCAGGAGCTTCCTGCGGAAGTCGTTGCTCCGGGCATCGGCCTCCTGAAGCCGGGTGCGGAACCTGTCCTTGACGTCGTTCGCGCGGGCCATCGCGCTCCTCCCTGGATGTTGATCCGATGCTGTGTCGCTCGGTGGGAGGAGCCTACGAGACCGATTCGAATGCTGCAAGATCGTGCAACATATTGATGCCTGCTCAGATCTTGAGCCGTTGCACAGGAATAATACTTGCTTATCGACTGTGCAACGGCGACGGACCGGGATCCGCCGTTACTTCAGGAGCTGCAGCAGGCTCCGGCCGGCCGGGGTCTTGAGCTCCTTGGCGTCGAGCTTGCCGTCGCCGTCGGGATCGGCCGCCTTGAAGCGGCTCTCCACCAGGGCGAGGTATTCCTTGCGGTCGAGGGTGCCGTCGGAATCGGCGTCGGCGGCCTTCAAGTCCTTCTTGCTGATCCGGCCCTTCAGCTCCTTGGCGTCGACGGTGCCGTCCTTGTCCGTCTCGGCGGCGTCGAAGGTCTTGCCGGCGGCGGCCTGGGCCTCGGCCAGATCGATGGTGCCGTCCTTGTCGGTGTCGACCATCTTCAGCGTGCGCTCGGTGCTGGCGGAGCGCGCGGCGGCCGGGAGCGTCGCCGGCAGGAGAAGGGCGGCGACGAGCGGCGCGGCGAGGGCGGTTCGGGTCAGGGTCGCGGGCATGGATGACGTCTCCGGTGGCGATCGGTGCCGGCAGCCCAAGCCGCGGCCGCGCGGGCCGTTCCTTCACAAGGCGACGATCATCCCCCGCCGCGGGTCAGCGGGCCGGGCCGTCGAGGGGTGCCAGACGGTCCGGCCCGGGCGCGGCGGCGACCGGTTCGGGGCGCGACAGGGCGCGGGCGAGCCCCGGCAGGTCCGGCCCGGCCGCGCCCGGGGGCCCGAACACCGACCGGTCGAGGGCCGCGAAGGCGTCGACGAGCGCTGGCCGGGACCGCCAGATCCGGGCCAGATCCGGCGCCTCCCGCAGCGCCGCCTCCAGGGCCGTGTGGAACCGGGCCGGATCGCCCGTCCGGGCCGCCGCGCGCAGGGCGCGCCGGGCCGGGCCGGAGAGGCGCAGGCGCGGCCGCCCGAGGCCGAAGCCGATCAGGGCCAGCCCGAGCCCGAAGGCGGCGAGCGCCGCGGCGGCGGCCGCGAGCGGCGCGGGGACCGGCGGGGGCGCCCGGTCGGTCTCCCGGTCGGGCAGGCCGCCGCCGATCTGCCGGGCCGGGATCTCGGCCTCGCGCATCGTGCGGGTGCCGGTGTCGAACCACGGGATCGCGATGGCGTCGAGGGGGATGATCTCCGGCACGCCGGGCTTCACGTCCCACTGGTAGGTGGCCCGGGCCACGGGACCGGAGGGCGTCAGCAGGGTCTCGCGGGTGACCGGGCCCGCGAAGGTGATGATGCCGCGGGTGCGCATCACCGGCCGGGGCGGCAGGCCCTCGGCGACCATGCCCTGCGCCTCCAGGGTGACGATCCGCCGGGCGGTCTCGCCGACCTTGATGGTCTCGGGGTCCGGGCTCCAGGAATCCGTGATGGTGACGTCCCGGGCGGGCAGCCACCAGGGCTCCTTGGCGTCGGGGCCGCCGGTGGCGGCGGTCCATGGTTCGACGGGGAAGGGGATCGGGGCTGAGCGCACCTCGACGGCCCGGCGCTCGCCGACATCGTTGACCGTCAGCTTGTGGGTGAACGGCTCGATGGTGAACGGCCCGGCATGGTGCGGGAAGACCGCCACGGTGCGGTCGAACGCGATGGCGCTCTGGCCGTCCGGGAGCTTGGCCTTGCTCCAATGGTCGCGGCCGAGCTGCGTCCAGGAAAAGTTTGCCAGCGAGGGCTGGACCACCTCCTCCAGCAGGATCGGCTGCTTGTAGACCCCGTGGATCTTCAGCAGCACCATCTCGCGGGCGAAGGGGGCGCTGTGGCCGTTGAAGTCCGCCGTCACCGTCAGGGTGAGGTCGCCGGGCTCGATCTCGGCCCGGGCGGGGAGAGGGGTGAGCAGGGGGGCGAGGAGGATGACAACAAGGGCGGCCCGGATGCGCCCCCGCCCTCCCCCCGCTGCGGGGGCGGGTACCCCGCGGAGCAGGGGGGGAGAGGGGAGCGCCGCTTCAAGCATGGTCGCGCCCGCCATGACGGGCTCAGCCCGCTCCGGAGGCCGGGCTCCCCTCCCCCGACCGCCTCCGGGGGCCGCCCGCCCCCGCAGAGGGGGGCGGGCAATCGCGCATCGCGGAGGACTCAAGAGCATCACCACGGGTTGCTCCCGGCGGGAATCGCGGTGCCGGCCTCGATCCGGCGGGTCTGCTCGGCGCGCAGGCGCAGCTTGAGATAGCGGCCCGGATCGTCCGGCAGGGTCTGGAGCCAGAGCCGGTCCGGGCGGATCTCGTGGGCCTCGAAGCTCTTGGTCACCCGGCGGACCTCGCGCTCGGGGGCCTCGGCCACCATGGCGGCGCCGCCGCCCGTGCGCCCGCGGCCCGCGGCGTCGCCGGCCGAGCCCCGGGCCTGGCCCTTGCCGGCGTCGATCGACTGCTGCTCGGCCCTGCCCCGGCGGGCGACCTTGCTGTTGCCGGGCAGCGACGCGCTGGCGTTGGATTCCTTGTTGCCGGCCAGACCCTCGCCACTGGAGGCGGCGTTGATCTCGTCGGTCTGGTCTTGGTTGGCGGTGTTGTTGTAGCGGGCGCCATACTGAGCGGTGCCGTTGGCGATGCCGCCGCCGGGGCCGCGGTCGATCACCTCGGCCTGCATCCGGGCGATCAGCGAGCGGTTGGCCTGGGCGTCGGCGTCCCGGGGGTCGAAGCGCAGGGCCTCGTCGTAGGCCGCGAGCGCGCCGGGGAGGTCGCCGGCGCGCGCCAGGGCGTTGCCGAGATTGTAGCTCGCCCGGCGGCCGCCGGCGCGGAACAGGGCGATCGCCGCGTCGTAGTGGCCGGCCTCGTAGAGGGCGGCGGCGCGCCAGGCCGGATCGGCGAAGACGTCGGCGGCCAGACCCGGCAGGCCGAGGCCCATCAGCAGCCGCCCGAACCCGGTGCGGGGCTGCGAGACCGCGAGCAGCGCCAGCAGGCCCGCGCCCGCCAGCGCGAGGCCGGCGAGCCGGGCGCGGCGCCGCCAGCGCGGCGGCAGGCCGGCCCGGAGCGGCGCGGCGAGACCCGTATCCGGCAGGCTCAGCCGCATCACGCGCTCCTGCGGAACAGGACCAGGGCCGGCAGGGCCGCCAGCAGCAGCAGCCAGCGCCCGAGATCCGCGTAGGCCAGCACCCCGTAGCCCCCCGCCGCGAGGTGCTGACTGAGCCCGGCGCCGACCGCGTCGAGCACCGGCCCGGGGGCCGCGATGTCGGCGGCGGTGCCGCCCCCGGCCCGGGCCAGGGCGTCGAGGGCGGCCCGGTCGGGCCTCGGCGCGCCGGGCGGGAGCGGCCTTTCGGCGGGGACGAACAGGGCCTGCAGGCGCCAGCCCTGCCGGGCGATCGCCCCGGCCTCCCGGGTCGCGGCCTCGCCGACGCCGTCGCCGTCGCTGATCAGCACCACGTCGGCGGCGACCACGTCCGCCTCCGCCAGGGTGCGGCGGGCGAGCGCCAGGCCCCGCTCGGGATGGGAGCCGCGGTCGGGCACCGTGTCGGCGTCGAGGGCGAACAGGGTGGTGCCGAGGCTGTCGCGGTCGGTGGTGGGGGAGGCGGCCAGATAGGCGTCGCCGGCGTAGACCACCAGCGCCACGGCCCGGGTGCCGGCGGCCTCGGCCACGGCGGCGGCGGCCTGGCGGACCCCCTGGAGGTTGCCCCCCTCGGTGACCGAGCGGGAGAGGTCGAGGACGATCACCGTCTCGTCGAGATTGCGGAACGTCCGCCCGTCCGCCCGCTCCACGGCGGGGCCGGTCAGCGCCAGGGCGATCAGCCCGGCCGCCAGGGCGGCGGCGAGATTCGCCTGCCGCCGTCCGCCGAGCACCGCGCCGGCCCGGGCGAGATGGGCCATCAGCGCCGGATCCACCGCCCGGGCCCAGTCGCCGAGGGGGGCCGAGCGCCACGCGGCGCGCAGGGCCAGGAGGGCGATGACCGGGATCGCCAGGAACCACCAGGGGCGCAGGAGGGCGACGGCGTCGAGGGCGCTCATCGGGCTGAACCGGAGAGGGCGCACGCTCTCCCTCCCCCCCCTGCGGGGGAGGGTATCCTGCGAAGCAGGGGGGGAGAGGGGCGCGACGGTGCAGGATAAGGCGTTGGCCGGCCCGTCGGCTCAGCCCTTTTCGGACGCCGCGCTCCCCTCTCCCGACCCCCGCTGACGCAGGGGGCGCCCCTTGGGCCCCCCTCCCCCGCAGAGGGGGGAGGGAGGGGCGCGCGGCTTCGATCGTGGCTTGGATCGCCGCCCTTATCCATCCAGCGACGCGTTGTGGCCGAGACCTTAGACACCGCACCCATCACGCCCCCCTCCGGCTGGCGAGCAACGCGGCGGCGGCCAGCAGCGCCAGGGCGCCCGGCCAGGGCCAGAGGTCCCGGCGCAGCGGCAGGGGCGGCGCCAGGGCGCGGCCGCCCTCCAGCCGGTCGATGGCCTCGGCGACCCGGACCAGATCCGCGGTGGTGCGCACCCGGAACGCCTCGCCGCCGCTCGTCTGCGCCATGTCGCGCAGGGTCTCGGTGTCGACCACGTCCTGCTCGCCGTCGGCGTCGGCCATGTCCCGGGGGCCGAGCGCGATGGTGTAGATCCGGATGCCCAGGTCCTTGGCGAGCTCCGCCACGTCCTTGGGGGCGGTCTGGCCGGCATTGTTGGCGCCGTCCGAGAGCAGGATCACGGCCTTCGCGGGTTTCGCGGCGCCGGGTTCGGCCTCGGCCCCGGCATCCCGGGGGTCCAGGCGGCGCAGGGCCAGCCCGAGGCCGTCGCCGATGCCGGTGGAGCGGCCGCTGATGCCGATCGTCGCCTCGTCCAGCGCCCTGGCGACCGCGGCGGTGTCGAAGCTCGGCGCCGCCGCCACATAGGCCTGGTCGGCGAAGATCACGAGGCCGATCCGGTCCCCGGCCCGGCGCCGGATGAAGTCGGCGCCGACGCGCTTGACCGCGGCGAGCCGGGTCACGGTCTCGCCGTCGAGGGCGAAGTCGCGCCGCTCCATGGAGCCCGACAGGTCCATGGCGATCATGATCTCGCGGCCGGAGGCGGGGAGCGCGGCGGCCGGCATGACCAGACGGGGCCCGGCGAGGGCGACCACCAGGGCGAGCCAGAGCGTCCAGGCGAGGGCGGTCCGGCGGCGCCCGCGGGCCGCGCGGTCGGCGCCGGCCCGGCCCGCGCCGACCAGGGTCCCGGGAACCCGGAGGGCACCGCTGCCGCCCTCCGGCTCGGCCGGGATCAGGCGGCCGGCGAGCAGCGGCAGGGGCAGGGCCAGCAGCGCCCAGGGTGCGGCGAGGTCGAAGGCCGACAGGAGCGCGCTGAGCCAGGCGGGCAGGAGGTCGCTCACCAGACCGCTCACGAGCGCGCCCCGCTCCGCACCCGTCCGATCAGGCGGCCGAGTTCGGCGTCCAGGGCGTCGAGATCCGGAGCCTGGCGGCGGTACAGCCCGTCGGCGAGGACGCGGCCCGCCCCCCGGGTGAAGAAGTCGGTCCGGAAGAGGGCGTCGAGGCGCCGGCCCCACTCCGCGCCCGCGGTCCGGGGCCCGGAATCGCCGCCCAGCGTCCGGTCGAGGCGGCGCAGCAGCCGGGCCTGGGCCACGAGCCGCGCCTCCGGATCGAGGCCGCGGCTGCGGGCGAGTTCGGCCAGCGCCGCCCGGCGGAGGCCGGCCCGGGACCGGCCGCGCAGGGCGCGCGCGAGCCCGACCAGCAGGGCGGCCAGGAAGCCCAGGAGGGCGGCCGCGAGGATCTCGCCCTGCACGGCGCCGGCGGCGCCCCCGGGCAGGTGCAGGCCGCGGAGCTGGTCCAGGCCGAGCGCGGTCTCGGCGGGCATCATCGCGGCACCCCGCCGGGCCCGGCCTCACAGAACCGCATCGAGGCGCTCCATCAGCGGTGCGTAGGCCTCGGGTCCCGCCTCGACGTCGAGGCGCACACCCGTGATGCCACGGCGGGCGTAATCGGCGAGCCGCGCCTCGGCGGACCCGTCCGACCCGCCGGCCGGCATCGCCGTCGGCAGCGCGGTGCCGCGGCTCCCATCCGCCAGGGCGAAGGGATAGTAGCCCGGCGGCCGGGCGCGCTCGAAGGCGTCGCTCACCAGGATCAGCCGGATGGCGATCCGCTCGGCCAGCAGGGTCAGGAGCTCGTCGAAGCCCGGGCCCGGGGCGTCGAGGGCGCTGGCGACGACGAGGTGGCCGCCGGCGGGCAGCAGGCTGCGGGCGAGGCCCAGCGTCGCCTCCAGCGGCGGCTCCGCCTCGGACCGGATTCCGGGCAGGGCCTCCAGGGCCTGCGCGTGGGCCTGGGCGAGGGCGCCGGTCACGGCGATCATGGCGCGCTCCCCGCCCGCGGGCCGCAGCACCGTGGGGGCCCCGGCGGACGCCACCGCGAGGCCGACCCGGCCGCCATCGGCCGCGACCCGCCAGCCGAGCAGCGCCAGGGCCTCGGCGGCCGCCACCGAGCGCAGGGTCCGGCGGGTTCCGAACAGCATCGCGGGCCGGAAATCGGCGAGCAGCACCACGGCCCGGTCGCGCTCGTCGTGGTGGGTGCGGACATGCAGCTGCCCGGTGCGCGCGGTGGCGTTGCGGTCGATGAAGCGGCGGTCGTCGCCCTCCGACCAGAGCCGGACGTCCTCCGGCTCGGAGCCGCGCCCGCGCCGCCGCGTGACGATGCCGCCGGGCAGGCCCGCCAGCGTCCGGGTCCCTGGCGCCGAGCCCCGCCGGGCGAGGTGGCGCAGGCCCATCAGGGCCTCGCCCGAGAGGTGGACGCCGCTGTCGGCACCGCCCCTCCCTCCCCCCTCTGCGGGGGCGGGTGGCCCCTGCGTCAGCAGGGGTCGGGTCGGGACGTAGTCCCGCAAGAGGGGAACCCGGCTTCCGGAAGCGGCGCGACCGTCATGAAGGCCGGCGTTCGATCCTGCACCGTCGCGCCCCTCTCCCTCCCCCCTCCGGAGGTCCCCCGCCCCCGCAGAGGGGGGAGGGAATATGCGCCGCGCGAACCCGAACATCGTCAGAGGGCCCGCACCCGCTGCACGAGCTCGCCCACGAGCCCGCGGGCGGTCCTGCCCTCGGCGGCGGCCCGCCAGGTCAGGCCGATGCGGTGGGACAGGGCGTCCCGGGCCAGCGCGGTGATGTCTTCGGGGGTGACGTGGTCCCGGCCGTGCAGCCAGGCCCGGGCCTTGCCGGCCATCATCAGCGCGAGCGTACCCCGCGGCGAGGCCGGGTGCTCGATCAGGGCGCGCAGGTCCGGGGCGGCCGCGTCGGTGCGGGTCGCCGCCACCAGCCGGACGAGGTAGTCCTTGAGCGCCGGCGACACGTAGGTGGCCAGCGCCGCCTCCCGGGCGGCCCGGACATCCGCCAGCGACAGGCGCACGGGCATCGCCTCGACGTGGTGGGTGATCTCGCCCTCCACGAGATCGAGGATCGCCCGCTCGGTGGCCTCGTCGGGCATGTCGACCACGACGTGCAGGAGGAAGCGGTCGAGCTGCGCCTCCGGCAGCGGGAAGGTCCCGGCATGCTCGATCGGGTTCTGGGTCGCCACGACCATGAACGGGTCGGACAGGGCGTGCGTGGTCCCCGAGACCGTGACCTGCCCCTCGGCCATGGATTCGAGGAGCGCCGACTGCACCTTCGGGGGCGCGCGGTTGACCTCGTCCACCAGCACCAGGGCGTGGAACAGGGGACCGTGCAGGAATTCGAAGGTGCCGCTGTCCTGGCGCCACACGGTGGTGCCGGTGAGATCGGCCGGCATCAGGTCCGGGGTGCATTGGATGCGCGCGAAGGAGCCGTCGAGGCCGTCGGCGAGGCGCTTGACCGCGCGGGTCTTGGCGAGGCCCGGCGCGCCCTCGATCAGCAGGTGGCCGCCGGTCAGGAGCCCGATCAGCAGGCGCTCGACCAAGCCGGCGCTGCCGATCAGGCCGCGCTCCAGCCCCGCGCGGAGCGCCATGACGCGGCCGTGCAGGCCCTCGTCCGGGACGATGTCGGGCCGGCGTTCGGCGAGGGCGCCGCTCATGCGGGGAAAATTCCGGCGCGGACCGATTCCGCCGCGTGGGCCCTGTCCTGCATCCTGTCCGTCTCCTCGGCCGGGTCCCGAATTCTTAAGGGATCCTCAGTCTCTTGCCGGTGTGCCCGTTGCCCGGTGCGGCCGTCAATCCCGGTCCCGGCCCGCGCCGGGGTCGAGGCCGGTCCACGGTGTCACGGTTTCGTCACCACGCGCGCCCAAGGACCGCCCCGCCCGAGAACCGCCCCGCCCAAGGACTGCCGATGACCGAGGACCGCCGATGACCACCTACGCGTCCCTCCCCGAGGAGTTGAAATCCGCCCTGGGCCTGCTCGTGGCCTTCGTGCTGGGCACGGTGATCGGGGCCGAGCGCCAGTACCGGCAGCGCACCGCGGGCCTGCGCACGGCGGTGCTGGTGGCGGTGGGCGCCTGCGCGTTCGTGGATCTCGGCATGCGGCTGACCGGCCCGGACGGGGGGGTCCGCACCGTGGCCTACGTGATCTCCGGCATCGGCTTCCTCGGCGCCGGCGTGATCATGAAGGAGGGGATGAACGTCCGCGGCCTCAACACCGCCGCCACTCTGTGGTGCTCGGCCGCCGTGGGGGCGTTCTGCGGCGCCGACCTGCCCCTGGAGGCGGTCTTCGTGATGGTGACGGTGCTGGCCTGCAACACGGCGCTGCGGCCGCTGGTGAACGCCATCAACCGCGCGCCGATCCGTGAATCGGCCACCGAGGCGACCTACGAGGTCCAGGTGACCACCGCGCCCGGCGAGGCCGGCCCGGCGCAGGACCTGCTGGTGGAGCGCCTGGAGGCGGCCAATTATCCGGTCAGCAACGTCGAGGTGGAGGAACGCGGCGAGAGCGCGGTCGACGTGGTGGCGACGCTGACGGCGAGCGCCGTGAAGGCGGAGGAACTCGACGCCGTGACCAACGACCTCGCCCGCCTCCCGGGCATCCGCCACGCCACCTGGTCGATCCAGACCGCCGACTAGCGCATCCGCCCGCGAGGGGGCTGCCGGCTTTCGGAGACGACGATGCGCCAGGGCCTGTGCTGGCGTGATCCTGATCCTTCGATCCTGACGGACGGATCCCGTCGCTGACCGGTGATGGTTTCGAAGGGTCCGGGACCTTTTTACGGGTGCAGGGCGCCCCCTGCGAGATCCTCAGGGCTCCGCCCCGAGACCCCGCCCAAGGGATGATCCCTTGGGAATCCGCGGGATCGGGTCGCCGTGCGGTCCTGCACGGCGACAGGCGTGAGCACAGGCAAGACTACGGCTCAGTACGGCGCCGTCAGCTTGAGCCAGAGCAGGACCGCGAGGCTCACCACAGCGATCGGCATCTGGATCGGGCGCAGGCGGGCATGCGCCAGGGGCACTGCGCCGGTGCGCGCCGCGATCGGGTCGAGGATCCCCACGAGGGCGTAGCCGAGGATCAGCATCGCCAGCGCCGGCACCGCCTTGCCCATCACGGCGGCGAACAGGCTGAACAGCCCCAGCCCGTACAGGACCAGCATCGTGACCAATTGCGACAGGCGCGGGCCGCCCTCGGTCCGGAAGCTGACGCCCCGGTGCACGCCGGCCAGGAACAGCAGGATCGAGGCGGCGTAGAGCAGGGTGAACAGGGCCACGAGGTAGTCGAGGGGCTGGCCGTTCAGCCACCACGCCGCGGCGGCGCCGACGGCGATCGGCACCATCGGGCCGAAGCCGAAGACGAGGTCGAGCCACGGGATCCGGCGCGGCTCGTGCGCGGTGAGGGTGCGTCCGGTGGCGTCGTCGCGCATGGCGGTCAGAGGGGCTCTCGGGTTGGGGATCTGCTGCACCGCAGCGCCGGGACGGTGAACCCTCCCGTGCGGGCCCGGTTCCGGGCCGGTCCGCCGCGCCGCCTCTCTAACCCCGGCGCGTCCCGTCCGCGAGGGCCTCGAATGGGGGCCTCGAATGGGGGCCTTGAGTGCGGGGGCGAAACGCGTTATCTCTTCATCGCCCTCGTCACAAGGTCAGCGCCACAGCGCGCCCGTGAGCCGCGAGGGTCCTGCCAAAACGGTTTCGCCACCCTGATCCACGGGCCCCTCGCCGCAGCGCGGCCCGCCCTTCGGCGCCCGTCCCCCGGGTGCTTGGCACAGAACCGGCCCTCCCACCTTCTCCGTCGGTTGCAAGACACCCCATGACGCCACATCCCGACGCCCTCGCCGATCTCGAGACCGCGGAGCCGGCCGATGATCTGCCGACCATGCCCGCCGCCCTCGAAGGCGTCCGCGAGGTCAAGCTCCAGGACCTCAAGTCGAAGACGCCGACCGATCTGACGGCCTTCGCCGAGGAGGTCGAGGTCGAGAACGCCTCGACGATGCGCAAGCAGGAGTTGATGTTCGCGATCCTGAAGCAGCTCGCTGCCAAGGAGGTCGAGATCATCGGTTCGGGCACCGTCGAGGTGCTGCAGGACGGCTTCGGCTTCCTGCGCTCCTCCGACTCGAACTACCTGCCGGGCCCCGACGACATCTACATCTCGCCGACCCAGATCCGCCGCTTCGGCCTGCGCACCGGCGACACCGTCGAGGGCCCGATCCGCGGCCCCAAGGACGGCGAGCGTTATTTTGCTCTTCTCAAAGTCAACACCATCAACTTCGAGAACCCGGAAAAAATCAAGCACAAGGTCCATTTCGACAACCTGACGCCGCTCTTCCCGACGAAGCGCTTCAAGCTCGAACTGGACAACCCGACCAAGAAGGATTTCTCGCCGCGGATCATCGACATCGTGGCGCCGATCGGCAAGGGCCAGCGCGCCCTGATCGTGGCGCCGCCGCGCACGGGCAAGACCGTGCTGATGCAGAACATCGCGCAGTCGATCACCCTGAACCATCCCGAGTGCTACCTGATCGTGCTGCTCATCGACGAGCGGCCCGAGGAGGTCACCGACATGCAGCGCTCGGTGAAGGGCGAGGTCATCGCCTCGACCTTCGACGAGCCGGCCACCCGCCACGTGCAGGTCGCCGAGATGGTGATCGAGAAGGCCAAGCGCCTCGTGGAGCACGGCCGCGACGTCGTGATCCTGCTCGATTCGATCACCCGGCTCGGCCGCGCCTACAACACTGTGGTGCCGTCCTCCGGCAAGGTGCTCACCGGCGGCGTCGACGCCAACGCCCTGCAGCGGCCCAAGCGCTTCTTCGGCGCCGCCCGCAACATCGAGGAGGGCGGCTCGCTCTCGATCATCGCCACCGCGCTGATCGACACCGGCTCGCGCATGGACGAGGTGATCTTCGAGGAGTTCAAGGGCACCGGCAACTCGGAGATCATCCTGGACCGCAAGGTCTCGGACAAGCGCATCTTCCCGGCGATCGACATCACCCGCTCCGGCACCCGCAAGGAGGAGCTGCTGGTCCCGCCGGACGCCCTCAAGAAGACCTACGTGCTGCGCCGCATCCTCAACCCGATGGGCGTCACCGACGCGATCGAGTTCCTGATGGACAAGCTCCGCCAGACCAAGAGCAACGGCGACTTCTTCGACTCGATGAACACCTGAGGCGCGTCCGGGCGCGTCTCCCTCCCCCTCTCGGACTCCTGTATTCACACATCTCTGGCCGAGGCGCGCTCTCCGCCCCGCAAGGGGCTACGGGCGACACAGGTTTGAGGTCTCAGCGAGCTCGCCGGTCAGATCGGCGGGGCTCGGCCCCCCTCGCTCGTGCGGGAGAGGGGGGCCTGTCGCGCTGGGTCGTGAGCCGCGTGCCTTGAACCTGTGTCGCCCGTCGCCGTAAGGGGGAGGGAGAGACGCTTCCGGATGCCATCGCGCCATCCGCCCTGTCCCGCCACGGCACGGATAGGCCAGACCGCGCAACCGGGCCGTTGACCTTCCCCTAACCGATCCCTGCCAAGGTCTGCATCGGGCGCCAGGTTGCGTATCGGCCCCGCGACAGCCCCGCCGGCCGGTTCATCCCGGCGGCGGGGCTCGTCGCAGCCCCCCGTGGTGCGGGCTGTTTTGCGGGCTGCCTTGCGCCCGCCCCCGGATCCGTGACACTGGCGCGATGCCGCGCTCGCCCTGGCTCCGTCCGGACCCGCTCCTCCTCGCCTCGACCAGCCCGACACGGCGCCTCCTGCTGGAGAGCGCCGCCCTGCCGGTCGAGACCGCCGCCCCCGACGTGGACGAGCGCGCCCTGGAGGCGGCGAGCCGGACCCTGTCCCCCCCCGACCTCGCCCTGACGCTCGCCCGCGCCAAGGCGGCTTCGGTGGCGGCCCGGTTCCCCGGGCGGCTCGTCATCGGCGCCGATCAGGTGCTCGACCTCGACGGCACGGTGTTCCACAAGCCCGTCGATGCCGGGGCCGCCCGGGCGCAGCTCGCCCGGCTCGCCGGCCGCACCCACGCCCTGCATGCCGCCGTCGTGCTGGCCGGGACCGTGGAGGACGCCTTCGTGGAGACCGCCCGGCTGACCCTGCGGCCCCTCGATGACCGGGCGATCGCGGCCTATGTGGACTGCGCCGGCGCGGAACGGGTACGGGCGAGCGTCGGCGGCTACCAGCTCGAAGGGCCTGGGATCCACCTGTTCGAATCGGTCGTCGGCGACCACAGTACCGTGCTGGGCCTGCCGCTGCTGCCCCTCCTCGCCCGCCTGCGCGCCGCCGGCTGCCTGGACTTCTGACGGCGCCGGGCGGAAGGAACGGGTGTCCGGAGGGCTCAGGCCTTTGGGGGCCGGAGACACGTCCGAGACACCCGGGCTCTGCCCTGGACCCGCAAAAGGTCCCGGACCTCTTGAAACCCTGACTTGTCCCAACGATCGAACGGAGCATCGTCTTGGCCGGGCACGATCATTCCCACGGATCCCACGCGCATGGTGGCCATGGGCACGGAGGTCACGGGCACGGAGGTCACGGGCACGGAGGTCATGGCGGCCACGCCCATGCGCCAAAAAATTTCGGGCGGGCCTTCGCCATCGGCATCGTGCTCAACACCGGATTCGTGGTGATCGAGGCGGCCTACGGCTATCTCGCCAACTCCATGTCGCTCGTGGCCGATGCCGGCCACAACCTCTCGGACGTTCTGGGCCTCGCGGCCGCCTGGATCGCCGCCATCCTGGTGCGCCGCCGCGCCAGCGCCCGCTTCACCTACGGGTATCGCGGCTCCTCGATCCTGGCCGCCCTGTTCAACGCCGTGTTCCTGCTGATCGCCATGGGGGCGGTGATCTGGGAGGCGCTGGTCCGCCTGGTCCATCCGGAACCGGTCGCCGGGACCATCGTGATGGTGGTGGCGGCCGTCGGGATCCTGGTCAACGGCCTGACCGCGTGGCTGTTCGCCAGCGGCGCCAAGGGCGACATCAACATCCGTGGCGCCTTCCTGCATATGGCGGCCGACGCCGCCGTCTCGGCCGGGGTCGTGGTCGCGGGCCTCGTGATCCAGCTCACCGGCTATGCCTGGCTCGATCCCGCGGTCAGCCTCGTCATCGCGGCCCTGGTGGTCTGGGCGACCTGGGGCCTCCTGCGCGACAGCGTGGCCATGTCCCTCGACGCCGTGCCCCCGGAGATCTCCCCGGATGCGGTGACCGGCTTCCTGCGCGACCGGCCCGGGGTGGTCGATCTGCACGACCTGCACATCTGGCCCATGAGCACCACCAGCGTCGCCCTCACGGTCCATCTGGTGATCGCCGAGGACCATCCGGAGCATCGGACGCCCGGCAACGGCTTCCTCACCGAGACCGCCGAGGGCCTGCGCGCCCGCTTCGGCATCGGCCACGCCACCCTGCAGATCGAGGCGGCCGGCGGCCCGGCCTGCCGCCTCGCCGAGGCGTGCGCGGCGTGACCGGAGCCCCGATCCCCCGGGCCTTCGTGGTCGGCCACCCGATCGCCCATTCGCGCTCGCCGCTGATCCACGGCCACTGGCTGGCCGCCCACGGCCTCCCGGGCTCCTACGAGCGCCTGGACGTGGCGCCGGCGGCGTTTCCGGCCTTCCTCCGGGCGCTGCCGGACTCGGGTTTCCGGGGCGGCAACGTCACGATCCCCCACAAGGAGGCGGCCTTCGCGCTGGCCGACACCCTCACGCCGCGGGCGGAAAAGATCGGTGCGGTCAACACCCTGGTGGTCGGGCCGGCCGGCCGGATCGGCGGCGACAACACCGATGCGCCGGGCTTCTGCGCCCATCTGGACCACAGCCTGGGCGAAGGCTGGCCGGGGCGCGCGGGCGGGACCGCCGTGGTGCTGGGCGCCGGCGGCGCGGCCCGGGCGATCGTGGTCGGGCTGGCCGAGCGGGGCCTGCGCCGGATCCTCGTGGCCAACCGCACCCCGGCCCGGGCCGAGGGCGTGGCCGCCCTGGCGCCGGGCATCGGCGCGGCCCTCGCCTGGGACGATCTGCCGGCGGCGCTTGCCGGGGCGGGGCTCCTGGTCAACACCACCTCGCTGGGCATGCGGGGCCAGCCGCCCCTCGACCTCGACCTCGCGCCGCTGCCGGCCTCCGCGGCGGTGGCCGACATCGTCTACGCCCCGCTGGAGACGGCGCTGCTGGCGGCGGCACGCCGGCGCGGGCTCGCGGCGGTGGACGGGCTCGGCATGCTGCTGCACCAGGCGGTGCCGGGCTTCGAGGCCTGGTTCGGCCCGCGCCCCACCGTCACCCCCGCGTTGCGCGCCAAGATCGTGGCGGACCTCGCCGGATGAGGCCGGGCGGTCCCGTCAGCGGTCCCGTCATCGGTCCCGTTATCTTGGGCCTGACCGGCTCGATCGGCATGGGCAAGTCGGCCACCGCCGGGATGTTCGCGGCGCTCGGCGTCCCGGTCCACGACGCCGACGCCGCCGTCCACGCCCTCTACGGGCCCGGCGGCGAGGCGGCCGCGGCGATCGGGGCGGCCTTTCCGGGGGTGCGCGATCCGCGCGGCGGCGTCGACCGCGCCCGCCTGCGCGACGCGGTGCTGGGCGATCCCGATCGGATGGCCGCCCTCGAGGCCCTCGTCCACCCGCTGGTCCGGGCGGCCAGTACCGCCTTCCTGGCGCGGCACGCGGCGGCGGCGCTGGTCGTCCTCGACATCCCGCTCCTCTACGAGACCGGGGGCGAGACCCGCTGCGACGCGGTCGCGGTGGTGAGCGCCCCCCCGGAGGTCCAGCGCGCCCGGGTGCTCGCCCGCCCCGGCATGAATGAGGCGGCCTTCGCGGCGATCCTGGCCAAGCAGATGCCCGATGCCGAGAAGCGCGCCCGGGCGGATTTCGTGATCGACACGGGCGGGGGTTTTCCGGCGGCCGAGGCCGAGGTGGCGCGGATCGTGGTCCGGCTCACCGAGGGGCGTGCGCCGCCGCACCGGGCCGGAGGGTGACGCATCCGCGCCGCTGCATATCTGTGGTTGCAGCTCTCCCCGGGGCGTTCCGGCCGCTTGGTAGACGTGATGGTGCGGTATCTCGCAATGACCGGACGAATCCTGGCCGTGACGGTGCTCACCCTGCTGGGGGCGGCTGCCGTGCCGGCCCGGGCCCAGGACGCCGCCGCCTGCCCGCCCCCGAAGAAGGTCGCGGCCGGCGCCTGCGTCACCGCCTGCCCGGGCGGGTACGAGGACCAGGGGCGTGTCTGCGTCTACCGCAACATGTCGCGCTAGGCAGTCGGGTACGGCAGGTTAACCGCGCCGGCTTATCCCGTTAGGGTCCGGTCCCCTAGAACATGCCGAGTCGCCCCATGCTGCGCGAGATCGTCCTCGACACCGAGACCACCGGCACGGAGGCGAAGGGCGGCGACCGGCTGATCGAGATCGGCGCGGTCGAGCTGCTCAACCACATCCCCACCGGGCGCAGCTTCCACCGCTACTGCAACCCGCAGCGGGCGGTCTCCGAGGGCGCCTTCAAGGTCCACGGCCTGTCGGACGCGTTCCTCGCCGACAAGCCGCTCTTCGCCGGGATCGTCGGCGAGCTGCTGGCCTTCCTGGGCGACGGGCGCCTCGTGATCCACAACGCGCCCTTCGATGTCGGCTTCCTCAACATGGAATACGCCCGGCTCGGGGCCGACGCCCCGCCGCCGATCCGGCTGGAGGAGGTGGTCGACACCCTGCCCATGGCCCGGCGCAAGCACCCGGGGGCGGCCAACAACCTCGACGCCCTCTGCGCCCGCTACGGCATCGACAACACCAAGCGCACCAAGCACGGGGCGCTCCTCGACGCGCAGATCCTGGCCGAGGTCTATGTCGAGCTGCTCGGCGGCAAGCAGACCAGCCTGGGATTGCTGGATGCGGGGACCGCCGCGCCGGGCGCCGGGCCGCGCGCCCCCGCGGCCGTCCCGGCGGCGCCCCGGCCCTACCGCAGCCGCCTGACCGACGCGGAGCGCGCCCGCCACGACGGCTTCCGGGCGAGCCTCGGTCCCGCCGCGATCTGGGCCGAGTACATCGGGACGGACGAGCCGGCCTGACCCGCCGGTCCCGTGCGCCGGGCTGACCCGCGGCGCCGGGTGTTGCCGCGGCGCACAGCGGCGTTTATTGCGATGCACAATCGAGGTCGGCGTTCCATCGGGTCCGGTGGTGAGGATGGTCCATGCGGTGGCATCGGCGCACAGCTCCCGGCCGCGACAGCAACGCTGAGGCAGTGAGGCGCGCAGGCATGACCGACGATCCCGGCCGCCGCGACGGGGAGCGCGACCCCAGGATCGGCGCCTCGCCCTTCGCCGACATGATCGAGGCCACCCGGCTGACCGGGCTCGGCCGCCTGGACGAGGCCACCGCGCTGATCCAGCGCAGCTTCCGCGGCGCGGACGCCGCGGCGCCGCCTCGGGGCGATTCACCCCCGCGCCCGGAGGCGGCCGGGCCCGGGACAGCGCAGGATCCGGCAGCTGAATCCGTCACGCGGGTGCGCGAGGTGGTCGGTCAGGTCATGCGCGGCCTCGGCCCCGTGCTGAAAGGGCTGGGCAAGCCCCTGCGGCAGCCCGCACCGCCCCCCGATCAGCCCGGTACCCCGGCGGGGGGCAGCTTCCTGTCCCTGAGCCACGCGGAGGCCGCCGGCAGCCGCGACTACAGGCTGTTCGTCCCGAGCCGTCCGGAGACCCCCGCGCCTCTGGTCGTCATGCTGCACGGCTGTACGCAGAACCCGGACGATTTCGCCGCCGGGACCGGCATGAACGCCCTGGCCGAGCGGGCGGGCGTGTTCGTCGCCTATCCGGCACAGAGCCGTCAGGCCCATGCCCAGCGCTGCTGGAACTGGTACGACCCCCGCGACCAGGCCCGCGGATCGGGCGAGCCGGCGATCATCGCCGGTCTCACCCGGGCGGTGATGGCCGACCATCCCATCGACCCGGCCCGGGTCTACATCGCCGGCCTGTCGGCGGGGGGCGCGGCCGCCCTGAACATCGCCCGGGCCTATCCGGACCTGTTCGCCGCCGTGGGCGTGCATTCGGGCCTCGCGGCCGGCTGCGCCCGCGACCTCGGCTCGGCCCTGATGGCCATGCAGGTCGGCGCGCCGGGCCTCGGCACCACGACGCCGTTCGGGGCACCCGCCCCGGCGACGCGCGTGCCCACGATCGTCTTCCACGGCGAGGATGACGGGACGGTGAGCGTGCGCAACGCCGATCAGGTGCTGGCGCAGGCCAACGTGGCGGGGCTGACCGGGCGGTCCGAGACCATCGAGGGCCGCGGCCATCCCTTCACCCGCACCCGCTACCGGGACGGGTCCGGCCGGGTGGTGGTGGAGGATTGGCGGGTGCGCGGCGCCGGCCACGCCTGGTCGGGCGGCCGCCCCGAGGGCAGCTACACGGATCGCGAGGGTCCCGATGCCTCCCGGGCGATGCTCGACTTCTTCGCCGAGCACCGGCTCGGCCCGCAAGGCCGGTAAGGGGTTCCCAAAGGGCTGTGCCCTTTGGCGGGTCGCCAGGGCGGAGCCCCGGCCCGAGACGGGCTCCGCCCGCTTGCAGGGCCCTGCCCTGCACCCGCAAAAGGTCCCGGACCTTCTGAAACCAGGACTTTCCATGCCTGCATCGATCCCGACCCTCGACGGCCTCGCCCAGGTGGCGGAGCGCTACGACCTGATCCTCTGCGATGTCTGGGGCGTCCTGCACGACGGCCAGACGGCCCACGCCGCCGCCGGCGCGGCGCTGATCCGCTTCCGCGACCTGCCGGGACCGCGGCCGCGCCGGGTGGTCCTGGTCTCGAACGCCCCCCGGCCCGGGGACGGGGTGGGCCGCATCCTCGACCGGTTCGGCGTGCCGCGGGCGGCCTACGACGCGATCCTGACCTCGGGCGACCTCACCCGCGACCTCATCGCGGCCCGCCCCGGCGCCCGGATCCGGCACCTCGGGCCGGAGCGGGACCTCGGTATCTTCCAGGGGCTCGACCTCAGCCTCGTCCCGGAGGCCGAGGCCGATCTCGTCGTCTGCACGGGCCTGTTCGACGACCGCAGCGAGACCGCGGACGATTACCGGCCCGAACTGACGCGCCTCGCCGGCCGCGGGTTGACCCTGATCTGCGCCAATCCCGACCTCGTGGTCGAGAGCGGCAACCGCCTGATCCCCTGCGCGGGCCTGCTGGCGGCGGCCTATGCGGAGCTCGGCGGCGCCGTGGTCTATGCCGGCAAGCCGCACCGGCCGGTCTACGCGGCGGCCCTGGCCAAGGGTGCCGCCCTCACCGGCGCCCCGGTGGACCCGGCCCGGGTCCTGGCGATCGGCGACGCGATCCGCACCGACATCGCCGGCGCCCGCGGCTTCGGCCTCGCGAGCCTGCTGGTCGCCCGGGGCATCCACGCGGAGGAACTCGGCGTTACGGCCGAGCACCACCGGCTGGGCGACGTGGCGGACTGGCTCAGCCGGCAGGCGGTGCATCCCGACGCGGTGATCGAGCGGCTGGTCTGGTAGCGCGCCCGGGCCGCCGCCGATGGTCCGGCTGGACAGACGGATCCGTTCGTGCTGCCGCGCGCCCTCCCTCCCCCGCAGAGGGGAAAGGGGGACGCGTGTGGATATGGCGAGAGCATGTGTGGCGGTTTGGTCACCGCGTTGATGTGTCGGCTAACGATCAACCCGCCCCGCGGCGCGGAGCCGATGCGGCCGGCACGGGTCATCGCGCCGGTCGCGGGCTCGTCCCGGACCCGGGGCGGAATTCAGGCCTTGGCGATAGTTAGCCGCCGTGTCACATGCAAAACCATGCCCGGACGCGCGCGGAGACGCTACACGACCTTCCTCGTCTCCGTGACGCCGGAGCGGTCCGGCAAGGCGTCGAGCCCCCGGGTCTACGCGGTGATGAAGGCCAGCGCCGAGGAGGCCCTGGCGGCGGTGCGCAACCTGGCCGAGGCGCCGGCTTCCGTCGCCCTCGTGGGCAGCCTGTCCACCCGGGTGGCGAAGGCCCTCAAGCTGAAGCCCGACGAGCCGCGCCCGGTGTGACGCGGATCGGCCGCCAAGCCCGTCAATCCACCGCGAGCCGGTAGCCGACCCCCCGGACGGTCTGCAGGAAGACCGGGTTGGCCGGATCGACCTCCGTCTTGCGGCGCAGGCGGTTGATCTGCACGTCGACGGTCCGCTCCGCCGCGGCGCCCCCGGGTCCGGCGAGCTGCTCGCGCTCCACGTTGGCGCCGCCGGCCATGGCCAGGATCGTCAGGATCTCGCGCTCGCGCTCGGTGATGCGGATCAGCGCGTCGTCCCGGCGCAGCTCGCCCCGGTCGATCCGGAACGCGAACGGCCCGAAGGTCACGGCCTCGGCCGCGGCCTCCCGGGGGCGCGGGCTGCGCTTGATGATGTTGGTGAGCCGCAGCGTCAGCTCCCGCGGCTCGAAGGGCTTGGGCAGGTAGTCGTCCGCGCCGATCTCCAGGCCCATCACCCGGTCGTTGGGGTTGGAGCGCGCGGTGAGCATCAGGATCGGCACCCGGGAGGTCTCGCGCACGCTCCGGGCGTAATCGAAGCCGTTCTCGCCGGGCATCATCACGTCGAGCACCATCGCGTCGAACACGACGCTCTGGGCCCGGGCCCGGGCCTCGGCGGCGCTCGCCGCCGCGGTGACGCGAAACCCCTGGTCGGTGAGGTAGCGGGCGAGGAGTTCGCGCAGGCGGCGGTCGTCGTCGACCACCAGGACGTGCGGCGCCTCGTCGGGCAGGTCGGCCCGGGGAGCCGCCGTCACGCGCCGCCGCCCGCATGGGCCACGCGCCGGGCCATCAGGCTCCGGACCGCCGCCCTGTCCTCCGGCTCGATCATCGCCATCAAGAAATCCTCCGGCGAGCCCCGCGCGTCCGGCGCGGCCAGCGCCCGGGCGAGGCGGCGCGCCTGGACCCGGGTCAGGTCGGCGGCCAGATCCGCGCCGGACGGCGTGCAGTAGAGCAGGCGCTGGCGCCGGTCGCTCGGGCCGGGCTTCTGGGCGACGTAGCCCTGGCCGATCAGGTCCTTGAGCACCCGGTTGAGGCTCTGCTTGGTGATGCGCAGGATGTCGAGGAGTTCGGCGATGGTCAGGCCCGGATAGCGGTCGACGAAGTGCAGCACCCGGTGATGCGCCCGGCCGAAGCCGTAGGCCGCCAGGATCCGGTCGGGATCGCCCACGAAATCGCGATAGGCGAAGAACAGGAGTTCGATCAGGTCGTCGCTGCCGAGGGTGGCCGGGACGGGGGGCGCCGCGAAGGTTTCCGCGCCCGGGGCTGTCCGTGTCACGGCGCGGCCGCTCCCAACGGGTGATAGGTCAGTCCCCGTGACGTTTCCCAAGCGGGCCGAGGCCCGTCAACCCTGTCCGGTCAACCCGGGCCCGCCACCCGGCCGCCGTCGGGGCCAGGGCCCGGACCCGCCGCGACGGAACGGAGCCTGTTCGTACCGCCCCCGGTCCGCGCGGTCCCCGGGACGGTGCTCCCTGGACCGGCCCGCTTGCGGACCGTCCGACCGCTCCGCTACGCATCCCGGGTCGGGCAGAGGGAGCGGTGGAAGACATGGCCGAAGCAGTCGAATCGGGACGCCGCCTCTGGATCCGCGATCCGCGCGCCATCCTGGCGGCGGGCGCGGGGGGCGGGATCGTCGTGGCGGGCAGCCGGATCGTCGAGCTCGTGGCGGCGGGCGCCCGGCCGGCCGCCCCGGTGGACGAGACCTTCGACGCCGCGCGCCACGTGGTCATCCCCGGGCTGATCAACACCCATCACCACGCCTTCCAGACCCTGACCCGCGCCCATCCGATCGCGATCAACAAACCGCTCTTCCCCTGGCTGAAGGCGCTCTACACGATCTGGGGGCGGATCACCCCCGAGGCGTTCCGGCTCGCCACCCGGGTCGCCTATACCGAGCTGCTGCTCTCCGGCTGCACCACGGCGGGCGACCACCATTACCTGTTCCCGAAGGGGCTGGAGGATTCGGTCGACGTCCAGGTCGACGAGGCCAGGAGCCTCGGGATCCGCGCCGCGATCACCCGGGGCTCCATGAGCCTGTCCGACCGGGAGGGCGGCCTGCCCCCCGCGGCGCTGACGCAGGACGACGACACGATTCTCTCGGATTGCGAGCGGGTGCTGAACCTGTTCCACGATCCGGCCCCGGGGGCGATGGTGCAGATCGGGCTGGCCCCCTGCTCGCCCTTCGCGGTGACCCAGCGCCTGATGCGCGAGAGCGCGACCCTCGCCGCCCGCCACGGCTGCCGCCTGCACACCCATCTCGGCGAGACGCTCGACGAGGACGCCTATTGCCTGTCGATGTTCGGCTGCCGGCCGGTGGAGTATCTGGAACAGGTCGGCTGGCTGAACGACCGGGTCTGGCTCGCCCACGGCATCCATTTCAACGACGCCGAGGTCGTCCGGCTGGGCAAGGCGGGGGTCGGCGTGTGCCACTGCCCGACCTCGAACATGACCCTGGCGTCGGGGCGCTGCCGCACCTGCGAGCTGGAGGCGGCGGGCTCCCCCGTGGGGCTCGGGGTCGACGGCTCGGCCTCCAACGACAGCTCGAACCTGATGGAGGGGGTGCGCCACGCGCTGATGCTGAGCCGGCTCACTTACGGAGCGGAGGCGGTGACGCATCGCGACGCGCTGCGCTGGGCCACGGAGGGTTCGGCCGCCTGCCTCGGCCGCACCGATATCGGGCAGATCGAACCCGGCCGGGAGGCCGACCTCGCCCTGTTCACCCTGGAGGAGCTGCGCTTCTCCGGCGCCCACGATCCGCTGGCGGCGCTGGTCCTGTGCGGCGCCACCCGGGCCGACCGGGTGATGGTGGCGGGGCGCTGGCGGGTGATCGACGGGCAGCCGCTCGGGGTCGATCTCGGCCGCCTGCGGGAAGATCATTCGCGGCTGGCGACGGAGCTGTTCGGGGACGCGTAAGTCCCGGTTTCAAAAGGTCTGTAACCCAGCCCTTTTAAGGTGTTTGGCGCAGCGATTTGGGTGAGACGGGCCGCGCTCTCCTCCCCCCTTGCGGGGAGGAGTTGGAGGTGGGGGTGGTTCAGACGGCACCGGTACGCCTCATCCTGGACCACCCCCACCCCTGACCCCTCCCCGCAAGGGGGAGGGGAAAGCGCCGATTTTTTTAAAGCGTTGGCGTCACGTGAAGCCGTATGAATCCGCTTGGCAAAACGTCCCGATCGCGACCCGATCAAACACCTTGAAAGGGCTGGTCTGTGACCTTTTGCGGGTGCCGGGCAGAGCCCTGCGGACGGTTGGGCAAGACATCCGAATCCGATAAGGGATTTCGAGCATGACGATCACCAGACTCACCGGCCCGGAGCCCGATCAGGATACCGGACGCGCCAAGACGGCAGCGGCACCTGTGTGCATCACGGATAGCGGCAAGCCTGGCCACGGCCTGCACGGCCTCGTGGAGGCCTTGGGGTTGCCGGCCGGCGTCGAAGATGTCGAGATCACGTTTCCGCGTTCCAGCGATCGGCCCAGGGCGGCCGATCTGTCCTGACCCCCTGGGACGCCTCCGCGCAGCCTTGATCTGGCCTTCGGAGGAAGGCGGCTCGCGGCCGCCCGCTGATCCTCAGAACAGCCCGTCGATCTGCCCGTCGGCGTCCAGCCGGATCGTGTCGGCGGCGGGCACCCGGGGGAGGCCCGGCATGGTCATGATCTCCCCGCAGATCGCCACCACGAACCCGGCGCCGGCCGAGAGCCGGACGTCGCGCACCCCCACGATATGCCCCTCGGGCGCACCCATCAGGCCGGGATCCGTGGAGAACGAGTACTGGGTCTTGGCCATGCAGATCGGCAGGTTGCCGTAGCCATCCTTCTCGAAGGCGGCGAGTTTTTGGGCCGCCTTGGACTCGATCTGGATGTCAGCGGCGCCGTAGAGCTTGGTGGCGATGGCCCGGATCTTTTCCGCGAGCGGCGCCTCGGTCTCGTAGGCGTGGCGGATCGGCGCCGGCTCGGCCTCGCTGAGCGTCACCACGGCGCGGGCCAACTCCTCGGCGCCGGCGCCGCCCTCGGCCCAGTGGCGGCAGGTGATCGCCTCCACGTCGAGCTTTTCGCGGCACAGCTCCTTGAGCCTGGCATGCTCAGCATCGGTGTCGGCGTAGAAATGGTTGACGCCGACCACCACCGGCAGGCCGAAACCGCGCAGGTTGGTGACGTGCCGGGCGAGATTCGCAAAACCCTTCTCCAGGGCGCCGATGTTCTCGGATCCGAGGCTCTTCTTGTCGACGCCGCCATGCATCTTGAGGGCGCGGATCGTCGCCACCACCACCACCGCCGAGGGGGTCAGGCCCGCCTGCCGGCACTTGATGTCCAAAAACTTCTCCGCGCCGAGATCGGCGCCGAAGCCGGCCTCCGTCACCGTGTAGTCGGCCAGCCGCAGGCCCGCCCGGGTGGCGATCACCGAGTTGCAGCCATGGGCGATGTTGGCGAAGGGGCCGCCGTGGATCAGGGCCGGGTTGCCCTCCAGGGTCTGCACGAGGTTGGGCTGCAGGGCGTCCTTGAGCAGCACCGTCATGGCGCCGGTCGCCTTCACGTCCTTGAGGGTGACGAGCTTGCGGTCCCGGGTCTCGGCGATGACGATCCGGCCGAGGCGCTCCTCGAGGTCAGCGAGGTCCTTGGCCAGGCAGAACACCGCCATCACCTCGGAGGCCACCGTGATGTCGAACCCGTCCTCCCGCGGAAACCCGTTGGCGACGCCGCCGAGCGACTGCGTGATCTGGCGCAGGGCCCGGTCGTTCATGTCGACCACCCGGCGCCAGTGGATCCGGCGCACGTCGATGTTGAGCTCGTTCGCCCAGTAGACGTGGTTGTCGATCAGCGCGGCCGCGAGGCTGTGGGCCGACGTGATGGCGTGGAAGTCGCCGGTGAAGTGCAGGTTGATCTGCTCCATCGGCACGACCTGCGCCTTGCCGCCGCCGGCCGCCCCGCCCTTCATGCCGAAGCACGGCCCGAGGGACGGCTCGCGCAGGCAGATCATGGTCTTCTGGCCGATGCGGTTCAGGGCGTCGCCCAGGCCCACCGTGGTGGTGGTCTTGCCCTCGCCCGCCGGCGTCGGGGAGATCGCCGTCACCAGCACGAGCTTGCCGGGTGTCCTGCCCTCGAGCCCGGCGATGTAGCCGTGGTCGAGCTTGGCGATGTGCTTGCCGTAATTGTGGAGCGCGTCATCCGGGATGCCGAGCGTCTCGGCGACCTGCGCGATTGGCTTCAGGGTCGCGGCGCGGGCGATCTCGATATCTGACGGCATGGGCCTTCCTCCCTGGCTCCCGGATACGGCGCCGGTCCGCCGGCCGGGGCCGGGCGAATCCTCCGCCGTGCGGGTTTGTTACGCGGCCGGGCTGCGGCGAGGCTGCCCAACATCTGGCCGCGCATTGTGCGTCAAAGCCGGAGAAAACGCCCGTCGATTTTTATGAGGGGGCGGACAAAATACTCTTGTCGATACGGACAGGCCTGGGCGGGCCGGGGCGCAACAGTGCCGCCATCCTGGTGAGCCGGCGGGCGCACCGTTCGGACTTCGGATCCGCGTGTCCGGGCAGGACGAGATCACTCGCCGAAAGCGGGCGCGCTCCTTCCCCCTGCGGAGGGGGGCTACGATGTTCACAGATCGTGGTCTGATCGAGGGGATGGCCAGACCCAGGCGCGTCTCCCTCCCCCGCAGAGGGGGGAGGGAGGGAACCGGAGCGATCGCACCGGTCGAGAGCCGGATGGGGAGCCGTGGATCGGATGATCGCCGCCCGACGATCCCGCTCAGCCCCCCGACTTCTTGGCCTTATCGGCCGCACCCGGCGCCTCGTGCGGCTGGGGCGCGCCCTTGGGCAGTTCCGGGTTCTCGGCATTGTGCGGGGCGGCCACCGGGGCCGGCGTGGTCTCGGCGGTGGCGGTGGGCTTCTCGATCTCCGGCAGCCCGTCCTTGAGCTTCGCGTTGATCTGCGCGAGGTCGTCCGGCTCGGGGTTCAGGTCCTTGGCGTGCTGCCACTGGAACTTGCCCTCCAGGCGCCGGCCCGCGCGCCAGTAGGCGTCGCCCAGGTGGTCGTTGATGGTCGGGTCGCCGGGCTTCAGCTCGACCGCCTTCTCCAATTCGCGCACCGCGTCGTCCCAGCGGCCGAGGCGGTAATAGGCCCACCCCAAGCTGTCGACGATCATGCCATCGCGCGGGCTGGCGTCGACCGCCTGCTGCAGCAGCTTGAACGCCGCGTCGATGTTGGTGTTCTGGTCGACCCAGGAATAGCCGAGGTAGTTCATCACCTGGGCCTTGGCGGCCGGCTGGCTGGCCGGCACCAGGGCGAGGGCCTTCTTCAGGTCGGCCTCGGCCTTCGGCCATTGCTTGGCGCGCTCGTAGGCGGTGCCGCGGAAGTAGTAGGTCGTCCAGTAATTCGCCTGCGGCCGGTCGCCGATCAGATCGATGGCGCGGGTATAGGTGGCGGCGGCCTCCTCGTACTTCTTGCGCGCCCGCTGGACGTTGCCCAGCGCCGTGATCACGTCGATGTCGTCCGGATGGGCCTTCATGGTCGCGTCGAGATGCGCCAGCGCCTCGTCGGCCTTGCCCATCTGCTCCAGGTTCAGGCCGATCTGGATGTCGGCATTGAGCTTGAGCGGGGAACTGGCCGGGATCTGCGCGTAGGCCTCGTTGGCGCGCTCCGGCTGCTTCATTCGGTCGAGGGTATCGGCGAGCGTCAGCCGGGCGAGGGCGTGGTCGGGGGCGAGGTAGAGCGCCAGCCGCAGGTAGATCACCGCGGGCAATTCGTCGCCCTGCGTCGAGCCCGCCGAGCCCAACCCGTACAGCACCTCGGCGGCGCCCTCCTGGGCGTTGCCGATCAGCCGGGCCAGCGGCTTGCCGTCCTTGAGCTTGTCCAGGGCGTCGCGGACCAGCGGGTGCCGGGGCGAGAGCTGGTCGAAATCGGAATAGGCCTGGATCGCCAGGTCGGTGCGGCCGAGGCTCGCCTCCATCCGGGCATAGGCGTCGACGATGCGCAGGGTGTTGCGGTCGGCCTCGTAGGCGGCCTTGAGGCGCCGCTCGGCCTCGGCATTGTCGCCGGTGACCGACGCGATCAGGCCCGCGTGGTAATCGCGGAACGTGTTGTAGTAGCGCTCGCCCCGGAGCTTGTTGACCGTCTCCAGCGCCTTCTTGCCGTCGCCGGCCCCGGCATACGACCAGGCGGTGAGCAGGGTCGCGGTGAGGTCGGTCGCCGCGCCCCGGCCGCTGCGGGAGAAGTTCTGGCGGGCGGCGGCCCATTGGCCGGCCTTGATCTGGCGGACCCCGAGGGACAGGTTGGCGAGCCCGTTGGTCGGATCGCGGGCGATCAGCTTCTCGGCGGCTCGGAACGCGTCCGGCAGGGCGCCGTCGGCGAGCAGCGAAATGAAGGCGCGCTCGACCAGCTCGGCGTTGCGCGGATCGGCCTTGACCGCCTCGCGGTAGAAGGTCGCCGCCGCCGCCGTGTCCCGGGCGGCGCCCGCGATGTAGGCGGAGAGGAAGTTGCCCTCGAGCGAATCCGCGGGCTCGTAATCGAGCACCGGGCTCGATTCCCGCGGCTGGGCGGCGAGCGCGATCTGCGGGAGCCCTGCGGCGAGCAGCAGGGCGAGCGCCGAGACGCTCCGGCGGGCGCGTGTTGTCATCATGAACCGATCGCGGCTCCTGGGCGCCGGGCCCCTCCGAGGGCCGGGCGCGGGAATGGCGGGGCGTCCCCGAAAAATCGCTGGGGACACTGAACCCATCCCGCCAGCCCCGCAAGGCGAAAGGATGGCGCGGGGGCCGCCCGGTCTCAGGCGGAGATCACCAGCTCGACGGCCAGGCTGCCGAGCACGCTCGCCAGGGACGCCTCCTGCAGCACTTCCGTGACGGGCTCCGCCCGCAGCGTCGCGACCGCCCGGTCATAGACGGCGCAGCAGGCCGCACCGGTCAACCGCGAGCCGTACAGGATGCCGTTGGCATCGCTCGTCGCGTGGATTGCGCGGCTGAGACGCGGACCGTCGCGATGGACCTTGGCGCGGCCGGCATCCGTGGAGATGCCGAGGCGCAGGAGGCCGGTGGTCCGCAGGTCGATCACGGTCAACGGCCGGGCCGCTCTCACCCGCGTCACGCCCCAGCGCGCGATCTCCGCCGCGCCGATCCGGCGCCGGCGGCGATTCTCGAACCGGTCGCGGATCAGCGTCTCGGCTATGCCCGTCGCCAGGTCCACGGCGAGGTAGAGGACTTCGAAACCGTCGTCGGGACTGGAGAAGCGCGACCGGCCGAACCCCATGCCGAGGGGCGTCGAGCGGTAGGCCAGGGGCGTCACGCGGTGGTAGCCGACCGGCTGAAAGGCGATCGCCAGGCTGGCGAGGACCGCCAAGTCCAGACGCAGCTCACGCGAAGTCATCGCGGGCCGCGTCGATGACGGACGCGACCCGTCCCCGTTTCAGGTCGTCGAGCGGCGATCCGCCGCGCGCATACGGCTCGACCAGCCAGAGCCAGGCGGTGCGCGGCTCGCCGATGATCGCCAGCACCGCGGCGAGCCCGGCGACCGGCCGACCGTCGACGAACTGGGCGAGGGGGAACAGGTGCTTGCGCGTCCCCGTCAGCAGGCCCACGACCGCGCCGCTGCGCCGCCAATCCTGGAGGGTGGATCGCGCGATCCCGAGGCGGGCGGCGAGTTCGCCCGCGCCCGCGAGGGGGCCGGCCCAGTCTTCCAGCGTCAGGGGACGGACAGAGGTCGCCAGCCGCTTCAAGCCGTGCTGGCGATCGATGGTCCCGCCCGTCGCCGCGCCGTGGCTCACTTCGACAGGGCTACGCGGGTTCAGGATGATCGCGCGTGGCGGCGCGGCGCCGGCCGATCCCGGACGCGGACCTTCGGCCTCCAGATGGTCCAGCAGGGCGTGCATGGCCCGGACGGCATCGCCCTGCTCGACCGCCCGGCCGACGGCCGCCATGACACCCGCCGCGTGCTCCAACGTGGCCGGCTCCGCCGCCGGATTGCGCCTCTGAAGCATGGCCAGCAGGTCGTCGGACCGGATGTCGAGCATGTCCCAGCCGGTCGCGGAGTCCCGTGTCAGGGCGGCAGCCCCCAATCCGCACAATCTCGTGCGGATTGTGCGGATTGTCCAGATCGGTCGAGACGATCCCCCTCACATGTTCGGATAATTCGGCCCGCCCGGCCCCTCCGGCGTCACCCAGTCGATGTTCTGGTTCGGGTCCTTGATATCGCAGGTCTTGCAGTGGACGCAGTTCTGCGCGTTGATCTGGTAGCGCACCCCGTCCGAGGCGGCCGCGTCCGCCACCCATTCGTAGACGCCGGCCGGGCAGTAGCGGGACGAGGGGCCGCCGTAGACGTCGTGCTCGGAGTGCTTCTGGAGTTCCAGGTCCCGGACCTTCAGGTGGGGCGGCTGGTCCTCCTCATGGTTGGTGTTCGACAGGTAGACCGAGGAGAGCCGGTCGAAGGTCAGCTTGCCGTCGGGTTTCGGGTAGGTGATCGGCGTCACCTCGGAGAGCGGCTTGAGGCAGGCATGGTCGGGCTTGCCGTGGCCGAGCGTCCCGAACGGCGAGGCACCGAGCAGGCTCGCCGCCCACATGTCGATGCCGCCGAGGCCGACGCCCACCAGGGTGCCGTATCTGGACCAGAGCGGCTTGACGTTGCGCACCGCCTTCAGGTCCTGCCCGATCGGGCTGTCGCGCCAGCCGGCCTCGTAGGCGGTGAGCTCGTCCCCGGCCCGGCCCGCCTTCAGGGCGTCCGCGATGGCGTCGGCCGCCTGCATCCCGGACAGCACCGCGTTGTGCGAGCCCTTGATCCGCGGCACGTTCACGAACCCCGCCGCGCAACCGACCAGGCAGCCGCCCGGGAAGACCAGCTTGGGCACCGATTGCCAGCCGCCCTCCATGATGGCCCGCGCCCCGTAGCCGATCCGCTTGGCCCCCGCGAAGGTCTCGGCGATCAGCGGATGGGTCTTGAAGCGCTGGAACTCCTCGAACGGCGACAGGGTCGGGTTCTCGTAGTTCAGGTGGGTGACGAAGCCGACCGAGAGCAGGTTGTCATCGAAATGGTAGAGCCAGGAGCCGCCCCCGGCCTTGTTGGGCAGGGGCCAGCCCATGGTGTGGCGCACCAGCCCCGGCTCGAAGGTCGAATCCGGCAATTGCCAGAGCTCCTTCACGCCGAGCCCGTACTTGAAGTGGTCGCTGTGCCGGTTGAGCGAGAACCGCTGGATCAGCCCCTTGGTCAGGTTGCCGCGCGCGCCCTCGCCGAACACCGTGTACTTGGCCCGCAGCTCCATGCCGCGGGTGTAGTCCTCCCGCGGCTCCCCCGACCGGCCGATGCCGAGATCCCCCGTGGCGATGCCCGCCACCGCGCCGTTATCGTCGAACAGCACCTCGGAGGCCGGGAAGCCCGGATAGATCTCGACGCCCAGCGCCTCGGCCTGCGCGCCCAGGTATTTGCACACGTTCGAGAGCGAGCCGACGAAATTGCCGTGGTTCGACATGAGACGCGGGAAGAACACGTTCGGCAGGGTGATGCCGCTGTTCTTGGTGAGCATCATGAACTCGTCGCGCCGGACCTCGGTCTTGAGCGGCCGCTCCGGATCCGCGCGCCAATCCGGCAACAGCCGGTCGAGGCCGCTCGGGTCGATCACCGCGCCCGACAGGATGTGGGCGCCAACCTCCGAGCCCTTCTCCACCACGACGACGGCGATCTCCTCGCCGATCTCGGCGGCGCGCTGCTTCAGGCGGATCGCGGTGGCGAGGCCGGCCGGGCCGGCGCCGACCACGACCACGTCGAAATCCATGCTCTCGCGTTCGGGCAGCGCCATCCGCGCCTCTCCTTGTTCTTTTGTCAGGGCCGCCGCGGCGACCCTCATGCTGCCGTCTCAAGCGATTCCAAGCTGGAAAGGCAAGTCGCCGACGCTCACGCGCAAGGCAAAGTTCCCTTTGCCGCACCGGAGGGGGTACAGGGTGCTCCCATCCACCCCCTCATCCTGAGGTGCGGCGAAGCCGCCTCGAAGGAGGCCTCCAGGGATCGCGCGGCTGGCTGGAGGTCTCCTTCGAGGCCTCCGCTGCGCTCCGGCACCTCAGGATGAGGGGGTGGATGGGAGGATCCGTATCCGGGGTCGCCGGCTCCGCGCTATTCGGTCACGCAAGTCCTTGCCACCCGGAGCGATTCGGCGAGTTGTCCACAGGCCCCGGCAATTCCACATGATTGTCACCATGCCGAGTCCCACCGACGCGCAAGCCGACCTGATCGCCTATCTCGATTTCCACGTGGAGGCCGGGGCCGACGCGGTTCTGGACGAGCGGCCGCATGACCGCTTCGGCGAGGCCGACGCGCCGGCGCCGACCCTGCGCAGGGTGGCGCGCCCGGCGCCCGCGCCCCGGCCGGACGACCAGCCCCGGCCGCTGGTGCCGCCCCCCGGTTCGCCGCCCCCCGCCGCGACGCCGCGGACCTTCGGCCGGGCCGCCAGCGCCCAGCCCGACGAGGCGGCGAGCGATGCCCGGGCCCGGGCGCGCGGGGCCCGGAGCCTCGACGAGCTCGAAAAGATCCTGGCGGAGTTCGATGCCTGCCCGCTGCGCTTCACCGCCAAGAACCTGGTCTTCGCCGACGGCAATCCGGAGGCCCGGGTGATGTTTCTCGGGGAGGCGCCGGGGGCCGACGAGGACCGGATCGGCAAGCCGTTCATGGGCCGCTCGGGCCAGCTCCTCGACAAGATGATGAAGGCGGTCGGGCTCGACCGGTCGAGCGCCTATATCGGCAACATCGTGCCCTGGCGGCCCCCGGGCAACCGCAACCCGACCCCCCAGGAGGTCGCGGTGTGCCGGCCCTTCGTGGAGCGCCAGATCGAGCTGGTCGACCCGGACATCATCGTCTGCCTCGGCGCGCCCGCCACCCAGACGCTCACCGGCACCAAGGACGGCATCCTGCGGACCCGCGGGCGGCTGTTCCCGTACACGCTGCCGACCCGCGAGGTGAGGCTCCTCGCCACCCTCCACCCGGCCTTCCTGCTGCGCCAGCCGGTGCAGAAGCGCCTGGCCTGGCGGGATTTCCGCGCCCTGCGCGCCCTGCTCGACGGGAAAGCTTGACCGCGGACGCGGAACCGGCTCTCCCCTCTCGCCATTAGAGCTTCGGTCCCGCCGGCGGGACAGAGCGACGCAGAGCAGATTCTCGCCGGCCCGTGACGGCCGGCGCAGCACCGATGGCGGGCCCGACCATGCGCTGGGAAGATCTACGCAGCTCCGACAATGTCGAGGATCGCCGGGGCGAGGGCGGCGGCGGGGGCGGCATGGGCTTTCCCGGCGGCGGCGCCGGAGGCCTCGGCATCGGCACCATCGTGGTGCTGCTGATCGTCAGCTACTTCACGGGCATCAACCCGGCGATCCTGATCGGCGGCGCCGAGCGGATTGGCGGTGGCGGCGGCCAGCAGGAGCAGCCGGCGGATCCGCAGAGCCAGGCCCGGCGCCGCCAGGCGCCCACCGACGAGAGCGGCAAGTTTGCCTCCAAGATCCTGGGCAACACCGAGGACGTCTGGAGCCAGATCCTGCCGCAGCAGACCGGCAAGCAATACACCCCGACGACGCTCGTGCTCTACACCGGCGGCACCCGCTCGGGCTGCGGCTCGGCCCAGGCCGCGATGGGCCCGTTCTACTGCCCGCTCGACAAGAAGGTCTATCTCGACACCGGCTTCTTCAAGGAGATGGCCTCGAAGTTCGGCGTGAAGGGCGATTTCGCCTATGCCTATGTGATCGCCCACGAGGTCGGCCACCACGTCCAGGACGTGCTCGGCATCCTCGGCAAGGTCCAGGCCCGCCAGCAGCAGGCCTCGAACAAGACCGAGGCGAACGCCCTGTCGGTGCGGATCGAATTGATGGCCGATTGCCTCGCCGGCGTCTGGGCCAAGAACTCCAACGACAAATACGCCGAACTCGACCAGGGCGACATCGACGAGGCCCTGAACGCCGCCGCCCAGATCGGCGACGACGCGCTGCAGAAGCGGTCCCAGGGTTACGTGGTGCCGGATTCCTTCACCCACGGCTCCTCGGCCCAGCGCCAGCGCTGGTTCTCAGCCGGCTACAAGAGCGGCCAGACCAAGGCCTGCGACACGTTCCGGACGGCGGACAACTGAGGCTGGCTCAGGGCTTCCGCGAGCGTAGCGAAGCGAGGACGGCGAAAGCTCCCCGTCCAGCGTCATCTTTCACCTGCGGCTCCAGCGAAGGGCTTAGCCGGGACCTTCTGGCCCCCCTCCGGCATCCTGGCGACAGGGCTGCCGGCTTGACGCGCATGTCATTTCGCATTCCCGTTCGATCCAGTCCGACTCATGGAGTGCGCGATGGCGTCCCTCGCCGTGACGGCGAACGGACAGGTCACCCTGAAACGTGACCTGCTACGACACCTCGGCATCAAGCCCGGGGAGCGAATCGACTTCGAGAAACTGCCCGGTGGTGAGTTGCGCGTGCGGGCGGCCCGGCCGTCCGGCACGATCGACAAGTTCCTCCATGCCCTCGATGGAAAAGTGACGCTGGATAAGCCGCTGACGATCGAGGCGATGAACGCCATTGCTGAAGCGGGCTGGTCCGGCGCGCCGGACGACGCATGAACATCGCCGTCGATACCAACGTGTTGGCCCGGGCGATTCCGATGGACGATCCTGAGCAGGGCCGCACGGCGCGGAAGCTGCTCACGGATGCGACCACGATCGCGATCCCGTTGCCGTGCCTGTGCGAGCTGGTCTGGATCCACCGGCGCGGGGCCAAGCTCGCGACCGCGGATGTGGCATCCGCGCTGCGCGCGTTGCTCGAGACCGGGAACGTCACCATGAACCGGTCCGCCGTAAAAGCCGGGCTCGGGTTGCTCGAGGCCGGCGGCGACTTCGCCGACGGTGTCATCGCTCATGAAGGCCGCTGTCTCGGCGGCGAGACCGTTGTCTCGTTCGACCGGGCGGCTGTAGCGCTGCTGTCTCGGCAAGGAGAAGCGGCGCGGCTTCTTTCCTGAGTGCGGAGCCGGTCGGAGAACCTCCGACCTGGGAGAAATCAGCCCCTGCTCAGCCGCTTGGCGTTGGCCTGGACCTTCCGGCGGTAGTTGCGGATCACCTTGCCGTTCGAGGCGCCCGAGGCGACCATCAGGGCCGCTTCGCTCGCCGCCATGATCTTCTCCGTCACCATGCGCTGCGCCTCGATCTGCGCGGCCGGGCCGCCCACCGCGAACATCGCCATGCGCTGGACGATCACCCCCTGGGCCTCGAAGCCCAGCATGGCCATGTCGAGGCTCGTCTTCCACCAACCGAACAGCATTGCGTTTCTCGTCTCGAGGATCTCGGCCCGACAGGCGGGGGCCGGCTTTTAGAAAACGATGATGCCCAACCGAAGGCGTCGCGCAGGGCAACGGCTCTGCCCGCGCTTGGCTCCCGGCCGTCCGACCCCGGCTTCGTCTTTGCGCCGTCTCGGTCCATGCCGTAAGCGGCCCGGAGCGACCTCCCCCGGATACGGCCTTCATGATACGCCTGGACAAGATCACCAAGCAGAACGGGCGGCAGCTCGTCTTCATCGAGGCCTCGGCCGCCCTCCAACGGGGCGAGAAGATCGGGCTCGTGGGTCCCAACGGGGCCGGCAAGACCACCCTGTTCCGGATGATCATCGGCCAGGAGCAGCCCGACGAGGGCCAGGTCTCCGCCGACCGGGGCATCACCATCGGGTATTTCAGCCAGGATGTCGGCGAGATGGCCGGCCGCAGCGTCGTCACCGAGGTGATGGACGGTGCCGGGCCGGTGAGCGCGGTGGCGGCGGAACTCGCCGAGCTCGGCGCGGCGCTGGCCGACCCGGACCGGGCCGACGAGATGGAGGCCCTGATCGAGCGCTACGGCGAGGTCCAGGCCCGGTTCGAGGAGCTTGACGGCTACGCCCTGGAGGGCCGGGCCCGGGAGGTGCTCGACGGCTTGAGCTTCAGCCAGGCGATGATGGAGGGCGATGTCGGCGCCCTCTCGGGGGGCTGGAAGATGCGGGTCGCGCTGGCCCGCATCCTGCTGATGCGCCCGGACGTGATGCTGCTCGACGAGCCGTCCAACCACCTGGATCTCGAGAGCCTGATCTGGCTCGAATCGTTCCTGAAGGCCTATGACGGCGCCCTGCTGATGACCTCGCACGACCGCGAGTTCATGAACCGGATCGTCACCAAGGTGATCGAGATCGACGGCGGCGCGCTCACCACCTTCTCGGGCGACTACGCCTTCTACGAGGGCCAGCGGAAGCTCAACGAGGCGCAAGCCCAGGCGCAATTCGATCGCCAGCAGGCGATGCTCGCCAAGGAGATCGCCTTCATCGAGCGGTTCAAGGCCCGGGCCTCCCACGCCGCCCAGGTCCAGAGCCGGGTGAAGAAGCTCGACAAGATCGAGCGCGTCGAGCCGCCCCGGCGGCGGCAATCCGTGGCCTTCGAGTTCCAGCCGGCGCCGCGCTCCGGCGACGACGTCGTCATGCTGAAGGGCGTGCACAAGCGCTACGGCAGCCGCACGATCTACGAAGGCCTCGACTTCTCGGTGCGCCGCCGGGAGCGCTGGTGCGTGATGGGCATCAACGGCGCCGGCAAGTCGACGCTCCTGAAGCTCGTCACCGGCACCACCGCGCCGGATGACGGCTCGGTCACGGTCGGCGGCAGCGTCAAGCTCGGCTACTTCGCCCAGCACGCCATGGACCTGCTCGACGGCGACCGCACGGTGTTCCAGACCCTGGAGGAGGCGTTCCCGCAGGCGGGCCAGGGCTCGCTGCGGGCGCTGGCCGGCTGCTTCGGCTTCTCGGGCGACGACGTCGAGAAGCGCTGCCGGGTGCTCTCGGGCGGCGAGAAGGCCCGGCTGGTCATGGCCCTGATGCTCTACGACCCGCCGAATTTCCTGGTGCTCGACGAGCCGACCAACCACCTCGACATGGGCACCAAGGAGATGCTGATCGCGGCGCTCGGCGCCTACGAGGGCACGATGCTGTTCGTCTCCCACGATCGGCATTTCCTCGCGGCCCTGTCGAACCGGGTGCTGGAGGTGACCCCGGAGGGCATCCACCAATATGGCGGCGGCTACACCGAGTATGTGGCCCGCACCGGCCAGGAGGCGCCGGGCCTGCGCAGCTGAGGATTCCCGGTCCCGCCTGGATCCGCGGCGCTGTCGCTGCGCAGGACGCGCGCGGAGTCCCCCGACCGGACGCCCTGCGGCGGGCATGCCGCTATCGCCGGGCATGGGCCCGCGCTAGGCTGCATCGAAACGGCCCTGCGTGAGACGTCGTGCGACGCCTGCTGAAATTCCTCCACACGATGGGCGCCGCGGGCGTGCTGGGGGCGATGGCGGCCCTGGTGGCCATGCTCAGCGTCGCCCCGGCACCGGCGGCCCTGCCCGGCTACGCAGCCGTGCGGGGCGCCATGGGGGCCGTCGCCACCTGGGTGTTCCTGCCGTCCCTCGCCCTGTGCCTGATGTCCGGCCTGCTGGCCATGGCGCTGAACCGCGCCTTCGTGGGCGCCGGCTGGGCCTGGATCAAGCTCGCCACCGGCGTGCTGATGTTCGAGGGCGGGCTGGTCTACGTGCAGGGGCCGATGCGGCGGGAGGCCGAGCAGAGCGCCCGGGCGCTCGCCGGCCTGGTCGATCCCGCCGCGCTGGCGGTCTCGCTGCCCGGGGAGCGCGGGACGCTCTGGGTCCTGCTCGCCGTCTCCGCCGCCAACGTCGTGCTGGGGATCTGGCGGCCGCGGGTCTTGCGGATCCCGACCTAGGGTGGGGTTCGTGGCGCTCGGTCGAGGGCGTCTTCCCTCTGCGGGGACCAGGGGTGGGGGTGTGCAGGATCGCGCGTGACGGTGCCCTCTGCGCCACGGAAGCCTGCCTCACCCGTGTCGCCGATGCCCGTCTTCGTCGCATCAATGCGCCGGCTAACGAAACTATTTGCCGATGCAGAACCCGGCGAACAGCCTGTCGAGCACGTCCTCGACGCCGACATGGCCGCCGACTTCGCCCAGGGACCGGACGGCCAGCCGGAGATCCTCCGCGGCGAGTTCCGGCAGGGCCCCGACCCCAGCGAGCAGCCGGTCGAGATGGGCCAGGCAGGCCTCCAGCGCGGCCCGATGGCGCGCCCGGGTGATCAGGGCGTCGCCGGCGCCGAGGCCGGCTTCCGCCGCGCCCTGGATCGCGTCGACGAGCGCGTCCAGGCCGGCCCCGGTCCGGGCGGAGACCGCCAGCGCGCCGGGGGGGACTCTCGATAAGGAGCCGGCAAACAGATCGGCCTTCGTGAGCACGGTCAGGGTCCGGATCCCGGACTCGCCGAGATCCGGTCCGGTCCCGTCCGGGGGCACCAGGGCCAGGACGAGATCCGCCGCCGCGATCCGCGCACGGCTGCGCAGGATCCCCTCGGCCTCGACCGGTTCGGCGGTGGCGCGCAGGCCCGCGGTATCCACCAGGAGGACCGGCAGGCCGCCGAGATCGAGCCGCACCTCGAGGGCGTCCCGGGTGGTGCCGGGCACGTCCGACACGATGGCGACCTCCCGGCGGCTGAGGGCGTTCAGCAGGGTCGACTTGCCGGCATTGGGCGCGCCCGCCAGGACCACGACGAACCCCTCGCGCAGGCGCTCGCCCCGGCGGCCGTCGTGGAGTGCCGTGGCGATGTCCCGGTGCAGGGCCGCCGCCCGGTCGAACAGGGCCGCGTCGAGCCCGGCCTCGTCGACATCGCCCTCATCGGCGAAGTCGAGGGCGGCCTCGGCGGCGGCGAGGCAGTCGATCGCCTCGGCCCGCCACGCCTCGACCTGGCGGCTCAGGGTGCCGTCGAGCTGGCGCAGGGCCTGGCGGCGCTGGCCCTCGGTCTCGGCGTCGATCAGGTCGGCCACCGCCTCGGCCTCGGCCAGGTCCATCCGGCCGTTGAGCACCGCCCGGCGGGTGAAGGCGCCCGGACCGGCGGCCCGGCACCCCGGCATCCGGGCGAGGGCGGCGAGCACGCCCATCCGGACCGCCACGCCGCCATGCAGGTGCAACTCGGCCATGTCCTCGCCGCTATAGGTGTCCGGCCCGGGGAACCAGGCGACGAGCGCCCGGTCGAGCTCGGTCCCGTCGACCGGATCCCGGAGCGTCCGCAGGGACAGCCGGCGGGGGGACGGCAGGCCGCCGCACAGGGTCGTCACGACATCCCGCGCGGCCGGTCCGCTGATGCGGATCACCGCGACGGCCGCCCGGCCGAAACCGGTGGCGGGGGCGAACAGGGTTTCGGTTTCGGTCATGGCTGCAGCGTCGCGCAAGCTCTGCCTTTTTCAGGTCGCGGGCGGGTGTTTCACGTGAAACAGGCCAGCCCCCTATACCCCATCCCGAGGCCGGGCCGATCCCGTTGGACGCAGAACCGTCGAGAGCCGATGGAGGCCAGGATGCACCCGACGCGCCGCACGCTCTGCCGCAGCCTGCTCGCCGCTCCGTTGATCCTGCCGAGGCGGAGCGCGCTGGCCGGGGCCGAACCGGAGATCGGGACAATCGAGCACCGCGTCGGCGGCCGGATCGGCGTCGCGGCCGGATCGGCGGATCGGATCCTGCTGCGCCACCGGGCGGATGAGCGCTTCCCGATGTGCAGCACCTTCAAGGTTCTGGCCGTCGCGGCGGTGCTGGCGCGGGTCGAGGCCGGCCCCGAGACCCTCGACGCGATGGTGTCGTACGGCGCGGGTAACCTCTTGAGCTACGCCCCGGTGACCCGGAAGGCCCTGGAGGCGAGCGGTGGCACCGGGCGGCTCTCCGTGAACGACCTCTGCGCCGCAGCGGTCGAATGGAGCGACAACACAGCGGCCAACCTGCTGCTCGCGCGCCTCGGCGGTCCCGAAGGCCTGACCGCTTGGCTGCGGCGCATCGGCGATCCCACCACCCGGCTCGATCGCAACGAACCGGACCTGAACAGCGCCCGCCCCGGCGACCCGCGCGACACCACAACCCCTGAGGCGATGCACGCGACCCTCGGCCGGATCCTCCTCGGCTCGGTTCTGACACCGGCCTCGCGCGAACGGCTGGAGGGCTGGATGGTCGGGGGCCAGACCGGCTTGAAGCGGCTCCGGGCCGGCCTGCCCCAGGACTGGACCGTCGGCGACAAGACCGGAACCGGCGACAACGGCACAGTCAACGACGTGGCGATCCTGCGGCCGCCGGGGCGTGCGCCGGTGATCGCGGCCGTGTACATCACCGGCTCCCCGATGCCCGCGGCGGCGATCGAATCGGCCCATGCCGAGATCGGCCGCCTCATCGCCGCGCGGGTCACCGCCTGAGGCCGATTCCCCGACGACGCCATGGCCAAATCAGCCCCGAAGACCACCCGGGCGACCCAGGCCCTCGACCAGGCCGGCCTGCGCTACAGCCTTCACGCCTACGATTACGATCCCGATGCCCCGCGCATCGGCCTCCAGGCCGCGGAGGCGCTGGGCGTGCCGCCCGGCCGCGTGCTGAAGACCCTGATGGCGGCGGTCGACGGGCGCACGGTCTGCCTGCTGGTCGCCTCCGACCGGGAGGTCTCGATGAAGCGGGTCGCGGCCGCCTTCTCGGGCAAGGCCGCCGCGATGCTCAAGCCCGCCGACGCCGAGCGGCTGACCGGCTACCATGTCGGCGGCATCAGCCCGCTGGGCCAGAAGCGCCCCGTTCCGACCGCGATCGACGCCGGCTCCCTCGGCGATCCGGGGGCCGAGATCCACGTCAACGGCGGCGGACGGGGCCTGCAGATCCGCCTGATCGAGGGGGATCTCGTCGCCGTGCTGAAGGCGCTGGTCGTGCCGCTGACCTGAGGGCCGAAAGCATCATGTCGAACGGACTTCCCATCCAACCCCCTCATCCTGAGGTGCGGCGGGAGCCGCCTCGAAGGAGCCCTCCAGCCAGCCGCGCGATTCCTGGAGCTCTCCTTCGAGGTCCGCTGACGCGGTCACCTCAGGATGAGGGAATGGGATGGGATCATCCGAAAAGGCCGCCCCACAGCGCCGTTCCGCCGGGGACGCGATCGGATGTGGCTCAAGCCGCCAGGTAAGCCCCCGTTTACCTTGCTTCGCCACGGTGCTGGCCTGCGACGGAAATGGGAACGGCATGCGGATGATCGGGCGCAGGGGGACGATGGCGCTCGGGTTCGCCCTGCTGCTCGCCGGCCCCGGCGCGGCCGCCGACCTCGCCGTACGCGGCCCCGTCCCCGGTCCCTACGGACCGGAAGTCAGTGCCCGCCTGCGCTTCTTCCCGCGCAGCGACGGCGTCGACCGCCCCCCGGTCTACGCCATCCGGACCCGCCCGGTGCCGGCGGGATGCACGCCGAGGCGGGTGCCCGTGCCCACCAACGCGCCGGACGATCCCAGCTATGTTGGCTCCGAATACGGCCTGTCGCATCCGAGCTATTACGGGTTCACGCCGCCCCTGGGGGTGGACGATCCCAACGGGCGCTCCCTGCTGCCCTATTGTCCCTGAGCCGCCATCCCCCGGGACCCGGATTCCCCTCCCCCGCCCCATGTTCTAGACGGACGGTCCCGCCCCTCCGGAGCCCGTCCCGTGTCCGATTCGGTCCCTCAGCGCTTCAGCGATCGCGCTGCCCTGCACCGGTGCGTGGCCGGGTGGTGCGCAGCGGGCGAGCGCGTCGTCCTGGTCCCGACCATGGGGGCCCTGCATGCCGGGCATCTCGCCCTGCTGGCGGAGGCCCGGCGGATCGGCCGGCGCGTCGTGGCGAGCATCTTCGTGAATCCGACCCAGTTCGGACCCAACGAGGATTTCGCCCGGTACCCGCGGGATCTGGAGGCCGACCTGGCCCTGCTGGCCGAGGCCGGGGCCGATGCCGCCTGGACGCCCGATGTCGAGACCATGTACCCGCCGGGCTTCGCCACGCGGATCGAGGTGGCGGGGCTGTCCGAGGGGCTGTGCGGCCCGTTCCGGCCCGGCCACTTCGCCGGGGTCGCCACCGTGGTGACCAAGCTGCTCAACCAGGTTCGGCCGGACGTCGCGCTGTTCGGCGAGAAGGATTTACAGCAGCTCCGGGTGATCCAGCAGGCGGTGGCCGACCTCGACCTCCCGGTGGAGATCCGCGGCGTTCCGACCCTGCGCGACCCCGACGGCCTCGCCCTGTCGTCGCGCAACCGCTACCTGACGCCGGAGGAGCGCGGCGCCGCGCCAAAACTCCACGCGGTGCTGGCCGATATCGCCCTCGCCTCGCGCAACGGCACCGGCGTCGCCGGGCGGATCGCCGCCGGGCGGGCCGCCCTGGAGGCGGCGGGCTTCCGGGTTCAGTACCTCACCGTCTGCGATGCCCGGACCCTGGCGCCGGTCGAGCGGGTCGAGGGCCCCGCCCGGGTCCTCGCCGCCGCCTATCTGGGCCGGACCCGGCTCATCGACAATCTCCCGGTCTGAAGCGCGCCCGTTGCCGCGCAGGATCGCACGGCGAGGCCATCGGGTGGATTCCAAAGGGATCATCCCTTTGGCGGGGTCCCGGGGCGGAGCCCCGAGGATCTCGCAGGGGGCGCCCTGCCCCGCGAACGGTCCCGGACCTTCCGAAACCCGCATGATCCAAAGCCGTGGCGGCCGGATCACGCCCCCGGGATTTTCGGGCTCGGCTGATCCAGGATGCTGGCGTCTCGGCGCGAACCTGCTCTCTGCTCGCGCGGTGATCAGAACCCGTGCCCCGGCCCTCCTCGCCGCCTCCCTCGCCCTGTCGGCCCCGGCCAGCGCCGGGGATGACGGGTTCGAGGGCATGGCCGGGCCCTACGGGGAGCGCCTGCGCTACGACGCCAAGGGTCTGAGCCTGACCTTTCCCGAGCCCGACGTGACCCTGCAGATCGGGGGGCGGCTCCACATCGATGCCGGCGGGGCCTCGGCCGGCGGGCTCGACCTGTCCCGGGCGTTTCCCGACACCGTCGCGGTGCGCCGTGCCTGGATCGAGCCGACGCTGACGATCGGCCGGGACTGGGTGATCGCCTTCCAGTACGATTTCAGCGATCCCATGCTGCCGATCAACGACGCCTTCGTCGCCTGGAAGGGGGGGCCGGACACGATCGTAACGCTCGGCAACATGAAGGTGCCGTTCAGCCTGGAATGGCTGCAGAGCAACAACAACACCCTGTTCGTCGAGCGCTCGGTGGCCAACGCCCTCGTGCCGGAGCGCCGGTTCGGCGCCGCGATCGGGCGGCACGGGCAGGCCTGGACCGCCGTGGCCGGGGTGTTCGGCAACGCCGCCAGCAACGGCATCGCGGGGGACGGCGTGGCAGTGGCGGCCCGCGCCACCCTGGCGCCATTCCTGGAGGAGCGCGAGACCCTGCATCTGGGGCTCGCGGCGATCTATCGCCGCCGGTCCCGGGACGACGGCCCGTTCAGCTTCTCCAGCCCGGCGGGCACGGCCCTGTTCGCGCGGCCCCTGGTCGATACCGGCGATCTCCCCGACGCGGCGAGCGTCACCCGGATCGGGGCCGAATTCGCCTACCGGACCGGCCCGTTCCTGCTCCAGGCGGAATATCTCCGCACCGAGCTCCAGCCGTTCGGCGGGCCCGGCGTGCCCGCCGCCGGCCTCGGCTTCCAGGGCGGCTACGTGGAGGCCGCCTGGGTGCTGAACGGGGCGGGCCGCGCCTACGCGCTGACGCCCCAGGGCGGCACCACCTACGCGACCTTCAAGGGGGTGCAGGTGGCGGAGGGGCAGCGCGTCTCCCGGGGGGGCGCCGGCGTGTTCGAGCTGGCCGCCCGCTACAGTGCCATCGACCTGAACGCCCGGGGCTTCCGCGGCGGCACCGAGCAGGACGCGACCCTCGGCCTGAGCTGGTACCCGGAGCCGAATCTCCGGCTCATCGCGAACTACGTCCACGGGCGGGTCCGGCCGGGCGAGTCCCAGGTCGCGGCCTTCGGCACGGCGCCGTTCTCGGTCGACACCGTCGTGGGGCGCCTGCAGATCTACTGGTGAACGGAGGCCGGCCCGGGCGGTCAGACGGCCCGGCGCAGGACGGAGCGGAACGGGCGCCGCTCGGGGGCCGGCTCGGTGGGGGGCGCGGGCGTGTCGGGCGGCAGGGCGGCCAGGACCTCGGCCCGCACGGGGCGCGGCGTCGCGAAGGCCCCGCCCTGGGCGAAGGGCACGTCGAGGTCGATCAGGTCGGGGACGTCCGCCTCGTCCGAGACGCCGGTGGCGACGAGGCGGATCCCGGCCCGCGCCAGGGCCGGTGCCGTGTCCTCCACGGCGATATCCGAGAGGCTGCCCCCGGCGGCGTCCGGCCGCAGCAGCATCTCGACCGGCACCTTGACCTGGCCGATGCCGAGGGCGGCGCAGTCCGCTGGGTCGAAGCGCAGATCGTCCGGGCGGTCGAGGCTGAACCCGATCCGGCCGCGCAGCGGCGCCAGGAGGCCGCGCTGGCCGGCGTCGAGGCTCCGCCAGCTCGCCTGGGGCAGGGCGATCACCAGCCCGGCCAGCGCCGGATCGTCCGCGGCCGTGCGGGCCAGCTCGCGCAGCAGGCCGGGCTCGAACAGCGACAGCGGCGAGAGGCCGTAGGTGAGCATGGTGTCGCTGCCCCGGCGGGCGAGGTGGCGGACCACGAGGGCGGCCCGCTGGAGCATGCGGCGGTCGAGTTCGGTGGTGCGGCCGTACCGCTCCAGCACCGGGAGGAACGCCTCGGGCTCCACCGCCGGAGCGCCGGGGTCACCGATCCGCAACCGGGCCAGCGCCTCGTAGGCCACGACCTTGCGCTGGGGCAGGCTGACGACCGGCTGCAGGTGGATCTCCAGCCCCTCCCCCTCGAACGCCCGGAGGATCGCGGCCTCGCTCTCCGGGTCCCATCTGGGCGGCACGGGCGGGATCGGCCGGGGCTGACTTGGGACCGGGGGGATCGGGCGCGGCGGGATCGGCGCGGCCGCCGGCGGCCCGGGGACGGGCGGGGGCGCCGCCGCCACCCGCGGCGGAACCGGCTCCGGCGCCGCTGCGACCGGTACCGCCGGGGGGGCCGGCGCAGGCCGGGCTTTCAGGCCCGCGATCTCGGCATCCTGCGTGCTCACCACCCCGGTGAGGTCGCGCACGATACCGCTGAGGAGGCCGAGCTCGACGCTCAGCTCCTCGATCTGGGCCCGGAGCGCCGCCGTCTCGCCCGGCTCGGAAAGCGACGGCGCGGGCAGGGCGGTGGTCTCGACCTTGAGCAGGCGCCGGGACAGGAGATCGACCTCGCCCGACAGCTTCTCGCAGCGTGCCTTCAGGGTGGCGATGCGCGTGAGGGCGAGGCCGGACACCCCGGCCGCCACGGCGCCGAGGGTCAGGGCGCTCCAGAGCGGCAGGAACACGGCGAGCGGCCCGAACACGACGAGCCCGAGGAGGGCGACCGTCAACAGCCCCGCGTACCGGCCGAGGACCGGGACCATCGTCTGAACACCTGCCGGGGTCACGCACCGGTCGCCGGGGAGGTCCCGGGCGAAGCCCCGCCGGGCGCGATCCGAATCATCGGATCATTGGCCCGGTGCGACCGGCGCGGCAAGGCTGAGGAAAGGCGATGGCGGCCCGACCCGTGTGAATTCCGCGGAGTGTGACGCCGCCGCCGCCCGAAACGTTGCTGAATCGTCACGGCCCGCCCGTTTGCGCGCTGGTCCGGGGCGGGTTGCGCGTCTTGCAAATGCGCCGGCAAGCAAAAGGCGCCATAAAGCGGGGCCATGACGCCCGTACCCCCGCGTAATCTCCGTCTCCGCGCCGTTCTCGCCGCAGGTGCGCTCCTCGCCGCCGGCGGCACGACCGCATCCCGGGCGGCGGATCTCGCCCCTGATCTTCCCCGCCAGACCCCAACCTTCGCGATGGTCGATCCCACCACCTGGATCGTCACGCTGGGCGCCTCGATCCAGGCGATCCCGCGCTATCCCGGGGCCAGCGACTACACGGCGGTGGGCTATCCCTCGATCGACATCCGCAAGGTCGGCGAGCCGCGCCGCTTCTCGACGCCGGATGACGGCTTCAGCCTGGCCCTCTACGACAACGAGATGTTCCGGATCGGACCGACCGCGCGCTTCGTGCCGGGGCGCTACTACAGCGACGACCGGCGCCACCTGTTCGGCTTCCGCGACGCGCGCTTCGCGGTCGAGCCCGGGGTGTTCGTGGAGTTCTACCCGGTCTCCTTCATCCGCACCCGCGTGGAGGTCCGGCAGGGCGTCTACGGGCATCACGGCACGGTGAGCTCCCTGGCGGCCGATTACCTGATCCCGACGGAGAAGTTCCTGTTCTCCCTGGGGCCGCGGTTCAACATCGGCGACGGCAGCTACGCCCGGAAGTATTTCGGCGTCTCCCCGGTCGAGGCGACGCTGAACGGGCGTGTCACCGCCTACGATCCGCGCAGCTTCTATTCGGCGGGCGTGCTCGGCGCCGTGACCTACACGCAGAGCGAGACCTGGGCCTACACGGCCTATGCCGGCTACAACCGGATCCTCGGCGCCTCCGGCAACAGCCCGCTGGTGCGCCGGCCGTTCGGCGATCCGAACCAGTATCAGTTCGGCCTGCGGATCGACTACGCGTTCCGGATGCCGGCCCTGTTCTGAGCCGCGACTTGCGCGGGTCGCACCGGGCCCCGACATTCCGGCCACATGGTTCACGGAGGCTCGAATGGATACGACGCGCGCCGATCTGCTGATGCGGGTCGAGGGCATGACCTGCGACGGCTGTGCCGCCGCGGTGACCCGCACGGTGAAGCGCCTCGATCCCGGGGCCGAGATTCAGGTGGATCGGGATGCGGGGCGCGTGGCGATCCGCACGGACGCGCAGGCGCTTGTCGTCGCCGAGGCCCTGACCAGGGCGGGCTACACGGCCACGGCCATGACCGGCTGATACGGGCGCCCGGCCCTAGGCGCGGGTCAGGTACATCCCGGTCAGCAGCAGGCCGAAACCCGCGAGGCCGAACAGGCCCTCCTGGCGCCGGGTGGTGTCGAGGAAATGGGCGGCGGCGCCGGCCGCGCAACAGGTGGCGCCCAGGCCGATGGCGAGCGACGACATCGTGGTCTCCCCCTCGCGCGCCGCCCTGCGACGCCGCGAAGCGAGGTCTCCCGGGTGCCTGCCGAACACCGGCGTCCGCGCAGGAATCGGGGACAGCGCAAGATTTGCACGGGCCGAACCGGCTGGCAAGCGCGGTCCCGCAAGTCGTCACCCGCCCGAGGACAGTATAGCGGCGGCGCATGACCCGGCCGCAGGTCTCGATCGCGGAAAAGACTGTCTTCGCCGACGAGGCGGGGCGGGGCGGCCGGAGATGCCGTGGCGCCCGCGCATCGGCCCGGTTCCGGTTTCCGGGGCGATGCGCTAGACCGGCCGGCACCCCGCCCCCGCCCGCCGGCTCGGCGCGGCACCCCCTGCCCGAGGCTGTTCGTCACCCGATGCCCATTCCCTCCCTCGACCGGTTCGACGTCGCGGTCGTCGGTGGCGGCCATGCCGGCGTCGAGGCCGCCGCCGCCGCGGCGCGCTGCGGCGCCCGCACCGTGCTGGTCACGCACGATCCGGCGACGATCGGGGCGATGTCGTGCAACCCCGCCATCGGCGGCCTCGGCAAGGGCCACGTGGTGCGCGAGGTCGATGCCCTGGACGGGCTGATGGGCCGGGTCGCGGACGCCGCCGGCATCCAGTTCCGCCTGCTCAACCGCCGGAAGGGCCCGGCCGTGCGCGGACCCCGGACCCAGGCGGACCGGAAGCTCTACGCCGCCGCCATGCAGGCGGCCGTCACCGGGACCGCGGGCCTGACCGTGGTGGCGGGCGCCTGCGAGGATCTCGCCCTGGATGCGGAGGGACACATCCGGGGCCTCGTCCTGGCGGATGGGCGCAGCCTCGCCTGCGGCGCGGTGGTGCTGACCACCGGCACCTTCCTGCGCGGCCTGATCCATATCGGCGAGCGCCAGATCCCGGCCGGCCGGGTCGGCGAGGCGCCCGCCCTCGGGCTGGCCCGGACCCTCGACCGCCTCGACCTGCGCCTCGGGCGCCTGAAGACCGGGACGCCGCCGCGCCTCGACGGCCGGACCATCGACTGGGCCGGGCTGGAGATGCAGGAGGCCGATGCCGAGCCGGTGCCGTTCTCGACGCTCACCGAGGCGATCACCAATCCGCAGATCCGCTGCGGCATCACCCGGACCACCCGGGCGGTCCACGACCTGATCCGCGCCAACCTGCACCGCTCGCCGATGTATTCCGGCGGCATCGCCAGCCGGGGGCCGCGCTACTGCCCGTCGATCGAGGACAAGGTGGTGCGTTTCGGCGACCGGGAGGGCCACCAGATCTTCTTGGAACCGGAAGGACTCGAGGATCCCACCATCTACCCGAACGGCATCTCCACCGCCTTGCCCGAGGCGGTGCAGCACGACCTCGTCCGGCTGATCCCGGGCCTGGAACGGGTCGAGATCCTGCGGCCGGGCTACGCCATCGAGTACGATTACGTCGACCCCCGGGAACTCGACACGGGCCTCCAGGTGAAGCGCCGGCCCGGCCTGTTCCTGGCCGGGCAGATCAACGGCACCACCGGCTACGAGGAGGCGGCGGGGCAGGGGCTGGTGGCGGGCCTGAACGCCGCGCGCCACGCCGGCGGCCTCGACGTCGCGACCTTCGACCGGGCCGAATCCTATCTCGGCGTCATGATCGACGACCTCGTGACCCACGGGGTCAGCGAGCCCTACCGGATGTTCACCTCGCGCTCGGAGTACCGGCTGTCCCTGCGGGTCGACAACGCCGATGCCCGGCTGACCCCGCGCGGGATTGATCTGGGCTGTGTCGGCTCGGCCCGCGCGGCCCATTTCGCCGCGTCCCACGGGGCGCTCGCCGGGGCCCGCGCCCGGCTGGACGCCCTGACCCTGACGCCGAGCCAGGCGGCCGGGCACGGGATCAGCCTGAACCGCGACGGCATCCGCCGGACGGCGTTCCAGCTGCTCGCCTATCCGGAGATCGAATGGCGGGACCTCGCGGCGATCTGGCCGGATCTCGCATCCGTGGCGCCGCGCATCGCCGACCGGCTCAAGACCGACGCGACCTACGCGGTCTATCTCGACCGGCAGAACGCCGACATCGCGGCCTTCCGCCGGGACGAGGCCGTGCGCCTGCCGGCGGGCCTGGACTACGCGGCGATCAGCGGCCTGTCGAACGAGATGCGCACGAAGCTGGAGACCGTGCGTCCCGGCACCCTGGGGCAGGCGGCGCGGATCGAGGGCGTGACGCCTGCCGCGCTGACGCTGCTGGCTGCGCATGCAAGGCGGGGCGAGCGCGTTGCCACGGTGGGCCGGTGATGCGGTTGAGCAGGGCGGGGATACCCGCCGACCCCGGAACTAGGTCCGCGTCATCCCACCCTCTACCTCATCCTGAGGTGCCGGAGCGGAGCGGAGGCCTCGAAGGAGCCCTCCAGAAACCACTGCGATCCCTGGAGCCCTCCTTCGAGGCGGCTTCGCCGCACCTCAGGATGAGGTCGAGGATGGGATCGCCCGGGACGATAGTCGGCATGGCGAAGGTCTCAACCCGCCCATGACCGACCCCGACCGCGCGCGTGTCCTCGCGGCCGCGAATGTTTCACGTGAAACAGCCGAGCGCCTCGACCTCTACGTGGCCCAGCTCCGGCGCTGGCAGCCGATCAAGAACCTCGTCGGCCCGGCCACCCTGGCGGAGGTCTGGAGCCGGCACGTCGACGACGCCCTCCAGCTCCTCGATCTGGCGCCGGAGGCCCGGACCTGGCTCGATCTCGGCTCCGGAGCGGGGATCCCGGGGCTGATCCTCGCCATCGCCGGGGCGGAGCGGGGCATCCGGGTCGATCTGGTGGAGAGCAACGCGCGCAAATGCGCCTTCCTCACCGAGACCGCCCGGCTCACCGGTGCCCCGGTCCGGGTGCGCAACGCCCGGATCGAGGCGGTGATCGGCGACTATGCGGGGACCGAGATCGTCTGCGCCCGGGCCCTGGCGCCCCTCGCCCAGCTCCTCGCCTGGACCGAGCCGCTGTTGAAAACGGGCACCACCGGCTTGTTTCCGAAGGGCAGGGACGCGCAAGCCGAATTGACCCAGGCGGCCGCGCAGTGGAGAGTCGTTAACGACCTCGTGCCGAGCCGGACCGATTCCGAAGCCCGAATCGTGCGCGTCACCGCCCTCGCCGCCCCGAGTCATCGATGAGCGAAGCCCTCCTCGGCGAGCCTGCCGACCGGTCCCTGGACTCGTCCGTGCGTCGTCCCCTGCGCGTGCTGGCGCTCGCCAACCAGAAGGGCGGCGTCGGCAAGACCACGACGGCGATCAACCTCGGCACCGCGCTCGCGGCGATCGGCGAGGACGTTCTGGTCATCGACCTCGATCCGCAGGGCAACGCCTCCACGGGGCTGGGGATCGACCGGGCGAACCGGCGGGTCTCCACCTACGAGGTCATGGCCGGGGAGGCGTCCCTCGCCCAGGCGGTGATCCCCACGGCGGTGCCGCGGCTGTCGATCGCGCCCTCGACCATGGATCTCCTCGGGCTGGAGCTGGAGCTGGCCACCCTGCCCGACCGGGCGCACCGGCTGCGCAGCATGCTCAAGAGCCTGACCCAGGCCCCGAGCCTGAGCCGGATCAGCTACGTGCTGATCGACTGCCCGCCCTCGCTCAACCTGCTGACCATCAACGCCCTGGCGGCAGCCGACGCGGTGCTGGTGCCGCTGCAATGCGAGTTCTTCGCCCTGGAGGGCTTGAGCCAGCTCCTGCGCACCGTCGAGCAGGTCCGCGGGGCGCTCAACCCGAAGCTGACGATCCAGGGGATCGTGCTGACCATGTACGATCCGCGCAACAACCTCTCCGCCCAGGTGGTGGCGGATGTCCGCGGCTTCATGGGCGACAAGGTCTACGAGACGGTGATTCCGCGCAACGTCCGGATCTCCGAGGCGCCCTCGCACGGCAAGCCGGCCCTGCTGTACGACCTGAAATGCGCCGGCAGCCAGGCCTATCTGCGCCTGGCCTCCGAGGTGATCCAGCGCGAGGGCCGGGTGCCGGCGGCGGCCTGAGCCTGAATGGGGCGCCGAACGCGGTTCGGCGGTCCCCGGTGAGCCCCCCCGGAGCGGGGGGTGAGTGTGGAGCGTGACACGGGTGGCAAGCATGGCGGAGGAGGGGGCAAGACCCCGGCTGGGGCGCGGTCTCGCCGCGCTGATCGGCGATTTCGGCGATGCCGGGCCGGCTCCGGCCAAGGTCGAGGGACAGCGCAAGGTCGCCATCGAGTTCCTGCGGCCGAACCCGCGCAACCCGCGGCGCAGCTTTGGCGAGGTGGAACTGGCGGAACTGGCGACCTCGATCACCCAGCGCGGCCTGATCCAGCCGATCGTGGTCCGCCCGATCGGCGACGTGCCGGGGACGTTCGAGATCGTCGCCGGCGAGCGCCGCTGGCGGGCGGCCCAGCGGGCCGGGCTCGACGAGGTGCCGGTGGTGGTGGTCGAGATCGACGACCGGGCCTCCCTGGAATTCGCCATCCTGGAGAATGTCCAGCGCAGCGACCTCAACCCGATCGAGGAGGCGACGGGCTACGAGCGCCTGATGCAGGATTTCGCCTACACCCAGAAGGACCTGGCCGAGATCCTGGGCAAGAGCCGCAGCCATCTCGCCAACACCCTGCGCCTGCTCAACCTGCCGCCCTCCGTGCAGGACCGGCTGTCGGCGGGCGAACTCACCGCCGGCCACGCCCGGGCGCTGCTGCCGGTGAAGGATCCGGAGGCCTTGGCCCGCCGGGTGGTGGTCGAGGGCCTGTCGGTGCGGCAGGTGGAGGCGATCGCGTCGGCGGAGGCCGAGCCCGCCGACACCCCCCGCCCCGGCCGCCCGCGCCTCTCGGCCGAGCGCGCCGCGCCGGTCCGCGACCTGGAATTGCGGATCCGCCGCGCCCTGGGCGTCGAGGTGTCCTACCGGCCCAAGGACGAGGCCTCCGGCGAGATCCGGATCCGCTACGAGACCCCGGACGAGCTGCAGGGGCTTCTGAACCGGTTCAAGGTCTCGGACGGCTGAGCGAAGGCGGGGTTCCCAAAGGAAAGTAGGAAGCCCGTTCCGAGTCTCTCCCTCCCCCGCAGAGGGGGGAGGGGGACGCGCGGATCCGGACCTCTTACCGCCGTCGGCGCGCCCCCGCCTCCGCGACCCGCAGCAAAGCCGCGGAGGCCAGCGCGTGGGCCAGGTCCGGCTCGGCCCGCCGACAGGCGAGGATCGCCGCCTGGAGGGCCGCCACGGCCTGACGCAGGGTGCCGGGCCCCCAGGTGCCGAGCTGCCCCTCCAGGCTCGCCCTGCGCTTGAAATGCAAGCCCCGCCACGTCGCCACCATCAGGGCCGGCGTCTTCTCCGGATTGTCCAGGCGGGTCGTCAGCAGGGTCAGGGCGTGCCGCAGGGCCGAGCCCAGCACCACGCCCGGGTCCAGCCCCTCGTGCCGGAAGCGCCGGTACTCCCGCTCCACCGCATCGCGGCGGCCGTCGAAAGCGGCGTCGATCAGGGTGTTGAGCACGCTCGCGGCCACATCGCTGGTGATGGCCTCCACGTGATCCAGCGTCACGACCGTGTCCCCCTGCCCCGCCCCGGCCGCGTAGAGGGCGAGCTTTTCGATCTCCATCAGGCTCGCCCGGCGGTCGCCGCCGAGGCTGCGGGCCAGGACCTCCCGGGCGGCGCGGTCGATCCGCAGGCCCCGCTCCTGGAGGGTGCGGTCGATCAGCTCGGCGAGCGTCCGCTCGTCGTCCGCGTAGCACGGGATCGCCAGCGCCCGGGTCGAGCGCTCGCACAGGGTGCGCAGCGGATTGTTCTTGGCGAGGTCGCCGCCCTCCACGACGATGCGCGCATCGGCGATCGCGGCGCCGAGCACCGCCTCGACGGCCGGCGCGTAGTTGCGCGTCCCGGGCCGGACCCAGATCGACCGGCGCCCGCCGAACAGGCCCATCGTCCCGGCCTCGTCGCAGAGGCGGCCCGGATCGGACGCCAGGGCGTCGCCATCGATCCGCACCAGGGCGAAGGGATCGGCCGGGTCTGCGACGAAATCCTCGGCGAGCTTGCGGGCCCGCTCGGTCACGAGTCCGGTATCGGGGCCATAGACCAGGATCACCGGGATGCGCGGATCGGGCCCGCGCCGGATCAGCCCCTCGATCTCGCCCGCCTTGACGGCCGTCAAGGCCGGCTCACGGCTTGGTCGAGAGGACGGCGGCGAGGCGGCCCTTGATCTGGTCGGAGAGCACGCTGGCGAGCCGGATCTCGGCGTCCCGCGCCGCCCGCTGGCTGGCGAAGCGCTGGACCGAGCGGTCGTAGGTCGCGGTCGAGGTGGCGACCCCCTCGCTGTAGACCTTGGTGCCCGCCATGTCCTCCAGGCTGTACTTGATGTTGGCCACCAGCGTGCCCGCCTCGGCCCGGCCCGTGGTCGAGGACACGATCGGGGTCTGCACGATCTCGGAGCCCGAGAGCTTCAGCCGGTAGGTCTTGGTCGCCGGCTGGCCCGACCCGTCGAGGTCGAAGACCAATTCGCTGCGCAGGTAATGCCCGAGCCGTTCCTGACCCTGGGCCATCGCTACGTCGTCGACCTGCACGGAGGCCAGCAGCGCCTGGACCGGAACGCCGGAGGCGGTCGGCCCGTAGAGCGGACGGAAACAGGCCGACAGGCTCAAGCCCAGACCGCCCACGCAGGCGAGGCGTGCGATCCGCCCCACAACCGATACGCCCGAACCCACCATCAGCCGTCGTTCCGCCCCGCTTCACCGACCTGTTCTAGCGCGGACATGGCGTGCGGCGCCACGACGCGTGAGGCCGCGTGTTCCGATTTCCGGTTAACATGGTGTCTGCGGCGGGAGCATGGTCGCCCGGTTTCTCAGAGTGTCGCCAGGTAGCCCGAGACCGTCAGCACCGCCAGCACGGTGGAGACCAGGACCACCGTGGCGGTGAGATCGGCCTCGCGCCGGTAGAACTCCGCCAGCATGAACGGGCCGGTGCCGGTGGGCAGCGCGGCCATCAGCACGGCGAGGTGGAGCAGGAGCGGCGGCAGGGCGAACACGTAGCGGCCGAGCCCGTAGGCGAGCAGGGGATGGGCGGCGAGCTTCAGCCCGACCAGCAGCGCGGCGATCCGCCCCTGAGCCTCCCGGCGCCGGCGCGTCTGCGCCAGGAACAGGCCGAGCGCCACCAGGGCGCAGGGCGAGGCCGCGCCCCCGAGGAGCTTGAGGAACGTCTCCACGGGCGCCGGCAGGGTGAGGCCGAGGCTCGGCACCAGGGCTCCCAGGGCGGGCGCCACCAGGAGCGGGTTGCGCACCAGCGAGCGGCCGACCGCGAGCCAGACGGGCACGCGCGGGCCGTCCGGCCCGCCCGCCGCCGCCCCCCGCCGGAGCCCGGTCTCGATCAGCACGATCGCCACCGCGAACACCGCGCAGACCGTGAGGATCACCGCCACCGTGGTGGGGGCGAGCGCCTCCGGCCCGAAGGCGGCGAGCGCCAGGGGGAAGCCCATGAAGCCGGTATTGGCGTAGCCGGCATTGAGCCCGTCCACGGCGGCGTCGGCCAGGGGGCGCCCGGCGCCGCACCGGAGCAGGACGGTGAGTGCGAAGACCGCGAGGCTGCTCAACCCGAAGGCGCCGATGAAGCCGGGCTTCCAGAGGGCGCTCCAATGGGCGTGGGCGGTGACGTCGAACAGCAGGGCCGGCAGGGCCAGGAAGACCACGAAGCGGTTGAGTTCCGTGGTGGCGGCGGCGCCGAGCACGCCGATCCGCCGGGCCAGCCAGCCCGCGAGGATCAGCGCGAAGATCGGCAGCACGACCGGGAGGGTCGAGAGCATGGGCGGCTCGGGTCGGACGAGGAGGCCCCGGCCTTAGGACGGATTGCGCGCCGACCTCCAGTGCCGGGGGCGGGGGCCTGCCATGCTCCCCCGACCCCGGGGGCCCGCTACCAGCGGTAGATCAGGCTGCCGATCACGGTCGCCGGGGCGCCGCGGTAGCAGAAGCCCGCCTGGCAGGTGGCGTAATCCCGGTCGAAGATGTTGAACGCGTTGATCTGCGCCCGGACGCCTTTGTACTTCGGATCCAGCGCCGCGAAGTCGTAGGCCACCAGCGCGTCGAACTGCGTCACGGTCGGGTTGCGCACGGTGTTGAGGTCGTCGGTGAAGCTGGTGCCTGAGAAACGGACGCCGCCGCCGACCTGCAGGCCGCGCAGCGGCGAGGCGGGCGGGAACTGGTAGGTCCCGAAGACCGCCAGGGTATCCCCCGGGATACCCGAGACCGCGTTCCCGCTGATCGATCGCGTCGAACCGGGATAGGTCGCGGTGAGGTAGCGCAGGTCGAGGTGGGTATAGGCGAAGGTCAGGTTCGTGCCCGGCGCGAAGTTGGCCGTCAGCTCCGCCTCGAAGCCCTTGGATTCCACGGATCCGCTCGCCACCGTGTTGGCGACGTTGGTCGGGTCGGTCTGCAGGACGCTCGACTGCACGATGTCGAAGCCCGCGAACGCGCCGGTGATGGCGGTGCCGGGGATGGCGTATTTGACGCCGGCCTCGATCTGGTCGCCCGTGGCGGGCTTGAACGAGCGGCCGTTGATGTCGACGCCGAGTTGCGGCGTGAAGGTGGTCGCGTAGCTCGCGTAGGGCACGAGGCCCGGCGCCAGCAGGTAGTTCAGGCCGACGCGGCCGGTGAACACCGCATCGTTCCGGCTCTGCGCCGCGCCGAGGCTGTCCGGCGTGCCGCTGCGGGTGGATTGGCTCACGAAGTCCTGGCGGCCCGTGAGGGTCAGGACGAAGCGGTCGAACTTGGCCTGCTCCTGGATGTAGAGGCCGACCTGGTCCTGCGTCTGGTCCGACGCGGAGGTGAGGGCCGGGCGTGGCACGAAGGTGCGGGCGCGGAAGGTCGAGAAGTCGGTGACACCCGTGAGGTCGAGGTCCGGGATCAGCCCGAAACCGGCCTGGCGTCGGTAATCGTAGTGGAGATAATCCAAGCCGCCGATCAGGGTGTGGCGCACCGGGCCGGTGACCAGACGGGCTTCGAGCTGATTGTCCAGCGCCACCGAGCCGAGCCGGTCCTGGATCAGCCCGTTCTCGCGCTGGGCCGACAGCCCTGTGACGCTGTCGATCTGGGTGTAGGCCAGCGTCGTGTTGACATTCTGATAGCGGACATTCTGTCGGAAGATCAGGTCGGGCGTGAAGGTGTGCTCGAAGGCGTAGCCGATCCGATAGGATTCCTGGGTGATGGCGTTGAAGCTGGCATCGCCCTGGTACAGGCGCGTCACCACGAAGCCCGGGGCGTTGTAGAAGGTCGAAACGCCGGGGGTCTTCGAGCGCTGGTACTCCGTGAGCAGCGTGAACGTCGTGTCGGCCGAGGGCTTCCAGGTCACGGCCGGGGCGATCGTGAAGCGGTTGTCCGTGCCGCTCGGCAGGAACGTGTTGGCGTCGCGGAAGGCGCCGGTCAGCCGGTAGGCCAGGGTGCCGTCGGACCCTTCGACCGGGCTGCCGAGATCGAAATTGCCCTGATAGCGATCGAAATTGCCGCCCTGGAACCAGACCTCGCCGAAGGGCACGAAGACCGGCCGTTTCGACGTGACGTCGACGATGCCGCCCGGCGAGCCGAGCCCGTAGAGGCCCGAGGCCGGGCCCCGCAGGATGGTGACCGCTTCGGCCCCGTAGGGCTCGATCCGGGGGGCCGAGAAGCCGACGCCGGATTGACGCAGACCGTCGCGGAACACCCCCGTGTAGGTCTCGTCGAAGCCGCGGATGTAGAACGAATCGAAGCGCGGGTCGAAGCCGAACACGTTGTTGGAGACCCCCGGCGTGTAGGCCAGCGCCTCGTTGAGGCTCTGGACGTTGCGGTCGTTGAGCTGCTCCCGGGTGACCACGGAGATCGATTGCGGCGCCTCGATCAGCGCCGTGTTGGTCTTGGTGGCGGTGGGGCTGACGCGGGCGACGTAGCCGGTGATCCCCGAGGGGCCGCCGCCGCCGCCGCTGGTGGCCGACGTGCCGCCGTCGCCGCCGCTGACATTGGCGCCCCCCAGGCCGGAACCGGCCGGGATCGCGGGTCCGGGGCCGGCGGCCTCCACGGAGATCTGGTCGAGCTGCACGCGCGCGCCCTGCGCGGCGGCGTGCGGCGCGGCGGCGGCAGACAGGGCCGCGGCAGCGAGAAGCGGCCCGAGGGGGGTGGAACGTGGGGACATGTCGAATCCTCGGATGCATCGCGACGGTGGCGCGCAACCTCAGGATCGTCCGTTCACGGGGTCTTGATCAAGCCGAAAAAGTGTTGCAAATCACACACTTAGAAGTGTTCAAACCTGGAATTGTTCGAGATTCAGAACTCCAGCGGCGGCTCCCGCAGGGCCTCGGACTCCCGGGTGCAGACGGCCTGGTCGGGGGCTGAGCCGCCCCCCGACAGGGCCCCCCGGAGCTCGGCCCGCGCCCTGTCGAGATCGGCCCGAAAGCCCGGATCGCCCATCAGCGCGGCGAAGACCGTCGTGCCGGTGAGGCGCCCGGCCGCCACGTCGCTGAGCCAATGGACCCCGCACACGACCCGGCTCTCGCCATAGGCCCGGCCCCGCGCCAGGATCGCGGTCGCCTTCTCGGGGACCAGGGACGCCAGGATCAGCGCGTAGGCCCAGCCCTGGGTCGCGTGGCCGGACGGGTAGCTGAAGCTGTCGGCGAGCGCCTGGGTCCGCTGGACGCAGATCGGCGCCTCGTTGCCCACGAACGGGCGCAGCCGGCGGTAATGGACCTTCGGGCCCCGGGTCGCATGGGCGAGGTCGAGCCGGGCGCGCTCCAGCAGGGTGATCACCGCCGGCACCCGGGCTTGGTCGATCCGGGTGCCGAGCACGCAGGCGAAGTTCTCCAGCACCGCGGCCGCCCCCTCGGCCACGTCGTTGGCGGCGATCTCCCAGCGCGGGCTGCCCTTGAGGGCGCGGGTGTTGGCGAAGGCCGCCCGGTCGGCCATGTCGAGGGGGGCGTTGTGGGCCGGCGGCGGCGGCAGGATCCGGACGGCGTCGGGGAGCGCCGTGTCCGCTAGATAGGGCTTGACCGCCGGCCTGCCGGGCTTGAGCGTGTCGGCCCCGAGGGACGGCGCGGCGGGGGGCGGATCCTCGGCGCGCACCGGCGCGGCGGCGAGCAGGACGGCGAGGGCCGACAGGGACAGGGTGCGCAGCATCGGATCCGTGGCGGTTTCGAACGGAGAGACGGGCCCCGCCTCCGAAGACGAACGGCACGGCCGGCCGGTTCAGTCCGTGCACAGGCCCTCCGCGCTGTCCAGGGGGCGCCCTTGCCGGTGCGGTGGCGTTGACCCGGGGGGCCAATCGCGCGAACGCCGCGTGTCCGCGTCCCGCCCAACCGGGCATGGCTCAGCCGCTCGACCACGACCGCCTCCGCGAGGCCCTCGATGCGCTCGGTGCCGACCGCGCCGAGCACGGGTGATTCGTCGAACTCGCCCCCTACGGCGGCGGTGCGCTGATGCCGGGGCGCATCTGGCCCGGCGCTGGGGCCTGCCGATCCCCCTCTGGGTCCGGGCCGAGAGCCGCTATCTCGCCACCGCCCTGCTCGTGCCCGACGACAGGGCCCAGCGGGGCGACCTGCTCTGCGTCAGCCCGGTGTCGTTCCGGACGCGGCTGCTCGTCACCGGGCCGGATCCCCTCCAGCGCGCCCGCTTCCCCGACCACCGCGGCGTGATCACGATGCCCGCAGCGCCCCGCCCCGGCGCGTTGAACCCGGGCGTCCCAAGGGCTGACCCTGACGGAGCGGACGGCGCCGCGCGGCAGCAAGGCTCGCCCCGCACCCGCAAACGGTCACGGACCTCGTGAAACCATAACTTCGCCGGCTAACCTCCCTGGATCGCCGCCGCGACCGCGGCGGGGAATTCCTCGTGCGGGCTGAGCGCCCCGGGGATCGCGGCGCCCGTCACCCGGCCGCCGGCGATCAGCGCGTCCATCTCGGCGCCGGAGCGGCGCGGGGCATTCCCGGGCCGCAGCACCAGGGTCGGCGGCAGGCCGTCGTCGAACAGGGCCAGGAACGCCGCCCGGCTCGCCACCGGGTCGAGGCCGCCGGTGACGAAGGCGGCGGTGCCGAACCGGCCGTTGCGCTGGCGGGTGATCGCGTGCTTGTCGCGGATCAGGGCCGGGGTCACCCGGCCGGCATCGGCATAGACATGGGCGCGCATCATCCGGCCGATGATCGGCGGGCTGATGTTGATCCGGTAGAGCGCCTCGCCGAGGAGCGGCGCCTCCACGGCCCGGCGGATGCGCGGGAACCAGTGGGCGCGGCCCGGCATCGCGGTGGGCAGCGGCCCCCGCCAGGTCGGCGCCACCAGCACCAGCCGGGCGAAGGTTTTGGGGTGGCGCCGCGCCGCCGCGACCAGATAGCCGGCGGCGTGGCCGGCCGCGACCCCGAGGGCGTAGGGGCCGGGGGCGGCGTCGAGCAGCGCGTCGAGGAAGGCGTGGAAGGTCGCGGGTTCCAGCGGCATCCGCGCCCGCGGCCGGGCGCCGAAGCCCGGCCAGTCGGGGATGCGGCAGCGATAGTCGGACCCGAGGGCGCGGGCGAGGGCCTGCATCTCGGCCCGCGCCGAGATGGTCGACAGGGCCGGGAGCAGCAGCGCCTCCGGCCCGTGCCCGATCAGGTCACACGGGGTCGGCACCGGCCGGCCCGCCACCGTGAGGTTCAGCGCCTGCGTGTCCATCCGGCGGTCCACCCGATCGGGGATCCCAAAGGGCCATGCCCTTTGGTGGGTTGCCAGGGCAAAGCCCTGGCGCGCAGCAGACGGCGCTTCAGGTGCGCAGCAGCTCGTTGATGGCGGTCTTGGAGCGGGTGCCGGCATCGACGCGCTTGACGATCACCGCGCAGTACAGGCCCGGGCCGGGGGAGCCGTCCGGCAGGGCCTTGCCGGGCATCGTGCCGGAGACCACCACCGAGTAGGGCGGCACGCGGCCGTACATCACCTCGCCGGTGGTGCGGTCGACGATCTTGGTGGAGGCGCCGATATAGACGCCCATCGACAGGACGCTGCCCTGGCCGACGATGACACCCTCGGCCACCTCGGCGCGGGCGCCGATAAAGCAATCGTCCTCGATGATCACCGGGTTGGCCTGGAGCGGCTCCAGCACGCCCGCGATGCCGGCGCCGCCGGAGATGTGGCAGTTCTTGCCCACCTGCGCGCAGGAGCCGATCGTCACCCAGGTGTCGACCATCGTGCCCGCGCCCACATGGGCGCCGAGATTGACGAAGCTCGGCATCAGCACGGCGCCCGGCGCGATGTAGGCGCCGCGGCGGACGAAGCAGCCCGGCACGGCGCGCAGGCCGGCAGCCCGGAACTCGGCTTCGCCCCAACCGGCGAATTTCGATGCGACCTTGTCCCACCAGGGCGCGCCGCCGGGGCCGCCCTCGATCGCCGCCATGTCGTTGAGGCGGAAGGACAGCAGCACCGCCTTCTTGAGCCACTGGTTGACCACCCAATCGTGGTTGCCGCTCTTCTCGGCGACCCGGGCCTTGCCGGAATCGAGCAGCTCCAGGGCCGCCTCCACCGCCTCGCGCACGGCACCCCGTGTGGCGGTCGAGATGCCGGCGCGGTCCTCCCAGGCGGCCTCGATGGTACGGGCAAGATCGGACTGGGCGGGATCGGAAGGAGGCGTGCCGGCCTGGGACATGAAGGATCGGAACTCTCGTGGCGGGAGGCCCGTGCTTACAAGCGGCCACCGGGGCTGTCACCTGAGGAGATGCCGTCGATGACGTCGAGAAGCCCGCGCACGTGATCGAGATCGGCCACCAGGCCGGCGAGGTCGTCGGCCAGGGTGTCGTGGACCGCCTGGGCGGCCTCGGGGAACTCCTCCAGCACCCGGCGCATCAGCGTCGGGGTGATCCGCATGACCGCGGCATCCTCCACGGCCCGGGCCGCGGTCGGCCGGGTGCCGCGCACGAACAGGGCGAGCTGTCCGATCAGGGCGGAGCGGCCGGCCCGCACCGGCTCGGTCCTGGCGTCCCGGGGTTCGAGCCGGATCGTCCCGGCCATCACGACGAAGCCGCCATCGGCCGGATCGCCGCGGTCGAACAGCAGGTCGCCCTCCGCGAGGTCCCGCCGCTCGGCCGCGAAGGTCAGCAGGCGCAGGGCGTCCCGGTCGAGGAAGCCGAACAGCGGCGCGGCCGCGAGGATCGCGATATCGTCGTCGAGCCCCAAGAACGCCTCACCACCCTGCGCATACGCGAACCGACCAGTTCGCCTATACGTAAAACTTCTTTTCGTCAGGGCAGCAACTTGTATCCGCCGCCCTCCGTGACGAGGATCGCGGCGGTGGCGGGGTTCGGCTCGATCTTCTGGCGCAGCCGGTAGATATGCGTCTCCAGGGTGTGGGTGGTGACGTGGGCGTTGTAGCCCCAGACCTCGGCCAGCAGCGTGTCCCGGTTCACCACCGCCCGGCCCGCCCGGTAGAGGAAGCGCAGGATCGCGGTCTCTTTCTCGGTGAGCTTGAGCTTCGAGCCGCGCTCGCCGACCAGCAGCTTGGCGCCGGGCCGGAACGTGTAGGGGCCGATCTGGAACACCGCGTCCTCGGAGGCCTCGTGGCTGCGCAGGTGCGCGCGGATCCGGGCCAGCAGGATGCCGAATTTGAACGGCTTGGTGACGTAGTCGTTTGCGCCGGCCTCCAGGCCCTCGACGTGGTCCGCCTCGGAATCCTGGGCGGTGAGCATGATCACCGGCCCGCGGAACCCCCCGGCCCGCATCCGGCGCACGGCCTCGCGCCCGTCGATATCGGGCAGGCCGACATCCATCACCGCGAGGTCGATGCGCTCGGCGGCCACCCGCCGGATCGCGTCGGCGGCGTTCGCCTCGGTGAGCACCGAGAATTCCTCGTCGTGATCGAGCTGCTCGGTGAGGGTGTCGCGCAGGATCGCGTCGTCGTCGCAGATCAGCAGGCGGTAGGCATTCGGCATCGTCCAGGTCCCAGGGCAGGCTGCCGGCGGGGAGGGTGATCCTCCCGGGCGGCGGCGTGCGATGACTCGCGGTTGTTGGCAGGATCGCGCGGCGATTCTGCGGAGGCTTTCGTTTCCACATCATTGTCCCCGCCGGAGCGGGGACCGCCCCGGCGAAGGGGGTTGCTGCGGGGCGGGACGCGCTGGAATTCAAAGGCCTCCGTCGCCACGGCGCGGGCGCCGGGCCGATCCCCCCGAATCCCGGCTTGGCTGCCCGGGTTCCGGCCAAGGATAGGGCGGCCTTTGTGGCCGGAAATTGCCTTGTGCGCAATTTTTACCGGACCGGGTGCGGAGATCGGGCATAAATCGCGCCGCGCCGGCCCGTCCGGTCGGCGGCGAAGGGGGAGGGCGACGATGGGGCGACGGCCGAGCGGGCAGGCTGATGGTGTCCGGCAGTCGGTCCGGGAGATCCGGGTACGGGCGGTGGTCGGCGACCGATGCCGGGGCCAGCTGCTGGTCGGGCCGGCGGTCATCCCCTGCGCCCTCGGGGCCGGGGGCATCGTCAGCGACAAGCGCGAGGGCGACGGCGGCTCGCCGCGCGGGCGGTTCCGGCTGCGCGGCGGCGCCTACCGGCCCGACCATCTCGGCATCCGTCCGCGCACCGCGCTGCCCCTGCGCCCGACCCGGCCCGACGACGGCTGGTGCGACGATCGCCGGGACCGCCGCTACAACCGGCCGATCCGCCTCCCGGCCCCCGGCGTGAGCGCCGAGGCGCTGTGGCGGGGCGACGGGCTCTACGACGTCGTGATCGACCTCGACTACAACCGCGCGCCGATCCGGAAGGGGCGGGGCTCGGCGATCTTCCTGCACGTCGCCCGGGACGGCTACCGCCCCACGGAGGGCTGCGTCGCCCTGGCCCGGGCCGACCTGCTGCGCCTGCTCCGGCGGCTCGGGCCGCGGACCTATCTGCGGATCGGGTGAGCGCGGCCGTCAGGTCTCCGCGGGGTCGCGCTGGATCGGGCACCCCCTGTCCGGATCCGCTTCGCGCGCGCCTCGGCCCTGGCGAAAGCGAGGTCCATTTCGAGCCCGATCGCCGCGTGCGCCGCGCGATAGGCGGAATCCGCGTTTCAGCGGTCCCGGACGGCCTTGAAGGGAATCGTCATGCGCACCTCAGGCCTTCCGGGTCCGCGCGCCGAAGATCGCGGTGCCGACCCGGACATGGGTCGCGCCGAGCTGGATCGCCGCCGGGAAATCCGCGCTCATGCCCATCGAGAGGATCGGCAGGCCGTGCGCCTGCGCCAGCCGGGCCAGCAGGGCGAAATGGGCCGAGGGCGGATCCTCCGCCGGGGGGATGCACATCAGCCCCTGGATGGCCAGCCCATGGGTCTCGCGGCATTCGGACAGCAGGGTGGCGAGCTGGTCGGGCAGGACGCCGCCCTTCTGCGGCTCGGCACCGGTATTGACCTGGATCAGCAGCTTCGGCGTGCGGCCGGACCGGGCGATCTCCTTGGCGAGGGCGGCGGCCAGCGACGGGCGGTCGAGGGCGTGGATCACGTCGAACAGGGCGACCGCCTCCCGGGCCTTGTTGGATTGCAAGGGGCCGACGAGATGCAGCTCGACATCCGGGTAGCGGGCCCGCAGGTCGGGCCATTTCGCGGTGGATTCCTGGACGTAATTCTCCCCGAAGACCCGCTGCCCCGCCTCGAGCGCCGGCAGGATGCCCGCGGCCGGCACGGTCTTGGAGACGGCGACCAGCTGCACCGTCGCCGGGTCGCGCTCCGAATCCTCGGCCGCCTGGGCGATGGCGGCCCGCACCTCGGCGAGCCCGGCCGCCACGTCGGCCTGTCCGACCGGCAGCTTCGCGGTCGGGTGACCCATCCCGTCCGTGGGCAGGGCGTTCGGGGCGGTGATCGCGTCGTCCATGATGGGTTTGTCCTAACGCTGCCGGAAGCCGACACGATGACGATGCGGCGCCCTCCCGCGACCAGCTGTCCAACCCATCCCCTCATCCTGAGGTGCCGGAGCGTAGCGGAGGCCTCGAAGGAGCCCTCCAGCCAGCCGCGCGATCCCTGGAGGGCTCCTTCGAGGCCCGCTTCGCGGGCACCTCAGGATGAGGGGGGTTGGGTTGGAACAGGCCGGAGACGGCCGCCCTCGTGTATCGTGTTATTCATCGACCTATGTGCTGGCGCGCCCCGCGCAAGCCCGAATCGCGCCCTGCGTTGACCGGCTCCGGCGCAGATATGCTATCGCGGATCCACCGTGCCGTCGGTGTTCCCCGGAACGGCCGACGAGCCCCTCATTCCGCCGGATCCATGACCAGCACCGCCCCCCAGCCCGTCGAGCGTTACAACGCCAAGGATGCCGAGCCGCGCTGGCAGGAGGCCTGGGCCGAGCGGCGCCTGTTCGAGACCGACAATGCCGACGGCCGGCCGAAATACTACGTGCTGGAGATGTTCCCCTACCCGTCGGGGCGCATCCACATGGGCCATGTCCGCAACTACGCCATGGGCGACGTGGTCGCCCGCTACAAGCGCGCCCGGGGCTTCAACGTGCTCCACCCGATGGGCTGGGACGCCTTCGGCCTGCCGGCCGAGAACGCCGCCATGGAGCGCAAGGTCAACCCGCGGGACTGGACCTACGCCAACATCGCGTCGATGCGCGACCAGCTGAAGGCCATGGGCCTGTCGCTGGACTGGAGCCGGGAGATCGCCACCTGCGACCCCGATTATTACAAGCACCAGCAGCGCATGTTCCTGGACTTCCTGGACAAGGGCCTCGTCACCCGCCGCACCGCCAAGGTGAACTGGGACCCGGTGGACCACACGGTGCTGGCCAACGAGCAGGTGATCGACGGGCGCGGCTGGCGCTCTGGCGCCCTGGTCGAGCAGCGCGAGCTGACCCAGTGGTTCTTCAAGATCACCGACTTCGCCGAGGATCTGCTGATTGCCCTCGACGGGCTGGACCGCTGGCCGGAAAAGGTCCGGCTGATGCAGAAGAACTGGATCGGCCGCTCCGAGGGGCTGGAAGTCCGGTTCGCCCTGGCCCGTCCGGTGGCCGGCGCCTCCGATTCGGTCACCGTCTACACGACCCGGCCCGACACGCTGTTCGGCGCCAAGTTCCTGGCGATCGCCGCCGATCACCCGCTCGCCGCGGCGCTGGCCGCAGACAGGCCCGGCCTCCAGGCCTTCATCGAGGAATGCCGCCGCACCGGCACCGCGCAGGCCGCGATCGACACCGCCGAGAAGCACGGCTTCGACACCGGCCTGACCGTGCGCCACCCCCTCGACCCGTCCTGGGAGCTGCCGGTCTACGTGGCGAATTTCGTGCTGATGGAATACGGCACCGGCGCGGTGTTCGGCTGCCCGGCCCACGACCAGCGCGACCTCGACTTCGCCAACAAGTACGGGCTCGGCAACACCCCGGTGGTCTGCCCCGAGGGCCAGGACCCGGCGACGTTCGTCATCACCGACACCGCCTATGTCGAGGATGGGCGGATGATCCATTCGCGCTTCCTCGATGGCATGACCACCGACGCGGCCTTCGAGGCCGTGGCCCGGCGGCTCGAAGGGGAGGGGGTCGCGACCCGCAAGGTCCAGTTCCGCCTGCGCGACTGGGGCGTCTCGCGCCAGCGCTACTGGGGCTGCCCGATCCCGATCATCCATTGCGAGTCCTGCGGCCCGGTCCCGGTGCCGGTCTCCGACCTGCCGGTGAAGCTGCCGGACGAAGTCTCCTTCGACCAGCCCGGCAACCCGCTGGAGCGCGACCGGGCCTGGCGCGACGTGCCCTGCCCGCGCTGCGGCGCCCCGGCCCGGCGCGAGACCGACACGATGGACACGTTCGTCGATTCGTCCTGGTACTATGCCCGCTTCACCGCGCCCTGGCTCACCGACGCCCCCACCGACCGGGCCGTGGTCGACCATTGGCTGGCGGTGGACCAGTATATCGGCGGCATCGAGCACGCGATCCTGCACCTGCTCTACGCCCGGTTCTTCATGCGGGCGATGCGCGAGACCGGCTGGTCCGGGGTGTCCGAGCCCTTCGCCGGGCTGTTCACGCAAGGGATGGTCGTCCACGAGACCTACAAGGACGCCGCCGGCGCCTGGGTGACCCCGGCCGAGATCCGCTTCACCACCGAGGAGGGCGAGCGCCGCGCGTTTCACGTGAAAACTCAGGCGCCGATCGCGATCGGCCCGATCGAGAAGATGTCGAAGTCCAAGAAGAACGTGGTCGACCCGGACGACATCATCGCGAGCTACGGGGCCGACACGGCGCGCTGGTTCATGCTGTCCGATTCGCCGCCGGAGCGCGACGTGATCTGGACCGAGGAGGGGGTGCAGGGCGCCGCCCGGTTCGTCCAGAAGGTCTGGCGGCTGGTCAACGCCGCCGGACAGGCGACGGGAGACGGCGCCGCCGATCTGCCCCTGCGCAAGGCCGCCCACCGGGCCCTGGCCTCCGTGCAGGACGATATCGAGCGCCTGCGCTTCAACCGGTGCGTCGCCCACATCTACACCCTGGCCAACGCCCTGGAGGATGGCCTGCGCGGTCCGGTCACGCCCGCGGCCGCCACGGAGGCGGCTGGCATCCTGGTCCAGCTCATCGCACCGATGATGCCGCATCTGGCAGAGGAGTGCTGGCTGGTTCTGGGGCGCTCCGGCCTCGCCGCGCAGGCGCCCTGGCCGGAGGCGGAGGCCGGGCTGCTCGTCGAGGACGAGATCACCCTGCCGGTCCAGATCAACGGCAAGAAGCGGGCGGACGTGACCGTGCCGCGCGACGCCGACGCCAAGGCGGTCGAGGCGGCGACGCTGGCCCTGGAGGCGGTCCAGCGGGTGCTGGAGGGCAAGGCGCCGCGGAAGGTGATCGTGGTGCCGGGGCGGATCGTGAATCTGGTGGTTTGAAGATTCTACCCCGGCCGAGGTTCGATGCAGGAGTCCGCTCCGTGCCGACTCAGAGAGCCGTTCAGAAAGCGTTTCTCCAATCCTCGGCCTCATCCTGAGGTGCCCGCGAAGCGGGCCTCGAAGGAGGGCTCCAGAAGGCGCTGCGATCCCTGGAGGGCTCCTTTGAGGCCTCCGCTGCGCTTCGGCACCTCAGGATGAGGTGGAGGATTGGAAATGGCAGGGGTGCCTCGGTGGTGAGGGCTCAGCGCAGGGCGCATGTTGGAAAAACCGGCGTTGACGTCTCGCACGCGCTCGCTCTTCCTCGATCGCGGCTGAAGGCGCAGATGTGAAAGGTTGATACGATCTAGAGGCTGACGCCCTGTATCTCCGCTTCGCCGATACTGTGGTGCGTGATAGTGAGGAGGTCCGACCCGGCATCATTCTAGATTTCGACGTAGAGGGCCGCGTTGTTGCCATCGAGATTCTCGATACCAAGGAGTGTCTCTCGGCGGGCGCGGATTTGGCACATTTGGCCGCCGCCTGAAGCCCGCAGGCATTGGAACGCTCGGACATGACCGCACAAACCTTCGTCAGCGTGTTCGAAGCTTTGACCGATACGCCCATTGAGGCTGCCAACATGACGGCCCGTGCCGACCTGTTGCTGGCCATCCGGGAACGCATCCGAACGTGGAACCTGCCGCAGGAGAAGGCAGCGGCGCGGCTCGGCCTGACGCGTCCCCGTCTCAACGACCTGATGCGTGGCAAAGTCGACAAGTTCTCCCTGGATGCGCTGGTCAATATCGCCAGCGCGACAGGCCTCGCACTTCGCATTCAGGTCGTCGAGGCGGCCTGATCCGTTACGGCGCCGCCAGCCTCGGATCCTGCCCGCTGGCCTCGAGGCCGCGGCGCACGAGCCCCTCGCGCTTTGCCCGCGCGATGAAGTCCGCGAGGTAGGCCGCCCCCGCCGGGCGCCCGACCGGCAGGCCCGTCGCCTGCGGGATCTCCATGAAATGCCCCGGCAGCAGCCGCACCTCCGGATGGCTGGCGGCGTAGGCGGCAAGCGGCTGCGCGACCCCGGCCGCCACCTCCAGCCCGTCCCGCGCGAAGGCCGTGACCGCCTCGGCGGAAGTCGGCGCCCGCACCAGGGTCGCGTGTTGCAGGCTCCGGCTCAGGAACAGGTCGTAGGCGCTGCCGCGGCCCACCGAGACCCGCACGCCCGGGCGGTCGACCGCCTCCAGGGTCCGGATCGGCGAGGCGGCCGGCACGAGGTAGCGGCCGGTGATCAGCACGTAGGGGTCCGTGAAGGCGATGCCCTCGGCCCGTTTCGGGTCGATCGCCAGGAAGCAGATGTCCCAGGTGCCGGACGCTGCCGAGCCCGAGACCGCCCCCGCCCCCGGGAAGGTCACGAACGCCACCGGCACGCCGAGTTTCTGCGCCAGCGCCCGGGCCAGGTCGACCGACACGCCCGCCGGAGCCTCCGCGCCGCCCTGCGCCAGGACCGGGTTGCCGAGATTGATCGCCGCCCGGAGCGTGCCGGTGGGGGCGAGGTCGTGCAGGATCGCGGAATCGGGGGGCATCGGTTGCGGCTCCGCGCGCGCCGGGGCGGACAGGACGAGCAGGCAGAGCGCCGCGCGGATCCGCATCAGGCGCGCCCGACCTGACCGGCCGGCGCCCGAGCCTCGCCCCTGGCGCCCCGCCGCCGCCGCCGGGCCAGCATGTTGAGCCCCTCGACGCCGGCCGAGAACGCCATGGCCGTGTAGATGTAGCCCTTCGGCACGTGCGCCCCGAACCCCTCGGCGATCAGCACCATGCCGATCATGATCAGGAATCCCAGCGCCAGCATCACCACCGTGGGGTTCCGGGCGATGAAGGCCGAGAGCGGCTCGGCGGCGACCAGCATCACCGTCACGGCGACGATCACCGCCACCATCATCACCGGCACGTGCGCGGTCATGCCCACCGCCGTGATGATCGAGTCGATCGAGAAGACCAGGTCGAGGAGCAGGATCTGGCCGATCGCCGCGCCGAAGCCGAGGCCGCCGCCGGATTCCTCCGCCTCGGGCTCGGGATCGACGCTGTGGTGGATCTCCTTGGTGGCCTTCCACAGCAGGAACAGGCCGCCGCCGATCAGGATCAGGTCGCGCCAGGAGAAGTCCTGGCCGAGGACCGAGACGACCGGCTCGGTCAGGTGCACGATGAACGCCACGGTGCCGAGGAGTCCCAGCCGCAGCACCAGCGCCAGGCCGATCCCGATCCGCCGCGCCCGGGTCTGCTGTTCGGGCGGCAGCCTGTTGGTCAGGATCGAGATGAAGATCAGGTTGTCGATGCCGAGCACCACCTCCATCACCACGAGGGTCGCGAGGGCAGCCCAGATCGCGGGCTGACTGGCGAGGTGGATCAGGTCGGTCACGGCTTGGGGGCCTCGCTGGTCGGGAACAGGCGGTCGCCGAGGGCGGCGAGGTCGAAGCCGGGGGCGCGGCGCACGGGCTCCGGTGCGAAGACCTGCAGGATCTTCGGGACGACCTTGAAATGGGCCGGCGTGTGGGTGGTCAATTCGCCGTCGGTGTTCACCGGCCGGGGCCTGCGGGTCGAGATCCGGATCTCCTGGGCGTGGAAGGCGCGCACGTCGGCGGCCCGGCCATGGGTGCCGCGCCGGAGGGCCGGCAGCAGGGCGATCAGCCGCCACCAATGGTCGATCTCCAGGCTGTAGAAGTCGAGCTTGCCGTCATCCACCGCCGCGGTCTCGGCCACGGTCATGCCGCCGCCGTAGTGCCGGCCGTTGCCCACCGAGACCTGGATGGTCGTGACCTTCTCCACCGTGCCGTCGTGCTCGATCGTCACCGTGAAGGGCCGGACCCGGCGCAGCACCCGCACCGCCGCCACCGCGTAGCCGAGCACCCCCCAGGTCTTCTTCGATTTGGCCGTGAGCTCCCCCGCGAGCTCGGCCGAGAAGCCGACGCTCGCCACGTTGAAATAATAATGGCCGTTGACCCAGCCGAGATCCACCGGCCGCGCCGCGGCGGTCGGGATGAAGCGGGCCGCTGCCAGGGGATCGAGGGGCAGGTCGAGGGAGCGGGCGAGATCGTTGGCCGTGCCGAGCGGCAGGATGGCCAGCGGCAGGCCGCTCTCCACCAGGGCCGGGGCGGCGAAATTCATGGTGCCGTCGCCGCCGCCGAGGATGACCAGATCGATCGAACCGGCCCGGTTGCGGATCGTGTCGCGGCAATCGGCGTCCGGCGGCGGCTCCTCCGGCTCGATTCCGCCCGCGCGCAGGATCGCGCGCACGGCCTCGAGGTCGAGGCCGCCGTTGCGGGCCTTGGCGTTGCAGATCAGCAGGGCCCGGCGCGGTGCGGCGCTCATCGGGGGGCCCCGGATCGCGGGGTCGGGCGGGCCTGGAGTTCGGATCGGGCCACAGGATCCTCGGGGCGCGGCGGCGGGGGCGGGCGGGATGGGAACCTGGGTGCGGCCCGGGCCAGACGGCCAAGGCCGGAATTGTCCCCGACTTGGTACCCAAACGCGCGAACGCAACCCCATCATCCCCGCAATCCAGGGCTGGTCGCCGCCGCGCAATCTGGCAGGATGTGTGGCGCGCCCGGGACGATCGTGGAACCCCTCCCCCACACGGGCGCGTTCCCGATGAGGCCCGCCCCGGCCGCCAGGAAGACACCGATGTCCGCCACACGCCCCGCCCGAACCCCGGCCCTGGCCCTCGGCCTGGTCCTGCCGCTCGCCTTCGCCGGCGCCGCCGCGGCCCAGCAGGGCACGGCGCCCCGGGCGGCCTGGGTCGACCCGCCGCCCCGGGCCGCCGCGCCCGCGCCCGGTGCCGCGCAGGGGCCCGCGCAGGAACCCGCACGGGAGCCGATGAAGGCGGCGGCCAATCCGCCGGATTCCGGCCGGGCGCCGGTGAAGGCCCAGACCGAGGGTCCGGTCCGTCAGGCCGCCACGCCGGAACCGTCCGAGGACGTCCTGCCGAAGGCCGCGGCGACGCGGGCGCCGGGTCCGAGGCGGGCCGCCGCCCTGGAGCGTCCGCCGGTCCGGGAGACCCTGCGCCGCCATGCCGGTCATCCGCACCGGCTCGCGGAGACGCCGGCCGCCTTCGCCCCGGCGCCGGGGGCGTCCGCCGAGCGCGCCGCCGCGGCCCGGGCGCTGACGGCGAGCTACCTCGCCACCGTCTCGGGCTCCAACGACACCATGGTCGGCGCCGCGACCCAGTTCTACGCGACCCGCGTGCGCTTCTACGGCCGGCCGGTCACGACGGCGGCGCTCGTGGCCGAGAAGCGCAGCTTCGTCCAGCGCTGGCCCGAGCGGCGCTACGAGCCGCGGGCGATGCGCACCGCCTGCGATGCCGAGACCTGCACGATCCGCACCCTCGTCGCCTTCCGCACGGCCAATCCGGGGCGCGGTGCCGTCTCCAGCGGCGAGGCCGAGCTGATCCTGGAGGTGGGCTTCGCGGGGACGCGGCCCTACATCCTGGGCGAGACCGGGCGCGTCCTGCGGCGGAGCATCCAGGCCGGGACCCTGGCCGCCTCCCCCGGCAAGGCGTGAGAGTCCCCCGGCACCATCCCGCCGCCGCGGGACGGGCCGGAGCCGCCCCCGGTTCCGGCGTCCGGGACGATGCGCTAAGGGATAGATCCCGGCGCTCGGACGTTGCGTGAGGCGCTCCCGGTTGGGCCCCATCGGGCGGGCTCCGGGCCGCGCGCCGGTGAGGCCGGGATCGGGTGCATGACGTCTTCAACGGTTGTGGCGAAACAGGAGGCGGACCCGGCCCGTCCGGTGCTCGACGGTCCCGACCGGAGCGCCCTGCGCGCGGCGATCCGGGCCGCGGTTGCCCATGCCCGTCCGCGCCCCGTGGCCATCCGGACCCTCGAACTCCTGGCCGAGGCCGCGAGCGTCCCCGACGCGGCGGGCACCGGTATCCGCGTGCTCGACCGGCAGGGCGCCGTGCGCCTGCGGGGTGACACCGCCGAGCCGATGACCCTGGCCGATCTGGTCGCGGAGCTGCGCGAGCGGCATCCCGCCCTGTTCCTGCCCCCCGAGGCGGAGCCGGCTCCGGCCACCGCCGAGGAGGTCCGGGATTCGGTCCTGCTGAGCGGCGCCTACGAGATGACGGCCGCCACCGCGCGCTTCGTCGGGACCCAGTCCGAGCGGGCCCGCTCCCTCGCGGAGCGCTCCTCCGAGCAGGGCCGGGTGCTGGCCCAGAGCGCCGCCGGCCGGTTCGCGACCCTGGGGACGCGCCTGCGCGGCCGGTTCGGCCGCCCCCCCGCCAGCGCCGACGCGGCCGGCGGCGCGCCCCAGGAAAGTCCCCAAGGAGCCCCCCGAGAGCCGGATCCGGCGGCGGCCTGGAATGCCGGGCCCGGCCGGTTCGGGGAGACGGTCCGCGACGGCCTGGACCACCTGCGCGATCGGCTCGGCTTCGGCGGGGCCCCGATGGACGACGGCGCGCGCCGGCAGCGCCGCTGGCTTCTGGGTGCGGGCGCGGGTACCCTGGCGGCGGTGATCGCCGCGGGGCTCGTCCTGGAGGGCCAAACCCCCGACTCCGCGCGCCCCGCGGCTCCGGCCCGGACGGACACGGCGAACGGCGCCGCCCCGAGCGTGCCGCCCACCGCCTCGCCTGCCCCTGCCTCGCCTGCCCCTGCCGCCCCCGATACCGTGACGCCGCCCCCCGAGACCGCCGGCGATCCCGAGCCCGACGCGCCGCTGCCGCCGAACGCCGTGACCGGGCAGGCCCAGGTGATCGACACCGCGACCCTCAAGGTCGGCGGCAAGGTCGTGCACCTGTTCGGCGTCGAGTGGGTGCGGGGCGGCCAGGCGGACGAGCTGGCCCGCTACATCGGCACCCGGCCGGTGACCTGTCAGCCGGCGCCGGGCAGCGCGACCCTGAACTGCCTCGTGGACGGGCGCGACATCTCCGAGGTGGTGCTGTTCAACGGCGGCGGCCGCGCCTCCCCGGAGGCGAGCCCCGAACTGGTCGCGGCCGAGGACCACGCCCGGAGCGAGCGGCTCGGCGTGTGGAAGCGGTAGCTGTCGCACGACGGCGCGTGAGGGCGCACGCGCGGGGGCGGGTCGGGGTGGAGAGCGGACTCTGATCCATCGCCCTGATGCGGGCGTTCCGGATCCGAACCCTGTCGGACACCCCGGCCGCTCTCAGCACTTCCCGAAAGCCGTCCTGAGTGGCTGCTCGGAAACCGACATACAGCCTCGCGCCCGCCGCTGCTCTGAGGCCCGGCAGAGGGGTGGATCGGAAGGTCGGCGCCGCGAAGGTGCAGGCAGGTTGGCAGCGCCCCGTAGGCGGACCGACCGGCGCACCCTGCGATGCGCCGGACGACCAGAATGCTGCTACTTGCCGGCTTTAGCGCCCGCGGCGGAGCCATGCGCCTGCGACGCGTCGGTGTTCGCGGCGGCGTTACCCGTCTGCGGGAGCGCGATGGCATCGATCATATCGAAGCGGACTCTGTCCTGGGCCGTCTTCAGGACTGCGTTGGCTTCGTAATACTTGCCCTGGCCGATCAGCGTGGCCGCCTGATCGACATCGGAGATGGTCTTGTTCAGCGGTAGGACGGCCATCGTGAAGTTCACGTCGACATGGGCGAGCTTGAGCTTCTCCAGTGCGCCCTTCTGGTCGCCCTGGGCGAGGTTCTTATTCGCTTCGGTCACCGCGGAGGCCTTCTCGGGCGTGGCAACGAAGTCGTCACCCAGGGTCAACTGCGCATCGACCGGCACCCAGGCGATCTGTTCCTGAGAGGCCGGCTTGGCCTCGGTCGTCGTGGCCGGGGTCGTGGCCTTGTGGCCCGCGAGGTCGGCTTGTGTCCTGAGATCGGCCTCCGCCTTGTTGAACTGCGCATCGTCGGTCTTCGCTTTGGCGAAGGCCGCCTGCGTCTTGCCGATCAAGTCCTTGGCCTGGGCGGGGTTCGCCTCGAAGATGGCGAGGCGCGTGAGCTGGAGGTCTCTGAAGCCCTGCGCGCCGTCCTTCGAGAGCTTGCCGACATCCTTGCCGACCATACTGGTCTGCGCGGCGTTCGCCTGGGCCGCTTGCTCGGCCGCGAATGCGGTGCCACCGAGGAGGGTCGTGAGCACGAGTGCTGCGGCGAGTGATCTCTGGTGAGCCATCGGGATTGTTCCATTTGAGCTAGAAGTGGGATCTTTGACCTTATTGGTACGATCAATCCCATGCGCCTATAATATAGTTTGGGTCTTTTTATCTCATGACTATTTGATTAAAAATCAGCAATGGAGACAATGGCGCCGCATCAAAGGCAGGAGAGGCGCAGCGGTCTCACCTGCGAGGCTCGAGGGTGACTGCGCCATTAGCCAACACCGCTAAACAGGTGATCTAAAAATTATCCCGTATGTTTGGCGTATGACTCGTAGACATCGAAAAAACCGAAGCATCTCGACCAGCGCAGGCCGAGCTTCGATAAGAACTGGATTGCTCAGCATCAGCTTCCGAGTCAGGCGCAGCCGATTTGCCATTGTCTTTCAGCCGACATTCCCGGGGCCCGCAACGGGTCGCGAGCCGCCTCTCGACGGAGGCACTGGGTTATCCAGGTCTACATCTTCGGCGCGTCGCCGATCCCGATGCATTCGGCAACGGCTGCAAATCCTTGATACAGCCGTCACGCCGGACCGGTCTGCGCCGCGGCGGCGGGTCGTTCAGCGCGGGTGGAGCGTGGAGGAGACCGCATGGCGGGTGAATGTTTCGGGCGCACAGCGGACGGGCAGGCGGTCGACCGGCACGTGCTGGTGCGGGGAAGCCTGCGCGTCGCCGTGATCGCGTTCGGCGCGGTCGTCACGGCGATCGAGGTGCCCGACCGGGCCGGCCGTTCGGCCAACGTCGTCCTCGGCCTCGACACCCTGGCGGGCTATGAGACCGTGAGCCCGAGCTTCGGCGCGATCGTCGGCCGCTACGCCAACCGCATCGCCGGCGGGCGCTTCAGCCTCGACGGGCACAGCTACCAGCTCCCAATCAACGAGGGCCCCAACACCCTGCACGGCGGCCCGGAGAATTTCGGCCGGCGCCTGTGGCGGGTGGAATCGTCCGATGCGACGCGCCTCGTCCTGAGCCGCCGCTCCCCGGACGGGGAGGCGGGGTTTCCGGGCACCCTCGACGTCCGCGTGACCTACAGCCTGCCGGCGGACGGCGTGCTGCGGATCGATTACGCCGCCGTGACCGACCGGCCGACGGTCCTGAACCTCACCAACCACAGCTATTTCAACCTCGCCGGGGAGGGGGCGGGCAGCGTCCTCGGCCACGTCGTGCAGGTCGAGGCGGATGCGTTCGCGCCCACGGACGCGACCCAAATCCCCACCGGCGCGCTCTGGCCGGTGGACGGCACCCCGTTCGATTTCCGCACGCCGCGCCCCCTGGAGGCGCGGATCCGCGACGGGGATCCGCAGCTCGCCTACGCCAAGGGCTACGACCACACCTTCGCCCTGCGCGGCCCCGCCGGGACCCTGCGGCCGGCCGCCACCTGCCTGGATCCCGGCAGCGGGCGCCGGCTCGACGTGTGGACCACGCAGCCGGCGCTGCAGCTCTACAGCGGCAACAACCTCGACGGCACGCTGACCGGCCCGTCCGGACGCCTCTACCGCTCCGGCGACGGGGTCTGCTTCGAGACGCAGGCGTTTCCCGACGCCCCGAACCAGCCGGACTTCCCCTCGGCGGTGCTCCGGCCGGGGGAGACCTTCACGGCGGCCACGGAGTTCCGGTTCTCGTGCCCCGCCCCGGAGCCCGGAACCGGGGGCTGACGGCCCGGGCGCGGGCCCAGACCTTTCACCATCCCTCACGCGGCGGCGCGCGCGGCCGCCCAGGATGCGGGGATCGCCGCGGCCGGGGCCGCGGGGTGGGGGTGTCCGGTCTCGCCGAGCGCCAGGAGGGCGGCCTTCACGGCGTCGAGCTGCGACGGCTCGCCCTCCGCCATGCCCTCGGCGGCGGCCACCTCCTTGAGGTACTCGTCCCAGGCCCGGCGCCGCAGGATTTCCCGCTTGCAGGCGCGCAGCAGCCGCGGATGGGCGAGCACCTCCGCGGGGGAGGCGAACACCGCCGCCGGGTTGACCAGGGCCCGCTCCAGGTCCGGCAGATCCGGCGCGCCCGCCCGCCCCGGCCATCCGGTTCCGGCCATCCGGGGGACCGGGTGCCGGGTGTTGTGGTCCAATCCGATTGTCCGTTCCTCCATGGGGACCTCCCAAACCGATCTCGGCCTCGTATCGGAAACCGGAGCCGGGCCGGTGCGCCCGAGCCCCGGCTCCGCCTCGTCCCGGGAGCCGGTGCGCGCGTTCCGGGGCGCGGTGTGTCTTGGGGATTTGCCGGCGCGGGTCAGGCGCCGAGGAGCCCGAGCCGCGCGGCCGCCTGCACGCCGAAGCTCGCCGCGACGGACAGCAGGGCGGCGTCCCAGGCGGTCAGGTTCGGGGACGCCGCCGGCGGCCCGCCCCGGACGAGGGCGACGGCGAGCCACGCCAAGCCCGACAGGCTCAGCAATCCGGCCGCGACCCAGGGCAGGGCCGGCGGCGGGCAGGGCGCCGCCAGGGCCACGCACAGCAGGGCGGACAGGAGCCAGCCGCCCAGGACGGTCCGGTTCGTCTCGCCCGCCGGGGCGCGGGCCCAGGCCCGCCACAGGCGCCCCGGGACGGGGTGCCGATCCTTCAGGTCGAATGTCGTCATCGAAGGCCCTCCGGGTTCAGTTCAGGACGGGTTCGGGCGCCGTCCGCCCGCGGCGGGTGACGGCCGCCCGGATTGATGGCCGGCGCGGGGCCGGCGCGGCCGGGCCCTGGTCCAGGGCCTGGAGCGCCGCCAGGACCGCGTCGACCGGGACGGGCTCGGCCCGGCAGCCCGGCAGGCAGCGCAGGGTCGGGCAGGCCTCGACCGCCCGGGCGTCGGAGGCCCAGGAGGCCAGGATCGCCCGCTTTTCGCCGGGCGACAGGCCGGGATAGGCCAGCACCTCGCGGGGGTGCCGGAAGACGTCGCCCGGCGCCACGAAGGCCGCGAAGGGGTCGACCGCGGCCGCCCGGAGATGGGCCGCCGCCATCGGGCCGAGGCGCTCGATCCCGGTCCGGACCCGGCCGGACCGGGTGGAAGTGGTGTCGCTCTGCTGCATGGAATCCTCCGCATTCGGGCAAAGGCTGGGGCGGCCGGCACGGTCCGCGCCGGCCGCCGCGTCCTGCGTTCGGCCCGAAGCCGGCCGGAGCGGTGGCGCTCAGTGCGTCGCCGTCGCGCCGCCGGTGCCGTTGATCGGGATGCGGCGCCGGCGCTCCGGCGCCGCGGCCGCGCGGGGCAGCGTCACGGTGAGGACGCCGTCGCGGAAGGTCGCCTCGGCTTTGTCCTCCTGCACCGCGACGGGCAGGGCGATCGACCGCTCGAAGCGGCCGTCGCTGCGCTCCGAGCAGCCGCGCGCCGTGTCGGTGGTCTCGGCGCGCTTCTCGCCCCTCAGGGTGAGCACGCCGTCCGCAATGAGGAGCTCGACGTCGGCCTCGTCGAGGCCCGGCGCTCGGCGGAGACGCGCAGCGCGCCCTCCGCCTCCGTCAGATTCGGCCAGCCGAAGCTCCGGCCGGGCAGGCTCGGGGTGCCGCCGAACCCGCCGAACACGTCGTCGAACAGGCGGTTCATCTCGCGGTGCAGCGTCAGGAACGGGCTCGCCGGCTCGGTCGCCAACCCGCCCGCTGCCAAGCCGCCCGCTGCCAACCCGCCCGCTGCCGGGGCGCCGGTGCTGCGGGTCCAGGGAATCAGATCTCTCACGCTCATGGTTGTCACGCCATCGCAAGGGGTGCCGTTGCGGAAGCGGGCCCCGGGGTCCGGGGACCCGCGCGGAGGTGTCGTCTCCCGGTCCAGGAGGTGACCGGGATCAGGCCGCCTTGGCGTCGCGCCGGGTTTCGCCGTGAACCGGCCGCTCGGGTGCGATCTGCGCCGGGGCATTGTCCTGCCCGGAGGGCGTCGAGACGCCGCCGATGGCGATGCGCCGGGGCTTCAGGGCCTCCGGCACCGCGCGCCGCAGCGCGACGGTGAGCAGCCCGTTCTCCAGGGTCGCGCCCACGACCTTCACGTGCTCGGCCAGGTTGAACGTTTGCCGGAAGCCGCGCGCCGCGATCCCGCGGTGGAGATAGTGCTTCTCGCCCTCCGGGGCCGCCTTCTGGCCGGTAACCAGGAGCGTGGTGTCCTGCTGCGTCAGCTCGATCTCGTCGGGGGTGAAGCCCGCCACCGCCATGGTGATGCGGTACTGGTCCTCGGCGACCTTCTCGATGTTGTAGGGCGGCCAGGCGGCCGAAGGCTCGACCCGCTCGGCCTGGTTGAGCAACTCGAACAGCCGGTCGAACCCGACGGACGACCGGAACAGGGGCGAAACGTCGTAAGTCCTCATAACCACATCCTCCGATGAGCAACGTGACTACAAGCGACGCCGGACACCGTGCCCGGCGCCCTCCCGCGAGCCCGTTTCCGGGCCTCGCCCGCGCGTAACGTCCCGATCGCGGCCGGGTTCCGCGGCGATCGGAAATGTTTTGGGGTCGTCGGGGCGCGGCCGGGACGGGCGATGCCTCACACCCACCCGATCCGCGCGAAGAACCCCGCGATCGCCTCCGCCGCCCGGTCGGGATCCTCCCGGTGGGGGAAGTGGCCGACGCCGGGGAACAGCGCCAGGTCGAGATCCGAGAAGGTCTCGCCCAGCCGGTCGGTCCAGGCGGAGGGGAAGATCGGGTCGTGCTCGGCCCAGCGCACGCAGGTCGGCACCGCGATCGGCGGCAGGGGCGGGGCCTCGCCCTTGAGCATCGCCACCCGCCCGGCATGGGCCGCCCGGTAATGCGCGAAGCCGCCCGCGAGGTTTCCGGGCTTCCGGAAATTGTCCACGAAGGCGTCGAGCACCCCGTCGAACGCATCCTTGTGGTGCGACCAATGCCGCAGGAAATGGCCGATATAGGCGGCGCAACTCGCCCGGCTGGCGTCGACCAGCTGCACCGCCAGGTCCATCTGGTTGAAGGACTGGTACCAGATCTCGTTCAGGCGGTCGGGTGCCCCGAGGCGGGGGCCGATGCCCGGATAGACGAAGTCGAACAGGACCAGGCCGGCGCAGCGCTCCGGGTGCGCCCGGGCGAGCGCCTGGATCACCGCCCCGCCGACATCGTGGCCGACGATGCCGGCGCGCGCGATCCCGAGGGCGTCGAGCAGGGCGACCATGTCGGCGGCCTGATCGGCCGCCCCGAACGGGCCTTCGGGCTTGTCGCTGTCGCCGAAGCCGCGCAGGTCCGGGGCGATCAGGGTGTGTCGGGCCGCGAGCCGTTCCATCACGGGCTCCCAGGTCAGCCAGAATTCCGGCCAGCCGTGGAGCAGCAGCAGCGGCGCCCCCGTGCCGCAGCGCGCGACGTGCAGGTCCGCGCCGTTCGCGCGGATCCTCAGGTGCTCGATCCCGTCCATCGTCCCTCCATCTCGGCGCGCCGCGCCAGCATCTTCGCCTGAAGACGGCTGCGGCGGGCGGCGATCACCGTGCCGTTGATCTCGCCGCCGAACAGGAACATGGCGGCGAGCCAGTACAGGAACACCAGGAACACCATCGCGGTGGCCAAGCCCCCGTAGGTCGACGCGTAGGCGTTCGAGAACCGGTCGAGGTAGAAGCCGAAGCCGAGGCCCGCGAAGAACCACAGGACCAGCGTCACCCCGATCCCCGGCAGCACCGACAGGATCGAGCGGCGCCCGGCGGCCACGAACTTGTGGGCGATGACCAGGATCACGCTCAGCAGCAGGGCCGTGACGGCGATCCGCCCGATCGCCACCGTCAGGCTCAGGGGTTCCAGCCCCGGCGCCACCAGCACGACGTTGCGCCAGATCAGCGGGCCCAGCACCACGAGCAGCGCGAAGGCCAGCATGGCGAAGGCGCCGCAGACCACGTAGCCGATCGATTCGAGCCGGGTCAGCCACCAGGGCCGGCTCTCGCGCAGCCCGTAGGCCCGGTTCAGCCCGACCCGCAGGCTCTCGACCCCCGAGGACGAGAAGTACAGGGCGAACAGGGCGCCCAGCGTCAGCACGCCGCTGCGCTGCTCGGTGAGCACCCGGTGGACCTCGCCGACGATCGGCTTGGCGATCTCCCGGGGCCAGGCGTCGAAGATCAGCACCCCGGCCTCGTCGGCGAGCGACTGCGTGCCGAACAGGCCGGCGAGCGCCGCGAGCAGGATCAGGAACGGGAACAGGGAGGTCAGGGTCGAGAGCGCGATGTGGCTGGCGATCGCCCAGCCGTCATGGGAGACGAAGCGCTGCGCGGCGACGCCCATGACCTGTAATCCGCTGCGGAGAGGTTTCACGGGTGTCCAACGATCCTCGGGAACGGCGCGGCACGCCGATGAACGGCGCCGGGGCCGGCCCGTCAACGCGGACGACGCGATCCGGTCCCGAACACGAAGCGGTGACGCGCCCGCGCCACGCCGGACCGGCGCATCGGATCGCCGTTGCGACTCGCGGCCCGGAGGCGCCTTAAGATACGGCCATGCTTAACGCTCCGCGACCCTCGACGCGCGCCGCCGGCGCCCTCCCGGCCCTGTTCGTGCCGATCTGGGCGACGGGTTTCGTCTCCGCCCGGGCGGTGGTGCCGCACGCTGATCCGCTGGCCTTCACGGCATTCCGGTTCACCGCCGTCGCCCTGGTGCTGGCCGGGATCGCCGCGGCGTCCCGGGTGCGCTGGCCGGGGGATTGGGCCGGCTGGCGCGATCCCGTCGTGGCGGGCTTCCTGATGCAGGGGATCTACCTATCGGGGGTGTTCTGGGCGGTGAGCCACGGGCTGCCCGCCGGGATCGCCGCGCTGGTCGGCAGCCTCCAGCCGCTCCTGACCGCGCTGCTGGCGCGGCCGCTGCTCGGCGAGCGGGTCAGCGGCCGGCGGGCCCTCGGCATCCTGATGGGCTTCGCCGGGGCCGGGCTGGTGCTCGCCCCGAAACTCGGCGCCACCGACCCGTCCGGGATCCCGCCCTGGGCCCTCGCCGTCAGCCTCCTGGCGGTCCTGGCGCTGACGCTCGGCACCCTCTGGCAGAAGCGTACCGGCGGCCGGATCGATCTGCTCGCCGGGGCGACGCTCCAGTTCGTCGGCGGCATGGCCTGCGCGATTCCCCTGGCGCTTGCCTTCGGCCGCGCGTCGTTCGAGCCGGTGGCGCCCCTGTGGCTGGGGCTCGCCTGGGCGGTCCTGGTCAATTCGGTGGCCGGCATCCTGCTGCTGCTGGCGCTGATCCGGCGGGGCGCGGTGGCGGGGGTGGCGGCCCTGTTCTTCCTGGTGCCGCCGGTGGCGGCCGTGCTCGGCTACCTGCTGTTCGGCGAGGTGCTGACGCCGCTCCAGGGCGCCGGGATGGCGCTGGCCGCCCTCGGGGTCGCGGTGGCCAACCAGGGCTGAGCCCGCGCCGGCCTGCGACCCCGCGCCCCGGAAACCCCGGGCGGCCTCGCGGTTTGGTGCGCGGGGCCGCGGCGGCCCGGGCGGGCATCGAGCGAGGCGAGCATGGACCAGGACAAGCCCCGCGAGATCCGGATCGCCCTCGATGCCATCCCCCTCGGCGGCAAGGCCGAGGGCAAGGCGGGCGAGGACGCGGTCCTGTTCGTGCGCGACGCCGACGGCGTGCGCGCCTTCCAGGCCAAGTGCCCGCATCTGGGGGCGCCGCTTGCCAAGGGCGAGATCTGCGGCGGCCGGCTCTACTGCCCCTGGCACAAGGCGGCCTTCGCGGTCGCCGACGGCAGCCTGGAGGAGCCGCCGGCGCTGGACGGGCTCACGCGCTATCCCGTCCGGATCGAGGGCGGCGAGGCCGTGGCGACCCTGACCCCGGAGCCCGCGCCGGCCAAGCGCGCCGAGACGCCCGTCGCCCGCGTCCTCATCGTCGGCACCGGCGCGGCCGCGGTCGCCTGCGTCACCACGCTGCGGCGCGAGGGGTTTTCCGGGGCGATCACCATGGTCGGCCGCGAGGCCCACCCGCCCTACGACCGGACCAAGCTGTCCAAGCAGTTCCTGGCCAAGCCCACCCCGGCGGAGAAGACCCTGCTGGAGCCGGACTTTTCCGCGGCCCACGGGGTGGAGCGGATCGAGGCCGAGGCCACCCGGATCGAGCCGGACGCCCGCCGCGTCACCCTGGCGGACGGGCGCACGATCACGGGCGATGCCCTGCTGATCGCCACCGGCAGCCGCGCCGTGGTGCCGGATTTCGAGGGCAAGGACCTCGACGGCGTGATGACCCTCCGCAGCCTCGACGACGCCGTGCGGCTCAGCGCGGTCGCCGAGTCCGCCAAGCGCGTGGTGGTGATCGGGGCGGGTTTCATCGGCCTGGAGGCCGCGGCCTTCCTGACCAAGCGCGGCCTCGCCGTGACGGTCCTGTCCCGGGAGGACATCCCCTTCGCCAAGCGCTTCGGCGAGGCCGTGGGGGCGGCCCTGAAGCGCTACCATGCCGGCAACGGCGTGACCTTCGTGACCGGGAGCGTCGCCCGGATCGCCGGGACCGGCCGGGTCGCCGCCGTCGAGACCGAGGCGGGCGGGAGCCTGCCGGCCGATCTCGTCCTGATCGGCGCCGGGGCTGCGCCGGAGACCGGGATCGTCGCCGGCGTGGAGCCGGACGAGACCGGCGGGATCCCCGTGGGGGCCGACCTGCGGCTCGCCGACCGCGTCTGGATCGCCGGCGACATCGCGGCCTTCCCGGAGCACGGCAGCGGGGTCACCGCCCGGATCGAGCACTGGCGGCTCGCCCAGCAGCACGGCACCCACGCGGCCCGGGCGATCCTGGGGGCACCGGGCGATTTCTCGGGCGCGCCGTTCTTCTGGAGCAACCAGGGCGACAAGCGCCTCGACTACGGCGGCTACGCCCCAGATTTCGAGCGGATCATCCTGCAGGGCGATCCGGAGGCGCTGGACTTCATCGCCTATTACGTCCGGGAGGGCCGCGCCGTGGCGGCCTGCAGCATCGGCCGCAACGCGCCGTTCACGGCGTTCCTGCACCTCCTCGGCGAGGGCCGGGTGCCGAGCCCGGAGGCGATCGAGGGCGGTGCCGACCTTGCCGCACTGGCGTGATGGAACCCTGACAGGCACCGGCGCCTTTCGCTTGCTGGTGCCCGCCCTCCGAGAAGCCGGGCCGCTCCGGGAGGCCCCATGAACCAGATCCTCGTCGTCGCCCTCATCTGCGCCGCCTCGGTCCAGGCCCCGGACTGCTCCCGCGACACCGCCATCGACGTGGTCACCGGCCCCGCCCACACCTTGCAGGAATGCCTGATCCAGGGGCCGGTCCTCGCGGCCAATTCCGGCTTCCGGGGCGAGGACGGCGCCTACGTGAAGACCCGCTGCGAGCAGAAGCACTGAGGTCGTAAGCAACCGTCGCAAACGGCGCCGCTTCTCTCCCTCCCCCCTCTGCGGGGGAGGGTGGCCCCCGAAGGGGGTCGGGAGAGGGGAACCCGGCTTCCGGATTGGTCTCAGGCTCCATGAAGGCCTACGCCCTGTTCGGCACCGTCGCTCCCCTCTCCCGACCCCTGCTGACGCAGGGGCCACCCTCCCCCGCAGAGGGGGGAGGGATACGCGCGGGTCTGGCAGATGTCGTTGCCCGAGAACGGAAGCCGGAATCCAGATGTGATCCGGCATTCCAAGTCGAGCGGATGTCTGCCGCATCCCCGGCCTTCAACTTCAGTTCAAGACGGGCCAAACGAAATCTGCTTCGGCTTGCGCCCCGGACAGGTTAAAAGACACGATCCAATAAAACGCCAGGCGAGCCAAAAGCCATGTCCGCATCCCCCGCCATCCAGACCGAGCCGCAGGACCTCGTGTCCCTGACTAAGAGCGCCGGTGAGAGCGCCAAGGCGCTGGTCGCCGAGGCCACGCGCCGGGTCCGCACACGGATCCTTGGGACGGACGGGCGGATCGATGCGGCCAAGCTCGAACGCCAGCAGCACGCCGCCCACGGGCTTGCCTGGCTCGCCACCTACGCCGAGGCGGTCAGCGAACTCGGCGGCTATGCCGAGCGCCTCCAGGCCGAGGGCCGGTTCGGCGAGACCGAGGCGCTCCTCGTCCGGATCGGCGCCGGCGAGTATCTCGACCAGCTGTTCTCCGGCATCCCGATGAGCCAGGGCGAGATGGTCCGCCTCACCGGCTCCCTCGGCCTCACCGCCAAGGAGGTGGCACAATACCGCACCGATGCGGTCGAGACCCTGATCGCCGAGGGCAACACCCCCGAGAACCGCGCCGCCCTGGTGGCGCTGATGCGCGACGGCGGCGGCTCGGCCACGGTCGGCGCCTCGGGCCTCGACGAGGACATGGAGGCGATCCGCTCCGAGATGCGCCGCTTCGGCAAGGCCGAGGTGGTCGAGCAGGCGCACGAATGGCACCTGCAGAACGCCTACATCCCGATGGAGATCGTCACCAAGATGGCCGAGCTCGGCGTCTTCGGCCTGACGATCCCCGAGGAATACGGCGGCATGGGCCTGCCCAAGACCGCCATGTGCGTGGTCTCGGAGGAATTGTCCCGGGCCTATATCGGCGTCGGCTCGCTCGGCACCCGCTCGGAGATCGCCGCGGAGCTGATCCTGTGCGGCGGCACCGAGGAGCAGAAGCACCGCTTCCTGCCCAAGATCGCCAGCGGCGACATTTTGCCGACCGCCGTCTTCACCGAGCCGAACACCGGGTCCGACCTCGCGAGCCTGCGCACAAAGGCCGTCAAGGACGGCGATGTGTGGAAAATAACCGGCAACAAGACCTGGATCACCCATCCGGTCCGGGCCGACATCATGACCGTGCTGGTCCGGACCAAGCCCGAGGAGAAGGGCCATCGCGGCCTCTCGATGCTGATCGCCGAGAAGCCCCGCGGCACCGATGAAGAGCCGTTCCCGGTCCAGGGCCTGTCGGGCGGCGAGATCGAGGTGCTCGGCTACCGGGGCATGAAGGAATACGAGCTCGCCTTCGAGGGGTTCGAGGTGCCGGCCGCGAACCTCCTCGGTGAAGTCGAGGGCAAAGGCTTCGCCCAGCTCATGCAGACCTTCGAATCGGCCCGCATTCAGACCGCCGCGCGGGCCATCGGTGTCACCCAGTCGGCCCTCGATGTCGGCCTGCGCTACGCCGAGGAGCGGGTCCAGTTCGGCAAGCCGCTGGTCAGCTTCCCCCGGGTCGCCGACAAGCTCGCCATGATGGCGGTGGAGATCAACATCGCCCGCCAGCTCACCTACTTCTCGGCCCGCGAGAAGGATGCCGGCAAGCGCTGCGATTTGGAGGCCGGGATGGCCAAGCTGCTGGGCGCCCGCGTCGCCTGGTCGGCCGCCGACAACGCCCTCCAGATCCACGGCGGCAACGGCTTCGCGCTGGAATACCCGGTGAGCCGGATCCTGTGCGACGCCCGCATCCTGTCGATCTTCGAGGGCGCGGCCGAGATCCAGGCCCAGGTGATCGCCCGGCGGCTGCTCGAAGCCGCGTGATCGGTTGGGCGGCTGAAGGCCGCCTGCAGAGGCTTGCGGGTTGACAATCGGGTTCGGGATCGTTGTCCGGTCGATCGGTTTAGCAGTCCAGAACTCCCACACGCCCTCCCTCCCCCGCAGAGGGGGGAGGGAGGGCGCGGTTCCTAAGCACGGACACCGCCCCGCGGGTTTTCCCGACCGGATATCTACTTGGTGATCTTCACCGAGACCGGATCGCTCGACGGAAAAGTCTCCTCCAGGGCGTCGTCCAGGCGCTCGCTGAGCTTTTCCTGCTTGTTCTCGGGGTGCTTGTCATCGCCTGGCTTGGCGCTGCCCTGCTGGAAGCCCGGCTTGGTCGCGTTCTGCTTCTGCTCGTCGGCCATGTCGCTCGCTCGTCCGTGACGGAGGCACGCTGAAGGTGCCGATGCGGATCAACGCGAGGGAGGGCGGGTGTTTCCGATCTTTCCGCGCGCGGCCCCCGCGTCACCCGGCGGTCGCGACCGGGTGCCCGGCCGCCGCGGCGACCAGCCCGCGGGCATCGGCCCCGCGCATGACCGTCTCGTAGACCCCTCCGAGGCGGTCGAGATGCGCGTCCAGGCTCAGCGGTGCCGCCCAGTAGCGGTCGTAGGCGGCCTGGCCCATCCGGGCGGCGAGCCCGTCGTCGGACAGGCGGCGCAGATGCGCGGCGAGCGCCTCCGGATCGCCGGAGCGGAACCAGAACCCGGTCGCGCCGTCCACCACCGCCTCGCGCCCCGCGCAGGCGTCGCTGACGATCACCGGGGTGCCGCAGGCGAGCGCCTCGTAGACGGTGAGCGGCTGGCCCTCGTACCAGACGCTCGGGAAGACCAGCGCGCGCGCCTGCCGCATCAGCGCCTGCACGGCGGCGGCCTCGCGCCAGCCGAGCATGACGGCCTCCGGGTAGCGCGCCGCGAGTTCGGCCCGCTCGGGCCCGTCGCCGACGAAGACCGCCCGCGCCCCCGCCCGCCGGGCCGCCTCGGCGAAGATCGGCGCGCCCTTCTCGGTGGAGATCCGTCCGACGAACAGGAAGTCGCCCGGCGCGCCGTCGTGCAGCGGCGCCTGCGCCACCGCGATCGGGTTGTCGACCCGGTGAAAGACGGTTCCCTGGGGCATCAGCGGCCGCACGACGCCCTCCTGGAGGTCGCTGATCGTGACGACGTGGGCGAACAGGTCCGGCAGCCGGGCCACCTGCGCGAGCCCGACATGGCGGACCATCCGGGCGACCTTGCGCGGGTAGCTGCGCGCGTCGCAGTTCGCCACGATGCAGGCGGCCGACATCGGCGTGCGGTGGCAGATTGCCTGCTCCGGGTAGGCGTAGAAGCCGCCGGTCGGGCAGACCAGGAAGAACTCGTGCATCGTGTAGAGGCAGGGCAGGCCCGAGGCCCGGAGCGCCGGGCCGATCGAAGGCGACAGTGCCTTGGCGAAGGCGTGGACGTGGACCAGGGTGTCGTGGGGATCGCAGGCGGCGAGTTCCCGGGCGAGCGCCCGGGCCGCCGTCCGGTTCCAGATCGCCTGGGCGGCGAAGGCCAGCTTGCTGCGCGCCGTGGAGACGTCGTCCTGCCCCAGGCAGACGACGCGGATGCCGGCGGCCTCCAGCCGCGGATCCACCGGGCCGACGGCGGCGAACAGGCTCACGCGGAATCCGCGGGCGGCGAGGCCCAGGGCGGATTCGATCGCCACCTTGGCCTGGCCGCCGTTGATCGCGGCGTGGTCTGCGACGAGGACGACGTGCACGTCAGGAACTCCGCCGCTCCGATCCGGGACGGCGATCTGTACCCGTCCCCGGTTGATCCCGCGTAAACCGGTTTCCGTCATCCTCGTCGGGGTGAGGCGCGCCCCGAGATCCCGTCCATGCATGTCGTTATCCTGGCCGAGTTCGCGGCCGCCAGCGGCGGGGCCGAGAAGGTCGCGCTGGAATCGGCCCGCGGCCTCGCCGAGGCCGGCCTCGCCGTCACCTACATCCAGGCGGTCCCGGGCCCGGTCGATCCGTTGCTCGACCATGACCGGATCCGGCGGGTCGTGCTCGGCCTGCCCGACATCTGGACCCTGGGGGGCGCCAGGGCGGCGGCGGCGGGGATCTGGCACGCCGCCGCGGCGCGCCGGCTCGCGGCGGCCTTGGCCGCCCTCCCGGAGCCGCCGGACTGCCTCCATCTGCACCAATGGACCCGCGCCCTGTCGCCTTCGGTCTTCCCGGTCCTGTCGAGGGTCGGCGTGCCCCTGGTCGTGACCCTGCACGACTACGCCCTGGCCTGCCCGAACGGCGTCTACTACCGCTTCGACCGGGCCGAGCCCTGCGGGCTCGCGCCCCTGTCGGCGGCCTGCATCGCGGCGCCCTGCGATCCCCGCAGCCGTGCGCACAAGCTCGTGCGCGTCGCCCGCAGCCTGTCCCTGCGGCAGGCGCTGCGGGGGCGGCCGCTCCACCTCGTCCACGTCTGCGACGCCAGCCGGCGGCGCCTGGGCGACCGGCTCGGCGGCCCCGGCGTCAAGCACCACCGGATCGACAACCCCGTCCGGGTGGCGGACGGGCCCGCGGCGGAGCCCGCCCGCGGCGACGCGATCGCCTATGTCGGGCGCCTGACCCGGGAGAAGGGCGCCGACCTCGTGGCCGAGGCCGCCCGCGCCGCCGGCCTGCCCGCCCTGTTCATCGGCGCCGGCCCCCTGGAAGCGGAACTGCGCGCCCGGGACGGCGTCACGGTGATCGGCTGGCAGGCGCCCGAGGCCGTCTGGGCGCTGCTGCGGACCCGGGCCCGGGCGCTGGCCGCGCCGTCGCGCTGGTACGAGACCGGTCCGCTCACCGTCTACGAGGCGCTGGCGGCCGGGATCCCGGTGGTGGCCTCCGAACGGTCCGGGGCCGCCGAGAAGGTCCGCCACGGGCAGACCGGCTTCGTGGTCGCCCCGGAGGTCGGGCCGCTGGCGGCGGCCTTCACGGCCCTGCGGGACGACGCCGTGGCCGGACAGCTCGGGGCCCGGGCCCGGGCCGAGTTCCACGCCCGGCCCATGAGCCTTGCGGCCCACGCGGCCGCGCTTCGGGCACTCTATGCCGGGCTGCTCGGATCCGGCTCTGTTGCGTTGCAATATCCGAGGGGCGGGGCGCACGGATCGGGGCTGGAGCCGTCCTGAGGATGCAAAATAGATTTTATCCGTCGCGCGGGGCCCCCTGGACAACGGAAAGAAATTTTGTCACCTCCCCGGCCATCGCCTGTAGCGGTCGAAGCGACCTGGATAAACGGCTTAGCTTGGTAACGAGCCTGCCGAATCCGATAGCCCCTGAGCGGTGACTGTCCGAGATCATGGAATCGGCATTTTATCGAGGATTTCCGGTCCGGCCTCGCACCGGATTCTGCACTTGACTTCTTGTTGCAGTGCAACATATAGAGCCGCGTCACGGCGGACGCAGCCGGCGTCCCGCGCGAAGGATCATCCTGGAGACAGCCATGCAGAACCCGAATTTCGAGATGCCGACCGAGATGCGCGATTTCGCCGAGAAGAGCGTCGACCAGGCCCGGACCGCCGTCGGCACCATGATGACGAACGCCGTCAAGGCCGCCGAGCAGGCCCAGGCTTCCGGCCAGACCTTCCAGTCGACCTTCAGCGCGGTGATCGCGAAGGGGTTCGACCACGCCCAGGCCAACGCCAACGCGACCTTCGACTTCGCCCAGAAGCTGGTGCGCACGAAGGACCTGCGCGAGGCGTTCGAGCTCCAGTCCGAGTTCGTCCGCAGCCAGTTCGCCGCGCTCCAGGCCCAGGCCAAGGATTACGGCGCCTTCGCCCAGACCGTCGCCCGCTGAGGTCGACCGCCCGTCCCCCGATCCGCGCGGATCGCGGGACGCTGCCCCCGGGATCCGGCCGCACCAGGCGGGCCGGTCCCCACGATCCGACGCCCGGGCGTCGCACAGGTCCGATCCCGATACGGCAAGCGGGCGAACCGCGCCGGGATCGGTGGACGCGGACAGGAGGAGAGCGCGCCATGGGAAAGCAGCGTCGACCGCGCGGGGATCGCCCGGCCTGGGAAGCGAGACCGCCGCTGGATCCGGAGGGGACCGCCCTGTCGGACGCCCTCGTGACGCCGTCGGTCGAGACCCCGAACGCGCTTCCGGCCCAGGTGCCGGCCGAAATGCCGGACGTCGTCCCGGCGCCGGCGGGGGTCGAAGCCATCGCCTCGGACATCATATCGCACGCGTCCGTCGCCGCGCCGTCGGACGATCCGGCCCCTGCGCCGGCCGAGATCCACGCACCGGCGGCGACGGTCGCGCCGGATCGCCAGGCCGTCCCTGCGCCGATGCAGGATCCCGTCGCGTCCGCGCCCGACCGCTTCGACATGGTCGAGATCGGCTCGACCATCGCCCGCTACATGCGCGGCGAGGGCGAGGCCGCCCTGGCCCATGTCCGGGCCCTGACGGATGCGCGCACGCCGGCCGATCTGATCCGCCTGCAGGTCGGCGAGGTCCAGCGCGCCGCCGACGCCTCCCTCTCCTGCTGGGTCACGGTGCTCGGCAAGGCGAGCCGCCTCGTCGCGTTCCGCTGACGGCGGGGCACCGGGCACCCGGTGTCGCCCCTTGACAAGACGGGCGGCCGGAACGAACCGGCGACAACGCTCCGTTAACCATGCCGGCGGCATCCCATGACGGAGGGGACGGGAAACGACACCGGACCGATGCCGAGCTGTGCGCGCCTGATCCGTTCCGCCTGTCTTCGCCTCGCCGTGGCGCTCGTCCCGGCGCTGGCGGGTCTGCCCGCGCCCGCGCAGACCGGCGACAAGCCCGCCGTCGGGCCCGCTGTCGCCATCGGGGCGGACCTCGCCAGCCAGGGCGGCACCACCCGCCTCACCCTGACCCTGTCCCGGCCGGTGGAGGCCCGCGGCTTCGTGATGGAGCGGCCCGACCGGGCGGTGATCGACCTGCCCGAGGTCAACTTCCAGCTCGAATCCGGGACCGGCAGCCGCCGGGACGGCCTCGTGCAATCCTTCCGCTACGGCCTGTTCGCCCCCGGCCGCTCCCGCATCGTCATCGATCTCGGGGCGCCGGCGACCATCGGGCGGATCGAGACGGTGACGCGGCCCCGCGACGGTGCCGTGCTGCTCACGGTCCCGCTCCAGCGCGCCGACCGCGAGGCGTTCCGCAAGGCCGCCGCCACCGCGGACCCCGCTCCGGCCCAGGCCCGCAGCACCCCGCCCGAACCCGCCGACCAGCGCCCGCTGATCATGGTCGATGCCGGCCATGGCGGGACCGATCCCGGCGCCATCGCGGTGGGCGGCGTGTTCGAGAAGGACATCGTGTTCGGCTTCGCCCAGGCCCTGGTGGAGAAGCTCGAAGCGGGCGGCCGCTACCGGGTCCGGATGACCCGCGACCGGGACGTGTTCGTGCCGCTGGCCGACCGCGTGCGCCTCGCCCGCGAGGCCAGGGCCGACCTGTTCGTATCGATCCACGCGGATTCGATCTCGGCCGCCCCCCAGGTGCGCGGCGCCACGATCTACACCAATTCCGAGAAGGCCACCGACGTCGAATCTGCCAAGCTCGCCGAGCGCGAGAACCGGGCCGATGCCGCCGCCGGGGTCGACGCCGCCGAGGCGCCCCCGGACATCGCCGACATCCTGCAGGAGCTGACCCTGCGGGAGACGCGCGGCTTCTCCTCGGGCTTCGCCCGGACCCTGATGGGCCAGCTTAGCCCCGTGATGGAGATGAGCGGGAAGCCGCACCGCGAGGCCCGCTTCGTGGTGCTGCGCTCCCCCGACGTGCCGAGCGTGCTGGTCGAGCTGGGTTACCTGTCGAGCAAGCACGACCTGGAGATGCTGCAATCGCCGGAGTGGCGCGCCGGCGTCACCGGATCCATGGCCAAGGCCATCGATCTGTTCTTTACCAATCGTGCGACCCTGAGCCGACCGGCCCCGACGCGCCGTTCGGCCGCCGTCGCCCCAGTTTTACCATAGAGTACGTGTCGATACGGGGCATCCGAACGCCCCGTCGCACCGCCGTCGAAACCGGCAATCCGAGGGGGCCTCACGGGAACATCCGGGGGCCGACCGCATCGAGAGCGGACCCACGCGCCGGGTGAGCCGATTCCGGCATCGGCCGGGCCAGCGACGAGCGGAACACCGGATGCGTCTGATCCTTCGTTTCTTCGGGATCCTGTTCAGCGCCGCCGCGGTGCTGTTCGTGATCGGGGCGGCGGCGGGCGGCTACTTCTACTGGAAGTACAGCCAGGACCTGCCCGACCACGCGGCGCTCGCCACCTACGAGCCGCCGGTGATGACCCGCGTCCACGCGGCCGACGGCTCGCTGCTCGCCGAATATGCCCGCGAGCGCCGGCTGTACCTGCCGATCCAGGCGATGCCCAAGATCGTGGTCGCGGCCTTCCTGTCGGCCGAGGACAAGAACTTCTACAAGCACGGCGGCATCGACCCCGAGGGGATCGTGCGCGCCTTCCTGACCAACGCCAAGTCGGGCAAGCGGCAGGGCGCCTCGACCATCACCCAGCAGGTCGCCAAGAACTTCCTGCTGTCGTCCGAGCAGACCTATGACCGCAAGATCAAGGAGGCGCTGCTGGCGCTGCGCATCGAGGCGGCCTACTCCAAGGACAAGATCCTCGAACTCTATCTCAACGAGATCTTCTTGGGCACGATCGTCCCCGGGCGCAACCTGCACGGGGTCGCGGCGGCTGCGCTCGATTATTTCGGCAAGTCGGTCCACGAACTGACCATCAACGAGGCGGCCTATCTCGCCGCCCTGCCGAAGGGGCCGAACAACTACCACCCCTACCGCAAGACCCAGGCGGCTTTGGACCGCCGCAACGAGATCATCCGCCTGATGGCGGAGAACGGCTACATCACCAAGGAGGAGGCGGAGGCCGCCAAGAAGATGCCGCTCGGGGTCAACCCGCGGGTCGCCTTCCCGAACGCCGCCAACGCCAACTACTTCACCGAGGAGGTCCGGCGCGAGATCTCCGAGCGCTACGGCGAGAAGAAGCTCTACGAGGGCGGCCTCTCGGTGCGCGCCACCCTCGATCCGAAGATGCAGGGCTGGGCCCGCAAGGCGCTGGTCGACGGCCTCGTGCGCTACGACCAGGCCCATGGCTGGCGCGGGCCCGTCACCAAGGTCGACCTGACCGGCCGCGACTGGGGCATGGCGGCCTCCGAGGTTCCGGCGCTCGGCGACGTGGCGCCCTGGCGGCTCGCCGTGGTGCTGGGCAACGGCGCCGGCGGCGTGCAGGTCGGCCTCCAGCCGAGGCGCGAGGCCTCGGGCCAGGTGGGCAAGGACCGCGAGACCGGCGTGATCACCCCGGACGGGATGCGCTGGGCCGGACGCCCGAACCTCCAGGCGGGCGACATGGTCTATGTCGAGGCGAGCGAGGGCGGGAAGGGTCAGTTCCGCCTGCGCCAGAAGCCCGAGGTCTCGGGCGCCATCGTGGCCATGGACCCGAATACGGGCCGGGTCCACGCCATGGTCGGCGGCTTCTCCTACGACGAATCCGAGTTCAACCGCGCCACCCAGGCGATGCGCCAGCCCGGCTCGTCGTTCAAGCCGATCGTCTACTCGGCGGCGCTGGACAACGGCTACACCCCGGCCTCGATCATCCAGGATACCCCGATCACCATCGAGGCCGGCCCCGGCCAGGAGGCCTGGACGCCCTCGAACTACGACGGCAAGTCCGGCGGCCCGCACACCCTGCGCTACGGGATCGAGCACTCGAAGAACCTGATGACGGTCCGGCTCGCCAAGGATGTCGGCATGCCGCTCATCGCCGAGTACGCCCGCCGCTTCGGCGTCTACGACGACATGCTGCCGGTGCTGCCGATGTCGCTCGGCGCCGGCGAGACCACGGTGATGCGCATGGTCACCGCCTACTCGATGCTGGCCAATGGCGGCCGGCGCATCCGGCCGACCCTGATCGACCGGATCCAGGACCGCACCGGCGAGACGATCTACCGCCACGACAACCGCAAGTGCATCGGCTGCGACGCCGAGAAGTGGTCGGGCCAGGACGAGCCGAAGCTGGTGGACGATTCCGAGCAGGTGCTCGATCCGCTCACCGCCTACCAGATGGTCTCGATCATGGAGGGCGTGGTCCAGCGCGGCACCGCGACCCTGCTCAAGCAGATCGGCAAGCCGCTGGCCGGCAAGACCGGCACGACCAACGACGCCAAGGACGCGTGGTTCGTGGGCTTCTCGCCGGATCTGGCGGTCGGGATCTATATGGGCTTCGACAAGCCGCGCTCGCTCGGCGACCGGGCCACCGGCGGCGGGCTGGCGGCGCCGATCGCCCTGGAGTTCCTGAAGACCGCCCTCAAGGACAAGCCGCCGACCCCGTTCCGGGTGCCGCCGGGGATCAAGCTGATCCGCATCAACCTGGCCAGCGGCACCCGCGCCGGTTCGGGGGAGGGCGCCGGAACGATCCTGGAGGCGTTCAAGCCCGGCACCGCGCCGCCGGATTCCTACGTGGCGCCGTCCGGCGGCGGCCAGGCGCCGGCCCCCGCGGCGGCGGCCGTGCCGCCCGATGCCGACCGGGCCGCGCAGGCCGGCGGGCTGTACTGAGGGGCGCTTCGGCTTCTCCCACAAGACAGAGAAGGATCCGCGCCCTCCCCCCTCTATGGGGGAGGGCGCGGATCCGTTTCCCAGCGCCGCGACAGAAAAAAGCCGCCCCGGAGGGAGCGGCTTCGAGGAGTCTTCAGGGAGGCATCAAACAGAGCGGACGAGAAGATCCAACTCCACATCCAGATCTCTGGATGCCTCTTTGTGACTTAAGAACCTTAACGGTCGGTAAATACAGTCTTCGCAAAAGATCACGCCGCCAGGCTGTCGAACAGCCCGCGCCCGTCGGTCCCGCCGATCAGATCCTCGACGAAGTTCTCCGGGTGCGGCATCATGCCGAGCACGGTGCGGGTCTCCGACAGGATGCCCGCGATCGCGTTGAGGGAGCCGTTGCGGTTGGCCTCCACGGTCACGGCGCCGTCCGCGTCGCAGTAGCGGAAGGCCACCCGGCCCTCGGCCTCGATCCGCGCCAGGGTCTCGGGATCGGCGAAGTAGTTGCCCTCCCCGTGGGCGATGCAGACGTCGATGACCTGACCCGGCCTGTAGGCGCTGGTGAAGCGGGTGTCGGTGCGCTCGACCCGGAGCGTCTGCCGGTGGCAGAGGAAGCGCCGGTCGACGTTGCGCATCAGCACGCCGGGCAGCAGGCCGGATTCGCACAGGATCTGGAAGCCGTTGCAGATGCCGAGCACGAGGCCGCCCCGCGCCGCATGGGCCCGCACCGCGTCCATGGCGGCCGCCCGCCCGGCGATCGCGCCGCAGCGGAGGTAGTCGCCGTAGGAGAAGCCCCCCGGGAGGACGGCGAGGTCGGTCCCGGCCGGGAGGTCGTGGTCCGCGTGCCAGACGAGGCTGACCCGCGCCCCGGACCGGCGCAGGGCCCGCACCACGTCGGTCTCGCGGTTGGAGCCGGGGAAGACGACGACCGCGGCGTGCATCAGAGGATCTCGATCGCGTAGTTCTCGACCACCGTGTTGGCCAGGAGCTTCTCGCAGGCCGTGCGCAACGTCACCTCGGCGACGGCGCCGTCGGTGGTCGCCATCTCGATGTCGAAGACCTTGCCCTGCCGGACACCCTCGACCCCGTCGACGGCGAGCGACTTGAGCGCGGCTTCGATCGCCTTGCCCTGCGGGTCCAGCACGCCGGGTTTCAGGGTGACGATGATACGGGCTTTCATGGATCTTCAGGTCTCGTGCGCGGCCGGATCGGGGATATCGCCTGCGGCGTCGTCACGCACGCCGCGGGTCGTTGTTAGCAGGCGGGGAACCGGCCTGTCTAACGCCGGAACCCGGAGTACGGGCCGACCCGCGCGGAGCGCAAGCGCGGAGGCCGCGCCGTTCACCGATGGGCGGCGGGGGACCCGGCGCGCAGGGGCTCGATGCTGGTCGCCCGGCGCCACAACTGGAGCATGATCCAGGCCGCGAACAGGCTGAAGAGGCCCATCAGGACGTGGCCGACCCGATCCCCGAGATCGAACAGGCCCGCCAGGGCCCAGCCGGCCGCGATGGCCACGGCGAACACCTCGGTGCCGACGAGGACCATCATGCTCACGATGGTGATGGCGTTGCGCCCGCTCACGAGATCCACCCTCGAAACGATTCGGGTCCCGGACGGAACCGTCCGAGACCCGTGCTGCTAGCCCACCGGGGCCGGCCTAGGCAACCGACCGCATGGAAACGGTTCAGCGCGGCGCGCGCTTGGCCAGGATCCGCTGCAGCGTGCGCCGGTGCATGTTCAGGCGCCGGGCGGTCTCGCTGACGTTGCGGCTGCACAGTTCGTAGACCCGCTGGATATGCTCCCAGCGGACCCGGTCCGCCGACATCGGGTTCTCCGGCGGGTCGGCCCGCTCGCCGGGCTGGGCCATCAGCGTGCCGTGGATCTCGTCGGCGTCGGCGGGCTTGGCGAGGTAGTCGAAGGCGCCGAGCTTCACCGCGGTGACCGCGGTGGCAATGTTGCCATAGCCGGTCAGGATCACGCCCCGGGCCTCGGGGCGGCGCTCCTTGAGGCGGGCGATCACGTCGAGGCCGTTACCATCGCCGAGGCGCATGTCGATCACCGCGAAGGCGGGAGCCCGCGCTTCGACGGCGGAGACACCGTCCGCGACGCTGTCTGCGACCTGCACGTGGTAGCCGCGGCTCTCCATGGCGCGGGCGAGGCGCGTCTGGAAGGGCTTGTCGTCGTCCACGATCAGCAGGCTGCGGTCGGAGAAGGCGGCGAGCGGATCGGCGTCGTTGATCACGGCAGCGTCGGTCGCCGGCGTGGTCCCGGGCTGCGTCAGCATCCGGCTTTCCTTTCGAGTTTTCGGGGTCGGGTTCTTAATCTGTCTTTCATATAGGGACGACATCGCGCGGCGGCAGGGGGTGGCGGATATTGAATTCCGGCGAATGGCGCGGCACCGCCCCCCGTTCGAAGATGTGCCGGGCCCAGGAGACGCGCACGACCGCCCCGTGGGAGTCCGGGATGGGCACGTTCATCAGGACGAGCTGGGCGCCCGAGCGCTCGATCAGGGTCTTGGCGATGAACAGGCCGAGGCCGAGCCCGGCCCCCACGGTCCCGCCCGATTGCGGCCGATCCTGGCTGCGGGTGGTCACGTAGGGCTCGCCGGCCCGCAGCAGCACCTCGCTGGAAAAGCCCGGGCCGTCGTCGCGGATCTCGATCCAGACCCGCTCCGGGTTCCAGCGCCCCTCGATCGAGACCCGCGCCTCGGCGAAGTCGACGGCGTTGTCGAGGATGTTGGCGAGCCCGAACATCACCCCCGGGTTGCGGCGGCAGGCCGGTTCGGGGCCGTCCCCGAGGCTGCTGATGTCGAGGGCGGTGCCCAGCGCCCGCTGCGGCGCCACCAGCTCCTCGACGAGGTGGCTGAACGTCACTGTCTCCAGGAAGCCCGCGCCGTCCCCGTCCAGCGAGGTGAGCTTGCCGAGGATGCCGCGGCAGCGGTCGACCTGCTCGCGCAGCAGGGTGAGATCCTCCGCCACGGCGGGGGAGGCGGTGGGCCCGAGCTGGCGGATCAGCTCCTTGGTGACGACCATGATGGTGCCGAGGGGCGTGCCCAATTCGTGGGCCGCCGCGGCCGCGAGCCCGTCGAGCTGCGACAGGTGCTGCTCCCGGGCGAGCACCAGCTCGGTGGCGGCGAGCGCCTGGGCGAGCAGCCGGGTCTCCTCCGCCACCCGCCACGCGTAGACGCCCGTGAAGGCGGTGCCGAGCAGGATCGCGGTCCAGACCCCCGAGACGTACAGGAACGGCAGTTCGATCCGCCCGTCGGCGAACCAGGGCAGGGGGCGGTGGACCAGGGCCAGCAGGGTCGCGAGCCCCACCGCCAGCAGCCCGAGCGCCAGCGTCCGCTCGGGCGGCAGCGCGGTGGCCGAGATCAGCACGGGGGCGAGGAACAGCAGCGAGAACGGGTTCTGGAGGCCGCCGGTGAGGAACAGCAGGGCGGCGAGCTGCACGATGTCGAAGGCGAGCAGCAGGGCGGCAGAATCGTCGCTCAGCCGGTAGCTCGCCGGGAAGCGGATGCGCAGCGCCAGGTTCAGCCAGGACGAGGTGGCGATCACCAGGAAGCACCAGCCGAAGGGCAGGGGCAGGCCGAGGCCGAACTGCGCCCCGACCACGGCGGCGCTCTGGCCGGTGATCGCGAGCCAGCGCAGGCGCACGAAGGTGTCGAGCCGCAGGTGTCGGGCGTCGCGGCCGAGGCCGCTGAGGTCGGTATCGGGCATGCGCTGCTTCATTGGGCCGCCGGAGAGATCGGCCCGGGCGGCTGTTCGCGGAGCCCCGGCGATGGCGCGGAGGCAGGGGGGCCGGCAAGCGGTCCGGGCCGAATCGTCGCGGGCGATGTGGTCACAGGCAAGTCCGCCTGAATGGGGGATGTTCCATTATCGTTCAGGGTAGACCATTATCCTGGCAACGCGATGCGTTGAGAGTTCCATGCCGGCAGACGCTGGAGCGTCGGCGGCCGGATGGGGATCCGTGAGGTGACGATGCTCCTGGCCTACTCGCTATACGAGGGCGCCCGCGCCCTGATGACGCCGGCCCGGATCGCCGCCGACCTCACCCGCTACGGGCTCCAGATCCCCGGCAATCTCCTGGCCTACGGCCCCTACGCGCGGGCGGTCAGCGCCGGCTGCGAGATGTTCGAGCGCGCCACCCGCCAGTACGGCAAGCCCGCCTTCGGGTTCGGCGAGACGGTGGTCGACGGCGTGTCCGTGCCGGTCACCGAGCGGGTGGTCTGGGAGCGGCCGTTCTGCCGCTTGGTCGCCTTCGATCGCGCCTTCGGGACCCCGCCCGCCGAGCCGCAGCCGAAGCTGCTCATCGTCGCGCCGATGTCGGGGCATTACGCGACGCTGCTGCGCGGCACCGTGGAGGCGATGCTGCCGAACCACCGGGTGTTCGTCACCGACTGGACCGACGCGCGGATGGTGCCGCTGCTCGCCGGGCGCTTCGACCTCGACGACTACATCGACTACCTGCAGGAGATCTTCGCCGTCCTCGGCCCGGACCTGCACGTCATGGCCGTGTGCCAGCCGGCGGTGCCGGTGATCGCCGCGGTGGCGCTGATGGAGGCGGCCGACGAGCCGGCGGTCCCGGCCTCCATGACCCTGATGGGTGGCCCGATCGATACGCGCCGCTCGCCCACCGCCGTGAATTGCCTGGCGCAGGAGCGCGGCCAGACCTGGTTCGAGCGCAACACGATCAGCCTGGTGCCGCCGCTCTATCCGGGGGCGTGGCGCCGGGTCTATCCGGGCTTCCTGCAGCTCTCGGGCTTCATGGCGATGAACCTGGACCGGCACGTCACCGCGCATACCGACATGTTCGACCACCTGGTGAAGGGCGACGGCGACTCGGCCGAGAAGCACCGGGAGTTCTACGACGAGTATCTCGCGGTGATGGACCTCACCGCCGAGTATTACCTCCAGACGGTGCAGACCGTGTTCGTCGATCACGCCCTGCCGAAGGGCCGGATGGCGCACCGCGGCACGCCGGTCGATCTCGGGGCGATCCGCCGCTGCGCGATCCTGGCGGTCGAGGGCGAGAACGACGACATCTCCGGGGTCGGGCAGACCAAGGCGGCGCTCGACCTGACGCCGAACCTGCCCGACGCGCGCAAGGCCTATCACCTCCAGGCGGGGGTCGGGCATTACGGCGTGTTCAACGGCTCCCGCTACCGAGCGGTGATCGCTCCGCGGATCGCGGCCTTCATCCGCGCCATGCGGGCGATCCCGGGCACACGCGGCGGCCACCTGCGGCAGGTGGGCTGAGGCGCCCGGATCCGGGGGCTGGACGGGCCCGATCCGGTCTCGCCGCCGCCGCGCGCCTGCCCGCCCCCGCAGAGGGGGGAGGAAGCGCGCGCGGCGGCTCCGACTGCCATACCCGTCGACCGGATCCCGTACAGGCCGGCCCGCCCCGGCGAGACCCCTCAGATTCTGAATACATAACGCATCTCCGGCCGGGCTGGCGCGGGGCTTGCGAGGCGCCGGGTGTGAGTTCGATCAGCGCCGATCCCGCCTGCCCCCGTCCCCCCGTGCCGCGCCCGGCGGCCCGGGGCGTGCCGGCCCGTGCCCCGGTGTCACGCCGGGCCATTGCGTCGCTGCTCGAGAACCGCGCAAACTCGCCCACAGGGTGTAGGCCGGCACTTCGGGCCTGAGATCCGCGCCGCCAGGGAGATCACGATGGACCGCAGGACCTTCCTCAAGGGCTCGGCCGCGCTCGGGCTGGCCGCCCCGCAGATCGCGAGGCCGGCCCTGGCGCAGGGCGCCAAGGTGCTGCGCTTCGTGCCCCAGGCCAACCTCGCCAATTTCGACCCGATCTGGGGGACCCAGTACGTGGTGCGCAACGCCGGCACCCTCGTCTGGGACATGCTCTACGGCGTCGATCAACAGCTGAAGCCGCAGCGCCAGATGGTCGAGTCCGAGGAGGTCTCGGGCGACCACCTGACCTGGACCTTCCGGCTCCGCCCCGGCCTGACCTTCCACGACGGCGAGCCGGTGCGGGCCAAGGACGTGGTGGCGAGCCTCACCCGCTGGATGGCCCGGGACCCGATGGGAGTGATGATCCGCGGGATCCAGGACGAGCTGGCCGCGACCGACGACAGGACGTTCCGCTGGCGCCTGAAGAAGCCGTTCCCGAAGCTGCTGTTCGCCCTCGGCAAGACCAACGCCCCGATGGCGCTGATCATGCCGGAACGGATCGCCAAGACCGACCCGTTCACGCAGATCACCGAGTATGTCGGTTCCGGCCCGATGAAATTCGTCCGGAACGAGTGGGTGCCGGGCGCCCGGGCGGTGTTCGAGAAATTTGCCGGCTACAAGCCCCGCGACGAGCCGAATTCCTGGCTCGCCGGCGGCAAGCGCATCCTGGTCGACCGGGTCGAGTGGGTGATCATGCCGGATGCGGCCACCGCCTCGGCGGCGCTGCAGAACGGCGAGGTCGACTGGTGGGAGAATCCGATCTCCGACCTCGTGCCGCTCCTGCGCAAGAACGCGAGCCTCACCGTCGACATCGCCGACCCGCTGGGCAACATCGGGTCGTTCCGGATGAACCACCTGTATCCGCCCTTCGACAACCCGAAGATCCGCCAGGCGGTCATGACCGCGATGAGCCAGGAGGATTACATGCGGGCGATCGTCGGGGACGACGACGGCCTGTGGAAGAAGCTGCCGGGCTTCTTCACCCCCGGGACACCCCTCTACAGCGAGGCCGGCGGGGGCAAGGTCGGCACGGGCGACATCAAGCTCGGCCAGAAGCTGCTCAAGGAGGCGGGCTACAAGGGCGAGAAGGTGGTCTGCGTCGTCGCCCAGGACCAGGCGATCACCAAGGCCCAGGGGGACATCACCGCCGACCTGCTGAAGCAGATGGGCTTCGACGTCGATTTCGTCGCCACCGACTGGGGCACCACCGGCACCCGCCGGGCCTCCAAGGCGCCCCCTGCCCAGGGCGGCTGGAACATGTTCCACACCTGGCACGCGGGGGCCGACACCATCAACCCGGCGGGCTATCCGGCGGTGCGGGCGAGCGGCGACACGGCCTGGTTCGGCTGGCCGAACATCCCGCCGGTGGAGACCGCCATCGCCGAGTGGTTCGACGCCGCCGACCCGGCCGCCGAGAAGGCCGCCATCGACAAGGTCAACGCGGCGGCCTGCGCGGGCGTGGTCTACGTCCCGACCGGGTTCTTCCTGGGCTACCAAGCGTGGCGCAAGAATGTCTCGGGCATCGTGAAGGGGCCGATCCCCTTCACCTGGGGGGTTTCGAAGGCGTGATGGAGCGGGTGGTCATCATGCCGGTACGCGCCGCACGCGCTCCCTCCCCCCTCTGCGGGGGAGGGTGGCCCCCGAAGGGGGTCGGGAGAGGGGAGCGACGGTACAGAACGAGGCTGAGTCCGTCACATCTGTTCTACCCTATCCTGAACCCGGGCTCCCCTCTCCCGACCCCTGCTGACGCAGGGGCCACCCTCCCCCGCAGAGGGGGGAGGGGAATCCGCGGCGCCGGCCGCGCCCTCCGGCCCACCGCATAGCGAGGCCCCATGCTCGGCTATATCGGCAGGCGCATCCTGGCCACCATCCCGGTCATGGCGGTGGTCGGGTTGTTCGTCTTCAGCCTCCTCTACTTCGCCCCCGGCGATCCGGCGGCGATCATCGCGGGCGACCAGGCGACCCCCGACGACGTCGCCCGGATCCGCGCCTCGCTGGGCCTCGACCGGCCGTTCCTGGTCCGGTTCGGAGAATGGTCCTGGCAGATCCTCCACGGGGATCTCGGCACCTCGATCTTCACCAACCTGCCGGTCACCACCATGATCGGCCAGCGGGTCCAGCCCACCGTCTCGCTGATGCTCGTCACCCTGATCTTCGCCATCGTGGTGGCGGTGCCCCTCGGCGTCGTCGCGGCCTGGAAGGCCGGCAGCCTGATCGACCGCCTGGTCATGGGGATCGCCGTGCTGGGCTTCTCGGTGCCGGTGTTCGTGGTCGGCTACGTGCTCGCCTACGTCTTCGCCCTCGAGCTCGGCTGGCTGCCGGTGCAGGGCTACACGCCGATCGAGCAGGGGCTGTGGCCCTGGCTGTCCAACCTGATCCTGCCGGCGGTGACGCTCGGCCTCGTCTACATCGCGCTGATCGCCCGGGTGACCCGGGCGACCATGCTCGACGTGCTGCAGCAGGAATACATCCGCACCGCCCGGGCGAAGGGCCTGTCGCAGGGGCCGGTCCTGTTCATCCACGCCCTCAAGAACGCCGCGGTGCCGATCGTCACCGTGATCGGCATCGGCATCGCCCTGCTGATCGGCGGCGCGGTGGTGACCGAGACGGTCTTCGCGATTCCCGGCCTCGGCCGCCTCACGGTCGATGCGATCCTGCGGCGCGACTATCCGGTCATCCAGGGCGTCGTGCTGCTGTTCAGCTTCGTCTACGTGCTCGTGAACCTCGCCATCGACCTCTTCTACACCGTGCTCGACCCGAGGATCCGCTATTGACCGCGACCGTCGCGCCCTTCCCCGATCACGCCCCGGCCGCCGGCCACCCGCCCGAGGAGGCCGTCCCCAAGGCAGCGCCGCCCCCCGGCCTCGCCGTCGCGGCGCCCCTGCCGGACGTGATCCCGGCCCGCAAGCGCCGCGGCCCGGTCTGGACCTACATGCGCCGCAACCCGACCATCGTGGCCGGCGGCGTCCTGCTCCTCGTCGTGTTCCTGATGGCGCTGCTGGCGCCCTGGCTCGGCACCGTCGACCCGACCGCCCTGGCGCCGGCCAAGCGCACTCGGGTGCCCTCCGCCCAGTATTGGTTCGGCACCGACATGCTCGGCCGCGACGTCTATTCGCGGGTGGTCTACGGCGCCCGGGTGTCGCTGCTGGTCGGCTTCTCGGTGGCGTTCCTCGCCTCGATCGCCGGCCTCGCGGTCGGGCTGGTCTCCGGCATGGTCCGCTGGCTCGACGGGATCGTCATGCGGGTCGTCGACGGCATGATGTCGATCCCGCCGATCCTGCTCGCCATCGCGCTGATGGCGCTGACCCGCGGCTCCGTCCAGAACGTCATCGTGGCGATCACCATCGCGGAGATCCCGCGCGTGGCGCGCCTCGTGCGCGGCGTGGTCCTGTCCCTGCGCGAGCAGCCCTATGTCGAGGCGGCGGTGACCACGGGCACGCGCATGCCGGCGATCATCTGGCGCCACATCCTGCCCAACACGCTGGCGCCCATGACCGTGCAGGCGACCTATATCTGCGCCTCCGCGATGATCACCGAGGCGATCCTGTCGTTCATCGGCGCGGGCGTGCCGCCGGCCACCCCCTCCTGGGGCAACATCATGGCCGAGGGCCGGGCGCTCTGGCAGGTGAAGTTCTACATCATCCTGTTCCCGGCGGTCTTCCTGTCGATGACCGTTCTGGCGGTGAACCTCGTCGGCGACGGCCTGCGCGACGCCCTCGACCCCCGCATGGCGAAAGACGTCTGATGAGCACCGGCATGAGCGGCACACCCCTCCTGTCGATCGAGAACCTGCAGGTCCATTTCCGCACCCCCGACGGGGTCAACCGGGCGGTCGACGGGGTCTCGTTCGCGATCCAGTCCGGCGAGACCCTGGCGATCGTCGGCGAATCCGGCTGCGGCAAGTCGGTGACCTCCATGTCGATCCTGCGGCTCCTGCCCGAGCCGCCGGCCCGGATCGCCGGCGCGATCAAGTTCGAGGGTAGGAACCTCCTCGACCTGCCCAACGGCGCCATGCGCAAGATCCGCGGCAACGACATCAGCGTGATCTTCCAGGAGCCGATGACCAGCCTGAACCCGGTGCTGACGGTGGGCCGCCAGATCGGCGAGACGCTGCGCCTGCACCAGGGCCTGAGCCGCCGCGCCGCCGAGGACCGGGCGGTGGAGATGCTGACGCTGGTCGGCATCCCCGAGCCGCGGCGCCGGGTGCGGGAATACCCGCACCAGCTCTCGGGGGGCATGCGCCAGCGGGTCATGATCGCCATCGCGCTCGCCTGCTCGCCCAAGCTCCTGATCGCCGACGAGCCGACCACGGCGCTCGACGTGACCATCCAGGCCCAGATCCTCGACCTGATGCGCGACCTGAAGGCCCGGGTCGGCGCCGCGATCATGCTGATCACCCACGACCTCGGGGTGGTGGCCGAGGTCGCCGACCGGGTGGTGGTGATGTATGCCGGCCGCAAGGTCGAGGAGGCGTCGGTCCGCGACCTGTTCCGGGCGCCGCGCCATCCCTACACGCGGGGCCTGATGGGGGCGGTGCCCAAGCTCGGCGCCCTGGAGCACGGCGGCGACGCGCGGCTCGCCGAGATCCCCGGCATGGTCCCGAGCCTGAAGGGCCGGATCGAGGGTTGCGTCTTCGCCGGGCGCTGCCCGGACGTCACCGACCTGTGCCGCACCTACGCCCCGGCCCTCGAGCCGAAGGCGCCGGGCCACCTCGCCGCCTGTCACTACGCGCCGAAGGAGGCGCTGGCGGCATGAGTCTTTTGGGACGAACCGGCAAACCCATGCGCCCTCCCTCCCCCCTCTGCGGGGGAGGGTACCCTGCGCAGCAGGGGGGGAGAGGGGAACCCGGCTTCAGGAAAGGGCGCGGCTTTCACGCAGCACCGCGCTTGATTCTGCACCGTCGCGCCCCTCTCCCGACCCCCTTCGGGGGCCACCCTCCCCCGCAGAGGGGGGAGGGAGACGCGCCCGTATCCAGCCGTGGCCCTCTTCCGGCAGCGATGTGTGAACATCGTAGCCTCTGCGGGGCGAGGGAGGATGCGCGCGTCGTCGTGCTCCACGCTCATACGGAGGCTCGCCCGTGACCGGCCGCACCCTGCTGGAGGTCAACGACCTCAAGAAGCATTTTCCCCTCGGCGGCGGCCTGTTCGGCCGGTCGAACCGCGTGCTCAAGGCGGTGGACGGCCTGTCCTTCACGGTGGCCCGGGGCGAGACCCTGTCGCTCGTCGGCGAATCCGGCTGCGGCAAGTCCACCGTCGCCAAGGCGCTGATGCGCCTCTACGCCCCCACCGCCGGCCAGGTGGTGCTCGACGGCCGGCGCATCGACGACCTCTCGGCCGGGGCGCTCCGGCCCCTGCGGCGCCACATCCAGATGGTGTTCCAGGACCCGTTCTCGTCGCTCAACCCGCGGATGCGGGTGCGGGCGATCCTGGCCGAGCCGATCCGCAATTTCGGGCTGGCCAGGGGCTCGGCCGATCTCGAGGCCAAGCTCGCCTCCCTGATGGAGCGGGTCGGCCTGCCCCGGGAGGCGCTGGGACGCTGGCCCCACGAATTCTCCGGCGGCCAGCGCCAGCGCATCGGCATCGCCCGGGCGCTCGCCGCCGAGCCGGACCTGATCATCTGCGACGAGGCGGTCTCGGCGCTCGACGTCTCCGTGAAGGCGCAGATCGTCAACCTGCTGCGCGATCTCCAGCGCGAACTCGACCTCGCGATGCTGTTCATCTCCCACGACCTCGCCATCGTCGAGCACATGACCCACCGGGTGGCGGTGATGTATCTCGGCAAGATCGTCGAGATCGGCCCCCGCCGCGATCTGTTCCTGGCGCCCAAGCATCCCTACACCCAGGCGCTGCTCTCGGCGGTGCCGATCCCCGAGCCCGGGGCCGGGCGCACCCGCATCGTGCTCAAGGGCGACGTGCCGAGCCCGATCAACCCGCCCGCGGGCTGCCGCTTCCACACCCGCTGCCCGCAGGCCTTCGACCGCTGCCGGGTCGAGGTGCCCGGGCTCGACCGCGTGGGCGCCGGCCACTTCGCCGCCTGCCACCTCAACGACGCCGCCGCACAGGCGGTCGCGGCCTGACCGATCCGGAGACAGCTGTGCAGCACGACCTCATCCTGAAGGGCGCGCGGGTCATCGACCCGTCGCAGGCCCATGACGGGATCTGTGACGTCGCCTTCGCGGAGGGCCGGGTCTCGGGCTTCGGCCGCGACCTGCCCGTCGGCCCGGGCACGCAGGTGCGCGACATGGCCGGCGCGATCGTGACCCCGGGCCTGATCGACCTGCACACCCATGTCTACTGGGGCGGCACCTCGATCGGCATCGACGCCGACGAATTCTGCCGGACCTCCGGGGTGACCACGTCGGTCGATACCGGCAGCGCCGGGCCCGGCAACTTTGCCGGGTTCCGCAAGCACGTCATCGACCGATCGGAGGCGCGGATCCTCGCCTATCTCCACGTGTCGTTCGCCGGCATCTACGCCTTCTCCAAGACGATCATGGTCGGCGAGAGCCAGGATCCGCGGCTGATGGCGCCCCGCGAGGCCGTGGAGATCGCCGAGGCCAACCGGGACGTGATCATCGGCATCAAGGTCCGAGTCGGGCGCAATTCCTCCGGGGACCAGGGCACCGCGCCGCTCGGCATCGCGCTCCAGGTGGCGGAGGAGACCGGCCTGCCGCTGATGGCCCATATCGACGAGCCGCCGCCGAGCTACGAGGAGGTGCTGGCGATGCTCCGCCCCGGCGACGTGCTGACCCATGCCTTCCGGCCGTTCCCCAATTCCCCCGTGACCGCCCAGGGCGCGGTGAAGCCGGCCCTGCGCGAGGCCCGGGCCCGGGGCGTGCTGTTCGATATCGGCCACGGCAAGGGCTCGTTCGCGTTCAAGACCGCCCGGGCCATGATGGCGGGCGGTTTTTTGCCGGATACGATCTCGTCCGATGTCCACCAGCTCTGCATCGACGGGCCGGCCTTCGATCAGGTCACCACGATGTCGAAGATGCTCTGCCTCGGCATGAGCCTCCGCGACGTCATCGCGGCGTCCACGGTGAACGCCGCCGTGGCGGTGAAGCGGATGGAATACGGGAGCCTGAAGGTCGGGTCGCTCGGCGACGCCACCGTGCTGGCCGTCCGGGACGGGGCGTTCGACTATGTCGACACGCGGGGCGAGCACATGACCGGCGCCCAGCGGATCCTTGCCGAGGGCGTGGTGCTGCGGGGAAAGTGGTGGCACCCGATGTGAGGGCGCGGGACGGCGCGGGGTCGGGGCACGAAGGTGCCCTCTTGCTCGCCAGGACCGCGACAGATGGCTGTTGCCCTGAGGCCCGGGCGATCACAGTCGCGCTTGGCCATATCCCGATCACAACCCGCCTCCCGCGGCGCTGCGCGGCCGTCCCGGAGGAGGCCTTCGCTCCGCTGGCACCTCGGGATGAGTATCACGGGTGGGACAAGCCCGTGCCCCGGAGCGACCGCCGCGATCGCATGGCGAACCGCGCGCGAAAACCGTCTCGGGCATCGCTGGCCCTGGCCTCGACGCGGATGGCAGTCCGGATTCTCCCGCCAATACGGCGACCGTCGGATGACGGCCGGACACCGCCTCGGATGCCCTATGCGGGTCTATCGGCCCGCACCGCGTCCGACCTGTTCGGGTCGAGGTTCTAGCGCAGGGCCAGGATCTGGACCGCGTGGGCGGCGACGTCGTGCACCGCCGGCAGGTCGTAGGTGTAGATCCGCCCGGCCAGGATCGCCAGGGCGAGGGTCCAGAACACGGCGCCGGCGAAGCGGCGGGCCGTCCGGTCGCCGGCGGCCTCCGGGCAGGCGCGCGCGACGCCGTCCGCGACGGGTTCGCCGAACGGATCGAAGGCTGTCGGCTGGGTTTCCGGGGCGGTACGCATAGGGTGGAATGTTGCCTCCGGGCGCCCCATCCGCAATGGACGCGTCTTTCGTATTTCCCTGGGCCGAGAGACTCTTGTTCTCTCCCTGCGTGGCGAGACGAACAGCTTCTTCTCATCGGTCGGGCCGAGGCCGGAGCGGGGCGAATCTCCCTTCCGGCACTGGGGATGATCCTCCGCCGGACCCGCCTGGGCGTCCCCTCAGCCGCCCTGCAGCCGGACCGGTCGCCCGATCCGGGCGCCGGCATCCGCCGCACGCATGCGGTCATCCGCGAGGGTCGCCCGGGCCGTGTCGATCGCCACGGCGGCCGCCGCCAGGGTCCGCTGATCCGGCTCCCGCTCCCGGGCGTAGCGGACCACGTCCATGGCCAGCGCGTCGACCTCGACGGTGAGGGCGTCGATCGCCGCCGGATCCTGCAGCGCCCGGGCCTGCCCGGCGATCTCCAGGAGCCGGTCCATGATCTCGTCGATGCGCTCCCGGCGCAGGCTGGCGAGACGCTGCCGGATCCAGGCCAGGACCGAGACGAGGCCGCCGGCGAGGGCGCCCAGGAGATAGAGCGTGTCGCCGTAGCGCTCGATGAAGCCGTGCTGGTCGCGCTCGAAATAGTCGATCGCCCCGGGATGGATCGGGATGCGGGCGCTGGTGGCCGCCACGGTCGTGTCGTAGGCCGGGGCCTGGACGTATTCGGCGGCGTCCGTCACCTGCGCGGCGGCGGTGCGCTTCTCGAACAGCAGCTGGGCCACGTCGGCCGCCACCACGCGGCTCAGGGAGGCGCGCGCCATCAGGCGGTAGGAGGCGCCGACCGTCTTGACGTCCTCGGCCGGCAGCTTCGGGCGACCGCCGAACAGGCCCGCCGGGACGGTCACCGCCTGGAGCCGCGGGAAGCGCTCGATCACCGCATCGTCGTCCTCCACGGCGACGAAGGCGACCTTGCCGCCGCGGGCGACCGACTGCACGGCCCCGACCAGGGCCAGCGCCTTGGGGGCGGAGGGGGCGATGATGCTCACGAAGGCGTCGATCCGCTTGGCGCGGAATGCCTCTGCCACCGCCTCCTGATCGACCGGGACCAGCAGGACCGCGGAGTCCCGGCCCGGCCCGGCCGTCTCCTCCAGGGTGAGGCCGTAATAGCCGAGGAGGTTGCGCAGCAGCCAGAGATCGGCGTCCCGGTGGGCCGCGATGCCGAGCCGCTTGCCGGCGAGCTTCGGGAAGCCGGTGATCCCGCCCGGGTCCGGCGAGGCGATGATCATCGCCTGGTCGCGCAGGATCGCCAGGGTGAGCCCGTTGGTCGGCAGCAGCACGTCGGGGCGGACCACCGCGAGGTCGGCGCGCCCGTCCTGCAGGGCGGCGGCGCTCTCGCGCACGTCGTCGAAGGGCAGGATCTTCAGCCGGACGTTGCCGCGGCCGGCCTCCAGGGCGTCGGCATAGGCCTTGATCAGCTCCGGCTCGGTGCCGTCGCGGGGGGCCACCGCGATGGTCAGGACGGTCGCCTGCAGGAGGTACCACGCCGCGACCCCGCCCGCGCCCAGGAGGGCGGCGCCCGCCAGGAGAAGAACCTCCCGACGCAGCAGCCAGGCGGGGAGGCTCCACATCGCCCCGGACGCTCAGAACAGCGAGATCAGGACGATGCCGCCGACCATCAGGGCGGCGCCGATCAGGCGCGGCGGGCCGGCCTTGACCTGCTTCATGCCGAACCAGCCGAAATGATCCAGCGCCACCGAGGTGATCAGGTTGGCGGTGATCAAGAGGCCGTTGAAGGCCCCGGCCCCGACCTTGTCGACGAAGAGCAGCCCGGCGAACACCGCCACCGCCCCGGTGATCCCGGCGAGCGGCATCCACCAGCGGACGCCCGCGATGTCCGCCCGGCTCGGCAGGGGCGAGGGCCGCAGCAGGAACACCAGCGCGAACACGAACACGACGGGCACGAACGACACCGCCGCGGCGAGCCAGGGATTCTCCAGGGCGCCGCGCAGCTGCGCGTTCCAGACCACGCCGATCGCCATGAGGGCGCCGGCCACGAGGATGAACGGATAGAGCAGCTTGCCGCCGACGCCCGCCTCGCCGCCCTCGCTCTTGCCGCCGGACCGGGCGATGAAGGTCACGCCGACCGCCATCAGCAGGCCGCCGAGCCAGGGCATCGGCTTGAAGCCCGCGGCCTGCAGGCCGAACAGGCCGAGCGCGTCCATCGCCAGGGAGGTGAGGATGTTGGCGGTGAGCGTCAGGCCGTTGAACGGCCCGGCGCCGACCTTGTCGATGAAGGCGAGGCCGCCGAACACCGCCACCGCGCCGGCGACGCCCCCGAGCGGCGCGTACCAGGGCATCTTGCTCAGGGAGTCGAGGCTCGGCAGCGGCGTCGGCATCGTGAAGAACAGGGTCGTGAACACGAAGACGATCGGCAGGAACGACACGGTCGCGGCGAGCCAGGGATTGACCAGCCTGCCGCGCAGCTGCGCGTTCATGGCGTTGCCGAGGGCCTGCAGCGCGCCCGCCACGAGGATGAAGGGATAGAGGAGGGCAGCCGTCACGCGCGCGGACCTTGGGTTTCCGGGAAGGGATCAGACGAGGAGCAGGCCGGCCAGCGCCAGCACCAGGGCCGGCGGCATCACCAGCAGGCCGAGCTTCAGGAAGGTCCAGGCGCCGACATCCTGGCCCTCGCGGCGGATGGCGGTGAGCCACAGGATCGTGGCAAGCGAGCCCGTCACCGAGAGGTTCGGCCCGAGATCGACGCCGACCAGGATCGCGCCCGCGACCTTCTCGGGGACATCCGCCGTGTGCACGGCGGCGCCCGCGATCAGGCCGGCCGGCAGGTTGTTGACGAGGTTGCACAGCACCGCGACGAGCGCGCCCGCGCCCCAGGCGGTCTCCGTCGGGGCGGCGTGGGCGTAGCCCTTGAGGAGGTCCGCCAGCGTGGCCAGCACGCCGGTCTTCTCCAGGGCCTGCACCAGCACGAACAGGCCGGCGACCAGGGGCAGCACGCTCCACGACACGTCCTTGGCGACCTCGACGAAGCCGCCGCGCTTGAGCAGCAGCACGACGAGGGTGGTGGCGAGCCCCGCCACGAAGGTCGGCAGGCCGAGATCGAGGCCGAGCGCCGAGGCCCCGATCAGCACGCCGCCGGTGGCCACGATGCCGATCCCCGCCACGAGGCCGGTGCGCGACAGGGTCGCCGCCTCGACATCGGTGGCCACGCTCTGGCCGCGCAGCGTCCCGGCCTGGGTCAGGCGCAGCACCGCGTAGGTGGTGGCGATGGCGAGCAGCGAGGGCAGGGCGAACAGGGCGAGCCAGCGCATCAGCGGCGGCATGTGCTCAGCGAAGACCACGAGGTTGGCCGGGTTCGAGATCGGCAGCACGAAGCTCGCCGCGTTGGCGATGAAGGCGCAGATGAACAGGTAGGGGAGGGGGTTCTCCACCTTGGCGGCCTTGGTGGCCGCGTAGACGGCCGGCGTCAGCACCACCGCGCAGGCGTCGTTCGACAGGAACACCGTGACGACGGTGCCGACGAGGTAGACCAGGGTGAACAGCCGCGTGGCCGAGCCCTTGGCGGCCCGCACGGCGATCGAGGCGAGCCAGTCGAACAGGCCCTCCTTCCGGGCCACCTCCGACATCAGCATCATGCCGACCAGGAATAGGTAGACGTCGGTGCCCTTGAGCACGCCCTCCCAGGCGGTGGCGGGGGCGAGCAGCCCGAGGGCGACCAGGGCGCCGGCGCCGAGCACGGCCCAGATCGCCTCCGGCCAGGAGAAGGGCCGCACGATCACCCCGAGGGTCGCGAGCGCCGCGATGGCCCAGGTGGCGAGGTTGGGTGTCAGCGTCAGCGCGCCCATCGGGTCCGGTCTTCCTCAGGTCGTGAAGTTCGAAGGTCTGGCTCGGGTAGAGAGCCGGTTACCAGTGCCGGCCGAAGCGGTTGGGGCCGAGCTGGTCGCCGCGGATGCCCTTCTCCGGCCAGGCCGATGTCCGGAACGCGTCGCTGCCGGGCCGGTCCGGGGCGGGGGGCGGCGTGAAGCCGCGCGCCACCGGCTCGATCGTGTCGGTGTCGGTGTTCGCCGCGCCCGTGCGGGGGTCCAGCGTGCCGTCCGTCACCGTGACCGAGAGGCGGCGCGACCCGTCCGGCCAGGGGATCCGCGCTTCGACGATGCGCGGGCCGGCCGGGTTCATCGGGTGCGGCGGCCCGTGGTCGACGCGGGCGTGGCAGCGCCACTCCGCCTGGGGGGCGTCCGAGAGCACCAGGGCCCGCACCGTGATCGCCCCGTCCGCGGCGTCGAGGGCCGCGGTGGCGAGGCGCCGGTCGGCGGGGCCCGTGATCATCGCGAAGGGCAGGGCCCGGTCGAGGGGCTTGAAGCGCCAGCTCGTCACCGCGCCGTCGATCGCCGCGACCGCGTAGCCCACCGAGCCGTCCTCGTTCTGGCCGACCGAGCGGGCCGAGGCGTAGAGCGTGCGCCCGTCATGGGCGAGTTCGTTGTAGTGGGTGTGGCCCATCTCGACGAGGCGCACCGCGTGGCCCCGGATCAGGCCGGCGAGGGCCGTTTTCTCCGCGTGGTGCTGCAGGTCGTCCGGATAGGTGTGGATGAAGACCGCGCAGGGCAGGCCGTTCCGGGTGGCGTCCGCGAGTTCGTCCTCGAACCAGGCGAGCTGGAAGGGCCCGAGCCGGAAGTCGAGGCCGAATCCCTTCCGGCCGTAGCCGGGGCTGACCATGTCGAGGAACACGCAGCGCACCCCCGCGATCGTCTCGGCGAAGTAGTAATGCGCGATCCGGGTCGGCTGCTCGGGCCGGGGCAGGTCGTGGTGCCGTGGCACGTGCGCGCCGCCCCGCGCGCCCTGCGCCACCGCGGCGAACAGCGCGTCGAAGGCCGCCATCGCGCCGTGCTGGCGGTCGTGGTCGCCGGGGATCAGGCGGATCGGGAGATCCGGATGCGCCGCCAGGGCCTCCGTCAGGATCGCGTACTGCTCCGCCTTCCCGTCCTCGGCGAGGTCCCCCGGCAGATAGGCGAAGTCGACGAGACCCCGCCCGTGGAGGCCGTCGACCTCACGCAGGATCGCCCGCAGGTCCTCGGCGTTGCGGTCGCCCGCGCATTCCAGGTGCAGGTCGCCGATATGCGCGAAGGCGAACACGTCGCGGACCCCGCTCATGGGGCGCCCGCGTGGCGGCGGCCCGCCCCCCGTCCGATCACCCTGAATGTCCCGTCCGCCATCGCACTCTCCGGATGGGCCCCGACCATCCACCGCGACAGTCGTGACCGGCCCGACGCCCCGGATGCGGCCGAGTTCCGGCATCGGGCCCGAGCGTGGCCGCGGGGGAACCTAATTTTTCGTGATCGCCGTCGGCGCCCCGGATAGATCCCGCAAAGTGTCGTGAAATCGGACGCCTTGTGTCTGCTTGGTGGACACATGCCCGGCCGTCGGGACGACAGGGCCCGGTCGGCCGATGCTTGCCGCGGCGCCACGAGGATTGCCGGTCCTCGGCCCAGGGCCCTGTCGCGGCGGGCGCGGTGGAATCCGGCCGGTCAGAGACTCTCGATCCAGCGATGCAGGACCGCGCCGGGGGCGTGATCCGGACCGGCCTCCGGGCGGTGCGGTGCGTCGGACCGGACCGGCCCCCGCCTGCCCGCGCAGCCAGCTCGCGCAGAGCGGGGTGATCGCCGCCGAGGCCGCGAGGGGCCTCGCGCCGGTCGAGGAGGTCGCCGCAGGCGACGACGTTCGCCACGAAATAGTGGACCCGGCGCCCGAACGGATCGCCGTCATGGTCGAGGGCGCGGCCGGGCAGGGCGTCCGGGTGGCAGCCCTGCCGCTCCAGCTGGGCGCGGGGGATCACGACGTTGGTGGCGTCGACCGGCCCCGCGACGATGCGCACGGGCCGGGCCAGGTCGAACACGACGCACTGGACCTCGGCGACGGTGCCGGGGCCCTGGTCGGTCTCCACGCGGCTCTGCCCCCGGTGGTAGAACTGCAGCAGGATGTGGTCGAGGCCCTGCTGGCTGACCATCTCCGGCGACCGCTCCAGGGCGTGGGCCGGGGCGATCACGTCGCCGACCAGCAGATCGCCGAGGTGGTAGCTGCGCATGGCGATCGGGACCGTCAGGTCGGTCTCGGGCCGGAAGCTCACGGCGAAGATCGCCGCGAGATGGTCCTGCCGGGCCTGGCCCACCGAGTCCGGATCCTGCGGCGGCTCGAAGCGCAGGCAGGCGACCCCGCCGACGGGCGGGCGCGCATCGGAGTTCGGCGCTCTCTGATCAGAAGACATGGCTGGAACCTGACACGCGTCCCGGCTTCGATGGATGATAAACACAGTATAGCGCCGAGAACCTGTAGAAAATCGAAGCGATAGTCTGCGGCGGGATCGTCGGAGCCCTATGACGGTCGGGGCGATGTGCATTGTCGGCGACTGCGCCCCGGCGAAGACCGAATCGATACCCTTGCCGGTGCCGGCGGCGTGCGTTTCTGCGTGGACAATATCGAAGCGCGGCGTCGCGCGACCCTGCGGTCCCGCTGAGCAAGGGGTCCATCCGTTCCAGAAAGGGGGATCGTCGTCCAAATGGACGACCGCTGAGCCGTCTGTTGCGGCAAGGTAACAGACGGTTGAATGCGACTCGCCTAGAGCAAAAGTTAATAGCAGCAGAGCAAAAATCGAGGGAAATTCGATGATTTATCCACGCAATATCGCGGATTGTCTCAATAATTCCTGGTATTTGCTTGAAAATGTTAATTACGGAACGAATCGAGCGGAATCGGCGCGCAGGACTTTATGTATCGGCTGCTCGCTCGTCGCGTTGGTTGCGGCCCTGGGGCCGGCCCTGGCCGAGGATCTGGCGCCGCTGCGCTCGCCCTCGACGGTCGGTCTGACGCAACAGGACTTCGAGACGCCCGAGTACCGGAACGATTGGGGCCTCGGGGCGATCAACGCCGCGACCGCCTACGCCCGAGGCTTCACCGGACGCGGCATCCTGGTGGGTGTGGTCGACACCGGCATCGATGCCGGACATCCGGAGTTCCGCGATCTGGCAAACCCCGGTGGAACGCGGATCTCCCCGGACTCGGCCGACTTTTACGCCTGGCTCCCACAAACGCCTGTTCCGTTCGCCATGCCCTCCATCGTGGACAGGGATGGCCATGGCACGCACGTATCCGGGACCATCGGCGCTGCGCGCGACGGTGATCCCAGGGGCATGATGGGTGTCGCGTTCGAGAGCACGATCCTGGCCCTTCGGTCTATCGTCGGGACGAGCGACAGCGACACCTATAATGAGCCCACGACCCAACTCGTCGGCAATACCCATGCGGCAATCGATTACGCCGTTCAGCACGGCGCGCGCGTCATCAATGGAAGTTACGGGTATTCTTTCAGGGACTCGAACGTTTATCAAACGTACAGCTACGAGGCACTCGACGGGGAGTACGAGGCGATCAAGCGGGCGGCCGACAAGGACACGCTTCTGGTCTTCGCTGCCGGCAACAACCACGTTTCTCGAAATCTTTACAATTGGAACAACGCTTCAAGCTCCTCGCTGATTCCCTATATGCGCCCTGAGAATGCCGATCGGAATGTTTATCGGCTCATCGACCAGAACGGCATCGAGCGGCGGGAGGCAGATTTTTCGTCCGTGTCAGGTTACGTCGTCGCGGTGGTGAATATCGACCAAGACAATGATCCAAACGATTCGAGTAACCTGTGCGGCGTCGCGGCGTCCTGGTGCATCGCCGCTCCGGGTACGGACATCTATTCGACCTGGCCTCGAAACCTCCATCCGCGCCGTCAGACAACGGACGGCTATTATACGATCAGCGGCACGTCGATGGCGGCACCGCACGTGGCCGGTGCGGCCGCGGTGCTGCGCCAAGCCCTCCCGTTCCTGACCGCGCCGCAGATCGCCCAGACGATGTTCACCACCGCCACCCATCTCGGTGACGGTCCCGCCGACGCCCCGAACGCGACCTACGGCTGGGGCCTCCTGAACCTCGGCAAGGCGATCGACGGTCCGGGTCAGTTCACCGCGACCTGGACGGTCAACACCCCCTCCGACGGCCAAGCCTCTTACGGCGTCTTCGCCAACGCCATCTCCGGCGTCGGCGGCCTGACCAAGACCGGGCTCGGCACCCTCGAACTCACCGGCACCAACAGCTACCAGGGCGGCACCGCGGTCTATGGCGGGACCCTGGCGGTGTGGCGCGACGCCAATCTCGGCGCGGACGGCACCGGGCTCACCCTCGGGGATGGCGGCCGGCTGCGGGTGCGGCAGGACGGGTTCGCGACCGCGCGGCCGGTCACCCTGGACGGCCTGGGCGTGCTCGGCATCGACCAGGGCACGGCGACCGTCTCGGGCCTGGTCGCCGACGGCGCCCGGTCCGGTACGCTTTGGAAGACCGGCCCCGGCACCCTCGCACTCACGGCGGCCAACACCTACACCGGCGGCACCGCGGTCTACGGCGGCGCCCTGGCGGTGTCGTGCGACGCCAATCTCGGCGCGGCGGGCACCGGGCTCACCCTCGGCAACGGTGGCGGCCTGCGGGTCCTGGCCGACGGATTCACCACCGGGCGGCCGGTCACCCTGGACGGCCTCGGCAGGCTCGGCATCGACCAGGGGCGCGCGACCTTCGCGGGCGCGATGGCCGACGGCGCCCAGTCCGGGACGCTGGAGAAGACCGGATCCGGCACCGCGATCCTGTCGGCGGCCAACACCTATACGGGCGGCACCCGCGTGACGGGCGGCACCCTGGCGCTGACCGTGACCGGCAGCCTCGTCGCGCCGGTCTTCGTCGGCCCCACCGCCACCTTCGCCAATGCCGGCCTCGCCGCCGGCGGCGTGGACAACCGCGGCACCCTGACCAGCAGCGGCGCCATCGCGGGCGGCCTGGCCAATGCCGGGCTGGCCTTCAACGGCGGCGCCATCGCGGGCGGGGCGATCAACACCGGCAGCCTGACCACCAGCGGCACCATCACGGGTGGCCTGACCAACGCCGGAACCGTGCTGGCCATCGCCGGCCGGATCGACGGGGCCGTTAGCAACCAGGCCGGGCTCCTCGCCGTCTCCGGGCCGGTGGCCAGCGGCGGCACCTTGGCCAACGCGCCGGGCGCCGTCCTGGCAGTGACGGGGACCGGCCGCTACAGCCTCGCCGGCGTGTTGACCAATGCCGGGACCGTCGCGGTGGCCCAGACCGCCGGCCTCGCGGCCCCGGCGGGCCTGAGCAATGCCGGCCTCCTGACCAATGGCGGCACGATCACCGGTGCCGTGACCAATACCGGCGCACTGACGACGCGCGGGACGATCTCCGGCAGCCTCGCCAATGCCGGGCTGGCCTTCAACGGCGGTGCCATCGCGGGCGGGGCGAGCAACACCGGCAGCCTGATCACCGGCGGGACGATCGCGGGCGGGCTGACCAACACCGGTACCGTGCTGGCCGGCGCCGGCCGGATCGACGGCGCCATCCGCAACCAGGCCGGGACCCTCGCGGTCTCCGGCCCGGTCGCCAGCGACGGCCCCCTCGCCAACGCGGCGGGCGCCACCCTGGCGGTCACCGGCGGGGGCGCCTACAGCCTCGCCGGGCCGCTGACCAATGCCGGGACCGTCGCGGTCGCCCAGACCGCCCGCCTCGCGGCCGCCGCGGGCCTCGCCAATGCCGGGCTGGTCGCCAGCGACGGCGTCCTCGACACCGACCTGACCAACGCCGGCACCGCGCGCCTCTCCGGCCAGCTCAACGGCGCTCTGATCAACGCCGGATCGCTCCAGGTCACCGGACCGCTCGCCGGGCTGACCAGCCTGACCAATGCCGGCCCGCTCGACCTTGGCGGCGGCGCGCTCACGGTCGCCAGCCTCTCGGGGCCGGCCGGCGGCGTGATCGGCAACGGTTCGATCACGGTCACGGGCTCGGCCAGCGCGACCTATGCGGGCGCGATCCTGGAGAGCGCCAGCCCCACCAGCCTGACCAAGGCCGGATCCGGCAGCCTCCTGCTCACGGGCCCCGGCCGCTTCTCCGGGCCGACCACGGTCCAGGCCGGCACGCTCGCGCTCAACGGATTCTGGGCCTCGCCCGTGACGGTGGCGGCCGCCGGGACGCTGCGCGGCATCGGCACCGTGGCCGCGCCGGTGACGGTGGCGGGCGCCCTGCGGCCGGGCAATTCCCCCGGCACGCTCACGGTGCTCGGCCCGGTCGCCTTCGCCCCCGGGAGCCGCTTCGGGCTCGACATCGACGGGCCCGGCACCGGCACCGGCGCGGGCAGCTACGCCCGCCTGCTGGCGCTCGGCCCGAGCGGCGGCGTCGCGGCCGACGGCACCCTGGTGCCGGAGTTGCGCGGCATCACCGGCAATGCCGGCAACCGCTTCACCCCGGCTCTGGGCCAGCGCTTCGCCGTGCTCACCGCGCAGGCCGGGCTGACCGGCGCCTTCGCCGGGCTCGCCCAGCCGGCCTCCGGCCTGGCGGCCGGCACGCGCTTCGACGCGCTCTATGCCCCGGCCGGCCTCGACCTCGTGGTCACGCCGGCCGCCTACGGCACCCTCGCCGGCCTCGGCCTGTCCCAGACCGGCAACGCCCGGGCGGTGGGCGCGGCCCTGGACGTCGCCCGTCCGGCCGCCGGCACCCGGCCGGACGCGGCCCGGGCGCGGGTGTTCGACCCGCTCTACGCGGCCGGCCCGGCGTCCCTGCCGGGGGGGCTGGCGAGCCTGTCGGGCCAGGCCTACGGCGACGCCGTGATGGCGGATCTCGCGGCCCGCCGCCTGGTCGCCGACACGATCGACCGGCATCTGCGCGGGCAGGGCGGCGGGGCGGCGGCGTTCAGCGCCGGCGATCCGGGGCTCGGCCCGAACCGCTCGGCGCTGCAGCTGCGCGGGGGCGCGGGGGGCCCGGACCAGCCGCTGGCCGCGGGCGAAGGCCGGATCTGGGCGGACGCGCTCTACGGGTTCGGGTCGCGCGCCGGCGACCGGGCGGCCGCGGGGGCGGATCTCGACGCGGGCGGGCTGCTGCTCGGCGTCGACCGGCAGGTCGGAGCCGACACGCGGGTGGGCGGGGCGTTCAGCTACCTGCGCGAGACCGGCACGTCGCGGGGGGCGGGCTTCGGCCTCGGCCGCTCGACCACCGACAGCTACGGCGGCACCCTCTACGCCGGCGCGCGGCTCGGCGCCGTGATCCTGCGGGGTACGGCGGGCGGCTCCTACGCGGACGGGCGGATCGACCGGACTGTGGCGCTGGGCTCCGCATTGTCGCGGGCGAGCGGGCTGGCCTCGGGCTGGGACGCCGGGGTGTCGGGCTTCGCCGGCAGCGCGCTGGCAACGGGGCTGCCGGTGGAGCTCGCGCCGGAGGTCGGGTTCAGCTACGACCGGCTGACCCGGACCCGGGCGACCGAGCGCGGCGGCCTGGCGAGCCAGGGCTTCGCCACGGGCGCCCTCGACGCGGCGCGCCTCCTCCTGGGCGGGCGGGTGGCGAGCCTGGCGCTGGACGGCACGGCGGGCCTGCGCCTGGAGGGCCGGGCCTACTGGGCGCACGAGCTGGCCGATACCGGCGCCCCTGTGCGCTCCAGCCTGTTCGGCGTGCCGTTCGCGGGTCGGACCAGCGCTCTGGGCCGGGACGGGGCGGTGCTGGGCGCGAGCCTGACCGGTCCGGTGGCCGAGGACGTGATGCTGTCGCTGAGCTACACGGGTGACCTGCGCCCCGGCGCCACCGCACAGGTGGTCTCCGCCGGGTTGCAGGCGCGCTGGTGACGGAAGCCGGCGACGCCGGGTCCTGGGTTTCCAAGGGGCTGCGAGCCCGGCCCTTTCAAGGGGTTGGGCCGAGCGCGGGTCGGGGGATCAGCGCGCCTGAGCCCATCCCACGCGACACCGTGAGGGGCTGGGTCACGGACCTTCTGAAACCAGAATGTCCCGATCGGAGATGACGGGACGCGCACGGTTTCTTCGGCGAGCCATCGATGCGGTCGAGCGCGCGTCCGGCCCCCCCCTGCGACCGGACGGACCGGCCACGTTCATAGTCTCGCCGTGTTCCAAGCGCCCCCTGGCGCCATCAGCCCCACGGGGGCAACCCGGTTGCAGGCGAAGACCCCATGATCAACTCCTTCCTGGCCCTCCTGACGGTCCTCGCGGTCCTGATGGTCACGGCCCTGTTCAAGCTGCCGCTCATGCCGTTCCGCCTCGCCGCGCGCCTGCTGCGCAGCCGCCCGGCCGCCGCCTGATCGGAACGCTCACTCCGACGCGTCGATCGTGAAGGTCATGCCGCGGCCCGGGCCGTGGTCGGAATAGTCGGCGAGGGTCAGGCCGCGTTCGGCCAGGGTCGCCGCGACGGTCTCCCGCTCCTTGCGGACCATCTGGCCGACCGCGAGCGGTGTCAGACGCGGGCTCGCCTGCCGCAGCCGGTCCACCGCGATGACCGCCGGCAATCCCTCGCCCTCGGCGATCCGGGCGAGGGCGAGGCCCAGATCCCGCGCTTTCGTCTGCGCGGCGGATTTCGGCGTGAAGGCCATTCTGCTCGTCCCTCTCTGTCCCGGCCCAGCGGCCGCGCCGCTCACGCGGCCCGCGCATCGACGTTCACGTCGGAGAAGGCCTTGATCCAGACCCGCCGCCCCCGCGCGTCGTAGACCTCAACCTGCCAGCGCGACCAGTCGAACCGCTCGACGACCCGCTCCATCAGGGCGAGCGCCACGCGTTCGGCCTGGACCCGCATCTGCGCGGCGTTCGGGAGCCGGCTGCCCCCGAGATCGGTCACCAGCGCGTGGCCGTCCGTGCAGTGGAAGCGGTAAAGCCGCATCGGCATTGGCGTTTCCCCGATCCATCCACAGCGTTCCACCGCAATCCGGAACCACCACCGACCGAGGGTTGAACCGGGCCGGTCGATGCGCTTTGTTCATGGAATGTTCTAGATGGAATCGAGCCGCGATGCACGCAGATCCTGACGAGGTGCCTGTGGAGATCCGTCCCCGGGAGGCGGAGGTGATCGCCTACGCCTATCATCGGGCCGCCCGGGGCAACGCCTGGGAGGCCCTCGTGGCCGCCATCGCGGATGCGCTCGCCGATCTCGAGGCAGCAGAGCAGCGCATGGCCCGGCAGGACGGCCTGATCTCCCGCGGCTATGCCCGCGGCTGGACGGGGGCGGGTGGGGCCGCGGTGCCGCCCCGTCCGGATCGGCCATAGGGCGGCGGTGGTCGGGAGGCCCGCGTTCCGGATCTCGCCGCCGCCGGCCCAGGCCGGAGAAATCCCGTTCAGGCGGTGCCGTGACCCTTCCGGGCACGCGCGGCGATCTCGCGCTCGGCCATGGCGCCGGGCTGTCCGAGGCCGATCGCCTTGGCCAGGGCGGAGCGCTGCTCGGCGTAGCTCGGGGCGACCATCGGGTAATCGGCCGGCAGGCCGTAGCGGTCGCGGTAGCCGCGCGGGTCGAGCCCGTGGCTGGTCAGGTGGCGCTTGAGCGTCTTGTAGGTCTTGCCGTCGATGAAGCTGACGATCCCGTCGGGCCGGACCGACTTGCGGATCTGGGCCGCGCTCGGCCGATCCGGATCGGCCTGCTGGGCGGCTACGCCCGTCTCCGGGCGCAGGGTGCCCGCGGCGAGGCCGGCGATGGCCCCATACACCCGGGCGATCAGGGCCGGCAGCTCCGCGGCCGGCACGGGGTTGTTCGACACGTAGGCGGCGACGAGCCCGGCCGTGACCACGGCGAAGGTATCGGCGGCCTTGTCGTATGTGTCGTTCATGAGGGGTCCTTCAAATCGCGCTTCGTCTCCTTATCGTTTGGAGCCTTCAAGGGTTTAAACGAAGTAAATTTAAGCAGAACACTTAACGAATAGGCTCGGTTTCGCCCACGCCTCGCCCTCGGCGAGGCGCGGCGAACCACTTCGTCAGTCCTGGACAGGCGCCCGGCCAGCCTGCACGGAACGCGCATCTGCCGGGCGCCGATCGATCACAGGCCGGTGGTCGTGGGATAGGTCCGGACCCGGCCCTGTCCCGCGGCCGTCCCGGTGACAGTCGCCTGCGGGGCCGTCCAGCCGTCCGCGCGCCAGGCGCTGGCCTTCTCGTCGAGGTCGACCGCGCCGTGCCGCTCCAGCACCGCCGTCACCGTCTCGGCCAGACCGGTCCGCGCCGGATCGATGCGGACCGTGACGAGGGTCCCGCCCCGCCGCACGCCCTCGCCGTAGGTATGCGCGTCGCCCTCGCTGACGCCGGCGCCCGTCAGCGCTCCGGCGAGGCCGCCCGCGGCGGCCCCGATCCCGGCCCCCGTCAGGGTGGCGACGAGCCAGCCGGCGGCCACCACCGGCCCGACCCCGGGGATCGCGATCAGCCCGAGCCCGGCCAGGAGACCAGCGGCGCCGCCCGCCAGGGTGCCGAGGGTCGCTCCCGCACCGGTGCCGTCCTTGGCCTTCTCGCGGGTGTCGGTGCTCGCATGTCCGCCCCCGAGGAGGCCGGCATGCTGGTCCTTCTCGTTGTTGCTCACGAGGCTCACGTCGCCGTGCGGGATGCCGTTGCCCTCGAGCTCGCTAACGGCGGCGCTGGCCTCCTCGTAGCGGTCGTAGAGGGCCGTAATGGTCTGCTGGGCCATGAGTTGTCTCCTGTTTGATTCCGGACCGCGATGAGCGTGACGCGATCGAGGTCCGCCCGCGCGATGGCGCGGCGGCATTGGTCCGCCGGATCTCGCTGGGCCCGACCGAGGGTCGGGATCAGCGGAATCTGGTCAGCGTCCGACGGCTCACCGGGCCGCGACGTTGCCCTTGAAATCGAGGCCGACGGCGACGGACTGGCCCCCGTGCATGGCGGTGCCGCGCCAGATGCCGTCGGGATCCTTCTTGAGATCCTTGGCGTCGGCGTAGCCGGCCTTCGCGAGACGCGAGCGGACCTCGCCCTCCGTGAAGCTGTTGGCGCCCTTCTCGAGCTGGACGGTGCCGCCCGTGACGGTGCCGGTGCCATTCGGCGTCATCTTGTCGGTGTTCGGCCGCGTCACGCTGTCCTGACCGCCGGATTTCTGGCTCGTCTTGGCGTCAGGGGCGGCCGGTGTGCCCGTGACCGTGGTCTGAGCGACGGCGCTCGATCCGAGCAGGGTCGCGAGGACAAGAGCGAGAGATATACGCATGATTGGGCTCCGTCGATCGTTGCGGAACCACAATCTTTTGTCGGAGCAGTACGTTCCAAAATTCAAGAATTTGTAATGCTCGGCTTATTCGCCGGCTTATAGTCGAGATTGTTCTCTCGATGATGCCGGCCCGGTGCGCGCCGCCGGTCGATCGATCCCGTGCCGTCCCCTGCGGCTGTCCGGCGTCACTTCCGCTGGCTGGTGGGATTGGGTGTCGCTGCGGTGTCCGGGGACACGGCCGGACTCACGGGGGTGACCTTCGACCATGTGGCCGCGATCAGGATGATGGCGCCCAGCAGGGCGACGAAGATGCCGACGAGGAGGGAGCGCTTCATGAGGAGGCAGGAGTTTCCAGTGGAGTCGCGGAGGCCGAGGAACCGCCGAAGCGGCGGATCGATCCCCGGCGATTCCACCGGCGGCCGCGACCGTCACCGCCCGGATGGCTGCGCCGGCTCCCGGGACCGGGCCGCCTCGGCCGGACGCCGCACCCGCGCCAGAGCCGCCGCGGCCCGCCGGGCCAGCGCTTCGAGCCGGCGGACGGTCGCGTCATCCGGGATGACGGACGCGCACCAATAGGCGCCGAGCGCGGCGACCGGGACGGGCGCGCCGATCGGCACCACCACGAGGCTGCGCATCGAGGTGGTCCGGTAGGCTGCGACCGGCACCCGGGGATCGTCCTCGATGTCCGGCACGATGGCGGCCTGTCCGTGGAGCATGGCCCAGCCCGAGACGCACTCGGTCAGCCGGAACCGGCGTCCCCGCCAGAGCGGCTCGATGGCGTCCTCGGCGGCGTAGTAGGCGCTGTCGCCCTCGCGCAGGATCACCGCGATCCCGTCGGAGCCGACGATCGCCCGCGCGGATCTGCGGAGGACGGACACGACCTCCTCCAGGGAGGCGGCGGCCTCCAGGGAGGCAGCGGCCTCCAGCGAGTCGATGGCCAGCGCCAGGCCCGGCTCGGGGCGAAAATGCGTCTCGGCCATGCCGCCGGGATAGCGGACGCGCCGTCCTGCGTCCACGCCGCGGCCTTCGCGCGACGGGGTGCCCGCGGATGGCGGGCGACGGTGCCGGAGGATTCCCGCTCTGCGCGTCAGAACTGGCAGTCGCGACAACTTGCAATAGGGTTCACCAGGCCGTGCCCCGTTCGGCTCCGGTATCGGACCGGCGCCGTCAGGTGATTGCGCGCCCCGGCATATTGACTGCCTATAAAGACAGAGTGCCGCAGCAGAGATTCCTTAATAGTTCCCGATGGACCAATCAGAACGACGTGAAGATGTGTTCTAGCGCACCTTCCTGCTGTGGGGTTCCGGACCTCCGCAGGGGCTGTTGCATCCTTGCACTATCGCCAGATGGCGTCCTGACGTCCTGTCGTCCGGCACACATCCCGTCAAACGGGAGACAGAGGACCAGATGATCAAGAAGCTTCTTCTCGCGAGCGCCGCCACGGCCCTCCTGACCGGTGCCGCCTCGGCCGCCGACCTGCCCCGCCGCGCCGCCCCGCCGCCGGTGTTCACCCCCGTGCCGGTGTTCACCTGGACGGGCGCCTACTTCGGTATCAACGCCGGCTACGCGTTCGACGCCTCCAGCCGCAGCAACAACAACTCCACCTTCGGCGTCCCGGCCCCCTACGCCGCCGCCGGCACCACCGCCACCTTCGGCAACCGCAGCCAGGACGGCTTCTCCGGCGGCGCCCAGATCGGCTACAACTACCAGTTCACCCCGGGCTCGGGCGTGGTCGTCGGCATCGAGGCCGACGCCCAGTACCTCGACTTCGGCCGCAGCCGGAACAACGCCTTCATCAACGGCGCCCTCGCCCCCGGCTACTACGTCACCGACCCGCGCGGCCTGTCGAGCCTCGACTACTTCGGCACCGTGCGCGGCCGCCTCGGCTACGCCTTCGACCGCACCCTCGTGTACGGCACCGGCGGCTTCGCCTACGGCTCGGGCAGCGCCGACCGCTCCTTCGGCGGCTACGCCGGCAACGACAGCTTCCGCACCGGCTACGCGGTCGGCGGCGGCGTCGAATTCGCGCTCCCCACCGAGTCGTTCCTGAACTTCTTCCGCTCCTCGGCCGTGACGCTCAAGGTCGAAGGCCTGTACGTCAACCTCGACCGCAACACCCGCAACCAGGGCGCGTTCGTCATCAACGCCGCCAGCAACTTCCCCGCCGTCTACAGCAGCGGCATCGGCCGCCGCTCCGACGAGTTCGCCGTCGTCCGCGCCGGCCTGAACTACAAGTTCGGCTCGTACTAAGGGCATCCGGACGGCCCGACGGGGCGGATCTCCTCCGCCCCGTCGGGACCCCGATCGCCGTGACCGTCAGCGCGGCCGTTCCCGAGAGGGGGCGGCCGCGCTGCTATTGGGCCTCCGGATTCAAGCCTCGCATTCGAGACGTCACGTCGGAGACACCGCGGCTGTCCTCCCCCGCAGAGGGGCGAGGGCGCGATCCGGCCGGATCCTGTCCGGTTGCGGCCCGGCGCGACCGGTCAGGCGGCCGACGGGCGCCGCAGGCCGGGCTCCTCCGGCCGGGCGGTACGGCCGGGCACCAGCGACAGGCCGGCGGAGAGCAGGGCGAACACCACCAGGGGCAGGAGGCTCAGGGTGAAGCTGCCGGTCCCGTCCTTGATCGCGCCGATCAGGTAGGGGCCGAGGAAACCGCCGAGATTGCCGACCGCGTTGATCGCCGCGATGCTCGCCGCCGCCGTGGCGGGCGGCATCTGCTCCGTGGCCAATGCCCAGAACGGACCCTTGAGCATGTAGACGCCGACCGCCGCCACGGTCAGCGCCGCCACCACCGGGCCGAGCCCCGTGAGGAAAGTGCCGCCCGCGAGCCCCAGCGCCAGGATCAGGAACGAGACGGCGAGGTGCCAGCGCCGCTCGGCGGTCTTGTCGCTGTGGCGGCCCCAGAGGATCATGGCCACCGAGGCGAAGCCGTACGGGATGCTGTTCAGGAGGCCGGTCTCGACATTGCCGAGGCCGAAGCTCTTCACGATCTGCGGCGTCCAGAACGACAGCCCGTAGCTGCTCGCCGTCGATCCGAAATAGATCGCCGCGAACAGGGCGAGCCGCCGGTCGCGGAGCACCTCCCGGAGCGGCGGCTTCGCCGCCTGTCCGTCCCGGGTGTTGCGCGCCGCCTCGGCCTGGAGCCGCCGCTCCAGCCAGTCGCGCTCCTCGGCCGGGAGCCAGGCCGCGTCCCGCGGCCCGTCCGGCAGCAGCCGCAGGACCGCGACGGCCATCAGCAACGCCGGAACGCCTTCGAGGATGAACAGCCACTGCCAGCCGGCGAGACCCAGACCGTTGACGTTGAGCAGCGCCCCGGAGATCGGCGAGCCGAGAAACGACGAGATCGGGATCGAGATCATGAAGATCCCGATGATCCGCGCCCGATAGGCCGAGGGGAACCAGTAGGTCAGGTAGAGGATCACGCCGGGGAAGAACCCGGCCTCGGCCACGCCGAGCAGGAAGCGCAGGCCGACGAAGGACCACGGGCCCTGCACCAGGGCCATGGCGGCGGAGATCACCCCCCAGGTCGCCATGATCCGGGCGATCCAGAGCCGCGCCCCGAAGCGCTCCAGCATCAGGTTGCTGGGGATCTCCATCAGGAAATAGCCGAGGAAGAAGATCCCGGCGCCCCAGCCGAACACCGTGGCCGTCAGGCCGACCGCGTGGTTCATCTGGATCGCCGCGAAGCCGACATTCACCCGGTCCAGGAAGGAAACGAAGTAGGCAAGGATCAGGAACGGCACGAGCCGCCAGCCGATCCGGCGCATCGCCGCGCGTTCCAGGGCGGTCTCGTCCAGGGAGCCTGTGATGGGGCCGGTCATGGGGCCTGTCCTCGTCGCGCGTGGTGGGTCCGGACCGATCCAGATCACGGCCGGGCCCGCGCAGGCTCGGAGGGCGCCCACCACCACCGCGGAGACGGCGGGAGCGGCGGGCCCGTCTGGGGCTTCCTCGCGGGCCGGTCAGCTCTGGCGGTGACCTGTGCCGGTCCTGCTTAACCCGGTCCCGGTGTGGCTGGGAAGCGCGCGGCGGGAGTCCCGTGAGACGCTTTCGGTCCGATGCGGCGTCTTCGAGCGCCGACATCACCGTCGACGACGCGCGCGCCGCTTATCGTGTCCCCACGCGGATACCGTCACCCATCGACGCGCGATCGTGGGTGTCCAGAGGGCGGCATGCCCAGCCCTCTCACGGTGTTCGGCGCTCGACCTGTCCGCCCCCGACCCGCCCCGCCCCGTCATCGCGCGCGCGGCGTTTCCGAGCCGTTTCAAGGCTAGCCTGAGCGCCTATAGGGCTCCCCCCGCGCCCGTAAGACGTCACGGGCCCCTCGCCACCGGGATCGTCCGATCCCGGGTGGACGCCCGGGCCGTCCCACCTCAGCCCTTCTTCACGTTCCAGAACACCGGCACGCCGTCGAGCACCCCGGTCAGCGACGGCTTGTACGAGGTCTGGTTGAAGTACTGCCCGAGCGGCAGGTAGGGCAGGTCGGCGAAGGCCTGACGCTGCAGGTCGTCGGCGAGGGCCTTGCGCGCGGCGGTGTCGGGGGCGTCGAGCCACCGGTCCCGCAGCGCCTCGATCGTCGCGCTGGTCGGCCAGCCGATCGCGGCGCTCGCGCCGGTGCCGCGCAGGAAGGCGCTCACCGCCGGGTTGGCCTGGTCGAGCCCCGCCCAGAAGGTGCAGAAGGCGCTCCAGCCGCCCTGGGCGACCGGGTCCCTCTTGGCGCGCCGCTGCACCACCGAGCCCCAATCCATGATCTGGTAGTCGACGTTGAAGCCGGCCCGGGTGAGCATGTCGTCCGCCACGTCGGCGAGCGCCTTCAGGCTCGGGAAGTCGGAGGCGCCCATCAGCACCACCTTCTCGCCCTTGTAGCCGGCCGCCGCGAGCGCCGCCTTGGCGGCCGCGTCGTCGCGCGGGCGCGTCAGCGCGTCGAGGCCGACCTCGCTCGCCATCGGCAGCCGGGGGCAGAAGAAGCCGGTCGGCACGTGGATCAGCTTGGGGTCGGTGCCGGTCACCGCCTGCATGAAGTCGGTCTGGTCGAGCACCTTCAGCAGCACCTGCCGGATCGCCGGATTGTCGAAGGGCGGCTGGAGCTGGTTCATCCGCAGGCAGCCGATCAGGCCGGTCGGATCGATGATGCGCGTCGTCAGGCTCCCGAGGGTGGGCACGAGATCGGCCGGCGGCTGCTCCCACCAGTCCATCTCGCCGGTCTGCATGGCCGAGGCGGCGGTGGCCTGGTCGGGGATGACCTGCCACTCGACCCGGTCGACGAAGGCGCGCTTGGGGCCGGAGGTCCATTGCGGCGTGCCGCCCTCACGGGGGACGTATTTGTCGAAGCGCTCGTAGACGACCCGGGCGCCGACCACCCGCTCGTCGGCCTTGAAGCGGAACGGGCCGCTGCCGACCATCTCGGTCACCTGGGTGAACGGATCGGTCCTGGCCAGCCGCTCCGGCATGATGGCGCAGATCGAGGAGCCGATCTTGCCGAGCGCGTCCGGCAGCAGCGCGAAGGGCTTCTTCAGCCGGAACTGGATCGTCCGGTCGTCGGGGGCCGAGAGTTCGTCCGTATAGGCCATGAGCGTCTGGCCCATGGCGTCGCGCTTGCCCCAGCGGGCGATGCTGGCCACGCAGTCCCGGGCGAGCACGGGGGTGCCGTCGTGGAAGATCAGCCCGGGCCGCAGCGTCAGGCGCCAGAGCCGGCCGTCGGTCTCGACCGTGTGGCCGGCGACCATCTGCGGCTGGGCCGCGTAGGCGGCATCTGTGCCGTAGAGCGTGTCGAACACCGCGAGCCCGTGGTTCCGGGTCACGTAGGCGGTGGTCCAGATCGGATCGAGCACCGTCAGATCGGCCTGCGGGATGAACTTGAGCACCCGCGCGGCCGTGCCCTGCGCCAGCGCCGGGGCGGCCAGCGCCGCGCCCGACAGGGCCATGAAGGATCGTCTGTTGAGCATGCCCGCCTGTCCGCCCCGGTGAGGTCCGCCGGATCGTAGCACGCACCGGGCCAGGGGACGCGCCCCACGGTACACGGTGTCGCATCGCGACGACCCCCCTCCGCCGCGGCCCGTGCCCCGTGCGGCCGGTCGGAAGAACACAAACACTTTATTGGTCCCGATAAGATCGACTTTCGCGCGCCGTTGGCGGTTAGGACAATGTTTTGTCAACAGAAAGACTTTATTTGCGCTCATGGGGTCGGAGCGGTCGAGCCCGACGGTCTGGACGTCCCTCGGACGCGATCCCGGCCGGCAAATCGCCGCTGCCATCCGGTCCGGTGACCGGACGGGGTTCCCAGGATCACGCAGCGCCATGAATTTCACGGTCTCCGCACGCCTCGCCGCGCGCCGGTTCGCCTATCAGCACGCCTCCGTCCTCAACGCCCTCGACCAGGGCATGAGTCTGATCGCGGCCGGCATGGCCGAGGTGACAATCACCGACGGGAGCGGCCGGGCCCGGTCGCCGGCGGCGCTCTATCAATCCCTGTTCGCCGCCGGTCTCCCCGGGCCGGTGCAGGCCCGGGCGGATTCGACGGCGATGCGCGCCGCCTGATCGATCCGGACGCGCGGCGGTCCACCGCCGCCGCCGCTCTCGTTGTCCGAACAAAGAAATCCAACGGATACGGATTCGTCTTTCTGGACATCTCCCGAGATCAGGCTTAACCTAAGTGTGTTCGTGCCGCCGACGTCGCGGCTCGAATGCTTCCAAGGATCGTTATACATGAAGCGCCGTAGCGCGCGGCCATTTATGGTCGAAGTCAAGCACGCCCGGACCCAGCGCACAGCACCGACCGACGCCGATCCGCAGATGCGGCCGGCCAAGGTTCTGTGGCAGGAACTGGTCCAGGCCGAGACGAAGCCGGTGCGGCCGCCCTTCGAGGCGGCGCCGGCCCCGCGGCCGGAGCCGAAGGAGCCGGAGGCACCGGCCCGCCGCGTCCTGCCGAGCCTCGTCCCCATGTTCGAGAACACGGCCGAACCGCAGATCGAAGTCGAGCCGACGCCCCGCCCGCGCCGGCCCCGGACGCGGCGCGAACAGGCCCCTGCGCTGGCGCAGCCCGCCCGGGAGATCCCCGCGGCGCAGCCGGTGCCGGAGGCTCGCCCGGCCGCCATCCGGCTCGACCCGATCGCCGCGCTGCCCGGACTCACGGATCCGGCCGGACCCGCTCAAGAGCTGATGCCGCGTCCCGCGCCCTGGCGCCGGACGAAGGAACTCAGGCTCGGCGAGCGCTGGAAGCGCCGTCTCCCGCCCTACGCCCGCTGAGCGGACGCGGTCGGATCGCCGGTGATCAGGCCCCGCGGCATCCCGTCGGAACGGGGCCGCCGGGTTCTTCGCTCGCCGGAGACTCGATTGTCGGAGACTCGATCACTCGAGACTCGGCGGCCGGCCGGTCCGGCATCGTGCCCCCGGCCAGGCGCGAGTTGCGGTAGCGTGCGTCGCCCGTGACCTCCCGCTCGACCCAGGGCGGCAGCACCACGGGCTGGTCCTCGCGTTCGAGTTCGATCTCCGCCAGGATCAGACCCGAGAGCGCGCCGCCGAAGACGTCGACGTCCCAGGTGGCCCCGGCATGCTCGACCCGGAAGCGGGTCTTCTCCAGGCGCCGGTCGGCCGGCACGCGGGCCAGCAGCGTCGCGCCGTCCGTCGGCGCGATGGCGAACTCGACCTCTTCGCGGCAGGCGCCCCGCCGCGGGCTCTTCCACGTGACCAGCATGCGCTCGCCCGCCTTGCGGATGCGGATGGTGTTGGCGGCGTCGGTGAAGAGATAGCCCTGAACGAACGGCGTTCCCGACTCGCAGAGCGGCAGGACGGCCGGACTCGCGATGAATTTGCGCTCGATCTCGACAGCCATGCCGTGACTCGGTGTCGTTGGGGGCGAGAGCTTTCGCGGACAAACCGCCGCACGGCAAGGGGCGGTCCTGGCTTTGCGCTCGGCGTTACGGACATGGCTCCCTAACGACCGGACATAGATGTAAAGCCAAAATCTTTATCTATGTAAATATGCCAAACGTCGATAGAATGCACAATCGGCGTTAGCAAATCCACGCGTTCACATCCTTGAGGTCCGCGCTGAAGACGGCATCGAAACAGTCCGGTCTGAGAAGGCTGCTCCGGAAGGCGCGGGCCAAACCGCTCAAGCAGGTTGCGGCATTGCCGTTCCGTGTCGGTCCGGACGGTCAGATCGAAGTGCTGCTGATCACCTCGCGGGATACCGGACGCTGGATCATCCCCAAGGGCTGGCCGATGTCCGGCCGCAAGGCGCATCGGGCCGCCGAGCGGGAGGCGTTCGAAGAGGCCGGCCTGATCGGGCAGATCGCGGCGGATCCGGTCGGCTGGTATCGCTACGAGAAGCGACTCGCCGACGGCCGCGCGCTGCCCTGCAAGGTGCGCGTCTACCCGCTGCGGGTGGAGGCCCAGCACGCGCGCTGGCCGGAGCAGGACCAGCGGACCCTGCGCTGGTTCGCTCCGGAGGACGCGGCCCGCCTCGTCCAGGAGGACGAACTCCAGCAGCTCCTCGCGGGCTTCGCCGCGGAGCCCTGCGACGGCCGCGCCTGATCGGCCGCCCGCCCGCTCCCGCCCCGGCACGCCGTCCACCGCCCGCCCTGACCGGCCTCTGGGAACCGGCGGTGCGTTCCGCCGTTGGTTGATCAGATTGGATCGTTTCTAAATTTAGAGCGGTCCTCGGAATGCCGGACCGGGCGGCCCCAGGCCGCCGGCCTCACGGGAGCCTGATCATGAACGCGAAGTGTGAGACCTGCCGTTTCTTCGACGAGCACAAGGGCAACGGGGGCGTCGCTCAGAACGATGCCGGCCTGTGCCGCTTCAACCCGCCCGTCAGCCAGCCCGCGCCCGAGTCGAAGGGCCTGTGGCCGGTGGTCGCCTCTGCCGATTGGTGCGGCCACTACACCCCCGAGATGACGGCGGCCGAGTAACCGCCCCCCGGCGATCCCGCCCTCGGGGCCGGCCTTCGGGCCGGCCCCTTTCGTTTGGCCGCCGCGCATCCCGGCGCCGCGTTGCGCCCGGCGCATCATGGGCGCGACGGATGGGCCCAGGCGGACCCTGACCCCTGATCGCGGCGCCGGTATCCCCTACCTTGGAGCAAATCCAGGGTATCGGGGGTTTCCCCGCGCATCCCGCCCTGCGCGCGGGTGCGGGAGCTGCGCCGCCCGCGCCATCGCGATCTGAACCGGAGAGACTTGATGCTGGGAGCTACCGCCGCCGCGCCCGAGGGCGCCGGCGCCAGGGCCACGGACACGTCCGCACGGACACCTGCACCGACCGACGCGCCGGTCCTGGCCAAGGTCACCTTCACGGTGAACGGCCAGCGCCGGGACCTCGAACTCGACACCCGCACCAGCCTGCTCGACGCGGCGCGCGAGCACCTGCACCTGACCGGCTCCAAGAAGGGCTGCGACCACGGCCAGTGCGGCGCCTGCACGATGATCGTGGACGGGCGGCGCATCAACGCCTGCCTGACCCTGGCGGTCATGCACCAGGGCGCCGAGATCACCACGATCGAGGGTCTCGGGCAGCCCGACGCCCTGCACCCGATGCAGGCCGCCTTCGTGAAGCACGACGGCTACCAGTGCGGCTACTGCACCCCGGGCCAGATCTGCTCGGGGGTGGCCGTCCTCGACGAGATCCGGGCCGGCATCCCGAGCCACGTGACCGCCGACCTCGAGGCCGCGCCCACGGTCACCGAGGCCGAGATCCGCGAGCGCATGAGCGGCAACATCTGCCGCTGCGGCGCCTATTCCAACATCGTCGAGGCGATGACCGAGGTTGCCGGGAGGTCGGCATGAAGTCCTTCACCTACGAGCGCCCGGACTCCCCCGCCGCGGCGGCCGCCGCCGTCGCCGGCACGCCGGAGGCCAAGTTCATCGCCGGGGGCACGAATCTCCTCGACCTGATGAAGCTGCAGATCGAGACCCCGCGCCACCTCGTCGACGTGAACGGGCTCGGCCTCGACACGGTCGAGCCGACCACGGAGGGCGGCCTGCGCATCGGCGCCCTGGTGCGCAACACCGACCTCGCCGCCCATCCGCGGGTGCGCCGGGATTACGGGGTGCTCGCCCGGGCGCTGCTCGCGGGCGCCTCGGGGCAGCTGCGCAACAAGGCGACCACCGCCGGCAACCTGCTCCAGCGCACGCGCTGCCCGTATTTCTACGACACCGCCCAGGCCTGCAACAAACGCCAGCCGGGCTCCGGCTGCTCGGCGCTCGACGGCGTGAGCCGCCAGCTCGCGGTGATCGGCGGGAGCGCGGCCTGCATCGCCACGCATCCCGGCGACATGGCGGTGGCCATGCGCGTGCTCGACGCCACGGTCGAGACCATCGATGCCGAGGGCACCGCGCGAAAAATCCCGATCGCCGAGTTCCACCGCCTGCCCGGCGACGAACCCCAGCGCGACACGACCCTGAAGCCCGGCGAGCTGATCACCGCGGTGACGCTGCCCGAGCCGGTGGCGGGCACGCATATCTACCGCAAGGTCCGCGACCGGGCCTCCTACGCCTATGCCCTGGTCTCGGTGGCGGCGATCCTGCGCAAGGACGGCAGCGGCCACGTCGCCTTCGGCGGCGTCGCCCCCAAGCCCTGGCGGGTCGAGGCGGCCGAGGCCGATCTGCCCAAGGGCGCCAAGGCCGTGACCGACCGGGTCTTCGCCGAGGCCGGGCCCACCCACGAGAACGCCTACAAGCTGAAGCTCGCCGAGCGAACCCTCGGCGCCGCGCTCAACCAAGCGAGGGCCTGAGCCATGAAATTCGACACCCCCGCCGGCCAGAACCCCATCGACCGGCTCAAGGTCGTGGGCCAGCCCACCGACCGCATCGACGGCAAGTACAAGACCACCGGCACCGCCCCCTACGCCTACGAGCGCCACGACGTCGCGCCCGACGCCGCCTACGGCTACGTGCTCGGCGCCGGCATCGCCAAGGGCCGCGTGCGCCGCATCGACACCGCTTCGGCCCGGCAGGCCCCCGGCGTGATCGCGATCGTCACCACCCTCGACACGCCCCGGGTCGAGCGCGGCGTCATGAACGTCGCCTACCTGTTCGGCGGCGACGTGATCCAGCACTACCACCAGGCGATCGCCGTGGTGGTGGCCGAGACCTTCGAGCAGGCCCGGGCGGCGTCCTTCCTGGTCCAGGTCGAGTACGCCCCCGAGGCGGGCAAGTTCGACCTCGCCGCCGAGGCGGCGGGGGCCGAGCCGGTCCCGGCCGAGAGCGGCGAGGGCAGCGGCGGCGACGGCGAGGAGCGGGTCGGGGATTTCGAGGGCGCCTTCGCGCAGGCCCCCGTGACCCTCGACGCGGCCTACACGACCGCCGACGAGAGCCACGCCATGATGGAGCCCCACGCCACGGTGGCGGCCTGGGACGGCGACAGGGTCACGCTCTGGACCGCCAACCAGATGATCGGCTGGGGGCATGGCAGCATCGCCAAGATGCTGGATCTGCCCAAGGCGAAGGTCCGGCTCGATGCGCCCTATGTCGGCGGCGGCTTCGGCGGCAAGCTGTTCGTGCGCGCCGACGCGGTGCTGGCGGCCCTCGCCTCCAAGGCGGCGGGGCGGCCCGTGAAGGTGGCGCTGACGCGTCCCCTGATCGCCAACAACACCACCCACCGGCCGGCCACGATCCAGCGCGTGCGGATCGGCGCCACGCAGGACGGCACCATCACGGCCATCGCCCACGAGAGCATTTCGGGCAACCTGCCCGACGGCGACCCCGAGACGGCGGTGAACCAGACCAAGCTCCTCTACGCGGGGGCGAACCGCCTGACCGCCATGAAGCTCGCCCATCTCGATTTGCCCGAGGGCAACGCCATGCGGGCCCCCGGCGAGGCCCCGGGCCTGGCGGTGCTCGAAATCGCCATGGACGAGATGGCGGAAAAACTCGGCCTCGACCCGGTGGAGTTCCGCATCCGCAACGACACCCAGGTCGATCCGAACCAGCCGGACCGCCGCTTCTCGCACCGCGACCTCGTCGGCTGTCTCAAGCTCGGCGCAGAGCGGTTCGGCTGGGACAAGCGCAATCCGAAGCCCGGGCAGGTGCGGGACGGGCAGTGGCTCGTCGGCATCGGCATGGCGGCGGCGTTCCGCAACAACATGGTGATGAAGTCGGGCGCCCGGGTGCGCCTCGATGCCAGCGGCACCGTCACGGTCGAGACCGACATGACCGATGTCGGCACCGGCAGCTACACGATCATCGCTCAGACCGCCGCCGAGATGATGGGCGTGCCCCTCGACCGGGTGGTGGCGCGGCTGGGCGATTCGGACTTCCCGACCTCCTCCGGCTCGGGCGGGCAGTTCGGCGCCAACTCGTCCACCGCCGGCGTCTACGCGGCCTGCGTGAAGCTCCGGGAGGCGGTGGCGCAGAAGCTCGGCTTCAACGCCACCGACGCGGTGTTCGAGGACGGCGAGGTTCGGTCGGGCAACCGCGCGATCCCGCTCGCCGAGGCCGCCGCCGGCGGCGAGCTGGTGGCCGAGGATACGATCGAGTTCGGCGACATCTCCAAGGTGCAGCAGCAATCGACCTTCGGCGCCCATTTCGTCGAGGTCGGCGTGGACCTCTATACCGCGGAGGTCCGGGTCCGGCGGATGCTGGCGGTCTGCGCGGCCGGCCGGATCCTCAACCCGAAATCGGCCCGCAGCCAGGTGATCGGCGGGATGGTCATGGGCACGGGCGCGGCCCTGATGGAGGAGCTGGCGGTCGACGCCAAGCGCGGCTTCTTCGCCAACCACGATCTCGCCGGCTACGAGGTGCCGGTCCACGCCGACATCCCGCACCAGGAGGTGATCTTCCTCGACGAGGTCGATCCGATGTCCTCGCCCATGAAGGCGAAGGGCGTGGGTGAACTCGGCATCTCGGGGATCGCCGCCGCGGTGGCGAACGCGGTCTACAACGCCACCGGCATCCGCGTCCGGGACTATCCGATCACCCTGGACAAGCTCCTCGACCGCATGCCGGACGCCGCCTGACCGGCGCGGGCGGGCACGGCGTACCCGGCTCGGGCGCGCCGTGTCCGCCGGACCGCCACGGCAACGTGACCGGACGCGCGTGGGCCAATCGGGCCCGCCCGCGTTGATGCGGCACCGGTCGCAGGGAGATTCTCAATGGCGGACGCGTTTGCACCGCAGCCCGCCGTGCTGCTGGTCGAGGACGACCCCGTGCAGCTCATGGAGGCGGCCGCTTCCCTGCGCGATGCGGGCTTCGCGGTTGCCGAGGCCGCCACCGTCGAGGCCGCGCAGGCCCATTTGGTGGCCCGGCCCGAACTCATCGCCCTGGTGGCGGATGTCGACCTTCCGGGCGAGCCGCTGAGCGGCTTCACCCTGGCCAAGGCCGTGGCGGCGCGCTGGCCGGAGCGTGCCATCCTGATCGTGTCCGGATTGGCGTGGCCGGAGGAGGGCGCGATGCCGATGGGGGCGGGCTTTCTGCGCAAGCCCTTCACCGCGGACGGGCTCGCGAAGGCCCTCCGGTCCGTGCTCACGGCGCGGGGCCTGGACAGTCCGGGCGGTTGACGCACCGTCCTGCCCGATGAGCGCCGGCTCGGCGGCGCGGGTCTTTACTGGTTCGTGGCTAGCCGGACGGGCGCCTGGGGAGACGCGCCCCGATCAGCCGTCGGTCTCATCCGCGTCGCCGCCCGCCGACAGGAGCCAGTCGGGGAGGCCGGGGATCACCTCGCCGGCCACCGCGCCGGCGGTTTCCAGGGCGCGTCCCGCCTTCGCCTCGGGACTCTCGGCCCGCACTTCCGCGAACAGCTTGCGTGCCAGCCGGTCGAGTTCCTCGTCCGAGAGCTGCTGTCCGTTCGGATCCGACATCGGGCGCCTCCTCGACGCATGCGTCCGCCCCGCCCGGAGGAGGGCGGACGTCCGACTTCACCCGCATGAGCCGCCCCGCGGGGCGACCCGGGCCGGAGCATGACGCCCGCCGGTTAGCCGGCCGTATCGGGGGCCGCGGCGGGGCCGTCCCAGGGCGGGATGGCTCAGCTTCGCCGCGCGTCCGGAACAACCCGCGGCCCCGGCCTGTGTTGAGAAAGATCTTTCAAGGGGGATTGAGTGTAAAATTAGGCGTAAATCAATAATTCCCCGATGGACACGATGTATCCATATGTAAATCACGTGCGAAGGCGCACGTTCTGTACACGCTTGCATACCGTCCGCGGATCCCAGGTGCCGGGATCGGGTTGGTCGAGGCATCCGGAGCTTTCCGGCATGTCCGACGCATCAGGAGATTTGCGTGACCCGATTCATCCTCGCCACGGCGGCCCTCGCGGCCCTGGCGACGCCTGCCTTCGCGCAGGTCATCGAGACGCCGACCAGCACCCAGGTCATCGTGCCGCCCGGGGCCCCGGGCATCGTGACGCGTCAGAGCAATTCGACCGGCGATCAGGACGCCTTCACGTACTCGCCCACCGGCCGCGCCGCCGACGGGATCGAGACGGATTCGGCCGCCGCAGGCAACGAAGATCAGCCGTCGCGCGTCGGCTCCACGGGCAGCGGCGGCTCCGGCGGTAACGGCGGCGGCGGCTGAGAGCGATCCGGCGGACCCGCGCAGGCCGGCCGTACGACGGGCCCCTGATCCGAGCCTGACTGGCGGCGCGCGACGGTCCGACCATCGCCTGTATCCGGAAGCGGCGGGTGCCTCCGCAAGCCCGCAAGACGGGAGCCGGCGCCGCCCCGGCGGGGCCGGCCGCCCCTCAGCCGGCGCGGCGGTTGCAGCGGATATAGGCGGAGGTGCCCCAGGCGCTCGTCCAGGTCAGGCGGTCACCGTCGACCACGAGACGGACATGGGACGACCAGCGACGGTCGCGATCCGCGCAATCGGCCGCCATCGACCAGGCGTTGCCGGTGCGGTGTGCGTCGCGGAAATTGCAGACGGTGTCGCCGGCTCTGGCGCGCTCGGGGGTGATCGTCGCCTGCAGGTAGCCGTGGCGGCGCGACGGGGCGCTGCAGGCCTCGGTGGCCGGCCCCCAGGTCCCGACATAATCGGCGCCGGCCGGGGCCGGGCGGGGGGATGCCGGCGCCGCGGCGGGCTGCACCGTGACGGCCGGGGCCGCCGGTTCGGTCGCCGGTGCCGCCGCGGGGGCCGCGAGCGTCGACGGCGCGCTGGCCGGCTGTTCCGGCGGAGCGAAGGCGATCACGCGGCGCGGCAGGTCCTCCGGCTGATCCAGCAGCGGTTCCCCGATGGCCGGCGTCGCCGAAGTCCGGAACGGCATGTCCTCGGTCAGGTAGGTGGCGCAATAGGCGAACAGGCCGAACCAGCCCAGGGCCAGGAGGAGCTGGGGCGCGTAGCGCCGCCGGTCCTCGCGCTGGGGTTCGGCGGCCAGCGCCGCCAAGACTATCGCCGTCACCGCACCCTCCTACCCCTCATCGAACGGCCCGTGGCCCTGAACACAGGTTCCGTCGCGCGGCGGTTGAACAGGACGGCCACGATCCACGGTTTCTCAGTTATCGAGCCATGGACCGGTTTATTAACGTCCGGTAAATCGTTAATGACGCGTTAACAGGCCGATCCGGGGCCGGGTCTGCGCGATCAGGAAGGCTCGACGTGGTGCGCCTTGGAGCTTCTCCCGAAACCGCAGGCGCCCGCGGCTGTCCCGGCGCATGGCTTTCGGATCGTGCGGCGCGGTCCGCCCGCCGGAGGCCTTCGCCCGCCCGCGATCCCTATGCAATTGCGCCCGAGCCCATGGTTCCGGGAACCGGAACCGGCACGATGCTCTAGTCTCACCCTGTGCAGTACGAAGTAAAATGCAAAAACCGACTCGACAGTCTAACAGGTTTAAGATTAGTTAATTTCCTCGGATTGAGGGCGCGGGAGAGTTTATTTAATGGCGTGGTCGTCTTTCCGTAACATGCTTTCCGCGCCGGATGGCACGCCCGAGCCGCTGCCGCCGGCGGCCGAGCCGGCGATGCCCCAGGCGCGGGTGCGCACGACCGCCGAGGCGCCGGGCCAGCGCGCCTCCCTGGCCGACCGATCCCATTCCTCCCTCGACGCGATCGGCAAGCGCGACGAGATGCTGCGCCAGCGCATCGACGCCATGGTCGACCGGCTGGAGGACATCCGCTCCCTCCAGGACGACTTCGTCTCGATCCTGGAGCCCATCGTCAGCATCAGCGACGAGCTTCCGCGGGCGAGCATGCGCATCGCCGAGCTGGAGACCTCGCTGGCCCAGGAATTCCAGACCGGCAAGGCGGTCCGGCTGGAGGCCGCCGAACTCTCGGCCCGCATCTCGATCCTGACGAACGAATTCTCCGATGCCACGGCGCGGGTGGCCCGGGCGGAGGAGCTGCTGCACGCCCGGGAGGCCGCCCTGGCCGCGCAGGGGGTCGAGCTGCGGGACAGGGTGCTGGCCTCCGAGAATCTGGAGCGCCGCCTCGCCGCCGAGATCGAGCAGAGCAAGGCGCTGGTCGCCGAGGGCAAGGCCCTGCGGGCGGAGGCCCAGGCCGCCGACAGCGCCCTCACGCGCTCGGAGCACGACCGGCTGGAGGCGCGCGAGACCCTGGCGGCCTTCGAACAGGACAACCGGCGGCTCCGGGCCCAGAACGAGGAGCAGTCCCTGCGCCTCGGCGAGGTGGAGGCCCGGTGCCGGACCGTTGAGGCCGCGGTCGAGACCGAGCGCCAGAAGGCGCGCGCCGCCGAAGGCCAGCTCGCCGCCGAGACCTCGGCGCGCGTCCGCATCGAGGCCCAGTTCGAGGCGGATGCCACCGCCCTGCGCACCGAGCGCTCGGCCCTCGCGATGAAGCTGGAGGCCGCCGCCAACCGGGCGGATTCGAACGAGCAGTTGCTCGGCCAGGCCCGGGCGCAGCTGCGCGAGCGGGACGAGGCGCACCGGCTCGCGGAACGCACCTTCAAGGAAACCAACATCGCCCGCGTCACGGCGGAGCGGCGGCTCGAGACCATCCAGGACGACCTGTCCCGGCAGACGGAGCGCTTCGTCGAGATGCAGCGCGCCCGCAGCGACCTCGATTCGCGCTGCGAGATGCTCGGCAAGGCGCTCGCCGCCAAGGACGCCGCCCTGGAGCAGGCGGCGGCCCGCAACGCCGCCCTGACCGAGCGGATCGAGCAGCTGACCCACCGGCAGGAGGCCGCGCGGATCGAGTTCGAGGCCGCCAACCGGCGCCTCTCCGAGGATCTGCAGAACGAGCGCTCCGAGCGCGCCCTGGTCCAGGGCGCCCTCGACATCGCCCGCGAGACCCGGACGACGCTTCAGAAGCAGTACGAGGCGCTCAAGCGCTCCGGTCGCGGATGGCGCAAGCCGGACGGGGCGGGCGAGGGCCTGCCGTCGGGGCAGGACTTCGCCGCGCAGCCGGAACCCGAGGCGTCGAGCAATGTGCACCCGTTCACATCGCCCGGCACGGCCGGCTGATCCGATGCGGTCCTGTGAGAGGTTCGAACGATGAGCGATAGGGCCCCGATCGACGCGTCCTACAACGGAAGCCCGAATGTGATGATGCGCGCGTGGCAGGCGAAGGCGGATGCGTCCCCCGAGAAGGTGGTGAGCTTCCTGGGTCTCGAGAGCCGGAACGGGGCGGTCGTCACCACCGAAAGCCCGAACGCGGTCGGCATCCCCACCCGCGAATGGGCCTCCGCGGTCGACCTGATCCGCGAGGCCAGCGAGGCGATCCGGGTCGGCGAGGAGCGGGCGTCCGAGCTGGAGGCGCAGCTGGCCCAGGTCGTCGCGCAGGCCGATCTCGAGATCCGGCGCCTGGAGCAGGAGATCGCCACGGGGGCCCAGAACCTGGCACGGTCCGAGGAGCGGGCCCGGCTGGCGGAGGCGCGGGCGACGGAGGCCGAGGAATGGCTCGTGCGTCTCCACGACGCCGCGGTCGAGGCCTTCGGATCCCGCGTCAAGCTCGCGCCGGTGGCCAGCCCCGCCGAAGACGCCGAGTAGCCGCGGTCCCCCTGCGACGATGGCGCGGCCGACGACCATGGAATCCGACGAGATCGGCGGGGCGATCCCTCAGGCGCAGGGTTCGCACGCCGCCTTCCGCGTCGTCGATCCGGTCCGGACGCTGGCGCTCATCCAGCAGGCCGGGGATCAGATCCGGGGGTTCTGGTCGTGGCGCGACATGGTCCAGCGGCGGGCGACCGGGCTGTTCCGGCGCGTCTACGAGGACCGCACCCTCAAGAACGAGACGATCCGGGAGCTCGAATCCCACCTGTCGCGGATGGATCGCCGGAACGCCGACCTGGAGCGCGCCCTCGCGGAGATCTCCTCGGATTACGAACGGGTCGTCGTGCGCTGCATGGAGGCCGAGTTCCGCGTCATCCAGGCCGAGCACAGGGCCTCCCTGGCCGAGATGTGCGCGTTCCGCCTGGACGATCTGCTCGCCCGGGTCGGCGAGGGCACCGAGGTCGCATACCCGAAATGACACCGGCGGGGGTCGATCCCCGGGGCGCGCCGCGGACCTTTCGCGCGTGTTCGGACTTGGTGGGGGATGAACGATTCAGTCCCGCCGCCGGCACCCTACGCCCTCGTCGTCGACGATGACGGCCTCATCCGCATGGACGCGATGGACATCCTGGCGGAGGCCGGGTTCCGCACCTTCGAGGCCAGCGACGGGGATGCGGCGATGGCCCTGCTCGCCCGGGAGCAGGCGCTGATCGTGCTGCTGTTCACCGACGTGCAGATGCCCGGTTCGCGGGACGGCTTCGCGGTCGCGCGCGAGACCGCCAGCCAATGGCCGCACATCGCCATCGTGGTGGCGTCCGGACAGGTGCAGCCGGGGCCGGGCGACATGCCCGAGGGCGCCCGCTTCATCGGCAAGCCGTTCACGGCCGACATGGTCCACGATCACCTGCGCGCGATTCTCCCCGACGGCCAGAAGCCGGAGCCGCTGCGTCAGTAGGGCCGTTCCCGACCCCTTCGGCGGTCCCCGCCCGGCCGCGGCGGAGGGATCCGCGCATCACTTGCTGCGAGGCGCGACGCGCTCTCCTCCCCTGGCGGTCCCGGGCTTGCCCGGGATCGCGCGCGCTTGCGGGGAGGGGAACGGCGCCTCCGTTTCGAGATGGTCGTGTCAGCCAGAGACGTGTGAATCCGGTAGCCCCCAGAGGGGGTGAGGGAGGTGCATCGGTGTCCGGCCCGCTGCCCTCGTTCGTCGGACAGGCGTGAATCCGGTCGCTCTTCGGGGGACGCCCACCGGGCTCGTCCGCCGCCGGACCGAACGCCGATGTTTCACGGGAAACACAGCGCGCCCCGGGACGACGGCACGGCCCTGTGGCGGCGGCGTCATCGCCGCCCGGGCCCGCGCCTGGTAGCAGCGGAGGGGCATGACGACAGCGAGCTGGCGCGATCTCCGCAACGCGAAGGCCCGGGCCCGGCTGGAGCGGGCCCTGCCGCCGGTCTTCCCCGTGCCGGTCCTCCGGCACGCCCTGGCGCGGGCCCTGATCCCGCCGACGCCGCGGCGCGCCGTCGAGAGCTACTGGCGCAGCCACATCCTCCGGGCGGACCGGCTCGCCCGGGCCCTGGCGGCCCGCTCCGGCACGCCGGAGGGCTGGACCTGGCAGATCGGCCCCGAGGGACCGGGTGAGGCCCGCGCCGGCAGCTTCCGGATGCCGCCCGCCCCCTATCGCGACCCCGCCTTCGCCCGCGGCCGCGGCGCCTGCTGCATCTGCGGCCAGCCGGTCTACCGGTTCGGCTGGCACCGGGACCTCTGGGGCCGCGGCGTGCCCAACGGCAATGCCGGCTGGCACGCGGCCTGTGTTGCCGCCTGGAAGTTCTGGCTCGCCCCGCACGCGCAGATCCGGGTCCTGAAGCTCCGTCAGCGGCACCGCTGCGCGGCCTCGGGGAAGCGGCTGCTCCGGACCGCCGAGGTCGATCACGCGCTGCCGCTCTATCAGGTCTGGCGGGAGCACCGCGCCCGGCCCTGGCCGGAACTGCTCGCCTATTGGGGGGCGCCGAACCTGCAGGTGGTCAACCGGGCCGCCCATGTCCTCAAATGCCGGGACGAGGCGGCCGAGCGCTCCCAGACCCTGCGGCTGTCCCGGTTCCGGGTGGTCGAGGACGAATCCGGGTTCAGCGTGATCGAGGAGGCCTGAGCGGCGGGTTCAGCCGCCCAGGAGTCAGCCGGCCAGAAGTTCAGCCGGCCAGGAGTTCAGCCGGCCAGGAGTTCAGCCGCCCAGAGCCGCGAGGCCGTGGGACAGGTCGGCCAGAAGGTCGTCCTCGGCTTCCAGGCCGACCGAGAGACGCAGCAGCCCGTCCGTGATGCCGGCGATCGCCCGCGCCTCCGGATCCATCGCCGCATGGGTCATGGTCGGCGGGTGGGCGATCAGGCTCTCGACCCCGCCCAGGGACTCGGCCAGGGTGAAGACCCGCAGAACCTCCACGAAGGCCCGCACCGCGTCGCGCCCGCCGGCCAGTTCGAAGCTCAGCATGGCGCCGAAGCCCGCCTGCTGCGTCTTGGCCAGGGCGTGGCCGGGATGGGACGGCAGGCCCGGATAATGGACGCGGCTCACCGCCGGGTGCCCCTCCAGGAAGGCGGCCAGCCGGCCCGCGGTCCGCTGCTGCTGCTCGACCCGCACGAACAGGGTGCGCAGGCCCCGGAGCGTCAAATAGGCGTCCAGCGGCGAGCCGGTGACGCCGATCGTGTTCGCCCAGGCGGCGAGGTCCTCGCCCACCGCCGCCTCGGCGGCGATCACGGCCCCGCCGATCACGTCGGAATGGCCGTTGAGGAACTTGGTGGTGGAGTGGACGACGAGGTCCGCCCCCAGGGCGATCGGCCGCTGCAGGGCGGGCGACAGGAAGGTGTTGTCGACGACCGTGAGCGCCCCCGCGGCCTTCGCGTCCGCGGTGATCCGCCGGATGTCGACCACCCGCATCAGCGGGTTGCTCGGCGTCTCGATCATCACGACCTTCGGCCCCTCGGCCAGGGCCGCCGCCAGGGCGGCCGGGTCGGTCTGATCGACGAAGGCCACGCGGTAATGGCCCCGGGCGCTGCGGAGGCTGAGCAGGCGATGCGTGCCGCCGTAGCAATCGTGCGGGGCGACCAGCAGGTCGCCCGGCCGCAGGCTCGACAGGGCGAGGTCCAGGGCCGCCATGCCGCTCGCCACCATGACGGCGCGGGCACCGCCCTCGAGCTTGGCGATCGTGTCGGCGAGCGCCTCGCGGGTCGGGTTGCCGAGGCGTGAATAGTCGTAGGGCCCGGCCTGCTCGAAGGCGGGGAACTTGAAGGTCGTCGACAGGTGGATCGGCGCGATCACCGCCCCGAAGGACGTGTCCTGGGCCACGCCGTTGGCCGCCGCGACGGTGCGTGCCGCAAATCCCTCTGACATCGATTCTCCCTCCGCGCCGGTGCCGGATCGTCCAGCCGAATCCCGACGCGTTCTTTATGGAGAACGGATCAGACTTTCAAGAGAACGATCTCCGGGCCCAGCCCATCCCGCGCCGGTGGCGGCGATGCCCGTCCTACCCTCGAGGCCGTGTGGCGCAGCCAACCGTAAGGTCGATCCTCCGGCAAGGGGTTTTACGGGCATGCCGCTCGGGCGGAGGGATGTTTCCCGCGGCGATTCGACGGGACATGCGGGTCGGGACCGGCCACGCACCGTCCCTCTGGGGGCGACGGTGCCGACAGATCCCCGCACCAGCGCATGAACCGGGGCATTGGCCACCGGGGACGAGATCCGCACGCGATCTGTGCCGCCGCAAGCCCGCCGCGGGCGACGCCACAGGCGCGGCGATGAACGGTCCGTTTCCCCAACCGAGGATCGTGATTCCGGTGGGCCGGTGCCCCGCGACCGGAGGCGTGATCCAGGGACCGGGGCCGCGATCAGGCGGCGACCGGGTGCGCCGCCTGCGGCTCCCGGGCCGGCGCGTCGGCGTCGAGACCGTCGGCCTCCCGCACCACCGCCTGCGCGAGGCGCCGCGCCCGCCCGGCCCAGAGGTCCCGGGCGTCGCGCAGGGCACCGGCCTGCTCCTCGGCGGAGGCCAGGGCGATCCGGAGGGCGTCGATCTCCGCCCGCAATTCGGTGGTGCGTGCCCGCTCGCTCGCCAGCGCCGCCTTGAGCACGCAGAGGGCGGTCTCGGTCGCCCCCCGGGCCGGCGCGGCACGGCCCGCGGGGCTGACCGGCGCGGGGCTGTCCGGCTGCAACGCCGCGAGCTCCGCGCGGACCTGCACCACGTCGAGCCCGGCGACCGCGCCCGTCGGCGGCGCGATCGCCGGGACCGGGATGCCCTCCTCCTCGATCACCAGATCGTGCAGCATGGAGAAGACCCGGTCGCCGTCGAGGCGGCTGAGATCGAACCCGCTCTCGGCGGCGAGGCCGCTGAACCGGGCCTGCCCGCCGGGAGCCTGGCCCACGAAGGCCATCGACCAGGTCGCGAAGCCGCGGCTCTCCGCGGGGCCGCATTGCAGGACCGTCACGTCGCTGTGGCGCAGGTCGCGCTGGATCCGCTCGAAGGTCGCCTCGACCCCGGCGCGGGGGCCTTCCAGCACCTGCGCGAAGGCCCCCGCGTTGAACATCAGCGCGCCGGTGACGCCGACATCGCGATTGTTGCGCCGGGAGGCGTCGAGGATCTGGCGGACCTGGGCGGTCACCTCGGACTCGGGGCCCTGGACCAGGTTCTTGCTGGCGTAGACGAGGCGGTACAGATCGGTCATGGCGGGGCGTCCGGGGGGATGGGATCAGACCTGCGGATAGGCGGCGAAGATCGGGAGCAGGTCCTCGGTGGGGACGGGGCGGCTGATGAAGTAGCCCTGCACGTCGGTGCAGCCCTCCAGGCGGATGCGCTGCATCTGCTCCGGGGTCTCGACCCCCTCGGCGACCGTGGTCATCCCCAGGCTCTTGCCCAGGCCCGCGATGGCGCGGATGATCGCCTCGCCGTCGGGCTTGGTGGCGAGGTCCTTCACGAACGAGCGATCGATCTTGATCTTGTCGAAGGGGAAGCTGCGCAGGTAGCTGAGCGACGCGTAGCCGGTGCCGAAATCGTCCATCGAGACGCGCACGCCGAGTTCCCGGAGCCGGTGCAGGGTCTGGAGCGTCTTCTCGTTCTCCTGCAGGAGAACGCCCTCGGTGATCTCCACCTCCAGCCGCCGGGCGGGCAGCCCCGAACTCGCGAGCGCCGAGATGATCGTCTCGACCAGCCGGTCGCTCTTGAACTGGGCGGGCGAGACGTTCACCGCCACCGACATGTGGGCCGGCCAGGTCATCGCGTCGCGGCAGGCCTGGCGGATGACCCATTCGCCGATGGGGACGATCAGCCCGATCTCCTCGGCCAGCGGGATGAAGTCGAGGGGGGAGACCAGCCCCCGGTCGGGATGGCGCCAGCGGATCAGGGCCTCGCAGCCGATCAGCGTCCCGCTCTGGAGCTGCAATTGCGGCTGGTAGTGCAGCTGGAATTCGCGGCGGGCCAGAGCCTGGCGCATGTCGAGTTCGAGCTTCCGCCGGGCCTGCATGCGCGCATCCATCTCCGGCTCGAAGAACCGGTAGGTGCCGCGCCCGTCGAGCTTGGCCCGGTAGAGGGCCAGGTCGGCGTTCTTCAGGAGCCGGTCGGCATCGGTCCCGTCCGCGGGGGCCAGCGCCACGCCGACGCTCGCCCCGATGGTCAGGAGATGGCCCTCGACCATGTAGGTGCGGCCGATCAGGTCGACGATCCTTCGGGCGAGCGCCTGGGTGCCCGCGGCGTCGCGGATGCCGGCCTGCAGGATGACGAACTCGTCGCCGCCGATCCGCGCCACCGTGTCGGTGGGGCGGATCGTCGAGCGCAGGCGGTCGGCCACCTTCTCCAGCAGCGCGTCGCCGATCGGGTGGCCGAGGGTGTCGTTGACCGGCTTGAACCGGTCGAGATCGATCAGCAGGAGGGCGCAGGCCTCGCCGGTGCGTGCCAGGCGCGCCAGGGCTGCGGCGAGGCGCTCGCGCAGGAGCAGCCGGTTCGGCAGGCCTGTGAGCGGATCGAGCCGGGCCATCGCGTCGGCGCGGGCCTCGGTGGCCTTGCGGGTGCTGACATCCTCCAGGGTGACCACCCAGTTGCCGCCCGC
>NZ_JBYQFA010000001.1:2330000-3215000 GCF_057836565.1 Methylobacterium sp. J-118
GGGGCCTCGATTCGGAGCAGCGTGGGACCGATGATCGCCGCCACGGAGGTGAAGGCCACCAGGGACGACCCCGAACCCTCATGCCAGAAGTGGTAGGCCTCCCGGGACGGGAGCATCGCCAGGATGCGGGCGACGTTGATCGTCACCACCAGGCAGGCGCCCGCCGCGAGCGCACCGAACGCCCCGCGGTCCGCCCCGTGACCGGCGATCTTCAAGATGGAGAGCCAGATCAGCACGGCCAGCGACAGGTTGTGGAACGACGAGCAGCCTTCGAGGATCACGATCGACCAGTCGCCGCGGACGCTGAGGCTCGCCCCCGCGATCCCGAGGCCGCCATAGAGCAGACGGCCGACCCCATAGATCAGGCCGACCTCGATCCCCTCGATCACCTGGTAGACGAGCTTGAAGAGGAGCTTGCCCCACAATTCGTAGACCGACAGGGCGAGCCAGACCTGCCCGATTCCGATCAGGTTCCGGTCGGAGCGCCTCCGAAGGAGGACCCAGACCCCGCCGAGCGTCGTGGCCAGATAGATCCCGTGCTGCTCCGGGACGAACCAGGCCAGCGCGGAGAGCGCCAGGACCGCGCACTCCGATCTGCCCAGCGTCAGGCTTCGACCGGCGGCGCGGATCAAGGATAGAAGCGCGGCCAGCGCGAACGCCTCGCCGATGTTGAACTCGACGAGATGCTGGGCGGTCTGTGTCTGTTCGAACAGGTGGCGCTGCAGGGCGGCCGACAGCACGGTGCCCCCGGAGAAGACCAGAAGGATCCAGGACGCGGCCCGGTCAGCGCGGCCTGCGCCCCGCGCCGCGTCCGACCAACCGCGCATCCCGCGCCGCGCGAAGCCGACCATGACGGATCAGCCGGTCAGGCCTGCGGCTCGGCGCGGCGGGTCCTGCGGCGGCGCAGGAAGGCGACGGTGCCGCCGACGAGGATCAGACCACAGGCGGCGTTGACCTCCGGCGACGGGGCGCCCCCGGCATTCTGGCTCGACCCGCTCCCGGAGCCGTAGCCGGACCCGCCGAAGAAGCCGCCGCTGAAGAGCGATATGGAGGGGGCGGTGCCCGAATGGGCCGGCGCCGGCGCCGGCGCGGTGTGCTGTGCCCCGCTCGACAGCGTGCTGTCCCAGCCACCCGCCAGTGCATTTCCGCGCCCGGCCAGGGCGGGACTGCAGAATCCGGCCGCCATCATTGCGCAACCGACAAGACCTACGTATTTCATCTGCGTATTCCCTCCCTCACCAAGCTATTGAGAGAAAGAAATCCAATCCGCATTCAATGCAAGCATCAAGTGGATTCGGTTTAATGAATTCACATATTTATCGACATGTTAACTATAACGGCCAACCATATTGGCTCCGTGACGCTTGGAATCGGTATTCCCTGCGCGCAGATCGAAGCTTAACAGGTCCGCCCGTACCGACCCGCTTAGACCGGCCGCGCCTCAGAGCCGTTCCCCGTCGCGTTGCCACGGGGAATGGCTCCGGCTCCATGTTGGACCGTGCTGTGTTGCGCCGAACCGGCATCCACATCGGCGGACAGCACTCTGATCTCAGAACGCGGGATGAAACCCGGGATCGGCGGCGGGCCCGGTTCGGGGACGGGAGGCGCGGGGAACCGACGCTCCGGATGCGGCCGCACACGATCTTGTGCGGATGCTGCAGGTCTAGCGTGGCTATTCGTGAACTAAATAGCAACGATGTCTTCACAAAAAGCTCGGATCATATCACTACAGTTGGAGTGAGAGCAGTGTCGTGAACGAAGTGCAGCAGACTCACGAAGCCGACAGATCCGGGCGCGACGTGCGCGAACCGCCCGAGCGCGGATCGTCCTCGCCCCGGCCCCGTCCGAAGACAGGGGGAACGGCGGGTCCCGATCCGCGCCAGCTGCCGGTTCTCGTGGTCGACGACGTCCCCCTGATCCGCACGGTGGTCCGGGCCGTCCTCGAGCAGATCGGGGTTCACGACGTGCGCGAGGCGCCCGACGGCGCCGCCGCGCTCGCCATGCTGAACGAGCACACCTACGGCCTCGTCATCTCGGACCTGCACATGTTCCCGATGTCTGGCTTCGAGCTGCTCCGCCGGATCCGCGACGACCGCCGCCTGCGGGAGACGCTGTTCGTGATAATGACCACGAAGGAGCACGCCCATGCCTTCACGGCGGTACGCCGGGCCGGCGTGAACGCCTGCCTGATCAAGCCCTTCATGCCGGCCGCCCTGCGGACGATCCTCGCGGAGGTCTGGCCCACCGATCCTCGGCCGGGCGCCGCGCATCTCGTCTGAGCCGTGGCGTCCAGGTCCGAAATCCCCCGCCTGGAATCCCCCGCCGCCCGGCCGCTCACTTCACCACCAGCCAGTCCTCGACCACGAGGGCGTCGAGGCCGGTGGTGTAGAACATCAGGATCGCGTCCTCCGCGCCGTGGAGGATCGGCTTGCCCATCACGTTGAAGCTGGTGTTGAGCAGGATCGGCACCCCGGTGAGGTCCGCGAAGGCCGCGATCAGGGCCGCATAGGCCGGGTTGCGCGCGGGGGTGACGCTCTGGAGCCGGCCGGTGCCGTCCGCATGGACCACCGCCGGCACGCGGGCGCGGACCGCCTCCCGCCAGACCAGGGTGCGCTCCATGTAGGGGCTGTCGGCGTAGTCCTCGAACCAGTCGGGACCGGCCTCGGCCAGGATCGAGGGCGCGAACGGGCGGAACGCCTCCCGGTACTTCACCTTGGCGTTGAGCGCGTCCTTGGCGCCCTCCGGCCGCGGATCGGCCAGGATCGAGCGGTTGCCGAGGGCCCGGGGGCCGAACTCCGCCCGGCCCTGCACCCAGCCGACGAGGCCGCCGGCGGCCAGGATCCGCGCCGCCGCGCGGGTCGCCTCGGCGTGGCCGACCCGCCTGGCCCGGGGCTCCTGCTCGGCGAGGCGCTCCATCGGCAGCGTCGAGACCCGGGAGCCGAGATAGGGCGTCAGCGGGCGCGCCTCTGCGGGCGGCCCGGCCCAGTCCGGATGGTCCTCTGCATAGGCGAGCCAGGCGGCGCCCACGGCGTTGCCGTCGTCGGCCGGGGCGGAGGGGACGTGCAGCCGGCGGAACCCGGAGCGGGCGAGCACCCGGCCGTTATAGGAGGAGTTGAGGCCGCAGCCGCCGGCGATCACGAGATTTTCGCTGGGTGCCAATGCCCGGGCCTCGGCCACCAGGACGTCCATCAACGTCGCGAAAAAATCCTGGCCGCACCGGGCGAGGTCGGCCCAGCCGTTCTCCAGGGCGTCCGCGGGACGGCGGGCGCGGATCGCCCCAGCGACCGCCCGGATCGTGTCCGCGTCGGCGTAGCGCAGGCGGCCGCCCTCCACCGTGCAGAGCCGGCCCAGCAGGGCGGCGAGGTCCGGATCGGAATGTCCGTAGGGGGCGAGCCCCATGATCTTCCACTCCTCGCCCTTCACCTGGTCGAAGCCGGCGAGATCGGTGATCAGCCCGTAGAGGAAGCCGAGCGACCCGCGCCCGCGGTGGCGGCGCAGCTCGGTGATCCGGCCGCCGTCCAGCCGGTAGAGCGCCGCCGCGCCGGTCTCGCCCATGCCGTCGACCACCAGGGCGGTGGCTTCCTCGAAGGGGCTGCCCCAGAGGCCGTAGGCGGCGTGGCAGAGGTGGTGCGGATAGCGCCGCTGACCGGCGATCGCCGCCCGGGGCGCCGCGCCGGTGATCCGCGCCTCCTGGTTGAGGGCGAGCAAGGTGCCGTGGCCGGCCCGCTCCTGGGCGCCGTGGAGATCGGCGATGAACACCCGCTCCGCCTGCTCGGGCACGAAGGAGCGGTTGAGCGCGGTGCCGTGGGCGGCGAGCGCCATCAGGTCGAAGGCGCCGGCGCCGGCTTGGCCCCGCAGGAAATCGGTGAATTGCGGTCCCCAGGTCGAGGCGATGACCAACTCGGACCCCGGCGGGACATGCGCCTTCAGGAGGGACGCCATCCGGCCCGGGGCGTCCGGCTCGCAGTTCGGGGCGCGCTTGTACTGGAGGTCGCGCTCCGCGGCCTCGGCGAAGAGCAGGCTGCCGTCGGGCCCGACCAGGGCCAGGGCGGGATCGTGGAAGGTGGTGGCGAGGCCGAGATAGAAGCGCATACGCAAGCGCGGTAGCGCATTTTTCCGCGCAACGGAGCCCAGCCGGGCGCGGCGGCTACCGGATTGCTGCGGGGCGCCGCACCAACACGAGAATCCCCGCCCCCGCGAGTCCCGAGAGGGCGGAGCCCGCCAGCACGCCGAGCTTCACGGCGGTCTCGTGCTGCGGATCCGCGAAGGCGAGGCCGCCGATGAACAGGCTCATGGTGAAGCCGATGCCGCAGAGCACGGCGACGCCGTAGACCTGCCCCCAGCCGGCTCCGGCCGGGCGCTGACCGAACCCGAGTGCGACGGCGAGCCGCAGGCTGGCGAACACACCGGCCTGCTTGCCGAGGAACAGGCCGGCCGCGATGCCGAGCGTCACGGGCTGGAGCAGCGCGTCGCCGGTCAGGCCGGTCAGGTCGACGCCGGCATTGGCGAAGCCGAAGATCGGCATCACCAGATAGGTGATCCAGGGTGCCAGGGCATGCTCCAGCCGATGGAGCGGTGACTCCGCCGCCTCCGGCCGGCCGGGGCTGACCCGGATCGGGATGGTCAGCGCCAGCAGCACCCCCGCGATGGTGGCGTGGATCCCGGAGCGCAGCACGAGTACCCAGAGCACGAGGCCGAGCAGCCCGTAGGCCGGGAGCCACCCGATCCCCGCCCGGTTGAGGCCGTAGAGGGCGGCGAGCACCAGGGCGGCGAGACCCAGCATCGTCGTGTCGAGACCGGCGCTGTAGAAGAGCGCGATGACCAGGACGGCGCCGAGGTCGTCGATGATCGCCACGGCACTCAGGAAGATTTTCAGCGAGACCGGCACCCGTTGGCCGAGGAGCGCCAGGACGCCCAGGGCGAAGGCGATGTCGGTGGCCGCCGGGATCGCCCAGCCGCGCAGGGTGTCGGCGCCGAGATTGAACAGGGCGTAGACCAGGGCCGGCACCGCCATGCCGCCCAAGGCCGCGAAGCCGGGCAGCGCCCGGTCCGGCCAAGTGCGCAGCCGCCCGTCGAGCGCCTCGCGCTTGATCTCCAGCCCGACCAGCAGGAAGAACCCGGCCATCAGGCCGTCGTTGATCCAGTGCTGCACGCTCAGCGGGCCGAGGGCGGCGTGGAGCCCATGGGCGTAGGCCTCGGACAGGGGCCCATTGGCGACGACGAGCGCCAGCGCCGCCGCGCCGATCAGGATCAGCCCGCCCGCCGCCTCGCTGGCGAGCATCCTGCGGATGGCCGAGAGCGGGCGCCGGCCCCGCTTCGGTGCGGGGCGATCGGGGGACGGGGGCGGCTTCATCGGGTCAGGCCTTGCCGCGCATCGGCGATGGGGGCAAGGCTGCATCCCGTGCGCAACGTGTCGGCAGCTGGAGATGAGAGGCATGGCCGCATCGAAATCCACACCCGCTCGGCGGACGCGCGCTCCGCACTCTGCCGCACGCATCCATGCTGCGGTTCTTGAGGAAGCGAAGAGATCCGGTCTGCTCGACGGTGTGGAATCGGAGCACGTGAGCTTTCGCGTACCCTCCGCCCTGGTAAATGCGGCCAAGCGTGAGGCCGGCATCACGTCGACGGCCGAACTCGGGGTGGTTGCCCTGGCGCTTCTGGCGCAACCGGATCCGGTCGCGAATTTTCTCCGCTGCACCGCCGGTCGGCTCGGGCCTGACCACGACCTCGATACCGGCACACGTTGAGCGCCGATCTGCGGGCTGCGCTCCGGCGTCGCAAGCCGGACAAGCGCAGGCTGCGCCTGTCCCCGCGCCCGCAGCATGAACGCGTGGATTGGACCCTCTACGGTGAGGCCGCCCCCGCCGCCTTCGTCCTCGACACGGGCGTCTACATCCACAGCGCGGCCGGTCGCCTGCCGACGGACCTGTGCCGCCTCCTCGATCGCGCCTTGCTGTTCCACTGCGCGGTGGCGCTCTCCGAGCTAGCTGTCGGGGTCGCTGCCGCCGACCCTCGCGGACCGAACTGGATGGCGCTGCGCGATCACTATGCGGAGCTATTCGCGCAGATCCCGGACACGCGCCTGCTGACGCCCGACGCGCAGACATTCGCGGATGCGGGTCTCTTGGCCGGCATGCTGGCGCGCCTCCAGGGCTATCAAAAACACCAGCGCACGGCCTGTCTCGCCGACGCGCTCATCTTCCTCACCGCCGCACGGGCCGGTCTTCCCGTGCTGACGGCCAATCGGGACGATTTCGACGTCATCCAGCAGCTCGCACCGGAGGGGCGATTCGTCGTCTACGAGCGGGTCTGAGCGTTCCCGTCCCTCACGACGCCTGCCCCAGGGCCGCGCGGATCAGCGCCAGCCCGTCCGGGCTCGACCACGCGGCCGGGCCCTTCATCACCCCGAGGGTGCAGCCCTTCGCGTCGATCAGCATCGTGGTCGGCAGGCCGGGCGATTGCGTGTCGCGCTGGATCGTCGGCAGGACGCGGCCGCCAGGATCGGCGTAGAAGGCGAGGTCGTGGATGCCGGCCTGCTTCAGCCAGTCCGGCGGCTTGTCGAGGTTGCGGGTGTCAACGTTGATGGCGACCACCTGGAAATCCGGGCCACCGAGCTGGGCCTGGAGCCGGTCGAGGGCCGGCATCTCGGCCTTGCAGGGGGCGCACCAGGTCGCCCAGAGATTGACCAGCAGCAGCCGGCCCTTGAGGTCGGACAGCCCGGTCTCGGCGCCGTCCGGACCCTTGAACCGGATCTCGGGCGCCGGCCGGGCCTGCTTCAGGGCCTGCATGGCGGCGACCTCGCCCTTGGCGGCGGCGTCGACCCGGGCCAGCGCCGGATCGGAGCCGGCGCAGGGGCCCGGTGCCCCGTCCGTGTTGCCGGGCAGGAGACCGCTCCCGTATAGGGCGAGCCCGAGGGTGGCGAGCGCGGCGAGGCCCGCGCCGGCCGCGATTGTGGTGCGGCCGGGCATCAGGCTTGCCTGCCGGGATGGTCAGGGCGCGGAAGGATCGACATGAGCAACCGGATGTGGGGCGGCCGCTTCGCGAGCGGCCCGGCGGAGATCATGGAGGAGATCAACGCCTCCATCGGATTCGACAAGCGCCTTGCGCCCCAGGATATCCGCGGCTCGCTGGCGCATGTGGCGATGCTGGGCCAGGCCGGCATCCTCCCGGCGGAGGATGTGGCGGCCATCGAGGCCGGGCTCAAGTCCGTGCGCGACGAGATCGAGGCCGGGCGCTTCGTGTTCAAGCGCGAGCTCGAGGACATCCACATGTCGGTGGAGAGCCGGCTGACCGAGATCGTCGGCCCGGCGGCCGGACGCCTGCACACGGCGCGCTCGCGCAACGACCAAGTCGCCACCGACATGAAGCTGTGGGTGCGCGACACCCTCGACTCCCTCGACCAGCAGGCCGCCGACCTGCAGCGCGCTTTGGCCGAGACGGCGCTCAAGCATGCCGGCACGGTGATGCCGGGCTTCACCCATCTCCAGTCGGCCCAGCCGGTGACTTTTGGCCACCATTGCCTGGCCTATGTCGAGATGCTGGCCCGGGACCGGGGCCGGTTCCGCGATGCGCGGGCGCGGCTCAACGAGTGCCCGCTGGGCGCCGCGGCGCTGGCCGGCACCTCCTTCCCGATCGACCGGCACGCCACCGCTGCGGCGCTCGGATTCGACCGGCCCACCGCCAATTCCCTGGATTCGGTCGCCGACCGCGATTTCGCCCTGGAATCGCTGGCCGCCGCCTCGATCTGCGCCGTGCACCTGTCGCGCTTCGCCGAGGAGCTGGTGGTCTGGACCTCGGCGCAGTTCAACTTCGTCCGCCTGTCGGACGGGTTCACCACCGGCTCGTCGATCATGCCGCAGAAGCGCAACCCCGACGCCGCCGAGCTGGTGCGGGCCAAGTCCGGCCGGATCATCGGCGCGCTGACCGGCCTGCTGATCGTGATGAAGGGCCTGCCGCTCGCCTATTCCAAGGACATGCAGGAGGACAAGGAGGGGGCGTTCGACGCCCTCCAGGCCCTGTCCCTGTGCCTGGCCGCCCTGACCGGCATGGTGAAGGATCTGGAGCCCAACGCCGCGGTGCTCAGCCAAGCGGCCGGCTCCGGCTACGCCACCGCCACCGACCTCGCCGACTGGCTGGTGCGCGAGCTCGGCCTGCCGTTCCGCCAGGCCCACCACGTCACCGGCCGCCTGGTCGGCGCGGCCTCCGCCAAGGGCGTCGGGCTGGAGGACCTGTCACTCCCCGAGATGCAGGAGGCCGAGCCACGCATCACAGAGGCGGTTTATGCCGTGCTCGGCGTCGCGAACTCGGTGGCGAGCCGCACCAGCTACGGCGGCACCGCGCCCGATAATGTGCGCCAGCAGGCGCAGGGCTGGATCGAGCGGCTGGCCTGACCGGGGACGGGGCTCGGCCCCTGGGCGATGCGGGCTTCAGCCAGGGCGGCGGCCGCGTCGCCCGGCATCCTCCACGTGGATCGAAAACGCCGAGCGCACCGGCTCCGACCCGCAGGCTTGGCTCGCCGACGTCCTCGGGTGTCCGCCTGCCCCCGCCCGCCCGGCGCATCGACGATCTGCCACCCCTGGAATTGGACTCAGCCCGGCCCCGGACGATCGCTGTCTGACGCCCCATTGCAACGACGAGCGCGGCCTTCACCGCGGGCGTACGAAATCGGCGGCCGTTCGCCCGGGGTTGATACAAGGTGTATGTCAATTCGAAACCATAACCGGCTGGATTTTTCGATCATGGAGCTGAGATTGATCGCGATTTAAATGCTCGCGCCCAAGCTCGCGGCAATGCGAATCGATGAACTGAAGCTACGACTCATGTCGTGTCACATCGCTGCTCGACGGGTCGGCAGGACGACAAGTACGGCGCTGCTGAGCGTCCTGATATCCGCCGTGCATCCGCTTGCCTGCGCCGCTGGCGGGGGTAATCCGGATAGCCTCAGCCTCATCGACGCGTATCACCGATCGGCCGATCCGGCTGGATCATCGCCGACAGCCACGTACAGCGACCTGACCGTCAATACGCCCGGCGCCAACAACCGGCTGTTCACGACGGTCGCGGAGGCCGGCAAGACGTCGAGCGTCTCGCAGTCCGGCAAAGACAACACCGTGAGCGTCGATCAGAACGGAAAAGCGGCCGTCCTCACGGGCGTTCAATCGGGCGCGGATAACCGCATGACCGGCACCCAGGGCGATCTCGCCATGCTCCGCGTCAGCCAGCGCGGGGACCAAAACGTCATCCAGGCGCTCCAAGCCGGGCGAGATGACAGAGCCACGATCGAGCAGAGTGGCGCGTACAACCTGGTAACCGGTGCGCAGACGGGCTCCGGCGAGAGAGCCGTCGTCATACAGACCGGCACGCATCAGACGGCGGTCTACGCGCAGAGCGGCACGGGTGCTGTTTTGTCCATTCGGCAGCATTGACGAACGGTGCAGGACGATATCCCGGCCCGGCTCGACATGGGGTCCGACGCGACCCGGCAGGCCGATCCCGGGATTGACGACGGCCCCGGGGGGAGGGCTCGACGGCATCGGCAGCGGCCTCTCAGAGCGCGAGAGTGACCTTCACGCGGGCGCGGGACACGCAGGGCATCATCCGGTCCTGACGCTTGGCGACCGGCAGCACGACGTCGCGGTGGATCACGGTGCCGTCGCGGTAGCCGCACTCGCAGGAGCCGCACACGCCGATCTCGCAGGACGAGGGCATCGCGAAGCCGTGCCGCCGCAGAACCTCGAGCAGGGAGGCATCGGCCGGCACGTGGATGACCGCCCCCGTCGAGGCGATCAGCGCGTCGAAGGGTTCGGGCTTGTAGGTCTCGTCGGCCATCGGCGCGAAGTGCTCGACATGCACCCGTTCCGCCGGCCATCCGGCGGCCGTCAGCGCGGCCTGCACGGCGTCGGTGAGCCGTTGGGGCCCGCAGGCATAGGCATGGATGCCCGCGCCCGGCGCTCCGAGCGAAGCGGGATCGAAGCGTCCGCCATCCGAAGAGAACCAGCAGCGCAGCCGGTCGCCGCACAGCGTCCGCAACTCGGATAACAGCGGCGCCTGTTCGGCCGAACGCGCGCACAGGTGGAGCGTGAAGTCGGCGCCGCTCGCAGTCAGGCGCCGGGCCATGGCGGCGAGCGGCGTCACGCCGATGCCGCCGCCGATCAGGACATGGCGCCGTGCGCCGATGGCCAGACCGAAATTGTTGCGCGGGTGGGAGACGTGGGCGACGGCGCCCGCGACCAGGTTGGCATGCGTCCACAGCGAACCGCCGCGGCCCGCATCCTCGCGCTTGATCGCCAGGACATAGCGGCCCCGATCGTCCGGATCGCCGCACAGCGAGTACTGGCGGATGCGCCCGTCCGGCAGGCGCAGGTCGACATGCGCCCCGGGCTCCCAAGCGGGCAATTCGGGGCGCTGCGGGTGGACCAGCGTCAGGCGCAGCACCTCCGGCGTGGTGGCGACGGCCTCCACCACCGTCAGCTTCATGACGATGCGCGCGGACACCGGCTCAATCCACCAGCGCGATGGCGTCGCCCGGGCGGATGATCCCGCCGCGCTCGATCCCGCAATTCAGGCCCGAGCGGTTGTAGAGCGGCAGGTAGACCGGCTGGCCGAGCAGTTCCTCCAGATACTTGCACGGGAAGTTGAGGCGCCCGCCGCGCAGGATCACCTCGCCGACCCGGAACCGGCGGCCGACGAGGTGATTGAGCGGCACGCCGCGCACGGTGAGGTTCCGGCGGTGGTCGACAGGCGCGAGCTGGATCGGGCCGCCCTGGAGCGGCGGGTCGTTGCGCGCGAGGGCGTTGAGCGCCTCCTGCTCGATCAGCGTCACTTCGCGGGTGTCCGGCTTGGGCGAGTAGGTCCCCGTCCCGAGGAAGTAGCGGTCCCCCTCGATGCCGCGGCCGGCGACGCAGTGGGCCTCGGCCAGTTCCTCCATCTCGTAGCTCGCCGCGGACGCGATGTGGATGGTGAGCAGCGTGCCCCGCCATCCGGTCGCGCCGCCGGGGACGGCGACCGCCACCGAGCCGGCCGCGTGGGCGAAGGCTTCGACGTGGCGCGGTGCGGATGGCGCGCTCATCGGACCGGCCCCGTCGCCAGCGCGATCGCCTCGACCTCGACCAGCGCGTCGCGGGGCAGGCGCGCGACCTCGACGGTCGAGCGCGCCGGCGCAGCGCCGGGGAAATGCTCGGCATAGATCGCGTTCATCGCGGCGAAGTCGTTCATGTCCTTCAGGAACACGGTGGTCTTGGCCACGCTCGCGAGGCTGGCGCCGCCGGCCTCCAGCACCGCGGCGAGGTTGGCCAGCGCGCGGCGGGTCTGCGCCGCGATGCCCTCCGGGAACGCCCCCGTCGCCGGGTCGATCGGCAGCTGCCCCGAGGCGAAGACGAGGTCGCCGACGCGGGTCGCCTGTGCGTAGGGGCCGACGGCCGGGGCTGCCGCCGCCGTGGCGATGATGGTCCTGTCCAAATCCGTCGTCCTGTCGCGTGAGGGCTGTCGGGAGTATTCCATTGCAGTGGATGCACGTCCACTCCCTGGACCGTATTTCGGTGTGGCGTTCAGTCGATCTGTCGGCGGGCGGTCTCCGGCGCCGCGAAGGTCGCCGCGAGCGTCACGCAGGCGAGGGCGATCAGGTAGGCCGAGATCGGCCACGTCGCGCCGCCGCTCCAGGCGAGCAGGGCGGCGGCGATCAGCGGCGTGAAGCCGCCGCTCAGCGCCGCGCCGACCTGGAAACCCAGCGAGGCGCCGCTGTAGCGCAGGCGGGCATCGAACAGTTCGGACATCCACGCGGCCCCGGTCCCGAACATGATGCCCTGCCCGAAGCTCAGGGCCACCGCGACGGTCAGGGTGATGATCGTCGGGTCGCGGGTATCGAGGAGCCGGAACATCGGGAACGCGAAGGCGATCGAGAACAGGCAGGCGGCGATGAACAGCGTCCTGCGCCCGTAGCGATCGGACAGCCAGCCGAAGACCGGGATCGTGAAGAGCTCGATGATGGCGGCGACCAGGATGCCGTTCAGGATCACCCCCCGCGACAGGCCGAGCTGGCCGGTGACGTAGGAGATCGAGAACACGGTGACGACGCTCACATAGGCGATCTCGGAGACCTTCAGGCCGACGGCCTTCAGGAACATGCCGGGATGCTCGGTGAGGATCTCCATCACCGGCAGCCGCGCCGTCACCGCCCGTTCCTTGATGCGCCGGAACGCCGGGGTCTCGTGAAGCCGCAGGCGGATGAACAGGCCGACCCCGACCAGGGGCGCGCTCGCCAGGAACGGGATGCGCCAGCCCCAGGCCTGGAACGCCGCCTCGGGCATCAGGCCGGTCAGCGCGAACGCGCCGATCGAGAGGATCACGCCGATGGGATAGCCGAGCTGGACGATGCTCCCGAAGAACCCGCGCCGGTCCGCCGGCACGCTCTCCACCACCATCAGCACGGCTCCGCCCCACTCGCCGCCGATGCCGATCCCCTGGACGAGGCGCAGGGCCACGAGGAGGATCGGCGCGAGGAGGCCGATCTGCCCGTAGGTCGGCAGGCACCCGATCAGGAAGGTGCCGAGCCCCATGATCATCAGGGTCAGCGACAGCATGGCCTTCCGGCCGATCCTGTCGCCGAAATGGCCGAAGACCGCCCCGCCCAGCGGCCGGGCGAGGAACCCGACGGCATAGGAGCCGAACGCCGCGATCGTGCCGACCGCGGGGTCGATGCTGGGAAAGAACAGCTTGTTGAAGACGAGCGCGCTGGCCGTGCCGTAGATCAGGAAATCGTACCATTCGACGGTGGTGCCGATGACGCTCGACCAGACGATCTGGCGCCTGTCCGCGTGCGTCACCGCGCCCGGCTCGGCGATCCGTGTCGCATCCAACGGCGCTGCGGCGTTGGGCATGGGGGGCATCCACTTTGCAGGAGGAATTTCCACTCCGTCTCATACAAGCGGCGTGCCAATTGCGGGCTCCGGTCGCGGGGGCGCTCCCACGCGACCTATGCTAAGCACCCGACCGATCAGCCCCGGGCGCTCAGGGATGACGCGTCAGCCGGAGGACCAGGACGAAACGCGAATGACGGTCACGACAGAGGTGCGGCGCGTCCAGATCGAGGCCGAGGCGCGCTCCCAGATTCAGGTGCTTGCCGAGGAGATCCGGCGCCGGCGGAAGAAGCGCGATCTCTCCCTCGAGGCCTTGGCGGCCGTGTCGGGGGTCAGCCGCTCGATGATCTCGAAGATCGAGCGCGGCGAGGCCGTGCCGTCGACGGCGGTCCTGTCGCGCCTCGCCGAAGCGCTGGACGTGACCTTCTCCCGGCTGATGGCGCCCGCCACCGACCTGGAGGTGTTGCTGATCCCGGCGTCCCGCCAGCCGGTGCTGCGCGACGAGGCGTCGGGCTTCCTGCGCCGCTGCCTCTCTCCGGTCCTGCCCGGGCGGGGGATCGACTGGGTGCTCAACACGCTGCCGCCGGGCGCCACCACGGGGGAGTTCGTCGCCCATCGCCGCGGCGTGTCGGAATACATCTTCGTGCTGAAGGGACGCCTGCGCGCCACGATCGGCGACCGCGCCCTCGTGGTCGAGGAGGGCGACAGCCTGTATTTCGAGGCCGATGCCGGGCACGCCTTCACCAATCTCGGCCCGGACGCCTGCCAGTATTTCCTGGTGATCGATGCGACGCGGCTGCGCTGAGGCCCGGCCGGCTCCTGCCGGCCGCCTCTGGCGCACAGCAGCACCACCACGGGCGCGCTCACCCGATCCGAGGTCGAACTTCGGAACCGTCGTCACCGGGCGCCGTTGCACCGGTCTGCACTCACGGACGCGGAGAGGCTTATCGTGCGCGACCGCGAGCGACCGTCACGCCGCCGCCTGCTGCGCTCCGGGAGCGCCATCGTCACGGGCATGATGCTCGGGACGCGCTGGGCGGAGGGCGCCGAGACAGGCCCGGGCGCGCCGGACGGAACCCAGACCGGCCGTCGATCGACGACCCTGGATCCCGACTACTTCAAGGGCATGTACGCCACCGAAACCGACCCCTGGCACTTCGCCACCAGCCCCTACGAGCGCGACAAGTACGCGGCGACGCTCGCGAGCCTGCCGCGGTCCCATTACACGTCCGGTCTGGATGTGGGCTGCTCGATCGGCGTGTTTACCCACCAGCTCTGCACCCGGTGCGACGCGCTGATCGGACTCGATGTCGTGCCGTCAGTGCTGGAGGCGGCCCGGGCACGCTGCGCCGATTGCCCGAACGTGCACTTCATGCTGGCCGCCGTGCCCGGCACGTGGCCGGACGGGCGGTTCGACCTGATCGTGATCTCGGAGGTCGCCTACTATCTCGACCGCGCCGATCTCGCCCGCCTCGTCGCGCGGGTCGCGGGCGCCTTGCTGCCCGGCGGCGACATCGTGCTGGTTCACTGGCTCGGCGTCACCCACTATCCGCTCTCCGGCGACGAGGCCGCCGAAGGCTTCATCGCGGGCGCGCGCGGCTTCGCGCAGGTGCTGACCCAGTCGCGAACCGCCGAATACCGGCTCGATGTGCTGCGGGGGCTCGCGTCCGGAGCGCCCCCCGTCCGCTGACCGCAGGCCGCCGCGTCAGCGCTGTGACCGGTCCGCCGCGTTCCGCGCCCGCGCGGTCGTGACGCCGTACAGCAGGAGGCCGGCCAGCATCATGAGGAGGCCCGCCAGCGACTGGAGGGGCCGGACGGCCACGAGGTGGACCAGCATGAACAGGGTGACGGCGAGGAAGATCAACGGCGTGACCGGATAGCCCCAGGCCCGGCAGGGCCGCGGCAGGTCGGGCCGGGTGATGCGCAGCTTGATCAGCCCGAGCACGGTCAGGAACGCGCAGACGGTCAGGCCGAACTGGATGAAATCGAGCACCGCCTCGAAGCTCCGGGTGAGGAGCAGGAGGCTGGCGATGCCGGCCTGGAGGAGGATCGCGGCCACCGGCGCGCCGGTACGGGAGCGGCGCGCGAACAGACGCAGCAGCGGCACGTCCTCGCCCATCGCCACCGTGACGCTCGGGCCGATCCACATCAGCGCGCCGAGGCTCGGGATCAGGCCGGCGCAGATCAGGGCGCCGACGAGGCGGCCGCCCGTCTCGCCGAAGACGTGCCGCCCCGCGATCAGGGCGACATCGACCTGTCCGGCGAGTTCGGCCAGCGGCGTCGTGTAGAGGAACACCGCGTTCAGCGCGACGTAGAGCACGACCACGAGGCCCGTCCCGACGAACAGCGCCCGGGGCAGGCTGTAGGGCGGATCGGCCAGGTCGCCGACGATGTAGGTCGCCGCGTTCCAGCCCGAGTAGGCGTACATCACGAACACGAGGCTCACGGCGAAGCCGGCGCTGAAGATCTGCCCCGGGTCGAAGACGCGCGGCGTGAAGCTGATCGGCTGGTCGCCGCCGGTGGCGAAGCCCGCGACGATGAACGCCACGATCAGCGCGAGCTTCAGCAGGGTGAAGCCGACCTGGATGGCCTCGCCGCGGCGCCCCCCGCGCAATCGGATGGCCGTGACGGCCCACAGGACCGCGAGGCCGAGGGGGAGCGGCGGCACCCCCGGCAGGATCGCCTCGGCGTATTGCCCGAACGCCATCGCGGCCAGCGCCACCGGCGCACTGAACCCGACCGTGGCCGAGAGCCAGCCCGCCATGAACCCGATTGCCGGACCGTAGGCCCGTGTGAGGAGATTGTACTCGCCGCTCGAGCGGGGAAACATCGCGGCGAGTTCGGCGTAGCTGAACGCCCCGCACAGCGCGACGATGCCGCCGATGAACCACAGCAGCAGCAGCGCGAAGCCGGACTGGATGTCGCTCACCTGGAACCCGAGGCTGGTGAAGACGCCGATGCCGACCATGTCGGCAACCACGAGCGCCGTCGCCGCCAGGGTCGAGACGGCCGGTGGGGGGCCGGACGTCATCGGATCGCCGGTCACGAGCGTCTCCGCCGAGGCCTGTGCGCGTTCATCGCAAGCGCTCCGTGGGCCCGTTGCGGATCGGGCTGGCCAAGCCTTCGCGGAGGACGGCAGAGGTTCCGAGCCGCGACGTCGCCCGCCTGTCCCAGGGACGGCGATGGATCGGAGGCGATGAACCGGCATCTCTGACGATATGCGATTGGTCTATCCCCGGCCGCGAGGCCGGAAAACCATTTTTCCGCCGTCGAGGTCGAAACGCATCGGACGTCCGGATCCGAAACGGTGGGAGACGGGGCGAACCGCGATTCAGGCGACCCGGCCGCGCGTCTCACGCAAGGCGTCGGGGCGTGATCCGAGCCACGCATCCGCCTGACCCGGCTCCGGCAGCACGGTGCCGAATTCCAGGACAGGGTGGGCCGGGATGTCGGAGATGTCGACCCAGACGTCCTGATCCGAGATGCCGAGGATCGCGCTCGTCTCCGCCATGATGCGTTCGAGCATCCTGGCCTTCTGCGCCCGGGTCCGGCCCGCCCGGTGCCCTGCGAACCGCCTACAGGCTCGGATGAAGGTCGCGGACCGGGCTGACCGCTTCCAGCAGCGCGGCGGCGTGCAGGATCGTCGCCTCCGCCTGCCAGCGACCCACCACCTGTACGTTGATCGGCAACCCCTCGCGGCTCGTCCCGAACCGCATCGACAGGCCCGGCAGGCCCGTCACGTTCAGCGGCACGGTCGCACCCTGGAGGAAGGTCAGGTCGACCGTCTCCCCGTTGACGACAAGCTCCTGGAGGCCGTGCTTGTGCGCCGGGACCGGTAGCACGGGCGTCAGCAGCAGGTCGTAATCCCGGAAGTAGGCGGCGTATCCGTCGCGGAGCCGTTCCGCGGCTGCTCCGCCGCGATGTAATCCGCCATGGACGTGTCGGGCAGCGCCAGCATGGTCCTGGCCATCCTGTAGATCTCGTCCGGGCTGCGCCCGGCGGTCGCCTCCCGGAATGCCGGTTTCATCTCCATGACGTGGAGCTTGTTGAACACGTCCAGGGCGGAGTCGCGCTCCAGAGCCGGGATGCGCACGGCGTCCACGACGCAGCCCGCGCCCTCGAGGGCTTCGGCCGCCGCCCGGACGGTCGCTGCGACCTGCGTGTCGATGGGTCCGAAGCCGGGCTCGACCAGCCAGCCGACCCGGAGCGGACGGTCGGGCACGGCTGCCGAACTCGCGTTGAACGGGCCGGCGCTCGACGCGAAGCCGTCCTCGCCATCGGGGCCGGAGAGCAGCGAGAAGGCCAGCGCGAGGTCGCGGATCGAGCGTGCCATGGGACCGACGTGCCAGAAGCGCCGGGGCGCCCGCGGCCAGATCCCGGTCATCGGCACGCGCCCGTGGGTCGCCTTGAGCGAGACGATGCCGGTCTGCGCGGCCGGCCCCCGGATCGAGATGGCGAGGTCGGTGCCGAGGCCCAGCGGCGACATGCCCGCCGCGATGGCCGCCGACTCGCCGCCGCTCGAGCCCCCCGGCGTGCGCGAAAGGTCCCAGGGGTTGTTCGACCGGCCCGAGAGCAGGTTGTCGCTCTCGATCCAGTAGGAGAACTCCGGCAGGTTGGTCTTGGCGAGCAGGATGCCGCCGGCCTTCTTCAGGCGGGCGACGCTCGTCGCGTCGGTATCCGGCCGGCGCCCCTTGAAGATGGGTGAGCCGCGCTGGGTGAGGACGCCTGCCGTATCGATGGAATCCTTCACGGTGAACGGGACGCCGTGCAGGGGGCCGAGCGCCTCGCCCGCCAAGACGGCCGCCTCGGCCTCCCGTGCGGCGGCGAGCGCGCCGTCGGCGACGGTGACGATGGCATTGACCTTGGGGTCGACCGCCCGGATGCGGTCGAGGTGGGCCCGCACGACTTCGACGGGCGAGAGGTGCCGTGTGCGGATCAGATCGGCGAGCCGGGTCGCGTCCGAGAAGACGATGTCGGTGGTCATGGGCTGAGATCCTTCGAGACCGCTGATGCGGGTGGATCGCCGTGGCTTGGCCGGGCGACGATCCTGGGCGATGATGTGCGAGGACGACGCGGGGGCTGCCCTCAGCGGTTCGCGAGGCGTGCGACCAGACGCTCGGCGGCGGGTCCGGACGAGGCAGGGTTCTGGCCGGTGATGAGCAGGCCGTCGGTGACGACGTACGGCTCCCAGTCGGCGGCCTTGGCGTACGTGCCGCCGTTGCGCTTGAGTTCGTCCTCGACCCGGAACGGAACGACCCGGGTGAGGCCGACGGCCTCCTCTTCCGTGTTCGCGAAACCGGTGACGTTCCGGCCCTCGACGAGGGGCTTCCCATCAGGCGTCTTGGCATGGCGCAGGACGCCGGGGGCATGACAGACCAGGGCCAGGGGCTTGCCGGCCCCGAGTGTCGTCTCGATCAGCTCGATCGAGGCGGGGTCCTCGGCGAGATCCCAGAGGGGGCCGTGCCCGCCAGGATAGAAGACGGCGTCGAAGCCCGCGTGGCTGACGGCATCGAGCCGCGCCGTATCGGCCAGCACCGCCATGGCCGCCGCGTCCGCTTCGAAGCGGCGTGTCGTATCGGTCTGAAAGTTCGGCTCGGCGCTCTTCGGATCGAGCGGCGGGCGGCCGCCCTTGGGCGACACCAGGACCACCTCCGCACCCGCATCCTTGAACACGTAATAGGGGGCCGCCAGCTCCTCCAGCCAGAAGCCGGTCTTCCGGCCGGTGTCGCCGAGCTGGTCGTGCGAGGTCAGTACCATCAGGATCTTCATCGTCGGTCTCCGGGGTCTCTTGCTTCGGTGGCAGGGGGGTCGAGGCGCCGGGCCTGCGTGCAGGGCGCCGGCGTGGGGATGGCGGATCGGCGCTATCGCGCCCTCGTGGTGCGTCCCGCGGCTTGGTCGCGCGCCGACGTCGCATTCGCAGGCTGGCGTTCCAGGTCCGCCCCGCGGACCTCCTCGACCCTGGCCATGCGGACGGCGCCGATGGTCTCCGGGGTGATGCGCTCCTGAGCCGACGCGCTCGGCGTGCCCAGGAGTGCCACCAGGCCGGCGGCTGCGAGGGAGGCGGCGGCGAACGTCTTCGTGCGGTGAGACATGGTTCTCTCCTTTCCGATCCTGTCCCCCGCCGGCCCGGGGGACGTGATGGCTGACGTCTAGAGTAGACCGGTCGTCTTAGTTTCGGGCCACTTCGGCGTCGTATCGCCAACGCCGAGGGGTCGATCAGTTCGAAGGGGTCGATCAGTTCGACGGGGTCGATCCGTTCGAAGCGAGCCCGAGGATGCGCCGGGTCGTTCCCATGGCGGCCTCGAACGGCGCGTCGGTCCGCACGATCTTCGCCATCAGGCTCGCACCGAGCCAGACGTGATACAGATCCTCTGCAGCCGTGTGCGGCTCACTCTCGACCTTGAGCGAACCTTCCGCCACGCCGGCAGCGATCGCCCGCGACACGCGGTCGATGATGCCGGCGGTGCCGCCCTTGAGGGCGAGGCGCATCGTTTCGGAGAGGTCCGAGACCTCCGCCGCGAGCTTCACGGCCAGGCACTTGCGCTGATAGTCGATGTTCCCCTGTGTCGCCTGCCACTTCCGCCAATAGTTCATCAGGCGTTCGGCATGGCTCAGCCCCGGCTCGGCGAGCGTCGTATCGAGATCGGCGAGATAGCTTTCGAAGTAATCTGCCAAAAGGGCCTCGCCGAAGGCCTCCTTCGAGCCGAAATAGTGGTAGAACGACCCCTTCGGCACACCGGCAGAGGTCAGGATCTCGTTCAGCCCGACCCCGGAGAACCCCTTCGCGCCCACGAGGCCGTAGGCGGTGTCGAGGATATCCTGCCGGGTGTCGGTGTGTGCGGTGGCGCGTGTCATGAGGACCAGATAGACTCGATTAGACCGGTCGTCTAGAGGGGTGCGCATTTTTTTTGCCGGAGGGGTCTCGCGGTACGCCCAACCGGCTCCGAGGCCTCACGCGCGCCAGCCGCCATGCCCGAGCCGATCGCGGGGTGAATGCCGACCGCGCGGGGACGAGGACCTCGTTGAGGCTGGTCACCGCGAATGCGGTACCGGCGCCGCGGAGACCTTCGGCGTCGGCCGAGGGCTCCCGCCTCCGACAGGTATGGTAGCCTGCTTCCGAGACGCCGGGCTCGCGGGCCATGACGGCGATGGGACAGGTGCCCGGTCGGCGCTCATGAACCAAAAGATACGGATCAGGGCCTCACGTTCGGCGGCCGTGAGGGTCTCGGTCCTTGCCCCCCGGCGATCCTCGTTCTGGTCAGCCTCCGCGCCCCAGTTCCGGAGGGCCCGAGCCGAAGCTTCGAACCCACGGGCTAGGTCTGCGGGGTCACGTCCGGCGCGGACCCGTTCGACGATCCGACGACGCAACGCAGCGGGATAGGGCGGACGTGGGTGGGGCATCGGTGGCACCCCGTGGGAAAGCCTGAAGGGCTCCACGAGAGCGGGTCCACATCAGCGACGCAAGGTCGCTCGCAGCCGCTCGATCGCCGCTGAGCACCGAACGCTATGGTCCACCAGGAAGGCCTGGTGGTGCGGGCAGTCAGGCTCGAACCGGTCTCTGGTTTGCGCGCGTTCACGCACGGATCTGTCAGCTTCCGAGCAGGGACCTTTCAAGCATCGAGCAGGGATTTCTTACGCAGCTGGCACGGATCTCTTTGCCGACGCCCAGAGACGCATCCGAAATCAAGGGAATGATTGACGTCGCGACGGCGATGAACCCACGCATCGCGTCGCCGTCGCCTCGGAGCGCGCCACGCCGGAGCCGATCTAACGGGCGGTGGTCGGCACTGAAGCAGCTCTGAGCTATTCCGCGAACTCAGCCAAAGATCAGATTGGACCTATCACTCAGCCAAAAAACGAGCACAGGGTATATTGGTTGAGGATGAGCTATGACGATGTCAGCCTTCGACCCGTCTTCGGGATTTTTAGATTGACAACTCTGAGAACTGTCGGCGATAAAGCTTTCCAACGGAGCAAGCGCCGGGATGCCCGGGGCACTTTCCTTACCGCCTGACCCGCACGCGATCCCGCGTGCGTGCTGGCGCAGATGGAGAGCGCCCAGATGGCCCGTACCGCGTTCAAGAACAAACGCCGACGCCAGGAAGCCGCAGCCGAGATCGAGCGCCTCGGCTTCAACAGCCCGATCAACCATATCCGGAAGGCGACCTTCGGTCTGATCGAGGTTCGGGAGAACGGTAGCGTCAAGAGGAGGTTTCTCCTCGACGTCTACTTCGATAAAACGAGCGAGGATGCGGCGCGCGGCGTGATCGGCGCCATACGTCAACAGACATGGCTGACCAAATTCCTCATCGACAAGGGTATTTTACACGCTTCCAAAGTGGAAAATCTAGACATCGCGGCCACAAAACTGCGGTTGGCCCGTGACGCGCTGCTCTGCGATCACGCTCATCTGCAAGCGGCGCATATCTGCTGCAGGATCCTGCCGGAGATTCAGCGGGCGTACGAGGCCCACTATCCAAGCAGCCGTCCGATCCGAACGCTCGTGCCCTTCGAGTGGAAGCCGGAGGTCGACGCCATCAGGCCCGGAGTCGAACGCGCCGCGGCGCGGCGGATGGCGGCGCAGCGGCGTCGGGCCGGGGGATCCGAGGTTGGCTACCGCAAGCCGCCGGTGCACACGCGCTGGCGACCCGGCCAAAGCGGCAACCCTTCGGGCGCGGCGCGGGCCACCGGTGATCCCTGGGACGCCCACCGCAAGGCCATGATGAAGCTCATCGGCGTCTCGTCCGGCGGACGCACGCGCAAGGCGACGGCGATCGCCGTGGCGGTCCGGCAGCTGTTCACCGCGGCGATGCACGGCGTGTGCGGGGCACACCAGCAGGTGAGGGAGCTCCTGATCATGCTGGAGGGGCTCGGCCTTCTCTCGCCGCCGCCCAAGGCGCGACGTCGGCCCCGCCTCACGGTCGGCCAGAAGGCGGATTTGGCAGCTCGGCAGAAGCACGCGTGGAGGCTCCTGCTGCCGACGGTCAAGGCTCGGTTGCTCGAGGAACACCAGCGGGTCTACGGGCCGATCCCGCCGTTCGAGACGACGCTGGAGCGCCAGCTCGCGGATCGACCGATCGCGTCGGCGCCGCCCGCACGGATCAGGACGCGCTCGCGCCCGCCGGCCCCCGCCGTGACCGCGCCAGCGGTCCATCCGCCGCCGTCCCTGCCGCGCGTCCGAACACGGTCCCGCCTGGGAGGACAGAGCGATGACTAGGAACCTGAAGGCCGCCCTGCTGAAGCGGGATGCCGAGCGCAGGGCCCGAAGGAAGCAGCCGGCTTCCGTCCCCAGCCTCACAACGCCGCATCGTAACGATCTCATGCCGAACCTGTGCTTGGTCCGGCGTGATCCCGCGAACCTTCGCCCTGCGGAGCGGAAGATCCATAAGCTCGATGAGACGCATGTGGCGCAGATCGCGGCCTGCATCGCGACCGTGGGGTTCGTTGATCCCGTCTTGATCGATACGGATGACAGGATTCTCGACGGGGTCAGTCGGGTCGAAGCGGCCAAGCGCCTCGGCCTCGAAACCATCCCGTGCGTGCTGGTGGAGATCACGACGCCGGAGCAATGGGAGCTCATTAGGCTCGGCGTGAACGTGCTCTCCGAGAAGGCGACCTACGACCTCGCGTCCATCGAGGTCATCCTGCGTGAGCTGGTGGTCGCGGGGGCGCCGATCGAGGTCGTCGGGATCGACACCGTGCTGATCGACGCGATCCGGCTCGGGGATGAGGACGATGAACCCGACCCGGCCGATCTCGTGCCGAACCCAGCCGCGATCGGCGTGACGCGACAGGGCGATGTCTTCAGCTGCGGCGATCACCGGGTCGTCTGCGGCGACGCGCGCGAGGCGGCCGACTGGCTGGGTAAGCTCGCGGTTGGACCGGTGCGCCTTGTGCTGACCGATATACCCTACAACGTGGCTATCGCCGGACATGTGACGCGCGGCGATCATCGCGAGTTCGCGATGGCGAGCGGCGAGATGAGCGACGAGCAGTTCGCCCGCTTCAACGACGCTTGGATGAGCCAGGCTGCGGAGTGTCTCGTCGATGGCGGGCTGCTGGCGACCTTCATCGACTGGCGGGGGTTGAGCGCGGTCGACCGCGCCGCAGGTCGCCTCGGGTTGGAACAGCTGAACCTCATCGTCTGGGGCAAGACCAACGCCGGGATGGGCGGCCTGTACCGGTCGCAGCACGAGCTGATGCCGCTGTTTAAAAAAGGACACGCACCCCACCGCAACAACGTGAAGCTCGGGCAGAACGGACGCTGGCGCACGAATCTCTGGACCTATCCCGGCGCTTCGACGGCTGGATCCGACGCACGGCGGGGTCTCGCCGATCACCCAACGGTGAAGCCCGTGGCGATGCTGAAGGATGCGCTGCTCGACGTAACCGATCGCAGTGAGACCGTGCTCGATCCCTTCCTTGGGTCCGGCTCGACCTTGATCGCTGCCGAGCTGACGGGTCGGCGCTGCGTCGGGATCGAGATCGACCCGCTCTATGTCGATCTCATCATCCGGCGTTTCGAGGACACGACGAAGACCGAGGCCGTCCATCTGCAGAGCGGCGAGACCTTCGCCGCGCTCGCGTCCCGTCGTGAATCCGAACCGGCCCCGGTTCGGTCGGGGAGCGCAGCGAGTGATGGGCGTCGCGTCGGCCGATCTCGGCCAGCCCGCGGGTCATGACCCGCTCCCGACTCTCGGGTGGCGCGAGGCTGCTCATGAGGGCGTCGGCTCCAGCGTCGCTACGCGTTCGTCGCTGAGGCGCCGGCGCGCAGCGTGTCAACGAACCAGTCCATCGCTTCGAGGAAGCTGGCGGTGGCCTCGGGGGTGAGCGGTGCGAGCGGGATGGTCTTGCGCTTAGATACCGCGTCCAGTGGCAATCGGATGCCCGGCACCGCGTTCAGCCGGTCGAGCAGCGTCTGCCGCAGCCCGAGATCGTCGAACACCGGCTTGCCGAGCATATACCCGAAGTACACCGCCATCGTGCCGTCGCTGAACATCCGCAGCGCCGGGATGGCGACCCCGTCCTTCTCGAACACCGCGCCCAGCGCGCCGAACGTGGGATTGGCATTGAAGGCGACGCGGTCCGCCCGACGGTGGATTCAGGCGACGATCGCCCGGGCGGTGGCGAGCACCGCCGCGTTGCCGCACGCGGCGATCTCCGCCATCACGCTCGCTTCGTCCCAGGCCCGTTTGGGCAACGCCGCGCGGCCCGGGCCGCCCTTGCGGTCTTTGGCCGCCTCAGAGCGCTCGAGCACAATCGGCACCAGCGTCTTCAGCCCCTGGCCCTCGTACTGGCGCAGCTCGACTGCCAGCACCTCGGCCGGCTGCATTTGCCGGTTGAGGAACTCGACGACGCGACGCAGCTCTGGTGGCACACGATCGGCGACGAACAAGAGCCGCACCCGCCCGGCCTGAAGGTTCGTGCGCACGCCCTCCCAGAACGCCTCCGGATCGGCCTCCGGTCCGATCAGATCTCCCAGCACAACGCCGGGATCGCGGCCCTCGGCCTCGCAGCGCACTGCGAATACTGCCCGTAAGGTATCGAGCGGCCAGTGCAGCACCAGCTCGCCCAGCGGCTGGGCAGCCCTCAATCGTTCGTGGCCAAGTACGAAGGCGGAGAGCGTCGCCTAGACCTCGTCGAGTTCATCGCCATCGCCCGTGCGGTCGAAGCCGACCCACTCAAGCTGTTCGCTCGGCTGCTCGATCCGGACGGTATGAAAGTGGCGGGCGATACCGTGCCATGACGGCTGACCCGACCCTACCGGCTACTCGGCGCAGAAACCGGACCTTCGGCTTTGCGCCCATATCAGCCGTTCAGTCCGCTTGGGGCTCGTCTACAAAGCGGCCAATGCCGGGATTAGCGCGCCCTTTGATCGAGGATGCGAGCATCGATCCGGTTTGTATCGGAGAAGATGAGGCGCGTCGCGGTGCGGGCTTGAAGTTCGTCCGGCTCGATACCCGTCAGGAGTTCGCGGACAGACAGCCCATCGGGCGTGACGTCGAGGACGGCAAGATCCGTAAAGATGCGGTCGACTACGGCTGGTGCCGTGAGCGGGTAGCTGCAGCAATCCACGAGCTTAGGCTGGCCGTCCCGCGTCGTGTGCTCCATCATCACCCAGATCGACTTGGCGCCACAGGCGAGATCCATCGCGCCACCGACGCCGGGAACATCACCGGGCTTGCCCGTCCACCAGTTCGCGAGATCGCCCCGGGCCGACACTTCGAAGGCGCCGAGCACCGCTACATCCAAATGGCCGCCGCGCATGAGGCCGAAGGAGAGAGCGACGTCGAGGTAGCTGCCGCCCGGAAGGACCGTGACCGGCCGTTTGCTGGCGTCGATGCTGTCGTGATCTGCCGCGCCGCTGTCCGGTAAGGCGGCGAAGTTGATGATCCCGTTCTCGCTGTGCAGGACGATGTCCTGGGCTGGCTCCACATAGCGACTGACGAGGCCAGGCAGGCCGATTCCGAGATTGACGACGGCCCCATGTGGGAGGGCCCGTGCGACGCGGCGGGCGATGTCGTCGCGGCTGAGTGGCGTCATACGCGAAGCCTCTGCTGAACGATCCGATCGACGAGGATGCCGGGCGTGATCACGGCCTCTGGATCAATGCCGCCGACGTCCACGATCTCGCTCGCCTCGGCCACGACCATGCGGGCGGCCGTAGCCATGACCGGCGCGAAGTTGCGCGCGGTCTTGTTGTAGGTGAGGTTGCCCATCAAATCGGCCTGCCGCGCCCGGATCAGGGCGAAGTCGGCAGTCAATGGCACCTCCAGCACATAGTCGCGTTCCCCGATCGTGCGGACCTCCTTGCCCGCCGCGAGGAGTGTCCCTACCGAGACCGGGGAGAAGTAGCCGCCGAGCCCGGCCCCGGCGCAGCGCATGCGCTCGACGAGGGTCCCCTGCGGTACCAGCTCCAGATCGACCTTGCCTTGACGGTAGAGCGCGACGAAGGTCGGCGAGGTGCGCGGATAGCTGCAGATCACCTTGCGCACGAGGCCTGCGCTCAGCCAGTCGCTGATGTCCCCCGTGTGGAAGCCGGCGTTATTGGCGATTACGGTGAGGTCGCGCGGCCCGCGTTCAAGCACGGCCGCGACTAGGCCGATGGGGACGCCCGCGTCTCCGAAACCGCCGACCATCACCGTGTGGCCAGTCTCGATTCCCTCGACCGCCTCATGAAATCCGGCCGCGCGCTTGTCGATCATCGCGGCGCCTCCGGGTTCGGTCGACCACCTCGACGCCGGGCCAAGTCCGCGCCGATCCTGTCACGCATCATCTCGGTGGTCCCATCGACGTAGGCCACGATTCGCGCCGCAGCGAGGTGGCGGCCGAACGGCAGGTCGGCGCGCAGCCCGACGCCTCCCATCGCCTGCATGCAGGCGGCCACGCCCGAGAGCGCCATATCGGCGGAAAACCGCTTGGCGTGCGCCGCCGCGAGCGTAGCATCGGCGCCCGCGGCAATCCGCTGCGCGGCGCTGTAGGTCAGAGCACGCGCCGCCTCCAGGCCGGTGGCGACGTCGGCGAGGCTCCAGCGCAAGCCTTGGTGCTCGATGAGCGGGCGACCGAAGCTGTGCCGAACCCGCCCGTGGTCTACAGCACGCGCTAGACTATCGGTGACGATGCCGCAGGCCATGGCGGAGACGTGGATACGCGCACCGGTGATGCCTGTCAGCGCCCGCTTGAACGCCTGCCCGGGTGGCGCGAACAGGTCGTCGTCGGCCACGAATACGCCGTCGAGCACGATCGTCGCAGCACCGATCGCGTGGCCGCCGATCAGCGGAACGTCGGCCACGCGCGAGACGCCATCCGCGTGCAGCTCGACCAGAAAGCTGGCGATCCCAGCTGCCCCGCTGCCGGGCTCGGTCTGCGCGTAGACCAGGGCGAGATCGGCGTGCGCGCCGTTCGTGACCCAAGCCTTGGTTCCGTGCAGGCGCCAGCCCCCGGCCGCCCGCTCCGCCCGCGTCGCGATCGCTGAGAAATCGCTGCCTGCACCCGGTTCGCTCAGGGAAACCGCGGCGATCCGCTCGCCGCAGATAAGGCTCGGTAGGTGACGCCGGACCTGGCTCTCCGAGCCCTCGCGTTCGATCCGCGTCGCCATCCCCTGTGCGAGGTTCAGCGCGAAGGTGCTTGGCAGGCAGGTCCGAGCCATAGCTTCGGCGAGGCCGATCTTGCACAGGTAGCCGAGACCGGATCCTCCACGTTGGCGGGAGACCTCAAGCCCTATTAGGCCGGCTTCAGCATAGGCCCGGAAGACCGGGCGCGACAGCGCTGAGCCGGCGTGCTCCCAGGCGGCGGCGTGCGGAGCGATCTCGGACAGCGCCAGTGCGCGGCCACGCCGGACCGCCTCGCGCTCCTGAGCCGACAACAGTAGCCCATCGGCCTCCATCGGATCCTCAGCCACGGCGCACATTCCAGAAGATCGCGAACCCGTCGACGAGGTCCTTGATGTTCGAGCGATAGGCCGTCGGCGCGAAGAACTGGCCGAGTGGGACGTAGGGTACGCTCACGAAAGCCGCGCGCTGGATCGCAGCGGCGAGGGCCTTCTGCTCGGCAAGATCCCCGGCCAAGAACCAGCGATCCCGCAGCTCCTCGATTTTAGGGTCGCTCGGCCAGCCGAACCATGCCTGCGCCCCGTTGGTACGCAGAGCGAGGTGACCGGCCGGATCGGCGAGATCCGCACCCTCGTAGTTCGTGCAGAACGCGCTCCACCCGCCCTTGTCCACTGGGTCGCGCTTGTAGCGACGCTGCTGCACCGTGCCCCAGTCGAGGGACTGGTAATCGACGTTCAGCCCGATCTTCTGCAACGTCTCGGCGGCGACATCCGACATCGCCTTCAGAGCAGGGAAGTCGCTGGATACGATCAGCGCGACGGGCTCGCCTTTGTAGCCGGCCTCGACGATCGCCCGCTTGGCGGCCGCGAGGTTGCGTGGGCCGGTCACCACCTCCATCCCCGCAGCGGAGGCGAGCGGGGTATCCGGGCAGAAGAAGCCGACGCCGTCCCGCCACAGGCTCCGGTCGTCGCCCGCCACCGCCTGCATGAACTCCGACTGGTCGAAAGCCGCGAGTACGGCGCGGCGGATCCTCGGATTGTCGAAGGGCGGCTGCAGATGGTTCATCCGGAAGACGCCGATCAGGCCCTTCGGATCGAGGATCTTCACGCCTACGCCCGGGCTCGATCTCAGCATCGGCAGCAGGTCGATCACGGGGTAATCGATCCAATCGACTTCGCCGGCCCGAAGCGCCGATGCCGCCGTGCCCGGATCGGACATCGTGATCCACTCGACGCGGTCGAAATGCACACGCTTCGGCCCCGCGGTACGCGAGACCGTGCCGTCGTCCCGGGGCTTGTAGGGGGCAAACCGCTCGTAGACGTTGCGTGCTCCGGGCACTCGCTCGTCGGGGCGGTAACGGAACGGTCCTGAACCGATGATCTCCGTGATCTGCTTGGACGGGCCGACGGTCGCCAACCGCTCTGGCATCATCGCCGGAAAGAAGGCGGCGGACTTGCCGAGCGCGTGGGGCAGGAAGGGAAACGGCGCCTTCAACCGGAACACGATGGTGCGGTCGTCCGGCGCTGCGAGCTCGTCGGTGGCGGCCATCAGCGCCTGGCCGAAGGCATCCTTCGCCCCCCACCGACGGATGCTGGCGACGCAGTCGCGCGCCAGCACGCGCTCTCCGTCGTGCCACAGGAGACTATCACGCAGGGTGAGGCGCCAGAGGCGTCCGTCGGCCTCGATCCGGTGACCCGCCACCATCTGCGGGCTCGGCTCGAAATTGGAATCCTGGCCGTAGAGCGTGTCGTAAACCATGAACGCGTGGTTGCGCGTGATGATCGCCGAACTCCAGATCGGGTCGAGCACGCCGAGATCCGTGCGCGGCACGAAGCGTAGAGTCTTCGCGTCTGCCCCCAGAGCCAACCGCGGCGCGGCGAGCACAGCGGCAGCGCCTGCGATCAGGGTGCGACGCGTGGGGCTCGACGTCATCGGCAGCCGACCCTCAGAGTTCGAGCGTGACGTTTACCCGGGCGCGGGAGACGCAGGGCATCATCCGGTCCTGGCGCTTGGCGACCGGCAGCACGACGTCGCGGTGGATCACGGTGCCGTCCCGGTATCCGCACTCGCAGGAGCCACACACGCCGATCTCGCAGGACGAGGGCATCGCAAAGCCGTGACGGCGCAGGATGTCGAGCAGCGAGACATCCGCGGGAACGTGAACGACCGCCCCTGTCGAGGCGATCAGCGCGTCGAAGGGTTCCGGTTTGTAGTTCTCGTCGGCCATCGGCGCGAAGTGCTCGACATGCACCTGCTCTACCGGCCAGCCGGCGGTTTCCAGCGTGACCTGTACGGCATCGGTGAGCCTTTGAGGCCCACAGGCATAGATATGAACGCCGTCCTCCGGCGCACCGAGCGCCGCGGGGTCGAAGCGCGAACCTTCCGAGGAGAACCAGCAGCGGAGCCGGTCGCCGCAGAGCGCCTGCAACTCGGCCAACAGCGGGGCATTCTCGGCGGAACGGGCGCACAGATGAATGACGAAATCGGCACCGCGCGCGGCGAGATACCAGGCCATGGCGGCGAGCGGCGTCACACCGATTCCGCCGCCGATCAGGACGTGGCGCCGTGCCTCGACGGCCACGCCGAAGTTGTTGCGCGGATGGGACACGTGCGCGACGGCGCCCGGGGTGAGGTTGTCATGCGTCCACAGCGAGCCGCCACGGCCCGCATCCTCGCGCTTGATCGCCATGACGTACCGGCTCCGATCAGCCGGATCGCCACACAGCGAGTACTGGCGCGTGCGCCCGTCCGGCAGACGAAGGTCGACATGCGCGCCGGGTTCCCAAGCAGGCAGTTCGGGACGCTGTGGGTGGGCGAAGGTCAGCCGCACCACCTCCGGCGTAGTGGCGACGGCCTCTACGACCGTCAGCCTCATGACGATGCGGGCGGACATGGCCTCAATCCAACAGGGTGATCGGGTCGCCCGGGCGGATGATCCCGCCGCGCTCGATCCCGCAATTCAGGCCGGAGCGATTGTAGAGCGGCAGGTAGACCGGCTGCCCCAGCAGTTCCTCTAGATACTTGCATGGGAAGTTCAGGCGACCGCCGCGCAGGATCACCTCACCGACCTGGAATCTGCGGCCGACGAGATGATTGAGCGGTACGCCGCGCACGGTGAGATTCCGGCGGTGATCGACGGGCGAGAGATGGATCGGGCCGCCCTGAAGCGGCGGATCGTTGCGCGCGAGAGCATCGAGCGCCTCCTGCTCGATGAGTGTCACCTCGCGAGTGTCCGGCTTGGGCGAGTAGGTCCCTGTCCCGAGAAAGTAGCGATCGCCCTCGATGCCGCGGCCAGCGACGCAGTAGGCCTCGGCCAACTCCTCCATCTCGTAGCTCGCCGCCGGCGCAATGTGGATGTTGAGCAGCGTCCCGTGCCAGCCGGTCGCCCCTCCGGGCACGCCGGTCGCCACCGAGCCGGCCGCGTGCGCGAAGGCTTCGACATGGCGGGGTGCGGATGTCGCGCTCATCGCGCCGGCCCCGTCGCCAGCGCGATCGCCTCGACTTCGACCAGCGCGTCGCGGGGCAGGCGCGCGACCTCGACTGTCGAGCGCGCCGGCGCCGCGCCGGGGAAGTGTTCGGCATAAACCGCGTTCATCGCGGTGAAATCGTTCATGTCCTTCAGGAACACGGTGGTCTTGGCGACGCTCGCGAGGCTGGCACCTCCAGCTTCCAGCACGGCTGCGAGGTTAGCCAGCGAGCGGCGCGTCTGCGCCTCTATGCCCTCCGGAAATGCCCCGGTTTCCGGATCGATCGGCAGTTGTCCCGAAGCGAAGACGAAGTCGCCGACGCGAGTCGCCTGGGCGTATGGGCCGACGGCCGGAGCCGCCGCTTTCGTGGCGATGATGATCCTGTCCAAATCCGTCTTCCTATTGCGTCAGGCGTCCGACATAATTCCATTGTAGTGGACGCACGTCCACTGGTTAAAGCGTGTTTTTCGACTGTGCAGGACCGTTCAGTCGATCCGCCGCCGCGCTGTTTCCGGTGCCGCGAAAGTCGCCACGAGCGTCACGCACGCGAGCGCGATCAGGTAGGCCGAGATCGGCCACGTCGCGCCGCCGCTCCAGGCGAGCAGGGCGGCGGCGATCAGCGGCGTGAAGCCGCCGCTCAGCGCCGCGCCGACCTGGAAACCCAGCGAGGCGCCGCTGTAGCGCAGGCGGGCATCGAACAGTTCGGACATCCACGCGGCCCCGGTCCCGAACATGATGCCCTGCCCGAAGCTCAGGGCCACCGCGACGGTCAGGGTGATGATCGTCGGGTCGCGGGTATCGAGGAGCCGGAACATCGGGAACGCGAAGGCGATCGAGAACAGGCAGGCGGCGATGAACAGCGTCCTGCGCCCGTAGCGATCGGACAGCCAGCCGAAGACCGGGATCGTGAAGAGCTCGATGATGGCGGCGACCAGGATGCCGTTCAGGATCACCCCCCGCGACAGGCCGAGCTGGCCGGTGACGTAGGAGATCGAGAACACGGTGACGACGCTCACATAGGCGATCTCGGAGACCTTCAGGCCGACGGCCTTCAGGAACATGCCGGGATGCTCGGTGAGGATCTCCATCACCGGCAGCCGCGCCGTCACCGCCCGTTCCTTGATGCGCCGGAACGCCGGGGTCTCGTGAAGCCGCAGGCGGATGAACAGGCCGACCCCGACCAGGGGCGCGCTCGCCAGGAACGGGATGCGCCAGCCCCAGGCCTGGAACGCCGCCTCGGGCATCAGGCCGGTCAGCGCGAACGCGCCGATCGAGAGGATCACGCCGATGGGATAGCCGAGCTGGACGATGCTCCCGAAGAACCCGCGCCGGTCCGCCGGCACGCTCTCCACCACCATCAGCACGGCTCCGCCCCACTCGCCGCCGATGCCGATCCCCTGGACGAGGCGCAGGGCCACGAGGAGGATCGGCGCGAGGAGGCCGATCTGCCCGTAGGTCGGCAGGCACCCGATCAGGAAGGTGCCGAGCCCCATGATCATCAGGGTCAGCGACAGCATGGCCTTCCGGCCGATCCTGTCGCCGAAATGGCCGAAGACCGCCCCGCCCAGCGGCCGGGCGAGGAACCCGACGGCATAGGAGCCGAACGCCGCGATCGTGCCGACCGCGGGGTCGATGCTGGGAAAGAACAGCTTGTTGAAGACGAGCGCGCTGGCCGTGCCGTAGATCAGGAAATCGTACCATTCGACGGTGGTGCCGATGACGCTCGACCAGACGATCTGGCGCCTGTCCGCGTGCGTCACCGCGCCCGGCTCGGCGATCCGTGTCGCATCCAACGGCGCTGCGGCGTTGGGCATGGGGGGCATCCACTTTGCAGGAGGAATTTCCACTCCGTCTCATACAAGCGGCGTGCCAATTGCGGGCTCCGGTCGCGGGGGCGCTCCCACGCGACCTATGCTAAGCACCCGACCGATCAGCCCCGGGCGCTCAGGGATGACGCGTCAGCCGGAGGGCCAGGACGAAACGCGAATGACGGTCACGACAGAGGTACGGCGGGTTCAGATCGAGGCCGAGGCCCGCTCCCAGATTCAGGTGCTTGCCGAGGAGATCCGGCGTCGGCGGAAGAAGCGCGATCTCTCCCTCGAGGCCTTGGCGGCCGTGTCGGGGGTCAGCCGCTCGATGATCTCGAAGATCGAGCGCGGCGAGGCCGTGCCGTCGACGGCGGTCCTGTCGCGCCTCGCCGAAGCACTGGGCGTGACCTTCTCCCGGCTGATGGCTCCAGCCACAGAACTGGAGGTGCTGCTGATCCCAGCCTCCCGCCAGCCGGTGCTGCGCGACGAGGCTTCGGGCTTCCTGCGCCGATGCCTCTCTCCGGTGCTGCCCGGGCGCGGGATCGACTGGGTCCTCAACACGCTTCCGCCGGGTGCCACCACAGGAGAGTTCGTCGCCCACCGCCGCGGCGTGTCAGAGTACATCTTCGTACTGAAGGGGCGCCTGCGCGCCACGATCGGCGACCGCGCGGTGGTCGTCGAGGAGGGCGATAGCCTGTATTTCGAGGCCGATGCCGGACACGCTTTCACCAATCTCGGGACGGACGCGTGTCAGTATTTCCTGGTCATCGACGCGACACGGCTACGGTGAGCCTCCGCAGGCGTGATTCGGCTTCGATCGATTGGAGCGTGGCTGAGACGACAGGGGACCGCCACACGGCAATCGGAGACGACACCGACGTCCGGTCTACTGCCAGTCTGGCCCAAAAGTGGCTAGACTGAAATTCATCAGCTCCGACCGGCTGCTTGGCGCCCATCCCGGTCATTCAGCCGACGAGCGCATTCGCCCCGAAGCGGACGCTGAGACAAGCCGGCAAAGCCGCTTGCCCCCGCTGGGACCATCCTCATCTTGAGCGGCCGATCTGTTTTTGAAGCAAAGCGAGCCGAAGACGGCCGGATCAAACCAGGCCTTGCCGCGAACGAATGGCACCCACCGGGATGGGCTGGTGTGCGCGGGCCGAGCTCTCCGATCGTTCACGACCTCGGGCAGCCACCTGTAACCCACCCATTGCGCCCGCATCACGCGCGGCCCGCAATCGGCCGATGCGGCGCGCGAAGCGCGTGCGAACATACGCGGACCATGTCGAGGTTCAGGGCGATACCGCTCCCCCAGTCAACTTTATAAGGCTCAGCCTTCCATCACGACGGGGCCATCGGGCACCAACGCTCCCCGGCGTCGCCAGCGCAGAAAGAGCTGTCCGAGGATCAGGATGGCGCAGACGGCGAGGAAGGCGGCGCTGATCGGGCGCTCGACGAACACCGTCAGGTCGCCCTGCGACAGCAGCATGGCGCGCCTGAAGTTCTCCTCGAAGCGCGGACCGAGCACGAAGCCGAGGAGGATCGGGGCCGGGTGGAAGCCGAGGATCAGCAGGAGATAACCGAAGATCCCGATCACCAGCGTCTCGCCAACTTGGAACAGGCTGCTGCTGGTCGAGTAGACACCGATGCACACAAAGAACAGCGCGCTCGGATAGAGGTAGCGGTAGGGGATCGTCAGCAGCTTCACCCAGATGCCGATCAGGGGGACGTTGAGCCCCATCAGGAGAATATTTCCGACCCAGAAGCTCGCGATCAGCCCCCAGAAGATGTCCGGGTGCTGCGAGATCAGGAGCGGCCCCGGCGTGATGCCCTGGATGGTCAGGGCGGCGAGCAGCAGCGCCATCACCGCGTCGCCCGGGATGCCGAGGCTCATAGTCGGGATGAAGTCGCCCTGGACCGAGGAGTGCGTCGCGGTCTCGGGCGCTGCCACGCCCTCGATCGCGCCCCGCCCGAAGCGCTCAGGAGTACGCGAAATCTTCTTCTCGGCCGCGTAGGCGACGAACGAGGCGATGGTCGGGCCGGTGCCCGGGATGAGCGAGCACAGGCTGCCGATCAGCGTGCCGCGCAGGATCGGCAGGGCGGAGCGCTTCAGGTCCGCTCCGCTCGGCCGCATGTCGCGCAGGCGCACGCTCGCGCCTCCGCGCAGCGGCTCGACCTTGTTCACGCTCTTGAGGAACTCCGCGATCCCGAACAGGCCGAGCGCGAGGGCGACGATCTCGATCCCGTCGGCGAGCTCGGGCAGGCCAAAGGTGAAACGCTCGTAGCCCGACGTGACGTCGGTGCCGAAGATGCCGAGCAGGAGGCCGAGCGTCGTCATGGCGATGCCCTTCAGCGCCGAGCCGCGGGCCAGCGTCGAGCCGGCGAGCAGCCCGAGCAACATCAGCGAGCACACGTCGGCGGGCCCGAACTTCAGCGCCGCCCGCACGAGGAGGGGCGCGAAGAAGATCATCATCACGATGCCGAACGAGGCGCCGCAGAAGCCGCCCAGCATCGTGATTCCCAGCGCCGTGCCGCCCTTGCCCTGCTTGGTCAGGGGATAGCCGTCGAGACAGGTCACCGCGTGCGGCGGATGGCAGGGCAGGTTGAGCAGGATCGAGCAGATCGCGCCCCCGTACTGCGCCCCGTAGAAGATGCCCGACAGCATCAGGATCGCGGCCACCGGCGGCATGGCGAAGGTGAGCGGCAGCAGGATCGAGATCGCCGCCATCACGCCCATCCCGGGCAGCACGCCGACGATGTTGCCGAGCAGGACCCCGACGAAGCAGGCCAGGAAATTGGTCGGCTGGAGGGCGACCCCGAAGCCCTGGGCGAGGTCGGTGAGCGCCGTGCCGATCATGACTGTCCCCAGGCGAGCGGCGGCAGCTGGATGTGCAGGCCGTAGTAGAACAGGGCGCAGCCGAGCGCCGCGATCAGGGTCGCGAGGAGGCAGGCGCCGCGCACCGTCGTGGTGCGGTCGCCCATCGCCGCGATGAAGACGCAGGCGAACGTCGCCGGGAACAGGCCGGCGGTCCGGGCGAGCAGGAGGAAGGCGAGCATCCCGCCGATGATGCAGGCCCAGCCGCGCCATTCGGGTCGGCTGAGGTCGACGCGGTCGTGGTCGTGCGTGTCGGCGGTCGTCGCCTCCGACAGCCCGATCCCGAGGCCGCAGGCCACGAGGATGACGCCCATGGCCAGCGGGAAGGCACCCGGCCCGATCGCCGCCAGCGTGCCGAGGCCGTACGTCGCTGATTCCACGATGGCGCCGAGGCCGATCAGCGCGGTCAGGACGCCGGCGTAGCGCTCCCTGTGCCGCTGGATCGAGTGAAGCACGCGTCCCTCCGGTCGTTTTGGCTTTTCTGTTTTTGACTCGTGCGACGGCCCCGGGCGTAACGGGGCCGCTCGGTCCCTCAGGGACGATCAGACGTAGCAGGGGCCGTCGATCAGCGGATTGGCGGCGAGGAAGCGCTCGTCGACCTCGACGCCGAGGCCCGGGCTGTCCGGCGGGCACACTCTGCCCTCGGCGTCGAGCCGATAGGGCAGACCGACCACGTCGTCGCGGAAGGGGTTGTGCCGGGCCACGTCCCCCTCGAAGTAGCCGGGGTTGTCGACGGCCGCGAGGAGGTGGAGCGTCGCCACCATGTTGATGCCGGTGGCCGAGGTGTGCGGATTGACCGAGATCTTCCACGCGGAGGCCAGCGCGGCGATCCGCATCGTCTCGGTGATGCCGCCGGTCTTCGACAGGTCGGGCTGGACGAAACCGAGATAACCGGCCTGCAGCGCCTGCACGAACTCGTAGCGGGTGAAGTGGTTCTCGCCGGCCGCGAGCGGGACGGTGCCGAGCCGCGCCGCCTCGCCGTAGCTGTAGGCGTCGTGGGGTGGGAACGGCTCCTCCAGCCACGCGACCCCCGCCGCCTCGAACGCCGGCATCACCCGGCGGACGTCGTCGACCGTGTAGCCGGTGTTGGCGTCGACCAGGACCTCGACATCGGCGCCCAAAGCCTCGCGCACCGCCTCGACCCGGGCGATGTCGCGCCGGGGGCTGTCGCCGACGCGCAGCTTCAACGCCCGGTAGCCGGCGGAGACGTGGGCGCGCGCCTCATCGGCCAGGGAGGCCGGCTCCTGCCATCCGAGGGAGATGCCGCCGGCATAGGCCGGAACCGCGCGGCGGCCACCCCCGAGCAGCCGGTAGATCGGCCATCCGGCCGCCTTGCCGCGGATGTCCCACAGGGCGATGTCGAGGCCCGACAACGCCATCGCGGCGGCCGCGCCCATGCCGTGGCTGGCGAGTTGCATCCGGTAGACCCGTGCCCAGACGCCGTTGACGTCGAGGGGATCCATGCCGAGGACGAGTTCGGACAGGGTCGTGTCGATGAGCTTGGCGATGGCGCCCGGGCAGCGCCCGTGATGGGCCTCGCCCCAACCGACGAGGCCTTCGTCGGTCTCGACCTTCACGAGCACGGCGTCGCGCTTGACTGCGCGGCCGATGCCGAGCCGGACGTTCTGACCTTCGGGGACCCGGAATGATATCGGGACGGACTGGATGCGGGTGATGCGCATGGGTTCTCTCAGACGGACAGGGTCTCGGGCAGGATTTCGGGGTTCACGAGGTTGCGCGGTCGCTCGCCGCGCAGGATGCGCAGCATCTCCTCGACGGCGCCGACGCTCATCGCGCGTGAACTGGTCTGCGTGATGCCGGCCACGTGCGGGGTGAGCAGCAGGTTCGGACAGGCCAGGAGCAGGTGGTCGGGGGGCAGCGGCTGCACGTCGAACACGTCCAGCGCCGCACCGGCGAGCGCGCCCGCGTGCAGGGCGGTGGCGAGCGCGGCCGCGTCGACCACCGGGCCGCGGGCGACGTTGATGAGCACGGCGCCCGACCGCATCCGGCCGATCAGCGCCGCATCGACGAGGCCGCAGGTCGCCTCGGTGAGCGGGCAGGCGACCACCACCGCGTCGCTCTGCGCGAACAGCGTCTCCAGGTCGACCGCCTGGACGAAGCCGCCGAGCGTCGCGCCTCTGCGGGAGGCCCCGAGCACGCGCATGCCGAAGCCGTGATGGGCGATCCGCGCGACGCGGCCGCCGATCTCGCCGAGGCCGAGCACTCCGAGGGTGCTGCCACCGATCTCAGCGAGGCCGTCGGCGATCGGCCGCACGGCGCCCCATCCCTCTGCGCGCAGGCCGCCGTCGAGGCACCAGACCTGGCGGCGCAGGTGGAACAGCGCCGCGAACACGTACTCGGCCACGGCCTGCGTGTTGCTGCCGGGCAGGTTGGCGACCGGGATGCCGCGCACGGTCGCCGCCGCGACGGGGATCATGTCGAGGCCGACGCCGTGACGGACGATGCCGCGCAGCCGTGGGGCGTGATCAAGGATGTCGTTGGGCAGCTTGACCCGCACGATGAGCCCTTCGGCGTCAGCGACGAGCGCCCGCAGGGTCGCGGGGCTTGGGTCGGGCGCGGTGACAGGACGGGCGTGGGCCGCCAGCATCGCCTCCGCCTCCGGATGGATCGGGTTGGTCAGCAGGACCACGGGGCGTTCGCTCATCGGACTTCCCCTGCGATGACCGGGCTGATCAGGCTGCCCAGACCCTCGACCCACGCGGTCATCGTCGAGCCGGGCCGGATCCAGGCCGGCGGTTGGCGCAGGGCCGCGATCCCCGCCGGCGTGCCGGTGGCGATCACGTCGCCCGGCTCCAGCACCGTCTGCCCCGACAGGTGAGCGACGAGGTCGGCCACAGAGAACAGCATCCGGGCCGTGGTGGAGTCCTGCAGGCTCACCCCGTCGATCGACAGGCCGATCCGCAGCGCCTGCGGATCGGGGACCTCGTCGCTGGTCGCGAGATAAGGACCGAACGGGCCGAAGGTCGCGATGTTCTTGCCCGGGCCGAAGCCCTCGCGGCGGATCAATTCGCTGGCGCTGACGTCGTTGAACACGCCGTAGGCGCAGACATGGGCCGGCGCGTCCTGCGCGGCGACGTGGTCGGCGCGACTGCCGATCACCGCGGCGATCTCGGCCTCGTAGGTGCTGCCGCCGATACCCGGCGGCAGCACCACAGGCTCGCCCGGCCCGATCACCGTCCACGGCTCCTTCATGAAGAGGAACGGCTCGGTCGGATGGGGCGCGCCGCGCTCGGCCAGCGCGTCCACGTAGTTGTGGGCGATCCCGAAGATCCGGCCGGGCTTGGGCAGCGGCGCGCGCAGGCGCACCGACCGCAGCGGGAGGCGCGCCGCTTCGGGAATGGCGTGATCGCGCAGGCGCACGGCGGCGTCCACGAGGCCAGAGCGGATCAGGTCGAGGACCTGCGGCGGGCAGCCGGCAAGCGCCGGCTGCAGGGCGGGGTGGGCGAGATCGACGACCGTGTCGTCCGGCCCGCTGGCGTCGCCCAGCAGGATACCCGCCCGCTCCGCACCGCCGCTCGTGAAGGTGACGAAACGCATCGCGGCGTGCCTCAGGCGGCGCGGTAGCGGTCGATCACGGCGCGGTCGACCTCGACGCCGAGGCCCGGCGCGGTGGGGACCGCGACCTTGCCGCCGACCTGACGGATCGGCTCGAGGGCGAGGTGATCCCGGAAGGGGTTCTCCTCCTGCTCGAACTCGAGCATCGGCGCGACCGGGAACAGGCAGGGGGGCTGATCGGGGATCGAGGCGAGGAAGTGGATGGTCGCGGCCAGGCCGACCACCGAACCCCAGGCGTGGGGAACGCACTCGACGCCGTGGGCGGTCGCCATCGCGGCGATCTTCTTGCACTCGGTGATGCCGCCGGCCGCGCACACGTCCGGCTGGACGATGTCCATCGCCTTGCGCGCGATGGCGTCGCGGAAGCCCCAGCGGGTGAATTCGTTCTCGCCGCCGGCCACCGCGATGTCGAGGGCGCGGGTGACCTCGATGTAGCCGTCGAGATCCTCCGGCGAGATCGGCTCCTCGAACCACTCGATGCCGAGTTCCTCGAGCCGCCGCCCCATGCGGATGGCGGTCGGCACCGTGAGCGAGTGGTTGGCGTCGACCATGAGGCGGATGTCCGGGCCGATCGCCTCGCGCACCGCCGCCACGCGGGCGATGTCGCGCTCGATCGAGCCGAGGCCGATCTTCATCTTCACGGCCTTGAAGCCGGCCTCGACGTAGCCGCGCGCCTCCTCGACCGCCTCATCGACGAGGCGGTCCATGTCGGTGAAGTACAGGCCGGTCGCGTAGGCGTCGACGCTGGTGCGGAAGGCGCCGCCGATGAGCTTGTGCACCGGCTTGCCGACGCTCTTGCCGATGATGTCCCACAACGCGATGTCGATGCCGCTGATCGCGGCGATCGACATGCCCTTCGGCCCGTAATCCTTGATCCGGTTGTAGAGGTCCTCCCAGACGACCTCGACGTCGAACGGGTCCTGACCGATCACGCGGGGCGCGAGCTGCGTGTCGATGAACGCCTTGGCGACCGCGGACGGCCCGTAGCACTCGCCCCAGCCGACGATACCGTCCGCCGTCTCGATCTCCACGAGGCAGGTGCCGCGGGTCTTGTACAGCCAGCCGCGGGAGGAGGTGAACGGCCGCTTGATCGGCGTGGTTACGACATGGCAGGTGATGGTCTTGATCTTGGTCACGCTATCCGTCCCGGTCTCTGTTCAGATCGTTCGAGCGCTCGGAGAAGCGCGGCGGCTCAGGATTTGAAGACCTTCTCGGCCACGATCCTGATCGACTGCTCGACCCGATCGACCTCGGCGGTCAGCGCATCGCCGGTCAGCGGCGCGATCAGGAAGGCGTTGCGCGCGGCGAAATCCGTGAAGCGCTGGTCCCCGATCGCGGCGCTGAAGCCGTCTGTCAGCTTGGTGCGCACCTCCGGCGGGAGCTTGGCAGGGGCGACCACGTAGGCCATCTGCACGACCGGGCCGAACGGGAACACGTCGTAGCCGCGCTCCTCGAAGGTCGGAACGTCGGGGAACTGCGGGAGGCGCTCCTTGGCGAACACGCCGAGGGCTCGCACCAGGCCCTGCTGCAACTGACCGAGCGACTCGGCGGGCTTGAGCACCGCGGCCTGGATCTGCCCACCGGCGAGGTCGGTGATGACCTTTGCCCCGCCCGTATACGGAGCGTTGATATAATTGACGCCCGCCGCCCGGGCGGTCATCGAGGCGAAGATGTGATTGAGGTTGTAGTTGCCCGGCGTGCCGATCGACACGCTGCCCGGGTTCTTCTTCATATGAGCGAGAAAATCGTCGAGCGTCTGGTAAGGGCTCGACCCGGGGACGAGGAGCATCAGCGGGTCGATCGAGACCCGGGCGATGTGCGTGAACTGACCACTTTTGAGGGGCGTCTTGCCCTCGGCCATGTAGGCCAGCGTCGAGCTCGTCCCCATGCCGAGCGTGTAGCCGTCGGGGTTCGCCGTCGCCACGCGTCGCATCCCGATCGCGCCGGTGGCGCCGGGCTGGTTCTCGATGATGATCGTGATGCCGCGCTCCTTGAGCAGCGGCTGCAGCCCACGCGCCAGGATGTCGTTCGAGCCGCCCGCGTTCCAGGGTACGACGAACGTGATCTCCCGCGCCGGGAAGCCAGACTGAGCCAGTGCGATCCGTGCGCCAAGCCCCCCCAGGGCAAGGCCTCCGACGAGGCTACGGCGGGTCAGCATGGCGTTTCTCCCGTCTTCGTTGTTTGTTATAACGATCGAAGGCGGCTAGGATGTCAAGCGGGGTCGAACCGGTTCTCGCGGATCGGTCCCGATCCGCGATGGGCGGGTTGTTCAAGGGGCAGGGGGGCAACGGGGTTGAGACAGGTCGAGCGACTGCCCCTCTGGGATCAGGCCTACGCGGAGCTGCGAATAGCCATGCTCGGCGGCCGGTTCGGGCCGGGAGAGCGGATCCTCCTGCGCGAGGTCGCGGCTGAACTCGGCATCAGCCTCACGCCGGTCCGCGATGCGGTCAACCGACTGATCGCGGAGCACGTGCTCGAGCGCGGCAGTTCCGGCCAGGGCGGGGGCGCCGTGGTTCCGCGGATGGACGTGGTGCGCTTCGACGAATTGCTGACGATCCGCTGTGACCTTGAGGGTCGAGCCGCGGCCCGCGCGGCCGAGCGCTGCGCATCGGGCGACCTGGGCGTCCTCGACGAACTGCTCGCCGAGATGAAGGCTCTGATCCGGGCCCAGAACCTCAATGTGTACCTTGATCTGCACCGGCGCTTCCACTTCGAGCTCTACGCGCTCGCGCGCATGCCGATCCTGGAAGGGTTGATCGAGAACATCTGGCTGAGGTGCGGTCCGGTCCTGACATACGTCATCCCGGACTACGTGCTGCTGGAGAAGGGCAGCGATCTGCATACCGCCGCGCTGTCGGCCCTGCGCGCCGGCGATGCTGACGCGGCGGCCACGGCGATACGACAGGATATCCGCGAGGCAGGCCGCTACATCGTCGGGCTCGCGGACGCCGCTGGGCTCATCGAAAACCCGGCCGTATGCCACCGGCCACAGGCGCACGCGGCATCATGACCGGGATGGACGAGCCCTCACGTCAGGTTGGCCGTGGTTTTAGCCCGGATGAGATCGCGGTCGATCTCCGCGCCGAGCCCGGCCGCCGTAGGCGCGTGCACCATGCCGGCGGGATCGACCGCGATGTCCGCGGCAAGCCCGTACTTCTGCGCCGCATCCGGCAGCAGCACCTCGAAGAACTCGGTGTTGCGGATCGCCATGATGACGTGGAGGTTGGCGACGTTGTTGAGCGAGTTGCCGCCGTGGTGGACCTCGAAGTTCATCCCGAAGGCTTCCGCGAGATGGGCCGCCTTGACGAGCGTGGTGATGCCGCCCTTCACCGCCACGTCGCCGCGCAGGAAATCGGTGGCGCGCTGCAAGATCCAGGGCGCGTAGGACTCGAAGCCGGCCTGCGGATATTCGGTCGCCATGATTGGAACATCGAGCTTGGCCTTGAGCTTGACGTAACCGTAGAGGTCGGAATCCGCGAGCGGATCCTCGTACCAGTAGTAGCCCGCCGCCTCGATCGCGCGGCCGACCCGCAGCGCCTGCTCGTAGGTATACCCCCAGCAGGCGTCGAGCATCAGCGTGAACCCGTCACCCATCCCGGCCCGCACCGCCTCGCAGATCGTGATGTCGTCGCGCCAGACCTGGGGCGGGTGGATCTTGTAGGCGCTCCAGCCGGCCTCGCGGTACGCGTGCGCCTGCTCGACGTAGGCGGCGGCCGAGTCGAGGATCTGCGAGCTGGCGTAGGCGGGTATCCGGTCGCGATAGGTGCCAATGAGCCGGTGGATCGGCAGTCCGGCGACCTTGCCGGCGAGGTCCCACAGGGCGACGTCGAGCGCTCCGATCGTCCGGACGGAGGCGGCGCGCACGCGCGCCCACAGCTCCTGGTTCAGGCGCTCGCGATCGAGGGGATCGCGCCCCATGAGCACCGGCTTGAGCACTCGCACGAGAAGCGGTGCGTCGAGATCGGCCGGTCCGTAAGCTGAGCCGAGGAAGGCATGCCCCTCGACGCCCTCATCGGTGTGGATCGTGACGAGCCCGAGCTGGCTGCTGCCCACCGCACGCGCCGTGCGCCCGGAGTAGCGCGTCGGCGGGATATCGTCCCAGCCGAACAGAGTGACCGTGACATCTCGTATGCGCATGGCGTCGCCTCCGGCCCGGGACCACCGCAGATGCGGCTTTCGCTCTCCGGCGCGTTCGGGCCATCGCCTTTCTAAAGCCGCCGCGACCAGCGCGTCGAGACGCTGGCCGGCCCAAAGACTGGGAGGAAACCGTGAGCAACCCGTCGACGACGGCTGACCCAATCGGCCGTGAAGCTCTGCGTAGGATCAGCCTGCGGTTGCTGCCATTTCTGGCGCTGAGCTATCTCGCCAACTACATCGACCGGGTCAACGCAGGCTTTGCCGCCCTGCAGATGAACCGGGAGGTCGGGCTGACGGCGAGCGCCTTCGGCTTCGGCGGCGGTATGTTCTTCATCGCATACCTGTTGTTCGAGGTGCCGAGCAATCTCGCGATGGTCCGGGTCGGGGCGCGGCTGTGGCTCGCGCGGATCATGATTACGTGGGGGCTGGTCTCCGGGGCGATGGCGCTGACGTCGGGCCCGGTCTCGTTTTGCGTGCTGCGCTTTCTACTGGGCGCGGCAGAAGCCGGGTTCGTGCCCGGCGTGATCCTGTACCTCATGCAGTGGTTCCCGGCCCGGGAGCGGGCACGGGTCATCGGCCTGTTCATGGTCGCAAGCCCCGTGGCCGGCATCGTCGGCTCGCCCATCTCGGCGGCGCTGCTCGGGTTTGACGGCTGGCTCGGCCTCTCGGGCTGGCAGTGGCTGTTCATCGTCGAGGCGATGCCCGCCGTGGTGATCGGCCTCGTCGGCCTCGTCTGGCTGACTGACACGCCGGCGCAGGCAGGCTGGCTCGAGCCGGAGCACAAGGACTGGCTCGCGAGCCGCCTCGCTGCCGACGCGGCCGCACGGACCAGCATCGAGAAGACCACCGTCTGGGCGGTGATGGGCGACCGCACCGTCCTGGTGCTGTCGTTGATCTACGCGGGCCAAGCCACCGCCAACGCCGGCCTATCGTTGTGGCAACCGCAATTCCTGAAGTCGTTCGGACTCTCGACGACGGAGGTCGGCCTCGTGAACGCGATCCCGTTCGCGGTCGCCGCGCTAGCGATGTACGCGGGCGGCCGGAGTTCTGACCAGCGCGACGAGCGCGTCTGGCACACGGCCGTCCCGACCGCACTAACGACGCTGGGCTTATGCCTCTGCCTCGTCCTGCACGGATTGGCCCCGACCGTGCTGTTGCTGTGCCTCGCCCTGTTCGGCGTCTCGGCGTCGCGCGGCCCCTTCTGGGCACTCACGACCGAGTGGCTGTCCACGCGCGCGGCGGTCGCGGGGATCGCTCAGATCAACGCAGTTGGCACCGGAGCGAGCTTCTTCACGAGCTGGGCGACGGGGGCGATCAAGGATGCGACTGGAAGCTGGCCCCTGGCGCTGCTGCCGCTCGCCGGCGTGACCGCGACGGCCTCGGTCGCCGTCATCCTGCTCGGACGCCCGACACTCTCGGCGACGCCGAACCGATCCGAGCCGCACGTGAAACCGACGACACCCGTGGCGGTCGAGCCGTGAATGGCGTCCGCTTTTGTAGCGAACCTTCTCCGAAGCGGACCTGCGGCTTTCGGCCAGTTGGAGACATCCATTCGGCGACACGAAGCCGATGCCCAGGGTAGCGTCGAGATCAGGTCTGGCAGCGCCGTTCGGGTTTTGCGGGCTTGGCGGCTGATCGGCATGCTTCTTGTTGAGCGCTCGCGTAAGCGCGAACGAGGCAGATCATGATCATGGGGATGCGGCGGCGTAGGTTCCTCCAACTCGCCGGCGCGGGCCTCGCGATGCCCGCAGTCGTCCGGGCTGCTGTAAAGGACCGCGTGCTCCGCTTCGTCCCGCAGGCCGACCTCGCCCTCCTTGACCCGATCGTCACCACCGCCTTCGTCACGCGCAACCACGGCTTCATGGTCTTCGACACCCTGTACGGGGTCGACGACGCCTACGTGGCACGTCCGCAGATGGTCGCCGGCCACGTCGTCGAGCAGGACGGACTGCTCTGGCGGCTGACCCTGCGCGACGGACTGCGTTTTCACGATGGAGAGCCAGTGCGCGGGCGCGACGTCGTCGCGAGTCTCAAGCGTTGGGGCTCACGCGATCTCTACGGCTTCGACCTGATAGCCGCTATCGACGAGATGACGGCGCCAACCGACGATGAGGTGCAGATCCGCCTCAAGCGGCCCTTCCCAACCCTGCCCGACGTGCTCGGCAAGGCCAACACCAACATGCCCTGCATCATGCCAGAGCGCTTGGCGAAGCTGGACCCGTTCAAGCCAGTCCCCGAGGTGATCGGCAGCGGACCATTCAAGTTTCTCGCCGCCGAGCGAGTGCCAGGCGCGCGGAACGTCTACGAGCGGTTCGCTGCGTATGTTCCGCGCGAGGATGGGACCCCAAGCTTCCTCGCGGGTCCGAAGGTCGCTCACCTTGATCGCGTGGAGTGGCGCACGATCCCGGACGCCGCTACCGCCGCCGCCGCGCTGCAGACCGGCGAGATCGACTGGTGGGAGCAGCCAATCCCCGACCTCGTCGCGTCGCTCGCCCGCGACCGCGACCTGCGCACCGAGGTGCAGGACGAGGCGGGTTTCCTCGGCCTGATGCGCGTCAACCACCTCCAGCCGCCGTTCAACAACCCCGCCTTACGCCGGGCCCTGCTGATGGGGCTCAGCCAAGCGGACGTGATGACGGCGGTTGCGGGCGACGACCCGAAGATGTGGCGGGACGGCATCGGCTACATGACCCCGGGGCCGATGACCAACGACGCGGGGATGGAGCGCCTATCCAGGACGCCGGACCTCGCCAAGGCCAAAGCCGCCGTGCAGGCGTCGGGCTACCGGGGTGAGCGCGTGGTATTCATGGCGCCGACCGACTTTGCCAGCATCAACGCGATGAGCGAAGTGACGGCCGACATGTTCCGGCGCATCGGCCTCAACGTCGACTACCAGGCGTTGGATTGGGGCACCATGGCGCAGCGCTGGGGTTCAACGCAGCCCGTCGAGGCAGGCGGGTGGAGCGCCATGTGCACCTTCACGACCGCGGTCAGCACGATCACCCCGGCCGACAACAAGTTCATCCGCGGCATCGGCACCAAAGGCATATACGGCTGGCCGACCAGCACGGCGTTGGAGGCAATGCGGGACGAGTACCTCACGACCACCGACCAAACCGCGCAACTAGCGATCTGCCGTCGGCTGCAGGAGCAGGCCTTTGAGGAGGTGCCCTACCTGCCGCTCGGGATTTTCTTCCAGCCGACCGCGCGGCGCGGCACCGTGACCGGGCTGATGAAGGGTTTCCCGCTGTTTTACAACGTCCGCAAGGCGTGACGCGGCGGGACCGAAGGGTGACGGAATGAGCGACGTGGCGCCGGCTGAACTACCCGTTACGGGCTACCTGTCCCGCTTCTCCGGGCGGCCCGGCGACACGCTCTTGGTCCACGTCAGCCTGCGTGACGGGGGTTCATACCGAGCGCAGCTGGAGCGGATCGTCTCTGGCGACCCGAACCCGGACGGTCCGGGCCTTCACATCGAGGATCTGTCCACCTTCTTTGACCGGACCGTGCCCGGACGCCGACAGCCGATCCGGTCCGGGTCATACGGGCTGGTGCCGGCCGGACCGGACCGGGATGCGTCCGCGCCCTGTACGTGGACCGCCGTCGTCTGGGTGGCTCGGCAGGGTGACACGCGCGCCGTCCTCTCCGAGGAGGACGACGATCATGCAGTCGTCCTCTCGTTCGGCCGAGCGGGCGCGACCGCTTCGATGCGGTGGGCGGGCGGCCGCGTCGATCTCGCCGCGGATGTCCCGATCCAGCGGCGGCGCTGGTACCGGATCTGGCTCGCCGCCGACCCGCGGACCGGCGCGCTCACCCTCGGGCAGCGGGCGCTCGATGGCGGCGAACCAATCATCCGGCGCGCCGACGATGCCGGGCTCGCGCTTCCCGCCGGGGGGCCTGTGCTGTTCGCGGCTGAGCGGGCAGCGGAGCCGGCGCGGCACTTCACCGGCAAGATCGAGGCACCGGCGATTTTAGATGGTCATGTGGCCGACTGGCTCGACCCTGGCCGCCTCCCCGAAGACGTCACGCCACTCGCTCTCTGGGACTTTGCGCAGGACATCGGCGGGACCGGGCTCATCGACACCGGGCCCCAGGAGCGTCACGGCTGCGCCATTAACCTACCCACCCGCGGCGTGGTCGGGGCGTTCTGGAGCGGGCGCGAGACCTGCTTCCGCCACGCGCCCAACGACTACGCTGCCATCCACTTCCACGACGACGACCTTGATGATTGTCGGTGGGAGCCCGACTTCGAGCTGACGATTCCCGACCTGCCGAGCGGCGCCTACGCCCTGCGGCTGACCTGTGCTGGTGGGGAGGACCGCCTGCCGTTCTACGTCCTGCCGCGCCGGGACGGCCCGCGGGCGCCGATCGCGTTCCTGGCCTCAACCTTCACCTACCAGGCCTATGCCAACCATGCGCGCGGCAACTTCGACGACAGGCTCCGCGCGCGGGCCGCCGCCTGGGGAGCCTCACCCTACAACCCGGACGACTTCCCGGTCTACGGCCGCTCGACCTACAACCGCCACGCCGACGGCAGCGGCATCGCCTTCTCGTCCCGCCTTCGGCCGATCCTGACGATGCGGCCGGACTACCTGACCTTCGATGACCCAAAGGGCTCCGGCCTGCGGCATTACCCCGCCGACACGCACCTCCTCGCATGGCTCACCGCCAAGGACTTCCCGTTCGACATCGTCACCGACGAGGACCTCGACGACGAGGGCCCCGACCTTATCCGGCCCTATCGGACGGTCCTGACAGGTTCGCACCCGGAATATCACACCCCGGGCACGCTCGACGCGCTGGCGGCCTACACGGGCAGCGGCGGCCGCCTCGTGTACCTCGGGGGCAACGGCTTCTACTGGCGCATCGCCCGCCATCCCGACATGCCAGGCGTGATCGAGATCCGGCGCGCTGAGGGTGGGATCCGGGCCTGGGAGGCCGAGCCCGGCGAGTACCACAACGCCTTCGACGGCGCGCTGGGCGGCTTATGGCGGCGCAACCGTCGGCCGCCGCAGTCGCTGGTCGGCGTCGGCTTCTCGGGCCAGGGATTGTTCGAGGGCACCCACTACCGCCGGCTGCCGGCCTCGTACGAGGCCGCGCACGCCTGGATTTTCGAGGGGGTCGAGGGTGAGACGATCGGCGGGTACGGCCTGTCCGGCGGCGGGGCGGCGGGGTTCGAGCTCGACCGGGCCGACCACGACCTCGGCACCCCGGAGGACGCGGTGATCCTCGCGGTGTCGGAGGACCCGCCGAGCTCGTTCGTGACCGTGCCGGAGGAGATGCTCACGCACGTTTCGACCATCTCGGGCGAGGAGCCTGAGGAGCTCAAGCGGGGCGAGATCGTCTACTTCGAGACCCCGTCCGGGGGGGCGGTGCTGTCGGTTGGTTCAATCACGTTCTGCGGTAGCCTCTGGCACGCGGGTGCGTTCCAGGGCCAAATCTCGCGGCTGCTGGAGAACGTGGTCCGGCGCTTCTCGCGCGACGAGCCTTGAGGGGCGCAACAAGAAATTTCACGGGACGGCGTCGGCCTCGTCCAGACGCGCTGCGGCCGCGCGGTAGGCCGCGCGCGTGTCGGCCACATCCCGTTCGTCGTGGGCGAGTGAGACGTACATCTTACCGTCGCCCTTCAGGATTCCACCCGCCCGCAACAGGCCGTTGAGCTGCCGTGCGCGCACGGCATCTGCCCCTGCCATGCCTCGATGATCCGTCACCCGCGACGTCGTGAAGAGCGCGTCGAACATCGGCGGCTCGCCCACCATCGTGATGGCGTGCCCCGCCTCACGCAGCGCCGCCTCAACGCTGGCCCAGATGGCACGCCCTGTCGCGAACAGGTGCTCGTACGCTCCCGGCTGCTTCAGGAGCGCCAGGGCGGCCAGCCCCGCCGCGGCAGCGATGGGGTTGCCGCTGAGCGTACCGATCTGCGGCGTGAAGCCTTCCGGCTCGACCCGCTCGCGGTCGAAGTGCGCCATGATCTCGGCTCGGCCAGCGATCGCCGCAAGCGGGTAGCCGCCGCCGATCACCTTGCCCAGCGTGCACAGGTCGGGCGTGACGCCGTAGTAGGTCTGGCCTCCGCCGTAGGAGAGGCGGAAGCCGGTCACGACCTCATCAAAAATCAGCACGATTCCGTACTCGGTAGTGAGGTCGCGCAGGCCCTGTAGGAAGCCGGGCGCGGGCGGGATCAGACGCTGCATCGGCTCCACGATCACGCCAGCGATCGCGTCGTGGTGGGCGTGGATCATCTCGCGCGCCGCTGCGAGGTCGTTAAATGGACACACCAACATCTCGTCGAGCAGGCCGGGCGGAATGCCGGCTGTGTCGGCGACGGCGCGCCCAGTGTTGTTCTCACGTGCGGACCACAGGCTCATCAGGGCCCAGTCGCTCATGCCGTGGTAGCCGCCCTCGAACTTAAGGATCTTGGGCCGTCGCCGATGGGCGCGGGCGAGCCGCATGGCGTAGGCGTCGGCTTCGGTCCCGGTGGAGACAAAGCGGACCTGCTCGGCGCAGGGCAGCGCTTCGACGATCTCGGCCGCGAGCCGGATGCCGGGTTCGTTGTTGACGAAGAAGGTCGAGCCGCGTTCGACTTGTTCCAACACGGCGGCGTTCACGGCTGGGTGGGCGTGTCCGACGAGCATCGGCCCCGACCCGAGCAGGTAGTCAATGTACTCGTTCCCGCTGACGTCCCACACGCGTCCGCCACGGCCTGAGCGCACGACGATCTCTCCGGCCATGTTGCCGAAGTTGCCCCCCGGCAGGACGCGTCGCGCGATCTGGACGAGCGACTGCTCCTCAGCGTTGGTCGGCGTGTTCAACCTGCACTCTCCGGGGCTATCGACGTCGCTGCCTGGCTGCACTGTCGCATCAGGAGGCCGACATCGTGAGAACACGTGCGCAGGGTTCGTGCCAAGGCGAGGGCTTGCCTACCTCGGCTGAATGGTCATGCGCCCGAATGCGGATCGGCGTGGAGCCGTCCGCGTAGGGAGCAAGTGTCCGGCACTCCTGAACCAACTGCGTGGCCGCGGACCCGTGATCTGCCCGCCCCCCGGCTTCGCGCCGTCAACCGACATCGGCTCGCTTCCCGAAACCGGCCGTTCGGCTTGGCGCCCATTGCGGCCATTTAGCTGCCCCAGTCAAAAGCTCCGGAGCGGACGTTATTACGGGCTAGGCTGTAGGTCGGGATCACGCCACAACCGCACCTTCATCCTCCCGATAGGGCCGGATTTCACACTCAAGGTTTCAGTGCGTCACTTGGGTTTGTGACGCGGAACTGCAGCGCTTCGCTCATCGGCAGGTCCAGGTTCTGTCCGGCCGGCGGGATCGGCGTGAGGAACCACCGCTCATACAACTTGGCGAATACGCCGGAGGCCATCTGCGCTTTTACGGCTCCATCGACGAGCGCCTTGAATTCGGGATCTTCGCGCGGGAGCATGAGGCCGTAGTAGTAGTCGGCGCCGGACGATGCTGGCAGGAACGCCAACGCTGCGGGATCCAAAGCCGTCGCCCGCGCCCCGGCGAGCAGGACATCGTCCTCGTACCACGCCGCTGCTCGGCCGGTGCGCAGCATCAGCAGCGACTCGGCGTGGTCGCGCGCCTGGAGAATCGTCAGATCGAGCCCGTCCGCGACGTTCAGCTTCTGCGCCAGAAGCATGTTGAGCGAGCCTTGTGTGATCACCACGGTGCGGCCCCGCAATCCGTTCACTTCTGCGATCCCGGACGCCCGCAGGGTGAGCCAGCGCGGCTGGCTGACGAAGGTCGCGACGGAGAAGGCGACCTGCTTCTGCCGCTCGGCCGTGTTCGTCGTGCTGCCGCACTCGATGTCCACCGTGCCATTCTGGAGAAGTGGGATCCGGTTCGAGGCGTTCACCGCGACGAAGGCGGTCTTCAGCTCCGGCAGCTTGAGTTCTGTTCGGACCCGCTGTGCCACCGCCGCGCAAAGATCAAGCGACATCCCGACAGGCTTCTGATCCGGACCGAGATAGGAGAATGGGATCGACGCCTCGCGATAGCCCAATGTCAGCGTGCCCGAGGACCGGATCTTCTCGAGCGTCGGGCTTGCGGCGATCGCCGCCCCGAGGCCGGAGACGATCGCCAGGGCTGACAGGGCCGGACGGAGAGCACACGCGAGCTTGGGCGTCATGAGGGTGTCTCCAGGCGACAGGACATTGGATCTTGAAGCGCTCGCCTTCAGGCGGTGCTACCGGCCGCGGTCTCGTCGAGGCTCTCGCGCAGTGCCGCCTCGAGGATCTCGACGGCCCGGTCGATCTCAGCGGTGGAGACCGTGAGCGGGGGGGCGATCCGCCAGACCGAGCCGCGCTCGGGCCGGCGACGGATGTTCATGCTCAGGCCTTTCTCGAAGCACTTGCGCGTCGTCAGCGCGCCGAGCGCATGCGCCGGGCTGCGCGATTCCCGATCCATCACCAGTTCGACCCCGATGAGTAGACCGAGCCCGCGCACGTCGCCGATCACCTCGTAGCGCTGTTGCAGATCTTCGAACCGACCGCGCAGATAGGCGCCCATCTCGTTAGCTCTAGCGACGAGCTTTTCCTGCTCGATCACCTTCAGAACCGCGAGGCCGACCTCGGCGGTGAGCGGGTCGGAGACGTGGCTGGTGTAGTAGGTGAAGTGCTTCTCGTGAATGTCTACCTCGATCGCGGCGGTGGTCGCGACTGCCGCAAGCGGCAGGCCTCCGCCCAGCGTCTTAGACATCGTCATGATGTCCGGCACGACGTCGAAGTGCTCGGCGCCGGTGCGCGTGCCGATCCGGCCGAAGGCGGTCTGCGCCTCGTCGAAGATCAGCAGCATGCCGCGGGCATCGGCAGCCTCCCGCAGGGCGACCAGGAACGAACGGGGCGGCACCAGCACGCCGCCCGCGCTGATCACCGGCTCGACGATGATCGCGGCGCCCTTGCCCGCCGACTGCATGTCGTAGAGCTTCAACGCGAGATCGAGATTGGCGAGCGCCGCCGCCTCCTCGTCCATCCCCGAAAAGTAGGGGCGGTAAGCGTTGGGCTCGGGGATGACGAACACGCCGGGTGCGGGCACGCCGTAGCCCTTGCGGTCGCTGGCCATCGAGACGGAGCTTGCCCCGCCGGTGATGCCGTGCCACGAACCGCCCAGCGCCAGGACCTCGTACCCGCCGGTGTACATCTTGGCCATGCGAAGGGCGACCTCGGTCGCCTCGGAGCCGGTGTTGACGAAGATCGTCTTCGTGAGGTCGCTCGGCAGCCAGTCGCGGGCCAGCACCTGGGCGAGCTCGGCCACCACTTCCGGGATCATCCCGCTGAAGAAGTGGAATGCCTTCTCCCCGGCCCGGTGGACCGCCTCGACGATGGCGGGATGGTTGTGACCGATCGTGGCGCACATCTGACCGGAGGTGAAATCCAAATACTCCCGTCCCTGGCTGTCGGTGACGACAGTGCCCCTGGCTTTCGTGAAGAGATTCGGGAAGGTGTCGCCGCCGTAGCGGACCAGATGGTCCTTCGCCGCCGCCTCAAGGGATCCGCTCATCGTCCGCTCCATCGGCAGGGTGCCGGGATCGGGCCTGCTCCGAAGCGGCGCGCGTTGCGGCCTCGGTTCCGGCACCGGCGTTGCGTGGTGTCGGAAGCACTGTTAGGTCCGAGGTGCCGATGAGCGCCAACGCAAAAAACTCACCGGCCGCTGAGGCTGGCTCACCGGCAGATCCGGGGCGACGCAGAACGCCGCCGCTGCGGGCGCTTGCGGCGTTTGAAGCCGCGGCCCGGCACGGCAGCTTCGCGAAGGGCGCCGACGAGCTGGGCGTCACGCCTTCGGCGATCAGCCATCAGGTTCAGCAACTGGAGGACTTTCTCGGCATGCCGCTGTTCCGGCGGCGCGCGGGCCGTGCCTTCCTGACAGAGGGGGGCAGGACCTACGCCGTCGAGATCGAACACGCGCTCAGTATCATCGCAGGTGCGACGGAACGGGTCGCCCCACAATCCCAGCGCGAGCCCCTCGTCATCGCATCGGGGCCGAGCTTCGCGGCAAAATGGTTGCAGCCTAGGCTGGCGAATTTCCTCCGTTCCCACCCCGAGGCGCGGATCCGTCTGTCTACGTTATCGGATCGCGACGACATCGAGACGGAGCGGTTCGATCTTGCCATCACCTACGGTCGACCGCCACAGACGAACCTGGGCGTCGAGCCGCTCCTGATCGAGCGGCTGCGCCCGCTGTGCAGTCCCTCACTCGCCGATTCGGTGGGGCTGTACACACCGCGAGACCTGGCGACCACGACCTTGATCCATTCCGTCAACGCGTTGACGTGGGCGCACTACCTGCGAAATGTCGGAGAAGGGGCTCTACGCCCGCGCAACGAGATGTGGCTAGACCGTTCGGTGATGGCGGTGGAAGCTGCGGTCGCTGGCCTCGGCGTCGTTCTGGAGAGCGAGGTCCTGGCGGCGGATGAACTTCGTGACGGCCGGCTGATCGCTCCCTTCAAGGATCATGCCTTCGAGGTGGAGACGACATCGTACTTCCTTGTCAAACCGCGCGGGGTAAAGCGCGGGTCACTGGCAGGCCCGTTCGAGAGGTGGCTGCGGGGTGCGATCGCGGCAGAAAATCTCACCGCTCCGACAATTGATGAGGCGGTCGGCGGGTAAGCACCAGAAGCGGACCTTGAACTCCGGTCGAAAAACAGATCTTCGGCTTTGCGTTCATTTCTGGCGTCCAAGCATATGCGCCCGGATCCCAGAAGCAGTCACCGCGCGAACCTAGAAAAATGGCATTTGCCCTGATGGGCTCCTCATTTTCGTGCGGCCAACCTATCCTGGAAGCGCAGCCAACCGAATACGACCGGCATGAACCAGGCTTTGCCGGAGACGAGCGGCACCCATCGCGGTGAACGGAAGTTTAGCGCTGAGCGTCCCGCCTGTTCGTTCAAGACCTGGAGCGCCGCCTTCTGCCCGGCCCATCGCGCCCACACCACGCCCGAGCCGCAGTAGCCCGCCGCGTAGCGGCGCCCGTTCTGCGCGAAGATCCGGGGGACCATATCGCGGTTCATGGCGACATTGCCGTACCAGCTGTGCTCGATCGCGACGCCGTCGAGTTGAGGGAAAATATCCGCGAGCGCGCGCCGCAGACTCGCGGTCGGCCACTCCGCATCGCCGGCGATCGTTCCGTCGCGGCCCCCGAACAAGATGCACGTCCCGTCGGGCGAGGGCCGGTAGTAGTAGTGGAGCTTGCGCGTCTCGGAATACATCATGCGGCTCGGCATTAATTCGCCCATGAGGTTGGCCGAGAGCGGCACCGTCGCGATGATGCGGCTGCGCACGGGCACGAGCCGGCTGCGCAGCCATCGGTCGAACCGGTCCGTGTAGCCGTTAGTGCCGACGATCACGTGGCCGACGCGGACTGCGCCCCGCGCGGTCAGGACCTCGTAGCGCCCGGCCTCCCCCCGGATGCCGAGAACGGCAGTCTCGCCGTGCACGACGGCGCCCGCGTCCCGGGCGAGGCGGAGCATCGCGGCGTGCAGCTTCGCGGGATGAAGGCCGCCGATGTCCATGCGGACGTTGCCGCCGTGGTAGAACGCCGAGCCGATGAAGCTGCGCTGCTCAGCCCGCGCGACCGGGTGGGCCTCGATGCCGAACGCGCCGCGCAGGTGATCGGCCTCCCGCGCCAGGCGCTCGTAGTCGGCCGCGCGGGAGGCACCCGCGAAGCGGCCGACGAGCTTGAAGTCGCAGTCGATCCCCTCCTCGGCGATGAACCGGTACAGGTCCTCGCGCGCCACCTTGGACTCGGCCACCAGGGCGCTCGCACGCTCGGCGCCGAACCGCCGCGTCAGCTCGGCGAGCGACGGGCGCAGGTTCCCGCTCGTGATGCCGCCGTTGCGGGACGAGGCGCCTTCGCCGGGCCTCTGCCGGTCGAAGACCTGAACGCTGCGGCCGGCCCGGGCCAGCGTCAGCGCCGCGGACAGCCCGGTATAGCCCGCGCCGACGATGACCACGTCGGCGGTGCCGCGCACGGGCAGAGGGTCCGAGGCGGCCAAGGGTGCCGCCCGCCACCAGTACGGCTCGTTCCTGATCATGGACGCTCTCTGCGACGGCCGGCGGGACGATGATCCGGGCCCTGGCGTGAGTATGCAAGCGCCGGGCTCGACCGCGGACCACCCGCGCAGCCCTCCGCGTGTGCGACACGTCGTAAATGCGGTCAGGATTGCCCGTGATTTTCGCTAGGCGAACAGTATTTCCCGCGCCTACACTCCGCTCCGAGGTGATGGGAGCGCGCGGTGCCGAAGCTGTCCACGACCCCGACGCGGCGCGGCCTCATGGTGGGTGGCGCGGCCTTGCTCGCCATGCCGGCCGTGATCACGAACCCCGCCCGGGCCACCACGCAACTGCGGGTGAGGACGCCCGGCGGCTCCTTCGACGAGATCAAGCGCAGGACCGTCTACGAGCCGTTCCTGAAGGAGACCGGCATCGAGATCGTGCCTGTCCCGAGCACGGTGGGCAAATTGCTCGCCATGTACAAGGCCGGGCAGGTCGAGATCGACTGCATCGACACCGGCAACGACGCCAACCTCATGCTGGAGGAGGCAGGCGCGCTCGTCCCGATCGACTACGGAGCGTTTCGGTATACGAAGCTCGAGGACATCGATCCGAGCTTGAAGCTCAGCCATCAGGTCGGCTCGTTCGTGTACGCGTTCGTGCTCTGCTACCGGACGGACGTGTTCAAGCCCGGCTCCGAGCCGAAATCCTGGGCCGAGTTCTGGGACACGCGGGCGTTTCCCGGACCGCGCACGCTGGCTGGCATCGAGTCCGGGGCCCCGAACCTCGAGATTGCGCTCCTCGCCGACGGCGTTGCGATTGACAAGGTCTACCCGGTCGACATCGAGCGCGCCCTCAAGTCCTTAAGCCGGATCAAGCCCAGCGTGCCCAAGTTCTGGGACACCGGCGCGCTGTCCGCGCAGATGATGGCCGACAAGGAGGCCGTGCTCGGCGTGCTCTGGAACACCCGCGCCCAGGCCTCGATCGACGGCGGCGCGCCGCTCGGCATCCAGTGGAACCAGAACCAAGTCCTGGTGCAGTCCTACGCCATACCCAAGGGGGCTAAGGCGCCAGAGGCCGCGCTCAAGTTCATCGACTACTCGATCAGCGAGGACGTGCAGAAGCGCTGGCTCGCCGAGTACAAGGCGATTCCGGCCAACACCAAGGTCTACCCGCACACATCGAAGCTCCTGCTCGATCCCGCGACCGGCACACCCTGGACCGTGTCGAAGGGTTTTAAGAACGACATCAACTGGTGGTCGGCCAACCGAACCAAAGTGAGCCGCGCTTGGTCAAACTGGGTGCTGTGATCGGACAGGACGCGACCGTGCCGGGCGCCGTCGGCCTCGCCCGCCCGTGCGAGCGCGCGGCGGCCGCCGTCACGGAACCGGCCGGTAAGGTGCTGGAGCTCCAGGGGCTGACCAAGATCTACGGCTCCGAGACCGTCGTGGACCGCTTTGAGACCCGCATCCAGGCGGGCGAGTTTTTCTCGCTGCTCGGCCCCTCCGGCTCGGGCAAGACCACGACCCTGATGATGGTCGCGGGGTTCGCGTCGATCGACGCCGGGCGCCTCCTGGTCGACGGAGTCGACCTCGCGGCCGTGCCCCCCGAGCGGCGCGGCTTCGGCATGGTCTTCCAGAACTATGCGATCTTCCCGCACATGGACGTGTTCGAGAACGTGGCGTTCCCGCTTCGCGCGCGTGGGATGCCGAAGTCGCTCGTGCGCGAGCGGGTCGCAGCAGCGCTCGACCTCGTCCGCCTCGGGCACCTGTCTGACCGCTACGCGCGCCAGCTCTCGGGCGGGCAGCAGCAGCGTGTGGCGATCGCCCGGGCGATCGTGTTCCAGCCGCCCGTCGTGCTCATGGACGAGCCCTTGGGCGCCCTCGACAAGAACCTCCGCTACGACCTGCAGGTCGAGATCAAGGAGATCCAGCGCCGGCTCGGCATGACCGTCCTCTACGTCACCCACGACCAGGAGGAGGCGATGAACCTATCCGATCGCGTGGCGATCATGAGCCGCGGCCGCGTCGAGCAGATCGGCGCGCCTCGCGACGTCTACGAGCGCCCGGCCAACGCCTTCACCGCCTGCTTCTTAGGCGAGGCAAACCTCCTGCCGGGCAGGATCGTGACGCCCGGCCCGGGCCGCGTCGCGTTCCAGCTGGAGGACGGCGCGGTGCTGCACGCGGACGAAGCGGCGACGCTCGCGGCGGGCGGCGAGGGTCAGCTGTTCGTGCGCCCGGAGAAGCTGACCCTGCACCCGTCGGCCGATCCGCCGCGAGAGGGGGTCAATCGCCTGAGCGGCACGGTGCGGCGCGCGTCCTTCCTCGGCAGCGTCGTGCGCTACGCGGTCGAGATGGGCAGCGGCGCGTTCGTGACCGCCGACGCCCCGAACGTAGCCGCGCATCACCACCCGGAGCTGGGCGAGCGCGTCGCCCTCGCGTGGTCGCCAGCCGACACGGTCATCCTGCCGCCGGACGCGGCGTGATGGGACGGGACCGGACGTGGCTCCTGCTCCTGCCCGCGCTCGGCCTGCTCACGCTGCTGTTCCTCGCGCCGCTCGCCTGGTTTCTGGCGCGGACCCTGTTCATCGAGACGGCGCCCGCCGAGGTGCCGGAGCTCTTCGTCGACGTCCTCACCGCGCGCTCCATGCAGGTCGCCGCGCTCACGACGCTCTGGGTCTCGGTCCTCGTCACGCTCGCGACGCTGGTGATCGGCTACCCGATCGCATTCTACCTGGCCAATCACCGCGGCTGGCGCGCCGCGCTCGTCGTGTTCTGCGTGATCGTGCCGTACTTCACCAGCGTGATCGTGCGGACCTACGCGCTGACCGTGGTGCTCGGCCGCAGCGGGCTCATCAACGAGCTCCTGGGCGCGTCGGGGCTCATCGCGGCGCCCCTCGCGCTTCTCTACAACACCTTTGGAATCGTGGTCGGCATGACCTACGTGCTGCTGCCCTACATGGTCCTGACGCTCTACGCGACCATGAAGGCGATCGACCCCAGCCTGCTGCGGGCCGGGCGCGCCCTCGGGGCGAGCCCGCTCTACCTGTTCCGGCGCGTCTATCTCCCGCTGTCGGTCCCGGGGATCGTGTCCGGCTCGCTCATCGTCCTCATCCTAGCGCTCGGCTTCTTCATCACGCCCGCCCTGATGGGTGGGCCCAGCGACGTCACCGTCGCGATGCTGATCGAGCGAGCGGTCGAGATCCTGATCGACTGGCCGAGCGCGGCCGTTATGTCGGTGGTGCTGCTCGTAGCGACGCTGATCCTCTTCGCGGTCTATGCCCGCGTGACGGATCTGCGCCGCATGATGGGTGCCTGAGCGTGCGCGCCGCGCTGCCGCTGTTCGTCGGATGCGCCTGCCTGCTCCTGATCCTGCCGATCGCCATCGTGGTGGTGCTGGGCTTCAGCGGCGGCACCCTCCTGCGCTTCCCGCCCGAATCCCTGTCGCTGCGCTGGTTTGCGGCGTTCCTCGGCGATCCGGCTTGGCGCGCCGCGCTCTCGTCCAGCCTCGCAATCGGCGGCGTGGCCTGCGTCGTCGCCACCGGGGTCGGGTTCCTGGCGGCCTACGCGCTCGTGCGCGGCGCGTTCCCGGCCAAGCGGCTGATCCTGGCCGTCGCGCTCCTGCCGATCGTCTCGCCGACCGTCGTCACGGCGATCGCCATGTACTACGCGTCCGCGCGCCTCGGGCTGGTCGGGAGCGTGATCTGGGTCGGTCTGTGCCACGCGGTGATTGCCTTCCCGGTCGTCCTGCTGATTCTGTTGTCGGCGCTGCAATCCGTCGACCTGCGCCTGGAGCAGGCGGCCCTGAGTCTGGGCGCAAGCCGCACCCGGACGCTGCGCACCGTCGTCGTGCCGCTCACAGCACCCGGCCTCGCCTCGGCCGCCCTGTTCGCGTTCCTGACATCCTTCGACGAGCTCGTCATCTCGCTCTTCCTCACCGACGCGGCCACGCAGACCCTGCCGGTGCGCATCTGGAACAGCCTGCACATGCAGGTGGAACCGACGGTGGCGGCAGTCAGCGCGTTCCTGATCGGCGTCACGGGCGTGATCCTGGGCGTCGACGCGCTCCTGCGCCGGCGCCGGGACGCCTGACCCATGCACGGGATCCCCCGGCTCCCACGATCCCGCCCGCATCGCACGGGCGACGCGCGCGGTCCGCGGTCGCCGCGGCGAGATCCGAGCGCGATCCCCTCGGCCGATCTCGGTCGGGCCACCGCCTATCCTCGGACGCCGGAGACGCCGCATGAGCGATGAGAACACCGCGATCGTCCTCGGCGCGGGCGTGGTCGGGCTATCGACCGCGCTCTACCTCCGGCGCGCCGGCCGGGACGTGACCGTGATCGATCCGCTGCCGCCGGGCGGCGGCGCCTCCTATGGCAACGCCGGCATGATCAGTGCCGACACGGCCTCGCCGATCGCGATGCCCGGCATGCTGCGCCAGGTGCCCGGGTGGCTCCGGGATAAGAAGGGCCCGCTGGTCGTCCACCCCACCTATCTCCCCACCGCGCTGCCTTGGCTGATACGCTGGATCAAGGAGGGGCGGATGGATCGCGTCCTCGCGATCTCGGACGCGCTGCGCGCCCTGCACAAGGACGCGTTCGCCTGCTGGCAGAATCTGATCGGACCGCAGGTGTTCGGCGAGCTCGTCCGGCGCACCGGCCAGATCCAGGTCTGGGACGGCGAGGGCGAGAGCGCGGGCGCGCGCGTCGAGCGGCAGATCCGCGAGCGGCACGGCATCGAGGCGCAGGTGCTCGGGGCCGACGACCTGCAGCAGATGGTGCCTGGCATCTCCCGCGCCGTGCGGCGCGCGCTCCTCGTGCCCGGCAACGGCTACACGATCAGCCCCGCCCGGCTCGTCGGGGCTCTAGCGGACCGGCTGCGCGGGGAGGGCGCCACGATCGTGGCCGAGCGGGCCCTGAAGCTCATCCCGCGCGAGGGCGGCGGCTTCACGGTCTGGACCAACGTCGCGAACCGGGCCGGCGCCGACGTCGTGGTCGCCGGCGGAGCGTGGTCGAAGGCGCTGCTCGACCCGCTCGGGGTGCGCGTGCCGCTCGAGACGGAGCGCGGCTACCACGCCATGCTGCCCACGCCCTCGATCGAACCGCGCTACACGATCAGCTACAAGTCGCGCGGCTTCGGGGTGACGCCGATGGAAGGGGGCCTGCGCGCGGCCGGCACGGTCGAATTCGCGGGCCTCGACGCCCCGCCGGACGAGACCCGCGCCCGGATCCTGGCCGAGCACGCGCGCGCGCTCTTCCCCGGCCTCACCCACGGGGAGCCGCAGCTGTGGCTCGGGTTCCGGCCCTCGCTCCCGGACACGCTGCCCGTGCTCGGTCCGGTCCCGCAGCGGCCCGGCCTGCACCTCGCGTTCGGCCACGGCCACTACGGCATGACGGCCGGCCCGCCGAGCGGGCGCTTGGTCGCCGCGCTCCTGGCACAGCGCGCTGCCCCGATCGATCCGTCACCCTACGCGGTTGATCGCTTCACATCCTGATCGCAGGCCAGGGGGCTCGCCTCGAAATGGACTGGGCGGCGGTGACGCTGACCGATCTAAAGCCAGAGCATCGGGCATGACGGAAGAGCCGCGCCTGCTCCGGCCGCAGCCCCCAATAAATCGCTGAGAACACCGCACACCCGATTAGGCGAGGACCGGCCGTAGCGCCTCAGCCATCCAGCAGGCGATCGCGGTCATCCGCGCGTCGGTACCGGGCTGACCCACAACTTGGATGCCCATCGGCAGGCCGCCCACGGCTGTGAGGGGGGCCGTCACTACAGGCGCGCCGAGCAGCGAACTCGGCGTGTTGAACACCGAGTCCCCCGTCGGGCGCTGCGAGAGCGGCTCGCCGGGACGGTCCCCCGACCAGGGCGGCGCTGGTCCGGGCGAGGCTGGCGCGATCAGAGCATCCACGGTGGGTGCCAGCGCCGCGTACACGGCGCGCACGCCCTCGCGCCGCCGCAGCAGATCCTGGTAGCCCTCGACGCCTAAGCGCTCCGCAATCGCGACCGTGGCCTTGGCCCGTTCGCTAACGCCGTCCGGATGCTGGGCTACAAGGTTGCGCATCGCCCAGTGGTTCTCCCAGGCCGTGATCGTGTTGGCCATCTCGCGCACACCGACGAGGGCGCGCTCGAAGCGCTCGATCGCGGGCTCTTTCGTGCGGCGCAGCACCGTGACGCCAGCGTCGGCCATCTGCGACACCACGGTTTCGAAGGCGCCCCGTGACGCGTCGTCGAGCGCCTCCCAGCCTTCGGTCTCCATTACCGCCACGGTTAGCGGCCGGTGTGGACGGGGCGGATCCGCGGGGCCCGCGAGCGGCGCGCCACCCGGATCGCCGCCGGCCCGGTGGGCGATCTCGATCGACACGCGCCACATGTCCTCCGCGCAGGTCGCGTGCACGCCGTGCGTGCTCATGCTGGTCGCCTGTCGCTCGCCGCGGTTGATCGCTCCCTGGGACGGCTTCAGGGCCCAGTTGCCGCAGTAACTCGCCGGCCGGATGATCGAGCCGCCGACCTGACTGCCGATCGCAGCCGGCACCATCCCCGCCGCGACCGCGGCGGCCGAGCCCGAGGACGAACCGCCCGGCGTGCGCGCCGGATCGAACGGGTTCGTCGTCGCCGGCGGGTGCGTGCCGCCGAGTTCGGCCGTGGTGGTCTTGCCGAGGACCACCGCCCCGGCCTCGCGCAGCGCCCAGACCGCAGCGTTGTCGCGTCGGGGAAAGTTGCCCGCGTAGGCCGCGCAGCCCATCTGGGTCGGCATGTCGCGCGTCTCGAGGAGGTCCTTAATCCCCATCGGCATACCGTCGATCGGCGAGAGTGGCCGCCCGACCCGCCAGCGCGCGCCGCTGGCGTCCGCGGCCTCCCGCGCCCCGGCCTCGTTCACGACCACGAAGGCCCGTACCACGGGCTCGCGCTCGGCGATCACTGCGAGGCAGCGCTCCAGGTAGGCTCGCGGGGAATCGGCGCCCGAGCGGAACGCCTCCGCGGCGGCGTCGAAGCCCGGGGTCCGGCGGTTCGGATCGTAGGGGGCCATCTCTGCTCCTCGGGTCAGTCGAGTTCCGGCAGCGGCGGATGCCGGTCTGCCCAGGGCATCGCCCGCTCGAAGGAGGCCGCGACCTGCAGCAGGCGGGCATCCTCGCCGACGCGTCCGACGAGCTGGATCGCGACCGGCAGTCCCGCTTCGTCGAACCCGCAGGGCAGGCTTACCGCCGGGTTGCCGGTGAGGTTGAACGGCATCGTGTACGGGTACCAGGCCGCGCGCAGGTTCGGCACGGCTCTCCCGTCGATCGTGATCGGCCCGAAGAAGTCCTGGTCGATCGGCAGGGCCGTGCGCGACAGGGTCGGCGTCGCCAGGATGTCGATATCCGAGAACCATGCCTGCACCTGCCGGTAGAGGGCGGTGCGCGCGAAGATCGCCGCGTAGAGCTCGGCCGCCGAGACGTCGCGCACCCGATCCATCTGCCGCACGAAGGTCGGGCACAGGATATCCCGGTGACGCGCGAGGTGGTGGCCGAACTGCGCCATGCGGTACGCGCCGTTGCTGACGAACCAGAGAGATTCCGGGTTCTCGAACGGAGCCTCGTGCCCACGCGTCTCGGCCCCGAGATCTGCCAGGGCGGCAACTGCCCGCTCGCAGGCGGTGAGGACGTCGGCCGCGACGTGCGCATTGCCCAGTCTCGGCCGCCAGCCAACCCGAACGCCGCGCAGGGCCTTCGTCCCCGGAGACAAAGCATCCAGCGCCGCACCGAAGCCCGGCTGCGGCCGGCCTGCGCTGAGCGGATCGCGGGAGTCGGGTCCGGACATCGCGTCGAGCATCAGCGCCGTATCCAGAACGGTGCGCGTCATCGGCGTTACGTAGGAGATGTTGCCGAAACAGTCCTGCGCGTACTCCTGCGGCACCACACCGAGCCCCTGCTTGAAGCCGACGACGCCGTTGCAGGCGGCAGGGATCCGGGTCGAGCCGCCGCCGTCGGTGGCGACGCCGAGCGCAGTCAGCCCCGCCGCCGCAGCGATGGCCGCCCCGCCGCTGGAGCCGCCCGACGTGCGGCCGGCGTCCCAGGCGTTGCGCGTACGCCCGAACAGGGGCGCCTGGGTCAGGCATTGCTGTCCGAATTCCGGCGTGGTGGTCTTACCGACGACGATCGCGCCGGATGCCTTCAGGCGAACCACGACCTCCGCGTCGGTCTCCGGCACGTGCTCGGCGAAGACGCGCGAGCCCCAGGTGGTGCGGATCCCGGCCGTTGGAACGAGATCCTTGATCGAGACCGGCAGGCCGTGCAGCGGCGCCAGCGGCTCTCCGCGCATCACCGCGGCCTCCGCCGCCCGGGCGCCGGCGAGCGCCTGCACCTCAGCGACGGTGATGAAGGCGTTCAGCACCGGCTGCGCCCGCGCGATGCGCGCGAGCGTCGCCGTCATGAGCTCCACTGGCGACAGCCGCCGCGTTCGGATCAGTGCGGCGAGTTCTGCCGCGGGCGTGTAGGCAAGGTCGTCCGCCATGATCCCGATACCCTCAAGCCCGCCGCACGTTCCAAAAGGTGCTGAACCCCTTCAGGATGCCGTTGAGGTCGCGCTTGGCCGCCGTGGCGTAGAAAGCTTGCCCCAGCGGCACGAAGGGCACCGCGTCCATCGCCCGTGCTTGGATGTCCCGGCAGATCGCCCGCTGCTGCGCGGGATCGCCGCTCGCCAGCCACTGCGCGCGCAGACCCTCCATCATCGCGTCGGTCGGCCAGCCGAACCACGCGCGCTCGCCGGTGCCGCGCAGCGCCAGGTAGCCCGCGGGGTCGAGGAGGTCCTGGCCGGAGAAGGTCGTAAAGAACGCGCTCCACCCGCCCTGCGCGACCGGTTCTTTCTTGGCGCGGCGCTGCACCACAGTGCCCCAGTCGGTGACCTGCGGGTCAACGCTCATGCCGATCTGGCGCATGAGGTCGGCCGCCACCTCGCCCAGGGCCTGGAGCTTGGGGCTGTCGGTCGAGATCAGCACAACCGCGCGCTCGCCCCGGTAGCCCGCCGCCTCCAGGGTGCGCTTGGCCTCCTCGACCGGCCGGGGACTCGCCAGGACGTCGAGACCGGCCGCGCTCGCCATCGGCGTGCCGGGCGGGAAGACGCCGACCCCGTCGCGCCAGAGGGCGCGGTCCTCGCCCATCATCGCCAGCATGAAGTCTTCCTGGCGTACGGCCGTGAGGACGGCGCGGCGCACGCCCGGATTGTCGAAGGGCGGGTGCAGGTGGTTCACCCGCATCAAGGCGACGTTGCCGAGCGGATCGCCCTGGAAAACCTGCAGGTCGCGGCTGCGGCCCAGGACCGGCAGCAGGTCGGTCGGCGGGTTGTAAAACATGTCGACCTCGCCCGCGACGAGGGCATTGACGGCGGTGGCCGCGTCCGGCTGGACGAGCCACTCGACCCGATCGAAATGCACGATCTTCGGCCCGGCGGTGCCGCTCGGCGTCCCGGTCTCGCGCGGGCGGTAGCCCTCGAACCGCGTGTACACGGCGCGCGCGCCGACGACGCGCTCGTCCGCCTTGAAGCGGAAGGGACCGCTCCCGACGATCTCGGTGAGCTGGGTGAAGGCGTCGGTCCGCGCCAGCCGCTCGGGCATGATCGCAGGGTAGGGGGCGCCGTTGCGGGCCAGGGCATAGGGCAGGAGCGGGAAGGGCCGCTTGAGGCGGAAGCGGATGGTGCGGTCGTCGGGCGCCGCGAGTTCGTCGGTCGCGGCCATCAGCGCCCCGCCGAAGGCGTCACGGCGCGCCCAGCGCACGAGGCTCGGGACGCAGTCCCGGGCGAGTACGGCCGAGCCGTCGTGGAAGTTCAGTCCCGGCCGCAGGGTAAGTTCCCAGGTGAGGCCATCGTCCGAGACCGTGTGGCCGGCCAGCATCTGGGGCTGGGGCGTCAGCCGCTCGTCGAGGGCGAACAGCGTGTCGTAGACCATCGCCGCGTGGTCGCGGGTGACGTAGGCGGTGCTCCACGTGGGGTCTAGGACCGTGACGTCGGTGTAGGGCACGTATCGCAGGACGTGCGCGCCCTGCGCGGCGACGCGGCCCGGCCGTGCGATGCCCGCGGTGATGGCCGGGGCGGCTGCGAGCTGGAGGAAACGACGGCGATCCATCCTGCACCTCGTCGAGCACGCACGCGCCCGGCGCGCCGGTCAGCGTCCCACCCCAGGGCGCGCATGGCAAGCTGCATGCCGGCGCCTCGGTGCGTCCGTCAGGAACGGCCCGCCGGGGATCTGACGCCGTCAAGCTCTCGAAGGCAGGGCCTCGCCGCTCGTTTCCCGGCGGTCCGAGATGAGGACCGATGGAGGCAGCCGCTCGGCGCAGCCGATACCGAAAGGCGCGGTGCCCAGTCTTCGCGACCTTATCGAACGGAAAACCAGAATCCGTAATAATACGCGTCCAGGTCGCGGGTCCGTGCGATCATGGCGCGATCGCCGATTTCGGTACGAAGCTGAGGAGTGCTCGCTGCGGTTCGGCAGCCGCTCAGTACATCGCTGGGTCAGAGCTATCGCTTGGATGTGCCATGTTCTTGCTCATGGTCGCATCCATCGGGAAGTTGAGATTGATACCGCGCGGCGGGATCGGCTTGGTAAACCACTTTTCGTAGAGCGCCTTGCCCTCGGGGCTGGTGTAGAGCTTGGCCGTGGCAGCGTCGGCCACCTTCTTGAAGGCCGGATCGTCCTTGCGCACCATGATCCCGTAGGGCTCAGGCCGCGAGAGCGTGTCCGATGAAATCCGGTAGGCGCCCGGCTCCTTCGAAGACGCGATCAGGGAGGCGAGCAGCACGTCATCCATGACGTAGGCGGCGGCGCGGCCGTTCTCCACCATCAACCACGCCTCGCCATGGTCTTTTGCCTGCAGGACCGTCATACCGAGGTTTCTTGAGTTGTTGGCCTCAAGGGTCTGAATGATATTCGTCGAACCTGGGATCGATACGACGGTCTTGCCTTTCAGGTCATCAATCTTATCGATCTTGGCAGATTTCTTCGAAGCGAACCGCGTCGCCGTGAGAAAGTGAGTGTTCGTGAACCAAACCTGTTTCTGGCGCTCCGCATTGTTCGTAGTGGAGCCACATTCCAGATCAATCGTGCCGTTGGCCATCAAAGGAATGCGCGTCGAGGCGGTCACCGGCACAAGCTTGACCTTCAGTTCGGAAAGCTTCAGCTCGGCTTTGACCGCATCAGTGATCTTGTAACAGATGTCCATTGCAAACCCGACCGGCTTCTGATCGCCATCGAGATACGAGAATGGGATCGATGCATCCCTGTAACCAACAGCGATCTCGCCACTGTTTTTGACCTTCTTCAGCGTGCCGGTGAGTTCCTCGGCTTCGACGACATGAGATCCAAGCATAACGATCGTCGACACGATCAGCCAAGACATGCGGGACATGACGGTCCTCCAACTACACCGTGGGCTGCGTTATCGAGCAGCCCAAGCACCCGCGCGTGCGGCACGGGGTCAAGCGGATCACCCGGGGCAATTTTTGCGCCGCTCTCGGGATAGCGTGTAATACATCAGTACATCGGCACAGAGGCTGACACCCGATGCCAAACTTGGTCAGTGAAGGGCTCAGTCGCAGCGTCTCTTTAAGCTCGGGTGGCAAAGCTGCTCCGATTTCGCTCGGGCGGCCTTCCTAGGTCGCTAATTGCCACCGGTAAGAGCAGATCTCCCGAGAAAGAGCTCATCACCGCAATCATCCTATCTGTGTGATGTCGCGACGTATAGAGAGCGAAAGCGCTTGGCGTGCGCAGCAAGGCAACCCCTCTGCTGCGTGTCGAAACATTCAAGTCAAGAACGTCAACAAAGATAGCGCCGCTCGACCCCACAAGTCAGATCGATCTCAGTTCGAAACAGCGTAGTTCTGACCGATCAACATCCGTTGACCGGGGGGGCCTGCGCCTCTAAGCCGATCGGCAACTTTCGGCTACAACACGATGTATCGTCGCGACGTCAAGCTTGTCGTCGCAGGCTCATATTTTCCGAACAGCCGCGATGATCGCCTCGGCGGCTTTGTAGACTCCATCCGCGTCGACATCGAGATGCGTGACGGCCCGGAGTGTGCCGGCGTCAACCGGGTCTATGCCGATGCCGCGCTCGGCCAAGGCCCGCGACAGGGTCGTTGCGTCCAATACGTCGTCGATGAGGTCGAGGAAGACGATGTTCGTCTCCGGTGTCCGTACCCGGAGTTGCGGTACACCCGACAGGCACTCGGCCAACCGCCGCGCATTGTCATGGTCGATGGCCAGCCGCTCGACGTGATGGTCTAGCGCGTACAGGCCTGCCGCCGCGATCACGCCAGCCTGACGCATCGCGCCACCGAGGCGGAATTTCCACCGCCGAGCGGCCGCCACGAAGGCCTCGTCCCCCGCCAGGACCGCGCCGACCGGGCAGCCTAGCCCTTTCGAAAGGTCGAGCCAGAGGCTATCGCACAGTGCCCCGAACGCGTCTGCGGGCGTGCCGGTCGCGACGACAGCGTTGAGGATGCGCGCACCGTCCATGTGCACCTTCAGCCCGGCCTCCCACGCGGCGGCCGAGACTGCGGCTAGGGTCTCAAGCGTCCACACCGAACCGCCACCGCGATTGACCGTCTGCTCGACGTGGAGGAGGCGGCTGACAGGCACATTGATCTTTTCCGGGCGCAGCGCAGCCCGGACAGCCTCGGGCGTGAAGATACCGCGGTCGGAGCGGACCGACCGGATTTGGGTGCCTGCGATCGCGGCCGCGCCCGCGGACTCGGACGAGATGAGGTGCGAGATGTCGGCGGCGATGATCTCCTCGCCTGGCCGGCAGTGCACGAGGACTGAGACGAGGTTGCACATCGTACCCGATGGCAGGAACAGTGCGACCGGTTTGCCCAAGAGCGCGGCGGCGCGAGCGCAGAGTTCGTTGACGGTGGGGTCCTCGTGGAGTTGCTCATCGCCCACGGATGCCGCAGCCATAGCGGCCCGCATGCCGGCTGTGGGCCTTGTCTTGGTATCGCTGCGCAGATCGACGGCGAAGGAGATCATGCTCTAATGTGACTCGCTAAAGCCTGGGGTTCAGCGGCATCCGCGATCGCCACGGCATCAACTGATGACACATGCACAAACCGATCGACGAGTAAGACCGCGACTGTGTTGCCGAACACGTTTACAGTGGTGCGGCCCATATCCATGAATACGTCGATTGCCGCGAGCACAGCCACAGATTCAATAGGCAAGCCGAGGGCGACAAGGACCGTGGTGGCTGCAACGAGCCCACCTCCCGAGACGTTGCCCATGCCCTTCGTCGAGATCAGTCCCGTCACGATGATGGTCAGCATCGCCGGTAGATCGAGCGGAATGCCGTGAGCTTCGACCACAAAGGCGGTAGCGAGCGAGATGTAGAGCGACGTGCCGTCTTGATTGAACGAGTAGCCGAGCGGGATCACGGTTGAGACGATTTTGTTCGGCACTCCGAACCGCTCCAAAATCTCCATGTGTATCGGCAGCGTCGTTTCTGACGAGCGCGTCGTGAAGGCTAGCAGCAGGGGCTCGGCGATCTTCTGGGTGACGCGGACGGGATTGTGGCCGATAGCGAATAGGACGAGCCACATCACCGCGATCACCAGCACCAGTCCGAGGTAGAGTGTCGCGATCAGCTTGCCCAGCGCGGTAATCATGCCGAGTCCCTGGCTCGCGAACAGCCATGCCATGACCGCGGCCACCGCGATGGGTGCGAGCGCAATGATCCAGCGGACCATCCGCATCATGGCGGCCTGTACGCCCTCGAGGACCGCGACCGCCCCGCTGCCGACCTCGCCGATAGAGGCGAGCGAGGCGCCAAACAGGATACCGAACAGAAGAACCTGTAGGATTTTCTGCTCAGCCATGGCGCTGACGATGTTCACTGGCACGAGGTCGACCAGGAACGACACTAGGTCGATCTTCAGCCCAGCGTTCGCTGGCACCTTGCCGGTAATCGAGAGATCGGCGCCGATGCCCGGATGCACGAGCGCGTTCATGAGCAGCCCGGCCAGGATGCAGATCCCAGTCGCGATGAAGAACCAGACGAAGGCGATGAGCACGATGCGCCCGAAAGCCGAAAGCTCCCGGCCCATGTTATAGATGCCGAGCGCGATCGACGAGAAGACTAGCGGGATGACGATCATCCGCAGCGCCTTGATGAACACTTGTCCAATCGGCAGCAGGGCCTTGCCGAGGTCTGGGAAAGCGAAGCCAATAACGCAACCGACGACCAAGCCCGTGAGCATCTGTAGCGACAAGGTCCGGTTGGCCCGGCTGCGAACCGCTCCGCCATCCGCCGGACTACGCGAAGCCATGCTCGCCATGATACTGCTCCTGTGCTGCCGGATGGGCATGGACGCCGCGCTTGGGCTGGAGATCTCCTCGGGTCTAGCCCGTCGCCGCCATCCTCGGAGCTGTGTTTTGACCGCGAACCCATTCACGGGCGAGCCGTTCGACGCGGTCGATGTCGCTCCGGTCGTTGTACAGCCCGAAGGAGAAGCGTAGCAGGTCCCGCCGGATGCTCAGCCGGACGCCGTTCGCCACCAAGTGTTCGTACAGCGCCGCCATGCTCAGGTCGGCGGCCGAGTCGTGATCGTACCCGAGCGCGGCGCCAACCGTGACGATGTGGCTGGCCCAGCGACCGGGCCGGCCGCCATAGACCGGCAGCCCGATCGCGAGCAGGCGATCGGCGAACTCACGCGCGAGCCCGAAGGCGTGGTCCTCGACCGCCTGCGGGGTCAGTTCGAGGATCAACTTGAGCGCCGGCATGACGGCAATGATGGCCGGGTAGTTGTAGTTGCCAACATCAAAGCGTCGCGCGCCCGGGGCGAGGCGACCCGAGATCGGGTCGCCGAGGCTCGCCTCGTGCCCCTCCTGCTCGACCCCGAAGCGCGACAGTAGGGCGGGCTGGAGTTGCTCGGCGACGCTGCGGCGGACGTAGAGGAAGCCCAGCCCGTACAAAGCCATGAGGCCCTTCTGCGTCGAGGCGGCCAGCACGTCGACGCCCCACGCCTCGACGTCCGTTGCGAGGACGCCGATTGACTGCGCCGCGTCGACCACGAGGTGAACGCCGCGCCGACGGCATTCCGCCCCGAGCTCCGCAACCGGAAAGCGGAAGCCCGGCGCGAAAGACACCGCGGATATCGCCACCGCTCGGCATCGCTCGTCCATGGCGGCCACGATGTCGTCTAAAGGTGCCATGCCGTCCTTCTGGCGGACGTTCTTGATAATGATCCCGTGCTTCCTGGCGAGACCGTACCAAGGATAGATGTTGGCTGGATGCTCGAGTTCCTCGCAGACGACCACGCTGTCCCCCGCCCGCCAGTCGAGCGCGGCCCCGAACGCGGCGATGCCATCCGTCACGTTCCGGGTGAAGGCGACCTCGTCCGAGTGGCTGCCGATCAGCGCCGCAAAGTGGTCACGGCATTCCTCGACCGCGGTGAACAGGCCCTTCTTATCGACCGTGCCCTCGGCCATATCGTTGAGGTGCTGATCGAGCGCTCGCCGGCCGCCGTCGTAAAAGAGCGCGCGCGCGGACATGTCGAGGAACGGTCCGGCCCGTGTGCCGGGGAAGTGCTCCCGGGCTGCCGCGAAGCGGTCTGCGCTGGGCGCCATCAGATGATCTCCTGCCTCTTCACTCGAACATTGGCAGAGGATGACGCCACTTGGCCGCTGCGCAAGATGTGCGTTAGGTTCCTGCGCTATGAGCAAAGCTAATAGCGCCGCTTTTGCGGGCATACCGTTGGCGAAGCTGCGCGTTTTCGATGCGGCGGCGCGGCACGCGAATCTAGTGCGGGCAGCAGCCGAACTCGGTATGACCCAGGGGGCGGTCAGCCACCACGTGAAGGCGCTCGAGGACGCTCTTGGGACGGCGCTCTTCCACCGCGGACCGCGCGGTGTGACGCTGACCGAGGCCGGGGACCTTCTGGCGGACTACGTTCGGCGCGCGTTTGACGAACTCGCCGCGGGCCTTGAACGGATCGGCCAGCCGCGGCGGCGTACGACGCTCGTCGTCGCGGCGCCGCGCAGCTTCGCGCTCCGCGTTCTCGTCGGGCGGCTAGGCGGCTTCCTACGCGCGCATCCGTGGATCGACTTCCGCTTGGACACGCACCGATACTACGCAGACCTCAACCATTCCCCAGGGGATATCGCCATCCGAGCCGGAGACGGATCTTGGAAGGACCTTGCGGTTGAGCGGCTCACCCACGAAACCTTGTTCCCGGTCTGCACCCCGGCCCTCTGCGACGGCGCACCGCCGAGCGCAGCGTTCCTTCGCGCGAACCTTCTGCTGCACTACGCTGAACGTCCGACCTGGCCCGCTTGGCTCCACGCTGCGGGTTACGATGCTTCGCTAGGCACGGTGGGTCCGAGTTTCAGCGAGACGGCGCTGGTGCTCGCGGCTGCGGAGCAGGGGCAGGGGATAGCGATCGGCCGTCGCTCGCTGGTCGCCGACGCCCTCGCTGCGGGGACGCTCGTGCGCCCTTTCGAGGTCGAGCACGATGACGGCGTTGGGTATTTTCTGGTGGCACGCAAGACCGACCTGAACCGCACCATGGCTCGCGTCTTCTCGGATTGGCTCCTCGGCGAGATGATAACCTTCGGCGGCGCACGAGCGCCGCCGCAGTCCACCTGAATGTCCGGCCACGCCACAGGGGCTGGTAGGAAGGCGGTAGAGCGTCACTTGCTTTCCACATACGCAGCATAATACCTCGACGAAGAGCAATGGATCGCCAGAACGCTCCGCGTCCCGATCCGACGCCGGTCGCTCGCGAACCTCTTTGCGAAATTGCCACGGCCTCAATGCAGCGCTTCGTGATTGTTGGTAGACTGGACAGTGCGGCCACTGCTCAGAACCATCTCGACAGAGGCTTCGCTTAGGTTCGCGCGGCCTGATGTACCTGGCCACCGACAATGTCTGCATTTTACGTCACTCATCCGAAACCCGTCGGACAGCTTTCGGCCAGACTACGTCACGCCGGATTGCCGATCAGCGCGAAAGCGGCCGTTCAGCTTTGCGCCCATCCCGGCCATTCAGCTGGCTTTGGCAAGATCTCAAGAGCGGACGCTGTCAGCTATGATGGGCCATTCGCGTAAGGGCGGCCAATGGAGGTCAGGCTCGCGTCCATAGGCCTTGGGGGCTACGAGTAACCTGTGCCTGGATGCCAGGGGCGTAGGTAGATCAGATGCCCAATACGGCCTCGCTCATACGACGCCCCGGTTGGCACGGCTCGCGACCCTTCGTCGGTCTGCCGAATTCGCCCCTGGCTCCGCTGCGTGGTCGATCGCAGCAATGACCTCTCTCGGTGCCAGGTGCTGGATCATGTGGCCCATGCCGGGGACGACGATGAGCTCGCTGTGCGGCAACTCACGATGCAGCCGCTTCGATTGCCGGTCGACGTCTGCGATCTGATCGTCCCCGCCGACGATGATTACCACCGGAAGCTTCACGTCGCGGTAGTGCTTCTCAAGCTCGACAGTCACCGGCGTCATAAGTGCGGCGTCCTCGGCTGAGGCACGCAGCTGTATCGGGCGCAGCATCATGGCCTTAGGGAACTGGCGGTCGAAGCGCTCGGTAACGGCGGCCGGCGAGAACATCGCCTTGATCATGGCAGGCTGCAGGATCCGACCAACCACGGGCGACACGGTATGGCGCATCAAGTCGCCGATGCCTGGGATCGCGACCGGGGAGGACAGCACGACGTCGGCGCGCAGCGTCGGATAGTAGTACCCCGAGGCCAGGACGAGGCTACGGACGAGTTGCGGAGCTTGAAGCGCGAGGGCGACCGCGACCAGCGCACCCCAGGAGTGTCCAAGCACGACAGCCTGCGAGACACCGAGCTTCTGGAGCGCCTTCTGGAACAGCGTGGCGTGGGCGCGTGGCGTCCAGAGGCCGCGCGGGCGATCGCTGTAGCCGTAGCCGGGCCGGTCGATGATGATGACCCGGTAGCGCTTGGCGAGATCGTCGACGATGCCGCTGATCAGGAAATCCTGGATCATCATGCCGTTGCCGTGGATTAGCACGAGATCCGGTCCGTGTCCGCGCTCGACATAGTGTAGGCTAACCCCATCGACGGTGATGAATTCACCGATCGGTGGGGTCTCGTGCTCGGCGTCTCGCGTCTTCGCGGCCGTGTAGACCGCGGATGCGGCGAGCGCTGCCGCTGATCCGAGCAAAGTCGGAACAAGCCACGCGCGGCTGTTGGGATGTCGCGTCATGTTGGGCTCCTGGATGGTGAGCAAGACGCGTCGTGATCGGACGATCACCATCGCGCGGCGGAGCCTATGCGGACGGATGTACGACCTGCGGAGCAGACCCGTGTCGGCCCCCTTCGGGTCCGGTACCTTATCCCTGTGCATCCGCTGCGGATGCTGCGGTGCAATAAGTTCAACGTACGCAGCGGCTGAATGATCCGTACCGTCCGAAGGATTGTTGCCTTGCGCCCACAATGGTTAGTCACAAGCTATGATAAATCCAGCTGTGACTGGCTGTCCGTGAGCGAAGGCTTTTTCAGACAAGCTTGTACGAAGAGTGCAGAATGGTCAGTATCGAGCGAGCGATCTCAAACAGGTATTCGTGCCGCTTCGGTTCATGTGGCACGATCACTATCAATGATGCCCATGACATACCCAGACAGTCGCCGATGCATGAAAACTCACAGATTGCATACATGGATCGAAATCTCGGCGATCAAAGCGGTTCGCGACCGACGGAGGTTCAGCGACTTCCGCGCAGTATTGGGTGTCACGCGTTGAATCTGGCGAGATCAGCATAACACCGCGTCCGACGAGCGTTTCAAGTACGGCTTGCTGACGAGGGTCTGCTACCTGTTCAACGATCGTGACTGCGGGGGAATCCTCTTCGAGCCAAGCTGCTGTGTCCGCAGCGTAGGCAAACCCAAGTACATCGTAGCCGTTCTCGCTCAGGAGGTGACAGTCACGGTCTCGCTGCTCGGCTCGATGCGAAAGCACCAGGGCGAGCGACCGATATCGCAGCTCCGCTCTCATGCGGCCTTCCTGGCTTTAGAAGCGGGCTTGCGTGCGGGCTGCTTCGATGCCGCAGTCGCTCTCTTCGAGTCCGAAGGCTTTCTTGCCGACGGCTTCGCTGTCGTGGCAGCCTTTTCGGTATCGATGCTCCGCTTGAGCGCTTCCATCAGGTTGACGACGTTGCCGGAGGTCGGAGCTTCGGCCTTGGCGCGACCTTTGCCCTTCGCAGGCTTCGACGCCTTGCTTTTGACCAAGGTGATCAACGCCTCCTCGTAGCGGTCCTCGAACTTCGAGGGATCGAACTTCTTCGTCGCGCGGGCAATCAGCTCCTCGGCTAACGACCGCATCTCATCGGTAGGCTTGCCGTCAGGCATGTCCTCGAAGTACGCCGTCGGCGACCGGACCTCATCCTGGTAGCGCAACAGCGTCGCCAGCAGACCCTTGCCGTAAGGTTCGAGCAGAACAACCCGCTCGCGCTTGTAGATGACGAGCCGCCCGAGCCCTGCCATGCCCTTCTTCTTCATTGCGTCGCGGATCACGGCAAAGGCCTCGCGCGAGACCTTATCTTCGGCGGCGAGATAGTACGGCTTGTCGAGGTAACGCTCGTCGACCTCCTCGCGCTTGCAGAACGCCTCAATGTTGATCGTGTGCGTGCTCTCCAGCGCGATCTCGCTGAGCTCGTCGGCCTCGATCGGCACGAGTTCGTCCTTGGCGACCTCGCAGCCCTTGATCTGATCGTCCCGGTCCACGGGTTCGCCCGTCACCGCATCGACGATGAGCTGCTTGATCCGGTTGCCCGTTTCACGATTGATCGTGTGACACTTGAGATCGCTCGAGGAGCTGACGGCTGGATACAGCCCGACAGCACAAGAGACGAGGGAAAGTCGCAGATGACCTTTCCAATTGGCACGAGCCGCCACTGTCGCCTCCAACATTCGCTCAAGTGTTGACGAGTCTCATCGGATCTGAAGAGAGTCGATCTCGATTTCGGCGACTCAACGGGGAGTCAGATCGACTCGTTCCGCCGCTCAGTCACCTGTGGATAACTTACGAGTTTGAGTGATCCGAGCGATTACGGAACTGCTGTCGGAACTCTTGTACAAGCGTCGCCGTTTGCCGAAAGCTATGGTCAAGCTCCTCGAACCCTATCGAGCCAAGCGGAATTTTGAGGTCTCATCCGAGCCGCCAGGACGGCGTGCCCGGAAGGCTAGGAAGGCCCGCTTCGTGGTGCAGAAGCACAATGCGACGCGCCTGCACTACGATCTGCGGCTCGAGATCGACGGCGTGCTCAAGAGCTGGGCGGTGACGCGCGGACCGAGCCTGGTGGCCGCCGACAAACGTTTGGCGGTCCAGACGGAGGACCATCCACTGGAGTACCTGCGCTGGGAGGGCGCGATCCCGAAGGGCCAGTATGGCGGCGGCACCATGATCGTCTGGGACACCGGGCACTGGGAACCGGTCGGGGACCTCGCGGCCGGATTGGCGAAGGGTCACGTCGAGTTCATCCTCCACGGTCAGCGGCTTAAGGGCCGCTGGCATCTCGTGCGGATGAAAGGCCACGGCAGTGAGAAGAAGGAGCCCTGGCTCCTGCTGAAGGCCGAGGACGAGCATGCCCGCCGGGAGGGCGACGCCGACATCCTGGAGGAACACGACGCCTCGGTCCTCTCGGGCCGCACCAACCATGATCTCGCGTCGAGCGGTGCCGTTAGAGCCGATCACGAAGCTCGCGCACGGGTCGCGGCCAGCCGGACTAAGAAGCCGGCAACAAGCCGGTCCACGCGTGCTCGCAACGCCATCCTCCCGCCCTTCGTCGAGCCGGCGCTGGCGACCTTGGTCGACGCCGCGCCGTCCGGCGATGGCTGGCTGTACGAGATCAAGCACGACGGCTACCGCATGCAGGCGCGCATCGACGGCGGTTCCGTCAAGCTGTTGACGCGCTCGGGTCTCGACTGGACGGCCAAGTTCAAGCCGGTCGCGGCGGCGCTCAAAGCCCTGAAGCTGCCCTCTGCCCTGATCGACGGGGAGATCGTCGTCGAGACGGAGACCGGCGTGTCGAGCTTCTCGGCGCTGCAACAGGCGCTCAGCTCCGGCGAGATCGAGCGCATGGTCTTCTACGCCTTTGATCTGCTCTACCTAGATGGCAAGGACCTGCGCGCCCTGCCGCTGATCGAGCGCAAGGGCCTGCTGCTGCAGAGCCTCTACGACGCCGGATCGGCCGGCCGCGTGCGGTTCAGCGAGCATCTCGTCACCGACGGCGCGGCCATGGCTCGCCACGCCTGCAAGCTCGGGCTGGAGGGCATCGTCGCCAAGCGCGCTGACGCGGCCTACCGCTCAGGTCGCAGTGATCTGTGGCGCAAGGTCAAGTGTACGTATTCCGATGAATTCGTGATCGCAGGCTACATGCCCTCGACGTCGGCAGTTCGCTCCGTCGGTTCGCTAATCCTCGGATCGTACGAGGGCGAGAGCCTCGTGCACGTGGGACGGGTAGGGACCGGTTTCAGCAATGCAGCTGCGCGCGATCTCTGGACGCAACTCGACCCGTTGCGGGTCAAGGCTTCGCCGTTCAGCACTGAGCTGCCCCCGCTCGCGCGGCGCAATGCCAGATGGGTCGATCCGCGGCTCGTCTGCGAGGTGACATTTCGAGGATGGACAGCCGACGACCAGCTGCGGCACGCTTCCTTCAAGACAGTTCGGCCGGACGTACGGCCGAACGAGGTCGTCCGGGAGGCGACGGTAAAGCGCCCGAAGCCGCGCGCTGCGAAATCCCAAGCGAGAGGCGCACCGATCGAGGGCGTTACGCTGACACATCCCGATCGCGTGCTGTGGGACGATGTCGGTCTCACGAAGGAAGGCTTGGCCGCGTACTACACGGAGATCGCCGAGCACATCCTACCGCACGTGATCGACCGACCGCTCTCGCTCGTTCGGTGTCCCGATGGTGTGGGCTCGTGCTTCTATCAGAAGCACGGCTGGGCCGGGATGGATGATCGGCATCTCCATCTCGTCGGGCACGGCTCCGAACAGGCGGTGGTGATCCGCGACCGTGACGGCCTCCTTGCGCTGGTGCAGTCGAGCGTCCTCGAGATCCATCCCTGGGGTGCTACGGCCGCCGATCCGGATCGGCCGGATCGCCTTGTCTTCGACCTGGATCCCGGCGAGGGTGTCGGATGGGGCGACCTCGTGGCCGGAGCGCTCGAAGTGCGCGAGCGGCTCGAGCGGTTGGGATTTGCCGCCTTCGTCAAGACGACCGGGGGCAAAGGTGTGCACGTCGTCACCCCGCTCGCGCCGCAGGCGACCTGGACCGCGGCGAAGGCCTTCACGAAGCGCGTCGCGACCGAGATGGCGAAGGACACACCTGAGCGCTACGTCGCGACCGTCTCGAAGCAAGTCCGAGATGGGCGTATCTTCTTGGACTATCTGCGCAATCAGCGAGGCGCGACCGCCGTTTCTGCCTTTTCGACCCGTGCTCGCGCGGGAGCGCCTGTGTCTGTACCCGTCAGCTGGGACGAGCTTCCCTCGCTCGGCTCCGGCGCACGCTTCAGCGTCGCGAGCGTGCCGAGCCGCCTCGCCGCGTTGAATCAGAATCCGTGGGCGGAATTTGCGCATGCGTCGCGGCGGCTCGACGTAGCCCCGTCGTAAGATCTGCTGCTTTCGGACACGCTCTGAACCAGCCTATCCACCCGCGCAGATTCGGCAGGGTCTTCTCTCCTATTCCTGCGAACCGTCTTCGAAACGGACCAACCGCTTTCGGCCATATACTGCCGGCCACTTCGCGCCCATCCCGGTGATTACAGGCGTCTCAAAAGCTTTTCTTTGCGGAAATCCTCGTAGGAGCTGCCACCCCGGACCGTCGCAAATGGAGAGACAGTCGGCACGCAACCGCATCGTGTCACCATTGCAGGCCAACCGGCGCCAGGCCCGAGTGCGGTGCAACGTGCAGCATGGGCCGAAACGAACGCGAGGGCGTTGTCAGCCCGCGTGCATCGAATTTGGGATGCAGACGGATCGAGGAGTTCAAGCCGCATGCTCACCGACGAAGCCGTCGCATTGCGCCCGCCCGCCCAGGTGCCGCCCCCGCTCGTGCCGGGCCTGCGCGGCCTCCTGACCCTCGCGGTCGGTGTCGTGCTGATCGCCGCCCTCTACTTCGGACGCGACGTGTTCATCCCGCTCGTGCTGGCTGTCCTGCTCAGCTTCGTCCTGGGCCCCGTGGTCAGCCTGCTCCGAAAGCTCAAGCTCGGGCGCGTTCCCTCGGTCATCGTCGCCGTCCTGCTCGCCCTCGGCGTCATCGGCGGCTTCGGTGCGATTATCGGCACGCAGGTCGCGGGCCTGGCCGGAAACCTGCCGCAGTACCAAGCCACCGTGCAGAAAAAGGTCGCAGGTCTGCAGCAGGGCTGGCTCGGTGAGGCCAACCGCGTCCTGCAGAAGTTCAGCCACCAGGTCCAGGACGCGACCCAGAAGGCCGATGCTGCTGGCACGACCGCGGCGGCTGGACCGGATGGCGGCACGCCCAAGGCGCAGTTGGTCAAGGTGCAAGAGCCCGAGGTCTCGCCCTTGACGCTTGCCCGCAACGTCCTCGGCCCGGTGGTCGAGCCCCTGACGACGGTCGGCATCGTGCTGGTGGTGGTCGTGTTCCTGCTCTTGCAGCGCGAAGACCTGCGTAACCGGATGATCCGCCTGTTCGGATCGAGCGACCTGCACCGCACGACGGTGGCGATGGACGATGCCGCGGGCCGGCTCGGGACCTACTTCCTGGCTCAGCTCGGCATGAACGCCACTTTCGGTATCATCATCGGCGTCGGGCTCTGGTTCATCGGGGTGCCCAACCCTCTCCTGTGGGGGGTGTTCTCGGCGCTGATGCGCTTCGTCCCCTATATCGGCGCCTTTATCTCCGGCATCTTCCCGGTGGCTCTTGCTGCCGCCGTCGATCCGGGCTGGTCGATGGTCATCGAGACCGCGGGATTGTTCCTGATCGCCGAGCCGATCTTCGGGCAGGTGATCGAGCCGCTGCTCTACGGCCATTCCACCGGCCTCTCGCCTTTCGCGGTGATCGTCTCGACTCTGTTCTGGGGTTTCCTGTGGGGACCCATCGGGTTGATCCTGGCCACGCCCTTCACCGTCTGCCTCGTCGTGCTCGGCCGCCACGTCGACAGCCTGGAATTCCTCGACGTGCTGCTGGGCGACCGGCCGCCGCTGACGCCGGTGGAGAACTTCTACCAGCGCATGCTGGCGGGCGACCCGGACGAGGCGCGTGACCTCGGCGAGGCCATGCTGAAGGAACGCTCCCTGTCCTCGTACTACGATGAGGTGGCGCTCAAGGGTCTGCAGCTCGCTGCCAACGACTTCGCGCGCGGCGTGGTCACCCCGGGCCAGCTGGAGAACATCCGGGCCTCGGCGCGGTCATTGGTCGAGGACTTCGAGGACCACGAAGATGTCGAGCCGAACGGCGACGACAAGGCGGTCAACCCGAACGCCACGCCGACCCTGGCCGAGCGGGCCCATCCGAAGAACGAGGCCGTGCCGGGTCAAGCGCCCCCGACCGAAGCGCTTCCCGAGGGGTGGCGCGGCGAGGCACCGGTCCTGTGCGTTGCCGGGCGCGGGCCTCTCGACGAGGCCTCCTCGGCGATGCTGGCCCAGCTGCTGCGCAAGCACGGGCTCGGCGCCCGGGTGTTGGGCTACGAGGCCGTCTCGCGCGAGCGCATCCGCAACCTCGATCTGACCGGGGTGGCGATGGTGTGCATCTCCTACCTCGACATCACCGGTAACCCGGCACACCTGCGCTACCTACTGGAGCGGCTCAAACGGCGCGCCCCGGGCATGCCAGTTCTCGTCGGGCTGTGGCCGGTGGGCGAGAAGGTGCTCACCGACGCCGCCGTTGGACGGGAGGTCGGCGCCGATGTCTACGTGTCCTCGCTGCGGGACGCCGTGGAAGCCTGCCTGAAGAAGGCTTCAGCACAGGCTACCCAGTCGCAGGCCGCTGCCTGAGCATCAGCAGAATAAACTCACCTATTCAAGCACCGGGCTGATTGAAGGGTTCGACGTCTGGTTTTGGATATTAGGTCCGTGGTCCTGAGCAGCCGATTTGCGCCGGTGTGAGCCTGTCCGCTTCTGCGGCGGATCGTCTCCGAAGCGGACCAGCGGCTTTCGGCCAGACTACGCCAGATCGAATCACCAACCCGCGCAAAACCGGCCATTCGGCTTTGCGCCCTTCCCGGTCATTCAAGGAGAATCTGCTGCTTCCGCATAGCGGACATTTGGCGCGACAGCTGCCATGCCACTCGCGTAAGGGCACGCTACGGAACAAGGCGCACCGCAGCCTCACACGCTGGTCGCGTAGAGATCGTCCACGCCATAACCGTAGCTAATCAGGGCCATGCCAAGTGCGAAGCTCGCGCGGAAACTGCAGGCTGGCATACGCCTGCTGGTGCCCCATCCAGGTGATGCTTCCATGGCAGACCAGAATGCCAAACACTTGGGTAGCTCAACAAGAGACAGTTACGGCTACCGTGGGAGTGCTAGAATCTCTGCCTCGTACTCAGAACATCCGTGCCAGCCATCCGGCAAGGGACCACGCTTGAAGACCCGAGATCGACAGATCGCGATCGCCTCCTCGTGTGTCAGTAAGCTCGCACATGTATCGAATGTGTACTTCTGAGGAACGGTATCGGCTCTTGAAGTGCCGATCTGTGCCTGACAGGCCGTCTCGTGCTCAACCCTGTAGGCCTCGGATGCATCTCGGTCCCTCTGAACGCGATTGGCAGCGAGCAGGCCTATTGTGACGATCGAAACGAGGGCGACGACAATGCGCGCCCGCGGCTTCTCTCCTGTGTAGTTCCATGGACGCGCATAACTGTACCAAACCGCAGCGACCGGAAGGACGATGACTGCGAGAACGTCGAGGTTTTGAAGCGATCCCTCATATGCAGCCACCGTCGATGCAATAACCGCGATGAACAAAGCAAGCGTTAAAAGCGACGTTATCGCTGGGCGCTCGTACAGCGCGAACCGAATTTCCTCATCCCATCTCCGCATAGCCATCCCCCTGAACATAGAGGCAAGGAGAATAATTTCTGCCGTGCCGTGCCGCGCCGAATCAATTGCGTTTGAGGTGAAAGGGACGAGGGCGAACAACACTGTGGTGCAACTGAATGCCGCCCCGATCGATTTGCGACTGTTTGCGTCGGTGGTGGTATGGCTCAAGCTCCAGCCATCGGTTGGTGAACCCATGAGAGCCGCCGTGTCTATAAAAGCCTCGTTACAAGCCGAATTCGTAGAATACTTCCTGATAGCCAACGCGCACCGGTTGTCGAACTAGTGGGAGATGTAGAAGTGAGTGTCGGCTCCTATTCGACAAGACAGGCTATAGCCAATGGGGTCAATATGTAGTGAGTTATCGCCTTACTAACTAAACTCTCGATCATCTTTCGAGCTGGCCCTTCCAGCTGGTCAGCCAATAGCATCTTGGGAAACAAGGCAGCGCTGGCAATCAACAGGGCACGCATTGAGCTGCTCGCAGGCGTCATCGCAAAGCCAAGCTTAAGCTCGCTTCTTTTAATATGTTCCTGATTATGTAAGTTCATACGTGGTATCTATAGAGGTGAAAATTGTACGGGGGTGGCGTCGCCGCTCTTTAGACTGCTTCCGGTAGCATTGCGCTGGCTACACATACGTCTAGTCGCGGTACTGCCTCCGACAACGATTGGCCCGCCTCGGCGTGCCGTTCGCAATAACATCGTGGGCTGAACCTTAGCAGAGCAGTGTCAATCATATGCCCCGCATTACTTCTGACAGTATGAGACTAATATTAGAAATTCTGAAATCGATCTACACTCGATGCAGTGCGTCGAGCTGTTTCCAGAAGAACGACGAAGCGCTTTTCGCAATGGGCAATCTATATGAGAAATCTGACTTTTACGCGTTGGCCGATGTAATTGCCGGTGTTCGCGCAGCTGTATTGTCTAACAGTTTGTGACTAAGTTCATGACCTGGCATTGGACGCCCGAGATAGTAGCCTTGAAATAGATCGACACCAAACGAGGAGACAAGTTCGATTTGTCGAGCCTCTTCGACACCTTCAACAATAGTTTTCTGCGCGCAGGTGCTGACGAGATCGATGATATTTTTCAGGAGCTTTTCGCCACGGGGTGTATCGCAACTTTGCACAAAAAAACGATCGATTTTCACCATATCGAATCGGAGTTCACTGAGGCATGTCAAGCCGGCAAACCCCGTGCCGAAGTCGTCCAGCCATACCCGGATGCCCGACGCGGAAAGCTGCTCCATCAGCTTAGCAACTTCAGGGTTGCCGCTGATCTGCCCGCTCTCGGTAATCTCCAGGGCCAAACGTGATGGTTCGATGCCCGTTGTTTGAACGATCGCTCTAACAGTGCTCACGAAATTGGGATCGTCGATTTGCCGCGCGGAGATATTTACGCTGACGACAGGCAGGTTCGGTTCGGCGGCGAGGAAGCGACAGGCTTCCCGTAGAATCCACTCCCCCATCTCGAGGATGACCCCCGTACGTTCAGCGACAGGAATGAACGCTTCCGGTGAGATCGAGTGCCCTTCAGCATCTTTGAGCCGCATCAGCGCTTCGGCCGCCCATACGTGGCCCACCGATATGTCAACGATGGGCTGAAAGACTGCAGAGATGCGCCCATCCGCCAAAGCCGATCGGAGGTTCTCGGCGCTGAGTTCGTTGTCAGCGCCGTCGTCGAGCATTCGTTTGTCGAAAATCCGCACGCGGTCGCGGCCCTCGTCCTTTGCGGCGTAGAGCGCTAAGTCCGCCGCAGTCACCGTGCGCTCGGGTTTTTCGCCCGCGATGTCCGTGGAATACGCTGCGCCGATGCTGACCGTGACTGATGATCTATGGTCGCGACGTGCCGTATGGGGGATGCAGAGTGTCTCTACCGCGTGACGAATTTCCTCCGCGACGGCGTGAACTTGTTTGGCTGAGCTAACCGATAGCAGCGCAACAAATTCTTCTCCGCCAAAGCGGCCGAGCGAACATTTCTGACGCTCGGCGACCTCGCCCATCGCCTTGCCGAGCGTGGCAAGACAGCGGTCTCCCTGTTGATGCCCGTAACGATCATTGTAGAGCTTAAAGAAGTCAACGTCGATCAAAATCACGCCGAACGGTTCGCCAAGTTCGACACTTTTATTCCAAAGATTTTGCAGGATGCCGTCGATCGCGCGTCGATTGGCTAAGCCCGTCAGCGCGTCCGTCGTCGATAGGCGGTAAAGTTCTTCTCCACGGTGAAGCGCCTCCCGATGACCGATTTCGGCTCGACAAGAGTTTAAATAGACACGAAATCTCTCGCGATTGTATTTGAAATTCAGGAATAGCGTCAACAATAAGCTGAACGCGTACAGTGATCCGAAGCAAAATATGTAAGCCCAATTATTAGCAAATTCAAATGCCCATGCCAGAAATGTAAATGCGATCAACCCGGACGAGATTAGGGCGAGCTTAAAGCTCAGATCAAAGAATAAGTTAGAGACCAACATGAATATCAAGCCATACCCAGCATAGTACAGCGTCGCGGTTGTGTCAGAACTTTGTGTAGCTAAATACAGCCAAGCGGCGAAGCCAACGTAGATGCCCAGCGCGGACTGGTATTCCAGAATTCGCGTATCGACCTTGTTTCGGACCTGCATTACGATCGCGGCGACATATAGCCCACCGATAGCGAAGCGAAGCGTCAGCGTATAGGGGAGCATGTCACGGATGAGGACGGCGTCGATCGCGCCGAACGCGATGTAAAGCAGCCCGACCCATTGACAGGATTGGCTCATGGCTATGCGCACTGCTTGCTCATGCGCAATTCGAAATGACCGATGCAGCTGAGGCGAGCGGCGTTGAAACCAGCACTTCCTCAGTTCGTCGTCGAGTTGATCGAGCGTTGCGATGCTCATAGCGGCCCCGGCCTTCCGCAAATGCTCTACCAGGGTTGCGTCCCAAAATTCTTAATGCCTCGGCGGCTCGGGAGCGTTCATCGTTTGGCGAGTGCAGCCAGCCCCTATGGTTCAAATTTGACGAACGTGGTTAACCATCGCATTGCCTAGGCGCGCGGTGGCGTACGTCGCTCTACGGTCCCGCCCCGCAGGCCACTTCCTCGTGTGAGGCGAGTCATCGAAACGCATTGGTCTGCAGCGATCAGGAGGTCGATTATCTCGAGTCCTGTGCGTCATGCCCATGGACAAAGCTTAACCATTGGTTAAGCTTAATCCGGCGCCGAGCGGTCTCGGCGTCGGATCGGGGTGGTTCCAGATGGCCAGTAAGGGACTTCTGCTTTCGCGTGAACGCGAGGGCCTGCAAGGCTTTGTCTCGCTTCAAGGTTGGGAGCTCACACAGGAGGGAGCCACCCGGATCCCGGTTGAACTGCCGGAAACTCTTTATGCGGTCGTTGGCGATGACGTCCGTGCGGCGCTGACGGGACTTCTCGCTCTCGCGACTCCAGATAACTACAGCCGGCTGACGCAGGCCGTTATTGATCTACTCGGTCTGCTCAAGGAAACGTTTAGCGATAAGACGTGGCAAAACGCAGTACTTCCGGCGGCTCGCACCCATACCCTCGCCGGTCTCATCCACGAATGTCCGTTCACCCACCATTCTTTTACCAGGCCACGCGGATATCCCGGTGACGCCGGGCTTCTGGACTTTGTCTATCGCCATCCCGCTGCGCGGCCTGCACAAGAGGCGGCGTCGGACGCCGGGCGCACGGTCATGACCTCGACGGTCGACGTGACGGCCTGCGAAGCTGTGCGACTCCGGCGGTCAATCCTGGCTGGGAAAATCGATGATGCCGCGCTACGGCGAGATCGACCGCGGATCCTTGCCGTAGCCAGTGGCCATCTGCGTGAGGCAGAACTCAGCGTGGCCTTGAAAGAGGGCCGGATCGGGCGTCTGCTGGCGGTCGACCAAGATGCTACAAGCCTCGCCGCCGTCGATGGCTATCGCACCTCGATCTCTGAAGTGATCGAGACCAACCCGAGCACAGTTCGGGCCATTCTTGCCGGAAAGACCGATTTGGGCCGGTTCGATCTGATCTATGCGGCGGGCCTGTACGACTATCTCGACGCACGGGTCGCTGCACGCCTGACACGCGCCCTTTTCGAACACCTCGACCCCGGCGGGCGGCTCTTGATACCCAATTTCCTGTGGGGCGTCCCCGAGGAAGCCTATATGGAGGTGTTTATGGATTGGTACCTCCTGTACCGGACTCGCGACGAGATCGAAAAATTCGCCGAGGAGATTCCACCTACCACTGTTCGCCGGATGACCTACTCGGAGGACGGCACGGGCGTCATCGGCTACCTCGAAGTTGAACGAGTCTAAGGCCTCTTGCGTCCGGCACTGTGAATGCTCCGATCTCGATCCCCGTCGGCTCCGCGGGGGTACATGTTGCCCCCGAAAAGCGAAGCACGGAATTAAACGCATCGAAAGATTGAGTGTGGCAGGTTTCTCACCTACGGTGAGAGGGTGTGATGCAAAACGGGGCGCTCGCAGCTAGCCTGGTGTTCACAGCAGTCGCTACGGCTGCGGCGGCGGCGGATCTCGCCTCGCCGCCGCCACAAGTCGTACCAATGAGCTGGCTACCGTCCTTCTATGTCCATGTCGGGGTCGGCGGAATCTTCAACGATCCCAAAGCACGCATTAATCTGGCCGGCACACCTGTCGCGGGAGGCACGGTAAGGATCGACGATCGCGCGACCTTTGCGATCGAAGCGGGATATTTCGTAGCCCCCGCAATTGCCGTATCGGTTAGCGGCGGTGTTCCACCAATCTCGAAAGTCGAAGCCGCCGGCACCTTGGCCGGCCTTGGCCCTGTCGGAAAAACCGAGGGTGGTCCGGTCGCGGCAACGGTGCACTACCACTTCTTCGGCCTCGGCGCATTCCAGCCCTACGTGGGAGCAGGTCTCGCCGCCCTGATCGTGTTCGGCGACGAGGATCGTCTTCTGCGTCGCTATCGAACCGACGATGCAGTCGGACCCGTGATCCAGGCGGGCTTCGATCTCATGCTGGACTCGCACTGGGGTGTCTTCTTCGACGTCAAGAAGGGGTTCCTCGCGACCAACACCAAGGGCTACCTCTTTGGTGTACCTGTCCGTTCTAACGTGAGCCTGGATCCGGTCGTGCTACACTCGGGCTTGACTTACCGTTTTTAGGTGTATGTTCCCATGTTGCGGTGTGACGGGTTGATTGCGAAGCGATTGGGCTTTTTCGCCCAGATGTTCAGGATGAACTCGTTGTGTGTCAAGCCGCGCGGGGTCTTGAGACTACGAGCATGGTACCAAGCATCCAGGAGCAGATGCAGATGCGTTCGATGCTAAGGATGTCTATCGTAATGGTAGCGCTTGACCGAGGCGTCCTTGATCGTTTGTTTCATTCGCTCGACTTGCCCATTGGTTAAAGGATGGTTAACGTTGATCAGACGGTGTTCGATGCCATGCTCGACGCAGACACGGTCGAAGATGTTGTGGCTATCGTAAATGTCCTGCGGGCGTGACGTGATCTGAACACCCTTATCTGTGAGCACAGTATGGATGTGGTAGGCGGCAGCTTCGATGAAGTCGCGCAGGAACTTGAAGGCTTCCATCTTGCTTGCGCTTTGAAAGGTTCGCGGGAAGGCAAACTTGCTGGTTCGGTCATTGGTCACCATTAGCCTGAGCGGACCCTAGGTGTGCACACCTCGGCGACGTCGATCTGCACATAACCGAAAGAACTATCTCCGAGGCGCTGTTCCTTGGTTTAAGGCCGTCAATCTCGGGCGGTCGGCTGACGCCGTGCCGCTCCAGAAAGCGAAGCCTCGACGATCGGGTCAGGAGCGGGATCGTCGGCTGCAGACCGTAGAGGCAGTCGTCGAGCGGGAGAAGTGTGACGTCGAGAGACGACGATGATCGCCGCCTCAACTGTGAGCACGGTGGGGCGCGGTTCCTTGGGGCTCATCCGCCCATCCGCTGTGCTCGCCCGCTTGCGCCATTTCTGAACCGGCGTTGGGCTCACTACGTAGCGCTTCACCAGCGCTCTTTCGCTCTCCTAACGTAGTTCGATGGCACGACGGATTGCCTCCGCCGTGGTGGCGCTTCCATGAAGAATCCATCCAATGCACAGCCCTCGCTGCATGGTAGTCAACCGTACCACCGCATTACGGGATCAAACACCGGGCGTTAGAGGTCTGGTCAGCTCAGGCCATGGCCCGCATCGACGGCTCGGCGAACAAAGCCCTTAATCGAGCCCGATCCAGTTCCGATACGCCCAGCGTCGCCATCGGTCGCGCGAACAGGTAGCCCTGCATCTGCTCGCAGTGCAACTCGCGTAGGATCGCAAGCTGCTCGACGGTCTCGACCCCCTCGACCGTGACTTGCAGGCCGAGGTTGTGCCCAAGGTTTACGATCGCCCGGACGATTGCCAACGTGTCTGCGTGTTGGCCAAGCCGGCGCACGAACGACTGATCGACCTTGATCTTGTCGAACCGGAACTGCTGCAGGTAACTCAGCGACGAGTACCCGGTGCCGAAATCGTCGAGTGCTAGGCGGACGCCCAGGCCGCGCAGTCGCCCTAGGACCGCGACCGCCGCGGATGCATCCTGGATGAACACGCTCTCAGTGATCTCGATCACCAACCGTGCGGGTTGGAGGCCATGCTGTGCCAGGGCCGCCGCGACCAGCGCCGGGACGTCGGTTTGCCGGAACTGGGTCGGCGAGACGTTGACCGACACTCGCCATGGCTGCGGCCAAGCCGCCGCCGCCGCGCAGGCGGTGTCGATCACCCACGCGCCGATCCGCCCGATCAGCTCCGTCTGCTCCGCCACCGGGATAAACTCGGCCGGTGAGACGAAGCCGCGCTCCGGATGCTGCCAGCGGATCAGGGCCTCGAAGGTCTCGATCTCGCCTGTACGAGCGTTGACGATCGGCTGGTAGAACAGCCGCAGCTCGTCGCGATCGATCGCCCCGCCGAGCTCGTGTTCGAGCAGCTGACGTGCCTGCAGCTGGGCATCCATCGCCGCCTCAAAGAAGCGCACCGCACCCCGGGCCTCGTCCTTGACGCGGTACAGGGCGGTATCGGCCGCGCGCATCAGCGTCTCGGCCGTGCTGCCGTCCCCGGGGTAGAGGGCGACGCCGGCGGAGGCGCCGATCTCGACGCGACGGTCATCGATCAGGAAGGGGCGACGCAGACCCTCGACGAGGCGACTGGCGATATCCGCCACCCGCTCGGGCGCGCGCGTGCCGGTCAGCACCACCACGAACTCGTCGCCGCCGACCCGGGCCAACGTGTCGGTCGGGCGCAGCTCGGTCAGTATGCGCTTGGCCACATGGACGAGGAGCGCGTCGCCGGCGGCGTGGCCGTGCAGGTCGTTGACCGCCTTGAACCGATCGAGGTCGAGGTAGATGACAGCGACGCCGGTCCCGTCCAGGGCGGCGGCCTCGATCGCCGGGCCGAGGCGCTGCCCCAGCAGATAGCGGTTGGGCAGATCGGTCAGAGCGTCGTGTAAGGCGAGGTGACGGATACGCGCTTCGTCGCGCTTGCGGTCGCTGAGGTCGCGCAGGGCGACGGCGGTGGCCGGCTTGCCGCCGAACTCGATGGTGCGGCAGGATAACTCGACCGGGACATGGGTGCCGGCAGCAGTGCGAGCCTCGAACTCCTCCGGTCGCAACTCTTCGGGCCGGCAGCGCGAGCGCCGGAGCAGCCCTGGAGCATCGCTCTCCGCGAACAGGTTTAGAAGTGGTTTGCCGATGATCTGCTCGGCCGGTGCCGCGAACAAGCGTGTGCCGGCTTGATTGATCTCCAGCACGACCCCGTCGCGATGGATGAACAGCACCTCGTGCGCGAGGTTGCTGAGCAGGCGCATGCGGTCGAGTTCGCGCAGAGCACGCTGCGACAGGTGCTGCTGTAGGGCCAGGGCGACCACGCCGGCGATCAGCACGGCGAGGCTGACGGCAGCGACCGTCAGGGCGAGCGGGGTCGAGCCGAGCACGTAGCTCTCACCCGCTCGCGGCGCCATCGGCGCGACCGTGACGGCGGTCATGCCGGTGAAGTGCAGGCCGCAGATCGCAAGCGCGAGCCAACCGGTGACCTCGGTGCGGCGGCCGAAATTCGTCAGTGCGCCAGCCCGTGACAGAGCCAGGATGGAGAGCGGGATGCTGACCAGGATCGAAGCGGCGACGTAGGCGGGGTCGAACAGCACGAGGCTGGAGGCGGTCATCGCGCCGACGCCGAGATAGTGCATACCGGTGATCGCCAGACCAAGTACGGTGCCAGCCAGGGCGACACCGAGCGGGGCGGCGGACAATCGCCGCCACAGACAAAGAGCGGCGAGCGAGCCTGCGATAGCCACGACGATCGATGCGGCGGTGAGGTTGACGTCGTAGGCGACCTGCGCCCCGGGCCGGAACGCTAGCATGGCGACGAAGTGCAGCGACCAGACGCTGCCGCCGAACAGGGTCGCAGCCGCCAGCAGGGCGCGCAATGGCGGGCGCCCCCGGGCATCGACACGTGTCATCAGATTAACGGTTGCGAAGCATCCGAGCGCGCAAATGATTGCGGAGAGTGCGACGAGGCGCAGGTCGTGCTGATGAGCGACGCAGGAGAGGACGCGGGTCATGGCCAGCTCGGTCGCAACGACGACGCGTGTTCGTCTAATCGCGTCGTAGCGCGGGAATGCCTACCGTTTGGTCAGCAATCTAATTGAAATCAAGCTGTAGTTGAGCGCCGGTTAAAGGCGCCTCGGAGTTTCAGAGGGTCTTGAGCCACCTGAAGGCGGTGGCCGACGAATCCGCCAGCAGCTGCGGAGAGAGACCGGCTGGCGGCGACGAACGGGTAGGTAGGATTTTTCCGGGCACGCAGAACTGAACCGACCACCCCTCTGACGATGACGGTCATGCTACCGACGGCCACCGGGATTGTGGAGAGCCCCCAAACCTGAACAGATGATCAGGATGGACCCACTGCCACGCGCTCAACCGGGAGCGGACGCGATTGAGCAGCGGGGCACGCACCATCAACGACAGATGACTGCATCGGTGCCTGGCCGCTTCGATGTCTGCCTTAGAACATCGGACTACTAAAACCAGACAGGCCGCTTTCGGCCAGACTACGCAGCACCAGATCGTTAAGTCCTGCAAAACCGGCTGTTCGGCTCTACGTTCATCCGAGCCATTTCTCTTGCGCCCTGCTCGGTCCCGCCGCTCGATCTGATCACGGGCTGGCGGGTGTGCGTGTAACCGAGCTACGCGGATTTCCGCTCAAGATAGGCATGAACGATGCTGGGCAAATTGCTCCCGAGCCAATCGCCCATCTCCTGCTCCTCCTTCATTGACTGTTCGAGCGTCGACTTGTCATCGCCGGCGCCAGCCGCCTCGGCAAGTGTGAGTAACACCTTGTAAGAACTGATCTCGTAGGCCTTGAAGCCGATAGCCGCGAGGACGTTCTTCAATACCTCGTCGCCTGCGCCGGCATGAGTGAACCCCGCCACCGTGGCGATCGCGCCCGTAACCGCCTCCTTGAGCAACGACTTCTTCGATCCGTGCTTTTCAAGCAGATCGTCGAGCCGCGCAGCCTGCGTGACCGACCGTTCATGGTCAGCCTTCATCTTCAGGTGCAGATCTGGGTACGCCTCCATTCGAGGCAGCTCGTTCTGGATTGTACCGATCGCTTGGGTCTCAACCGCGTGCTGGTTGCGCAGCCCATTCAGGTAGGTGTCCATCGCCCGCTTTACGTTGCTCATACCTTCATCCTTGTCTGAACGAAAAAGGGTTGGTGCAGGCTCAACAATTGTCGGCGCCGGGCTTTACGGGCTGACCCTCAGGGGCCTTTTTCGAACCGTCATCTTTCGTCGCCGCGCCGACGTTGTTCATCGCGCCAATCGTGCCGGGAGACTCGCTCTTGGCGCCGGGGGTCACCTTGGCAGTCGTGCCGCCATCGACATTCGAGCTGGTGTCTTTGCCAGTAGCCGCATTTGTCGTCGTGCCAACATTGCAAGGCGCTGCAACAGCAAGGCTTGCTGATAGCGTGAGCAACGTGGCGGCGGCTGCGATTTTTAGGGATTTGGACATTCGTACTCCAGGCTCTCAAGCCTGAGGGAAGGGGATTCACTGATCGTTGTTCCGGGTACCCCCGTGTGACAACTGTTCGCGTAGAGAACTCATATCTCTTCCGCTTCAATCTCTGTAACCTCCACGACCAGGGGGAAAGCGCGACGCAACGTCTAGCGAGAGTTCTGAACCATCGCGTTGGGTCAGGCCGGAGGCGAGCGGCAGCGCCAGAGCGCATAGCGCCGCCATGGCCCAGAACGCGCCGGCTCCGAACGCGCCGTAGAGGAAGCCGGCCGTCGCAGTCAGAACGGCCGAGGCCAAGCCGAGGCCCAGCGTGCCGTAGAGCGTCTGCGCGGTTGCCGCGAGGCGCTCTGGGACGACCGAGGCGATCAGGCGCATGTTGGCGAGGTGCAGCAGCGCGAAGGTCAGCCCGTGCAGCGGCTGAACGAACGCCAGCACAGGGACCGCAGCCGTGGTCGCCATGGCCGACCACCGTAGCACGCCAAGCCCAGCAGCCATCAGCGTGGCTCGCGCAACGCCTAGGCGCGCCAGCAGCCAGGGACCGGCGAATACGAACACGAGCACCTCGGATGCGACCGCCTCCGACCAGAGCAGGCTGATCGTGCCGGGTCCGATGCCCGCCTCGCGCCAGCGGATCACCGCGAAGCCGTCGTTCAGGGCATGGCTGCCGATGACCAGGGCCGCCACGAGGAGCATCCGGCGGAACGACGCTGAGGCGAGAAGCTCACGGATGCCACCGAGGCCGAGGCTCGGCCGCTCCTCTTGTGGATGGGCAGCTGGAACGCGGCTCGTTGCGACCGCCATAGCGAGGAACAGGATGCCGCTCGACACGATGATGCTCGCCAAGCCGGCTTTGGCGACGAGCAGGCCGGACACTAGGGTTCCGAACACGAAGGCCGCCGAGCCGGCACCCCGGACCCAGCCGTAGGAGAACGTGCCCTCCCGCTCGGCGGCGGTGAGCGCGAGCGCGTCAGCGAGCGGCGCTAGAGCCGCGATAGCGCTCGCGTGCAGCACGCTGACCGCCAGCAACGGCCAGAAGCCATATCCTGTGAGGTAAACGAAGGAGATTAGCCCAGCCGCGGCCGCGGCAACACCGAGTACGGCCCGGGTCGCGTCGTAACGGTCGGCGAGGTGACCCGCGACGGGTGCCGCGGCGAGGCGCATCAACGTGCCCGCCGCGAGCACGGCACCGATCTCCCCCGGTATCAGGCCGCGCTCGCCGAGGAAGCTCGGAAGGAACGGCGATTCCGTCCCATAGGCGGCGTAGAGCGAGCCCTGAAGCAGCACGAAGGCAGGGAAGGAGCTCGTCAGGACGCTAGCCCAAGCCTTCGCTCCCGTTCGAACAACCATGCTGCATGCTCCGAGCCGTCACACCGGCTCGGCAGACGCCTCGCCAGTGTGCCCCGGGGGAGCGCTCGTGCCCAGGAGGCGGCGGCCTACCGTCCACACGGCCAAGCCGATGCCCGCGACGGCTGCCAGGGAAAAGAATGAGGCCGCGAAGCCGAAGTACTGCGCGACGAGGCCGGCGAGCAACGGGCTCACGGTCGCGCCCGCACCGTAGGCGGTCATGACGCCGCCAAGGCCGGCTGTGGCGTGACCGGAGCCCTCCATCATCTCGGCCACGAGAGCCGGAATAGCAACGCCGCCCAGGCCCATCGCCAAGCCTTCCAGCACCTGCACCGGGATGACCAGCAGCCAGGAAGTGGCGAACGCCGCGAAGATGCCGCGAACCACGACAAGCCCCAGGGCGATGGTGAGTACGCCGGCGTGCCCACGCCCCTTCGCGACGCGCGCGGCGAGCAGCGCAGCCCCAACCATCGTGACCTGCGAGACGACGGTCATCACGCCGGTGGTCAGGCTCGGATCGGCGCCCGCCGCGGTGCGTGCCTGCGCCAGGAACGGCAACATGGCGCCGTTGGCGGTTTGATATGCGAACACGGTGGCCGCCAGGATCAGGAGCGGCTTCGTCTCGAAAAGCACGCGCAGCGTCGATCGCTCGTCCTGCTCACCGCCGCGCGCCGTGCCATGGTCGATGCTGCTCTGGTCTACCGTCAGCAGCACCCCACACGAGGCGACCGCCATCACCACAATGGCGATGGAGACGTAGCCGAGCCCAAGGGTGTAGCCGAGCACGCCCGACAATGCGGCGTTCGCGGCGTTGCCGGCGTGGTTGTACGCTTCGTTGCGCGAGACCCGGTGGCCGTAAGCTTTCTGTCCGACAATGCCTAGCGTGATCGCCGCGACGAGGGGCGCGATGCTGGTGTCGGCGACACCGATGACCAACTGCGACAGGCCGATCAGCCATAGGCTGTCGGTGGCGATCAGGGCGACGGCGCCCAGGGCGATGGCGAGGACGGCGGCTGCAAGGGCCGCCCGCTTGTACGTGATTCGGTCGATCAGCGCCCCGACCGGCGTCGTTGCGAGCAGACCCGCGAAGCCGGCGAGACCCATGGCGAAGCCAGTGGCGGCGGGGTCGAAGCCCTGCTTCTGCAGGTACACGCCGAGGAAGGGCCCAAAACCTTCGCGTGCGCCGGCTAGGGCGAAATTTAGAGCACCGAGGTTAAAAGCTGGCTGCATGTGATCCGTGTCAGGTGCGGCAACGTCGCCGGATAAAAACTGGCTCGGCCCCAGAACAGGAGTGCCGCGCGGCAGGTTTGCGTGGTGCCGGCGCATAACCCGGCTCGCCGGAGATATTCGTGCTGACCGAGCAAGAAGTTGTGGTTTCACTTGTCGATCAAGGAATGCCGAACCAGGCCCTCAGAGCGGTGGTCGCCGTTCCAGTCTTCAATGAAGCCGAACGCATCGGACATTGCCTGCGCGCTCTCGACGGGCAGAAAGATCTTGGGGGAAGCGGGCTTGGCGTCCTGCTGTTCCTGAACAACTGCACGGATGGCACCGCCCATGTGGTCGCAGCCCTGCGCACGTCGGTGAGTCGCCCGGTTCGAATAATCGAGCGAGCGTATGCCGAGGCGAATGCGGGATGGGCACGGCGGGAGGCCATGGAGGCCGCTGCCGCGTGGTTGGAGGAGAGCGGTACGCCGGACGGTGTCATCCTCACGACCGACGCGGATAGTCGGGTCCCGGACGATTGGGTCGCCCGCAACCTCGCCGCCATCACGGAGGGTGTCGATGCCGTGGCCGGCCGGATTGCCCTCGACGAGGCGGATGCCGCGCGCCTACCCGCATCCTTGCACGCGCGCGGTGCGCTGGAGGGCGCCTACGAGGCGCTGCTCACGGAGCTCGAAGCACGGATCAATCTGGTCGCGCACGATCCCTGGCCGCGGCACTGGACGACCTCGGGCGCGACCCTCGCCGTCCGCTTAGCCACCTATCGGCATGTCGGCGGCATGCCGCCGCTCGCGGTCGGCGAGGACAAGGCCTTCGTCTCCTCCCTGCTGTCGAGCGATGCGCGGGTCCGTCACGACCCAGAAATCCTCGTGGTGACTTCCGGACGGCTCGATGGGCGCGCGCCCGGCGGGGCTGCCGACACGATGAAGCTGCGCTGCGAGGTGCCCGAGAGCCCGTGCGATCCGCGCCTGGAGCCGCTGCCGCGGGCTTTGTTCCGGTTCGCCTGGCGTCGCCGGATGGGTCAGTTACGGGCCTCGGGACGCCTCGGTCGCACGGCGCTCTGGGCCCCATGGCTCGGCATCCGGGGAGATGTGGCGGCGACGATTGCTGACCTCGCCACGCTGGGCGCCGTTCTCGCTGCGACGGAAGCGGCAAGCCCCATGCTCATATATCGCCCGCTGCGGCCTGCCGAACTCCCCCGACAGATTCGGCGCGCCCGCGCCGTCCTGAACCTGCTCCGCTCCGGGCGCCAAGTCTTCAGCCGCTTGCACATGTCGAAGTCTGTAGCGGTGGAGGGCGCCGCCCAATCTTCGGCGGAGCGGGCGGGCCATGCTTAAGCCCCTGGTCTACTGCGTCCAGAACCACGCTGCACGCCGGTTGCATCATGATTTCCGGCTGGAGATCGGCGTTGCTCTGAAGGGTTGGGCGATTACGCGCGGCCCGAGCCTCGTCGCGGGCGAACACCGCCTCACCGTCGCGGTCGAGGATCTTGCCCTGGACGATGGTGATTTTGAGGGTGTGATCGCAATGGGTCACCACGGGGCCGTCCTCATGCTGCTCTGGGACCGTGCGACCGGGGAGCCGGACGGCGACTGCGCCGCAGCCCTCGCAACGGGGTCGGCTGCCTTAATTCTACAGGGGGAAAAGCTAATCGGCCGCTGGTGTCTTGAGCGCATGAAATCTCGGCTCTGCGAGGGGCATGTTTCCTGGCTGCTGGTGAAATCGCACGGCGCCGCCGCACGCGAGCGGAGCGATCCGGATATCTTGGAGGAGCAGCCGCGCTCGGTCCTGACCGGCCGCACGGTCAAGGACATCGCCGCGACTGCGGCCTAATGGGAGGAAGGCGCATGGACCAGATCACCCCAGCAAACCTGGCCTACGACCCCGTCGCGGCCGCCAGGCAGGTGGCTGTCACCGCGACCGGGCGCGCAGGTGAACAGGACCAAGACGAAGGCTTCCCGGTCGAGGACATCGCTGACCTCGCCCGCCTGGGCCTGCTCGCCGCGCCGATACCTTCCGACGACGGTGGCGTCGGCCTGGGCGAGGAACTGGGCACGTGCCAGCTCGCGGCGGTGCTGCGCCTCGTCGGTTACGGCAGCCTTGCGCTGGGGCGGCTCTACGAGGGACACGTCAATGCGCTCCAGCTCGTCGCCCGGTACGGCGATGAATGCCAGCGCGCGCGGCTCTTCGCCGACGCCCTTGACGGCCACCTGTTTGGGGTCTGGAACACGGACTTGCCCGGCAATTGCCTACGACTGGGGGAAGATTGCCGGCTTCGCGGCGTGAAGACCTTCGCGTCAGGCGCCGGCTTCGTCACCCGCGCCCTAGTAACAGTCAAGCGCGAGCCCGGCGCCTCGCCGTTGATGCTGGTTGTGCCGCTGAAGGCCGGCAGTCGCGCCGATCTCTCGGGATGGCATGCCCACGGCATGCGTGCGTCCGCGACCGGCACCGTCGATTTCGAGGACATCGCCGTGAGCGATGACAAGATCCTGGGCGGGTGGGACGACTACCACCGCCAGCCGACCTTCTCGGGCGGCGCGTGGCGGTTCGCTGCGGTGCAGCTCGGCGGCATCGAGGCGGTGTTCGACGCTTGGCGAGGGCACCTCTCCGCGACGGGCCGCGGCGGCGACCCACACCAGCTCGCGCGCCTCGGCGAGGGCGCCATCGCGGTCGAGGGCGCCCGGCAATGGGTCGAGCGTGCCGCTTTGACCGTCGCCGAGGACGAACTTGCGCCCGAGCGCATCGTCGCCTTCGTCAACCTGGCCCGGCTCGCGGTGGAGAAAGCCGGTCTCGACGTTCTGCAGCTCGCTCAACGCTCGGTCGGCCTGCAGGGCTTCCTGCGCGAACATCCCCTTGAGCGGCTCTCACGCGACCTCGCCACCTACCTGCGGCAACCCGCGCCGGACCGGGCCCTCACCACGGCGGCGGCCGAGATCCTGACGGCCGACGGAACGGCCAGTGACCTGTTCACGCTGGGAGGCATCCTTTGACCCGATACGCCGGCACGTTGCCACCCAGCTATTTCGACGAACGCTACGCCGCCGACCCAGACCCCTGGCAGTTTCAAACGAGCGACTATGAGCGTGGGAAGTACGCCGCGACGCTCGCCGCCCTTCCGCGGGACAGCTACGTTAGCGTCCTAGAGATCGGCTGCTCCATCGGCGTACTTACGCGGCAGCTCGCTAGTCGGTGCGACGCGCTCATCAGTCTCGATCTCACCGAGCTGGCGCTCGCACAAGCGCGGGAACGCTGCCGCGACCTCGACCACGTCCACTTCGAACTCGGGCAGGTCCCCGGCCAATGGCCGGCAGGCTCGTTCGACCTGATCCTGCTCTCGGAGGTCGTATACTACCTCGACCTGGATGACGTGGCGCGCTTGGTCGAGCGTGTGCGCGGCAGCCTCGTCAATGGCGGGGACGTCGTGTTGGTGCATTGGACCGGTGATACGCACTACCCACTGACCGGCGACGAAGCGGCGGATAGCTTCATCGAAGGAGTGGCCAATTTCCTGCCGGTCACCCACCGCGAGCGGGCAGAAAAGTACAGGCTCGACGTCCTTCATCGCTGTATGAGAACATATGATCCTGCCCCACCTCCTGGAAGGAAGGTGAAGTAGGTAGCTGGTGCTCGATCCTGTTCAGTGCAATCTGACATGTTTCAACCACGTGACTGCAACACCTCTTCGGGAAATGCATGTCAGCTTCTCCAACATGCATTTCCCGAAGCGGACTGGCAGTTTTCGGCCAAACCCTGCCATTCCAGACCGCAGCTTCGCGCCATGAGCGGACATCAGCTGACCGCCCGGTAGCGGACATTCAGTTTCAGGTGACCGTCCGTCCGGAGTCGACCCATTCGCTGACCCTGGGAATGTCCGCTAACGGGCAACTCGGTTGACCATCGCCTGCGACCAGGATGGGTGGTTTCCTGCACGACCGCTTCTGGAAAGCGGTTGCATCAAGCGGACATAGACGTGGGGACCCCTCACGACCCTTCTCGGAAGTTCAGAAGGTCTGTTTGCGGGCAGCCTGATCCAGTTCTGTGTCCGATCTTGACCGAACGCAGCGAGAGCTGGTTTGTATCTGCGAAGCTACGCGGTTCCGCAGCTCGACCTGACCGCGTGCGACCGCCAGCCCATTTACATCGTCGGCAGCATCCAGCCGCACGAGTTCGTGTCTGCTTTCGATGGTCGCAACCTGGTGCTTGTCCAAGCGGATTGGATCAGCGCTGAGCATCACGAGGTCTGCCAGCGTGAGTCAGGTCGCCTCCGTCTGCTTCAGCAGATCGATCGGTATAGATATCACCACGCGCAGGCCTTCGGGCCACCAGTGATAAGCGATCTTGCCGCCGAGCTGGCCGCCGACGCTGCGCTGGACCAAGGTTGCGCCGAACCCAGCATGTTCCGGCGGTTGCGCGATCGGCGGTCCACCACGCTCGCACCAGATCAGGCTGATGCTCTTGTCGTAGCGGCGACAGCTCAGACTGACAGTGCCTGTATCACCAGATAGGGCGCCATACTTGACCGCGTTCGTCGCGAGTTCGTGGATGATCAGCGCGAGGCTGGTCAACGCCGTGTCGCGAATTGGAACATCCGCTCCGCCGAAGAACCGGATACGGCGATGCGCGCTGCCCACGCCGTCGTAAGGCATCAGCAAGGCGCGCAGTAACGCCTGCAGGGTCTGCGCCGGACGCGGCGCAGCCTTATCCTGGGGCGACGCGTGCAGGTACTCCAGCGCCCGACCGAGGCTGGTGAACCGATCCCGCAGCGTCCGTGCATACGGCTGCACTACCGGGATGTCGCGTGCCGAGAGGGTGACGAGGCCGTTGACCAGGGCGAAGACGTTCTTCAGACGGTGGCTCAGTTCACGGCTGCGCAATTCGTGATCGGCCTGGGTTTTCGCCGATGCGGTGATGTCCCGCGAGACCGCAAGCAGGCCGATGGGACCCCCGTCATCGTCCAGCATGCGCGAGAGGGCTACGTCCCAGTAGCGCGCCTCTCCGAAGATCCCCGGACGCCAATGGCTGAAGCGGGCGACGCCGGTCTCGCGCACGGCTTCGAGCCCAGCTAAAACGGCCGCCCGCGCCTCCTCGGGCCAGGATAGGGACCATGGTTCTCCCTCGTTCTCAGCGGTATCGCAGCTGCGCAGCTGCTGCAGCGCGGTCGGGTTGGCGAATTGGAGATTGCCCTGCGGGTCGAGTACTTCGATGCAGTCCGAGCTCGCCTCGACGATGCACCGGCTGAGGGTCTCAACGGACCACAGGCCACGCCGCACCGCCTCGATCGTTCCGGTGTCGAACAGGCGGTGCATTGGAGGTGACCGGCGTCGAGGCGAACCGTAGCCATTCGGGCCGGGGGACAGCGCCAGGGAGAGACGATCCCACAGAGCTCCTGTTGCCATTGCCGGCTCCCGCGCGTTGGTCTCGCATGACGAAGTGTCAAGCTATCGTCAGGCTACGGAAACTGCGCTCCGTCCCCTTATCAAAAGACAATTGCGCGAACCTTTTACGAAAAATTAATCACCGCTTTGGGGTACCTGGCCTCTATTGAGGGTAAATTTCGGTGAAACCTGCTTTTTGATCGGATGGGCATCTCCGGTCACTGCCATGGGTAGCAAGCTGTAGCTGTGATGTTGCGAGCGCAGCGAGCTGCGCGAGCGTTCCTTGCCCCTTCATCGCCTGCACGGCTCCTTCCGACCCAAGCGTACTCAAGCCCCGTCGCCCGGTTCGGGTGGCGGGGTCTTTTACCGGGCGGATCATCGATCACTGGACAGGGCGCAGGCATCCAATGTCGTGCTCGCGGTGTCGTCGCTAGATCGACTGGGCTCGGTCTGGCGTTCCTTCGAGAGGCACCTTTCGAACGATCACCTCGTTCTCTCTTTTGGGAGGGCGGTTTAATGCAGCAGGCGCTGACGCGGAAGCTCGAGAGCTTCGAGCCGCTGTCCGACCAAGCTCGCTGGGCTTTGAACAACCTGATACTCAAGGTTCGGCACGTCGGCGCGCGCCAGGATCTGATCCGGGAAGGCGACAAGCCCGACAACGTCCTGCTGATCCTCGACGGCTTTGCCTGCCGGTACAAGGTCCTTCCGGACGGCCAGCGGCAGATCATGGCCCTGTTGGTACCAGGTGACTTCTGCGACCTGAACGTGTTCATCCTCGACGAGATGGATCACACCATCGGCACCATCTCGCAGTGCCAGGTCGTGGACATCCCCCGTCAGGCTATCGATGAGATCACGGCGCATCACACGAGCATCGCGCGCGCCTTCTGGTGGTGCTCCCTGGTCGACGGTGCGGTCCTACGAGAGTGGCTGGTCAACATGGGCGCACGCGCTCCGGACCAGCGCATCGCTCACCTCCTCTGCGAACTTTTGATGCGCTTGGAGGCGGTGGGGCGTGTCACCGATAATAGCTACGCGTTCCCACTCACGCAGACCGAGATCGCTGACATGATCGGCTTGTCCGACGTGCACGTGAACCGAACCCTACGCGGGTTGCGCGCCCTCGGCCTGATCCACCTCAAGCGCCGGGTGCTGACCATTCTCGACGTCGAGCAGCTAAAGGCGTTCTGCAGCTTCGCACCGAACTACCTGCACCTGCGCAATACCCGTTGGGGAGAGCGCCACGACCTGAGTTGGCTCGGCCGAGCCCAGGAAGGCTAGCCGATGTCCGAGCGGGGCAACGTCGAGACGTTGATCGTGCTGCAGCCGATCGCGGTCGACACGGGTAGCCCCGACCATGACGGCATGCTGGTGATCGCCAACGGCCTCCTTGTGGCGGTTCTTGTCCGCCTCGCCGAACCCGAGCACGCCAATGTCGGAAGCTGGTTTCTGGAAGCGGGGTTCGGCCGGCTGCAGGGGAACAAGTCTCCGACCTTCCTGGACCTGGAGGAGGCGACGCGCTGGCTGCGGCAACGCCTAGCGCCGACCTAACCTCGTCGGCGCTGCCCCGTGGTTGGGCGATACCGGCGTCCGCACTCTGCTGGAACGCGACGCCCCCGAACCTTTCTCAAGCCTGGGGTACTTTCAGGAGGTTCCAATTGCCTGTATCGCACGTGCCTTACGCCCTCGTCGTGGACGATGATGCGCTGATCCGTATGACCGCGATGGACGTCCTGGAGGAGGCGGGGTTCCACACCTTCGAGGCCGGAGACGGCGCCGCAGCCATGGCCCTGCTGGCTGAGAAGCACGCCCTGATCATTCTGCTGTTCACCGATGTACAGATGCCTGGGTCCCGCAATGGCTTTGCCGTCGCCAGGGAAACGGCCGGCCGGTGGCCGCACATCGCGATCGTCCTCGCATCCGGGAAGGCTCGCCCTTGCTCCGGCGACTTACCGGAGGGGGCACGCTTCCTCGGCAAGCCATTTTTGGCTGAGATAGTCCGGGAGCATATCAAGGAGATCTTGCCGGACGGGCAAAAGCCCGAGCTGCTGCGCGATTAGTAGCTGAGTGAGCCATTCGCGTCGCGTCCCCTCAAGGAAACAAAGAGCTAGCATTCAGGCTGGCAATTATTATTGTCGTATCGCCACAACCGCATCTCGGCAAAGCAGACTGAATGAACCTGCGAGCCAGCATGTCGTACCGAGTAACGTCCTCTCTAGAAGGCCTCGTTCCAGCAGAGCAGTTCCATCACGCAAGCACTAATGGATCGCTGCCTCATTCGTCAGCGTCCCGGCACAGCGCGCGTCGGCCTTAACGGTAAGACTGGGTTGGATGTGGCACGTCCGCGTTAGGACGAAAGATCAAGGTCCGATTGCCACCCATTGCAGACTCTGAGCAGGTCCGCTTGCAACCACTTTTTGAGATAAGGTTGTGCGTTTGTATCGGCCACAGCGTAGGCTAATGATGGAGGGCAACTACGAACCAATCATGATCGCCGATTAAGCACGTCGCAATATATGCTACACTATCTATTTTTATTGATTATCGCTCTAATTTAATTCAGTGCGTTCTCGCGCATCTGATCTGTCGATAGTTTACCCCACAACGTCAACATGCGATTAGTCTGCATGTACTGTCCGGCATGTTCGCCAGATCCATATAAATCATCGACGGGTATACGGAGCGCATCTGCAATCCGTCTTAAATTCTCATGACGAGCGTCTTTCTCGTTCCGCATGTTGCCCTCCAACGGTTGTCCGTCGTGTAAGGTGGCTGGAGATACCATTCCGCCGAGTTGTAGCCCGAACAAGTTGTGTGTTCAAAGGTTGTAGTGGAATGTTGACCCAACCGGACTGATGCGGGAGGTGCCGGTGATTTTCACGACCGACGCCCAGGGCGAAATCACGTACATCTGTCTCGAATGGAACGCCTACGCCGGGCAGACGCGCGAGATGGCATACCGGGACGGCTGGACCACACCAGTCCTGGAAAGCGATCAGGATGCTGTCAGGGCCATCTTCTCAGAGGCGGCCAAGGCACAGGCCGAGTTCTGTGTCCGGTTCCGCATTCGGTGCGCGGATGGGTCGGTGCGATGGCTCGCGGCAGGAGGCGTTCCCTCGTTTGGACCGCCGGGGCGGTCGTTCCTCGGTTATCTCGGGTCCATGACCGAGTTTGCGCCGACAGAGGCAACTGAGATCGCCGCATACGGTGGGATCGAGAGGTTCATCCCGCCGCCGACACAGGTGGCCACGCAGGCCGTGTCACCCCTCGATACCATCGCGGACCACCTCATCATCGTGTACTCGCTAATGGAGCAGCACGATGCGACGTCAGGCTTGAAGGAGGTCAAAGCCGCCTTGTTTAAGATCGGCCAAGCATTGGCCCGCAGTGATGGATCGCGGCTGCGGCTCAACTGAGTGAACGAAACCTCGGCTCCTACTGAAGACAGAAGCATCTTGACCATTGCGTTGCCGGCTTGGACGGTGGTCGAGGCGGTACACGGATCTGGATGAGTTTGCCGGTCCGAGGGTCGAGAACCACTACCACCATATCATGCCCCCTGCGATCAGATGCTGAACCTCAGCACGATGACGTGGAACACCAACTCGATCCTTCGGGCGGTCGTTTACGATCATCGTCGCCCGGCAGCGCTGCTAACCATAGCATACAGTTGGAAGTTGTAAATAACGCAGATGCACAACCGATGGATTGGGTTTGGGCTTCGGGCCCTCGTGAAGCTTCCCGAAAGTAGTCAGTCTCGTTGCCATACGCGCAACGGGATATAGGCGAGACGCCCGCTTTCGGGCGAAACGCTATGGTCCGCCCACCACCCTGAGCCGAAGTTGCCAGACAGCCGACCAATGACCGCTTACGGGACGCGGCCATGGCGATCCAGACGGCCGGGTTGGATCGGAACCGGGATGGCTGCTGAGGGGGATTTGCGATGGTCTGTTTTCGAGCGAGAAGTGGCAGAAGCAGACATCGCCGTCGCGCCGACTAGCGATCCGTTGCAGGAGCTTTGGTGGCACGTGCAGCATTGGCGGTGTACCGAAGCTAGAAAGGTCGTCACAAAGGAGTCGCCGCATGGTTCGGGTGCGCAGCTTTCAGGAGAATGATGCTCCGGCCCTCGCTGACCTGATGATCGAGATGACTGATTTCTACGGCGTTACGGTCGATCCTGATCTGGCGGTCGCCAAGGATGTCATCCGGCAAGCTCAGAGGGTGAACATAGCCGTGGCTCACGATGATGCCCGATTGCTGGGCTTCGCCACCTACACGTCGCTGTACCCCGTTCGTGGGCTGCTGGCGTTTACCTACGTCCAGCGGATTTATGTGGCCCATGCTGCGCGTCGCCTTGGCGTCGCTCAGGCATTGATGGCCGAGGTTGCACGAGGGGCGAAAGCCGCAGGCAGCACTAGGATCGAGTGGTCCACTTCAGCCGAGAACACGGCAGCGCGGGCGCTATACGATGGCTTAGGCGCAAACGGGTCCGACAAAGTGTACTACGAGCTTGACGGGGTGGCCCTCGAACGACTGGCCGAGACGCAGCAGGGCGCGTAGATCTCCTTTCCACCCCGTACCGAAATTGCCGGACGGCCGATGCATGACTGCTTCTGGGAAGCGCTGACGACTGCTCGCACGGCTGGGTTGGGTCGGAAGCAGGATGGCTGCTCTGGGTGGTTTCCTGCCTGTCCGCTTCTGGACAGCGGTTGCATCAAGTGGACATAGCCGTGGGGACCGCTCACGACCCTTCGCAGACCCTCGGAAGGTCTGCTTCGTGGCAGCACGATAGACAACGACCTATGACCGGGTTGGGTGGAAAGCCGCCCGTCCGCTCTTAGCGTTGTATCGTTGGAAGCGGACGTCGCAGTCCAGGCTTAGGGGCCGGAATACTCCCCTTAAATAAGCTGCTCCATCCGTGGTTGTACCAGTTACCGCATCAGAGAGTGTGCAAACACTCTCGTCCACCGGGACTCTTGCAAAGCAATGCTCAGCAAATCTAAGGCTTCGATTAGGGCGGCTATTTTACCTGTCGCCGGTCATTGCCAAAAGTGTGGCTCGGATGCGCCAACCTGAGCGCTGTAACGGTTTACGATCGCAGCACAAACCCGCACTGCGTGTCTTTTGCAACCTTGAATAGGGAATCGGAACCGGCGACACAGCTTTAAACGAAGCTGCAGGGCACGGTCATGGCGCGGGGAAGGTGGTGTGGGATTCTGCTGGCGGCAGCCGCCGCCTTTCCAGGCCAAGCCCGCGCGCAGATCTCGCCGGTCGACATCTTCGGAACCCTGATCGGTGCCGCTCAAGCGCAAGCAGCACGCGAGGCTTGGGCACGACTCCCGAGTGCGGATCGCTCGTGCCTCGATCGAGCTCTTGCCCGCCAGAATACTACCATCGCCGGTCTGGCCCAGCGCGGCATCGGCCCGGACGATGGACGGTTGAGCGCGGTTTTCGCCCAATGCCGACGCTTCACGGAGCCGAATCTCAGGCGCGGTTACAGCTGCACGGTGCCGGACGATAGCGGATGGTCGATCACAACGACCTGCAATCAGACGTTCGCTTACCGGAATGGTGATGGCCGCGTCCAACCCGTCGAGCCGCGGGAGGCAATCGACCTTCATTTCTCGGGCACCCGGATCATCGTGGCCGACGTCGAGACCGGCGAGGCGCGTGAGACGCGCCGGGCCCGCGCGGAGGCGCAGGGACGTGCCGAGCAGCTTCAGGTGCTCAAGGGATCGCTGACGGCCTACCAGCGGGATCCGTCCCCTGTCGTCCGGTCCGAAATCGCCCGGATTCAGATCCGCATCGATCAGCAGCTCGGTGCACGCACCGGACCGTCCGCGCTTGATACCGAATCGCTCAATCGCGAGATCGGCGGGTTGAGCGCGCTGTCGCAGGCTGAAGCCCTGCGCATGGCCGCGCTCGATCGCATGAGCGGACTGCGCGCGCAGGCCGAAGCCCGCACGAAGGCGGATGTGCCCGATGGCCTGCGCAAGCGTCTGGCCGACTTGCGCAAGGATGCCGTGTCAATCTCCGAACCACCCCGGGCAACCTCACCGACGAAGACGGCGGGTCCGGCGCGCGACCTCGGCCCCTCGTTCGATTGCGAGCGGGCGAATACGCCCCTCCCCACCCTGATCTGTGAGGATGCCAGCCTGCGGCGCGTCGATCTCGACATGGCCCGGGCGTTCTACACGCTCCGTCAGATTCACCCGGACGCCGCGGCCGAGCTCAAGGAGGCCTCGAACGACCTCGTGAAGCGCACACTCGCATCCTGTCGGATCCCGGAGACCGGCAAGACCACGGCGGCCGCTCGGAAGGCCATCCCCTGTATCGCCGCAACCTACCAGCGTCAGCGGGACGCGTGGTCGGCTCGCGTGGGTCGCGAAGGGCCGGTCTCGGCCCGGCAGGAGCTCGCCCGGTCGCTGGAAGACCATGTTCGCCTTCAGGAGGCGCTGCGTAGCGCCGGCTACCTGCCTGCCGACGCGACCGCGGATGGCGTCTACGGCGGTGTGACGCGCAAAGCGCTCGTGGCGTTCGCCGAGGCCGAAAGCATGGACGCCGATGGTTTTCTCGGCGATGGGCTCGCCGCCAAGCTTGGGCGCGGCTCGACGCCTGCGCCGAACGTGTCCCTCATCACCGACCCAAGCCTCCCCGCGCGTATCGACGCCGTCGCACGGCGCTACGAGAGCTACCTCACGGATCTCGCTGTCGAGGAGCGGGATCGCGGCACGCGCCTGCAGGCACAGCGCCAGATCGACGAGCAGCGCAAGCGCATCGAGGCCCTCTTGGCCGGTCCCGTACCGGAAGACCTCCGGCCGGACCTCGCCGTGCTCGTCCAGCAGTTCGACGGTGCTGCGCCAAAGGATTTACCCAAGGCCGCCGAGGCGCTCCAGCAGCGCCTCTCCCAGATCGAGCCACGGATGCGGGAGGCTGAGGCGATCCAGCGCGCTATCACCGACAAGAACCGCTTCCTCGTGGAAGGCGACCCCGGCGATCTGCTGTTCCTCTACAACAGCTCGCCCCGCGCGGCCGCCGTCGTGCGCGGTCTCGACGGCAACCTCGTGTTCGACCCGGAGCGCACTGTTGCATGCGCGATGCCCGAAGCGCCGAGCGACCGCATCGCCCTGGAGCAGCTGATCGCCAAGGCGCGCAGCCTCGGTGCGCCGGTCAAGGAGACGCTGCCTCCATGCAGCGGCGCTCAGCAGCAGAGCGCAGATCTTGTCGTCTTCGAGCGCAGTGCGCTGCGTGCGCAGGTCGGGGTGTTCCAGACCATCGCCTCGGCCGTCGACACGGGTGTGTTCACCCTCGGCGGCACGGTGCCGAAATCGGACATCGTGGCCGCACGCCAAGCGGAAGGGATCCGAGCGGCCGAGGCGGAAAGTGAAGTCGCTCGCGGCACCTCGGACGGCTTGGCCGTCCTCGCTTTCGGTCCCGGGTCCCGCACGATCTGCCGGATCGCCACCGGAGACAAGGTGCTGCACGATCAGCTCCTGCAGCGCTACGAGGCGCTGCTAAGGGCGGAACTGCGCGGCGTGACGACAACGGTGACCGCGAACGCTGACGGAGCCTTTCTGTCGATCAAGCGCGGGCAGTGCGGGGCCGTCTATGGCACGGCTCCGGACTTGGCTGCGCTGGTGAAGGGTCTCACCCGCGACGGCATCACGTTCCGATATCTGCCGATCTGGATCTCGCCCGAAACAGTCGGCAAGGCGCAAGCAGCGTTGATGGAGCAGCAGGCGACGAAGCAGCGTGATCGCGAGCAGGACGCGCGTCGGCGCGAGCGTGATGCGGCCGAGCGCAGCCGGACCGCGCTCGTCGACCGCCTCAAGCGTGATCAGGCCGAGGCCGAATCGACCCTCAAGGGTGGCATCCCGCAGGATCTTCAAACCTTCCTCAGCGGCTTCGTCGCCGAGGTCGCGAGCATCGCGCCCGAGACCTCCGATGCCCGACTTGGGGAGTTGGCAGACGCCTATGCCGGGAAGCGCGCCCGCATCGACGAGGCGGCTCGGCTCGCCCGGGCAGTCACGGCGAAAAGCCGTTTCCTCATGGAAGGGGACCGCGGCGACCTGATCATCCTGTACAACGACAGCGGCAAGGCCCCGTCGGTCGTACGCAACCTGCGCGGCGAGTTGGTATTCGAGGATGGGCGCGCCACCGCCTGCCTGTATCACGCCCCGCTCTCCGACGTGTTCATGAACCGTCAGATCCGCGACCGCAGCGCCGCACTCGGAGCGAAGCTCGACCTGCCGCTCGCATCATGCGGCGCGACCGATCTTGCCAGCCAAGACCTCATCTTCGCCGAGCGGGAACGCCTTCTGCGTGAGCCGGTCAACCGGGTGATCAGCTTGGTGGATGCCGTCAACGGCAACCTGTTCTCGCGTCTCAACGCGGTGGACGCGAGCGCTCTAGCGGCGGTCAAGCAGGCGGAAGCGGCCAAGGCGAACGAGGTCGAGGCCAAGGTTCGCGGCAAGACTGCAGACGGCTTCGGCCTCGTCGTCGTACCCAATGGTTCGAGCGTGCTGTGCCGGGTGCCGTCGGCGGACGCCGAAGCCCACGCGGCGATCCTGATGCGTTTGAATGACCGGATCGCCGATGAACTGCCGGGTCAGCCTGTGGCTACGGCGACGTCGGCCGACGGCGCATTCATCGCGGTGAAAAGGAGTGAATGCGGTGCAGTCTACGCCGCCGCAGTCGATCTCACAGCCCTCGACGAAGCCATGAACCGGGATGGGATCAGCCATCGCTACCTCCCGCTGTGGATCGAATCGGCGGAGGTCGCCCAAACTCGGGACTTGATCGAGCAGGACAAGACGCGCAGCGCCGAACAGCAGTTCAAGCGGCAGCGAGAGCTCGATGACCGCAGGAAACTCGATCAGATCAAGGCGAATGAAGAAGGCGTTCGGCGTGCCGCGCAAGAACAGGCGCTGCGCGCCCAGTACGGCGAGCGCGCTCGGTTCTTCGAGCAGACGCTCGGTGACGATGCCCGTGCCTTCGCTACCGGTGCGCAGACCGCCAGCTTCAGCCAACTCTATCCGAAGCTCGCGGAGCATTATCGAGAACAGCGCAACGATCGCTGGGAGTTAATGTCTCTGGAAACCCACGTACTCGATTACGGAACGGCGCTTTACAAAAACCGCCCTCTCGAAACAGCTCTGGTAACCACCCGCATCAAGATGCGGAATCGCATCAAGGGCGAGTATCAGGATGTCTGTTACGTAACGGGTTACATCAATGACGCCGAGTTTAACGTGATGCGTGATGCGTTCGGAGAAATCTGTGACGAAGTCGGCCCCAAGCTCGCTCGGTACAAGCAAAACGAGTATTTTACCAGCCGTTGGATTGCACCATGACTGCCGAGATCGACGTGCCTGCCACGGTTAGGGGGAAGTGGGACGTCATCAAGATCATCTTTTCGGTCACCGAACATGTCAGTCTCGCCTACTACGAGAATGCGGCTCCGGTGGTCCGCGAGGCGATGGTCGAGTACGCTTCCGAGCGTGATCTTTCCGATAACCGCGTAGAGATCGAGAGTCATCCGTCGTACAACCGCTGACGCCCCACATCGATCGCATTCCGACCGGCTCGAATCATCACATCGCCTTGCGGAATGTCGTCGATCAGATTAGGAGGACCGTCTAAGGCTCATCTCTGCCATAGTAGTAGATGAGCATAGGTCCGCTCTTGAGAACCGTACGGCCGCATTTGAACGACTGTGTTGGGTCGTTAGCGGGCGTATAAGTCTCGTCTCGGCTGAACTGCACCACCGCCTCGCAACCTGCATCCTGCCGGATCCGGAATGGGCCAGCAGCCGCAAGGATCCGTTAACCATACCGGCCCACGGTCACCCTGCGATCGGCCAGGGGTCGAGCGCCGGCAGAGCAGCATCGAGGTCGTCTTGAGACGGCAAGCCTCGGTGCGGCCTCGTCGGCGCAATCGCGCTGATCGGACGCGATTGCGGCCGAGCTTGTGCCCAGCTAGACGCGCCACCTTGAGGTCCGCGGGAGCAGGAATGGGCGATGTCGTGACCGCTCTGCTGCTCGCGCTCGTGGCCGAAAACGCAGAGCTGCGCGAGCAACTGGCCTCGGCTCAAGAGATGCTGGTTGAGACCGCGATCGACGCCGGCAACATGCACGCCCTGGTCGAGGCAATGCGTACCGAGCGCGATGCGTGGCAGGAGGAAGCCCAGCGTCTTCAGGGACGAGCTGCGCGCAGGGCATGACGCTGCAACTCTGGTGCAGCCGGTTTGTGGGTCAGGGCTTGCTCTTCGTGGGGAACGCGACCGCGTTGAACCGCTCCCATTCCTCGGCGCTCATGCCGTGAGGGGTAGAGCCAGGGATCACCACTCCCTCGCCTCGGACCTGGACCGGGCTGGTACGCTTCTGCTGTGGTTTAGCGGCAAACTCCAAGACGCCGCCAACCACGAGCGCCACTGCGCCGATCCAAAAAAAGCCAGGGCGATACGGGTTGGCTCCGACCATGGCCGCCAGCTCGATTACCTGACCACACGCGCCAGCGACCGAATACAGACATTGCAGAGGTGGTTCAGCCTGCGCCCCGAGGACGGCGGCAACCTCTCCGTAGAGCTTCTGCCACCATGCGACGGAGCCGCCGACCAGCAGGACCCCGACCGCCGCCAATGCAGTCCCGAGCCGAAAGAGGTTCATTGCCGTCGCCCAATCCTGATCAGCTCGCCAGCATGATTATGCAGGACAGGTTCGCGTAATCGGTTAAGTGGATCGCGGCAGTGTTGATCGACGCAGCAACGGCACTAGCCCTTGCGCCGAGAGGCAGTCTCGGGACATCTGGAGGGTGTCGAAAAGTGCCGCCGGACAATATGGATCGCCTCCGCAGTCGCCGGCATTAATGCTCACGGAGGACGGCCGTGGACATCACCGAGGACGACTTCATCTTCGTATTCCCAACCACTGACGGTCACACGTCGGTGCTCAATCCATATTTCGGGACGAACCTCGCTGATCTAACGGAGTGTACCGCTCCCGACGTGCAGATCATGCCAGAGTACCTGCTAGCATACTGGTGGAACCACATCATTCAGCAGGTCGATGATGGTCCCGGTAGAGCGGCTGTCGTTCTGATCGGCACCTTCATCCGCAATATCGGTCCCGCGGTCTTCGACTACCGCGCCGCTTGCCGGTACGTCCGCCGGTACCTGTCGCATCTGCCGAACGGTACGGCGCCGATGGCCTATGACCTCGCAGTGGCCCGTTTCGAGAGCTGCATCCTCCGGATCGGCGTGGCGATTGCCTGCGTAAATGGGGCAACGAAGATCTACCCTCCCCTGCCCCCGGCTTTCACAAAAGGTGACGGTTCGGTCAGCGAGCGGGTCCACCTGTTCAACAACCGGATCAAGCATTTCGGGAGCGACATCGCGAATGCTGCTGATCCAGGCGCGATGCCTACGGCGTCAATCTGGATCACGAACAACGGCCTTGGATGCCACCACAAGGGGAAGGACGTGTTCGTGAGCTTTGTAGAGTTGGCAGCCCTCCTGCAGGACCTCTCCGGCGAGGCTGAGTATCGGGCAGAGAACCCGCTTCCGGCATCCTAGTGGTCAAAATCTCACGGTTGGTACCCATTCGCGAGGATCCGCAACGGGTGGTTTTCTGCCGGTCTGCTTTTAGGCGGAAGTGCATGGAAGCTGACGTCATATCATTCCTCCGCTTGTCCCATCGCGGAACACTGGAATGCCCGCTTTACAGCTATTTGATTGACCTGCAGGAGCCAAACATTGACATTTCTCTGGTCTGCCCGCGTCCACTCAGTGTGCAGTTATTCAAATCTATTGCTGAGCTTCAAGATTTATGATTTGCAGCGACCAAGCCCAACCTAGGCGGCTACCTCCACAGGCAGAGTCAATTTAGTCTCCGCGATGGCCTGAAATTCATCGAGAAACTCTGGACGTGTCTGGAATAGATATCGAACCACTCGATTATTTTTAAGGAGCTTGGTTAGATAGCCCCTGACCACAGTTAGCTCTAACGTATCACGGCCATAGCTATCCTGAATGGAGGTGACCGTTGCCTGAAGCTTGGCTAGCTCCCGCTCCATCCGAGCTAGTATCTCGGGGCTGACACCTTTGGCCTTCTTTCGCGCGCCTTCTTCGACGAGAGCCGACTGTGGAGTTGTAGCTAAAAGCAACGTCGCGTACTTAATTGAGTAATTGTTCATGCCAATCATAAGTTCCGCCGACTCTATCTGACGAAGAGGCTTCATCTTTCTCAATATCTCGAAGGCGGAAATCGGGCATTGCTTGTCGCGCAAGAGGGCGACGACCTCCTCACAAATCCCATCTAGCATTCGCACTCGTCGTTGAACATTTACGGGGTGGATACATAGAGCTGCTGCAATTTTCTCTGCCGAGACGCCCCGCTCCATGGCACGCACAATCATAGCACGCTCCTGCACAGCCGAAAGGCGATTGACGCGTCGATTATATGTGAATGCCTCGTCGTCAGTAGAAACGAGGCATTCTACCTCTGTTTCTCCAAGATCCTTTAGTGCTTCAACACGAAGGTGGCCGTCAAGGAGTAGGTAAAGGCCCCCGCTCATCTTGTCCCGGGCCACCACGGGCGCCTCTACGAGCCCAACCTCACGCACTGATGCCGCTATCTGTAAGTACTTTTGGCTGGCCTTCACGGTGGGTCCAACGCTTTTGACGGGCAGCAATGAAGCGAGTGGCAGCGTCACCAACTCGTACTCGAAAGCAAGCGTAACAAGAGGAACGGGGACAATCTCAGTCATGACGTCCTCGCGGTCATACGATTGTGCAGGTCAAGGGGCATTGTCGCGAGGCCTTCGGCCCGCAGCAGGTTGACGAAGTTCTCGTCCGACCTGAGCACGCGAAGAGCCTCCACGGTGAAGAGTAGGCGCGTCTGGGTAATCTCGGCTTTCTTAACCAGGAGCCGTTGCTTGTCCGCCTCCTGCTGCAGCATCCGCAGGAGGGCGTCCGTGGATATCGGACGCTTTGCCCCATCCTTCCGTCCATGAGACGTCTTGTTCATGCCGCGGCCACCCCTGCGGCGCGCTTCAAGAAGACGTCTGACTTTGGCTAGCTTGCCACCCGATAGCTTCCGCTCCGCGTATGCCTGTGCGAGGAGCCTTTGCTCACCTTCGTCATCGGTCCGCGAGATTTCCATAGCCACGCTGACAGGCAGGACGCCTGTCTCAACCGCAGCGAGTAGCCGCTCCTCCCCCCTCTCGATCAGCCCCACGACCATGTTCACCCATTGCGGAGTACAGCCGATCTTACTCGCAATTTCGGCGTCGGTATATCCGCGCTGCTTCAAAGCGGAAATATCGTTTAGGAGATCTGCCGGACGGTGATGTCGTCGGGCGCAGTTCTCGACGATGCTCATGACGAGGCAATCGCGCTCATCCGCTTCGATGACGATTGCCGCGACTGTAGTCTGCCCGAGCTCTACACATGCTTCCAGTCGCCCCTGGCCGCAGATGAGGCCATAGGCCGGTAAAGATTTTTTGTCAGGCAGCGGTGTTACGGTTACCGGGCGCTTCAATCCGACAAGAGAAATGTTCTCTACAAGCTCGCGAAACTTTCGTTGGTCTCGCACCCGGGGGTTGAGGACGGTGATGCGGTCGACTGGGATGATCTGGACGCGACGTTTGGCGGGAGTATTCATGCTACCTTCTCCTCAAACGGCGCCCGAGCGGCGAGCGCGAACAGTGTATCCAGGGCTTCAAATCGATAGGCATCAAGGGAAAAGCCGTTGCGCTCGGCTAGGCGTAGCCGTGGGACGGTCATGTCCAATCCGGGCAGAAGGTAGTAGTCGAGTGCCGTTGCGTTCCCGACGTCCATCCGAATTGCGGCCGTGATGTCGGGCGCGAGAAGGCCGTCAAGGCGAATGCGCCAGCGAAGTGAGCCGGCTTTCGTCTCTTGACATCGTGCGATCACGACCGAGGCGGTGAATTCACCGTTGACAGTGAGCAAATCGGTGATGGGGTCGCGCTCGACTTCGCCGCCAACATCGCGGATGCCCGTCATCACCGAAGCGATGACATCGGGGTGCATCCTGCGCAGTGTGCGGTTGATCTCGATGTAACGGTAATCGTGCTCCGGCTTATAGCCGACTAGTGAGTAGGCTCGAAGCAGGCTGCCGAACCGGCGCCGGTACACGCTGCTCGACGGCATGTCCCCGCGCTCGTCTATGGCAAGTCCGGAAAGTGCTCCCTGACACCGCAGTAAGTCCCGCAGCAGGTCGAGCAACTGCGCATCGCCGTATCGTTGGCTACGGGCCTCGATGATCGCGCGCGTCCGCTCGAATAAGACTTCGTCCACGAGCGGCTCGAAAGCTCGCCGCGCCCGAACCCAAATGTCTGGTGCGTTCGCGACCCGGCGCTGCTTCAGCTTGAAGGATCGCCGATTGAAGACGTTGTTGCCGATGTACTTCTCATTGGTCAGCACTTCATGAACAGTGCCGCGCGTCCAGTGACTCCCGAGGTTCGTACGCAACCCGTCGCGATTGAGCGCTGACGCAATCTCCGTTTCGCCATGCCCTTCCTCGACGAACATCCGGTACACGCGCTCGACGACTGACACCTCCTCGCTGGGCCCGGGCACAAGGATCACACGGTCGGTCTGGAGGCCCTTACGCTGGCCGAAGCCGAGCTCCCCCTTCGAAGTACCCTTCTCGTCGACCAGCAGCCGGCGCAGTCCGAAGCCGGCCATGCCGCCCTGACGAAAACCCTTTTCCACCAAACGGCATTGACCAGCGAATACTTTGACCGACAGCTCTCTGCTGTGTTCCCGGGCCATGACGCGTTTGACCGCCTTTAGGAGAACGGAGCTGGTCGTTCCGTCGTTGTCAAACTGTTCGGCGCAGTAGTGGACTTGGATGCCGGCGCGCGAGCACAGGAATTCGTAATGTGCGCTCTCGTCCGCGTTCTGGAACCGTCCCCAACGGCTGATGTCGTAAGCCAGGATGGCCTCGAAATCGGCCGATCCGGAAGCCACATCCTCCATCAACCTTGTGAGTCCCTCCCGACCGCTGATGGTGAGTCCGCTGCGCCCGGCATCCTCATAAACTCTGATGAGTTCGAAGCCGCGCAGGTCCGCGTATCGCCGGATCTCGGCTAATTGATTTTCGATGGAGAACTGTTGCGGGTCGGTCGACATCCGGACGTAGGCGACCGCCCGAGTCGATCCCCGCATTTGGCTCAAGTCCGGCGATGTTCCTGAGTTCATCCCACGGCGCCTGAAAGGTGTTGAGACCGGTCCTGCATCAGGGTCCGTCCTTTCTGCGCAACAAGAGCGTGTGGAGAACGGAATGTCATTTCCTAAAAAGGGCAATTCCTTTCATGGCAACGGACGCCTGCCGCCGGATCGGGGCGAGACGTTCGCGCAGATGGTCTCGGAAGTGCTGCGGTGCGCAGTCAGCGAGCGACCATCGGCGGTCAAGGTGGTTGCAGGCTGGACCGGCGCTGGCGAACGCACTGTCAAGAACTGGTTCGCTGGTTCCTGCGCACCTAAAGGTGATCACTTCCGCGAACTTGTACGGCACTGCCCGGAGATGCTGGAGGCGTTCCTCCTTTCAGTCGGACGACAAGATCATCTTACCTTTGCCAAGGTAGGGGAGGTCGAGGCAGCTCTGATCGAGGCCTTAGCTGCAATTACTAAACTTAAGCGTTAGATCTGCCTCGATATGATCGTCGACTGCATGGGGTTGACTTCGTTCATCACGGCTACCCTGTGCGGAGGCCGATGCCCATGAGACTGGATCTTCAACCAAGCGCCGGCGAACACACAAGGACGTCACGCAGTAGTCCAGGTAATAGTCAGAAGCGACACCAATCGTTTGCCGTCCTAGGACTATTGCCAAGCTCACAACCACAGCAGTATCTAATCAACTCACGGACTACGCTGGTTTGCGGTACAGAACGGGCACACCTAAGTGACCGAAAATAACGCAAGTCTGAAAGTCCGGTTTCGGACGATGAGCCACAATTCGCTTGCCACCCGAGTCGAAGTTGCGGCGCGGGCGACGAGCGTCCGCTTATGGGCGGTCCTAATGCTTGCCGGTACGGCTAGGTTGGGTCGGAACTAAAACGTCCGCTTCGAGGCGGAGGCCTAGGGTCCATTTTTCGCGTTGGCGGAGGCCTTCCCGGACTACGACGCGGATGTCGGCGGGATCCGGTACTTTCGACTGGACTGTCGCCGCCAACAGAGCGTGTGTGTTGACCGGCCCGACGCAGCCGCGGGCCTAGGCAGCTACGCGCACGGAGTGACGGTATGAGCGAGACGACCACGGGCCGGACGGATACGAGCGAGGCCGGCCTGAGCGTGACCGCGGCTCTGGCCGCCATCAGCGCCCACCTGATCGACGCCGCCGCCCTCGCCAAGGCCGCCCTGGTCTGCGCCCGCGCCGGCTCCGAGCGCGAGGCCGTGCGCATCGTCCTCGACCTCGACGTCCCCCTCAGCGAGGCCCAGACCCTACACGGCGCCATCTGCCTCATCGGCCGCATCAACCGAAAGGCCGCCGAGGCCACCGACCCCGGCGACTGACCGTCCGTTCGCACGCGGCCGTACCCATGCGGCCGCTACACGCGGTCATCCTCACTTCACCCCGCCGGCCCGTCGCAGGGCCGATCGCGGGGTCGGGCCGGTGGCGGGGCTCACCCGCCGCTACGGAGACGATCATCATGACCGCTACCAATGCCGCCGCCATCACCGCCACCGCCCCGACGACCGTCCTCCTGAACCGGACCGAGGCTGGCCTACTGCAGGCCGCCGCAGCGGACGAGGGTCGACTGACGCCCCCGGCCGCGATGAGTCCTGCCACCCACGCGCGGCTGCTCGGCCGCTTCCTGCGCGATGGCATGGTGATCGCACCCGCCGAGGCGGGTGGCCCGCACCGCCTCACCCCCGCCGGATACCGGGCCATCGGCCTCGCCCCGCCCAAGCCGCCGCGCGGCGCCAAGGTGGCTGCGGGTGCTCCTGCCGCCACACCGGCCGATCCCGCCGGTACTGCGATCTCGAGCAAGAAGGCGCAGGTGCTGGCCCTGCTGAAGCGCGAGCAGGGGGCGACGCTCGCCGAGCTGACCGCGGCCACCGGCTGGCTGCCCCACACGACCCGCGCCGCCCTGTCGCGCATCCGCACCGGCGGCCAGGCGCTGCTCAAGGCCGCGCGCCCAGACGACGCTACAGCCTACTGCATCCCCGCGCCGGTAGCCCCAGTCGCCGCCCCGCCCCGGGCGCGCAAGCCCCGGCGCACGCCGGTGGCCGAGGCGGCCGTCGCGGCCCAGGCGGCAGCCTGATGGGCGAGCAGCGCTCACCGGCCGCGGCGCAGACGGTGAGGGCGGTGATCAGAGCGGGGGCCATCCCCGCCGCCGACCGGCTCGCCGCCGCGCTCGACGAGCTCGCCGGCCTCGACGCCGCCAGCCTCGCCCGGCGCTGGCGGCGGGACTTCGGTTCCGCCGCCCCGCCCGGCCTCTCCCCCACCCTGCGCGCCCGTATCCTCGCCCACCGTCTCCAGATTCGTGCGCTGGGCGACCTCGACCGCGATACCGCGCAGGTCCTCAGCCGTTTCACAGCTGGGCGGGGGACGGCGGTCGGACGAGACAGGTCCGAGCCCGGCGCTGGGGCCATCCCGACCGCCATCGCGGTCCCGGTGCCGGACCGGCGCGGGCACATCCCCGGCGTGCAGCTATCGCGCGAGTGGGGCGGGCGCATGCACACCGTCACCGTGCTAGACGCCGGCTACGCCTGGGACGGGGCGACCTACCCCAGCTTGTCCCGCGTCGCCCACGCCATCACCGGTACCAAATGGAACGGCCCCCGCTTTTTCGGCCTGCGCGAACGGGCCGATGCGGCGACGGAGGCTGGGCGGGATAGAGGCGAGCGGAGGGCCCCGGCGTGAGCGTCAAACCGAGGCGCTCGGCGAATGCCGCACAGCATCCCCCCTCGGGCGCCCGCCCGACGCTGCGCTGCGCGATCTACACGCGTGTCTCGACCGAGCACGGGCTCGAGCAGGAGTTCAACTCGCTTGACAACCAGCGCGAGGCCGCCGAATCCTACGTGAGGAGCCAGGCTCACGAAGGCTGGCGGCTCCTGCCCGAACGCTACGACGACGGCGGATACTCCGGCGGGACCCTCGAGCGTCCAGCCCTACAGCGCCTGCTCACTGCGGTGCGCGAGCGCCGGGTCGATGTCATCGTCGTGTACAAGGTCGATCGCCTTACCCGCGCGCTGGCCGACTTCGCCAAGCTCGTCGAGCTGTTCGACGCGCACGGCACCTCGTTCGTGTCGGTGACCCAGGCGTTCAACACCACGACCAGCATGGGACGCCTCACCCTCAACGTCCTGCTCTCGTTCGCCCAGTTCGAGCGCGAGGTCACCGGCGAGCGCATCCGCGACAAGATCGCCGCGAGTAAGCGTAAGGGCATCTGGATGGGTGGCGTCGTGCCGCTGGGCTACCGCGTTGAGGCGCGCGCGCTGCACGTCGTTGAGGAGCAGGCCGAGGTCGTGCGCGCGATCTTCACCCGCTATCACGCTCTCGGCACGGTCAGCGCGCTTCACGCCGAGCTGGAGGCCACCGGCATCCGCGTGCCCGAACGCCGCGATGGTAAAGGCAAGTCGGTGGGAGGCGGTGCGTTCACCCGCGGGCACCTGTACAAGATCCTCGCCAACCCGATCTACGTTGGCCGGCTTGGTCACCGGGGCCTTGTGCACGAGGGCCAGCACATGGGCCTCGTCGACCCGGCGATGTTCGACGCGGTACAGGCGCAACTGTCGGCCAATCACCACGCGCACACCGCCCGGCGGCGGGAGGGCGCGCATCTGCTCACCGGGCGGATCCGGGACGAGCATGGCCAAGCGATGACCCCGAGCCACACGGCCAAGGGCGCACGGCGCTACCGGTACTACGTCAGCCGGGCGGCGGTCCGGGGCAGGCCGGCCTGCGCGGTCCGGCGCATCGCTGCCCACGCGCTCGAGGCCTGCGTGGTCCAGGCGCTGCGCGCGACGCTTGTCTCGCCTGCCGCGTCCGCCTCGCCATCTGCTCCGGTGCCCAACGTCCTCAGCGACGCCGACGTGATCGCGACCCACCTCGCGGGGGTGACGATCTATCCTGACTCGCTGTTGGTCGAGCTGGTCGATGGGGACGGGCGTGATCCGATCCGCATCCCGTGGTCGCCTGCGGGGCATCGTCGGCGCCGGGAGATCGTCGTGCCCCCGGGCGTGGAGCGCGATGGCTTGCGGCCGATGAAGGTCGAGGACCGCGCGCGCATCCTCACGGCCATCGCCCGCAGCCGCGCCTGGGTCGACCATCTCGTTGCGGCGCGTGCGGCGAGTACTGCGGCCATCGCACTGCACGAGGGCTGCAGCGAGCGCGCGGTGCGGATGATGTTGCCGCTCGCCCATCTTGCCCCGCGGATCGTTCGGGCCATCGTCGACGGTCGCCTGCCGCGTGGCATCGGCGTTGGGCACCTAGCTGGATTGCCGGTATCCTGGGCGGAGCAGGAACGCGCCCTGGGCTTGTGAGCGCATCGCCGCGCCACCGCATCAACGCGTGCCGGGTCCATCACCGGGCGATCCGATCCCCTGCCGTCGGAGCCGAACTTCAGCGCTACCATCCTTGCGTCGTCGGCACCCGCTCGCGTTCGCATCGCCGTGCGCCCGCAGCGAACGACCTATGCATCGGTCATCGAATCGAGTGCGCGGAAACGGGTTTGGTAGCAGCGGAGACGGCGGCCTCGTTCAGGCGCCTATCCGTGGTCCGACGGGGTGGAGACTGATAAATCGTCGCGGAGACGCGGCTAAGCCGCGAACACAGCGGCGTTTTTCGTCTCGACCACCAGGCACGCAGTTTCCAAAAACTGCCTGGTGGAGCTGAGGGGAATCGAACCCCTGACCTCCGCAGTGCGATTGCGGCGCTCTCCCATCTGAGCTACAGCCCCGTCGAGGCGCCGGCCTTGTAGGCGCGGGCGGCTCAGCCTGTCAATTCCTGTTTCACCGTCGCCCGCCGCGCGCCGATCCGGCGCTGGGACGCGGGTGCCCCGAGGATAGTACGCGGACCCGCATGAACGCCCTGATCTGGCTCTTCGACACGGTCGTCCAGCTCTTCATCTACGTCCTCATCGCCAGCGCGGTCCTGAGCTGGCTCGTGGCGTTCAACGTGGTGAACGTGCGCAATCCCATCGTCGCCCAGGTCGGCGAGGTGCTCTACCGGATCACCGAGCCGGTGCTGCGGCCGATCCGCAACCTGCTGCCCAATCTCGGCGGCGTCGACATCTCGCCGATCATCCTGATCCTGCTGCTGCTGTTCATCAGCCGCCTGCTGCACGAATACGCCGTGCCCGCAACCTACGTTTACGCGCAGTAGGACTGCCCGCCCGTGAAGACGAATCCCGGCCGCTTCTTCGAGGATTTCCGCCTCGGCGAGACCATCCGCCATGCCACCCCGCGCACCGTGACGGTGGGCGACGTGGCGCTCTACACCGGCCTCTACGGCCCGCGCTTCGCGGTGCAGTCCTCGGACGCCTTCGCCCGCGCCCTCGGGTATCCGAAGAGCCCGCTCGACGACCTGCTCACCTTCCACATGGTGTTCGGCAAGACCGTGCCGGACGTCTCCCTCAACGCGCTCGCCAATCTCGGCTACGCGGAGGGCGGCTTCCGCCGGCCGGTCTATCCGGGGGAGACCCTCTCCACCGTCTCCGAGGTGATCGGCCTCAAGGAGAGTTCGAACCGCCAGACCGGCGTGGTCTACGTGCGCTCGGTCGGGTCCGACGAGGCCGGCGAGACCGTGCTGAGCTATTGCCGCTGGGTGTTGGTGCGCAAGCGCGACCCCGCGGCCGCGATCGCCGAGGCGCACGTGCCGACCCTCGCCAAGGTCGTCGACCCGCGGGATCTCGCCGGCGCCCTGCCGCCCCTCTCGGCCGCCGCCTACGATTCGGAACTCGCCGGCAGCCCGCACCGATTCGCCGACTATGCGGTCGGGGAGAAGATCGACCACGTCGACGGCATGACCGTCGAGGAGGCCGAGCACCAGATCGCCACGCGGCTGTTCCAGAACACCGCCAAGGTGCATTTTGACGGGCTGGCCGCGAAGGACACCCGGTTCGGCCGGCGCCTGATCTATGGCGGCCACGTCATCTCGCTGGCCCGGGCGCTCAGCTTCAACGGGCTGGCCAACGCCTTCGCGCTCGCCGGCATCAATGCCGGCCGCCACGTGGCGCCGCTGTTTGCCGGCGATACGGTCTATGCCTGGAGCGAGGTGCTGGCGGCGGCCGATGTCGGCCGCGCCGATGTCGGGCTCCTGCGCCTGCGCACGGTCGCCACCAAGAACCAGCCCTGCGGCGCCTTCCCGGACCGCGCCGGGGAGGGCTACGACCCCGCCGTGATCCTCGATCTCGACTACTGGGCGTTCGTGCCGAAGTAGCGGGGCCGGGAGGCCGTGCGATCGGACCTGAGCGTATGGCCACGATCCGGATCCCGACGACGAGCGGCGTGGTCGTGAGGCCCGCGCAGCCGGAGGACGCGGCCGCCCTCGCGGCGATCCACGTGACGACCTGGCACGAGGCCTATGGTGGCCTCCTGCCCGCCGAGATGATCGCCGCCCTCACGGTCGCGGTACGGCAGGCCTGGTGGGCGCAGGTTCTCAGCGGCCTGGAGCCGGGCCCCGGCGAGGCGGTCTATCTGGCCGAGACGGGTGGCAAGCCGGTCGGTTTCGGCGCCGGCAACGCCCAGCGCGCGGAGACCCTGAAGGCGGCGGGCTTCGACGGCGAGATCCGGGATCTCTACGTCCTGCGGGCCGCCCAGGGGCGCGGAGCGGGCCGGGCCCTGGTCGCCGCGACGGCGGCGGGGCTCCGGCAGGCCGGGTACCGTGCCGCCAGCGCCTGGGTGCTGCGCACGAACGCGCCGGGCCGCCGCTTCCTCGAAGGTCTCGACGGCACCGCGCTCGACGCGCCCGAAGCGTCCCGCGGGCATGGCCGTTTCACGGAGATCGCCTACGGGTGGCGCGACCTCGCCGCCCTGGCAGCGTCCTGCCGCCCGCGCGCGGGGCGGGACGGACGCTGAACGCCCCTCAGCGGATCCCCGCCCCGACCACCCCCGCCTCGACGGCCAGCGTCAGGCGATCCGTGACCGCCCACTCGACCCCGACGCCCGCCACCGGCCGCACCGCGATGTCCTGGCGGCTGAACGGAAGCGCCCCCGGCCGCGGCCCGACGCGCAGCGTCTCGTGGACGGCCACCGCGCCGGTCTTGGCGTAGACCAGGACATCCGGCGACAGCAGGGTCCCGACCTTCATCTCCAGGGTGCCGGCGAAGTCCTGCGCATAGGCGAGCCGCCCGTAGCCCGGGGTCAGGGTCCCGTCGAGCCCGGCCAGGTAGTCGAGGCCGCCGCTGATGCCGTAGAGGATCGGGCCGGCCTGCCACATCCTGCCGCCCTCGAAGCCGAGGGTGGGACCCCCATAGCTGCCGAAGTGCCGGGACGACGCGACCGCGTAGCCGGTCGACAGCCGGGCGTAGCTGCCCGTCCAGCGGCTGCCCGTATCCGCGACCGGCCCGGGCCAGGCGAAGGACGGCAAGGGCGCGAAGCCGACCGCCGGCCACAGCAGCGCCTGGGCCGCGGCGGGGCCGGCCGGCAGCAACCCGGCGCCGAGCACCAGACCCGCCGCGATCCGGCGGAGCGAACGGGAATCGGCGCGTCTGCTCATGCGGCCAGGATAGCCGAAGGCGCCGGACCGGGACAGGGTCCGGCCGACGCGACGGGCGGATGCTGTCTTTGGCCCGCGATGGTTTCGAGAGGTCCGAGACCTGTCGCGGGTGCGGGGCGCAAGCCCTGCGAAAGCCCCGGGGCTCTGCGCCAAGACCCCGCCAAAGGGAGGATCCCTTTGGAATCCACCTTTGCCGGTGGGAGCACAGCACCCACACGCCTCTGGATTGACGGGCGCGCGGCGTTCGGAGCGCTTGGCCCGCCATGCCGGGCGGAAATCGCCGTCTGGCCGTGATCGAGACCAGGCCCTACACGCGCTCCGCAGCGAGGGCCTGGACCCGGTCCGCCCTCCGCGGCAACCGTCGCGCCTGCGAGGGGGTGAGGCCGAAGCGTCTGCGGAAGGTCCGGTTGAAGTAGGACAGGTCGCCGAAGCCGACATCGAAGGCGATGGCGCCGATCGGCCGCGCCTCATCGCCAGCCGTGAGGTGCTGCATCGCCCGGTCGAGGCGGCGGGCGAGGACGAAGCCCGAGAAGGTCTCGCCCTCCGCCTGGAACAGCGCCTGGATCAGCCGGCTCGAGATCCCCTGGGCCTGAGCCACGGCGTCCAGGCTCAGGTCCGGGCTGCCGAGGCGCTGCTCGACCTCGGCCTTGAGCACCTGGATCCGCAGGTCGCGCCGGCTGGGGACGGGCCCGTTCGGCTGAAGGTCGGGCTCGCGCACGATGAGGGCGAGGAGCTCGGCCAGGTGCGCCCGGGCGAGTTCCGCGAGCCCCGCGGTGGCGGCCGGAATCAGCCCGCGCAGCAGGCCCGCGGCATAGGCGGTCAGGGTCTGCAGGCCCGGATGGTCCCGCCCGATCCGCCGGAGGACGCCGGCGTCGAGGGCGGCGAGGGGCGCGGCGAGCCGGGTCCGCTCGATCGCCAGGACGTCGATCCGCTCGACGCCCGTTACGGCGAACACGGCCCCCCGGCTCGCCGCGACGAGCAGCGCATCGCGCGAGCAGCAGGCGAGGGTGCGCCCGCCCTGCGTCACCTGGAGACGCCCGGCCGCGGGCCGCACCAGGAGGAGGCGCTCGACCGGGGCCTCGTCGCACCAGATCCGGGACGGGCCGAACACCGAGGCGATGCCGAGATCGGGGTCCAGGCGGATCGCAGTCCGCCCGCGGAAGGGGAGACCATCCGGCTCCGCGATCATCCGCGGGCGCGCGCTGCCAACCGGCTCGACCGCACTGTGATCGGGCAGGGCCGCAAGTCCCCGGTCCGACGCGCGCGCCTGCGCCGAACCGGTCTCCCCTTCGGCGGAGCACGCGCCCGCCGGATCCGTCCGCTTCGTCATCATACGCCCAATGCGGCCGGATCCTGCGCAGCAGTCCGAACTCTTGCTCGCCTGAGTCCAAGCGGGCGGGCAGTCACCATGCTAGAGGCCCAAGACGATGTCGAGAGGATTTGCGATTTTCTACTTTCGATACCGGATCGATGATCTCGTAGTTCTCAAATTAGACGAATTTTAAACTGCGATCCGTGCCGGTCTGGCGTCCGCGTTACACGGGCGGCTACGGCGGGCGCGGCGGCAACGGGGCGCCTCGACCAAGGCGCACAGGGGTGGGTGTGAGCGTCATGCGGTATGTCGGTCTCGTCGCGATCCTCGGTGCGGGGACGATCCTGGCCGGTCCGGCCCAGGCGCAGACCGCCGCGCAGACCGCCGCGCAGACCTCCGCGCAGACGGCCGGGCCGACCGTCGCCCTCGACGAGATCTCGGTGACCGCCACCCGCGCCCCGCGGCGGATCGAGGACGTGCCGCAGAGCGTCCAGGTGGTCGACCGGGAGCAGATCCGCCAGCAGCTCGCCCTGACGTCGAACCCCTCTTCCGTGCTGGCGAAGCTGGTCCCGGGATTCTCGGCGCCGAACGGCACGATCTCCAGCGCGTCCGAGAGTTTTCGCGGGCGCAACCTCCTGGTCCTGATCGACGGCGTGCCGGTGAACACGCCCCTGCGCGACGTCTCGCGCATCCTCAACCTGATCGACCTCAACAGCGTGGAGCGGATCGAGGTGGTGGCGGGCGCCTCCAGCCTCTACAGCGCGGGCGCCACCGGCGGCACGGTCAACTTCATCACCCGCCGCCCCACCGACGGGAAGCCGGTCGTCACCGTCAACACCGCCCTGCGGACCTTCACGGCCGATCCCGTCCACGGGCTCGCGCCGGAGACCTCGATCAGCGTGACCGGCAAGGTGCCGGACGGGGTCGATTACGCCTTCACCGGATCGGGCCGCTTCGCCGGCCGCACCTACGACGGCAAGGGCCGGGAGATGCCCTCCGACGGGCAGCTCGGCCAGGGCGGCGGCGACCGCTTCCAGCTCGGCAACATCAACCTGCGGCTCGGCTACGACCTCGACCTCGCCAAGCGCGTCGAGTTCGGCCTCACCCAGATCCTGCTCAACCAGGACCCGCGCTACCTGACGGACTACACCGGCGCTTACGCGCGCCCGAACTATGCGCGGCTCTACCCCGGGCTGCCGGTGGCCGAGGACACCCGGTCGCTGTACCTGCGCTACACCGACCGCGACACGCCGCTCGGGTCGCTGTCGCTGCTCGGATTCTTCAACGACATCAACAAGCGCTTCAACTATACGGAATTCGCCTATCCGGCGAACCCGTTCGTGACCTACTCGTTGAGGCCCACCGCGCCCACGAGCCTCGCCAACCAGTCCGCGCTGGCGACCGAGCGCGGCGGCATCAACCTGACCCTCGACACGGACCTGAGCGTCCTCCTCCCCGGGATGAAGCTGACCTGGGGCACCGACGTGATCGCGGAATCCACGCGTCAGCGGTCCCGCGACGGCGCGGACGTGTTCACGCCGCTCCAGCAGAACAGCTATGCCGGCTTCGCCCTGCTGCAGCTGCCCCTGGGCGAGCGGCTGACCCTGCGGGCCGGCATGCGCTACGAGCACTTCGACCTCGACGTGGCGGGCTACACGCGGCCGACCACCTTCGCGGCGACCGCCGCCCGCAACGCCCTCGGCTACTCGACCTTCGTGCTGCCGGCCCTCGCCGTCACGGGCGGGCGCTTCAGTTACGCGGCCCCGACCTTCAACGCGGGCGCGACCTTCAACCTCCTGCCGGGCATCGATCTCTACGGCGGCTTCAGCCAGGGCTATGCGCTCGCCGATATCGGCGCCTTCACCCGGCGGGCCGGCCTGTCGCTCGCCTATGCCTGCCCGGTGGCGCGGCCCTTCTGCCTGCCGGCGGGCACCACCATCGCGTATTCCAGCATCGCCCCGCAGGCGCAGATCGTGAACTCCTACGATTTCGGCGTCCGCGGCCGGGTGGGGATTTTTTCCGGCTCCCTCGGCGGCTTCGTCTCGACCTCGGACGAGGGCACGACCTTCGATCCGCTGACCAGCCGGCTCAGCCAGCAGAAGGAGATGATCTACGGCGTCGAGTTCACCGGCAACGCGCAGGTGACCGAGCAGCTCAGCCTCGGCACCGTGCTGGGCTACCGCGAGGGCCGCTACGACACCAACAAGGACGGGCGCCTGGACAGCTATCTGCCCAACAACCGCATCGGCGCGCCCTTCCGCGCCACGGTCTCGGGCACCTACCTGTTCGCGAACGGCGTCTCGGTCCGCCTCGAGGGGGAGGGCTTCAGCGGCCGCGACGCCCGCATCGACCTCGTGGGCACCCGCTACCGCCTCAAGGACGCCTTCACGGTGAACGCCTCCGTCGGCGCGCCCCTGGCCGGCGGCGAGCTCTACGCCTCCGTCGACAACCTGTTCGACGCCGCCTACTGGAACCCCACCGCGACCTCGGTGCGCAACCTGACCGTCTACGGGCTCGGGCGCACCGTCACGGTCGGCTACCGCAAGACGTTCTGAGCCGATGGTCGCCGTGGAGGAGACGGACGGCCTCGTCGTCCTGCGCTGGCTCGGGCCGCCGCAACCCGGCGACGAGGCCGCCTATCTCGACGCCCTGGAGCGGATCGGCGCGCAGGCCCGGCCCTTCGCGCTGATCCTGGTGCTCGGCGGAATCGGCAAGCTCTCGCCGGCCGGGGAACGCGCGCAGAACCTGTGGTTCAAGCGCACCCGCGCCGATCTCGACCGGCTCTGCCGCGGCCTCGTCCTCGTGCGGCCCGGCTTCACCGAAGCGGGCGCGGACGTGTTCCGCCGGCTCTGGCGCTTCCCGATCCGGATCGCGCCCGACGAGGCGGTCGCCCGGGTGACGGTGAAGGACTTCCGCACGTGAGCGCCGCCCGGTCCGAGCGGCTGCGGCTCTTCGCCGTGCTGGCCGCGCTCTACATGGCGCAGGCGATCCCCTCCTACCTGATCGCGGCCGCGCTGCCGCCGATCCTGCGCGAGGCCGGCGTCTCGCGGGCGGCGATCGGCTACCTCAGCCTGCTGTTCCTGCCGCTGGTGCTGAAGTTCCTCTGGGCGCCGGTGGTCGACCGGGTCCGGCCCTTCGCGCGGGCGCACCGGGCGGGCTGGGTGATCGTCACCCAGGTCGGCGTGATCGGCTGCATCCTGGCGATGCTGCCGCTCGGCCCCACCGACGTGGCCGGCCTCATCGGCATCGGCTTCGTCGCCGCGCTCCTGATCGCCACGCAGGACATCGCCACCGACGGCTACGCCGTGACGCGGCTGCGGCCCGAGGACCGCGCCATCGGCAACGCCATCCAGGGCGGCTCGGTCGCCCTGGGCGTGGTGGTGGGCGGGACGCTGAGCCTCGTGCTCTACCACCATGCCGGCTGGGCGGTGATGCTGCTCACCGCCGCCGCCTTCTGCCTGCCGCCGCTCGCCGCCGCCTTCTGCATGCGCGAGGGCGATCCCGCGCCCGGCCGGAGCGCGCCGCGCCCCTCGATCCGCGCCTTCCTGCGGCGGCCGGAGGTGCGCACCATCCTTTGGGTCGCCCTGACCTACCGGGTCAGCGAGGGTCTCGTGAAGGCGATGGAGGGGGCCTACCTCGTCGATGCCGGCGTGCCGCTCGACCGGATCGGCTACCTGTCGGGCCTCTCGGCGGCGACGGCGGGGCTCGCCGGATCGGGCATCGCCGCGCTGCTGGTGCGCCGCTGCGGCACCGCCGCCACGCTCGGCCTGCTCGGGGCCGCGCGCACCCTGTGCTTCGCCCTGTTCGCGGCCCATGCCTTCGGCGCCGTGGTCGGCCTGTGGCCGCTCTTCGGCGCGGCCGGGTTCCAGACGCTGATCCGCTACATGGAGATCGTGGCGCTCTACAGCCTGTTCATGGCGGTCTCCTCGACCGACCAGCCCGGCACCGACTTCACGATCCTCGCCTGCGCGCAGCTCATCGTCTACTTCGTCGGCGCGCTGATCTCGGGCAAGCTCGCCGACCTCCTCGGCTACGGGGCCCTGTTCGGGCTCGCCACGCTGCTCTCGGGCGCCGCCACGGTGGCGACCGTGCGGCTGCTCGGCACCGGCCGGGGGCCGTCCTAATGGCCCGGTCCCCTGCCGAGCCGCAGGGCCGCGGGGATCAGCGCGAGGCCGAGCGCCGCGCAGAGCCAGGGCGGCAGGGTCGGGGCGATCCGGAAGGCCGCGCCGCCGCTCAGGGCGCCGATCCCCTGACCCAGCACGTGCGCGCTCGCCAGCCAGCCCGCCGCTGCGGCCTGCGCGCCCTCCGGCACCCGGGCCACCAGGGCCGCGGTGTAGGTCGGCGTCGCGACGGCGAGGCAGGCGCCCGCCAGGACCGCGCCGAGCCCGGCGAGCCACGGGGCCGGCGCCAGGGCGATCAGGCCGCAGCCGGCCGTGAACCCGGCGAGCCCGAGGGCCAGGTTGCGCCCCAGATTCGGGCCGAGACGGGGCACCACGAGGAGCTGCGTCAGGATCGTCGCGACCGCCACCAGCGCGAAGATCACCCCGGCGAGCCCGGCGGCGGCCTCGGCGCCGAGACCGAAGCGCCGCTGCAGGAACAGGCCGAGCACAATCTGGATCTGCCCGAGGCCGACGGTCAGCGCGAAGCCGATCGCCAGGAGCGGCGCCGCGGCGCGCAGGAAGCTCGGCCCCGCCCCGCCCCGCTCAGGCCGGGGCCCGCCGGCGAGGTCCGGCGCCGCGAGCAGCAGGAGCGGGCTCAGGGCCAGCGCGAGGAGCGGCGCGACCGCCCCGAACAGGCCGGCCGCCATCACCAGCGCGCCGAGGATGCGGCCGACCGAGAGGCCGGCGCCGAGCCGCCCGAGGGCCGCCGGGCGCAGCGCCTCCGGCAGGCCGCGGACCAGCGCGGCCTGGGCATAGGGCATCACCCCGGACGCGCCCGCCCCGTAGGCGATCCGCGACGCGGCGAGCAGGCCCAGCGCCGCGGCCGCGGGCAGGCCCGGCAGCACCAGAGCCAGGCCGAACAGGCCGTGGCCGAGCACCATCAGCGCGGCCAGCCCCCCGAACAGGCGCCGCAGGCGCCACGCGCCGCCGCAATGCCCCCAGGCCGGTGCGCAGACGAGGAACACCACCGATCCGAGCAGGGCGACGCCCCCGATCGCGGCCGGGTCGAGCCCGGTGCGCGCGGCGGTCACCGGCACCAGCGCCAGGACGGCCGACTGACCGAAGCCCACGGAGGCCGCCGCGAGGGAGAGCCGCGCCGCCGCGCGTCCGGACGTGCCGATCGGGTGTGGGACCATGGGCGCCTCGTCGAGAGGCGCCGTCTTAGCGCATCGGCCGGCAGGATTGCAAAACGTGTTATGTAGTTTTAAAATAATTACATAGTATAAAAACGGGATTGCTTCGCAATCCGTCTTCATCTATCGACAAAAATCGCGGGATGGAGGTGGACGTATGGTCGATCCGGGCATCTGCTTGGCCGACGTTGCTTGTGAGATCTCGGCGCGCGGCTTCCTGAACAGCCTCCTGCGGGAGTGGACGGGCTGGTCGCTCGCCCCGGCCGCCGAGGCGGAGATGGAGGCCGGCCCCGGCGCACAGCGGCTGCGCATCCCGCTGCCGAGCCGCGGCTCCGTGGTGGAGATCGCGGTCGTTCACCGCTCCTCGGTCGGCCTGCACGTGTTCCGTCTCCCGTTCCGGGAGCACCGCGCCGGCGCGCCCGCCCGGATCATGGCCTTCGCGGAATTCGCCGCGGCGGTCGCCCACGAGCCGGCCATCGTCGGCCCGGAGGCGGCGCGGGCTGCGCCGGCCTTCCTGGGCCGGGTCTTCCAGAGCCTGTCCGCCATCGAGGACGCGCTCGCCCGCGCCCCCGCGCCCGGCCTCGGCCTGCATGCTGACCCGAGCTTCCAGGAGGCCGAGCGGGCCCTGCGCTTCGGCCATGCGGTGCACCCGACCCCGCGCAGCCGGGACGGGTTCACGTCCGAGGATACGCGCACCTTCGCGCCCGAATACGGACGGGGCTTTCCCCTGCGCTGGTGGTCGGCCGCGCCCGACGCGGTCGTGCAGGGCAGTTCGCGGGCGGAGACCGCGGCGGATCTCAGCGCCGGCCTCGCCGCGGAGGATCCCGCCCTCGACCGGCGGATCCTGGCGGCGGCGGAGGGCCGCGTCCTCCTGCCGATGCATCCCTGGCAGGCGGCCCGGCTCACCCTCGATCCGGCGGTCGACGCCCTGTTCCGCTCAGGGCAACTGATCGACCACGGGTCCGGCGGCAGCCCGTGGTTCGCCACGACCTCCCTGCGCAGCCTCTACGCGCCGCACGCGCGCGTGATGCTGAAGCATTCGCTGAGCCTCCGGCTCACCAACTCCTTGCGCCTGATCAAGCCGGTCGAGTGCGCGCGCGGCCTTGCGGTCGACACGCTGCTGCAGGGGCCGGTCGGGGCGGCGATCGCCGCGCGCTGGCCGCGTTTCCACATCCTCGGCGAGCCGGGCTACCTCGCCCTGCGCGGCGCCGACGGCGCGGTGCTGCCGCAGACGATCGTCGCGCTGCGCGACAACCCCTTCCGCGGATCCGGGCAGCGCCCGGCGGCGGTCCTGGCCGCCCTGTGCGAGATTGATCCGGACGGCCGGGGCAGCGCGCTGGCTACCACGATCCTGCGCATCGCCGAGCGGGAGGGCGGCGGCGGGCAGGGGGCCGAGACCGTGGCCCTACGCTGGTTCGAAAGCTTCCTCGACCTCGTGGTCGGGCCGCTCCTCGGCATGCAATGCGCGTTCGGCCTGCTGTTCGGCGCGCACCAGCAGAACCTCGTCCTCGGCCTCGACGACGGCTGGCCGGCCGAGGCCTTCTTCCGCGACTGCCAGGGCACGGGCTTCGTGCGCGAATTCCTGCCCGTCCTCGCCGAGGCCGCGCCGGGGCTCGACCTCGGATCCGGCCACCGCTTCGCCGCCGGAGAAGCCGCGCGGATCATGGCCTATTACCTCGTCGTCAACAGCGTCTTCGCGGTGATCGGCGCGATCGCCATCGCGGGACTGGCACGGGAGGCCGTGCTCTTCCGGCAGTTGCGCCGCTTCGTCGAGGCGCTGGCCGGGACGGATCTCCCCGACAAGACCTGCCTGCGCCTCCTGCTCGATGCCCCCACCCTCGGGAGCAAGGGCAACTTCATGATCTGCTTCCGCAACATCAACGAGAACACGGACGTGACCGATCCCCTGGCGCACTATGCCGGCCTGCCCAACCCGCTCGCCGCCGCCCCCGCGGAGGTCCGCCCATGACCCTGCGCGCCCGCGCCGACAGCTTCGTCGGCATCCCCCTCGACGGCTGGACGGGAACGAGCCGGCACTGGCCTGTCGCCGGCGAGAGTCTCACGGTGGAGAGCCTGCCCCGCGACGCCCACACCGCCCGGCTCCAGGCGATGCGCAACGGCGCGACGGTCGCCGAGGCGGAACTGCGCAGGCCGGCCGGCGCCGACACGGCGATCCTCGACATCCTGCACCCGGACGGCCGGCATCCCGGCGAGACCGCGATCGTGGCCGCCCTGGTCGAGGCCGCGTTCCAGCGCTGCCCGGACGTGCCGCGCCTGCGCGTCGCCGGTCTCGGGGGCGCCCCGGCGCTGCTCGCCCTGGAGTCGTTCCCGATCGCACCGCAATCGGGAACGACTCCAGGGCTTTGTTGTGACGCGCTCTCTTGCGCCGAGCCGGCGTCCACCTCGGCGGAGAGCGCTCGAGCCGACGAGACTCACTCCAAACCGGGCGCCGCGCCCGACGCGCCGATCGAGCGCGCGCAGTTCCACCAGCTCCCGCTGCTCTGGCTGAGCCCGGGGACGCGGGCCGCCTACCCGCTGATCCGGTCGCGCGTCGGGCCGCAGGACCGCCTTCCGCCCCTGCGGCCGCCCCAGCCGAACGGCACGCTGTACCGGCGCTGGCTACCCCATCTTGGCACGACCCTGTCGTTCCGCTCCATCGACCGGCGGCGCGACCTCCCGCTGTTCCACGAATGGATGAACCAGCCCCGGGTCGCCTACTACTGGGAGTTGGCACAGGGCGCGGCGGAGCTCGACCGCTACCTCGCCGACCAGGAGGCCGACCCGCACCTGTTCGGGGTGATCGGCAGCTTCGACGACGTGCCGGTCGGCTATTTCGAGTTCTACTGGGCCAAGGAGGACCGGCTCGGCCCCTACTACGACGCGGAGGATTTCGACCGCGGCTGGCACGGGCTCATCGGCAACGCCGCCCATCTCGGCCGACCGAAGACGCTGGCGTGGTTCAAGGCCGTGACCCACTACCTGTTCCTGGACGAGCCCCGCACCCGGCGGATCATGGGCGAGCCGCGGGCCTCGCACCGCAAGATGCTGAGCTACTGCGCGGACGCGGCCTACGAGACGCTCAAGGAATTCGACTTCCCCCACAAGCGCGCGGCCCTCGTCTGCTGCGAGCGCGAACGCTTCTTCCGGGAGGTGACCCTGTGAGCGCCGGACCGCTGCCGGGGGGCGGCCCGGTGACCGCGCCGCTCTGGCTCGACCTGAACCGCGCGCTCATCGCCAAGGCCATCGCCGAACTCGCCTTCGAGGAGGCGCTCGCGCCCGAGCCGACGGATCGCGAGGCCACGCAGTGGCTGCTGCGCCTCGACGACGGGGTCGCCTACCGCTTCCGGGCCGAGCGCCGGATCTGGGGCAATCTCGCGATCGATCCCGCAAGCCTGGTCCGCGTCGCCGGCGATCGCGCGGGCCCGGCCGGCGACGCCGCCGGCTTCCTGGTCGACGCGAGCCGGGTGCTGGCAATCGTGCCCGCGACGCTCTGCACCTACATCGCCGAGCTGCTGAGCACCCTGACGGCCGATGCCCGGATCGCGGCGATCGGCCGGGATAGGGCGGGGCCGGCGCTCCTGGCCCTGAGCGACAGGATCCTGCAGGCCTATCTCGACGGCCACCCCAAGGCACCGGCGAGCAAGGGCCGGATCGGCTGGGGGCTTTCCGATTTCGAGGCCTACGCGCCGGAATTCCAGCCGGAGATCCGGCTGTTCTGGGTCGCGGCCGACCGGGCCGCCTGCCGCTTCGACCGCGAGCCCGGCCTTGCGGAGGACGATCTCCTCGCCGACGCCCTCGACGAGCCCGAGCGGTCCCGCCTGAAGGCGACCTGTCGCGCGCGCGGCGTCGATCCGGCGCGGTTCCTGCTGATGCCGGTCCATCCCTGGCAGTGGCAGAACCGGATCGCCCTCCATTTTGCGGGCGAGATCGCGGCCGGGCGCCTCGTCCCGCTCGGAACCTTCGGCCGGGCCTACAGGCCCCTGCAATCCCTGCGCACCCTGGCGTGCGCAGACTCCGGCGGCCGCCTCGACGTGAAGCTCGCGCTGACGATCCTCAACACCTCCGCGTGGCGGGGCGTGCCCGGCCAGTACATGGCGATCGGGCCGGCCTTCTCGGCTTGGCTCGCCGACACGGCCGCCCACGATCCCGCGCTCGCCGGCACCGTGATCCTGCGGGAGCGGGCCGGCGCCTTCTACCCGCACCCCGTCTACGAGCGGATCGCCGACGCCCCCTATCAGTATCGCGAGATGCTGGGCGTGATCTGGCGCGACGGCGTCGAGGGCCGGCTCGAACCCGGCACCTCCGCCCTGATGATGGGTGCGCTCCTGAAGGCGGACGCGCAGGGCCATCCCCTCGTCGGCACCCTGGTCGCCCGCTCGGGCCTCGGCGCCGAGGCGTGGCTGGAGCGGCTCTTCGACCACGTGGCGGTGCCGCTCTACCACTTCCTCTGCCGCTACGGTGTCGGCTTCATCGCCCACGGCCAGAACGTCACCCTGATCCTGCGGGACGGCGTGCCCTGCGGCGTGGCGCTCAAGGATTTCCAGGGCGATGCCGACCTCGTCGACCAGGATTTCCCGGAGAGCCGCGACCTGCCGGCGGGCGTGCGGGAGACGCTGCTGCGCCGCCCGGCCGCCCATCTCCTGCAGCATCTCCAGACCGGCCATTTCGCGAGCCTGCTGCGCTTCGTCTCGGACGCGCTGCTGCGCGACCAGGGCGTGCCGGAGATCGCCTTCTACGGCGCGCTGGCGCGGGCCCTGCGCGGCTACCAGTCCCGGCATCCCGAACTGGCCGACCGCTTCCGCCTGTTCGATCTGTTCGCGCCGACCGTGCCGCGGGTCTGCATCAACCGCGTCCGCCTCGCCCTCGGCTACGGCGATTCGAACCTGCGGCCGGTGCCGCGGCTCGGCAGCGACCTGATCAACCCCCTCCACCGCGCAGACATCGCCGCGACGGCTCAGGCGACACCTGGGGCCGCCTCCCGGACAGGCTCCCAGGCAGGGCTTCTCGCATCATGACGGACCACCCGCTCGATCTGGCCGGCATCGGAATCGGCCCCTTCAACCTGAGCCTCGCGGCGCAGCTCGACGCGGTCGCGGACATCGACGCACGGTTCTTCGACCGGGCCCCGGCCTTCGACTGGCATCCCGGCATGATGCTGCCGGAGGTCGCGCTCCAGACCTCCTGCCTCAAGGATCTCGTCACGGCGGTGAACCCGACGAGCCCCTGGAGCTTCATGGCCTATCTGGTGGCGCAGAAGCGCTTCTATGAGTTCCTCAACGCCGACTTCGGGGCGGTGCCGCGGCAGGAATTCGCGCGCTACCTCGCCTGGGTGGCGGCCCGGCTCCCGAGCCTGCGCTTCGGCACGGCGATCCACGAGGTCCGCTTCGCGGCGGACGGGTTCCGCCTGCGCGGCGATGGCGGGACGGTCCGGGCGCGCACCATCGCCGTCGGCGTCGGCCTGCAGCCGAACCTGCCGGCCTTCGCGGGCAAGCTCGACCCGCGCGATCACGTCCACAGCGCCCAGGCCGCCTCATGCCTCGACCGCACCGCCGGCCGGCGGGTCGCGGTGATCGGCGGCGGCCAGAGCGGCGCCGAGATCGTCCTGACCCTGCTGAACCGGAGCCGGGACGCGCCGGCCTCCGTGGACTGGATCAGCCGTCGCCCGAACTTCCAGCCGATCGATGCGACGCCGTTCACCAACGAGCTGTTCACGCCCGGCTATGTCGAACGCTTCCACGCCCTCCCGGAGGCGCGCCGCCGCTCGACCGTGGCGCACCAGAAGCTCGCGGGCGACGGCATCTCGCCCGCGACCCTGCAGGCCCTCTACCAGCGCCTCTACACCGTGCGGCATCTCACCGGGCCGCACGCCGCGACGCGCCGGTCGCGGCGCGCCTGATGCCGCATCGCGAGGTCATGGACGTCGAGCGGGCGGGCGGATCCTACCGCCTCCTGATGCGCAACGGCTTCGACGGGCGCATCGATGTCGCCCAGGCCGACATCGTGATCCTGGCGACCGGCTACCGATTCGCGCTGCCGCCCTGCCTCGACCCGCTGCGCGACCGTCTCAGGCTCGACGCGACCGGGCGCCCGCAGATCGGTCCCGACTTCGCCGCGGCCTGGGACGGGCCGGCGCGGAACCGCGTCTTCGTGCTCAATGGCGGCCTGATCAGCCACGGCATCGCGGAGCCGCAGCTCAGCCTGATGGCCTGGCGAAGCGCCGTCATCGTCAACGCCGTGGCGGGGCGCGCCGTCTTCGAGACGGACCTGCCGCCATCGCCCATAACCTGGTCGAGCGCCGAGTGCGGACGACCCGTCCACGACGGTGGCGGACGCCTGGACGCCGCCGAATCGCTCTCCCCGTTCGAGATGGTGTGAGGACCCTCGCGCGGAGATCCGGAGCGTCCCGACGAAGGCTCGCGAACCCGTTTCGTGGGGTCTGTTGAGCAGCCAGGATGCCACGGGCGATGTGCAGGATGGCCGACACGGCCGCCCGTGGCGATGGTGCCGGAGCCCCCGCGGGCCGTCCGCTGGCCCGGTCGTGAACGGGCGCCTGAACCTCACGCTTGGACAAAGCGGGTTCGATGCCGGGCGCGAGGAGCCCCCCTCACGCATGCGCGGTCGGAACGCGGTGATCGGGCTGGCCTGGACGCGCGCCGATAACCTTCGCGCGGCCAAGCCGACACACCACCCGCTCCTGCCGGCAAACGTCCCGCTCGCGGACTCAGTCCCGCACCACCACCTTGGTGCCGACCCGGACGCGGTCGTAGAGATCGACCACGTCCTTGTTGGTCATGCGGATGCAGCCCGAGGAGACCGCCGCGCCCATCGTGTCGGGCTCGTTCGAGCCGTGGATCCGGTAAAGCGAGGAGCCGAGATAGAGGGCGCGGGCGCCCAGCGGGTTGTCCTGTCCGCCGGCCATGAAGCGCGGCAGGTCCGGGCGGCGGGCCAGCATCTGCTGCGGCGGGCGCCAGGCCGGCCATTCCTTCTTCATGGTCACGGTCTTGGTGCCGGACCAGGAGAACCCCTGCCGGCCGACGCCGACGCCGTAGCGGATCGCCTCGCTGTTCCCGAGGATGTAATAGAGCCGGCGCTGGCGGGTCGAGACCACGATCGTGCCGGGCTTCTCGGTGCTGTTCCAGCCGATCGTCTCCCGCGGGATCGCCTGGCTGCGGAAGACGTTGAGGAAATCCGCGAGCGGCCCGCTGTCCAGCGGGTTGGCGGAGGCGGGGGCGCTCGCGAGCAGAAGCCCCGCGATCCCGAGCAGCGCGATCCGTCTCGACATGGTGTCAGGTCCTCTCCGGCCGGTTCTTGCCGATGGCGTCGGTCGTCGCGGCGGTGCCGCGACCCTGCGGCGAGCCGGCCCGGACTTCGCGGCGAGGGTGAGGCCGGCCGGGGGGAGGGGATGAATCCGGGGCGCCGTGTGGGCTTCGGGCAACACCGACCGCATGGCGTGGCGCCGTGGGTGATTGCGCCGGGGGACGGCCATGCTTATCTCAGATCCGTGATCCGATCCGCCGCCCTCCTGGCCCGCCGTGTCGCGGGCCTGCCGGACCGCCTCGCCCGGGGCTTCGCCGTGCTGGCGCTGCTCGTCCTGGCGGCGGCCGGCGCCACGGCATCCGTGCCCGCCCAGGCCGTGACGGTCGCGGGCCCGGCCTGCGCCGTCGAGAGCCCGCGGATGGCGGTCCTGTCGGGTGCACAGGATGCGGCCCAGGAGGCCGAGCGGTCGGCCTTCGACCGCACCGATCTCCGCCCCGCCGACAGCGAGATCCTCACCGAACTGGGCCTTCCCCGCGCGCCGGTCGAGGCGCCGCGGCCCCGTCACACCCTGTCCGCAGCGTTCGCCTACAGGTCCGACACCGTGCCGGCCGCCGTGCCGCACGGCTCGCCGCACCGGCCGCCCCGGTCGGCCTGACGCGCGCCCGGCCGTGACGGCCGGCTGGAACGCGCACCTCTCCCGATCCCCGTCCGGCCGGCCCGTGGGCCGGTCCGAGATCCGACCCGTCGATGCGCGGCTTTCTGCGTCGCGCAAGCCTCATCAGACGCATGCTTCCAGGAGCGTCGGTAGCCGTGACCCGCACTCTGTCCGCCAGAACCCTGTCCGTTATCCGGGCGCCGCGCCGCGCGACCGCAGCTTTGCCCGCGGCGCTGCTCCTGCTCGCCCTCGGGGCCTGCAATCCGAAGCAGGCCGCCGCGCCGACGCCCCCCGTGCCGGAGGTCGGCTTCGTGACGGTGACGCCGCAGGCGATCCCTTATCTGCGCGACCTGCCCGGACGCGTCGCCCCGATGCGCATCGCCGAGGTCCGCTCGCGGGTGTCCGGCCTCGTGGTCAAGCGCCTGTTCGAGCAGGGCAGCCAGGTCAAGGAGGGCGACATCCTCTACAAGATCGACCCGGCCCCCTTCCAGGTCGATCTGGCCAGCGCGGAAGCCGTGCTGGCCCGCCACGAGGCCGCCCTGGTGCTCGCCCGGCAGCAGGCCGACCGGCTCGAGCAGTTGCTGTCCCGCGCCACCGCCAGCCAGGCCCAGTACGACGCCGCCTTCGCGGGCAAGAAGCAGGCGGAGGCCGAGGTCGCCGGCGCCAAGGCGGCCCGGGACCGGGCGCAGCTCAACCTCGGCTGGACCGACGTGCGCGCCCCGATCACCGGCCGGATCGGCCGGGCGCTGCTCACCGAGGGCACCCTGATCGAGCCGGGCTCGACGGGGGCGCTGGCCACGATCCAGCAGCTCGACCCGATCTACGTCGACATCACCCAGTCGGTGGGCGAATTGAACCGCCTGCGCCGGGATCTGGCCAGCGGCGAGCTCGCCCGGCTGGAGGAGAACACCGCCAACGTCCACCTGATCATGGACGACAATTCCCTCTACCCCCTGGCGGGCCGCCTGCTGTTCTCGGACGTCACCGCCGATCCGAGCACCGGCCAGGTGACCCTGCGGGTGCAGTTCCCCAACCCGCATGACGAGCTGTTCCCGGGCATGTACGTGCGGGCCCGGATCAAGCAGGGCATCGATTCCGACGCCATCGCGGTGCCCCAGCAGGCGATCCAGCGCACCGAGGACGGCCGCGCCGAGGTCTGGGTGGTGCGCGCCGACGACACGGTGATGCGCCAGCCCGTCGAGGTCGGGCCGGTGGTCGGCCAGAACTGGCTGATCCGCGAGGGGCTCAAGGGCGGCGAGAAGGTCGTGATCGACGGCGTCCAGAAGATCACCGCGGGGGCGACGGTGAAGCCCCTGGATCAGACCCCGGCCCATGGCGAGGCCGGCCCGAGGCACGATGCCGACGAGGCCCCGGACGCTCCGGGCGCCAAGAATGCGGGCGACCCGGCGGAGGCCGCGCAGCGGGCGGCCGCCGCCCAGCGTCACTGACCGCGGAAGAACCCGATCATGGCACGCTTCTTCATCGACCGCCCGGTCTTCGCCTGGGTGGTGGCCCTGTTCATCTGCCTCGGCGGGGCGCTGGCCATCCCGAACCTGCCGGTGGCGCAGTATCCGGTGATCGCCCCGCCCTCCATCGCCCTGTCGACGGCCTATCCCGGGGCCTCGGTGGAGAGCCTCTACATCGGCACGACCCGGCTGATCGAGGACGAGCTGAACGGCGCGGCCAACATCATGAACTTCGAGTCGACCACCGACTCGTTCGGCTCGGTCAACATCACCGCGACCTTCCAGCCCGGCACCGATCCGGCGCTGGCCTCCGTCGAGGTGCAGAACCGCCTGAAGCGCGTGGAGGCGCGCCTGCCCGCGGAGGTGCGCCAGCAGGGCATCCTGGTCGAGGAGGCCTCGGCCGCGACGCTCAACATCATCACCCTCGTCTCCACGGACGGGTCGATGGACGAGATCGGGCTCGGCGATTTCATGAATCGCACGATCATCAACGAGATCCGGCGCATCCCCGGGGTCGGGCGCGCGACGCTCTACTCCACCGAGCGCTCGCTGCGGGTCTGGGTCGATCCCGACAAGCTGCGCGGCCTCTCGCTCAGCGCCTCGGACGTGACCGACGCGATCCGCAACCAGAACGTCCAGGTCGCCTCCGGCTCGGTCGGCGCGCAGCCGAGCCCGATCAAGCAGGCCGTGACCGTGCCGATCATCGTGAAGGGCCAGCTCGGCACGATCGAGGAGTTCGGCGCCGTTGTGCTGCGGGCCAATCCCGACGGCTCCAACGTGCGCCTGCGCGACGTCGCCCGGATCGAGCTCGGCGGCGACGCCTACCAGTTCTCGACGCGGCTGAACGGCGGCCCGGCCGCCGGCATCTCGGTGACGCTCGCCCCCGACGGCAACGCCCTGGAGACCGCCAAGGCGATCCGCGCCAAGATGGTCGAGCTGTCCCAGTTCTTCCCGCCGGACCTGAAGTGGGACATCCCCTACGACATCACCCCGGCGGTGGAGGCCTCCATCGAGAAGGTGCTGCACACCCTGGTCGAGGCGGTGGTGCTGGTCTTCCTGGTGATGTTCCTGTTCCTGCAGAACATCCGCTACACCCTGATCCCCACCATCGTGGTGCCGATCGCCCTGATGGGCACGGTCACGGTGATGTGGATCGCGGGCTTCTCGGTGAACGTGCTGACCATGTTCGGCATGGTGCTGGCCATCGGCATCCTGGTCGACGACGCCATCGTGGTGGTGGAGAACGTCGAGCGGATCATGAACGCGGAGGGGCTGCCCCCCAAGGAGGCCACCAAGAAGGCCATGGAGCAGATCACCGGGGCGATCATCGGCATCACCCTGGTGCTGATGGCCGTGTTCATCCCGATGGCGTTCTTCCCGGGCTCGGTGGGCATCATCTACCGGCAGTTCTCGATCGCCATGGTGACCTCCATCGCGTTCTCGGCGCTGCTCGCCCTGTCGCTGACGCCGGCCCTCTGCGCGACCTTCCTGAAGCCGGTGGCCCGGGGCCACGGCCACGCGAAGGGCGGCGTGTTCGGGATGTTCAACCGGTTCGTCGACCGGGAGACCGCCCGCTACGGCCGCGGCACCCAGGCGTTCATCCGGAAATCCGGCCGGGTGATGCTGGTCTACCTCGCCCTGGTGGCGGGCACCGCCTACGCCTTCGTCAACCTGCCCGAGGGCTTCCTGCCGGTGGAGGACCAGGGCTTCTTCACGGTGGACATCCAGGCGCCGCCGGGGGCCTCCTACAACCGCACCCAGGAGGCCAACCGCCGGGTCGAGGAGCACCTGCTGGCGCAGCCCGGCGTCGCCACCGTGACGATGCTCAACGGCTTCTCGTTCTCCGGCCAGGCGCCGAGCACCAGCCAGGCCTTCGTCACCCTCAAGCCCTGGGGCGAGCGCGACGCCAAGAACTCGGCCGCCGCCCTGGTGGCCGGCACCAACGCGGCGCTCGCCAGCTACCGCGACGCCACCGTGGACGCCCAGGAGCCGCCGCCGGTGGACAACCTCGGCAACGCCGCGGGCTTCTCGTTCCGCCTCCAGGACCGGGCCAACCGCGGCTACGCGGCCCTGCTCTCGGCCCAGGCGCAGCTCCTGAAGCTCGCGCAGGCGAGCCCGATCCTCCAGAAGGTGAAGATCGAGGGCCTGCCCCCGACCCCGCAGGCGGAGCTGGTGATCGACCGCGAGAAGGCCGCGGCGCTCGGCGTGAAGTTCGAGGACATCAACGCCACGATCCAGCTCAACCTCGGCTCGGTCTACCCCAACGACTTCCCCAACCGGGGCAAGATGCAGCGGGTCTACGTCCAGGCCGAGCAACTCCAGCGCATGAACGCGTCGGACATCCTCAACTACGCGGTGAAGAACGCTGGCGGCACGATGGTGCCGATGTCGTCCTTCGCGGAGCTGAAATGGGGTATGGGGCCGAGCCAGATCGTCGGCTTCAACGGCTACCAGTCGGTGCGCTTCACCGGCGAGCCGAACCCCGGCTACACGTCGGGCGACGCGATCACCGAGATGGAGCGGCTGATGCTCCAATTGCCCAAGGGGTTCGGCTACGCCTGGACCGGGCAATCCTATCAGGAGAAGCAGGCGGGCAGCCAGGCGAGCCTGCTGCTGGCGCTGTCGGTGCTGATCGTGTTCCTGTGCCTCGCCGCGCTCTACGAGAGCTGGGCGATCCCGGTCTCGGTGCTGCTGGTGATCCCGCTCGGCGTGATCGGCGCCGTGGCGGCGGTGCACCTGCGCGGCATGCCCAACGACGTCTACTTCAAGATCGGGCTGATCACGATCATCGGCCTCTCGGCCAAGAACGCGATCCTGATCGTCGAGTTCGCACGCGACCTCTGGAAGCCCGGGACCTCCGTGGTGCGGGCGGCGGTCGAGGCGGCGACCCTCCGGTTCCGGCCGATCGTGATGACCTCGCTCGCCTTCATCTTCGGCGTGGTGCCGCTGGCCATCGCCACCGGCGCCGCCTCGAAGAGCCAGCAGGCGATCGGCACCGGCGTGATGGGCGGCATGATCACCGCGACCGTGCTGGCGGTGTTCTTCGTGCCGGTGTTCTTCGTCGTGGTGATGCGGGTCTTCCGCCGCGGGGCTGTCGCGGAGGGCGAGCGGGTGGAGGCGCGGCCCGAGCCGGCGCGGGTGGCGGCCGAGTGAGGCCGCCGCTCGGCTTCACCCGGCCGCCACCCGCGCGTCCTCCCCCTCTGGAGCCCCCCGGATTCGCGCGATGTTTGGCCTGGCCGGGACTCTGGCACCGCGTTCCGCGGCCTGGGAGCGGAGCGATCCGGCGCGCATGACGGTGGGGCCGGCTTTTCCGTAGCCGTCTGTCCCGACGTCTCAGCGGCGCGGGTCCGCGGCCTCGCCCCGCGGCGTCCGGACGAAGCGCCGGGTGCGCGGGTCGGCCGGCCGGCCGAACAGGGCGGCGGGCGGTCCCTGCGCCACGATCGTGCCCGCTTCGAGGAAGGCCACCCCGTCCGGCGCCGCGCCCGGGGTATCGACCGGGCGCGGGGTTTCCAACGCGCCGCGGGTTGCCCGCGGACCCGGCCTCCCGGTCCTGGCGGCGGCCCGGCATCCCGCTGCGCCGTGGGCGGATCCGGATCCACGCCCGATGCAAATCCTTGACCGGCTGGTGTTTCCCGAGGCGCAGTTCCGCTTCTCGACCCTGGGGGGACGGGATCGGTGATCAGGCGTTGATCAAACCGTCCAGTTCACGGGCGGGGATAAGATTTTTCCCCGCGATCTTTGATGATCCCCGCGGATCAAGGCTTGCGGCGGCTGCCTAGGCTCGGCGCAAACACAGCGCGGCTTTTGTCGAGCCGGCGCCGGAGCGGCTGTTGATCTTGGATGAGCCTTCGGCACAGTGCCGGCGTGGCGCCGATCCGGGGACGCGTCCCTGTCCCCGGGCCGGCGCGGAACGGCATTGTCTGTGACGGACCGGGGCGCGTTGCCCGCCTCGGCGGAGGATCGCGCATGAGCTCGACGGCCCAGATCTACCGGGGTGTCTTCCCGGTCGCCCCCACGGTGTTCGACGCGGCGGGCGCCCTCGACCTCGATGGGCAGCGCCGGGCGATCGACTTCATGATCGACGCCGGCAGCCACGGGATCTGCATCCTGGCGAATTTTTCCGAGCAGTTCGTCCTGACCGACGCCGAGCGCGAGACCGTGATGGACGCGGTGCTCGACCACGTGGCCGGCCGGGTGCCGGTGATCGTGACGACGACGCACTTCGCCACGCAGGTCTGCGCCGAGCGCTCCCGCCGGGCTGAGGCCGCCGGGGCCGCCATGGTGATGGTCATGCCGCCCTATCACGGCGCTACGATCCGGGTGCCGGACCTCGGCGTCTACGACTTCTTCCGCGGGGTCTCGGACGCGATCTCGATCCCGATCATGATCCAGGACGCGCCGGTGGCCGGCACGCCGCTCCCGGCCGCGTTCCTGGCGCGGATGGCCCGGGAGATCGCGAACGTCGCCTATTTCAAGATCGAGACCGCGGGCGCCGCGGCCAAGCTGCGCGAGCTGATCGCGCTCGGCGGCGACGCCGTGGTCGGCCCCTGGGACGGCGAGGAGGCGATCACCCTGATGGCCGACCTCGATGCCGGCGCCACCGGGGCGATGACCGGCGGCGCCTATCCGGACGGCATCCGCCAGATCACCGACGCCTACACGGCGGGGCGCCGGACGGACGCCCTGGACGCCTACGCGCGCTGGCTGCCGCTGATCAACTACGAGAACCGGCAATGCGGGCTGCTCGCCTGCAAGGCGCTGATGGCCGAGGGCGGCGTGATCGCCCACGAGACCGCCCGCCTGCCGCTCCAGCCGCTGCACCCGGCGACCCGGGCCGGCCTGATCGAACTGGCGCGGCGCAACGATGCGCTGGTGCTGCGCTGGGGGCGGTGAGGTTGATCGACGAAGGGGACTGTCTGAACCCCGCGCTCTTTCCGTCCACTGTGAGCCTGCGACAGTCTCTCCTCCCCTGGCGATTCCGGGCTTGCCCGGGATCGCTCGAGCTTGCGGGGAGGCGTTGGAGGTGGGGGTGGTGCAGGATTGAGTTCGGCGGTGCCTTCTGAGCCACCCCTAACCCCTCCCCGCAAGGGGGAGGGGAAAAGCGCCCTTTTTTCCAGAGTGTCGGTGTCAGACTGAGACGTGTGAAGCCGCTAGCCCACAGAGGGGGAGGGAGGGCGCGCGCCGTCGCTGGCGAAGCCTTACTTCTCAGCAGCGATAATCCGGATCTCGATCCCGGATCCGGTCGCTCGCGAGCGGGGCGGGGGGGATTCCCGCTTGAGCATCGGAGCTGAAGTGCCGGTTGCCGCGATCAGTGTGAGGCCCCCGCCGAACTCCGGCCCAACACCCCCGACAGCCGCGCCACCGCCTCCCGCGCCAGCCCCGGGCTGATGGCGAAGCAGATCCGCACCAGGCCCTCGCCCTCCGGCCCGAAGGCGGTGCCGGGCGCCACCCCGACCTTCGCCTCCCGCAGCAGGCGGAACGCAAGCGCGAGGCTCGGCTCGCCGCCGGCGATCCGGGCCATGAGGTAGAAGGCGCCGTCCGGCGGGGCGACCGTCACGCCCGGCAGCCGGGAGAGACCCTCCACCAGGATCGCCCGGGCCTCGGCGCAGCGGTCGACCATGGTGCGGATGAAGCCGTCGCCCTCGTCCAAGGCCGCGATGCAGGCGTGCTGGACGAAGGTCGGGATCGAGGTCGTGCTGTATTGCCCGAGCTTGGCGAAGGTCGGCGCCAGGCCGCGGGGAAAGATCAGCCAGCCGGCCCGCCAACCGGTCATCGCCCAGTTCTTCGAGAAGGTGTTGGTCACGATCAGCCGGTCGTCCTCGGTGCAGATCTGCAGGAAGGACGGGGCGATCCGGTTGCCGTAGGTGAAATGCGCGTAGACCTCGTCCGACAGGATCCACAGGCCGCGCGCCCGGGCGAGGTCGCGCAAAGCCGTCATCTCGGCGAGCGGCATGGTCCAGCCGGTGGGGTTCGAGGGCGAGTTGATCATGATCACCCGGGTGCGCGGCGTCAGCGCCGCCTCGATATCGGCGAGCGGCAGCGAGAAGCGCCCGTCCGGCCCGATCCGGTAGGGCACCGTCACCGGCACCCCGCCGGTGATGCGCACCGCCTCGGCGAGGTTCGGCCAGGCGGGGGCGGGGATGAGGATCTCGTCGCCCGGCTCCAGCAGCGCCTGGGCCGCCTGCATGATCGCGTTCATGCCGCCGGCCGTGACGGCGAACCGGTCGGGCGGGATCTCCACCCCCCAGTGGCGGGCGTGATAGGCGCCGAGCGCCGCCCGCAGGGCCGGCAGGCCGAGGGATGTGGTGTAGCGGGTATGCCCGGCCAACATCGCCCGGTGGGCCGCCTCGACGATGAAGGGCGGCGTCGCCAGGTCGCCCTCGCCGATCCACAGCTTCACCACCTCCGGATCGTCCCGCCCGCGATCCGCCACAAGGCCGATCTGGCTCGTGCCGATGCCGCGGATGCGCTCCGACAGCGCGGCGGCGAGGTCGAGGGAGGGGGCAGGATCGAGGGACGCGGCTGCGGGTTCGGCCATGGGGCGCGGCTACTCTCGGGGTGTCCGGGCGGGGCCGATCGCGGCGCGGCGGCGGGCGCCGTGCCTGCGCGGTCCCGGTCTCTGGGGGATTCCGCGCGAACCTGCCGCGTCCGGGCCCGCGCGTCCAGGCCCTGCGGGACGGGCTGCCCGGCATGGGCGTCGCGGCGGCCGGCGCATTATCGACTTTTCAGAAATTACTGAAATTGCTATAAGCCGAGTCGCAGATCCCGCACGGGAGACCCGTCGTGCTCGCCAACCTCGATCCCCTGATCCTCGCCCGCATGCAATTCGGGTTCACGGTGGCGTTCCACATCGTGTTCCCGGCCTTCTCGATCGGGCTGGCGAGCTTCCTCGCCGTGCTGGAGGGCCTGTTTCTCGCCACCGGACGGCAGGTCTTCATGGACCTGTTCAAGTACTGGATTAAGATCTTCGCCATCGCGTTCGCCATGGGCGTCGTCTCCGGCCTAGTGATGTCCTACCAATTCGGCACCAACTGGTCGGTTTTCTCCGACAAGACCGGCCCGGTGCTCGGCCCGATGATGGCCTACGAGGTGCTCTCGGCCTTCTTCCTGGAGGCGGGTTTCCTCGGGGTGATGCTGTTCGGGATGCGCAAGGTCGGGCCGCGGCTCCACTACGCCGCGACGCTGATGGTGGCGTTCGGGACCTTCTTCTCGGCGTTCTGGATCCTGTCGGTGAATTCCTGGATGCAGACGCCGGCCGGCTACGGCACCAACGCCGAGGGGCAGTTCGTGCCGCTGGACTGGTGGGCGATCGTGTTCAACCCGTCCTTCCCGTACCGCCTCGTGCACATGGTGCTGGCGGCCTACCTGACCACCGCCCTGGTGGTCGGCGCGGTCGGCGCCTGGCACCTGCTGCGCGACCGGGCCAACCCGGCCGCCCGGACGATGTTCTCCATGGCGATGTGGATGGCCGCCCTGGTGGCGCCGGTCCAGATCTTTGCGGGCGACGCCCACGGGCTCAACACCCTGGAGCACCAGCCCGCCAAGGTCATGGCCATGGAGGGCCACTACCAGAGCCATCCGGACGGGGCACCGCTCGTGCTGTTCGGCCTGCCCGACCAGGAGGCCGGCACGGTCCGCTACGCCGTGGAGATCCCGAAGCTGTCCTCGCTCGTGCTGAAGCACAGCCTCGACGCGCCGCTGGCCGGCCTCGACAGCCTGCCCCGGACGGACTGGCCGCCGGTGCCGATCGTGTTCTGGTCGTTCCGCATCATGGTCGGGCTCGGCCTGCTGATGCTGCTCCTCGGCGCGCTCAGCCTGCTCGCCCGCTGGCGCGGGGCGCTCTACCGGTGGCGCCCGCTGCACCGCTTCGCGGTGGCCATGGGCCCCGCCGGCTTCGTGGCGGTGCTCGCCGGCTGGATCACCACCGAGGTCGGGCGCCAGCCCTACACGGTCTACGGCCTGCTGCGGACCGCGCAATCCGCCTCGCCGCTCCACGCCCCGGCGGTGGCCGCCTCGCTCACCGCCTTCGTGGTGATCTACTTCTCCGTGTTCGCCATGGGGGTGCTCTACATCCTGCGCCTGATGGCCCAGCCGCCGCATGCGGGCGAATCCGGGATCGAGCCCGGCGCGCCGATCCGGACGGCGGGCATCACCCCCGCCCCGTCGGTCGATCCAGACCGCCACCTCCAGCCGGCCGCGTGAGGCAGCCATGCTCGACAGCGTCGATCTCACCGTGGTCTGGGCGTTCGTGATCGCCTTCGCGGTCTTCGCCTACATCGTCATGGACGGCTTCGATCTCGGCATCGGCATCCTGTTCCCGACCCTGCGGCCGGGGCCGGAGCGCGACACCGCGATGAACTCGGTCGCCCCGGTCTGGGACGGCAACGAGACCTGGCTGGTGCTGGGCGGCGGGGGGCTGTTCGCGGCCTTCCCGCTGGCCTACGCGGTGATCCTGCCGGCGCTCTACGCGCCGATCATCGCGATGCTGCTCGGGCTGATCTTTCGCGGCGTCGCCTTCGAGTTCCGCTGGCGCGATCCCCGTCACCGGGCCGCCTGGGATATCGCCTTCACGGGCGGCTCCGTGGTGGCGGCGCTCGCCCAGGGGATCGCGCTGGGGGCGCTGCTCCAGGGCATCGCGGTCGAGGGCCGGGCCTATGCCGGCGGCTGGTGGGACTGGCTGACCCCGTTCAGCCTGCTGGTCGGCGTCAGCCTCGTGGTGGCCTACGCGCTGCTCGGGGCGACCTGGCTGGTGATGCGCACGGACGGGCTGCTCCAGCTCCAGGCGCGCCGCCTCGCCCTGCGGCTGACCGTGGCCACGGTGGCGGCCATCGCCCTGGTCAGCGCTGCGACGCCGTTCCTGCAGGGGCGCTATTTCGAGCGCTGGCTGGCGATGCCGAACGTGTTGCTCGCCGCGCAGGTGCCGGTGCTCGTGGCACTCGCCGCCGTCGCCCTGTGGCGGACCCTGCGGGCCGGGGGCGAGCGGGCCCCGTTCCTGATCGCGCTCGGCCTGTTCGCCCTGTCGTTCCTGGGGCTGGGGATCAGCATCTTCCCCGACGTGGTGCCGGGGCGGATCACCATCTGGCAGGCCGCCGCCCCCGCGGCCAGCCAGATTTTCCTGCTGGTCGGCGCCGCTTTGCTGGTCCCGATCATCCTGATCTACACCGCGTATTCCTACTGGGTGTTCCGCGGCAAGGTCGACGCGCACGGGTATCACTGATGGCCCCCGCAACCCCGCTCCCGCTCTGGAAGCGCCTCGCCTGGTTCGCGGCGATCTGGGCCGGAAGCATCGTCGGCCTCGGCTGCGTCGCGACGCTCCTCCGCCTCTGGCTGAAGAGCTGATAAGCCGCCAACACCCCCGGCTTTCCCGGGGGCCCACCGTTCGACGGATCGCCCCCTTGCAGCTTCCTCCCCTGGTCCAGACCTTCGTGCTGCATTTCGGCGAGATGGGCTCGCGCTGGGGCATCAACCGGACGGTGGGGCAGATCTACGCCCTGCTGTTCGTGGCCGAGCGGCCGCTCAACGCCGACGCGATCGTCGAGCGGCTCGGCCTCTCCCGCTCCAACGTCAGCATGGGCCTCAAGGAGCTGCAGGCCTGGAACCTCGTCCGTCTCCAGCACGTACCCGGGGACAGGCGGGACTACTTCGCCACCCCCGAGGATCTCTGGCAGATCGTCCGCACCCTGGTCGAGGAGCGCAAGAAGCGGGAGATCGACCCGACGCTGACCCTGCTGCGCGAGTTGCTGATGCAGGAGGCCGGGACCGACGCGGAGCGTCACGCCCAGGCACGGCTCGGGGAGATGCACGACCTGTTCGAGCTCTTCGCCGGCTGGTACGCCGACGTGCGCCGCCTGGACACCGAGCGCCTGGTCCAGCTCCTCACCCTCGGCGCGAAGGTCCAGAAGGTGCTGGCGATGAAGGATCGGCTGACCCGGCTCGGCGGCCGGGCCGACCAGCAGAGCTGATCCCCCGTGACGGGGCCGGCGCGGCCGCGCTCAGGAGCGGGCCAGCCCGTCCCGGTAGATCGCCACGAGGCAGACCCCGACGGTCTCGATGTGGGCCCGCAGGACCTCCACCGCCTCGTCGACCCTGCCCGCCTCGCACAGGCGGAGGATCAGCGTGTGTTCCTGTTCGGCGCGGGCGACATCCCCGGTCGCCGACAGCTGAAGGCAGGTCGGACGGTCGCAATCCTGCAGCAGGCGCGACACGATATCCAGCGAGCGCGGGCGGCCCGCATGCCGCAGGAGGTCGAAATGGAAGCGTCGGTTCAGTTCGCCCCAGCGGAACACCTCGCCCCGTTTCAGGGCGTCGCTGTACGTCTTCGACAGGGCGTAAAGATCCTGAAAATCCGCCGCCGTCAGGCGCGGCGCCGAGAGCACCAGCAGGTCCGGTTCCAGCTGGGCGCGCAGCTTGAAGATGTCCTCCACCTCCGCGAGGGAGAGGCTCACCACCACGGCCCCGCGATGCGGCACGATCTTGACCAGATTGACCGCCTCGAGCTGCAGGAGCGCCTCCCGGATCGGGATCCGGCTGATCCCGAACTCCTCGGCCAGGGCATCCTGACGAAGCTGAAGACCCGGGCGCAGCTCCCCGTTCAGGATCCGCCGCCGCAGCGAATCCGCCACGGCCGCCGACACCGTCTTATGCTGCAGCCGTTCGGGCACATGGCGTTCGGGGACCGCTGTCAACGTCGAAGCCTCGGCGTGAGGGTAGATACGCAGATATAGCATCCCGAAAGGCCGGAGTCTTTTCGCTGCGGCTTGAAATCTAGTCCTCGCGCATGTCGGGTTTCATCGCGAGATGAATTCGATATTCTGAGATTACTCCCCTTTTGTCGAACAGTTCTTTCGGCTCTTGAATCGTCTCTCCGCGTGATCGCGCGCGTCGTTGGGCCTCTTCACAGGGGGCGTCACCGGAATTTAATATACAACACCGTCCCGCGCGCTCGCGTGCCGGATCCGAAACCTGTCCAACGCCGGCGTGAAGCCCACAGGCGGGCGTGTTGAATTGCCGGACGTCAGTTTGGATCCGGGGTGCGGATGTCCCGCTGCTCCGCGGGATGGTGCGGATCCGCCCAGGGCGCATGGGCGAGGCGCTGGCCGAGGAACGCCAGCAGGGCGGTCACGCGCGCGGGGCGGGGGTCGCCGGGGGGCGTCACGAGATGCAGGGCGATCGGGGGTGGTGACCAGTCGGGCAGGACCCGCTCCAGGCGTCCCGCCTCGAGGTCGTCCCAGATCATGAAATCCGGCTGCAGGGCGAGGCCGAGGCCGGCCCGGAGCGCCGGCGCCAGGGCCTCGGCGTTGTTCGCCCGCAGGGGGCCGCCGGGCACGACCACGGCCTCCGTGCCGGCCGCATCCCTGAACCGCCAGCGGTCGGGGGTCGGCAGGTAGGCGTAGCCGAGGCAGGTGTGGCGGGCGAGATCGTCCGGATGCTGCGGGCGGCCGTGCCGGTCGAGATAGGCGGGCGTGGCCACCAGGGAGCGGCGGATCCCGCAGAGCCGGCGGGCGCGCAGGGAGGAATCCGGCAGCGCCGCGATGCGCAGGCCGATGTCGAACCCGCCACCCACGAGATCGACGACCGCGTCGGAGAGGTGCAGATCCACCGCGACGGCCGGGTGCTCCCGGAGAAAATCCGGCAGCAGCGCCGCCACGTGCATCACCCCGAAGGTCATCGGCGCGGCGAGCCGCACCAGACCGCGCGGCTCCGCGGCGCCCGCGCTGGCCAGCGCCTCGGCCGCCTCGCCCTCCGCCAGGATCCGCGCCGCGCTCGCCTTGGCGGCCTGCCCCGCCTCGGTGAGGGCGAGCTTGCGCGACGTGCGGTTGAACAGCCGGGCCCCGATCCGGACTTCCAGCCGGCCGACCGCCTTGGAGACCGTGCCCTTCGAGAGGCCGAGATCCGCGGCGGCCCGGCCGAAGGAGCCGGTCTCCACCACCTTGGCGAACACCGCCCAGGCCTCGAAATCGGGGAGCCGCATGGGTCAATTCCGGAAACGATGGGTTTCCATCGTTTCGGTTTTCCGGACAGACGGCAAGGGGCATAGTGCCGTCATCGCGAACGCGCGCCCCCTGCGGCGCCCGCCAGGAGACAGCGCCATGGTTCAGACCGGCCTCCACCACGTTACGGCCTTCTCCGGGCCGGCCCTGCGCAACCTCGACTTCCACACCCGCGTGCTCGGGCTGCGGCTGGTCAAGAAGACCGTCAACTTCGACGATCCGGGCACCTACCACCTCTATTACGGCGACGCGGCCGGGCGCCCCGGCACGATCCTGACCTTCTTCCCGGTCGAGCGCGCCGTGCCCGGCCGGGTCGGGGTCGGGGAGGCCCAGGAGACCGCCTTCCGGATCCCCCGGGCCTCCATCGGCTGGTGGACCCATCGCCTGATCGAGAAGGGCGTCGCCCACGAGCCGCTGGTCCAGGTCTTCGGCGCGCCGACCCTGCGCTTCCGCGATCCGGACGGCATGCTGCTCGCCCTCGTGGGTGTCGACGGCGACGACACGGCGGGGTGGGCCTCGGGCGAGGTGCCGGCCGAGCACGCGATCCGCGGCCTGCACGGGGTGACGCTGCTCCTCGACGCGGCCGCGCCGACGGCCGCGATCCTCACGGAGGTGCTGGGCCTCGCCGAGGCCGGCCGCGAGGGCAACCTGATCCGCTTCGCGGGCAGCGCCGCGATCGGCGGCTTCGTGACCCTGCGGGCCGTCGGGGGCTTCCTCCCCGGCCGGCCGGGCGCCGGCTCGGTCCACCACATCGCGTTCCGGGCGGCGGACGATGCCGCCCAGGCCACGATGGGCGCGGCGCTCGCCGCCCGGGGCCTCCAGGTCACCGAGCAGCGCGACCGCCAGTATTTCCGCTCGATCTACTTCCGCGAGCCCGGCGGCGTGCTGTTCGAGATCGCCACGGACGCGCCCGGCTTCGCGGTCGACGAGCCGGTCGAGGCCCTGGGCCAGGCCCTGAAGCTGCCCGCCGGGCTGGAGCCGCACCGGGCCGCCATCGAGGCGGTCCTGCCCAAGGTCGCCTGAACCCCGATCCCGCCCCGCGCCCGCGGGGCGGGACCCCCAACGCATCGCCAAGAGCTTGCCATGACCCGGGACGCCCTCGGTTTCGTCCATTGCTTCGAGCCCGGCGCGGAGGCCGCGCGCCCGCTGCTGCTGCTCCACGGGACCGGCGGCGACGAGCGCGATCTCCTGCCCCTCGGCCGGGCGGTCGCGCCGGACGCCGCGCGCCTCGCCCCGCGCGGCCCGGTCCTCGAGAACGGCATGCCGCGCTTCTTCCGGCGCCTCGCGGAGGGGGTGTTCGACGAGGCGGACCTGCGCCGCCGCACCGGCGACCTCGCCGCCTTCGTGGCCGAGGCCCGGGCGCGCTACGGTCTCGGCGCGCCCCTGGCGCTGGGCTTCTCCAACGGCGCCAACATCGCGGCCGCGCTCCTGATGCTGCGGCCGGAGGCCCTGGCCGGCGCCGTGCTGATCCGCCCGATGGTGCCCTTCGCCGAGCCCCCCGTGTCCGATCTCGCGGGCCGGCCGGTCCTGATCCTCTCCGGGGCGATGGACCCGATCGTGCCGGTGGAGAATGCCCGCCGCCTCGCGGCGCAGCTCGCCGCATCCGGCGCGCGCGTCGAGCACCGGGTCCTGCCCGCCGGCCACGGCCTGTCGCAGGCCGAGATCGGCCTCACGGCGGACTGGATCCACGACCGCGCACACCCGCAAGCGGCCTGAGCCGCCTAGCCCCCCACCGCACAGGACGGACTGGTCCCATGGCCGCCTCGATCTCCCCCGCACCGGCCGCCGCCGGCCCCGCATTCGCAACCCTGCTGCCGGTCACCGGTCGGGTCCTGATGAGCGCGATCTTCCTGGTGAGCGGGGCCGGCAAGCTCGCCGCCCCCGCCGCGACGCGCGCTACCATCGCGGCCGCCGGCCTGCCGCTGCCCCCGATCTCCTACGGGGCGGCGACGCTGGTGGAGATCGGCGGCGGGCTGCTGCTGATCGCCGGGTGCCGGACCCGCCTCGTCGCCCTCGTCCTCGCCGTCTTCGCGGTCGCCACCGCCGTGACCTTCCACGCGGCCCTCAGTGACCAGAACCAGATGTTCCACTTCCTGAAGAACCTCGCCATGGCCGGCGGGCTGCTCCAGGTGGCGGCCTTCGGCGCGGGCCCGTTCAGCCTCGACGCCCGTCGGGGCCGGGCCTGACCCCGCCCGCGTCCCCGGGGCGGCGGCCCAGTTAGCCTTTATCCAGGGTTGAGGAAGCCGGCGGCCTTTCCCGTGCCATTCCGGATCCGTAAAGGCGGCGGGTCGCGCCGCCCGGCCGTCCGCCACACGGGAATCCCCATGCCGACCACCGACGCCACGCTCGCCCTGGGGATCATCGGCGCGGGGATCATGGGTGAGCGCCTGCTCGGCGCCATCCATGGGGCCCCGGACGCGCCCGTCCGGGTCGCGGCGATCTGGGACCCGGCCCCGGAGGCCCTGGCCCGGATCGGGGCGGCGTTCCCGGCTGTGCCGCGCGTCGCCGACGCCGCCGCCGTCGTGGCGGCGAGCGCCTGCGTCTACGTCGCCTCGCCGCCGGCCTCCCATCTCGGCCACGCCCGGGCGGCGTTGGCGGCCGGGCGGAGCGTCTTCTGCGAGAAGCCGCTCGCCATCGATCTCGCCGAGGCCCGCGCCTTCGTGGCGGAAGCCGGCAGCGCCGGCGCGGTCAACTTCCCGTTCGCCTCGTCGCCCGGCGTGGCAACGCTCGAGCGCTGGATCGGCGCGGGCGTGGTCGGGACGCCGCGGCGGCTCGCCATCGCGGTGGAATTCGCCCGCTGGCCGCGTCCCTGGCAGGCCGACGCGGCGCGCTGGCTCGATGCCCGGGCGGAGGGCGGCTTCACCCGCGAGGTGGTCTCGCACTTCCTGTTCCTCGCCCGCCGCCTGCTCGGCCCCCTGAGCGGGATCCGCGGCCGGGTCGACCTCCCGGAGGCCGGCCGGTCCGAGCGGGCGATCGCCGTGACGCTCACGGCGGGGGCGGTCCCCGTGACCCTGACCGGCCGGGTCGGCGGCACCGAGGCCGACGATCACAACACCTGGACGCTGGAGGGCGATGCCGGCGCCGTCCGGCTGCGGGACTGGGCCATCGCCGAGCGCCGGGCGCCGGACGGGCGCTTCGCGCCGGAGCCCGACGCGATCCCCAACGCGCGGCTGCGCCCGATCACCCTGCGGCGCCAGCTCGCGGGCGTCGTCCGGATGGCGCGGGGCGAGCCCCACGCCCTCGCCACCTTCGCGGAGGCCCTCGACGTGCAGGAGGCGGTCGAGACGATCCTGGCCCTGTGAGGGGGCGCCCTCAGACCTCCAGCAGATCGATCAGGAACGGGATCAGCGGCGCGTCCGCGGGCGGCATCGCCAGATCGCGCAGCGCCTTCGGCCGGACCCATTTCAGCGCCTGCCCCTCCATCGGGCGCGGCGTGCCCGTCCAGCGTCGGCAAACGTAGAGCGGCATCAGGAGGTGGAAGTCCGGATAGGCGTGGCTGGCGAAGGTCAGGGGCGCGAGACACGGCTCCTCGACCCGGATGCCGAGTTCCTCGGACAGTTCCCGGATCAGGGTCGCCTCCGGCCGCTCGCCGGGCTCGATCTTGCCGCCGGGGAATTCCCACAATCCGGCGAGCTGCTTGCCCGCCGGGCGCTCGCTCACCAGCACGCGGCCGTCGACGTCGACGAGGGCCACCGCGACCACCAGGAGCAGGCGCAGGGCGGCATTCCCGGGGGCGCTCACGGCGCCACCGCGAAGGTGGCCGCGACCTCGGAGGACATCTGGATCGTGCCGGCCTCGATCGGGACGCGCGGCCCCTTGGCGGGCATCGGCGCCGCCAGGGCGCGGCTCGCGAGCGGGTAGGGCGCGCCGCCCGCGGGCGCCAGCGTGCAGAGCGGGCCGAGCCGGGTGCCGAGGGCGTCGGCGAGGGCCGCGGCCCGGCTGCGGGCGTCCCGGGCCGCGGCGACCTGAAGGGCGGCCTCGACCGTGTCGGGATCGCGCAGGCCGAAGCTCACGCCGTCGATCCGGTTCGCCCCGGCGTCGAGGGCCTGGCGCAGCAGGTCGCCGAGCCGGTCCATGGCGGCGAGGCGGACCCTCACGAGGTTGCCGGCCCTGTAGCCGTCGGGCTCCTCGGTGACGCCGCCCCCCGGCCGGGTCACCGACCGGGTCGCCGCCTGCAGGGTGACGGCGGCGGTGCCGAGATCGGCCGGCGGGACGCCGAGGGCGCGGGCCTGCGCCGTGACGCCCGCCACCGCCTTCGAGGCCGCATCGAGGGCCGCCGCCGCATTGGCGCCGCGCGCCTCGATGCCGACCGTCACCTCGGCGAAGTCCGGGGCCCGCGCGTCCGCGGCGCGGCCGACCACGCTGATGTGGCGGGTGCAGTCCGCATCGTCCGCGTGCGCCCGGGCGGCCAGCGCGACGACCAGGACGGCGCCGGCCAGGACAGCCCTCACGAGCGGTAATCCCCGTTGATCTCGATGTAGCCCTTGGTCAGGTCGCAGGTCCACACGCGCGCCTGACCGTCGCCCAGGCCCAGATCGACCCGGATCCCGATCTCGGCCTCGCGCATCACGGCGCTGGCGGCGGCCTCGCTGTAATCCGGGTCGCGGGCACCCTGGACGGCCACGCGCACGTCGCCGAACCAGATCGCCAGCCGGTCCCGGTCGGCGGGCTCGCCGGCCTTGCCCACCGCCATCACCACCCGGCCCCAATTGGCGTCCTCACCCGCCACCGCGGTCTTCACCAGCGGCGAGTTGGCGATCGATAGGGCGATGCGGTGCGCGGAGGCATCGCCCTCGGCGCCCGTGACCCGGACGGTGACAAATTTGCGCGCACCCTCGCCATCCTTGGCGACGAGCTGCGCCAGCTCGATCAGCAGGCTCTCCAGCGCCTCCCGGAAGCCGGCGAGCCGCGGGTCGGCCGGGTCGGAGATCCCGGCATGGCCGGCTTTGCCGGTCGCGAACAGCATCAGGGTGTCGGAGGTGGAGGTGTCGCCGTCCACCGTCACGCAGTTGAAGCTGGTCCGCGCCCCCGCGGACAGGAGCGGCTGGAGCACCCCCTGGGGCAGGGCGGCGTCGGTGAAGACGAAGGCCAGCATCGTCGCCATGTCGGGGGCGATCATGCCGGCGCCCTTGGCGATGCCGTTGATCGTCACCGGCACGCCGTCGATCGTGGCGGTCCGGGTCGCGCGCTTCGGGAAGGTGTCGGTGGTCATGATCGCCTGCGCCGCCTCGGCCCAGGCGGCGGACCCGTCCGTGGCCCGGACGGCGCAATCGGCCAGCACACCCTCGAAGCGCTCGGCCGGCAGCGGCTCGCCGATCACGCCCGTCGAGGCGACGTAGACCTCGCGCGGGCCGCAGGACGCCGCCTGCGCGGCGATCTCCACGGTGCGCGCCACCGCCTCCCGGCCGAGTCGGCCGGTGAAGGCGTTGGCGTTGCCGGAATTGACCACCAGCGCCCGTGCGGCGCCGTCCGCCAGGGCCTCCCGGCACCAATCCACCGGCGCCGAGGGGCATTTCGACCGGGTGAACACGCCGGCCGCCCGGGTCCCGGCCTCGAGGGCCACGTAGAGCACGTCGGTGCGGCCGCTGTAGCGGATCCCGGCCTGGGCGGTGGCGATTCGCACCCCCGGCAGGGGTGGCAGATCCGGCATCGCGGCGGGCGCCAGGGGGGAGACGGGCGGGGATTTCGCGGACGACATCGGCTCGGGCTCCGGCAGGGCGCGGTGGTGGTCCGCGGCGGCCCGGTGTTGCCCGGGGGACCCTGCCTGCGTCAACCATATGCCCGCGCTATGGTCAGATGTGCCGCTGCCCGTGCGTTGGGCAGCGGCGGCGCGGAATGCGGCGCCTTCGCGGCGAGAGGCTTGCGTCGGGCTCGCCTCCCGGCATAGCATGGTGCGTTGCAAAGCCAGTGCGAAGTCGAGTGCGGAATGTCCACAGCCGACGTCGGGACTGCCTCCGGCACGATGCCCCAGGGCGGATGCTACCGGATCCAGGTTCTGGTGGTCGGCCGCCACAAGCGCTGGCGGGACGAGGCGGCCGCCCAGGTCCGCCTGCTGGGTTATCAGGTCACCGCCTGCGACCGGGGGGTCGACGCCATGACGGTGCTGGCCCTGGGGCTGCCGGTGGACGTGATGGTGGTGGATTCGGGGCTGCAGGGCGGCCTGTGCTGCACACAGCTGGCCGTCGAGGCGCGGAGTCTGCGCCCGGGCCTGCGCATCGTCGTGGCCGGCGATTCCCTCGATGCTCCGGAGACGGAGACCCCCGCCCAGGTCCCCGACGCGCTGCGCGTCCGGCGCGACCAGTTCCAGAACGGGATGGTGGCGTCCCTGATGCGCGAAGCGCTGGCCGACCGCGCCGCCTGACCCGCCGACCCGATCGAGATTCTGCGCGGCGCCTGCGGTCGATGGACGGCCGCACCGGGCGAATCGGTGCGCGCCCGCCTCGGTCGCCGCGGGGCCGGATCGGCGTCGCGCGGGCCGGGTCCAGGACAGATCTCGTCGAACCCCGAAACTGATCGATCGATCCCGGTTCGGTATCGCGCGGCGACGGGGCGATGCTGTGGTCCAGTACGACGGGCTGTCGCGCAGTCGAAGGACGCCGTGACCGCGATCTCGCAGTCCCGTGATCTCTGCAACGCTCAAGTGTTGTCAGCCGAGGGCCGGGGCACTTCGGGCATGTCTGTGCGCAACGGTGAACGCAGTATCTTCGGCGACAGTATCGCGGTTTCGATTGCGCTGAGTTTGGATTGAAATTTTTATCTCAATAATTATCGCCAATGTATTGTATTGATAGATAATAAATCCTAGGTTTGTCGCGGGCTTTGTTATTCTTATGTCACGATATATTACCTTTCTGTCGCAGATGGCCGTTGTGGCAATCGCATTTGCGAAGGTCGTACTCCTGTGAAGATCGGAATTCGTGGCCGTCTCTACGGCGGATTTGTTCTCCTCGTGGCGATGAACGCCATCGTCATTCTGTTCTCCATCTATCAGCAGGGCGTGATCAATCTGGAGTACGAGACAGGGAGCGCCATCGAGCAGGGCGCTCAGGAGATTCTCATCCTGGACGGACTCTCCACGCGGCTCTCCGCCCAGGCCGCGTATTACCGGGTGGCACCGGGTCCCGAGCAGATCGCCACCATGGAGGAGGCGCGGCGGCAGATCGAGGCGATATCCACGAGACGGATGGCGCTCGTCCGGACGGAGGAAGGGCGCGACCTGCATCGGCGGATCGTCGAGGGCGCCATCGCGCTGAAGCCGCAGCTGGACTACCTCGTGGCGGGGGGGACCCAGCTGCTCGACGCCAGACGGAGCATGTTCAGATCGGGAGGCTCCCTCACCAGCCTGCTGGCGGCCATGAGCGTCGAGATCCGTGGGCGGGCCGACCAGGGAACGCTGCTGCACGCTCAGGACGTCGAGACGGCGGTTCTGAGGGTCCGCCTCGCGGGCGCCCGGTATCTGATCGCCGTTGAGCCCGAGGATCGGACGAAGTTCCTGGCGCAGGTCGAGCAGGCCCGGACCGCGATCCAGACCTTCAGGAACGGGGCGGGCGCCGGGGCCTTCGCCGAGCGGATCGACGCCCTCGAGACCGCGCTCGCCGACTACGCCACCGAATTGGACGTCTTCTACAAGGCGAATATCGCCACGAAGGCGACGCTGGAGACCGGCATCAAGCCGCACATCGACGCCATCGAGAAGGCTTGCACCGCCCTGCGCGGGCGGATCCTGCAATCGGTCGAGCGGATCAAGGCGAGCACCGCCGACATGGCCCTGCGCACCTGGCGCATCGAGGTCGGCCTGGGCGCATTGGCCCTCGTCGTCGGCATCGCGCTGGCGTCCGTGATCGGGCGCAGCATCATCCGGCCGATCGACGGCATGCGGGACGCGATGGCGCGCCTGGCGAACGGCGACACCGCCGTCGCGGTGCCGTCGCAGGATGCTGCGGGCGAGATCGGCGCCATGGCCAAGGCCGTGGAGGTGTTCCGGCAGAACGCCATCGCCCGGGCCGAGCTGGAGGCCGCCCAGGCCGCCGAGCAGGAGGCCCGCCAGAACCGGATCGAGCGGCGGGAGGCCCTGGTCCGCGGCTTCGAGCAGACCATGTCGAGCGCGCTGGAGATCGTCACCGCGGCCGCGACCGAGCTCGACGCCACGGCCCGCGCGATGACCCAAGTCGCCGACGACACCAGCAGCCAGGCGGTCGCCTCCAGCAGTGCCGCCGAGCAGACCGCGTCCAACGTCCAGACGGTGGCGGCGGCGGCCGAAGAGATGGTGTCCTCGCTCCAGGAGATCGAGCGGCAGGTGGTGCGCTCCAACGCGGTGGCCGGTCAGGCCGCCCACGAGGCCGAGGCGACCAACGCCGCCATGGCGAGCCTGCGCGCGGCCGCCGAGCAGATCGGCGCGGCGGTGACGACGATCTCGGGGATCGCCGGGCAGACCAACCTGCTGGCGCTCAACGCCACGATCGAGGCGGCGCGCGCCGGCGAGGCGGGGCGGGGCTTTGCCGTGGTGGCGGCCGAGGTCAAGGAGCTGGCCGGCCAGACCGCCCGGGCCACCGACGAGATCGGCGGGCAGATCGCCGCGATCCAGGCGGCCACGGGTCAGGCCGCGGAGGCGATGCAGCAGATCGCCCGCACGATCGCCAGCGTGAGCGAGATCAGCGGCGCGATCGCCTCGACGGTGGTGGAGCAGACGGCGGCCACGAGCGAGATCTCGCGCAATGCCGGCCAGGCGGCGAAGGGGACGCAGGACGTGTCGGCCAACGTCGCCCGGGTCCTGACGGCGTCGGGCGAGACCGGCAGCGCCGCCACGCAGGTCCTGAACGCGGCGGCCGAGCTGGCCAAGCAGTCGCTGGCCGTCAAGCAGGAGGTCGACGGCTTCCTCCGCGACATCCAGGCCATGTGAGCCGCGGATCCGCTCAGATGGCGGCGGCGGGATCCGTCTCGTCGCCGTCGCGGTCGCGCCGCGCGCGGGGGCGTCGGTCGAGCAGCGACCGGCCCAGCGCCCGCAGCGGCGCGGTGAGCCTGCGTGCATCCTCGGCCCGCTCCATGAGGCGCTCGCCGCTGCGGATCTCCTTGTCGAGCCGGGCCATCGTCCGGGCCAGGGCCGGATCGTCGTCGTCGAGCCAGACCTGGGTCACCCGGGCGAAGGCGATCACCACGCCCTGCAGCTTGAGCTGGCCGAGCGGGCCCTCGGTGTCGATCCCGGCCGCCGCCAGCATGTAGCGGTGGGAGTTCAGCATGACGCCGTTCAGCGCGAGCATCGCCAGCGGCTCGCCGCGCAGCGCGTAGGCGATCCGGCGCAGGGCCGGCTTGTAGGGCGTCATGGCGTCGAGGCGCCGCATTAGCACGTCGAACAGGCGCTCGCGGGTCGGCTCCTCCTCGAGGCCGGAGCTATCGCCCTCCAGGACCTTCCGGTCGATGATCCGGGTCAGGCCGCCCAGGACCGCGCCCTTCGACGGGAACAGGTCGCGCAGCTCGGCCAGCGTCAGGCCCGCCTCCCGGGCGATGTCGCCGATCTCGATATCGCTCCAGGGCTGCTCGGCGGCGAGCCGCATCAGGGCCTCGACGGCGGCCTCCCGGGGCGGCAGCTTGGGCGGGCTCGGCTCGGCCGTGCTCGCCTCTGCCAGGCTCTCCCGCGCCGCGCCCTCCGATGTGGCGGAGGCCGTCCCGGGTGCCATGGCGGATGTCGCGGTCTTGCGGGGGCGCTTCGCCGGCCCTCTGGTCTCGGTCATGGATCTGTCGCCCGCTCCTGTCGGTCGTTGCCTCCTGATGTAGGCAGGCCGACGCGGAAGGGCAGGGGTTTCGCGCGGCCTTGCCGCACGGGCGCCGAGGGGTGTCAGCCCGCAAGCGCCTCCGCCCGCCGCCGGGCCGCCGCCACGGCCTCCCGCATCAGCGCGCCGAGGCCGTCCGGACGCATCAGCACGTCGAGGGCCGCCGCCGTGGTCCCGCCCGGGGAGGTCACGTTGCGGCGCAGCTCCGCGGCTTCGGCCGGGCTGGCGTCGAGGAGCGCGCCGGCGCCCGCCACGGTGGCCCGGGCGAGGCGGCGCGCCACGTCCGGATCGAGCCCGGCGGCGATGCCGGCCTCGGCCAGCGTCTCGGCCAGGAGGAAGACGTAGGCCGGCCCGGAGCCCGAGACCGCCGTCACCGCGTCGATCTGCGCCTCGTCGGCGAGCCACGCGACGGTGCCGTTGGCCGTCAGCAGGGCCTCGGCGGCGCCGCGCTGTCCGGCCGTGACCTCCGGGCTGGCATAGGCCCCCGTGGCGCCCCGGCCGATGCTAGCCGGCAGGTTCGGCATCGCCCGGACGAGGGCCCGCGCCCGCGGCAGCCGGCCGCGCAGGTCCGCCACGGTCTTGCCGGCCAGGATCGAGACGAGGAGCGTGTCGCGGCCGATCAGCCGGTCGAGTCCGGGGGCCGCCCCGTCGAGTCCCTGGGGCTTGATCGCCAGAACCAGCACGGCGCCGGGCGCCGGGTCCGGCGGGTTGAGGGCGAGGCCCCGCGCGGCGCAGAGATCGACGATCTCCCGGGTCGGGATCGGGTCGATGAGGGTGGTGCGGCGCGGGTCGAGGCCCGCCGCGAGCCAGCCCGCGAGCATCGCCCCGCCCATCTTGCCGGCCCCGGCCAGGACCAGGGAGGCGGGCATCGCCGCCGCCGTGGCCTCCGGCTCGGCCCCCGGCGCGGTCACGCCTCGCCTTCGGTCTCGAACAGCACCGCGTCCAGCGCATCGCGGGCGCTCTTGCCGGCCCAGAGCACGAACTGGAACGCCTGGAAGTAGCGTTCGCAGGCATCGACGGCGGTCTTCATCATGGTGGCGCATTGCGGGTGCGTCGGCACCGCCCCGCCGGTCAGCAGCAGCGCGTGCCGGAACATCACCACGCCGTCGCTCGTCCAGAGGTCGAAATGGCCGACCCAGAGCTGCTCGTTGATCAGCGCGATCAGGCGCATCACCTCGGTCCGCTGCCGCTCCGGGACCTTGAGGTCGAACGCGCAGGCGACGTGCAGGGCCTCCACGTCCTCGATCCACGTGAAGGCGACGTTGTAGTCGGTCCACCGGCCGGGGCTCGTGACCGACATCTCGTCGGTCTCGGCCCGGTCGAAGATCCAGTCACGCAGGGACGCCAGACGCTCGACGACGTCGAGCGGATGCTCGTTCCGGTCCGGGTCGTGGAAGTCGACGTTGAGAAGCGGCATGACGATCCAAAAGGACGGCCCGGACGACATCCGGCCCGACGTGACGGTGACGCGAAACCGGAGCGCGAGAACACTCCGAGAACTGGGACGACCGGCAAATCCACGCCGGCGGTGAGCCGATCGACTGTCGAAGCTCCGCGGACATCGCCCCGCAGCGATCGAATCACCCTATGCCCGACTATAGACCGGCCGTGACTCACGACACAAAGTGCAGGCCCCGTTCAGTGAACAGGAAACCGGATCGTCGCGACGGCTTCCTGTGTAAAAGCTCCCGGCGTTGCCGCCCGGACTCAAACCACCTCGCTCAGCCCGGCGGCGCCCGCCGCGGCGCCCCCGGATTTCGCCTCCAGGGCCGCGACGCGGGCCGCGAGGGCCTCATTCTGCGCCTGCAGGTTGGTGACGAGGTCGCGGAGCACGTCGAGCTCCTCCCGCGAGGCGATGTCGAGGTCGCGGATGACGCGCTCGATCTGCGCCCGGACCACGGTCTCGGCCTCGCGGCGCACGCCCTGGGCGGCACCGGCCGCGTCGGTCATCAGGCGGGCGAGGTCGTCGAACAGTCGATTGGAGGGGGGCATCCTGGTCTCCCGGATCGGCTGGCTGCCGCGACGGCCGCCTGACGGCGCGATTCGAGACGACGAGATAGGAATCTTCGGGGCGGGGAGCAACGCCCCTCCCGGCCGGGGCGGCGGAGCGGGGCCGGATCGGACCCGCTCCGCCCTGCAACCTTACATGCGGTGCATGCGGTGGTGCATCATCCGGCGGTGCATGCGGTGATGCATCATGTGCCGGCGCATCATCCGCCGCTCCATGTGGTTCATCCGGACCTGGGTGACGGCGTCGGGGGCCGCGACGGCGCCGGGCATGGCCGGGGCCGCGGAGGCGGGCTGCACCAGGGCGGCGGCGCCCAGCGAGGCCAGCACGGTGAAGGCGAAGGTCAGTTTCCTCACGAAGAGACTCCAGTTCTCTGTTCGCCGGGTAGGATGCCCGGTTCATCCTCCCGGACGGGAGGTACGGAGAGTCGTCTCGCGCCGCGGGGCGGCACGGCGGACCTTCGAGGGTCCGCCGCCGTCAACTTGTGAGTTAGAGATTCGTTTCCTCGAACGCCTTCACCCACTCGGCGCAGATGCCCGAGCGCACGATGTCGTTCCGGGTGAACTCAACCACCGGTATGGGCATCATCCGGCTCTTGACCAAGTGCATGACGGTGCGCAGCCCCGAGGTCTCGCGCAGGTCGGTCTGGGAGACGTCGCCGTTGATGATGACCTGGCAATCGTCGCCGATCCGGGTCAGGAACATCTTGATCTCGGCGGTGGTGGTGTTCTGCGCCTCGTCGAGGATCACGAGGCAGTTCTTGAAGGTGCGCCCGCGCATCACCTCGAACGGGACGATCTCGATGTCACCGGTCTTGAGGGCGATCTCGAAGGCGGCCGCGCCCATCCGCTCCTTCATGGCCTCGGTCAGCGGCGCGACCCAGGGGGCGATCTTCTCCTCGAGGGTGCCGGGGAAGAAGCCCAGCGACCGGCCCGACGGGACGTTCGGGCGGGTGATCACCACCTTGGAGATCCGGCGCTGGCGGAGCTGGTCGGCGGCGCGGGTCCCGGCGATGTAGGTCTTGCCGGTGCCGGCGGGCCCCAGGACGATGACCTGCGGGGAGCGGGCGAGGGCGTCGAGATACTCGGCTTGGCGTTCGGTGAGGGGCTGGATCGGAGCGAGGTTGCGTTCTTCGTCGAAGCGCGTGCGGTGAATACGGGACGTGCGGTCTTCAACCAGTTCAAGTCGTGCGCGGCGTCTCTTCATGGATGTACACTCCAACGGGACTTGCCAACCTGGATCTGTTTCTGAACTGCCGTTTACCTGCCTGCTCCCGGTTCTACACGTCTTGCGGAACTAATACCGTCCCTTTCCCGAAGGTTCCGCGCCGCGCTCGTCCGCCTGTGGAGAGCGTCACAACGTCCCGCGCGCGGCCGAATACGTGACGCAACGGCCGCGCCAGCGTGATTCGCACCTGACGATTGCGCACGGGGTGTGACCAGGGGGTGACGGTCGGCGCGACCGCCCGGGAAAAGGCGCCGTGCTGGCGCGGATGCATCAGGCTCGGGAGGGGGAGACGCGCTGACGCGGCATCCGGCACGAAAGCGTTCCTCCGCGCCCGATCGGGCGAAGCCGGCCGACCCTGCCGCCCTGGACCGTCCGGGCTTGATCGGCGGGACTAGCTTGATCCAGCCTGGATGAAGCTGTCGAGGACCATCTTCCGGCCGGCCTTGTCGAAGTCAACGGTCAGCTTGTTGCCATCGACCTCGGCGACGGTGCCGGGGCCGAACTTGGTGTGGAAGACCCGCTGGCCGGCCTCGAACGCCGAGGGCATGCCTGTCGACTTGGCGATCAGCTCGCCCTCGATCTGCCGCGGCCCCCCGGCCTGTCCGCCGGCCCGGCCCCCCGGCGCGGACCCGAAGCCGCCGCGGCCGGCCTGCGGCGCGGTGGCGGCCTGCGCCCGCTGCCAGCCCGGCGTGCCGTAGCTCGATCCGAACGGCGCGGGGTTGCGGTCGAACCGCGAGGCGCCGGCGGAGAAGTGGGCCGGCGCCTCGATCACGTCGACGGCCGATTCCGGCAATTCGTCGATGAACCGGGACGGGATGGTCGAGGACCACAGCCCGTGGATGCGCCGGTTGACCGCGAAGGACAGCTTGGCCCGCTTGCGCGCCCGGGTGAGGCCGACATGGGCGAGGCGCCGCTCCTCCTCCAGGCCGGCCCGGCCGCTCTCGTCCAGCGCCCGCTGGCTCGGGAACAGGCCGTCCTCCCAGCCGGGCAGGAACACGGTGTCGAATTCGAGCCCCTTGGCGGCGTGGAGCGTCATCAGGGAGACCCGGTCGGCGCCCTCCGTCTCGGAGGCCTCCATCACCAGGGAGACGTGCTCCAGGAAGGCCGCGAGGTCGGGGAATTCCTCCATGGAGCGGACGAATTCCTTGAGGTTCTCCAGCCGGCCGGCGGCGTCGGCCGAGCGGTCCTTCTGCCACATCTCGGTGTAGCCGGATTCCTCCAGGATGGTCTGGGCGACCTCGCTGTGCGGCTGCGCCTCCACCAGCCGCGCCCAGCGGGAGAAGCTCGCGGTGAGCGCCCGCAGGGTCGAGCGGACCCGGGGCTTCAGCTCGTCGGTCTCGCACAGGCGCTCCGCGGCGATCCGCAGGGGCAGCCGGTTGGCGCGGCCGTAGGTGTGGAGCTGCTGCAGGGTCGCGTCGCCCAGGCCCCGTTTCGGGGTGTTGACGATCCGCTCGAAGGCGAGGTCGTCGCTGACATTCACGGTGGCGCGCAGATAGGCCAGGGCGTCGCGGATCTCGGCCCGCTCGTAGAAGCGCGGGCCGCCGATCACCCGGTAGGGTAGGCCGAGCTGGACGAAGCGGTCCTCGATCTCGCGCATCTGCGCAGAGATGCGCACCAGCACGGCGATCTCCGACAGGGGATGCTGCTTGACCTGGAGCGACTCGATCGATTCGGCGAGCAGCCGCGCCTCCTCCTCGGAATCCCAGGCCCCCGACACGGTGACGCGCTCGCCCGGCTCGTCCTCGGTGCGCAGGGTCTTGCCGAGCCGGCTCTCGTTCCTGGCGATCAGCCCCGAGGCGGCCGCCAGGATGTGGCCGGTGGAGCGGTAGTTGCGCTCCAGACGGACCACCACGGCGCCCGGAAAATCGTGCTCGAAGCGCAGGATGTTGTCGACCTCGGCCCCGCGCCAGCCGTAGATCGACTGGTCGTCGTCGCCCACGCAGGCGATGTTCTTGCGATTCTGCGCGAGCAGCCTCAGCCACAGGTACTGGGCGACGTTGGTATCCTGATACTCGTCGACCAGGATGTAGCGGAACCGGTCCTGGTAATTGGCGAGCACATCAGGGTTCTCGCGCCAGAGCTTGAGGCACAGCAGCAGAAGATCGCCGAAATCGACGGCGTTCAGCGTCGCGAGCCGGGCCTGGTAGGCGGTGTAGAGCGCCCCGCCCTTGCCGAAGGCGAAGGACGCGGCCTCGCCCGGCGGCACCTGCTCGGGCGAGAGGCCGCGGTTCTTCCAGCCGTCGATCGTGTGGGCGAGCGCCCGGGCCGGCCAGCGCTTCTCGTCGATGTTCTGGTCGGCGATCACCTGCTTCATCAGCCGCAGCTGATCGTCGGTGCCGAGGATGGTGAAGTCGGATTTGAGCCCGACGAGCTCGGCATGGCGGCGCAGGATCTTGGTGCCGATGGCGTGGAAGGTGCCGAGCCAGGGCATGCCCTCGCCGGCCGGGCCGATCAGCGCGCCGATCCGGTGCTTCATCTCCCGGGCGGCCTTGTTGGTGAAGGTCACCGACAGGATGTCGAAGGGCCGCGCCCGGTTGGTGGCGATCAGGTGGGCGATGCGGGTGGTAAGCACCCGGGTCTTGCCGGTGCCGGCCCCGGCCAGCACCAGGACCGGGCCCTCCGTGGTCTCGACGGCGCGGCGCTGCTCGGGGTTGAGCCCCTCGAGATAGGCGGCGGCGTCGCGGCGGAGCGCGCCCATGGCGCGGGCGGCGATGGAAGAGGCGGGAGCGCCGTCCCCGGCGGGCTGCGCATGCGGGCGGTTCTGCATCCCGCATCCCTGGACCAAATCGCGAACGGCGTCGAGGGCGCGTGCGCGCGGTGCGACCTGAGCGTGTGGGCGCAGCCGCTTGCACGCCGGGTCTCATGCTCCGTCCCGAATCAGGTTCCGCTTCGCTGCGCCTGTCCGGGAACCGGCACATCGAGCGCCGCGCGAGCGGCTCCGGACCGTGGCATCACCGCTGGCGCCTCCGAGGGCTTATCGTGCTATGGCCACTTGCTCGCGGGGGCACGCGGGACGGTCCCGCGCGGAAACGAGTGCGGAACGGGACCATTGCGTGATCTTCTGACCGCGCTGGCGGGCGCCGTCATCCTGGTTCTCGTGGCGGCGCTGGCCGTCCCGCCCTTCGTCGATTGGCAGGCCCACCGTGCGCTGGTCGACCGGGCGCTCACCCGGTCGCTCGGTGTGCCCGCCCGGACCGACGGGCGGATCGAGGTCCGGCTCCTGCCCTCGCCGAGGCTGCGCGTCGACCGCCTGCATCTCGGGGCCGATCCGGAGCGCCCGACCCTCGATGCGCGGTTCGTCAAGGCCGAGGTCGCCCTGGCGCCGCTCCTGAAGGGCGAGTTCCGCTTCACAGAGACCCGGATCGGCCGGGCCGAGATCAAGCTCCCGCTGGCCGGCCCCGACGCCCTGAAGCTGCCGGGCGGTCTCGGGGAGGCCCTGGGCACCCGCGATTTCGCCATCGAGGCGCTGCACGTCCAGCAATTCCTCGTCACCACGCAGGTGCCCGAGACCGGCCGGACCGACCAGTTCTACGCGCAGGACCTGACCCTGCAGGCGCCGGCCCTGGTCGGGCCCTGGCGCGTGGAGGGCACGAGCGGCGGCGTCCCGTTCCGGGCGGTGAGCGGCACGCCGGGGCCGGACGGGCGGCTCGCCGTGAAGATCTCGGGGGGCGGCGATGCCCACCCGCGGTTCGAGGCGGATGCGCGGTTCGGCCTCGTCCCCCTGGAGACCGGCCGGGCGGTCCAGGTAGAGGCCGAGGGCTCCGCCCGCCTCGTGGTCGGCCCGCCGACCCAGGCCGCGGGCGCCTACCTGCCGTTCACGATGGGCGCAACGTTCAAGGCCAGGGGCACGCAGGTGCGGTTCGAGGGGGTCGATCTCGCCCTCGACCCGGGGGGGCGCACCCTGCGCCTCGGCGGCACCGGCCGGCTCGACCTGCGCCAGTGGCGCGCCGCCCTGAGCCTGGAGGCCCGCCGCCTCGACCTCGACGCCTTCCTGGCCTCGACCGAGGGCCAGAACCTGATCGCCCGCGGCCTGCCGAGCTGGGGCGGCGACCTGCCGGCGATGCTCGACCTCGATCTCGCCGTGGGCAGCGCCATGCTCGGGGGGGACGAATGGTCGAACCTCGCCCTCACCGGCACCCTGGAGCGGGCCGGCGGCCTGCTGCTGCGGCGCCTCACGGCCACCGGCCCGGCGGAATCCACCGTCAGCGTGAGCGGGCAGGTCGACACCGCGCCGTTCCGCCTCACCGGCCCGGTGGCGCTGAGCGCGCCCGATTCGGACGCCCTGGGCCGCTACCTGCGCCGCCTCGGCCTAGAGAACCCCCTGACCGCCCTCCTCGACGGACGCCGGGTCGAGGCGGCCGCCGATGTCTCCGCGGACCCCGGGAGCCTGTCCCTGCGCAACCTGCGCCTCGCCCTCGGCGCGGCCCGGATCACCGGAAACGCCCGCTACACCGCCGCGGAGGCCGGGGCGCGGGGCCATTTCGAGGCGCAGATCCGCGCGAACGGCATCGACATCGCCGGCCTGCCGCCCCTCGGCACCGCCCTGGGGAGCCTGCGCGACCTCGACCTCGCCCTGACCCTGGAGGCGCGGGACGTGCGCTTCGGGGCCACGGGCTCCGGCACCGGCACCATCGCGGCGAGCATCCAGACGGACGGCGCCGGCCTCGTGGTCGACAGCCTCGCCGTGACCGATCTCGCGGGCGCGAGCGCCACGCTCTCCGGCCGGATCGGCGCGGACGGGACCGGGCGCGTCTCCGGCCGCCTGAAGGCCCCGGTGGCGGCGCCGCTGCTGGGCCTGCTCGAACGGGTCTGGATCGGCGAGATCCGCCTGCTGCCGGCCTTCCTGCGGGACGCGCCCCTCGACCTCGCCGTCAGCCTCGACCGGGAGGGTGGCCCCGCCCAGGCCCTGCGCACCCAGGCCCGGGGCAGCGCCGGCGGCGGCAGCCTCGACCTGACCCTGGCGAGCCGCGGGACGGGGATCGAGGGCGGCACCGCGACGCTGAGTACCCCCCGGGCCGGGACGTGGTTCGGGCGGACCGACATCGCCGGCCTCCAGCAGCCCGCCGCGCTCCACCTGAAGGCCGAGCGGCCGGACGGCGCCGGGCTCGCCCTCAGCCTCGACGGGATGGTGGCGGGACTCCGGCTCGCGACCTCCCTGCCGATCCTGATCGGCGCCGACGCGCTGCCCAGCGGCGGCGTGGTCCGGGCCGAGACGGCCGATCTTGGGCCGTTCCTGACGCTCGCCGGGGCCGCGAGCCTTCCGCCGGGCGCGTGGCCGGCCGACCTGACCGTCACCGTGTCCCGGGAGGCGGGGGAGGGGGCCGCCACCCTGGCCGGCCAGATCGCCGGATCGGGGGTGAGCGGGACGCTGCTGCGGGCGCCGGGCGGCGTCCCCCACGGGCGCCTCGCCCTCGACCGGCTGTCGCTGCCGCACCTGGCGGAGGCCGTGCTGCTCCCGGTCCAGGAGGGCGGCCGGTTCGGGCCGCCCCCCGCCCACCCGGCCGTCACCCTCGACACCCGCATCGCCAGGCTGGACCTCGGGCGCGGTCTCGTGGCGACGGATGCGGCCATGGCCCTCGGCCTCGCAGAGACCGGCCTGACCCTGCGCGACCTGACCGGCAAGCTCGGCGGCGGGCGGATCGCCGGATCGGCGACGATCACGCGGGCCGGGGCCGGCGCGGCGATCTCCGGTACCGGCAGCCTCGACGACGTGGCGCTCTCCGCGCTCACCGGCGGCCCGGTCGGCGGCCGCCTGGATGCCGATCTGCGCTTCGCCACCACGGCGGAGACGATCCCGGGGCTCGGCGACGGCCTCTCGGGCAGCGGCACGCTGGTGCTCAAGGACCTGCGCGTCCCGGCGGCCGATCCGGCGGCGCCGGGGCGCGCCCTGTCCCGGGCGGTGGAGATCGACGATCCCCTGCGCGAGGGCCGCCTCCAGGCCCTGGTGGCGGAGGAACTCGCCAAGGCTGCGGCGCAGGCGGGCGCGCCCGCGCGGGCCGCGGCCACGATCGTCGGCGGGGTGCTGCGGGCCGGTCCGTTCGACATCGATTTCGGGCCCGCCCGCTGGGCCGGCACGGTCGGCTGCGACCTGCGCGGCGGCCGCCTCGACGCCCGGGGGACGCTCACCGGCGGTCCGGTGCCCCGGGGCTGGAGCGCCGGTCCGCCGGCGATCCAGATCGGCCTGGCGGGGCCGCTCGCCGCCCCCGAACGGACCCTCGACGTCGGCGCCCTGTCGAACGGGCTCGCCGCCTTCGTGCTCCAGCGCGAGCTGGAGACGATCGAGCTGACGGACGCCGATCAGGTCGAGCGGCAGCGCCGCCGCGCCCGGATCGAGATGGACCATGCCCGGGCCACGGCGCTCAAGGCCGCCGCCGACAGGGCGGCGGCGGAGAAGGCCGCGACCGAGAGGGCCGCCGCCGAGGAGGCGGCCCGCCGGGCGCGGGTCCTGGGGGAGGGGGCGGACCCGGCACCCTCCCCAGCCGAGGGACGGCCCTGAACGGGCGGCTCAGGCCTTCCCCACCGCCATCAGCGCGAACGCGTAGATCAGCGCCACCTCCTCCAGCCGGTCGAACCGGCCGGCGGCGCCGCCGTGGCCGGCCTCCATGTTGATCCGCAGCAGCACCGGGCCGCCGCCCGTCATGGTGGCGCGCAGCCGCGCGACCCACTTGGCCGGCTCCCAGTAGGTGACCCGCGGATCGGTGAGCCCGCCGAGCGCCAGGATCGCCGGATACGCCTGGGCGGCGACATTGTCGTAGGGCGAGTAGGACAGGATCGTCCGGAAATCAGCGTCGCGCGCCCCCGGGTTGCCCCATTCGGGCCATTCCGGCGGGGTCAGCGGCAATTCCGCGTCCAGCATGGTGTTGAGCACGTCGACGAAGGGCACGTCGGCGACGATGCCGGCAAACAGCTCCGGCGCCATGTTGGCGACCGCCCCCATCAGCATGCCGCCGGCCGAGCCGCCATGGGCGACGATGCGTTTTTCCGCCGTGTAGCCGGCCCCGATCAGCGCCCGGGCGCAGGCGATGAAGTCCGTGAAGGTGTTGGGCTTCTGCGCGCGCTTGCCGTCGAGATACCAGCGCCAGCCCTTCTCGGTCCCGCCCCGGATATGCGCGATGGCGTAGACGAAGCCCCGGTCGACCAGGCTCAGCAGGTTCGTCCGGAATCCGGCCGGCATCAGCGTCCCGTAGGAGCCGTAGCCGTAGAGCAGCAGCGGCGCGGAGCCGTCGAGCACGAGGTCGCGCCGGTGCAGCAGCGAGATCGGCACCTGCTCCCCGTCCGGGGCGGTGGCGAAGAGCCGCCGGGTCACGTAGGCCGCCGGGTCGTGCCCGCTCGGCACCGCCTGGCGCTTGCGCAGGGTCCGGTCCCGGCTGTCGCAGGCGTAGTCCCAGGTCTCCGACGGGGTCGTCATGGACGAGTAGACGAAGCGGATCGTCGCCGTGTCGAAGGCGAGCCCGGACCGGAGCCCCAGGGCGTAGGCCTCCTCGGCGAAGGCGACGCTGTGCTCGGCGCCGCTGGCGAGGTCGCGCACGACGATCCGCGGCCGGGCATTCTCGATCTCGAGCCGGATCAGGTGGCCCGTGAGCAGGTGCAGGTGCCGGATCATCACCCCCGGCCGGTGCGGCACGAGGTCGGTCCAGTTGGCGCGGCCCGGAGCGTCGAGGGGGGCCGTGACGATCTTGAAGTCCTCGGCCCCGTCCGCGTTGGTGCGGATATACAGCCGGTCGCCCCGGTGCTCGACCCCGTAGATCAGCAGCGGCTCGCGCGGCTGCACGAGGCGCAGGGGCCCGGCGGGGGCGTGCCGGTCGAGCAGCCGGACCTCCGCGGTCTCGTGGTCGCTCGCCGTCACATCGAGGAACGCCCCGGACTGGGTCCGGCCGATATGGACGAAATAGCCGGCATCGGCTTCCGTATAGACGGTCTCGTCCTGTGTCTGCGCGGTGCCGAGGCGGTGGCGCATCACCTTGGCGGGGCGGTGGTTGGCATCGAGCGCCACGTACCAGAAGCTGTCGCCGTCCCCGGCCCAGACCGCCTCGCCGGAGGTCGCCTCGACCCGGTCGTCGAGGTCCAGCCCGGTGGCGATGTCGCGGACCCGGATCGTGTAGAGTTCTGAGCCCTTCGTGTCGGCGCTCCAGGCGAGGCGGGCATGGTCGTCGGAATGTACCGCGGCGGCGATCTCGAAGAACGGCAGGCCTTCGCCCTCGCGGTCGCCGTCGATCAGGATCGTCTCCGCCGGGTCCGGCCCGGCCTGCGGCACGTCGGGCGCCGTCGCCGGCCTCCGGCAGATCAGCGGGTGCTGGCCGCCCTCCCGGTGGCGCGTGTAATAGGCGAACGGCCCGTCGGGGTCCGGGACGCCGCTCTCGTCCTCCTGGATCCGCCCGCGCATCTCGGCGACGAGCCGCTGGCGCAGCGCCGCGGTCCCGGCCAGGGCCGCCTCCGCGTAGGCGTTCTCGGCGCGGAGATAGGCGTCGATGTCCGCGGGCAGGGCGGCGGGGTCCTTGAGGACCGTCTGCCAGTTCTCGGCCTTCAGCCACGCGTAGGGATCGGTGATCGCCTGTCCGTGGACGCTGAAGCGCCGCGGCCGGATCTCGGCGACCGGCGCCCCGGTGGATTGCGCGCGCAGGCCGTGGCCGATGTCGGTCATCGTCTCTCCCGTCGGGTCCCGTCAGGTGCGGGTGAGGGCATGTGTCCCGCCCGGCGCCGGGATGCAAGGCGGCGCGGCGCAGGGCCGGCGGGAGCCTGTCCCGACCTCGGGCGTTGAAGCCCGGACCGTGGCGTGGATCACGGTCGCCGGTTCGACGCCGAGGTGCCGACATGGTCGCGATCCCCGACACGCAGGCCGATTCGCAGGACGAGGATCCCCAGCGGGATCTGCAGCAGGTGAACGAGATGCTCGCGGACTGGGCGGCGCGCTCGGCGACCACGAGCGAGGCGCTGGTCGAGCGCTTCGAGGCGATGGGCTACCCGGTGCGCGGCAAGTCGGAGGACGAGATCGCCGAGATCCTGCGCCGGCCGCCGCCCCGTCCGGTCGGGACTGCATGACCGCAGCCGGTCGGTTTTAGGCAAAAAAACCTTGACTTTATGAATTTTCCTGACAGGGTGCGAGCGCTCCCGCATTCATCGCATCCGACTAGGAACAAAACATGAACAAGCTGGCCAGGAACCGGCGTGCCGAGACCGCCCGACCGAAGCGGGACCGGGCGGAGCCGGTAGACCTGCCGCCGGAGGCGGGGCGCCTGCTGGCGCGGCTCGGCGAGGCGGGGGCCTATGCCCGGCCCGATCCCCTGGTCGAGGACGCGTTGCTGGTCCGGCGCGGCGGCGACGGCATCTCGGTGGGGAGCGGGCGCTTCACGGTCGCGTCCGGCCGGGCCCTCGCCGCCGCCGACCTGGCGGATTGGGACCCGGCCGGTACGCGGCTGACGATCAGCGCCGCCGGGCGGGCGCGCCTGCGCCGGCAGGCCATGCCGGGCGACAGGGCCTTCGCCGCGCAGCATCAGGACCTCACGGTGGCGGCGGAGGGCGGGGGGCCGATCCTGCGCAACGCCTCCGAGAACCCGCTCGCCTGGATGGTGCGCCGCCGCGGCCGGGACGGTGCGCCGCTGATCGATGCGGCCGCCTTCGAGGCCGGCGAGCGGCTCCGGCGGGACATGAACGCCGCCGCGCTGCTGCCCCGGATGGGGAGCGATCCCAGTGCCCCCCGGGTCGATGGCGGCGGCCCCCGCGACCCGGCGGCCGCGGCCGATCACGTGATCGCGGCCCGGCAGCGGGTCCGCGGCGCCCTCGACGCGGTCGGGAGCGACCTGTCCGGCCTCCTGATCGATCTCTGCGGCTTCCTGAAGGGCCTGGAGCGGATCGAGGTCGAGCGGCGCTGGCCGGCGCGCTCGGCCAAGGTCGTGGCGCGCATCGCCCTTGGGCGGCTGGCCGAGCATTACGGCCTGGAGCGCGAGGCCACGGGGCCGGAGCACGCCCGCCTGCGCCTGTGGCAGGCTTGATGCGGACTGTCACGGATCCGATCCGTGAGGTCCGGCGGACGGCCGCCGCCGCGCGGGCGGACCTCGATGAGTCGGGCGCATCGCGGTCCGGGATGATCCGGACCACCGCTCAGCCCGCCGCGGCGAGCCGGACGGCGTCGCGGTGGATGCGCTCGGCCATGGACCGCACGCCGTTGGACCGCTTCGAGGTGACGTGGGAGCCGAAGCGGAGCTGCCGGAACAGGTCGAGCCCGTCGGTCTCGGCGGCCTCGCGCGGGGTCTTGCCGGTGTAGAGTGCCACCATCAGCGCGACGAAGCCGCGGACGATGAAGGAATCGCTGAAGCCCTGCAGCACGAGGCGCCGTTCCGCCGCGGCGTCCTCGACGGCGGTGTCGATCCAGACCTGGCTCTCGCAGCCATGGACCCGGTTGGCCTCGGTCCGCAGGGCGTCGGGCATTGGCGGCAGGGCGCGGCCGAGCTCGATCAGGTATTCCAGCCGCATGTCGTCGTCGTCGACGATCTCGAAATTGTCGATGATGGTGCCGATCGGGGGAAGCATGGTCGTCCGGATCCGGGAAACGTCTGCGCCGCTATAGGCCGGCCGCGCGGCGGTGGCGACGGCCCCCAGCGACGCGGGCGGTCAGTGCGCCGCCACGGAGGTGGGCGGGAGGATCAGCTTCAGGGGATCGACCGGCGAGGCGTCGCCCGACACGGCGATCTCGGCCTGCGCCGCATAGGCGGCGATGAGCCGGGGCCCGAGCTTCGGGACGTTGGGCCGGCCGGAGGCGGCCATATCGCTCACCCCGGAGACGATCGACAGGCGCAGGGGCTGGCCCGCCTCGGCCTCCATGCCGATGCAGATCGAGCAGGCGACGTGCTCGGCGGTGGCGTCCAGGCACTCGGCCACGATCTCGGCCACGATCATGCCGAGCGCGTTGGCGGTGCGCGGCTCCACGAGCCCGTTGCCCGAGCCCTCGACCTGGACGCCGATGCGCCCGGCCCGGCGGAGCTGCCCGAGCCCGGAGGCCAGGCGGTGCAGGTAGTCCTTGAGGTCGATGGAGGCGATGTGCGGCGCCTCGTGGAGGTGCTGCTGCACCAGCGCGATCGCCCGGACCCGCTGGCCCAGGGCCTCGAAGCTGCCGCGGCAGGCATCCGGCGCCGCCCGGCCGTACAGGCCGATCAAGCTGACCATCACCTGCAGGTTGTTGCGGACGCGGTGATAGACCTCGGCGAGCAGCGTCTCCTTCTCGGCCAGGGCATGCTCGATACTCTCTTCGGCGTGCTTGCGGTCTGTGATGTCGAAGCACGACCCGAGATAGCCCTGGAACCGCCCGTCCTCCACGAGGGGGCGCGCGGTGTCGAGCAGCCAGCGGTACACGCCGTCGTGCCGGCGCAGGCGGAACTCCACGGTGAACGGCGCCCGGGCGTCGAAGGCCTCCGCGACGACCCGGGCGTGGCGGTCGAAATCCTCGGGATGCAGCCCCTCGCGCCAGCCGAGGCCGAGTTCCGCCGCAAGCGGGCGCCCGGTGAATTCCAGCCAGCACTCATTGTGGTGGACCGCGTGCCCGTGCGCGTCCGAGCGCCACATCATCAGTGGGACGACATCGGCGAAGCGCTTGAAGCTGTCGCTCAGCGCGGCCGCCTCGGCGGTGCCCTGCGCCGGAACCGTTCCAGTATCCCCCGCGGGACCATCGTCCAGCGGCTCAGCCGTTCCGGACCCTGGGGGCTGTCCGACCATTCTCTGTCCGATTCGCTCTGGCGACGTGTGTGAGGGAGACGACTGGGTATGGATAGCGCCGGTCAACGTGCCGACCGAGGCACCGTTCCGGTCTTCAGCCGCCTTTGGAGCCGTCATTCACAGGCACGGGCGCGGCGACGGGGCGACCGCTCCGGATCAGGGTGCTCGAACCGGGGCACGCCGTCGTCCCACGGGGGCCCCCGGGGCGCTGCGCCGGTCGCCGCCGGGACGATCCGCGTCGTGCCGCAGGTTTCGGGTCGGGGATTCGCGCGGCACGACTTGTGAAACCTGTCTCCCGTGCTTGCGGCGACGGCCGTCCATCTCCGGCAGCGGCGTCTTGACTCGGCCGTTCCACGGGACGAACCGCCGGGACCTGCCGCGCGCCGTCCCTTCTCTGCGCGGGGGCGGATTCCCGGATCGCGTTCGACGACGGCAACGGCCGGAAGCGATGGGTCACCGTAATCGGCCCTGCGGGGGAGGGAGGGCGCGTGGCCGCTCAGGAATGCCATATCCGCCGACCGGACGATGATCCCGAATCCGAAGTCTGAAGCCGCCGGCCTCTGCGCGGGAAAGAGGCCCCCGCGTCGGCCCGACCTCCTTCGGGGGCCACCCGATTCCGTAGGGGGAGGGCGCGTGCCTTCGCGGGCGTGGTCCTTCCGTCCAGGGCCCGGGGCGGCGGGGGGCGATGCAATAAGCGTCCCGGCAGAGCCGGTTCGGCTGCGACATTCGCCCCACGCAACGATCGCCCCCGACACCGATTGGGCAGGGTGCCGCCACGTTCGTGGGCGGACCAATCATCCCCATACCGACGAGATCGCGATGACGCCTCAATTCTGGCTGTGGCTGGGCTTTGCCGGCATGGCGGCGGGGGCCGCGGTGATCCTGCTCCTGGCCGAGCGACGGACACCGACGGAAGAAGCCGACGGGATCATCCACGGGATCGTGCCGATCATCGCGGCCTGCTCCTACTTCGCCATGGCGACGGGGCAGGGAAGCCTCGTCCTCCCCGCCGGCCCCGACGCGGCCGAGGCGGCGCGCCAGTTCTACTTCGCGCGCTACATCGACTGGACCTTCACCACGCCCCTGTTGCTCGTCGGCCTCGCGCGGACCGCGATGCATTCCGGGATGCGCCGGCCGGCCGTCGTCTGGGGGCTGATCGGCTCCGACCTGATCATGATCGTGACCGCCCTGGCCTTCGGCCTGTCCGACGCCGCCGCGGTGAAGTGGACGTGGTTCGCCATCTCCTGCGGCGCGTTCGTGGCCGTGTTCTACGGGATCTTCGTGCAACTGCGTGAGGAGAATGCCGCCGAACGGGCCGACGTGCGGGCCGCCTTCCTGCGCAACGCCATATTCCTCACCGGGGTCTGGTGCGCCTATCCCGTCGTGCTGCTCGTTGGCCAGGACGGCCTCGGCTTCCTGTCGCCGACCGTCGCCCTGGCGGTGATCGCCATCCTCGATCTGACCGCCAAGGTCGCCTACGGCATCATGGCGACCCTGGAGACGACCCGCGCCGTCGACCGCGATCTCACGGACGGGCGCGCCGAGGCCCGGCCGCTGCGCCGGGCGGCCTGACCCGGATGGCGGCCCGGTCATCCGTCCTCCTCCCCGGGGAGGCGGCCAGCCCGGGCCGCCATCACGCGCACGCCTGGGGAGCCCGGCTGCTCCACGGCGCCGGTGCGATCGTCGCGCTGGGGCTCGCCGCCTCGGCCTTCCTCCCGCGCGAGGCCTCCTGGCTCGTGGCGCTGACGGTGGTGATCGCCCTCGGGGTTCCCCACGGCGCCCTCGACGGCGCGGTGGCGGCGCCGCTGCTGCGCCCCCGCTACGGGCGGGCCTGGTTCGGGATCTTCGCCGTCCCGTATCTCGGCCTCGCGGCCCTGGTCCTCCTGGCGTGGCAGGTCGCCCCCCTGGCTACCCTGGCGGGGTTCCTGGCTCTGTCGGTGCTGCATTTCGGCGCGGAGGATGCCGGCCCCGGCCGACCCTGGGAGGCCCTCGTGCGCGGCGGCCTGCCGGTCGCCCTGCCGGCGCTCCTGCACCCCGCGGCGACGGTGGGGATCTTCGCGGTCGTCGCACGGACGCCGATGCCACAGTTGCCGGCCTGGTGGTCGGTCGCGGCCTGGCTCTGGCTCGCCCTCGCGTCGATCTGGCTCCTCACGCACCGGCCGGTGCCGGCCGTGCGCATCGAGATGGCGATCCTGGCGGCGGCCTTCGCGGTGCTGCCACCCCTGACGGCCTTCACCCTGTACTTCGTCGGCCTCCACGGCCCCCGGCACATGCAAGCGCTGGTGCGCGACCCGAGGCGGGCGCCCGGCGTCGATACGATGCGGCGCGCCGTCCGCGCCGCGCTGCCCGTCTTCGCATTGACCCTCCTCCTCGGCGCGGGCCTCTGGCCCGTCTACGCCGCCGGCGCGTCCGATGCGGCGTCCAACCTGCTGACGGTGACGCTCCAGATGCTGTCCGCCCTGACCGTGCCGCACATGCTCCTCGACCGCATCGCGGCCCGGCACTGAGACGGGTCCCGGGTTCGGCCGGGCGGCCGAAACACCGCGGCGCCATTCGTCCGCGCGTGCCCGCGGGAAATCCGCCTTGGACAAGCGCAATCCGCCCGGAGCCGGGCCGGATTCGGGGGCGGCGGCGGGGTGCCGTCTGCGCGGTCGACAACCTAGCGGAGCAGGCCTATCTGCAACCCAGGCTTGTGGAATTTTATAACCTGCGATAGCCTCGCCAGCGTCGACCAGGGCCTATCGTGCTCGATGGAGCCGTTGCGCCGATCAGCGCGGCCTCGGGCGGTCGGCATCGGGTTGGTCCTGCAGGTTGTGCCGATCGGGTGAAGTTTTCGCGATCAGGTTGCTGCCGAAAACCGATTTTTAATCATCAGAAGTTGTAATCAGGGTCGTAATTGCCGCCCTGGTTGTGACAATGCCCGGATCTCCTGGACCCTCCTCCCGTCGAGACACCGCGGCCGTCCGATCGTGCGGTCGGACCGGATGGCTTTTCGCCCTCGCCGTGTCGTCGATCAGCCTCACCGCCCGCTTCGGTGTCGGCGATGCCCGGGCGCAATCCAGCTCACTGGTCAATGTCTGTGCCGGGCTCGGCGTGACCCTGCCGCACCTCCAGGGCCCGAGTCCGATCACCGCGCCGTTCAGCCTCGTGACCGGCCTGACCACGACGCTCAATGGATTGGTCGACACCATCAACCAGGGCGTGGTCACCCCGCTCTCCGATACCACCCTCCGGGTCGGCGTCCTGGATGCGAACGGCAATCTCGTCAGCGTCGCCAGCCCCGGCGGCTGCAACTTAAGTGCGTCGAGCCTGACGCTCGACAGCAGCAAGGGGTTGTCGCTCGGCGGGGGCCGGATCGGCGGCCTCGGAGATACCGCCGGCCAAGCCGCGCGCGCGGGCGAGGTTTCGGCGATCGCCCTCGGCGACGGGAGCCGGACGGCGGTGGGCAGCGCGAACGCGGTGGCGCTCGGCGCGCAGGCGACGGCGAGCGGCAGTAACGCGCTCGCGATCGGGCTGCGCGGGAGTGTCGCCGGCACAGATGCGATCGCCATCGGGACCGATGCGAACAGCTCCGCTCTGGCCGGATTGAGCCTCGGTGCGCGCAGCGCGGCCAGCGTCGCCGGAGCCGTCGCCCTGGGGAGCGGCGCGGTGGCCGACCGCGTCGGCCTGAACGGCGGGTCGGAGGCCTTCAGCGGGCTCAGCGTCGGATCGAGCGCGGGCGCCGTGTCGGTCGGGGCGGCCGGCGCCGAGCGGCAGATCACCAACGTCGCCGGCGGCACGCAGGCGACCGATGCCGTCAACCTGCGCCAGCTCTCGGCCGTCGGCGGCAACCTGGCGGCCGGCATCGGGGGCGGCGCCAGGTTCGACACGGCCACCGGCCTGTTCACGGCGCCGAGCTTCACGATCCAGGGGAGCACCTACGGCACGGTCGGCGGCGCGCTCGGCGCGCTCGATCTCCGCGTGTCGGGGAATGGCACGGCGATCTCCGCGGCGACCACCGATCTGCAGCAGCTGCAGAGCCAGGTTGCCGCGCTGCCGAACCTCGTCCAGCAGGATGCGGTCACGCGCACGATCACCGTCGGGAAGACGGCCGACGGCGGCTTGGTCAGCATCGCGGGCTCGGCGGGGGATCGGCGTCTGACCGGCGTGAGCGCCGGAACGGGCGCCAACGATGCCGTCAACCTGACCCAGCTGCGCAGTGCCGGCACGACGGTCGCCGCCTCCCTGGGGGCGGGGGCCGGTTTCAATCCGGCGACGGGGGCCTATCAGGCGCCGAACTACACCGTCGCGGGATCGTCCTACACCTCGGTCGACCGCGCGATCGGCGCCCTCGACACGCTCTCGGTGCAGTACGTGCCCGGCACGTCGGGGGCGGCCACGAACGCGGTCGACTTCAGCAAGGGCGGCGCCCTTGGCCCGGTGACCTTGCGTGGCGTCGCGCCGGGATCCCTGGCGGCGGGCTCCAGCGAAGCCGTGAACGGCGGTCAGCTCCAGAGCACGAACCAGCAGGTCGCGACCAACACCACCAGCATCTCGGTGCTGCAGAATGCCTTCAGCACGAGCGCGATCGGGATCCTGGCACAGGATCCGGTCACCCATACGATCACGGTCGGGGCGGCCACGGGCGGGACCCTGCTCAACGTCGCCGGCACGGCGGGCGACCGGCGTCTCACCGGCGTCGCGGCGGGCACCAGCACCAACGACGCGGTCAACGTCGGACAGTTGAGCGCGGCCCTGACGGTCGCGACCGGCAGCGCGGCGGCCCTGGCGGCGAGCAACCCGGCCGGCGCGGCGCTTCCCGCCACGGCCGGCGCGGACGCCGTGGCGGTCGGGTACGGCGCATCGGCGGCGGCCGCGCGCTCGGTCGCCATCGGCAGCGGATCCGTCGCGACGGAGGCCGATACCGTCTCGGTGGGGGCCGTCGGAGCGGAGCGCCGGGTGGTCAACGTGGCCAATGGCACCGTGGCGTCCGGATCGACCGATGCCGTCAACGGGGGGCAGCTCTACGCGGTCGATCAGCGGGTGACCGCGGTGTCGGACGCGCTCACCGGGCTGCGCGGCAGCCTCGACGACGGCACCGTCGGCCTCGTCCGGCAGAACCCCGCGACCCGCATTCTCACGGTCGGTGCGGCCACGGACGGGACCGTGCTCAGCGTCGCCGGCACGGCGGGCAATCGCCGGGTCACCGGCGTGGCGGCCGGCGTCGCGGGCAGCGACGCCGTCAACCTGGACCAGCTGAACGCGGTGCTGACCAGCGGCGGAACGCCGGGCGCCACCGTGCCCCTGGCCGCCAGCAACCAGGCGGGCCTCGGAGCGCCGGCCGCGTCCGGGCGCGACGCCCTCGCCATCGGCCCTGGCGCATCGGCGACCGCGAGCCGGTCCATCGCGATCGGGAGCGGTTCGGTCGCGGATCAGGCGGACACGCTGTCCGTGGGACAGGTCGGCGCGGAGCGGCGCATCGTCAACGTGGCGGCCGGGACCGTGTCGAGCGGCTCGACGGACGCGGTCAACGGCGGCCAATTGTTCGGCGCCACCGCGCAGGTGGCCGCCGCGCTCGGCGGCGGCGCCCGCGTCGATAGCCAGACCGGTCGCTGGACGGCCCCGACCTATACCATCCGCGGCAGCGGCTATTCCGATGTCGGAAGCGCCCTGAACGCGGTCGATGCCGCCCTGACCGGCAACGCCGGACAGATCGCCGCCGTCACGCAGCAGGTCGCGGTCCTGCAGAATGCCGGAGGCGGCGCCCGGCTCGTGCAGCAGACGAGCGCCGGCGGGGCCGTGACCGTCGCCAGCCAGGTCGGCGGCCGTGTGATCACCGTGTCCGGAACCGACGGCCCGCGCACGATCAGCGGCGTTGCGAACGGGCAGGCTGCGGGCGACGCCGTGAATCTCGGCCAGCTCAACGCCGCGGCGCAGACGCTCGACGCCGCGATCCAGGATTTTCCCGTGCGCGCCAACAACGCCCGCGGTGCGGCCCCGCCGGTGGCGGCCGGGGCGGATTCCTACGCGAGCGGCTACGGTGCGGCGGCCCTGGGCGCGGCGAGCGTCGCGGTCGGCTCATCCGCTTCGGCCCAGGGCTCCGGCGCCACGGCGACCGGATCCGGCAGCGCCGCCAGCGGCAGCGACAGCGCGGCCTACGGCCAGAGCAGCCAGGCGACGGCCTCGGCGACCACCGCGATCGGGACCGGAGCCCAGGCGACCTATGCCGGCGCGACCGCGATCGGCTACGGGGCGACGGCCACCGCCGACCCGACCACGGCCGTCGGCTACAGGGCGGCCGCCAGCGGCAACGAGGCCTCGGCGTTCGGCGCCTATGCCAGCGCGACGGCCGAGAATGCGACCGCCCTCGGGCGTTCGGCCAGCGCGACCGGGTCCGGCGCGACCGCGGTGGGCGTCGATGCACGGGCCCAGGGGACCGGCTCGGTGGCCGTCGGGCAGGGCGCCCAGGCCGCGCACGACAACGCGGTCGCGCTCGGCGCGGGCGTGGCCACCACCCGGGCCAACCAGGTGGCGATCGGCGCGTCCAGCCAGACCTACACCCTCGCCGGGCTCGCCTCGGCCCAGAGCCTCGCCACGCAAGCGGGGCCGACCGGCTTCGTGACCACGGACGCGAGCGGGAACCTCGCGGCGTCGAGCTTCGGCCCGGCGAACCTCGACGCGATGAACGGGCGGATCGGCACTCTGGAGGCGAGCGTCGCCGGTCTGCAGAGCGCCACGCTGCAACTCCAACGCGATGTCCGCAGCGCGTTCCAGGGCACGGCCATCGCGCTGGCCCTCTCCGGAGCGGTCCTGCCGGAAGGCAAGGCGTATGCGGTCTCGGCGAATTTCGGCACCTATCGGGGACAGGGTGCTTTCGGCGCGGCGGGCACGGCCCGGATCGGCGACAACCTCTACGCCTCCGGGGGCATCGGTTTCGCCGTCAACGGGCCGAGCAATATCGGCGGACGGGGCGGGATCACCCTGGCGTGGTGACGCTCCCGCGGGCCGGCCGTCGGAGCCGCAGGTTCCGATGTCCGGCGTGAATACAACTATAACCTGTATTAACCCCTTGCGCGATAGCTTCCTGCGCCTCTCCTGCACAGGGCGATGATCGATGTACCGAGCTTTCGCCTGCCTGGCCCATGAGCACGCCGCCTGGACGGTTCCGCTCGCGGTTCTGATCTGCTGGTTCTCCTGCCAGACCGTCCTGCGCCTGTTCCAGCAGGCCCGCGAAGCGAGAGGCCGCGCGCGTGCCGGCTGGCTGGGCGCGGCGAGCCTCGCGGCGGGCAGCGGCATCTGGAGCACGCATTTCATCGCGATGCTCGGCTACGATCCCGGCATCGGCGTCGGTTACGATCTGACCACGACCCTCACCTCGCTGGCGATCGCGATCACGGTGACCTTCGTCGCCCTTGCCCTGGCCCAGCATCGCGACCGGTTCGTCGGCACGATCGTGGCCGGTCTCGTGCTCAGCGCGGGCATCGCGGCGATGCACTTCACCGGCATGCTGGGCATCCGCCTGCCCGGCCGCTTCGTCTGGTCGGTTCCCGTCGTCGCCACCGCCCTGGCCGTCAGCGCTATGTTCTCGTGCGCCGCGCTGTTCGTGGCCGCACACGCCGGGACGCGCCGGCCCCACGTCTGGGCCGCCACCCTGCTGACATGCGCCGTCGGCGGTCTCCACTTCCTCGCCATGGGGGCCGTGCGGGTCGTGCCCGATCCGAGCCTCGGCGCGGGCCCCGAGAGCCTCCCGCGCGGCGCGCTGGCCCTGGGCGTCGCCGCGGTCATGCTCGTGGTCGTCGCGTTCTGCGGGCTGGCGCTCCTCGCCGAGCGCCTGCACCGCAGCAACGGCGCCTTGCGCGAGCGCGAGATCCTCCTGTCCGAGAAGACGGACCTGCTCAACGCCATCCTTGAGACCATGGACCAGGGCCTGATGATGGTCGACGCGCAGAAGGTGGTCCGGGTCTGCAACGAGCGCGCGATCGGCCTGCTCGGCCTGCCCGCCCCGATGATGCGGGGGCAGCCGACCTTCGCGGCGGTGCGCGACTTTCAGCTCGCGCAGCAGGATTTCGCCAAGTCGGGCCCCGACCTGCGCCAGTGGGTGGCGCGGAGCGGCCTCGAACTGGCGGCCCACACCTATGAACGCGAGCGGCCGAACGGGACCGTGCTGGAGATCCGAACCGTCCCGCTCCCCGCGGGCGGGGTGGTCCGGACCTACACCGACATCACCGCGCGCAAGCAGGCCGAGCGCCGCATCGCCGAGAGCGAGGAGCGGCTCGCCCTCGCGCTCGACGCGGGCAGCGACGGTCTCTGGGACTGCGATCTGACGACCGGGACGGCGTGGTCGTCGGAGCGCTGGTGGGGCATGCTCGGCTACGCCCCGGGCGAGCTGGACAGCCACGCCCGCACCTGGCGTGCGCTGCTTCATCCCGAGGATGCCCTGCGCGCCCAGCACGCCCTCGACGATCATCTGAGCGGGCACACGCCGCTGTTCGAATGCGAGCACCGCCTGCGGCGCAAGGACGGGTCCTGGGCCTGGCTGATGACGCGCGGCCGGATCGTCGCCCGCGATCCGGCCGGCACGCCCCTGCGCTTCGTCGGGACCCAGATCGACATCAGCGCCCGCAAGGAAGCCCAGGCGCAGCTCGCCCACATGGCCCATCACGACGCCCTGACCGGGCTGCCGAACCGCACCCTGTTCCACGAGTGCCTCAACCGGAGACTCGCCGAGATCGGGCATTTCGGCGGCCGCTGCGCGGTCCTGTGCCTGGACCTCGACCGCTTCAAGGCGGTCAACGACACCCTCGGGCATGGGGCGGGCGACGCGTTCCTGCGGGCGATCACCCAGCGCCTGCGGTCGACGCTGCAGGCCGAGGACACGGTCGCCCGATTGGGGGGCGACGAGTTCGCGATCCTGCTCGGCGGCACCCGCGGGCTGGAGGACGTCGCGGGTTTGGTCGAGCGCCTCATCGCGGCGGTCCAGGTGCCGATCGCCTTCGGGGAGCACCGGATGCAGGTCGGCCTGAGCGTCGGCATCGCGTTCGCGCCGGATCACGGTGCCGGCGGCGAGGACGTGCTCAAATGCGCCGATCTCGCCCTCTACTGCGCCAAGGCCGAGGGGCGGAACACCTTCCGGTTCTTCGACGCGATGATGGATGCCGCGGCCGCCGAGCGGCGCATGATCGAGCGCGATCTTCGGCACGCGATCGAGCATGACGAACTCACCCTGTACTACCAGCCGCAGCTCCGGGCGGATACGCGCGATCTCCTCGGCTTCGAGGCCCTGGTGCGCTGGGTGCATCCGGTGCGCGGCCTCGTCTCCCCGGCCGACTTCGTCCCGATCGCCGAGGAGAACGGCCTGATCCTTCCGTTGGGGGAGTGGGTCCTGCGCGCGGCCTGCCGCGAGGCGGCGCGCTGGTCGGGAGCCCTGAAGGTGGCGGTCAACCTCTCGCCGCGCCAGTTCCAGCAGACCGACCTGCCCGAACGCGTGCTGGCGATCCTGACGGAGACGGGCCTGTCCCCCGACCGCCTGGAGCTGGAGGTGACGGAATCGCTGATCATCGACGATACGGCGCGGGCGCAGTCCATCCTGCGGCGCCTGAAGGAGTTCGGGATCCGGATCGCGATCGACGATTTCGGCACCGGATACTCCTCCCTCGCCGCGCTCCAGGCGTTCCCCTTCGACAAGATCAAGATCGACCGGTCCTTCGTGGGCCGTCTCGAAGAGAGTGCGCAGGCGGCCGTGATCGTGCGGGCGGTCCTGGGCCTCGGGCGCAGCCTCGGGATGAACGTGGTGGCCGAAGGCGTCGAGACCGAGGCGCAGATGCGCTTCCTGGCCGATGCGTCCTGCGACGAGGTCCAGGGTTTCCTGATCGGGCGACCGCAGCCGATCACGGTCTGGACCGGCAGCGCCTACGACCCCCGGCTCGAACCGCGCGCGCGGGCTCTCGTCTCGGACGCCGCCTGAGCAGGCTGCAGCGGGATATCGAGGGATTCGGGATGAGCCCGCAGCCGGTGCGGGGGCACAGACGGGATCGGATCACGTCCGGGACGATCATCCCTCCGCGTGCAGGTCCGTGAAGTTGGCGACGATCCCGGGCATCCGGCTGCCCGTCCGGGACGAGGCCATCAACCGGACCCGGTAGCGGGCGCCGTCCGCCCCCTCGATCGTCCGCTCGGACGGGCGGTTCTCCGCCATCACGGTCGGGATCTCGTCGAGCAGCCACGTCAGGGGGATCGGGGCCGAGAAGTTGCGCAGGGAGCGACCGATGTCGCTCGGCTGCAGGCCGAACAGCTGCGCCGCCGCGCCGGTGAACATGCGGATGCGGAGATCCGGCGTCAGCAGCACGCTGGCGACGTTCATGCCGTCGAACAACAGCGATTGGTCATCGGACACCTGATCGAGCGCCTCGATCTTGGACGCGAGTTCGGAATTGACCGTGTGCAATTCCTCATTGAGGGACTGGGTCTCCTCCTTCGAGGCTTCGAGCTCCTCGTTGGCGGCCTGCATCTCCTCGTTGACCGAGTAGAGTTCCTCGTTGGACGACTTGAGCTCCTCGAGGGACGTCTCGTACTCTTCGATGACGGCCTGGAGCCGCTCGCGCGTATTGCTCAGCTCGCGTTCGAGGCGCTGGATCACCGTGTCCCGCTCGGTCGCCTCCAGCGCCTGCTGCCGTTCCCGCTCGACGGGCACGGCGGCCTCGTTGAACACCACCAGGAACAGCGGCTCGGTCTCGTTGGGGGTGTGCAGCGGCTTGACGACCAGGGAGATGGTCTGGAGGCGGCCGTCCTGGCGTTCGACACCGATGCCGTCGCGCACGACCCGCGTGTTGCCCTCGATCGCCTCGCGCAGGGCCGTCCGGAGTTCGAGCCGCAGACCCTTGCGCGCCAGCGCGGCCAGTTCCCGCGTCGGCTGACCCGGCACGATCTCCAGGTGATCCCCGATCCGCGCCGAATAGTGCACGGCCTCCCCGGTCCGGGTCACGACCGCATGGGGCGGGGTGAACTCGGACAGCATCTGGGACTCGACCGCGTGCCGCAGGGCCGTGTGCGCGATCGCGGTCCGCCGACGATACGGTCCGGCGCTCCCGAAGGTCGGCACATCGGGCGCGATCGTCGTCGGCAGCCGCGCCGGCGGGATCGCGTCCCGGGCCTGAAAGATCCGGTGGCGCTTGTCGATCGTCTCGAACAGATCCTCGAAGCGCGTCACGTTCTCCGCCATCCCGATGAACAGGTAGCCGCGCGGGCGCAGGGCGAAATGCAGCACCGGCATCAGCTGCTGCTGGGCCTCGACGCCGAGGTAGATCAGCAGGTTGCGGCAGGAGACGAGATCCAGGCGGGAGAACGGCGGGTCCCGCAGGACGCTGTGCGGGGCGAACGTGCACAGGTCGCGCACGGCCTTCCCGATCGTCGCGCCGTCGCCCTCGGTGACGAAGTGCTGGGCGATCCGCTCGGGCGAGACGGTGTCGAGGTAGGCCTTCGGGTAGCGGCCGGTCCGGGCGACGGTGAGCGAACGCTCGTCGATGTCGGTGGCGAAGATCTGCACCCGCGGCGGGTCGTTCAGGCCCGCCATGTGCTCGCTCAGGAGGATGGCGAGGGAATAGACCTCCTCGCCGGTCGAGCAGGCCGGCACCCAGATCCGCACCACCTCGTCCGCCGTCCGCCCCTCGAACAGCTTCGGGATGACCTGGGCGGCCAGGGCCTCGAAGGCGGCGGTGTCGCGGAAGAAGTTCGTCACGCCGATCAACAGGTCCCGAAACAGCGCGCCGACTTCTGCGGAATCGGCGCGCAGCAATTTGAGGTAGCCCCCCGGTCCGGACGCGCCGATGACGCTGATGCGGCGCTGCAGGCGGCGCACGAAGGTGCTGGGCTTGTAGCCCGAGAAATCGTGCCCGACCTGCCGGCGCAGGATGGCGAAGGTCTCGGCGAGTAGGGCGGCGTCGATCTCGTCCACGGCCGTCGCGGTCCGGGTTTTCAGTGCGGGGCCGCTCTCCGACGCGACATGCGCGGCGATCCGGTCCCCCATCCGTTCCGTCGTCTCGCCGAAATCGACGAAGCCGGTCCGCAGCGCGCTGAGCGGCATGTCGGCGGTTTCCGGTCCGTAGCCGTCCGAGGTCTGGGCCAGCGTCAGACCTCCGCGCTCCTTGACCGCCTTGACGCCGATGGCGCCGTCGCCGTCCCCGCCGGACAGGATCACGCCGACCGCGCGCTCGCCCTGGTCGAGCGCCAGGGCGGTCAGGAAGATGTCGATCGGCTTGGTCTCGCGGGTTTCCGGGCCGAGCGTTTTCAAGGTCAGCCGACCGTCCGCGATGCCCATGACGCAGCCGGGGGGCATGACGTAGACGTGGTCCGGCCGGACCGCCACGCCGTCGGCGGCGGCCTCGACGGTGAGCGGGGTGAAGCGGGCCAGGACTTCCGGAAGCAGGCTCTCACGCCCCGGGCTGAGATGCGTGACGACGACGAAGGCGGCCTCGAGCGTCTTCGGCAGCCCGCGGAAGAAGCCGCGCATCGCCTCGATCCCGCCCGCCGACGCACCGATGCCGACGATCGGGAAATGGTCCTGCGGCCGGTCGTCCTGCGGGACGTGGTCCTGCGGGAAGGCGTCCTGCGGGAAGTCGTCGTGGTCCATCGCCCCCTACCAAGCCTCACGATCGATGCCGCGCCGTCTGTCGGGGTCGAGCCTCGCCCGGTTTCGCCTGATGTCGAGGATCGCGGCGCGGATCAGTCGTCGTGCGTGGCCTCCTGCACGACGTAGGCGAGACAGCGGGCCCGCGCCTCGGGGTTCTTCAGCCGCGCGAACAGGCGCAGCAACGCCACCACCTGGGCCGGATCATCCGTTCCTTCCGCGAACGATTCAAGACCCGGCGTGGCTCCGGAACCGGTCGTGGTCGTGAGGAATGTCGCGACCGGGACGCCCAGCGTCCGGGCGATGCGGGCCAGCGTGTCGGGGAGATCGTCGCCCTTCGGATCGTCACCGGTCATGTGGCTTCTCCGTCTGGATCCCCGATGCGTTGCTCAATGCACCGCGATCCCGGTCGCTCTCGGTCCGATCGTACCCGCGATGCGCCGACCGACATGCTGGAGGACGTGATCGAGGAGCAGGCGCGTCTGGGCATCGGCGTCATATTCCGCGGCCTCGTAGGCTTCGATGAGGCATTCGACCAGATGCTTCGAGGGACCGGAATCGCCGTCGCGGGGCATCATCTGTTCCGCGGCAAACAGCGATTGCTCGCGCGAACGCCGGACGAGGTTGCGCGAGGCTTCGAGCGCGCTGCGCGTCTCTGCGGCCGCGGCGCGCAGCGCGCGTGCGACTTCGAGGCTCCGATCTGCGTGAAGGCGGTTTGTCATGGGCGATCGAACTTTCGCTGCGCGCCCGCACGCTGATCAATCTTGCGCGGCAAACTCGACCATGCTCTCAATTTATACATGTGGCAAATCTGGTTTTCCCTGGCGGTGGCGAGTGGGCGGATCGGCCAAGAGCGGCGCCGGCAATGATGTGCCCCAGTGTATCCCCGCCCATCTGTAACGACCGGCGGATCAGGCCTGGACGAGGCTGGCTCGATCGGTCCTGACGGATGCGAAAGTCAGCACCTCTCACGCTTCGTCCGGGTATTTTACGTCGGAAATCTTCCGGTAATGTCCAAATCAAGCAAAGCTTGAAAGTTTTGTCAGAATATTTCTGGCATATATCAAATCACATAGGTGATGCGCGCCTATAGGTATAGTGAATGCGAACTTCGAGCGAAGTGCAAACATCGATGTCCGCGACGGTGACGAGGCGTGATCGAGCCGGGGACGGTACCGCGCGGGGAACGACCTGCCGCCGCCTGGATCGCGGAGCGGTCGGACGATCGATCCGCCCGCACTCGGATGGCGCCGCTTGCATGCCGGGTGTAACGAAAGTGGCCTTCCGCGAACGCCACGCGATAAACATAACCTATGTTTGCGTATCGGACCGCGATCGCGTGTCTGACCGCGGATGGGCACTCAGGCCCATCCCGCACCCTTGCGATACGCCGTCCCGCGCCGGGCGAAACGACCGCCGAAGAGCGCGTCGTGAGCCATGTTCGATGCCCTGATCCGCAAGCTCGACATGGCCGGCAGCCTGACCGAGGCCGATCATCAGACCGTGCGGCATTTGAGCCTGCGCAGCCGGCAGATTCCCGCGCGTCAGGATCTCACCTGCGAAGGCGACCGGCCCGAGAACGTCCACCTCATCCTGTCCGGGTTCGCCTGCCGCTACAAGGTCCTGCCGCGGGGCAAGCGCAACATCACCGCCCTCATGGTGCCCGGTGATTTCTGCGACCTGCACGTGGCCATCCTCGACGAGCGGGATCACTCGATCGCCACGATGACGCCCTGCATGGTGGTGGAGATCCCCCGGGCCACCATCCGCGATCTGACCGAGAACCACCCGCGCATCGCCCATGCGATGTGGTGGGCCACCCTCGTGGATGAGGCCATCCTGCGCGAATGGCTGATCAGCCTCGCCGGGCGGGAGGCGTCGCGGCGCATCGCCCACCTGTTCTGCGAGCTGCTGCTGCGCCTGCAGGCCGTCGGCTTGGCCAGGGAGGACGGCTACGCCATCCCGTTCACCCAGGTCGACCTGGCCGACATGCTTGGACTGACGCCGGTGCATGTGAACCGGGTCCTGCGCGACCTGCGCTCCACGGGGCTGATCGTGCTGGCGCAGCGCCGGTTGCGGATCCCGGACGTGACGCGGCTGAAGGCCTACTGCGAATTCAATCCGAACTACCTGCATCGCGTCCCGCGCAGAAATTAGATTTTCGCGCGGTGAAAAAAATTAAACACGCCGTGCAGAAACATAAGCTAAAGATATGGATTGAAACCGGGCGCAATTGTGCTGCCTGCATCAGGTGCTGTCCAGGGACGCTGACCGGGAAGAACGCGTTGCATTCCACCTCCGATGAGCGAGAAACCCCATGTCGCGCTACTTCTTCGACACGGACGACGGCGATTACCGGTCACAGGACGACGAGGGCATGGAATTGCCGGACGCCGAGGCCGCCCGCGTCGCCGCGGTGGACGCGCTCCCCGACATGGCGCGGGACAAGCTGCCGGACGGGGACCGGCGCACCTTCTCGGTGCAGGTGCGCGACGAGGGCGGGGCGGTCATCTACACCGCCACGCTCGACCTGATCGGCGAGTGGCACATCCCGCGCGCGGCCTCCTAGCGCCGCGCCGGAGGCCGGGGGATTTGGGCGGCGCGCACCGGCCGCCTGTTGCCGACACCCGGAGATCGCCGTATCCGCCCAGGCGATGCTTCCGCGATCACGCCGCACCGTCCGGTCGGACTGCCTCTTCGCCGAGGTCTGCGCGCGCCTTCCGCTGTTCGAGGGGCTGGCTGAGGACACGATCGCGGATCTCTCGGCCTCCGGGTTCGGTCGCGGCTTCCTGACGGCGTCGCTGCGGGCCCGCCTGCGCAAGGCGGGAATCCAGGATCTTGGTCACCTCGCCCAATCCTCGCCGGACGCGATCACCGGGATCCGGAAGTTCGGCCCGGTCCGGCTCGAACGGGTCCGGAGCGTCATCCTCGACGCGCTGGCCCGCCGGCTCCCGGACGCCCGCGCGCTGCACGCCGCCGACGCGACCCGGGCTCGGAGGCTCGGCCGGCTGCGGGACATGCCGGCCGGATGCCTGCCCCTCGACCCGGGCGCCCTCGCGGCGCTCGGCCTCGAGGGCGGCACCTGCGCCGAGATCGCCGACCGGTCACGCCTCGACCTCCTCGGCGGGGGCGCGACGCCCGGCGAGGTGGACCGCATCGTCGCGGCGCTCGCCCATGTCCTGGGCGCGGGCGAGACCGTCGCCCCCCGGGCTACGGAGGCCGGCCCGGACGCGCCGGAACCGGACGCCGCGGCCCGCCGCGCCGCTCTGCTGGCGGAGCAGGATCGGGACTGGGAGGCGGCGGCGCCGGCCGGGGCGCGGGGCCGGGACCATCCCGACGGCGCTCACACGTCGGCGTCCGCCCGCGTCCGGGCGGCCGGGCGCGCCCGGGCCCCGGCTGCGCCGGAAGCGGATCCCCCGCGGCGGAAGGGGAGGCGCATCCGCGTCACCGCCGGGTAGACCGCCGGCAGGACCACGAGGGTGAGGAAGGTCGCGGAGATCAAGCCGCCGATCACCACGGTGGCGAGCGGGCGCTGGACCTCGGCCCCGGCGCTGGTGGACAGGGCCATCGGCAGGAAGCCGAGGGCCGCCACGAGGGCCGTCATCATCACCGGCCGCAGCCGCATCTCGGCGGCCCGGGTGGCCGCCGCCCGCGGGTCGAGGCCGGATTCCTCCAGGTCGCGGATGTAGCTCGTCAGCACGACGCCGTTCAGGATCGCGATGCCGAAGGTCGCGATGAACCCGATCGCCGCCGAGATCGAGAACGGCATGTCGCGCAGGGTCAAAGCGAGGATGCCGCCGGTCGCGGCCATCGGCACGTTGAGGAAGATCAGCCCGGCGAGGCGGATGTCGCCGAACATCACGACGAGGAGGACGAGGATCGCCGCCATCGCCGCCGGCACCACGACGGAGAGCCGGGCGGTGGCCTCCTGCAGGTTCTGGTACTGGCCGCTCCAGATCAGGGCGTAGCGCGGCGGCAGCGTCACCTGATCGGAGACGGCCTGCATGGCGGCGTCCACGAAGCTCTGCACGTCGCGGCCCCGGACGTTCGCCTGGACCGAGATCCGCCGCTGCAGGCGCTCCCGGCTGATCTGGGCCGGTCCCGAGGCGACCTCGACGGTGGCCACCATCGAGAGGGGTACCGTCGGCGGGGGCCCGGCCTCCCGGCCGATCTCCCGGGTCGAGCGGCTCACCGGCAGGGCGCGGATCCGCTCGAGGTCGCTGCGATCCGCAGGATCCAGGCGGACCACGATGTCGGTGATCGAGTTGTCGTCGCCGTAGACCATGCCGGCGGTGCGGCCGCCGATGCTCTCGACCACGTCGAGCACGTCGGAGACGTTGATGCCGTAGCGGGCCGCCCGGGCGCGGTCGACCTGGATCGAGAGCGCCGGCATGCCGGCCTGGGCCTCGGCCTTCACGTCCGCCGCCCCCTCGACCCCGGAGACCGCCCGCACGATGGCGTCGGCGGTGTCCTTCAGGACCTTCAGGTCGTCGCCGTAGAGGCTGATGGCGACGTCCCCGCGCACGCCCTCCAGCAGGTCGTCCATGCGCATCTGGATCGGCTGCGAGAAGGTGTAGGCGACGCCGGGCACCTCCTCCTTGAGGCGCTTGTCGAAGGCCGCCACGAGGCCCTCCTGGGTGTCGGCGGTCGTCCAGGTGGCGGGGTCGGTGAGGGTGATGAAGCTGTCGGTCGATTCGACCCCCATCGGGTCGGTGGGGATCTCGGCGCTGCCGGTGAGGGAGACGACCCGCTTCACCTCGGGGAAGGATTTCAGCACCCGCTCGATCCGGCCGACCGTGGCCAGGGAGGCGTCCAGGTTGATGCCGGGCAGCTTCTCGGAGGTGATGACGATCGACCCCTCCGACAGCTTGGGCAGGAACTCGCCGCCGAGTCGGGTCGCCAGCACGCAGGAGCCGGCGAACAGGGCGAGCGTCGTCAGGACGGTGGCGACGGCGTGCCGCTCGGCCCAGCGCAGCACCGGCGTGTAGGCGGCCCGCACCGCGTGGACGAGGCGCGTCTCGCGCTCGCCGATGCCGCGGCCGGCGAGGAGGATCGCCGCGAGCGCCGGCATCAGGGTCATGGTGACGACCAGGGAGCTGGCGAGCGCCAGGATCACGGTCAGCGCCATGGGCACGAACATCTTCCCGGCCACGCCCTGGAGGGCGAGGATCGGCACGTAGACGATGATGATGATCGCCACCGCGAAGATCACCGGCCGGGCCACCTCGGCGGCGGCGTCCCGGATCAGGTCGTGGGGCGGCCGGTCCGGGTGCTCGCCCCGGGCGCGCAGCACGTTCTCGATCATCACCACGGCGCCGTCGACGATCAGGCCGAAATCGATGGCGCCCAGGCTCATCAGGTTGCCCGAGAGGCCGAGCAGCCGCATGCCCGCGAAGGCCATGAGCATCGAGAGCGGGATCGCGGCGGCCACGATCAGCCCCGCGCGCAGGTTGCCGAGCAGCAGGAGCAGGACGACGACCACCAGCACCGCCCCCTCCAGGAGGTTGTGCTCCACCGTGTGGATCGTGCGCTCCACCAGCGCGCTGCGGTCGTAGTACGGGACGATCTCGATCCCCGGCGGAAGCTGCGGGCGCAGCGCCGCGACGGTCTTCTTCACCTCCTCGACCACCGCGCTGGCATTCTCGCCGTAGCGCATCAGCGCGATGCCCACGACCGTCTCGCCCGCGGCGTCGTGGGTGACGGCGCCGAGGCGCACCTTGGGCGCCTCCTGCACGCTCCCGAGATCCGCGAGCGTCACGGGCAAGCCGCCGGGGCCGGTCGCGACGACGATGGTGGCGATGTCCGCCGGTCCCTTGGCGAGGCCGAGGCCGCGGATCACCTCCTGCTGGTCGTTGTGCTCGATATAGGCGCCGCCCCGGGCGGCGTTGTTGTCGGCCAGCGCCGTGTAGACCTGCGCGAGGCTCACGCCGTAGCGGCGCAGGGCGGCGGCCGAGACGCGGACCTCGTCGGTCGGCATCTGGCCGCCGTAGATGTTCACGTCGGCGATGCCCGGCGTGAGCTTCAGCTTGGGCGCGATCGTCCATTGCAGGATGCGCTTGAGCTGCATCGGCGTGTAGGCGGGCCCGCGCAGCTCGAACTGGTAGATCTCGCCCAGGCCCGTGGCCATCGGGCCCATCTGCGGGTCGCCGACGCCGGCTGGCATCAGCGCCTTGGCCTGGGGCAGCCGCTGGAACACCTCCGCCCGCGCCCCGGTGACTGACATCGACCCGTCGAAGGTGACGTAGACGGCCGAGACCCCCGCCCGCGACGTGGAGCGCACGTTGGTCAGCCCCGGCGCCCCCGCCATAGCGTTCTCGACCGGGAAGGTGACGAGCCGCTCGACCTCCAGGGGCCCGAGGCCCGGCGACAGGGTCAGGATCATCACCTGGTTGGGCGAGATGTCGGGCACCGCGTCGATCGAGAGCCCTTCGAGGTTGGCAATTCCGCCCGCCGCGGCGGCGAGCGCCACCATCAGGACCAGGAACCGGCGGCGCACGAGCAGGGCGAACCAGGTCTTCATGGAGCCCCTCAATCCGTCGAGCCGAGGAGGCTGCGCAGCAGGATGGCCTTGAGGCCGAAGCTCCCCGCGGTCGCCACGCTGTCGCCGGACGCGATCCCGCGCGTCACCTCGACCCAGTCCGAGCGCTGGATGCCCAGCGTCAGGGGGCGCCGCTCGAATCGGTCCGGGGCGACGCGGACGAAGGCGATCGGCCCCTGCTCGGTCTGCTGGACCGAAGCGGCCGGGACGGTGACGCCGTCGCGGCCGAGATCCGCCGCCACGGTGACGGAGACGAACATGTTGGCGCGCAGCAGATCCTCGGGATTGGCGAGCTCGATCCGGGCCGGCGCGGTGTTGGTCGCCGGATCGAGGGCGGCGTTGACCGAGCGGACCCGGCCCTCGAAGGGCGGGTGGCCGGGCACCGGGCTCTCCACCGAGGCCTCGTCGCCGGCCTTCACCCGGGCGATGTCCGGCCCGTAGAGGCTGGCCAGCACGAGGACGCGGGTCGGGTCGGCCACCGTGATCGCGTCGCGGCCGGTATCGACCACCTCGCCCAGCGTGATGCCGACGCTCGTCACCACGCCGCCGATCGGCGTGACCACGGCGCTGGTGCCGGGCGCCGCGCCCTCCGCGGGGGCGAGGCGCTGGTACTGCGCCCGGTACATGTCGGCATTGGCCTGGGCCGACTGGACGGCGGCGTGCGTCTTGGCCAGGTCGGCCTGCCGCCGCTCGACCTCGGCCTGGGCCACGCCGCCGAACTTGAGCTGGTCCTGGCCGCGCTTGTACTGCAGCTCCGTCACCTTCTCGGAGGCCTGCGCCTCGCCGAGCGCCGCCTGCGCGGCGAGGAGGCCGTTGCGGGCGTCGAGGATCCCGGCGGCGTCGAGGGTCGCCAGGGTCTGGCCGGCCTCCACCCGATCGCCGGGCTGGACCGCGAGGCTCAGCACCCGCCCCTGGGTGCGCGGCTTGAGATGCGTCACCCGCCGCTCGTCGAAGGCGACGATCCCGGGGGCGCGCACCGGCAGCACGATCCGGCGGGTCTTGGCGGTCCCGAAGGCGAGGCCGATCCGCTTCTGTCCCGCCGCGTCGAGGGTGACGAGGTCGGGATCGGGCGCGGGATCGTCCGCCTTCTCCGGGGCCGCGGCCGGCGGGCGCGGCGCGAGGCCGAGGGCGTCGAGGAGGGGAGCCCGGTACATCCACCCCCCGAGGGCGAGCAGGGCGAGCGCCGCGGCGAGGACGAGCAGGCGGACGGGCACCCGGCGCCGGGCGGGGGCCGGGGCGGGGCGCGAATCCTCCGCGCGCGCAGAGCTGTCCGGACCCGCCGGATCGGCGGTCCCGGCATCGCGCTCGGGCGGAATGAAGTCGGCGTGCAGGGACATCAGCAGAAGCGCCGCGCGCTGTGACCGGAGGCCGGCATGCAGGGAACCGTCCGGCTCATCGGTCGAGCCCCGGACGGAGGACGTCCTCGGTCACGAAACGCCCGTCCTCGACGTCGCGGACCACGACCTCGTAGCCCTCGCTGCGCAGCTCCTTGAGCCGGACGAGGGACACGTAGGACGCGGTCTCCACGTCGTAGAGCCGGGTCCGGCCATACCGGTTGATCAGGCGCCGGGGGCGCCGCTTCCTAGGCATGCGCGGCGCGTTTCCGGTGGCCCATGGCCGGTCGGGGCGCCGGCGCGGCGCGTGACATCGTCTGCATCGAGGAGGTCCGGCGAGGGGCGTTCGGCGAGGGGGGGGCGGCGAGGGGCGTTCGGACCGCGGGATGGGTTCCGGTACGCGCTAGAGTCATTCTAATAAGTTGGACGAACCCCGTGCGGCGCCACTAAATTCGGGTTCATACTGCTGGTGGTTCGGGACCGGCGGCGCGAATTCCGACACAAGGGACGCGCGGCCGGGCGAGAGAGCATCGTCCCGAGCGGGGGTCGCCGGCTTTCGGAACGACACGATGCTGTGGCCGGAAGGATGGACGGGCGTGGCGCGGCTGCTGCTGATCGAGGACGATGCGGAGACGGCCGGGGACGTGCTCGACGACCTGCGCGGTCGCGGCCACGATGTCAGCTGGGCCGCGACCGGGCCCGCGGGCGCCCGCGCGGCCCGGGACGGCGGCTGGGAGGCGATCATCCTGGACCGGATGCTGCCCGGCCAGGACGGGCTCGGCATCCTGCAGGACCTTCGCCGGGACGGGGACCCGACCCCCGCCCTGATCCTCAGCGCCCTGGGCGATGTGGACGAGCGCATCCGTGGCCTGCGGGCGGGCGGCGACGACTACCTCGCCAAGCCCTTCGCCCTGGGCGAGCTCGCCGCCCGCATCGAGGCGCTGCTCCGGCGTCCGGTGGCCAGGCCGGAGACGGTCCTGCGCGTCGGCAGCCTGGAGATCGACCTGATCGCGGGCACCGGCCGGCGCGGCACCCGCGACCTCGCCCTGCTGCCGCGCGAACTCAAGCTCCTCGCCTACCTGATGCGCTGCCCCGGGCAGATCGCCACGCGGGCGATGCTGTTCGAGGAGGTCTGGAACTACCGGTTCACGCCCAAGTCGAACCTGATCGATGTCCATGTCGGACGGCTGCGGCGCAAGCTCGAGGCGGGCGGCGAGACGCCCCTGATCCAGAACGTGCGCGGCATCGGTTTCACGCTGACGCCCGACGATTGAACGCTGATGACCGACCTTCTGCGCTCCACCACCCTGCGCTGGGCGCTCGGGATCGCCCTCTGGTCGGTCCTGCTCGCGCTGACGATGTTCGCCTTCATCTACTGGCAGACCGCCGCCTATCTGCGCGAGGAACTCGCCGAGACCCTGCGGCTCGAAGTCCGCGCCGCGGCGGAAGATCCCGCGGCCGCGGCGATGCGGGTCGACACCTGGACCGCCATGGACCTCCACGCCACCCATTACGGCGGGCTGTTCGGCCCCGGCGGCACCCGCCGCGCCGGCAATCTCGGGGCGGTGCCGGAGCGCTTGGCGCGCGACGGCGACGCCTACCGGGTCAGCGCCACCGTCGATGTCGCGGGCCGCACCCTCGCCGACGAGATCTGGGCCGCCGCCCTGGCGCTGCCGGACGGCGGCACCGTCGTCATCGCCCACGATACCGACGAGATCGACCGGGTGCGGGTGACGACCCTGCGCGCCCTCGGCCTCGGGCTGGTGCCGACGCTGATGCTCTCGGGGCTGGGCGGCCTGCTGCTCGCCCGCCGCGCCCGCGGACGGCTGGCCGCCACCGAGGCGGCCCTGGCCGAGGTGATGCGCGGCGACCTGCGCAAGCGGCTGCCGGTTGGGACGCGCGGGGACGAGTTCGATCGCCTCGCCGGGAACGTGAACCGGATGCTCGACGAGATCGAGCACCTGATGGGTGAGGTCCGCAGCGTCGGCGACGCGGTCGCCCACGACCTGCGCACGCCGCTCACCCGGCTGCGGGCGCGGCTGGAGCGCAGCCGGGTGCAGGCCCGGACCGTGGCGGAGTTCCACGAGACGATCGATCAGGGCCTCGCCTGGATCGACCAGACCCTGGCCATGGTGACGGCGGTCCTGCGGATCGGGGAGATGGAGGACGGGCGTCGGCGGGCCGCGTTCACCCGCGTCGACCTCGGCGAGGTCGCCTCCGTGGCGGTGGAGTTCTTCGAGCCGATGGCCGAGGAGAAGGGCATCCGCCTCGATATCGCCGTCGCGCCGGGCGCCCACGTGATCCTGGGCGACCGCGACCTGTGCTTCGAGGCCCTGTCGAACCTCCTCGACAACGCCCTGAAGTTCACGCCCGCCGGGGGCCGGGTGGAGATGCGCGTCGCCCGCGCCGGCGATGCGATCGTGGCGGCCGTGGACGACACGGGTCCGGGCCTGCCGCCGGGCGAGCACGCCAAGGTGTTCCAGCGGTTCTACCGCGCGGAGACGGCCCGCCAGACCCCCGGCAACGGCCTGGGGCTGAGCCTGGTCGCGGCGATCGCCAAACTCCACAACGCGACCGCGACGGCACGCGCGCGCGCGGCAGGCGGCGGCCGGTTCGACATCGCCTTCCCGCCCGCGGAGACGGCCTGAGACCGCCTCCCGCCGGTGCCGAAGGCTGCGGCCGCGCCGCGATCCGGTTCATCCCGTGCGTCGGGCTGTCCAGCGACCCGAGCACGAACCGAGCCCGGTCAGCGTCCAGCGGCCGCTCCCGCCGGAGCCGCGCAGACGGCCGGTGACCGCGACGCTGGCGAGCCCCTTGCGGATCGTGCCGTTGATCCGGCCGTCCGCGCCGGCTCGGCCGGACGCGTCGACGCCGTTGCCGCCGCCATCGTCCACGGCCCCGTCCCGGATGACGATCGGGTAGCGGTAGGGCCCGGAGCAGGTGCCGTTCTCCGCCGTGGCCACGACCGCCCAGGCTCCGTCGAACCGGCTGGCCGCGAGGGCCTCCGTCGACGGGCTGGCGAGGGTGAGCAACAGGGCCGGTGCGAGCGTCGCAGCGCGAAGTCGGGTCATGATCTCCTCTGTGGCGATGGGATTTCAGATTCGGGTCATCGCGACGGGGCGGGCCCCGCGCGGCGCGGCCGGCGTCGGTCCCGGGACCGCGGTCCCGGGCTCAGGCGCGGATGTCGGGACCGGCCGGGTCGCCGGGCGGCGTGTCCGGGCCGATGCCGGGATGGGGCACATCCGGCGGGACGTCGATCGGCGCGGAGGGCTCGTCGGGGCCGAGGGGACGCCCGTCCGGACCCGGACCCGGTGGAACGTCGCCCGGACCGCCGGGCGCCGGATCGGGAGGATTGGGGCTGGCCATTCGCGCACCTCGCGTCGGACATGGGAGGGATGGAAAGGGCGACGGGCCGGACGCGCGCCCGGAGTATCGCGAGCGCCCGGCCACGCGGCCGTGCCGAACAAGAGGGCCATCCGCCCGGCACAACCTCGGAAAACGAGCCGGATCCGTGTGAGGCGTGCAGCCGGCACACCGCATCCGTCCTCGAAACATGGGATCAAAACCGACGGGTTCAGTGAGAAAAATCTACCAGTACGGGGATTTATTTGCGGGGCGTGGGTCCGCGTCGTCCCCGAGATCGCGCGCCAGCCGGCTACGGGCCCGGCTGACGCGGCTCTTCACGGTGCCGCTCGGGCAGCCGAGGATCTCGGCGGCCTCCTCGTAGGACAGGTCGTCGAGGGCGATGAGCAGCAACGCCTCGCGCTGGACCGGATCGAGCCGGTCGAGCGCGGCCTGCAAGTCCTGGACGTGGAGCGTGTGCTCCTGGTCGGCCGGCCTGGCGAGCCGCGCCGCATGCGCCCCGTCGGTGTCCGGAACCTCGAGCCGGTGCTTGATCCGGCCGTTGAGGTAGCCGTTGCGCAGGATCGTGAACAGCCACGCAATCATCCGGGTCCCGGGCTCGAACCGCGCCCGGTGCTCCCAGGCCTTGAGCAGGGTGAACTGGACGAGGTCGTCGCTCTCGACCGCGTCGCGCGTCAGGGACAGGGCGAAGCGGCGCAGGTGCGGGGCCGCCGCGATCAGGTCCGTCCTGAACCCGCCCGCCACCCGCACCTCGGCGTCCGCTTCGTCCAGGACCTCCGACAGGCGCGCCAGCACGCGGCCCAGGCGAGAGGCCGGGTCGATCGGTACAACTTGCGGGTAGTGCTCGCGAAGACTTATCCCCAGGGCCGCGTCCTGGCCGGAGATCACGGGCCCGTGTTCGGCGGGCGTCGAAGGGTGTTCGTGGATGGGATGCACGCGAGACGCATTCATGGCTGTCCAGAGGCGAGGTCTATCCTGCCGAACAGTCGTCCCTGCGCGGCGAGAATTTATCTCTGGCTGAAAAGGCCCGCGTCAATGATGCAGGGATACCAGGAAAACAGCCTGCGTTCGGGAACCGGCTTGCGCGCAACCCGTTTGTGCCCCGCTGCCCATGGGGTGGCCGCAGACAGGATGGGTGGGGCTGACCGTGACGGCGGGCGTCGACAGGCATGAACTCCGGCAGATCATCGCCGGCCTCAGCGAGGGCGTGATCCTGGTCGAGCCCGACCAGACCATCGCCTATGCCAACGAGGCCGCCCTGGCGATGCACGGCGCCGAGAGCCTGGACGAACTCGGCCAGACCGTGGACACCTACCGGGAGCGCTTCCGCCTGCGCTACCGCAACAACGTCACGCCCAATCAGTATCCGATCGAGCGCGTGGTCGCGGGCGAGCGCTTCCACGACGTCGTCGTCGAGGTGCGGCGGGCGGACAAGCCCGACATGGACTTCGTGCATTCGCTGCGCAGCCTGGTCGCCACCGACCGCGACGGCAATCCGAGCTGCCTGGCGCTGATCCTCAAGGACGTCTCCGACCAGTTCGAGGCCGAGGCACGCTTCGAGGCCGCCTTCAACGCCAACCCGGCGCCGGCGGTGATCACGCGTCTGTCCGACCTGCGCCACGTCAAGGTCAATCACGGCTTCCTGGAGATGACCGGCCACACCCGCGACGCCGTGATCGGGCGCAGCGTCTACGAGGTCGACGTGCTCGCCAATGCCCGCAACCGGGACCTCGCCGTATCCCGGCTCGAAGCCGGCGCCACGATTCCGCAGATGGAGGCTTGCCTCGACCTCCCCGACGGCGGCTCGCGCTTCGTGATCGTGGCCGGCCAGCCGATCACGATGGGCGACGAGGCGTGCATGCTGTTCACCTTCGCCGACCTGGAGCTGCGCCGCAAAGCCGAGACCGCGCTCCGCCAGAGCGAGGAGCGGTTCGCCAAGGCGTTCCGGCTCACCCCGGTCCCGACCGTGCTGGCGCGCGCGGAGAATTTCCACGTCACCGGCGTTAACGAGGCGTTCAGCCGGGTCTTCGGCCTGGGTGAGGACCGGATCGTCGGACGCAGCCTCCACGAGGCCGGTCTCTGGGTGACCGACAAGCAGCGCCTGCAGGTCGAGGCGGCGCTCGAACGGCACGGCTACGTGCTCGGCGCCGAAATCTGCCTGCGCCATGAGAGCGGCGCCAATCTCGATTGCCTGCTCTCGGCCGAGCGTATCGCGATCAACGAGGCCGACTTCGTGCTGCTGGTTCTTCAGGACATCACGGACCGCAAGCACACCGAGCGCGAATTGTTCGGCGCCATCGAGGCGGTGATGGCCGATACCTCGTGGTTCAGCCGCGGCCTGATCGAGAAGCTCGCCAACCTGCGCCGCCCCGGCCGGGAGAGCGCGGACGGATCCGCCCCAAACCTGACGGTGCGGGAGCGTCAGATCCTGAACCTGATCTGCGCAGGTCTCGACGACGACGCCATCGCGCGCAAGCTCGGCCTGTCGCGCAACACCGTGCGCAATCACGGGGCCGCGCTGTACCGCAAAATCGGCATCCACAAGCGCAGCGAGGCCGTCGTCTGGGGCCGGGAAAACGGTTTCCCGCTCGGCATATCTGAAGGGTGAATACCGTTGTACCGGTATAAATACACCATTGATGATACGGCTTCCGCGCACATCTTCGGGTCGACTGGGATTTTCTCAACCGTGACGAGGTGCCCATGACCGAGGACAGGAAAACGACTTCCGCCGAGCACCTCAAGGGCTCGGTGAAAGAGGCCATCGGCAAGCTCACCGGCGATGCCCGGACGGAGACCGAGGGCCGGCGCCACAAGCGCGATGCCTCGGCCTCGAAGGCCGACGGAACGGAGCCCACGGGCTCGGGCCGGCGCTGACGGGCGGTGACGCGGCCTCTCACCCGAGAGGCCGCCTGAGACGACGCATTCACAACAGGAGAACGACATGGTGGACACGGATCGGATCACGGGCGCCGCGAAGGAGCTGGGCGGGAAGGTGCAGGGCGCGGTCGGCGACCTGACCGGCTCGCATCGGGACTCGGCCGAGGGCCGCGCCCGGGAGGCGGCGGGACAGGCCGAGGGCCTGTACGGCCAGGCCAAGGACACCGTCCGCGACGCGGCCGGGCACGTCGCCGACACCGCCCGCCACATCGGCGGCAAGGTCCGCGACACCGTGGGTGACGTCGTCGGATCGGGGGATGTCGAGGACCGCGCCCGCCGCGCCCAGGGCGCCGCCCAGGACCACTACGACCGCGCCGAGCGCGGCGTCCGCCACGCTGCCGACGAGGCCTCGGACTACGCCGAGGACGCCTACGCGCGCGGCAGCCAGTACCTGCGCCGGGGCACCCGCGAGGTCGGCCATCAGGTCGCCGAATACCCGCTCGCCTCGCTGCTCATCGCCGGCCTGGCCGGCTTCGGCCTCGGCCTGCTGGTCAGCGCCACCCGCGACTGAGCCATCCCCTCGCCTCGACGCGCCCGCCGACGCCGAACCGGTATCCCTGTCGGCGGCGGGCGCTCCAGATCCTCGACGACCCCTTTCCCGGAGTGACAGCGTGACCCCCATCCAGACCGCCGCGACACCGCTTTCCCCCGACGCGCATGCCGACACGCGCGCCGTCCTGCTCAACCAGGTGTCCTGGGGCGCCATCTTCGCGGGCGCCGTGACCGCCCTCGTGACCCAGGTGATCGTCAACCTGATCGGCGTCGGCGTCGGCCTGGCCTCGGTGGGCCCCAACGCCGCCGACAACCCGGCCGCCTCGACCGTGTCGATGTCGGCGGGCGTGTGGTTCGTGACCTCGGGCATCGTCGCCTCGCTGGCCGGCGGGGCGATCGCGGGCCGGCTCTCGGGCAAGACCCTGCCGGGGGCGGCCGCGCTGCACGGGCTGGTGTCCTGGGCGGTGACGACCCTCGTGGTCCTGTACCTGCTGACCTCGGCGGCCACCGGGCTGGTCGGGGGGACGCTGAGCACCGTCTCGGGGGCGCTGGGCGGGGCGGGCAACCTCGTGGGCGGGACCGTGCAGACGGCGGCCCAGGCGGCGGCGCCGTCCCTGTCGAAGATCTCGAACCCCCTCGACGGGATCGAGAACTCCGTGCGCCAGCAGGCGGCCGGCCAGGACCCGCAGGCGGCCCGCGACGCGGCGGTGGCGGCGGTCAAGGCGCTGTTCACGGGTGATGCCGGGCAGAAGCAGCAGGCCGAGGCGCGGGCGGCCGACGCCCTGGCCAAGGCGCAGAACATCCCGGTCGATCAGGCCAAGCAGCAGATCCAGGACTACGAGAAGCAGTACGACCAGGCGGTGGCCACGGCCAAGCAGAAGGCCGAGGCCGCGGCGGTGACGGCCAAGTCGGCGGCCACGCAGGGGGCGTTCTACGCGGCGATCGCCCTGGTCCTGGGGGCGCTGGCGGCCTTCCTGGGCGGGCGCCTGGGCGCGCCCAAGCCGGCGACGCTGCTCGGCACCTACGAGACCCGGCGCGTCTGACCCGGCGCGATCCGGTCGGCCCCCGCGGGCTGCGGGGGCCGGCACCACCGGCGCGGGCCCGGCCAACCCGCAACCGCGAACCTCGACCGCAACCTCAACCTGAAGGAGCGCACGCGATGAGCAGCACCGGCGACAAGATCAAGGGCCTGGCCAACGAGGCCGTGGGCAACGTCAAGCAGGCGGCCGGCAAGGCGACGGGCAACGACAAGCTCGTGGCCGAGGGCAAGGCGCAGGAGCTGAAGGGCGAGGCGCAGAAGACGGTGGGCGACGTCAAGGACGGCGCCAAGAGCCTGGCCGACAAGGTCACCGGCAAGCACTGAGGCCGCGACCGGGGGTGGCGCCGGCCGGCCCCGCCCCCGAGCCCGGCCCCCGATGGCACCCATCCCAATCCAGGAGAGCAACATGAACCGCGACCAGATCCGTGGCGCGTCCCGGCACCTGAAGGGCCGGGCGCAGAGCGCGGTCGGCGGCCTGACCGGCGATCCGGCCCGTCAGGTGCGTGGCGCCGTGAACCAGGTCGCCGGCGGGGCGCAATACGCCTACGGCCGCGCCCGGGACCGCGCCGAGGACCTCGCCGAGGACGGGCGCCACCTGGCGGAGGCCGCGCGGAAGCGGGCCGACCACCTGATCGACGATGGGCGCGACCGCGCGCGCGACGTCCGCCGCCGCGGCGAGGCCTACGGCCGGCGGGCGATCCGCACCCTCGACGGCAACCGCACGAACACCCTGCTGGGCCTCGCCGCGCTCGCCTTCGCGGCCGGATGGCTCGTCCGACGCACCCGCTAACCAGGAGACCCCACCGATGCTGCGCAAGATCCTGACGGCCTTCGTCGTGCCGAAGATCATCGCCTATCTCGGACGCCGCTACGGCCGCGGCACCCGTTCGGGCCGAACCTCCTGAATGCCCCGCCGTCGGCACATCCGCCGACCGCCCCGCGCCGCGCGACGGCTTTCCAGCGGCGCGGCGCTTCTCAGGCCGCGATCACGGCCCTGACGATTCGGGATGGGGTACGAGTCCGGACGCACCCATGGGGCTTCCCGACCGTGCCGGCGCCTCCGCCGCGGGGCCGATCGTGCGGTGCCCGTTGGCCACTTGGCCCGCCATCAGCAGGGTCAGGGCGGCCAGCATGAGACCGGTGCCGCCGATGACCCCGCAGAACATCGGCAGGCCGGGTCCCCCGTGCCGGCCGTTTTGACTGGATAGCCGCTGCGTCACTTGAAGACCTCGCTGATCCACATGCGTGGATCCGAGGGAGCAACAGGCTCTCCCCGCGATAGGTCCGCTCCTGCGGCGCTATGGTGGTCCGTGTGATCCACCCACCCGACGGCCGCTCGGCCATGTCGCCCCGAAAGCCGGATCCCAGCTTTCGGGACGACGCTGTCACCGCCGTGGGGCGGGCGACGTGACCTGTGACGTTACTTGCCGCTCGGCGCGGCGCCGCTGCCGGTCGCGCCATTGCCGGTCCCGCTGCCGGCGGGCGCGCCGGGGGTGCTGATGGGCGGGCCGCCGGCGGTGCCGGGCCCCGTGCCCCGGCTCATGGTGCCGGTGGACCCGGTGCTCATGCCCTTCTCGGAATTGCTCTTCACGGAGCCCGGGTTGTTCATGTTGCCTTCGGCGCTGCCGCCTCCGGCCGCGGACTGGGCCAAGGCGGCACCCGAGACCGCAAGCGAGAGAACGGCAGCCAGGGTCAGCGTTTTCATCGGCATGATGGTTTCTCCGTGCGGATCGATGCGATCAGCTCAGGGGGAAACGTCATCATGACCGGTAATGTTCACATCAGGTCTCACGAACCCCGACCGGTGTTCTGGATTCGTGGGGCCCGGGATCAGATGGACAGTGTCGGGCGCCCCGAAACCGGCCGATCATGCTGGCCCGACTAGGCGGGCAGAACCACCACCTTCGTCTTGACCGGCGTCCGCGCGTAGAGATGGATCATGTCCTGGCTGAGCAGGCCGACGCAGCCGCTCGTGATGCCCGTGCCGATCGATTCGGCGTCGCTGCTGGCGTAGATCGTGTAGAGCGTATAGGCGCCGTTCTGATAGAGATGCAGGGTGCGGGCGCCGAGCGGGTTGTCGAGGCCCCCCGGCATGCCATGGGCGTATTTGGCGGCCTCGGGCTGGCGCCGGATCATCTCCTTGGGCGGGGTCCAGGTCGCCCATTCGGATTTGCGTCCGACATAGGCGTCCCCGTTCCACAGGAACCCGTCGCGGCCGACATTGGCGCCGTACCGGGTGGCGGAGCCGTCGCCCTCGACGCGATACACATAGAAGTTGGCGGGATCGACGATGATCGTGCCGGCCGCCTCCTTGGTCTCGTAGCGGACCGTCCGGCGATAGTATTTCGGATCGATCTTGCTGACATCGACCGCGGGAATCGGGAATTTCTCGTCCGGCATCGGCCCGTAGACCTTCGCGGCCTCGGCGAGGAGCAGGCCGTCGGAGGTCGCGCAGCCGCCGAGCCCGAGGGTGCCGACACCGAGGGCGCCGACGCCGAGGGCCGAGCCGGCCAGGAAGGATCGGCGGCTGAGAAGCCGCGCCCCGAGGCGCCCGCTCCCGTCCCGCCCGGCCGCGCCGGCATTCCCAACGTCCATGCTCATGTCCGGACTTCCCTTGTCCTGCGGTGCGACGCGCGCGCGTCGGCCCGCACCCGCTCCGCCTGCGGCTCGGCCGAGACTGCCGGACCCCGCCGGCAAGCTCGGCTTTTCAATGCCGAAAGCCGGGAGAATGCGTCGAGAGTATGACTCTTGGCGCCGCTCGATACGGTTTTGATCTGGTCGATGCCGGTATACGCCATGTCGAGACCGGCACGCCGCGCGCGGCCGACGGGGACCGGGCGGAACCGACGCGCCCGGGCGCGGTTTCCGAGCCGTGACCGCGCGGGCGCCGCGACCCGGTCACGGGGGCTGCTCCGCGCCCGTCCCACCGGAGGCGCTCTTCGCCGGATGGGGCCCCGCGCCATCCCCGCTCCCCTGACGCGTAGGCACCAGACCCGCCATGGCCGATGCCACGCTCCTCACCCGGATCAAGGATTTCTCCAGCCGCACCGACCCGTACCCGCTCTACGCGCGCCTGCGGCAGACCCCGGTCTCGCGCCAGGACGACCCCGGCCAGGGGGAGGGGGCTCCGGGCGGCGACGCACCCGGCGTGTGGGTGGCCGCGAGCCACGCCGCCATCCTGCGCCTGCAGAACGATCCGCGGCTGAGCGTCGAGACCCAGCCGCCGACGCAGCGCCCCTCGACCGGCAACCCGGTCACCGACTACCTCGTCAACCCGATCAAGAACCGGATCACCGACCGGCACCAGCCGTTCCTGTTCCGGGACCCGCCCGCCCACGATGGCCTGCGCGCCGCCACCGTCCACCAGTTCACCCCCGCCCGCGTCCAGGCGATGCGCGCGCGCGCCGAGCGGCTGGTCGGCGAGATGCTCGACCGCAAGGTCGGCGCGCACGAGATCGACGTCATCGACGACCTCGCCTACCCGCTGCCCGTCGCCATCATCTGCGAATTGTTCGGCGTGCCGGAGGGGGACGAGGCCCGGTTCCGCGACTGGTCGAGCCAGCTCGCCACCGCGGTCGAGCCCGGTCTCGCCGTCAGCGAAGAGACGCGCATCGAGAACGCCCGGACCTTCGATGCCATCTCCGACTATCTCGGCGACCTCGTGGCCGAGAAGCGGCGCCGGCCGCGCGACGACCTGCTCTCGGGGCTGGCCAACCACGCCACGCCCGACGGCGACCGGATGGGCGAATTCGATCTGATCGCCACGGCGATCCTGATCCTCGTCGCCGGCCACGAGACCGCGGTGAACCTGATCGGCAACGCCTGGCTGACCCTGATGCGCCACCCGCGCGAGCTGGAGCGCCTGCGCGCCGACCCGGGCCGCGCGCCGCGCGTGGTCGAGGAGGTGATGCGCTACGATCCCCCGGTCCAGCTCGTCACCCGCAAGACCCTCAGCGCCATCGACATCGCCGGCACCACGATCCCCGAGGGGGAGGCCCTGGTCCTGATGCTCGCCGCCGGCAACCGCGATCCGGCCGCGTTCCCCGATCCGGATCGGTTCGATCCGGACCGCACCGGCACCCGCCATCTCGGCTTCGGCGGGGGCCTGCATTACTGCGTCGGCGCCCCGCTCGGCCGGTTCGAGGCGGAGGCCGCGCTCACGGCCCTCGCGCGCCGCCTGGAGGCGCCGCGCCTGATCGCGGATCCGCCGCCCTACCGGCGCCCGGCGACCCTGCGCGGGCCGGAGCATCTGCGGGTGGCGGTGGAGGCCATCCGGTAGCGCGTGTCGCCGGCTGGCCGGGGCGCCGCCTTCAGCGCAGCGTCGGCGATTCGCCGGGATTCAGGTGCCGGTCCTCGCCCTCGGGACCGCCCAGCGCGACGTGGCTGCTCAGCCGTTCCAGATGCGCGAAGACATGCGCGAAGGCGTCGGTCACGGCGCGCTCGAACGCGCCGTCCCCCTGCCCGTGAGCGGCTCGGAGCGCGCTCAGCAGGGCGTGGTGCTGTTCGGTATCGCTCGACATGGTGGACCTCGCTGCCGGCCGGAGCGCCGGCCCGTCTAGGCAAGTGCCGCTGTCTGTCCTGGTTCCTGACCGGGTCTCGGACGCAGGGATGCCGCGCTGCGGAGGGCGCACCGGAATGCGTCGCGGTGGTCAGGCGCGAGGGCAAGCTGCCGCTCCGGAAAGCCTAACCCTGTGCGGCCATCGATCGGGGGAAGGTCACAACCGATGCGATCCGGATCGACGCGACGTTTTGGAGAGAGTTGTCACAAACGGACCGGAAGCCGCACCCGGCATAAACGGCTCTGTTTGTGAATGGCGCGCCAGTCCGAACAAAAATGCGAACACCTATGTCATTGAGGTAGCGAGATTATTTTTGAGATCCGGCTGCTACCCGGCACGCCACTGTCGGCGGTAGATCTCATTTAGCCGCAACGCACCCTCCGAAACCGGACGTTCCGCTATGCGCCCATCTCGGTCGTGCAAGTGACTGCAGCGCCATCCCAGGAGCGGAAATTCCGCGCCGAGCCAGCCCGGATTGTCAGCCCGTGAGCACTGGTCCTGAGGCGGTCAGATCAATCGGACTCTAGGGCCCTCCTTCCTGGGTTGCACCCCCGCCCCATTCCTGCAAGCGCACTGCGCCAGGTTCAGTGTGCGTTCCGGGTCATTGCGGTTTTGGCGGCCGCATCCCTCCCGACCGCGAGGCCGAGATTGGCGGCGCAGCGCGTCATCACCGCGTGCCTTTCGATGTCCTTCGCGCTGTAGGAGGCCCGCGCGAAACCGGGATCCGTGCGGCCGCACCGGGCGAGGTCGTCGAACAGCGCCTCCACTCGGCCGCTCTGCGCACGCGCCGCCGCACCGATCGCCGATACCGTGTCCATCCTGCCGCTCCCGGTGCGCGGGTCTGGAGCGGACCGCGACGGCGCCACCCTGCCACTATCATGCCGCCCCGCCGGAACGATCCTTGCCACCGACGAGGGCCGGGCTCGCACCGAGGCGCAGGGGAGACAACCGGGATGGTGGACACGCAGTCGAAGGTCAGGCTCGGAATGCTGACGCCATCCTCGAACAGCGTCCTCGAGCCGATGACGGCACGCATGCTGGTCGGGCAACCCAGGATCACCGCCCATTTCGCGCGCCTGCGGGTGACGCAGATCGGGCTGTCGTCGGCCGCACTCGATCAGTTCGATCAGGCACCGATGCTGGCCGCCTCGGAGCTGCTGGCCGATGCCCGCGTCGCCGCGATCCTGTGGAACGGCACGGCGGGCGCCTGGCTCGGCTTTGCGAGCGATGCGGCTCTGTCCGAGGCGATCACGCGGCAGACCGGCGTGCCGGCCTCTACCTCAGCGCTCGCCTTCCGCGACTTGTTCCGCAGGCGCGGGATCACGCGTGTCGGGCTGGTGACCCCCTATACGGGCGACGTCCAGGCACAGATCCAAACAAACTGGCAGGCCAACGGGCTCGACTGCTCGGCCGAGCGGCACCTTGGCCTGTCGGAGAATTTTGCCTTCGCGGAGGCCGACGAGGCCGAGATCGCCGGCATGGTCCGCGCCGTGGCGGGCGAGGGCGCTGAGGCGGCCGCCATCGTTTGCACCAACCTCGCAGGCGCAGCCATCGCGCCCGCCCTGGAGGCAGAACTCGGGATCCCGGTCTACGATTCCGTGGCCGTCAGCCTGTGGAAGGCGATGGACCTCGCTAGGCTCGAGACCGCGGCGATCACCGGCTGGGGCAGCCTGTTCGCGCCGCACTGAGCGGCGTCGTTCAGCCGTCGTCCACGTCGCCCCGCTCGATCCAGCGCCGCAGCGCCGGTGCCAGCCCGGTGGCGGGCTTGGCCGGAGGCCGGGCGAAGCGGCCCGCACGCGGCGGTCGCGCCCCGAGCCGGACCAGGGCCTGCGCCTGACCGAGGGCGGCCGCCAGCGGATCGATCAGCGGCACCGGAACCGCATCGCCGATCCGCGCAGCGAGGCCGGTGAGCGGGGCGCCGGCCAAGATCACCGCGTCGGCCCCATCCTCGGTGACGGCCCGGTTGGCCAGGGCGACGATCTCGGCCGCCAGCTCGTGCTGCACCTCCGTAACCGAGCGGAAGCCGGCCGAGACCGCCCGGACGCAGGCGCAGCGGGCCGACAGGCCGGCGAGGGCAACCGCATCCTCGTACCAGGGCAGCAGCGTGACCGAGAAGGTCACGATGCCGAACCGTTGGCCGAGCTGGCAGGCGGTGAGCATCGCCGCCTCCGCCATGCCGACCACCGGCAGGTCGAACAGCTCCCGTGCCGCCATTAGGCCGGGGTCGCCGAAGGCCGCGATCACGGCAGCGTCGTAGCCGGCGTGATGCTCCGCGAGAGTCTCCAGCACCGCGGCCCCCGCGAGCTGCGCCTCCGCGCGGCTCGCGATGTAGGGCAGCCCCCGCGCGGCCGTGATCGCAGTGAGCGCCGCGTCGGGGGCGAGCGATGCCGCCGCGGCGGCCTCCATCCGCGCCGTCATGGCGGCCGAGGTGTTCGGGTTGAGGAGGAGGAGCCGCACGCCGTCAGACACGCGAGCTCGGGCTGTAGAACGGCTCGTGCCGCGACGGGTCGATGTAGTCCGCGTAGAAGCGTTTCGCGTGCGGCAGCAGAGCCTTAGAGAGCTGGCGCCGCTCGACCTCGTCGTCCGAGAGCGCCCGCGACAGGTCGTCATGGAGGGCCTTCAGGGCGGCGTCGCGATCGACCCGGGTGAAGCGCCCGTCGGCGTAGAGCACCTCGCCCTCGCACAGCACCGTGGTGACGCCGCCGGTCTTGGCCCGCTGGATCACCGCGTCGAGGAGCGGCGTCTCCGGGTCGAGGTAGGGATAGGCGATCTGGTCCCAGTCGATCAGGACGAGGTCGGCGCCTTTGCCGACCTCGATCGTGCCCAGGCCGTCGCCGTAGGGGGTGGTGCGGGCGCCGCCGACGGTCGCCATGCGCAGCACCTGGGCCATGCTCGGCACACCGGCCTCGTCCATGCCGGGCACCCGGTGGGCGCGCAGCACGAGGCGCATCTCCTGGAGCATGTCGCGGTCGTCGTTGATGCCGGCCTCATCGAGGCCGATCGCCGTGTTGATCCCCTTGGCCTCGAAGCGGTTGAGCGCCGCTACGCCGGAGCGCAGCCGGAAGTTCGACGAGCAATTGTGGCAGATGCAGGTGCCGGTCGCGGCGACCCGGTCGATGTCGGACTCGTTGAGCCAGACGCCGTGGCCCAGTGTCAGGCGGGGCCCGAGCATGCCGAACCGGTCGAGATATTCGAGCGCGGTGCCGCCCCCGCGCTTCTCCGCATAGGCCTTCTGGTAAGCCGTCTCGACGAGATGCATGTGCATCGGCACGTCGTAGGCTTCGGATAGACCTGCCAAGCCTTCGAGGGCCGCGTCGGAGCACCAGTGGAGGTTGGCGGGGGCGAGCTGGATCTTCGCACGCGAGGCGCTCTCCTGGCCGGCATGCAGGCTGCGAAACAGGGAGAAATTGTCCTCCAGGGACATCTGGAAACGCTCGAACCAGCGCTTCATCGGGTCTTGCAGCGGCGCCGGCAGGCTCGCCACGAAATCCATGTCGGCCTGGTAGACGAGGCGGTTCTGGTCGCGCACCGCGAAGCAGTACGAGACCCGCATGCCGATGTCGCGATAGGCGCGCAGCACCTCGTTGGACCGCGCCTCGACCTCCTCCAGGCTGCCGGGCATCCAGCCATGGATGTGCTGGACCGTGGTGATCCCGGAGCCCACCATCTCAAAGGCCGAGTACAGGGTGTCGAGGTAGAGGTTCAGGTTGCGCGCCACCATGCGGGTGACGAACCACAGCTCCAGGGGCATGTCGGGGGAGCCGAGCTGCACCGGCGTCAGGCCGACATGGTGGTGGCCGTTGACGAAGCCCGGCAGCAGGATCTCGCGGCCGGAGCCGATCACGGGGGCGTCGGGGTAGCGCGCGTGCAGGTCCGCGTAGGTGCCGACCGCCTCGATCACGCCGTCCTTCTGCAGCACCGCCCCGTCGGCGATCTCCTCCCAGCAATCGTGGTCGAGGGTGCGGGTGATCATCCGCCGGCTGCGGATCAGCGATGTGGCCATGGTCGGGTCCGTCTCGATCGGAAATAGGGTCAGACGAGCGCTTCCTGCTCGGCGAAGGCCCGGTCGACCTCGTCGCGCAGGTGCTCGGTGAGATGCCGGCGCATCGCCTCGGCCTCGGGGGAGAACGGGTCGCGCGGGCGGGGCAGATCGTTGCGGACGATCGTCTTGATCCGCCCGGGGCGGGCGGTGAACACCACCACCCGGTCGGCGAGCGCCACCGCCTCGTCGATGTGGTGGGTCACGAACAGCACCGAGGCGCCGCTGTCGCGCCAGACGTCGAGCAGGAAGTCCTGCATCTTCTGGCGGGTCTGGACGTCGAGCGCCGCGAAGGGCTCGTCCATCAGCAGCACCTTCGGGCGCATGGCCAGCGCCCGCGCCACCGCCACACGCTGGCGCATGCCGCCCGACAATTCGTCCGGCCGCTTGTCGAAGGCCTCGGCGAGGCCGACCCGCTGGAGCGCCGCACGGGCGACGCTGCGGCGCTCGGCCTCCGGCACGCCCTTCAGCGACAGGCCGAAGCTGACATTCTGCCAGACGCTGAGCCAGGGCAGCAGCGAGGTCTCCTGGAAGATCAGGCTGCGCTCGGGGGAGGGGCCTGTGACCGGCGCGCCGAAGGCCAGGAGCTCGCCCCCGGAGGCGGGTTCGAGCCCGGCGATCAGGTAGAGCAGCGTGCTCTTCCCGCAGCCCGAGGGTCCGAGGAACACCACGAACTCTCCGGGCCGCACGGTCAGGTCGATGTCGCGCAGGGCCTCGTGGGCACGGGCGGTGCCGGCCGCCCAGACCTTGGCGACGCTGCGGCAGGCGACGGCGTCGACGGACGCGACGTCAGAGCCCAAGGGAGGACCCCGCGTCGCGCGGCAGCCAGTAGAGCATCCGCCGCTGGACCACCCGGAACAGCAGGTCGAAGGCGAAGCCGAGCAGGCCGATCAGCGTGATGGTGAAGAACACGAGCGACGGATTGAAGGTGTTGCGGGCTAGCATGATCACTTGGCCCAGCCCGTAGCCGACGCCGGTCGCCTCGGCGACGAGCACCACCATCCAGGCCCCGAACAGGTTAAGGCGCAGCACCGCCAGCAGCCCCGGCAGGATCGCAGGCACGATCACCCGCGCGTAGATCTGACGCTTCGACGCCCCCATGGTCCGGGCGACGTTGATGTAGTTCCGGTTGACCCCGTCGATCTGGTGGATGGTCGACAGGACCATCGTGAAGAACAGGGCGATGAACACCATGAAGATCGCCGGGGCGTTGCCGATTCCGAACATGAAGATCGCCACCGGCAGCCACGCGATCGGCGAGACCGGCGCCAGCAGCGTGATGGTCGGCAGGGTCAGGCGCTCGAACAGGACGACGTAGCGGATCGCCACACCGACCAGGATTGACAGGGTCGCGGCCAGGAACAGGCCCGCCAGCACCCGGCCCGTGGAGGCGAGCACCGTGATCAGGACCGCCATGGCGGGGCTCGGGCCGGCGTTCATGCCGGTGCCGATCTGCCAGCGCTGGGCGGTGTTAAAGAAGCGCGCCTGCTCGACGAGGTTGCCGAGGAAGATGTGCGGCGGCGGCAGCAGCTTGGCGTCGGCGATGCCGAACGCCCAGAGCAGCTCCCACAGGCCGGCGAAGCAGCCAACCGAGACCAGCATCCAGCCGGTCCGCTGCAGGAGCGGGACGAAGCCCTCGGGCAGCGCGAGGCGCTGACCGAACGGGAGGCGCGGCCGGACCTGCGGGACGGCGGCGCGGGCGAGATCCACGGCCATCCGCTCAGGCCGATTTCAGCTTGAGCTTGCCGTAGAGATCCGGGTTCTCGGCGATGACCTGCTCCAACAGGGTCCAGTCGATCGCGTCGCGGCCAGGCTTCTTCTTGATGTAGCCCATCTCGGCGACGGAATCGGTCCGGTCGAGGATGAACTGCGTCTGGTTGCGGGCGTCCACCACCGAGGGCTGCCGGCCCATGGCGAGCTGGGCGTTGCTCATGGAGGTCTTGTAGTAGGAGCCGACGAGCGTGTTCAGGGCGGACTGGGGATCGCTCTCGGCCAGGACCTGGGCCTTCATCATGCCCTTGATCAGGGCTTTGACGGCGCCGGGATTCTTGGTGATCAGCTCGTCACGCACGGCGAGCACGCAATCGGTGTAGCCCTTGCCGTAGATGTCGGTGCCGTCGGAGAGCTTGACCGCGCCCTTCACGTCGGTGAGGAGCGCCGTGCCGTAGGGCTCGATCGTCGAGATGATGTCCAGGGCACCGGCGCGGAACGCCTCCACGGCCTCCGGGGTCGAGCCCATGTAGCGGACCGTGATGTCCTTGAAGGCGACGCCGTTCTTCTTCAGCCAGTCGTAGGGCAGCACCTCCAGCGTATCGAGTTGGAAGGTGCCGAGCGTCTTGCCCTTGAGCTTCCCCGGGCTGTCGAGGCCGGGCTGGGCCACGAGCACGCAGCCCTCGATGCCGCCGCCGGCCACTATCTTGACCGGGGCGCCGGCGTCGTAGAGCGCCATGAAGCTCGTATAGGGCATCACGCCGGCATCGACTTGGCCCATGCCGAGGAAGGTGACCTGATCCGAGAAGGTCGGCGTGTTGACGAAGTCGATGGTGAGGCCGTCATCCTTGGCAAGCTGCATCGCCTCGGCGAGGAAGAAGTTGAGGTTGCAGAAGCCGGTCCCGTGCGTCGCCCGGATGCCGGTGGCCGCCGAGGCCGGGCTGCTCAGGCCTGGGCCCAACGCCAGGGTGAGCGCCGCGCCGGTGCCGCCGAGGAAGCGCCTGCGGCTGGGCTTGAACCGCGAGAAGTCTGGGACGCGATAATCGCCGTGGCGGTCGCACATATCGACTCTCCTCAGAGGGCGGATCGCACGATCCGCCGGATTACGTGCCGATGGTGAAACGGAGGGATCGGAACTCGGGACAGGCTCTAGGCAGTCGCGGAGATCCGGTCGCCCGGCACCTCACCACATCGACGGCACGCCAACCTTTAGCTGCCGCCGGAGCGACGCTGCGCTGGCAAATGAGAACCAAGAAGCGTGCCAAATGTGGGGATCGACCGTATTGGCCGCGCTTGACCTGTCCGCCTCACGGAGCTCGTAGTCAGCAGGCTCGCCGGGGACACCCCGCTTCTCGCGGGGCTGTCGACATCACGCGACGTAGCCCGGTCGCTTGCTGGCTCCGATAGCGAGGGTCGAGCGCCCGCAAGCTGTCCTTTCGGGCATCCGGAAGAGTCGCTATCGAACCGTCGGCTTTTCAGGCTAACCTTCTCCGAAGCGAATTGGCGGCTTTCGGCCAGTTTCGGTCTTGCCAGTAGGCTCGGCGGGATGACTGGGGTGGGTAGTTTGCTGCCGGTCTGCTTTTGGGAAACCAGACGTTGGCTCGGATCGCGGTGGGTATCGTCTATCCCCGGTGCAGGGATGACGCTTGCCATGGTCGGACCTTCGTCGAACGCAACGGGCGGAGGGCGCCGCTCCTCTACGAACCCGCTGAAGTCGGGAACGCTTCACGCGGCATCGTGACCGTCGCGCGCAACCCTCCGTTTGGGCGATTCGCCAACGTGATGTCACCGCCATGGGCCCTGATCGCGGAACGAGCGATGGCGAGCCCAAGACCAGTACCGCCCGTTTCGTCGCTGCGCGACGCGTCGAGCCGGGCGAAGGGGGCGAACATGTCCTCGATACGGTCCGGCGGTATGCCGGGGCCGTCGTCGTCTACGAGGATGCAGACCTCCGTGTCGTGGTCCTCGAGGGTGATCCGAGCCCGGCCGCCATAGCGCACGGCGTTCTCTGCCAGATTGTCGAGGGCACGTCGCAGCACCGGCTCGCGTCCGTGGAACGGAAGTGACGGCGGCGCATCCACCACGACATCCCGGCCGAGCACGCGGTGGTCGTCGGCCAGGGTCCGCGCGACGGCACCGAGGTCAAGGCGGCTGCCGCGTCCCTCGGAGGCGTCCTCCCGCGCGAAGGCGAGCGTAATCTCCACCGTCCGCTGCATGGTGGTAAGCGTCCGCACCATCGCCTCGCGCAACGCGGTATCCTCAACCATCTCTGCCCTGAGCCACAGGGACGCGATGGGCGTGCGCAGGTCGTGACTGATCGCCGCCAGCATTCGCGTCCGGTCCGCGACGAACGCCCGCGAGCGAGCCTGCATCAGGTTGAACGCCGCCGTCATCGTCCGCAGTTCGCTGGGGCCGCGCTCGGGCAGGGGTTCGAAAGCGGCGCCGCGACCGGCCATCTCGGCGGCCTTCGCGAGGCTCGTCACCGGCCCAACGATCCCGCGCCTAGCGACAGAGACGACGCCGAGCACCGCGACGACGCTCGCCAGGATCTGGATGAGCCCGACACGCATCCACGGTGGGGTCCGCAGCGCGAGCGGAGCCTCCGCATTGAGCCAGCGTCCGTCATCGAGTCTGACGGAAACGCGCAGGGCCTGGGGCCTGTCGGCGATACGATCGGAGGCCGCCTCTCCTGTGATGTCCCGCTCGACGAGAGCGATCCGGGCTTGGCCAGCGTCGTCCTTCAGACGCCGGTCGATCCGTCGTGCAAGCCGCAACTCGTCCGCCCCCATCGCACCTTCCGGCACGAGGCTCCCGGCATCGATGGTGAAGCGGTGACGGGGGGAACCGTACGCCGCGATGACGCTCGGGACGGTATCGGCCCGGATTGTGTCGAGCAGGCGCACCAGCGTGGCGATCCGGTCGACAACCTGGGTCCTGGCCACGGCGTGACCGATCTGGGACGACTCGTGCGTGAACATCGCGAAGGCCACGGCCTGAGCACCGACGACCGCGAGCACGAGCAGGATTGCCAGCCGACCGCCCAGCGAGTGCGGCGTTAGCCTCACGGTACCGTCCTCACCTCGGCGGCCAGGACATAGCCGCCGCCCCAGACCGTCTTGAGCAGGGCGGGGTTCGTCGGATCGCGCTCCAGTTTGCGCCGGAGGCGGCTGACCTGATTGTCTATGCTGCGGTCGAACGCGTCCGCGGTCCGGCCGCTCGTCAGGTCGAGGAGTTGGTCGCGCGTGAGGACGATCCGCGGATGGCTCGCCAGGACCGTGAGCAGCCGGAATTCCGCGGTGCTGAGCGCCACTGAGGTGCCGGCCTCGTCGACGAGCTCGCGCCGGTCGGTGTCCAGCGTCCACCGGTCGAACGCCAGCTTGCGCCCGTCGGCTGTGTCACGAGTACGGGGTAGCGCGCGGGTACGCCGGAGGAGGTTCTTGATGCGGGCGAGGAGCTCGCGCGGATCGAACGGCTTCGTGACGTAGTCGTCCGCCCCGATCTCCAGGCCAACGATCCGGTCGGTCTGCTCGGCCAGCGCGGTCAGAAGGATCACCGGCGTATCGCGGGCCTCGCGGATGTGGCGGCACAACGAAAGCCCGTCCTCGCCCGGCATCATCACGTCGAGGACGACGAGGTCGATAGCGCTCGTCACGAGGACGGAACGGGCGGCCGCCGCATCGGCCGCGACACTGACCCGAATGTCATGGCGCTTCAGGTAGGCCGCGAGCGGATCGCGGATATCGCAGTGGTCGTCGACAACCAAAACGTGCGCGTCGTCCATGTCCCTTCCTCCCGAGCACGGGATGTAACGCCCCGGCCCGCCCGCAGCGTCGAAAAGATGTCGCGAATTGTATCGGTCAGCCCGGATCCGCGACCGCCTGCGACACTTCTGAGCCATCCCGGCAAACGCCTGCGACAGGTGGATGAGATGGTCTGTCCATCGCAACCGACCATCGGAGGACGAGACGATGACGACGCGAACGGTGCTGAGGCGCCTTATGTCGGCAACGCTGCTGTTGGCTGGACTTGCTGCTCCCCTGGCGACCGCAGGCGTAGCCGAAGCCCGCGACGGCTGCGGCCTCGGGTTCCACCGCGGGTTCTACGGCGTTTGCCGTCCTAACCTCGGGCCGAGACCATTCTACGCCCCTTATGCCTACCGGCCGGACTTCTACGGTCCGCGTCGCTTCGGCTGGGGCGGCCCTCGCTGGCACCGCTGGGGCGGATACCGCCACGTCGGATGGCGTGGGGGATGGCGCGGCGGTTGGCATCGCCACTGGTGACGGGAGTTTTCGGCGGTCCGACGCTCGGTGACGTGGCGTTCAGCCCGTCATCGAGGTCCTTCATCTATAAGAGGTCCACGCATGACCAAGAGAACCGTTTCCCTGACGCTTGCGGTGTTCCTCGCAACCACGGGCGCCTACGCCCAGGCACTCTCGAACGCGCCTTCGCCATCTGGTGACCATGCGGCCGCCGGCGTCGATTTGGCCACTTTTCAGGCGAGACACCTGAAGCGGCTGATGCGGGCCGACGCCGATCACGACGGCCGGATCAGCAGGGCGGAGTGGACGGCATGGTGGGAGGCACATCCCGGAAAGGGGCCATCCGACCCGGCAGGCCGATTTCGGGCCATCGATGCGGACGGCGACGGCTTCCTCACTGCACAGGAGGTCGATGCGGTGTCCACCAAGCGCTTCGCCCGGCTCGACGTCGACCATGACGGGCATGTCAGCCGAGCCGAGCGTCCCTGCCGCGTCAAGTAATCCGAGCTGTGCGTAGCCCGGTCCGGCGACGTCTACAGCGGCAACCCGGTCGAAACGGCTTGCTCACTTAGAAAGGTATCAAAATGAGGATCACTAATTTGATCGTCGCCGCGGCTACGTCCATGCTCATCGCCGGCCAAGCCCAGGCGCTGCCGATGGCGGCCCCCGGGTTGGGCCCTGATGCGCCCATCGTCCAGGTTCGCGGCGGTTGCGGCTTCGGCGCCCATCGCGGAGGCTTCGGCGGCTGCAGGCTCAATCGAGGACCGCGGGGCGCCATCCGACGGGCGATGACGGGGGCTCCGCGTGGTTGCCCGCCCGGGCTCTATCGAGGCCCCGCCGGCCGTTGCCATCGCTGAGGCGCGGCTTGTTCGACGTCCGAACAATGTTTGGATAAATGGAGATCTTCCCGGGCGGGGTTTGATCCGTCCGGGGGGCTCGCACGACCACTGGCATCCCTGCAACTAGACGCCGCGGTTTCAGCGGCTTCGCCCGGCAGGCGCGCTATGCCTCGACGGCGCTGACTCGTGCTGGTCGGCCTCTGCACTGGTTGGCTCGGCTGGCAGGGTATCCTACGGGGGCATACTGAGCATGCCGTTTCGCTGGGTTAGGCGCATGGATGATGACAGTCCGGCCTTTACTCGGCTTACGTCCGCTTACGGGTTAAGTCAGAGAAATGCGGGGCGACCGTGTTGGGTCGGTAGGAGGCAGTCCGCTTTTCCGGCGGGTCTCCTCCGAAGCGGACATGTTTCTTTCGGCCAGATGCAGCCTACACGAAGCGCCGGCCCGAGCGGCTCAGATGGGTGGTTTTCGGCCCGTCCGCTTCCGGACGACGGATGCATTGAAACGGACATAACCGCTAGGTCCGCACACGACCCTTTTGGGACATTCGGAAGGTCCGCTTCGTGGCAGCGCCGCCGCGCGAGGCAGTGAATTTCGTCGCGGTCGCCTCAGTGAACTGGTGACTTGTCTTCGCCGGCATCAAGGATTGCGTAACGGGGGCGAGATGCGATGGTGTACCAGCTCGACCGCAACTCGACGGAAAGGGATCAGCCAGCGAGGATGCGCTTGCGCCTCTGCCACGTCGCCACCTTGCGCAGGACACGTGAGAGTTGCTCGACCGAGTACGGCTTGTGCAGCAACTCGAACCCGTAGGTTCCATTCTGCGCGAGGACGTGGCTGTACCCCGAGGTCAGGACTACCGGCAGGTCGTGGTACAGCTTCCGGATCTCCTGCCCTAGTTCGATCCCGCTCATGCCGGGCATCATCACGTCCGAGAACACCACGTCGAACCGGGCCGCCTCCTTGGCCAACGCAGCCAGCGCCTCCTCGGCGTTGGCCGCCCAGACCGTCCGATAACCTAGTTCGGCCAGCGACTGGGTCGCAAAGCTCCCGACCTCTACGTTGTCCTCGACGACCAGCACGCGCGTGCCGTGGCCCGCGACGAGCGCCGCCGGCTCAGGCTCGGACGTCATCGGGCGTCGGTCCTGTCCGGCGCGAGGCAGGTACAGCGTGAAGGTCGTGCCTTGCCCAACCACGCTCGTCACCATGACCTCGCCACCCGACTGCTTGGCGAAGCCGAATACCTGGCTGAGGCCGAGGCCCGTCCCGTGTCCGACAGCCTTCGTCGTGAAGAATGGCTCGAAGATCCGCTCAATGTCGGCGGCGGCGATCCCCGAGCCCGTGTCCGTGATCGACACGGACACGAAGTCCCCCGACATGGGAGAATGAGCCCGAAGCGCCGGGATGCCCGACACTGCTTCGACTACGATCGCCAACACACCCTCACTGGCCATCGCGTCACGGGCGTTGATCGCCATGTTGACGATGGCGGTGTCGAACTGGCTCGGGTCGGCGTCGACGTAGGTGGCCTCCGCCGGCAATTGGGTCGCCACCCGGATGCGAGAACCGGTCAGGGTGCCAAGCATGTCACCGATAGCCGCAACGCTTTTGCCGAGATCGAACACCTCCGGCTTCAGGGCTTGGCGCCGGGCGAAGGCGAGCAGCTGGCCCGTGAGCTTGGCGGCGCGGTCAGTGGTGTCAGAGATCGCGGCCACGTAGCGGAGGCGGCGTTCCTCGGGCAAGTCGGGTCGCTTGAGCAGGTCGGTCGACGACTTGATCACGGTGAGCAGATTGTTGAAGTCGTGCGCGACGCCTCCGGTGAGCTGGCCGATCGCCTCCAGCTTCTGCGACTGGCGCAGGGCCTCCTCGACGGCCGCTCGCTCGACCATAGCCTTCGCTATGCGCTGTTCGAGGGTTTCGTTGAGGTCGCGCAAGCGTGCCTCGGCAACGCGGCGCTCTTCGAGATCGTGCTGTGCGGCCTTGAACAACTGCGCGTTGTCGATCGCGATGGCTGCCTGTGCCGCGACCGCCATCATGAGGTGCTCGTGCCGGAGCTGGAACCGCGCTGTCTCAGGGTGCCCGAAGAACAGGCCGCCCAGCACCTCGCCGGAGCGCGAGATGACCGGCACCGCGAGGTAGCTGCGCACGGGTAGATGCCCCTTGGGCATGCCACGATGCGGCGCGTTCTTGCCGTAGCGATGATCGGTCAGGATGTCGTCCGAACGCAGCACGCCTTCCCCGCCGAAGGTCGGGGCGAAGACGGAGGTGTTGCGCGGCATCGGGAACTTGTCGAACTTGGAGCGATCGACGCCCGAGAGGGTGTAGAGCATGTAGCTCTCCCCCTTAGGGTCGAGCACGTTGTAGAAAAACGCTCCGAACTGTGCCCCCGTCAGCTCGACCCCTGCGTCGGTGACCATCTGAACCACACGTTCGAGGTTGAGTTCGGCGGCTAAGGTCGTCCCGACCCGGTTGAGGGTCTCCAGCGTCCGCCGCTCCTCGCGCAACGCCACCTCGGAGCGCGCCCGCTCGACCGCTGCCCAGGTCCGTTCGGCCACCTCCTCGATGAGCCGGACCTCATCGTCGGTCCAGCGGTGCGGGGTACCGTGCAGCGCATAGAGCAGCGCGACGAAGCGTCCGCCCTTGACGAGGGGGGTGTTCAGAAACGCTCGCGTTCCGATGGCGGCATAAGCGTCTGCCGTATCAGGGCCGGTCGTCGGATCGGTGGCGGTATCGTCGATACGGACCGTGTAGCCGGCCCGCAGCTGAGCGCTCATAACCGGCCCGTACTCGTCGAGCACGTGAAGCCCCGCGGCGCTCGCGAAGCCAGGGGCGGTCCAATCCCGTTGGATGTACGTGCGCTCACCGGTCTCGTCGATCGCTTCGGCATAGCCGACACAGCCGACACCGAGGTGCGTGCCCAGTGTCGCGCAGGCCGCCGCCTGGACCTCGACGGGATCGCTCAGGCCGCGCAGAGCATCGTCGAGCACCGCGTTGAACGCCTGCCGCCGGCTCTCCAGCACCTGCCGCGTGGTCTCGTTGGTGACGCAGAACAACCCGACGACGGCCCCGCTCTCGTCCCGCAACGGCGAGTAGGAGAACGACCACCACGTCTGCTCCGTGTGGCCATAGCGCGCCATGGTCAGGGGCAGGTCGTCGAACCGACTGGCTTCCCCCAACAGCGCGCTTTCGGCGATGGGTCGGACTTGGTCCCAGACGTCGGGCCAGAGGTCGGCGATCGGAACGCCGAGGGCGTGAGCGCGACGCGGGCCGAGGATCGGGCTGTATGTGTCGTTATGGAAGAACAGCAGCTCCGGCCCCCATGCCAGGAACATGCTTTCTGGCGAAGCGAGGATCAGCTCGATGGCGAGGCGCAGGGCGGTGGGCCAAGCCTGCGGCGATCCGAGCGGAAACGGCGACCAATCGTGTGCCCGGATCGCCGCGGCGACATCTCCACCGGCGGCGGGGAACGAGGGTAGCGCCCTTGACGTGAGCGGATGCGGAGAAGCGGTCACCGATGCCTCAGGGGCGAGGCTGGGCGTGTGTCGACACTTGTCTGCTGCGCCCGCGCTTCATCATCTGCTCATGCTCGATCAGCAGACGCAGACCCGCGCGGACCGCCTCGCTGGCATTGCTGTAACGACCTGAGGCCACGAGATCGCGGATGAAGCCATCGAGTTCTGGCGTCAGAGAGAAGTTACGGGTCGGTGTGGTCGACATGGGCATGCACCTAGCAAGCCACGCTGGCATGTCAAAGGTTGACAACCTTTGTGTGGCGCTTGGACGCTAGCGGGATGAGTTCAGTCGTCCTCACCAGCGCTTCGATAGCCAGTTGGTGGGGTTTTGCGTCATCGAGAATGAACCCCTGCCTCCTGCCGAGGTCTGCTGATGACGGCGCACCTGAGGTCCGCTTCCCACCCCGAGCCGAAGTTGCTGGAGGGCTCATCAACGGCCGCTTTGGAGCAGCGCAGCCAGCGGTCTGGGCGGCTGGGTTGGGCCGGAACCGGGATGGCCGTTGCGGGCGGAAAGCGGACTTTCAGAGCCTAGTGACCTACCTCGAACTCCACTTCGACCTGGCCACCTGCAGCGAGATGGCGCAGGCGCAATGTTGCCGGAGCGCTTGTGGTCTCCAGTGTCGAGAACTTGACTTGAGGCGCGTTCGGCCCACGCCAAGTCAAGTTGGGCGCACTGGAATGGTCCTCGAAGGTCGCGCACGCGCCTGCGAACACGAGGTTCTGGTCGTCCGCTAGGCGGTCGTTCGATACCGCCGCCGGGACGACGAATACGCGGTTGTAGCAGAAGGGCGCGATAGCCCCGCCACCGTTCCAGGACGCTAGGACCACACTGAATGAACCATCTGGCGAGGCGACGACAGTCAGGTTGTCCGGCGCAGACGGTTCGCTTGGCAGTGAAGGCCAGACCCAACCCCACGACGGTGCCGAGCCCGATGAGTATGAGGGCGCTCGCCAAAATTCGAACCGCGAGCCTAACCATGTCGGCCTCCGAGCGACCCATTCAGGTGAGCCGCCGCTCATACTCGCATACGCAACCTGAAGGTCTGCCAAGGGTGGATTTCGGACGGTCTGCTTCTGAGCGCAAAACGTAAGAAGCAGACGCCGCCCTCGCGCTCACTGGCGACTCATCTTGGGCCTTCGAAAAGGTTGCCGATCGGTGGTTAGGCTACCCGCCACATAATGCGGTCGAGCGAGAGTGCGTAAAGATTGGCGGGACGGAGAAGCTCAACGACGCGAGTGACGGCTCGGGACCGTTCCGCAAAACAGCGACGAGGCTCCTCTTTCGAACGACGAATGTTGCAGTCTGTATCATCACTGCAAGTTGATGCCCTCAGCCAATCTGTTCAGATAACTCGCAGGAATACAGGCGCAGTCTTCATGGGTCGATCGAGGCATTCCTATCAGTCTGTTAAGAGGATCTATGATGCCGGGTAAATTCACCCTCTCGCTCCTCGCCGTTAACCTGCTCGGCGTCCCGGCCTTCGCCCAGACCGGACCAGCAAGGCAGGCCCTTGTTGCGGGAGAGCGCGTGATAAATCTGCCGCTCGGTGGTGGTGTTGACCAGCGCGTTCTCTACGACGCGCCGCCTCACCCCCGGGCAACGCTCGTCATGCTGCCGGGCGGCTCCGGCGACATCGGCGTTCGGCGAGACGGGGACCTGCGCCACGAAGACAACTTCGTCGTCCGTACGCGGGCGGACTGGGTTGCAAGGGGCTACGCCGTGCTGATCCCCGACACCGTCGATCAGGCGAACCTGCGGGGCCTGCGAAGCTCACCGGCCTACGGTCAGCTTGTGAACGGTCTGGTAGCTTACGCCCGGGATCGAGCCTCTGCACCCGTCTTCTTGGTTGGCACCAGTCAGGGGACGATCGCGGCGATAAACGGGGCCGCCCACGCCCGGTCGGGTCTCATTGCGGGCTTGGTGTTGACCGAGTCCGTGTCTGTGCCCGGACAACGGAGCACCGAGACGGTATTCGACGCTGATCCGGGGGGCGTGCGCGTTCCGGTATTGGTCGTCGCCAACCGAGACGATGCTTGCGACGTGGCTCCGCCCGAGATGGCGCCACGCATTGCCGCGACCATGACGCGTTCGCCCAGCGTTCGCGTTCTCGCAGTCAGCGGCGGCATGCAGCGTTCGGACAGAGCCTGCGGTTCACTCTCGCCCCACGGCTACTACGGGATTGAGCAGGAGGTGGTGGGCGGGATCGCCGGGTGGCTCCAAACGCACGGTGGCTGACCGCGACTCACCGCCGAAGAGGGCGCTGAGCAGCTGCGCGCGTACTGGCTGCGGCCGCGTGGGCTAGTTCCGCGCGTGGTGTACGCGAATATGATTTGCAGGCGAGCAGCGAGAGACGAATGCTGCGGGTCGTTTCAACGACTGGTTCCAGAGATGCGCACCTGCTGACTAAGCGTTCAGGTTGGGTCGGAAGCAGTAGGGCGGCTCAGGGTGGATATCTGCCAGTCCGCTTCCGCTCAAACATGTAGCGGAAGCAGATGGGGTGGATGGCTCCCGCTCCAACTGACGGCATCTCGGTGCCAAGATGTGGTTGCTGTCGACGCAGCAGCCACGCAGATGCAGGAGCCATCCCCATGGAGATCACCACTGTCGGCATCGATCTGGCCAAGAGCATCTTTCAGGTCCACGCCGTCAATGCAGCCGGGCAAGTCGTCGTTCGCAAGTCGCTGAGGCGGGCGCAGGTCGTGCCGTTCTTCGCCAAGCTGTCGCGATGCCTGGTCGGCATGGAGGCGTGCGGCACGTCCCACCACTGGGCCCGGGAACTGATGAAGCTCGGCCATGACGTGCGGCTGATGCCGCCCGCTTACGTGAAGCCGTATGTGAAGCGCGGTAAAACCGATGCGAACGACGCCGCTGCCATCTGCGAGGCGGTGACGCGTCCGAGCATGCGGTTCGTGCCGGTGAAGTCGACCGAGCAGCAGGCGGCGCTGGCGCTGCACCGGACGCGCGACCTGCTGGTCAAGCAACGCACGCAGTTGGTGAACATGATCCGCGGCCTGCTCGCCGAGTTCGGGATCGAGATGGCGCGGGGCCTGCGGCACGCGCTCGAACTAGCGGCCCGGCTCTCGGCCGGAGACGCGGCCGAGGTGCCACCACTGGCGCAACGCGTGGTGACCGGGCTGGCCGATCAGATCGGCGCCGTGCAGATCCAGCTCACCCGCCTGGAAAAGGAGTTGCTCGCCTGGCATCGGGACAGCGACCTGTCGCAGCGCCTGGCGACGATCCCCGGTGTCGGTATCGTCTCGGCGACGGCGCTGGCCGCCTCAGTGAGCGAGCCCGAGCGCTTCCGCTCCGGTCGGCAGTTCGCCGCCTCGTTGGGACTAACCCCGCTGCAGAACTGCAGCGGCGGCAAGGAGCGCCTGGGTCGGATCTCGCGCATGGGCGACCGCTACCTGCGCCGCCTGCTCGTCGTCGGCATGACCTCCCTGATCCGGCGTGCGAAGGCGACACCGACCTCGGTCGACCCGCGGCTGCCGGCCCTTCTCCAGCGTAAGCCGGTGCGCGTCGTGACCGTTGCGGCCGCCAATCGCACCGCGCGGGTCGCCTGGGCGATCATGACCCGCGGCGGCACCTACCGCGCACCAGCGGCCACGGCCGCCTGACAAGCACGGCAAAGAGACTTTTTATAGGTTGCGAGGACGATGAGAGTTGATGGCGAACCGGTCAGACCGGGAGCCGGGACACCCCGCCGAATGTCCAGGGCGTCATAGCCCGCGAAGCAGAGTGGGACCCAGCTCGCGGATACCATCAGGGCCAGCAGTCAACATGAACGACTGCACCGACAGGCCGGACACAAGACTGCATCCGACCAACGCGCCAGAAGCTCAATTCGCCACTTGCAATGCGGGAGTCATCCACACAGGACGTTCAAGGGCTCGTGTCAAGCCGCCGCCCAGGCGATCGCATCAGCGCCGGCCGGCAGGCGCATCGGGCAAGCCGGGTCGGTTGCCGCGCGCCAGACCGCATCGGCCACGTCCGAGGCCCGGGTCAGCTCTTCCGTCGCCTGCTGGAAATTCGCGAAGACCTGCCCCGCCAGATCACCGTAGGCCTCGGGCACATTCATCCCCATCCGGGTACGGGCGTTGACCCCGAACGCGGTCTCCGGCGATCGGCCGGGAAGGACGAGATGGGCGCGCACGCCGAATGGCACGAGCTCGTGGGCGAGGGACTCTGTGAAAGCGTTCACAGCCGCCTTGCTCGCGGTATAGACCGCCAGCAGCGGTAGCGGTCGCAGGGTCACGCTCGACGTCACGTTGACGATCACCCCCGCGCCCCGTTCCCGGAACTGCGGCAGCACGGCCTGGGTCATCGCGATAGTGCCAAGGGTATTCGTCTCGAACACCTCCCGGGCGGACTCCATCGACAGGCCCTCCAGGGCGTTTAGCAGCCCGACGCCCGCGTTGTTCACCAGGACATCGAGCGCCCCGGCCTCCGCAACGGCCCGGGCAATGCTGTCGGCGTCAGTCACGTCGAGCGGCAGGACGGTAAGGCGGTCGGACTCCGGGAGCAGGGCCACCTGAGGCGTGCGCATCGTGGCGACGACTCGCCAGCCGCGGTCGAGAAACACGCGTGCCGTCTCCAGGCCGAAGCCGGATGAGCAGCCGGTGATGAGGATCGTGTTCATGGGACCTCCCGTGTGACGCACCACGGGGTGATAGGAGCGCTCTGCCGGACGTGATACCGGCACAAGTCCGTATTACATTGGCGAACGTCCGAAATGGTCGATCCGCTCACCCAGGTCGTCGGGTTACTTCAGCCCAGCGCCTCGTTCTCCAAGTTGGTCGTGGCCGGCGGCGCCTGGACGGTGCGCCGCGACGACCACGGCCAGCCGTTCTATGCCGCGGTGCTGGAGGGAGAGTGCCGCCTCGCGATCGATGGTGAGGCGGACATCGTCCTCGCGGCCGGCGACTTCGTGCTGATCCCCGCCGCAAGCGCCTTCGCCGCCTCCAGCCTCGTCGCGCCGTCGGTGGGGCGGGCGCCGCCGCCGGTTGAGGTTGGCGCCGGCGTGTTCCGGCTCGGCCCTCCCGAGGTGCCGCCCGACCTGCGCATGCTGGTGGGGCACTGCACCTTCGCCTCCGACGATGTGGACCTACTTCTGTCGCTCCTGCCCAGGTTCGTCCATGTGCGCGGTGTCGGGCGACTGGCGATGCTGCTCGGCCTCGTGAACGAGGAGACGCGGGCGGACAGGCCCGGCCGTGAAGTCGTTCTTGCGCGGCTTCTGGAGGTGCTCCTGATCGAGGCGCTCCGGTCTACTGCGGGTCCAGCGGCGCCCTCGGGCCTCCTGCGCGGGCTTGCAGACGAGCGCGTGGCTGCTGCGCTGCGCCGGATGCACGAGCTGCCGACCGCTCCCTGGACGGTCGCGGCCCTGGCTCGAGAGGCGGGACTGTCGCGCTCGATATTCTTCGAACGGTTCCGGCGCGAGGTCGGCGTCGCGCCGATGGCGTATCTACTGGCGTGGCGCATCGCGCTGGCGAAGGATCTGCTTGGTCGTGAAGGTGCCGGCGTGGCGGAGGTGGCCGAGCGTGTGGGCTACGGGTCTGCCAGCACCTTCAGCACCGCCTTCTCTCGTCATGTCGGCAGACCGCCGATCCAATACGCCCGCGAGCAGCGCGCCCACCCTCGCAGCCCTGCGCCTATGAACGTCTAAGAAGTGTGGTTTTCCGCACCGCGGGCGTAATTCATAGCGTCGAGATCGGCGATGAGGCCCCGGCCGTCAGGCTGCCAGCCGAGCCGGGACCGCGTCAGTGTGCTCGACGCCGCCATGTCGGCTCCGGCAAACCCCGCCAACCATCCGAAATGCGCGGCGGCCGCATCAGGCGCGACGGAGGCTGCGGGGACGCCAAGGCCCCGGCCGACGGCTTCCGCGATGGCCCGAAGCGGAACGCCCTCCTCGGAGACGGCATGGTACCGAGCCCCCGCCTCGGCACGCTCCAGGGCCAGCACGTAGAGTCGGGCGACGTCGCGCCTCGGTCCCGCCGCCCAGCGGTTCGCGCCGTCGCCGACATAGGCGGAGACGCCCTTGGCCCGGGCATGTGCGACGAGGTAGGTCACGAGGCCCTGCTTGACGGTATCGTGCACCTGCGGGAGCCGCATCACCGACACGTTGACGCCCGCGTCCAGCAACGCCGCACCCGCCTGTTCGGAAGCGACACGGGGGTTCGGGTGGTCCCTGTCGAAGACGTCCTCGGTAGCCGGACGGCCGGGTGCCGGGCATCCCATCGCCACGCCGGATGTGATCAGAAGGGGCCGATCCGAGCCCTTGAGCGCGGAGCCGAGGGCCTTAATAGCCCGCTCGTCCTTCTCGCAGTTAGCCACGAAGTTCGAAAAGTCGTCGTGATCGAACGCGGCATGGATCACGCCGTTGGCCCGGGCGGCTCCGTCGCGCAGGCTGCTCAGGTCCGTGAGGTCGCCCCGGTGCGGCTCGACCCCCGCCCCGCGGAGCGCCTCCACGCCGGCCTCGGACCGGGTCAGCCCGATCACCTGGTGCCCGGCGTTGACGAGCTCCGGGATGAGCGCCGAGCCGATGAAGCCGGTGGCGCCAGTGAGGAATACACGCAGGGATGACTGTCCGCGTTGTGGAGAGAACCCACTGTCCGGCAGCTGGCGTCATCGTAAAATACGTGACCTTATCGGGGTATAGTCTCTCACAGGATCGCCATGCCGGCCGGCTCGGAGAACACCCTCGGCGCCTATCTACGGGACCGGCGGGCGAAGCTCGACCCGTCCTCGTTCGGGTTCGCGGGCCGCAGGCGGACGCCGGGCCTACGTCGGGAGGAGGTCGCCCAGCGTTCGAACATCAGCGCGACGTGGTACACGTGGCTTGAGCAGGGCCGCGGCGGTGCGCCCTCCGCGGACGTGCTGAACCGCATCGCCGCCGGGCTGATGCTGACCGATGCCGAGCGCGAGCACGTGTTCATGCTCGGCCTCGGACGCCCGCCGGAGGTCCGCTACGCGGTCGCCAAGGGCGTGACGCCCCGTCTACAGCGACTGCTCGACACGCTGGAGACCAGCCCTGCGCTGATCAAGACCGCCACCTGGGACGTCGTTGCGTGGAACCGTGCGTCGGCCGTCGTACTGACCGACTGGGACACGGTCCCGCCGGGCGAGCGCAACATCCTTCGCCGCATGTTCGGCTCCAGTCAGGTTCGCGCGATCCAGCACGACTGGGACAGCGTGGCACGCTACGTGGTCGCCGCGTTCCGCGCGGACGCCGCCCGCGCCGGCGCGGCGTCCGAGGTCGGCGCGCTGGTCGAGGAACTCTGCCGGACAAGCGAAGACTTCGCGGCGCTATGGCGCGAGAACGAGGTGCACCATCACGGCGAGGGGACGAAGCGGCTGAAGCACCCGATCCTCGGCGCCATCGAGCTTAAGTATTCCTCTTTCGCCGTCGACGGCCGCCCCGACCTTGGCCTGATCGTCTACAACCCCACCGTATCGTCCGTCAGAGAGCAGATCCGCAGGCTGGTCGATGCCCGGCCCGGCGACGAAACCCGCGCAGACCCGTTGCTGTAATTACGCCGTAGGCATCGACGTTTGGACATCGCAGCAGCGCCGACCGCGTCGGTGAAGATCGTCCCGTCGTCCATCGAAGACGGGCTCCGCCTTCCCGGATGGCGGCCTAATCATGTGCAACGATGTCGTGTTTGCTTCAGAGCATCGACAAAGAAATCCTGAATGGCCGCACTGGGTCGATAGAAGCTTGTCCGCCTTTCTGGCAAGTCTCATCCGAAGCGGCCGTTCCGCTTTCGGCCAGATCCGGTCCCGCGCTGGACGTCCCTGAATGGCTGGGTTGGGTGGGTTTCTGCCCGTCTGCTCTCGGACGACGAAGAACCGAAGCGGACGTTGCGATCGCGCCCGCTCGCGATCCTTGAAGTAGGACTGGATCATCGAACCGAGGACAGAGGAACAGCGCGCTTCTCGCGCCTCATCGCCAGCCAGCGCCGACGCAGGACCACGGAACGTTCGGGATAGCGTTCGTCGAGAAAGGCGATGGCAGCCAGTCGGTCGGTCAAGAACACCCGGAAGTCCTGCCGCAACTCGCACCACGCCATCAAGACGCGAACGGTCGCGACATAGCCGACCATGAACGGCCGGATGACCCGTTCGCTCGCCGCTCCAGTCTCATCGATGTAGCCGATGGCGAGCTTGCGTCCTTCACGGCACCACGTTCTCAGGCGTGCGATGTCGATATGGTCGTCGTCCCGATGCCGCGCGGGTGGTGTTCCGACCGCCGGATCGTCGATCACCGGACGCAGTTCCTCGGGCACGATCGCGGCGATCTTGGCCAGCACGCTGAGCGCCGCGCGGGCCAGCCCGGCATCGGCATGGGCGATCACCCATTGCGCGCCGAGGGCCACCGCCTCGACCTCGTCCGTGGTCAGCATGAGCGGCGGCAGGTCGAAGCCGCGCTCCAGGACGTAGCCGACACCCGCTTCGCCCCGGATTGGTACGCGCTGGGCGACCAGCGCATCGATGTCACGATAGATGGTGCGCTTACTCGTCTCCAGTTCGGCGGCGATCCGGTCGGCCGTGAGCGGGCCGGACGCACGGCGCAACACCTGGATGATCTCGAAGAGGCGGTCGGCGCGGCGCATGGCCCGTATCCGATGGCGGGCGGTCCTACGATAGTGCCACCAGGATCGCGCACGACATCAAGCTGCCGATCACAAAGAAGGGGGCGTTGAGGGCCGTGTACGCGAAAGGGCGCGGAAACAGCGGATTGATCGCGATGTTGAGGGTCATTGGAACAAGATAACCGACACCGACCAGGGCACCCAGGCCGAGCGCATCCCCGTAAGTCGTGAGGCCGAGGGCACGCAGGAGGATGGCGCTGGTGGCGACGGTGAGCGCTGTGCACGCGAAGGGACCGGCGAGGGACAACAAGCCGGGCTTTTCCTGCGGCTGGTCGGCGATGCCGAGCACGACTGGGTAGTGCTTGCCGACCAACCCCACGAACCACACTGCGCCCAGGGCGAAGTGAGCGACGCTGGCGACTGCAACGGCGAGCCAGTTCACGTGGGAGAGAGCTTCGATCATGGGGCTTATTTCCTTACACCGGCCGTTGCCGAGGCCCCCGTAATAGCGAGGCGCTGCTGCCACCGTGCTGTCAGCAGCGTTGGCGCATCCTGCCGGTTTCCCAAGCCGAACCGCCCATGATCGGTGGCCGACCGATGACCGCTTTTGGTCAATCACGGCAGCTTTCAACACGACCGAGTCGGGTCGGTAGCCGAATGGCGGCTCGGGGTGGGCTTCTGCCGGTCTGCTTTTGGTCGACAAGCGGACGTGGCCGCTCCGCCCTCTTTCGACCCTCTTCCGCACTTCGGAAGGTGCGCTTGCTGGCGCTCTGATCGGCCCTGAACGCGAAACCTGATTGCGACCAGCTCCTGATCATGTCGTCCGCTCCGCGGAACTGCTGGGATGGCCTGCAATGTTTCACCCCTCTTCGCCGACGGGCGGCACTTGCATCTATCCCTATGAAGCGCAGGCAATCTTTACAGATTGCCTTCATAAATGTAGCGTCGTGGGCATGAGCGAGCTGTCCCTTGAGCGAACGTCTGTAAGCGCTGCGGCCTTGGCGCAGGAGCTGCGTGCCCTGGCTGGCCAACTGAAGCGCCGCTTGCGTGAGCAGGGCCATACCGGCGACCTCACACCATCGCAGACCGCCGTCCTTCTACGCCTGGAACGAGACGGTCCCACTACGACATCGGCACTCGCCCGAGCGGAGGGCATGCGCCCACAATCCATGGGGAGCGTGATCGTGGCACTCGAAACCGGTGGACTGGTGAGCGGCGTGCCTGACCCGAAGGACGGACGTCAGACGATCCTGTCGCTGACGGAGCACTGCCGGCAGTGGCTCCGCGATGGTCGGGCAGCGCGGCAGGATTGGCTGTCGCGCACCATTCAGGGCCACCTCTCGCCACAAGAGCAGGAGCAGCTCGCGGCGGCGCTCATCCTGCTCCGGCGCCTCGTCGACGCCTAAGCCGCACTCCCGATCCGGCCAGTGAACCTAATCGAAGGACCACGCCCATGGCGTTGACCACGCTCGATCCAAACACAGCACTCGTCGTCGTCGACCTGCAAAAAGGTACCGTCGGTTCGCCCCCAGCGCCCTCTATGGAGACGGTCGTGGAGCGGAATTGCCGCTTGGTGGAAGCCTTTCGCGCCCGCGGCCTTCCCGTCGTCCTCGTCAACGTCACCGACGTTCCGCCGGGTCGGACGGAGCAGCCGAAGCTCGATACGAGCACGCTTCCCGAGGACTTCGCCGACCTCCTTCCGGAACTCGACCGGCAGCCCGACGACATCGTCGTCACCAAGCGAAGCCAGGGCGCATTCGCTTCCACCGACCTGGAGAAGCGTTTGAGGTCGTCGGGCGTGACGCAGGTGGTGATTACCGGTGTCGCCACCGGATCGGGGGTCGAGTCCACCGCTAGGCAGGCTTACGAACTCGGGTTCAACGTCACGCTCGCGATCGACGCCATGACCGACCGGCGCCCGGACGCGCACGACCACAGCGTGCGGAGCGTCTTCCCGAGGCTTGGGGAGACCGGCTCCACTGATGCAGTCATCGCCCTGCTGAACGAGAGGGGTTAAGATGCCCTCGCTCCCACTCGCGTCCTACCTTCTTGGGGGCGCCTTCCTGGCGAATGCGGTCCCGCACGCCGTCAGCGGCCTGATGGGTAGGCCGTTCCAGAGTCCGTTCGCCACGCCGCGTGGTGAGGGCCTCTCCTCGGCGACCGTGAACGTGCTCTGGGGCTTCGCCAATCTGGCGGTCGGCTACCTGCTCGTGGCCCAGGTCGGCGACTTCGACCCGCGGAACATCTGCCACGTCGCGGCGCTCGGGCTCGGCATGCTCCTGATCGGCGTTCCGCTTGCGCGGCACTTCGGACGCTTCCATGGCGGAAACCTGCCGGAGCGCTCGTGAACGCTCCGGCTCGTGGCGTCTTCCGATCGCTGACCAGCTTCAACTATCGGGTTTGGGTCGCGGGTGCCTTCGTGTCCAACGTCGGAACCTGGGTGCAGCGCACCGCTCAGGACTGGCTGGTGCTCACCGTGCTCACCGATCACAGCGCCTCGGCGGTCGGCACCGTTATGGCGCTACAGTTCGGGCCGCAGCTTCTCCTGTCGCCTTGGACCGGTTACGCCGCCGACCATCTCGACCAGCGCAGGCTCCTGATAGCAACCCAGGCCGCGATGGGCACACTGGCTCTTGCACTCGGTGTCCTCACCGTCAGCGGGATCGTGCAGCTCTGGCACGTCTACGTCTTCGCGGCGCTGTTCGGTAGCGCGGCGGCCTTCGACGCGCCCGTGCGGCAGATCTTCGTGGGCGAACTGGTGGGAGACGCGAACCTCGCCAATGCTGTCGCGCTGAACTCGACCTCGTTCAACGCCGCCCGAATGATCGGCCCGGCCGTGTCCGGACTTGTCATCGCTGCGGTCGGGACTGGATGGGCCTTCCTGATCAACGGCGCCTCCTTCGTTGCGGTGCTGGCATCCTTGTGTCTGCTGCGCGTCGGCGAACTCCACAGGCGTGAGAGAGCAAATCGGCGCGGCAGCATCGCCGAGGGCTTCCGCTATGTGTTGTCTAGGGCCGACCTCAAGATCATCCTGATCATGCTGTTCCTGATTGGCACCTTCGGGCTGAACTTCCCGATCTTCATCTCCACCATGGCCGTCGGAGTCTTCAACGCCGATGCCCGTGGATACGGTCTGCTGTCGGCAAGCATGGCGGTGGGAACGGTGGCCGGTGCGCTCCTGAGTGCCGGGCGGGAGCGCCCGACCTTCGAGACCTTGCTGATCGGGGGCGCCTTGTTCGGATTAGGGTGCGCGCTGGCAGCCATCTCCCCGGGCACTTACACGTTCGCGGCCGCTCTCGCCCTAACTGGCGTGGCGGCCCTGACCTTCACCAATACCAGTAACAGCCTGATGCAGCTGTCGACCGAGCCCGCTATGCGTGGCCGTGTGATGGCGCTGCGCGTCGGCGTCGCTCTTGGTGGCACTCCCATCGGAGCGCCGATCGTCGGCCGGATCGCCGACCATCTCGGACCGCGTTGGGCACTCAGCGTCGGCGCCATGTCCGGCTTCGCGGCGGTGATTGTGGGAGGTTATTTCTTGAGGGGAGAACGGCGTAGGTTAAGGGCGATCCGCCTCGGTCAGCGAGGAGGCTCGCGATGAAATCCTGAGCAAGAACAGAAACTTTACTTGGTGCAATCTAATCATGGTTGAAACGCCCAAGCGGGCCAATCGCTGTATTCTGCGAATGACCAGATGGGTAAGGAGTTTGAGGTCCGCTCTCGGACATCGGGCCAATGGCTGCTTTCGGGAAGCGCCGAAGGCGATCCGGGCGGCTGCTGTGGGTCGGAAGCCGAATGGCGGCTGAGGGTTATTTCCTGCCTGTCCGCTTCTCGGTCCAACAAACCGAAAAGCGGACGCTTCACAGTGCAGCGTGCGATCTTATCGCTACGCGGCGCGCACGGTTGCGAGGAAGCGGTCGACTTCGGCGGTGAGGTGCTCGGACTGACGCGAGAGTTCCGAGGCTGCACCGAGCAGTTGCGTGGCGGCGGCCCCAGTTTCCTCCGAGGCCTGCGCCACGCCGGCGATGTTGGCCGTCACCTCGTTCGTCCCCGCCGAGGCCTGCCCTACGTTGCGCACGATCTCCTGCGTTGCCGCGCCCTGCTGTTCGACCGCAGCCGCGATCGACGTCGCCACGCTGTCGATTTCCCGGATCCGCCCCGTGATCCCGCCGATCGCCGTTACCGCTTGGCCGGTTGAGCCCTGAATCTGAGAAATCTGAGCAGAGATCTCCGCGGTTGCCTTGGCCGTCTGCTCGGCCAGAGCCTTTACCTCCGCGGCGACTACCGCAAAGCCACGACCGGCTTCGCCGGCCCGCGCCGCCTCGATCGTGGCGTTGAGCGCCAAGAGGTTGGTCTGGCCGGCAATGCTCGAGATCATCCCGACCATGTCGCCGATCCGGGCAGCGTTATGGCTGAGAGCCTGGACGAGATGGGCGCTCTGGTCTGCCTCGCCCACTGCGGCCTGCGCAAGATGGGCCGAGCCGGTCACCTGCCGGCTGATCTCCTGCACCGACGAGCTGAGTTCCTCGGCAGCAGCTGCGACTGTGTTGACGTTGGTCGACGCCTCTTCGGCAGCGGCGGCCACGGTCATCGACTGACGCGCCGTCTCCTGGGCGGTCGCGGTCATCTGCTGAGCGGTCGCCTGGAGCTCGGTGGCAGAGGAAGAGACAAGGCCGACGATGCCGCCGACGGCGCGCTCGAAGCCATCGGCGAGCTCGATCATGGTGCGGCGGCGTTCAGCGGCGGCGGCCTCATCGGCGCGGCGCTTGACCTCGGCCTCTTCGGCGGCCTTGCTGGCGACCATGGCCTTGATGCCCTCGACCGCCTTACCCACTGCGCCGATCTCGTCGCCGCGGCTTGCGTCGCGGATTTCGGCGTCGACTTCACCCTGGGCCATCCGCTGCAGCACGGCGACGAGGTTGCCCAGCGGGCGGGCGACCTGCAGGATGATCACGTACACGCCGTAGGCGATGCTGAGCGCGGCGACGACGAGCGCGGTCAAGAACGCGAGGCGCGACCAGCCGGCAGTCGCTTCGGAGCGCTGGTATTCGGCCTCGGCTTCCCGGACCTGCAACGCGGTCAGCTTGCTCAGTGTCGCGGTGGTAACCTGCATGCTCTTCAAAAGATCCGTGTGCGTAGCGTCGAAATTCGAAGCGGCACCGGCGGCGACGCGCTGGAGGATCTCGGTGACGATCACATCGTTCCGATTGATGCGCCCTTGCAGGTCCTTGGCGAGGACCTCCTCCTCCGGGGTTAGGAAAGTCGCCAGATAGGCCGACCACTCCGTGTGGAGCTTCGACATGTCACGATCGATCCTGTCCCTCGCCTGAGCCGGCTCGATCTGCTTGCTGCGCAGCATGCGCGAGGTATCGATCAGGTCATCGTAGGCGTCACGGATGACACTGAATTGCCGAAGGCAGACGACACGATCGTCAAAGACAGTCTTCAGGCTCTGATGACTCCAATGAAGCGCAAGATTTCCTAGTGCGGCCGTTGCAAGCAAGACCAGGCCGAGGCCGCCGAGCAATGCGATGAGCCGCAGTTTGATCGTCATTTTCATGAGGCAGATTTCCAAGCACCGGCACCCGAAGCCGCCGACAGGGCAGCACAACTAGCCGTCATCGACTGGCTACATGGTATAGAGGCAGAGCACCTAAGCTTTTAGACGATATCATCTCAAGCATTGGCATCGAAATTTTTTCGAATTGAAGGTCGCCCGCTGGCTTTGGGCGGCTATAGTAGTAACCCTGGAGCTCTTCGCAGCCGCATTGTCGCAGTCGTTCAGCCTGCTCGCTCGTCTCGACACCCTCCGCCGTCACGGACATGCCGAGCCCTCGGGCCATCTCGCGGATCGCCTGTACGATGACCTGATTGTCCCGCCGCGTCGTCAGTTCTTGAACAAACGAGCGATCGATCTTGATCTTGTCGAACGGGAACATGCGCAGATAACTAAGCGACGAGTATCCGGTGCCGAAATCGTCGAGCGCCACGCGGACACCCAGGGCCCGGATCTGTCGCAAGGTATCGAGCGCGACTGTGACGTCGTCAATCAGGACGGTTTCCGTCACTTCGATCTCGAGACGCGACGGTGACAATCCCGCGGCGGTCAGCGCCGCCAGGATTGTCCGCGGCAATTCCCGATCGCGGAATTGCACGGGGGAAATGTTGACCGATACGCGGCGATCCGCAGGCCAGCGTACCGCCGCCCGACAGGCCTCACCGAGGATCCAGGCTCCGATGGGCACGATGAGGCCACTCTGCTCAGCTGCCGGGATGAAGTCCGCCGGCGCGATCATACCCCGCTCCGGATGATGCCACCGCAGTAGCGCTTCGCAGCCGCTGACACGCCCGGTCCGCGCGCAAATGTAGGGCTGGTAATGCAGCACGAGCTCTTCGCGCGTCAGCGCCGAGCGCAGATCCTGCACGAGACGGTGCCGCTCCTGCAGACGACGATCCATCTCCATCTCGTAGAAGCGGAAGGTGCCGCGCCCTTCATCCTTGGCCCGGTAGAGCGCGGCATCGGCGTTCTTGATCAGCGCGGAGGCCGTCTCTCCGTCCGTCGGGGCGAAGGCGACACCGATGCTGACGCCGATCGTCACCTCGTCGCCGGCGACCGAAAATGACGAGCCCAGCGCGCGGATGACGTTCTGCGCGAGCGCCTCGACTTCCTGCTGACGTTCTCTTTTAGCGACCAAGATCACGAACTCGTCGCCGCCCAAGCGGGCGATATGATCGTCCACCCCGGTCACGGTACGCAGGCGTTGCGCGACTGCCTTCAACAATTCGTCGCCGGAGGGATGGCCGTAGCGATCGTTCACGCCCTTGAAGCCGTCCAGATCCAGGCTGAGCACCGCAAAGCCCCCGCGGCCGTGTTGAAGGAGGCGATCGAGGCTGTCGCAGAAGAGCGTGCGGTTCGACAGATCGGTGAGGGCATCGTGATGCGCGAGATAGGCGAGACGCGCTTCGGCCTGCTTGGCCAAGGTGATGTCGGCACAGACGCCGCGATACCCCGAAAACGCCCCCTGCCCGTCGTGGAACGGCCGGCCCGAGAGCGACCACCATCGCGGAGTGCCGGCGATGGTGAACGGTATGACGACATCGCGAAACGCCGAGCGTGCAGTGATGTGCTCCACAAGCGCCCGTCTCGCGTCAGCGTTCCCGGCGACACCATCGTCCGCCATGAGCTGATCCAGAGCCGTGCCCTGCATAAGCTCGACGGGCCGGTCGAGCGCCTCGACAAAGCGCTGACTCAAATTCCGATACCGCAGCTTGGCGTCGGTTTCCCAAAGCCAGTCGCTCGTTTGATCTTCGTAGTCCTTCAGCAATACACCGATTGTGGCGCCTTGTTCCTCCAACTCGGCCTGCTGCCGTTGGTTGGCGGTAAATAGTGCAGACTGACGCCTTGCAGTGCCTAAAACCGTGACGCCTCCGGCGACAAACAGCAAAGTCAGATACAGCGTGTAGGCGTTGCCCCCGGAGGCGAGGAAGCCTGCGATGGTGAGTCCGCCGACCAAGCCGACGTAGGTGATCGCAGCCGGTAGCACGGGCGCGAGAATGAGGCCGCCTGCCCACAGCAAACCAGTGACGAAGCAGACGACGCAGGTGGCTTCGGCTCCCGTCGTTCGCGACAGCAGCCAAGCGGGCACGCTGGCGAAGAGCAGGGCCATGACGGCCGCCTGCCGTACACGCTTTCGATCGAAACGAAGCGAGGCATAAAGACGTGACGACTGCTTGTTGGTTCGGATCGCCGTGATCAACCGCGCCGTGCAAAGGGCAACGATGATCGCACACCACGAGAGCATCACGACGGGTTGAGCCCGCCAGAGCAGCAGCGTGAGCGGGACGACACAGGCGATGTTGGCCAGCATCATCGCGGGCACGAGCTGATCGATAGCCTCGTGTCGCCGAGCTCGGATGCGACCCAGCTTCAGCTCGTCGGCAGGCAGGTGCGTGTCGAGCGCTTGATCGGGAAGCGGCCCGCCTTGCGGTGCTTCGGCTCGGAATGTCCGCATCAGTCTGACTGTTCCAACTGAAGGATCAGCATGTCCCTTTGTCTGGGGAAGTACGCGGCTCTTATTAAATTTATATGTATCAAGATAGTTTTAGACCGGGTCGTCTTGAGCACCTTTTGTGATGACGGATTTGTTATCGCGACGATTTGACCAGCTGCGAAAGGGAGACGCGCCGCGTTCCCGCCCTCCCGCATTCTTCCGACTTACAACCCGTCGCAGACCGTACCTTGTTGGGACACACCATCCGGGCGAGCGATGTTGGCAACCGTGCGGATGCCCGCCGGTCGGTTTTCCTCACGGCTACCGAAGCAATGGGACCGGGCAATGCTTCGCGAGTTAGGCGGCTCCAGGAAAAAGCCGAGTTATGTCCGCTTGAGGGGAGAACCGATCATCGACTGTTTGTTGGAGATGGGTCGCCAGCGGAACGTCCGCATGTGTCCCCATCTTCATAGCTTTGGTTCGGGTGTCTCCTCGCCTCGTCGGCATGAGCCGGCGAGGAGACAGACGATGGGACACTCAGCACACGATCCGGCCACGAAAGGGCGGCCGGCCTGGAACGCGGGCCGCAAGCTCGGCGCCAAACGAGCCCTTAAACCTCAGCAGGTCTAGGCCATCCGATTCTGGCTCGACCGCGAACGGCGCACGCGCGACCGGGCAATGTTCGACCTTGCCATCGAGAGCAAGCTGCGCGGCTGCGACATCGTCAAGCTTAAGATCGGCGAGCTCGTCAGCGGCAATCGCGTCCGTAGCCGCGCCATCGTCATCCAACGCAAGACCGGTCGACCAGTGCAGTTCGAATTGCTCGAACCTGCACGTACCAGCATCCTCGCATGGCTAGAGGCCAGGGGTGGAACGCTCGAGGACTATGCTTTTCCGAGCCGGCTCGACGGCGTCACGCACATCAGCACCCGGCAGTATGCTCGCCTGGTCGATGAGTGGGTCACGGGCATCGGGCTGCGCAGCAAGGACTACGGAACCCATTCCCTGCGTCGCACGAAGGCGTCGTTGCTCTACAAGCGGACGGGCAACCTGCGTGCCGTCCAGATCTTGCTCGGTCACACCAAGATCGAGAGCACGGTCAGGTACCTCGGTGTCGACGTCGAAGATGCCTTGACCTAAGCCGAAGGCACGAAGATTTGAGCGTTCGGCCCCTCGGCTTCAGTGTCGAGGGGCTTTCAGAGCAGCCCGGCAGAAAAGCGCCCATCTCGGTCATCCGACTGCCATCGGCAGCATCTCCGAAGCGGACATGGGGCAAGGCCGAGCGCCGTCTCGCCTGCGATACGGGGTTGACGCGATGATGTGACTTCTCTGCTTCGCCCGGGCGCCGAACCCGTTTGCAATTGATGCTCGAGATTTGGCGCGGATCTTGGGCGCAAGCCGCACCGATCAGGGGTTTATCGCGTCAGCCTCGAGGAAGGCCCGCACGGTGTCGCGGAGAAAGGCGGCGTCGGCCGCGTTGGCCGCGGGATTGCCGGCGCGATGGCCCCAGACGCTCGGGATCGGCCGCAGGACGGCCTCGCGCAGGTGCGGCAGCTCGGCGGCGTTGTCGGCGATGCGGAAGTAGAGATCGGTCTCGCCCGGCATCAGCAGCAGGCGGGCCGTGATCGCACCCAGCGCCCGTGCGAGGTCGCCGCCGAAGCGCGGGGCGCGGCTGATGTCGCCCGCCTCCCAGGTGCGGAGCTGCGCGTACAGGTCGGCCGCCGGGCGGCGAGCGAAGCGCTCCTCCCAGTCGGTGCACAGGAAGGTGTCGAGGTCCGGGGCGCCGAGGGCGGTGCGGTGCAGGTCGGCCCGGTAGAAGTCCTGGCTGAGCGCCCAGCCCGCGTAGATGCGTCCGAAGGCCCGGAGCGCGGCGGCGGGCTCGGCCGAGAAGCGGCCGGCGCCGCGATGCTCCGGCGCGGCCTCCAGCACCGCCATCAAACCCTTCAGGAACACGCGGTTGTGTGTGGCGGTCCGGGCGCTGCCGCAGTTGATCACCGCCCGGGCGATCTGCTCGGGAAACAAAGCCGCCCAGTGATAGGCCTGCTGCGCTCCCATGGACCAGCCGTAGACCGCGTGCAGGTGTTCGATGCCCCAGGTCTCTGCGAGCAGGCGGCGCTGAGCGTGGACGTTGTCCCAGGCGGTGACGAGGCCGGGCCAGTCCGGCGTGTTCGACGGGCTCGACGACAGGCCGTTGCCGAACATGTCCGGGATGACGATGAACCAGCGGCCCGGATCGAGCACGCCGTCCGGGCCGATCAGCCATTCGAGGTCGGGGTGCTGGGCCGCGTAGCTCGTCGGATAGAGCACGACGTTGTCGCGCTCGGACGAGAGGGTCCCGTGCGTCTTCCAGCGCAGATGCGCACCCGGCAGCACGGCGCCCGACTGAAGCGGCAGGTCACCGAGCGCGAAGGTACCGGTGCTTGTCGGCCATCCGGTCACGGGCGCAGCGTCCGGACGAAGCCGACATGCCATTTCGCGTAGCCGCGCTGGAGCACGACGAGCCGCTCACGCATCGCCGCGTGGGCGTCCGGCAGGCGATGGAACGGGATCGACGGGTAGAGGTGGTGCTCGGTGTGGAACGGCATGTTCCACATGAGCAGACGCATCAGGCTGTTGGTCAAGGTCGTGCGGGTGTTGGTCAGACCGTTGTCGTCCATCGTGCAGAGCGTGTGCTCGGTGAGCAGGTAGAGCCGCAGGAACGGCTGCCCGAGGAGCTGAGGCCCGATCCAGAACACCAGGGGCGCCCACCAGCCGATCAGCACCATACCGAGAACCGAGACGCCGAGCAGGACAGCGCACATCACTCTGAGCGACCGGATGATACGCGGCGCGGCGCGCTCCGTGATGAACGGGTAAGCCGAGAGGTCGCCGCGCAGGCCGGCTGCAGCCACTTGGAGGCGGGTGCGCCAGTAGGGCAGTGCCATCACGCGCCAGACATAGGCGTCGAGGGTTGAAGGTGGCAGCAACGCGAGTTCGGGATCGTGCTCGGGATCCTGCGTGTGGCGGTGGTGGGCGAGGTGGAAGGCCGTGTAGAAGTGCCAGTTCAGGAGCGACGGGCAAGCGACCAGCCAGCCGGCGACGGCGTTGGCCCGGCGCGAGCGGAACGCGGTCAGGTGGATGGTCTCGTGGATCGGCGCGAACAGCGCCGATTGCACGATGCCTAGCAGCATCATGGCGGGCAGCAGCGTCCACGGTCCGGAGCGCCAGACCAGCCAGCCGAAGCCGGCCAACATCAGGACATGCGCGCCGAGGCGCATCGCACCGCGCAGGTCTGAGCGCTGCGACAGCGCCTTCACCTCCGCGCCCGTCAGAATCCGTCCGCTCGCCGAAGCCATGGATCTCCCCGAGAGTTGCAGGCGCCTCGAAAGACACACGGCTGCTGCATCATCCGTGCCGGTGCCGCCGGCCCTTGTTGCTGAACCGGCGGACACGCTCAGGCGGTCAGCGCCTCGGGCGCCGACGCGTCGAGCCCGCAGAACAGGCTGCGGCCCGGCATCGCGGCCACGAGGCCGCGGGTGTAGGGGTGCTCGGGCGCGGCGAAGATCGCAGCGGCTGGACCCGTCTCGACGATCCGGCCCTGCTGCATCACCGCGACCCGATCGGCGAACCAAAGCGGTGATCGCTCGATGTAAGCAGCCGCATCGAGGCGATGTCTGTGGTCTCGCTTACGGCGCCAAGCCCATGAAGTCCCGCATCGGAGCGGGATCTGTCCGGAGAGCGGAGGCCCGCCCCTCGTAGACGACGTGGCCGTTGTTGAGGCCGTAAACCCGGTCGGCGAAGCTCAGGACCGCTGCTACGTTCTGCTCTACCACGACGATCGTGCGCCCTTCCGCGGCCAGACGCTTCGTCAACACGATCAGATCCTGAACGATCAGCGGCGCCAGCCCCTCGAAGGGCTCGTCGAGGAGGAGGATGCGCGGGTCGCGGACCAGGGCGCGGGCGATCGAGAGCATCTGCTGCTCGCCCCCCGAGAGGGTGCGCCCCCGCGAGGTGCGTCGCTCCTTGAGCCGGGGGAAGATCTCCCAGATCCGATTGAGGGGCCACGCCTTGGGGGCGGTCAGGCGCGCGACGCGGAGGTTCTCCTCCACGGTCAGGCCGCCGAACACCGCGCGCTCCTCCGGCACTAACTGCATGCCAACACGAGCGATCTTCGAGGGCGGGAGCCCATGGATCGGCTGGCCGTCGAGGCGGATCGTGCCCTTCCTGGGGCTGAGCACGCCCATGAGGGTGCGCAGCGTCGTGGTCTTGCCCGCGCCGTTGCGGCCGAGCAGGGCCACGACCTCGTTCTCCTCCACTCGCAGGGAAACGCAGAATAGGACGTGGGAATCGCCGTAGAGGGTGTCGATCCCCTGGACTTCGAGCAGGCTCATGCGGCGCTTCCCATTGTGGCACCGGCTTCCGCCGGGCCGGCACCGAGATAGGCGCGCTGGACGGCTGCGTCCCGGCGCACGGAATCGGTTGGGCCGTCGGCCAGGAGGCGGCCCTCACACAGCACGGTGATCCGCTCGGCGAGGTTGAAGATCGCGTCGAGGTCGTGCTCGACCACGACGACCGTGCAAGCCTTCGCGATGCGCCGGATCAGAGCGCAGGTCGCCGCCCGCTCCGACAGGCTCATGCCGGCCAAGGGTTCGTCGAGGAGCAGCACGTTCGGGCTGGTGGCGAGCGCCATGCCGATTTCCAGCCGTCGCTTCTCGCCATAGGCCAGGACGCTCGCCGGGGTGCCAGCCCGCTCGCCGAGATCGAGAAGGTCCATCAGGGTCGCGACCTGCGCCTCCACCTCGAGGTGTCCGTCGGCGGGGGCGATGAGATCCAGGCGGAAGCCGCCCCGCGCCCGCGCCAGCGCCGCCACCCGCAGGTTGTCCCGCACCGTGAGGTCCAGGAAGAGCTGGTTGAGCTGATTGCTCTTGGCGATGCCCCGCTGGGCCGCCCGGCTCACCCCGCCTCCGGTCAGCCGCTCGCCGAACAGCAGCACCTCGCCCGCGCTGGGGCTCACTTCGTCGGAAAGCATCTTGAACAGAGTGCTCTTGCCCGCCCCGTTCGGCCCAATCACCGCGTGGATGGAGCCCCGGCGCACGATGAAGCTGACGCCGTCCACGGCTTTCAGGCCGCCATAGTGCCGGGCCAGCCCCCGCGCCTCCAGGGCGATCTCCGCATACGCGCTCCGGCCATCCACGGCCGGGCGCGGCATCGGAAGGGCGATCTCGGCCGGGATGGCGGCTGGCCGCGCCTCGCCCGTCGCTTCGATGGCTTCGGTCCGGGCCTGTGCCGCGTACAGGCGAAGGGCCTCCCGGCGGCGATTCCAGAGATGCAGGATCTCGCCGCAGATGCCCCGGCGCAAGCCGATGACGAGCCCGATGAAGGCGAGCCCCAGGACGAGCTTCCAGAGGGGGCCAAGGCCGGGAACGAGTTGCAGATTGTCGCGCAGCCACAGCCACAAGGCCGCGCCGACGAAGGGTCCGACCAGCGTACCGACGCCACCGACGATGGTCTGAACCACGAGCTGCCCCGAGGTCTCCAGAGCGAAGGCATCCGGCGGCATATAACTCTGGAACGGCCCGAGCATCGCCCCGGCAAGCCCGGCATAGAGGGCGGCGATGGTGAAGGCCGCGAGCTTGTAGGCCGGGACGTCGTGGCCAAGCATCGCCACGCGGGCGGTGTTCTCCTTCACTGCCCGTAGGATCAGCCCGACGGGCGAGCGGGCGATGCGGCGGGCCAGGACGAAGCCGAGGAGGAAGGTGACCGCGAGCAGCGTGTACATCGGCAGCCCGGCGGTGATCCGCACCGCACTTGCCCCGAAGCCGATCGTCGGTAGGGGCACCCCGGCTATGCCGTTCTCGCCGCCGGTCCAGTCCGAGAGCGGTGAGTTCTGGAAGAAGTAAGCCATCTGGCCGAAGGCCAGGGTGATCATGGCGAAATAGATGCCGATGCGCCGGACGGCGAGCCAGCCGACGAGGAGCCCGAACAGCCCCGCCGACAACGTCCCGGCCACGAGGGCGAGCCAGACGCTTCCCACCGCACCCGAGACGAGGAGGGTGGCGGCGACGAACCCGCCGGTCCCGTAGAAGGCCGCCTGCCCGAAGGACAGAAGGCCCGCGAGCCCGAACAGGATATCGAGACCGAGGCCGAAAAGGGCCCAGTTGAGCGCCCGGGAGAGCAGGTCGTGCGAGAAGCCGAGCGGCGGCAACAGGACCGGCGCCACCACGAGGAAGGCGGCAAGCGCCAGTTCCGGGAGAAAGCGGCGTAGGACGCGGGCCATCACACGCGGCCCTCCGTGCCGAACAGCCCCTGCGGGCGCGCGACGAGCACGAGGGCCATGAGGCCGTAGAGCATCACCTCGGAATAGGCGGAGCTGAAGGCACTAGTCAGGCTGATGACCTCGCCGGCGATAAGTCCGCCGACCACCGCGCCGGGGAAGGAGCCGAGCCCGCCCAGAACGATGACCACGAAGGATTGTACCATGAAGCTCGCGCCCATGTCGGGGGTCACCGAGACGACCGGGGCGTAGAGCATTCCCGCGAGCCCCACCGCGACGATGCCGATGGCGAAGACGAGGAGGAAGGTGCGGCGCACGTCGATGCCCAGGATGCCGACCATGCCGGCATTCTCTATGCCCGCCCGCACCACGAGGCCGATCGCCGTCCGGTAGAGGACGAGATAGAGGCCGACTAGCAGCGCTGCGACGATGCCGATGAGCTGGAGGCGGTAGGTCGGGTAGACAAGGAAGCCGAGCTTCGTCGCGCCCACGCCCCAGGACGGCACGGGTACCCGCTGGCTGTTGCCGCCGAACCAGGCGCGCAGGGCCTCCACGAGGACGATGCCAATGCCGTAGGTAACGAGAATCTGGTCCTCGTCCGGCCGCGCGTAGAAGTGGCGGATCACCAGCCGCTCCATCGCGCAGCCGATAATCAGCATGACGGCGCAGCCGCCGAGCATCGCCAGCAGGAAGGAATGCGTCGCCGACATCATCACGAAGGCTGTGTAAGCCCCCACGGCGAACAGCGCGCCGTGGGCGAAGTTGAGCACGCCGAGCGTGCCCAGGATGATGGTGAGCCCGCTGGAGACGAGCGCCAGAAGGCTCCCGAGGGCAAAGCCATTAAACGCTTGGGAGAGAAGAACCGCCGTACTGGGCATCGGCACGGTCTCAGGTGTAGGGGCCGAGCTTGCAGCCGAACAGGTCGGGCGGGTTCATCACCGCCTCGCCCTCGACCAGGTCGACGATCTCGTAGAAATCCTCCGGCCCCTTCATCGCGCCGGGGGCCTTGCCCTTCAGAATAGGGATCGGCCGAACCATCTGGTGATCCTCGGCGCGGTAATAGACGCGGCCGATGGTCGAGTCGTAGGGCTGGCTCTTCGATGCTTCCATCGCCCTAGTGATGTCGACTGGGTTGAACCCGCCGACGCGTTCGACGGTGAGCGCCCAGAGATAGGTCTGCATGTAGGCGATGTGCGCGCCCCAACGCGGGTGATACTTGTTCTTCTCGAAGAAGCTCGCCACGAAGGTCTTGGCCAGTGAATAGCGGTCCTCCAGCGTCCACCAGAAATCACAGGAGCCGTAGACGCCCTGCATCAGCTCGGCACCCAGCTCCTTGTCCTGGAACGAGGACAGGTTCGGCACCACAAGCTTCATGCTCGACAGGACACCGAACTGCTCGGCCTGCTTGGTCGAGGCGACCGCATCGGCCCCGAAGCAGATGTTCACGAAGACGTCCGCGCCGCTATTGGCGATGTTGAGGAGAGCCGAGCTGTAATCGGCGGTGCCGAGCGGCACGGTCTCCTTCAGCACCTGCGTCCAGCCCGCCTCCTTGGCGAATTTCGCAAAGGAATCGTAGACCGTCTGGCCGTAGGTGTAGTCCGGCACCAGGAAGGCCATCTTGCGCTTGGGTCCGAGGGCCTTGGCGACTACCGGGGCCAGTGCCTTGGCCGCCATGTAGGCATTCTGCTGCGAGCGGAAGCCGTAGCGCTGGCAGTTCTTGCCAGTGACGTCGTTCGAGCCGGCGATACCGACCATGTAGAGGACCTTGTCGCGGCTCGCGAGCTCTTCGAGGGCGATGGCCTCGGAACTGCTCACTGAGCCCGAGAACTGGATCGCCTTGTCCCGCTGGATGAACTGCGTCGCCGCCTGCACCGCGACGTTGGGTTTCCCCTCTGTATCGGCGACCTTGTAGCGGATCTGGCGCCCGAGCACGCCCTTGCCCTTGAGGCCCCAGGCGGCCGGGATCTCCCCGCCCGCATTGATCTGCGCGATGGCGAGTTCGTAGCCGAGCTTCAGGTCGTTCCCGTCACCGGAGAACACGCCGGTCAGCGGCATGGTCAGGCCGACGAAGACGGAGTCGGCGCCGACACCCTCTGGGAAGGTGCCGATCGCGGCGGGCGTCTGCGCGCGAGCCAAGCTCGGCAGCATCAGTCCGGCGGCGCCCCCGAGGAGCAGCTTGCGACGGTCGAACATTATAGCACATCTCCGCTCGGGCAGGGGTCGAGGCAACGCTCAGCAAGTCATGCGCCGTCGCCGGGAACAGGCGCGGGAACACTCGCCGGCGGCTGGGCGAAACCGGGATCGCGAAAGGCCGCGGGGGCGAGGCGGCGGCGGTTCACCGTGAGGTCGAACACGTCGAAGCGGTTGTAGTAGCCGACCACGTCGTGGACCTTGTCGCGGCTCGCGAGCTCTTCGAGGGCGATGGCCTCGGAACTGCTCACTGAGCCCGAGAACTGGATCGCCTTGTCCCGCTGGATGAACTGCGTCGCCGCCTGCACCGCGACGTTGGGTTTCCCCTCTGTATCGGCGACCTTGTAGCGGATCTGGCGCCCGAGCACGCCCTTGCCCTTGAGGCCCCAGGCGGCCGGGATCTCCCCGCCCGCATTGATCTGCGCGATGGCGAGTTCGTAGCCGAGCTTCAGGTCGTTCCCGTCACCGGAGAACACGCCGGTCAGCGGCATGGTCAGGCCGACGAAGACGGAGTCGGCGCCGACACCCTCTGGGAAGGTGCCGATCGCGGCGGGCGTCTGCGCGCGAGCCAAGCTCGGCAGCATCAGTCCGGCGGCGCCCCCGAGGAGCAGCTTGCGACGGTCGAACATTATAGCACATCTCCGCTCGGGCAGGGGTCGAGGCAACGCTCAGCAAGTCATGCGCCGTCGCCGGGAACAGGCGCGGGAACACTCGCCGGCGGCTGGGCGAAACCGGGATCGCGAAAGGCCGCGGGGGCGAGGCGGCGGCGGTTCACCGTGAGGTCGAACACGTCGAAGCGGTTGTAGTAGCCGACCACGTCGTGGAACTGCTTCGGCTCGATGCAGGCCGCGAGATCGATCTCGCCATAGAGGATCCCCTCCTCCTGCAGCACCTCGCCGATCTGGGAACCGGTCGGATCGAGGAAGAACGAGGCCGCACGCGGGGTCCCTTCCAGCACCTCGGCGGCGCGGGGATCGCAGGCGGCGATGGTGTCAAAGGCTTTGCGGTCGAGCACACTGGCGGTGATGAGGCCGAAGACCTTGGCCTCGAAGCAATGGGCGCCCGCCCGGAGCCGGTTGGCGGCGAGATTGTCGTAATTGCCCCCGCCCGACGGTCGACGCGTCGGCCAGACCGGCGGCCAGGACGAGATGTGGAACTGCTCGCCCTGCGCCATCAGGCTGTATCGGGCGAGTGGGTTGGTGTTCTCGCCGCAGATGAGCTGGCCGATCCGGCCGATGGAGGTCTCGACCACCTTCAGGCCCGCCCCGTCGCCTGCCGCCCAGATCAGCTTTTCGTAGAAGGTCGGGACGAGCTTGCGGTGATGGTTGAGGATGTCGCCGCTCTCGCCGATCAGCAGGTTGCTGTTCCACAGGCAGGCGACGCTCACAGGCGAACGCTCGCTCAGGCCGATGGAGACGACGATCCCCGCAGCCTTCGCGGCCTCGCGGATGAGGGCAACCTCCGGCCCGTCGATCACGACCGACTGGTTGGCCATGCGGGCGAACAGGTCGTGGTTGTCGATCGGCGCTGCCAGAGCGGCCCAGATCGGGAAGGCCGGGATGAATGTCTCCGGGAAGGCGACGAGGGCCGCCCCGGCCCTGGCCGCCTCGTGGATCAGCGAGACCGCCTTGTCCGTCGTCGCCTTCGCGTCGAGGAAGACGGGGGCTGCGTGAATGGCGGCGGCCTTGAAGCGGGGATGCATGGGATGCCCTTTCCCGGCCGAGCTTAGGCAGCGTGGCCGCCGCTTGAAGCGGGCAATTCCGCAAGCACCCTTGCATGCATCCCGAGCCGCCGAGGTGGCGCGACTCTTGCGCCGCGCAGGCTCATGCGTGCCCTCGATCAGCTCGATTGGGATGACCTGAAGGTCTTCGTCCATGCCGCCCGCGGCGGCAGCCTCGCTGGTGCCGCCAAGCGGCTAAGGGTCGATCAATCGACGGTCAGCCGCCGCATCGCGCATCTCGAATCCGCGCTCGGCGTCTCCCTATTCGAGCGCGTGCCATCCGGCCTGCGCCTGAGTGAGGCCGGTCAGCGACTGCTCGGCCATGCGGAGCGGGTGGAGAGCGCCATTATCGCCATGGAGGAGGAAGTCACCCCCGGTTCTGGACAGGCCGGGGGCCGCGTTCGGCTCGCGACGATGGAGGGCATCGCTTCCCTCTACCTCGCCGAGCGTTTCGTGCGCCTGCACGAAACGCATCCCGACCTCACCGTCGAGTTGTTGACATCGCCCCAGACAGTCTACGTGAACCGCCGGGAGGCCGACCTCTTCCTGAGCTTCTTCAAGCCGCCTGGGCAGGCGCTCGTCTCCGCCCGGATTGGCCGCTTCCGGCTCGGGCTCTACGCCTCACCGGGCTACCTCGACCGAGCGGGAACGCCGCGATCCATCCAGGATCTGGAGCGCCACGCCTTTGTCACCTACGTCGAGGACCTCGTGCAGGTCGATTGCGTGCGGTGGCTCGACGAGATCATCGCGGATCGGCGTACCGTGTTCCACTCGACGAGCATGATCGCGCAGAAGCAGGCGGCCGCCGGTGGGCTCGGCATCGTCCTCCTCCCGAGCTTCGCGGTTGCCGGACGCGACCTTCTGGTCCCGGTACTCCACGATGACTTGTCGACGACCCGAGATCTCTGGCTCAACGTCCACACCGACCTGCAATTCTCGCCCCGCATCAGGGCGGTCTCGGACTTCTTGAAAACCCTGTTCCGCTCCGACCCCTCGCTGCAAGTCAATCTTCGGCTTCCGCAGCCGGTCTAAATTTTGGGATCAGCGAAGTATTAGACGGACTGTCCTTAAACTGCCCGGGCAGCATAATTCTTTAATACGAGAGATAGCTCTTAAATATTACTCGATGTGCATACAGAGAGATTGATGCAGGGCCAATCAACGTCTTTGTGTTTGAGTATATGTGCTTTTGCACTACACCTTCCATTCCGATGGGAATGTCCGCTTTGGGGAGCCGCGCCGATCATTTCCTGTGACCGGGTTGGGTCGGAACCGGGATGGCCGCTGCGGGCGGAAAGCGGACTTTCAGAGCCTAGTGACCTACCTCGAACTCCACTTCGACCTGGCCACCTGCAGCGAGATGGCGCAGGCGCAATGTTGCCGGAGCGCTTGTGGTCTCCAGTGTCGAGAACTTGACTTGAGGCGCGTTCGGCCCACGCCAAGTCAAGTTGGGCGCACTGGAATGGTCCTCGAAGGTCGCGCACGCGCCTGCGAACACGAGGTTCTGGTCGTCCGCTAGGCGGTCGTTCGATACCGCCGCCGGGACGACGAATACGCGGTTGTAGCAGAAGGGCGCGATAGCCCCGCCACCGTTCCAGGACGCTAGGACCACACTGAATGAACCATCTGGCGAGGCGACGACAGTCAGGTTGTCCGGCGCAGACGGTTCGCTTGGCAGTGAAGGCCAGACCCAACCCCACGACGGTGCCGAGCCCGATGAGTATGAGGGCGCTCGCCAAAATTCGAACCGCGAGCCTAACCATGTCGGCCTCCGAGCGACCCATTCAGGTGAGCCGCCGCTCATACTCGCATACGCAACCTGAAGGTCTGCCAAGGGTGGATAGGCGCCGGTCCGCTTTCGGGCGACTTCTCGCGGATGCGGACGCTCAGAGAGCGGGAAAGGCAGGCCTGTTAGCCGCGTTTCCCGCCGCACAAGATACAGCCCGTTGACAATGTCTTTCACGCGTGAATGATTAAAGTCTGAATGGAGCAGCGGCCAGTGGCAACGTCGACGAAGCAACGCGGCCTGCGGCTGGACGACCAGCTCTGCTTCGCCCTCTACGCCGCTACGAACTCGGTCGTGCGCGCCTACAGGCCGCTACTGGGCGAGTTCGGGCTGACCTACCCGCAGTACCTCGTCATGCTGGCGCTCTGGCAGGATGGCGTGACGGCAGTGCACGACCTCGCCGCCCGCCTGCAACTCACGTCCAGCGCGATTACGCCCTTGGTCGACCGGCTGGAGGCGGCTGGCTTCGTGATCCGGACCCGCGCCGCGGACCGGCGCATCGTCCTCGTCGCCCTGACGGAGGCGGGCCGCTTGCTGGAGGACCAAGTCGCGACGGCACAGCAGGCCGTGGTCTGCCGTACCGGCCTCGGCGACCGCGAGCTCGCCGACCTGCGCCAGGAGTTAAAGGATCTCGCTGACCGCGTCGCCGCAACGGGCTGAGAATGCACGGCGCGCAGGTGGGCGGATGATGCGCCCCGAGTGGGCGAACTGAAACCGCGAGGGTTCGACGCCGGCCTGGCCGACGACCCACGCGGACCAATCGAGGGCCATGCGCAACTGCAGGTGCCTTCCATGCTGTCGGCTCGCGATGAGCCGGACGATGCTCGCACGCCATGCGGGTCGAACACGAGGAGGAGATATGGACGCGCAAGCGACCGGGGACCCGGGGGGCGGACAGCCCTGGGGACCCCACCATACGGTGACGGTGGTCGATCCGTCGCCGGTGAACTGGCTCTCCATCACCTGGAACACGATGGAGGAGGCCAACCGCGTCGATCACGACGGCATCGGCCAGCCGAGCCTCGCCGAGAGCTGGCGCTGGCTCGATGGCGAGATCCTCGAACTCAAGATGCGGGACGCAGTCTATCAGGACGGCGAGCCCTTCAACGCCGCGATGTTCAAGCTCGGGTTCGACAAGGTCCAAGAATGGACCAACCCGCACCCGCCGGGCGCCTTCCTGAACTTCGCCCGGGACGTGACCTGCGAGGCGGTGGACGACCGTACCATCCGCATGCGCTTCCCCGGCGGTGATTCTGCGGCGCTGATGAAGCTGCGCGGCATGCACCTGCCGTCGACGCGCTTCTGGAATGAGTGGGGTTTCGTCGACCCGAAGACGGGGTCGGCAGAAGGTCATTGGTGAGTGATCGACGCGCCTGGTCCGTGGGGGACTGGCCCGTTCGTGCTCACCGAGGGCGTCTCGCTCATCGATAGCCGCTCCGACCGCGTGGTCATGGAGCCCAACCCGACGTACTGGAACCCGGCCCGCAGGCCGACGGTCCGGATCGTCTACGACAACGTCATCGGCAAGGCCGAGGGCATCAAGTCGGTCGCGGCCGGTGACGGCCGGGTCGACGTGGTGTTCGATCTGACGCCGGACGAGGCGCACGCCTTCCCGGCAAGCGAGCACGGCAGGATCCAGACGAAGAAGGCGAAGACGATCCTGACGGGCGTCTTCAACGAGAACCGTCCGGACTCGCCCTGGCGCAACCCGGAGGCCCGCCGGGCGCTCAACCTCGCCATCGACCAGGCCTTCGTGCTGGAGCACGGGGCGCATGGCTACGGCACGGTGATCCCGGCCTTCATCCAGCCCGGGCGCTACGGAGCGGACCCGGACATGAAGCCGATGCCGCACGACCCCGAGGGTGCCAAGCGCACGCTCGACGGCCTGGGCCTCGGGGGACGGGAATTGGTCTTCGTCGCCTCGCCCGCCTGGAAGGGCGTGGTGGACGCCATCGGCCAGTGCCTCGCCAAGGTCGGCATGGGCTGCCGCTTCGTCAGCGCCAAGGATGAGCCGCCGGCGGAGTTCGACGTCAAGCTCGAATGGTACTTCGACTGGACGCCGCAATATCCGGTGGCCTGCGTGCACCGGGAGTTCTTCGGACGTGACGCGACCCTGCGCCAGGGTCCGGAGGATCCGAAGTTCGACGCCCTCTACGAGAAGCTCTTGCATACGCCGGAGACCGAAACGGAGGGGGTGGTGCGCGAGGTGGAGCGCTACCTGCAGGACGAGGCCAAGGCCCTGTTCCTGTACTCGCCCTTCACCCTGTTCGCGGTGTCGGACCGGGTAGAGTTCACACCCTACGACACCTGCATGTCCGAACTCGCCGAGACCCGGATCAAGGGTTGATGCCTTCGGGCTGAAGTAAACGCCGGCGCGGGGTGACCCGCGCCGGTCCTTCGCGTCAAATGCCGCTCGGTCGAGGGACAAGATGATCGTCGCGACCGCCGGGCACATCGATCACGGCAAGACGGCCCTAGTGAAGGCGTTGACGGGGGTCGATGCCGACCGGCTGCCGGAGGAGAAGGCCCGGGGCATCACCCTCGACCTCGGCTTCGCCTACGCGCCGAGGAACGGTCGCCTGCGGGTCCCGCTAGGCTTCGTTGACGTGCCGGGCCACGAACGCCTGGTGCGCACCATGGTGGCGGGCGCCACCGGCGTGTCCTGCGCGCTTCTAGTGGTCGCCGCCGACGACGGGGTGATGCCGCAGACGCGCGAGCACGCTGCCATCCTCGACCTTCTCGGCCTGGACCGCGGCGTCGTCGCGGTGACGAAGTCCGACCGCGCCGATCCAGAGCGCGTCGTGGCGGTGGCCGCGGAGATCCACGCCCTCCTCGCCGGAACCGGGCTCGCCGCGGCGCCGGTCGTCGCTTGCTCCGCGCTGACGGGGTCGGGCATCGACGATCTCGCCCGTCGGCTGGAGGCTGCGGCGGGCTCCCACGCCCCGGCAGGTGCGGATCGCGGCTTCCGCCTTGCCGTCGACCGGCGCTTCACCGTGCCCGGTGCCGGCTTGGTCGTGACCGGGGCGGTGCACGCGGGCACGGTGCGGGTGGGCGACCGGCTCCTCGTCTCGCCAAGCGCGCGCGAGGTCCGGGTGCGCGCCGTGCGCGTCCACGATGCGGTGACCGAGACCGCGTGCGCCGGGGAGCGCTGCGCCCTGAACCTGGCTGGTTCTCGCCTTTCGCTCGACGATGTGGGCCGGGGCACGTGGATCTTGGCGCCGGACCTGCACGGGCCGGCGACCCGCCTCGACGTCTCCGTGCGCGTGCTGCCGCACGAGGTTCGCCCCCTGCGCCACCGTACGCCGGTGCATCTCCATCTCGGCGCGGCCGCGGTGACCGGACGGTTGCTGCTTCCCGGGAGCGGATCGGTCGAGCCCGGCGCGTCCGCCCAGGCGGTGATCACGCTCGACCGCGAGGTCGGCGCCCTCGCCGGGGACCGCTTCGTCCTGCGCGACGTCTCGGCCGCGCGCACGCTCGGGGGCGGTCGCGTGATCGACGTGGAGGGACCGCGCCGGGGTCCCTGGACGCTGGAACGCCGGGCTGTTGTCGCAGCCCTCGACACCGCGGACGACGGTCGGGCGCTCCGGGGGCTCCTCGACACCTCCGGGCCCGGGATCGACCTCGCTCGGTTCGCGCGCCTGCGCAACCTGCCCGTGGCGAAGCTGGAAGCACTCGTCGCCGAGGCGGGGGCGGTCGTGGCAGAGGATGGCCCGCGGCTCGCCTTCCAAGGCGAGCGGGTCGCGGCACTGGCCGCGGGCGTGATGTCCGAACTCGCCCGGACCCACATGGCGCAGCCTGACAACCCCGGGCTTACGCGGGACGAAATCGCGTCGACGTTGGAGGCCGGGGACCGTCCGGCCCTCCCAGCCGCCCTCGATGGCCTCGTCCGGACGCAGCAGGTCTTGCAGCGCGGCTCGCTCCTGCACCTGCCCGGCCACACGGCGCGCCTGCGTCCGGCCGACGCCGTCGTCTACGATGGCGTCCGCGCCGTGCTGGAGGAGGCGGGCTTGGACCAGCCCCGCGTTACCGTCCTCGCAGACCGCCTGGACCGCGAACCGGACGATCTCCGCCATCTCCTCGACAAGGCCGGCCGCCTCGGCTGGCTCCAGCGCATCTCGAAGAACTACTACGCGTTGCCGGAGACGGTCGCCGAACTGGCGCGGATCGCGGATGCCGTGGCGCGCCAGCATCCCGAAGGCCTGTTGACCGTCGGGCGCTTCCGCGAGACGGCCGGTATCGGTCGCAACATGACCATGCCGCTCCTCGAGTTCTTCGACGAGCGAGGCTTCACGGTGCGGATCGCGGAGGGACGGCGCATCCGAACCGACTGGCGCGTCCTAGCCCCATCGAACCTGCATGCCCCGCCGCCGGAGGCGCCGGGTTCGGATCCAACGGACTTGCGGGTGTCAGCATGAAGGTGGGGGCGCTTCTCATGGTTCCGGCTTAAGCATCCCGGAACGGGCTCTCGTACAGGGCAGCGTACATCAAGGTATTCCGCGTCCCGCATGAACGACTGCTTTCGGGTTTCGTTCGACCCGAGTCGGATGGCCGGGTTGGGTCCAGGCCGTGTCAAAACGCCGGGAATGGGCTTTGCGCTCGGGTGCCCCCCAATCTTGCGAGAATGGGCGTTCCATCGCTTGGAGCGACCTTTTGTGGTCGAGCGACAATCCGATTGAGTTGAAGGCGCTGTTGTACGGCTTTTCAGTTCCTCAGTGAGCGATCCAAGGCTCTTGCTCAGGCGGGAATGGCATCTAAGAGCTTCCGGCTTCCCAGAATGTTGAGAACACGCTTCAGATTGTAGGCCAGGACCTGAAGTGCCATCTCGGTCGAGACGCGCGGCAACGTCTTAGAGCGCCTAACAGAACGGCACCGAGCGGGGTTTTCAGCGTTGGTTTGGCATGGCCAGACTGCTTCTTCCCGTTGATCTCTGGGATGAGATCGCGCCGCTCCTGCCGCCGCCTCGGCCGCGTCCGAAGGGCGGGCGTCGTCCAATTGAGAACCGGGCCGCACTCACGGGCATCCTGTTCGTGCTGCGCTCGGGGCTGCCGTGGGAAATGCTGCCGGCCGAGATGGGCTGCGGCTCCGGCATGAGTTGTTGGCGGCGACTGCGGGATTGGCAGGCGGCGGGCGTTTGGAGCCGTCTGCATGACGTGTTGCTGGAGCGCCTGCACGCAGCAGGGGAGATCGACTGGAGCCGGGCTTGCCGGGACAGCGCGTCTGTCCCGGCCAAAAAGGGGGGCCTGCCACCGGCCCGAACCCGACGGACCGGGGCAAGGCGGGCACGAAGCGCCATCTCGTCACCGACGCGCGCGGCACGCCGCTCGGCTTCTGCCTGAGCGGTGCCAACCGGCACGACACCGTCATGATGGCGGCCACCCTCGATGCCATCCCGTCTGTGCGGAGCGGTCGGCGCGGACGACCGCGACGCCGTCCGGACAAGCTGCACGCTGACAAGGCCTACGATGCCAGACCTCGCCGCCAGGAGTGCCGAGCGCGGGGGATCGTCCCACGCATCGCACGTAAGGGCATCGAGAGCAGCGAGAAACTCGGTCGTCACCGTTGGGTCGTGGAGCGCACCCACGCCTGGTTCAACCGTTTCCGTCGATTGCCCATCCGCTATGAGCGACGCGCAGACATCTACGAGGCCTTCACGAGCTTCGCCGCCAGCCTCATCACCCTCAACCAGATCAGACGGTTCTGTTAGGCGCTCTTAGTCAGGAAGTGCGTCGCCCCCATCCGCGCCTTCAACGTGCCAAAGGGGTGCTCGACCGTCTCGCGCCGGACCCGCATGGCCAGCGGATCGCCGTCCAACCGGCGCTGCACGGCCTCCAGTACGTCCTCGTGCTCCCACCGTGTCACCCGGCGCTCCTTCCCCGTCGTGCAGTCCGCCTTCATCGGGCAGGTCTGGCAGACGTTCGTCCAGTAACGATGCAGCGTCAGACCATTCTCGACCGAGGTGTGCCAGATCGGCCCGTCCGTGCCGCATCGACGCCCGCAAAGCCGAGCGCGCCGAGTTCCAGGGCCTCCACGAAGGCATCGACGACACGGACAGGGTTGTCCTCAGCAATCCAGTCTTCCAGGCAAGGCGGAAATAGCGTCGTCTGATTGCGCTCGGCACCGACAACAAACCGTCCCATGCCGGCCTCCGGTCGTGCAGAGGAAAGCTGCCACCATCGGAGTTTTGACACAGCCAGGGTCGGATGCGGAACGTCCGGTTCGGAGCGACAGGCCAACGTCCGCTTCCCACCCCGAGCCGAAGTTGCTGGAGGGCTCATCAACGGCCGCTTTGGAGCAGCGCAGCCAGCGGTCTGGGCGGCTGGGTTGGGTCGGGAGCGAGATGGCTGCTCGGGGCGGATCTCTGCAGGTCCACTTTTCGGCTCGCAATGCATCCAAGCGGACGTTGTCGCCAGCCGCTTACACTTCCCAACAGACCTCTCGTAATTTCGTCCGTCACTGTCAGTTCGCATTGGCTCAGGGAAGTTCAGTGACGGTTAGCTCGCTCGAAGGGTCCGCCGCGCCACGAGGCCGAGGGTCGACCCCTGCACGATGATGGTGAACAACACCACGGCGTAGGTCGCCGCCAGGATCGCGGGCTTGGCCTCGCTCTCCGGGATCGAAAGGGCCAGCGCCACCGAGATGCCGCCGCGCACGCCCGCCCAGGTCAGGAACGGCACGTTGCCAAGCGAGAGGTTGCCTCCCCAGCGGAACAAGAGGACAGGCGTCGTGACCGCCACAAGGCGAGCGACGAGCACAATGGGCACTGCGCAGGCTGCCAAGGCCAGCCCGGAGACCTGGAAACGCAGGACGAGCACTTCCAGGCCGATCAGGAGGAACAGGACCGAGTTCAGCACCTCATCGACGAGCGTCCATAGGGTCGAGACGTACTTCTGGGTGTTATCGCTCATCGCGTAGCGCGGGGCGCGCTCGCCGATCAGAAGCCCGGCAGCCACCACCGCGAGGGGGCCGCTCGCCCCGAGCTTCTGCGCGATGGCGTAGGTCCCGGTCACGAGGGCCAGAGTGATCAGCACCTCCACGGGGAAGTCGTCGATGGCCTTCATCGCCCGGTAGGCGACGTAGCCGGTGACGACGCCAAGCAGCATGCCTCCCCCGGCCTCGTGGAGGAGGAGCGTCGCCACCCCGCCCGCGCTCGTCGCCTCGCCGCCCTTGCCGGAGGCGAAGGCGACGAGCACCGTGAACAACACGATGCCGACGCCGTCGTTGAACAGCGCCTCGCCCTGCATCTCGACTTCAAGGGCTTCCGGCACCTCCACGTTCTTCAGGGTAGCCAGCACTGCGACGGGATCGGTCGGGCTGATCAGCGCGCCGAACACGAGAGCCCAGCCCAGCGGCAGCGGGGTGCCGAGCGCCTGTCCCGCCGCCCAGAACGCCCCGCCGACCAGGGCGGTGGAGATGACCGTCCCGAGCAACGCGAGGGTCGCCACCGCCATGGACCGCTCCCGGAGCGCCCGGAGGTCGAGGTTCATTGCGCCGGCGAACAGCAGGAACGCCAGCATGCCGTTCATGACCACGCCGGTGAAGTCGACTTGGTTAAGGACGCCCGTCAGGTCCTGATAGAGATGCTGCGCCGGGAAGGCGACGTCGACGAGCACCAGCGCGAGCGAGGCGAGTAGCCCCATCACGAGCAGGCCGATGCTGTGCGGCATGCGCAGGAAGCGCCGGTTCAGCCAGCCGAACAACGCCGACAACGTCAGCAGCATGGCTGCGAGGTCGAAGATAGAGATCAAGGGCCGTCCTTCCCGCCTGCGGTCATCCGGAACGCCCCATCGTGCCGGTCGTTGCCGGGCTCGGAAGGGGTCGGTCCGCAACGATGAGAGTACGCGTCAAAGCCTGGCTTGAGATCCTCGGCGACATGTTCTGGCTCCGGCCGGCCCTCGTCGTCCTCGGCTGCATCCTGCTGGCCCAGTTCGGGGTCTGGCTGGAAACGGCCCACGTCGCCGGCTTCGACCCCTCCTCGCCGGACACGAACTGGGGCTATTCCGGCGGGGCCGAGGGCGCGCGGGCGCTGCTCAGCGCCATCGCCTCCTCGAACATCGGGGTCGCGGGCACAACCTTCTCCATCACCATCGCCGCCCTGACCCTGGCCTCCGGTCCGATGGGCCCCCGGCTCCTGCGCAACTTCATCCGCGACGGCCGCAATCAGACCGTGCTCGGCATCTTCCTTGGCACCTTCGCCTACGCGCTGATGGTCCTGCGCACCGTGCGGACGGTGGAGGAGGACCCGTTCGTCCCACACCTCGCCATCACCGGCGCCCTGGTCCTAGCGCTGGTCGCGGTCGGCACGCTGGTCTGGTTCGTCCACCACATCGCCACCAGCATCAACATCGAGACCGTGGTCGACGCCGTCCAGCAGGACCTCTGCCGGGCCATCGGGGCCCAAACCCGGGACGAACCCGGGGCCGCCCGTCCCGACGACGCGCCGGTTGGACGGGCCGCGGCTGCGACCGGGGGCGGCTACGTGCAGGCTATCGACGAGGACGCCTTGGCGGACTGGGCCCACGGGCACGGGATCGCGGTCACCCTGCGGGTGCGGCCCGGCGACTACGTACCGAGCGGCATCCCCATCGCGTTATTGTCCGCGCCGGTTGAGGGGGCCGAGGCCGCCATCCTCGACGCGGTGACGCTCGGCCGCCGCCCTGCCGCGCTCCAGGACCCGGAATACTCAGTGCGGCAGTTGGTCGAGATCGCGGTCCGGGCCCTTTCGTCCGGCATCAACGACCCGTTCACCGCCGGCAGTGTGGTGGACCATCTCGGCGACGCCTTATGCCGGATCGCGCCGCGGCATCTGCCGACCGGGGTGACGCTCCGGGATGGCCACGCCGTGCTCGTCCATCCCGTGACGGACTACGTCGGGCTGTGTGATGCCATGTTCCACATGATCCGGCAGAACGCGGCCGGCTCGGTCCACGTGCTCGGTCGGATGCTCGACGTCCTTGCCCGCGTCGCCGAGGTCGAGAGGCGGCCCGACCGGACGGCGGAGCTTTACCGGCATGCCGGTCTCGTTATCGCCGCGGCCCGCCGCGACGTGGCGGATCCGTCCGACCTCGCCGACCTGGAGGACCGCTACAGTCGGTTCGGCGGCGCCGACTCAGTCGGCACCTAGTACGCCCCCTTGTCGGGGATGTTCAGAAGATTGCCGCAGCTTGTCTGCTTTGTGGGATGTCGGCGGGGGCCTCTCAGTGGCTGGGTTGGGTCAGTAGAAGCCTGTCCGCTTTTCCGACCGATTTTCTCCGAAGCGAACAGGCAGCTTCCGGCCATACCACGTCACGCCATATCGTCAGCGTACGCATAACCGGACATTCGGCTTTGCGCCCATTCCGGCTGTTCGGAGGCATCCCTGCTTCTCCTCCAAAGCGGACACCAGCCTTTTGCCTCAGGCCCCCTCTGACATGGCTTGAACATGGCTGCCGCCGAACACGACGTGCTGCCGCATTGGCGGTCTGGCCAAGCCGTAGATAAGGCGCGGCTCGGGCGACGCGCTGGCTGCGTCCAATGCGGCCCGATGGTCGGGTGCGAGGATGAGACTGAGTGCTGCCGCGTTGTCGGCGACCTGTACCGCCCGGCTCACGCCCATCAGCGTCGAAGCCACGCCTGCACGCGCCATCACCCACGCCAGCGCCACTCGCGCTGGCGGCTGCCCAATCGCATGAGCCACCTGGCGTACCGCCTCCACGATCTTCCAGTTGCGCGGCGTGAACAGGCTGTCGCCGAATGGGTTCGCCCCGTCCAGGCGCTTATCCTCGGCGGGACGCAGTTCGCCAGCCATGGCGGCGTCTCTCGGCAGGCCGTCCGCGCGTATTTCACTGCGCGCCTCGACGGCGGTCCGGTCGTACTTGCCAGTCAGCAGCCCGTAGGCCAGGGGCGACCAGGGCACCAATCCGAGGCCGAATTCGGCCGCAAGCGGTACGTGCTCGTCCTCTACGTCCCGGTTCACGAGGGAGTAGAAGTACTGCAGCCCGATCGGCCCCGGCAGGCCGCGCACGCCCGCCAGCGTCGCGAGCTTGGCGACGTACCAAGCGGGCGTGTTCGACAGGCCCCAGTAGCGGATCTTGCCTGCCCGCACGAGGGCCGCCATCGTCTCCAACAATTCCTCCGCCGGCGTGACGCCGTCCCAGACGTGGATCCAGTACAAGTCGACGTAGTCCGTCGCGAGCCGGCGCAGCGATCCTTCGAGCGTGGTGTAGACGTGCTTGGCGCCGTTGCCGCCCGCGTGCGGTCCGGTGCCGGTGGCAAACCCCGCCTTCGTCGCGAGCACGATTCGGTCCCGCAGGCCATGCTCGGCGATGAAGCGGCCGACCATCGTCTCGCTTACGCCTCCGGCGTAGACGTCGGCGGTGTCGAGGAAGTTGCCGCCGGCCTCGACGTAGGCGTCGAACACGGCGCGAGCCGCCGCCTCGTCCATGCCCCAGCGCGCCGTGCCGAAGGTCATGGTGCCGAGTGCCAAGGGACTCACCGCCAATCCCGAGCGGCCGAGCGTGCGATAGTGGGTCAGATCCATTGCTGCGCCTCGTCGATGACGCGCAAGAGCTAGCCCAGCGCGGCGCCAGCGATTAGCCGCTTCGGACGGCATGCGCTTATGAGCGAGATGCAGCAATGCGGCGTGGTACCCTCGACGATCTCGCGGCCTTCGCGGTTGTGGCGCGCACCCGCAGCTTCACGCGCGCGGCTGCCGAGCTCGGCCTGTCGCCCTCGGCCCTCAGCCACGCGATGCGCGGTCTTGAAGCCCGGCTCGGCGTTCGCCTGCTCGCGCGCACGACCCGCAGCGTCGCTCCAACACCGGCGGGGACTCAGTTGCTGCGCTCGCTCGATCCCGCACTCTTAGAGGTGGAACGCGGGCTCGCCGCGCTGGCTGACTGGCGCGGTGAGCCGTCCGGCAGCCTCCGGCTGACGACGTTCGCTTACGCTGCCCGGGCCGTGCTCCAGCCAGCACTCCCACGCTTTCTCCTCGACCATCCTGCCGTCGCGGTCGAGGTCGTGATCGATGATCGCCTCACAGACATCGTCGCAGCCGGGTTCGACGCCGGCATCCGCTTCGGTGAGACGGTGGAGCGCGACATGGTGGCCGTTCGCGTCGGCCCGGATCTGCGCACGGTCGTGGTGGCAACACCGGACTACTTTGCGCGTCATACGGCACCGGAGACGCCTTACGATCTGGAAGCGCACAACTGCGTCAACTATCGGCTGATCGGCGGGGGCGGCCTGCTGCCGTGGGAGTTTCTGAACGCCGGGCGCGAGGTGCGTGTGCGCCCACGCGGTCAGCTCGTCGTGAACGAGGGTGACCTTGCGGGTGCGGCGGTGCGGGCGGGAGCGGGATTGGGTTACATGCTGGCAGACGAGGTCGCGGACGACCTAGCGACTGGGCGGCTGGTGTCTGTGCTGGACGCTTGGTGCTTACCCTTCCCCGGGTGTCACCTCTACTATCCCAGCCGGCAGGTTACACCCGCTCTGCGCGCCCTCATCGACGCACTGCGCTCGCTGGGGAAGGCCGCTGCCGAATAGGAGCGGTGCCGGATCGTGGTTTCACTCTGCCCAGCCACTCATCTGCAAGCAGCCGGACAGCGTCCGACCGGTCCGCGCAAGCCCATTCTTCGACAGCTGTGCACTGCCGTCCGCGCGCGTCAGAGGCCAATCCGGATCATCAGGTCGGCAGGTCGGGGAAGAGCGTCGGCATCAGTTCAATGGCGAAGTCCTTGAACAGGCGCACGGGTCGTGACAGCTGGCGGTGACCAAGATGTACCAGCGACAGGTCGAAGGTCCGGAACCGCCAGTCCGGCATCACCTCGACCAACCTGCCGTCCCGCAGCAGCTCCGGTTGGACCACTGGCGGCAAGTCTCCGATGCCGGACCCTGCCAGCAGCGCGGTGGCGAGCCCGATATAGTCGTTCATCGTGAAGTGCGGCTGGAAGGTGATGGTCTCCCGGTCCGCATGTCCGGCGCGGATGAACGTCCAGCGATGGTCCGGCTTGCTCAGCGAGAACGCCAGGAGCCGGTGATCGTACAGGTCTCGCGGCACGTCCGGCGCTGGGCACGCCGCCAGGTAAGTCGGGCTCGCCACGAGACGGTGGCGATAGGTGAGAACGCGACGCGCGACCGAACCCGAGTCGCGAAGGGGGCCGAACCGAAAGGCGATGTCGATGCCTTCCGCGACCTGGTCCACGTGCCGCTCCGTGACCAGCACCTGGACGCGCACGTTCGGGTGGGCGGCCTGGAACGCGCCCACGAGCGGTGCGACGAGCGTATCGGAGATACTCGGGAGCGCCGCAACCCGCAGCAGGCCCGAGATGGACGTCATCTGGTTCGAGACGATGCCGGCGACCGCGTCGCTGATCTCGACGCTGCGCCGGGCGTGCTCCAGCACCTCCGAACCGAGGTCGGTCAAGCGCAGGCTGCGCGTCGAGCGCTCCAGCAGACGGACACCGAGTTGTCCTTCCAGCTCCGCGACACGCCGGCTCACGGTCGAGACCGGCACCCGGAGCTGTCGCGCGGCCGCCGAAAAGCTGTTGGCTTCCACGACCTTGGCGAAGACCAGCAGTGCGTTCAGATCGAGCTTCATTATCCCAGATCTGGGAAGGTGTTTTCCGCAATCGCGGTCTTATGGGCAGATCATCGGTTGCATATCCATGCGGCACCGTAAACCGGTGGCTGGAGCGCCCGGGATGAAATTTCGGTTCGTCATTACGTCGCCGCTGTTCCTGCTCAGTTGCCTTGTCAGCGGTCCAAGCCTGGCTCAATCGAGCGATGGAGCCCCTACCACACAGCGCGCGGTGACCGACGAGGAGGCCATTCGCGCCGTGCTGGCCTCGTACAACGCTGCGCTCAACGGCGGTCAGACGGCCGCGGTACTACCGCTCTACACGCCAGACGGCATCTTCATGGCTCCCTACAGCCCGTCGTTCATCGGCCAGACGGCGATCCGCAAGGCGTACGACGCCGTCTTCGCCGAACTGAAGTTCGGCGTGAGGTTCGACATCGCCGAGGTGGTGCAGATGGCGCCGGCCTGGGCGTTCGTGCGCACCAACTCGGCCGGGACGACCCTGCATCACTCGACCGGCAAGACCACTGCGGAAGCCAACCAGGAACTGTTTATCTTCCGGAAGGGTGACGACGGGCTCTGGCGGATCGCACGCTACAGCTTCTCGCCCACGAAGCCGCCTCGACTTTAGCTCCAGCGCACGAGCCGAACCCGGTTCCCGCACAGTGCACGCGAACATTGCGGCGGTGACCTGGCTGGTCTCTCGGGCTGGCTTCCGCCACCGGAGGCGACCTTCCCGATCTGCTTTGTGACGCCGCTCATGCGAGCGGAGGCCAGTTCATGAAACTCCCACGATCAGAGGAAGACACCATGGATGTCGACGAACAGGCCATCGCGGCCGTGCTGGCGCGGTACGCCGAGGCCGCCAACAACTCGGATGCCACGGCCGTGGCAGAACTCTATACCGACGACGCCGTGTTGATGGCTCAGAACAGTCCGTCCGCGGTCAGCAAGGCGGCCGTGCACGCCGCCTATGCCGGGATGGCCGGGGCGATCAAGCTCGACATCACCTTCGAGATCGCCGAGATCCGCCTGGTCGCCCCTGATTGGGCGTTCCTGTGCTCGACCTCGACGGGCACGATCCGCCTCCTGCAGCCCGGCATCGAAATCCCGGAGGCCAATCAGGAGCTGTTCCTGTTCCGGAAGGTCGATAGCACCTGGAAGATCGCCCGCTACAGCTTCTCTACCGTCCTGCCGGCGTAGGCGTGAGGCGCTCGCGATGACCCTCACCCTGTCGAGATGGGCCGATGCGCCCGCCCGCACGCTGATGTCCGCGCTGTTCCTGCTCTCGGGCATCGGCAAGCTCACCGCCGTCTCGGCTACGCAGGGCTACATGGCCGCCTACGGCGTTCCGGGCGTGCTGCTCTGGCCGGCGGCCGCGTTCGAGATCGGCTCCGGCGCACTGCTTCTGCTCGGCCTCTGGACGCGTCCGCTCGGCGTGCTGCTGGCCGGCTGGTGCCTGTTGACCGCGGCCATCTTCCACACGGCGTTCGCCGACCAGAACCAGCTGATCAATTTCCTGAAGAATCTCGCGATGGCGGGCGGCTTCCTGCTGCTCGCCCGCGCCGGCGCCACCAGCCTCAGTCTCAATGGCCGCCGGGTCGGTACAGGTGGAAGACCATGATGAGCCTCACGACTATCCTGCGCTCCAGCGTCATTGCGGCGGTCTTGGGCGCAGTCCTCTTCCAACCCCTCGCGCATGCAGCGATCGAGCCTGGACCGAACTTCACCTTCGCGACCGACCCGGCGGTCGCGGCGCAGCAGCGGTCGGCCTTTGATGTGGTGCATCGCTACGAACAACTGCTGAATGCCGGTGACACGACCGGCATCCTGGCGCTGTTCGCACCCGACGGCATCGCGGAGTGGAACGACAAGCCCACCTTCTCGACGCTTCAGGAGAAGAGGGACGCCTACGATGCCCTATTCCAGATCGCCAAGTTCACGACCATGTTCGGCTACGCCGGCATCGACGTTCACGGCGACACGGCGGTGGTGCGTACATACCACCACAAGGGCGCCACGGTGTTGGAGGGCGGCAAGGAAATTGTCGACCTGAACCGCGAGGTCTTCGTGCTGCGCAGGATCGACGGCAGGTGGCGGATCAGCCTGTACATCTTCAACACCAACCCCGTGCAGGGCGAGGGCTAAGCGCAGCCTCGCATGACAGGAGGGTGGCTCATGGCGACGATGAAGGCGGCGGTGATCCGAGAGGCCGGCGATGCGGGCGCGCTGAAGGTCGAGGCGCTTCCAGTCCCCGAACCCAGGGACGGCGAGGTTCTGATCCGCGTGCGCGCCTTCGGCCTGAACCGGTCCGAGTTATTCACGCGCCGGGGCCAGTCGCCCGATGTCGTGTTCCCGCGCGTGCTGGGCATCGAGGCGGTCGGCACGATCGCGGCGGCTCCCGGCGGGGAATTCCGCGACGGTGAGACTGTCGCGACGGTCATGGGCGGCATGGGGCGCCAGTACGACGGAAGCTACGCCGAGTATGTCCGGGTGCCGGCCGGCCAAGTGCAGGTGGTGCGTACTGATCTGCCCTGGGCGACTCTCGGCGCGCTCCCTGAGATGCTGCAGACGGCTTGGGGCTCGCTTTTCACGGCCCTGCGCCTGAGGGCAGGCGAGCGCCTGCTGATCCGGGGTGGCACCACGTCCGTCGGGCTTGCCGCCGCCGCCATCGCAAAGGCGCATGACGCTCATGTCGCCGCGACCTCGCGACGGGCGGACCGCGCAACCCTGTTGCGCGAGGCCGGTGCGGACCAGGTCTTCGTCGACACCGGCCGCATCGTGGCTCAAGTCAGGGAAGTCTGTACCAGCGGCGTCGACAAGGTTCTCGAACTCGTCGGCACCACGACACTGGAAGACTCGCTGCGTTGCGCCAAGCCGGGCGGCATCGTCTGCATGACCGGGATGGTGGGCGATCGCTGGTCGCTTCCAGACTTCAGCCCGATGGACGCGATCCCCAGCGCGGTCTGCCTGACGACCTACGACGGCGGCGTGGCCGACTTCATGCGCACGCCGCTCCAGGAACTCGTCGATCAGGTCGCCGCGGGCACGCTGCGGGTGCAGGTCGGGCGGACGTTCCGGCTGGATGAGATCGCCGAGGCGCATCGCTGCATGGAGGAGAACCGCGCCGGCGGGAAGATCGTGGTGCTGGCCTGACCGTATCAGGTCGACGCCCTTGCCGCATGCCCGGCGCGGGATGTCCGGCTGACCGCGAGGAGAACGTGATGAACGCCCTGACGCCGACCGAGACCGTCCTCGCCGTCCTGAGGAATGCGACTGACCCGGCCACCATCGCCGCGCTGGTCGAGCCGGACGCCACCTACGTCTCGCTGAACTACGACAATCCAGAGCTGAGTAGGATCATGCCCTGGTGCGGCACGCATGCCGGTTCGCAATCCATCCTGGCGACATTCGTGGACGTGAACCGCCACTGGGGGATTCTGGCCTTCGACGTTCTGGAGGCATTCGGCACCGACGAGCGGGTCGCAGTGTTCGCGCGGTGCACCTTCCGCTCACGCGTCATGGACAAGCGGATCACGTCTCCGGTCGCCGTCCTCGCCAAGGTCAGGGATGGCAAAGTCACACACATGCAGTTCATGGAGAACACGTTCGGTACGGCCTCGACGTTCAGAAGTGGGGGCTCCTGGACCTTCCGGGCCGATCCAGAAGGAACGGAGGTGACGATCTAAACCGAGGCGGTGCCGCGACGCATGAGGTGGTGTAGGAGGGCATGACGACCCCGGCGGCAACGGTGTCGCATCTTCTCGTGTGTGGGTCGCGATTCATGCGCGCAAGCCGGCCGTGATAAGATCTCGCCGCTTCTGGTGCCTGGCGGCCCTCGCTGTCCTGTGCGCTTTCCCGACGGCACCAAGTGCGCAGACGCTCCAGCTCGGCTTCGGCGGCCTCGCCCTCGGCCGCGACCTGGACGAGCACCTCCGCTCGATCCGAGATAGAACGGGCGATCTGGTCGAGGCTGCCGCCGGGGTCCCCGCAGCGACTAGCCAAGCCGCCTCAACGCTCGTTGCAGACGAGCAGACGAGCCCGATTGGCTTGGCTGCGCGCCTCCTCATGCTATGGTTCGGAGGGTGGCTCGCTGAGCGCCTGTTCTTCCGCTGGTCCGCGACGTGGATGCGCCGGATCGCCGACAGCCCGCTGGCCACCGTGCGACAGCGGGCCGTCGCCCAGGCCCAGCGTCTGCTGTTCGCCCAATGCTTGGTCCTGAGCTTCGCGGCGGGTGCCTGCCTCGCCTACCTCGCTGCGGCACCCCCGGCCGCCGCCGGCGTCATGGCGCTGGACGTGCTGCTCGCCATCGTCGCCGTGCGCACCACGCGCGTGCTCGGCCGCTTTCTGCTCGCCCCCGGTGGCCCGCGGCTGCGTCTCGTCGCCCTGCCGACGGACGCGGCTTGGCGCGCGCAGCACGGGGTCACGGTCGTGGCTCTCACCCTGGCGGCGGGGCTCTTATGGTCGGCGCTGCTGCGGCTGGCTGGCGCCGGCGCGGCCGTCGCCGACGCGGCCACGAGCCTGAGTCTGCTGCTCGCTGCCATCCTGATTCCGGCGGTCGTCTGCGCCGTCGTCCTGGTGCGGCGCGGAGCGGACAGACGTCCGCCGCGCCCGGCGATTGTGGCGCTGGCCCTCGTCCCCATCACCGCGTGGCTGCTGGCCCAGGCCGGCCTCTCCGCCGTGGCTTGGGCTGCGCTGGTGCTGGGCCTCGCGCCGGCGCTGGCGTTGGCGCTCGGCGACGCCGCGCGCACGATCGCGTTCGGTCCGAACCGCTTGGGAGCGCTGACACGCGAGGAACGCATCGTCGCCCACGCCGCCCGCAACGTCGCGTTGATCGCGGGACTGCTGCTGGTGGTTAGGGGCGCGCCCGGGTCCGAGGAAGGCTTAGGCGCAGCCGCTACGACCCAGATCGTGTTCACCCTGCTGATCCTACTCGGCGCCGACCTTGCCTGGCAGATTGTCCGCAGCTTGATCGACCGTGGTCTCGCCCGGGCGGACGGCGACTCGCGCACGGATCGCCTCGCCACCGTCCTGCCCGCCCTGCGGACGGTGGTGCTTGTCGCGCTCGCGGTCACGGCGACCCTGAGCATCGCCTCGACCTTCGGCCTGCAGATCGGCCCGCTGCTCGCCGGGGCTGGCGTGGTCGGCCTGACGATCGGCTTCGGGGCGCAGGCCTTGGTCCGTGACGTCATCGCGGGCTTCTTCCTGCTGCTCGACGACGCGTTCCGAGTCGGCGAGACGATCGAGAGCGGCGGCCTGCAGGGTCGGGTCGAGGCGTTCTCGCTGCGCTCGGTCCGACTGCGCGACGACAGCGGGCACATGCATACGGTGGCCTTCGGCGAGCTGAAGGCGGTGACGAACTTCTCGCGCGACTGGGCGGGGCTTGAGGTCCCGATCTATGTGCCACACGGCGTGCCCTACGAAGCCGCAGCTGGCGTGATCACGGCGGCCATCGCGGCGGTGGAGGCCGACGAGACGCTCGCTACCCTGCTCACCGCGCCGCCCGCGTTTCTGGGTGCGACGGCCCTGTCCGAGGCGTCCGTCAGGATGGCCGTGCTGGTCCGGACGGTGCCCGGCAGCCAGGGGCGGGTGAGATCGGATCTGCTGCGCCACGTCCTGTCCGGCATGGCCGGAGCAGGCATCCAGCTGAATAGCTGACCGGTCGAACACCGCGAATGGCGTGCGCGATAACGGACTGGTGCCTCAAACCGATGGCCAGGGCGACCGTGTCCGTTTCAGCGCGGGATCAATCAGAAGCAGTCATTCGGCTTTCGGCCAAACCCAGCCGCTTGGGCGAGCGCCTCTGAACGACTGGGTCCGGTGGATAGGCGCCGGTCCGCTTTCGGGCGACTTCTCGCGGATGCGGACGCTCAGAGAGCGGGAAAGGCAGGCCTGTTAGCCGCGTTTCCCGCCGCACAAGATACAGCCCGTTGACAATGTCTTTCACGCGTGAATGATTAAAGTCTGAATGGAGCAGCGGCCAGTGGCAACGTCGACGAAGCAACGCGGCCTGCGGCTGGACGACCAGCTCTGCTTCGCCCTCTACGCCGCTACGAACTCGGTCGTGCGCGCCTACAGGCCGCTACTGGGCGAGTTCGGGCTGACCTACCCGCAGTACCTCGTCATGCTGGCGCTCTGGCAGGATGGCGTGACGGCAGTGCACGACCTCGCCGCCCGCCTGCAACTCACGTCCAGCGCGATTACGCCCTTGGTCGACCGGCTGGAGGCGGCTGGCTTCGTGATCCGGACCCGCGCCGCGGACCGGCGCATCGTCCTCGTCGCCCTGACGGAGGCGGGCCGCTTGCTGGAGGACCAAGTCGCGACGGCACAGCAGGCCGTGGTCTGCCGTACCGGCCTCGGCGACCGCGAGCTCGCCGACCTGCGCCAGGAGTTAAAGGATCTCGCTGACCGCGTCGCCGCAACGGGCTGAGAATGCACGGCGCGCAGGTGGGCGGATGATGCGCCCCGAGTGGGCGAACTGAAACCGCGAGGGTTCGACGCCGGCCTGGCCGACGACCCACGCGGACCAATCGAGGGCCATGCGCAACTGCAGGTGCCTTCCATGCTGTCGGCTCGCTCACGCCGTCCACGCCCGTGCCGCGGCCTATGCGGTCAAAATCGTGCGAGCGCGCGGCCGATTTCGAACAGAAGGAACCCTGAAAGCTTGTGCAGGTCCGTATAGCACTCTGCTTGAGAGCTAGATGTATCTCGATGCAGCGATCCGCGGCAGCAACCAGTGAGTCCTCGATATCTTGATTCATTGAGGCCGGTGGAGTGAAGGGGCCCTGATGACTATCAGTGGTATCGATATAAATGCCGAGGCCCTGCATGAGGCCAAACCCGTTGCGCACTAGGGCGCCCCGATTGAGCACCCAATGGACCTCGCCGCGCTCATCCAAGACACGGAATTCGGCTGAGAACGGACCGCCGGTCTGTCGCACATAGCTGATGCGGTCAAACAACCAAGTTCGGTCATCCGGATGCGTGCGGTACAGAGCAGCTTCGAGGGAAAGCGGCTTGCCAGCGAGGCTGGCGCTACCGGCCAGCAGGGCTGCGGCGCCTACATCGAGCACAGAGCGACCTGCAGCAACATTCGTGCTCCAAGTGCCGATCAGCCCTGCCGCCTGAAGGGCGTACTTAGAGCGCCTAACAGAACCGTCTGATCTGGTTGAGGGTGATGAGGCTGGCGGCGAAGCTCGTGAAGGCCTCGTAGATGTCTGCGCGTCGCTCATAGCGGATGGGCAATCGACGGAAACGGTTGAACCAGGCGTGGGTGCGCTCCACGACCCAACGGTGACGACCGAGTTTCTCGCTGCTCTCGATGCCCTTACGTGCGATGCGTGGGACGATCCCCCGCGCTCGGCACTCCTGGCGGCGAGGTCTGGCATCGTAGGCCTTGTCAGCGTGCAGCTTGTCCGGACGGCGTCGCGGTCGTCCGCGCCGACCGCTCCGCACAGACGGGATGGCATCGAGGGTGGCCGCCATCATGACGGTGTCGTGCCGGTTGGCACCGCTCAGGCAGAAGCCGAGCGGCGTGCCGCGCGCGTCGGTGACGAGATGGCGCTTCGTGCCCGCCTTGCCCCGGTCCGTCGGGTTCGGGCCGGTGGCAGGCCCCCCTTTTTGGCCGGGACAGACGCGCTGTCCCGGCAAGCCCGGCTCCAGTCGATCTCCCCTGCTGCGTGCAGGCGCTCCAGCAACACGTCATGCAGACGGCTCCAAACGCCCGCCGCCTGCCAATCCCGCAGTCGCCGCCAACAACTCATGCCGGAGCCGCAGCCCATCTCGGCCGGCAGCATTTCCCACGGCAGCCCCGAGCGCAGCACGAACAGGATGCCCGTGAGTGCGGCCCGGTTCTCAATTGGACGACGCCCGCCCTTCGGACGCGGCCGAGGCGGCGGGAGGAGCGGCGCGATCTCATCCCAGAGATCAACGGGAAGAAGCAGTCTGGCCATGCCAAACCAACGCTGAAAACCCCGCTCGGTGCCGTTCTGTTAGGCGCTCTAAGCCATACTGAACGACACCATCAACTTCCCCCAACCGTACAGAGCACCCGACCGCCAATCGGCTCCATGCAGCACATTTCTCAACACATGTTTATCCGACTGGAAAGCTCAGATTGCATGAGGCCGATTGACGCTACTTCCAGTTGAATAATCCCGACGACTTAGTAGCAAAGGGCCTCGTGGAAACGCCCGGATGGATTTAAGGCTACAAGATCGGCGCACCGCAATAGCCAGGATAGATGCTGGCTGGGCAGAAAACCACGTGGATCACCGGCAAGGACGCTCGGTGTCGAGACAGCGAAGTTGGCATTTTTGGAGAAGAGGCAAAAAGCCGTGGCTTGAAACTTCTTAAGACCAACAATTGCTCGTATGGGCGGCTCAACCTCTTGAAGATGGAGTTTTCCGCCAACCGTATGTGGCCTCCATCCGCCCAGAAGCTTTCTTTGTCCGCAAATTACGGATCGCAGGCATGTATTTTTTCGCCCCCAGAATTGCTGGGGTGGCTAAGGCGAAGCGACCCGTCGAGCAACGATTGCTGCACGCGGCATTAGAGGACGGAGGCCGCCAAACTCGTCGGGCGTCCCTAAGAAGACGTCTTCATAAATTCTCTCGATCTCAAAACCGCAAATTTGTAAGATCCGTCGGTAGGTACCGATCGTGTATGTCCAAAAGATATAGTTATGGTCAGGGAAATTTGGCGATCCATTGAAGCGCGCCATTGGCTCTTCGCCACAAATGTAGTCGGTGTTGATGACGAGACGCGTGGTGCAGATTTTTGATACGGAGCCAATTGCGCGGACGGGATCGCCGAGGTGCTCAAGAATAGCTCCAAGAATCACAACATCAAATACTCCGATCCCTGCTGGAAGATCATACACGTCTCCATATACAACTTTTGTGTTAGAGCCCTGATCGGCATGAGTGTACCAGTAAGCGTTCTTCCAAGCCTGCATAGCGTGATCATGATTCCGCACCCAAGATGCATGATCGACCATGTAGAGGCTGCCCGCAAACGGCAGCAAATGTTGGCGCTTCGCCGTATCCTGGTCGAAACTGACTACTTCGCACGCACCAGCCTGTTCTGCGGAAAACGATAGAAATCCACTCGCCGTTCCGACGTCGAGGACGCGGCAACCATTGAGGCTGACATGCCCAATGTAATCGGAAAACCGGCCACGAAGATCCCACGCGCCCTGTGCTACACTGCCGTCTCTAAAAGTCATGGTATGGTAGAAAAAACAGTCTTTTAAGTCTGCCTGTGATTGTCGAGGTTCGTAAGGAGCAAGCTCACTTGATTGTATTCGGGCTCGTACTGTCATCATAAAACCTCGAGTCAGGTCGGACAGGGTATAGGTGCTCAGGCTCGGGGATTGATTTGCTAACAATCAATACGTATCGGCGAAGACTGAAGCAAATCACTTTTGTTGGAATAAATACATATGAAAGTTGTATTGTTAGTCAAAAACTATATTACTCGACAGACACAGGAAAATATGCATTGATTTGTATGAATTGTTTTATAAATCTGACGACTTACGAAGGGGGTCGATCGATTTACGATGCCATTGGATAAAACCAGCAATGGGAATGGCAACAACGAACGATTATGTATATCTCAATTTCACATTTTTAAGATTCATGCCACAAAGACATGACGGATACGGACCGGTGGTAATTCCCGCTTGAATACAGGGTTATCGGGCTCGAACCGCCGCGGTGAGCGACGAGCGCTTTGATATAACGAATGAATTCATCCACCATATACTGAGTCTGGAGATATCCGGATCTCGCAGTGATCGTTCGCCCATGGACGCGAATGCACAATGTCAATCGCGGGCTGAACCATTATCCCCCACCCCTACGACCTAAAAATCCAATCCCCTGTGCGGAAGCGGCTCAAGCCTCCGAGGCGACGAGCAAGGATCCCACCGCCGTGACCACTCAGTGCCGCCAAGACGTCGCCTGTGAAATGGTCACTCCCCTCATCGATCGCCCAGCGGCGCATGAGGACCTGAGTAAAAATCGGAAGGTCGACGGGCGTGGATACGTCGGGGCCCCTCGCGACCGAGCTCGCCCAGGTCGGGCGGCATGCCGTGGCCAGAACGACGTCGCTCCCTTCCATCCTCTCTCGGTGCCTTTCCCGGCCAGCCTCGAAATGTAGGGCGAGGAAAGCATTGACATCCATCGCGCTTAACGGCTGCGTCTCCGAACACCACGATGTATCGTTGAAAGTTAGCCCCATTTCAGAAGCGATCCGGGGCAAGATCGGCGTTCGCTCCTCGGGCTGCAGTTCCGGAAGGTTCGATGGCCAGGCCGACACCAGCGGTGTACCGACAAGCGCCTCGATTTCATTTAAAATATATTGATACAGATACGTCGTCGGGTGATCAGGAATCAGAAACAATCGACGATCCTGGTAATTGTTTAATATAAAGTCGCTCACCCTGATTTCACATTTGGAGCCAATTTCCTGGTCAATGATTCGATTGGTAGAATACTCATAGCTCAATTTAATAGTTTCGTACGACGGAAATTCGTTAAGCGCGAAGTAAACAAAATCATCGAAGTTCGTGAAATTACAGGAACTTGAGACGAGTTCAGGAAAGTACCAGCCGTGATGGCCCCAGAAAAGCTTTTTCTGCGCGCTAGGCGCGTAACCATGCCATTCCAGCCACGGAAAGCGGATAGCCTGCACGTTGGCCGCCAAGCATGCCTCGTCGAGGAAGCTGGTGTTATACTCACCCTTATTGCTAATGGGCGAATATATAACCGCGTCGTACGCAGGCAGACTTTCATAAGGAAAAGACTTGCCTGAATTGATCAGCTGAAAATTCACGAGGCACTCGACTTGGTGCCGGTGAGCGGGTCCCAGCTCATCTATCAAACGCTTGATGATGACAGCATGGCAACCGCCGTAGAGGAGTAATTTCATGAGCGTATCCGCGTGATAACCAAAATCGCTGAGATTAACTATTACAGTACTTGAACCTGTTTAAGCTGAAATCCGAGAGCTCGAAAATCTTCAGACTGCCCCATCTCGCGTGGCGAACGGCATCCGTCACTATTGATAAATAGCTGCAATAGGTTGCCTTGCGAGTATTCCGGCTCATCCGGCAGAGCAATCTCGAACACCCTCCCCGCGTTTGACGGGACTTGCCGCGCTTCTATTGGACCCGCGCGCGTCTGGGCTGTGATCGCAATCTGAATATCCTCGACGTTGTCCATCGTGTTCCCATACAGCATGATGCTTTTCGCCCGCGGTGCAGGGAAAACGAAGAGACAGGCGCTTGGGGGCATAGTCCAGACATGGTCCCCGTGGATTTCGTAGAACCCAACCATCTTTAGATACCGTACCTGCTCGTCAGAACCTATTCGGATGAGTTGCCCAACGGGACATGGGTCGAGATAGATGTCACATTCCGGCCCTGCGGCGGCCCGGAGCCACTTTGTCAATGTCTCAAATGCTTTTGAAGATACTTTTCTCTCGCCGGAGGGCCGACGCTCCAGGGCATCAGCGAGATACACGCGCGATAATGGACTGAACGCGTCTGGAGATCTCGGAACCGGCGAGCAGTTGGGGAGCGATCCATAGGTGGCAGCATGGGCAACAGTGATGAGCGCTTGGTCTGTAACGGCATCCACGACTTCCCAGAATGTGATGTCGTCGTAGGGGACTATGTCCGGGAACAGGGCGATCAGAGAGGGGTCAAACGTCTCAATGGCTGTTTTAACCGCCTTGATGGTCCGTGTCCTACGAACGACATCTAACTTTCCAGCAAGGTATCGATGCAGCGCAACGGTCAAGCGGCGGCTAGTGCTGGAACGCAGAATTGCCGCCTGCACGAATTCGACGAGAGCTTCGGTATCCAGGCTTTCTATCAAAACAGGATCGTCTGCGAGACGCCCCTGCTCTAGGAGATCGAGGGATTCTCTTGCCAACGCCAAGTCCCGCTCCCACGATGCGTCCTCTGCGACACCTTCAACATAGAGGCGCGTTCCCTCGAGGAAGGACTCCGCGTGGACGAGGGCTCGCCTGCGAAGCAAAGCCTCGTGCTGTTTAATAAACCCCAGTACTTGACAAGCGTAGCTTCGACAGTCGATCAGTCGCGCGTAGTCGCGTCCACGCGCGCCGATCCGGGCGAGCATGTCCGGTTCTTCCAGCAACCGATACAGCGCACTGGCAATAGCCTCCACGCTCCGAGACGCAGCAACCTTTATAACTGCATCGTCTGGAACTTCCGAGTAGCAACCAGTATCAAAAACCACGACCGGTTTGCCAGTTAGGAGTTGCTCAATCAGCGACACCGAGGCGCCTTCCGTGTTCGGGAACCTAAGGTTCACGAAGCCATCGGCCTCAATGCATTGCTCTTCCAGTGCGGCGTCACTCAGGTTTAGCGCAAAGCGCACACATTCACCAAGATTGTTTTCCGCGACGAAGTCCCACAACTTTTGGAGATAATGCGCATCGCTAGCGAAGCCCGCTATTACGTAGACGATCTTGCTCCGTAGCTTAGGTGAATCGGCGATAGCCGCGAGAACGTCGTGAATACATTTCGTGCTTTGAATATGCCCGAAGGAGATAATCGTGCGACGTCGCCTAGTTCGAGCTGCTGAGTCCGTAGAGATCGCATGTGGCCGCTGATCATGCGGCATGCCGAGGCATAGAACCGGACCAGAGAATCGCTGTGAGTTATATCGCTCAGCGTATCGTGAGTGCACCACCAGGCCTGAGCCCAGCTGAAACAGTGGAGTTCCGAGCGGCATATCTCCACTCATCTCAGAGTCCCACACGGCGTATCGCAATCCATACGGCTGGGTAATGTTCGACTGACGCACGCGGCGCAGATCGGTTAGAGACCCGTAACGGGCGGCAATTGCGACATAATCCGCGAACATACTCCCGCGATCATGGACAATTTTTGCAAGCACGTGCTGGTAAACATAATCGTGGCAGATAACAATTCCGGGATAGTTTCGAAGTACGTCAAAGATATGCTTATGATGTTCTTCGTTATTACCAATGTTGTATATTATAAAATCAAAAAGACTGTAAAAATTGCTGTCCGATGCTGTTTTCTCGATGTCAATGATCCTGTGTTTGGTTTCGTACAATCCATCGGATATCTGTGTCACGATACTCAGTTCGATGCGATGGTCGCCATATGTCTCAGGCATCGCATCTGTTACGGCTTTACTGAAAGTCCCCACACCGGATCGATTTGTAAACGGTGTTAGCCAGCCAATCCGCAGGATCACGCCGCAAGCTCCTGTACCAATGTCTGCCATGATTGTGCTGCGCTCGCGACAGAAGCCCGGCCGCCTTCGATCAGTTGGTTGTAGAGGCTTGGCGTCTCGAGTAGCAGGGTCAGGAGATCACTGGCTTCATTGTAGGTGTTGCACCGGAGGACATCCCCACCGTCCTTCAGCTCGTGGCCCTCGCTGCGCCCCTGGATCGTCGTGTTCAGGTCGAAATGAAGGACTGGAACTCGGCTTTGCCAGCTGTCGCATATCCGGAGGCGTTCCGAGTCGGTTTGCTGCGAACCGATGTGAATATGCACCCACGAAGCGGTATCACTGATCTGATCGTCGCCAAGATAACGGGTCCGATTGTGCGACTCACCAGACATGCCATACCCGTCGATGAAATAAGATGTTTCGGCAATGAGTCGCCCGACTATCGTCCGCGCCAAACAGTCGCGATCGAGATGATTGATCACTGCCAGCCTCGGCGCCGAGGCCGTCCGCGGAGACTTCAGGTTGAGATTGAGAGGGGGAAGATCGTGTGCCGCGGTTTGGTCGTGCTGGATTAAGACCGATGCCTTCCGTGCTCGGTCGCCGAGCAGACGGACGCGCGACTGTTTCCTGGTGCTTCCAATGCCGTTCAACAAATTTGCGATGTCGTCGCCGGTGGAAAGCTTCGAAGGTTTGGGATCTAGGTAGATCAAACTGGTTCTGATGACATTCGACAGACGCTCGTGGGATGCCAACCCGATAGCTATGACGCTATGGATACTCCTATACATCGTACATGGGCGTTTTTCGCCTAGAATTTCCGGTCTGAAGTTCGAATGAACTTCGCGGCCTTCGGCCTGAGCGAAACGGCGTAGTGCAAATTCAAAATTCCTATAGACAATAGCCGACTTCGATTGCCCGTCACACTCATCATTGCGGTATAAGATAGCTTTGGGCATTGGTTTGCTCCCACTCGATACCCATTCAGCCGGCTGTTCAGCCCGAAATGGGGGACGTGGCCGAGATCCCTCGTTGCAACCCAGAATGGAGTTCTCCTCCGATCAATGCAACCCATTAGCGAAAAAAAAACGAATTATGGTCGCGCGGGCCTGGGTGGGAGGTCTCTTGGAGGCACAGACGGCCCCAGCATGATTTCTGGCCAGGGCAAGCTTTCTCAGTAAGTATTCCGCGGTTTGTCAGATTATTCGCTGAAAACGAAGATATAGTTAGACAACCAAGGCACATATCGAACGGCAAATTGCCATTTGGCGATGAATGATATCGAGCAACTGAGATCAGAAGCCGCGGGCGACGTGGAAACGCTCCAGACCGATATCGTGATCTCCGTACGGGTTTCGAGTCCAAACCGGGCGTCCATCCCCGTCTTTCGACTAAGCCTCTAACTTCGGACCGTCTGGCCGACCGTCTTCCTCACCTCGATCGAGGCCCCTAACCGCTCTGGTTGAAAAGGATTCCATAATGCACTCACAGATTGCAATTCGCGGGCTGGCTTGTATGCTGGGCGGCGACGTCAGCGCCTGCACACGAACTCTCGCGAGGAAGCGGTCATCGCTGTTTGGCAGATGCATGTGCAGAACGCTCCAGGCGCAAAGCGTCGGGGTCGTCAGATCCCCGGCATCGGTCGTTGGACGATCGATCAGACGACCGGTCGCGTGGTTTTGTGCAAGGCGTTGGGGCGCCCTCTCAAGCGGGAGGTGTGGGCGGACGGCTTTATCAGTCTTCGACGGCACATCGTCAGCCATCACCCGCGGGAGCGTTCGCGTCTACTCCGTGCGTTTCACCGGGGAACGCGCGGCACGTTAAACTACGCTGATGGCGCCTTTGTTGGACTCAGCCGTATGCTGCGTACCTACGGCTCTGTGCTGGAAGTTGTGGGTCACGGATGGACGGGGCGCGAGGGGTCGGGTGGACGGGCAGCGATCTCGGGTGTGGTCGTGGATGTCACCGACCTGATCCGGTTCGGGAGATAGCTGCAGATGTCGAAGATGCGTTTTCGCACGATCCTGGAGCATATCGATCAGGGTCTTATAATGACTGACGCTAACGATTGCGTGCGTGTCTATAACCAACGCGTCTTGCAGATGCTTAATGTTCCAGAGAATCTTCTGCGCGGGGGGGCAGCTTTCGCCAATGTTCGAAACTGTCAGGCGGCCCGGGGGGAGTTTGCCCACTTGCCGCAGCCGTTGAGGCGATGGCTGGAAGAGGGACATTCGGATAGTATGATTGAAGACTATGAGCGCTCGCGGCCGGACGGCACGGTGCTCCATGTCCGCACCGTGCCGATCCCGGAAGGCGGATTAGTTCGAACCTTCACCGACGTCACGCAGCGGAACGCCGCGGAGGCCGCATTGCGCGACAGCGAGCGCCGTTTTCGGCTCTTGGCCGAAAATTCCAACGATATCTTCATCCTCGGCGACCTCGACTTGCGCCGCCTTTACGTTTCGCCGGCCGTACGTACCGTGCTGGGTTACGAGCCGGAGGAACTCGTCGGAAGCGTGCAACTCGAGCACGTCCATCCCGATGAACGGAATATGTTCACCGAGCTTTGGACCAAGGCGCAGGGCGAGCGCCAGGGCCGATTTGTCGCGAGTATGCGCTATCAGCATAAAGCGGGGCATCACGTCTGGCTCGAAGCCTCAGTCCGGGTGGTGCGTGAGCCGTCTGACGATCGCGCTATCGGCTACGTGGCGGCGCTGCGCGACATCTCTGAGCGGCGCCGGGCAGAAGAGCAGATCCGGTATCTGGCGCTGCACGACGCGCTCACGGGCTTACCGAACAGGGCCCTATTCTGGGATCGCCTCGACCAAGCCGTAGCGCAGGGACACCGCACGCACGGCTTCGTTGCGATGCTAGCCTGCGATCTTGATCGGTTCAAAGCGGTCAATGACAGCCTCGGACATCCGGCCGGAGACGCCCTTCTGCGCCTTGTGGCCGATCGGATGACGGCGGTGTTGCGCCCCTACGACACCTTGGCGCGTCTCGGCGGTGACGAATTTGCGGTCCTGCTCACGCATCTCGACCTGCCAAGCAACGCCACGCACCTGGCGGAGCAACTGATCGCGGCGGTCAGCCAGCCGATGACCCTTGAAGGGCGGACGGTTGAGGTGGGCATCAGTATCGGGCTCACACTTGCGCTCAAGAGGGACGTCAGTACCGACGAAATCTTTAAGCGCGCCGACATCGCCCTTTACGAGGCCAAGGCCGCCGGCGGAAACATGTGCAGAGAATTCGAGGCCAATGCCGGCGTCCGCATCGCGTTGCGCAGCCAACTTGCCCTTGACATGGGCGAAGCGATCCGCCGCGGCGAGTTCCGATTGTTCTACCAGCCTGTAGTTGATGCAACGACGGGTGTCGTTCTCAGTTTCGAGGCCTTGATGCGTTGGAGGCATCCAGTGCACGGCGAGATCTCGCCCGGCATCTTCATCCCACTGGCCGAGGAAACCGGATTAATTGTTCTATTGGGGTCTTGGGCACTGCAGGAGGCCTGCCGTGTGGCCGTCGATTGGCCGGATCCGATCCGCGTGGCGGTAAACGTCTCGGTGGTCCAGTTACGGCGTGGCGGACTTGAGGCGGCTGTGCTCTTGGCACTCGCGACCAGTGGGCTGTCGCCTACCCGGCTCAAACTGGAGGTGACGGAAAGTGTTCTTGTGCATGACGCGGACTCGGTGCTCGCTAGCCTGCACGCGTTACGCGCACGTGGTGTGAGGATCGCGCTCGACGATTTTGGCACCGGCTATTCGTCGCTAGGCTACCTGCGGATCTTCCCATTTGACGAAATTAAGCTCGACCGCACGTTCGTTAACGACATCGCCCGCGCGGACTCGGCCGCGATCGTGCGGGCTGTGGTCGGCATAGGCGAGCGGTTGGGTATGGGCATCGTTGCCGAGGGCGTCGAGACTGCTGAGCAGCTCAGCCTGGTTCGGCGGGAAGGCTGCGCGCAGATCCAGGGATTTCTGATCAGCCAGCCTCTGCCTGCTCATGAGGCCGCTCTTTATTTGGCTGCGTCTCCAATTCTGTGTGATGGCCCGCGGTGATTGGAGTCGATTTCTGTCCCTAGCGTCGGCGGCGCGTGGATCTCGTCTGCGACGCCCCTCCAACCGGGGCACCGATTAAGCGCACGATCGGAGACGCCCTGCCGAGGCTGAGAAATCGCTGAACCAGCTGGTGCTGCCACCCGCGGCGGATTACCGACATTACGGGTCGCCATGGTTCGTGAGCAGCGTTGCGGCTACGGCCCGGGACGCTTCGGCCGCCGGGACCTTGCCTCATCGGCGCGGGAAGGCCTCGGCCCTCTACCGGCCGGCGCAGGGTTGGGCGACCGCGTCGGGCTCTAGGCCGTCGTCGCGCGTCTACGCCTCCCGGACACGGTAACACGGCACATGATAGACGCGCGGGTGGCGATCGCGCCGATGGCCCGCGCCACGCTCTGGCCCGATCGCCGCCACCGAGGCGACCTGCCGGGCCTTGACACTTGATCCGGCGCTCAAGGACGAACGCCTGAGAGACGTAGCCCGAACCAGCCTGGCGCCCGTGCGCCGGCATCCTTCAAGTCTTGGCCACGCGCGACGTGCATCGTCTCGGCCAGCCAACACCCCGGCCGTTCGGCGTTCATCAGGTGTGTGCCGCCCTGCGTGGGACTATGCCGGCGCCCAAATGGGCATTGACCGGCCGGTGGCCCGCCTCCAGGCCGGGGGGATCCGATCGTGTTCGATCCCTTGGACTCTCCTGCCGAGCCCGGCCAGGTCTCAGGGGGCGGTCTGAGCGTTACATCGCGAAAAGTGGTCAGGCCGCGTCGGATTCCGGTCGCAGGCGCACAGCTGCCTTCACGATCGACAGGACGCTGTCGCGGGTTGCGTCGTCCGGGATTCCCGTGAACGCCATCACAAGTTCCATGACCTTCGCATCGTCTAAGAACGTCGCGGCTTCAGCCCCGGCCGATCCTGGCCGACCGGCGAAGAAGGTCTCGACCGGAACCTTCAAAACATCGGCGATCGCCTGAAGCCGCCCGGCACCGACGCGGTTGCGACCCTTTTCGTACTTCTGCACTTGCTGGAAGCTGACGCCGAGGGCGTTCCCAAGTGCCGTTTGGCTTAAGCCCTGTGCCGCCCGGAGCGCTGCGATGCGGCTGCCGATCGTGCGATCAGCATCGGTTGCCATTTTCGGACATTTGTTAAAAATCACGAGGGCGGTCATTCGAAGTCGACTTTCGGAAAAGTACGACCAGGGTTGGCCGCGGCGTCGATCGCCCCAACTCCATAACGCACGATTGAGTTTCGGAAAGACATGCAATTCAGGCGTGCGTCAATCGTCTGGCTGGGTCGCAGGGACTGAAAATTCGACAGCCACGCAGTCTGCATCATCGGCCCGCGCCGGCCAGAGACGACATGGTGAACCGATCATACCGGGAGCCAGGACACCCCGCCGAATGTCCAGGGCGTCATAGCCCGCAAGGCAGAGTGGGACCCATCACGCGGATACCATCAGGGCCAGCAGTCAACATGCACGACTGCATCGACAGGCCGGACACAAGACTGCACCCAACCAACGCGACAGAACCTTAATTTGCGACTTGCAATGCGGAGCCTTCTACACAAGGCCTTCCGGCAGACAGTGAAGATTCGAAGTCAGTTTTTAAATTTCAATAGGCGTCGAAGCCTCACCCCTCCCGGAATTGAGTTCAATGCGTTGAGATAGGTGCTGAATTTTACTTCGAGGTGGGGTCACGGTCGGCGCCGATAGTGACCCCATCTCTATCTCTATTTTTGCATTTTGGAGAAATAATTAGCTAAGTTTTTGCCGGGGTCATGCCTCAAAGCCGATTCACAGCCTATGCCGCCGCGATGATCGGCAACTCCTTAACCCGGGTCGTGTACCGGGGCGAGCGCATGTCAAACTTGGTTGACCATTCTCGTTTGGAGGCGAACCCGGCGCTGCCCGGGACGACCGCGCCCCGCCCGAAGCGGCGATTGCAGGCATCGAGGGCGCTCATCAGCGCCGCCCCGTGTTCCCGGTCAAGTTGCCCCAACCCCGGGAAGGCCTGTTGCGAGGCAGCAAGGGGCACGAGGTCGGTGGTGACGACTCCGGCCTTGGAATAGCGGTACCCATTCCTCCAAGTCTTCCGGACGCCGTGGAGGCACGCCTTCACCAGGACGAGGGTGTCGTTCGACGCCTCCGGCAGGGTCACCACCGACGAGACCGACCGCTGCGGTCGGTCTCGGTCGTGCTCCGAGGTATGGAAGAACACCGTCACGTGGTTGGTGCCAAGTCCCCCCGCCCGCAGCTTTTCGCCCAGCCTGGCGGCGTGTGCGGCGACCACCTGCTCCATGGTGCCGAGGTCCTCAACGCGGTCGGAGAAACTCCGGGTCACCGCGCATCCCTTCCGGGTCGGGGCGACTTCCTCCAGGTCGAGGCAGGCCATGCCTCGCAGTTCCTGCACCAGCCGCTCGCCCACCACCGTCATGGCTTTGCGCGCCGCCCGGGTGTCGAGGTCGCGCACGTCGGCGACGCTTTCGCAGCCCAGGGCCTCCAGCTTGCGGGCGTTGGCAGGCCCGACGCCCCAGATGTCCTCGGGCGGGATGCGGGCCATCCAATGGTCGTACTGGACCGGGTCGGTGAGGTCGCAAACCCCGCCGAGTTCGGGCACCTTCTTGGCGACGTGGTTGGCGAGCTTGGCCAGCGTCTTGGTGGCACCGATGCCGACGCAAGTGGGGATGCCCGTCCAGGCCCGCACCGTCTCGCGCATGTCCCGGCACAGGGTCACGCGGTCGGCCTCGCGCACGTCCGAGAGGTCCAAAAAGCTCTCGTCGATGGAGTAGATCTCGATGCGGGGAGAGAAGCTCCGGTAGACCGTGTTCACCCGGGCCGACATGTCGCCGTAGAGGGCGTAGTTCGAGGAGTAGACCCTCACCCCCTGCGACCGGCACATGTCGCGGATCTGGAAGAAGGGTTCGCCCATGCGGATGCCCAGCGCCTTCGCCTCGGGTGTCCGGGCGATGGCGCAGCCGTCGTTGTTGGACAGAACGATCACGGGCACCCGGGCCAGCCGGGCGTCGAACACCCGCTCGCACGAACAGTAGAAGGAGTTGCCGTCCGAGAGGGCGTAGGCCCGGGCGCTCATTCCGCGCGGCGCCTCGGGTTGATCGACCCGGAGACCACGCCCCAGACCTCGACCACCGCGTCCGGGGCGAGGCGGAACTCGGGGAAGCGCGGGTTGGCGAAGGACAGGATCACCCGCGGGCCCTGGCGCCGCCAGACCTTGAACGAGCGCTCGCCGTCGATGTCGACGACCACCACGTCGCCGTTGCGCGGGGTCAGCGACCGGTCGACCACCGCGAGGTCGCCGTCGTGCAGGCGGGCCAGCAGCATGCTGTCGCCCGCCACCCGCACCAGGAAGGTTGCCGGCCGGTTCGCGATCAGCAGCCGCTGCAGGTCGATCTCCTCCTCGACGAAGTCCTCGGCCGGGCTGGGGAAGCCCGCCCGGACGGCACGGGCAAGCATGGGGATGGGGGTCGGCAACCCGACGACGATGTCCAGCACCAGCATGCGCCCGCTCCACGAATCCATCAGAACAAAAGTGGAACACGGTGGGGCGGTTCCGCCAAGCGGTTAGGCCCACGACGTAGCGAGGCTGTGGACGCGTGTGGATAACGCGCAAAAGGCATTGACGTTGATGCCACAAGTCACCATCGGGCCTCGCTGCTCAAACCCGGTGCTGATCAAGGGGGGCTTCCTGTCACTGGCGACGCCCGCAGACACCGTCGACGCGTACCCGGGGGGATGCGACCACGGCCTCACTGCGTGAGCGGGAACTGTCGCTCGGCCCCTCGATTGGCCTCGGAGCGTAAGGTGAGGCCCCGCCTGTCAGAGGTGGAGCGGCGCGACCATCCCCACCCATCATTTGGTCCCGGTTCGGCTGCCAGGGGGTAGGTCCGGACGCTGGTCCGGAGCGTCCTGCATGGAAAACGGTGTGGCGACGGCGGTCCTTTGCGTCGTCGGCGGCGGCATCGCAGCCCAGGTTCTCGCATCCCGGCTGCGCATTCCTGCCATCGTCCTCCTGCTCGCGCTCGGCTTCATGGTCGGGCCCGTACTCGGCCTGCTGCATCCGACGCATGACTTCGGACCGAACCTCCGGCCCCTAATCGGCTTGGCGGTCGCCATCGTGGTGTTCGAGGGCGGCCTCGCGCTCGACTTCCGCGAGTTGCGGGCTTCCGGCGAGGGGGTGCTACGGCTCACCGCCTTCGCCCTGCCCATCAACTTCGTCCTGGGCACGCTCGCCGCCCACGTGATCGGGGGCATGCTATGGGGACCGGCCTCGGTTTTCGGCGCCATCCTGGTCGTCACGGGGCCGACCGTGATCCTGCCGCTCCTGCGCCACGCCCGCCTGGAGCGACGCTCGGCCGCCTTCCTGAAATGGGAGGCCATCGTCAACGACCCCGTCGGGGCCATCCTGACCGCGGTCGTCATCGAGATCCTGGTTGGGGTGCCCCATGGGTCCGGGGAGGATGCGGCCACCGCGCTCATGCTTCACCTCGCGGAGGGCGTGCTGGTGGCGGGCGCCCTCGGCGTCGGCTCGGCGTTCCTCATCGCCTGGGCGTTCCGGCGCGACCTCATCCCCGAGACGTTGAGGACGCCGGCGCTGCTCGCGCTCGCGCTGATCGCCTACGTCGTGCCGAACCTTCTGATGAACGAGGCCGGGCTTATCGGTTCGACCGTGTTCGGCATCGCGCTAGCGAACCGGCACGTGCCGGGTCTCGCGGAGCTTCGTCGGTTCAAGGAAAGCCTCGTCGTCCTCCTGGTGTCCTGCCTCTTTGTCGTGCTGACCGCCGACCTAGACCTCGCGGTCCTCGGCAAGCTGTCGGCGCCCATCCTCGGTCTGACGGCCGCGATCCTGTTCGTGGTTCGCCCGGCGGCAATCTGGTTGGCCACGCTGCGCAGCGACCTCACCCGGCGGGAGCGCCTGTTCGTCGGCTGGATCGGACCTCGCGGCATCGTCGCGGCCGCCGTCGCCGGGCTGGCCGGTCCCCGCCTAAGCGCGGTGGGATATGCCGGCGGCGACCTCATCCAGCCCACCGTGTTCGCAGTCATCGTGGCGACCGTGCTCGCCCACGGCTTCTCCCTGGGGCCGCTCGCCCGCCGGCTCGGCCTGTCGACCGCCGCCGATACCCAGCGGCTCGCCGTGGTCGGTGCATCCCCATGGGCGAGCGACATGGTGATCGCGCTGCACCGGGCGGGCGTGCCGGTCGTGATCATCGACATCTACCCTGGCGCCATGCTTGCCGCGCGGGAGGCGGGCGTGCCGACGCTTCAGGCCGAACTCCTGTCCCGATCCGCCGAGGAAGGGATGGCCGACCATCCCCCGGACCACTTGCTCGCCGCGACCAGGGACGAGCTCTACAACGCCCTCGTTTGCACGAGGCTGGCCCCGGAGATCGGTCGCGAGCGTGTCTACCAACTGGCGCCGTCGGAAAACCACATGCTGCACGCTGACACCGGCGTCAGCCGGGATGCCCGCGGGAAGGTGTTCGGTGCCGCGGACGCCAGCTTCGACGCGCTCGCCGGGCGGCACGAGGCTGGTTGGCGGTTCGTCGTGACCGGCCCGGATACCCTCGGGCAGCCGGACGACATTCCCCTGCTGGCTATCAAGATCGACGGGAGGCTCGAATTCGTCTCCGCCGATCACGAGGCGAACGACGCTGCCGAGGACGACCGATTGCTGGTCTTGCAGGCGCCGGGCATGGCAATGGTCAACGCTGATGATGACCGCCTCGTTCAGGTACCTGCCTGAGCGGAGGCGTCTGGCGGGACCCAACCGTCACGGCCGCGGCGCCGCAGCAGCACGAATCTTGGAAGTCGTACCGTCCCTCCTCACCTTTGGCCCATGGGCAACACGTTCGACGTCATCATCGTGGGGGGAGGCGCCGCCGGTATCGGCGCCGCGCGGCGGCTCGCGGCACAAGGCTCATCGGCCTTGTTGCTGGAGGCGTCGTCGCGTCTCGGAGGCCGTGCCCACACGCAGGATCTCGGAGGCTACCCGCTCGACCTCGGCTGCGAGTGGCTCCACTCCGGCGACCGCAATGCCTGGGTCGGTATCGCCGAGGCATCGGGCTTCCCGGTCGACCGGGGCGAGCCGCCATGGGCGAAGGCGCACCCGGGCATCGCCGAGGACGAGGAAGCCCAGGAGGCGGCGCAGAGGGCTTACGGCGACTGGGAGGAGCGGCTCCGCACGGTCGCAGCGGGCAGCGACAGGGCCAGCGACGCCCTGGAGCCCGGCGAGCCCTGGAACGCCTACGTGCGGGCCATCGCCGGCTTCATGAGCGGCGTCGCACCCGAGGCGATCTCAGCCACGGATTACCTCGCCTACGACGATGCCTCGACGGGCCGGAACTGGCACCTGCCGCTCGGCTACGGCACGCTGGTCGCCGCCAGCCTGCCGCCCTCGACGACGCTGCGGCTCGCCACGCCCGCCGAGCGGATCGACCTGACGGCCGACGGCGTCGCCGTCACCACCCGCGCCGGCGCCGTCCGCGCTGGGGCCGCCATCCTTACGGTCTCGACCGCGGTCCTGGCCGGGGACGCGATCCGCCTTCCCGCCGGTACCGAACCCTGGCGCGACGCGGCCGCCGACCTGCCGCTGGGCCGAAACGAGAAAATTTTCCTGGAGATCGGGCGCGGGGCCGCGTTCGAGCCGGACACGCACGCCTACGGCAACCTGCACGACCCGCGGTCTGCCGCCTACTCGATCCGCCCCAACGGATGGCCGGTGATCGAGGCGTTCCTCGGGGGCGAGGGCGCCCGGATCCTGGAGAAGAACGGTCCGGCCGCGGGCTTCGACTTCGTGTCGGCCGAATTGGCCAGCCTGTTCGGCAGCGCCGTCGCATCGGCGATCCGGCCGCTCGCAGCGACGTCCTGGAGCCAGATAGCGTCCATCGGCGGTGCCTACAGTTGCGCCCTGCCAAGCAAATCCAAGGCGCGTGCACGGCTGGCCCGGCCCTTCGAGGATAGGCTGTTCTTCGCGGGCGAGGCGACCCACCCCTTCGATTTCACCACTGCCCACGGAGCTCACGACAGCGGGCGGAGGGCTGCGGACGAGGCCATGGCAGCGCTTCGGCACAGACAGGAGAAAGCGGCCTGACGGAAGCCCGAAAGCATCCGTATGGCCGCAGATCCCGGAACATCCGGGGCGGACTTCCGATGCTCTCGGACACCACTGCCGACGACCGCCGATGCCTGACCAGGCAGGCCGACCGGGTCATTCGGAAGGGCCAACCCTTCTTATAAAACCTGGCGGATGCGGTTGGGCCGTTCGTCATGCCCCAGTCCGAAGCGGTCGAGGGCCGAGGATCGGATTGCAGGGGCACCTAGTCCGGAAACGCGCGTCGGTCCGAGGCGACGGCCTTCCCGACTAAGGCAAGGATGCCGGCCGGCGATGTCTGGGGTATTGCCCGACGCATCGTTTGGGACGTTGGCACCCATGCGTGGATGCGAGGCGGCCACTGATGCCCTTCGAACGAGGCGAGCCATCATGACCCAGTTCGAGCAACGGCAACTGGCGCAGGTCGTCGACGGTCTCGCGGAAGGCGTCATCCTGATCGAGCCGGACCACACCATCGCCTACGCCAATGACGCCGCCCTCGCGATGCATGGGGTCACCGAACTCGGTGACCTCGGAGCCACCGTCGCCGAGTACCGTGCCAACTTCATCCTGCACTACCGCAACCATCGCGAGGTCGGGCCGCTGCAGCATCCGGTCGAGCGCATCCTGGCCGGCGAGGCGTTTCGCGATGCGGTCGTCGAGGTCCACCATTTCCGGGATCCCGCAAGGACGTGGACGCACCGGATGCGGGGACTTGTGACGACGGACGATGCCGGAACGCCAAACGGCCTCGCCCTGCTGATGCAGGACGCCAGCGACCGCTACGAGGCCGAGGAGCGGTTCGAATGCATGTTCCGGGCGAACCCCGCCCCGGCCGTGGTGTGCCGGCTCTCCGACCTGCGTTACGTCAAGGTCAACCAGGGCTTCGTCGAGCTGACCGGTTACGCCCGCGACCAAGTCCTCGGCCGGACCTTCACCGAAATCGACCTCATTGGCCAAGGCGAGCGCCGCGCCTCCGCGGTCGAGCACCTCCATGCCGGCACCACCATCCGCCAACGCGAGGCGTGCCTTTCGGTGCCGTCCGACGCCGAGAAGTACGTCATCGTCGCCGGCCATCCCATCGAGATGCCCGGCGGCGAGCGCTGCATGCTGTTCACCTTCGCCGACCTGGAGGACCGACGGAAGGCCGAGGCGGAGCTCCGTCTCAGCGAGGAGCGCTTCGCCAAGGCGTTCGAGCTCAGCCCGATCCCGACGGCTCTCCTGAGTTCGGACGCGAAGGTCCCGACCAGCGTCAACGAGGCCTACGCCGCAACCTTCGGGAACGCCGCGCACGCCACGTCCGTGCCCTGGGCCGAGGAAGCGGAACGGACCCGATTCAAGCGTGAGCTCCAGCGCTACGGAAGGGTCCGGGCATTCGAGGGACGGCTGCGAACCCAAGACGGCGACGAGTTCGACTGCCTCGTCTCCGCCGAGAAGGTCACCGTCAACGGCGGTGACGGGCTTCTCTGCGCCGTCCAGGACATCTCGTCGAGGAAACGGACGGAGGTCGAACTCATCGCGGCCATCGAATCCGTCATGGCGGAGGCGTCGTGGTTCAGCCACGGCGTGATCGAGAAACTCGCCCAGCTACGCAATCCTCCCAGGCCGGGCAAGCCGCTGGCGATGGTCGAGAGGCTCACGACCCGCGAGGGCGATATGCTGGAGGGCATCTGCCGCGGCGACACGGACGAGGAGATCTCCAAGGCGCTCGGGGTCTCGCTAAGCACGGTGCGCAACCACGTCGCGAGCCTGTACCGCAAGATCGGTGTCAACCGCCGCAGCGCCGTGGTGGTCTGGGCCAGGGAGCGTGGGATCGGCGAGAAGACGTCGATTGAGCATTACGGCAAAAATACAACGCGAAAACCAGGTCGAAAACACTAAGCGGCCTAGGCTTAATTACTTTTATGTAAATCGCCGGAACATCGCTTCGATAGAAGTATTCGGTGGGTGTAGCTCTGCTCGATCCGGGCATCTCAAAGACGGCTAAGCCGGACAGAGAGGTGTGGTGGATGGGCAAGGACCGGAAGGTTCTATCGAGCGATCATGCCCGAGCCCTGATCAAGCAGGCCATCGGCGTGATCTTTGGTGACACCAAGGTCGAGGCGGAGGCCACGACCGAGATCGTCGCGACCAAGGCGCGGCACGCCACGACAAAGACCAAACCCGACCAACCCCGCAGGCCATCGAGGTCGTAGCGGCCGAACCAACACACCTTCGAGACTCATCCCAGCCCGCGCAGGCCCTGCGCCGGGACCCTTCCGCACGCCAAGTTAATGGAGCCCGTCATGTCCCTCCTCGCCTGGATCGTCCTCGGCCTGATCGCCGGCTTCATCGGCAGCAAGATCGTCAACAACACCGGACAGGGCCTCGTCGTCGACATCCTGCTCGGCGTCGTCGGCGCGGTCGTCGGCGGCTTCCTGTTCAACCAGTTCGGCGAGCCTGGCGTGTCGGGGGTCAACCTCTACAGCCTGCTCGTCGCCATCGTCGGCGCCGTGATCGTGCTGTGGCTCTACCACATCGTCATGGGCCGCCGCCGGGTCGTCTGACCCACCGCGCCCTTCCAGCTTTCCGAGCTCAATACTTAGGAGATCCACCATGGCCACCGTTACCGAGCCCGCGCCCGTATCCCCCGGACGCCCAATACCCGACCGCGCCGTCGTCGACCGCGAGCTGCCGCAGGCCACCATGGTCACCCCCGCTGAGGACATGCGCGCGATGACGCTGCATTCCGTCTCCTGGGGTGCCGTGCTTGCCGGTGCCACGGTGGCCCTGATCTCGCAGGTCATCCTGAACATGCTGGGGCTCGGCATCGGCCTCTCGACGGTCGATCCGATGGGTGATGGCACCCCGGCGGCGAGTTCGCTCGGCATCGGTGCCGGCCTGTGGTTCGTCGTCTCCGGCGTGCTGGCGGCCGTCGCCGGCGGCTACTTCGCCGGACGCCTGTCCGGTAAGCCCTCGACCTCGACGGCGGGTTATCACGGTCTCCTCGCCTGGGCGGTCTCGACCCTCGTGGTGCTGTACATGCTGTCGTCGGCCGCCAGCGGCATCGTCAGCGGCGCCCTCGGCACGGCCTCCTCGGCCATCGGCGGGGTCGGCAACGCGATGGGCGGCTCCGTCTCGACCCTGGCGCAGGCCGCCGCCCCGTCGCTGACCAAGGTCACCGACCCTTTCTCGAACATCGAGTCCAATGTCCGCAACGGCACCGGATCCGATCCGGCCGCGCTGAAGGACGCCGCTGTGACCGCGATGCGCGCCGCCGTCTCGGGTGACGGCGCACAGCAGGCCGCCGCTCAGGAGAAGGCTGCCGTGGCTCTTTCCAAGGCGCAGAACATCCCGGTCGAGCAGGCCCGGACCCAGGTCGCGCAGTACACCCAGCAGTTCAGGGAAACCGTCGCCTCGGCCAAGGAGCAGTCCAAGCAGATCGCCGACGCCACGGCGCGCCGCGTGTCCCAGGGTGCGCTGTTCGGGGGCCTCGCGCTGATCTTCGGGGCGCTCGCCTCCTTCTTCGCCGGCCGCGGTTCGGCCGTCGATCCGACCGTCACCCGCACCGCCCCGAATACCCTGACCCCGCGCCGGGCATGAGTGTCGGCGATCCCGCCGCGACCGAGCCCCACGGGCTCGGGACGCGCTTCGGCACCGCGGCGGAGGTCGCCATCGGTGAGGAGGCGGTCCTCCCGCTGATCGAGGAGACTGCGCGCATAGAGAAGCGTGCGGTCGAGACCGGACGGGTCCGTGTCAGCACGCGAACCGACACCCTCGACCAAGTCCTGCGCGAGACCCTGCGCAGCGACATGGTCGGGGTGACCCGGGTGCCCATCAACCGGACCCTCGCCGAGGGCGAGGCACCCCCGGTGGTCAGGACGGAGGCCGGGGTGACCATCATCCCGGTGCTGGAAGAGATCCTCGTCGTCGAGAAACGCCTCGTCCTGAAGGAGGAGGTGCACATCCGCCGGACCACGGCGAGCGAGGACGTCGAGATGCCGGTGACGCTGCGCAGGCAGCACGCCGTGATCGAACGCGTGTCCCCCGAGGGGCACGTCACGGAACAGGCCACCACGCACCCGTCACAGGAGCCGACATCATGACCCAGACCATCACCGCCATGTACGACACCCATCCCGAGGCGGTCGCCGCCCAGGGCAAGCTCGTCGGCCTCGGCATTCCCGCCGGCGCGATCAAGCTGATTTCCGGCACCCAGGCCGGCTCGGCCGGAACCGCGACCAAGGCCGACGAAGGCATGTGGGGCTCGATCAAGGACTTCTTCATGCCGGAGGAGGACCGTCACGCATACGGCGAGGGACTGCACCGCGGCGGCACGATGCTGAGCGCAGAGGTCGACGACGCGCATGTCCACGCCGCCTCCGATATCCTGGAGGAGCACGGTTCGGTCGATCTCGACGAGCGCGAGGCCGCCTGGCGCAAGGAAGGCTGGGACGGTCGTGCGACCGGTTCCACCACCGGAACCGCACCGGTTGCCGCCGGAGCGCTCGGTGAGGGTGCGATGTCGTCCGACCACGCCGCCAGGACCCGCGACACCAGCCTGCACGCAGCCGGATCGTCCGAGGACCTCGCCGCCCGCGGGACCGCAACCGGCACCGATTACATCCCCGTGGTCGAGGAGCGCCTCAACGTCGGCAAGCGCATGGTCGACGCTGGCCGGGTCCGGGTTCGGTCCTACGCCGTCGAGAAGGACGTCAGCGAGAACGTCACCCTCCACGACGAGACCGTGAGCGTCGACCGTCGCGTCGTCGACCGCGCCGTCACCCCGGGCGACATGGCGCTGTTCGAGGACAAGGTCATTGAGGCGACCGAGATGCGCGAGCAGGCGGTCGTGTCGAAGGACGCCCGCGTCGTCGGTGAGGTCGGCATCCGCAAGGATGCGGCCCAGCGGATGGAGATCGTGACCGACAAGGTCCGTCACACCGAGGTCGAGGTCGAGGACGGTCGCGGAACGGTCAGCCGTACCGGCACCACCGGGACCACGACGGAAACCACCGCGCGCAAGCCGCTCTGAAACGCTCAAGTCCGGGACCGGTTCGAGCCGGTCCCGGCTCCGTACGATCCCACGTCCACCTTTCGCGAAAGCCCCGTTGCCGTGACCAAGCTCCGCCACCTCGTCGTGTTCGCGGCCGTCGCATCGTCATGCCTCCCGCTCGGCGCGCAGGCTCTTGAGAAGACCGGTTCCAGGGCGTCGCTGAAACCCTTCTGCTCCGCCGACTATGCCCGTCTCTGCAACGGCCTCGACCTGAACGGACCCGAGATCGTCGCCTGCTTCCGCAGGAACGCCCGGGAGGTCTCGCCAGGCTGCCGCGCGGCCATCGCGGACTACGTCGAGACGGCTTCCGAACAGTCCGTTCCCTCGCGGTAGTGGCCGCTCGCCTGCCCGGTCCACCCCCCATCCCGAAGGAAACACCATGACGATCCTCACCACCCTGACCGTCGCGACGGCGATGACGCTTCTTGGCGTTGGCCTCGCCTCGGCGAAGCCATGTGCGGTCGGAACGACCACGAACAGCGCCAGCCAGAAGGGCTCGGCGGACGCTTCCTCGAAGGTCGACGGGGACGCGACCGCGAAGGTCTCGCCCGGTGCCAAGGCCGAATCCCCCGGGACGGTCGGGGCGATGAACAACGTCGGCTCGAATGCGACGCCCTCTGCCAACGAGGCGAAGCCGCCCGAGGGCAAGGTGGTGAAGCCCGGCAACAACGATTGCTGATCGGCACGACGACCCCTCTCACCGGAACGGAGACACCCAATGAGTGACGGCTTCCCCTCTATGACGGCGCTGCTCGGCCTGTTGGCCGTGGCGGGCTTCCAGAACCGGGATAAGATCCAGGAGATGCTCGGCGGAGCCGGCCACGGTGGTCCCACAACCCCAGGTGCGCCCGCCGGACAGGGCGGGATCGCGGGACAGGGTGGTCTCGGCGGCCTGCTGGGTAATCTCGGAGGCGCTCTCGGGGGTGCTGGTGCCGGTGGCCTGCTCAGTGGCGGCCTCGGCCAGCTCGTCGACCGCTTTCGCGAGAACGGCCACGGCGAGGCCGCCGACTCCTGGGTGCACCATGGTCCGAACGCCGAGATGAAGCCCGACCACCTGAGGTCGGCCATCGGTTCCGACGTCCTCGATACGCTGTCGCGGCAGACCGGCCTTTCGCACGACGACCTTTTGTCCAGGCTCTCGCGCGAGCTGCCGTCCGCGGTGGACCGCTACACCCCCGACGGCAGGCTACCGTCTACGGTCGCCGGCATGCCGGCGTGATGAACCCCCGGTCGATCCCGCCAGTGTCGAGGATCGGAACCGACCGGCCACCACGTTCGCACCGGGGCACGTAAATCCCCGTCACGGGAGGGACAGATGTCCGGAAACGCGCACGCCAACGCCGCCGAACACCATGAGGCTGCGGCGAAGTCACACCGGAAGGCCGCTCGACACATCGACGCCGGCAACGAGGAGAAGGCCGCCGAGCACGCGTCGAAGGCCGACGACCGGGCGAAGAAAGCCAACCAAAGCTCGATGAAGGCGCGACCCGGGAAGGCTGTGTCGAAGGATCAGTCAGTGCCTCGCATCGGCTCGAAGCGCGTTTCGCAGCGGGCCAGCTCAACCTTGAACCGGATGGAAATTGACCAATGGACGAGAACCGCATCACCGGCGCCGCCAAGGAACTCGGCGGCAAGGTCCAGGGCGCCGTCGGTGACGTCACAGGCGACCGCGAGACCCAGGCCAAGGGCACGGCCAACGAGGCAAAGGGGACCGTCGAGAACTTGTACGGACAGGCCAAGGACGCCGTGCGCGACGCTGCCGGACAGGCAAGCGACCGCGCCGACAAGGCGATCAATAGGGGCCGGGACGCCCTTCCCGAGGCCGAGCGTGCCTACCGCCAGGGTGGAGATGTCGTCGCACAGTATGCGAAGGAGTCCCCGCTGATGCTGGCGGCCATGGCCGGAGCCATTGGATACCTGCTTGCGATGGTGATCCACGGCCGTCGCTGAACGGTTGCCGTCCGGGGTTAGGCTTACGATAGGCGTGGTCCCCGATCGGGGACGAGACGATGGGGACCCTCGATGCCACCCATGCGCACGCTGATCCACGACGGGTCCAACGACGACCGCTGGTACCTATGCCGCGGCGGTGACCCTGCCGACGTGTACGTCTTGCATGAACCGAACGGGCCATCCGGCGGGAGGCCGTCCCGCATCGAGCTCGCAGCTTTCCTTGCTGCGGCGGACGGCTCCCCCGAGCACCGCGCCCTCCTCGGTATGATCGGTTCCCTCGTCAGGACTGATCGTGCCGAACTCGCATCGAGCAGTCCCACCCCCGAGCCGGGGGCCGCCGGTGCCGAACCGACCCCTGGCGAGGCTGCCACGTCGATCTGATCCGTTCCTCCAACGCCCGCGAGACCGCCATGGCCATCGACTACCGTTCCGAACTCCGCAGGCCCCTGCCGTTTAGCCTCGCCGTCGTGGCGGCGGTCCTCCTGGTTTGGCTCGTCGTCGCCTCCATCGTCGGTGCGAGGCAGAGGACTGTGCGGGATCACCACATCCAGGACCTGGAGACACGGCAAGTCGCGCTTCGATCGGACCTCGATCAGCAGCGGGCGGCCGCGGGGACCCTCGATGCACTGAAGTCGAAGATCGCATCCGCCCAGCAGCAGGAGCGGGACGCGACCCAGGCCGGGGAAGAGGCAAAGGCGAAGGCCGCGAGCTTGGCGACCGAACAACAGGCGGCCGAGCGCAAGGCCGGCGAGGCGAAGGCCACCGCGGAGGCCGAGACGACCAAGCTCACCGGGCTTCAGGCCCAGCTTACCCAGGCGGAGCAGAAGCTCGCGCCGATGAAGGAGGCCACCACGGCCGCCGAGCAGGCCGCGACTGCCAGGACCAAGGAATTGGCTGACGTCGGCCGTCGGCTGGAGGAGACGCGCCAGCAAGAGGCGAAGCTGCGATCCGACATCGCCTCCATGTCCCAGGAGGCGACCGCCAAGACCGCCGACCTCGCCAAGGCCGAGGAGAGCCAGCAGAAGGCGCGCGAGGGCTCGGCCGCCGCTCAGAAGGATCTCGCCGATGCCCGCGCCGCGACCGAGCAGGCGACGAGGCAGAAGGCTGACTTGGAGCGGGCCGTCGACGGTCTGACCGCCAATCGTGAGAAGCTGGCGAGCGGCGGCTCGCAGGTTGGCCAGCAGGTGCAGCAAGCCAAGGATGGGTTGGCGGCGACGCAGAAGGAACTGGCTACGGCGCAGTCCGAGCGGGACCGTGTGATCTCCGAACGGAACCAGGCTGAGCAGGCCGTCCAGAAGCTGGCTTCCGATCGCGACGATGCGACCTCGGCGCTGGAGGCGCTGCAGAAGAGGCAGGCCGACGCCCAGGCGCAGTTGGCGACCCTGACCGAGACGCTGGCCACTCGGAACAAGGAGATGGCCGCCCTTGCGGACCGGATCGGGACGACCCGGCAGGAGCTTGCCGCGGCCCAGGCCAAGCTCGCAGAGGCGCGTCAGCAGCTTTCAAACCAGCCTCCGTCCATGACGGTGCATCCCGGCCCATCCCAGTCGCTAGCGCCTGCCGTCGCCCCCAAGGCCGAATGAATCCCTCGGGACTTGGGCCGAAGGGGCGCTGAACCAGGGCGGGGAACAGACAGGGGGCTCCAGATCGGCGGGACAGGGAGGAAGCGCTCTGACCGTCGGATTTCCGGACGAGGCGTCACGGACGTCCAGGGTTGGAGCTTGCCGCGACCTGAAGCACGGTGGTCGATGCAGCTTCGGACGGCATCGTGAATTCCACCCTCGCGTCCGTATTCATGGTTCGCCACCGGAACGGTCCCGCGCGCCGGCCCTTTGCCCAAGACAATGGAAGTCGATCCCGAATGATATTTCGCGATCCTTCCGGACCCATCGGCAATAAACCGGAGACGACATGTCCAGGACGATCTCAGCTGATTTCAAATCCCGCCGGGATGCGGAGATGGCCGTCGAGCACATCGTGCAGGATCACGGCCTTGATCGGAATGCGGTGCAGGTCGGTCCTGCCTTGGACGAGAACACGGCCGGGACCGAGGCGGCGCGGGCTGATGTCGAAGACGGGCACCTGAAGGCCGGGACCGAGGGCGAACCCGCCCTCGCCGGCAAGGTCAGGGTCTCCGTCGCGGTCGACGACGCTATCGCCGAGAAGGTGCTGTCCTCCTTCGCGACCTTCCACGGTGACATCCGCGGCTGAACCGGCACCCGACGGTCACCCGCGGGGGCCGCCGGCGAAAGCCTCGCTGGGGTGGAGAGCGTCGTCTCGTTCTTCCTCAGCGGTGGGATAGGACGCCCCGCCGGCGTCATCCGAACGCGTCCTGCGCAAGGCGGCGATTTTGCAGCGACGTCGGGGAATCATGGGCGGGTGATCGACGGGGAGCGGGAGACTTCCTCAAGGATGCCGCTGCGGCTTCCGTTCCCCGCTCGATCCGGTCGCGCAGACTGACATCGTCATCCGTATGGGAGCGTACGAGGCCCACACTCATCCCCGGTGGCGCAGCACCTCGACCAGCAGGGCGAAGGCCGGCGTGGGCTGCCGGCTGGCTTGGGTAGTACTAGTGGCAGCCCGGGAATGGCGGGCACCAATCGGCCAGCACCCGCACGAGCCGGCCGGCGTTGAGGTCGACCCGCACCCGGTCCTCGAGGAGGTAGGCGAGGCCCAGCCCGCCCAGGGCCGCCTTGAGCGACCTCGAGCCGGTGTTGATTACCAGCGGACCCTCGACCCGCACGTTCAGGACGCGCGAGCCCTTCTCGAACTCCCATGCGTATAGGCTGCCGCGCGTCGGCAGGCGGAGGTTGATGCAGGCGTGTCCGGTCAGCTCGTCGGGGGTGCGCGGCTTGGCGGGCGATCTTCTCGGTTTTGGTCGTGATCGGCGTGCTGACGGCGGCGGCCCTGTTCACCCTGCCGGACACCCTACCGCCGGAGCGGCGCAATCACGAACCACTCGGCCGTGCATTCGCACGCTACGGGCGACTGCTCCGTCACCCCCGCATCCTCGCCTACGCCGGGGCGGGCGGGTTCTTCTATGGCGGCATGTACGCCTACGTCGCTGGCTTTCCATTCGCTCACATCACGATCTATCACGTCGAGCCGCGGTCCTACGGCCTGCTGTTCGAGGTCGGCATCCTCGGGATCATGGCGACTAACCTGCTGAACGCGCGCCTTGTGATGCGCTTCGGCGGCGACCGGCTCCTCATCCTCGGGACGGCCCTGGGCGCTTGTGCCGGCGTCGTTCTCGCCATGGCGGCCGGGACTGGATGGGGCGGCCTTGCCGGGCTGGCCCTGCCGCTCCTCGTGTTCGTCTTGGCCACGGGGTTCGTGGTGGCGAACTCGATATTTGGTGCGCTCTCTGGCTTCCCGGAGCGGGCGGGAGCGGTCTCTGCCCTCGTCGGCGCGATCCACTACGGCAGCGGCATCATCGGCGCCGGCCTGGTCGGGGCCTGCGCTATCAATAGGCGTCGAAGCCTCACCCCTCCCGGAATTGGGTTCAATGCGTTGAGATAGGTGCTGAATTTTACTTCGAGATGGAGTCACGGTCGGCGCCGATAGTGACCCCACCTCTATCTCGATTTTCGCGTTTTGGAGAAAGCGTTAGCTAAATTTTTGCTGGGGTCATGCTTCGGAGCCGATTCACAGCGTTGCGGCGCTTGACCCTGCAAGGCTAACCCCACGCCTACCACCGGTCAGGGCTGGCTTCCGACCTCGCCGCACGGTTCTGTCGGGAGAGATCGTAGAGCGCATTGCCGACTAACCCGGCCACACGGCGTAGGCTGGCTCCTTCGCAGGTCGCGGCGATCTGCACCCCGAGTTTGCGGGTGTGACTGCGCCCGTAGAGATAGATCGCGAGCCGGGCTCGTGTCGCCTCGGGGATGCCGCAGAGTTGATCGGACAATGCCTCGGGCCCTGCGCGGTAGAGCTGGCTGAGCGTATCGATCGGCACCGGGCAGTCACCGGCCGGATCCTCGGCGCTGACGGGATAGGCACTGTTCACGGCGGCAACTGCAGGCTGACCGTGAGCAGGGTGCTGGTCTTATGGTTAATGAAATCTTTCTGTACGGAAGGTCCGCTCAACCGCCCCGCATCGTCACCGACCCATCATCGGGATCGACCGCCTCGACGTGCGGGCCGCCGATCCCGATTGCGCCGACCACAGTCTTGAGTTCGCGATTGCACGCTGCTGCGAGGGCGTCGTCCGAGACAGTAGGCATAACGAGCAGAAGGCTGCGCACCAAGACGGACACGACGGTTACGCTCATGGTTGGATGGAAAGGCGCTCCATCCCGGTCGGGCTCGAAGGCAGTGACGAGCTTGTCGGCGATCAGCATGTCGAATCGCCCCAGTTCAGCCCGGGATCACGTCCGGCACGATCCGCGGGATCAGGAAGGTAACGCCCATAGTCGTATTGCGACGCCACACGACCTTGACTGGCAGTGCGGTGCTGGCCCTGCCGATCGAGAGATCGAACGTGTGCGGCACTTTCATGCCTGCGGCGAACAGGATGCATGCGCCGTTAGAGCTGTGGTTGAGCACCAGGCAGGGGGATTGAACGGGGGTGCCCGCGAACGACGCGCGTCCCTCCAACGTTGACGTTACACGAAGCTTGGCGCGGCGCTCTAACATCACGATGTGCTACTGAAATGAGATCATCACGATGGCACGTGATCCTTAAATCTTTATAGCTGATGATAATAATCGCAGGGTTAGCCAATTGAACTTGGACCAATGGTGCAAGGCGCGCTACCGTGGCCGCCTTCTATAGAGCGCCCCCTCAGCACTCATTGATCCCACGTCGACTCGCTCACGTGCTACATCGCATCCGTCGCTCCGGCTCGGATGCCGAACGGCGCAGTGCCGAACCACGTCGTCACGGGATCCGGCCCGTCACCTCATTATGAACGCATCGTCACCGAGCCGTCGTTGGCGTCGATTGCCTCGACGCGAGGGCAAGTGAGGCCCATCACGCCGACAGTGTTGTCGAGGGCGTGGTTGCACGCGGCAGTCAGAGTGTTGCTGCACCGAGTTGGCATTACAAACAGGATTTCGCGCAACAAGCGAGCTACGACGGTCTCTCGGGACAAATCGTCAAAGTCCGCGCCATCGCACGCGTACACGAACGCCGAGGCTACGTTCTCGGCGATGATATGCGCAGCGCTTTCAAGGCCTAAAACCTGCATCATCGCGGTATCGATAGCAGCAAAAATACAAATTCGCTCTTGAATATGATTGCATTTTGACGCACGTCCACAGAATATGCGCCTTCAACAAAGGCAAGTGCATCGTGGACAAGAAACTAAGAACCATCGTAGCTGCTGCCAACGATTATTTGGAACTCACGGCTGACCTGGTCTCGGCCTATGTGTCCAGAAATTCGGTACGACCGGCCGATATGGCGGAGCTGATCACCAGTACGCACGCTGCGCTCACGGGGCTTGGCAATACTGGCGCACTTGCTGCTCTGGCCACTGAGAAGCTCACAGCCGGCCAGACCCGCAAGTCGATCACGCCGGACGCGCTGATCAGCTTCATCGACGGCAGGCCGTACAAGACGTTGAAGCGCCACCTCACCGGCAACGGTCTGACGATCGAGGAATACCGTAAGCACTATGGCCTGCCTAGGGACTACCCCTCCACAGCAGCAAGCTACTCGGCGCTTGCCAAAAGCCTCGGTCTCGGTCAGCAGCGTGAGAAGGTGGCCGAGCCCACCGAGACCGTGTCTAACAAGGCGAAGCGTGCCGGCCGGCCGCGCAAGGCCAAGGACCCGGCAAACAGCTGATGCCGCGCTACTGCGTGAGCCGCAGGGCGCCGATGCTTGCTTGTATCTGCTGGAAGGCTGAAATAAGATCATCGGACGTATTAGCAATGAAAAATTGATTTGCTGATGATGCGCAATTTTTTAATAAATTTTGTCCTGCCGTATCGATTGGATCAGAAGGAATGCTAAATCCGATCGTGTAAATTGAGATATTAGTCGCTTTCGCATTGGTGCACGCTTGTGCGGTCAGTGCGTCAAGCGCGTTCCTAGAACTCGTCGTGTCGTTAATGTTTTGGTTCGTCGAGGGCAGACGCGGGTTCGGTGTCGTACCATTGGCGTTCTGAAAGTAGCCGGCAGCAAAATACATCGAAACGTTTGGGGAGTATGGGTTTGTTGCCCAGCTATTTGTTCCATCTGTCATTAATATTATGATCTTATTGATAGTTGTTGCGCTCGAGCTATTGGAACTCGAAGAGTAAGCGCTTCCATCAGCAAAAACGCTAATTGGCGAGAGCGTTCGCCAGCCCCACATGAAGCCCTCGTGGATGTTGGTCGAGCCCAACGGCGCCATGTTGTTGATCAGGGTCTTCAGCGTAATCGTATTATTCGTCAGTCGCTGCAACGGCTGCGTGGTGCACCCGAAATTAGGGCCATTCGGGACGCCAGTTGAGGTGTTCGAGCTTGTTGGAGCTGGGTTGGCGGGGCTAACATACTTACACGCTCGGCCTTCGGCGGCGTTAAAAGATGTTCCAGACGGCATTATCGGGCAACTGCCAGACTTGCTGCTGTTGTCGTCATCAATGTAGCTATTGAAGCTATAGTATGTATTGCCATTGACGTTGAAACCCGCATATGTATTGCTGGAGTCGCCAGGTTCGTCAGGAGCCAGCAACGGTATGTAGTAGGAGTCTTTGTTGCCGCTGGCCGGTGCTCCATCTTGTACGTTCAAAGGATATGGCAGCGTTTCCAGGCACCCCGCCCAACCCCAGCCGGAGTAAGCTGCTTTCAGCTTTGTGAAGATATCGAACCGGCTCGTGAAGCTCGAGCTGCTCGGAGAGAGTATGTTGGTCCAATGCAAACTGGATTGTCCGGTTTGATCGATCCAGGAAGCATATCTGTACGTTGATGGATCAACGGCCACCGCAGCAGCGAACGGCACGATCGAGATCCTAGTTGCGCTCGAGAAGGCGCTGTTGGTGTAGACATAGCTGACGAAGTTCGTCGCAGCAGTTTGAACCGCCTGCAGCTTCGTCTGCCCACCGCTCGACTCGGCCATTGATCCCGTATTGTCGAGCACGAGGGCAATCTCGAATGTTTTGGGTAGTGGCGTGGCGCATTGTGATTTGGCGCCCGGATTGATGACTGTCGTCTTCGTGAGCTTTCCGAAAAAGACCGACGATTGCTTGTGCGCCGTCAGAGTGATCTGGCGCGGGTTGCTGGTGATCACCAGAGGATCGACCACGAGGTTCGGCGCCCCCATTGCTCCGATCATCGCCGTCTGGGCTAAGGCGTTTAGATCCGACGTCGAGGTCGTGAGCGGCGTCTGGCAAAGGAGGAGTGCAGTGCCGTCCGTCGCGGCTTGTAGCTTCGTCTCGACCCGGGTTGCGAAGCCGTAATCAATCGCCGCCCCACCGAACATAAGCATCGGCACGCTGAGGAACGCGAACAAGATAGCGACATTGCCGCCGCGATCCCGGGCGATCCCGTTCCAAGCCCCTTGCCGCAGTTCATCAGGGTGTTGAGCCATTGCACGCCATCGCGTTGGAGGCCGGCACTACGACCTCGGTGTAGGTGTTCGTTCCATAGGTCTTGCCGCCCCGCGCCGGCCACGGGACGCTGGTCGAGAAGGTAATCGTGCTGCTGACGCCCTTTGCGAGTTGGATCAGCGCTCCCCCAATCATCGGGGTGTAAGCGATGCTGACCTCAGCGAAAACATAACGCATGCCCGCGGTCTGGTAGCCCGGTGGCACAGTCAGGCCAGTGGCTGTCCCTGTGCTGCGGGGGCTGGCATTGGCGTTGGCGACGCTAGAACAAACGGTCGGGATCAGGTTCGCACCATTTAGCCCAACGCCCATGGCGCTGACTACGATTTTTACCGTCGAGGAATTGAACGGGCGCATTACTGTGGTGGCAGAGGCGACGATGTCGTTCATCAGCGTCGCGCTGATCGGGTTTTGCGTGTCGCCTTGTCCGGTCAGATCAGCGACCGTGCGAGCGAGCAGGGTCAGCTTGCGCCATTCGTCGATTGCATGCGCTAGTTCCGTCATGCCCGCCCAGATGGCGAGCAGGACCGGCAATATCACGGCAAATTCCACGGCGGCGGTCGCACGGCGGTCGCGCCACATGCGCCCAGCCCGGCGAGCGAAGCACCTCAGCACGGGCTCGTCCCGACAATTTGGTACGGCTCGGTGCGGAACACCGCCGTCGAGGTGAGAAGGCTCGATCCGGCATCCGTGCCGCTGCTGAACTTTCGCGTGTTCAACCCCATCAGGTTGAAGAAGGTCGGGAACTGCACGGCGGCGGTGACGATGACGATCGTGCCCGGTTTGGCGCAGGCATAGTTGGTCCCGAAACTCGTGCTCCACGTCCCCGTCGTGGCGTTGATCGGCGTCGACGCGGTGGCGCCCGCGAAAGTGCTCGACGTCGCGACGTCGATCTTGACCGCTTGGCAATTGAAAACGTTGACGATGGAAGCGGTCGCCGGCCCGCACATCGTCGTCTTCAGGGCCGCCAGCAGGGTTGCGGCATCGGTCTGGCCAGCATTGGCGATCTGGAATTGTCCGGTGAAGATTGTGCGGACCGCATTTTGCAGTGCACGATCAAAATTCTGTGTCGCCCAGATTTGAAACGCGACCTGGAAAACTGAACCGCACAGCGCCAGAAACGGCATCGCCACGAAAGCGAACTCAACCGCCGCTGCTCCGCGCTTGTCACGGAGAAAATGCAGGCGCTCAAGACGACGGAGATGCTTGAGTGGCATCGAGAAACCAGCTGTGTACCAGCGAAGTAATATTCTGCGCTGTCACGCAAATCATAACGGCAGCAATAGTTTACATTTGGTTAAAAAACCTATCTAACACCACATCCTGACGAAATTTAACGTTCAAGTTTCTAAACGGTTGCTGGGAGAGCAGGTAATTGTGTTCCATTCATATGAGGATCTTACAGGATCCCGCTCCCTGAGCGCCCCTTGAATGCGTTCGTCCGCCGGATGTAGCGTGCTTGTGGCCGAGCCAAAATCCAGGAGGATTGCACCGTGATGCTCTCGTCCCGTTCACCCGCTACGATCAGCGACGAGGGGCGTCACGCGCGCGACCGCGGCGAGCCGATCACCGCCAATCCCTACCCTGATGGCTCTGAGGAGCACCGGATTTGGGAGCGCGGCTACAAGATGCCCGACGCTGAGGCTGGGGAAGCGAACCTTAAGGGCTGAGGTCAACGACGGTCCCTAAACCCCCAGGAACCGCGCCGAGCTCTCAGATGGCCGCGCGTGCAGATACCGGCCCGTCGTTGCCACCGAGGCGTGGCCGAGCGTGGCTTGCACAAGGTGGATCGGTGCCCCACGATCCAGGCTGTGCGAGGCATGGGCGTGCCGCAGCCAGTGAGCCGAGACCTCGCCAGGGAGCCCTGCCCTAGCAGCCGCGGCCTTCATCACCCGGTGGACCGCGCTCGGATCGAGCGCCCCACCCTTCCGCGACAGGAACACCGGCGCGTCGGCCGATACAGATGCCAACTTGTCATCTGCAACCTGCAAGTCGCCTACTCTGCGACTTGCCTCCTCCCGTAGCGCCGTACGCATTTTCCACGTCGCTGCCGACAACAGCACGACCCGGGTCTTGCCGCCCTTGCCGAACACCGTCGCTTGTCCGGCCTCATCGCGGGCCGTGAGATCGCGCCAGCGCAGGCCGCAAACCTCGGAGATGCGCAGCCCGCCGCCGTAGAGCACGGTCAGCAGGACGCGGTTTTGTAGGGCAGCCTCCTGCCGGATCATCAGCAGGGCGTCAGCCTCGGCCATGATGCGCTCGGCCAGGGTGTTCTTGATCGGCGGCACCTTCACGGGCGCGCCGATGTTGAAGCGCAGGAACCCGACCTCCTGCGCGAACGTGAACAGCGACTTCAGGGCCGCGGCCGTCAGCGCCACCTTGGCCAATGAGCCCGGCCGGCCCGCGATGTATTCCTGTAGGTCGCCCATCCGCACCGAGCCGAGCGGCTTGGCGACGTGCGCCAGGAACCGGGCCGCCTCCCGCACATAATTCCGGCGGGTGTGTGGACTGGCGGACCGGGCGAGCCACAGCCGGATCATCTGCGCGTCGTCGTCCGCCTGCTGGGTGGCCGGGCCTCGACGGGCTCGACAAGCGGGACGAGGGCGTTGCTCATGAGGCAAGTGTTCCGAGGATCTGCAGGACGAAGCCAATCAGGATCAGTCCAAAACCGGCTCGTGTACCGCGTAGGAGGGCCAGCGCCTTCCGTTCGAGTCGTGTCTCCTCCAGCATGTGCGTCGAATTCGAGACGATCGACGTGTCGTACATTCGGCGGTGCATATCGCGCCAGATCTGAGCATCGCCGCTTGTATCGGCGACATCCTCCAGCCTCCCGCGCAGACCCTGGACGAGCAGGACCACGACGCCGAGCACGTCGAGTGAAAGTCCCGCAACCGACAGCGCCTTGGCCAGCGTGATCGGGTCGCCGAGCACCGTGAACAGGATCGGGTTGAGCAAGTTCGGCACAAGGTTCGCCTCAACGCAAGATAAAGATACTTACCTAGCGTTCGTGGGGATGCCGGATCGTAGGGAATTCCGAAAGCTTGTAGCTACGTCGGTCCGTGGTTGGTCATGACCTCAGATCGGCTGGCCGCCAGACGCAGCCTCGCCGTCTATTGCACTACCAGCCGCGGTGCGATCGGAGGGTGGGCGAGGCCGGGCAAGCCGTGATGCTATGGCCGCCCGGCCGGTGCGGCGGACGCCTTCTGGCGGGGGCGATGTCCCGTGGATGGGGGCTACGTCCGTGGCCACATGCGTCGTGGGTCAGCTTGCTGACGAACCGGGGCATTCCGACGTCGAACGATCCGACAGGAACGGTACATGCAAGCGGGTGTTGGCCTGCTGACACAGAACGGAAGCGCGGCCGGCGCAGGCTGCTTCGCCCCCCGGGAACAGATACCATGCTGCGGCAGATCACTTGCCTCGGCGCGATGCTCGCCTGCTTCGCGCTGCCCACCACGGGCCAAGCCTCCGAGCGACAGACCTCACAGCCTAAAAAGATCGAGGTGGGCTGGGCAGGAACCCTCGACGGCACGTGGCACTGGCGGCTGCCGGACACGCCAAACGGTCTGCGCCCTACCCAGAGCTGGCACGCAACCGGCTCCGCGCCTGACGGTAGCATCTACGTCGGCGGCATGGATCACAAGACGAACGCAGCCCTGTATCGCATCGACGCACAGGCGGGCACGCTGCGGTACGTCGGTGATGCGCGCTCCGCGTCAGAGATCGCGCAAAACTGGCTGCCCGGGGAGACGGCCCAGAAATTCCACACCCGGCCACTCTGGTATAACGGCAAGATCTACGTCGCGACCATGGATCGCTCGGACCTCGACGCGGGCTACCTCGATCGACGCGGCTTTCACTGGTACGCCTACGATCCCGCCCACGACAGCTTCATGGACCTAAGCGCGTCCGAGCCTAGCGGGAGTGCCGTGCCCCATGGCAATCTCATCACCCTCGCCTCTGACCCAGCCCGCAACGTCATCTACGGCGCGGGCGTGCCGACCGGTGCGATCTATCGTTACGACGTCGCCAGCGGACGCACCCAGGACCTCGGTCGCCCGGCCTCATACAAGCAGCCCTACGTCTACACAGGGCGGGTGATGTGGGTCGACACCCACGGCCGCCTCTATTTCACCGCCAGCAACTGGGATGAACCAACAGCGCACGACCACGTGCACTACTACGACCCAGAGACCGGCTTCGGTGAGGAGAAGGACTGGCTGCTGAAGGACGGCCTAGCCCTGGAGACAGGGCAGTGCATGGACGGCGGTAAGCGGTGCGTGTTCGGAGACGACCGCGGTCACGTCTACCGGTTCGATCAGGATGCGCATACGTGGGCATACCTGGGCCAAGTAGAAACAGGTAAGACGGCGGGCTGGGGCGGTGTCGAGTTCTGGCTTTTTGCGCCGAGCTCTGACGGAAAGAGTGCGTATGTCGGCACCAGCACATCCCCACGGCCGAGTGAAGATACGACGCTGTACCAATTTGAGTTCGCGAGCGGTCGGACGCGGCGCCTATGTACGATGGCCGAACTCGACCCGGCTTTAGAGCATTTGCACGTCCACACCGGTTTCAATGCTTGGGACGCAGCTGGCCGCTTCTACTTCACAAGCTTCGACGGAAGTCCTGAGCACGGGGTTGTCGTCACCCGCATTGATCCCGCGCGCCTTGAGGCGGCATTGGTCCATAGCGCGCGCGTAGTGAGATAGACGCAATCGGCTCGGCCCCGCCGCCCGATCTGATCACAGGCTGGCAGGGGAGGTCGTCGATCTCACCAGCGTTTGGAGCATCCTTTACGCGTGAGGAGCGTTCCAGCGGCGGATCCACTCCAATAGATCCTTCTGCCACTGGCGCCCCCTTCCGCATCGTGGTGCAGAACCATGGGCGGGAGACGGTGAAGACGGAAGGGGGCTGGTCGCTGGTGATCCGTCAAAACACGCGGTGCTGAGTCGCGGGCCCCTGGAAGCAGTGAACTGCCGCCTCGTTTCAGGACTTTCCAACAGGCCGACGCGATACTCCTGCGCTGAGGCAAGGAGAAACTCCATGCGAATGTTTGTTCTCGCCGCGCTTGCTGGTTTTGGCCTCGGCGGTCTGGCCCTTCCCGCCTCAGCCGTGCCGGCTGGCCCCGTAGCCGGCGTCTCCTCGCCTTCCGATATGCTCACCAATGTTCGGATAAGACGTCACCGCATGCGCCGACGCTCGATGATGCGGACGCAGCGGAAGTACCCCGGTGCCAGCTTCGTCCGGAACACCACACGCGGTGCGCCCGCCGGCAGCGGCGGCGGCAACGGGACGACTGGCAGCTACGCCGCGCCCAGCGGGAAGTAGTCTTCGTCTCGCAGATCGTTTTTTCAGCCCGCCCGGTTCGCCGGCGCGGGCTTTTCTTGGTCGGTACCATTAGCAGCCGGACCGACAGGACGCGGATCGGACCAGGATGTCTCTGTCGCCAATCGTCGTCACGCTGATGATCTGCTCGCCGCGCTTGCAGAGCATCGAGCAGGCCGCGGATCCGAACGGCGCGCAGGTCTCAGCCTCTGAGTAGGCCTCGCAGGTATTCTCGCGGCCGTCACACACCCTGCTTGATGCCGCTTCAGGAACCGGCCGCCAACCGATCTCCAAAAGCGTCGCGCGAGCATCGACGTAGAGGGTATTGGGCTTGAACTTCTGAAGCAGTTCAACCGCCTACGCCCCACCGGCAGCGACGACGAAGGCGAGGGCGGCAATGACGTAGCGCGTCCCGGCGAGACGATCTTGGTGAGCGTGGCTGTCGAGGGCGGTCCCGCTACGATAATGTTCGACGCCTCTTCCTGAACCGCACCTTGGTCTGGGCTGGTGAGCGTGGCATGATAGGTCATGGATAGAGCACCTCCTGCCGTCGTCCGGGTCCTGCCCGATCCTTCGAAGCCCGGACGCTTCAAATGGCATCTCTTCGACACCGACGACATGCCGCTGAACCCGGTCATCATGTCGGATGGCACCTACGCGAGTGAGGACGAGGCACGCGCGGCTGGAGAAGAAGCTCTCAATCAACACTTGGGTTAGTCGAGGCAGCACGGATCGCACCATGCCCGTCTTTATAGCCCAGCAGATGACGTTGCCCCCGCCGGACGACACGGTATCTGATACGCACCTCATGATCGTGCTGGCGGACGATGAGACCGATGCTCGTGAGGCCTTCGGGAAGGTCGTCGGGCCAAGCCTGCAGATGAGCGTCGAGGAGCTGCCGCCGGATCAAGTCGATGCCATCCGGAGCCAGCTACAGCCGAAGGTGGTGCAGCCCTACAAGCCCACTCGTCCCTGAGCGTCGGAAGGAGCACAAGCATGATCGATCCGAAGCACCCCGAGACCGATCCCGCCGAGACACCACCGGGAGAGCGCGCCTATCAGGACCTTCCGGTGAGAGGGACGGTAGAGGGTCCACGCTCGTCGGGAGGCACCGAACCGGGCGACATGGGCGCACCTGAGGGCGATCAGGAAGTCCCGCCTCATGAGCATCCTCGTGATGATGGAAAGGGCTATCGCGGTGCCTAAGAAGGCTGCCAGCACATCCGGCGGCACCCGCAGCGAGACCGGGACGGCCTTGACCTTGGACTTCGGGCGACCGCCGAGACTCTTGAACGCCGCGGCCATCTCGGCGGGCAGGCCCTCGCCGTTCGGACGTAGATCGGCGATCTCCGCATCCGTCAGCTCGGGATTGTCGGACACCTCGTCCCAATCCTCCTGGCTGTAGTCGGGGTTCGGCGCGTAGCCGGACGCGGCCGGGTCATCGACGACACGTCACTTGACCGGCCGAACACACCATCGCTCAGCCAGCGACGGGCAGCCGTCGGAGCGCTGCGCACACGGCGTGACACACGGCTAGATCGTCCTCAGGTTCGCCACCCGACGAGCCGACGCCGCCCACGATCTCCTCGCCGACCAGCAACGGCAACCCACCCGTCAGAGGCAGGCGTCTTGGGAAGGCGAGAAGCGCTGCGTTCGTCTGGATCGCCGCCTGAAGGTCCTCGGTCGATGTGCGCGTGATTGCGGCGGTTCGAGCCTTCAACCAAGCCGCCTCCGGCGTGTGCAGTCGCGCGCCGTCGAGGCGTTCGAGAGCGAGCAGCACGCCTGCCTCGTCGACGATCGCAAACGCTACCGGAAGGCCGCGCCGTTCGGCCTCAGCGCGTCCCGCAGCCATGAGGATGCGCACGTCGGATGCGTCGAGGCAGGTACGCTGATGCATTAGCCACCGTCGGATTATGGTCGTGTGAAGCGTCGAACCAAGCCCCCCCGGGGCGCCGGCTCCTCCTGCGGATCGTAGGTCTGGCCCTGCTGCGCGGGCATGGGCGCCGAATGGCGAGCGGCGGGGCGTTACGGCAGCGGCTGCGTAGATGGGGGTTCGTTCGCATCGATCCGGTGGCGGTCTCCGTCCTATCTACGCGGTTGCCGTGCGTATCCCGTGATACCACCTGCGGCCTCTGCGAGGTAGTCCATGACAGCGTCAACGAGGTTCCTGTTCGCCGTCGCCGTCGCCTTCGTAACCGGGGTGGCCAGCACGAGCGCGTACATGTCCCGCGGCGACGCTCACAGGTATGTCGCGGAGGCACCACACGTGGCCGTGCCCACCCTCTCCGAGCGCCTGCGGGCTGAAGCCCACGGGCAGCCGCTGCCCTGGTCGGATCCAGTCAAGCTTACCGCCGTGGCGCCCGCACCCCCGAAGCTTCAGTTTACCCCTGGTCCCGCCGAGGTGCCCGGAGAGGGCGCCAAGTCCGTCGCGGATGGGAAGAGGAGTCCCGTCCTGCAAGCCATGCCCGTGCCTGTCCGTCCGACCGACGAGGGCATGGAACGTCACCGGATTAGGCTTGCTGACAGGGGCCAGCACGCCCGCCCAGCGCTGGATGTGGACGGACCTCGGCTCGGGTCCTTGGAGGCGCCTCGGCGCGCCCTCGACGAGGATGGTAGACATGCTCGGTTTCGTGTCGCCGAGGCAGCCGGTCCTAAGCCGAAGCCTCAGCCCGCCCCATCCCGAAATCTGCCATTGCTCCATGCCGTCGACGAGGCCCGGATGGCTGCTCGGCGGCCTGAGCCCCGCCGCGCGCGCTCGCCTGTCCCGAGCCCCTACAGGACGGTGCGGCTGGCAGGTCGCGACGACCTCAATGTGGACGCCCCCTCGCCACGCCGAAGTGTCGTCGCTTCGGACGGTCTGATGCGCTGGCTCTCCGGACCCGGCGGCCAGTTCTGAGCGTTCCTCGCACCCGCAGAGGAGTCCCATCCATGCCAAGGCCATTCCTTCTGCTGCTCTGTGCTTGCCTCGCCCTAGGCTCAACTCAGGCCCTGGCGCAGTCGGCGGCGGAGATGCAGCGGCGCACGGCCACCATCGCAGAGCGCTACCTCGCGATCTGGTCATCGAATGACGGCGACGCGGTCGCGGGCGTGCCGTACATGTACGGGCCGACAGTGCAGTTCTACGGGCGTCCCTATACGCAGGGGCAGCTCATCAACGAGAAGCGCGCCGCCATCAGGCAGTGGCCGTTACGCCGCTACGCCATCCGGCCTGGGACCCTTCGCGTGACCTGCAACATGCCCCAGTCCAAATGCGCCGCGCGCTCGGTCATCGATTTTGTGGTGGCCAACCCAGCTCGGGGTACGCGCAGAGCGGGCTCTGCGCGGTTCGATTTGGGCGTCAGCTACGCAGGCCGGCAGCCGCGCATCCTATACGAGGGTGGGAGCCTGGGTCGTCACCGCGAGGGTTGAGCCAGGAATGGCCTAATGGGTGGGCGATCCGGCGGCTGACCAGCGAGGGACCCGCTCGGGTCAGAGCTGGGGGCTAGGGTGTCCTCTGACAGCACCACCTAATCCGGCATTTCCTTTGACGATTATACCGTTCGCACAAACGATGCCGTAAGCCTTCGCTTTCAACGAACGATGCAAGATATCGCGAGTTAGCACCGTAGGGCCTACCAGGTCACGGACGCGTGAATGTGCGCTACTTCGTCAACACGGCGAACCACGTTACGGCGATAGATGAAGAGGGCGTCGAGTTACGGAGCCTAAGCGCCCTTCGTGACTTACTCCGCAGAGCCTTGACCGAGATCATGCGGGACAAAGGGTGCCAAACCGGCGTGGACGAGTTCACCGCTCAGGCCTACGACGATGTTGGCCGGCTGGTGATGAGCGCACGGGCCAGTTTCTCCATCACAGACCAGTAGGTCCGCTACTTCGCGGCCTTCGGCTTTGTGACCCGCTTCAGCGCTGCATCGAAATCGGCTTCGTCCTCACTGGCACCAGCCTCGCGAGCGGCTTCGATGAACCGGCGACGCTGTTCCTCGGGCGTCAGCTTCTGAGCCCCGAGCTTGCCGGGTGGCTTGGACTTCTCAGATGTAACGGCCATCCGCCATTCTGTGGGTTCAAGAACGGCTGTGAAGCGGCTACGGCCGCCGCGGTTGTCTTCACCAAGGCGACATCTTCGGCCAAGAGTTCGAGCGTGCGTGCAATTCTTTTTGCGGCCGAAAGTAGTGCCGAGTCAAAGATCAGTGACAAGCGCCGTACATCTGGCCACACGAGGTCGGTTCTAGCGTGCATGTCTGTTACTGCCTGTCCTCGAGTCTCCCGGGCGTCAGCCTCTCGGCGCCGAGCTAGGGGGGCTTTGATTTGAGGGGCGTGTCTGTCGGCATCGGTGCGGCCCTTGGATCAGCCTCAATGTAAGCCTTCACAGCGTCGGCAGCAAAAAGCCGCCGGAGATATCACCCCGACGGCCAGAGTCTACCAATAGACTTATTACGTCACCCGTTGACCGCATCACGCCCGCCTTCGGGCAACCTCCGCGTCAGCGCTACGCCATGTGTCAACGATATAATCGCCTTTCCTTTGGGACGGCTGTGTTGCTCGGTCCCAGCCTCAGCGACCCGCTGGAGCGCCTGGATACGATTGTAGCCTGCTTGCGGGTGCAGAGCTTCGACGGGGGGGGCGCCTTGCCCCTATTCAGCCAACTGCAAGGCTGCACGGACCAGCTTGGCCTCCTCCCGCCACGTGTCCCGCTCTGTTCTCATGGCTTCGACGAGGGCGTGCATGTTGCCGGCGTCGATCGCGGTCTCGACGAGCATGTCTTGAGCGGAGGCCAGTTGCTCGCGCAACTCGGCGTTCTCGGCCGCCAGCGCTAGAAGCAGGGCGGCCACGACATCGCTCATTCCTGCTCCCGCACACCCCGAGGTGGCGCGCATAGCTGGGCTCAAGCTTGGCCGCAATCATGCCGATCAGCGCGACTGGGCCGGCGAGGCCGCACCAAGGCCCGCCGTCTCAAGACGATCCCGGTGCTGCTCTTCCGGCGCGCGGCCAGAGCCGATCGCTGAGAGCATGGTGGGGCGGCAAGGTTAACGGATCCTCTACCGCGCTCGGGATGCGCGCACGCCAAACCAGCAGCCAGAGGCGCCGAGGCGGTAGCGGCATAGCCTGAGCCGTAAGCTGAGCGTTTATACGACAACGGCGCAGCAACCTTGAGGTCACTGCGCCGCTGGTCGGGCCGCCTGAGGGGGCAATGACGGCCACGACGAAACGGATACGCCCAGCCCCGCCTTCGCGGGGTGCGCCTGAGCACATCCAGTCGCATGTGGCTCGGTGGTGACACGCATCGACGACCATCTGTGGACGACGTCGGATGCCTCTGATTGGTCAAGGTTCAGGGGCGAGCGTGAGATGCCTTCCCCGATCCGGCATCGCCATGTTCGCCAGTTCCCACGCCTTCATCCACTATCACCGCGAGCGCTTGGCCGTGCTCCTGTCCTCGGCCCTGTTCTTGGCTGGCGCCCTGCCGCTGTTCTGGGCGATCGGCTGAACCTCTCCGCGCCTAATCCCAGAACGAAGAAACACCCCGGGAGCGGGTGCTCCCAGGGTGTCGCCGACCTCGCGGCCAGTTTGATCGAGCTGGGGATGCGAAGGTCAGCCGATCGGCTGCTCTTCGGCGATGAGGGGCGGTGAGGAGGACCAACTACCCCTCGCCCACCATCGCATCTCCCGGCACGGGTGCCGGGAGCAGCGCGACCGGATCTCAGTACGAGCCGAACTTGTAGTTCAGGCCGGCGCGGACGACGGCGAACTCGTCGGAGCGGCGGCCGATGCCGCTGCTGTAGACGGCGGGGAAGTTGCTGGCGGCGTTGATGACGAACGCACCCTGGTTGCGGGTGTTGCGGTCGAGGTTGACGTACAGGCCTTCGACCTTGAGCGTCACGGCCGAGGAGCGGAAGAAGTTCAGGAACGAGTCGGTGGGGAGCGCGTACTCGACGCCGCCGCCGACCGCGTAGCCGGTGCGGAAGCTGTCGTTGCCGGCATAGCCGCCGAAGGAGCGGTCAGCGCTGCCCGAGCCGTAGGCGAAGCCGCCGGTGCCGTACACGAGGGTGCGGTCGAAGGCGTAGCCGAGGCGACCGCGCACGGTGCCGAAGTAGTCGAGGCTCGACAGGCCGCGCGGGTCGGTGACGTAGTAGCCGGGGGCGAGGGCGCCGTTGATGAAGGCGTTGTTCCGGCTGCGGCCGAAGTCGAGGTACTGGGCGTCGGCCTCGATGCCGACGACCACGCCCGAGCCCGGGGTGAACTGGTAGTTGTAGCCGATCTGGGCGCCGCCGGAGAAGCCGTCCTGGCTGCGGTTGCCGAAGGTGGCGGTGGTGCCGGCGGCGGCGTAGGGGGCCGGGACGCCGAAGGTGGAGTTGTTGTTGCTGCGGCTGGAGGCGTCGAACGCGTAGCCGGCGTTGATACCGAAGTAGGCGCCGGTCCAGGTGAACACCGGCACGGGGGTGAACACCGGCGGCGGGGCGGCGCGGCGGGGCAGGTCGGCGGCCGAGGCGGCGGCCGTCAGGGCGGTGAAGGCGGCCAGCGAGGTCAGGAGCTTGGTCATAACGTAAGGTCCAAATTTCGATCTGACGAGAAGGCTACCGGTCCGTCGATGAAATGGCTGTAGTTTTACGGACACACTGCCGGCTGATGACGTGGGACGGTATAGTAAACCATCCATGAACATGCGTTGCACGGTCGAAATACAGTGCGATGTGCACGACCAGGCGGCGTAACATCTCGGCGGTGGTTTGGTTGCGGCACCCCGTGACTTTGGCCCGTGGCTGTTGCCGAGATGCTACAGAAGCGATCCGCCGCCCTGCCACAGAATTGGCCCGCCATCGGGTATTCAGCCCCCTCATGCCGATCCGGCCCGAGCACCGCTTTTTCTATCCGATCGACTGGCGCGAGCTGTCGCTGGCGATCCGCTTTGGTCGGGCAAAGGGCTGCTGTGAGGGCTGCGGACGGCCGCATGGGCGGATGGTCTACCACCTCGGCGATGGGCGCTGGTGGGACACGGACGTCAGGCGGTGGCGTGACGGCTGGGGCAGGCGGATCCGTCTCGGGCTGGGTGCCGGCATCCTCGGCCGCGCTCGCCGGACTTGGGTCGTTCTAGCTGCCGCGCACAGGGATCACGATACCTCGAACAATGCGGACGCCAACCTCGCGGCCTTCTGCCAGCGATGCCACATGATCCACGATCGGCCGGAACATCAGAGGCGACGCTGGCGCACGCTGTTCCGGCGGAAAGCGCTCGGTGACCTGTTCGGGGGCCCCTATGCTTGAGACGACAGCGACGTGATCGTGTGCATCATCGGCACCACGAGGCGGCACCACACCACCGGATGGGACCCTTATCGATGGCGCCTGTTGTCGTGGGATCAGCGGACGGCAGGTGCGCTATCGCTCGTTCAGTAGGCCTGTTGGCCTCCATCAGCATCACGGCCGAGAAGCAGCAGAGCGCCAGGGCGGCAATCCAGAGAACGCCTCTCAGGGTTCGGGTCGTTCGCTTGGACATATCGACGACGGTGACGACCGTCGGTTAGCGAACCCTTGCACGCCCACGATGCATCCGGCGGGCGCTCGGGAGCGGAGCTGCGCGCCGGCGATTGTCGAGGTCCGTGAGCCGGCGCCTGCGGTCTCCAGTCCCGCCGCCGCACCGACCCTCACACGTCAACCAGCGCCATGACCGCCCTTGGCGTTGTCGGGTTGGGGCGTATCCGGCCGGTTGTCGTAGCCGCCGCTCTCGGGACCCTCACCGGCATCAGGCTCGGGGCTACCTGGCGAGTTCGGGCCACTGCTGCCTACCGCCGGATCGAGCTTCTTCAGTTCACCGATCGGCCGGCCTGGCGGCACGGTCCCGAAGGCTTCGCATGCCGCGTCTACATCCGAGCCCATGTTGGCCTCCGTTGAAGTTGTGGGAGGCCAAGGCGCGGGGTCTGACCGAAGTTCCCGGGAGGACTTTTCGGCGGGAGCCTTAGTCCGACAGAACGGCGACGAGCGAGAACGATGTAGCGAGTACGAACGTGCCTACGACGAGGGATGAGATGAGCAACATGGGAGGACTTGGGGGCTGAATGGCTATGCTTCCTCAATGTCTGAGGGTCACCACCAGTTGCAACTTATGTGTGCATAGCCGCTCACCACTTGAGGGCCTTCCCGAACGTGGCTGCGATGCAGGGCCTAGCCAGGTATGGGCATTCACCATCGTATCGGCCGCTCGGCCCCGCCCCGATCTGCTAACGGGGCGGGAGAGCGTCGATATTACGGAACACGCTCAGTGGATCCTGGCGCTCCGCGGCCGTTTCGGAGCTGGCGGATCGTCCTGCAGCGAAGTCGCGAGCTGGCAACCGAGCTCATGCAGGAGGGCATCGATCAGCAGACGGAGGTGAACCGACTTGTCCGCCTCCAGGGTGCGGATCAGCTCACAGGCTTCGATCGCTCGATCAGCAATGCGCTCCAGAATAGCACCTGGCGCCTCGTAGGCTGTGAGGAAGCGTGCCGGTCCATCAATCTGTCCATCGATCCGACTGTCGGTCACGTCGATGACGATCCCGCGCCCACGCATCTGTCCGTCCGCGCCCCGCTTGTAATGCCCGCGCACTAAGATCCAGCGCACGATGCCGGGCGCGGGCATGATGCGGTGCTCCCATACGAACAGTCCGCCCTCCTCGCGCACGCTGCGACGAAGCTCTGGATCTTGGGCGACTTCGTCCGGGTGGAAGATCGAGAAGAGATCCGATCGCGAGATGCCCTCGGCGGTCTCCGCATCCGATAGCCCGTACATTCGACCCATGACCGCATCGCCGCGGATCCGGTCAGCGCCTACGTCCTCTTCCCATACCCCGATGCTGAGATCTGTCAGCGGCAGCGCAGCTGCTGCAAGAGTGTACCCTGGGGACCGACGCGGCATGAGTAACCTATGCCCTTCACAATTCGAGGAGACCGCATCATCGCAACTTTTCGTAGTACCGCAATCGGCGTACTCAACCTGGGGATCACGATGATGACAGGTCCAGGATGGGCGAGCGCGACAAAGGTGACGGCCGCGACATGCCTCTCCCTTCGGGGGAGCAGGCCGCTGCGACACGAGAGCGCGAGGGCAAGCTGCGGACATTAAAGCGCCTCGCCGACGTCCTTGGCAGGCCCGTCGAGGATTTCTTCAAGCCAGGCCCTGACTGCGATGCCGCCGGAAGCAAAGTGAACGAAGGGGAGCGAAGATAAAGGTTGCTGCCGGACCCCGCTTGCACCTTCGCTGAGATCCCGACACCTTTCCGACATGATCCGATCAGAGCTCGTCCTCCGCGTCGCGGAGCAGAACCAGCACCTCTAGGCCCGGGACGTCGAGTGGGCGGTCGATGCCATCCTTGACCGGATCGCCGACGCACTAGCGGACGGTACCCGCGTCGAGCTGCGCGGCTTCGGGGCGTTCACGACGCGAACGGTCAAAGATCGCATCGTCCGCAACCCACGATTCGGCGCTCGTGTGAAGGTGGCGGTCAAGGCGAACATCCACTTCAGCCCGAGCAAACTTATGCTGGATCGGCTTAACCACGTGAAGGTTGAGCAGGAAGGGGGAGGCCGGAACGGCTGCTACGCGCCACCTGATCACGTCCAGTGATTGGAGGATCGCCCTCACCTTCCTAATACGCCCGGGCTCGGGCACGTCCGGCAGCAGGTCGGCGATGGCTGTCAAACAGCTTTAAACATTGGTTCTTCCGTACTTTCGGTGCTGAGCGGTGGTTTGGACGTTGATTCGCATGTTGGCCCGAGGGCAGTGCGATGCCGATCTCGAACCCGTCGTTGCCGTCGGTCCCGGACGGCCTGCACGTCGATGATCTGACGCTGGACACGGCCGGGTTGCTGATCACCGCCCGAACCATGGCAGCCCAAGCCTGCTGTCGGGTCTGCTGGCGTGCGTCAGTGCGGGTGCACAGCAGGTATTGGCGGACGTTCGACGACCTGCCCTGGCAGGACCGGCCGGTGACGTGGCGGGTGCAGGTGCGCCGCTTCCGCTGCGGCCATTGCCCGGGGCGGATCTTCGCCGAACGCGTGCCGGGGCTGAGTGCGCGCAAGGCGCGCCGCAGCGACCGGTTGGCCGAGGCGCAGACCGACATCGGCATGGTGCTGGGTGGTGAAGCCGGCGCAAGGCTGTCGCGGCGGCTGGCCATGCCGGTCAGCGGCGACACCGTCCTGCGCCTGATCCGTCGTCGCGGGACCGTACCGTCTCCGCCGCCGCGGGTGATCGGCATCGACGATTGGGCGTGGCGGCGCGGCCGGTCCTACGGCACCATCGTGTGCGACTTGGAGCGGCGGCGCGTCATCGATCTGTTGCCCGGCCGCTCGTCGGCACCGGTGCGGGAGTGGCTCACCGCCCATCCGAGCGTGACCGTCGTCAGCCGTGACCGTTCGGGACCCTACGCCGAGGCCACGCGCACGGGAGCACCGACGGCGACGCAGGTCGCGGATCGCTGGCACCTGCTCGTCAACGCTTCCGAGGTCCTGCGCGGCATCGTCGAGCGGCACCAGTCCGAGATCCGAGACGTGGCGCACCGCGCCGTGCACGATTCCGCGGGCTCCCCTGATCTGGCGAAGACAGTGCCAACGAACGTGAGCAGCCGGCGACGCGACCGCTGCGAGGCGGCCCTGTGCCTCCACGGCGAAGGTCTGCCGACCAAGGAGATCGCTCGCCGTCTCGGCGCATCCCGCAACGCCGTGCGCCGCTGGGTGCGGGCGGGCCGGTTGATGCCCTACCGCCGCGCACCGGGTTCGAGCCTGCTCGATCGCCATCTCCCCTTCGTCGAGGCACGCTGGCGGGAGGGCCAGCACAGCGCCACCGTCCTCCACCGCGAGTTGCACGCGCAGGGCTTCATCGGCAGCTACGACATCGTCCGGCGCTGGGCCTCACGACGGAGGCAGGATGCGCCCGCGCGATCACCGTCCGCCCGGGTCCCCTCGACGCGCCGCATCACCCGTTGGCTCACCGCCGACCCGGCCGCACTGTCGCGGGAGGATCGCGCCTTCACCGAAGCGCTCTGCAGCGCCGCGCCGAAGCTGAAGCAAGCCGCCAAGGATATACGCGCCTTCGCCGACCTCCTGCGCCAGAACGATCCCACCGGACTGACGCCCTGGCTGGAAGCTGCAGCCGCGACCGATCTCGGCGGCTTCGTCACCGGGCTCCAGCAGGACGAGCCAGCCGTGCGCGCCGCTATCGTCGAGCCCTGGAGCAACTGCCACGTCGAGGGGCAGGTCAACCGCCTCAAGCTGATCAAGCGGAGCATGTACGGTCGCGCCGGTTTCGATCTCCTGCGCCAACGCGTCCTGCATGCTGCATGAGCCGGGATCAGCAAAGCTTGATCGGATGCCAAACCTTCAGCACCGAAAGTGCGGAAGAACCAAAGTCGCACGCTGAAACACAAGCTTCATAAGACGTGAGTCCAAGCAAAGTCTTTACGCGACGTCCAAAGTTGTGGGAGCTCACGAAGTCAGCAAGGTGAGCGCGGAGTTGCTCATGGCTATCGTAGTGGTCGCGCTTGACTGTTGCGTCCTTGATCGTCCGGTTCATTCGCTCGACCTGACCGTTATCCGGCATGATGGCCTCGGTGCCCCTACATTCCGCTGACCATGTGATCGGCGCTATGGTGAGCCCATCCGGGATGTAGGGCACCGGGAGCACGTGAGTGCGGGCAGGCCGACCCTTAAGCTATGGGCTTAGAGTCAGAGCCGTTATCTGGCCGCCCCTGCGGTTCGCCCGGATGCGCTGCGAGCGCGGATCCGTAGTTGCCGTGTTGCCCGCCAGCTCCCGTGATCAAGACACGAGGAGGCAGGCTCATGCGAGTTGTGGGATTGGACATCCACCGCGTCTTTGCTGAGGCGGTGCTGCTGGAGAACGGGACGATCCGGCGTTTGGGGCGGGTCGGGATGAGGCGTGATCACCTGACGGCGTTTGCCAAAAGACCGACGCACGACGGCCACGTCGTAGTCGAGGCGACCGGCAATGCGAGCGCGGTCGCCGAAGTGATCCGGCCCCATGTCGGTCGGGTCGTGATCGCAAATCCCCGCCAGGTGCGCCTCATCGCGGAGGCGCGGATCAAGACCGACGTGATCGATGCGACAGTGCTGGCACGCCTCTACGCCAGCGGCTTCCTTCCGGAGGTCTGGATGCCGAACGAGGCCACCCTTGGGCTCTGACGCCAAGTTACACGCCGGACCCAAATCGTGCGGCAGCGGACGCGACTGAAGACGATCGTACAGTCGATCCTGCATGCCCATCTCGTCCCGCCTTGTCCGCATGCTGATCTGTTCGGGCCACGGGGGCGGCCTTGGTTACTGGCCCAAACGCTCCCTTCCGACGAGAGTGATGCGGTCACCCGGCACCTGCGCAAGTACGACCGGCTGAGTGAGGATCTGAAGGTCGTCCAGCGCGAGCTAGCGCGCGAGGCCCAGGCCGATACCAACGTCACCCGGCTGATGACGATCCCGGGCATCGACATGGTAGTGGCGGTCGGGCTGATTGCCGCGATCGGACCCATCGCACGGTTTGCCGCCCCGGATCGTCTGGTCGCCTATCTCGGGCTGAACCCGAGCGTGCATCAGTCCGGCTCTGGCAAGCCACGGCACGGGCGCATCACCAAACAGGGCCGAAGCCATGCACGCACCATGCTGGTCGAGGCGGCGTGGCAGGCGGTTCGGGGACCTGGACCGTTGCGCGCCTTCTTCCAGCGCGTCTCGGCTCGCCGCGGGCCACACGTTGCGGCGGTGGCGGTCGCGCGCAAGCTCGCGGCGATCATCTGGCATCTGCTCAAGCGGGGTGAGGATTACGCGTGGGTGCGTCCAGAGCTGCACGCCAAGAAGCTGCGCGAGTTGGAACTGCGTTCGGGTGAGCCGGCTCGTCGCGGCCAGCGTGGGTCAGCCTACGCCTACAACCTAACCCGCATGCGCCAGGACGAACGGCGACGCGTCGAGCAGGCGGAGATTGCCTATCGGCGGCTGATCGAGGGTTGTAGCCGACGTGGGCGGCGGGTGCCCACGGGTCCCGCAAAGGAGGAGCGACTATGAAGACGGCGCGGCCGGCCTTGCACCTCAAACCCGGCTCTTCGTCACGTGGTCACCCGTGGGCGGCAGAAAAATAGCACGATCCGCGAGGAAAGGGGCTGTTCAACCTCATCCGTGGTCCAGGGGTGACGCGGCCTTGTTAGCCGATGGTCGATGTCGTTGCGAGCGCAGGCAGACTCGACGCTGTGGGCTCGGAACGTCTGGCCGGCTGCGCTCACCCGACCGGCCCCGCCGGCCAAGCTACCCGTGGAGCAAAAGCCGACCCTGCACTAACTTTGAGTCCGGACCACCCGGTGGGAGCCGATCATTTACGACAAACGGCCAATATTTATCTTCAATCTCAAACTATTCTGGATGGTATCCTCAAAATTTTGACTCTGCGTCGTAGTTTAGTATGATAGGCCTCGTCGGTATTTGGGCGCCCAATCAGACGTAAACGGCCGAACTCGAAGCAAATCGAGCCCGGGCCGATGGATCCATTCTTCCCGTCGGCGGTAAGATTTCACCGCCGACGTACTTAGTGACCTCGACTATTGGCGCTGCCCGTTCAGCTCCCTGATCCGGGCATCGAGAACGAGGCGCAACTCCCGGATCTCGGTGTAGGCGGACTGCGCCCGCTCGAAGCCCGCGAGCCCGTCGCGACGGATCTCCTCGGTCAACTGCTCGATGCGCCTGACGGCAGCGAGGAATGTCGGGGCCTGATCGTGTGTCGGTATCATGGGGGTCTCCAAAAACTGGCTCAATGAGCGGTAGGATGGGAGTGGGGTTCGACCCGGACTGGCATGAGGCCGTCCGTGAATTGCAGCAGCAGGCGTGAGCCAGCAGGCGCCCTGCCGGCCCCGGTGATGACCGTTCCGGTCTCGGCGTCGATCACCAGCGCGAGGGACGCTTCAAGATCGGGGTCCTGGTCGGCAGCCAGGATGGTCGGCTCGGCCACCGCCTGGAGCGGCGCGATGCCGTGAGCGGCGGTGATCGTCGTCGCTGCCGCGAGTGCGCCAAGCAGGGCGTGCTCGACCTCCCGATCGAGGTGCCGCAGCCGCGCATGCGCCTCGGCGGCGAGATCCTGTAACGCCGCCTCGAACGCTTTCGTGGCTCGAGCCAGAGCGATGCGGCCCGCCTCCAGCAGATCGTGCGCGATCGCATCGTCGAGAGAAGCGAGCGCCCGCTCGGCACGCGCGCTAGTCTGCTCGACCAGATCCCGGACCAGCCTCGCCGCCGCTGTCGGGGTCGGCTCGGAGCGGGCGGCGACCTCGTCGAGAGCGGTGCGCACCGTCCCGGCATGCCCGAGCCCGACGATCAGGTTGGGGATCCGCTCGGCCGTGGCCGCCCTGGCCACGTCGAGGGTGTTCAGGATGTGGAAGGCGAACGAGCAGCCCCCGCCCCGGACCAGCACCGTCGCCGACAGGCCCCGCGCAGCGTGCAGCTGCGCGGCTCGCTCGAGCGCGGCGACCAGCGAGGCTTGCGCGCCGGTCCCTTCGAACGTCGCCCAGAGCCAGTGGACGCGCAATAATCCCATCTGTTCGAGGGCTTGAAGCTGGTGGGCGACGTCCCTGCGGGCCTCGCCGTGCTCCGAGGCGATCACCGCGATCTCGCATGGATCCTCGGAAGCGTCCCAGGTCTGCGGTCCAAATCGCAATCCGCTCGATCGCAGGAACGCAAGCGCCCGGTCGCGGGAGAGCGCTGCCGAACGCGCGGTCTCCTCGACCCCCTCGAGAGCGACGACCTTGGCCTGGACGCCCAAGCCCTTGCCGAAGCGATGGCGGATGCCGGTCCGCAGCGTCAGGACCACGATGCTGTCGGCGAGGGATGCCGGATCGAACGTCGCCCCGCGTTGCTCCCGGATGACGGCGAGTTCGGAGGGGTTCAGCCGAGCCGTGAGGCGCGGAGGCTCCGCAGTGAGGACTGCATCGGCCTCGCCGAGCATCAGGAGACAGCTGCCGTTGCCGGCGGGCTCGACGGCGATGACACAGGCACGGACGGTGTGCTCGCCCGCGAGACGCTGCCGCAACCAGCCCACGAGGTCGCGTAGCTCGAGGATCGGCAGGCGATCGACCGGCTTATCCGGCTGAGGGGGCCCGGGAGGCGGGTCGGCGGTTATGGGGGCAGACAGCCGGCGATGTCCGGGCGACGCATAAGCGATCGTGCCGGGGAACAGATGGTGACGCATGGGGAGGCGGATCTCGTGCGATGGCGTAATGTGTTCCGACAGGACACGGCTTGTCGGCTTGATCGGGTGCGCCGGCCGCCCGGGATTGGGGCAGCGGGCGCCTGACATCGGCTCAGCCCTCGGACAGCGGCACCCGGCGTAGGATGGGAGCGACCGGGGGGAGCGCCTGGGCGATCGCCGCGAGGCGGGGGTAGCCGGCGAGCCGCAGTTCGCGCTGCAGGATGGCCTCGAGGTGCGCGATCAGTTCCACCGCGCCATCGACGGTGAGGTGGGCGAGATCGCACAGCACGGTCGGACGGTGCGGCCGCACCACCAGGATCGGCACCGGGAAGACGCAGAGCCGTCGCAGCAGCTCCTCGTCGGCGAGGGCATCGAGGTCGCGAACCCCGTTGAGGACGACGATCAGCGCGTCGAGGGTGCCCCACTCGTACTGGTCATAGGCACCGTCGAGGGTATGGTGCAGATCGACAACGGCTTGCGGCCCGTCGAACGCGACCGGGAAGCGCAGCAGCGTCAGCAGGCCCCGCGCCTCCCAGTCTGCCAGCCGCACGCTCGCCTCGCGTGGGCGACCATCCTGCGGCTCGATCATCGCGACCCGGCGCAGACGGTCGATCTGCGGCCGCGTGCCCTGCGTGGCCATGAGGCCGTCGGCGGACAGCCTCGCCCTGATGGCGTCATCCCTCTCAGTCCGGGCCCCCACCACCTCGTCGTGCTCGAGGTCGAGATGGAGATCTTCGATCCATCCGAGCAGGTCACCGTCCGGGGCGACCGTGACGTTGAGTTCCACGACGTGCTCGACGATGAGGTCGTTGGGACGGAGAGGATGGCCGGTCTGGGCCTCGATGCGCGTGACGAGTTTCGGCGGGAGCACGGCCGTGAGCCGGCCCCGCCGTGCCGAGTGCGTGGCGCGGAGTTCGCATCGCCAGCCGGCGTCGTGGGGGCGTGGCTCCTCGACCATCGCGCAGATGCGCAGCGGCGTGCACTGGCGCGCGGAGGCGCTCGGCCCCCCGCTGGCGGGGAGGTCGGTCTCGTGTGTCATGTCGATATCCTTGGGATGTGAGGGAGGTGTGAAGACGCCTCACCGGCCATGCGCAGGCTGCGGTCGCCCGCCTCGCGTCGCCTCTCGTCCCGTCCTCGTGGGATTTTTCGTGGAACGCCTTCGCGTCTTTGGTCCCGGTCTCTCGTCTGTCTCGCTGATGATCCGACCGCGCGGCGAAGGATCATCGTCTGTCTGTGCCAATCCCGTCGTTCGGGTCGTCGTACCCCGCGCGCATCGCGCCGATGCAACCCACGTGGTTCGGTCAGTCATCTCCTATCCCGCGTTCGGAACGTCGTCCGACGGGACGGCGAACGGGTGTTGGCCGGAGCGCCCCGATGATCTCCGGCGGAGTCGACAGCAGCGGTGTTGAAGGCTCGGTCTTCTCGGCGTTCAGCTTCCTCTTGCGACGAAGCATGTCCGATGGCTCAGCATCCGGGCGACGGTCGAACGTCCAGCTCCCGTCATCCAAGTCACTGAACGCGTGTGCCGCGGCCCGCTTTCCGTAGGCCTGCCAGTCGCGGTGCCTGCCGGCGGTCGAGGGTGCATACGCGGCGATCAAGGCGGCGACTTCGGTCTGGTCGTGCCCCGAGACGCGCAGACGGCGGGCGACGAGGGCATCGACCCGTGAGGCGTCCGGCCAAGGTCCTTCCCACATCGCGAGGATGTTCAACCGGTGTTCGCGGTAGAGCATCGCGTCCGGCGGCACGGGCTGCGTCGGGTGTGCGGCATCCGGCGCTACGCCCGAGCGTGAGGAGGCTCCGACGCCGAAACGCCGGACGAACCACCGCGCCTGCCGCTGGATCGCTGCTGCGAACGCGCTGCAATCCTTCCCCGTCGTCTGGATCGCGTGTGCGAATAGCCTGAAGCCGTCCGGGCTCGGATCGTCGAGGATCGTCAGTCCCAAACGCCCTCGGGCCGCACCGACAAAAGCGCGGATCGCGGCAGCAGCTCGCGCAACCGCAGCCATCTCGAACGGGAGCAGAAGCTTGGTCGCGCTCAGGACAGCGTCGAAGCGCCTTCTCCCCCGGGCGAGGATCAGGGACGGTGAGAACCTCCGCTGGAGGCGATCAACGGCTCGAGCATCGAGATCGGCCAGGACGACGTGGTGGCGCCGGTCGTCGTCGGGAGCCAGATGGATCGTCCGATCGTCGAACGCCGCCAGGAAGCCGGGCAATGCCGCGGCGATCTTTGCCATCGGACTGGGCGGAACATGGGCGAGGCGATCGGGTATTCTGACCGGCCTAACGCTCCGGTCGATCGGGTCGTGCGGGACCGGAGCGGGTCGCACGGCGACGAGGCGGTAGCGAGAAGCATCGAGCGCGGCATGACACGTTGCCAGCGTGTGCGGGATCCGTGCCGCCGGCTCGTTATCACGTTTCAGGGGGGCGAGCTTGGGCGGCGATCGACCGGTCTGTCTGGCGAGCGTTCGCGCGCTGGGCGCGGTCGAAGGCCGGGGGCCGACCAGCACCGATTTGAGCAGGGGCATCGCATCGAGCGCGGGATAGCTCGCGTCGTACCGCTCACGGACCCGATCAGCCTCGTGTTTGCGCCGCCGTGCCAGCACATGAAGTTCTGGATCGGTTCCCGGTGCGGCGCGCGGTGATCCGGAAGGTTGCGCTTCGGGAAGGTAGGCCGGTCGGACGCCCTGCGCAGCCGGACCCGGCTCGAACGGCCCGAGCCGAGCCTGCAGCTTAGCCAAGCTCGCGGCGCGGCAGGTCGAGGCCTTGATGACCTGACCATCGATGATCAGGATCGCGCCCGATCCCTTGCTCGCGTAGACGATCTCCTCCGTAGCGAGATCGCGGTGCAGGGCGGCCCAGGATCCGGCGCGCGCGACGATCGGGGCTACGATCTCGATGGCCCGCCGCGCGGCACTCTCGCCGCCCTGGTAGATCTCCGCCCGCGCCGCTCCGGAAGGCAGGGCGTCGCCCGGATCGAAACGGCGGGCGAGGGTCTTTGCCTGGGCCGTCGCCCGATAGCTCTCACGGACGCGGGCGGCGGCCATATAACGGGCAACCCGCGCGTTTGGATCGTCCGCCGCGGCCGCTCGGAGTGCGTCCCGGACGCGGGTGATACGCGCCTCGGCGCTCTCCCGGCGTTGCCCGTTAGCTTTGGAAGCGTGAGCAGCGGAAGCACGCAACCGGCTCGCGCTCACCTGTCGTGGGAGGTGAGCCGTGTCGGCATTGGCCCGCCTCAACCGATCCCGAGCCGAACCAGCACCGCCTGCATCTGAGCCCGCAACTGGCCGATCTCTTCGCGCATGTCTGCCAGGAGCCCGACGATCTGCTCCTGTTGTTCCATCATCGCGTCCTGGGCTTCGAGGATCGCGCTCATCGGATCCTCCTCGGCTTGATCCCCACCGCCCTGCAGGAACTGCAGGATCCTGCGCGTGTCGCGATGGGCGGCGTGCGCTTCGACGGAGGCATGCTCCGCATGCTTGGCGGCGACCTGCCCCCAATTCGGCGGCTGCCCGCCGGGCTGTCCTGTACCTGCTGACATGCTGTTCTCCCGTGACGTCTTCGAGGATCTCGAAGTTGGCGCCGGGCTCGCGTCGCCAGCCCTGGGCATGCTCGATCCGGGCGACCGCGCGCCCGATGGCGTTGTGGAAGAAGGCGACCTTGGTCGTCTTGTCGGCATCCGGTGCGACGCGTGAGACCAGCGCGTGCAGGTGCGGGTTGCCACCTTCGCCGAGGTGCAGCGCCCAGAGCACGCCGTGACCGCGCAAACCGGTCTCATCCAGCAGGATGGTCAGCGCCCGCTCGACCTGTCGCACCGTGGGTTGCTCGCCGGGTCGCCAGGACAACACGAGGTGCTCGACCGGTGATCGCGCTCGCGGCGCCCCCGTGACGGTGGCGATGAGTTCGGCGACCTGGCCCGAGCGGGTTCCGGCGATGAGGTTGAGCCTGCCGCGGGCCAGGACATCGCCGCGGTCGAGATCGTTGGCGCTGCGGTCGATGTAGGTAACCAGCGCCTCCACCTGCCGTGCGACCGGCGCACCGTCGCGGCGCTTGTCCACGCGCTTGCCGATCATGACGGCGCCCTCGACAGGGCGTCGATGGCGCGGCGGATATCGCGCAGGGCGAGGCGGCCGTCCTCGCGCAAACCGGGGGTGCGGATGGCGAGCTTGGCGAGGCCGCCGAGCCGGCGCAGCTCGCGAATGTGCTCATCATCGACTTGTGCCGCGATGTGCAGGCCGACCAGCCGACGGCGGGTGAGCGCGGCGAGGGTGAGCCCGGCCCCCTGCGCTTCGCGAAGGAGGCGCGCGTGCTCGTCGGGGGCGAGCCGAATGCCGACCATCTCCGTGAGTTGGCGGCGCTCTGAACCACGTTGGCCGGACATCGGCGTCGTCCTCAGGGGGCCTTCAGGGGTGGGGGTTCGGGGGCACGCCCCGACAGGCTGAGGGGGAGGTGAGAAGCGAGAGCGCCGAACGGCCCCCGACCCTTTGCGCTCCGTGGCCGGCGGGGACGGCGCGGTTAGCAAAGGGCATCCTGCCCCCTGCGTCCTCCATGGGTGTTGTCTTTCCCTGGTCTTCCCGCGGCGTCAGCCGACGCGCGGTGACCGCCTCCGCTTTGGCCACCAAGCCTGGAACGAAGCCGTCGCGCAGCGCACTGGCGATCGTTTTGCGGCGAGCTCGTTTAACCGGCGTCGCGCAGTTTTCTACGTAGATCATAAGCTCGCTAGCCAACTCGAAAGCGATCAACTTTGTCGAGTCCGTGGGGGAATCGAGCATCGCCGTCTCAAGCATTCACACCGGCGCTTGATTGGTCAATGAGTTGACAAGCACAGCAAAATTTGCGGGGGCGAATCACCATAAAACACAATCAATATAACACTCATCTGCATCGATTCGCGGCAAAAAGTTCTTGCAATCGGTACAGGCAAGCGTGACCATGGTGACGGCGGACGCTGACGATGCGTCGAGCGAACCAATCCACAGGTGGAGCCAATGATGGTAAAGCCAAAGCGAATAAGGGTCCCGATCAAGTCGGAGGAAATCTCTGCGTCGCACGAGGCGCTCGATGCGTTGCTACGCATTCCGCCACCGCCGCCACGCGAGACGATCACACTTGCGAAAGCCATTGGAGACCTCGCCCCGAAGATCCTGGCGCTCCTGGATGCGGGCCACACCATCGAGATGATTGCCGAGCGCGTTCGGCTTGGCGGCCAACCGATGCTCGCAGCCACGCTCAAGCGCTACATCGCGGCGCGTGGCGGCCGGCGCAGCAAATCGAAGGGGCGGCGCACGAAGGGTACGAAACCGGCAAAGCGTGGAGCTGGTCAGTCAGCCGGGTCGTCATCGCCCGCGATAATGGTCAGCGGCGATCCCTGTCCGTCGAACCGATCACCGACTGCGGCAGCGTCGTCGAAGCCAGCATCGACGTCACAAACACAGGCGATGCGGGGCATTCCAGTCCAGCCAGATGTCTCGCGACCGATAACCGACGCGCACCCAGTACAACAGGCTCGACCGGCACCAGCGCCGCTCGCACAAACGGTGATACCCGCAAAGCCACCTCAGTCCGCCGAGGTAACGCGGCCGGCGGCGCAGCCCGTCACTTCACACAATCCGATGCCGGCGCCGCCAATCCGAGAGACGAGCGTTCCGCTGAGCACGTCACGGGCGCCGACACCATCATCGCCTGCATCCATGGCAGAGCGGACACCGGGCATTCAAAATCAACCGAGTCTCGATTTATGCCTCGCGGCTGCGGCGAGAATGGATCGCGCACCTCCCCCGGGCTTCGAGCCGCATCCGATTCCACAGCCCAGGAACAATCCGACAAAGAAAGAGGATCCGCTGTTCTGATCATCCGTCGAGATGACGGCAGCGATAGGTTGCGATCCGCGACTTACACAAACAGTCTACAGAGCTATGCGTCATACCAGGCAAAATACGACATCAGGCCCATAGTCGATAATCTTCCATATCTTCATACGAAGGGTCGGCATGAGGACTCTCATGCCGACCTACATTCTTCGTCGCGATCTTGAGATCGCTCGAATCCACCTTCAAACGATGGAGCGGACTCAATGCTCGGCGACGATGATGCCCCCAGGTTCGTGTACAGCCAGCCCCTCAAAACGGAGGACATCCGTCGGGATGGACGAGGTCACCCGCTCGCCTGGGTCCCAGTTACGTGTCCGCCGCCCGTCCAGACGGGACGCCCCCGCACCGTTGAGCGGAAGAGGCTCCTGCAGGCGAGCTTCGGCCTCACCTACGTCGGCCTCTTCGAGGCGCTGCTCCGTCGCGCGCGAGATGCTGGCCGCGCGAAAGGACATCGGCGTGAGGTTCTGCACGAGGAGTTGCGGCAGGAGATCCTCCATGGGATCCCAGTGTCGTGGAGTCCGGCAACGGTTACCGATGCGGCAGAGAAGTTCGTAGCCGAGCTATCGCCCTATCCCACCTTCAAGGCGTTCAAGGGTGACGCGCGCGGACGGGGACGCAAACATCCGGGAAAGCCGAACGCGAAAACCGGCGATGCCTGGATCACCGCACAGAAACGGATCCTGCGCCTGCTCGCCATCGCCAGCGAACAAGACCAGCTCATCACCAGCGAGCAACACAAACTCGGCCACGCGGTGCGCGCGCACGACGACATCGGTTGGTGGGAAGGGAAGGAAGCTCTGTTGGAGGAGCGCCTGCTCCTCGACACCAAGCAACAGGAGAAATTCCGCCTGAGCCTACCGGAGATGGTCGAAGTCGCGATCTACGGTCACATCAATCCCGCTGAGCTGTGGCGGAGCTACCATCTGTCGAGTGCCATGTTCGAAGCGGCACGCTGCGCCGGGTGGTGCAGGATCGGAAAGTTCGCGCCGCTGAGCCCGGACGGTGCAAACTGGCTGATCAACTACCTCGCCGGCTGGTCGAGTCTCGACAGCACCGATCCCGATGCGATCAGCCGGTACTTCCTCTGCAGGGACCTGATCATCGACGCCTTCAACGGTCTCGCCGACGCAAACATCCACTTCTTGCGCGGCGAGCTGCTGAACGAGGTCGAAACAGCGATCAAACGGGGGGGGCCGATCGAGATCCGTGTGCCGGCGATCATCGCGAAGCAGCGGACAGGCTGAAGATTTCGTCGTTCGACAGGGCCGCGCGAGTTTTTACCCGAGTTTTTCAAAGCGGACTGGCATCATTGGAGAGCTCCATTGAGGAGCCCGACGATGCGTAAGCCATTTCCCCCGAACACATCTCGCCGAAACGGACGACGCAAGACCGAGCCTCGGCGGCCTGACGGACGCCATGCCCCCGGTGCGCGGGCTCGCGTCGCAACGCAGCGCCGCCCCGGTATCCGCAGGCATCCCTCGTTCGTCCTCGATCTCGCAGATCCCACCAACGTGGCGACCCGGGAGATCGAAGTGATCGATCGGCATCTCGGGAGCTTCATCGACGATCTGCTGGGTTGAGGCTTCGCCACCCTGCGAGCGTGACCGCCTTTGGAGGATGCAGCGACGACTCTTGCCGCCGAGTCGCAGAGTTCGCAGCCTCCATGTCCATGAGAGCTCTCGTTCTTGAACTGCTGAGGTTCCGCCAATGAGCCGACACGCCCACAAAACGCGCGTCCTGCCGTCTCTCGACGGACCGCAGCGCGTCGTGTGCTACCTGCGCGTTTCCACTGGACTGCAGACGAATCGGATCTCTCGCTCCCCGACCAGCGGGCACAGGTGCATGCCTTCTGCGCCGCCAAGGCTTGGCCAGTGGTGGACGCGTGTGTCGAACCATGTGCCTCGGCGACCGACGACAACCGGCCCGCATTCGAGACGATGATCAAGCGCGCCTGCGACGACGACCATCCCTTCGACGTCATCCTCGTCCCCTCTCATCCGCGATTTCTTCGGGATGCCTGCGGGCGCGATCCGTACGTGCGCCGCCTCGCCGAGGCCGGCGTGCGCCTGATCTCGGTCACCGAGGAACTCTACAACGACCCCATCCAGGTGATGATACGGCAGGTGATCGCCCGGTTCGACGCGTACCAGTCGAAGCAGCTTTCATCTCTCTGAACGTGCTCACCACCCCTGCCGTGCCGAGGTTCCCGCCGTGAGTCATTACACCCGCAAAGCGCGCGCCATGCCTGCTCTCGATGAGCCTCAGCGTGTCGTCTGCTACCTGCGCGTTTCCACCGGACGCCAGGCCGAATCGGATCTCTCGATCCCCGATCAGCGAGCGCAGGTGCACGCCTTCTGCGCCGCCAAGGCTTGGCCGGTGATGGGGGAGTATGTCGAGCCGGGTGCCTCGGCCACCGACGACAACCGCCCCGCGTTCCAGAAGATGATCGAGCGCGCCTGCGACGACGACGACCCCTTCGACGTCATCCTCGTCCACTCATACTCGCGGTTCTTCCGGGACTCGTTCGGTCTGGAGATGTACGTGCGCCGCCTCGCCAAGGCCGGCGTGCGGCTGATCTCGATCACCCAGGAACTCGGTGACGATCCCGCCCAGGTGATGATGCGGCAGGTGATCGCCCTGTTCGACGAGTACCAGTCGAAGGAGAACGCCAAGCACGTGCTGCGGGCGATGAAGGAGAATGCGCGTCAGGGCTTCTACAACGGCGCTCCGGTGCCGCTGGGCTACACCGCCGTCGAGGTCGAGAAGCGCGGGGCCCGGATCAAGAAGCGGTTGGCGGTCGACAGCGTCGAGGCGGAAACGATCGCACTGATGTTCCGCCTCTACCGCCATGGCGACGGCATCTCCGGTCCGCTCGGGGTCAAGGCGATCTCCTGCCATCTCAACGAGCGCGGCTACCGCACTCGCTCCGGGGGTCGCTTCGGGGTCGCGACGGTTCACGGTATCTTGACCAACCGCGTGTATGTCGGCGAGTGGGTGTTCAACCGGCGCTGCTCGCGGACGCTGACCGAGAAACCGAAGGCGGAGCAGATCCCGATCACTGTGCCGGCGATCATCTCCCTGTCCGAGTTCGAGGCGGTGCAGGCGACGCTGAAGGCGCACAACCCACGCACCACGCCGGCCCGGGTCGTGACCGGCCCGATCCTGCTCACCGGGCTGGCGACCTGCACGACCTGCAGCGGCCCTATGACGCTCCGCACCGGCACGTCGAAGTCCGGCCAAGTCCATCGCTACTACAGCTGCTCGACCCACGGCCGGCAAGGCAAGACCGGCTGCACCGGCCGATCGATCCGGATGGATACCCTCGACACGTTGGTCACAGACCGCCTCGTGGCGGAGCTGTTGCAGCCTGACCGGCTGCGGACGACGCTCGCCTCGCTTTGGTCGGTGAGGGCGGAGAAGGCGATCCAGGTCGACGTGCGGGTGGCGGCGCTGCACCGCGAGGTCGCCGGGGCGGAGGAGAAACTGAAGCGCTTGTACCGAATGATCGAAGAAGGAATGACCGACCTCGACGACATCCTGAGGGACCGTCTTGCGGCGCTGAAACAGGAGCGGGACCGCGCCAAAGCGGCGCTCGACCGGATCCACGTCAACGCGCGTCCGCCGGCGGAAATCGCTCCGGACCTCATCGAACGATTCGGCCGTCTGATGCGCGAGAACGTGACGACGGGAGAGATCCCGTTCCGGAAGGCGTGGCTTCAGGCGATCGTCGACCGGGTCGAGGTCGGGGCAGATGTCATCCGCATCGTTGGCGGGAAAGAAGCCCTGGAAACGGCCATCCTTGATGCCGGCTCAGCCGCGCCCAGTGTTCGCAGTTCTGTACGGAAGTGGCGCGCCCGAAAGGATTCGAACCTCTGACCCCCAGATTCGTAGTCTGGTGCTCTATCCAGCTGAGCTACGGGCGCCTGACACGGCGGCGGGGTCTCGCCCCGCCGGTGTGAGGGGGCTTCTAGAGGCTCGGATCGGGCTTGGCAAGACACATCGTGGCAAGAGAATCCGGCCACGAGCGTCACCCCCGCCGGGTCAGAGAATCCGGGCGCTCGCCTTCACCCGCTCCTCCGCGGCCCGGATCGCCTCCGGCGTGCCGACATGGAGCCACTGGCCGTCGAGGCGCATGCCGAACAGCCGCCCGGCCGCGATCGCCCGGTCGAACAGGAGGTTGAGCGAGAAGGCCCCCTCCGGCGTGTCGGCGAACAGGCCCGGGTCCAGGATCGCCACCCCGGCATAGATGAACGGCGCGACCGCACGCTCGCCGCGGCGCTCCAGGCGCCCGTCCGCATCCATCACGAAATCGCCGGCGCCCTCGTAGCCGAGGCTGGTGGTGGTGGGGGCCACGAGGAGCAGCCCGTCCATGCGGGCCGCGTCCCAGGTCTCGACCAGCCGGCGCAGGTTGGAGGCCGGCCCCTCCAGCCAGAACGAATCCGCGTTCAGCACGACGAAGGGCGCCTCGCCCAGGAGCGGCAGCGCCTTGCGGATGCCGCCGCCGGTCTCCAGCAGCGCGCCGCGCTCGTCGGACACGATCGTGGCCGGCCCCCGGCCCGGCGCCTCGGCCCGGCGGGCGAGGTGGCCCTCGATCAGGTCGGGCAGGTAATGGACGTTGACGACCGCGGTCCCGATCCCCGCCTCGGCGACCCGGTCCAGGGCGTGGTCGAGGAGCGCCTTGCCGGCCACCTCCACCAGGGGCTTCGGCACCGTGGCGGTCACCGGCCGCATGCGCTTGCCCAGGCCGGCGGCCAGGACGAAGGCGCGGCTGACGGCTGGCTCGAGCTCGCTCATGCGGGGCGGATCCGGTGGTCAGGGTTCGGGGGCGGGGGCGACCAGCCCCGGCAGGTGTTCCGCGTGCCAGGCCCGCAGCCCGGCCAGCGCCGGATGGGCGAGGTTGCGGGCGAGGTAGCCCTCGATTCGCGGCAGGTGGGCGAGGTAGCCGGGCTTGCCGTCGCGCCGGTCGAGCCGGGCGAAGATGCCGAGGATCTTGGTGGCGCGCTGGGCCGCCAGCAGGGCGTAGGCGGTGGCGAAGGCGCCGACGTCGAAGGCCGGGTCCCGGCCCCGGCGCTCCCGGGCGTAGAGGCCGAGGAGCCGCAGCTCGAACTCGGCGCTGGCATCGACCCGGGCATCCTGCAGCAGCGAGGCGACGTCGTAGGCCGGGTGGCCCATCACCGCGTCCTGGAAGTCGATCAGCCCGACCCGCTCCAGCCCGTCCCGGTCGGGCAGCCAGATCAGGTTGGGCGAATGGTAGTCGCGCAGGGTCCAGGTCGGCCGGTCCGGGACCGCCCCCTCCAGGGCCGCCCGCCACAGAGCCACGAAGTCCGAGCGCGCCGCCTCCGGCAGGGTCACGTCCCGGATCGCCGGGGCGTACCAGTCGGGCAGCAGCTCCGCCTCGAACAGCAGCGCCTCCGTGTCGTAGGGGGGCAGCACGTGGTCGATGCCCTCCGCCACCGGCAGCACCGCGGGCAGGGGGGTGGCGTGGAGCCGTGCGAGCAGGCGCACGGCCTCGGCGTAGCGCTCGGGCCGCGGGGCGCCGGCCTCGATCATCGGCTCGCTGCCGAGATCCTCCAGGATCAGCAGACCCTCGGCGAGGTCCTCGCCGTAGATCTTGGGCGCCGAGAAGCCGAGCGCCCGCAGCCCCCGGTCGAGGGCCACGAAGGCGTGGACGCTCTCGGCCAGATGCACGATCGCACTGTAGGGCTTGCCGTCGCGCACCGGCGGCCCGTCGGGCCGGGGCGGCGCGATCATCAGGACCGCGCTGGTGCCGTCGGGCTTGGTCAGGCGCTCGTAGGCGCGGGACGAGGCGTCGCCCTGCATCAGCGCGCGCTCGGCGAGGTCCCAGCCGCTGCGGTCGAGGAGCCGGCGCACCGCCCGGGCCCGGTCGAGCCGGGCGCGCATGGCGCCGGTGCCGGCGATCCGGGCGAGCCGCGCCCCGGGACCGAACTCCGCCCGCAGGGACAGGTCGATGCTGAGCACCGGCCCGTCGCGGGCCGGCAGCCGCTCGGGCCATTCCACCAGGGTGATCGCCCCCTCGGCCAACTCGTCGAAGCCGAGTTCCACTAATTCGTCGGCGTCGCGCAGGCGGTAGAGGTCCGCGTGGATGATCGGCCGGCCGTCCCGGGTCGCGTAGGGCTGGATCAGCGTGAAGGTCGGGCTCGGCACCTCCAGGCGCGGGTCGCCGGTGAGTTCGCGGATGACCGCACGGGCGAGGGTGGTCTTGCCGCCGCCCAGGCCCCCGGAGAGCGTCACGACGTCCCCCGGGAGCAGGAACTCGGACAGGAACAGGCCGAGATCCTCGGTGGCGGTCTCCTCCGGCAGCACGAATTCCCAGGGCGCGGATGCGCCCGCCGCCCCGCCGGCCCTCTGCCCGTCCCGATCGTCCCCGTCCAAAGCCCGCCTCCGAGACCCGAAGACGCATGGTCCGAAAACACGCCACGGATGCAAGCGTTTCCGGCCCCTCTCGTGCGCTTCCCGTTCGCCCGGTGCACCGAAACCACGCTCGCGGGCATCGGCTGCGGATTGCCGGACCGGCGCCGTGCTTGGCATACCGCTTGCCGAGGGCGACGCGAACGACCCGCGGGCCGGCCCGGCCCCCCATTCGACGATCAGGCAGGGAGTGACGCATGAAGCGCGAGGACCTCACCGAGAAGCTTCTCGACATCAAGCGCGAGAAGGGCTGGAGCTGGAAGCACATCCACGCGGAGATCGGCGGCCTGTCGCCGTTCCTGATCACCGCGGCCTGCATGGGCCAGATGAAGCTGCCCAAGGCCCAGGCCAAGCGGGCGGCCGCCCTGTTCGGGCTCACCGCCGCCGAGGAGCGCATGCTCAACGAGGCGCCCTATCGCGGCTCGATCCCCCAGATGCCGCCCACCGACCCGCTGATCTACCGGTTCTACGAGCTGGTGATGGTCTACGGCACGACCTTCAAGGAACTGATCCAGGAGGAGTTCGGCGACGGCATCATGTCGGCGATCGACTTCAACATGGACATGGCCCGCGAGGCCAACAACAAGGGCGACCGGGTGCGGCTGACCATGTCGGGCAAGTTCCTGCCGTACAAGTATTACGGCAACGACGACGACACGCCGGAATACGGCTTCAAGGAGGGCTGAGCGGCCGGGGGGGGCGATCGGGATCCGCCGCATCCGCCGTGCCCGCAGGGGCTGGCGGATTCACGGATCGCGTCCGGCCGGGGGCAACGGCCGGCCCCAGGCGCGTCGCCCTTCCCCCACGGCCTGCCGGGTTCACACGTCTCGGGCTGACGCCACCATCTTGAAAGGAAGGCGCTGTTTCCCTCCCCGTCGCGGGGCGGGGTCAGGGGTGCGGGTGGTGCAGACGGCACCGCACCGTTCGATCCTGCACCACCCGCAACCTCCAACGCCGCCCCGCACGAGTGAGGGGACCCGAGCCCCGCCGATCTGACCGGCGAGCGCGCTGAGACCTCAAACCTCTGTAGCCCCCTTGTCGTCGCCGGAGCGAGGCGGAATCCCCGGCGTACCGCGTGGCTGTGCAACCGGGCGTCGCCCCAGGTCCTTGATCTGACGCGCTCGCAGACGGCGAACCGGTCCCCGTTTCGGCGGCGAGCGCGCGAGGACCCCCGCATGACAAGCCCGATGTCTCCCGAGCGCCCCGACCCGACCTATCCCGATCCGTCACCGGCGCATCCCCCGAATCCCGACCGGACGCCGCTCCCCGAGCCTCCGGGCATGCCCGACGATGGGCCGGACGAGGTCCCGCCGTCCAACGAGCCGCTGGGCATCCCGTCCGGTGCGCCTCCGGAGATCGGGTGAAACCGGCCCGGCGGATCCGGCTGCCGCTCGCGTCCTGATCCGCGAAACGGCGGCCACCGCTTCGGTCTTGCAGGACGAGCCCGGCGCCCCGTCATGGGGGCGTCGGGCGGCATCGGGCCTGTCGCGAGATCATCGAAAATAAAATCCGTGACTTTTTGCGCGTTCGCACGTTTCCATTTATTGCAGCACACATCCATCATGTTTTAAATGATATCAAAGACTGCGGAGATACGTCATGCCGATTGTCGGATACCCGGCCTGGCAACCGGTCATCGATGCGAACACGCGCGAACACGTCCGTTTCGCGATGTCGGATGGGCGCAGGCTTATCCCATGCCGCATCGCGATCAGCACGCTGCGCGATTGCTTCGGCGATGCGGATTCCGAGCCGATCGCTCTCTTCGAGAGTTTCCAATGCGAGATCGAAGGCTTCGCCAGCAATAAATACGAATTCGGCGGGGTCATGAACGGCATCGTCGAGATTAAAGAAGCCGACATGTCTTGATTTCGGCTCACAGGATCAGGAAAATTGCAATGACAACTCCCAGATTGACGGGCATCGAATTTAGCTGGTTCACCAAGTGCCAGATGCTGGCCTCGAACTACGAGCAGCATTGGGGCATGCAGCTCGAGCCCGAGACGGGAACGCTGGTCGAGACCCTCGCCGCCGATGCGCGAATAGTCTTCACCGGGCCGCAATCCCTGCAGCGTGTGGCTGCACGGCTCGGCCTCGCCGCAGACGCGATCTCATCGACCAAGGACGAGGCGGGTCCCGTCGCCAACCGGCGGCACGAGATCGATCGCGGCGCGGAAGCGCTCCGATACATGTCCGAGAAGCTGGCCCAGGTCGCGGCGGCCGTAGGCGCGCAGGAACGCCCCTCGGCACAGGCGTCGAGCGATCCTGTCGTGCGCCCCGCGCCTTGACGAGCGGCGGCGGCCTTCGGATCCACGGGCGAGATCCGCGCCCTACATCGTCACGATGATGGATTTTCAGACGATCGGGACGCTGTGCGACCGGAAGCTCATCTCGGAGGACGAGGTGGACGCCGCCGTCGAAGCCTTCCTGTCCGGGTCGGTCGCGAGCGTGTTCCTCTTCCGAGGCGGTTATCGGCTGAACCTCGTCAAGGCGGTGCGCAGCCACCCGGGCGCCCAGGAATTTGTCGGTCGTCCCAATGTCGGCATCGGACTGAAGCGCCCCTTCGTGCGCGCCGCGTTCCTTCAGGCACGGCCGATGCCGCGCCCGGACGATTGATCCGGTCGGGATCGGTCGGCCACGTCGCCCGACCGGCCACGGCTCCGCCCGGCCAGGATGGCGCGCCGGAGAGCGGGGGCCCGGGGATGCCGGACCGGGTCCGGGACAGGCCGGTCGCGTCATATTCGCGGATCCGAGCATCAGAATTGGTGGGCGCCACGGCAGCGTCCCGCGGATAGACTCCGGACGTCGGATCGCCGGTCGGTATCCGGCCGGTGCGCGCAACGCGCCCGACCTGCCCGCGCACCGTCGCCCCGGACCCGGCCCATCGGGACGGCGGCGATGCGGTGGCGCTCATCCCGAACCGTGGTCCGGAGATGCCTATGCCGACGCACCTCTGCATCGATCCGACCGATCAATACAGCGACGCTCAGGTCCTGGTGACATTCAAGGGGGACGGCAGCGACGTCAGTCTGATCTCGGTGATCGACGCCGCGCACGACGACATCCTCCCCGATTTCGAAGAGATACAGCGTCAGGATCTTCGCGATGAGATCACCGCGGCGGTGCATCGGACCGAGAGCCCGCTACGACCGAACGTGCAAAGCCCTCACGTCTAACGCATCGTCCTGAATATACTGTCCGCCGAGGTGGGTGCCCGGCTCGGTGTCAGAGGGCCCGTCGCAGCGCGGGTCTCGGGCCGCGAACGCCTATGCGGGGGGGCATCCGGACCGGGGGCGGGCGCTGCGGCGACGTCGTCCCGGCGTCGACCGTCCTGCGCGACAGCCCTGGAGGGCTTCGATGACAGATCATTCGACCATGCGGCGTGCGACAGCCGAACTCCTCGGCACGTTCTGGCTGACATTCGGCGGATGCGGCGCGGCGGTGCTGTCGGCGGCCTTCCCCGAGCTCGGCATCGGCTTCCTGGGCGTATCCTTCGCCTTCGGCTTCACCGTCCTGACCATGGCCTACGCGGTCGGGCATATCTCCGGGGGCCACTTCAATCCCGCGGTCACCCTCGGCTTATGGTCGGCCAGGCGATGCGCGAGCCGGCATGTGGTCCCCTACATCCTGGCGCAGGTCGCGGGGGCGATCCTGGCGGCGGGCGCCCTCTACCTGATCGCGTCGGGGAAGCCCGGCTGGGTTCCGAACGGCTTCGCCGCGAACGGGTACGGCGACCTCAGCCCCGGCCGGTTCGGCATCGTCTCCTGCCTCGCCATCGAGTTCCTGGCGACGTTCTTCTTCCTGTTCATCATCATCGGAACGACCTCGAAGGGGGCGGCGGTGGGCTTTGCCGGCATCCCGATCGGTTTCGCCCTGGTTCTGATCCACCTGATCTCGATCCCGGTGACCAACACCTCGGTCAACCCGGCGCGGAGCACGGGGCCGGCGCTGTTCGCGGGTGAAGCCTATATCGGGCAGCTGTGGCTGTTCTGGCGCGCGCCCATCGCCGGGGCCATGGTGGCGGGTAGGCTCGCGCGGTGGTTCTACGAGCCGGCCGACATGGTCGAAACCGTGGTGGTCGAGAAGGCCGCCGTCCGGCCGATCTGAAGGCCGGCGTGACGGGGCGGACAGCCCCGGCGACCGTCGATCATCCCTCCCGGATTCGTCCCGGATCGCGCCGCGGTCGCGATCCATCTTCGCGCCCCCCGGGCTCGACCCTGACATCCCGGAGGATCGGTCCGGGGCGCAACGGAACGACGAAGATCCTCGATTCAAAGTCTCTCGGGAGCCTCCCGCCGTCGGCACCGTCCCACCGGCAGCGAAACGGCCCGTCCCCGATATGGGCCGGCTCCGAGGAAGCCAGCACGCCGGGCGGGAAACATCCTGTCCGGATGCGACGGTCGCAACGACCGCAACACGCACCGGTCACCGGTGCAACGAAGGAAACCAGCCATGGCTCAGACATCCCACGCCGAAGCCTCCAAGCATCACGAGGCCGCGGCCAAATCCCACAAGAGTGCGGCCGATCATCATGCGAAGGGTGACATGGCCACGGCCACGAAACACTCCGAGGAAGCGCATGGCCATTCGGTCAAGGCGCATGAAAGCTCGGCCAAGGCCCACGCCAAGAGCACCGGCAAGCACTAACATCTCCATCGCCTGATCGAACACGGAGCGTGGGCCGCGTGTCCGCGCTCCGGACCGGGATGGGGGGCGGCTGCCGAGTCTGAACGCCCGTTTGACCGTGCGATTGCGATCGCGCGGCCGTCCTGACCGACGTGTAGCCCGATCGTCGCCTCTTCGTGAGGGTGCTGCGCAGCAGACTCGAAAGAGCTCTCCAGGGATCGCGCGGCCGGCTGGAGGCCTCCTTCGAGGGCTCCGCACCGCGACACGCCGCGGGATGAGGTCGCAACCGGGCAAGAACGGCCGAACAGGCTTTAGAATTATCGAACTACATGGATAATATGATCGTATTATTATAAGGCAGATTTTGATTTCAGGATTCGTCAATTTGTATCCAACTCTACCCGGATTTCGGGAAGAGACGTTTGGTCAGGCTATGGCGGCGCAGGCCCGGCGCCGAGCGCCATCCGTGGGGCCGTCGGCTGCCGTCACCGCCCCGGGCGGGCGCGTCCCGCGAGATCTTTCCTTAACGGTGCGCCTGTAGCCTCGGCGGCCCGATGTCGTCGTGAGCGTCCGCCTGGGCGCCGGAGCGCCTGCCGCTATGACCCTGCTCAGCGTGATCTGCCTGGTCTCGGGGGCGTCGCTTGCCGGCCTGGCGCCGCGGCGCTCGGTGCAGCAGGCGGCCCTGGAGGGGGCCGGGGGCGGCCTGATCGTGCTCGGACTCGTCATCATCGGCGCGGGATTGCCCGTCTTCCGATAGCGGCCCGTCCCGCGACCCCGCCGGGGACGAGGCCCTACGCCCGCGCCTCGGCGCCCTGCAGGACGGCCCGGATCCGCGGCAGGGCGGCCCGGGCGGCCCGGTGCCCGAGGGCGATGCCCTCGGCGGCGCGGTGGAAGTCGAACAGGCCGAACCCGGCCACGTCCGGGCCGATGGCCACATCCGGCGGGTCGCGCTCCAGCCGCGCGCGCGAGATCCGGTCCTGGGTGATGTTGAAGGCGTCGAGCACCACCCGGGCGAGGCCCGGCACGGCGATCTCCGGCTCCGCGCTCTGGAAGCCCGGCAACCGCTCGCGCAGGGTCTGCAGGAAGCCGCGGCGGAGCGGATGCTGCGGCGCCTCGCGCACCACCGGGCCGCCGGTGTCGCCGTTGAGATTGACGCAGATCACCAGATCGGCGCCGAGCGCCCGCGCCAGGGCCACCGGCACCGGATTGACCAGCGTCCCGTCCATCAGCACCCGGCCCTCGTGGGTCACCGGGGGGAACAGGCCGGGAATCGCGTAGGAGGCGCGCACCGCGTCCACCGCCGGACCTTCGGTCAGGCTGACCTCCCGGCCGCTGCCGTACTCGGTGGCGACGCAGCCGAAGCGGATCGGCAGGTTCTCGATGCGGCGCTCGCCGAGGTCGGCGCGGAGCCGCTGGCGCAGGCGATTGCCGGCGATCAGGCCGGAGCCCGGCAGCCGCGGATCGATCAGACCGACCACGCGGCGCCGGGTCAGCGCCCGGGCGAAGGCCTCCAGCCGGTCCAGGCGCCCGGCTGCGTAGCAGGCGCCCACCACCGCCCCGATCGAGCAGCCCGCCACCACGGTCGGGTGGATGCCCGCTTCCTCGAGGGCGCGGAGCACGCCGATATGGGCCCAGCCCCGGGCCGAGCCGCCGCCCAGGGCCAGCCCGATCCGCGGGCCCGCCCTGGGCAGGGGCCGGATCGGCTCGACCGCGCCGGGCAGAAAGGACGTGACGGCGGGACAGTCTTGCCACCCGGTCGCGGCAAGGCTCGCGCTCATATCCCGGCGCTCTCCAGGGTGACGCCGCCGTCCGGCTTCCGGACGACGCCACGGTAGAAGCAGTCCCGCCGGCCGGTATGGCAGCAGCCGCCGTCGCCGCCGACCGCGACCCGGATCAGCAGGGCGTCCTGGTCGCAATCGACCCGCATCTCGACGACGCGCTGGATCTGGCCGCTGGTGGCGCCCTTGTGCCAGAGTTCCCGCCGGGAGCGCGACCAGTACCAGGCCTCCCCGGTCTCCAGGGTGCGCGCCAGCGATTCGGCGTTCATGTGGGCGAGCATCAGTACCCGGCCGTCCCCGGCGTCGACGGCGATGCAGGTGATCAGCCCGTCCCGGTCGAAGCGGGGCATGAAGGCCGTGCCCTCCTCGACCTCGGCGCGGGAGCCGGGGGGATCGAAGGCGATGTCGCGCGCGGTCATGGGGCGGGGGCGGGGACCTCTGGTTCGCGGGTCCTATAGGCTACTTGGCGCCGCCGCGCACCAGGGTCAGGAAGCGCACCTGCTCGTTGGCGTCGCCCTTGAACACGCCGCGGAACTGGCTGGTGATGGTCGAGACCCCGGCCTTCTGGACGCCGCGCATCGCCATGCACAGGTGCTCGGCCTCCACCATCACGGCGACGCCGCGGGGCTTGAGGATGCTCTCGATCACGTCGGCGATCTGGGCCGTCATGGTCTCCTGCGTCTGCAGGCGCCGGGCGAAGGTGTCGACCACCCGGGCGAGCTTCGACAGGCCGACCACGCCCCGGGTCGGGTAATAGGCGATGTGGGCCAGCCCCATGAACGGCACCATGTGGTGCTCGCAATGGGAGTGGAACGGGATGTCGCGCACCAGCACGATGTCCGAGTAGCCCTCGACCTCCTCGAAGACCCGTTCCAGGAGCTTCTCGGCATCGACCCCGTAGCCGCCGAACAGCTGCTCGTAGGCCTTAGTCACCCGGGCCGGGGTGTCGCGCAGCCCCTCGCGGGCCGGATCGTCGCCGGCCCAGCGCAGCAGCGTGCGCACGGCGGCCTCGGCCTCGGCGCGGCTCGGGCGGCCGGTCTCGATCCCGTCCGGGACGCGGGTGGCGGAGGCCGGTTCGGGGGCGACCTCGGCGGGACGCCCGTCATCCACCGGCCGGTTGTCGTTGCGCATGCCGTTCAGCCCTTGCCCGTCGAGCCCGCCCCGGTCGAAGCCCGGAGCGTCGCCCTGGTAGGACAGGGATTTGAGCGCGGCATCCATGGCATCTCCGGCCCGCGCGACGCGGGACTTCATCGGGGTGCTGTCGGGCTTGGCGTACATCGTCGGATCGCGTCGGGCGTTCGAGGGAAGATCCCGGGCTCGAAAAGGTTTCAAGCCGGCGCCCCGGGCGGTTCAGAAGCTGTGGGAATCACCGTGGCCGTGGGCGCGACCCTGGTCGACGGTCCGCCTCCTCGCGAAGCGTCCGTCCGGCGCCTATATCATCGTTCGCGGGGCAACGCGCAATGCGCGATGCACGCGGCAGCGTCCCGATGGGATATGCGCTTCCGGCCGAGGACCCGATGCTCGACGACATCTACAATCGCCGTATCCTGGAACTGGCCGCCGACATCCCGCGGCTCGGCCGGCTGGACCACCCCGAGGCCAGCGCCACCGCGCATTCCCGCCTGTGCGGCTCGACCGTGACGGTGGATCTCGTGCTCGGTGAGGACGGGCGGGTCGCGGATTTCGCCCAGGAGGTCCGGGCCTGCGCCCTCGGGCAGGCCTCCTCGTCGCTGATGGGCCGGCACGTGGTCGGCGCCAGCGCGGAGGAGCTGCGCGCGGTCCGCGCGACCATGCGGGCGATGCTCAAGGAGAACGGCCCGGCCCCCGGCGGGGCCTGGGCGGATCTCGCGGTGCTGGAGCCCGTACGGGAGTTCAAGGCGCGCCACGCCTCGACGCTGCTGACCTTCGACGCGGTGGTGGACGCCCTCGACCAGATCGCCGCCAAGCGGCAGGCCGCGTGACGGCATGGTCCGGCGCACCGCGCATTGGGCGATCCGCATCTACCAGCTCACCCTGTCGAGCCTGATCGGCCGCCAGTGCCGCCACTGGCCGAGCTGCTCCGACTACGCCGATACGGCCATCGCCCGGCACGGGCTCTGGCCGGGGGGCTGGATGGGCTTCGCCCGGATCTGCCGCTGCGGGCCGTTCGGCACCCACGGCATCGACCTCGTGCCGGAGCGGCTGCCCGCGGGGGCCGCCTGGTACCGCCCCTGGGCCTATGCCCGCTGGCGCGGCGTCGAGGCGCCGCCCGCGCCCTTCGCCTGCGAGACGGTGAGTGAGGCGCCGCGGACGGAGACGGGCTGAGACCGCTGAGTTCGCGTTTTGTTTCACGTGAAACAGGGCGCCGCACCGCCGTGGACCCGGGATGACGGGGTGGCTGACGCGGGGGAGGGCGGGCGCATGGCAGCTCTGGACAGCCAAGATCCTTCGACCCGGCCGGGGATCAAAACGCGAGGTGTGACTCCGGTAGCCCGCACGGGAGAGGGGGGCGGGTCGCGCCGTGTTCGGGCCGATGTGGGACCACCACGGCCCGCGGCGGGAACCGGGAATGCAAACGGCCGGTCATCGGGCGGTGCTTCGGCGAAACTGCGTTCCGCGATCCCGCAAGGACCACCCGGCGTTCACCGGCGTCGCCTCTCGGGGCCCGCCCTCAGCGTGCGCCGCCCGTGTGGTTCCGGTGCGGGTGGGGCAGGGTGCCGGTGACCAGATCGTCCGTGGTCCCGTGGGACGGACCGGCGCGGAACGCAGGCCCGCGGTCGTTCATGAGGTTCGGGACGGCCGCACGCCCCTCAAGGCCGCCCGGCGCGGTGGTGGCGGGGATCCCGGCGGGGGCCGTATAGCTCTGCGCGAGCGCTGCGGTGGAGAGGGTGAAGCCGAGAACGGCTCCGAGAACGATGCGGGTGGTCATGGCGCAGGATCCGATGGCGAAGGTGCCGGGCATGGGCCGGCCGCTTTCCATGGAATCGGAACTGTGCAGCGCTGCCGAAAATAACAACACACCCTGTTCGCTATTTGTGCGCTTGCGCACGAGGCGGTGCCCGCTCCGGAGGCCGGCGCCGCAGGCGGAGGGTCGAAGGATCGGCGAAGTCCCTGATGCCGCAGCCTTTTAGCCGGGCTGTCGAAGGCTCTCGGCACGGCCGGCCTGCTGGCACGGTTCTTTCGCCAATCCCCCCTCCCGCTCGGCCCGATCGATCGCCGATGCCGCGCTTGTCGAAGGCCGCCTCAGCCCGTCCGGCGGATCGTCGCCTCGATCTGGCCGTGCGGTTCGTCCGTGGGCAGGAACACGGTCCCCGGATTCGCCCGGCCGAAGGGCTGCAGGTTGACCGGGATGTAATGCTTGTTCGGCATCGCGAAGCCGATCGTGTCGATCTCCGGCACGGCGGCCAAAGCCGCCTCGCCCATCCGGTACATGCTGTCCTGGACGCTGGCGCTGTAGGTGGTGCCGAACACCGCGATCAGGACCGACAGGATTTCGGCGTTGGCGGCGGCATAGTCGATCGGCTTGCCGGCCCAGGTCCAGGTCGCGTCCATGCTGGTGGCGGCGATGCGGTCGGTCGTGTCGGGAAGCGTCCGGTAGGTGTCGTCGACGAAGTCGGCCCAGCCCGATTGCGTGGTCTTCATGACGGTGAATCCGCGCAGGCCCGAGCGCAGCACCGACCCGCCCCGGTTCGCCACGAGGCCGACATAGCCGAAGCCGTTGCCGTCGAGGACGAAGGTATGGCCGTGCGGGGCGCCCCCGATCTCCTGGCGCAGCCAGCGCGTCTCCGTGGCCTCGATCGCGACCTCCTCCACCTGGGGGTAGGTGTCGAGGAAGACCTTGGCCACGGCCTCGGCGAAGGCCTCCTTGTCGAGCGCGAGGTTCTCCGCCGCGGTGACGTTGACGATGTTCTTCACGCTGTCGGTGGCCACGCAGGCCCGGTTGTCGCCCGCGGTCCAGGCGGCGTCGAACCCCCCCGTCATCAGGACCGTGAGTGTCAGTTCGCGCGGGGTGTGGTGGTCGCCGTCGCGGGTCAGGCGCATCACCCGCACCCGGCTTTTGCCGTATCGCGATGCCGTCAGGGCCATGGGGATCTCCGGAATGGGGCCGAAGGCCTATCTCAATGCGCCTCCGCGGTCTTGGCTTGGCGGATGGCGGCCGCGCGGGCTTCCTCCGTGCTGCCGAGCCCGTTGAAGAACAGGTTCAGGAGCACCGCCGAGAGCGCGCAGAGCAGGATGCCGGATTCGAGCAGCGGATGCAGCGCCTGGGGCATCTGCCGGAAGAAGCCCGGCGCCACCAGGGGAATCATTCCGAAGCCCACCGAGACCGCGACCACGAACAGGTTGTTGCGGTTGCTGGCGAAATCGACGGCGCCGAGGATGCGCGTGCCGGTCGCCCCGACCATGCCGAACATCACCAGCCCCGCGCCCCCGAGGACGCATTGCGGCACGGCCTCGACCAGGGCGGCGAGCTTGGGAACCAGCCCGAGGCCCAGCATGATGATCCCGCCGATCACCGCCACGGAGCGCGTGCGCACGCCGGTGACCCCGACGAGGCCGATATTCTGCGAGAACGCGGTGTACGGGAAGGTGTTGAAGATGCCGCCGATCACCGTGCCGAGGCCGTCGCCGCGCAGGCCCCGGGTCAGGCGCGCCGCGTCGATCGGATCGGCGCAGATCTCGCTGAGCGCGAGGAACATGCCGGTCGACTCGATCATCACGACGATCATCACGATGCTCAGCGTCACCACCGAGACCGGCTCGAAGCTCGGCCAGCCGAAGGCGAAGGGGCGGACCACGTCGAACCACGGCGCGCTGGCCACGTGGCCGAAGTCGACCAGCCCGAACATGCCGGCCACGACCATGCCGAGGACGATGCCGATCAGCACCGAGGCCGCGTTGACGAAGCCGGTGCCGTATCGGGTGATCGCCAGGATGACGCAGAGGACGAAGGCCGCGATCGCCAGGTAGACCGGCGCCCCGTAGGCCGGGTTGCCGACCCCGCCGGCCGCCCAGTTCACGCCGACCCGCATCAGCGAGATGCCGATCACCAGGATGATGGTGCCCGTCACCACCGGCGGGAACAGCGGCAGCAGCCGCCCGATCAGCGGCGCGACGAGGAGCGCGAACAGGCCCGCGGCGATCACCGCGCCGTAGATGCCGGTGAGCCCGATCGCGGGATTGCTCCCCATGGCGATCATCGGCGTGACCGCCGCGAAGGTGACGCCCATCATCACCGGCATGCGCACGCCGATCCCGGGCAGGCCCCAGCTCTGGACCAGGGTGGCGAGGCCGCCGGCGAACAGGTCGGCGCTGACCAGCATCGCCACCTGTTCCGGCGCCAGCTTCAGCGCCCGCCCGACGATCAGCGGCACCGCCACCGCGCCCGCATACATCACCAGCACGTGCTGGAGGCCGAGGAGCCCGAGGGCGAGGGGGCCGACCCCGCCCACCGGGGCGGTGGCCGGCCCGAGCGCGACGGTACCCGAGGCTGCGGAAGGCTCTGACCGGACGGCGCTCGACATCGCGGAGACTCCCCCGAGGCGTTACGGGCCGGCAGCCGGAGCGCGGCCCGATGCGCCACGAGGGCGGAGGCGCAAGCCATATGCCACCCCCGCGTCCCGGCCCCGCCCTGGCCATCGCTCCCGCGGGCCGGCCGATTCCCGAGCGCCGGCGCTTGGCCCGGTGCCTGCGTCGCGGCCGCACGGGACCGGGGCGGTGCGAGCGCGATGACGTTTTCCCTCGCAGATCTCGACGGCCTCCCGGAACCCGACTTCATCGCGGCGCTGGGCGCGGTCTTCGAGCATGCGCCGTGGGTCGCCCGGGCCGCCGCTGATCGGCGGACGCCCGGTCCCGATCGCGGTCTACGAGCTTCGCTTCGCCCTCGGCGACTATCACCGCCGGCTCGGTCTCGCCCTGCCGCGGCCGGCCTTACTTAACGTCGTGCCCCTGCGCTTCGGTGTGGCGGAGCCGGAGGCGCATTACCACGTGCCGCTGGCCGCGACCCCGTGGAGCTTCCAAACCTACCGGGGGAGCTGAGCCCGCGGCACGGGGTTGGCCGCGACGCCGGCGAGATGTCAGGCTCAGGCGGGAAGCGGATCTTCCGCCCGGGCGCCGGATTCGAGGGCGGCCTGCGCGGTCGCGGCGTCCGCCGTCGCCATTTTCACCTCTTTCATAGGCATCCGCGCCACCGGCGCTGAAACGGCGGAACCAGCCCGCAGCTGCGCCATTCGTCCCGATTGCAGGATGCAGCGGGCGCGAGGCGACCATGCGAACGAAGACGACCCTGACTTTGGCGCTCTGCGGACTTCTCGGCGCCGCCGGCGCCGCCGCGGCGCAATCCTACACTGCGCCGGCCGGGCGCGATCCATCCACCGCACCGGGCGGCACGGAGGGCATCGCCGGACCGCGCAACGAGGCCGAATCGATCCGGTCGGGTGATGCCGTGGCGGTGCCGCCGAGCCGCGGCGGGGTCGCCGTCGAGGAGCCCGCCGGGCCGCCGCCCGGCACTTACGGGTCCCCCGCGAGCCGCTGACGGCGCCGATCCCGATCCCGATCCGCGTCCGGCGGTCCGCGGCTCCCTACTGGGGCAGCGTGTCGTCGATGCCCTTCACGTACCAGTTCATGCCGAGGATCATCGGGTCGGGGGCGGTCTCGCCGTCCTTGACCGCGACGGTCCCGTCCTTCTTCGTCACCGGACCGGCGAAGGGATGAACCGTGCCGGCGGCGATCGCCTTCACGGTGTCCTCGGCCATGGCCTTCACGTCGGCGGGCATGTTGGTGAACGGGGCGAGCACGACCAGGCCGTCCTTGATCCCGCCCCAGGTGTCGTGGCTCTTCCAGGAGCCGTCGCGCACGGCCTTGGCCTCGCCGATCACGTAGCCGCTCCAGTCGTCGACGATCGCGGTGAGCTGCGCCTTCGGGGCGAAGCGGTACTGGTCGGAGGATTGCCCGAAGGCGAGCTTGCCCTGCTTCTCGGCCTCCTGCAGCGGGGCGGCGGAATCGGTGTGCTGGGTCAGGATGTCGGCGCCCTGCGCCAGCAGGGCCTTGGCGGCCTCGGCCTCCTTGCCCGGGTCGAACCACGTGTTCACCCAGACGATCTTCACCTTCACGTTCGGGTTGACCGACTGCGCGCCGAGCATGAAGGCGTTGATGCCGCTCACCACCTCGGGGATCGGGAAGGACGCGATGTAGCCGACCGTCCCGGTCTTCGACAGCCTGGCGGCGATCTTCCCGCAGACGTAACGACCCTCGTAGAACCGGGCCGAGTAGGTCGAGACGTTGGCCGCGCGCTTGTAGCCGGTGGCGTGCTCGAACTTCACCGCGGGGAATTTCCTGGCGACCTTCAGGGTCGGCTCCATGAAGCCGAACGACGTGGTGAAGATCAGGCCCACCCCCGAGCGCGCGAGCTTCTCGATCGCCCGCTCGCTGTCGGCCTCGGGCACGTTCTCCAGGAAGGTGGTCTCGACCGTGTCGGGCATGGCCTCGGCCAGGGCCTTGCGGCTGAGGTCGTGCTGGAACGAGTAGCCGTAATCGGCCACGGGCCCGACATAGACGAAGCCCACCTTGAGCTTGTCCGCGGCCCGCGCCGGGCCGAGCAGGAGCAGGAGCGCACCGAGGCCGGCGCAGATGGAATGTCGCATGGTCGCTCGTGTCCTCTCCGGTGGACGGCACCGCTAGCGGTGCGGGGTGAAGTCGCGCCCCAGGGCGGCGGGGGCGAGCGATCCGCCCTGCCGCCGCCCGAGGGACAGCAGGACGAGGGCGACGATCGTCGCGAGGTAGGGAAGCGCCGAGAGTAGCTGTCCGGGCAGGCCGATGCCCGCCGCCTGGGCATGGAGCTGCAGCACCGTGGCGCCCCCGAACAGGATCGCCCCGGCCACCAGCCGCGCCGGCCGCCACGAGGCGAAGACGACGAGCGCCAGGGCGATCCAGCCGCGGCCCGCGGTCATCGCCGGGGCCCAGAACGGGGTGTAGGCCAGCGACAGGTAGGATCCGGCGAGCCCGGCACAGGCGCCCCCGAACAGCACGGCCAGGAAGCGCAGCTTGCGCACCGGCAGGCCGAGGGCGTGGGTGGCGGTGTGGTCGTCGCCGATCGCGCGCAGGATCAGGCCGGCCCGCGTCCGCCACAGGAACCACGAGACGGCGCAGGTCAGGGCCAGGCCCGCGTACACGAAGGCGTCCTGGCCGAACAGGAGCAGGCCGACCCCCGGCAGGTCGCTCAGGCCGGGGATGTCGAGATGGGGTGCGGGATCCCGCTTCAGGCCGACATACCGGGCGCCGACGAGTCCCGACAGGCCGAGGCCGAGGATCGTGAGCGCGAGACCCGAGGCGACCTGGTTGGCCGCGAGCCCGACGGTCAGCAGCCCGAACAGGGCCGCCAGGCCCAATCCGGCGCCGGCGCCGGCCAGGGCGCCCAGGAGGGTCGAGCCGGTCTCGACCGCGGCGGCGAAGCCGACGGCCGCCCCGCAGATCATCATGCCCTCGACCCCGAGGTTGAGCACGCCCGCGCGCTCGACCACCAGTTCGCCGATCGCGGCGATGATCAGCGGGGTCGCCGCCGTCAGCACCGTGACCAGGATCATCTGGACCATGTCGAGGCTCATCGGGCCCCTCCCGGGACGAGGCGGACCGTGAAGCGGGTGAGGACGTCCGCCCCCAGGACGAAGGCGAGCAGCACGCCCTGGAAGGCCCGCGTCAGGTCGAGGGGAAGCCGGAGGTCGATCTGCGCGCCCTCACCGCCGATCGTCGTCAGCGCGATCACCAGGGCGGCGACGAGGATGCCCGGGGGCGAGAGCCGGCCGAGGAAGGCGACGATGATCGCCGTGAAGCCGTAGCCCGGCGAGATCGTCGGCTGGAGCTGCCCGATCTGGCCCGCGACTTCCGCGATCCCCGCGAGCCCCGCCGCCCCGCCCGAGACCGCGAAGGCGGCGAGCGTCAGGCGGGCCTCGCTGAAGCCGGCGAACCGGGCGGCGCGGGGGCTCGCCCCGACGACCCGCACCTCGAACCCGAACAGGGTCCGCCCGAGGACGATCGTGGCCAGCACGACGGAAGCGAAGGCGACGAGCACGCCGGCATGCAGGGTTTCCCCCTCCATCAGGTAGGGCAGGCGCGCGGCGGCATCGAAGGGGACGCTCTGCGGGAAGTTGTATCCCGCCGGATCGCGCAACGGGCCCCGGGCCATGTAGTCGAGGAGCAGTTCCGCGACGTAGACCAGCATCAGGCTGGTCAGGATCTCGGAGACGCCGAGCCGCACCTTCAGCACGGCCGGGATCATCGCGTAGGCGATGCCGGCGAGGGTGCCGGCGGCGAGCATCGTCGGCAGGATCCAGAAGGTGAAGCCCGCGCTGCCCTGGGTGGCGAGGGCGACGCAGCCGCCGGCGAGGCCACCGACCACGAACTGGCCCTCGGCACCGATATTCCACAGGTTCGCCCGGTAGCAGAAGGCCAAGCCCGTCGCGATCAGGGCGAGCGGCGCGGCCTTCACGGCGATCTCCTGCAGGGACCACAGTTCGGACAGCGGCGCGATGAAGTAGGCCGCGAAGGCCGCCGCCGGCGAGACTCCAAGCAGGGCGACGGCCACGCCGCCGAGCAGCACCGAGGCGAGGAAGGCCAGGGCCGGCGCGAGGAGGGCGGCGAGCGGCGCGCGGCCGGGGCGCGGCACGAGGTCAAGGCGCATGGCTACGTCGCTTGGTTACGTCGCATGGGAATCTCCTTCGCGGCTGCGGCCCGCCGGTGTGCCCGTGTGGCCGCCCGGGGGCGGGCCGCCGGAGCCGCCCATCAGCAGTCCCACCGCCTCGCGGGAGGTCTCGGCGCGCGCCACCGCCCGCGACAGGGTGCCGGCCTGGAGGACCGCGATGGACCCGGCGATCGCGAAGAGTTCGTCGAGATCCTGACTGATCATCAGGATGGCGCTCCCGCGCGCGGCGAGGTCGATCAGCGCCTGGCGGATGCGCGCGGCCGCCGCCGCATCGACGCCCCAGGTCGGCTGATCGACGACGAGCACCCCGGGCTCGCCCAGGATCTCGCGGCCGACCACGAACTTCTGCAGGTTGCCCCCCGACAGGGTGCCGGCGGCCGGGTCCGGGCCGGCCTTGCGCACATCGAACGCCGCGATCACCCGGGCCGCCAGCGCCCGGGCCGCGCCCCGGCGCACGAGTCCGAAGCGCGTCAGCGACGCGGTGGCGTACCGGGAGAGCACGACGTTCTCCGAGAGGCTCAGGCCGGGCGCCGCGGCATGGCCGTTGCGCTCCTCGGGCACGAAGGCGGCCCCGAGACGCCGCCGCGCGTTGATGTCGAGGCGGCCGGCGGGCGTCCCGTCGATGCGGACGGCGCCGGCCTCCGGCGCCCGGGCCTCCCCCGAGAGCGCCGCGAACAATTCGGACTGGCCGTTGCCCGCGATCCCGGCGATGCCGAGGATCTCGCCGCCGCGGACTTTGAGCGAGATGTCGCGCAGGCCGGTGGCGTGCAGGCCGGGGGCGGGCAGCGACAGCCGGTCGAGGCGCAGGCGCTCGGGTCCCGCCGGCGCCGACCGTGCGGGGGCGGCCTCCCGCGTCAGCGCGCGCACCGGCGCGCCGACCATCAGGGCGGCGAGGGAGCCGGCACTCTCCGCACGCGGATCGCAGGCGCCGACGACCCGGCCGCCGCGCAGGATCGTGGCGCGGGCGCAGAGGCGGCGCACCTCGTCGAGCCGGTGCGAGATGTAGAGCAGCGCCCGGCCCTCGTCCCGCAGGCGCTCCAGCACCGTGAACAGCATTTCGGCTTCGCCGGGGGTGAGCACCGAGGTCGGCTCGTCGAGGATGACGAGCTTCGGATCCTGGAGCAGGCAGCGCACGATCTCGATGCGCTGACGCTCCCCCGCCGACAGCGACCAGACCGGCCGATCCAGGTCGAGATGCAAGCCGTAGGTCCGACCGAGGGCCGCGATCCGGTCGGCGAGCGCCCTGCGGCCGAGGCCCTTGCCCATCACGAGGGCGATGTTCTCGGCGACCGTCAGATTCGCGCACAGGGAAAAGTGCTGGAACACCATGCCGATGCCGAGCCGGCGGGCGGCCTCGGGGTTCCTGAGCCGGACCACCTCGCCCCGATGCGTCACGACGCCCGCCGTCGGCTCCAGGAGGCCGTAGAGGATCTTCATCAGCGTGGATTTCCCGGCCCCGTTCTCGCCGAGCAGGGCATGGATCTCGCCGGCCCGGATCTCGAGGTCGATGCGGTCGTTGGCCGTGAAGGCGCCGAAGCGCTTCACGATGCCGTAGGCGCCGAACAGCGGCCTCGGATCGCCCGGGGCGGGCATCGGCTCAGTCGCCGCGATCGTCATCCAGACCCTCCGCGATGCCGGGACAGCGCCTCAGAGGACGTGGAAGGCGAAGCCCGCCAGGAAGCTCTTCTCCTCGGTCCCCTTGAAGGTCGCGGTCTCCAGGTTGCCGAACTTGTTCAGCCAGTACTGGAAGCCGATGAAGACATCGACCCTGTTCGGCTGGTCGTAGATCAGCTTGCCGAGATCCAGCACGAGGTTCGTGCGCGAGAGAAACTCGAGACCGCGCGGCGGATTGTACGAAAAGTCCGCGACGTTGCGCACGCCGCGGCCCTTGGGCAGAACGATGTTGTTGAACCCGGTCAGGCTGAGCGGCAGCCCGGTGAACGTCAGCGGGAAGTTGTAGACGAGCTCGAATTCCGGAACGGCGTCGAAGCTCTGGTCGCGATCCGGCTGGAGGTTGAAGCCGTTGCGGTTCCACTCCTTGTAGACGTGCGTGCTGAGATTGAGGAAGCCCGCCGCGACGTCGAAGGAGAAATTCAAGCCGCCGACGATATCGCGCTTCTTCGAGCCGAACGCGTCGTTCTGTGCATTGGCGTCGAACCCGAAGGCGAGGGACACGTCCTTGACGAGCCCGGGAATCGTGAACGCCCTGGTGCCGGTGAGCGCGTTCAGGCTGAGGGTGCCGCGGTACAGGCCGTAGGCTTCGGTATTGCCGTTCTCGAAGAAGGCCGGCGCGGCGACGCTGCCCGGCGGGTTGGTGGTGCCCGCCGGGAACTGCGAGCCCGATTTCAGGATGTCGAGGGAGAAGAAGTTGGTGCCGTAGGCCCAGGCATCGGCATGCGCGATGTTGAGGATCTGCTTGGGCGCCTCCCGGGAGACGAAGCTGCCGTCCGCCCGCTGGATCTGGACGCCGGGCGAGACCGTCGGGAACTGGTAGCGATAGCTGACCTGCGTGTCGGCGAAGAGGAAGAACGGCCCATCGGCCACGGCGGCAGCCTCGGGTGCCTTGGCCGTCTTGCCGGCTTCAAGGTCTGCCGCATGCGCGGCCCCGAACATCAGGGCTGGCAACAAGGCAGCCGCGATCCCGCGCCTGAACATCGTCTCGGTCCCCCGGCTTCGCAAAGCATCGGACGAGCGGCCGCAACCGATATGCCATCGCTCCGGTCCAGAGCGCGGCCGGCCGCACGCGTTATAAAAGTGCAACAGATGCCGGACCCGCGGAGGCGACCCGCTGCGCTATCCCGCGCCGGAATCCGGGACCTGAACCGGAGTTCCTGCACGTCCCGTGGGTCTTCGTCCTGGCGCGGCGCTTGCTTCGACTTGGCTCTAGTTCACAGGGACGATCATGCGCCGGTTGTATCTCGGGCTCGCCCTTCTCGTTGCTATCCCGGGTGCGGCAGGCGCGCAAAGCTACACCGCCCCCGCGCCGACCGACGTGCCGTCCTCCGGCACCCGGGAACTGAGCAAGGCTGACCGCAAGACCGCCTGCACGCAGGAGGCGGACCGGCGCAACATGCGCGGCCTGCCGCGCCAGCAATACCGCGCCGCCTGCCGCGGCCGCGCGATCCCGAAGCGGATCCGGTCTTGAAAGGCAGGTTCCCGGCGTCGCGCAGCTTGCAGCGGTCGAGCGGGACTTTGTCTCAGGCCGGCAACCTCGCGATCGCGTGGGACGACATCTGAAGGTGCGCGCCGAGCGGGCCTCCCGCGGGACGCCCCATTCCGGGGCCGCGGACCGACGACGGTCTGACTGCGAGCCCGGGCCACCGATCGGAGGCAGGCTAGAACTTCTGTCCGTCAGGCCGGCGGTAGGTCGTCTGTATCGCGATTCAGAGATCTTTGGAATGCCCGGCCCCGCGACTCTGGTCTAGTTTGCGACGCGAGATCAAACGCTCGCGGTCGCAACGATCGTCCCGACACGATCCCATCCGATCTTCCCTCGGCCGTCGCGCACGGAAGACTTCGGAGGCCGAGGATCGGTGTCTGGGGTGTTCGATGAATGGCCGTCCCATCCGCTCTGGACTGCGGGGATCCCCCGACGGGGTCCCGCGAGGTCGAACGCCGTCATGGAGTCCCGCGCCATCCTCCACCCACAGGCCGGCCTCGTCCGTTCGCCCCGGCGGCCGCGCCGGAGACGCCGTGTCCTGGCGGCCGCGCTGCTGCTCGCCCTCGGCGCCGCGCCGGCCCTCGCCCGGGTGCGGATCGGGGTCACGCCCGGATCCCTGGCCAATTCCATCCACGTCGCGGCGGCGGAGGCCAAGGCACGCAAGCTCGATGTGCAGGTGGTCGAATTCACCGATTGGACGACGCCCAATCTCGCCCTCGCCAACGGCGATCTCGACGTGAACTACTTCCAGCACCAGGCCTTCCTCGACAACGCCGTCGCAGAGACCGGCTTTCCGCTCAGGAGCGTCGCCCTCGGCATCGTGCCCAATATCGGCCTGTACTCGGAGCGGCATGCGAGCCTCGCCGCCCTGCCGGACGGGGCCACGGTGGCGGTGGCGAACGATCCGGTGAACCAGGGCCGGGGGCTCGCGCTCCTCGAATCCGCCGGGCTCATCACGCTCACGAACGGGGCCGGCACGAAGGCGACGCTCGACGACGTGGTCGCCAATCCGAAACAACTCAGATTCGTCGAGATCGCGGGGCCGCAACTGGTCCGCGCGGTCTCGGATGTCGATCTCGCGCAGGGGTATCCGGGCCACTACGTCAATGCCGGTCGCGCAGACTTCGCCGGCCAGGCCCTGATCTATTCCGGCATCGGCGACCGCGCCTACGCCATTCGGTTCGTGACCCGGGCCGACCGCGCCGACGATCCCGAGATCGCGCAATTCGTGGCGATCTATCAGACCTCGCCGGCCGTGCGGGCGCGGATCGACGCGTCCTTCGCCCACAACCCGAGCCTCTACGCCCTGCCCTGGCTGCCCGAAGCCGCCCCATCCCAGAGTTCGACCCGATGAGAGTCCCGCGTCTCCTTGCCGCCGCCCTCCTGTCGCTCGGCGCGATGGCCGCCCGGGCCGAGACCCTCACGGTCGGTGTGGTCCCGGGCGCCTATGCCGATGCGGTCAACGTCGCCGCAGACGAGGCCAAGTCCCAGGGCATCACCGTCAAGGTCATCGAGTTCAGCGACTGGACGACGCCGAACGTCGCGCTCGACGCGGGCGATATCGATCTGAACTTCTTCCAGCACCGCCCCTTCATGGAGAATGCCGAGCGGCAGAAGGGCTACAAATTCGCGATCGTCGGGCTCGGGATCCTGCAGAATCTCGGGCTCTATTCCCTGAAGCACACGAGCTTCGCGGCGATCCCGGTGGGCGGCACGGTGGCGATCGCCAACGATCCGGTGAACCAGGGCCGCGGCCTGCTGCTGCTCCAGAAGGCCGGGCTGATCAAGCTCAAGGACCAGGTCGGCTTCCTCGGCACGCTCGATGACATCACCGAGAACCCGAGGAAGCTCCGGTTCACCGAGGTCGAGGGCCCCCAGCTCGCGCGCATCACCGGCGATGTCGATCTGGCGCAGGGCTATCCGCACTTCATCGTCGCCGCCGGCAGCTTCGATCCGACCAGCGGCCTCATCTATACGGGCATCGAGGACAAGCTCTTCGCGGTGAGCTTCGTCACCAAGGCGGCGCGCAAGGAAGACCCGACCATCGCCAGGTTCGTGCGGATCTTCCAGACTTCGGAGGCGGTGAAGCGGCAGATCCACAAATCCTTCGCCAACAGCGACAAGCTCTACGTGCTGGCGTGGCAGAACTGATGGCCGGCCTCACGTTCGACAGCCTCCGCGACCCCGCCCGCTGGATCGCCCGGGACCGGCCCGGCGCATCCGCCGCGCCCGCCCTCGTGTCGGCGATCGCGACCCGGGCGGCCGGCACCGTGCGGTTCGAGGCGGTGTCCAAGACCTACCTGTCCGCCGCCGGCCCGGTCCAGGCCCTCGATCGGGTCGACCTCGACGTGCCCGCGGGCGCGATCCTCGGAATCATCGGCCGGTCGGGGGCCGGCAAGTCGAGCCTGCTGCGCACGGTCAACCGGCTGGAGGCGCCGACCTCCGGCCGCGTTCTGGTCGACGGCCAGCCGGTCGCGGCGCTGGACACGGACGGGCTGGTCGCCCTGCGCCGCCGCGTCGGCATGATCTTCCAGCATTTCAACCTGCTCTCGGCCAAGACGGTGCACGGGAACGTGGCGCTGCCGCTCAAGGCGGCCGGCCTGCCGAAGCCGGAGATCGCCGCGCGGGTCCAGGAGGCGCTGCGCCTGGTCGGGCTCGAGGGCAAGGCGGAGACCTATCCGTCGCGCCTCTCCGGCGGCCAGAAGCAGCGCGTGGGCATCGCCCGCGCCCTCGTCAGCCGCCCGGACATCCTGCTCTGCGACGAGGCGACCTCCGCGCTCGACCCGGAAACGACCCTGACGATCCTGAACCTGCTCCGCGACATCAACCGCCGGCTCGGGATCACCATCATCCTGATCACCCACGAGATGAGCGTGATCCGGGAGATCTGCAGCGACGTGGTGGTGCTGGAAAAGGGCCGGGTCGTCGAGACGGGGCCGGTCTGGCGGGTGTTCGGCGGCCCCGAACATCCCACGACCCGGGCCCTCCTTGAACCCCTGAGCCGGGGCCTGCCGGCGGATCTGGCGCCCCGGCTCCGGCCGCACTTCACCCCCGGTGCCGCGACGGTCCTGGCGGTCACCTGTGCCGGGCCGGCCGGCCCCGATCTGTCGGCCCTCGTGGCGGCCGCCGGCGGACCCGTCCGGCTGCTCCAGGCCGGCATCGAGCGGATCCAGGGCCACGCGGTCGGCCGGATGCTGATCGCCCTCGATGCGGCGGGGCCGGACGCGGAGGATCGATTGCGCGCCCTCGGAGGAACCGTGGAGAGGATTGGCTATGTCACCGCAGATGATTGATCGCCTCGGGCAGGCCTGTCTCGACACGCTCGTCATGGTCGGTGTCTCGGCCGGGATCGCGGTGCTGGCCGGCATCCCGCTGGCGCTGTTCCTGGTCACCTCGGAGCCCGGCGGCATCCTCCCGGCGCCGAAGGCCAACCGGGTGGTCGGGACGATCGTCAACGGCTTCCGCGCCGTGCCCTTCATCGTCCTGCTGGTGGCGCTGATCCCGTTCACCCGGTTGGTGACGGGCACCACCATCGGCATCTGGGCGGCGATCGTCCCGCTCTCGGTGAGCGCCACGCCGTTCTTCGCGCGGATCGCCGAGGTCTCGCTGCGGGAGGTCGATGGCGGGCTGATCGAGGCGGCGCAGTCCATCGGCTGCCGGCGCCGGCATATCCTGCTCCACGTGCTCCTGCCCGAGGCCCTGCCGGGCATCCTGGGCGGCTTCACCATCACCCTGGTCGCGATGATCGGCGCTTCTGCCATGGCCGGGGCGGTCGGCGCCGGCGGCCTCGGCGATGTCGCGATCCGGTACGGCTACCAGCGCTTCGACACCACCGTGATGGCGGCGGTGATCGCGGTGCTGGTCGCGCTGGTCTGCCTGGTGCAGTTCGCGGGCGACCGCGCGGTCCGGCGCCTGCGCGCCCGCTGATCGTCCCGCATCCGGGCGCGCCACCCGCGGCGGCTGTCGCGCGCCCCCCCCGTTCCGTTCGAGGTGATCCGCGCATGACCCTGCACCGTGCCGACGGTTTCGAGGACCGGCGCCCGCTGCCGCCGACCCGCCCGCACCGGATCCGTTCGGACGCGGAGGCGATCGCGATCGCCCGGACCATCGCGCGGCGCTTCGCCGACGGGGCCGCGGACCGCGACCGCGACCGGCGCCTGCCCTGGGCGGAGATCGAGGCGTTCACGGCGAGCGGCCTGGGCGGCATCACCGTGCCGCGGGCCTATGGCGGCGCCGATGTCGCGCACACGACCCTGGCCGCGGTGTTCGCCATCCTGGCCGCCGCCGACGGCTCGGCCGCCCAGATCCCGCAGAGCCAGTTCGGCGTTCTCGCGCTGGTGCGGGCGGCGGCGAGCCCCGAGCAGCAGGCCCGGATCTACGGCGCCGTGCTCGACGGTCACCGGATCGGCAATGCCGGGCCGTCCCGCAACGGCAGGGCGATCATCCAGGTGGAGACGCGGCTGGCGCCCGGGCCGGCGGGGAGCCGCCTCACCGGCCGGCGCTTCTATTCCACCGGCGCCCTGTTCGCCCATTGGATCCCGACCCGCGCCGTGGCCCCGGACGGCCGGCCGCTCCTGGTCTGGGCACGCCGCGACGCCCCGGGGGTGCGGGTCGTGGACGATTGGCAGGGTTTTGGGCAGCGCACCACGGCCAGCGGCACGGTGGCGTTCGCGGACGCGCCGATCGAGGACGGCCTGACCCTCGACCTCACGCCCCTGGCCGAGCGGCCGGCCCTGTTCGGACCGGTCTCCCAGCTCGTGCAGGCGGCGATCGATGCCGGGATCGCCCGGGGTGCGACCGAAGCCGCCCTGGACTTCCTGCGGACCCGGACACGGCCCTTTCCGTTCACCGCCGAGAGCGTGGCCGAGGATCCGCACATTCTCGGGGAGGTCGGGCGGCTGGCGGTCGACCTGCACGCCGCCGAGGCGGTGCTCGCCCGCGCCGGCCGGACGCTGGACCGCATCGCCGCCGCCCCCGTCACCGCGCAGAGTTCGGCCGAGGCCTCCGTCGCCGTCGCCGAGGCCAAGATCCTCACCACCGAAGTCGCCCTCGAGGCCTCCGAGCGCCTGCTGGAACTCGCCGGCGCCGCGGCGACCCGCGCGGGCGACAATCTCGGCCGCTTCTGGCGCGATGCGCGGGTGCACACGCTGCACGATCCGGTGCGCTGGAAGTATCACCTGCTGGGCGATTACACCCTGAACGGCGCGCTGCCCGCCCGGCACCAGTGGAACTGAGGGCCATGCCGCTTCAGGCGCACGAATCCGCCTTCACCCGGCTGCCCGAGCCGCCGCGCCGGGTGCCAATCCTCGCCGACGATGCCGCCGCCCTCGCGGCCGCCCGGGCGCTGGCCGAGGACCTGGCCGTCGATGCCGCCACCCGCGACCTCGACCGGACGCTACCCTTCGCGGAGATCGAGCGCTTCACCGGGACCGGCCTCTGGGCGATCACGGTGCCCCGGGACTACGGCGGCCCCGGGGTGAGCGCCGCCACGGTGGCGCAGGTGATCGCGATCATCGCGGCGGCGGACGGGTCGATCGGCCAGATTCCGCAGAACCACTTTTACGCCCTGGAGGTGCTCCGCAACGGCGGCACCGCGGCGCAGAAGCGGGACCTCTACGGGCGGGTCCTGGCCGGCGAGCGGTTCGGCAACGCGCTTGCCGAGATCGGCCCGCGGGACCATACCCGCCGCACGCGGCTCGTGCGCGATCCGTCCGGCTGGTTCGTGGAGGGGCGCAAATACTACTGCACCGGCTCGCTGTTCGCCCACCGCATCCCCACGATGGTCAATGCCGAGGAGGAGGGCAGGGCGGTCGCCTATCTGGTGTTCATCCCCCGGGACGCCCCCGGCGTGACGCTGGTCGACGATTGGGACGGGTTCGGCCAGCGGCTCACCGGCTCGGGCTCGGTCGTGTTCGACCGCGTTCGGGTGGAGCCGGACTGGGTGGTGCCGTTCCAGGCCTCGATGGACCGCCCCACCGCCATCGGCCCCTTCGCGCAGATCCTGCACGCCGGGATCGATCTCGGCATCGGCCAGGGCGCCTTCGCGGCGACGCTGCCCTTTGTCAGGGATCGGGCCCGGCCCTGGATCGATGCCGGCGTCGCCCGTGCCAGCGAGGATCCGCTGACCCTCCACGCGCTCGGCGACGTGCGGGTGCGGCTCGCCGCCGCCGATGCCCTGCTGGAGCGGGCCGGCCGCTTCGTCGATGCCGCGCAGGCCGAACCCGACGCGGACAGCGTCGCGGCGGCCTCCGTGGCGGTGGCGGAGGCCCGGGCCGCGAGCCACCGGGCCGGTCTGCGCGCCGCCAACACGCTGCTCGAACTCGGCGGCACCTCCGCCACCGACCGGGCCGAGGCGCTGGACCGCTACTGGCGCAACGTCCGCACCCACACCCTGCACGATCCGGTGCGGTGGAAATACCATTGGATCGGCGCCTACCACCTCGACGGCCGGCTGCCGCCCCGGCACGGAGCCCTCTGATGGCCGCCAGAAAGCAGATCCGGCTGAACGCGTTCACCATGAACTGCGTCGGCCACATCAACCACGGCCTGTGGACCCATCCGCGCGACCGATCCTCGGAGTACAACACCCTGCGGTACTGGACCGACCAGGCGAAGCTGCTGGAGCGCGGCCTGTTCGACGGCCTGTTCATCGCCGACATCAGCGGCGTCTACGACATCTACGGCGGCGGCATCGCCGTCACAGCCCGGGAGGCGGTGCAACTCCCGGTCAACGATCCGAGCCTGCTGGTGCCCGCCATGGCGGCGGTGACCGCGCATCTCGGCTTCGGCGTGACGGTCAACGTCCATACCGAGGCGCCCTACACCTTCGCCCGGCGCCTCTCGACCCTCGATCACCTGACCGGCGGCCGGATCGGCTGGAACATCGTCACCGGCTATCTCGACAGCGCCCATCGCGGCCAGAGCGGCGGCAGTCTGCCCGCCCATGACCGGCGCTACGACTACGCCGACGAGTATCTCGAAGTGCTCTACAAGCTCTGGGAGGGCAGCTGGGACGACGCGGCCGTGCGCCGGGACCGGGAGGCCCGGGTGTTCAGCGATCCGGCCCATATCCGGCCGGTCTCGCACCACGGCGAGTTCTTCGATGTCGAGGGCTATCACCTGTCCGAGCCGTCGGTGCAGCGGACCCCGGTCCTCTACCAGGCGGGCGCCTCGGGCCGCGGTCGGGCCTTCGCGGGGCGCCATGCCGAATGCGTGTTCATCTCCGCCCGCGACCGGGGCGCCGCCCGGGAGGCCGTGCGCGCGCTCCGGGCCGAGGCGGTGGCGGCGGGGCGCCGGCCGGACGACATTAAGGTGTTCGTCGGCCTCGCGGTCATCCCGGGCCGGAGCCGGGCCGAGGCCGCGGAGAAACGCGCCGAGTACCGGCGCTACGCCAACCCGGAGGCGGGCCTGGCGCATTTCTCCGCGTCCACGGGGATCGATTTCGCGCGCTACGGCCTCGACGAGCCGATCCCCTACGGCCCGGGCAACGCCATCCAGTCCGCCACCGCGGCCGCCGCCAAGCGCGGCCTGACCAAGCGCGACCTCCTGGGGGAGCTGGATCTCGGCGGGCGCTACGCGGTGCTGGCGGGCGACGCGGTGTCGATCGCCGACGAGCTTCAGGCCTGGATCGAGGAGGGCGAGGTCGACGGGTTCAACCTCAGCCGCATCGTCGCCCCGGAGAGCTTCTCCGACTTCATCGACATCGTGATCCCGGAATTGCAGGATCGGGGGCTCTACAAGACCGCGTATGCGGACGGGTCGTACCGGAACAAGCTGTTCGGGGAGGGCGACCGGCTGCCCGAACGCCACCCCGCCCAGACCGCTCGCCGCCGGGCCGTCGGCCGCGGGTGAGCCGGAGGGCGGGTTCAGGCCCCGGCCGGACCGCATCTTATGCTCCGGGATGGGCCTTCGGCGAACAACCTGCGCTGCAGGTTATCGCCGATTTGGCAGCACATTCTCGGCATCGGCATCTAGATTGACGGTGTCGACGCGAAGTCGACGCAGCGCCGAATGAGGTGTGCCGTGGTCGCCAGCAAGGATCGGATCGCCCTGACGACTGTGCCGTGTCTGCCGTGTTGCCGCGTCCAGGAGGCGGAGAGCGCACGACATCAGGCACGGAAGGCGACCAGCGATGCAGACCTATGAGACGACCCGGAACACCCGATCTGACTTGAGCGCCGCGCAGGCCGAACCGGCCGCGTCCCTCGGCCGAACCCTGTACCGGAGCGTCCGCTCCCATCCCGCCTACGAACGCGCCGCCCTCGCGACCGCCTTCGATGACGGCCTGATGCCCGACGAGGTGGCCCGGATCCTCGCCGGCCGCCGGGTGGCGGAGGCCTTTCCGGTCCGCCGGGGCGAGAGCCCGGAGGATTACGCGTCCCGGGCCGTCGCCGAGATGTTCGTCGCCTACCTCCAGTAGACGCGCCGCGGCCGGCCGCGCCGGCAATCCCGCTCCCGAACGATGGAAACCTGTCATGTCGGTCATCCCCCGCGGGTGGCGGCGCCGGACGGGGAGGGCGGCTTGCGTCCTCGCCCTGGCGCTCGCCGCCGGCCCGGTTGTCGCCGGGCCCCTGTCGACGAATCGCCGCGCGTCCGCCGCGACGGACGGGCCGGAGATCCCGGCCCGGCTCACGGTCGGACCGGATGGCCGGGACCTGCGCCTCGCCGGCGACCTCACGGAGGGCGTGGCCGCGCGGGTCGCCGAGATCCTCGCCGCGCACCCGCAGATCGCGCGCCTCCACCTCACCAGCGACGGCGGGCTGGTCGAGGAGGGCGCGGCGATCGGGGCGCTCGTGGCGGCGCGCGGGCTCGCCACCTACGTGCCCGATGCCTGCGCCTCGGCCTGCACGCTGATCTTCGTCCGCGGGCGGGCGCGCTCCCTCGCGGTCGGCGGCCGGCTCGGCTTCCACGCGCCCCACGAGATCGGCGCCCATGGCCGGATGCACCCGGTCGATTCCGCGCCGGAGCGGGCGGCCTACCGCGCCGCCGGCCTGCCGCGGGCCTTCGTGGCGCGGGCCCTGGCGGTGCCCCCGGCCGGGATCTGGATGCCCGCGGCGGCGGAACTCCGCGCGGCCGGCGTCGTGACCGAGGTCGTCGGCCCCGACCGCTTCCCCGATTCGACCCTCGACGCGGATCCGAGCGAGGCCGGGGCCCGCGCGGCGATCCTGCGGGCCCTGCCGATCCTGCGGCAGGCCGGGGCGGCGGGACTCGATCCCATCGCCCGGTGGTACCGGGACAGCTACGCGGCCGGGCGGCCGGAGGCGGAGGCGCGGGCGGGCCTGAGCCGGCTGGCCGGCGCCTATCTGCGGCGGCGCTTCCGGGCGGCCGACGACGGGGTCGTCCGGGCGCTGGGGCGCCGGGTGCTGGCGATGATGCGGATCACCGGCACGCGGGGCGCGGCCACCTGCACGGCGCTCCTGGCCGGCGATCTCGTGACGCTCGACGCGCGGCTCCGCGCCGAGGGACCCTCCGGGTTCGGGCTGGCGCCGCTCCTCGCCCGGACGCAGGGGGCGCTGCCGGGCCAAGGGGCGCTGCCGGGCCAAGGGGCGGCCCCGGGCCAAGGGGTGGTCCCCGCCACGATCCCGGCGGTCACGAGCCCGGGTGTCATGGTTCCGAGCGTCGCCCGATCGCAGGATTGCGAGGCCCGGATCGCCGATGCGACGCGCGCCCTCGCGCTGCCGCCCCCCGAATCGGCGGCGCGGCTGCGGTCCCTGTTCCTCGCCGAGCCGCAGCAGGCGCTCGCCAACGCCGCGGGGCCGTAGCGTCCCGCGCCGTGGACGGGCATACCGCAACGCGCAGTCGAGACAGCGCGCCCGGGGGTTCTCCCTCAGTGCCGACGTGGCGGCGGGGTGCGCGGCCGGTCCGGCCGGGCACGGGGTTTCGGGCGCTGGATGTGTGAAAGGGTCGAGATGGGTGGGGACGCTGCGATACCGGCCGCAACCGAGCCGGTGTCCTCGAAACACGGGGGCGGGTGGAACGAGTTGTGGCGCAAGGAGGATTGGTGGGCCGTCTGGGTCGGCCTGGCCACCGTGCTGATCGCCTACGCGGCGTTCGCCCAGGGAACCAGCATCGGCTGGATCGCCGCGGCGCCGGCCAAATGGTCGACGCTGGATCAACTCCGGGCGCAGCTTGCGGCCGATGCCGTCCGCTACGCCGTCCAGTTCGTGGTTTTCGCCGCCGTCTTCACGATCGCCCTCGCCGTCATCGGCCTGCGCCCGGGGGCCTTCCTGGCCTCCTTCGTACTGGTCTATCTCCTGTCCTTCGCGATCTTCACCCTCGGCGCCTGGGACAAGGCGCAGACCTACAACCTCGAACCGCCGCTGATCGCCCTCTTCATCGGGCTGGTGATCGCCAACACGACCGGCCTGCCGGCCGCCCTGTCGGCGGCGTTCCGCGTCGAGTTCTACGTGAAGCTCGGCATCGTCCTGCTCGGCGCGACGCTGCCGTTCACGCTGATCCTCTGGGCGGGCCCGGTGGCGATCCTGCAGGCGTCGATCGTCTCGATCCTGACCTTCCTGGTCATCTTCTTCGTGGCGCGCAGGCTCGGCCTCGACCATCGGCTGGCCGCGACGCTGGGGGCCGGCGGCGCGGTCTGCGGCGTCTCGGCGGCGATCGCCGTCGCCGGGGCCGTGCGCGCCCGCAAGGAGGATCCGCCGATCGCGATCACGCTCGTCGTGCTCTGGGCGATCGTGCTGATCTTCCTGCTGCCGCTGGTGTCCCGGGCTCTGGGCCTCCCGGCCGGGGTCGGGGGGGCGTGGATCGGCACCTCGGAATTCGCCGATGCGGCGGGCTTCGCCGCGGCGCAGGCCTATGGCGGCCTCGCCGGTCCGGCGACGGGCATCGCCGGCACGGCCGATCAGGCTGTCTGGGCCTATACGCTGATCAAGGTGGTCGGGCGCGATGTCTGGATCGGCATCTGGGCCCTCGTCCTGTCGATCATCTCGGTGACCTACTGGGAGCGCGAGGGCACGACAGGCCCGGTGGAGGTCGGCCAGATCTGGTGGCGCTTCCCGAAATTCGTGGTCGGGTTCCTGATCGCCTCGCTCCTGGTCACCGCCGTGACGCGGGGGATCTCGTTCGCGGATTACAACGCGCGGGTGAAGCCGGCCCTGATCGCCCCCATCACCAGCCTGCGGATCTGGGCCTTCACGTTCAGCTTCCTGTCGATCGGGCTGACGACGCGCTTCCGCGACTTCGCCCCGGCGGGCGGGCGGCCGGCGATCGCCTTCACGGCCGGCGTCGCGGTGAACCTCGTCGTCGGCTTCGTGATGTCGGTCCTGGTCTTCGGCACCTACTGGGCGGAGCTGGCGAAGTGAGCGCCCCCCGCTGGCGGCGCACAGTGGCCGGCCTGCGCTGGGCCGCGCGCGAGGGGCGCCGCTGCGGGACCTGCGTGCATTTCGAGACCGATCCGCACAGGCTGGAGCGCCTGTTCGGCAACCTCGCCGCCATGAGCTCGGCCTTCGCCTCCGTGAAGAGCAGCGACGGTCTGTGCCGCCATCGGGGCTTGTATCTTCCGGCTGGCGAATCCTGCGCCGATCACGCGGCGTGAGGACGAAGCCCTGACGCCCGCCGTCGCGCCCCGTGGGCGCGACGGCGGTGCGCCTATGCCGCGGGGGCCGCCGGCAACGCCGTCCGGGGGGCGGGGCGACGCTTGCGCGAAGCCCCCTGGATCAGGGTCGCGATGGCATAGCCCATCGCCCCGACGGCCAACGCGGTGGCCAGCGGCGACGCCCCACCGCGCGCGCGTCCGTTGAGCGGGTCGCCCTGGCTCGCCTGTTCGGCCCGCCTGACACCGGCCCGTCCGCGGGCCAGGCTATCCTGCGCCAGGTGCGTGGCCCGGTCGGCGACGTCGCGGACCGCGTCCTGGGCGCGCGCGAAGATCTCGTCGGCGGCCCCCTCGATGCGGCGTCCGTCGTCGCTGCCGCCGGCCCCGGCATCCGAGGATTGGCCGTGCTCGTGATCGGGTCTGGTCATGGTCGGTTTCCCTGTCCTGGTCGAAGGTCGCCCTGCCGGCACGTGCGATCCGGCAGGGGGTGCGCCCGTCAGACGACGCTGATGAGGTTGTCGACGGCCGTGGTGCCCGGGGAGGCCCAGGCCGCCCCCACCGCCGCGCGGCGCTCCTGCATCGTGCGGACGGTCCCGCCGAGATGGACGGTCCCACCGTCGGCGGTGACGGTCACGGTCTTCGGATCGAACAGCCACGAGCGATCCAGCGCCTCACTGATGTTGTCGCTGACCGCCGAGACGTCGACCTGGGGCCGAACGGTGATGTCGTTGTTCACCGCCACGACGCTGGAGATCTGACGAAGCTCCCGCTCGGCGGCCTTGGACTGGAAGTGTTGGTCGACCTCCCCGGTCAGGGTGATGACGCCCTTCGAGACCTTCACCGAGATGCAGTCCGGCGGCACGGCCACGTTCCAGGCGAGGCGGGCGACGGCCGTCGCCGCGATGTCCGCGTCGGACCGTTTCAGCGCGAACGGCACCGTCACCTCGATCTCCTGGACGATCGCCTGCACGCCCCGGATCCGGCGGGCGGCGGCCTCGGCGGCCATCTTCTCGTCGTAGGTGCCGACCTGGCCGGACAGGGCGACGACCCCGTCCTTGGCCGTCACGCCGATCTCGGAGGAGGTCACCTGGGGATCCCAGATGAGTTCGGCCGTGACGGCGTGCTGGAGGGTTGTGTCGTGGGACATGGTGGTCTCCGTGACGATGCGGGGCGCGGGTGACCCTGAACCCCCGGCGGAGGCTCCTTTGCCGTCCGCGCCGTGAGGGGGTGGCCCGGCATTCGGCGACCCTAAGCAGCCGCACCGGTGACGTCCTTGATCCACCGCAACCGCCGCGACGCCTCGGGGCATCCGGCCGTCATCCCGACCGCCGGCGCGCCGACCGGGTCAGGATCGTCGGCCCGTGCGGCTCAGGCCGCCGGTCTGCCGAGATCCGCGCGGGAGACCCCGGTGTCCTGCCGATCGTGCAGGGCCCGGTAAGCGTTGAACAGGATGCGGGGATCGAACTTGCCCTGGTAGACGGCCGCCGCCGACGAGATAGGCCTTCGGGCCGTGGCGGGGGGCGTCGGCGTGGACCATGCAGTGTCTCGCTGTCCAGAACTTGCCTGCCAGCGCTCGTTCGACGCGCCTGCGCTACGGTGATGCCCGTGGACACGAGAAACCGCGCTCTTCAGGCGCGGTCTTGAGAATATTGGACGAGCTCCCACCGTCTTTGATCCAAGACAAAGACCTCCGTTGCGATGAAATTCATAGATATGTCGCGATGGATGCAGATTTATGAGCCCCATCGGACGAAGGAAATCTCCGATGCGACTGTCCGTTCTGATCCTTTCGGCCGTGTTCGCAGCGGCGATCACCGGGTCCGGTTTCGCTCAGGCCACTCTGCCGGACGATGCCGTGAACAGCGCGAACAATCCCGGCTCGGTGCGGAACGCGGCGCCGGTCCGTGAGCAGGCCCTGGACTGCACCTGCCGCATCACGGCGCCGGGTGCGGACGCCGCGGGCTCGATCCTGCCCGGCGGTTCGAACCGTCAGGCCGATCCGGACGATGTTTCCGACGCCGGTGATGAGACCTTCGCTTGTACCTGCCTCGAAGCCCCTCCGGACACGACCGGGGCCCTGACCGCCCCGAAATCCGACCGCGGCCCCGACGCTGCGGTGCCGGGGGCGGCCGGCATCGGTCCGGTTCCCGCGCGCTGAGAGCGGCCGCCGCCCGTGGCCCGGCACGATGCAGGGAGGACCGGACATGACATTCCCATCCGAGCGCCTGACGCCCATCGAGCGATTCCAGCGCGAGACCTGGGCGGACGATGGCGGGGCCGGCGTGTCGGGCCCGCGCACGGCGAGCCGGGTTCCGCATCCGTCTCCGGACCCCGCGCAAGCCGCAACCGACATGGGTCGCGCCCCGCCGGATCGACCGTCGCGACGGCCCCGCTCAAGCCTTCCCCCGACCGGCCTTCGAGCCTGACCCTTCGAGACCTTCGACGCCCATGCCGAAACGCGCCGGCACCGGCATCCCTGACCACAGACACTGCGGAGACCACCATGTCCAAGGCCATCGGCATCGACCTCGGCACCACCAATTCCTGCGTCGCCGTCCTCGACGGGGCGAAGGCGCAGGTCATCGAGAACGCGGAAGGCGGCAGGACCACGCCGTCGATCGTCGCCTTCACGGAGGGCGGCGAGGTCCTGGTCGGCCAGCCGGCCAAGCGCCAGGGCATCACCAACCCGGAGAACACCATCTCGGCGATCAAGCGCCTGATCGGCCGCCGCTACGACGACCCTCTGACCGAGAAGGACAAGGCCATGGTCGGCTACACGATCGTGCCCGGCCCCAACGGCGACGCCTGGGTCGAGGTGCGGGGCAAGACCTACAGCCCGAGCCAGATCAGCGCCTACATCCTCACCAAGATGAAGGAGACCGCCGAGGCCTTCCTCGGTGAGAAGGTGACCAAGGCGGTCATCACCGTGCCGGCCTATTTCAACGACGCGCAGCGCCAGGCCACCAAGGATGCCGGCCGCATCGCCGGCCTGGAGGTGCTGCGCATGATCAACGAGCCCACGGCGGCCGCTCTGGCCTACGGGCTCGACAAGAAGGGCAGCGGCAGGGTCGGCGTCTACGACCTCGGCGGCGGCACCTTCGACGTCTCGTTCCTGGAGATCGGCGACGGCGTGTTCGAGGTGAAGTCCACCAACGGCGACACCTTCCTGGGCGGCGAGGATTTCGACAATCGCATCGTCGACTATCTCGTCGACGAGTTCCGCAAGGAGAGCGGCATCGACCTGCGCAAGGACCGGCTCGCCCTCCAGCGCCTCAAGGACGCCGTCGAGAAGGCCAAGATCGAGCTGTCCTCGGCCACCCAAACCGAGGTGAACCTGCCCTTCGTCACGGCCGACCAGAACGGGCCCAAGCACCTCGCGATCAAGCTCAGCCGCGCCAAGCTCGAAGCCCTCGTGGCCGACCTGATCGAGCGGACGACGGCGCCGTGCCGGGCGGCGTTCAAGGACGCGAACCTCGACGTGTCGCAGATCGACGAGGTCGTCCTCGTCGGCGGCCAGACCCGGATGCCCAAGGTGCAGGAGACCGTGCAGGCCCTGTTCGGACGCCAGCCGCACAAGGGCGTGAACCCCGACGAGGTCGTGGCCATCGGCGCGGCGATCCAGGCTGGCGTTCTCCAGGGCGACGTCAGCGACGTGCTGCTGCTCGACGTCACCCCGCTCTCCCTCGGCATCGAGACCCTCGGTGGCGTGCTGACCCGGCTGATCGAGCGCAACACCACGATCCCAACGAAGCGGAGCCAGACCTTCTCGACCGCCGCCGACGCCCAGCCGGCGGTGACGATCCGGGTGTTCCAGGGCGAGCGCGAGATGGCGGCCGACAACAAGATGCTCGGCCAGTTCGACCTCGTCGGCATCCCACCCGCGCCCCGGGGCCAGCCGCAGATCGAGGTGACCTTCGACATCGACGCCAACGGCATCGTCAACGTCGCGGCCAAGGACAAGGCCAGCGGGAAGGAACAGACGATCCGGATCGAGGCGTCCGGCGGCCTCGACGAGGCGGCGATCCAGCGGCTCGTGCGCGAGGCCGAGACCCATGCCGGCGCCGACAAGGTGCGCAAGGAGCTGGTCGAGGCCGGCAATCAGGCGGATGTCGCGATCTACACCACCGAGAAGAGCCTGAAGGACGCTGAGGGCCATGTGGCCGCCGATGTGAAGGCCGAGGTCGAGACCGCGGTCACGGCCGCGAAGGCGGCGATCCAAGCCGGCGACCTCGCGCGCATCAGGACTGCGACCGAGCGCTTGACCCAGGCGGCGTCCCGGCTGGGCGAGACCGGGGCCGCACCGAAGGCGCCGTCTTCCGACCCGGAGATCGTCGACGCGGAATTCGAGGAGGCGCCGGGCGGCGACACCCGCCACCGGCCGGCGGCATGACCGGCCCGATCGCGGAGCCCCCAACCGAGGCCATGTCGCCCGCTTCGGAGGCCGCGGATCTCGCGGCCCTCCAGGCCGAGAACGCATCCCTGCAGGATCGCCTGATGCGGGCGCTCGCCGAGTCCGAGAACGTCCGGCGGCGGGGCGAGCGGCGTGTCGAGGAGGCGAAGAAATTCGCCGTCCAGGGTCTCGCGGGCGCGCTTCTTCCGGTCGTCGACAACCTCGGCCGGGCGGTTGCGGCGGCCATGAGCGGCCAGGGCGTCGGTCCGGCGGCCCACGCGTCCCTGCTCGAAGGCGTCGGGGCGACCGAGCGGATGCTGACCGGCACCCTCGAACGCTTCGGCATCCACCGGATCCCGGCCCTCAGGATGCCCTTCGATCCGAAGGCCCATGAGGCGATGCGCGAGATCGAGGATGCGATCCACCCGCCGGGGATCGTCCTCGACGTCATGGAGGACGGCTTCACCCTCCATGACCGGCTCCTCAGACCGGCCCGGGTGAGTGTCGCCAAGGTGCGATCCGGCGGCGGCACGCCGGGCTGACAGGCCTTGGTCAGTCCAGAGATCATCCCGAGCCGGAGGACTCCGCAGTGAGCGACGATCCGTACAAGATCCTCGGCGTGACGCGGGACGTCTCCGAGGCGGGCCTGCGCAAGGCCTATCGCAAGCTCGCCAAGAAGCTGCATCCCGACCTGAACCCGGGCAATGCACAAGCCGAGGCGGCCTTCAAGACGGTCGCGACCGCCTACGATCTGCTGAACGATCCTGCCAAGCGCGCCCAGTTCGACCGTGGCGAGATCGACGCGTCCGGCGCGGAGCGGCCGCGGCAGCCGTATTACCGCGCGCAGGCCGAGCGCGAAGGCGGCCATCCGTATGGCGGCGATGCGGGCTTTGGGGATTTCGACGGCGAGGACATCTTCGCGCAGATGTTCGGTCGCGCTGGCCGCGCCGACTCCAATCGAGCAGGTGCCGACGCCCGGTATCGGCTGGATCTCGATTTCCTGGAGGCGTTCAACGGCGGGACGCGCACGCTGACGCTCCCGGACGGTCCAGCCCTCGACGTCACGATCCCGCCCGGGACGCGGACGGGGCAGACGCTGCGCCTGCGCGGCAAGGGCGAGCCCGGCATCGGAAAAGGGCCGCCCGGCGACGCCCTGATCGCGATCGAGGTCCGTCCCCACCCGGTGTTCAAGCTGGAGGGCGAGGACATCCATGTCGCGCTGCCGCTCTCGCTCCGCGACGCGGTCCTCGGCGGCAGGGTCAGCGTGCCGATGCCGTCCGGTCCGGTTTCCATGACGGTTCCCAAGTGGAGCAACGCCGGCGCCGTGCTCCGCCTGAAGGGCAAGGGCATGGTCCGTAGCGGCGGCGCCCCTGGCGACGCGTACGTCACGCTGCGGCTGACCCTGCCGGCCGAGCCGGATGCGGAACTGCAGGACTTCGTCTCCCGATGGGGGAGCGCGGAGCGTCCCGAGACCCGCCAAAGCGAGGACGCGCGATGATGGAGATGCCTGAGTTCCTGGCCCGCGCCGGGGTCGAGACCGAGGCTCTGCTCGCCTGGGTCGAGACCGGCTGGCTCATCCCCGGAGAGACCGAGGGACACTGGACGTTCCGCGAGATCGACCTCGGCCGGGCGCAACTCATCCAGGACCTGGACCGGGATTTCGGCGTGAACGCCGAAGGGATCGTCCTGATCCTCGACCTCGTCGACCGGATGAGCGGCATGCGGCGGGCGCTCGGTCACCGCGCCGTGGCGATCCGACGAGAACCGGGCCACATCCGGGACCGGATCGCGGACGGGGCCTTGGCGGCGGCGCGCGGGTCCGGCGATGCCCCCGGTCAACCGGAGGGACGAAGCCGGTAACCGGAACGGTCGCGGCCTCGTTCGAGCGATCGGGCGGCGGTCGAGAAGCCGCGCCGTCTCTCCGCGTCAGTGGGCCATCAGCACGGGCATGCCCGCGTTCTCGACGACGTGCCGGGTGACGCCGCCGAGCAGGAATTCGCGCACGCGGCTGTGGGTGTAGGCGCCCAGGGCGAGCATGGAGGCGCCCCGTCGCTCGGCCTCGGCCAGGATCGCGGCGCCGACCGGGGCTCCGTCCTCGATCGCCAGACTGGCGGCCTCGGCCACGACCCCGTGCCAGCTCAGGTACCCGCACAGGTCCGCGGCCCGCGCCTCGTCGGAGCGTTCGGTCCTGGCATGCACGACCGTGACACGCGTGGCCTCGTGCAGCAGGTCGATGGACTGGCCGATCAAGCGCGTCGCCTCCAAGCTGCCGTTCCAGGCGATCACGACATGGTTCAGCAGGTCGTACGGGACGGTCTCGCCGACCATCAGCGTCGGCCGCCCGACCGAGAACAGCGCGGTGTCGAGCGCACGGCCGGTGAAGGGCAGCTTCGGATCGGGCCGGTCGACGATGACCAGGTCGTTGACGCGCCCGGCCAGCGTCAGGAGGGGTTCGACCTCGCCGCTGAGCTCGGCCCAGGTCACGAAGGTGGCGTCGAGGCGCTCGGACTTCCCATTGAACGGCACCTCCGCCCGCGCGCACCACGCCTGCAGAGCCGCCTTGCCGTCGGCCGCCGCCTCGCGCACGCCCTGTTGGACGGCCTCGAGGCTCGCACCGTCGAGGGGGGCGAGGCTCGCGAAGCCGGCGAGCATATGGTCCAGACCGGGCGCGATGAAACGCACGCCGATATGGGCATGGAGGCGCCGGCTGAGACGAAGGGCGGCCTCCAGCCGACGGGTCGGGTCGAGACCCGGGGCGGTCGGGACGAGCAGGCAGCGCAAGAACATCGGAGACTTTCCTCACCTGGCGTGATCGCGGGCTACGTTCGGATGAGGACGGGCTCGAGCCGTGCCCCGTTGTGAGGATCGGCCGGGCGACCCGCCGCGACGCCGGCGGCCCCGTGGTCCGGTTCGGGGCCGCCGATCCCGCGGGCGTCGTTCGTGACGACGGGGCGCTCCGTGACGGCGGTGTGACCCCGCCCTTCCGGCGCAGGCGCGGTGGACCGCAGGGCGCCGCTGCCGGCGGTCGCGCAGGCGAGATCCTGGTCCCGGGATGCCTCCCCGAAGACGCCGACGGCGCCGATCAGGGCGCCGTCCCGTCTCAAGGGCACGCCGCCGCGTTCGTGGAAGGCCGCTGTCCCTTCGGCCTCGACGAAGGAGCTCCAGACGGCCTCCCCGGGCGCGCGCAGGACCTCGCTCGGCTCGCCCGAGAGCGCCGAGGCCACGGCCTTCCCGATGGCCCCGCGCGCGGTCATGCAGCCCGCGCCGTCCATCTTCGCGAAGGCGACGAGGCGGCCCTGGCCGCCGCAGACGGCGACGCTCACGGCGAGCCCGAGGCGACGGGCCTCCGCGATGGCTTGCGCGACGACCGCGCTGGCCTCCGCCAGCGTCAGGGCGCCCTCGGGAGCGGTGGAGACGCCTGCGGTCATGACCCTGCGTCCCGGTTCAGCATCGTGCGCCCCAGCGCCAGCAACTGTCCGTCGGTCGCCGCCGAGAGGTCGACATTCGCGGTCGCCACGACGCGGCCCTGCGTCGCGTGATGGTGCTCGCCGAGGCGGCGCGACAGGACCGACATGGCGCTGCTCTTGCCGGTGCCGTGGCCGACGATGGCGATGCGCGGCGCATCCCGGACCGACGCGACGATCCCGTCGTAGAAGGCCATGTTCTCCGGGGCGCGCTGGCCGGGGTAGGTCCCGCCTTCCTTGTGGGCGAGGTGGTGGATGTAGCCGTGGGGATCGTAGGGCCGAAGCGTGGTCTCGGCCGTCTTGCCCACGGTCTCGGGGTCGAGGCGATAGATCCGCGCCTCGTGATGATCGACCACGATCAGGGCGTCGTTCTCGGCCGCGGCCGGGCCGGGCGCCATCAATTCCGTGGAATGCGCCGACAGGCCGGCCTCCTCCATCAGGTGCCTCAGCCGTTCGACCTCGCGGGGATCCATGTCCTTGTGCGGGGGCTGGGGGAAGGTCCACGCCCGCCCGCCGAGGCTCAGGCTCCAGTTCCCGTCCGGCTTTTCCTCGCTGGTCCCGATCCTGTCGACGAAGGCCACGACCTCCCGCCATTCCAGGTTCTCGCTGGTCGGGTGGTTGAAGATCAGGGCGAGGGTGGTCCGGTCGTGGCCGTGTATCCGGGCGTGCATCATCACGTTGGGGCTCCTGAGGGAGGCCGTACCGGGCCGATCGGCTTGGACCGCCCGGGTAGGTCGCGGTGCGCGGCTGGCTCAGCCCCACCGACCCCTGGCGGGGATCGGTGAGGCCCGGTATCAGACGACGCGGATGTCGTTCTCGACCGTGGTGGCCCCGGGCGCGCCCCAGGCGGTCCATCCGGCCATCTGCCGGTCGTACCAGGTGTCCACCGTCCCGCTCAGATGGACCACGCCGCCCTCGGCGCTGACCGCGATGGTCTTCGGGTCGTACCAGCTCCGGTGCAGGGCCTTGGTGATGTCCGCGCCGATATTCACCGCGCTGGGCCGGGCCTTGATCGCGATCCAGTTGGAGATGCCGACCACGCCGAGCATCCCGCGGATGTCGTGCTGCGCCGCTTCCTTCTGGTACTGCCAGTCGACCGTGCCGGTGAGGGTGACCCAGCCCTTCTCGACCTTGGCCTGGACCGCCCCGTCGGGAATCGAGACGTTCCAGTCCAGGCGCTGCAGCAGGGCGACCGCGATCTCGTCGTCGTTCCGCCTGGCGTGGTCCGGCAGGCGGACCTCGATCTCCTCGGCGACGGCGCGCACGCCCTTGACGCGGCCGGCGGCCCGCTCGGCGGCGTATTTCTCCATGTAGTTCTGGACGTGGCCGGTGAGGGTGACGATGCCGTCCTTGGCGGTGACGCCGATATGCGCGGCGGTGACGCTCGGCTCCCAGCCGAGCTCGGCGATGACGTTGGTCTGCAGGGTCTTGTCCATGGTCATGATGCGGTCCTGGATCGAGGAGGACGGCGCCCCGTCGCCGCTGGGGCTTCGGGGATCGGCTGCGTCCGGTGTGCCGGGACGGTGAGGGGGGCCGTCGCGGCCTCGGTTCGGGCCGTGCGTCCTGGCCGTCCGTCCTGGCCACCGAACCCTAATGACCGGGCGGGCCCCGTCCTTGATCCAACGCAAAGTCCGGGACCGGCCACGCGCCCATGCTGCATCGCGCACCGGGGCGGCCGAACGCGGCCGACGACCCGGGAAGGACGAACCCGCGATGGCAAGATCACTGACGACCACGTTCGCCGCCCTTGGGGCGGTCCTCGTCGGCGCGATGGCTCAGGCGGCCCCCGCCGACGGACCTCAGGCCGGTTCCAGCGGCCCGAACATGCCGCCCGCGCGGGACATCGTGCCGAGCGAGATCCGACCGGAGGATGCCGCCGCGGCGGGAAGCGCCCAAGGACCCGCGGAGACGGGCGCGATATCCCGGTGGCGCGACATCAAGCGGCCGCCGGCCCGGCCGCCGTCCCCGTGAGCGGGCCCGGCCTCCGGCGCGCTGCGACCGAGGGGATCACTGTGCCGACAGCCGGTCGAGGCGGCCCTGATCGATGAGGCGCACGCCGCCCGGCACGATCAGGATGGTGCCGTCCCGGTCGAGGCGGGACAGGGTCCGGCTCACCGTCTCGATGGTCAGGCCGAGATGGTCGGCGATATCGAGGCGGCCCATCGGCAGTTCGAGGGTGACCGCGGACCGCCCGATCCGGACGTAGCGCGCCTGCAGGCCCGTCAGGAAGGTGGCGATCCTCTCCTCCGCGGTGCGCCGCCCGAGCAGCATCATCATGTCCTTGGCCCGGGACAAGTCCTGCCCGGTGATCGCGTGCAGGTGCATCATCAGGCCCGGTTGCCCGCGCAGCAGGTCCATGAAGGCCAGCCGCTCGAAGCGGCAGGCCGTCACCGGGCCGAGGGCGTCGGCGGAGACCGAGAAACGGTCGAGCATGGAGAGCCCGAGGAAGTCCCCGGGGAAGGCGAATCCGGTGACCTGGCGTCGTCCGTCGGGGAGGATGCGGTACAGGCGAAGGGCGCCGGACGTGACGTTGTAGACCGAGGCGGCGGGCTCGTCCTGACCGTACAGGGGCTGCTTCTGGTCGAGGGCGACCCGCCGGCTCAGCGGCTCCAGGGCGTCGCGTTCGGCTAGCGGAAGGGCCGTGGCCGAACTGACGCGACGGAGCGTGCCCACGCCGTCCGGCCGATACGCGGGCGGTCGATACGGATGGATCCCTGGGCTGACCGGCAGTGAATGGGTCGACATGGGCCTGTCCTTCGGGTTCGGTCTGGTCGCATGCTCCGCCGATGACGGCACCGCGGCGCCTCCGCCACCATTCGGTGACCCGCATCCGCTCCGTATCGGGACAACGTGCCTGCGGCGGCGACGAACGGAGTCAAATCCGGCGACCGGACACCCGGATTTGCGCCGTGCCCGGACTGGGGGCCGCGTGATGACGGGATCGATCCCCTGTCTTCACCCGCAGTCAGGGCGTCGCGATGTTGGGCCCCGCCCGACCGGATCGCCCCGGACGGCGGCCACCGGATTTCGGAGACGGCGTATGCGCTAGGCGACGGCCGCCGTGAGCGCGACGTCGAGATGGACCGGGTTGTGGAGCGTGTTCGCCACCGGCGACCACAGCACCGTATGCCTGATGAGCGCGGCCAGCGCCTTTCGCGACGCATCGGCGTCCATCGTCACGGCAACCCGGATGGTCTCGAACCCGATGGTCTTCGGCTGGAGATCGCCGCTGCCCCAGACCGACGTCATGTTGATGTCGGCTTCGACGTTGAGTTCGAGGGACCGGATCGGGATGCCTTGCGCCAGGGCGTTGGCGTGGATGCCGATGGACAGGCACGACCCGAGGGCCGCGAGCAGGGCCTCGGACGCGTTCGGGGCCACGCTCTCGCCGAGCAGTCCCTCGGGCTCGTCCTCCATCACCTGCTGCGGCGGCAGGTTCCGGATGTAGTTGAGCTGGTGCAGCCGCCCCTGTGCCACCGTCCGGCACCGCAGGGTCCGCACGGCGGCCGGGTCCGCCTTGGCCTTCGCCACGACGACGTCGAGCGCGCGTTTGTCGACGGGGGACGGCGCCCGGTTCTCGGGTGCAAGAGGCAGCTTAGCCATATTGAATGCCGTCCCCTGATTGCTTGTCCATGGCGATCGTTCCGTCCGCCGGAAATATTTGATCGATAGGCAACTCTCGAACGGTAGTTTAGACTTATATTCGCGAGAGTCGGCAACCAAATTTGATGAAGGGAAGCTCAAAAATGGCGGGGCGCGGCGGATGCTAGACTGGGATGACCTGAGATTTTTCCTGGCCCTGGCGCGGCACGGCAGCCTGTCGGCGGCCGCCAAGGTGCTGCATGTCTCGCAGTCGACGGTCGGGCGGCGCCTCAACACCCTGGAGGCGACCCTGGCGGTCCGCCTGCTCAACCGCACCCCCGAGGGCTACGTGCCCACGCTGGCCGGCGAGGAGGTGCGCGAGCGGGCGGAGCGTCTGGAGGCGGAGACCCTAGCCCTGGAAAGGGACGTCACCGGGCGCGATACCCGCCTGCGCGGGCTGGTGCGGGTGACCTGCGCCGAGACGATGGCGGCGCACCTGCTGGCGCCGAGCTTCGCCGGGCTCCATGCGCTGCATCCCGATATCATGATCGAGCTCATCCCCAACCCGCGGGAACTGAGCCTGGCGATGCGCGAGGCGGACATCTCCGTCCGCATGCGCCAGCCGGAACAGCACGATCTCGTCGTGCGGCGCATCGGCGGCATCGCCTTCGGTCTCTACGCGGCGCCGGACTATCTCGCGGCGCACGGCGGGCCGGACTTCGACGACGGGTGCCCCGACCACCACCTGATCACGCAGTTGGAGGACAGCCAGGAGATGACGCAGTCGGCCTGGCTGACCGAGATGGCCCCCCGCGCCCAGGTGGTTCTGCAGACGAGCAGCCACGAGGCCGCCGTTCTGGCATCCGCCAATGGCGGCGGGCTGGCCTGCCTGGCGCGGTTCCGCGGCGACGAGGAGTCCCGGCTGATCCGGCTGAATGTCCCGACCGAACCCCCGAGCGCCGACATCCTGCTGCTCGTCCACAAGGACAACCGCGACACGCCGCGGATCCGGGTGGTGCTGAGCCACATCACCGACAGCATCCGCGCGCTCGGCCACAAGCTCCAGCCCCTGATGGCGGACGCCGATGACGTCCGCGCCGTCAACCAATGATGCGGCCCTGGCGGCCATCCGCGGTCCGATCCCGACAGGAGGCCGGATGCGCCGGGACGGACATCAATCGCCATGTATCGACCGATTGCGGGCACTGCCCTTTGATCTGAATCAAAGCTTGCCGCTGATGTTGCAATATTTCAGCATTCGATCGTGCATAGTGAAATATCAAATTTGATTGGCGTATGTATTTGTTCGATACGCTAGCTTGCCGTCGACAGGATCCGTCGGCCCATCCGCCGCCGGGATCGCACCGACGAAGGCGAGCCATCATGAGCCCCAACGAGAAACTGACGCACGACGTGCTGGCCGAGCTGGCCTGGGATCCGAGCGTGACCGAGACGGCCCTCGGGGCGAGCGCGAAGGACGGCATCGTCACGCTGACCGGCGCGGTCACGAGCTTCGCGCAGAAGCACGCCGCCGAGGCCGCCGCCCGCCGCGTGAATGGGGTCAAGGCCATCGCCGGGGAGATCGGGGTGGACCTCCCCTTCGATCATCGCCGCACCGACGCGGACATCGCGGCCGCCGTCGTCAACCGCCTGGACTGGGATGCCGCGATCCTTTCGGACACGATCACGGCGCAGGTCCAGGACGGCTGGGTCACCCTGAACGGGGCCGTGGACTGGAACTTCCAGAAGGACGCCGCGGCTCTCGACGTCCGGTCGCTGCTCGGCGTCGTCGGCCTCTCGAACGGGATCACGATCAAGCCGCGCGCGAACGCCAATCACATCGCCGAAGGGATCCACAGCGCCCTGGGGCGCTCCTGGTTCTTCGATCCCAAGCGCGTCGGAGTCGATGTGGAGGGCGACCGGGTCCGGCTGACGGGCAGCGTCCATACCGAGGGCGAGCGCCGGCTCGCGGCCGTCACGGCCTGGGGCTGCCCGGGCGTCGCCATCGTCGAGAACGACCTCGCCATCCTCTGACGCGCGTCCGCGTCCGTCCCTTCGAGCCGAGGCACCCCCATGCGCGATCTCATCCGCCCCCTGACGCTCGGGGCCTGCGCGGCCCTGATCCTGGCGACACCGTTGCGCGCCGCCGGTGAGCGGGGCGCCGATCCGGCGGCCGCGACCGCCCCGGACGCGGAGGCCCTGCCGGCCCAGGCCTGCCTCGACCATCTCAAGGTCTTCGACGCTCAGATGGAGAAGGACGGGTACTGGCTCGGCGGATCGGGCTACGGCTACGGCTATCCGCTCGGCGGCTATTGGGCGGGCAGCCTGGGGTCCGACGCCGGCATGGCGATGGGCGCCGCCTCCGCGATGATGCGGTACGCGAATGCCCGCCCCGGATACGAGGTCCGGATCCTGTTCGCGGGCGCCGACATCCTGGCGCGCCATGGCAAGCAGCAGCCGTGCGAGGACGTGCTGGTCCAGATCCGGGCGAGCTACGACGCCTATAAGACGGATCTGCAGGGCCGTGACCTCCGGATCGCCAACGCCCTGGGGTTCCGCAAGCAGGAACTCGCCCTCGCCCAGCCGGTCGCGTCCCGGACGCGCGCCTTCCGCTCGGACGACCTGCTCGGCAGCGAGGTGCGCAACCCCGGCAACGTGGCCCTCGGCAGCGTCGACGACATCGTCATGGGCCCCGAGGGCGGCAAGATCGCCTACCTCGTCGTCGCCCGCGGCGGCATCTTCGGCCTGGGCGAGCGCCACGTCGCGGTCCCCTGGGATCAGTTCAAGGTCTCTCCGAACCTGAACATCCTCGTCCTCGACACCAGCAAGGACGGCATGGACCAGGCCCCGCGGATGATCGAGGGCCGCTTCACGACGGCGGAGCCGTTCGCCCGGCAGACCGCGAAGGCGGACGCCTACTGGAGTGCGGCCGCGAAGATCCGGCGGACGGACTGAACCGCGCATCGACCGAAGACCGCCGCCCGCCCCGCCCGACGACACGATTGGACTGTCCCATGCGAACGATCACGATCCTGACGACGACGTTCCTCGTCCTCGCGACGATCCCGGCGGCCCGGGCGCAGACGCCGATGACGCCTCCGGGCAACACGAGCGCGACGATGCGGGAGGCGGGGCGCGAGGCGAGCCAAGCCGCCGACGCGGCCCGTGAGGCGGCCCGGCTGGCGATGCAGGCCTCGAAGGCGGCGGTGACCGATGCCCCGAAGCGATCGGCCGACATGATCGGCAAGCTCGCCACCGACGCCGCCGAGGCGGCCGATCGCGCCGAGACCAAGATCGCCGCGGCCAACAGGGCGGCGGGCAGGGCGGCGAACGCCTCGATGCGGAAGGCCGCGGATGCCGCGCGGACATCCGTGGCGGCGACCCGGCTCGCGGTGCAGACCTCCGAGGCGGCCGCCGGGGCCTCGGTCCGCTCGGACATGGCGGCGATGCGGCGAGCGGCAACGACGGCACGGGCGTCCCTCGTCAAGGCCGCCACGGCCACCGCGAACGCCGCCCGCGCCGCCCGCGCGGCGGCCCGGACCACCTGGGACCGGGACATGGCGCGGGCCCAGATCCGCGGCTGACCACCGCTGGGCCGCGGCTGGATCGGCCCGGCGCGACGGGCTCAAGCGATGGCCGGCGCAGGGTTCGGCGCGAACGGGTCTCGGGCGCGGATCTCCGGCACCCGCTGATCGCCACGAAGGTCTTTCTCGGAGCGGTGTCCAGGTTGGCATCCGAGTTGCGGATTCGACCGGGACGCATCCGGAGACCGTCATGGCTGTGCAGATTTCCCCGCCTTCCGAGGCGGGCGGCAGGATCGGGCGTCCCCGGCTCGGCCTGGGCCTCACCGCGATCCTGATGGTCTTCTATTTCGGGTTCGTCGGGCTCGGCGCGTTCGCGCCGTCCGTCCTGGCGCGGCCCCTCGTCGATGGGGGCACGGTCACCGTCGCCTTCGCGTATGGTCTCTTCGTCATCGCGTTGGGCGTCGCGCTGACAGGCATCTACGTGCTGATCGCGAACCGCGAGCGCATCCGGTGAGGGCTTGGGCAGGACGCCGCGGGCTGTTCGGCTTGGCCGCCCTCATCCCGACGCCGGCGCTCGCGCAGACGGGCGGTGCCGGGACTGGCCTCAACCTGACCGCCATCGCGCTGTTCACGACCGTCGTGATGGGCACGCTGTACATCACCTACCGGGCGGCACAGCGGACCCGATCGGCCTCGGACTTCTACACGGCCGGAGGACGCATCACGGGATTCCAGAACGGTCTCGCGATCGCCGGCGACTTCATCTCGGCCGGCGCCTTCCTCGGGCTCGCCGGGCTCGTCTACGGCAACGGGTTCGACGGCCTGATCTATGCGGTCGGCTACACGACGGGGCTGCCGATCGTCGTCTTCCTGATGGCGGAGCGGTTGCGCGCGCTCGGCCGGTTCACCTTCACCGACGTCGCCTGCACGCGCCTTCAGGAGAAGCCGGTCCGCATCTTCGCGGCCTCGGCCTCCCTCGTGGTGATCGCGTTCTACCTGATCGCCCAGATGGTCGGCGGCGGCCAGCTCATCCGCCTTCTGCTCGGCCTCGACTACGTCTACGCGCAGTTCATCGTCGGGCTCCTGATGATCTGCTACGTCCTGTTCGGCGGCATGGTCGCCACGACCTGGGTGCAGATCACGAAAGCGGTGCTGTTCCTGATCGGCGGAACGGCGGTCGCTCTGCTCGTGATGGCCCATTTCGGCTTCGATTACGGCGCGCTGCTGCGGCAGGCGGTCTCCCGTCACCCCCGCGGTGAGGCGATCCTGACGCCTCAATTCCTGTCCCGCGATCCCGTCTCGGCGATTTCCCTCGCCCTCGCGCTGATGTTCGGGACCGCCGGCCTCCCCCACATCCTGATGCGCTTCTTCACGGTGCCCGATGCGCGCGCCGCCCGGGTCTCCGTCTTCTGGGCCTCGGTCTGGATGAACTACTTCTTCGCCCTGGTGTTCGTCATCGGATTCGGAGCCCTCGCCCTGGTCGCCAAGAACCCCGCCTATGTGAACGCCGCCGGCGGCCTGATCGGCGGCGGGAACATGGCGGCGATCCATCTCTCGCACGCGGTCGGCGGCGACCTGATGCTCGGGTTCATCTCGGCCGTCGCCTTCGCGACGATCCTCGCCGTCGTGGCGGGCCTGACGCTCGCCGGGGCGACGGCGGTGTCGCACGATCTCTATGCCAGCGTGTTCCGGCGGGCCGGAGCGGGCGATGCGGCGGAGGTGCGGGTCTCGCGCTACGCGACCGTGGTTCTGGGGATCGTGGCGATCGGGCTCGGGATCGCGTTCCAGAACCAGAACGTCGCCTATATGGTGAGCTTGGCGTTCTCCATCGCCTGCTCGTCGACGCTGCCGCTTCTGATCCTCGTTCTGTACTGGCCCGGGCTCACGACGCGCGGGGCCGTGACGGGCGGGTGCGTCGGGCTCGCCAGTGCCCTCCTGTTCACCATCCTGGGCCGGGCCGTCTGGGTCGGCGTTCTCGGCTACGCGACACCGATCTTCCCGATCGATCCGCCGACGATCGTGACGATGCCGCTCGCGTTTCTCGTCTGCTACCTCGTGTCCATCACCGACAGGAGTCCGCAGGCCCGGATCGATCACCAGCGGGGGGCCTTCGTCGGCCGGGCCGCACCGACCGCACCGGCGCTCGCGGAATGAAACACCCCAGGATCCCGGCATGATGAAGCTGATCAGCGCGACGCCGAGCCCCTATGCCCGCAAGGTGCGGATCGCACTCGCCGAGAAGGGCATCCCCTTCGAACTGCAGACCGAAGTGCCCTGGCACGGCACGTCGGTGACGCCGCAGTACAATCCCCTCGAGAAGCTGCCGGTTCTCATCCTCGAGGACGGCAGCGCCGTCTACGAATCGCACTACATCATGGAATGGATCGAGGCGAAGTACCCGACGCCGCCGCTCGTTCCGGCGGATGTCGACGGCCGGCTCCTCGCCCGCAAGTTCGAGGTGCTGTGCGACGGCACCTGTGACGCGTTCGTGCTCATGTTCTTCGAGCAGATGCGCGCGCAGGAGCGGCAGAGCCCGGAATGGATCGCCCGGCAGCGCCGCAAGGTCGATGGCGGCGTGCGCGAGATCGCCCGCCTGATCGGGGACCGTGACTATGCGGTTGGCGACGGCTTCGGGCTCGGGGACATCGCGGCCGGAACGGTCGTCGGCTATCTCGATGTCCGCTGGCCGGACTATCCGTGGCGCGCGCAATACCCGGGTCTCGCCGCCTATAGCGATCGCATGGAACGCCGGCCCTCCTTCCAGGGGACGCGGCCGACGCCTCAGCAGATCACCGAGAAGGTGGTGTAGTCCGCCCTGCCTCTGCCCGGGCGGCGCTCGGCATCCTGGCGGAGGTTGGGACATCCGGTCCACGCGTCGCGGCGATCGATCCCGGCGACGGCCCCGTCACGATCCGATCCGGGGCCGCCGAAGCGCGGGCCGTCGGCGCGGTCGCGCAACACGATCCGCTCGACTTCGATCGATCCGGGGACACGCTCACCAAACGCGAGCGCGGCTCTGCGAAGGGTATCGGCGCCTCTCTGTCGCTCATGCTCTCGCCATGTGCAGATATGATGCCTGATGAGCACTGAGCCTAAAATTATTGCTCGACGCTCAAGTATTATCGGATAGCGTTCCACTTTAGAACGGCGCCGAACAGGTGTTTTGAACAGCCGGGTTCCGGTTTGTTGCCGACGGTTTGAGGTCGTCTCGTTTATGTCCCGGTCCGGGGATGGTTCAGGCGCGGGGATCCCGCACGACCTGGACCGACGAGCCTCGGGCGGTGCCGAAGTGCGGATGTGGCGGGTGTCGCATGGCCGGTATCGAAGAACCCACCCCCTCGGGCGCCTCCGCGCCGACCCGGCGGACGCCGATCCCGGGCCGCATTGGGGAAACGTCCGCGGATGCACCGCTTCGGGGCGCACGCCGTGCTGACGGCTGCCATCGCCAGGCCGCACGCCGCCTCCGCCCATTAGCCTGACGGACCCTCCGTCGCACGGACGATACGGGGCCGTGGCCCCGAAGCTTCAGCCAAGGATCAGCATCATGGAATCCATCCCGAAATTCCTCCAGGGCGTGTTCGGATACACCGGTGCCGGCCTCGACCGGTCGGCCCTCCTGGCGTCGACGCTGATCTATACGGTTCCGAGCACCAAGCGGGCCCAGTTCGTCTACCTGCGCGCCGGCAATGCGGGGCCTGAACTGGTCTGCCTGTCGCTCGTCATCGCCGGCAAGGCCGCCCGCTACCTGCCGATCGGCGCCAAGGCCGGCATGAACGTGCCGCTGACCATCGTCGAGGACCTGCAGCCGGACACGCGGGTCGAGATCCACATCTCCGCCCCCGAGGGCGCCACCGGCCAGGTCGTGGTCGATGTCGGCCTCCTGGAGATCTGAACGGTCCGACCGCAGGCAGCACCGAGCAGGAGAGCCTTCATGAGCAAGCAGAGACTCGTGGTCGTCGGAAACGGCATGGCCGGCGCCCGTGCCGTGGAGGAGGTGCTGGCTCGGGGCGGCGCCGAGATGTTCGACATCGTCATGTTCGGCGACGAGCCCTACGGCAACTACAACCGCATCCTGCTCTCCGAGATCCTCAACGGGACCCAGGACACCGACGGGATCACCATGAACCCGCTGAGCTGGTATGCCGAGAACGGCATCACGCTCCATGCCGGCCACCGCGTCGAGCGGATCGATCGCGCCGCCAAGGTCGTCGTCGCGCAGACCGGCGTGCGGGAACGCTACGACAAGCTGATGATCGCCACCGGCAGCCGCGCCTTCATCCCGCCCATGCAGGGCGTACGGATGGAGGACGGAAGCCTCAAGCCGGGGGTGTTCGGCTATCGCACCGTCGAGGACTGCGCGCGGATCGTCGACTACGCCCGGCGGAGCAAGGTCGCGGTGACCATCGGCGGCGGTCTGCTCGGTCTCGAGGCGGCGCGCAGCATGACGGTGCAGGGTTGCGAGTCGCATGTGGTCCACCTCGCGGGCCACCTCATGGAGATGCAGCTCGATGTGACCGCCGGCGGACTTCTGAAGAAGACCATCGAGGGCATGAACATCCGGGTCCATACCGGCAAGCTCACCACCGAGGTGCTGGGCGCCGACAAAGTCGAGGGCCTGCGGTTCAAGGACGGCTCGGAGCTTGCCTGCGACCTCGTCATCGTCGCCGCCGGCATCCGGCCGAACTCCGAGATCGGCCAGCTCTCGGGCCTCACGGTCGAGCGCGCGATCGTGGTCAACGATCATATGCAGTCGGTGGACGACCGCGACATCTACGTGGTCGGGGAATGCGCGCAACACCGCGGCCGGCTCTACGGCCTGGTTGCCCCCCTCTACGAGCAGGCGAAGGTGTTCGCCGAGCACGTCACCCGGACCGACATCGACGCGGCCTATCACGGCTCGAAGCTGGCCACGAAGCTGAAGGTGATGGGGGTCGAGCTGGCCTCGATGGGCATCACCGAGCCGGCGGACGACAACGACGAGGTCGTGCAGTTCACCGAGCCGAAGCGCGGTACCTACAAGAAGCTGATCGTGCGCGACGGCCGGCTGGTCGGCGGCATCCTGATGGGCGACATCTCCAAGGCGCCGTTCCTGATGCAGGCCTTCGCGCAGGACGCGCCGCTGCCGGACGAGCGCCTGTCGCTGATGTTCGATCTCGGCACGCCCTCCGCCAAGGTCACCTATGACGAGATGCCGGCGGAGACCCAGGTCTGCAACTGCAACGGCGTGACCAAGGCCGGTATCGCGGCCTGCGTCGCGGGCGGCGCCAACACCTCCAAAGCGGTGATGACCCAGACCCGCGCCGGCATGGGCTGCGGCGCCTGCAAGGGCGAGGTGACCGAGCTCGTCTCGTGGCTCCTGGGCGGCGAGGTCGAGGAGGACCCGTCGGTCCACTACTACGTGCCGACGATTCCCCTGCGGAAACCGGAACTGATGCGGGAGGTGGTCGCCCGCGGCCTCAAGTCGGTCTCCTCGGTGTTCCGCGAGCTCGGGAACGGCGAGGTTGATGCCGGCGCGAAGCCCGCGCTTGCCTCGCTGCTGATCACCGTCTGGAAGGGCGAGTACGACGACGAGCGCGACGCGCGCTTCATCAACGACCGCGTCCACGCCAACATCCAGAAGGACGGCACCTTCTCGGTGATCCCGGAGATGCCCGGCGGCGTCTGCACCCCCGACGAGTTGGTCCGCATCGGCCAAGTGGCGCAGAAGTACAACGTTCCGTTGGTGAAGCTGACCGGCGGGCAGCGCGTCGATCTGGTCGGCCTGAAGAAGGACGACTTGCCCAAGATCTGGAGCGATCTCGGCTTCAAGGCCGGCTATGCCTGGGGCAAGAGCTACCGGACCTGCAAGAGCTGCATCGGCACCGATTTCTGCCGGTTCGGACTCGGCGATTCCATGGGCTTCGCCCAGCGCATCGAGCGGCGCTACCGCGGCATCGACAGCCCGGCCAAGCTCAAGCTCGCCACCGCCGGCTGCCCGCGCAACTGCTCCGAAGCCTACGTGAAGGATGTCGGCTTCGTCGCGATCGGCGACGGCAAGTGGGAGATCTACGTCGGCGGTGCGGCCGGCGCCCATATCCGCAAGGGCGACCTGCTCACCACCGCCCGGGACGAGACCGAGGCGATGCTGATCGGCAGCCGCTTCATGCAGTTCTACCGCGAGAACGCGAAGTGGAAGGAACGGACCTACACGTTCATGGAGCGGGTCGGCCTGGAGCGGGTCCGCGCCGTGGTGGTGGAGGACAGCGAGGGGATCTGCGCCGATCTCGACGCGGCCATGGAGGCGTCGATCGCCGCCTGCGTCGATCCCTGGCTCGAAGCGGTCGCCCCGAAGACCGCCAACCAGTTCACCTCGGTGATCCCGGCGAAGGAGGAGGCATGATGGCGGCCGGCGAAGTGCTGCTCGGCGCGGTCGAGCAAATCCCCACCGGGGAGGGGCGCACCTTCCGCGTCGGCGACGTCGAGATCGCCGTGTTCCACACCGCCGAAGGGGACGTCTACGCGACGCAGGCACTCTGCCCACATCGGCAGGGACCCCTGGCCGATGGACTCCTCGGCGGGACCACGCTGATGTGCCCGCTGCACGACCGGACCTTCGACCTGACATCCGGTTGCGGCACGAGCCACGAGCATCTCGGCCTCGTCACCTATCAGGCCCGGGTCATCGACGGCCAGATCTGGTTGCGGCCGGAGCCCGTCCAAGCCCAGGCGGCGGCGGAGTGAGTTCGGCGGCGTACCCTTGCCGAACGCTCGGGGCGTCTCCGCCGGGATCTCGCAGACGGCGAGCCGCATCGCGCACTCGGTGTGCCGTCCCGGTCTGTGAGGGTGCATCCTGCTCCTGATGCGTCAGGAGCAGGATGGCCCGCGGCAAGCGGTCTTCACGGCGGGGCCCGCACGACGCCGAGCCATGGCCAGGCTGAGTGCAGGAGCCGGACGATCGAGGACGCGACCGTAAGGGTCTTCCACTCCGACGCGTTGGAAAGCCTCAGGGCGCACGTCTTGGCTTTCGTCATGACCCGCGACTTCGCTACGTACCTCCGGGCATCACGCCGGAAAACACCGTTCCCGACCATCTGTCAGGCCTGGATCACCGGCTCGGACCGGTTCAGAATCGGCCAGCACCGCGTCATCCCGGAACCATGAACCGAGCGCACGCAGACGTCGTTGTCTTGCAGTGACCCCTTCACGTTCGGATCGCCCCGCTCGGCCTCCCCATGCACACCGAAGCGCAGGTCACGATGGAGCCGTCGATCTAAAAGCTTCCATAGTGATGATTGCAACAATGCGTCGGAATTCCGTTGTGTGATTGTATTGTCAAAACGTCAAATCACGATATGTGTCTTTCAAATCTGACGACATTGACTCGACGGCACCCATAGCACCGTGGATGTTTAGCCGGTGGATCTACACAATCAACGGCCGTGGTGCCATAGGCTTGGTTCCGGCTCGATCCGCCTCCATGGTCAGATCGAGGGGCCTTAGTTTCCTGATCCCTGAGTCGGAGAACCTCCATGTCAGACCCTGGTGCTAACCGGCGCGATCTGCTCCTCGCGCCCCTGCTTGCGGCGGCTGCCACCGCCTTCGGGACGCGTTCCGCTCCTGCCGCCGGTGTCGATCCGGCCCAGACCATTGTTAAGCTACCGGACCAAATTCCCTGGCAGCCGCTTTATAACTTCCCGCCGGGAATGGCGGAGCAGGCGCCGATGTTCGGGAAGATCGGGGATCCTGGACAGTATTTCGTTCTCATACGGTGGCACCCCGGGTACATGAGTGCGCCGCATTGGTATGAAACCGATCGACTCTGTGTCGTTCTGTCCGGAACCTGGTATGTCGCGAGCGGAGCGGATTTCGTTCCAGAAGCGACAGTGCCGGTTCCGGCAGGCTCTTACGTCCACCGCGTCGCGAAGTCGCCGCACTACGACGGCGTAAAGGCTGGCATCAAGGAACCCGCGATCATTGCGATCAGTGGTCTGGGTCCGATCCGTTATCATCTCACGGATGAAACCAAGCCTGGTTGGCGCGAAGTCTAGGCGCCCGGTAAAGAGTTAATACGCCCCCAGGGAAGAGAGTTGGAAGGGCGCTGCGTTCGGTAACGACCGGCGTGGCGCCCTGCTAAATTCCAATCTATGGCAGTTTTGCGAGCGCTCTTTTCCAGTTCCTTGAAACAAAACGCGGTCAAAATTTTCCATAAAGACAGCTCTGCCGTGTCATGACCGGATCTGCACGCGATCATGCAGCAACGGCGATGTCGTTCTCGGATCGGGCCGCGGTCAGGCAGTCGCGGCACGCATCGGGCGTGAAGCGGGGGAAGGCTCGGCGGTTGGCGGCGTGGCAGTCCGCCGTGGTCTGCAGCAGGTGCTTCAACGTGGTGAAGGTCCGGGACCTGTCGCGGGTGCAGGGCGCAAGCGCTGCCCGATCCTCGGGGCTCTGCCCCGAGACCCCGCCAAAGGGATGATCCCTTTGGAATTCACAGGATCATGCGCGAAAACAGGCGCGATCACAGTCAATGTTGTCCTGCTCAGCCGCGTAGAGAGCCCTTCTCTGTGGGTGATGCCGCGTCGGGTAAAGAACCGCGACAGTCCGCCCGTGCTGGCGGTCACGCCGTGCCCGGCCAGGGCATCGCATGCTGCTCATCAGCACGCGGCCGGTTGGGGATCAGCCGCAAGACAATACGCTGGTGACGATGCGCAAGGCCACCGATGCGGCGATGGCTGCCGCCCAGGCCGCGGCCAGCGTGTTGGCGATGTCAGACGCTGCCGTGGCCCCCCTCGCTGAGCAGACGACGAAGATCGTGAATCTATGGAGGGAGACACGCGCCACTGGCGACGATCAGATCCTCCAGGTGCCGCCGGCGGGGCGCGGCGACGCCATCAAGCGCGCGATCGATCAGAGTGCCGAGATCAACCGGATCGTGATAGCGGCGATGCTCGACCAGACCCGGCAACTCGCCGCCATCGACGGCAACGCTTTCCGGTACGCAGACTTCGCGAGCCTCGTCCTGGACCTGCGGGATGCCGGAGGTCGCGAGGCCGGCCTGCTGCTGAATTTCATCGCGAGCGGCAAACCGGCGTCCGACGCCGAGCGTCGGACGATCCTCAAGCTCCGCGGCCAGATCACGGAGGTATGGAACAGGCTTGCTCCACTCCTTGAGCAGTCATCGACGCCGCAAAGGCTTAAGGATTCAGTCCTGGCCGTTAAGGCAACCTACATCGATGAGTTCGGGGCCCTCAACCAAACGGTGTTCGAGAGTTCCATCACCGGGCAATATCCCCTGGCCGGAGGGGCCTACCGCGAGAAAACCGTCCCGACATGGATCAAGGTCATCGCCCTGCGTGACGCTGCCTTTGCTGAGGCCGACAACGCGATCCAGGCGAAACTGTCCGACGCGACGCAGCGCCTTTACTTCGCGATTGCGATCATCGTCGGCTCGCTGGCAATCAGTATCGGGATTTCGGTTCTGGTCTACCGCCACGTCTTGCGGCCTATCAGGCAGATGACCGACAGTATGTCGCGCATCGCGGGTGGCAATGTCGACGAAGCCATTCCCGGCGTCGGCCGAGCCGACGAGATCGGCGGTATGGCGGCGGCCGTCGAAGTCTTTAAAACGGGGCTCAAGCGCAACCGTGAGCTGGAAATCGAGAACGCACGCACCCGCGCCGGGGCGGAACGGCGACGCAAGGATGCGCTCGAGGCGTTGAGCCGAGAGTTCGAGGCGAGTGTCGGACGCATCGTCGAGACCGTCGCCGCGTCGGCCCGCGCGCTCGAAGCCGGGGCCGGCGACATGAATGCGATCGTCACCCACTCGACAACGCGCTCGACTGCGGTTGCAGCCGCAGCCGAGCAGGCGTCCGCCAATGTCACCGTCGTCGCTGGCGCGGCGGAGGAACTGGGTTCGTCCGTAGAAGAGATCGGCCGGCAAGTGCGGGATGCGCAAGCCCTGTCGCGCGCGGCTGTCGACGAAGCGAACGCAACCGCTGCGATCGTGCAGGATCTGCTGCAGAGCGCCAGCCGGATCAGCGCGGTGGTCGGGCTGATTTCCAGCATCGCCGGACAGACCAATCTTCTCGCGCTCAACGCAACCATCGAGGCGGCGCGAGCGGGTGAATCGGGCCGCGGCTTCGCCGTCGTGGCCGCGGAAGTCAAAGAATTGGCGACCCAAACCGCCGACGCGACCGCCGATATCTCGGCGCAGATCGATGCGATCCAGGCATCGACCACGAAGGCCGTCGGTGCGATCCAGTCGATCGCCAATACAATCGGATGCATGAATGACATGACGTTGGACATCATCCGTGACGCGGGGGTGGCCGCCGTCGTCGACCCCGGTCGCCGGCCCTGTCGGATCGTCGAGGCCTTCGACGCTTGCTCGACCGAAGGCCGATCCCGGGGCGTGCGCGAGGTCGAGAGCTTGGCCGCCGGCTCCGAGCGGGAGGACGTCATCGACCGTGTGGGCCTGAACACAATCCGAAGGAGCAGGCAGGCTAGGTGTTCTCCGCATTGTGCGAGATGGGACAATATCCGATCTATGAATGCCACCGCAGGGGAGCGTCATGCTGCAGTATGGTTACGTATTGCCCGCTCCCGGCCCTCACGACACTTGGCCGCCCGCGTTGGCGCGGGGCACCGGCGATCTCACCCTCGCTCGCATCGCGTCTCTCGGGCGGGTCGACCATTTCTCCCCTGGCGCGACCCTCTACGCCGAAGGCGATGTCGGAGATTTCGTCTATTGCGTGGTGGCCGGCATGGTCCGCACGATCAACGTCAGCCGTGATGGCAATCGGGTCGTGCGCGGGTTCCATCTCTCCGGGGAGTTCTTCGGGATGGAGCGCGCCCGACGGCACGCCTCGTCCGCCGAGGTGGTCAGCGACACGCGGGCCGTACGCTGTTCCCGCTCCCGGCTGGACGCGCTTGCGGCATCGGACGCGCAGATCGCGAACGCGCTCTGGTCGTGGCCCCTGCGCATGGCCGAGCGGGCGGAGGATCTGTCTGTGATCGGTCGCGCCGGCGCCTCTGAGAAGCGTGCGTATTTTCTGATCGACTTCGTGGGCAGAGTTTCGACCATGCGATCGATCGAGCTGCCGATGTCGCGCACCGACATCGGGGATTATCTCGGCCTCTCGAGCGAGACCGTGAGCCGGACGTTCACCACGCTCCGCCGTAACGGGCTGATCACCACGCGCGGGCGCTCCGTGACCCTCCTGAATCCGGGCGCCCTCCAGCGCATGGGCGGCGGCCTGAGCCCGGACGTAGCTGCTGTCGAGAGCGGCCGCATCGCTAGTTCACCCGGCCTTGGCCAGCGCGGTCAGCATCGCCTTCCAGAAGCCGCGCCGCGACCAACGATTGAAGCGGTTGTAGACCGTGGTGCGCGGGCCATACGCGGCCGGGCCGTCGCGCCAGCGGCAGCCCGACGTGAGAACGTGCAGGATCCCCGAGATGATCTGCCGGTCGTCGTTCCGCTCGGGTCCGGGCTGGTCCCTGGGCATGAACGGCTCGATCACCGCCCACGGCTCATCCGAGAGCCAGAACAGGTTCGCCATCGTCACCTCCAGGCCGCAAACGGCCGCCTGGACTCACAAACCGACAAACCATGCAATGGCTTGGTTCGGTTCACACCCGAGGGCCTGAACGCACGCAGCTTGACCGTCTGAGCGGGTGCGTCCGAACCATAGCCGCCGGTCCCAAGCGTCAGGTCCGGACCACGCGCCGGGTCGCCTGTGCGCCGGCGCGCCCATCAGGGTCGCCTATGGGGCGCTCACCAGCGCCGCATCCCGGTACGCGCGCGGGGTCATGCCGAAGCGGTCCTTGAAGCGCTTGGAGAAGTGGGCCTGGCTGGCGAAGCCGGTCCCGTAGGCCAGGGTGCCGATCGGCAGATGGGCGTAGCCCGGGTCGCACAGGCGCTTGGCCGCCGTCTCCAGCCGGCGGCGCCAGATCCAGTCGGAGATGTGCTGGCCGCGCGCGTGGAACAGCTCCTGGAGCCGCCGCAGCGATACGCCGACCGCTGCGGCGAGCTGGGGCGGGTCGAGGGTCGGATCGTTCAAGTGAGCTTCGACATAGGCCTTGGCGCGCTGGACCACGACGGTGCCGTGGAGCGACCGGGGCACCTCCTGTGCCAGTCGCGCGGCGATGCTGGCCACGATCAGGTCGGCGCCGATCGACGCCATGCGCTCGGCCGCGTCGGGCGTAAGTTGACGATGCACCCGGATCAGCTCGTGGAAAAAGTTCGATGTCAGGGCTGTCGAGGCGAGATCCGCCCCCATCGTCAGCGACGTGTAGAGCCGCGAGGGCCCGAGTATGTGCTCCAGGCGCTGGCGCGGCAGATCCAGGATCACGGATTGGCTGCCCGCACTCGTCGTAATCACGGCCGGACGATGATCGAGCACGACGATGTCGCCCGGCCGTTGCACGGCTTCCCGTCCGTCTTGGAGGCTCGTCGATGCACCGGCGACATTGAAGCACACGGCTATTATTTCAGCCCCGTCGTGATGCCGCGTGGTTCTGGGTGTGGTCTCGGTCCGCAAGGCGCCCTGTGTGAGGCGCGACATCCGGAGAGGACCGACACCGGCGACCTCCATTTTGGCAGCGAACGGCCCGTCGTCGAGGCGCTGGATCTCAATGGGGATGAGATGCTCGATCACGGTCTCTCGCCAAACCCGGAGCCTATCGCGAGGATGAAGGTACTCGGTGGAAAATAAAGTTTTCATACATGAGTCTTCTACATTTCACGATTACGTGAAATCAGTAAATCGCCATAAGATCGCCATCGTTTTGAATGATCGTAGTTTTTTGAATGTCAAGCTGCAACAGGCTCGGCAAGCAACCTCAGATAATACTCCTGAAACACATTTAGCCCAGCGCCAGATGCTATATTAATCTCTAAAGTTGATTTTCTGGCCCTCGATTGCCGCCCGCAGCGCGTCGATCACTAAAAGTTGAAGAGCTGGCCTGGCGCACGAGCGGTCGTCCACCGCCCGGACAGCTCGATCGCCGCCCTCTGCGCATCCGAGAGCCAGAACAGGTCCGCCACCGCCGCCTCGACGCGCGGGCGGTCGTCGGGGTGAATGGCGGACAGCCAGACCTGTTCGTCGACGGGCGCGTCGGGGGGAGCCCCACAGCGCCTTCAGGCGCGCGTCCCAATCGAGCGCGCCCGTGCGGGGATCCCAGGAATAGGTCGAGAGGTCCACGAGGTCGATGGCGGCCTGAAGCCGGGTCTCGCTCGCGCGCAGCCGGGCTTCGGCGCGGGTGCGCGCCGAAATGTCCGTACTGATCGTCGCGGCGCCGATGAGCCCTCCATCCTCATCGTAGAGCGTGAAGGCGCGCCCCCGGACCGCCGTCCCGGCGCCGCCCCCGAAATCCCGGAAGCGCAATTCGCCCTCCCAGCGGCCATCCCGCAACAGCGTCGGAAGCGCGACGTCGCGGATGACGGCTTGGTCGGCGGGGTGGAAGAAGTCCGGGATCGGAATGGCCGAGATGTCGTCGTCGGGTTGAAGCCCGACCATCCTGCGCCCGGCCGCGTTCAGGAAGACGGGTGTGAGCTTCGTGTCGGCGATGCCGACGAACACCTGTGCCTGCCGAATGAACGCCGCGAACAGGGTCTCCGGCGCCGGCGCGATCGCCGGGTTGCAGCGGTGCCGTGCGCCATCCGCGGCCGTCTCGCGCGCGGCGGGCCCGCTGTCGCCCGGTGGAGATCTATCCTGACGCACCCTCGTCTCGACCTTCTTCGCCGGCGGCGCAGCAGCTTTCTCGGGAACCGCAGCGGTATCCGGAGAACTTGCCCGGCGGTCATCCGTCGTCGAGCAATGTGATACATCTTCGGTCTGCCGAAATCGACCCATCAATTTAAATATTGTGCTTGAGAAAATCGCAGCCAAATCTCTTTGTATTTAAAGTAAACACATGGATTTTGTGGGTGGAACCGAAATTTGACACTCAAATTAAGTTCAACGGCGCCACAGGGTATATGCTCGGCATCCTCGATTCTGTTGGGTGAGCGTATGCGCGGTATCGAGATGACGCCGCGATCGAAGGCTGTCGTTCGGACCGATGATCGCTCACGCGCCAAGCCACCCCGGAGCCCTGCGCCCGGGCGCGCCTCGACGCCGGTCAGTGCACGTTCAACGAGAAGGGCGATCAGATCGCCAGCGTCTTGGGGGGACGTCCCCGGCAGGCAGGGCCGCGACCGACGCGACGGCGGGCCGTCATGCGCCCGATCGCATTTGCCGCCGCCGAGGACGCATCATCTGTTCCCCAAAGCCGTGGGCGCCGTTCGGGCTGATGCGCCAAGCTGCGAGGTCCGCCGCAGCCGGCCGGGGGATCGTCCGCGGGACGAGACGCCGCGCGTCCCCGTTCGCCTTGCGGCCATCCCCGCGGGATGAAACACCAAGCGTTGCCTGCAGGCCGCGAACAGTCCCGCAGACGAAACGAAGCCCGTGGCCGACGTTCAGTGACTCGGCCCGGCGCGGCGACGATACGCGCTGGGCAAGACGCCGTATCCGGCTTTGAACCGGCGGCCGAAATGGGTCATGTCCGAAAACCCCCAGCCATAGGCGATCTCGCTCACCGTCCGGCCTCTCTGAAGGGGGTCTTCCAGCGCCTGCCGACAGCGAGCGAGGCGCCGCGCCTGGATGAGCTGCACGATCGACGTGCTCTCGTCGCCCAGGACCTCATTGGCGTATCGTACACTGACCCCGGCTGCGCTCGCGACCGTGCCGGCGTCGAGCGTTCGGTCAGCCAAGCGCGCTTCGATCACGGCCCGCAGCCGCACGCGGACGAGTGAGCGGGACGACGATGTGCGCGCCCTGTCCTGCCCCATCGTCCGACCGACGGAGAGGGTGATCAGATCAAGCAGGTGCGGCTCCAAGAGTGCCTCGGCGGTCGAGCCCGCGTCCGGTGTGTGGAACGGCAGCATCGCAAGGCTGGCCGAGAGCAGACCGTTCTCGGCCGTGCAGGGCCTGATCGCCCGCGCGGTCATCTCCCGGATCTGCCCGAGGCGGGCTTCCACGAGCTGCCGTGGGACCTTCAACACGAGCACGTCCGACGCTTCGGAAAACCGTCCCTGATAGGGCAAGCTCGGGTCGATCAGCGTGATATCCCCCGGCTCCAGCACGACTTGGCGGCCGTCCTGCTCGAGAGCGACCCGCCCACCGAATTGCCGGCAGACGAGCACCTCATCGGTGTTCGCGTGCGCGATGTGATCGCGCGCGTGGGTGACCGACATGTCCGAGTTCTGGAACGAGACAAGGCCGATGGCCCCGACCGCGCCTGAGCGCAGCTCAGCCCGAAAGGTGGCCCGGCATTTCGGCGTGGCGGCGTGATCGACGACATCCTTTCGCGCAACGTCGTGCCAGAAATCGAACCGATCACGCGGGTGGACGTGCTCTGTCGAGAAAACGGTCTTCACCTGGCCCTCAGCCGTTCAAATAGCCGACGATGAGTGCTGACTCGGCCGATCCGACATCGCACCGTCAGGTTCATATGGCCCCCCAGTAGGCTGAAAGCATCCGGCTCCGCCAGATCAAGATTAAAAAAATTTCCACGTGACGATACTTCTTCACGGCACGCGAAGGTCTCGTCATCCGGCCGCGAGGAGGGGCAGAGCGCGCGCATTTCAGCCGCTCCGGAACGGAGTTGCACTGTGCGGGCGGCGCAATGGGTTGCGCAGACGGCATCGCGCCCGAGTGCGATCACGATCTGCGTGGCTGTGAGAGGCGGAAGCGGGGATTGCGTCTGCACGATGACGTTCTCAGTAAGAACGAGGACGCTCATCGTTGGGCATCGATCCTTCGAATAGGACGCAGTATTTGGCGAGGGAACAGGTCAACCCTGTTCAAGCCATGGCCCTGAGCAGCGAATGCGGGAGATCTGTGTTTCAGCTTCCCGAGAGCCGGAGCAAGTCGGGGAGCGGCGGTCATCGCCGCGGCAGCCTCCGGGGCCGCGCTCTGCACTGCCCAAAGCAGAATACAGAGTTTCTAATGAACTTCGTTCGGACTGTCACTTCTCAGATGATCAAGGGTACGGAGCGTATGATGGACATCAACGAACGGCGCCCCCTCCTTCCCATGGGGTTGGCCGGCCATATAATCTCAGCCTATGTCGCGAACAATTCCGTTCCCGCGTCTGAGCTTCCGAACCTCATCGGCCATATCCACGCGGCTTTGAACGGGCTCGTGAACGGAACTGCACAGGACACGTCGATCGCATTCGAGAAGAAGGCGACGCTGACGCAGATCCGCAAGTCGGTCAAGCCGGATGTATTGATCAGTTTCATTGACGGCAAAGCTTACAGGACGCTGAAGCGGCACTTGACTAGCCACGGGCTCGACCCGAAGCGCTATCGCGAGCGGTACGGATTACCTGCCGACTACCCGATGGTCGCCGCGAGCTACGCCGAGAAGCGCGCCCAGATCGCCAGGGAAATCGGTCTCGGTCAGCCGAGAACGCGCGCCGATTGATGCAACACGGGTACCCGCGGCTGCCGATGACCGATGGGGAAGCCTTGATCTCGTTTTCGATGATCCTCGCTGGCGCTCCCGCCCCGGCGAGCCAAATCGCCGTGCGAAGACCGGTGCGCGTATCGATCGGCAAGGTGCAAGGTGAAATCGGATAAGTTGCCCCGATCCACGCGGCTCAGTGGATCTCAGGTACACTATTCATTCAAAACATCATCGGCATTCAGTCCGATTTCATGCGCAATGTATGGAAAATTCCTACACGTACATCGGTTTTCGGCCGTGAATTTCTTGTCGGTCGGCGTCGAATGAACCGGCTTTTAAGAGCCCGTCCGATAAGGGCCTGAGGCGGGGTTGAGTGGCCGGGATGGCGATGATTCCAGGAGGGTGCTGAAGCCTAACCTGGAAGCGCCATGTGGACCCCGACCACCCGGCGGCAGCATAGCCGCGCGGGCCTTCGCTATGAAACTGACCTCACCGATGCCGAGTGGGCTGTGATCGCGCCGCTGATGCCGAGGCCAGCGTCCTGTGGCCGGCCTCCGCTCTGGACGACACGGGAAGTCCTGAACGCCATCTTCTACGTTCTGAGAGGTGGGATCTCCTGGCGGATGATCCCCAAGGATCTGCCGCCGCGTTCGACGACGTTCGGCTACTTCAGCCGCTGGCGCGACACAGGGCTGTTCGGCCGGATCAACCATCACCTCGTCATGGCCGATCGCGAGCGTGTCGGGCGGGAAGCCTCGCCGTCTGCAGCCGTGCTCGACAGCCAGACCGTCAAAACGATGGAGAGCGGCGGGCCGCGCGGCTACGACGCTGGCAAGAAGGTCAAAGGCCGCAAGCGCCAAGCTCTGGTCGACACGGAAGGGCGTGCGCTCGTCCTCGATCCGCAACCTGCCGACGTGCAGGACCGGGACGGAGCCGGTCCGGTCCTGCGCCTGTCGCGCCGGACCTTCCCGTTCATCACCAAGGCCTTCGCCGACGCCGGCTATGCCGGCGACAAGCCAGCGAGCGCGACGATCATCGCCGTGGAGATCGTGCGCAAGCCGCCGGATCAGGTTGGCTTCGCTGTTCATCCACGTCGGTGGGTCGTTGAGAGGTTCTTCGCCTGGATCAGCCGCAACCGACGCCTCTGGAAGGATCCGGAAGCGACACTCGCCTCCGCACGAGCCTTCCTCTACGCCGCAGCCGTCATGATCCTCGTCAGACGCCTCGCCCGATCAGCCTGACTTCTCGGACGGACTCTAACATAAGCCCCACAGACTGTTCGTCGGGTCGAGCGAGGCGAGGCACCCGGGGGGTGCAAGCGGACCCGAGTGGATCAGATATGCATCCGGTTCATCCGAATGAGGTCAGACGTCTGGAAGCCCTGCGCGAACTCGACGTGTTCGGCTCTCCCGCCGAGCCGCAATTCGACGCGCTCTGCCGGACCGCGCAGGCGCTGTTCGGCGTTCCGATCGCCCTCGTCAGCCTCGTGGGCGAGACCGAGCAACGGTTCAAGGGTCGATGCGGCTTCGACACGCCCGGCACCGCGCGTGGGGTTTCCCTGTGCACCTACACCATCCTGTCCGACGCGGTGATGGTGGTCGAGGACGCCACGCGTGACGGGCGGTTTGCGGATAATCCGCTGGTCACGGGCGAGCCGCATATCCGCTTCTATGCGGGCGCGCCCCTCGTACTCGCCCCCGGCATCCACCTCGGCGCCTTGTGCATCATCGACCGGGTCCCGCGCCCGTTCTCGGCCGAGCAACAGGACCAGCTTCGGAGCCTGGCGCAGATCGCCGTCACCTTGCTGCGGATGAGCAAGGCGGAGCGCGAGGCGCGGGACAGCGCGGCCCTGTACCGGCTGCTGGCGGACAACGCCACCGATCTGATCGTCCGCTGCGACCTCGACGGGACGCGCCGCTACGTGTCGCCCGCCGCGAAACGGCTGCTCGGCTTCGAGCCGGAGGAACTCCTCGGCACGCGGCCGATCGAGTCCGTCCATCCGCAGGACGCGCGAGCCTTCGCCCGCCTGCTGAAAGAGGTGGGGCGCGGCACGCTCAAACAAGCGGTCAGTCAGCAACGCTACCGCCGGAAGGACGGCGCGTGGGTCTGGGTCGAGGTCTCGTTCAACCTCACCACCGACCCGGCGACGGGGGCGTCGGACGGCTACGTCGCCGTCATCCGAGACATCTCCCGGCGCAAGGAGGCCGAGCGGCAGATGGCGCATATGGCGCGTCACGATCCGCTCACGGGCCTTCCGAACCGGCTCCTCTTCCGCGAGCGGCTCGCGCGGGAGATCACCCGGACCCAGCGCGGCGGCGGCGGCTTCGCGCTGTTCTGCCTCGACCTGGATCGATTCAAGCCGGTCAACGACACCCTCGGCCATCAGGCCGGCGACAGTCTGCTGTGCGCGGTGGCGCAGCGGCTGAAACGCGTCCTGCGCCCCGCGGATACGGTGGCGCGCCTGGGGGGCGACGAGTTCGTCATCATCCGGACCGGGACGGGCTGCGTCGCGGAAGCGGCCGCACTGGCCCAGCGGCTGCTGGCGGCGGTCGCGGCGCCGGTCGATCTCGGCGGCTATCCGGTGCGCATCGGCCTCAGCATGGGCATCGCGCGCGCCCCGGACGATGGGCTCGACCCCGACCGCCTGTTTACCTGCGCGGACCAGGCGCTCTACCGCGCCAAGGCCGCCGGTCGGGGCGGCTATCACCTCTACGGGTCCGAGGCGGTTGGGCCCGCCTGGACCGCGGACGAGCAGACACGCGATCCGACGACCGGCCTCGCGCCCCCGGATCGCACCGAGCACGGGCTGTTCGACGCGCTCTTCAGTGGCCTGCTCCAGAGCAGCACGGATTGCGTGATGCTCGTCGATCCGGGGGGCGATCTCCTGTTCATGAGCGCCGGCGGGCAGGCGTTGATGGAGATCGACGACATCCAGCCGCGCCTCGGACGATCCTGGCTCGCGTTCTGGCACGGGGCGGATCACGAAGCGGCCCAGGCCGCGCTCGCCCACGCAAGGGCCGGGCGCAGCGCCAGCTTCCGCGGTTTCTGCCTGACGCCCTCGGGGCAGCCGAAATGGTGGGCGGTCAACCTCAGCCCGCTCGCGGGCGGCCGACACGGCCCCGAGCGCATTCTGGCCGTGTCCCGCGACATCACCGCCCAGGTCGCGCTGGATGCCGACCTGCGAACGACGGTGCGGCGCTATCAGGCCCTGATCGAAGCCACCGGCACCATGGTCTGGCGCGCGGACGCCGCCGGCAGCATCATCGAGGTCCGCGGCTGGGCGTCATATACGGGACAGGCCACGGACGCCTATCTCGGTGATGGCTGGCTGAAGGTTGTGCACCCGGAGGACCGGGAGACGATCACCGCAATCTGGCAGGCGACCATGGCGACCGGGCAGGCGGGCAGTGCCACCTACCGGGTCCGCCACGCGCAGGACCGGTACCGCTGGGTTCTGGGCCGGACCGTCCCGCTGAAGGATGAGACGGGTCGGGTCCAGGAGTGGGTCGGCACGATCACCGACATCCACGAGCGTCACGAGGCGGCCGAGACCATCCGGGTTCAGGAGGAGCGGTATCGCCTGGCGGTGCGCGCCACGCAGGACGGCATCTGGGACTGGGACGTGGCGTCGGACGACGTCGCCTGGATCAAGGCGACCGGCGAGGTGCGCACCTACACGGATGAGGAGAGCAAGCCGTCATGGTCGCGCTGGGCGGCTCGGATCCATCCCGAGGACCGCGCGCGCGTGATCGCCAGCTTCGCCGCGGCCGTCGAGGGCACGGACGATCGGTGGCAGGCCGAGTACCGCTACCGCAGCGGTACCGGGGGCTACAAGGAGGTGATCGACCAGGCCTTCGTCGTCCGCGATGCGCGGGGGCGGCCCGTCCGCATGGTCGGTGCGGTACGCGACGTGACCGAGCAGCGGCGGGCGATCGCCGCGCTGCGCACCAGCGAGGAGCGCCTGCGTCTCGCCCTGCGCGCCGGCCGGATGGTGGCGTGGGAGCACAACCTCAAGACGGGTCGGGTCACCCAAACCGAGAATGCCCCCCACGTCCTCGGCCTGGCGGTGGAATCGCGGTCGGAGTTCCTCGATCGCGTACACCCGGACGATTGCGCACAGATGGCGCACTTCATCCGAACCTGCGGCACGCGCGAGGAGCGCGAGTTCCGCTACCTCTCACCCGCCGGCCGCATGCAATGGCTGTGCTCGTCGGTCGAGCGGGTCGATGCGGATCGGATCGTGGGGATCACCTTCGACATCACGGAGCGCAAGCTCGCGCAGGAGAAGTTGTGGCAGACGGCCAACCTCGACGCGCTCACGGGTCTGCCGAACCGGCAGCTGTTCCGTGGGCGCGCGGAGGCGGCGCTGGCGGCGGCGGAGCGGGACGGCACCGGCGTGAGCCTGCTTTTGATCGACCTCGACCATCTCAGGGACGTGAACGACACCCTCGGCCACGACGTCGGCGATGCCGTGATCTGCGAGGTCGCCGATCGTCTGCGGGAGGGTCTGCGGCCCTGCGATACGCTCGCAAGGCTCACGGGCGACGAGTTCGCCCTCATCCTCGTCGACCCGCTGCGCCTGCCCAACGCCGTGCAGCATGCGGAAGCGCTGATCGAGCGCCTGCGCCAGCCGTTGCAGATCCGGGACCAGACGCTGACCTGCAAGGCCAGCATCGGCGTGGCAGCCTGCCCGGATCACCACACCGACCTGCGTGAGCTTCTCAAGGACGCCGACATCGCGCTGTCCCAGGCCAAGGCGCGGGGCCGGGACCGCGTCGTGATGTTCTCGGCCGCGATGCGCGTGGACGCCCTGCGCCGGCTGAGAATCGCCGCGGAGATGCGCGCCGCCCTCGCGACAGGGCAGATCGTGCCGTATTACCAGCCGAAGGTCTGCCTCACGACGGGCCGGATCGTCGGCTTCGAGGCGCTGGCCCGCTGGCGGCACCCCGAGAGGGGGCTGTTGACGCCGGGCTATTTCGGTTCGGCCTTCGAGGAACCGGAGCTGTCCACCGCGATCGGCGACCGGATTCTCGAAACGGCGGCGTCCGACATGCGCGCCTGGACCGCGCGCGGCCTCGACTTCGGGCGCGTGGCGGTAAACTTCGCCTCGGCCGAGTTCCAGAAGCCCGATCTGGCCGGCGTGATCCTCGATGTCCTGAGCCGCTTCGGGGTTCCCGCGACGCAGTTCGAGGTCGAGGTCACCGAAACGGTATTCCTCGGTGCGGGAGCGGAAACCGTGCCCGCGACGCTGGCACGCCTGCATGCCAGCGGCGTGAGCATCGCGCTCGATGATTTCGGGACCGGCTTCGCCTCGCTGACGCACCTGAAGCAGTTCCCCGTGGACCACATCAAGGTGGACCAGAGCTTCGTGCGCGATCTGGAACGGGACCCGGACAACGCGGCGATCGTCGCGGCCGTGATCGGCCTCGGCCGGAACCTCGGGATGAAAGTCACGGCGGAAGGCGTGGAGACCGTGGAGCAGGCGCGGCACCTTGCGGCGATGGGCTGCGACCACGTGCAGGGCTACCTCTATGCCAAGCCGATGGCCGGCGCGCGCGTGCCGTGGCTGCTGAAGACCTGGGACCCCGACGCTTGCGTCGGTCGGAAGGTCCCGGCACGTTCGGCGTGAGGGCTCATCCCCGTTGCTGACACCTCTCCGCACCGCCGTGCGAAGGACCGCTGAGGGTGCGTTCCGGCCCGTCCGCTATTCGGGACGGGATGAACTGCCTGTTGGGTCAGCAGGGGGCGCAAAGGGGCAGGTCCGCTCTTCGCAGCCCCTGGCGCACAACCCGCAACGCTCCGCGCACCGACACCGACGCTCGGCGCCGTCAGGATGATCCGCTCAAGCGCGAAGGCGCTCATTGAGCCGGCCGTCCGCAAGCGGGCCATGAAGGCTGGGATCTCCTCGTGATCCATCGCCTTGAAAAGCCCGCGGACGACTTCTTTCCGGAATGGCCAGCGCCGGTGGCTAAGGGGTCGGTCAGCGAACGAAGTGCGTATTTCTCGAAACGCTTCACGAAGTATCGGCGCGACCTCAAAGTCGACGAGCAAATTGAGGGGAAGCGGCGTTCGCTCGTCAACCTCCATAGCCTTCGACGCTGGTTCATTACCAAGGCGGAGCGTGCCGCTGTCGATGGCGACCTCCTCGCAGCCATCGTCGGGCACAAGCGCTCGGGCCTGACGCTCGGCCGGTACAGCGAAGGCCCAGAAATGCTGGCCGCAGAGCACGCGATTGCGAAGGTGAAACTCCCCCCGCTGGATGGCTTGCCCGTCAGAGAGGCCCAGGCCCTGACGCCTCGCCGCCGTAGGACGATCGCGTAGCAGGCTGGCGGCACCGTGTTCGGGGGGGTGGGCGCGATCGACTACGGGTCGCATCCGCGGTCGTGTTGGCGCTCCTTCGTCGAAGGCGCCCAAACCCCCGAACGAGCCATCGGGATCAACGGATGGGAAGGCTGCAGGTGCTGGATCGGATCGAACGAGATGGCATCGGATGGGTTGGGCTGCCCCTGCGTGGTGCGAGATTGAGCCAAATTCGCGAGATTTGGCATATGCATAATCACCATCCGGTCATCGAGACGATGCAGTTGCCGGAGGCCCTGGAGAAGCGCATCGGCGACTTCGGCAGGGCGTTGCTGGAGGAGGTCCGGGCCGACGAGAGCCGGGTCCGCGACGTCGAACGCGCGAACTTCGAGATCGATCGGGCGCACTTCAGGGAGGTGCTCGACGAGGCCGGCATGACGGTCGACGCCCTGGAGGCACGGGTGGCGGCGCTGACCGCCGAGGTCGGGCGGCTGCGCGGGTGCGGCGCCACGGAGGCCGTCGAGCATGGCGGCTACGGCCGTGAACAGCGATGCCGGGTCGCTGTCGTTGACGCCGCGCCGGTCACCGTTGGGCGAGAGCCGCACGGACAGCCGGTCCGGTCCCGCCACCTCCGCCACCGCGCGGGTCACCTCGCCGAGCAGCCGCATCCGGTTCTCGATGGAGCCGCCGTAGGCGTCGTCGCGCAGGTTGGAGCCGTCGCGCAGGAACTGGTCCGGCAGGTAGCCGTTCGCGGCGTGGATCTGGACGCCGTCAAAGCCGGCGGCCAGGGCGTTGCGTGCGGCGCGGCGGTAATCGTTGAGCAGCGCCGGGATCTCGTCGATGCGCAGCGGACGGGCCTGAGCGAACGGCTTCTTGCCGTCGTAGGTGTGGTCCTCGCCCGGCTGCGTGGTGGCGGAGGCCGAGACCGGTTGCTCTCGTCCGGGCATGCTCGGGTGGACCGCCCGGCCCATGTGCCAGAACTGCGAGACGATGCGGCCGCCGGCCTCGCGCACGGCCCTCACGATGGGCTTCCATGCCTCGACCTGCTCGGTGCTCCAGATGCCCGGTGCGTAGGGCCAGCCCAGCCCCTGCAGGCTGACCCCCGTCGCCTCGGCGACGATGAGGCCCGCGCTGGCGCGGCGGCGGTAGTATTCGACCATCATCGGCGTGGCGACATGATCGCGGGTGTTCCTGGCCCGGGTCAGGGGCGCCATCAGGATGCGATTCGGTGCCTCGATGGCGCCGAGCCGGATGGGGTCGAACAGGGTTGGCATGACGTCCTCCACAGTCTCGGCAAGATGGCCGGCGACGCCGCGAGACGGTATCGGGGTCCGTGTCCGGACACTCGGGACGTCCAGTCCGCAATCGTCGCGCGTTGATGCTCGTCAGCCATCGCCCCGTTCGGTTCGGGGGCCGCGAAAGGTGCCGGAGCAGGCATGACCAGACGCATCGACCGGTCGTGGACCGTCCTGACCAGTGTGGAGAACGACGCGCACGACCGCTGCGTCGACCTGTTCCGGCGGCCGGACGGGACCTGGGGGTTCGAGGAGTTCCGCAGGGACGTGGAGGATGGCGGCCTCTGGACGCCCGTGGCCGCCTACTCCCGCTCGTCCTACCCATCCCGCGAAGTCACCTGGGAGCGCGCCCTACGGACTGTGGCGTGGCTCGCCGAGACATAGGGGACCTTAGCGGCCCCGGCTTTGCGGACGCCCCCGTCCGGAATGCCCGGACGGTTGGCCCAATTCCGAGGTTGCCCGACCACGCCTAGATCGACGCCGCGGCGACGAACCGAGGCAGACCGACATGAACCCCCATCCAGACGGACGCCCGATCAAGGTCGGGCTGATCGGCGCCGGCACCTGGGCCAACCACGGCCACCTGCAGGTCCTCGACCTGCTTCCGGACCACGAGGTGGTTGCCGTCCAGGCGAGGCGTCGGGAAGCTGCGGAGGCCGCTGCGAACCGGTTCGGCATCGCGACGGTGGCGGATACGGTCGAGGAACTCGCCGCCCTGCCTGGCCTCGACCTCGTGCTGGTGCTCAACACCGCGCCCCAGCACGCGGACACCGTGCGGGCCGTCATCGCCGCCGGCAAGGACGTGTACTGCGAGTGGCCCCTGACGGTGGACACCGCAACCGCGCAGGATCTGTTGCGTATGGCGCGGGACCGGGGCGTTCGCCACCTCGTCGGCCTGCAGCGGCGGCTCGCCCCGCACAACCGGTACCTGCGCGACCTCATCGCGGACGGCTTCGTCGGCCGCCTCCGTTCGGTGCGGATGCACGTGAGCACGCCGGACTTCCACGAGGTCCGGCCGAGGGCAATGGCCTGGACGGTGCCGCCGGAGAACTTCTCCAGCGTCGTCGCCATCTACGCCGGGCACTTCCTCGACATGCTGTTCCAGGGTGTGGGCTGGCCTCAGAGCGTCTCGGCCCTGCTGGTCAACCCGTTCCCCGAGGTGCGGATCGCCGAGACCGGCGAGCGCATCCCGACCACTAACCCGGACCAACTCGTGCTCTCGGGCCTGCTTGCCGACGGCGCGGTGCTGTCGGTCCATGTCGAGGGCGGCAAGCGCGGCGGCTCGGGCGTGCAAATCGACGTCACCGGGGACGCCGGCGACCTCGTCGAACATTATGAAACCCAGGCCGGTGAGCGTCAGCACGGCCCAGGTCCCCCTTCGGGATAACCCGTCGAGACGGTCGAAGAAATATCGTGGGGTGACCGGGCGTGCCATCGGAAATAGCGTCTTTCAGGCTGACCTGTTCTCGGCGGGATTTCCCCTTGAGCCCCGACAAGGACGTCTAATTCCTAATACAACCCTGGCCCGGACGATTGGTGCAGGTGGTCATCGACCGTCGCTCGGTCGGAGCTTTCCCCGAACCTGCATCCCCCACTGTCGCCAACATCTAATTGGAAGTCCTCAAATACGGATAGCTACTCCGCAAAAGCGATTGGCTTTTGGCCGTGTCATCCGGGCGGGTGACCGCGGCCCGGCCCTACATCCCCGGCACGACGGCATAACGCCAACGGACGGAGAAAAGACATGAAACGCGATTTGATACCCGCAATCATCCTTGCCGGCACCATGCTGGCGGCGTCGCCGGCGTTCGCGATCACGGTCACCAACCAAGACAAGGCCGAGCACATCTTCACGGTCGACCAGGGCGAGACCCAGGCCGACCAGAAGCTGGCGGCGGGAGCTTCGACCGAGGTCGAATGCAAGGGGGGATGCGAGCTTCGCGTACGGGGTTCGGGGTACGGACGTTCAGTGGAGACTGGCGACACGCTCGTCATCGACACTGAGGGCATGCTCCGCTTCGCCAGCGAGCCATCGACGACGGGCTCGGTCAGCGCGAAGGATGCGGGTGAATCGAAAAGGTAGGGTCGATCCACCGATTAAAGTCTCGACTCCATTCACCTGTGTCCTGGAGCCGGGGATGCGACGTACATCCCCGGCGTCGCGATGGGACCATGCGACCTTCACCTAGGCGCCCGTTGCGATCTGGTCGTCGAGCTGCGCCTTGACGTTGGCGATGCCGGAGCCAAGCCGAGTTCACCGGTCTAGAAGGCGAGCCCGCACCAGGGCTCGCTCGCTCTACGAACACGCCACCAACTCTTGCCCTAGCCTTGACAGTCTCGCCGGTCACCCAACCGCCAGCGTCGGTCGCGACGAAGGCCACCGCGGCCAAGATCTCGAATTGCCGGTGCAGGACGGCAGCCTCGACATGCCTCCAGCAGGCGATGCGATTCGGGGGGCGCTCGAACGTCATCATGTTCCGGCGTCGATCACGACCTTGGCGAGGGACGGGCGGTGTTCAATGCCCGCCGCCCAAGCCGGCCGCCTTGCCGGACCGGCGGGCCAGCAGGACTGAGACCGCCGCAACCGACAAGACGACCCCGATCACCGCGAAGGTGTCGCTGAAGCCCATGACCAGGGCCTGGCGTTTCACCACCGCCCCGAGTTGGCCGACGGCCTTGGCCGTGGCCATCGCGCGATCCGCGACGCCGTGCGCCATGAAGTAGTCGGTCATCTGTTCGAGCCGGGCACGGACCTCGTCACGCGTCAGGGTGATCGACTGCCCGATGATATTAGAGTGGAACTGTTCGCGCTTGGCTAGGATCGTCGACAGGGCCGCCGTGCCGACGGCCCCGCCGAGGTTGCGCATCATGTTCGACAGCCCGGAGGCGGCACCGGCCTCGCTTGGCGCGATGGCGCCCGTGGTGATGGCGCTGATCGGGGTCAGGACCAGGGCCTGGCCGATGGCCCGGACGACGTTGGGGATGAAGAACTGGTCCCCCGAATTGTCGAGCGAGAGCGTGATGTTCATGAAGCAGCTCGCGGCGAAGATCGCGACGCCGACGAACGCGATGTACCGCGCGTCCCAGCGCTTCATCATCAGCGGCACGAGCGGGATGATCAGGAGCTGCGGCAGCCCGGTCCAGGCCAGAACGTTGCCGGTCTGCTCGGCGTTGTAGCGCTGCACCTGTCCCAAATACTGGGGCAGGATGTAGACCGTGCCGAATAGGGCGAAGCCGACGAGCGTGTTCGCGAGCACCCCGATGCCGAAGTTGCGTTGCTTCAGGAGGCGGATGTTGATGAGGGGTTTCGCGACCGTCAATTCGATGGCGATGAAGGCGGTCAGGAACACGGCGGCGACGACCGCCAGCCTGAGGATGAAGGGCGAGGCGAACCAGTCGTCCTTGTTGCCTTCCTCCAGCACGGTCTGGAAGGCGGAGAGCCCGATCGCCATCGTGACGACCCCGGCCCAGTCGCCTTCCTTGAGTAGGTCGAGCCGCATCGGCGACGGGTCGAGGGTCAGGGCCAGCGCCACCACCATGACGGCGCTCGGGACGGCGTTGACGTAGAAGATCGTCTGCCAGCCGTAGTTCTCGGTGAGGTAGCCCCCGATGGTCGGGCCGATTGCCGGGGCGAAGGTCACGGCGAGTGCGAAGAGGGCGAGACCGATGGGCTGCTGCGCCTTGGGCAGCCGCGTCAGCACCATGGTGAACGCCATCGGGATCAGGACGCCGCCGGCGAAGCCCTGCAGGCCCCGCATGGCGATCATGGAGCCGAGATCGTGGGTGAACGCGCAGGCGATGGAGAACAGCGGGAATAGGATGCTGTTCACGAGGATGTAGCGCCGGAAGGAGAACACCCGGCTGAGGTAGTCGGTCAGCGGGATCACGATGATCTCGCCGATGAGGTACGAGGTCGAGATCCAGGCGCCGTTGTCGATTCCGGTGCCGATGCCGCCCTCGATGTCGAGCAGGGAGGCGTTCGTGATCTGGATGTTCAGGATCGCCATGAAGGCGCCGATCATGCTGGCCGAGACCGCGATCCATTCGCGGGTGGTGGCGCGGGTGACCGCTCCGGGCAGTGCAGGCTGCGTGACGCTGGGCATGGGACGGCCCTCCTCGGGGTTCTGCGTCACTCGGCCTGCACGAGGGTCGTCGACGTTTGTGCAGCCGCCTTGGTCTCGATCACCGGCTCGACCGACATGCCCGGGCGAAGGTCGCCGGAGCCGATGCTGGCCGAATCGAGGGTGATCCGCACCGGGATGCGCTGGACCACCTTGGTGAAGTTGCCCGTGGCGTTGTCCGGCGGCAGGAGCGCGAAGGTCTGGCCGCTGGCGGGCGCGAGGCTGTCGACCCTGCCGGTGAAGGTGCGGCCGGGGAACATGTCGACCTCGACCGTGACGCGCTGGCCCCGGCGGACGTCGGTCAGTTGGGTCTCTTTGTAGTTCGCGACCACGTAGACGGCCGCCGTCGGGACCACCGACATCAGCTGGGTCCCGGCATTGACGTACTGGCCGACGCGCAGGGTGCGGTTGCCAACCACGCCGTCCATGGGCGCGCGGATCGCCGTGTAGGACAGGTTGAGCTCGGCCTGATGCTCCAGGGCCCGCGTGCGGGCGAGGGCGGCCTCGGCCTGTGCGAGCTCCGCCTTGAGTTGACCGACCTGCTTGGTCGCGGAGGAGAACGCCGCCACGTCCCGCTGGACGGATGCACGGGAGGCGGCGATGCGGGAGGCCGCCTGCTGGGCGTTCTGGACGGAGCCATACCCGGTCGAGGCGAGGTCGGCGTAGCGCTTGTTCTCCTGCTCGGCAAACATCTGGCTCGCCTGGCTGACGGTGACGATCGCCTTGGCCGACTCGATCATCGCGAGCTGGGTCTCGATGGCGGCCTTCTTGCTCTCGATGGTCGCCAAGGCGGCGAGGACATCGGCCTTCGCGGTGTCGAGGGAGACGCGGTAATCCCGGTCGTCGATCCGGGTCAGGACCTGATCGGCCTTCACCGCCTCGTTGTCGCCGACGAGGACCGCACCGAGGTAGCCCGACACCTTCGGCGCGATGGTGACACTGTCGGCCTGGACGTAGGCGTCGTCGGTCGAGATGTTGAAGCGACCGACCGTCCAGTAGTCCCAGCCATAGTACGAGCCGCCCGCGAGCGCCGCGAGGCTCGCGCCGACCATCAGGAACCGACGAAGACCGCTTCGCGCCTTCGCGGGGACCGGAAGCTCTGTCGTCGCGACAGCCAAGTCCCGGCTGGGGAGTGCCACGGCGGCAGGGACCTGCCGGTCGACGATGAAGGCGTCCGGGTGCTTCGACATGGCCGCTGCTCCTGATGAGGCGGATGCCGCCGCTGAACCCCAGCGTGGCATTTCGGAAACTTGATAGTTTCCAAAATGGTCCCTATCTCCGTGATATCAATCCACCCACCGAGAATTTCTGATGGACGCCACCGAACAGCTTGCCCGTCGTCCGAGGGGACGGCCCCCGACCCGGTCCGACGAGGAGACCCGCGGATTGATTTCCAACGCGGCGCGGCAGGCCTTCATGGTAAGCGGCTTCGCCGGCACCAGCATGGACGACGTGGCGCAGGCCGCCGGCATCTCGAAGAAGACGCTCTACCGGCTCGTCCCAACCAAGGCCGACCTGTTCCAGACCTCGATCACCGACCGCATCGCCAAGTTCATGCTGGCGGTCGATCCGGTGGCTGTCGGCTCATTGCCGGTCGACGACGCACTCGCGCGCATCATGGAGGAATATGGACGGCTCACCCTTTCACAGGAGACGGTGGCGATCCAGAAACTCGTCATCGCCGAGAGCGGCCGGTTTCCGGATCTGGCGGCGAACTTTTTCCAGGAGGCGATCCTGGCGACGCAGCGCGTCCTGGCTGCCTATCTCCGGCTGCAATGCGAACGCGGGACCCTCCGGCTTGAAGATCCCGACATGGCTGCGGGGATGCTGCGGGGGATGATGACGATGGAACCCCAGAGGGCGGCGATGATGGGGCAGCGCGCCTTGCCGACGGAGGCCGAAATCGTCGAACGGGCCCACCGATGCGCGCGACTGTTCCTGTCCGGCGCGGCCACGAAGCGATGCCCCTGATCGTACGGCCATGGCCATCATGCCGCCTGCGCCGAAGGCGTCCGCACGCCAAGGTTGGCGAAAAGCATGTTCAGTCCCTCGGCCAGCGTCGGATGGGCCAGGATTGCGTCGCGTAAGACCGTGAAAGCCAGGTTCCCGAGCATCGCCATCTGCACCGTGGACATGACCTCTCCGGCCTGGGCACCCAGCATCGCGAAGCCGAGGATGCGGTCGTCGTCGCCGACGAGGGCCTTCATGAAGCCCGTCCGCTCGGAGAGCGTGCGGGCGCGCGGCACGGCGTCCATCGCGATCCGCGCCACGCGGTATGGGACGCCCGCCTGTTCGGCCTCGCGTTCGCCGAGGCCCACCCGTGCGAACTCGGGCTCGATGAACACGGCGTAGGGCACCAGGCGATCCCTCGTCGTGCGGCCCCCACCTTCGATGCCGCTCTTGGCCACGCGATAATCGTCGAGCGAGACGTGGGTGAACATCGGGCTGCCGGCGACCTCGCCGAGGGCCCAGATGCCGGGTGCGGCGGTGGCCAGGCGCTCGTCGACCGTGATGAACCCGTGCGCGTCGAGGGTGACGCCGGCAATGTCGAGACCGATGTCCTTCGTCATCGGCTCGCGCCCGGCCGCGACCAGCACGTGCGATCCGTCAAACCCCTGTCCGTCCTCAAGCCGGACGGTCACGCCGTCGCCGGAATGACCGTAGACCTCCGCTATCCTGGCGTTCAGCGCGAGCTTGATGCCGTCGGCCCGGAACAGGTCCTGGATCGCGCCGGCGACGTCCGCATCCTCCCGGGCGGCGAGGCGCGGTCCGTGCTCGATGATGGTGACCTCGGCGCCGAGGTGGCGGAACGACTGGGCCATCTCCATGCCGACGTAGCCCCCGCCGATCACCAGCAGGTGGTTGGGTAGGACGTCGAGCGTCAGCGCCTCGACGTGCGTGAGCGGTTCGACCTCGCGCACACCCGGTACGGGCGGGATGGCGGCGCGGGTGCCGAGATCGAGGTAGATGCGATCCCCCGTAAGCCGGCGGGCGCCCCACTCGCCGACGGCCTCGATCACCCGTGGCTCGACGAACCGACCCCAGCCGAGCACGAGCTCGAACCCGCTCGCAGCAAAGGCCTTCGCGTTGACCGCGACCATCCCGGCCACGACCTCGGCGGTGCGCGAGGCCACGCGACGCATGTCGATGGCTGGTTCCCCGGGCGTGACGACCCCGAACGCGCCCGCTTGCTTGGTCAGGTGCGCGACCTGCGCGCTGCGGACGAGCGCCTTGGTCGGGATGCAGGCGATATTGATGCACGAGCCGCCGATCATGCCGGCCTCGACGACGGCGACGCGTTTGCCGGCCTTGGCCTGATCCATCGCCAGCGTCTTGCCGGCCTTGCCGCCGCCTAGGATCAGGATGTCGTAGCGTTCGAGCGCGTTCATGCGGGATTCTCTCGGTGGCCAAGCACCTTCAGATCGTTCAGGACGGTCGGGATCAGTTCGGACACGGTCGGGTGGATCGGCACCGCCCACCGAAGGGTGTCCGCGGTGGCCCCGGCGTTCATCATGTCGAGGATGCCGTGTACGGCCTCGTCGCCGCCGGTCCCGAGGATCGCCGCGCCGAGGATGGCTCGGCTCCCGGCATCCACCAGCACCTTCATGACGCCCTTGGTCTCGCCTTTCTCGACGGCCCGCCCGACCCGGGTCATCGGGCGGGTCCCCATGAGGACGGGGCGGCCGCTCGACCGCGCTTCCGCCTCGCTCATGCCGACGCGTCCCAGGGGCGGGTCGATGTAGAGGGCATAGCCGGGGATGCGGTCGCTGACCCGGCGGTCCGCCCCGTCGAGGAGATTGGCGGCCAAGATCTCGAAATCGTTGTAGGCGGTATGGGTGAAGGCGCCGCGCCCGTTGCAATCGCCGAGCGCGTAGATCCCGGGCACGCTGGTCTGCAGGGTGTCGTCGACGGTGATGAAGCCGCGCGCATCGATGGCGATGCCGGCTGCCTCCAGGTCGAGGTCGTCGGTGTTCGGCCGGCGCCCCACCGCCAGCAGTGCGTGGGACCCGACGATCTCGGGCTCGCCCTGCCGGCAGTTGACCCCGACCGTGATGCCGTCGGCATGGAGTGCGAACCGGACGCATTCCGCGTTCAGCCGAAGGGCGATGCCCTCGTCTCTCAGGATGCCGGCGACCGCTTCCGAGATGTCCGCATCCTCGCGCCCGATCAGCCGCGGGCCCATTTCCACGACGGTGACCGCACTGCCGAAGCGCCGGTAGGCCTGCGCGAATTCCAATCCGATGTAGCTGCCGCCGATGACGACGAGGTGCTCGGGAATCGTGTCGAGCTGCAGCAGCGTGGTGTTCGTAAGGAACGGGACCGTGTCGATCCCCGGCATCTCCGGCACGCGGGCGCGGCCGCCGACATTGATGAAGATATGTTCCGCCTCCAGGACCTCGTCGCCCACGGCCACGGCGTAACTCGACACAAATCTGGCATGACCGGTCAGGACGGTGCAGCCCTCCATGCCGCGCAACCAGATCTCGACGTTGGCCCGCGCCTTGGCGGACACGCCCTGCTGTCGCGCGGCGACGACCTTAGCGTCGATGCCGACCGACCCTTCCAGGACCACCCCGTACTCGGCGGCTCGGCGGGCGAGGTGGGCGGCATAGGCACTCGCCACCAGGGTCTTGGTCGGCATGCAGCCGGTGTTGACGCAGGTGCCGCCGAAGAGGTTGCGCTCGATCACCGCGACGCGCTGGCCCGCCGCCGTGAGGCGGCCGGCCAGCGGCGGCCCGGCCTGGCCGGCACCGATGACGATGGCGTCGAACCGGCGGCCCATCATAGGGATCCGAGGATGAACGCTCCGGCGAGGATGGCCACGGCGTCCTCGATGAATGCGGCCGGCCGATCCTTACCGAAGGTCGCGGCGAGGCGTCCGCGTGCCGCGGCGCCCCCGTAGGTGCCGATCCCGGCGCCGACGATGCCGGCCACGAGCCCTCCGACAAGCTGTCCCGACGGTATCCCGATGGCCGCGCCGCAAAGGGCGCCGCTCAGGAGCCGGGGCGCGAGTTGCATCGGCACCGTGCGGCTCGGCGTGCTTGGCAACTGGTCAGTGACGAACTCGCCCAGGGCCAGCAGCGTGAACACGTACGGGGTGTAGCGATAGCTGAGGAAGGCGAGCCACGATCCGTCCAGGTTGAGCCACCCGGAGGCCGCGGCCCAACTCACGACGGCCGGTGCCACGAACGCCCGGAGACCGGCGATGATGCCGACGAGCAGGGCGAGAAGGTACATCGTCATGACCTGGGTTTCCCTTCGGGGTTCCGGACGTCCGTCGCTTCCTGTGCGCGACAGAGGAAATCGCTTTGCCGGGGGAGCCGCGGATCGGCCGCCCCGGTTCATTGCTCCTGCGGAAGGCTCCCGGGACGGTCGCGGCGAAAGCCTCAGCGGCTCTCACGCGTCCCGAGATAGTCGGCCTTGCCGAGGGGGACGCCAACGTGGCGTAGGAGGTCGTAGGCGGTGGTGACGTGGAAGAAGAAGTTCGGCAGCGCGAAGCTGAGGAGGTAGGCATCTCCCGGGAGCGTCGTCTTGTGCGCCTCGCCCCCGAACGTGATCATCCGCGTTTCGCTACCCTCCAGGGTCCCGGGGCGGACCGACTCCAGGTACGCCACCGTCCGCGCGCAACGCTCGTGAAGCTCGGCGAAGGTCGCCTCATCATCCGCGAAGGATGGTCCCGCCTCCTCGGTGAGACGTGCGGCCGTGTATTTCGCCGTGTCGCTCGCCCGTTGCACCTGCCCGGCCAGGTTCAGCATGTCCGGGGCCAGGCGGGCCGCAACGATGGACGCTGGATCGAGGCCGGCCTCGCGGGCATGCGCCTCGCCCTTCCTCAGCAGATCCGACAGCACTCCAAGTCCTCGCGTGAGGACGGGGACCGAGGCTTGGTACATCGAAATGGGCATCGTGTCGGCCTCCGGTTGACGGGGTGGGATGCCGGCTCAAGCAGCCGGGCGCGGCCGGGAAACGTCAGCGCCAGCGGGACGCGCGGATCACGTCGCAGAAGTTGCCGCGATGAAAATGCGGCTCCTTGTCGGCGATGACATCGGCCTTCACGTTGCCGAAGGTCGAGTCCGGCTTGTGCTTGATGCCGTCGTAGAACGCCTGGATGATGTCTTCCTTGAAGCTGCCTGCGCGCGGGTACGCGCGAACGACGGCTTCGCGTTCCTCCTCCGCGTACTCGGCGTAGGTCAGGCCCAGGACATCCATCTCGACGCCCGCGGTGACGAGGGCGACGACGGGGTGCATGTGCTTGGGAATGCCCGGCGTGGTGTGAAGCGCTATCGAGGTCCACACCGTGTCGATGTCGGTCTGATCGATGCCATGGCCCTTGAGGAAGTCCCGGGCGGCATTCGCGCCGTCGACCTCGAAGCGTTCCGTCGCGCTGCTGTAGGCCGGGATCAAGCCGATGTCGTGGAACATCGCGCCGGTGTAGAGCAGTTCGGCGTCGAACTTCAGCTCGCGGTCGAGACCCGCGAGGGCGCCGAAATAGTAGACGCGGCTCGAATGGTTGAAGAGCAGGTCGTTCTCGGTGTCACGGATGAATTCCGTCACGGCGCGACCGAGCTTGCCGTCCGGAAGGTGGATGCCTCTGATCGAGATCGTCATGGCTGGCTCTCCTTGCACTGTACGATGTGGATCGGGGCGTTCAGCACCTCCCTGGACGGCATGAGCTAAGCTTGGACGATTGTTGGTCAGTCATTCTTCGTCCCATGCAGTCGAGGACGTTGCTGCGTCAGGCGACGCTCTCTCGCCATCGGATCGCAATCTGCGAATGGGTCCGCGTCCCCGGTCTATGGGATCGGGTGCCGGCGTCCGAGACCGCCCTTGCGTTCGAGGACGGCGCCGAGACGCAGGATGGTGTCCTCGTCGAGCCATCCGGCGACGAGCTGGATGTTGATCGGCAGATGCTCGGAGCTGAGGGCATACGGTACCGAAAGCGCCGGTAGCCCACTGAGATTAAACGGACAGGTCGCGCTCATGACGTGGGTCCACGAAACCTGCCGACCGTTGACGACGAGTGTCTGGGCCCCGTGCGGCGTCGCGGTCATCGGATTGACCGGGCACAGCAGGACGTCGTGGATGCTGAAGAATCCTGCGAATGCCGATCGAAGCGCTTCGGCCCTGGCATGAGCGGCGGCGAAATCGATGAACGAGGGGTCCGACATCCCGACGATCCCGGCACCCACGGCGTGCAACTGGTCCTCACGGCCCTCCGCCAGGGCTTTGATCGAGGGGACGATCTCGCCGTAGACCAGCGTGGCGAGCGTACCGAAGGGATCGCCGAGGAACGGCAGGGTCACCTCCTCCACGATGCAGCCGAGATCGGCGAGCTGGGACGCAGCGCCGGAAAGGGCTGCGGTGATCTCAGGATCGACCGGGCCGAAGGCAGCCTCCGAGACCCACCCGACCCGGAGCGGCTGCCCGGGAACACGGACGTTCCCCGGCCCGGCATCCGGCGCATGGATGGCGTAGCCATCAGCCCCATCAGGTCCCTTCAGGATGGAGTAGCCGAGGGCGACGTCGCCGACGCTCCGGGCCATCGGCCCGACGTGCCACCAATGCGAGAGGATGCTGGGGTAGTGGCCGGTGTAGGGGATGCGGCCGTGCGTCGCCTTCAGGGCGGCGATGCCCGTGAATGCGGCCGGTCCTCGCACCGAGATCATCACGTCGCTTCCGATGCCGATTGGCGACATCCCGGCCGCGATGGCCGCAGCCTCTCCGCCGGAGGAACCGCCGGGGGTGCGCGTCAGGTCCCAGGGGTTGTTGGTGCGGCCCGTCACCAGGTTGTCGCTCTCGGTCCAGGCCGAGAACTCGGGCAGGTTGGTCTTGATGAGCGGGATGGCCCCGGCCGCCTTGAAGCGCGCGACGACCGTCGCATCCGTTTCGGGAACGTTGCCCGCGAACAATCTCGAACCGCGCTGCGTGGGCGTGCCCGCCGTATCGATGGCATCCTTGATCGAGAAGGGGACGCCGTGCAGCGGCCCCAGGCGTCCGCCCCGCGCGACGGCTTCGTCGGCGGCATTGGCGCTCCTGAGCGCGTCATCCGCCATCAGGGTGACGACGGCGTTGATGGGGCCGTTGACCGCTTCGATGCGGTCGAGATGCGATTGGACCACCATGCGTGACGAGATGGCTTTGGTCCGAATGAGCGAGGCAAGACGGGTCGCATCCTCATAGTGGAGCGGGACACCCTCGTCGTGGTTCCGGGTTTCGACCATGACTCAACCTCGCTCGATGACAGGACGGTCTTTCGGTATCGGTCGGCGGATCCGGATGTCCCCCCGGAGGCCCGACGAGCCCGCGTGCTACACGCCCGAAAGCTTTTCCTTGGCGAGCGGCAGGCTTCGCACTCGCTGTCCGGTGAGGGCGGCGACGGCGTTGACCACCGCGGGCGGAACGCCGGGCAGGCCAGGCTCGCCGATGCCGCCCATGGGGGCACCGCTCTCGACGATGGCGACGTGCACGCGTGGCATCCTCTCCCGGTCGAGGATCGGATAGGTGTCGTAGTTGCGGGCTTGGCGCTTGCCCTTCTCGTAGACCACCTGTTCCAGCAGCGTGGCGGACAGCCCCAGAGCTGCGGCACCCTCGACCTGGCGCCTGATGATCGCCGGGTTGACGATGCTGCCCGGATCGATGGCGATCCAGAGGTCGTGGACCTTCGCCTCGCCGTCCTTGAGCGAGACCTCGGCGATGGTCGCGGTCTCCGAGCCGAAGGGCGAGGCCATGGACACGCCACGTGCGCGCCTTGTGCCGTCCGCGGCCTGGAACGGCCCTCGCTTCCAACCGCCGGCGAGGTGGGCCACGGCCTTGAGGAGGGTCGTGTGGCGCGGGCTGTCCTTCAGCAGCGCCACGCGAAGGTTGAAAGGGTCCTTGCCGCCGGCCTGGGCGATCTCGTCGAAGAAGCTCTCCGAGAAGAAGTCGTTCATCGAGTGGCCGACCGAGCGCCAGAACGCGATGGTCACCGGCTGGGCGACCTTCACGTAGTCGATCCGTCGGTTCGGGATCGCGTAGGGTTTCTTGTCGAGGCCCTCGACCACCGAGGCATCCACGGGCGCCTTGAAGATCGAGCCGAACCAGCGGCCAATCGGGCCCTCGCCCACGGCACGCGTCTCGATGGCCAGCGGCATCCCGTCGGGACCGATGGCGGCGCGGAACCGTACGAAGCCGAGTGGACGAACGGCGTCCATGCCGAACTCCTCCTCGCGCGACCACAGCACCCGCACAGGCCGACCCGTGGCCTTGGCGAGCTGAATCGCCTGCGGGAACGGATTCGACGAGCCGTAATAGAAATGGCGGCCGAAGAAGCCACCGAGCATCGGCGAATGGATGCGAACCCGCTCCGGCTGGAGGCCCGAGACCTTGGCCGCCACCGATTGGAACACCTCCGGCATCTGGTTCTGCACCCAAAGGTCGAGGGTGCCGTCGGCGTTGAAGCGCGCGATGGAGGACGGTGGCTCCAATTGGGCATGGGCGAGGTAGGGCGCGTCGTACTCGGCCTCGATCACCGTGACCCCGGAGCCCTTCGTGGCCTTGGCGAACACGCCCGCGGCATCGCCCGACGCCTCGGCCACGAGGCCCTCAGCGTCGGCGGCTTTCAGTGCGGCCCGCATCCCGGCCGACGAGAAGTCATCGGAGACCGTGGCGATGCCGGCGGGTGCCGGCTCGGTCCAGGTCACGTTCAGGGCCTCGACCGCCTTGCGCGCTCGCCACCAGCTGTCGGCGGTGACCGCCACGGCGCCCGGCAGGCGGTGGACGGCGTGAACGCCCGGCATCGCCTTGACCGCCGCCTCGTTGGCGATGGCCTTGGGCTCCGTGCCGAGATGGACCGCGTGGACCACGGCCGCATGGAGCATGCCGTCGACCTTGAGGTCGATGGCGTAGGTCGCCCGGCCCGTGGATTTGTCGCGCACGTCGAGGCGGGCGACCGGCTTGCCGATGTAGCGGAAAGCCTTCGGGTCCTTGAGCGGCACGTCCTCGCGCGGCTGCAGGATGAGGGCGGCACCTGCCAGGGCGCCGTAGCCGATGGTGCGGCCCGACGCTTCATGCAGGACGCGACCGTCGTTGGTCGTGAGCGTGTCCTGCTTGACGTCGAACCTGGCGGCCGCGGCCCGCAGCAGCATCTCGCGCCCCGTGGCGCCGAGCCGACGCATGGCGTCGTAGCTCGACCGGGTCGAGAAGCTGCCGCCGGTCATGCGCAGGCCATTGACCACGGCGTAGTCGGGTCCGGGCGGCGCGCATTCGACGGCGAAGCGCGACGGATCGAGGTCGAGCTCCTCGCCGATGGTCTGGGCAAGCCCGGTATTGATGCCCTGGCCGCCCTCGACGAAGGGGCTGAGGAGCCTGACGCTATCGTCGGGTCGGATCTCCAGGAAGGCCGAGACCCGCGTGCCGGGTTTAGGCGCGATGGCCCCGGCGCCGTCGGACTGGGCTCGGGCCGAACCGACGGGGAGACCGACGCCGAGCACGAGGGCGCCCGTGGCGGCACCGAGGAACCCGCGGCGCGAAAGGTTGCGGATCGTCGGTTCCACATGGAGCGAGGGCCGCATCGCGGCACGGATCGGAGTGAGATCGTTCATGGCGTTCGCCTCCTCAAGCCGCGGCCTGCCGCACGGCGGCGGCAATGGCGTTGTAGGTCCCACACCGGCACAGGTTCGTCATCGCGTTGGCGATGTCGTCGTCCGAGGGCTTAGGGGTCTGCTGGAGCAGCGCGGTGGCGGCCATGACCTGCCCCGACTGGCAGTAGCCGCATTGCGGCACCTGCCCCGCGACCCAGGCGGCAACGACCTTGCGACCGACCTCATCCCCTTCAATGGCCTCGATGGTGACGATCCTGGCGTCCTTCGCGCTGTCGGCCGGGATCTGGCATGAACGCGTCGCCTGACCGTCGAGGAGCACGGTGCAGGCCCCGCACTGGCCGATGCCGCAGCCGTACTTGGTGCCGGTGAGGCCCAGCGTGTCGCGCAGGACGAAGAGGAGCGGCGTGTCGCCCTCGACGTCGGCCTCGTGGCGCGAACCGTTGATGGTGAGGATCATCGCGATGGTACTCCCTGGCCCATGGTTGAGTCGGTCGGGGCGCTCGTCGTGGACGGTTCCAGGATCGGGCCCCGATTGCGCAGGGCCGGGGCGGGACCGACCCGGTTGGGGTGTCGCGTCCGGCCGCGGTACGGCTCCGCCCGTCCACTCAGGGTCGGGGGCCGACCGGACCCATCACATCGTCTGCCCGCCGGCCAGGACGATCTGCTGGCCGGTCACCCACGCAGCTGCGTCGGACGCCAGGAAGACGGCAACGTTGGCGATGTCGTCGGGCTGGCCGATGCGACCCAGCGGAGTGGTGGCCACGACGAAGGTCTGGAAATCGCTCTCCCCGAGGAACCCCCCGGTGACGGTGCCTTCGGTTTCCACGAGACCCGGATTGAGGCTGTTCACCCGGATCTTGCGGTTGCCGAGCTCCTTCGACAACGAGACCGTGACCGAATCGACGGCACCCTTGGTCGCGGCGTAGATGGCGCTGTTGGCCGGAGCCATCTTGCCGACCGTGGAGCCGATGTTGATGATCGAGCCGCCTCCGGGTCCGAACAGGGGGACGGCCGCCTGGGTCAACAGCAGCAGTCCCAGAACGTTCAGGTCGAATTGCCTGTGGAATTCGGCTGGGGTCACATCCTCCAAGGGACCGATCTTGTAGACCCCTGCGTTGTTGACGAGGATGTCCAACGTCCGGAACTTGCTCTCGATCTCGACGAAAACGCGGTTGATCTGGTCGGGCTTTGAGAAATCCCCTTGGATGGCATGGGCGCGCCCACCGGCTGCGCGGATCTCGGCGACGGTCTTCTCCGCACCGGCCTGGCTGGTCGCATAATTGACGATCACGGTGGCACCGGCCTTGGCGAGAGCCTTTGCGATGGCGGCCCCGATGCCCTTGGAGGCTCCGGTGACGAGCGCTGTCTTGTCGGCCAATGCGAGCATCTGAGTATTCCTACGAGTTTTGCCGGTGGTCGGCGTGTTTAACTGTCAACGACGATCATTCATTCCAAACCGTGCCACTAGCCATTGCTTTCAACTTTGTTATATTCATCCCAGACATGAATGATCGTCTCGTTGCCCTCAAGCTTTTCGTGCGCGTGGCCCGCTCCGGAAGCTTCTCGGGCGCGGGACGCGACCTCGGACTGTCGCAGCCCTCGGCCTCGCGCATCATCGCGGCCCTGGAAAGCGAGGTCGGCGCAGCGCTATTCACGCGGACCACGCGTGCCGTGACCCTGACGGATGCCGGCGAGCAGTACCTGACGCGGGTCGAGCCGATCCTGATGGCCCTTGAGGAGGCCGATCACGAGGCGCGGGGGTCGGCCGAGCTTCGTGGGACGCTACGGATCGGCCTCTCGTCGAGCCTTGGCATCCGCGAGATTATCCCGCGGCTGGCCCGCTTCATGGAGTGCCACCCCGACTTGCGCGTCGACCTCATGATGGACGACCAGCGCCAGCACCTGGTGAACGAAGGCGTCGACCTCGCGCTGCGGTTCGGAAGCCTGAGCGACTCGACCGCGACGGCGAGGCTCGTCGCCGTCTGGCCCCGCGTCCTCGCGGCGGCGCCGGCCTACCTTGCCCTGAAGGGCGTGCCGGCCAAGCCCGACGACCTCACCGACCACGCGTTCGTCCTCGGTCCCGGGCATCCTTCGACCTGGTCGTTCCGCAAGGGGCGACAAGAGCTCTCCATCGGCGTCGACAGCCGGCTGAAGGCGTCAGTGCACGAGGGGGCCATCGCGGCCGCCGTGGCAGGGCTCGGGATCATCTCGTCGGTGCTGGGCGCGTGCCGTCGGGAGCTTGAGAGCGGCGCCCTCGTTCGGGTCCTGAAGGACTGGGATATGGATACGGTGGAACTTCATGCCGTCTTCGCGAGCGGTCATGCCATGAAGCCCTCGGCTCGGGCCTTCGCGGACTTTCTCCTGACAGAGCTGAAAGGTCCCTGATGCGCGCGGGCGTCGGAAACCCTGTCGCTCGACCGCCGGACGGCTCCGAATTCCGGGCGGTGATCCGCAGCGTGAAGTTTGCGGTTCGAGGTCCGACCGACCGGTATCCCCGCATGGGGCACACCGGTCGACATCATCATCGAAGCCCCCATCGACACGAACCCGGCGAGGGTTCTGAGGTCGTTCGGCTGCCGGGGATCCCGCGAGATCGCCTCGGCATCTCGTTGCAGGCGAAGGTTGCAGGCTTTCGTGGCGGGCCCACTGTTGGGGCTGCAAGCGTCATGGCGGGCACAGGCGGCATCGAGGGCATCGATGGGCGGTGCAGGGGCGTTGTTCCCGGGGCCGCAATAGTTGCCGTGGAACAGGGCGCTCGGTGCCTGCCGATAGGGATCCGACTGGCCGAGGGCCGGGCCGGCAAGCGCGAACCCTAGGAGGGCCGGAACGATCAATCCGTGTCGCATGCGATCACACCTTGTTCGGTCTTGTGGTCCGTGATTGTCAGTCCCGGCTCGTGGATGGATGGAAGTCGCTCATGCCGGAGCCGTCAGGCTATAGCCGCAGCCCGCCACCGACCTGGATGGTCTCGCCGGTGATCCAGCCGCCATCGTCGGAGACCGCGAAGGCGACCGTGGCGGCGATGTCTGCGGGCTGACCGATGCGGCCGAGCGGCGTACGGGCGACGAACGGGGCCGCGCCCTCCTCGCCCATCCCGCTGGTGCCTTCCGTCGCGACGAGGCCGGGCGCGACGCCGACCACGCGGATCTCGCGCGCCCCGAGTTCGAGCGCGAGCGAGCGGGTCAGGCTGTCGACCGCGCCCTTCGTGGCGCTGTAGACCTGCGCCTGGGCGATGGGGGTGACGCCGGCGCCGGACGAGATGTTGACCACCACGCCGCCCGTGGGGGGGAACACCCTCGCCGCCGCCTGCGTCGCGAGGATCAGCCCCTTCACGTTGAGGCCGAACTGCCGGTCTATCGATTCCGGCGTGATGCCGGCGAGGTCGCCGAACTCGTAGATGCCGGCATTGTTAACCAGGATGTCGACTTGTCCGAACGCCGAGACGGCCTCGTCGAACAGCTTGGTGATCTCTCTGGGGCTGGAAACGTCCGCCTGGATCGCCTTTGCCTTCCCGCCGGCGTCCCTGATCGTCATGACGAGCCTTTCCGCCGCCTCGACGCTCCGGGCGTAGTTGACGACGACGCTCGCCCCTTCCGCCGCCAGGCGCAGCGCGATCCCCGCCCCGATGCCTTTCGATGCCCCTGTGACGATGGCCACCCGTCCTTCTAACTTACGCATGTCGATCTCCATGTCGGTTGATCGTGGGCCCCCGGATCACGGGGAACGCGAGATTTTTGGTCAAGCAGGTCGCTTCCCGTGCACGTTCATCCGTGGGACGGGACAGCCCAGGGCGCGACCTCGACGTTCAGCATCCCGGACCGAACGGTCGGATTGTCCGCCCCGAGCCTCATCGCCTCCTCAAGGTCTGTGGCCCTGAAGATCGTCACGTTTCCGAATACGAAGATCCTCGAAACATCGTCGGATGCCTCCCGGAAAGGATTGTCGGGGACGATCCAGCCCTTGCTCCGACAATCAGCGATATATGCGACGTGATCTTCGAAGCCGGGCTGCCGGTCGTACGGCGTACCGTCAACCCATTCCGGACCAGGACTGTGATAAGCCGCGAAATAATGAGGCCAGTTCTCATCGATCATCGCTGGCTATCCTGGTTGACCCTGGCGTTGCCGATTGAAATCGATGATCCTTCTGGAGTGGGAAGTACAGTCGTCGAGGTCCGCTTTTATGCCTAGCGGATCTCCGTAAATCGTTCGGTCGCCCGTCCCGAACCCTGCTAGCCTACTTATCCTGGCGATCTATCCGTCGTTAGGCCGATGCGCGGGCCAACGCGCCCCCGCCTCACTCCCGCGCATCGGGCTTTTCCCGGATCGCGCTTGGGAGTCGCCAAGCGCGACTTCCTCGACCTTGTATTTATATTAGAGCACGCCGATGCCTCTCCATGCCTGCATCGACCCGCATGACCAGTACGCCCAGGCGGAGGCCATGGTGGAGTTCGAGACAAGGGGGGGCGTGGTCAGGTTGCTGTCGGTACGCGACGCATGGGGCGAGGATATCCTCGCCGACCTTGAGGACGTTCAGCGTCAGGCGCTCGAAAGGGAGATCCTCGATGACTACCAGCAGCACCTGCCGGTGTTCGAGGGGCGGCTCCGCCCGGGTCCGATCACAGATCGACAGATGGTAGGATGAGCATGGGCAGCCAGGACAATGGTTCGCAGGCCCTCTGCCACGGTCAAGCGGAAGGCATGTCGGATGCGGTAAGGACCGGCTCGGCCGGGATGCATGACAAGCGCATCTGGCCGATGCCTAACGAAAGGGACGGGGAAGCACGTCAGGCGAGGAAGGCCATGGACCGGTTCGGCCGCACCCTCGGGTTCTCAACCCTGATCCTGGTCGCTTGTTGGGATGGGGCGAAATCCCAGATCCTGGGATAAGCGCGTCCCGACGCCCGTGACGGGTGCTTCGCATCCCGCAGTTATCCCGCCCCAGAATCGAAATGCCGACGTATTCGGCCCGTCCGGCTGGACTTGCCCTCGGCGGCATGCCCTCGTCCCGCCTGCTCGCCGCGGGTTCACGCCTCATCCCCGATCTGCAATCCGACCGTCGAGCCTTCGGAGACTGCCATGCACGGCGCTCCACACCCCGTCCTCGCCGCCGCGAGCCCGGACATCGATGCGGCCTTCCTTAGGGCCGCCGTCGAGGCTACCGGCGAGGCGATCCTCGTCACATCGGTCGACCTCGCCGAGCCCGGGCCGATCATCGAGTATGCCAACCCCGCCTTCGCACGCATGACCGGTTATGCCGTGAACGAGGTGATCGGTCGTTCGCCGCGTTTCCTGCAGGGGCCGCTGACCGACCGGCGCGTGTTGGACGCTATGCGGACGGCGCTCCGGGCCGGAGAGCGTTTCCAGGGGGAGGCCCTGAATTATCGCAAGGACGGGACGACCTATGCCGTCGAATGGCTGATCACGCCCGTCGTCGATGACGGGGGCAGGATCCTCCATTGGGTTTCCGCCCAGCGCGAGGTGACCGAGCGCAAGGCCGCGCTCGAACATCAGCAGTTCCTGGTGCGCGAGCTTCACCACCGGGTGAAGAACACGCTGGCCACCGTCCAGGCCATCATGAGCTCGACCGCTCGCAGCAGCGTTACCATGCCGGAATTCCAGCACGCGTTCGGCGGGAGGATCGCGTCCCTAGCAAAGACGCACGCCCTTCTCACCGAGGACCGGTTCCAGTCCGTGCCGTTCCAGGATCTCCTTCGAGCCGAACTGGCGCCCTACGAGGATGGTGGCGAGACCCGCATCCGCCTGCAGGGACCGGATGTGGTCCTTCCGTCGTGGCTCGCGGTGCCGGTTGGCATGGCGGTACACGAACTCACCACCAACGCCGCCAAGCACGGCGCCCTCGCCGAGTTCGGCGGGCGGATCGAGGTGACGTGGACCCTGGAAGAGACGAAGTCCGGGCCCCGGCTGACCTGGGTCTGGAAAGAGCACGACGGGCCGCCGGTCGCGCTGCCGACCCGGGAAGGCTTCGGATCGCGGTTGCTCAAGCGCGTCCTCGCTACCCAGGTCCATGCCGAGGTGGCCATCGACTACGATCCGGACGGCCTTCGGGTCACCGTGGGGATGCCGCTCGACTCACCCGACCATGGGTGACTCTCGAACGGCATCGCAGGCGAACGGCACGGCATCCCTCTGATGTGATGGCGGATACAAGGAACGCGGACCTGCCCCGCGTTTCATGTTGCGACGCAGCAAAACGAGAGGCGTACCTTTGAGAAGGCGCTACCCTCGCATCGACGGGTGAGGGACGGCATCGGGTCAAACGCTCGACGGGCGGAACCGCGATGCTGCCGTTAAGCCGAAGGCTACCCCGATGCGCGTTATCCCCACCCTCGCGGCCCTCACCCTCGCCATCGCCCCGCTTCCCGCGATGGCATCCTCCTGCGCCGAGCAGATCGGCACCATCGAGCGTCGCCTCGACAGCGCCGGGGCCGTGCAAGTCGCCGGCCTCCAAGCCGGGCATACACTCCGGACCGGTTCGACCCATGGCGTCACCACGGCTCGCCTCGACGCCCCAAGCGATCCCGACATGATCTCGACCGCCGACCACGTCGCTGTTGCCAGGACCCTCATCATCCGGGCTGGCGCCGAAGACCAGCGGGGGGAAAAGCGCGCCTGCGAAAACACGATGACCCAGGCTAAGGGGATGATCGGCGCTCTGCCGTAGGCTTACGCATCGGTGTTCGGTCGCACGGGGAGTGGAAGATTCGTCGACCGAACGTTCCTGCTACATCAAAAGACCATCGGACCTGCTGACCCGGGACCTCATCGTTGATGTCGTCTCGGTACCGACCAGGTTCGGCCCACACGTCGCGGGGACATGACTTTTGGGACGAAGCCCGCTGGCAGCCCCTATGGACGAGCTCCAGACCTTGATGATCCATGTCGAACACGTTGGCGGCGTAATAGTGAGGGTTATAGTGGAGGTGGTCGGCCGGCTCGCCTTTCTCGGCCACCCCGTCACTCTGGCTGACGCATGAGCGCCGTCGAACTCCGTGCGTGACCTAGCGACAGAGCCGACATGTGCGCCTCGTCTTTCCACAATCCGGGGCGCAGCTAGAGCCTGCAGGGAAGCAGCCGGCTAAACTCAAGTTTCTGCCAAATATACTGACTCGGCCAGCGGACCTTTTCAGAAAAATCATTAAGGTGTTGGGCGAACTTATTTCCGATTAGCTCATACAATTTTCTCGCTCATCAAGGATCCCGTCTCGTCGAAAATCCCTTCCCAGGTCGAGGTGGCGACACTTATCGTCACGCGCGACCTACCGACATCCGCATCGACGCCCTTTTCGATCCGGCTGGTGACAAGGCCGAGCCTCATCTTCTGCCGCATGAGGCCTGGATTGATCATGAGTCGGGAGTGGAGCTGCTCGGGATCGAGCATCCAGTCGCCGCGCTCGTTGCGCTCTAATCGCATGAGGTAGCCCTGATCAGCTTGGCGGCAGATGCGGAGCTGAGAGCAACGTTAGCATACTGGGGTGCTGCCTGCGGCGATGAGGGCGCAAACCAGCGGGAAGCGGCCAGAAAGGGTCCGAAACGGCCGATCCTGGCGACCGGAGCAAACGTCCGCTTGTTCTAGTGTGCTATCGAAAACCGGACAGTCGGGAAACCACCCATCACGGACTTTCGGGATGGGCGTAGACGTCAGATCCGAGCCACACGGAGATCAACCCGGGCCCGTTCAATTCCGATCACCGCACCTGTCGATGGCGAACGTACCGGTGGTCGAACAGCATCGAGGTCGCCCATAGCGCGAGGCCACCCAGCGCAAGGGCCACGCCGACCCACCCCGTGGCGGGGAGGCCGAACCCTGCAGCGAGGGCGAGGCCGGCAAGCCAGGGCCCGAGCGCGTTGGCAAGGTTGAATGCTGAGTGGTTGAGGGCGGCGGCCAGCGTCTGCGCATCCTCCGCCACGTCCATGAGGCGGGTTTGCAGGATGGTGGCGAGGCCACCGCCGCAACCGATAAGGAACACAACGGGACCTAACGTCCACAAACTGCCGGTGGCGAACGGATACAGTGCGAGGGCGACGGCACTCCAGACCAGGGTCGCCCCGGCCGCGGGCATCAGCGCTCGGTCGGCCGCCCAGGCGCAGGCAAGATTGCCGAATGTCAGGCCGAGACCGAACAAGGCCAGGATCGCCGGGATTGCGGCGGGGGAGGCGTGGGTGACCTCCAGCATCGTCGAGGCGAGGTAGGTGTAGACCGAGAACAGGCCGCCGAACCCAATGGCGCCGGTGGCGAGCGTCAGCCAGACCTGTCCGCTCCGCAGCGCGCCGAGTTCCCGCAGCGCGCTCGCCCCAGGTGCCGGCCCCCCCAGCGGCGCATGGAGGCGGACCAGGGCGATGGTGGCGATGGCCAGGGTGGCCACAAGGCCGAAGCTCCAACGCCAGCCGACGAGTTGCCCGATCCCGTTGGCCAGCGGTACGCCGACAACGGTCGCGATCGTAAGCCCGGCGATCACGCGCGAGACCGCCTGGGAACGCTTGGCGCGCGGCACCAAAGACGCGGCGACCAGGGCCGCCACCCCGAAATAGGCGCCATGCGGCAGGCCGGCGATGAATCGGAATGCCAGCATCCAGTGATAGCTCGGCGCCAGGGCGGAGAGGACGTTGCCCAATGCAAACAGCGTCATCAGGCCGATGAGCAGCGTGCGCCGCGCGATCCGGGCGGCCAGGACCGCGATGACGGGGGCACCGACGACGACACCGAGCGCGTAGGCGCTGATCACGTGACCGGCCGTCGGCGCGTCGATGCCCAGATCGGGCGCGAAGGCCGGCAACAGGCTCATCGCCGCGAACTCGGTCGTGCCGATGGCGAAGCCACCCATCGCCAACGCCACGAGGACGAGGGTCGGATGTACGGCGGGGACAGGTGTCGCCGGAGCAATCGCCTCGTCGAGGTCCTGGCGAGCGCTTTCGGGCAGGTCGACGAGGGTCATGTGCCGGAGCCGCCCAGGCATGCACGGTCGTCATCGGGTGTCGCGGCGGGACGGATCGAGGCCCCGTCGGTCACCATAGCTGTACGTTTCCCGCTCATTCCCGTCCGCCTACCCGTTCCGACAACATCCATTCCGCGTCCGACTTCGGAGTGCGTCAGTTCACGGGGACCTTGTCCTTGCCCTTGCCGGGATTCGAGGTGTTGACGAGGTCCGGCGACTTGCGGGCCTTCAGTGTTTCTCGCTGGGCCGACGTGTCGATTCGCTTCGTGCGCTCGAACGGCTCCAGCTTGACCGACCCGTTGTTCCTGAGCGCCTGGACGATGCCTTCAAGCACGCGCACGTCGGCATAGCCTTCCTCCCCATCGGGCTCTGGGTCCTTATCGTTGAGGATGCAGTCGGAGAAGTAATGGAGCTCACCACCGAAATGGTCGGTGTTCTTGAAACTCTCGTGGCTCTTGGTCTCGCCGAGCGTGACGGTGTGCTCCAGGGGCTTGCCGTACATGAAGCCCGGGTTGACCTCGACACTGCCCTTCGTGCCCACCACCGCGTAGGTGTCGAGGGTGTTGCCGTAGTAGGACAGCACGAACTGGGCGAGGCGATTGCCGGGGAAACGCAACGTCACCGCGACGGTGTCGTCGAATTCCCCCAGGCCCGCCTCGGGGTGGCGCACGCCGATGGCGGAGACCACCTCGGTCGGCTCGTCGCCGAAGACGTAACGGGCCGCGTTGACCGGATAGGGCCCCATGTCGAAGACTGGCCCGGCCTCCACGCCGCTCGTCGCCCGGTGGTTTTCGGGCGAAACCATCTGGGTGAAGGTCGCCGAGAACGTCAGGAGTTCGCCGAGCTTTCCGGCGCGGATCAGGTCGATGGTCGCGAGCGTCGCCGGCTCGAAGTGAAGCCGGTAGGCCACCATCAGCTTGGCGGAGGAGGATTTCGCGACATCCAGGATCTCGCGGCACTTGGCGGTGGAGATCTCCAGCGGCTTCTCGACCAGCACGTGGATGCCGGCCCTCAGGGCGGGGATCGCGAACTCGGCATGGCGCCAGTTCGGGGTCGCGAGGTAGATCGCGTCGATCTTGCCCGAGGCGAGGAGCTCGCCGAACTGCTCGTAGGTGTAGGTGTCGGTGACGCCGTACTGCTTGCCGACGCCACGTGCCTTCTCGGGGTCGCTGGTAACGAAGGCCACGACCTCGGAGTTTCCGGTGTGCTCGACGCCGGGCAACATGGCTTCCTGAGTGATGTCACCGAGGGCAACGAAGGCATAGCGGACCTTCTTGCCCGACGTCAGACCGAGGGCGGAGGCGATGCTCATGGGATCTCTTGTGAATATCTGGGTTGGTCCACGCCGAAGGTCGGGCTGTCGAACGACCGGTGGCAAGACGGATCGGAACGTCCGGCCCTGACGATATGCGGCTGGCGCATGGGGTCTGGGCATCAACTGTGCGGTGCAGCAATCGTTGCAAAACCATGCAGCGGACCGCCTATGCGTGTCCTGCGCCTGGGGCGACCGCCCCGCGAGAGGCGGTTGCGGGTGAGCATGCCGTGTCGGGAGATGGTTTTGGAACGGCGTCGCACCCTGCGTCTCAAGACCTGGCGGCAAGCTCACCAGCCTGGAGGTGATGCCTGACGCGGCAGCGACGGGCGCGTTCCCCGGCACCTCTCGTCGAGAACGCTGGGACGGCGCTTCCTCCGAATATCTCGATGCTAAACCCGCCCCTTCGCGTGCGTTTGGCGGTGTACATGAAGCGGTCGGCTTCGCGGATCCCCGTCGCCCGATCCAGGGTGGTCCCGGGCCGTGCGTCGACGGCTCCCATGGTGATGCCGACAGGATGGCCCGACCCTCGGAGGCCGTCACTGAGGCGCCGGTGTATCGTCTCCAACCGGAATATGGCCGCCGCGACCGTGCTGGCCTGCCGCAAGAGGCCGAACTCGTCGCCCCCAAGCCGCTCAAACCAATTGCCTCGACCAATTGCTGCCGTCCCGGCAGAGGCGACCCAGCAGAGAACCTCGTCGCCTTCCGCATGAGCCCCCAACCTCCGCATCGGATGCTCCGCGATGAGAACCAGACAGTGGGACGTCCGCTTGGCATGACCGGCATCCTCGACGTGGCGGCCGATTGGGGACGCTGTGTCCCTACAGATCGGAACCGAGGTGCCTTCCGGGAGCGTTCCGCGCCCATATCTCAGGATGAGGTGCCCGGCGGAGGAATGGACCGGTCGCCCTGTTCGGAAGGAATTTCGTGTCGCCCCTGTTCTCCCCGTTTTCCCTGGCCGGTTTGGAACTGCCCAATCGGATCGTGATGGCGCCGCTGACACGGTCCAGGGCCTCAAACGATGAGGCGGACGCAATGACCGCGCTTTACTACACGCAGCGGGCGACGGCCGGACTGATCGTCTCTGAGGGTACGACCATCACTGCGGAAGGGCGGGGCTACCTGTTCAACCCCGGCATCTTCTCGCCCGAGCAAATCGCGGGCTGGAGAATCGTCACGGCTTCGGTGCGCGGCGCCGGCGGCCGCATGTTCGCGCAGCTTTGGCACGTGGGACGCGTGTCTCACACATCCCTCCAAAAGGACCATGGCCTCCCGGTCAGCGCGTCGGCCAAACCGGCGGCGGGCGCCAAAGCGTATGCCTACGACGAGGCCGGCAAGCCGACTTTTGTCGAGACCTCCCGTCCCCGCGTCCTGTCGACGGACGAGGTCCGCCGCGTGGTGGACGATTTCGCGACCGCGGCATCGAATGCCATCGAGGCCGGGTTCAACGGCGTCGAGATCCACGGTGCCAACGGTTACCTGCACGAGCAGTTTCTCAACCCACACGTGAACGACCGTACCGACCGCTATTCGGGATCGACGGTCACCGGCCGCATAGCCTTCACCTTGGAGGTTGTCGACGCCATCGCGGCTCGGATCGGCTCAGCCAAAATCGGCCTCAGGATTTCGCCCTACGGCCGGCTGTTCGACATGCCCGCCTACGATGGGACGGAGGAGACCTACCTCGCGCTGGCGTCTGAGCTTGCCGGGCGCGGCATCGCCTACATCCACGTCATGGACCAATCGAGCTTTGATACCGGCGAGATGTCGGTCGATGCCATCCCGGCCCAGCCCCCTTTCTGGGAAAAGCTGCGCGCTGCCTTCCCAACCGGCGCGATCATCCTCGCTGGCGGGATGACGTTGGAACGCGCGAATGCGCTGATCGCCGAGGGGACCATCGACCTCGCCGCATTCGGGCAAGCGTTCATCGCCAATCCGGACCTTGTCGCCCGGCTGCGGGAAGGCTTCCCCCTGGCGGTCCCGGACAAGGCGACCTTCTACGGTGGTGGCGCCGCCGGGTACGTCGACTACCCGATTTACACCGCCGCCTGACCCACTCGCTTCCCCACTTCGCCCGAAGGATATGACCTTGCCAAAGCTCACGACATCCGTCGATTACGCCAACCGCGATAAAGGCATCGCGATCAACTCATACACTACGGTGCTGCGCCATCCGGTGGTGCCGCATGAGCTGTTCGCCACCTACTGGCGGGACGTGCACGGCCCCCTTTGCTCACGCATTCCGGGCCTCGGCTGGTACGTGCAGACCCATCTCGCCCGCGAGCAGGACGCCCGCCTCTGGCCCGCCATGGAGGGCATCCGCCCGTTCCCGGATTACGACCTCGACGGTGGCGTCGAGATCGGCTTCCATTCCGCGGAGGACCAGGCCGCCTTCAACGAGGCTTGCCCGATCCTGTTCGCCGACGAGCAGAACATGTTCGCGGCCACCGTCGCCTACGCGCTACCGAAAGGTTCGACCACGCTGGTCGACCGGATCGCCGAACCTTCCCCGAACGCCGACGACGGGCTCGACCGCATCCACCTCCACCTTGGTGCCGCCCACGACGATGCGGCGGCATTCGGCGAACGCGTCGGCCGTCTCGCCCGGGCGCTCGCCGCCGAGGAGGCGGTGCTGCGGGTCCGCCTCCACCTGCCGGACCCCTACGACAACGCCAAGCCGGCTCCCCCGGCGCCCAACGTCGGCCACGAGGTCCCGGCCGAACGTCGCCTGATCGCGATCCTCGACCTCGCATTCGCGTCGCCGCTGGAGCGGAGCACGTTCTACGCGTCCGACGCCTTTGTCCGGGCCTGCGAAGGCTTGGGTCGGGACGTGGCGTATGCCACGCCGTTTGCGGTCAGCGGCGTCTACACCTATGTCCGAGACAAGCAACTGACGCTCGCAGGATTGCGGGGCAGCCGTCCGGCCCAGCTGATCGAGAGGCTCGGCGCCCGCAACCAGGTCGCCGCCGATGTCCGTCACCTGCTGCACACCGGTACGCTCCAGGATCGCTGATCGTCCGAACCGGGGCGCCCTTGCGGCGTCCTGGCAGGATACCGGGGACGGGCGGGCCCCACGCACCCATGCGGAACGCGCGGGACGGGGCGCCCGTCATGTCTCCTGAACGGATCGAGGACATCGTCGCGTTCGTGCATGCGGCGGACGCCCGGAGCTTCACGGTAGCCGCCGAGCGGCTGGGCCTGTCGCGCTCGACAATCGGCAAGCGGATCACGCGTCTGGAGGCCCGCCTCGGCGTACGCCTGCTGCATCGGACGACGCGCAGCGTGACGCTCACCGACGAGGGCGCGACGTTCCACGCGGGGTGTGCGGAAATCCTGGTGTCCCTGGAAGCCGCGGAAGCGGTCGTATCGGCGCGGGGCGTGTCACCGACCGGCCGCCTGAGGATCGACGTCCCGGTGTCGCTCGGACGCCTGCAGGTTCTCCCCATCCTTCAGCGCTACATGCGGCTTTGGCCTGCGGTAAGCGTGAACGTCAGCTTCAACGACCGCTACGTCGACCTCGTCGGCGAGGGAATCGACGTTGCGGTCCGGGTGGGCGGCATGGTCGACAGCAATCTGGTCAGCCGGAAGGTCGCGCCCCACGCACTCGTGACCTGTGCCGCACCGGACTACCTGGCGCAGCGTGGGACGCCCGCGACGGTGGGCGACCTGGCGGACCACGATTGCCTGACGTTCTGCCACGGCGGCCGCCCTGTCGAATGGCGGTTTCGCGAGAATGGGAAACAACGGATGGTCGCCGCCGGGGGCTCGCTGACGTCAAACAACGCCGAAGGGCTACGCGATACGGTCGTCGCAGGCTTCGGTATCGGCCAGTTGGCCACCTTCCTCATCTCGGACGAACTCCGCGACGGCAGATTGGTGCCGATCCTCGCGGGTCAGGCTTCGGAAGGCGAAGCCCTGGCGGTCGTCTACCCAGCCCGTCGACTGCTGCCGCCGAAGGTAACCGCGTTCGTCGAACTCCTAACCGCATCCTGGCAGCCGCGTCCGCCCTGGGACCTGTAACGGAGACGAGGATCGAGACTGCGGTTCGCGGAGGTTGAACGCCGAGCGGCGCGTATCCTGGCGAAAGGAATTTACTGGCCTCCGACGTTCAGATGACCGCGATAATCGGACTTTCGCTACCAGACTACTCTCCAGAATCCTGCCGAGGAAGCACCCGCAGTGCTGCCTGAACGTGGTCACGACCCCTCATGGGCCAGGGGTTTCCACACGCGTCCGGGGCGGGGTCATATCGGGGTCATATGCATTTTTGACAAAGAAAAAGCCGCTTGTTTGCCAATGGTGACCTGACCGGTATTTTGGACCGGGCCAGTTGCGAGGCTACTGCATGGTCACGCCCATGGGTAGCTGGAAGGCCAGATCCGGGAAGCTGAGGGGCGCGGGCGGCCGATAGCCTAGCGACGAATGGGGCCGGACGCGGTTGTAGGTGTTCTGCCAGAGGCCGATTACGATCTGTGCCTCCTTCAGCGAGTAGAATATCTCCTGGCGCAGGCACTCGTCGTGCAGATTGCCATTAAAGCTCTCACAATACCCGTTCTCCCACGGTGATCCTGGCGCGATGTACTGGATCTGTGGATCAGTTTTGGCAACCCATTTGCGCAACGCCTTCGCGATCATCTCGGGACCATTGTCGCAGCGGATGTTCTCCGGGATGCCGTGGAGGCACATCGCCTCTGCCAGGGCCTCGATTACGCCGAGGCTGTTGATGCGCCGCGCCACCCTCAAGGCGAGGCACGCCCGGCTGTGCTCATCGATCAGCGTCAGGATGCGCAGGCTCCGGCGGTCGTGGGTCTGAGCCTGCACGAAGTCTAAGCTCCAGACGTGGTTGCGGTGGAGTGGCCGCAGACGCACGCACGAGCCGTCGTTCAGCCAGAGGCGGCTGCGGGGTTTATGTCGGCTGGGGACCTTGAGCCCCTCGCGACGCCAGATGCGCTGAACCCGGTCCTTGCCCACCTGCCAGCCGCCTGCCTGCAGCAGCGCGGTGACACGACGGTAGCCATAGCGCCCGTACTCGGACGCCAGGGCAACGATGGCTCGGGTCAGCGCATCCTCGTCGGCCGGCACGGTGGGCACGTAGCGCTGCGTGCCCCGGTGCTGGCCGACGATCCCGCAGGCGTGACGTTCCGAGAGACCATACTCCTCCCGAATGACGTCGACCGTCTGCCTGCGTCGCTCGGGGGCTACAAGTTTCCCGAGGCGACGTCCGCCAGAACCTGCTTCTCTAAAGATAGATTCGCCACAAGCCGATGAAGCCGAGCGTTTTCGCGCTCCAGATCTTTCATCTTCCTGGCCTGATCAATTTTCAGACCGCCGTATTCCTTACGCCAGCGGTAGTAGCTCTGCTCGGAGACATCCGCTTCCTTACAGGCAACGGCGATGCTTTTCCCTTGTGCCGTCTGCACCTCGATCTGGCGCAGCATCAGCACGACCTGTTCCGCGCTCGGCCTCTGTCCTCGCTTCATCCCCAACTCCTCTGCACCAGGCTGATCCTCTCAATCAGCCCGGTCCAAAGCCGGCCGGTCAGGTCATCTCTTCACGAGCTGCCCCGTCGTGGCGAGCGTGCCCCTAACGCTTCTTGCCCAACTCGGCGGCGATGTCCTTGGTCATTCGACCGACCTTCCGATGCGCTGCCGTAAGTTGGTCCTGCGTGACGCCCCAGCGCTTCATCCAGAACTCGACAGCCTTGCGTTCCGACAGATCGAGTCGGTCCTTATCGATGAAGCCACGCTTGTCCTTAAGGCCGGCCATGAGTGATCCTGTTGGGATGATGATTGCGGTCTAGGGAGAACCTCGCGACGACCTTGATGGGGGACGAGCGCGAAGGAATGCGGGGAAGCGCGACCACGCAGTCTGCAACGAAGCTCGTCCTCCCCTATCAAGGTTTGGTGTCGGCCCTCGCGCGCGTGAGGCCGCATCGTCCGGCTGCGTCCGATACGAGCCGGTACAAGCCGTTTCAAAATGTGGGTCAAAAGGTGGGGCGGCAGTTGCCGCTGGGTCTGTTTTCTAGATTAAAACAGCAACTTAAGCCACGTAAGTGGCGGAGACGGAGGGATTCGAACCCTCGATACCCATTTCTGGGTATGCTCATTTAGCAAACGAGTGCCTTCAGCCGCTCGGCCACGTCTCCGGCGCCTTGGCTCTAGAAGGTCGGGCCGGGCGGGTCAACCCGATCCCGGCGGACCGTGGCCAGGCGGCGGCGCTCGTAGTGCTTGGCGATGCGCAGGTGCCGCGCGATCGCGTAGTTCATCGCCGTCAGGAAGCCGTAGGTGCCGCGCACCACGTGGCGCCGGCCCAGATAGGCCTTCAGGAAATTGCCCGGCAGTTCGACGAAGACGCGCCAGCTCGGGATCACCACCCCCCGGGCCTCCAGGTCGTCCGCCTGCTGGTCCGAGTAGCGGTTGAGCTTGTCGAGCTGGTCGCCGAGCGAGCGCACCGAGAAATGGTGGATCACACCCCGGAGCCGTCCCGCCGCCACCCCCGGCTCCAGCGCCACCCGGTCGTGGACCGGGGAGGCGGCGTAGCGGCCCCGATCCTTCCGGTAGAGCCGCACCGGGGTCAGCGTGTAGGCCAGCGGGTGCGGGCGCGCCTCGCCGGGGAAGATCTCGGCGATGCCGATCCGCCACGCAGCCCGGCGCGGCTCGCCCGCCGCGAACAGGCCGCGGATCTCCCGGGCGAGGGGCTCCGGCACCACCTCGTCGGCGTCGAGGTTCAGCAGCCAGACGTGCCGGCACTGCTCCTCGGCGAAGCGCTTCTGCGGCCCGTAGCCCGGCCAGGGATTGTGGATCACCCGCGCGCCGAGCGAGGCGGCCAAAGCCTGCGTGCCGTCGGTGGAACCCGAATCGACCACCACGAGGTCGTCGGTCAGGGCGCGCACCGCCCGGAGCGTCGCGCCGATCCGGTCCGCCTCGTTGTGGGCGATGACGAAGATCGACAGGGGCAGGGGGCCGGCGGCGGCGGCCGCCGACGCCGACGCGGATGCGCCGCTCACGCCAGCCAGTCCGGCACCCGATCGAGGGCGATCAGCGCCTCGACCTCGACGCGCGGGCGCACGACGGCGGCGCGGTCCCCCCGCACCAGCACCTCCGGCACCAGCGCCCGGGTGTTGTAGGTGCAGGACTGGACCGCCCCGTAGGCGCCCGCGCTCATCACCGCGATCAGATCGCCCGCCCGCACCGCCGGCATCTCCCGCTGGAGCGCGAGGTAGTCGCCGCTCTCGCAGACCGGGCCGACCACGTCGGCGACCATGCGCGGCGCCTCCGGGTCCGGCTCGGCCACGGGCCGCAGGCCGTGATGGGCCTCGTACAGGGTCGGGCGGATCAGGTCGTTCATCGCCGCATCGACGATCACGAAGGTGCGCCCCTCCGTCCGCTTCACGTACAGCACCCGGGTCACCAGGATCCCGGCATTGCCGGCGATCATCCGGCCGATCTCGAAGACCGGGCGCAGGCCGAGCGGCGCGAAATGCGGCCGCAGGGTCGCCGCCAGGGCGGCCGGGTCCGGGGGCGGGGCGTTGTCGTCGTGGTAGGGAATCCCGAGGCCGCCGCCGAAATCGATGTGGCGCAGGGGATGGCCCGCCGCCAGGAGCTGCCGGGCGAGGTCGGCGAGCAGGCGCGCCGCACCGGCGAAGGGCGCCAGGTCGGTGATCTGGCTGCCGATATGCATGTCGACCCCGTGGACCGCGAGGCCCGGCAGGGATGCGGCCGCCGCGTAGACCGCAGGCGCCCGGGTGATCGGGATGCCGAACTTGTTCTCGGACTTGCCGGTGGAGATCTTGGCGTGGGTGCCGGCATCCACGTCCGGGTTCACGCGGATCGAGACCGGCGCCGTGAGGCCGAGTTCCGTGGCGGTCTCCGACAGGGCCGCGAGTTCCGGCTCGCTCTCGACGTTGAAGCAGAAGATGCCGGCCGTCAGCGCCGCCGCCATCTCGGCGCGGGTCTTGCCCACGCCCGAGAAGACGATCTTGCCGGGATCGACCCCCGCCGCCAGCGCCCGGTGCAGCTCGCCCCCCGAGACGATGTCCATCCCGGCGCCCCGGGCCGCGAGGGTGCGCAGCACGGCCTGGTTGGAATTCGCCTTCATGGCGAAGCAGACCAGCGCGTCGTCGCCCGCGAAGGCCTCGGCGAACACGCGGTAATGCCGCTCCAGGGTGGCGGTGCTGTAGCAGTAGAACGGCGTGCCGACCCCTGCGGCGAGGCCCGTCAGGTCGACGTCCTCGGCCTGCAGGCGGCCGTCGCGATAGTGGAAATGGTGCATCTCGGCCGTGTCTCGTCTGCGCGCGGAGAAGCGGGCTGTTTCCCGTGAAACATCCGGCCGCGGAGCGCTCCGGCGACCGGATCGCCAAGAGAGCGCCGCGACGGCGCGGCCCTCCGGCCCCCGCCCTCTACAGCAGCGGATCCAGAATGAAAGGTTCCTTCGGGATGCGATAGCCGCGCCGGGCGCCGCGGCTGGTCTGCACCGGCGCGTCGGTGCCCCCCGGCGGCACCGCCGCCCCGGACAGTTCGTCGCCGGCACGCACCGAGGCCGCATCCGGCTCCGGCGCGCCGCCGCCGAGGCCCACGGAGACCGGCAGGGTCCGGCGGCCGTTCACCGCATCCGAAGCCGCCGGCGCGGCGGCGGCGGCGGGGGCGGCGGTCTGGGGCGGTTCGAGGGCGCCCCGCCGCCCGCAGGCGGAGACCGCCAGGGCGACGAGGCCGGCCGCGGCGAGGAGCTTGAGGGCGGGGTTCGACAACATCGCGCGAGGGTCCGGCGGGCTCGGCACCGGCACGCGGAGGGGCCGGCGGAAGCGCGACCTTAGCGGTTGCCGCGCGCCGGCGCGAGCGCAGGCCCGCAACAGGCGGGCCCGCATCAGGGCCGGGCCGGAACCGCGTTGGCCCTTCGGCCTCAGCCGCGGCGTTCCTTCCCGCCCTGCGCGCCCTGCCGGCCCTTGGCGGGCGCGTCCTGACCCTGCTCGGCCTCGTAGGCGTCGATCGCACGGCGGCAGTTCTCGCTGAGCTTCTTCCAGTTCTTCTGGAAGCAGGCATCGGTGGCCGGATCGTCGGGGGCCAGGTTGCCGCAATAGGTCAGGTAGTCACCGGTGCAGTACTTCTTCAGGGTCTCGTTGCCGCGCTTCGATTGCTGCGCCGCTGCCGGCAGTGCCAGGGCAGCGGTCGCCACGACGGCGAGGACGATGGGCTTCAGGCGCATGGGTATCCGTACCATCTTTCGGACAGGGACGATGTTGAGTGAGTCCGCGCTGCGATGGGGCCTCCGCGTGGTCGAAACAAGGCGAGGGTCCCAGGTTTTCGCGTCCGACGCGCCCGGCAGGGCCGTCCGGCGGGCCCGAATCCGGGTCAGACGCGTTCGGCCTGCGCGACCGGGTAGGCGGCCCGGGGCATCCGGCCCGGATTCGTCAGGGCGTCGGCCACATCCGCGATTCGCCGGCGCAGATCGGCGTTCTCCCGCTCGATGCCGGCTTGGCGGTCCGATTGGCGGTCCGATTGGCGGTCCGATTGGCGGTCCGCGTGTCGATCCCCTTGCCGATCCGCCACCGTCAGGGCCAGCGCCTCCTCGGCCGCCCGGAGGCTCGCGCGCAGATCGTCGCGCTCCGCCGCCACGGCCGCAGCATCCGGGCCGGCCGCCGTGGTCTCACCCCGGCGCAGCCCCAGGAGACTGTCGAGCAGGTCGGCATGGGCCTCTTCGAGGGCCTGGAGCGTGGCGAGGCTCGCCGTACCGTCCTCGCGGGCCAGCGCGAGTTCGGTCTCGAGCTCCCGGGTCTTGGACTGGGCCTGGGCGATGTCGGCGTCCCGCGCCGCGACGTCGCGGGCGAGGGCGGCGACCCGCATGGTCCTCGCCCCGAGCGCCGCCATCTCGGCCTGGCGCTTGGCCTCCGCGGTCTCGGCCCGGCGCTCCAGGCGGCGCTGCTGCACGGCGAATTGCGCGCGCAGGAAGTCGCGCTCGGCGGCGATCTCGGCCGGCGAAAGGGGCAGGCGCGCCTCGGCCCGCCGCCGGGCCAGCCGGGCGGCGCGGGCGTTGAGGGCCGGCAGCAGCAGGAGGCCGCACAGGCTCGCCGCCAGGAAGCCCAGCGCGAAGATCATCGCCGTTTCGATCACGAGGGAACAGCCCGCGTATCCGGCCGGACGACCCGACCCGTCTCCACTCTAGCCCAGGTTGATCGGAAGGGTGAAATCCGATTCCGCCGATCCATCAGAACGGGTTCCAGGTCGGCTCCCGGGTGAATTTCAGATAGCCGACATTGATGCCGAGCCGGGCGCCGACGCCGCTGCGGATCGGCACCACGATGATCCGGTCGTTGACCACCGCGGTCATGCCGAAGCCGCCGACAAGGTAGGCCGAGCCGTCGACGCCGGCGAAGCGCCGGTACAGGTCGCGCACGTTCGGCAGGTTGTAGACGAGCATCATGGTGCGCGCCCCGTCGCCGCCGACGTCGAAGCCCACCGACGGCCCCTGCCAGTAGATGCGCCGCTGGCCGGCATTGCGGGTGAAGAGGGTGCCCTCGCCGTAGCGGAGGCCGGCCACCACCGCGGCGCCGCCCTCCTGGCCGAGGATGTAGCCGTTCGGCTCGCCCCAGCGCCGGCCCGCCTCCTCGACGGTCAGGGCGAGGCCGCGGGAGACCGAGCCGAAGAACCGGTGGCCCGATTCCACGATCTCGCCGGGGCGGAAGGTCTCGGGGGTGTCCGGGTCCGCCCCGCGCGCCAGGGCGGCGCCCGCGCCGCCGAGGCCGGCCAGGGAAGCGCCCAGCGGGGTGCCGAGCGCCAGGGCGAGGCCCGCGCGCAGCAGGCGGCGGCGGTCGGTTCCGCGATCGTCTCGTGCCGTCATCGTTGTCTCCTCGCCCGGTTCGATTAACGGTTCGTGCGATGGATCTGTCCGTTCCCGTCCGCCGCGCCGGCATCGGCCGCGGCCCGGGAGCCCTGCTCCGTCCGGGCCCGCGTCCCGCGGGCGCCCGAGTCGGACCAGCTTCCGAGGGAATCCGCAAGATGTGGTTAACGCGTCCCGATCCCGCACCCCGCGCGCTCGTCCTCTGCGCGGCCCTGACCCTGGCCATGGCGCCGCCGGCGCGGGCCGAGCCGGCGGGGGCCGGGTTCGCCCTGCTGACGCTCAACGGCTTCGATCCGGTCAGCTACTTCCTGGAGGCCGGACCAACCGCCGGCACGGGCCGGTTCGAAGTGTCCTGGGGCGGGCGGGTCTGGCGTTTCGCCAACGGGGCCAACCGCGCGGCCTTCCGGGACGATCCGGCCGCCTACGCCCCGCGGCTCGGGGGCTACGATGCCGCCGGGATCCTGGAGGGCCGGCTGGTGGATGCCGACCCGCTGATCTTCGCGGTGATCGGCGGCCGGCTCTACCTGTTCCGGGATGCCGTGCGCCGCGCCCGGTTCCTGGCCGATCCCGGCCTTGCCGGGCAGGCGGAGGCGGCGTGGCCGGGCCTGCAGGGCCTGCTGGACGTGCCGCCTACGACGCCGCCGCGGTGACCGGCGGCCGGTCCGGTCCGCGGGTCCCGCAGGACGCCGGCAGGGCGAGGCGCCGGGCCAGGGACGGATCACCCATCGCCGCGAAGGGCCCGTTGCGGTAATCCGATCCGTGCCGCCCGTAGCGGATCGGGCCGCCCCCCGGCACCACCACGCACCCCCCGGCGGCCGCCACGATATGGTCGCCGGCCGCCGTGTCCCATTCCATGGTCGGGCCGCAGCGCACGTAGATGTCCGCCTCGCCGGCGGCGATCAGGCCGAACTTGACGGCGGAACCGACCTGGCGCGTCTCCAGCACCGGCAGGGCGGCGAGGCAGGTGGCGGTGGCGGCGTCGCCGTGCCGACGGCTGCCGAGGGCCAGCAGGCCGGCCTCGGGCACCGGCCGCGTCCGCACCGGCCGCCCGGCGCCCGGCCGTCCCGCGATCACCGGGGCCTCGACGGTCGCCGGACCCGCCCACCAGACCCGGCCGAGCCCCGGCGCCGCCAGGGCCGCCGCCACCGGGCGCTCGCCCGCCACCAGGGCGATGTTGACCGAGTAGTCCGGCGTCCCGGCCAGGAAGTCGCGGGTGCCGTCCAGGGGATCGACGAGGAAGAAGATCTCGCCCGGCCGCGCCGCGCCGTCCCGGTGGCGCTCCTCGGCGATCACCGCGATCCCGGGGAACCGTCCGGCCAGGGCGGCGACGATCAGATCCTCGGCCTCGATGTCGGCGGCGCTCGACGGCGATCCGTCGGGCTTCAGGGCGTGGGGGCAGGGGGCCCGGTGATAGCCGCGCAGGATCTCGCCGGCCGCACAGGCGATCTCGGCGAGCGCCGCGGCGATCCGCTCGCGCTCCGGTCCCGGGATCGTCGCTGCGCCGGTCATGGTTCCTCCCAAGACCACTCTGAATGCCCGAGGGGCGGCGCGATGTCGACCGTTTCCGGGGCGAGGTCGTGTCGCGGTTTCACTTGGGCGCGCGGGCCGCGTCCTCCGGAGCGGCGACAGCGCGTGGCCTGCCGCCCTGCGGGGGGCAGGTTCGACGTCGGTGCATCCCGCGTGCAGGCATTCGAGCGGTTCCGACTCGCGCGACCTGAGCCGGCGCAGACCGGTTTCGGCGCGCTGAAGGAGGCCGAGACCCTCCGCAGGCGGGTGCTGGGGGCGGAGGCGCTCAGGATCCTGGCCGACGATGAGACCGGCCGGCCGGACGGCGTGACGATCCTCGGGCCGTCGGGCGATGTGCCGGAGGATCTCGCCGAGCGCCCGCAGGGCGGGCGATCCGCGTGAAGGATGTGTGGATCGGCTGCCGAAAGCCATGTAACAGGCCGCTGCGCGGCGGATGTGCTTCTTGATCGAGCCCGTGGCACGCGGGCGCCGACGCAACTCCACGCCACCGGCAACCGTACGTTCGTGATGGGTCCGTCTAGAGCGTGCCGCGGTGGGTCCCGATCTCCGTCGGTGCGCGCCGCCGCCGGTCCCAGCGCATGCGTCGAGGTAGCCCGTTGGGTGCAGACCGCGTCCTCTCAGCCGCATATCGTTGCTCCGCGCCCGTCGATCGACGATGCGACAAAAGGTGCGCCCCGCGCCCGGGCCGAACTCCGCCGGCGTCGGAAGCCTTGGTTCAGACGAGATGATCATGCGGCTTAAGCGGTGGGTTGCCAGTCTTCTGGGCGCTCGGGGCCGATCCGCATCGCGGGGCGACACGGCAGATCCGGGCCCGGCGTTCGACCTGAAGCTGTGCGACTTCACCTTCGTGTCAGAGGACGGCAGCCGCACGATGCCGGCCGCCGAGCTGAGGCGGCTGGCCGAAGCCGCGGCGCTGCGCTTCCGGCAGGACTTGGCCGGACAGCGGATCGGCCTCGTATTCCGCTCCGAGCCCGCGCTGATCGTGGCTTGGCTTGGCCTCGTGTCCGCGGGGTTCGAGCCGCTGATCCTGCAGTACCCGACCGAGAAGCAGGACCGGGCGGCCTGGCGCGCGTCGGTGGCGAATTCGGTCACGCTCGCGACGCTCGACCACGTGGTCTGCGCGCCCGAGATCGCCGACCTGCTGCCGGATCTCGCCGTCCCATTCGGGATCGATCACCTCCCCGAGGGGAGCGGCGTCGGGCAGCGTTTCGCGTTCCGGGCGCGGGCGATCCTGCAGCTCTCATCCGGCACCACGGGACATCGCAAGGCGCTGGCGTTCACCCGCAGCCAAGTCGAGGCCCATGTCGGGGCCTACAACGCGATCATGCGGCTTCGCTCGGACGATGTCTGCGTGTCCTGGTTGCCGCTCTATCATGACATGGGGTTCGTCGCCTGCTTTCTGATGCCCCTGGTCCTGGGGGTGCCCGTCGTGATGATCGACCCGATCACCTGGGTCCGCCGGCCGAAGCTGCTGTTCGACGCCATCGCGGCCCACCGCGGCACGTATTGCTACATGCCCAATTTCGGCTTCGAGATCATGGCGCGACAGCCGGCCGGCGATCTGGGTTCGATGCGGCGCTGGGTCTCCTGCTCCGAACCGGTCTACGCGGAGACCGCCGAGCGCTTCCTGGCTGCGCACGCCCTCGATCCGAGCACCTTCGCGTCCTGTTATGCGATGGCCGAGAACGTCTTCGCCGTCGCGCAGTCGGACGCCCTCTCGATCGTCGAGCATGACGGGCGCCGCCTCGTCTCGTGCGGCGCCCCGATCCCCGGAGTGGAGCTGGAGATCCGCGACGGGCAGATCTTCGTGACGAGCCCGACCGCCATGCGCCGCTACCTGGGCGGTGCCGAGATCGCCGACGCGCGGGGATTCTACCCGACGGGGGACGCCGGCTTCCTGCACGGGGGGGCGTTGATCGTCACCGGCCGCACCGGTGACGTGCTCAACATCGCGGGCCGCAAATACATGCTGAACGACCTCGACCGGGCCGTGGAGACGCTGGTGCCCGAATCCCGGGGCCGCGCCGTCGTCTGCGCCGAGCGCTCGGACGAGCTCGGGACCGAGCTGCCGATCGCCTTCATCGAAGACGAAACGTTCTTCGCGCGGACCGATGCCGGCGCGCTGCAGAGGAAGCTGTCCGATCTGACCGGCATCGAGGTCGTTCAGATCCACTTCGTTCCGAGTCGGTTCATCGTCAAAACCTCATCCGGAAAGGCCAACCGGCGCGCGACGCTCGAACGGTGGAAGGCGCATGTCACGCACGCGCGGTCGAGCAGACGCACCTCGCTGGCCGATGACTTCGACGCTCTGTTCCCGCACGTGCCACGGGACGAGCCCGTCGCGGATTGCCTGGACTCCCTCGGCCGCGTCCTGATCTCCATCATCGCGTCGCATCACGGCCGCGCCATCGATACGCGTCGCTCCATCAACGAGATCCTCGCGAGCGACGCCGCGGCAGAAGCCGACAGCGCCGAGGACGGTATCAGGATCGTCGCGCTGTGCGACCGCGGGATCGTCGAGGGCATCAGCCCGGAGACGCTTGAACATTGGTCCGCCTTGCTGGGCTGCCCCGTGTCGTTGGAGCACGTCTGTGTTCCGCCGAGCGAGGTCCTGCTCAACGATCTGATCGTCTGCGATTATTTCCGGACGGATGGCACGGGCGAATCCCTGGACATGGTCGATGAGGTCTTGGCGATTGTGAAAGGGGCGAGCTTGCTCCTCGTCGACGACGTGGCCGAGATTGCCTTCGCCAAGGAGCAGGTCTACCCGTTGCTCAACCGGATGAATATCCGGGAGGCCGGAACGGAGATGCTGGCGTATCGCTGGCAGCGCTATACCCTGAAGCACCACCTGCTGCCGATCTCGGTACAGTTCGGTCAGGATTTGAGCGACGATCACGACACGAGTCTGGACCGCCTGGCCGGTTATCTCGGTGCCGATGTCCTGAAGATCGCCACGCTGCCGATTTTCACGGATCTGACCCGGCAGTGGGACGTCATCGACCGGGTCAACCACCGTCACGATAACGTCGTCTACGCACCGCCGAGCCTAGTCTCGCGGATCGAGGAGCGCCTGCTGCGCGATCCGCCGCCCAGGCGTCCGACCTTCCCCGGGCGGCGGACCCTGATCGACCTGCCGCATTTCTGCTGCTGGCTAATGGACAAGGATCTCGTCGACGCGGTTTTGGGTGCGTATGACCGCTTCTTGATCATCGGCGTGCCGGCAAGCGTGTTCTACATCACCACGCAATTGCGCCGCCTCGGCAAGCCTTTTACGCACATCAATACGCTCAATCTCGAACTCGTCGACGAGCGGACCTACGAATGCGTTCTGATGACGGGGGCCTGGGGCAAGCCCTCCACCGACAAGCCGGTCTATCAACTGTTCTTTGCGGGATTCAGCACGCCGCACGGACAATTCCTCGACAGCAGGCAGTTGAGCATTCGCTCGAAAGCTGACGCTTATTATAAGTCACTGGGGTTTAGTTCCGCCGATCTCTAGCGCGTGCTGCGAACTGATGGGTGTTGTTTGCGTTTGGGTGGGATGGGCCTGGATCGTCCCACCTATCCCGCGCGTGTCGGGTGAGGAATGGGGGCTGGGCGCGCCGCATCGGGCGCTCCTGCCGGAGCGTTCGCGCGAGCGCGACGATGCGCGGCGCGAGGTGTTCAACGGTCTGCGGTTCATCGTGAAGCCGGGCGCCCCCTGGCGGTTCATGCCGCACGCCCTGCTGCTGCGGGCGGCGATGTATCAACCGGCGCAGCGCTCGGGCGGGCCGCGGCGTGCTTTACAGACCCGGCCGGGGCGCTGCGGGGCCCGGGGAGCCGGCGGTGTTGAACAGGCGGACGCTGCGCTCCTCGGACGAGGGCGGCGAGCTAGGACGGGGACGGGAGCAAGCGGGGCGCGAAGGTTCACCCGGCGGTGGAAACGCTCGGCCACGTGGCGGCGCCACATATCACCCCGGCCAAGGCCGACGATCGCGGCGCGGTGGATCGCCTGACCGACGCGGTGCAGGCGGAGACGGGAGCGTAGAGAGAGGGCTTCGTCGATCAGAACTTCAGCATGATTGGCGGAGAGGGGGGGATTCGAACCCCCGATGCCCTTGCAGGCATGCCGCATTTCGAGTGCGGTGCATTCAACCGCTCTGCCACCTCTCCAGCCTCGATCTCGATGACGAAGTGCGTGCGGCACCGTCCTCAAAACCGTCGCTTTGGTCATACCGATAGAGCGTCGCCATAGAGATCGGCAACGGTCGCGTCGGATGACCGAGGCGGGTCATAACGGGGTTGCGAAGACAGAGCAAGCGGCGAGAACCGGAACCCGGCGCGATCGCTTCAGCGTGGCTGGGGGCGTCTGTGATTCCCGGTTGGTTTGCCGTCTGCGGTGCCGTCCTCGCCGTCGATCCTGCGGTGCGTCTCCGCCTTGGAGGAGCCGGGCCAGCGCCGGCGGGTGATCGATCCGCGGCCCGAAATTCTGCTGCTGTGCGCCCCATCGGACGGCCTGGTCGATGTCGGCGAGATCCGGCTGTGGGGGCGCAGCGCCTGGAGTTCCTGCGCCGCGTCCCGGCCTGAGAGCGGACCCGTCCCGCCCACGACACCCTCAACGATGGCCGCAACGCGCCGGATGCCGACTTGGCCGGCGCTGCCTCAAGCCGTGGTCCAGCCGATACTGCGAACACCGCCGTCGACCGGAAGCACTTCCTTCGCCGGAGCGGTGCCTGAAATCGCCGCATCCCGGATCCATCGGGCGAACCCGGCCCGGGGGCAGCCGCGTTGCCCCGCCGTGAGACCGTCCAACCCCGGTCTCCGCCCTGGGGAGGACGGAACGTGGCGTACAGCAGATGTCTTGCCGGCCTGGTTCTGGCGGTGGTCGGCGCGGCGCCGGTCACGGCCCTGGCCTGGGGCGTGCCCGGATGCACCAATCTGCCCGAGTACAATCGGGCCCTCGGGGCCCTGCAGGGGATGACGAGCGCCTGCGACATGAGCGTCGAGGAGGCCCGGCGCGTCATCGCCGCCCATGATGGGCGCGCCGCGCCCCCGCCCGCCGTCGCGCCGCCGCAGGCCGCGCCCCCGCCGCGGGTTCGCCGCCGGCACCCCCGAAAGCCCCGGTCCCGGCATCGGGCCGGTGCGTGATGCGCTCCGCGCGATCGGATCAAAAACCCGTCGGGACGATCGCGGCGGCGGCCGCGTGGCGGCGGCACGGCATCCGTGCCACCCTTCCGGGAGGGCCGGTCGCCGAGCGAAGAATTCTCGCCGATCGAGGGCGTCGTCCAGGGCGATCGCGGCGACCGGCTCCGCACCGACGACAACCTTCTGGGGGCGGGGAATGGCAGATCTCTCGGGAAAGACGGTCCTGATCACGGCGGCGGGGCAGGGAATCGGCCGGGCGAGCGCCCTCGCCTTCGCGCGCGCCGGGGCACGGGTCCACGCCACCGACATCGACGCGGCCGCCCTCGCCGACCTCCGGGCGGACACGCTCAGCACCGCGATCCTCGACGTGCTCGACGCGGGCGCGATCGCCGCCCTGGTGGAGCGCATCGGCCGGGTCGACGTGCTGTTCAACTGCGCCGGCGTGGTCCAGGGCGGGACCGTCCTCGAGATGCAGGAGGCCGAGCTCGACTTCGCCCTCGACCTCAACGTCAAGGCGATGGTCCGCACCATCCGGGCGGTGCTGCCCGGCATGGTGGAACGCCGCGACGGGGCCATCGTCAACATGGCCTCGGTCGCCTCCTCGGTGAAGGGCGTGCCGAACCGCTGCGCCTACGGCCTCACCAAGGCGGCGGTGATCGGGCTGACCAAGTCGGTCGCGGCCGATTACGTCGCCCACAACATCCGCTGCAACGCGATCTGTCCGGGCACGGTGGAGAGCCCGTCGCTGCAGGCGCGCATCCGGGCGCAGGGCGATTACGCGCAGACCCGCGCCGCCTTCGTCGCCCGCCAGCCGATCGGGCGGCTCGGCACGCCGGAGGAGATCGCCGACCTCGCCGTCTATCTGGCCGGGGCGACCTACACCACCGGCCAGGCCGTCGTCGCCGACGGCGGCTGGACGATCTGAGCCCCGTCACGGGACGGGCCGAATCCGGCTGGCCAGACGCCTCAGGTGAAGCTCGGCTCCGGCGCGTCCCGCGGTTCGAAGGCGGCCCGGATGGCGACCGGGTCGACGGCGTCGAGCGTGGCGGGCTGCCAGGCCGGCCGGTTGTCCTTGTCGACGAGCACCGCGCGCACGCCCTCGAAGAAATCGTGGCCCCGCATGACGTGCGTCACCAGCCGGTACTCGGTCCGGATGGCGTCGAGGAGGGTCAGGCCGGGTCCGCGCCGCATCTGTTCGTGGGCGAGGCAGAGGCTGGTCGGCGAGCGGCTGCGGAGGATGCGCGCGGTCTCGGCGGCGAAATCCGACCCTTCCGTCGCGTCGAGCCGGGCTAGGACGGCCTCGACGCTCCCGGCGGAGAAACAGGCCTCGATCAGGGCCGCCTCCCGGACGACCGGCCCCGGCGGCGGCGGGGGGGCGGCGTGCGCGGCCAGGATCGGCTCGACCGGGCCGCCGGCCGCCAGGGCGTCGAGGAGCGCCGGGAACGCGGCGGCGGGCGCGGCATGGGTCGCCAGCCCGAGGGCCAGGGCGTCGCCCGGGCCGATCTTGGATCCCGTCAGGGCCAGGTAGGTGCCGCTGTGACCCGCCAGCCGCGGCAGGAGATAGGTGGTGCCGACATCCGGGATGAAGCCGATGCCGACCTCCGGCATGGCGAAGGCATACGCGTCGGACGCCACCCGGTACGGCCCGTGCACCGAGATTCCGACGCCGCCGCCCATGACGATGCCGTCGATCAGGGCGACGACGGGCTTGGGATAGCGGGCCAGCGCCGCGACGAGTTCGTACTCGCCGCGCCAGATCGCGAACATCGCCTCCATCTCGCCCGCGCGGGCGGCCTCGTAGATGCGCCGGACGTCACCGCCCGCGCAGAAGGCGCGTCCGCCGCTGCCGCGCAGAGCCACGCGGGTCACGCGCTCATCCGCCGCCCAGTCCCGGAGCTGCGCCTGCATCGCCCGGATCATGCCGAGCGTCAGGGCGTTCAGGGCTTTCGGGCGGTCGAGCGTGACGAGTCCGAGCGGCCCGCGCGCCTCGAAGACCACTTCGTCTGTCGAATGTCCCGTCATCGTCGGCCGCATCCACCCGGTATGAACTTCGCCCCACCGGCGTTTGAATAGGCCTGCATCCGGGGCGCCGCAACGATCGGCGCCTTGGCCCCGCCCCCTCCGCCGACGCGGCCCCGGTGCGGGCCGCGGGGTATCAGAGGCTACAGAATCGGCACGATGGTTCCGGGCCGCCCGCCGCGACCGTTGCGGCCCGGCCCCGTCTCTGCTCCTCACCGGTGACCGAGTCGCCTCTCAGGGCCGATGCGGGCTGACATCCGGTCGGCGAAGGACGGACGACATGCTCTATCTGGTCCACATGCAGGTCAACATTCCCGACACCCTGCCGAAGGCGGAGGCCGATCGCCTGAAGGCGGACGAGAAGGCCTACGCTCAGAAACTGCAGCAGGCGGGGACGTGGCGGCACCTGTGGCGCGTCGCCGGCCAGTACGCCAATTACAGCGTCTTCGACGTCGCCGGCAACGACGCGCTCCACGAGACCCTGACGGCGCTGCCGCTCTACCCGTACATGTCGATCCAGGTCACGCCGCTGGCGCAGCATCCCTCCGCCATCGCCGCCAACTGAGAGGTCGCGGATCATGCCCTACATCATCGAGACCTTCGACAAGGCCGGCAGCCTGGAGGTCCGCAAGGCGCATCGCGCCGCGCATCTCGCCTATCTCGACCGGATCAAGGACCGTCTCCTCGCCTGCGGCGCGAAGCTGAACGACGACGGCAGCGACGCGGGCGGCGGCCTGTACGTCGTCGATGTCGAGACCCGCGCCGAGGCCGAGGCGCTGATCCAGGCGGATCCCTTCCACGCGGTCGGCCTGTTCGCGCGCGTCGAGATCCGGCGCTGGCGCAAGGCCTATCTCGACGGCCGAAGCTATCTCTGAAGGGGAGGGCACGCAGATGGCTTTCGCTGACCTCGGCGGCGTCCGGTTGCACTACCGGACCGACGGCGACCCCGCCAAACCCGCGCTCCTGTTGTCCAACTCGCTCGGCGCGGCGCTGGACATGTGGGCACCGCAGGTCGAACCCTTCGCGGACCGGTTCCACCTGATCCGCTACGACACGCGCGGCCACGGGGCCTCGGATGTCCCGCCGGGACCCTACACGATCGCCGAGCTCGGCCGGGACGCCCTCGGCCTCCTGGATCACCTCGGCATCGGCAGCGCCGATTTCGCCGGTGTGTCGATGGGCGGCCTGACCGGGCAGTGGATCGCCCTGAACCATCCGGAGCGGTTGCGGCGCCTCGCCCTGTGCAACACGGCCGCCTATATCGGCCCCCCGGAGACCTGGACCGGGCGCGTCGAGAAGGTCCGGGCGGACGGCGTCGGCAGCATCGCCGAGACCGTGGTGTCGCGCTGGCTCACGCCGGATTACGCGGCCGCCCGGCCCGAACTGGCGGCGGCCCTGCGCAGGACGCTCGCGTCCACGGCGGCGGAGGGCTACGCGGCCGCCTGCCTGGCGGTGCGCGATGCCGATTTCCGCGCGCAGCTCCCGCAGATCCGCGTGCCGACGCTGGTGATCGCCGGAACGCACGACGCCTCGACGCCCCCGGCGCAGGGCCGCTACCTGGCGGACCACATCGTCGGTGCGCAGTATCTCGAACTGAGCGGCGCGCATCTGACGAACCTCGAAGATGTGCAGCGCTTCAACGGAGCGCTGCTCGCGTTCTTCGGCGCCGGGGCCGGGGGCGGCCCGTAGCCGCCGGCGGCGCGCGGCATCGCGATCCGACAAGACGATCAACACACGGGGGGATCTCTATGGCTGATGGGACCTGGGCGCGGTCACGGCGGAGGCCGGCTCGGCACCGGAGCGCGCGTCGCGGGAGGGGCATGGCCCTGGCGGCGGCCGCGTTCGGCGCGGTCGCCCTCGCGGTCACGCCGGCCGCCGCGCAATATGCCGACGGCGGCATCAAGATCGGCGTCCTGACCGACATGTCGGGCGGCTATTCGGACCTCGCCGGCCGGGGATCGGTGACGGCGGCGCAGCTCGCCGTGGAGGATTTCGGCCGTCCGATCAACGGCCGCAAGGTCGAGCTGATCTTCGCCGACCACCAGAACAAGGCCGATATCGCCTCCGCGATCGCGCGGCGCTGGTTCGACACCGAGGGGGTCGACGCGATCTTCGACACCAACTCCTCGGTGGCGGGGCTCGCCGTGCGGGAGGTCGCGCGCGCCAAGGGCAAGATCGACATCAATTCCGGCGCCGGCTCCATGGCGCTGACCAACGCCGCCTGCTCGCCGACCGGCGCCCACTGGACCTGGGATACCTATGCCCTCGCGGCCGGCACCGCCACGGCCCTAGCGGACGATCCCAAGAACACGTGGTTCTTCATCACCGCCGACTACACCTTCGGGCACGATCTGGAGGCCCAGGTCACCCGGGTGGTGACGGCGAAGGGCGGCCGGGTGCTCGGCTCGGTCAAGCATCCGTTCCCCACCGCCGATTTCTCCTCCTACCTGCTGCAGGCGCAGGGGTCGGGCGCCAAGATCATCGGCATGGCCAATGCCGGGGCCGACACGATCAACACCATCAAGCAGGCGAGCGAGTTCGGGATCCCGCAGGGCGGCCAGACGCTGGGCGGGCTCAACATCTTCCTGACCGACATCCACTCCGTCGGGCTGCAGGCCGCCCAGGGCATGATCCTGACGACGGGCTTCTACTGGGACATGGACGAGCAGACGCGGGCCTTCGCCCGGCGCTTCGCCGCACGGATGGACGGCCGGATGCCGACCATGGTGCAGGCCGGCGATTATTCGGCGGTGCTCCACTTCCTCAAGGCGGCCGAAGCCGCCGGGACGGATGACGGCCTGCGGGTCATGGCCAAGATGCGCGATTTGCCGATCCAGGACTTCTTCGCGCGCAACGCCACGCTGCGCCCGGACGGCCGCATGGTCCACGACATGTACCTCGCGCAGGTGAAGGCGCCTGCGGATTCGCACGGACCGTGGGACTTCTACACCATCCTGAAGACCATCCCCGGCGCGCAGGCGTTCCAGCCCCTGTCGGAGAGCACGTGCAAGCTGGTGAAACAGTGACGCCGCACGCGAACCGAGGCCGCGCGCTGTCGGGACCAAGGGTCTAGGGCTCTTCGGTGGGCGCCCCGGCCACGCCGCCGCGGGTGTGCGCCCAGTCCCGGTCGCGCTCGGCCTGCCGGGCGCGCTGCTCCGCCGTGTAGGCGTCCTGCTCCGCGCGGGTCTGCCGCCGTCGGCGCTCCGCGGCGGTGGAGGCCCGCCGGCGCCAGGCCTCGGTCTCCGCTTTCTGCTGCAGCAACTCCGCGACGGTGATCGGCCTCACCGGCTCCCGGGGCTGGGCCCAGGAATAGGGGCGCCGGGGCGGCGGCGACCCGGTGGGCCGGGCCGCCTGCGGACGCGGCGCCGCGCGGGTCGCCTCGGCCAGCGTCAGGCCGGCACCGGCGGCGATGCGCGCCGCCGCCGCCCGGGCCGCCGCGCGCTCGCCGTCCGTGGCGCCCTGCGCGGCGAGCGCCAGGCACTTCTCGAACCGGTCGCGATCGGCGGGCGTCATGGATGCCGTCATGCCCGGTGTCATACCGTCAAGTCGGGCCGCCTGTCCCGCCGATCCGGAGCCCGGCCCGGTCAATCCGGCTTGGCGCTCGCGACCGTGTCGGTGAGGCTGTAGCTGCCGCGCTTCTCGCCGACGACCTGAGTGGCGCCGTCGACGGGGGAGTTCAGCCGCCGGGAGCGGATCGTCATCGTGCCGGTCAGGCCCGCGAACTTGCCGGTACCGCCGATCCACGCGCCCGTCCCCTCGCTCACGGCCGCCATGGATTGCACCGGATAGTCCCACTTCTCGTAGACGTGGTCCCCGTCGGCATCGACGTAGTCGCAGTAGCCGTGATTCTCGAAGGTCTTCGCGCCGCTGTCGACCAGCGGGCTCGAAGAGCAGCGCCCGGCCATGTTGTGCAGGAGCCCACTGCCCGCCTCGTTGACGGCGGTCATCGTGAGGATCATGGCCGAGGCCGACCGGTTGTTGCCGATCGACACAGGTTTCGGCACGGCCGGGTTGATCGCCGTATAGGTGATCCGGAATTCGCCCTGACGCGCCATGTCTTCGGCCCCTGCCGTGACCGGGACGAGCAGCAGGAAACCGAATGCCGCGGCCGCACATCGTGCCGATGATGTGATGAGGCTCCTTTCAAACGTCATGGCGATCTCCCAGTTCGGCGCGTTCAAGATTGTTCGTTCGCGATATCGCTGCCGATTTCGCACCGTTCGAATCGGCATCGCCGGTCGATTATTGAATCCGTTGTAAAAAATATTCAACACAAATTGATATGTGCTGCGGAAACATGCGCGGTCGTCGGGATCGGCAGCGGATCGATTTGCGTCAGGTGGTGGAACGCTCGGTAACGTTGCGCTTCTACGTCCGGGCCGGGCTGCGATCGCGTGGCATTCTTCCGAAGTGTCCCGCGTCGGAGGATCGTCCTCCGGTCAGAGCCCCTCGCTGGAGGGTCCGCCGGTCCGCGCGCCCTTGCCGTCCTGCACCCCGCCCGGCATGACGAGGTTGCGCCTCAGAAGGGCCTTGGAATGGCGTGCGGCGCTGCCGACGTCGTCCGGCAGGCGCGAACAGGAGGCGTCGTAGGCCGCGCGCAGCTGGGCGAGCTGGCGCATGCGCGTCTCGGGATCGCTGGAGCCCACGGCGCATCCTTCCGGCGGGCCTTGGTCTGCGGTGCGCCCCCGCACACGAGCCCTGGACCCTCCCGAACCGGGGCGTTGGAAAACCGTGTCTGAACGGTCCCGACGACCTTTCGCGCCGGAACGCCTGGACATGCGCCGCAGGCACCCCGACCGCGGGGTCAAGGATGCGCGTGCCGTTCTGGTCGGCAGCAACCATCAGACAGGGGGTTCCACGCCCCAGGGCCGCGCGTACGGCCCCGCCGGATTTCTCGTCGCTTCTAGGAACGAAATCCAGCCCGTCGTGCCGCTGCCCGTTCCAGGGCGCGGAAGGCCGCGTCGGTCAGGATCGCCAGCGCCGAGACCACGAGGCCGCCCTGCAGGACGTAGGCGGTGTTGCCGGTGAGCAGGCCCGAGACGATCACCTCGCCCAGGGTGCTGGCCGCCACCGTGGAGCCGATGGTCGCCGTGGCGAGGCCGATGACGGCGGCCAGCCGGATCCCGGAGAGAATCATCGGCAGGGCGAGCGGCAGCTCCACCTGCACGAGCCGCTGGCGGTCGGTCAGCCCCATGCCCCGGGCGGCCTCCATCAGGGCCGGGTCGAGCCCGGCGAGGCCGGTGAGCGCGGTCTCGAAGATCGGCAGCAGCCCGTACAGGACGAGGGCGATCAGGGTCGGGACCGTGCCGAAGCCGAAGACCGGCACCGCCAGCGCCAGCACTGCCACGGGCGGGAAGGTCTGGCCGAGATTGGCCACCGCGCGGGCGAAGGGCAGGACCTCGCGCCCGGCCGGGCGGGTCGCCAGGACGGCGCAGCTCACGGCCAGCACGCTCGCCGCCAATGTCGCGGCAGCGACCAGCAGCAGGTGGTCGATGGCGAGCGTCAGGAGCGGGGTCTGCGCGTAGATCGGCGCCGTGCCGCCGGGCGCGAACGGGCGGAACAGCCCCGCGAAGCGCTCCGGCATCACCAGGAACGCGCCCAGCAGGGCGAGGAGCGCGAATTTCGCTACCTGGGAGGCCCGGTTCACGGGCTGCCGCCCTGCGCTTCGAGGGCGGCGCGCGTCACCCGGCCCAGGAGCACGCCGTCGCGGCTGACCGGGAGGGCCGGGCGCCGCGACCAGAGGCTCTCGGCCAGGGCCGCGCGCACCGAGGTCCCGGCCGGGATCGGCTCGCCCGGCGCCGGGCCGGGCTCGACGAGGTCGTCGACGACGCGCAGGGCCATGAGCTGGAAGGCCCGGTCGCCGACGCCGAGGAGGCTGCGCACGAAATCCGACGCCGGCGCGCCGATCAGCGCCGCCGGGGCGTCCTCCTGGACGAGCCGGCCCCGGTCCATCACGGCGATCCGGTCGGCGAGGCGCAGGGCCTCGTCCATGTCGTGGGTCACCAGCACGATGGTGGTGCCGTAGCGCTTCTGGATCGCCAGCAGATCCGCCTGGGCCCGGCCCCGGATGATCGGATCGAGGGCGCCGAACGGCTCGTCCATGAGCAGGACCGGCGGCTCGGCGGCCAACGCCCGGGCAACCCCGATCCGCTGCTGCTCGCCGCCCGAGAGGGCCGCCGGCAGCCGGTTCCGGTAGGCGACCGGATCGAGGTCGAACAGGCTCAGCAGCGCGTCGACCCGGGCGTCGATCCGGCGGCGGTCCCAGCCGAGGAGCCGCGGCACGACCCCGATATTCTCCGCCACGCTCCGGTGGGGGAACAGGCCGTGCCCCTGGATGGCGTAGCCGATGCCGCGGCGCAGGACATGCGGCGGGGCGTCCCGGATGTCCCGGCCGGCGATCCGGATCGTGCCGGTGCTCGGCTCGATCAGCCGGTTGATCATCCGCAGCAGGGTCGTCTTGCCGGACCCCGACGTGCCCACCATCGCCAGGATCGTGCCGGCCGCGACCTGCAGGCTGACCTCCGCCACGACCGCGCGCCCGCCGTAGACGCGGCCGACCCCGGCGAGCGCGATCATCGGATCCGGCCTCACGGCGTCCGCTCCGCCCCGGCCCCGGGCCCGCGGCTGAGTTCGATGACGGCGTCGAGCAGCACGGCGGCGGCGCTGGCCAGGGCGACGGTCGGCAGCGCCCCGAGCAGGACGAGATCGCCCGCGGTCTGGCTGATGCCCTGGAAGACGAACACCCCGAGGCCGCCGCCGCCCACGAGGCCGGCGATCACCGCCAGCCCGATATTCTGGACGAGGACGATGCGGATCCCGGTGAGGATCGCCGGCAGCGCCAGGGGCAGCTCCACTTGCGCGAGGCGCTGTCGCCCGGTCATGCCGACGCCCCGGGCGGCGTCGCGCACCGGCCCGGGCACGGCGTCGAGCCCCGCGACGGTCGCGGCCGCCACCGGCAGGAGCGCGTAGGCGAACAGGGCCAGGAAGGCCGGCGCCGCGCCGATCCCCGCGATCCCGAGGCCCGCCGCCCCGGGGATGGTCCGGCCGATCCAGGCAAGCGGCGCGATCAGCATCCCGAACAGCGCCATGGACGGGATGGTCTGTACGACGTTGAGGACCCCGAGCAGCGCCCCGCGCAGGGCCGGGATCGGGCGCGCCAGGAGGGCGGCCGGGATCCCCAGGGCGGCGGCGGCGGCCACCGACGACAGGGCGAGGCCGAGATGGGTCCGGACCTCCCGGCCGAAGGTGTCGGCGCGGCCGGCATATTCCCGCAGGAGCGAGAGGTTGTCCCAGAACCCGGAGCGCAGGGCGAGGCCCCCCAGGACGAGGATCGCCGCGAGCGCCGCGACCCGCATCGCGGGGCCCGGCCGCAGGCGCGCCAGCCCGTCGCCGGTGGCGAGGCCGGCGGCCACGAAGGCCAGCCACCAGCCCGCATCCGGCGAGACCCGGCTGTAGCGATCGCCGGGCGGCGTCAGGTGGTCGGCCGCCCAGCCGGCCGCGAGGCCCAGGAGCAGGAGCGCGGCAGCCGCCGCGGCCAGCCGCAGGGGCGGCGGGATCCGCAGGGCCAGCAGCGTCGCGGCGAGTCCGAGAACGACCAGGAGGGCGAGCGCCGCGCCGGCCGGCAGGGCCGACCAGGCCATGAGGGACGTGCCCGCGGCGATCCTGTTCGGCCGTGCGATCATCAGGGGCAGCGCGAGGAGGCTCGGCCCGATCAGGAGGGCGAGGATCGCGCCCAGCGGGTCAAGGCCGGGGCGGATCGGGCCGCGGCGCTGCCAGGTCGCAGAGGATTCACCCATGCCGAGGTCCCGGGCGCGACCGCAGGAGCGGGGCCGCGCGTGGCACGGACTTAGTGCCCGGCGGCGCCGTTGCGAACCGCCCCCGCCGGCGGGCGCGGCGGTCACTGGCTCCGGCCCGGGCTTGCGGTTTCACCCTTCAGATGTGTGTTCATCATCCCGTCGACGGGCACGGCGGTCCAGTGCCGCCACGCGCCCTCCTGGCCTCCCCGCAGGGCGGAGGACACCCGGGGATGCGATCGACCGTCGGAAAGCCCGGCTCGAAACCGGCGCTGCGGCGTCGCCGGGCGGAGAACGGAACCGCCCGGCGCCCGATTTCATTTGCCCGCCGGGCCGGTATCGCTATGGTCCGCCGCGCCCGGCGGGGCCCGTCCCGCCGGATCCCCCGCCGAGACCCGCGACCCGCTACCGACATGTCCCAACGCGTGTGCATCTCGCTCGACGCCATGGGCGGCGACCACGGGCCCTCCACGGTCGTGCCGGGCGCCGCCCTCGCCCGAGAGCGCCATCCCGACACCACCTTCCTGCTGTTCGGCGACGAGGCGGTGATCGCCCCGCTGGTTGCCAAGGAGCCCCGGCTCAAGGATTGCGTGGAGATCCGCCACACGACCGTGGCGGTGGCCATGGACGACAAGCCCAGCCAGGCGGTGCGCCAGGGCCGGGGCAAGTCGTCCATGTGGCAGGCGATCCAGGCGGTGCGCGACGGGCAGGCCCAGGCCTGCGTGTCGGCCGGCAACACCGGCGCCCTGATGGCGATGTCCAAGATCTGCCTGAAGACCATGTCGGGCATCGAGCGGCCGGCCATCGCCTGCCTGTGGCCGACCGTGCGCGGCGAGAGCGTCGTGCTCGATGTCGGCGCCACCATCGGCACCGATGCCGAGCACCTCGTGGAGATGGCCGTGATGGGCTCGGCCATGGCCCGCATCGTGTTCGACCTCGACCGGCCGACCGTCGGCCTGCTCAACGTCGGCACCGAGGAGATGAAGGGCAACGAGGCGGTCAAGGAGGCGGCCCGGCTGCTGCGCGAGATGGAGAACCCGGGGCTCGCCTATCACGGCTTCGTCGAGGGCACGGATCTCGGGCGCGGCACCGTCGACGTCGTGGTGACCGAGGGTTTCACGGGAAACATCGCCCTCAAGACCGCCGAGGGCACCGCCAAGCAGATCGGCACCTATCTCCGGGCCGCCATGACCCGGACGCTCGCGGCCAAGATCGGCGCCCTGTTCGCCCGGCAGGCCTTCCGGGCGCTCCGGGACAAGATGAATCCGAGCCGCGCCAATGGCGGCGTGTTCCTCGGCCTGGAGGGCATCGTCATCAAGAGCCACGGCTCGGAGAACGCGCAGGGCTTTGCCGCGGCGGTCGACCTGGCGCACGACATGGCCCGCCACGACATGATCCGCACGATCCGCGAGATGCTCGACCAGACGGCGGCCCTGGCGCCGGCCTGACCGTCCGGAGAAGATACGGTGTGCGGGCCCGCACACCGCTCTATGGCGTTCACGCGAAGACGGGACGGCGCTCCTCCCTGTCCGTGAGGGGGTGGCGATTCGAACAGCATGGTCAAGGCGTTGACGGTCAGCGGGGATGTCCGAGGTCCCCGCCGCCCGGGAAGGAAAGCGATGTCAGCCCTCCGCATAGAGTCTCCGCAGGCGCTGCGTTCGGTGGTGGTCGGGACCGGATCGAGCCTGCCCGCGCAGGTGGTGACCAACGCAGCCCTGTCCGAGCGGGTCGACACATCGGATGACTGGATCGTCCAGCGCACGGGCATCCGCCAGCGCCACATCGCCGATGCGAGCGAGACCACGTCGGTCCTCGGGGCGCGGGCGGCCGCTTCTGCCCTCGCCGATGCCGGCTTGACGGCGGAGGACATCGACCTGGTGATCTGCGCGACCTCGACGCCGGATCACACCTTCCCGGCCACCGCCACCCAGATCCAGGCGGCGCTCGGCATCCACCAGGGCGCGGCCTTCGATCTGCAGGCGGTCTGCGCCGGCTTCGTGTTCGCGGTCGCCACCGCCGACAAGTTCCTGACCACCGGGGCGGCCCGCCGGGCGCTGGTGATCGGCGCCGAGACCTTCTCGCGGATCCTCGACTGGGAGGACCGCACCACCTGCGTGCTGTTCGGCGACGGCGCCGGGGCGGTGGTGCTCGAGGCGCGGGCGGATGCGGCGGGCCGCGGCGTCCTCAGCACCAGCCTGCGCTCGGACGGGCGGCACCGCGAAAAGCTCTACGTCGACGGCGGCCCGGGCTCGACCGGTAAAACCGGCCACCTGCGGATGGCCGGCCGGGACGTGTTCCGGTTCGCCGTCGGGCAGGTCACCGACGTGATCGTCGAGGCCTTCACGCAGGCCGGCTTCACGGCGGCCGATCTCGACTGGTTCGTGCCCCACCAGGCCAACCGCCGGATCATCGAGGCCTCGGCCGACAAGCTCGGGATCGCCCGGGAGAAGATCGTGCTGACGGTCGACCGCCACGGCAACACCTCGGCCGCCTCGATCCCCCTCGCCCTCGACGTGGCCCGGCGGGACGGCCGCATCCGCGCGGGCGATCTGGTGATGATCGAGGCGATCGGCGGCGGCTTCAGCTGGGGGGCGGCTCTGATCCGCTGGTGACACGCCTGAAACAAATCGGCGTCCCCGCGCGGTTGACCGGGGGCGGAGCGCCGATTAGCGTGCCGGATCATAGGGATACGCCTTCACTGTTCGGCGCGGCATCGATCGCCGCGCCCGACGCCATGGGGCGAGCGATGCGGGCGAGGGGACACGTATGGCAGGCAAGACGGTGACGCGCGCCGACTTGAGCGAGGCCGTCTACCATCAGGTGGGCCTGTCACGAACCGAATCGTCCGCCCTGGTCGAGACCGTGCTGTCGGAGATCTGCGCCTGTCTGGCGAGCGGCGAGACGGTGAAGCTGTCCTCGTTCGGCTCGTTTGTGGTGCGCAGCAAGGGCAAGCGCGTCGGCCGCAATCCGAAGACCGGCGTCGAGGTGGCGATCGAGCCGCGTCAGGTGATGGTGTTCAAGCCCTCGAACGTGCTGAAGGCCAAGATCAACGGCCTCAACGGCGCGAACGGCCACGACGACGACGACGAGTGAGCCGGGCCCCGCGGCTCGATGACGGGCCGCCACAACGGTGACGCGCTTGTCTCCCCGCGTGCGGGACTGCCCTGTCCACACATCGCTTCCAGATGACGGCAATGGCCGGACACCGTCCTGCATCTCCTTCCCCCGTAGAGGCGGAGGGAGGGCGCGTGGCAGCACTGCGGCGAGGACCGGTGCCGGCGGCGCCAGGGCGGCAAACAATATTCTCTTCGCCCCCCGGTAAGGCTTGAGCCCGGCCCCGCGGACCGGCAAGATCGACGCCCGCGCCGCATCAGACCGCCATGCCCCCAGCCCTCGCCGCCGAACAGACCGCCGAGACCGGCGAGAAGAGCGCCCACGCGTTCCGCACGATCAGCGAGGTCGCGGAGGAACTCGATGTGCCCCAGCATGTCCTGCGCTTCTGGGAGACCCGATTCGGCCAGATCCGGCCCGTGAAGCGGGCGGGCGGACGGCGCTATTACCGGCCCCAGGATATCGAGCTCGTCGCCGGCATCCGCCAGCTCCTGTATGTGCAGCGCTACACGATCGCGGGGGCGCAGCGGGTGCTCAAGGAGAACGGCGTCCGCTTCGTCCAGGCCGTCGGCCGCGGCGAGGCGGTGGCGGCCGAGCCCCTGGTCCAGGAGGCCGAGGCGGCGGCCTCTGACGGCACGCTCGCGGCCTCGTATCGCGCGGCGCTGGCGGAGGCGCTCCGGGAACTGCGCGCCTGCCGCGCCCTGCTCGACGACCTGCGCGTCCTGCCAGACACGGAGGCGTAAGACCCCCGGCCCGGCGGCGCGGCAGCGCTCTTGCAACTGCGTGGCGAACTTTCCGGCAGGAACTCGCGTTGTCGCCCGCATGCCCGCGTCCAAATACAAGCTGTCGCCCAGCCAGGAACTGATGGCCCGCATCATGCGGATCGTCCGCACCTGTCCGGAGGCGGCCTCCGAAGTGCTGGAACTGATGTTCCTGGTCAGTCAGATCGAGGCGGCCACCACGGTCGACCGGGAGTATCGCGACGCGCGGCGGGTGATCAGCCGCCTGCGCAACCCCCTCTGGGAGATGGGGCCCAGCGACCGGGATAAGCTGCTCGCGGCCGCCGAGACGATCCGCCGGGTCTGCCGCCTCGCCGAGCAGGACATCCCCCCGACGCCCATCGCCGAGGCCGGGGAGCGCACCCGGGTCGAGGCGCGGCTCGCCGCCGCCCTGGCGGGGGAGTTCGATGCCGCGCAGATCGCCCGCGTCACCGGCGTCGTGGCGGCGGTGCTCCAGGATTAGAGCGCGCGCCGCCGAACCGGACGCGGTTCGGCGCGACGACTTGAGGGCTTGGGGCCGGTCGCGATCGCCGCGCGATCGGGAAAGGCGCCCCGGCAGGTGCCGGCTGCCCTCGACGCCCGTCCCGGGCGTCCCCACATGGTCCTTGACCGATGGACGGGGCGCCCGGAGATGGGTCCGGAGATCGCGCCCGCTTCGGCACCGGAGAGACGCTGTCATGATCGCCCTTCGTCCGCTCGCCGCGCTGCTTGCCGGAAGCCTCGCCTTCGCCGGGCCGGCGCTGGCCCAGTCCCCGGCGAGCCGATCCAAGACCGTCGCCCCCGGCAAGACGGTGCGGCTGGAGATCGCCCCCAACCTCAAGAAGGACTGTTCTCCTGGACCGATGCCCGAGTTCAAGGTCTCCGGGCCGCCGAAGAACGGCTCGGTGATCACCAGGGTCGGCAAGCTCAAAACGCCGGCGAGCTATCGATGCCCCAACAAGGAGGCCGCCGTCCAGGCGCTGTTCTATCAGCCCAACACCGGTTTCACCGGATCCGACGAGGTGACTTTCGAAGTGAAGGGCGCTGACGGGCAAGTCCAGACGCAGACCGTCAAAATCACGGTCGGCGCAGCGGGGGCCAAGTCGGGTGACGATGCCAAGAAAGAGGGCACCGATCTGTGAGTCGCGGCACAGATCCGCGACGCCTGCGCAGTTTTGCGGCCCTCGACAGGCGTCCTGAGACGGCACAGAGTCTCGGTTCCGCGGCCTTCAGGTGCCGGAGGTGTTGCAAGCAATCGACATGCCGGGCGCCTTGCTCGCCGCACTGCGACAAAAGCGGGCCTGTCGGTTGCATCCGAGCCGATACAGGATGAAGCTGTCACGGTCTGAGAGGGTTATCGAATGCCGATGCATGCGACGAACGACCTTTTCCAGAGCTTCGCCCGAGGGTACGAGGCCCGCCGCGACACGGAGATGACGCTCTCCGAGTACCTCGAAGCCTGTCGCGACGAACCGCTGATGTATGCCTCGGCCGCCGAGCGCATCCTGGCGGCGATCGGCGAGCCCGAATTCGTGGATACCTCCAAGGATTCGCGCCTCGGCCGGATCTTCATGAACCGGACGATCCGGACCTACCCGGCCTTCCGCGAGTTCTACGGGATGGAGGAGACGATCGAGCGGATCGTCTCGTTCTTCCGCCACGCCGCGCAGGGGCTGGAGGAGCGCAAGCAGATCCTCTACCTGCTCGGACCGGTCGGCGGCGGCAAGTCGTCGCTCGCCGAGCGGCTGAAGCTGCTGATGGAGGTCCACCCGGTCTACGTGCTCAAGGCCGGGGACGAGGTCTCGCCGGTCTTCGAGAGCCCGCTTGGACTGTTCGACCCCGAGACCATGGGCGAGGAGATCCAGCGGCGCTACGGCGTCCCGCGGCGGCGGCTCACCGGCCTGATGAGCCCCTGGGCGCTCAAGCGCCTCGACGAGTTCAACGGCGACATCTCGCGGTTCAAGGTGATCAAGGTCCGGCCCTCGCGCCTGCGCCAGATCGCCATCGCCAAGACCGAGCCGGGGGACGAGAACAACCAGGACATCTCCTCGCTGGTCGGCAAGGTCGATATCCGCCGCCTGGAGACCCTGTCCCAGGCCGATCCCGACGCCTACTCGTATTCGGGCGGCCTGAACCGGGCGAACCAGGGCGTCCTCGAATTCGTCGAGATGTTCAAGGCGCCGATCAAGATGCTGCACCCCCTGCTCACGGCGACGCAGGAGGGCAACTATGTCGGCACCGAGAATATCGGCGCGATCCCGTTCACCGGCGTGATCCTGGCCCACTCGAACGAATCCGAGTGGCAGACCTTCAAGACCAACAAGAACAACGAGGCCTTCATCGACCGGATCTACGTGATCAAGGTCCCGTACTGCCTCCGGGTCACGGAGGAGCAGCACATCTACGAGAAGCTGATCTCCAGCTCGGAACTGTCCGACGCGGCCTGCGCGCCGGGCACGCTGGAGATGCTGGCGCGCTTCTCGGTGCTGTCGCGCCTGCGGGAGCACGCCAATTCCAACGCCTTCTCGAAGATGCGGGTCTATGACGGCGAATCGCTCCGCGAGGTCGATCCCCGCGCCCGCTCGATGCAGGAGTACAAGGACACCGCCGGCGTCGACGAGGGCATGGACGGGATCTCCACCCGCTTCGCCTTCAAGGTGCTGGCGGCGACCTTCAACCACGACACCACCGAGGTCTCGGCCGATCCGGTCCACCTGATGTACGTGCTGGAGCAGTCGCTCAAGCGCGAGCAGCTCCCGCCCGAGACCGAGAAGAAGTACCTGGAATTCATCAAGACCGAGCTGGCCCCGCGCTACGCGGAGTTCATCGGCCACGAGATCCAGAAGGCCTATCTCGAATCGTACCACGATTACGGACAGAACCTGTTCGACCGGTACATCGACTATGCCGACGCCTGGATCGAGGACCAGGACTTCAAGGACGCCGAGACCGGCCAGCTCATGAACCGGGAACTCCTGAACCAGGAGCTGACGAAGATCGAGAAGCCCGCCGGGATCGCCAACCCGAAGGACTTCCGCAACGAGGTCGTGAAGTTCGCCCTGCGCTCCCGGGCCCAGCATGGCGGCCGCAACCCGAGCTGGACCAGCTACGAGAAGCTGCGCGAGGTGATCGAGCGGCGGATGTTCTCCCAGGTGGAGGAGTTGCTGCCTGTGATCTCCTTCGGCTCGAAGAAGGACGGCGACACCGAGAAGAAGCACGGCGAGTTCGTCGACCGCATGGTGGCGCGCGGCTACACCGAGCGGCAGGTCCGCCGCCTGGTGGAATGGTACATGCGGGTGAAGCAGGCCGGCTGAGGGACGAAGAATCCGCCCGGGGCCAGCCCGGGCGGACAAGTTTCGGACCCTCCGCCGCCATAGTTTCGGACGACCGGCCGGCGAGGCTCGCAAGCATGACGTGGGAAAAGGGAAAACCGCTTTTCCGAACACATCATGCGGGAGCGGCGCGTTAGACCAGACTGTGCGAAAGAGGGAAGACTCTTTCGGACGGCAGCATGGTATAACGGGAGGCTAGAACCGGCCGGACCACGCGGGACGAGGGTTTTCGCAGCGGATGCACATCGTCGACCGACGCCTGAACCCGGGGGGCAAGAGCCTCCCCAACCGGCAGCGCTTCCTGCGGCGCGTGAAGGATGTCGCCCAGCGCGCGGTGCGGGAATCCGCCCGCGAGAAGGACATCAAGGATCTCGGCAAGGACGGCCGCGTCACCGTGCCCGCGGACGGCGTGCGCGAGCCCCGCTTCTCCCGCCAGCCGGGCACCGGCCTGCAGGATCACATCCTGCCGGGCAACAAGACCTACGTGGAGGGCGACACGATCGAGCGGCCGCCGGGCGGCGGCGGTGGGCGCGGCTCCGGCGAGGGCGGGGAGGGCGGCGAGAACAGCGAGGACGCGTTCCGGTTCGTGCTCACCCGCGAGGAATTCCTGGAACTCTTCCTGGAGGATCTGGAGCTTCCGGACCTCGCCAAGCGCCGCCTCGCGGTGGTGGACACGGAGGGGCTGCGCCGGGCCGGCTACACGGTGACCGGCTCCCCCGCCAACCTCGCGCTCACCCGTACCCTGCGCAACTCGATGTCGCGGCGCATCGCCCTCAAGCGGCCGAAGCCCGACGAGGTCGCGGCCCTGGTGGCGCGGCTCGACGCCCTGCCGGAGGGCGATCCGGAGCGGCCGGACGTGGAGGAGGCGCTGCTGAAGCTGCGCGAGCGGTCGAAGCGGATCCCCTATGTCGACCCGATCGACCTGCGCTTCCGCCGGTTCGAGCCGTATCCGCGGCCGATCGCGCAGGCCGTGATGTTCTGCCTGATGGACGTGTCCGGCTCGATGACCGAGCACATGAAGGACCTCGCCAAGCGGTTCTACATCCTGCTGCACATCTTCCTGACCCGCCGCTATCGCCACGTGGAGATCGTGTTCATCCGCCACACCGACCGGGCCACCGAGGTCGACGAGGAAACCTTCTTCGGCTCCCGCGAGACCGGCGGTACGCTGGTCTCCTCGGCGCTCGTGGAGATGAAGCGCATCATCGCCGAGCGCTACGACCCCAACGACTGGAACATCTACGCCGCCCAGGCCTCGGACGGCGACAACGTCTCCTCCGACGCGCCGACCTCGACGGACCTCCTGCGGGCGCATATCCTGCCGGCCTGCCAGCACTTCGCCTATCTGGAGGTCGGCGACGAGAACGGCCCCCGCGCCGGGTTCGTGGAGCACCGCACCACCCTGTGGCGGACCTACGAGGCGATTGCCAAGGCCGGCGGCCCGATCGCCATGCGCAAGGTCAACCACCGGCGGGAGATCTACCCGGTGTTCCGCGAGCTGTTCGGCCGCAAGGACGCCAAGGCCGAGGCGGAGGCGTGAGATGACCCGCGCCGCGTCTCCCTCCCCCCTCTGCGGGGAAGGGTGGCCCCCGAAGGGGGTCGGGAGAGGGGAACCCGGCTTCCGGAAGGGGCGCAGCTCTCGTGTAGGCCAGAGCTTCGTTCTGCACCCTCGCTCCCCTCTCCCGACCCCTGCTGACGCAGGGGCCACCCTCCCCCGCAGAGGGGGGAGGGAGCTCCTGTCCCGCGCCGGTGCGGGGCACGGTCCGAAGACACGGGAGGCCGCATGACGCTCGTCAAGGCACGGACGCCCCAGATCATCTCCGGTGGCCAGAAACCCCTGTTCACCGGCAACGACTGGGACTTCGACACCATCCGGCGGATCCACGACGCCTGCGAGGCGGTGGCCGGGCCGCAGCTCGGCCTGTCCTGGTATCCGAACCAGATCGAGATCATCACGGCCGAGCAGATGCTCGACGCCTACGCGTCGATCGGCATGCCGCTGTTCTACAAGCACTGGTCGTTCGGCAAGCACTTCGCCCAGCACGAGGCCGGCTATCGCCGGGGCCTGATGGGGCTCGCCTACGAGATCGTCATCAACTCCGACCCGTGCATCTCCTACGTGATGGAGGAGAACACGGCGACCATGCAGACGCTGGTCATCGCCCACGCGGCCTTCGGCCACAACCACTTCTTCAAGAACAACTACCTGTTCCGGCAATGGACGGATGCCGAAGGGATCTTGGATTACCTCGACTTCGCCAAGGGTTTCATCACCCGCTGCGAGGAGCGCTACGGCCACCAGGCGGTCGAGCAGATGCTCGACGCCGCCCACGCGCTGATGAGCCAGGGCGTCCACCGCTATCCGCGCAAGAAGCGGCCGGACCTCGCCTCGGAGCAGCGGCGGGAGCGTGAGCGGATCGAGCACGGCGAGCAGATCTACAACGACCTGTGGCGGACCCTGCCGCAGAAGGTCGGCGCGGTGCGGCCGGACCTGGTCGCCGAGCGGCGCAAAGCCCTGCTCGAACTGCCGCAGGAGAATATCCTCTACTTCCTGGAGAAGGTCGCCCCCCGGCTGCGCCCGTGGCAGCGCGAGATCCTGCGGATCGTCCGCCTCGTCGCGCAGTATTTCTACCCGCAGCGCCAGACCAAGGTGATGAACGAGGGCTGCGCCACCTACGTCCACTACCGGATCATGAACGCGCTCTCGGCGCAGGGTCAGATCGGCGAGGCCGCTTATCTGGAGTTTCTCCAGTCGCACACCAACGTCATCCGGCAGCCGAACTACGACGACCGCTCCTATGGCGGCCACAACCCCTACGCGATCGGCTTCGCGATGATGCAGGACATCGCCCGCATCGTGGAGCAGCCCACCGACGAGGACCGGGACTGGTTCCCCGAGATCGCCGGCACCGGCGATCCGATGGCGGTTTTGCGCGACTGCTGGGAGAATTACCGCGACGAGAGCTTCATCCAGCAGTTCCTGTCGCCCAAGCTGATGCGCGACCTGCGCCTGTTCCACGTGGTCGACGACCCGGAGGAGCCGGAACTGCGGGTGGAGGCGATCCACGACGAGCGCGGCTACCGCAAGATGCGCCGGTCCTTCGCCCGCCAGTACGACGTCGCGTGGCTCGATCCCGACATCGAGGTGGTGGACGTGGATCTCGAGGGCGACCGGCGCCTGATCCTGCACCACAAGGCGATCAACAAGATCACCCTGCAGAAGGAGGACGCCAAGCGCGTGCTCCAGCACCTCGCCGACCTCTGGGGCTACGACGTGGTGCTCAAGGAGGTCGAGCCGGCCACCGGCACGGTGCTCGGCGAGATTTCCGCCAGCGCGCGGCCGATCTTCTTCTGATCGCGCCCCGCGCGGGGCACCGTCACGCCTTCGCGGGATCCAGGGTGACGTGCCAGAGGTCGGTGTCGGCCGCGTCCTTCAGCGTCACGGTCATCTGCTCGGTGGCGCCGTCGACCGCCACATGGCCGAAGAACTGGTAGCCCGCGGCCGGCGACAGGTTGACCTGCCCCTTGTCGGGCGCCTTCACGAAGCGCAGCTGCGGGCCGAACGTGTCGTCGAGGGCGTTCGGGCCGAAGGTGCCGGCGTGCAGCGGCCCGGAGACGAACTCCCAGAACGGGTCGAAATCCTGAAACTGCGCCTTGTCGGGGTCGTAGTAATGCGCCGCCGTGTAGTGCACGTCGGCCGTGAGCCAGACGGTGTTGCGGATCCCGGCGCTCTTGATGAAGCGCAGCAGGTCGGCGATCTCCAATTCGCGCCCGAGGGGCGGTCCGTCGCCCTGCGCCACCGCCTCCGAACCGAAATTGCGGTCGACGTCGTAGGTCACCACGAGGCCCAGCGGCATGTCGGCGGCGATCACCTTCCAGGTGGCGCGCGAATCGAGCAGCGCCCGCTTCAGCCACGCGATCTGCTGCGGCCCCAGGAAGTAGGCGTCGGGGCCGTATTCCGTCTGGCGGTTCTCGCCGTTCGGGCCCCGGTAGGAGCGCATGTCGAGCATGAACACATCGACCAGCGGGCCGTAGCCGATCCTGCGATAGACCCGGCCGGGCTCCGAGGGCTCGAAGCGCATCGGCATGTATTCGTGGAACGCCCGCGACGCGCGCAGCTGCAGGGCGAGCGCGTTCGGGTCGGTGTATTTCTTCTTCAGGTGCTCGGCCCGGGTCAGGGGCTCGCCCGGCCACCAGTTGTTGGTGACCTCGTGGTCGTCCCATTGCGCCAGGATCGGCACGGCGGCATTCATGGCCAGCACGTTCCGGTCGGTGAGGTTGTACTTGTGCCGGCCGCGGAATTCTTCCAGCGTCTCGGCCGGCTTGGCGACCGCCTCGGTCACCCGGTTGCGCCAGAGGCTGCCATCGGGGAGCTTCACCTCGGGCTGGATCGGCCCGTCGGCGTAGATCGTGTCGCCGGAATGGATGAAGAAGTCCGGCCGGTTCTTCAGGATGGCGGAATAGACGGTCATGCCGCCGCGGGTCTCGTCGATGCCCCAGCCCTGGCCCGCCGTGTCGCCCGACCAGCAGAACGAGACCGAGCGCCGGTCCGCCGGCGCGGTGCGGAACCGCCCGACCTGGGCCGGTCCGACGATCGTCGGCGCGGCGACGTCCTGGAGGCGGACCCGGTAGAACACGTCCTGGCCCGCCGGCAGACCGGTGAGCGCCACCTTCACGGTGCCGTCGGTCTCGGGCAGGGCGTCGGCGAAGACCCCGCCGCGGATCTCGGAGAAGCGCTCGGTGGTCGCCCACTCGATGATCGCCCGGGCGGGCCGGTCGGACCGGGCCCTGACCACGGCCGAGTCGGTGCCGACATCGCCCGATTGCAGCCCGTGGCTCAGGACCGGCCGGTCGGCGGCGCGGCTCAGGCCGGGCCGCGCGAGGCCCGAGGCCAGCCCGACCAGACCGGCGCCTCCGCTGAGAAGGATCTGGCGGCGACTTGCGGACATGAGAGGCCCTCCAACATGCGGCGCCCATCGCAGGGCGCCGCGACAGCCGGATGACGGGCCGGGAGCGCGTGGCGCGAAAGCGCGCACGCGCATCGTCTTTTGCCGAAAGCCGGCGGCCACCCTTCGGGACGATGCTTCAGCGCGGCGGGACGCGCGTCTGCGGACCCCCGTCCGGCGCTGCAGGCAGCGAGATTTCACGTGCCCCTCCACCTGGACAGGCTGGACGTTGTACGGCTCTCCGGGACTTGGGCGGTCGTGGCGATCCGGGTTGCCCGGGAGCGTTCGGATCGCGCGCGAGGATAGGCCTGGATCGTGTTCAGGCAGCCCCTCGCAGGACGGCGCTCCGCCGGCCCAGCCGTGCGCCGCGCGGCGCGAACGGTGCTTCTCGAGGCCGCCTCTCACCGTGATTGAGCCGTTCACCAGGTTGCGAGCGGGCGCAAGCCGCCCCGGGCGAGCGAGCCGAGCCGATGGCGTTTATCGATCGGCTTTCGTTGGTCGATTGGCGTTTGACCCGGACCGTGCGGCCAGCTGCCGGAACGAAGCGCCGGGACCCCTCGTGCCGATGCGCGGTGTTCAGCCTCCGGCGTGAACGCCCCTGTCGCGGTCGGCCATAAGCCGTTATCGCAAATTCCAAGTCCAGCATTTGGCGGACTGATCATAAGCTGCAATCGGTTTCCAACCGAGTGCTCGAACGGAGCGATATTGGGTATCGTCCGTCACCCACGAAAGAAAATCTCTTAAAGACCCCGATTCATCGCCCGCTGAGTGCTGGGTCTCTTGAAGTCTGCGCCATTGATTGAGGGCGCCTTTAAGCCCGTAATAAGATTCCTTGAATGCGAGCTGCGACTCGAGGACGTAGGAAAGATGATCGAACACGGCCCCGAGCGATTCGGTTTCGGCGTGGGAGAAAGGATTTTCTCTGCCCATGTCGCGAAACTGAACATCGCCCGCGTTATCATATGCCTTCAACAGGATGGGCGGCTCATGAGCATGCCAAACCATCCCGGGCTTATAGTTCCAAACCCTTAGCCACTCTTGGTTGGGGTTTTGAGCATAGTTGTTCCGGGTCGATATGCCCAATTGGGGTCCGACATAGTAATTACACCAGAACCACGCGGCCGTGCGCGACGGATCCGCTAAAAACGCCGATCGCATCGCGATGATTTGCCGGGGGTTCCATAATTCGTCGGAGTCCAACTGCCACAGGAGGCAGTCTTCATTCAAGTTGGCGAGGGGCGCTCGCACCATTTCGATTTTTCCGTCCCAGAAATGGCCAGGCTTTTTCCTATAAACAGTCACGTTGTTCGGAAATCGGTCGGCTATGTCATCGATGTATGCACTTGTGCCGTCAATGCTGCGCCCGTTCGCATGGAAAGATTGCGGAACGTTGCCGCCCGTCGCGACACTCCACGCCGTGTCGTGCGTGAGTTGAGCGACCTCTTCGACGATATGCCAACGCCATTCAAATGGAAGTCTTTGGAACATATGCTCGTGATATCGGATGAATGGCTCGCCATTGAGTACGATTGTAAAGAAATGGACCGGCAATGTCGGCTTCAATGCGCGATGCATAAACAGCGCGTAATCGGTCTCCGCATTCATATTGACGAAAGAGTATCTTTTTTCAGAGGCCAGCCTTTCGAAGGCGGCGCGTCCCCCGGCGGTTTTCCGAACGCCATCAAATAAAATGAATTTACATCCGCAAAATTTTTCTATGATGTCCTGTGTTTGAAGATCTTCGCCCGAAACGATGAGGATGTCCGGCGCCTGCGCTGACCTTGAATGACCTCCAGTGGTCTCTTCGCGGGCTCGGCCACAATCATTCCCTGGCACTTGGCCAGGCTGCGTGCTTGGCGACGTATCGAATAGTTTTGACGACGGAAATCCGATGATCTTCAAATTTTCTAGATCGTTATCTTTTGTAATGACAGCCAGATTTGCGACGGTATTTTGCAAGAATGCCAAGACATCGCCAAGCGTATCGAGATCCAAATCGCCGGACGGCGTGACCCATGTGCAGGTCAGACGATCGCGCCGCAAAAGACCCCGCATGTCATCCGCTGTATCGAAAGCCTGCGTCACCTCTCGGTCCTCGCGCTCGATTGTGCTGAAGCAAATATTTTAGATTTGTGATCGGCGTAGAGTCTTCGGAAAAATCAGGTCCGGAGTCAAGCACGGTCAAATCAAGCATCAAGCTACGTTTTTGGTCAATTGTTTTGCAATATTACTGAAATTGTCAGCGTTTCGGTCCAACTTGTACAGGCGCTGCTGGGAACTTGCAGCGGTACAGTCACGGCATTACGGTTGTGCCCGTGCGAAGTCACAGGGTCAGGCGTTTTTTCGTCGAATCCGCCACTGCCCTTTGACGTCTCGCGCGCGGCCGTCGAGATGCGGCCGGCCGCCGGATGGGCCAGTCGTCAGAGCGACGTATGCGATGCTGTATCGGGCGTATCTGCCCTTACCGATGGACCGCCGCCACGTCGGAGCGAACGTCGTCCAGCGCGCAGCCGATGCGCTCCAGGGCCAGGGACACCATCTCGGCGGCCTGCGGATCGGCGGCATCCCGCGGCGCTCCGGGGCTGAAACCGTCCCGCAGGTAGGGCATCATCGTGCCGTGAAGCGCCGTGTAGGCACCGGGATTGGATAACTCGTAGACGACTGCGAGAGCATGATAGGCCCGGACCATGATCTCCAGCGCGATATCCGCACTGCGTACGGCCCGCTCGCAATCGTCGCTGTCCATCATCACGCTTGTAGTTTTATTGCTGTCCAGCCGCCAGGTAACACGCTCTTTTAAGACTGTCGACGTTTGGAGCTATTGCTGCCACGGCGCATCGAGGCGGCGGATCATTTATCGCCGGATTATGGCTCGACTGCAACACTTGCCGATCTCGGCGCGCGATATCAAGTAATGGTCTGACCGCGCATATGCCGGGATGGCCGAATCATTGCCGCGATCTTGTTCTCGGCCTCGGCCAGGATGCTGTTCACAAGGTGAGACGCGCCCTCGACGGTCCCGGCGGTGAGAGTTTCGCCCCGGTTCATATCCTGGACGATGCGGAAATTGTCCTCGACGAACGCGCGGATCTTTCGCTGAACGTCGTCGAACTCCCCCGGATGAGCCGTTTCGTAGAGAAGTGCCAGAGCCAGGTAGGCCCGGCCGACCATGTCGAGTGCCAGATCCGCGCTCGTCTCGGAACTCACGATTTCGGGCAAGGACACGGCAGGTGAATCCCTGTCAAGCACATTCGACAAGTTAGCACGACCTGGAAGCCGCGCCAATCAGTCAAGGTATTCTAGCTCCGGTTATCCCTGGTCAGTCTCCGGGGGGGGCTTCGAGGTCATCGGGTCGCCGCCATCGACGATCCGAGCCGGAAAATCGGACGGTCGCCGGGATCCGGCGGGTCGGGGGGCGCCCGCGGTCCCGTCGATGCCGCGGTCCCGTCGATGCGTAGTCGGCGCTGTCAGAATCGGGACGCTTTCGCATGGCCGTGACCGGATCCGCCTCCGCGGCTGTGGTCTCGCGCGGCCAAGCCGATTATCGACACGCGCATGGGTCCGGCCTCGCGCGGCCCGCAGGACCCGGCTGCGCGCCGAAAGCCCAGGAGAGTCGTGACCGTGCCCGACAGCACCCCGCGCCCCGTGATGCTCGTGATCCTCGACGGATGGGGCCTCCGGGAGGAGATCGCCGACAACGCCGTCGGCCAGGCCCGGACGCCGGTCTTCGACGGGCTGATGCGGGAGCGCCCCCGGGCGCGGCTGCGGACCTTCGGGGCCGATGTCGGCCTGCCCGAGGGGCAGATGGGCAATTCCGAGGTCGGCCATCTCAATATCGGCGCCGGCCGCGTCGTCCTGCAGGATCTGCCGCGCATCGACACCGCCGTGGCGGACGGGTCGCTGGCCGCGAACCCGGCCCTGGGCCGGTTCATCGAGCGCCTGCGCGCCTCCGGCGGGACCTGCCACCTCGTCGGCCTCCTGTCCCCGGGCGGCGTCCACGCCCATCAGGACCACGCGGTGGCGCTGGCCCGCCTGCTGGTCGCGGCGGGCGTGCCGGTCCGGCTCCACGGCTTCACGGACGGGCGCGACATGCCGCCCCGTTCCGCCGCCGCCTGTATCGCCGCGGTGGAGACCGCCCTGCCGCCGGGGGCGCGGATTGCCACCCTGTGCGGGCGCTATTTCGGGATGGACCGCGACCGGCGCTGGGAGCGGGTCCAGATCGCCTACGATGCCCTCACCGCCGGGCGCGGGACCCGGTTCGCGCGGGCGGGGCAGGCGGTGGCCGCGGCCTACGCGGCGGACATCTCGGACGAGTTCATGCGGCCCGCCGTCATCGGCGACTTCGCCGGCATGCGCGACGGCGACGGCCTCCTGAGCTTCAACTTCCGGGCCGACCGGACCCGGCAGATCCTGGAGGCCCTCCTCGATCCGGCCTTCGCGGGCTTCCCCCGCGCGGGGACGATCCGGTTCGCCGCCGCCCTGGGCATCGTCCAGTACAGCCTCGAGATCGACGCCTTCGCCGAGACCCTCTTCGGGCCCCTCGACCTGCCGAACGGGCTCGGCGAGACAGTCGCCCGGGCCGGGCGGACCCAGCTGCGCATGGCCGAGACGGAGAAGTACCCCCACGTCACCTACTTCATGAACGGCGGGCTCGAGGCTCCCTTCCCGGGCCAGGACGCGGTCCTGGTGCCGTCGCCGAAGGTCGCGACCTACGATCTCCAGCCGGAGATGTCGGCCGCGGAGCTGACCGACCGTGCCGTGGCGGCGATCGGCTCGGGGGCCTACGACCTCATCATCCTGAACTTCGCCAATCCCGACATGGTCGGCCATACCGGCAGCCTCGCGGCCGCCGTGAAGGCCGTGGAGACCGTCGATGCCTGCCTCGGCCGGGTGGTGGAGGCGGTGACGGCCCAGGGCGGGGCGCTGCTCGTCACCGCCGACCACGGCAATTGCGAGACGATGCGCGATCCCGAGACCGGCGAGCCGCACACCGCCCATACCCTCAACCCGGTCCCCGTGACGCTCGTGGGCGTCGACGGGGTGTCCCTGGCCGATGGCCGGCTGGCCGACGTGGCCCCGACGCTGCTGGCCCTGATGGGCCTTGACCAGCCGGCCGAGATGACCGGCACGTCCCTGATCCGGCGGGCGGGCTGATGGCCCGGCATGGCGGCTGCACCGGTCGGGCCGTTATGCATCAGGCTCTCGCCATACGTCCCGTCGCGGGACCGGACCGTGCCAGGGCGGGGCAGGGTTGGCGCATGCCTGTGAAGGATCCGCGCGGCCGTCCTGGCCGCTCGGGAGCGCGGGCTCAGAAAAGGGCGTGGCCCTCATGAAGGCTTACGCTTTCTTCTGCACCGTCGCTCCCCCCTTGCGGGACTTCGTCCCGACCCGACCCCCTTCGGGGGCCACCCTCCCTTGCAGAGGGGGGAGGGTGATGCGCGGTGTCCGCGCCCTGCTTCAATCCGGGCCTGTGAAAATCATAGGCCAGCGGGGCGAGAGGACACGAGCCTCCGAGCCCCGATCATGATCGCCCGGCACAGCCTGATCTATGTCGGCTCGCGCGGCTTCGCCGCCGCCCTGAACATGGCCTCGGTGGCGGTGTTCACCCGGCTCGCGCCGGCGGCGAGCTACGGCACCTACCTGTACGTCCTGTCCTGGGCGCTGGTGCTCTACGGGGCGACCTGCCAGTGGCCGAAATTCGCGTTCTTCGCCCTCTACGACGAGGCCCGCGAGCCGGCCCAGATCGGCACCGTGGTGCGCATCCTGGCCGGTACGCTGCTGCTGGCCGGGCTCGGCAGCGTGCTGGCGGCCGGGCTCGGCCTGGTTCCGGGCCGGATGGCGGCCGCGATCCTGGCGCTGGCCTGCGGCACCACCCTGTTCGAGGGCGCGACCGAGATCGCGCGCACGCGCCTGCGGGTCGGGGCGGTGGCGGCCTCGGTGATGAGCCGGGCGGTCCTGATCCTCGGCCTCGGCAGCCTGGCGCTGCACCGCGCGGCCGATCCGCTCGACCTCGCCTTCGCGGTGGCGACCGCCAACGCGGTTGCCTCGCTCCCGGCCGCCGCCACCATCGCGCCGATGATGCCCGGCCGCGGCAGCCGGGCCGAGGCCCTGCGCCTGTTCACCTATGGCTGGCCCCTGGTGCTCTCCTTCGGGACCGCGGCCCTGGCCCAGAGCCTCGACCGGCTGATCATCGCCAAGACGGTGGGGCCGGCGGGGCTCGGCGCCTACGGGGCGCTGGCCGACTTCCTGCGGCAGAGCTTCATCGTGTTCGGCGAGGCGATCGCCCTGTCGCTGATCTCGATCGCCAAGCGCGAGGCGCGGACCGGCGGCATGGAGGCGGCCTCGGGGGTGCTGAGCGACGCCGCCCGGGCGATGACGCTGATCGCGGCCTTCGGCGCCGTGTTCTTCCTCTGCTTCGACGAGCTTGTGGTCACCGTGTTGCTCGGGCCCGACTACCGGGCCGAGGCCCGCCAGCTCGCCCCGGTGCTGGTCCTGGCCAGCATCCTGATGATGTTCCGCGCCTATTATTTCGGACAGGTGATCTACTTCACCCGGACCAGCGGTCTCGAGGCGGCGGCCGCCTTCGCCACCCTGGCCACCGTGGCGGCGCTCTCGCTCCTGCTGATCCCGACCTTCGGCGCCCCCGGGGCGGCGCTCGCCTTCGCCGGGGGGCAGAGCGCGGCCTGCCTCGTGCTGGTGTTCGGCGCGAGGCGGGAGGGCACGACGATGCCGCTGCCCCTGGCCGACATGGCCGGCATCGCCGGGCTCGCCCTGGCCTGCGGCGCCGTGAATGCCGGGATCGCCCTGATGCCGGGCGGCCTCCTGCCCCCGGGGCAGGTGCTGCGCATGGTCCTGCTCGCCGCCGGGGCCGGGGCCGCCGCGTGGCGCTACGACGTGCTGGGCTTCGCCGGTGCGATCCGCCACCGGCTCGCGACCTGACGGCGTCGCAATGCCGGACACCGCCGCACTCCCGCAGGGCCTGGTTGCGGCGATCCGGCCCCTGGATCCGGCGGCGCCCTGGATCCCGGCCTGGCGGGCGCTGGGCGCCGCCGCCCGCATCCGGAACCCGTTCTACGAGGCGGGCTACGCGCTCGCCGCCCGCGGGGCCTTCGGGGCGGGGGTGCGTCTCCTGATCGTCGCCGACCGGCCCCCCGAGGAGCCGGGCGCGCGGTTCCGCGCCGCCTGGCCGTTCCGGGTGTCGCGGCGGCGCTGGGGCCTGCCGCTTCCGCTGCTGATGGGCTGGACCCACGGCTACTGTCCGTTCGGCGCGCCGCTCCTCGACGGCGCCGATCCGGAGACGGCGCTCGCGGGTCTGCTCGCCGCGCCCCGGGCGCTGGGCCTGCCGCCACGGCTTCTCCTGCCGAACGCCCCCGCTGACGGGCCCCTGGCGCAGCTTCTGGCGGCGCGCGGGGCGGCCCGTGCCGCCTACTGGCCGCATGCCCGCGGCCTGCTCGATCTGACCGCCCGCACGCCGGAGGCGCGGGCGGCCTATCTCGGCCACCTCTCCGGCCAGAGGCGGCGCAAGCTGCGCCGTGCCCAGGCGCGCCTGGAGGCGGAGGGGGCCGTGGCCCTGGAGATGGTGGACACGCCGGCCGGCCTCGACCGCGCCCTGGACGAGCACGTCGCCCTCGAAGCGGCCGGCTGGAAGGATCGGGCCGGCACCGGCCTGGGTCAGCGGCCGGCGGAGGTCGCCTTCCTGCGCGCCGCCCTGGCCGATCTCGGCGCCGCGGACGGGGTGCGGATCGCGCGCCTGCGCCGGGCGGACCGGACGCTCGCCTCCCTGATCCTGCCGGTCACCGGCTCCGAGGCCTGGGTCCTGAAGATCGCCCACGACGAGACGGAAACGGAGGGCGCCCCCGGTGTCCAGCTCGTCCACCGCCTGACCGCGGCGGTGGTTTCCGGCGCGTGGGACATCGACCGGATCGATTCCTGCGCCCCGCCGGATTTCGCCCTCGGCTCCACCTTCTGGACGGAGCGCCGGCCGATCGCCCATCTCCTGGTCGCGGCCGGGCACGATCCCCTGTTCCCGCTGGCCCGGGCGCTGGAGCGGGCCCGCGCGGCCGTGGCCCGGGCCCGCCTTACCAGCCGAACCGGGCGATCTCTCCGAGCCGCGCCCGCGTCGCCGCCTCGTCCCGGCCGATGATCGCGATCCGCCCCGACAGGGCGTAGCAGGTCGCGCAGAACGGCAGCTGTGCCAGCGCGATCCCGTCGTCGCGGGCGCGGGTGACCGAGGCGATCAGGCAGGGCAGGACCCGCTGGTCCGCCGGGGCCGCGAGGCAGGCGGCGCGCGGGCTGCCGAAGACCGGGCGATCCGGCCAGGACAGCAGGAGCGTCGTGCCGCCCCGCCGGTCGGGGGCCGGGGGCAGGGTGTAGCTGCGCAGGAACAGCGCGCAGGCCGCGAGGACGAGGGCCGGCAGGATCAGGGCCGTGCGCATGGCGGGACTCCGGACGCCTCAATCCCCCTCGTCGAAGCGCGAGCGATAGAACACCTCCCGACCGGCGCCGTCGATGACCCGGACCGCCTGGGCCGGCTCGCCCGACCGCTGCGGCACCCGGGCGCGGGCGAACAGCCGCAGCGCCCGCTCCTGGGCGCCCGCGAGGGTGCCGACGCGCACGGAGATCCGCGTCTGGACCTCGTCGGGTTCCGGTCCGAGGACTTCGATGTGGAAGGTCTCGCGCAAGGGATCCGCCTGATCAGGGGGGCTCCCGCGCCGGGTCACCGGGTCCGGCACGGGAGCGCGACACGACATGGTCTGGGGCCGATCTCGGCGCGAAGTCCAATTGCAACGCGATCGGCCGCGGTTCAAGGAGGGCCCCGACATAGGGGAGATCTCCGGAGGAGTCCCGTGGACCCGCTCAAGGCCGCCGCCGCGACGGCCGTCTGCCTCGCCCTGTTCTGGCTGGCCTTCCGGCTGACCCGGCGGCTGGTCGATCTCGTCATCGCCGGGGGCTACGCGGAGGAGCGGCGGCGGCTCGCGGAGGAGGCCGCTCAGGAGGCGGCCATCCGCACCACGGCGGCGAACTCGGCGGCGAACCAGGACCCGTCGTCCGCCGCCGGGATCGGCGTGCCGAACGCCGCGACCTCCTCGATCAAGGGGGGGCAGGGCGCCCGGGCGTGCCCTCGATCTCCGGTTGCAATAGCCCCGCCGTCTGCCGCAGGGCCTCCCCGGCGATCATCGCGGCCGCCACCGCGACGTTGAGGGAGCGCAGGCCCGGCCGGATCGGCACCACCACCCGGGCGTCGGCGGCGGCATGCACCGCCTCTGGCACCCCGGCGGATTCGCGCCCGACCATCAGGCAATCGTCCGGGCGGAAGGCGAAATCCGTGTAGGGCAGGGCGCCCGCCGTGGTGGCGAGCACGAGCCGGATGCCGGCCCCGGCCCGCCACGCCTCGAAGGCCGCGAAGGCGCGGTGCCGGGTGATCGCCACGTGGTCGAGATAGTCGAGGCCGGAGCGGCGCAGGTGCCGATCCGAGACGTCGAAGCCCGCGGGCTCCACGATCTCCACGGCGAGGCCGAGGCAGGCGGCCATGCGCAGCATCGTGCCGGTGTTCTGGGGGATGTCGGGCTGGTAGAGGGCGAGGCGGAGCATGGGTCCGCCTTGTGGGGATTGGGCGCCGCACCGTCAAAGGCCCGCGGCGGCAACGCTCAGCCGGCAAAGCGGCCGGCGATCCGCCGAACCCGCCGCCGATCCGCGGAACTTAAGCCCCGCCAGAACCTTAAGGCGGCGCCACCCTTGTTCGCGGCCCTTCCCGAAAGACCTGATCCGATGCGCACCCCGCTCCTCGCCTCGGCCCTGCTGCTGGCCGGCCTCGCCACCGCCTCGGCCCAGAATGCCGGAACGAACGCGGACAGCGCCGCGGCGCCGGTGCCCGGCCAGCCCGCCACCATGGCCGACAACCTGCGCCCGACCTTCGTAGCCCAGACCCCCGACGACATGGTCGCCAGCAAGCTCATCGGCACGAGCGTGGTGAACGGCGCCGCCGAGACGATCGGGCAGATCGCCGACATCGTCCTCGATCAGAAGGGCGCGGTGAAGTCCTGGGTCATCGGGGTCGGCGGCTTCCTGGGGCTCGGCTCGAAATACGTGGCCGTCGACCCCTCCGTGCTGAAGCTCGACCGCACCGACGGCAAGAGTCTGCAGGCGCGCATCGACACGACCAAGGATCAGCTCCGGGCCGCGCCGGAATACATCTACCTCGGCAAGGAGCCGCCGAAGGGGGCCTCCCCCGCCAGCCCCGCGGGCGAGCCGGCGCCGAAGCCCTGACGGGCCAGATCTGAGGGCCGGCGACATCCGGCCGGCTTGCCTCGGTGCGCGATTCTGTGCTGTGCCAGCCTCCGCCCGGAGGTCGGAACCGTCCCATGCGTCGCGCCCTCGTCCCGCTCCTCGCCTTCTGCCTCGGCCTCGTCGGCATCACCGGGGCCGCGGTGTTCGCGTTCATGCCTGAGCGGGCTCCGGTGGGCGTGCCCGGCGTCGGCGGTCCGTTCACCCTGGTCGATCAGGACGGCCGCACCGTCACCGAGCGCGATTTCGCCGGGGCGACGCACCTGGTGTTCTTCGGCTTCACCCATTGCCCGGACGTGTGCCCAACGACCCTGCAGCAGGTCTCGGATGTGCTGGCCGCCCTGGGTCCCAAGGCCGCGCACATGCGGGTGGCCTTCGTCACGGTCGATCCCGAGCGCGACGACCCGGCGAGCCTGAAGACCTATCTGTCGAGCTTCGATCCGCGCATCACCGGGCTCACCGGCAGCCCCGAGCAGGTCGCCGCCACCGAGAAGGCGTACCGCGCCTATGCCCGCAAGGTCCCCGGCAAGGAGGGCGACTACACGATGGAGCACACCGCCATCGTGTACGTGATGGATGCGCAGAACCGCTTCCTCGGCGCCCTGGATCTCGCGCGCCCGGCCGAGGACACGGCGGCGCAGCTCGCCAAGAAGATATGAGCGGCGGCCTCTACAGCGTCATCCCGGCATGGAAGCGGTCGGGGGAGAGCGGCAGCAGGAACTGCACGCCGAACCCGCCCTCGAAGTAGCGCACCAGCCGCCCCGGCGTGCTGCCCACGGTCACGGCGGTCCCCAGGGGCAGCGACAACGGGCAGGCGATCGCGACGCCCGACATGGAGATGTCGATGAGCCGGGCCTTGATCTCCTGGGTGCCGTCGACGCGCAGGACCACCGCCGGCTGGGTCGGCACGAGGCGCTCGTGGGACCGCCCCTCCGGCAGGCCCAGCATCTCCCGGTTCGCGAGCCAGGTGAGCTGGGAGGCGAGCTTGTCGCGCTTGCGCGGGGTGGCGTTGAGCTGGACCGCGAACCCGTCCGCGCAGGTGCGGGCGATCACGCCCTCGATCCGGCCAATATATTCCAGATAGAGCACGACCCGTTCGCCGACCTCGCCCCGCACCGCGCAGGCGAGGCGCACGCCGCCCGGCGACATGTCCACCGTCCGGCAGGGATATTCGCGCCGGTCCGCCAGCATGTAGCGGCCGAGCACGGCGATCCGCACGCGCTGGTGGCGGCGCTCGTCCGAGGCGCCCCGCGCCGGATCAGGCACTCCGCGCAGTTCCGCTCCGGCGGTGAGGTCGACCGCGATCATCCCGGGATTGGTCCTCCGCCGCGATCTTCGAAGCTACAGACTAGACCGGGACTGTTACGAAACCCTTTTTCCCTTTCAGCGTTATAGTCTTCCCATTGACGTCGGCTCCGACCGGAGATCTCACCCCCTGCCGCCGGCGTGGACGAGGAGATGGCCGCGGCGCACGGGCCCCGGGTAGCTGGCGCCCGACCGGATGGCCGGGCGTGGCGGCGGCGCGGCCTCCGGCCGGCGGCTGGGCAGAATGCGCAGGGAGGTGGTTTCCGCCTCCACCAGCGGGCGCAGGCCGATCCAGGGCGGCGCGCCGTCGAGGCTGAGGGCGCCGAGCGCCCGGACCTGCGTGCGGCCGCGGTGGCGCAGGGGCAGGAGCAGGAGTTCGAGGTCGGCCGTCTCGCCGGCCCCGTTGGTGCCGCGCAGGCCGGCCACGACGCCGAGGGTGTCGCTGGCCACGATCTCGACGATCCGCCAGGGATCGGCCGCCTGCGCGCCCCACAGCTGGGTGAAGGATTGCCCCTTCAACTCGCGGCCGTACAGGGCGCAGACCCGCGTCCCCGCGAGCCGGACCGTGGCCGAGCAGGCGGACATGTCGAGTTCCAGGATCAGGCTGTCGGCCAGAAGGTGCCGGATCTCCCCCGGCTCGATCTCTGCGCGCTCCGGCGCGGCGCGCTCTCCGCGCAAACGCTCCCAGTAAGCATGGAGCATGCGGCTGGTGGGATGCTTCATCGGTGTCCCGACTCTAAACGCCTCTGGTTCATCCCTGGATCGTTCTGGCACATCCGCGAGGCTGTCGCCGACCGTTCCGGGCACTCACGGCGTCCGGGCGCACGCCCCGTGCCGGCCGGGTGCGTCGGCCGTACCGCTTCGGACCCGGCGAGACAATCGCGACGCCCTGCCGTCGCGGGTGACCGGCGCGGGGGCGGCCGCCCGCTGGAACCGATCACCCGCGCGGGCGATCAGACCTGAGCACGTCTCTACAAGTCTCCGGAACTAGCCAAGGCGGGCGCGGCAGGATGCATCTGCCGGATTCAATACGTCGCCGGGGCTTGCCCACCCGCCCCGCGCCCCGACATGGTGCCGCGATGGATGCCTCCCCCGAATTCCCGCGTCAGAGCCGCGTCCCCGTGTTCAACATGCCGGGGGTGGTGACGCTCTCGATCGGCTTGCTCATGGCGATCCAGGCCGTGCGCGAGTTCCTGCTGCCGGAGACCTGGGACATCCGCCTCGTCCTGGACCTCGCCCTGGTCCCGGCCCGCTGGACGCTGTGGTTCGATCCCGGTCAGGCCTCGGAGGTGATTCGCGCGGCCGCCGATTCGGGTGATCCCGGGCTGCAGGCGGCCCGCGAGGCGTTCGCCCGCTACATCGTCGGCGAGCACGCGTTCCAGCCCTGGAGCCTGGTCACCTACGCCTTGCTGCACGGCTCGTGGATGCACGTGATCTTCAACAGCGTGTGGCTCGCCGCCTTCGGTTCACCGGTGGCCCGCCGCTGCGGAGCCTGGCGGTACGGGCTGATCGCGCTTGCCGGAACCGCGGCCGGCGGCCTGCTGCACCTGCTGATCGATCCTCTGAGTGCCGGGCCGCTGGTCGGCGCCTCGGCGGGGATCTCGGCCCTGATGGCGGCCGCCGCCCGCTTCGTGTTCCAGCCGCCGGTCTCCGGCTATGGCGGTCCGCCCTGGCAATTGCCGCCGCGCCGCCCCGTCGAGCCGATCCCCGAACTCCTGCGCAACCGGACGGCGGTCTCGTTCCTGGCGATCTGGCTGGTCACCAACCTGCTGTTCGGCCTCGTCAGCGTGCCGCTGGTGGGCGAGAGCGCCTCCGTCGCCTGGGACGCGCATCTCGGCGGCTTCATCGTGGGCTTCCTGATGTTCCCCCTGCTCGACCCGCGGGAGGCGCCACGCACCTGAGCACCTTGCCAACCGATCGGAACGGCCACACACTCGCCATAATGTGAAGGAGCCGGGGCCTACCCGGCCGACAGCGCACCGAACGCATCGCAAGGGAGAGAGCCATGACCGTCGCACGCATCCTCGCCGAGAAGGGCAGCTCCGTCGTCACCGTGAGCCCCGACAGGACCCTCGAGGAGGTCATCCAGATCCTCGCCGACCGGCGCATCGGGGCCCTGGTTGTGGCCCATGCCGACGGGTCGGTGGCCGGCATCATCTCGGAGCGGGACATCATGCGGGCGCTTGCCCGGCACGGGGGCTCGGCCTTCGACGCGCCCGTCTCCGCCCACATGACCAGCGCCGTCACGACCTGCGGAAAGAGCACGACGATCGAGGAGGTGATGGGCCTGATGACGGACGGCCGTTTCCGCCACGTGCCGATCTGCGAGGATGGGCATCTGATCGGCCTCGTATCGATCGGCGACGTGGTCGCGCGCAAGATCGCCACCGTCGAGGCCGAGCACCAGGCGCTGCGCGACTACATCACGATGGCGTAGGGCGTTCGCGGCCGGGTGGCCGCGGGGAGAGACGCGGCGCTGGTTCCCTTTGCCGAGGGGTGGACGAGGTTCACACGGTGCTTCCGGACGGGAGCGACGACCGGTGCCAGGGGCGTCTTCCTCCCCCCGCACAGGGGGGGGGGCGAAGGCGCGGCGCAGCGCCGAGGAGATTTCTCTTCGCAGCGGCAACGAACCTTCGCGCGATCTCTGAATCCGTCAGCCCCTCTGGGGCGCGGAAAGGCGATCGTCCATCAACCCTGTGGCGACCGCCGCCGCCCCCGTGCTGCAAGGCTCCATGACCGCCACGCCCCTGAATCTCGCGGAGACCAATGCGTTCCTCGACCGGGAATTCCCGCAGATGCAGGCGGGCGGCCGCGCCTACCATCTCGAGGCGGTGGGTCCGTTGACGGCGCGGATGCGGCTGGAGGCGCAGGCGCGCTTCCTCCGCCCCGGCGGGACGGTCTCGGGTCCGGCCATGATGGCGCTCGCCGATTACGCCCTCTACGCGGCGATCCTCGCCAATATCGGCCCGGTGGCCCTCGCCGTGACCACGAGCCTGAGCTTCAACTTCCTGCGCAAGCCCGGCCCGGGGGACCTCCTGGCGGAGTGCCGCCTGCTCAAGCTCGGCCGCCGGCTCGCCGTGGGCGAGGTGCTGATCACCGCCGCGGGCAGCGCCGATCTCGCCTGTCACGCCACGGGGACCTACTCGATCCCGCCGCGCTGAGGCCGGTTCAGGCCCGCGCCTCGGCGAGCCGGGCGGCGTAGCGGGCGATCAGGTCGACCTCCAGGTTGAGCCGGTCGCCCTCCTGGCGCTCGCCCCAGGTAGTGACCTGGAGGGTGTGCGGGATCAGCAGGACCGTGAACCGGTCGCCGGTGACGCCGTTCACGGTGAGCGAGGTGCCGTCGAGGCAGACCGAGCCCTTCTCGGCGATGAACTTCGCCAGAGCCGCCGGCGCCCGCAGGGTGAAGCGCTCGCTGGCGCCCCAGGCATCCGCGGTGACGCTCTCCCGCGCCACGATCTCGGCGAGGCCGTCGACATGGCCGGTGACGAGGTGGCCGCCGAGTTCGTCGCCGATCCTCAGGGAGCGCTCGAGGTTGATCCGCGTGCCCCTGGCCCAGGTGCCGACCGTGGTCCGCATCAGCGTCTCGGCGGCGGCGTCCACCGCGAAGACGCAGCCGCCCTCGGCCGGCTCCACCGATACCGCCGTGAGGCACGGGCCCGCGCAGGCGATGGAGGCGCCCAGCGCGATCGTGGCCGGATCGTAGGGGGCGCGGATCGCGACCCGGCGCAGGTCGCCCTCACCCGAGACCGAGACCACCGTGCCGACGGCGCTGACGAGACCGGTGAACATCGCTCAACTCCTGGTGCGCTCGTAGGTCACGGCCGTGTCGGGGCCGAGCCGCAGGGACTCGATCTCGCGGAACCCGCTCTCCGCCAGGGCAGCGGTCAGGGCGGGTCCCAGAGCCGGCAGGCCGCCGGCCGGGCCCAACTCCGCCGGTCCCGTGACCAGCGTGCAGGCCTCGATCAGATCGGCGCGCGCCAGCGCCTCCGCAAGGCGGGGGCCGCCCTCGCTGCACAGACGGGTCAAGCCGCGCGCGCCGAGATGCGCGAGCGCCGCCGGCAGGTCGATCCCGCCGGCCGCGTCCGCCGCGACGGTGGCGACCGCGACGCCCAGCGCCTCCAGGGCGCGTCGGGCATGGGCGGGGGCTGAGCGGGTGGCGAGCACCAGGGTCGGCGTGTCGCGGGCGGTCCGGGCGAGGACGCTCGCCGGCGAGAGCCGCAGATGCGTGTCGAGGACGATCCGCAGGGGCGAGCGCCCGGCGAGTCCGGGAAGCCGCACGGTCAGCGACGGATCGTCGGCCCGGGCGGTGCCGATGCCGATCAGGATCGCGTCGGCATGGGCCCGCCAGAGATGCACCGCCCCGTCCGCCACCGGGCCGGTGATCCGCAGGCGCTCGGGGCCGGCGGCGGCGCAGAAACCGTCCCGGGTGCGGGCGATCTTGAGGTGTACGGCCGGCCGGCCCCGCGTCACCCGGGTGATATGGCCGATATGGTCGCGCGCCGCTTCGTCCCGCAGCAGACCCGTCTCGACCGCCACGCCGGCCTGGCGCAGGCGCGCATGGCCGCGCCCCGCCACCCGCGGGTCCGGATCCTCCACGGCGCTGACCACCCGGGCGATCCCGGCGGCCAGGATCGCGTCGGTGCAGGGCGGCGTGCGGCCGTGATGCGAGCAGGGCTCCAGGGTGACGTAGAGGGTCGCGCCCCGGGCGGCTTCCCCCGCGGCGGCGAGCGCCAGGGGTTCCCCGTGCGGGCGCCCGCCCGGCGCCGTCGCCCCCGTCCCGAGGATGCGGCCGGTCCCCGGCTCGACCACGACGGCGCCCACCGAGGGGTTCGGCCACGTGGTGCCCAGACCCCGCCGGCCCAGCGCCAGGGCGAGGCGCATGAAGGTCGCATCGTCGCTCATGGGCGGGCGGCGCGGCGGCGGCCCGGGGCCCGGGGCTCCGGCGCGATCTCAGGGTCCGCGTCCGGCGCGGCCTCCGGCGGCAGGGTGCCGTCGCCCAGAGTGCCGAGCAGCGCCTCGAAATCCTTGGCCTCGCGGAAATTCTTGTAGACCGAGGCGAAGCGCACGTAGGCGACGTCGTCGAGACCTTTCAGCCCCGCCATCACCAATTCGCCGATCGCCTCGGAGGTCACCTCCGGCTCGCCCGCGCTCTCGAGCTGCCGGGTGATGCCGCTGACCAAGCGCTCGATCCGCTCCGGCTCGACCGCGCGCTTCCGGAGCGCCACGTCGATGGAGCGCTGGAGCTTGTCCCGGTCGAAGGGCACGCGCTTGCCCGAACGCTTGAGCACCACGACCTCGCGCAGCTGCACCCGCTCGAAGGTGGTGAAGCGGCCGGCGCAGTCCGGGCAGACCCGGCGGCGCCGGATCGCGGCGCCGTCCTCGGAGGGCCGCGAGTCCTTCACCTGCGTCTCGGAGCCGCCGCAATAGGGACACCGCATGGGTTTCGTACTCGGCGCATGGAAACGGCCGCGGACCCGTCAGGACCGCGGCCGTTTCCTAATCCACACGTCCGCGGGCCGGAAGGCCGCCCCGCGTCGGATTCCTCAGCCGTAGATCGGGAACCGATCGGTGAGGGCGTGGACGCGGCTCTTCACCGAGGCCTCGACCTCCGGATCGCCGGCCTCGCCCTTGGCCACGAGACCGTCCAGCACCTCGACGATGAAGCCGCCGATCTGCTTGAACTCGGCGACGCCGAAGCCGCGGGAGGTGCCGGCCGGGGTGCCCAGGCGGATGCCCGAGGTGATGGTCGGCTTCTGGGTGTCGAACGGCACGCCGTTCTTGTTGCAGGTGATGTCCGCCCGCGACAGGGCCGCCTCGGCGGCCTTGCCGGTCAGACCTTTGCGCTGCAGGTCGACCAGCATCAGGTGGTTGTCGGTGCCGCCCGAGGTGATGTCGTAGCCCCCCGTCATCAGGGTGTCGGCGAGCGCCTTGGCGTTCTCCACCACCTGACGGGCGTAGATCTTGAACTCGGGCTTGAGCGCCTCGCCGAAGGCCACGGCCTTGCCGGCGATGACATGCATCAGCGGGCCGCCCTGGATGCCGGGGAAGATCGCCGAGTTGAACTTCTTGGCCAGCGCCTCGTCGTTCGTGAGGATCATGCCGCCGCGCGGGCCACGAAGCGTCTTGTGGGTCGTGGTGGTGACGACGTGGGCGTGCGGGAACGGCGACGGGTGCACCCCGGCCGCGATCAGCCCGGCGAAGTGGGCGGCGTCGACCATGAAGTACGCGCCGACCGAGTCGGCGATCTCGCGGAACTTGGCGAAGTCCCAGTGGCGCGGGTACCCCGAGCCGCCGGCGATGATCACCTTGGGCTTATGCTCCTGCGCGAGCTGGGCGACCTGCTCCATGTCGATCCGTTGGTCGTCCCGGCGCACCGTGTAGGAGACCGGCTTGAACCACTTGCCCGAGACGTTCGGCGGGGCGCCGTGCGTCAGGTGGCCGCCGGCCGCGAGGTCGAGGCCCAGGAAGGTGTCGCCGGGCTGCATCAGGGCCAGGAACACGCCCTGGTTGGCCTGGGAGCCGGAATTCGGCTGCACATTGGCGAAGCCGCAATCGAACAGGCGCTTGGCGCGCTCGATGGCGAGATCCTCGGCGATGTCCACGAACTGGCAGCCGCCGTAATAGCGCCGGCCCGGATAGCCTTCGGCGTACTTGTTGGTCAGCACCGAGCCCTGAGCCTCCAGCACGGCGCGGGAGACGATGTTCTCCGACGCGATCAGCTCGATCTCGTGCTGCTGACGGCCGAGCTCCTTGGCCACCGCCTCGGCGATCTCGGGATCGGCCTCCGTCAGGGGGGCGGCGAAGAAGCTGTTGGAGAAGTGCTTATCGGCGGCGGTACCGGCGCTCATGATCTGCCTCTGTTCTGGTAGGGGCGATGCCCGGCCTTTCGTCGGCGTTCACGGGCGGGCTTTCGAAAGGGGATTCCTACACGCGGGAGCCCCCGAAACCAAGCACAGGCATTTTGGCCGTGCGCAAAGAATAATTTGCCGCAGATCAGCGTCAGGTCAGGTCGCGGTCTCAGCCCTGCCCGGAGAGATTGGTCTCGATCAGCACCGTCTCGGCCTCGAAGACGGCCGCGTGCCAGGCCCCGGCCGGGAAGTGGAACACGCTGCCGGCGGAGAACGGCCCGCGGCCCTGCTCGGTCTCCAGGATCCCCGAGCCCGAGAGGACCTGCACGAACTGCTCGTGATCGTGGCTGTGGCGCGGCGCCGCGGTGCCCGCCGGCACCACCACGCGCACGAGGCTCGCGCCGGCGCCGGGGATCGTGCGCTTGGCGACGCCATTCCCGGCGACGCTCTCGTCGCGGTCGGTCCAGGCGGTCAGGTGGTCGGTCATCGCGCGCATCTCCTCTGCGACGGGAGATGCGTCGCGGATCCTCCGCGTCAACCGATGTCCGGTGCCCGACCCCGTGTCACGCCGTCCCGCCGGGGGGGCGCCCGCGCCGGTTCTTGGCGGCGGCCGCGTCGGAGATTGTGGGATCGGGCGGCGACGGGGCGCGGGCCGGGGCGGCGTTGCCCTGCGGCGCCCCCTGGGGCGGCGTGCCGGCGGAGGGCCAGAACGTCTCGAACAGGTCCTGCATCGCCCGGATGTTGTTGCCCTGAACCTCGGCCCCGGTGCGCAGCATCTGCTGGAGCATGTCGGAGCCGGCCTCGCCCGCCTTCGCGTCCGCCGGCTTCGCGCCTGACGGCTTGGGGGCCGATTTCGGGGCGGCCTTCGGCGCCTGGGCCGGGGGCATGAACGCCTTGGCCATCTCGGCCCAGGCCGGCCCGAACGGGAACGGCCCGGGCTGGGGCGGCGCGCTCGCCCGGGCCTGGGCCGGCTCGCCCTGCGGCTGGTTCAGCATCACGTGGACGATGCTGGCCACCACGGCGCCGGCCATCATCGGCAGCATCTGGCGCAGGACCTGGGCGCCGACGCCGCTCGTGGCCGAGGCCTGCCGCAGCACCCCCTGCAGCAGCTGGGCCGAGCCGAACATCTGGCTGAGGGCATCGAGCCCCTGCGGGGCCGCGGGCCGGGCCGCCTCGGGGAGGCCGAACATCCGCCCGAAGCTGTTCGGGTCCATGCCGACGCTGCGCTGGAGCCCGAGGGTCAGGGCCGGCATCAACGCCTCGAACGCGCGCGCCGTCTGCTCGGTCGTCAGGCCGAATGGCTGGCCCAGAGCCTGGAACCCGGCTTCGCCCTGGGTCTGGAACATCTCGAGCGGGTTGAACATGACGCCTCGATCCTGCCGCAGCCGGACCGGCCGGGGCGCAGCATCGTGACCCGTTGTGCGGGGAAATACCAGTTCTGACCCGCAGAACTTGTGTTCATTCCAGCGCGGTCCGGCCGCAGCCTCAGCCCACCGGCCCCGGATGGACGTGGCCGGCCGGCAGGGCCGTGGCCCGCAGCGACGCCCCCGGAGTGCCCAGCCGCGGGCCGGCGCCCTCCAGCCGGTCGACGGTCCGGCGGGCGAGCAGGAGGCCGAGCACCCCGAAGACCAGCGAGCCGAGCCCCATGCCGGCCACCACGCCCCGGGGGCCGTAGAGGGCCGCGCCGAGCAACCCGGGCGGGACGGTGCCCAGCGTCGCCCGCCCCCAGTTCAGCAGCGTCGAGCGCAGGGGGAAGCCGAGGTTGTTGAACGCGGCGTTGCCCAGGAACAGGAGCCCGTTGAAGAACCAGATCGCGCCCCCGGCGAGGCAGAAGAAGCCGAACAGTTCGGCCGCGACCCCGTGCAGGCCGAACAGGGCGGCGAGCGGTCCGCGGGCGAGCGCCAGGGTCAGCCAGACCAGGGCCACGTAGGCGAGCGTCACGCCGACCGCGGCGCGGAGTACGCCGCGCATCCGGTCGAACCGGCCCGCCCCCCAGTTCTGCGCCAGGATCGGCCCGATCGCCCCCGACAGGGCGAACAAGCCGCAGAAGGCCACCGGAGTCAGGCGGTCGATCACCGAGGCCGCGGCGATGGCGTCGGTCCCGTAGCCGGCAAAAAGGCGTGCCAGGAAGGCGCTCGCCGCCGACGGCGCGAGGTTGGTGAGGATCGCCGGTCCGGCGACCCCCGACAGGGCGGCGGCGTCGGCCCGCAGGTCGGCGGGGCGGGGCAGGCCGAGGAGCCCGTGCCGGGCGATCCCAAGCAGGCCCACCGCCACGAAGGTCGCCCGCGCCACGCAGACCGTGATCGCCGCGCCCTCCACGCCGAGGCCCGCCGCGAAGATCAGCAGCGGATCGAGGATTGCCGTCACCAGGGCGCCGCCCAGCGTGACCAGCATCGCCTGACGCGCCGCCCCGACCGCGCGCAGCAGGCCCGTGGACAGCATCCCGGCGGCCAGCAGCAGGTTCGACGGCAGGGTGATGTCGAGGAACAGTTCAGCCACGCGCAGGGCTTCCCCGCGGGCGCCGATCAGGGTCAGCAGCGGCGTGGCGAGGAGCGCGATCAGGATTGCGATGACGGCGGCGCCGAGGCAGCCGAGCGTCAGCGCCGAGGTCGCGTAGCGGCGCGCCGCCGCCGGGTCGTGCGCGCCCACCGCCTTCCCGACCAGGGCCCCGGCGGCGATCATCAGGCCGATATTCACCGCGGTGGCGAAGAACTGCACGATCCCGGCGAAGCCGACCGCCGCGGTCAGGTTCGGGTCGCCAAGCCGCGAGACGTAGAGCAGCGACAGCAGGTCGACGGCGAAGATCGCCACCAGCCCCACCGAGCCGGTGGCCGCCATCACCACGACGTGCCGGAGGATCGATCCGGTGACGAAGCGGCCCGTCTCCGCCGGGGGCGGCCCGTCAGACATCGGTGCCGTCACGCATCCCGGGCGCTGCCTTCCGCCTCGAGTTCCGCCTCCGGATCGCCCTCCGCCTCCGCGGCATCGGCGTCCTGCGGGGCGAGCGCCGGCTTCTCCAGCAGGCGCTCGGCCGCCTCGCGCCGGTCGCTGCCCACGAGGTCGCGGGTCTCGATGCTGAGCGCCCGGGCCGGCCGGACCGGGACGGTCAGCGGCTCGGGCTTCAGTCCCGCCGCGGCCCCGCGCATCCAGCCGGCGCCGTCCGGCAGGGCGCCGGCCTGCTGCAGGACGAGCCGGGCGATGTCGCGCTTGCGCACGTCCTCGGCCCGGGCGGAGGCCGCCTCCGGCGACAGGCCGAGCCCCTCCAGCGCCGCACGCCCGAAGGCGAGGGCGGATTCGGCGGTCTCGCGGACCTGATAGTCCACGTCCCGGTTCATCAGCTCGACTGCGTGCAGGCGGTCGTAGGCGCGCACGAAGGTGCGCACGCTGGAAAATTCCTCGTGCACGATGTCGACGATCTTGAGGGCGCCCTCCCGGTCGTCGACGCAGATGCAGACCAGCTCGACCCGGCCGATTCCGGCGGCGCGCAGCACGTCGAGGCGCGTGCCGTCGCCGTAATAGATGCGGAAGCCGAAGCGGGAGGCCGCGCGGAGCTGCTCCACGTCCTTGTCGATGACGGTGACCGGGATGCCCTCGGCCATCAGCACCTGCGTCAGCACCTGCCCGAACCGCCCGAAGCCGATCACCAGGACCCGGGCGTCCCCGCTCTCGGTGAGTTCCGTGGACGGCTCCTCCAGATCGACCGGCCCCTGGGCGCTGCGCCGCTCGATCAGCTTGTCGAGGCCCTTGGCGGCGATCGGCCCGATCAGCATGGTCAGCGCGGCGAGCGCCACCGCGAAGCGCGTCGCCGTGGCCCCGGTGAGGCCGAGATCCTCGGCCTGCGGCAGCAGCACGAAGGCGAACTCGCCGGCCGGCGCCAGCACGGCCGCGCCCCGGAGCGCCCCGAGCGTGTCCGAGCCGAACAGCCGGAACAGGCCGGCGACGAGGGCGACCTTGACCAGGATGGCGCCCAGCGTCGCACCGAACAGGACCGGCCAGACCTCGCGCACGAGATTGCCGTCGATCGACATGCCGACGCTCATGAAGAACAGACCGAGCAGCATCCCGCGGAACGGCTCGATGTCGGCCTCGAGCTGGTGGCGGAAATTCGACTCGGCGAGGAGGATGCCGGCGAGGAACGCCCCCATGGCCATCGACAGGCCGACCTGCTCCATCAGCAGCGCGGTGCCGAGCACCACCAGCAGCGCCGCCGCGGTCATGACCTCGCGGGCGCCGCTGGCCGCGAGCAGCCGGAAGAACGGGTTCAGGCCGTAGCGGCCGACCAGCACCACCGCCAGGATCGCCGCGAGCGCCTTCCCGGTGGAGATGGCCGCCTCGCCCAGCCAGGATCCGTCGGTTCCCCCGCCCGCGGAGGCGAGGAGCGGCATCAGGGCCAGGATGCCCACCACCGAGAGATCCTGGAACAGCAGGACCGCGAAGGCCCGGCCGCCATAGGCGCTGCCGAGGTCGCCCCGCTCCTCCAGGAGCTGCAGAGCCACCGCGGTGGCCGAGAGGGCCAGCGCGAGGCCGATCACCGCGGCCGCGCCGGGCTTGAGGCCCGCCAGCACGCCGGCCCCGCCCAGCACCAGCGCGCAGACCACGAGCTGCGCCGTCCCGAGGCCGAAGATGTCGCGGCGCATCGAGACGAGCTGCGACAGGTGCAGCTCCAGCCCGACGATGAACAGCAGGAGCACCACGCCGATCTCGGCGACGCTGGCGGCGGTGTCGGGCTCGGCGATCAGCGACAGGCCGGAGGGCCCGATCAGCACGCCGGCCACGAGGTAGCCGAGCACGGCGCTCTGGCCGATCAGCCGGAAGATCGGGACGCCGATCACCGCGGCCGACAGGAAGGTCAGGACGGGCGGCAGGAAGCTCGCATGTTCGACGGGGCTCGCCATGAAGATCCTCCCGGCGGTTCTTCCAAGGGGCGCGCACGTGCCGCCCCCGCTTAGCGCGGGCGGCGCCGGGATGCGAGCCGTGGGTGCGTGCCGTTCGGCACAAGCGGGCGACGGGTGGGGGATTACGCCAGCAGGCGCGGCCGGGCCCGGCGCGATCCGTCGATGAACTCGAAGCCCCCGGCCGCGCTCAGCATGTGCAGGCGGGAGCCCGGCCAGGCGGCGCCGGGCCCGAGGCGCGTCTCGACCCGCTGGGCATAGCCGCCCTCGTCGAGGCGCAGGATCCGGGCCAGGCCCAGCGCCGCCCCGTAGCCGCCGCGGCAATCCTGCACCGGCCGGATCAGGGCACCGTCCCGGACCACCACCGGCCCGGCAGCGCGGGCTGAGCCGACATCGATCAGCACCGGGTTGCACCGGTGCGGCGTCCAGGGCCCGCGGAAATGCGGGGCGTGCCAGAGATGCAGGGTGTCGGAATAGCTGCCGCCGCCGGCCCGGACGGTGGCGAACAGCCACCAGCGGCCGCCGTGGCGGAGCAGGGTCGCGTCGCTCGCCACGACGCCGTCCACCAGCACGGCCTCGTGGACCCAGCCCCGCGGGAAATCCGTGGCCCGGTACAGATCGATCGTCCCCGAGGCGTGGGATTCCGGGATCATCCAGACCTGCCCGTCCGCCTCGAACACGAACGGATAGGAGAGGTGGGTCTCGAGTTCGAGGACCGGCTCCGGGCGGCCCCGCGGGCCGTTGGCCTCGAAGCGTACCGCCGAGATCACGCCCTTGCCGCGCCGATAGTCGAACTCCTCGACGAACAGCGTCACGGCCCCGTCCCGGGCGATGGCGAAGGGGTCGGCGTAGAAGCGGCGCCCGTCGTCGGGCAGATCGATCCAGCCCCCCTCCGGATGGCGGCGCAGGTCGATCAGGTCGGGGCCGACCACCCGGCGCCAGCCCACCCGCCACTGCGTGCTGTGGAAGCACAGGGCGTAGAGCCGGCGGGCGATCAGCCGGGCGAGCCCCCCGGCGGCGCGCCGGCCGGCGCCGAGGCCGTCGAGGTCGAAGGGCCTGCCCGGCTGCAGCGGCGCCTCGGCGCCGTCGGGGAGCGTCGGCGATCCGGCCCCGTCGAGGGCGGCGGCGATCAGGGTGATCGTCCGCGCGAGGTAATCCTCGAAGGCGGCGAGCATGACGGTGTGGGATTCCGCGCCGAGGCGGCCCACGGCCACCGGCGCGGCGTCCGGTCCGCGCAGGGCCGCCACCGGCGCCCGCCGGGCGAACAGGGCGGTGAGCAGGCCCGCTTCCCCTGGTACCCCGTCGAAATCCAGCCGCCAGACCGGCGCGGCATTCGGCGCGCGGGCCGGCGCCGCGGACGCCCCCGAGAGGTCGAGGACGATCTCCGGGCCATCCCCGTCGTCGCTGGGGCCGGTCTCGTAGGGCGCGAGGGCGACCGGCTCGGCCGCGGTGGCCAGGCCCGGGCGGGGCAACCCGTGGATCGCCGCCTCCAGCCGGAACAGCAGCTCCGCGTTCGCGGGCAGGCCGCCGGCATCCGTGATCCAGGAGACCCGGACACGCCGGTCGGGCCGCTGCCCGATCTGGTCGAGGAGGCGGATATGCCAGCCGCGGAGGGATCGGCGGTCGAGCCGCACGGTGACCGACCGCACGACGGTGTCCCGCCCGGCCGCATGAATGTCCGGTCGGGCCGGTGCCCGGCCGCCCGCCGGAGGCCGGTCCGCACCGCCGATCGCCCGCTCCATCAGCCGGACAGCCTCGCGCCGGGCCTATCGGATTCCGTCACGAGGCTCACGGCGAGGGTCCTGAAAGCGCCCTCGGACGGCCGTCAATACGGTCGACGCGGGCTCGGAAGCTGTTGCTCGGCGGCACGATCAAGCAAGACCGGCCCGTTGTCCACCGGCATAAGCGGGCGATGCGGAGCGATTTCGGCAGGCGTCATCAAAAATTGATCCCGTTCATCCGAGATCGTAGACCTCTGTCGTACCATCGTGCGACCGTGGCGCGCGGCCGGTACGGGGCACGACCGGGAACCCCACGTTCTGCAGAGCCGTTTGCCCGTAAAGAGGGTGTGTGGAGACCGGACATGACGCGCAAGACGCTGACGATGCCGCTGGCGGCGATGCTCCTCGTCGCCATTCCTGGCGCGGCCTTCGCGTTCGGCGGCGGTGGTGGCGGTGACAGCGGCAGCGGGCTCTCGCCCTACGCGGCCCTCAGCGGCAACGACCGCTCGGCCGGGGTCAACAACGGCAATTACCGCGACCCGGCCCTCGACCCTTACATCCGGGCCTACGATCCGGAAGCCGCCGCGCGCTACGTCGCCCCGCCGGCAGCCCAGCCGCGCCTTCGGATGCGGCCGTATTACGGGTATCCCTACTGATCCCCTGAACCGCCGGACCCCGATCAGGGTCCGGTCACGGGCTGTCGTCAGGAGCGTTCGGATCCCGTCACGGTCCGGACGCGCTTGAGCGCCCAGGCGCCGCCAGAGGGCTTGCAGCCGGTGCCGCGGACGAAGCGGCTGCGCTGCGGCCCGATCACGGATGCGAGGAAGTTGCGGCAGATGAGGTCCTCGGCGACGTAGGGCAGGCCGGTGGGATTGACGGTGCCGTGCAGGCCGGTCTCGGGATTGTCCCATTTCACCGGGCGCCCGTTGCCCTGCGGATCGAGGGCGACCGTTAGGGCCGCCCGGGCCCGCCGCCAATCCTCCTCGGCGAGGTCGCTCCCGAAGCTCAGCGGCCGTTTCTCGATGCTGCCCGTCACGAGGGGCTCCTCGGCGACGCGGGCCTGTGCCTCGCCCTCGCCGTGGAAGACGAGCAGCGGCTGGCTGCAGCCGCCCACGACCAGCAGCATCGACAGGGCCGCTCCGGGCGCGCAGAGGCGCCACCGCCCGCTCGGCTCTTTACACGCGCATCGCCGCATTACACCTGACTCACGACGGGCTTTCCGCTCGACCGAACACGCCGATGTCGGAGCCCCCTCAGGCCCTGGACGCGGCAGCAGGAGTCTTGGCGTGGATCAGTTAAGGACCGATGACCCGCACGGCGCGGACTTCACCCGGAGCGACGATCCCGTCGCGCTGTTCGCCGCGTGGATGAGGGAGGCTGAGGCCGCCGAGCCCGAGGATCCGAACGCCATGGCGCTCGCCACCGCCGGGTCGGACGGGCTGCCCGACGTGCGGGTGGTGCTCCTGAAGGCCTTCGATGCGCAGGGCTTCGTGTTCTACACCAACACGCAATCCGCCAAGGGCCAGGAACTGGCGCAGAACCCGAAGGCCGCCCTGGTGCTGCACTGGAAGAGCCTGCGGCGGCAGGTGCGCGCCCGGGGCGCGGTCGCGCCGGTGACGCCGGAGGAGGCCGACGCCTATTTCGCGAGCCGCCACCGGGAGAGCCGGCTGGGCGCCATCGCCAGCCAGCAATCCCGCCCGCTCGCCGACCGCGCCACCCTGATGGGCGCGGTGGCGGAACTCTCCGAGCGCTACGGCGACGGGCCGATCCCCCGGCCCGCGCACTGGACCGGCTTCCGCATCGCACCGGTGAGCGTCGAGTTCTGGCAGAACGGCGATTTCCGCCTCCACGACCGGGTCCGCTTCACCCGGACCGGTGACGGCTGGAGCCGCGCGCGCCTCTATCCCTGAAACGAAGAGAGCCCCGGCTGGGCCGGGGCTCTCGGTGTGCAGACAGGGCGCGAGGCGGCTCAGGCCTCCTCGCCGTCCTTCTTCTCGCCCTCGGCGTCCTCGGCTTCGGCCTCGGCCTTCTCCTCGGCGGCCTCGGCCGACTGCGCCTCGGCGATGGCGGCTTCCTCGGCCTCCACCTCGGCGCCGAGCACGGTCGGCGGCACGATGTTGGCCACCGGGTCGGTCGGCTCGCCCGTGTGGGTGCCGGCCGGGATCTTGAGGTCGGAGACGTGGATCACGTCGCCGATCTCGCGGCCGGTCAGGTCGACCTCGATCGCGTCCGGGATCTGGTCCGGGGCGACGTCGAGGGTCAGGGTGTGGGCGACGATGTTGAGGGTGCCGCCGAGCTTCTTGATGCCGGGGGCTTCGTCCTCGTTGATGAAGTGCACCGGCACCTCGACGGTGACGGTCTGGCCGGAGACGACGCGCAGGAAGTCGACGTGCAGCGGGACGCCGGAGACCGGGTCGAGCTGGAAGTCGCGCGGGATCGCCCGGACGGTCTTGCCGCCGGCCTTGATCTCGAACAGCGTGGTCTTGAAGCCGCCGGCATAGATCAGCGTGCGGGCGCGCACGAGGTCGATGGCGATGGATTGCGGCGGCTGGCCGCCTCCGTACACGACGGCGGGAACTTGACCCTGGCGACGAACGGCCCGGGCGGCCCCCTTGCCGACCCGGTCGCGTGCCACGGCCTCAAGCGTCTTGACTGCGCTCATGGCGTGATCCTTCAGATGATGACGAGATCCGGAAAACGAAAAAGCCGCCCGACGCGGACGGCTGTGACCTTCCCGGTGCGCCCCTGCCTCCAAGGGTGTCGGAGGGCGCGCCGTGCGCATACACGGATGGGGGTGGATTTGCAACGTTTGGGTGGGGCCGCGCTACGCGGTTGCGAGGCCCCGCCGGAAGATGATGCGGATCGCCTCGTCCCGTGTCGGTTGCTCCGGCCTGGACAAGCGCCACGCATCGATCGCGCTCAGCACATCCCCGGGAATTGCGGTCGCGCCGGTCGGCGGGGTCGCATCTCCCGCCGGGGCGGCCGCGGTCACGCCGAGCTTTTGCAGGGAAAAGAACGATTCGCTCTCCGGCGTCAGGATCAGGGTGGCGGCGACGCTCTCCCTGGCAGCCAATCGATCGACCCCGTCGTGCGCCTCGCGCAAATCCAGGCCGAAGGTCACCAGCGCCCGCACAAGGCTGACCGGATGCTCGATCGCGCCTGGCGCCCACAGAACGAGATCAATGGGGATACCGGAAGGGCGGCGGTCGCCGGCCTCGTTTCGGTCCTGCCCCCGTCGTTCGAGCGCCTCCTTCAATGACGATCGCATCGACTTAGGCTCCTGATCAGCCCGTCAAAGTATGATAAAGTCATACGCGTGTTCAGCAAGGGCCAAAGGAAGCTTGATTGATGCGCGCAAGCAAGCCCGTGACGGTAACCCTCGGCGAATTGCAGGAGGGGGTCGACGCCCGCGTGAGATCCGGCCGTTATGCCAGCGTCAGTGAGGTGCTGCGGGCCGGTCTGCGAGCGCTCGACCGCGAGGAGGCGGCGTTGGATATCGTCCTTCGACAGAAGGTGCAGGAGGCGCTGGACGATCCTCGGCCGGCTATTCCCGCCGATGAGGTGTTCGCCGAGCTGCGCGCCCACCACGCCGGGCGGATGAAAGCTGCCAAGCGTGGCGCGTAGCGTCCATTTTCATCCGCTGGCGCGTACGGATCTCTTGGACATCTACGCCTACATCGAGAGCAGGTCTGGCCCAGAGCGCGCTGGAGATTTTATCGACCGGGTCGAACGGCTCTGTAGGAACTTGGCCGTATCCAAGCCCAAGACCTCTACGGCCGCGGCTCCGCCAGCGCCCGCCGGGCCCGGCGCCGTTGCAGCCACACGGTCAGGCCGAGCGCCGTACCGATCACCAGGGCGGAGAACGCCGTCGTGGTGGTGCCGAGCGCGTAGATCTCCGGCGTCGTCACCGTGGTGGTCAGGCCCTGCAGCTCCAGGGGCAGGGTGTTGCGGCCGCCGATCGCCTGGCTGGTGCGGGCGAGTTCGTCGAAGGACAGGGTGAAGCCGAACAGGGCGACGCCGATCAGGGCGGGAGCCAGGATCGGCACCACCACGTGCCGGAGCGTCTGCGCCCCGGTGGCGCCGAGGTCGCGGGCGGCCTCCTCGTAGGCCGGGCTGAACCGGTTGAACACCGCGAACATGATCAGCAGCCCGAACGGCAGCGTCCAGGTGAGATGCGCCCCCAGCGCCGACGTGAAGAGGCCCATGACGGTGCCGTGGTCCTGCAGGACACCCCAGCCGGTGGCCTCCGCCAGCGCCTTGATCCCGTCGTCGAGGAGCCGGAATTCCAGCCCGATCCCGAGCGAGACCACGATCGAGGGCACGATCAGGCTCGACACCGCGAGGGCGAAGACCAAGCCGGCGCCTGCAAACCCCTTGCGGAAGGCGAGGCCGGCATAGAACGCGAGGGCGACGGTGAGCGCCATCACCACCAGCCCGAGCAGCAGTGAGCGCCGGAGCGCCGCCCAGATGTCGACGACGCCGACTCCCGCCCACAGCTTGGCGAACCAGTGCGTCGAGACCCCGTTCATCGGGAAGGTCAGGCCGCCGGACGGCCCCTGGAAGCTGAGAGCCAGGATCGTCAGCGTCGGCCCGTACAGGAACAGGACGTAGAGGGAGAAAATCCCGGCGAGCCCGTAGAAGGCGAAGCCGCGGGGGCGGTCCATCCTACAGCTCCCTGCGCAGGTCGATCATCCGGGTGAGCCCCAGGATCATCAGCAGCACGGCGGCGAGCAGCACCACCGCGTTGGCGGCGGCGGCCGGGAATTGCAGGTAGGCCATCTGCACCTGGATCACCTTGCCGACGCTGGCGATCTGCTGGCCGCCCATCACGCCGACCGTGACGAAGTCGCCCATCACCAGGGTGACCACGAAGATCGACCCGATGGCGAGGCCGGGCTTGGCCAGCGGCAGCACCACGTTCCAGAGGGCCTGGGACCCCGAGGCGCCGCAATCGCGCGCCGCCTCGATCAGCGACCGATCGATCCGGGCCAAGCTGTTGAAGATCGGCACGATCATGAACACCGTGTCGAGGTGCACGAAGGCCAGCACCACCGAAAAGTCGGAATAGAGCAGGCCCTCGATCGGCGCCTTGATCAATCCGAGGCTGCGGAGCGTGTCGTTGACCAGGCCGTTGCGGCCGAGCAGCGGAATCCACGAGATCATGCGGATCACGTTCGAGGTCCAGAACGGGATCGTGCAGAGCAGGAACAGGCCCATCCGCACCGTGTCCGAGCGGACATGGAAGGCCAGGAAATAGGCGATGGAAAAGCCGAGCGGCAGGGTGATCGCCAGCGTGAGGGCGACGAATTTCAGGGTCGAGAGATAGGTGCGCAGTGTCGTGCAGAGGTCGGCCGACAGGCAGCCGTCGAACAGGTCGGCGTAGTTCTGCAGGGTCAGCGCCGGGGTGATCGCGTACTCGTTGTACTCCCAGAACGACACGATGCCGGTGAGCAGCAGCGGGACTACCAGGAAGATCAGGAACACCAGGGCCAGCGGCGCGGCCTGGAGATAGGCGAGGCTCGGCCGACGGCGCCGGGGGGCGGCCGCGACCGGCACAGCAACGGTTTCGGCGGTGTGGGGGAGGGCGAGGTCGCTCACCGGATCGCCCTCGACGGCGCAGCGGCCACCCTCCCCCCTCTGCGGGGGAGGGTGGCCCGCGCAGCGGGTCGGGAGAGGGGAGCGCCGCTTCCGGAAAGAGTGCGACAGGAGTGGAATCCTGAACCGTCGCGCTGCCCCTCTCCCGACCCCTGCTGACGCAGGGGCCACCCTCCCCCGCAGAGGGGGGAGGGAGCCGGATCTCGGGCTTGCCCGAGATCCGGTGCGGGACCGTGTGCGCGCATCTCGCTCACGCGGCGATGAACTCGTTCCACTTGCGCACCATGTAGGTGTTCTCGTCCATCACTGCGTTCCAGCAGGCGACCGCGCCCATGCGCTGGTCGAAGGAGCCGCCGTCGCGGGTGGCGCCGGCCTTCTCGATCAGCGTGCCGTCGGGGCCGAGGATGTCCTTCTCGGCGGGCTTGCCCTCCATCCAGAAGGCCCATTCATAGGGCTGCATGTTCGCCTGCGCGGTCTCCAGGACCGCGGAATAGTAGCCCTGGCGGTTGAGGTAGGCCCCGGCCCAGCCGGACAGGAACCAGTTGATGAAGTCGTAGGCCGCGTCGAGCTTCTTCCCGCTCAGGGTCTTGGGGATGCCGAAGCCCTGGGCCCAGGCGCGGTAGCCTTCCTTGAGCGGCTGGTAGATGCAGGCCACGCCCTGCGCCCGCACCTTGGTGACGGCGGGGGACCACATCGACTGGATCACCGTCTCGCCGGAGGCCATCAGGTTCACGGATTCGTTGAAGTCCTGCCAGAAGGCCCGGAACTGGCCGGCGCGCTTGGCCTCGATCAGCACCTTGATGGTGCGGTCGATCTCGGGCTTGGTCATGTTGCCCTTGTCGCCGTAGGTGTAGTCGCCGGTGGCCTCCACCACCATGGCGGCGTCCATGATGCCGATGGACGGGATGTTCAGGATCGACGCCTTGCCCTTGAACTCGGGGTTGAGCAGATCCTTCCAGCTCTCCACCGGCCGCTTGATCAGGTCGGGCCGGATGCCCAGCGTGTCGGCGTTGTAGGTGGTCGGGATCAGGGTCAGCCACTCGGTCGGCGCGGACGCGAAGGTCTTGCCGGTCTGGCCTTTGAGGTAGAACACCTTCTTGGGCGCCGTACCCTGGTCGCCGATCGTCTTGCCGGCGACCTCGCCCTTGGTGAACACCGAGGAGATCTTGTCGGCGAGCTTGATCCGCTTGGCGTCCATGCCCTGAAGGTTGCCCGACGGGATGATCTTCTTGAGGCTGAAATACTCGGTGTCGACGAGGTCGAAGGCGTTCGGCTGGGTGACGACACGCTTGGTCACCTCGTCGGTCACCACCGGTATGTAGTCGAGGGTGATCCCCAGATCCTCCTTCACCTTCCGGGCGATGTCGGCCGATTGGCTCACTGCGGTTCCGAGGTAGCGCAGCGTCACCGGCTCGGCCGCGTGCACCGCCGGGAAGCCGGTCACCGGCGTGGTCGCCAGAACCGCGGCGCCCTTGAGCAGCGTGCGCCGGCTCGGCTTCGGGAACAGGTCCATGGTCGTCTCCGTACTGGTTACGCGTCGAGGCGGTGGGCGGCCGCGACGTCCCAGCCGACCGGAACCGTGTCGCCCGGCCTGAGCGGGCGCGCGGCGAAGGCGGCGTCGCTGAGGATCGCGGTCAGCGCGGCCGGGCACTCGGGCGCGCGCTCCAGCCCGTCGGCGTCGAGGCCGACATGGACGCTGGTGCCCTGGTACTCGACCGCCACCACCCGCGCCGGCCGCGCCTCCGGGCCGGCCTCTGCACCCAGCCGCATCCGGTCCGCCCGCACGGCGATCATCCCGTCGGGCAGGCGGATGACGTTGTGGCCGCCGATGAACCGGGCCACGAAGGCGGTGGCCGGCCGCTCGAACACCGTGCGCGGGTCGGCGGCCTGCTCGATCCGGCCGGCATTCATCACCACCACGAGGTCCGCTAGCGCCATCGCCTCCTCCTGGCTGTGGGTGACGTGGATGAAGGTCAGCCCCAGCTCGGTCTGGATCCGCTTCAGCTCGACCCGCATCCGCACCCGCAGGAACGGGTCCAGCGCCGAGAGTGGTTCGTCGAGCAGCAGCACCTTCGGGCCGGTGACCAGCGCCCGGGCCAGAGCCACGCGCTGCTGCTGGCCGCCGGAGAGCTGGGCCGGCAGGCGCCCGGCGAGGTGGCTCATCTGGACGAGGTCGAGCATCGCCATCGCCTTGGCCCGGCGCTCGGCCTTGCCGATTCCACGCATCTTGAGGCTGAAGGCGACGTTGTCGCGCGCATCGAGATGCGGGAACAGGGCGTAGCTCTGGAACATCATGGCGGTGCCGCGCGCGGCCGGTGCGGCGTCGCCCACCGCCTTCGGGCCGATCACCACGTCGCCCGCGCTGGCGCGCTCGTGGCCGCCGATCATCCGCAGGGTCGTGGTCTTGCCGCAGCCGGAAGGCCCGAGCAGGCAGCAATAGGACCCCGACGGCACCTTCAGGTCGATGCCATCGACCGCGATGGCCGCGCCGTAGCGCTTGGTCAGGCCGATCAGCTCGACATTCATGCGAAGCTCCCCCGCTTCCCGACCGCCTTCACACGTCTCCATTGGATCATACGAGCGGCCGGATCCGCGCGTCTCCCTCCCCCACAGAGGGGGAGGGTGGCCCCCGAAGGGGGTCGGGAGAGGGGAGCGACGATGCCGGCAAAGACGCGCTGCTCACCACGGCTCTGCTCTTTCCTGATGCCGGGTTCCCCTCACCCGACCCCTGCTGACGCAGGGGCCACCCTCCCCCGCAGAGGGGGGAGGGAGGGTGCGTGGGAGATCCGGACTGCCAATCTTTGAAGCCCGTTTCCGCGGAGCAAGGGCCGGGCCAGGGGCCCTCATGCGCCCCGCCGCTCCGCCGGATCGACCGCCCGGTCGAGCACCCGCCCGCGCCCGGGCTCGGACAGCACCCTGCCGTCCTCGGCGATCACCTGCCCGCCCGCGATGGTCATCACCGGCCAGCCGGTGACGTCAAACCCCTCCCACGGCGTGTAGTCGGAGCCGTGGTGGAGGATCTCCTGGCGGATCGTCTCGCGCTTGTTGGGATCCCAGAGGGTCAGGTCCGCGTCGAAGCCCGGGGCGATGGAACCCTTGCGCGGGTACAGCCCATACATCTTGGCGTGGTTCGTTGCGGTGAGGGCGGCGAACTGGTTGAGGCTGATCCGCCCCTTCGAGACGCCCTCGGAGAAGAACACCGGCAGCCGGGTCTCGATGCCCGGGATGCCGTTCGGGATCCAGCGGAACGAGGTCTTTCCACGCGGGTTCAGCTTGCCCTGCGGGTCGTCGTAGCGGAACGGCGAGTGGTCCGAGGAGACCACGTCGAAGATCCCGCGCCGGATCCCCGACCAGACCGCCTCCTGGCTCTCCGCATCGCGGGGCGGCGGCGAGCAGACGTACTTCGCCCCCGCCATCGGATCGTCGAGGCCGAGCCCCTTCATGTGGTCGGCGGTGAGGGTGAGATATTGCGGGCAGGTCTCGGCCCGGATCTTCAGGCCGCGCGCCTGCGCCCAGGCGATCTGCTCGGTGGCCTCGCGACCCGAGACGTGGACGATCACGATCGGCAGATCGATCAGCTCGGCATGGCTGATGGCCCGGTGGGCCGCCTCGCGCTCGACCACCTCGGGGCGGGACAGGGCGTGGCCGTAGGGCCTGGTCTCGCCGGCCCGCTCCAGCCGGTCGCTGAGATAGCGGATCGCGTCGTAGCCCTCGGCGTGGACCATCACCCGGGCGCCCTCGCGCCGGGCGACGTGGAACACGTCGAGCAGCTGGCGGTCGTTCAGCACCAGGTCGTCGTAGGTCATGAACACCTTGAACGAGGTGTAGCCGTCGGCCACCAGCGCCGGCAGCTCCTGGCCGAGCACCGCCTCGCTCGGGTCCGAGATGATCATGTGGATCGCCACGTCCACGTGGCACTGGCCCTCGGCCTTGGCGCGATAGGCGTCGACCGCGCCGCGCAGCGACCCGCCCCGGGGCTGGACCGCGAAGGGCATCACGCAGGTGTTGCCGCCGGCCGCCGCCGCCTGCGTGGCGCTGGCGAAGTCGTCGGCCATGACGATGCCGGGGCCCGGATCCTGGGCGATGTGGACATGGCTGTCGATGCCGCCGGGCAGGACCAGGAGGCCGGAGGCGTCGATCACCCGGGCGGCGTCGGCGATGCCCTCGGCGACCGCCACGATCCGTCCGCCGCGCACGCCGACATCCGCCCGCACCGTGTCGCTCGCCGTGACGACCGTGCCGCCGCGGATGGCGAGATCGAATTCGGGCATGCCGCTCACTCCTCCGCGCCACCCGGCGCCTGTCGGGACAGGCCGATGCATCGTCCGCGCCGATTCGGACGATGCGAGGAGGGCACAGCCGTCCGGTGGGGTCCAGAGCGGTCACGGGTTCCCGAAGGGCATGCCCTTTGGCGGGGTTCCGGGGGTGGAACCCCTGAAGGCACCCAGGGCTCCGCCCTGGACACGCGACCGGTTACGAGGAGTCCTGGACATCGATGATCAGCAGCGCACCATCAGACATTTCGTGTCTCCCGGGTGGTACGGGACCGGCAGGATCGCGCCCTGGCCCGAGCTGCGAAAGAAGCCGCGCAGCCAGCCGGCGGACAGATCCGGCCCTTCAGCGGAGAGCGCCGCATGAGCACTCCAAAAAAGATCTTCGTGCTGACCGGGGCCGGCGTCTCGGCCGAGAGCGGGCTCGGCACGTTCCGGGACCGCGGCGGGATCTGGGCGCGGTTCGATCCCATGAAACTCGCCACCCCGGAAGCGTATGCGGCCGATCCCGACACGGTGCTCGACTTCTACGATCACCGCCGCCGCGGCGTGATCGCGGCCGCGCCCAACGCCGCGCACGTCGCCCTGGCGCGGGCCGAGGCGCGTCTCACCGAGCGGGGCGGGACCCTGTTCCTGTGCACGCAGAACGTCGACGACCTGCACGAGCGGGCAGGCTCCCAGAGGATCATTCACATGCACGGCGAGCTGCTCAAAGCCCGCTGCTGCGCCTGTGGCGCGGTCACGCCCTGGCGGGCGGACCTGAGCCGGGCGGAGGCCTGTCCGGCCTGCGGCACCGCCGGCCGGATGCGGCCCGACGTGGTCTGGTTCGGCGAGATGCCGATGCACCGCGACGCGATCGAGGCGGCTTTGGCGGCCGCCGACCTGTTCGTGGCGGTCGGCACCTCGGGGGCGGTCTACCCGGCGGCCGGCTACGTGCGGCAGGCGCGGTCGCTCGGGATCCCGACCTGCGAGATCAACCTCGATCCCTCGGACAACGCCGACGCGTTCGACATGGCCCGCTACGGGCCGGCGAGCGAGGCGCTGCCGCGCTATCTCGCCGATCTCGGATTGTGAGGCGCCCGGCGCAGCCGGAACGGCTTGCGGGGCTTGGCCTTTTCGATTCGTCGCGGGATTCCCTGGCGAGGACCAAAATCTCAAATGACGCGAATCACGTCGCCGCGACCTGTCAAGAACTGTTCGGCCCGTTGCCCACCAGTTACAACGGCCAAGCTCGGGTTCGGCATCGCGGCCCTCCCGGGCGTTCGTTGAAGCCACAGGGGAAGCGACGACCCATGCAGCACTTCACCGTAACCGACCGCGAGCGCGACACCGTGCTGGCGGCGCTGCGCTATTATCAATTCTACCGGATGCAGGGACATCCCTTCGACCCGCGCCAGGACCACCTGATCGACACGATCGCCGGCCGGACCGGCGAGGCCCTGAACCTCACGGAGATCGACGATCTCTGTGCCGGCCTGAGCGGCCACCGCCAGGCCCTGGCGGCCAAGGCGGCCTGAGGCTGCGCCGCTCCGGGGGCGCGCGCCGGGGCTCTCTCCCGCGAAAGGCCAGTTTCGCCGGGCCGGGCAACAGGTCCGCGCAGCCCCGCGAGGTCCGGGGGCATTCCTGCTGGCGGCGGCGGGCTACGGCGACGCCTCGCGGGCTCGGCACCGAAACGTCGTGATCGAGATCAGCACCCTCGAGCGGTGAGCGCTGCGGATCGAACGCCAACGCGGGATTCCAGAGGGTGAGCCCTTTGGCAGGGTGCCAGGGCGTAACCCCGGCGCATCCGGGCACGCCTCAGCGCAGGGGCTCGGCCTCGCACCCGCAAGACAATCGCCGGATCTCGTTCCAGGCGTCCGGGCAAGGGGCGCTTCTCCCTTCCAGATCGCGATCTCACCCACCCTACGGGGCAAACACCCTGACAGGGCTGGGTCACGGACCTTTTTGGAACCGTGACCTCAACCCCTGCCGAGCTTCGGCGCCTCAGGGCGTCTTCTTCAACTGCTGCTCGGCGCGGGACAGGGCCGCTTCGCAGCCCGTGGCGTCACCTTTCGAATCCGCCGTGCGCGCTTCGTCCAGGGCGACCTTCGCCTGCTGGGCGGCGTCCGCTCCCTGGCCGGCCTGGGCGGATTTGTCAGGCGGGGCCTGCGGCGACTCGTTCGCCCGCTCCCCCTCCGTGCCGGTCATCCCCTCGCTGCCGCGCTTGGCGGCGTTGCCCTGGCCGCTGGTCGAGGCGGAGATCGACTGGGTCAGCTCGGACTGGACCCGCTTGGAGACGCCATCGATCCGGTCGCCGCAGGGCGAGGCGAGGGCGGGGGCCGCCGTCAGGATCAGGCAGGCCGTGAGGGCGGCGGAACGCATCATCGTGTCGGGTTCTTTCCAAAAAAAGGGCCGCGGATCCCCCGCGGCCCCCAACGTCTCACCAGCCTTGCGGGTTCAGGCGCTGAGCTGATCGCGGATCGGCAATTGCCGCACCCGCCGGCCCGTGGCCGCGAAGATCGCGTTGGCGATGGCCGGCGCCACCGGCGGCACGCCGGGCTCGCCGACGCCGCCGAGGGGGCCGTCAAAGGTTCCGGACGACACGAGGTGCACACGGATCACCTTCGGGGCGGCGTCGATCCGGATGATCTCGTAGCCGTCGAAGTTGTTCTGCACCGCGCGGCCCTGCTTGAAGGTGATCTCGGAGGTGAGGGCGAGCCCCATCCCCATGACCACCGCACCCTCCATCTGCGAGCGGATGCGTTCCGGGTTGACCTGCGGCCCGCAATCCACCGCGATGTCGATCGCTTTCACCTTCACCTGGCCCTTGTCGTCGACCTCCACCTCGGCCGCCACCGCCGTGTAGGTGACGAAGCTGTAGTGGCCGGCGATGCCGAGGCCGGTTCCCTTGGGCATGTCCCGTCCCCAGCCGGCGCCCTTCGCGGCCGCCTCGATCACGCCGCGCAGGCGGCCGGTGTCGATCGGGTAGCGCTTCGGGTCCTCGCCGTAGTTCCAGACGTCGCCGATCTCGGTCGGGTCGATCTTCCGGTCGGGGCCGAGGAGGTCCAGCAGGTATTCCTTCGGCTCGCGGCCGGCGGCGTGCGCCAGTTCCGACACGAAGGACTGGATCGCGAAGGCGTGCGGAATGTTCGACACCGACCGGAACCAGCCGACGCGGACATGGGCGGCGGCCTCGGGGTTCTCCAGCCGCATGTTCGGGATGTTCAGCGGCGTGTTGACCAGCCCCATGCCGAGTTCGAACGGCAGCTCGTGCTTCGGATCGGGTGCGAAGATCGAGCCGATCGTCGGCGCCACCGAGCGGTGCAGCCACGCCACCGGCATGCCCTTCTCGTCGAGGCCGGCCTCCAGATGCTCCACCGAGATCGTGTGGTAGAAGCCGTGGTGGATGTCGTCCTCGCGGGTCCAGGCGAGCTTCACCGGCGCGCCGCCGACGGCCTGCGAGCAGAGCGCCGCCTCGACCACGTAGTCGGGCTTGGACTTGCGGCCGAAGCCGCCGCCGAGCAGCGTGACGTTCACCTTGACCTTGTCGTCGGGGAGCTTGAGCGCCTTCATCAGGCGGTCGTTGGCCGCCTGCGGGCCCTGGACGCAGGCCCAGGCCTCGCAGAACCCGTCCTTGACCCGCGCTACCGCGGCCGGGGGCTCCATCGGCGCCTGGGCGAGGTGGGGCACGAAGTACTCGGCCTGGACCTTGGTCTTGGCCTTGGCCATGGCGCCGTCGACGTCGCCCTGGTTGCGCACGACCTTGCCGGGCTTGCGTGCCGCGGCCTCCAGCTCCTTGCGGAACACGTCGGTGTCGTAGCCGGCGTTCGGGCCGTCGTCCCAGGTGATCTTCAGGGCGTCGCGCGCCTTCAGGGCCGCCCAGGTGTTCTTGGCCACCACGGCGACGCCGCCGAGCGGCATGAACTCCGAGGGGATCTCGCCGCCGTCGATCGTGAAGATTTTGACGACGCCGGGGACCTTCTTGGCCGCGCTGTCGTCGACCGACTTCACCTTGCCGCCGTAGACGGCCGGGCGGGCGACGACCGCGTAGAGCATTCCGTCGAGCTTGGTGTCGAGGCCGTAGACGGCCCGGCCCGTGGTGATGTCGAAATTGTCGATCAGCCCGACCTTGCCGGTTCCGATGTAGCGGAAGTCCTTCGGATCCTTCAGCGTGACGTCGGTGGGCACCGGCAGCTCGGCGGCTGCCTGCGCCACAGCGCCGTAGCCAAGGGTGCGGCCCGACTTGGCGTGGGTCAGGGTGTGGTTGACGGCGCTCACCTCGGAGGCCGGCACGCCCCATTGCTTAGCGGCGGCCTGGATCAGCATCAGCCGCGCGGCGGCGCCCGCGTGGCGGAAATGCTGGAAGAAGTGGCGGGTCGAGCGCGAGCCGTCGGTGTCCTGGTTGCCGAACCGGGTCTCGTCGCCCCAGGCCTGGACCACCTTCACCTTCGACCAATCGGCCTCCAGCTCGTCGGCGACCGTGAAGGCCACCGAGGTGCGGATGCCCTGGCCCATGTCGGAGCGGTGGTTGGTCACCGTGACGGTGCCGTCCGGGGCGATCGACACGAAGACCTTGGGATCGTCGCGCCAGCCGTGCGGCATGCCGTCGGCGCCGAATTTCTGCTCCTTCTGCTCCTGGGTCTGGGTCTCGTCGGCCCGGGCGGGGCGGAGCGACAGGGCGAGAACCAGGGCGCCGGCACCACCGAGAAGGCCGCGGCGGCTGACGTTGTCGAGGGCCGGCTTGGCCGTGGCGAGATCCGCCATCATCTGTGCGTCGTGGATCACAGGCGCTCTCCCTTGCTGGCGGGGGCCGTCTGGCCGGCGGCCTGATGGATCGCCGCGCGGATGCGCGGGTAGGTGCCGCAGCGACAGATGTTGCCGCTCATCGTGTCGTCGATGTCCTGGTCGGAGGGTTTGGGCGTGTCCTTCAGGAGGGCGGCAGCCTGCATGATCTGGCCGCACTGGCAGAAGCCGCACTGGGCGACGTTCAGGTCGCGCCACGCCGCCTGCACCGGGTGGTTGCCGTCCGGCGACAGCCCCTCGATGGTGACGACCTCCTGGCCCTCGGCCGCCGAGAGCGGGGTGATGCAGGCGCGGGTCGCGGCGCCGCCGAGATGGATCGTGCAGGCCCCGCAGAGCGAGACGCCGCAGCCGAACTTGGTGCCGGTGAGCCCGAGCTCGTCCCGCAGGTACCACAGCAGCGGCATGTCGGGATCGCCGTCGAAGCTGCGCTGAGCCCCGTTCACGGTGAGTTTGATCATCGATGCATCCTGTCTGGCGGCGCCGGAGCGGCGTTCAGTCGGGTCCGAGCCGGAAGCGCCGACCGCTCCTCTGATCCACGCAGCCGCCCATGGGGGGCTAACCCGGTGAACGGGTCTTCGGGTTCGGAATAGAAATGATTCTAATCCAGCGCGGGACGATTGTGCAACGCAAGGTCGCGGCGTCGGGCCGCCGGAGTCCTGCGCCGGAGGCATGCCGCGTGCGCCGCCGCACGCGGCATGCCTCTCGGGCTCAATCCGATCATCGAGCCTGGGCGGGGAGAGAAGCGGTGCAAGCAGGGGGCGCCGGCTGGAAACACCCACCCCGTAAATCGCCCACGGAGGATCAATCCATCGGCGGACCGTTTATGGAACGGTCCCCAGATCCGTCCTGCGAAACGCGTCGGCCGTGGCGAGGATCGGCACACGGAAGAACCGCGCCGCCGCGTCGTGGAGGCAGTCGCCGAGGTTGAGACCGTGACGGCCTGCCCGGTATCGATGCGCCGCCGACAGGGCGAGGGCTGTCGTCGCGTCGGCGGGTGGAAGATTGCAAACTTCGATGCCGCGGGCTTCGAGGAATTCGAGGACGATCGGCCCGACAGCTTCCACCGTCATGTCGAACTTGTCGGGCCGCGCCAGGGCCAGCACCGTTTCGAGGACCGCCACCGGCGAGGTTCTGCACCGGCTGGCCGAGGCGAGCGCAGTGGCGATCCGGTCGGCCTCCGGCTCGTCCGCCAGCAGGGCGACGATCGCCGAGGCGTCCACGAACATCAGCCGCGCTCCCACATTGCGTCGTAAACTTCCCTCGGAAGGGGCGTCCGGGCGGCCTTGTCGAGCGTGATGCCATGCCTCTCGCGCAACCGCGCCGCAGTCGCCTGTGGCGTCTCGCTCTGGTGCCTGCGCGCGATCGCCTCCCGCATGGCGATGACGATCGCCTCCGTGATGCCCACACCCGCCATGGCGGCCAAGCGGCGCGTCAGCGCATCGGCTTCGGAATTGTTGACGTTGATCGGCATGCCGGTTCGCCCTCGACAGGCGATGTCGATAATCCCCCATGCGGATCTACACCAGCGGCAGCTCCTACACCGTCACCTGCGTGCCCACCTCGACCACCCGCCCCGTGGGGATCTGGAAGAAGTCCGTCGCGTCGTTGGCATTCTTGGCCAGCGTAATGAAAATCCGGTCCTGCCAGAGCGGCATGCCCGAATGCGCCGCCGGCCGGATCGAGCGGCGCGACAGGAAGAACGAGGTCGCCATGATGTCGAACTTGAAGCCCTGGCGGCGCAGCAGCACCAGGGTCTTCGGGATGTTCGGCGTCTCCATGTAGCCGAACTTCATCACCACCTTGTAGAAATGCGGGCCCACCGGCTCGATCCGGACCTTGTCGGCCTCGTTGGAGCGGGGCGTGTCCACCGTCTCCACGGTGAGGATCACGTTCTTCTCGTGCAGCACCTTGTTGTGCTTGAGGTTGTGCAGGAGCGCCGCCGGGGCGATCTCGGGGTCGCTCGTCAGGAACACCGCGGTGCCGCGCACGTGGTGGGGCGGGCTCTTCTCCAGCATGCCGACCAGCTCGACGAGGGGCACGTCGGTCTTGCGGGTCTTGTTGAACAGGATCGTGACCCCGCGCACCCAGGTCCACATCACCACCACGAGCCCGCCCGCGAGCAGCAGGGGCACGTAGCCGCCCTCCACCACCTTGATCAGGTTGGAGAGCAGGAACAGGAACTCGACCACGATGAACGGCAGCATCGCCGCCGCCGCCGCCACCGGCGACCAGTTCCACATGCGCCACATCACCAGGAAGGTCAGCGCGGCGGTGAGCAGCATCGTGCCGGTCACCGCGATGCCGTAGGCCGAGGCCAGCGACGACGAGGTCTTGAACAGCACCGCCAGCAGGACGACGCCGACCATCAGCAGCCCGTTGATCTGCGGCAGGTAGATCTGGCCGGCATGGGACTCGGAGGTGTGGCGGATCTCCAGCCGCGGCAGCAGCCCGAGCTGGATCGCCTGCCGGGACAGGGAGAAGGCGCCGGTGATCACCGCCTGGCTCGCCACCACGGTGGCGATCGTGGCGAGGATCACCATCGGCAGCAGGCCCCAGGCCGGCACGAGCTGGAAGAACGGGTCGGCGGTGTCGGGCTTCTCCAGCACCAGGGCGGCCTGGCCCAGATAGTTGAGGGCGAGCGACGGGAAGACCAGGCCGATCCAGGCCAGCTGGATCGGCTTGCGCCCGAAATGGCCGAGATCGGCGAACAGGGCCTCGGCCCCGGTCACCGCCAGGAAGACCGCGCCCAGCGCCACCAGCGCCCCGGTGCCGTGGCCGAGCAGGTAGACCACGGCGTGCCAGGGATTGAGCGCCCGGAACACCTCCGGGTGCAGGGCGATATGCGGCAGCGCCGCCAGCGCCATCGCGACGAACCACACGATGGTCACCGGGCCGAAGAAGGCCGCGACCTTGCCGGTTCCGCGGTTCTGCACGAGGAACAACGCCACGATGATCACCACGGTGATCGGCAGCACGTAATCGTCGAGGGCGGGGGTGACGAGCTTCAGGCCCTCCACGGCCGAGAGCACCGAGATCGCCGGGGTGATCACCGCGTCGCCGTAGAACAGCGAGGCCCCGAGCAGCCCGAGCATGAACACGATGCGCGAGCCGCCCAGTGCCTTGCGGGCGAGCGCCATCAGCGAGAGGATGCCGCCCTCGCCGTTGTTGTCCATGCGCAGCAGGATCGCGACGTACTTAACGGTCACGATCAGGAACAGCGCCCACAGAATCAGCGAGACGGTGCCGATCACCTCCTCGGGCAGCAGGATGCCGTCGGTGCGGGCCGGGACCAGGGCCTCGCGGAACGCGTAGAGCGGGCTCGTGCCGATGTCGCCGTAAACGACGCCGACGGAGCCGACGAGCAGCGTCCAGAAGCCCGCATGGCCTTGCCGGGTCTCGGCTTTTTCTGGGGCGTCGAGGGTGCCGGAGGTGGCCGGGCCCTGCGTCAAGGTCTGGTTCTCGGCCCCCTCGGCCGCGGGCCGCGCGCCGTCGGACGCGTCGGGCGCGGGCTGGGGTGCTACGCCGGGTGCGAAGGTTTGGCTCATGCGGATGTCGGAAGCTCGGGCGTGGCCGGCGCTTCGCGGTTCGGCTCAGGGGCCAGTCGGGGCCGGGCAGAAAACGCGAAGACTCCGCCGAACCGCGCGGGCCGGCCACCGGGCCGACCGCTCACGGGATCGTGGCGCCTTGCTATCACGGCCTCGGTCGGCCGGGAACCGGGTGCGACGCGAAGATCGCCGTGTCGCAGCTGCGCATCGAAGGCCGGGGTCTCAGAGGAATCGCGCGCGCTCCCTTCCCCCTCTGCGGGGGAGGGTGGGCCGGCCGTCAGGCCGGGTCGGGAGAGGGGAGTGCGGCCTCAGGACGGCGCGGAGCAGGTTTGAAGGCCAAAGCCTTGTCTGCACCGTCGCTCCCCTCTCGCGACCCCCTTCGGGGGCCACCCTCCCCCGCAAAGGGGGGAGGGAGGATGCGCGGCGGATATGCGTTGCCATGACGGCAAAATCGCAGGGCAGCGCGTTCCCCCGCGACCCGAACCTCACTCCGCGGCGGTGCGCGTCCCGCCCTGGCCGAAGCGGCGCTCGATGTAGTCGATCACGATCGTCTCGAAATCCTTGGCGAGCGTCGCACCGCGCAGCGTCATCGCCTTCTTGCCGTCGATGAAGACCGGCGCGGTCGGGGTCTCGCCGGTGCCGGGCAGGGAGATCCCGATATCGGCGTGCTTCGATTCGCCCGGGCCGTTCACGATGCAGCCCATCACGGCGACGTTCAGCCCCTCGACCCCCGGATAGGTCTTCTTCCATTCCGGCATGGACGTGACGATCCAGTTCTGGATGTCCCGGGCCAGCTCCTGGAAGGTGGTCGAGGTCGTGCGGCCGCAGCCGGGGCAGGCCGCCACCATCGGCACGAAGGTGCGGAACCCCATGGTCTGCAGGAGTTCCTGGCTGGCCTTCACCTCCACGCTCCGGTCGCCGCCGGGCTCGGGGGTGAGCGAGTAGCGGATCGTGTCGCCGATCCCCTCTTGGAGCAGCACGCCGATGGCCGCCGAGGCCGCGACCAGGCCCTTCGAGCCCATGCCGGCCTCGGTGAGGCCGAGATGGATCGCGTAGTCGGAGCGCCGCGCCACCTCGCGGTAGACCGCGATCAGGTCCTGCACCGCCGAGACCTTGGCGGAGAGGATGATCCGGTTCTGCGGCAGGCCGAGTTCCACGGCGCGGTCGGCGGAGCCGATCGCCGAGCGCACCATCGCCTCGCGCATCACCGCGCGGGCATCGATCGGCCGGGGCGCCTTGGCGTTCTCGTCCATCATGTGGGTGAGCAACTCGCCGTCCAGCGAGCCCCAGTTGGCACCGATCCGCACGGTCTTGCCGTACTTGATCGCCTGCTCGATGATCGTCGAGAACTGGGTGTCCTTCTTGTCCTTGAAGCCGACGTTGCCGGGGTTGATCCGGTACTTGGCCAGAGCCTCGGCACAGGCCGGGTGGTCGGCGAGCAGCTTGTGGCCGATGTAATGGAAGTCGCCGATCAGGGGCACGTGGACGCCGATCCGGTCCAGGCGCTCGCGGATCTTCGGCACGGCGGCCGCCGCCTCGTCGCGGTCCACGGTGATGCGGACCAGCTCCGAGCCGACCCGGGCGAGCTGGGCGACCTGCGCCACCGTGGCGTCGATGTCGGCGGTGTCGGTGTTGGTCATCGACTGGACGACGATCGGCGCACCGCCGCCGACCATGACCGCGCCCTCACCCGCGCCGACGGTGACGCCGACCGTGCGGTGGCGCGGCGCGGGGCCGGCGATCTCCGGGCCGCCCGCGGCCAGGGGGTTCCCGGCGGCGGGGATTTCGGCGGCGGTGTCGGAACGGGTGGCTTCCATGACTTCCATCGTGGACCTTCGCGTGCGCGCCTCGCGAGGCGCCGGAGCCGTCAGAGCCGTCGGGCCTGTCCCGGGGACACGCCGCGCCGGAACTTCGGGGCTGCCGCGGGGGAGGTGCGGACGACCCGGCGCGGCGTCAAGCCGGTGCCCCACGGGACAGCATCGCGCAGGACAACATCGCGGATCTCATGTCGCATCTGCGCGCGGATGTCGAGTTTGCCGTGCGGCCGGCGGGGTTTTCGTCCGCCGCTGTTGCCGATCCGCTCGCGCGGGCGCGCCGCCGGGCGGCGGGCCGCAACCCTGCCGCGCGGTTGATGCTGCGCTGCAGCATATCCATTTTAACGGTCTGACCCAGGAGGCCGACATGAGCCAGCACTTCGGCGGCGCCGAGCCGCACAATCCCGCCACCGCCGTGCCGGAGACGCCCGTCTCGGACGCGATCGACGCGCAGCCGGGGCAGATGCCGGGCCACATGCTGGCCGGCCCCGGGGCCGAGAAGCCGGTCGCCCTGGCGCTGCAGGGGGGCGGGGCGCACGGCGCCTTCACCTGGGGCGTGCTCGACGCCCTGATCGAGGACGGGCGCCTCGGCTTCGAGGCGGTGACGGGGGCGAGCGCGGGGGCGATGAACGCCGTCGTCCTGGTGGATGGCTGGCTCAAGGGCGGCCCGGACGGGGCCCGCGAGGGTCTCGAGCGATTCTGGCGGGAGGTGAGCCTCGACGGCGACCTCGGCCCGGCCCAGCGCCACCTCGTCAGCGGCTTGTTCAACCTGTGGAAGGGAAACCCGGTGGCCGAATTCTGGTCCAAGATGCTGTCGCCGAGCCCCTACGTGTCGAACCCGCTCAACATCAACCCGCTGCGCAAGGCCCTGGCCGAGCAGGTCGATTTCGAGCGCCTGCGCGCGGCCGACACGGCGGGCGTGTTCGTCTCGGCGACTAACGTCTGGACCGGCAAGCTCGCGGTGTTCGAGCGCGAGCGCCTGACCGTGGACCACCTGATGGCCTCGGCCTGCCTGCCCACGGTCTTCCAGGCGGTGGAGATCGACGGCGTGCCCTACTGGGACGGGGGCTATCTCGGCAATCCGCCGCTCTACCCCCTGCACCGGGGCGCCCAGACCCGCGACATCGTGCTCGTCCAGATCAACCCCGTCGAGCGGCGCGAGACCCCGCGCACGGAGCGCGAGATCCGCGACCGGCTCAACGAGATCACCTTCAACGCCAATCTGATGCGGGAACTGCGCGCCATCGATTTCGTCGACGGGCTGATCGAGGAGGGCACCCTCGGCCAGGGGCAGTACCGCCGGGTCCTGGTGCATCGGATCGACGGCACCGACGCCCTGGAGGACTACAACGCCGCCTCCAAGCTCGACGCCCGCTGGACCGTCTTCAAGCGCCTGCGCGACAAGGGCCGCGGGGCGGCACGGTCTTGGCTCGCCGAGACCTATGAGGCGATCGGCCGGGATTGCTCGATCGACCTACAACAGGCCTATCAGTGAGCGGGCCACCGCGCGCCATCGCTGCGGCAGGCCGTCGTTCAGTAATCGTCCAGGGCGCGAATCACAACTAAAGGTCTGTATCGGTATAATATCGCGGCATTCAAGCCGTGATTTTGTCCAGATGCTACGAATATCTGCTATTTTAGCAATAATAAGACCTTCACGTGCGGACTATATGCGTCTTTGTCTGGGTTCGGGAGGCCCAGACGATCACGGAAAACCGTGCCGGGAGGGGGCGTATCATGCCATTTCATTTGGTAAAAATGAGAATCAGCGTCAAGATCGCGCTCGTGATAAGCGCGCTGATGGCTGTAATGATTGTCGTCTCCGCGATTTCAATAAAGAATATAGCGCGAATCGAGGAGACCGAGGAGCGGAACGCGCACACGCAGGCGTTGCTGGTCGAGGTCGAGCGCATGAGCGCCGCGATGATCGATCGCGAGACCGGCCTGCGCGGCTACTTGATCTCCGCGGATCCGCGCTTCCTCGAGCCCGAAACGGCGGGTCAACAGACCTTTTCGATGACGTGGGCGGCTGTCCAGCAACTGACCGCGGACAATCCCGTGCAACAGGCCCGGCTCGCGGCGCTGAGGAGCGCGGCCGAGCGCTGGAGCCACGAGATCGCCGACAGCGAGATCGCGCTGATGGGTGATGCCGCGACGCGGGAGGAGGCACGCCGTCAGGTCAGTGCGGGCGCGGGCAAGGCGCTGATGGACAGCATCCGCGCGAAGACGGCCGAGATCGCACAGACCGAGCGCGCCTTGATGCAGGAACGCGCCGTCGCCGCCGCGGAGGCCATCGCCACATCGCGCTTGGCCAGTCTCGGCGGCCTCGGCCTGATGACGGTGATTGCCCTCGCCGGGCTGGTGCTGCTGCAACTCGGCATCGCCAAGCCGATCCGCGCCATAACGGATGCGATGCGCAAATTCGCCGCGGACGACCTCTCGGCCAAGGTACCCGGCGTAGGCCGAGGCGACGAGATCGGGGCCATGGCCGACGCCGTGCAGGTCTTCCGGGACGGCCTGGCGCGCGCCAAGACCCTGGAACTGGAGGCGGCCCAGGCGCACGCCACCCACGAGGCGCAGCGCAAGGCCACGATGCGGGAGATGGCCGACCGCTTCGAGGCGGCGGTCGGGGGTGTGGTGCGCGCCGTCACGGCCGCGGCGGCCGAACTGCAATCCACCGCCGAGACCATGAGCGCGGCCGCCGCCGAGACGGCGAGCCAATCGACCTCGGTGGCCGTCGCGGCCGAGGAGGCGGCCGCGAATGTCGGAACGGTGGCGGCCGCCGCCGAGGAGCTCGGCGCGACGGTCGGCGAGATCGGCCGCCAGGTGCAGGCGTCGACCGGCGTCGCCAGCGCGGCCGTCGCCGAAGCCGGGAAATCCTCGGACCTGATGCAGAGCCTGCAGGCGAGCGCGGCGCGGATCGGCGACGTCGTCGGCCTCATCTCGGGTATCGCCGCACAGACGAACCTTCTGGCGCTCAATGCCACCATCGAGGCCGCCCGGGCCGGGGAATCCGGCCGCGGCTTCGCCGTGGTGGCGACCGAGGTCAAGGAACTGGCCGCTCAGACCGCCAAGGCCACCGAGGAGGTCGCCCGCCAGATCGGGGAGATCCGATCCTGCACCGGGGACGCCTCCGGGGCCCTCGTCGTGGTCGTCTCCCGCATCAAGGAGATCAGCGCATTGGCCGATGGGATCGCCGCCGCGATCGAGCAGCAGGGATCGGCCACCGAGGAAATCGTCCGGAACGTCGGGCACGCGTCGACCGGCACCGGCGCGGTGACGCACAACATCGCGGGCGTCGCCCGGGCGGCGCAGGGGGCAGGGGCGGCCGCCGCGCATGTGCTCGGCTCCGCCTCGGACCTCTCGGTGCAGGCGCGGCGGCTCGACGCTGAGGTCCACGACTTCCTCGAAACCGTCCGGGCGGCCTGAGCCGGTCCCCCCGCCGGGACGGCTTGCCCCGCGACTGCGACGAAGCCGCCCTCCCGGCGGGCAAAACGCGGGTCGGCCTGGCGCGTTATCGCTCAGCGGGATACCGGTATTGGGTCCTGCGCGAAACGAGGCCGCCCCCATGACGCTGCTGCGCCGCGAGGCCCTGATCCTGATCGGCGCCGGCCTCGCCGGCGGCGCCCGCGCCGCTGAGGCCACGCGGGCCACCGACTTCGCCTTCGCGACGCCGGAGGGCGGCCCGATGCCGCTTTCGGCCTATGCGGGCAAGCCCATCCTGGTGGTCAACACCGCCACCGCCTGCGGCTATGCCGGGCAGCTCGCCAATCTCCAGACCCTGTGGACGCGCTTCGGTGACCGGGGTCTCACGGTGATCGGCGTGCCGTCCCCCGATTTCGGCAATCAGGAGCCGCTGGACGGGCCTGCCATCGCCGAGGCCGCCCGAAAGAACCACGGCGTCACCTTCCCGCTCACCGCCAAGACGCACGTGAAGCTCCCGGCCGCTCACCCGTTCTACCGCTGGGCCGCCGCCGAGCGCCCGTCCGAGACCCCGCACTGGAACTTCCACAAATATCTCGTCGCCCGGGACGGCACCCTGGCGGCGGCCTTCGCCACGCAGGTCGAGCCCACCGATCCGCGGGTGATCGCCGGCATCGCGGCCGCCCTCGACCGGGCCTGAACGCCCGCCGGCGGGATTAAAGCGCCGCGCCCCGGCGTTCACACCCCATGGCATCGGATACGCAGACGCACCCCGACATCCTCGACCTGCTGGTGCCCCTGCGGCGCTACGCCCGGTCCCTCACCCGCGACGCCTTGCGGGCCGACGATCTCGTGCACGACACGCTCGTGCGCGCCCTGGAAATGCAGGGCACGCTCCGCCCGAACACCAACCTGCGCACCTGGATGATGACGGTGCTGCACAACGCCTTCATCGACGAGCAGCGCCGCCGGCAGGTCGAGGCGCGCCACGCCGATACGCTGGTGCGGATGGCCGAGGACACGGCGCCCCCGGCCCAGGAGGGGCAGGTCCGCCTCGCCCAGATCCGGCAGGCCTTCCTGACCCTCCCGGAGGAGCAGCGCGCCGCGCTCCACCTCGTCACCCTGGAGGGCATGGCCTATGCCGACGCGGCGTCCGTGCTCGGCATCCCGATCGGCACGCTGATGTCCCGCCTCGGCCGCGGCCGGGCGGCCCTGCGGGCCTTCGAGGAGGGGACCCGGGCTGCCGGGGAATCCGAGGCCGGTGCGACGGCCTCCGAGACGCGGCGCGGGCCGCCCTCCACCCTCCGGCTCGTGGTCTCCGACGCGCCGCCGCGGGGCCGGTCCGCCTGGCCCCTCCGGCGCGCCGCCGGGGAGTCCTGAGCACAGGCATGACGATGGACCGGCACCGAGGGGTGCCGGCGCCCACTGACGATTGCGACCGGCGGATCGCCTCCGGGGCACGCTGGATTCGAGGACCCCACGATGATCGATCCGATCACAGACGACGATCTCATCGCCTTCGTCGACGGCCAGATCGACCCGATGCGCCGCCTCGACGTCGAGGCCCATCTGGCCGCCAATCCCGCCGCCGCCGCCCGGGTGATGGCCGAGATGCACGATCGCGACGCCCTGCGGGCCTGCTTCGCCCGGGTCCCGGGGCCCGGGCCCGACCGGACCGTCGTCCTGGCGCGCCGGTTCGACCGCAACCTGCGTTGGCGCCGGGTCGCCGCGCGCCTCAAGCGGGCCGCCGCCATCGCGGTGCTGGTCGGCGCGGGCTGGCTCGCCCATGACGAGATCGGGCGGTTCGGCGTGCCGGACACCCAGGCGGCGACGCCGGATCCGGTCCTGATCGCCGACGCCCGGCAGGCCCGCGCCGTGGCGCAGCTGCGCAAGAGCGTGACGGGACAGGCCGCGGGCCAGGCCGAGGGGCCGGTCTACGATCGGACGCGCCTGCGCGCCGTCACGGGCATCGACCTGCCGACGCTCCCGGACGGCTGGCGGGTGCGCGACATCCAGATCTTCCCCGCCCGCCACGGCACCGGCATCGAGATCGCCCTGGAGGCCGGGGGCTTCGGCGAGGCGTCGCTCTTCGCCACGCGCGGCCTCCGCGGGGGAGCCACGGCCCTTACCGGCTCCGACGACGGCGACGTCATCTCCTGGAACGCGGGCGACACCGCCTACGCGCTGATCGGCCCGCGGGACGACGCGGCGCTGCGGCAGGTGGCGGGTCTGCTCGGGGCTGAGCCGTCGGCGCGCTGAAGCGGTGAAGTCAGACTTCCGGCGCTCGTCCCGACCACATTGCGACAGGCCGCGCCCGCTTCAGGCGTCGTAGTGCCAGCGGCATTGGACAATCTCGAGGACTTGATCCTCTCCGACGCCTTTCACGCGATACACGAGGCGGTGCTCCCCGGTGATCCGGCGCGACCACCATCTTTTGAGGTTGCCTCGCAAAGGTTCGACTTTCCCAACGCCCGAGAAAGGCGTTCGCATGCTGGCCTTGATCAGATCATTGATGCGGACAAGCGTATCCCGGTCGGTCGCCTGCCAGTGCAGGTAATCCTCCCAGGCCGTCACTGACCAGACGAGCTTCACGGCTCGATGAGGCTATGTTCGGTGCCGGCCCCGGCATCAAGCTGTGCGACACCGTCCAGAAGACGCTTGGCATTCGCCGGCGTCGAGAGCAGGTGCAGCGTCTCGCGGATGCTGTTCAGCTCGGCCAGCGGCATGACCACCATGTCTGGGCGGTTCTGCCGGGTCACGATCAGCTCCGCCCGATCCTCCTCGACACGGTCGAGGTAGGTCGCGAGGTGCGCACGGAACTCGGTGTAGCTGACCTGGCTCATACCCATCCTCAGCTGTACAGGATGGTGTAAATATTTCGGCCGCGTGTCCGACACAAGGCTGAGCGATGCGCGCATCGCGACGCCTCCTCCGGCCCACCATGACCCTCGACATCCAGCCCCGGCGGGTGCCAAAGATCGGCCATGCAGGCTGCGGATTCAGCACAAGCGGATGAGGGGGCGGCCCTGCTGGCGGCCGCGCGGTCGGTCCGGGAGCGGGCGCACGCGCCCTATTCCCGCTTCCGGGTCGGCGCGGCGCTGCGCGACGAGCGCGGCGTCCTCCATGCCGGCTGCAACGTCGAGAACGCGGCCTATCCGGTCGGGACCTGCGCGGAGGCCGGGGCGATCGCCGCCATGGTGGCGGCCGGCGGGCGGCGCATCGCGGCGATCCTCGTCTGCGGGGACGGCGCGGGCCTCGTGACGCCCTGCGGCGCCTGCCGCCAGCGCATCCGGGAATTCGCGGGGCCGGACACGCCGATCCACGCCGCCACCCCGGACGGCATCGCCAGAACCTTCACGCTCGCGGACCTGCTGCCCGAATCCTTCGGTCCGGAGACGCTCGGTGAGTGAGGCCGCCGCCCTCGACGCGCTGCGTGCCGCCGGCTTCGCGGGGGACTACGCCTGCGCCCTCGTGACCGGCACCGGCCTCGGCGGGATCGCGGCCGCCCTGGAGGACGCCGTCTCCCTCGCCTACGCGGCGATCCCGAGCTTCCCGGGGGCTGGGGTCAGCGGCCATGGCGGCCGGCTTCATCGCGGCACGCTCGCCGGGCGGCCCGTCCTGGTCTTCGAGGGGCGGGCGCACGCCTACGAGCGGGGCGACCCGGCGGTGATGCGCGTGCCGCTCGCCTGCGCGCGACAGATCGGGGCACGGCGCCTGCTCCTGACCAACGCCTCCGGATCCCTGCGGCCGGAGACCGGCCCCGGCAGCCTCGTGCTGCTGTCCGACCACATCAACCTGTCGGGCCTCAACCCGCTGATCGGCGAGGCGAGCGATGCCCGCTTCGTGCCGATGACCGAGGCCTACGACCCGGACCTGCGTGCGCGCCTGCGCGCGGCGGCCTCCACCTGCGGTCTGCCGCTGGGGGAGGGGGTCTACGCGTGGTTCTCCGGCCCGAGCTTCGAGACGCCCGCCGAGGTCCGGATGGCCGGCATCCTCGGGGCCGACCTCGTGGGCATGTCGACGGTGCCCGAGGTCATCCTCGCCCGCTTCCTCGATCTGCCGGTGGCGGCGGTCTCGGTGGTGACCAACCTCGCCGCCGGGATCGCCGGGGGCGCCCCGCACCACGCCGAGACCAAAGCGGTGGCGGCCCGGGCCGCGGCGGATCTCGGCCGCCTGATCCGGGCGTTCGTGGCCGGCTTGCCCGCCGGAGACCTGCCCGCCAGAGATCCGCCCGCCGGAGACACGCCATGACCGATCCCGAGACCGGCGCGGTCGCCCGCCGGGCGCTGCCGCTCCTCGATCTCACCGATCTCGGCGAGACCTGCACCGAGACGAAGATCGACGCCCTGTGCCGGGACGCGAAGGCCGGCGGTGTCGCCGCGATCTGCGTCTGGCCGCGCTTCGTCGCGCAGGGCGCCCGGGCGCTCTCCGGCACCGGCCTCCGGATCGCCACGGTGATCAACTTCCCCGACGGCGGCGAGGATTGCGCCCGGGCCACCGACGACACCGCCGAGGCCCTGCGCGACGGCGCGGACGAGATCGACCTCGTCCTGCCCTATCGCGCCCTGCAGCGGGGCGATGCGGCGCTGGCCCGCGACATGGTCGAGGCCGTGCGCGACACCTGCGGATCCGCGACCCTCAAGGTGATCCTCGAGACGGGCGAACTCGCCGATCCGGTGACGATCCGGGCGGCGAGCCGGCTCGCCCTGGAGGCGGGGGCCGACTTCCTGAAGACCTCCACGGGCAAGAGCCCGGTCTCGGCGACCCCGGAGGCCGCCGAACTGATGCTGACGGAGATCCTGGCGCGCGGCAGCCCCGCCGGCCTGAAGGTGTCGGGCGGCCTGCGCAGCGTCGCCGACGCCGCCGCCTATCTCGCCCTGGCCGATCGGATCATGGGCCCCGACTGGGTGACTCCAAAAACCTTCCGGCTCGGGGCGAGCAGCCTGTTCGGCGCCCTGATGCAGGCCCGGGGGCTCTGAGCATGCGCCTCCCGCAGGAAACCATCCGGGCCAAGCGCGACGGCCTGACTTTGGATGCCGCGGAGATCGGGGCCTTCGTCACGGGCCTCACGCGGGGCACAGTCGGCGAGGGGCAGGCGGCGGCCTTCGCCATGGCGGTGTTCTTCCGCGGCCTCGCGCTGCCCGAGCGGGTGGCGCTGACCCGGGCGATGGCGGAATCGGGCCGGGTGCTGACCTGGGCGCTGCCGGGGCCGGTGCTCGACAAGCACTCCACCGGCGGCATCGGCGACACGGTGAGCCTCGTCCTCGCCCCGATGGTGGCGGCCTGCGGCGGCTATGTGCCGATGATCTCCGGGCGCGGCCTCGGCCATACCGGAGGCACCCTCGACAAGCTCGGCAGCATCCCGGGCTACGATGCGACCCCGGGGCTCGACACCTTCCGGGACGTCGTCGCCCGAGTCGGCTGCGCGATCATCGGCCAGACCGCCGACCTCGCCCCGGCCGACCGGCGCCTCTACGCGATCCGCGACGTGACCGGGACCGTCGAGTCGCTGGATCTCATCACCGCCTCGATCCTCTCGAAGAAGCTCGCCGCCGGGCTCGACGGACAGGTGATGGACGTCAAGCAGGGCTCCGGCGCCTTCATGGCGAGCCTGCCCGAAGCGCGGGCGCTGGCCGAGAGCATCGTCACGGTGGCGGAGGGGGCGGGCCTGCGCACGGCGGCGCTCATCACCGACATGGACGCGCCGCTGGCGAGCGCCGCTGGCAACGCCATCGAGGTCGCCTACGCCATCGCCTATCTGAAGGGCCTGCGCCGGGAGCCGCGCTTCCACGCGGTCACGCTCGCGCTGGCCTCCGAGATGCTGGTGGCCGGGGGGCTCGCGCAGCACGCCGAAGGCGCCGCGGAGCGGCTCGAAGCGGTCCTGGCCTCGGGCCGCGCGGCCGAGATCTTCGCCGGGATGGTCGCGGCTTTGGGCGGTCCGGCCGATCTCCTGGACGAGCCGGAGAAACACCTGCCCGCCGCGCCGGTGCAGCGGCCGGTCCATCAGGCCGGGACGGTGGCCGGCATCGCGACCCGGGCGATCGGGCTGGCGGTGATCGGGCTCGGTGGCGGCCGGACCCGCCCGGAGGATTCCATCGACCCCCGGGTCGGATTCACGGATCTCGCCGCCCCGGGGTCGTCGGGCGGTCTGCTCGGAATCGTCCACGCGGCCGACGAGGCCGCCGCGGATCGGGCGGAAGCGGCCCTGCGGTCTGCCTACCGGATGGGCGAAGCGCCCGCCGAACGGCCGGCGATCCTCGGATCCGTCAGGGCGCCCCGCGCGACCGTGGCCAAGCGCTCCGTTTAGGCCCGAGGCGGGTCACGGCCGGACCCAGGCGCGTCGGCCTCCCCCGGCCCTTGCCGACGCAGGGCCCATTCCGCCCCGCTGGGGCTGCCGGATTCACACGTCTCAGTCTGACATCAACATCATGACAACGGAGCGCTTTTCCCCTCCCCCTTGCGGGGAGGGGTCAGGGGTGGGGGTGGTGCAGAAGGCACCGCCGCGCCGCATCCTGCGCCACCCCCACCTCCGGTTCCTCCCCGCAAGGGGGACGAGAGCGTCTCGGCCAGCGATGTGTGAATGTCGCAGCCCTGGCGGGGAGGAGGGAACCCAGCGGCCGGAGATGTGTGACCCTCCTCCCCCGCAGGAGGGCGAGTCCGGCCGCCCGCGTCTCCCACGCAGATGCGTGACCCCGCTCTCGGGCCATGCGCAGACGGGCGCCCCCGCGCCACCCGGACAGGAAAACGCGCCTGTCATCGCGACCCGGTAGCGGCCAGATTCGAAACGTTCTATATCCCTACCTGGCTGCGCCGCGCGGCTCCACGGGCGTCCAAATCGCCCCCGCGCATCGTCTCCTGCCCGGGCACTCCCGGGGCGGCGCGCGCCCGTCGGGCGCTAAACAGGCCGAACACGGATCTCCTAGCGCAGGACTTGCCTGCGCGTGTTCGACAACCGCAGCGAGGATAGAACCAGCCGTGCCCTCACTCGACAGCTTCAAGGCCCGCCAGACGCTCGAAGCCGGCGGCAAGACCTACACCTACTACTCCATCCCCGCGGCCGAGAAGAACGGCCTCGCCTCCGCAACCGCGCTCCCCTTCTCCATGAAGGTGATCCTGGAGAATCTGCTCCGCTACGAGGACGACCGCTCGGTCAAGAAGGCCGATATCGAGGCCGCCGTCGGCTGGCTCGACCAGAAGGGCAAGGCCGAGGTCGAGATCGCCTTCCGCCCGGCCCGGGTGCTGATGCAGGACTTCACCGGCGTGCCCGCGGTGGTCGATCTCGCGGCCATGCGCGACGCCATGGTGGCGCTCGGCGGCGACCCGCAGAAGATCAACCCCTTGGTGCCGGTGGACCTCGTCATCGACCATTCGGTGATCGTCGACGAGTTCGGCACCCCGAAGGCGCTGGCCGACAACGTCGCCCTGGAATACGAGCGCAACGGCGAGCGCTACACCTTCCTGAAGTGGGGCCAATCGGCGTTCGACAATTTCTCGGTGGTCCCGCCGGGCACCGGCATCTGCCACCAGGTGAATCTGGAATACCTGTCGCAGACCGTCTGGTCGAAGTCCGAAGCCGGGTCCGAGGTGGCCTACCCGGATTCGCTCGTCGGCACCGATTCGCACACCACCATGGTCAACGGCATGGCGGTGCTGGGCTGGGGCGTCGGCGGCATCGAGGCCGAGGCGGCCATGCTCGGCCAGCCGCTGTCGATGCTGATCCCCGAGGTCGTGGGCTTCAAGCTGTCGGGCAAGCTGCCCGAGGGCACCACCGCCACCGACCTCGTGCTCACCGTCACCCAGATGCTGCGCAAGAAGGGCGTGGTCGGCAAGTTCGTGGAGTTCTACGGCCCCGGCCTCGACGACATGGCGGTCGCCGACCGGGCCACGATCTCCAACATGGCCCCGGAATACGGCGCCACCTGCGGCTTCTTCCCGGTCGACCGGAAGACCATCGACTTCCTGAAGGTCACCGGCCGGTCCGACGAGCGGATCGCCCTGGTGGAGGCCTATGCCAAGGCGCAGGGCATGTGGCGCGACGCCAACACCCCCGACCCGGCCTTCACCGATACGCTGGCGCTCGACATGGGCGAGGTCCGGCCCTCGCTCGCCGGCCCGAAGCGTCCGCAGGACCGGGTGCTGCTCGACGGCGCCAAGCCCGGCTTCGCGGCCTCGATGGAGAGCGAGTTCAAGAAGGCCGCCGACATCGCGCGCCGCTATCCGGTCGAGGGCACCAACTTCGACATCGGCCACGGCGACGTGGTGATCGCGGCGATCACCAGTTGCACCAACACGTCGAACCCCTCGGTGATGATCGGCGCGGGGCTGCTGGCCCGCAACGCCGTCGCCAAGGGCCTGCGCTCCAAGCCGTGGGTGAAGACCTCGCTCGCCCCCGGCTCGCAGGTGGTCGCCGAGTATCTGGACAAGGCCGGCCTGCAGGAGCCCCTCGACGCGCTCGGCTTCAACCTCGTCGGCTTCGGCTGCACCACCTGCATCGGCAATTCCGGCCCGCTGCCGGAGGCGATCTCCAAGGCGATCAACGACAACGACGTCGTGGCCGCCGCAGTGCTCTCGGGCAACCGCAACTTCGAGGGCCGGGTGAACCCCGACGTGCGGGCGAACTACCTCGCCTCGCCGCCGCTCGTGGTCGCCTACGCGCTGGCCGGCTCGATGCAGATCGACATCACCACGGAGCCCCTGGGCCAGGGCTCGGACGGCAAGCCGGTCTATCTCAAGGACATCTGGCCGTCCTCGGAGGAGGTGCAGCAGTTCATCGAGCAGAACATCACCTCGGCGCTGTTCAAGTCCCGCTACGCGGACGTGTTCGGCGGCGACCAGAACTGGAAGGACGTCGAGGTCACCGAGGCCGAGACCTTCGCGTGGAACCCCGGCTCCACCTACGTGCAGAACCCCCCGTACTTCGTCGGCATGGAGAAGACCCCGAAGCCGGTGGAGGACATCGCCGAGGCCCGCATCCTCGGCCTGTTCCTCGACTCGATCACCACCGACCACATCTCGCCGGCGGGCAATATCCGCGCGGCCTCCCCGGCCGGTGAATACCTGCAGACGCATCAGGTGCGCGTGCAGGACTTCAACCAGTACGGCACGCGGCGCGGCAACCACGAGGTGATGATGCGGGGCACCTTCGCCAATATCCGCATCAAGAACCAGATGGTGCGGGACGCCTCCGGCGGCGTGGTCGAGGGCGGGTGGACGCACTTCCAGCCCACCGGCGAGAAGATGTTCATCTACGACGCGGCGATGAAATACGCGGAGCAGGGGACGCCGCTGGTGATCTTCGCCGGCAAAGAATATGGCACCGGCTCGTCGCGCGACTGGGCGGCGAAGGGCACGAAGCTGCTCGGCGTCCGCGCCGTGGTGGCGGAGAGCTTCGAGCGCATCCACCGCTCGAACCTCGTCGGGATGGGCGTGGTGCCGCTGGTCTTCCAGGGCGACACGTCCTGGCAGTCGCTCGGCCTGAAGGGGGACGAGACCGTCACCATCAAGGGGCTGGCGGGCGAGCTGAAGCCGCGCCAGACGCTCACCGCGGAGATCAAGTCCGCCGACGGCTCGGTGAAGCAGGTCCCCCTGACCTGCCGGATCGATACCCTCGACGAGCTGGAATACTTCCGCAACGGCGGCATCCTGCCCTACGTGCTGCGCTCCCTCGCGGCCTGACAGACCGGGCGGATCCCTCCGCTCGCATCATCGACCCGCGCTCCTCCCCCTCGTGGGGAGGAGCCGGCGGTGGGGAACTCCCGCACCGCCCAACCCCACCGAACATCCACGGGCTACGGGCCACACCGGTTTCATTCGTGGCCGCAGTCAGGCCGTTGCGGCAGGAGGCTCCGGTCCCCTCTCCCGTGCGGGCGAGGGGCGCGTCGCGGCTTGAAACAGCGCTGGTGCCGCAAACCTGTGTCGTCCGTAGATCCGGGGGGAGGGGAAAGCCCCTCACACCTCCTCGTCGGCGTAGCGCGTCTGGGCCCGCCCGCGCGGTCCGGAGCCCTTCCGCGGCGCGCCCGCGCTGATCCCCGCCACCAGGTCGGCGATGTGGCGCAGGGTCTCCACCGACAGGGCCTTGTCGCCCTCGCCGCGTCCCTGCGGAATGAGGGCCTTGGCGAAGCCGAGTTTCTGGGCCTCCTTCAGCCGGGCGCCCGCCTGGGCCACCGGCCGGATCGCCCCGGACAGGCCGATCTCGCCGAAATACACCGTCTCGGGCGGCAGCACCGCCCCCGACAGGGACGAGACCAGGGCAGCGGCCACCGCCAGATCCGCCGCCGGCTCGGTGATCCGTAAGCCGCCGGCGACGTTCAGATAGACGTCGTGGGTGCCGAGCCGGATGCCGCCATGGGCCTCCAGCACCGCCAGCACCATCGACAGCCGGTTCGGGTCCCAGCCGACCACCGCCCGGCGCGGCATGCCCAGCGAAGAGGGCGCCACCAGCGCCTGGATCTCCACCAGCAGGGGCCGCGTCCCCTCCATCCCGGCGAAGACCGCGGTGCCGGCGGCCTGCTGGTCGCGGCCGGCCAGGAACAGGGCCGAGGGGTTGGGCACCTCGGCGAGCCCGGCATCGGTCATCTCGAACACCCCGATCTCGTCGGTGGGTCCGAAGCGGTTCTTCACCGCGCGCAGGATCCGGAAATGGTGGCCCTGGTCGCCCTCGAACGAGGCGACCGCGTCGACCATGTGCTCCACCACCCGGGGGCCGGCGATCTGCCCGTCCTTGGTGACGTGCCCGACCAGGATCACCGCCGTGCCGGTGGTCTTGGCGAAGCGGATCAGGGCCTGGGCCGAGGAGCGGACCTGCGTGACCGTGCCGGGGGCCGATTCGACGGTCTCGGTCCACATGGTCTGGATCGAGTCGATGATCGCCAGGGCCGGCGGCCGGCCCTGGCTCAGGGTCTCGACGATATCCTCCACATTGGTCTCGGCGGCGAGCTGCACCGGGTGCGTGCTGAGGCCCAGCCGCTCGGCCCGCAGGCGCACCTGCCCCACCGCCTCCTCGCCCGAGATGTAGGCGACCCGCTCGCCGGTGCCCGCCATCGCCGCGGAGGCCTGCATCAGCAGGGTCGACTTGCCGATGCCGGGATCGCCGCCGAGCAGGATCACCGAGCCGCGCACGAAGCCGCCGCCGGTCACCCGGTCGAGCTCGCCGATCCCGGAGGGCATGCGCGGCGCCTCCTTGGCCTCGCCGGTCAGCCCCTCCAGCGGGAAGACCCGGCCGCGGGCCCGGGACGGCCGGGTCGCGACCGGCCCGGACTGGCCCGGCGCGGCGGCGGCCTCCTCGACGATCGTGTTCCAGCCGTTGCACGCCTCGCAGCGCCCGCGCCAGCGGTTGTAGACCGCCCCGCAGGACTGGCAGACGAAGGTCTGGTGGATCTTGGCCATTCGGGTCCGGCGCCGGCTGTCCGGCCTGTCCGCGGGGATATCGGTTCAGCCTACATAAGTTCGAACATATCGAGAACCCAGGCCGGTGAGGATCTCGTAGCCGATCGTGCCGGCGGCCTGGCCGACCGTGTCGATATCCAGGCTGTCGCCGATCAGCACGGCCGTCGCGCCGCGCTCGGCCGCGGGCGCCGCGGTGACGTCGAGGATGATCAGGTCCATGGAGACGAGGCCCAGGATCGGGCAGGGCACGCCGCCGACCAGGGCTTGACCCCGCCCGCTGATCGCCCGCGGGAAACCGTCGGCGTAGCCGAGCGACAGGGTGGCCAGCCGGCTCGGGGCGGAAGCGGTCCAGCGGCCGTTGTAGCCGGCCGTGGCGCCGGTCTCCACCGCGCGCACCTGGGCGATCAGGGCCTCCAGCCGGACGACGGGGCACATCGGGTTGATGGATCCCGGCCTCGGGTTGCCGCCGAACAGGGCGTAGCCCGGCCGCAGCAGGTCGTGCCCGGCACCGTCGAGGAACACCCCCGACGAATTCGCCAGCGAGGCAAGCAGGCCCGGATAGGCCGCCCGGACCCGGGCGAAGTCGGCGATCTGCCGGGCATTGACCGGGTTCTCCGGCTTCTCGGCGCTGACGAAGTGGCTCAGCAGCAGGTCGATGCCGCAGGCGGCGATGCCCGGGGTGCCGGCCAGCTCCAGCGCCTCCGGCACCGGCAGCCCCAGGCGGTTCATGCCGGTATCGACGTGGAGTGCCGCGGGCCGGCGTCCGGCCGAGAACGAAGCCCAGTCCGCCATCTCCGCGACGCTCCCGAGCACCGGGCGCAGCCCGTGCGCCGCGTAGGCCTCGAGGGTGCCCGGGAGCAGGCCGTTCAGGACGTAGATCGCCGCCTCCGGCAGGACGGCCCGGGCGGCGACCCCCTCCGACAGGTGGGCGACGAAGAACGTCCGGCACCCGGCCGCCCACAGGGCCGGCCCGACCCGCCCGATCCCGCAGCCATAGGCATCGGCCTTCACCACGGCGGCGCAGGGGGCGCCCCCTCGGTCGGCCAGGATCCGCCAGTTCGCCACGATCGCCCCGAGGTCGATCGTCAGGCGGGCGCCGTGGGCGCCGTCGATGGGTTTGGGCTCGGTCATTCCGCAACGCATATCATCTCATTGATGCCCTGCCGACACGCAACACGTGCCGTCTTGGATCTCCGATGGACATCAATCTGGGGCGGGGAGCGAAGAGTTGGAAGTCAGCGGAGAAATTTTTGGGGCGGTTAGACAGGGGATACTTCAATACCGGCGCCTGGTCCTGGCGCGGATACTTCCTCTGCAATCTCGCCGACTTTGGTGACGCCATCGAACGTTGCTCGCCCAGTCCTCAACGAACCGAGCGCTTGATAATAGGAATATAATTATATATGACCATCTTGTTCTCGGGGGCGGGATATGAAAAACGGTCTCAAAATCAGATCAGAAATTGCCAGCAGACAAATAGAGCTTTGCTTGCTGGAATTGAGAATGGCCGTCATCAAAGACACAGTTTTATTCAAGGAATATAATCCAAATCAGCCGCGCGTGCGTGCTGGGCAGACGGGCGCCGGGCGGTGGACAGATGGCAACGTTACTGATGCGGTCTCATAGCCGCAGAATCAGAATGTCCAGACAAATCTACCGCTTGCGCTCGCCGCTTCTCAAAAAGATTGCGACGAACAATACCGCCGCGATTTAAGTGTTTGTAAATTTACAGGACTACGCACTTGCTACGCTCAGGCAATGGTCAGGCTTGTTGCCTGCGAGCGCGGCCATCCGATTCCACCACTAAATTTCTGAGGCGCCAAGCATGATCATCGCAATCAGAAATCTGACGTCGATGTCTTCGGGGGGCGAGAAGCGCATCGATGTCTCTATTCATGCTCCCGAATTGCAAGATGGGATGTGGATGTGTCGATATAGGATCGAATGGCCAAGCCAAGCAAGGGAAAGCTTTGCTGCTGGCGTTGACGCCGTTCAGGCGCTTTACCTAGCCCTCCAAAAGATAGGTATGGAGCTGTATGTCAGTCCCTATCACCTGTCTGGCGACTTGCGATGGGAGAAATCCGGGGACGGGTACGGCTTTCCGGTACCCAAGAACGGTCGTGATATGCTCATCGGAGCGGATAGATTTTTTGACGGCTGTTGATGGACGCATCGCCCAGCCATTTTCCAGTCAGCGATCGAACGATCGCGGCTGGCCGCGGCTGACGCAGTGATCGTCAAAATGCCGTCGTCGCGCCCGGCACGCCAGCGTTGCACACACTTTGCTGCAACGAGAATTGATGCATTCGTGGCACAGAGGCTGCCCGGTCGACCCCCCTAGGGTGACGGCCGAGGTCCGGCTTGGTATAAATCGACCGCGGTCCGGGGGAGCCGCATGGCCGGCATGGCATCCCCGCGGGTACGAAAAAGCTCAACGATGCCGTTTACCGTCCTGGATCTCGTCGTGCTCGGCATCGTCGCGGTCTCCGCGCTGCTCGCGGCCGTGCGTGGCGTCACCCGCGAGGTGCTGGCGATCGTCGCCTGGGTGGCGGCCGCCGCCGTCGCCTGGACCCTCTATCCGATGCTGCTTCCCACGGTGAAGCAGCACGTGAGCAGCGACACCGTGGCGCTCGTCGCCTCCATCGCGGCGATCTTCCTGGGGACCTTGATCGTGGTGTCGATCATCACGGTGAAGATCTCGGACGTGGTCCTCGATTCGCGCATCGGCGCGGTCGACCGCTCGCTCGGCTTCCTGTTCGGGGCGGCCCGCGGCTTCCTGATCTGCGTGATCGGCTGGGTGTTCCTGTCCTGGCTGGTGCAGGGCAAGGTGCCGGACTGGGCCGCGCAGGCGCGCTCGCGCCCGATGCTGGAGAAATCCGGCGACGCCCTGGTGGCGCAGCTCCCTGAGAACCCGGAAGGCTTCCTGAAGCAGTTCAAGAAGCCCAAGGTCGTCACCCCGCCCAACGAGGCCGCCGACGCCCCGGCCGAGACCGACCCGTTGCCCCAGCGCCGGACCGAGACCGCACCGGCCCCGACGCGACGCTGATCTGCGGTATTCGCCGTAGGCTGCGGCGCGTGGAACGCCTAGATAGCGGGTCCGGGGACGAACGGATTGCATCCGCGGCGACCGGCGCGCCGGCCCGTCGCCGCCGGGACCCGTGAGGGATCGACCGCAGCATGTCACACGCCGCCAACCCGCAGGCCGATTTCGATCTCGACGGCGATACGCTCCGCGAGGAGTGCGGCGTCTTCGGCATCTTCGGCCATCCGGAGGCCTCGGCCATCGTGGCTTTGGGCCTGCACGCCCTGCAGCACCGGGGCCAGGAGGCGGCCGGCATCGTCTCCTTCGACGGCTCGGTGTTCCATTCCGAGCGGCGCCCGGGCCTGGTGGGTGACTCGTTCTCGGACGGCGAGACCATCGCCCGCCTCAAGGGCCGCGCCGCCATCGGGCACGTGCGCTACTCGACCACCGGCGGGACGATCCTGCGCAACGTCCAGCCGCTCTTCGCCGAACTCGCCAGCGGCGGCCTCGCGGTCGCCCATAACGGCAATCTCACCAACGCCCTGTCGATCCGCCGGGACCTCGTGCGCGACGGCGCGATCACCCAGTCGACCTCCGACACCGAGGTGATCCTCCACCTCGCGGCCCGCTCCCGGAAGCCGCGGATCGTCGAGCGCTTCATCGACGCCCTGCAGGCGATCCAGGGCGCCTACGCCATCGTGGCGCTCACCAACAAGAAGCTGATCGGCGCCCGCGACCCGCTGGGCATCCGCCCGCTGGTGCTGGGCGAGCTCGACGGCCGCTACCTGTTGGCCTCCGAGACCTGCGCGCTGGACATCATCGGCGCCCGCTACATCCGCGACGTCGAGAACGGCGAGGTCGTGGTGATCTCCGAGGACGGCGTCGAGTCGATCCGCTTCGCCGACGCGATGCCGATGCGGCCGTGCATCTTCGAGTACATCTATTTCGCCCGGCCGGATTCGGTGGTGAACGGCAAGAGCGTCTACGCGGTGCGCAAGGCGATCGGCCGGGAACTCGCCCGCGAGGCTGCGGTGGCCGCCGACATCGTCGTGCCGGTGCCCGATTCCGGTGTCCCCGCGGCGCTGGGCTTCGCCCAGGAGACCGGCATCCCGTTCGAGATGGGGATTATCCGCAACCACTATGTCGGCCGGACCTTCATCCAGCCGACCCAGTCGGTGCGCGAACTCGGCGTGCGGATGAAGCACTCGGCCAACCGCGCGGCGATCGAAGGCAAGAGCATCGTGCTGGTCGACGACAGCCTCGTGCGCGGCACCACCTCGGTGAAGATCGTCCGGATGATGCGCGAGGCCGGTGCCGCCGAGGTGCATTTCCGGATCGCCTCGCCGCCGATCACCTATCCGGACTTCTACGGGATCGACACGCCCGAGCGGGAAAAGCTACTCGCCGCGACCCACGACCTCGAGGGCATGCGCAGGTATATCGGCGCGGATTCGCTGGCCTTCCTGTCGATCCCCGGCCTCTACCGGGCGATGGGCGAGGAGGCGCGGGATTCGGCCTGCCCGCAATACACCGACCATTGCTTCACGGGCGACTACCCGACCGGCCTGACCGATCTCTCCATCGCCGGCCCGAAGCGCTTCGCCATGCTGGCCGAGGCGGACTGACCTCGCGAGACGGGGTTCCCAGAGGGCAAGCCCTTTGGCGGAGCCCCTGGGTCTGTGCAGGCTTCCACCCCGCCCCGCAAAAGGTCACGGACCTTTTGAAACCGGAATTTTTCGGTCCTCCTGGCGCTGAAATGCGCTAGGTCCACGGCATGGCTGATCCTCAGAGAAAGCTCGAAGGCCGCGTCGCGGTCGTCACCGGCGCATCCCGCGGCATCGGGCGCGCCGCCGCCCTGGCGCTCGCCGGGGCCGGCGCCCACGTGATCGCGGTGGCCCGTACGGTCGGTGCCCTGGAGGAGCTGGACGACGCCGTCCGGGCGGCCGGCTCCAGCGCCACGCTGGTGCCCTTCGACCTCGCCGATTACGAGGCGATCGACCGCCTCGGCGCGGCGATCAACGAGCGCTGGAAGCGCCTCGACATCCTGGTCGGCAATGCCGGCATCCTCGGCGCGCTCATGCCGATCGGCCACATCACCCCGAAGGTCTGGGGCCAGGTGATGGACGTGAACGTCACCGCCAACTGGCGCCTGATCCGCTCGCTGGACCCGCTGCTGCGCATGTCCGATGCCGGCCGGGCGATCTTCGTCTCCTCGGGGGCGGCCTCGAAATGCCGGGCCTATTGGGGGCCCTATTCGGTCTCGAAGGCCGCGCTGGAGGCGCTGGTGCGCACCTATGCGGCCGAGAACGAGAGCACCGCCATCCGGGCGATGCTGCTCAACCCGGGGCCGCTGCGCACCGGCATGCGCCGCTCGGCCATGCCGGGCGAGGATCCCGAGACGCTCAAGACGCCCGAGGACCTCGCCCCCCACTTCGTGCGGCTGGCCGCGCCGGACTGGAGCGAGACCGGCAAGCTCTACGATTTCCCCACCGACCGGGTGCTGCAGTTCCGCGCGCCCGAATGACCTGACCTGTTGTTGCGCAACACCTGATCCCACCCAACACCCTCATCCTGAGGTGCCCGCGCCAGCGGGCCTCGAAGGAGCCCTCCAGGTGGCGCGCGATCTCTGGAGCCCTCCTTCGAGGCTGCTGCGCAGCACCTCAGGATGAGGGGATGGGTGGGATCCGCGTGGTGCGCTGGCTTGGCGAACCGGACCAAACATATGATCGACGTCCGCTGCATCTGTGCGATCGGCCTGCGCGGCCAGCTCGGCCTGAACGGGCATCTGCCCTGGGAGGGCAACACCGACCCGCTGTTCGTGGAGGACGTGACGCGCTTCTTCGCGCTGACCATGGGCCACGTGCTGATCGCCGGGCCGAAGACCGTGGCCTCGGTCCCGGACTTCGCCTTCAAGGACCGCACCATCGACGTGATCCGCAGCCACGAGGATCCGGAAGCGGTGCTCACGCGCTACCCGGGCCGGCGGATCTTCGTCGGCGGCGGCATCGCGGTGTGGAACGTCTACGCCAAGTACATTCAGAACTGGGACATCACCCGCCTGCCCTACGACGGCGAGGCCGACCGCTGGTTCGACCCGGCCTGGCTGGTGGGCGGGGCGCTGCGGGCGGCCTGAATCGCTGGACAGGGCACCGGCGCGCTTCCTATCATCGGGTATGAGCGAGCACAGCGTCCAGGATGCGGAGCGAAACCTCACGGACCTGATCGACCGCGCGCTCGCGGGCGAGGGCGTCGTGATCACGCGCGACGGGCATCCGGTGGCGACGCTGAACCCGATCCGTCGGGCCGGACGTCCGATCACCGCCGAAGACCTGGATTGGCTCGCCCTGCGGCGCGTGCCGATGCGGGCACCCGTGCAGGATGCCGGGCAGCTGGTCTGCGCCCTTCGCGACGACGAGTGGTAAGGGCCGATCTCGACGCCGGTGTCTTGGTCGCCCTGCTGACGGACGACCCGCTGACGGCACGCGCCGACGCGCCCTTCCGGGCCTTGGCGCCCATCCCCGTCGTCAGCAACTTCGCGGCGGCGGAATTCGCGTCCGCCCTCGGCCGTCGGGTGCGAACGGGCGAGATCGCTGCCGAACGTGCACGGATGGCCTTCGCGGATCTCGACGGCTGGAGCGACACGGTCGCCGAGCGTGTCGACCTCGACCCGACGGATGCGGCGGCCGCTGCAAGCCTCCTGCGCCGCCTCGACATCACGCTTCGGACGCCCGAGGCCCTCAACTTCGCCCTGTGCCGGCGCGTCTCCGCAACGTTGGCGACGTTCGACGACAAGATGGCTGCCGTCGCGCGCACCCTCGGCCTTCCGGTCGTCGCCGGATAGGTCGTCGCGCCACCGTCGAAACCGATCCTGCTGCTGCTATGTGGGTGCGATGGCCGGCCGGAGACGCAGATGAGCGCCCATAGCTACCGCTTCGGCATCGAGGAAGAATACTTCCTCGCCGATGCCGAGACCCGCGGCACGCCCCGGGGCGATCTGGCCGGCTTCCACGCCCGGGTGAAGGCGGAACTGCCCGAGACCGGGCGCGAGCTGGTCGCCGCCCAGGTCGAGCTGTGCACGCCGCCCCTCGACGATGCGCAGGCCGCGCGAGAAAACCTGGGCGGGCAGCGGGCGCAGCTCGCCGGCATCGCGGCGGAGAACGGTCTCAGCCTGCTCGCCTGCGGCACCCACCCGCTCGCCCGCTGGTCGCGCCAGACCGCCACCGACGGCGAACGCTACCAGGGCATCCTGTCGGATGTCGGCATCGCGGCCCGGCGGGCGCTGATCTGCGGCATGCACGTCCATGTCGAGGTGCCCGACCCCGACGCGCGGGTCGACCTGATGAACCGGCTGCTGCCGTTCCAGCCGCTGCTGCTGGCGCTGTCGGCCTCCTCGCCGTTCTGGCAGGGGGAGGCGACCGGGCTGATGGCCTACCGGCTCAGCGTATTCGGGGAGTTGCCCCGCACCGGCCTGCCCGAGCTCTTCGCCGACGCGGCCGCCCACGCGCGGTTCGTGGATATCATGACCCGCTCGGGTGCCATCGCCGATGCGAGCTTTCTGTGGTGGTCCCTCCGGCCGTCGATCAAGTTCCCGACCCTGGAACTGCGCATCGCCGATGCCTGCACCCGCCTTGACGATTGCCTGTGCGTCGCCGCTCTGTACCGCTGCCTCGTGCGCCTGTGCGTGCGCCGGCCAGAACTCAATGCCGGCCTGACCAGCGTCTCGCGGGCGCTGGCCTCGGAGAACCTGTGGCGGGCCCAGCACAGCGGCGTGCGCGCGAGCCTGATCGACGAGGCAACAGCGGAAGCGGTGCCGTTCCCCGAGGCCCTGGAGGCTCTGCTCGCCCTGGTGGCGGAGGACGCGGCGGCGCTCGGCTGCACCGCGGATGTCGCCCGCGCCCGGGCGATCGTCGCGGACGGCACCAGCGCGGACGGTCAGGTCGCGGCCTACGAGGCGGCGCTGGCCGACGGGAAGGACGAGCGCGCAGCCCTCGCGGCGGCCGTGGACTGGATCGCCGAAGCGGCCCGCTGACGTTGATGCGGACGTGCCGGGGATCCTGCCGTTCGGCCGCCGTCAGCCCTTGTCGAACGGGTTCTGCGAGGTTCGCAAGCTCAGCCGGATCGGCGTGCCCGGCAGCTCGAAGGCCTCGCGCAGGCCGTTGACGAGGTAGCGGGTGTAGGATTTCGGCAGGGCATTGAGCTGGTTGCCGAACAGGGCGAAATGCGGCGGCCGGCTCTTCACCTGGGTGGCGTAGCGGATCTTGATCCGCCGGCCCGACACCGCCGGGGGCGGGTTGCGCGAGGTCGCCTCGTTCAGCCAGTCGTTGATGCGCGAGGTCGAGATCCGCTTGTCCCAGACTTCCGCCGCCTGGACCACCGCCTGCATCAGCTTGTCGACGCCGTCGCCGGCCAGCCCCGAGAGCGGCACCACCGCGACGCCGCGCACCTGGGGCAGCAGCCGGGTGCAATCCTCGCGCAGCTGCTTGAGCAGGCCCGGCTGGTCGGCGACGAGGTCCCACTTGTTGAGGCCGATCACGAGGGAGCGGCCCTCGCTCTCCACGAGGTCGACGATGGTCAGATCCTGCTTCTCGAAGGGGATCGTGGCGTCGAGCAGCACCACCACCACCTCGGCGAAGCGCACGGCGCGCAACCCGTCCGAGACCGCGAGTTTCTCCAGCTTGTCGTCGATCCGGGCGCGGCGGCGCATGCCGGCGGTGTCGTGCAGCTTGATCCGGCGCCCGCGCCATTCCCAGTCCAGCGAGATCGAATCGCGGGTAATGCCGGCCTCGGGGCCGACCAGCAGCCGATCCTCGCCGAGCATGCGGTTGATCAGGGTGGACTTGCCGGCATTCGGCCGGCCCACGATGGCGACCTTCAGGGCGCGGCCGCCGGGGGCGTCCGCGTCGGTGTCGTCCTCGTCGTCGGTCTGGGGCAGGGCGCCCTTCAGCGCCTCGTGCAGCTCGCCCAGGCCCTCGCCATGCTCGGCCGAGAACGGGATTGGGTCGCCGAGCCCGAGGGTGAAGGCCTCGTAGGCCCCGGCGAGCCCGGTGCCGCCCTCGGCCTTGTTGGCGATCAGGATGACCGGGCAGCCGGCGCGGCGCACCTGCTCGGCGAAGGGCTGGTCGGCCGGCAGCACCCCGGCGCGGGCGTCGATAACGAACAGCACCACGTCGGCGGCGAGGATCGCCGCCTCGGTCTGCATCCGCATCCGGCCCATGAGGGTCGCGGCGTCCGACTCCTCCAGGCCGGCGGTGTCGATCACCCGGAACCGGAGGCCGCCGAAGGTCACGTCGCCCTCCCGCCGGTCGCGGGTCACGCCCGGGCGGTCGTCGACCAGCGCGAGCTTCTTGCCCACAAGGCGGTTGAACAGGGTCGACTTGCCGACGTTCGGCCTCCCGACGATCGCGACGGTCGGCATGTCCATGGTGTGTCTCGAAGTCCGAAGCGAATCAGCGTGTGATCGGCGGGGGCGGGGCGGCGGGTTCGGGCTTGGCCTCGGTCACCGTGACGGGGCCGCCGGCGACGATCGCCGCGTAGACCTCGATGCGCTCGCGCAAGTTCCGGGGGGTGTCGGGATCGGCCACGATCTGGTCGAACCAGCGCCCGGCCTCCTCGTAGTCGCCCTTCTTCAGGGCGGCGAGGCCCAGCATCTCGCGGGCGGTGTGGCGGAACGGGGTGCCGGCGGCCAAGCCCTGCAGGTTGGCGAGCGCCGGATCCGGGTTCGGCCCGTCGAGGCGCAGCAGCGCGGCGCGCAGGCGCGCCAGGTCGCGCAGGCCGTCGCCGAGGCCGGTATCGCCGGCGAGCGTGTCGAATTCCGCGGCCCCCGCAGCCGGGTCCCGCTTGCTGGTCTCGGCCGCCGCGCGGAACCGGGCGAGGAGGCGGTAGCCCGCAGGGCCCTGCGCCTCCAGGGCGTCGAAGGCCTTGTCGGCGTCGGCGACTTTGCCGTCCCGGGCCAGGCGGTTGGCGTCGTCGAACTGCACCGAGGCGGTCTCGGCGGCCACGCGCTGCTGATTCTGCCAGTAGCGCCAGCCGGCGACGCCCGCCACCACGAGCACGGCGAGCGCGATGATCACGCCGCTGTAGCGCTTCCAGATCTGGAGGATCCGGTCGCGGCGGTAATCCTCGTCGACCTCGCGGAGGAACTCGTTGTTCTCGGCCATCATGTCCCGGCCCGCATGATTTCAGCGGGCCACCTCGTACCTCGATCGGGCCCCGCGCCTAACACACGGGGGCCGCGATGGCGACAGGGCGCGTCTCAGGCGGTCCCCGGCCAGACCGAAACGCCGATCAGCGGGTAGTGCAGGTAGCGGGCGAAGACGAACCAGGCGGCCGTGCCGATCACCAGGGCGAGGATGTCGTTGCGCCAGCCCATCGGGGCCGCGACGGCGCCGCCGTGCTGGGCCACCACCGCCCCGGGGGCCAGCGCCCGGCGCTTGGCGCTGATCCGGGCCGCCACCGCCCAGGCCAGGAAGCCGCCGAACAGGAGCATCGAGCCGAGGTCGCCGTTGGCGAGGAGGTGCGCGGTCGCCCAGATCTTCACGGCGAGGAGCATCGGGTGCTTGGCCTTCGCCCGGATATGGCCCGGCAGATATGCGGCGGCGAGGCAGATGAAGGCGAGCCAGACGAGGGTCAGGGCCAGGTGGCGCGTCCAGATCGGCGGGTCCCAGACCGGAATGTAGCCGGCGAGCCGGTAATCGTGGAAGCCGATCCCGACCAGCACCAGCCCCAGCAGCGACAGGGCGGTGTAGCCGAGCTTGTACCGGTTCTCGCCGATCCGGCCCACGATCGCGGCGCGCCGGTGGCGGGCCATCGAGAAGGCGTGCGTGCCCAGGAACAGCACGAGCCCGAGGATCAGAAGGAGCATGAGGAACTTTCGGACGGCGGCCGGACGGCAAGCACTCTGTAACGGTTCTCAAGCGAATCTCGGGCGCTTTGTCCAGGCGCGGCCGGGACGCACCCGGATGACCACCATGGGCTGGGCGTATCGGTTGACCAGGCGGGTGCTCACGGCGACGCCGCTTCTCCCGCCCCCTCCGGCGGGGGAGGGGACCCTGGGAAGCCGGGCGGGGCGGGACGAAGTCCCGCAAGAGGGGCCGCGCGGCGCGTCAGGGTTTCGCGCCTGTCGTGACCGCTCCGGCACCCGCGCTCCCCTCTCCCGACCCGGCCTGACGGCCGGCCCACCCGCCCCCGCAGAGAGGGGAGGGAGCCGGCTGCGTCCCGGCCTGCGCGCCGCGACGCTCCTGGCGGTCCCCCTGCTCCTGTCCCCGGCGGCCCGGGCCGCCTCCGAGCCGCCCCTGTCCGCCCTGACGCTGGTCGGGCCGCCGTCGCCGGTCTTCAAGGCCGGGCGCGATGCCTGCGACGGGGCCGATGTCCCGGATGCGCCGGCGCGCGCCTTTCGCGATGCGTCCGGTGCGGTGGCGCTCTACGGCCTGCACTACCGCAACCGGGCGCTCCGGGGCCCGGATCTCGGCCATCTCACGATCGACTGCACAGTGGTGCTCGATTCGGGCGAGAAGGCCGATCCGGCGGCCTATGACGACCGGTCCTGGATCACCGCGACCTGGACCGAGGATGGCACCCGCGTCGCCGCGCTCCTGCACCACGAATACCAGGCCAACGAGCATCCCGGCCGCTGCTCGGCCGGTTCCTACATGGCCTGCTGGTACAACACGATCACCGCCGCCGCTTCGACCGATGGCGGGCGCAGCTTCACGCGGCAGAGCCCGCCGGTGGTGGTGGCCGGCGCCCCGTTCCGGCAGGAGGTCGACCAGGGGCGGCACCGGGGCTTCTTCAACCCCTCGAACATCGTCGCGGACGGGCGCTGGCGCTATGTTATGGCTTCGACCACGGGCTGGACCCGCCCCGGCAGCGACCAGGAGGCGGGCGTCTGCCTGTTCCGCAGCGACGATCCCGCCGACCCGACCCGCTGGCGCGCCTGGACCGGCACCGGCTTCACCGCCGCCTTCCCGGATCCCTACCGGGCGCCGGCGCCCAGGCCCGCCACCTGCCGGCCGGTGGGGCCGTTCCCGGGTCCGGTCGGGGCGGTGGTCCGCCACCGGGCCAGCGGCGCCTGGATCGCGGTCTTTATGGCCAAGGCCGGCGAAGGTTTCGCGCGCTCCGGCTTCTACTGGACCAGCTCCCGCGACCTGATCGCCTGGGACAGCCCGCGCCTGCTCGTCGCGGGCGCGACCCTCTACGACGATCCCTGCACGGCGACCGGGCCGCTGATCGCCTACCCGTCGCTCCTCGACCCGGATGCACGGGGGCGCAATTTCGACGATGTTGGCGACTCGGCGCTCCTGACCTATGCCAGCCTGCGGACCGAGGGCTGCACGATCACCTCCGACCGGGACCTGCTGCGCCGCCCGGTGGCGATCCGGGTCTGGCCCTGATCGCCCTTGACGCGGCCGCCCCTACCGGGCGAGTCGGGGGGGCGACGAGGTACCCATGGACGCCGAAACGCCCGATCCCTCCGCGACCTCCGATGCGACGGCGCTGCGCGCGCAGTTCGGCGCCGTCGGGCCCCTGGCGGCCCGCAAGGTGCTCGACCATCTCGACGCCTACGCCCGGCGGTTCATCGCCCTGTCGCCGTTCGTGGTGGTGGCGAGCGCCGATGCCGCGGGCAACGTCGATGCCAGCCCCCGGGGCGACGCGCCGGGCTTCGTGGCCGTCCCGGACCCGCGCACCCTGGTGATCCCGGACCGGCGCGGCAACAACCGGATCGACACGTTCGTCAACCTGCTCGACAGCCCCGGGCTCGGGCTGATCTTCCTGGTGCCGGGGATCAACGAGACCCTGCGGGTGAACGGCACCGCCGCGATGACGCGCGATCCGGCGCTGCTCGAACCCCTGGCCGCCGCGGGCAAGGTCCCGGCGGCGGGACTCGTAGTGCAGGTGCGGGAGGCGTTCTTCCACTGCGGCAAGGCGATGATCCGCGCCGGCCTGTGGGATCCGGCGCGCCACGTCGCGCGCAGCACCTTCCCGAGCCTCGGCCGCATCCTCGCCGAGCAGACGGCGGCCGCGGAGGTCGCGGATGCGGAGGCGTCGATCGCCGAGGCCTACCGGACGCGGCTCTACTGACTGGGACCCATGGCGGCCGCCAGGGACGGCATGGCCCGGCCGCCCGGAACGCCGATCCGCTGGCAGACCACGGTGCCCAGGGCCACGCTCAGCATCAGCGCGGTGGCCGAGAGCATCAGAGTGGTGGCGCGGGCATAGGCGCGCCCCACGTGGATCAGCAGGCAACCGAAGGCGAAGATCGCGATGGCCGGGAACAGGTGCGACACGGCGGCGTCCTCTCGGGCGGATGGATGGGTGGTCCGGGCCGGCCGGGATCGGGCTTCACCGTCGTCCGGTTAACGTGAAAACCCGGTTAACGTCGGGTATACGGGGTCTCCCACCGGCCGTGAGAGGGTCGCACATGCGCGCATCGAGGGTGCTTGAGACGACGAGCGGGCAGCCGGGCGCCCCGCTCGCCCGCGATGCGGCGGTGCTCGGCGCCGGCGCCGTCGGGGCCGGGGCGGTGGGCGCCTCGGCGATCGGCGCGCTGGCCCTCGGGGTGGTGGCCTTCGGCGCGGTGGCGCTCGGGGCCTTCGCCATCGGCCGTCTCTCCGTGGGCCGCGCCCGGATCGGCGCCCTGGAGATCGGGTCGCTGGAGATCGACAGGCTCACGGTCCGGTCGCTGCGCCTGCCGGAGCGGGATCGCGGAGGGGAGCCGCTATGACCGAGACGAAGCCGCCCTTCCGCCCCGCCGACGCGGTGGACATCCTCGGCGAGGTGGAGGGCGATTTCGTCCTGCCGCTCTGCCTGCCCCAGCCCAACCTGCTGATCGGCGAGGATCTCGCCGTGGTCGTGCTCGACACGATCCACGGCCAGCGGGTCGGCCTGCCCCTCAGTCCACAGGGCGCGGCGGACCTCCACACGGTGCTGGGCGAGGCCATCCGCCTGCTGCAGGGACGGCACGGCGACCCGGTTCAGTGACGGCCGCGGCCGCCACGGGCCGTGCGGGCGGGTGAGGGCCGGGTCGACCGCGGTTCAGGGCGCGTCCTCCGCCTCCGGGTCGGGCCCGTCCGACCGCGCCCCCCGGGCCACCTCCCGCAACTCCGGATCCGGCAGCGGGCGCTGCAGGCGGAGCGCCTCCGCGGCCGGCGCTTCGAGCCAGGTCGCCCATTCCTCCGGTGTCGTGAGCAGGACCGGCATCGCCTTGGGATGAACCGGTCCGACGACGCCGTTGGCCTCCGTGGTCAGGAAGGCGAACAGCGTGTGCTCCGCCTCGACCCGGTCCGGGTTCTCGCGCTTCGTCCCGCGGATGCCGGTCCAGGGCCGCCAGATCCCCGCGAAGGCGAAGAGCGGCCGGTCCGCCCCGAGGGCGAACCAGACCGGCGTCTTGCGCGGCTTGGTGTCGGCATATTCGCTGAAGGCGGTGGCCGGCACGAGGCAGCGATGGCCGGCCCCCAGCCAGGGCCGCCAATGCGGGCTCCCGACGTTGCGCACGTTGGTGACCAGGGGCTCGCCGAACGCCTTCGGACCGGGCATGCCCCAGCGCAGCATCGCGAGGGTCCGTCCGGCCTCGCCGGTCCGGACGACCGGCGCCATCTGGTCGGGGAAGATCGCCGGCAGCGGCGGCAGGTTGCCGGTGCGGTCCTGCGCGATTCCGAGGGCGCGGCGCAGCGCCGCCGGTCCGGTGCGCAGGCTGTAGAGATTGCACATGGCGCGTCCCGCCGGTCCGGACCGCGGCCCGGCCTTGGCCGCGCCCGGAATCCCGCGCCCTTGTCGGCGTGGGGCGTGGGTCCGTCAACGGTGCGCCGCGCCCGCGCGTCCGGTTACGCCAGGCTCTGGGCGGCGGTGCGCAGCTTCTGCGTGGCCTGGTCCGCCTCCCGGGCCGAATGGGCGATGGCGCCGAGGCCGCTGGCGATCGCGCCGACCCCCTGCGCGGCCGTCTGCATGTTCGCCGACATCGCGCGCGTGACCGCGGATTGCTCCTCGACGGCCGATGAAATCGCCCCCGCCACCGCGTTCAGCCGCACGATCGTGGCCTGGATCGTGCCGATCGCCGTCACGGCCTCCCGGGTGGCCTCCTGGGTCCCGGCGACCTGTGTCCCGATCTGCTCGGTCGCCCGGGCCGTCTGGTCGGCCAGGGCCTTGACCTCCGCGGCGACCACCGCGAAGCCCCGTCCCGCATCCCCCGCGCGGGCGGCCTCGATGGTGGCGTTGAGGGCCAGGAGGTTCGTCTGCGCCGCGATGCTCTGGATCAACGCCAGGACCTCGCCGATCTGCGTGGCCGCCGCGCTGAGGCCGCCGATGATCGTCTGCGTGTTCCTGGCCTGATCGACGGCCCGGCCGGAGATCTCGGACGCCTGCGCAACCTGGCTGCTGATCTCGGTGACCGAGGTGGCGAGCTGCTCGGCCCCGGACGCGACCGCCTGGATCTCGCTGCCGACCTCCGTCGCGGCGCCTGCCGCCTGTCCGGCCTGCTGCGAGACGTTCGCGGAGGCCTCCGCGATGGCGTTCAGGTCGCGGGCGATGACACCCTGCAACTCGGCGCGGCGGTCGCGGTCTTGCGCCAGGGCGGTGACGTCGGTGGCGAACTTGACGATCTTGAGGAGGCGTCCGTCCCGGTCGAAGATCGGATTGTACGAGCCCTGGATGTGGACGATGTGCCCGTCCTTGGCGACGCGCCGGAACTCGGCCAGCTCGTAGTGGCCGCTGGCCAGGCGGCTCCAGAAGGTCCGGTAGGCGGCACCGTCGCGCTCGGTCGCCTCGATGAACAGGCTGTGGCGGTGGCCCACGATCTCCTCCAGCCGGTAGCCCATCACGGTGAGGAAGTTGTCGTTCGCGGTGAGGATCGTCCCGTCGACCCCGAACTCGATCACGGCCTGCGACCGGTTGATGGCGTTGATCTGACCCTCATAGGCGATCGTGCGTATCACCTGCTCGGTGACGTCGCTGGCGAACTTGACGATCCGGACCGGCTTGCCGCCGCGGCCGAGGACCGGGTTGTAGGTGGCCTGCAGCCAGACCTCGCGGCCGTCCTTCCCGATACGCTTGAACGCGCCCGCCTGGAACACGCCGCCCCGCAGCGCCGACCAGAACTCCCGATACGCCGCGCTGTCGCGATAGGTCGGATCGACCAGGCGCTCGTGCTTCTGGCCGCGGATCTCCTCGATCCGGTAGTTGAGCGCGTCGCAGAAGTTTTTGTTGGCCGTCAGGATCGTCCCGTCGACCCCGAACTCGATCACGGCCTGAGACCGGTCCAAGGCGTCGAGCTTCGAGGCCGTCCACCGATCAGAAAAAATCGCCATTTGACAGTGCGCTCCCCCGCTTGGTGGCTGTCGCTTGCTTGCCGAATGTCTACGAACCAGACGGAACGGCTGCCCTCTTACGTCGTTTTTGTTCTTCTGGGTACAAGATTTTCTATCGCTTTTGTTCGCTTTTAAATAGATCGCGGGCGATTGATCGCAAAAAATGAAGGCGTTGTTTTACTTATTATTTGATTTTGAGGAGAGTTTCCTCATTTTAGAAATGCAAATCTGTCTATATAATTTGTAACCGCTGGTTAAAGTGTCCGGTGGGCTGGGGCCTGTCTTCGAACACCGGAGATCAGATCTGTGCCGATTGCAGATCGAGGATCGCTGCGGCCCACCGATCGGACCGCTGCCGGACGCGCCCAGGCCGGCACCGTCAGGGCGATGCCGCCGGGTCTCGCGCGTCGCGGAAAAGGGGTGCAACCGCTGTCCCGCGCCCATGTGCCGGGGCCGGTGATCCGCCGCCCGGAGCGCACCCGCCGGGGGGCACGCGACGGAACGCGGACCGACGGCCGTTCCCGGTCGCGATGCGATCGGGAACGGCACCGGCGCCTCAGAGGTGGAACACGACCTTCACACAGCCATCCGTCTTGTCCCGGAAGGCCTTGTAGAGGTCCGGCCCGTCCGCGAGGTCGTGGGAGCGGTGGGTGATCAGGCTGGTCATGTCGATCTTGCCCTCCTGGATCAGCTTGGTCAGCGGCTCGAGGTAGCGCTTCACGTGGGTCTGGCCGCTCTTCAGGGTCAGGCCCTTCTGCACGATCGAGCCCATGTTGACCGGGATCGGGCCGCCGTAGACGCCCGGCACCGAGACGATCCCGCAGGGCCGGACCGCCTTGATCGCGTCGGCGAGGGCATAGGGCCGCTCGGTGGCGGTCAGCGTCTCCTGGACGGCGGAGAGCATGCCGGTGAGGCCGCCATGGCCGCCGCTCGCCTCCATGCCGACGCAGTCGATCACGCCGTCGGCGCCCTGGCCCTTGGTGATCTCCTTGATGCGCTCGAACACGTCCTCGTTCATGAAGTCGATGATGTCGGTGGCCCCGGCCTTCCGGGCCAGCGCGAGGCGCTCCGGCACCGTGTCGATGGCGATGATGCGCTCGGCCCCCATGATCTTGGCCGACTGGATCGCGAACAGGCCGACCGGCCCGGCGCCCCAGATCGCGATGGTCTCGCCGCCCTGGATCTCGCAATGCTCGGCGCCCTGCCAGCCGGTGGGCAGGATGTCGGTGAGGAACAGGACCGACTCATCGTCCATGCCGTCCGGCACCTTCATCGGCGCCACGTCGGCCATGGGCACGCGCACATACTCGGCCTGGCCGCCCGCATAGCCGCCGGTGAGGTGCGAGTAGCCGAACAGCCCGGCCGTCGTGTAGCCGAACTGCGCCGCGGCCATCTCGGCGTTGCGGTTCGAGCGCTCGCACACTGAGAAGTTGCCGAGCTTACACTGCCGGCATTCGCCACAGTTGATGTTGAACGGCACGACGATCCGGTCGCCCTTCTTGAACATGGTGAAGCCCTGACCGACCTCGACGACCTCGCCCATGAACTCATGGCCGAGCACGTCGCCGCTCTTCATGGTCGGCATGAGCCCGTCCATCAGGTGGAGGTCGGAGCCGCAGATCGAGCAGCTCGTGACCTTGATGATCACGTCGCGGGGATCCTCGATGACCGGATCCGGGACCGTGTCGCAGCGGATGTCGTTTCGGCCGTGCCAGCACAGTGCCTTCATGGCGAGGAGCTCCAGATGGGATCGGGGTGAGGGCCGCGCGCGGCCGTCTCGGAGGGTAAGCCCCGTCTGGTACGGCCAAGTTCCGATGCAGCGGCGCTTCGTCCCGATGCGGGCCGGCACGCCGCAGCCGCGCGCCCAGGCGGAACCCGCACCCGGTCCACACCGGTTGTCAGCCTGGCGGCAGGGTTCTCCGTCCCTTCGTCAGAATGCGGGGCGGTCCCTAGTGCCGTCCTCGGGCGCGCGCGCCGCCGCCCATATCGCCGAGCCCTTTTTGCGAGTTCCTATGCCGAACAGCCCGATCCTCCAGCCCGTCACCATCGGTGGCCTGAGCCTCAAGAACCGCGTCGTGATGGCGCCTCTGACCCGCAGCCGCTCGAACGACGACGGCGTGCCCCCGGACTTCGCCGCCGATTATTACGGCCAGCGGGCGAGTGCCGGTCTGATCATCGCGGAGGCGACCAACATCTCGCCCCAGGCCGTGGGCTACGCGTACACGCCGGGGATCTGGTCCGATGCGCAGGTCGAGAGCTGGTCGCGGATCGTCCGGACGATCCACGCGAATGACGGGCTGATCTTCCTTCAGCTCTGGCATACCGGGCGGATCTCGCATCCCGACCTGCAGCCGGGCGGGAAGCCCCCGGTCTCGGCCTCGGCGATCCGGCCGGAGGGAACCGCCTTCACCCGCGAGGGCATGAAACCCCACGTGACGCCGCGCGCCCTCGAGACCGACGAGATCCCGGGCATCGTGGCGGATTACCGCCGGGCGGCCGAGAACGCCAAACGGGCCGGGTTCGACGGCGTCGAGATCCACTCGGCCAACAATTACCTGCTGGAGCAATTCGTCCGCGATTCGACCAACCGGCGGACCGACCGCTACGGCGGCTCCATCGAGAACCGCCTGCGCTTCCCGCTGGAAGTCGTCCAGGCGGTGACCGAGGTCTGGGGCGGGGGCGACCGTGTCGGCATCCGGATCTCGCCCGCCACGACCCAGCCCGGCGAGACGCCCCTCGATTCCGATCCGAACGCCACCTACGGGGCCTATATCGACGCGCTCAACGGGTTCGGGCTCCTCTACGTCCACGCGATCGAGGGCGTGACGCAGCAGACGCGCGACGCGCCGGAGGGCGTCGACCTCGCGGCCCTGCGCCGGCGGTTCAAGGGCGCCTATATCGGCAACAACGGGCTGACCCTCGATCTCGCCGAGAAGGAGTTGGCCGCCGGCCGGGCCGATCTGTTCAGCTTCGGCCGTTCCTACCTCGCCAATCCCGATCTCGTGGCGCGGTTCGCCACCGGCGCCCCCATCGCCGAGGCGCCGAAGGCCTATTGGTACGGCGGCGGGGCCAACGGCTATTCCGACTGGCCGGGCATGAACGGGCCGGTTTCGGTGCGGCGCTGAACACGCCGTACGCGGCGGAGAGGGTCATGGTTTACAGATGTTTCACGTGAAACCGTGGTCCTCACCAAATCTTCACGCCTGATCAGGGCCGGCCCGGCGTCCGCGCGCGCATCCGTCAGCGTGATGTGATCATTGGAGCCCACAGGGGCACGACCGCGCGCCGGACGCCGGCTCAGTCGATCCCGTCGATGCCGATATGGAGCTGCTCGGGGCCCCGCAGGGAGGCGCCGGGGCGGTAGGGCGGCGGATCGTGCATCAGCCGCGGGGCGACGAGGCGGCGGCTCAGGGCCACCAGGGCGATCTCCGCCTCGATCCGGGCGAGGGGCGCGCCGACGCAGTAATGCAGGCCGCCGCCGAAGCCGAAATGCTCGAGGTCCGGGCGGTCGGGATCGAAGCGGTCGGGGGCGTCGAAGCGGGCTGGATCGCGGTTGCCGGCGGCGAAGAGCAGGATGATCGGCGCGCCCTTCGGGATGGTCTCGCCCGCCAGCGTGATCGCGCCGAGGGCCTTGCGGGTCCGGAAATGCACCGGCGGCTCGAAGCGCAGCACCTCCTCGATCAGCCGCGGGGCGCGCTCGGGATCGGCGCGCAGCCGCGCCAGCTCCTCCGGATGGCGGAGCAGGGTCAGCATGGCGTTGGTGATCAGGTTCACGGTGGTCTCGTGGCCCGCGACCAGCAGCAGGATCGCGGTGGCGATCAGGTCGAAGTCGCTCATCGGCTTCCGTCCGCCCGGCCCGGGGGCGGCCAGCCCGCTCAGCATGTCGCCCGTGGGGCGGCGGCGCTTCTCCCGGATGAGGCCACGCATGTAATCCGAGATCGCGTCGAAGGCCGCCACCGTGTGCCGGCGGGTCTCGACGTCGCCGCGGGCGTCGGGCTCCAGGGCCGTGGCGAGCTGCGTCGCCCAGGTCTGGAACTGCGGCTCGTCGGATTCCGGCACCCCGAGCAAGTCGCAGATCACCGAGACGGGCAGCGGATAGGACAGGTCGTCCACGAGGCAGATCCGCTCGCGCCCCCGGCAGGCGTCGAGGAGCGCGTCCACCTCCCGGACCACGCGCGGGCGCAGGGCCTGGACCCGCGGAATGGTGAATTCCCGCATCACCGCCGCGCGCAGGGCGTCATGGTCCGGCGGATCGCGGAAGATCAGGGGCCGGTGCGCGCTGGCGATCCGGCTGCGGATCGGATTGAGGATCCAGTCGCGGATCGGATTGCCGGTGGGCGGGCGCCGGAACGGCGGCAGATCCTCGGAACTCAGCCGCGGATCGAAGATCAGGGCGCGGATCGCCGCGTGGCCGCTCACCACGTAGCTGCCGTCGCGCTGGCGGGCGACCGGCCGCTCCCGCAGACGGGCGTAGAGCGGATAGGGATCGGCCCGGTTGGCCGGGTCCGTCACGGCGGCGAACAGGGCGTCGTCAGGCATGGGCGGTCTCGGCCAGGGACGGTGCCGGGGCCGCCCGGCGCGGCGGCGGGAATCCGGGATCGGCCCGGGCGATGCGGGGCTGGTCGGTGGCGTCGGTGATCGGCGGGACGGGGCTGCCCGTCAGGATCGCCTCGGCGTAGGCGGGCAGCCACCGGGCCTGATCGAAGGACACGGCCGCGATGCTGCGCCCGCCCCGGCCGTAGACGGCGAGGAACCGCCGCGCGGCGAGCGAGCCCTGCACCACGGCCACCGTGTCCGCCCCCGCGGTCAGGCCGACCAGCTTGATGTTGATCCCGAACTGGCTCGACCAGAAGGCCGGCAGGTGCGCGTAGGGACGCTGGTCCCCGGGACCGGCCAGCATGTTGCGCGCGGCGTGGCTGGCCTGCGCGACGGCGTTGCCCCAATGCTCCACCGAGACCAGCCGGTCGCCGTAGAGCGGGATCGGCCAGCGGGCGACGTCGCCGGCCGCGTAGATGTCCGGGCAGGGCGTGCCGTCGGCGTCGCGGGCGCGGCAGGCCTCGTCGCAGGTGAGCCCTCCGGGATCGGCCATCAGCCCGGCGCCCCGGAGCCAGCCGGTCGCGCGGGTCGCCCCGAGGGCCGCGATGACGAGATCGGCCTCGATGGCGCTGCCATCCGCCAACCGGGCGCGGACGACCCGGCCCGACGCGTCGCCCTCGAAGGCCCGGACCTGCGTGCCGGGGCGGAACACGGCGCCCGCGTCGCGCAGGCGATCGGCGATCACGCCGCCGACAACAGTGCCGAGGGCGTTGGCCAGGGGCGTCGGATGGGGATCGACCAGGGTGACCGGGAGGCCGAGGTCGCGCAGGCACGAGGTCGCCTCGCACCCGATCAGCCCGCCGCCGACGACGAGCACCCGCCGCGGGCCGGCGACCAGGGCCGCCCGCAGGGCGCGGGCGTCGTCGCGGCCGCGCAGGGTGTGGATGCCGGTCAGGCCGCCCCCGGTCGCGGCCGGCCAGGGCCGGGCCTCGGCGCCGGTGGCCACGAGGAGCTTGTCGTAGGCCAGCACCGCACCATCGGCGAGGCGGACCGTGCGGGCCGCCCGGTCGAGGGCCACGGCCGCCGTCCCGAGCCGCCAGCGGGCCCGGAGGGCGGTCAGCTCCGGCAGGCGGGTCGCGCCCGCATCCAGCGCCCCGGCCAGCACGTGCTTCGACAGGGGCGGGCGGTCGTAGGGCCGGTGAGGCTCCGCGCCGACGAGGGTGAGCGGCCCGTCATAGCCGCCCCGCCGCAGGGCCTCCGCCCCGCGCAGGCCCGCCAGGGAGGCGCCCACCACGACGATGCCGGCGGGCTCTGGGCTCACGGCGCGTCTCCGTCATCGGGGCCGGCCTGGAGGCTGATGGCGCGGACCGGGCAGGCCTGGACCGCCCGCTCGATCGCGCCGCGCCGTTCGGCCGGCGGGGCGGGATCATAGAACAGGATCTCGTGGCCGTGGAGGCTGAAGGCCTCGGGGGCCGCGTAGCAGCACTGGGCGTAGCCCTGGCAGCGGTTGAGATCGACGACGACGCGCAGGGCCTCTGATTCGGCGGGGGTAGTCATGCCGACCGCGCCAGCGGCACCGCGACGCCGGTCCGGCCGCCGCGGACCGGCCCGGAGCGGGCGAGGTCGTCCACCGCCGTCAGGATGCCCGCCATGGCGTCCCGGGTCGCGAAGGCCGCCTGCAGGGCGCCGGCGCGCTGCCGGAATCGGGGCTCGGCGAGCACTTGGCCGACCGCGTCCCGCACTGCGTCCGGGCTCGGCGCGTTGGTGGCGAGGTTGAGGCCGACCCCGGACCAGCCGACCCGGGCGTTCACCTCCGCCTTGTCCTCGGTCAGCCCCGCGGACACGATCGGCACGCCGGCGGCCAGCGCCTGCGAAACGCTGCCGTAGCCGCCATTGGTCACGAGCACGCTCACCCGCGGCAGCAGATCCCGGAACGGCAGGAAGCGCGAGACCCGCGTGTTGGCCGGGATCGGCCCGCGCAGGGTCTCGACGGGCCGTCCGCCGGTGGTGGCCAGGACGAGGAGATCGTCCCGGTCGGCCAGGGCCGCGAGGGTCGGCTCGATGAGCTCGCCGAAATCCGCGTTGGCCAGCGTCCCCTGGGTCACCAGAACGACGGGTTTGGCCGCGGCGTTCGCCGCCTCCAGCTCCGGCCACCATTCCGGCAGCGGCGCGGGCGGGGCGGGCGGCTGCAGCAGCCCGATGAAGCGCAGACCCGGCGGCAGCGCACCGTAATCGTACTCGAAGCCCGGCACGGTGGGCTGGAGGAACAGGTCGGGCAGCACGACGATGGAATGGGGCAGCGAGGCGGGCAGCGGCGGCAGGCCGAGCCGCGCGAGCTGGCCGTCCGTGTAGGCGCGCACCGGGTTGGCGAAGGCCGCGTCCATCCCGGCCTTCAGGGCAGCGTAGCGGACCTGCTCGGCCTGGTCCCGGGCGGGGGGCAGGCCGAGGCCGACCGGGGCGTGGTCGGGCCGCTCCAGGAACAGGAAGCTGATATTGACGGTCACGATCGGCGGCCGGGGCGCCGTGTCGAGGAGCAGCGGCAGCACGCCGAGGAACATGCTGCCGGCCACGATCACGTCCGGCGCCTCGTCGGCGATCAGGCGGCGCAGCACCGCCGCCTGCCCGGGCATCGGATCGATGAAGCGCCGCTCGAATTCGCGCCGGTAACGCTCCGGACCGGCCGGCAGCGTGGTCTCCCGGAACGTGGCCGCGCCGTCATCCGCGTAGGCCGTGAAGCGCAGGCCCGCCGCCTCGACCTTCCCGCGGAAGGCTTCGTCGGTCAGCACCACGACATCGTCGCCGCGCGCCGCGACGGTGCGGCCGATGGCGAGCAGCGGATTCAGGTGGCCGGTGAGCGGCGTCGCGGCGATCAGGATCTTCATCGGGCTCTCCTCGAGCGCGGCCAGCCTTGCCGGCAGCGCTCTCTGTCGGGTCTCGGCGCCCCTGCGGGCGGGCGCCCCGGGGCACGAAGCCTCGAAGGGGAAATCGCCCGTGGTCTCACGTGGTTACGGCGCCGGAAACATTTTGTGCGGCGGCGCACAAAAGCGCGGCCGTCCCCCGGTGTCGCCGTGTCCCGCGGCCGGCCGCCACGAACCGTCGATAGCGCGAGCGCCGGCTGCGGCGCCTCAGGCGACCACGATCACCCGGTTCGGCAACTCGTCCGGATCGCCGGGACCGGCCGGCAGATGCTCCGCCAGGCAGGCCCCGATGGCCGCGATCGCCGCGGTCAGGGCGGCCTCGGTCGCGCCCTGGCCGAGGGCTCGGGTGAGATCGGCGAGGATGCAATCCCAGGTGGCCTGCGGGACGTGCCGGAGCACGCCCAGATCGGTGACGATCTCCGCGTGCCGCTCGGCCAGCGACAGGTAGAGCAGCACACCGGTGCGGGACCGGGTGCGGTTCAGGCCCCGGGACCGGAAGGCCCGGCGCGCCGCCTCCCGGGCGCGGTCGCCGCGCAGGCGGCGCGGCACCAGGGCGAGCCGCAGCCGCGCGTTCAGGCTCGCCAGGAGAACCGCGGCCACGAGGGCCGCCTGCGCCAGGCAGAGGGAGACCGCGCTCCAGGCCGTCAGTGCGATCAGCGGCCAGGGCAGGATCAGGGCCGCCACCAGGGTCGCCAGCAGGACGAGGGAGCGATAGGCGCCCGCCCGGGCGACCACCATCACGACGATCTCGCCGGACGTGCCGGCCTCGGCCCGCGCCACGGCCTGGGCGAGGCGGGCCTGCACCTCCGGCGTCAGCGCATCCGCGGGGCTACCAGTCACCGGAGGCTCCCCCGCCGCCCGACGAGCCGCCCCCGCCGGAGAAGCCGTCATCGACACCGCCCGAGCCGCCGCCGTCCGAGAAGCCGCCGCCCCACCCGCCCGAGCCGGAACCGGTCGGGATCACCACCACGCCGCCGCGCCCGGCCCGTCCGGCGATCCGGGTCATGCGCCAGGCGGCCACCACCACGATCAGGAGCAGCAGGATGAAGATCCCGACCTGCACGGGATCGACCTCGTCGGCGCGCACCTCCGGCTTGCGCTGCCACTCCTCGGCGTCCCCCGCCAGGATCGACAGGATCCCGTCGACGCCCGCGTCGAGGCCGCCGAAGTAATCGTCGGTCTTGAAGCGCGGCGTGATCGCGCCGGCGATGATCGTCCGGGACAGGGCGTCGGTGAGTGCGCCTTCGAGGCCGTAGCCGACCTCGATGCGGACCTTGCGCTCCTTCGGGGCCACCAGGAGCAGGACGCCGTTGTTGGTCTTGGCCTGCCCGAGCTTCCAGTCCCGGAACAGGCGGTTGGCGTAATCCTCGATCGTCGTGCCCTGGAGGCTCGGCACGGTCGCGACCACGACCTGGTCCGAAGTCCTGTCCGCGTGCGCCTTCAGCTTGGCGTCGAGGGCCTGGCGCTGGTCCGGCGTGAGGATGCCGGCCGCGTCGACCACGCGGCCGGTGAGCGGCGGAAAGGTCAGGTCGGCCGCCAGCGCCCCGACCGCATAGACCGCCAGGCAGGCGGCGATGACGGCGAGCGCGAGGGCGAGCCGCACCCGCGTCGGGATGCCTTGGCCCACGGACGGTCCCTAGAACTTCACGTTCGGCGGCCGGTCGGCGTTGGGCGTGGCCGTGAAGGTCTCCATCGGCTTGGCGTCCGGATAGAGGATGGCCGCGATCCAGCGGCCGGGAATCGTGCGCACCTCGGTGTTGTAGGCCTGGACGGCGGTGATGTAGTCGCGCCGGGCCACCGCGATGCGGTTCTCGGTGCCTTCGAGCTGCGATTGCAGGGCCAGGAAGTTCTGGTTCGATTTCAGGTCGGGATAGCGCTCCACGGTCACGAGCAGCCGCCCCAGCGCGCCGGAGAGCTGGTTCTGCGCGTCCTGGTAGTCCTTGAACTTCTGCGGGTCGCTGACCGTGGCGGCGTCGACCTTCACGCTCGACGCCTTGGCGCGCGCCTCGGTGACGCCGATCAGCACGTCCTTCTCCTGCTGGGCGTAGCCCTTCACGGTCTCGACGAGGTTGGGGATCAGGTCGGCCCGGCGCTGGTACTGGTTCTGCACCTCGCTCCAGGCGGATTTCGCCTGCTCCTGCAGGGTCGGCACCTGGTTGACCGCCCCGCAGCCGGACAGGCCGGCGGCCACCAGCAGCATCGCGATCACGCCGAGGAGGCGCGCCGCCGAGGAGGGCTGGCGCAGCGCGCCGGCCAAGGATGTCGTCGTCATTCCGTCCCCCGTTCGCCGGGCGAATCCCGGCCCGTCGATCACGGCATCGACAGATACCGATTCGAACCGCCGAGTCGATCCGCGGAGTCGATCCACCAAGGTAAGCCCCACCCCCGCCTGCCTTGAAGGGCGCCGCCGCCGGCCGGTAAGGGCAACGGAGGGCGCCGGAACACGTTGGCGACGTCGGAGCAGTGCCGCGGAGACCAGGCATGGATGCAGAACTCGCCGACCACGTCAGGGCCGCCAGCGCGGCCGCCCGGCGCCACGCCCTGGCCTTCCGGGCCCCGGCCGGCAAGGACGCGCTGCCCTGGTCGGTCATCGAGGCCTACGACTCCCGGGTCCGCAGCCATGTCGAGCGCGACCCGCGGATCGAGGACGAGCGCGACCGGGTGCTGATCGCCGCCGTGAAGCTCGCCGAGACCCCGGTCGAGGAGGGGGAGGACACCATCGCGTCGGCGCGCACCCATCTCGTCGACGCGATCGCCTATCTGGAGCAGGCGGTGCTGCGCTTCGGCCGGGTCAACCGGCAGGGCGCGAAGCTCGGCCACGGCCATTACGGCCAGCCGGTCGGATCGCGGGACTGACCGCCTCGGTTTCGGGGGAGACCGGATGTCCGCCGACCTGCCCGCCGCCGCGGTCCTGAGCCGCCTCGACCTCAAGACGCTGCGCCTGTTCGCGGCGATCTGCGCGGAGGGCACGCTCAACGGCGCGGCCAGGCGGGCGGCCATCGCCCCCTCGGCGGTGAGCAAGCGGCTCGCCGAGCTGGAGCACGCCCTCGGCTGCGCGCTGCTCACCCGGGAGCCCCGGGGCATGCGCCTGACGCCGGCGGGCGAGACGCTGCTCCACCATACCCGCCGGATGCTGGCGAGCGCCGAGCAGATCGCTCTGGAACTCGCCGAGCATGCCAGGGGCGTGCGCGGCTTCGTGCGGGTGCTGGCCAACCTCTCGGCCATCGTGGAATTCCTGCCCGAGGATCTCCGGGCCTTCCTGGCCGCCCAGGGCGGGATCCGGGTCGACCTGGAGGAGCGCCCGAGCGGCGGCGTGGTGGCGGGGGTCGAGGAGGGGCTCGCCGATCTCGGCATCTGCGCGGGCGGGACCGACACGCGCACGCTCGCCGTCTGCCCGTACCGGACCGACCGCCTCGTCCTGGTGATGCCGGAGGGCCATCCCCTGAGCGCGCGCGGCGCCGTCGCCCTGGCCGACACCCTGGACTACGACCATGTCGGGCTGCACGCGGAGAGCTCGATCTACGCCGCCCTGCGCGACGAGGCCCGGCGCCTCGGCCGGCCGCTCCGCCTGCGGATGCACGTGCCGAGCTTCGACGCGATCTGCCGGATGGCGCAGGTCGGGCTGGGGCTCGGCACGGTGCCGGAGCCCGTCTACGCCCTGCTCGGACCGTCGATGCGCCTCGCCGCGGTGCCGCTCACCGACCCCTGGGCGCAGCGCACGCTGAGCCTCGTCGTCCGCCCCGGCTTCCTGCCCCCGGCCGCCGCCCTCCTGCGCGACCACCTGTGCGCCGCCGCGGCCCAGCGTTCTCCGCCGGAGAACGCACGATGATGGATGGCGTTTGGACTTCCACCCGGGTGCGATAGTATTCATCGGTCAACAAAACAGGGAGGAGCGCATGTCCGGTCCGCTGAGCGGTATCCGTGTTCTCGAACTCGGTCAGCTCATCGCCGCGCCGTTCGCGACGCGCCTGATGGCCGAGTTCGGCGCCGAGGTGATCAAGGTCGAGCCCCCGGGCGAGGGCGACCCCCTGCGCAAGTGGCGCAAGATGCACGAGGGCACCTCGCTCTGGTGGTACCTGCAGTCGCGCAACAAGAAATCGATCGCCGTCAATCTGAAGTCGCCCGAAGGCCTCGACATCGTCAAGCAGCTCGCCCGGAGCGCCGACGTGGTGGTCGAGAACTTCCGCCCCGGCGGGCTGGAGAAGCTCGGGCTGGGCTGGGACGTGCTCTCGGCCCTCAACCCGAACCTCGTGATGGTCCGGATCTCGGGCTACGGCCAGACCGGCCCGTACCGCGACCGCCCGGGCTTCGGCGCCATCGGCGAATCGATGGGCGGCATCCGCTTCACCACCGGCAGCCCGGATTCGCCCCCGGCGCGGGTCGGGGTCAGCATCGGCGACACCCTCGCCTCGCTCCACGGGGTGATCGGCGCCCTGATGGCGCTCCTGCGGGTCAAGACCGGCCAGGGCGCCGGCCAGGTCATCGACGTCTCCCTCGTCGAGAGCGTGTTCAACGTGATGGAGAGCCTCGTCCCGGAATACGATCTGCTGGGCGAGGTCCGCACCCGCACCGGCGGGGCGCTGCCGGGCATCACCCCGTCGAACACCTATCCCACCCGGGACGGCGGCTACGTGGTCATCGCCGGCAACAGCGACCCAATCTTCCGCCGCCTGATGACGGCGATCGGCCAGCCCGACCTCGCCGAGGATCCTGGCCTGCGCAACAACGATGGCCGCTCCAAGCAATCCGCCATGCTGGACGGCGTCATTGCCGATTGGTCGAAGACCAAGACCGTCGAGGAGGCGCTCGCGGCCCTCGATTCCGCCGACGTGCCGGCGGGCCGGATCTACTCGGTGGCCGACATCGTGGCCGACCCGCACTACCAGGCCCGCGACATGATCCTCCAGGCCGAGCTGCCCGGCGGGACCGCGGTGAAGATGCCCGGCATCGTGCCGAAGCTGTCCGACACCCCCGGCGAAATCCGCTGGCAGGGCCCGGCGCTCGGCGCCCACACGGACGCGGTTCTGTCCGAACTCGGCCTCGACCCGGAGCGGATCGCCGCCCTGCGCGCGAAGGGAGCCGTGGCATGAGCGCCCCGACCCGCACCCCGACGAGCGACACGCTGATCGTCCAGGAGGTCGCCACCCGCGACGGCTTCCAGATCGAAGCCGCCTTCGTGCCGACGGAGGAGAAGATCCGTCTGATCGACGCCCTGGCGCAGACCGGCTTCACCCGGATCGAGGTCTCCTCTTTCGTCTCGCCGAAGGCCGTGCCGGCGCTCGCAGACGCCGCCGAGGTCTTCGCCGGGATCCGGCGCCGGCCCGGGACGGTCTACGTCGCCCTGGTGCCGAACCCGAAGGGCGCCGAGCGGGCGCTCGCCGCCAAGGTCGACGAGGTCAACCTCGTGGCCTCGGTGAGCGAGACCCACAACCGCGCCAATATGGGCATGAGCCCGGCCGATTCGATTGCCGGCTTCGCGCGGATCATGGAGGCGGTGCACGGCGCGCCGGTCAGCACCAACGCCACCGTGGCCACCGCCTTCGGCTGCCCGTTCGAGGGCGACCAGCCCGCCGACAAGGTCCTGGCTCAGGTGGAGCGCTACCTGTCGCTCGGCGTCGACGGGGTGACGCTCGCCGACACCACCGGCATGGCCAATCCCCGGCAGGTGGAACGGCTGGTCGCCCGGGTGCTGCCGCTGGTCGGGTCCGGGCGCCTGACGCTCCACTTCCACAACACGCGCGGCCTCGGCCTCGCCAACGTGCTGGCCGCCTACGAGGCCGGCGCCCGGCGGTTCGACGCGGCGCTCGGCGGCCTCGGCGGCTGCCCGTTCGCCCCCGGCGCCACCGGCAACATCTGCACCGAGGATCTGGTCAACATGGCCCACGAGATGGGCGTGCCGACCGGCCTGGACCTCGCCGCGCTGATCGGCCTGTCGCGGGACCTGCCCCGCCTCGTCGGCCACGACGTGCCCGGCCAGGTCGCCAAGGCCGGACGCGCCAGCGACCTGCATCCGCCGCCCGCCAGGGCGGCGTGAACCCACGACGGTGAAGCGCTGATGTCTCTGACGGACGCGACGCCCTCCCTCCCCCCTCCGCGGGGGAGGGTGGCCCCCGAAGGGGGTCGGGAGAGGGGCGGCGCGACGGTGCAGGATCGTGCTGTGCCCGTCATGCGGGTCGCGTCCAGTCCTGAAGCGTCGCTCCCCTCTTTCGGGACTTCGTCCCGGCCCGACCCCTGCTGACGCAGGGGCCACCCTCCCCCGCAGAGGGGGGAGGGGCCCGCGCCCTGGCTGGCGGTCCGATTCACGCAAGCCTAACCGAACCACCGGAAGCCGCCCATCCGAAGGCGACACCGCTCACCCAAGTCCAAAAAAACAACCCCGGAGGAAACCATGACCGCAGCCCTGTCCGGGTCGCCGGAGGCCGTCGAGGCCGGCGCGGTGGCCGAGAACGCCGTCATCCGCAAGGTCGCGTGGCGGCTCATGCCGCTGATCATGATCTGCTACATGTTCGCGTTCTTCGACCGCATCAACATCAGCTTCGCCAAGTTCCAGCTCCAGAGCGACCTCGGCTTCAGCAACGTCGCCTACGGCCTCGGCGCGAGCATGTTCGTGATCGGCTACGTGATCTTCGAGGTGCCCTCGAACCTGATGCTCTACCGGGTCGGGGCACGGCGCTGGATCGCCCGGATCATGATCTCCTGGGGCATCGCCACGGCCCTGATGATCCTCATCCGCAGCGAGTGGCACTTCTACGCCCTGCGCTTCCTGATCGGCGCCATGGAGGCGGGCTTCGCACCGGGCATCCTCTACTACCTGACCCTGTGGTTCCCGGCCTCGCATCGCGGCCGGATCACCTCCTTCATGTTCGTGGCCTCGGCCTTCTCGGGCATCTTCGGGGCGCCGGTGGCGGGGCTGATCCTCGGCGGCCTCAACGGCGTCGGGGGCCTGGCCGGCTGGCAATGGCTGTTCCTGGCCGGCGGCCTGCCCTGCCTCGTCCTCGGCCTCCTGGTGCTGACGCGGCTCGAGGACCGGATCGCCGATGCGGGCTGGCTGTCCGAGCCCGAGAAGGCGCTCCTGTCGAGCCGCATCGCCCACCACAACCGCGAGATCGGCGACCACTCGCTCCTCGGGGCGATCCGCCAGCCGGGCTTCCTGATGATCGCGCTGATCTACTTCCTGCTGCAGATCGGCTCCTACGGCCTGAATTTCTGGGGACCGGACCTGATCAAGACCGCGAGCGGCGCGCAGGCCGCCTCCGTGGGCTTCCTGACGGCGATCCCCTACATCTGCGGGGCGATCAGCATGGTGGTGGTCGGGCGCCTCTCCGACGCCTCGGGGGAGCGGCCGAAATTCGTCGCGGGGCTCGCCATCGCGGCGGCGCTCGGCTTCTTCGGCGCCGGCCTGTTCGACAAGCACATCGTGCCGCTGATGTTCGCGCTCGCCCTGCTGGGGGCCGGCATCGTGGCCTCGATCCCGACCTTCTGGACGCTGCCGGCCAAGCTCGTCACCGGCGTCGGCGCGGCGGGCGGGATCGCGCTGATCAACACCCTCGGCCAGTTCGGCGGCATCGTCAGCCCGGTGATGGTCGGCTGGGTCAAGGACCTGACCGGTTCGACCACGCCCGCCCTCTACGGCATCGGCGCGCTCTGCCTCGTGGCCGCGGCGCTCGCGCTCTTCGCCATGCCGGCGAGCCTGCGACGCAACGACCGCGCGGTCTGACCGGCGCCGGCCCGGACCCGGCCGGGACGGCGGTTCAGATCCGCACCGAGACGGCGCCCTGCCGGTATTCGCTGGGCGTCAGTCCATGATGGTGCTTGAAGCGGCGGGCGAAGTGCGCCTGGCTGGCGAAGCCGCAGCCATAGGCGAGCGTCCCGATCGGCAGATGGCCGCAGCTCGGATCGGCCAGCCGCCGGGCGGCCGCCTCCAGGCGCCGGTGCCAGATCCAGTCTGAGATCGGCTGGCCGTGCTCGTGGAACAGCTCCTGCAGGCGCCGGAGCGACACGCCCATGGCGGCGGCGAGCTGGGGCGGGTCCAGGTCGGGATCGCCGAGATGGGCCTCGACATAGGCCTTGGCCCGCTGGACCACGACGGTGCCGTGCAGGGGCTGGGGCACCTCCTGCGCCAGCCGCTCGGCGATGCTGGCCACGATCAGATCGACACCGACATCCGCCATCCGGGCCGCGGCGTCCGGGGTGAGCTGTCGCCGCACCTGGATCAGATCGTGAAAGAACGTCCTGACGAGCGTCGCGGAGCCGAGTTCCGCGCCGATGGGCAGGGCCGTGTAGAGCCGGGCGGGCCCGAGCCGGCTCTCCAGGCGCTGCCGCGGCAGTTCCAGGAACATGGACTGGCTGCCCGGACCGGATTCGAGCACGGCCGGACGGTGGTCGAGCACGCAGACATCGCCCGGCCGCTGGCCCGCCGTGCGCTCGTCCTGCTGCACGAGCAGGGATCCGGCGAGCTTGAACAGCACGACGAGCGTGTCGCCCTTCCTGAGGCGCCGCAGGAGTTCGGGCGTGGCCTCGTTGCGGACAGCGCCCTGCGCGATGCGGGTCAGAAGCAGCGGGCCGACCGCGGCGACATCGAGCCGGCCTTCGAACGGAGAATCATCGAGGCGCTCGACCTCGATCGGCAACTGCCGCTGGCGCAGGAGGTCGCGCCAGAGCGGGAAGCTGTCTTTGGGGTGCGTACCGTCGGTCGAAAACAGCGGCTGCATTGGTAAATTTACCCCTACGCCCACCCGTTTGCGCAGCTGGTCAAGAATCCTCGCGCCATCGGACAAGCACGAATCGACACATATTGTATATCATCTGCATCCTCAAGAAGTGACGGGAAACGTACTTGAGGTAAACAATAGTTCGGTCTCCCGAGCGCCTCTCGGATCCGAGCGATTCCCGATCTGCCGCAAGGCACTACGGGAAAAACTCGACGATCCCGCAGAGGTTCAACAGATGGCGATGCTCGAAATGGACAACCTCAAAGAACACCACCCCACCTTCATGCTGCAGAAGGTCGGTGCCATCGTGGCGGCCTACGTGTCCCGGAACGCCGTCGGCATCGCGGATCTGCCGGATCTGATCGATCAGGTGCACATGGCGATCTCGGATCTGCGCGACGGCCAGGCGAAGGTCGGATCGAGCTGGGCCGGGCCGAATGCGGGGCAGGTCGAGGCCTCGATCCAGCATGATGGCCTGATCAGCTTCATCGACGGCCGGTCCTACAAGACCCTGAAGCGCCACCTCACCGCCCACGGGCTCACCCCGGAGCGCTACCGCCTCCAATACGGGCTGCCGGCCGATTACCCGATGGTCGCCCCGGGCTACGCCGCCAAGCGATCGCAGATCGCCAAGGCGATCCAGCTCGGCCACCGGGCGGCCTGAGCGATGGCGCTCCGCTGCTCGCACGGGCCGAACCAGCGGCCCGCGTCATCCGCCGATTCGGCCCGGACCGAACATACACTCGCCTGCCTCGCGAAGGCGCTGGATGTGCCGCTCGCGTCCTTCTTCCCGGACAAGGACCGGCAGGACGAAGCCGTCAGGCAGGCGGCCGATCTCGTCACCATCTTCGCGGGGATCGAGAATGCGGCCGCGCGCCGGACCTGCCTGGCCTTCGTCCGGGCGATGGCGAGTTCCTGAGGCGCCGGGGGGCGCCGCAGCCGGCGGGGCGCAGGCCGCCCGCTCCGCGCCCGGGGGGGCGTGCGGGGCGGGCCGGCCGGTCCGACCGGCTGCGAAACGGAATCGTCCCGGAGGCCGGGGATCGGCGTCCGGGACGATGCGACTCGGAACGTGGCGCGGCGTCCCGGCTTCGGAGTCCGGGACGCCGCGTGCGCCGTGTCAGAACAGGTGACGCAGGATGAAGAACAGTCCGGCGGCGAGCGTGATGGCGGCCGGGAGGGTCATGATCCAGGCCAGCGCCATGTTGCGCACGGTCGACATCTGCAGGCCCGAGCCGTTGGCCGCCATCGTCCCGGCGACGCCCGAGGACAGGATGTGGGTGGTCGAGACCGGCAATCCGTAGAGTTCGGCCAGCCCGATCGTGCCGGCGGCCACGATCTCGGCGGAGGCACCCTGCGCGTAGGTCAGGTGCGTCTTGCCGATCTTCTCGCCCACGGTCACGACGATGCGCCGCCACCCGACCATGGTGCCGAGGCCGAGCGCCAGGGCCACGCAGACCTTCACCCAGCCCGGGATGTAGCGCGTGCCGTCGTTGAGCAGCCCCGCGTAGCGCTTCAGCGTCGCCTTCTCGGCCTCCGAGAGATCGGCACCCGCGTTCGGCAGGACACGCACCGCGTCGGCGGCGAGATACATGTCGCTGCGCAGGTTCTGCGTCTGGGCGGCCGGCACGGTCCGGATCGCACCGTAGTTCTTCACGCTGGCGGCGATGTCGGTGGAGAGCACGGATAGGGCCGCGTAGACCGGAGGCGTGTTCACCGCCTTGGTCTTCAGCGCCTCCGTCACAGTCCGGCGCGCCGCGGCGGCATCCGGCGCCGCGGCACCGGGGGCGTGGGCGGAGAACACCTGGCTTGCCGCCGTCGAGGTCTGAATGAAGGCCGGCGTCGTGTCGTCCGACATGGTGCGGTTCAGGGCGTAGGCGGTGGGGGCGGCGCCGATCAGGATCAGCATGATCAGGCCCATGCCCTTCTGCCCGTCATTGCCGCCGTGGAAGAACGAGACCAGCGTGCAGGTGAGGATCAGCATGCCCCGGATCCACAGGGGCGGGGGGGCGTCGCCCTTCGGCGCCTCGTAGAGGTCCTTGCGGCGCACGGCGAATTTCAGGGCGAGCAGCAGCAGCGCCGCCAGCACGAAGCCGCAGACCGGTGAGAACAGCAGCGCCTTGAACACGTTGAGCGCCTGGCCCCAGTCGACGCCCGAGGTGCCGTCGCCGCCGCTCATCAGCTGGTTGGCGAGGCCGACGCCCAGCACCGATCCGATCAGGGCGTGGGAGGACGAGTTCGGCAGGCCCATGGCCCAGGTCCCGAGGTTCCAGATGATCGCCGCCAGCAGCAGCGCGAAGATCATCGCGTAGCCCGCCCCAGAGCCGACGTTCAGGATCAGCTCCACCGGCAGCAGCGTGACGATGGCGTAGGCCACCGCGCCGGAGGAGAGCATCACGCCGAGGAAGTTGAAGAAGCCCGACCAGATCACCGCCACGAGCGGCGGCAGCGAGTGGGTGTAGATCACCGTGGCGACCGCGTTGGCGGTGTCGTGGAACCCGTTCACGAACTCGAAGGCGAGGGCGATCAGCAGGGCGAGGCCGAGGAGCGCGAAGGCGCCGTAGGCCAGCGGTGCCTCGCCGACCGCGTTCATGTCGGTGATCAGGCTCACCACCGCGTAGCCGAGCCCCGCCACCAGGACGAGCAGGAACGCGATCACCCCGCCGGGATGGATCCGATGTTCGAGGCGCGGCCCGCCCGCGGGCCTGTTCCCTAGGATCCCCGAGGGGATCACGGCAGAATCGGACATGAACCCTCGCGCGGAACCGGTTGTGCTGGTGAATGCGGGATTAAGATCCGCGCGTGACGCTTCGGTGACGGCACCCTTCGATCCGGGTTGCGGGTCACACCATTCGCGCGGCGAAGGACTGCGCAGTGCTGGAACCACTTCGGCCGGGCGGCCCGCGCGATGCATCCGCCTTCGCCGCGCCGCGCGTGCCCCTGTCGGCCGACGGGGTTACGGCACGCGCAGAGCTTTCGCCTCGCGGTGAGGATGTTCGGCGGTTTCCCGACAGATGAAGACCGGGACTTTGCTGTGCTGGCTAAGTTATCGATCTGTTGCTTCGATGCGACACGCAGCGATTCTGCTGAAGATGACTTAATTATGACGCTGGCGGAGCCGCGTATTTCGCTAAACCTCCCGCCGCAGGCCGAATGGCCGCGGCTTTGGGGGCCAGACATGACGTTACGACACGGGATCTCGATCGCGGCCTTGACGGTCGCGGTATTCGGGCCGGGCGCGCAGGCACAGACCGCCAACACGACGCCGTCCGACGTCAACGTGCTCAATCTCCTGGCCCCCTATCTGGCGCTCAACGCCACCGCGACCGGTCAGCGGACGCTGCAGCTCAACCTGTCGCAGGGGGTGGCGCTCAACAACGCGGCCGGCCTGTCCCAGCAGCAGAACGCGATCAGCGACAAGAACCTGCTCGGCTCGATCAGCAACGACCTGTCCGCCTCGGGGCTCGGCACCTACGGGGTGGCCGCCAACCTCGCGGGCGGCCTGCCGGCCCAGACGGCGATCAACGGCATCGTGCCCCAGCAGCTCGTCGGCGGCCTCGGCGCCCAGCTCGGGCCGATCTACCAGCGCGGCGTCGCGCCGGGCGTGAACGGCCCCCTCGGCAGCGTCGTCAGCCTGCTGGCCGGCGCCTACACCTTCTCCGGGAACAATCTCGGCGTCGCCAAGAACTACTTCGCCAACGGCGCGGCCACCAATCCGAGCGTGACCCCGGCCAACTACGTGGCGGTGCCCGCCGTGGCCCCGGCCGGCTACACCCTGCCGACCTATAACGGCCTGCCCAACACCACCAACAGCGTCTACGACCTCGCCTACGGCGTCACCAACACGCAAGCGGGCCAGGACGTCTACGGATCCTCGCGGCCGGTGCAGGTGGCGCCGTCCCAGTACAACGCCTTCGACCCGACCGCGCTCAACGGGATCGCCACCAACCCGTCCTTCCCGAGCGGGCACACCACCTACGCCTTCACGGACGGCATCCTCCTGGCGATGCTGGTGCCCCAGCAATACCAAAATATGCTGCTGCGCGCCGCCGACTACGCCAACAACCGCATCGTGCTGGGCGTGCACTACCCCCTCGACATCATCGGCAGCCGGGCGCTCGCCGCCTACGATCTCGCCCAGGCCTTCACCAACCCGGCCTACATCAACAACGCCGCGGTGACCGGCACGGCGATCAACCTGCCCAACCAGTTCGTCCAGGCCCAGGGCCAGATCCAGGCCTACCTCGCCGCCCAGTGCGGCAACACCGTCGCGGCCTGCGCCGGCAGCGCGGCCAACGGCGCCGGCAACCCCTACCTCCCGTCGGCCGCCAACCATGCCACCTACCAGAGCCGGCTCACCTACGGCCTGCCGACCCTGAGCCTCGCCCAGGCCCCCCGCGAGCAGGCCCCCGCCAACGGGCCGGACGCGTCGATCCTGCTGGCCCCCCTCTACGGCGGCTCCACCACCGCCGCCCGCACCCTGGCGCCCGGCGGCGGCCTCTACGGCCAGCTGTCCACGGGAACCATCAACCAGATCCTGGTCAACACCGAGACCAACGCGCTGGCCGCCTTCTACGGCAGCGCGCTGAGCTACTGGAGCCGCATCGACCTGTACTCCGCCGCCGGGTACTTCGGAAACGTGACCGGCACCCTGCGGATGGACACCGCCGACAGCCTGGCCATCGATGTCGCCATCGGCCAGGGCGGCGCCCTCTACGCCAACGGCACCATCGCGGGCACCGCCTTCGTGGGCTCCGGCGGCCTGCTCGGCGGATCGGGCACGGTCGGCGGGATCAGCGCCCTGTCCGGGGGCACGGTGGCGCCGGGCACCGCGATCGGCACGCTCTCGGTCACCGGCGCGGTCGCCTTCGCGCCCGGCTCGACCTACCAGGTCGAGGCCAACGCCGCCGGCCAGGCCGACCGGATCGCGGCCGGCGGCGCCGCCGCCCTGTCGGGGGGCACCGTCCAGGTGCTGGCCGCCTCGGGCAGCTACAGCCCGCGCACCACCTACGCGATCCTCACCGCCGGCGGCGGCGTCTCGGGCCAGTTCGCCGGCGTCACGTCGAACCTCGCCTTCCTCAGCCCGGGCCTGCGCTACCTGGCCAACGAGGTCGACCTGACGCTCACCCGCAACGACGTGGCGTTCTCCAGCTCCGCCACCGGCCGCAACGGCGCGGCCGCGGCCGACGCCATCCAGGCGGGCGGCGCCGGCCGGCTCTACGACGCCGCGTCCGGCTTCACCACGGGCGAGGCCGGCGCCGCCTTCCGGGCGCTCGCCGGCGACATCCACGCCAGCACGGTCTCGACCGCCTACGAGACCGCGTTCTTCGTGCGCGAGGCGGTGCTCGACCGCCTGCGCTGGGGCAATCCCGGCACCGGGCTCGATTACGGAAGCCTGCCGGCCGCCTACACGGCCGATCTGCCGGGCCGGGCGCCGGTGGTGGCGGGGGTGCCGGTGCGCACCCTCGACCCGCAGGTCTTCGGGCTCTGGGGCCAGGGCTTCGGGGCGTTCGGCACGGCCGGCGGGGGCGGCAACGCCTTCGACCTCGACCGGCAGATCGCGGGCTTCGCCGCCGGCGCGGATGTACGCCTGCCGGGCGGGCTGCGCTTCGGCGTGGTCGGCGGCTACACGGAGGCCAATCTCGACAGCGCCGGGCGGAGCGGCGGCCTGAGCCGGGCGGAGAGCGCGACGCTCAAGAGCGGGTTCGGCGGCGTCTACGGCGGCGCCGAGTTGGGGCCGGTCTCGCTGCGGCTGGGCGTGATTTACGCCGACACGGATACGCGCACCCGGCGGGCGGTGCTGTACGGGCTGTCGGACACGCTGACCGGGCATGGCGGCGGCCACACCCTGCAGGGCTTCGGCGAGCTCGGCTGGAAGATCGTGCTGGGCGCGCCGGCGCCGGCGGTGCTGGTGTCGAAGGACGGCGCGGCGGCGGCGGTCCAGCCGGCGGCGGCCTATCTGGAGCCGTTCGTGGGCGGGGCCTATGTCGGGATCCGGCGGGACGCCTTCGCGGAGGCCGGGGGCGCGGCGGCGCTGACGAGTTTCGCGCGCGACTACGACCTCGGGGCGGCCACCGTCGGGCTGCGGGCGCAGACCAGCCTGGACCTGGGCCTGGGTCTGCCGGTGACGCTGCGGGGGCTCATCGGATACCGGAGGGCGTTCGGGGACGTGGTGCCGGCGGCGCTGCTGCGCTTCGGCACCGGCCCGGCCTTCCTGAGCGCGGGCGTTCCGATCGACCGGGACGCGCTGGTGGCGGAGGTCGGCCTGGACCTGGCGGTGGCGCCGAACGCGAGCCTCGGCGTCGCCTATACCGGCCAGACCGGCACCCGGGCCCAGGATCAGGCCGTCAAGGGCAACTTCACCCTCCGGTTCTGAGGACCACGCCGCGACCGCGGGCCGGCAATATCCGGCCCGCATCCCGTGCGTGTCACACGACTGACGCGGTCCGGCCGCTAGCGACCGGGCCGCTCAGGACGCCAACGGGGGATCCCGCATGATTGACGCCACGGTGCCGGCCCTCGCCCTCGGCGCGCTCCTGGCCCTCGTCCAGATCGGCAGCATCGCCATCGCGGGCCGGCGCATCGGCCGAAGCCACGGGCCGTCGCGGTTTCCGGCGGGGGCGCCCGTCTCCCTGGTCCGCCCGCTCCACGGGGTCGAGGCCTACAGCGAGGAGATGCTGACCCGGAGCTTCCGCCTCGACTATCCGGCCTACGAGCTGATCTTCTGCGTGGCCGATCCGGCCGATCCGATCGTGCCGCTGGTGGAGCGCCTGATCGCCGCCCATCCCCACGTGCCGGCCCGCCTGATCCGCGGCGACGAGCGCGTCAGCGAGAACCCGAAGCTGAACAACTGCCTGCCCGGCTGGCGCGCCGCCGCCCACGATTGGGTGGTGCTGGCCGATTCCAACGTGGCCATGCCGCCGGATTACCTCCAGTGCCTCCAGGCCGCGTGGCGGGAGGAGACCGGCCTCGTCTGCTCGACCCCGGCCGGCGCGCGCCCGGGCAGCTTCATGGCCGAGGTCGAGTGCGCCTTCCTCAACACCCTGCAGGCGCGCTGGCAATACGCCGCCGAGGCGTTCGGCCTGGGTTTCGCGCAGGGCAAGAGCATGCTGTGGCACAAGCCGTTCCTGGAAGCGCAGGGCGGCCTCCAGGCGCTCGCCGCCGAGATCGCCGAGGACGCGGCCGCCACCAAGCTGGTCCGGGCCGCCGGCAAGCGCGTCCATCTCGTGGCGAGCCCCTTCGAGCAGCCCCTGGGACCCCGCGGCTTCCGGGAGGTCTGGGCGCGGCAGCTGCGCTGGGCCCGGTTGCGGCGGGTGACCTTCCCGCTGTTCTTCATCCCGGAGATCGGCAGCGGCGTCCTGCTGCCGGCGCTGCTGCTGGCGCTGTGGTCCGGCAGCCTCGCCGGACTTTCCGGCGCTGCGGGTATCGCGGTCCTGTGCTACGGAGCCGAGCACTGGCTCGCGGTCCGCGCGGGCTGGCATCGCTCGCCCCGCATGCCGGCGGTCTTCCTGGTGCGCGATCTCCTGATCCCGGCGATCTGGCTGGGCGCCTGGGTGCAGAGCGCCATCGTGTGGCGCGGCAACGCCATGGATGTCCGTCCGCGCCGGCCCGCCGACGCCCGGAGCTACGCGCCGACGGCCTGAGGAATGCCGCGAGATACCCGGAGGCTTTGGACGTGTCGCGCCGCTACGCCCTGTACTGGCTCCCTGCTCCGGGCTCGCGTCTGGAGGCGTTCGGCAACGCCGTGCTCGGCTACGACAACGCGTCCGGGCGGACGGTCCCGCATCCGGAGACACCGGGCGGCCTCGCTGCGGTCACGGCGGGGGCCCGGCTCTACGGTTTCCACGCGACCCTCAAGGCGCCGCTGCGCCTCGCGCCGGGGACCGCGGAGGCCGATCTCGTCGCCGCCGCCCGGGGCCTCGCCGCCGCGCACCCGCCGGTGCCGCTCGGGCCGCTGGTGGTCGCGGCGCTCGGACCGTTCCTCGCCCTGGTGCCGGAGGCCCCGCCGCCGGGTCTGGGCCTGCTCGCGGCCGAATGCGTCGCCGCCCTCGACCCGTTCCGGGCGCCGCTGACCGGGGCCGAGCGCGCGAAGCGCCGGCCGGAGCGGCTGGATTCCCGCGGCCGCGCGCTGCTCGACCGCTGGGGCTACCCCTACGTGTTCGAGGCCTTCCGCTTCCACATGACCCTGACCGACGCCCTGCCGGGGCCCGACCACGACGGCTGGCACCGGCGCCTCGCCGCGGCCTATGCCGCCTCGGGCCCGGAGCCCGCCGTGATCGACGCGGTGTGCCTCCTGACCCAGGACGGGTCCGGGCCGTTCCGGCTCCTGGCGCGCCTGCCCTTCGGAGACGCCCATGGCTGACCAGCCCCTCGGGCTCGCGCCCGCCATCGATCCCAGCGCCCGGGTCCAGGCAAGCCGCCTCGGCCACTACACCGAGATCGGGGCCCGCACCCGCATCACCGAATCGGTCCTGGACGATTATTCCTACATCGCCCAGGACGGCGAGGTGATCTACACGACGATCGGCAAGTTCTGCTCGATCGCCGCGAGCGTGCGGATCAATCCCGGCAACCATCCGATGGAGCGCGCATCGCAGGCGCATTTCACCTACCGGGCCCGCGCCTACTGGCCGGAGGAGGCGGACGAGGACGCCTTCTTCGACCGGCGCCGGTCGAGCCCGGTGACGATCGGCCACGACGTCTGGATCGGCCACGGGGTCGTCGTCCTGCCCGGCCGCCGCATCGGCACCGGCGCGGTGGTCGGGGCGGGGGCGATCGTCACCCGCGATGTCGCCCCCTACACGATCGTGGTCGGCAATCCCGCGCGGCCGGTGCGGCCCCGCTTCCCCGAGGCGATCGCCGCGCGCCTGGAGCGCCTCGCCTGGTGGGACTGGGATCACGCGCGCCTGCGCCGGGCGCTGCCGGATTTCCGCGGGCTCGCCATCGAAGCGTTTCTGGACCGTCACGAAGCTTCGGCGTGACATCGCCGCCGCGGACACCGTCTTCGTCCGCGTGGCGGCGACATCATCTCGGTAAGATACCCGCGCGGATCCCTATTCATTCGTCGGCTATAGATATTCCGAGGTCTTCGTCATCCAACCGTCGTAGAAGCGGCGTTTAGCTGCGGCCATTCCGCCGCGGATGGATGCATGCTCGTCATCGAAGATCTCACGCGCCAGTATGGCGACCGGCGCGCGGTCGACGGTGTCTCGTTGCGGATCGAGCCCGGCAGCTTCGTCGGCGTGATCGGCCGCTCGGGTGCCGGCAAGTCGACGCTGCTGCGCCTGATCAACCGGCTGGCGGATCCGAGTTCGGGCCGTATCCTCCACGACGGGCGGGACGTCACGACCCTGCGGGGCCGGGCCCTGCGGGACTGGCGCACCCGCTGCGCCATGATCTTCCAGCAATTCAACCTCGTCGGCCGCCTCGACGTGATGACCAACGTGCTCATGGGGCGCCTCAGTCACGTGCCGAGCCACCGGGCCCTGATGCGCCTGTGGTCCGACGCGGACCGGGCCATGGCGCTCGCCGCCCTGGAGAGCTTCGACATGGGCGAGTTCGCCGGCCAGCGGGCCGATGGCCTGTCGGGCGGGCAGCAGCAGCGCGTCGCCATCGCCCGCGCCCTCGTGCAGGAGCCCGAGATCCTGCTCGCCGACGAGCCGGTGGCCTCCCTCGACCCGCGCAACACACGCCTCGTGATGGATGCGCTCGCCGACGTGAACCGGCGCTACGGCATCACGGTGCTGTGCAACCTGCATTCCCTCGACCTCGCCCGCGCCTATTGCGACCGCCTCGTCGGCCTCGCGGCGGGCCGCGTGGTGTTCGAGGGCGGCCCCTTCGACCTCACCGAGGACGTGGCGCGCCGGCTCTACGGGCTGGAGGCCGGCGAGGTGCTCGACGATTCCGCGCAGCGCGAGGCGGAGCAGCGGGCGGCCATGCCGGGCCTGCCCGGCTCCATGCCCGCGCGTCCGGTCCGCGAAGCCGCGATCGGCGCCTGAGCCGACAACGATGTCCGTCACCCCGGCGCGCAGGGGGCCGGCCGGCCGAGCCCTGCCCCAGGGCCCGCACAGGAGAACGCAATGATCACCCGACGCACCCTCGCGGCCGCGGCCGCCGCCCTCGCGCTCCTCGGCCTGCCGGCCGCCGCCCAGGACTGGAAGGCCCAGTATCCCGAACTGACGCTGGGCGTGATCCCCGCCGAGAACGCCTCGGGCACCGCCGATCGCTGGGCGCCGCTCACCGCCTACCTGACCAAGACCCTGGGCGTGCCGGTGAAGCTGCGGGTCGCCAGCGACTACGCGGCCGTGATCGAGGGCCAGCGCGCCGGCAACATCCAGATCGCCTGGTACGGCCCCGCCTCCTTCGCCCGGGCGGTGATGACCGGGGTGAAGATCGAGCCGATCGTGAACCAGAAGCACGAGACCGGCGCCTCGGGCTACTATTCGGTGGTCTACGTGCTGGCCACGAGCCCGTACAAGACGGTCGAGGACCTCAAGGGCAAGAACCTCGCTCTGGTCGACCCCAATTCCACCTCCGGCAACCAGGCGCCGCGCTTCTTCCTCAAGCGGGCCGGCTACGACGTGGAGAAGTTCTTCGCCAAGACCTTCTACGCCGGCAGCCACGAGAACGCCGTCCTGGCGCTCACCCAGGGCACCGCCGACGCCGCCGCCAATCTCTGGAACTCCGAGACCGACACGATGGTCACCCGCATGGCCGCCAAGGGCATGCTCAAGAAGCCGGACGGCACGCCGATGCAGCAGTCGGACTTCCGGGTGGTGTTCAAGTCCGACTTCCTGCCGGAGGGCCCCTTCGCCGTGCTGGCGAGCCTGCCCGACGACCTGAAGGCCAAGATCCGCCAGGCCTTCATCGCTCTGCCGACCGCCGACAAGGCGGCGTTCGACCGGCTGTCGGACGGCAAGGACCAGGGCCTCACCCCGGTGACGCTGAAGGATTATCAGCCGATCATCGACATGCTGAAGTTCAACGACGAGCAGCGCAAGAAGTCCTGATCCGGGCATGCCGACCTCGCACGGCCCGACACCCCTGCCGCCGGAGCGGGAAGCCGCCCTCTCCGGCCTCTACGCGGCGGCGACCCGGGCCGCGCGCCGCCGCACGCTGGCGGGCTTCGCGATCGTCGCGGTGCTGGCGCTGCTCGCCGGGCTCGCCGCCGAGGTGCGGCCGCTGGTCTTCATCGAGAACATCGGCAAGTTCACCGCGTATATCCAAGAGATCCTGCCGCCGATCGGCCTCGACCATCCGATCGAGGACGTCCGCGCCTGGTACTGGGGCCTGCCGAACTGGCTTGGCTTGCTGGGCGAGACCCTGCTGATGGCCTATCTCGGCACGCTGCTCGGCGGGCTCGCGGGCTTCGCCCTGAGCTTCCTGGCGGCCGCCAACCTCGCGCGGTCGCGCCTGCTGCGCATCGCCGCCAAGCGCTTCCTGGAGGTCTGCCGCACCGTCCCCGAGGTGGTGTTCGCGCTGCTCTTCGTGATCGCCTTCGGCCTCGGGCCGATGGTCGGCGTGCTGGCCATCGCCATCCACACCACGGGGGCGCTCGGCAAGCTGTTCTCCGAGGTGGTCGAGAACATCGACATGCGTCCCGTCGAGGGCCTGTCGGCCTCGGGCGCCACGTGGATCGAGACCGTGCGCTTCGCGGTGCTGCCCCAGGTGCTGTCGAATTTCGCCTCCTACGCGCTGCTGCGGTTCGAGATCAACGTGCGCGGGGCGGGGGTGATGGGCTTCGTCGGCGCCGGCGGCATCGGCCAGGAATTCCTGGTGGCGATCCGCAACTTCTACTATGCGGATGTCAGCGCGATCCTCGTGCTGATCATCCTCACCGTGTTCTGCATCGACCTCGCCACCGAGCGGGTCCGCCATCGGCTGATCGGCCCGGAGCACGCACGATGAGCGCGCGGTCCGAGACCCTGCGGGCGACCGCCCGGGCCGACCTCGCCCGGCTGCGCGCCCGCTACCCGGCGCAGTTCCGCATCGACTGGGCGGCGCGGGCACGCCTGGCCGGGGTGATCGGCCTCCTCCTCGGACTGGCGGCGTTCGGCTATTGGCGCCTCGATTTCTCGGTGGCGCGGATCCTCCACGGGCTCGGGCGGCTCGGCACCTTTGCGGTGCTGATGCTGCCGCCGTCCCCGGAGGGCCAGTTCTGGACCTTCCTGCACGCGCTGGGCGAGACCCTGGGCATCGCCTTCCTCGGCACGCTGACGGCGGCGATCCTGGCCTTCCCGGTGGCGTTCCTGGCCGCCCGGAATGTCGTCCCCAACCCGTTCGCGCGCTTCGCCGTCCGCCGCGGCCTCGACGTCATGCGCTCGGTGGACGTGCTGATCTGGGCGCTGATCTGGATCAACGTCGTCGGGCTCGGCCCCTTCGCGGGGGCGCTCGCCATCGCGTGCTCGGATTTCGGGGCGTTCGGCAAGCTGTTCTCCGAGGCGATCGAGACCTGCGACCGCCGGCCCGGCGAGGGCGTCGTCGCCTCGGGCGGCTCGGCCCTGCACCGGATCCGCTTCGGCCTGATCCCCGCCGTGCTGCCGGTGCTGGCGAGCCAGGTGCTGTACTTCTTCGAATCGAACACCCGCTCGGCCACGATCATCGGCATCGTCGGCGCCGGCGGTATCGGCCAGTATCTCACCGAGCTGATCCGCGTGCTGGAGCTGAGGCAGGTCGCCTTCCTGGTCCTGATGATCCTCGTCACCGTGGCGGCGATCGACGGGGTCTCGACCCGCCTGCGCCGGGCGCTGATCGGGCCGGCGGCGCGCTGACCGGCCTCACGTGCCGATCACCAGCTCCACCCGGTCGGCGGCGAACAGGGTGCGGTTCGCCTGGATCGGCACGCCCGCCTGGTCGATGTTGACGCTCGAGACGACCATCACAACCCGCCCGGGGGCGATGTCGAGGCGCCCCGCCTCCTGGGCATCGGCCGGGCGGGCGCGGATGCGCGTCGAGAGCCGGGTGTAGTCGTGGACGCCGCAGGCCGCCAGCGCCCGGGTGATCGAGCCGCGCTCGGCATAGGCCTCGGCGAAGCCCGAAAAGCGTGGCAGCGGCAGCCAGGTCAGCGCCGTCGACAGCGGGGTGTCGTCCGCCCGGTGGACCGTCAGCAGTTCCAGCACCGGCGCGCCGGGGGGGAGCGCCAGCGCCGCCGCCTGCTCGGAGCCGGCCGGGCGGGTGCCCGAGGCGATCAGGTCGCCCCAGGCTTCGCGGCCGGCCCCGGCGACGATCTCGGAGAAGCGGGTGCGCGGCCCGATCGGGTAGGCCAGCGGGGCGTCCTCGACGAAGGTGCCCCGGCCCTGGCTGGCCCGCACGAGGCCGCTCTCGGCCAGGGCGGCGAGGGCCCGGCGCACCGTGTGTCGGTTCACCGAGAACCGCGCCGCGAGCGCCGCCTCGGTGGGAAGCTGCTGCCCGGGTGCGTGGGATCCCGCGGCGATCTCGGCCGTGAGGGCGTCGGCGATCTGCCGCCACGCCGCCAGTCCCTCACCCCGGACGAGGCCGGGCGCCTGCTCCTGTGCGTCCATCCTGTCATCCAAACTTCATTTGTGCCCGGGGCGCCAGTTGTCTATATATCTATACAACGATGCGACGGAGGGATTCGCGATGACCCCGAACCCGACGGGACCGCAGAATGGTCCCGGGATCGAAGCCCGGCGGGCGATGATGGCGCTCTGCGCCGAAGCCGGCCGGAGTGAGCTCGAAGCCGCCGTCGCGTGCCTCGATGCCCCGGCGGCGGAGGATCTGCGCCCCCCGGAAACCGGGCTGGTGATGGCCGAGGGCCGGATCGGCGGCGACGGGCGGCCGTTCCATTTCGGCGAGGTCAGCGTGACCCGGGCGTCGATCCGTCTCCCGGATGGCAGCACCGGCTTCGCCTACCATCTCGGTCGCGACCGCACGAAGGCGCGGCTGGCCGCGATCCTCGACGCCCTCTGGCAGGATTCGGCACGGCGCGCCGGGGTCGAGGCGGCCCTCGCCGGCGCGGCCGCCCGGACCGAGGCGGCGCGCCGACAGGCGGCACGGCGCATCGCCGCCACCCGCGTCGAATTCCTGACCGTCGCCCGCGGGGAGGACTGAGCATGCTCGCACCCGGTTTCGCCGATCCGGTCCACGATGCGCAGGACACGTTCCGCGCGGTGATGGATGCCCTCGCCCGGCCGGGGCGGCCCCGGCCGCTCCGAGCCGGCCTCGAGCCCCCGGCGCCGCTGACCCCGGAACTCGCCGCCGTGGCGCTGGCGCTCACCGATGCCGACACGCCGGTCTGGCTCGATGCCGGCCTGGCGGCGGCCCCCGAGGTCGCCGTGTATCTGCGCTTCCACACCGGGGCGCCCCTCACCGACGATCCGGCCGGGGCCGCCTTCGCGCTGATCGGCGATCCGGCCCGCTGCCCGCCGCTCGGCACCTTCGCGTCCGGCACGCCGGCCTATCCCGACACCGCCACCACCCTGGTGCTCGCCCTCGACGCGATCACCGAGGGGGCGGGGCTGTGCCTCGCCGGCCCCGGCATCCGCGGCACCGCCCGCGTGGCGCTGGCGCCCCTGCCGGAGGGCTTCGTCGCCCAGTGCGCGGAGAACCGCGCCGACTTCCCCCTGGGCGTCGACCTGATCCTCACCGCCCCCGGCCGGGTCGTCGGCCTGCCGCGCTCCACCGCCGTCACGGAGAATTAGCCATGTACGTGGCCGTGAAGGGCGGCGAGGCCGCCATCGACAACGCCCACCGGCTCCTGGCCGAGGCCCGCCGCGGCGACCCCGCGGTGCCGGAGCTGTCCGTGGCGCAGATCCGCGCGCAGATGGCCCTGCTGGTCGACCGGGTGATGACCGAGGGCTCGCTCTACGACCCCGACCTCGCGGCTCTGGCCCTCAAGCAGGCCCGGGGCGACGTGGTCGAGGCGGTGTTCCTGGTCCGCGCCTACCGGACGACCCTGCCGCGCTTTGGCGCCTCGGTGCCGGTCGATACCGGCGTCATGGCGGTGGAACGCCGGGTCTCGGCGACCTTCAAGGACCTGCCCGGCGGGCAGGTGCTCGGGCCGACCTTCGACTACACCCACCGGCTGATCGACTTTGCGCTGGCCGCCGAGGGCGAGGTCCAGGCCGCCGCCGAGGCCGAGCCGCGCGACGATGCCGGGCACTGCCCGCGGGTCACCGACCTGCTGGCCCGGGACGGGCTGATCGAGGCCGCCCCCCCGGATGACGGCACGCCCCCGGGCGACCTCACCCGGGAGCCGGTGGATTACCCCGCCGACCGGGCCCTGCGGCTCCAGGCCCTGGCCCGGGGCGACGAGGGCTTCGTGCTCGGCCTCGCCTATTCGACCCAGCGCGGCTACGGCCGCACCCACCCGTTCGTGGGCGAGATCCGGGTCGGCGAAGTCGCGGTGGACTTCGTCCCCGAGGAGCTGGGCTTCCCGGTGCCGCTCGGCCGGGTCCGGCTCACCGAATGCCAGATGGTCAACCAGTTCAAGGGTTCGGGGGCGGCGCCGCCCCAGTTCACCCGCGGCTACGGGCTCGCCTTCGGCCAGAGCGAGCGCAAGGCCATGGCGATGGCCCTGGTCGACCGGGCCCTGCGGGCGGAGGAACTCGGCGAGCCGGTGGCGAGCCCGGCCCAGGACCAGGAATTCGTGCTCGCCCATTGCGACAGCCTCCAGGCGACCGGCTTCGTCGAGCACCTGAAGCTGCCGCACTACGTCGACTTCCAGGCCGAGCTGGAACTGGTTCGCCGGCTACGCGCCGAGTTCGAGCGGAAATCCGAACCCGTCGAGATGCAGGAGGCCGCGGAATGAGCGAAACAGCGATGCCGGCTTCATTCCCCTCCCCCTTGCGGGGAGGGGTCAGGGGTGGGGGTGGTGCAGACGGCACCGTAGCGCTCGATCCTGCACTACCCCCACCTCCGGCTCCTCCCCGCAAGGGGGAGGAGAGGGGCGACACGGGCTCCGGCTACAACTTCGCCTATCTCGACGAGGGCACGAAGCGGATGATCCGCCGGGCGATCCTCAAGGCGATCGCGGTGCCGGGCTACCAGGTGCCGTTCGCCTCCCGGGAGATGCCGATGCCCTACGGCTGGGGCACCGGCGGCGTGCAGGTCACGGCGGCGATCCTCGGTCGGGCGGACGTGCTCAAGGTCATCGATCAGGGCGCCGACGACACCACCAACGCGGTCTCGATCCGCCGCTTCTTCGCCAAGACCTCCGGGGTCGCGACGACGACCCGGACCGCCGAGGCGACGATCATCCAGACCCGCCACCGCATCCCCGAGACGCCGCTCTCGGAGGGGCAGACCCTGGTCTATCAGGTGCCGATCCCCGAGCCCCTGCGCTTCCTGGAGCCGCGCGAGACCGAGACCCGCCAGCTCCACGCGCTCGCCGAGTACGGGGCCATGCACGTCAAGCTCTACGAGGATATCAGCCGGCACGGGCACATCGCCACCACCTACGCCTACCCGGTGGAGGTGGCCGGCCGCTACGTGATGGACCCGTCGCCGACGCCGAAATTCGACAACCCCAAGATGGACGATTGTCCGGCCCTCCAGCTGTTCGGCGCGGGCCGCGAGCGGCGCATCTACGCGGTGCCGCCCTACACCCGGGTCCGCAGCCTCGATTTCGAGGACCATCCGTTCCGCGTGCAGGAATTCACCCACCCTTGCGCGCTGTGCGGAGCTGAGGGCGTCTATCTCGACGAGGTGCTGCTCGACGATGCCGGCCGGCGGATGTTCGTCTGCTCGGACACCGACCATTGCGAGGGCCGCCGCGCGGACGGGCATATCGGCACGGGGGACGCGGCATGACCGGCCTCACGGTCCGCCGGGCCGGGCAGCCCGACCTCCCCGCCATCCTCAACCTCTACGCTGAGCTGAACGGCGGGCGAGTGGCGACCCTGGCGCAGGCGGAAGCGCTCCTCGATCGGCTCGAGACCGCCTATCCCGATTACGGGCTCTACGTGGCCGAGGTCGACGGCGCGGTCGTCGGCACCTTCTGCCTCATCGTCCTCGACAACATCGCCCATTGGGGCATGCCCTCGGCTCTGGTCGAGAGCGTCGTGGTCGCGTCCGGGCATCGCGGCGGCGGCCTCGGCCGCGCGATGATGCATGAGGCGTTCCGCCTCGCCCAGGCCCGGGGCTGCTACAAGCTCGCCCTGTCGTCGAATGTCGACGCCAAGCCGGCGCACGCCTTCTACGAGGGCCTCGGCTTCGAGCGCTACGGCTACAGCTTCCGCCTGGATCCCCCCTTCGTGCCGGACGTCGCAGAGGTGACCCGATGAGCGAGCCCCTGCTTCAGGTCCGCGGCCTGACCAAGCGCTACGGCGCCCGCCTCGCCTGCGCCGACGTGTCGTTCGACCTGGTGCCCGGCGAGGTGCTGGCGGTCGTCGGCGAATCCGGCTCGGGCAAGTCGACGCTGCTCTCCCTCATCGCCACCGAACTCGCCCCGGATGCCGGGACGGTCTCCTACCGGATGCGCGACGGCGGCCTGCGCGACCTCGCCGGCCTGAGCGAGGCCGGGCGTCGGGCGCTGATGCGCACCGAGTGGGGTTTCGTCCGCCAGGACGCGGCCCAGGGCCTGCGCATGGCGGTCTCGGCCGGCGGCAATGTCGGCGAGCGGCTGATGGGGATGGGCGAGCGCCATTACGGCCGGATCCGCGCCCAGGCGCTCGACTGGCTCGGCCGGGTCGAGATCGCCGCCGACCGGATCGACGACCCGCCGACGCGGTTCTCCGGCGGCATGCGCCAGCGGCTCCAGATCGCCCGCAACCTCGTCACCGGCCCCCGGCTGGTGCTGATGGACGAGCCGACCTCGGGGCTCGACGTCTCGGTCCAGGCCCGGCTCCTCGACCTGATCCGCCGGCTCTCGGCGGAGCTCGGGCTCGCCGTGATCATCGTCACCCACGACCTCGCGGTGGCGCGGCTCCTGTCGCACCGGATCGTGGTCATGCGCGCCGGCCGGGTCATCGAGACCGGGCTGACCGACCAGGTGCTCGACGATCCCGCGCAGGCCTACACCCAGCTCCTCGTCTCCTCGGTGCTCGCCGCATGACCGCGCTTCTGACCTTCCAGGACGTCGCCAAGAGCTTCACCCTGCACCTGCGCGGCGGCGTCGTGCTGCCGGTGGTGGGCGATGTCAGCCTCGCGGTCGAGCCCGGCGAGTGCGTGGTGCTCGGCGGCCCCTCGGGGGCGGGCAAGTCCTCGCTGCTCAAGATGGCCTACGGCAATTACCGCTGCGATGCGGGCGCGATCCGGATCCGGGACGGCGACGCCGTGATCGACGTGGTCCGGGCCGACCCGCGGGTGATGCTGTCCCTGCGGGCCCGGGTCATCGCCTACGTGTCGCAGTTCCTGCGGGTGATCCCCCGGGTCCCGGCCCTCGACGTGGTCGAGGCCGCCGGCCGCGAGGGCGGGCTCGACGCGGCGACGGCGCAGGCCCGGGCCAAGGATCTGCTCGCCCGGCTCAACCTGCCCGAACGGCTCTGGGGCCTGCCGCCCGCGACCTTCTCGGGGGGCGAGCAGCAGCGGGTCAACATCGCCCGGGGCCTGATCGCCGACCGGCCGCTGCTGCTGCTGGACGAGCCGACCGCCTCCCTCGACGCGCAGAACCGCGCCGTGGTGGCCGAGCTGGTGCGCGAGAAGCTGAAGGGCGGGGCCGGCGTGCTCGGCATCTTCCACGACAGCGAGATGCGCGATGCTGTAGCGACCCGGGTGGTCGACGTCACCCGCTTCGCGCCGCCAGCCCGGGCAGCCTGAGGACCGATACGATGGACGACCTGATCATCGAGAACGCGACCCTGGTCCTGCCGGACCGGATTCAGCATGGCTGGCTCGCCGTCATCGACGGGGCCATCGCGGAGATCGGCGAGGGACGCGCGGGAGCCCGCGGCCTCGACCTCGGGGGCGACTACCTGATCCCGGGGCTGATCGAGCTGCATACCGACCACCTCGAGAGCCACTACGCCCCCCGGCCGAAGGTGCGCTGGCACCCGCTCGGGGCGGTGCTGGCCTACGATTCGCAGATCGCCGCCTCGGGCATCACCACGGTGTTCGATTCCCTGCGCGCGGGCAGCGATCCGGATGGCAGCGGCCTCGGCTCGGAGCTGGAGCAGCTGGGGGCGGCGATCGCCACCGCGCGCGCCCAGGGCCTGTTCCGGGCCGAGCACTTCACGCATCTGCGCTGCGAGCTGCCCTCGTCCGACGTGCTCGACTCGGTGGCGGCCTTCAGCGCCCACCATCCCGTGGGCCTGATCTCGCTGATGGACCACACCCCGGGCCAGCGGCAGTTCCGCGACATGGAGAAGTACTTCACCTACGCGACCCGGGGCGGCCGCCCGATCGACGAGATTCGAGCCAACACCGAGCGCAAGATCCGGGACGGCCAGGCCCTCAATGCCAGCAACCGCCCGGCCCTGGTCCATTACGCGCGGGAGATGGGCATCCCCCTGGCGAGCCACGACGACACCACCCTGGCCGATGTCGATCTCGCGGTCGGCGAGGGGGTGCGGCTCGCCGAATTCCCCACCACCCTGGAGGCGGCGCAGGCCGCCCACCGCCGGGGCCTCACCGTGATGATGGGCGCGCCGAACCTGATCCGCGGCGGCTCGCATTCCGGGAACGTCGCCGCCCAGACGCTGGCCGAGGCCGGGCATCTCGACATCCTGTCGTCGGATTACGTACCGGCGAGCCTGCTCATGGCGGCCTTCCTGCTGCCCGAGCGGGTGCCGGCGATCACCCTGCCGGAGGCGCTCGCCACGGTGACGGCGAACCCGGCCCGCGCCACCGGCCTGACCGATCGCGGCGCCCTGGCGCTGGGCCTGCGGGCCGACCTCGTCCGGGTGCAGCGGGCCGAGGGTGTGCCGGTGGTCCGCGAGGTCTGGCGCGCCGGCCGGCGGGTCGCCTGATGGCGGGGTGCCTGGTCCTGGTGGTCGGCCCGAGCGGGGCCGGCAAGGACACGCTGATCCGGCTGGCGCGGGCGGCGCTCGCCGGAGACCCGCGCTATGTCTTCCCGCGCCGCCTCGTGACGCGACCGCCCTCGCCGGACGAGGACAACGATGAGATCGATGCGGCCGCCTTCGCGGAGGGCTGTGCCGAGGGCTGCTTCACCCTGCATTGGCGCGCCCACGGCCTCGGCTACGCCATCCCGGCGGAGGCCGGCCGTCTCGTGGCGGCGGGGCACGTGGTGGTCTGCAACGTCTCCCGCCGCGTCGTGGCACAGGCCCGCGCCGCCGACCCGCGCGTGAGCGTCGTCGAGATCACGGCGCCCCCCGAGATCCTGATGCAGCGCCTCGCCGCCCGGGGCCGGGCCGAGGACGGCGACCTCGCCGCGCGGCTCGCCCGCGAGGTCCCTGTCGAGGCCGACCTGAGGATTCTCAACGTGGGCGCGCCGGCGTCCGGGGCAGAGCGCTTGGTGGCGCATCTGCGCACCTGCGGAGCCGATCGCCCTCAGGATCGATCGGCAAGCTGAGGCGTCACGCGATACCGGCCATGAAAAAGGGCGCGTGCCGGATCCGGCACGCGCCCCATGGCTCGCCCGGGACAAGCGTCCCGGGGGATGTTGAGAGGACTAGAAGCCGCCAAACTTGTAGTTGAAGCCGGCGCGGACGATGCTGCCCTCCGTGCGGAAGCGCGAGATGTAGGAGCCGTTGCCGACACCCGCGATGGCGCCGACCAGCACGCTCTGGCTGCCGAGATCGTAGTGCAGGTACTCGGCCTTCACGGTGATGGCGTCGTACTTGATGCCCAGGTAGCGTCCGATCGCGAAGGTGTTCAGGAAGCTGTCGGTCGGCAGCGCGAACTCGATACCGCCGCCATAGGCGAAGCCGGTCTTGAAGTCGTCGTAGCGGCCGGCGAACTGCAGGCGCCCGCCCGGGGTGTAGAAGTTGGCGTCGTGGAACACGTTGCCGTAGGCGAGACCGCCCATCCCGTAGACCAGGACGCGATCGAAGGCGTAGCCGACGCGGCCCGTGAGGGTGCCGAGCCAATCGAGGCTCTGACGGAACTGGCTGATGTTCGGCGCGCCGCCCGCGACGTTGCCGGTGCCGAGCACCACCCGATTCTTGGTGATGTCGGTCCAGTCGATGCTGTTGGCGATACCGACCACGATGCCCGAGCCGGGCGTGAACTGGTAGTTGTAGCCGGCGGTGCCACCGACGTTGGCGATGCCGTCCTGCGAGGTCGAGGTCAGCAACGGGCGGCGGCCGAGCGCCACGTTGTTGGCGTTGCCCGGCAGGACGCCGACCGTGGTGATGCGCTCACGGTCGGTGAAGGTGTAGGCCGACTCGAGACCGGCGTAGAAGCCCGTCCAGGTGAAGACCGGCACGGGGGTGAACACCGGCGGCGGCGCGGCGCGGCGCGGCAGGTCGGCGGCCGAGGCGGCCGTCGTGACCAGGGCGGTCGCGGCGCTGGCGAGGAGGAGCTTCTTCATCATGGTGGCGGGATCCAAGCTTGTGCGTTGTTGAGCGCAGTTAAGCTGGGCGGCACAGATCCCGCTATGCCTCCGCTGCCACACTGTGTCCCGAAAGTGCCGGTTCGATTTCCGGAGACTGATAATTCCACGTTCAAGACGCTGAGGTGCGGCTTGACAGCGGAGGCGGCCGCAGGGCCCCGCCGCGTGCGGGACCTTGATCCCCGGCGGCCGACCCTCTAAGCGGACCGCGTTTTGCGCCCCTGTCCGAGTTCGGGGCGGCCGACCAGGATCCGGGGCCTCCGATTGGTCCCCGCCGCAGGAATGGGAATCATGGGCAAGGAAAAGTTCGCTCGCACCAAGCCGCACTGCAACATCGGCACGATCGGGCACGTGGATCACGGCAAGACGTCTTTGACGGCGGCGATCACGAAGGTCCTGGCCGAGACGGGCGGGGCGACGTTCACGGCCTACGACCAGATCGACAAGGCGCCGGAGGAGAAGGCGCGCGGGATCACGATCTCGACGGCGCACGTGGAGTACGAGACGGCCAACCGGCACTACGCCCACGTCGATTGCCCCGGCCACGCCGACTACGTGAAGAACATGATCACCGGGGCGGCGCAGATGGACGGCGCGATCCTGGTGGTGTCGGCGGCCGACGGCCCGATGCCGCAGACCCGCGAGCACATCCTGCTGGCCCGCCAGGTCGGCGTCCCGGCGCTGGTGGTGTTCCTCAACAAGGTCGACATGGTCGACGACGAGGAGCTGCTGGAGCTGGTCGAGCTCGAGGTGCGCGAGCTCCTGTCGAAGTACGACTTCCCGGGCGACGACATCCCGATCACCAAGGGCTCGGCGCTGATGGCGCTGGAGGACAAGGAGCCCAAGATCGGCAAGGAGGCGGTGCTGGCGCTGATGGCCACCGTCGACAGCTACATCCCGCAGCCGGAGCGGCCGATCGACCTGCCGTTCCTGATGCCGATCGAGGACGTGTTCTCGATCTCGGGGCGCGGCACGGTGGTGACGGGCCGGGTCGAGCGCGGGATCGTGAAGGTCGGCGAGACGGTGGAGATCGTCGGCATCCGCGACACGCAGACCACGACGGTGACCGGCGTGGAGATGTTCCGCAAGCTGCTCGACCAGGGCCAGGCGGGCGACAACGTCGGCGTGCTGCTGCGCGGCACGAAGCGCGAGGACGTGGAGCGCGGCCAGGTCGTGTGCAAGCCGGGTTCGGTGAAGCCGCACGCCAAGTTCAAGGCCGAGGCCTACATCCTGACCAAGGAAGAGGGCGGGCGGCACACGCCGTTCTTCACGAACTACCGGCCGCAATTCTACTTCCGCACGACGGACGTGACCGGGATCGTGACCCTGCCGGAGGGCACCGAGATGGTGATGCCGGGCGACAACGTGACCATGGACGTGGTGCTGATCGTGCCGGTGGCCATGGAGGAGAAGCTGCGCTTCGCCATCCGCGAGGGCGGCCGCACCGTCGGCGCCGGCGTCGTCGCCGCCATCAACGACTGAAACGCGCGCGAGGCCCGGCGCACCGCGCGCCGGGCCGCAAGCACTCCGGGGTGAGTCCAGTGGATATCGACCCGGATCGATATGAGTCCCGCCGGCCTTCGTCTTGACGGAGCGCCGGCGTTGCTTTGTCGTGTCTCCGCGCGGTCTTCGGGGAGACTCGGATGTCGGTCGGCTCCATTCTCCGGGCCGGGTGTCTCATGGCCCTGATCTGTGTGGGAGCGGCGGTCCTGGCCGGCGCGGCCTGGGGTGATGCGCTGACCGACGGACGCTTCCGCGCGGAGGTGGCGGTGCTGATCCAGGGCCTCCGGCCGGGGGCGAAAATCCTTCTGGAGGCGGATCCGGCGCAGATCAGCGTCGGCACGAAGACGATCGACCTCACCAACCTGTATCAGCGCGTCGACGGCCTCTCCGAAACCGAACGCCGTCGGGAGGTGGAGGAGTTCCTCGGCGTCGCCTTCGCGAAGGCCGTCCCCGCGCCGGACACGGGCGACTTCGCGGCGATCCGGTCGCGCCTGCGCCCGCAGCTCGTGCCGAACGAGATCCTCCAACAATACAAGATGCTCGCGCATCGTCGGTTTTCCGAGACGCTGCACGTGGTCTACGTCCTCGACGAGCCGAATCGCTATCAGTACGTGACCCGCGAGATGCTCGCGGGCTGGCAGGTCGATCCCGCATTGGTGGAGACGACGGCCGTAGCGAACCTGGCCGCCACCTCGGCGGATGCGCCGTTCGAGCTCGTGCTCGGGGACGGTGCGCCCCTGTTCGCCATGGCTGATCCCGGCGACGACTTCGCCATCGCGCGGCTGCTCGTGCCGTCCTATCTCGACGAGATCCGGACCGCCCTCAAGACGGACAGCATCACGCTGGCCGGACCGACGCGCAACCTGCTCCTCGCCTGGCCGTCCGGCAGCCCGGCCCGACGCGACCTGGCCGCGGAAGCGACGCGCTACCTGCGCACCGGACCGTATGGCCGCAGCGACGAGCTGTTCTGCTTTGACGGCCACCAGGTCCGGCCGCTGAACACGACGGAGCGGGCGGATCACGGCCGCTGATTCCCGGCGGCTGCGCGGTTCGCCGTAACCGGGGATGCCTCCGGCCGATCGGGCCCGGCAGCGCGGCGCCGAAACCGAGGTCTCGCGCCCTTCGCGGGGCCGCATCCCCACGTGACCGGGATGCAGGGATGCGATTCCGGGTTCGCCGGCCTCCACCATGCCGCCGAACCCCTTGCAAGCCGGTCCACGATGAGGCATTGGGCAACGCGCTAGGAGTGTAGCTCAACTGGTCAGAGCGCCGGTCTCCAAAACCGGAGGTTGCGGGTTCGAGTCCCTCCACTCCTGCCAGACATCCTGCCCGATCCCGCGCGGCGGCCCGGTCGACAAGCCGCCGGAGTTGCGCTAGAGCGGGCCCAATCCGAGATCTGAAGCGACCGTCGGTGCGGGCCCATCCGGGTCCTCGGCGCCGACATTCGCGTTCCCGGAGCGGTCTCTGCCCGGGGCCGAACACGCGACAGACACTGGCACCATGGCATCGAACGAAGCGACCAAGAAGGTGGATCTGGTGCGCGGCGCGGCCCGCGGTCCCGCGAACCCGCCGCCGGCCCGTCCGGCGACGCCGGTCCGGGCGCCGCAGAAGCGCGCGACCCCCGGCGAGTTCTTCGCCCAGGTCCGCGACGAAGCGCGCAAGGTGACGTGGCCGAGCCGCCGCGAGACCACGATCACCACGATCATGGTCTTCGTGATGGTGGTGGTGACGAGCCTGTTCTTCACCGTGGTGGACCAGGCCCTGCGCTTCGTGGTCGGCCTGATCCTCGGCCTCTGAGGCCGGGGCGCGATTGAACGAGGGAGACCTCGCGGACTTGTCGGAGTTGAACGCAACCGTGTCGAAGCGCTGGTACATCGTCCACGCCTACTCGAACTTCGAGAACAAGGTCGCACAGTCCATCAGGGACCAGGCGGCCCAGCGCGGGCTGGCCGAGCTGTTCGACGAGGTCATGGTCCCGATCGAGAAGGTCGTGGAGGTGCGCCGCGGCCGGAAGGTCGACGCCGAGCGCAAGTTCTTCCCCGGCTACGTGCTGGTGAAGTGCGACCTGACCGACGAGGTCTACCACCTCATCAAGAACACCCCGAAGGTCACGGGCTTCCTCGGCGCCGACAAGTCCAAGCCCGTGCCGATCCCCGATTCCGAGGCCGAGCGGATCAAGGGCCAGGTCGCCGAGGGCGTTGACCGGCCGAAGCCGTCCGTCTCGTTCGAGATCGGCGAGACCGTCCGGGTCGCCGACGGCCCCTTCGCCAGCTTCAACGGCACCGTCGAGGAGATCGACGAGGCCCGCTCCCGCCTCAAGGTGGCCGTGTCGATCTTCGGCCGCGCCACCCCGGTGGAGCTCGAATACGCCCAGGTCGAGAAGGCCTGATCGTAAGAGGCGAATGGCGAATGGCGAATGGCGAATAGGGGGCTTCGGCCTTCCACGCGCCGTTCGCCATTCGCCGCTTGCCGATCACCCGCGGGAGATCCGCCCGGCCTCGCCTCCGGGATCCACGGATCGCACCGCGACCTGCAACCGTCCGACCCGCCCGCGCTTAGGCAGCCCGGCGGCGGACGCAGTTTGGGAGATATCCCATGGCGAAGAAGATCACGGGTTACGTGAAGCTTCAGGTCCCGGCCGGCGCGGCGAACCCGTCGCCGCCGATCGGCCCCGCGCTCGGTCAGCGCGGCCTCAACATCATGGAATTCTGCAAGGCCTTCAACGCGAAGACCGCGCAGATCGAGAAGGGCACCCCGATCCCGGTGGTCATCACCGCGTATCAGGATCGCTCGTTCACCTTCGAGATGAAGCAGCCGCCGGTCACCTTCTTCCTGAAGAAGGCCGCCGGGCTGAAGATCGGCAAGAAGCCGGCCTCCGGCTCGAAGACCCCCGGCAAGGGCCCGACCGTCGGCAAGATCTCCGAGGCGCAGCTGCGCGAGATCGCCGAGAAGAAGATGCCCGACCTCAACTGCGACTCGGTGGAGTCGGCCGTTGCCATGATCCGCGGCTCCGCCCGGGCCATGGGCCTCGAAGTCACGGCCTGAGGGAGGACATCATGGCTAAGGAAGGCAAGCGCATCCGCGCCGCCCGCGAGGGCATCGAGGTTACCAAGCTCTATTCCCTCGACGAGGCGATCAAGCTCGTGAAGGAGCGGGCCACCGCGAAGTTCGACGAGACCGTCGAGGTCTCGATGAATCTCGGGGTCGATCCCCGCCACGCCGACCAGATGGTCCGCGGTGTTTGCAACCTGCCGAACGGCTCCGGCCGGACGGTCCGCGTGGCGGTCTTCGCCCGTGGCGCCAAGGCGGACGACGCCAAGGCGGCAGGCGCCGACATCGTCGGCGCCGAGGATCTCCTGGAGATCGTCCAGGGCGGCAAGATCGAGTTCGACCGCTGCATCGCGACCCCGGACATGATGCCGCTGGTCGGCCGTCTCGGTAAGGTGCTGGGCCCGCGCGGCCTGATGCCGAACCCGAAGGTCGGGACCGTCACCATGGACGTGAAGGGCGCCGTCGCCGGCGCCAAGGGCGGCTCGGTGGAGTTCCGCGTCGAGAAGGCCGGCATCGTCCATGCCGGCGTCGGCAAGGTCTCGTTCGATGCCGACAAGCTCGTCGAGAACATCAAGGCCTTCGCCGACGCGGTCGCCAAGGCGAAGCCCGCGGGCGCCAAGGGCACCTACGTCCAGCGCATCGCCGTCACCTCGACGATGGGCCCGGGCGTGAAGGTCGAGCCGAACACGGTCCTGACCGCCTGAGGCAAGGCAGAGCATCTACGCTGCGGAGCGCCCGGCCGGAAACGGCCGGGCGTTTTCCGTTGCGGGGGCGCGGATGGAGCGGCTGTCCCACGTGTACATTCTGGCGAGCCGGCGGAACGGCACGCTGTACACCGGCTCGACCACGGATCTGGCGCGGCGTGTTTGGGAGCATCGTACGGGCGCCATGCCGGGGTTCACCCGGGATTACGGCGTGACCATGCTGGTCTGGTACGAAGCCTGTCCGCGGATCATCGATGCCCGGGTACGGGACTATGCGATCAAGCGCTGGCGGCGGGCCTGGAAGCTCGCGTTGATCGAGGAATTCAATCCCGCGTGGCGCGATCGGTATGACGATCTGGTCTGATGAGCCGCTTCGCGGCGAGTTTTGTGCTGGGTCCCGGATCAGGTTCCGCTGTCGCTGCACCTGTCCGGGAAAAGGGTGGTGCAGGATGAAACACCCACCCTTTCCCGGGCGCATGGAGCGCTAGCGGAATGCGACCCGGGACCCAGCACACAAATCGCCGCGACAGCGGCGCCACTTTCCTCACGGCATTCTTAACGGTGGAGGGGGGCGCCAACGCGCGCGGCTGTGCTAGATAGGCCGCCATGCGATGCACCCTGACGGTCACCTCCAAGCGACGCATTCTCTGCGTCTTCCCCGCCTACACGCCGTCCTTCGGGACATTCTCCCACGCCTATCCGTTGATGGGCGGGGTGAAGGCGTTCATGCCGCCGCAGGGGCTGCTGCTGATCGCGGCCTACATGCCCGAGGCGTGGGAATGCCGGTTCATCGATGAGAATATCCGCCGCGCCGGCCCGGCCGACTTCGCCTGGGCCGATGCGGTCTTCGTCTCCGGGATGCACATCCAGGAGCCCCAGATCCACGACATCCGCGACCGTGCCCGCGCGGCCGGCAAGGTCACCGCGCTCGGCGGCCCCTCGGTCTCGGGCGCCCCGGAAAAGTACGGCGATTTCGACTACCTCCACGTCGGCGAGATCGGCGACGCCACGGACCAGCTGGTCGCGCGCCTCGACGCCGACCTGACGCCGCCCCCCGCCCAGGTGGTGCTGGAGACCAAGGACCGCCTCGCCCTCGCCGATTTCCCGGCCCCGGCCTACGAGGCGGCGCCGCTCAAGCGCTACCTGATCGGCTCCCTCCAATTCTCCTCGGGCTGCCCCTATCGCTGCGAGTTCTGCGACATCCCGCAGCTCTACGGCCGCCAGCCGCGGCTGAAGAGCCCCGAGCAGATGTGCGCCGAACTCGACGCCATCATCAGCCAGCCGGGCCACCCGGCGGTGGTCTACTTCGTCGACGACAACTTCATCGCCAACCGCAAGGCGACCCGCGAGATGCTGCCGCACCTCGTGGAGTGGCAGAAGAAGAACGCCTACCCGCTGCAGTTCGCCTGCGAGGCGACGCTGAACATGGCCAAGCAGCCCGAGATCCTCGAGCTGATGCGGCAGGCGAACTTCATGACCGTGTTCGTCGGCATCGAGACGCCGGAGGCGGACGCCCTCAAGGGCATCGACAAGACCCACAATGCCGCCGTGCCGATGTACGAGGCGATCGAGACCCTGAATTCCTACGGGCTCGAGGTGACCTCGGGCATCATCCTGGGGCTCGATTCCGATTCGGACCAATCCGAGCAGAACCTGATCGACTTCATCGACCGCTCGGCGATTCCCGTGCTGACTATCAACCTTCTCCAGGCCCTGCCCAAGACCCCGCTCTGGGACCGGCTCACCCGCGAGGGCCGGCTCATCCACGATGCCAGCCTCGAATCGAACGTCCTGTTCAAGCGCCCGCACGATACCGTCGTGAGCAGCTGGCGCCGGGCCATCGCCCATGCCTACACGCCCGAGAAGATCTTCGAGCGGTTCAAGCACCAATGCGCGGTGACCTACCCGAACCGGATCACCACGCCGACGGCGGGCAAGCTGACCCGCACCAACCTGCGCCGGGGCCTGATCCTCGGCTTCAACATCATCACGCGGGTCGGGATCTTTTCGGATTATCGCAAGCCGTTCTGGAGCGCGGCCGGCTACGCGCTGAAGCGGGGGCAGATCGAGGCGGTGTTCAACATGGGCTTCGTCGCCCACCACCTGATCCGCTTCACCCGGGAGGCCCTGCGCGGCGAGCACAACGCCTCGTTCTACGCCGCCAGGGCCGCGGAGGCGAAGGAGGCGGAGAAGGCCGCCCGCGACCGGACCTGGTGGGAGGCGGCCCGGCGCAAGCTGGTGCCGGAGCGCGAGGCGGCGTAGCCTGTGCCACGAGCTCCGGATTGCTGTAGCCACGCATGGCTGACATCGACCTGACCTCCGACCTCGATCGCTTCGTGCGAAGCCAGGTCCAGGTGGGTTGATTCCGGACTCCATCCGATGTGATCGCCGTGGGTTTGCGCCTGCTGGAAGAGCACATTGCGATGGAAGCCGAGCACCGGGACGAAGTCCTAGCCGCGATCGTTGCCGCCTTCGACGATTCACGACCGGGGATCCCAGTTGCTTCAGCCTTCGCCCGGCTGGAGGAACGGCACGCACGCCGGGTGGACGGCAACGGTGGACTTTGGAATCACGCTCCGCGCCGAGGCGGTCGCGGATCTCGATGCGCTTTACGATTACATCGCATCTGACAGCCCGGAACACGCGATCACATTCATCCGGCTGATCCGGAACCGTTGCGAGTCGCTATCTCAGCTTCCGAAGGTTGGTTTTACCCGGGACGATCGATCTTAGGCCCGGGCTACGGCTCGTCGCATTTGAGCGTCGCGTGGTCATCGCATATGCCCTGCGTGAGACGCGCATTGATGTCCTGCGCATCCTCTATCGCGGGCGCGACGTCGACGCTCTGCTCGGTCGGTCGGCAAAGCCGAGCGAGGCGTGAGTGGCGAGGACAACCCGAGCCGGCAAACCCTTGCCTGCGGCGGAAAAGTCGCGCTTCGGCCCTTGGCAGGCGGTTTGCTAGGCTCTATACACCGCGCCTTACGCATTTCATCCTCACGGAAGGAGACGGCCGATCGGCCGTTTTCCGCTCGAAATGTCGCCCGGGCAACCGGGTGGCACTGGCCGGTAAGGATCCTAGGGGTGACGAGCCCCGCGGAGCCTCGTCCGGCCATGTCCTGTCCGAGACTGCAGGCGCCGGTTCGCCGGCTTAATCCACCAGCCTGCACAGACGGGGAAGACCGAATTCGACAACGCCTCGCCCCGGCCCCGGCCGCGGGAGGGGTATCGGTTTGAACCCACTCGCCCGAGGCGGCCTCCAGGGGCACGCGCGGGGACAGGGCCGCGAAGCGTCGTTCGGACGTTCCCGGTCTTACGGCCGAGATCACGTCCGGGCGGCATGTGCAACCGGCGGACCCGAATCCGGGTTCCGCCAACCGGAGAGAGCCCAGTGGACCGGACAGCTAAAGCTGATCTCGTCTCGACGCTCAACGGCGTGTTCAGTCAGAGCGCCGTCGTCGTCGTGGCCCACTACAAGGGCCTCACGGTCGCCGACATGCAGAAGCTGCGTTCGCAGATGAAGCAGGCCGGCGCCACCGTGAAGGTCGCCAAGAACAGCCTCGCCGGCATCGCACTCGATGGCACGGATGTCGCCTCCATCAAGCCGCTCCTGAAGGGCCCGACCCTGCTCGCCTATTCGGGCGATCCGGTCGCCGCCGCCAAGGTCGTGGTCGATTTCGCCAAGGCTAACGAGAAGCTCGTGATCCTCGGCGGCGCGATGGGGACGACTGCCCTGAACCCGGACGGCGTGAAGGCCCTCGCCTCGCTCCCGTCCCTCGACGAACTGCGCGCCAAGATCGTGGGCCTCGTGCAGGCGCCCGCGACCAAGATCGCTCAGGTCGTCAATGCGCCGGCGGCCAAGCTCGCCCGCGTGTTCGGGGCCTATGCCACCAAGGACGAGGCCGCCTGAGGCCCTTCAAAAATCACCTGTTCGAACCGATATCTGAGAGGAATTGAAAATGGCTGATCTTGCCAAGCTCGTCGACGACCTGTCCTCGCTGACCGTTCTCGAGGCTGCCGACCTGGCCAAGATGCTCGAAGAGAAGTGGGGCGTCTCCGCCGCTGCTGCCGTCGCCGTGGCCGCCGGCCCGGCCGCCGGTGGCGCCGCCGCCGCCGTCGAGGAGCAGACCGAGTTCACGGTCGTCCTCGCCGCCGCCGGCGAGAAGAAGATCGAGGTCATCAAGGAAGTCCGCGCCATCACCGGCCTGGGCCTCAAGGAAGCCAAGGATCTGGTCGAAGGCGCGCCGAAGCCCGTCAAGGAGGCCGTCTCCAAGGACGAGGCCGAGAAGCTCAAGGCCCAGCTCGAGAAGGCTGGCGCCAAGGTCGAGCTCAAGTAAGTCGACGATGGGCCGATCCCGGCCCGTCACCCCACGGAGGTCCGTTCCGGGCCTGTCGTGACTGGAGCCCGCGGGTGTCGTGCCCGCGGGCTTTAGGCCGCTTCGGCGGACGGTCCCGTCAGGGGCCGGAGATGAGATTTCGGTTCGGTGGCGCCGCCCGGCGGGGCGCGCGTCACGGCCCGGTGCGGGAGGTCCCTTCGCGGGAACGCTTCCCCGGGCGTGAGGCACGCGGGTAGGAGCGAGGTCACATGGCCAACACGCTGGTCGGTCGCAAGCGCATTCGGAAGTTCTTCGGCAAGATCAAGGAAGTTGCCGAGATGCCGAACCTCATTGAGGTTCAGAAGGCGTCCTACGACCAGTTCCTGATGGTCGACGAGCCCGAAGGCGGGCGCGGCGACGAGGGCCTGCAGAGCGTGTTCAAGTCGGTCTTCCCGATCTCCGACTTCGCCGCCACCGCCCTGCTCGAATTCGTGCGCTACACCTTCGAGGCGCCCAAATACGACGTCGACGAGTGCCGCCAGCGCGGCATCACCTTCGCGGCCCCGCTGAAGGTGACCCTGCGGCTGATCGTGTTCGACGTCGATCCCGACACCCAGGCCAAGTCGGTCAAGGACATCAAGGAGCAGGACGTCTACATGGGCGACATGCCCCTGATGACGGAGAACGGCACCTTCATCGTCAACGGCACCGAGCGGGTCATCGTCTCGCAGATGCACCGTTCGCCGGGCGTGTTCTTCGATCACGACAAGGGCAAGACCCATTCCTCGGGCAAGCTCCTGTTCGCCGCCCGCATCATCCCGTACCGGGGCTCCTGGCTGGACGTCGAGTTCGACGCCAAGGACATCGTCCATGTCCGCATCGACCGGAAGCGCAAGCTGCCGGCGACGTCGCTGCTCTACGCGCTCGGCCTCGACGGCGAGGAGATCCTGTCGACCTTCTACAACCGCGTGGCCTATGACCGCGACGGTGCCGAGTGGCGCGTGCCGTTCGACGCCGAGCGGATGAAGGGCATGAAGGCCACCGTCGACCTGATCGACGCCGATTCCGGCGAGGTCGTGCTCGAGGCCGGCAAGAAGCTCAACGCCCGCAACGCCCGCCAGATCACCGAGAAGGGTACCCGGTTCCTCAAGGCGACCGACGAGGATCTCGTCGGCCAGTACATCGCCGAGGATCTGGTCAACGCGCAGACCGGTGAGATCTGGGCCGAGGCCGGCGAGGAGATCACCGACAAGCTCCTGAAGAGCCTGGACGATGTCGGCATCACCGAGTTGCCGGTGCTCGACATCGACCACGTCAATGTCGGTCCCTACATCCGCAACACCCTGGCGGTGGACAAGAATTCCGGCCGCGAGGGCGCGCTGTTCGACATCTACCGGGTGATGCGCCCGGGCGAGCCGCCGACCCTCGACACCGCCGAGGCGATGTTCCACTCGCTGTTCTTCGATTCCGAGCGCTACGACCTCTCGGCGGTCGGCCGCGTGAAGATGAACATGCGCCTCGACCTCGACGCCGCCGACACCGTGCGGACGCTGCGCAAGGAGGACATGCTGGCGGTGGTGAAGGCGCTGGTCGAGCTGCGCGACGGCAAGGGCGAGGTCGACGACATCGATCACCTCGGCAACCGCCGCGTCCGCTCGGTGGGCGAGCTCATGGAGAACCAGTACCGCCTGGGCCTCCTGCGCATGGAGCGCGCCATCCGCGAGCGCATGAGCCAGGTCGATATCGACACGGTCATGCCGCAGGACCTGATCAACGCGAAGCCCGCGGCGGCCGCCGTGCGCGAGTTCTTCGGCTCGTCGCAGCTCTCGCAGTTCATGGACCAGACCAACCCGCTCTCCGAGGTGACGCACAAGCGCCGCCTCTCGGCGCTCGGCCCGGGCGGTCTGACCCGCGAGCGCGCCGGGTTCGAGGTGCGCGACGTGCACCCGACCCATTACGGCCGCATCTGCCCGATCGAGACGCCGGAAGGCCCGAATATCGGCCTGATCAACTCGCTCGCCACCTTCGCCCGGGTGAACAAGTACGGCTTCATCGAGACCCCGTTCCGCCGCGTCCGCGACGGCGTGGTCACCGACGAGGTCGCCTACCTCTCGGCCATGGAGGAGGCAAAGTACTACGTCGCCCAGGCGAACGCCCAGATGGACGAGGCCCGCAAGCTCACGGAGGACCTCGTGGTCTGCCGCCGGGCCGGCGAGGTGATCGTCGTGGGGCCCGAGCGCGTCGACCTCATGGACGTGTCGCCCAAGCAGCTGGTCTCGGTCGCCGCGGCGCTGATCCCGTTCCTGGAGAACGACGACGCCAACCGCGCCCTCATGGGCTCGAACATGCAGCGTCAGGCGGTGCCGCTGGTCCGCGCCGACGCCCCGTTCGTGGGCACCGGCATGGAGGCGGTGGTCGCCCGGGATTCCGGGGCTGCCATCGCGGCCCGCCGGGCCGGCATCATCGATCAGGTCGATGCCACCCGTATCGTCATCCGCGCCACCGAGGAGGCCGACGCCACCAAGCCGGGCGTCGACATCTACCGCCTGCAGAAGTTCCAGCGCTCCAACCAGTCGACCTGCATCACGCAGAAGCCGCTGGTCCGCGTCGGCGAGTTCGTGAAGAAGGGCGAGATCATCGCCGACGGTCCCTCGACCGAGTTCGGCGAGCTGGCCCTCGGCCGGAACGTGCTCGTCGCGTTCATGCCGTGGAACGGCTACAACTTCGAGGATTCGATCCTGCTCTCCGAGCGGATCGTGAAGGATGACGTGTTCACCTCGATCCACATCGAGGAGTTCGAGGTGATGGCCCGCGACACCAAGCTCGGGCCGGAGGAGATCACCCGCGACATCCCGAACGTCTCCGAGGAGGCGCTCAAGAACCTCGACGAGGCCGGCATCGTCTACATCGGTGCCGAGGTGAATGCCGGCGACATCCTCGTGGGCAAGATCACCCCGAAGGGCGAGAGCCCGATGACGCCGGAGGAGAAGCTGCTCCGCGCCATCTTCGGTGAGAAGGCCTCCGACGTGCGCGACACCTCCCTGCGGGTGCCGCCGGGCGTCACCGGCACGATCGTCGAGGTGCGGGTGTTCAACCGCCACGGCGTCGACAAGGACGAGCGCGCCCAGGCGATCGAGCGCGAGGAGATCGAGCGGCTCGCCAAGGACCGCGACGACGAGCAGGCGATCCTCGACCGCAACACCTATGCGCGTCTCGCGGACGTGCTGATCGGTCAGGCGCCGGTGGCCGGCCCGAAGGGCTTCAAGAAGGACACCACGCTCACCCGCGAGCTGATCAACGACTACCCGCGCTCGCAATGGTGGCAGTTCGCCGTCATCGAAGACCGTCTCATGACCGAGATGGAGGCGATGCAGAAGCAGTACGACGAGTCGAAGAAGCGCCTGGAGCAGCGCTTCCTCGACAAGGTCGAGAAGCTGCAGCGCGGCGACGAGCTGCCCCCCGGCGTTATGAAGATGGTCAAGGTCTTCGTGGCGGTGAAGCGCAAGATCCAGCCGGGCGACAAGATGGCCGGCCGCCACGGCAACAAGGGTGTCGTGTCGCGGATCGTGCCGATCGAGGACATGCCGTTCCTGGAGGACGGGACGCATGCCGACATCGTGCTCAACCCGCTGGGCGTGCCCTCGCGCATGAACGTCGGACAGATCCTGGAGACGCACCTCGGCTGGGCGGCTGCGGGCCTGGGTCGCAAGGTCTCCAAGGCGGTGGATGCCTATCTGAAGTCGCACGACATCGCGCCGCTGCGTCAGGAGATGGAGGCGATCTACTCGCCGGGCGAGCTCGACGGCCTGACGGACGAGGAGCTGGCCGAGGCCGGCAACAACGTCCGCCGCGGCGTGCCGATGGCCACCCCGGTGTTCAACGGCGCCAAGGAGGCCGATATCGAGCAGATGCTGGAGATGGCCGGCCTCGACCGCTCGGCGCAGTCGACGCTCTATGACGGGCGTACCGGCGAGCCCTTCGACCGCAAGGTGACGATGGGCTACATCTACATGCTGAAGCTGCACCACCTGGTGGACGACAAGATCCACGCCCGGTCGATCGGCCCGTACTCGCTCGTCACCCAGCAGCCGCTGGGCGGCAAGGCGCAGTTCGGCGGTCAGCGCTTCGGCGAGATGGAGGTTTGGGCGCTGGAGGCCTACGGCGCGGCCTACACGCTGCAGGAGATGCTCACGGTGAAGTCGGACGACGTGGCCGGCCGCACCAAGGTCTACGAGGCGATCGTCCGCGGCGACGACACCTTCGAGGCCGGCATCCCCGAGTCGTTCAACGTGCTCGTCAAGGAGATGCGCTCGCTCGGCCTCAACGTCGAGCTCACCTCCTCCAAGAAGGCCGCCAACGACCAGCTCGAGCCGCCGGCGGACGCCGCCGAGTAGCGATCGTCGCAAGAGACCTCCCGTGGCGGCGGATCGACGCCGCCACGGTCGAGCGGGGAGGGGCGGGGCCTCCGGTGACGACGGTCAGCGGCGCTCGAACGGGGCGCGGCGCCGGATCTTTTTCAGGACACGATGGCCCGGCGCGGGGCGATCGGCGTCAGCAAGGAGCGGATCATGAACCAAGAGGTCATGAACCTTTTCAACCAGCAGGCCACACCGGTCAGCTTCGATCAGATCAAGATCTCGATCTCGTCGCCGGAGAAGATCCTCTCCTGGTCGTACGGCGAGATCAAGAAGCCGGAGACGATCAACTACCGGACCTTCAAGCCCGAGCGCGACGGCCTGTTCTGTGCGCGCATCTTCGGGCCGATCAAGGACTACGAGTGCTTGTGCGGCAAGTACAAGCGCATGAAGTACAAGGGCGTCATCTGCGAGAAGTGCGGCGTCGAGGTCACCCTCGCGCGCGTCCGGCGCGACCGGATGGGCCATATCGAGCTGGCCGCGCCCGTCGCCCACATCTGGTTCCTGAAGTCGCTGCCGTCGCGCATCGGCCTCCTGCTCGACATGGCCCTCAAGGACCTCGAGCGGATCCTGTACTTCGAGTCCTACTGCGTCATCGAGCCGGGCCTCACCCCCCTGAAGGAGCGTCAGCTCCTGTCGGAGGAGGAGTATCTGCGCGCCCAGGAGGAGTATGGCGAGGATAGCTTCACCGCGATGATCGGCGCCGAGGCCATCCGGCGCATCCTGCAGGAGCTCGACCTCGACAAGATCGCCAACGATCTGCGCGAGGAGATCGCCGTCACCACCTCGGAGCTGAAGCCCAAGAAGCTCCTGAAGCGGCTCAAGATCATCGAGGCCTTCCAGATGTCCGGCAACAAGCCGGAATGGATGATCCTCACGGTCGTGCCGGTGATCCCGCCGGACCTGCGCCCGCTGGTCCCGCTGGATGGCGGCCGCTTCGCGACCTCCGACCTGAACGACCTCTACCGCCGCGTCATCAACCGCAACAACCGCCTGAAGCGGCTGATCGAGCTGCGCGCCCCCGACATCATCATCCGCAATGAGAAGCGGATGCTGCAGGAGGCCGTCGACGCCCTGTTCGACAACGGCCGCCGCGGCCGCGTGATCACGGGGGCCAACAAGCGCCCGCTGAAGTCGCTCGCCGACATGCTGAAGGGCAAGCAGGGCCGGTTCCGCCAGAACCTGCTCGGCAAGCGCGTCGATTATTCCGGCCGCTCGGTGATCGTGGTCGGTCCGGAGCTGAAGCTGCACCAGTGCGGCCTGCCCAAGAAGATGGCGCTCGAGCTGTTCAAGCCGTTCATCTACGCGCGGCTGGACGCCAAGGGCTTCTCCGCCACGGTGAAGCAGGCGAAGAAACTGGTCGAGAAAGAGAAGCCGGAGGTCTGGGACATCCTCGACGAGGTGATCCGCGAGCACCCGGTGATGCTGAACCGCGCGCCGACGCTCCACCGCCTCGGCATCCAGGCCTTCGAGCCGAAGCTGATCGAGGGCAAGGCGATCCAGCTGCACCCGCTGGTCTGCGCCGCGTTCAACGCCGACTTCGACGGCGACCAGATGGCCGTGCACGTCCCGCTGTCGCTCGAGGCGCAGCTGGAAGCGCGCGTCCTGATGATGTCGACCAACAACATCCTGCACCCGGCCAATGGTCAGCCGATCATCGTGCCGTCGCAGGACATCGTGCTGGGCCTCTATTACCTGTCGATCGTGGCCGACGGGGCGCCGGGTGAGCACAAGCCGGGCAACACCAAGAACCCGATGCAGGGCGTCTACGGCGAGATGGGCGAGCTGGAGCATGCTCTCGCCGCCAAGGCCGTGTCGCTGCACTCCAAGATCAAGTGGCGCTGGACCGGTATCGGCCCGGACAACGAGCCCCTGACCAAGACCTACGAGACCACCCCGGGCCGGGTGATCCTGTCGGGCGCCCTGCCCAAGCACGCCAAGGTGCCCTTCGACGTCGTCAACAAGCTGATGACCAAGAAGGAGATCTCGGCGATGATCGACACCGTCTACCGCCACTGCGGTCAGAAGGAGTCGGTGATCTTCTGTGACCGGATCATGGCGCTGGGCTTCAACCACGCGTTCAAGGCCGGCATCTCGTTCGGCAAGGACGACATGGTCGTGCCGGACAACAAGTGGTCGATCGTCGACACGACCCGCGCGCTCGTGAAGGATTACGAGCAGCAGTACAACGACGGCCTGATCACCCAGGGCGAGAAGTACAACAAGGTGGTCGATGCCTGGGCTAAGTGCTCGGACAAGCTCGCCGCCGAGATGATGAATCGCATCTCCAGCGTCCAGAAGGACGAGAACGGCGCCGACAAGCAGGTCAACTCGATCTACATGATGAGCCATTCGGGTGCCCGTGGCTCGCCTGCCCAGATGAAGCAGCTCGCGGCGATGCGCGGCCTCATGGCCAAGCCGTCGGGTGAGATCATCGAGACGCCGATCATCTCGAACTTCAAGGAAGGTCTGGACGTGCTGGAGTACTTCAACTCCACGCACGGTGCCCGTAAGGGCCTCGCCGACACCGCCCTGAAGACCGCGAACTCCGGCTACCTGACCCGCCGCCTCGTCGACGTGGCCCAGGACGCGGTGATCCGCGAGGTGGATTGCGGCACGACCAACGGCATCAAGATGCGCGCCATCGTGGATGCCGGCCAGGTCGTGGCGACGCTCGCCACCCGCATCCTCGGCCGCGCCACGGCCGAGGATCTCGTGGCCGCGGACGGCACGGTGATCGTCAAGACCGGCGAGACCATCGAGGAGCGGCACCTGCCGGCGATCAACGCCGCCGGCATCCAGGAGGTGAAGATCCGCTCGGTGCTGGTCTGCGCCACCAAGAGCGGCGTCTGCGCCACCTGCTACGGGCGCGACCTCGCCCGCGGCACGCCCGTCAACATGGGCGAGGCCGTCGGCGTCATCGCGGCGCAGTCGATCGGCGAGCCGGGCACCCAGCTCACGATGCGGACCTTCCACATCGGCGGTGCCGCCCAGATCGCCGACTCGTCCTTCATCGAGTCGAGCTTCGAGGGCACGATCAAGGTTCGAAACCGGACAATCGCCAAGAACACGGACGGGGACCTGATCGCCACGGGCCGCAACGTGGCGGTGGTGATCGTGGGCTCGGACGGGGTCGAGCGGGCGGTCCACCGCCTGCAATACGGCGCCAAGCTCCGGGTCGACGAGGGTGACAAGATCAAGCGCGGGCAGCGGATCGCCGAGTGGGATCCCTACACCCGTCCGATCCTCACCGAGGTCGACGGCCTCGTAGCCTACGAGGATCTGGTCGACGGCCAGTCCATGACCGAGACCACCGACGAGTCGACTGGCATCGCCAAGCGCGTCGTCGTCGACTGGCGCGGCTCGGCCCGGACCTCGGACCTCAAGCCCGCGATGGTGGTGGTCGACAAGGAGGGCAAGGCGCTCAAGCTGCCGCGCGGCTCGGACGCCCGCTACTTCCTGCCGGTCGACGCCATCATCGGCTTCGATCCCGGGGCGAGCGTGAAGGCCGGCGACATCCTGGCCCGCGTCTCGACCGACTCGGCCAAGACCCGCGACATCACCGGCGGTCTGCCGCGGGTGGCGGAGCTGTTCGAGGCACGGCGCCCGAAGGACGCGGCGATCATCGCCGAGAAGTCGGGCACCATCGCGTTCGGCCGCGACTACAAGAACAAGCGCCGGCTCACGCTGACGCCGCATGACGGCTCGGAGGCGGTCGAGTACCTGATCCCGAAGGGCAAGCACATCCACCTGCAGGACGGGGACGTTGTCGAACTCGGCGATTACATCGTCGACGGAAACCCCGCGCCGCACGACATCCTGGCGATCAAGGGCGTGGAGGAACTCGCGGCCTACCTCGTCAACGAGATCCAGGAGGTCTACCGGCTGCAGGGCGTGTCGATCAACGACAAGCACATCGAGGTGATCGTCCGGCAGATGCTTCAGAAGGTCGAGGTGACCGACGGCGGCGATTCGGACATCCTCTCGGGCGACCAGATCGATCGCACGGAGCTGACCGACTTCAACGAGAAGCTGCTCGCCGAGGGCAAGAAGCCGATCCAGGGCGTCCCGGTCCTGCTCGGCATCACCAAGGCGTCGCTGCAGACGAAGTCGTTCATCTCGGCGGCCTCGTTCCAGGAGACCACCCGCGTCCTCACCGAGGCGGCGGTCAACGGCAAGGTCGACACCCTGGAAGGCCTGAAGGAGAACGTGATCGTCGGCTCGCTCATCCCGGCCGGCACCGGTTCGATGGTGGCGGATATCCGCTCCATCGCCCGCCGCCGCGACGCGATGATCCTGCAGCAGAAGCAGGCCGGCAGCGCCGCTGATCCGATCGAGGAGCTCCCCCCCGCTGCCGAGTGACGCCCGTCACGACGCAAGGGGGTTCGAGACGAGACAGGGCGGCCTCCGGGCCGCCCTTTTTCGTGCGCGCCACCGCGGGTGGGTCGAACCGGGCCGGTCCGCTCGGCCCCGACTTAACCGGGGCTCAACCATACCGGGCGATAAATTCCGCTCGGCCGCAGAAACACCCTGGAAACGGGGAGGATCGGGCCGGTTCGGGTGCTTGAGTACGGGTCTGGCGTCGTGGGCATGAGACGAGGACGACGGGAATCGAGCCTGCGCTGGCTCTCGGCCGCCATGACGCCCTGGATGGCCGGGCTCGGCCTCCTGGTCTCGTTCACGGCCGATGCCGGCACGGAGAACGCCATCGGGGCGAGCCGGCGCGCGGTGATCGACGCCGACACCGTTCCGCCGCTGCCCCCGGGCACCGTGCTGATCGGATCCGCCCTGCGCGCCCTCGGCGACGCCCCGCCCCAGACGGTGTTCAAGACCGGCGCGCACGTCTTCCCGGTGGTGCAGCGGGCCGGCAAGGGCAACCCGGCCCGGCCGCCGGCCGAGAGCTTCGCCCGGCGGGCCGCCGCCCTGCGCGAGGCCGGGGGCGCCCTGGTGTTCGGCGACGTCACCGGCAGCGTCACCGGCGTGCTGACGCAAGGTTCGGCGGTCTGGGACCCGGATTCCGAGGAGCCGGGCTTCGTCTCGGTGCCCGATCTCGGCCTCACCACCGGCGCCGGCAGCGCCGCCTCGACGGGCGAGGGGACGGCCGATCTCACCGAGGACGGCGACCCCGCGCGGTTCGACGGCTCGACCCCGCCGGTGCCCCGGGCCGTCGCCCTGTCGTCGACCACCCCGGCGCCCGCCGACGCGATCCCCGTCGAGGTGGCGGCGGCGAGCTTGGCGCTGCCCGATTTCGCGATCCGCACCGAGCGCCCGGACAGCGCCCAGCCGGTGCCGGAGGATGCGCGGCGGCGCTACGCCGACCTGATCGACCCGGAATCCCTCGACAAGGAGCAGCGCTGCCTGTCGGAGGCGGTCTATTTCGAGGCCCGGAGCGAGCCCGAGGCCGGTCAGGCGGCCGTCGCCCAGGTGGTGCTCAACCGGGTGAAGAGCGGCCTCTACCCGGCGAGCGTCTGCGGCGTCGTCTATCAGAACCGGCACCACTACATGGGCTGCCAGTTCTCCTTCGCCTGCGAGGGCAAGTCCCTGCGCATCACCGATGCCGGCGCCTGGGAATCGGCGACCCGCATCGCCCGCTCGGTGATCGAGGGGCGGACCTACCTGGCCGAGGTCGGGGCCGCCACCCATTACCACGCCGATTACGTGCGGCCGGGCTGGGCCCGCCGCCTGCGCAAGATGGACGTGATCGGCCGGCACATCTTCTATCAGCTCCGAGCGGGCCAGACCTGACCGCATCCGCTCAGGACTTCATAAGAGATCCTGACCGAGATCCGAACAATTCTACCTAGGTAGACGACATCTAAGCAGTCGAAACCGAGGGTTAATTTTACCTTCGTTTCCGATAATGCTTGCGCGTCGGGCAACGAGTCTGGCCTCTGGTGCGTCGAGACGTGCGCCGCGTTCGCGCCGCGTCTCGCCCGTATCGCGTACCCGAGGATGTCCATGACCGCGCCGGTCGCTCGCACTCTTGTTCTCGCCGCCCTCGGCGGTCTGCTGCTCGCCGCGCCGGCCCGGGCCGGCGGCTGCTACGGCTCCGAATGCTACCGCCACGTGGTCGCGCCGCCGGTCTACGACACCGTGCAGGAGACGATGCTCGTGCGCCCGCCGCGGACGGTCTACCGCACCGTCCCGCCGGTCTACGACACCGTGTCCGAGCGCGTGATGGTCTCGCCGGGCGGCCGCTTCTGGCAGACGAGCCGCGGTCCCGGCGGCGAGCTGATCGGCTGCTGGGTGACCACGCCGCCGCGCTTCGCCGTGCGGACCCGGACCGTGCTGGTGCGGCCCGCCGAGTCGATCCCCGAGACGATCCCGCCGGAATATGCCAGCGTCAGCCGGCGCGTCCTCGTGGCGCCCGCCCGGGCCGGCTGGGTGCCGGTCGGCGGCGGCTACGGCGGATACGGCTATCGTCCGGCCGCCTATGGCGGCCCGCTGATCGGCTCGATCCCGGACGCCCTCGGCATGACCGGCGCCAGCTCGTCGGACGTCGGCGTCGCCCTCGGCTTCTCCAACGGCAGCCGCTACGAGGGATACTGATCCCCCCGGACCGCCTTGATTCCGGACGTCCCGGCGACACCTCACGGCGAAAGGCGATCCGCGCCGGCGGGAGGTGACGATGGGAACGTTCAAGGCCTGGGTGGTCGAGAAGGGCGAGGCCGGCCAGAGCCTCGCGTTCCGGGACTTCGACGAGGCCGACCTGATGGACGGCGACGTCACCGTGCGGGTGACGCACTCGACCCTGAACTACAAGGACGGCCTCGCGCTCACCGGCCGATCGTCGGTGGTGCGCCGCTTCCCGATGATCCCCGGGATCGACTTCTCGGGGATCGTCGAGACTTCCGAGCATCCCGAGTACAAGCCCGGCGACGCCGTCGTGCTCACCGGCTGGGGCGTCGGCGAGACGCATCTCGGCGCCTACGCGCAGCGCGCCCGGGTCAAGGGCGACTGGCTGGTGCCGCTGCCTGAGGGTCTCACCGCCGAGCAGGCCATGGCGGTCGGCACCGCGGGCTACACGGCGATGCTGTGCTGCCTGGCGCTGGAGGCGCATGGGGTGACGCCCGACCACGGTCCGGTGATCGTCACCGGCGCCTCCGGGGGCGTCGGCTCGGTGGCGGTGGCCCTGCTCGCCCGGGCGGGCTGGCACGTGATCGCCTCCACGGGCCGGGACGGGGAGGCCGACTACCTGAAAAGCCTCGGCGCCGCCGAGATCCTCGACCGGGCGGAGCTGTCGAAGCCCGGCAAGCCCCTGGGCAAGGAGCGCTGGGCGGCGGGCGTCGACGCGGTCGGCTCCACCACGCTGGCCAACCTGCTCGCCATGACCAAGGCCGACGGGGCCGTGGCGGCCTGCGGCTTGGCGCAGGGGATGGACCTGCCGACCTCGGTGGCGCCGTTCATCCTGCGCGGGGTCTCGCTGCTCGGCATCAACAGCGTCACCACCCCGCAGGCGAAGCGGCGCGCGGCCTGGGCCCGGCTCGCCCGCGACCTCGACCTCGGCAAGCTCGCCGCCATGACCAGCCGGGTACGCCTGGAGGAGGTCGGCCGGATGGGCGAGGCGATCCTGGCCGGCAAGGTGCGCGGGCGGACGGTGGTCGAGGTTGGTTGAGGGCGGCTGGAACCTGTGCCGTTCCCGGCGTGTTACCGTGCTTATGAGCGTCGCATTCGTCAAAGAGCCTGAGGGCGGGGAAGCATTCGAGAACCTGCCGGACCGGCCGGTCTCGCCCCACACCAATTTCGTCACCGCGGAGGGCCTGGCCCAGATCGAGGCCGAGGTCGCGCGTCTAGAAAAGGAGGTCGCCTCCCTGGATCCCGCCGACAAGGCCGAGGATTCCCGGATCGGGCGTGATTTGCGCTACTGGGCGGCTCGGAAGAACACCGCGCAACTCGTGGAGCCGATGAGCGGCGACACGGTGCATTTCGGCTCGACCGTCACGGTGGTCCGCGAGGACGACGCTGGCAAAGAGACGCGCCAGACCTTCCGGATCGTCGGCGAGGACGAGGCCGATCCGCACAAGGGTTCGATCTCCTACGTGGCGCCCCTCGCCAAGGCCATCACCGGCAAGACGATCGGCGACGTGGTCGAGGTGAACGGCCACGCTGTCGAGGTGGTGGAGATCCGCTGAGCCGGCTTACCGGCCTTCGAAGCGCGGCCGGAGCGGCAGGATCGCCGCCGCGAAGTAGTCCATGAAGGCCCGGACCCGGGCGGCATGGCGCAGATCCGGATGGGTCAGCAGCCAGAGATCGGCCCCGAGGTCCGGCTGCAGGCCGCCGAGCCGCCGCAGGGCTGGGTTCGCGTCAGCTTCGAAGCAGGGCAGGGGACCGATTCCGAGTCCTGCCGCCACCGCGGCGTCGAGCCCGGTCACGGTGTTGAGCCGGAGCACCACCCGTTCTGGCGGGATCCGCCCTTCGCCGTAGCGGGCGAACAGGCCGCCCGCGACGGCCGGTCCCGGTACGACCCAGGCCTCCCGGCTCAGGTCGCCGTAGTCCCGGTCGGCCCTGCCGTAGATTGCCCAGGCCAGCCCCGTCAGCCGGCGCCCGACCAGAGTCTCGCTCGGACCCCGGCTCGCGCGGATCGCCACGTCGGCATCCCGGCGTGACAGGTTGAGCGCCTCCTCCGCGAGGATCAGATCGATGCGGATCGCGGGATAGCGGATGCAGAAATCCGCGAGGATCGGCATGAGGAGACCCGTCGCGAAGCCGGTGGGCGCCGTCAGCCGCAACTCCCCCGCGGGTGTCTCGCCCTGGCCGGCCACGGTCCGCGCGAACCGGGTCACGTCCGTCTCGATCCGGGCCGCGGCCTCGATCATCGCCTGCCCGGCGGCCGTCGGCACGTAGCCGGCGCGTAGGCGCTCGAACAGCCGCACGTCGAGCCGCGCTTCGAGGGCCCCCAGGCGCCGGAACGCGGTCGAATGATTGATCCCGAGGTCCTGGGCGGCGGCGGCGAGGCCGCCGCCATCGGCTACTGCCTTAACGAAGCGGAACTCGTCCCAGTCGAGCGGCACGTCGTGATCCTTGCAGAGTAGCAAGACCATTCTTGCATGCGAGGGCATTCATGCAAGGCGCAAAACGCGCCATGGAGAAGCGACCACGCCGCCGCGTGATTCGGTCGACCGCTGGCGGTTGGATTAGGAAAGACGGGAGATCACCGCATGGCCAAGGTTCTGGTGCTGTACTACTCGACCTACGGGCACGTGGAGCAGATGGCCTACGCCGTCGCCGAGGGCGCCCGCGAGACGGGGGCCGAGGTTGCCGTGAAGCGCGTCCCGGAGCTGGTGCCGGAGGAGGTCGCCCGGCAGAGCCACTTCAAGCTCGATCAGGCCGCCCCGATCGCCACCGTCGACGAGCTGGCCCAGTACGATGCGATCATCTTCGGCACGCCCACCCGCTACGGCAACATGGCCGCGCAGATGAAGCAGTTCATCGACCAGACCGGCGGCCTGTGGATGAAGGGCGCGCTGGTCGGCAAGGTCGGCTCGGCGTTCACCTCGACCGCGTCCCAGCACGGCGGCCAGGAGACCACGCTGACGAGCTTCCACACGGTGCTGTTCCACCACGGCATGGTGGTGGTCGGCTTACCCTACAGCTTCCAGGGTCAGGGCGGGGTCGAGGCGGTCAAGGGCGGCACGCCCTATGGCGCGAGCACGATCGCGGGTGGCGACGGTTCCCGGCAGCCCAGCGCCGTGGAACTGGAGGGCGCCCGCTTCCAGGGCCGCCACGTGGCGGGGATCGCGGCCAAGCTGGCCTGAGGCGAAAACCCAAGAAAAAAGGCTCGGATTGCTCCGAGCCTGGAAGGGAAAAGGCCATTGGGGGCTGAGAAGGCCTTCGTGACCAATCAACAGGCGGCGGCGGGATCCGTTCCGCGTCCGTCGAAAAAAAACCTCGGCGCATTCACCGGGGCGCGGCGGCCCGGGCCAGCCGGTCGCGGATCGCCTCGCCGAGGCCATCCGCGGGGATCGGCACCACCGCGATGGTGGCGGCCCCCGAGGCGTCGAGGTCGCGCAGCGCCCCGAACAGGCGGGACGCCGCCTCGGCCGGGTCCCCCGCAGGGCTCAGGTTCAGGGTGGCGCAGGCCCGCGCATGACCCTCGGGCTGGCCGGCGCCGAACAGCAGCAGCGCCTCCCCGGGCTCAAGGCTCACGATGTCGAGGCGTACCCGCGCCCGCGGCGCGTAGTGCGAGGCGAGCAAGCCCGGCCCTCCCGGCCGGTCGGCATCGTCCGCAGCGGGACCGTCCGGCGCGAAGCCCAGGACCGCGCGCAGCGCCGCCCGGGTGGTTCCCCCCGGCCGCAGCAACCGCGGCGTGCCGCCGAGGCAGGCCACCACGGTCGATTCGACGCCCACCGGCGTATCGCCGCCGTCGAGCACCGCGGCGATCCGGCCTGTGAGATCGGCGAGGACATGGTCCGCCCGGGTCGGGCTGACCCGGCCCGAGCGGTTGGCCGAGGGCGCCGCCACCGGCCGGCCGACCCGGTCCAAGAGGTCCCGCGCGAGCGGATGCGCCGGCACCCGCAGGGCGACGCTCGGCAGGCCGGCGCGGGCGAGGTCGCAGACCCCCGTGCCCGGTCGCGCCGGCACCACCAGGGTGAGCGGGCCCGGCCAGAACGCCTCGGCGAGGCGGCGCGCCGGATCGTCGAACAGGCCCTCCGCCAGGGCCGCGGCCGTATCCGGGAGATGCGCGATCAGCGGGTTGAAGCGCGGCCGGTCCTTCGCGGCGAAGATCCGCGCCACCGCGCGCGCGTCGGTGGCGTCCGCCCCGAGGCCGTAGACCGTCTCGGTGGGGAAGGCCACGAGGCCGCCCGCCCGCAGGAGCGCGGCGGCCTCGCCGAGGCCGGCCGCGTCGGGGGCGAGCCGCCGGGTCGCGGCCGGGACCGTTGACCCGGGATCGTTCATGCGGGAAGCCGTTCCACGGGGTGATGGCGGCGCGCCGCGCACGCGCCTATCCTCGGCCCGCCGTAGACCCGCTCCGCGGGCGCGGTCAAACCCGCCCCGGGTCGAATGGGCGGGCCGCGACGAGGAGGATCGTATGAGTTACCGCGCCCCGGTCCCCGAGATGCTGTTCAGCCTCCGCCACGTGGCCGGGCTCGGGGCGTTCGATCAGGAGGATGCCGAGGCGATCCTCACCGAGGCCGGGCGGGTCGCCGCCGGGGTGATCGCCCCGCTCAACCGGGTCGGCGACCGGTACGGCACGCCGTTCGCGGACGGGCGCGTCACCACGCCGCCGGGCTGGCGCGAGGCCTACCGCACCTTCACCGAAGGCGGCTGGAACGGGCTCTCGGCGGAGGCCGATCACGGCGGCCAGGGCCTGCCGAAGCTGATCGAGGCCGCCTGCACTGAGATGTGGAACGGCGCCAACCTCGCCTTCGGCCTCTGCCCGCTCCTGACCCAGGGCGGCATCGAGGCGCTGGCGGCCCACGGCTCCGACGCTCTGAAGGCGCGGTATCTCGAGAAACTGGTCTCGGGGGAATGGCCCGCCACCATGAACCTGACCGAGCCGCAGGCGGGCTCCGACCTCGCCCTGCTGCGGACCCGGGCCGTTCCGGCGGGCGACGGCACCTACCGGATCACCGGCACCAAGATCTACATCACCTACGGCGAACACGATCTCTCGGACAACATTGTCCACCTCGTCCTGGCCCGGCTGCCGGACGCGCCCGTGGGCACGCGGGGCATCTCCCTGTTCCTGGTGCCGAAGGTGCTGCCGGACGGGAGCCGCAACGACCTCCGCTGCGCGGGCGTCGAGCACAAGCTTGGGATCCACGCCTCGCCGACCTGCTCCATGGCCTTCGGCGACGACGGCGGCGCCACCGGCTGGCTGATCGGCCAGGAGAACAAGGGGCTGGCCTGCATGTTCACGATGATGAACGCGGCGCGGCTCAACGTCGGCCTCCAGGGCGTCGGCGTCGCCGAGGCCGCGACCCAGCGGGCGCTCGCCTACGCGCGGGAGCGCCGCCAGGGCCGGGCGATCGGCGCCGCCGAGGCGACGAGCCCGATCGCGGCCCATCCGGACGTGCAGCGCATGCTGCTGACCATGAAGGCCTATACGGCCGCGGCCCGGGGCATCTGCTACCTCACCGCCGCCGCCCTCGACGCGTCGAAGGGGGCGGAGGGCCAGGCCGGCCTGGACCGCGCCTCCCTGCTGACCCCGGTGGCGAAGGCCTTTTCCACGGACCTCGCCAACGAGGTGACCTCGCTCGGCGTGCAGGTCCATGGCGGCATGGGCTTCGTGGAGGAGACCGGGGCGGCACAGCTGATGCGCGACGCCCGCATCCTCGGCATCTACGAGGGCACCAACGGCATCCAGGCCATCGACCTCACCGCCCGCAAGCTGCCGCTCAACGGCGGCGCCACCGCCCGGTCGCAGATCGCCTGGATGCGCCGGGCCACGGAACAGATGCTCAAGGCGGGCGACCCCGCCTTCGGCCATATGGCGGCGCGGCTGCGGGACGGGATCGGCAGCCTCGACCGGGCGACCAGTCACCAGCTCGCGGCTCTGGCCTCGAACCGCCCGGAGGCGGCTTTGGCCGGGGCGAGCCCGTATCTGCGCCTGTTCGGCCTGGTCCTGGGAGGGGCCTGCCTGGCGCGGAGCGCGCTGGCGGCGAGCGCGGCCCTGAAGGCCGGCGATACCGACCCCGCCCATGCCGGCCGCATCGCGCTCGCCCGGTTCTACGCCGAGAATCTCCTCGTGGCCGCGGGCGGGTTGGAGCAGAGCGTTGCCGAGGGCGGTGCCTTCACGGATGAGGCCGCGCTGGCGCTGGCGGTTTGAGGGGACGACATGGCCGACACCATCGCGATCGACGATCTCCAGGGCGGCGTCCGCCTGATCACCCTGAACCGCCCGGAGAAGAAGAACGCGCTCACCGGTGCGATGTACGACGCCATGCGCGACGCCCTCGCCGAGGCCGACGCTTCGGAGAGTATCGGCGCCGTGGTCTTCACCGGCCAGCCGGGCATGTTCAGTGCCGGCAACGACCTCGCCGACTTCATGGGCCGGGCCGGGGACGGGTTCAGCGCCTCGCCGGCGCTGGCCTTCATCCGCCAGCTCGCCCGGACGCGCACCCCGCTGGTGGCGGCGGTCGACGGGATCGCGGTGGGCATCGGCGCGACCCTGTGCCTGCACTGCGACCTCGTCTACGCCAGCCCGGCGGCGCGGCTGCGCATGCCCTTCGTGGAACTCGGCCTCGTGCCGGAGGCGGCGTCGAGCTACCTGCTGCCGCTGCGGGTCGGCCGGCTCCGGGCGACGGAGCTGCTGCTCCTGTCCCGCCCCCTCGATGCCGACGAGGCGCAGGCGCTCGGCCTCGTCAACGCGGTGCTGCCGGCCGACATGCTGGTCGAGCAGGCCCTCGCCCAGGCGGCCAAGCTCGCCGCCCTGCCGCGCGGGGCGCTGGCCGCCTCCCGGGCGCTGATCCGGGGCGACCAGGCTCAGGTCGAGGCAGCCCTGGAGGCGGAGGCCAGGGCCTTCGACGCGCAGCTGCGCTCGCCGGAATCGCAGGAGCGGCTCGCCGCCTTCCTGTCGCGCGCCAAGCCTGCTTCGTCGGCGTGAGCACGCCCGATCTGTCCCGGAAAATCTGCCTGGTGGCGGGGGCGTCGCGGGGCGTCGGGCGGGGGCTCGCCCGGGCCCTGGGGGAGGCCGGGGCCACGGTGATCGTCACCGCCCGCTCCAGCGAGACCGGGGCGCGCACCGAGATGCGGCCCGAATCGATCGAGGACACCGCCCGGATGGTCGATGCCGCGGGCGGGCGCGGACACCACTACCTGTGCGATCACCGGTCCGAGCGCGCCACCGACGCGCTGGTGCACTGGATGCTGCGGCGCTTCGGCCGCATCGACGTGGCGGCCTGCAGCGTGTGGGGCGGCAACGAGGGCTATGACGGCGAGCGCTACCCCGACGGGGCTGGCTGGGGCACGCCGTTCTGGCGCCGCTCGGCCGAGCCGTATCTGGGCTTCCTGGAGGCGGGGCCGCTCCCGGCCCTGCTGCTCGCCCGCGCGGTCGCCCCCGCCATGGTGGCGGCGCGCGCGGGGCTGATCGCCCTCGTCTCCTTCGGGACGGAGGCCTATCTTGGCGACATCTTCTACGATTCGGCCAAGGCCGCCACCAATCGTCTGGCCCTGGCCTTCGCCCGGGAACTCGCGCCGCACGGCGTCACCGCCCTGGGCCTGTCGCCGGGTTTCGTCGCCACCGAGCGGGCGCACGATCTCGGACAGGACGAACACGCCACCGAGGGTCCGCTCTACGCGGGCCGGGCGCTGGCCGCCCTCGCGGCCGACCCGGATGTCGCCGCCCATGCCGGGGCGGTGCTGCACGCGGGCGATCTCGCCCGGATCTACGGCTTCACCGATGCGGACGGGACCCGGCCGGAGCGCTTCCGGGTCGCGCCGTGAGTGTGCGGCGCGGGGCCTGTCGCGGAAATGGCGCAGCCGCCCGACAATCGCGGCGCCGCAGCGGCCGCACGGCCCCGCGGGCTTGATTCGGGGCGCTGGGCCGGGCGTCCTGGCGTCAGCGGCACGTCGGATTGCTGCGGGAGCGAAAAACGGCCTCAATTCGCCCGCAGGTCAGGGGGCGATTCTGCGCCCGGTCGAATTGGGATCGGGCGGGGCCGCCTGTAGGGAATGAGGTTGACTGGCATGTCGGATGCGAACACGGCCCCGCGCGTGCTGATGGTGTTCCCGAAGTTCTACGAAAACTCCATGTGGAACTTCAAAGAGGCGATGGAGCTGCAGGGCGCCCGCGCGCCCGCGCCGCCGCTGGGCCTGATCACGCTGGCCGCGATGCTGCCGCCGCGCTGGCAGGTGTCGCTCGTCAACCGCAACTGCGAAGAGCTGAGCGACGACGAGATCCGGGCCGCCGACCTCGTGATGACCGGGGGCATGCTCCCCCAGGAGCCGGATTGCCTGGTCGTCATCGACCGGTGCGTGGCGCTCGGCACGCCGGTCTGCGTCGGCGGCCCCGCCCCGACCTCGACGCCCGAGGTCTACGACAAGGCCGATTTCCTGGTGCTGGGCGAGGCCGAGGGCATCCTCGACACCTTCGTGGCCGCCTGGGAGGCCGGCGAGCGCCGCGGCCGGTTCACGGCGGAGAAGTTCAAGGCCGACGTCACCACGAGCCCGATCCCGCGCTTCGACCTGCTGACCTTCAGCCACTACCTCTACATCGGCGTCCAGTTCTCCCGCGGCTGCCCGTTCACCTGCGAGTTCTGCGACATCATCGAGCTCTACGGCCGCGCGCCGCGGACCAAGACCACGCCGCAGATGCTGGCCGAGCTCGACCGGCTCTACGGCCTCGGCTACCGCGGCCATGTCGATTTCGTCGACGACAACCTGATCGGCAACAAGAAGGCGATCAAGCTGTTCCTGCCGCACCTGATCCGGTGGCAGGAGGAGCACGGCTACCCGTTCAAGTTCTCCACCGAGGCCTCGCTGAACCTCGCGGACGACGAGGAACTGCTCGGGATGATGCGGGACGCGAACTTCTTCGCCCTGTTCACCGGGATCGAGACGCCCGACGAGGCGACGCTGATCCAGACGCAGAAGAAGCAGAACACCAAGCGCTCGATCGCCGACAGCGTGCATAAGCTCTACGAGCACGGCATGTTCGTCACCGCCGGCTTCATCGTCGGCTTCGACACCGAGAAGGACAGCATCAGCAAGGCGATGTCGCTGTGCATCAGCCAGACCGGCATCCCGATCGCCATGGTCGGCCTGCTCTTCGCCCTGCCGAACACGCAGCTCTCGCGCCGCCTGCGCAAGGAGGGCCGCCTCTACGAGAACTACGCGGCGACCACCGCCGACCAGGGCGACCAGTGCACGCAGGGGATCAACTTCGTGACCCTGCGCCCACAGCGCGACGTGCTGGGCGATTACCGCGACGTGCTCGAGGAGATCTACGATCCGGCCAACTTCTTCGACCGGGTCCGGGTCGTGGCGCGGCGGGTAAAGCGGCCGAAATTCGCCGCCCAGAAGCTCAACTGGCGCCACATCGCCCACGACCTCTGGTCGCTGGCCCGGGTGTGCTGGCGGATGACCGTGCGGCGGCCGGAACTGGCCAAGCACTTCTGGAGCGTGTTCCTGGAGACCGCCCGCCACAACCCGGCCGCCCTCGAGGCGGTGGTGTCCAACATGGTGATCTACCTGCACGTCTACCCGTTCTCGCGCTACGTGATCCGCGAGATCAACGGCCGGATCGCTGAACTCGACGCCGGCCGCTGGGTGCAGCCGCCGGTCCTGGCTCCGGAAGCCGAGGTCAGCGGCAAGGCGGCGCCGGTGGGCAAGGTGGTGGCGCGGGCGGAGGTCAAGCACCTCGCCGCGGTGGCCTGACGGATCGGCAGATCCAATTCGCCCCATCCCGGCGGTCTGCGCAGGTTTGAGGCTCGGGCGGTCGGGCAGGCCGCGACGCGCGGTCAATCGTGCGGCGGCTATTGGACTGACAAATCGCGATCTGATCGATCGCCCGGTCGACGGGCAGGGCGGTACCGAACGGTCACGCGCCCTCCCGTCCCCCTCCGCGGGGCTACGCTGTTCACACCTCGCTGGCCGACGCGTTCTCTCCGCCCCCTTGCGGCTATGGGCGACACCGGTTCAAGGCACGCCGCTCGTGACCCGGCGCGACAGGCCCCCTCTCCCGGGCGGGAGAGGGGACCCGCGCCCCGCCGATCTGGCCGGCGAGCTCGCTGAGACCTCTAACCTGTGTCGCCCGTAGCCCTTGCGGGGAGGGATCAAGGGTGGGGGTGGTGCAGGGTCGAACGCTGCGGTGCCTTCTGAGCCACCCCCACCCCTAACCCCTCACCGCAAGGGGGGGGAAAAGCGCTTCTTCTTTAGAGGGTTGGTGTCAGACTGAGACGTGCGAATCCGTTGGCTCTGCGGGGAAGGGAAGGCGCGGGGTGGCTTTGGACTGCCACACCCGTCGACCGTGCGATGATCCCAAACGCGATGTGTGAAACCGGTAGCCCGCAGAGGGGCGCGCCGTTGGATCCGGCCGGTGCCCTCATCCGGCAGGGATGTTGAAGACCGTCGCTCGCAACCTGCGCCCCGAAGCGGCGGCGTCGTCGTCAGGCGGCCCGGACCGTCGCCAGGAAGGTGTCGATCTCCCGGCGCAGGTCCGCCGATTGCTCCGAGAGGCTCGCCGCCGAGGCCAGCATCCGCGTGGCGGCCGTGCCGGTCGCGTCGGCGGCCTGCGCCACCGCGTCGATCGTCCCGGTGACCGCGCCGGTCCCGGCGGCCGCCTCGGCGACGTTGCGGGCGATCTCCCGGGTCGCCGCGCCCTGCTGCTCCACGGCGGCCGCGATGGAGGTCGCGACGCCGTCGATCTCGCGGATCCGCGCCGCGATGCCGTCGATCGCCCCCACGGTCTGTCCGGTCGCCTCCTGGATGCGCCCGACCTGACCGGTGATCTCCCCGGTGGCCTTGGCGGTCTGGGCGGCGAGCTGCTTCACCTCGGCGGCGACCACCGCGAATCCCCGCCCGGCCTCGCCGGCCCGGGCGGCCTCGATGGTGGCGTTCAGCGCGAGCAGGTTGGTCTGGCCCGCGATATCGGTGATCAGCCGGACCACGTCCCCGATCCGGCCCGCCGCCGTACTCAGCTCTTGGACGAGGCCCGCGGTCTCCCCGGCCTGAACCACCGCGCCCCGGGCGAGATCGGCGGAGCCGTCCACCTGACGGCTGATCTCCTGGACCGAGGCGCCGAGTTCCTCGGCCGCCGCCGCCACCGTCCCGACATGCGTGGCAGCCTCCTGTGCGGCGCCCGACACCGTCGCGGCGCGCTCGGCCGTGTCCGTGGCCGTGCCGGACATCGCCTCGGCCTCGGCGCGCAGGCCGAGGGCGGCGTCCGCCACCCGCGCCAGCACGCCGCCGACCGCGGCCTCGAAGGATTCCGCCATGGCGTGGACGGCGCGCCGGCGTTGGATCTCCGCACCTTCGCGGGCGAGGGCGGTCTCCTGTTCCAGGGCGCGGCTGCGGATCAGGTTGTCCTTGAACACCTGGACGGCGGCCGCCATCGCGCCGATCTCGTCGCGGCGGCCCGTATGCGGGACCGGCACGGTCTCGTCGCCCTCGGCCAGCCGGCCCATCGTGCCGGTCATCCGCTCGATCGGGCGGGCGATCCCGAAGATGGCGAAGAGCATCGCCGCGGCGGCGACCGCGAGACCGACCACGGTGGCCGCCAGGGCGATGCGCTTGGCCTGCGTGGCTTCCTGCGCGGTCTCGGCGACGTTGGCTTCGGTCTGCGCCCGGGCCGAGGCGATCGCCGTGGTGAGGCTGGCGACCGCGGCCTCGTTCTGCGCGCCCGTGGCGGGATCGAGCACGAGCGCCAGGGCGCCCGCCCTGTCGCCCGCGATCATCAGCTCGACCACCTGGAGCTGGATGTTCTGGTAGGCGTTCCAGGCCGTGGTGAAGCGCTCGTAGGTCGCCCGGTCGGCGGGCGCCGTCAGATGGGTCTGGAAGGCCTGGCGCAGGTCGGCGAGCGACCCGAGCGTGTCGGTCAGCGCCGTCTGGTTCTTGTCCAGGGCGACGTCATCGGGGGAGGCCACCGCGATCCTGTAGAGGTTCAGCCGCGCGTCCCGGACGGCCGTCCCGATGGATTCGGCCAGGTTCTGGGCGGGCAGGGCCCGTTCGGAGACCGCCCTGGCGTTCTGCTCGATCTCCGACAGGGAGACGACGCCGGCGATGCCCTGGCCGACGGCGGCGAGCGCCAGCAGGCCGATCGCGCCGGAGAGGACGGTCTTCAGGGAGAATCGCATGGCCACATCCGTCTTCGCGGACGGGCCGCGGTTTCAGGCTCGGACGTTCTCTCAGAGACTTCTTAATTATTTACTGGATCTGCCCCAGCACTCTTGGCTACAGCCACTTCTTCCACCGGAAGAAAAAGTACGGGAATACGGCGGCAATCACCATCATGACCAGCGCCATGGGGTAGCCGTACGAGAGATCTAGTTCCGGAATGGACTTAAAGTTCATGCCGTAGATCGAGGCGATCAGGGTCGGCGGCATGAAGACGACCGCCATGACCGAGAATAGCTTGATGATGTTGTTCTGCTCGAGATTCACGAGGCCGAGCGTCGCGTCGAGGAGAAACTGGATCTTGTTGTTGAGGAAGGTCGCGTGTTCCTCCAGGGATTGAAGATCCCGCAGGGTGGAGCGGACATCCTCCCGCAGATCGCGCGGCGCCTTGTTGGTCCGGTAGGTCGCCGAGAGCGAGAGCAGGATCCGCTCCATGGAGACCAGGCTCTCGCGCTGCTTCGAGATCAGGTCACCGTGCCGGCCCAGCGCCCGCAGCGTGTCCTGGAGGGCGGTGTTGCGGGCGGAGGGGTCGTCCTGCACCTCGAAGATCTTGCCCGACAGGCGGTCGATCCGCTCGCCCTGGAGCTGGAGCACGTCGGCGGCCCGGTCGATCACCGCCTCGATCAGGCCGGCCAGGATGGTCTCGCCGGAGGTCACGGAACCGCCGCCATTGCCCATCGAGCGGCCGGCGCGCTGCGTGTACATCCGGAAGGCCTGCGGCTCCTCGTAGCGCACCGTCACGAGCCGGTTGCCGCGCAGGACGAAGGTGATGCCGGCCAGGCCCGGCTCCTCGGATTCGCTCACCTTCGACAGGACCCGCCCGGTCATGTAGCGGGCGCCCTCCTCGACGTAGAGCAATTCGGAGGGCTCGATGTCCTTCATCTCCTCGCGGGTCGGCACCTCGATGCCCGCGAAGGCCTCGACCTTCAGCTCCTCCTCGCGGCTCGGGCGGATCAGGTCGAGCCAGACGGTGTCCTCGGGGATCGTGTCCTGAAGATCGATGACGCGGCGTTCAAGCAGCGTGGATCCGGCGCCGATGGCGGGCTGGTGGATGAAGATCACGAACGGGTCTCGGATGCAGGACGGTCACGACACAGCGCCAGGTTGAGTCCGAATCCGGCACGGGGATGCCCGGCGCAAGCGGCGCCGCGGGTGTGGCGGTGTTTTCTGACGCTTCCGTGACATCGCGACCCGCATTGCGGGGACGGCGGCCAGATCGGGCGCGGATTCAGGCGGTGTGGCCGCTGCGCCTCCGCATGCGGGCCGGTCCCCACCGCCCGGATCCCCCCGGACATGGGACCCGGGACATTCCGCCCGATCACGGACAGGCGCCGTCTCGTCCCGGAAACCGATGCCCATCGTGCGCGCGGCTGCGCTAATTGCAGCCGTCGCAGATGCTGCCGTCGATCGTGTTGGTCAGCGTCCGCTCGCGACGCCGTTCCGTCCGAGTCGGGACCTCGCCCGGTCCCAGGGAGGTGCCCGGGGGCTTGGTCACGCCGAGGCGGTTGGTGTTCGGCGCCGTGACCGTCGAGGCCGGTCCGCCGCCCGTGCCGGTCTGATCCGGCGCGACGGTCTGTGCCGCCAGCGAGAAGGGAACGGCGAGGCTCAGGGCGGCCAGGGCCAGGGGGCGCAGGGATCCTCGGGTCATGGAACCTCCAATCGCCGAAAGAACGTGAGACTCGGCGGCCGGTTGCGTGGCTCACGGGCGCCGCGCGGCGCGGCGGAACACCCCGACCATCTCGATATGGGCCGCGTGTCGGAACTGATCGACCGGCGTGACCGTCTCGAGCCCGTAGCCGCCGGCCGCGAGGGTCGCCGCGTCCCGGGCGAAGGTGCCGGCGTCGCAGGCGATGCCGACCACCAGCGGCACCCGCGACCCGGCGAGCTGCCGGGCCTGGGCCTCCGCGCCGGCCCGGGGCGGGTCGAACACCACCGCGTCGAAGGCGTCCAGCTCGGGCGGCAGCAGCGGCCGGCGGAACAGGTCGCGGCGCTCAACGGTGATCCGCCGCAGGCCCGTGGCCGCGCGGGCGGCCCGGTCGAGGCCGGCCAGGGCCGCCGCATCGGATTCCACGGCGTGGACGGCGGCCTGCCTGGCCATCGCCAGGGTGAGCGGTCCGCAGCCCGCGAACAGGTCGGCGACCCGCCGCGGGCGCGGCCCGAGGGCCGCAAGGGTCAGCGCGGTGAGGGCGGCCTGCCCGGCGGCGGTGGCCTGCAGGAAGCCGCCGGGGGACGGGTAGAGGGGCGTGCCGCTGCCGGCCACCGAGACCGGTTCGGCCTCCATCAGGCGCTCGCCGTGGAGCGACAGCCGGGCGAGGCGGAGTTCGCCGGCGATCCGCACCAGGGCGGCGGCGACGCCGGCGCTCACCGGGCCGTGGCCGCGCAGGTCGATGTCGAGCCCCTGGTCGGTGGCGGTGACCGCCACGTCGAGGGGTTTTCGGCCGTGGCCGAGGGGGGCGGCGAGGCGGCGTGCCGCCTCGGGTGCCGCGTGCAGCGCCGGCACGGTGATCGGGCAATGGTCGATCGGCACCAGCGCGTGGCTGCGCGCCGCCATCAGCCCGGCCTCGGCCCGGCCGTCCACCGCCCGGACGTGGAGCGTAAGCCGCCGCCGTCCGGCGCCGTGCGCGTCGATCGCGGGTTCGGGCTCCACGGCGAGCCTGGCCTGGGACAGGGCCTGCGCGACGAGGCCCCGCTTCCAGGCCAGTTCGGCCGGCCGCGCGAGGTGCTGCGTCCGGCAGCCGCCGCATTGCATGACGTAGGGGCAGAACGGCGCCACGCGATCGGGGGAGGGCCGCTCGACGCCGAGAAGCTCGGCGCGACGCCCGTCCCGCCGGATCGCGACCCGCTCGCCGGGCAGCGCGTAGGGGACGGGGGTCCCGTCCTCCGCGATGCCGTCGCCGCGGGATCCGAGTTCCTGAATCGTGACCGTCTCGCTCACGGCAGCCTCGCGCCGACCAGGAACTCGGCATTGCCGTCGCCGCCGGTGACGGGCGAGTCGATCAGCCCGAGGATCGCGGCGCCGAACCCCTCCAAAGCGGCGCGGATCGCCGCGCAGACCTCGGCATGGACCGCCGGATCGCGGACCAGGCCGCCGCGGCCGATCCGGGCGCGCCCGGCCTCGAATTGCGGCTTGATCAGCGCCACGATCGCCGAGCCCGGCGCCAGCAGCCCCGGGAGGGTCGGGAGGACGAGGCGCAGGCCGATGAAGCTCACGTCGACGCTGGCGAAGTCCGGGGGCGGCGTCAGCCTGGCCGGGTCGAGGCTGCGGATGTCGGTGCCCTCCAGGTTCGTGACGCGGGGATCGGCGGCGAGCCGCGGATGGAGCTGCCCCCGGCCGACATCGACCGCGTGGACATGCCGCGCACCCCGGGCGAGCAGCACGTCAGTGAAGCCGCCGGTCGAGGCGCCGACGTCGAGGGCGGTGCGGCCGGCCGGATCCAGATGGAACGCGTCCAGGGCCGCCGCCAGCTTGAGGCCGCCGCGGGAGGCGTAGGGATGCTCAGGGCCGGCCTCGATCCGCGCCCCGGGGGCGATCGGCTCCGAGGCCCGCGCCAGCGGCCGGCCGTCGACGCTGACCCGCCCGGCCCGGATCGCCGCCTGCGCCCGGGCCCGGCTCTCGAAATGGCCGTGCTCCACCAGGAACAGGTCGGCCCGCCGGGCGCCCGGGCGATCGTCCGCGGGCGGGGCGCGGTCCGGGAGGGGCCGGTCTCGGGTCATCAGGGCTTCGTGCGGTCCGGGCAGATCTGCGGCAGAGGTCTGGACGCGCGGCCCTGTCGCGGGCCGGCGCGCTCCCTAACTAGACCGGACCGCACAGGAGAGCCACCGCATGACCCGTACCCTGCCGCTGCTCGCATTGCTCGGGACTCTCGCCGCGGGCGGCGCCCACGCCCAAGAACCCCCGAAGGAGGCGGCCAAGCCGGTCGAGACCTTCACGGCGCCGATCAAGAACGCCAAGGGCGACACGATCGGCACGCTGGCGATCCGCGACGGCGCCAACGCCCTGGTGCTGCGCGTCGCCCTCCAGGCCGGCGCCCTGCCGCCCGGCTGGCACGGCCTGCATTTCCACGCCGTCGGCGACTGCTCGGATCCGAAGTTCCTCAATTCGAAGGCGCATGTGAACCACGATCAGAGCAAGCACGGCCTGCTCAACCCGGACGGCCCCGACGAGGGCGACCTGCCGAACCTCTACGTGGCGCAGGACGGCTCGGCCAACGCCGAGGTCTGGAGCGAGACGCCGCTCAACGGCGAGGGCGGTCTCAAGGACGGGGACGGCTCGGCCCTGATCATCCATGCCAACGAGGACGACCACACCACACAGCCGATCGGCGGCGCCGGCGACCGGGTCGCCTGCGCGGTGATCAAATAGACGGTCGGGCCGGTTCGAGGCACGGTCCGTGACGGCGGTGTCGGCGTCGCGGCACGAGGTTCGAGACGCCTCCGCCCCTCGGGCACACCCATTCACGGCGCACGCCCCGAATGGGTGTTTCCGGAAAGGGAGACGGTTCCGGCGCTGACACGCGCCCTCCCACACAGAGGCGACCGGACTTACACGTCTCGGTCTGACTCTAACCTTCCGAAAGGAAGGCGCTTTTCCCTCCCCCTTGCGGGGAGGGGTTAGGGGTGGGGGTGGTGCAGAAGGCACCGCCCCGCTTCATCCTGCACCACCCCCACCTCCAACCCCTCCCCCTTGCGGCTACAGGCTACAGAAGTTTGAGGTCTCAGCGAGCTCGCCGGTCAGATCGGCGGGGCTCGGTTCCTCTCTCGCGCACGGGAGAGGGGGCCTGTCGCGCTGGGTCATGAGCCGCGTGCTTCGAACCGGTGTCGCCCGTAGCCGCAAGGGGGAGGAGAGCACGTCGCGCGTGTCAGACTACGATGTGCGCATCCGGTAGCGCGCGGAGGGGGGAGGGGGACGCGCCTGCAGTCCGGCCGGTGTCCTCGTCCGACCCCCATTGCCCGCTGGACGCGCCGGCATGTCAGGCCGCGAGCGATCGAACGCGGGGCGTTGCGCTAGGTCGCCGCCTGGGGCGACGGCATCGCTGCCGGGATCGGCCGCGGGCGGCCGGCCTCGTCGATGGCCACGAAGGTGAAGGTCGCCTGCGTGACCCGCTCGCGCACCTGGGTGCAGAACCGCCGCGCCCAGGCCTCGACCTCGATCTTCATCGAGGTCCGGCCCACATGCGAGACCCGGGTGTAGACGCACAGCACGTCGCCGACCCGGACCGGGCGGATGAAGGTCATGGCGTCCAGCGCCACGGTGACGACCCGGCCCTGCGCCCGGTCGACCCCCGCGATCCCGCCGGCCTGATCCATCTGCGACAGCACCCAGCCGCCGAAGATGTCGCCGTTAGCGTTGGTATCGGCCGGCATGGCGATGGTGCGCACGGTCAGGTCGCCCCGGGGCAGATCGACCTCCGGCGGCGGCGGGACGCTGGCGGCCTGCGCGAGTCCGACGTGCTGCATGCCGTCCATCCGTCCGTCGCGCGCCGTCAGGGAAGCAGGCCGGCGAGCTTGAGCCCCGCCGCCAGCAGGATGGCGGCCGTGCTCAGGATGCATTCGAGCGGGATCAATTGCCAGAGGTCCGGCGTCGCCGCCGCCGGCTCGGCGCGCTGCGCAAGATCGTTCATCAGGCGTCCTCCCGGGCCGGCCGATCTGTCGTCGCCGGTCCCGTTCCCTGCATCATACCGCATGGACGCCGCGGGTGCATCCCGAATCGGGATCGGCATGCCTCGTCCCGGATCTTGGGGCCGGAGCGCCGTATCGCTCCTCCCGGACGCAGCGCATGGCCCGAAGGCGGCCGATCACCGGCCAGGACGATAACCGAAAGGTCCGGCGGCTCGGGGGAGCCGCCGGACCAATCCTGTCAGCGATCGCTTAGTAGTAGAACCGGCGGCGGTAGTAGGGCCGGCGCCAGTAGGGCCGCGGTCCATAGAACCGGCGACGGAAATAGGGCCGGCGGTAGTAGGGCCGCGGGCCGTAGAAGCGGCGACGGTAGTAGTACTGGGCCTTCTCGGTCATCGCCGGGGCGGCATTGGCCGGCAGGGCGAGCCCCGGACCGACGGGCGCGGCGGACGCTCCCTCCGGCGCCGCGGCCGCGAAACCCAGCACCAGCAGGGCCGCGAGCAGGAATTTCCTCAGCACGGTGTCGACTCCCTTCGTGTGATTGCGTCTCGGACGACGAACCGCACGGGAAGCGAGAACCCACCGCCCGGTCCGAACCGCTGCAACGCATGGGCGAAGCGAAGCGTTGCAGCGTAACCGCTGCGACGTGTCGGACAGGGTTGACGGTGGGTTGAGGGCCGCGGCCTCAGGCGATCTTGGTGGTCATGTCCTCGATCCGGGCCTCGGCGCATTGTCGCACCAGGGCGATGCCGTGCTCGCAATCCTCGCGGCGGACGTAGCCTTCGCCCGAATCGGCGATGACCTCGCCGTTGCGCGCCCGCAGGCGCCAGCGCCACTCGCCCTTGGCATCCCGATAGAGTTCGAACCGCATGGTACCGACTCCCTGATCATCCGCCGGATGAGATGGGTTGCCGGGCCCGGAAGGGAAGGCGTCCACCACGCGCTGGCCGCGCCCGCACAAATGGGGCCCGAGGCTCCGGGTGCGCGGGTGGCGGGAAAACGGGGACCCGTTTTCCCGCACCGAACCGATGGCCCTGTCAGTGCGCCTTGTTGGCGAGGCCCTTCAGTCCGGCCTCGTAGACGCCGGCGATGGCCTCCTTGGCCTTGTCGTCCGGAGCCCCCTTCGCCTTGAACGTGCCCGTCCACGTCACCTTCGAGCCGGTGCCGGCCTTCGCGACCATGATCGTCGAATGGTAGTCGGTCACGGGCAGCGGACCCTCCAGGATCGTGTAGGTGTAATCCATCTTCTTGTCGCTGCGCGCTTCCTCTTCCTCGACGATCGTTCCGCCGCCCTTCAGGCTGAGCGTGCGGACGTCCTTGCCGCCCTTCTTGGACAGGGCGCATTTCTCGATCACGGGGTGCCAGTCGCCGATCCCGCAGAACCCGCCGACGGTCTTCCAGACCGTCTCCGGCGCCGCGGTGATGTCGACCGATTTCGTGACTTCGAGGGCCTGAGCCGAAGAGAGCGACGCCACGATGATTGCGGCAGCCGGTACGAAAACCCTGAACATTCGGCGTTTCCCCTGACGATTGACGGTTATCGGCCTTGAAGGCCGGTCAATCACCTAGCGCGCCAGGGAGCCGTTACGAGACGAGCGGCCCCGCTTTCGCGGATGTGTGAGCGCGCCGATGCCAGGCCCGGAGGGGCCGATGGGACGCTGCGCGGTGCCGAACGACGAGACGCGGCACCCCCGGCGTTGTGCCGCCGAGGACGTGGATCAGTGACCCCGGTCCCGGCCACCCGCCCGTGGGGGTCTCTGACAAAAAACCGCCCGGGACGATCCCGTCCCGGGCGGTTGTTCAGATATCTACGGTGCGGTCAGGTTCAGGAGCGGGGCGCCCGCTCCAGCCAGCCGATGTTGCGGCCCTCGCCGCCGCCACCGCCGCTGCGCGGGCGGGCATCGGCCCGCTGGGGCCGGCCGTCCCGGCTGGGGCGGGCCTGCTGGCTCGGGCGCTGCTCACCCTGCGGCCGGGCGGGCCGGTCCGCGCGGGCATCGCGACCCTGCACGGCCTGGCCGCGGCCGTCGCCACGGGCATCGACCCGTCCGTCCTGGGGCCGGGCCTGCCGGGGCGCGCCCTGGCCGCCGAAGCCGCGTCCACCCTCCGGGCGCCCCTGCTGGGGCCGGGGCCGCTGGCCCGGACGGCCGCCGCCCGGACGCTGCTGCTGCCGCTCGGGCCGGCGCTCCTCCTCGCGGGCGATCTCGGCCGCTTCCTGGCGGGACGGCGGCGTGAAGCCCTCGGGGAAGCCCCCCACCGGCACCTTCTGGCGGGTGATGCGCTCGATGTCGCGCAGGTAGGCCTTCTCCTCGTCGTTGCAGAACGAGATGGCGAGCCCGTCCGCCCCCGCCCGGGCGGTGCGCCCGATGCGGTGGACGTAGCTCTCCGGCACGTTCGGCAGGTCGAAATTGACCACGTGGCTCACGCCATCGACGTCGATGCCGCGGGCCGCGATGTCCGTGGCGACCAGGACCCGGGAGGCGCCGTCCTTGAAGGCGGCCAGCGCCCGCTCGCGCTGAGGCTGGCTCTTGTTGCCGTGGATCGCCGCCGCCGCGATGCCGACCTTGTCGAGGCCGCGCACGACCCGGTCCGCCCCGTGCTTGGTGCGGGTGAAGACCAGGACGCGCTCGATCGCCGGATCGCGCAGGATGTGGCCGAGCAGCGCCTGCTTGGCGCCGGTATGGACGAAGATCACCTGCTGCTCGACGCGCTCGGCCGTGGTGGCGACCGGGGTGACCGCGACCTGCACCGGATCCTTCAGAAACTGGCTCGCGAGGCCGGCGATGTTCTTCGGCATGGTCGCCGAGAAGAACAGACTCTGGCGCTTCTCCGGCAGCATCTTCACGATGCGCTTGAGGGCGTGGATGAAGCCGAGGTCGAGCATCTGGTCGGCCTCGTCGAGGACCAGGATCTCGACCCCCTCGAGCGTCAGCGACCGGCGCTCGATCAGATCGATCAGCCGGCCGGGGGTGGCGACCAAGACGTCGACGCCCGGAGCCAGCGCCCGCTCCTGGCGGCTGATGGTGACGCCGCCGAACACCACGGTGGTGGTGTAGGACAGGTGGCGGCCGTAATCGCAGAACGATTCGGCGATCTGGTTGGCGAGCTCGCGGGTCGGCGAGAGCACCAGCACCCGGCAGCCGCGGCGCGGGGCGCGGCGGTCCGAGAGCGAGAGGCGGTGCAGGATCGGCAGCGCGAAGGCCGCGGTCTTGCCGGTGCCGGTCTGGGCGATGCCGCAGAGGTCGCGGCCCTCCATGGCCGGCGGGATCGCCTGGGCCTGGATTGGGGTCGGCGTGACGTAGCCAGCCTCGCCGAGCGCCCGCAGCACGGGCTGGGCAAGGCCGAAATCGGTGAATTGGGTCAAGGATGTATCCGATGCAGCAGGACCGGCCGGGCGCCTCGCGTGATGAGCGAGCAGAGCCGTGATCGAGTCGGTCCGTTGGCAGGGGGCAGCCCGCGTGATGGGGCGGCCCGGGTGCATGCACGTTATGAAGAGGGGGGCCGGATCACGCCGGGTGGCGCCCGATCCGTCACGCAGCCCCCTCAAGCGGGCCATGACGGCCGCTGACGCTGCATCGCCGATATGCGGGTGTGCGGCTGCGAAGTCAATGCAGCACGGCGCATCCCGGCGCATGGCACCGCCCCCGCCGGCGCACGGCTCGATAGAAAGACCGGGTCCGATGCCGGGCAACGGCGGCGCCCGGCATGGACACGCCCGGGCGCGGCTCGGACGAACCTTGAATCGCCCGGCGTGATCCGTGAGGAAGCACGGACAATGTCGCGGCTCCGCACCATCATGGGGCCAGCCAAAGAGGGGGAAGAATGACCCGATCTGTTCTGACGGTGAGCGCCGGTCTGGCGGTGATCGCGGTCGTTCTGGCTTCCCTGTGGGTCGGGTTTGGCCCACGCCCTCAGGGCGGCCCGGACAAGCGGGCCTCCGCCGGCATTCCATTGTCGCAACAGCAGCGATCCCCCGTGGATGCGAAGGGGCAAGCGATCCGGACCATCGCGCCGGCATCGCCGTCCGATCCGAGGATGGCCGCGACGGCGCCCCCGGCCTCATCCCCGTCCGCGGCTGCTCCGGCCAACCCGTCGGCGGCCCCCGGTTCGTCGGCCGATCGGGGTTCTCCCGCCCGGCAATCCGACGGCACGTCCACGACGGGTCTGAGAACGGAGACGCCCCCGGGAGAGGCGCACGAACCCTCCGTGCCGCCCGGTGAGGGCGTCGATCTCAACACGGCGTCCGTCGAGCAGTTGAACGGGCTCGGCGCGGGCATGATCGGTCGGAGGATCATCGAGTTCCGCCCCTACGCCTCGCCCGATGAACTCCTGACGCGCCGTGTCCTGAAACGTGCCGATTACGATACCATCAGGAGCGCGATCACCGTCCGATAGCCCTGGCGATCCTTGCTTCCGCATCCTCTCTTTCCCGAAAACCGGCCGCCCCCTTTCGGGATGATGCGCCAGTGAGCGGCCAAGCCAGTCGGGGGGGCGGCCGTCTTCCGTGAGCGTCGGCCGTGAACAGGCGTCGCGCGCGGACGTTGATGCCCCGGTCACGCGCGAGACGTGATCGTGGAACGCTCGAGGAATCTGTCATGCGCATGACCGCACTGATCGCGGCCGTCGGCCTGGTGTCGATGGGGACCGCCAGCTTGGCCGCGGAGACGGCCGGCGCCACCGGTACGTCCGGGAACACGCCCCGTATGCAGGGTTCGCCCAACGCCGCGGGCTTCGGCAAGGCGGAGACCACCGGGACCGCCGGCGCGAACACGCCGGACAGCACACCCAGCCAGGACGGCAAGATGAAGGGCCCGCCGAACGCCTCGGGATTCCAGCACGGCAATTCCGGCACGCCAGCGGGCCGCTGAGCCGGAGCAGGGTCGATCCCCGGCTGCCGTCTCGCGGGACCGCACTCTCTTGCGGCTCGGCGCGACGGTTGCCCTCGGAGGCCCGATCGGGATGGACATCATGCGGGCGCCGACGACCGATCCCTGCCATCAGGGTCCGTCCCGCGCCTAGCGATTCTGGGAATGATATGCGGCGACTGCTCCCCGGGGACCGGTCGCCATCGTCAATCGTTCTGCACCGAATCTCTTCTCATCGGGAGAGAAACGATTGGTGCGGCCAAGAGGACTCGAACCTCCACCCCTCGCGGGACTAGCACCTCAAGCTAGCGCGTCTACCAATTCCGCCATGGCCGCATCGGACGCGAAGACCCGCCCGTTCGCTCGACCGGTGCAGCCGCGGGAGAACCCGAAGCCGCCGTCGTGTCGCGCGGCGCAGCGGATAACAGATCGCCCCGCCGCCGACAAGCGCTTCGCTCACGCGGCGGCGAAGCCGCTCTCCAGCAGCGCGGCCGCGCCCTCGCCGATGCTGGCGCCGGGCTCGACGATCGAGGCCGCCTTGCGGATCAGCTCCGTCACCTCGACGGAGATGCGGTCGCCGGTCACCACGATCTGCCCGCGGGCGATCGGATGGCCGTTGGCCAGGATCTCGACCATGTCGCTGTCGCTGGCGTCGAGCTCGATCACGGCGCCGCGGCCCATGCGCAGCAGCATGTGCAGCGGCATGCGCGTGCGGCCGAGCACCACCGTCAGATCGACCTTCAGGGTCTCGAAGACCGCCACAACCCGCCATCCCTCTCGCGGCCGAAACCTTGCAACCGCAGGCCGCGGATGTTGAAGGCTTCGACCATCGACGCAGGATGGTGAAGCCTTGGTAAACACGCCCCGCCTCACGGTCAGTCCCCACGCCTTCCCGAAGCGGGCCGGCTCCGGTCCGGTCGCGGAGCCCGTGGGCTGGCGCGTGAGCGATGCGTCCGTGGACTACGATGCGGCGGTGGCCTGGATGGAGGCCCGCGCCGAGGCCATCGCCCGCGGGACGGCGCCCGAATGCGTCTGGCTGCTGGAGCACCCGCCGCTCTACACGGCCGGCACCTCGGCCCGGCCGGAGGATCTCGTGGCGCCGGGCCGGTTCCCGGTCCACGCCACGGGACGGGGCGGCCAGTACACCTATCACGGCCCCGGCCAGCGCGTGGCCTACGTGATGCTCGACCTCGACCGGCGCAGCCGCGACCTGCGCGCCTACGTGGCGAGCCTGGAGGCGTGGCTGATCGCGACGCTCGCCGCCTTCAACGTCCGCGCCGAGCGTCGGGAGGATCGGGTCGGCGTCTGGGTGCGCCGCCCCGAGAAGGGGCCGGGCGTCGAGGACAAGATCGCGGCGATCGGCATCCGGGTGCGCCGCTGGGTGAGCTTCCACGGCATCAGCCTGAACGTCGAGCCGGACCTGTCGCATTTCGACGGGATCGTCCCCTGCGGCGTCCGGGAGCACGGGGTGACGAGCCTCGTCGATCTCGGCCTGCCGGTGAGCTTGGCCGAAGTCGACATGCAGCTGCGGGCCGCGTTCGAGGATATTTTCGGCGCGACGGTGATCGAGGGGATGGACTGATACGGCGGCCGGTTACGGCATTCGGTTCAGGCGGGCCATCCGTCGTCATGCGCGTAGGAAGTGACCCAGGGCCGCATGACGCCGGCGATCGTGGCGCCGCCTGGATCGCTTCGCTCCGCTCGCGAGGACGGTTGGGCCACCGGTCCTTCCGCCGAAGACCCTATCGCCGGCCCGCTCAGAAATCCGCGTGGAGCCGCGAGGCGAAGAAGTGGGCCGGGCCGCGGTCGCGGTTGTAACCGGGATTGTCGATGAACTGGTAGTCGAAGGTCAGGGTCACGAACTTGGTGAGGTTCAGGGCGTAGTAGGTCTCCAGCGCCCGCTCGGTGCCGTAGTTGAGCCGGCCGTCGCCGATCAGCAGCCCGTAGAAGCCCGCCGCGAAGGCGGCCCGGTGCGAGGGCGAGAGCCCGTTCATCGCCGCCCCGATCCCGACCGTGTCGTCCGGCCGGTCCCAGGCCTTGCCCTTCAGCGACAGGCCCCCCGAGAAGCTCTGGTCGATGTCGGTGAAGGAGATGTTCTCCGTCCGCCCGTCGTTCAGGCTGGCCCGGGCGAACAGGCCAAGTTCGGGTGTCAGCGCCTGTTCCAGGTTGACGTAGCCGCCGGTCTTGCGGCGGGGACGCCGGGTCGCCGCGGCCGCGTCGTTGATGTCATCGAAGGCGCCGAGCTGGGTGAGGGTCACCACCTCCCGGTTGTTGGCGGAGACGCCGACATTCGAGAACAGCCCGAAGCGCAGCTTGCCCGGCTGGTCCAGCCCCGGCAGGACGTAGCGCTGCTCGAACTCGGCGTTGAGCCCGGCGCGCCGGAACACCCGCGGGTCGAGCACGTCGCTCGACGGTTCCTTGGGCACCTGCGTGTAGGCGGCGCGGATGGCGAATTCCGGCCGGTTGTACTCGGCGTAGACGCCCTGGGTGAAGCCAGGCAGGTTCGCCGGGAAGTCCCAGGCCGAGGAGCCCCACAGCGACCAGTTGAAGAAGTCGACCCGCGGATCGTGGGCGTAGACGTTGCCGTCGAAGAAGTCGCCCAGGGCGAACTTGCCGGCGATCAGCGTGATCCGCTCGGAATCGTAGCGGGTGGCGACCTGGTTGGGTCCGTCCGGCACATCGACGGTCTCGCCGCCGAGGTTGATCGTCTGCTTCACGTAGTAGCGGTTCGAGCGCAGCTTCGGGAACGGGGCGCCGGCCTTCTGGGCCTCGCCGTTGACGAAGCCGGCGACGCCGAGCGTCCGGGACAGGCCGAAGCCCTGGCTGAATTCGGGGTTGTAATAGACCTCGGTCGTGTCGGTCAGCCTGAACCCGAGGAAGATCGTGGCCGTGGTGGTCTGCCGGGCCTGGTTCGGAATCAGGCTCTGCGCGCCCACATAGGGCGAGCGGAAGCCCGGCGTGCCCTGCGCGATGAGCGTCGTCTGCCCGTGGAGCGAGAAGCGGCCGGTATCGCCGTTGTCGGGGTCGTGCGGGGCGGTCTCGTCGGGATCCGGCGGCACCCTCAGCCCGTCCGGGAACCACATCAGCCGGGCGAAGACCTGATTCGAGGTGAAGCTCGCCCGGGTCGTGACCGGGCCGCCCGTATCCCCGGGCACGACGCCCAGCGCGAAGCGCCGGCTGCCGCCGAGATCGACGTAGCGGTAGTCGATGCTCAGGGCGAGATGGTCGGTGATGGCGTATTGCACCCCCGCGCCGAGGGTGAAGCCGACATAGCCGAGTTCCCGCCGCGCCGTGTTCTGGCCACCCGTGTCGAGATCCGGATAGGTCGCCTGGAAGCGCGCGTTGGCCCCCGTGAGTCCGAAGGCGCCGTAGATCAGGTACCGGTCGAAGCTGTAGCCCATGCGCGCCCGGAGCGAGCCGTACAGGTCGGTCCGGGCACGCACGATGGTGAAGGCCGGGTCCACGTCCGCGTAGCCGAAGCCCGCGAGGGTCGAGGCGACCGGCCGGTTCAGATTCGCCGCGTCGAGGTTGGCCTCGACCCCGTAGACCCACGGTCCGGTCTGCCAGGTCCAGCCGCCGAAGAGGCCGCCCACCGCCGTGGTGGCGTTCCGCCCCTGGTCGCTCCGGCCTGTGGAATCACCGCTCCTGAAGGCCGCCACGGGACGGCCGCCGATCGTCGTCGGCCCGAAAGCGTAGGCGCCGTAGGAGCCGCTCGCGCTGCCCTCGAGGCCCAGATAGCCCCCCGACCAATCGGCATAGGCGGCGCCCTGCGCCGCGGGCCGCGGTGCGGCGAAGTCCGCCGCGCGCACGGATGCGGTCAGGCCTATGAACAGCAGGAAGGCCGCGGTGCGGGCCGGAATCACGGAACGGGTACGCATCGGCTCTGCAGCAAGGTATAGCACTGGCTAAGTCGTGTCCCGCCACCGCGCAAGCCCTGCCCGTCGGCGCGGGAACTCGACCGAGCGGAGACCGCATCGCTCTTCCCGACCCGCGCCCATTGTCCGGCCCCCGCATGGCAGTGGCATGACGATCCGCCGTCGTTCGGGTGCGGTCAAGATCATACCGGTCACACGGCAGTGAATTGTCTTCCCCTGCGAAAGGATACCCCTTGTTTCTCGATTGAATACCAGAACAACATAACCTCCTGTCGGAGAAAGGCTTTAGATTAGAATTGTTATCATTTAAGAGCGGCGTAATTTCTGTTTGAACTTCGCGCGCGACGGATTATGTGCAGGGTCATGCGCGCGCCGAACCTCTTTCCGAACCTCCGGTTTCCGATTTGCGGCGGCTTGGCCGTGATTTGCCTCCTCGCCGGGGCTGCCGCGGCCAAGGAGGTACCGATCGGCCCGCACGTGACCCGGAACGGCCTGGAGGTCGCCGCCGTCTACCTGCAGCCGATCGAGATGGAGCCCGCCGGCATGATGCGCGACGCCGCGCAATCGGACCTCCACCTCGAGACCGACATCCGCGCCGCCAAGGACAACCGCAACGGCTTCGCCGAGGGCGACTGGGTGCCGGCGCTGGAGGTGCATTTCGAGGCGGTGAAGCTCGACGGCGACAAGCCCACGGACAAGAAGGTGTCCGGGATGCTGATGCCGATGGTGGCCAATGACGGGCCGCATTACGGTGACAACGTCAAGCTGTCCGGTCCCGGCCGCTATCGCCTCACGGTGACCGTCGCGCCGCCCGGCAAGGACAGCCATTTCGGCCGGCACGTGGACAAGGAGACGGGCGTCGGGCCGTGGTTCGAGCCCTTCGACGTCGTTCAGGACTTCACCTTCGCGGGCGTCGGCAAGAAGGGCGCCTACTGAAATCCCGGGGAATCCACGTGTCTCGTCCGCCGCGTCCTGCCCGCATCGCCGCCGCCGCCCTGCTCGCCACCGCCTGGGCGATGACGGCCGCGCGCGCGGACGACATGCCGGTGATCAAGGTCGAGATGCGTGACGGCCTGATCCTCCCGGCGGTGATCGAGGTGCCGGCCAACACCCGGTTCAAGCTGGAGATCGCCAATACCGGCCAAAGTCCCGTGGAGTTCGAGAGCGCGGAGCTGAAGCGCGAGAAGGCGCTCGCCGCAGGCTCGACCTCGGCGATCGTGTTCCGCACCCTCGATCCCGGCACCTACCAGGTGTTCGACGACTTCCACCCGGACGCCAAGGCGACCCTGGTGGCCAGATGAGCGCGTCGACCGCCGCGGCCTCCTCGCTCGACCTCACCCCGGCCGGGCCGCGCCGCGCCGCCGTCGACGCGCGGCTCGCCCGCCTGGGGGACGGGCTGCGCCGCTACGGCTGGGCCATCCGGGCGGTGCAATGGGTGATCATCGCGGTCTACGCGGTTCTGGTGATCGTGCCGGCCCTGCTGCCGCTCCCCGGCAACGCCGCCCATATCTGGACCAACCTGACGCTGGCCGCGCAGTTCGCCTTCTGGGGGATCTGGTGGCCGTTCGTGCTCCTCAGCATGGTGCTTGTCGGCCGCGCCTGGTGCGGGGTGCTCTGTCCGGAGGGGGCGCTCAGCGAGTTCGCCAGCCACTGGAGCCGCGGCTACGCGGTGCCGCGCTGGATCACCTGGCAGGGCTGGCCGTTCCTGGCCTTCGCCGGCACCACCGTCTACGGCCAGATGACCAGCGTGTACGGCTATCCGAAACCGGTGCTCGCGGTGCTGGGCGGCTCGACCCTGGCGGCGATCGTGGTCGGGCTGCTCTACGGGCGCAACAAGCGGGTGTGGTGCCGCTATCTCTGCCCGGTCAACGGGGTCTTCGCGGTGCTCTCGAAGCTCGCCCCGATCAGCTTCCAGGTCGACCGGGCCGCCTGGGCGGTCTCGCCCAAGCCGGTCCGGGGCGGGGCGGCGTTCAACTGCGCGCCGCTCGTGCCCGTCCGGACGATGCGCGGGGCAGGGGCCTGCCACATGTGCGCCCGCTGCAGCGGCCATCGCGGGGCGGTGCGCCTCGCCCTGCGCTCGCCCAACCACGAGATCGTGCACGTGGCCGGCACCGAGCCGGATCTCGACCAGACCGTGCTGATCCTGTTCGGCATGCTGGCGCTGGCGGTCGGGGCCTTCCAGTGGTCGGCGAGCCCCTGGTACGTCGCGGCCAAGCAATGGGCCGCCACCTGGCTCATCGACCGGGGGGTGACCTGGCCGCTGGAAACCTCCGCGCCCTGGTTCGTGCTGACGAACTATCCCGACCGCAGCGACGTCATGACGCTCCTCGATGGCGGGCTGCTCCTGGCCTATATCGGCGCCGCTACGGTGATCCTCGGGCTGGCCCTGTCGGGGATCGTGGCGCTGGCGACCCTGGCCCTCGGGGGCTGGTCGACCCGGCGCTTCCACCACCTGACGCAGACGCTGATCCCGGTGGCGGGCTGCGGCGTCTTCCTGGGCCTGTCGGCGCTCACCGTCACGTTCCTGCGGGGCGACGGCATCGTGATCCCCTACGTGACTGAGATGCGCGCCGGCCTGCTGGCCGGGGCGAGCCTGTGGAGCGTCTGGCTCGCCTGGCGCGTCGCCGGCCTCAGCGCCGGCGGCCTCCGGCAGGCCGGGGCCGCGGCCTGCATCGCCGGGGCGGCCGCCCTGTCGGTGGTCAATTGGGTGCTCATGTTCTGGATCTGGTAGCGCGGTCCGCGCGCCGCACGGCAACATTCCGCAACGTTGGGAGACCGCCATGATCGGCGCCTTCGTCATCGCCTTCCGCGAAGTCATCGAGGCCGGCCTCATCATCTCGATCGTGCTGGCGGCGACCCGCGGCATTCCGGGCCGCATGCGCTGGGTCCTGCTCGGTGTCGCCGGGGGGCTGGCGGGGGCCGGTCTCGTCGCCCTGTTCGCGGAGCGGATCTCCAACGCCTTCGAGGGCAGCGGGCAAGACATCCTGAACGCGGCGGTGCTGATCGTCGCGGTGCTGCTGCTGATCTGGCACAACACCTGGATGAGCAAGCACGGCAAGGAACTCGCCGGCGAATTGCGCGCGGCCGGCGCGGCGGTGCGCTCGGGCGAGCGCGAGGCTGCGGCCCTGTCGATCGTGATCGGCGCGGCGATCCTGCGCGAGGGCGCCGAGCTGGTGCTGTTCCTCTACGGCCTCGTCGCCTCGGGTACCTCGGGGGCCGACATCCAGTTCGGCGCCTTTGCCGGCATCGGGGCGGGGATCCTCCTCTCGGCGGTGACCTATCTCGGCCTCGCCTCGATCCCGAGCCGCTACGTGTTCTCGGTGACCAGCGTGCTGATCGTCTTCCTCGCGGCCGGGCTCGCCGCACAGGCCGCCCAGTTCCTGGCGAATGCCGGTGTGGTCGACATCCTCGGCCACACCCTCTGGAACAGTTCCGGGCTGATCGCCGAAACGTCCTGGCCGGGCCGCATCCTGCACGCGCTCGTCGGCTACACCGACCGGCCGACCGCCCTGCAGGGGCTCGTCTACGTCGCCACCATCGCCGTCATGGTCGGGCTGATGCAGTGGAGTGCCGTCGACAAGCGCCGCGCCGTGCAGGCGGCCTGAGACGCGAAAGGTCCGGGCCGCCCGGCGGCTCGGACCTCGTTGTTGGGCAAGCCGGGACCCGGGGGCAGCGCCCCCGGAGACGGCTCTCAGGCCAGCGGAGCCCATTTCTCAGGGTCGGCCGGCTTCTCCTTATAGATCGCGCCGGCGAAATCGACGTGCAGTTCCGTCGCCGCCCCGTCGCCCCGGCGCGCCAGGACCTCGAAGTGCTTGGGCTTGCGGCGCGGCCCATCGACGACCGTCCAGCCGGCGGATATCGCCGCCGCGCGGGCCCGATCGGGATCCGCCGCCATGTCCGGCCGCGGATCCGCCTTCTTGGGGCCGGGGGCGTGATGGGGCTTCTTGTGGTGGATCTCCACCGGGTCCCGGCCCTCGGCCGAGATCCGCGTAACCTTGATCTCCGAAGGGCGACGCTCGCCCTCCAGGGTCACGTGCAGCCCGGTCACGGGTGCGAACGCATCCGCGCCCTTCGGACCGAGATCGGCCAGGTGGGTCTCGCCATCCGCCTCGATGGTGAAGCGATGGGCGAAGACGTGCTGGATGGTGCCCGAGAGGGCGGTGGTGTCGTGAAGCGGCATGATTTTCTCCGTGGAGCGCCCAACCGCAGGCGCAACCGATATATCGAAATCGATCGCGCGATGGTCAAGGGGTGTTCCCAAAGCCCCGCGCTGCGAGCTTGACCGGTCGGCCAGAGGTGCCGCTTGGCCGGTCCGCGCAGGTGCTCCCTGGTCGAGGCGGCGTCGGGGGCCTGGCAGGCTGCGGACCGGTGCGCCGCGGTCCCGCGTCAAATCCGGCGATCGATCAGAACGTCCAGCGAGCCAGCGGCAGCCGTCCCCCTCATCCTGAGGTGCGGCGCAGCCGCCTCGAACGCGGTCTCCAGCCTGCCGCGCGATCCGGGAGGGCTCCTCCGGGGGCCGATGGCGCGGGGCGCCTCAGGATGAGGGAGTGGCTCGGAGCGTCCCTCTCCCGGGACCCGCGTTCGGCCCGGCTCTCAGGCGCCGGTCGCGACGGCGCGGGCCGGATCGGCGCCCCATTCCGACCAGGAGCCGTCGTAGAGGCCGCGGGCGGGGCGGCCCATCGTCTCCAGCGCCAGGGCGATGATCGCCGCGGTCACCCCCGAGCCGCAGGTGGTCACGATCGGCCGGTCCGGATCGACGCCGTTCGCCGCGAAGACCGTTGCCAGCTCCTCCGGGCTCTTCATGTGGCCGTCGCGCTGGAGCGCCGCGTAATGCAGGTTGCAGGCGCCGGGCATGTGTCCGGGGCGGACGCCCGGGCGGGGCTCCGGCTCCTCGCCGCGGAACCGCGTCGCCGAGCGGGCATCGACCACCTGGGCCGAGCCGGTCTCCAGGGCGCGGGCGACGTCGTCCGCATCCGCCACGGCCCCGTGGTCGAGGCGGGCCGTGAAGTGCCGGCGCGCGGGCGGATGCGGCGTGCCGTCCTCGGTGGGATAGCCCGCGGCGATCCAGGCCGGCAGGCCGCCGTCCAGCACCAGGGCGTCGCGCACCCCGTAGGCCTTGAGCATCCACCAGACCCGCGGCGCCGCGAACAGGCCCTGGCCGTCGTAGACCACGATTTGCTGGCCGTCGCCGACGCCGAGTGCCCGCATCCGCGCCGCGAAGACCTCGGGACGGGGCAGCATGTGCGGGAGGCTCGACTCGGTGTCGCTCATGGCGTCGAGGTCGAAGCGCCGGGCACCGGGGATGTGGGCCGCGCGGAACTCGGCCTCGGGGTCGCGGCCGGCGGCCGGCAGGTACCAGGAGGCATCGAGGATCACGATGTCGGGGGCGGCGAGGCGGTCGTGCAGCCAGTCGGGTGACACGAGGGGCGCGTGGGCCATGGTCGGCGGGTCCGGCTCTGTTCGCGAGGGCGCACAGCAAACCACAGGTCGCAGCGGCTTGCACGCCCGGGCCAGTCCTGAGCCGGAGCGTTCGGGCCGATTGTCAGCCTGGCGAATGCCAATCGAACCGGTGCCGGCCCATGGGAGCTACGCTTCCCGCACCGTGCTCCGATGCAGCGCGTGCAGGTTGGTCTTGTTTTAAGTTGCCGTAACCCCAGTTACGACAACATGATGACGCCGTTCGCGCCGGTCACCAAGGCCGGCATCGCGCGGGCAACCCCGGACATGGCTTCAACGAACGCGAGACGGGGTCGCTGCCGGAAGAAAGGCGTTCCACCCTCCCCCCAGCCGGGGCCTGCACCCACCGAGCAGGATGCACCTTGAGCCGATCGACACCATGAATCAACTCGTCCGCATGTCCCAGATCGGCGATGCCGAGACTGTCCAGGAGCCGTCCGCCGACCTGCGCGTGCCCTTCGCACAGTCGGGTGCCTTCGTGTGCAAGTACATCATCGGCGAGCCGAACGACCGCGCCATCTGCTGCGGCGCGCCGGCGGCCGACGGCAAGAGCTGGTGTGCCTACCACCGCCGGATCGTGTTCGAGCCGACCCGCCCGGGCCGCATGCGCTGACGGGCCGTCCCCCGGCCCGTCACTGCGCCCGCATGATCTGGATGATGGCCGGGGTGATGATGACCACGAACAGCACCGGCAGGAAGAACAGGATCATCGGCACGGTGAGCTTGGGCGGCAGTCCGGCTGCCTTCTTCTCGGCTTCGGTCATGCGCTGGTCGCGGCTCTCCTGGGCGAGGACCCGGAGCGCCTGACCGATCGGCGTACCGTAGCGCTCGGCCTGGCTCAGGGCGGTCGCCACCGCCTTCACCGGATCGAGCCCGGTGCGCAGGACGAGGTTCTCGTAGGCCTGGCGGCGGTCCGGCAGGAACGACATCTCGGCGGTCATCAGCGCGAGTTCCTCGGCCAGCACCACCGAGGAGGTCGCGATCTCGGTGCTCACCTTCCGGAAGGCGTGCTCGATCGCCATCCCCGATTCCACGCAGATCAGGGTGAGATCGAGGGCGTCCGGCCACGCCTTGCGGATCTCCGCCTGGCGCTTCTTGGCGGCGTTGACGAGGAACAGCTCCGGCGCCTTGATGCCCGCGTAGGCGGCCCCGATGACCAGCCCGAACCGCATGAGGTAGGAGACGTCGAGCGCCTCCAGGACGAACAGGTAGAACAGCGCGCCGATCACCGAGGCGACGGGCACGACGAGGCGGAAGAACAGGAACGCGGTCTCCGCCCCCTGGCCGCGATAGCCGGCCTGCATCAGCTTGCGCTTGGCCGTGTCGGTGGCGAGCCAGCGCTGCAGCTGGTACCGCTCGACGATCGACTTCATGTAGGCCTTTGGCTCGACGCGCAGCGTGGCCCGGGTCGTGGTCCGGCTCCCCTGCGCGCGCTCGCGCCGGCGGATCTGCTCGCGTTCGTCGCCCACGAGCTTCATCCGCTTGGCGAGCTTGTCGGTTTCGAAGAACGGCTGCGCCACCGCGAAGGCGGTCGCGGCCACCGCGATGGCGGTCAGCAGCGTGCCCATGAACCGGGGATCGAACAGCTTCGCGGCGATGTCGTCGATCATGGGACGGGCTCCGGGGGGGGGCGCGCCGGGCTTCGCGGATCGGCCGGCGGGGGATGTCTTCCGATCCGTCGGTCGTGACCGTCTCCGAGGGACAGGACGGGATCGGGCGGGTCTCAGAAGTCGAAGGCGATCATCTTCTTGATCGTGAAGATCCCGATCGACATCCAGATCGCCGCGCCCACCAGAGCGATCTTGCCGATATCGGTCGTCCACAGCAGCGAGATGTAGTCGGGGCTGGTGAGGGTGGTGATGCCCGCCACCGCGAAGGGCAGGCAGGCGATGATCGAGGCCGAGGCCTTGGCCTCCATGCTCATCGCCTGGATCTTGCCGCGCATCTTGGCCCGGTCGCGCAGCACCACGGAGAGGTTGTTCAGGGCCTCCGACAGGTTGCCGCCCGATTGCTGCTGGATGTTGATCACGATCACGAAGAAATTGACCTCGGGGGTGGGCACCCGCTCGAACAGGCGCATGACCGCCTCGCCCAGCGACAGGCCGAGCGTCTGGGTCTCCACGACGTTCTTGAACTCGCTGCGGACCGGCTCCTCGGCCTCCCGCGAGACCATGCGGAAGCAATCCCCGACCGGGATGCCCGTTCGGATACCGCGGACCACCACGTCGACCGCGTTGGGCAGTTCCGCGTTGAACTTGGCGATCCGCCGGAGCCGCAGACGGCGCAGCAGCAGGGCCGGCAGGCCGAGGCCCCCGGCGAAGGCGGCCCCGACCCCGGCCAGCGGGCTGTCGGTGACCACGAACAGCAGCAGGCCGAAGATCACGCCGCTGACGCCCGAGACCGTGTAGAAGGTCCGCTTCGTCCAATCGAGGCCGGCCCGGGCGAGCTTCAGCTCCACCGAGGCCTTGGACGCCCCCTTGGCCTTCGCCTCGATCTCGCTGAGCGTCTTGGCGACCTGCTCGCGCCGGTTGACCGCAACGCCCCGCAGCGCCGCCCCGGAGGCGGAGGTGCTGATCGCCTTGAGGCGCTTGCTCGCCCGGCGCTCGCCGCCGAGCAGGGGCAGGACCGCCACGTAGGCGACCGCCGCCACCGCGATGCCGATGAGGCCGGCGGCGATCGGAAGGTTCGACGCGGCGGCGGCGGGCAGATCCGGCATCCGCGTCAGCTCCGGTCCACAACGTCGGCGGCGTCGAGCGCCTCGCCGAGCCGGCGTTCCAGGCCGTAGTAGCGGGCGCGCTCCCAGAATTTGGGCCGGCCGATGCCGGTCGAGCGGTGGCGCCCGATCAGCTTGCCGTTCGCGTCCTCCCCGAGGATGTCGTAGAGGAAGACATCCTGCGTGGTGATCACGTCGCCCTCCATGCCGAGCACCTCGGTGATGTGGGTGATCCGCCGGGATCCGTCGCGCAGGCGCGTGGCCTGGATCACCACGTCGATCGAGCCGCAGATCATCTCGCGCAGGGTCTTCGAGGGCAGCGTGAAGCCGCCCATCGAGATCATCGACTCGATGCGCGACAGGCATTCCCGCGGGCTGTTGGCGTGGAGCGTGCCCATCGAGCCGTCGTGGCCGGTGTTCATCGCCTGGAGCAGGTCGAAGGCCTCGGGTCCGCGGACCTCGCCGACGATGATCCGCTCGGGCCGCATGCGCAGGCAGTTCTTGACGAGGTCGCGCATGGTGACCTGGCCCTGGCCCTCCATGTTGGGGGGGCGCGTCTCGAGGCGGACCACGTGCGGCTGCTGGAGCTGCAGCTCGGCCGCGTCCTCGCAGGTGACGACCCGCTCGTCGTGCTCGATGAAGGCGGTCAGGCAGTTGAGCAGCGTCGTCTTGCCCGAGCCGGTGCCCCCCGAGATGACGACGTTGCAGCGCGCCTGCCCGATGATCTTCAGGACCTCCGCGCCCTCCGGCGAGATCGCCCCGAAGCGCACGAGCTGCTCCAGGGTCAGCTTGTCCTTCTTGAACTTGCGGATGGTCAGCGCCGGGCCGTCGATGGCGAGCGGCGGCGCGATCACGTTGACGCGGGACCCGTCCGGCAGGCGCGCGTCGCAGATCGGCGAGGCGTCGTCGACCCGGCGGCCGACCTGGCTGACGATCCGCTGGCAGATGTTCATCAGCTGCTGGTTGTCGCGGAACCGGACGCTGGTCAGCTGGATCTTGCCGCTGACCTCGATGAAGGTCCGGTTGGCGCCGTTGACCATGATGTCGGCGATGTCGTCGCGGGCGAGCAGGGGCTCGAGCGGGCCGTAGCCGAGCACGTCGTTGCAGATGTCGTCGAGCAGCTCCTCCTGCTCGGCGATCGACAGCACGATGTTCTTGAGCCCGATGATCTCCGTGACGATGTCGCGGATCTCCTCCCGGGCGGTCTCGGCGTCGAGGCGCGAGAGCTGCGTGAGGTCGATCGCCTCAATCAGGGCGCCGAAGATCAGGCTCTTGGTCCGGTAGTAATCCTCGGACCGCGCGGCCTCGACGACCACGGGGACGACCGGCTCGGGCCGCTTGGGCGCCGGCGCGGCCTCGCGCGGGGCCGAAGCCGCCGGAGCGGCGGCCGACGATTTCGGGAGCGGCGTGGGGGCGGCCGAAGCGCCGCCGGTGTGACGCCTACCGAACATGGGCCGGCTCCGGGGGGCGGTCCTGCCGCATTACGAGGCCTTCCCGCCGGCGAGCTTGGTGCCGCCGAGCTTGGTCCCGGCGAACCGGGCGAGCAGCGGCTCCAGCAGGCTCGCACGCCCGCTGCGCCGGGTCTCGGCCCGCCCCAGGATCACGGCCGCGAGGTCGTTGAACAGCTCCGCCACCTTCGATCCGGCCTGGATCTCGGCGATCATCTGGCCGTTGTTGGCGGCGGTGCCGAACAGCGTCGGCTCGAAGGGGATCGTCAGCGCGACCGGCGCCTCCAGGGTCTTGGCGAACTCGGCGGCGCCGATCTCGGGGCGCTTGGGCACGCCGACCCCGTTGAGCAGGATCCGCGGCGGCGCGTCGTTCGGGCGTCCGTGCTTGAGCGCGCCGAGGAGGTTCTTGGCGTTGCGCAGGCTGGCGAGGTCGGGGCCCGCCACGATCAGGATCTCGTCGGCCGCCGTGAGGACGCGCTTCGACCACGCGTTCCACTGGTGCGGCACGTCGAGCACCACGCAGGGCACGCTCGCCCGCAGATACTCGATCAGGGCGTCGAAGGCAGGCTCCGACAGGTCGATGGTGCGGTCGAGGCTCGCGGGCGCCGAGAGCAGGCTCAGATTGTCGCTGCACTTCGATAGCAGCCGCTCCACCAGGGCGGAATCCAGGCGCTCCGGGGCGAACACCGCCTCGGCGATGCCCTGGGGCGGATCCTGGTTGAAGTTGAGCGAGGCGGTGCCGAAGGCGATGTCGAGATCGGCGATCACCGTCTGGACGCCCTGGCCGCGGGCCAGCGCCCAGGCGAAGTTGTGCGCCACCGTCGAGGCGCCGATGCCGCCCTTCACGCCGTAGACCGCCACCGTGCGGCCCACCGGCTTGACCCCCGGGGCGGTGAACAGGTCGGACAGCGCGGCGATCAGGGTCAGCGGCTCGACCGGCGCCATGAGGTAATCGGACACCCCGCGCTGGATCAGCTGCCGGTAGAGCGTCACGTCGTTGAGATGGCCGATCACCAGGACGCGGGTGCCCTCGTCGCAGACCTCGGCCAGCGCGTCGAGGCATTCGACCGGCTTCGAGCGCGGTCCCTGCGTCTCGATCAGGATGACGTTGGGGGTCGGCGCGTGCCGGTAGGCCTCGATGGCGGCGGCACCGCCGCCCATCCGGACCTTGACCTGCGCCTTCTGCATGCGCCGGTCGAGGGCCGCCCCCTCGATCATCGCGGCGGTCTCGCTCGTCTCGCAGAACGCCTGGATGGTGATCCGGGGCACCGGGGCGATCGTGCGCTCGGCTGTCTCGGACTGGTCTGCCATGACGGCGCTTTCAGGTTCGCGTTCGGGAGGCGGCGTCGGGTTCGGGCGTGGGACTCTTGGCCGAGGGGGCTATTGGCCGACCTGGGACTTGACGTCGGTCTGCCCATCTTGCCGCCATGTGGTTGATGGATCCTTGCCGTCGCGCAGCTGGCCGATATCCCGGACCCGCTTGACCGTGTCGATGCGGCCCTCGGGCCGGCCGCGCACCAGGTCGATCGGGTCCGCCGTCTGGGCGGCCACGGTCGCCTGCATCGAGCAGCCGAGATTCCAGCTGGGCCGGTTGCTGTAGTCGAAGGCGAAGTCGCTGGTCCCGGTATCCTGGGGCCAGAGGCCGCAGGTGTCGGAGACCTTGGCCTGCATGCGCTGGAAGCTCAGCCGGATCGGCGCGGCGAGGCTCGGCGCCGTCACCACGTAGCCGGTGACGGCGATCTCGCGGGCACCGACCCGGTCCTGCGCGCCGAGCCGACTCAGCGTGGCCGCCGTGCGCGCGACGGCGTCCGCCTGGGCGGGCGGAACCCCCCGGGGGACTTCCATCAGGAGGACGCCGCGCCCGTAGCGGCGGTATTCCAGCATGAACGCGTCGACATCGCTGGTCTGGCGGGGATCGAGGTGGCCGACCCCCGTGGGGAACACGTCGAGGCTGCGGGTGCCGTCCGTCAGAACGATCGGATGACGCGCGCGGTAATCCGACACCTCGATCGCGCCGGTGGAGGTGGTCGGATCGCTCTTGCAGGCGGTCGCCAGGGCGCCGAGGGCGCAGGCGGCGAGGAGGCTGCCGAGGCGGAGGCCCTGGGCGGGCGGATGACGTGCGGTCATGGTCCGATCCTGCTCGCTACTCGACGATGAAGCCGACGCGGCCGCGATAGGTCTGCCCGAGCGGGGCCGCGGCGGCGGGGGCGACCTTGCCGTACAGGCGGTTGATCTGGCCGAGCAGCACCGCCTGGCCGTCGCTGGCATCGACGAAGTTGTCGTCGGGCCGGCTGACCTGCTTCGGCTCCATGACCCGGGCGATGAAGGGGGTGACCATGATCATCAGCTCGGTCTCCATCCGCTGGTAGTCCCGGGAGCGGAACAGGGCGCCGAGCACCGGCAGGTTGATCAGGCCGGGCAGGCCGGAGATCGCCTGCTTGTTGACCTGCTGGATCAGGCCGGCGGTCATCATCACGCCGCCGGAGGGGAGCTCGACCGTGGTCTCGGAGCGGCGGACCCGGGTGCCCGGGATGGCGGTGGTGACGCCGTCATTCGTGTAGTTGAAGCTGGTCTGGGGATCGATCTCGGTCACGTCGGTGGCGACGCGGATGGAGATGCGGTTGTCGGCCAGCACCACGGGCGTGAAGCTCAGGGCGACGCCGTAGGGCTTGAAGGTGATGCCGGGGGCCGAGCAGAGGCCGCCGACGCAGCTCGACGCGGCCGACGGCACCGGAAACTCGCCGCCGGCCAGGAACTTGGCGGCCTCGCCGGAGATCGCCGTCAGCGTCGGCTCCGCCAGGACCCGCGAGACCCCCGCCTGCTCGAAGGCCTTCAGCGTCGCCTGGAGCGAGAAGCCTGCGCCCTTGATCGAGGCCTGGATCTGGTTGCCGGTGGGCGTCGTCCCGCCGGTGATCGGGAACGGCAGCGCATTGCTCAGCGCGGGGGACGTGGTGGCGTTGCCGAGGGGGTTCAGCGCCGACCAGTTGCCGTTCAGGTTGATGCCGAACTGCTTCAGGACGTTGCGCGACACCTCCACCACGGTGACGCGCAGCATCACCTGGTCCTTGTTGCGGATGGTGAGGTTGTTGATCACAGCGCCCCGGGCGCCGGCCGCGACGCCGCCGCTCGGTGCCCCCGATGCGGCGCCCGTGCTCCCGAGCCCCACGAAGGCGTTGGCGATGTCGATCGCCTGCTGGGCATCCGCCGACGCGTTTACCGAGCCCGACAGCAGCACCGAGGCCCCGGAGGAGCGCACGTCGAACCGCCCGCCCGGGATGCTCTGGTTGAGCAATTCACGCAGGGTCCCGAGATTGAGATCCCGGGCCACCGTCACGTCGAGGGCGGCGATCTGGCGGCCCTCGGCGTCCATGATGAAGATCGAGGTCGCGCCGTCGGCCATGCCGATCACGAACACCTTGCGGGTCGAGCGGACCACGGCGTTGGCCACCGCCGGATTCGCGACGAAGACCTCCTTGGCGTCCCGCGGCAGATCCACGATCACGGAGCGGCCGGCGGTCAGCTCGACCCGGCGGGTCGAGGCGGCCTCCGCGGAGCCGACCGTCAGGACCGGCGCGGGGCCGAGGATCGGACGCTCCTGCGCGGGGGCCGGCGCCGTCAGGGCGGCGAGGACGGCGAGGATGCTGGCCGCATGGCGGTCGGGGCGCCGCGCCGGGCGCAGGGGAGGCAGCGGAGCGATCATGGCGGTCACGGCGTCTGCTGCCGCGCGACGCCGAAGCGCACCACGGTCAAGGCGGGTTCGGGCATCTGCGCCTGGGGCGTTTCGGCCAGAGGGGTGTCTTCGGGCGGATGCCCGGCATCGGCGAGACTGCGCAGCGACAGCGACAGGGCGCCGACCTTCTGGGCCAGCGTCAGGGTCTCGGCCTGGGCGGGGGTGACGGCAAGGGTCGCGGTCTCGCCGGTGACGACGTTGGTGCCGTTCTTCTCCTGGATCAGCTGGCCGATCGCCAGGACGCGGATGTCGGTCAGGATCGTCTGGGCGAGCTGGGCCTCGGCGGCGCCGCGCCCGTTGGTCTCGTCGCGGAGGGTTCGGATCACGTCGACGCGGTCATTGGGCAGGATGAAACCGCCCGCGGAGTTCGTGCCGCGGCTGTCCGTGGTGATCGCGACCGCGCGTAGGCCCGGCGGCAGGATCGCCGCCATGAACCCGCTCTCCGGGCGCACCAGCTTCTGCGCGCGGATCGGCTCGCCCGCCAGGAATGCCGAGCGGACGGAGGCGCCCACGGTCTCGTCGAGGGCCTTCGGGTCGATCTTGCGGGTCATGAAGCCGGCGCTCACGGCGCCGTCCGGCCAGGATTGCCAGCGCAGGTCCGCCGGGCGCAGCACCTGCCCCATGGGCAGGTCGATGGCGGCGACCAGAACGTCGGTCATCGGCGTCGGCGGCGCCTCGGCCTTCGGCTGCGGCGGCGGGGGCGGCGGTGGATCGCCGCCGCTCATCAGGAAGGCCGCCCCGCTGCCCGCCGCGAGGGCGATGCCGAGGACGGCGAGACGGGCTGGATTCATCGCATCGCCACGCGCCGGAGACGGCCGAATTGCCGTCCATGACCGGAACTTGCGCGGGGATTCGTGTACTTATGGTTAAGCTATTGTAACTGAGCCGGACAAGGTCGGTCCGGAAACGGGCCGGCCGCCGGCGGCGCGTCACAATCGGCGCGATCCTTCAGCCTCCGGTCGACCGGGGCCATGGCTCATCACGGGTTCGCGACCTATCCTGCCGCCGCAACCGCCTCAGAAGCGGAACTCGGACCAACCCGGGGGGAGACCATGATCAGGACAATCGGCGGCGCGCTGCTGGCGGCGGCCTGCGCGGGCGCGACGCTCAGCGCGGCCGCGGCGCAAGGCGGCTTCTCGGGCGGCGCGGTGCGCATCGGCATCCTCAACGACCAATCCGGCCTCTATGCCGAGTTCGGCGGTCAGGGTTCGGTGGAGGCCGCCCGGTTGGCGGTGGCGGATATGGGCGGCACGGTCGGCGGCGTGCCGATCGAGATCCTCACGGCCGACCACCAGAACAAGCCCGACATCGCCTCGGCGATCGCCCGGCAATGGTACGACCGCGACGGCGTCGACGCGATCATGGAACTGACCACCTCCTCGGTGGCCCTGGCGGTCCAGGGCCTGTCGAAGGAGAAGAAGCGGATCACGATCACCACCGGGGCGGCCTCCAGCGACCTCACCGGCAAGGCCTGCACACCCTACGGCTACCATTGGGCCTACGACACGCGGGCCCTGGCGGTGGGCACCGGCGGCGCGCTGACCCGGGCGGGCGGCGACACGTGGTTCTTCCTCACGGCCGACTACGCCTTCGGCTCGGCGCTGGAGGCCGACACCAGCCGGGTTGTGACCGCCAACAACGGCAAGGTCCTGGGCAGCGTCCGGCACCCGCTCTCGAACCAGGACTTCTCCTCGTTCCTGCTGCAGGCGCAGGGCTCGAAGGCCAAGGTCATCGGGCTCGCCAATGCCGGGCTCGACACCTCGAACGCGATCAAGCAGGCGGCCGAGTACGGCATCGTCGAGGGCGGCCAGAAGCTCGCGGCCCTGCTGTTCACCCTGTCGGAGGTGCACGGGCTCGGCCTCAAGGTCGCCCAGGGCCTGACGCTGACCGAGGGCTGGTACTGGGACGCCAACGACGAGACCCGGGCCTTCGGCGCGCGCTTCATGAAGCGCACCGGCCGGATGCCCAACATGATCCAGGCGGGCACCTACTCGGCGGTCCTGTCCTACCTGAAGGCGGTGAAGGCGGCGGGCACCGACGAGACCGAGGCGGTCAACGCCAAGCTCAAGGCGCTGCCCATCGACGACGTCTTCGCCCATGGCGGGGTCGTGCAGCCGAACGGCCGCATGGTGCACGACATGTACCTGTTCGAGGTCAAGAAGCCGGCCGAGTCGAAGGGCGAGTGGGACCTCTACCGGCAGATCTCGACCATCCCCGGCCGGGAGGCCTACGCGTCGCCCGCCGAGAGCGGCTGCCCGCTGACGGCAGCGGCGAAGTAGGGGTGGACCCGACGGGGCTTGGTCTCGGGACAATTCGGATCCGAGGACACCGCGCCCTCCCTCCCCCCTCTGCGGGGGAGGGTGGCCCCTGCGTCAGCAGGGGTCGGGAGAGGGGAGCGCGGCTTCAGGAAAGGGCGCGACCTTCACACAGCACAGAGCTTCGTCCTGCACCGTCGCTCCCCTCTCCCGACCCCCTTCGGGGGCCACCCTCCCCCGCAAAGGGGGGAGGGAAAGACGCGCGGTTGCGCCCTGTCACGCTCACCCCGCCCAGACCCGCCGATACAGCGCCACGATCTCGTCGGCGCTGGGCTCCACCGGGTTGTTGGCGGGAGAGCCGGAGGCCAGTGCCTGGGCCGCCATGGTCGGGAGCAGCGCCTCCCAGCGGGCCGAATCGATCCCGTATTCCCGGGGGCCCGGCACGTCGAGGTCGTCGTTGAGCGCCTCGAGCTCCGTCACCAGGGCCGACACCGCTGACCGGTCGTCGCTCTCCGGGCCGGCGATCCCGATGGCTCGGGCGCAGGCGGCGTAGCGGTCGACGGCGGCCGGCGCCGAGAAGGCCGTGACCGCCGGCAGCAGCATGGCGTTCGAGAGCCCGTGCGCCACGTGGAAATGCGCGCCGATCGGCCGGCTCATGCCGTGGACCAGGGCCACGGACGCGTTCGAGAAGGCGATGCCGGCCTGCGTCGCCCCGAGCATCATCGCCTCGCGCGCCGCCCGGTCGCCGGGATCGGTCCAGACCCGGCGCAGGTTCGGCGCGATCAGCCGCATCGCCTGGAGCGCCAGCCCGTCCGAGAACAGGTTCGACTTGCGCGAGACGTAGGCCTCGATGGCGTGGGTCAGCGCGTCGATCCCGGTATCGGCGGTGAGCCGCTTGGGCTTGGTCAGCGTCAGCTCGTAATCGACGAGCGCCGCCACCGGCAGGTAGGCGAGCCCGATGCAGAGCATCTTCTCGTCCGAGGCCTCGTCGGTGACGATGGTGAAGCGGGTCGCCTCGGAGCCGGTGCCGGCGGTGGTCGGGATTGCCACGATCGGCAGGCCGGGCTCGTCCTGCTGGCGGGGCGCCTTGTAGTCGCGCATGTGGCCGCCGTGGCGGGCGAGCACCGCCACCGCCTTGGCGGTGTCCATCGGGCTGCCGCCGCCGAACCCGACCACGCAGTCGAAATCCCCCGTCTGCAGGGCGGCGAGCGCCGCCGCCACGGAGGCGACCGTCGGATCGGGCACCGTGTCGGCGAACACCGTCGCCCTTGTGCCGGCGCTGGCCAGCCGTTCGAGCAGCGCCTCCACGCGGCCGCTGCCGGCGAGGTAGGGGTCGGTGACCACGAAGGGCCGCGACAGGCCGAGCTGGCCGAGCACCTCCGGCAGGAGCCGCGAGGCGCCGGCGCCGACGCGCATCAGCCGGGGCAGGGCGATCGAGGCGACCATGTGTTGCTCCTTCCACCCGGCGCGTGTCCTGGCCTGCCGGGGCGGCCGATCTTAGGGCGCCGCAGGATCGGGCGAAACCGCCGCCGCTGACACGGACGTCCCGGCGAACAGCGCCCCCGCGGCCTCGACCTCGGCGGCGATGAAGCCCGCCACGGCGCGGATATGGGCCGCCTTCCGGTGATCCTCGTGGATGTGCATGTGGAACGAGCGCGTCAGCGAGACCGCCCCAGGCAACACCGGCACCAGCCCGGGATGGGCCGCCGCGATGAAGGCCGGCAGCACGCAGAGGCCGGCGCCGCCGAGCGTCGCGTGGACCTGGGCCAGGAGGTTGGTGGAGCGCAGGCGCGCCGTCACCGCGGGCCCCAGGGCGCCGAGGTAGTTCAGCTCGCGGGCGAACAGCATGTCCTCGATATAGCCGACGAAGGGATGGTCCGAGAGATCCGTGACCGCGGCGATCGGCGCCGCCGTGGCGCGGTAGGCTTCGGCCGCGTAGACGAACAGCCGGTAATCGGTGAGCCGGCGCGCCACCACCCGGGCCTGCTGCGGGCCGGACAGGCCGATCACGATGTCGGCCTCGCGCTTGGACAGGCTGAAGATCCGGGCGGTCGCCATGATCTCGACCTCCAGTCCCGGATGGCGCGCCGTCAGCCGGTGCATCCGGGGGGCGAGGAAGACGCTGCCGAACCCGTCCGGCGCGCCGATCCGCACCGTGCCGGAGACCGTCTGGGCCGCCTCCGTCGCGGCGCTCGCCGACAGGAAGGCGCTCTCCATGGCCTCGGCGACGCCGAGCAGGCTGGCCCCGTCCTCGGTGAGCGCGTAGCCGAGGTTGCTCCGGTGGAACAGGCGGGCGCCCAGCCCCTCTTCCAGGGCGCGGATCCGGCGGCCGACCGTGGTGTGCTCGGTGCCGGTGCGCGCCCCCGCGCCGCTCAGGGTCCCGGTCCGCGCCACCGCCAGGAAGAAGCGCAGGTCGTCCCAGTTGGGCCCCGCCCTGGCCATGGTCGCACTCCGGCTGTGCATCGATGCACAGCGGCTGTAAGCGCATCCGGCTTTATCGCTCAAGCGATCCTGATAGGGTGCCGCAAAATCAAACCCCACAGGGAGGCGCGCATGCGCACGATCGGGCACTTCATCGGCGGCCGGACCGTCGCCGGCGAGAGCGGGCGGTTCGCCGACGTATTCCATCCCTCGACCGGCGAGGTTCAGGCCCAGGTGGCGCTCGCCAGCAAGGCCGAGCTGCGCGCCGCGGTGGAGAACGCGGCGGCAGCACAGCCCGCCTGGGCCGCCACCAACCCGCAGAAGCGCGCCCGGGTGATGATGCGCTTCCTTGAGCTGATGCGCGCGGAGCATGATTCGCTCGCCGAGCTGCTCGCCTCCGAGCACGGCAAGACCGTGCCGGACGCCAAGGGCGACATCCAGCGCGGCGTCGAGGTGGTGGAGTTCGCCTGCGGCATCCCCCACCTTCTCAAGGGCGAGTACACGGAGGGCGCGGGGCCCGGGATCGATGTCTACTCCCTGCGCCAGCCGCTGGGCGTGGTCGCCGGCATCACGCCGTTCAACTTCCCGGCCATGATCCCCCTGTGGAAATGCGCCCCCGCCATCGCCTGCGGCAACGCCTTCATCCTCAAGCCGTCCGAGCGCGACCCGAGCGTGCCGCTCCGCATCGCCGAGATCTTTCTGGAGGCGGGCTTGCCGCCGGGCATCCTCAACGTCGTCAACGGCGACAAGGAAGCCGTCGACGCCATCCTGGATGACGAAGACATCAAGGCGGTGGGCTTCGTCGGCTCCTCACACATCGCCGAATACATCTACGTGCGCTCGGCCCAGACGGGGAAGCGCGCCCAGTGCTTCGGCGGTGCCAAGAACCATATGATCATCATGCCGGACGCCGATATGGGCCAGGCGGTCGACGCGCTGATCGGCGCCGGTTACGGCTCGGCCGGCGAGCGCTGCATGGCGATCTCGGTGGCGGTGCCGGTGGGCGAGAAGACCGCCGACCGCCTGATGGAGCGGCTGATCCCGCGGGTCGAGTCGCTCAAGATCGGCCCGTCGCACGACGGCTCGGCCGATTACGGCCCGCTGGTCACCGCGGAGGCGGTGCAGAAGGTCGCGAGCTACATCGACAAGGGCGTGGCCGAGGGCGCCGAACTCGCCGTCGATGGCCGCGGCTTCAAGCTCCAGGGCTACGAGAACGGATTCTACATGGGCGGCTCGCTGTTCGACCGCGTGACGCCCGACATGACGATCTACAAGGAGGAGATCTTCGGCCCCGTCCTCTCGGTGGTCCGGGCCAGGGATTACGAGGAGGCGCTGGCGCTGCCCTCGACCCATCAGTACGGCAACGGCGTTGCGATCTTCACCCAGGACGGCGACGCGGCCCGGGACTTCACCGCCCGGGTGAACGTCGGCATGGTCGGCGTCAACGTGCCGATCCCGGTCCCGATCGCCTACCACACCTTCGGCGGCTGGAAACGCTCGGGCTTCGGCGACCTGAACCAGCACGGGCCGGACTCGATCCGGTTCTACACCAAGACCAAGACCGTGACGCAGCGCTGGCCGAGCGGCATCAAGAGCGGGGCGGAGTTCTCCATCCCGACGATGCGGTAGGCGAAAGACCCTCCCCCCCCTGCGGGGGAGGGTGCCCTGCGGATGCGGGGCGGGAGAGGGGAGCGACGGTGCAGGACGGGGCGCTGGCCTTCACATCCGCTCCGCCCCATCCTGAAGCCGGGTTCCCCTCTCCCGACCCCCCTCGGGGGCCACCCTCCCCCGCAGAGGGGGGGGATTGCCCGTGTGACCTGTTGGAGCCACGCCCATGAGTTTCGGGCTCGACGAGGACCGGACCGCGATCCGCGAGATGGCGCAGGGCTTCGCGGCCGAGCACATCGCGCCGCACGCCCTCGACTGGGACCGGGACAAGACCTTTCCGGTCGAGACCCTGCGGGCGGCGGCTGCCCTCGGCATGGCGGGCATCTACGTCCGTGAGGATGTCGGCGGCTCCGGCCTCTCGCGCCTCGACGCCACCCTGATTTTCGAGGCGCTCAGCACCGGCTGCCCGACGGTCGCCGCGTTCCTGTCGATCCACAACATGTGCGCCTGGATGATCGACGCCTGCGGCGACGACACCCAGCGCCGGCGCTGGCTCCCGTCCCTGATGGGCATGGAGACGATCGCGAGCTACTGCCTCACCGAGCCCGGCTCCGGCTCCGATGCGGCCGCGCTCCGCACCCGCGCCGCGCGGGACGGCGACCATTACGTGCTCACCGGCGAGAAGCAGTTCATCTCCGGCGCCGGCGTCAGCGACCTCTACGTCTGCATGGTCCGCACCGGCGAGGCCGGACCCGCGGGCATCTCGGCGCTGGTCGTCGAGAAGGGCACGCCGGGCCTGTCCTTCGGCGCGGAAGAACGGAAAATGGGCTGGAACGCCCAGCCGACCTGCGCGGTGCGCTTCGACGGCTGCCGGGTGCCGGTGGCCAACCGCCTCGGCGCGGAGGGCCAGGGGTTCCGCATCGCCATGAGCGGGCTCGACGGCGGGCGCCTCAACATCGCCGCCTGCTCCCTCGGCGGCGCGCAGGCGGCCCTCGACAAGGCGCTCGCCTATATGGGCGACCGCCGGGCCTTCGGGGCGAAGCTCACGGACTTCCAGGCGTTGCAGTTCCGGCTCGCCGACATGGCGACCAGCCTGGAGGTGTCGCGCACCTTCCTGCGCCACGCGGCCTCCGCGCTCGACGCCAAGGATCCCGCGGCGACGCAGCTCTGCGCCATGGCCAAGCGCCACGTGACGGATGCCGCCTTCGAGGTTGCCAACCAGGCGCTCCAGCTCCACGGCGGCTACGGCTACCTCGCCGAATACGGGGTGGAAAAGATCGTCCGGGACCTGCGCGTGCACCAGATCCTCGAAGGCACCAACGAGATCATGCGGGTGATCATCGCCCGCGCGCTGACCGGGGGACGGCGATGAGTGACGTGATCGTCGAGCGGGTCGGCGCGCTCGGGCGCCTGCGCCTCGACCGGCCGAAGGCGCTCAACGCGCTCACCCACGGCATGGTCCTCGAGATCGACGCCGCCCTGAACCAGTTCTCCGCCGATCCCGGCCTCGCTGCGGTGCTGCTGACCGGGGAGGGCGAGCGCGGCCTCTGCGCGGGTGGCGACCTGCGCAGCCTGTACGACAACCCCGGCACCGCCTTCGCGGAAGCGTTCTGGCGGGACGAGTACCGCCTCGACGCCCGCATCGCGGCTTACGAAAAACCGTTCGTCGCCGTGATGGACGGCATCACCATGGGCGGCGGCGTCGGCCTCGCGGGACACGCCGCCCACCGGGTCGTCACCGAGCGCTCCCGGGTCGCCATGCCGGAGACCGGCATCGGCTACCTGCCGGATGTCGGCGGCACCTGGCTGCTGCCCCGGGCGCCGGGCGAACTCGGCACCTATCTCGGCCTGACCGGCGCGGCGGTCGGGGCAGCCGACGCGATTCCGTGTGGGTTCGCCGACGCGATAGTGCCCACGCGGGCGCTCCCCGACCTGATCGACGCGCTGTCCGCATTGCGGCCCAATGCCGGGCACGCGGGCGTGCGGGACGTGATCGCGCGCCTCGCCCGAGATCCGGGCCCGGCGCCGCTCGCGGCCCACCGGGCGGTGATCGACCGCTGCTTCGCCTTCGACAGCGTGGACGAGATCCTGTCGGCCCTGGCGGCGGATGGCGCGGACTTCGCGGCGGCGACCCGGAAGACTCTGCTGACCAAGGCGCCGTCGAGCCTCGTCCTGACGCTGCGCCTGCTGCGCCTCGGCCGCGCCGCCCCGAACCTGGAGGCCTGCCTGGAGCGCGAGTTCCACGCCTCATTGGCGGTCCTGGCGGAGGGCGATTTCCGCGAGGGGATCCGCGCGGCAGTGATCGACAAGGACAAGACCCCCCGCTGGAACCCCGCGAGCCTCGACGCGGTCGATCCCGCCCGGATCGCCCGGTGGCTGGAGACGCGGGCGGAGCCGGTTTTTCCGGGGTCGCGGACGGGGCCGGCGTGATGACGCGCCGCTCGTTTCCCAACCGCGCCGTCCCTCCCCCCGCAGAGGGGGGAGGGACGGCGCATGGGGGATCCGGTCCGCTTTCAGGATGAGGGCGCGGGTGGGAACGGCGATCAACAACGCAGGGAGGACGGGATGGCACAGACCATCGGGTTCATCGGTCTCGGCAACATGGGCGGGCCCATGGCGGCCAACCTCGTGAAGGCGGGGCATAGGGTCCGCGGGTTCGACCTGGCGCCGGCCTCCCTCGAGGCGGCGCGGGCCGAGGGGATCGCGGTCGCAGGCTCGGCCCTGGCGGCCGCCGAGGGCGCGGATGCCGTGGTCACTATGCTGCCCGCCGGGCGGCACGTGGTCGAGGTCTGGACGCAGCTCGCCGACTCCCTGCCCGCCGGCACCCTGCTGATCGATTCCTCCACGGTGGATGTCGAGAGTTCTCGCAAGGCCCATGGCCTCGCCGAGGCCCGCGGCTGCCTGTCCGTGGACGCGCCGGTCTCCGGCGGGACCGGCGGCGCGAAGGCCGGGACCCTGACCTTCATGGCCGGGGGCGCCGCGGCGGCCTTCGCCAAGGCCGAGCCGCTTCTGAAGGCGATGGGCAAGAACGTGTTCCATTGCGGCGCCGCCGGCGCCGGGCAGGCGGCCAAGATCTGCAACAACATGATCCTCGGCATCTCGATGATCGGCGTCAGCGAGGCCTTCGCCCTGGGCGAGAAACTCGGCCTGTCGCACCAGGCGCTCTACGACGTGGCCTCGGTCTCCTCGGGCCAGTGCTGGTCGCTGACCACCTATTGCCCGGTGCCGGGCCCGGTGCCGACCTCGCCGGCCAACAGCGGCTACAAGCCGGGCTTCGCCGCCGCGCTGATGCTCAAGGACCTCCGGCTCGCCCAGGCCGCCGCCCTCGCCTCCGGGGCGGCGACGCCGCTCGGCGCCGAAGCCGCCCAGATCTATGGGCTGTTCGAGGGTCTCGGCCACGGCGGCGAGGACTTTTCCGCGATCATCCATATGCTGCGCGGACAGGGAGGTGAGTCGTGACCGAGTCCTACGAGACGATCCTGACGGAGCGGCGCGGACGGGTGCTGCTGATCACCCTCAACCGCCCCAAGGCGCTCAACGCCATCAACGCCCAGCTCACCGCCGAGGTGATCCGCGCGGCGACCGCGGCGGATGCCGATCCGGGGATCGGCTGCCTCGTCCTCACTGGCTCAGCCAAGGCCTTCGCGGCCGGCGCCGACATCAAGGAGATGCAGCACGCCACCTACGCCGAGATGTACGCGGGCGACCGGTTCGGCGACTGGGAGCGGTTCACCGCCGTGCGCAAGCCGATCCTCGCCGCGGTGGCGGGCTACGCCCTCGGCGGCGGCTGCGAGCTCGCCATGATGTGCGACATCATCCTGGCGGCCGACACGGCGCAGTTCGGCCAGCCGGAGATCAAGCTCGGGGTCATGCCGGGAATCGGCGGCAGCCAGCGGCTCACCCGCTTCGTCGGCAAGGCCAAGGCCATGGAGATGTGCCTGACCGGCCGGATGATGGACGCCGCCGAGGCCGAGCGTTCGGGCCTCGTCTCCCGGGTGATCCCGGCCGACCGGCTCCTCGACGAGGCGATGACGGCGGCCGAGACCATCGCGTCGATGTCGCTGCCGATCGCCATGATGACCAAGGAGGCGGTCAACCGCGCCTACGAGACCACGCTCGCGGAGGGCCTCCGCTTCGAACGGCGGGTGTTCCATGCCATGTTCGCCACCCGGGACCAGAAGGAGGGCATGGCCGCCTTCGTGGAGAAGCGGCCGCCCCGGTTCGAGAATATCTGACCGTGGCCTTGCCGCTTCGGGGCGGGCGGGGGAAAGGCTGACAGATCGAACAAGACTTCGACGGGGGAACGACCATGCCCAGCTTCCGGGAGGCCCGCGATCTTTTGCTGGCCCACCGCACCGATTATGCCGCCGCAGTCTCGGCCTTCGCCTGGCCGGATCCGGTGCCGTTCAACTGGGCGCTCGACTGGTTCGACGCCGAACTCGCCGGCCCTGAGAGCCGCGACCGCGACGCGCTCCGGATCGTCGAGGCCGGGAGCGGCGCCGAGCAGCGCTTCACCTTCGGCGAACTCGCGGCGCGGTCCAACCGTGTCGCCAACCATCTGCGCGGGCTCGGCCTGAAGCGCGGCGACCCCCTGCTCCTGCTGCTCGGCAACGTTCCGGCCCTGTGGGAGACCATGCTGGCGGCGATGAAGCTCGGCGCGGTGGTCATCCCGGCGACCACCTTGCTCACCGCGGACGAACTCGCCGACCGGCTCGCCCGCGGCCGCCCCCGGGCGATCGTGGCCGGGCCGGAGCAGGTCGCGCGGTTCTCGGGCCTCGACACGGGTGACGCGATCCGCCTCGTCACCGGGCCCGCGACGGGGGACTGGGGCGCCTATGACGACGCCCACGGCGCGTCCGAAACCTTCGCGCCCGACGCGCCCACCGGGGCCGACGATCCGCTGCTCCTCTACTTCACCTCCGGCACCACGGCGAAGCCGAAGCTGGTGCGCCACAGCCACCGGTCCTATCCGGTCGGGGCGCTCTCGACCATGTACTGGCTCGGGCTCCAGCCGGGGGACGTACATTGCAACGTCTCCTCGCCGGGCTGGGCCAAACACGCGTGGTCGTCGTTCTTCGCCCCCTGGAATGCCGGCGCGACCATCCTGGTGATCAATCAGGCGCCGTTCAACGCCGCCGCCCTGCTGATGCAGCTGGAGCGCACCGGCGCCACCACCCTCTGCGCCCCGCCGACCGTCTGGCGGATGATCATCCAGGAGGATCTCACCGGGAAGCAACTCGCGCTCCGCGAGGTCTGCGCGGCGGGCGAGCCGCTGAATCCGGAGGTGATCGAGCGCGTGCGGAGCGCCTGGGGCCTCACGATCCGCGACGGCTACGGCCAGACCGAGACCACGGCCCTGATGGCCAACAGCCCGGGCCAGCCGGTGGTGCCGGGCGCCCTCGGACGACCCCTGCCGGGCTACCGGGTGCGCGTGCTGGACGCCGACGGGGAGCCGGCCGCCGAGGGCGAGGTCTGCCTGGACCTCGGCGCGCACCGCCCCGCCGGCCTGATGCAGGGCTACGACGACGGCCAGGGCCAGCTCACGGGGGCGGATGGCAGCCTCTACCGGACCGGCGACGTCGCCTTCGTGGACCGGGCGGGCTGCTACACCTTCGTTGGCCGGGCCGACGACGTGTTCAAGTCCTCGGGCTACCGGATCAGCCCGTTCGAGCTGGAGAGCGTGCTGCTCGAGCACCCGGCGGTGGCGGAAGCCGCGGTGGTTCCGATCCCGGACCCGATGCGCCATACCATCCCGAAGGCCTACGTCTCCCTGGTGGCGGGGGCCTCGCCCGGGCCGGAGACGGCGCTCGACATCTTCCGCTTCACCAACGCGCGGCTCGCCACCTTCAAGCGCCTGCGCGGGCTCGAATTCGTCGCCGACCTGCCCAAGACCATCTCGGGCAAGATCCGACGGGTGCAGCTGCGCCGCCTAGAGCACGACGGCGTGACCGAGGATCCGCACCGGGGCCGGGCCTACACCCAGGCGGATTTCCCGGAGCTGAAGGGCGAGGCGGAGCGCAAGCTCGACCAGACCGCAGGGTGAGGGGCGCATCCCTGGCCGGCGTGCCGGGAAGATCTCAGCTCATGCCGATCGGGACGCGCGAGCATCAGGGGTGATGGCCGAGAGGTCGACGCCTGATGCTCGATCGCGCCGGGCCGCCCACGCGGGTGTTCCGCGCGATGGACGCGTCACCGACGTTCGTCGCCGAACCAAAGATGCGGGGATGGCCGCGGCGGCGACGCTGGAGCGGGACCGTGCGCTCGCGCCCTGGCAGATAGGCCTTGCCGGGATGGCTGCCGGCGCCGCGTTCTTCGGGGCCGGAGCGGCCTTCGTGAAGCGTCCCGAGCCCTGACCGAACGGTCAAGGTTTACACCCTCCAAACCCGATGCGGCGCATTCGCGGCGCTTCTCAAGCCGCCCGTCGACGGTGTCGGGCGAGAGCCGGGTGCCGTCGGCGAATCGATAAAATTGCGCGCATCCGCTTCAGCGCCGCGGAGGCTCTGCGGCGCAATCCTGGCCTCGACAACGGGGACGGGTTCGATGGCTGCGGGGCTTCTCAGGACGGTTCGGGTGACCCTCGCCGGGGCGCTGGTTCTGCTCGGCCTCGCGGCGACCGCCGTAGCCCAGATGCTGGCGAGTTTGCCCTTGGAGGTAGGCGCCCAGGTGCTCGGCGATGCCAAGCCGATCGCGGCGTGGGTGACGTTCTGCCAGAGCTACGGGGCGGAGTGCGCGGTGGACCGGAGCGAGCCGGCGCGGATCAGCCTGACGGCCTCGACCTGGGCGACGATCGTGTCGGTGAACCGGCGGGTCAACAAGGCGGTCGAGCCGATGACCGACCAGGATCACCTGCACGTGGCCGACCGCTGGGACTTGGCCGAGGACGGCATCGGCGACTGCGAGGATTTCCAGCTGCTCAAGCGCCATCTGCTGGCCGAGGCCGGCCTGCCGCGCCGGGCGATGCGCATGACCGTGGTGATCGACGAGAAGGGCGAGGGCCACGCCGTGCTCACGCTGATCACCGACCGGGGCGACCTCGTGCTCGACAACAAGACCAGCGCGATCCTGCCCTGGCACAAGACCGGCTACGTGTTCATCAAGCGCGAGAGCCAGGACGCCGTCGCCTGGGTCTCCCTCGGCGGCGTCACCTCCCCGGTCACGACCGCGAACCGCTGAGCGGGGGCCGGTTCAGGCCGCGCGGCTGAGCGGGGCGGGCGCGAGCTTCGCGACGTAGGCTTCGACCCGGCCGATGAAGCCGGCGAGGTGGGGGGCGACGCCCCGGAGGCTGGCGAGGTCGCGCACCAGGATGTCCCGGGACAGGGCCCGGTCGCCCGCGCTCGGCGCGCCGGCGAGGTAGGACTCGACCGCGTGTTCGGCGATGTTGATCGCGCCGGCCCGACCATCCTCGGCGAGCGCTCTGATCACCTGCTGGATGGCGGGCTGCATCACGATGTCCGTGTCCTGTTTCTGGCCCGCGTCCCGGAGGAATTGGCCGGGGCCTTGCTACGATCGATCGACCCGCCGCGAATCCAGCGCGGGGGCACGGTTTGACAAGCCGGCAAAGCGGCCGCGAAGCAAGGGCTTCGGGCGACGCGCAGATCGGGCATTCCCGCACTGCATGCGAGGTTGCGGAGTTCTGCGGATGCAACGCCGCCGCGAAACGGAACCCGCAATGGGGTTTGGCCGTTATAGTCTCCCTCCGAGCCCATTGTGCGCCGCAGAAAGGCGTGTCACCTTTCCGTCATCATCGGGCGGCGGGGGCTTGGACCATGCGGCACGCGGATGGCGGACTCACGTGCCAGACCTTCGGGCTCCTGCGATGGCGGGGCTGGACGGATGCGGTGCGCCGGGCGCGCCAAGCCGCGAGCTTCGGCCTGGTCGGGACGTTGCTGACCCTGGGCGGCGCCACGACCCACGCGCATGCGCGCCTCGTCCTGCCGGGCGAAGCGTCCCCGGCGGAGCCCACCGGATCCGTGCGTGCCATCGCGGGCTGGACCAATTTCTGCGCGCGCATGCCCGAGGAATGCACCCTCGACACGTCGGAACCGCCCGTGATCCCGCTCACCGTGGCGGTCTGGCGGACGCTGCTGAGCGTGAACCGCCGGGTCAATGCCCGTATCCGGCCGCTCACCGATCAGGCGCATTGGGGCGTGGTCGACCGTTGGGACTTCCCCGACGACGGATCGGGCGATTGCGAGGACTATCAGCTCCTGAAGCGGCGGATGCTGGTGGAGCGCGGCCTGCCGCGGCGTGTCCTGCTGATGACCGTGGTGATCGACGAGACCAACGAGGGCCACGCGGTGCTGACCGTGCGCACCGATCGGGGCGACTTCATCCTCGACAACAAGACCGACGCGATCCGCCCCTGGCGGCGCACCGGCTACAGCTTCATCAAGCGCGCCGGCCAGGACGGCCCGGCCTGGGTCTCCCTGGAGGGAAAGGACGGCACGGCCCAGGTGGCGACCGCGGAGCCGTAGCGCAGCTTCTCAGCGGAGAAGGATGGGACGATGCCGTGGCGGCTCAGGCGCCGACCAGCATCGCCGCGAGGTCGAGGGCGACCCGGCCCGAGAGCAGGCTCCAGCCGCAGGCGATCACCGTGGCGAGCATCACGAACGGGATCGGCCGCCCCTCGATCCGCCGGCCGCGCACGGTGTTGCGCAGGATGATGAACGGCGCCGAGAAGGCCAGCATGGGCAGGGCCGCCACCGCCGGCAAGCCGCCGCGCTCCAGAAGGCTGAAGCTCGCCCGCCGCGCCGCGAACAGCTCGAACGCGCTGGCGATCAGCCCGGACAGCGCGAGGCCGATGCACAGCGTCCGGATCGAGTCGAGGGCGGCGGGCGTGAGGACCATTATTCGCGCTCCTGTATAGGTTGCGCGCAGTTTAGTCACGTCGTTTACCGCCTGTTAAGTAATACCAGCGGGTAGCGTTAACCCATGCACAAGTAGCCGCGGACAGAGGCCGCCTCGCATGGGGGGTGGGGCGGTTGCGTCTCAGGCGTCCTCCTCGAGGTCGATGTCCAGGATCGCCATCCGGAAGACGAAGGAATCGTCGCCATCCTCCTTGTCGTCGGCGATCACGCCGATCGACTCCTCGCCGATGAACACCTCGGCGGAATCGCCGGTCTTCATCGCCGTCAGGCGGATGTTGTTGTTGGCGAACTTGCGGCGCAGGTAGTCCTGGAGCTTCGCGGTCTCGGCTTTGGTCACGCTGTCTGGTCTCCCTCACGCATCGTCCCGAACGGTGATCGCCGGAATCCGGGGTTGAGGATGCGATATCATGGCTCGGCCGCATCGCCCGGGGTCCGGCTCCCGGGTCGATGCTCCAGCAGCGCTGGCGCCGCGGATGGGCCGTGGGCTTGCCACGGCTTCGGCGGAGCGGCAAGCGCGGCGGTCGCCCGTCAGATCCCATCGCCCAGATGGATGAACTGGTCGAGCGCGACCAGCTGATCCATGGCCCGGGCCGGATCGTCACAGCCCGCAGTGCCGACGACGCGGGCGGGCACGCCCACCACCGTGGTGTTGGCCGGCACCGGCCGGAGCACCACGGACCCCGCGGCGACCCGGGCACAGGCCCCGACCTCGATGTTGCCCAGGATCTTGGCGCCGGCGCCGATCATCACGCCGCGGCGGATCTTGGGATGCCGGTCGCCGCGCTGCTTGCCGGTGCCCCCGAGCGTCACGGCGTGCAGGATCGACACGTCGTCCTCGATCACCGCGGTCGAGCCGACCACGAGCCCTGTGGCGTGGTCGAGGAACACGCCCCGCCCGATCCGCGCGGCCGGATGGATGTCGCACTGGAACACCTCCGAGACGCGGCTCTGGATGTAGAGGGCGAGGTCGCGCCGGCCGCGGTTCCAGACGTGGTGGGCGAGACGATAGGCCTGGAGCGCGTGGAAGCCCTTGAAGTACAGGACCGGCTCGAGCGCCCGCAGGGTCGCGGGATCGCGGTCGATCACCGCGCCGATATCGGCGCGGAAGGCCTGTCCGATCGCGGGGTCGACCGTGATCGCCTCGTGGAAGGCGTGGGCGATGAGTTCGGCCGGCAGCGACGGGTGCCCCAGGCGGGCCGCGACCCGATGGGCGACCGCCCCTTCGAGCGTGGTGTGGTTCAGGATCGTCGCCACGATGAAGGAGGCGAGCTGCGGCTCGGTGTGCAGCAATTCCTCGGCCTCGGCGCGCAGACGCGACCAGACCGGGTCGAGGATTGCGAGGTCGCGGGCCCCCGGATTGCGGGCGGGACTGGCGCTCATGGGCGGATGCTCATGTCCGGGACTCCGAATTGGCCGGGCGGCGCGTGCGGACCCCGTCCGTGCGGGGCAGGCGGCCGCGCCATACGCGAAATCGTGGCGCACGCTCTAGCGTGGTGCGCCGCACCGCGGCGATCAAGGGCCGGGGCAATCCCGAGCCTGCGTCGCCCGCGGGGCTGTCATCGAAAACCGGCGGCCCGGATCACTCGACCGTCGCGACCGTCTGCCCGAACCGCGCCTCGATGGCCGCGGTCAGCCGGTCGAGCATCGTCTGGACCGGGATGTCGGAGGTATCCACGGTGGCGGGCGCGCGGGCGTAGAGCGGCTCCCGGCTCGCCAGCACGGCGCGCAGTTCCTGCATGGCCGAGGCGTGGTCGCCGGTCGTGGCGAGGTGGCCCTGCTCGCGCACGCGGCTCATATGCTCCTCCGGCCGGGCGCGCAGCCAGATCGTGTAGAAGGCCTGGAGCAGTAGGTCGTAGGTCAGGGGCTCGGCCACGATGCCGCCGCTGGTCGCCAGGATCAGCGGCCCGGGATGCTCGGTGAGTCGGCGCAGGGCCGCCTGTTCCAGCCGCCGGTATCCCTCCTGGCCGTAGATCGCGAAGATCTCCTGCACCGAGAGGGCGTTCTCCCGCTCGATCTCGGCATTGAGCTCGACGAAGGTCCAGCCCAGGCGCTCGGCCGCGAGCTTGCCCAGCGTCGACTTGCCGGCGCCGCGCAGGCCGGTCAGGGCCACGCGCGGACGGTCCCCCGCCTCGGGCCGGTTGCCCCCGGACAGGGCCTGTTTGGCGGCGGCGATCTGCGCCGGGCTCGCCTGGCCGAGGAGGTCGCGCACCACCGGCCAGTCGGGCAGGGCGTCGTTGCCGGTGATCAGGTCGTCGAGCCGCACGCCCATGGCGTTGGCGACCCGCCGCAGCAGGATGATCGACACGTTGCCCTGGCCGCCCTCCAGCTGCGCGATGTAGCGCTCGGAGAGGCCCGAGGTCTGCGACAGGACCTTGCGCGACAATCCGCGCACGGTGCGCGCGTGCCTGACGCGGCGCCCGAGGTCCGTGAGAAAGAGAGATTCCTGTTCCACCACGCCGGTCATGGCGCCGTCCGCTTTCCTGCCAGCCTGGAAGCAGAGTCCGTGCCCTGCATGTCTACCGCTTCGAGATCGATCGCGCTCCGCGGCCCGGACGAAGGCGGCCCGACCTTGCGCGCGGAGACCCGCGTATTCCTGCCCAAAAGATCTGTCTTGCGCGACCTGTATCCGGCCGCTGCGACCCGGCAGCGGCGCGTGCCGTACCGATCCAACCACGTTGCTGGCGCGGTCTATCTGTTGCGGAACGCCGCGATGGTCAAGGCTTGAGCATGATCCTTGTGTGGGCAGCGCAGCGCCTCCGCGCCCGATCCGGGATCGCGCCGGCGGGGGGGGCGGGGTGCGGCGCTACTCGACCGGCAGGGCGGTGGCCTCCTGCAGGGCCGCGCCGGCCAGCGCGCGCCGCGGACCGGCGGCGGCCAGCATCTGAAGGGTCGGCCGCCGCGGGGGCAGCGGCACCTCGACGGTCTCGCCGACCGGGGCCGAGGCGGCGGTCGGCGTCGCGGCCGGGCCGGGAACGGCCTCGGCCGGGGGCGAGAGACGCAGCTCCGCCATCTCGGCCGGCGCGGCGGCCCCGGCGCCGAAGCCGGCGGGCCGGCGCGGCGGGAGCGGCACCTCGACGGCCTGGACCTGCGCCGCCGGCTCCACCGAGGCCGAAGCTGCCGGTTCGACGGACAGACTTGCGAACTGGATCGTGCCGGTCAGGGCGGTGGGACGGCGCGGGGGCAGCGGCACCTCGACCGCCTCGGTCGGCGCCGCGACCGCCGCGACGGTCGGGGCGTAGGCCAGGGCCGGGGCGCCCGCATCCGCGACGCCGCCGCCGAACAGGCTCGCCAGGGCGCTCGCCGAGGCGGCCACGGGGGCGACAACAGACGCGACTTCAGTGGAGATGCCCTGCCGCTTGGCCGCGAAATAGTAGCCGCGGTTGTAGTACTGATAGGCTTGGCTGAGATTGCCCTGGGCGGTGCGGTAGGCGCCCGCCAGATAGGCCACGCCGTAGCGGAGGTTGGTGGCCGGGTCGAGGAGCCCCGCGGCGTCGCCGGTATAGCCGAGGCTGCGTGCGGTCGCGTGCTTGATCTGCATGAGGCCCAGGGCACTGCCGCCCTTGGCGTGCGGATTGTAGTTGCTCTCGCGCTTGACCACCGCGTGCACGAAGCTTGCCGGAACGCCGTTCGCCTTGGCCTGCTGCTCGATCAACGCGTCGATGTTGTCGTGCGCCGCCTGCCCGAAGGCGGCGGCCGGCACGACCGCGAGGAGGGCGGCCAGGAGAAGGCGATGCATTCCGAGACCCGGTCTTGCTTGCTCTGTGGTCAAGCTAGGTCGCGGGGAAATGAGGCCGGAAAGCGGCCCCGCTTCGGCAAGCTGTGGGCGGCCGGGGTACGGGCGCGCCCTGTGCCCTGGCGGACACAGGCGGCGTCATTCGCCGGGGGCACCTGCGGCCCATCGCCGGCATCGTCCCGAGCGGGCGCCACCGTCCGGGACGGGGCGTTAAGGAAGGATGAAGCGCGCGACGCCGTGGGCGAAGCCGTCCGCGTCGTTGCCGTCGGTGACGGCGTGCGCCGCCGCCTTCACGGCGTCCTCGGCATTGCCCATCGCCACCGAGAAGCCGCTGTTGGCGAACATCGGACGATCGTTGCCGGCATCGCCGAAGGTCGCGATCCGCTCCGGCGGGATGCCGAGATGCGCGCTCATCCAGGCGACGAACCGGCCCTTGTCGAGATCGGGCGGCGTGACGTCGAGGTAATAGGCCTGGGAGCGGTGGACGGTGGCCCGCCCGGCCAGGGCGGTCCCGATCCGCGCCTCGCACGCCGCCAGATGGACAGGGTCGCGGCTCACGCCGACGATCTTGGCCGCCGTGCCCGTGAGCGTGCCGAGATCGGCCACGACCCGGGGCTCCGCGCCGATCGTGCGGCGCTCCAGGTCGGTATAGGGGCCGTCCGGGTCGCGCAGGCACCACGCGCCCTCGGCGAAGACCCAGACGTCGAGCCCCTCCGCCAGGAGCCGGTCGAGGGCCGCCCGCGCGGCGGCCTCCGGGATCGTCCGCTCCTCGAGGATCGACAGGTCCGGCCGCACCACGCTGGCGCCGTTGAACGCCCCCATCGGCAGGTCGAGGCCGAGCTCGGCGACGAGGCCGCGCAGCCCGATCGGCGGTCGCGCCGAGGCGATGCTGAAGCCGATGCCCGCCGCGCGCAGCCGCGCCACGGCCGCGACGGTCCCGGGGGTGAGGCGCTTGTCGCCGGTCACCAGGGTGCCGTCGACGTCGGAGATCACCAGGGCGATCCCTTGGGTTTTTCCCTGGTCCTTGTCGGATCCCATCATCATCGGCTCACTCCCCGTCCGCCCGCGGGCGGGTCTCTATCGCGAGCCGCGCCACGATACGCTCCGCGATCACCGCGGGCGGCTCGGCGATGCCGACGGTGATCGGGTGCTCGTCGCGGCCGGGGACCTCCAGCGCGGCGAACTGACTGTCGAGGAGGAGGGGTGACATGAAATGCCCATGGCGCCCGGCGAGGCGCCCGGCGATCAGGGCCCTGTCCCCCTCCAGATAGACGAGGCGCACCCGCCGGCTTCCGCCCGTCAGGACGTCCCGGTAGGCCCGGCGCAGGGCCGAACACACCACCACCCCCGATTCCCCGGCCTCCAGCCTCTGCCGGACCCAGACCGCGATCCGCGCCAGCCAGGGCGCGCGATCCACATCGTCGAGGGCGCGGCCGGCCTGCATCTTCGCGACGTGCTCCGGGCTGTGGAAACTGTCGCCGTCGACGAACAGCCAGCCGAGTCGTTCGGCGATCAGCGCCGCGACGGTGCTCTTCCCGGACCCGGAGACGCCCATGACCACGAGCACCTGCGCGCCCACGGTCGCCGGTCCGGTCTCGCGCGTCTGCACCCTCTGGGACATCTTCCGGATCCCCGTGGCTCCGAGGCGCCGACCCGGCGCCGGGGATCATGAATAGGATCGGGGGCGGGGAAGGAAAGGCCGCTGCATGAAACCGCGCGGTCCGCGGGTCGGCCGGAACCGGCCCGGGACCCGCGCGTTCATCCCGGGGAGTTAGAACATTGCAGGAACAGAGAACCATGGCCCAGTCCACCGCGAAGTCCGCTTCGAAGACCGACCAGCACGCCGAAAAGTCGGATGCGAATCCCAAGACCGATCCCAAGGACGTCTCGAACCAGATCAAGGACCCCGATCAGTGGACCACCGGCGGCGAGCCGATGACCGGGGCCCAGGCTTCGTACCTGAAGACCTTGTCGGAGGAGGCCAAGGAGCCGAAGGCGTTCGACCCCGACCTCGACAAGGCCGAGGCTTCCAAGCGGATCGACGATCTCCGGCACAAGGCGGGCCACGCCTGATCCGGTTCAGGGCGCGTCCGATCCTTCGGACGCGCCATCCCGGGTTGGAATCGGGCGTAACCTGCCGAAAGGATACGCTTTCGGAGACTGGTTTAAGACAGCGGCAATAGCGGGTCGGGTAAATACGGGGATCGGCCGCGTTGCCTCGGGGGCGGCGGAGCGCGGTGGGGGACGGTTTCAATCATGCATGAACCGAACTGCCGCGGGGCGGAGCAGCGCGCCGCACGATCGATGCCCCCCTCCGGCCGTGCCAGTGCGGCCGCCGTCGCGATGATGCAGTTCGCCCGCGACCTGCGCGGCTCGACGGCGATCGAGTATGCCCTGATCGGCTCCCTGATCTTCCTAGTCGCCGCCGGAAGCCTGCGCCTCTACGCGACCCGGATGAGCGGGGTCTACAACCAGATCAGCACCGCGGTGAGCCAGACCAATTAGCGTCCCCATGCGGGCATCGTTCGCGACCTTCGCCCAGGTGCGCCCCGTTGAGTGGTGATCGCCGCCTCGAAGCCGACGCGACGCGCGCTCTCTCCCGCAGAGGCTAAGATATTCACACATCGCGGGCCGAGACACTCTCTTCTCCCCCTCGCGGTTACGGGCGGCACAGGTTTGAGGGCTCAGCGAGCTCGCCGGTCAGACCGGCGGGACTCGGGTCCCCTCTCCCGCACGGGAGGAGGGCTGTCGCGCTGCGTCATGAGCCGCGTGCCTTGACCTGCGTCGCCCGTAGCCCGTGCGGGGAGGGGAAAAACCTTCTGTTCCCATGATGGTGGTGTCCGACTGCGACGCATGATGCCGGCGGCCCGCACGGAAGGGGCCTGGCGCTCCGTGGGGCTTGAACGCTCTTTCTGGCGAACCGCCGGGGATCAGGCGCTGTCCGGAAATGGGCGTATCGCGCCGCCGAGCCGGACGGGGGCGGTTCCGGGCCTTGCAGACGTCCGGAAACCGGGCCACCGCACCATCATCCCGGGGCGGGCGGGGCCGGATCGGTCAGGCCGTCGCGGTCGATTCCGGGCGTCTGCCCCGAAAAAGCTGTGCTTAGCGAGGATGAAACCGCGAGCTCGGCCGTCCCCGGCGGAGTGTGGCTCACCCGCTACGGACACCCGGGCCGCCATGGGCTAGGCACGGGCTCTGCACTACCGATGGGCAACATCTGGATGCGAACACTTCCCCTCGTCCTGCTCGCCGTCACGGCGATGTCGGGCTGCACGTACCTGCCCGCGGCGGGTCCGACGGCGAGCGCGATCCAGGCGGGCGCGGAGGTGGCCACCCCGGATGGCGGGATGCTGGCGCGCTACGAGATCATCGACGTCACCCCCGCGGTGGTCGAGGCCCTGCGCGGACGGCCGCTGGACAGCCTGCTCGCCTCCTTCGGCGACCACCGGTCGTCGGCCGAGCCGGTCATCGGCATCGGCGACATGGTCTCGGTCTCGGTCTGGGAGGCCGGCTCCGGCGGCCTGTTCTCCGGGCCGCTGGTCGCCGACCGCTTCTCCGCCGGCTCCAAATCCGCCCTCATCCCCGAGCAGCCGGTCGGGCGCGACGGCGCCATCTCGGTGCCCTATGCCGGCCGGATCAAGGTCGCCGGCCGCCGCCCCCAGGACGTCCAGTCCCTGATCGAGAACGAACTCGCCGGCAAGGCCATCCAGCCGCAGGTGCTGGTCTCGGTCACCCGCCCGATCTCCCAGGCGGTCACCGTCACCGGCGAGGGCGCCGCCGGCGCCCGCCTGCCGCTCTCCGGCCACGGCGACCGCATCCTCGACGTCATCGCGGCCGCCGGCGGCAACCGCTCGCCGGTCTCGGAGACCTTCGTGCGCCTGTCGCGCGGGCCGGTCACCGCCACCGTGCCCCTGACCACCGTGGTGTCCAACCCCAAGGAGAACATCTACCTGCGGCCCAACGACGTGCTCACCCTGGTGCGCGATCCCCAGACCTTCCTGGCGGTGGGCGCGCTCGGCCAGGCCACCGAGCTGCCGTTCCAGGCCGACGGCATCACCCTGGCCCAGGCCCTGGCCAAGGCGCGCGGCCTCTCGGATTTCGCCGCCGACCCGGCCGGCACCTTCATCTTCCGGTTCGAGCCCGCCAGCGTCGTGCGCCGGCTCAACCCCGGCTCCAAGCTGCTGGCCACGCCGCTCGTGCCCGTGGTCTACCGCATCGACATGCGCGACCCCAACAGCCTGTTCGTCTCCCAGGCGTTCCGCATGCGCAACCGCGACCTCGTCTACGTGTCCAACGCCCCCTTCACCGAACTGTCCAAGGTCCTCTCCGCCTTCAGCGGCGTCACCGGACCCGTCTCCTCCGTCGCAACCGCCTACTACTACGCGAAGTAAAGGCGGGACGACGCCGGGACGCACGGCGGAAAAAAATCGCGTTTGTCCGCATCCTCGCGTATGGCCTTCGGGTGCGGTGCGGGAATGCGGCGCGGACGCCGTACGCCCTCCGCCTGTGGCTGCCGCGCGCAAGGATGCCTAGAAGAGCCCGATGAAGATCGGACGCGTCGTCCCCGCCAGCGGGCCGTTCCGGCCCGCGCTGATCTCCCTGAGCCTGTGTGTCGCGCTCCTGTCGGCCATGCCGGCGGCGGCCGACGTCGTGATCGGCGTGGCGGTCCCGCGCTCCGGACCCTACGTGGCGGTGGGCGAGCAGGTGCTGCGCGGGGTCGAGGCGGCGGCGCGGGATGCCAACGCCATGGGCGGCCTCGACGGCCAGCCCGTGACCCTCGACGTGCAGGACGATGCCTGCGACTCGAACACCGCGACGGCGGTGGCCAACCACTTCGTGCGCGGGAACGTGCGACTCGTCGTCGGGCATGTTTGCTCGAACGCCTCGATCGCCGCCTCCGACATCTATGCCCAGAACGGCGTCGTGATGATCACCGCGGCCTCGGTGGCGGCCCGGCTCACCGACCGGGGTCTGCCGACCGTGTTCCGCGTCTGTGGGCGCGACGACGATCAGGCCCGGCTCTCCGCCGCCGTGCTGGCCGAGCGGTTCCGGGACCGCAAGATCGCGCTGATCCAGGACCAGACGCCCGCGGCCCGCACGCTCGCCGCCGCCACCAAGGACAACCTCAACCGGATCGGCGTGAACGAGGCGCTGTCGGTGTCGTTCTCGCCGACCGACGGCGACGATGCCGCCCTCGCGGACCGCCTGAAGGGTGCGGGGATCGACGTGGTCTATTACGGCGGCGATGCCGCCGAGATGGGCCGCCTCGTGAAGATTTCGGCCGACCGCGGCTTCCGCCCGCAATGGTTCGGGACTTCGGCCATCGCCACGCCGGACTTCGCCAAGATCGCCGGTCCGGCGAGCAACGGCGTGCTGATGACCTTTTACCTCGACCCGAGCCGGCAGCCCGCCGCCGGCGGCGTGGTGAAGGCCTTCAAGGCCGAGGGCGTCGATCCCACCGGCTCCACGGTCTACGGCTACGCGGCCATGCAGGCGCTGGTGGCGGCCGGCAATTTCGCCCATTCGGTCGAGCCGAGGCCGATCGCCCAGGGGCTGCACACGGAGCGGTTCGATCTGGTGCTGGGCACGGTCGGGTTCGACGCCAAGGGCGACGTCACCGCCCAGGGCTACGTGCTGTACGTCTGGAAGGACGGGAGCTTCACCCCCGCGGGGAAGTGAAGCGGCGTCCGTTGCCGCGCAACGAGCGTAACGGCAGAAAACCTATCCGTTCTGCGCCGCATCGACCTCGGCGCCCCGCCCCAACCCGCGCAGGAGCTCGGCGAGGTGCGGCCGCACCCGCAGCTGAAGTGCATGGAGCCGGCACACCGCTGCGCTGAGCTGCCCGTCCCGGCCGAGCATCGCATCCGCAAATCCGATCATCCGGGCATTGGGCCAGGCCGGCTCGCGCAGGGCATGAAGGCGCTCGACCAGGGCTTCGGCCGGCGTCTCCGGCTCGGCCTGCGCGAACAGCATCAGGAGGGCCGCGGTGGAGCGCGACAGGCCGTAATGGCAGTGCACCAGCAGGTGGGCCGGCCCGTCGAGCTGCCGCCCGAACCCGAGGATCGCCGCGACGTGCTCGGGCTCCGGCGGCACCAGGCCATCGCCGGGGCCGAGGCAGTCGTGGAAGTGCAGGGTCGTGCGGGCATGGGCGCCGTAGGCGGTGAAGGCCTCCGGCTCCGGCGTGCCCGGATCGAGCAGGGACAGGACGTGGCTGACGCCACGCCCGCCGTGGCCGGCCAGCTCCTCGAGGCCGCAGACGGTGTGCAGGGTGACGGCGGGCTCGGAGCGCATCCCCGGCGCCTAGCGCATCGTCCCGGCCATGGGAACCGGGACGAAGCCCCGGATCATCGAGACAGATCGTCCCGATCCGGGCGCCGGTGGGCACCATCCGGGACGCGGCCCCGGCCGGGAGGACCGGCCGTCTCGCGCCGCGACGGAACTGCCCCCGCCGCCCGCGGCTTTCGGGAACCGGCACGGACATGCTAGCTGCGGCCGGCGATTCCGCGCCGGACGGATCGGACACGCTCGGACGAGATGCCGTTGGACGAGACCCTCATCACGCGCACGACAGGAACGCGGCGCAGGACCGTGCTGACCGCTGGCCTCGGCGCCGCCGCCGCCGGCACGTTCGCCGCTCCGGCCCGGGCGGAGGGCGCCCCTGCGCTGCGCTGGCGCCTGTCCTCGGCCTATGCCAAGACCCTCGACATCCTGTTCGGTGCCCCGGAGGCGCTCAGCCGGATCGTCGCCGAGGCCACCGACGGGCGGTTCCAGATTCAGGTCCTCGGCCCCGGCGAGCCGGTCCCCGCGGAGGGTCTCCTGGAGGCCGTCGCGGCGGGCACCGTCGAGATGGGCCACGGGCCGGCGACCCTGGCCATGGCCAAAGACCCGACCTTCGCTCTGGCCACCGCGGTGCCCTTCGGCCTCAACGCCCGGGGTGCCGCCGCGTGGTGGCAGGCGGGGGGCGCCGCCGAGCTGTTCGCCGAGGTCTTCGCGAAGGCCGGCCTCGTCTGCCTGCCGGGGGGCAACACCGGCGCCCAGATGGGCGGCTGGTTCCGGCGCGAGATCAAGGGCCTCGCCGATCTCCAGGGTCTCAAGTTCCGGATCGACGGCATGGGCGGCCAGGTGCTCGCCAAGTTCGGCGTCCAGCCGCAGACGCTCCCCGGCGCCGAGATCTACGCGGCCCTCGAAGCGAAGAAGATCGACGCCGCGGAGTGGATCGGCCCCTACGACGACGAGCGTCTCGGCCTGCAGAAGGTCGCGCCGGTCTACCATTATCCCGGCTTCTGGGAGGGCGGCGCGATGCTGCATTTCTGGTTCAACGCCGAGGCGTGGAAGGCGCTGCCGAAATCCTACCAGGCGATCCTGCGGGCCGCCGCCGCCCAGGTCGGCGCCGAGGTGCAGGCCAAGTACGACGCGCGCAACCCCCAGGCCCTGCGCCGGCTCGTCGCCGGCGGCGCGCAGCTGCGGCCGTTCCCCCAGGAGGTGATGGAGGCCGCCCTCAAGAACGCCAACGACGTCTACGCCGAGATCGCCGCCAAGAACGGCGATTTCCGCCGCGTCTACGAGGCGATGCGCACCTTCCGGAACGAGGAGTACCTCTGGTTCCAGGTGGCGGAATACACCTACGACAACTTCATGATCCGGGCGCGGGCACGAGGATAGGGCATCGTCCCGCGTTGGCGCCGGCTTTCGGGACGATGCCCTACGCCGACCGCCGCTTGTCGAACCGCTTGAGGAGACGCTCCCGCTTCAGGCGCGACAGGCGGTCGATCCAGAAGACGCCGTCGAGCTGATCGATCTCGTGTTGGACGACGGCGGCCAGAAAGCCCTCCGCCTCCTCTTCATGGGCCACGCCGTCGCGGTCGCGGTAGCCGAACCGGATGCGGGCGGGTCGGGTGATCCGCTCGCGCACCCCCGGCATGCTGACGCTGCCCTCCTCGTGGGTCGCCGTCTCGGGGGAGGCCCAGAGGATCGTCGGGTTCAGGTAGATCCGCCGGTCTTCCTCCGGAGACATCCGGATCACCACCACGCGGGCCGGCACGCCGATATGCGGAGCCGTCAGGCCGATGGCGCTCGCGGCCAGCAGGGTGTCCCACACATCCTCAATGAGGGCCTGCGTGGGCGGCCCGAACGCGTCGACCGGCGCGGCCGGGCGGGCGAGGCGGGGATCGGGGAACAGGACGAGGGGGCGGGCCGGCATGGTCGATCAGTCCACCTGCGCCGGTGCGGAATTCCGCCCCTCTCTATCCGACCTGTGGCGCGCCTGCGCGGTCACGGCACCCGCTTGCGCAGCCCGACATTCCCCAGGGCCAGGAATTTCTGCGCCCGCTTGCCGGTGTCCACCTCGGTGGTGAACACGTTGCCCTGGGAATCGACCGCGAGGTTGTGGACCCAGTGGAACTGGCCCGCCATGCGGCCGTTCCGGCCGAAGGCCCCGACCACCGCGCCGGTGGCGCGATCGAGGGTGCGGACCTCGTTGTTGGCCCCGTCGGCGTTGAGCAGGTAGGTCTGGTCGGCGTCCGGCCACAGGGCCAGCTCCCAGACCGAGCCGTTGGCGCGGGTCGCCGTCTCGACGAAGAACTCCTTCACGAAGCTGCCGTCCTTGTGGAAGACCTGGATCCGGTCGTTGGTGCGGTCGCAGACATAGACCAGCCCGTCCTGGGCGATGCGCACGCAATGGACCGGGTTGGCGAATTGCCGGCGCGGATCTGCCGCCGGATCGTAGGCACCGAGCTTGTCGTCGGTGGGCGGCTTGCCGTAGGCGCCCCACATCCGCTTGAACGCCCCGGTGTCGCGGTCGAACACGATGATCCGGTGGTTGTAGTAGCCGTCCGCCACGTAGACCTCGTTGGCCGCCATGTCGAAATCGACGTTGGCGGGCTTGCCGAGGCGGCTGGTGTCGCGGCTGTCGGTCTGCGGGCCGGACTTGCCGATCTGCAGGACGAATCGGCCCTCCGGGGTGAACTTCAAGAGCTGCCCATCCTCGTCGCCGTTGCCGGCGATCCAGACGAAGCCCTGGCCGTCGATCTGAATGCCGTGCTCGTTGGTCGGCCAGTCGTAGCCGGCGCCGGGGCCGCCCCAACTGCGCAGCAGGGTGCCGGCCTGATCGAATTCCAGGACCGGCGGGGCGGGCTTGCAGCACTTGGTCCGGGGTGGATCGAGGCTCGCGGCCTTCTCGTCGTCGGTGAGGGTGCGCGGCCGCTGGATCACCCAGACATGGTCCTGCGCGTCCACGGCGACGCCGGAGGCCTGGCCCATAATCCAGTCGTTCGGGAGCGGCTTCGGCCAGGCGGGGTCGACCGCGAAGCGCGGGACCTCTGCGGCCAGGGCCGGGCCCGCCAGGGCGAGCAGGCATGCGAGCGCCGGCAGCGCGGTGGAAAGGATCCTCATGGCGTGTCCTCCGGCGCCTGTCCCGGCGCTCGGCAACAGCATGACGTCAGGTCCGGGCGGGATCCAGCCGATCGGGCCCGCTTCGGTGACAGAGGCGGCCCGGCGACGATCCGGACAGAAAAAAGGCCACTCCCGAAGGAGCGGCCCGAAGTCTAGGGAGGAAACGCCCAAGAAGGGCAGCGGGATCGCGACGCCATCGCCATCCCGCGCTGCACAATCTGCGCCCATGGGAGAAAAATTCAAGGCCGTCAGGACAGCAGGGCTGTCCTTTTGTGCGCCCGCACACGCATCGATCGGGTGCTGTGCTGAAAATGTCGCAGGCGGCCGGAGGGCCGACGAAGACAGATTTGGCCTGTTCAGTCCCGGTCTATCACCGTGCAAGTGGCTGAAGAGGCAGGTCTTTGCCCGATCGGATCACTGCCCGCCGGGCCGTTCGACTGCGCCGTCTCGACGCCGTTTGGCGCAGAGACGAATGCATCGCCCGCTCTAGCTGTCCGGCCAGGCCGACGGGAACGCCTCGGGCGCGACGCGTCCAGCAAGGGTCAGGGTGAGCATGGCGATTCAGGGTGAGCGGGTCCGGGTCCTCAACGATGTCGCGCCGCGCGAGGACGGGCGTTACGTCCTGTATCTCCTGCAGCAGGCCAACCGGGCGACGTTCAATCCGGCCCTCGAACTCGCCGTCGAGGAGGCGAACCACCTCGGCGTGCCGGTGGTCGCCTGCTTCGGCCTGCTCGACGGCGCGAGCGGCTTCCCCGAGGCCAATGCCCGGCACTACGCCTTCCTGCTCCAGGGTCTCGCGGACGCGAAGGCCGGCCTGGAGAAGCGCGGGATCGGCTTCGTGATGCGCAAAGGCTCCCCCGCGCGGGTCGCCATCGACCTCGCCGGAGAGGCCGCGCTCCTGGTGCTCGACCGCGGCTATCTCGCCATCCAGAAGGGCTGGTACGCGGAGATCGTCGAGGCCGTGACCACGCGGATCGTCCAGGTCGAGGGCGACGTGGTGGTTCCGGTGGAGAGGGCCTCGCCGAAGCACGAATATGCCGCCCGGACCCTGCGGCCGAAGCTCAATCGGCTGTGGGATCCGTTCATCGCGGAGCTGAAGCCGCGCAAGCCGAAGCACCCGGCCGGTGCGCTCAAGCTGAAGAGCGCGATCGACGTCTCCGATCCCGAAGCGGTGCTGGCCGGGATGCACCTCGACCGGGATGTCGGGCCGGTGCGGCGCTTCGTCGGCGGCGAGACCGAAGCGCGCAAGCGCCTGACGGCGTTCCTGAAGGACGGCTTCGAGGGCTACGGCGCCGGCCGCAACAGGCCGGAGGCGGCCGCCGCCTCGCATATGAGCCCCTATCTGCATTTCGGGCAGATCTCGCCGGTGGAGATCGCCCTCGCGGTGCGCGAGAACGGGAGCGGCGACGCCGACGACCGCGGCGCCTACCTGGAGGAACTGATCGTCCGGCGCGAACTCGCGATGAACCACGTCTTCTACACGGAGGGCTACGACGCCTACGACAAGGCGATCCCGGACTGGGCGCGCAAGACCCTGGCCGAGCATGCCAAGGATCCGCGCCCGCACGCCTATTCCGAGGCGCAGCTCGCGGCCGGGGAGACCCACGACCTCTATTGGAACGCCGCCATGCGCGAGATGCGCGAGACCGGCTACATGCACAACCAGCTGCGGATGTACTGGGGCAAGAAGATCCTGGAATGGTCGCCCTCGCCCGAGGAGGGGTTCGCCCGCACGCTCCGGCTCAACAACCGCTACTTCCTCGACGGGCGCGACGCGAATTCCTTCACCAACGTCGCCTGGGTGTACGGCCTGCACGACCGCCCGTGGCAGAAACGCAAGGTCTTCGGGACGGTCCGCTATCAGAGCGAGAACTCTCTGAAGAAGTTCGACGCCAAGGCGTATGTGCGGGCGGTGGAGACGCTCTGCGACGCCGAGGGGTGAGCCCGGTGACGGGTGGCCTTCGCCCCGGGCACGACAACCGACATTGAATGGGTCGCGGCCGAGGCGACCGTTCCGTCAATTCGATCCCGCGCGGCGAAACTTTTCCTCCGGCGGCTCCGTAAGGACGCGCGCTGCCCCATTCATCGGGGCTCGGAAGGAAACGCGATGCTTACCAAGAACACCGGCCGCACGGCCAAGGCGCTCGCCCTGACCCTCGCCCTCGGCCTCGGCGCCAGCGGGGCGGCCTATGCCAAGAACCCGATGGTCGGCGGCGCGCCGATGTACGCCCAGAAGACCATCGTCGAGAACGCGGTCAATTCGAAGGATCACACCACGCTGGTCGCCGCCGTGAAGGCCGCCGGCCTGGTCGACACGCTGAACGGTCCGGGCCCGTTCACGGTGTTCGCCCCCACCAATGCCGCCTTCGCCAAGCTGCCGCCGGGCACGGTGGAGAGCCTCGTGCAGCCGCAGAACAAGGCGGCCCTCACCAAGATCCTGACCTACCACGTGGTCCCGGGCGTCTACACCGCCAAGGACCTGATGGCGCTTGCCATGAAGGGTGGCGGCCAGGGGCAGATCAACACCGTCGAGGGTGAGCCCCTGGGCATCACGGTCCAGGGCAAGAAGGTCTACGTGACCGACGTGAAGGGCAACACGGCCACCGTGACCATCCCGAACGTGATGCAGTCGAACGGCGTCATCCACGTCGTCAACGCCGTGCTGATGCCCTGATCGACCCACGTGGCGCGGCGCCCGCAGCCTTGAGTGCGCTGCGGGCGCCGTTTCGTTTCGAACCCCGTCCGGTGAGGCGCCGTGGGCGCGTCATTCCGCGAGCAGGGTGCCGGTATAGACCACCGGTCCCGTGGGCTGGCCGGTCGGCGACCCGCCGGTGGGCTCCACCGAGACCGCGATCACCCCGTCCGGGGCGGTTCCCGCCGGCAGCCGCACCTGGCTCTGCCCGGCGCCGACGAGGCCGAGCGGCCTCGGCCCCTGTGCGCCGACATACCAGAGTTCCAGGCTGCGATCCGCGGGCGTCGCGGCGTTGACCGGTCTCACCTGCGCCAGGCCGGTGCGCGTGTCCACGCGCACGATGAGCGCCGGCAGCGTGCCGCCCCCTTGGACCACGGCGATGTAGCGTCCGTCGGACGGCTCGAACGTCGGTCCGACGGCCAGGAACAGGGCGAGCCCGGCGGCCAGCAGCCCGGCGCCCCCGGCGGCGATCCGCCAGCGCCGGAGCTGCGCCCGGAGGGCCAGGATCTGCGGCAGCGCCGCCCGCTCCGACGCCGGCAGCGCCCGCAGCAATGCGGCGCGCACACGCGGCGGCGGCGCCTCAGCAGGGACCAGGGTGGTCAGCGGGTCCAGGCGCCGTTCCCAGGCCCGGATCCGCGCCGCCGCGGCCGGATCCCGGGCCGCCTCGCGCTCCACGACGTCACGCTCCGGGGCGTCGAGCGTCCCGAGGACGTACTCCGCCGCGCGCAGGTCGGGCGCGTGAGGATCGGGATCGTCGGGGTCCGGGGCGCCCGTTCCGGTCACGACACGGTCTCCAGGCAGGCCTTCAAGGCGGCGAGCGCGCGATGCAGCCAGGTCTTGATCGTGTTGACGGGGCGGTCGAACTGCCGGGCCAGCTCCTCGCGCGAGCGGCCTTCGCAATAGGCCAGCAGCACGCAATCCCGGTGCAGCGGCTCGAGCCGGCCGAGGCAGGCCGCGAGGGCCTCGCGGTCCTGGAACGCGCCGGCCGCGTCATGCGGATCGATCAGCCGCGCCACCCAATCCTCACCGCTTTCCAGTTCCGGCCCCTGCACCTCGCGCTTCCGACGCACGCTGTCGATCGCGCGATGACGCGCGATGGTGACAAGCCAGGGCAGCGGGGGCCCGGCCTCCGGCCGATAGGCGCCCGCTGCCTGCCAGATCCGCATGTAGACGTCCTGAAGCACGTCCTCGGCCAAGCCTCGGTCGAGTTGGATACGCAGGATCAGCCCGTAAAGTTTCGGGCTCGTGAGATCGTACAGTTCGGCGAGCCGGTCCGCCTCGCCGCGGGCGATCCCCGCAAGCAGCCGGCGCAGCATGGCGTCGTCGGCCAAGATGGCTCCCCGCGAACTCCGGGGCGCCTCCCATCGACGCCCACCCGGATGCAGCTTTAGCCCAAGCTTCGTGACCGTGACGATACCCTGTGCGTGCGGGCGAGGGCGGCGGCGGCGAAAGGCGTCGGTGCGGCTCGGTCCGTCGAGGCCCCGTTCTCCGCGGCACGCCGCAGCGGATCCAGCGACGTGGGGATTGCGGGGCGTCCCGCGGGCCATTCCAGACCGGTTGCGGTATAGCGTTTGCTCCAGCGGTGCGGGGGAGTGGCTTGGAGATGGCCGAGATGCGGGACGCGGTGCGGCAGACGATCGACGCCCCCCGTCCGCGGCGCTCCCGTTACCGCCGCTCGATCCTGCGCCTGCGTTCGGCCTCGCTGGAGGCCTACCCGCTGTGGCGGGGGCGGCTGCTGTTCCTCGTGGGCGGCATCTGCGTGGGCCTCGCCGCCGTGCTGATGGCCAAGGGCGCCGACCTCGCCCAGGACGGCTTCCGTCGGCTCGTCGCGCCCTCGCCGCTGATCGCCCTGGTGCTGACGCCGGCGGGCTTCGCCCTGGCGGCGCTCCTGGCGCGCACGGTGTTCCCGAACTCGCAAGGGTCCGGCATCCCGCAGGTGATCGCCGCCCGGCACGCCCGGGACGCGCGCTTCCGCTACGCCTTGATCTCCCCCCGGGTCGCCTTCGGCAAGGTGATCGTCCTGTTCCTCGGGCTCCTGTGCGGGGCCTCGGCCGGCCGCGAGGGGCCGACCGTGCAGGTCGGCGCAGCGATCATGGCGGCCTTCGGCCGCCTGACGCCGGACCGCCTGCCGGGCCTCCTGCTCGCCGGTGGCGCGGCCGGCGTCGCGGCGGCCTTCAACACCCCGCTCGCCGGCATCGTGTTCGGCATCGAGGAGCTGGGTCGGGCCTACGAGGCGCGCTCCTCGGGCCTGATCGTCGCCGGGATCGTGGCGGCGGGCCTGACCTCCCTGTGGCTCCTGGGCAATTACACCTATTTCGGCACCACCCAGGACGAGCTGCCCCTCGCGGCCAGCTGGATCGTGCCCCTGATTGCCCTCGCCGGGGGGCTGGCGGGCGGCCTGTTCAGCCGGGTGGTGATCCTGTTCGCCCGGGGCCTGCCGGGGCGGGCCGGCCGGCTGATCCGGACGCGGCCGGTGGTGTTCGCGGCCGCCTGCGGCCTGTGCGTCGCCCTCTGCGGCCTCGCCTCCGGGGGGACCGCCTACGGCACCGGCTACGAGGAGGCCCGGGCGATCCTTCACGGCGACACGGCGTCGGGCTGGAGCTACGCGCCGCTCAAATTCGCCGCCACCGTGCTCAGCTCGATCAGCGGCATCCCGGGGGGCCTGTTCGCGCCGTCCCTGGCCGTGGGGGCCGGCCTCGGCGGAACGGTCCACGGGCTCCTGCCGGACATGCCGGTGGGCGCCCTCGTGCTGATCGGCATGGTGGCCTACCTGACCGGGGTGCTCCAGGCGCCGATCACCAGTTTCGTCATCGTCACCGAGATGACCCAGAACCACGCGCTGGTGATCCCGCTGATGGTGGCGGCGCTGGTGGCAGATGCCGCCTCGAAGGCGGTCTGCCGGGGCGGCCTCTATCACACCCTGGCGGAGATCATGCTGGAGCGCGCCGACGTACCGGCCCAGCCGGTTGCCAAAACCGCATGACGTTCGACGGCCGCGCGGCTCCGGTTAAGAATATAAGCGGACCGGTGCGGAATCGGCGGAACGGTCTCGCTTGGCGTCGGTTGAGGCAGCGAAGCCGGCCCGCCTCCCGGGCCCACCCGGAGTGACGTCATGACCCTTCTGAAATGGGCCCTCATCTGCTTCGTAATCTCGCTGATCGCCGGCGGCCTCGGCTTCACCGGCATCGCCTCGGGCGCCGGCTCCCTGGCCCGGATCCTGTTCGGCCTGTTCCTGCTGATCGCCGTCGTGATCGTGGTCATCGCCTTCGCGGTCGGGCAGGCGGTGTTCTGAGGCCGGCCCGGTGCGCGGCAAGACCTGCCTCGTCACCGGGGCGACCAACGGAATCGGCTACCAGACCGCCCTCGGCCTCGCGCGCCTCGGCGCGCGGGTCGCCATCGTCGGGCGCGACGCCGGGAAGACGCGGGCCTGTGCCGAGCGGATCCGCGCCGCCGTGCCGGGTGCGGGGGTGGATCCGCATGTCGCCGACTTGTCCGCGCAGGGGGAGATCCGGCGCCTCGCCGGGACGCTGCGCGACGCCTATCCCCGCCTCGACGTGCTGGTGAACAACGCCGGCGCCATTTTCGACCACCGGACCCTCACGGTCGACGGCATCGAGCGGACCTGGGCGCTGGATCATCTGGGCTACGTGCTGCTGACGCTTGAACTGCTCGCGCCGCTGAAGGCCTCGGCGGCGGCCGGGGGTAAGCCGCGCATCGTCAACGTCGCTTCGGCGGCGCATTATCGCGGTCATATCGACGTCGACGATATCGAGGGCGCCCGGCGCTACGGCGCCATGCGGGCCTATGCCCAGGCCAAGCTCGGCAACGTGCTGTTCACCTATGCCCTGGCCCGACGGCTGCGGGCCGACGGGATCACCGTCAACGCCCTGCATCCGGGGGTGATCAACACCGGTTTCGCAAAGAACACCGGCGGCCTGTTCGGCACCGCCTGGTCGCTGATGCGGCCGTTCCTGACCACGCCCGAGAAGGGGGCCGAGACCTCGCTCTACGTAGCGAGCGACCCCGCGCTCGACGGGGTCACCGGCCGCTACTTCTCGCATTCCCGGCCGAAGACCTCGTCGGCCGAGAGTCGCGACGAGGCCGTTCAGGAACGGGTCTGGGCGCTGAGCCTCGCGCAGGTGGGGCGGAGCGTCTGACCGGGTCTCATACCGAACCGCAATGAACGCCGCTCAGTGCGGTTCGCCCGCGCCATGGCGCGGCGGCGGCCGCTCGGGTCTGTTTCATCGATACGGCGAATACCCGATGTCTTCATCGCTGGGATCGGCACGAAACCATCGTGCGCTTCCCTGAGCCTGTTTGACTGGATCCTCCGATCCTCACCCCCAACCTGAGGAGAGCGCGAAGCCGGCCTCGAAGGAGGGCCCCTTCGCGGCGTCCGCTGCGCTCCGGCACCCCAGGAGGAGGAGACGACGGGGAGACACGCCAGCCGAAACCAGCGCTCGACCGCCATCGCGCCGTCGAACTGGCTCTTAGAAGGTCGAGCGAAAGTACGCGATCGTCCGCTCCAGGCCCTCGCGGAGCTGCACGGTGGGTTCCCAATCCAGATGGGTTTTCGCCTTTTCGATATTGGGTCGCCGCTGCCGGGGATCGTCAGGCGGGAGCGGGCGATGCGCGATCGTCGAGCGCGAGCCGGTCAGCTCGATCACCAAATGGGCCAGTTCGCGGATCGTGAACTCGTTCGGGTTGCCGATGTTAATCGGTCCGGTGATCTCGGGCCCGCTGGCCATCAGGCGAACAAATCCCTCGATCAGGTCGCTCACGTAACAGAACGAACGCGTCTGCTCACCGTCGCCATAGAGCGTGATTTCGTCCCCGCGGAGCGCCTGCATGATCAAGTTCGACACGACACGGCCGTCGTTCGGGTGCATGCGCGGGCCGTAGGTGTTGAAGATGCGTACGATCTTGATCGGCAGATTATGTTGACGATGATAGTCGAAGAATAATGTTTCCGCGCAGCGCTTGCCCTCGTCGTAGCACGATCGGAAGCCGATCGGATTGACGTGGCCGAAGTATTCTTCGACTTGCGGATGCACTTCCGGGTCGCCGTAGACCTCCGACGTCGATGCCTGGAACACCTTGATACGCAGGCGCTTGGCCAGGCCGAGCATGTTGATCGCGCCGATGACGCTCGTTTTCGTCGTCTGAACCGGATCGAACTGGTAATGCACCGGCGAAGCGGGGCAAGCGAGATTGTAGATCTCGTCGATCTCGACATAGAGCGGAAACGTCACGTCGTGACGCATGATTTCGAAGCGCGGATTGCTCAACAGATGGGCGATATTGCGCCGTGTGCCGGTGTAGAAATTATCGACACACAGAACTTCATGCCCGTCGGCGAGCAACCGCTCGCACAGGTGTGAGCCGAGAAAGCCGGCCCCCCCGGTTACGAGGATCTTCTTCGTATCATCGTAGCGCAATCTCGAGCCCTCCTGACACCCTACGCTCCGCGCCCGTCCGGGTGCGGCCGTCAACATTCGGTATCCTCACGCGCCGATGGCCGGACCGTCCCCTTGCCGCCCGATGCTGGTGTAGGAAAACCCGTGACGCCGGGCCATCTCCGGTTCGTAGATATTGCGCAGATCGATCAAGACCGGCGCCGCCATGATGGCGCGCAACCGGGCGAGGTCGAGGGCCCGGAACGCGTTCCACTCGGTCACGATCACCACCGCGTCGGCACCCTCCGCGCACGCATAGGCATCGTCCGCGAAGTCGACGCCCGGCATCAGCGGGCGTGCCTGCTCCATCCCCTCGGGATCGTAGGCGCGCACATGGCAGGCCGCGTCGAGCAGGCCGGTCGCGATCGCCAGGGACGGTGCCTCGCGCATGTCGTCGGTGTCCGGCTTGAAGGTGAGGCCGAGCAGGGCCACCGTCTTGCCCCTCACCGACCCGCCGCAGGCGCGGATGACCTTGCGCGCCATCGCCCGCTTGCGGCTGTCGTTGACCGCCACGACGGTCTCGACGATCCGCAACGGCACCCCGTTGTCCTGTGCGGTTTTCACGAGCGCCAGGGTATCCTTCGGGAAACAGGATCCCCCGTAGCCCGGACCCGCGTGGAGGAACTTCGATCCGATCCGGCCGTCCAGGCCGATCCCGCGCGCCACGGCCTGCACGTCCGCACCGACGGACTCGCACAGTTCTGCGATCTCGTTGATGAAGGTGATCTTGGTCGCCAGGAACGCGTTCGCGGCGTATTTCGTGAGCTCGGCCGTCCGCCGGCCCGTCACCAGGATCGGTGCCGCATTGAGGTACAAGGGCCGATAGATCTCGCGCATCACAGCCTCGGCGCGCTCATCGCCCACGCCGATGACGATCCGATCGGGCCGCTTGAAGTCGGAAATCGCAGCGCCTTCGCGCAGGAACTCGGGGTTCGAGACGACCGAGAAATCCGCCTCGGGGGCGATCTCGCGCACGATCCGCTCGACCACGTCGCCCTCGCCCACCGGAACGGTCGACTTGGTCACGATGACCGTGAATCCCGTCAGGGACCTGGCGATTTCCTGAGCGGCCTCGCGGACATAGGTCATATCGGCGAAGCCGTCCCCGCGGCGCGACGGCGTGCCGACCGCGATGAAGACCGCCTCGGCCTGCGCGACCGCCGGGCCGAGTTCCGTCACGAATGACAGCCGCCCCTGGCTCACGTTTTCCGCCACGAGATCGCTCAGGCCCGGCTCGTAGATCGGCATCCGGCCGTCATTCAATGCTGCAATCTTTGCTGGATCCTTGTCGACGCAGACGACCGAATGGCCGAAGTCTGCCAAACAGACCCCGGTTACCAGCCCGACATATCCTGATCCGATAACCGCTAAACGCATACGTCCCTCCTCGGGCATCTCTCTGCAGGCATGTATAATCGGATCTATGCCGCCATCGCTAGACTGTAATTTAATAAATAGTTAACATTATTAATAACACCAACATCCGCCCACTCAATAATCGTGTCCTCCATCGTCGCAGCCAGTGTAGCTCCGTCCATTCGTCGCCGTGCGACCATTGCCAGAAGATGAGGCGTCGGCGATATCATAGCATTCTATTTCCAGCCGCGGTGCTGGTCCAAAAATTTCCACCTCAAAGATGCGTCGAGTTATATTATTTAAACAATCGTCTCTTTTTCTTGTTCAGTCCGCTTTTGCCTCGTGTGGGCATTGTCCCACATGTAAGGCTCGATAATACTTTTGTATCGCGTCTGTAGAATATATTTCGCCTTTTTCATCCCGCTCAGGGGCTGTGTTTTATGATTGGTGTTCGGGAATGATTTCGCGAAATCGGTATATACCTGAAAGTATGCCTCTCCCCAAGGGGTGAAAGGGCCATGCCACGGCCGGGGGTTCGAGCAGAAATGCAGCAGATGAGCCGGAATCTCTCGGAAATGACTATAGTTCATGAGAAATGTCGGAAAATTCCATTTTAGAGACATCCTGTTTTTGTTGCCGGCTAAAATAATATTTAAAGCATCCTGATCAAAGAACGTGAAATCGTACTTCTTGCGATCAATCAATTTTTTAATGTCTGACCGTAGATCGCTTATAAGACTTCTATTAAGCTTGATGACGCCGGAATTGAAGTATCGCTCATGGTCCGCTTCATCAAGTCCGAGCGCGCTGAAATAGCGCTTTATTCTTTTTCCCATCCGCGTGTTGTCGTTGACGACCATGGTCATGGCATCGCGCGCCGCGATGAAGTCGTACTGCGCCAGGGATGGATCGAACAGGTCCCCGAGAGAACTGGTGACCTGCGTATCCCCATCTACATAAACAAGTTTTTTGTACTGAGTGGGCAGCGCTTTATCTAGGAACAGCCGTGCGTAGGCGAGCGACATGCCCTCGAGTTCAGCTTGTGGCAGCTGAATAAATTCTATCCCCTGCGCCTTGGCGATGCTGGAGGCTAACCGCGTGTTGTCGTTGGAATCATCAAAACATACGATAACGACATCGGCGCTGCTCTGTGGCGTCTTGTTTCTAACTTGCACAGCGCTCAAAGTTGCTGGAAACAAGTAGTTCGAGTCGACCGCATAGCAAATGCAATTTTCCTGCATCACCACCTCGGCTGTCTGGCATGATAGACGGTTTATAAAACTTAGCAGAAAGCATTCGTCGATGCGAATAAATTTTTTGCGGATTTTTGCTTATACTACTTACGAGCGTTAGTGCGAGGTGCCGCGAGTGATTAATTATAATGTCTCGATCTTTGCGGAACGAGGGAAAAAAATCTTAATAATGGTTGCGGGTACAGCTTGGGTCTGTAACGAAAAAAGCTGCGCGATATAGTAATTTTGCTAATATGGCAGATGTTATACACAGCCTTTCGATCGAATTTGTCCCGTAAAATTCGGAATGTAATTTCTAGTCCAGGTTTTGTCTGAGATCGCTCGAATGAACCGTCTCATCGAATGACCCGGTCGACCCGTCCCGGACTGCGCCGATTGAGCGGATCAGCGCAGACCGGAGGACCGAGCGAACGCGCGGGATAGCCACCGGATGCGGAGCGGATGGTGCAAACGCTGCACCGGATCACGGTACACATGGCGCACGGCGACGGCATCACCGGCGCTCTCAGGAAGGCGGACGTCGCCTACCAGGGTCTAAGCCGCCCGTACAGGGGGTGGCGGTTCGCAGGTCGAGCGGAGCGGGGAGGCGAACCCAGCAGCGTGGGGAAGCGGGGCTTTCTCGTCGGGAGCGGCCGGTCAGGCCGCAGCCCGAACGACGTGGTCGCCCTGCTGCTGAATCTCGATGAACACGCGGGTGACGTCTGGGCTGCGCTGCTTCAGCGCCCGGTCGAGGCGGGTCACGAGGCTCTCGACCTCGCCCGCGCTCAGGTCGTCGGCCATGTCGATGCTGAGATTGACCAGGATGTCGGAGGGGCCGAGATGCTGGGTGAGCACCTCGTTGACGTGGAGCACCCCCGGCTCGGCGCGGGCCAGTTCGGAGATCGCCGCGATGATCGCGGGGTCGGCCGCCTCGCCGATCAGGAGGCCGTGGGTCTCGATCATCAGGAACAGGGCCATGCCGACGAGGACGAGACCGATCCCGACCGAGGCCCAGCCGTCGAGGCTCGGCATCTCCAGGACATGGCTCAGGGTGATGCCGGCGAGCGCGATCAGCAGTCCGATCAGCGCGGCGGTATCCTCGGCCAGCACCGTGAACAGGGTCGGATCCTTGCTGCGCCGGATCGCCCGCACCGCCGAATGGTCGCCCTTCTCGGACCAGAACTGGCGCATCGCCACGAAGAAGGAGGTGCCCTCGGCGGCGATGGCGAAGCCCAGAATCGCGACGTTCACCCAGATCCCGGGTAGGCGGAAGCCGAACAGTTCGGCGTCCGCGTCCGGCGCGGGATGGCGGATCCGCTCGATGCCCTCGTAGACCGCGAAGACACCGCCGCCGAGGAAGATCATCAGCGCGACCACGAAGGCGTAGAAGTAGATCTCGCGCCCGTAGCCGAACGGGTGGCGGTCATCGGCCGGCTTCTCCGAGCGCTTCATGCCCACGAGCAGCAGCACTTGGTTCGCCGTATCGACCAGCGAATGCACCCCCTCGGCCAGCATCGCGGTCGAGCCGGTCAGCGCCCCGCCGACGAACTTGGCCGCCGCGATGGCGAGGTTCGCCCCCGCCGCCGCGTAGATCGCACCCGTACTCTCGTGCGCCATCCGAAAAACCCCTTGACCCGATCCGCGCGGGCGAGCCCCGCCTGCCGGAACCCGGGGCGCCGCGATGCTTCGATTGCGGCGATGCAAGCGTTCCGGCCCGCAGCCGGTTCCCATGTGGACGCGGCCAGCCGGCCCGTGCAACCTGCGCCCGCCCAAGGAAGCCCGGAGGCAGCATGGTCGACGCCCGCTACGACCCCGACAACATCTTCGCCAAGATCCTGCGCGGGGAGATCCCCTGCCACCGTGTCTACGAGGACGCGCAGACGCTGGCCTTCATGGATGTGATGCCCCAGGGCGAGGGCCACACCCTGGTGATCCCGAAGGCCCCGGCCCGCGGCCTGCTCGATGCCGAGCCCGAGGCGCTCGCGGCCCTGATGGCCAGCGTCCAGCGGGTCGCCCGGGCGGTGAAGGCGGCGTTCCAGGCGGACGGGCTGACGGTCTTTCAGTTCAACGAGCCGGCCGGCGGCCAGACCGTGTTCCACCTGCACGTCCACGTCATCCCGCGGCGCGAGGGTGTCCCGCTGACGCGCCACGAGGGCGGCATGGCCGACAACGCGGTCCTGGCCGCGCACGCCGCACGCATCCGCGCGGCCCTCGATTCGGACGGGTGACGCGGAGGAGTGACGCTCAGGCCGCGCTCGCCGAATCGCCCGGCTGCGCCATGCTGGCGAGCAGCCGCCGCAGGGCGGCGTTCTCGGTCTCCAACTCGCCCACGCGCCGCAGCAGCATGGTCACGGAGGCCTCGGTCGCGGCGATCTCGGATGCCTTCGTCGGGGCGGCCCGGGCGGGCTCCTCGAAGGTGACGCCGATCCCGTCCTCCCGCCGCCAGCGCAGGGTCGCGCGGAAGGTCCGGTCCTTCTGCGGGATGTACAGGTCGAACGCCTCGGGCAACGTCGTGGCGTCGCTCATGATGAGACGGGCGCCGGACGAGGACATGTCGCGCACCAGGCAGTCGAAGCTCGACGACCCGTTGTTGAAGACGATGCGGCCCTTGAGGAACACCCTCTGGCGCGTCTCTCTGCGATGCTCCGACATGCGGGCGGCTCCGGAACGCTGACGATGCCGCGAACTCTGCACGCCACCTCTTAAAGAACCTTCGTCCGGATACCGGACTCGCGGCCGATTTCGCGAACGGAGATCGATAGAGAGGCGCGTGCAGGGACATGATGGCTCGGAACTGGCCGCCGGCTCAGCGGCACGCCCTGACCCTTCTGCGGGCTACCGGATGCACACGTCTCAGGCTGACACCAACATCTTGAAAGCAGAGCGCTTTTCCCCTCCCCCTTGCGGGGAGGGGGCAGGGGTGGGGGTGGCTCAGGATCCGGCGCTGCGGTGCCTTCTGTGCCACCCCCATCTCCAACCCCTCCCCGCACGGGCTAAAGGCGACACAGGTTCAAGGCACGCGGCTCATGACGCAGCGCGACAGGCCCCCCTCTCCCGGACGGGAGAGGGGACCCACGCCCCGCCGATCTGACCGGCGAACTCGCTGAGAGCTCAAACCTGTGTCGCCCGTAGCCGCAAGGGAAAGGAGAGAACGTGTCGGCCAGCGATATGTGAATTCGGCAGCCCACAGCGGGGGAGGGGGAGAAGCGGAACTGCCGATGCGCGAACTGAGATCGGTGACCCCGCTAGCCCAAGCCCGCGGCGGGGGGCTCCCTCAGGCGACGAAGCGCCGGTCCACCGTCTGGAACAGGTAGAAGCCGTTGAAGCGCACCGCCGTGTCGGCGGCCCGGTCGTCGAAGTCGAGGGGTTGTCGGCTGCCATCGCAGAGCTTGCCGCCGTATGTCCATCGGCCGGCGCCGATGAAGGGCGGAACGGTGCTCGCCTCGGGCACCGCGCAGCAGAGGCTTGCCTCGCCCTTGAGCTGGAACAGGTTGTAGCTTCGCATCCGAAGTCCTCCGCCTGACCGCCCTCGACGCCGAACATTGGCAGCACGGAACCCTGCGCTGCCAAGAAACGGCTTGACCGTGTTTATAATAGCACAATCGGTCGAGTTTGTGACGGTCAAGTTTCGGGGACGTTTCGGTCCAGCTCCGCGATCCAGATCCGCGCCGACCCGTCCGAGGGCGCGCGCCAATCGCCCCGGGGCGACAGGGAGCCGCCGGCGGAGACCTTCGGGCCGTTCGGCAGGGCCGAGCGCTTGAATTGGCTGAAGCCGAAATAGCGGGTCAGGAACACCCCGAGCCAGCGGCGGATCTCCGGAAGATCGTAGGCCACCCGCTTGGCCTCGGGGAAGTCCGGCGCCCAGGAGCCCCGCGCCCGGTCGCCCCAGGCGTGGAGTGCCAGGAAGGCGATCTTCGAGGGCCGGAACCCGTAGCGGAGCGTGTAGAACAGGTTGAAGTCCTGCAGCGCGTAGGGGCCGATCGTCGCCTCCGTGCTCTGCGGGGTGTCGTCCGGGTCCACCGGCACCAGCTCGGGGGAGATCTCGGTGTCGAGGACCGCCTGGAGGGTGCGTGCCTCCTCGGGGCCGACCTCGCCGGTGCCGATCACCCAGCGGATCAGGTGCTGGATCAGGGTCTTGGGCACGCCGGCATTGACCGCGTAATGGCTCATCTGGTCGCCGACCCCGTAGGTGCACCAGCCGAGCGCCAATTCCGAGAGGTCGCCGGTGCCAACCACCAGTCCGCCCGCGTGGTTGGCGAGGCGGAACAGATAATCGGTGCGCAGGCCCGCCTGAACGTTCTCGAAGGTCACGTCGTAGACCGCCTCGCCCCTGGCGAATGGATGGCCCATGTCGGCGAGCATCTGCCGGGCCGCCGGGCGGATGTCGATCTCGGCGGCCGTACAGCCCAGGGCCGTCATGAGCGCGTGGGCGTTGGCCTTGGTGGCGTTCGAGGTGGCGAAGCCCGGCAGCGTGTAGGCCAGGATGTCCGACCGCGGGTAGCCGAGCCGGTCGAAGGCCTTGGCGATGACGATCAGCGCATGGGTCGAATCGAGGCCGCCCGAGACGCCGATCACGGCCTTGCGGGTGCCGGTGGCCTCTAGGCGCTGGGCCAGGCCCGCCACCTGGATGTTGTAGGCCTCGTAGCAATCCTGCGCGAGGCGCGTCGGGTCGGCGGGGACGAACGGGAAGCGCTCGATCCGTCGCATCAGCCCCAGATCGGCCTCCGGCGGGTCGAGCCGGAAGGGCACGCGGCGATAGGCGAGGGCGTGGCGCCGCGCGTCGTCGTCGAAGCTGCCGGCCTGGAGGCGCTCCTGGGCGATCAGGTCGAGGTCGATATCGGCGAGCGTCGCCACCGGGCCCTCGGGGAAGCGCTGGCCCTCGGCGAGGCGCGCACCGAGCTCGTCGATGCTGGTCTGGCCGTCCCAGGACAGGTCGGTGGTCGATTCGCCGAGGCCCGCGGCGGCGTAGACATAGGCGCAGGCGCCGCGCATGGAGGCGCCCCGCGACAGGAGCGCCCGGGACTCGGCCCGGCCGACCGTGATCGGGCTGCCGGACAGGTTCGCCAGCACGGTGGCCCCGGCGAGGGCCGCGCGCATGCCTGGCGGTTCCGGGACCCACAGGTCCTCACAGATCTCGACCCCGACCACGAGGCCCGGCAGATCCTCGGCCGGGAACAGCAGGTCGGTGCCGAAGGGCGCCGCGTGATCCGCGACCCGGATGGTCTCGCCCACGAGGCCGATGCCGGCGGCGAAGTGGCGCTTCTCGTAAAATTCCCGGTAGTTCGGCAGGAAGGATTTGGGCACGACGCCGAGCAGGCGGCCGCCCTGGATGGCCAGGGCGCAGTTGTAGACGCGGTGGCGCCAGCGCAGGGGCGCGCCGACCAGGAGCAGCGGCCGCAGGGATGCCGATTCGGCGATCACCCGGGCGGCGGCCTCCTCGACCGCGTCCAGCAGGGTCTGCTGGAGCAGCAGATCCTCGATCGCGTAGGCGGAGAGGCCGAGTTCGGTGAAGACCGCGAGCGCTGCACCGGAATCATGACAGGTCTGCGCCAGGGCGAGGATGGCGTCGGCGTTGCGCCCGGGCTCGGCCGGATGACTGCGTCCGGTACAGGCCGCGACCCGGGCGAAGCCGTGGCGATAGAGGGAGCGGAAGCGGGCCGGTCCATCGGCCCGGGGATCGGCGCGCGGCGGGGAGGGGGGCTGAGGCACGGGCACCGGTCCGGGGGAGGGGACTCTCCAACCTATATGGGGCTCGACCATGGGGCTGGATACATCAGAGACAACCGAGACGCCGTGGATGCCCGCCATGGCCTCCTCAGTCCACAGGATCGGCTCTCCGCGTTCCAACCACGCTCCCTGTCCTGGAGCGGCTGAATTTGACCGTCACGGTCGCCTCCGACGCGGCCCAGGTGAGCTGCCGCCCGGTCCTGCGGATGGCGCCGGTCGATGCGGGCGCGGCCCCGTCGTCGTGGACCCGCCTGTCGGGCCGTCCGACGCGGCCGGCGCGCGCTGTGATGGACGGTGCCGGCGCTTCCGCGCGTCCGAGAATGCCGCCTTGAAGCCCTTCCGGCTCTCGAAGACGGGAACGGACCGCTCGGGTGCGCGATCGCCAGCCGCGGCGCGGTGCCGAGCCGCGATGAACGCCGCGCCGATCCCCTGGGCCGAGCCGCCGATCCGAATGAGGGGACCCTTGTTCATGGCGATCCTCGGCCAAGCAGGCGGAGCTCGCTGAGGAAGTCCGCGACCAGCGGCTCGACCGTGGTGACGATGGAGTCCGGTTGCAGATCGCCGCGATGGATGTGGTCGCCCGGTCCCGCCCCGTGGTCGGAGGCGAGACCGCGCGCGCCGGCGCATCCGGAGAACAGCGAGAGTTTGGGGCCCTGCGCCGATCTGCGCACCGGCGTCGGCACCACCACGATGTTTTGTCGGCGGAACCCGCAGGCGCTTCAATGCGTGCCCGCATGGTTTCCGGCGGATGGCCCCGCGGCAAGCCTCCATTAACGACGAATGGCCTAACTCAGGACAGCCGCCGCGCATCGGCGGATCCCTGTTTCGAGTATCGTTCGAGAACCCATGCGCGCATCGGGACGGCCTCCGTACTCCCATCGTGACCCCGCCCGCCCGGTGCGTGGCGGCGACCGCTCGGGCCTCTCCCTGGGAGCCCTGGCGCACCGGCTGATGGCGCTCCGCGTGAGCCTCACCCGCCGCCTGTCCGGCGCGTCCGCCGGGCTGCCCGCGCGGCCGGCCTACGGCGTCCCCGGACGCCGGGAGCCGAGCTGGCTGACCGCGCCGGCCGCCCTGGTCGGGCGCGAGATGCCGGAGCGCGCTGCGCGCCCGCGCAGCGCCGCGCCGCCCGAGCAGCTCTGGCCGGCCGAGGTCTTCGACGACCGGGCGAGCCTCGACGCGCTGGAGCCGCTGGCCGTCGAGAGCCGGATCGACCGCAGTGCCTCCTCGCCGGGCGTGCTGGTGCGCCAGCCGCGCCGCCCCGCCGCCATCGCGCCCGACGATGCGCGGGACGGCGCGCCGGTGGCCGCAGCCGCTCCCGCCGCGTCGCCCTCGGCCGTGCGCTACACCCGGACCCCCGATTCGGTGCTGCAGGAGCGCCGTCAGCGCGCCCTGGAGGCCGAGCGCGTCGCCCTGGAGCGGGCCCGCGCAGAAGCGCAGGCGGCGGCCCTCGCCCTGGAGACCGAGCGCGCGGAGCGCGAGCGGGCGGAGCGCGCCGGGATCGCCGTCGCGGAGCCCGAGCCCGCCGCCGACGAGGCCGTCCCGGCCGCCGATGCCCCGGACGCGGAGGCGGTGCCCCTGTGGCGTCAGCCCTTCGTCGCCCCGCCGGGCGTCCGCTTCTTCCGCACGCCGGACCGCCGCCCGGTCCGGCCCGCGGTCGAACTGTCCGCGTCGACGGCCGTGATCGCCCCGGTGGCGGTCGCAGCCGTCGTCCAGGATGTGGTCGACGCGTTGGTCCTGGAGGCGGCGCAAGAGATGATCGCCGCGCCCGTCGAGATTCCGGCCCGCGACTGGTCGGACCTGCCGGACTGGTCCGAGGTCCAGCCCTGGTTCGACGGCGGCGACTGGTCGTCCGTGGAGGCCTGGACGGCGCTGGAGGCCGAGGCCACGGAGGCCGCGCCGGCACCCGAGACCGCCCCCGACACGCCCGCCGTCCCCATGCCCGCCGTCCCCATGCTCCCGGACGTCACGCACCTGTGCGCGCTGCCCCCGCGGCCGGTCTACGTCCTCGACCGGCTCGTGCGGTTCGACCAGCCGCCGCGTCCCGCCGACGGGCAGGATAACGGAGCGGCGTCCGAGGGCGGCCAGCGGACCGACGCGGCCGCGGCGATCCGCAGCGCCTTCCTGCCGACCGCCGAAGCCCTGCCGGCGCCCGCCGGCCTGGCGCTGGTCTTCGGTCCCGGCAGCGCCGCGACCGTGGCTTCCGCCGAACCCGCGTCCGAGGCGCCGCGCCGCGCCCCGGTCCTCAGCGCCATGGCGGCCCGGGCGGCGATCCGCGCGGCCGGCCAGCCGAGCCCTGTCCCGCCGGCACCTCCGGTCCAGCCCGAGCCCGACATGGCCCCGATGGCAGTCGTACCGGTGGCGGAGCGCGCCGAGATCGAGCGGGTGGTGATCCCGATGATCCCGCGCCCGGTCCTGCTCCGGGGCAAGCTGGCGCCCCAGGCGGAGCCTGAGCCGGTCCCGTCCGAGGACACGGTCGAGGCCGCTCCGGCGGTCGAGCCGGCCGAGGCGGTCGCCGCCGTGCCGGCCCCCGCACCGGTGACACTCCCCCTGGTCGCGCCCCGGGCGCACCTGATCCCGGCCGGCCGCCATCTCGAGATCGCGCCGATCGAGAACGCCGATTACGAGCTGCCCTCCCTCGAACTCCTGGCCCTGCCGGCCCCCGGCGGCAGCGAGGAGGTCGATGCCGACGTGCTGGAGCAGAACGCCCTCAACCTGCAGCAGACGGTCCAGGATTTCGGCGTGCGCGGCGACATCCTGGCGGTGCGGCCAGGCCCGGTCGTGACCCTCTACGAGCTCGAGCCCGCCCCCGGCACCAAGTCCAGCCGCGTGATCGGCCTGTCGGACGACATCGCCCGGTCGATGTCGGCGGTCTCGGCCCGCGTCGCCGTGGTGCCCGGCCGGAACGTCATCGGCATCGAACTGCCGAACGACACCCGCGAGACGGTCTATCTCCGGGAGCTGCTCTCGTCGGCCGACTTTGCCGAGAGCAAGCACAAGCTGGCCCTGTGCCTCGGCAAGAACATCGGCGGCGAGCCGATCATCGCCGACCTCGCGCGCATGCCCCACCTGCTGGTCGCCGGCACCACCGGCTCGGGCAAGTCGGTGGCGATCAACACCATGATCCTCAGCCTGCTCTACCGGCTGAAGCCCGAGGAGTGCCGGCTGATCATGGTCGATCCGAAGATGCTGGAGCTGTCGGTCTACGACGGCATCCCGCACCTGCTCTCCCCCGTGGTCATCGACCCGAAGAAGGCGGTGATCGCCCTCAAATGGGCCGTGCGCGAGATGGAGGAGCGCTACAAGAAAATGGCCAAGATCGCGGTGCGCAACATCGACGGCTACAACGCCCGCATGAAGGAAGCCCGGGAGAAGGGCGAGACCATTACCCGCACGGTCCAGACCGGCTTCGACCGGCATACCGGCGAGGCGGTGTTCGTCGAGGAGGCGATGGACCTGACGCCGCTGCCCTACATCGTGATCGTGGTCGACGAGATGGCCGACCTGATGATGGTGGCCGGCAAGGACATCGAGGGGGCGATCCAGCGGCTCGCCCAGATGGCCCGGGCGGCCGGCATCCACCTGATCATGGCGACACAGCGCCCGTCGGTGGACGTGATCACCGGCACGATCAAGGCGAACTTCCCGACCCGGATCAGCTTCCAGGTGACCAGCAAGATCGACTCGCGCACGATCCTGGGCGAGATGGGCGCCGAGCAGCTGCTCGGTCAGGGCGACATGCTGTTCATGGCCGGGGGCGGACGCACGACCCGGGTGCACGGGCCGTTCTGCTCGGACAGCGAGGTCGAGACCGTGGTCGCCCATCTCAAGCGCCAGGGCCGCCCCAGCTACCTCGACGCCGTCACGGCGGACGACGCTGCCGAGGAGCCTGCCAAGGAGGGCGGCCGGTCCGGCCGGGGTTCGAAGGCCGCGGCCGACAAGGCCGAGCGGTCCGACGAGCCCGAGGAGGAGGCCCCCGTCTTCGATATCGGCGCCTTCGCGGCGGCGACCGGCGGCGAATCCGACGACCTCTACAAGCAGGCGATCGAGGTCGTGCTGCGCGACCAGAAGGCGTCGACGAGCTACATCCAGCGCCGCCTGCAGATCGGCTACAACCGTGCCGCCTCGATCATGGAGCGGATGGAGATCGAGGGGATCGTCGGCCCGGCCAACCACGCCGGCAAGCGCGAGATCCTGGTCGCCGGCGCAGCCCACCAGTCGAGCGGCATGGGCAGCGGGATGTACGACGACGAGTGAGGCCCTCCGCCCGGGCCGTTCCCTCCGGGGGGGGCGGCCCGGGCGTCGCATCTTCGCCACAGGGCGGGGTTCTAACGGCCGCCGCGAACCCGTCCCGTCCTCGCCCCGCTCGCGAGGACGGCGTGCCGCAACGTCCGCGGCGGCCTGCCGACGTCATGGTCCGCCCTCATTTGGCCGCCGGAACCCGCCCAGCGGGTCCGCAGGAGATTCTGCCGATGATCGGCCGCCGCATCCGCACAGCCGGCTCCGTGATCGCCGCCGGGCTGTGGCTCGCGACCGCCGACCCGGCTCAGGCGCAGGTCGGCGCCTTCATAGACAGCCTGTTCGGCCACAAGGACGAGCCCGCCCCGCAGCCGGAGGCCGCTCCGGCGGCGCCCGCGCCCGCCAAGAAGGCCGCGCCCAAGCCGAAGGACCCGGCGAAGGAGGCCTCGAAGCCCGGCACTCCCAAGCCCGGCAAGGCCGTCGACAAGCCGACCGAGAAGGCCGAGCACAAGGCCCGCGACCCCAAGGTGGCGGCGGTCGGCGCCCCCGCGGCGATCGACCCCGCCGAGCCGGCGGATGCCGCGACCCTGCTCGCCCAGGCCAACGCCTATTTCAACGGGATCGACACCCTGACGGGCAGCTTCATGCAGACCGGCGCGGACGGGCGGCGGATCGGCGGCAAGCTGACGCTGGCCAAGCCCGGCCGCCTGCGCTTCGACTACGAGCAGCCCTCGCCCCTGCAGGTGGTCGCCGACGGGACCTCGGTGGTGGTGCGCGACCGCAAGCTCAACACCCAGGACCTCTACTTCATCGCCCAGACGCCGCTGAAATTCCTCCTGCGCGAGAAGATCGACCTCGCCCGCGACCTCACCGTCATCGATGTGGCCAACGACCCCGGCGGCGTGCGCATCAGCCTGGAGGATCGGGCCACGCTCGGCGGCACCTCGAAGATCCAGCTGTTCTTCGATTCCGAGATGAAGACCCTGTCGCAATGGCGGATCACCGATCCGCAGGGCTACATCACCACGGTGACCCTCTCGAACCTGCAGAAGGGCAAGAGCGTCGACGGCAGCCTGTTCTTCATCAATTACGGGCGCGCCGAGGACAAGGCGATGCAGCAGCAGATCCAGCAGGCGCAGCCGTGACGGGGCTTGCCCTCAGGTCGCGCTGAGCCCGGCCGCGCCGCCGGGCCGCCACCGGTTCAGCTCCCGGTCGATCGCACCCTCGGTGCCGCGCAGGAACTCCGCGGGCGGCAGGCCCGGGGCGAGGGCGGCGAGGTAGCTCACGACCACGGTTCCGGCCCGGGTCGCCGCGCCCCCCGGCCAGAACAGGCCGGAATTCACCGCCACCGGCACCACCGGCAGGCCGAGCCGGCCGTAGAGCAATTCGACACCGCGCTTGAAGCGCAGCGGATCCTCGATCCCGCCGCGGGTGCCCTCGGGGAAGATCAGCACCGACCGGCCGGCCGCCACCGCCTCCCGGCCCCCGTCGATCATGGTCCGCAGGGCCTGGGTGCCGTTGGCCCGGTCGATGACGATCATCGGTGAGCGCCGCAGGAACCAGCCGACCACCGGGATGGCCAGCAACTCCCGCTTGGCGACGATCGCCACGTCCGGAACCAGGACCAGGAAGGCCAGGGTCTCCCAGGTGGACTGGTGGTTGGCGACGATGAGGCAGGGCTCGGCGGGCAGGTGCTGGCGGCCCTCCTCGACGTAGCGCAGCCCGACGATGCGCCGCAGCCCGGCCAGGATGCCGCGCGCCCAGAGGCGCGTCGCCCGGCGGATCGGCCGTTCCGGGGCCCCGGCGAGGAGGAAGATCGCCAGCGGTGCGAGGAACAGGGTCGTCCAGGCCGCCCAGTAGACGGCGAACAGGAGCGAGCGGGCATGGGCCATGCGGGGCCTCGACGAGGGGCCCCGGAGAGGGCAGAGAGACGGGCATAGCGCCTGCCGGTCGGGTGCGCACGGCATTTCGCGCCGGCGGCGGTGATCGGACTGTCGCGGGGCGCGAAATCGGCTATCGGAACACATTGCCGTTCCAAGCCCGCCATCCCAACCCCGGCCCCGCCCGTGCAGTTTACCGTCACAACCTGGAACATCAACTCGGTGCGCCTGCGCATCGACCTCGTGCTGCGCTTCCTCGCCGAGCACCGGCCGGACGTGCTCTGCCTCCAGGAGACCAAGTGCCCGGACGACGCCTTCCCCCTGAAGGCCCTGCGCGGCTCGGGCTACGAGCACGTGATGTTCGCCGGCCAGAAGGGCTACAACGGCGTCGCGATCCTGTCCCGGTTCCCCCTGCACACCCGCGGCGTGATGGGCTTCTGCGAGCGTCCGGACGCCCGCCACATCTCGGCGGTGCTCGGGCCGGAGGCGGGGGCGGCCGCGGGGATCGTGCTGCACGATTTCTACGTGCCGGCCGGGGGCGACGTCCCGGACCGCGACCGCAATCCGAAATTCGCCCACAAGCTCGACTTCCTGGCCGAGCTGCGCGCCTGGGGCGGCAAGCGCGTCTCCGGACCGGCGATCCTGGTGGGCGACCTCAACGTGGCGCCCCTGGAGCACGACGTCTGGTCGCACAAGCAACTCCTCGACGTGGTCAGCCACACCCCCGTGGAGACGGCGGCGCTGGAGACCCTGCGCGGGGAGGCGGGCTGGATCGACACCGCGCGCCACCTCACCCCGGAGCCGGAGAAGATCTACACGTGGTGGAGCTACCGGTCCCCCGACTGGGCCGCGGCCGACAAGGGCCGGCGCCTCGACCACGCCTGGGTGTCGCCGGATCTCGCCGGCACGATCCGCGCGGTCGCGGTGCTGCGCGACGCCCGGGGCTGGGAGCGTCCCTCCGACCACGCGCCGGTCACATTGACGCTGGACCTCTGATCCGGGGCGCGGCGCGGAACTGCGACCGTAGCCGGGCATTGCCCGCTCGCAACGTCGTGATGCGAGGTGGCCCCATGCGCAAGATCCTGATCGCCCTTCTGCTTCCCAAGGTCGTCTCCTTCCTGCACCGCCGGTACGGCAACCCGCACCCGACCCGGGGACGCGCGTTCTGAGACTGTCTTAGGACGACGCCCGCGCCGTGTCCGGCTGTGACGGCCGGGCGCAGGATGCCCCATCCCGCGCGGCCCTCGTTGGCGGCGATCACATCCGCCGAGGAGCCGCCCCCCATGACTCAGGATCCGCGCGAGGCCGGACCGCGCCCGCCCTATCCCGGCGACCAGCAGCAGACCCGCCCGGGTCTGACCACCAAGATGACGCCGCGGCCCGACCACGGCGAGACCAGCTATGTCGGCAAGGGTTTGCTCGCCGGGCAGGCCGCCCTGATCACCGGCGGCGATTCCGGCATCGGCAAGGCCGTTTCCATCGCCTATGCCCGCGAGGGTGCCGACGTGGCGATCTCCTATCTCGAAGTCGAGCAGGAGGATGCCGAGGACACGAAAGCCTGGGTCGAGAAGGCCGGGCGCCGCTGCCTGCTGCTGCCCGGCGACATCCGCGACCCGGACCTCTGCCGGGACCTCGTTGCCCGCACTGTCGCGGCCTTCGGCCGGCTCGACATCCTCGTGAACAACGCCGCCGCGCAGGTGGTGAACGAGGGGCTCGACGACCTGAAGGCCGCCGACATCGAGGGCTCCTTCCGGGCCAACGTCTTCGCGATGTACCACCTCGCCCAGGCGGCGGTGCCGCACATGAAGCCGGGCGCTGCGATCGTGAACAGCACGAGCGTCCAGGCCAAGGTCGCCGATCCGACCATGCTGATCTACGCCGCCACCAAGGGCGCCATCGCGAGCCTGACGATCGGCCTGTCGAACCTGCTGGCGCCGAAGGGCATCCGGGTGAACTGCGTCGCCCCCGGCCCGATCTGGACACCGATCCAGCCGATCGTGAAGAACCCGGAGCAGATCGCGCAGCTCGGCGCGCAGACGCCCCTCGGGCGCGCCGGCCAACCCGCGGAACTGGCGCCGGCCTATGTCCTGCTCGCGTCCCGCGAGGGCAGCTACATGTCGGGTGCCCTGGTGCCGGTGACCGGCGGCATGCCGATGTACTGAGAGGGAGCGATGGCTGGACCTGGCTGCCGTCGCTTCGCTCGCACGGACGGCGTGGATCCGGGCGCCCTCTGCCCTGTAAATCGAAACCCGCCGCGCGGAGCGGCGGGTCCGATGAGCCCTTAGAAACTAGAACGGGATGTCGTCGTCCAGATCGTAGCCGCCGCGGCCACCGCCGCCGCCGCCACTAGAGGCCGCCGGCGCCGGACGCCGGTCTCCACCCTGGGCACGGCCGCCGCCGAAATCACCGCCCCGGTCGCCACCCCGGCCACCGCCGGATTCGCCGCCGCGGCTGATCTGGCCCCCGCCCTCGTCCTCACCGGCGATGTCGCCGCCGCCACCCCGCCCGTCGAGGATCGTCATCTCGCCGCGGAAGCGCTGGAGCACCACCTCGGTCGTGTACTTCTCAACGCCGGAATTGTCGGTCCATTTCCGGGTCTGGAGCTGGCCCTCGATGTAGACCTTCGAGCCCTTGCGCAGGTACTGCTCGGCGACCCGGGCGAGGTTGTCGTTGTAGATCACGACCGAGTGCCACTCGGTCTTCTCCTTGCGCTCGCCGCTCGCCTTGTCCTTCCACGATTCTGAGGTCGCCAGCCGCAGGTTGCAGACCGGATCACCCGAGCCGAGGCGGCGCATCTCGGGGTCGCGCCCGAGATTGCCCACCAGAATCACCTTGTTGACGCTGCCCGCCATCGCTCTCTCCTGATCGTACCGATCTCACAGGGCACCAGCCCGCCGTCGCGCGAACCATGCGCCCGGGCCTCCGAGGCGACAACCTGCGGATGGAGCTTGTGCCCGATATCCGCATCTTCGCCGAATCTGTTTGTTCTACATCTGTTCACAAAAGGCGGCAAGCCGGGCTCACGATACGTGGACGAGGAGCTTGCCGAAGTTCCGACCCTTGAGCAGGCCGATGAAGGCTTCGGGGGCGTTCTCCAGGCCCTCGACCACGTCCTCGCGGTAGCGGATCCGGCCGTCCTGGATCCAGCCGCCGACCTCCGTCCGGAAGGTCTCCGCCTGGTCGGCGAAGTCCCAGACGATGAAGCCCTGGATATGGAGCCGGTTGGTCAGGACCGAGCGCATGAGCGCCGGCAGGCGGTCGGGGCCGGGCGGGACCTCGGTGGCGTTGTAGGCCGAGACGAGGCCGCAGACCGGGATCCGCGCGAAGGGATTGAGCAGCGGCATCACGGCCGCGAAGACCGCGCCGCCGACATTCTCGAAATAGACGTCGATCCCCTTCGGACAGGCGGCGGCCAGGGCCGCCGGGAGGTCGGGCCCCCGGTGATCCACCGCGGCGTCGAAGCCCAGTTCCTCGGTGAGGTAGCGGCACTTGTCCGGGCCGCCCGCGATCCCGACCGCCCGGGCCCCCTTGAGCTTGGCGATCTGCCCGACCAGCGACCCCACCGGGCCGGCGGCGGCGGCGACCACCACGGTCTCGCCGAATTTCGGACGGCCGATATTGAGGAGGCCGGTATAGGCGGTCATGCCCGGCATCCCGAGCACGCCCAGGGCCGTCGAGGGCGGGGCGGCCTCCGGATCGACCCGGCGCGACCCCTTGCCGTCCGTCACGAAATACGCCTGCCAGCCCGCGAAGGCCGTGAGCAGCTCGCCGACGGCGAAATCCGGATGGTTCGAGGCGACGACCTCGCCCACCGTCTCGGCGGTGATCGGTGCGCCGATCTCCACGGGGGCCGCGTACGATTTCGCGTCGCTCATGCGGCCGCGCATGTAGGGGTCGAGGGACAGCCACCGGGTCCGCAGGAGCACCTGCCCGGGCCCGGGCTGCGGCACGGGGACCTCGTCGAGGCGGAAATTCTCAGGGCGCGGCTCCCCATGGGGACGCGAGGCCAGGACGATGCGGCGGTTCATGGCGGTCATGGTGGATTCCCGGTGACTGGCTTCCAGCCCCGATCTGGGGCTCCGGGCCGCGGCGGCAAAGGTGCGGATGCGATCTCCCGGGGGACTCACGCGTTGTCGTGTCGCCTGAACGCGGAGAAACCCATGCTGAGGACGGTGCTCGGTCTCGGACTCGCGATGCTGACGGCGGCTGCGGCGGCCGGCCCGCTCGACGGCTATCGGGATCGCGCCCGGGTTCTGGTCCTCTCGGCGCCCGATGGTGCGGATGCGCGGCTGCGGGCACAGCGCGCGGACCTGGACTCGGCCCGCGATGGCCTCGCCGAGCGCGACCTCGTGGTGCTGGAGGCCGTCGGGGCAGGGGCCGAGGCGCAGGCCCTGCGCGCGCGGCTCGACCTCCCGGCGGAGGGCTTCCGGGCCGTCCTGATCGGGAAGGACGGGGGCGCCAAGCTCAGTTCGGACACGCCGATCGCGCCCGCGCGGCTGTTCGCGACCATCGACGCGATGCCGATGCGGCGCGCCGAGATGCGGGGGCGGCGCTAGAGCCGTTCATTCAGTTGACATGCACGCGCACGCCGGACCGTATCCGCTCCGGTGGCGTGCGCCATAGGCGCGGAATCCTGTGATCGGGCGCGCCCGGACCGAGCGAGCGACACCAACGGTTAAGCCTACCGGCCTATCACCGGATCGTGTCGACGGCCGCGTCACGGCCGTCCCTTCAGGCCCACCAGGACGCTCCACGAGACGCTCGAGACCGATGAACCGACACCACGTTGCCACCGCCATCCGCCGCATCGTCGCCGCGCAGGTCGAGGACATCGAGCGCGCGGTCCGCGACGGCCACAAGACCATCGCGCTGAACGAACTGGCGGATCTGAACCGCCAGCTCAAGGCCTTCGCGGCCGTCCTGAAGAAGGCGCCGGCCCGCATCTGAGCCGGGCCGTCCTACCAGCGCGGTCCCCCCCAGCGGGGTCCGCCCCAGCGGTGGGGCGGCTCCTCCTCGGGCGGCGGGGGCGGCGGCCCGCGGTCGAAGGCCGGCGCGTCGCAGACCTGCACCCGGCGCACCACCGGCGCGCCGTCCGGATCGAACCGGCGCCGGACGAACTCGCGGCATGCCTCGGGCGGTGCCGCGGAGAAGCGCGGTCCGCGAAATCCCGGCTCGGGCGGCGGGGGCGGCGGCGGCGGCCGCCGCTCGTAACCATCGGGCGGGCCGCCATAGACGTGTGGCGGCGGAAACGGGCCGTCGAAATCGGCGGCGTGTGCCGGGCCGACGGCGAGGAGCAGCGCGCAGAACCCGGCGCGCCCGATGACATGACGGAGGGGCACTGTACGGCCTCGGCAGGAAGCGGCGGCGGGGATCGCGGCCGTCGATGCCGGAGACTGCGCCGCGCCGGCTGAACCCCTGCCGCGTCCGCCGTTGGCCGCCGTTCAGGCGGCGCTTCGGTAGTCGCATCAGGATCCCGGAAAACCGGTTTCCACCCGGCCGCAGAACGCGTCAGTTCTGCATCGCGTTGATCTCGCACTGCGCGTATTCCGCACTCGCCTTCACGTAGGCGTTGAGCTTCTGCGCGTAGGCCTCGGCGATCGGGCGGAACGCCTGCGCCTGCAGATTGTAGGCCTTGACCGCGTCGTTGAAGCTGTAGGCTTCCCAGCCGGGACAGCCGCCCTTGGCGTCGAGGCAGGCCGGTTTCTCGGGTAGCGCGGGCTTGCTCGGGCGCATCGCGGCCGGTGGCGGCTCCGGCGGCTTGCAGACGGCGGCCATCGGGGCGGCCGCCGCCGGGGCTGCCTTGTCGGGCGCGGGCTTGTCCGGCGCGGGCTTGGCGGGCGCCGCCAGGGCGATGGCCGGGGCGAGCATGCCCGCGATGAGGAGAAGCGTGCCGCGCATAGCCCAGGTCACTCCGCTGCGGCGAGGTCCGCCGGCGGCGGGTTCTGCGGCATCAGGCGGGCGGCGACAAGGGTTCCGAGGCGGCGGCTCTTCCTGTCGTCCCGCGCGCCTCGCCCGCGCGCTGCCGGCCGGGCGCCGGACTGGGCGTTGTGCCGGCGGTCCGCGCGCCGCGCAGGAGCGCGATGGCGGGCATCAGCAGCCCGGTCGCCAGCACCCACCAGGCCGGTCGGATCGGACCGGAGAAGTCGAGATTGGCCGCGAGCACGAGGCTGGCCGGGACCCCGCTGGCGAGCCCGTACCAGGCGGCTTCGAGCGCCGCGGTGGCGAGGCCGGACAGGATCGCCAGCAGCAACAGCGACCACGGCCGCTCCGGCCACTTGAACCGCCGCATCGCCCGCCAGCCCATCAGCAGCAGGAACAGCCCCGCCGAAAAGACCGGGTCGCTGACATCGATCTTCGATTGCAGGAAATAGTGGACCAGCGCCAGGACGGCGATCGTGTAGACGAGCCGGTGCAGCCGGTGCCAGTTCGGCCCCAGGTTGCGGATCGCCGCGTCCGTGGAGGTCAGCCCCAGGGCGATCAGCCCGAGCAGCGCCACGAAGCCGATCGTCAGGTAGAGCCGCAGGGCGATCTCCGAGGCGACCTTCGTGAGGATCAGGTTCTGGTCGACGGCGTAGAGGGTGAGATGCGCCACCGCATAGGCCATCACGGTGACGCCGAGCATGCGCCGGACCACCAGAACCTTTCCCCAATCGGCGATCCGGCGCAGCGGCGAGATCGCCAGGGAGAACAGCAGGAAGCGCACCGCCCATTCGCCGGTGGCGTGGATCAGCGCGGTGATCGGCTTGGCGCCGAGCGCGTCGAGCCGGTAGGCGGCCGCGAGGTACAGGGCCGGCGCGACGCAGGCGAGGAACACCGCGAGCTTCAGCCCGGAGAGGCGCCCGGCCCGGTCGCGCCAGGGGAGGGGGATTCCAAGGGGAACGGTCAGACGGTCCATCATGGGTCTCGGACAGGGTTCCGTCGGATGGGGAGACTCGGCGATCCGGACCACCCGCGACGAGAACCATCGCCTCCGGCCATCGGTGCCGCCGCGGGTCGGTTCGCCGCGGCGGCGCGCGGGTTACAGCGTTCCGTCGCGCCGTGTGTTGACCTCCGTCGCCCCGTGCCGAGATAGCAGGGCGACGGACACCGGATGGATCCCATGCAGTACCGCACTCTCGGCCGCTCCGGCCTCAAGGTCTCGCCGATCTGCCTCGGCACGATGATGTTCGGCGGCCCCACCGACGAGGCCACCGCGGGCCGCATCGTCGGCAGCGCCCGCGACGTAGGCATCAACTTCATCGACACGGCCAACGTCTACACGGACGGGCGCTCGGAGGAGATCACCGGCCGGGCGATCAAGGCGGAGCGCGACGCCTGGATCCTGGCCACCAAGGTCGCCAACCCGACGGGTCCCGGCGTCAACGATCGCGGCCTGTCCCGGGTCCACGTGATGAAGGCCGCCGAGGACAGCCTGCGCCGGCTCGGCACCGATTTCATCGACATCTACTACCTCCACAAGGAGGATCACGACACGCCGCTCGCCGAGACCGTGCGGGCGATGGCCGATCTGGTGCGCGCCGGCAAGATCCGCCATTTCGGTGTCTCGAACACCCGGTCCTGGCGGGTCGCCGAGATCTGCCGGCTCTGCGACGAGGCCGGCATCGACCGGCCGGTGGTGAGCCAGCCCTACTACAACGCCTTCAACCGCATGCCCGAGACCGAGCACCTGCCGGCCTGCGCCCATTACGGCCTTGGCGTCGTCCCGTACTCGCCGCTCGCCCGCGGCGTGCTGACCGGCAAGTACGATCCCGACGCCCCGCCCCCGGCCGAATCCCGCGCCGGCCGCCAGGACACCCGGATGATGCAGACCGAGTGGCGGCCCGAATCCCTGCGCATCGCCCGCACGCTCAAGGAGCACGCGGAGGGCCGCGGCATCACGGCCGGCCAGTTCGCCACCGCCTGGGTGCTGAACAACCGCCTCGTCACCGGCGTCATCGCCGGGCCGCGGACGGAGGCGCAATGGCAGGAATATCTCGGCGCCCTCGACTACGCCTTCACCCCGGAGGACGAGGCGCTGGTCGACGGGTTCGTGGCGGCGGGGCATCCGACGACGCCGGGCTACAACGATCCGGCCTATCCGCTGGAGGGGCGGGTACCGCGGGGCGGCTGATCTCGGCCGCATGTTGCGCCCGGCCACCCATTGTGGCGCGGATGCGCCGTGCTACATGTCGGTCTGGCAAGAGGACGGGCGACAATGGCCGCTCAGACGAAAGAAAAGTTCAGAACTGCGTCCAAGACCAAGTCGGTCCGGGCGCAGGTCGATCCAGGCGTAAAGCTTGAAGCCGAGGCTGTGCTCGGTGCGGTCGGCCTCTCATTATCGGACGCATTCCGCTTGATGCTGCAACGGGTCGTTGCCGAGGGCCGGTTGCCCTTCGATCCGCTCGTCCCGAACGACGAGACCGTCGCAGCGCTGCGGGCAGACCTCGCCGGCGATGTGATCCAAGTCGGCGATCCGTCGAACCTCCTCGCCGTCCTTGATGCCGAGTGATGACGACAGGCCGGCGGCATCGGCCCCATCCGCGCCGGCAGCTGACCAGGCGACGCGACGCGACGTCGTCATCACGGGCCAATTCAAGAAGGACATGAAACGCGAGCAGAAGGGGCGCTATCGCGCCACGGTGCAGGCGGATCTGATGAAGGCCGTCGATCTGCTCGCCGCTGATCGTGCGCTTCCTGCCCACATGGTCGACCATCCGCTCGGCGGCGATTGGAAGAACCATCGCGACTGCCACATCAAACCTGATCTGGTTCTGATCTATCGGAAATCCGATCCGCCGCTGGCAAGACCGCACATGGAGCCAAGTCGACCGAAACTGCACTTGGTCCGCATCGGTTCGCATAGCGAACTCGGCTTTTGAGGGGCGCCGCAGGTCCGACGACGCATGGATATGGTTCGCGCCTGCCGTGTAGCGGCTCGCGTGCGAAACAGCAGTTTTGCGAAGGCTGCCGTACGCCGCGATGTTTGCGAGCCGTCACGACGCGCGCTGATCGACCTTGCACTCGCGACCGACCGCGGCTATCTATCGCTCAACAGTTCTGATGGCAGTCGAGAGGCTGCGGTTCGGGAGTGGGCCCCACCGGGTCCGCTCTTTTTTTTCGCCGCACGCCGTGGGCGAGCCACGCAGAACGCCGCGAAGGTTGCGCACCACCACACATGTCGTCCGAGATCGAAGCGGATCTGTCCGAGAAGCGCCTCGTCCGCGAGGCCGGGGTTGCCGCGCGCGTCGCCCAGGCGATCGAGGGGCCTCTCGCGGGCTTGGGCTTCCGGCTGGTCCGGGTGCGGATGTCCAACGTCAACGGCTGCACCGTTCAGATCATGGCGGAGCGGCCGGACGGCACCTTCTCGATCGACGATTGCGAGGCGGTGAGCCGGGCGATCTCGCCGATCCTCGACGTCGACGATCCGGTGGGCGGCGCCTACAATCTGGAGGTGTCCTCGCCCGGCATCGACCGGCCGCTCGTCCGGGTCTCGGACTTCGCCCGCTGGGCTGGCTACGAGGCCAAGGTCGAGCTGAGCCCGCCGCTCGACGGGCGCAAGCGGTTTCGCGGGATTCTGGGTGTTCCGGATCCGGAGACGCTTACCGTCCCGATCGACCTGCCCGACGTGAAGGAAGGTCTGCCGAGTCGCATCGACCTGCCGCTCAAGACCCTCGCCGACGCCCATCTCGTTCTCACCGACGAGCTGATCCGCGAGTCGCTCCGCCGCGGTGGGCCGCCCGCCGGGGACGAGGCCGAGGAGGTCGAGGACGACGAGCCGGCCGAGGAGCCGCAGGCATCGCCCGCGCGCGGCGCCTTCCGCCCCAAGGGGCCGAAGAAGGCCAGCCCCGCGGCCAAGCCCACGAAACCGGCGCGGACCGGGCCCCGGAAGCCGGTGGTGAGCAAAGCCTCCCGGCTCAAGGACCGCGACTCGCTGCACTGAGATTCCGCGTCGGCCGCCGCGCGGCCGGCACAGAGATTTGACGGAAGAGAAGGACCGACACCGATGGCCGTGGTCAGCGCCAACAGGCTCGAACTCCTCCAGATCGCCGACGCGGTCGCCCGCGAGAAGGTGATCGACCGCTCCATCGTGATCGACGCGATGGAGGAGGCGATCGCCAAGGCGGCCCGCTCCCGCTACGGCGCCGAGACGGACGTGCATGCCGAGATCGACAACAAGACCGGCGCGCTCCGCCTGTCGCGCCACCTGCTGGTGGTCGACCAGGTGGAGAATGACGCCCGGGAGATCACCCTCGACCAGGCCCGCCGCTACAATCCGGGCGCGCTCGTCGGCGACGTGATCTCCGACACCCTGCCGCCCTTCGATTTCGGCCGGGTCGCCGCGCAATCGGCCAAGCAGGTCATCGTCCAGAAGGTGCGCGACGCCGAGCGCGCCCGCCAGTTCGACGAGTACAAGGACCGCATCGGCGAGATCCTCAACGGCATCGTCAAGCGGGTCGAGTATGGCAACGTCATCGTCGATCTGGGCCGCGGCGAGGGCATCGTCCGCCGGGACGAGATGATCCCGCGCGAGACCTTCCGGCCGGGGGACCGGATCCGGTCCTACCTGTTCGACGTGCGCTCGGAGGTGCGCGGGCCGCAGATCTTCCTGTCGCGCTCGCACCCGCAATTCATGGCCAAGCTGTTCGGCCAGGAGGTCCCCGAGATCTACGACGGCATCGTCGAGGTGAAGGCGGTGGCCCGCGACCCAGGCTCCCGCGCCAAGATCGCTGTGATCTCCCGCGATGGGAGCATCGATCCGGTCGGTGCGTGCGTGGGCATGCGCGGATCCCGGGTGCAGGCTGTCGTGGGTGAGCTGCAGGGAGAAAAAATCGACATCATCCCCTGGTCGGAGGACGAGGCGACCTTCATCGTCAACGCCCTCCAGCCGGCCGAGGTGGTCAAGGTGGTGCTCGACGAGGAGGCCGACCGCATCGAGGTGGTGGTGCCGGACGACCAGCTGTCGCTGGCCATCGGCCGGCGCGGCCAGAACGTGCGGCTGGCCTCCCAGCTCACCGGCTGGGACATCGACATCCTGACCGAGGCCGAGGAATCGGAGCGCCGCCAGAAGGAGTTCGCCGAGCGGACCCAGGTGTTCATGGAGGCGCTCGACGTCGACGAGACCGTCGGCCAGCTGCTCGCGGCGGAAGGTTTCCGCAACGTCGAGGAGATCGCCTATGTCGACACCCAGGAACTGTCCGGCATCCAGGGGCTCGACGAGGAGACGGGGGCCGAGATCCAAGCCCGCGCGCAGGACCACCTCGCCCGGATCGAGCAGGCGCACGACGCCCGCCGCACCGAACTCGGCGTCGCGGACGAGCTGCGCGAGATCGAGGGCATCACCACGCCCATGATGGTCGCCCTCGGCGAGAACGACGTGAAGACCGTCGAGGATCTGGCCGGCTGCGCCACCGACGATCTCGTCGGCTACACGGAGGGGCGCGGTCCGGAGGCCGTGCGTCACGCCGGCTATCTCGACGGGTTCGACCTGTCGCGAACCGAGGCCGAGGGCCTGATCATGGCCGCCCGCCTCAAGGCCGGCTGGATCGAGGCGCTGCCGGAGCCGGAGGCCGAGGAGGGCGCCGAGGCGGCCGAGGGCGAGGACGCAGCCCCCGCGCCGGCCGAGGCCTGAGCCGAGAGAAGGCGGCGGAGGCGCGATGGTCGCGGTCGAGACGATTCTGCCCGAGGACGGGCCGGAGGCCGGGGGGCTCGATGCCGGCCCCGGCCGCCGCGCGCCCACGCGCACCTGCATCGTCAGCCGCGTCACCCAGCCGCCGGAGGCGATGATCCGATTCGTGCGCGGCCCGGACGGCGCCGTGGTGCCGGACCTGCGCGCGAAACTGCCCGGGCGCGGGGCCTGGATCAGCGCCCGGCGCGAGGCCGTCGCCACGGCGGTCCGAAAAAACCTGTTCGCACGGGCGTTCAAGGGGCCGGCCCCCACTGATCCCGACCTGCCCGACCGGATCGCTGCCGCGCTGCGCGAGGATCTGCGGCAGGCCATCGCCCTGGCCAACAAGGCGGGCTGCCTGGTCGCGGGCTTCTCGAAGGTCGAGGCGGCCATCGGCGGCCAGCCCGGGGCCGTCGCGGTGATCCATGCTGCCGAGGCCACCGCGGACGGGCGGCGCAAGATCGCCGCGGCCTTGCACCGGCGCCACGGTGAGACCATGTCGAGGATACCGATCATCGACGACCTGTCCGAAGATGAATTGGACATGGCCTTAGGTCGGGATCATGTGATACACGCTGCGCTCGTCGCAGGAGCCGGGGCCGCCGGCTGCCTGTCGCGTTGGCGTCGGCTACGCTCCTTCGAGGGCGCCGCCGCGGCGACCGGGGAGCCCGATCCAGCCCGAATCGGCGGGATCGACGAAGCCTCACGTTGACGACGCAGGAATGATTTGACCGGCGCCACCGGGCGTCGGTTCACGGGACGATGGAAACCCTCAGGGTTCAGGCTGAATGAGCGATACGAACAACCCGGGCGACAAGACTCTGAACAGGACTTCCCCGAAGCCGCTGTCCCTCAAGCGGCCGATCGAGGCGGGAACGGTGCGTCAGAGCTTCTCCCATGGCCGCTCCAAGCAGGTCGTGGTCGAGACGGTGAAGCGCCGTGTCATCGGCGCCGCGCCGGCCGCCCCTGCCCGCGAGCCCGCCCCGGCGCCCCGTCCGGCGGCCCCCGCGCCGACGGCGCCGGCCCCGCGCCCGGCCCAGCGCTCCGCCTCCGGCGTCGTGCTGCGCACGCTGAGCGAGCAGGAGAGCGCGGCCCGCGCGGCAGCCCTCGCCGACGCGCAGCGCCGGGAGGCCGAGGCCCGCCGCAACGCAGAGGCCAAGGCCGAGGCGCGCCGCCGGGAGGCCGAGGAGCAGGCCCGTCGCGAACGCGAGGCCGCCGAGGCCCGCCGCCGCGAGGAGGAGGCCCGCAAGGCCGCCGCCGCCGAGGCCGCACGCGCCGCCGAGGAGGCTGCCAAGGACGCCGCGAAGGAAGCCGCGAAGGCTGCAGCCGCGGCGCCTGCCGCGGTAGTTCCGGCTCCGGCCGCCGAGGCACCGGCCCCGGAGGCGCCGCCCGCCGCCGCAGCAGCCCCCCGTCCGGCCCAGGCGCCCGCCCAGCCCGCCCCGGCAGCTGCGCCGCCCCGCCCGGCCGCCGCGTCGCCGCGCCGGCCTGAGGGCGCCCGCCCGGCGGCGTCCGCCGCTCCGGCGGCCGCCCCGCGTCCGCCGCTGACGCCGCGCCCCTCCACGGGTGAGCCGCGCAAGACGATCACGGCCGACACGCGCAAGCCCCGCGACCTCAACTTCATGGCCCGCCCGGCTCCGGCACCCGAGCCGGAGAAGAGCGCGACGCCCACCACGGCCGCCCGCCCCGCCGGTGCCGCCACCGCCGCGCGCCCGGCCGGCCGCGGCGCTCAGACCAACGAGGACGAGTCCGAGACCAAGCGGGTGATCCGCCGTCCCGGCATGCCACTCAAGATCATCACGCCGCCCAAGACGCCGAAGTCGCCGGGCGGAGACCGCAACCGCGGTCGCCTGACCATCGCCACGGCCACGTCGGGCGAGGACGAGCGCACGCGTTCGGTCGCCTCGTTCCGCCGCCGCCAGCAGCGGATGAGCGGTCGCGGCCATGTGGAGCAGAAGGAGAAGCTGTCCCGCGAGGTGACGATCCCCGAGACGATCACCATCCAGGAACTCGCCAACCGCATGTCGGAGCGGGCCGTGGACGTGATCCGCATGCTGATGAAGCAGGGCCAGATCCACAAGATCACCGACGTGATCGATTCGGACACCGCCCAGCTCATCGCCGAGGAGCTCGGCCACACGGTGCGGCGCGTCGCCGAGTCCGACGTGGAGGAGGGCCTGTCCTCCGACGAGCCGGATCTGGAGGAGGATCTCGATCCCCGTCCGCCGGTGGTCACCATCATGGGCCACGTTGACCACGGCAAGACCTCGCTGCTCGACGCGATCCGCAAGGCCAACGTGGTTGAGGGCGAGGCCGGCGGCATCACCCAGCACATCGGCGCCTATCAGGTCGCGTCGCCGTCCGGCGACATGATCACCTTCATCGACACCCCGGGCCACGCGGCCTTCACGTCGATGCGCGCCCGCGGCGCCAAGGTCACCGACATCGTGGTGATCGTGGTGGCGGCCGATGACGGCGTGATGCCCCAGACCATCGAGGCGATCCAGCACGCCAAGGCGGCGGGCGTCCCGATGATCATCGCGGTCAACAAGATCGACAAGCCGGACGCGAACCCGCAGCGGGTCCGCACGGAACTGCTCCAGCACGACATCCAGGTCGAGTCGATGGGCGGCGAGACCCTGGAATTCGAGGTTTCGGCCAAGACCGGCGACGGCCTGCCGGAGCTGCTGGAGGGCATCCAGATCCAGGCCGAGATCATGAACCTGCGCGCCAACGAGAAGCGCGACGGCGAGGGCACGGTGATCGAGGCCCAGCTCGACCGTGGGCGCGGCCCGGTGGCGACCATCCTGGTCCAGCGCGGCACCCTGTTCACCGGCGACATCGTCGTGGCCGGCGCCGAGTGGGGCCGCGTGCGCGCCCTGATCGACGATCTCGGCGAGAACGTCCAATACGCCGGCCCCTCGGTGCCCGTGGAGGTGCTGGGCTTCAACGGCACCCCCGATGCCGGCGATCGGGTGACGGTGGTGCCGAGCGAAGCGCGGGCCCGCGAGGTCACCGAGTACCGCGCCCGTCAGAAGCGCGAGCGGCAGAATGCCCGCACCGGCGGTGCCAACCGCTCGCTGGTCGACATGATGCGCGACCTCAAGGAAGGCGCGGGCCGCAAGGAACTGCCGGTCGTCATCAAGGGCGACGTGCAGGGCTCGGTCGAGGCGATCTCGGGCGCCCTGGAGAAGCTCGGCAACGACGAGGTCGCGGCTCGCATCCTCCTGTCCGGCGTCGGCGGCATCACCGAATCGGACATCACCCTGGCGCAGGCTTCGAAGGCCGTGGTGATCGGCTTCAACGTGCGCGCCCTCAAGGAGGCCCGCGAGGCCGCCGAGCGGGCGGGCGTCGAGATCCGCTACTACAACATCATCTACGACCTCGTGGACGACATCAAAGCCACGCTGTCGGGGATGTTGCCGCCGACCCTGCGGGAGGAGCGCCTCGGCGAGGCGACCATCCAGGAGGTCTTCGAGGTGTCGAAGGTCGGCAAGGTCGCCGGTTGCCGCGTCCAGGACGGCATCGTGGAGCGGGGCGCCCATGTCCGCCTGATCCGCGACAGCGTCGTGATCCACGAGGGCAAGCTGAAGACGCTCAAGCGGTTCAAGGACGACGCGAAGGAGGTCACCTCCGGCCAGGAATGTGGCATGGCCTTCGAGAACTTCGAGAACATGCGCGCCGGCGACGTGATCGAGTGCTACCGGGTCGAGGAGATCCGCCGCACGCTCTGAGAACCCGGACTCATCCGGACCGGGCGGCCGCGGCACCTGCCGCGGCCGTCTTTTCTTTTTTCAGGACGTGAACCGGCCGCCCCGGCGAAGCCGGCCCGAGACAGAATGGCCCAGAAACCGACCTCCACCGGCCCCTCGCAGCGCCAGCAGCGCGTGGCCGAACTCGTGCGCCACGCACTGGCCGAGGTGCTCCAGCGCGGCGACATCCAGGATCCGGTGCTCGGCACGCATGTCGTGACCGTGCCGGAGGTGCGGATGTCGCCGGACCTGAAGCTCGCCACCGCCTACGTGATGCCGCTGGGCGGCCTCGACGAGGCGCCGGTGATCGCCGCGCTGGAGCGCCACCGGAAGGTGCTGCGCCAGGAGGTGGCGCGGCGGGTGAACCTGAAATTCGCGCCCGAACTGCGCTTCCGCCGCGACGAGACCTTCGACGAGGCGGCGCGCATCGACAGGCTGCTGCGGAACGAGCGCGTGCAGCGCGACCTCGATTCCGCACCCGACGACGAACCGGAGACCGGGACGGGACATTGAGTCCCGGAACCGGACGGACATGGACGGGGCATCGACCCCGGGGGACACGCGGACATGACGGTTTCCATGGAAGATTTGCCGCCGGCTGAGCGCGCGGCGCCCGCGCCGGGCGCCGAGCGCCGAGCCCCGGAGGAGCGCCGTCCGCAGCGCGGGCCGCGTCCCGACCGGCCGAAGCGCAAGGACGTGTCCGGCTGGGTGATCCTCGACAAGCATGTCGGCATGACCTCGACCCACGCGGTCGCGGTGGTGAAGCGCGCCTTCAACGCCAAGAAGGCCGGCCATGCCGGCACCCTCGACCCGCTGGCCTCCGGCATCCTGCCGATCGCGCTGGGCGAGGCGACCAAGACCGTCCCCTTCGTGATGGACGGCCGCAAGGCCTATCGGTTCACCGTGCAATGGGGTGTCGAGACCGACACCGACGACGCCGAGGGGCGCCCCGTGGCGACCAGCGAGGCCCGGCCGGACCGCGCGGCGGTCGAAGCCGCCCTGCCGGCCTTCGTCGGGGCGATCGAGCAGGTCCCGCCGCGCTACTCGGCCATCAAGATCCAGGGTGAGCGCGCCTACGACCTCGCCCGGGAAGGCGAGATCGTGGAGCTGGTCGCCCGGCCGGTGCAGATCGACCGGTTGGCCGTGATGGAGCATGACGGCGCGCGCACGGTGATCGAGGCGGAATGCGGCAAAGGCACCTACGTGCGCGCGCTCGCCCGCGATCTCGGCCGGATGCTCGGCTGCTACGGCCACGTCGCGGCCCTGCGCCGGACCCGGGTCGGGCCCTTCGCCGAGGCGGATTCCTGCGCGGTCGCCAGCCTCTCCGAGGGAACCCCCGAGGCCGCGCTGGCCCATCTCCGCCCGGTGGAGACCGCCCTCGACGCGATCCCGGAGGTCGCGGTCTCCCGCGACCTCGGCCTGCGCCTGATGCGTGGCCAGCCGGTGATCCTGCGCGGCCGGGACGCCCCCGTGGAGGGGAAGGCCTTCGCCACCTGTGCGGGGATCCTGGTCGCCGTCGGCGACGTGGAGCGCGGCGAACTGGTGCCGCACCGGGTGTTCCACCTCGGCGGTACGGCGCCGGGCCGCGGGGCCTGAGGCGCGGGGCCCCCGGGGTCCCACCGGTCTGAGACGCGTGCGCGCAGGGGGAACCGAACCTGAGCCGTGCCGCTTTGCCCGGCGGATGGTCCGGGGTGAATGATGCGCGAACTCGCGTGCGACGTGGCGGTGATCGGGGCCGGGACGGCCGGTCTCGCCGCGCGTCGCGCCGCCGCCGCGGCCGGGGCGCGCACCGTCCTGATCGAGCGCGGCCCCGGCGGTACCACCTGCGCCCGGGTCGGGTGCATGCCCTCCAAGCTGCTGATCGCGGCCGGGGCCGCCGCCCATGCCGCGCGCAACACCGACCTGTTCGGGATCCGGGTGTCGGGGGTCTCGGTGGATGGACCCGCCGTGCTGGCGCGCGTCCGGGCCGAACGCGACCGTTTCGTCGGCGGCGTCCTCGAGGGCGTGGACGCGCTGCCCGAGGACGGCCGGATCGCCGGCAGCGCCCGGTTCGCGGACGGCGGCACGCTCCTGGTCGGGGAGGACGCGCGCATCCGGTTCCGCGCCGCAATCATCGCCACGGGGTCGAGCCCGATCGTGCCGGACCCGTTGCGCGGTCTGGGCGCCCGCGTCCTGACCACCGACAGCCTGTTCGAGATGCCCGATCTGCCGCCCTCCCTGGCCGTTCTGGGAGCTGGCGCGGTCGGGATCGAGATCGCCCAGGCGATGGCGCGGCTGGGCGTCGCCGTGACGGTGATCGACGCCGGTAAGACCGTGGCTGGCCTGCGCGAGCCGGATCTCGCCCGCCAGGCCGCCGCGATTTTCGGCGCCGAACTCGACTTGCATCTCGGTGCCCGGTTGCGGGCCGCCGTACCGGAGGACGACGGCGTGCGCCTCGACTGGACCGATCGCCACGGGCGCGCACAGGTGACGCGGGCGAGCCGGGTGCTGGCCGCCGCGGGACGCTCACCGAATCTTGATGACCTCGATCTCGCCGCCGCGGGCCTGCGCCCCGGCGAGGACGGCGTGCCCGATTTCGACCACCGCACCCTGGTCTGTCCGGGGGCGCCGATCCTGATCGCGGGGGACGCCGATGCCTGGCGGCCGGTGCTCCACGAGGCCAGCCGCCAGGGCAGGATTGCCGGGGCCAACGCCGCCGCCCTGGCCGCGGAGCGTCCGGTCCAGGCGGTCACGCCCTGGACGCGCCTCGCCATGGTGTTCACCCATCCGCAGGCCGCCGCGATCGGCGCGCCCTACGCCCCGGAGGCCGGCGATCGCCTCATCGGCGCCATGGACTTCTCCGACCAGGGCCGCGCCCGGGTCGAGGGACACAACCGGGGTGGCATCCGGGTCTGGGCCGATCGGGAAGGGCGGTTGCTGGGCGGCGAGATGCTCGGGCCCGGCGTGGAGCATCTGGCCCACCGCCTCGCCGACGCGGTCGCGGACGGACTCACGGTCCGGGATGCGGTCGAGCGACCGATTTATCATCCTACAGTTGAAGAGGGATTAAAAACGGCGATGTCGAAGATCGTTCAGTCGACAAGCAAGTGCTGATCGTGTCGGGATCCCCAGCATTGCGCTTCCCCGATCTCACCGCCATACCCGAAGCATGAGCTGGTTTGGTTCCTGATGATGCCGGGTCCGGTGCTCGATAGCGATATCGACCTCGACGCGCTCGCGCCCGACGCGATCGACCGCCTGGATCAGGGGGTCATCGGTCTGGATGCGGCGGGCGCGGTCGTGGCCTTCAGCGAGGGCGCGAGCACGATCTCAGGACTTGCCCGTGAGGCGGTGCTCGGACGCGACTACTTCCGCGACGTGATGCCGGGGGCCAACGTCCCGGGTTTCCGGGGGCGCTTCCTCGCCGGCGCCCGCCGCGGCGCTCTGGACGAGCGCTTCGACTACGTGTTCGGCCGCGTGCCGCAGCCCCTGCGGGCCCGGGTTCACATGCGCCACGGGACGATCGCGGGTGGGCCTCCGGTCACGTGGCTGACGATCGATCCACAGGAAACTCTGGGCGCCGGCCTCCCCCGGGAGGCGGTGCTCGCGGCGATCGGGCACCGGGTCCGGGCCGAGCCGGTGGATGCCAGCCTGTGCGCGCGCGAGCCGATCCACATCCCGGGCTCGATCCAGCCCAATGCGGTGATGATCGCGGCCGATATCGGCACCCTCCTGGTGTTCGCCCACTCGGCCAACATCGCCGAGATCGTCGACCCGGCCGAGCCGCCGCTGGCGGGCCGCCCCCTGGCGGAGGTGCTGCCGATCGCCTTCGTCGAGCGGATCAGGAGCCGGTTGGCCGAGGGAACGCTGAGCGACGGGCGCTCGGTCCGCGCCCGGCTCACCGTCCCGGGCAGCGACGCGCGCTATTACGCCGTCGCCCACGCCCATGCCGGACGGCTGATCGTCGAGCTGGAACAGGAGCCCGATTCGCCCGACGATTTCGCCACCGCCAGCCAGGTCGATACCGAACTCGCGGTCGGGCGCCTGCGGGAGGCCGAAACGCTGGCGGATGCGGCCCGGATCGCGGCCCTGGAGATCCGCGCGCTGACCGGGTTCGAGGCGGTGCTGGTCTACCGCTTCGATGCGGATTGGAACGGCGAGGCGGTGGCCGAGGACAAGGCGGTCGACTGGTCGCGCAGCCTGCTCGGCCTGCGCTTCCCGGCCTCCGACATCCCCGCCCAGGCGCGCGCGCTCTACACCAAGGCCAAGAGCCGCTTCGTGATCGATCGCGACAGCGTCCCGGTGGGGCTGGTGGCCGCGCCGGGCGCCGGCAACGGCCCGATCGACCTGACCTTCGCCCAGCACCGGACGCTGTCGCCGATCCACCTGGAGTACCAGCGCAATCTCGGCGTGAACGGCTCCATGTCGATCTCGATCATGGTCGAGGACCGCCTCTGGGGCCTGATGATCGGCCACCATCGCCGCCCGCACTACGTCACCCCGGAGACCCGCTCGGCCGCGACCGTGCTGACGGACGCCTTCGCCATGCGGGTGCAGGAGATCGAATCCCGCAGGCTCTGGGCCGAGCGGCAGGCGCATCTCGACGTCGAGGGCCGGCTCGTGCGCGGGCTGACCCGCTCCGACGATTTCGTGGCGGCGCTGACCGCCGGGGACACCACGCTGCTCGACCTGTTCAGCGCCACCGGCGCCGGCATCGTCGCGGGGGAGCGGGTCACGCTGATCGGCCGCACGCCTCCGCCGGACAGGGTGACGGCGATTGCCGCCTGGCTGCGGGCCCGCATCCCGGAGGGCGAATTCGGCTACAGCAGCAATTGCTTCACCGCCGAGTACCCGGAGGCCGCCCCGCACCGCGAGAGCGCCAGCGGGGTGCTCGCCGCCTTCGTGGACCAGTCGCGCGAGACCCTGCTCCTGTGGTTCCGCCCGGAGGTGCCCAGCACGGTCACCTGGGGCGGCGATCCGCGCAAGCCCGTGCTGGCCGGCAGCGGCCCCGTGGCGGTGCTGCCGCGGCGCTCCTTCGAGCGCTGGGTCGAGGAGCGCACCGGCTTCGCCACCCCCTGGGCCGAATGGCAGACCCAGCTCGCCGCCTCCCTGGCGGAGGCGGTGGAGGGCGTCGTGCTGCGCCAGCGCCGCAAGATCGACGAGTTGACGAGCCTGCTCGCCGAGAAGGAGCGCCTGCTGGAGCAGAAGGACCTGCTCACGCGGGAGATCGACCACCGGGTCAAGAACTCCCTGCAGATCGTCTCGGCCTTCCTGCAGATGCAGCGTCGGCAGATCGCCGACGGCGAAGCCCGGCAGGCCTTCGCCGACACCTCGGCCCGGGTGATGAGCGTCGCGCGGGTCCACGACAGCCTCTACCAGGCCGAACGCGTGGACGAGGTCGATCTCGGACAGACCCTCGAGAGCCTGTGCAACGATCTGGCCGAGCTGGCCGGGGAGGGCCACGCCGTCGACCTCACCGCCGAGCCCGGCCTGATGGTGCCCTACCGCAAGGCTGTGGCGCTCTCGCTGATCGCCACGGAACTCGTCACCAACGCCTTCAAATACGCCGCCAACCCGGCCGGCGGCGGCCGCGTCGAGGTCACCGTCTCGGCCTCCGGCCCCGGCGAGGTGCAGCTCCGGGTCTGCGACGACGGCGCCGGCCTGCCCGACGACTGGGCCGACGCCAAGGCCCGCGGCAGCCGGGGTACCGGCCTCGGCATGAAGCTGATCCGGGCGATGCTCGACCAGATCAACGCCCGGCTCGACGTCGCCAACACGCCCGGCGCCTGTTTCACGATCACCGCGTGAGCGCCGTCACTCCGACGCACCGCGACGGCCTGCATGCCCGCCTGCGCATGGCCACCGATCCGGCGCACCAAGCGCTGGAGGCGGGGCTCGACTGGCGGGCGCGGGTCGCGAGCCGCGCGGGCTACCGCGATCTTCTGGCCCGGCTCCACGGCTTCCATGCCGTCTGGGAGGCGGCGATCGGGGCGCAGCTCTCCGACGAGCCGTTCCTCGGGCCCCGGCGGCGCCTCGCCCTGCTGGTCGCGGATCTCGACCATCTCGGCCTCACGCCGGCGACGGTCGCGGCGCTGCCGCGGCCCGCGCCCGTCATCCTCGACGGTCCTGCGGCGGCGATGGGGGCACTCTACGTGCTCGAGGGCTCGACGCTGGGCGGACAGCTGATCGGCCGGCACATCGCGGGGCTTCACGGCTTCGGCGAGACGGGGCTCGCCTATTACCGGGCCCACGGCCCCCGGGCCGGCGCGATGTGGGGCGCCTTCCGGCTGCGGCTGGAGGATTTCGCCGCGGATCCCGTCGCGGAAGCCACCCTCACCGCGGCGGCGGTGGCGACCTTCGCGGCCATGCGGGACTGGCTCTGCACCGCGCCGGCAGCGGACTGACCCGCGCGGGCTCAGCCCAGCGCGTCCCGCTCCGCCCTCAGATGGGCGATCAGCCGCCCGGCGAGGCGGCCCGGCGGCCGCCCGCCCGGGTACAGCAGGTGCGTCTCGATCGGGATGCCGGGCTGGAACGGGCGCAGGACGATCGCCAGACCGGTCAGGTCGCGCGCCGGGACGGGATCGACCAGGGCGGCGCCGAGACCCTCGGCCACGAGCCCGCAGCGCGCGGCGGTGTATTCCGCCATGAGGACGAAGCGCGGGCTCACGCCGGCCTCCGCGAAGGCCGCCTCCGTGGCCGCCTGGACGGGGCTCGATCCCGCCGAGATCAGCGGGATTTCGGCGAGATCCGCCGCGGTGACGACCCGCCTGCGGGCGAGGGGATGGCGCCGCGGCAGCGCGCAGACGGCCGCCACGGTCAGGAACGGCTCCGCGGTCACCCCCGTATAGCCGGATCGCGGCCGCGCCAGGCCGAGGTCGCACTGGCCCGACGCTGCCCAGGACCAGATCGTGTCGGGGCTCGGCACATGGACCGAGACCCGCAGGCCCGGGCATTCCGCATCGAGCCGCCGGAGCGCCCGGGGCAGGAGCCGGGCGGCCAGGGACGGCTGGCAGGCCACGCGCAGGACGCCGGTGCCCCGGTCCCGGATCCGGCGGGCGGCGTGGCGCAGATGGTCGAGGCCGGCGAAGGTCTGCGCGACCTCGTGGGCGAAGGCCTCGCCCTCCTGGGTCGGGACCGCGCTGCCGTGGCCGCGGACGAAGAGCGGGAAACCGAGATCGGCCTCCAACTGCGCGATGGCGCGGCTGACATGCGGCTGCCCGACGCCCAGCGCCTCCGCGGCCCGCGTCATGCCGCCATGGCGGATCACGGCGCGAAACAGATCGAGATGGGCCGGGTTGATCATGCCGATCCTGCATGGAGTCAGGAAAAGGCGGCATTTGACGGCATGACGCGGAGGCGCTGTCAATCACAGCCCGGTTTCACTCCGACAACAGGCCCGCCCATGCTCGTCCTCGTCCTCGCGCTCTCCGCCCTCCTCGCCGTGCTGGCGGGCGCCGGCCTCGTGGTGCAGCAGATCCTGAATGCGAACCTGCGCGCGGGGCTCGCCTCGACGGCCTGGGCGGGGTTTGCCAGCTACTTCGTCGGCCTCGCCTGCATGACGCTCCTGGCCGCCGCCCTGCGCGACCCCCTGCCGGCGGCGAGCGCGGCGGGGCGCATCCCGTGGTGGACCTGGAGCGGCGGCCTGTTCGGCGCCCTGTTCATCGGGCTCGCCATCCTGCTCGTCCCGAAGCTCGGGGCCGCGACCTTCTTCGCCCTTCTGGTGACGGGCCAGATGCTCGCCTCGGTGGTGTTCGACCACGTCGGCCTGCTCGGCCTCGCGCAGCGGCCCATCGACCTGCCGCGCCTCGCCGGGATCGGGCTGCTGATCGGCGGCGTCGTGCTGATCCGGCGGTAGGGGAGGGTCCGGACGGCGGTTTCCGGCAAATGGTCAACGGCGTTGCGATGATCCCACCCGCGCCCCGATGCGCCATGGCGTCCTGACACCAACATCATGACAACGGAGCGCTTTTCCCCTCCCCCTTGCGGGGCGGGGCCAGGGGTGGGGGTGGTGTAGAAGGCACCACGCCATCCTCCGGCTTCTCCCCGCAAGCTCGAACGATCCCGGGCAAGCCCAGGATCGCCAGGGGGGGAGAGAGCGTCCCGGCCAGCGATGTGTGGATATCGTATGGTGAATCCGGGATCTGCTCTCGGCGCACCGTCCCCCAAGGCGGCCGTCCGCTTCGGGGCCCAGGCTGGAAATCCGGCCGTTCAACGGAAGCCCTACGGGATCTGCGTATCCCGGTGATCGCTCATCGACGACGGTGCATCGGTGATGTCGTCCATGACGAGCTGATTCAGGGCGCAGATGAACGACGACAGCCGGTAGCCGTCGTGGCGCGAGAGGGCGTTGTCGAAAGCCCGGACGTTCCAGAACGGGTCGTTGGGGCGGGTGATCGGTGCGAGGCCGGTCAGTTGCAGGCCGTGCAGGAAGCGGGCGGCCGGTCCGTTCTCCCCGGACCCGCCGGGCACGAGGTCGGTGCTGTCCCAGAAGTTGCCGCGCCGGTCGGCACGCGCCAGCCGGGCCCGGGTCAGCCAGTGATCGGAGCGCGGGCAGTCGATGGCGGCGTCGGCCAGCGTCGCGTAGGGGTGGTGCCGTTCGAGGCCTGGAGCATCGAGCCCGAGCAACTCGTGGGTCGTGCCGAAGGGGGCGGCCGACGGCTGGGCATCGGCGAGCACGCCGGCCGCCGGCCGCGGCGGGTCGAGGTTGCCGATGGTGTGCGAATCCTCCCGGGCGCTGTTCTGGAACGGGAAGGTCGCGGCCAGCAGCGACAGGGTGCGGAGCGGCAGCGTCAGCAATCCCGCCAGCAGGTCGACGGGCGGCGGCGGGGTGCAGCTCTCGCCGCGGGGCTGACGGCCCTCGAACCGCGCCGCCACTCGGTCGAGGAAGCCGGCGGCCGGCCGGAAATCGAACTTGAAGGTCGGAAACAGGTCGTGCGTCGCCCAATCGTAGTCGACGCCCGCATCGAACATGCTGTCGGTGGCGGCGAGCCGGCTCCGGATCTTTCGACGGGCCGCGGCGAAGCGATCCTCGGCATCGAGGCCGATCCACGCGCAATCCCCGGGCCTCAGCCCGCCGGCCGGGAAGGCGAGAGCCGCGGTCACCGACATCAGGACCGGCCGCTGGTCGGCCGGGAAGTACCCGTCGTCGCGCACGACTTCGGAGGCCGGCGTATGCGCGTCGGCATGGTCGGCGAGCTTCATCCAGACCTCGCGCTGGATCGCGGTCCACTTGCTCGCCTCGGAGGCCGGGTTGATCAGGACCACGAGATTGCCGAGCACCGGCGGGAGCGTGTCGCCGAACCGATGGCGGCGCACCGCCTTGACCAGGTCGTCCTTGAGCCCGCTCGCGAGCATGTTGCCGCCGAGGCTGTGTCCGGCGACGATCAGCTTGTTGTGCGCGCCCGGCGCACTGAGCGTGGTCTCGATCGTGCGGAGCGCCGAGATCGCCGCGGGCGCGATCGCCTCGCTCACGGGCTTCCGGTCGAACAGGGTGGCGCCGGCCGACAGGTTGCCGAAGAAGCCGCCGATCGCGTCGCCGAACCGGAGCCGCAGGCCGCGCTCGTCGACCCGCGCCCCGCGCCAGCCGATATAGATCGCCGTCACGTCCATGTCGCAGACGCTCGGGTCGCTCGGGCAGCGCTGCGCGAGGAAACGGGCGGCGTGGGCCGCGTAAAGGCGCAGGTCCGCCACGTTGCCGTCGCCGATCCGCGCGTCGTGCCGCCAGCCGTGAACGAAGGCGATCACGTAGTGCGAACCGGTCGAGAGATGCGTCTTCAGGGCGTCGAGCTGGGTGATGACCGGCTTGACCATCGTGGCCGGCACGCCCTTGGCGCGCATCTCGTTGTCCATGGCGTGGCGCAGCATCGCGCTGTCGATGGCCGTGTCGCTCGCCCCCTCGCGCGAGACCAGCGCGTAGGGTTCGCCGTCTTCCTGGAACTCGATGAAGCCGAGGTGGTAGGCGAGGTCCCGCCCGCCGGGATCGCGGGCCCGGACGACGTGGCGCTGCAGGGCGCAGCGCAGCCGCGTGGCCCAACCCGCATCCGCCGCGATCACCGCGTCCTCGTCGTTGCTGGCATCGACCCAGCCGTCCCCGTCGGACGGCATCGTCGCCCGCAGGGTCTCGCGCCCGGTATCGGCCAGGATCGTCCAGCCCTTCGCGAGCCCGTCGCGGCATTCGGCGAGGCTCGGGTCGAGGTTGCGATAGGCGTGCGCCTTGTCGGTCGAGAGCACGACGTAGTTCAGGAACAGGATCCCGAGCGCCGAGAGGACGAGCGCGCCGGCCATCCGGGCGGTGATGCGCACCGTGTACGAGACCCCGCGAAGGAGCCTGAAGGCTGCCCGACGCACCGGGCGCCGCCGCGCGCCCGGCGCGGTCACCCGTCCCACGCTCATCGCGGCCGTATCCTGATCGCGGGCACCGCAGGTCGCCGCTCCAGTCGGACCGCAGACGGCGTCATCGCAATCTCCCTCCGCCCTGCCGCCCTTCGTTCGCCGTCGGCCCCCCGTTACGCGGCAGGCGACGGTGATCCGGTCCCGGTAACCGCCCCGCCCAGGACGGCGAAGTCCCCCCGGTCGAACCGGGAGAGATCCATCATGATGCGCGCACTTCTGCCCGCTGTCGCGCTCCTCGCCGGCACGGGCGTGGCCACGGCGTCCCTGTCGAGCCTCGTCGGCGCCTGGGGGCATGACTTCGTCGTCACGCCGTTCGAGCCGATGCAGCTCATGGTCGCGATGGCGACCGACAAGGCCACCGGCAAGCGATTCAACCTCATCAAGATGCCGGACGGCCTCGTGATGGCGGTCGTGCCCTTCGACCAGATGGCGAAGATGCCGGAGATCGATCCCAAGAGCCTGATGCCCTTGGGCGGGGGACGATGAGCGATCGAGCGCCGGCGGACCCTACGGCGTCTCGGCCAGCAGCCCATCCACGAAGGTTGCGAGGCCGGTCCGGCGCTCGCGCCGCAGCCGCTCGGCCGCCAGGATCCCCTGGAGGGCCCGGAAGGCGTTCTGCAGGTCGTCGTTGACGATGACGTAATCGTACTCGACCCAGCGTTGGATCTCGGTGCGGGCGTTGGCGAGGCGCTTCTCGATCGTGTCGGCCGAATCCTCGGCCCGGCGCTCCAGGCGCTGGCGGAGCTCCGCCAGGCTGGGCGGCAGGATGAAGACCGTCACCACGTCCTCGGCGAGCTTGGCGCGCACCTGCCGGGTGCCCTGGTAGTCGATGTCGAAGATCATGTCGCGGCCGGCCCCGAGCACCTTCTCCACCGGCCGGCGGGGCGTCCCGTAATAGTTGCCGTGGACCTCGGCCCATTCGAGCAGGTCGTCGCGGCTGCGCAGGTCCTCGAAGGCCTCGCGGTCGATGAAGTGGTAGTGCCGCCCGTCGATCTCGGAGGGGCGGCGGGCCCGGGTGGTGACCGAGATCGACAGGTCGAGCGCCCAGGCGGGATCCTGCGCGATCGCCCGCGTCAGGGTGGTCTTCCCCGCCCCGGAGGGCGAGGACAGGATCAGGATCAACCCGCGCCGGGCGATGGTTTCCGGGGCGCTTCCCACCGGTTGGGTCATCGGCGTGGCTCCGCGGCGTTGCGCATCCGTAGCTTCCCGTCTCGACGCGTCATTCGATATTCTGGACCTGCTCGCGGAACTGCTCGACCACGGCCTTCAGATCGAGGCCGATCCGCGACAGGCTGATGTCGTTGGCCTTGGCGCCCAGGGTGTTGGCCTCGCGGCCGAATTCCTGGGCCAGGAAATCGAGGCGGCGGCCGATGGCGCCGCCGGCCGCCAGGAGTTCGCGGGCGCCGGCGATGTGGGCGCGGAGCCGGTCGAGTTCCTCGCGCACATCCGCCTTGCCGGCGAGCAGCATCGCTTCCTGATGGAGCCGGTCCGGATCGAGGCCGCTGCCGCCGAGCGCCGCCACGGCCGCCTCCAGCCGGGCGCGCACCGCCGCGGGCTGCCGGGCCGGGTTGTCCTCCGCGGCCTGGGCCAGCGCCGCGATCCGGTCGACCTGGGCGGTGACGACCTGCTCCAGCTGGCGCCCCTCGGCGCGGCGGGCCGCGACGAGATCCGCCACCAGCCGGACCGCACCCGCGGCGAGGTCCTGGGCCAGCGCCCCGGTCTCCGGTGCCTCGTCCTCGATCTCGACGACGCCGCGCACGCCGAGCAGCCCGTCCAGGGTGGCGGGGGCCACGCCCGCGGGGATCGGCACCCGCGCGACGGCCTGGGCGAGGCTCGCCAGCAGGGTCTCGTTGATCCGGACCCGCGTCGATGTCTCCGGCTTCGTCACCGTCAGGGTCAGCTGGCACTGGCCCCGGGCGAGGGCCTTCTGAAGGGCCGCGCGGGCGATCTCACCGGCCCCGTCCTGGGCCGCCGGCACCCGGACGCGCACGTCGAGGCCACGCCCGTTGACGCTGCGGACCTCCCAGGCCCACTGGACCGATCCTGTCGTGCCGGCCGACCGGGCGAAGCCGGTCATGCTCGCGATCTGGGCCATGCCGACCCCCCGTCCTCAAGAAGATCGGGGCCTGTAGCACGGATCGCCTCGGTGGGAAGCGGTGATGGGGCGGTCCGGGGCGGGCGAGGCCTGGGAGCCGATCATGCCTGGCTGTGCATCGGCGTATGATCGGATGGTCGCGCCGACAGCCTCACCGTCCGGTCGCTTCGTAGAAAAGAATGCGGCTTTCAGGCTTCAGCTGTTGAAGCAGGTCGAAGTCCACGACGTTGGCGGTGAGGAGCGTGCAACCGGTTTTGGCAGCGTGTAACAAGAGCGTGCAGTCGTGCAGTGCCTTCATGCGTTGATCGCGCGCGTAGGCCCGAAGCCGGCAAAGGATGCCCGCGATGATCGCCGCGTCTATCAGCACGTCCCGATCGGGTGCGTAGAGACGGTGCTGGGGAATATTGTCTAGCAGCGCGCGGATTGCTGCGACGTTCTTAGCGGTATGGGGATGTATGGGATCAAGAACGTCGATGGCATGCAGGCTTTCCTGAATGGCGACCACGCTGTGATGGACTGTCCGCGTTCTCAGCAGCGACCGCAGGGTGGCGGGCGTCTTTCCTGTCAGGCCGTGAATGTAGACGCCGGTATCGAGCATCAGCGGGCCCCCCGATGGTGAAGCCACGCCGATGAACGGAAGATCCTGGACGGAACGCGGCCGAATTCCCTTCAGGTCGCGACGGAGACTGAGTTTCGACGTCGTCCGTGAGATCGGGAACACGCCTCAGAAACCGATATCGAGCTCGGAATCGAGTTTACCGTGCGCGGCCTCGAACGCATCCGCGAAGCCGTCTTCAGCGGCCAGATTGGCGAGCGCGACGGTCAGGAGATCCGTGTTGGAACTCAGACCGGTCCGCTTCTTGGCTTGCCGAACGAGGTTAGCCGGGAGGCGGGCGCTGACTTGCTGCATCTCGCCCTGATCGAGGCCAGCCTGCACAAGATGGGCGCGCAGGTTATCGACCATCTGAGCGAGGCCCGGATCCGCCTCGCGCGCCACCAAGGCGGTGGGCCCCTTCTGCGTCCGATGCCGCGTCGCGAGTCGGGTTTCGGGCATACTGGTTCGGGGCACGATCCCGGTCCTTCGATCGGGTTTCCCAACCGGAGGATCTGTGGTGATCCTGGCCATCGCCCCGCCGTGTCGATTAACAGAATCTCGATTCCGCGAACATAGCTCGACTGACCCGGCCGAACAACGCAACGGTCGGCGTCGGCAACTGCTGCCGTCCGACAACCCGGGCGAAGCTCGGCCGCTGCCGCTTACCGCCGCTTGCGCGGGGCGGGGGCCGCCGGATCGGCCAGGGACGGCACGGTCTTGGGCGAGCCCAGGTCGTAGCTGCGGTTCTTCAGCGGATCGAGGCGCGTGCCCTCGGAGGCATCGAAGGCCCGCGTGCCGGCCGGCGCGCCGGTGTCGAGGGCGAAGGCCGCGTTCGTGTTGGTGCCGTCCGCGCCCGCGGGGACGCCGCCCGGCGCGTAGGCCGAGGCGCGCCCCGGGGTCGCCGGATCGGGGCCCGGCTCGACCTTGTCGACCGCGTCCGGCGGCGCCTGACGGCCCTTCTCCACCGCCCGCCAGCGGGCGACGTTGCGCTGATGCGCCTCCAGGGAATCGGCGAAGGCGTGGCCGCCGGTCCCGTCCGCCACGAAGTAGAGGTCCTTGGTCCGGGACGGGTTGGCGACCGCCTCCAGGGCGGCCTTGCCGGGATTGGCGATCGGGCCCGGCGGCAGCCCCTCGATCACGTAGGTGTTGTAGGGCGTCGGCCGGTCGATCTCGGAGCGCAGGATCCCGCGGCCGAGGGTGCCCCGGCCGCCCACGAGCCCGTAGACGATCGTCGGGTCGGATTGCAGCTTCATCCGCTTGTTCAGGCGGTTGATGAAGACGCCGGCCACCCGCGGCCGCTCGTCGGCGCGACCGGTCTCCTTCTCGACGATGGAGGCGAGGGTGACCATCTCGGCCGGGGTCCGCACCGGCACGTCGGCGCTGCGCCGGAGCCAGATCTGGTTCAGGACCTCGCGCTGCTTGGCCTTCATCAGGTTGACGATCTGCTGGCGGGTGGCGCCGCGCTCGAACTTGTAGGTGTCGGGCAGGAGCGTGCCCTCCGCGGGGATCTCGTTAATCTCGCCGGTGAGCACGTCGTTGTCGTTGAGCCGGCCCACAATCTGCTCGGAGGTCAGGCCCTCCGGGAAGGTGATCGCGTGCTGGACCTGCCGGCCGGTGGCGATCGTGTCGAGCGTCTCGGCGATGCTGGTATGGGCCTTGAACACGTACTCGCCGGCCCGCAACGCCGGACGGCCGCCGAAGCGGGCGGCGAATTCGAACAGGCCGGTATGATCGATCACGCCCTCGCGCTTCAGCGTGTCGGCGATCTCGCCCGTGCCGCTGTGGGTCGGGATCACCACGACCTTGTCGGCCGCGAGCGGTCCCGGCTCGCGCACCTGCCGCTGGAACAGGGTGATTCCGATCATCGCCGCGATGGCGATGATCACCGCGAAGGTCAGCGCACCGCTGATGATGCCGATGAAGCCGCTCCGCTCGCGCTCGGGACGCTCCGGGGGCGGGGGCGCGACGGTCGGCTTGATCGCCTCGCCGGGCGAGCGCGGCGAGAGCCGCTGCGGCAGGGCGGGCTCGTCCGTCGGATCCCGCGTGATGACCTCGGGCGCGGGCGTCTTTGGGCGGCGGAAGAACATCGGGATCCTGTCTGGGGCCGTGCGACCCGCCACGCGCCGCGGGCCGGGATCGGCTGCCCGCAGCCGGGTGCGCACGTCGAGGGCTGCGACCCTAGCCGGGTTTGTGGCGAAAATGCCGTCCGGCCCCGCCGGGATGCGCGGATCGTCGCGGTCAGCCGAGGGGCTGGCAGGCGGCGCAGAAGAAGGTCGAGCGGTTGGCCTGGACGATCCGAGTGACCGCGCCGCCGCAGCCCGGCCGGCTGCAGGCCAGGCCGACCCGGTCGTAGACCCGGAAGGCGTGCTGGAAGGCGCCGGCGCTCCCGTCCGTATGGGCGTAGTCGCGCAGGGTCGAGCCGCCGGCCTTCACGGCCTCCTCCAGCACCTGCACGATCGCCTTGGCCAGGGCGTTGGCCTTGGGCGTCGGCCGGCCATCGGGCCGGGCGAGGCTCCCGGCCGGCGCCTCCGGATGCAGGCGCGCCCGGTGCAGGGCCTCGCAGACGTAGATGTTGCCGAGCCCCGCGATGAGGCGCTGGTCCAGGAGCGCGGCCTTCAGCGGCGCGATCCTGTGGCGGAAGAGCCCCGCGATCACCGCGCCCGAAAGCTGCCCGTCGAGGGGCTCGATCCCCATCCGGGCGAAGTGGCGGCAGGCGGCGAGATCGGCGCTCGGGACCAGATCCATGAATCCGAAGCGGCGGGCGTCGTTGTAGGTCACCGTGGCGCCGGTATTCATCGCCATGACCACGTGGTCGTGCTTGGGGGTGCCCAGCGCGCCCTCGAGGTAGAAATCCCCGGGCGAGAGGTTGCTGCCGTCCGCCAGCGCCACGTCGAACCGGCCGCTCATGCCGAGATGCATGATCAGCGTCTCGCCGGAATCGAGGGCCGCGGTGAGGTACTTCGCCCGGCGCGCGAGGCCGGTCACGGTACGGCCCTCCAGCCGGGCGGCGAAGCGCTCCGGGAACGGGAAGCGCAGGTTCGCCCGGCGCAGGGTGACCCGGCTGAACCGGGCACCGACCAGGGCCGGCGCCAGGCCCCGCCGCACCGTCTCGACCTCGGGAAGCTCCGGCATCTGTCTCGCGGCTGTGTGCAGGCAGGGCGCCAGATGCGCCAGCTTTGGATATCGGCGGGATCGGGCCGGGCCGCAACCGCGCGGGCCCGGTGCGGTTTGCCGCGCAGCGGCTCCTCAGCGCCGCCGCAGCCGGACGTAGAGTGCCCCGCCCCCGCCATGGTGGCGGCTGGCCTCCTCGAAACCGAGGACGATCCCGCGCAGCTCCGGTCCCCGGAGCCAGTGCGGCACGCTGCGTCGGAGCACGCCGCGCTCGGCAAAAGCCTCGGAATAATCCGGACCGCCCTTGCCGGTCACGACCAGCACGTAGGCATGCCCGGCGGCCCGGGCCCGGAGCAGGAAGCCCGTGAGCGCGGCATGGGCCTGCGCCTGCACCATCCCGTGCAGGTCGATCCGCGCGTCGATCCCCAGACGGCCGCGGCGCAGGCCGACCTTGGCGGTCCGGTCCAGGCCCGGGCTCGGCCCGTGGCGCTGCGGCGGGGCCTGATAGGGTGCGGCGGTCGGCGCGTGGGGCGGCTCCACGGCCGGCTTCGGCGGACGCTTCGGGCGCGGCCTCTTGGTGACCGGCGGCGCGCCCGGCGTCAGGATCGGGTCCGTGAGCGGCGGCATGGTCGCGGCGGGCGCCGTCGAGTTGGGGGCGGCCTCGGGCGGCGGGGCCGCCCGGCTCGGCAGCGGCGTCACCAGCTGGGCGATCGCGTCCCAGAGCCGGGCCTCCCCGGCGGTGAGGCGGCGCCCGCGGCGCGGCGGCCTCATAGGCCCCCCCCGGCCGAAGCGGCGGGCTTCGGCAGGAGGACCACGAAGCCGACCGCATCGCGGAGGTTTCCCGCCGCCACGCCGGCCGGCGCGCCGGTTCCGAGGAAGAGATCACCCCGGGCCGGGCCGACGATCGCCGATCCCGTATCGGCGGCGATCACCAGGCGCCCGGCCTCGTCGGGCGCTCCGCCCGGGAGCGGGCCGGCCAGCCAGAACGGCAGCCCGTAGCGCCACAGGGCGGCATCGACCGCGAGGCTGCGGCCCGGGCTCAGCGGGGCGTTCGCCGCCCCCGGCGGACCGAGGGCCGGATCCGCCACGGCGGCGAGGCGGAAGAAGATGTAGGCGGCGTTCCCCCGGATCAGCGGCTTGGCCGCCTCGGGATGGTCGCGCAGCCACCCGGTCCAGCGGGCGAGGGTCAGGCCTTCGAGGGGCAGGTGCCCCGCCTGGACGATCAGCTTGGCCACCGCCGTATAGGGCCGCCCGTTGCGCCCGTCGTAGAGCACCCGCACCGCTGACCCGTCGGGCAGCCGGACGCGGCCGGAGCCCTGGACTTGGAGGACCAGCAGATCGACCGCGTCGCGCAGCCACAGGATCGGCCGGGCATGGTTGCCCAGCGCCCCGTCCTCGATGGCCGCGCGGTCGGGATAGGGCGCGAACCCCTCCGCGGTCGCACGGGCGGCGCGCAGGATGGGATCGAGGCCCGGACGGGTCTCACCGGGGCCGAGGGAGACGAGATCGTCGGGGCGGGCGAGAACCGGCGTCGTGAAGTCCGGCCCCGGTTCGAGGGAGCCCGTCAGTTCGGGCTCGAAATAGCCGGTCAGGAAGCCGGTCCGCCCCGCATCCGGCCGCTCGACCCGGAAGGCGTCGAAATGCGCCCGGAAGAACGCGGCGGCGTCGGGCACGTCCCCCGCGGCGGCCGCGCAGGCCCCTTCCAGGGCGGCCGGATCGCCCGCGACCCCCGCGGCCTGCGGCGGGGCGGGGGCCGGGGCGGCGCAGACCCGGCGGAACGCGTCCAGGGCCGCGTTCGGGTCCCGACCGGGGAAACCCGGCACGGCCGCGAAGGCGACGGGGATCAGGGCCGCGCCGCCGACCGTCTCCGGTGAAAGGGCCGACGCGCCGGTCAGGAGGAATGCGAGGAGGGCGGCCGGGGCAGAACCGGACCAGGCGCGCGGGAGCGGCACGGCAAGGGTGTCACGAACGTCAGGCGCCGGCCTCGGTGGCCACGAGCTGCCAGTTCGGGTCGCGCGAGCCCAGGGTGCGCGCGAAGGTCCAGACATCGGGCACCTCGACCACGGTCTCGGCGCTGCCGTCCACCACCTTGCTCTCCGCGTTGCGGGTGGCGGTGATGAGGTTCGACAGGAAGCGCACGGTGACCTGCGCCACGCGGTTGCGCACATCGACCGCGACGATCTCGGCCTTGTCGATGGAGACGAAGGTGGTTTCCAGAGTCTGCTTGTTGCGCTCGCGCTCGGTGATCGCCCGCTCGAACGCCTCGCCGACCTCCTTGGAGAGGAGCCCGCGCAGGGTCTTCCGGTCGCCCTTGGCAAACGCGATCATGATCGCCTCGTAGGCCGATTTCGCGCCCTCCAGGAAGGCGCGCGGCTCGAAGCCGGGCTCCGCCTGGACGCAGGCTTCGAGCCCGCGGGCGACCTCGGATCCGGGCTCGGCGATCCCGCGCCAGTCCCGCGACGCCGGGGCGGGCGGCGCGGCCGCTTGAACCCGGTCGGCCCCGGGCAGGCGCACGACGTTGTCGCCCTCGCTGCGCGCCTGGGGCTCGGTGCGGCTGCGGTCGATCGGCTTGAACGGCGAGCGTTCCGCGCCGGTCTTCTGGCCGAGCACCGAGCGCAGACGCCAGATCACGAAGACTGCGAGCGCGAGGAAGATGATCGTCGTAACGTCGAAACTATCCTGCATCATCGATCCGATGGTGGCCGCGACGAGACCCTGTGCCCCTTGCTCAGGTCATGCGCGGTGCGGCGCCGTCAAGGCGCGCATCGTCCTTGCGACTCATATCCGACCAACGCGCCGGGGGCGAGCCGGTTGTAACCGCACGCGAAGCCGGCTCCGTGTCGCACGCGATATGGGTCGCCGCGGTGCCCGCCGCCAGCGTCGCGCCAGCTCGCTTGTCCACGCAGGGCGCGCGTGTTAGCGGCCCTCCCGTTCGGGACGGTTCCGCGGCGCAATCCAGCGGCTCCCGCTGTGACAACGCGCGCCGGCCCCGCCGGCCGATCGAGAAGGATGACCCGCATGGCCGATTCACCGGCAGCGAACGGCAACGGCGGCGGCATGCCGCAGGGCGATATGCCGATGATCAACGCCCTGGCGCAGTACACGAAGGATCTCTCCTTCGAGAACCCGAACGCGCCGCGCTCGCTGCAGCCCAAGGAGGGCCAGGGGCCGCAGATCAACATTCAGGTCAACGTCAACGCGGCGCAGCTGTCCGACACCGACTTCGAGGTCGAGCTGAAGCTCGACGGCGACGCCAAGGTCCAGAACGACGTGCTGTTCGCCTTCGAGGTGACCTATGCGGGCGTGTTCCGCCTGCTTAACATCCCGGCCGACCAGATCCACCCGGCCGTGATGATCGAGTGCCCGCGCCTGCTCTTCCCCTTCGCCCGCCAGATCGTGGCCGAGGCGGTGCGCAACGGCGGCTTCCCGCCCCTCTACATCGACCCGATCGATTTCGTCGGCCTCTACCGGCAGAAGATGATCGAGCAGCAGGGCGCGCAGGGCCCGCTCGCCTCCTGAGGCCGCGGCCGGCGGCCCGTCAACGGCCGCCGGACCCGCGATAGGCCGCCGCCAGGGCGCGCGGCGCATCCGCGGCCGGCCCCCTCAAGGGGCGGGCGCGCAGCATGATCCGGGTCAGCGGGAGTTCGGGCAGGCCGAGGCGTGCCCCGGCCTTAACGGCGCCAGGGCCGCCGCCGCGAGCCCCGCCATGACGGCCGCCCCGACCGCCAGCACGCCGCCGCCGACGAACACCCCGATCCAGGGCAGGGAAGCCGCGGCCAACGCCTCCGGTTCGCTCTCCCTCTGGCGAGAGGCCGGCGCGGCCGCGGATTTCCTCGCCGCCTCGGGGTTCCGCGCCGCGGTCGAGGGCTTTCGGCCGGCCCCGGATCGAGACCCGGCGGGTCTGCGCGGCGGCGTTCGGTTCCTCCACGGCGGCGCATGGACCCACCGAGACAACCCGGCTCGTCGGTCCCGGAGACGATCTCGCGGCCCGTCCGTCAAACACTCCGCGTAGCGGAAGGCAGGCTTGACCGTTGCGGGGACCGAGTCCAGGTCCGGGGCCGATTGCAGCTCCGAGATCGCATGGCTCCCACCGCACACCTCGCCCTGATCAACGTCTTCATCGGCGACATCCAGGGCGGCCTCGGCCCCTTCCTCGGGACATGGCTGGCGGAGGCGGGCGCGTGGAGCCCCGCGCGGGTCGGCTTCGTCATCACGCTGGTCGGGTTCGGGACGCTGTTCCTGAGCGGCCCGTTCGGGGCCCTGGTCGACCGCTTCCCCCGGCCGCGCCTGCTGATCGCCCTGGCCTGCGGCGGCATCCTGGCCGGCACGCTGATGCTGCTGCCGGCGCGCAGCTTCGGCGCGGTGCTGTGTGCCCAGCTGCTGGCCGCGGCGGGGGGCACGCTGCTGTTGCCGGCGGTCGCAGCCCTGACCCTCGGGATCGTTGGGAAGGACGGGTTTCCCCGGCAGCAGGGCCGCAACCAGGCCTTCAACCATCTCGGCATCCTGATCGCGGCCGGCGGCATCAGTCTCGGGACCGGCACGTTCGGCCCGGCGATCGCCTTCTGGGTGCTCGGCGGCATGGCGGTCGCGGCGATCGTCGCGAGCCTCACGACGCCGGCGGGGGCCTGGAACCGGCGCCGGGCGGTGGGTTGGCAGGAGGATGCGGAGGACGAGCCGGCGCGCGGCGGTCTCCGGCAGGTCCTGGGCAACCGGCGGCTGCTGGTGCTCACGGTGGCGCTGACGCTGTTCAACCTTGGCAACGGCGGCATGCTCTCGCTGCTCGGCCAGAAGCTGGTGGCGACCGCCGCCGACGCCACCACCTGGACGGCGCGCTACGTGATGGTGGCGCAGCTCGTGATGGTGCCGGTGGCGCTGTTCGCCGGTTCGCTCGCGGACCGGCGCGGGCGGCGCCAACTCCTGATGGTCGCCTTCGCGGTACTGCCCGTGCGGGCCCTCCTATCTGGCCTGATCGACGACCCGGTCTGGCTCCTCGCCGCCGAGATCCTCGACGGCGTGGCGTCCGGGATCGTCGGGGTGGCGGTGCCAGTGGTGGTGGCGGACCTGACCTGGGGGTCCGGGCGGACCCAGACGGCGCTGGGCAGCGTCAACGCCGTGCAGGGGGTCGGAGGCGCCCTGTCGGGCTGGTACGGCGGCCTCTCCTACGGGTTGTTCGGCTGGACGGGGGCGTTCCTGGCCCTCGGCGTCCCGGCCCTGCTCGCGCTGGTGCTGGTCATCTGGCTCGACGCGACGCCCGAGCCCGGTCGCCGCCGCAAGCGGCGGGAGCGACGCAGCGCGGCGATGCAGCGGGCGTGAAGGACTCCGATGTCGTTCGGAGTCGACGGTCGACCGAAACATGACCCGAGCCCGCCACGGCCCTTCTCGCAAAAAGGGGAGGGAGGGCGTGAGTTCGGTCGAAAACACGAAAGCCCGGCCGATGGCCGGGCTCGTGGCAGAGCTGGTGAGGCGATTCAGCCGATATGCGGGCTGCCGGTGGCCGCCGGGAACCGGTCGGCCAGGGCGCGCCGGAGCTTTTCCAGGGCGCGGTTCTCGATCTGACGGACCCGCTCCTTCGAGATGCCGAGGCGCTGCCCCAGCGCTTCCAGGGTCGCCTGGTCCTCGGCGAGGCGCCGCTCGCGCAGGATGCGCAACTCGCGCTCGGACAGGACGGTCAGGGCCTGCTGGAGCCAGCTCAGGCGCCGCTCGCCGTCCACCGTGGCGCTCACGGTCTCGTCCGGCAGGGCGGCCCCGTCGACCAGGAAGTCCATCCGCTCGGAGGAGGCGTCGCTGTCCTCGCCGACGGGGGCGTTAAGCGACATGTCCGGCCCGGACAGGCGGGCGTCCATCAGAGCGACGTCGTCGCGCGAGACGCCGATGGCAGTGGCGATGCGGCGATGGATCTCGTCGCCGACATGCTCCTCGGTGGATTGCATCAGCCGGGCGCGCAGCCGCCGCAGGTTGAAGAACAGAGCCTTCTGGGCCGAGGAGGTGCCGCCGCGGACGATCGACCAGTTGCGCAGGATGTAGTCCTGGATCGAGGCCCGGATCCACCACGTCGCATAGGTCGAGAACCGGACGTCCCGCTCCGGCTCGAAACGGGCAGCAGCCTCCATCAGGCCGACATGGCCTTCCTGGACCAGATCGGCCATCGGCAAGCCGTAGTGACGAAAACGCCCCGCCAGGGCGATGACGAGGCGCATATGGGCGGAGATCAGGCGATGGAGGGCGCGCTCGTCGCGGTCGTCCTTCCAACGGACGGCGAGGCCGCGCTCTTCCTCCCGGGCCAGGAAAGGCGCCTCCATCGCAGTCCGTATGAACTGCCTGCGTATTCCCGCGATCTCAGCCATTCCGCCTGCCTCTTATTGTCGAGCGCTGTTGCGGCGCCGGACCTGCTGCCCGGCGCACAGGCGCCGCCGCGAAGCGACGCCAGGCCAGCGACAACGGGAGGCCGAATAGGAAAGTTCCGCCTGAATGCCCCGGAATGCGAAATCCGGACGGCCACGATTTCGTGTTCCGTCGAGAAAACATGGGCGTGGGCGGTCCCCCGTCCAGTCCCGGTACCGCGAAAAAAGCGCTGCCCCCTTGAGCGGCATCCGTCGACGCAAAAAAAACCCGGCCACCAGGGCCGGGTTCGTCGTTTTGGCGGAGGGCTGCGCTCAGGCGGCCTCTTCCTGGATGTCCTCACCGTCGGCCTCAGCCTCGGCCTCCGGTTCCGCCTCGCTCTTGGCCCGGCGGGGAGACTTTGCCAGGCTCTGCTCGATGAGCTTCAGGGCCTCGGTCTCGGTGATACGGTTCACCGACGAGATCTCGCGCACGATCCGGTCGAGGGCCGCCTCGTAGAGCTGACGCTCCGAGTAGGACTGCTCGGGCTGCGCCTCGGAGCGGAACAGGTCGCGCACCACCTCGGTGACCGCGAGGAGATCGCCCGAGTTGATCTTGGCCTCGTATTCCTGGGCCCGGCGCGACCACATGGTGCGCTTGATCCGGGCGCGGCCGGTCAGCAGGTCCAGGGCCTTCTTCACCAGTTCCGGCTCGGCCAGCTTGCGCATGCCGACGCTGTTGGCCTTCGCGGTCGGGACGCGCAGGACCATCTTGTCCTTCTCGAACGAGACGACGAACAGCTCAAGCTTGTAGCCCGCGATCTCCTGCTCCTCGATCGCCGTGATGCGACCGACGCCGTGGGCCGGATACACGACGGCCTCGCCGGTCTTGAAACCCTGCCGGCCTGTGGTCGTCGTCTTCTTGGCTGTGGTCATGCGAGAAGGGCCTCCACTGGCGCGCAGCGTTCAGCGCCGCACGGAACCGTGTTCTTCCGGGTGGGACTCCCGGTTTGCCTCGCCGCTCCCGAGATCCCCGCCACGTGGGAGGACCCGGGCATTCCCCGGCGCGGCCGTGCAAACGTCTGGATCGCCCACCGAAGAGACCTTCGGCGGTCGATCGCGTACCACTCCTAAGCCACGAAGATCGAGGGCGTTTCGGCCGGAGGAAGCACGTCAGGCGCGAGCGACGGCAGGCAGATTGTCTACCACAATCCGGCGCGTAGAGCAAAGCATCCCTGAAGACGCGCGCAGGCGCTAAGCGACGCTCGAGCGTTTTACACCGGCGCGGCGGGCTAGAAATGACCCCACCGCGGATCTGGGCTTCCCGAGACGCAGATCAGCCCTGGCCGGGGGGCGGGCGGTCCGTCCGCGGATTGACCCGGCTCCCGCAGGCATTTCCGGGAGCCGGCCTTGAATCCTGTCGGCCTGCGGCCGTGCTCAGTCGCCCGTACCCGGATTGGGCGAGAAGTGGGCCTCGAGCTTTCCCGATTTGCCGTCCCAATCCTTGGCGTCGCCCGGAGCTTCCTTCTTCTGGGTGATGTTGGGCCAGGTCTTGGCGTAGTCGGCGTTCAGCTTCAGCCAGGTGTCGAGGTTCGATTCGGTGTCGGGCTTGATCGCCTCGGCGGGGCATTCCGGCTCGCAGACGCCGCAGTCGATGCACTCGTCCGGGTGGATGACGAGCATGTTCTCGCCTTCGTAGAAGCAATCCACCGGACAGACTTCGACGCAGTCGGTATACTTGCACTTGATGCAATTGTCGGTGACGACATAGGTCATCGGATATCTTCGTCCTCAAACACGACTTGGCTCGGGCGGAGCCTCGGGACGGCCCGCACGCCCGGGTGGCACTGCGAGGGAATGCCGGTGCGGCACGGCTCGGAGCCGGGCTTCGGAGGCAACGGCTCTAGACTCTGCCTCCCGGGCTGACAAGCGCGCGGGCGCCGCATCCCCTCGGCGTTCGGTCGCTGTCCCGGCGGCTGTGGCCCGGCCTCATCACTCGGGCCCGGGCGATGCTGCGTCCGAGGAGCCCTGCGAGACGTCGTCATAGAGGCACTGCGCCTCGGGGGCCGGACCCCGCCGCACGCCTAGGTCGCGTACCCGCACCGCCAGCGTGGCGTGGGGTGCGGCCACGGTCACGACGTCGCCGATTCCGATGCCCTTGGCGGGATTCTCGGCCCGGACGCCGTTCACCCGCACGAAGCCCTCCGCGGCGAGCCGCGCCGCGAGGGACCGGGTCCGCGCGAAGCGGGCGAACCACAGCCACTTGTCGAGCCGCTGCCGGTCCTCCCGCATCCCTGGGCGGTTCAGCGCTTCCCGCCGTCGCCGGCTTCGAGCTGCGCCTTGAGCGCCGCCAGCTTGGCGAAGGGCGAATCCGGATCTGGCGCGCGCTCGCGCCGGGGGGGACGCTGGTCGGGCCGCGGACCGGAGGCGCGCGGCTCGGCGTTGCGCTGATCGTCCCGCCGCGGCGCGTCACGGCGTTCGGGCCGGCCGCCCTCGAAGCGGTCACGGCGCGGCCCCCGGTCCCGCCCGTTGCGGGCCGCGTCGTCGCCACCCTCGGCGCGGCGCGGCTCCGGACGACCCTCCGGGCGACCCGGCCCCTCGTGCTGGCCCTGTGGGCCGCCGTCCCGGCCGCGGCCCGCGCCGCGTGGGCGGTTCTGCGGGCGCTGATGGGCCGGACGCTGATGGCGCTGGAGCCGCCAGACCTCGATCTGGGGCACCTCGCCGGCGGGCTCGCCCTCCGCCCCAGCGGTCTCGGGCGCCGCCTCCGCGCTGGCCGGAGCGGCCGCCGCAACCGGCTCCGCTTCGCTGGTCCCGGGCTCCGGCGTCGCCGCCGCCGGGGTGGCGTCGGGCTCGGCCGCCGGCTCCGTCCCGGGATGCTCTGCTTCGCTATGCTCCGCCGCAGGAGCGTCGGCCGGGCCGTGCGCCTCGGCCGCGGCCTCGACGGGCTCGGATGCGGCCTCGGATCCTTCGACCGGGGGCTCCTCGGTCGCGACCGCGCCCGAAACGCCTGCCGCCTCGGCGGGCTCCGCCCCGGCGACGGGCGCGTCGCCAGGGATGTCGTCGCCCGGGATGTCGGCGCCGGACGCGGCCTGCGCCGCGCCGGCCGGGGCCTCGTCGCCGACGGGCTCGGCGGCGTCCGCCTGCGCGGTGACTGCCTCGTCGGAGGAGGCCTCGGCGGCGGCGGTCGCCGCGGCCGGCGTCGTCGCGGCGGCCGGGAGGAGCGGCACCGTGATGGCCGGCCCGGGGCGGGCTTCCGCATTGTAGCCCAGGGACTTCAGGATCGAGGCGAAATCCTCCCCCGAGCAGCCGACCAGGGAGGTCATGCCGACGGTGGCGACGAAGCCGTCGCCGTCGGCGGTGCCCTCCGGCGGGGCGCCGGGCGTGGTGCCGGGGCGGTAGGCGATCGCCGGGCGGATCAGGTCGGCGAGCCGCTCCAGGATGTCGACGCGCACCGCCCGCTCGCCGCTGACCCGGAAGCCGGCCGCGCGATAGAGGCCCTTGGCGATCTCGCGGTCAACCTTGATCGAGGTGCGGCCCGAGCCCGCGAGATGGGCGATCTCGTCGAGGCCGCGCTGGTCGAGGCCGCCGTTGCGCAGGGCCCAGAGCTGGGCCGCGAGCGTCCGCGGCGCCGGCTTCAGCAGCGCCGGCAGGAAGATGTGATAGGCGCCGAAGCGGACGCCGTGCCGGCGCAGGGCCCCGCGGCCGTCCTGGTCGAGGCTGCGCATCTCGTGCGCCACCTTCGAACGCTCCAGCACGCCGAGCGCCTCGACCACCTGATAGCCGATCCCCTTGGCGAGGCCGGTGAGGTCGGCGGCGGTCTCGATGTCCATCAGCGGGCCGAGCAGGCGGACGACATGGGCCTTCAGCCACGCGTCGAGGCGGGCCTCCACCTTCTCGCGATGGGCGCCGGTCAGGCTGTCATCGGCGAGAAGCCGGATCTGCGGGGCGAACAGCTTCTCGCCGGGGGTGAGCTTGGCGACGGGCGCCCCGGTCCAGCGGATCGTGCCGTCATGCGCCAGCACCAGGGTCGAATCGGCCGTGGCGGCGAACCGCTCGGCCCGGGCCTCGATCTCGCCGGCGAGCGCCTTCTCGGCGGCGCTCCGCAGAGTCTTGGCCTCGTGTCCCTCGGCGCTGGCATCCGGAACGAACAGGAATCCGTGGAGGTGGCCGACATGCTGACCCTCGACGGTGACGTCACCGTCGGCGGTAATCTGGGCTTCGAGCATCGTGTTCTCTCTCAGGCGCCGCATCAGGACGCTTGTGCGCCGGTCGACGAAGCGGCTCGCGAGGCGTTCGTGCAGGGCGTCGGACAGCCTGTCCTCTACCCGACGCGTCTCGCCCTGCCAATGTTCTGGGTCGCGCAGCCAGTCGGGCCTGTTGGCGACGAAGGTCCAGGTGCGCCCCTGGGCGATCCGGCGGGACAGGGTGTCGATGTCGCCGTCGGTACGGTCGATCATCGCCACCTGCTCGGCGAACCACGTATCGGGGATGCGCCCGGCCATGCCCTTCATGAGGAATCGGTAGAGCTGCGCCACGAGGTCGGCGTGCACCTGCGGGTGGACCTTGCGGTAATCCGGCACGCCGCAGACGTCCCAGAGCCGCCGGACCGTGGCGGCGCCGCGCGCCATGTCGCGGATGTCGTCTTCCTTCATCAGGATCTCGAGGGCCTGCTGGTCCTCGCCCATCGGGGCCCGGGTCAGGCCCGATTCGCGCGGGTGCGTGTCGAGACTCGCCTGCAGCGCCTCCAGGCTGCCGAAGGTGAGATCCGGGTTGCGCCATTGCAGGATGCGCAGCGGGTCGAAATCGTGGCTCTCCAGCCGCTCGACCAGCTCGGCCTCGAAGGGCGGGCAGCGTCCGGTGGAGCCGAAGGTCCCGTCCGCGAGGTGGCGCCCGGCCCGGCCGGCGATCTGGCCCATCTCGGCGGGGGTGAGCTTGCGGAAGCGGGTCCCGTCGTACTTCCAGTTGGCTGCGAAGGCGACGTGATCGACGTCGAGGTTGAGGCCCATCCCGACCGCGTCGGTGGCGACGAGGTAGTCCACGTCGCCGGCCTGGTACATCTCGACCTGGGCGTTGCGGGTCCGGGGCGAGAGCGCGCCCAGCACCACCGCGGCGCCGCCGCGCTGGCGGCGGATCAGCTCGGCGATGGCGTAGACCTCCTCCGCCGAGAAGGCGACGATCGCCGTGCGCCGGGGCAGGCGCGCCAGCCGCTTCTCCCCCGCGAAGGTCAGCTGCGACAGCCGCGGCCGGGTGGTGGTGTGGACGTTCGGGATCAGGCTCTGGACCAGCGGCAGCATGGTCGAGGAGCCGATCAGCAGCGTCTCCTCCCGGCCGCGGACGTAGAGCAGGCGGTCTGTGAAGACGTGGCCGCGGTCCATGTCGGCGGCGAGCTGGATCTCGTCGATGGCGACATAGGCCACGTCGAGATCGCGGGGCATCGCCTCGATGGTGCAGATCCAGTAGCGCGGCCGATCGGGCTTTATTTTCTCTTCCCCGGTCACGAGCGCGACCTTCTCCGGCCCGACCTTGGCCACCACCCGCAAATAAACCTCGCGGGCGAGCAGCCGCAGGGGCAGCCCGATCATCCCGGTCGGGTGCGCGAGCATCCGCTCGATGGCGAGATGTGTCTTGCCGGTGTTGGTCGGCCCGAGGACCGCCGTGACGCCGCGGGCGCGGACGTCGCGGGGCAGCGAGCGGCTGGGCGAGGGGCGGAGCGGCGCGTCGATGGTCGGCGGTTCCTTCGGACGAGAAGGCCGTCGCGGCGCCGTTATGGCGCGAGCGGGGAGGGGGGCTTATCGACCGGTCGCGTCAGGGACGATAGGGCCGGGTCGTTCCACCCCCATATGGGATGCCGGCGCCGCCAGGTCCAACCTGCGGCGTGACGAGTGGATAAACGTCGATCTGCGTCGCGGGCGCCCCCGGCTGGGGTGCGAGGTCGGCGCACAAAGTATCGGGGATCGCCACGAGGGGGCCGCCGCGGGGCCGACCCTGCCCGGGCCGGTGCTCGACGACCTCCGCGGACGAGAAGGCGTCGCCGCCGCAGCCGGATTCCGCGGGGCCGGCCGTGAGCGGCCGGGCGGCGGCCGGTCCGGTGAGGGCGACCAGGGCGAGGGCGAATCGGAGCGGGGGCGCACGCATCCGCGCATCATCGCCCGGACCGGTGAAGATTCAGGGCACTGCCGGCGGCAGGCCAAGATAGCCGAGCACGGCCCGGAGCACGCGGCGTCGCAGGTCGCCCACGCTCCGCTCGCCGCGTGCGCCCGCGGCGTCGACCATGCCCCGCATGAGGGCGAGAAGGTCGCCAGCCGCCGTTTCGGGTTCGGCGGGAAGCGCAATGTCGAGGCGCGCAAACAGCGCCAGGAGCGCGGCCGTGAAGGCCCGCGCGACGGATTCGGCGGTGTCGGCGAGCTGCAGCCGGCTCTCCTCGCCGTCGAGCAACAGGGCAAGGGCCGGCCGGGTTAATTGATGATCGACGCACGCCGCCACGATTCGGCGCAGGCCCTCCTCCGGCGACCCCGCCGCCGGGACGGCGTTCACGGCCGCGATCAGTAGGCCGGTCTCGCGCGCCGCCAGGGCCGCGGTCAGTGCCTCCTTGGCGGGGAAATACTGGTAGACCGAGCCGATCGAGACGCCGGCGCGCTCGGCGACCGCGTTGGTCGTGTAGCCGGCGAGTCCGCGCTCTTCCAGAATGCGAGCCGCGCCTTCGAGGATCGTACCGACGGTCTCGGCGGAGCGGGATTGTCCAGGCGTTTTCCGGGGCTTGAGGGCCGGTCCGCGCGTCCTGCCGGCGGTCATGAACGCGAGTTCTCCGAAGCGGCGTTCGCGGACATCATCCCGGCGTCCCGAACATCCTTCGGAGCGACGAGGCCCATGTCAGACACACCGTTCAGTCCCAAGCTCACGGTCTTCATGCTGGTGAAGACGTCTCCCGAATGGCTTGCCCTGTCGATCGACGATCGCTTCGCGCGGTTGCGCGAGACTTTCGAGCCGATCCTGCGCCGGTACGCCGATTCGGTCACGCTGCGCTTCTACGATGCCGAGTTCTACACCGCCCGGCTGACCGACCTCTGGGTGTGGGAGGCGGCCGACCATCACGCCTATGAACTCGTCGTCGAGGCCCTGCGCGAGACGGCGTTCTGGGACCGCTGGTTCTCGATCGTCGAAATCATCCCGGCGGTGGAGAACGCCTACGCGTCGAACTACGATCGGGCGCCCCTGGCGGCCTGAGCGGGCCGCCTCAGTCCGCGCCCTCGACCAGCACCACCTCGCCGATCCCGGCGGGCAGGCGCTTCGCCTTGGCCGCCTGGTATTCGGGGGAGAAGTAATAGGCCCGCGCCGCCTCGTAGGAGTCGAATTCGAGCACGACGTTGCGCGGCCGGGCCTCCCCCTCCAGCGCCTCGCTGCGGCCGCCGCGGACCAGCGGTTTGCAGCCGTACTGTCGCATGGCCTCGGAGGCCATGGCGGCGTAGTCCCGGTAGGTGTCCGGGTCGGTGACCGTCATGCGGACGATGATGTAGCCCTTGGGCACCGGCTGACCTCCCTGGCGCGTGCGCCGCGCCGGGCATGCGTGCCGGGAAATCGCCCGCCGGTCAAAGCGATCCGCGTGGCTACTGTCCCGGCGGGTGTTCTTGCAGGCTCGCCTGCGCGGCGGCGGTGCCTGTCGCGCCGGCACCGGCGGTCCCGGTGGGGCCACCCTGGGTCCAGCGCGTCGCCTCGATGATGTTGGTGCCGATGGTGGTGAGCACCGAGATGCGCAGCGGGAGCAGCACCCGCGTCCCCTCGACGGGGGCGAGCCAGACCGACATCTCGCGGTTCTCTTCCATGAACTTGACCCCCGGGCGGTCCGGGCGGTGGCCCGCCACCGCCTGATAGCGGGCCGTGCAGACGAGGACCGGGCCGGCATAGCCGGGCTTCTGCACGGGCCGCGTCTCGGCGTAGCTCAGCACCACGTTGAAGCGGGTCGCGCCGTCGAAGACCGGCAGGGTCCGGTTGCAGTTCTCCGGGTCGAGCGGCTCGCCGCGCGCCTGGGTCGGCATCAGCAGCGCGCTGACCGGATCGATGATGCCGCGCTTGTCGGCCTGGGTGACCGGCACCCGGTCCTGCATGTCCACGAGCGGCGGGGTGATCTCCGCCTGGACCACGGTCCCGCGGGCCAGGGCCATGCGCACCGCGATGCCGGAACTCGCCGTGTGGGTGGCAATCGCGAAGGCGCCGGGCTGGGGCGCCGCCGCGAAGGTCCCGGAGGCGCGAGCCGAGCCCTTGCCGCCGGTGATCGCGCCGACGAGGCCGGTCAGCACCGCCGATACGTCCATGACGTAGCGGTCGCGCTCGAACGCCCCGGCCAGCCGCGCGGTACCGATCGGCAGGCCGGCGAGGTTGATCCCGTAATCGACCGCCACGGTCGCGGGGGCCGCGGCCGCCCGCTTCGAACGCGCCCCGCGCGCGCCGGCATCGGCCGGCCCCGCCAGGAGTGCGAGCGCCAGGAGGCCGCCCGCGAGTCGGCCGGCGGCGTGCGTCGTCAAAGGCTCGATCGTCCGATGGGCTGGCGTGGCACTCATGATCCGGATCGCATCCCAAGGACGGCGGCCCAAGACACCAGCTTGCGCACGCCCTCTCGAACTCGCCTGCATGACGGCCTCCCCGCGACGGCAAGTGCCGGGCGTGGCGCCTTTCTGCGAGCGGATGAAGGCTATATCCCGGCATCGTGGTTAACAGACCGTTGGATCGCGGATGCGGCCCGTCTCGGCGCCGCTCCCTTGACGCATCGCCCTTCCGTCGCCTATAGGCTCGCGCCTTCAACAGGACTCCGCTGGACCTGGAACACGCAATGGGCGCCGCCCGCTGCGACGACGATCGCGCCGGCCGCGATCGGGTCTCATCGGGCGGAACGAGACGGGATCTAAAGTCATCATGGCGCGCCGCTGCGAACTCACCGGCAAGGCCGTTCAGGTCGGCCACCTCGTGAGCCACTCGAACCACAAGACCAAGTGCCGGTTCCTGCCGAACCTGTGCAATGTCACCCTGCAGTCCGACGCGCTCGGCAAGCGCGTGCGCCTGCGGGTCACCGCGCACGCCCTGCGCTCGGTGGAGCATCGCGGCGGGCTCGACGCCTTCCTGATCAAGGCCGGCGAGGGCGACCTGTCGCAGACCGCCCGCCTCCTGAAGCGCGAGCTTCACAAGAAGCTCGCCGAGACCCCGGCCGAGGCGGCCTGAGCCTCGGGCGCTTCCACGCGACCGTCATCCGACGAAGCAAACCGCCGCAGCCATTCAGGCTGCGGCGGTTTGCGCATGCCCGGACGGGATCGAGTCTGGACAAGTCAGGGTCTCAAAAGGTCTGAAACCTGTTGTGGGTCCAGGGCAGGGCCCTGCGAAGATCAGGGGCTCCGCCCCCGAACCCCGCCGAAGGGCTGAGCCCTTCGGGAACCCCGCTCCTAACGCCGGCCGCCGGCCGCGCGCAGCGCCCGACCGGTGGGCGTGGGCGATCCATCCTCCTCGAACAGCTCGGCCAGCTTCTCGGTCATCGCCCCGCCCAGCTCCTCGGCGTCGATGATCGTGACGGCACGGCGGTAGTAGCGCGTCACGTCGTGGCCGATGCCGATCGCCAGCAGTTCCACCGGCGAGCGGGTCTCGATCTCCTCGATCATCCAGCGCAGGTGCCGCTCCAGGTAGTTGCCGGCGTTCACCGACAGGGTCGAATCGTCCACCGGCGCGCCGTCGGAAATCACCATCAGGATCTTGCGCTGCTCCGGCCGGCCGAGCAGGCGCTTGTGCGCCCAGTCGAGGGCCTCGCCGTCGATGTTCTCCTTGAGCAGCCCCTCGCGCATCATCAGACCGAGGTTTTTTCGCGCGCGCCGCCAGGGGGCGTCGGCCGACTTGTAGACGATGTGGCGCAGGTCGTTCAGGCGGCCCGGGTTCGGCGGCTTGCCGGCGGCCAGCCACGCCTCGCGGCTCTGGCCGCCCTTCCAGGCCCGGGTGGTGAAGCCGAGAATCTCGACCTTGACGCCGCAGCGCTCCAGGGTCCGCGCCAGGATGTCGGCGCAGGTCGCCGCCACGGTGATCGGCCGGCCGCGCATCGAGCCGGAATTGTCCAGGAGCAGGGTGACGACCGTGTCGCGAAAGTTGGTGTCCTTCTCCTGCTTGAAGGAGAGCGGCTGGTAGGGATCGATCACCACGCGGACGAGCCGCGCCGGGTCGAGCTGACCCTCCTCCAGGTCGAAATCCCAGGCGCGGTTCTGCTGGGCCAGGAGCCGGCGCTGCAACCGGTTGGCCAGGCGGCCGACCACGCCCTGCAGATGCGAGAGCTGCTTGTCGAGATAGGCGCGCAGGCGTGACAGTTCGTCGGCGTCGCAGAGTTCCTCGGCGTGGATGACCTCGTCGAACCGGGGGTTGAACACCCGGTATTCGGGCCCGCGCGCCTCGTTGCCCTGGCGCTGCGGCGGCCGCGACGCCTCGGAGGCCTCCTCGGATTCGGCGTCCTCGGATTCCTCGGGCAACTCGCCCGAGGGCGCGTCGGCCGATTCCTGGGCGCCCTCCTCGATCTCGTCGGAGGCCTCCTCGGAGGTCTCGATCTCGGCGCGCTCGCCCTGGCTCTTCTCCTCCGAATCACCCTCGCTCGGGTTCTGCTCGTCGTCCTGGGCGTCGTTCTCGTCGTCGTTCTCGTCGTCCTCGGCGTCGAACGGCGTCTCGTCCGACATGTCCAGCGAGGTGAGCAGGTCGCGGACCGAGCGGGCGAACTTGCGCTGGTCTTCGATCGAGCCGAGCAGCCCGTCGAGGTTCGGGCCGGCCTTGGCCTCGATATGCTCGCGCCAGAGCGCGACGATCTTGTCGGCCGCCTGGGGCGGCTTCTGTCCGGTCAGGCGCTCGCGCACCATCAGGGCGACCGCGTCCTCCATCGGGGCATCGGCCCGATCCGTGATGCTCTCGTACTTGCCGCCGCGGTGGTAGCGGTCCTCCAGCATCGCAGTGATATTGCTGGCGACACCCGCCATCCGGCGCGAGCCGATCGCCTCGACCCGGGCCTGCTCCACCGCGTCGTAGACCGCCCGGGCGGCCGCGTTCTCCGGGGCGAAGCGCCGGTGCAGGGTGATGTCATGGCAGCCGAGGCGCAGAGCCATGGCGTCGGCGTTGCCGCGGAGCACCGCGACATCCTGCGCCGAGAGTTTCCGGGGCGGCTCGGGCAGGCGGGCCTTGTCGCCGGTGAGCGCCGGCCGGTCGGTGGCGTAGGTGACCTCGACCTCGGAGCGCCGGGCGATGGCGCGCAGGCATCCGGCCACCGAGCGCTTGAGGGGCTCGGCCACGGGTTCGCGGCGCTCGCCGGGCTTGCGGTTGGAGATGGACATGCGCGGCTACCGGTCGTCGTCGAAGTCGAAGGGGCGGTTCAGGATCTCGTCCCAGGTGTAGGGACACTCCGCGGGCAGGGATTTGGGTGCGCGTTTCATCTGCCGGGCTGCTCCGAGGCGACCGAGCCGGAACGCATTGTGGCGGATCTCATCGAGGCTCGACTTCAGGCCCGGGCTCTTCTGCAGTCGAATCAGAGCCTGCTCTCGATGTTCGGCGATGCTGAGCGCCCAGCTGCGGCTTCGTCGTTCCGGCTGATGGTCCCACGTCAGCATGTGCAGGATGATGATCTCGACCGCACTCTGGAGCCGGTAACACTCGCTCAGGCCCACGTCGCTCAGCTCCTCGGCGATGTTCTCGAGGTCGAGCGCGTCCATCCGGCCGGCGCGGAGCAGCGCCACCTGCTCCTGAACCCAGGTGTAGAGGTCGTCCGCGTAGCGCGTCCGCCCCTCGGTATACGAAGCCGCTGGAGCGTCCTCGCGTGTCAGGGCCGGATGCGCCATCGCGTCCTCCATGCGGTTCAGCTCAGGGCGACGTTCACCGCGCTCTCGGGCAGCTCCTTGCCGAAGGCGCGCTGGTAGAACTCGGCCACCAAGGTCCGCTCCAGCTCGTCGCACTTGTTCAGGAACGTCACCCGGAAGGCGAAGCCGACATCCTTGAAGATGTCGGCGTTCTCGGCCCAGGTGATCACCGTGCGCGGGCTCATCACGGTCGAGAGGTCGCCGTTCATGAACGCGTTGCGGGTCAGGTCCGCCACCCGCACCATGCGGTTGACGATGTCGCGGCCCTGGTCGCCCCGGTAATGCACCGCCTTCGACAGCACGATGTCGACCTCGCGGTCGTGCGGCAGGTAATTCAGCGTGGTGACGATCGACCAGCGGTCCATCTGGCCCTGGTTGATCTGCTGGGTGCCGTGATAGAGGCCCGACGTGTCGCCCAGCCCCACCGTGTTGGCGGTGGCGAACAACCGGAAGGCCGGGTGCGGGCGGATCACGCGCTTCTGGTCGAGCAGCGTCAGCCGGCCCGACAGTTCCAGCACGCGCTGGATCACGAACATCACGTCCGGGCGGCCGGCATCGTACTCGTCGAACACCAGGGCGACGTTGTTCTGCAGCGCCCAGGGCAGGATCCCGTCCTGGAAGGCGGTCACCTGCTTGCCGTCCTGCAGGACGATGGCGTCCTTGCCGACGAGGTCGATGCGCGAGACGTGGCTGTCCAGGTTGATGCGGATGCAGGGCCAGTTCAGCCGGGCCGCCACCTGCTCGATATGGGTCGATTTGCCGGTGCCGTGGTAGCCGGTGACCATCACGCGCCGGTTGCGCGCGAAGCCGGCCAGGATGGCCAGCGTCGTCTCCCGATCGAAGATGTAGTCCGGATCGAGATCGGGAACGTGCTCCCCGGACTCGGCATAGGCCGGGACCTTGAGGTCGAGGTCGATGCCGAAGACCTCGCGGACGGAGACGGTGCGGTCGGGGAGCCGGGCGGGCGTGTCGTCAGAGAGCATTCGGAACCTCGTGAGGCGCGGACGACGCCACCCTGAACCGGTGGCGCATCCGCGCGGAAGAACGTCGAGCCGGGCCTCCGCGGCGGGGCGGAGCCATCCTTAGACGGCGACGCGCCGAGGCGCCACCGACCGGCATGGCCTCCATATAGGGCCGTGTCGCGCGGTTTCCCCATCCTGGGGTCGAACCGGCGTGCATCCTTCGTGCCGTTCAGCAGAGGCCGGCGGTGCGCAGCACGTCGTGGGCGCGGATGATGTCGCGCAGCCGCTCCTCGAACGAGCGGTCGCCGCCATTCGCGTCGGGGTGGAATCGCTTCACCAGCGCCTTGTACTGCGCCTTGATGGCAGGGGCGTCCGCCCCCTCTTCGAGGCCCATCACGTCCAGGGCCCGGCGTACCGTGGCGGTGCGGCGGGGCTTTTCCGGCTCGGGCTGGCGGGCGCGGCGGCGTCCGTCGTCGACGCCCGCACCGCGCAGGATACCGAGCGGATCGACATAGGCCCAATCCCGGGTCGGCTCCTCGGCCGGCTTGCCCTGGCCGGCCGGGTTCACCCCCATCGCCCAGGTCGGGCGATGACCGATGATCGCGTCCTTCTGATAGGCCTGCACGGCGGCGTCGTTCATGCCGTCGAAATAGTTGTAGCTGGCGTTGTAGGCGCGGACGTGGTCGATGCAGAAGCGCCAGTACTGGCCCTCCGCCTTTCGACCCTTCGGCGCCCGATGCGGGCCCGGCTGCGTGCAGCCCGGGCTCTCGCACGTCGCCTCGGCCGCGGCCGCGGCCTTCGGCTCGTCGCAGGACGGTTTGATCCGGATGCTGTCGAACAGGCGCGAGTTGAGATCCATGACGGGCCGATTATGAGGGGGTGGACCTGAGACACAAGGGCATCGGGCCTGATGACGCATGCGCGGGATCGGGCTTGACGGAATCTCCTGAACACGACGCGAGGGTGCGATGGCTGACGGTGCGGGCGGCGGGGGAACCCTGCGGGATTGGATGGAGGCACGGCTGCGCGAGCAGCTCGCGCCGGCGCGGCTCGACGTCATCGACGAGTCGCATCTGCATGCCGGCCATTCCGGGGCACGGCCGGGGGGCGAGACCCACTACCGGCTCGACATCGTCGCGTCGGCCTTCGCGGGCAAGAGCCGCGTCGAACGGCACCGGCTGGTGAACGCGCTGATGGACGATGCGTTCAAGCGCGGCCTCCACGCCCTGGCCCTGCGCGCGCGCACGCCGGACGAGGCGGCCTGAACCCGGGCGCGTCCGGCCTCGTTCCCGATGGCCACGCGGCTTTCGGGAGGAGACATGGCGATGCTGGCCCCGGCACGCATTCCCGCGGCGCGCGGGTCCGCGCCGCCCCATCTGCGGGCTAACCGCGCCCGGAGGCCGACATGTCCCTGAGGGTGACCCCGCGCATCGCCATCGGCGACGACGAGATCGAGCTGTCGTTCCTGCGCGCCTCGGGGGCGGGCGGCCAGAACGTCAACAAGGTCGAGACCGCGGTCCAGCTCCGCTGGTCGATCCTCGGCTCGCCCTCCGTGGACGAGCGCGTGAAGGCGAACCTCGTGCGGCTCGCCGGGCGGCGGATGACCAAGGACGGCGTCCTCGTGCTCACCGGGCAGCGGCACCGGACGCAGGAGCGCAACCGGGCCGACATCCTGCAGCGCCTCGTCGATCTGGTGGCGGAGGCGGCCAAGCCGCCGCCCCCGATCCGCCGCCCGACGAAGCCCACCAAGGGGTCGAAGGAACGGCGGATCGTCGCCAAGAAGAGCCGCGCCACGATCAAGCAGGGGCGGGGCAGCTACCGGGATTCCGACAGCTGAGAACGCCCTCAGTGGATCGCGTCGATCACCGCGGCCTTCGGGTTCGCGTCGGGCGCCGGGGACGAGCCCGCCACCAGGGTGCTGCCCGGCCGGGCGATCGTCATCGCGATGGCGATCAGGGCCAGGAGCGCCGCGAGGGCGGCCGGAAACAGGAAGGCCGATTCGCCGTAGCGGATGTCGAGGAGGCCGCCGATCACCGCGCCGGTGCTGAGCCCGGCCCAGAGCGGCGCCTGGATCCAGAACGAGGGCGCCACCGTGCCGAGCAGGAGGTTGGCGCAGCCGGTGCCGAAACGCACCACGGCGCCGGTGACGTAGGTCAGGGCCAGGGAGCGGCCGCCCTCGTCCTGGAGCGTCGCGTTCTGGAGCCCCAGCGCCAGCACGATCGGATAGGCGTGCAGCGGATAAGCGAAGGTGCCCCAGGGCATCAGCAGCCCGCCGGCGAGCAGCAGCGCCTGGAGCGTCAGCAGCACCGCCAGGCGCCAGCGCCCGACCCAGGCGGCGATCAGCGTCCCCAGGAAGGCGCCGAAGCAGAACAGGCTGATGGTGCTGGCGACCCGGGTGACGTTCTCCCAGTCGCCGTTCGCCACCGCCACGCCGAAGCGCGTGGTGTTGCCCGACATGAACGACATGAACAGCTGCGAGAATTCCAGGAAGCCGATGGAATCCGCGCAGCCCGCCAGCAGGGCCAGCGCAATGGCGAAGGCGATGCGGCTGCGCGGATCGGCGGGGAAGGACTTGTCCGCCGGCGGTTCGGGCTTGCGCTCCGACACGCCTCCTCCGGTCCGATTGCCGTACTCCGCCATGCTGATCCCCCGATGCAGCGACCGCGTCCGCCGCGACCGACTGACAATGGACGTATAGCGCAGCGGTTTCATGCCGCGGTGCGGCGCAACACAACGACGCGCCCCGGCACCGGCGCGCCACCCTCCCGGCGGACATCGGCGGATTGCAGGGTCAGGATCTCCAGGCCGGCCGCGGCGGCGGCCGCCGCGATATGCGAATCCGCGTGGGCGTAGCGCCCGTCCGCGCCCAGCGCAGCCCCCGCCGCGTCGTGGGACTGCACCGTGAAGGCGGCGAGGCCCCCCGGCCGCAGGACGCGGCCGATCCCCGCCAGGACGGGACCGAGGTCCGGAACGTAGATCAGCACGTCCGCGGCGAGGCAGAGATCGGCCGACCCGTCCGCCTGTCCGGCCAGGAACGCGCCGAGCTCGCCCTCGGCGAGACGGTCGTAGAGCAGCCGGCCCTGCCACGCCTTGGCCCGCGCCAGGGCCAGCATCCCGGGGGACAGATCGATGCCGGTGAGATGGTCGACCCGGTCGCGGATCGCCGCGCCCATCAGGCCGGTGCCGCAGCCGAGGTCGAGCGCTGTCGCGAACTGCGCCGGGTCCGGCGGGAGCGCGGCCCGGACCAGTTCGGGGCCGACATAGCCCAGGCCCTCGACCAGATGGCGCTCGAAGCGCGGCGCGTAGCCGTCGAACAGCGCCCTGACATAGGCGGGGGAGAGGGCCGGCAGGCCGTCGCCGACCCCCAGGCGGACGAGCTGCGCCCGCACGCCGAGCGTGTCGTCCGGGTCGATGTCGAGGGCGCAGGCATAGGCCCGGGCCGCCGCGTCCCGCAGGTCCGGATCGCCGCGCGACACCGACAACCCCTCCCGGGCTCGGCCGAGCAGCAGCCAGGCCGGCGCGTAGCGTGGCGCGCGCTCCAGGGCCTGCCCGGCGAGGTCCGCCGCGGCTTCATGGTCGCCCTCGGCCAGGCAGGCTTCCGCGTAACGATAGCGGCGGTCGGCGAGGAGGTCGCCGGAACTGTGCTGCGAGGCCATGCGTCTGCCGGATCGGGGGCGCCTATATACCGGGGCCACCGGCGGATTCCACCGGCAGCACGGACCCGATGCCGATACGCGCCAGCGATCTCCTGACCCTGACCCGCGAGGGTCTCTACTGCCCGCTCGGGCGCTTCCACGTCGATCCGACCTGGCCGATGGAGCGCGCGCTGATCACCCACGGCCATGCCGACCACGCCCGGTCCGGCCACCGCCACGTGCTGGCGACGCCCGAGACCCTGCGGATCATGGCGGTGCGCTACGGGGCGGATTTCTGCGCGCAGCGCCAGGAGGCCCGGCTCGGGGAAGCGATCCGCATCGGCGACGTCACCGTGCGCTTCGCCCCCGCGGGCCACGTCCTCGGCTCGGCGCAGATCGCCATCGAGCACGAGGGCGCCCGGGTGGTGGTCTCGGGCGACTACAAGCGGGCGCCGGACCCGACCTGCCTGCCCTTCGAGGTGGTGCCCTGCGACGTGTTCATCACCGAGGCGACCTTCGGCCTGCCGGTCTTCACCCATCCCGACACCCGCGGCGAGGTCCGCAAGCTCCTCGCGTCGGTGGCCCTGTTCCCGGAGCGGGCCCACATCGTCGGCGCCTACGCGCTCGGCAAGGCGCAACGGGTGATGGCGCTGCTGCGCGAGGAGGGCTGGGACCGGCCGATCCATCTGCACGGGGCGATGGAGAAGCTCACCGCTCTCTACAAGGACGAGGGCGTGCCGCTCGGCGACACGCCGAAGGTGGCGGCGGCCGAGCGCAAGGATCTGCACGGGGCGATCGTGATCTGCCCGCCCTCGTCGATCCAGGACCTGTGGTCGCGGAAATTCCCCGACCCGGTGACCTGCTTCGCCTCGGGCTGGATGCGGGTGCGCGCCCGCGCCCGCCAGAAGGGCGTCGAGCTGCCGCTGGTGATCTCCGATCACTCCGACTGGCCTGACCTGTGCCGCACCATCCGCGACACCGGCGCCGGGGAGGTCTGGGTGACGCACGGCCAGGAGGACGCCCTGGTCCATTGGTGCGGGACGCAAGGCATCCGGGCGAAGCCGCTGCATCTGCTGGGCTATGGCGACGACGGCGAGGCCGAGCCCGGCCCCGCGGAGACCGGTCCCGAGCCGGAGGTGGCCGCGTGAACGACTTCGCCCATCTCCTCGACCGCCTCGCCTACGAGCCGAGGCGCAATGCCAAGCTGCGCATGCTGCAGGATTATTTTTCGCGCACGCCCGACCCGGAGCGCGGCTACGCGCTGGGCGCCATGACCGGCACGCTGAGCTTTCGCGAGGCCAAGCCCGCCCTGATCCGCGGGCTGGTGGAGGCGCGGATCGACCCGGTGCTGTTCCGGCTGTCGCACAATTACGTGGGCGATCTCGCCGAGACCACGGCGCTGATCTGGCCGACACCGCGCGATCTCCCTCCCCCCTCTGCGGGGGAGGGTGGCCCTCGCGTCAGCGAGGGTCGGGAGAGGGGAACCCGGCTTCAGGATGGGGTGGATGCCTTCGTCAAAGCCGAGCCCTCTCTTGCACCGTCGCTCCCCTCACCCGACCCCCTTCGGGGGCCACCCGCCCCCGCAGAGGGGGGAGGGGATGCGCGCGCCGGGATCGGCCACAACAACCCGCCGCCGCACGTCCCGACCCTGGCCGAGGTCGTGGAGACCCTGGCGACCATTCCGAAAAAGGATCTGCCGGGGCACCTCGCCGACTGGCTCGACGCCCTCGACGAGACCGGGCGCTGGGCGCTCCTGAAGCTCGTCACCGGCAATCTCCGCGTCGGCGTCTCGGCGCGGCTCGCCAAGAATGCGGTCGGCGCGCTGGGCGGCCACGACGCCGATGCCGTGGAGGAGGTCTGGCACGGGCTGACGCCGCCGTTCGAGACTCTGTTCGCCTGGGTGGAGGGCCGGGCCGCGCGGCCCGAGACCCTGAACCCGGCCCCGTTCCGGCCGCCGATGCTGTCCCACCCGATCGAGGAGGAGGCGGATCTGGAGAAGCTGGAGCCGGAGGCGTTCTCGGCCGAGTGGAAATGGGACGGCATCCGCGTCCAGCTGGTCGGCGGCCGCGACCGGGCGGGCGCCCAGGTCGGGAAGGTCTATTCCCGCACCGGCGAGGACATCACCGGGGCGTTTCCGGATCTGGCCGAGGCGATCACCTTCACGGGGACGTTGGATGGGGAATTGCTGATCCTGCGCGAGCGGCGGGTGCAGAGCTTCAACGTGCTCCAGCAGCGCCTGAACCGGAAGGCCGTGACGGGCAAGCTCCTGGAGGAGTTCCCCGCCCATGTCCGCGCCTACGACCTCCTGACCCTCGACGGCGACGACCTGCGGGCGGAACCCTTCGCGGACCGGCGGGCGGCGCTCGAAGCCCTGGTCACCCGCCTCGACCATGCGCGGATCGACATCTCGCCCCTGGTGCCCTTCGCGGATTGGGAGGCGCTGGCCGCCGCCCGGGCCGACCCGGCCGCGGTGGGCGCCGGCGCCGATGCGGACGCCATCGAGGGCATCATGCTCAAGCGCCGCACCAGCCCCTATCTCCCGGGCCGTCCCAAGGGGCCGTGGTGGAAGTGGAAGCGCGAACCGCACGTGGTCGACGCGGTGATGATGTACGCCCAGCGCGGCCACGGGAAGCGCTCGTCCTTCTACTCGGACTACACGTTCGGGGTCTGGCGGGAGGCCCCGGAGGGCGGGGACGAACTGGTGCCGGTCGGCAAGGCCTATCACGGCTTCACGGACGCGGAACTCGCCAAGCTCGACCGTTACGTCCGCAACAACACGACCAAGCGCTTCGGCCCGGTCCGCGAGGTCGCGCATGGACGGGATTCCGGCCTCGTCCTGGAGATCGCCTTCGAGGGCGTGCAGCGCTCGACCCGGCACAAGTCGGGCGTGGCGATGCGCTTCCCCCGGGTCAGCCGAATCCGCTGGGACAAGCCCCCCGCGGAGGCCGACCGGATCGACGTGCTGGAGCGGATCCTCGCTCGGGGAGAGCGCGAGATCGCGCCGGGCGCGACGCTGAGGGAGACGACCGCATGAGACAGGGCAGGATCGGGCCGGTGGAGCCGCTGGCCGCCGGCGCGGTGGAGCGCCACGCCAGCGGGCGCCTCACCATCGCGACCCCGGGGCCGGGATTCACGGACTTCACCGCGGCGGTCGCCGACTTCGTGCGCGGCAGCGGAATCCGGAACGGGCTGGTGACTGTGTTCTGCCGGCACACCTCGGCCTCGCTGACCATCCAGGAGAACGCCGACCCCGACGTCCAGACCGACCTGATGACCGCCCTGGACGGGTTGGCCCCGCGGCAAGCCGGCTACGTCCACGGTGCCGAGGGGCCGGACGACATGCCGGCCCATATCCGCACCCTGATCACGGATTCCGCCCTGAGCATCCCCCTGGTCGACGGGCGGCTGGCGCTCGGCACGTGGCAGGGGATCTATCTGATCGAGCATCGCGACCGGCCGCACCGGAGGGAGATCGTGCTCACCGTGATCGGCGCGTGACGCCGGCCGGCGCGTCGCATTGCGCCCACGCGCATCGGCAACACCGGGTCACACACCGGCGGTTAACCATGTCGTGTGCTGATGGGCGTCCGTGAGACCGGTGGGTATGCCGGTCTGGCGCAGGGAGACCCCGATGAGCCTTTTCGACGCGCTCTCGAACTCGATTTCCGGTGCGTCGGCCCAGTCCTTCGCGCTGAACAACATCTCGGGCAACATCGCCAACACCCAGACGGCGGGGTTCAAGACCACCGAGACGCGCTTCGCCGACATGCTCGCGCAGACCGAGGGCGGGATGCAGCCGGCCGGCGGCGTGTCGAGCAACACCCGCGACACCCTCGGCATCCAGGGCACGCTGCAATCCACCGGCGTCTCGACCAATCTCGGCATCTCGGGCAACGGCTACTTCATCGTCCGGGCGAATTCCGGCACGGACCAGAGCCCGAGCTTCACCGGCCAGACAGCCTACACAAGGCGCGGCGACTTCACGCCGGATGCCAACGGCTACCTCGTCAACGGCGCGGGCTACTACCTGTTCGCCGGGGCCTCGGCGACGGCGCCGGTCACCGTGCCCACCGGGGCCAACACCCTGTCGAGCCTCGCCGTCTCCCCCGCCGGCACCCTCTCCGGCACCGCCGCGGACGGCAGCACCGTGCCCCTCGGTGCGCTGACGCTCGCGCAGTTCGGCACGCAGGACAACCTGACCTCCCTGGACGGCGGAACCTACGTGGCCAACGGCCAGTCCGGGACGCCGAGCTACGGCCTCAACGGCGCGACCCTGACGGCCGGCTCGGTCGAGCAGTCGAATTCCAGCATCTCGGACCAGTTCTCGAAGATGATCGAGACGCAGCAGGCCTACACGGCCAACACCAAGGTCATGAGCACCGCCGACCAGATGCTGCAGGACGCCATCGCGATGTACGCCTGAGGCGGCGTCACAGGATCTTGAGCGGGTCCGTCTCGGGCGGGGGCGGCGCCACGTCCACACGGTTCCACCAGCCGCCGCCGAGCGCCACGAACAGGGCCGCGGTGTCGGCGTATTGCGTGGCCCGCGCGCTCGCCGAGGTGATCAGCGCCGAGAGGTAGCCCTGCTGGGCGATCAGCACCTGCGAGGAGGTGACCGCGCCCGCGGTGTATTGCTTGCGGATCAGCCCGAGGCTCTGGTTGGTCGCGCTCACCGCCGCGTCGGCCGCCGCCACCGCCCTGGCGTCGGCCTGCAGCGCCCGCAGGGCGTCGGCGACGTTCTGGAAGGCGCCGAGCACGGTCGCCTTGTACTGCGCCTGCGCCTGGGTGAGCCCTTCCTCCGCCGCCCGCTGGCGCCGGAACAGGGTGCCCGCATCGAAGATCGGCGCCGTGGCCTGCCCGATGATCGTGAAGAACGCGGCACCCGGGTTGGTCACCTGCGCGATCCGCGTGGAGCTCGACCCGCCGGTCGCCGTCAGGTTGAACTGCGGCAGGCGGTTGGCCACGGCGACGCCGACGCTGGCGCTGGCCTGCTGGACCAGGGCCTCGGCGGCCTTCACGTCCGGACGCTGCTGCACGAGGCGCGAGGGCAGGCTCACCGGCAGGCGGGTCGGCAGCCGCAGGGCCGAGAGCACGAAGGTCTCGCTGACCTCGTCGGAGGGCAGGCGGCCGGCGAGCGCGGTGAGCAGGTTGCGCTGCTGCGCCAGAGCCTTCTCCAGCGGCGGCAGCAGCTGCTGCGACAGGGCCAGCGCGGCCTGTTGCTGGACCACGTCGGCGCCCGCGATCTGCCCGAGCGACAGCTGCTTGTTGTAGAGCTGCAGGATCTCGGTCTGCGCCTGGATGACCTTGCGCGTCGCCTCGATCTGCGCCCGCAGGGACGCCTCCTGGATGGCGGCCGCCACCACGTTGCCGGTGAGGCTGAGATAGGCCGCCTCCAGCTGGAAGCGCTGGTTCTCGGTGGTGGCCTCCAGGGACTCGATCTGCCGGCGGTTCCCGCCGAACACGTCCGGATTGTACGAGACCACCGCCTGCGGGGTGGAGAGGCTGTAGAGGTACTGGGCCTGGTTGTTGAGCGGCGATTGCAGATCGAGGCCGGGGGCGAGGATGCCCTGGATCTGCGGGTTCGCGGTTAGGCTCGGATAGAGCGTGCCCTTCTGGGCCAGCACGTTCTGCTGCGCGATCCGGAGCGAGGCCTGCGCGGCTTCGAGGTTCGGATTGTTGGCGAGCGCCTGCTCGACCAGGCGGTTCAGCGCCGCGGAGTGGAACAGGGTCCACCAGGAGCCGGGAATGTCCGCGCCCGAGACGAAGCTCTGATCCGCCGAGCCGCCCTGCCGGGTGCGGACCTTGTCGGCGGCCGAAGGGTTCTTCAGCGGCTCCTTGGTGTAGCGGCCGACCGGCGGATCCTCGGGCGGCACGTAGTTCGGCCCGACCGCGCAGGCCGACAGGGACAGCGACACGGTCGCGGCCAGCACGGCGACCGCCCGTCCGCACCGAATCGGCGCACAGCTCACCATTCCGCCCCCGAAGACCATACCCTGGTAGAGCGGCGCGGCACGCAGCCAAGTCAATGCGGCCGTCCCCAGATGGCGTGCGCGGGGCGCAGGTTGTGGCCCACCTGCAACGTGCTGCCGGCCGGTCCGCCGGGTCGTGAGGCGGCTCACGCGGCGGCCCGATGCTCGGTCGGGGCCCGCGCCGCGAGATTCGGCCTGCGCCGGGAGAACAGGGAGATCAGCACCGGCATGACCACCAGGATCAGGTTCGGCGCCAGGATGATGCCGCCGACCACCACCAGCGCCAGCGGCTTCTGCACCTGCGAGCCGATGCCGGTGGAGATCGCGGCCGGGAGCAGGCCGACGCAGGCGGCCACGCAGGTCATCATCACCGGGCGCATGCGCACCACCGCCGCGTGCCAGACCGCCTCCTGGGGCTTCCAGCCCTCCTCGAGGAGCTGGTTGTAATAGGCCAGCAGGATCACGCCCTCCATGGTCGAGATGCCGAACAGGGCGATGAAGCCGATCGCCGCCGAGATCGAGAACGGCGTGCCGGTCAGGGACAGGGCGAAGATACCGCCGATCATCGCCATCGGGATCACCGACAGCGTCAGCAGCATGTCGGCCACCGAGGAGAAGTTGATGTACAGGAGCAGCGCGATCAGCAGCAGGGTCACCGGCACCACGAGGCTGAGCCGGGCCGCCGCCTCCTTGAGGTTCGTGAACTGCCCGACCCATTCCAGACGGTAGCCCGGCGGCAGGTCCACCGCCTCGGCGACCTTGCGCTGGGCCTCGATCACCGTGCTGCCGAGGTCGCGGCCGCGCACCGAGAACTTCACCGGGATGTAGCGCTCCTGATCCTCGCGGTAGATGAACGAGGCGCCGGAGACGAGATCGACATCGGCGATCTCCGAGAGCGGTACCTGGATCACGCCGCCATTGGGATTCTGCGCGCCCACCGCGATGTTGCGGATGCCGGCGAGCGACGAGCGGTACTCCTTGGCGAGCCGCACCCGCATGGGGAAGTGGCGGTCCGAGCCGTACTCGTAGAGGTCGCCCGCGGTCTGGCCGCCGATCGCCGCCTGGATCGTGGTGTTCACGTCGCCGATCGACAGGCCGTAGCGGGCGGCCTTGTGCCGGTCGACGTCGATCCGCACCGTCGGCTGGCCGAGGGATTCGAACACCGAGAGGTCGGTGATGCCCGGTACCGAGGCCAGCGCGGCCTTCACGGCGTTGGCGGTCTTGGTGAGCTGGACGAGGTCGTTGCCGTAGACCTTGACCGAGTTCTCGCCCTTCACCCCCGAGGCCGCTTCTTGGACGTTGTCCTCGATATATTGTGAGAAGTTGAACTCGATACCCGGGAATTCGTCTTCCAGCCTCTTGCTCAGATCCTGGATGAGGGTCTCCTTTTCGAGCCCCTTGCGCCACTGGTCGATCGGCTTGAGCGGCGCCAGGATCTCGACGTTGAAGAAGCCGGTGGCGTCGGTGCCGTCGTTCGGGCGGCCCTGGTGCGACAGGACGGTGGTGACCTCCGGGACCTCCTGGAAGATCTTGCGCATGCGCTGGACGTAGGCGTTGCCGGCCTCCAGCGAGATCGAGGACGGCATGGTGCCGCGCACGTAGAGGTTGCCCTCCTCGAGGCGGGGGAGGAATTCCAGGCCGAGATTGCGCGCCACCAGCCCCGAGACGAGCAGGATCGCCAGCATCACCGCGAGCGTCAGGACCCGGTTCTTCAGGCCGAAGGCCAGGATCCGCTCGTGGCCGAAGCGCGTGAGCCGCACGATCAGGGTGTCGCGCTCCTCGAGCTTGCGGGGCAGGATCAGCGCGGCGAGGGCGGGCGAGACCGTGAAGGTCGCCAGCAGGCCGCCGATCAGCGCGTAGGCGTAGGTCTTGGCCATCGGCCCGAAGATGTGGCCCTCGACGCCCGTCATGGTGAAGAGCGGCAGGAAGCCGACGATGATGATCGTGGCCGAGAAGAAGATCGCCCGGTTCACCTCGCGGCCCGCGACCGCGATGGTGCCGAGCCGCCCGGTCAGGCCTGCGGGCGGCGCCTCGCCCTTGACGTGCTCGGGCTCGGCGAGGTGGCGGAACACGTTCTCGACCATGATGACCGTCGCGTCGACGATCAGGCCGAAATCGATCGCGCCGAGCGACAGGAGGTTCGCCGAATCGCCGCGCACCACCAGGATCAGGATCGCGAAGCCCAGCGCGAACGGGATCGTGGCCGCCACGATGATCGCACTGGTGAGCGAACCCAGGAACAGCCACTGCACCACGAAGACCAGCACCACGCCGAAGACGAGGTTGTGCATCACCGTGTGGGTGGTGGTGTGGATCAGGCCCGAGCGGTCGTAGATCCGCTCGATCTTCACGTCCGGCGGCAGGACCGTGGAGCTGTTGATCTTGTCGATCTCGGCCTCGACCCGCTCCAGCGTCGGCAGGCTCTTGCCGCCGCGGGTCATGAGCACGATGCCCTCGACCACGTCGCGCTGGTCATCATGGCCGACGATGCCGAGCCGCGGCGCGTTCGACACGCGCACCTCGGCCACGTCCCGCACCAGCACCGGCGTGCCGTTGACGAGGCTGATCATCGTGTCCTTGATGTCGTCCATGTCGCGGATCAGGCCGATGCCGCGCACCACCGCCGATTGCTGCCCGACATTCAGCGTCTGGCCGCCGACGTTGATCGAGGCGTTGTTGAGCGCGGTGGTCAGCTGGACCAAAGTCAGCCCCTGCGCCTGCAGGCGGTTCAGGTCGACGGCGACTTCGTATTCCTTGGCCTTGCCGCCGAAGGCGGTGACGTCGACCACGCCGGGGATCGCCTTGAACCGGCGCTGGAGCACCCAGTCCTGCAGGGTCTTCATGTCCATCGGCGAGTAGCCCGCCGGGCCCACGAGCTTGTAGCGCATGATCTCGCCCACCGGGCTCGTCGGCGAGATCTGCGGCGTCGCGCCGTTGGGCAGGGTCGGAGCCTGCGACAGGCGGTTGAGCACCCGCTGCAGCGCCTCCTCGTACGTGTACTCGTAGTTGAACTGGACCTTCACGTCGGACAGGCCGAACAGCGAGATGGTGCGCACCACCTGGGCGTTCGGGATGCCGGCCAGCGCCACCTCCAGCGGGATGGTGATGTAGCGCTCGATCTCGTCGGCGGACTGGCCCGGATTCTGGGTGATCACGTCGACCAGCGGCGGCACCGGGTCGGGATAGGCCTCGATGTTCAGCTGCGTGTAGGCGCCGTAGCCGATGCCCAGCATCATGACGAACAGCAGCACCACCAGCACGCGCTGCCGGAGCGAGAAGGCGATCAGGGCGTTCATCGGGCCGGATCCTCGCTCACGACGCCTTGTCGCCGGTGGCCGCCCGGTCGATGAACAGGGCGCCGCGGGTCACGATCTGCTCGCCCGGCCGCAACCCGTCGACCACCTGGGCGCTGTCGCCGTTGATCAGCCCGAGCTTGACGTCGCGGGCCTCGACGGCGCCGTCCGGCCGGGCCACCCAGACATGGGTCCGGTCGCCCTCGTAGACGATCGCGGCGACCGGCACGCTCGGGCTCGGCTCGCCCTTGCCGGTGATGATCGTGAAGGTGGCGAACATCTCCGGACGCAGCACCCGGTCCGGGTTGTCGACCTCGCTGCGCACCGCCAGCCGCCGGGTCGCCGGGTCGAGGCTGGAGGCCATGTAGTTCACCCGGGCCTTGAACACCCGCGTGCCGAAACCCGCCACCTTGGCCTCGACCTCCTGGCCGTTCCGGATCTTGGGGATCTCGCTCTCGCGGACGTTGGCGACCAGCCAGACCGTCGACAGGTCGCCGATCACGAAGACCGGGTCGCTGGAGGCCGAGAGGTACTGCCCGATGCCGACCTTGCGCTGGACGATCGTGCCGGCGATCGGCGCCCGGATCTGCGTCTCCGGGCTCATCGTGCCGTTCTTCTCGTAGGCGGCGATCTCGGCGGCGGTCTTGCCCAGGAGCCGCAGGCGGTTCCGCACCGCGTCGAGGGAAGCCTCCGCGGTCTTCAGGTCGCTCTGGGCGGCGATCACGTCGTTTTGGGCCGACTGGTAGTCCTTCAGGGCCGTGGCGTGGGCCTGGAACAGCTCCTGCTGGCGCGACGCGATGGTCTGGTCGAGCTTCAGGAGCGCCTGCTGCTTCTGGAGCGTGTTGAGCGCCGCCTGATAGTCATTCTGCGCCTGGACCATGTCGGTGGCCTCCAGGGTCAGGAGGACGTCGCCGGCCTTCACGTCGTCGCCCGCCCGGACCAGCACCTTGGTCACCCGGCCCGCATAGGGCGAAACCACCGGCACGTTGTCGTCGTCGTTGAGGGCGATGCGGCCCTCGGCGGAGCCCTCCGGGCGGAACATCTGGGTGGCCACCGGCAGGATCTCGAAGGCGGCGCGCTGCTCCTTGGAGGGTCGGAACACCCGCTCCACCGGGCCGGCCTTCACCGCGTCGATGCCCGGATCGGCGTTGCCCGAGGCGCCGAACAGGCCGGTCACCGAGGCGAGGAGGCCGGAGCCGGCCTCGCGGGCCCGATCCGGGAAGGCGAAGGCGAGGGCGCCCGCGACCATCAGGAGCGCGACGACGACGAGGGGCCTCGACCACCGGCGATTGCGCGGCGGTGCCAGGGTGGTCTCGTCCTGTTCCAGCGGGTTTCGGGCGTCCATGGCTGTTCTTCTGCGTCCGGACGAAGTGACCGGGCTGGCTGAGACGGGTACGATTCGCGCCGGAACGCCACTCACATCAATGCGACCGCTGGTGCTTTTCTGTGGCGAACCGCGCGGGTGTTCCCCAGCGGCCCAGCCTGCCTAGAGCAAAGCTTGTCCGGCGTGCAATCGATTGGCGGCACCGGTCGCGAAACCGTGTGACACCGTCTTCCTTTGACGGGATTTGTTACAATATGACAACGGTTCCCGGCGAACCGCCCCGCCCGCTCCCATCACCCCGTCGAAGAAGCCGCCATGTCCGACACGAGCCCCGCTTCCGCCAAGTCCGGATCCCCCGCCGGATCCCCCGCCGGCAAGATCCCGGTCACCGTGCTCACCGGTTATCTCGGCGCGGGCAAGACCACGCTGCTGAACCGGATCCTCACCGAGAATCACGGCAAGCGCTACGCCGTGATCGTCAACGAGTTCGGCGAGATCGGCATCGACAACGACCTCGTCGTCGGCGCGGACGAGGAAGTGTTCGAGATGAACAACGGCTGCGTCTGCTGCACGGTGCGCGGCGACCTGATCCGGATCATGGACGGGCTGGTGAAGCGCCGGGGCAAGTTCGACGCGATCATCGTCGAGACCACGGGTCTCGCCGACCCGGCGCCGGTGGCCCAGACCTTCTTCGTCGATCAGGACGTGGGCGAGGCCGCCCGGCTCGACGCCGTGGTGACGGTGGCGGATGCCAAGTGGCTCTCCGACCGCCTGAAGGACGCCCCGGAGGCCCGCAACCAGATCGCCTTCGCGGACGTGATCCTGCTCAATAAGAGCGATCTCGTGGCCCCGGCGGACCTCGACCGGGTCGAGGCCGAGATCCGCACCATCAACCCGCTGGCCAAGCTCCATCGCACCCAGAACTGCGCGGTGCCGCTCGAGGCCGTGCTGGAGCGCAACGCCTTCGACCTCGACCGGATCCTCGAGGTGGAGCCCGACTTCCTGGAGGAGGGGCACCACCACCACCACGATTCCGACATCCGCTCGATCTCGGCGCGGATCGAGGGCGCGGTCGACCCGGAAAAATTCATGCCCTGGATCTCGAACCTGACCCAGGTCCAGGGCCCGGACATCCTGCGCTGCAAGGGGATCGTGGCCTTCCCGGACGAGCCGAAGCGCTTCGTCTTCCAGGGCGTCCACATGATCCTCGACGGGGACGTGCAGGGCGACTGGCGACCGGACGAGCCGCGGGTGTCCCGCGTGGTGTTCATCGGCCGCAACCTCGATCCGGCGGCGATCAAGGCGGGGTTCGAGGACTGCCGGGTGTGAGGGCCTGAGAGGCGCTGTGTGTTTCCCTCCCCCGCAGAGGGGGGAGGGGGTGCCCGGCGGCTCCGAAATCTCATGCGCGCAAACGCCAACACGCCCGTTCCCGCCCACGAAGCCGATTCTCAACGATTGACTGTCACTTTTGCGGCTGCGGGCCTGCGTCACCGGCCCGCGGAGCCCGCGTATCATGGCCCACAGCGCAGCCGCCGGAACCGCGCCCGGTATCCCGCTCATCGTGGTCGTGGAGGGGCTGGCGAAGGCGCTGTTTGCGGCCTTCATCTTCTTCGCCTGCTTCGCCTTCTCGGAGACTTCACCCTACGACGCGGTGGCGATCCCCACGATCCTGCTGTGGCTCTGCCTCGGCGTGCGGTTGCACCGGGGGGGGCTGCCGCTGCTCGGCCTCCTGCTCCTCTATCTGGCGGCGATCGTCACCGCCCTGCTCCCGTACCTGAACGAGGAGTTCCCGGTCACCTGGACGGTGCAGCTGATCTACCTGTCGATCACCTGCATCTTCTTCGCGATGTTCTTCGCCGACGACACCCAGGCCCGGATGGAGCTGGCCCTGAAGGCCTACACGGCGAGCTGCGTGTTCTCGGCGGCGCTCGGCATCGTCGGCTACCTGCAATGGCTCGGCATCGAGGACCTGTTCTACAAATACGACCGGGCGTCCGGCACCTTCCAGGACCCGAACGTGTTCGGCTCGTTCCTGACGCTGGGCGCCCTCTACCTGATGCACGGCCTGCTCACCGGCGCGGCGCGACGGCCGCTGGTCTCGCTCCTCGGCCTGCTGATCATCGTGGCCGGCATCTTCCTGTCGTTCTCCCGCGGCTCCTGGGGCGGGAGCGCGGTCGCGGTGCTGCTCATGGTCGGCTCGGTCTACGCGGGCAGCACGTCGGTCCGCCTGCGCCGCCGCATCGTGCTCCTGACCCTGGCGACAATCGTGCTCGGCACCGTGGCGGTGATCGGCCTGCTCTCGGTCGATCACGTCCACAAGATGTTCGAGACCCGGGCATCCCTGACCCAGGACTACGACGAGGGCGAGACCGGCCGCTTCGGCAATCAGATCCGCGGCCTCGCCATGCTCCTGGAACGCCCCTTCGGGATGGGGCCGATGCACTGGCGGCTGGTCTTCGGGCTGGAGCCGCACAATTCCTACATCGGCTCCTTCGCCAATGGCGGCTGGCTCGGGGGCGCGGTGTTCATCGGCCTCGTGCTGACCACCAGCGTCGTCGGATTCCGGCTCCTGGTGCGGCCGTCGCCCTACCGGGCGCACGCGCAGATCGTGTGGCCGGCGCTGCTGATGTTCTTCCTCCAGGCCTTCCAGATCGACATCGAGAAGTGGCGCCATGTCTACATGATGCTCGGCATGGTCTGGGCCCTGGAGGCGGCGCGGCTGCGCGCGGGCGGGCGCCTCGTCCCGGGAGCTCGTCGTCCCTCGGAGACATGACGCGGCCGGGCCGAGGATTGTAGCATCGCCCCGAAAGACGGCCGCCGGCCTTCGGAAAAAGATCACGCGCGGTCCGCCGCGCCCCGGCGCGCTTGAAACGCGGCCCCGGGCGCGGCATCGCTCGTCGGCCGCCGAACGGATCACCGTGCCGCGCACCCGGAGACGGTCAGTTGAACACAGAGCGGGACAGCGAGGACGATCGGGTCGCGGCCCTCAGGGCGCTCGGGATCCTGGGCACGGCGCCCGAGCCGCATTTCGACGCCGTCTGCCGCACCGCCCGCCGCCTGTTCAAGGTGCGCAGCGCCCTGGTGGCCTTCATCGACGACACCGACCTGTGGCCCAAGACCCCCTGCATCGACGTGCCGGGGGCGATCCCGCGCGCCGGCAGCCTCTGCGACCACACGATCCGCGGCGACGGCCTGCTGGTCGTGCCCGACACCCGGGCCGATCCGCGCTTCCGCGACCTCCCGGGGGTCGCCGCCCCGGACGGCTTCCGCTTCTACGCGGGCCTGCCCCTGAGCCTGCGGCCCGGCCTGCGGATCGGCACCTTCTGCCTGATCGATCCGGAGCCCCGCGACGGCTTCTCCGACGACGAGGCGGCGGCCCTGCGCGACCTCGCCGAGATCGTCCTCGCCCATCTCCGGCTCACCGAGGCCAACGCCCGCCGCGGCCACGAGATCGCGCAGGCGGCGATCCGCGAGGCCGTGATCCGCGAGCAGCACCGCGAGATCAACGCCCGGGCCCGCGCCCAGGAGGCGGCGAATCATCAGCTCACCATGGCCGAGCAGCTCGCCAGCATCGGCAACTGGCGGGTCGAGCTGGCCGAGGGCCAGCCGGTCTGGTCGGCCAGCCTCTACGAGATCGCCGGCCGCGATCCCGGGACGCCGCCGCCGCGCCTCGACGTGTTCGCGCAGGTCTACCATCCCGAGGACCGGGATCGGCTCGCGGCGATCGTAGCCGACGCCATCGCGCGCCGGACGCGCTTCGACTTCGAGGCGCGGCTGCTGCGCCCCGATGGCGGGATCCGCGACGTGGTCGTGCGCGGGGAGTACCGGGGGGACGGCGCCGCCGCCGGCTTGGTCGGCGTGCTCATCGACGTGACCGAGCGGCGCCGCGCCGAGGACGAGGTCCGCCGCAGCGAATCGCGCTACCGCGGCCTGGCCGAGACGCTGCCGCTCCTGGTCTGGACCATGCGGGTCGGCGACGGGCAGGCGACCTACGTCAACGCGCAGTTCCAGGCCTATTACGGGCCGATCGGGCCGGAGCGGGCCGAACGCCTCGCCCGCAACCATCCCGAGGATGCCGCCGCCATGGAGGCGGCCTGGAACTGGGCGCTCGCCACCGGCGCGGGCTATGGCGGCCAGTGGCGCATCCGGCGCCATGACGGCGTCTACCGCTGGCACAAGCTCTCGCTGATCCCGATCCGCCTCGATCCCACCGACGGCGCCGTGGCGGAGTGGCTCGGCACCGCCCTCGACGTGGACGACATCGTCACGGCGCGGCTCGCCGTCGAGGAGGCCCGGGGCCTTTTGGGGATCGCCCTGGACGCCGCGGAGGCCGGCACCTGGGAATGGGACATGCGCACCGGGCTCGCCACCCTGAGCCCCGAGAGCGCGCGCATGCACGGGCTCCCGGAGACCGGCGCGCCGCACGTGCTGCCCGCCGCGGAATGGACCGCGCTCCTGCATGCGGAGGATGTCGGCAACGTCTGGAACGAGGTCCGGCGGGCGGTGGAGACCACCACGCCCTACGCGGCCGAGTTCCGGGTGGGCCGGCGCTGGCTCTATGCGCGCGGGCGGACGCTGTTCGGGCCCGAGGGGCTGCCTCAGCGCATGGTCGGCCTCCACCTCGACATCACCGAGCGCAAGGCGGCCGAGGCCGCGCTGCGGGCGGCCACCCGGGACGCGGAGGCGGCCCGCGCGGAGGCGGAACGGGCGAGTGCGGCCAAGAGCGAGTTCCTGGCCGCCATGAGCCACGAGATCCGCACGCCGCTCAACGGCATCCTGGGCTATGCCGACCTGCTCCTCGACGAGGGGACGATCCGGAACGAGGACCGGCGACGCCTGGAGCTGATCCAGAGTTCCGGCGCGGCCCTGCTCACCGTCGTCAACGACATCCTCGACTTCTCGAAGATCGAGGCCGGCGAGCTGTCCCTCGATCCGGTCGCCTTCTCGCTGATCTCCACCGTCGACGCCGCGGTCTCGATCGTGCGCGGCAGCGCGATCCGGAGCGGCCTCGCGATCGAGGCCCGGATCGATCCGGGCCTGCCCGACAGCGTGATCGGCGATCCGGGCCGCCTGCGGCAGGTGCTCCTCAACCTGCTGAACAACGCCGTGAAATTCACGCCGGCGGGCTCCGTCACCGTGACCGTGGAGCGGGAGGGCGCGGGCCCGGCCCCCGACGGCAGCTCCGGCGACGTCATCCGCTTCGCCGTGACCGATACCGGGATCGGCATCTCGCCGGACCGGCAGGATCGCCTGTTCAAGCGCTTCAGCCAGGTCGACGGCTCGATCAGCCGGCGCTTCGGCGGCACCGGCCTGGGGCTGGCCATCTCCCGCCACCTCGTGACGCTGATGGGCGGCGAGATCGGCGTCGAGAGCCGCGAGGGCGCGGGGTCGACCTTCTGGTTCCGGCTCACCCTGCCGCGGGCGGCCGCGGCGGCCCATGCCCCGAGCGCGCGGGCCGAGACCGGGGCGGCGGCTCTCCGGCCGGCGGACTCTGCGCCGGCGGACTCGGCGCCGGCGGGCTCGGCGACGCCGCTGCGACTCCTGCTGGTCGAGGATGTGCCGCTCAATCAGGAACTCGCCTGCGCGGTCCTCGAATCGCAGGGCTACGCGGTGGACGTGGCGGGGGACGGAGCCGAGGCGATCACGGCGGTCGCCGCGGCGGTCGCGGCCGGGCGCGCCTACGACCTCGTGCTCATGGACGTCCAGATGCCCCGGGTCGACGGGCTCACGGCGACCCGGCGGATCCGCGCCCTCGCGCCCCCCGCCTGCGACATCCCGATCGTGGCCATGACCGCCAACGTCCTGCCGACCCAGATCGAGGACCTGCGCGGGGCCGGGATGGACGATTACGTCGGCAAGCCGTTCCGCCGGGCCGACCTCTTCGCCACGATCAGCCGCTGGACGGCGCCGGGGGCGCGCCGTGCGGCGCGGCCGGAGGAGCCCCGGCGCAGCGCGCCGGTGGATTCCGCCGTCCTCGACGCCGCGGTTCTGTCGGAGATGGAGGCGAGCTTCGGGACGGACCGGGTCGGTGCGCTGCTGGATCTCCTGGCCAACGAGCTGTCCGAGCGGTTCCGTCCGAGCGAGACCGACCGGCTCCAGATCGCCCACGACGCGCACGCCCTGGTGGCGGCGGCGGGGCTTCTGGGCTTCGTCGGCCTGTCGAGCCTGTGCCGGGAGGTCGAGGCCGCCGCCCATGCGGGGGCCGACCTGATGCCGCTGATCCGCCGCCTGGAGGTGCAGCGCGCGACGGCCCTGCGGGCGATCCGGCAGCTGCGCGCCGCGTGAGGCGGCGACCGGATCTTCGGCCGATGGAAGTCAATCGCATCGATGTAACCGACGATATCGAAATGTCGAAGTCTCGTCAGGTGCCAATAAGGCACTGAACGAGAGGATACTGAAATGCGCATTCCGTTCAGCGTGATTGCCGCCGTCCTGGCCTCGTCAATGGTCGTGGCTCCTGCCTACGCCGCCGAGTCGATGAGCAAGGATGCCATGCACAAGGATCCGATGAGCAAGGACGCGATGCATAAGGATTCGATGGGCAAAGACGCCATGCATAAGGATTCGATGAAGAAGGATGCCATGGGGCAGGGAACCATGGGCAAGGATGACACGAGCAAGGATACGATGAAGAAGTAGAAGCGACCCGGAATAAGGACGGGCGGCCGTTTTCGGCTTCCGAGCCCGTTCGGGCCGAGCCGAGGGGGCGCTTCCCCTTTCGGCTGCGGCGCCGTTTTATCGTCGCGATGCGGGTCCCGCCGACGTACCCCTCAGGGCGTGGTCCTGCGCACGCCCGCCCCGATCACGTTTCGACCGTGGCCGGAGGCGCAAATCAGGCGCGCTCCGGATCCTCCTCCGGCAGCGGATCACCGGTCCAGGTCGTGGCGAAGGCCGCCAGTTCCCGGGCGTTGCCGAAGGCCATCACGCTCACGCTGCGCTCGGTCGGCTCGGCCCCCGGATAGGGAGCGAGCCGGACCGTCACCCGGGCCAGACGGCCGCCCGGGGCGTTCTGCCCGATCCAGGCCTGCGCATCCGCGGTCAGGCGCTCCGGCCCGTCCAGGGCCCGGGAATCGCCCCGCAGCACGACCACGTAGGTGCCGAGACTGGGATCGGCCCCCTGAACCGCCTTGACGATGTCGATCACGGGTGTTCCGCGAAGTCGTTGATCTGCACCTGGGCCTGGGCCGGCGTGAAGTTCGGGATGTCGGCGAAGATCTCCTCACCGTGGGCCGCCACGGCCTTCTGGAAGGCCTCGACCGATTCGAAGGTGAGCAGGGCCATGACCTGGACCGGGGCGGTGCCCCCGTCCGGCGTACCGGCGCCCTTGACCACTTTCGCGTCGTGGAGACCCAGGGAGGACCAGCGCTGCCGCACGAGCGGCATATGGTGGCCGAGGTAGTAGCCCATGTCGAAGCTCGGGCCGGCGGGGTACATCACGCTCACCAGAATCATGGCCGTCGTCTCTCCTGTCGGGGAATCGAGAATGGGTCAGTGCAGCTTCACCCGCGGCTCGGTGCGCCGGGTGAGGGCGCGGGCCAGGGTGTCGAGCACCGTCTTGGCGGTGCCGTGCAGCGCCCGCTCATGCATCTTGTAGAGCGAGCGGTACATCATCCGGGCGAAGAGGCCGGCGATCAGCATGTTCTTGCCGCGCACGAAGCCCATCAGGCTGCCGACCGTCGAGTACTCGCCGAGCGACACCAGCGAGCCGAAATCCTTGTAGCGGAACGGCTTCAGCGGCCTGCCGTCGATCTTGGCCTGGATCTGGCCGACGAGGTGGCTCGCCTGCTGGTGCGCGGCCTGGGCGCGGGGGGGCACCGGCGTGTCCGAGCCGGCCTCGACCAGGTAGGCGCAGTCGCCCAGCGCGAAGATGTCGGGGTCCCGGGTCGTCTGCAAAGTCGGGGTGACCACGAGCTGGTTGGTCCGCGTGGTCTCCAGGCCGCCGATGCCCTGGAGGAACGGCGGCGCCTTCACCCCCGCGGCCCAGACCACCAGCTCCGAGGGGATGAAGGTGCCGTCGGCGAGCTGCACGCCGTCCGTCCGCACCTCCGTCACCCGGGCCTTCACGCGCACCTCGACGCCGATCTTGTCGAGGAGCTGCATCACCTCGGTCGAGAGCCGCTGCGGCACCGCCGGCAGGATCCGCTCGGCCGCCTCCACCAGGGTGATGCGGATGTCCTTGCCCGGATCGATCCGGTCGAGCCCCGTCGAGACCACGTGGCGCAGGGTCCGGTGCAACTCGGCGGCGAGCTCGGTCCCGGTGGCGCCCGCGCCGATCACCACGACGTGGAGCTGGCCGGCCCGGACCGGGCCGGCCTGGGTGTGGGCCCGCAGGGACGCGTTCACGAGGCGCTGATGGAAGCGTACCGCCTGATCCTGGGTGTCCAGGGCGATGGCGTGGTCGGCGACGCCCGGGGTGCCGAAATCATTGGTGGTCGAGCCGACCGCCATCACGAGCGTGTCGTAGGGCACCGCCCGTTCGGGCGTGACTTCGCGGCCCTCCGAATCGTGGCTGGCCGCCAGCTGGACCGTGCGCGTCTGCCGGTCGAGCCCGGTCATGCGGCCGATCCGGTAGCGGAACCCGTGCATGTGGGCGTGGTGCAGGTAATCCACCGCGTGGTGGCCCACGTCGAGGCTGCCGGCCGCCACCTCGTGGAGCAGGGGCTTCCAGATATGCGTGCGGGCACGGTCCACCAGCGTGATGTGGGCGCGCTTGCCCCGCCCGAGCTTGTCGCCGAGCTTCGTCACCAGCTGGAGCCCGGCGGCGCCGCCACCGACCACGACGACGCGATGCAGACCGGACTCGTTCTCGACCGATGCCATAGCCACTCTTCAATGCTCCCGTACCGGGATTAGAACGCCGCCCTGCTTACACGGGTCGGGTGTCCGATTGCCACATCTGCCCGCCAACAGCACGGCAAGAGCACGCTGACGAGCACGCCTCGCCGGAGTTGCCGGCATCGGGATCGGATCACGCGCCCGGAGCGCCCGGCTGGCGCAGGGGATGCGCCTCGGCCACGGCCGGCAGGGCGAGGCATTCCGCGGCGATCCGCCCGACCGTCGGATAGGCCGCGGTGTCCACACCGAAGATGCCAGTGCCGACCCAGAGGCTGACGAGGCACAGATCGGCGTGGCTGACCGCGTCGCCCTGGCAGAACCGGCCGGTTCCGGGCTCCCGGGTCAGCCGCGCTTCGAGGGTCTTCAGGCCGGTCTCGAAGGCGTTGCGCAGGAAGTCGAGCATCCGCTCCCGGGGCAGATCGTAATGCTCCATCAGGAAGGTGCGCACCCGCGGCACGTAGAGCGGGTGCGTGTCGCAGGCCACGACCTGCGCCAGGGAGCGCGCCCGCGCCCGGGCCCGGGGGTCCTCCGGCAGCAGGCGCACGCCACCCTGCGTCTCCTCCAGATAGTCGAGGATCGCCAGGGACTGGGTGAGCGGCGGCCCGTCGCCGTCGAACAAGGCCGGCACCGCCCCCTGCGGGTTGATCGCCCGGAATTCCGGCTTGTGCTGGTCGCCCGCGTCGAGGTCGATGAAGGTCTCCTCGTAGGGGATGCCCTTCAGCTTGAGGGCGATTCGCACCCGGAAGGCGGCGGCCGAGCGCCAGTTGCCGTACATGTGCATGGACTGGATTCCGAATTGCGATGTGTTCGACACTTACGTGCGCGAGGACACCGTACTTCGTTGTCCGCGGCAAGTCGCGACGGCCGGCGCCCCGCCCAAGTGGGCGCCGCTACGAGCCGGACGGCCGCTGCCCGCCCGATGACGCTTTCGAGGCGCGGGACGAAGCACCGGCCTTGCCCTTGCGGCGATCGAAAAAAGCGCCCCGCTTGGGTTTCTTGAACCGGATGTTCGACAGGTCGCTCGCGGGGGCGTTGCCGGATCCCGGCGACGCGCGCCGAACTTCGTCGTACAAGGGTATCGTCGCTCGGGCGGTGTCGCGGTCGGCGGCACACCATCGCGCCGCCGCCGCGGCACAGATCTCGACCGTGTGCAGCACCGGAATCGGCTTCGGCTTGTTGAACGCCAGAGCAATCTCCGGCGATGCGACGACGATCATGTCCACGTTCTGTGCCTCGAATTCGGACATGATCTGATTGTAGGTTTCGATTTCGAGCACCGTGCTCTCGCCGTTGTAGATTCGATTGCAGATCGAATAATCGATATTCACCCATAGGCTCTGACTGGGCAGCACCACATCCACGCCTTCGGCGCCCGCGATCAGGTCGCGGTAATAGGCGCTGCTCATCGTCACCGAGGTTCCGATGAAACCGATCCGCTCCAGGGGCCAGCGTCGGAGTTCGTCGGCCAACGCGTCTCGAATCTGGATCACCGGCACGGCAAGATGAATCGGGTCCTGCTCGAGGGCGCAGTGGATGGTATCGCTGGCGATCATCAGGCCATCGATGCCTTCGAGAAGAAGGTTCGCGGTGGCCTCCTCGATCTGACGGGCGATCGTTGGCGGACCCTCCGCCGAGAGGAGGCGGATGATCGTGTCCGGATCGAGACTCCACGTCACGAGGTCCGCGGCAGCGCGGTTGCCCGTCAGTTTCAGCACCTCGCGATTGAGCATCTGGTGACATCGGATCGTCGAAGACCGGCTCAGGCCACCTAGGACGCCCAACCTCCTCACGGTGACGGTCATCGTGCGCTCCCCCCTGTTCGGCGTCATGTCGAATGGTCTGGCGTCCGAAGCGAAATCCGCTCGGATGCGCGGGTACATGTGCGGTGCATCGACGACCGGTGCGTGTCGGGTCCCGGGCGAAGCGTGACGTGCGGGTCGCGGAAGCGGACGCGAATGAGACCGAGGCCCGCGCTTGGAATGCTGTCGCCCCTAGCTCGACAGCTCCAATAGCGCGACGGCGATCCGGCCTCGATTCGCGCGCAGAACCTCGGTCGTGTCGGTGTTGAAAAGCCGGGAGGCGGTCTCGGCTCCGGTATTGACGCGCGAATGACGGCCGATCGGCACTGTCGGTGGCGATCCGCAGCGCATGGAGACGCTGCGGCATGCGCATGATGGCCGCGCGCCAGGGAATTTCAAACCCTTCATTTCTGTTTGTGTCTCAGGATTCAATATAACTCCGTCACTATGTTGATCGCGTTGGCATGACCCTTGAACACACTGCGCTCGCGCGAGGCAGTCCCGGCGCGGTCTTGGATGATTCGAGCACGATGTTCGACGAGTCTTTCTTGATCAATGCATGCGATCACATTTTTGTGATCGCATGATCGTGGTCGATACTGGAAAAATAGTTTCAGTCCGAAAATGATATCCCGGCGTTGCCGTGCGCCCGGTTCGGGATGCCGGTGCCCATCCCGGAGCCGCCCGCATCGACGGACCCGAATCCGAGGCGGCAGGTCAGGGGGGCGACAACGGGGGGCCTGCGGCCCATATCGGACCGCGTCCCGGAGAGTCCTCACGATGGCCGATCAGACCGACACCCGCCGCTTCATCCCCCTGGCGATCACGGTGCTCACCGTGTCGGACACCCGCCGCCCGGAGGACGACCGCTCCGGCGACACGCTGGTCCAGCGTCTCTCGGAGGCCGGCCACCGGCTCGCGGGCCGGGCCATCGTGCCGGACGAGATCCCGGCGATCCGCGGGCAGGTGGAGGCGTGGCTGCGCGACCCGGGGGTCGACGTGGTGATCACCACCGGCGGCACCGGCTTCACCGGCCGCGACGTCACCCCGGAGGCGCTGGAGCCGCTGTTCGAGAAGCGCATGGACGGTTTCTCGGCGGTGTTCCACCGAATCTCCTACGACAAGATCGGCACCTCGACGCTGCAGTCCCGCGCCACCGCGGGGGTCGCGCGGGCGACCTACGTGTTCGTGCTGCCGGGCTCGCCGGGCGCCTGCCGGGACGCCTGGGACGGGATCCTGGCCCAGCAGCTCGACTACCGGCACCGGCCCTGCAACTTCGTGGAGATCATGCCACGGCTCGACGAGCACCTGCGGCGGGGGGCGAGTCTTTCGGTGTGAGGAGGCGTTGCGCCTCCGCTTCCCCCGCGGCGGCCGACGGCTTCACACATCGCCTCCTGCGCCCATGGCGTGATCACGGCGACGGTCGAAACCTGTGTCGTCCGTAGCCCTTGCTACGAGGGAAGATAGCCCGGCGTTTCAAAAGCCTGCTGCCGAACGCGATGCGTAGATCCGCGAGCCCCCGCAAAGGGGAGAAGGGGATCCGCGTCCTGCTTCGCGAACCGATGCCTCCGCGATCGGGAGCCGTCCGACCGACTTCCGGTCCTGGAGGCGCCTACGCGGCATTCCCCTCCTTGCGGCGCAGGACCGAGTGTTTGCGGCCGTAGAAGAAGTAGACGACAAGCCCGATCGCCATCCAGATCACCAGCCGCAGCCACGTGTCGAGCGGCAGCCCGATCATCAGCAACAGGCAGAACAGGATGCCCAGGATTGGCACCACCGGCACGGCGGGGACCCGGAACGGGCGCTTCATGGCCCGGTCGGTCCGCCGCAGGTAGATCACCGAGCCGCAGACCAGGATGAAGGCGGCCAGCGTGCCGATGCTCACCATCTCGCCCAGGATGTCGATCGGCACCAGAGCCGCCACCAGGGCGACCGCGACCCCGATGAGCGCCTGGCTGCGGTAGGGCGTCTGGTAGGTCGGGTGGACGTGCGAGAAGGTCTTCGGCAGCAGGCCGTCCTGGGCCATGGTGAAGAAGATCCGGCTCTGGCCGTAGAGCAGCACCAGGATCACCGTGGTCAGGCCGGTGAGCGCCCCGAGCTTGATCAGGATCGAGAACCAGCCGATGCCGATCGCGTCGACGCCCTTGGCGATCGGGTCGGGGACGTTCAGGTCCTTGTAGGGCACGAGGCCGGTGAGCACGGCGGCCACCAGCACGTACAGGATCGTGCAGATTGCGAGCGAGCCCAGGATGCCGATGGGCATGTCCTTCTGGGGCTTCTTCGCCTCCTGGGCGGCGGTGGAGACCGCGTCGAAGCCGATGAAGGCGAAGAACACCACGCCCGCCCCGCGCAGGATGCCGCTGTAGCCGAACTGCCCGAAGGACCCCTCGTTCGGCGGGATCAGCGGGCTCCAATGCGCCGTGTCGACATGGCCCCAGCCCAGCGCGATGAAGGCCACCACCACGGTGAGCTTCACCGCCACCATGATGTTGTTGAGGCGGGCCGATTCCTTCGTGCCGCGCATCAGCAGGAGCGTGATCAGCGCCACGATCACCACGGCCGGCAGGTTGAACAGGGCGGTGCCGCCGCCCTCGATCGCGGTGCCCGGCGCGTGGGCGAGTTGGGGCGGGATCACGAGGCCCGCGTCCTTCAGGATGCTGGTGACGTAGCCCGACCAGCCCACCGCCACCGTGGCGGCACCCATGGCGTATTCCAGGATCAGGTCCCAGCCGATCAGCCAGGCGAAGAACTCGCCCAGCGTCGCGTAGGTGTAGGTGTAGCTCGACCCGGCGACCGGGATCAGCGCCGCCATCTCGGAGTAGCACAGGCCGACGAAGGTGCAGGCGATGCCGCCGAGCACGAAGGACAGCATGATCCCCGGCCCGGCATAATGCGCCGCGGCGGTGCCGGTCAGGACGAAGATGCCGGCGCCGATGATCGCCCCGATGCCCATGGCGGTGATCGAGAGGGCGCCCAGCGTCTTCGAGAGTTGCTGTTCGCCTTCGCCGCTCTCGATAATGGAATCGACGGATTTCCGCCCCATCAGGCCCGACGCATCCATCGCAGCATCCCCTTCACGGCGCAGCCGGGCAGGCCTCCCGCCAGATCCATCAGTTCAGCAAGTTTTCTGCCATCGCGCCAGGCGTTTCACGGACATTCGACGCTATAGGACAAAGCGAATGTCGTATAAAGGCGATCAGGCCCGGTCGATACGCGCGATCAGCGGGCGGACCTTGAGCCGCTGCGCGAAAACCGGGCCGTTCCGCAACGCCTCGCGCCGGACCACGTCGCCGGCCCTGGCCTGCCGGGCACCGGCCAGGGTCTCGAACCGGCCGACGAGGCGGCCGCGCCAGCCGGCAGCCGGGCGGTGCAGGCGACCGAGACCGATCTCCGGCCGGGCGGTGCCGACGAAACGGTCGAGGGTGCGGATCCAGCCCTCGGCCGGGACGTCCCCGGCCTCCAGGCACAGGATCCAGTCCCGGCGGGCCGCGGCGGCGCCCGCCGTGTAGGGGCTGCCGGCCGGGTGGAGGATCAGAGTCGCGCCGGTCGCCTCGGCGACGGCCGCCACCGCGTCGCTCGCCTGCCCCGCCACGATCACGGCGTCGCCGACCAGGCCGCCGGCCACGCCGGCCACCAGCACGCTGAGCGTGTCGGCGAGGCGATCGATCGCGTCCGGATCGGACGGGTTGGCCAGATAGGTCACCGCGGAGAGCATCAGCGCGCGCATAACCGATTTTGCGCTGCCGTAAACCGTTGACCCGCCGCCTCGAAGTACCGACGCGACCGAGAGACGCGCACAAGCCACGTTTGCCTTAAAAACAGGCGCTGAAACGCTCGGTGTTCACGGTATGTTTCACGTGAAACAGGGGGTTCATCATGGCGGCACAAGCGGACGCGTCGAAGTACGGCCCCGACCGGCGACTCGACGCCAGCACGCCGCCGGAGGGCCGGCGGCGCGGACGCGGGGCGACGGCCAATCCCGCCAGCCGCTTCGAGGCGGCCCGGCGCGAGGCGTTCCGAGAGGCGGATGGGGCGGCGGCCTGGGAGGCCGACGATCCGGCACCCCTGCGCACGGAGGTCACGCCCGAGCGCGCGGCCCGGATCATCGCCCGCAACACATCGCCCGACATCCCCTTCGACCGGTCGATCAACCCGTATCGCGGCTGCGAGCACGGCTGCATCTACTGCTACGCCCGCCCGACCCATGCCTATCTTGGCCTGTCGCCGGGGCTCGATTTCGAGTCGCGGATCTTCGCCAAGCCGGAGGCCGCCCGGCTCCTCGTCCGGGAACTCGCGGCGCCGGGGTATCGTCCGGACACGATCGCCCTCGGCACGGCCACCGATCCCTATCAGCCGGTGGAGCGGGACCATCGCATCACCCGGGCGGTGCTGGAAGTCCTCCGGGACGCGCGCCATCCCGTCGCCATCACCACCAAATCCGACCTCGTGCTGCGCGACCTCGACCTCCTGGCCGAGATGGCCGCGCAGGATCTCGTCCTGGTCGCACTCTCGCTGCCGACCCTGGATCCGGCCCTCGCCCGCCGCCTCGATCCCCGGGCCCCCCGGCCCGACAAGCGTCTCGCCGCGATGGCGCGCCTGAGCGCAGCGGGGGTGCCCGTGATGGTCAATGTCTCGCCGATCATCCCGGGCCTCACCGACCACGAGATCGAGGCGATCCTCGCCCGCGCCCGGGCGCACGGCGCGAGCCGCATCGGCCATGCCCTGCTGCGGCTCCCGGGCGAAGTCGCCGACCTGATGGCCGATTGGTTCGTCGAGCATTACCCGGAGCGGAAGGACCGCGCCTTCGCGCTGCTGCGCCAGGCCCGGGGCGGCCGCGAGAACGATCCCCGCTTCGGGCACCGCTTCCGCGGGGAGGGGGCCTATGCCGAGATGATCGGCGCGCGGGTCCGGCTCGCCGGCACCCGGCTCGGCTTCGCCTTCGGACGGATGCCGCTGAACCGGGCGGCGTTCCGCAAGCCGGGGGCACAGCTGGCGCTGTTCTGAGGCGTCACCCGAAACCCCGGGTGAAGCTGAGCCGGTGGTGCGGGCTCCGGCCCAGGGCAGTCAGGCCGGCCCGGTGGACGGCGGTGCCGTAGCCGACGTTGCGCTCCCAGCCGTAGCCGGGATGGCGCGCGGCCAGGCGCCGCATCAGTGCATCGCGAAAAACCTTGGCGACGATCGAGGCGGCGGCGATCTGCGGCACCAGCCGGTCACCGCCGACGACCGCCCGGCCGGGCCAGCCGGGCAGCGCGTCCCGTCCATCGACCAGGACCGGCGCCGGGATCCCGAGGCGGGCGACCGCGCGCGCCATGGCGTCGAGGGTCGCGGCGCGGATGTTGATGCGGTCGATCAGCGCCCGGGACCCCGCCGCGACGGCGACGCGGGCCTGGGCGCGGATCAGCGGCGCCAGCCGGTCCCGCTCGGGCTCGGGCAGGCGCTTGCTGTCGTCGAGGGCTGCGAGCAGCGCCGGCGGGAGCGCCGCCGGATCGAACCAGACCGCGGCCGCCACGACGGGGCCGCACAGCGCCCCGCGCCCGACCTCGTCGCAACCGATCGCCGCGGGATAGGCGGCGGCATGCGCCGGATCGAACGGCCGCGCCGGGGCGCGGGGCACGCCCCGGGCGGTCGGCCTGCTGACGGGGGGCGTATCGATGGGGGGCATGGCCCCCTCCTGCCATTGCGCGCGGGCGCCGTCACCCGTCAGGCCGCGTCCCGGGTCCGCCGCTCGCCGCCATGGGCCTCGATGATATTGCCGAAGAACTGGGACGCGCTGACGTCCCAGCCCCGGCGCAGGGCCTCGGCCCGACACTCGGCCCGGGACAGGTCGAGGGCGGCGCGTGCGGCGGCCCCCAGGTCTTGGTTCAGGACCCCCACCCGGGTACCCCCGATCACGTCGTTCGGGCCCGGCACCGGGAAGGCCGCCACCGGCAGGCCGCAGGCCAGGGCCTCCAGGAGCACGATCCCGAACGTGTCGGTGAGGCTCGGGAACACGAACACGTCGCAGGCCGCGTAGACGGCCGAGAGCGCGGCGCCGGTGCGGGTGCCCAGGAACCGCGCGCCGGGCGCCAGCCCCTGGAGCCGTCCCCGGTCCGGCCCGTCCCCGACCACGATCTTGGTGCCGGGCAGGTCGAGATTCAGGAAGGCCGCGATGTTCTTCTCCACCGCCAGCCGGCCGACATACAGGAACAGCGGCCGCTCCAGGCCGGCGAGTTCGGCCGGCGGCGTCGCGCCGGGGGCGGCGGGGCGGAACCGCTCGGTATCGACGCCGCGGGTCCAGCGCATCAGCCGGGTGAAGCCCCGGTCGGCCAATTCGCCCTGGAGCGAGGCGGTGCTGACCATCGTGCCGCGGGCGGCCCCGTGAAACCAGCGCAGATAGGCGTAGGACCACGCCTCCGGGACGGGCAGACGGGCGGCGAGGTATTCCGGAAAGCGCGTGTGGTAGCTCGTGGTGAAGGGCAGGCCGTTGGCCAGGCAATGCCGCCGCACCGCGTAGCCCACGGGGCCCTCGGTGGCGATGTGGACATGGGTCGGCTGCTCCCCCCGCCAATGCGCCGCCACCCGCTCCCGCCCGGCATGGGCGAGGCGGATCTCCGGATAGCCGGGCAGGGGCAGCGAGGGGAAATCCGCCGCCGACAGCAACGCCGTGGCGAACCCGTGCTCGGGGGCGCAGCGCACCATCTGCTCCAGGGAGCGCACCACGCCGTTGACCTGCGGATGCCAGGCGTCGCTGGCGATCAGGAGCTTCACGGTGGGCGCCCTCACGCCACCGCGCGCCGGCCGGGAACCGCCTGCGGCACGGTCTCCGCCTCACGCGCGCGCAGCAGGCTCGGATAGTGCAGCACCTCGATGCGGCCGTCGTAATGCTCCACCAGCCCGGTGCAGGATTCCACCCAATCGCCGGTGTTGAGGTAGCGCAGGTCTCCGATCGGCCGGTCGGCCGCATGGTGGATATGGCCGCAGATCACCCCGTCGGCCCCCTGCCGCCGCGCCTCCTCGGCCAGGATCGTCTCGAACCGGCCGATGAAGCTCACCGCGTTCTTCACCCGCAGCTTCGCCCAGGCCGAGAGCGACCAGTAGGATAGGCCGAGGCGGCGCCGCACCCGGTTGATCAGCGTGTTGAGGGTCAGGGCCAGCGTGTAGGCCCCGTCCCCGAGATGGGCGAGCCAGGGCGAGTGGCGGACCACCATGTCGAACTGGTCGCCGTGGATCACGAGGTAGCGCTTCCCGTCGGCCGCCTCGTGGATCGCCGTCTCCGCGAGCTCGATCCCGCCGAAATTCGTGCCGACATAGTCGCGCAGGAACTCGTCGTGGTTGCCCGGCAGGTAGACGATGCGCGTGCCCTTGCGGACCTTGCGCAGGAGCTTCTGCACGACGTCGTTGTGTTCCTGAGGCCAGTACCAGCCGGAACGCAGCTGCCAGCCGTCCACGATATCACCCACGAGGTAGATCGTGTCGGCGTCGTAATCCTTCAGGAACGACAGCAGCAGCCCGGCCTGGCAGCCGCGCGTGCCGAGATGCAGATCGGACAGGAACAGAGTCCGGACCCGGACCGGCATCTCCTCAACCTCGGCCACGGCAATCCTCTCCCGGGGGCTGAACGATGCCGGAATCCTGACCGGGATCACGTCTCAGTTTGATGACGCGCCGGGCCGGGCGCCCCGGGCGTTCTGGTGCAGTGCGGCAAAGCTTCTCAACCGCAGATCGGCATCGCTGCGGCGCACAAAAAATTTTTTTGCCAAGTTCCGGAAGTTTTTCCGGTTTTCCTTTCGAGCGTCACCGCCTCATAATGCCAAATAACCGGCGGCTCGGCGCGAGCCACGCCGGGCATGACAGGAAGGCGGCGAGGACGGCCCTGGGGCCGTCGGACGGGACGGCATTTCGGAGGCGACCGGCACGCGGGGGCGTGTCGCGACGCGAGCGGCGTGAGGCCGCCTGCCGCTCCGCTGCGCCCCCCGATCTACGGCGGAGATGGCGTTGGGGCATGCGCGGCGGGAGCCGCGTCCGCCGGCGCCGGACCGACTCCCGAGGACGCTCGAACCACCCGGCGCGGGCCCATGCCCGCGCGCAACGAATTTTTCGGAGGAAACATCATGGCCGCAACCCGGCGCCCCGGTCGCAACCACCTCTTCATCCCGGGTCCGACCAATATCCCGGACCGCGTGCTGCGCGCCATGCACGTGCCGTCGGAGGATCACCGCTCGCCGAGCTTCCCCGAGCTGGTGAAGCCGCTGCTCCAGGATTCCAAGATCGTGTTCGGCTCGACCGCCGGGACCATCATCCTGTTCCCGTCCTCGGGCACCGGCATCTGGGAATCGGCTCTGTCCAACACCCTGTGCCGCGGCGACAAGGTGCTGACCTCGCGCTACGGCCAGTTCAGCCACCTCTGGGTCGACATGGCCCAGCGCCTCGGCCTCGACGTGGTCGTTCAGGAGGAGGAGTGGGGCACCGGCGCCGATCCGCAGAAGATCGAGGAGGCGCTCCGGGCCGACAAGGACCACGCCATCAAGGCCGTGATGGTCGTCCACAACGAGACCGCCACCGGCGTCACCAGCGACATCGCTGCGGTCCGCAAGGCGATCGACGCCGCCGGACACCCGGCGCTGCTGTTCGTGGACGGCATCTCGTCGATCGGCTCGCTGCCGTTCAAGATGGACGAGTGGAAGGTCGACTGCGCCATCGCGGGCTCGCAGAAGGGCTTCATGCTGCCGGCCGGTCTCGGCCTGATCTGCATCAGCCCCAAGGCGCTGAAGATCGCCGAGGGCGGCACCGGCCGCAACGACCGGCTCGGCCATGCCTACTTCGCCTGGAAGGACCAGCTCGCCGCCAACGCCACGGGCTACTTCCCCTACACCCCCGTCCTGCCGCTGCTCTACGGCCTGCGCGAGGCCCTGGCGATCGTGAAGGAGGAAGGGCTGGAGAACATCTACCACCGCCATCACGTGCTCGCCGAGGCGACCCGCCAGGCGGTGGCGGCCTGGGGCCTGAAGCCCTGCGCCAAGGAGCCCAAGTGGAACTCCGACACGGTCACGGCGATCGTGGTGCCGGAGGGCGCCGACGCCGCCAAGGTGATCACCCACGCCTATGACCGCTACAACCTCTCGCTGGGTGCCGGCCTGTCGAAAGTCGCCGGCAAGGTGTTCCGCATCGGCCACCTGGGCGACCTGAACGAGCTGTCGCTGCTCGGCGCCATCGCGGGCGCCGAGATGGCGATGCTCGATTGCGGCATCACGGTCACGCCGGGCTCCGGCGTCGCCGCCGCGTCCAGCTACCTGCGCGAGAATCCGCTGCATAAGGCGTAAGCCGCGCACGTGATCGGGGCGGGACCGGGTTGCCGGGCCCGCCCCGACGCGCAAGTAAGAACAAGACTATCGAGGAAACCGCCCGTCGTCCGAGAGGGGTCCTATGACCAAGAAGATCGTGTTCCTGGACCGTGAATCCCTCGATGCCAGGGTCCGACCGTTCGACTTCCCGCACGAATACGTCGAGCATGACTCGACCTGGACGCCGGAGGACACGGTGTCCCGCCTCCAGGGCGCCGAGATCGCGCTGATCAACAAGGTCCCAATGCGGGCCGAGACGCTGAAGCAGCTCCCCGACCTGAAGCTGATCGCGGTCGCCGCCACCGGCACCGACGTGGTCGACAAGGCCCAGGCGAAGGCTCAAGGGGTCACGGTCGTCAACATCCGCAACTACGCGTTCAACACCGTGCCGGAGCACGTGGTCGGGCTGATGTTCGCCCTGCGCCGGGCGATCGTGCCCTACGCCAACTCGGTGCGGCGGGGCGACTGGGCCAAGTCCAAGCAGTTCTGCTACTTCGACTACCCGATCTACGACATCGCCGGCTCGACGCTGGGGATCGTCGGCTACGGGGCGCTCGGCAAGTCGATCGGCAAGCGCGCCGAGGCGCTGGGCATGAAGGTGCTGGCCTACGACGTGTTCCCGCAGGACGGGCTCGTCGATTTCGAAACGATCCTCACGCAATCCGACGTGATCACGCTGCACGTGCCGCTGACCCCCGACACCAAGGGGCTGATCGGCGCCGCCGAGCTGAAGCGGATGAAGAAGAACGCCATCCTGATCAACACGGCCCGGGGCGGGCTGGTGGACGAGGCGGCTTTGCTCGCCGCGCTCAAGGACGGCACCATCGCGGGGGCGGGCTTCGACGTGGTGGCGCAGGAGCCGCCCAAGGACGGCAACATCCTGTGCGAGGCCGACCTGCCGAACCTGATCGTCACGCCGCACGTCGCCTGGGCCAGCAAGGAGGCGATGCAGATCCTCGCCGACCAGCTCGTCGACAATGTCGAGGCATTCGTGGCGGGCAAGCCGCAGAACGTGGTCGAGGCTTAACCTCAAGATTTACGGCGGGCGTTTCCCTCCCCCTTGCGGGGAGGGGTCAGGGGTGGGGGTGGTGCAGACGGCACCGCTCCGCTCAATCTTGGGCCACCCCCACCTCCGGCTCCTCCCCGCAAGGGGGAGGAGAGGAGCTACGTCTTCGCATCGACCCAACCAACATCAGCGACGGCGCCCCACAGGCGCGACGGAAAGGTCCAAGACGAAATGACAAAAAAACTGCTGTTCCTGTTCGACACCGATGCGGTCCCGAACGTGTTCGACACGGTGGTCGGCTATGACGGCGGCGCCGACCACATCGCCGGCTACGGCGGCGTGACCCCCGACAATGTCGGCGCGCTGGTCGACGGCACGATCTACACCCGGGGCGGCTCCGAGAAGAAGTCCACGGCGATCTTCGTCGGCGGCGGCAGCATGGCGGCGGGCGAGGAGCTGTTCAAAGCGGTCAAGAAGCGCTTCTTCGGCCCGTTCCGGGTCTCGGTGATGCTCGATTCCAACGGCTCGAACACCACGGCCGCCGCCGGCGTGGCGCTGGTGGCCAAGGCCGCGGGCTCGCTGCAGGGCAAGAAGGCGGTCGTGCTGGCGGGCACTGGCCCGGTGGGCATGCGCTCGGCGGCGCTGCTCGCCGGCGAGGGGGCCGAGGTGACGATCGCGGGCCGGTCGCTGGACAAGACCCAGGCCGCCGCCGATCAGATCAACACCCGCTTCAAGGTCAACGTGAAGGCCGCCGCCACCCCCGACGAGTCTTCCCGCGTCGCCCTCGTGAAGGGCACCAACCTCGTGTTCACGGCCGGCGCCATCGGCGTCGAGCTGCTGCCGGAGGCGGCTTGGGCGCAGGACCCGTCGATCGAGTTCGTGGCCGACTACAACGCCCAGCCCCCGACCGGCATCGGCGGCATCGAGGTGATGGATAAGGGCAAGGATCGCAACGGCAAGAAGGCCTTCGGCGCCCTCGGGATCGGCGGCCTGAAGCTCAAGCTGCACCGGGCCTGCGTGGGCCAGCTCTTCGAGAGCACCGAGCAGGTGCTCGATGCCGAGGAGATTTATGCGCTCGCCAAGTCGATGGCCTGAGGAGGCGCTGGTGACCGAGACGCATCGCCCCGAGACCGACAGCATCGAAACGTTCCTGGCGGAGCTCGCGAGCGCCGCCCCGACCCCCGGCGGCGGCGGTGCGGCGGCGATCTCCGGCGCCATGGGGGCGGCCCTGGTGTCGATGGTCTGCAACCTCACCATCGGCAAGAAGAAGTACGTCGAGGTCGAGGCCGAGCTGAAGGACGTTCTGGCCCGATCCGAGGGCCTGCGGGTCGTTCTCACCGGCATGATCGGCGAGGACGTCCAGGCCTTCGATGCCGTCATGGGCGCCTACGGCCTGCCGAAGGCCACCGACGACGAGAAGGCGGCGCGCGCCGAGAAGATTCAGGCGGCGCTCAAGACCGCCTGCGACGTGCCGCTCGCCTGCTGCCGGGCCTGCCGGGCGGTGATCGACCTCGCGGCGATCACCGCCGAGAAGGGCAATCTCAACGTCGTGTCGGATGCCGGCGTGGCGGTGCTCTCGGCCTATGCGGGCCTCCGCAGCGCGGCGCTGAACGTCTACGTCAACGCCAAGGGGCTGGACGACCGCGACTTCGCCGACGAGCGGTTGACGGAGCTGGAGGAGTTGCTCTCGGCGGCTGGCGCACTCAGCGAGAAAGTGTACGGCGTGGTGAAGGCCAAGGTGAACTGACAGCGCCGCGCTTGCCCTCCCCCGCAGAGGGGGGAGGGCAGGGCGCGTGCCGAAGGGCCAGCGCCCAATCGGCGGCGCATGCGCCCAAATCACGGACTCAACAGTCGAGGCCGGGTGCATCACGCCCCGGCCTCGTTGTTTTTCTGTATGCTGCAACGCACCATAGAATACGATCCGTGTTGCGTTTGCGAAAAAGCCCCCGTGAAGCGGCATCTCAAAAAATTTGACGGGCGTAATCCTTCCACTCAACTAAAGTAGAGCGCATCAACGGCGGCAACGAACCGCGGAGGAGGCGCCGAATGGACGTTCACGAGTATCAGGCCAAGGAGCTGCTCGCGAGCTTCGGCGTGGCCGTCCCGAAGGGCGCCATCGCGTTCAGCCCGGACCAGGCGGTCTACGCCGCCACCGAGCTCGGCGGCTCGTTCTGGGCCGTGAAGGCGCAGATCCACGCCGGCGCCCGCGGCAAGGCCGGCGGGATCAAGCTGTGCCGGACCTACAACGAGGTCCGCGACGCCGCCAAGGATCTCCTCGGCAAGCGCCTCGTCACGCACCAGACCGGCCCCGAGGGCAAGCCGGTGCAGCGAGTCTACGTCGAGACCGCGGACCCGTTCGAGCGCGAGCTCTATCTCGGCTACGTGCTGGACCGGAAGGCCGAGCGCGTGCGGGTCATCGCCAGCCAGCGCGGCGGCATGGATATCGAGGAGATCGCCGCCAACGAACCCGATTCCCTCATCCAGGTCGTGGTCGAGCCGGCGGTCGGCCTGCAGCAGTTCCAGGCCCGGGAGATCGCCTTCCAGCTCGGGCTCAACATCAAGCAGGTCTCGGCCGCGGTGAAGACCATCATGAACGCCTACCGGGCGTTCCGCGACTGCGACGGCACCATGCTGGAGATCAACCCGCTCGTCGTCACCAAGGACGACCGGGTGCTGGCCCTCGACGCCAAGATGAGCTTCGACGACAACGCCCTGTTCCGCCGGCCCGGCATCGCCGACATGCACGACCCGTCGCAGGGCGACCCGCGCGAGGCCCAGGCCGCCGAGCACAACCTCAGCTACATTGGCCTCGAGGGCGAGATCGGCTGCATCGTCAACGGCGCCGGTCTGGCGATGGCCACCATGGACATGATCAAGCACGCGGGCGGTGAGCCGGCAAACTTCCTGGATGTCGGCGGCGGCGCCTCGCCTGAGCGGGTCGCCACGGCCTTCCGGCTCGTGCTCTCGGACCGCAACGTCAAGGCGATCCTCGTCAACATCTTCGCCGGCATCAACCGCTGCGACTGGGTCGCCGAGGGGGTCATCCAGGCCGCCCGGGAGGTGAAGATCGACGTGCCGCTCGTGGTGCGGCTCGCCGGCACGAACGTGGAAGCCGGCAAGAAGATCCTGGCCGAGAGCGGCCTCGACCTGATCACCGCCGACACGCTGTCGGAGGCGGCCCGCAAGGCGGTCGACGCCTGCGCGGCGGCCAAGACCAAGCATTGAGGGGAGACCGCGCCATGAGCATCCTCATCGACGAGACCACCCCGATCATCGTCCAGGGCATCACCGGCGACAAGGGCACCTTCCACGCCAAGGAGATGCTGGATTACGGCACGAACGTCGTCGGCGGCGTCACGCCCGGCAAGGGCGGGCGCAGCCATCTCGGCCTTCCGGTGTTCAACACCGTCAAGGAGGCGGTGGCGGCCACCGGCGCCACGACCTCGATCACCTTCGTGGCGCCGCCGTTTGCCGCCGACGCCATCATGGAGGCGGCCGATGCCGGCCTGCGGCTGGTCTGCTCGATCACCGACGGTATCCCGGCCCAGGACATGATGCGGGTGAAGCGCTACCTGATGCGCTACCCCCGGGACCGGCGCACCCTGGTGGTCGGCCCGAACTGCGCCGGCATCATCTCCCCCGGCAAGGCGATGCTCGGGATCATGCCCGGCCACATCTACCTCCCGGGCAATGTCGGAGTGATCTCCCGGTCGGGCACGCTCGGCTACGAGGCGGCCGCGCAGCTGAAGGAACTGGGGCTCGGGATCTCGACCTCGGTGGGCATCGGCGGCGATCCGATCAACGGCTCGTCGTTCCTCGACCACCTCGCCCTGTTCGAGACCGATCCGGATACCGACGCGGTGCTGATGATCGGCGAGATCGGCGGCCCGCAGGAGGCCGAGGCCTCGGCCTGGATTCGCGAGAACATGTCGAAGCCGGTGATCGGGTTCGTGGCGGGGCTGACGGCGCCGAAGGGCCGCCGCATGGGCCATGCCGGGGCGATCATCTCGGCGGCCGGCGACAGCGCCGCCGAGAAGGCCGAGATCATGCGCTCGTACGGTCTGACGGTGGCGCCGGATCCGGGCTCGTTCGGTCAGACCGTGGCCGACGTGCTGGCCCGGGCGGCTTAGCGGCCCCTCAACCCTCCCCCCTCTGCGGGGGAGGGTGCCCCGCGATGCGGGGCGGGAGAGGGGCAGCGCGCCGGTGCGGGCTTCGGCTCCCGTCGCGACTTTTTTTCCGAAATGGCGCTCCCCTCTCCCGACCCCCGCTGACGCGGGGGCCACCCTCCCCCGCAGAGGGGGGAGGGAGCGCGTCGCGCTTCGTCCCGAAAGTACCGTGCGCCACGAGGTGGCCCCATGACCCGTACCCTTCACGCGACCCCCGGCCACGTCGATGCCACGGCCTTCGCGCCGCCGGTGATCACCGGCACCTCGTCGGAGCAGGCCCTGGACATCCTGTTCCAGGCGCTGCTCGACGTCGCCCGCCGGCACGATCCGGACCTGGAGGCGGTGCTGCACGGCACCGCCGACATCTCGCGGTTCTCGCCGCAGATGCTGGCACGCGCCCTCCAGGTGCAGGGGATCTGGTTCCAGCTGATCTCCATCGCCGAGCAGAACGCCGCGATGCGCCGCCGCCGCCACGTGGAGCGCACGGAGGGGCGGGCCGCGCTCGGCGGCTCCTTCGCCAAGGTCTTTTCGGATGCCCGCAAGCAGGGGGTGCCGCCCGAAAAGATCCAGGCGCTGCTGAGCGACCTGCGCATCCGCCCGACGCTGACCGCGCATCCCACCGAGGGCAAGCGCGTCACCGTCCTCGAAAAATTCCGGCGCATCTATCTTGTGCTGCGCGAGCTGGAAATGCCGCGCTGGACCGACCGCGAGCGCAACGGGCTCATGAACGAGCTCCGCGACCAGATCGAGCTGGTCTGGATGACCGGTGAGCTGCACCTGGAGAAGGCCACGGTCGAGCGGGAGGTCGCCTGGGGGCTGCACTTCTTCGACGAGACCCTGTTCGAGATGCTGCCCGAGACCCTGGAGACCCTGGAGGAGGCGCTCGCCGAGACCTATCCGGGCACGGATTTCACGGTGCCGCCGTTCTTCCAGTTCGGCTCGTGGATCGGCGGCGACCGGGACGGCAACCCCTACGTCACCGCCGCCGTCACCCGGCAGACCCTGCACCGCAACGCGCTGGCCTCGCTCACCCGCTACCGCGACGGCGTGCGCGAGCTGGGGCGGACCCTGTCGCTCACGGAGCGCACCCTGCCGCTGCCCGAGGGCTTTCGCGCGGAACTCGACCGGCAGCTCGCCGAGAGCGGGCAGGCCCGGGCGATCACCCGGCGCAACCCCGGCGAGCCGTATCGCCAGTATCTCTCCTGCGTCCTGCGCAAGATCGAGGCGACCATCGCCCGCAACGAGGGCGAGCACCCGTCCGGCCCCGATTACGCCAGCGCCGACGGGTTGATCGAGGATCTGCGCGTCCTGGAGCGCGGGCTGGCGGAGGCCAAATGCGCGGCGTTGGCCCGCGACCTCGTCCGCCCGGTCCGGCGCATGGTGGAGATCTTCCGCTTCTCGACCGTCCGGCTCGACCTGCGTGAGAACACCACCCGCACCACCGACACGCTCCACGCCCTCTGGCGCCAGCGCAACGGCGACGGCGAGCCGCCGGCCCTCGGCACCGCCGCCTGGCGGCAATGGCTCGACACGGAACTGGCCAGGCCGCGCGATCCCGAGCGCTCCTTCGAGGATCTGCCGGACGCCGCCCGGGAGACGCTGGCCACCTTCGCCCTCGTCGCCGAGATGCGCGAGGCCCTCGACCGCGAGGCGTTCGGCGCCTTCGTGCTGTCGATGACCCGCTCGGTGGAGGACGTGCTCGGCGCCTATCTGCTGGCCAAGGAGGCGGGGGTGTTCCTCGACGCGGCCGGCACCGAGATCTGCCCGTTGCCGATCGTGCCCCTGTTCGAGACCATCGACGACCTGCGCGCCGGCCCGGCGATCATGCGGGCGCTGCTCGGCACGCCGGTGGTGCGCCGCTCCACCCGCTGGCAGGGTGGCGTGCAGGAGGTGATGATCGGCTATTCCGACTCCAACAAGGACGGCGGCTTCGTCGCTGCCAACTGGGAGCTGTACAAGGCGCAGAGCAAGCTGACCCGGCTCGGCCAGGAACTCGGCGTCGGCATCGCCTTCTTCCACGGGCGCGGCGGCTCGGTGAGCCGGGGCGGCGTGCCGACCCACCGGGGCATCATGGCCCAGCCCCCGGGCTCGATCCGCGGCCGGTTCCGCACGACCGAGCAGGGCGAGGTCGTCTCGTTCAAATACGCCAACCGCGGCACCGCCGCCTACCAGATGGAATTGCTCGCCGCCTCGGTGTTCGAGCACGCCCTGGCCGGCGACGGCGAGCGGGCGGGGGCCGGCCACGACGACGCCCTGGAGGCGCTGGCCGGGGCGTCCCGGGCGGCCTATGTCCAGCTACTCCAGACCGACGGCCTCGTCGACTACTTCCAGGCGGCGAGCCCGCTGGACGAGATCGCGCTCCTGAATATCGGCTCGCGCCCGGCCCGCCGGTTCGGCGCCCGGTCGCTCTCGGATCTGCGGGCGATCCCCTGGGTGTTCGCGTGGTCGCAGAACCGGCACGTGATCACCGGCTGGTACGGGGTCGGCTCGGGGCTGGCGAGCTTCCTCGACGTGCGTGGCCGGGAGGGTGAGGCGACCCTGAAGCGCCTGTTCCACGAGTCGCGGGTGCTGCGCCTCGTCCTCGACGAGGTCGAGAAGACGCTGATGATGGTCGATCTCGACATCGCCCGGGCCTATGCGGGCCTCGTCGAGGATCCGTCGATCCGCGACCGGATCTTTTCCGCCATCGAGGCCGAGTACGCCCTGACCCGGGAGATGGTCCTGCGGGTGAGCGGCGGATCGGAGCTGGCCGAGCGCTTCCCGCTGTTCCGGGATCGGCTCAAGGGGCGGCTGCCGACGATCAACCAGGTCGGCCGCGAGCAGGTCGAACTGCTCGCCCGCTACCGCGCCGAGACCGACGAGGACCGGCGCGAGGCGGTGAAATCGGCCCTGCTGCTGTCGATCAACTGCATCGCGGTCGGCTTCGGGTCGACCGGATGAGGCATTGCGCGATTCTCCCTCCCCCCTTTGCGGGGGAGGGTGGCCCCCGAAGGGGGTCGGGAGAGGGGAGCGACGGTGCAGGACCTGGCTTTACCCGTCCCAATAGTCGCGCCTTATCCGGAACCCGGGTTCCCCTCTCCCGACCCCTGCTGACGCAGGGGCCACCCTCCCCCGCAGAGGGGGGAGGGGGACGCGCGGGTGTCATGAGCCGATGGAGCAGACCGAAACGCATCGCCGCGCCCTGTCAGGGAACCCTACGCGCGCCATTTGCCGCCGATGAACGGGATTGCATCCCGCAACGGCATCAGAACCGTCACCAGGAGAGAGAACCCAAGATGAGCTTCACCCTGATCCAGCAGGCCAAGGCCCGCCTGCACCGCTCGGAACTCGCCGTCCCGGGCTCGAACCCGACCTTCATGGAGAAGGCGACCTCCTCGGCCGCCGACGTGATCTTCCTCGATCTGGAAGACGCCGTCGCCCCCGACGACAAGGAGAAGGCCCGCACCAACATCATCCAGGCGCTCAACGACCTGGATTGGGGCAGCAAGACCATGATGATCCGCATCAACGGTCTCGACACCCACTACATGTACCGCGACGTGGTCGACATCGTCGAAGCCTGTCCGCGGCTCGACATGGTGCTGATCCCCAAGGTCGGCGTGCCCCAGGACGTCTACGCCATCGACGTGCTGGTCACCCAGATCGAGCAAGCCAAGAAGCGCGAGAAGAAGCTCGGCTTCGAGGTGCTGATCGAGACCGCCCTCGGCATGGCCAATGTCGAGGCGATCGCCCAGTCGTCGAAGCGCCTGGAGGCGATGTCGTTCGGCGTCGCCGACTACGCCGCCTCGACCCGCGCCCGCTCGACCGTTATCGGCGGCGTGAACCCGGACTTCTCGGTGCTCACCGACAAGGACGAGGGCGGCAACCGCCAGACCCACTGGCAGGACCCGTGGCTGTTCGCCCAGAACCGGATGCTGATCGCCTGCCGCGCCTACGGCCTGCGCCCGATCGACGGCCCGTTCGGAGATTTCTCCGACCCTGACGGCTACACCTCGGCGGCCCGGCGCTGCGCGGCGCTCGGCTTCGAAGGCAAGTGGGCGATCCACCCGAGCCAGATCGATCTGGCCAACCAGGTCTTCACCCCGTCCGAGGCCGAGGTGACCAAGGCCCGCCGCATCCTCGAGGCCATGGAAGAGGCCGCCAAGGCCGGCCGCGGCGCCGTCTCCCTCGACGGCCGCCTGATCGACATCGCCTCGATCCGCATGGCCGAGGCGCTGATCGAGAAGGCGGATGCCATGAAGGGCTGAGCCAGCGAGGACGCCCGACGTCGATTGCGCCTCTCCCGGGCGCGTCGGTACGGGTGTCCCGCGGGCTTCACCAGCCCGTCCGTGATTGGCCGCACGCGGCCGGTTGCGGCCGGGAGTTGAACGAATGGTTATCGTTCTGACGATCGCCAGAAAGGTAAGCGGCGAGTGGAGCTTCACCCTCCGCCTCGCCGCCCATCCGCTTTTCTGGACATGGCTAAACCCTAACGGGTGATCGCCAGGAGCCGGTGTAGCCATCACCGGCTCCACTTCCGAACATAGGCGAAGTCTCCCGCCTCGCCAAGAATCAGCGCGCGCAGCGCCGATTTCTCCTGCTCCCCAATGGGGAGGGACGGTTTCGTTCAGAACGGCCGGTCGCCCGGCAGCCGCGCCGCCGCCATCTCGTCCGGCGTCGGGTCGCGGTGGATCACGATCCCCGCGCGCCAGTCCGCCGCGATCAGGCCGAGCCGGGCGAAGCCGTCGAGCCAGCCGTCCATCGGCCAGAACCCGTGCCGGGCGTGGAAGCGGCCGGCATTGGCGACGATGTCGCGAAAATGCTGGAGCGGCGGGTCGAAGCCCGGGTGATGCTGGTGGTAGGCCTTCGGGCCGCCGAGGAACAGGATCGGCACCCCGGCCGCGTCGGCCCTGAACGCCAAGTCGGTATCCTCGGCCCCATAGCCGGAAAAATCCTCGTCGAAGCCGCCGAGCCGGTCATAGGTGGCGGCGCGCACCGCGAAGGCCAGCGACCAGAACAGGCCCGGCTGCGGCGCCGGCGCCACCACGCCCGGCGGCGGAAAGGCCCGCACCGGATGCGGATGTCCGAGCCGCTCCAGGTCGGCCTCGTGCCAGCCATCGCCGACCGCACCGGCCGGCAGATAGCCGATGGCGCAGCAGATCAGGCCGTCGTGTTCGGCCGCCGCCCGCGACAGGCCGGCCACGAGCCCCGCCGAGGGGATGCAGTCCACGTCGAGGAAGATCAGCGTGTCGGCCGTCGTCGCCCGGCGCCCGGCGTTGCGCGCCGCCGCGAGCGGCAGGCCGTCCCGCGGGAAGGGCACGCGCTCCACCGGGAAGGGCAGGACGGGCAGGGGCGCGTCGTCGCCACCGATCTCCACGACGATCGCGGCATCGGGCGGCGCGCCACGGCCGAGCCCTTCGAGCAGGCGGATGAGGTGCGGCCGCCGGCCCTTGTTGAGGGTGATGATGGCCGTGCTCACGGATCGGGTCCAGCGCGCAGGACGTCGATCCGATACGCCTCCGTCCGCGACTGGTGCAGGACCCGGGCGAAGGGCGCGGCGAGCCGGATGAACGCCTCGGCGGCCCCGTCGCCCGATTGCGGATAGTCGGTCTCGCCGAGCCAGTGCACCAGAACGAGATCGCCCCCGGGTGCGATCGCCGCGCCGGTCCGGCGTACCACCTCGGACAGGTCCGGGGCTGCGAGGAAGTACAGGACTTCGCCGAACACGATCAGATCGAATTGGCCGACCGGCCAGTCGGCCGGCACCGCGCCCTGGCGGATCTCGATGCCCGGCCGGTCGGCGCAGCGGGCCCGGGCCGCCTGGGCCGCCGCCGGGACCAGCTCGGTGGCGAGCAGCCGGTCGCAGCGCTCGGAGAGGGCGCGGGTGAAGACGCCGATCGAGCAGGCCGGCTCGAAGGCCGTCTGGTAATGCGCCCGGGGCAGGGCAGCCAGCGTCGCCGCGTATTTGTCGCGCTCGTAGGCCGAGGTCGTGAAGCCCCAGGGATCCGGATCGCTGGCGTACATCCCGGCGAAGTAATCGTCCGGCAGGGTCTCGGTCCGGCGGTTCATGCGGGGATTGCCACGAAGCGCTCGTAGGGGCCGCAGAGCCGGGCGATCATGTCGGGCTCGAGCCGGAAGCCCTGCGGATCGTCCGAGATCAGGTCCGTGGTCTGCGATTCGTGCGCCGCGACCGCGCGGGCCTTGGTCTCGCGATAGGCGGTGACGTCGAGGCGCAGACCCTCCGGCGCCGCGCCGACCTCGGTCTCGGGCGGCAGGGTCCAGCCCCAGACCGGATACTCGTAGACCCGCACCCCCGGCATCCGTGGCCGGGCCAGGGCGACGATGGCGGCGGCCGCCCTGTGGTCGCAATGCGGGTCGTTCCGCCACGTCACGAACGCTGCGCCGGCGCCGCAGGCGGCGGCGGCCTGCGCGACCGCCGCGGCGGCGGCCTCGGCGACCGGCCCATCGCTCGGCACGTGCGCGTCGGGCAGGCGCAAAAAGGTCACGTCCTCCGCCCCGAGCCCGAGGATCGCCGCAGCCCGCACGGTCTCCGCCTCGCGCAGGGCGCGCAGCGTTTCGGGCGGGTAAAGGCGGGAATGCGTGTGCGAGCCGCAGCCGTCGCTGATCACGACGAGATGTACGCGCCGCCCGTCCGCCCGCGCGGCCGCGATCAGGCCGCCGCAGCCGAGGCTCTCGTCGTCGGGATGCGGTGCGACGACCACCAGGCCGCCACCCCCGACCAGCGTGTCGAGGCTCGCCAGGGGCAGTGCGTCGGCGGCCGCCAGGAAGGCGTCGGCGCGCATCAGCGGGGCGCCGTTTGGGCGGGGAGGGTCGCGGAACGTACGGCGTTCCGGGATGGAAGGCGGGGGAGATCGGTCACGGATCGCTCCGGGGCGGCACGCGGGTTCGTGCCCCCCGGCTATCGGACCGGGTGCCTGAACGCGCCATGAGCGGCGCGTTCGGCTGGCCGTTGTGGCCTGTCGAGGCGGAACTTCACCGATCGTTCTCAGTGGTGAGCCCGCCGAGACGGGTCCCCTCGTCGGTGCCCGACTCGCTCGCCAGATGGACGCCGGGGGTGGGCGACTCGGTGAAGACCACCCCGGCCGCGCCGAGCGCACTCCGTACGGCCTCGATCTGCCCGCTCGGCGCATCGCCGTAGCCGCCCTCGAAATCGCGCACGAAGCGCTCGTCGAGACCGACCTTCGCGGCCAGATCCGCCTCGGACCATCCGAGCAGCCCCCGGGCCGCCCGCGACTGCGCCGGACTCATCGCGCGCGCGCTCGCCCCGCTCTGCGGGCCCTCGTCCGATCCTGCCAAGGTCACTCTCCCGATCCGCAATGTTCGACAACGGCCGCCGGCGCGGATCGTTTCCGGGCGGTCGCAGCGAGGCCCGACCATAATTGTGCTGAATTCCTGTCGCATCCGCCAAGGCGCATGGATTCGGATCGGCCCCTTGGGGGGCGGTCCCGCGCGGCGGGCGCGGGATATCCGGATCCGGAATGGCCTGCGCGCGGAGCGCGCGACATGGGGACTGAACGATGAGAGGGGCGCTGATCGCGACCTTGGCCTGTGCCGTTCTGGCCGCGGACCTGTCCGCGGCGACGCAGGCGCAGGCCCAGATGGGGGGCGGGTCTCCCACCGGATTCGGCAAGGGCAACCGTCGTCCCGGCGGCGAGGACGAGAAGAAGCCTCAATACGTCCCGGGGGCGAAGGCCAGCGAGAAGATCTTCCCGCTGGATTCCACCTGGACGGCCGTCAGCCTCAACGGCAAACCGTTCACCGGCGGGGATCGGCCGAGCTTCATCATCGACAAGCAGTACCGCGCCCGCGGCTACGGCGGCTGCAACACCTTCGCGGCCACCGCCTTCCCGCTCAAGGAGCAGCACATCGCCGTGGGCCCGCTCGCGCTCACCAAGAAGAGCTGCGACAAGGGCTTGGCGGCCACCGAACAGGCCTTCTTCGTCGCCCTGCGCACCTCGGCGGTGTGGGACCTGGTCGGCTCTCAACTGGTGCTCAAGAGCCCGAACGGCGAACTGAAGTTCGACCGCGCCCTTTAAGGACCCGTTCACCACGTCGGACGAAGGCGGGCGACGATTCAGACCGTCTTGGGGACCTTAGGGCATCACGCCTCCAGTATTGCGGAGGTGACGGATGCCAATCGGGATCGGTATCGGGCGCGGCGCCGACCTGCGCCCCGGGGTGATGCGGAGCCCGCGATCCACGGGCCCGGACGGGTTCCACCCCGGTGCCCTGTGGCTCGCCGCCACCGTGCCGGTGCTGGCCACCCTGCTCCTCGTCGTCCGGCTCGCGACCTGACGGCACGAGCCGTCTCGTCACGCTCCGATCATGGGGCGCCGGAGGGCTCCTCGGACGTATCCTGCGCGTCGGCGCGGGCCGGCTCGGCCGCCGCCTTCGGCATCGTCACGGGCGGAAACAACGTCGCCAAACCCGCGGCGACACCGTACAGGACCGGGTCCGCGTTCAATCCCGCCCGGGGTGGTTGAAGATCACTCGTCCGCATCATTCGCTTGCGGGCACCGCGCGCGTTCGCGAGCATCTGACCGCACCCTCATCATCTGTCGATCAACACGTCGAACATGGTCAATGCCGCGTGCCGCGATTCGTTGCCGCGGGCCGTTGATTTTTCGCGCCGGGACCCTGTCGCTGCCCGATCTCGGGGCGCAGCGTGCGCTCAGCCGCGCCGGCGCAGGACGGTGACCGGCGCCTCGGGCGGGCGGCAGGCGGCCGGGACCACGCTCATGATCGCCGCGCTCGGGCAGCGCGCCCGGCAGCTCTCGGCGGCCTCGAGCTGATCGCGGCCGCAGGCATCGGCGAAGCAGAAGGTCCCGAGATCCTCGCAACTGGCCCGGAAGCCGTCGAGCGGCGGCGCAACCGCACCCGGATCCGCGGCCGTCGCGGCGCCCTGGCTCAGCAGGAGTCCGACGAGGCCGATCGATGCGCGCAGCCGGGCCATCCGTAAACTCCATCCGCGCCTCGCGCGCGGCGGCAGCCTTAGCATCGGCAGTCGCACCCTGCCATGCCGGCGGCCGGCGATCGCTGCCGCCGGCCCGGGGGGACGATGCCCGTGGACGCGGCTTACGCCTTGGCTTTCGCCCGCTCGATCGCCTCTTCGATCAGCCGGTGGGCCTCCTCCTTGTCGCCCCAGCGGACGAACTTGACCCACTTGCCGGGCTCCAGGTCCTTGTAGTGCTCGAAGAAGTGCTGGATCTGCTGGATCGTGATCTCGGGGAGGTCGGTGTAGTTCTCGACCCGGTCGTAGCGCTTGGTCAGGTGGCGCGAGGGCACCGCGATGACCTTCTCGTCCTCGCCGCCCTCGTCCTGCATCACCATCACGCCCACGGGCCGCGCGCTGATGATCGCCCCCGGCAGCACGGCGCGGGTGTTGGCGACCAGCACATCGCAGGGGTCGCCATCGCCCGACAGGGTGTGGGGGATGAAGCCGTAATTCCCCGGATAGAACATCGGCGTGTACAGGAACCGGTCGACGACCAGCGCGCCGGAGTCCTTGTCCATCTCGTACTTGATCGGCTCGCCCCCGAGGGGCACCTCGATGATCACGTTGACGTCGTGAGGCGGCTTCTTGCCGAGCGGGATGGCGTCGATCTTCATGGCGTGTCGCTTCCGGATCCGGGCTTCTGAGTTTCCCAGACCTCTTAGAGACGCCGCCGGAACTTGCAAATCCGTCGTCGCCGCGCTCCGGCAACGAGTGCCGGAAAACGTTAGCCGAACAGGAAGCCGACCTTGGCCAGGGCGATTCCGGCCATGCGATCGAGCACCCGCGGGCCGGGCCGGCCCCCGAGCCCCTCGTAGAAGGCGCCGGCGCGGGCATTGTCCTCCAGGCTCCACACGCCGAGCCGCGTCAGGCCGTGATCGCCGAGATCGTTGCGGACCGCCCGGAACAGGCGCCGGCCCAGGCCGACGCCCTGATATTCGGGAAGGAGATACAGCTCGTCGATCTCGGCCTCGGTGCCGAGGCTGCGGCTGCGCGTCCGTCCATAGGCCGCGTAGCCGACGACCCGATCGGCCGTCTCCACCACGGCGATCGGCCGCCCGCGACGCAGGGCGCCGCGCCACCACGCCCGGTCCCGATCGGCGATCAGGCGCTCCAGGGCGACGCCCGGAATGATCCCGCGATAGGCCTCGCGCCAGGACGCATCGAACACCTTGGACAAGTCGCCGAGATCGGCCTCGCGGGCCCGGCGGATGCTCGTGGTGCGCGTGCTCATGGGCTTCCGGCCTCCCCTCATCCGACCGACGGATAACCCGCGCGGTCCGCCCAGGTTCGATGCCGATCCGGGCGGAGTGAAGGCAAGAACGGCGCCGAACTCCAGGCGGCCACGGGGCGCGGCCGGTTCGGCGGTGAATTGCCGGCCCCTCGGCCGGCTGATAGAGCCCGGCGCTCGTTCCCCGCGGCAGCACGGCCTTGTTCAACCGCTTCCTCAAGCCCGAGACGCGCTACGCGCGGCGCATGGCCCGAATCGCCCGCTTCGAGCGGCCGATCGCCGGCCCCGGCGACCGGCTGAAGGCCTGGGCCAACATGCTGCTGATCGACCACGGCGTGTTCCGCCTGGCCTATCTCAACCGGCACCGGGTCGGCACGGGGGCGCTGTGGCGCTCGGCCCAGCCCGGACCGCACCAGCTCGCGCGTTTCCGCGCCGAGGGCGTGCGCACGGTCATCTCGCTCCGCGGCGGCCGGGAGCACGGATCGTGGCCGCTGCAGCGGGAGGCCTGCGAGCGCCACGGGCTGAGGCTCGTGGAGTTCGTGCTGCGCTCCCGGGAGGCGCCGGACCGGGCGACCATCCTGGGCGCCAAGGCGTTTTTCGCGGGCATCGAATACCCGGCCGTGATGCATTGCAAATCGGGCGCCGACCGGGCCGGCCTCGCCTCGGCCCTCTACCTGATCCTGCACGAGGGCCGCCCCGTCGCCGAGGCGGCCCGGCAACTCTCGGCCCGCTACGGCCATCTCCGCTTCGCCAAGACCGGCATCCTCGACGCGTTCTTCGCCCGCTACCGCGCCGAGGGCGAGGCGCAGGGGATCGACTTCCTGACCTGGGTCGAGACGATCTACGATCCGGAGGCGCTCAAGCGCGACTTCCGGCCGGGCTTCTGGTCGGACCTCGCCGCGGACCGGCTGCTGCGGCGGGAGTGAGCCTCACGGGTCTCGGCCATCGGATGCGCCGACATCTTGCAAGGATTACACACCCGTTCCACATTCTCCCCGGGTTGCCGGGTGCGGCGGTCCAAGGGTGACGCGTGCGGGGGCGGCGTGGACTCGAAAGACTTGATCCGCACGCTCGAGGGCGCGGGCTGGGTTTGGCATTCGACGACCGGAAGCCATCGGCATTTCAAGCATCCGTCCAAGCCTGGAAAGATCACTATCCCGCATCCCAAGAAAGACATGCACCCGAAGACGGTCAGGGCCATCCTGAAGGCGGCCGGTCTCTAGAGTTTGTTTCCACGGGCAGAGGCAAACAGACATGAACGGCTATATCGGTCTCATGCACCCGCCAGCCGGCGTCTCCGAGTGGGGTGTCACGTTCCCGGACGTTCCGGGATGTGTGTCGGCAGGTACGAGCTTCGAGGTGGCGGCTGAGTCGGCGCGCGAGGCCCTGTCCGGCCATCTCGCCATGCTGATCACGGACGGGCTGGCACCGCCGCCTGCGCGCACGCTGGCGGAGCTCCGTGCGGATCCGTCCGTGGCGGAGGAACTGGAGGACGCCATGGTCCAGCTCATCGCCCCGCGACGGGTTCCGGGCGAGCGCGTGCGCGTCAACATCATGATCGACAAGGGATTGCTGCGGCTGACCGACGAGGCGGCTGAAGCCCGGGGCCTCAGCCGTTCGGCCTTCATCGAGGCGGCTCTGGTCAGCGCCACTGGCAGTTAGCGCATCGCTGCGGAAGCTGGTGCCGGCTTTCGGGGCGATGCGCGGGCAGACTCTACGTCACTCCGCCGCCGGCCGCGCCGCCTCGCGGAACGGGTGGGCCCTGTAGGTGCCGATCACCCGCACCTCGCGGGAGAAGAAGCCGAGCTCGTCGAGGGCCCGGCTGAGGCCCGGATCCTCGGGATGGCCGTCGACCTCGGCGTAGAACTGGGTGGCGGTGAACTCGCCGTCCATCATGTAGCTCTCGAGCTTCGACATGTTGACGCCGTTCGTCGCGAAGCCGCCCAGCGCCTTGTAGAGGGCCGCCGGGATGTTGCGGACGCGGAACACGAAGCTCGTCACGCAGGGCTCCGTCCCGGGGGCGACCGGGTCGGCCTCCGGGGAGAGCACCACGAAGCGGGTGGTGTTGTGCGCCTCGTCCTCCACGTCCCGCTCCAGGATGTCGAGGCCGTAGACCGCGGCGGCCAGCGCCGGCGCCAGCGCGGCCCGGCTCGGATCACCCAATTCCGCGATCTCCCGGGCCGCGCCGGCGGTGTCGCCCGCCACCACGGCCTTGAGGCCCAGGCGGCGGATGAGCCGCCGGCACTGACCCAGGGCGTGGACGTGGCTGTGGACGCTGCGCAATCCTTCGGCCGAAGCGCCGGGCAGCACCATCAGCTGGAAATGGATCGGCAGGAAGTGCTCGGCGACGATGTGCAGGGGCGAGGTCGGGATCAGGTGGTGGATGTCGGCGACGCGGCCCGCGATCGAATTCTCGATCGGGATCATCGCCCGCCGGGCCCGGCCCTCCGTGACCGCCGCGAAGGCATCCTCGAAGGTGGGGCAGGGCAGGGGCGTCCAGTCCGGATACGCCTCCGCGCAGATGATGTGCGAGTTGGCCCCGGGCTCCCCCTGATAGGCGATGGTGCGGTCGGTCATGGCGGTGGGATTCGTTCGCGAGGTCAGTTCAGGCGCCGGCCCCGGAGCAGGGCGCGGGCGCGGTCCAGGTCGGCTTGGGTGTCGACGCCGAGCGGCAGATCGTCGACGATGACGGCGTCGATGCGCATGCCGGCCTCGAGCGCCCGCAACTGCTCCAGCTTCTCCCGCTGCTCCAGCTCGCCCGGGGGCAGGGCGACGAAGCGGCCGAGCGCCGTGCGCCGGTAGGCGTAGAGGCCGATATGGTGCCAGAGCGGCCCGTCGCCCCAGGGGGCGCGGGCGCGGGTGAAATAGAGGGCGCGCAGCCGCCCGGGGCCGACATGGTGGCCGACGAGCTTGACCACGTTCGGGTTGTCGGCCTCGTGCGGATCGGTGATGGCCGCGCAGAGGGTGACGATGTCGACGGTGCGGTCGGCCAGCGGCAGGATGGCCGCGCCGATGATCGCCGGGTCGATGGTCGGCAGGTCACCCTGCACGTTGACGACCACGTCGTGGCGGCCCTCCGGATCGACGCTCTCCAGGGCCTCGGCGAGCCGGTCCGAGCCCGACGGGTGGTCGGCCCGGGTCATCACGGCGATGCCGCCCGCTGCCACCACGACCCGGGCGATCTCCGCCGCGTCGGTGGCCACCACCACGGGGCCGATCCCGGCCGCGACCGCGCGCCGCCAGACATGGACGATCATCGGCTCGCCGGCGATATCGGCCAGCGGCTTGTTCGGCAGGCGTGTCGCCGCGAGACGCGCGGGGATCAGGACCAGGGGATCGGACATCGCGTTCGGACCCGACGATTCGCAGCGCGGGCAAGGGCCGGACGGCCGCACCGCATGCGGGGCCGGCTGCTTATCAGGCCGGCCCCCCGTTGTCGTCCCCCAGAGCCGGAGAACCCGAATGGCGAAAAGATGCCGTTCGGTGACAAGCTTGACGATTCACCGGCATAATTCTGCGCTGCAGCGCCGCGGGGGCCGCCGCCGGCATTGTCAGGTGCCGCTGCGAACGGCTAAGGCAACTTCGAAATCTTCCAAATGTCCGGCGTCCGAATGCGCTCGCTCGTGATCAGGCGCGCGACGGGCCCGGGCCGAGACGCGAGTAGAGCATGAACGCGTTCGAGGTGAACAAGGTCCTGGGCGCGGTCCTCGGCGCTCTGCTGTTCGCGGCCGGATCGGGTTTCGTCGCCGAGTTGATCTACCACCCGCGGCCGGCGGGCAAGGCCGGCTACGACCTGCCCGAGCCGGAGCCGAAGACCGCTGAGGCCGCCCCGGAGGCCAAGGTCGAGCCGATCGCGGTCCGTCTCGCCAGCGCCAATGTCGAGAAGGGCGAGGCCGGCACCAAGGCCTGCCATGCCTGCCACAACTTCGAGAAGGGCGGGCCGAACAAGGTCGGGCCGGTCCTGTACGGTGTCGTCGAGCGGCCGAAGGGGGCGCATCCGGGCTTCGAGTATTCCGCGGCCATGAAGGAGAAGGGCGGCGCCTGGACCTACGCGGAACTCGACGAGTTCCTCACCAATCCGAAGGGGTACGTGAAGGGCACCAAGATGGCCTTCGCCGGGATCGCCTCGCCCCAGGAGCGCGCCAACGTCATCGCCTATCTGCGCTCGAACGCGGAGGATCCGAAGCCGCTGCCGGCCGTCGAGAAGACCGAGGCGCCGGCACCTGCGGCCGCCCCCGCGGCGGCCAAGCCTGCGGCGGCTGAACCCGCGGCGGCCAAGCCCGCGGAGGCACCGGCCGACAAGCCGACCGCCGCCAAGCCGGCGGCCTCCAAGGCGTCCGAGAGCAAGGACAGCCCGGCCAAGCCGGCGGATACCAGCACGGCCAAGCCGGTCGAGGAGAAGTCCCCCGGCAGCCCCCGCGCACCCAGCGAGTCCAGCGACCGCAATGCGCCGTCGCCACCGGCCGGCGCCCATGACGGCGACCAGCAGGGCCAGCCGTCGAGCGCGATCCCCGCCGAGCCGACCGCCCCCGCGGCGCCGGCCGCCAAGGAGCCGCCCGCGCAGGCCAATCCCGAGGCGGTCGACCGGGCGAAGGATCTCAACATCACCGTCCCGAGCAAGGACCCGAACGCGCCGAAGCCGTAGGGCCGCACCGGTGCGCGGGCGGCACCGGGCTGCAGCGATCAAGTGGCGAACGCATCCCGCCTGATTCGCCTGGGCACGCCGTCTGATTGCAACCGCGGATCCGCGCCGGTGATCTCGGCCCTTTGACCCGGAGCGATGGTCCCAGCCGCAGGGGACGGTGCGCGCCGCCGGATCCCCTGGGCCAAAGGCTCGACGGGCCCTGTTTCCAAGGTGTTCGCGCTGGGTGCGGGAATCGCGATTCCGGCTGCGACATTGTCAGACAGCTGCGTGGTGCCTCTTCTCCTTGTGGACTTGCGGACTCACGGATCGATCTGGGGGGTACACGGGTGCTGGATGAGGGCCGCGGGTCCCCTGTCCCGGGGGGGCTTGTCGCGCCGTCCCGAGCCGAGATGTGACCATCCTGGCTCTTGTGGGAAGGCGCGCGCGTCTGGCCGGTGTCCCGGCACCTCCGGAAACGCCGTGACAGGCCTGGCTCGACGGGCGCCACCGGCTCGGCACCGGCGAGCGCCGCGCGGGCCGGTCGCCGCATGGGGGCGGATACAGGGCGCCAGACCCCGTAACCGTCCTGCAGGGCCCGGCCCGGTTCCCGACCCGGCCCATGCAATCGGCGGGCGGATCGGCCCCCCGCCCTCCGCCGATGCCATGCGGTCCGACGCGCCGGCCCTCGATCCGGCGCAGGGCGCGGGGCGCCGGGCCCGACCTTTGCCTTTCGGCGGCCGCGACCCACCATTCGGCCGGGTTGGAGAACCGTGAAGGAGTGGCCTTGCCAGAGCGAAGTCTCAGTTCCGGGGAGCGCCCGGCGCCCCTGCCGCTGCTGGTCGCCGTGACCATGACCGGAACAGTCGCGCTGCACATCTTCGTGCCGGCGCTCGCCGCCGTGGCCGCGGATCTCGGCACCAATGCGGCCGGGGCGCAGCTCACCATCACGGTCTACCTGATCGGACTCGCGGGCGGCCAGCTGCTCTACGGTCCGCTCTCAGACCGGTACGGGCGGCGCCCGATCCTGATCGGGGGCCTCGGCCTCTATCTCGCCGGGCTGCTGCTGGCGATCCCGGCGCCGAATATCGGCGTGCTGCTGGTGGCGCGGGTGCTTCAGTCCCTCGGGGCCTGCGGCTCCCTGGTGATCGGCCGGGCGATGGTGCGCGACGTCTCCACCCGCGAGGATGCAGCCCGGAAACTCGCGATTCTCACCACGGCGATGACCCTCACCCCGGCGCTGGCGCCGGCGATCGGCGGGGTCGTGAACGAGGCCTTCGGCTGGCGGGCCGTGTTCGTTGTGCTCGCCGGCCTCGTGGCCGTGCTGGGGGCCCTGGTGGTGTTCAGACTGCCCGAGACCAACCGGCACAAGGTCGCGCTGCCCGGCTTCGTCGCGGTGCTGGCCGGCTACCTGCGGCTGGTGCGGATCCCGGTGTTCCGCGCCTACCTGGTGGCGGGGGCCTGCGGCGGCACGAGCCTCTACGCGTTCCTGGCGGTGGCGCCGTTCCTGCTCGTGGACCGGCTCGGCCGCTCCTCCCAGGAGGTCGGGTTCGATTGCCTGATGGTGGTGTTCGGCATGGTTGGCGGAGCGATGCTGGCCAGCCGCCTCGCCGCGCGGGTGCCGATCCGCAGGGCGGCGCGCCGCGGCAATCTCCTCTGCATCGCCGCGGCCTTGGCGCTGCTGCTCGTCGATCGGACCGGCCAGCTCGGCGTCGTCAGCCTGATCGCGCCGCTCTTCGCCTACGCGGTCGGCGTCGGCCTGCTCAGCCCGAACGCGGTGGCGGGCCTGATGAACGTCGATCCGCACGCGGCCGGCTCCGCCTCCAGCCTGTACGGCTTCACGCAGATGACCTTCGGGGCGCTGTTCACGGCCGCCGCCTCCGCCTGGCCCGCGACCACGGCCACGCCGGTGGCGCTGGCGCTGCTGGCCGCCGGCCTGATCGCGGCCCTGGCGCTCCGGCGGGCCTGACCCTCAGGCGCGCACCGGTTCCACGAGGCCGGAGACGCCGTCGCGAAACCCGTCGGTGAGTTCCAGCCACAGGAGGCGCGCCGGATCGACCGGGCCCGGCAGGGCCAGCCGCCCCGGCGGCACCGGCGCGAAGCCGAAGCGGGCGTAGTAGGGCGCGTCTCCCACGAGGAGCACCAGCCCCTCGCCCGCCTGCCGGGCCGCCTCGATCGCCGCGCGGGCCAGGGCAGTGCCGATGCCGCGGCCCGCAAAACTCGGATCCACCGCCAGGGGGCCGAGCATCACGAAGGGCGTCGGACCGGTCCGCACCGGGCCCATCCGCACCGAGCCGACGAGGAAGCTGCCCACCGACGCGGTGACACCGAGGTCCCGCCGCTCGGCCGCCCCCTCGCGCAGGCGATAGGCGGCGCGGGCGAAGCGGCCCGGGCCGAAGGCCCGGCCCTGGAGCCGGGCGATGGCGGGGGCGTCCTCCGGCCGCTCGGGCCGGATGACGAGGGAGAGGGAGGTCACGGGCAGGCTCACGGGGTCGGACGATGGCCGCGTAGCAGCGTCGGCTCGGCCCGGCAAACGGCAGCGGCGGTCCGGCGCCATTTCACGGCCCGGGATGGCCGGACGCCCCGGGACCGACCCATCTATTTGACAACACATTGTCAAATTGACAGCTTGCTGCCTTCATGTAGGATGGCCGCCATGAGGCAAGCGGACGCCCCCAGTGCCGAAGGCCGTCGCCGCACAGCGCTGACGGACCTGATTCTCGACGTGTTCCGGCTGAACGGCGCGCTGCTCGCCTCCGGCGACGCCCTGGTCGCGGATCTCGGGCTGACCAGCGCCCGCTGGCAGGTGCTGGGGGCCATCGCGCTGGTGCCGGCGCCGCTGCCCGTGGCGCACCTCGCCCGCACCATGGGATTGACCCGACAGGCGGTCCAACGCTCCGTCGCCGAGCTGCGCGCGGACGGTCTCGTTCGCCTGGAGCCGAACCCCCACCATCGGCGCGCCGCGCTGGTGAGGATGACGGAGCCGGGCGAGGCCGCCTACCGCGCCGCGAGTCGGCGCCAGGAAACCTGGGCGGATGCCCTGGCCGCCGACTTGCCGCCCGAGATCATCGAGGCCGCCGACGGTGTCCTGCGTGTCCTACGGGTTCGCCTCGCCGGTCCCGATCCGTCCCCCGCCACCGCACCGGACACCCTGGAGACGTGCTGACATGCCGACATTCATCGAGACCGACCGCACCGTGATGCTGGAGGATCAGCTCAAGGATGGCGGCGCGGACGGACCCGTCGTCCTCGTCAATACCTTCGTCGTGCCGCCCGCGGAGGCCGACCGCTTGCTGGTTGCATGGCGTGCCGACGCCGCGGTCATGAAGCGGCAGCCGGGGTTCATCTCGACCCAGCTGCATCGCGGCATCGCCGGCAGCGGCGCGTTCCTGAACTACGCCGTGTGGGAATCGGTCGCCCAGTTCCGGGCGGCGTTCGCGAATCCGGAATTCCGGGCCCAGCTCGCCGCCTATCCCGAGGGCGCGACGGTCAGCCCGCACCTGTTCCGGCCGATCGCCGTTCCGGGCATCTGCGTCGCTTGAGATCGGGCCGCGCCCTCCGGCGCCGCGGCTACTCCGCCGCCGCCAGGGCAGGCCGTGCGCCGGCCTGCGTCAGCTTCAGGAAGCCCAGCGCCGAGAGCCAGATCACCGCGCCGCAGGCGGCCGCGATGCCGAGCACCAGGGCGAAGCCGCCGCGGTCGTGGAGCACCGCGATGGCCGGTACCACGAAGCCGCTCGCCGTGAAGCCCACGAAGTAGCGCACGCTGTAGGCCCGCGCCCGGTAGGCGGGCGGCACGTAGCGGGCGATCATCGCGTCGTTGATCACCACCTGCCCATAGATCGCCGTCATGGCCAGCACGAGCCCGGCGAGCAGCGGCAGGCCGGTGGAGAGCGCGGCGATCCCCAGGCCCAACGGTTGCAGGATCGAGAGCGCCACGAACAGCGCCGGCAGGCTGTAGCGGTCGATCAGCCGGCCCATGGCGAGCTGCATCAGGGCCCCGAACAGGAACACCACGGTGGCGAGCGACCCGATCAGCGCCAGGGGCAGCGCGTGGCCGACGCCCTCGTCGATGACCTTGGGCAGGCTGATCGTCGTCAGGTTGAAGGTCAGGCCGCCCGCGAAGATCGCCACGGCGAACATCGCCATCAGCGCCCAGGGCCGGGTCACCGGGATCACCGCCGCGCCGCCGGCCTTCTTGGCCGAAGCCTCACCGTCGCCCGGCACCAAAGCCACGAAGGCGGCGCCGCAGGCGAGGCAGACGAGGCCCGGGACCACGAAGGCCGCGCGCCATCCGACCGTTGCGGCCAGCAGGGCGGTGACGCCCGAGGCCGAGGCCGCGCCGAGATTCCCCCAGACGCCGTTGAGGCCGAGATCACGCCCGAGCCGGCTCGCATGGGTCACCAGCATGGCCGAGCCGACCGGGTGGTAGATCGCCGAGGCGAGGCCGAGCACGCAGAGCCACAGGGCGAAGCCGAGCGGGGTCGAGGCGCTCGCCACGCCGAGGCAGGACAGGCCGTAGCCGAAGAAGAACAGGGCCAGCATGGTGCGCCGCCCGAACCGGTCGGCCAGCGAGCCCATCGGCAGGGAGCACAGGCCGAAGGCCACGAAGGCGCCGGTGGCCAGCCCGATCAGCTCGCCGTAGCCGAGCCCCGTCTGGGCCGCGATGGCGATGACCGCCGTCGGGTAGATCAGCAGCACGAAATGGTCGAGGGCGTGCGCGACGTTGACGAAGCGCAGGGTGCGGCGGGACAGGGTTGTGGGATCCATCGCGGCGTATCCTCCGGGATCTGACCCTGATAGCCTGGCCCGATGGCGGTGTCGGGCCGGATATGGATGCGAACGGGCCATTCTCGACGGCGGTGCCGCGCTCGACTGCGGCGGCCGACTATCAGCACGTGCCCCGCCCGGTCGCGGTCGTCCGCAAGCCCCTGGCGGCGGGAAGCGAGACCGGGCTGCACCACCATTCTCGCGCGCAGCTGCTCTACGCCACGGCGGGGCTGATGACCGCTTCGGCCGAGGACGGCACCTGGGTCGTTCCGGAGGGCCACGCCCTCTGGATTCCCGCGTGCCTGCCGCACGCGACGGTCGCGCACGGGCCCGTGGCCTTGTGCACGGCCTATCTCGACCGGACCGTGGTCACGACCTTCCCCGACACCTGCCGGGTGGTGGCAGTATCGCCCTTGCTGTCGGCCGCCCTGGTGGCCCTGGCAGAGGAGCCGGTGCTCTACGCGGTCGACGGCCGCGGCGGCCATCTCGCCGCGTTGGTCCTCGACGAGATCGGCCGCGCCCCGGCGACGCCGCTGACCCTGCCGCTGCCGCGCGATCCGCGCCTGCGCCGAGTCTGCCTCGGCCTCATCGCGGATCCGGCCTCCGAGGCGGATCTCGATGCCTGGGCCGACCGGGCCGGGGCGAGCCGGCGGACGCTGACCCGGGGATTCCGGGCCGAGACGGGCCTGAGCTTCGGCGACTGGCGGGCCCGGGCCCGGGTGATCCGGGCGCTCGCCCTCACGGCCGAGGGGCGGCCGCCCCGGGCGGTGGCGGCGGCGGTGGGCTACCGGAGCGGGCAGGCGCTTCGGAGCACGGTGATGCGGCTGCTGGGGCCGGCGGGTGCCCGCCAACCGCCCGCCTGATCCGTGTCGGTACGGAGAAGCGATCCAGCTTCGACCGCGCGGCGTGGCGACCGAGGGTAGGTACCCGTCCCGGCCGCCGGTTCTGGTGCCGCCGTCCTTGCGTGCGGAGCCAGGCGATCCCGCGGGCCAGGCTGTCGACATCGTGCCGGGCTGGGCCGCTATGCTGCGCGCCGGATGCCGCATCACCGGACGGCGCCAACCGGGATAAGCGACCCATGCTCTACGAACTCGCTACCTTGTCCTGCCCGCTGCTCGCCGTCGGCGAGGTCTGCACGCGGGCGCGGAACTGGGCCGCCGAGGCGGAGGCCGGGACGCTGCTTGGCTGTTGGCGGACCGAGATCGGCACCCTCGGACGGGTGCTCGTCCTGCGCGGCTTCGACACCCCCGAGGCGATGACCACGGAGCGGCGGCGCGCCCTGATGAGCGCCGGGCCGTTCCACGTCGGCGATCTGCTCACGGGTCTGACCATGGACAGCTATGCGCCGTTTCCGTTCCTGCCGCCCCTGCGGACCGGCCCGCGCGGGGGCGTCTACGAGGTCCGCACCTACCGGCTCCGGCCCGGCGGCCTCGCACCGACACTGGCGGCCTGGGAGGCGGCGATGGGGCCGGCCCGGACCTACACCGCCCATCTCGTGACCAACCTGTACGCCCTCGACGGCGCACCGCGGATCATGCACATCTGGGCCTTCTCCAGCCTGGAGGAACGGGCGCGTCTCCGCGGGGAGGTCTACGCGTCCGGCCTGTGGCCGCCGAAGGGCGGCCCGGACCAGATCCTCGAGGCGACCTCGACCATCGCGCTGCCGGATCCCGGCTCACCCCTGTCGTGAGCGGCGCGCCGTGAGGATTGGTTCTGCGGCTCGACATCCGCCCGGCCGTCCGGTGTCGGCTTGCCGCATCAGGCGGTGAACGAAATCCGGAAACCAGGTGGATCTTGCCGCTGACACCTCCGGGACTCCGGGTTGCAACACGCTCACGGTTCGGGGGCCTACAGAGCGGTCGAGGCAATTCGCCGATCGGGCACTGCAACCTGAGGGCGAACAATTATTGAATACAACTAGAAATTAGTATTTTGGTAAGGGAAGGCGTATAGCGATGACCGCTTCCGCAAGGCTGATTTCGGATGAGGAAATCATACCACTTTGCCGTTTGGCTGCGTAGGGCTCCAATCACCGCATTCGGCCGCAAAGCGAATGCTTCGATTGCCGTCGAATTTGCGCTGATATCGCCAATATTGATTGCGATGATTGGCGCTTTGATCGATTTCAGTTTCATATATTACACGTTCAATTCCGCACAACAGAGTGGTTGGCAAGTCGCTCGACAGGTCGCGATTGGACAATTGCAAGCCACGAATGCCGCCTCGACCGTGCGGAATCAATTGCCCGCCTGGGTTCAATCGAAGGCCGTAATTCCACCCGTCGTCCTGTCGAATGGTATCTATACTGTAACGGTAACGATCGCCATCGCTGACGCTACGCCGATCAAATTTCTCAAAACGGTCTACGGACCTTCGACATTGACGACAAAAGCGTCGTTTATTTCGGAGGGGGGCTGATGAACCTTGCGAGGAGCCGGGCCGGCGGGGTGTCGATCATCTTTGCGTTGATCCTGCCCGTCGCGATGGGATTGTGCGCGCTGACCTTCGACCTCGCCAATCTTCGGTACAATCAGGCGCAACTGCAATTGGCGGCCGATGCCGGAGCCCTAGCGGGGGCGGATGCGATCAGCAATCCGGCAACGGCGAAAGCGAGCGCGGCTCAGCTGGCGCAGATGAATGCTCCGCAAGGCACGTCAAACGTGGTCGGTGCGTCCGATATCGATCTCGGTATCTACGACGCGTCGAGCCGAGCATTTCAAGTCACAGCGTCGAATCCGACCGCAGTCCGCGTGAAGACGGCCCGTGATTTCGCGCATGGAAACGCGATCCAGGGGGTCTTTACGAGAGCGATCGGCCTATCGAGCGGTTACTCTGTCCACGCTTCATCGATTGCCACCGCATCAACAAGCACATGCCTTTATGCGCTGGATCCATCTTCCTCCGGCGCCGTGCAATTCGTTGGCGGCGTGACGTTCACCTCCAGTTGCGGGTTACAAGTCAACTCGAGCAGCAACAGCGCCATTACCACGGTCGGATTGTATACCGTCAACGTCAGTCAGATCTGTGACGTCGGTGGCTATCTATCGCTGGGCGTGGGCGTCTTCACGCCCAATCCGACAACCGGATGTCCTGTGAAAACAGATCCCCTGTCGACCATCCCCGAGCCGGCTCCTTTCGCGAATTGCCAAAACTCGAACGTCACGGCGATCGGAGGGGTCCTCAATCCGGGATGTTATGCGGGAACGATCACCGTAATCGGATCTGTAACCCTCAATCCCGGAATTTATCAGTTCCAGAGCGCGACTTTAAATCTTCTGGGAGGATCAATTCTCCAGGGCGACGGGGTCATGATCTACCTCGATTCGGCATCGAGATTCACGATGGTCGGCCTGGCGTCGATCAATCTCACTGCCCCTCCGAACGGGGTCTATCAAGGGATCGTCGTTTTCTATTCTCGATCGGCGGCAAATTCGGCACTGAACTTGATTGGTAGCAGTTCGATAAGCCTTAACGGTACCATCTACGCCCCGTCGACCAATTTGACACTGACTGGACTCGGCGCGATCCAGTCGAATTACGGATATCTTATCGTCAACAGGTTGATCGCGACGGGGCTTGGCGTGATGAAGTTCAATGCCTTTCCGTCCAATCCGCGGCGTCCGCCCGGATTGGTCAGCCGATCCAAGCTGGTCCTCTGACGGCGCGCGGGCTGATGCCGCTGGGTCTTCTCACGTCGCCCGCGCGGAAAAATCGATCCGCGGGTCGATCCAGACGTAGATCAGATCCGACAGCAGGTTCACCGCCAGCCCCAGGAGCGAGAAGATGTAGAGGGTGGCGAACACCACCGGATAGTCGCGTCCCACGATCGCGCGGAAGGACAGCTCACCCAGGCCGTCCAGCGAAAAGATCGTCTCGATCAGCAGCGATCCAGTGAAGAAGGCCGAGATGAAGGCGCCCGGGAACCCCGCGATCACGATCAGCATGGCGTTCCGGAAGACGTGGCCGTAGAGCACGCGCCGCTCGGACAGGCCCTTCATCCGGGCGGTGAGCACGTATTGCTTGCGGATCTCGTCGAGGAACGAGTTCTTGGTGAGCAGGGTCGAGGTGGCGAAGGCGCCGATCACCAGGGCGGTCAGGGGCAGCACCATGTGCCAGGCGTAGTCGGTCACCTTGTGCCAGGGGGAAAACCCCTCCCAGCCCTCGCTGGTCAGGCCGCGGAGCGGGAACCACTGGTAGAGCGAGCCGCCCGCGAACAGGATGATCAGCATCAGCCCGAACAGGAAGCCCGGGATCGCGTAGCCGATGATCACCACGAAGGAGGTCCAGCGGTCGAAGCGCTCGCCGTCTTTCACGGCCTTGCGGATGCCCAGCGGGATCGAGATCGCGTAGGACAGGAGGGTCATCCACAGGCCCAGCGAGACCGAGACCGGCAGGCGTTCCCGGATCAGTTGGATCACCGTCACATCGCGAAAGTAGCTGCGGCCGAAATCGAACCGGACGTAGTCCCACAGCATCTTGGCGAAGCGCTCCGGGGCCGGCTTGTCGAAGCCGAACTGCTTCTCCAGCTTGGCGATGAAGTCCGGGCTCAACCCCTGCGCGCCGCGGTAGCGGGAACTCGCCTCCCCGCCGCCGGCCGGCCGGCTGCCGCCGCCGAGGTCGCCGCCGCCGCCGGTCACGCGCGACATCGTGCCGTCGCGCTGGCCCTGCAGCTGCGACAGAACCCGCTCCACCGGCCCGCCCGGGGCGAACTGCACGATGGTGAAGGTGATCAGCATGATCCCCAACAGGGTCGGGATCATCAGGCCGATGCGGCGCAGGATGTAGGCGATCATCGCGTCAGTCCCGCCCGATCCGCTTGGCTTTCCCGGCGTCGAACCACCACGTCCCCGGTGCGCCGAGGTCGTAGGTCGGTGCTTTGGCCGGACGGCCGTAGACGTCCCACAGGGCGAGGCGGTGGGTCGAGCCGTACCACATCGGCACCCAGTAGCGCCCGGCCCGCAGCACCCGGTCGAGGGCCCGGCACGCCGTGGTCAGGTCCGCCCGGGATTGGGCGTCGGCGACGGCGGTGAGCAGCGCGTCGATCGCCGGGTCCGCGATCCCCGACAGGTTGTTGGACCCGGCGGTCCCGGCCGACCGGGACCCGTAGGTCTCGCGCAGCTCCGCCCCCGGGGTCACGCCGCTGCCGTAGCGGCGCGCCGTGAGGTCGAAGTCGAACTCCTTGAGGCGGGCCTCGTATTGCGACGGATCGACGGTGCGCAGCGTGGCCCTGATCCCGAGCAGGCCCAGGTTGCGGATGAAGGGTTGCGTGACCGCCTGGAACACGGGATCGTTGTCGAGGAATTCGAGGGTCAGCGGCTGCCCGCCCGACAGCAGGAGGCTGCCGCCCTGCCGGGTGCAGCCGGCCTCGCGCAGCAGCGCGTCGGCGCGCTTGAGAAGCGCCCGGTCCTGGCCCGACCCGTCCGACACCGGCGGCGTCCAGGCCTCGCCGAACACCTCCGGGGGGAGGTCCTTCAGGGGCTCCATCAGGGCGAGTTCCGCTGCGGAGGGTTTGCCCGTCGCCTTGAGATCCGAGTTCTCGAAGAACGAGGCGGTCCGCGCGTAGGCGCCGTACATAAGGTTGCGGTTCGACCACTCGAAGTCGAAGCACAGGCCGATCGCCTCGCGCACGCGCGGATCGCGGAACGCCGCGCGGCGGGTGTTGATCCACCACCCTTGCGTGCCGCTCGGCCGCGAATCCGGTACCGTCTCGCGGACCACGCGGCCCTCGGCGAGCGCCGGGAAGTCGTAGCCGGTGGCCCAGACCCGGGCGGTGAACTCCTCCCGGAACGTGAAGGCGCCGCTCTTGAACGCCTCGAACGCCACGGTGCGGTCGCGAAGATACTCGTAGCGGAGGGTGTCGAAGTTGTTCTGGCCGACATTCACCGGCAATTCGGCGGCCCAGTAATCCGGAACCCGTTCGAGCCCGATGGAGCGGCCGGGATCGACGGTGCCGACCCGGTAGGGGCCCGAGCCCAGGGGCGCCTCCTTGCTCGAGGCCTCGAAGTCGCGGGTGCCGTAATAGGCGGCGGAGAAGATCGGCAATTGCGCCACGAACAGCGGCAGGTCCCGGGCGCGGTCGGCTGCGAAGGTGACGACCAGCCGCTCGTCGCCCTCGGCCCGGGCATCGGTCATGGCGCGGATCACCTCGGATATCTCCGGGTGGCCCTTGTCGCGCAGGAGCTTGAGGCTGAAGGCGGCGTCCCGCGCGGTCAGCCGCGAGCCGTCATGGAACCGGGCCTGTGGACGGAGGGAGAACGTGTAGGTCAGCCCGTCCGGGCTCGCCGCGACGGCGCGCGCCACCAGCCCGTAGACCGCGTCCGGCTCGTCCAGCGCGCGGACCATCAGACTGTCGAAGGTCAGGTTCATCCCGGCGGCACCCTCGCCACGCAGCACGTAGATGTTAAGCGTGTTGAAGGTGTTGAGCGCCTGGTTGCCGATGGTCGCCGCGAGCTGCGCCGAGAAGCGCCCCCCGCGCGGCGCGATCGGGTTCACGTAGTCGAAATGCTCGAAGCCGGGCGGATACTTCAGCTCGCCGAAGCTCGAGAGGCCGTGGCGCTCCGCGTCGGCTGCCAGGACTGGCCGGACCGTGGCAAGGGCGCCCGCGCCGAGGAGGAGGGCCCGCCGGCTCGGGGGCCAGGGGGCGCCGGTCAACGGGGCGCCCCGGTCTTGGCCGCAAGCTTGTCGTCGTACCACCACGTCGTCGGGAAGCCGGAACTGGCATAGAGCGGCAGGATCGCCGGGTGGGCGAACCGGTTCCAGCGCAGGGTCCGCTGCTGGTTCGAGGACCATTGCGGCACCACGTAATCGTGGGCCAGCAGCACCCGGTCGAGGGCCCGGGTCGCCGCGATCACCGCCGGCCGGTCCTTGGCGAAGATCACCTTCTCGATCAGCTCGTCGATGCCGGGATCCTTGATCCCGATCAGGTTGCGCGAGCCCGGCTTGTCGGCCGCCGCAGAGCCCCAGTATTCGCGCTGCTCGTTGCCCGGCGAGAGCGACTCGCCCCACGAGGTCGTGGTGATGTCGAAGTCGAAGTTGCGGATCCGGTTCTGGTACTGCGCCGCATCGATCACCCGCAGGGTGGCGTCGATGCCGATCAGCTTCAGCTGCGCCGAGAACGGCAGGATCACCCGCTCGAAGGTGTTCTGGAACTCCAGGAACTCGACGGTCAGCGGCTCACCCGTCGCCCTGTTGACCATCTTGCCGCCGCGCAATTCGTAGCCCGCCTCGCGCAGCAGGCCGACCGCCTCGCGCAGGTTCTTCCGCACGGCGTCCTGCGTGTCGTTCGTCGGGTTGGCGTAGGGCGTGGTGAAGACCGAAGCCGGGATCTTGTCCTTGACGCTCTCGAGGATCGCCCTCTCGTCACCCTCCGGCAGGCCCGAGGAGGCGAGTTCCGAGCCGAAGAAGTAGGAATTGATCCGGTTGTACAGGCCGTAGAACAGGGCCTTGTTCATCTCCTCGTAGTTCATCGCCAGGTTGAAGGCTCGGCGGATTCGCGGATCCTTGAACTTGTCCCGGCGGGTGTTGAAGGCGAAGGCCTGCATGATGCCCATGCCGCGGTCGGGGAACGCCTCCTTGATCAGGCGCCCCTCCTTCACCGCCGGGAACTCGTCGTAGGCCGTGGCCCAGTTCCGGGCGATGTTCTCGACGCGGAAATCGTAGAGGTCGCCCTTCAGCGCCTCGACCAGCACGGTGCCGTCGCGAAAATACTCGTAGCGCTCGGTATCGAAGTTGTAGTGGCCGGCATTGGCCGGGAGGTCCTTGCCCCAATAATCGGGCACGCGGGTGTAGGTCGCGCTGCGGCCGGGGTCGAACTTCGCGAGCCGGTACGGGCCGGAGCCCAGCGGCGGCTCGAGGGTGGTCTCCGTGGGGTTGCGCGGCTTGCCGCTCGAATCTTTGGCGGTCCACCAGTGCTTGGGCAGGACGCGGAGCTGCCCGATCACCTGGGGCAGCTCGCGGTTGCCAGTCTCGGTGAAGGTGAAGGTCACCTCGTGCGGCCCGGTCGCCTCGGCCTTGGCCACCGTCTGATAATAGGCGGCGTAGAACGGGCTGTTGGCCTTCAGCACGTCGAAGGACCAGACCACGTCCTCGGGGGTGATCGGCCGGCCGTCGTGCCAGCGGGCGTCCTGGCGCAGCCGGTACGAGACCGAGCCGAGATCGGGGGCGATCCGCACCGCCTCGGCGATCAGGCCGTAGGAGGTGAACGGCTCGTCCGAGGATTGGGTCATCAGCGGATCGTAGATCTGCTGGATGCCGCCTTCGAGGTCGCCCTTCAGGCCCGAGACGATGATGTTGAAATTGTCGAACCCGCCCTGCGTGCCGAGGCGCACGAGGCCGCCTTTGGGGGCGGCCGGGTCGGCGTAGTCGAAATGGGTGAAGTCGGGGCCGTATTTCGGCTGGCCCATCAGCGTGATCGCGTGGGTCCACTGGCCGGTGGCGGCGGGCAGGGTCGCCGGCGGCGACGGCATCGCGGACGGCTCCTGCGCGCGGGCCGGGGCGAGCTGGAGGCAGGCGGCGAGGAGCGTCGCGGCGAGGAGGCGTCCGGTCACGGGCAGGCTGTCTCCATGTCGGCGCACCAGGGGGTGCGGGGGCATTCAGCGTTCACGAAGGTCTTAGGCCGGGGGCGGCCCGGGCGTCGAGATCGGATGTCTGCGGGTCGGTGCGCGAACGAGGCGTGACGCGTCGCACGGTTCCCTCCCCCGCCGAGGGGGGAGGGCGTTGCGGTTTTACGATCCGGTTGGCCAGCTCTCAACGCGCGAGAGAACGAAACCTCAAACCGTCCGCCCGCGCCTTCCCTCCACCAGCCACATGGCCAGCACCGCTGCCGCCAGAGCGGCGAGCGCCGCCAGTCCCAGCGTCAGGGGATAGACCTCGACGCCGCGGATATTGGCGCTGTCACTCGGCCGGAAGCCGATCCAGTCACCCCCCGCGAGGCGGCCGCTGCGCACGGTGGCGAGGCGCGGCACCTGGATGGCGCTCCCGGCCTCGGCGATCCGCCGGATCGAGCCGCCGGAACCCTCCGCCACGCCCTTCAGTCGCTCGGTGTCGCTGAACACGTCGGCGAGTTCACGCGGGTTGGCCGGGCCGACGCTGACGAAGGCCACGAGGGTGCCGGAGCGGAGCGTGTGCAGCCCCAGGGACTCGGCCTCGAAGGTCGCGCTGAACAGGCCCGGCTCCTGAGGCTTGAGCGTCAGCGTCGTCACCTTGCCGGTGGGGCCGGTAACGGTGACCGGCTCGGCCTGATCCGCCATGGTCTGGCGCTCGACCCGCACCTCCCGGCCGCGCCCGGTGGTTTGGGCGCGCAGGGCCTCCTCCTCCAGGGCCGGTTCCTTCATCAGCCAGTGGCCGAGGCGGCGGAGCAGGTCGAGATAGGGGCCGCCCTCTTGGTAACCCCGGGCCCAGAGCCAGGCATGGTCGGACAGGAGCAGGGCGACGCGGCCCTTGTCCTCCCGGGAGAGCGCCAGTAGCGGCAGGCCCTCGGCCCCCGACAGGATCGGCTCGATCCCGGGCCGGGTGCGCGCCTCGACGATGCGGAGCCAATCGCCCCAGGCGGGCGGATTGGTGTCCGAACCCGGCAGGGCACGGGTCACCGGGTGGCGCTGGCCGATCGGGGTCGGCGTCGCCTTGTAGGGTTTCTCGACCACCCGACCGTCCGGGTCCCCCGGCAGGATGCCGGCGAGCCGGGTGCGGGCGAGGCTCGCTGGCCCGGCGAATTCGGGTCCGGCCGCGATCAGCAGGGCGCCGCCCTCGCGGACATAGCGGACGATGTTGTCGAAATAGGCCTGCGGCAGCACGCTCTGGTTGGCGTAGCGGTCGAAGATGATCAGGTCGAAATCCTTGATCTTCTGGACGAACAGCTCGCGCGTCGGGAAGGCGATCAGGGAGAGTTCGGAGATCGGCGTGCCGTCCTGCTTCTCGGGCGGGCGCAGGATGGTGAAGTGGACGAGATCGACGTTGGCGTCGGACTTCAGCAGGTTGCGCCAGGTGCGCTCGCCCTGGTGGGGCTCCCCGGAGACGAGGAGCACCCGAAGCTTCTCGCGGATGCCCTCGATCGGCAGGACCGCGCGGTTGTTGACGTTGGTCAGTTCACCCTGGAGCGGCTCGACCTCGATCTCGACCACGTTCGGGCCGCCATGCTCGATCCGGGTGGTCAGCGAGAACGGCTTGTCGGTGGCGACGTCCCGCCGGCCGATCTCCTCGCCGTCGCGGCGGATGGTGACCACCGCATGGCCGGTGCCGCCGCGCTCCATGACCTCGGCGCGGATCGTCAGGTCTTTGCCGACGATGCCGAAGCGGGGCGCCTCGAGCAGCTTGATCTGCCGGTCGCGCTCGTCCGGATGGCCGGTGACGAGGACGTGGAGCGGCGCCTTGATGCCGAGCTGCGCCAGGGAGGCGGGGATGTCGTGGACCACCCCGTCGGTGAGCATCACGATCCCGGCGAGGCGCTCGGGGGGCACATCGGCGAGGGCCTGGCCCAGCGCCGTGAACAGCTTGGTGCCGTCGTCGCCGTCCTTGGCGTCGGGCACGTCGATGAAGCGGGGCTCGATGTCGGTGAGCGCCCCGAAGCGGCGCTGCAACTCGGCCCGGACCGTGTCGGTCATCTGCGGCCGGTCGCCGAGCTGCTGGGACCCGGACCGGTCGACCACGATGGCGGCCACGTCCTTCACCGGCTCCCGGTCCTCGCGCACGAGCGCGGGGTTGGTCAGCGCCGCCAGCACCAGGGCGAGGACGAGGACGCGGAGCAGGGCGGTCCGCCCCCGTGCCAGGACGGCGAACACCGCCAGGACGGCCACGACGACGCCCAGCACGGCGATGGCCGGCCAGGGCAGGAGGGGTGTGAAGCTGAGGCTCAGCATGGGGCGGAGCGCTCCGGATCCGTGATGCGGCGTCTCCCTCCCCCCTCTGCGGAGGAGGGTGGGCCGGCCGTCAGGCCGGGTCGGGAGAGGGGAGCGACGGTGCCGAAGAGGTCGCGACGGGCGTCAGATCCTGAGACGTCGCGCTGCCCCTCTCCCGACCCCCTCCGGGGGCCACCCTCCCCCACAGAGGGGGGAGGGGGAGCGGCGTTGCGCGTCTCGTCATGAAAAAAAATCACTGCCCCAGCCGCTCCAGCAGCGCGGGCACGTGGACCTGGTCCGCCTTGTAGTTGCCGGTGAGCGTGTACATCACGATGTTGACGCCGCCCCGGAACGCCATCTCGCGCTGCCGCTGGTCGCCGCCGACCACCGGGTAGAGCGGCTCCCCACCCCGGCCCACCGCCCAGGCGGCGGCGAGGTCGTTGCCGGTGATGATGATCGGGCTGACCCCGTCACCGGCCCGGGCCGGGCGGCGCTCGGCACCCTCGGCGGCCGGCGGCAGGGCCTCCACCCAGGTCTGGCCGGTGGCGTAGCGGCCGGGGAAGCTGTCCACGAGGTAGAACGCCTTGGTCAGCACGTGGTCGAGGGGCACCGGCTCCAGTTCGGGCACCTCGAGCGTCGCCAGCATCTTGCGCAGGTAGGCGGCCTCCGGGGAGGGCGGCCCGCCGGGCCGGGCCGTGAGCGCGTCGCGGGTGTCGAACAGCACGGTGCCCCCGTTGCGCATGAACGCGTCGATCTTGCGGATCGTCGTCTCCGAGGGCTGCGGCCGAGACGGCGCGATCGGCCAGTAGATCAGCGGGTAGAAGGCCAGCTCGTCCTTGGCCGGATCGATCCCCGCGGGCTCGCCGGGTTCCAGGGCGGTGCGCGAGGCCAGCATCTGGGTCAGGCCGGTGAGGCCGGTGCGGCTCGCCTCGTCGACGGCGGCATCGCCCGTGATCACGTAGGCCAGGCGCGTCACCAGCGCCGATTCGATGCCGTTCGGCCGGTTGATCGGCGGCTCCTCGGCGCGCACGGGCTGAATCGGCAGGGCCGCGATCAGGAGGAGGCCCGCGAAGGCCAGCACCGCCGGGCGTCCGCGCAGGCGTCCGATCAGCCCGCTCCGGCTCAGGAACCCGCCGAGCCACAGCCCCGCCAGGGTGTCGAGGGCCAGCAGCAGCAGCGCCAGGGTGAACAGGCTCGGGCGCAGATCGACGGTCTCGGCCCCGGCGAGGGAGCCGGTGCGGGCCCCGTCGAGGGCGACGGCGTCGAGGGGTTTCAGCCGATCGTCCGGTTTCAGGGCGTTCACGCTGATTCCTCCGTCCGGCGGGCCGTAGAAGCCCGGCGGATGCTCCGGGTTCGCCCGGTCGGCATAGTCGGCCGCCACCGCCGTGGCCGAGGCGGGCGGCGAGCCCAGCGCGCCGAACCCGTCCAGCGTCACCCGGGGGGCCAGGACCGGGGCGGCCGCCCGCGGCGCCTCGCCCGGAATCGGCGTCGCGGCGCCGGCGAGCGCGACCACCCGCCGGAGCATGTCGATGAACAGGCCCGAGAGCGGCAGGTTCGACCACGTCGTGTCGGCGGTGACGTGGAACAGCACGATCGTCCCCTGGCCGCGCTTCTGCGCGGTGACGATCGGCGTGCCGTCCTGGAGCGAGGCCCAGGTGCGGTTCGGCAGATCGCCGTCCGGCTCGGCCAGGATCTGGCGGCGCACACCGATATCGGCCGGCGGCTTGAGGCCGGCAAACGGGCTCTCGGGCGGGAACGGCGCCAGGGTCTTGGGGCTGTCCCAGGAGAGCGTCCCGCCGAGAGTCCGGCCGCCCCGGCGCAGCCGCACCGGCACGAGGGGATCGTTGCCGGCGGCGAGGCGCGGGCCGGCGAAGCGCAGCAGCATGCCCCCCGCCTTCACGAAGCTCTCGATCCGGGCCGTGGTCTTGTCGTCCAGGGCGCCGACATCCGCGAGGACGAGCACCGAGACCTGATTGTCGAGGAGCTGGTTGATCGACTCCGCCGTACCCTTGGCGCCGCGGGGCTCCTGCACGTCCGCGAAGGGCTGGAGCGCCCGGGCGAGGTAGTAGGTCGGCGCCAGCAGGGGCTGGGCCTGGTCGAGGGTGCCGCCGAAGACCAGCCCGACCCGCCGCCGTTTGCCGCGCTCGTCCTGCAGCACCACCGCCCCGGCCGAGCGCTCGCCCGCGATCTCCAGGCGGCTGATGCTGTTGCGCAGCTCCACCGGCATCTCGAAGGCGGCCTGTGCTTCGGTCGCGTCGGCCGCGAAGGCGAAGTCGCGCTCGGCGAGGGGCAGGCCCTTCTGGTCGAGCGCCCGGATCACGCCGGTGTCGCGCCCGTTCGGCGCCGCCCGTAGGGCGTGGGCGACGAGGGTGCCGGCATTCTCGGTGGCGGTGAGCGCCAGCGCCGGGGGCCGGTCGGCCCGCAGGATCGTCAGCGCCGCACCGCTGCCGCCGACGAGGTCGGCGAGGCCCTTGGCGAAGCGCTCGTCGGCGGCTCCGGCGACGCCGTCGCTGATCCAGACGAGGCCGGCGCCCCGGTTCTTGCCCAGGAAGGTCTCGATCGTCGCGAGATGCGCGTCGCGGACGGGCAGGATCGGGCGGGGCGCCAGGGCGCGCAGGCGCTCCAGGGCGGCGGCCGGGGTCCTCGCCTCGAAAGCCGCCGGAGCGTCGGCAAGGCCGATCACCGCCACGGGCCGGCCGTCCCGGGCCGCGCCCTCCACGGCATCGGTGGCGACCCGCAGCCGGTCGCGCCAATCGTGGGCGGCGGGAAAGCCGTTGTCGAGGAGTACGAGGAGCGCGCTGCGCCCGCCCCCGGCGCCGACGCCCCCGGCATTCCAGACCGGCCCGGCCACCGCCAGGATCAGGGCCGCGGCGATCAGCAGACGCAGCAGCAGCAGCCAGGGCGGCGTGCGCGCCGGATTCTGCCGCTGCGGGATCAGGTCGGCCACGAGCTTGAGCGGCGGGAACTCGATCCGCCGGGGCCGCGGCGGGGTCACCCGCAGCAGGAACCACAGGGCCGGCAGGCCGATCAGGGCGGCGAGCGCCAGCGGGGCGGCGAAGGTCAGACCCAGCATGGCGCCCTCACTCCGGGCCGCGGGCGGCGATCAGCGTGGCGAGCCGCAGGGCCCCCTCGCTCGCCGGCCGGTCGGTGCGGTGGATCGTCAGGGTCCAGCCCTGGCCGCGGGTGATGGCGGCCAGCGCCGCCCGGTGCGCGGCGATCCGGGCGCGGTAGCGCGCACCCCAGGCATCGGCATCGCCGATATCGAGGCTGAGGCCGCCTTCGAGGTCGTGCAGGACGGCCTGGCCGGTGAACGGGAACGTCTCCTCGATCGGGTCGACGATCATGAGCAGATGCCCGCGGCTGCCACGGCCGGCGAGGCTCTGGACCGAGGCGGCGATCCGGTCGGGCTCCGTCAGGAAGTCGCCGATCAGCACGACCTCATCGAACCGGGCGGGATGGGCCTGCGGCGGCAGATCCTGGGTCAGGCCGGCCTTGTCGGCCACGAGGGACTGCGCCATCCGCTCGACGATCCCCCGGGACGCGGTGGCCCGGGTCAGCCCCAGGAGCCCGACCCGCTCGCCGCCCTCCACGAAGGCGTCGGCCAGCGCCAGACCGAGGATGAGCGCACGCTCGACCTTGGGCGCCGACGCCAGGTCCGAACAGAAGCCCATGGAGGCGGAGCGGTCCATCCACAGCCAGATATTGTGGGCCGCCTCCCATTCGCGCTCGCGCACGTAGAGCCGGTCGTCCCGGGCGGAGCGCCGCCAGTCGACCCGCGCGGCGGCCTCGCCGGTGACGAAGGGGCGGAACTGCCAGAAGCTCTCGCCGGGTCCCGCCCGGCGACGGCCGTGCAGGCCGTGGGCCAGCAGGCTCGACACGCGCCGCGCCTCCAGGACGAGGCGGGGCATCTTGTCCGAGAGCGCCGTCGCGCCCTCGCTCTCGCGCCGGCCGGGAATGCGCCTGCCTGCGTCGAGGGCGTGGGTGGCGACCAAGGTCAGATCGTCTCCGCGAGCTTGCCGATCAGGCCCTCGATGGTCTCGCCGTCGGCGCGGGCGGTGTAGCTCAGGGCCATCCGGTGCTTGAGCACCGGCTCGGCCAGGGCCTTCACGTCGGCCACTGAGGGAGCGACCCGGCCCTCGATCAGTGCCCGGGCGCGGGCGGCGAGCGTCAGCGCCTGGCTGGCGCGGGGGCCGGGCCCCCAGAGGAGCTTGTCCTTGACCAGCGCGGCGCCGCCCTCGGGCCGGGCGGCGCGCACGAGGTCGAGGATCGCCTCGACCACGGCCTCGCCCACGGGCAGCCGGCGCACGAGGCGCTGGGCGGTGAGCAGCTGCTCGGTGGACATCACGGCCCGCGGGCGCACCTCGTTCACGCCGGTGGTCTCGATCAGGATCCGGCGCTCGGCGGCGCGATCGGGATAGCCGACATCGATCTCCAGCAGGAACCGGTCGAGCTGGGCCTCGGGCAGCGGGTAGGTGCCCTCCTGCTCGATCGGGTTCTGGGTGGCGAGCACGTGGAACGGCCGCGGCAGGTCGTGGCGGGCGCCGGCCACGGAGACGTGGCCCTCCTGCATCGCCTGGAGCAGGGCCGATTGCGTGCGGGGGCTCGCCCGGTTGATCTCGTCGGCCATCAGGAGCTGGGTGAAGACCGGTCCCTGCACGAACCGGAAGGCGCGGCGGCGGTCGGCATCCTCCTCGAGAATCTCGGTGCCGAGGATATCGGAGGGCATCAGGTCCGGGGTGAACTGCACCCGCCGCGCGTCGAGGCCGAGCACGGTGCCCAGCGTCTCGACGAGCTTGGTCTTGGCGAGGCCGGGCAGGCCGACCAGCAGGCCGTGGCCGCCGGCCAGGATGGTCACGAGGGCGAGGTCGACGACCTTCTCCTGCCCGAAGATCACCCCGTGGATCGCGTCCCGGGCCGCGCCGACGGCGGCGAGGCAGCTCTCCGCGGTGGCGACGATACCGTCGTCGAGGGTGGTGGCCGGGCTGATCCCCTGCGTCATGCCGATGTCCATCTCCTGCCCCCGGAGTCCCGCGGGACCCCACCGGTCATCCGGCCAATGTGGGGCCGTTCGCACCGGGCTGGCAAGGTCGGGATCGCCGCACGGTGATTCGCGGGGAGATCCGGGGGCGCGAGAAGTGACGGGCTCGGAGACGCCGCCATCGTTGCGCCATGGCGACGCCTCCGCGGCGGCCTCACGCGGCGCGCGGGGGCCTCACGCGGCGCCCGGCGGATCCGCGGAGGTCGTGCCCGGTTTGCGGCCAACGGTTCCGGGAGATCTTTGCGCTTAAATAATCAGATCTTCCCCTCAAGACCCATCGTGTAATACTTGTGCACGATCTTGTCCTGGTTCTCCAGCAGCCAGTCGATCGACGGCTCGTTGGTCATGGCCTTGCGGATCGCCTCGGTCATGCCCCTGCGCTGGATCTCGAACAGCGCCTTGTGATCGACCGTCTCGGCCTGGATCACCCCCGGGCTCAGCCAGACCGAGCAGATGATGCCGAGATCGTTGGCCTTCTCCTTGGGGATGTAGCCCGCCCGCACCGCGTCGAGCACGCCGTTGGCGATGGCGAACTGGACCGTGCCCATCAGGATCGAGGTGTACTTGCTCTCGGTGACGCTCACCTTGGACACGCAGAGCGTCACCGGCCGGACCATGATGTCGGTGTTGAGCAGCGCGAAGACCCGGCTGTGGCCGACGACCTGATCGCCGGTCAGCGTCGCGATCGCGGTGCCGACCGGCCCGTCGAGCTCGCCGATGATGACCTCCGGTTCGGAGGCGGTGTTGGGCGGCCCGCCCGCCACGAGCGCCTCGCCGGCGCGGAGGATGATGCGTTCGCTCATACGGTCGACTCCATGGGTCACGGCTTGATGGGTCACGGCTTGGATTTTGGCGTGCGAGCGCGCCCGATCGTGTCGCGCGGCGTGCCCGATGGGTCTCCCCTAGCACGCGTTCCGGCACGGGGCGCCCGCCTTCGGCGCCGATCCACCCCGATCCGCGACCGGGACGGCACCGGACCCCGCCCTTGGCGCGGGCGGCCCGGACCATTAGGAAGGCGCGCATGCCGGGACGGTCGTGCCTGCGACCGCCGGCCGAACCCTCTGATGTCTCTCGCGGATCGCGGCGTGGGCAGCTTTGCGGGCTTCCCGCGTATCCGGACCTGACCATGCGTTTTCGAGATGTGTTCGTCGCCGGATCGTCGGAGAAAGCCGGCCTCGCCGGGGCGGCGCAAACCCTCGCGCGTCCGCTGACCCGGCGGCTGAAGCGCCGCCGCCGCACCGAGCCCCGGCAGGCGGATCTCATCCGCGCGGTGAAGGAATCCGGCCTGTTCGACCCGGCCTGGTACGCCCGGCGCTACCCCGACGTGGTCGGCGAGGGGCTCGACCCCGCGCTCCACTACGCGGTCCATGGCGGTCGCGAGGGACGCTGGCCGCACCCGCTGTTCCACGGCGACCTCTACCTCGATTCCGTCCCGGGGCTGCGGGCGGAGGGCATCAACCCGGTGCTCCACTACCTCGACCGCGGCGCCGCGGCGGGGATCCGCCCGAACCCGCTGTTCGATCCCGACTGGTACGCCGAGCGCTATCTCGGCGGCGCCGGGCAGCGCGGCCGGGCGTTCCTCGACTTCCTGGGCCGGACCGACACCGACCCATCGCCGCTGTTCGACAGCGCCTGGTACCTGTCCCGCTATCCGGATGCCCGCGCGGCCGGCGGCAATGCCCTGAGCCACTTCTACGAGACCGGCCGGAAGCAGGGCTACCTGCGCAACCCGGAGGAATTCGCCGGCCTGTCGCGGCATGTCGACCTGATCCGCCGGTCCGGCCTGTTCGATGCCGCCTTCTACCGCGGGCGCTGCCCGGAGGCCGAGACCAGCGGGCTCGAGCCGCTGGAGCATTACGTGATGGCCGGCGGCTACCGCCGCCACGCGCCGCACCCGCTGTTCGATCCGGACTGGTACGCCGCCCAATCCGCCGCGGTGCGGGCCGACAGCCTCAACCCCCTGGTGCATTATCTGGAACACGGCGCCGCCGAGGGGCTCGATCCGGGCCCCTGGTTCGACACGCGCTGGTACACGAAGACCCATCTCGCCGACGATCCGGCCGGGCCAAACCCGCTGGTCCACTTCCTCGCCGATGGCGGCCGCACCACCAGCCCGTCGCCGCGCTTCGACGCGCCCTGGTACCGCGCCCGCTATCCGAAGGTGGCAGCCCTTGGGCTCAACCCGCTCGTGGATTACGTCACCACCGGCCTGGAGGCCGGGCGCCTGACCCGCCGGGTCGCCGAGGCCGCCGTGCCGGAAGCCGCCGAGGCCCGCCTGTCCTGCCTGAAGCGGGAACCGCGCCGGCACGACCGCACCGCCCTGTTCATCACCCACGCCCCCGAGGGCCGGATCCGGGGCCATGTCGAGCCCTATCTCGAGGCCTTCGCGCAGAACGGTATCGACATCGTCCTGATCATCGCGGCCGACCAGCACAAGAACGCCGTCCCGCAGGCGATCCTGGACCTCTGCGCCTCCGTCTACCTGCGCGAGAACCGGGGCTTCGACTTCGCCGCCTGGGCGCATGTCCTGCTGGAGGATGTCGACCTGCTCGATTGCGAGACCCTGTACCTCGCCAATGACAGCCTCGTCGGCCCCCTCGACCGCGGCGACTTCACCGGGCTGCTGGCCAAGATCGACGCCTTCCCGGAGGCGGTGATCGGGCTCGCCGACAATTTCTACTACAGTCACCACCTGCAGAGCTTCTTCCTGGCCCTGAAGCGGCGCTGCCTGTCGTCCTATGCGTTCAACCGCTTCCTCCAGGCGGTGGCGAACTGGCCGGACAAGAACGCGGTCATCACCGAGTACGAGCTGACCTTCTCCGGACGGATGCGGGCGGCGGGGCTCGGCATGCGCAGCCTGTTCTCGGCGCAGAACAAGCACATGTCGCTGGTCAACGACCCGCGCAACAACCGCACCCTGTTCGACTGGGAGAACATGCTGGCGCAGGGCTTCCCGTTCGTGAAGCGCTCGCTCCTGGGCGAGCACGCCGCGATCGGCGGCGCGGCCGTGCGGGAGGCGATCGCCGAGCGCGGCTTCGACCTCGACCGGCTCGATGTGACCTACACGTATCCGGGCGCGAAGATCTGGGCCGACCTGCGCAGCCCCCAGGCGCCGGACCGGCCCCTGCGCGTCGCCTTCGTCTCGCCGATGAACTACGCCAACGGGCTCGGCGTCGCGGCCCGCAGCTACGCCCGCGCCCTGCACCGGGCCCCCTTCGCCCTGAACGTCCATCCGATGGAGCGGCCGTTCCACGTCCACGCCCGGGTGGCGCCGGCCTGGCAGGCCCGGACCTTCTCGGGCCCGGCCGACGTCGCCCTGGTGCATTTCAACGGCGACAGCTGGCATTCCCTGATGAGCGACCGGCAGCAGGCCATCGCCGCGCAGGCGCGGCTGAAGGTCGGGCTGTTCGTCTGGGAGACCTCCCACGTGCCCGGGGGCTGGCTCCCCACCGTGGACGGGCTCGACGCGATCTGGGCGCCCACGGAATTCTGCGCGGCGATCTTCCGGCAGATCACCGACATCCCGGTCGATGTCGTCCCCTACGTGGTCGAGAACGAGGCCGGCGAGCCGGCCAGCGCCGCCGCCAAGTCCAACCTCCGCAAGGCCTTCGCCATCGATGCCACCAAGAAGGTCATCCTCTACGCCTTCGACGGGTCGAGCTACCTCGCCCGCAAGAACCCGCATGCCCTGATCCGGGCCTTCCGGGCGGCCGGACTGGGGCAGGCGGGCTGGCAGCTCGTGCTCAAGACCAAGCACGTCTTCGACCTGCCCGAGGAGGGCAGGAAGCTCCTCGACCTCGTGGGCAGGACCGGGGACGTGGTGGTGATCGACCAGCCCCTCTCCCAGAACGAACTCGGCGCCCTGTTCGAACTCTGTGCGGTCTACGCCTCGTCGCACTCGTCCGAGGGGTTCGGCCTGACGATCGCCGAGGCGATGGAGATGGGCAAGGTCGTGGTCGCCACCGATTACGGCGGCAGCCGCGACTTCCTCGACGCGACCTGCGGCTTCCCGGTGAAGGCCGAGATCGCCGCCCTGGACCGGACCTACGGTCCGTACCTGCGCGGCGCCGAGTGGGGCCAGGTGGACGAGGCCGACCTCGCCCGGGCGCTCACCGACGCCGCCCGGGCGGTGGCGAGCGGGGATGCGGGGCGGATCGGTGCCGCTGCCCGGGCGCGCATCCGCGCGCGGCTGTCGATCGCCGCGGTGGCCTCCGCCATGGAGGCGAGCCTGTCGCGTCTCCTCGCCGCCGAACGTTCCTGACGCCCCGGAGACGCGACCCGTGCTGAAGAAGAAACCGGTCCCGGCCCCGTCGGCCTCCTGGGGGGCGTGTCCGTGGCCGGACTCGATCCTGCCGCTGCCCCTCGACGCGCAGTTCCGCCCCGTCGACGAGCGCCGGCTCGGCCAGGTTGCCGCCGGGCAATTGCCGGCCTGCCGGGCTCTGTTCGTAGCGCCCGCGGCCTCCGAGCTGCACCCCGCCCTCGTGGCGCATCTCACGGCCGCGATGGCGGCGTGGCCCGATATCGGCATCTTCTACGGCGACGACGCCGTGGTTGACGGCGCGGGTCAGGTCCGGAATGTCCATTGCAAGCCGGCCTTCAACCCGGCCCTGCTGATGGCCGACGACTATATCGGCTTCCCGCTCCTGATCCGCGCCTCGGTCCTAACGGGAATCGGCCCCGAATTCGGCCTGCGCCACGGCAGCGCCGCCTGGTTCCGGTTCTTGCTCGCGGCGATTTCCGCGGGGATCGGGATCGACCGCATCCCCGAGACGCTGATCGCCTCGCCGCTGGAGCGCCCGAAGGCGACCCGCACGGCCCGCGGCCACACCCTGGACCGGTGGTTCGAGACGACCGGCGTGCCCCTGCGCGCGACCCCGGGGCTGACGCCCGACACGCTGGAGATCCGCCGGAGCCTCGACGCGCGGCCGGCCGTCACCCTCGTGGTGCCGACCAACCAGAGCCGTCCGAAGGACGATGACGGCCGGGCGCTGGACGGTGCCAAGCCGCACGTGATCAACCTCCTCGACAGTCTCGGCCGCAGCACCTACTCGGCCGACCGGATCCATGTGCTGATCGGCGACGATACGGACAACGACGCGATCTACCGCGGCCGCAACGACCGCTTCCGGGTGACCCGCCTGCTCACGACCCGGGCGCCGGGGGAGCCGTTCAACTACGCCGCCAAGATGAACCTGCTCTGGCGGGCCGCCGAGACCGACCTCGTCATCCTCATGAACGACGACCTGGTGGTGCGCCGGCCGGGCTGGATCGAGGCGCTCCTGACCTTCGCCCTGGACCGCGGCGTCGGCGGCGTCGGCGGCCGGCTGCTGTTCCCGAACGGCAGGCTCCAGCACGCCGGCATGACCGGCGGCATCTTCGATGTCTTCGCCCATCCCTGGTACAACCGGGATGCGGCCGAGCCGACCTACGGCGACTGGGCGCTCACCCAGCGCGACTGTTCGGCGGTGACCGGCGCGCTCTTCGCCACGCGCAAGGCGGTGCTGGAGGCGGTCAACGGGTTCGACGCGGATTTCGCCCTCGATTTCAACGACGTCGACCTGTGCCTCAAGCTGCGCCAGCTCGGCTACCGGATCGTCTACACGCCGTTCGCCGAGATGGCGCACCACGAGAGCGCCTCGCGGCAGGCGAGCTTCGCCCCGGGCCCGCAGATCGCGCGCTTCCTGCGCCGTTGGAACGACGTGCTGGCGGAGGATCCGGCCTACAGCCCGCAGCTGCGCACCGACATCGACGTGGTCGCCCCCCGGGCCGAGGCGACGCGCTGGATCACGGAGCGCCGGGCGGAGGCGGCGGCCTGACCGATGCTCCCTGAGTGACGAGGCGCACGGATGCACGCAACGGCCAAACCTGCGTCTCTCCCTCCCCGCTCTGCGGGGGAGGGTGGCCCCCGAAGGGGGTCGGGAGAGGGGAGCGACGATTCAGAAAAGGGCTGTGCGCTTCAAACCGGCTCTGCCCTGTTCGGAAGCCGGTTCCCCTCCTGCAGGACGACGTCCCGGCCCGACCCCTGCTGAGGCAGGGGCCACCCGCCCCCGCAGAGGGGGGGGGAGGGCGGGCGCCCGCCGGCTCCGGACTGCCCCATCCCTCGACCGGACGATGCTTCCGAACGGCACGCATCCGCACCGGCGTGTCGCCCCCTACAGCCCGTCCCCCCGCATCAGCCGCGGCCGCGAGCCGCGGGCGGCGGCGGCCTCGCCGATGAAGAACCGCTTGAGCCTCGGCAGCCGGTCCACGATGCCGAGGCCGAGGTCGCGGGCGATCCGCAGCGGCAGCGCGTCGTTCGAGAACAGCCGGTTCAGCCCGTCGGTGGCCGCCGCCATGGCGAAGCTGTCGAAGCGCCGGGCGCGCTCGTAGGTGCGCAGCACGTCGGGACCGCCGGGGTCGAGGCCCAGGCGCAGCGCACCGGTCACCGCTTCGGCCAGCGCGGCGGCATCGGCGAGCCCGAGATTGAGTCCCTGCCCGGCGATCGGATGGATCACGTGGGCGGCGTCGCCCAGCAGGGCGAGGCGCTCGGCGTGGTAGGCCCGGGCGAGCCCGAAGGCCAGCGGGTGCCGGCTCGGCCCGTGTTCCAGCGCGAGGGCCCCGAGATCCAGGGTGAAGCGGCGCTCGATCTCGGCCAGCACCTCGTCGGGCTCGCCCGACAGCAGGGCGTCGGCTTCGTCGGACCGTTCGGTCCAGACGATGGAGGAGCGATGGCCCAGGGTCCCGCCGTCCCGCAGCGGCAGGATCGCGAAGGGGCCCGAGGGCAGGAAATGCTCGACCGCGCGTCCCCCGTGCGGCCGGGCATGGCCGATGGTCGCCACGATGCCGATCTGCGGGTAGGACCAGCCGACCCAGCCGATCCGCGCCGCCTCCCGCAGGCGCGAGCGCGCGCCGTCGGCGGCCACCAGCAGGTCGCCCCGCAGGCTGTCGCCGGTCGTCAGCGCCGCGCGGATCGCCGCGCCGTCCGCCACCGCGCGCTCGACCCCCGCGGTGACGAAGCCCACCCCCGCCGCCCGGCAGGCCTCCGCCAGGGCCGCGGCCAGCGGCTCGGCCTCGACCATATGGGCGAAGGGCGTGCCGTCGTCCCGGTCGTCCCCCGCCTCCCGGCCGAAGGTGAGGAAGGTGGGCCGCACCGGGTCGGCCAGGCGGCTGTCGCTGATCACCATCTCGGTGATCGGCTCGGCCGCGACCGAGACCCGGTCCCAGACGCCGAGCCGCTCCAGCATCCGTCGGCCGCCCGCCGCCACCGCGTAGGCGCGGCCGCGGTGCCGGGCCGGGTCGGCGGCCCCCGGATCGATCACCGTCACGGCCAAAGCCGGGCCGTGGGCCTGCTTGAGGGCCAGCGCCAGGGCGAGGCTGGGCAGGCCGCCGCCGGCGATCAGGAGGCTGCGGCTTCCGGGGCGGGGCGTCTCGGCCGTCATGGGGCGGATCTCCGGTGTGCATCCCGCGGGCGGGACGCGTGGATTGGTTCGTCCGAAAGGCCTATGTCGCACGCGCGCAACGAACGGAAACCCCGCGGGTCATGACCGACGCCAACACCGACGCGATGACCGATGCCGTCGCAGAGCTGATCGCCATCCTCGACCTGGAGCGGCTGGAGACCGACCTGTTCCGCGGTCAGAACCCGAAGACCGGCTGGCGGCGGGTCTTCGGCGGCCAGGTGGTGGCGCAGGCGCTGGTCGCCGCCACCCGCACGGTGCCGGACGACCGCCCGGTTCACTCGCTCCACGCTTACTTCATGTTGCCCGGCGATCCCCGCACGCCCATCGTGTACGAGGTCGAGCGCATCCGCGACGGCCGGAGTTTCACCACCCGCCGGGTCAAGGCGATCCAGCGCGGGCGGGCGATCTTCGCCACCACGGTCTCCTATCAGGTGGCGGAGGACGGCTTCGTCCACCAGCCGGCGATGCCCGCGGTGGCGGGGCCGGAGGGGCTCCTCGACGGCCAGGCCCTCGCGGCGGCCGGCGGCGGCGGCATGCCGGAGGCGATCGCCGCCTATTTCGGCCGGGCGCGGCCGATCGCCCTGCGTCCCGTCGACCTGAACCGGTACGTCCCCGCCGGGGGGGGCGGACGACCGCCCGAGCCGGTGTTCAACGTCTGGCTGCGCGCCGCTGCCGCCCTGCCGGACGATCCGGCCCTGCACCGGGCCGTGCTGGCCTACGCCTCCGACATGACCCTGCTCGACGTGTCGCTGATCCCGCACGGGCGTTCGGTCTTCGATCCCACCATCCAGGCGGCGAGCCTCGACCACGCGCTCTGGTTCCACCGGCCGGTCAGGATCGACGATTGGCTGCTCTATGCGCAGGACAGCCCGGTGGCGGGCGGCGCCCGGGGATTCGCCCGCGGCCAGATCTTCGACCGGGCCGGAAACCTGGTGGCCTCGGTGGCGCAGGAGGGGCTTATCCGTCCCCAGGCGGATTAAGATGCCGCGTCGCCCGTGTCCGCCAACGGCACGGAATCATGCACGCACGTGGGGCAAATTGCCCGCCTGATGTGCATTTCGGCGCCGGCGGGTGCGCGTGATCTGATCCGCGGCGGCTAATCCATGGGCAGAATTGGCCGGGGCGGAAAGGTTCCCGGCCAAGCTTGCGTGGCATAGTCCTTGAATGGCGACGTTCAACCGCGGGCCATCCCGAGCCTGCGGACGACCCCGGCCGGGTCGTCGCGCGGATCGGGCGTCGGCAACGGTTCCCACGGACTGCGAAGGGGGCGTCGCCCATGAAAATCGTGATGGCCATCATCAAGCCGTTCAAGCTCGAGGAGGTGCGCGACGCGCTCACCGGAATCGGCGTCCACGGCCTGACGGTGACGGAGGTGAAGGGGTACGGCCGGCAGAAGGGCCATACCGAGATCTACCGCGGCGCCGAATATGCCGTGAGCTTCCTGCCCAAGCTGAAGATCGAGGTCGCCGTCGCCTCGGATCTGACCTCGAGCGTCATCGACGCCATCGCGGGGGCCGCCCGCACCGGCCAGATCGGCGACGGCAAGATCTTCGTGATGCCGCTGGAGAAGGCGGTGCGCATCCGGACCGGCGAGACCGACGCCGACGCCCTCTGATCCGCGGCCCGGCACGCCCGGGCCCGCAGACCCCCGACTTCCTTGAAACGATACGAATCACGACCGGGAGCCACGTGCCCATGAAACTTCGTCACGCCCTCATGCTCGGCTTGGGAGGGGCGGCCATCGCCGCCATCCTGATCGAGCCGTCCCTCGCGCAGACGCCGACACCCGAAGCCGCGGCGCCGCCGCCGTCCCCGATCCCCAACAAGGGCGACACGGCCTGGATGCTGATCTCCTCGGCCCTGGTGCTGATGATGAGCGTCCCCGGCCTGGCCCTGTTCTACGGCGGCCTCGTGCGCACCAAGAACATGCTCTCGGTCCTGACCCAGGTCTTCGCCATCGTGGCGATCGTCGGCCTGCTGTGGGTGTTCTACGGCTACAGCCTCGCCTTCACCAACGGCGCCGGCATCAACGACTTCGTCGGCGGATTCTCGAAGGCGTTCCTGAAGGGCGTCGACCCGAACTCCACCGTGGCGACCTTCTCCAACGGCGTCGTGATCCCCGAATACGTCTACATCTGCTTCCAGATGACGTTCGCGATGATCACTCCGGCGCTGATCGTCGGCGCCTTCGCCGAGCGGATGAAGTTCTCGGCGCTGGTGGTGTTCATGATCCTCTGGGTCACGCTCATCTACTTCCCGATGGCCCACATGGTCTGGTACTGGGGCGGCCCGGATGCCGTCGGCAACGCCGCCAAGGCGCTGGCCGCCGCCACCGACGATGCCTCGAAGGCGACCGCGCAGGCGGCCCTCGACGCCGTCAACAAGGATGCCGGCTTCCTCTTCCAGAAGGGCGCCCTCGACTTCGCCGGCGGCACCGTGGTGCACATCAACGCCGGGATCGCGGGCTTCGTCGGATGCCTGATGCTCGGCAAGCGGATCGGCTACGGCCGCGACCTGCTCGCCCCGCACTCGCTGACCATGACGATGATCGGCGCCTCGCTGCTCTGGGTCGGCTGGTTCGGCTTCAACGCCGGCTCGAACCTCGAGTCCAACGGCACCACCGCGCTGGCGATGCTCAACACCTTCGTGGCGACCTGCGCGGCCGCGGTGGCGTGGCTGTTCGCCGAGTGGGCGCTCAAGGGCAAGCCGTCGCTGCTCGGCATGGTCTCGGGGGCGATCGCCGGCCTCGTGGCCGTCACCCCGGCCTCGGGCTTCGCCGGCCCGATGGGCTCGATCGTGCTCGGCCTCGTCGCCGGCGTGGTCTGCTTCGTGATGTGCTCAACGGTGAAGAACGCCATCGGCTACGACGACTCGCTCGACGTGTTCGGCGTGCACTGCGTCGGCGGCATCCTGGGCGCCCTGGCGACGGGCATCCTGGTCGATCCGAACCTCGGCGGCGTCGGCATTCCGGACTACTCCACCAAGCCGGGCGAGATGGTGGTCGGGGCCTACGACATGATGAGCCAGTTCATCGTGCAGGCCGAAGCGGTCGGCCTGACCCTGCTGTGGTCGGGCGTCGGCTCGGCGATCCTCTACAAGCTGGTCGACCTGACCATCGGCCTGCGGGTGACGCAGGAGGAGGAGCGCGAGGGCCTCGACATCGCCGATCACGGCGAGCGCGCCTACAACTACTGAGAGCGACCGGCGCGGCCCTGCGGGGCCGCGTCCTCCAGAGGAAAACCCCGGCTCCGCGTGGGCCGGGGTTTTTTGTTTGGGGAGGCACGTGCTTGACCGTACGATCGCGGTGCGGCCGATCCTTCAGCGCACGCGCCAGGATACGCCGCCTTCGTCGAACAGGCTCTCAGAATGCCTTCGGAAGGCCGGCCTGCTTCAGGACGCCGTTTGCCGTATGACGGGATTTGATGCTGCCATCGATGACGACCTAGCGGCCGGTCTCCGCGTGCTGCCAGATCTCATGGTCGCCGCGACCCATGCGGAAGAATCGATAACCGCTGGCACGGAGCAGTTTCTTGAGATCGGGCGTATAATCGGTCACGCCGCCCCAACGCGCACACGATCATGCGCGTAGGCGATGAGGTCAACTTCGAGATCCCCGTCCTGCAGGTCTTCCAGCAGATCTTGAATCATCCCCGGGAGCTTGCGCCTGAGTCCGTCAAGCGACTCGGCTTCCGTAGCGAGGCCCGGGACGTCACTTTCGGAGACGTACCAGACCGCCGCGTCCGGATCCCAGGCACAGCGGACGACGGCGTGGCGTGTCATGGCGAGGTTCCTGAAGCGCGCCCAGGCATCGCGCGAATCGAGGGACGCAACGAGACCCTCTCGAATACGGGGTCGCGTATCCGCGGCCCCGGTTGGCACGCCAAAGCGAACGGTCCTACGCCGCCTTGCTCAGCGCCGCCTTCTCCTCGGCGAAGGCCCAGTCGAGCCAGGGCGTCAGCGCTTCGAGATCCGCCGTCTCCACCGTGGCGCCGCACCAGATCCGCAGGCCCGCCGGGGCGTCGCGGTAGGCGCCGATGTCGAGGGCGACGCCCTCCCGGTCGAGGCGCTCGACCATCCCGGCCGCGAAGGCCGAGACCGCCGCGTCGCCCCGGGCGAGCACGTCCGGATCGGCCATCACCAGGCAGACGCCGGTGTTCGAGTAGGTCGCCGGATCGACCGCCAGCGGTGCGATCCAGGGCGTGCGCGCCACCCAATCGTAGATGATTTTGGCATTCGCGTCCGCCCGGGCGTGGAGCGCCGGCAGGCCGCCGATCCGCGCCGCCCAGTCGAGGGTGTCGAGGTAATCCTCGACCGCCAGCATGGACGGCGTGTTGATCGTGTCGCCCTTGAAGATGCCCTCGATCAGCTTCCCATCCTTGGTGAGGCGGAACACCTTCGGCAGCGGCCAGGCCGGCGTGTGGCTCTCCAGGCGCGCGACCGCCCGGGGCGAGAGCACCAGCATGCCGTGCGCCGCCTCGCCGCCCATCACCTTCTGCCAGGAGAAGGTGACGACATCGAGCTTGTCCCAGGGCAGCGGCTGCGCGAAGGCCGCCGAGGTGGCGTCACAGATCGTCAGCCCGGCACGGTCGGCGGCGATCCAGTCGCCGTCGGGCACCTTCACGCCGGCCGCGGTGCCGTTCCAGGTGAAGACCACGTCGCTGCCTCGCGTGTCGATCGCCGCGAGATCCGGCAGGACGCCGTAGGGCGTCTGGTGGATGCGCGGATCGATCTTGAGCTGCTTCAGCGCGTCGGTGACCCACTCCTTGCCGAAGGCCTCCCAGGCGGCGACCTCGACCGGCCTCGGCCCCAGCATCGTCCACATCGTCATCTCGACGGCGCCGGTGTCCGAGGCCGGCACGATCCCGATGCGGTAATCGGCGGGCACCTGCAGGACCGACCGCGTCAAGTCGATGGCCCGGCCGAGCTTGGCCTTGCCGAGGGCCGAGCGATGCGAGCGGCCGAGGGCGGCGTCGGCGAGGGCGGCGGGGGTCCAGCCGGGGCGCTTGGCGCAGGGGCCGGAGGAGAAATGGGGCACGCGCGGGCGCTGCGCGGGGCGGCTGGTCATCGCAATCCATCCTTGCAGGGGATGCTCCGCGGCGGGGCGGCGCCTCCCGCGCTCGCGCATGCGCCCAAAGCGTCTGTCTTGCAAGCGCCCGCCGGGCCAGCGATCTTCGCTGCCTGCCCCCGGCCGGGACTCTCCGCGGACAGGCGTGGAACCGTCGATTAAGCCACGGGCATTAGCCTTAACAGCGTGCCGTGTTGTGTTCGAGGTACGCCCATGTCCATCCACAGCGCCGCGATACTGGCGGTCTGGTCTGCTCTGCTTGTGGTTATTGGAGCCTTAACGGCCCATGTCGCGCTTCCGAGCCATCTCCGGCGGCCGCTGCGCCAGCCGCTGCGGCGCGATCCGCTGGATCACGATCGCGACGGCCCGGTGATCGACCTCGAGGTGGCCTGATTTGGCGCGCCGGTGCCGCGCAGGTCCGGGCGCCGCTCGACGGTGATGCGCTCGGCCTCCGCCCGCCGCCAGCGGGCGATGGCGCCGTGGTTGCCCCCGGACAGCACGTCGGGGATCGGCCGGCCCTCCCAGTCCCGGGGCCGCGTATAGTGCGGGTATTCGAGGAGCCCGCCCTCGAAGCTCTCCTCGACGCCGGATGCGACCTTGCCCATCACCCCGGGCAGGAGCCGGACGCAGGCGTCGAGGACCACCAGGGCGGCGATCTCGCCCCCCGAGAGCACGTAATCGCCGATCGAGACCTCCTCCAGGCCGCGCCCGGCGATGACGCGCTCGTCGACCCCCTCGAACCGGCCGCAGACGATCAGCGCCCCCGGCCCCGCGGCGAGGTCGCGCACGCGCGCCTGGGTCAGCGGCCGGCCGCGGGGGGACATCAGCAGGCGCGGGCGCGGGTCGTCGGCCGGGCTCGCGGCGTCGATGGCGGCGGCCAGCACGTCGCAGCGCAGCACCATGCCGGCGCCCCCGCCGGCGGGCGTATCGTCCACCGCCCGGTGGCGGCCGAGCCCGTGCTCGCGGATGTTGCGGGCCTCCAGGCTCCAGGTGCCCCGGGCGAGCGCGTCGCCCGAGAGCGAGATGCCGAGGGGCCCGGGGAACATCTCCGGGTAGAGGGTCAGGATCGTGGCCCGCCAGGGCGTGTCCGCGCGCGTCATGGCGCTTGATCGCGCGCGGGGTGCGGCACGGTCAACGGCCCGGGCACCGATCCGCGCGCGGTGGGTTGTCGGCGATGATGCGCGTGGCGGCCCTTCTCTCCCTCGTCCTCGCCGGTCCGGCCCTCGCGGCCGGACCGCTGGCCCCTCCAGGCGCGCCCACGGGGGCGTTCCCGAAGCCCGATCGGCCGGTGGCCGAGATCGTGGCGCCCCGCTGGTCCGCGGAGGCCGAGCGCGACAAGGCGGGCGAGTTCGATCAGGTCGCCAGGGGAATGGGCATCGTGCCCGGCGAGACGGTGGCCGATATCGGTGCCGGCAGCGGCTACTACGTGGTCCGGCTGAGCCCCCGGGTCGGCCCGGGCGGCCGCGTGCTGGCCGAGGACGTCACTCCGGAGTACCTCGCCGCCCTGGAAACCCGGGTGAAGGATCTGTCCAACGTCACCGTGGTGCAGGGCGAGCCGCACGATCCGCGCCTGCCCCCGAACGCCGTCGACGCGGCGATCCTCGTGCACATGTACCACGAGATCACCCAGCCCTTCGGCCTGCTCCACAACCTCGCCTCGGCGATGCGCCCGGGCGGTCGCGTCGGCATCGTGGACGCCGACGACATCCCCTCCCGCCACGGCACACCGCCGGCGCTCCTGCGCTGCGAGCTCAAGGCCGCGGGTTACCGGGAGACCGGCTTCCACCCGCTGAAGGGCGGAGCCTACCTCGCGGTGTTCGCCGCACCCGCGCCCGAGCAGCGGCCGGCGCCGGAGGCGATCCACCCCTGCCGGGACGGGGCGACCCGGCGGTAACGCCTGCGAATCGGCGCGGACCTTCACGGTTTCTCAGCCCAAGGTTGTCAGCATCGCGGCTCGTCGCCCACGCTGCAGGCCGCCGCATGCTCCTCGGACTCTGGCTCGATCAACCGCTCTGGGCGATCTTCGCGGTGCTGGCCCTGTCGTTCGGCCTCCTCAGCGCGGTCCTGTACGGGCTGTCGCATCTGCGCCGGACGCGTCCGATGATGCGCCGCCTCGGCGCCGGCATGGTGCCGACCTACTTCACCGCGCTCGCGACCCTGCTGGCCCTGCTCACGGGCTTCGTGGCCAACGATGCCTGGGAGCGCCAGCGCTCGGCCGCCCGCGCCCTCCAGGCCGAACGCGCCGACGCCCTGGCGCTCTACGATCTCAGCCTCGCCTCGGCCTCCGACATGCGCAACATCCGGGCGGCCCTCGTCGGCTATCTCGACGCGGTGATCGAGCGGGAATGGCCGCGGATGAGCGAGGGCGGCTACGCCCCGGAGGCCGGGGTCGGGTTGCGGCGGCTCCTGGAGGCGGTGTCCGACCCGAAGATCACCGCGGAGGCGGGCGCGCCCACCCACACCGCGCTGGTCGGCGCCGCCATGGCCCTGCGGGGCGACCGCGGCGAACGGCTGGCGCTCAGCCAGACCGCCAGCGACGGAACCAAATGGCTGACCCTCCTGATCCTGGCGGCGCTGACCCTGGTGGCCCTCGGGCTCGTTCACACGGAGCACCCGGCCGCCCAGGCGACGGTGCTGACGACCTTCTCGCTGGCGATGGTGACCACCCTCGGCCTGATCGCCCTGCACGAGCGCCCCTTCGACGGGCCGCTGGCGATGAGCGCGGAACCGCTGGTGATCGCCCGGGCCGCGGTGGCGGCGCCGTAGGGCATCCCTCCGGTTCGGCCGAGGGAAAACCATCCCCCTCATCCTGACGAGCCGGAGCGAAGCAGAGGCCTCGAACGCTCAGCCCGGATCGTCGGTCGGCTTCAACCCCGGCGGCGCGAACAGATCCTCCGGCGCCAGCACGGTGACGCGGCGCTGCGCCACGTCGAGGTGCGGCACGAAGGCCTTCGTGAACGGCAGCAGCGCCGTGGGGCCTCCGCCGGGGGGGCGCAGTTCGAGGAGATCGCCGCCGCCGTAATTCGGCACGGCCACGATCGTGCCGATCTCCGTCCCGGCCTCGTCCACGGCCGTGGCGCCGATCAGGTCGGCGGCGTAGACCTCGTCGTCCCCGGGGGCAGCGAGCCGATCGCGGGGGACGAACAGGGCGAGGCGATTCAGTGCCTCCGCGGCGCTGCGGCCGGAGACACCCGTCACCCGGGCGATCAGCATGTCGGGCGAGGAGCCCGGCGCGAGGCGCACCTCCGCGAGCGACAGGCTGCGCCCATCCGCCGTCATCAGGGCGCCGTAGCCGGCGATCGCCAGCGGGTCGGCGGTGTAGGATTTGAGGCGGACCTCGCCGTTGAGCCCGTGCGCCCGCCCGAACTCGCCCAGTAGGACGAGGCTCGGGTCGGCCGGCGGGGCCGGCTTCGGGGCCGGCGCCTTGGGCGAGGTCGCGGCGTCGGGCGCGATCGCGCCGACGGCCGCGCGGCCGCGGCGGCCGCCGTCGCGGGGGGAGGGACCTGCGGGGCGGCGCGCCATGACGCGGCCCTTAAGCGGCGGCGTCCTCGGCGGGGGCGGCGGCCTTCTCGGCGCGCTTGGCGGCGCGCTCCTTGGCCTTGTCGCCGGGCTCGGCCTTCTGCGGGTTGTTGCGGGTCGGACGCTTGGCGAGGCCGGCCTGGTCGAGGAAGCGCAGGACCCGGTCGGTCGGCTGCGCGCCCTTGGCGAGCCAGCCCTGGATCTTCTCGTTGTCGAGCACGATCCGGGCCGGATCGTCCTTGGCCTTCATCGGGTCGTAGGCGCCGACCTTGTCGATGAAGCGGCCGTCGCGGGGGGCGCGGGCGTCGGCGACGACGATGCGGTAATAGGGGCGCTTCTTGGCGCCGCCGCGGGTGAGGCGGATCTTCAGGGCCATTTTCTTACGACTTTCTCTCGGTGTCGGTCGCCGACTCGTGCGTCGCCGCGATCGACTGGTGGTGCCGGATGACTTCCTTGACCACGAAGGCCAGAAACTTCTCGGCGAAATCGGGGTCGAGCTTGGCCTCGACCGCGAGCGTGCGGAGCCGGGCGACCTGACGGGCCTCCCGGTCCGGATCGGAAGGGGGGATCCCCTTTCGGGCCTTGAGCTCGCCGACCCGCTGCGTGCAGCGAAAACGCTCGGCGAGGAGATGGATCAGCGCCGCATCGAAATTGTCGATGCTGTCGCGCAGGCGCGCGAGTTCGGGATCGACGGCCTGCGCCGCGAGCACGTTCATTTCTTCTTCCCCGGCATGAACCCGCCGAGACCCGGAAGCTTCGGACCGCCCAGGCCCGGGAGCCCCGGCATCTTGGGCATCCCGCCCCCGCCCAGGCCCGGCGGCATCGGCGGCAGCTTGCCGCCGAACTGCTTCTCGATCTGCGCGATCTGCTCCGGCGTCGGTTCCGGCATGCCGGGGGGAAGGCCGGGCATGCCGCCGCCCATGCCGCCCCCGCCCAGGCCGAACATCGAGCCCAGCGCCTGCCCGATCCCGCGCTTGCCGGAGCCCATCGCCTTCATCATGTCGGCCATGGTCCGGTGCATCTTCAGGAGCTTGTTGATCTCCGAGACGTCGACCCCCGACCCCGCCGCGATGCGCTTCTTGCGGCTGTTCTTGAGGAGATCGGGGTTCTTGCGCTCCTGCGGGGTCATCGACGAGATGATGGCGCGCTGGCGCTTGAACATCTTCTCGTCGAGGTTGGCGCCCTCGACCTGCTTCTTGATCGCGCCCATGCCGGGCAGCATGCCCATCAGGCCGCCGATGCCGCCCATCTTCTCCATCTGGCCGAGCTGCATGGAGAGATCCTCCAGGTCGAACTTGCCCTTGCGCATCTTCTCCGCGGTGCGGAGCGCCTGCTCGTGGTCGATGGTCTCGGCGGCCTTCTCGACGAGGGAGACGATGTCGCCCATGCCGAGGATGCGGTTGGCCACCCGGGCCGGGTGGAACTCCTCCAGCGCGTCGACCTTCTCGCCGACGCCGACGAGCTTGATCGGCTTGCCGGTGACGGCGCGCATCGACAGGGCCGCACCACCGCGGGAATCGCCGTCCATCCGGGTCAGCACGATGCCGGTGACGCCGAGCCGCTCGTCGAAGGCCCGGGCGGTGTTGACCGCGTCCTGGCCGGTGAGCGCGTCGGCGACGAGCAGCACCTCGTGGGGTCTCGTAGCGGCCTTCACCTCGGCGGCCTCGGCCATCAGGGCCTCGTCCACCGTGGTGCGGCCGGCGGTGTCGAGCATCACCACGTCGAAGCCGCCGAGCCGCGCGGCATCCAGGGCGCGCTTGGCGATCTGCACCGCCGACTGGCCGGCGATGATCGGAAGGCTCTCGACGCCCACTTGCTTCGCCAGCACCGCCAGCTGCTCCATCGCGGCCGGGCGGCGGGTGTCGAGGGAGGCGAGCAGCACCCTGCGCTTCTCACGCTCGGTGAGCCGCCGGGCGATCTTGGCGGTGGTGGTGGTCTTGCCCGAACCCTGGAGGCCGACCATCAGGATCGGCACCGGGGCGGGGGCGTTGAGGTCCAGGGTCTCGGCGTCGGTGCCGAGCATGGCCACGAGCTCGTCGTTGACGATCTTCACGACCATCTGGCCGGGCGTCACCGACTTGAGCACGACGGCGCCGACCGCCTTCTCGCGCACCTTGTCGGTGAAGCCGCGCACCACTTCGAGGGCGACGTCGGCCTCCAGCAGGGCGCGGCGCACCTCGCGCATGGCAGCGGTGACGTCGACCTCGGTGAGCGCACCCCGGCGGGTGAGCCCGGAGAGGATGCCGGAGAGGCGGTCGGACAGGCCTTCGAACATGCTCTGGACCCGCGCTTACTGTTCGAGCCCGGCGCGCTCGACGCGGCGCGCCTGGAGGGCGGCCTCGAAGCTGCGCAGGGCACCGGCGAACTTGTCCCGGCACTCCGGGTTGCAGAAGCCGACCACGGCGCCCTTGTAGAGGGTGAGCGAGTCGGCCGAGATCGGCTTGCCCGACCACGGGCAGGTCTCGTTGATCGCGTCCTCGATGGTCAGCGCTTCAGTCAACGCTTGCTGGTCTCGCGTCATGCGGGTGCCTCGGCCGGCGGGTCCCGGCGCGGCGGATCGGCCAACGCCCATCGCGCCCGAGGGCGCACACGCGCTGTCGGGCGTTGACCTCCAGTCTCGCGGGACCGGTCGGCTTGGCTTTGGTCGATCTGCTACGGATCGGGAGGGCGGGGCGTAGCCGCGCCGGCACGGAAAGTCAATTTCCTGCGCCGTGGCGTCGCGATCGAGGTCGGCCAAGCGCGTTGCCTTTACCGATCGTTAAGCATGTTCGGATTGTCATCGGGTCCTCTTCGCTCAGGACGCCGCCGATGTCGGAACCCGCCCGCTCCCTGCCGCCGATCGAGGCCGGTGGCCGTCCCGCGCCCGGCCCGCTGCGGGACTGGCTCTCGGCGATGAAGACGCACAGCCCGGCCGAGCCGCGGCCGGAGGAGATCCGCCCGGACGCGAAGTCCGGGCGCGACACCTCCGATACCACGTGGTCGCCCCGGTTCGTCGCCCCGTCCGGGCCGGATGCGGCGGCCGAGGATGCCGACATCTCCGAGCTGATGGCCGAGAACCTGATGCTGAAGGCGAAGCTCCGTCTGGAGGCCGAGCATCAGGACGAGCTCCAGGCGATCCTCGCGGAGGAGATCCGGGTTCTGCGCGCGCACATCCAAGAGGAGATCGGCTCACTCGACGATCTGCGGGCCGAGCAGGCGGAGATCCGCGCCGAGCGGGAGCGGTTCCACGCCGAGCGCGAGGCCATGAAGGCCGAGCGTGAACGGACTTCGGCCGAGCGCCTCGCCCTGGTCGGCGAGCGCGATGCCCTGCGCGAGGAGCGCGACCTGTGGCGCGCCCGGACCGAGGCGCTGGCCCAGCCGCTGTTCCAGCTTCAGAAGCGCTGACGCGACCCTCGGACAGGACCCTGAAACATCGAAGGGCCACCCGCGAGGGTGGCCCTTCCATTGCCGAACCGTGTCGTCCGGCGGAACTGTCCCGAGATCGGGTCTCTGACGCGTCTTAGAGCGACGCGCCGGAGGCGACGGTCCAGGTCCGATGAGCCGAGACACACGGCTGATGACAATGAGACACTGGATCACCTCCTTTCGTTCGTTGCGGGTGAAGCGAAGGTAGGCGGCCCGGGCCGGCTTGTGAAGCCCCGGGGCTGCGCCCGTTTGTCCTCCCCGGGGGCGCGCTTTCCCGCCCCGCCTGCCGGGCGTATGACGGGTGCCCCGTGGTCAGCCCGAACCCCTTTGAACGCCCCCTTCACCAACCCGCCGCGTCCCACCGACGAGGCCGCCCTCGACCCCGACGCGATGCGCCAGCCGCTCGGGAACGCGTGGTACTGCGTCGGCCAGGCCCGCGGCCTCGGCCCGCCGGGCAGCAAGACCGGCCTCCGCGCCGTGGAACTGAACGGCGAGCAGATCGTGCTGGGCCGCGCCCCCGACGGGACCGCGTTCGCGCTCCGCGACCGCTGCCCGCATCGCGGCATGGCCCTGTCCAAGGGCCGCTTCGACGGCGATACGCTGATGTGCCCGTTCCACGGCTGGCGCTTCGGCACGGATGGGCGCTGCCGCGACGTGCCGACCCTGTCGGAACACGACGCCGCCGACTTCTCCCGCATCCAGGTCCAGCGCTTCCCGGTGCGTGAGAGCGCCGGCTTCCTCTGGGTCAATCCGCATACGGGACCGGACGGCGGGGACGTGCCGGCCGTGCCGGACCTGGATTTCGCGCCGGTGGGCGCTCTGGTGGTGGAACTCGTGGTCGAAGCCTCCTTCGATCTCACAACCCTGAGCCTGGTGGATCCGGGGCACGTGGCCTTCGTCCACGATTCCTGGTGGTTCCGGCCCTCGAAGCAGCTCCGCGAGAAGGTGAAGACCTTCCAGCCGGTGCCCCACGGCTTCGTCATGACGAGTCACGCCACCACGACGAGTTCGCCGGTCTACCGCCTGCTCGGCGGCGTACCGGAGGTCGAGATCGAGTTCCGCCTGCCGGGCGTGCGCCTGGAGCGGATCCGCGCCGGTGCGAAGCGTGTCGCCAACTACACCTTCGCGACGCCCCTGACGCCGGACCGGACGCTGCTCACCAACGCCCTCTACTGGAGCATGCCGGCCCTGAACCTGCTCAGGCCGGTCGCCCGCCCGCTGATGCGCCAGTTCCTGACCCAGGATCAGCAGGTGCTCCAGCACGCGCAGGACGGCCTCGACCGCAAGCCCACGATGGTGCTGTTCGGCCAGGGCGACCTGCCCTCGCAATGGTACTTCCGCCTGAAGCGCGAGGCGCTGGAATCGGCCCGCGACGGGCGCGCATTCGCCAATCCGCTGGAGCGACGGGAGTTGCGCTGGCGCTCGTGAGCGCGGCACCTCAGGATGAGGGCGCGGGCTGGAGGCTCGTTCTGGCTGTGACGATGGTTTCAGGCGTTCTTGGTCTTTAGGCCGGTTGGCCGTTAAAACCGTCCAGCCCCGAAATTAAGTGCTCGTTAACCATAGCTAGAGCAATGATTGCGAAGCATTACCTCTTCTCGAGACGCTTCGGGCCGATGCCTCGCTTCTTCATAGATCTTCACGACGGCTCCCAGCCGATCCGCGACGAGGTCGGCTTCGAGCTCCCGGACCTTCCGGCCGCCCGGGCCAAGGTCACCCGGATCATGTCGGCGATCGCCCGCGACATGCTGCCGGATGTCGAGCGCCAGGATTACGTGGCCTGCGTGCGCGACGGCGTCGGCAAGGTGGTCTACCGGGCGCGGCTCTCGCTCGCCGCCGAGGCCGTCGACTGACCGTCGCCGCGGCCCGGACAGGCCCTGAGGCCCGCCGCCGCAAGGCCGGTGAACTTGACCGGCGCGCGCGATCGGCCATGTCACATCCATGAAACGGCGCAGCCTGCTCACGGTCGCGAGTGCGGCCACGGTGATGACGCTCGGCGGCGTCGGCTATGCCGCCCACCGGCGCGGCAAGAATCCCTATTACCGGGGGCCCGTCTCCGACCATTTCGACGGCCTGCGGTTCTTCCTGCCGGACCAGGCGACCGACAAGTCGCTGCCCGATGTCCTGCGCTGGCAGGCCAAGCGCCAGCGGGAGCCCTGGCCGAAGCGTTTTCCGAGCCCCTATCCGGCGGACCGGCCGCCCGAACGCGTCCCGGGATTGCGGGTCGTGCTGATCGGCCATGCGAGTTACCTCGTTCAGGTCGCCGGCCGCAACATCCTGATCGACCCGGTCTTCGCCAAGCGCGCGAGCCCGGTCCGCTTCGCCGGCCCGAAGCGCGTGAACCTGCCGGGCATCGCCCTGTCCGACCTGCCGCCCATCGACGCGGTGCTGATCACCCACAATCACTACGACCATCTCGACGGGCCGGCCCTCGCGCGGATCTGGCAAGCGCACCAGCCGCTGATCGTGGCGCCGCTGGGCAACGACGCGATCCTGCGCGGCTACGACGACACGATGCATGTCGAGACCCGCGACTGGGGTGAGTCGGTCGATCTCGGCGACGGGCTGCAGGTCCACCTGACCCCGGCGAACCATTGGTCGGCCCGGGGCGTGAAGGACCGGCGCATGGCGCTGTGGTGCGCCTTCGTGATCACCTCGTCCCGGGGCGTCCACTACCATGTCGGCGATACCGGCTTCGGCGACGGCGGCCTGTTTCGCGACATCCGCGCCCGGTTCGGGGCGCCCCGCTTGGCGACCCTGCCGATCGGCGCCTACGAGCCGCGCTGGTTCATGAAGGCCCAGCACGTGAACCCCGCCGAGGCCGTGGAGGCCCTGGCGCTGCTCGGGGCCGAGCAGGCGCTCGGCCACCATTGGGGCACCTTCCAGCTCACCGACGAGGGCATCGAACGCCCGGCGGAGGCGCTGTCTGCGGCGCTCGAAGCGCAGGGGATCGCCCCCGATCGGTTCCTGGCGCTGCGGCCCGGGCAGGTCTGGGAGGGGTAGGGCGCCAAATACCGAAGGCTGCGGCGTTGGGCACGATGCATGCAAGATACCGTATGCAGCCTAGGGCGCGGCGCCCCCGACGGATGGGCGGCGCTTCCGGGCGGCGCGTTCCCCTCTGCCGAGAGACACGATGGATTCGATCAAGCCGACACGCCGCTCGCTGATGGCCGGAGGCGCCGCCCTGGCCGCGTTCGGGGCGCCGGGCCGGGCCGGGGCGCAGGGTGCGGCCCCCGGCAGCCTGACCTACGGCATCTCGATGACCGATCTGCCGCTGACCACCGGCCAGCCCGACCGGGGCGCCGGCGGCTATCAGTTCACCGGCCTGACCCTCTACGACCCCCTGGTCGCCTGGGAACTCGACGTCGCCGACCGGCCGGGCAAGATGGTCCCGGGGCTCGCCACCGCCTGGGAGGCCGATCCGGCGGATCCCAAGGTCTGGACCTTCCACCTGCGCGAGGGCGTGACCTTCCACGACGGCTCGGCCTTCGACGCCGACGCGGTGATCTGGAACTTCGACAAGGTGCTGAACAAGGAGGCGCCGCATTTCGACCAGCGCCAGGCCGCGCAGGTCCGCCCGCGCCTGCCCGGCGTGGCGAGCTACCGGAAGCTCGACCCCAGGACCGTTCAGGTGACCACCAAGGCGCCCGACAGCCTGTTCCCCTACCAGATGCTCTGGTTCCTGATCTCCTCGCCGGCCCAGTACGAGAAGGTCGGCCGCGACTGGGCGAAGTTCGCCTTCGAACCCTCGGGCACCGGGCCGTTCCGCATGGGTCAGCTGGTCCCGCGGGTGCGCCTCGAACTCCTGCCGAACGTCGGATACTGGAACCCGAAGCGGGTGCCGAAGCTCGGCAAGCTCACGCTCAGCTGCGTCCCCGAGGACCTCGCCCGGGTGAACGCGCTCCTGTCCGGCGCGGTCGACCTGATCGAATCGCCGGCCCCCGACGCGGTCCCGCGCCTGAAGGGCGCCGGCATGCGGGTCGTCGGCAACGAGACACCGCATGTCTGGAACTACCATCTCTCGATGCTGGAGGGCTCGCCCTGGCGGGACCTGCGCCTGCGCCGGGCCGCCAACCTCGCCGTCGACCGCGCGGGCGTCGTGGAGTTGATGGGCGGGCTCGCGCAGCCGGCCGTGGGTCAGGTGCAGCAGTCGAGCCCGTGGTTCGGCAACCCGAGCTTCCAGATCAAGACCGACGTCGATCAGGCGCGCAAGCTCGTCGCGGAGGCGGGCTTCTCGGTGAAGAATCCGGTCAAGGCCACGATCCTGATCCCGACCGGCGGAACCGGGCAGATGCTGTCCCTGCCGATCAACGAGTTCATCCAGCAGAGCTGGGCGGAGGTCGGAATCCAGGTCGAATTCAAGACGGTGGAGCTGGAGGTGGCCTACACCGCCTGGCGCCAGGGGGCTGCGGATCCGAGCCTCAAGGGCGTCACGGCCGAGAACATCGCCTACGTCACCTCGGACCCGTTCTACGCGATCCTGCGCTTTTACGACTCGAAGCAGATCGCTCCGAACGGCGTGAACTGGAGCCACTATCGCAACCCCGAGGTCGATGCCCTCTGCGACAAGGTGAAGGCCAGCCTCGATACGGACGAGCAGAACAGGCTGCTGGCGCGCATCCACGAGATCGTCGTCGATGACGCGGTCCAGGTCTGGGTGGTGCACGACACCAACCCGCACGCCCTGTCGCCGCGGGTGAAGACCTATGTGCAGGCGCAGCATTGGTTCCAGGATCTCGCGACCCTCGCCTGATCCGATCCCCGACCCGCATTCCGACGATTGTCCAACACATGAGGGGCCGGCAACCGCCGGCCCCTTTCTCATGAAGGATCTGTCTTGTCCGTGCCGACGACCTCGGGCCGGCAATTTCGCACTTGCAGCAAAGCGAATCGCGAACTAGGAAGATCGGGCATAATTTTTCGGGAGAATTTGGCAATGACCCTTCGTGTTCTCAGTGGTTTCGCCGCCGCAGCCCTCGCGCTGTCTACCCTTTCGGTTCCGGCCGCGTGGGCCAAGCCCGTGGGCGGCGCCAGCGCCGTGAAGATGATCGACACCGACAGCGACGGCACGGTGGACATGAAGGAAGTCGAGGCGGTGGCCTCCGCGACCTTCGACCGTCTCGAGAAGGATTCCGACGGGACCCTCGACGCCCGTGAGCTGAAGGGCCGCTTGAGCCAGGCCGGCGTGAAGCAGGCCGACCCGGACAGCGACGGCACCCTCGACAAGAAGGAGTACCTCGCTGCGGTCGCCGCGCGCTTCAAGATGGCCGATCCGGACGGCGACGGCACCTTGGACGCTAAGGAGCTGAACACGAAGGCCGGCAAGGCGCTGCTCGCCCTCATCAAGTAACCGCACCGGGCCCCCCAACCGGGGTGCCTCCGATCCGAACCCCCGTGGATCCCTCCACGGGGGTTTTTTCGTCGCGGCGCGCGGAACGCGGTCTGTCGGAGGGATACGCCCCCTCTCAGGCGCGGCCCAGACGCACCAGGCCCCAGCCGCGCTCGTGCAGGTAGTACAGCACCGTCTTGGTCAGGGTCTCCGTCGACGCGATGGAACCGGCGATCAGGACATTCCCGGTGAACAGGTAGGACAGCAGCAGCGTGTCGAGGCTTCCGACGACGCGCCAGCTCACGGCCTTGGCGATCGAGCGAAGGCGGGTCTCCCCGGGCGGCGCGGCCGGTCGCGCGCCGGCATCGGGTCGAACCGACTGGTCCTCGGTTGGTGAATCATCGGCCGGCATAGCGATCCCTCCCTGCCCGCCCGGACGCAGCCGCCTGGAGGCGCGGGCCGCCCTGATGGCCCCGACACCTGACGTTCGGCGGCCGGCGATGACAATGGCGCACGCGTGTCGGGGCGTCCGCGCCATTGCGGCGCCGCATCCAACATGGGTGAATGCGGCGCGCCGCGAAACGCTCGACAAACCCGGCCTGCGAGGCAGAAGGGTACGCAAGATGCACCAGCCTTCACGTCGAGATCCCGCGGGCTGCCAGCCCGGATTCTGGGAGACGGTCGCCGGGACGGTGACCGCCAAGGTCGAGCCGGTGATCGGACGGGGCGAGAAGCAGCGCAGTCCGGTGATCGATTACCTGCGTGATCTGGAAGCCCTGGCGCGGCGTCAGTGCGACAACCGCGACACGGTCCAGATCATCGCCTCGGCCCGCCGACTCCTCGGCGACCGGAGCGAGATCGGTCCGTCGGACGGCCCCTTCGCGCGGACCTGAACGCGGGGCGGTTCGAACCGGAGCAGGCTACCGGAGAGCGCTGCCGGCGCGCCGGGTCCGCGACCGGAGCAGGAGGATCGTGGCCGCCACCGCCCAGGCTGCGCAGGTCGGCGCCACCCATTGCTGAAGGTTCGGCAGGGCCCATCCATACAGGAATTCGGCGCCGAGATGCGCCTGAACGGCGTCCCAGCCCGCGTGCTTGACGTCGTGCTCGCGCTGGCCGGCCTCCCGGCCGTAATAGTAGGTCGAGACCAGGAGCGCAGCGGTGCCCTCCGGCCGGGGCGTCCGCAGCAGGATCAGGGCGGCCGCCATCCCGCCGGTCTCGAGGATGGCCGTCAGGGCGTGGCTTGTCGCCGGATTCGCGACCATGAAGGCGACGAGGGTGCCGAACATAGGCCGCGCTTACACGAAACCAGCCGGGACGTCAGGGACGCCCTGCATCCCGGAGCGCGGCGGGCCGTTGTCCCACTGAGGCGGCGAGGAGCGGGGCGATGGCGGACGTGCATGATCTCGGACGCTTCGTCACGGCCCAGGACGGCGTCTATCCGCAGGCCCTCGCGGAATTGCGGGCCGGGGAGAAGCGCAGCCACTGGATGTGGTTCATCTTCCCGCAGATCGCCGGCCTGGGTTCGAGCCCGATGGCGCAGCGCTACGCGCTCGGTTCCCTGGCCGAGGCGCGCGCCTATCTCGCGCATCCGATACTGGGGGCGCGCCTGCGGGCCTGCACGACGGCGGTCAACGCCGTGTCCGGGCGCTCGGCGCGGGCGATCTTCGGCTCCCCGGACGACGTGAAGTTCCGCTCCAGCCTGACGCTGTTTTCCGCCGCTGCGCCGGACGAGGCCCTCTTCGCAGAGGCGCTGGCCCGGTATTTCGCCGCCGAACCCGATCCGCTGACCCTGGCCAAGCTCGGGACGGGCTGACGTCTCAGCGGCCCCAGAGCCCAACGCGCTCGGCCCGCGCCTGCTCCTCGGCGCCGAGCAGGTCCGGGGGTGCGTCCTCCGCAGCCCGGGCCCCGCCCGCCGCCAGGATCAGCCCGGCGAGGTCGTCGCCCTCGATCCGGCACCGGGCGCCGGCGGCGTCGGCGACCCCGGTGCAGACCACCTCGCGCCTTCGCAGGTAGCTCGCGAGCTGGCGGGCGAGATGGCCACGCTCCCCCTCGACGCCGAGGAGGCGCACGGTGCGCCCGCGCAGGGACAGGGTCCCGGTATCGACCACCTCCGGCACGCCCCGGATATCCCCCGCCGCGGCCGGCGCGGGCATGGGCGCCCGGGCCGGCTCGGACCGTTCCGCGGAGGGGCGCGGCTTCCCTTTGGCCAGCTTCTCCGACGCCCGCTGGACGAAGTCGTGGAAGATCCCGGCGGGCATCTCGCCGCCGAACATCCGGTTCATCGGGCTGTCGTCGTCGTTGCCGACCCAGATCCCGACCACGAGATCCGGGCTCATGCCTACGAACCACGCGTCGCGGAAATCCTGGCTCGTGCCGGTCTTGCCACCGATGATCTGGCCCGGCACCCGCGCCGCCCGTCCGGTCCCGGACTCGACCACCGCCTGGAGCGAATCGAGCATCGCCGTGCGCGGCTCCTGGGCGAGGGTTGCCCCGGGCGCGGCGTCGGGCTGGACATAGAGCGGCTGCGGCGCCGCCCCGCGGATCGCCTGGATGGCGAAGGCCTGGAGCGGAGCGCGGCCGGACAGCACCGAACCGTAGGCGCGGGTCATCTCCAAGAGGCTCACGGCGCCCGAGCCGAGGACCAGGCTCGGCACGTTCGGCAGGTCGGACTGGATCCCGAGCTTGCGCGCGGTCGCGATCACCGCCGGAATGCCGACCTCCTGGCCGAGCTGGGCCGCCACCGTGTTGATCGAGAGGGCGAAGGCGGTCCGCAGCGGCACCGGCCCGCGAAAGCGCCCGTCGTCGTTCTCCGGCTCCCAGTCGCCGATCTGCACCGGCCGGTCGACCAGCACGGAGTCGGGCGTGTAGCCCTGCTCGTAGGCGGTGAGGTAGACGAGGAGCTTGAACAGGGAGCCCGGCTGGCGCTTGGCCTGGACGGCGCGGTTGAATTGGCTGTCCTCGTAGTCGCGGCCCCCCACCATGGCGAGGATCGCGCCCTCCTTCGACAGCACCACCATGGCCGCCTGGCCGACCTTGCGGCGGCGCCCGTCCTTGTCGAGGCGTCGGGCGACGACGCCCTCGGCGAGGCTCTGGAGGTCGAGGTTCAAGGTCGAGCGGACCGTGAGGTCGCCGTCCTTGCCGGCCAGCCGCTTCACGTCGCCGGCGATCATGTCGAGGAAGTAGTTGGTGCCGGGGGGCGCCTCGGGCGGCGTCTTCAGGGTCACGCTCTGGCGCCGCGCCGCGTCGGACTCGCTCTGGGTGATCGCGCCGGTCTCGACCATGGCCTGGAGCACCACGTCGGCCCGCTCCTTGGCGCCGCCGAGGTTGCGCGTCGGGGCGAGCTGCGAGGGCGCGCGCACCAGCCCGGCCAGCATGGCCGATTCCGGAAGGTTCAGGGCCTTGGCCGGTTTGCCGAAGTAGCGCCGGGCCGCCGCGTCGGCCCCGTAGGCCCCGGCGCCGAAATAGGCGGTGTCGAGGTAGCCGAGCAGGATCTCGTCCTTGCTCATGGTCGCCTCGATCCGCAGAGCCAGCAGCGCCTCCTGCGCCTTGCGCCAGAGCGTCTTCTCCTGGTTCAGGGAGGTGAGGCGCGCGTATTGCTGCGTGATCGTCGATCCGCCCTCGCGGACGCCGCCGCCCGCGACGTCGCGCCACGCGGCCCGGACGAGGCCGCGCAAGTCGATGCCCCAGTGGCTGTAGAAACGTCGATCCTCGATCGCCACGATCGCCTGGGCGAGATGCGGCGGCAGGTCGGCCGCGGTGAGTTTCTGGCCCCGGAAGCTGCCGCGGGTGGCGAAGACGCGTCCGTCATCGGCCTCGACCGTGATCGCCCGCTGGCCGCTCTCGACCACGGCCCCGCCGAGTGGCGGCAGGGTCAGGAGGGCGGCGAGCAGGTAGACCGCCAGCGCCAGGACCGGGAGCAGGATCACGGCCGCGGCGGCGATCAGGGCCGGGTGCCGGCGCAGGCGGGAGCGGAGCGGCCGGTCGCCACGGAGAGGCGAGGGGGCGGTGGCCGCGATCGGCTCCGGCGATCGGACCTCCGGGCCGGCGCGGCGCCGCCGCTCCAGCAGGCCCCGCGCCCGCACCGAGATCGTCCGCGCCAGGCCGGCGATACCGAGGCCGCCCGCGGCGATCAGGGCCCAGAGGCTGCGCGCGAGGTCGCCGGCGGCCCGGCGGGCCTCCCGGGCCGCCGAGCGCGGGCCCGGCCCGGCATTCGGACCTGACGGGGTCGGCCCGTCGGCCGGGCTGCGCTCCGGCGCATCGGGCATCATCGCATGGGGTTCCGGGGCCGGGCGTTCCGGCCGTGGGTCGGTTCTAGAGCATCGTTCCGAACGGTGACCACCGGCCTTTGGGGAAAAGACGGTGCCCTCGGCCTCACCGCAGCCCGGCCGCGCCGTGCCGGTTTCGCAGCTGGATGGCGAGGATCAGCAGGAGCACGCCGAAGGCGAGGCTGTAGCCACCGATCCACCACGTCAGCACCAGGGCCGACATGCCCGGCGCGACGATGAGCGCTATCCCGAACAGGATCGACACGAGGCCGCCCAGGATCAGCCACCAGCGCCCGTAATGGAGATGCAGCCGGAACGCGGCCGCGATCATGAGGCCGCCGGTCACCAGGGCCCAGGCGGCGAGCATGAGGACGAAGGCCCAGACGGCGGCGGCCGGCACCAGCGCGGCGGCGACCGCCACCACGATGTCGACCAGCCCCTCCAGGAGCAGGAAGCCCCAGCGCTCGTGACGTTGCGCGGCCCGGACTGCGCCGAGGATGGCGAAGACGCCGTCGGTCAGCATGTAGGCGGCGAAAAACAGCACCAGGGAGAGCACGAACGCCCCCGGGGCGGTGAGGGCGAGGGCGCCGAACAGGATCGCCACGACCCCGCGCAGGGCGACGAGCCACCAGTTGCGAGCGAGCGCCGCGCTCATGGCATCGAGACGCGCGACACCCACCAGCGGGATTCCGGTGGGAGAGGTCGCTGTCGGCCCGGGGGAGGGGGTCGGACTGCTGGTCATGGTGGGACTCCGAACCTGCACGGTCTTGAACGGCCGAGATTCCCGCGCAAAACGCCGCATCGCGGCAACCGTTCCTGTGCAGGGCGGCATCGCTGGGGAACCGCGATGGAACCTTGGGCCGGCGCCCGGCTTTTGAACCGCGAGGCGGGCGATGTGCAGAGCCCGGTCACCGTGAGGTGGCCGGCCCATCGGGCGGCGACTTCCCATGCTTGACGATCAGCGGCAGGCCTCCGAGGCCGAGGCACGCGCGCGGCCGGCCGACAGCCGGGTTGATGCGGGCGACCGGGACGGCGCGGGCCGCGCCCTCTCCGACCGCGACGTCATGGATCTCGGCGGAGATCGCCCGGAGCGGGACCCGGAGACCGCTCGCAAACCCGGCTCGGACGGCGACGATCAGGCCGCGCAGGCCGAGGACAAGGCCGACGCGACGGAGGACGACGCGCAGGGCGACGCGCAGGGCGACGCGCGGCGCCCCAACATCCTACGGCGGCACCCCGTCGCGTTCCTGCTCGGCGGCCTCGCGGTGGTCGCCCTGTGCGTCGGGGTGTTCTTCTACTGGCTCCTGTACATGCATCCCTACGAGAGCACGGACGACGCGTTCGTCGATGCCCGCAGCATCTCGATCCAGCCCAAGGTCGGCGGCTACCTCGTCGACGTGCCGGTCACCGACAACCAGCACGTCGAGGCGGGGCAGATCCTGTTCCAGATCTATCAGCGCGACTATGCGATCGCCCTCGATCAGGCGAAGGCGCAGGTCGTGGCCGACCAGGCCGCGATCCGGAACATCGATGCCCAGATCCAGGCGCAGAACGCCAATATCGACGTGTCGAAGGCGCAGGTAGCCACCGCCGAAGCGGCCCTGAAATTCGCCCAGGAGGACGCCGCCCGCTACAAGGACCTCGCCGATCGCGGCTCGGGCTCGATCCAGCAATCGCAATCGGCGACCTCGACGCTCCAGCAGCGTCAGGCCGCGCTGCAGAGCGCCAATGCCAGCGTGGTCGCGGCGCAGAAGCAGATCGGCTCGCTCGAAGCCCAGAAAGCCTCGACACAGGCACAGCTCGCCCGCGACCAGGCGCAGGTCGAGCAGGCGGAGCTGAATCTCGGCTACACGACGGTCCGTGCCGTCCAATCCGGCCGCGTCGTGCGGCTCACCGGCGGCATCGGCCAGCTCGCCCAGGCCGGTCAGAGCCTGTCGATGTTCGTGCCCGACGACATCTGGGTCACCGCGAATTTCAAGGAGACCCAGATCACCGACATGCGTCCGGACCAGCCGGTCGACCTGGAGATCGACGCCTACCCGAACCGCAAGATCCACGGCACCGTGGCCTCGGTCCAGCCCGGTTCCGGCACTGCCTTCAGCCTGCTGCCGGCGCAGAACGCCACCGGCAACTACGTGAAGGTCACGCAGCGCATCCCGGTCAAGATCGTCGTCAAGGACTGGCCGAAGGACGTCGCGATCGGCCCGGGCATGTCGATCGTCCCCACCGTCACGGTGCGGTGAGCGGGATGGCCGGCAGCACCGGGGCCGGCAAGGCGGCATCAGGCAAGGCGGCATCAGGCAAGGCGGCATCAGGCAAGGCGGCATCAGGCAAGTCCGCCTCAGGCACCGCGCCGGGCGGGCACAATCCATGGCTGATCGCCGGCGTGGTGGCGCTCGCGACCTTCATGGAGGTGCTCGACACCACGATCGCCAACGTGGCACTGCGCTACATCTCGGGGGGGCTCGCGGTCGGGCCCGACGAGGCGGCCTGGGTGGTGACGAGCTACCTCGTGGCCAACGCGATCACGCTGACGGCGTCGAGCTTCCTGGCCAAGCGCTACGGCCGCAAGGCCTTCTTCATGTGGTCGGTGGGCCTGTTCACCATCGCGTCGATCCTGTGCGGCTTCGCCTGGAGCCTGGAATCGCTCCTGTTCTTCCGGGTGCTCCAGGGACTTGGCGGCGGCGGGATGGCACCGCTCGCGCAGTCGATCCTGGCCGATTCCTTCCCGCCGGCGAAGCGGGGACAGGCCTTCGCGCTCTACGGCGTCGCCATCGTGGTCGCGCCCGTGATCGGCCCGACGCTGGGCGGCTGGCTCTCCGACAACGCCTCCTGGCACTGGTGCTTCCTGATCAACGGACCCATCGGTATCATCGCCCTCGGGCTGATGTACTGGCTCATCGAGGACAGCGAGGCGGCCAAGACCGAACGCCGCGCCCTGGTTCGGAAGGGGATCCGCTTCGACATCGTCGGCTTCCTGCTGGTCGCCCTGTTCCTCGGCTCCCTGGAGGTGATCCTCGACGAGGGCCAGCGGAAGGACTGGTTCGGCACCTCGACGCTGATGAACGTCTCGGCCGTGCTGATGGTGGTTTCGTTCATCGCCATGATCCCGTGGCTCCTGAACAAGAAGAACCCGGCCGTCGATCTGAGCCTCATCGGCAACCGCCAGTTCGGCTCCTGCTTCCTGGTGATGATGTTCACCGGGGCGATCCTGATCGCCACCACGCAGTTCATCCCGCAGATCACGCAGGAGTATTACGGCTACACCGCCACCCTGTCGGGGCTGGTGCTCGGCCCGGGCGGCATCGTCACGGTGGTGATGATGTTCCTGACCGGCCGTGTCTCCGCCTACATCCAGCCGAAATGGCTGATCGCCGCCGGCATGGCCATCGTGGCGCTCGGGATGGTCGACCTGACCCGGCTCGACGGCACCACCACCTTCGCGTTCTTCGCGTGGTCGCGGGTCTATATCGGGATCGGCCTGCCGATGGTGTTCCTGTCGATCACCTCCGCCTCCTACGAGGGGATCCGCAAGGACCAGACCGATCAGGCCTCGGCGCTGATCAACGTCGCCCGCAATGTCGGCGGCTCGATGGGCGTCTCGCTGGCCCAGAACATCCTGGCCTACCGCAGCCAGTTCCACCAGAGCCGGCTTGTCGAGACCGTGACGCCCTCCGCGCCGGCCTATCAGGAGACCATGCGGCAGGCGACGCAGTACTTCTCCGAGCACGGCTATGCCGGCGTCGAGGCCCAGAACCAAGCGACCGCCTGGATCGGCAGCGTTCTCCAGACCCAGGTCGCCTACTGGGCCTATATCGACGTGTTCTGGGTGCTCGGGCTCGTCGCCGCCTGCGCGGTGCCCCTGGCGCTCAGCCTGAAGACCGTCAAGCTCGGCGGTGGCGCGCCGGCCGGGGGGCATTGACGGGGCTCGTGGTTCGCCGATCGCGATCGGGTGGTGCGATGCCGCGCCCATCCCGGCGGCGATGCCGGACGCGATCGCCGGGATCGGAAGCACGCCCCCTTCCATACGCGCGGACGGGGGCTTCGTCACGGGCGCGGTGCCGGGCGGCCCCCGGGTCTCGACCAGGGTCCCGGCTCCGCGGAGCGACTCAGCTCCGGACGCGCTCGATCCGGGCGCCGCAGCGGGCGAGCTTGGCTTCCAGGGCCTCGAAGCCGCGGTCGAGGTGGTAGACCCGGTTGATCTGCGTCTCGCCCTCGGCGGCGAGCCCGGCGATGACCAGGGAAACGGAGGCGCGCAGGTCGGTCGCCATCACGGGGGCACCCTTCAGCCGCTCGACGCCCTCGACCACGGCCAGGTCGCCGTCCAGCCGGATCTTCGCGCCGAGGCGGGCCAGTTCCTGCACATGCATGAACCGGTTCTCGAAGATCGTTTCGCGGATGTGCGACTGGCCCTTGGCGAGGGTCATCAGCGCCATGAACTGCGCCTGCAGGTCGGTGGGGAAACCCGGGAACGGGTCGGTGGTCACGTCGACCGCCGCGATGCCGGCGCCGTTGCGGCGCACCCGGATCCCGCCCTCGACCTGGCTGATCTCGGCGCCCGTGGTCGACAGGATGTCGAGGGCGGAATGCAGCAGGTCGGCTCGGGTGTCCTTGAGGGTCACGTCGCCGCCGGCCATCGCCACCGCCATGGCGTAGGTGCCGGTCTCGATCCGGTCGGGCAGCACCGCGTGGCGGGCGCCGCCGAGCCGGGCCACGCCCTCGATCTCGATATGGGGCGTGCCGGCGCCGCGGATCTTGGCGCCCATCTTGTTCAGGCACTCGGCGAGGTCGACCACCTCGGGCTCTCGGGCGGCGTTCTCAATCACCGTGGTGCCGTAGGCCAGCGCCGCCGCCATCAGCGCCACGTGGGTGCCGCCCACCGTAACCTTGGGGAAGGCGATCTCGGCCCCGCGCAATCCGTTCTTCGTCTTCGCGACCACGTAGCCGGCGTCGATCTCGATCTCGGCCCCGAGCTTCTCGAGCGCCATGATCAGCAGATCCACCGGCCGCGTGCCGATGGCGCAGCCGCCGGGCAGCGAGACCTTCGCCTCGCCGAACCGGGCAAGCAGCGGGGCGATCACCCAGAAGCTCGCTCGCATGGTCGAGACCAGCTCGTAGGGCGCCGTGGTGTCGATCACGTTGGAGGCGGTGAGCCGGATCGTCTGCCCGGTCTCCGTGGTCTGACCGGGACGCTTGCCGACGACCATGTGGTCGACGCCGTGATTGCCGAGGATCCGCGTCAGCGCGGCGATGTCGGCCAGCCGCGGCACGTTGATGAGTTCGAGCGTCTCGCCGGTGAGCAGGCTCGCGATCATCAGCGGCAGCGCCGCGTTCTTGGCGCCCGAGATCGGGATCACGCCGTTGAGCGGCACGCCGCCGGTGATGTGGATGCGGTCCATCATGTATCCTCGGGCGGCGCGCCCAGAGGGGCGCGCGGCCGGCCGTCTTCCCCGCGGACGCTGCGGCGCCCGGGCTTGGCCGTTCCTATAGCCGGGATTTGTCGGAATCTGGACCGCTGCGCGCGACCCCGCCGTCGCGGGCCGGGTCCGCGTCGGGGGCGGGCTGCGCCTCAGCCCGCCCGCGGCCCTGCGCCTTCCGGCGCCGCAGGTTCTCGCGCAGCGCGGCCTTGAGGCGCTCCGCGCGCCCGTCCTCCGCGCGCCCGTCCCTGGCGCCCCCCCCGTCCTTTCCGTCCGTCACCGCGCGACCCTTCGCCGCCGCAAGATCGCGGCATGTCCTTGGACCGGCCGGGGTCCGTCTTGGAAGGAAGCGTCGCGGAGGCTCAAGGAACGGGCGCCATGTTGGGGGAATGAGATCGGGTCGACGCTATCGCGTTCGGCCGGCCCTCTCAACGGATGCAGGGCAGCGATGTCGGAACCTTACCTTGAACCAGTTCCAAATCCGCGCGTATCTTCGGCCACTCACGCGAAGGATTGAACCGAGGCCGGACCTCGATCGCGGGATCCGGGTGCCCGATGGCGCCACCCCGCCGGCCGAACACGCGAAGGACGCTCGATGACCGTCACCCGGATGCCCAGCACGGTGCTCGCCCAAGCGGGATCGACGCGCGCCGGCTCGGGATACGAACGGTATTTCCGCGGCGCCCTGGAACAGCTGCACGGCGAGCGCCGCTACCGCGTCTTCGCCGACATCGAGCGCATCTCCGGGCGTTTCCCCACGGCGAAGTGGCGCCAGCCCGACGGCAAGACCGCCGAGATCACCGTATGGTGCTCCAACGACTATCTCGGCATGGGCCAGCATAAGGAGGTGGTGGCCGCCATGACCGAGACCGCCGCCCGCTGCGGCGTCGGCGCGGGGGGCACGCGCAACATCGCCGGCAACAACTCGCCCCTGGTCGATCTGGAGCGCGAACTCGCCGACCTGCACGGCAAGGAGGCCGGCCTCGTCTTCACCTCGGGCTACGTCTCGAACCAGGCGGGCATCTCGACCATCGCCAAGCTGATCCCGAACTGCCTGATCCTGTCTGACGCCTTCAACCACAATTCGATGATCGAGGGCGTACGCCATTCCGGCTGCGCGAAGACGATCTTCCGCCACAACGACCTCCAGCATCTAGAGGAACTCCTGCGCGAGGCCGGCGACCGGCCCAAGCTGATCGTGTTCGAGTCGGTCTATTCCATGGACGGCGACGTGGCGCCGATCGGCCGGATCTGCGACCTCGCCGACCGCTACGGGGCGATGACCTACCTGGACGAGGTCCACGCGGTCGGGCTCTACGGCGCGCGCGGCGGCGGCATCGCCGAGCGCGACGGCGTGATGCACCGGGTCGACGTGATCGAGGGGACGCTCGCCAAGGGGTTCGGCTGCGTCGGCGGCTACATCACCGCTTCGGCGGCGATCTGCGACGCGGTGCGCAGCTTCGCGCCGGGCTTCATCTTCACGACCGCGCTGCCGCCCGCGGTGGCCGCTGCGGCCCGGGCCTCAGTGCGCTATCTCAAGCGCTCCAGCGCCGAGCGCGAGGCGCATCAGCGCCAGGCGGCGGCCACCAAAGCCGCGCTGGCGGCGGCGGGCCTGCCGGTGCTGGAGACCGAGACCCATATCGTGCCGGTGATGGTCGGCGATGCCGAATTGTGCAAGGCGGCGGCCGACCACCTGCTGGAGCGGCACGCGATCTACATCCAGCCGATCAACTACCCGACGGTCCCGCGCGGCACCGAGCGCCTGCGGATCACGCCCTCGCCGTTCCACGATGCCGGGCACATCGAACGCCTGGCTGCGGCGTTGACAGAGACCTGGGAGACGCTGGACCTGCCGCGGGCCGGGACGGTGTTCGTCGAGGCGGCGGAGTAGGTTTTTTCGAGGCTCGCCGCGCCATTCCCTCCCCCGCACAGGAGGGAGGGGGAGCCGCTGTACTCTCTGCGCCCGCCCATCTCCCGCCCCCATCTCGTCTTTTCCGGCGCGCCCCTGTAACCACGGCGCCAACCCGTTCTCGCGAAAAGTCTCATTAAAATGATCTCCTCCCCGCTCATGACCGTGATGGTCGACGCCGCCCGCAAGGCCGCGCGCGGCCTGCGCCGCGACTTCGGCGAGGTCGAGAACCTCCAGGTCTCGCGGAAGGGCCCCGGCGACTTCGTCTCGGCGGCCGACCGCAAGGCCGAGGAGGTGCTGCGCGAGGCGCTGATGAAGGCCCGGCCCGGCTACGGCCTCGTGATGGAGGAGAACGGCATCATCGAGGGCACTGACAAGAGCCACACCTGGCACATCGACCCCCTCGACGGCACGTCGAACTTCCTGCACGGCGTGCCGCATTTCGCGGTGTCGGTCGGCCTGGAGCGCGAGGGCCAGATCGTGGCCGGCGTGATCTTCGACCCGATCAAGGACGAGCTGTTCGTCGCCGAGCGCGGCAAGGGCGCCTACCTCAACAACCGCCGCCTGCGGGTCTCCGGCCGCCAGGACATGGCCGACGCCCTGGTCGGCTACGGCACGCCCTATCTGGGCCGGGGCAGCCATCCGCGCCTCCTGCGCGAACTCGGCGCCGTCATGGCGGTGGCGGGCGGTACAAGGCGGATGGGATCGGCGGCCCTCGATCTGGCCTACGTCGCCTGTGGGCGCCTCGACGCCTACTGGGAGCGCGACCTTCAGACCTACGATTTCGCCGCCGGCGTGATCCTGGTGCGCGAGGCGGGCGGCTACGTGACCTCGGCGGACGGCGCGGCCGAACCGCTGGCGCCGCGCTCGGTCGCCTGCGGCAACGAGGGGCTGCACCGGGAGCTGGTCGCCATCCTCAAGAAGGTCCAGGCGGCCTGAGCCGTCGGAAACTGGTCAGGGCGGCGCGCTTCTGCTTTAAGCCCGCGGATCCCCACGGAAGGCCGAACGCATGGAAGCCCGCCGCCACGTCGCGCTGAAGGAATCGATCCGCTCGATTCCCGACTACCCGAAGCCCGGGATCGTCTTCCGCGACATCACCACCCTGCTCAGCGACCCGCGGGCCTTCCGCCGGGCCGTGGACGCGCTGGTCCACCCCTATGCGGGCGGGCAGATCCATCAGGTGGCCGGTATCGAGGCGCGGGGCTTCATCCTGGGCGGCGCCATCGCCCATCAGCTCTCCTGCGGCTTCGTGCCGATCCGCAAGAAGGGCAAGCTGCCCCACAAGACCGTCTCGATGGCCTACGCCCTCGAATACGGCACCGACGAGATCGAGATCCACGTCGATGCCGTGCGGCCCGGTGATCGGGTGCTGTTGGTCGACGACTTGATCGCCACCGGCGGTACCGCCACCGCCGCCGTGAACCTACTCCAGAAGATCGGCGCCGAGATCGTGGCCGCCTGCTTCGTCATCGACCTGCCGGAGATCGGCGGGGCGCAGCGCCTGCGCGACATGGGCGTCGAGGTGCGCACCCTGATGCAGTTCGAGGGTCATTGAGGCCGGCGAAACGTTGACTTCGCAAGACCCTTCCGCCATAAGCCCGCCACTCGCGACGTGGCGCCCCGCCTGGGCGCCCTTCGTGTTTGCAGACAACCAAGGACGCGTGAAGGTCGGGTGCGGCATTAGCCGCCCGCGAGCGCGCCTCGACCTTTGAAGGCTCTGAGCCATGAAGAGAACCTACCAGCCGAGCAAGCTCGTCCGTAAGCGCCGTCACGGTTTCCGTGCGCGCATGGCCACCGCTGGCGGCCGCAAGGTCATCGCGCGCCGCCGCGCCCACGGCCGAAAGAAGCTGTCGGCCTAAGGCTGGATAGCCCTTCGCGGCCATGCCGCGGGGGATAGGATTGGCCGGGATCGGACCATCGATGGCGACGATCGAGCGGCTCAAGAAACGACCCGACTTCCTGGCGGCGGCCGAGGGGCGCCGCATCCACACCGAGCGGATGAGCGCCCAGGGCCGTCTCCGGACGGCGGACGGACCGCCCGGCCTCCGGCTCGGCTTCACCATCACGAAGCGGGTCGGCCACGCGACGGAGCGCAACCGCATCCGCCGCCGCCTGCGCGCCGCCGTGTCCCTGGTTGCGGCCGATCTCCCAAGCGACCTCGCGAGCCTGCCGGCCGATATCGTGCTGATCGCCCGCCGCCCCGCACTGGACGCGCCCTTCGAGACCCTCGCCGAGGATCTGCGCCGGGCGTTGCCCGCGGTGACGCGCCCGGCCGCCCCCCGGCCTCCGGGACAGGGCCGCGGCAAGCCGCCCCCCGGCAAGCCTGGCGATCGGTCTTCCACGACCACACCCAAGACCACACCTCTCCCGCACGAGGCGGGTGAGCCCGCGCCGTCCGGCCAAGCCGACATCGGCACGTCGTACGGGCGCGGCAGAGGTCCCCGAATCACAGGCGCGCGCGGGTCCGACGGGACCGGCGTCCGCCCTGACGTCACTCCGAACGCGTGCGGCGGTGTCCCTGATGGGCAATGACAAGACGAACATGTTCGTGGCCATCGGCCTGTCGCTGCTGGTGCTGCTGGGGTGGCAGTACTTCGTGGCCGGCCCGCGGATGGAGCAGCAGCGCCTGATCGAGGCGCAGAACAAGGCCGCCCAGCAACAGCAGCAGCCCCCGGGCGTGACCCCGGACGGCATGCCCTCGCCCTCGCCCAAGGAGGGCGGCCCGGCCGCCCCGGCGCCGGGAACCCTGCCGACCGCGCAGGGCGGCCCGGTTTCCCGCGAGGCCGCGCTCGCCCGCTCGCCGCGGATCCGGATCGAGACCCCGGCGCTCTCCGGGTCGATCGCCCTCAAGGGCGGCCGCGTCGACGACGTGGCCCTCAAGAACTATCACGAGACCGTCGACCCCAAGAGCCCGGAGATCGTGCTGTTCTCGCCGGCCGGGAGCGAGACGCCGTACTACGCCGAGTTCGGCTGGGTCGGGGCCGAGGCCGGTCCGCTGCCGACCAACGACACCCTCTGGACCAGTGACGGCAAGGTGCTCTCCCCCGGAGCGCCGGTGACCCTGACCTGGGACAACAGTGCCGGCCTCGTCTTCAAGCGGATCGTCGCGGTCGACGACAAGTACATGTTCACGGTCCGCGACGAGGTCGAGAACAAGGGCTCGGGCGCGATCACGCTCTACCCGTACAGCCTCGTCTCCCGCTGGGGTAAGCCGCACACCCAGGGCTACTACGTCCTGCACGAGGGCATGATCGGCTATCTCGGCAACGACGGCCTGCAGGAATTCACCTACGACAAGCTCGCCAAGGAAGGCGCCTATGGCGGCGCCAACACCAAGGGCCGCGCCTGGACCGGCGTGAGCGGCGGCTTCGTGGGCATCACCGACAAGTACTGGGCGGCGGCCGCGATCCCCGATCAGGACATGCCGTACACGGGCGCCTTCACCGACCGTACCGACGGCACCACCAACGTCTACCAGGCGAGCGTGCGCGGCGATGCCGTGAACCTCGCGGCGGGCGCCTCGGCCACCGCGACCCAGCGGCTGTTCGCCGGCGCTAAGGAAGTCAACCTGATCAACAACTACGAGAAGGACCTGAACATCAAGCACTTCGATCTGATGATCGACTGGGGCTGGTTCTTCTTCATCACCAAGCCGATGTTCCGGGCGCTGGACTTCTTCTACCACCTGTTCGGCAATTTCGGCGTCTCGATCCTGGTGGTGACCTTCTGCCTGAAGCTGCTGTTCCTGCCGATCGCCAACCGCTCCTACGTGTCCATGGCCAAGATGAAGGCCGTGCAGCCCGAGATGGCCAGCATCCGCGAGCGGTACAAGGACGACCGCATGAAGCAGCAGCAGGCCACGATGGAGCTGTACAAGAAGGAGAAGATCAATCCGGTCGCCGGCTGCTGGCCGGTCCTGATCCAGATCCCGGTGTTCTTCGCGCTCTACAAGGTGCTGTTCATCACCATCGAGATGCGCCACGCGCCGTTCTTCGGCTGGATCCACGATCTCGCGGCCCCGGATCCGACGAGCATCGTCAACCTGTTCGGCCTGCTGCCCTTCCCGGCGCCGGACTTCGTCCATCTCGGCGTCTGGCCGCTGATCATGGGCGTGACCATGTTCGTGCAGATGAAGATGAACCCCGCGCCGCCGGACCCGGTCCAGGCGCAGATCTTCACCTTCATGCCGATCGTGTTCACCTTCATGCTAGGCTCGTTCCCTGCCGGCCTCGTGATCTACTGGGCCTGGAACAACACCCTGTCGGTGATCCAGCAATACGTCATCATGCGCCGCAACGGCGTGAAGGTGGAGCTGTGGGACAACCTGCGATCGACATTCCGACGCGGTGGCACCAAGGCGGCGGCCACCACCAAGGGCTGACAGGGAAAGCCGTGACCGAGACCAACGACGACGCGGCCGACCTCGTCGAGGCCGGCCGCCTGCTGTTCGCCGGCGCCGCCGACTTCTACGCGGCCACCCAGACCCTTGAGCGCATCCCGCCCATGGAGGGTGTCGAGATCGCCTTCGCGGGACGCTCGAACGTGGGTAAGTCGAGCCTGATCAACGCGCTCACCGGCCGCAACACCCTGGCGCGGACTTCGCACACCCCGGGCCGGACGCAGCAGCTCAACTTCTTCCGGATCGGGGAGCGGCTGTCGCTCGTCGACATGCCGGGCTACGGCTACGCCGCCGTCGAGAAGGCCAAGGTCGAGGCCTGGACCCGGCTGATCCACGCCTATCTCAAGGGCCGCGCCAACCTCGCCCGGGTGTTCATGCTGATCGACGCCCGGCACGGGTTCAAGGCGATCGATACCGACGTGCTCGACGGCCTCGACAAGGCGGCGGTGAGCTATCAGGTCGTGCTGACCAAGGGCGATTCGCTCAAGAAGGGCGAGGTCGCCGACCGCATCAGCGGCATCGAGGCGGGGCTCGCCCGGCGCCCGGCCGCCTATCCGCAGGTGATCCTGACCTCCAGCCGCGACGACAGCGGCGTCCCGGAACTCCGGGCGGCGATCGCCAAGCTCCTCGTGGAGCGCCCGGCGTGAGATTGTCCGGCCTCGACCGCGCGCTCGCGGCGCTCGCCTGCCTCGCCGGCCTGCTCGGCGTCGCGCTCAGCGCCGCCGCCGCGCACATCCCCGGGGCGGATTCGCTGAAGACGGCGGCGCAGTTCCTGCTGTTCCATGCCCCGGCGATCCTGGCCCTCGTCGGCTTCGGCGCGGCCGGCCTCGTCCGGCCGGGCCTCGCCCGCGCGGCGGCGGGGCTGCTGGTCCTCGGCCTGATCCTGTTCTGCGGCGATCTTGCGGTGCGGACCTGGCTGCAGCACCCGCTCTTCCCGATGGCGGCGCCCACTGGTGGTTTCGCCCTCATGGGCGGCTGGCTCACTGGGGTTGTGTGCGCCGTGGTACCCGTCCGTTCCTAGCGCGTCACCGCAAAGACTGGCGATCGCCGTTCGCGACAATGCTCCGGGACGGCTTCGAGGCTTTGCATCTGCTTGACGCCGCACGTCCCGCCGCATGGAAACGGTCGGCGTGTGGAGCCTCGGGAGAGGATCAGGCCGTCACGGCCCCCACTGTGAGACGATGCCCGAACACCGCCACCGCTGCGGCCAACCGGTCGAGCCCGGTCGGGTGATCGGGGTCGAGGATGCGGCGGGCCTCCTTCTCGTTCACGGCGAGGCGCTCCGCCAGGGCCACCTTGGAGAGCCCAGATCGGCGCCACAGGACGTAGAGGCTCGCCTTCGCGGCAAGCGCTGGAGACACCGCGATCCGGTGCGGCCCTGTGAGCGGGCTCGGCGCCGGGGGGGGCGGCTCCAGGTCCATTCCGAAATGGATGCGGCCACGGACCGCAGCGTCGAGGGCATGCGCCATTTCAGCGAGCGCCTGCGCCTCGTCATCACCCGCCGCGACGGCGTCGGGCATTGCTTCCGCATAGGCGCCGACCGAGCCATCCCCTTCGGGCCGGAGTGCGACGACATACGTCCAATCAAATTCCATCGTCATGTCCCAGTCATCCGAGGACCGAGCCGAGATGCGGGGGCTCAGCCGATGGTCCGGCCGCTCCACCGCAAGCAATTTTGCCTAAAAGGCGGCGGGATCGATGCCCAGTTGGTTCAGGATTCGTTTGACCAAGAGAGGTTTGAGGTCACCGCTCTGTACCGTGGTCGTTCGGCTGCCCGCCCTGACCGTGTAATGCGACCCCTTGCCCTTGTCCTTCAGCAGATCGAAGGCGAGGCCGTTCCTCCGGGCGTAGCGGCGCAACTCTCGGATCAAATCGTCCCGCTTCATGCCTCCCGCTCCGGTCGACGGCGCCAATTTCGGACATTCATGTCCGAATGGCAAGCGCGAGCGGACACGGACGTCTGACCCCATCCGGTCATCGATCAAGGTGAAAGAGTTATTGTCCTGGATGTTGCGGACCGCGGCCCGACTTGGGTCGGCTTCTGGGAAAGGCCTGACACGCTTCGTACAAGCCGCTCTGTCCGCAGAGCGTGTATGGGCGCGGATGCCGAACCGATGAGCCTCTTCGATCCAGGCCGGTTGGCACACAGGGAAGGCTCCGACCGCCTCAATGGCCCGCCCGGACCTGCAGGAACGCCAGCGCCGGTCCCTGGGCCTGGGAGAACACCCCGGCCGTCAATGCGCCGCCGTAGACCGCCGCGGTGTCGAGGTTGGTGCGGAACCGGCGCCGCTCCGGCCGTCCGGTCCGCTGCGGCGTGTGGCCGTGGACCACGTGCCGGCCGAAATCGTGGTCGCCCTCTAGGAACGGCTCGCGGATCCACAGGCGGTTGTGGTCGTCCGGATCCGGAATCGGGGCGCCCGGCCGGAAGCCGGCATGGACGTACCAGCGGGCCGCGTCCGCATGCAGGGTTGGCAGGGCCTCGATCCAGTCGAGGGTGTCGCGGGGAAGCTCGCCGACCTCGTGCGCGTTGAACGATTCGAGCGTCGCGTCGCCGCCGTTGCTGAGCCAGCGCTCGGCCGCCTGCGGCGTGTGCAGGGCGTCGAGCAACATGCGCTCGTGATTGCCCATCAGGCAGGTGACGCGGTCGGGCTCGGCCCAGTTGAGGCGGCCGAGGGTGTGCAGGACCGCGGCGCTGTCGGGCCCCCGGTCGATGTAGTCGCCCAGAAAGACGAGCCGGTGCTCCCGGCCGCCGGCATGGTCGGCGATCCGCTCCAGGAGGGTATCGAGGAGGGCCGCGCAGCCGTGGATGTCGCCGACGGCGTAGGTGAGGGATTCGGATTCCATGGCGCCATCGTCCAACGCGGCGGAGCCCGCCGCAAGGCCGTGCCGGATCCGCAGGGGCGCTACGCCGCGAGATCCCGCATCACCGTGATCAGATCCGCCTTGCCCTCGAAGCCGATGCCCGGCAGGTCCGGCATGGTGATGTGGCCGTCCTCGACCCGCACGCCGTCCGGAAAGCCGCCGTAGGGCTGGAACAGGTCGGGGTAGCTCTCGTTGCCGCCGAGCCCGAGGCCGGCCGCGATGTTGAGCGACATCTGATGTCCCCCGTGCGGGATGCAGCGGGACGCCGACCAGCCGAATTCGGCGAGCACGTCGAGGGTGCGCAAATACTCCACCAGTCCATACGACAGGGCGCAGTCGAATTGCAGCCAGTCGCGGTCCGGCCGCATGGCGCCGTAGCGCAGGAGGTTGCGCGCGTCCTGGTGCGAGAACAGGTTCTCGCCGGTGGCCATCGGCCCGGGGTAATAGGGCGCCAGCGCCGCCTGGAGTGCGTAGTCGAGCGGGTCGCCCGCCTCCTCGTACCAGAACAGCGGGTAATCCCGCAGCATCCGCGCGTAGGCGATGGCGGTCTCGAGGTCGAAGCGGCCGTTGGCGTCCACCGCGAGGCGGCCCCGTCCGCCGATCTCGGCGAGCACCGCTTCGATCCGGCGCCGGTCCTCGTCGATCAGGGCGCCGCCGATCTTCATCTTCACCACCGTGTAGCCGCGGTCGAGATAGCCGCGCATCTCGGCCCGCAGGGCGGAATCGTCCTTGCCGGGGTAGTAATAGCCGCCCGCCGCGTAGACGAAGACCCGCGGGTTCGCATGCTTCCCGGTTCGTTCGGCCAGCATCCGGAACAGTGGCTTGCCGGCGATCTTGGCCGCCGCATCCCAGATCGCCATGTCGAGGGTGCCCACCGCCACCGAGCGCTCGCCGTGGCCGCCGGGCTTCTCGTTGCGCATCATGGCGGCCCAGATCCGGTGCGGATCCAGATTGTCGCCACCCTCGGTGAGCAGGCTCGCGGGATCGGCCTCCAGAATCCGGTCGCGGAACCGCTCGCGGATCAGGCCGCCCTGGCCGTATCGGCCGTTGGAATTGAAGCCGTAGCCGACGACCCGGCGCCCGTCCCGGACGACGTCGGTGACCACCGCCACGAGGCTCGTGGTCATCTTCGAGAAGTCGATATAGGCGTTGCGGATCGGCGAGGCGATCGGCTTGGTCACCTCGCGGACGTCGACGATGCGCATGGTGGGCTGTCCTTTCGCTGGCCTCCGCCACCGTATCGCCGGCGGCGCCTTGGTCCTAAGCGGGCCGGGCGTAGCGCCCGTCGTAGCGGCCTTCCCGGATCAGCGCGAGAACCTCCGCCTCCCGATCGGCCTGGGCGCGCACGGCCTCGCGCAGCGTCGGCGCGATTCCCGGCGGGAAGGTCACGACGCCGTCCGCGTCGCCCACCACCACATCGCCCGGATTCACCGTCCAGCCGCCGATGCAGACCGGCAGGTTGGTGGCGCCGGGGCCCGTCTTGAACGGACCGCGCGGGGTCGCGGCACGGGCGTAGCAGGGGAAATCGGACGCCGCGAAGGCGTCGGTGTCGCGTACGGCGCCGTCGATCACGAAGCCCGCGACGCCCCGGCTCTCGGCGATCGCCTTCATGACGTCGCCGACGAGGGCGCGGCTCGTATCGCCGCCGCCATCGACCACGATCACGTCGCCGCGGCGGGCCGCCTCCAGCGCCTGGTGGATGGCGAGGTTGTCGCCCGCCCGGACCCGGACCGTGAAGGCGGTGCCGATCAGCCGGCCGCCGCGATGGAACGCGCGCAGGCCCGCCAGGACCGGCATCCGGTCGAGGCAATCGCTGATCGTCGCCGTCGCGACATCCCCGAACGCGGCGAGCAGGCCGGGATCGACGGAAGGCGGCGGCGGGTTGTGCGTGATGGCGGTCATCGGCCCGGATCTCACCCCAGCGGCTTGCCCGCCGGCTCCGTGCGGAACCGGCGACGCGTCGGGGGATCTTGCCTCAGGAACCGCCCATTGTCGTTCGCGGATCTCGGTGTTCGCTTCTTGAAAGGGATCGTCGAGGGCCGGGGGCCGGCGACCACCGTTCGGGACGATGCGCTAGTGATCGGCCGCCGGCACCGCCCCGCCGCCGCCCGTGGCGAGCTTGCGCCGCGCGTCCGCCTGGCCGCTGGCGGCCCCGAAATAGCTCGCCGAATCGCCGAGCTGGACCGCCGGCTGGCAGTTCGGCGTGCAGGACAGCGATTCCCGATCCAGGCCGCGCTGGACCGTGATGGTCGAATCCCGCGACGCCTCGACCCGGATCATGGTCTCGGCGATCATCGCGCCCGCGTTGTCCAGGGCGATCAGGTTGGTCGAGCCGAAGCTCTTGCCCGTGAGCACGAGCACGCCGTTCTTCTGCGGGGTGACCTCCGCGATGATCGGATTGCCCACGATGACGGTCGCGGTCTTCTCGGGTAGGCGGATGACCTTGGCGTTGTCCACCAGCACGGTCACCACCGGCAGCGGCTCGGACTGGCCGGCCGCCGCGACGCCCGTCATCAGGAGTAGGAGGCCGGCTCGGCCCGCATTCGACAGGGTGCGGCGCATCGGACGTGCTCGAATGGAGGCGGGCGGAGGACGGGGCTCCACCCTTGGTGTCGGGGATACGCTGCACCGGTGAAGGAAGCGCTAAGCAAACTTGCGTGGTGGAACCGCAGCGCGTCGGCCGATTTGCGGGGCATCGCCGAAACTAAACCTTCACCAAGCTTCCAATGGTTACGGCCGACGATGCATCCAAAATCCGATTTAACCGATTTTCAAGGCGTAATTGGCAGTCTGTGCAAGCCGCCGATCGAGACCTTAAAATTCTTCGTCGGTCATCGCTTGAGTTTCCGTCGCACCGTGTTGATCGAAGGATCGCCCCCCATGAAGAGCTTGTTCACGCGTTTCACCTCCGACGAGTCCGGAGCCACCGCCATCGAGTACGGCATGATCGCGGCCCTGATCGCCGTCGCCATCATCGCCGCGCTGAAGACCGTCGGTAACAACCTCACCAACAAGTTCACCCAGATCTCCGGCAACCTGAACTGATCGAACCCCGACGATCACGATCTGCGGCAGGTCCGGGACACCCCCGTCGCGCGTGAGCGGACGGGGGCGTTCCCGGCCGGCCGGCGCCGACGTGGCGCGGAGCGCAGACGGCCTCCGACAAGCGGATGGTCCCGGCCCCGCGCAAATCTCCTTTCCGGCAACTGACAACGCAGGTTGGCCCCATCATGGTCGGTGCAGGCGCGGCAGGCTCTGAGATGGCGGGCCTCGGTCCCGCAGGCTTCGGCCTGCTCGTGCTGTTCCCGTTCCTGATGGCCTACGCGGCCGCGAGCGACCTGCTGACCATGCTGATCCCGAACCGGATCTCGCTGGCCCTGGTGGCGGGTTTCGCGCTGCTCGCGCTCGCCGGCCCGATGAGCTGGGCCGAGGTCGGCTCCCACCTCGGCGCGGGGGCCGCGATCCTCGCGGTCACCTTCACGCTGTTCGCCTGCGGCGTGATCGGCGGCGGCGACGCCAAGCTGGCGGCCGCAACGGCCCTGTGGCTCGGTTTCGACGGTCTGGCCGACTATCTCCTCGTTGCCTCGATCCTCGGCGGCGTCCTGACCCTGGCGATCCTGTTCGCGCGGACGCACCCGCTGCCCCTGCGCATCGCCCGCATGCCGTTCGCCCTGCACCTGCACGACGCCAAGACCGGCATCCCCTACGGGATCGCCCTCGCGGCCGCCGCCCTCCTGGTCCTTCCGGAGACCGAGGTCTGGACCCGGGCGCTCGCCGGCTGACACGCGGCGCGCGGGATTGTGTCCCGCGCCGACCCTGCCGTTTCCACCGGCCCGACTCGATTCCCGGGGCCGCCGTCTGGAGCCCCGGTCCGGGCCCCGCTAAAAGTCCGGCATGCCCCTCGCGCTGCTGCGTCGCCCCGATCCGGAACATCTCGAGGTCCAGCACGAGGGCGCGCGCCTGCGCATCGCACTCCGGCGCCGCCCGACCGCGCGCCGCATCACCCTCCGAGTCTCGGTCGCCACCGGCGAGGTGGTGATCACGCTCCCGAGCCGGACGGCCGTGGACACCGCGCAGCGTTTCGCCGCCAGCCACGCCGGCTGGATCGCCGCGCGGCTGGCCCGTCTGCCCGAACGCGTGGTCTTCGAGCCGGGCGCGCACCTGCCGTTGCGTGGCGCGCCGCACTGCGTGACCCTCCGCGACAGGCGCGGCGGCGCGGTGCGCGTCGAACACGATGCCGGCGGGCCGGTGATCTCGCTCGCCTGCGAGCCCGCCCATGTCGCCCGCCGGATCCGGGATTTCCTGGCCCGGGAGGCCCGGCGGGACCTCGCCGCGGCGGTCGAGCGCTACGCGCCGCGGCTCGGCCAGCGGCCGGGCCGCATCACCCTGCGCGATACCCGAAGCCGCTGGGGATCCTGCACCGCGCGGGGCGAGCTGAATTTCTCGTGGCGCCTGATCCTGGCACCTCCGATGGTGCTGGACTACCTCGTCGCCCACGAGATGGCGCATCTGCGCGAGATGAACCACTCGCCCCGGTTCTGGACGCTGCTGGGGGAGCTGTGCCCGAACGTGGAGGCCGCGGAGGCGTGGCTGAAGCGCAACGGCACCGACCTGCACCGGTACGGCTGAGCGCGGCGGCGGCCGGTCAGCCCTTGGCGCGCAGCACGCGCTGGCCGATGACGGCGTCGGCCGGCCAGGCCGGCCGGGGCTCGACTTCGCCGGGATTGAGGGTGCGCGGGGCGACGCCGTCGCAGATCTCGCGCTGGCGGAGGATCACCGGGTTGCCGAACGCGTCGCGCCGCCGGATCAGGCCGCCCTCCCGGCAATAGCCGGCGATCGCCGCTTGGCCGTTGCGGCGGCCATACGGGTTCTCCGCCACGGGCGGATGCTCGATCACCAGCGTGTCGGTGTGGTTGAGCGAGCGCTCGACATAGGTGGTCTCATCGACCGGCAGGGACTGAGCCCCGGCCTGGGTGACGGCGGCCATCAAGCAGGCGGCCGAGAGGGCGAGCAGGCGCATCACGACGTCACGATCCGGCGCTTGAGGACTGATGAAGACTTATCTAGGCCGTAAGCCGCGCGCCGGGTAGCACCGTCGCGCAACACAGGGCCCGCATCGCTTGACAGCGCGGGTCCGACCATGGTCCGAACACGCCCGATTGTACGGCTCCCGCCCGTCCGGGCCGGAGCGTTCCGAAGGGATCGGTGGTGCCGCTTCACGCGAGGCTCGTTCGTTTCCGGCGCGCTGTCCGGCGCGCCGCGCCGCCGGTTTTCCTCGCCCTGGTCGCGGCGGCGCTCGCCCCCGCGGGGCCCGCCATGGCTCAGGGCATGGTGCGCAAGACCTTCGACGATTGGCAGCTGCGCTGCGAGACGCCGGCCGGCGCCAAGGCCGAGCAATGCGCCCTGGTCCAGTATCTCGCCGCCGAGGACCGGCCGAACCTGACCCTCGTGGTCATCGTCTTGAAGACGGCCGACAACCGCGGCTACCTGCTGCGGGTCGTGGCGCCCTTGGGGGTGCTCCTGCCCTCCGGCCTCGGCCTGAAGATCGACCAGACCGATATCGGCCGGGCCGGCTTCGTCCGCTGCCTCACCACCGGTTGCGTGGCCGAGGTGGTGATGGATGACGGTCTGGTCCGGCAGTTCAAGAGCGGCACGCAGGCGACCTTCATCGTGTTCCAGACGCCCGAGGAAGGCGTCGGCATCCCGCTCTCGATGAAGGGCTTCGCCGCCGGGTTCGACAGCCTGAAATGACGATGCCGCTCGGGAGCCGTGCGATGGTTGGAGGTCGGGACGGAGTGGGGATCTGCCGCCGGTTTGCGCCCCTGTGCGCGACCGCCGCGGTTCTGGTGGTCGCGGCGGCGCTTGCGGCTTTCCCGGCCCGGGCCGAGGAGGGCAACATCTTCTCCAACCTGCTCAAGTTCGGCGGCACGACCGTCCCGCCGTCGCAGGCCGAGGGCCTCGAGCCGCCCTACTGCCCGCCCGTGGAGGTCGCCGAAGGCGCGGCTGCAACCCGCACCCTGGCCGGCTCCGAGGTGCGCACGCAATTCTCCCTCGGCCGTCTCGCCCGGGAATGCACGCGGCTCCAGGACGGCTCGATCTCGGTCAAGGCCGGCGTCGAGGTGAACGTCCTGCTCGGGCCTGCCGGCGCGCCGGGGCGGTTCGATGTCCCGGTCACGCTCCAGATCCGCCATGACGGCAAGGTGGTCACGAGCCGCGTCGAGCGCGCCAGCGTGGTCGTCGGGCCCGGCGAGGCGCAGGGCTTCGCCACCATCGTGGCCGACGCGCTCCTGGTCCCCACCGCGCTGACGGCGGATTACGACATCGCGGTGGCCGTCGGCGCCGGCGGCAAGGGTACCAAGACCGCCACCAAGCCGCGCCGCCGGAAGCCGGCGGTCGCCGCGTCGCCCCCCGCGGGCGGAGGCGACGACGCTGCCCAGTGACGCCGCGGCGCGCCGCGTCGATCCGCGCCCGTCGACGATCGATCGCCACCGGCTCTGGTCGGGCCGCGCGACCCGCTTCCGCCTGGAACCGGCGGACGACCCCGTCTTCGACCGCCGCCTCTTCCTCCCGGACCATCCGACCGGCTGGGTCGTGCTGAGCTACGGGGGCGCTGCCACGGGGGCGCCGCGCCGCCCGATCCTCCGCGTCCTGCGCGGTTCCGACCTTACGCCCCAGGATTTCGTCCTGCCGGGGGCATCCCAGGGCGTGGCGCATTGGCTCGGCCTGATCCCGCCCGATGCGCGGGAGATCCGCCTCTGCGCCGGTCCCGACTTCGTTCTGGAGCGGGTCGGAGCCCGGCGGGAGATCGGGGTGCTGGCGCAATGCCTCCTGCGGCGGCCCTGGCGCTGCGTCGGGGCGCTCTATGAACGGGCCCGCGGCGCGCAGCGTCCCTATCGCGACACCCTGCGCGGCGCCTGCGCGGTGACGCCGCTGGCGCGCTTCCCGTCCTGGGCCGCGGCCCGGACCCGGCCGAGCCTGCTGCCGCCTAACAGCCTGCGGATCCGCTGCCTCGTCCTCGCGCGGCCCGGGGAGGCCACGGCCCTGGCCGCCACGCTCGACGCGCTCGCGGTGCAGACGCACCGCGCGCCAGAGATCGATGTCGCCTGGGCTGGCGAGCCGCCCGGGGCGCCGGACGCCCGCGCCGCCCACCGGCGCTGGGACGAGCGCGCCGGCCCGGACGATCTCATCGGGGATGCCGAGGCCCTGTGCCTCCTGCGGGCGGGCGACATCCCGGAGCCCGATGCCCTGGCGCTCCTCGCGCAGGCGATGCCGGGGGCGGACCTCGCCTACGGCGACGCCATCGGTCCCGACGGGAAACCGCGCCTGAACCCGGATTGGAGCCCGGATCTCGCCCTGGCGACGGGCTATCCGGGCCGGCCCCTGCTGGCGGCGCGGCCGTTTCTCGCCACGGCCCTGCCGGCCCCGGTGGGGCCGATGGCGCAGATGGACCTCGCCCTGGAGTTTGCGGCTGTCGCGGCGCGGGCGCAGGTGGCCCACATCCCGCGGATCCTCGCCCGCACCGTGGCGGCGCCCCTCGACGCCGCCGCCCGGGCGCGGGCGCTCGGCGCGCGCCTGGAGGGAGCGGGCGCACCGGCCGCGACCGCTCTTCATGAGAGTGCCGTCCGGCTGGACTGGCCGCTGCCGCAGCCGGCGCCGACGGTCAGCGTCGTGATCCCGTCGCGCGACCGGCTCGAACTGATCGCCCGCGTCTGCCGGGGCGTCCTGCACGAGACGGCCTACGCGCCCCTCGAACTGATCATCGTTGACAACGGTTCGACCGACCCCGCGGTCCTGGCCCATTACGAGGTCCTGCGCCGGGATCCGCGGGTGCGTATCCGCATCGACCCGCAGCCGTTCAACTTCGCCGCCATGGTCAATGCCGGCGTCGCCCTGGCGACGGGCACCGTGATCGTGCTGCTCAACAACGACGTGGCGGTGCTGGAACCCGGCTGGCTGGACGCGATGGTTCGCCACGCCTGCCGGCCCGAGGTGGGCGCCGTGGGCGCCAAGCTCGTCTACGGCGACGGCACCCTGCAGCATGCCGGCGTCGTCGTCGGCCTCGGCGGACGGGCGGGCCACATCCTGCGCCGCCGGCCCGGGGACACCCCCGGCCATCTCGGGCGCCTGCGCGTCGCCCACGAGGTCGCGGCGGTGACGGCGGCCTGCCTGGCGGTGTCGCGCGAGAAATATCGGGCGGTGGGCGGCTTCGACGCCGAGGCCTTCCCGGTCGACTTCAACGATGTCGATTTCTGCCTGCGGCTCGGCGCCGCCGGCTGGAAGACGGTCTGGACCCCGGCCGCGACCCTGGCCCATCTCGAATCAGTCAGCCGGGGGCCTTCGGTCGGCGCGCAGCGCGTCCGGTTCGAGCGGGAGGCCGCGCGGTTCTCCGAGCGCTGGCGCGAGGCGATCCGCCACGATCCGTTCTATCATCCGGCCCTGTCGCTCACGACCTTCGGCGAGGATCTCGAATGACGCCGCGCCGATCCCGGCGCGGGCTGGCCGATGCGATGCGCCGGGTCCTGAGCCATCCCCGGGAGGCGGGGGCGATCGCCTGGGCGCGCCTGACCGGGAAGCGGCTGCGCGCCCGCCAGAGACTCGCGGCGCTCGTCGGCATCGATCACCGGCTCGCCCTGCCGGAGCGGATCCTCGCGCGGTTTCCGCCGGCTCCCGACGGACCGGGCGACGACATCCGTCTGATCGGCGACGGCGAACTCGTCGCCGGTGCCCCGGCACGGATCGCCGCGGCCTTCGCATCCGATCCCGATCTCCAGGCCGTCTACGGCGACGCGCTCGCGCAGGATCACCCCGGTGGCCCGGTTCTGCCGCTGCTGCCGCCGGTCTTCGACGCCGACCGGCTCGCGGCCTTCGACTATCTCGGGCCGGTCCTGGTCTATCTGCGCGGCGCCCTCGATCCCGGCCAAGCCCCGCTCAGCCCGGCCGATGCCGCGTTCCGCATCGCAGAGCGGCACGGTGCCCGATCGGTCGGCCACCTGCCGGAGATCCTGTCGGTCCGTCGTGGGGGCACGTCCGGCACCGCCCCGCTTGCGGGGGAGGGGAGGGGGGGCATCCAACATCGGGTGGTGGAGGCCCATCTCGCGCGAACCGGCCGCGCCGGAACCGGCATCGTCGCCGCGGCGGACGGTCTGCTGCGCGTGGAGCACCCGCTCCCCGAGCCGCCGCCGCTCGCCAGCCTCATCGTGCCGACCCGGGACCGCCTCGACCTGCTCCGCCCCTGCCTGGACAGCTTGCGGACCGCCACCGACTGGCCGTCCCTCGAGATCCTGGTCTGCGATAACGACAGCCGCGAGCCGGAGACCCTGGCCTACCTCGTCGATCTGGAACGGCAGGGGAGGGGGCACGTCGTGCCCTGTCCCGGTCCGTTCAACTTCGCCGCGATGAACAACGCCGCCGCCGCCCGGGCCAGGGGGGCGCTGCTGGTCTTCGTCAACAACGATGTCGAGGCGTTCCGACCCGACTGGCTGACGCTCATGGCCCGCGAGGCCCTGAGGCCGGAGGTCGGGGCCGTCGGCGCCAAGCTCCTCGACGGCGAGGGCCGCATCCAGCACGGCGGCATCGTGCTCGGCACCGGCGGGCTGGTGACGCACGGGCACCGCCACTTCCCCGGTGATGCGCCGGGCTATCTCGCGGCGCTGCGCGCGACGCACGCGGTCTCGGCGGTCACCGCCGCCTGCCTGGTCGTCGAGGCGGCGAAGTTCCGGTCGGTCGGGGGCTTCGACGACGAACATTTTGCCGTCGATTTCAACGACGTGGATCTGTGCCTGCGGCTCGGCGCGGCCGGCTACCGCACCCTCCTCGTGCCGGCGGCGGTGCTGCATCACCGGGAGGCGGCGAGCCGCCGCTGGACGCCGGAGGCCCGCGCCCGGCACGAGCGCGAGATCGCGGCCCTCGAAAAGCGATGGGGGCCGCTGCTTGCGCAGGACCCCCATTATCACCCGGCTTTCGATCCGGACCTCTCGACCCATGCGCGCCTGCGCACGGGCTTCCCGGGGGGCGGATCCGCCGGCCTGCGCCGTCCGCGCGCCTGACGCCGCTACTGGACGAGCCGCGGCCCGCTGCCCTGGACCTTCTCGTTCTCCGACATGATCCCGAGCCGCTTGGCGACTTCGGTATAGGCCTCGATCAGGCCGCCCAGATCCTTGCGGAACCGGTCCTTGTCGAGCTTGTCGGACGACTTGATGTCCCAGAGCCGGCAGGAATCCGGGGAAATCTCGTCGGCGACGACGATGCGCATCATGTCGCCCTCCCACAGGCGGCCGGTCTCGATCTTGAAGTCAACGAGCCGGATGCCGACGCCGAGGAAGAGGCCCGACAGGAAGTCGTTGACGCGGATCGCCAGCGCCATGATGTCGTCGATCTCCTGCGGCGTCGCCCAGCCGAAGGCCGTGATGTGCTCCTCCGACACCATCGGGTCGTTGAGCGCGTCGTTCTTATAATAGAATTCGATGATCGAGCGCGGCAGCTGGGTGCCTTCCTCCAGGCCCAGCCGGGTCGCCAGCGAGCCCGCCGCCACGTTGCGCACCACGACCTCGAGCGGGATGATCTCGACCTCGCGGATCAGCTGCTCGCGCATGTTGAGCCGGCGAATGAAATGCGTCGGCACGCCGATGTCGTTGAGGTGCTGAAAGACGAATTCCGAGATCCGGTTGTTCAGCACGCCCTTGCCGTCAATGACCTCGTGCTTCTTCGCGTTGAAGGCCGTCGCGTCATCCTTGAAGTGCTGGATGAGCGTGCCGGGCTCGGGTCCCTCGTAGAGGACCTTCGCCTTGCCCTCGTAGATGCGACGGCGGCGGTTCATAGGCGTGTACCGTGGTTTGAGGAAGTCCATGGGCCGAGGCTCCTGATGCGCGACGATGGGGCGGAATCCGCGGCGCGGCGACCGGACGCGAGGTCGGGCCGCCGGACGACCTCTGCCCGAGAGCCCCGGCGACCGGCTTCTAAACTAGCCGAACCGGGCTTCCAGCACAACGCGTTAGCCCGCGGGGCAGGGGTGCCGGATCCGCGTCGACGCGGGGCGCGGGCGCGGATGGCCGGCCGAGTCTCCCCCGGCCGGCCTCGGGCGGAGCGAGCGGCGCAGGGGCGGCGGGGTTCGGCGTCAGGCCCGCCCCGGGATCCGATTCAGGCGGGATGGAGCTGAGCGGGCTCATCCACCGCCGCGTCGAGGCGCTCGAGGGTCCAGTCCGTCGGCGACAGGCGCAGCACCGTGTCGTGATAGGCCGTGAGGCTGGGCCGGTGGGCGACGCTGACCACGGTCGCGCCGGTGCGGCGCAACTGGTCGTACAGGAGCTGTTCGGTCTCCGGATCGAGGGCGCTGGTCGCCTCGTCGAGGAAGACGCAGCGCGGCCGGCTCGCGAGGATACGGGCGAAGGCGATCCGCTGCTGCTCGCCGAGGGACAGGATCCGGCCCCAGTCGCGCCGCGCCGCGAAGCCGCCCGCCTGTTCCGCGAGGTCCGGCAGGTGCACCCGTTCGAGGATCGCCTGAAGCTCCCCGTCGCTCAAGGACAGGCTCCGCTGACGGGGATAGGTGAGCTGCAGCCGCAGGTCACCCAGCGGCATGTAGGGCCGCTGCGGCAGGAACATCATCGTGGCGGGATCGGGCATCTCGATGGTGCCCTGTCCCCGGGTCCAGAGCCCGGCCATCGCGCGCAGGAGCGAACTCTTGCCGATGCCCGTCCGGCCCACGATCAGCAGGCGCTCCCCGGCGCCGAGGCTGAGGGTGAGCCGCTCGACGAGATGGCGCTCGCCCGCCGGCGTCTGGACCGACACGTCGCGGAGCGCGATCCCGTCGGTGCTCCCATAGCGCAGGGTGATGCGCGGGGCGTCGTCCGGCCGGGCGTTGGCGGCCAGCGCGTTGAACGTCTCCTGGATCTCAGCGATGCGCACCACCGTCGGGGCGGCCTCGACGATGCTCGGGATGAAGCGCGAGACCACGCTGAGGCCGCCGACGATCATGCTCGCCGCCGCGATCCCGGCCGTCATGGTCCCGTAATCCATCGCTTCCGCGAAGAACACCGGCGCCAGGCAGATCGCCGGCAGGGCATGCCAGATGATGGCGGTGAGTTCGCCCGCCCCGGCGATCACCAGGGCGTAGCGGACGATGCGTAGCCGCCTGGCGAGGACGATCCTCAGCCGATCGAGCAGGTGCCCCCGCTCCGCGGCCTCGCCCTGATAGAACGCGATGGTTTCCGCATGATCGCGCACGTGCAGCAGGCCGTAGCGCAGGTCCGCCTCCGCGACCGTCACGTCCCATTGCTTCCGGATCAGCGGCCGATAGACGACGTAGTTCAGGACGATCTGCAAGCCGACATAGGCCAGCGTCGCGATCAGCATCGACCGGGAGATGCTCGCCAGGATCGCGACCTGGACGCCGACATCGATGCTCGCATGGGTCAGCTCCCGCGGAAAGCGGCTGACGGCCTCGCAGAACGGCTCGACCTGCTCCTGGATGCGCTGATCGGGATTGTCGATCGACTGCGTGAGGCTGATCTCGTAATAGGTCCGCGCCGATAGGTATTGATCGATCAACCGGGTCGTCAGCCATCCGCGCCAGTGCACATTGAGGTATTGGCTGGACAGGATCTGCAGCGTGCTGATGATCTGGCGCAGGAAATTGAGGCCAAGCAGCGCGAAGAACAGCGGCCAGTACGCCGATGCGTTCCTGGCGACGAGCTGGTTCGTGAGGCTCGCGGTGGTGGTGGTCACGTAGCCGCCCGCGATGCCGTAGGCGGCCGACAGGACGATCCCCGCGAGCGCGAGCAGCCAGGATGGCCACGCCCCCCGACGCAGCCAGTAGGGTTTGAGAACTGCCCAGAGTCGCCGCGCGAAGCGGGTGTCCAGCTTGAAATTGCCGGGATCCGTCGCGACGCGGCTCGCCTCGGCCGAGGCGAGGCCGGTCACGGATTGGTCCTGCATCGCATCGTGTCCGGTATTCGATCACGTATCGGCAAAATCCCGGTTTCAGAAGGTCTCGGACCGTGTGCGGGTTCTGAGCGCAGCCCTGGAGATCGCGGGCCTGCACAGCGGGCCCGAGGATCCCGGCACAGGTCAGAACGTGAGATGGACCGAACCCACCACCGTCCGCCCCTGGCCGAGCCAATTGCCGCCGCCGAAGGTACCGATCGACTGATAGTACCGACGGTCCAAGAGATTGTACACGTTGATCTGGGCGAAGGCCGTTTCGGTGACGTCATACTTGATGAGCGCGTTGAATGTCGCGTAGCTCGGCTGCCTGATCTGATAGAAGAACGCTTGCGGACGGCGTCCGGCAACATCGTAATACACGCCCGAATGGGCCGTTGTGCTGCGGAAATCGGTACCGAACCCGATCCGTACCCGCCGCAATTGCTGATCCAGTTCGTCCCACCCGGTCCAGGGCCGGAAGGTCGTGAACAGCTTGGCAATATGTTTTGGGAACAGGTAGGTTGTCTTCTGGTTTGACCCGTCGCCGGAAAATGATTTGTTGTCGTTGAACGTGTAGTTCGCGTTTACATCCCAATCCGGCGTGACCTTGCCCGACACGGCCACATCGAACCCTTGCGAGATCGCCCGGCCGGCCGGCAGGAAGCAGCAGCTCAGCAGCGATGTCGGATCCTGATTGTAGGGTTGGCTCGGATCCAAGAGGGGCACATTGATCAATTCCGATTGATAGAATGCCAGCGACGATTGGAGTTGATTATCGAAATCGCTGCGCTTGATGCCGGCCTCCCAGGTATGGCCCTCCATCGGCGGCATCAGCTTGCTCGGCGCGGACAGGTTCTGGCTGATCTGATAGATCGTCGTGTAACTTCCGTATATCGATGTCTGCGGATCGATATCCAGCGTCAGCCCGACATCCGGGATCGGGATGTGAATGTTGCCGCTGTTGGAGGTAATGGTCGTTCCGTTATTGAACTCTTGGATATTCTGCTGGAAGCCGCTGATCCGTTCGGCTATCAGGAGATGCGCCCACGGAACGGGCGACAGACGGATGCTTGCGTAACCGCCGATCTGGGTGAGGTCATAGGCCTTGTCGTATTGATCCACCTTGAAATATTTGGACAGGGGCATCCGCGGCAGTTCATATCCCGAATACCCGAGGACGTTGATGCGTGTCGCGTTGGGATAGGAATAACTGAGCGGCTGATTCGGCAAGGCCTGGTTGATGTATTGGATGCTGGTGCCGAACGTTGTCTCGATCGGCACCCCAAAAAGATCGTCTTTACCGGTAATGAAACTGTCGAGCAGATACTGATCGGATTTGCTCTGATTGTATGTTGCGAACCAGCGCGATCCGGTGTTGTTCGCGAGGATGCCGTTATTTTCTCTGGCGTTGAAATTCAAATTGTCGTTTTTCGAGCTCTGCAAATTGACGGAGCTGTTCAGATTGAATTGCCACCCCTCCACGATATCCTGCCGGACCTGGGCAAAATACTCGTCGGTGACGATATCGGTCTTGGCCCACGGTGCGCAGAGGCAGATCGACCTGGAGAACGGGATGAAGGCGCCGCCCTTGTAGGTCGGCAGACCGTTGAACCACGGCACGGCGTTCGTCTCGTTGTGGGTCCCGCCGAGATTGATCTGCGTCCCCTCCGCCGGACGGATCTCGGCGTTGAGATAGCCCTGATTGACGGTCTTGTTCGAGATCCGGTAAAAATTCTCGGTGTCGTCGTGGACGAACGATCCCCGGATGCTGACCAGTCCGTCGAGCATCGGGCCGGTATTGATATCGCCGACGGTTCTCTTGCTTCCGAACGAGTCGAACGATTGGTCGATTGAGCCCGTCAGCCGGTCGAGGGGCCGCTTGCGCTGCAGGCTGAGGGTGCCGCCGGGCGAGCCGGTGCCGCTGTACTGGCCGCCGGAGCCGCGCAGGATCTGCACGCTGTCGTATTGCGACAGGTCGATGACCGGGATGTAGCTGGATCTGAACGATTCGCCGAGGTCACCGATCAGGATCGGGGTGCCGCCATCCACCGACAGGCTGGTGATCTGGTTGCCGCGGGAATAATAGGCGCTGCTGAGGTTGCTCTGGCCGGCGCCGCCGCCTGTTTGCCTTATCAGGCCCGGCGCGGCATCGACGGCCTGATCGAGGGTCGTGATCTTCTGATCCTGAAGCTGCTGCTGCGTGATGACCGAGACGCTCTGCGGCGTGTCCTTGAGCGACAGGGGTGTCTTGCTGGCGACGTTGGCGGCGGCGGCGCCGTAGCTTCCCGATCCCTCGGTCGCCAGGGGGTCGCTGCTGCCGTTGGCGTTAATGCCGTTGCCGGTGACGTCGATGTCGGCGATGTCGGTGGCGGCGCCCCCGGACGCCGCGGGGGCCGGCCGGGCCGTGACCATCACCATGCCGTTGGCGCCCACGCTCATCCGCAGGGGCGTGCCCGCGATGGCCCGCGCGACCGCATCCGTCTTGCTCATCCGTCCCCGGATCGGCCCGGCCTTCAGGCCCTGGACCGCCTGCGGCGGAAACGAGATCGGCGACCCCGAAACCGTTCCGATCTGCGTGAGCACGTCGCCGAGTGTGCCGGAGCTTATCGCGAAGTCGACCGCGCCGTCTTCGGCGCGTGCCAAGTTGCCGAGTGTGACATGTGCCGGCACCGCCAATAATATTGGCAGACTCGATAGCAGATATACTTTTCCGATACGCCGCAAGCTCATGCCACGCCCCCACGACTCGGGCTGTTCCAGCCCTTTCTGTTGTCCTGGGATGACGAGCGAGATCGCGAAAGCGCAACCGGTTCCGGCGCGTCAGGGGTTGATTGCTGGGCCCGCGACGGAGAACAGCAGCGCGCCGTCTCCGAAGACGCGGCCGATGGCCCGGTCCACCTCCGCCGCGCCGACCGCCGCGATCATCGCCGGCCATGCATCCAGCCAGTCTGGCTGCCGGCCCTCGACCTGAAGCGTCAGCAGGGCGCCGGCGAGGGCGGAGGAGCTGGCGAGCCCCATGTCGTGCGAACCGATCAGGTAGCTCTTCGCCGCCTCCAATTCGGCGGCGTCCAGGCCCGTCTCGGCGAGGCATCGCATCTCGCCGCGGAGCCGGTCGATCATCTCGGGCACGCGGTCGTTACCGGTCCGCGTCGAGCCGATGAGCGTGCTCGCCCCCCGGAACGGGGCCACGCTCGTTCCGACCGCGTAGCAGAGCCCATCTCTCTCCCGCAGCGCCCGGAACAGGCGGGAGGTCAGGCCGCCGCCGCCGAAGCAATGGTTCGCCACGATCGCGGCGGCGATATCCGGATCGTCCCGGGGGAGGGCGGGCCGGCCGAAGACGATCGCGGTCTGCGGCGCGGCGTGGTCGGTCCGGACCAGTTCGCCCAGGCCGCCGAGTTCGGTTCGGGCGACCGGCGGGGCGGCCCCGCCGGGGAGCGCCGCGAAGGCGCGATCGAGGAGCGGCCCGAGCGCGTCTGCGGTGATCGCCCCGACCACCGCCACGTGAAGGTTGTCCCGGGTCAGCAGCCGCGCCTGAACGGCCCGGAGGTCGGCCTCGCCGATCCGCGCGATGGAGGCGAGGTCGCCCTGGACCGGCCGCGCATAGGCATGGCCGCGGAAACCCCGCGCCATGAAGGCCTGCCGGGCGACCTCCTCGGGCCGGCCGCCGGCGGACCGGATCTGCGCGGCGATCACGGCGCGCAGCCGTTCCACCGCGTCGGGCGCCAAGGCGGGCTCCCGGACGGCGAGCCCCAGCAGCGTGAAGGCGCTCTCCGCCGTCCGGACGAGGCAGGTGAGGCTGCCCTGGAGGCCGTCGAGCCCGACGCTGGTCCCCAGCCGGATCGCCCCGTCGCCGAGGGCCTCGTGAAAAGCGGTTCCGTCGAGGGCGCCGGCCCCCTCCGTGAGCAGGCCCCCCAGCATGCGCGTCGCCCCGGGGGCGCCCTCTGGATCGAGACGCGCGCCGCCGCGGAAATCGAAGGCACAGGTCAGGACCGGGCGGGTGTGGTCCTCGATCAGCCAGGCCGCGATGCCGCCGGGACTGCGCAGGATTCGGATCCGCTCCGCGTAGGTCGAGGGGGCGGGCGAGGGGGGCTGCGATGGCATGGACGCGGTCTCGATCCGGGTGGAAACGGCACGGCTGGGGACGGTCGATCTCCCGGCGACCGGGTCGCGCCGGGCCCCCGGCGCCCTCAGCCGCCGACGAGGTAGCCGGAGACGCCGTGCCGGCGGTCGAGGAATGTCAGCGCCGCGGCGAGCGCCTCCGGCGTCACCGCCTCGATGCGGTCCTGCCAGCCCGCGAGGTCGGCGAGGCTCGCGCCCAGGGCTAGGGACCGCCCGTACCAGGTCGCCAGCTGCACCTGCCTGTCGCGGGCATAGAGGGCGTCGGCGACGATCTGCGTCTTGGCCCGCGCGAGCGCGGCCGGCGCGAAACCGGTGTCGCGCACGGCTTGAAGGGCCGCCTCCACCGCGTCGTCGAGGGCCTCCGGCGTGACCCCGACGGCCGGCTCGGCGACGAGGTAGCAGCGCGATTCCTGGGCGAAGTACTCGCTCAGGTAGTACACGCCGACTGAGGTCGCGCAGCGCGTCTCGACCACCAGCCGCCGGTGCAGCGCGGAGGTCCGGCCCCCGCCCAGCAGGTGGCACAGAACCTCCAGGGCCTCCGCCTCGCCGGGGGCTGCCGTGCGGGGCGAGGGTACCGCGTGAAGGCGCTGCAGTTGCGGCTGCCGGACGCGCGCATCCGCCAGGGTGATCCGCCGGCCGACCGGGGGCAGCGGGTTCGGCGCCGGGCGCCGGATGAAGGCCGCCCCGCCGGCAACCGGGCCGTAGGCGTCGTCCGCGAGCCGCACGACCTCCTCGGCCGTGGTGTCGCCGGCGACGATCAGGATGGCGTTGGCGGGCGCGTAGAAGCGCCCGTGATAGGCCTGCGCGTCGGCGCCCGTGAGGCCGGCGATCTCATGCCGCCAGCCGATGATCGGGCGCCCGGCCGGATGCTCCGGGATCAAGGCGGCCGCCATGGCCTCTTCGAGGAGCGCTTGCGGCCGGCCGTCGGCCACCAGGGCGCGCTCTTCGAGGATGACCGCGCGCTCGGTCGCGGCCACCGCCGCGTCGATGGTGAGCCGGCCCATCCGGTCGGCTTCGAACGCCATGCAGGCGCTCAGGTGCGGACGGGGAACCTGCTGGTGGTAGCAGGTGTAGTTCCAGCTCGTGAACGCGTTCTCCTGGCCGCCGACGCTCCCCAGGAACGCGCTGAACGCCCCGGCCGGGTGGCGCGCCGTACCCTTGAACATCAGGTGTTCCAGGAAGTGTGCGGTGCCCGATCGTCCGGGCGGATCCTCGGCCGCCCCGGTCCGATACCAGACCATATGGGTGACCACGGGGCTGCGCCGGTCCGGGATCACGACGATCTGCAGGCCGTTCGGCAGGCATGCGGCCTCGACGGCGACCGGCTCGCCGCCGTCGGGCGCCGGGCTGTTGGATGCGGTGGGACGATGCATCACGGGCGGCATCCTGGGCCGGCGGGTTTCGGACGGGCGCCTCGGCCCCTCGGCAGGCCGGACGGTTTTTTTTGAGCGGGCGCCGGTCCATGGCGCGCAGGCCGACGCGTGCGATCGCGTCCCGCTCGGCTCAGGGGGCGCCGGTCGCGTCTTCGAGGCCGACGAGGCCGATCTTGAGGTAGCCCGCCGCCCGCAGCAGGTTCATCACCTGCATGAGTTCGCCATAGGGCACCCCCTTGTCGGACCGGAGGAAGATGCGTTCCTCCTTCGAGCCGTTCGCGGCGGCATCGAGGGCCGCGGCGAGGGCCGGGCGGGCCACCGGCTCCTCGCCCAGGGCCAGGGACAGGTCCGCCCGCACGCTGAGGAAGATCGGCTTGTTCGGGTGCGGCTGCGGCCTGGCGTTCGACGTCGGCAGTTCGACCGGGACGGTCACGGTCGAGAGCGGGGCCGCCACCATGAAGATGATCAGCAGCACCAGGATCACGTCGATGAACGGCGTGATGTTGATGTCGGCGTTCTCGCTGAGATCGCCGTCGTCGCCCGATCCGACGTGGAAGGCCATCGCGTCACTCCGCCGCCGCGCGCAGGCCGACCGTCGGCCCGAAGGCCTCGGAGTCGCGCCGGTCGAGGTCCCGGGAGAGGTGACGCAGGACGAGGGCGGCGGCATCGCCGACCAGCATCCGGTAGCCTCCGATCGAGCGGGTCAGGGCATTGTAGATCACCACCGCCGGGATCGCCGCGACGAGGCCGATGCCGGTGGCGAGCAGCGCCTCGGCGATGCCGGGGGCGACCACGGCGAGGTTCGTCGTGTTGGACTTCGCGATGCCGACGAAGCTGTGCATGATGCCCCAGACGGTCCCGAACAGGCCGACGAAGGGACCGATCGAACCGGTCGTGGCCAGGATGCCGGTGCCGACCGCCATGCGCCTCGCCGCGGCGGCTTCGATGCGCTGGAGGCCGATGGCGGCGCGCTCCTTGATCCCCTCGGCGGCCAGACCCTGCGAGGCGGCGAGCTCCTCCTCCACCTCCAGGAGAAGGTGGGCGGCGATCCCCCGGCGGACCCTGAGCCCCGCCTCGGCGAGGCTGCGCGCCGCGCCGATCGCCGCGAGGTCCGCGTTCAGGCGCCATCTGGCGAGCCGGAGGCCGAGTCCCTTGACCAGCAGCACCACCCAGGACGCCATGGAGGCGCACGCGAGCAGGATCATCACGCCCTGCACGACCGGGTCGGCGTGGAGAAACATGCCGGCCGGCGTCAGGTCGTGGTCCTTCGGGGTCGCGGCCGCGACCGCGGGCCCGGCGGAGACGGGCGGTGACGGGGCGTCTGCCGACGACGAGGACGGCGGAGCCGCGACGGCCGGCGCGCCGGTCTCCCCGCCCGATACGGCCGGCGCGGTCTGACCGACTGTCTCGACATCCTGGGCGCCTGCGGATCCCGCGACCGGGCCGATGAGCGGCATGGCCAGCACGACAAGCCTCAGCAGCCGGCGCACCGCGCCGGACGGGAGGAACGGATGGATTGCTGCGATCCATGCCGGCATCGTTTCTAGCCCCCTGGAGAAGACGGTTCCCTATGCTTGTGCGACGAGCCCCGGAATCCGAAACGGGGCGCCGCGATTTTCTTCGCCTCGCGCCGGCGCTGCTCCGGGTTCAGGGGCCGCTCAGCGGGGGCGGAAGTTCATCCGGAACGTCAGGGTCTGCGGGCCCGCGGGCGGCGGCGGCAGCGGCGAGGCCCTGTGGACGGTCTGGACCGCGGCGGCGTCGAGTTCCGGCGAGCCGGAGGACGCGATCACCGCCGCGGCGGTGACCTGGCCCGAGGCGGCGATGGCGACCCGGAGCGTCGGGCTGCCGCTCAGCGCCACGCCGGAGGGAAAGCGCTTGTTCCGGTTGAGGGCCGCCGAGACGAGGCTCTTCCAGTCGGCGGCGGACAGGGAATTGGCCGCTCCGGCCGCAGCCGCGGCGGTCGCCGCGGCGTGCTGCTCCGAGCGCGGCGCGCTGGCGGTGCGGAGGCCGACCTTGCGCACGACCCGCAGCGTCCGCTCGGGCGGCTTGCGCGTCACCGGCTTCCGCTCGGCCGGCTTCGCCTTCTCCCTGTGCTGCGGAAGCGGCGCGACCGCCTCGACCGGCGCCTCCGCGACCTTCGGTACCGGCTCGACCGTCTCCTCCGGTGGTGCCGGTTCCGGCATGGTGGGCTCGGCCTGCTCCTCCGGCTTGGCGACGGCGGCGTCCACCTGCGAGGCGGCCTGCCGGATCTCGGGGGCGAGGTCGATCACGATCGCCCCCATCTCGTCGGGGCGGGCCGGGTCCGGGATCCGGGCGCGCGTCAGGAGAAAGGCGGCGCCGACATGCAGCCCGACCACCAGGAGGGCGGCGGCGCCCCATCCGGCGGCCAGCGCCCGGCGGCGGCTCCTATCCTCCGCCTGAAGCGCCCGCCTGCGATCCGGATGGATCCGACCCTGGGCGGTGAGGGGCATCGCGCCCAAGGACCACATCCGCCCATCGGAGCCCCCATCACGACCCGGCCGTGCGCGGCCATGCGTGCCCCGACGGCCGATCTCGGCCTCATGGAGGGGGCGCCGCGCTTCCGGACGCGGGACGAAGAGCTGCAAGGCTGGCCATCCCCGAGCCGACATGCTTCATCTCCCTGAAGACGCCGCCCCGCGACGGCACGGCCGCTTCGCAGCACCGCTTCGAGGAAGACGGGGCTGACGCCCGGAGTGACACCCCCCGCGGCGAAAAAGTTTGCGGGAATGCATGGTCCTCCGGTCGGCTCAGGCGATCACGTCGACGCTCAGCCAGAAGGGCGTCACGGCGCGGATCGTGACCGGGGCGATTTCGGTGAGGGCGTCGAGCGTGCCGTGCGGGTCGCTGACGTCGAACACGCCCGCCACCCGCACCGCCGCGGCCGCCGGCGAGACCCGGATGAGGCCGACGAAATACGGCTGCAACGAGCGAACCACGCCGGCGAGATGGCCGTCGCGGAGGATCAGGAGGCCCCTGGTCCAGGCGGCCTCGACCTCGACATCGGCACGTCCCTGACGCAGCGCGCCGTCCTCGAACGTGAGGGTCTCGGTCGCCTCGACGCTGAGCCGCCGCCCCCCGACGGTCGCCCGCACCGGCGCATCGAGGCCGACCATCGCGAGGGACGGGCCGTTCCGGTGCAGCGACAGGCGCCCGGCCGTCGGTTCGAGCAGCCAGTCGCCCATCGTGACGTGCACGGGCCGGCGCCGTGCGGCATCGAGCGTCACGAACAGGTCGCCGGTCAGGAGATCGATGCGGTCGGTCCCCGCGTCGCCGCCCAGATTGACGGCCGAGCGCGGCCCCAGGATCAGGCTCCCGCCGCCCGCGAGGTCGAGCGCCCGCCGCTCGCCGGTCCATGTTGTTTGGTCGGCGAGGAGATCACCGAGGGGGCGCACCCTGTCCGCCAAACCGGCTCCGGCCACCGCGGCGCCGCCGAGGGCCACGGTCTTGACGAAGCGGCGGCGGCTCATCTCGCCTCGGACGAGGCGCCGGCCGAGGCCGTCCCCTGATACGGGTTGCGCGTCGCGGACGAGATCCGCCCGGGCGAGCGACGCGGACAGGCGGCCCCAGGCCTCCCTGTGCGCGGCATCGGCCTCATACCAGGCGGCGAAGTCCCGGCGCTCGCACGCCGTCACCGCGCCGGAATTCAGATTGACCATCCAGGTGATCGCCTCGATCACCGCGGGAGGAACTTCTTTGGACGAACCTGAGACCGGCGCATCGGCGCGAAATCTCTCGGAGGATCTGGACTTCGCCACGGGCTCTCAGCCCCGGTCCGGGTGGTGTTGGTAGAAGCGCATCAGGCCCTGCGCGATATAGCGTCGGACCATCGTCACCGACACGCCGAGTTCCCGGGCGACATCGGTGTATGTCATGCCGTCGATATGGCTGAGCAGGAAGGCCGCCCGGGCCCGCGGCGACATCGACGCCAGGATCCTGCTGATCTCGCGCAGGGCCTCCAGCACGATGAGCTGGTGTTCGGGGGACGCGACCGTGCCGACGGGGGCCCGCGCGAGTTCGGCCTCGTAATCCTTGCGCAGTTGATTTCGCCGAAAGATCTCGATCATCAGCCGTTTGGCGATCGTGATCA
>NZ_JBYQFA010000001.1:3225000-5007500 GCF_057836565.1 Methylobacterium sp. J-118
TTCGTCCGCCTCGAGCAATCCCGCTCGCGGCCTGGACTCGGTGTCGGTCTGAGCCTCGTCAATGCCGTGGTTCGGCTCCACCGGGGCAGCCTGCACCTGCATGACAACGGGCCGGGACTGCGCGTGGAAATGTCCCTCCCGCTGGCACAGGGCGATTCGACACGTCCGATGGAGCTCGTCCAGCCGGAATCCCGATAGGGACGGTGCGCCTGTCGCGATCGACATCCACCCGATGTGGCGGTGCCGGCCCCTGCCGCGGCATCCGCGCGGGCCCAGGCGCAGGGTGTCTGGGACAGAGTGTCACATTCCTACGATCTCGGGCTGTCAAAGGAGCGGACAACGCAACGCGTGGCAGGCCGATGAACACACCCGAGACCCTCTATCCCTCCGGCGAGGCGTCGGTTCTCGTCCTTCAAGGGGGTGGAGCGCTCGGGTCCTATCAGGCCGGCATCTATCAGGCGCTCGCCGAGCAGCACGTGGCGGTGGACTGGGTCGCGGGCATCTCCGATCGGCGCGATCAACGCGGCCCTGATCGCCGGCAACCCGCCGGAACGGCGCGTGGCCCGGCTGCGGGAGTTCTGGGAGCGCGTCTCCTCCGATCTGACCGCGAAGCCGATGATTCCCGGCGAGCAGGCGCGCACGGCCTTTAACGAGATGGCGGCGGCCTGGATCGCCGCCGTCGGCGTACCCGGGTTCTTCTTGCCGCGCATTCCGCCCGCCGCGTTCTATCCGCCGGGCGCACCGGAGGCGCTCAGCCTCTACGATACCAGCCCGCTCCGGGGCACGCTGGAGCGGTTCGTCGATTTCGACCGGATCAACCGCGGCGATGTCCGGCTCAGCGTCGGGGCCGTGAATGTCCGCTCGGGCAACTTCGTCTATTTCGACAACCGGAACGACCGGATCGGCCCCGAGCACATCATGGCCTCGGGGGCGCTGCCCCCCGGCTTTCCGCCGGTCGTGATCGACGGCGAGGCCTATTGGGATGGCGGTCTCGTCTCGAACACGCCCCTCGACTACGTCCTCGACACCGAGCGGCGGCGCGACCTCGTCGTGTTCCAGGTTGACCTGTTTCCGGCCCAGGGGACGATGCCCCGAACGCTGGTCGAGGCGGCCGAGCGCGAGAAGGACATCCGCTACTCCAGTCGCACCCGGCTGAATACCGACAAGAACATCGAGATCCGCAAGGCCAAGCGTGCCATGCGCCGGATCATCGAGAGGCTGCCGCCCGAGATGCAGGCTGACGACGACGTGACGTTCCTCCGGCAGGTCACGCGGGAGAACTTCATCACGCTGATGCAGCTGATCTACCGGCAGAAGAGCTACGAGGGAAACTCGAAGGATTACGAGTTCTCCCGGACCACGATGGTGGAGCACTGGCAGGCCGGTCTCGACGACGCGATCCGGTCCCTGCGTCATCGGCGGTGGCGCGAGCGGGCGCACAACGAGGATGGCATCGCCGTCTTCGATCTCACCCGGCACGCCCGCGATTGAGACCGCCCCCACGCAGGGCGGCTCGAGCCGGATCGCCCCTGCGCAAACCAGCGGAGACCTGACCATGACCCGCGACGAGATCCTGACCACGACCTCGATGCCCGCCTTCAGCCCCAGCTATCCGCGCGGGCCCTACCGCTTCTGTCACCGCGAATACCTGATCATCACCTACGAGACCAATCCGGTCGCCCTGCGCCGGGCCCTGCCGGAGCCGCTGGAGCCGCATCCGGACAATCTCGTCTTCTACGAGTGGATGAAGATGCCCGATTCATCCGGCTTCGGCGACTACGAGGAGAGCGGCAGCGGCGCGTTCGCCACCTATAACGGCGAGCCGTGCAACTTCTCGATCCAGATGTATCTCGACGACGAGCCGCCGATCACCGCCGGCCGCGAGATCTGGGGCTTTCCAAAGAAATGGGGCCAGCCGCGGCTCGAACTCAAGAAGGACACCCTCACCGGCTCGCTCTTCTACGACGAGCAGCGCGTCGCGATGGGCACCATGACCTACAAGCACGAGAGCCTGGAACACGATCTGGGCTCGGTCCGCGAGGGCCTGCGCAAGCTCAATATCAACCTGAAGCTCCTACCCGACGTCGACGGGACGCCCAAGGTCGCCCAGCTCGTGGGCTACCGGCTCGAGGATATCACCGTGCACGGCGCCTGGAACGGGGAGGGCCGCCTCCACCTGATCCCGCACGTGAATTGCCGCGTCGCCGATCTCCCGGTCCGGCGGATCGTCGGGGCGCGCCACATGGTCGTGGACTTCACCCTCCCCTTCGGCCAAGTGCTGCACGATTATCTCGCCTGACCGGACGCCCGCGCCAGAACCGGAGGTTGCCATGACCCTCAAGACCAGGACCGCCCTCGTCACCGGCTCCACGAGCGGGATCGGGCTCGCCATCGCCCGCGCGTTCGCCGCCGAGGGCGCCGACATCGTGATCAACGGCTTCGGCAAGCCGGAGGAGATCGAGCGGGAGCGCGCCGGCATCGAAACGGAGTTCGGCGTGCGCGCCCATTATTCCGGTGCGGACATGTCGAAGCCGGCCGAGATCGACGCGATGGTGCGGGAGGCGCAGGAGCAGTTCGGCGCCATCGACGTGCTGGTCAACAATGCCGGCATCCAGTTCGTCTCGCCGATCGAGGAGTTCCCGCCGGAGAAGTGGGAGCAGATCATCGCGATCAACCTGTCCTCGGCCTTCCACGCGATGCGTGCGGCGATCCCCGGCATGAAGGCACGGGGCTGGGGGCGGATCATCAACACCGCCTCCGCCCATTCGCTGGTCGCCTCGCCGTTCAAGTCGGCCTACGTGGCCGCCAAGCACGGCATCGCCGGCCTGAGCAAGGCGGCGGCGCTGGAACTCGCCCCCCACAAGGTCACCGTGAACTGCATCTCGCCGGGCTATGTCTGGACGCCCCTCGTGGAGGCGCAAATCCCCGACACCATGAAGGCCCGCGGGCTGACTAAGGAGCAGGTGATCGAGGACGTGCTGCTGAAGGCGCAGCCGACCAAGGAATTCGTCACGGTCGATCAGGTCGCCGCGCTGGCCGTGTTCCTGTGTTCCGACGCCGCGAGCCAGATCACCGGCGCCAACATCGCCATGGATGGTGGCTGGACGGCACAGTAGCGCCGGACGCGGCCCCACCCGGGATCGGGCGGGGCCGCCCCTCCGCTCAGCGGCGGCCGTGGATCAGCAGGGCAATGCCGTAGCCGACCGCACCCGCGATCAGCAGCGCCACCAGGGGATTTTCCTCCACCCGGGCGCCGACGGCGGCGCGCCCGTCCCGCAGATAGGAGCCGCCCCGCTCGTAGGCGTCGTTCGCCAGGTCGCCGGCGCGGTCATAGGCCTCGTTCGCGTAATCACCGGCATTGTCGGCGATGTCGCGGGCCTTGTCCTTCACCTGTCCGTAGGCGTTCTGCGCCTGGCCCTGGGCGTCGCGGACACGACCCTCGACCGAGTCGCGGTTCGAGCCCACGAAATCGCCGGCCGCCCCCTGAACCTTGCCGACTGCTTCCTTGGCGCCGCCGACGATCCGATCCGTATCCACCATGGCACTCTCCTGGACGTGCGCGGCACCGAAACGGGGGCACCACTCGATACGCCGTCGTCCACCGAACGCGCGAGATCGGGTTTGTGCCCCCCGCCGCCGCGAATTTGTGCGCGCCGTCGCGGGTCGGACGGGCCCTGTCCGATGCGCCTCTGAAAGACGATACGACCGCGATACTGACGCCCCGACTGTATCGAGACGCCCATGCGCCGCAGCGCCTTTCGCCTCGGCGGAGGGCGCGTCAGAGGCCGATCAATGCCGCGATGGACGCCGCGCCGGCGGCCGGCGAGGTTTCGCCCCGGGCCACGGCCGCCTCGGCCTCGGCCGTGCGGTGCCGGACCTCGGGCGAGCCGACGAGACGCTGGTGCAGGCGCTCGTCGACCAGGGCCCACATCCACTTCACGTCCTGGGCCCGGCGCCTGGCCTGGATCTCGCCGGTGGCGGTGAGCTTGCCCCGGTGATCGACGATCTTCGCCCACAGGGCGTCCAGCCGCAGGTTATGGAAGCCTGAGATCGTCACCACCGGCGGCGTCCAGGTCGCGGAGGCCGGGGTGAGGATGTGCAGCGCCGCCCGGTATTCGGAGGCCGCCGCGTTGGCCCGTTGCTCGGCCTCGCCGGCATCGGCCTTGTTGACCGCGATCATGTCGGCGAGTTCCAGGATGCCCTTCTTGATGCCCTGCAGCTCGTCGCCGGCCCCGGGCAGCATCAGGACGAGGAAGAAGTCGGTCAGGTCGGCGACCGCGGTCTCGGACTGGCCGACGCCCACGGTCTCCACCAAGATCACGTCGAAGCCCGCCGCCTCGCAGAGCAGCATGGTCTCGCGGGTCTTGGCGGCGACGCCGCCGAGGGTGCCCGAGGACGGGGAGGGCCGGATGAAGGCGTTCGGATCGTGGGCGAGCCGGGCCATCCGGGTCTTGTCGCCGAGGATCGAACCGCCGGTGCGCGAGGAGGACGGATCGACCGCGAGCACCGCCACCTTCTGGCCGGAGGCCGTCAGGTTGGAGCCGAGGGCGTCGATGGTGGTCGATTTGCCGACGCCGGGTACGCCGGTGATCCCCACGCGGATCGCCGTGCCGGTGTGCGGCAGCACGGAATCGATCAGCTGAGCCGCGAGCGCGCGGTGATCGGGCCGCTTCGACTCGGCCAACGTGATGGCCCGGGCCAGGGCGGCGCGGTCGCCGCGCAGCAGGCGCTCGCGCAGGCTCTCGATGTCGATGGACGGCGTCATATGCCCTTCATGGCGTCGGCGAGGGCCGCCGTCGAGGGGTACGAGCGCCTGTGTCCCGCACACAACAAACCGGGCGGTGCCCGCACTCCACAGGCACCGAGGGGCGGCGTGCCCCGCCATGGTCACGATCCTGCGCGACGGTGCGCGCCCCGCCCGAACGCACCCGGATCATGTCGAGCCAGACCGTCTCACGCCGCGCACTCCTCCGGATCGGCGCCCTCGCGGGAGCGGCGGGCCTCGCACCGTCGCTCGGCGCCTGCGTCACCGACGATCTCGGCTCAGGGCAGGCGCTGCCGGAGAAGCAGTCTGCCCTGGACGTCATGCCGGTGCTGCTTGTCGCTACGACCCGCAAGCCCGTGGGGACTCCGCCCCGCCCGCCGTATTTCAGTTCCGAGCGCGGCCGCGGCCTGAGCTTCGCGGAGGTGCGCCTGTCGCCCCCCGACCGGTCGCTGCTGGGCAAGGTCTCGGCGGTCATCACCGGCGACTGGACGATCGGGGCGGTGCCGAAGACCGAGACCGGGCCGGGCGCCGCCGAGGCCTTCGCGCAGGCAGCCCTGGGCCGTGACGTGCTGGTCTACGTGCACGGCTACCGCGAATCGTTCGAATCGGCCGCCGTCAGTGCAGCCCGGCTGTCCGATGGGATCCGGTTCCGCGGCGTCTCCGGCCTGTTCACCTGGCCCTCCGCGGCGGCGACCTTCGACTACAATTACGACCGCGAGAGTGCCCTGTGGTCCCGGGACGCCTTCGAGGACCTGCTCAAGGCGCTGGCCGCCTCGCCGAGCGGGGGGCGCATCAACATCGTCGCACACTCGATGGGCACGCTGCTGACCCTCGAGACCATCCGCATGCTTCGGGCCGAGGCCGGCGAATCGGCGATGGCGAAGATCGGCGCGGTGGTGCTGGCCGCCCCCGATATCGACTTCGACCTGTTCTCGAACGGGGTCGCACGCCTCGGACCCGACGTATCGAAGATCACGGTGATCTCGGCGACCAACGACCGGGCGCTGGAACTCTCCGCGGCGCTGGCCGGCGGCGTCCGGGCCGGCGCGGTCGACCGCGGCAAGCTCGAAGCGCTGGGGGTGCGCGTCGCCGACGCGTCCGATTACGGCGGCGGCCTGATCAACCACGACCTGTTCCTCTCCAACCCGGAGGTACAGGGCGTGGTCAAGCGCGCCATCGCCCGGGGCGCCGGCGTCTAGCCCGTCGTCCTTGTTCCGAAAGCCGGCCGCCACCCTCCCGGACGAAGGCCCGGGCGGGCCTCACCCCATCCGGGTCGTCATGCTCTGCGGCGGCAGCGGCTCCTCGGGCGGGATGGCAGCCTCGTCGGAGCTGTCGCGATGGTCAATGTGCTCGGCCCAGACCCGGAAGCCCACCAGGGGATTGGGCCCGAACGTGTGGGTCAGCGGCACGTCCGCGGCGTCGCGGCCGTAGGCCACCATCACCCGGCCGATCCGCGGACTGTTGTTGCGCGGGTCGAACACGTGCCAGGCCCCACCCAGATAGACTTCCATCCAGGCGGCGAAGTCGCCGGCCGGGTGCGGCTCCGGCTCGCCGATGAAGCTGATATAGCCGGTGCAGTAGCGGGTCGGCACGTTGAGGGCGCGGCAGAACGCCACCGCGAGGTGGGTGAAGTCGCGGCATACGCCCCGCCCGCCCGCATAGGCGTCCATGGCGGTCCGGTCCCGGTGGGCGAACTCATAGCCGAACGCGATGTGGTCGTGGACGAAGTCGCAGACCGCCTGGACCCGCGCCCAGCCCGGCGCGACGTCGCCGAACAGCCGCCACGCCTCGTCGGCCAGCAGGTCCGATTCGCAGTAGCGGCTCGGCAGCAGGAACACGATCGTCTCCGCCGGCAGCGCCTCGACGGCGTGCTGTTCGGCCTCCGGATGGGCCGGATCGGGCGCGCCGTCGTCGCGGATCACCGCGTCGGTCCCGAGGGTGAAGCTGCCGGCCGGCGCGGTCAGCCGGCCGCACAGGTTGCCGAACCCATCGCGGTAGATCTCCACGGGAACCGGCGGCTCGGTGCGCAGGGAATCGGGGGCTTCCAGGGCACCGGCCCGGGAGGGATGCACGTTGAGCATCACCACCATGGGCACGGGATAGGGGAAGGCGTAGCGCATCTCGCAGCCGAGCCTGATCCGCATGCGCGGTGATCCTTCCGTCCGGTCCTGCTTGCGGTCGCCGTGCCGAGCGGCGCCAAATCACCCCGACCCGGCGAGGACGGGGTTGGCGCCCGGCCGCTTCACCCCTACAGCATCCCCGCGCGGCGCTCACGGGCCCTCGGCGAAACACAGAAGTTTTTCGCCCGGGGCCCGGCGTCGCACCCGCGCGATCCCGCCGACCGGGCGCGCTTTCGGACGGTTACGAGAGGGATGCCGGCCATGTTCACGCTCGAGATCGAGGGCACCGCCGTGGCGGTGATCAACAGCGACGAGGCGTCCGCCAAGGACCTCTTCACCTGTGCGGGCTTCAAGGAAGACATCCGCACCATGACCAGCGAGGGCAAGCCGCTCTGGAACGGCACCTCGGCGCTCACGGTCCGACCGGCCACCGAGGACGAGATCGAGATCTTCGAGGACGCGCTGGCCGAGGATGACGGGGAGGGCGAGTTCACCGAGGAGCCGCACCATGCCGACGCCGATTCGGACGACGAGGACGAGGCCGACATCGTTTTCCTGGTGGATATCGACGAGGACGAGGACGAGGCCGACGCCTGAATACGGCTGAACCCGATCGCCTCCCGTGTCGTTTCCGATTCGATTCGGAAACGACCTAGGAGGAATGGATGGCCGATAGCAGGCGGATGGTCGACGCGCTGGTGCGCTCACGGCGCGGCGGCCTCGCCGCGGGGGCGGCACTCGGCGGGCTGGCGCTGATCGGCAGCCTCGCCTTCCGCGCCCTGCGCGGCACGCCGCCGCCCGCGGCGACGGGGGGGCCGGACTTCACCGCCGTCGACGAGGACGAGGCCCGGCTGATGCTCCGGGCCATGGTGGCGGCCACCACCGCCGACGGGATGATCGACGCCGCGGAGCGTCGGCGCCTCGACGCGGCCGTCGCCGAGGCGGGGCTCGATCCCGACGGGCGGTCCTGGCTGGAGGGTGAGCTCGCCAGCCCGGCGGAAATCGACGAGATCGCCGACCGGGTCGCGGGGCCGGACGCGGCGGCGCGGATCTACGCGGCGGCCCGTCTCGCCATCGATCCCGACACGCTCCAGGAGCGGCAGTTCCTGAAGATGCTGGCCGAGGCCCTGGATCTGCCGGCCGACGTCGCGGACCGGGTCGAGCACGAGATCGCCGCCTGAACGGACATCGCCCGCGTCTTCGGGATCGCCCACCGCCGGCGCGGTCCGTTCGAGCCAGCTTTCGCGAAAGGGGCCGCCGGTCCTGCGACACAACCGGCGTTCGATGAAAGACCTGAGCGGACGAAGCGTTGGCGAGCCGATGCAAGTCCGCTTAGGCTCGGCAGCAGTGAGGGGGGCCGGTCGGCCCGATCGAGGGAGCCGGGACCGTTGATGCCAGGGATATCGGTGCCGGCTGCGTCGCGCGTCTTTTCGGCGCTCTCTATGGCGGCGGCCCTGTGGCTCCTGCCGTCGATCCCGGGCGGCGCCCGGGCGGCCGATCCATCACCCGAACCCCTGACGATTTCCGAGCAGGGCAGCTTCTTCGTCGGCGGCCGCGACGTCCAGTCGGACACGCTGTCGACCCTGCCGGCCTACGCGCCCTCGGGCACGATCAACGTCGATCAGGTTTATGTCCGTTACCAGATCCCCGTCGCGCCGACGCGGTCGCCCCTGGTGCTGATCCACGGCTGCTGCCTCACCGGAAAGACCTGGGAGACGACGCCGGACGGCCGTATGGGCTGGGACGAGTTCTTCGTGCGCCGCGGCTTCCCGACCTACGTGATCGACCAGGCCTGGCGCGGCCGCTCGGCGGCGAGCCCGGCTCAGATCGACGCGGTCAAGATCGGCCGTGCCGATCCCAACTCGTTGCCAGCCGTCTTCTCGGCGGGACGCGAGCCGGCCTGGGCGATCTTCCGGTTCGGCCCGGAATACCCGAAGGTCTTTCCGGGCATGCAGTTCCCCCTGGAGGCCCAGGGCGAGTTCTGGAAGCAGATGGTCCCGGACTGGTCGGCGGCGCTGCCCGTGCCGAACCCGACCGTGCCGGCCCTGTCGGAGCTCGCCAAGCGCCTCAAGGGCGCGGTGCTGATCTCCCACTCGCAATCGGGGATCTACCCGTTCCAGACCGCCGCCCTCGACCGCGCCGGCATCCGGGCGGTCGTCGCCATCGAGCCCGCTGCCTGCCCGGACCCCGCCAAAGACGACCTCGCCCCCTTCAAGGATCTGCCGATCCTGGTCCTGTTCGGCGACTACGTCGACGCCTCGCCCCGCTGGGCCCCGCGGCTCAAGCAGTGCCGCGGCTTCGTGGCGGCGGCGAATGCCGTTGGCGGCCGCGCCGAGCTGATCCTGCTGCCGGAGATCGGCATCCACGGCAATTCGCACATGCTGATGCAGGACAAGAACAGCCTCGACATCGCCGATTGGCTCGCCGGCTGGATCGAGAAGCGGGTGCCGGGGCGGTCGTGAGCGGCGGGTTCCCCGTCGGATTATGAGGTCCGCACGTTGCTTCCCGATGCGGGCAAGTGGCCGGACGCAGGCGCCTCAGCCCGGCTTACGCTCGCCGAGGAACGTCCCCATCCGCTCCAGCGCCCGGCGGATGTTCTCCGCCGAGTTGGCGTAGGAGAGGCGGATATAGCCCTCGCCATGGACGCCGAAATCCGGGCCGCCGATCACCGCCACCCCCGCCTCCTCCAGCAGCGTGGAGGCCAGGGCCTTCGCCTTCCAGCCGGTCTTCGAGACGTTCGGGAAAGCGTAGAACGCCCCTTTCGGTGCGTTGCAGGACACGTTCGGCAGGGCGTTCAGCCCGTCGACCACGATCGACCGACGCCGGTCGAACTCCGCCACCATCTCGGCTACGCAATCCTGGGGGCCGTCCAGCGCCGCGATGCCCGCCCATTGCGTGGCCGCGTTGACGCAGGAATGGGCGTTGACCGCGAGCTTGCGCGCCGCCTCGTAGAGCGGCTTCGGCCAGACCGACCAGCCGAGCCGCCAGCCGGTCATCGCGTAGGTCTTGGACGCGCCGTCGAGATAGATCAGCCTGTCGCGGATCTCCGCGTAGGTCAGCAGCGAGTGGTGGGCCTCGCCGTCATAGGTCATCGTGCCGTAGATCTCGTCCGACAGCACCGCCACGTCGGGATGCGCCGCCAGCCCCGTCACCAGGGCGTCGATCTCGGCCTTCGGGGTCACGCCGCCGGTGGGGTTGGCGGGGGAATTGACGATCAGCAGGCGGGTCTTCGGGGTGATCAGAGCCAGGGTCTCGGCCGCCGAGAAGGCGAAGCCGTTCTCCTCGCGGATCGGCACCGGGACCGGCGTCGCGCCGGTGAACTCGATCATCGAGCGGTAGATCGGGAAACCGGGATCCGGGTACAGGATCTCCGTCCCGGGCGCACCGAACATCAGGATCGCCATGAACATGGTGACCTTGCCGCCGGGCACGATCATCACGGAATCCGGAGAGACGTCCACGCCGTGGCGCCGGTGGATGTCGCGGGCCACCGCCTCGCGGAGCTGCGGGATGCCCACCGCCGGCGTATAGCCGTGATGGCCGTCCCGCAGGGCCTTGATGCCCGCCTCGACCACGTGGGCGGGCGTCGGCATGTCCGGCTGGCCGATGCCGAGATTGATCACGTCGCGGCCCTGGGCCGCTAGGGCCTGGGCGCGGGCAAGAACCGCGAAGGCATTCTCCTCGCCGATGCGCGAGAAGGCCGGGACCACGTGCAGCATCGCGCCCTCCGGGGCCTAGGCCGTCAGGGCTTGGCGCGGTCGGCGAGCTTCATGGCGGCGACCGACATCGCCACCGAGATCAGCCCCAGGATCACGAAGGTCTTTACCGCGGCGTAGAACAGGGCCGGCTCGATGCCCGTGTCGGTGTAGAGCACGAGGCCGATCGCCGCGAGCGGCAGCGAGAGCAGGATGAAGAGGGGGACGAGCGGGTTCATGGTCGACACTCGGATCCGGCGCGCGGTGGGTCGCGGCTCGTGGGAAGCACCCTGCATATCACCCTGCGGCGACGGTTGGGACCCCGCCGCCGGCAGTTTTTCGCCGAACCGTCCGGCCGCTCACCGATGCGCAATCATTTTGCCCGATACTGATATTCGGGAGGGCGGATCTCGATGAAGCGGGCGTCGGTTACGTGGAACGGGCAAGGCGCGGGCAAGTCCGGTGCCGAAGTGCCCAATGTCGAAGTGCTGGCCGTCCAGATCGGCAAGCTCCTGCGTCATCCGGCCTATCGGCGCGAGACCGTCGTGAGCCCGCTCCTGCGGCGCCACCTGCCGTTCGACGCGGGCTATGCCTGGAACGGCGAGGCGCGCCTGCGCACGCAACTCGCCGCCGCCGGCCTCGACGCGGCGAGCCTCGAGCACCTGATCCGCAACGTCCAGGCCGAAGTCCTGCGCCTGCGCCGGCCCGCCGATACCTGAAGCGGCTCAGGCCGGCACCCGCACGGTCGCCCGCAAGCCGCCGAGCGGGCTGTCGTGCAGGGCGATGTCGCCGCCATGGGCGCGGGCGATGTCCCGGGCGATGGCCAGCCCCAGCCCGGAGCCCCCGGCGTCCTGGCGGGCGTCGTCGAGCCGCACGAACGGCTTGAACACCGCCTCGCGGCTCTCCACCGGGATGCCGGGCCCGTCGTCGTCGATGGACACGAAGAAGGCCCGGGCCTCCAGGCGGCCGGAGATCGCCACCGTCTCGCCGTAGCGGGCGGCGTTGGCCGCGAGGTTGAACAGGCAGCGCCGAAAGGCGTCCGGGCGCACGGTGATCTCCGGCGCGCCCGCGAGATCCACCTCCGAGACATGGGCGCCGAGGCGTTCCACGTCGGTGCGCAGGTCCTCCAGCAGGGCGCGCATGTCGGTGGGAGCGGCGGGCTCGGCCGAATCGCCCCGGGCGAAGGCGAGGTAGCCCTCCAGCATCCGGCTCATCTCGTCGACGTCGCGGGTGAGATCCTCGATCTCGTCGGTCTGCTCGACCAGCGCCAGCGAGAGGCGGAACCGGGTCAGGATCGTGCGCAGGTCGTGGCTCACGCCGTTCAGCATCGCGGTGCGCTGCTCCATCGCCCGCTCGATGCGCCGCTTCATCTCGATGAAGGCGTGGCCGGCCTGGCGCACTTCCCGGGCGCCGCGGGGCCGGAACTCGATCTCCCGGCCCTTGCCGAACCCCTCCGCCACGGCGGCGAGCCGCAGGATCGGCTTGATCTGGTTGCGCAGGAACAGGATCGCGACGCCGAGCAGCACCAGCGACGAGCCGATCATCCAGACCAGGAAGATGTGCGAGTTCGACGCGTAGGCCTGGCTGCGCCGGGCGGTGATGCGCATCACCCCGTCGGGGATCGCCACCCGGATCTCGATCAGGTTCGAGCGGCCGACCGTGTCGATCCAGAAGGGCCGGCGGATCTGGCGCTTGATCTCGTCCGAGAGGGCCTCGTCCAGGATCGAGAAGAACGGCCGCGGCCCCGGCGGCGGCAGCTTGGCGCCCTTCAGGATGTCGAGGTCCAGATTCAGCCGCTCGCCCGCGATGCGCGAGAGCGTGTCGGCGTCCTTGTCCTGCGGGTAGCTCTCGTAGATGTCGATCAGCGCGGCCACGTCGGCCGTCACCGCCGCCGACAGGCGCTTGGTCACGAGCTGCCAGTGCCGCTCCATGAACGTGTAGGCGATCACCGACTGGAGCAGGACCACGGGCGCGATGATGATGATCAGCGAGCGGGCGTAGAGCCCCTTGGGCAGGACGTCGCCGATCGCCCGGCTGATCCGCTTCCACAGCCGGTGCGGGCCGGAACGCGGCGGATCCGTCCGGAGCGCCCGCGCGAGGGCAGGATCGGGGGCGTTCATGGGCTCGCACGCCCCTGCCGCGGCGGCCCGCGGCGGCACGGGCAGGTCGGCTGGCGTGCGGTCCGGTCGGCGGCAGCGGACATGGGGGCTGACGGGTGCGGGGGGCTGACGCGTTATCGCATCCGCGCGGGGATCGGCCAAGGCACGCGCCGCCGCGCCTTGCAGGGCGGCGCCCGGGCCATACCTGTGGGGTGCGGGGGGCGCCCGCGGGCCGAAGGTCCTCCAGGCCATGCTCAGCACCGATACAGACATCCTCACCGCCGCCGAATCCTGGCGGCGTGACGGCCGCGCCGTGGCGCTGGCCACCGTGATCGAGACCTGGGGCTCGGCCCCCCGGCCGGTGGGCAGCCACCTCGTCGTGGACGAGGCCGGCACCTTCCTCGGTTCGGTCTCGGGGGGCTGCGTCGAGGGCGCGGTGATCACCGAGGCGATCGAGGTGATCGCAGCGGGCGCGCCGCGGGTCCTCGAATTCGGCGTCGCCGACGAGACCGCGTGGCGGGCCGGATTGTCCTGCGGCGGCCGGATCCGGGTCTTCGTCGAGCGGGTCGACTGATGCGCGCCGACCTCCTGGCACAGCTCAACGGAGAGCGGGCGGCGCGCCGGGCCGCGATCCTGGTCACCGACATCGCCGACGGCGCCCAGCGCCTCGTCCGGGAGGCGGAGATCGGCGCCGATCCGCTCGGCGCGGTACTCGGCCGGCACCTCGCGTCCAGCAAGAGTGGCCTCGTGGAGGTGGACGGACGGAGCCTGTTCCTCACCGTCCAGGTGCCGCCGGTGCGGCTCGTGGTGATCGGTGCCGTCCATATCTCGCAGGCGATGGCCCCGATGGCGGCCGGGCTCGACCTCGCGCTCACGGTGATCGATCCGCGTACCGCCTTCGCCAGTCCCGACCGCTTCCCGGACGTCGACCTCGTGGCCGAATGGCCGGACGCGGCCCTCGGCGGCCGGGTGCCGCCGCTGGACCGCTACTGCGCCCTCGCGGCCCTGACCCACGATCCCAAGATCGACGATCCCGCCCTCGCGGCGGCGCTCGCGGCGGAGTGCTTCTACGTCGGCGCGCTGGGGTCGCGGAAGACCCACGCGGCCCGGGTCGCGCGGCTCACCGAGGCCGGGTTCGGGCCGGAGCAGATCGGTCGGATCCGCGCGCCGATCGGGCTCCCCATCGGGGCTGTCAGCCCCGCCGAGATCGCGCTGGCCGTGTTGGCCGAGATCGTAACCGCCCTACGCCGCGCCCCCCGCCCGGAGGCCGCGTGAGGTTCGGACCCGTGCCGGTCGCCGAGGCGGCCGGGCTGATCAGCGCCCACAGCGTCCGGCGCGCCGATGTCACCCTGCGCAAGGGCGCGGTGATCGCCCCGGAGGCGGCCGCAGGTCTGGCCCAGGCGGGCGTGTCGGAAATCGTGGCGGCGGCGCTCGAACCGGGCGATGTCGGCGAGGATGCCGCGGCCGCGCGTCTCGCCGACCATCTGGCCGGCTCGAACCTGCGGGTGGACGCCCCCTTCACCGGCCGCTGCAACCTCTTCGCCGCCGCGGCGGGGGTGCTCACCCTGGAGCCGGCGCGGATCCATGCGGTCAACGCCGTCGACGAGGCCGTGACCGTGGCGACGCTGCCGCGGTTCAAGCCGGTGGTGGAGGGCGAGATGGTCGCTACCGTCAAGATCATCCCCTACGCGGTGCCGGGGGCGGTGCTCGACCGCGCCTGCGCGGCGGCCGCGGGCGGGACGCTTGCGGTCGCGCCCTATCGCCGCCAGCGCGTGGGCGTGGTCTCGACCCGCCTGCCGAGCCTCAAGGAGACGACCATCGACCGGACCCTGCGGGTGCTGGCCGAACGCCTCGCGCCGACGGGGGCCGCGATCGTCGCGGAGATCCGGGTGCCGCACGCGGCCGGGGCCGTCGCCTCCGCCCTCGCGGCGGCGATCGATGAAGCCGGGGCGGATCTCGTGGTGGTGTTCGGCGCCTCGGCGATCGCCGACCGGCGCGACGTCATCCCGGCCGGAGTCGCGGCGGCCGGCGGCGCGGTCGCGCATCTCGGGATGCCGGTCGATCCGGGCAATCTCCTGCTCGTCGGCGCCCGGGGCGCCGTGCCGGTGATCGGCGCGCCCGGTTGCGCACGCTCCCCCCGTGAGAACGGCTTCGACTGGATCCTGCACCGGCTGCTGGCGGACCTGTCGGTGACCCGGGCCGACATCGTCGCGCTGGGGGTGGGCGGCCTGCTCATGGAGATCGTTTCCCGGCCGCAGCCCCGGGCCGGCGGCCGGAGCGCCGGGGACGAGGCGGAGACCGCGGCGGATGCCTGAGATCGGGACGATCCTGCTCGCCGCCGGTCTCGGCAGCCGTTTCGGGCCGGAACCGAAGCTGCTCGCGCGCCTCGACGGCCGGCCGCTGGTGCGCCACGCAGCCGAAGCCGCCCTGGGCGCCCGGCCGCGTCCGGTGATCGCCGTGCTGGGGGCGCATGCGGACCGGGTGCGGGCCGCGCTGACGGGGCTCGACCTGACCCTCACCGTCAATCCGGAGTTTCGCGCGGGTCTCGCCACTTCCCTGCGCGCCGGCCTTGCCGCGCTGCCCCGGTCCTGCGACGCCGCCGTGGTGGTTCTCGGGGACATGCCGCAGGTTGAAGCCGCCCATATCGACCGCCTCGTGGAGGCCTTCGCGGCGGCCGGGCGGGAGCCGGCCGCCGTGGTCCCGGTGCGGGATCGGCGGCGTGGGAACCCGGTGCTCCTCAACCTGCACCGCCTCGGCGCGGATATCGCCGGGCTGTCCGGCGATCACGGCGCCGGCCCGCTCCTCCGGGATCGGGTGGACGTGCTGGAGATCCCGGGCGACGCGGCCACCGGTCTCGACATCGACACGCCGGCCGCGCTCGCCGCCCTGCGCGGCGGCCCGGCCTGAGCGGTCAGGGTCCCGCCTCGGCGCGCTTGCGAGCCGTGTGGGCCTCGGCCCGGCACCGGTCGGAGCAGTAGCGCACCTCGTCCCAGACACGCGCCCACTTCTTCCGCCACGCGAAGGGCCGTCCGCACTGTGCGCAGACCTTCTCCGGAAGGTCGCCCTTGCGGCGCATCGGCGGCATCGTCCCCTCGTCCGTTCGCGTATCCGGTTCAGCGGCCTGGCGGGTCCCGAACCTCCGTCCGCCGGGCTCCGGCATCCAGGAAGTGGGCGAGACCCAGCATCGCGGCGAGGCCGCCGACATTGACGGCGACCTGGAGCGGCCATGTGGCGTCGAAGGTCCGGTAGAGGATGCGGCCGATCAGCGCCGCCAGGCAGCCGGCCGCGAAGATCTCCAGCGAGTGGCGGCCGCAGGCGTCGATCAGCCGGAGTGACCGCCAGCGGCTGAGGCGCGTCACCGGCGGGGCGCTGAACAGCAGGTAGATCAGCGCCAGGATGTCGAGCAGCCGCAGGGGGCCGACATGGCTCTTGTCCGGCGCGGCGATCGCCAGCGGCCTGAGATCCGGCAGGCCCCACGCGGTCCAGGATCCGCCCTGGAGCAGCGCGAAGCCGAGATAGGCCGTGCAGGCCGCCGCAGCCCAGTTGCGCCAGGGCAGCAGCCCGCCCCCGGCCCGGACCGCAAGCGCCAGGGCCGCCCCGATCACGAATAGGAACTGCCACGCGAACGGGTTGAAGTACCAGCCGTCATCCACCGCGGCGGCGTTCGGCAGATTGAGCTGGGGGTCGAGGTTGGCGGCGAGCCACAGGGTGCCCGAGAGCGCCAGCACCCCCCAGACCCCGCGCCGCATCCCGACATAGACGAGGGGGAACAGGGCGAGGAGCAGGATGTAGAGCGGCAGGATGTCCAGGTAGTTGGGCAGTGCATTGAGCGCGAGTCCGCGCAGGAGCCCCGGCAGCAGGCCCATCTGCAGCAGCGGCGCGACCCCGAAGCGCGGCGTCAGCCCGGTGAGGTCCATCCAGATCCGGACGATGATCAGGGTGGCGAGCAGCAGACCGGCCTGGAACAGATAGATGCGCAGGCAGCGCCGGGCGATGCGCGCCAGCGCCGTCCGGGCCCCGGCTCGCCGGAACAGGCCGCCATAGGCCATCATCGAGGAATAGCCGGCCAGCAGCACGAAGAGTTCGGCGGCGTCCGAGAAGCCGAAATTGTGCACGGTCAGCAGGGCCGGGGCGTTCTGCGGGATATGATCGACGAAGATCGTCAGCAGCGCGAGCCCGCGCAGAACGTCGACCCGCGCATCCCGGAGCGGCTTCGCCGGTCGCACCGCGACGGGGTGGCCGGCGGGGGGCGGGGCGTCGCCGGCCGCGGGACGTTCGAGATCGTCGCTGCTGTTCACTCGGTCTTCGCCCCGATATCGGCGCCCGGTGATACCGCAGCGCAGCGCGGCCGCCCGTGGAGACTGCATCGATCACGCGTCTGTGTTCGGCGCCGGGTGCCGATCTGCCGTTCCGCGTCACCGAAGCCTGGAGACCGCATGAGCGCGGATCGGCGGCCGCGGACCGGCGAACGCCGCTCGCCTCCCGCGTCGAGCCGGTATAGACGCGGCGGATCGATCCCGGCCGCCAGCGACGGCGGCGGGCAGGGGCAGGGTTCATGCGCGTCCTCGTCACCGGAGCCGGAGACTATCTCGGTCGCCGCCTGCTCGAGGCGCTGCGCCGGGACCTGCCGGCCGGCAGCCGCATCCTCGGCATCGACCGGACGCCGCAACCGTCCCTCGACGGCGTCACCTTCCTCGTGGTCGACCCGTTCGATGCCGACAGCCTCGCTGAGGCGGTCGCGGCCTTCGACCCGACCCTCGTGTTCCACCTCGCCGCCCTGGCCTCGGTGGCGCAGTCGAGCGAGACGCCGTCTTACGCCTGGCGGGCGGACCTGCTCGGCACCCTGAATCTTGCAGAGGCTCTGGCGACATCCCGCGCGACGCTCGTGTTCCTGAGCGCCACCGTGGTCTACGGGGAGGCGTTCCAGGATCGGACGCGTCCGGACGAGAGCGTCACGCCGCGGCCTGATACCATCTCGGGGCGGACCAAGACCGCCTGCGAGTACATCCTCCGCGATGTGCTGGCCAATGCCGGCGTCAAGCACCTCGTGCTCCGCCCGTCGAACTACATCGGGCCTGGGCAGGCCGAGACCTTCGTGGTCGCCTCCTTCGCCGGGCAGATCGCCCGCATCGAGCGCGGCCTCGCGCCGCCGAGCCTCGCGGTCGGCGACCTCTCGGCCGGGCGTGACTTCTTCGACGTGGCCGATTTTACCGCCGCCTGCCTGCGCGTGGCGGAGCGCATCGACGATCTGCCCGACGGCGCGATCTTCAATGTCGGGTCGGGCACCGTGACGTCGGTCTCCGGGATCCTCGACGCGCTTCGCGGCCTGACGGATGCGGCATTCACGGTCGAGGTGGTGCCCGATCGGGTCCGGGAGGCGGGCATCCGCGCCGAGGGCTGCGACCCGGCGGCCTTCACGGCGGCCACGGGCTGGAGTCCGGCCATTCCCCTGGCGCAGAGCCTGTCGGCGATCCTGGCCGATGCCCGGTCGCGCTTGGGGTGAAGGGTCTGGCAGTCCAAAGCCGCCACGCACCCTTCCTCCGCCGCAGAGAGGGGGCGGAGGGCCCGCTCAGCGCGAGAACCGCTTGTACTTGATCTTCTTCGGCATGATCGAATCGGCCCCGAGCCGCCGGACCTTGTCGGCTTCGTAGTCGGAGAAGTTCCCCTCGAACCACTCCACGTGGCTGTCGCCCTCGAAGGCCAAGATGTGGGTCGCGATCCGGTTCAGGAACCAGCGATCGTGGCTGATGATCACCGCACAGCCCGCGTAATCCTCCAGCGCGTCCTCGAGGGCGCGCAGCGTCTCCATGTCGAGGTCGTTGGTCGGCTCGTCGAGGAGCAGGACGTTGGCGCCGCCCTTCAGCGTCCGGGCGAGGTGCACCCGGTTGCGCTCGCCGCCCGAGAGGGTGCCGACCTTCTTCTGCTGGTCGGGGCCCTTGAACGCGAAGGCCGCGCAATAGGCCCGCGAATTGATCTCGCGCTTGTTGAAATAGATGATGTCGTTGCCGCCCGAGACCTCCTGCCAGACCGTGGCGTTCGGATCGAGGGCGTCGCGCGACTGGTCGACATAGCCGAGCTTGACCGTCTCGCCGACATCGATCTTGCCGGCGTCGGGCTTCTCCTGCCCGGTGATCATCTTGAACAGGGTGGTCTTGCCGGCCCCGTTCGGGCCGATCACCCCGACGATGCCGCCCGGCGGCAGCTTGAACGAGAGATCCTCGATCAGAAGACGGTCGCCGAACGCCTTGTTGAGGTGCTCGAATTCGATGACGTTGTTGCCCAGCCGCTCGTCGATCGGGATGACGATCTGCGCGGAGGCATCGATCTTGTTGTTCTGCTTGGCGACCAGCTCCTCGTAGCGGGTGATGCGCGCCTTCGACTTCGACTGGCGGGCCTTCGGGGAGGCGGCGATCCACTCCTGCTCCCGGGAGATGGAGCGCTGCCGGGCCATGTCCTCGCGGCCCTCCTGCTCCAGGCGCTTCTGCTTCTGCACCAGCCAGGCGGAGTAGTTGCCCTCGTAGGGGATGCCCTTGCCGCGGTCGAGTTCCAGGATCCAGCTGGTGACGTTGTCGAGGAAGTAGCGGTCGTGGGTCACGATCAGGATCGCGCCCGGATATTGGCGCAGGTGACCCTCCAGCCAGTTCACCGTCTCGGCGTCGAGGTGGTTGGTCGGCTCGTCGAGGAGCAGCAGTTCCGGCTCCCACAGGAGCAGCCGGCACAGGGCGATGCGGCGGCGCTCGCCGCCCGACAGGGTGGCGACGGGCTGCTCGTCGCTCGGGCAGCCCAGGGCCTCCATGGCCTGATCGATCTTAGAATCGAGCTCCCACAGACCGAGCGATTCGATCCGGTCCTGGAGCTCGGTCATCTCGTCGGCCGTCTCCTCCGAGTAGTTCATGGCGAGTTCGTTGTAGCGGTCGAGCATGGCCTGCTTCTCGGCCACCCCCTCCATCACGTTCTCGCGGACCGACTTGGTCGGATCGAGCTGGGGTTCCTGCGGCAGGTAGCCGACACGCGCGCCCTGGGCCACCCAGCCGTCGCCGGTGAATTCCTTGTCGATGCCGGCCATGATCTTGAGCAGCGTCGACTTGCCGGAGCCGTTGATGCCCAGGACGCCGATCTTGGCGTCGGGGTAGAAGGACAGGTTGACGCTATCCAGGACCTTCTTGCCGCCGGTATAGGCCTTGGTCAGGCCGCGCATGTGGTAGATGAATTCGCGAGCCATCGCGGAAATCCTCGGCGTGCTGTGCGGGAATGCGCGGTGCGTGCCAGCGGCACGGGGCAGGCGCGGGGTCTCATCCCCGTCCTGTCCGCACGTCCCCACGATCTAGGAATGACCCCGTTCGAGTATCAGGCCCGCCGGGCAGCGGCAAGGATGCCGCCGCGCCGGGGCGCTCAGGCGAACGGGTTCGGGACCGACGTCGGGGCCGCCGCGGGGGCCTCGGCCACCGTCTCGGGGAGATCGTCGGCCTCCAGGGCCTTCACGATGGCGTCGAGCGTCTCCCGGAGCAGCCGGGCCTGCGCGAGGCCGGCCCGGTCCCGGGTCAGGTCGAGGGAGCCGTGCAGGGCGATCCGGTCGGTGCCGTTCTCGAAGGAGAGGGCGCCGACGGTGCGGACCCCGGCCGCGTCGGCAAAGGGCGCGAAGGCGTCGGACGTCTCCGAGGCGGTCCGGGCGCGGTGCTTGTTCTCGGGCATGGATCCCTCTCAGAAGACCGTGCGGAGCAGGTCGCGGATGAACCGGCGCAGGGCGCGCAGGCCCTCGCGCCGGAGCCAATCCTGCCACGTCTGCTCGTTGCGGGGTCGGCGCTCGTCCGCGCGGGCGGAGGCATGGGGATCCGGCAGACTCATCGCGGTCGTCCGGGCGCCGGCCGGCAGCCCGGGGAAGACGTCGATCCCGGCCTGGCGGCCGAGCGCGTCGATGGAGACCGCCTGCCAGTCCCGGGACTCGTCGTTGCGGGCGAGATAGGCGCCGGCCTCGCCGCTCGCGGGGTCGTAGAGCGCCTTGAACAGCTGCGTCGGCACGAGCACGCCGCCCTTGATCTGCTGCACCGCGTCCCCGGAGAAGATCACGCCGGTGACCACGAAGAGCGCGCCGCGCCGGCTCGCCAGACGCCGCGTGCTTTCCTCCATATCCGCCCAGAGCCCGCGGTTCAGGACCCGGTTCTGCGGCACGATGTTGGCCAGGCTGAAGGATTCGGCCTGGGCGCTCAGCGTCGGCATGTCGCCCGCGGGCGACAGGTGGCCCCGGTCGAAGCCGCTGCGGACGTAATCCTCCAGGGCGGCGCGGTCGTCGGCGGGCAGCCGGGCTTCCTCGTGGAAGGCATCGTCTCGGGCCACCGTGCGGGCCTCGGCGACGCTCGCCCGGGTGAGATGCTCGGCCGAATAGAGTGGCGTGCGCGTCACTCCGGAATGCAGCACGGTGAAGGCCTCGAAGCACAGCGGGACCGTCCGCGCCGCGAGCTTCGGGTTGGTGAGGACCGGCGCCCGGCCATCGGCGAACAGGGCCGGGCAGGTCTCGCCGGCGCCGGCGGGGGGCGCGTCGAACGCCGCCGCGGCCAAGGCCGCTCCGAAGGCCGCGGCAAAGAGCCCGGCACGCAGGCTCACCAGCACACGCGCACCCGCCGCACCCCCTCCGGCGTCGGACGGTCCCGCCACGCACAGGGGCGGCCCAGGCTGCCGGTGAAGGGCCGCGCGTCGCGGTCTGGGCCGCCCGGGGCGAGACGCGGCGGGCAATCGCCGAGGAAGTTGCAGAGGAAGTCGAGATTGCCGTCCGGCGGTCGCGGCTCGGCGTAAGCTTGGCCAGGTCCCGTAATCGCGAGCGTGAGCAGGATTGTGCACAGACGAGCCGGGCTCAAAGGCGGACCTCTTGTGGCAATGAGGGCACGTGACTGAAAAAAACGTCGGCGCGACATTGATCGGGCCGCCGATCATCCGTACCTCGCACTATCATGACAGCGACGGACGGACGGGTTCTAGCATGAACGCGTAACCCCGGGTGCGAGCGTCGCGGGGCCGAGGGCACGCGCAGCGGCCGTCGCCATACTCGAACGAGCGGATGCGACCATTGGCACTATCACCTGAGCAATCGGCGTTGCTGGATCGTGTCCCGAATCCGGCGGCGTTGCGCCGTCTTCCGGAATCGGAGCTTGCGGCGGTGGCGGAGGCGGTGCGCGCCGAGATGATCGACGCGGTCTCGGTCACCGGCGGCCATCTCGGCTCGGGGCTGGGCGTGGTCGAACTCACGGTCGCGCTGCACCACGTGTTCGACACCCCCGACGACCGGATCGTCTGGGATGTCGGCCACCAGTGCTACCCGCACAAGATCCTCACCGAGCGCCGCGACCGCATCCGGACGCTGCGCCAGGGCGGCGGCCTGTCGGGCTTCACCAAGCGCTCCGAGAGCGTCTACGACCCGTTCGGCGCGGCCCATTCCTCGACCTCGATCTCGGCCGCGCTCGGCATGGCGGTCGCCCGCGACCTCGACGCGGCCGCCGCCAAGGCCAAGGGCCGCGGCGTGACGCGCCGCAACGCCATCGCGGTGATCGGCGACGGCTCGATGTCGGCCGGCATGGCCTACGAGGCCATGAACAATGCCGGCGCCCTGCATTCGCGCCTGATCGTGATCCTCAACGACAACGACATGTCGATCGCCCCGCCGGTGGGCGCGATGTCGGGCTACCTCGCGCGGCTGGCCTCGGGCGGCACCTACCAGTCCCTGCGCGAGACCGCCAAGCAGCTCGGCAAGCTCCTGCCGAAGGCGCTCTACCAGCGCGCGGCCGCGGCCGAGGAATATGCCCGCTCCCTCGTGGTCGGCGGCGGCACGATGTTCGAGGAGATGGGTTTTCACTATGTCGGCCCGGTCGACGGGCACAACCTCGACCAGCTGCTGCCGGTCCTGAAGAACGTCCGCGACGCCGAGCACGGCCCGATCCTGCTCCACGTCGTCACCCGGAAGGGCAAGGGCTACGCCCCGGCCGAGGCCAGCGCCGACCGCTATCACGGGGTGGTCAAGTTCGACGTGGTCTCGGGCGTCCAGGCCAAGGCCAAGCCGAACGCCCCGGCCTATACAAGGGTGTTCGGCGAGAGCCTGATCAAGGCGGCCGACGCCGACGACCGGGTCGTGGCGATCACCGCGGCGATGCCCGGCGGCACCGGCATCGACCTGTTCGGGAAGGCGCATCCGGACAAGACCTTCGACGTCGGCATCGCCGAGCAGCACGCGGTGACGTTTGCCGGCGGCCTGGCCACCGAGGGCTACCGGCCGTTCGTGGCGATCTACTCGACCTTCCTGCAGCGGGCCTACGACCAGGTCGTGCACGACGTGGCTTTGCAGAACCTGCCCGTGCGGTTCTGCCTGGACCGGGCCGGGCTGGTCGGGGCGGACGGGGCGACCCATGCCGGGGCCTTCGACCTGGCGTATCTGTGCTGCCTGCCGAACATGACCGTGATGGCGGCCTCCGACGAGGCCGAGCTGGTCCACATGGTGGCGACCGCCCACGCGCACGATTCCGGCCCGATCGCCCTGCGCTACCCGCGCGGCGAGGGGGTCGGGGTCGAGCTGCCGGAGCGGGGCGAGGTGCTTCCGATCGGCAAGGGCCGGGTGGTGCGGCGGGACGCGGAGGCGCGGGTGGCGATCCTCAGCCTGGGCACGCGCCTGTCCGAGGCGCTGAAGGCGGCGGACACGCTGTCGGATCAGGGCGTCGGGGTGAGCGTCGCGGATGCGCGCTTCGCCAAGCCGCTGGACGAGGCGCTGATCCTGGAGCTGGCGCAGAGCCACGAGGTGCTGATCACCATCGAGGAGGGCTCGCGCGGCGGGTTCGGGGCGATGGTGCTGCACCTGCTGTCGGAGCAGGGCGCGCTGGATGCGGGCCGGGTGCGTGTGCGGACGCTGACGCTGCCGGACCTGTACCAGGACCACGACAGCCCGGAGAAGATGTACGCCGAGGCCGGGCTCGATGCCGCCGCCATCGTCAGGATGGCGCTCGACACCCTGCCCGAGCGGAAGGAGGGCCGGTCGCACCTGCGGCTCGCCTGAGGGCAGCGCCCGGGCCGCGGCTTGCTGCCCGGGCAGTTCGATGACACAAGCGCGGCGCGACGGGACTCCCCGGACGCGCTCCTATTCCGCAACCTCCAGATCCGTGATGGCAGAGGCCATATTCCCCGGCTCTACCGAGGTCGGCCCCGTGCTGATCACCGGCGCGAGCGGCTTCCTCGGCTCGGCCCTGGTCGACGTGTTCCGCCGGGCCGGCTTCCCGGTGCGCATCCTCGTGCGCGCCACGAGCCCGCGCCGGAACCTCACCTGGACCGACGTGGAGATCGCCGAGGGCGACATGCGCGACCCGGCCGCCGTGGCGGCGGCCCTGCGCGGACAGCGCTACCTGATCCACGCCGCGGCCGATTACCGGCTCTGGGCGCCCGATAGGGACGAGATCGTCCGCACCAACCGCGACGGCACCCGCCTGATGATGCGCGCGGCCCTGGAGGCCGGGGTCGAGCGCGTCGTCTACACGTCGAGCGTCGCGACGATCCGGCCGCCCGCCGACGGGGCGACGCCCTCCGACGAGACCATGCCGCTGACGCCGGAGACCGCCATCGGCGCCTACAAGCGCAGCAAGGTCGTGGCCGAGCGGGTGGTCGAGGAGATGATCGCCCGGGACGGCCTGAAGGCCGTGATCGTCAACCCGTCGACGCCGATCGGACCCCGGGACGTGAAGCCGACGCCCACCGGCCGGATCATCCAGGAGGCGGCGCTCGGCCGGATGCCGGCCTTCGTCGATACCGGCCTCAACCTCGCCCATGTCGACGACGTGGCCGAGGGTCATCTCCTCGCCCTCCGCAAGGGCCGGATCGGCGAGCGCTACATCCTCGGCGGCGAGGACGTGTTCCTGTCGCAGATGCTCGCCGACATCGCCGGCATGGTCGGGCGCAAGCCGCCGACCGTGAGGCTGCCGCGGGCGGCGGTCTATCCGGTGGCGTTCTTCGCCCAGCTTGCCGCCCGGGTCACGGGCCGGCAGCCCTTCGCGACCATCGATGGGATCCGCATGTCGCGCTACCGCATGTTCTTTTCGGATCGGAAGGCCCGCGCGGAACTGGGCTACACGGCACGGCCCTACCGCGAGGGCCTGTCCGACGCGATTCACTGGTTCCGGGAGGCGGGGTATCTCGCATGAGCACCCTCGACAGCGCCACCGCGGCCCGCTCCGGCAAGGGGCACCGCGACGAGAACTTCCCGGTCGCCTCGCACCTGATCCACCCGCATCACCGCGGGGCGATCCTGGCGTTCTACGATTTTGTCCGCGCCGGCGACGACGTGGCCGACCATCCGGACCTGTCCCCGGAGCGCAAGATTGAACTCCTCGACCGGCTGGCCGACGCGCTCACCGGAGCCGGCCCGTCCGATCCGGAGGCGGCTCCGCTCAAGCGCGAACTGGCGAGCCGCGTCCTGCCGCCCCGCCACGCGCTGGAACTCCTCGACGCCTTCCGAATGGACGCCCGGAAGAACCGCTACGCGACCTGGGATGAACTGCTCCACTATTGCCGCTATTCGGCGATGCCGGTGGGGCGCTTCGTGCTCGACGTCCACGGCGAGGATCCGATCCGGGTGTGGGGCCCGTCCGACGCGATCTGCGCGGCGCTGCAGGTGATCAACCACCTCCAGGATTGCGGCAAGGATTTCGCCGCCCTCGACCGGGTTTATCTCCCGCAGGACGCCCTCGACCGCCACGGCGCCACGGTGGCGATGCTGGGCGAAAATACGGCGCCGCCGCAGCTCCAGGCGGTGATCCGTGAACTGGCGCAGAAGTGCCTCGATCTCCTCGAGGAGGGCGCGGTCCTGCCGGACCTGATCGACGACCTGCGCCTCTCGATGGAGATCGCCGCGATCCACCGCCTCGCCGTCGTCCTCGCCCGCGGCCTGCTGGAGCGCGATCCGCTCTCGGAAAAGGTCCACCACAGCAAGCGCGCCTTCGCCCTCACGGCGCTCGGCGGGGTCGCCGCGACGCTGGCGCGCCGCCCCTTCCGGGGCCGGGTCGTGCGGGCCGCCGACCGGGGACTCCGCGCGCAGCGCAGCCGCGCGCAGGGAAGCCGCCCGTGAGTGCCACCGCGACCCCCGCCGCCGCCGGGGCGGAATCCGCCCCGGCGCTGCCGGCCGCCGGCTCCTCCTTCTACACGGCGATGCGCCTGCTCCCGAAGGAGCGGCGGGAGGCCATGTACGCGGTCTACGCCTTCTGCCGGGCCGTCGATGACGTCGCCGACGACGGCGGTACCCGGGCCGTACGGCAGGCCGAGCTCGACCGCTGGCGGGCCGATATCGACGCGCTCTATGCCGGCCGTCCGGTCCCGCGGGTCCGCGACCTCGTGGAGCCGGTGCGCCGGTTCGGCCTGAAGCGCGAAGATTTCCAGGCGGTCATCGACGGCATGGCCATGGATGCGGTCGCGGACATCGTCGCCCCTGATGCCGAGACCCTCGACCTCTATTGCGACCGGGTCGCGAGCGCGGTTGGCCGGCTGTCGGTGCGGATCTTCGGCATGCCGGAGGCGGACGGGATCCGGCTGGCCTGGCACCAGGGCCGGGCGCTCCAGCTCACCAACATCCTGCGCGACATCGACGAGGATGCCGAGCGCGGCCGCCTCTACCTGCCCCGGGAGAAGCTTTTCGCGATCGGGCTCCCGGAGCCGACCCCGGCCGCTGCGATCGCGCATCCGCGCATCGGCGAGGTCTGCGCCTCCCTGGCCCGCGAGGCGGAGGAGCATTACCAGGCGACCTGGGAGATCATCCGCCGCAGCCCCCGGAAGGCGACCAAGGCCGCCCGGCTGATGGCCGCCGCGTATCATCTCTACCTGAAGGCGGTGATCGCCCGCGGCTGGGCGATGCCCCGGGCTCGGGTGAAGCCCGGCAAGCTCGCCCTGCTCGGCGTCGTCCTCCGCCACGGCCTGATCTGATGGGCATTGTCCACGTCGTCGGGGCCGGCCTGGCCGGCCTGTCCGCCGCCGTCGCCCTGGCCGAGACCGGCACCCGGGTGGTTCTGCACGAGGCCGCCAAGCAAGCGGGCGGGCGCTGCCGGTCCTACTACGACCCGGCGCTGGGCCTGACCCTCGACAACGGCAACCACCTGCTGCTCTCCGGCAATGCCGACGCGCTGGGCTTCCTCAAGACCATCGGCGCGCCCGCCGACGCGCTCACTGGTCCGGACGAGGCCGCGTTCGACTTCGCCGACCTCGCGTCCGGCGAGCGCTGGTGCCTGCGCCCCAATGCCGGGCGGTTGCCCTGGTGGGTGATGAGCCCGTCGCGGCGCGTCCCCGGCACCCGGGCCCGGGACTATCTCGCCCCGCTCGGGATCCTGCGGGCGGCCTCCGGCAAGCCGGAGGGGGCCGGCGGCACGATCGGCGCCCATATGGACTGCGACGGCGACCTCTACCGGCGGCTCTGGCATCCGGTGCTGCTCGCCGCCCTCAACACCGAGCCGCGGGACAGCGATGTCGGGCTCGCCGCCCGGATCCTGCGCGAGACCCTGGGGGCCGGCGGGAAGGCTTGCCGGCCGCTGGTGGCGGTGGAAGGCCTGTCCTACGCCTTCGTCGACCCGGCCCTGCGCCACCTCGCGACCCGCGGCTGCGAGGTCCGGTTCGGGCGTCGCCTGCGGGGGCTCGACCTGGCGGAGGGCCGCGTCGGCCAGCTCCTGTTCTCGGACGGCGCGGAGACGCTCGGGCCCGACGACGGCATCGTGCTGGCGCTGCCGCCCTGGGTGGCCCGCGAGGTGTTGCCCGGTCTCCTCGCCCCGGTGGAATTCCGCTCCATCGTGAACGCCCATTTCGCCCTGGCGCCGAAGCCCGGCAGCCCGCTCGTCCTCGGCGTGGTCAATGCGCTCACGGAGTGGCTGTTCGCCTATCCGGACCGCTATTCGGTGACGATCAGCGGTGCCGACCGGCTGCTCGACGTGCCCCGGGAGGACCTCGCGCGCCGGATCTGGTCCGAGATCGCACAGCTTTGCAATCTTGCACCGGAACTGCCCAGCTGGCAGATCGTAAAGGAGAAGCGTGCGACCTTCGCGGCGACGCCGGCGGAGGCCGCGCGGCGCCCGGCGGCCGGAACCGCCTACGACAATCTCGTCCTGGCAGGCGACTGGACAGCCACCGGCCTGCCATCGACGATCGAGGGAGCGATCCGTTCGGGCATGACTGCCGCGCGCGCCCTGCGCGCCGGATCGGTCGCGCGCTCCGGAACCCGGGCGCGCGGCGCAGCTTGAGGCATAACGTCCGCCGCGAGGCGGTCGTTCGAGGTCGAGGACTATGAGAGAGGCCGTAAGCAAGGTCGAGGCGCTGCAGCGCTCGAAGACTCAGGGGATCTCGCTCGACGATGTCGAGCGCGGCGTCGCGCATGCGACGCGTGCCCTCGCAGCCCTGGCGCAGGACGACGGGCATATCTGCTTCGAGCTCGAAGCGGACGCGACGATCCCGTCCGAGTACATCCTGTTCCACCAGTTCCGCGGCACGCCGGTCCCGGACGGCCTCGAGGCCAAGATCGGCAATTACCTGCGCCGCACGCAAGGCCGGCACGGCGGCTGGGCCCTCGTCCACGAGGGGCCCTTCGACATGAGTTGCACGGTCAAGGCGTATTTCGCCCTCAAGATGATCGGCGAGGACATCGAGGCGCCGCACATGCGCCGGGCCCGCGAGGGCATCCTGTCCCGCGGCGGCGCGGCCAACGCCAACGTCTTCACCCGGTTCATGCTGGCGCTCTACGGCGAGGTGCCGTGGCGCGCCGTGCCGGTGATGCCCGTGGAGGTGATGTTCCTGCCGAAGTGGTTCCCGTTCCACCTCGACAAGATCAGCTACTGGGCCCGCACAACCGTGGTGCCGCTGTTCGTGCTCCAGGCGACCAAGCCCCGGGCCCGCAACCCGCGCGGCGTCAGCGTGCAGGAGCTGTTCGTTACGCCGCCCGAGAGCGTGCGCTCCTGGCCCGGTTCCCCGCACGCGACATGGCCCTGGACGCCGATCTTCGGCTTCATCGACCGGATCCTCCAGCTCGTCGAGGACCGGATGCCGCGCAAGAGCCGGCAGCGCGCCATGGAGAAGGCCCGGGCCTGGGTCAGCGAGCGCCTGAACGGCGAGGACGGCCTGGGCGCGATCTTCCCCGCCATGGTCAATTCAGTGCTGATGTACGAGGTGATGGGCTACCGGCCCGATCACCCGCAGGTCCGCGTCGCCTGCGACGCTATCGAGAAGCTCGTCGTCGAGAAGGCCGACGAGGCCTATGTCCAGCCCTGCGTCTCGCCGGTCTGGGATACGGCGCTGGCCAGCCACGCCCTCCTGGAGGCCGGTGGCCCCGAGGCCGAGGCTCAGGCCCGCGCCGGGCTCGACTGGCTGAAGCCTCGCCAGGTGCTCGACATCGTCGGCGACTGGGCGGCGCGCAAGCCGAAGGTCCGGCCGGGGGGCTGGGCGTTCCAGTACGCCAATCCCCATTACCCCGACCTCGACGACACCGCCGTGGTGGTGATGGCCATGGACCGGGCGATGCACCAGCACGGGCTGGTGGCCGGCATGCCGGACTACAAGGCCGCGATCGCCCGGGCCCGGGAATGGGTCGAGGGGCTGCAATCGGAGGACGGTGGCTGGGCGGCGTTCGACGCCGACAACAACCACATGTATCTCAATCACATCCCGTTCTCGGACCACGGCGCGCTGCTCGATCCGCCGACCGCGGACGTCACCGCCCGCGTCGTCGGCATGCTGGCCCAGCTCGGCGAGACCCGGGAGAGCTCCCGGGCGCTGGACCGCGGCGTGAACTATCTCCTGAACGACCAGGAGGAGGACGGCTCCTGGTACGGCCGCTGGGGCATGAACTTCATCTACGGCACGTGGTCGGTGCTCTGCGCCCTCAACGCGGCCGGGGTCGATCCGGCGGATCCGCGGATCCAACGGGCGGTCTCGTGGCTGATCCGCATCCAGAACCCGGATGGCGGCTGGGGCGAGGACGCCAACTCGTACAAGATCGATCCGGCTTTCGAGGCTGGCTCGTCCACCGCCTCGCAGACCGCCTGGGCGCTGCTGGCCCTGATGGCGGCCGGCGCGGTCGACGATCCGGCCGTGACCCGGGGCATCAACTTCCTCACCCGGACGCAGGGCGCCGACGGGTTCTGGAAGGAAGAACGCTACACCGCCACGGGCTTCCCGCGGGTGTTCTACCTGCGGTATCATGGCTACCCGAAGTTCTTCCCGCTCTGGGCGATGGCGCGCTACCGCAACCTCAAGCGCGCCAACAGCCGGCGCGTGCAGTTCGGCATGTGATGCGACGGGGCCGGTCCCGACGGACCGGCCTCTTGCTCCACCGGATCGCAGCGCGTTCGACCGTCCCGGTGACCGACCCGCGAGCCCGGTATCCGACACGTGGCCTCCACAGACACCGACCCCGTGGGACCGGGCGAACCCCGCCCCGCGGCGGATCCGAGGCCCGCGTCACCGCCGCGGCGTGCGCGCCTGCTTGCGGACCTCGCCGGACTGGTCCACCAGCGCGCCATGATCGATCCCGCCGCCCCCGTCCTGGCCGTCACCGGCCTCGCCCGTGAGCGCCGCATGGCCGCTGGAGACGGGGTCGAGGCGGTGGGCGCCGGCGGCAACCCGCATCGCCTGCGCCAGCTTCTCGACGCACGTATTCCGCCCGGCTGCCGCGCCGTGGTGAGCTTCGGCATCGCAGGGGGGCTCGATCCGTCGCTGAAGCCCGGCGATGTGGTGGTGGGCACCGGCGTGGTCGGCGAGGAGGGCCGCCGGACCGCCGATCTCGACCTTTCCGCCGTGCTCCTCAACATCCTGTCGGGGGTTGGACCCCGGGTCATCCCGGCGGATCTCGCCGGGGTCGATACGGCGATCCTCGCGGTGGAGGGCAAGACGGAACTGCGGGCCGCCACCGGCGCTGCGGCCGTGGACATGGAATCGCACGTGGCCGCGGCCTTTGCCGGCCGGCACGGTCTGCCCTTCGCGGCCCTGCGGGTGATCTGCGACCCCGCCGGTCAGGCGCTGCCGGCCTTCGCGGCGGAAGCGCTGACGGCGGATGGCGAGCCCGATATCGCCGCGGTGTTCTTCGCCTTCGCCCGCGGCCGGGCGCGGCTGGGCGACCTGATGCGCCTCGCCCGGGACTCGAACGCCGCCTTCGCGGCGCTCGGCCGCTGCCGCGCCCGGCTCGGGCCGGGGCTGGGAATACCGGCGGCAGGGGGCTGAGACGCCGCAGACTCGCCGTCACTGTAAGGGGAGCGAGGCCACCCAGCCTCTCGAAGGCGGGCGCGGATCGAGTCACGAAAAAGCGCCGGCCTGTTCAGCCGGCGCGAGTCGGAGGTCACCACGAGACGGCGCGGGGCCGAAGCCCCGCGCCGGGAGGAGCCGGCCTCAGCCGGCTTTCTTACCGAGCGAGACCGCCACGAAGCGGGTCTGGCCCTTGCTGCTCTTCACCCGCATCAGGACGGCCTTGCGTCCGTTCGACTCGGCCGCCCGGATCTGCGCGGCCACGTCCGCGGGACGCGACACGTTCTGCCCGCCGACGTCGAGGATCAGATCGCCCGCCTCGATGCCCTTGGCGGCCGCCGGCCCGTCGGGATCGACCTGGACCACCGCAACGCCCTGATCGGACAGGCCGACCTCGCTCGCCGGCGCGAGCTGCAGGCCGAGCCGCGGCTGGCCGTTGGCCGAGTCGTCATCGCCGCGGCTCGCCACCTTGGTGCCGTCGGTGGGCATGGCGCCGAGCGTCACCGTGGCGGTGTCGGACTTGCCGCCGCGGAGGTAGCCGAGCTCGACCTTGGCGCCGGGCTTCATGCCGGCGATCTTGCGCGAGAGCTCACGGGCGCTGTCCACCGTGTCGCCGTTGACCTTCTCGATCACGTCGCCGGCCTTGAGCCCAGCCTGAGCGGCCGGGGTGCCATTCTCGGCGTGGTCGACGAGGGCGCCCTTGGCCTTGTCGAGGCCCAGACCCTCCGCGATGTCCTGCGTCACCGGCTGGATCTGGACGCCCAGATAGCCGCGGGCGACCTTGCCGTCGGTGCGGAGCTGATCGACCACCGCCTGAACGGTCTCGGCCGGGATCGCGAAGGCCAAGCCGACGCTGCCGCCCGACGGGGACGCGATGGCGGTGTTCATGCCGACCACCTCACCGTTGACGTTGAAGGTCGGGCCGCCCGAATTGCCCTTGTTGATCGGGGCATCGATCTGCAGGAAGTCGTCGTACGGGCCGGCGCCGATGTCGCGGCCCCGGGCCGAGACGATGCCGGCTGTCACGGTGCCGCCGAGGCCGAACGGGTTGCCGATCGCCACCACCCAGTCGCCGACCTGTGGGGCGGCTTTGCCGAACTGAACGTAGGGGTAGTTCGAGCCCTCGTTGATCTTCAGGAGCGCGACGTCGGTCTTGGAATCCTTGCCGATCACCTTCGCGTCGAGGGTCCGTCCGTCGTCGAGGGTCACCTGCACGGTCTTGGCGTGATCGACCACGTGGTTGTTGGTCACGACATAGCCATCGGCCGAGATGATGAAGCCGGAGCCGACCGCGCCGCGCGGACCCTGGTGCTGGGGTTGCATGCCGCCGGGGCCGTTCTGGCCGAAGCGCTTGAAGAACTCGCGCAGCTGCGGCGGCACGTTCTCCAGATTGCGCCCCTGCCCTTGGCCGGGCCCCTGGCCGTCCTCGTCGTCGCCGCTCGCCGAATCGTCGAGCTTGACCTTCACCGAGACGACGCCCGGCTTCACCTTGTTGACGATGCCGGCGAAGGAGCCCGGCGGATGCTCGGGGGCCTCGATCGGCGTCTTGGGCAGGGCCTGCGCGTAGGCCGGGGTGACGGACGGCAGGGCGACGCTGCCGAGGGCGCCACCGGCGATCAGGGCGGCGGCGGCCACGGAGGCGAGGGCGCGGCGCGTGGTGCGGCCTGCGGGACGGGTCTCGGTCATAGGGGGCTCAACCTCTGGGGACGGATCTGGACGACGCCGGGTCACGCGGCGGTCGATGCGATCGGTCTAGAGGGCGGCCCCTGACCCGGGCGTGGCGGTCAAATTACGGTTTGGACATGTGCGGGGCACGGGCGCGTCGCGGGATTCCGGCATTGGAAAAACCCGAGGCGCGTGCCGCTTGTCACCTGCGCATCCGGGAAGACGAAATAGATTGTCACGAGTCCCGGCAGGGCGCCGTAAGCATCGACCCAGTCGGTCACTGCGGTGCGAGAGGCGTGAGGATCCGGCAATGAAGACGCTGTTGGCGGCAGCCATACTTTTGGGATCGACGGTCGGATCGATGGCCGCTGACGGCTATTCGGATTATCGGCGTTACTTCGACGCCGGCCCGGCTCCCAACGCTCGAATGAATTCGAAAGTTTCCAAGACGAAAAACCGCTCGATCGAAGACGTCGATGCTCGGCGTTACGACAATGGCGTCGGCGCCACGAATCCCGATACCCTGAAAGCCGGGTACAGGATCCGGGCCGGGATCTATGTGCCGCCCGATTATTCCACCCATCCGCGCGGCTCGTCGGGTGACGGCTTCGGAAGCTCGATCGATGACTCGTATGGCAGCGTCAGCGCGCCCAATCCCTTCGCGGGTTCCCTCGGCACCCGCCGGTGAGGCGGCTGCCCGGTCCCGACGCCTCAGTGGTCCGATATCCCAGTGGAATGCCGGGCCTTCGGCATCAAATCATCATCGAGGTTGATCGTCGTACGCATAACGTTCTCCCCCGCGCGGCATCAAAAATAACCGCGTGTGATGCGGTTATCCATGCCTCGTTGCGCCCGTCGACACCCCGGCGGTGAGCCGCCAAAAGGTCGCCGGCCGAGGGACATCGACGCAGGGAACGTTGCTGATCCGATCGGGGCGATCAATCTCCGCTCAACCGCGCCAGCGCCTCCTCGATCTTGGCGAGCCGCGCGGCCTCGACCTCCCGCCGCTCGCGGTTCTCCTCGATGATCTCCTCGGGGGCGCGGGCGACGAAATCGGCGTTGCCGAGCTTGGCGTCGATCTTCTTGATCTCGCCTTCCGCCTTGCCCTTCTCCTTCGTGAGCCGGGCGACCTCCGCGGCGAGGTCCACCACGCCCTCCAAGGGCAGCGCGGCGACGCTGCCACGCACCAGAAGCTGAACCGAGTTCTTCGGCGGCGTTTCCGTAAACGTGATCTCCGACAGCCGCGCGAGGCGCAGCAGCGTGTCCCGCCACGCCGCGACCCGGGCCCGGACCTCGGGAGCCGCGCCGACCATCACCAGGGGAATCTGCGCCGCGGCCGGCACGTTCGTCTCGGAACGGGCCGAGCGGACCTGGGTGACCAGATCGACCACGAAGCCGACCTCGGCCTCGGCGGCCGCGTCGGCGAGGCCGCCGAGGTCCGGCCAGGCGGCGAGGGTCAGGAGGCCACGGTCGGGCAGGCCGGCGCCCTTGATCGCCCACAGCTCCTCCGTGAGGAACGGCATGAACGGGTGCAGGAGCTTGGCGACTTGATCGATCAGGAACGCCACGCTCGCCTGCGTCTCGGCCCGGACGGCCGGATCGACGCCCTCGCCCTGCAGCACCGGCTTGGCCAGCTCCAGGTACCAATCACAGAAGATGTTCCAAACGAAGCGATAGGCGGCCCCCGCCGCGTCGTTGAACCGGTAGGCGTCGAGCGCCGCCGTCACCTCCTCCACCGCCCGGGCGGCCTCGGTGAGCGCCCAGCGGTTGATCGCCCCGGTTGCCTTCCGCGGGTCGAAGGCGGGATCGAGATGGCAACCGTTCAGCTCGGCGAAGCGCGCGGCGTTCCAGAGCTTGGTCGCGAAGTTGCGGTAGTCCCTGACCCTGTCCTCCGACAGCTTGATGTCGCGGCCCTGGACGGCCAGCGCGCACAGGGTGAAGCGCAGGGCATCCGCCCCCATCTTCTCGATCAGCTCCAGGGGATCGACGACGTTGCCCTTCGACTTCGACATCTTCGCACCCGACGCGTCCCGCACCAGGGTGTGCAGGTAGACGGTGTCGAACGGGGCCCGGTCGGTGAGGTGCAGGCCCATCATCATCATCCGGGCGACCCAGAAGAACAGGATGTCCTTGCCGGTCACCAGGGTGTTGGTCGGGTAGTAGCGCGCGAGTTCCGGGGTCGAATCCGGCCAGCCGAGCGTCGAGAACGGCCAGAGCGCCGAGGAGAACCACGTGTCGAGGACGTCCTCGTCGCGGTTCAGCCGCACCGGCCGGCCGTGCTTCGCCTCGGCCTGGGCCAGGGCCTCGGCCTCGCTCTCGGCCACGAAGACCGCGCCCGCGTCGTCGTACCAGACCGGGATCTGATGGCCCCACCAGAGCTGGCGCGAGATGCACCAGGGCTCAATGTTGGTGAGCCACTGGAAGAAGGTCTTTTCGTAGTTCTCGGGCACGAACTTGGTCTGCCCGTCGCGCACCGCCTGGAGGGCGCGCTCGGCCAGCGGCTTGACGTTCACGTACCACTGGTCGGTGAGATAGGGCTCGATGACCACGCCGGAGCGGTCGCCGTGGGGCACGGCGTGCGTGTTCGGCTCGATCAGGCGAAGGCGCTCACGCGCCTCCATCAGGGCGACGACCGCCTTTCGGGCCTGCGCCCGGTCGAGGCCGTGAAGCGCCAGGGCCTCCGGCTCGGGCGAGGTCCCGTCGAGGAAGGCAGCGTTGCCCTCGAGCAGCATCCGCCCCTCGGGGTCGAGCACGTTGATCAGGCCGAGCCCGTGCCGCCGGCCGACTTCGAAATCGTTGAAATCGTGCGCCGGGGTGATCTTGACCGCGCCGGTGCCCTTCTCCGGGTCGGAATACTCATCGGCCACGATCGGGATCAGGCGGCCGACCAGGGGCAGGCGCACGCGCTGGCCGACCAGCGCCGTGTAGCGCGCGTCCCCGGGATGGACCGCGACGCCGGTATCGCCCAGCATCGTCTCCGGACGCGTGGTCGCCACCGTGATGATGGCGCCGGTCTCGGCGCCGGTCTCGTCGACGACGGGATAGTCGAAGTGCCAGAGATGGCCCTTCACCTCGACCTGCTGGACCTCCAAGTCCGAGATCGCCGTCTGGAACTTCGGGTCCCAATTCACCAGCCGCTTGTCACGGTAGATCAGGCCCTGCCGGTGCAGGTCCACGAAGGTCTTGAGCACGGCGCGGCTTAGGCCCTCGTCCATGGTGAAACGTTCCCGCGACCAGTCGCAGGAGGCGCCCAGCCGCTTCAGCTGGTTGACGATGGCGCCGCCGGATTCCGCCTTCCAGGCCCAGACCTTCTCGAGGAAGGCCGCGCGGCCGATCTCCCTGCGGCTCGGCTCGCCGGCCTGCGCCATGCGGCGCTCGACCACCATCTGGGTGGCGATGCCGGCGTGATCCGTGCCCGGCTGCCAGAGCACGTCCTTGCCGCGCATGCGCTCAAACCGGCAGAGCACGTCCTGGAGCGTGTTGTTCAGGGCGTGGCCCATATGCAGCGAGCCCGTCACGTTCGGCGGCGGGATCACGATGCAGTAGGGGGGGGCGCCGGCGCGCTCGGGCCGGCCGGCGCGGAAGGCCCCCGCCTCGTCCCAGGCGGCGGAGATCCGCGCCTCGGCGGAGGCGGGCTCGAAGGTCTTGTCCATCATCGCGGATACGGGTGGCGCTTGTCCAACAGGGTTGGACCCGCTTTCGACCGTCGGGCCGCTCCCGTCAACACGCCGGCGGCGGCGCGACGCCCGCACCGCCGGGGACAGGGCTCAGCGGCCGCGCGAGACCCGCTCGATCTCGGCGCGCACCAGCCGCTCGACCACGGCCGGCAGGTTGTCGTCGAGCCAGGATTTCAGCATCGGCCGGAGCATCTCCTTGACGAGATCCTCCAGGGTCCGGGCATTCTGGGTCAGGACCGTGTGGGCGAGCAGGTTGAAGGCACTGCCGACGCTGGCATCGGTCGCCGGCGAAACCAGGGCCTCGGGTGCCGGCTCGGCCGGCCGCGGCGCCTGGACCGCCGCCGGCGGGGGCGGGGGCGCGGGCGGCTCGGGAACCGGCTCGGGCTCGGCGAAGGCCGGCGCGTCGAAGTCGATCGTGTCGAAATCGAGCGGCTCGGGTTCCGGCACGACGGCGCGGGGACGCGCCACCGGCTGGGCGACCTCGGCGAGGTCGAGCACGTCATCCGGCTCCGGCTCCGGCTCGGGGGCGACCTCGACCGGCTTGGTGGCCTGGTCGTCGGCGATGATCCTCCGGATCGAGGCCAGGATCTCTTCCATCGAAGGCTCCTGCGCCTTATCGGCAGCCTTGTCCTGGAATTTCGAGTCCGGGATTTTGGGGCTAGCTGCACTCATCGGCAGGTGCACTCGGGCATGGGAGACTGGAATGTGACCCGAACGGGTCGGTGTTCAATCAGTATTCCAGGCCGTTTCACCGCGGCAAGCGCGCCCGCAACACACTCCCCGTGGAAAAGGCGTCAGCGCCCGTCGGGTGTGCGCAGGCCGAACCACAGATCCTTGACCTGATCGTAGTGAACCTTGGCGCTGTAGTACTCGACCGGCAGGGCCGTGAACCGGGCGGTGAGCTGTCCGATCGCCTGGACCACGCCGTAGGAGTAGATCACGCGGTCGCGCTGGGCGACGATCAGGTTCACCCGCGAGGTCAGGAGCTCCTGCTGTGCGTTCAGCACGTCGAGGGTCGTGCGCTGGCCGACGCGGGCTTCCTCGCGCACGCCGTTCAGCGCCACCTCGTTGGCCTGGACCTGCGCCTGGGCGGCGATGACCTGCGCCTTGGCGGCTTCGAGCCGGCCCCAGAAATCGACGATCTGCGCGCGCACCTGGTCGCGGACCTGATCCACCTGGATGCGGGCCTGATCGACCTGCTCCTTCGCCTGCCGGATCTGAGCGTAGGTCTGGCCGCCCTCGTAGATCGGGATGTTCAGCTTGCCGCCGACGAAACCGACGAAGTAAGCCTGGTTCGGGCCGGTCTGGTCGTAGACTTGGCTGAGCGAGCCCTGCAGGCTCAGGTTCGGGGCCAGCTGGCCCTCATAAACCTTCACCTGCGCTTCCGCCGCGTCGACGGAGTGAATGGCCGATACGATCTGCGGATGCTCACGCAGGCCGACGGCGATAGCCGAATCCAGCGAGCCCGGCACGAACCGGTCGAGCGGGCGTCCGGGCGCGAGCTGGCGCGGCTCCACGCCGATGTTCTGCCGATAGATGCCGATGCTGGTCCGGAGGGCCGATTCGGCGGAGCTGACCTGCGAGCGCGCGCCGGCGAGCCGGGCCTCGGCCTGGGCGACGTCGGTGCGGGTCACCTCGCCCACATTGAAGCGGTCGCGGGTCTGCCGGAGCTGCTCCTCCAGGACCTCGACGTTGTTCCGGTTGAGTTCGAGGGTGGCGGTGTTGCTCAGGACGTTCATATACGCCTGGACGGCGTTGTAGAGGACCGTGAGCTCCGTGTAGCGCAGGGTCTCGCGCTGGCTGTAGACGGTCGATTCGGCGCGGCGGGTCAGGTTGTCGGTCTGGAACCCGTTGAAGAGCGTCTGCGTGACGGTGAGGCTCGCCGTCGACGGGAGGTAGGTCTCTCGGAGCGTCCGGCTCGAGGTGACGGCTTGGGTCGTGGTCGCCGTCGAGGACGTCGAGACACCGCCGCCGGACCCCGTTGAACCGCTCGTCCCCGATGAGACACCGGAGGTCGACGTGCCGGTCGTCCCGATGCCGGTCGTGCCCGTCGACGTGCCGACGCCGGTCGTGCCCGCCGAGGTCCCGGACGTGCCGCCGATGGACGTGCCGGTGCTCGCCGTCGTCGCGCCGGTGGACGCTGCGCCGGCGGCGGCGGCGACCGTGCTGCCGCTGCGGGTCTGGAGATATTGCACCCCGATCGAGGCGCCGACATTGACCTGCGGCCGATACCCGGATTGGGCGATCGCCACGTTCTCGTCGACCGCGCGCACGCCCGCGCGGCCCGCATTCAAGGTTGGATTGCCCTGATAGGCCTTCGCGAGAGCGCTCTCCAGCGTCTCGGCGGTGGCCGGGGCCGCTGCCGAGATCGCGAGACCGGACACCATCATCCCGACCGTGCGGAATGTGGAGCGACTCGCTGGCGGACGTCGTGTCACGATGAACAAGCCCTTCCGGCCTCTTCCGATCCGAATACGCGCAAAGCAAACAGCCAAGGTACGGCGTTCCGCTGGAATTCGATCAAGCCCACCCCACCGTCACGCTTAGCGCAAATCCCTCGCTTTGGCTCGGGCTGGTGGGTTGGGGGAGTCAGAATGTGCGGGGGTTGGGGCATTAAGGTGACACACCGCCCGCCAGCGGACTGTTGGTCGTGCGGGTGTCCGAAGTGTGGCTCCGATGCGCTCGGCCGAGGCCCGGATCCGATGGGCGCCGACCGGCTTGTCGATCGGAGCATCCGCTGTCCCAGGGGCAGGCGACCCGCCTCGACGCTGCGAATGTCCCGGAGCGCCGTGGCCGCCTTCCGCAGCCGCGCCGCCCCTATAGAATGCGCCCGCGGCCGCCTCGACCGTGCCCGTGACGGCGTGGCCATCGCTGCGTTGACCCGTGTATCGCTCCGGGCGTCGCGATTGCCCGGGGCGGGGCAGGGGCGTGCATCAGTCACCGCGCATCGCCGCGTGCGGGCATCCTCCCGCCAGCGGAACGCCTGAATCGATCGGGCGCATCGTCGCGCAAGCCTGAGATCCAGGCGTTCTCGATAGCTATAGGGATGCGCGGGATTGATCGCTTCACACCTGATCGCCGCCCGTGATATCGATATCAGGGCCGCGAGATTGGAATTTCGATCATCCGGCGCTCGCAGGAATGCCGGCCCTGATCAGGCAAGAACAGCCGCCCGAAGCCGGCTATCGGTCCAAAGCGCCCTCGTCCTCGAGCTGAAGCATCATGCAGATTGAGTTGATCGGGGTCATCGCCTTCGTCGTCGGGCTCATCAGCCTGGGACGCGGCCCCGGGTTTTCGGTCTACATGATCTTCCTCAGTACGCTCCTCGGCGCGTCGGCTGCGGCGATCCTCACCTTCCTGGGCGGAGCGAGCCTGCAGCCGGCACATCTCATGCTCCTCTTCGTCCTGCTGAAGATCGGCTCCAATCCCTATCGGCTCGCGGACGGCCTCTCCTCCCTCAGTTTTCCGCGCCCGGGCTTCTGGCTTCTCATCACAGTGCTGTATTCGTTGGTCGGAGCGGTGTTGCTCACGCGACTGTTCGCCGGAAGCACCAACGTCTACGCGATCGCGCGCCTCGGTGATGGCGTGCGGATCGCGCTGGTGCCATTGGTTCCGACGACCGGAAACATAACACAAAGCCTATATTTTGCTTCAGATCTTTTGACTTATGTCGCATTCTACGCCTGTTCTCGCGAATTGGGGTCGCGAAATCTCGAGGTGCTCTGTTCCGCCGTGGTGGTCTGTGCCTTCGCGAACTTCGCGTTCGGATTGATCGACGTCGCGACCTATCTGACCGGCACCGGAGAATTGTTGTCGTTCCTCCGGAATGCGGGCTATACAATGCTCGTCGAAGTCGAGATGGCCGGCTTCAAGAGAGTGGTCGGCTCCTTCTCCGAAGCCTCCACCTACGGGTCGGCGTCGCTGTTCTTCTTCACATTCACGGGTCGGTTGTGGCTCGAAGGGGTGTTTCCCCGCAGAGCCGGCATCGCGGCCGCAGTGTCGCTGATCGCGGTCATCGCCTCCACGTCCACCACTGCCTATGCCGGGCTGGCGATCGTCGTGGCTTTTGAATACCTGACCTGCTTGTACATGCTCGTCATTCATCGCAACTCCACGAGAAACGCGACGATCTTCATATTTCTCGGCCCGTTCGTCGTGGTGTTCATCGTCATGTTCGCCGCCCTCCAGGAAGCCGTCTGGACGGCGGGCCAGAACATCTACCAAGCCGCATTTTCGGAGAAGCTGAGTTCGGACTCCGGCGTCGAGAGAAGCTCCTGGAATTACCAGGGGCTGCAAAACCTCTTTGAAACCCATGGGCTCGGGGTTGGCGTGGGCAGCACGCGCACGTCCAGCTGGCCCCTCGCGGTCCTCGCAAGCCTCGGGGTCATCGGGACGATCACCTATCTGGCCTTTGTCCTCCTGTTCTTCTTCGCACGGCCTGCCAGCGATGGACGGACGAAGAGCTTTCAGAAGGCCACGCGCTCGGCGTGCATCAGCCAGGTCGTGCTATCGTCGATCGGCTCGCCCTTCGTCGATCTCGGATTGCTGTTCTTTATCTGCGCCGGCATGTCGATGGCCGTCAGTGAGAGCGAACAGAGCGCGTCCGCAGTGCCGGCCGGGATAAAGCCGCGGCGCGTGCCGGCCACGTGAGGGCCGTCCGATCCGGATCCTCGAGGCCGAGGCATGGCAAGTCCCGGGAACAGCGCTGCCGGCGGGCCCGCTCGGGATGACGTCCTGACCGATCCGGTTCCGGCCATGATGACGCTCCGGTCGGGGCATCCCGGTCGGGACCTCGACGAGCCGCTGGCGGCCCTGACGGTCAGGCTCGCTGTGCCACCTTGCCGAACGAATAGTATTTATGAAGGTAAAAGCTGATCAGGATCGGACTCGCGACGCCGATGAAGTGGGCGACGTCCTCCACGTGCCAAGTGAACCCGAGCATCGGGAACAGCGCGCGCGCCAAGCTGCTGCTGACACCGAGCACGATCAGGAAGCTGACGACATTGACCAGAGCAAACCGCCCGTATTCGCCGAGCCAGTGACCCGTGGATGTGAAGACGTAGCGCCGTGCCAGGACGAAAGCCAGGTTCAGGCCGATGAGGTAGGCCACGATGACGGCCAGCTCGTACACGACGACGAAGCTCAGCAGCCACCGGCTCACGAGGTTGACCAGGGCCGCGGTGCCGCCCGTGACCACGAAGCTGGCGAGTTGCCGCCTGTCGCTCTGTCGGGTAGCCGCTGCGCTCATGCCGAGATCCCCGCGCCCATCGCGTTGGCGCGCCGGACGCTCGGCAAAATCCTACGGTTTTCCGAGCAGGCGAAGGGGATGTCGGCGATGGGAAGTCGGGCGTTCGACCCCTGCGCGGTGGGCAGAGGCGCGGCGAAACCGCGCTCGCGGAGCGGCTGGGCGCGGACCAGCGCACCGACCCCAGCAAGCCTGTCCTGCCGGCCGTCATCGACGGCGATGTCGGCCACGACGGCGTCGATGACGGTGTGGCTGTCCTTCAGGATTGCGGCGTTCGCGGCGGCTTTGTCGACCATCGCGATGGCGGTGAAGCCGCCCGCCTGGACGAACGGGATCGGGTTCTGACCGACGAGGCCCGCACCGCTCGTGATCACAATCCGTCCCATCCGCGAGAATCTCTCGATACAAGCCGAACCGTGCGGGACCCCTATCGAATATGCCGCAGGTCAACAAGGACGTTCCCGCGTTCGGTGGCGCTTTATTGAATTGTGTCGCAACGAATTAGCGTTACCGCTGTACGCGGAATGGGTCGGGCCGCGGTATAGATTGTGACTTCGAGACTGCTGAGTTGCCAGAATCGTCGCCGGTCGCGTGACGATCGGAAACTGATCCCAGTCCTCGATTTGACACTTTCCCTGGTGCTGAACCGGTATCTACTTCGTGGGCCAACGCTCCAACCCGGCGATCTCGCAGCGTCTCAGTTGTTACCGCCGCCACGCCAGGGCACTTTGGGTGGGACGCCTTCCGCCTGAGCCTTGACATTTTCATCGTGGGTAGCTCACGTATTTCTCCATGTACGGTTCTCCGATTTTCCACTGATTACCGAGGAAAATAGTAGAGAGCGGCCGGCTTAACAGTTGGAAACGACTTGCTGAGAGTGCCCGCATGAGCGCCGCGATCGCAGCGATCCGTGACGAGGGCGTGGGCGACGTTCCGCTCGTCGTCGACGTCGACGGCACGCTGATCAAGAGCGACCTGCTCTACGAGTCGGCGCTCCAGTTCCTGGCCCGCTTCCCGTTCGAGGCTTGGCGGCTGCCGCACTGGCTGTTCACCCGCGGCAGAGCCGAGCTCAAGCGGCATCTCGCCGAGCGCGCGGAACCGAGCATCGCGACGATCCCGCTGCGCGCTGAGACCATCGCGGTGATCCGGGACGCGCAATCGGCCGGGCGCCGCGTCTATCTCGCCTCGGCCTCCGACGGACGCCTCGTCGAGGCCCTGGCCGACCGGGTCGGCGGCATCGCCGGCGTGTTCTCGACCGAGGCGGGCGTCAACCTGGCCGGTGCCGCCAAGGCCCAGCGCCTCGTGACGGAACTCGGCGAGAAAGGGTTCGACTACGTGGGCGACGCCCCCGTGGACTTTCCGGTGTGGCGGGCGGCGCGCAATGTACTGGCTGTCGCCCACGGCCGCGGTTTCTCCCGCAAGGTGATGGAGTCCTTCCCGGAGGCCCGCATCGTCGCCGTGCCGCGGGTCCGGCCCCGGGACATCGTCCGCGCGCTCCGCCCGCATCAATGGGCGAAGAACGCCCTCGTCTTCGTAGGGCTGGTGACCGGTCATCATTTCGATGCGCCGAGCACCCTCGAGTCCCTCACCGCCTTTCTGTGCTTCTGCATGGCGGCGTCGAGCGCGTATCTGATCAACGATCTGCTCGACCTTCCGGCCGACCGTGCCCACCCGAGCAAATCCCGGCGGCCCTTCGCGTCGGGGGCGGTGCCGGTCCTGTACGGGGTCGTCCTCGCGGCGCTCCTCGGCGCCGGGGCCTTCGCGGTGTCGTTCCTGCTGCCGCTGAAGTTCAGCTTGGCGCTCCTGATCTACCTCGTCCTGACGCTCGCCTACTCGTTCTATCTCAAGCGCCGGATGATGATCGATATCGTGGTGCTCGGCGGCCTCTACGCGATCCGCGTCTTCGGCGGCGTCGCCGCCCTCGGGCTGTCGCAGACGCCCTGGCTGCTGATGTTCTCACTCTTCCTCTTCACCAGCCTCGCCATCGTGAAGCGCTGTAGCGAGCTGACGGCCACCCTCCGGAACGAGGCGCCCGGCGAGAAGCAGACGCTTAACGGCCGCAGCTACGGAGCCGACGATCTGCGCGTCCTGTTCCCCCTCGGCGCTGCGGCCGGCTACGGCTCCGTCTTCGTTTTCGCGCTGTACATGTCGAGCCCGGAGGTGGCCGCGCTCTACACGCACCCCAACCGGCTGTGGCTGATCTGCCCCCTGCTCATTTATTGGGTCAGCCGCATGTTCCTCCTCGCGAACCGGAACCAGCTCCACAGCGATCCGGTGGTCTACGCCCTGACCGATCGCATCAGCCTCGCGACGGGGGCCTGCGTCGCCGCCGTGCTGGCCATCTCCATCTGAACCCAGGCCCCCGACGTGCCAGAACCTGACCGCCCGCGCGTCCCGCTCAGCGGGTGGGGCCGGTACCCGCGCCGCGACTGCGATGTCGCGGCACCGGGCGACCCGGCCACCGCGGCGGCCGCGCGTTCCCCGAGCCTGCCGCTCATCGCCCGCGGCAACGGCCGCTCCTACGGCGATGCCAGCTTCGGCCCGGGCCTGACCCTCGACATGCGCCGCCTGGGCCGGCTCGTCGCCTTCGACGAGGCGACCGGGGTGCTGACCTGCGAGGCCGGCACGCTCCTCAGCGAGATCATCGCGGTGCTGACGCCGCGCGGCTGGTTCCCGCCGGTGACGCCCGGCACCAAGTTCGTGACCGTCGGCGGCATGGTCGCCTCGGACGTGCACGGCAAGAACCACCACGGGGCGGGCTCGTTCTGCGATCACGTCCTCTCGGTCCGCCTCGCACTGGGCGACGGGACGATCCTGACCTGCTCCCCGACGGAACATGCGGATCTCTTCGCCGCGACCTGCGGCGGAATGGGGCTGACCGGCACCGTGCTGACGGTGACCTTCCGGCTGATCCCGGTGCACTCGTCCAAGATCTTGCAGGAGACGGTCCGCGCGCCCGATCTCGCGACCGCGATCGATCTGTTCGAGGCGGGGGCCGCGCGCACCTACTCGGTCGCCTGGATCGACTGCCTCGCCTCCGGGGCCGATCTCGGCCGGTCAGTGATCATCTTCGGGGAGCACGCCACGCCCGCGGACATCGAGCCGGGTCAGCGGGCGACGCCCTTCGCGCGCCCGGCCCCCCGCCGCAAACGCGTCCCGGTGGATTTCCCCACGGTCGCCCTCAATCGGCTCTCGGTCTCGCTGTTCAACAAGGTCTATTACCGGCTCCAGACGCCGGGCCGGAAGGTCGTCGACATCGATCCGTACTTCTACCCGCTCGACGCCATCCAGGACTGGAACCGGATCTACGGGCGCCACGGCTTCGTCCAGTATCAGTGCGTGCTGCCCCTCGAAACGAGCCGGGACGGGCTGACGGCGCTCCTCACGGAGATCGCCCGCGTCGGGCAGGCCTCCTTCCTGGCGGTGCTCAAGCGGCTCGGGCGCGAGTCGTTCGGCTACCTTTCCTTCCCGCGGGAGGGCTATACCCTGGCCCTCGACTTCCCGGCCCATGCCGACACCTTCGCGCTCCTTGAGCGGCTGGACCGCATCGTGATCGAGGGCGGCGGCCGGCTCTACCTCGCCAAGGACGCGCGGATGCGCGCGCCGATGCTGCGCTCCGGTTATCCCCGGCTGGAGCGCTTCGACGCCGTCCGGCGAAGCTACGGCCTCGATGGGCGTTTCCGATCGGCCCTCTCCGATCGCCTGGAGATCTAGTGTGACGCCATCGTCCGTCCTCATCCTCGGCGCGCGCTCGGATATCGGCCGCGCCGTCGCCCGGCGCTTCGCCCAGAGCGGCGCCTCGGTGATCCTCGCGGCCCGGCGCGCCGACGGCCTGGCCGACGAACTCGCGGATCTCAGGATCCGCTTCAAGGTCGCGGCCGAGGCGATCGAGTTCGACGTGACCGACGGGGAGGCCGAGCGCTTCTTCGACGCGCTCCCGGAACTGCCGCACACCGTCGTCATGGTCGTCGGCCTGCTCGGGGATCAGCCGCGCAGCGAGGCGGATCTCGACGCCGCGAGCGCCGTCATGGCGACCAATTACACCGGGCCGGCCTGCTACCTCCTGGCCGCGGCCCGGCGGATGGCGATGCGCGGCAGCGGCTGCATCGTCGGCATCAGCTCGGTCGCGGGCGACCGGGGTCGGCAATCCAACTACGTCTACGGCTCGGCCAAGGCCGGCTTCACCGCCTTCCTGGCCGGACTGCGCAACCGCCTCTTCCGCCGGGGCGTGACGGTGGTGACGGTCAAGCCGGGCTTCGTGGCGACCGCGATGACCGCTGGGATGAAGCTTCCGCCGCTGCTGACCGCGCAGCCGGACGAGGTCGGACAGGCAATCTTCACGGCCGTGACCAAGGGCAAGGACACGATCTACGTCCGGCCGATCTGGCGGCTGATCATGGCGGTGATCCGGAACGTGCCGGAAATCGTGTTCAAGCGGCTCTCCATGTAATGTACAGGGTTCTTAGAGACGTCATCTCTATCGCCGCCGAATTGGTTGCCATGTGGTTTTCGTTGATGCTGTCCATTTCCTGCTGAGCGTTCGTGGATGGTGTGGCGACGGCGCACTTATGATTGCGTGCATCGTCGGCATCGGAGCGTGATTTCAAGCCCTGTGTTTGCGCGAAACGCGGATTGGATCCCCCGGCGGTTTAAGTCGGGGCAGGTTTGCCGCACCGCGGGGTGATGAGACGGGTCGAACGTCCGGCCGTCGCCGCGGGGCTGCCCGGCCGCAGTCGAGACCGCACGGGCTGCCCGCGCCGGCTTGGGCGACACCAGGCCTCAGCACGGTTCGGGACTTGATAAATCCGGGCTTTGCCGTAAGCCGTCTCCGGTCGCCAGCGCCGAAGATTGACAGAAAAACCTCCTATCCCGCGTCGAGTATTTCAGCTCCCGCTCGGAACGGCTGCCCATGCATTGGAACGACGAATTCCGGCCATCGGTGCTTTCGAGACGGAGGTTGCCCTGGGAGATCATTGATCGTGTTTCAATATGCCTGTTCAGATCTGCATATTCTCATCGCTTAATCCTGAGAGAGAGAAATTAGATGGCGAGTCTGGTTGTCGGCATTCCGAGTTCGGGTCGGAAGGAGTTGTTGAGCCGCACGATCGAGCATCTCAGCCGGCAGGTTCTGCGTCCCGACAAAGTGATCCTCTGCACCCCGGAGGATGAAGAGAGTCAGACGCCGGAATACGACCCGACATTGAACCTGATTCATGTCCAGGCCCCGAAGGGATCCTGCTCGCAGCGCAACGCGATGCTGGACATGTTGAAGGGCGAGGACGGGATCCTGCTCATCATCGACGACGACTTTTTCGTGCATCGGACCTATCTCGCCGCGATTAAGACGATCATGCTGGCCCGTCCGGATATCGCGCTGGCCAACGGCTTCATCATCAAGGACGGGATCATCGGTCCCGGCATCCCGGTGGCGGAGGCGAACAGGATGCTGGAGGAGACGCAGCATGATCCCGCGCGCCCGGTGACCGTGCAGGAGAAGATCGTCGGCTACGGCTGCAACATGGCGATTCGGCTCGAACACGCCAGGAGCGTCCGGTTCGATGAGAATCTGCCGCTCTATGGCTGGCTGGAGGATGTCGACTTCTCGCACCAGCTCAGCAGAACCGGGAAGATCGTCGATGTGTCCGCGGTCGCGGGCGTCCATCTCGGGATCAAGATGGGTCGCACGCCCGGGAAGAAGTTCGGATACTCGCAGATCGTCAATCCGATCTATCTGATCCAGAAGGGGAGCATGAAGAAGAGACATGCGCTGTTCCTCATGCTGCGGAACATGGCGATGAACGTGACGCGGAGTGTTTCTCCCGAGCCGTATCTCGACAGGAGAGGCAGGCTGTTGGGCAACATTCTCGGATTGTGCGATGTGATCCGCGGACGGATCAATCCGCAGGCGGTGGCCCTATTGGATCGACCGAGACCGGGCGAACGCATGGTCCTATAGGACTGAACGCGAGCGCCTGGATGAAACCGATGCGGCAAGCAACGTCTTCCAGAGGGCCAGATCTGCGCGACGCCGGGTCTTGCTGCGGTGACGAGCGGGCGTCGAAAGCCGGTCCTCCGACTCCTTCCTCAGTGTCCGGGGGCCATTTGCAGGAGCCGCGCGGGGGCTTGTCGGGGCCGTGTCGTGTGATCTGGGCGGGATTGGTGTAATGTATGAGATCTTAACGTTAAGAGTAGACCGCTAAATCATGTTGATGGTCCGAAAAGCGCGCTTTCCCGGATCGGTAAGGCTTAATATTGTTGGCACATCAATCAACGGATTGATTTGCCCTAGTTCAGCCGACGTCAAGCAAGAGCCGCCGGCTCGGTGGCCGGAGGCCGGTGTAGAGATCCTGCACAGATCGGCAGGAAATGTCATGCTGTTGAGATCGAGAAAATCTTTGTTGGCATCGTGCCGAAATCCTATATTTGGTGATGAAACGGCCGCTCTATAGGCTGAGGACCGGAGTTATCGAATGGCCGATGTGGATGTCGTCGACAGGATTTCCGGTCTGATGGGGGGGCGGTCGCGCGTCAGATCGCTCGTCAACAGGCTGGGCTACGATACGACGGATTGGGTTCGGACGGTCATGTACCGGGAGTGCTTCTCGTTCATCGAGAGCCTGTCCCCGCATCGGCTCGATACGCTCGAAATCGCGGCCGGTCCGCAATGGAAGCGCAGGTTTCAATTCAAGTCCTATACCGCGGCCGATTATCCGGAATTCGATATCTGCGAGGGTCGGCTCGACCGGACGTTCGATCTCATTATCGCCGATCAGGTCTTCGAGCACCTGAAATGGCCGCAGCGCGCGGGGAAGAACGTCTTCTCCATGCTCAAGCCGGGCGGCACCTTCATCGTCACCACGCCGTTCCTGATCCGGCTGCACGACAGCCCGATCGATTGCTCGCGCTGGACCGAGACGGGGATGTCCTATCTCCTGCAGGAATGCGGCTTCGAGGCGCAGAACATCAAGACCGCCTCCTGGGGCAACCGGGCCTGCGTGCGCGCCAACTTCCGCCGTTGGCCGCGATACGGCTGGTACAAGCCGCTCCATAACGAGAAGAACTTCCCCGTCACGGTCTGGGCGTTTGCCCGACGCTGACCCGGTCGCCCTATAGGGGCACCGGGACAGAGTCTGGGCCGGCGCCGACGAGGCGCCGGCCGATTGGCGCCGTGGTCGGCGCCGGGGCGCAGCCTCCGGATGGCCTGCCCGGGGGGGTCAGGCCGTCGCCTCGGGACCTTCCGTGAATTCCCGCCACAGCAGCACGAGGGCCGCCATCACGGCTGGGCCGAGGAACAGTCCGAGCAGCCCGAAGGTCTCCACGCCGCCGAGGATGCCGAGCAGCACCCACAGGAACGGGAGCTTCGTGGTGCCGCCGATCAGCGCGGGCCGGACGAAGTGGTCGGCCGCGAAGGTGACGACGAGACCGGCCACCGCGACCACGATGGCGGCCTTCGTCGCGCCGGCCGCCACCAGGAGGATGGCCGCGATGGCGATGGCCAGGGCGGCGCCGAACGGGATCATGGCCGCCACGGCGGTGAAGGCGCCGAGCAGGACCGGGTGCGGCACGCCGGCGAAGTAGTAGACGATCCCGAGAATGAACCCTTCTCCGAGGCCGACCAGGACCAGGCCGTCGACGGTGCCGTGGACCGAGGCGACCATCTGGCGGGCGACCCGCTCGCCGCGCGGGCCGAACAGGCGGTGACAGGCGGTGAGCGACTCGTCCCGCACGGTCCGCCAGTCGCGGAACAGGAAGAACAGGGCCACGAGGCTGAAACCGAACAGCACGATCCGGTGCATCACCTCGCGCCCGAAATTGCGGGAGGCCCCGATCACGGAATTGTTCTCGAACCGGTGCAGCAGGTCCGAGCCGGCCTGGGCGTGGCCGAGGTTGTTGTTCCACCAATCGGTCGCCTGTGCGGCCCCGTAGGGCAGGTGCTGGAGAAATTCCGGCGCCGGAACGCCGTTCGCCTCGGCGTTGCGGACGAAATCGGCCACGTCGTGGGCCTCCCGGGCCGCCTGAACGCCCAGGATGGCCAGGGGGGCCAGGAAGACCAGCGCCACCGCTACCGTCATCAGGCTCGGCAGGAGGATGTTGTGCTTGCCCGGCGGGAACCGGTGTTCCAGGCGGGCATAGAGCGGCCACAGGGCGATCGCGAGCACCAGCGCCCAGGCGAGGGCCGGGAGGAACCCGTGCAGGATCCAGAGGCCGAGGGCGGAGAGCGCCAGGACCAGCAGCACGCGGGCCGCGCCCTGCGAGCGGGCGCGCTCGTGCGGCGGTCCATCCTGGAGTGCCGGAGGCGGCGCCTCGATCCGCGCCGGCGGGGCGAGGGGCTTTGTGATCGGTGGCATCCGTCTGATCTCCTGGGGACGCGCAGTCGGTCGCGCCCGTTCGCTCGGGCCTGCGCCGCCGTACGGTACGCACGTCTTCGCACGCGGCGGCGTGCGATGGTGGACACGCGCTGAAACGCCGGGGAACCGCTGCGGTTGCCGCCCCTGATACCCTCGTGTAGAGGTCGCCGCCATTCAGTGGGGCCGTGTATCGGGGCCCGCAGACGCGTAGGATGACCGCGCGGGGTGCGCGCGCCGGGCTGCCCGGCGCCAGGGGGCGCCCCGCCCGACCGATCCGGAATCCGACCAGCCCGCGAGAAGACATGTCCGACGAGCCCGCCCACGGCAGCGCCACCTTCGAGCGCGTGGCCGACATCATAGCCGAGACCGCCGACATCCCCCGGGACAAGATCACCCCCGAGAGTCACGCCATCGACGACCTCGGCATCGACAGCCTCGCCTTCCTCGACATCGCCTTCGCGGTCGACAAGGCGTTCGGGATCAAGCTGCCCCTGGAGCGCTGGACCCAGGAGGTCAACGAGGGCAAGGTCCCGGCGGAAGAGTATTTCGTCCTCAAGAACCTGTGCGCGCGCATCGACGGCCTGGTGGCAGAGAAGGCCGCCAAGGTCTGAGGCCGGCAGCCCGGTCCGCCCCGCCATGCGCCTCGAATATTTCGAGATGATCGATTCCGTGCGGCTCCTCGACCGGGCCGCCGGCCGCATCGAGGCGCTCGCCCGGGTGCCCCTGGAGAGCCCGGTCTTCGAGGGGCACTTCCCCGGCCATCCCCTGGTGCCCGGGGTGCTCCTCACCGAGACGATGGCGCAGGCCTCGGGCTATCTCGTGCTCGCCCATCTGGACTTCGCCCGGATGCCGTTCCTCACCGGGGTCGACAAGGCCCGGTTCCGGTCCTTCGTCGGGCCGGGGGCGGATCTCGTGGTGACGGCGCATCTGGAGCATGACGGCTCCGGCTATGCGGTGACCAAGGCCGCCATCAGCCACGCCGGGAAGGCGCTGTGCGACGCGGAGCTGCGCTTCCGGACCATGCCGTTCCCGGACGGGCTCGATGCGCCGATGCGCGCCCGCGCCCGGGCGATCGGCCTGTTCCCGGACCGGGTGCAGCCGTGAGCCGCCTTGTCGTCGTCACCGGCCTCGGCCTAGTCTCCTGCGCGGGCGAGGGCGTCGAGGCCCACCTTGTCGCCCTCGACGCGGGGGTCGCCCCCCGCACCGACGCCGAGACCTTCGCGCCCTACCCGGTCCATCCCGCGCCGGCGATCGTCTGGGACGGACAGATCCCCAAGCGCAGCGACCAGCGCCAGATGGAGGCGTGGCAGCGCCTCGGCGTCTACGCGGCGGGCCTCGCCCTCGACGCGGCCGGCGTGAAGGACGACGCCGCCTTCAAGCAGGCGCTCCACCTCGTGGTGGCGGCGGGCGGCGGCGAGCGCGACTACGCGGTCGACGGGGCGATCCTGACGGGGCTGCGGGATGCCGCCGATCCGGGCGCCTACCTGAACGAGCGGCTGCAGAACGACCTGCGCCCGACCCTGTTCCTCGCCCAGCTCTCCAACCTGCTGGCCGGCAACATCGCCATCGTGCACGGGGTCACGGGGGCGTCGCGCACCTTCATGGGCGAGGAATCCGCCGGGGTCGACGCCCTGCGGATCGCCCAGGCGCGGGTGGCCTCCGGCCAGATCGACGCGATCCTGGTCGGCGGTTCGTACAGCGCCGAGCGGCCCGACGTGCTGGTGATCCACGAGATGGGCGGCTACCTCGCCCGGGACGCGTTCCGGCCGGTCTTCGAACGCGCGGGGCGGGGCGGGTTCATCCTCGGCAGCTGCGCGGCTTTCCTGATGCTCGAATCGGAGTCCCACGCCGCCGCCCGCGGCGCCCGGCCGCTCGCCCGGCTCGACCCGGTGGCGAGCGACCGCACCCGGCGCGCTCCGGGCAGCGTCGCCGGCAGCCTCGAAGCCCTGTGGGGGCAGGCGGGACTCGTGGCTCCGGACCGGGTCCTGTCCGGCGCGACCGGGGTGGTGCCGATCACCGCGGAGGAGCGGGACACCCTGGCGCGGCTCGCCCCCGGGGCGCACCTGTGCGCCCTCGGCGACGTGATCGGGCACGGGCTCGAAGTGGCGGCCCCCTTCGGGGCGGCCCTGGCGGCCGCCCTGGTCGCCGCCGGCCGCGCCCGCGAGGTCGTCGTGACGACGGTCGGGCATCGCCGCGGCGAGGGCGTCCTCCGCGTCGTTCCGGCCTGACCGGTCCCGGTCTGCAGGGCGTGCCGAATGACACCCGCCGACCATCGCATTTGGATGCCGATGCGGGGCCGAATCCGCTTCGGCCCCGGGCGGGCGACCCGTTCCAGCCCCAGCACCGGGATTCATCGGGCCAGAAAGCGCCCCCGCGCAGACCCGAACACCCGCGGAAACATGCCTCTGCGCTTGCCAAAAAACCGAGACGGCGCTATCTCAACGCCATCGGCACGTGTCCGGATATCTTGGACCGTTACGCCTTCGCAGGGCGGTTCTGACTTTCCTATCGCTATCGGTCGATACCGGCGCTGACCCAAACGGGTAGGAGCCATCACTCACTATGCCTGCGAAGATCAAGGACTGCCATGAGCACCGGAACCGTGAAGTGGTTCAACGAGACCAAGGGCTACGGCTTCATCCAGCCGGATGACGGCGGCAAGGACGTGTTCGTCCACATCTCAGCCGTCGAGCGCGCCGGCCTGCGGGCTCTGAACGAGGGCCAGAAGGTCACCTACGAGCTGGAGACCGACCGCCGCAGCGGCAAGCAGTCCGCCGGCCAGCTCCAGACGGCCTGATCTCCGACCGGACGTCTCTCTCCGAAGCCGCTCCCCAAGAGCGGCTTCTTCGTATCGACCATCCCTTTCGGGGCGTGGCCTTCGCCGCGCCCGACCCAGGAGTGTCTGTGAGCTTTCCGAACAAACAGGGCGTCGTTGATCGCCTGGAGACGGCCGCCAAGGCGCGGTCCGAGATGCTGGCCCGGTTCCGGGCACGTCCGACGGCCGACGATCCGGCCGTCCTGGCCCGTCAGTCGGCCCGCCGCGCCGTGGTCGATGCCCGCGAGGCCCGCATGGCCGAGCGCGCCGCCCAGCGCCAGGCCGAGATCGAGCGCAGCGCCGCCCAGGCCGAGGCCGATCGCCTTGCCGAGATCGAGCGCAAGCAGGCCGAGCAGCTGGCCGCCCAGGAGCGCGCCAAGGCCCTTCAGGCCGAGCAGAAGGCGCAGCGCGACGCGCGTTACCTCGCCCGCAAGGCCAAGGCCCAGAAGCGGCGCTGAACCGCCGCTTCGATATCGCGTCCCAGGAGGCCGGCATGTCCCACAAATTCAAGATCGGCGAACGCGTCCGCCGTCCCCGGCTGGGCCTGCCCGGCGACAAGGGCGAGGGCGAGGTGTTCGAGGTCCTCCGGCTGATGCCGGCGGATCAGACCGGCGAGCCCAGCTACCGGATCCGCACCCAGTCCGGCGAGCGGGCGATCCGCGAGAGCGACCTGGTGGCCGCGCCCCACCTCTGATCTATGCCGGTCCTGGACCGGCCCACCACGGGAGGCCGCGAGGGGTGAGTCGCCACGGCGATGCTCCCCGCTCCGACAGGTCTCCGGAACGGGCCGAACCTTGCTCCGGCGTGATGGAACCCCAGCGGGCGGCAGCCGGTCAGCCGAACTGCTCCCGCAGGATGCGCTCGTCGAGGCTGTGCCCGGGATCGTGCAGGAGCACCAGCTCGGTCGCGCGGTCGAGGGAGGTCTCCACCGTGCAGACCCGGCGGAACTCGGTGTGATCGGCCACCGCCGCCACTGGACGGTGGGGCGCGTCGAGCACGTCGATCCGGATCCGGGCATAGTCCGGCAGCAGCGCGCCGCGCCAGCGCCGGGGCCGGAAGGCCGAGATCGGGGTCAGCGCCAGCAGCTTGGCGTCCAGGGGCAGGATCGGCCCCCCCACCGACAGGTTGTAGGCGGTGGATCCCGCCGCCGTGGCGACCAGCACGCCGTCTGCGATCAGCAGATCGAGCCGGACATGACCGTCCACGGCGATCTTCAGCTTGGCCGTCTGATGGGTCTGGCGCAGCAGATAGACCTCGTTGATCGCCCGCGCCCGGTGCGAGCGGCCCTCGGTGTCGAGCACGTCCATCACCAGCGGATGAATGACGCTGCGCTGCGCGCTGTCCAGGTGCTCCAGGAGGTCGTCGTCCCGGAACTCATTCATCAGGAAGCCGACCGTGCCGCGGTTCATCCCGTAGATTGGCTTCGGGTTGTCCATGAACCGGTGCAGGACCTGAAGCATCAGACCGTCGCCGCCGAGCGCCACCACCACATCCGCCTCCTCGGGCGAGACGTGGTCGTAGCGGCGCATCAGGGCGGCCGCGGCGTCGCGGGCATAGCCGGTCGGGCTCGCCACGAAGGCGATCTTCTTGAAATGCGGCATCGGTCAGGCGAGGCCGGGCGGGGGCGTCGAGGTCGCGTCGGAGGTCACGTCACGGCTCCAGTGCTGACGAGCGAACCGCCCGGTTGACGTCGGTGCCCCGCATGTCCCTCTCTCACCGGACGCATGCGCGACCCGGAGGCATAGCATGGAGCGTCCGCTCCTCGTCTACACCACCTTCCCCGATGCCGCCTCGGCCCTCGACATCGGCGAGGCCCTCGTCCGCGAAGGCCTGATCGCCTGCATCAACGTTCTGCCGGGCATGCGCTCGGTCTACCGTTGGAAGGGCGCGGTGGAGCGCAGCGAGGAGGTGGCGGCGATCCTCAAGAGCCGCGAGGGACTGGCCGAGCCCCTGTCGGCCGCCCTCAAGGCGCGCCATCCCTACGAGACGCCGATCATCCTGCACCTGCCGGTCGCCGGCGCCGACGCCGATACCGCGGCCTGGATCCTGGCCGAGACCGGGTTCGTTGGGGCGCCGGGGCCTTCGACCTGATCGGCGGCCCCGCCCGGAGAGCGCCCGCGGGGCCGGGGCGATCCGGATGCTTCGAACCCGCGCCTGCCGCGTTCTCCCCCGGTCCGTCCGCGCGACCTCGGCAAGCCGGCCGTGACCACGCGTGCCGAAGGCGGGCCGAACGCTCCGTGGCCGGCACGATGGGGAAGATGACACCATGGCATCATCGAAGACCGGACGTCGCGTCGCTGCGCTCCTCATGGCGGTCGCTCCAGGCTGCGCGGGTGTCCGGGCGGCCGACGGCCCGCCGCCGATGACCATCGTGCCGGCGCCGTCCGGTCCGGCGGGTCTCGCCACCGCCGATCCGCCCGCCCTCCGGTATGGCGTCCTCTACGCTGACGCCGCAGGACGCAGCCATGTCCAATATTGCGATCTGACGAACTTCACCTTCAAGAGCTACGCCCCGCCCGCGCCACCGCAATACGTCGGCACGCCGCCGGGCGACGTGGCGGCGATCGCCTACGCGGTGCTGCCGGTCGGCTATGTCGGCCCGTGGCACAGCGCGCCCGGCCCGCAATGGGTGATCACCCTCTCGGGACGCTGGTCGGTGGAGGCGACGGACGGCACCGTGCTGGAGCAGGGACCGGGGGAGGTCCAGTTCAACGCCGATGCGGGGTCGACCCCTCAGGGGCCGGATGGCCGGGCCGGGCACCTCACCCGGCAGGTCGGCGCCGCGCCGACCGTGCAGCTCATCGTGTCGTCGAAGAAGCCGCTGCCGGGGCAGGCCTCCGGCACCGGTCCCTGCGAGCCGGCCCCGAAATGACCGGCCGCGCGGATCGGAGCCAGCGGGACGCAGGGGCTTCTCAGACGCCGCTCACCGGATAGCTCCGGCCCTTCCAGGTCGCGGCGCCGGCGCGCTCCCGGCGCAGCAGCACGTTCCACTGGATCGCCAGCGCCACCGCGACCGCGGCCGGGTGGAGCGGGATCGTCGCCAGGGGGGCCCGAACCGCCAGGGTGATGGCGCCCCGGGTTGCCAGCGACAGGGCGAAAGCGGCCGACGCGAGGGCCAGGGCGGCGGGCGGTGCGAGGCCGAGCAGGCCGGCCGCCACGAGGAGTGGCGGCAGCAGCTGTCCGGCTCCGAGCAGCAGGGTCCAGACCGGTAGGGCCCGGGGCGTGGCCATGCCCTCGTGGGCGTTCTTGGAGAAGCCCGCCCAGGCCTGTGCGAAGGTCTGATACATCCGGCAGGTCGCCAGGGAGGCTGCCGCAACCAGGTCCGTCCGGTAGCCCGCTGCGCGGAACAGGCGCGGCAGGCGGACGCCATCGTGCAGCGCGGCGCGGATGGCGCCGTGGCCCCCGGTGGCCGCGTAGGCCGCCGTCTCGAACAGGATGAGCTGGCCGCAGGCCGCCCCGAGGGACGGGTCGGGCAGGCGGCGCATCAGCGGCACCGGCAGGTAGCCCAGCAGCAGGAAGTCGATCATCGGCACGGTGAGCTTCTCGCCCAGCGTATCGACGCGCTGCCGCGGAACGCCGCTCACCAGCGCCGCGCCGGTGCGGCGGGCCCGCGCCGCCAGGGAGGCGGCGGCTTCGGGGGCGAGGCACACGTCGGCGTCGATGAACAGCAGGTGGCGCCCGCGCGCGAGACCGGCCATGTGGCTGCAGGCGTGGTTCTTGCCGGTCCAGCCCTCGGGCAGCGGCGGCACGGCGGCGAGGCGCAGGCGCGGATCGGCGATGGCGCGCACGATCTCGGGGGTCGCGTCCGTGGAATGGTCGTCGCCGACGATCACCTCCACCGGCACCATCGCGCTGGCGAGCGCCGCCCGGACGGTGGCGGCGATGTTGCCGGCCTCGTTGCGGGCCGGGATCAGGATCGAGACGAGGCCGGGATCCGCCTCCGGCTCAGGCCGGCGCAGGACGGCGAGGTTCACCGCCGCCACGACGGCCGGCAGGAGGGTCAGGACCAGGCCGAGCAGGGCGAGGGCGGTGAGAATCCAGTCGGTCATGGTTCACCGCACCGGGATGGGACGTCGCCGGTTCCTAGACCATGCCGGGCGGGCCGGGCGGAAGCGGTCATGCGACGCGATCCCGCCCGTCCGCGGGGCGGTGGGCCGGGTCGAAGCGGCGCCCGGAGAGCCGGGCCGCCAGATGCCGCCAGAAGTCGTAGACGCCGCCGACACCCTTGCGACCCGAGACCAGGGCTCGGAAGCGTTCGGGTTCGCGGCTGATCACATCGGCGCCGAGCCGATCCAGGGTCGCGGTCAGATCGCCCTCCAGGCGGGCGAGCCGCGCCGGCCGGGGGAGGGCGGCGAGTTCCGCTCCGGGTATGCCGCGCCCGAAGGCCGCGAAGGCCCCGGCGCCACGCTCGTCCCAGAAGGCGTATTCCAGGGCGAGCGGCACGAACAGGGCGTCGGGGGCGAGTTCGGCCAGGCGTGCCACGCCCGGTCGCAGGCCCAGCGGCCTTGTACGGGCGTCGGCGAAGCGGCCCTGCGCGGTGATCCAGAGCATGCCGTCCGGCGCCGCCAGGATCGCCCGGGCGGCATCGAGGAACTGCGCCGCTCCTCGCGGGCTGTCGAGGTCGACCGCGAAGGCGCCGATCCGCGCGAAGATGCGGTAGCGCGCCAGCGTCGCGGCGTCGAAGGGCGCCCGGCTCAGCCGCTCCGGGTACAGGCGGCCGGCCAGGACGAGGATCACGGCCGCGTCCCACCAGGCCGGATGGTTGCTGTAGATCACCAGGGGGCCGCGATGGTCGCGTGCCGGCGGCGTGCTCCAGAGCGGCAGGCGCAGGGCGTCGAGGTGGCGATGCAGGTAGCGCTCGAACCACGCCACCATGAAGTCGCGGATCCGGCGCGAGACCGGGGGCAGGGCGGCGATGCGCGTCCGTCTCCCGCCCCCCGGCCGGTCCGGGGCCTGCCCGGGCAAGCCCGAACCGGGATCGGGGGCGGGGGGAGGCGCGGCCGCCGCTGTCACGCCGTCTCGCGCAGGGCGCCGCGGGCGTCCTGATCGTGCGCGTCGGCGGCGATCCAGCCGGACATCATCACCATGGGCATGCCGGGCCCGGGATGGGCGGCGCCACCGGCGAGATAGAGCCCGCGCACCTGCCGCGAGCGGTTGCCGGGCTTGAACGCGCCCATCACCCGCCCGTGCGAGGCGAGCCCGTAGATCGCGCCGTTCAGGACGCGATAGCGCTCATGGATGTCCTGCGGCGTCAGGTGGCGCTCGACCACGATGCGCTCCTCCAGGTCCGGCATGCCGGCGGTGCGCTTAAGCTTGTCGAGGATGGTCCGCCGGTAGTTCTGGAACAGCGGCCCGTCCGGGCGCCAGTCGTGGTGCGGCCGGAGATAGGGCGTGTGCACCAGGACGTAGAGGGCTTCCCCGCCCTCGGGCGCCACGCTCGGGTCGGTGGAGGAGGGGGCCGCAAGATAGGCGGTCGGGTCCGGGGCCGGCTCGCCCTTGTTGTAGATGTAGTCGAACTCCTCCTCGGGGTCCCGGGAGAAGACGAAATCGTGGTGGTTCAGGTGTTCGTAGCGCCTGTTCAGCCCGAGATAGAGCACCACGCCAGAGCAGGCCGGCTCGGGGTTCTTCTTCGCGTAGGCCTTGCCGGCCGCGCCGCCGACGAGTTCCCGGTAGGTGCGCACCGAATCCATGTTGGAGATCACCGCGTCGAAGGGCGTCACGCCCGTGGCGGTCCGCACCCCCCGGACCGCGCCGTTCGCGGTCTCGATCCCGGTCACCTCGGTGTCGGTCTTGCAGGTGGCGCCGAGTTCCTGGGCGAGCTTCGCCAGCCCCTCCGCCACCGCGCGGGTGCCGCCCATCGGGTACCAGACCCCGTCGGCGGTCTGCATGTGCGCGATGGCGCAGAGCACCGCCGGCGCGCCGTAGGGCGAGGAGCCAACATATTGCACGAAGTGGTCGAGCATCTGCGCGAGCCGCGCGTCCTTGACCTTGCCGCGGATCGTCGAGGCGACGGAGGCGTGCATGCGCAGGGACAGCACGTCGCGCAGCGTGCCGGGATTCATGTTGGCGCGGATGTTGATCGTATCGAACAGGTCCTCCACGGGCTTCCAGAAGAAGAATTTTTCTGAAACCCCGTGAAGGTGCTCCGAGATGGTGAGGAATTTCTTGTAGCCGTCACCGGTGCCGGGGGCGAAGCGATCCATGTCGCCGGCCATCCGCTCGATGTCCTGCATCAGGTCGATATGGGTGCCGTCGTCGAAGAAGCAGCGCCACTGCGGGTCGAGGCGGCGCAGGTCCATGTAATCGTGGACCGAGCGGCCGGCCTCCGCGAAGATCCGCTCCAGGACGCGCGGCACGGTCAGGATGGTCGGTCCCATGTCGAAGCGGAAGCCGCCCTCGTGCAGCACCGCCGCCTTGCCGCCGAGCCAGCCGTTCTTGTCGTAGACCGTCACGCGGTGGCCCCGCGCCGCCGCGACGCACGCGGCTGCGAGTCCGCCGAGCCCGCTGCCGATGACGGCGACCGTGGAATCCTGGCTCATCCTGACGTGTCGCTCCCCGGGCCGTGGAACCGGCCCGCAGAAGCGAAGCTAGACCTGGGACCGGGCGGGTCAACGCGCCACCCCGTCGCGGTGACGAATCTTCAGCGGGCCGTCGTCGACAACTGCGCCAGGAAGTTGCCGATTTCCCGGCGGCGCAGATCCGCATCGAGGACCTCCGGGCCGATCCCGTGCCGCCAAGCCAGGCGACGGGCCGCCTCCGGGTCTGTCCCCTGCAGGCCGGCGATCTCGTCGGCATAGACGGCCACGGCCCTTGGATCCTCCGCGAAACCGGCCTCTACCAGGGCCGTGTCGCAGAGGCGCAGCATCGCAGCCAACTCGTCGAGAGCGAGTTCCGGATGGTATTGCGTCCCCCAGAACCAGCCGGCGCCGTGCCGGATCTCGAGGGCCTGGATGCCGAGAACACGATTGCCGGCGAGCACGCGGGCGTTCGGGGGCGGCTCCAGCACGGCATCCGAGTGGATCGCCGGGGCGTCCCAGGTGGCCGGGCGGCCGGCGAGCAGCGGATGGGTTCGGCCCTCCTCCGTCGGCGTGATCGCCCGGGCGAACCCGTATTCGGGCCCGCGCGGGTTCTCGGCGGCCGTACCGCCGGTCACCGTGGCGGCGACCTGCACGCCCCAGCACGAGCCGAAGACCGCGAGCCCCGCCTCCAGGGCCGTCCGCATCAGGTCGAGCTGCCGGTGCACCGCGGGCGTGTCCTCCGCGACCTTGAGGGTCGATCCGGTGAAGATCAGCCCGTCGAAATCCGCGAGGCCCGCCGGCAGGGCGGCGTCGGCATCGGCCGGGCTGACGAGGCGGCAGGTGGTCCCGGGTGCCAGATCCCGCACGACCGCCGCGTAGGATTCGGCCGAGGTCCGGCCCGTGGCGGCGACGTGCCGGTCGCGGGCCGCGCGATCGTTGCCGTCGGCGATGAGCAGGCGCAGCATGGGGTTCCTTCGTCGAGCGGGCCCGGACCGTGCCCGATCGCGGCGACCGTGTCCGCGCGCGGCTGGTCGCAGGGCGGGCGCGGATCGTCGCGCCCCGGCCCGTTTCGAAGCGATGCCGAGCGGGTGCCTCGGCTCCCGGTATTCAGGATGGCAGAATACAGTATCCGATGATCGGATCGGCCGGTCTGCCGCTGTGATCGGCGGATATATGCGGCGACATCCAAACAGAGGATGCGCCATGGCTGGTTATGATTGTATCCAGCGATCGCGAATGCGGTTACAGGATCGACGGGGGGTTGGGATGCACGATCTCGCTCAGGTTGAACTCTACTGCTTAGAGGCCCGCGCACTCATCGCACGCGCCGAGGATGCCGCGAATCGCCTCGGCCAGAGCGAGGCCTGCGACGGGCATCGTTTGATGGCGACGCAAGGCCTCGTGGCGATCCGGCACCTCCACAGGATCATCGAAACGCACCGAAACCGCTTGGCCTTCGAGGCGCTGCCCAACGCCGTCAGCCAGCCCGTCCCGCCCAGACGGACTTGGCTGTCCGTCATGCGGCGGCACCTCTCGAGCGGAAGCCGCGCCCTGGAAACGCAGGCCTGATCCGCTCCGGCCGCTGCGCACGCTCGTCCGTCCTGCGCCGGGCGGACATGTCGGATGGTGGCCTCCCCGGCTTCGCCGCCCTGTCGGGGGCCTGACGGCCACGAACATGCGACGCCGAGAGCGGGGGGCGGAACCCCGCGACAGCCGTCGGCGGTCCCCGGCAGTTCGTGCGGCCTGGAAGGGTGGTTCAGGGAGGCGACGCCGTGATGAGAGCCCTGTTGATATGGCCCGTGCTGCTCCTGATCGGCGCGGCGTGTCCGGCCTTCGGAAAGCGGCTGCGACCGGTCGTCCATCAGGCTCCGGAGATCGAGACCCTCGTCAACCGGGCGTCCGACTTCCTGGAGGAGCGCGGCACCGGCGCCTTTGCGGACTTCAGGAGCAAGGGCAGCCCCTGGCGGTATGGCGACGTCTACCTGTTCGTCGTCGACATGCGCGGGATCGTCCTGTTCAATGCCGCCGAGCCCGACCGCGAGGGGCGGGATCTGCTCGGCGAACGCGACGCCAACGGGAAGCAGTTCCACCGGGACTTCATCGATACCGTCAGCCGGTTCGGGTCCGGCTGGATCGACTACATGTTCCCGAAGCCGGGTCAGTCCGTCCCCACCGTGAAATGGAGCTACGTCTGCCAGACGCACGTGGCGGGTTCCGAGGCGCTCATCGGAGCCGGCGTCTATGTCGAATAGCGCTGCCTCGCCCGCTCAGACCGTCCGTCGGGCCGCGAGCGCTAGGGCGAAGCCGAGGCCGGCGAGGGCCAGCGCGGCCAGGACCGCCAGCGCCGGGGCGGCGGCGGTGAAGCCCTCGCCGAGCGCGTCCTGATAGGCGGTGATCGCCCAGGCGTTGGGGGTGAGCCAGCCGGCCCGCTGGAGCCAGGGCGGCATCAGGAAGCGCGGCACCATCGAGCCGCCCACCGCTGACAGCAGCAGCACCCCGAAGGTCGAGGCGAGGTGCGCCTGCTGGCGCGAGGCCGCCAGCGCGCAGGCGGCGAGCGCCAGCCCCGCCGCCATCGCGGAGACCAGCAGGCACGTGGCCAGGAAGGCCGGCCAGTGCGGCCCGATCTCGACCCCGTAGAGCAGCGCGGCGGCCAGGAAGATCAGGCCCGCCTGCACGACGCCCTGGAGCGTCAGGAAGCCGAACTTGCCGAGCACCACCACCGGCAGCCCACCCGGCCCGGCCATGAGCCGCTCGCTGAGCCCGGTCTCGCGCTCCTCGACCAGCGACATCGCCCCCTGCATCGCGGCGAACAGCAGGAACACCGCGGTGATCGCGCCCGCATAGTAGCTGATCCGGGCGTTGGTGGTGCTGGCCGCGGTACTGCGCCTTTCGACCATGTCGGCGAAGCTGAACGGTTCCTTCTTCGCCCGCTGCTCGGCGAAGGCCTCGTCGAGGAAGCGCCGTTCGTCCGGGCCGATCTTGCCGGTGCGCTCCACGTCGGCGACGATCCGCGAGAGGACCACGTCGGGCAGTGACTCGTTCAGAACGCGCTGGAACTGGCCCAGGGCGATCGGCGTCGCCAGGGCCTTGGCGGGATTCTCCACCAGCACCACCGGGCGGTCGGCGGCGCCCGGGGCGCCCTCGGAGGGTGTCGCGATCAGATCGCCGCGCAGGGCGAGCGCCACGTCGACCTCGCCCGAGCGCACGGCCCGGACGACGCCCGCGAGGTCGGTCTCGGGCAAGCGCGTGACCCGCAGGGACGGATCGGCAGCGAGCGCGTCGGTGAGGCGGCGTGTCGCGGCGGTCTGGACGAGGTCGGCGAGTCCGAGCTGGATGCGGATCCGCTCGCCGGTCGCCCCGGAGAAGATCGCCGCGAAGATCGAGAAAATCACGGTCGGCAGGACGAACGCCATCACCAGGGCGGCGCGGTCGCGCAGCAGGCTCAGGGCCATCACGCGGAAGGCGGCGCCGATCACCCGGCCGTCCCGTCCCGCAGGGTGGGGATTTCTGCGTCGGTCACCGCGCGGGGCCGGAGCGCGTCGAGGTAGAGGGCCTCCAATCGGGGGGCGCGCACCCGGACCTCGGCCACCGGCACGCCCTGGGCGCGCAGGCTGCCGAGTAGGGCCGCGCCGTCGAGGCCGGACCGCTCCACCGAGCGCCAGGTCAGGCCACCCGGCTCCGCGACCGCGAAGCCGGCCCGGCGCAGGGCCGCCTCTGCGGGTTCGTCGGCCGGGACTGTGAGGCTCAGTTCCCGCTCGGGGACGCCCGTGCGCAGCTGCGCCAGCAGATCGGTGAGGCGGCCGGCGCGCACGATCCGCCCCTGCGCCAGGAACGCGACCCGCGCGGCGAGGCGCTCCGCCTCGGCGAAGTCGTGCGTGGCGATCAGGATCGCGGTGCCGGCCGCCTTAAGCCGGTCGAGAACGGCGTGGATCGCCGCCCGGGCGGCGAGGTCGACTCCGCTCGTTGGCTCGTCGAGGAGGACGAGGCGCGGCCGGTTCATCAGGCTAGCCGCGATATTGACCCGGCGCCGGTAGCCCCCCGACAGGGTCCCGACCGGGCGGCGCGCCACCCCGCCGATCTCGGCCATCGTCAGGGCGGCCTCCACCGCTGCCCGCCGGTCGCGCCGGGGGACGCCCGCGAGTTGGCCGAACACGCCCAGATTCTCAGCCACGGTCAGCTTCGGGTAGAGGGCGATCTCCTGCGGCACCCAGCCGATGGCCCGCCGGGCACCGCCCTCCCGGTACGGATCGGCCCCGGCGACGCGCACGGATCCCGCGTTCGGGCGCAGGCGGCCGGCCACGAGGCGCATCAGAGACGATTTGCCCGCTCCGTTCGGCCCGAGCAGTGCCAGTGTCTCGCCCGGTTCGAGATCGAGGTCGACACGCTCCAGGACCCGCCGTCCGCGGAGGTCGAGATCGACGCCCGCGATTCGGACCAGGGGATCGGCCATCGCCTCAGCGCCGGGGCAGGGCGCGGGCGAGGCGCACCCGCAGGGCTGCGCCCGGCTCCCGCAGCACGAACGCCGCCTCGGCGAAATCCGGCCGCGCCCGCCGCCCGGCGAGGCCTGAGAACCCGTAGGGTTCGAGGGGCAGGCCCAGCCCGGTGCGGTCGAGGCGGCCATTGCCGTTCGCGTCCTGAAAGGCCGCCACCGCGTAGGTCCCCGCCGGCACGCCGCGGAAGGTGAACTGGATCCGGTCGCCGGAGGCCGGCGCCTCGTCGCCCCGGGCGCAGGCGGCCTCCGACAGGCTCCCCTGGCAGAGGGCGATGCGCACCGGCCCGCCGCCGGGTTCGATCCCGTCGATCTCGACCTGCACGCTCGCGGCCGCCGCCGGCAGGGTAGCGCTGAGGCAGACCGCGAGGACGAACCCGGCGAGACCGTTCCGCCGGCCCGCCGGCTTGGTCACGAAGCCTCGCCGGAGGTGGCGAGCGGTGCGGTCTCGGGGATGCCCGCGGTGGCGGCGGCGCGGGCGCCGGCCAGTTCCTCGATCAGCAGCCGGGCCGTGATCCGGGCGCCCTCGTAGATCACCGGCAGGCCGGAGCCCGGATGGGTGCCGCCGCCCACGAGGTAGAGTCCCGGCCCGAAGCGGTTGTGGGGCCGGAAATACAGCATCTGCATCAGGTCGTGGGCGAGGTTGAAGGTGGCGCCCTCGTGGACGGCGAAATCCTCCTCCCACTGGGTCGGGTCGATGATTCGCTCGTAGCGGATCCGCGACTCGATATCGCCGAGGCCGAGGAGTTTCAGCCGCTCCAGGATCAGGCTCCGATAGGTCTGACGGATCGACGGCCAATCGATCCCGGCCTTCAGGTTCGGCACCGGTACGAGCACGTAGAGGGCGGTGTGGCCCGGGGGGGCCATGCCGCCGTCGGTGTAGCCCGCGTGCTGCACGTAGAGGGACGGCTGCATCGGCAGCGTGCCCTCGGTGATCTCGCGGATGTTCTTCTCGTAGCCGTCGGCCAGGAGGATCGTGTGGTGCCCGAGGCTGTCGGGCATGGACCCCTCGAGGCCGAGATACAGCATGAAGGTCGAGCAGGAGAGCCGGGCCTTGTGGATCTTCGCGTCGCGCCAGCGGGGGCGGTGCCGCTCCGGGACCAGGGCCCGCACCACCTTGGCGAAGTCGCCGTTGATCAGCACCGCGTCGGCGTTGAAGGTCTCGCCATCCGCCACGACGCCGCTGGCGCGCTTGCCGTCGAAGGTCACCCGCTCGACGGTGCTGTTGAGCCGGACATCGACGCCCATGCGCCCGGCCAATCCCGCCATCGCATTCGAGACGGCGCCGCAGCCGCCGACCGGGTGGTAGACCCCGTGCTCGTATTCGAGGAACGACAGGATCGTGAACAGGCTCGGGCACCGGAACGGCGACATGCCGAGGTACTTGGTCTGGAACGAGAAGGCGAGGCGCACCCGCGGGTCGGCGAAGTGGCGCTTGAGATCCTTGTCGACGCTGCGCCCGGGATGCAGGTAGGGCAGGGCCGCCAGCATCGCCGGGCTCGCCATGCTGCGCAGGGTGTGGAAGGATTGCTGGAGGATCGGCTTGAAGTAGTCGAGCTTGGTCCGGTTCTCCGTGAAGAACGCCTTGACGTGCTTGGCGTCCTCCGGCGCCAGGCGGGCGATCTCCTGCTCCATGCGGGCGATGTCGCCGGTCGCCCGGATCGTGCCCGAGATGCCGTCCGCGCCCTCGAAGACGAGGTGGTATTGCGGATCGAGCCGTTCGAGCTTGACGTGATCCTCGAGCCGCTCACCGCAGCTCGCGAAGATGTCGGCGAGGATCTGGGGGTAGAGGAAGAAGGTCGGCCCGATATCGAACTTGTAGCCGCCCGGCGCCGCCACGGTCTTGGTGCGGCCACCGACCTGCGCGTCCTTCTCGAACAGCGTCACGTGGACTCCGGCCCGCGCCAGCAGAAGGGCGGTGGCCAAGCCACCCGGACCGGCGCCGACCACGGCTACCCGGCGTCCGGTGAGCGCCCGCAACCCATTCCCAGACTGAAGCAACGCCGCCGACTCCTGCCAGAATCCCCCGAACCACAACCGTCAAGCTAGACCGCTCGTCGCGCGCGGCAATTGCTGCCGTTTGTCGCGCGCAGAACAGCACAGGCTTCGAGACCCGTGAAGGGCCGTCGACCGGTCCCCGCGGGGGTATCGCATCGGAGGGGCGGAACCGGGGCAAACCCCCTCATGCCGGACGCGGCCTGTCGGGGCCGGGCTGGACCGTGCGCCACAGCCACAGCGCGGTCAGGATCAGCGACAGCGTCGCGGCCGCTCCGGTCCATTCCAGGGCGCCCCAGCCGGCCCAGCGGCCGGATCCGAGGGCGCGCACCAGCAGCGGGCCGGCGATCTGTCCGGCGGCGAACGCTGTGGTCATCTGCGCCAGCAGCGGCGTCGGATCCTCGGGCCGCACCTCACGGGCCAGCTGCAAACCGGCCATGGTCGCGACCATGAAGGTGCCGCCCACGAGCACCGCCGCGGTGGCGATGGCCGGGAGGCTCTGGACGAACAGGGGCAGGGCGGTGCCGAGCGCCATGATTCCCTGCGCCAGGGCCCAGATCCGCTGGCGGGACCCGTGCGGCGCGAAATGTGCCACGGCCGCGACCGACAGGGCGGCGGCGAGGCCGAAGAGCGGCCAGGTCAGCCCGAAGACGAGCGGATCGGGCGCCAGCGCCCGCGCCATCGACGGGAGGAACGTCGCCGGGACGATATAGCCGAACCCGAACGTCCCGTAGCAGAGGACGAGGCTCAGCTGCCTGCTCCGGCGGCGCGGCACGGTCGCCGCGGCCGCGTGCTCCGTAAGCGGGGCCGTTTCCGTGTCGGGCCCGGAGGGCCGCAGCGCGGATAGCGCCCAGACGAGCAGCGCGCCGGCGCCGGCGACCGCGCCGAGTTCCAGCCACAGCCGGTGTGCCGGCTGGCGTCCCCCCAGCCATGTCAGCACGCCGGCCAGGGCGATGCCGAGCCCGACGCCCGTGTAGATCCAGGCCCCGGACCGTCCGGCCCGCTTTCGTGCGAGTTCGGCGAGGCACCAGCCGCTCGCGCAGACCAGCGCCCAGGCGCTGAACACGCCGGCCGCCCCCCGCAACGCGAGGCCGAGCAGCGCGGTCGCCCCGGCATCGACCCCGGACATCGCGAGGGTCGTCAGCGCGACGCCGACCAGACTCAGCAGCAGGCCGCGACGCGGGTCGCCGGCGAACCACGCGGCGGTCAAGGCGCCGAGGAAGTAGCCGACGTAGTTGGCGGCCGCCCATTCCGCGCCCGACGCGGCGCTCAGGGTGCCGTCCCGGATCATCAGCGGCATGAGCGGCGTGAAGGCGAAGCGGCCGATCCCCATGGCGACCGCGAGGACTACGAGACCGCTCCCGACGATCGGCCAGTTCGTGCGGCGCGGGGCGGCGGGGATGGAACGTGTCGTGCTCATCGACCGCCGATTGAACACGCGCCGACCGCCCTTGGAAAACGAATTCTCGCGCTGCGCCGCGCTTCCAGGCGACCGATGGATCTCGACGACCTGCGCCTTGGACGTGCGAATCGCTGGCCGAATTCTGTCTCCGCCTTACGTGTCGAGATCATCCGCCATCACGATGCGTTTCATGGGTCGTCTACGGCAATTCGTTGCAGAGAATGTCTACGCGAAGCTGTTCCGGTCCCCGCACTGGCGCGTCGGCTGGCGGCATGTCTCGGGTCCCGACCTGTGGGATACGCAATCGCTGGCGGACACGCGCTGGAACCGCCTGCCGGATCCCGGCATCCGCTTCTTCGCCGATCCGATGGCGATTGCGCATGGCGGGCGGACGATCCTGTTCGTGGAGGATTTCCACCATCACCGGCAGAAAGGCGTCATCTCGGCCGTCGAGCTGACCCCGGCCGGACCCGTCGGGCCGGTGCGCCCAGTGCTCGAAGAACCCTGGCACCTGTCCTACCCGCACGTGTTCGAGCACGATGGCGCCATCTGGATGATTCCAGAAAGCTGCGAGAACCGCGAGGTTGTCCTCTATCGCGCGGACCCGTTCCCGGATCGCTGGACCCGCGAGGCCGTGCTCATCGACGGAATGCCGTTGACCGACGCGACCCTCGTCCAGCACGACGGTCTGTATTGGCTGCTCGCGACCTTGGAGAATCCCGGTTCCGCCTCGGCGGATCTGTGCCTGTTCCACGCGGCGAGCCTCTTCGGCCCGTGGCGCCCCCATCCGGGCAACCCGGTGCTGCACGACGTCCGCACCGCGCGCTCGGCGGGGCCGATCGTGCGTCGCGACGGTTGCTTGTGGAGACCGGTCCAGGATTGCAGCCACCATTACGGCGCCGCCGTCGGGTTGGCCGAGATCACGCGCCTCGACACGGCCGGCTACGAACAGAATGTCCGGAACACGCTCGCCCCGTGCCAGGCTTGGCCCGGGCGGCGGCTGCACACGCTGAGCCAGTGCGGCGGCTTCGAATTCATCGACGGCTCGGCCAATGTGTTGCGCTGGTCGCCGTTTGCCGGCGGGACCTGAACCGCCGCGCAGGGTGCTTCCTGGCGACGGGGACGCCGATGGTGCTTAGGGCGCGCGATCGAGCGATGCGTGCGCGCCGTGGTCCGATCCGACGTGCTCGGCCAGGGCCTCAGACCGTCGTCCCGAGGGCTGGCCGTCGGGTCTCGGGAGAGGGACCACGCGCTACGAGGGTTGAAGCAGCGATCGATAGACGCCGATCGTCTCGTCGGCCATGCGCTTGCAGGACAGCCAATCGAGGTTGGTTCTCGCGGCCCGGCGCCACCGTTCCAGTTCCACCGGATCGCGCAGCACGCGCCGCAGCTCCTGCGCCAGGAAAGCCGGGTTGTGCGGCGGGATCAGGATGCCGGCGCGGCCATGATCGAGCAGTTCCGGGATGCCGCCCACGGCGGTCGCGATGACGGCGCATCCGGCCTCTCGCGCCTCTGCGACGGCGAGGGGAAAGGCTTCGGTATGCGATGCGAGCACGAAGACCGAAGCCTCCCGCAAGGCTCGGTAGGGTTTGGCGATGAAGCCTTGGAAGTGGATGCGATCCGAACCGGTCGTCTGGGCTTTGAGCGCTTCGAAATAGTCGCGATCGGGTCCCGATCCCAGAATTTCGAGCGTGGCGTCCGGAAACTCGTTCGCAATGTCCCCGAACGCGGAGATCAGATCACCGACGCCTTTCCTGCGGTACAGGCCCGCGACGGTGATGATCACGGGCGGCCTGCGACCCGGAGGACGCACCTCCCGTGCATGGACCTCCGCCCGGCGACGTGGCGATTGCAGGATGCCGTGCCGGACCACGTGCATCTTGTCGTAGCGAAAACCCCGCTTGTGAAAAGCGCGCCGCCCGCTCTCCGATAAAACGATGACGCGGTCACCGGCCTGCATCAGATTCGATGTCAATCGCCACTCGTTGTGGACGGTCGTGATCAGACCATAGTCTCCGAAGCCGGCCAGATCTCGACCCAGTCGCATCAGCACGGCGCCGGTCATCATATGGGCATGGACGATATCAGGCTTGCGTGACCTGATGATCTCCCGGAGTCGAGGCAGAGCTCTGAAGAATGGCCAACCGGATCGAATGTACATGTTCGCGTATTCATGATGAATATTAAATTCAGATAAAAGATCTAAATACCCGCCTCCGGAGCTGACGAACGACACGTCGTGTCCGGCCTCCGATTGCATGCAGGCCAGATCGACGGCCGAATTGACAATTCCGTTGCCTTTATTGACCAACTCGTTCGCGGCGTGCAAGATTTTCATACACGGCTCCGTATCGAGCTTGTCGTGCCGGTAATAAGTTTTGCCAATACGATTAACATCTTGAGCTGGTTGTGATGCGCGCCGTTGAAACTTCCATTGCCCGGGGGCTTGGGAGTGGCAAAACGGTATGGCCTAATTTCCAGCGGTATTATGATGGCAGTAACTACGTAACACGACTCTAATCGCGCATACCGCCCGGTATTTGCCGGATAAAATTTGGGCGGTTGCATGAAACGTCGCCGCGGCAACACCGCCTGACCGGCTGTGGCGCCTGAAAAGGCGAGCCGCGGCCTGTTTCCCTCGACGCGGCGCTGAACCGCGATTCGGCCGGGCTTGCATGGTCGCCGGGGGGCGCAAAGGGACCACGCATCTCCGGGACGGCCAGCGCAACGCCCCAGCCGCCCCGACGTTTTCGCGTGCGGACATCGAGCGTCGAAGATGGGGCGCGAGGGATCGCGCGCTCACCGTCGCGCCCGTCCGCGTCGCCGGTCTCGGACCCGACACCGTGCCGCTTTCCGGGGGCGCGGCGCGCGTCGCGTCGAAGACCCCGTCAGTTGCTCAATCGGACCGACGCCACGGCGGTCGAGAACAGCTGGAGCATGGCGGCCGTGATGTCGCCGCCGGACGCGACGGGGAAATACAACCCGTCCGACGCGCACGATTTCAGCGACGGCCCGATCTGGTTTTCGTAGGGTCGGACATAGGAGTTGTAGAAACTGTTGTCATAAAGCGGAAGATACTGCGTGTAGATGATGCCGATGCGGACGTTGTTGTTTTTCAGCGCCTTGCACGTCGACGGACTGAAGGGTCCGATGAAGCGATTGCTCTGATACTGAAAGCCCGCGCTCTGATTGGTGACGGTGCCCCCGGTATCTTCGACACCATCGGTCACGAAGAACAGGAACCGGATCGGCGACGCCGCGGTCGAGCCGGTGCCGCTGGCCGGTATCGTCGTATTCATTTTGGTGATGGCGCGTTCGAAATCGGACTGATTGTCGGATTGATTATAATACGCGTAGGCAATGTCGATATTGGCAGCCGCCGTCTTGATCTGGCTCAGGGTCGCGGTCATCGCCTGAAGGCGCGTCTGTGTCGTGGAATCGTTGAAGGTCCACATCTCCATCTGGAACTGCTGCGGCAGCGACATGCTGGCATTGGCCTGATCGACCAGCGCCGACACAGCATCGCGCAGGACCTGGATCCGCAGCTTGATGTTGTTTTTCTGAGCGATGTGATAATTGTCGTTCAGGTTGTCGCCGGTCACATTGCCCGAGGAATCGAAGGTATGCTGATGGCAGGCGAACGCACAGCCGCCGGTGGCATTCTTCATGTTGTTGACATCGGTGTCGGTCGCGGCCAGCCCCATCGATGGGGAATTGTCGAGTAGAAGATAGAAATTGATATATTGGAACAAATTGCGGGTGCTCGAAGCGGTCCCGCCGATATTCATCGTCACGACCTTCATCATCGAGGCGAGACTGGTTTTCACGGTCGCGGTGTAGCTCGCCGTGAGGCTCAAGGTCGACGCCCCGTTGACCGGCGTCCCGGGGGTGAACGACGTGACGGTCACGCCGGGGACCTTGGCGGCCTCCGCGCGGAACTGCGTCTCCATGTTCTGAAGATTGGTCGTCGAGATGGAATTGGTCTTCTGCGACATGACCGCGAGCACGGCGCCGTCGAGGGCCGTGTCGAGCCGCGCCTTGACGGCGTTGCGTCGGCCGTAATCGATCGCCGCGGCCGAGGCGAAGAGGATCGGCATCGCCACCAGGGCGAGGGTTATCGCGACCTGCCCGGACCGGGCGCGGCCGTAGTTCAGCACCCGATGTCTGACGTACCGGTTCACCCGGCCAGGAAACGAGGACAGGGCACCCTCCCGCAATCGTGAGCGCGCTCCGGCCGAACCGCTTGCCGGTTCGCCGCGCGCGCTGAAACAAGGACGCAGAGCCCGCGATCAAGCATGGCTCTAGCTGTAGTTCGGGCAGGCCGTTCCGCCCGGCATGACGATCTCGTTCACGGTCCGCTCCGACCATGGGATCTGCCGGGTGAAGGTCAGACCGCCCGCACCGAAGATCCACTTGTACAGCGCGCTGCCGATGATCGGCGTGTAGGTCATCGTGACCTCGGCCAGGATGTAGCGGGCGCCGTCGAACTGGTAGGCGGCCGGCGTCGCCGGCAAGCCGTTCGTCCCGTTGATCTGGAGGGCCGGGCGCTGCGTCGCGTTCTGGGCCCAGCTGGAACAGACGCCGCCGTAGAGCGTGCCGTAGATGGACTCGACGCCCATGGCATTGACCACGATCTGGAGGCCCGAGGCGTCCAGGGGACGAAGGATCGTGGTCGCGGCGCCGGCGATCGTCGCCATGTCGCCGGTCGAGGGCTTCGGATTGTCCGCGCGCCCCGACAGATCGCCGAGCGTCCGTGCGAACAGGGTCAATTTGCGGTTCGCATCGAGGATGCGGGTCAGCTCGATCGTGCCGAAATAGATGACGATGAGCACCGGGAGGACGAGCGCGAACTCCACCGCGGCGACGCCCCGCGCATCGCTGCGGAAGCGCTTCAGGCGTTTCGCGGGGGCCGCCATCACGAGCATACGGATTGGGTGGTGTAGGGCTCGATCTTGAAGACGGTCGCGGCCTGCAGCACGCGCCGCTTGTTCGGCAGGCTCGCCGTGGCCAAGCCGAGGAGCGGGAAGAAGACCGGAATGTCGACGGCGGCCTGAACCACCATGATCGTGGAGGCCCCCCCGCAGGTGTAGCTCTGGAAGTTGGGGTTCCAGTCGCTGACGCCGCTGCTGCTGGTGGCCACCGGCGAGACCGCCGAGGCCGAGGCGTAGCTGGACGCCTGCGTGACGCTGACGCGGACATTGGCGCAGGTGAAGATCGTCACCCGCGCGGCGCCGCTCGGTTGGGTGCAGATCGCGGTCCGGAACCGGCTGATCAGCGTCGCCGCATCGGTCGTGCCGGAATTCGAGGTCTGGAACGAGCCCGTGTAGATCTGGCGCCCCGCCTCGACGACGGCCTGCTGGAGGATCTCCTGCTCCCAGGCGACCAGCCCGTTCTCGAGGCAGGCACCGACCAGGGCGAGGAACGGCAGCGCGACGAAACCGAACTCGACCGCGGTGGCGCCGCTCCGCTCGCGCCACAGCCGTGCGACGAGGGGCCGTGGCCTCAGCCATCGGGTAGCGGCGTAGCGCAATGATCTCACGGTCTGACCCAACGGGTTGGGGTTGTCGGACCGACTAGACCAGGGAAGTCTTACGTTTTTCCGTATGCCACCCTGAAGACCCGATCGATCGTCCGATCGCGCCGATCCTTATCCACGATCATCGCGCAGCGTGTTGTCCTGCCGAGATGCGCCGCCCGGGCGGCATCCCGGCGCTCATCGCCCACCGGCGAGGCGCCTTTGGCCGCGGGCGATGCTGTGCAGAGCGATCCCCGCCGCGGTGGCGACATTGAGGGAGTCGAAGCCCGCGGCCATCCCGATGCGAACCGGCCGCGCCCGGGCGAGGAGCGCTGCTTCCAGCCCGGGCCCCTCGGTGCCGAGGATCAGGAGCGCCCGCGCCGGTGCGGCGCGCTCGTCCAGGGCCTCGGCCGCCCCCGGGCTGAGCGCCAGCGCCTCCAGGTCGAGGGCATCGGCGAGGCGCAGCCAATCCTCCCCCGGGGCGAGCCGCGCGAAGGGCTGGATCAGGGCGGCCCCCGCCGAGACCCGGATGCTCTTCCGGTAGAGCGGATCGCAGCTCGCCGCGTCGAGAAGCACCGCGTCCGCCCCGAAGGCGGCGGCGTTGCGGAAAGCGGCACCGACATTGTCGTGGTTGGTCAGCCCCGCGAGGCCGAGCACCAGGGCCGGAGCGGGCGCGGGCGGCACCAGCTTGGCCGCGTCGGGGTCCGGTCCGCGCAGCCCGACTGCCAGCACCCCGCGGTGGATCGGGAAGCCCGTAACGGCGCTCATCACCGGCTTGGCGGCGAGGAGGACCAGGGGCGGCTCCGGGCATGCGGCGGCGGCCTCGGCGAGGCCGGGCCAGCGTTCCGGCAGCAGCAGGATCGATTCGGCGCGGAAACGGCTGCGCCGGCCGAGCAGCAGCCGCAGGGTCACCTCGCCCTCGGCGATGAAGCGTCCGGCGCGGCCGACGAGGTCGCGCTCGCGCATGCGGGCGTAGGGTTCGAGGCGGGGATCGTCCGGGTCGGTGACCGTCTCCGGGACCGCGCCCACCTCAGCTCTGCGACCGCTCGGTCCGGCTGGCGAGCGGGTCGGCCTCGGCCCGGGTCGGCACCTTCACCAGCGCCTCGCCGTCGAGGACCGTCTCCCCCGCCACCGAGCATTGGCAGGCCAGGCGCGCCCGCCGCCGCTCGGGCATCAGCTCGGCGACCGTCACGGTGACCTCCACGACGTCGCCGATGCGCACCGGCGCGCGGAAGTTGAGGGTCTGCGAGATGTAGACCGCGCCCGGTCCCGGCAGGCGGGTGCCCAGCACCGCCGAGATCAACCCGGCCGTGTACAGGCCGTGGGCGATGCGGGTGCCGAACGGCGTGCGGGCGGCGAAGTGCTCGGAGAGGTGGATCGGGTTGCGGTCGCCGGTGATCTCGGCGAAGCCCACCACGTCCGAGGAGGCGATGGTCTTCGACAGGGTCTCCGACAGGCCGATCTCGAGATCCTCGAAATAGAGCACGCGCAATTCGGGCAGCATGGCTCGGCAGACCTCCGCTTCCGGCCGATGACGCGTTCCGCGCAGCCGGCTCCGGAACCGGCCTCGCACGATCGCGGCGGCGAATCCACCCGGACGAAGGCGGAAGGCCGTCGAACTTTCTTGAGTCGCGGACAGGGATTTCTCAACGGCCCTCGACAGGCGTGCCGGCCTCGGCGAAGACGCGTCCCGTGACCGTCGATGAAGCAGCCCGGCCCGCGCCGCCCGCCCTCCGCCCCGTCGTGGCCCGCGTCGCGGCGCTGAACCTCGGCTATTTCGGCATCGAGATCGCGGTGGCGCTGACCATCGGCTCGGTGGCGCTGATCGCCGACAGCCTCGATTTCCTGGAGGATGCGGCGATCAACCTGCTGATTGTCGCGGGCCTCGGCTGGGGCGCGCGCAACCGGGCGCGGCTCGGGACCGCCATGGCGGGCATCCTGCTCCTGCCGGCCGTGGCGGGCGCCTGGGCGGCCTACGCCAAGGTCTCGGATTTCGTGGCCCCGGCCGCCCTGCCGCTGACGCTCACCGGCCTCGGGGCGCTCGCCGTGAACCTCACCTGCGCGCTGATGCTCGCCCGGCACCGCACCGGATCGGGCAGCCTGACCCGCGCGGCCTATCTCTCGGCGCGTAACGATACCTTCGCCAACCTCGCGATCATCGCCGCCGGGCTGGTGACCGCCGCCTATCCCACACCCTGGCCGGACCTCGCCGTGGCGGCGGGCATCGCGATCCTCAATGCCGAATCCGCTGCCGACATCCTCAAGGCCGCCGCGGCCGAGCGCAGAGCCGCACGATAACCGAAGCCATGCGAATCTTCCCCATTTCGGATCTGCATCTGGAGCGGCGGCGGCTGGACCTGATCCCGCCGCCCGCGGAGCCGTTCGATCTGCTCGCCTGCCCGGGAGACCTCTACGAGGGGCATCCCGAGCGCGGTCTCGCGGCGCTGCTGCACCTCGCGCAGGGCCGCCCGATCGTGCTGGTTCCGGGCAATCACGAGCGCTACGCCCCGACCGGGGACAGGCGCACCGCGCCGGAGCTGCTGGCGGCGCTGGAGGCCGAGGTGAAGCGGCTCAACGGCCTCGGCGCCCGGATCCAACTGCTCCAGGGGGCGCAGACCTGCATCGTCGACGGGGTGCGCTTCGTCGGCACCACCCTGTGGAGCGACTGGGCCCTCGCCGGGCGCTGGCTCGCCCCGGACGCGCCGGACCGGCCCGTCGATCCGGTGGCCTACGCGGCCGACCGCATGACCGATCCGGTCACGGGCTCGCGGGAATATCTCGGTTCGATCCGCAAGGCCGACGGCAGCCCCTGGCAGCCCGCGGACGCGATGGCGGCGCACCGGGCCGAGCGGGCGGCTTTGCACGCCGCGCTCCGGATCCCGCATGACGGCCCGACCGTGGTGGTGACGCACCATCCGGCGAGCCCGCTTGCGGCGGACCGGTTCCGGGACGCGCCCGGCGTCCCCTGGTGGGTCCCGGCCTTCTACGCCAGCACGGCGCTGGACGACCTCGCCGATGCCGAACGGCCGGATCTGTGGATCTCCGGCCATTTCCACGCCGGCCACGACCTGGCGATCGGGCGCTGCCGCTGGGTGTCGAACCCGGTGGAGGGGGCGGGCTACCGAAGCGATCGCTTCGTCGAGGTCGCGCGGCGCTGATCCGGCCTCGCCCGGGGCGGCCGGCGCCTAAGCTTGCCCCCGTATCGGGACGCGGCCGAGGTCGAGCCGCACCCGCGTGCCGCACTCCCCGGCGCGTCTTCAGAAGTGGTCGGGCGGGGACAGAGCCGCGCGGGACGCCGGTCGCGACGTCTGAAGGTTCCGCATCAGGCGATCGCGGACGCTCGCCTGGTTCGCCCGCACCATCCCGGGCATCAGGAACAGGGCGACGACGAGCCAGATCACCCCGATGACGATGCAATTCAGGACGATCTGGAAGATCGCGCTGCCGGTAAGACCGAGATAGAAGCGATGAACGGAGAAGAGGCCGAGAAAGAACCAAGGGATATAGGCTGGGATCAGGCTCGGTTGCTCATTGGTGACACGCTGTTCGATCAGGATCTGGTCCTGGGTCGTCGCACTCATCCGTTCTGTCCCCCGCTTGTACGGTCAAGCTTTGAGACAGGGGCGACCGATGGCAGGACCGGGCCGGCGGGAACGATCCGCCGGCCCGGGCAACCTCAGCCGTGGACCAGCACGTTGCGGAACTGCCAGGGATCGCTCGTATCGATGTCCTCCGGGAACAGGCCCGGGCGGTCGGTGAGCGGCGTCCAGTCCGTGTACACCCCGACCACCGGGCCGAGATACGGGGTCTGGACTTCGAGGCAGCGGCGGAAATCCATCTCGTCGGCCTCGACGATGCCGGCCTCCGGGTTCTCCAGGGCCCAGACCATGCCGGCGAGCACCGCCGAGGTCACCTGCAGTCCGGTGGCGTTCTGGTAGGGGGCGATCCGGCGGGTCTCCTCGATGGAGAGCTGCGAGCCGTACCAGTAGGCGTTCTTGGCGTGGCCGTAGACCAGCACGCCGAGCTCGTCGATGCCGTCGACGATCTCGGTCTCGTCGAGGATGTGCTGCTGCTCCTGCACCTGGGCGGCCTTGCCGAACATCTCGTGGAGCGACAGCACGGCGTCGTCGGCCGGGTGATAGGCGTAGTGGCAGGTCGGCCGGTACACCGGCGTCCCGCCTTCCTGTACGGTGTAGTAGTCGGCGATCGAGATCGCCTCGTTGTGGGTCACCAGGAAGCCGAACTGAGAGCCGGCGGTCGGCACCCAGGTGCGCACGCGGGTGTCGGCGCCCGGCTGCAGCAGGTAGATGGCGCAGGCCGAGCCCTTCTCCTGTCCGCGGGCATTGGCGGGCTTCCAGGTCTCGTGCGTGCCCCAGCCGAGCTCGGCCGGCTGATTGCCCTCGGAGACGAAGCCCTCCACCGACCAGGTGTTGACGAAGACGCCGCGCGGCTTCGGGGTCTTGGCGCGCTGCGTATCCCGCTCCGCGATGTGGACGCCCTTGACGCCCAGATCCTTCATCAGCGCGGCCCACTCGGCCTTGGTCTTCGGCTCGGGCCGCTGGAGGCCGGTATCCCGCGCGATGTTCAGGAGCGCCTGCTTGACGAACCACGAGACCATGCCGGGATTGGCGCCGCAGCACGAAACCGCGGTGGTGCCGCCCGGCTTCTGGGCGCGGGCGTCGAGGATGTTCTCGCGCAGGGCGTAGTTGGTGCGGTCGCCCTGGCTCTTGGTCTTGTCGAAGTAGAAGCCCGGCCAGGGCTCGGCCACGGTGTCGATGTACAGGGCGCCGAGCTCGCGGCAGAGTTCCATGATGGCGCGCGACGAGGTGTCGACCGAGAGATTCACGCAGAAGCCCTGGCCGCCCCCCTCGGTGAGGAGCGGGGTGAGCACGTCGCGGTAGTTCTCGGGGGTCAGCGCCACCGTCTCGAAGCGCAGGCCGTGCCTCTCGGCGAGCGCCCGGTGGGTGTCGACCGGGTCGATCACCGTGAACCGGGCCTTGTCGTATTCGAAATGGCGCTCGATGAGGGGCAGCGTGCCCCGGCCGATCGAGCCGAAGCCGATCATCACGATGGGCCCGCTGATACGGCCATGGATCGGGTGATGGGTCGGCTGCTCGGACATGCGGGAGATCCTCGGATTCTGACGGGCGCCGCGGGCGTCCGCGTGGTCTGGCCAGCGGGCGGGTTATGGCGGGCATGTGACACTGCGGCGACAAGCCCGCCCCGGCATCGCGGCGCGGTCGACGGACCCGTTGCCGGGCAGGGGGCTCAATGGCGGCTCACCCGGGCACGGTCAACCGTCCGGCGCACCGGGCCGTTAACGCATCGTTGACGGACAGCACCCGAAGCCATGATCCGAATGCATGCGCCGTCAGCGTCCACTCCTGTGGTCGGCGCCGGCCGCAGGCCTCATATTGCGTTGCAACAAGGCCGCCGAGACGGCCGCTCGGCAGGGGTTTTCACGGAAACGTCCGAGATCCAGCCCGTCGGAGTCCGTCATGCTCGCACTCATCACATCCCGGATCCCCGGCCCGGTCAACGAGACCGTGGATCGCGATCCCGGGATCCTCACCCTCGTGTTCGTCTGCGCCCGCGCCGTCCGCAGCGGGACCGAGGCCGCCTTTGCCCGGCGCTGCGCCCTGGCCCGCGCCGCCGGTGGTCCGAACCCGCTCTGACGGGTCCCCCCGGCGGAGTGCTTTCGCCGGCGTGGATACCGGGGCGATTGCGTCGTCCCCGTTCGGGCTTTAGGCGGCTGTGCCGTTCCATGGTCCCGGGGTTGTTGATTCCATGCCGACGATTCGCGCGTTCCTGCGCCTCAGCCTGACCGTGACGCTGCTGACCGCCGTTCCACTGGCGGCCGCGCGGGCCCAGGATGCCGAACCGGAGGCCGCCGCCCCGGCCGATGCCCCGCCGAAGGCCCGGCCCAAACCCCGTCCGAAGCCGGTCGCACCGAAGACGGCGGTCAAGCCCGCGCCCGCGGAAGCCAAGCCTGCGGCGGCGGACGCCGCGCCGGCCGCCGCCGCATCGGCCCCGGCGCATGCCGCGTGGCCCACCGGCGCCAGTACCGTCAGCGAGAGCTACGGCGACTGGACCATGACCTGCACGCGCCCGAGCGAGAAGATCACCTGCATCGTCGCCCAGTCGCAGGGCGATTCGCAGACCGGCCGCCGCAAGTTCGGCTTCGAGCTCCAGACCCCGGCGAACGGCCGCTCCGAGGGGATCGTGCTGATGCCCTTCGGCCTGTCGATCGAGCCGGGCGTCACCTTCAAGCTGGACGAGCAGGCCCTCGGCAAGGGTGCGCCCTACACGGCCTGCGGGCCGGACGGCTGCTTCGTCCCGATCAGCTTCCCGACGCTGGCCCTCGACGGCATGCGGGCCGCCAAGACGCTCTTCGTGATCGGCCAGAAGTCGGGCGGCAGCGACGCGGCGACGATCACGGTTCCGCTCGAGGGTTTCGCCCGGGCCCTCGACCGCGCCGTCGCCCTGAGCGGCTGAAAAGCCCGGCGGTCCGGCGGATTTACGGGGTACGGTTAAGGCAGCGTTAGCCGCGCCGCCGCAGGATGTTCGGGACATGTGGCGCCGCGCGCCGCGGCCCCGCCGGAGCCGCGCGCCGGAATCGGATCGGCGAGGCGATGAGAGCGGTGGGCGGGCGACCCCGGATCGGTCGAGGGCTCGGGGCCCGGCTTCTGCGCGCGGCGCTGTCGCTGGTGGCGCTGCTGGCGGCGATCGATCCGTCCCTGGCCGCCCAGCTGGTCGGCGCCAAGGGCGGCGAGACCGGCGCCGGCCCCGGCGGCTACGGCCGCATCGTGCTCACCTTCGACAAGCCCGTCGCGGTCAAGGCCAAGCTCGCCGGCGGCGTCCTGCTCCTCGGCTACAGCGAGCGCGTCGCCCCGGGCCCCGAGCACCTGGCCGAGGAAATGCCCGCCTATGTCTCGAGCGTCCGGCGCGATCCCGACGGGACCGGCCTGCGGGTCGCCCTCCAGCGGCCCTACCGGATCAACCTGCAATCGGCCGGCGAGCGCGTGTTCGTCGACCTGCTGCCGGAGGGCTGGTCCGGCCTGCCGCCGCCGCTGCCCCCCGAGGTGGTGGCCGATCTCGCCCGCCGCGCCCGGGCCGCCGAGGAGGCGCTCAGGGCCCGCGTACCCGAACCGGTGCGCAAGCCCCTGTCCCTGGAACTCGCTCTACTCCCGACGCTGACGCGCCTGTCGCTGCGCCTGCCCGCGGAAGCGGTCACCACCCTCACCGCCGAGGGCGCCGCGACGCGGCTGCGGATCGTCGGACCCTGGACCATCGATCCGGGTCTGACCCGCGGCCGTTCCCGGCCCGGCATCGCCAAGCTGGCGACCGAGACGGATGCGACGTCGGCCAGTCTGCTCGTGACCCCCGAGGAGGGGTTCGGCATCGGCACGGAGCGCGAGGACGGAGCCTTCCTCCTGGACGTGGTCCGCCGCAAGCCGCCCGAGCCCGGCAGGACCGCCGTCGAGGTACCCGGGCCCCCGAAGCCGGAGCCGGCGGTCGCGACGCCGTCTGCCCCCGCATCCGCATCCGAACCGCCGCGCCGGGCGGAGGCGCCGGCCGGTCCGGATCGACCCCCCGAGGCGCCGCCGAAGCGCCGGGCCGGGTCCGGCCTGGTCTTCCCGTTCCACGCCCTGCCGCCGGCCGTCCTGTTCGAGCGGGGCGGCGTCGCCACGCTGGCCTTCGAGACCGCCGAGCCGGTCGTGGTCCCCGCCGGGAGCCAGGGTCTCGTGCCCGTCGGCGCGCCCGGTCGGACGGGACCGCTCACGCTCCTGCGGTTCTCGGTGCCCCAGGGCCGCCTGGTCGATCTCACCGCGGTTGCCACGGAGAGCGGGCCCGCCTGGGAACTCTCGGCGGGCGACACCCTGAGCCCGAGCGACACGATCGACCCCCAGCGCAAGCCCGACCCCTCGGGCCGCATCGCGGTCTCGCTCGGCCTGCCGCGGCCCGGCTCGGCGACGTGGCTCGACCTCGACGGCGAGCGCATCGCGGTGGTGACCTCGGCGGCCCAGCGCCCCGTGGGCAACCCGAAGAACCGGCGGTTCGTGGATTTCGAGATCCTGCCGAGCCGGCACGGCCTGGCGGTTCTCGCCGGCGCCGACGACCTCGCGGTGCGCCCCGACCTCGACACCGTGACGATCGGCCGGGCGGGGGGCCTCGCTGCCTCCGCGGTGGCGCGGAAGGCCGAGATAGTCCTGGCCGAGGCCGGGATGCTCGCCATCGCGCCCGACGCCTGGGAGCGGGCGCGGTCCGGGAACGTGCGCGAGACACTGCGCGGGTTCGCCAACGCGGCCGCCGCCGCGACGCCGACCGAACGCGGCCCGGCGCGGCTCGCGCTCGCCCGCGCCGACCTCGCCAACGGGCTCGATCCCGAGGGCCTCACGGCGCTCGAGGCGGCCGCCGCCGACGATCCGCTGCTGGCCGCCCAGCGCGACACCGCCCTCCTGCGCGGCCTGGCGCTCGTGCGGATGGGGCGGAACGCCGAAGCGCTGAAGGCGCTGACCCTGCCGATGCTCGCCGGGGATCCGGAGGCCGTGCTGTGGCGGGCCGTGGCATCGGCCGGCGCGGGCGATTGGAAGGCCGCCGAGACCGGATTCCTGAAGGTCCTGCCCCTCGCCAACAGTTACCCCCCTGACCTCGCTCAACTGATTCGAACCGCCGCGGCGGAATCGGCCATCGAGAACGGCGATGCCGAGACCGCCGCTGCCCGCGCCGAAGACGCCCGGGACCTCCCCCCGTGGATTCGCGACCGGCTCGCCCTGGTCCGGGCCCGCGTGGCCGAGGCGACGGGGCAGGTCGAAGCCGCCCTGGACGCTTATGCCGGGCTGGAGACGGCTGCGGTGCGTCCGGTCTCGGTCGAGGCGAGTCTGCGCAGGACGCTGTTGGCCCGCGCCGCCGGCAAGCTGACGGCCGAGGCCGCCACGGAGCGGCTGGAACGTCTCGCCCTGACGTGGCACGGCGGCGCGATCGAGGACGGCATCACCGCCGGGCTCGACCGCCTCTATCTGGCCGCCGGGCGCTGGCGCGATGCCTTCACGGCCGCGCGCCGGGCCAACGCCATCGCGCCCAACGGCGACACCGCTGCGGCGCTCATGCGCGAGGCGCAGGTGGCCTTCGAGAACCTGTATCTCACCGACAAGGGGGACGCGCTGCCGGGGATCGAGGCCGTGGCGCTGTTCTTCGATTTCCGGGAATTGAGTCCGATCGGGCGGCGCGGCGACGAGGTGGTGCGCCGGCTGGCCGATCGCCTTGTGAGCCTCGATCTCTTGGACTCCGCCGCCGACCTCCTTCAGTACCAGATCGACAACCGGCTCACCGGCCCGGCCCGGTCCGCCGTCGCGGCGCGGCTGGCGACCGTGCGGCTGATGGACGACAAGCCGCTGCAGGCCCTGAAGGCCCTCGACGCGACGGAGATGCCGGAGCTGCCGCGCGACCTGAACCGGGCCCGCGGCCTGATCCGCGCCCGCGCCCTGTCGGACCTGACCCGCACCGACCTCGCCCTGGAGACGATCGAGGGGGAGAGCGGGCCCTACATCGACCGCCTGCGCGCCGACATCTACTGGGGCGCCCGCCGGTGGCGCGAGGCCGGCGAGACGCACGAGGCGCTGCTCGGCGAGGCGTGGCGGTCCGGGCAGCCCCTGGACGCGCAGTCCCGGGCCGATGCGGTGCGCGCGGCGATCGCCTACGACCTGGCCGGCGAGGCGATCGGCCTGGAACGGCTCAAGGCGAAGTTCTCGGAGACTATGGCGGCGAGCCCGGATGCGCGCACCTTCGCGCTCCTCACCGGCACCGATCCGACCCGCGCGCCGGGCTTCCGCGCCGTGGCGGCCCGCGCCACGAAGGCCGAGACTCTGTCGTCCTTCCTGGCCGAGTACCGCAAGCGCTACCCGGAGACCGCCATCCCCGACCGGGGGCGAGCCGTCGCTGCCGAGGGCGCCGAGCCGCAGGGCGCGGATCAGCAGAGCAGCGCCGGAGCCGCCGGCGCGCCGCCGGGGTGAGCGGGCCGCGCGTCATCGATCCGGACGCCGTCCGGGAGACAGAGACGGGACGCGTCTGGACCCCGGAGCGGAACGCCGAGGCGTGATCGGCAAAGCCCTTGGATCGCCGGCCCCGGCGCCCTCATCCGCTGTAGCTTTGGACCAGCGAGCCCGCCACCAGGGTCCATCCGTCCACCAGCACGAAGAAGATTAGCTTGAACGGCAGGGAGACCGTGGCCGGGGGGAGCATCATCATGCCGATCGCCATCAGCACCGAGGCGACCACGAGGTCGATGATCAGGAACGGGATGAACAGCAGGAAGCCGATCTCGAAGGCGCGGCGCAGCTCCGAGATCATGAAGGCTGGGGTCACGATCTCCAGGCCGACATCCTCCGGCCCCTTGGGCGTCGGCACCTTGGCGAGGTCGAGGAACAGCTTGAGGTCCTTCTCGCGGACATTGCGCAGCATGAAGGTCTTGAACGGCGCCGAGGCGCGCTCGAAGGCCTGAGCCTGCGTGATCCGGCCGGCGATCAGGGGCTCGATCCCGGCGCTGTAGGCCGCGCGGCCGGTGGGCGCCATCACGAAGGCGGTGAGGAACAGCGCGAGGCTGACGAGCACCGCGGTCGGCGGCGCCGTCTGGGTGCCCAGGGCCGAGCGCAAAAGCGAGAGCACCACGACGATCCGGGTGAAGGCGGTGGCCATCACCAGCACGGAGGGCGCCACCGCCAGGACGGTGATCAGCGCGACGAGCTGGAGGGCGCGCTCGGTGGTGCCGCCGGCACCGAGGTCGAGGGTGACGCTCTGGGCGAGCGCCGGCCCGGCGGCGAAGAGCGCGACGGCGAGCGCCGGCATCGCGGTTAGGCGGAGGCGCCGGCGCAATCGCCTCGGGCCGATGCGGGTCGGGACGGACGGGGCGTCGGGCATCGGGGTCACGGACGGTCGCAGGTCGGCGCGGCGGGGCGCACACTGTGGCGGCGCGCCTCGAGGTTCTGCCAGACGAGGAGCGCCGGCAGGCCGAGCACCACGTCGGGCACCCGGCGGGCGAGGGACAGGGCGATGGCCGTCCCGGGCGGAATGCCGAACAGGCCGCAGACCAGCACGAGCCCGCCCTCCTGAACGCCGAGCCCGCTCGGGACCAGGAAGGCCGCGGCCTTGATCGCCTGGCTCAGCGCCTCGATCACCAGGATGTCGGTCAGGCCGACATTGTCGATCCCGATGCAGGTGAGGACGACGGCGATCTCGGTGGCGCCGAGCAGCCAGGCCAGCGCGTGCAGGGCGCAGGACTGGGCGAGGCGGCCGCGCCGGCCCGCCGCCCAGACCGCGTCCAGCGCCCCCTGGATCCGCGGTGTCGGCTCTGGGCCAGCCTCGGCCTCGCGCACGAAGCGTCGACCGAGCGCCGTGACCCGGTCCTCGACCAGCTGCACGATCCCGGTCCGCTGGAGGGCGAAGAGCGCCGCGACGGCGAATGCGGCGACGGCGAGCGTCCGCAGGGTCCAATCGGCGAGTTCGGCCGCCTGCGCCCCTTCGACCCGCCGGAGGAGCCCCGCCCCGAGGCCGGCGAACAGGGCGAGGGTCCCGACCTGGAACAGCAGGTCGGCGAGCACCGAGGCGGCCGCCAAGGAGCCGGCGACGCCCCAGAAGGTGAGGAGACGCGCTCCGACGACCTCGCCCCCCACCGAGGCGACCGGCAGCAGGACGTTGATGCCCTCGCGCACGAAGCGCAGGATCAGGCAAGCCGAGACCGGCGCGGGCGACAGCCCGTCCAGGATGCGCGCCCAGGCGATGCCGCACAGCACCAACACCAGCGCCCGCACCAGGGTCACCCCGACGAAGCCCGCCACGCCGATCCGCCCGAACGCCGTCGCCACGGCGTCGAGATCGTTGGTCGCCACGAGCCAGACCGCGAAGCCGAGCCCGATCAGGGTGCCGAGCAGCGGAAGACGGCGCACCAGGGCGCGGACGACCCGGCGTGTCCCGGATAGGTGCGTGCCTGTCACGGCCGCGGCGTGCGCATGGCGCGTCGGGAGGCGGGCAAGAGCGACGGCTCCAGGGGTTGTGCCGGTCAGCGAGCCGGCGGCGATTCGGCGGGTCGTACCGCCGCTAGTGCGGTATTGGGGCCGAATTCGGGGGGCGGCCGCCGCGGCACCGGATGGAGCACGGCCGCGAGCGCCTCCGCCGGGCCCGCCGCGGGATCGAGCAGGACGACGCGGCCGGCCGCCAGGCTCGCACCGGTGGCGACCGCGATGGCCCGCTTAGGGCATGGGCCGAGGCAGCCCGACTCGACGATGCAGAGCTTCCGCCGCGCGCCCGCGGCATCCGGGCCGTCCTGCTTCCCGGCCTTCTTCAGGAGCGCGCGGACCGCGCGCGGCTTCAGCCCCTGCCGCTTGGCGCATTTGGAGCAGACGACCACGATCTCGGTGAGCTTGGTCTTGGCGGACCGGCCGGCCGAACGGCCAGGAGGGCGGCGATCCGTGTCGCTCGCAATTGACGGTTCTGTCATCATCGGGAGATTGTAGGGCGCGATACCCCTGTCGGGCTACGGCCTCCGTCGCCGCGGCGGACGGGCCGGGCGCCATAAAAAGGGCCGAAAAGAACGGGATTCCAGTTCCGCGCACGGGCCGCCCTCCGGCCGGCGCCGCGTGAGCGGAACCGGCGCAGACCCAGGAACAATGAGCGGATGAGCTTCGACGACGTCAAAGACGACACGCGCGAAGGCGAGATCGTGACGTTCGGCGCACCGACGAGGAGCGAGCTGCGGCGGAGTGCGGAGACGATCCGCCCGGTCCCGGCCGATCGGAGCGCCCGGGCCCTGGCCGCCTCGATTCGACGGCGCCTGGACTGGACCCGCCTGCCGGGCCTGCGCCCGCGCCAGGAGGACACGTCGACCTACGGCTCGCGGATCGTCCGCCGCGTCAGCCTGTTCGTCCTGCTGCCGACCCTCGTGATCGGGCTGTACCTGTTCGGCTTCGCCTCAGACCAATACGTCGCCGAGGCCCAGTTCGCGGTCCGCGGCAACGTCGAGCCGATGGAGAACATCGCGCTCGGCCAGTACACCAACCTGATCCAGAAGCATAACAGCCAGGATAGCTTCATCGTCCGCGACTATATCGGCAGCCAGACGATGGTCGAGGCGCTGGAGAAGAGCATTGGCCTGTCGACGATGTTCTCCCGCCGCCAGGCCGATTTCTGGACACGGCTGAATCCGAATGGCCCGATCGAGGATCTCACCAAGTACTGGCGCAGGCAGGTCGATGCGCATATCGATTCGATCTCGGGCGTGATCCGTCTGACGGTCCGGGCCTTCACCCCCGAGGACGCCCTGACGATCTCCCGCGCCGTGGTGGCGCGTTCCGAGGCGCTGATCAACGACATCTCGAAGCGGGCGCAGGCCGACATGGTCGCCCAGGCCCAGGCCGATGCCACCACCGCCCAGGAGCGCCTGCGCAAGGCCCACCTCGCGCTGCAGCTCTTCCGCAATCAGTGGGGCGTGATCGATCCGGTCAAGACGGCCGAGGGGACGCTGGCCACCCTGACGCTCCTGCGGAAGGACAAGCTCAAGGCGGAGAACGACCTGCAGATCCTGCGCGGCTCCAGCCTGGACGAGCGTTCGCGCTCGATCCAGATCCTCGTCGCCAATCTCGCCGCCATCGACCAGCAGATGAAGACCCTGCAGGACGAGCTGACGAGTGCGGCAGGCGCCGCGGGCGGCGGTTCGAACCTGACCGAGGCCCTGCTTCAGTACGAGGGCCTGCTCGTGGAGCGGACCATCGCCGAGAAGCTGGAGGAATCGGCGAACATGCTGCTCGACCGCGCGCGGGTCTCGGCCAGCAAGCAGCACATCTTCCTGGCAACCTTCGTGCCGCCGGTCCTGCCGACCGACAGCCTCTACCCGGAGCGGGGTCACACGCTGATCGTGTCGTTCTTCTGCTTCCTGGTGATCTGGAGCTCGTCCTCGCTCCTGCTGGCGGGCATCCGCGACCAGCGTATGTAGGTTGCCGCGCGCAATAGGCCGGATGTCGGAACCGGTACGAGGCGCGGGCTTTCAGGTTCGCATCGTGCCGAAAGCCGTCGGCCACCTCTGAGGATGATGCGCGAGCCTCTGGATCCCGCACGGCGCGGTCTATAGAGGGTGGCGGCGCCCGTGCCCTGCTGGAAGAGCGAAGTCTAACGGTCCATGTCGGATTTCTCCGATCTCGTCGCGAAGGCGATCCAGCCGTCGATGACCCGGGCGGAGCGTGAGGCGGTCTACACCGTCGTGCGGCAGGCCGTGCTCCGCCTCCAGGAGCGGGAGGCGTTCCCGCCGGAGGACCCGCGCGTCGCGCTGCAGCGCCACCTCGTCGAGGAGACGATCCGCGACGTCGAGAGCGACGTCGCCCGCTATGAATCGCTGCGCAAGCTCGACGCCGCCTTCGCGGCCCAGAACGAGGCCAACCGCGCCGAGCAGGCCGGGCGCCGCTGAAGCAGCGTCGCGAAAGCCAGTCACCGGCTTGCGGAGAAGGACGATGCCCGCCTGCGCCGCGTCACCCGGCCCGGCCGCTCAGCCGCAGGCCGCGCTCCGAACGCCGCCGGGCTCGGCCACGTCGAGGCCCGATGAAACGTACTCGTTGAGCTTGTTGCGCAGGGTCCGGATCGAGATGCCGAGGATCTTGGCCGCATGGGTGCGGTTGCCCAGGCAATGGTCGAGGGTGTCGAGGATCAGGTCGCACTCGACCTGCGCCACGGTCCGCCCCACCAGTCCGCGGGTCGCGGCCTCGGCGGCCTGGGCGGCGCGGGTCGCCGGTCCCTCGGCACTCATCACCTCGCCGTCCGGGGACAGGATCGCCTCGGGGCCGATCGCGTCCCCCGAGGCCAGCAGCACCGCCCGGTGCAGGGTGTTCTCCAACTCGCGCACGTTGCCGCGCCAGGGGTTCTTCAGGATCAGGGCGCGCGCCTGCGCGTCGAGCTGGCGGGCCGGCACGCCGTTCACCGCGGCGTATTTCTTGGCGAAATGCGCGGCGAGCTCCAGGATGTCGGCCGGGCGCTCGCGCAGCGGCGGCAGCCGCAGGGCGACGACGTTGAGCCGGTAGAACAGGTCCTCGCGGAACGTGCCCTTCCGGACCTCCTCGGCGAGGTTGCGGTTCGAGGTCGCCAGCACGCGGATGTCGACCCGCACCGGGGCGGTGCCCCCGACCCGGTCGATCACCCGCTCCTGGAGGGCCCGCAGCAGCTTCGCCTGCAGGCGCACGTCCATCTCTGAGATCTCGTCCAAGAGCAGCGTTCCGCCATTGGCCTCCTCGAACCGGCCGATGCGCCGGGCGACCGCGCCGGTGAACGCGCCCTTCTCGTGGCCGAACAGCTCGGATTCGAGCAGGGCCTCGGGGATCGCCGCGCAGTTGACCGAGACGAAGGGCTTGGCCGCCCGGTTCGACTTCTGATGGACGTGGCGGGCCAGGACCTCCTTGCCGGTGCCGCTCTCGCCGGTGATCAGCACCGAGGCCTCCGAGCGGGCGACCTGCTCGGCGAGCTTGACCACCCGCTCTATGGACGGGTCGCGCCAGACGAAGGCGGCGCGGTCGGTGGCGACCGCCTCAAGCACCGCGGCGATCAGCTCGGGATCGGGGGGGAGCGGGATGTACTCCTTGGCGCCGGCCCGGATCGCCGCCGCGGCGGTCTGCGCGTCCGCCGAGACCCCGCAGGCGACCACGGGGGTGCGGATCCGCTCCGCCTCCAGGGCTGCGACTAGGTCGGCGATGGGCAGAGCCACGTCGATCATGATGAGATCGGCGCCGCGGGCGCGCAGCACGTTCAGGCCCTGCGGCACGGCATCGGCCTGCGTCACGGCGGCGCCGCGCTGCATGGCGATCTTCGAGGCGGTGATCAGCTCGCCGTTGAGCCGCCCGATCATCAGGAGCCGCATGGTTCGTCCCTCTCAACCATAGTGGCGCGGACAGCCCCCCGGCGTCCGTGCCGAAAAAAGTTCACTCGCCCTTGACGATCTCGGTCATCGTCACCCCTAGCCGGTCCTCGACGAGGACGACCTCGCCGCGGGCGACCAGCCGGTTGTTGACGAACACGTCGATCGCTTCGCCGACCTTCCGGTCGAGCTCCAGCACGGCGCCGGGCGCCATCCGGAGCAGATCGCCGATCGGCATCCGGGCGGAGCCCAGCACCGCCGAGACCATCACCGGCACGTCGAAGAGCTGCTCCAGGTCGGCGGCGGTCTTCGGGGTGGTCGGCGCGTCGCGGATCGAGCCCGCCGCGTAGTCGGGATCGTTCTCGCCGAGCTGGGGCAGGCTGAAATCGTCGGACATCGGGATTCCTTCACGGGCGCGTCGGGAGGCCGAGGGCGTCCAGCACCGCCGCCTCGATGCGGGCACGCTCCCGCACGATGCCGCCGTCTGCCCACTCGATGCGGGCATCGCCCGCCGCCATGTCAGGGTCGCCGAGCACGACGAGGCGGCCTTCGTAGCCGCGCTCGCGCGCCAGGCGCTTCATCAGGGTCTCGGCCTCCTCGACGAGGCTGTCATGGACCCGCACCACCAGGTGGGGCACGCCGCGTAGGTGCTGGAGCGCGGCGCGCGCCGCCTCGCCGATGCCGGCGAGCGGGGCGGCCTCCAGGGCGTCGCCCGCGACCTTCCGGGCGATCAGCACGGCCACCTCGACGGCCTGCGCCTCACGCTCGGCATCGCGCGCGTCGGCCTGGGCGATCAGGCCCGCGGCGGCGAGGGCCAGGCGGGTCATGGCGTCGGCGAGCCGGCCCTGGACTTGCGCCTCGGCCTGGATCCGTCCGTCCTGGAGGCCGCGGGCATGGGCCTCGGCCTCGGCGCGCAGGGCGGCCTCGGTGGCGCGCAGCGCATCCGCGCTCGGACGCGCGCTGCGGAAATCCGTCTCGAACAGGAACGGCTTCGCGCTCCGGGACGCTTGGGCGCTCAATAGACCAGCTCCTCCTCGGCGCTATTCTTGGCGATCATGATCTCGCCCTTCTCGGCGAGGTCCTTGGCGATCTCGGTCATCTTGGCCTGCGCCTCGTCGACCTCCTTGAGGCGGACGGGGCCGAGGGAGGCCATCTCGTCCGTGAGGTTCTTGGCCGCGCGGGTCGACATCTGCTTCATGAAGAAGGCCCGGGTCGGCTCGTTGGCGCCCTTGAGCGCCCGGCACAGGGTCTCGTTGTCGATCGCGCGCATCAGGGTCTGGACGCTGCCCGGATCGAGCTTGAGCAGATCCTCGAAGGTGAACATCAGCTCGCGGATGCGCTTGGCCGAGCCGCGATTCGCCTGATCGAGGGCGGCGAGGAAACGCCCCTCCGTCTGCCGGTCGAAGGCGTTGAACACGTCGGCCATCATCTCGTGGGCGTCGCGGCGCTGGGTCTGGGCGATGGTGGACACGAACTCGACCCGCAGGGTCTCCTCGATGTGGCGCAGGGCCTCCTTCTGGACCGTCTCCATGCGCAACATGCGGTTGAGGCAATCGATGGCGAAATCCTCGGGCAGGATGGTCAGCACCTTGGCGGCGTAGTCGGCGCGCACCCGCGAGAGCACCACTGCGACGGTCTGCGGGTACTCGTTGCGCAGGAACGAGGCGAGGATCTCCGGGTCGACCTGGGCGATCGAGGCCCAGACGCGCTTGCCGGACGCGCCCTTGATCTCCGCCATGATCAGCGAGACCTGGTCGCTGGGGAAGATCTTCAGGAGCAGCGCCTCGGTCCGCTCGAAATTCGACGAGATGCCGCCGCTGTTGCCGAGCTTGGTCACGAACTCGATGATCAGCCTCTCGACGGTCTGCACCTCCAGCGTGCCGAGCTGGACCATCGCGTGGCTGACCTTCTTGACCTCCTCCTCCTCCAGCATCTGCCAGATCGGGGCGCCTTCCTCCTCGCCGAGCATCAGCAGGAGCGCGGCCGCGCGCTGCGGACCGGGCATCGTCGCGAAGGAGTCGCCGCCCACATTCGCTAGGGTATTCGCCAGACCTGCCGCCATCGTCCGTTCCTCGACGCCTTACTCTTCCTGGATCCAGCCGCGCAGCACCTCAACGGTCTCGGACGGGCTGGCCCGGACCATGTCGACAACGCGCTGGACGGTCTCGGCCTGGACCTGGCCGTTGATCTTGGCGAACTCCATCAGCCGGGCGGTGGGGTTGTCCCGCTCCACCACCGTGATGGTCCCCGCCCCGGCGCCCGTGATCGCCGCGGCATCGAGCGCGCCTCCCATCCCGGGCCCGGCCAGGGACGGCGCGGCCGGCATGGGTGCCAGCACCTGCCGTATCAGCGGGCGCACCACGGTGAGCAGGACGATCAGGGTCAAAAGCGCCAGCACGGCGAGTTCAGCCATGCGCAGCACGTCCTCCTTGGTGGGGGTGAGCAGTGCCTGCATCAGCGTCGGCTCGGCGAATTGCGGTACGCTCGGCGCCTCCGCGAAGCGCAGATTCACCACCTCGATCTGGTCGCCGCGCGCCTTGTCGAAGCCGACCGCGCTGCGCACCAGGGCGGTGATCCGCTCGATCTCGGCCGGAGCCCGGGGGGTGTAGGCCTGCTTGCCGTCGGCCGCCGTCGCGTAGACGCCGTCGACCACCACCGCCACCGACAGGCGCTTGATCCGGCCCCCCTCGGCGATCTCGGTCTTGGTGACCTTGGAGATCTCGTAGTTCGTGGTCTCCTCGTTCTTGTTCGTGGCGTCCTTGGGGGCGGGCGCCTTGTCGGCGCCGTTGGCGCCGGGCAGCTCGTTGCCGACGCTCACCTGCCCGTCGGCATTGCCGGTGAGCGCCGATTCGGTCCGGGTCTGCGCAGAGCGCACCACCCGGCTCTCGGGGTCGAAGGTCTCGGAGCGGCTCTCGATCCGGTTGAGATCGAGCTCGGCATTGACCTGGACCCGGGCGCGCCCCGGCCCGACGATGCCGGCGACCACGTCCTCGATCTGGCCGCGCAGGCGCCGTTCCAGGGTGACCTGCCGGTCCTCGTAGCCGCTGGCGCCGTCGGACTCGGCGTCCCGGGCGCCGTCGGCCAGCAGCCGGCCGCGCTCGTCGACGATCGAGACCCGTTCGGGCTTCAGGCCCTCCACCGCCGAGGCGGCGAGGTGGCGGATGGCCCGCACCTGCCCGGCATCGAGGTCGCCCATCAGCTTCAGCACGATGGCGGCGCTGGGGTTCTCGCGGTCCCGCTCGAACAGGCGGCGCTCCGGCAGGACCAGGTGGACGCGGGCCGCCTGGACCCGGCCGATCGCCCGGATCGAGCGGGCGAGCTCGCCCTCCAGGGCGCGCAGGTGGTTCACGTTCTGCACGAAATTGGTGGACGAGAACGCGTCCCCCTTGTCGAAGATCTCGTAGCCCACCCCGCCCTGGGTCGGCAGGCCCTTGCCGGCCAGGTCCATGCGCAGCTTGGCGAGGTCGGCCCGGGGCGCCATGATCGTCTGGCCCGTGTCGCCCCGGGTCTCGTAGCGGATGCCGCGGCTGTCGAGTTCGCGGACCACGGCGCTGGAATCCTGCATCGACAGGTCCGAGAACAGCACGCCCATGTCCGGGCGCGAGACCCGCAGGATGATGAAGGCGAAGAAGCCGATGAGCGTCAGCGTCACCGCCGCCATGGCGGCGATGCGGGCCGGTCCGAACTTCGTAACGAGATCGAGGACCGGCTTCACGGGCGGATTCGCTGCACTCTGAACGCGAGGCGGTCCCTGGCGGCCCGCTCGGCAGAAATTGCCCAGGCCGTGGTTAGCGGGCCGTTAATGCCGGGGCTCGCGGACGCACGAAGGGGTCTCCGAAACGCCGCGAAGCCGCGCCCGGGATCGGGACACGGCTTCGTGATGTTTCGGGACCGGCGGGCGCGGGCGTTCGGTTCCATCACCGCCGCCGCCGGGATCAGTGCCGGTAGTGCTGGATCCGCGTGGTCCGGAGGCCGGCCAGACCGTGCTGGTCGATGGAGAACTGCCAGCTCAGGAATTCCTCGGTCGTCAGGGTATAGCGCTTGCACGCCTCCTCCAGGCTGAGGAGGCCGCCGCGCACCGCGGCCACGACCTCGGCCTTGCGGCGTATCACCCAGCGGCGGGTGCTCGGGGGCGGAAGGTCCGCAATGGTGAGGGGGCTGCCGTCGGGCCCGATGACATACTTCACTCTCGGGCGGCTAGGTTCGGTCATGATACGCTCTACACTCGACTGACCTGTCGAGAGTCCAAGGTACTTGCGCCCGCTTAAGAGATGTTGAAGCGAGTCACTCGGATGTGATTCGTTAAGTGCCACTTGTGGACAACCCGATCGTCTGCACGCTGGACAGGGGCACTTTCTGCGAGCCGATCGACAGGACCGGGGAAGTTCCGCTGAGATCGACTTCGTCCACCGTCCCCGACAGGCTGGTGTCGACGGCGACGTTGGCGCCCGTGGCATCGGTCGCCGCGACCTTGATCGAGTAGTTCCCGTTGGCTGCCGTCAGCCCGGCCGAAGTCTTGCCGTTCCACGTGTAGGACTGGCTTCCGGCGGCGAGGGAGGTGGTCTGGGTGGCCACCACGTTGCTGTTCGAATCCAGGATCGTGATCACCGCCTTCGAGGCCGCCCGGGCGGGCGTCAGGCTCCAGGAGGCCGAGCCGCCGGCGAGCTGGGAGGTGCTGCCGTCTGCCGTGACGGTCTTGCCGATATAGCTGGTGGCCGAGGCGGAACTGGCCGACTGCGACGCGGTCAGGATGTTGTCGAGTCGGTCGTTGGTCTTGAGCTGCTGCTCGACGCCGGCGAACTGCACCAGCTGCTGCGTGAATTGGTTGGTGTCCATCGGGTCGAGCGGGTTCTGGTTCTTGAGCTGCGTGGTCAGCAGCGTCAGGAACTGCGTGAAGTTGCTCGCGATCTCGGTGGCGTTTGCGCCGCCGCTCGACGCCGTGTTGGTCGTGGCCGCCGTGCTCGTGAGGCTGGATATGCCGCTGGACATGCCGTTCTCTCCTGTGCCGTGCCTGAGCGCTGGGCCCGGGCGCGATGATTCCGTGTCGATCCGCGAGGCGCGCCGGGCCGGCATCCGCCGCCCGGGCCGATGCCCTAGATCCTGATGTCGAGGCCGCCGTAGCCGCGCAGCCACCGGGTCGGGGCGGTCTCCTGCGGGGCCTCCGCCTGATCCCGGGTCCAGCCTGCCGAACCGCCCTGGGGGGAGCCGCCCGACCGGCCGTCGCCGCCGCCGCCGTTGCTCTGGGCGCTGCCGTCGCCCCGCAGCGACAGGTTGAGCCCGCCGGCCGACGGGTCGAGACCGGCCTGGGACAGGGCCTGCTGCAGCTGGCCGGCGTCGCGCTGAAGCAGCGCCAGGGTTTCCGGCCGGTCGACCACCAAGTGGGTCGTGACCGTGCCGCGGGCCTTGTCGATCTCCAGCTTGACGTCGATCCGCCCGAGCTCGATGGGGTCGAGGCGGATCTGGAACTCGTTCGACCCGTTCAGCGAGCGCAGGCCGATGGCCATCGGCACCTGTCCGATGGGGATGGGGGGATCGGTCGGGGCGGGCGCCGCGCTCGGCGTGGTCGCGCTGGCGGCCTGCGCGGCGTTGGTCGTTCCGACGGATGCCGCGGGCGTCGCGGGCAATCCACCCGCAGAGGACGGGGCCGGGGACGGGGCCGTCGCCTGCGCCGCGCCTCCGCTCTGACCGGCATCGGCCAGGGCGGCCAGGAAGTCCTTGCCGGGGCCGGAGGCGGCGGATGCGGGATCGCCCGCGCCGGTGGCAACGGCCCCGACCGCGGCACTCGGATCGAGCTGCCCGGATCCTGCGGCGTTGACGAGAGCTTTCGCCCCGGTGCCCGCCCGGGCGATTCCCGAAACTCCCGTGGACTGCGCGGCGGCGGCCTCCACCGGGCCCGCAGCGGGCGTCGCCGTCCCGGATAGTGTCGCCCCGGCGCCGGCCGGGGTCGCGACACCCTTGGCGGCTATCTCCCCCGACCCGGACGCCTGGTCCCCGGACGCGACGGCCGCCGCGCCGGCCGGGCCGCCGCCCTTGGACAGCGCCGCGAGAAGCGTCAACAACGTGGCGGCGGGATTGGAGCCTGCGGCCTGCGCGGCGGGATCGGATTGCGGGGTCTGCACGGCCGGTTCGGTCCGGGCGAACATGTCGGTGCCCGCGGCCGGGGCGTCGGCTGCGGGATTCGCCGCGGCCGTCCCGGATTGCTCTGCGGCGGGATCGGCCTTCGCGGTCTTCGACAAAGCGGGATCGGTCTGCGCCTGCGCGCTCGAAGGCGCCCTCGGCGATGCGGCCTCGGACGTCTCCGGGTGCGGGCCCGAATCGACCGGGGGCTCCTTCGGGCGGGGGGGGGCGGCGGCCTGTGCGGACGCGTCCGACGACTTGGCGGCAACCGGCCGCCGGTCCGCGGCCCGGGTATCGGCCCGCACCGCGGCGTCCCGTGCCCGCTCGGCGGCCGCGCGGGAGGCGTCGGCCTCGTCGCGCTGGGCGGTCTGGCGAGCCCGCCCGGCATCGGTCGCGTCCCGCTGGCTGGCCGCGCGGGCCTGCGCCGCCGCGGCAGCGTCCCGGGTCCGGGCCTCGGTCAGGGCCGCGCCGAACCGGTCCTGCGACGAGTCGCCGGCCCGGGCCGCGACCCCCGCCGCGTCCCAGCCCGTCCGCGTGGACGGAGCCCACGCGGTGACATTCAACCGATCCGCCGCACCGCTCGCCATGCCGGGTTCCTCTCGGATCCGATGCAGCAAGGTGCGCGCCACCGGCGCGGTGGGGCCAAGGTGCTGAGAACACGACGTTTCTCTCGCTGTCGGCGCGCCGCGATGCGGCCGAAGCTGCCGGATACCCGGCAGGATCTGCCGGGTATCCGGGCCGGCGGACGCGTTGCCCTGGAAAGCCGGGCCGAGTCCCGCTATAGACGCGGCGTGCAGCCGGGAAGCTTCCGGGCCGGCGGCTGCGGACCCATGTGATGAACGCCCTCGATCTTCCCAAAGCCCCCCACGAGACGCGCGTCGTCGTCGCCATGTCGGGCGGCGTCGATTCCTCCGTGGTGGCCGGTCTCCTGAAGCGCCAGGGCTTCGACGTGGTCGGCGTCACCCTCCAGCTCTACGACCACGGCGCCGCGACCCATCGCAAGGGCGCCTGCTGCGCCGGCCAGGACATCAACGACGCCCGGGGGGCGGCCGCGCATCTCGGCATCCCGCATTACGTCCTCGACTACGAGGACCGGTTCCGCGACGCGGTGATCGAGAAGTTCGCCGAGAGCTACCTCGCCGGCGAGACGCCGATCCCCTGCGTCGAGTGCAACCGGACCGTGAAGTTCCGCGATCTGCTGGGCCTCGCCCGGGACCTGAACGCCGACGCCCTCGCCACCGGGCACTACGTGGCGAGCCGGGCCCTGCCGGGGGGCGGCCGGGCGCTGCACCGCGCCCTCGACCCCGCCCGGGACCAGAGCTATTTCCTCTACGCCACCACGGCCGAGCAGCTGGACTTCCTGCGCTTTCCCCTCGGCGACATGACCAAGCCTGAGACCCGGGCGCTGGCCAAGGATCTCGGCCTGTCCCTGGCCGAGAAGCCGGACAGTCAGGACATCTGCTTCGTCCCGCAGGGCCGCTACAGCGACGTGATCGCCCGCCTGCGCCCGGACGCCGCCCGCCCGGGCGAGATCGTCGACCTCGCGGGTCAGGTCGTCGGGCGGCACGCGGGCATCGTGCACTACACGGTCGGCCAGCGCCGGGGGCTCGGCCTGTCGGGACCCGAGCCGCTCTACGTGGTGCGGCTGGAGCCGGATACCGCCCGGGTTGTGGTCGGCCCGCGTACGGCGCTGGCGACGACCCGCATTCGCCTCTCGGATCTCAACTGGCTCGGCGCCGGCCCGGCCGAGGCCGTGCGCGACCTGCCCGTGGCGGTGCGCGTGCGCTCGACCCGGCCGCCGCGCCCGGCGACGCTCACGGTCGGGCCGGACAGCGCGGCCGAAATCGTGCTCGCCGAGCCCGAGGACGGGGTCTCACCGGGCCAGGCTTGTGCGATCTATGCGGATGACGGGCCCCGGGCCCAGGTGCTCGGCGGCGGCACCATCCGGCGCGTCGACGCGTTGTCGGCCCGGCCCCGAGAGGCCGCCTGATCCCATTCCCAGGATAGACCGAACGATGCTGAGCGAGCCGCAGACGGCCGGGCCGAGCACGGCCCTGATGCGCAAGGCCTATGCCCGCTGGGCCCCCGTCTACGACGTGGTCTACGACAAGCTCACCGAGCCCGCGGCCCGCGCCGCGGTCGAGGCGGCGGCCGAGCACGGCCCGCGGATCCTGGAGGCCGGCGTCGGCACCGGCTTGGCGCTGGGCTACTACCCGCGGTCGAGCTTCGTCTGCGGCGTCGACCTGTCCGAGGACATGCTCAAGCGCGCCCGCGCCAAGGTCCGGCGCCGCAACCTGGCCCACGTGAAGGGCCTGCAGGTCATGGATGTCTGCCACCTGGGCTACGCCGATGCGAGCTTCGACGCCGTGGTGGCGCAGTTCCTGATCACCCTGGTGCCCGACCCTGAGGCCGCGTTGTCCGAGTTCCTGCGGGTGGTGCGCCCCGGCGGCGGCATCGTGCTGGCCAATCATTTCGGCCAGAGCGACGGCCCCGTGGCCAGGGTCGAGGAGATCGTGGCGCCGCTCTGCACCAAGATCGGCTGGTCGTCGGACTTCAAGGCGACGCGGATCGAGGCCTGGGCCCGGCGCAACGGTGTCGAGGTCGTCGGGCTGAAACCGACCTTCCCGGGCGGGTTCTTCAAGATCCTGCGGATGCGCAAGCCCGGGTGAGCGAAGCCCCACCCGTCGCCGAGGGCCGCTGGACCCGCGTGCGGCGCTGGCTGCCGCTCGTGCTGCTGCTCGGGATCTCGGGTTTCGTGCTCGTCTCGGGCGCGGCGCAGATCCTGAGCCTCGACCGGCTGCTCGCCTCCCGGGCCTGGCTGCGCGGGCTCGTCGAGGCGGACTATGTCCGCGCGCTGGCGGCGGCCTACGGCCTCTATGTCGGGGCCGTGGTGGTGTCGGTGCCGGCGACGCTGATCCTGACCATGATCTGCGGCTTCCTGTTCGGGATCGTGCCGGGGGCGCTGACGGCGGTCTGCGCCGCCACGACGGGGGCCGCGATCGTGTTCGCCGTCGGCCGCGGCCCCGGGGCCGACCTGCTCCGGCGGATGGGCGGCAACCGCCTCGCGGGTCTCGCCGCGGGTTTCCGGCGCGACGCCTTCGGCTACATCGTGGTGCTGCGGCTCCTCCCCCTGTTCCCGTTCTGGGTGACCAACCTCGCCCCCGCGGCGTTCGGGGTGAGGATGTGGGTCTTCGTATCGGCGACCGTCCTGGGCCTGCTGCCCGGCGCCTTCGTGTACGCCACCACGGGGGCGGGGATCGAGGAGGTGGTCGCGGCCCACGAGGCCGCCCGGGCCGCCTGCCTGGCAGCCGACGGGAGCGGCTGCGACAGGGCCCTGACGCTGCGGGACCTGATCACGCCCAGGATGGTGGCCGGGCTCGCGATGCTCGGCGTCTTCGCCCTGGCCAGCATGATCCTGAGCCGACGCGCCCGGCGCGGCTGAGATCCGCCATCCGCAGCGGCGGGCGATCTCCGATGTCGAAGGGCACATGCAACCGCTTGCGGGTCGCTACCGTATAGTGCTGACGGGCAAGAGCCTGTATCCCCTGCAAAACTGTGGCTTGCGAACATGTCTCCCGCGAAGGCCGGACCCGGCTCGAGCATCTGCACCCTCCACCCCGCCGATCCCGATCCGCGATGCAAGCGCGGAGCGTGACCGGCATGGCCGCTGATTCCGACACCACCGTCGCGGCTCCCGCCCTGCCGGTTGCCGCGCCGACCCGCGATGGGCCCGAGCGGCGGCGGCTGCGCCTCGGCCTGTCCGGCCGGCTGTTCCTCGTCACCGTCGCCTTCGTGGTGGCGGCCGAGGTGCTGACCTACGTGCCGGCGGTGGCCAATTACCGGATCGAGTGGATGTCCGACCGTCTGGCGGCGGCTCAGGTCGCCGCCCTCGTCCTGGACGGCCGGACGGCCGAGCCGGTCTCGGAGGCGCTGGAGAGCCGGCTGCTCGCGGGGGTCAACGCCCGGGCCATCGCGGTCCGCGGCGGCGGCACGCAGCGCCTGCTCGCCATCGAGCCGGTGCCGGAACGGGTCGCCGACACCGTCGATTTACGCGACGTCACGGCTTTTTCGGCGGTCCGCGGCGCCTGGCGCACCCTCGTCGCCCCGATGCGCGAGCCGATCCGCGTGGTCGGGGAGGGCGGTATCGGCTTCGACCGGGTCGAGATCCTCCTCGACGAGGCACCGCTGCGGGCCGCGATGGTCGACTACGCCCTGCGCCTGCTGGTCTCCTCGCTGATCATCGCGGCCTCGGCGGCGGGCCTCGTCTTCGTGGTCCTGCAGGTCCTGATCGTGCGCCCGGTCCGGCGGCTCGTCACCAGCATCACGGCCTTCGCGGACGATCCGGAGGATGCCGGCCGGATCATCGCGCCGTCCCGCCGCAGCGACGAGATCGGCCAGGCCGAGCTGGCGCTGGGGCGGATGCAGCGCAGCCTCGCCGACCAGCTTCGCCAGAAGCGGCGGCTGGCCGAGCTGGGGCTCGCGGTGAGCAAGATCAGCCATGAGCTGCGCAATCTGCTCACCGGAGCGCAACTCCTGGGCGACCGCCTGGAGGGCACCGCGGATCCGACGGTCCAGCGCGTCGCCCCGCGGCTCGTGGGGACCCTGGCCCGGGCGATCCGGTTCTGCGAGGCGACCCTGGCCTATGGCCGGGTCACCGAGCGGGCGCCGCGCCTGGCCAGCACGAAGCTGGCGCCGATCTTCTCGGAGCTTCCGGACCTCGCCGCGCTCTCGACCCACCCCGTGGCGGTGCGGGTGGCGGCGGACGACCTGTCCGTCCTGGCCGATCCGGAGCAGCTCGGCCGGGCCCTCGCCAATCTCGTGCGCAACGCCGTGCAGGCGCTGGACGGGGCGAAGGTCGCGGAGGCCGCAGTGCAGGTCGCGGCCGTGCGCGAGGAGCCGGGCCGGGTGACCATCTGGGTCGCCGACAACGGCCCCGGCCTGCCGGCGCGCGCGCGGGAGAACCTGTTCGCCCCGTTCGCCGGCTCGACGCGCTCCGGCGGCACCGGGCTCGGCCTGCCGATCGCCGCCGAACTGATCGGCATCAATGGCGGCGCGCTGACCCTCGACACCTGCGAGGGCGGGGCGCGGTTCCGGATCGTGCTGCCGGAGGGCTGAGGCCCTATTCCGCCGCGGCGAGAACCGGCTCGGCGACGCGGATGCCGAGATCGGCCAGCAGGGCCGCATCCGCATCCGCCTCGTTGTTGGCCGTGGTGAGCAGCCGCTCGCCGTAGAAGATCGAGTTCGCCCCGGCGAGGAAGCACAGGGCCTGGGCCTCGCGGCTGAGCGCCCGGCGGCCCGCGCTGAGCCGGACCCGCGCCCGGGGCATCACGATGCGCGCGGTGGCGCACATCCGCACCATGTCGAACGGGTCGATCGCCGCGGCGGTGTCGCCCAGCGGCGTTCCTGCGACGGCGGCCAGGGCGTTGATCGGCACGCTCTCGGGATGGGGCGCGTGGTTGGCCAGAACCTGCAGCATCGCCACGCGGTCGCCGACCCCCTCGCCGAGGCCGATGATGCCGCCGCAGCAGACGCCGATCCCGGCCGCCCGGACCCGCTCCAGCGTGTCCAGCCGGTCCTCATAGGTCCGGGTCGAGACGATCTTGTCGTAATAGCCCGGCCCGGTATCGAGGTTGTGGTTGTAGGCCGTGAGCCCGGCCTCCGCGAGGCGCTCGGCCTGGCTCGCCGTCAGCATGCCGAGGGTCACGCAGGCCTCCATCCCGAGGCCCCGCACGCCCCGGACCATGGTGAGCACGGCGTCGAAATCGGGCCCGTCCTTGGGGCTGCGCCAGGCCGCGCCCATGCAGAAGCGCGTGGCGCCGGCGGCCTTGGCGGCGGCGGCCTCGGCCAGCACCGTGTCCACCGGCATCAGGCGCTGGCGCGCGAGGCCGGTCTCCTTGTGGTGGGCCGATTGCGAGCAGTAGCCACAATCCTCGGGGCAGCCACCGGTCTTGATCGAGAGCAGGCTCGCCCTTTGAACATCGGCCGGATCGTTGTGCGCCCGGTGGACCGTGGCGGCCCGATGCACGAGATCGAGCAGCGGCAGGTCGTGGATCGCCCGGATCTCCGTCAGGCTCCAATCATGGCGGATCGGGCCGGACGCGTCTTGCGGGGAAGCGGGGAGGGACGTTGCGCTCATCCTGCGTTTGAGCCGGATCGGCGGCCAGAAATCAAGCGTCCGGGCGGCCGAAGCGTGTCCGCTCAGTCCGTCGGCTCGCCGGCCGAGACCTTGGCGGTCCAGTCGTCGAAGGCGATCACCCTTTGGCGCTGCTCGCCGAGGCGCTCGATCCGGAGGACCATCTCGTCGCCGGCCTTCAGGTAGCGCGGCGGCTTCATGCCGAGGCCGACCCCGGGCGGGGTGCCGGTTGTGATCACGTCGCCGGGCTCGAGCAGCATGAAGTGCGACGCGTAGGCGACGAGCTGGGGCACGTCGAAGATCATCGTCGCCGTCGAGCCGGTCTGGCGGCGCTCGCCGTTCACGTCGAGGCTCATGGCGAGGGTCTTCAGGTCGGGGATCTCGTCGAGCGTCACCAGCCAGGGGCCCAGCGGCCCGAAGGTCGGCGCGCTCTTGCCCTTGGTCCAGGTGGGCCCGCGGTTCATCTGCCACTCGCGCTCCGAGACGTCGTTGCAGATGCAGGCCCCCGCCACGTAGCTCAGCGCCTCGTTGGCGTGGACGTAGCTGGCGTGCCGGCCGATCACCACCGCGAGCTCCACCTCCCAGTCGGTGCTGGACGAGCCCTTGGGGATGATCACGGTGTCGTTCGGCCCGCACAGGCTGGACGGCGCCTTGTTGAAGATGATCGGCTCAGAAGGGATCGGTGAGCCGGTTTCGGCGGCGTGGTCGGCGAAGTTGAGGCCGATCGCCACCACGTTGCGGGTGCCGCCGACGCAGGGACCGAGGCGCACGTCCGGCGGCAGCTTCGGCAGGGTCTCGGGATCCAGGGCGCGCAGCCGCGCCAGCGAGTCGGGCCCGAGCGCCGGTCCGGCGATGTCGCGCACGATGCTCGAAAGGTCGCGCAAGCCTCCGTTCGCGTCCACGAGGCCGGGCTTCTCGTCGCCGCTCGGGCCGTGCCGGAAGAGCTTCATCGCCGCGCTCCTGATCCTTACCCTGGAACCGGTCTGCGCCGGTTGGCGGGACCATGGCCGGGCCCCGGTCCTGGCGCAAGCGTGATCGGCGACGCCGCGGATCGAAGCCGATGTCGCATTATGGCAACATATCGGCGGGAAAGTGCATATATGCCCGTTTAAGGACATATTATTCATGGGCGCGGTCGACCCTGCGAATACAGACGTCGGATGATAAAATTCCACCGTCGCAGGGATGCGCTCAGGACAGATGGATCTCGTGCGGGCTTTCCATTGAACTTCGTCTTTGCGCGGGAAATGCCGATCGGCATTGCGAATCTGTGCGGCGAACCGGCACGATGCCTGAAATGGTGCCGCATCACGAGTCGTGGTCAATCGACGGCGCCGGGTCGAGCGTTGGGGGAGAAGATGGGCGGGACGGTGCGCGCGGCGTTGCTCGCGGCGACAGCGATGATCCTCGGCGCCGGGGCGGCGCGTGCGGGGGCGTTCGGCATCCGGGAGCAGAGTACCGAGGCGCAGGGGCTCGCCTTCGCGGGTGCGGCGGCGGGATCGGGCGGCGTCTCGTCGATCTTCTGGAATCCCGCGACCATCACGATGAATCCCGGCTTCGTCGCGGAGCAGAACTTCACCTATATCGGCCTCTCCTCCGAGATCCGTCCCGCGCCGGGCACCAATCCCGGCTTCGCGCGCCTCGGCGGCTCCGGCGATATCGGCCAGGGCGCCGTGGTGCCGGCGGGGGCGACCTCCTATCAGCTCAACGACCGCCTCTGGCTCGGCCTCTCCACCGGCGCCCCCTTCGGCCTGGTGACCAAGCCGCGGCAGGTCTGGGCCGGCGAAGTCTACGGGCGCTCGTCCCGGATCTTCTCCCTGGCGATCAACCCGGTCATCGGCTTCAAGGTCAACGAGTGGCTCTCGCTTGCGGCCGGCCCGAACATCGAGTATTTCCGCCTGACCCTGCGGCAGGCGCTGCCGATCCCCGGCCTCCAGCCGACCGTCTATCCGAGCTCCTTCCTCAAGGGCGAGTCCTGGGGCGCGGGCTTCACCGCGGGCGCCACGCTGACGCCCCGCGACGGGACCGTGCTGGGCATCGGCTACCGCTCCTCCGTGCATCACGAGATCGACGGTTCGATCGGCGTGCCGCTGCTCGCCCTGGCGCCGCTGGCCGGGCAGGTCCGCTCGAAGCTGAACACGCCCGACAAGGTGAGTGTCGGCCTCACCCAGGCGCTCTCGCCGGTGGCGCGGGTGGATCTCGGCTTCGAGTGGGACAATTGGTCGAGGCTCGGCAACATCGGCATCGTGTCGAAGACGCTCGGACTGCCGGTGAATTCCCTGCCGCTCAACTATAAGGACGGCTACACCTATTCGATCGGCGCCGAGTACGATGCGGCGCCGAACCTGACGCTGCGGACCGGCTTCGCCTACGAAAGCTCGCCGATCGACTTCTCGAACCGCTCGGTGCGCCTGCCCGACGGCGACCGCTACAACGTCTCGGTCGGCGCCAGCTATCGCTGGAGCCAGCAGCTGACCCTGAACGTCGCCTACTCGCACTTCTTCCTGAATCGGTCGCGGATCCTCGCCGGCCTCGGGCGCGACTACAACGTCGCCAACATCGCCTTCGCGGGCGTGGTCGACTCGAGCGCCGACATCGTCTCGGTCGGTTTCCGCTACGTGTTCGGCGCTCCGCCGGCCCCGGCCCCGGCGCCGCTGGTGCGCAAGTACTGAGGCGAGCCCGCGGGACGCCCGTGACCGGGGGACACCCTGCGCGGGCGGATGCGCCTCAGGCGCGCATCCGCACGTAGGTTCCGGGCGCCGGTCCCAGCGACGGCAGCGCGTCGCCCCCGGGCTTCCGGGCCGGCACCCGTTCGGGCGCCTGCGCCTCGATCCACTGGAACCAATAGGGCCACCACGAACCCTTGGTCTCGACCGCCGCGGTGATCCACGATTCCAGCGTCCCCCGGACCGGGCCGCCGGTCCAGTAGCCGTATTTCGGCTTCGATGGGTGGTTGATCACGCCGGCGATATGGCCCGAACCCGCGAGCACGAAATCGACCTTGCCGCCAAAAATCTTCGAGCCCTCGAACACCGAGATCGCCGGGGCGATGTGGTCCTCGCGGGTGGCGAGGTTGAAGATCGGGACCTGCACCTTCTCGAGGTCGAGGCGGACGTTGCCGAGCACCATCCGGCCCTGCGCCAGGGTGTTGTCGAGGTAGCAGTTGCGCAGATAGAAGGAATGGTTGGCCGCCGGCATCCGGGTGGCGTCGGAATTCCAGTACAGCAGGTCGAAGGCCGAGGGTGCCTTGCCCTTGATGTAGTTGTTCACGACGTAAGACCAGATCAGGTCGTTCGGCCGCAGCATATTGAACGCGTTGGCCATCCGGGCGCCTTCCAGGTAGCCGCGCTCGGACATCTGCGCCTCGATCAGTCGGATCTGGTCCTCGTCGGCGAACACCTTCAGGTCGCCGGCATGGGTGAAATCGACCTGGGTGGTCAGCAGCGTCGCGCTCTTAATCCGCCGGTTGCCAGTGGCCGCCTGCATGGCGAGCGTCACGGACAGCAGCGTGCCGCCGACGCAGTAGCCCGCGGCCGTGACCGCGCTCTCGCCCGTCGAGACCCCGATCGCGTCGATGGCCGCCTCGATCCCCTCGCGCATGTAGGATTCGAAGTCCTTGTCGGCGTGGCGCGCGTCCGGATTCACCCAGGAGATACAGAAGACCGTCAGGCCCTGGTCGACCATCCACTTGAGGAAGCTCTTCTGAGGGTTGAGGTCGAGGATGTAGAACTTGTTGATCCAGGGCGGGACCATCAGGAACGGGCGCCGGAGCACCGTCTCGGTGGTGGGCGCATACTGGATCAGCTCGATCAGGTCGTTGCGGAACACCACCTCCCCGGGGGTGACCGCCACGTTGCGGCCGACCTCGAACCCGCTTGGGTCGGTCTGGCGCACGCGCAGCTGGCCGCCGCCGGCCGCCAGATCCTCCTCGTACATCTTGAGGCCGCGGACGAGATTGGCGCCGTTCTCCTGCAGGGTGTGGCGGATCAATTCCGGGTTGGTCGGCAGGAAGTTCGAGGGGGAGAGCATGCTGGTGAACTGGCGCAGGTAGAACTGCGCCTTGTGGCGCGTATGCGCGTCGAGCCCCTCGGCCTCGTCCACGAGGCCCTCGGCCCAGCGGGTGGCGAGGAGGTAGGCCTGCTTGATGAAGTCGAAATACGGGTTGGTCGACCATTCCGTGTGGGCGAAGCGGCCGTCCCGGGGCTCCGGCAGCGCCACCGGATCGGCCGGCTGGCCCTGCAGGCGCAGATAGGTGGACCCCCACAGCGACAGGAAGGCCTGCGAGAGGCGGGTCTGGGCCTCGGCGCTGCGGCTCGGATCGGCGAGCCACGACTCGGCGACCTGCCCGAGGACCTTCGCCGCCTCGTTCAGCTCGCTGCCGGATGTGCCCGGCTGCCCGTCGGGGCCGAGCAGCTTGGCGACGTTGCGGCCCATCGCCTCGACGAACTGTCCGGCATTGCGGGACAAGGCCTCGAAATCCGGCATCGGCGCGGTCGTCCCGTCCGGCATCGCGCCGTTGGGGGCCGGCTTCGGCGGAGCAGTCTGGTCCGGCGCCTGCGGGCTCGTCACGCGTACCTCCCTGATATGGGCTGTCGACCCTGTCGCGCGGGCCACGTTTTCGTTAAAATAAGGAACGCACCGGGGATTTCGCCACCCCGCCCCGGAACGTGACCGAGACATCCGGCCGATCTTCTCATGCCTATTCCTCGTCTCATGGCCGTGTGACTATGGATCGTGCCTTTTCGAACAGTGACGTCCGGGCTTGCCGCCCCGGATTCGCCCGCGCGGCGATTCTCGCCCTCCTGGCGGGGCCGCTCGCCGGCTGCTCGGGGGACGCCGTGCGCACGCTGGCAACCGATGCGGGATACGGGCCGCGGGTCGTGGCGGCACCGGACTTCGTGACCGGATCCCGCAACAAGGACACGCAGGATTACATGCCGGTGGGCGTCGACGCGCCCAAACGCCCGATCCGGCCAAAAACCGTCACCGGGCAGAAGGCCCTTGAGGCGGAGCTCGAGGGCGCCCGCGGCCGCAACGAGGCCCGCGGCCGTGCGGCAGCGAGCGCCGGTCAGGGCGCCGCCGCGACGATCAAGCCGGCCCCGGCGCCCCCGCAATAGCCACGCTTTTGTGGGTCGGCGGCGACGTGCAAGTCTGCTACAGCAGATGGTTCGCGCGACCGGCTTACGAAAGACGCCAGATTCGGGACGCGCCGATGGACACGCCGATGACCGACTTCCACCGCATCAAGCGACTGCCCCCCTACGTCTTCGAGCAGGTCAACCGGATCAAGGCCGCCGCCCGGGCGCAGGGCGCCGACATCATCGATCTCGGCATGGGCAATCCGGATCTCGACGCTCCGAAGCACGTCATCGCCAAGCTGTGCGAGACCGCCGGGCGCCCGCGCACCGACCGCTACTCGGCCTCCAAGGGCATCGCGGGGCTGCGCAAGGCGCAGGCCGGCTATTATCAGCGCCGGTTCGGCGTGAGCCTCAATCCCGAAACGCAGGTGGTGGCGACGCTCGGCTCCAAGGAGGGCTTCGCCAACATGGCTCAGGCGATCACCGCCCCGGGTGATGTCGTGCTGGTGCCGAACCCGAGCTACCCGATCCACGCCTTCGGCTTCCTGATGGCCGGTGGGGTGATCCGCTCCGTGCCGGCCGAGCCGACCCCTGAGATGTTTCCGGCCCTCGAGCGGGCCATGCGCCACTCGATCCCGAAGCCCGTCGCCCTTGTGGTCTGTTACCCGTCGAACCCGACCGCCTACGTGGCGAGCCTCGACTTCTACCGGGACCTCGTGACCTTCGCGAAGCAGCACGAGCTGATCCTGCTGTCGGATCTCGCCTATGCCGAGGTCTATTTCGACGACAACCCGCCGCCCTCGGTCCTCCAGGTGCCGGGCGCCATCGACTGCACGGTGGAGTTCACCTCCCTGTCGAAGACTTACTCCATGGCCGGCTGGCGCATGGGCTTCGCGGTGGGCAACGAGCGCCTGCTTTCGGCGCTGACCCGGGTGAAGTCCTACCTCGATTACGGCGCCTTCACGCCGATCCAGGTCGCCGCGACCGCGGCCCTCAACGGGCCGGATGATTGCATCCACGAGATGCGCGGCATCTACAGGAAGCGGCGCGACGCCCTGGTGGAATCCTTCGGCAAGGCCGGCTGGACCATTCCGGCGCCGGCAGCCTCCATGTTCGCCTGGGTGCCGATCCCCGAGCGCTACCGGGAGATGGGCAGCCTCGAATTCTCGAAACTTCTGCTGGAGAAGTCCGACGTGGCGGTGGCGCCCGGCATCGGCTTCGGCGAGTTCGGCGACGGGTACGTGCGCATCGCCCTGGTGGAGAACGAGCAGCGGATCCGCCAGGCGGCGCGCAACGTCCGCCGGTTCTTCGACGGCACCGACAAAACCCTGCACAACGTCGTGCCGATGGCCCGCGCCGGGTAATCGGACCGGCTGAAGTTGTTGCCGCGGGGCGACAGGCTCCGCCAAAGGCACCGTCGGCCCACTCCGGCGCTTGTCAGGGCGGACCGCGATGGCCAGGGTCAGGGACGGGGGTTTTCCCGCGTCCCGAGTGCCGCATGCGCCGCCTGAACCTGATCGCCGCCCTGCTGCTCGCCGCCGCGGCCTCGGCCTGCGCGCCGAACCCGATCATCGCCCGGGATCCGATCCCGGCGCCGGGCCCCACGGACGTCTATGCCTGCGACTCGAAGCCGTTGCCGGTCAACGCCTTCATCTCGGATTGCCGCCCGGTGCCGGCGAGCCCGCAGGTTGTCCTGCGCGCCCGCGGCTGATCCGCGAACGGCATTTCGGTAACCGGTCCGCTCGGACGGGCCGGACAATCCGCTGGCGATCCGCTAGACTGCAGGAAACCTGCCGGTCCGACCGGCCCCGTGACGGAGCACCGCGTGAGCACCAAGACCCTGATCGCCGCCGGATTGCTGGCCCTCGTGACGGGGCAGGGTGCCTCCGCCGCCGACGCCGCCTACGCGCCGGCGCCGTACCGGCCGCGCGCTTACGTGTTCACGGCCCCGGATGGCCCGACCGTCCTTCAGGCCGAGACCTGCTGCCAGGGTGTCGTGCCGCCGGGGCGCTCCGATCTCGCCGTGCCGCCGGTTCCCGTGGCCGAGGTGATGAATGGCGGCGGCTTCGGCTACACCGGGTTCGACTACTTTAACGACCAGATCACCGAAAGCCGGTTCGGCGCGCGCAAGCGGCCGAAGGAATACGTGATCGCCCCGTCCTACACCGTGCCGCCGCGCTACTGAGCCATCCTGACTCTCCGGGGCCTCAATCCTTGTGCGGATCGTGGCCCCAGTTCATCAGCGACATCTGCCAGGGTGAGTCCGGGTCCTTGCGGGCCGCACCGCCCTGCTTGAGATGGCGGTGGACGTAGCTCACGACCTTGCCCATGGCAGCGTAGTCGTCGCTCGTCAGGTCCGCCTTCTTCTTGTCCTTGATGGCCAGGATACGCCGGCCCATCGCGTGGCCGGTCGATTCATCGCCGTCCTTCTTCTGGCCGACCTCCTTGCTGCCGTCGCTGTCGAGATGCTTCCTCAGCGCCGCCGGCGTCATGTTGACGGCTTCGTTGAAGTCCTTCCACGTCGTTGCGTGATCGTCCTCCGCCATTCGCGGACCTCCGCTCGGATGCCGTTCGTGCCCGACAACGCGCCCGGGGCGGACCGGCTCGCGCGCATCCCTGCGGTCGGGCGCCGCACGGGAAGAGGCCGCGGCGGCGGGGCGGCGTTTACAGGCTGGTCCCCGGGGGGTATCACCCCGGCCCGATACAGAACCCCTTTCCCACACCCCACCCCCGAAAAACCAGATGCGCGCCGAGATCGAGCAAGCCTCGGATGCCGCCAAGCAGTCTATAGGACTGCTGAGGAGGCATCTTTGACTGGGATACAGTCGATAAACGCCTCGCGGAGCTGAACGCAGCCTCCGAGAACCCCGACCTCTGGAACGATGCCGAGGCCGCCCAGACTGTGATGCGCGAGCGCCAGCAGCTCGACGAGGCGGTCACGGCGATCAAGAAGCTGGAGCGCGACCTCGAGGACGGCGCCACCCTGATCGAACTCGGCGAGATGGAGGGCGACGAATCCTCGATCCGCGAGGGCGAGGCGTCGATCCTGGCGGTCGAGAAGGAGGCCGCGAGCCGGCAGGTCGAGACCCTGCTGTCCGGCGAGGCCGACGGGTTCGACACCTATCTCGAAGTCCATGCCGGGGCCGGCGGCACCGAGAGCCAGGACTGGGCCAACATGCTCCAGCGCATGTATGCGCGCTGGGCCGAGCGCCGGAAGTACAAGGTCGATGTCGTCGAGATGACCGACGGCGAAGAGGCCGGGATCAAGGGCGCGACGCTCCTGATCAAGGGCCACAACGCCTATGGCTGGCTCAAGACCGAGTCGGGCGTGCACCGGCTGGTGCGGATCTCGCCCTACGATTCGAGTGCCCGGCGGCACACCAGCTTCGCCAGCGTCTGGGTCTATCCGGTGATCGACGACCGGATCGAGATCGAGATCAAGGAATCCGACTGCCGGATCGACACCTACCGGTCGTCCGGCGCCGGCGGCCAGCACGTCAACACCACGGATTCGGCGGTGCGCATCACCCACAATCCCACCGGGATCGTGGTGGCCTGCCAGCAGGAGCGTTCGCAGCACAAGAACCGAGCGACCGCCTGGAACATGCTGCGCGCCCGCCTCTACGAGGCTGAGCTGAAGAAGCGCGAAGAGAAGGCCAACGCCGAGGCCGCGTCGAAGACCGATATCGGCTGGGGCCACCAGATCCGATCCTACGTCCTGCAGCCGTACCAGCTGGTGAAGGACCTGCGCACCGGCACCCAGTCGACGGATCCGGACGAGGTGCTCGACGGCGATCTCGATCCGTTCATGGAGGCGTCGCTCGCCCAGCGGCTCTATGGCGGCGCCGACGTGGTCGACGACATCGACTGAGGCGGGCTGCCGGCTCCGCAGGATTTCCCTCCCCCCTTTGCGGGGGAGGGTGGCCCGCGGAGCGGGTCGGGAGAGGGGAGCGACGGTGCAGAACGAAACTCTGTTCGGTGTGAAGGTAGCGTCCCGTCCTGAAGCCGGGTTCCCCTCTCCCGACCCCTGCTGACGCAGGGGCCACCCTCCCCCGCAGAGGGGGGAGGGAGGGCGAAGCGCCCCTCAATACCCCAGCGCCGCCCCGTCCTTCCGCGGGTCCGAGCCGGCCGTCAGCGTCCCGGCCTTGCGGTCGATCCAGATGATCTGGCCGCCGCCGAGTGGCAGGGGCGCGCGGATCGCCGCGTGGCCGCGCGCGACCAGTCCCGCCATCACGGCATCGGGGACCCCGCCTTCCACCTCCAGGCTGCCGCCGTAGGCGAAGCTGCGCGGGGCATCGAGGGCCGCCTGGACGTCGAGGCCGCGGTCGAGGATGCCGGAGAGCAGTTCGACATGGCCCATGGCCTGGTAATGGCCGCCCATGACGCCGAACGGCGCGACCGCCTGTCCGTCCTTCATCAGCATGCCGGGGATGATCGTGTGCATCGGCCGCTTGCCCGGGCCGACGCTGTTCGGGTGCCCGCCCTCCGTGCGGAAGGACAGGCCCCGGTTGTGCAGCAGCACGCCGCTCTCGGGGGCCAGGATGCCGGACCCGAAGCCCTGGAAGATCGAGTTGATCAGCGAGAGCGCATTGCCGTCCCGGTCGACCACACAGAGGTAGACCGTATCCTTGTGGGCGCGGCCTTCTTCCATCTCCCGGGCGATCTCGGGGTAAATCACCGGCGCCTGCGCCCGGCCCATGTCGATCGCCCCGTGGGCGGCGGCCTTCCAGGCGTCGGAGAGCAGGTGCTCTACCGGCACGTTGGCGAGGGCGGCGTCGCCGAACAGCACGTCCCGGTGGTGATAGCCCTGCTTGCACACCTCGGCGAAGAGGTGGAGCCGGTCGAGCTCCGACAGGGCGCCGACGTCGTAATGCGACAGCACGTTGAGCATCATCAGCGCGGCCAGACCCTGGCCGGCGGGCGGGCATTCGTAGACGTCGTAGCCCCGATAGCGCGTCGAGACCGGCACGACCACGTCGGGCCGGGCGGCGGCGAAGTCGTCGAGCGTGTGCAGGCCGCCGAGCTCGTTGAGCCGGCTCACCATATCCTGGGCGACGGGTCCTGCATAGAAGCCGCGCGGCCCGCCCTCGGCGATGCGCCGGAGGGTGGCGGCGAGCTTGGGCAGGCGGATCACGCTGCCGATGGCCGGAGCCTCGCCGCCGGGCAGGTAGGTCGCGGCGGCGTGGGGGTCGGACGCGACCCGGGGCACGCAGCGCTGCCAGTCCCAGCCGACCCGCTGCTGGACCACGAACCCGTCCTCCGCGTAACGGATCGCCGGCTGGAGCAATTCGCCCAGCGACCGGGTGCCGTGCTCGCGGACCAGCAGGTCCCAGGCCCCCACCGCGCCCGGCACCGTGACGGCGTGCGGCGAGGTCGGGGTGATGGCGACGCCGTGCTCGGCGTACCAGTCGGGCGTCGCGGCCGCCGGCGCCCGGCCCGAGCCGTCCAGCGCGATCGGCGTCGTGGCCCCGGCGGGTGCGTAGAGGGCGAAGCAGTCGCCGCCGATGCCGGTCATCAGCGGGTCGACCACGCATTGCACGGCCACCGCCGCGATGCCGGCATCGACGGCGTTGCCGCCCGCGCGCAGCACCTCGATGGCGGCGAGCGTCGCGAGCGGATGCGAGGTCGCGACGGCGGCGTTGGCGGCGTAGACCGGGGAGCGGCCGGGGGCGGAGAAGTCTCTCACGGGATGTCCTGCTGTGCTGAACGGTTCAGAGTCTGCGGATCCGAAACGCGACCTCATCCTGAGGCGCCGGAGCGAAGCGGAGGCCTCGAAGGAGCCCTCCAGGGATCGCGCGGCTGGCTGGAGCCCTCCTTCGAGGCTCGCTGCGCTCGCGCCTCAGGATGAGGTGGAGATAGGGGGAGGCCGTGAAGGCCGTCACGCGGGCCTCCCCTCCGGCAAAGCCACCCAATGCCCCGGCGCCACCTCGGTGAGCGGCCCGTCCGGCGGCTGGTCGTGGCCGCCGAGGTCGCGGGCGGCGAGGTGGGCGCGCTCCTCGGCCGGGTTCGGCACCGGCACGGCGGCGAGCAGGCGGCGGGTGTAGGGATGGCGCGGATCCGCGTAGAGGGCGTCCGCCTCGGCCAGCTCGACGATGCGCCCGCGCCAGAGCACCGCCACCCGGTGGCAGAGGTAGCGCACCATCCGCAGGTCGTGGGAGATGAACAGGTAGGACAGGCCCATCTCGTCCTGCAGGTCCTGGAGCAGGTTCACCACCTGCGCCTGGATCGAGACGTCGAGCGCCGCGATCGGCTCGTCGGCGACGATGAAGCTCGGCTTGAGGGCGATCGCCCGGGCGATGCAGATGCGCTGGCGCTGGCCGCCCGAGAACTGGTGCGGGTAGCGCCCCATGAACCGCGGATCGAGCCCGACCCGCTCGAACAGAGCCGCGACCGCCTCCCGCCGTTCGGCCCTGCGCATGTCCCGCCGGTGCAGCTTGAACGCCTCCGCGACGTAGTCCCCGGCGCTCATCCGCGGGTTGAGGGCCGCGTAGGGGTCCTGGAACACGGTCTGCATCCGGGCGCGCATCTTCCGCATCGCCGCTGCCGGGAGCTTGGCGAGGTCGGTCCCCTCGAACGCGATCGTGCCGGAGGTCGGCGGGTTGAGCATCGTCACGGCCCGGCCGATCGTCGACTTGCCGGAGCCGGATTCGCCGACGAGGCCCAGGGTCTCGCCGGGTCGGATGTCGAAGCTGACATCCTCGACGGCGCGGAACACCGAGGCTTTGCCGCCCCACCAGGAGCGCAGGGGATAGTGCTTGGTGAGGTTCCGGACCGACACGACGGGATAGAGGGGTGCGCTCACCGTGCCGCCTCCTGCGCCAGGATCTTCGGCAGGTCGTACCACGCGGCGACGAGGTGGCCCGGCGCCCCGCCGGGCGCCTGCGCCAGGGGCGGCATCTCGGCCCGGCAGCGGGGCGTCGCGTAGGCGTTGCGCGGCGCGAAGGGATCGCCGGGCGGCGGGTGGCGCATATCCGGGGGCGCCCCCTCGATCTGGTGCAGGCGCCGCCGCCCGGCCCGGCCGCCGGAGAGGTCCGGCAGGGAGCGCAGCAGCCCGAGCGTGTAGGCGTTGCGGGGATCGGCGAAGATGTCGTCCACCGGGCCGCGCTCCAGGATGCGGCCGGCATACATCACCTGCACGGTGTCGCTGATGCCGGCCACCACGCCGAGGTCGTGGGTGATCCAGATGATCGCCATGCCGAGCTCGCGCTTCAGCTCCTGCACCAGGGCGACGATCTCGGCCTGGACGGTGACGTCGAGCGCCGTGGTCGCCTCGTCGGCGATCAGGAGCTTCGGGCGGCAGCTCAGCCCGATGGCGATCATCACCCGCTGGCGCTGGCCCCCGGAGAACTCGTGCGGGTACTGGTCGAGCCTCGCGGCCGCGTTCGGGATGCGGACGAGGTCGAGCAGGTCCTTTGCCCGGGCGCGGGCCGCGCGGGCGTCGAGGCCGAGATGGATCCGCAGGGGCTCGACGATCTGCGCCGCCACGCTCATGCCGGGGTTGAGGGAACTCATCGGGTCCTGGAATACGAAGCCGATCGCGCCGCCGCGGATGTTTCGGAGTTCCCGCTCCTTCAGGGCGAGGAGGTCGCGGCCCTCGAACAGCACCTGCCCGCCGGTGATCCGGCCCGGCGGGCGCGGGATCAGCCCCAGCATGGCCAGCACGTGCACGCTCTTGCCGGAGCCCGATTCGCCGACGATCCCGAGCGTCTCGCCCTCCTGCAGGGTGTAGGACACGCCGTTGACCGCGTGGACCGCGCCGCCGTCGGTGTCGAAGGCGACCGCGAGGTCGCGGACGTCGAGGAGGGGCTTCGTCATGTCCGCTGCCTCGGGTCGAGGGCGTCGCGCAGCCCGTCGCCGAACAGGTTGAAGGCGAGCACGGCCAGGAAGATCGAGAGGCCGGGCCAGATCGCCATCCAGGGCGCCTGATCCATGAAGTTCTTGGCGGTGTTGAGCATCGCCCCCCAGGACGGCTCGGGCGGCTGCTGGCCGAGGCCGAGGAACGACAGGCTCGCCTCCGCGATGATGGCGGCCGCGATGGTCAGCGTCGCCTGGACGAGGACCGCCGGGACGATGTTGGGCAGGATGTGGACGAACGCGATCCGCCAGGGCGGATTGCCCATGGCGCGCGCCGCCTCGACGAACTCCTCCGCCGCCACCGCGCGCACCTGCGCCCGGGTCAGCCGGATGAAGGTCGAGGTCGCCGATAGGCCGATGGCGATCATGGCGTTGACGAGGCTCGGGCCGAGGAAGGCCGCCAGCGCGATCGCCAGGATCAGGAACGGGATCGCCAGCAGCGCGTCGGTGAGTCGGGAGATCGCCCCGTCGATCCATCCGCCCGCATAGCCGGCGAGCAATCCGAGCGGCAGTCCGAGGGACACCGCGAGCGCCACCGAGACGAGGCCCGCCCCGAGGGAGGCGCGGGCGCCGTAGATGATTCGCGCGAGGACATCGCGCCCGACCTCGTCGCCGCCGAACGGATGCACGAGGCTGGGCGCGCCGCGGACGTTGCCCCAGTCGGTGGCGGTCGGGTCGTAGGGGGCGATCCAGGAGGCGAAGACCGCCATCAGGATCAGCAGCCCGACGATGACGAGGCCCGCGATCGCGCTCCTGCGCGCGCGCAGGCGGCGCCAGAAGGCCGTGATGGTGCCGGGTTCCTGGACGAGGCCCGGGTTGCCGGTGGGCGCTGCGATGCCGGTGGTCCCGGCGATGGGGGTGCCGGTGCTCATCGGGCGCTCGGGACGTTGGCGGCGACGTTAGACCCACGCGCCCTCCCTCCCCCCTCTGCGGGGGAGGGCGGCCCGGCCGTCAGGCCGGGTCGGGAGAGGGGAGCGACGGTACAGAACAGGACTGTGCCCGGCCTGAAGGTCGCGCCCCTTCCTGAACCCGGGTTCCCCTCTCCCGACCCCCTTCGGGGGCCACCCTCCCCCGCAAAGGGGGGAGGGAGGGCGGTGCGCTTGAACATGACCCTCATGCCCGCCTCAGCTTCGGGTTCACGGCCGCGGAGAGCAGGTCGGCGGCGAGGTTGAGCGCGATGTAGGTGGCGGCGGTGCAGATCACGACGCCCTGGACGGTGGCGAAGTCCCGGTTGAACACCGCGTCGACCATCAGCTTGCCGAAGCCCGGCACGGAAAAAACCTGCTCGGTGAGCACCGCCCCCGACAGAAGCTGCCCGAATTCCAGCGCCCCCAGGGTGATGATCGGGATCGCCGCGTTGGGCAGCGCGTGCCGCAGGGTCACCCGCAACGGCGAGACGCCCTTGGCGCGCGCGGTGCGGACGTAATCGGAGCCGAGCACGCCCAGCATCGCCGCCCGGGTGTGGCGCATCATCACCGCCGCGATGGCGTTGCCCAGCACGAAGGCCGGCATCACCATGGCGGCGAGGTTCTCGGACAAGCTCTCGAAGGGCGAGACGTAGCCCGAGGCCGGCAGCCAGCCGAGTTCCACCGAGAACAGCAGGATCAGCAGGATCCCGAGCCAGAAATTCGGCACCGACAGGCCCCAGAGGGCGATCCCGTTGGCGATCGTGTCGGCGGCCTGGCCCTGTTTGACCGCCGAGAGCACCCCCATGGGCACGCCGATGGCGAGCGCCACCAGCATGGCCAGGCACGCGAGTTCGAGCGTCACCGGCAGCTTCTCGACGATGAGTTCGGAGACCGGCTTCTGCAGGCGGATCGACTCGCCGAGGTCGCCCCGCAGCACGCCCCCGGCCCAGTAGCCGTAGCGCACCGGAAGCGGCGCATCGAGGTGGTACTTCTCGCGGATGAAGGCGATCACCTGCGGGTCGCGCTCCTCGCCGGTCAGAGCCGTGGCGACGTCCCCCGGCAGCAATTGCTGGAGGGCGAAGATGATCATCGAGGCGAGGATCAGGGTCGGGACCGCCAGGGCGAGGCGTCGGGCCAGAAACCGCAGCATCAATTGAGCTTCAGGCCGGGGAAGCGCACGAGCCCATCTGGATAGGGCACGAAGCCCGTGAGCTTCTGGCTGTAGGCCCAGAGCAGCTTCCGGTGCAGGATATAGATCCCCGGCCGGTCCTTCAGGACCTGATCGGCGAGCGCCTTCCAGGCGGCCTGGCGCTTCACCGGATCGACGGTGCCGCGCTCGGCCTGAAGGGCCGCGTCGGCCTCCGGGCTGCAGTATTTGGGATAGTTCAGCGCGGCCTTACAGGCGAGGAAGCTGAACGTGTTGCCGTCCGGATCCGAGCGCCCGCTCCAGGAATAGAGCTGCGCCTCGTAATTGCCCTTGTCGGCGGCATCGAGGGCCGTGGTGAAGTCCACCGCCTGCAGCTTCACGTCGAAGCCCGCCTCCTTGGTCATCGCCTGGATCACTTGGCCCACCTGGGGCGACTCGCTGTTGGCGTAGACGGTGAGCGTGATCTGCGGGTTCGGCTTGCCGGCTTCGGCGAGCAGGGCCTTGGCTTTGGCGACGTCCCGCTTCGGGATCGGGTACGCGGCGAGGTAGTTCGGGTTCTTCGGGTTGACCCACTGGTTCCCGGCCAGGAACTCGCCGTTATAGACGACCTGATTGATGGCGTTGCGGTCGAGCGCCGCTTCGAAGGCCGCACGCACCTTCGGGTCGGCCACCGGCGAGCCGGCCTTGCCGAGGTTGAACAGGACCTCCTGGAAGCCGAGTTCGGTGGTGGAGTCGAGCTTCAGCTTGGCGTCCCGCTTCACCTGCGGAACGTCGGTGGGGGCGAGCCGCTCCAACAGGTCGAGCTGCCCGGCGCGGAGGTTGGTCAGCCGCACCGTGGCGTCGGGGATCGGCCGGAACTCGATCCGCTGGATCTGGATCGCGTCCTTGTTCCAGTAGTCGGGGAAGCGCTCGACCACGATCCGGTCCTGCGGCACCCGCTCCACGAACCGGTACGGACCCGCGCAGACCGGCGCGGACGCGAACTTGTCCCCGAGCCGCTCGGCGGCCTTCGGCGAGACCATCATGCCGGCCCGGTCGGTGAACTGCGCCAGCAACGGCGCGAAGGGCTGCTTCAGGTTGATGCGGAACGTCAGGTCGTCGACCACGTCCACGGAGGCGATCGGGGCGATCTCGGAGCGGCGCTGCGAGCCCGGCATCGTCATGTGGCGCTCGATGGAGTACTTGGCCGCCGCGGCGTCGAGCCTCTCGCCGTCCTGGAACAGCACCCCCGGGCGCAGGTGCATGGTCAGCGCCTTCTCATCGGGCGAGAGTTCCCAGGCGGTCGCGAGCTGCGGCACCGGCTTCAGGTCGGGCCCGATATCCACGAGCTTGTCGCACAGGGCGGCGAAGACCATCCGGCTCGCGAAGGTGCGGGCGAGCGTCGGGTCGAGGGCGTCCGGATCCTCCATCATGCCGTAGCGCAGAGTCTGCGCGGCCGCGGGTCCGGTGAGGATCATTCCGGCGAGGAGACAGGCGGCGAGACGCACCATGGGACCGGTCCGGGTACAGGCGTGTGGCGGGGCGGGACCGGCCGAGACCGATCCGTGAGGGCGGCGGGCCATGTCCGACCCTGCCCTGGTATGCACAATCCCAAGGCAGCATCCATGCCACACGGTCAAGGTGCATTTTGTATTCAGGGTCGCGTGCGGTTCCGAACCGATCGCGTGGACGGTCGGGCGCTCGGTGCCCGGAAGAAATTTCGCGGGGTTCGCCGCAGAAATTTTCCCGGAGGTTTCACCGGCGGGCGGCGGGGATAAACACAATTTTATCGAGCGCCTGAATTTCCCGGTAGGCTGATCCATCGCACAACGGCGTCATGTCTTGGGCGCGGCGTCGAGGGTTATGCAGGGTCGGCGGCATTTCGTCATTTTGCCCGCCTTGTGCTGGAACCGGCGCCGTCGGGATTTCTACGCGATCACCACGGACGTCTCGGTGGAGGGCATCCGATTCCGGTCTGCACAATATCTGGCACCGGGCGAAGATCTGACCTGCAGCATCCGCCACGTCGGCCTGCTCGACGTCCGCATAGAGTGGACGGCGGGCCAGGAATTCGTCGGCTCGATCCGGGGCGGGCGGACTGCGCTCGCGGACTTGGCCGGCCAGTTCGAGACCCTGGCCCGTGCCCAGGATCTCCGTCCGGAGCCGCTCCGCGTTCATGACCGCATCGTGCCGCGGCAGAAGATCGTCGAGGTCGCGCTGGAGGGCGGCAACGCCTTTCCGGGACACGTACTCAACGTCTCGGCCTCCGGCGTGGCCTTGCTGGTGGATCGATTCCTGGCCCTCGGCACCACGATCCGGGTCGGGCGGAAGCTCGCCTGCGTCAAACGGCATTTCACGCACGGCGTCGGCGCCGCCTTCCTCGAACCCTTCGAACCGGACGCCGTCCACGAGGCGATGACCCTGTGAGCGTCGCTCTGGCCCCTCGCAGAGGGATCGGAACGGCGCTACATCTGCCCGGGATAGCGAAGGATCTCCCATGAAGCGCCTGCTCTCCGCTCCCCTCGTCGCCCTCCCGGCCGCCCTCGTGCTGCTGCCGCAGGCCGCGCTCGCCCATCCCGGCCACGGTGCGGCGACCGGTGCGGCGGCGGGGTTCCTGCACCCGCTGATGGGCGCCGACCACGTCCTGGCGATGGTCGCGGTCGGGCTGTTGGCGGCCCTGCGTGGCGGACGGGCGCTGTGGGCGCTGCCCCTGTCGTTCCTGGCGCTGATGAGCGTCGGTGCGGGGCTCGGCATGGCCGGCTTGGTGCTGCCCTATGCCGAGACCGGGATCGCGCTGTCCCTCGTGGTGTTCGGCCTCGCCACCCTCGTCGGGCTGCGGGCGCCGGTGGCGCTGCTCGCGGCCCTGGTCGGGGTCTTCGCGGTGTTCCACGGCTACGCGCACGGGGCCGAGATGCCGGAAACCGCTTCGGGCCTCTCGTTCGGCCTCGGCTTCCTGGCCGCCACCGCGCTGCTGCACGCGGCCGGGCTCGGCCTCGGGCTCGCCGGCACCCGGTTCGGCGCAACGCGCGCCGCGCCGGTTCTCGGGGTCGGTCTCGCCGCGGCGGGTGTCGCGCTGCTGGCGCTGCCGGTCTGAGCCCGACGGATCCAACGCCCGCGGGGCATGCGCCCCGGCTGAGCATCCGCATCGATCTCGAGCCGGGTCACCGGCTCGGGCCCGGCAAGGTGCGGCTGCTGGAGATGATCGCCGAACATGGCTCCATCTCGGGGGCCGGCCGGGCCCTGGGCATGTCGTACCGGCGGGCGTGGCTGCTGGTTGAGGCGATGAATAACGGCTTCGGCCGCCCGGTCGTCGAGGCCCAGATTGGCGGCCGGGCCGGCGGCGGCGCCCGGCTCTCGGTCTTCGGTACGGAGGTGGTGGCCCAGTACCGCGCCCTCGAGGCGGCCGCTGCGCTGGCCGCCGCGCCGTTCCTGGCCCGGCTCGGGCGCACCGACTGATCGCCCGTCTGCGGACGACGTCGCGATGTCACAGGTTCGCCGGGGCTGACGCGGGCGATCCCAGCCCCAGGTCCCGTGCGCCGCACCGATTCCGGTGGCGCGAGGAACCAATATGTCGAAACTTCCGATTCTTGTTCTGGCCGGCCTGATGGCCACCGTCGCCGGGGCCCAGGCCGCGCCGAAGGTGGAGCGCCTGCGCGGGACAATCGAGGCGGTCAAGGACGGCGGCTTCACGCTGAAGACCCTCGACGGCAAGTCCGAGTCCATGATGCTGGCCCCCGACGCCAGGGTGTCCTGGGTCGTCCCGGCCAATCTGGACCAGATCAAGGACGGCGTCTTCATCGGCACGGCCACCAAGGGCGAGCCCCCGGTGGCTTTGGAGGTCGTGCTGTTCCCCGAGGCGATGCGCGGCACCGGCGAGGGTCATTACGACTGGGACATGATCCCCGATCACACGGCCGGCGGCACCAAGGTGAAGACCGCCATGACCAACGGCACCGTGTCGACCGAGGCCCGCGCGACCGCGCCCGACGCCCCGCGGGTCAAGAGCGCGATGACCAACGGCACCGTGACGGCCAGTGGCGGCGCTGCGGAGCGGACGCTGACCGTGGATTACGGCAAGGGCCAGTCCATCCAGATCCTGGTTCCGCCCCAGGCCCCGGTCGTCAGCTTCGCGCCGGCCGACGCGTCGGCGCTCACCCCGGGCGCCAAAGCATTCGTCGTGGTCGCGCGTGAGGACGATGGTCACATGACGGCCCGCCGGGTCGCCGTCGGCAAAGACGGTCTGACGCCGCCGATGTAAGCCGGCAATGTAACCGAACGTTCGAGACCGGTGCCCGCAGACGTCGTCCGCTTCGGCGGGCACCGCTTACGAATCGGCCGACTCGCGAATACCGGCCCCCGGCTATTCGAGTCCGAAAACGCGCCGGAAACCCCGGCCGAATTGGCCCATACCGGCCGGATAATGGCCAAAGCCGCCCGAGATTGTTGCCAGGCGGCAACATCGCTTCGGAACTGCCGGAGCAGACACGAATCCACGTTGCCGGCCGAAACCCGTTCGCACATGGTGAAGGTGCACGGGGGCATCGCCAAGCGAGAGCCCGCAGGAGCCTGCCGATAAGACGCAGGCCCAACTCTACAAAACGTGCGGCTAGATCCGGTCAACCGGGCACGTCCGCATCATTGGGTCTCGAAGCTTTGGAGATATCTATGAAGCTCTTGAAGGGCTCGCTGCTCGGGTCCGCCGCCGCCTTCGCGGCGGTGGGTGCCGCGCACGCCGCCGACCTCCCGGTCAAGAAGGCGGTGCCGATCGAGTACGTCCGCGTCTGCACCGCCTACGGTGCCGGCTTCTTCTACATCCCGGGCACCGACACCTGCCTGCGTATCTCGGGCCGCGCCCGGTTCGAGGGCGGCTACCAGACCAGCTACACCCGCCAGGCCGGCGCTGCCGGTGACACGTCGGGCTACCAGGGCCGGATGCGCATCAACCTCGATGCCCGCACCCAGACCGCCTACGGCACCCTGCGCGCCTTCGTGCGCTTGGATGCCGGCGCCCGCACCGGCTATTCCGGCGTCGGCACCTCCGGCACGCAGCAGCGCATCGGCCAGGCCTACCCGGGTATCGGCACCGACAGCTTCGGCCGCGACCAGCAGTTCATGAACGTCGACAAGGCGTTCATCCAGTTCGCCGGGCTGACCGCCGGTCGCGCGTCGTCGTTCTTCGACTTCTACGCCCACGACTTCGAGTTCGCCGGTGCCACCGCCGGTTCGGACAACTTCTCCACCAACCTGCTCGCCTACACGGCGACGGTGGGCAACGGCCTGTCGGCGACGATCTCGATCGAAGACCCGGTCTTCCGCCGCACCCCGATCTTCTCGCCGTTCAACGTCTCCGCCACCCTGAACACGGGCAGCGTGCAGAACTTCGGCGTGACCAACCAGCCGACCCCGATCTTCGTCGGTCCTGGCCGCTACGGGAACGTCGACAGCATCGAGCGCTCGCGCCTGCCCGATTTCGTCGGCGTTGTGCGCCTCGACCAGGCCTGGGGCTCGGCCCAGCTCTCCGCCGCCACCCACGAGCTGAACGTCGGCAACCTGTCGACCGCCGCCAGCACCGGCACGGGCCCGGTCCTCGTCCCCGCCCACACCAGCACGGTCCAGGGATTTGCGGTTCAGGGCGGCCTGAAGATCAACGCCCCGTTCATCGCGCCGGGCGACGCCCTGTACCTGCAGGGTGCCTACGGCGAGGGCGCGCAGCTCTATACCGGTTATTCCTCGTATACCGGCTCGTACACCCAGAGCACCACGACGATCCAGGGTCAGAAGTTCGCCCAGTACTTCTCCGACGCGACGATCAATCCCTATACGGGCCAGCTGCAGACCTCGACCAGCTTCACGGCGGTCGCCTCGTACCTGCACTACTGGTCGCCGGAATGGCGCTCGGCCTTCTTCGGCTCCTACGGCGAGCAGAGCTTCTCCAACAGCGCCCGTCTCGCCCAGGGTGCGATCTACAACCTCGTGAGCGGTCTGGCCGGCAGCAACCCGTTCGGCTCCAACGCCGTCGGCGCCCCCGGCACCCGGTTCTACCAGCTGAGCCAGGCGCTGCGCGACACCTACCAGTTCGTGGCCGGCGCGAGCATCATCTGGTCGCCGGTGAAGGACCTCGATATCGGTGTCGAGGGCTTCTACACCCAGATCGGCCTGAAGAACGGCCGGGCGATCGATCTCGACAAGAGCCCGACCGCCTACGCCAACATCGCCGGCATCAACAACGGCACCTTCGCGGTCCGGACCGCCACGCAGGACTCGGTGTCCCAGGTCCGCTTCCGCGTCCAACGCGACTTCTGATCCGGCCCGCCGGGGCTTCGGCCCCGGCAGCCTTCCTCGTGCTTCACGGATCTCAAGGCTCGGCTTCGGCCGGGCCTTTTTTGTCGTTCGGCTCGGTTCCGAACCCGAATCCGGCCCGCCGCCCCGCGCCGCCGATGCCAGGGCGCTCCCGCGCTGCCCGATCTCGCGGGCGATGCGGCCGCCTCTATCGGCTGGGCCGGACGGCTCGACGCCCGCCGACGGCTGGCCTGCGCCCATCACTTCGATCCTGATGCCGCCCCGTGCCGGCCGTGTCCGCGGTGCTCGCCGTGACGCGTCGTTGGGTTGATGGCCGACGCCCCTGTCGGACCGGCTGCGCCGTCGGAGCCGGCGCCACGCCCCGGACAGCGGTGAGTCGGCCGCGTCGAGAATCATCATCACGATCGGATCGGCGCCGGACACATCCGGCCGGCCGTTTCTCCCGTCCAGAGGGTGCGTGTCGTGTCTTGCCGGTTTGAAAACGGCGGGCAACGCCGTCCGCCGAGCGTATGGCGGGCCGCGGGAGAGCTCGCAAAATATTGCTCTTTGATAGTATAATATTTCCATTAATACATATAGCAAAACTATGTAATGTCTGTTTTATAAGTACGTCGGATTTTCAAATGATACTTAGGTGCAGATATATTTGCTCTCAATCTTGTTGCGATGTTGCGACATATTGAGACAAGACCCAGTCGATATGTGAATCCATGTTGCGGTGAAGCTTTGGTTTGCACAATGTGCCGATGCATCGGCGCGTCTCGAAATCGGGTGCCCGAACAAAGCTGCCTGTAATAGGCAGAATAATAAAATAACGTGCCTGTAGTGCAGATCAAAACTGCGCGGATGGCGATATCGGGTCTCGAAGCTTTGGAGATGTCTATGAAGCTCTTGAAGAGCTCGCTGCTCGGGTCCGCCGCCGCGTTCGCGGCGGTGGGGGCCGCGCACGCTGCCGACCTGCCGGTCAAGAAGGCGGTGCCAGTCGAGTACGTCCGCGTCTGCAACGCCTACGGTGCCGGCTTCTTCTACATCCCGGGCACCGACACCTGCCTGCGCATCTCGGGCCGTGCCCGGTTCGAGGGCGGCTACATGACCAGCAACTCGCGCGCCGCCGGCAACGGCGACACGTCGGGCTACCAGGGCCGGATGCGCATCAACCTCGATGCCCGCACCCAGACCGCCTACGGCACCCTGCGCGCCTTCGTACGCTTGGATGCCGGCGCCCGGACCGGCTATTCCGGCGTCGGCCAGTCCGGCACCCAGCAGCGCATCGGCCAAGCCTATGCCGGCATCGGCACCGACAGCTTCGGCCGCGACTCGCAGTACTCGAACGTCGACAAGGCGTTCATCCAGTTCGCGGGCCTCACCGCCGGTCGCGCGTCGTCGTTCTTCGACTTCTACGCCCACGACTTCGAGTTCGCCGGCGCCACCGCCGGTTCGGACAATTCCTCCACCAACCTGCTCGCTTACACGGCGACGGTGGGCAACGGCCTGTCGGCGACGCTCTCGATCGAAGACCCGGTCTTCCGCCGCACCCCGATCTTCTCGCCCCAGAACATCTCCGCCACCGTGAATTCGGGGGGCGTGTCGAACTTCGGCGTGACCAACCAGCCGACGCCGGTCTTCGTCGGCTATACCGGCGGCGTCCCGACCCGCTACAGCTACGTCGACAGCATCGAGCGCTCGCGGCTGCCCGACTTCGTCGGCGTCGTGCGCCTCGACCAGGCCTGGGGCTCGGCTCAGCTCTCCGCCGCCACCCACGAGCTGAACATCGGCAACCTGTCGACTGCGACCGCCGTCGGCAGCGGCGGCATCGTCACCGGCCTCCCGCATACCAACAGCGTGCTGGGCTGGGCGGTGCAGGGCGGCCTGAAGATCAACGCCCCGTTCATCGCGCCGGGCGACGCCCTGTACCTGCAGGGCGCCTACGGCGAGGGCGCGCAGCTCTACACCGGCTACTCCGCGTTCACGGGGTCCTACACCCAGAGCACCACGACTATCCAGGGTCAGAAGTTCGCCCAGTACTTTTCCGACGCGACGATCAACCCGTTCACGGGCCAGCTGCAGACCTCGACCAGCTTCACCGCGGTCGCCTCGTACCTGCACTACTGGTCGCCGGAATGGCGCTCGGCCGTGTTAGGCTCCTATGGCGAGCAGAGCTTCTCCGCCGGTGCGCGCCTCGCTCAGGGCGCGATCTTCGGTCTGACGAACCCGAACGGCGCCAACAGCTTTGGCTCCAACGCCGTCGGCGTCCCGGGCACCCGGTTCTACCAATTGAGCCAGGCGCTGCGCGACACCTACCAGTTCGTGGCCGGCGCGAGCCTGATCTGGTCGCCGGTCAAGGACCTCGATATCGGCGTCGAGGGCTACTACACCCAGATCGACCTGAAGAGCGGCCGGGCAATCGACCTCGACAAGAGCCCGACCGCCTACAGCAACATCGCCGGCATCAACGCCGGTACCTTCGCGGTCCGTACCGCCACGCAGGACTCGGTGTCCTCGGTGCGCCTCCGCGTCCAGCGCGACTTCTGATGCGAGTGTCGGCGCCGGAATTTCGGTCCCGGCGCCGGCCCCGTGCGAGACAACTTTCGAGGCCCGGCTCCGTGCCGGGCCTCTTTTTTGGGCGCAGCGCCCGATCGACTGTGCCAGCGTCCGTCCCGCCGACGACGACGAAAGACCATGTCCGCCAGCTTATCGCCGGCTATCGGAAATGGATGACGCACCATCAAAAGATGCGCCACCGGACTTGAACCCGCGACGCCCGTTGCCCCCGCCGACGGGCGCCTCAACCCCGTCCGCGGTACAGGTTGCGCCCTTTGTTCCCCGCATCGCGTTGCCGCCCCTGGCCGGCGCTGATACGCCAAACGTCACTGTATCTCCGCCGATCGTGCGGACCTTGACGGACCGTGTCCGCGAGGCGCGGCGAAGCCCGAAGCGGCCCGTGCGTGGTGCGTGATCCAGGGGGGATGCCATGACCAGCACCGCCACCACGAGCCCGGTTCCCGCGCCGGTGGACGACCGGCTCGGAGAGGGCCGGGCCGCCGGGTCCTGGCCGGAGCGCTGGTGGCGCCTCGTCGATCTCAAGATCGGCATCATCCCGCTGCCGATCTACCTCGTGCTGGCAATCCTGCTCGCGATCCTGGTCCAGGAGGGCGAGATCAAGCCAGACGGGCCGACCATGATCGCCGTGCTGGTGATGGGTGGCTTCACCTGCGCGGAGATCGGCAAGCGCATCCCGATCCTGCGGAGCATCGGCGCCGGGGCGATCTTCGCGACCTTCATCCCCTCGGCCCTCGTCTACTACGCGCTGGTGCCGGCGCAGATGGTGAAAGCGATCACCGATTTCACCAAGTTCACCAACTTTCTCTACATCTACATCGCCACGATCATCGTCGGCTCGATCCTGGGGATGGACCGCGAGGTCCTGATCAAGGGCTTCCTCAAGATCTTCGCGCCGCTCGCCGCAGGGTCCGTGGCCGCGGCCCTCGTGGGCACGCTGGTCGGAACGCTGCTCGGTCTCGGTCCCTACAAGACCTTTTTCTTCATCGTGGTGCCGATCATGGCCGGCGGTGTCGGCGAGGGGGCGATCCCGCTCTCCATCGGCTACGCGGCGATCCTCGGCCAGCAGCAGGGCGTGATCTTCGCTCAGGTCCTGCCGCCGGTGATGCTGGGTTCGCTCACGGCCATCATATTCGCCGGCACCCTCAATTCCGTTGGCAAGCGCTATCCCCACCTCACCGGCGAGGGGCGCCTCCAGCCCGATTCGGACACGATGAAGTCGAGCGACGCGCAGGCCAAGTCAGAGGCGGCGCGCGGACAGATCGATCCCGCCACGATCGCCGCCGCGGGGCTCACCGCCATCACCCTCTACCTGCTCGGCGTGATGGCCCACCACCTGGTCGGGCTCCCGGCGCCCGTGGCGATGCTGTTCCTGGCGGTCTTCGCCAAGCTCGCCAGCGCCGTGTCGCCCCATCTCCAGGCCGGCGGCTTCGTGGTCTACAAGTTCGTCCAGGTCTCGATGACCTACCCGCTGCTCTTCGCCATCGGCGTCGCGCTCACCCCCTGGAACGAGCTGATAGCCGCCTTCACCCTGGTGAACCTGATCACCATCGTGTCGACGGTGGCGACGCTGATGGTGACGGGCTTCTTCGTCGGACGCTGGCTCGGCATGTACCCGATCGAGACCGCCATCGTGAACGCCTGCCACAGCGGTCAGGGCGGCACCGGCGACGTGGCGATCCTCACGGCGGCCAACCGCATGGCGCTGATGCCTTTCGCGCAGATCGCCACCCGCATCGGCGGCGCGCTGACCGTGACCGGCACGATCATCGCCATGCAATGGATCGGGGCCTGAGCGGCCCCCAGGGAGCGTGGAATCATGTCCGGTGATCCGGGTGCCGTCGAGGCGACCCTCAAATCCAGGATCGGAGCGATCCTCCGCGCCACGAGCGGCAATTTCCTGGAGATGTTCGACTTTTTCCTGTTCGGGTTCTACGCCACCGCCATCGCGAAGGCGTTCTTCCCCTCGGGCAACGAGACAACCGAGCTGCTGCTGACCTTCGGCACGTTCTGGCTTGGCGCTCTGATGCGCCCCCTCGGAGCGATCGTGCTCGGCGCCTATATCGACCGGATCGGGCGCCGGAAGGGCCTGATCGTCACCCTGGCGATCATGGCGAGCGGCACCGTGCTCATCGCCTTTTGCCCGAGCTACGCCACGATCGGCCTCGCGGCTCCGCTGATCGTGCTCGCCGGGCGCCTGCTGCAGGGGTTCTCGGCGGGCGTCGAGATTGGCGGCGTCTCGATCTACCTGTTCGAGATCGCCACGCCGCAGCGGCGCGGCTTCTACACGTCGTTCCAGTCGGCGAGCCAGCAGGTGGCGATCCTGTTCGCCGCCCTGATCGGCTACGGGCTCAACGCCTTCCTGACCAAGCAGCAGGTCGGCGATTTCGGCTGGCGGATCCCGTTCCTGATCGGCTGCCTGATCGTGCCGTTCATCTTCTTTATCCGGCGCTCGCTCCAAGAGACGGCGGCCTTCGCCAAGCGGACCCACCACCCCGGGACGCGCGAGATCCTCACGACCGTCGCCGCCAACTGGCGGATCGTGCTGCTCGGCATGATGCTGACGACGATGACCACGGTGACCTTCTACATGATCACCGTCTACACCCCGACGTTCGGCAAGACCGTCCTCAAGCTCACCGAGACCGACAGCCTGCTGGTGACGCTGTGCGTGGCCATCACCAACTTCGTCTGGCTGCCGGTGGGCGGGGCGATCTCGGACTCGATCGGGCGCAAGCCGGTGCTGCTGACGATCTCGATTCTGTCGCTGCTGACGACCTACCCGGCCCTGCACTGGCTCGTCGCCGATCCGACTTTCGCCAAGATGCTCGCGGTCGAATTGTGGTTCTCGTTCTTCTTCGGGGTCTACAACGGCGCGATGGTGGTCTCGCTGTCGGAGGTCGTGCCGGCCCACGTTCGGGCGAGCGGCTTCTCTCTGGCCTACAGCCTTGCCACCGCCCTGTTCGGCACGGCCACCCCGATGGTCTCGACCTATCTGATCGAGAAGACCGGCGACCGCGCGGCACCGAGCTACTGGCTGATGGCAGCGGCCGCCTGCGGCATCGTCGCGACGCTCAGCCTGTTTGGGGGCAGGCCCACGGCCGCGCGAAGCCCCGTACCGGCCTGACGAAAAAGGGGGGGGCCCCGCGAGGCCTGCGCCCTCTCCAGGGCGTGGACGGCCTCGGCGAAGCACCCCCGGGGTCACAGCGCATTACCGCGACGTTTCATCGATGCCGCCGAGCGGCAGAGGTTTCATGGGACCTTTGTTCGGCCCCCGGAAAGTCCGGCAGACCGTCAGGAGATCAGGTCGAGCCTGGCCGCCTCGATACCATTGGCGCGGATCGTGTCCGGAATGGCCTTGAAGTCCCGATAGCCCGCCTCGCGCGCCATGGCGTCGAGCGCAGTCTGCTCGTCGTCGGCCGCACCGGTCCAGAGCACGGCGCCGCTCGTCGTCTGCTTGATCTGAAAGATGCTCATCGAACCTTTTCCCGGTCGCAACAAGTCCAGTGCGGGAACAACGTCGCGGTCCCCGGCGGGTTGCAGGAAAACGATCGAAAAGCGGCACGTGCCTGCACATGACGACATGCGGCGTGTGGTCCGGCGACGGCCTCCTCGGGCGGCGCTACATTCGGTCTCGGTGACGACAATACGCCATGAAAACGCCGAGCTACCCAGCGAGGAAGCTGCGTGAAGACTCGAGCGCCGACTGCGAGGCCCCGTCGTGAACTCTGTGTGTTGGCGCGTGTCTCGCCTCTCTCTCCTGTGCGCGCTCGCGATCCTGGCGACGGCGCCGGCCCGGGCGGTCGAGAGCGCCGCCGTCCCTGACGCCGCCGCCATCGCGCCCGCAGTCACCGTCGTCCCGGCGGAGAGCCGCGAGATCGTCGAGCGGGCGGTCGTCACCGGCACGCTGGTCCCCCGGGACGAGATCCTCGTCTCCCCCGAGGTCGAGGGCCTGCGCATCACCGATCTCCTCGTCGAGGAGGGGGATCGCGTCGCCAAGGGACAGGTGCTCGCACGCCTCTCCCAGGAAATGATCGTCACCCAGGAGGCGTCGAATACGGCGGCGATCGCCCGGGCTCAGGCGGCCATCGTCCAGGCCCAGAGTCAGATCGTCCAGGCGGAGGCCGCCAATGTCGAGGCCAAGCAGGCGCTCGAACGCGCGCAGGCGCTGGCCAAGACCGGCAACTCCACCGCGGCCGTGCTGGAGCAGCGCGTCTCGGCGGCCCAGGGGGCCGAGGGCCGGCTCGCCGCCGCCCGGGGCGGCCTGCAATCCGCCCAGGCCGACCTCGCCACCGCCCGGGCGGCGGGATCCGAGATCGCCCTGCGGCGGGCGCGCACCGACATCCGTGCCCCGGAGGCCGGCATCGTCAACCGCCGCACCGCCCGGGTCGGCGCCACCGCCACCGCTGTGGGCGAGCCGCTGTTCCGCCTGATCGCCCGGGGCGAGATCGAGCTGGAGGGCGAGGTGCCGGAGACCTCGCTGGCGCGCATCCAGGTGGGCAACCCGGCGAGCCTCGATCTCGATGACGGCCGGCACCTCACGGGCGCGGTGCGCCGGGTCTATCCGGAGGTCGAACGTGCGACGCGCCTCGGCAAGATCCGTATCCGGCTCGCCGAGGATCCGGCCCTGCGGATCGGCGCCTTCGCCCGCGGCAATGTGGAGGTGGCGCGCCGCACGGGCGTCGCGGTGCCGGTCTCCAGCTTGCTCTACGCTGCCGACGGCCAAGCCAGCGTGCTCGTGGTGAAGGACGGCCGCGTTGAGGCCCGGACCGTCGCGACGGGCCTCTCCGCCGAGGGCTTCACGGAGATCCGTTCCGGGGTCGCCGCCGGCGAGAGCATCGTGGCCCGCGCCGGCAGCTTCCTGCGCGACGGCGACCGGGTGCGGGCCGTGGCTGCTCCTATCAGCACACCGATGGCCGCCCCCATGGCCGCCCCCATGGCCGACGCGGCCCCGCGGTAGGATCAGCCATGCGCCTCAACATCTCCGCCTGGGCGATCCGGAAGCCGCTCCCTTCGGTGGTGCTGTTCCTGGTCCTGATGATCCTCGGTCTCGTCAGCTTCCGCACGCTGCCGATCACCCGGTTCCCGAACATCGACATCCCGATCGTCTCGGTGACGATCACCCAATCGGGTGCCGCGCCGGCCGAGCTGCAGACCCAGGTCACCAAATGGGTCGAGGATTCGGTCGCCGGGGTGAAGGGCGTCAAACACATCCTGTCGACCATCACCGAGGGCATCTCGACGACGACGATCGAGTTCCGCCTGGAGGTGAACCAGGACCGGGCGACCAACGACGTCAAGGACGCGATCGCCAAGATCCGCCAGAACCTGCCGCGCACCATCGACGAGCCGATCGTGTCCCGGGTCGAGATCGCCGGGCTGCCGATCATGGTCTACGGCGCCTCGGCGCCGGCCATGACGCCCGAGGACCTGTCGTGGTTCGTGGACGACGTGGTCGCCCGCAGCCTCCAGAGCGTGAAGGGCGTGGGCGGCGTCGAGCGGCTGGGCGGCGTCGCCCGCGAGATCCGCGTCACTCTGAAGCCCGACCGGCTGCTGGCGCTCGGCATCACCGCCGCCGACGTGAACCGGCAGCTGCGCTTGACCTCCGCCGACATGGCCGGCGGCCGGGCGGAGATCGGCGGCCAGGAACAGTCGATCCGGGCGCTTGCCGCCTCGGCGAGCCTCGACACGCTGGCCAAGACCTCCATCGTCGTCCCGGGCAACCGCAAGGTCCGCCTCGACGAGCTGGCGACACTCTCGGACACCGCCGAGGAGCCGCGCACCTTCGCGCGCTTCAACGGCGAGCCGGTGGTGGCCTTCGCGATCTCCCGGGCGAGCGGCGCCAGCGACGCCGACGTCTCGGTCGGGGTGGCCAAGAAAATCGCAGCGCTTCACGCGGCCAATCCCGATGTGCGCTTCGACCTGATCGACACCAGCGTCGACAATACGATCGGCAATTACCACTCGGCCATGATGGGGCTGATCGAGGGCGCCGCCCTCGCGGTCGTCGTGGTGCTGCTGTTCCTGCGGGACTGGCGGGCGACGCTGATCGCCGCGGTGGCGCTGCCGCTCTCGGTGCTGCCGACCTTCTGGGTGATGAGCGCGCTCGGCTTCTCGCTCAATGCCGTGAGCCTGCTGGCGATCACCCTGGTCACGGGCATCCTGGTGGACGACGCGATCGTGGAGATCGAGAACATCGTCCGGCACATGCGGATGGGGAAAACACCATACCGGGCCGCTCTGGAGGCGGCGGACGAGATCGGGCTCGCGGTCATCGCCATCACGGCGACGATCATGGCGATCTTCTCGCCCGTGTCGTTCATGGGCGGCATCGCCGGCCAGTATTTCAAGCAGTTCGGCCTGACCATCGCGGCGGCGGTGTTCATGTCGCTGCTCGTCGCGCGCCTGATCACGCCGCTGCTCGCCGCCTATTTCCTGCGCGACCACGGGCCGGACCACACCCGGGACGGTGTCGTGATGCGCGGCTACACCCGCCTCGTGGCCTGGTCGGTCCGGCACAAATTCATCACGCTGGTCCTGGGCATCGCGTGCTTCGCCGCCTCGATCGCCTCCACGGGCCTGTTGCCCGCGGGCTTCCTGCCGGCGGAGGATCAGGCGCGGACGCTGTTCGTCCTCGAATTGCCGCCGGGCGCCCGGCTCGCGGACACGGTCCAAGTCACCGACCGGATCGAGGCGAAGATCCGCGCACTTCCTGAAGTGAAGAGCGTGTTCGTGGACGGGGGCCGCCAGCTTCCGGCCAAGAAGGAGGTGCGGCTGGCGAGCCTCACCATCAACCTCACCCCGAAGAACACCCGCCACCGGACGCAGAAGCAGGTCGATGCCGAGGTCGCGGCGATCCTGCGCGAGGAGCCGGATCTGCGCTTCTGGGCCCTGCGCGAGAATGGGCAGCGGGACCTCGCGCTGATCATCGCGGGACCCGACAAGGCGGTGGTGGCGGAGGTCGCCGCCAAGCTCCAGCGCGAGGCCCAGCGGGTTCCCTTCCTCGTCAACGTCATGTCGACGGCGCCCCTGGACCGGACCGAGGTCCGGATCCGGCCGAAGCCCGGGGTGGCGGCCGATCTCGGCGTCAGCACCGACACCATCGCGGAGACCGTGCGGGTCGGCACGATCGGCGACATCGGCATGAACCTCGCCAAGTTCAACGCCACCGATCGGCAGGTGCCGATTCGGGTTCAGTTGCCCGAGAGCCTGCGCGGCCGGCTCTCCGAACTCGAAACCCTGAAGGTGCCGGTCAAGGGCGGGGCCGCCGTCCCGCTCGCCACTGTGGCCGATATCAGCCTCGGCCAGGGCCCCACGGGCATCGACCGCTACGACCGCGCGGTGCGCGTCGCCCTGGAGGGCGACATGCAGGGCACGGACGCGCTGGCGGAGCTGATCACCCAGGTCATGAACCTGCCCACCGCCAAAAATCTGCCGCCCGGGGTCACGATCAGCCAGACCGGCGACGCCGAGGTGATGGGTGAGGTGTTCGAGGGTTTCGCGCTCGCCATGGGCGCCGGCCTGATGATGGTGTTCGGCGTGCTGATCCTGCTGTTCGGCAACTTCCTCCAGCCGATGACCATCCTGTTCTCGCTGCCGCTCTCCATCGGCGGCGCGATCCTGGCGCTGTTGATCTGCCACATGCCGATCTCGATGCCGGTGGTGATCGGCATCCTGATGCTGATGGGCGTCGTGACCAAGAACGCGATCATGCTGGTCGACTTCGCCGTCGAGCAGATTCGCGCGGGCGTCGACCGCAACACCGCCATCGTCGATGCCGGCCGCAAGCGCGCGCGGCCGATCGTGATGACCACCATCGCCATGGCGGCCGGCATGGTGCCCTCCGCGATGGCGCTGGGCATCGGCGGCGAGTTCCGCTCCCCCATGGCGGTGGCGGTGATCGGCGGCCTGATCGTGTCGACGGTGCTGTCGCTGGTCTTCGTGCCGGCGATCTTCGTGCTGATGGACGACCTCTCGCACCTGCTCAAGCGGATGTTCGGCCGCTTCGTGGGCATGCGGGACGAGCCGGAGGACGCGCCGGGCTACGGCGAGGCGCGCCACCCGGCCAATGACGGCCGGGCGCTGCCGCCTCGGATCGCGGCGGAATAGGCCGCCGCCGCGCATTGCGCACGCGGCCGCGATGGGCTGTGACTCCCGCCGACGAATCAACGGGGACTCGCGAAACAATGTCGGGTGGTCACGGGGCGATCGAAGGCTCGAACAAGCGCGTCGCGCTCCTGATCTCGATCCTGGCGTTGTTCCTCGCCTTCAGCGAGACCCTCGGCAAGGCCGCCCAGACGGAATCCATCGGCTCCAACGTCGAGGCCGCCAATCAATGGGCCTATTTCCAGGCCCGCACGATCCGCGCGACGGTGCTCAAGACCGCCGACGAGGCCCTGGCCCTGGTGCCCCCGGCGCCGAACCAGGACGCCATCGCGGCCAAGCGCGCCGAATGGGCCAAGACCCTGGCGCGGTGGGAATCCGAGCCCGCCACCGGCGAGGGCCGCAAGGAGCTGACCGCGAAGGCCCGGGCCTCCGAGGAGCGGCGCGACCTGTCGCTGCTGCGCTACCATCATTACGAACTGGCCTCGGCGGCCTTCCAGATCGGCATCGTGCTGGCCTCGGCCGAGGTGATCACCGGCATCGCCGTCCTGGTCTTCGCCGGCGGTTTCCTGGGGCTTGCCGGGGCGGCTCTGCTGGGCTTCGGCTATCTCGCCCCGCACGCGCTGCCGTTCTTCCACTGACCGGGCGCGCGCGCCGCTCTCATCGGCGGCCGGACGGTGCGGCATAACTCTGTTCGGGTGATGATTTCGGGGGACCCAATGCCGGATCGGTCGATGAAGCAGGGCCAGCTGACGCGGATCGCCAGCGCGATCTTCCTTCACACGGAGCACGCGATCTACGCGGCGCTCGGGCTCCTGCTCGCCGTCACCGCTCTCGTGGCGCTGATCGACGCTGCCGGACTGACTTGGCAGGCCCTGCGGGCCCTCGGGGGCGCCGAGCAGATCCTCGAGGTGATCGACCGGCTGCTGTTCCTGCTGATGCTGATCGAGATCCTGCACACCGTGCGGGTCTCGATGCGGTCGGGGACGCTGACCTGCGAGCCGTTCCTGATTGTCGGGCTCATCGCCTCGATCCGGCGGGTCCTGGTGATCACGCTCCAATCCTCGGAGATCACCCACGCCAAGGATTGGTCGCCGGAGAAGCAGGCGCTGTTCCAGGCCTCGATGATCGAACTCGGCGTGCTGGCCGGATTGATCGTCACGATGGTCTTCGCGATCTTCCTGCTCCACCGCGCCCGCGGAGACGGGAAACCCGCGGGCGAGGAATCCGCGGGTGACGAACATTGACCTGACTGCGGCTTCGCGGGTCTGAGGACCTGCCAGGCAGGGCGGCGCGTGCGAGCTTCGCGCCCATGAGTCTCGCCGCACTCGACACTTTGGCGATCGCGCGCACGCTGCAGGCGGCCGGGTTCTCGGACGTGCAGGCCGACGCCGTGACCGGCGCGCTGCGTGACGCGCGCGAGGCAATTTTGGCGGGAATGGCGTCGCAGGCGGATCTCAGGATCGCGATTGCCGATCTGCAATACGCGATCCTGAAATGGCTCGTCGTCGCCGCGATGGGTTTCCAGGCGATGGTGATCGTCGGCGCCGTCGCTGCGTTGTCCGTGGGTCCACGCTGAAGGCCGGCCCGGGCGTAGCAACTCGGATGAGCGGGGTTCGAGGCGGATATCCCCCCTGATCCTGACGTGGCCGTGCCAGCGGGGCGCGAAGGATGTCGGCAACGACGGGAGATCGTGGTCCGATGGATCTTAGTCCGCCCCCGGCGCGCGCTCAGTTCAACCGCAGGATGGCGGCGTTGAGCAGCGTCGCGAAGGCGACCCAGGCCGCGTAGGGCACCAGCAGCCAGGCTGCGAGCCGGTCGAAACGCCACGTCAGCCGGATGGTCCACAGCACCATCACCAACAGCATCGCCACCACGATCAGGCCGGCCCCGATGGCGTGGGCGGTGAAGAAGACCGGTGTCCAGGCGGCGTTCAACACGATCTGGACGAGGAAGGCGGCGAGCGCGAGCCACCAGCCCTCGCGGCCCGGTCCGGTGCGCGGCTGCGCGCCCAGCAGCCGCCACAGCGCGACGCTGATCATCGTGTAGAGGAGCGTCCAGGCGACCGGAAAGACCCAGTCGGGCGGGTTGAAGACCGGCTTGTTCAGGCTTGCATACCAGCCCGGGATCTCCGCCTGGGTCGCCATCGACCCGACCATTGCGGTGGCCGCCACCGGCAGGATCGCGGCGGCGAGCCGGAGCCAGCGCGGAAGGGCGGAGCCTTCGGCGACGTGTGTGGCGGCGGTCATGTCGTCCGTCTCCGGTGGCACGGGTTGCCGAGCCCCCTGCGCCGTGGCACGCGCCCGTCTCCATCCGCCGGGAATCGCCAGATGTCACAGCCTAACGCGCCGCAGGGTTTATCGGATACCCGGCGCGACGGAATGTCTGATTTGGCGCCCCGGAGCCTCGCCGCGCAGGCGATGGGCTGGATCGAGCCTCAGACCCGGGCGGTGGTGAGGCCGCTCCACCTCTCCACCACCTTCGTCCGCGACCCCGACAACGGCTACAGCTCGGGCTACAGTTACGCCCGACCCGACAACGCCACGGTGCGCGAGACCGAAGCGGTCCTGGCGATGCTGGAGAATGCCCGGGCCGGCGCCCTGCTGTTCGGGTCCGGCATGGCGGCCGCCACCGCCGCGTTCGGCGCGCTGGAACCCGGCGACCACGTCGTCGCCGGAACCGTCATGTATTGGGCGCTGAAGCGCTGGCTGCGCGAGGAGGCGCCCCGGCGCGGGTTGACGCTGTCGTTCGTGGAGACCGACGACTTAGGCGCCCTGCGCGCCGCGATCCAGCCCGGCCGGACCAAGCTCGTCTGGATCGAGACACCCGGCAACCCGCTTTGGACGGTCACCGACATCGCCGCCGCCGCGGAGATCGCCCACGCCGCCGGGGCCCGGCTCGCGGTCGACTCCACCGCCGCCTCGCCGGTGCATACCCGCCCCCTCGACCTCGGGGCCGACATCGTCATGCATTCGGCCACCAAGATCCTCAACGGCCATTCCGATGTGGTCGCGGGCGTGCTGGCCGGCGCTACCGCGGACGCGTTCTGGGAGCGGATCCGCGGCATCCGCGCCGGCAGCGGCGGCATCCTCGGACCGTTCGAGGCCTATCTGCTCATGCGCTCGCTCCGGACGCTGCACCTGCGGGCGGCGGCGCAGGCGGAGGCTGCCCTGCGGCTCGCCCAACGCCTCAGCGGGCACCCGCTGGTGAGCCGGGTCCTGTATCCGGGCCTGCCGGACGATCCCGGGTACGCGGTCGCCCGCCGGCAGATGCGGGACGGATTCGGCTACATGCTGTCGATCCGGGTCGCGGGCGGCGAGGCCGGGGCCATCGCCACCGCCGCGCGGGTGCGGCTGTGGAAGCGGGCGACCTCGCTCGGCGGCGTCGAGAGCCTGATCGAGCACCGCGCCTCGGTGGAGGGCCCGGGCAGCGCCTGCCCGCCAGACCTGCTGCGCCTGTCCACCGGCATCGAGGATACGGACGACCTGTACGGCGACCTCGACCGGGCGCTGCGCGACGCGCACGCGGAAGCCTGAGCGCCACCGAACCAATCCCGGCCGCGGGAGCGGAGCGGCCGGGATCCCTGTCTCCGGCTCGAGCAAGACTTTACCCGCGCAGTCAGACTGCCTGGACGCGGGTTCGGAACGGGCCGACCTCCGACATCAGGCTCTCGGAATGCCGGAACGGCGTCCCGGTCGCCCGCGGAGGCCGGGCGGTGTACCCTGAGCGTCGGTGCGCGTCGCCCTCTCGACCGCGCGGGTCGCCGATCCGCGCCGGCGGGTCGCCGGCTTCACGATCGCCTGCACGGAGTTCGCCATCGCCTCGGTGGCGGCCGCCACGAGGATCCCACGGGTTTTAACTCAATGGCCCCATCCGCCGCTCCAGGGCCAGCCCCGCCTCCGTCGGCAACTCGCGATTCGTCACGGTTCGGAAACGGTGCCGAAACCGACGCTGGCGCGTTTTGACGGCGAAGCCTGTTGCGGGCACCACCCAAGCGCGAGCTCTGAACACCATGAAACGTCTTCCCACAGTCGCCGCCGCGATCCTGCTCGGCGCCCTGGCCGGCCCCGCCCGCGCCGACACGGTGCCGAACCTCGATGTCGAGCAGACCTGCCGGTCCGCGCAGGTCACCAACACGTCGATCAGCGACAAGGCCAATTATGACGGCTGCCTGCGCTCCGAGCGGGAGGCCAGGAAGGAGGCCGAGCATCATTGGGGCAGCTACAGCCCGGCGGCCAAACGGCAGTGCGAGGACCAGTTCAAGGCCGGCGGCTACCCGTCCTACGTCGAGATGGTGACGTGCCTGGAACTCGCCTCCGGCACCGTTCCGACGCAGAGCAGCGACGGGGGCACTGCCGTGGGCGGGCCGGGTTCGCCGCGCGACGTGAAGGTCCAGCGGGAGAACGGTGCCAACCTCACCAAGGAGCCGCCGGCGAGCCAGCGCACGGACCCGATGCAGGTGCTGGAGAACAAGTAAGCCTAGGGCGGAGAGCGGTTTTCCCCGCGGCGGGAGCCGGCGACCTATTCTTCGGACGCCGGCGCAAGCGGCCGCGGCGGCATGCTATGGGCGGACATTCCGCCCTCCCGCACACCGCCCGGATCCGTGAACGCCCTCGCCATTATCGCCCCGATCTTCGGGATCGTCCTGATCGGCTGGGCGGCCGCGCTCGCGGGGCTCCTATCCGAGAAGGTCAGCGACGGCCTGTCAGAATATGTCTTCGCGGTCGCCGTGCCGGCGCTGATCATCGCCACGCTGACGAAGCCCGGCATGAGCGGCACCGTGGCCTGGTCCTACTGGGTCTCGTATTTCGGCGGCGCCGGCCTGTCCTGGTACTTCGGCACGCTGATCGCCCGGCGGCGCGCGGGGATCGAGCGGCGGGGGGCGATCCTGCACGGCTTCGCGGCGAGCCAGTCGAACACCGTGTTCGTCGGCGTGCCGATGATCCTCCAGGCCTATGGCGAGGAGGGCGCCTTTCCGCTGTTCATGCTGCTGGCCGTGCACCTGCCGCTGATGATGGGCAGCGCCACCTTCCTGATCGAATCCGATTCCGGCCTGCCCGTGCTGGCGCGGATCCGCGGCCTCGCCCTGGTGCTGCTCAAGAACCCGATCTTCGTGGCGCTCCTGATCGGAATGGCCATGAAGGGCGTCGGCGTCGCGCCGGCCGGGATCGTCCAGTCCCTCATCGATGCCTTCGCCGGCACCGCCTCGACCTGCGCGCTGGTGGCGCTCGGCGCCGGGCTGAAGCGCTACCGGGTGTTGTTCGACCTCAAGGGCGCGCTGGTGATCGCCACCCTGAAGAACCTCCTGCACCCGCTCGCCGTGTGGGTCCTCGCCTTCCACGTGTTCTCGATGCCCGCCGCCTATGCGGGGGTCGCCACGCTGTTCGCCGCGATGCCGGTGGGGATCAACGCCTACCTGCTGGCGGCGCGCTACCGGACCGAGACCGGGATGGTCGCGGCCTCCGTGCTGGTCTCGACCCTGCTTGCGCCGCTCACCACGCTGGCGTGGCTCACGGTGCTTGGCCGGGCGTGACGGCGGGGCTCGGGCGTCACCCGGTGCGTTGGACGGCACGCCGGACGGGTCTAGGGTAGGCCCAAGCGCGGGCCCGCGAGGCCGGACGCACACCTTGCGAGGAACCCCATGAACGCTCCGATGCGCCCCCCGGGCAGCGCTTCCCCGTCGGCCCCGGCCTCCGCGCGCTTCGTCTGGGAGGATCCGTTCCTGCTGGAGGATCAGCTCACCGAGGACGAGCGGGCGATCCGCGACGTCGCCCAGAGCTTCGCGCAGGAGCAGCTGCTGCCGGGGATCGTTGAGGCCTACGCCACCGAGAAGACCGACCCCGAGCTGTTCCGGAAGATGGGCGCGCTCGGCCTTCTCGGCGTGACCCTCCCCGAGGAATACGGCTGCGCGGGCGCCTCCTCCGTGGCCTACGGCCTCGTGGCCCGGGCGGTGGAGGCGGTGGATTCCGGCTACCGCTCGATGATGAGCGTGCAATCCTCGCTCGTGATGTACCCAATCCACGCCTACGGCTCGGAGGAGCAGCGGAAGAAATTCCTGCCGAGGCTCGCCTCGGGGGAATGGATCGGCTGCTTCGGCCTGACCGAGCCCGATGCCGGCTCGGACCCGGCCGGTATGAAGACCCGGGCGGAGAAGATCGACGGCGGCTACCGGATCTCGGGCGCCAAGATGTGGATCTCGAACGCCCCCTTCGCCGACGTGTTCGTGGTCTGGGCGAAGTCCGACGCGCACGAGGGCGCGATCCGCGGCTTCGTCCTCGAGAAGGGCATGACGGGTCTCTCGGCGCCGACGCTCAAGGGCAAGCTGTCCCTGCGCGCCTCCACCACGGGCGAGATCGTCATGGAGGGGGTCGAGGTCGGCGAGGACGCGCTGCTGCCGAACGTCTCCGGGCTCAAGGGACCGTTCGGCTGCCTCAACCGGGCGCGCTACGGCATCTCCTGGGGCGCCATGGGCGCGGCGGAGGATTGCTGGCATCGGGCGCGCAGCTACACCCTGGAGCGCAAGCAGTTCGGCCGGCCCCTCGCCCAGACGCAATTGGTGCAGAAAAAGCTCGCCGACATGCAGACCGAGATCGCGCTCGGCCTCCAGGCGTCGCTCCGGGTCGGGCGGCTGATGGACGAGGGCCGGATGGCGCCCGAGATGATCTCGCTGATCAAGCGCAACAATTGCGGCAAGGCGCTCGACATCGCCCGCACCGCCCGGGACATGCACGGCGGCAACGGCATCATGGGCGAGTACCACGTGATGCGCCACGCCCAGAACCTCGAGACGGTCAACACCTACGAGGGCACGCACGACGTCCACGCCCTGATTCTGGGCCGGGCGCAGACGGGGCTGCAGGCGTTTTTCTAGGACGTATCAGGCCGCCTTTCACGCAGAGGCGACGCATTCACCCATCGAACTTCGAGGTCCCCGCGTCCTCCCTCCGCATGCAGGCTGCGATGTTCGACAACGCTGCCGGATGCGGGCAACGGACGGCACCAGACGCGTCTCTCCCCCCTTTGCGGGGGAGGGAGGGCGGGTGGTCGTTCTGGACTGCCAAGGCGTCGACCGAACGTTGATCTCAAGCGCGAAGCATGACGCCGTGAGGTCCGCGGAGGATGTAAAGACGCAGGTCCGCCCGAGGCTCTCCGAACTCAGCCACCCGCGGGTGCCCGGACCCCCAGGCTCTCCACGAGGCGGGCGAGGTACCCGTCGGGATCCTGCACCAGGCATTCCCGCTGGCCATGCTCGGCATCCCCGACACGGTACCACGCCTCGCCGGGCCCCTCGAAGATCGGCCAGCCCGCCGCGTCGAGCGCGGCCAGGACCGGATCCAGCGGCTCGACCTTGGTCTGGAGGTTGATCCCCCGACCGAACGGGCGGTGCAGGGCGCCCGTCTCCCACGACCCGTTGCGCTGGTACAGCATGATCTGCGCCGAACCACGCGTCAGGTAAGCGAAGCGCGCGGCCGGACGGTCGTAGGCGATCCCGAAGCCGAGCAATCCGCACCAGAAGCGAAGGCTGGCATTTAGATCCGTAACCCCCAGTTCCGGAACAAGCGCGGCGAACCCACCCTGCGGTGCGCCGCCCGAGCCCGGCGAACGTGCCCTGGCGGCGGGGTCAGCCATAGGTTCTATGGCGGCCATTCGGCCCTCCCGATACGGAACGCGGCTGCCGAGCCTTCGCCAACCGCTCCCAGGAGCGACCTTAGCGCGAGTCACAGGCAGTCGCGCAGGCACGACGAACCCGTCAGCCTTCCCCGCTCTCCTCACCCCCGAGCGACCATTCCAGCACCCGGGCGAGGTGGTCATACGACCCGTATCGGCTGGCGAATTGCGGGTAGGGCCGGGCCGTGTAGGCCGCCTCGCCGGTCATGAACCGGGCGACCAGACCCCGGAGCCTTGCGGCGTGCTCGGCGACGATCGCCGCGACGTCACGCTCCTCGCCCCGGGGCGCCTTCACCGGGATCGGCACGAACGGCTTCCGGCCGCCCGAGGCGTGGACGTAGAGCAGGTCCGGCGTCGTCCGCACCGTCGGCAGATCCTTGAAGGCGCCGTGCATCAGCATGGCCGCCTCCAGGGTGAGCTGGGGCGAGAACCCGGAGAAGATCGTCTTCGCCGAGGGCGGCGCGCCGGTCTTGTAGTCGACGATGCAGGCGGACCCGTCCGGGCGCAGCTCGATCCGGTCGGCCCGGGCGCGCAGGGTGAAGCTCTCAGGCCCCATCGGGATCACCCAGCGCCCGGAGACCTCCGGATGGACCCGGGTCAGGCCGGGACGGCGCTGCGCCTCCCAGTCGAGATAGGCGGCGGCCATGCGCTCGTAGCGTGGCCACCATTCGGCGTAGAGGTTCGGATACTCCGCCTCGATGTCGGCGAAGGCGTTCACCGCGAAGTTGAGCAGCCGCTCCGCCGCATCCGGGGGCAGCGCCCGCGGATGGCGCTCGGCGAAGGCCGCGAATACGTCGTGGACCAGGGAGCCGCGGGTGGCGACGCCCGGGGCCGCCGCCAGCGGATCGAGGGGATCGAGCCCGAGCACGTGGCGGGCGAAGATGCTGTAGGGATCGCGCACCAGCGTCTCGATCTCGGTGACGCTGAGGGAGCGTGGGAACAGTGCCGGGTCCGGCTTCGGCGCGGGGCGTTTCAGCCGCGGCTCCGGCGGGGCGGCGTCGAGCCGGGCGGCGAGGCCGGTGAAACGGCGCCCCGCCTCCACGACCGCATCCCAGCGGGCATCCCCCGAAAGCGCACGCAGGCGCTGGATCAGCCGCGACGGCACGGTCGGCGCACCATCGCGCTTGAGCGCCCGGGTGATCAGCACGTCCCGGCAGCCCAGGGCCTGCACGAAATCGTGCGCCATCTGGCCGATGCGCCGCTCGGGCGGGTTGAGGCCGACCCGCTCGCGCATCGGCCGGTTAAGGAAGGAATCGGTCAACGTCCGCACCGGCCAGACGCCCTCGTCGAGACCGCCGAGCACCATCCGGTCCACCGAGAGCAGCCGCGACTCCAGAAGGCCGAGGATCCGCAGCCGCGGATGCGGCGGAGCGCCGGTACAGGCGACCACGCGCTCCCGGGTAAGCGCCGTGAAGAAGGTCGCGTAATCGTCGAACCGCCCCGGCATCAGGCCGGGCTCGGCCATCTCCAGGTCGTCGAACAGCGCGTCGAGGCAGGACAGGGAGCCGTCCGTCTCCTCCGCGGGGGCGTCCTCCGGCCCGGCGATCAGCTGGTCGCAGGCCTCCCGGTGGCGCGTGGCCGTGGCGACGAGGTCGCAATCCCCGGTCCCGTCCGCCCCCGGGAAATCCCGGAAGACCAGATCCAGCCGGGCGAGCAGGTCCGCGGCCAAATCCCAATCGATGTCCGCCAAGCGCCGCTTGGCCCGGGGCCGGTGCTCGGGCGGGCCCGCGCGCTCGGCCGCGAGGGCGTTGCGCAAGCCGAGAAAACCCGGGGCCGGGACGGGACCGCGCAGCAGCCCGATCTCCAGCGCCGCGGCGCCCCGGACCACGTCGGCGCGCGGCAGCCCGAGATGGACCATCGGGTGCGAGAGCAGGGCGATCAGCCGGGCCGGGATCGCATCGGCCTGATCGCGGGCGAGGTCGGCGGCCAGCTCCGCGGCGAGCCGGGCGAGCCGGCCCGCGGGGCTTCCGGCTAGGGCCACCCCAGCCGAGTCCTCGGCGACGATGCCCCAGCGCAGCAGCTCCACCGCGACCCGGCCGGCGAGCCCCCGGTCGGGCGTGACCAGGGCCGTGGTGGCGCCGGGGGTCTTCAGCGCCTCGCGCAGCGCCAGAGCGGCCACCAGGGCCTCCTCCCGCTCGTCGGCGGCCTCCGCCAGCGCCAGCCCGTCGAGACCGCGTCGGGCGAATCCGTCGCGCTCGGCCGGGTCGAGGGCGGCCCAGGCGTCGGTGGTGTCGGCCGGGCGGAGTGCCTGCGAGAGCAGCGCAGCCCGGGCCACCTGTCCGGCATCGGGCTCGCCCAGGGCGGCGATCTCCGCGCGGCCGAGATTCAGGTTCTCCGGCCCGAGGAGCCGGTGCAGCACCGCCTGCGGGTGGCCATGCGCGATCACCCGGGAAAACCCCTCGCCGGTGTCGATGCCGTCCCAACCCGCCGCGTCGAGGTCGAGGTCCAGCCCCGGCAGCACCACAGCGCCCCGGGCCAGGCGCGCCACGGCGGCGATGAGCCGGGCGGTGGCGGGGACGGAGCCGAGGGAACCGGCGACGATCACGGGATCCGAGATGGCGCCGCGCGACAGGCGCCGTTCCTCGGCCTGCACGAGGCCGCGGGCGCGGGCGACGGGGTCGGCCAGCCCGCGTTCGGCGAGGAGTTTTGGCCAGTTCTCGGCGGCGATCTTCACGAAGTCGAGGGTCAGGCCGAAATAGCGGGAATACTCCGCCTCCACGGCGGCGCCGATCTCCGACCAGGGCAGGCCCTCGACGGTCAGCGCGTCCATCAGCCGTTCGAGATCGCCCGCGAGACCGACCGCGTCGGCGGGGGAGGACGGGACCAGGAACGGCACCTCGGCGTCCAGAGGCAGCAGGGTGCGGTCTACGGTCCTGGCCCAGGCCTGGACGAGGCGGGCGAGGATCAGCCGGCGTTCCAGGGGGGGCATGGGCGCGCCCAGCGGGTCGGCATTCGCCTCCAGCAGCGGCTCGGCGGCGAGGTCGAGTTCCGCCTCGTCGGCCTCACCGAGGGGGATCATCCGGGGCAGCAGGGTGGCCCGTCCGGGGGCGTCCCGGCCGAGCCTCTCGGCCAGGATCGCCGCGAGCGCCCGGGCGGCGCGGCGGGTCGGCAGGTAGATGGTGACGGCGGCGAGCGCCAGCGGGTCGTCCGCCACCGGTCCGACGAGCCGGCCGGAGATCAGCGCCTCGGCAAGCGTCGGCAGGAACGGGACGCCGCGGGTGATGGTGAAGACGGCCTGTCGGGCGGGCATGGACGCTTCTACGCCGGTGCGCGCGGCCGGGACAGGGGTTGGTGAGGATCCAAGGCTTGCGGGCGCGAGGCTTCGCAAGACCTGCGGATGGGCTCAGGCACGCCAGCCACCGCCCGCAACGACGGCTCGGCGCGTAAGGATCGAGCAATCGGGGCGGGGCCCGGATGTCCCGACCCTCACCAGCGGTGTCGTCCTGAGCCGCGGCTCGAGAGGGGGGGCCTATGCCCCCCGCGCCGCGGCGGCGCCGTAGCCCGCGCGCCGGCCGAACACCACGCCGGAGGTCAGGCCCGAACCGCCCGGATAGCCGTTGAAGAACACGCCCCCGACCATCTCGCCGCAGGCGTAGAGCCCGGGGATGGCACTGCCGTCCTCCCGCTTGACCGCGCCGTCGTCGCCGACCTCGACGCCGCCGTAGGTGAACGTGATCCCGCCGGTGACCGGGTAGGCCTTGAACGGCCCGGTGGCGATCGCCTGCGCCCAGTTCGACTTGGGCAGGGCGAGCCCCTTGGTGCCGCGCCCGTCCTTCACGGTCGGGTCGAACGGCACGGTCTCGTCAACGGCGGCGTTGAATTCCGCAATGGTGCGCTTGGCCGCGTCCCGATCGATGCCGTCGAGCAGGTCGAGGAGCCCGTCCAGGGTGTCGGCCTCGACGAAATGCGCGTCGTGGAACCGATACTCGCTGTAGAGCAGGTGATCGACCTTGGCGTCGAAGATCTGCCAGGCGACGTGACCGGGCTGTTCCATGATCGAGCGGCCGAACTGGGCATAGGTGTAATTGCGAAAATTCTTGCCCTCGTCGACGAACCGCTCGCCGTTCGCGTTCAGCATCAGGCCCAGGAAATAGCAGATCTTCCGGTAGTGCTTGCGCTCGCCGTGGGGCAGGTCGAGATTGCCGTAATCGGGGGTGTGCAGGTCCATCGGGGTCGCGTGGCAGCCGCCGTAGAAGCCGTGTGCCTTCGCGCCGAGCGCCAGCGCCATCTCCAGCCCGTCGCCCTGGTTATGCGGCGTGCCGCGGACCCGGGCCTTGTCCCAGCCTGCGCCGATGAAGCGCGTCCGCAACGCGGCGTTCGACTCGAAGCCGCCACAGGCCAGGACCACGGCCTTCGCCCGGAACGTCCCCTGCGGCGTCTCCACGCCGACCACGCGCCCGTCCGCGACGACCAGCCCGGTGGCCGGGCAGCCGTAGCGGATCTCCCCGCCGGCCTCGGTGAAGGCCTCGAGTTCCGCCTGGGCGAGGCCGAACCCCTCGTCGTGGGTGGCGAGCGTCAGGCCGCCCCAGAAGACGAAGCGCCCGTCCTTCTCGAAGGACTGGCGGGAATAGATCGGCTCGAACTTCACCCCCTGGGTTGCGAGCCAGCGCAGGGCTGCGCCGCTCTCGTCGATCAGGATGCGCTGCTCGCGGGAGAGCGGCCGGCCGTCGTTGAAGCCGAGCAGGTCGTCCTCGAACTTCTGGGCCGTATAGGCGCCGAAATCGGTCCGGGGCAGGCGCGGATCCTGCGGATCGGCCAACAGCGGGATCAGGTCGTCGTTGCCCTCGTAGACGAACCGCATGGCGCCGGCCGTGTAGGCGGTGTTGCCGCCGGCCAGATCCCGCTCGGCCTTCTCGATCATCAGCACCGAGGCGCCGCGCTCCAGGGCGGCCAGGCCTGCGCTCATGGCGGCGTTGCCGGACCCGACCACCACGACATCCCACGGCCCATCACCCGGACGCTGCATCGCCGTCTCCCCACCCCTCACGTTTCGTCGCTGAATTGTATACGCCTGCATGCAATCTGCGGCAAGCGTTCCGCAGCGTGCGGTTTGACGCTAAGGGCCAAGCGAGGAGACCCGGATGAAAGCCAGCGAAGCGGAACGCTCCAGCGGCGCCGGCGCCTACGAGCGCCTGCTGCGGGCGATCGAGGAGGGTGAACTCGTGCCCGGCAGCCGCCTGAGGGAAGCCGAGCTCGCCGAGCGGTTCCAGATCAGCCGCACGCCGGTGCGGGAGGCCTTGGGGCGGCTGGAGGCACAGGGCCTCGTCGCGCACGAGCCGCACCGGGGCGCCAGCGTGGCGCAGCTCGATTACGGGCAGGTCAGCGAGCTCTACGACCTGCGCGAGGTGCTCGAGGGGACGGCGGCCCGCCTCGCCGCGATCCACGCCAGCGCGGTCGAGACCGAGATCCTGGAGGAGATGGTCGCCCGGGATCGGTCGCTGATCGGCGACGCGCCAGCGCTCGCGCGGACCAACCGCCTGTTCCACCGGCAGATCCACGGCGCGGCGCGCAACCGCTTCCTGCAGAGCACGCTGGAGACGATGCGCCTGTCGCTGGTGCTGCTCCCGGGCGCCACCACCCTGGCGGCCCCCGACCGCGCCGCGGAGTCCCTCGCCGAGCACGCCGCCATCGTGGCGGCGATCCGGGCCCATGACGGGGACGGCGCCGAAGCCGCAGCCCGGGCGCATATCCGCGCCGCGTTCAAAGCCCGGATCCGGATCTGGCAGGAGACCTGAGCCACCCCGCAAACGCCCGATCGCCCGTTTCAGTTGTCCTCTCGCGACGGCGCAGCGGGCCTTCTGCAGGACGCTCTCGCGAAGCAACCGGCGCAGGATGCCGGTCCGTCAGGCGCTCCTCGCCCGGACGCTTGGAAGGACAGGCGCCGGTATTCCGGAGCCTGTCTTATCCGGCAGACGCCGATGTCATGCCCGCTCGAACGACTGGGCGAGACGCTCGATCGTGGCGGCGGTGGCATCGACCGCGTCCGGCCGGTGCAGGCCGCCGAGCACCGACGGATCGAGGGCGAGCCCCGCCCGGACGAGATCCGGCCATGCGGAAGCGGGGGGCCAGCCCGCATGCACGATCGCGGCGCCGAGCCCGGCCAGGGCCGCCGCTTTCTCGGTCTGCTCGCCGTAGGCCCGCGCCTCCGGCAGGCAGAGGAAGCGCTTGGCCTGCGACGCCGCGAGGGCCACGACCCCGTCGCCGCCGCCGCCGACCATCAAGGCCGCCTTCGCCACCCGTGCGGCAACGTCGGGGACCCAGCCATGCACATGCAGGTTGTCCGGCGTCGGGCCTGAACCCAAGACCGGGCCGAGGACATGCCAGGCGCGATCCGGGACGGCCCGGGCCGCCGCGGCGAGTGCCGCGAGGTCGCCCCCCGCGCCGCCCCGGCCGAACACCACCACGATATCGCGGCTGGTCTCGGTCGCAGCCTGCGCCGGCGCGCCGAGAAAACCCGCGTAGACCGTCTTGGCTCGGATCCAGTCCGGCACGCCCGCGGCCTCCAGCGCCTCGGGGAACGGCGCGAGCAGCCGCGTCGCGCCGCGGAAGGCTTCGAGATGCGGCCGATCGGTCCGGGTGCCGGCGAGCCGCACCACCAGCGTCGGCACGGACAGGAGGCGCGCCAGCAGCGCGACCTCCACCGAGACATCCACGACGAGAAGGGCCGGCTCGGTCCGCGCCGCCCATTCGGCGATGCGCGCCATCCGAGCGCGGATGCCGGGATGGTTCAGGGGCGCGTAGTGCAGCGCCTCCGGCCGCTCGGATTCGCCGTCGCGGCCGTCGAAGGCGGCGTCGCCCAGCGGGCGGTCGTCGGGCAGGTCGAGGCGATCGAGCCCCGCGGTGTCGAGGCCCGCGAGGGTGCCGAGGATCGTGCAGGGGCGGGGCAGGGCGGCGGCCACCGCCCAGGCCCGCTGGAGATGGCCGGCGCCCTGATGGTGGACGTACCAGCCGATCCGGCGGGTCACGCCGCGGCCCGCAGGGACAGGGCGAGGGCGTCGAGGTCGGCGAGCGCCCGGTCGAGGGGGCATTCCCGCGCGGGCGCCGCCCGGGATTCGAGGATCCGGTCGGCCCGCTCGACGAACGCGATGTCGTTGGGGTAATTTTGCAGGGCGTCGAGGTCATCGTCGCCGAGCCCGAGCTGCCGGCATGCCGCCACCCAGGCCGAGCCCGTGAGCCGGTATGCCTGGCGCAGGGCCGCCCGGCGCAGGATCAGCGCCTGCCAGTGGGCGGCCTCGGGGAGGAGATAGGCTTCCCCGTCGAGGACGCGGGCGCGGCGGGCCATCTCGGTGGCCATCCCGCCCGAGACCCGACCGTGGCGCCGGGCCGAGACCATCACCCGCACGTCCGGGCAGTGGCGCAGCCGGGCGCCGTGGGCGCGCAGCAGGCCGACCAGGGCGTTGTCCTCGCCACAGGGCAGCGGCGGCAGGCCGCCGACCGCCCGATAGAGCGAGACCGGGACCGCGAGGCTGGCACCGGTATGGTCGCCGTGGCGCGGGGCCGGGTCGTAGGGCGGCGGGTCGAGCAGGTCCTCCAGGCGCCGGACGCCGGACCAGTAGCGCTCGATCCGGGCGTGGAGCTCGGCGAGCTTCGGATCCGCATCGCCGTCCTGGTCGATGACGAGCCGGCCGCCGACCACGTCCGCCTGTTCGAGCGCCCGCAGGTTCGCCACGATCCAGTCGGCCGGCAGGCGGGCATCCGCGTCGGTGGTGAGCAGGATTCCATCCGGAACGGCGTCATCCGCCAGCCAATCGGCGCCGGCATCGAGCGCCATGCGCCTGGCCGTACCGACATGGGCTTGTGCGCCGACGAGATCCGCCTCGATCAGCCGGATCTCCAGCGCGGGCCACGCGCCCGCCGCCTGCCGGGCGCGAACCGTCGCTGCCGTCCCGTCCGTGCAGTTGTTGGCTACGACGACGACCCGCAGCCGTGTCGCGACCCCGACCTGTCCGGCCAGGGATGCGAGCAGGATCGGCAGGCGCTCCGCCTCGTTCCGCGCCGGGATGCAGACGACGCAGCGTGAGGGACCGGGCCGGACCGCGTCGGCGCGCATGTCAGCCTCGTCCGCCCGCGACCCGCAGCGCCGGCCGCGCCCGCTCGGCGCAGCGCGCCATGACGGACTCGTAGGCCTCCAGGTAGCGTGCGGTCATCGCGGCGGCGTCGTAGAGCGCCTCGGCCCGATCGCGGCAGGCGCGCCGCGACAACCCGGCGGCCGCCCGGATCGCCACCGAGAGGTCCTGCGCATCGTCCGGATCGGCCAGCCGGCCGCATTGCGCGTCGAGGATGTCGGGCATGGCACCGCGGCGGAAGGCGGCCACCGGCGTGCCGCAGGCCAGGGCCTCCGCCACCACGAGGCCGAAGGGCTCCTCCCAGCACGGCGACACGATCGCCACCCGGGCGCGCCCCAGATGGTGGGCGAGTTCCCGGTGCGGCAGATGTCCGAGATGGGTCAGGTCCGGCCCAAGCCGGGGCGCGATCTCGGCCGCCCAGTAAACCGGATTGAGCTTCGGCCCCGCGAAGGTCAGCGGCAGGCCGGCCGCCCGCGCGGCGTCGATGGCGAGGTGCAGACCTTTCTCGGGCACGATCCGACCCGACCAGAACGCGAAGGGCGCCGCATCGGGAGCCTCGGAGAACGCGAAGGTCGAGAGATCGACGCCGTTATCGACCACCTGGGCGTCGGGCACCAGGGAGGCCCATTCCTGCGCCAGGGACGGCGAGACCGCCAGGAAGGCCATGTCCGGATCGGCCTTCATCACGCCGCCGACCAGAGCCTCGAAGGGTGGCGTGTGCAGCACCGTGACCCACGGCAGGCCGATGCGGGCGCTCTCGCGCAGGGGCAGGGCATGCAGGGCGTTGTTGTGCACGAGGTCGAAGCCGCCGGCCGCGACCATCTCCATCATCCGCCGGTAGGCGTCGTGCTCCGCGCCGTCGATCGCCGCCTCGCGCTCGGGATCCATCAGCGCGTCCCCGGTGGGATCGCAGAGCATCACCGGATCCAGCGCCGGGTCCGATCCGCGGCTGGCGAACAGCGTCACGTCGTGCCCGTGGCGCTTGAGGGCGACGGTGAGCAGGTGCGTGTGCATCTCCAGACCGCCCGCATAGGGCTGGCCGATCGGGTACTTGAGATGTGCGAGGACAGCAATCTTCACGCGCGCACCGGATCTGGTTGGGTAGGGATATCTACCGCTCGCAGCGGTGCGGAAGGATTTCTTTCCGCGGCGAGGTAGCAGGTATCATGCCGAGAATGTCTTCAGCAAGCGTTGCACCGGGGAAGCCGAAGCAACGACGAGCGCGACGCTGCCACACTTCCTAGGCCCTGCGGCCTGAACCATTGATGATCGGAACGATGGGTCCCTTGTTCACCCGGGCCATCGGCCGCCACCCGGCGGTGCGGGTCGGGATCGCGGTGCCGCCTCGCGGTTCGGCCCGCCTGGTCGCGGGGGAGGGGACCGCTCGCTAGGCTGCGGGGCGGAGAGGGGACAGGGCGATGGATCTTTCGTTGGGCCTGAGCGTGTTCGCGGTCGGTGCCGCTTCTCTGGCGGTCGTCACCCTGGCGGCCGGGGTGAAGATCGTGCCCCAGGGCTACGTCTACACGGTGGAGCGATTCGGCCGCTACGCCCGGAGTCTCGGCGCCGGCCTCGCGCTGATCGTCCCGTTCATCGAGCGCGTCGGGCGGCGGGTCAACGTGATGGAGCAGGTGATCGACGTGCCGAGCCAGCAGGCCTTCACCCGCGACAATGCCGGCGTGACCATCGACGCGGTTGTGTTCTACCAAGTGCTCGATGCGGCCCGCGCTTCTTACGAGGTCTCGAACCTCGCCCTCGGCGCCACGACCCTGACCATGACCAACATCCGCACGGTGGTCGGCGCGATGGATCTCGACCAGCTCCTCGCGCACCGCGACGAGATCAACGAGCGCCTGCTCCGGGTGATGGATGCGGCCGCCGCGCCCTGGGGCGTGAAGATCAACCGGATCGAGATCAAGGACATCCTGCTGCCCCCCGACCTCGCCGGCGCCATGGCCCGCCAGATGAAGGCCGAGCGCGAGAAGCGTGCCTCGATCCTGGAGGCGGAGGGCCAGCGCGCCGCCGACATCCTGCGGGCGGAGGGGCGCAAGCAATCGGCGATCCTGGAGGCGGAAGGCCGCCGCGAGGCCGCCTTTCGCGACGCGGAGGCCCGCGAGCGCTCCGCCGAGGCCGAGGCGGCGGCGACCGGGATGGTCAGCCGGGCGATCGCCGAGGGCGACATCGCGGCGGCGAATTTTCTGGTGGCGGAGAAGTATGTCGACGCGGTGCGGGCGCTGGCGACCGCGCCGAACCAGCGGGTCGTGGTGGTGCCGATCGAGGCCGCGGCGCTGGCGGGCACGCTCGGCGGCATCGGCGAACTCACCCGGGCGGTCTTCGGGGAGGCGTCCCAGGCCCGCCGTGCGGGCGCGCCGCCCGACGTCGGCGCGCCGCGGCGCTGACAGTCATGACCGATACCCTCGGGATCCTCGCGGCCCTCGGCCCAGCCTGGAGCTGGGTGATCGCCGGCCTCGTCCTGTCGGGGGCCGAGATCGCGGTGCCGGGCGTGTTCTTGATCTGGTTCGGCCTGGCGGCCTTGGCGACCGGGCTCGCCGCGGCGCTGATCCCGATGCCCTGGCAGGGCCAGACCCTGCTGTTCGCAGGCCTCGCCGTCGTCCTGGTCGGGATCGCCACCCGCCTGTCCAGCCGGGCCAGCCCTCGCGACGCCATCCTCAACCGTGCCGACCGCGGCCTGATCGGTCGCGCGGGCGTGCTCGCCGAGCCGATCGTGCAGGGCACCGGCCGCCTCCGCTTCGACGACACGCTCTGGCGCGTCGAGGGACCGGATCTGCCGGCCGGAGCGCGGGTGCGGGTGGTCGGGCTGTCCGGGACAGTGCTGCGGGTGGAGGGATTTTGAGGGGCGGGGCGTCGGGCGTGGCGCGACGGGTTCGTCGGAGACTGCTCCCGACCCATCCTTGCCTCGCTGAGGCGAGTCCCAGCTTCCCAAAAGCAGATGCCGGTTCGAGGAGCGCTCACTCAAACGACATTTGGACTTGTTCGCACTTAAGTGCATCCTGTCCAGGCACCGGGCCGGCCCCCCAGGAACAATAAGGGGAGACGCTCGGCCGTGGAGGGCACATGAACGAGATCGTCAAGCCGGACTCCCTGATCGTCGCCGAGGCCGAGAGCCTGACCGAGACCTTCTTCGGCGGCTGCCCCCATGATTGCCCGGACACGTGCTCGATGCTGTTCGAGGTCAAGGACGGGGAACTGCTCGGTGTGCGCGGCAACCCGGACCACCCGATGACCCGGGGCGGCCTCTGCGTGAAGCTGAAGGACTACGAGAAGCGCCACTACCATCCCGATCGGCTACTCTACCCGATGAAGCGCGTCGGGCCGAAGGGGTCGAAGCAGTTCGAGCGCATCACCTGGGACGAGGCGCTCGACACCATCGTCACGCGCTGGAAGGCGATCATCGACCAGTACGGGCCCGAAGCCATCGCGCCCTACAGCTACCTCGGCAACCAGGGCCTCGTGCACGGGCTGAACGGCGGCGACGCCTTCTTCAACCGCATGGGCGCGACCGTCACCGAGCGGACCTTCTGCGGCGAGGGCTCGTGCACCGCATGGCTGCTGACAGTCGGCCCGACGGCCGGCCTCGACCCGGACAGCTACATCCATTCCAAATACATCGTGATCTGGGCCTGCAACTCGGTCAGCACGAACCTGCACCATTGGGCCATCGTCAAGGACGCCCAGAAGAAGGGTGCCAAGGTCGTGGTGATCGACACCTATGCCTCGCGCACCGCTAAGGCGGCTGACTGGCACATCGCGCCGAAGCCCGGCACGGACGGGGCGCTGGCCATGGCGCTGATCAACTCCATCATCGCCCAGGGCCTCGTCGATCAGGACTACGTCGACAACCACACGGTCGGCTTCGAGGAGCTGAAGGAGCGGTCCGGCCCCCGCACGCCGGACTGGGCGGCCGAGATCACCGGCGTCCCGGCCGAGGACATCCGCAAGCTCGCCTACGAGATGGCCACCGCGCAGCCGGTGGGTATTCGCATGGGCGTGGCGCTGGAGCGGCACTACGGCGGCGGCCAGACCATCCGGGCGGTGACCTGCATCCCGGCCCTGACCGGCGCGTGGCGCCATGTCGGCGGCGGCGTCACGCAGTTCGGTGTCTGGGAACACCCCTACAAGTTCGACGTGATGTGCCGACCCGATCTGATCCCGGAGGGGACCCGCGTCGTCTCGAACCTGCAGATCGGCCGCGCGCTCACGGGCGAGATGCAGCTCGACCCGCCAATCATGTCGATGATGTGCTGGAACTCGAACCCGGTCACGCAGGCGCCCGAGACCGACAAGATCGTCGAGGGGCTGATGCGGGAGGACCTGTTCATGGTCTCGGCCGAGCACTTCATCTCGGACACGGCCTCCTACGCCGACATCCTGCTGCCGGCGACGATGGGGGCGGAGATGGAGGACATGATCCTGTCGTGGGGCCACCTCTATCTCACCTACAACACCAAGTGCGCGGACGCGCCCGGCGAGGCGATCCCGAACAACGAGATCTTCCGCCGGCTCGCGGCCCGGCTCGGCTTCGAGGAGGAGAACTTCAAGTGGAGTGATAGCGAGTGCCTGGAGCACTACGTCGACTGGTCCGCCCCGGCCTGCGAGGGCATCGACCTCGCCTACATGCGCGAGCACGGTTTCGCCCGGCTGAAGGTCGGCACGCCCGACGACCGGGCGCCGCACAGGGACGGCAACTTCCCGACGCCGACCGGCAAGTGCATGCTCAAGGTCGAGGGCGCCACCAACTTCGTAGCGCCGCCGTTCCGGCAGATGTACGAGGGCTTCCAGCCGGGCGAGGCGCTCGACCCGCTGCCCGACTACCTCGGTCCGCGGGAATCCCACACGAACGACCCCGAGTTGGCTAGGCGCTTCCCGCTCAACATCGTCTCGCCCAAGAGCCACTACTTCCTGAACTCCTGTTACGCCAACATGGAGGACAAGCAGAAGGGCCAGGGCGAGCAGTTCGTGTTGATCAGCCAGCACGATGCCGACGCGCGCGGCATCCGGGACGGCGACCGGGTGCAGGTCGCCAACGACCGCGGCGCCTTCAAGGGCGTGGCCCGCATCACCGACGATGTGAAGGCTGGCATCGTGGTGGCGACGCTTGGCTACTGGCGTCAGCTCAACGAGGGCACGGTCAACAGCATCTCGTCGGGCGCCTTCACCGACATGGGCCACGCGCCGTCCTTCTCGGACAACCTCGTCGAGGTCGCCCGGGCGAACTGAGGGCGCCACCGATCGGCCGAGCGACAGACAGGCGCCCTACGGGGCGTTTGTTTGTTGGAAAGCAGCCCTCTGGTCAGCCTGTGCTGAGACCGAAGTGGGCGAGCCCCGGGTGTCCGCTTCGCCTACCATCACGCTCGAACGCGGACCGACCGAAAACCACACAAAGCAGCCGCCTAGACGGGACTCATGGCGAGAGGTCTCAACCAGGGCTACGACCGCCCGCGCTGCAGTGATGAGCCACCTGCGGTCCCACAGGCTTCGATCGGACCCGGGTGCTAGCCTCTGGCCCGAACGAACTTTCTACCCGAACGCCCCCACCTCGTGCTGGATCATCCCCGAGATCTCGCGCACCTGATCGAACATCCGGCGGATCGGCTGGAACAGGTTGGCGTGCTCGGCCTCGTAGGTGCCGACATCCCGCGGGCCGGCCGCCTCGCCGAAGTTCAGGCCCAGGGTCGGATCCGGGGTGACCGGGAAGATCGCGTCGAGCAGCGTCAGGCAGCCGTCGATGTCGAGGCGCAGGAAGCGCTCCAGGAGCTGCTCCCGGGAGACCCCCGCCTGCGGGCGGAAGCCCGGGATGTGCACCGCCAGGAACCAGATCCGGTGGATCAGGGCCAGCCGCAGGGCGTGCAGCAGCGTCAGCCGGGCCGACATGGTCGGCAGGTCGGGGGCCGCCGCGGTGAGGGCGAGCCAGTCGCAGGTCAGGCGACCGAACAGGCTGCGCAGCGCCGGGGCGAGGTCGAGGCGCTCCAGGGCACCGGCGATCACCACCAGTTCCTCCCGGCGGAAGTCCTTCTGGGTGCGTCGCGCCCGTTCCAGCCACACGGCGGGGTCGAGGGTGTCGATATAGGCGCGCAGCACATCGAGATCGCCCGCGGCGGCCGCGTGCTGCACCAGGCGGAAGGCCCGGGAGAAGCGCACCGAGTCGCGGCGCATGTCGCGGAACAGGTCGGGACCGCGCTGGGCGGCCCGTCCGATCCCGTAGAGGGAGTTCGCCAGGAAACCGAGCTGGTGCAGGATCGCGTTGTTGGGGATCGCCCGCATCTGCGTCGGATGGGTGATGCGGGCCGGGCCGCCATTGTCGGACTGGCGCGCCACCGGGCGCGAGCCGGTGCGGTCGATCAGGCTGGGGCCGAAGGTGCCGAGCAACGCGGCATAGCCGGCATCGTCGACCAGGGCCTCCATGTCCTGGCGGGCCGCGGTGAAGAATTCGAGGGCGAAGTCCGGCTCCGAGTAGATCGGGTCGTCCGCCGCGTCGGCACCGTCCGCGGGGTCGTTGAGGGCATAGTCGGGGAAGCTGTCCTCCTCCGCCACGTCGAGGGCGTAGACGTGCTCGGCGATCCGGGCGATGCTCGCCTCGGCCAGGGCCTCGGTGCCGTAGAGCAGGTAGCCGTCGGTGCCCTGGAAGCTCGATTCGAGCCGGACCTTGATGCCGGCCTTGCGGTTGCGATTTCGCGCATCCTCGGGGGCCAGATAGGCGAGGCGGTCGCGCAGCGAGGTCGGGTGGGCGCCGCGGCCGATCGATTCGCCATGCGTGTCGAAGATCGCGAGCTCGATATCGGCCAGGCCGTTCTGGACCAGCATCTCGGTGATGCGCAAACGCAGCCGCTCGATCCAGAAGGTCGCCGCGAGCTGGCCGACGTAGCGGCCCGAATCCGAATAGCCGAACTGCACGGTCAGACGGCCGATGCGCTTGAGGTACTGGCGCCAATGCGGGTTGCGCAGGGCATCGTCCAGCACCCGGATGCCCTGCTCCAGGGCGCTCGCCGTCTCGAAGAGCGGGGTGATCTCCAGCTTGTCACTGATCCCGTAATGGCGCGCCAGCCAGAGGGCGGCGAGCAGGGTGTAGCCGGTCTCGGTCTCGGCGATCAGGAAGCGCACCGGGTGGGTGCCATCCACGTGCTTGAGGATCTGGGCGATCGTCATCATCAGCCGGGCGGCCGAGGCCCGCTCGGCGGCGAGCGCGCCGAAATCCACCGCCACCGGGCGGACGTCGTTCAGGAGGGCGTGGATCGTCGCCAGATGCGAGCGGCGCCGGGCCGCGTCGGTGGGCTCGCCCTCCAGGTCGATCACCCGGCGCACGGCGTTGTGGATCTGGCTGGCGTTCAGCCGGAAATGCGGCAGGGCGTTCGACAGCCCGTGCGTGGCGACGCCCGCGCGCAGGACGGCGATGCGCCGCTTGTCGGCGGCGTCCTCGACCCCCTCCAGGGCGGCGGTGAGGCCGGCCACCAGGGGACCCGCATCGGTCTGGGCGCGCTCGCGCTCGATGATGAGCGCCAGGGCGAAGCGATGCACCGCTTCGAGGGACGGCTTGTCGCCCAGCCGCGGCGCCACGGCGAGCTGGCGGTTCACCGCCGCCAGCGCCCCCTCGGCCAGGGCCCGGACCTCGCGGCAGGCGCCGGCCTCGGGTAACTCGCGCATCACCCGGTCGAACTGCATGCGCTTCGAGATGAGGCGGTAGCGCAGGGTGTCCCACCAGCCGATATCGGTGCGTCCGTCCGTGTCGCAGCCGACCCAGCTGGCGATGGCGAAGGGGCGGGGCGTCAGCTCGGTCCAGCGCTCGGGCCAGCGGGCGCGGGCGGCGTCGAGCACGGCGCCGTTGAAGGCGTCCAGCGCCAGCCGGCCGTTATTGGCCGCCGCGCAGGCCTGTTCGAACTCCACGTCCAGGGTGATCGGCGCGTCCGGCCGGGTGGAGAGCGCGGCGGCGCGCGCGATCAGCCCGGCGCGGCCGGCCGCGTCCGGCAGGCTCGCGGCCTCGGCGAGCAGGGTCGCTACGGCCCGCGGCATCCCGAAGGTCGGGTGGGCCGTGAACACCACCGCGAAGGCGATGCGATGGATGAAGGCCGAAAAGGCGTCGAAGCTGTCGGCTCCGTCGGGCGCCGCCGCCACGAGACGGGCGGGGATCGCCGCCTGGGCGTCGCCGGCGGCATCGCCGAGACCGACATAGGCGCGCAGCCGCGTCGCCCGCGCCGCGAGGGATTCCATGCGCAGCCGCGCGAACAGGCGGTCGAGATCGTCCGCGGAGATCTCGTCCCGGTCGAATCGGCGGGTGATCGCCAGGGTCACGGCCAGGACCGGGTTGCGGAACGGATCCTCCCGCGCCTGGTCGCGGGCGGCCTCGATCAGGCCGAGGAGGTGGTCCTCCAATTCCTCGGGCTCGCGGCTCGGCTCGTGCTGCATGGTCGGTCCCGGCTCCGGTCTGCCCGCATCTACCCGGCCCGCCGCTCGACGCAAGGAGCGTTCCGCGCGGGATGGGCTGGCGGCGGCCCGGTGGCCGGGCTAGAGCTTCGGGCCTCATGGAGCGCCTGTTCATCATCCTGGCGATACTGATCTTCGTCGTCGCCATCGTCGCGGTCGCCGCGATGGCGGCCCGGGGCCGGCGCGAACCCCTGCGCATGGGCTCCGAGCTGGATGCGGAGGACGAAGACCTGTTCATCGGCGCGGTCGGCCCGCGCCGGAGCCCGATCGACCGGACCGCGCAGATCCTCGATCAACAGGTCCTCGATCAAAGGACGCGCGATCCGCACGTGCTCGATCTGGAAGCGACCGAATTGGAACCGATCAGGGCTCTGCACCGGACGGACCGGGGCGAGGCGCGGCGCGACGCACCGGAGGCCGGACGATGAGGTCGCGGGCCCGCGGGGCCGCCGCCCTGCTCCTCGCCATAACGCTGCACGCGGCGGCGGGCCAGGCCGCGCCCGGGCCGGCGCCGGCCGCCGCAGCCGACCCGGCGCCGGCCTCGAACCCCGACGCGACCCCGGCGGTCGCCCCCGATCAGCCCTGCGGGGCCCGTGCGGCGCGTTTCGAGAACGGCAAGGGCTTCAGCATGGTGATCACCCGGGCCGGCCAGGTCCAGACGACCAACCCGCTTAGGCCCTTGACGACAGAGGTGAACGAGGTGCTGCAGGTGGTGATCGCCGGCAAGGTCGCCACCGCCTACGGCCCGGATTTCTCCACGCTGCGGCGCGGGAGCGTTCCGTCGGCCATCGAGGCGATGCTGGGCGGCCCGATTAAGTGGCAGCCGTCCCTGCCGACGCTGCCCGAATCGATCGCCATCGTCAGCGAGGAGGGGACGCCCCTGGCGCAGCTCGCCTTCCGCACCTGCGAGGCGCCCCCGGCCGTGAAGGCACCGCCGAAGGTGCAGGCTCGGAAGAAGGCCCCGGCGCGGCCGGCGGCACCGAAGGCCGCGGCCGAGAAGACCCCGCCGGGCTTCTCCATGCCCCAGGGGGCGATCGCCGAATAGGGCACCGTCCCGAAGGCCCGGTGACGGCGCCCGTTATGGAGCGGATCAGGGGGGAGTGTCGCGCCGGATGTCGGATCCGATGCGCGGCGCCCGGCTCACTTCTGCTTGGCGATGACCCTGTCCTTGATGCCGTCGTAGACGGACTTCGGGATGATCTTCTTGGAGACGAGATCGTCCTTGCCGCGATAGGGGCGGCCCTTGACGATTGCGGCCGCGCGGGCCGCCCCGATGCCGGGCAGGGCGTCGAGTTCCTGGGTGCTGGCGGTGTTGAGGTCGATGAGCGCCGTCTTGGCGGCGTTCGGCGGCCCGGCGACCGGGGCGCTCGGGGCCGTGGGCTTTGCCGGGGCCGTCGGCGCCGTGGTGGCCGGGGTCTGGGGGGCGGGCGCCTGCGCCAGCACGGGGCCTGCCACGAGACTGGAGAGCAGCGCGAGCAGGGCGAGGGTCTTGGTGGAGGAGGCCATGGCGTTCTCCCGAAAGGCGCGGTCCGCTGCGCGGCACCGGCCTCGCAGGTCTGGGCCGTTCCGCTTGAACCCACGCTTAACGGTTGTGTCTGGTTCCCCCAGGCAGCGTCGCAGTTCCGAATTCCGGAGCGATGCCCTAGCCATGGGCGAAGGCGGGCGTTATAAGCGCGCCCTCATCCGTATCCCGCGGTGCGCGTGGCGATCCTCGATCGGGGAGCCGCCCGGGCGCCGCTTTGTCCGCGGCGTCACGAAGGATCCTGCCATGGCCGTTCCGAAGCGAAAGACCTCCCCCTCCCGCCGCGGCATGCGCCGCTCGGCCGACGCCCTCAAGGCGCCGACCTATGTGGAGGACAAGGATTCGGGCGAGCTGCGCCGTCCGCACCACATCGATCTGAAGACCGGCATGTATCGCGGCCGTCAGGTGCTCAAGGTGAAGTCCGCCGAGGCGTAAGGCCCCGTGGCGGCGCCTCAGGCGAGGCGCCGCGCCGCCTCCGCGTAGCGCGCGGCGGCCATCTGTGTCCGTTCCTGACGCGACGGCAGCAACGTCGGGTCATCGGCGGTCAGCAACTGGGCGACGAAGCCGGCGCGGGCCCGACCCACGGCCGTGCTCAGCGCCCGCGCGGGCTGTCCGCGTTCCCCGGGACGCCCCCCTTCGATCACCACCAGCGCACGGCCGGAAGGCCCCGCGGATTCCGCAGGGGCCTGCGCCGTCGCGCCGGGTGTGGCCCGAACGGGACCGGCCTGTGCCGGGCCGGGACGACCGCCTGTTCCGACTCGCACCATCGCAACATACTCCGCACGTTTCCGTGCCGTTGTCGCAAGGGTGATACCAGTATTAAGGAAGCGTCAACCTTCTATTCGGTCGCAGGGAGCGCGTGACTACTTCTTCGCCAGCGCTTCCAGGCGCTGCTGCATCTCCAGCATCTGACGCTTCAGGTCGTCGAGTTCACCGCCGGCATAAGCGGCCGGCGCGGCTGCCGGGGTCGGCTGCGTCCCTGCGGGCGGCGCGAAGCCGGTGAACATCTTCATGGCATCGCCGAAGAAGTTCATGTTTGTGCGCACCGATTGCTCGATCGCATTCTGGAACGCGGCCGGACCGAAGCTGTGGGCGAATTTCTCGCGCAGCCCATCCTGGTCCTTGGCGAAATTGGCCATGGAGAATTCCAGGAAGCTCGGCACCATCGTGCGCATACTGTCGCCGTAGAAGCGGATTAGCTGGCGCAGGAACGCCACCGGCAGCAGGTTTTCCGCGCCGGCTTTGTTCTCCTGCTCGAAGATGATCTGCGTGAGCACGGAACGGGTGATGTCGTCCCCCGTGCGGGCGTCGTAGACGATGAAATCCTCGCCGTTCTGGACCATCGTGGCGAGGTCCTCCAGCGTCACGTAGGTCGAGGTGCCGGTGTGGTAGAGGCGCCGGTTGGCGTACTTCTTGATGACGGTTTGCGTGGCCTTGACGGTATCCGCCATCGGGAACGGCCTTTCTGGACTCGGGACCTAGGGACGTGCGGGCGTGCGTGATGCGGCTCTGCGGGGATCGTCTTCGCGCCCGCAACACGATCCTTAAAGCCTTCCCCGGGCGCAGAAAACAGCAAACTGCATCTCTTCAACGCAGAATAATGCAGGCGTCCGGGTGAGCAGACGGCATTTCAGTCACGTCGGCGCGTCATCGGCATCTTTTGAAGGCTCGTTGTGCATCCTTGACTTCGCCGAGGCCACGCCCTTCATCCCAGGACCGGCACAGAGCGCGCCCGGAACGTGGAAGGCGCGCCGGTCGTGAGAGGAGAACGTTCACATGGCAGCCAACGAAGAGATCGTCATCGTCGGGGCCGCGCGCACGCCGGTCGGCTCGTTCGGGGGCGCCTTCGGCGCTGTGTCGGCCCACGACCTCGGCGCGACCGCGATCAAGGCGGCCCTCGAGCGCGCCAAGGTCTCGCCCGACGACGTCGACGAGGTGATCTTCGGCCAGGTGCTCACCGCCGGTGCCGGTCAGAACCCGGCCCGGCAAGCCGCCATGAAGGCCGGCATCCCCGAGAAGGCCACCGCCTGGGGCCTCAACCAGGTCTGCGGCTCCGGCCTGCGCACGGTCGCGATCGGCATGCAGCAGATCGCCAACGGCGACGCCACGATCATCGTGGCCGGCGGCCAGGAATCGATGTCGCTCTCGCCCCACGCCCAGTACCTGCGCGCCGGCCAGAAGATGGGCGACGTCAAGCTCGTCGACACCATGATCAAGGATGGGCTCTGGGACGCCTTCAACGGCTACCACATGGGCCAGACCGCCGAGAACGTCGCCCAGGCCTTCCAGCTCACCCGCGAGCAGCAGGACCAGTTCGCCACCCGCTCGCAGAACAAGGCCGAGGCCGCCCGCAAGGAAGGCCGGTTCAAGGACGAGATCGTGCCCGTCACGATCCCGGGCAAGAAGGGCGACACCGTCGTCGACACCGACGAGTACATCCGCGATGGCGCCACAGTGGAGGCGATGGCCAAGCTGAAGCCGGCCTTCTCCAAGGAGGGCACGGTCACGGCCGCCAACGCGTCGGGTCTCAACGACGGCGCCGCTGCCCTGGTGCTGATGTCGGCCTCCGAGGCCGAGCGCCGCGGCCTGACCCCGCTCGCCAGGATCAAGTCCTGGGCGACCGCCGGCGTCGACCCGAAGGTGATGGGCACCGGCCCGATCCCGGCCTCCCGCAAGGCCCTGGAGAAGGCCGGCTGGACGCCCTCCGACCTCGACCTGATCGAAGCCAACGAGGCCTTCGCGGCCCAGGCGCTGGCGGTGAACAAGGACATGGGCTGGGACGACGCGAAGGTGAACGTCAATGGCGGCGCCATCGCCATCGGCCACCCGATCGGCGCCTCCGGGGCCCGCGTCCTCGTCACCCTGCTGCACGAGATGAAGCGGCGCGACGCCAAGAAGGGCCTCGCCACGCTGTGCATCGGCGGCGGCATGGGCGTCGCGATGTGCATTGAGCGGACGTGATCGTTCAGTCACGTCAGGTGTACGCGACAACTTAGACTCAAGGCCGAGATCATAAAAATTCGCGTGCGGACGCCATCCGCACGCGGCATCACGAGATGCAAACAGGAGGAAACAATGGCTCAAGGACGCGTCGCCCTCGTCACGGGCGGCACTCGCGGCATCGGCGCGGCGATCTCGAAGCGGCTCAAGGACAAGGGCTACCGGGTCGCCGCCAATTACGGCGGCAACGACGAGGCGGCCAGCGCCTTCAAGGCCGAGACCGGCATCCCGGTCTTCAAGTTCGACGTGGGTGACCTCGCGAGCTGCGAGGCCGGCATCAAGGCGATCGAGGCCGAACTCGGACCGGTCGAGGTGCTGGTCAACAATGCCGGAATCACCCGGGACGGTGCCTTCCACAAGATGACCTTCGAGAAGTGGCAGGCGGTCATCAAGACCAACCTCGACTCGATGTTCACCTGCACCCGGCCGCTGATCGAGGGCATGCGCAGCCGCAACTTCGGCCGGATCATCATCATCTCGTCGATCAACGGTCAGAAGGGCCAGGCCGGCCAGACGAACTACTCGGCCGCCAAGGCCGGTGTGGTCGGCTTCGCCAAGGCGCTGGCCCAGGAGAGCGCGTCCAAGGGCATCACGGTCAACGTGATCGCCCCGGGCTACATCGCCACCGAGATGGTGATGGCGGTGCCGGAGGACATCCGGAACAAGATCATCTCGACCATCCCCACGGGCCGCCTCGGCGAGGCCGACGAGATCGCCCACGCGGTCGAATATCTGGCGAGCGAAGAGGCCGGGTTCGTGAACGGCTCGACGCTGACGATCAACGGTGGCCAGCACTTCGTGTGACCGCCGGCGGGTGCGCCGGTTCGGGCCGGCGCACCCGATCGAAAGGAGGCCGATTGCCGACGCCGATCCGCGCCTGTCAGGACCGGCGGCATCAGGATCGACCGCAAATCCCAGTTCAAGCTTGGGGTAGGCGACTCGTCGCATACGCTCTCACCAACTGCACCCGCGGGTGCAGCAGGCCTGATCAGATTTGCGTTGGCGGGCCACACGGTACACCACAGTCGTCCGCGGACCGGGTTGGCAGTCGCGACCTGCCCCCTCTCCCGCACGGGCGAGGGCTGGGGTGAGGGTCGAGATCGCTCAGGATCGAGCGCACCGTGAAGCGCCGACAGGGCGTGCCCCTTCCGGAGAGTTCTCATCCCTCAACCCTGTCCCTCTCCCGCACGGGAGAGGGGACCCGTGCCGCGTTCGGCGACGATGGCGTCACTGTCGTGTACCGTGGGCTGGCCAACGCTTGATCCGCTTAGGTCCTTGGCTGATCGCAGGTTTTCATCGCAAAACCGGCGGCCACTTTTGCGAAACCTGCTGAGCGTGCGTGGCAGCGGTGCTAGCGGGCTGCTTCACCGCAACCCATCTCTGCGAGAGAAACGCTCCAGCGGGTCGCGAACGCCACGCCGGTCGCCCAAGCTGATTGATCTTGATCCGCGTGCTAGGACGCCTGATGCGCCGCTCTTGCTCAATCAATAAAGTATCGGACATTATGCGATAATTATTTTCCGCATCTTTATGCTTATCGATTCGCACCTGCCGCGCACCGATCCGGGGTTTGTGGCCCCACCGGTATGGTGTGCACGACGGGTGATGCGGGAAGAAATTGTTCACGTGCTCTGGGGCACGAACAAATCGGACAAGCCCGTATAGGTCTCGTTCCGTCGCGCCGCGGATGTTCGCGCCGACAGTAGAACGGGAGGGCGAACACCATGATCCAGCGAATTCACGGTCAACGCGGCGTTCAGCGTGTTCGCGAAAGTGGTGCCTTGTCTGCGCAGTTCGGCGGTAAAGCTGACGGCCGGCAGGTTCGGCGGCTTGCGAGCGCCGCGAAAGTCGTCCTCGCCGCAGCCTGCACCCTCGGCCTCGCGGCCTGCGTCACGCCCCGGGAGCGCCACGCGATGGATCAGAACCAGTGCTACGCCTTCGGGTTCGAGCCCGGCACCGATGCCTTCGGGGAGTGCATGATGGGGCTCCACCAGGATCGTGCGGCCGCCGAGGCCGCCAGCAACCGGTACTGGTCGGCCCAGCTCGCCGAGCAGAACCGGCGCCGCGAGGTGCAGAGCGATCTCAACAAGGCGATGAGCCTGCAGCGGAGCGGCGACACGCGCTTCCCCGTCTGCGGCGCGTCCTCCGACGGCGGCATGGATCGCCGGACCATGACTTGGTTCGGCCCCAACTGCCGCGCCCGCTGACCCGGATCGAGGGAGGTTCCCATGTCTGACGTGACAACGCGCGGCCCGGCCCACCCGAGCCGGATCATCTTCGTGACGACGGCCCTGATCGGCATCGCGGTCGGCTTCGGCACCGGCGACATCGGCTGGTTCACGCTGGCCGTCGTCGGCTCGGCCACCCTGCTTTGCACGGTCTACGGCCTGCTCCGGCGCCGGCTCGGCTGGAGGCCGCTGAACGTCGAGTACCTCGCCGATCTCATGCACGTGATCAGCCCGCACTGAAGCGGTGATCGATGCGGCCCGCGCGGATGAACCGCCGGGCCGTTCCCCATCCCCAGCCCGCCAGATCGCCCCATTCCGGAGGCAACCATGACGCTCGCCCTGATCATCGCCGGCATCCTCATCGTCAACTTCGTGATGGCCGGCCTCTTCTCCCTCGTGGCCCTATGGGCCGACTGAGGCGGCCTACGGTGCTCCGACGCAGTTGGCGTAGAAGGTCGTCGTCGCGGGCCAGTCGGAGAACACCCCCATGACGCCGACCTGCCCGTGCAGCACGTCCAGCAGCCGCAGGATGTCGCCGTCCCCGGTCACCACCGGTTTGATCGATTGATAATAATAGCCGCCGCCGTCCTTCAGCGGTCCGGAACGCTCGAGCGACCATGCGATCAGGCCGAGCCCGGCGCGCTTCGCTGCCCGGGCGTAGGTCGAGGGCTCGATGGCGCCGTCCTGCCCGGGCCGGACCAGCATCCACAGGGGCGGGGCCAGGATCTTCACGCCCTTCTGCGCCAGCTCGGCCATGCCGGGTTGCCACGTGGCGGGGTTCTCCGGATCGAAACCCTTCGCGGTCTCGTCCCGGTTGTCGAGGAAGATCGCCTGGCGGGCGAAATCCGGCTCCTTGTCGAGCCAGTACAGGATGTCCCGCAGCTGGAAGCTCTGCGGGAAGACGTCCGAGGCCGGGATACCCGCCTGCTTGTACTCGTCGATGAGCTGCTGGGCGTACTGATCCTGCGTGTAGGTGCCGTCGAACGGCATCGCCACCTGCGGTGCCTTCAGCTCGGGGGTGAACTTCCGGGCCATCCCCTTCACCAGCGCGATGTAGTCCTTATGGGACAGCAGCGTGCCTGTCCCGGCGTAGAGGTCGGTGCGCCAGCGGGGCGTCGCATTCATGTAGGCCGCGACCGTCGTGGCATCCGGGTCGGCCGCATCCATCTTGCCGGTCAGCGACTTGAACTCGTTGAGTGTCAGATCGCTGGTGCAGCATTTGGCCGAGGCCTTGCGCCCAGACGCCGGGTCGGCCGGCTCGAAGCCCTGCGTGCACTTCGCCGCGAGCTGCGGTCGGGCCAGGATGTCGGTGGTCGTGTGCAGGTCGCACTGGCTGTGCCGGCAGACGAGCTGGCGGTCCCTGGTGAAGGCCACGTCGCATTCGAGGATCCCGGCGCCCATCCGGTCGGCGGCGATCAACCCCTCGCGGGTATGCTCCGGGAACATCAGGGGCGCCCCCCGGTGTGAGATCGAGAAGGTCCTGGGCGTGTAGGTCCTGTCGACCCCGCAGGCGGCGAGGCGCTCCTTGAGGGGGCCGGGTTTGAGCTGGTCGACCAAGTAGAAGGGCCGCGGTCCCAGCTGGGCGGCATCCCCGGCCAGAACCGGGCCGCTTGCCAGTATCAGCGCCAGCGCGGCTCGCATCGCACGCATCGCGTCGCTCTCCTGTGTCCGATCGCCGGTAGAGCGCGATGGTGACAGCGACGTGACCCCGATCTCGCCGACTCACGATCCCGCATGATAGCAGCGCCCGATGACAGAATCGGCAGCGATCTCCCCGGCCCGGACGCCGCGTTCGGCCGCCACGCTCGCGGGATTCGGGGCGATCCTGCTCTGGTCCCTGCTCGCCCTCCTGACCGCGGCGTCGGGCACGGTGCCGCCGTTCCAGCTCGCGGCCATGACCTTCCTGCTCGGCGGCCTGTGCGGCTGCGCCACCTGGATTGCCGATCCGGCGCGCGCCCGCGCCCTGATCCAGCCGTGGCGGGTCTGGCTCCTCGGGATCGGCGGCCTGTTCGGCTACCACGCGCTGTATTTTAGCGCCCTGCGCCTCGCGCCGCCGGCCGAGGCCGGGCTGATCAACTATCTCTGGCCGCTGCTGATCGTGCTGTTCTCCGCCCGCCTGCCGGGATCGGGGGGGCTGCGTCCGGGCCACCTCGTCGGAGCGGTCCTGGGTCTCGCCGGCGTCGCCGCGCTGTTTGCCGGACGGGGCGATCTCGGCTTCGCGGCGGGGGCTCTGCCGGGCTACGCGGCGTCCTTGGCGGCGGCCTTCGTCTGGGCCGGCTATTCAATCCTGTCGGCCCGGGTCGGACAGGTGCCGACCGACGCCGTCGCGGGCTTCTGCCTCGCCACCGCGGCCCTCAGCCTCGTCTGCCATCTGGCCGTCGAGACGACGGTGTGGCCGGCCGATGTGGTGCAGTGGGGTGCGGTGCTGCTGCTCGGCCTCGGGCCCGTGGGAGCCGCCTTCTATCTGTGGGATATCGGCTGCAAGCACGGCGACGTGCGGCTGCTGGGCGTGACGGCCTACGCCGCGCCGGTCCTGTCCACGCTCATCCTGGTGCTGACCGGCTATGCCAGCCCGGGGCCGGCCCTGGCGCTCGCCTGCCTGCTCATCGTGGCCGGTGCCTTGACGGCGATGCGGGCCTCCCGCGCGGCAAAACCCATCTCGCAGGCTGGCGTTGAAGGACCGGTTCGGCGGGATTGAGGGCCGGTGCCGGCCCGAGTACAGGTCCCCGATGCACCGGTTCAGCCCGGGCGGCAGGTCATCGGCCGGCGCCCGGACCAGCCTGCACCAGCGTCTCCGGACGCCCGTCGCTGAACACACGTTCGGCGACGCAACCCAGGGCGGCGCGATCACGGATCGGGGCGGCGCCCTAAAGCGTCGCGCTGCGCGGTCGATCACCGCGTGGCGCGAACGGAAGCCGAAACCGAGATCATTCGATGGCAATCGCTCTATAGAGCAGACTTGATCCCAGATCCGCCTGTTCCTGCGCCCGTGGATCACCGGTTTTTCCCCCGATCACGCCAAGCATGATCGGGGGAAAAACCGCCGCTTGTCCCGATCTGCCTAAGAATTCGCGCTGCACGAATGTCTGGCATCGGCGCCTGAACCCATGGAGTGCTGCGTCGGAAGCACCACGTTATCGGGAACAGGCGGCCGGACCGGTCGCTTTGATCCGATGCAGGAGGACCATGTGATGGCCGGTACCGACGGGCGCGAGACCGCCAAGCTCTATGATTTGTCAGCCTTCCGCCGCCCCAGACTGACGCCGCGGGCGATCGACACGGTCAAGCCCGCGCCCGTGCCGAGCATCGGCGGCGGCGCGTGGTACCATGAGGCGGCCATCCGCGACGACGAGCGCCCGCGCCGGCCCTGAACAGGCGAAGCCGGGCGCGAGGGCCCGGCTCCGGATCACGTTTCGTTGTGCAGCGGAAGCGTCACGCGGCTACGGCGGCCTCGGTCGGGACCGAAGAGATCGTCTTCAGCACCTGCGAGGCGATCTGGTAGGGGTCGCCCTGCGAGTTCGGACGGCGATCCTCCAGATACCCCTTGTAGCCGTTATTGGCGAAGGAGTGGGGTACCCGGATCGAAGCGCCGCGGTCGGCGATGCCGTACGAGAATTCGTGGATCGAGGCGGTCTCGTGCTTGCCGGTCAGCCGCATGTGGTTGTCCGGGCCGTAGACGGCGATGTGATCCTCGCGGGCGTTCTTGAACGCCTCCATGAGCTTCTCGAAATAGGCCTTCCCGCCGTGCTCACGCATGAACGCGGTCGAGAAGTTGCAGTGCATGCCCGAGCCGTTCCAGTCGGTGTCTCCGAGCGGCTTGCAATGGTACTCGACGTCGATGCCGTAGGACTCGCAGAGGCGCTGGAGCAGGTAGCGGGCCATCCACATCTCGTCGGCGGCCTTCTTGGAGCCCTTGCCGAAGATCTGGAATTCCCACTGGCCCTTGGCCACCTCGGCGTTGATGCCCTCGTGGTTGATCCCGGCATCGAGGCAGAGGTCGAGGTGCTCCTCGACGATCTTGCGGGCGACGTCGCCGACGTTCGAGTAGCCGACGCCGGTGTAGTACGGGCCCTGCGGCGCCGGGTAGCCGGCGGTCGGGAAGCCGAGCGGGCGGCCGTCCTTGTACAGGAAGTACTCCTGCTCGAAGCCGAACCAGGCGCCCGGATCGTCCAGGATCGTCGCGCGCTTGTTCGACTCGTGCGGGGTCGTGCCGTCCGGCATCATCACTTCGCACATCACCAGCACGCCGTTCTTGCGGGCCGGGTCGGGGAAGTGGCGCACGGGCTTGAGCATGCAGTCGGAGCTGCCGCCCTCGGCCTGCTTCGTCGACGAACCGTCGAAGCCCCACATCGGGAGCTGCTCAAGGGTCGGGAAGCTGTCGAAGTCCTTGATCTGCGTCTTGCCGCGAAGATTCGGGGTCGGCGTGTACCCGTCGAGCCATATGTACTCGAGCTTATATTTGGTCATTCCGGTTCTCTCGTCCGTTATCGATGCGCGACCTGGGCAATCCTGGGAGACGCGAACGGCTTGCCGCCTCATCGACGGCCGCTGCCGCTTTTGCATGGAGCATGCCAGAGCGCCCCGGTGCGGTGGCCAAAATCGCCCGAACGACCGGTTTTGGCGATCACGGGATCGAGAGCCGCGCCACGGGCGGTCGATCGTCCCACGCTCGGCGCGATTCCGGCCCGCTGCGGGTGGCAACCGGTGCCCGCGCCGGATATCAAGCGCCGCTTGCCGGCGCGGCCTGACCGAGAGCGGGCGCACCGCGAGCGTTCCACGCGATTCCTGGAGGATGCCCACGATGACCACAGCGGCCGAGGTGCTGAAGACGATCCGGGACAACGACGTGCGCTACGTCGATTTCCGGTTCACCGACCCGCGCGGCAAGTGGCAGCACGTCACCTTCGACGTGTCGCTCATCGACGAGGAGATCTTCGACGAAGGTACGATGTTCGACGGCTCCTCGATCGCCGGCTGGAAGGCGATCAACGAGTCCGACATGCTGCTGATGCCGGACCCGGCCACCGCCACCCTCGACCCGTTCTTCTCGGCGGCGACGCTGTCGATCGTCTGCGACGTGCTGGAACCGGCCACCGGCGAGCCCTACGGCCGCGACCCCCGCGGTACCGCCAAGCGCGCCGAGGCCTACCTGCAGCAGACCGGGATCGGCGACACGATCTATGTCGGCCCCGAGGCCGAGTTCTTCGTGTTCGACGATGTGAAGTTCGCCGCCGACCCCTACCGCACCGGCTTCGAGCTCGACTCGACCGAGCTGCCGTCGAACGGCTTCACGGACTACGAGGGCGGCAACCTCGGCCACCGGGTCCAGACCAAGGGCGGCTACTTCCCGGTGCCGCCGCAGGATTCGGCGCAGGACATGCGCGGCGAGATGCTCGCGGCCATGCAATCCATGGGCGTGAAGGTCGAGAAGCACCACCACGAGGTGGCCTCGGCCCAGCACGAGCTCGGCATGAAGTTCGACACGCTGACCCTGCTCGCCGACCACATGCAGATCTACAAGTACTGCATCCACAACGTCGCGCAGAGCTACGGCAAGTCGGCGACGTTCATGCCGAAGCCCGTCTACGGCGACAACGGCTCGGGGATGCACGTCCACCAGTCGATCTGGAAGGACGGGCAGCCGGTCTTCGCCGGCGACAAGTATGCCGGTCTCTCCCAGGAATGCCTCTGGTACATCGGCGGCATCATCCGGCACGCCAAGGCGCTCAACGCCTTCACCAACCCGTCGACCAACTCCTACAAGCGGCTGGTCCCGGGCTACGAGGCGCCGGTGCTGCTCGCCTACTCGGCCCGCAACCGCTCGGCCTCCTGCCGGATCCCGTGGACCAAGAGCCCGAAGGCCAAGCGCGTCGAGGTCCGCTTCCCCGACCCGATGGCCAACCCCTACCTGGCGTTCTCGGCGCTGCTGATGGCCGGCCTCGACGGCATCCGCAACAAGATTGATCCGGGCCCGGCCATGGACAAGGATCTCTACGAGCTGCCGCCCCGGGAGCTGAAGAAGATCCCGACCGTCTGCGGCAGCTTGCGCGAGGCGCTCACCAGCCTCGACAAGGACCGGGCCTTCCTCAAGGAGGGCGGCGTGTTCTCGGACGACCAGATCGACTCGTTCATCGAGCTGAAGATGACCGAGGTGCTGCGCTACGAGATGACTCCGCACCCGATCGAGTTCGTGCAGTACTACTCGCTGTGATGTGAAAGGGGGCCGGGCGTGAAGTCCGGCCCTCGAAGGTGAGAGGTGAGGTGGAAGCGCCCGTCGCCAACTCCAAAGCCAATCATTGAACAAAACAAGAACAATCTTGACACATAAGATTATTAGCCTATGAATGACCCGCTCGCAGGCGGGGTGATTCATGGTCACGAAAGAGATCGTCGTCACCCGGTTCCGGTGGCAGCTGGCAGCTCTCAGTGTTGAGGTAAAGCTGCTTCGACTTGGCCTCATCCTTCGCGCCTACAATCCCGGCCAACCGCGGGTCCCCGATGGGCATCCGGACGGGGGACAATGGACGAGTGACGACGGTTCAGTTCGGTCTGAGAACGACGACACAGCGCACATATATAATGTCAGCGGCAAAGATAAATACCAATATAATGTAGTTTTAGAAGAAGAAAAGGAAAAATTCGGGGGGCATACAATTGATTCACACGTCGGAAAGACTGACGAAGAGATGATGGAACGCGTGCGGAAGAGCCAATGGGGAAACCTGTTGGCCCATGGTGGACTGCAACGCGACGGCTCTTTTGACTCCCGAGAGACAGCTAACGACCTCGTTAATCGAACGTTAGAAATCAACGCGCAGCGCGTTGATGAGGTGGCGTCTGGGGAGAAAGATCGCGCCTACTTTACAACGCGTTTCGGATACAGGACCGGCCGCGAGGCATACATTACCAAAGATGGTGTGGGGTACATGAGAAATACCTATGGCGTAGCCATATACATAGTCCGCGATCGACGGTCGTCGCGAGGTTATCACGTACAATCAGCGTTCCCTTACAATGAAGGAGATTGAAATGTCTACACATCCCGAGTTCGACGAATTAACCGAACGCTTTTTTCAAGATGTTGATCGCATTTTTAGCACGGAAGCGGAGCTTTTGCAGTTTGCCATAGAGCAATTTTCGGAAGAGCGCCGCTTATCTTTGCGTGCCTATCTATCACTTATCGCAAGCGACGATTTCGACGGCAAGGAATTGTTAGATATCTGGAACGACTCGAGAGCACATTGGTCGTTCCATTCCGCACCTTCGCTAAGATTGTTGCTGAATAAGATTCGTGATCGATTATGATTATAATAGGTATGAAAATGATCATGTTATTCTTTTCAGTTATTGTACTTACGTCGATCAATACTGCTAAAAGCGATATTTTGAAACAAGCCTTCCGCCCTGAAATCATTATCCAATCGGCTTCACGTCCGTCGGTAAAACCGTCAGAATTTGACACCTTCACACGTCAATTCCATCTAGATCTTATGGAGGATTTTTCGACTGAAGACGCGATAATTCAATGGATTCTTTCCCCTTTCAAGGACGAGACCGAACGAGGCCGCCTGAAGGCCTATCTTGACACCCTCACGCAGGACGATGTCTCGGACGAGGAACTGCGAAAGCTGTAGTGGTCATCGGAGGCAGACATCGTGTTCTACGATGGCGCCGAACTCAGAGCCTTCCTTAAGAGAGTGCGAGACAGATTGTGACGCGAAAGCAGTCGTGATCCGACAGAACAAGCTGCGGAACCGGGCGCGGCGGGAATCGGGACGGATGCCCGCCACACCGGAATTCATCCGCTTCAGTGAGCGGTTCAATCAGAGCATCGACGATCAGGACGCGTCGTTCGAGGAAGCCACCGCCGCGATTCATGGTTGCTTCAAGGGCGAGGATCGAGCTGCTTGCACGATTTCGAAGGCGCGGTGCTGGAGAGCGACCTGACACCGAAGGAAGGGATGAAACTCTGGGCCACCGCCTGCATCGACTTGCACTTCCGTGATCCAAAGGACCTTCGACACTTCCTTATCCGGTTCATCTCGACCTGCGGAAGAGCTTGTGACACGCGGACGTCTCGATCGTTCAAAGCGGCAGATGCACGGATGCTCACCCTCGACCACCTCGTCGTCGTGGCCCCCGATCTCGCGGAGGGCGTGGCCCATGTCTGGGCCTGCCTCGGCTTCGACATGCCGGAAGGCGGGCGCCATCCCGAGATGGGCACCCGCAACCACCTGCTGCGTCTCGGCGATGCGGTGTTCCTGGAGGTGATCGCGGTCGATCCCGAGGCGCCCGCCCCACCCCGCGCCCGTTGGTTCGGCTTGAGCGACCCGGCAAAGGTGCGGGCGGACTGGGATTCGGGCCGGCGGCTGCGCGGCTTCGTCGCTTGCACGGACGATCTCGACGGTGTTCTCGCCGCCCAGGGCGACCTGCTCGGTGAGGCCGCCACCATGACCCGCGGCTCCCTGTCGTGGCGCTTCGGCCTGCGCCCGGATGGGGCCTGGCCGGCGGACGGCGCCGCGCCCTGCATGATGGATTGGGGACCGAGCGGCAGTCCCGCCCGGACGATGCCGGATCTCGGGGCCCGGCTCGATGCGCTCGTCCTGACGCATCCGGATCCGGACGCCGCGTGCCAGCTTCACACCGCGCTCGGGTTGGCCGAGCCACCGGAGGTCGTGCGGGGCGACGGCCCGCGCTGGACCGCCCGGATCACGACTCCGTCCGGCCCCCGGACGCTGACCTGACGAACCGGCGACCCGTCACCTCAGCTATGCGCAAAGATGTCCGTCTCCGGCCAGCCGTCGAGGTCGAGCCGGGCGCGGGTCGGCAGGAAGGCGAAGCAGGCCGCCGCCAGATCGGCGCGGCCCTCCCGAACCAGCATCGCGTCGAGCCGGTCCCGGGCGGCGTGGAGGTGGAGCACGTCGGACGCCGCGTAGTCGAGCTGCGCCTGCGACAGGGTCTCGGCGCCCCAATCAGAGGATTGCTGCTGCTTGGATAGGTCGACGCCCACGAGTTCGCGGACCACGTCCTTCAGCCCGTGGCGATCCGTGTAGGTGCGGGCGAGCTTCGATGCGATCTTGGTGCAGTAGACCGGCTGCGGCATCACCCCGAACGCCTTGAACAGCACCGCCACGTCGAACCGGGCGAAGTGGAAGATTTTTTGGACTTTCGGATCGCCCAGGACGCGTTTGAGCACCACCGGCTCGGGGCCGTCCTGCGGGATCTGCACCACGTCGGCGGTGCCGTCTCCGGTGGAGATCTGGACCACGCAGAGCCGGTCGCGATGGGGGTTAAGGCCGAGCGTCTCGGTATCGATGGCGACAGCCCGGCCCGCATCGTAATCGGCGGGCAGGTCTCCGCGGTGGAGGCGTACGGTCGGGCTCGGCATCTTTTTCGGAACCTTGAGGGTGGTGCGCCGGTACCATCGGCGCCAAGTGGCGGCAAGACGCCGGCGCGGTGTGCGGAGAAACGGATGATGACGGCAGCCGAGGTGATCGCGACCCTCGATCTGAAGCCCCACCCCGAGGGCGGCCATTACCGGGAGACCTTTCGCGACCCGCAGACCGTCGACGGCCGCTCGGTCGGCACCGCGATCTATTTCCTGCTCGACGTCGGCGAGGCCTCGGCCTGGCACCGGGTCGACGCCACCGAGATCTGGCACTGGCATGCCGGCGCGCCGCTGGTGATCACCGTCAGCCCGAACGGGCACGACGCGACAGCGCAGCATCTCGGGCCGGACCTAGCAGCCGGGCAGCGCCCGCAATGCGTGGTGCCGGCCGGCCATTGGCAGACTGCCACGAGTCTCGGCGCCTGGACGCTCGTCGGCTGCACGGTGTCGCCGGGCTTCACGTTTTCGGGCTTCGAGATGGCGCCCCCCGATTGGCGGCCGACGCCGCGGGGTTAGGCGGTGTGGACGTTCGGGTCTGCGAACGCTGTGATTCGAGGCGGCCGACGCCGTGGCGGTGATCCGAGCCAACCCCTCCCGCGGGCGCAAACACGCGCTCGCCAAGGCCCTGTCGGCGCGCCGCCATCTCGTCGTGTGCTGACTTGCCAAGCTCAGGCCGTTCCAGCGCGCCGCCGCCCGCTGTGCGACGACGACCCACAACGACACCGCCGACGTCATCCGCGCCACGATCGGCCGATGGTTCCGGCGAATGTCGACAGTGCCGAAACAGCTCAGATCGCGTCGGTCCCGGTCTCGCCGGTGCGGATGCGGATCGCCTCTTCGATGGTCGAGACGAAGATCTTGCCGTCACCGATGCGGCCGGTCTGAGCCGACTTGCGGATCGCCTCCACCGCGCCCTCGACGAGCGCATCGGACAGCACGATCTCCAGCTTCACCTTCGGCAGGAAGTCGACCACGTACTCGGCGCCCCGATAGAGCTCTGTGTGGCCCTTCTGTCGGCCGAAGCCCTTCGCCTCGATGACGGTGATGCCCTGGAGGCCGACCTCCTGGAGCGCCTCCTTCACCTCGTCGAGCTTGAAAGGCTTGATGATCGCTTCGATCTTCTTCATGCCGCTCGGGCCCGCGCTACGATGCGGCATATTTCTAACATCCCCGTGACGCGTCCGCCACGCCGATTTCTCGGTGTGCCGGGCCGGAATGCCTAATCTCTGTGCGATTACCGCACATCCTTCGGGCGTTTCGCGGATTTCTGGCGCAAGGTTCAGCACGTCTGGTCGGCGCACGGGCAGTGAGGGAGGCAGACATGCGGTTGCTGACGGTCGCGGCCATGAGGACGGTCGATGCCGCGGCGATCGCCGGCGGGATCCCGGGCTTCACGCTGATGGAGGCGGCGGGCGCCGCCGTGGCGGCCCGAGCCCGAGCCCGGCTTCCCACGGGCGGTCGCGCCCTGGTCCTGTGCGGGCCCGGCAGCAACGGCGGCGATGGGTTCGTGGCCGCCCGCCTGCTCGCGGCAGGCGGCTACCCGGTGGAGCTGCGCCTACTCGGGGATCGTCAGGCGTTGACGGGCGATGCCGCCCTGGCGGCCGAGACCTGGACGGGCCCGGTCAGCCGAGCCGCGTCCGCGCCGCTGCCGCCCTGCGATCTCGTGATCGACGCCCTGTTCGGATCCGGCCTGTCGCGCGATCTCGACGGTGAGGCCCGCGCCCTGGTCGAGGCGGTGAACGACCATGATTGCCCGGTCCTGGCGGTGGACGTGCCGAGCGGCATCGACGGCGATACCGGCGCGGTCCGCGGCGCGGCGATCCGGGCGGTCGAGACCGTGACCTTCGTGGCGCTCAAGCCCGGGCACCTGCTCGAGCCGGGGCGGGCGCATTGCGGCCAATTGAGCGTGGTGCAGATCGGGACGGGTCCGGCCGCCCTGGAGGCGGGCCTGGCCGCCGGCGGACCGTCCCTCTACCGCAACGGACCGAGCCTCTGGGCAGCCGCCTTTCCCCGGCCGGGCGGAGCGAGCCACAAATACACCCGCGGCCATACCCTGGTGCTGTCGGGACCCGCCACGAAGACCGGCGCCGCCCGGCTGGCCGCCCGGGGGGCCCTGCGGGTCGGAGCCGGCCTCGTGACGATCGCCTCACCGGCCGGCGCGCTGGCCGAGAACGCCGCCCATCTGACGGCGATCATGCTGTGCCCCTGCGAGACCGCCGACGATCTCGATGACCTGCTCACCGACGAGCGCCTGAACGTGGTCCTGGCCGGCCCCGGTCTCGGTACCGGCGACCTGACGCGGGAGCGCGTCGCGGTGGCGGCGGCCGCTGGACGCGGTCTCGTCCTCGACGCCGATGCGCTGACGAGTTTCTCCGGGCAGGCGCGGCTCCTCGCCGCGCATCTGGCGGACGGCGAGGCCAGAGCGGTACTGACGCCGCATGCCGGCGAGTTCGCGCGGCTGTTCGACGGGACCGGGGCGACCGCCGCGGGGGCCGACAAGCTCGCCCGGACACGGGCGGCTGCCGCACTGATGGGCGCTGTCGTGGTCCTGAAGGGCGCCGACACCGTGATCGCCGACGCTGACGGACGTGCGGCGATCAATGATCACGCCAGCCCCTATCTGGGCACGGCCGGATCGGGCGACGTGCTGAGCGGCCTGATCGCCGGCCTGATGGCGCAGGGCATGCCGCCGTTCGAGGCCGCCGCCGCCGGCGTCTGGCTCCACGGGGATGCCGGCCTGCGTCACGGCCCCGGGCTCATCGCCGAGGACATCCCCGAATTGATGCCGGCTGTTCTCGCCGACCTCGCCGAGGCGGCCCTCAGGTGACCTCGAACATCGTCCAGAGGCCGGTGTCGAACCGCTCCAGCACCGTGGCGCTGATCAGCCAGCGCCCGGGATTGTCGGCCAGGAAGCCGATCCGCGCGGTCCGACCCTCCAGGAGCTGGAACGTATCGAGCCAATAGGGCTCCCAGCCGTCGTCGAGGGGGTGAAGCAGGCGGAAGCTGTGCCCGTGCAGGTGCAGCGCCTGCGGGAAGGCGGTGTCGTTGCGCAGGGCCAGAACCACCACCTGTCCGCGCTTCACCGAGAAGATCGGCGGCAGGCCCACGACGCCGCTGGCGCCGTTCACCGACCAGATCTTGCTCGGATCGCCCGTGTAGACCGGATCCGGCGCCGGGCCCTCGCGGGAAGCCGTCTGCGTATCCTTGGCGCCCTTCGTCTCCTTGGGCACGAAGGCGCCTCCGGTGATCACCACGTCGCGCCGCAGGGCGTTCTGGAGCTTGATCTCCGCCGGCAGGCGCTTGTTCTCGCCGATCGGGCCGATCGGCGGCCGCTTGTCGGGAATCCTGGCGCCCTTGGTGGTGACGGTCGCGAGGGTCAGCCCCTTGCCGATCAGCGCCTCGACCGCGCAGGCGGCGCCCTCCGCATCCGGAAGATCGACCAGCAGGTCGTAGCGGGTCCCCGGGGGGAACGGCAGGGTCGCCCGCAGGGGCTCGAACGTGTCGGTGGGCTGCCCGTCCACCGCCGCCACATAGACCTTCACGCCCTCGAACCTGAGCCGCGTCGCCCGGGCGTTACAGGCGTTGCCGAGACGCAGGCGCAGGCGCGCGCCCGGGCGGCCCTCGAAGGTCGCCGGGGCCGGCGTGCCGTTGACCGTGACGAGGTTGCCGAGCCGGCCCTGCGCGGCGGCAAGCTTGGCCTGCCCAAACGGCATCAGGGTCCCGTCATCTTCGATCCGCCAGTCCTGCAGCACCACGCAGACATCGGCATCGACGGCGGGCGGGTTCGCCTCCTCGACCACCAGCATGCCCACGAGGCCCCGTCCCGACGGCTCGCTCGCTCCGCCGACGACCAGGGGCCGGATCAGGTAGGAGCCGGCATCCGGTGGCGTGAACGCGTAGAGGAACTCGCCCCCCGGCGGGATCGGCGCCTGGGTCACCCCGCCAACCCCGTCCATGGCGTTGACGTTGCGCACCCCGTGCCAGTGCAGTGACAGGCCCTTGTCGGTCCGGTTCTCCACCCTCAGCCGTACCGGCTGCCCGAGCTTCACCCGGATGACGGGCGGCAGGGCCTTGCCGTCGAAACACCAGACCGGGGTCTCGGGCGCGGGCTCCGGCCGGAATCGCGTCTTGCCGGAGGCCGCCGGCAGGGCCGCCGGCTGTGGCTGCGACGGCGCGGGCGCCGGAGGCGCCGTCCCGGGTGCGGTCGCCGGCGCCTGGGCGCGCCCGGCCTCCGGTGCGAGTCCCAGGGCGGCTGCGCCCGCCAGCAGGGTCCGGCGCGACGGCCGGCCGGGGCGCGGGTCGATCGGCGGCACGGGGCGGGATGGCGGCATGGGATCTCGGCTGCGGCTCGCGGCGGGCCCGCTCCATAGCGGCGCGCCGGGGGAAGCGCCACCGAAGCCGCGGCGCCGAGTTTTTTTTGCTGCGGGCCCGCCAGCCCATGCTATAGGGCCCGCTTCTGGCGGCCGGCGATGCGCCGGATGTCGGCGCGCGCGGGCGTGGCGGAACTGGTAGACGCGCTGGATTTAGGTTCCAGTGTCGCAAGACGTGGGGGTTCGAGCCCCTCCGCCCGCACCAGGACGTCTCCTGAGGTGCGGTCCTCCGCGGACCGCCCCGTCTCCGTACCCGACATCTTAGGTATCCCGGACCGCGCGAACACGCCGCACGACGCTGGCCTGGCCGGCGACCACAGATTTTTGAAGAGCGACGACGACGATGCAGGTGACCGAGATCAATGCCCAGGGGCTGAAGCGCGAGTTTCAGGTCCTGCTGGCCGCGCAGGAACTCGAGGAGCGCCTCACCACCGAACTGTCCGGCATGAAGGACAAGGTGCAGCTGAAGGGCTTCCGCCCGGGCAAGGTCCCGGTCGCGCACCTGCGCAAGGTCTATGGCCGCTCCGTGATGGCCGAGGTGGTGCAGAACGCCGTCAACGAGGCCAACCGCCAGATCGTCACCGATAACGGCCTCAAGCTCGCCCTGGAGCCGCAGGTCGAGTTCCCCTCCGATCAGGCCGAGGTCGAGAAGGCCCTGGACGCCAAGGGAGACCTGGCGTTCAAGGTGGCCCTCGAGGTGATGCCGAGCTTCGAGCTCGCCGATCTCTCGGATGTCAGCCTGACCAAGCGCGTCGCCAAACCCTCCGAGACGGAGGTGGATGAGGCCCTCGAGCGTATGGCCGGGCAGGGCCGTCCGTTCGCCGAGCGCGACGAGGGTGCCGAGGCCCAGACCGGCGACCGGGTGACCATCGACTTCGTCGGCCGGATCGACGGCGAGGAATTCCAGGGCGGTAAGGGCGAGGGTATCGACCTCGAACTCGGCTCCGGATCGTTTATCCCGGGCTTCGAGGAGCAGCTGGTCGGCGCGAAGGTCGGCGACAAGCGCCTCGTGAAGGTGACCTTCCCGGAGGCCTACGGGGCCGAGCAGCTTGCCGGCAAGGACGCCGAGTTCGACGTGTCGGTCACCAAGATCCAAGCCCCGGGCGAGGCAAAGGTCGACGACGAGTTCGCCAAGTCCATGGGCATGGAATCCCTGGAGAAGCTGCGCGAGGCCGTGTCCACGGCGATCGGCCGGGACTTCGAGGCCGCCACGCGTCGGCGCCTCAAAAAGGACCTCCTCGATGCCCTCGACACGAAATACGCCTTCGAGCTGCCCCCGTCCCTGGTCGCCCAGGAATTCGCCGCCGTGTGGGCGCAGGTCGAGGAGGATCTGAAGACCCGGGGCAAGACCTTCGCGGACGAGGACACCACCCAGGAGAAGGCCGAGGCCGAGTACCGGAAGATCGCCGAACGGCGCGTCCGTCTCGGTCTCGTGCTTGCGCAGGTCGGCGAGAGCGCCGATATCAAGATCTCGGACGAGGAGGTGAACCAGGCCCTCATCGCCCGGGTCCGGCAGTTCCCGGGTCAGGAGCAGCAGGTCTGGGACTTCTACCGGAAGAACGCGCAGGCGCTCGCGGAACTCCGCGCGCCCCTGTTCGAGGAGAAGGTGGTTGACCACGTCCTCGGGCAGGTCAAACTCGTCGAGGAGCCCGTCTCGAAAGAGGCGCTTTTCGCAGACGAAGATGACGACGACACGACCGGCGCGAAGCCGGCTGACAAGGCCGAGCCTTCGGCCGACTGAGTCCCGCCCTGTCCGAGGACGGCGGGCAAAGATTAGGCGATGGTTAAGCATCGCCGGTGTTCGCTGACATGCCCGGGGCTGCGCTGATTCGCGGCCGCCCCGGGCCTCACTCTGGGCAGGACGAGATGAGAGATCCGATCGACGTCTACAACAACGCGCTCGTGCCGATGGTCGTCGAGCAGTCGAGCCGCGGCGAGCGCGCCTTCGACATTTACTCGCGCCTGCTCCGCGAGCGCATCATCTTCCTCACCGGCCCCGTGGAGGATTACGGCGCGTCGCTGATCGTGGCGCAGCTGCTGTTCCTCGAGGCGGAGAACCCGAAGAAGGAAATTTCCTTCTACATTAACTCCCCCGGCGGCGTGGTCACCTCGGGCCTCTCGATCTACGACACGATGCAGTTCATCCGCTGCCCAGTGACGACCCTGTGCGTCGGCCAGGCTGCCTCGATGGGCTCCCTACTGCTCACCGCCGGCGAGCCCGGCCACCGCTTCGCCCTGCCCAACGCCCGGATCATGGTCCACCAGCCCTCGGGCGGCTTCCAGGGTCAGGCGACCGACATCCTGATCCACGCCCGCGAGATCGAGGCGCTGAAGCGGCGCCTGAACGAGATCTATGTGAAGCACACGGGCCGCGACTACGATTCGATCCACACGGCCCTTGAGCGCGACAACTTCATGACCGCCGATGCGGCCCGTGAGTTCGGCCTCATCGACGAGGTGATCGAGAAGCGTCCCGAGCCGGCCGCAGCCTGAGCGGGATGCGTCGCCTGATCGCCGCGGCGCGGCCTTGATCCCGCCGCGGCAGCGTGTTTGCATCCGAGTTTGGGCCCTTCGGTCAAAGACGCGCAGCACACTGTTTCTTTAAACGGGCCCCCTACATTCAGGCGATGCGCGTCCGCCCTCAGCCGGCTGCGGACGCGAGGAATTCGGAGACCGATATGAGCAAGACTGGCGGCAACGACTCGAAGAGCACGCTGTATTGCTCGTTCTGCGGCAAGAGCCAGCACGAGGTCCGCAAGCTGATCGCCGGTCCGACGGTGTTCATCTGCGACGAATGCGTTGAGCTGTGCATGGACATCATCCGCGAGGAGTCGAAATCCTCGCTGGTGAAGAGCCGCGACGGGGTGCCGACCCCGAAGGAGATCCGCCGCGTTCTCGACGATTACGTCATCGGCCAGGACTTCGCCAAGAAGGTCCTCTCGGTCGCGGTGCACAACCACTACAAGCGGCTCGCTCACGCGACGAAGCACAACGACGTCGAGCTGGCCAAGTCCAACATCATGCTGATCGGGCCGACTGGCTCGGGCAAGACGCTGCTCGCGCAGACCCTCGCCCGGATCCTCGACGTGCCGTTCACTATGGCGGACGCCACGACCCTCACCGAGGCCGGCTATGTCGGTGAGGACGTCGAGAACATCATCCTCAAGTTGCTCCAGGCGTCGGACTACAATGTCGAGCGGGCGCAGCGCGGCATCGTCTACATCGACGAGATCGACAAGATCTCCCGCAAGTCCGACAACCCGTCGATCACGCGCGACGTGTCGGGCGAGGGCGTGCAGCAGGCGCTCCTGAAGATCATGGAGGGCACGGTCGCCTCCGTCCCGCCCCAGGGCGGCCGGAAGCACCCGCAGCAGGAATTCCTGCAGGTCGACACGACCAACATCCTGTTCATCTGCGGCGGCGCCTTCGCGGGGCTGGAGCGGATCATCTCCCAGCGCGGCAAGGGCACCTCGATCGGCTTCGGCGCGACCGTGCAGGCCCCCGACGATCGCCGCACCGGCGAGATCTTCCGCTCGGTTGAGCCGGAGGATCTGCTGAAGTTCGGCCTGATCCCTGAGTTCGTCGGCCGTCTGCCGGTCCTGGCGACGCTGGAGGACCTTGACGAGGCTGCCCTGAAGAAGATCCTGCAAGAGCCGAAGAACGCGCTGGTAAAGCAGTATCAGCGTCTGTTCGAGATGGAGAACGTCGACCTAACCTTCCAGGACGAGGCCCTGTCGCTCGTGGCCCGCAAGGCGATCGAGCGGAAGACCGGTGCCCGCGGCCTGCGCTCCATCCTGGAGACGATCCTCCTCGACACGATGTACGACCTGCCGGGCCTCGAGTCCGTTGAGCAGGTGGTGATCGGTCCGGAGGTGGTCGAGGGCAAGTCGCGGCCGCTCTACATCCACGGCGACCGCAACAAGGACGCACCCGCCAGCGTCAGCGCCTAAGCGCCTGGTAGGGCTGCATCGAGCGCTCGGCCCGGGGCCGGGCGCGCTGCGGGGAACATCTTGAAAACGCTGCGCCCCGCAGCCACCTCAGGCTCAGCGCGGAGGCCGCACGCTCCTTTCGAGGTCCGGTCCGCGTCGCCAGCCGCAAAATTAGCGAAATCCCGACCCTCGCGGCCCGGTCGGCCCCTGGCTGTAGGCGCGCTCCGTGCATGGAGGCGTCGAACCCGGGCGTCCCTGAGAGGAAGTCAGCATGTCACAGTCGAAATCGCGCCAGCCGGTAGTCCCGGGCTCGACCGGCTCCTACGCCGTCCTCCCCCTGCGCGACATCGTCGTCTTCCCGCACATGATCGTGCCCCTGTTCGTGGGCCGCGAGAAGTCGATCCGCGCCCTTGAGGAGGCGGTCCGCACCGACCGGCATATCCTGCTCGCCACCCAGATCAATGCGGGCGATGACGATCCAGCAACCGATGCGATCTACAAGATCGGGACTCTCGCCTCGGTGCTTCAGCTTCTGAAGCTGCCCGACGGCACCGTGAAGGTGCTGGTGGAGGGCATGGGCCGCGCGAAAGTCACGGGCTTCACCCGCTCGGACGAGTATTACGAGGCGACCGCCGAGGCTCTGCACGACGAGCTGGGTGACCGCGTCGAGGCCGAGGCACTGGCGCGTTCGGTGCTCTCGGAATTTGAGAATTACGTCAAGCTCAACAAGAAGATCTCGCCCGAAGTCGTCTCCGCCGTGACCCAGATCGACGAGCCGTCCAAGCTCGCCGACACAATCGGCTCGCATCTGCTCGTCAAGATCTCCGACAAGCAGGGCATCCTGGAGACCCCCACGGTGGCGCAGCGCCTTGAGCGTGTGCTGTCCCTGATGGAGAGCGAGATCTCCGTGCTCCAGGTGGAAAAGCGCATCCGGACCCGCGTCAAGCGGCAGATGGAGAAGACCCAGCGCGAGTACTATCTCAATGAGCAGATGAAGGCGATCCAGAAGGAGCTGGGCGACTCCGAGGATGGCCGCGACGAACTCGCGGAGCTCGAAGAGAAGATCGAGAAGACCAAGTTCACCAAGGAAGCGCGCGACAAGGCGACGGCCGAGCTGAAGAAGCTTCGGCAGATGTCGCCGATGTCCGCCGAGGCGACCGTGGTGCGCAATTATCTCGACTGGATGCTCGGCATCCCGTGGGGCAAGCGCTCGAAGATGAAGAAGGATCTGCTCGGCGCCCAGGCGCTCCTCGACGACGACCATTTCGGCTTGGAGAAGGTCAAGGAGCGGATCGTCGAGTACCTCGCCGTGCAGCAGCGGGCGAACAAGCTCACCGGCCCGATCCTGTGCCTCGTCGGCCCCCCGGGCGTCGGCAAGACCTCGCTGGGCAAGTCCATCGCCAAGGCGACGGGTCGTGAGTTCGTGCGCATGTCGCTCGGCGGCGTGCGGGACGAGGCCGAGATCCGCGGCCACCGCCGGACCTATATCGGTTCGATGCCCGGCAAGATCGTTCAGTCGATGCGCAAGGCCAAGACTTCGAACCCGCTCATCCTGCTCGACGAGATCGACAAGATGGGCATGGATTTCCGCGGTGACCCGTCCGCAGCGCTCCTCGAGGTTCTGGACCCTGAGCAGAACAGCACCTTCAACGATCACTACCTGGAGGTGGATTACGATCTCTCAAACGTGATGTTCGTGACCACGGCCAACACCCTCAACATTCCGGGCCCGCTCATGGACCGGATGGAGGTGATCCGCATCGCCGGGTACACCGAGGAGGAGAAGGTCGAGATCGCGCGCAAGCACCTCATCCCGAACGCCCTGAAGAAGCACGGCCTCGGGACGCACGAGTGGTCGATCGACGACGATGGCCTGATGATGCTGGTCCGCCGCTATACGCGGGAGGCCGGTGTCCGCAACCTGGAGCGCGAGCTGTCCAACCTGATCCGCAAGGCGGTGAAGGAGATCCTGATCACCAAGACTAAGGTCGTCGCGGTGAACGTGGAGACCCTTCCGGTCTTCCTCGGCCCGCCGAAGTTCCGCTACGGCGAGATCGATGCGGACGATCAGGTCGGCGTGGTGACGGGTCTGGCCTGGACCGAGGTCGGTGGCGAGTTGCTGACGATCGAGGGTGTCATGATGCCCGGTAAGGGCAAGATGACGGTCACCGGCAACCTGAAGGACGTGATGAAGGAGTCGATCTCGGCGGCCGCATCCTACGTGCGCTCCCGGGCGATCGACTTCGGCATCGAGCCGCCGCTGTTCGACCGGCGCGACATTCACGTCCACGTTCCGGAGGGGGCGACCCCGAAGGACGGTCCGTCGGCCGGCATCGCCATGGCCACCGCGATCATCTCGACGCTGACCGGCATCCCAGTCCGTCGCGATGTAGCGATGACCGGCGAGGTGACGCTCCGCGGTCGGGTGCTCCCGATCGGGGGCCTGAAGGAGAAGCTGCTCGCCGCCCTCCGCGGCGGCATCAAGACGGTGCTGATTCCAGAGGAGAACGCCAAGGACATCGCCGAGGTGCCCGATAGCGTGAAGAACGGGCTGGAGATTGTGCCCGTATCCCGGATGGACCAGGTGCTGAAGAAGGCGCTGGTCCGGCAGCCCGTGCCGATCGAGTGGGAGGAGCCGCTGCCCGTGGCCAAGCCTGCTCGGACCGAGGAGGACGGTGCGATCTTCGTCGCCCACTGAGCCCCCTGATCGAATGACACAAGCCCCCGGAGCCACGCACCGGGGGCTTTTTCGTGCGCGGAGATCCGGTTTCGCATTATGCCGATCACTCCCAGCACCAGCGCGCCGGTGACCGACCTTGTCGTCGGCGGCGCCGCCTGGGGCCGATGCTCCGGGCTATCGTGATGGTGCTCGGCCTGGCAGATGCGCTTGCGACGATCCGAACTGTGGCTCCGAGTGGCGGTGCCATCGCCCGCGACTCGGACGCTGCGCTCGCAGGTTAAGTCGACGCGTGCGGCGCCTGCGTCGGTCATGGCGCCGAAACGGTCATCCTTGGCGGTGCTGGTCCGGCGGGACTTGCGGCGCGGATTGCCCAGGAGATCGGCAACGCGCTGATCTGCTCAGTGGAGGCCGGAACGCGCGCAGTCCGCGCGGCTGGAACCCAATCCGTCTCCAAAGGGGGCCGGCTGCAAACCCACCGAGAGCACCGGCTATTCACCGGCCTTCACGGCGCTGGTCGCCGGGCCTTGCGCCGGGCATGCGCCATGCCGTAACGGTCGGCCGCCGGGCGGTTAGCTCAGTTGGTAGAGCGTCTCCTTTACACGGAGAGGGTCGGGGGTTCGAGTCCCTCACCGCCCACCACCCGGCTGACACAACCCGCGCCGCCGGGCGGCTAAGAGAACGCGGTGCCTGACTGGCCGGTGCGTTCGCCAATCAGGCGCGTGATAACCCGTCGAAGACGTCCTTCAGGTCCCGGACGGAGCGCTCGATCGAGAATCGAGCCGTCACTTTTTGATAGCCCGCCTCGACCAGGCGAGACGCCATCGCGTCATCCGTGATGATCGCGCGCATGGCCTCGGCCAGCGCCACGCTGTCTCCCGGTTCGCAGAGAATGCCGTTTGTCGGGTGATCGATGATTTCGCCGACACCGCCGCCCCGCGTCGCGATCACGGGGCGGCGTTGCGCCATGCCTTCGACGATCACCCGACCGAAGGGCTCCGGCTCGGTCGACGTGTGCGCCACGATATCGACGGTCGCCATCAGGCGCTGAACATCCTTCCGAAACCCGAGGAATTTGACGCGGTGGGACAGATTCCTGTCCTCGACCATGGCTCGGATCCGATCGAAATAGGAGCCATCCTGATAGGTCGCATCACCCACGATGATCGCTTGCAGACCGGGAACCCGCTCGACCGCTTCGATCAGGACATGTTGGCCCTTCCACTGCGCAATCCGGCCGAACAAACCGACAGTCGGCAGATCCGATAAACCTGCCTCTCCGAGGAGGGTAACGCGATCCCGCCCCGTGGCGTTGTCACCGAAATTGGTATCAAAATCGAAGCCATTATAGACGACCGAGATCTTGTCTGCTTTGCCTCCGCATTGAACAAGTGCGTCTTTCGCGGCATAAGAATTTGCGACGACAGCCGACGTCATATGATTGGCGAAGAAAACCAGAGCTCGTCGCATCGCGCCGGAGAAACTCCGGTCGGATACGAGATCGTGCAGGATCCACACGAACGGCTTGCGTGCAAGTCGTGCCGCAAGTCCGGCGATGAACAAGGATTTCTGGCTGTTGGCGCAGATGACGTCGTAGTTCCGAAATTCTTTAGCCAAAACTTTAACGACCGCATAAATGCTGTACAGCGCCGATAGCGCTTCACGGACATTCGACCCCCGCTTCAGCTTCAGGATCTGAGCGCCGGCGCTGACAGTCTTGACCGTCGCACCGGCATCGATGAGATCCGTCTTGAGCGGGCCATCAGCGAGGAAAATGACCGGCCATTCCTGTCCGCTGCTGCGCGCATGAAGCACGACATCGCGGAGAAACAGCTCGGCGCCGCCGTAGCTGGCGGCATGCGTCACGAACAGGATTTTCTTCATGATGCGATCCGGGGCGATGCTCTGACGATCACGGTCGGGTTGTTTTGGCTCGCGGAAACGCGACCGTTTGGACGAAGGCTTGCGCCAGGCGCAAGCTTAACATTGTCGAGACGAGGTCATCGCGGATGCTCGAGGCAAAGGCGCGTGTGAGGCCAACTATATTGTGCTCAGAACTGCGGACGATCGACGTGCGTTTGTTTGTGGCCAGATTTTCAACCCTACTTAGCCTGCATCGCCCTCACATATTTGACATTCCCAATATAAAATAAATGCCTGAACGCTCTCGGCAAATGTTACATCATCGATTGACTGTCTGCGCCGCGACTTAAAATTCGCAATTTAGATAAAATGATCGCCATGAGTATTTTGATGGCACTGAGCAAAGATCCGAAAGCCGCGAACAACGTACATCAAACTCCCTTGATTGAGGCCGTTGACGCATCTATCGGTATTGAAATCATGCTTATATATTGTCCAGGCCTTCAAAACCTGAACGGTTCATGGTTTTGTCGATGAAGCGAGCCATTTCACTCGAAAAGCGATCGACGCTGAATTCGGAGGCGCGACTGGCAATTCGCGTCGGATCGAAGGCGATCTGCCTGCTCCGCTCCAGCGCGTCGATGATCGCGTCGACGCTCTGATCACGGAAGAACGTGCCGGTTATGCCATCCTGAACGGTTTCCGTCGCTCCGCCTTTCGCAAAAGCGATGACCGGGCGGCCACTTGCCATGGCTTCGACGGGGACGATGCCGAAATCCTCCTCGCCTGGAAAGATCAAGGCTTGGCAGCGGGCATAATGATGCTTGAGCACCGAGAAGGGCTGCGGCCCGAGGATTTTCACCGTGGGGCCGGCGAGGCTTTGAAGTTCGCGCAACATTTCCCCGCCTCCGATCACGACCAGAGGCTTCTTCAGGCGATTGAATGCCTCGACAGCCAGCTCTGGTCGCTTGTACCGGACGAGTTCACCGACCATCAGATAATAATCGCCGAGCTCATGGTCCGGGACGATCTCGAAGGCCTCCGTATCGACGGGGGGATAAACGACCACGGATCGGCGGCGGTAATACGTTTCGATGCGGCGCGCGACTGTGGCGGAATTGGCCACGAATTCGTGGACGCGGTTGGCCGAAATGGCGTCCCAATTTCGGATGTAGTGTGCGGCGGGCGGCATCACGATCCGGTTTATGAAACTCGTGCGCTCTCTGTAATCGTGAAACATGTTCCAGACGTAGCGCATCGGCGAGTGGCAATAGCAAATATGTGTGGCTGTCGAGGGTGGGATGATCCCTTTCGCGGGCCCGGATTCGCTGCTGATCACCAGGTCGTAGCCGCGCAAATCCAGTTGCTCCAGGGCCATCGGCATGAGCGGCAGATAGGACTTGTATTTCGATGCCGCGAAGGGAAGTCGTCCGATGAAGGATGTGGTGATCCGGTGCGCCTTGATGGTGGGCGACATGGATGCCGGGTCATAGGCGTGCGTGAAGATATCGGCGTTCGGATACATCCTGCAGAGTGCCTCGACGACTTTCTCGCCGCCGCGCATACCGACCAACCAATAATGAACGATCGCAACTTTCATTCAATCTGCCTCAAAGAAAAATACACTTTTCAAATACAGAGATCGTCTCACGATGTCCGTACTCACTGACGCTTGGCAACGCGAGCCGCCCGAACAAGAACTCCCGGCACGCCGACCAGGATCCAGGGCGTCCCCATTCGAAGCCTTGTCCCGCGAGTCACCGCGGGAAAATGAACGTTTGGTGGGGCGCGTCGTATCTGCGGCCGAATGCTCAGCACGCCGCGGTTGAAGCGTGGCGGAACCGGTACAGCGTGCGGTCGGCATCATCAGGACGCACACACACGTCCAGGTTTCTCACGTCCTCAAGGAATGTCCCCGGATGGTCGAATCCCGCGGGGCGCTCCCTGCGCGCTTTGATCTGCCGGCTCTCGGTCCTCGCGTTTTCGCCTGCGTTCGTACCGAACCGGTGCCCATTGCGGCCACGAGCGCTCCAGTCAAACGGCCGCTCTCGCAGCGTTGCGGATCGTTCGTCCGCTACCGGATGCTCTTGAGTTGGGATCCGGGCAACTGGCCGGCGGCCTGCTCGGATCCGAGCTCGGTTCGCCCGCCCTCGGCATCAACTTTCCGATTGATCCGGACTCGGACCACGTCCTCGGGAAACACGGCCGTTCCCTCATCGGCGGCCAATTCCTGGACCTTGCCATCGACTTTGCGAACAATGGTGTAGGACGTCCGGGCGTTCCGGTCGCTCGACTTCGAGATGTATCCATCCGTATCGGAAAGGAGCGCCTGGGCGGTGGTGATCTTCTCCTTCGTCTCCTGCATCTTCAAGGACACGTCGTGAATCTCGTCGGAGACCTCGTTCTTGAATTTGTTGCGCAGCTCCAGGCTATCCCGGTCGGCCTTGCTCAGCTCCTGCTGAGCGCGGAGGATCGACGTGGAGATGTCGAGCTTTGAGGACTCGAACTGTGCCAATTGTTGTTCCAGTGTTGACTGCCGGGCGTTGACGGTCAGTCCTTTATTCATGAGCGTGTCGACGGCATCCCGCTCGCGCTTCGCCAGGTCGATCTGCCGCTGCTGTGATTGCGAACGTTCATTGAGCGAGGTCACCTCTTGGTTGAGAAGGACCTTGAGCGCCTCGTAAGACTTGAGCTGCGAGCGCATGGACTCCTTGCGCGACTGAAAGATGTTCACCTGCTGCTTGATGAAATCCCGCACGATCGGATTGCTGGCTTGGGCGTTGACCTCCGGCGGGAACGTCACGTCCTTGGCGTCCGACAATTCCGCATTCAGGCGCGCGAGACGCGTCAGATATGAAGACAGGGTCAGCTGAAGGACGTTCAGATCCCCTTCGCTGCTGATCGACTCCCGCTCGGGGCGTTCATCGGATGTCCGGCGAAACCCGCCCGCGACGCCGACCGCCTGAAGGACCGTCAGATTAGGGCGGAAGGGGTAATCGCCGGGGCGTGTGACCGGACCGAGGATGTAGAACGGTCGATACTGAGTGATCTCGATGGCGATCTCCGGCCGCTTGACGGTGCCGATCTTCTTCACGAGGCCATCGGCTATGATGTCCGCGACTTCGCTGGTCGATTTGCCTGCGGCCTTCACGTCGCCGATGAGCGGCAACGACATATAGCCCGAGGAATTGATCGTGTATTCGCCGGATATTGCATCCCACTCGTAGACCTGGGCCTGAGAGGCCCGCCACTCGCTCGCCCGGACGCGGGTCTTGTCGCCCGCACCGAGCCTGTAATCGCCGTCCAATGCGTGGCTGCTCTGAGGCAGCATCACCATCAAGGCGATGAGTAGAGACGAGGCTGCAGCAAAAAAATTCCGGCGCGCGTGCACGTTACGTTTTATACTGCCTTCCATGCAGCCAGTATGTTTATTCATCGTAACAATCCTCGAGCACAGCCGATCCGGGAATTACGCCATTCCTATCCGTCGATCCAGGCGGAATCCCGCCCGAACCGGGTCGGCGGCGCTCGTTCGGATCGCATCTTGATGCCGCAAACCTGCCCAGCACGTTGACCGGGACAGCAACGCTTCGTTTGCCATTCCAAAGCCGTCCGACCGCCAACACGGGTGCTTCGACAATAAAGGTCGGTACCATCGCGCGTTCCGCGATCGGTCGTGGATGCCGGGCCCACGCAACCCCGAAAGATCCTGCAGCGGACGTCCGGATTAAGTCCATAGTGGCGAATAGGTTTGTCCCGTTGGTGATTACCGAGGCCCTACGGGCCCGGTCTGTTGGCCCGGGACGTCGCAGCGGGCCGGCCTCGCTGAACGCGGCACGGGCGCATTGCGTATCGGTTATCCGACGGGACGTGGGTATTGCGCTGCCGGTCATCGATCCGGTGCCTCCCGGGCTGATCGTGCCGCCAATTCCATCCGCTCGACGCGCCGGCATCCTCGAAGAGCCCGAACCGCCGGAATGCGCGATGCGTCTCGACGCGCCGTGAGGATACAGGAAAACGCCTGCCAACGCCTACGTGTGCATCGGCTGAGGCTTAAAGAGACGTGACCGCCGTTGGTTGAACGGCCGCCCTATGCCGAGCCGCATTATCGGCAGCAATCGACGCGCCAGCCAGGGGTGGACCTGCTGCCACCACATATGGGCAGGCCGATCACAGCCGTCGCGTGGATGTGACGCGGCGGCGCTCGATCCAGCCGGCAATCCGGCACCAGAGCGTATTGGGCAGCCAATACAGCTGCACCGCGATTGCACAGGCGGCCAGTAGCAGCAGGAAGAGGTATGCCACGGCGTTCAGAATCGGGCCCGGCGGTTCGTCGGCCTCGGCCTGATCGTACCAAATCGGGTCATCGTACCGACGCGGATCGTTATCGTCCAACACTGGGATCTCTCCATCACGCGCAACGGCGCTGCAGGAGGCATTAGCAAATCATTTACCACGGCCGCTGTCACGACCAACTGATGGATCGGTGCGCGTTCAGCCCCCGCGTTTCCTGTGGGTTGTGTGAATCGGCCTCGCAAACGCCGTCGAGCCGCGCGCTTCCGCTCGATGCCTTCGATGGGAAACCCGAGCCATTCCGCGGTCGACAGTCGCCTTGCGGCGGAGCGACCGAAACGCTAGGGATCGGAACCCCTAACGGGGTGTCGGGGTGTGGCGCAGTCTGGTAGCGCACCTGGTTTGGGACCAGGGGGTCGTAGGTTCGAATCCTATCGCCCCGACCATTCGATCAGGAGCATGTCGCGTCAGATGCCGAGCGCCCGCATCTTCCGTCCGTCCCGGGATGCCACGCAGTCGGGCCTCGCCCGCACCAAGCAGTGGGTGCTGGAGTTCGACCGGACCAGCCCGCGCGAGATCGATCCGCTCATGGGCTGGAACGGATCCTCCGACATGATGCAGCAGGTCCGGCTGGAATTCGACACGGAGGAGGAGGCGGTGGCCTACGCCCAGCGCGAGGGCATCGCCTACCGGGTCGAGCAGCCGGCGAAGCCCGCTTTGCGTAAGGGATTGTCCTACTCGGATAACTTCAAGTTCAACCGCACCGCCCCCTGGACGCACTGACGCGTCAGGATTCTCGCCGCGCCCGCCACGCCGCGTAGGGCGAAGTCCCCGCCGGCCGGATCTGACGGAGCCGCATCGGTTGCGCGTCGAGGGGCTGGCACAGCTCCGCGTAGATCGTAGCACTGCCAGCGCCATGCTTTTCGGCTTCCTCGGCCGAGAAGGCGAAATAGCCCTGCTTGAAGCCCGCCAGGCGCATCGCGGCATGGCACATCGGGCAGGGGCGTCCGCTCGCGTACATGATGCAGTCGGAGAGATCGCGCCGACCCAGGATCCGGCTCGCCTCGCGCAACGCCACCATCTCGGCATGGGCGCTCGGGTCGTTCGTCGCGTGGACGGTGTTGGCCGCGCGCACGAGGACGGCACCGTCGCGCACGATCACGGCCCCGTAGGGCGCGCCTCCGGCGCCCACGTTGTCCGCCGCGAGGGCGACGGCCTCGCCGATATAGGCCTCGTGCGTGGACATCCCCACGATCCTCTCCGCTGATACCGCGCCCGGGACATCGGAGCCGGCCCGATTCTGGCGCTCCAACGCTGCGGATGGCCGGGAGTTCAGAAGGCGTAACGGACCGTGCAGTAGGGCATGGTCTCGGCGAGCAGGCCCTTAAATCGGGCGAGCCACTGGCCCTTCCAGCCGGTCCGGTAGCGCAGATTGGTGCCGCCGCCCTCCGAGACCTTGGCCTCCTGGATGTCCGGCCGCCACAGCAGATCCTCGGCCCGCGGATGCCAGCCCAGATTCACGGCGTGCAGATCCGCGTTGTGGGTCAGCAGGATGATCTCGCATTTCAGCTGCGCCTTCGCGGCGTCCGACAGCGAGCCGTCGATCTCGGCAAAGAGCGCGCGCCAGTCGGCCTCCCAGCCTTCGTACAGGATCACGGGCGAGAAATTGACGTGGACCTCGTAGCCGGCCGCTACGAAGTCATCGATGGCGGCGATCCGCTCCGGGATCGGGGCGGTGCGCACATCGACGATCTTGGCGATGCGCGCGGGCATGAGCGAGAAGCGGATCCGTGTCTTGCCCTGCGGATCGTAGTCCAGGAGGGCGCGGTTGACCGCCTTGGTGGCGAAGGAAGCCTTGGCGTTCGGAAGTCCGCGAAACAGCGTGATCAGGCTACGGACGCCGCCGCTCACGGCGGCATCCACCGAGAGATCGGCGTTCTCCCCGATATCGTAGACCCAGTAGGCCGGGTCGATCGTGTCGGGTTCCCGGAGGGGGCCCTGGCGTCCGGCGTGCCGGCCGATCGCCGCGCAGGCCTGCTCGATATTCACGAACAGCGAGATCGGGTTCGCAAAACCCTTACGGCGCGGCACGTAGCAATAGGCGCAGGCCATGGCGCAGCCGTTGGACGTCGAGGGCGCGATGAAGTGGGCGCTGCGGCCGTTCGGACGCATCGTGAGGCTCTTCTTCACCCCGAGCACCAGGGTCGAGCGCTTGATCCGCACCCAATCCTCCACGGATCCGGCGTTGCCATGCAGCTCCGGGATGTTCCAGTGCGACGGCACCGGGATGAGCTCGGCCTCGGGGAAGCGTGCGAGGATGTCCTGCCCCAGGGGGAAATCCCGCACCGCAGCCTCATGGTAGATGGTCTGGACGTCGAGGAGGTCGCGCGTGAGGGCCATGACGGATCCGAGGCCCGGACGCCGCCCGGGATGCGATGCGGTGTCCGGCGGCACGGCGCACGAACCGACGTCTTCAGCCAGCGAAGATTGGCTCCGTTCGGACGGATCGTCTGTACCGGTGATCCCGCAACGATATCTTACGATTCGATAGGGATGATGGCGCGCTTCTGAATGGACGCGCGATGATCGTTCGGGACCAGGAGAGATTCAATCCGGATTCGCCCGGCCTCGGCGAGATCTTGGATCCCGCGGGTCCGCGTTCGCGCGCCCTCGTCCGACGGGACCAGCTCGAAGCCATGCGCAGCAGTGTCCTCGCTGCGATCCCCGTCAACATGTTGCTCGGGCTGGCGAGCATGCTGGTGGCGTATCGGAGCGGGCACGGCGAGGCCGGGGCCCTCTGGTTCGCGGTCTCGACCTGCGCCAACCTCCTCCGGATCGGCCTGTGCCGCGCCCCCTGCCTCGGCCTGACCCTGACGGCCGAGACGCCGCCGGGCATGGCCGCCGCGGCAGCGCGGTCGGTCGATCGGCATCTGCGTGCCTGCACCGCCGCTGCGTGCCTGTCCGGCCTGGTCTGGTCCAGCCAACCGCTGCTCTGCGAGGGCTACACCTCCGCGCAGACCTTGTTCTATCTCGCCATCACCTGCGGCATCACCGCGGGAGCGGTGACGCATGGGACCGCCTACGCGCGGATCCCGTTGTCCTTCATCCTGCTGCCGCTGCTCTCGGTCTTTATCTGTCTCTGCGCGGCCGGCGACTTCGACCGAAACTGCCTCGCAGCCTGCGTGCTGCTCTACCTCCTGGCCCTGACGCACACCGCGTTCCGGAGCGAGGCCGGTTTCCGTGAGGCCAGCCGGCTCAAGAACGAGGCCACCGCGCTGGCGCGGTCGCGCGCCGAGGCTCACGCGAGCGTGAGCGCCCTGGCCGATGAGATGCGCCGGCGCGCCACCCACGACGACCTCACCGGCCTCCTGAACCGGGCGGGCTTCATCCAGCAGGCGGAGGACCGCCTCCGGGGCAGCACGCTCGGCCTGCTGCTGCTCGACCTCGACGGCTTCAAGTTCATCAACGATGTCTACGGCCACAAGGCCGGGGACCGGGTGCTGGTCGAGGTCGCCCGGCGGATGAGCGCCGCGCTGCCGGAGCTCGGTCTCGCGGCACGGCTCGGCGGCGACGAGTTCGCGGTGCTGTACGATCCCGCCGCCACCGGCGTACCGCAGGAGCAGCTCGCGGCGCGTCTCATCGCGGCGGTGGGGCAGCCGTTCGACGGTTTCGACGCGGGCCGTCTCGGGGTCAGCATCGGCGTTTATTCGGGCCCGGAGCCGAGCCTGACGGACATGCTGAGTTGCGCCGACGAGGCGCTGTACGCCGCGAAGGCGGCGGGCCGGAACCACTTCCGGATGTTCGACGCGAGCCTGCGCGATCGCCTGCAGATGCGCCGCGATTTGGAGCGCGACCTCTCGACGGCCCTCGCGGAAGCCACCCCCGAGGTTTGGTTTCAGCCGATCTACGCCATGGACGCGACGACGCTGGTGGGGTTGGAGGCGTTGGTGCGCTGGCAGCATGCGCGCCTCGGCTGGATTTCCCCCCCGGATCTGGTCGCCACGGCGGCCACCGCCGGCCTCACCGAGTCGCTCCTTCGCTACATCCTCGAGCGGGTTTGCGCGATGATGCTGGTCCTGCGCAACCGGGGATTCAGTGGCGTCCGCGTCGCGATGAACGTCTCGCCCCGGGAGATGGCGCAGGTGCCGGTGGACGAGATCGTGATCGAGCGTCTGCAGAGCCTCGATCTGCCGCCCGCCATGCTGGAGATCGAGATCACCGAAGAGACCGCCCTCGATATCGGCGCCGTCCAGGGCAAGCTGCAGGCGCTGTCACGCGCGGGTATCCGGGTCGCCCTCGACGATTTCGGCATCGGATACTCGTCGCTCTCGTCCCTGCGCCAGCTTCGGGCGGACCGGATCAAGATCGACCGGAGCTTCGTCACCGGCCTCGGCACCTGCGACGACAAGCACGGCCTGGTCCTCGCGGTCCTCGGCCTCGGCCGCCTGCTCGGGCTCGAGGTCGTGGCCGAGGGTGTGGAATCCGACGAGGATCTGCGCATCCTCCAGACGATGGGGTGCCCGTTCCTCCAGGGCTACCACCTCGGCCGTCCGATGCCGGTGCCGGTCCTGGAGGCCACGCTGCTCGTGACCTGCACCGAGGCGGCCTGATCGAAGCCTGGTGACACGGTTGTGACCGCTCCGGCTCGAACCCGGCGCGGCGCGTGCATTTGTCGGTCCGCATGGCCGCACCTGGGGCGATGGGCCTGGCTCGGCCTGCCGGGGCAGCTGCCGGTAGGCGCGGCACGGTCCGCCGTCCCGACCGCCGGCCGCATGATCACCGGGCGTCCGGGCGAATTCGCATCGTGAATATCGAATTGCGGCAATGACCCTTGGAAAACTCGCATTTTCCGCGCTCGGTCTTTCCATTGGGTTATTGCTTAACCTAAGCCGTGCGGCATGGTGGCCGCTCAAATGATCATGGACATTGCCATGCGCGCAGCGCGGAAGCGCCACGCCCTCTGCTGGATCGTCGCCGTTGGGACCGCCTGGACGGTCCCCGCTCGGGCCGAGATGCGCATCGAGGCGGCCAAGATCACGGGCGGCGACCTCTGGATCGTCGGGTATGCCGATGATCCGGACAGCGAGATCACGCTCGACGGCCAGTTCCCCCAGCGGACGGACAGCCGCGGCTATTTCGAGTTCCACGTCGTCTATCATCCGGCCACCTGCATCGCGACCGTGCAGACGCCGAAGCAGTCGCGCAGCGTCGTGGTCGCGGGCTGCGGGCAGCAGGGTCCGCAGGCCCCCGGCCTCGTCGGGCCTGCCGGGCCGCAGGGTCCCCGGGGAGAGACCGGCCCGCGGGGGGAGGTCGGTCCCGTCGGTGAGCGCGGTGAGATGGGACTGCCCGGTCCCCCAGGTCCAGCGGGCGTGGCGGGCGCTGCCGGATCCCCCGGGCCGCAGGGCAATCCTGGGCCGGCTGGTCCCGTCGGCGAGGCCGGGCCCGCCGGAGAGACCGGGCCGTCGGGCCCGGCGGGCGCGCCCGGTCCGCGGGGCGCGCAGGGACCCGCGGGTCCTCCCGGGCCTCCCGGTGCAGCCGGAAAGGCAGCACTCGCGGCTCCACAGAGGGCAACGCCGGCGCCCAGACGCACGGCGACCAAGCCGCGGCCCGAGCGGGACGAGACGCTTCCGGATCAGACGCCCGAGGTGGAGCCCGGTGGCGGCGTGACGTCCGAGGACCGCTACTGAGCCATCGCCGGCCGCGTTGAACCCGCGCCCGGCGGCGGGACCGCGTGCGACGGGACGCCGGGATCGCGTTCAGACTCGGTAGTAGTCCCGGTACCAGCGGACGAAACGCTCCACGCCGACCTCGATGGGGGTGCTGGGCGCGTATCCGGTCGCCTCGGTGAGGGCATCGACATCCGCGTAGGTCGCAGGCACGTCGCCGGGCTGGAGCGGCAGGAATTCCTTGCGCGCAGTGCGGCCCAGACAGGTCTCCAGGACTTCGATCAGGCGCAGGAGCGGCACGGGCCGATGGCTGCCGATGTTGTAGATCCGATAGGGGGCGCCGCTGGTCCCGGGGTCGGGCGCATTCGAGTCCCAGGCCGGGTTGCCCTCGGCCGGCGTCTCGGCGAGGCGGACGATGCCTTCGACGACGTCGTCGATGTAGGTGAAGTCGCGCTGCATCTGCCCGTGGGCGAAGACCCGGATCGGCTCGCCCGCCAGGATCGCCCGCGTGAACAGGAACAGCGCCATGTCCGGCCGGCCCCACGGGCCGTAGACCGTGAAGAAGCGCAGGCCGCTGCACGGGATGCTGTAGAGATGGCTGTAGCTGTGGGCGAAGAGTTCGTTCGCCTTCTTGGTCGCCGCATAGAGGCTGACCGGATGATCGACGTTCTGGCGGACTGAGAACGGCATCTGCGTCACTGCACCGTAGACCGAGCTCGACGAGGCGTAGAGAAGGTGCCCCACACGGTTGTGGCGGCATCCTTCCAGCACGTGGAGGAAGCCCTCGATGTTGCTCCTGACGTAGACGTGCGGGTTGTCGAGCGAGTGGCGCACGCCCGCCTGGGCGGCGAGATGGATGACCGTATCGAACGCCGTGCCCTGGAAGATCGCCTCCGTGGCCGCACGGTCGGCGAGATCGACCTTGCGGAACGTGAACCGCTCGTAGGGGGCGAGTTCGCGCAGGCGGCTCTCCTTCAGGGAGACCGCATAATAGTCGTTGATGTTGTCGATCCCGAGGACGCTGTACCCCGCGTCCAGGCAGCGCCGGGCGACATGATAGCCGATGAACCCGGCCACCCCGGTCACCAGGACGCTCTTCATGTCGTGCTCCGGGGCTGCGTCAGGCCGGCACAGAGTTCGGCTGGCGCAACCTCATATAGCGGCCGCGGTCCGCACCTTCCAGGAATGCGGTTCGGGGCCGGCGCCGCTTCGACCGCTGATCCGACTCCGCCCCGTCCGGCATCGGCTGCCCGGGCGGCGCTGCGCGTTCAGCCCACAAGCCGCAACGCGTCCCCCGTCGCGATGGCTCCGCCGGCGATCACCTCGGCGTAGACACCGAGGTCGCGGTGGCCCAGGCGGGCGTCCAGGGTCCAGGGGATGTCGCAATCGCGCATGCCGCTGGCCGGATCGACGTTGGTCGCCGCGCAGCGCACCGTGCGCTTGGTGATCTTGAGCCGCAGGCCGCTCGGCGCCTCGATCACCTGCCCGACCATCTCCAGCTCGGCGAAGGGTGCGAGGCCCTCCACCAGCAGATTGCCGCGGAAGCGCAGCGGATCGACCGGCGTGCCGAGGTAATCCTCCACCGCCGCCACGCTCGCCTGATTGATCAGCGACACGTAGCCGGTGGGTGAATCCGTGAAGCGGTATTGCGGCGGGGCAGCGAGCACTTTCGGCTCGCCCCGCAGGCTCTCGGGAACGAACTGCCGCATCAGCTCCGCCAGCCCGCTTCGCCCCGCCTCGGTGTCGAGGCGGAAGGCTTGCGGATCGCCGCAGCCCTCGACGGTGAGCGTCGCCGTGGCGTCATCGTAGCGGGTGCGCAGACGGGCGAGCGCCTCGTCGCGCATCAGCATCAGGTATTTGGTCTTCGGCTGGTGCCGAGGAGCCACCGCGTCGAAGCCCGATGGGCCATTCTCGATGGCGTAGAGCCGGTCACCGGGGAAGAATCCGCTGGTCTCCAGCTCCGCCCGTTCGAGTGGTTCGGGGCTCAATCCCTTCACCGGATAGCGGTAGAGGGCGCTGACGTGAATCAAAGCGGTCATGCGTGGAGCGTGGCCCCGAATTGTCCGGTCACGCAAGCCCCCCATCGCCCCTTGTGGTGCCCAATTGCAACACCACATCCGTGCTACCGGCGGCCATCGATGGCGCCGGGGTCCTCGTGCGGCAGCGTGCCGGAGGGCGACGTTTCGGTGGCGCCGCGCCTCTCATCGGGCGGTGGATGCCGGTACGGGAGGAGTGTGCATGAATTTCGAGAAATACACCGAGCGCGCCCGCGGCTTCGTGCAGGCGGCTCAGAACCTCGCGATGCGCGAGGGCCATCCCCAGCTGCAGCCGGGCCACCTGCTCAAGGTGCTGCTCGACGATCCGGAGGGCCTGTGCGCCGGCCTGATCGACCGTGCCGGCGGCCAGTCGCGCGTGGCCCTGGCCCAGACCGAGCAGTGGCTCGCCAAGCAGCCGAAGGTCTCCGGCAACGCGTCCGCTCCGCAGGCGACGCGGGAGCTGATGCGCCTGTTCGACACCGCCGAGAAGGCCGCCGAGAAGGCGGGCGATTCCTACGTGACGGTCGAGCGCCTGCTCCTCGCCCTGGCGGTGGAGAAGGAGTCCGAGGCCGGCCGCGCGCTCCAGGCGGCGGGCGTCACCCCCGCCTCCCTGAACGCGGCGATCAACGCGCTGCGCAAGGGGCGAACCGCCGACAATGCCTCGGCCGAGAACGCCTACGACGCGCTCAAGAAATACGCCCGCGACCTCACCGAGGCCGCCCGGGAGGGCAAGCTCGACCCGGTGATCGGCCGCGACGAGGAGATCCGGCGGACCATCCAGGTTCTGTCCCGGCGTACCAAGAACAACCCGGTCCTGATCGGCGAGCCCGGCGTCGGCAAGACCGCCATCGTCGAGGGGCTGGCCCTGCGCATCGTCAACGGCGACGTGCCGGAGAGCCTGCGCGACAAGAGCCTGCTCGCCCTCGACATGGGTGCGCTGATCGCCGGCGCGAAGTATCGCGGCGAGTTCGAGGAGCGGCTGAAGGGCGTGCTCTCCGAGGTCACCGCGGCCGAGGGCGGCATCATCCTGTTCATCGACGAGATGCACACCCTGGTCGGCGCCGGGAAGGCGGACGGGGCCATGGACGCCTCGAACCTGCTGAAGCCCGCGCTCGCCCGCGGCGAATTGCACTGCGTCGGCGCGACCACGCTCGACGAGTACCGCAAGCACGTCGAGAAGGACGCGGCCCTGGCCCGGCGCTTCCAGCCGGTCTTCGTGTCGGAGCCGACCGTGGAGGACACGGTCTCGATCCTGCGCGGCCTGAAGGAGAAGTACGAGCAGCACCACGGCGTGCGCATCCAGGATTCGGCCCTGGTGGCGGCGGCGACGCTGTCGAACCGTTACATTACCGACCGGTTCCTGCCCGACAAGGCCATCGACCTGATGGACGAGGCCGGCTCGCGGCTGCGCATGCAGGTCGATTCGAAGCCGGAGGAACTCGACAACGTCGACCGGGAGATCGTCCGGCTGAAGATCGAGGCCGAGGCGCTCAAGAAGGAGACCGATTCCGCCTCCCGGGACCGTCTGGTCCGGCTGGAGAAGGAACTCGGCGACCTGGAGGAGCGCTCGGCGGCGATCACCGCCCGCTGGAAGGCCGAGAAGGACAAGCTCGGCACGGCGGCCGGCCTCAAGAAGAAGCTCGACGAGGCGCGCAACGAGCTGGCTGCGGCGCAGCGTCAGGGCCAGTACCAGCGCGCGGGCGAGCTGGCCTACGGGGTGATCCCGGGGCTGGAGAAGCAGCTCGCCGAGATCGAGGCCCGGTCCGATGCCAAGTCGGAGAACGGCCGCGACGCGATGATGGAGGAGGCGGTCACCCCCGCCCACATCGCCGGGGTCGTCTCCCGCTGGACCGGCGTGCCGGTGGACAAGATGCTGGAGGGCGAGCGCGACAAGCTGCTGGCCATGGAGGATGCGCTCGCCAAGCGCGTCGTCGGCCAGCGCGAGGCGGTGGAGGCGGTCTCCACCGCGGTCCGCCGTGCCCGCGCCGGGTTGCAGGATCCGAACCGGCCGATCGGCTCGTTCATGTTCCTCGGCCCCACGGGCGTCGGCAAGACTGAGCTGACCAAGGCGCTCGCCGGCTTCCTGTTCGACGACGACACGGCGCTCGTGCGCATCGACATGTCCGAGTACATGGAGAAGCACGCGGTCGCCCGTCTCATCGGCGCGCCTCCGGGCTATGTCGGCTACGAGGAGGGCGGCGCTCTCACCGAAGCCGTCCGGCGCCGGCCCTATCAGGTGGTGCTGTTCGACGAGGTCGAGAAGGCGCATCCGGACGTGTTCAACGTCCTGCTGCAGGTTCTCGACGACGGGCGGCTCACGGACGGGCAGGGGCGGACGGTGGATTTCCGCAACACGCTGCTGATCATGACCTCGAATCTCGGGGCCGAGTATCTGGTGAACCAGCCCGCGGGCGAGGACACCGACGCGGTCCGCGACGAGGTGATGGGCGTGGTCCGGGGGCACTTCCGGCCGGAATTCCTGAACCGGGTCGACGAGATCATCCTGTTCCACCGCCTCGCGCGGTCGGAGATGGGGGCGATCGTGGAGATCCAGCTCGGGCGCCTGCAGAAGCTGCTGGACGATCGCAAGATCACCCTCACGGTCGACGAGGAGGCCAAGACCTGGCTCGCCGACAAGGGCTACGACCCGGCCTACGGGGCGCGGCCGCTGAAGCGGGTGATCCAGAAGACCGTCCAGGATCCGCTGGCCGAACTCGTCCTCTCGGGCAAGGTCCACGATGGCGAGACCGTACCGGTGACCGTCGGCCCGATGGGCCTGATGATCGGCGACGTCACGGTCGGCGCCGAGCGCCGGCCGGTTCATGCCACGCTGAACTGATCGGTCTGGACAACGGGGGGCGGCTCGCCCGGTGGTAGGCCGCTCCCCCCGTTCCGATCACGGCTGGAACTGGAACAGCAGACCGTACCGATGGTCCCGATGCGCTGCGCGTTCGCTGGCCTGAAGGTGACGCGATGCCCGATCTCGGCGGGGATGGACCGAGAGGAGCCGGATCACCACTCCGGTGTCTGGGCGTGCTCGCGACGTCAGGGGTGTGACGATCGCGTCTCGGCCCGGCGGATCGCCCCCGCGAGATCGGCGGCCTGCGCCCGGTCCCGGCAGACCAGCCAGAGATCGTCGTGGCCGGACAAATCGGCGTCGAACAGATCGATCAAGGCCGCGGGCGGGGCGGCGAGATCCGGCCAGTGGAACAGGCCGAAGCCCAGCGCCTCGAACAGCGGCAGGATCGGCGCCAGGTCCCACAGCATGCTGTTTACGACGGTCGCGTCGAGCCGCCCGGTGGCCAGGAGCGCGGCGTCCGAGATCGACCCGCCCTCGCTCCAGGGGAACCAGCCCCGCCCGTAATCCAGGGTGAAGCGCTTTGCAGCCACAGCGAGCCAGCCGACATGGCCGGTCCGGCGCGCGGGCCGCTCCAGCACGCGCAGCGCCTCGGTCGGGCGCCCGCCCCGGGTCGGAGCCCAGAGGGCGCGCCCGTCGCAGGCCGCCAGCAGGAGGCCGCGCGCCGCCTCCGCGGGTTCAATGCAAGCCGGGCCGGCGCGGTCCTCGTTCCAGACGGGCAGGCTCAGCACGCAGGCCCTGGGCCAGCCGGCGCGGCACGCCGCCACCATCACCCCCCAGCCCGAGAGGCCGCCCGCGAAGGGCCGCGTCCCGTCGATCGGATCGCCCACGAAGGTCCAGGCGTCCCGGGCGAGCATCGCCGCCGCGGCCCCGTGGCCCAGATCGTCGGCGGTCTCCACCTCGATCAGGTCGGGGCCGAACCGCGCGTGCAGCAGCCGGCTCACAGCGAGGTCCGCCTCGGTGAGGGCCTGGCTGAGATCCGGGCCCTTGTTGGTCATCTGGAGCCCGGCCGCGCGCATGCGCAGCGCGAGCGGGGCCGCTTCCTCGGCGAAGGCCAGCATCCGGGCGAGGACATCCTGCGCGGAGGCGTCGGGTGGGCCGCTCATGCGGTGAACAATCCGGGGCTGCGAAGCATCAGCGCCTGGACGAGCACCAGCGTCTTGAGGTCGGGCAGCCGGCCCGAACGCGCGGCCTCGGCCAGGGCCGCCAGGGGCACTTCGACGGGCAGAACCTGCTCGCCCTCCGCGTGAAGCCCGCCGCCGGACGCGACCCTGTCGGCCTGTCCGTAGGGGGCGAGATAGAGCCAGAGGCGCTCCGAGGACACGCTCGGCATGCTGTAGGCATGCGCCACGCGCTCCAACTGCTGGAGGCGCACGCCGGCCTCCTCCATCGCCTCCCGGATCGCCGTCGCCTCCGGTTCGCCCCCGTCGAGGCCCCCCGCCGGCGCCTCGTCGAGGTCGGGGGGCTCACCCCAGAAGGCCGGCCCGACCCGGGCCTGCCGGACCAGCAGCGCCACGCGCCGCTCGGGATCGTAGGGCAGGACGCAGGCCGCCTGGCCGTGATCCTCCAGCGCCCGCGGCACGGTGCTGCCGTCGGGCAAGGTCAGCGTGGCGATCCCGAAGGTGTTCCACCCCCGGTGGAGCACCTTCAGGGGCAGCGCGGCCGGCGTCTCGCTCATCGGGGCGGATCAGCGCTTGGTGGTGGCGGCCGTCTGGCCGAACATCACCTTCTTGGCGTCCTCGCTCATGGTCTTTCCGAAATCCGGATTGACCTCGGGGGCGCGGGCATAGGCCGCCTTCGTGGCGGGCCGCTCGGCGATGGCCGCGAACCAGCGCTTCAGGTTCGGATGATCGTCGAGATTCTGCCCCTGCTTCTCCCACGGCACGATCCAGGGATAGCAGGCCATGTCGGCGATGGAGTAATCCGCCCCGGCCACGTAGGCGCGGTCGGCCAGGCGCCGGTCGAGGACGCCGTAGAGCCGGTTGGTCTCGTTGACGTAGCGCTTGATCGCGTAGTCGATCTTCTCGGGGGCGTATTGCGAGAAGTGGTGGTTCTGCCCGAGCATCGGGCCGAGGCCGCCCATCTGCCAGAACAGCCACTGCAGCACCTCGGCCCGGCCGCGCAGGTCGCCCGGGATGAAACGCCCGGTCTTCTCGGCGAGGTAGAGCAGGATCGCGCCCGATTCGAACAGCGGGACCGGAGCGCCGCCCCCCGTAGGCTCGTCGTCGACGATCGCCGGCATGCGATTGTTGGGGGCGATCTTCAGAAAATCCGGGTTGAATTGCTCACCCTTGCCAATATTGATTGGCTGGATTTGGTAGGCGAGATCCGCCTCTTCGAGGAAAATCGTGATCTTGTGGCCGTTCGGCGTCGGCCAGTAGTACAGATCGATCATCGGCTCGTGTCCCACTTTGCCCCCGGCGAACCGGAAGTGGGCCTGCGCGGTGCTCCGGTCAAGCATCGGGGCGGCGGCGGGGCCGCTGTCCGCCGCCGCCAGCGCGGCCGCGCCGCGCGCAATCGTCAGAGCCGCGACACGTAGGCCGCCAGATCCTTGATGTCGGCCTCGCTCAGCTCCTGCGCGACCTCGTTCATCGCGGGATCGTAGCCGGGCCGGGCATTGCTCTTGTAGCCGGTCAGCGCCTTGGCGAGGTACTCCTCCCGCTGCGCCCGGATCCGTGGGATCGACTCCCGCCCGGCGAGGTCGGCGCCGTGGCAGGAGGTGCATTGGTGCTTGGCAACGAGCGCCTGAGCCCGTTCGGTCAGGGCCGGATCGGCGGGCGCGCCGGTCCGGGTCGGGGGCGGCAGGGTCGCCACCGCGTCGGCATAGGCGCGCAGGTCGTCGTCGGAGAACTCGGCGGCGACGTCGTTCATCGGCGGTGCCTCGCGCTGCTTCTCCCGGAACTGGAAGAGCTGCGTGACGACGTAATCCGGCAGCTGGCCGCCCAGCGACGGTATCCCCTCGGTCTCGGACGTGCCCGCCCCGTGGCAGGCGACGCACGGCGCGAGAAGCTCGTGTGTCGCCGCCTCCGGGGCGGCTCCGGCCGCACCCGCCAGCAGCGTGCCGAGGGCCGAGACCAGCCCCAGCGCCGCGCGCCGTCTCCGCATCGGCCGCATCAGTGGCCGTAGCTGACGCGGTAGATCGCGCCGTTGTAATCGTCCGAGACGAGCAGCGAGCCGTCCTTCGCGACGAGCACGTCGACCGGGCGGCCGACATACTTGTTGTCCTGAAGGAAGCCGGTCAGGAACGGCTCGACCGCGGCGACCTTGCCGTCCGCACCCGGCTTGGCCACCACGACGGCGCCGCCGAGCTTGGTGGTGCGGTTCCACGACCCGTGCTGGGCGATGAAGATCGCGTCGTGATAGGCCTCCGGGAACATCGTGCCGGTGTAGAACCGCATCCCGAGCGAGGCCGTATGCGGTCCGAGCAGGCCCACCGGCGGGGTGAACTCCGCGCAGGAATGGCCCCAGCCGTATTCCGGATCGGTGAAGGTGCCCTGGTGGCAGAACGGGAAGCCGAAATGCTGCTTGCCCGGCTCGGTGAGCACGTTCAGCTCGTCGTTCGGGATGTCCTCCGAGACCCAGTCGCGGCCGTTATCGGTGAACCAGAGCTGCTTGGTCTTCGGGTTCCAGTCGAAGCCGACGGTGTTGCGCACGCCGCGGGCGATGACCTCGGCGTTCTTCCCATCGAGGTCGATGCGCCGGATCTGGGCGTGGGTGTCCGGTGGCATCAGGATGTTGCCCGGCGAGCCGACCGGCACGTAGAGCTTGTTGTCCGGGCCGATGGCGATGAACTTCCAGCCATGGGCCTCGTCCTTGGGCAGGTCGTCGTAGACGAGGGCCGGCTTCTCCGGGCTGTCGAGGTGCTTCTCGATATCGTCGTAGCGCCAGATCTTGGACAGTTCGGCGACGTAGAGGGCGCCGTCGTGGAAGGCGACGCCGTTCGGCCGGTGCAGCCCCGACGCGATGGTCTTGATCTCGCGCTTCCCGTCCGCGCCCGCCTGCGGCAGCACTGCGTAGACCTTGCCGACCGTGCGGGTGCCGACGAACAGGGTCCCGTCCGGCGCCTGGGTCATCTCCCGGGCGTTGGCGATGCCGCTGGCATAGACCTCGATCTTGAAACCGTCCGGCACCTTGAGCTTGTCCAGCGGCAGCTTGGCCACCGGGGTCGCGAGCGGCGGACCCGCGACCGGCGCGAGCTTCGCGGCCGCGCCGTTTTCCGGGCGACCATAGAGCGCGTCTCCGCGCTCGACCTTCAGGCTCGCCGGCGGGGCGGCGGTGGCGGGCGTCTCCTGGGCATGGGCGGCGTGCGGGCCCACGGCGCCCAGACCCAGGCAGGTGAGGGCGGCGGCGAGGCCCCGGCCCAGGAACGGCTTGGAGGTCGGCGTCATGGTGTCTCCCGGGGCAGCCGGCATCTCGGCCGGTCGGTTTTCGCTGCACTCATTATTCAGCATTCCGGCGCAAGACGCGACTCGCCGGACGAAATCCGATGCGACAGCGTCCTGCGGCCGTAACCGGTTGGCGGATTACGGCTGCGGCGCAGCCGTGCGGGCGCGCTGCACGAACCGGTCGCCATCCTCCCGCAGCAGCAGGCGGTCGGCCACCAGACCATCGACGGCCTGCGCGATCGCCTCCGCGTAGGTGGAGGGGTTCGGATAGCGCTCGGCCAGGGCGGGCCGCGGATCGCCCGTGGCCTCGCGCTCGGCCCGCGTCGCCGCGAAGGGCAGCAGGCTGCCCTCGCGGTCGCACAACTCGCCCGCCGGGAACGGCTCGGCATAGAGGTTCCAGCCGGTATGGGTGCCGTGGGGCACGGCCACGTCGGGCAGGCGGATGCCGGCGACGTCCTGCCCGTCCGCATCGACCTTCGGCACCAGCGGCCGGTATTGCGGTCCCGACTCTGGGTGCGGATCGACATAGGTCGCGAAGCGGGCGATGCCGTTGACGGCCGTCGCGATGGCGAGACCCGGGACATAGGGGAAACCGGTGGCGGCCGGCTCGACCAGGGTCCCGTCCGACAGGCGCGGGACCCGGCTCGGCGGCGGCGCCCGGCCGTCGCGGACCCAGTCCTCCAGATCGACCAGCAGGGCGCGCAGGGCCGGACCGGGATTGAGCGTGTTCCGCGGGTTGGCGCAGGGGCCCCTGTCGGAGACGAGGTCGGAGCGGCCGTAATGGAAGCCCCCCGCGATCAGGTAGGCACGGGCCGTGTCCGGCAGGTCGAGGTCGACCCGGCCGAGGGGATCGGTGGTCAGCAGCGAGGCGCCCTTTTGCCAGTACTCGGTCCCGGTGTTGACCTCCATCCACAGCGGGTCGAACCCGTCGTCGCGCAGGAGCGCGCCGTTCCGGCCGGTGACCGGGTCGTGCAGGGTGGCGGCCGAGAACGGGAAGGCGTTCTCCGGGTAGAGATGGTCCTCGTGTTGGGTGTTGGTGCGCGAAGGCTGGGCGAAGCGGGCGTTCAGGAACACGCCGCCGATCCCGGAGATGTGGGCCAACACCCCGTCGAACACACGGGCGCCGGCCTCGTCCCGGTTGAAGCCGTCATGGACGAAGTCGCGCAGGAACCGGCCGCTCTGCGAGATGCCCAGGGCCACGGCACGTTGCACGCCCCCGCCGGCCGGATTGTCTGCGGAGCCCCCGCGCAGGAAGGCGACCACGTCCCGGGTGGCGGCGAAACCGAGACCCAGCACCTTGGGGCCGACGGCCTCGTAGGTGAACTGGTAGAGCGAGCCGGGCTGCGGCTTCGTGCCTGCGGGCAGCAGCCTGAGCTGGCGCGGCCCCGCGAACGCCCAGGCCGCCCGCGGCACCGGCAGGGGCGCGTCGGCCTCGCGGCGGCGGACGGTCAGCGTGGCCCCGGGCTGATCGGTCCCGGCGGCCTCGAACGTGAGGTAGAACGGCGCCTCCGTGGGCCCGCGCGTCCCGCTGACGAGCTCGTCCCGCACGGTCCCGGTGATCGGCTTGCCGTCCCGAAGGGCCACCGGCACGTCGATCGCCATGCCGCCGTTCTGGCGCAGGGCGTCCGCCTCCCAGCCGGACCAGACGATCGTGTCGCCGCGGTTGAGCACCAGGGCGGTGCCCGCGTCCCGCGCCGTGCGCGGGTCGTTGACCGCCTGTCCGGCCTGCGCAGGCGCGTCGAGCACCCAGTTGAACAGGAACTTCCGGCCGCGGTTCAGCACCTCGTAGAGAAGCGTGCCGCTGCCGCGTGCCGGATCCTTCGGGCGCAGGATGAACAGGTCCGTTCGGTACGCCACGAGGCCACGGGCGTTGCGGGGCGCCAACGCGATATCTGCGATGCCGGCATTGGCCGGGTCCGCCGGGTCGATCTCGCCGCGGGCGAATCCGATCACCCGCTCGTAGGGGCCGGCCTGGCCGAAGCCCGCGCCGTCCGCGAAGGGTTCGACCGCGGTGATGTCGATGCCGACGATCCGGGCGGAGGCCGGCGCCACGGCCGGGGGCAGAAGACCCAGCGCGACGGCGCAGGCACACAGGCGCACGGAGCGGACGCGCATCGCAGGACCTCCCGAATTGTCCCCTGCGCGTCGGCCGTCCGGCCGCGGCAGATGTCTTGGTTGCGTCTGAGCGCTGCATGTCGACAGCATCCCTGAGACCGGTATTTCACGTCTGCGTCGAGGAGAGAACCGGGACGACCCGGGTGCGGCCCCGGATTCGTTCCGCGCGCTCACCTTGCGTTTTGGCGAACGATCTCCGAAAACGCCCCCCGTCCGGGAAGCTTAGGCTTGGCCGGGGTGCCGGCCGTCCGCCGGAGCCCGGCCGACGCAGCGTTCCGATCCGGTTCGGGGACACGCATCGATGATCGATTACGCGCAGGCGCGGCGGATGATGGTCGACTGCCAGTTGCGGACCTTCGACGTGAACGACAATTCGGTGCTCGACGCGTTCGACACCGTGGCGCGCGAGACCTTCGTGCCCAAGGGGCGCGAGCCCTTCGCCTATATCGACCAGACTCTGCAGATCGGCGGGGCGGGCGCCGAGGCCCGCTGCATGCCGGCGCCGATGGTGCTCGCCCGGATGATCCAGGCCCTGCGCATCCGCCCGGGCGTCGCCGCCCTCGACGTCGCCAGCGGCTACGGCTACGCGGCGGCCATCATGGCGCAGCTCGGCGCGAAGGTCACGGCGCTCGAATCGGTTCCGGACCTCGCCGCGGCGGCGCGCGCCCAGCTGGGCAGTGCCGCCGAGGTGATCGAGGGTCCGATCGAATCGGGCGCGCCGAAGCAGGCGCCCTTCGACGCGATCCTGATCAACGGCCGCGTCGAGGTCCGGCCGCAGGCGCTGCTGGAACAGCTTAAGGACGACGGCCGGCTGGTCTGCGTGATGGGACCGCACCGGAACGCGAAGGTGACGGTGTTCGTCCGCGCCGGCGACGCCTTCGGGGGGCGCCCGCTGTTCGATGCGTCGCTGCCCGGCCTCGACGCCTTCGCGGCGGAAGCCGGGTTCGCGTTCTAGCGCGCCCGAGGCGGGTTCAGCCCAGCCGGTAGTCCGCCATGCGGGCGCGCCGGGCGCTCCGGCGGTAGGCCATCACGGAATCCGGCCAGAGGGTCGCATTGCGCCCCTGCGCGTCGAGATACCAGCTGCGGCAGCCGCCGGCCTGCCAGATGCTGTCGGCGAGCCGCGCGCGGATCCGATCGAGGAAGCGGGCCTGCGCCTCCGGGCGGACCTCGACGGCCCGGGTCCCGCGGCGCAGGGCCCCGAGGCAGTCGAGCACGTGCTGGACCTGAACCTCGATCATCGCCACGACCGAGTTGTGGCCGAGGCCCGTATTGGGCCCGAGCAGCATGAAGTAGTTGGGGAACCCGGCGACCGTGATTCCCTGGTAGGCCCCCATGCCCCCGGCCCAGGCGTCCGCCAGGCGCAGGCCGTCGCGGCCGACGAGGTTCATCCGCGTGAAGGTCGCGGTGACGTCGAAGCCGGTGGCGTAGACGATCGCGTCGAGGTCGTGAGTCCGGCCGTCCTGCGTGGTCACCCCGCCCGGCGTGATCCGCGCGATGCTTCCGGTCTCCAGGGTGACGTTCGGGCGCTGGAGCGCCGGGTAGTACGTGTCGGAGATCAGCACGCGCTTGCAGCCGAGCCGGTAGTTCGGCGTGAGGCGGCGCCGCAACTCCGGATCCGGGACCGCCTTGGCGAGGTGCCGCCGCGCCAGGGCCTCGGCCTGACCGGTGAGCTTCGAGACCTTGGTGAAGCCCAGGAGCGCGCGCACCTCGTGCAGCCAGAATAGCCGGGCCCGTTCGAGCCGCCGGGCGAGGGGCAGGCGCCGGTACCGGGCCTTGATGCGCTCCGCGATGGCGTGGTCGTTCTTGGGCATGATCCAGGGCGGCGTGCGCTGGAAGAGGGTCAGCTGGGCGGCGACCTCGGCGAGTTCCGGCACGACCTGGATCGCGCTCGCCCCCGTGCCGATCACGCCGACGCGCTTGCCGGCGAGGCTTACGGCATGGTCCCAAACTGCCGTGTGGAAGGCCGGCCCGACGAAGGCGTCGCGGCCGGGGATGTCCGGATAGGCCGGATGGTGCAGGCCGCCCATCCCGGAGACGATCGCCCGCGCGGTGATCGGGCCGCGATCGGTCTCCACGTGCCAGAGGGCGCACGCCTCGTCCCAGGTCGCGCCCTGAAAGGCGGTGCCGAGCTGGATCAGCGGCATCAGCCCGTGGCGCTCCGCCGTCTCCCGGAGATAGGCCAGGATCTCCGCCTGCGGCGCATACATCCGGCTCCAATCCGCCTTCGGGGCGAAGGACAGGGAGTAGAGATGCGAGGGCACATCGCAGGCCGCCCCCGGATAGGTGTTGTCGTGCCACGTGCCGCCGATTCCGTCGCCCTTCTCGATCACCCGGAATGGCTCGATCCCCGCCTGCCGGCACCGGATCGCCATCGCGAGCCCGGAGAAGCCGGCCCCGACGATGAGCACCGCCAGGGGTTCGGAGCGCGCGGCGGCGTCTGAAGCTTCAATCATCGCGCGGGGCTCCCGGGGGTGGCCTGGGGGGCGTGCGCCTTCAGGAAGGCGGCGGCCTCGTCGAGGGAGGCGCGGGCCTCCGGCAGCATGTTGGCCGCGAACTGCCAGGCGTGGGACACGACGGGGAAGACCTTCAGCTCCGCCGCGACGCCGGCCGCCCGGGCTCGCTCCGCCATGCGGACGGAATCGTCGCGCAGCACCTCGCGGTCGCCCACGTGGAACAGGAGCGGCGGGAAGCCGGTGGGATCGCCGAGGAGCGGCGAGATCCGCGGGTCGGCCGGATCGGCGCGGCCGAGATACATCTGCCGGATCGTGGCGAGCGCCTTCGGGTCGAACATGGCGTCGCGCCACGCATTCGTCACCCGCGAACCGTCCTCCGAGACGAAGTCGGTGGCCGGGGAGAACAGGGCGGCGGCCCAGGGCATCGGCAGGTTCCGGGCGCGGGCCTCGCCCATCAGCACCAGGGCGAGATTGCCGCCGGCCGATTCACCCGCCACGCAGGCCGCTCCTTCGGCGCTGAACGCCGCCCAGACGGCCATGACGTCCTCGACCGCGGCCGGGAACGGGTGCTCCGGCGCGAGGCGGTAATCCGGGACGAAGATCGTGAAGCCGCGGCTCGCCAGGGCGCCCGTCACGGGCCGGTGCGTGCGCGGCGAGCAGGCGATGAAGCCGCCGCCGTGGATGTAGAGCATCCGGCGCCCGGGACCGGTCTTCGGCCGGACCCACTCGCCGCGCACGCCGCCGACGCTGCCCGTCTCGTAGGTCACGCCCTTGGGATCCGGGAAGGCCTGGGCCTCGAAGATGCGGCGGAAGTCGGCGGCGTCCCGGGCCCGGGCGAGGGGACCGCGGACCCGGCTGCGGATCATGTAGGCGCCGATATAGGCGCGCAGGCTCGCCATCTCAGAGCGTCCCCCCGGACAGTCGCACGATCGTCTTCCAGTAGCCCACCGGCATCAGCCGCTGGATCAGAGCCGCGTTCCGGGCATCCTTGCCGATCACGATCCGCGGCGCCCGGGTCTCGATCCCGCGGATGATCGCGGCCGCCGCCGTCGCGGGGTCGAGGGTCAGGAGTTTGCCGAAGGCCGCGCGGGCCTCCTCGTCCTCCACCGCCGCGCGCTTGGCCGCCTCGGGGTCGGTGGGCGGGCGCCGGCCGCGGGCGTTGCGCGAGATGGCGGTGGCAACGCCCCCCGGGTGAACCACGGTCACCCCGAGCCCGCTGCCGGCATATTCATGCCGCAGGGCCTCGGAGAAGCCGCGGACGGCGAACTTGCTGGTGCAGTAGGCGACCTGACCCGGCGGCGCGATCAGGCCGAACAGGCTCGACAGGTTGACGACCTGCGCCGCCGGCCGGGCGCGCAGCATCGGCAGGAAAGCGTGGCACATCCGCACGACCGCGCGCAGGTTGATGTCCATGAGCCACTCGAAATCCTCGAGATGCGTCTCGTCGAACCGGCCCCCGAGGGCGACGCCGGCATTGTTGATCAGGAGGTCGAGATGTCCGAACCGCGCCACGGCCCAGTCCGGCAGCGCGCGGATCGCCTCCGCGTCCGCGAGATCGACGACCCGGGTCTCCACCGCGGTCCCGCGGTCGTGGATCCGGCCGGCGATGTCCTCGAGCCCGACCGGATCGCGGTCCACCAGCAGGAGGCTGCATCCCTTGGCGGCGAGCCCGGTCGCCAGGGCGGCCCCGATGCCGCTCGCGGCACCGGTGACGAGGGCGACGGCACCGGCGAGTCGAAATGTCTGAGCCAAACGTCGCCTCCCGCCGCGCCGCTTCGTCCGCGCTTCCCTTCAGGGATAGCCCTCGCCTCCACGACTGTCTAGGGTGAACACCCTAGATCAGGGTCGGAGACGATGGCGCGGGGCCGGAGCCGGGGATTGCAGGAGAGCGAACGGGCTGCCGATGGGCGGCTCCCGAGCACACGCGACCGGATCCTGGCGGTCAGCCTGGACCTGTTCAATGCCCGGGGGCTCGGCCGGGTGACCACGGCCGAGATCGCCGCCGCCGCGGGGATCCGGGAGGGGAACCTGCAGTATCATTTTCCGCGGAAATCCGGCCTGGTCGAGGCGCTGTTCGCGGCCTTCGAGGTGGAGGCCGTGGCGGTAGCCGGGGGGATGCCGGCCGATGCCGGGGCGCCGGAGGCGCTGCTTGCCTACCAGCGGGCCTGGTTCGACCTGATCTGGCGCTACCGCTGCATCTACCGCGACGGGATCGCCATGGTGGAGATCGCCCCCGCCCTGCGCCCGCGCGTCCACGCCCTTCGCGCGCGGACGCAGGCCCTGGCCCGGGGCGTCTTCGAGGCGGCCGTGCGGGCGGGGCGGCTTCGGATCGACCCGGAGGGCCTCGGGCGGCTCATCGACAACGCCTGGATCGTCTCCAGCCATTGGATGAGCCACCGCCTCCAGGGTGGTACCGCGCTGACCGAGGCGGATCTCGACTGGGGGTTCGCGCAGGTGCGTGACCTGTTCGCGCCGTATCTGGTCGCGCGGCGCCCGGAGTGATGCGGACTGGCCCGAACCTTCCATGGGCCCCGGTCAAGCGCGAACCCGAAAGCCGTGATGCTCGACCGTCTCACCCATGCCGGCCTCAGCCTGCTGCTGCTGCTCGCCGTCGCGGTTCTGTTCTCCACGAATCGACGGGCGATCCGCCCCCGGGTCGTCCTGACTGCGCTCGCGCTTCAAGTGGGGCTCGGGGCCCTGGTCCTGTTCCTGCCGGCCGGGCAGGCGGCGCTGACGGCGGCGGCCGCCGTCGTCGCCACCGTGCTCGCCTACGGTGACCGCGGCACCGCGTTCCTGTTCGGGGGCCTCGTCGAGCCGAAGATGTTCGAACTGTTCGGCGGCTCGGGCTTCATCCTGGCCCTGCGGGTGCTGCCACAGATCCTGTACGTGTCGGCGCTGATCGCGGTGCTCTACCACCTCGGCCTGATGCAGATGCTCGCCCGGGGCCTCGGGGCGGTGCTGCGGCGGATCCTCGGCACCGCGCCGATCGAATCCTTCGCCGCGGTCATCACCATCGCCATCGGCCAGAGCGAGATCGCGGTGGCCCTGCGCCCGTTCCTCGCACGCTTGACCGGCGCCGAGCTGTTCGCCGTGATGGCGAGCGGCGCCTCGTCCACCGCGGGTTCGATCCTGGCCGGTTACGCGGCGCTTGGCGTCCCGATGACCTACCTGCTCGCCGCCTCCGTGATGGCGATCCCCGGCGGCCTGCTCTACGCCAAGATCCTGGTGCCCTCCACGGAGCCGACCCGGATCACCACCACCCGGGTGGAGTTCGGCGAGACCCGGGCGGCCAATGTCATCGAAGCGGCTGCCGATGGCACGCAGAAGGGCTTGGCGGTCGCGGTCTCGGTCGGGGCCATGCTGATCGCCTTCGTCGGGCTGATCGCCCTGGCGGACGGCCTGTTCGGCACGATCGGCGGGCTGGTGGGTTATCCCGCCGCCTCGATCGAGGGCGTGCTCGGTTGGGCGCTCGCCCCGCTGGCCTGGCTGCTCGGCGCGCCGTGGGAGCACGCGACCCTGGTCGGCGGGGCCATCGGCCAGAAGCTCGCCTTCAACGAGTTCTTCGCCTACGCCAACCTGTCGCCGATCCTGACCGGCGGAACCCTCGACCCGCGTACGCAGGCGATCGTCTGCTTCGCCCTGTGCGGGTTCGCGAATTTCGCGTCGATCGCGATCCAGCTCGCGAGCTTCTCGAGCCTCGTCCCGGAGCGGCGCTCCGAGGTCGCCCGCTACGGGCCAAGGGCGATCCTGGCGGGGACGCTGTCGAATCTCACCAGCGCGGCGATCGCCGGCCTGTTCGTGGGGTGAGCACGCTTATCGTGTCCACGCCGTCGCTGTGACCGCCCCGCCGAAGCAGCGATACGGAGAGTCCGAATGCTCCACAGCTTCGGCGGCGCTCGGGACGCCGCACAAACGAAAAGCGCCGCTTCAGATGAAGCGGCGCCCAAAACAGATCGTCAACGTCTTAGTTGAAGGTGTCGATCTCAGCCGACTCGTAGCTGGTGACTTCCATGCCGACGCAAACTTCGGACACGATCGGGGCAGACCAAGCCATGATTTCCTCCTGATGAACTGTGGGTGATTGTCTCGGAGACCACGAAGGGCAGGGCGCTGGGCGCTCCGGCCCCCGCACGTCTTAGTTAAAGGTGTCGATCTCGGCCGACTCGTAGCTGGTGACTTCCATGCCGACGCAAACTTCGGACACGATCGGGGCAGACCAAGCCATGGCGTTTCTCCTCGCTGTTGGTGAGCGGTATATAGCCGATATCTTGGACGCAATACAAGCGAGCACAACACTTATATTTCTCATAGGGACCCCGTCGGGACCCCCGGGGGACCCCTGGTGCCGCCGCGCGACACTCGGGCCTCTCCTGTGGGTTCAGGGCCCCGGCAACGCCGTTTCCGGCACGGTTTCGACTTGACTGACTTTTTTCGCGGGCGCACGAGGCACCGGCGCGACGCTGTCTTCGGCGGCGGCGTGCTCCCCGTCAAGCAGCGACCAGCGAAGCGACGTGCCCGACCGATCGTGCCTGCCGTGCCCGGCCACGCGCCGTCGTCCCGCCTGAGCCGCTGAGAGGCCTGGCCGCGGAGCGCCGACGCGGCGACCGGTCACGGCCTTGACCCAGGATGACCGGCGCCGCGTCGCCTCGTAACCCACGAGGCGAGGCCATGAACGAGATCGCCCCCTTCGACACGCGCATCGACCCGTCCGTTCTGGCCGCGCGGCTCTCGGACGAGCGCGCCCCGGACATCGTGGAGAAGCTCAACGAGGAGGCGCCCGAGGTCGCGGCCGCCATCCTGCTGGGCCTGCCGCTGGAGCGGGCGGTCGAGGTGCTCGACCAGCCGGAGCTCGACTGCGCCGCCGACATCATCGAGATGCTGCCCCGGGACCGGGTGGCGGCCTACCTGTCGGGGATGTCGGCCGACCGGGTCACGGACGTCTTCCGCGAGATCGAAGAGCCGGGCCGCTCCGACCTGCGCGCCCGCCTCGACGCCGAGACCCGTGGGGCCGTGGACCGGCTCTCGGCCTATGGCGAGGAGACGGTCGGCTCGCTGATGACCACCGAGTTCGTCACCATCCCCGGCACCTGGACCGTAGGCCAGACGCTGGAGCACATCCGCCACGTCGAGAAGACCCGCGAGACCATCTACGCGATCTTCGTGCTCGACCCGCGGACCCGGGCGCTCACCAAGGCGGTGCCCCTGCGACGGCTGATCTCGGGGGATCCGAACGACAACGTGCTCAGCGTTGCCCCGGGACGGCGGCCGCTCGCCGTCTCGCCCACCGCCAGCCGCGAGGAGGCGGCCCGGCTGATCTCCAAGTACGATCTCCTGGCGCTGCCGGTGGTCGACGCGGTCGGCCACGTCATCGGCATCGTCACCGTCGACGACATGATCGATGCGATGATCGAGAAGCAGACGCAGGACGTGCAGCGCTTCGGCGGCATGGAGGCGCTGCCCGAGCCCTACATGGATATCGGCTTCTTCACGATGATCCGGAAGCGCGCCGGCTGGCTGTGCGCGCTGTTCCTCTCGGAGATGCTCACCGCCTCGGCCATGCAGGGCTTCGAGGGGGAGCTGGAGAAGGCGATCGTCCTGACGCTGTTCATCCCGCTGATCATGAGCTCGGGGGGCAATTCGGGCTCGCAGGCGACCTCGCTGCTGATCCGGGCGCTGGCCCTGCACCAGATCCGCCTGCGGGACTGGTGGCGCGTGGCGCTGCGGGAGTTGCCCACCGGCATCGTTCTCGGGTCGATCCTCGGGGTGATCGCGGTGATCCGGATCGTGGCGTGGCAGAAGCTCGGCCTCTACGATTACGGCGAGCACTGGCCGCTGGTCGCCGTGACCGTGGGGTCGGCACTGGTTGGGATCGTGACCTTCGGGTCCCTGTCGGGCTCGATGCTGCCCTTCCTGCTCCAGCGGATCGGCTTCGACCCCGCCACCGCCTCGGCGCCGTTCGTGGCGACGCTGGTCGATGTCACCGGTCTCGTGATCTATTTCTCCGTCGCGCTGCTGATCCTGCGCGGGACGCTGCTGTAGGGGTTTTGGAATAGACGCGTGTGGGCCATTCCCGCCCGCAGAGGCGGGGAGGGCGCGCGGCGCCGGTCTTTGCCCTTATTCCGGAGCGATATGCGGATTTCGGAGCCCACAGGGATGAGGAGGCCGATCGCGCCCTCCCGAGCCGACCTATGACATCTCAGGTCCGCACCGGAGAAGGCGCGCGCTCGAACTGACGTGCCGGATCGGAGGACCTGGGCGCCCCCCGTCACTCCGCCACGGTCGCCGCCAGCCGCTTCCGCTGCACCTTGCCGTTCGCCGTGCGCGGCAGGGCGTCGAGGAAGCGAATCTCCCGCGGGCGTTTGTAGGCCGCAAGCCGCTCGGCGCAATACGCGAGCAGCGCCCCGGCGTCCGGTTCGGAATCGGGCTGGAGCACCACGAAGCCGCAGATCACCGAGACATCCGCACGCACCGGCAGCTCGGCCACGCCGACCTCCGCCACGGACGGGTGGGCGGCGAGCACCGCCTCGACCTCGTTGGGCGAGACCCGGTAGCCCATCGCCTTCATCAGGTCGTTGTTGCGGCCCTCGAACCAGAGGTAGCCGTCGGCGTCGAGCCGGGCGAGGTCGCCGCCGACGAACCAGTCCCCGCGCAACACCTCGGCTTCCTCCCCGGGGCGGTTCCAATAGCCGAGCATCAGCGCCGGCTCGGAGCGATGGACGGCGAGCAGGCCGATCTCGCCGGCCGGGAGGGGGACGGGCACGCCCTCGACCGGCAGGATCGCCACCCGCCGGCCGGGTTGCGGCTTGCCGGGCGAGCCGGGGCGCATCGGGATGGTCGGGCCGCTGGAGATGTAGGTCGAAATCTCGCTCATCCCGAGGGCTTCGTAGAGGGGCTTGCCCGTGGCCTGAATCCAGGCCTCGAGCAGCGCAATCGGAAGCGGCTCGCCCGCCGTGCAGCCGTGGCGCAGGCGCGACAGATCGTGGGCGCCGAGGTCGCCGTATTTCAGGATCTGGCGGTAGAGGGTCGGAACCGCGGCGAACAGGGTGGCGCCGTACTCCGCGATCAGGCGCGGCCAGACCGCAGGGTCGCGCGAGCCATTGTAAAGCACCGCGGTGGCACCCACCGACCAGGGGTCGCTCAGGCCCACCCCGAGCGTGTAGGTCCAGTTCATGGTGCCGGCATGCAGCATCACGTCGGATTCCGTCAGCCCAAGCCAATGGTCGAGCATCGGCCGCCGGCCATAGGCGGCCCGGTGGGCGTGGAGCACGCCCTTCGGCCGGCTCGTGGTCCCGGAGGTGTAGATCAGCATTGCCGGATCGTCGGCGGCGGTGTCGGCGTAGTCGGGGCGCAGCGGGCCGGCCTTCATCCGCGCGATCGCCGCGGCATCGAGCAGGCGGCGGTTGCCAAGCGCCTCCGCGGAGACCGTGCAGCCGCTGCCGATCACCACCGCAGCGGCCCCGGAATTCTCCATCAGGAACGCCGCCTCGGGCTCGGTGAGCTGGGGCGAAGAGGGTAGCGCCACCAGTCCCGCCGCCAGGGCGCCGAAATAAACGAGGACGTAGTCGGCCTCGTTGCCCATCCGGATCATCACCCGGTCGCCGGGTTCCAGCCCCAAGGTGCGCAGCCCCGCCGCGATGCCGCGCACGGCCCGATCGGCCGCGCCGAAGCTGAGCCGGTCGACCGTGCCATCGCCGACCATGATCAGCGCGGTCTTGTCGGGACGCAGGCGGGCGTTCTCGGCGAGGCAGTACCGGGCGGCGTTGAACCGCTCCGGTGGGTGGCGGTGGTCGGATCGACTGTCGGGCACCGGGCGTCCCCCGTGTTCGGGCTTTTGGCCCGGTGTCCCGCCTGCGCGCCCTGCCGTCAACCGTGGGTGCGCGGTTCCGACTCCGGTCAGGTCCGCCGCTGTGCCTGACCCTCCTGCTCCTCGAAGCCCTTGAGCATCTTGTCGAGGGTCAGCGGGTATTCGCGGACGCGGATGCCGGTGGCGTTGTAGATCGCGTTGGCCAGCGACGCGCCGGCCCCGCAGATGCCGAGTTCACCCAGCCCCTTGCTCTTCAAAGGGTTGGTCTTGTCGTCGAGTTCCGGCAGGAACACCGCATCGATCGCCGGGATGTCGGCATGGACCGGCACGTGATACTCGGCCATGTCGTGGTTGACGAAGTAGCTGTAGCGCGGATCGACCACCGCATCCTCCATCAGCGCCGCGCCGACACCGAAGGTCATGCCGCCGATCGCCTGGCTGCGCGCGGTCTTGGCGTTGAGGATGCGGCCGCCCGTAAAGACGCCGAGCATCCGCCGCAGCCGGATCTCGCCGGTGTCGATATCGACCCCGACCTCCGCGAAATGCGCGCCATAGGAGTACTGCGAGAATTTCTGCTTCATCTCGCCGGGCTTGATCTCCCCCGAGGCCTCCAGACCCGACTTGGCCAGATCGGTGAGCGCCTCGGTGCGGTTGCCCGACGTGACCGCGCCATCGCGGAACGTCGCGCCATCCGGGTTGAGATCGCCGGCCTTGAGCACGGCCTGCCGGAGGTTGTCGCAGGCGACATAGAGGGCTGATCCCGCCGAGGCGGCACCGAAGGACCCGCCCGAGCCGGACGCGTAGGGGAAGTCCGTGTCGCCGATCTCGACCCGCACGCGCTCTGGCGGGAGGCCCAGCATCTCGCCGGCGATCTGGGTGAGGATCGTGTAGGTGCCCGTACCGGGATCGGTCATGGCCATCTGGACGACCAGCACGCCGTCCGGCCCGAGCTTCACCTTGGCGGAGGACGGCATCAGCGGGTTGAGGCGGGCGGCCGCCGACATGCCCATTCCGACGAGCCAGTTGCCGTCACGCCGGCTGCCCGTCGCTTGGCGCTTGTCCCACCCGAACAACCGCGCGCCCTCGCGCATGCATGGCACGAGCTGGCGGGTGGAGAACGGCACCTTCTTCTCGGGATCCTCGGCCGGCTCGTTGCGGACCCGCAACTCGATCGGATCGATCTTCAACCGTTCGGCCAGCTCGTCCATGGCGCACTCGAAGGCGAGCTGACCCACGGCCTCGCCCGGTGCGCGCATCGACGAGGCGATGGGCATGTTCAGGTTCACCAGCCGGTGGCGGGTGACGCGGTTCTGCGCCGCGTAGAGGGAGCGGGTGACGTTGGCGGCGGTCTCGAAGAATCCGTCGCCCTCGGCGGTGTCGGACCAGGATTCGTGACCGATGGCCGAGAGACGGCCCTCGGTGTCGGCACCGAGGCGGATCCGCTGGATCGTGTCGCTGCGATGGGTCGCGACGTGGAATTCCTGCTGCCGGGTCAGGGCGACCTTGACGGGCCGTTCGATCAGCTTCGAGGCCAGGATCGCCAGGGTCGCCTCGGGCTGAACCTGCAACTTCGCCCCAAAGCCGCCGCCGATATAGGGGCTGACGATCCGAACCTTCTCGGGGGGCAGCTTGAGCACGGAGCCCAGCGCCTTCTGGCCGCGGTTCGGCATCTGGTTGGCGGTGTGGAGGACGACACCGTCGCCGTCCCAGGCGGCGATCGTCGCGTGCGGCTCCATCTGGGCGTGGATCTGGTTCGGCGTGACGTACTTCACGTCGAGCTTCACCGGCGCCGCCGCGAAGGCCGCGTCGAAGTCGCCGAGCTTCGAATCCGGCGGCGAGTTGATCGGCTTCGGCTCGTAGGCCGACGCCATCGCGTCCTTGAGATGGCCCTTGGGCGTCTGGGCGTCGTACTGCACCTTCACCAGCATCGCGGCGGCGCGGGCCTGTTCGAAGGTCTCGGCCACCACGAAGGCGACCGGCTGCCCGTAGAAGGCGACCTGCGTCCCCTGGAGCTGTGGCCAGACCTGCTCCTTCTTCTCCCCCTGCGCGGGTACGTTCTCGTGGGTCATCACCAGGATCGTGCCGGGCGCCCGGCGAGCGGCATCGGCATCGATCGACCGGATCGTGCCGGACGCGATGGTGGCGGCCACGATGAAACCGTAGGCTGGGTTCTGCAGCGCCCGGGTCTCGTAGGCGTAGGGCGCGTGGCCCGTGACCTTGAGCTTGCCCTCGACGCGGCTCAGAGGCTTGCCGACGAGCCCGTCGGGACGGTCATCGAGCGGCGTTTGGCCGATCGGCTGGTTCATCTCCATGGGGACGGTCCTTGAGCGGGAGGGCTACGCGCGGGTCGCCTGCGCCACGACGGCGCGCAGGGTCCGCCGCGTCAGCGGGATCTTGAAGTCGTTGCTGCCGTAGCCACGGGCGCCCTTCAGCACCGCATCGGCGGCGGCGTCGGCGGAGCCGGTCTGCACCAGCGCCGTCTCGGCTTCGGCCACCCGCCAGGGCTTGTGCGCCAGACCGCCGAAGGCGAGCCGCGCCGCGTGGGGCTTCCCGCCCTCGGCGCCGGCGATCACCGCGGCCACGGAGACCGTGGCGAAGGCGTAGGAGGCCCGATCACGGACCTTCCGGTAGATATGCAGGCCCGCCACCGGCTTCGGCAGGGTGACGGCGGTAATGATCTCGCCGGTGCGCAGGTCGGTCTCGATCTGCGGCGTGTCGCCGGGCACCCTGTGGAAGTCGGCGATCGGGATCATCCGCGCCTGCCCATTCGGGTCCATCGTCTCCACGGTGGCGTCGAGGGCGCGCATGGCGACGTTCATGTCGGACGGGTTGGTGGCGATGCAGGCCTCGCTCGTGCCCAGTACCGCCATGATGCGGTTGAACCCACCGATGGCCGAGCAGCCCGAGCCGGGCTCCCGCTTATTGCAGGGCATGGCCGTATCGTAGAAGTAGTAGCAGCGCGTCCGCTGGAGCAGGTTGCCGGCGGTGGTCGCCTTGTTGCGGAGCTGGCCCGAGGCGCCGGCCAGGAGCGCCTTCGCCAGAACAGCGTAGTCCTTCCGGACCCGCGGGTCGGCGGCGAGGTCGGAGTTGCGCACCAGCGCGCCGATGCGCAGCCCGCCCTCCCGCGTCGCCTCGACCTTGTCCAGGGGAAGCCGGTTGACGTCGATCAGCGTCGCCGGGGTCTCGACCTGCAGCTTCATCAGATCGAGGAGATTGGTGCCGCCGGCGATGAACCGGGCGTTCGGCCGTTCGGCCGCGAGCTTGGCGGCGTCCTGCACGGTCGCGGGACGCTCGTAGGTGAAAGCCTTCATGTCCGCCCCCTCAGAGGTTGCTGGCGGCGGTGTCGCGGATCGCCGCGACGATGTTCGGGTAGGCGGCGCAGCGGCAGATGTTGCCACTCATCCGCTCGCGGATCTCGTCGTCGCTGAGGCTTGGGCTCGACGCCACGTCCTCGGTGACGTGGCTCGGCCACCCGGCCTTGACCTCGCTCAGCATGCCCACCGACGAGCAGATCTGGCCCGGCGTGCAGTAGCCGCACTGGAAGCCGTCATGCTCCAGGAAAGCCGCCTGCATCGGGTGCAGTTGATCGCCGGAGGCGAGCCCCTCGATGGTGGTGATCTGATCGCCGTCGTGCATCGCGGCGAGCGTCAGGCAGCTGTTGATCCGCCGCCCGTCGACCAGCACCGTGCAGGCGCCGCACTGGCCGTGGTCGCAGCCCTTCTTCGTGCCGGTCAGCGCGAGGTGTTCCCGCAGGGCGTCGAGCAGGGTCGTGCGCGTGTCGAGGACGAGGTCGTGCGCCTGGCCGTTGATGGTGAGCCGCACCGGCAGGGTCTGCGGAGCCGGATCGCCGGGGGCGGCGACGGCGGGCGCGGGCCGGACCCCGAGGGCGCCCAGCGCCCCGGCCACGGCGCAGCCTTCCACCACAGACCGCCGGGTCAGGGCGAACGGTCTCTTCGGAGTCGCGTCTGTCATGCTGCTATCCCGTCCGTGCGCGACGCTGCGCGGCGCAACCTGGAATCTGGTCCGCCAACGTCCGGCTCTGCGGATTAGATCCGGTCCAGACTGCGCCCGTTTACCGCGGCTCAGCCTTCGGACGGGGAGCCATCGGATCCATAGCTTCTCGTCGATCGGCCTTGCTCGGTGACGCCGCCGGTCCACGTGAGGGCTGGAACATTCAGCCAGAGGCTTACCGCATGGCCATATCCGTCCCGACCCTGGCCCTGAACGACGGGCACCGCATCCCCCAGATCGGCTACGGCTGCTGGCAGCTCTCCGACGCGCAGGCGCCGGACCTCGTCGGCCAGGCGTTGCAGGCGGGCTACCGCCTGATCGACACCGCCGCCGCCTACGGGAACGAGGCGGGGGTCGGCCGGGGCATCCGCGACGCACGGGTGTCGCGGGACGAGATTTTCCTCACCACCAAGCTCTGGAACGACCGCCAGGGGCGGGACGAGGCCCGACGCGCCTTCGACGAGAGCCTGGAGCGCCTCGGCCTCCCCTATGTCGACCTTTACCTGATCCACTGGCCGTGCCCGCAGCGGCGCCTGTTCGTGGAGACCTGGAAGACGCTGATCCAGCTCCGTGACGAGGGTCGGGCGAAGTCGATCGGCGTGTCGAACTTCACGCCGGAGCATGTCGCCACGCTGCTCGCCGAGACCGGCGTCGCGCCGGCTGTGAACCAGATCGAGCTGCACCCGCATTTCCAGCGCCGGGCGCCGCGCGCGGACGATGCCCGTCACGGGATCGTGACCGAATCCTGGAGCCCCCTCGGCCAGGGCAAGGAGCTGAACGATCCGGCCATCCTAGCGATCGCGCAGGACCACGGGAGGAGCCCCGCCCAGGTCGTGCTGCGCTGGCAGGTGCAGATCGGCTGCGTGGCGATCCCGAAGACCGCCCGGCCCGAACGCATCGTCGAGAACATCGCCCTGTTCGACTTCGCGCTGTCCGATGCGGAGATGGATCGGATCGCCGCCCTCGACCGGCCGGACGGCCGGATCGGGCCCGATCCGGCGACCTTCTGCTGAGCCTGAACCCTTCGGCGGCGCAGCATGACACCGTGCCGCAAAAGATTTATGCTCACAGCGTGCATATCTAGACATGCGCCTCCGGCCCTCATAAGTTAGACGGCACAATGCTCAAACTGAGCATAATGGAGGACGCCATGGCGTCGACCGTGTTACCCGTCTCCCGCACGCCCGGCCCGGGCCTGCCGCTTCCCGATCTCTACGCCCGCGTCAGCCGGCACGTCCCGGCGATCGAGTGGCCGGCGCTCGCGCCCGACATCGAGGCGATCCTGCGGCTGAAGCGCGAGCGAAACGCCGTGATCCTGGCGCATAATTACCAGGCGCCGGAGATCTTCCACACGGTGGCCGACATCGTCGGCGACAGCCTGGCGCTGGCCCGCGAGGCGGTGACGGTCGACGCCGACGTGATCGTCCTGGCGGGCGTGCACTTCATGGCGGAGACCGCCAAGCTCTTGAACCCGAGCAAGACGGTGCTCATCCCCGACATGGGCGCGGGCTGCTCGCTGGCCGATTCGATCACCGCAGCGGACGTGCGTGGCCTGCGGGCCAAGTACCCGGGCGTGCCGATCGTGACCTATGTCAACACCTCGGCGGCCGTAAAGGCCGAGTCCGACCTGTGCTGCACGTCGGGCAACGCCGTCGCGGTGGTGCGGTCGCTTAACGCCCCCCGGGTGCTGATGATCCCGGACGAGTTCCTGGCGCAGAACGTCCAGGCCGAGATCCCGGAGGTCGAGATCCTGACCTGGGCCGGCCATTGCGAGGTGCACGAGCGCTTCACCCCGGCCGATATCCGCGACGTCCGCGACAGCTATCCCGGCGTCACGGTGATCGCGCATCCCGAATGCCCGCCGGACGTGGTCGCCGAATCCGACTTCTCCGGCTCGACCGCGATGATGATGGACTTCGTGCTCCAGAAACGGCCGAAGCAGGTCGTGCTCGTCACCGAATGCTCGATGGCCGACAACATCGCCGCGCAGAACCCGGATATCGAGTTCATCAAGCCCTGCAACATGTGCCCGCACATGAAGCGGATGAGCCTGCGCAACATCCGGCGCTCCCTCGAAACCATGACTCACGAGGTCACGGTCGATCCGGCCCTCGCCGACCGCGCCCGGGCGGCGGTGGAGCGCATGCTGCTGGTGCGCACGCGATGAACGCCATCTCCCCCAACACGGCCGACCGCATCGTCGTGGTCGGCGGCGGCGTCGCCGGCCTGAGTGTCGCCCTGCGCCTCGCGCCCCGCGCGGTGACGCTGGTCACCGCCTCGCCGCTGGGTCTCGGCACCGCCACCGGCTGGGCGCAGGGCGGCATCGCCGCCGCGGTCGGATCGGACGATGCGCCGGAGCTCCATGCCGCCGACACGGAAGCGGCCGGCGCCGGGCTGACCGAGCCCGACGTGGCGTTGAGGGTTGCCCAGGCGGGCCCCGGGCTGATCGATTGGCTGGTGCGGATCGGGGTCCCGTTCGACCGATCCGAGGACGGCGCCCTGGCGCTCGGCCTCGAGGCCGCGCATGGCCGCCGCCGCATCGTCCGCTCCGGCGGCGACGCCACCGGGGCCCGGGTCCTCGAAGCGCTGGTGCGGGCCGTGCTGACCGCGCCGTCGGTCGAGGTGGTCGAGGCCCACGCCTGTGACCTGCTGCGGGATACCCGCGGCGCGGTGGCCGGCATCGTCGCCGAGCGCGACGGGGCCCGGTTCCGCATCCCGGCCCGGGCCGTGGTGCTCGCCACCGGCGGCGTCGGCGCCCTCTACGCGGCGACCACGAACCCGACCGGCGCCGTCGGCGGCGGGCTGGCCCTCGCCGCCCGGGCGGGCGCCGTGATGCGCGACATGGAGTTCGTGCAGTTCCACCCCACCGCCATCGCGGCCGGCACCGATCCGATGCCGCTGGCCACCGAGGCCCTGCGCGGCGAGGGCGCGCGGCTCATCGACGAGACCGGCGCCCCCGTGATGGCCGGAATCGCGGGCGGCGACCTCGCCCCCCGCGACGTGGTTGCCCGGGGCATCTTCCAGGCGCTGCAGCGGGGCCGCCTCGTCTATCTCGACGCCCGCGGAGCCCTCGGCGCCGCGATGCCGAAACGCTTCCCCACGGTGGCGGGCCTCTGCGCCGCCGCCGGCATCGACCCGGCCGTGCAGCCGATCCCGGTCCGCCCGGCGGCGCATTATCACATGGGCGGCGCGAAGGTGGATGCGTACGGCGCCACCTCGGTGCCGGGCCTCTATGCCTGCGGTGAGGTCTCCTCCACGGGCCTCCACGGCGCCAATCGCCTCGCCAGCAACTCCCTGCTGGAGGGGCTGGCTTACGCGCGCTTCATCGCCGATGGGTTGGACGCTCCGCCGCCGAACGCGATCGTACCCGAGACCGTCGCGGCCCATTCGGGCGCGGACCTTCCGGCGATCCGCACGCTGATGGAGACGCGGGTCGGCGTCGTGCGCGACGCCGCCGGTCTCGAAGGTGCCGTCGCGACCCTGGCGCCCCACGCGCGAACCTGTGACGCCGCCCTGGTGGCGCTGCTGATCGCCCACGGCGCGCTGGAGCGGCGGGAGAGCCGCGGCGCCCACTGGCGCAGCGATTGTCCCCACGCCGCCCCGGCGGCGCATACCGAGACGACGCTCGCCGCGCTCGACGCCGCGTTCCACGAGACCACGGCCGCCCGGGAGGCGCTGACGCCATGACGCCATCGGTCTTAACGGACGAGATCCTGCCCCTGCCGCGGCTCCTCGTGGAGCCGGTTGTCCGCGCCGCCCTGCTCGAGGATCTCGGCCGGGCCGGCGACATCACCACCGACGCCATCGTGCCGCCGGGTACGCGGATGCGCGGCGCGATCGCCTCCCGCCAGGACGGGGTGATCTCCGGCACCGATGCCGCCGCCATCGCCTTCGCGCTGGTCGATCCGGCGGTGACCGTCACGGTGGAGCGCGGTGACGGCGCCCGCGTCGCCCCGGGCGACGTCGTCCTGCGCCTCGAAGGGCCGGCCCGGGCGATCCTGACCGCGGAGCGCGTGGCGCTCAACCTGCTCTGCCGGATGTCGGGGGTCGCCACGGCCACCCACGGGCTGGTCGAGGCGGCGCGCCCGCACGGCAAGGCGTCGATCGTCTGCACCCGCAAGACCACCCCGGGCCTGCGCGCGCTCGAGAAGCATGCGGTCCGGGCCGGCGGCGGCTCCAATCACCGCTTCGGCCTCGACGACGCGGTGCTCATCAAGGACAACCATGTGGCCGTGGCCGGCGGCATCGTGCCGGCGATCGAGCGGGCCCGGGCGCGGGCCGGTCACCTCGTGAAGATCGAGTGCGAGGTCGACAGCCTGGCGCAGCTGGAGGAAGCCCTCTCGGTCGGGGTCGATGCGGTGCTCCTCGACAATATGGGTCCGGACCAGCTGACCCGCGCGGTGGCGATGATCGGCGGCCGCGCCCTCTCCGAGGCGTCGGGCCGGATCACGCGGGAGACCGTGGGGGCGGTCGCGGCGTCCGGCGTCGACCTGATCTCCTGCGGCTGGATCACCCACTCCGCCGCGATCATCGACCTCGGGCTCGACGCCGCCTGAGCGCCGGCCTCCGGCCGCCGTCGACGTGCGGGTCGCGCCAGCGTCATCACGTTCCGGTTACAGGTCTTCCCCGCGGTCGCTTCGGAGATCCTCCGAGTCTATCGCCGCGCGGAGAGCTTGTTACAGTTTCGCTCAACAGAAACGCCACTGACCGGATCTGCCCGTGAGCCAAGCCCTCCGAACCGCGGCTGCCCCGGCGGTCAGCCTTCCCGCGGCGCCGGTGGCGCGCAAGCCGGGTGCGGTCCGGCACGGTCCCGGGAGGGCGCTGATTCTCGGTGCCCTGGGCGTGGTCTACGGCGATATCGGGACGAGCCCGCTCTACGCGTTCAAGGAGGCGGTGAAGGCGGCCACCGCCGGGGGGGCCTCGGTGCCGGCGGCGGCCACGGGGGCGGTGTCGCTGATCCTGTGGTCGCTGATCCTGATCGTATCGCTGAAATACGCGGTGCTGATCCTGCGGGCCGACAACCGCGGCGAGGGCGGTATCGTGGCCATGCTGGCGCTGCTCGGCGCCCGGCAGGCGCGGCCGGGGACGTGGAAAGCGCTGCTGCTGGTGGTCGGGCTCGTGGGCGCGGCGCTGCTCTACGGCGACGGGGCGATCACCCCGGCGATCTCGGTGCTGTCGGCGGTCGAGGGCCTGAAGGTCGATGCGCCCGCGCTCGGTCCCTACGTGGTGCCGATCACCCTGGTGATCCTGATCGGGCTGTTCCTGGTGCAGCACAAGGGCGTGGCCGCCATCGGCCGGGTGTTCGGGCCGGTCATGATGGTCTGGTTCGTGGTCCTGGTCCTTCTGGCTGTTCCCAGCATCCTGCGCACGCCGGAGATCCTGGCGGCGGCCAATCCCTGGCGGGCCGTGGACTTCCTGCTCCATGCCGGCTGGCACGTCAGCTTCCTGATGCTGGGTGCGGCCTTCCTGGCGGTGACCGGCGGCGAGGCGATGTATGCCGACCTCGGCCATTTCGGCGCCCCTGCGATCCGGATCGCGTGGTTCGGCCTCGTTCTGCCCGCGCTCCTGATCCACTATTGCGGGCAGGGCGCGCTGATCATCGCCGATCCGGGCGCCATCGAGAACCCGTTCTACCTGCTTGCCCCGGACTGGGCGCATTATCCGCTGGTCGCCCTCTCCGGGATGGCGACGGTGATCGCCTCGCAGGCGGTGATCTCGGGGGTGTACTCGCTGACCCAGCAATCGATCCAGCTCGGCTTCATGCCGATGATGCGGGTGGTCCATACCGACCAGGAGGAGCGTGGCCAGATCTACGTGCCGGGCGTGAACTGGCTGCTCGCCGCCGCGACGCTCACCGCCGTCGTGGTGTTCGGCTCGTCCGACGCCCTGGCCGGCGCCTACGGGATCGCGGTCTCGGCGCTGATGGGTATCACGACGCTGCTCGCCGCCCTGATCGCCCTGCGGTGGGGCTACAATCCGATTCTGGTGTTCGCGGTGAACGGCTTCTTCCTCGCCATCGACGCCGTGTTCTTCGCTGCCAACAGCGTGAAGATCCTGGAGGGCGGCTGGTTTCCGCTGCTGCTCGCGGGAGCGGTCGCCTTCCTGATGCTGACCTGGATGAAGGGCAACCACATCCTCGAATCCGTGCGCGAGACCATGCGCATGCCCGAGGCGACCTTCCTGGGCCGCCTCGCCTCGCATCCGCCCGTGACCCTGCCCGGCACCGCGGCCTTCCTGACCGCCGCCACGGAGGGGATCCCCATGGCGCTCGGCCGTCTGGTGGAGCGCAGCCGCTGCCTCCACGAGCGGATCCTGCTGATCACCGTCTTCTACGAGGAGGCGCCGGTGATCCCGGCGAGCGAGCGGGCGCAGGTGACCCTCGTGGCCCAGGGCATCCGCAAGGCGATCTCGAAATACACCCCCGGCATGGAGCGCGTCGTCCTGCGCTACGGCTTCATGCAGACGGCCTCGATCCCCGAGGGGCTGCAATGCGCCGTGGCGAGCGGCCTGCTGCCGCCGGAATACCTGGAGGACATGACCTATTTCGTGGGCCACGAGGTGGTCATCCCGTCGCCGACCCGTCCCGGCATGGCCCCCTGGCGGGAGGGCCTGTTCGCCTTCATGAAGCGCAACGCTGAGCGCACCGGTGCCCATTTCGGCCTGCCGACCCGTCAGATCGTCGAGGTGGGGACCGAGATCGAGATCTGAGCGCGGTGCGCCCCGACGGACCGGCCGTCGCCGCATTGAAAACCGCGGCGATCGCAAGCATATGGCCCCCGCGAATTTCCCTATGCGGAGGCATCACCCGTGAGCGAGACGATCGAGCGACACGAGTTCGGGGCGGAGGTAGGCCGGCTCCTCGACCTCGTCGTGCATGCGCTCTATTCCGACCGCGAGATTTTTCTGCGCGAACTCGTCGCCAACGCCGCCGACGCCATGGACCGGCGCCGGTTCGAGGCGCTGACCTCGGCGGCGAGCGCCCTGCCGCCGGACGCGAAAGTCCGCATCGCCCCCGACAAGGAGGCGCGCACCCTCACCGTCTCGGATGCCGGCATCGGCATGAGCAAGGAAGATCTCGCCGCCAATCTCGGCACCATCGCCAAGTCCGGCACGCGGGCCTTCTCGCAGACGCTGGAGACTGCCAAGGCGGAGGACCGGCCGAGCCTGATCGGCCAGTTCGGCGTCGGCTTCTACTCGGCCTTCATGGTGGCCGACCGGGTCACCGTCACGTCGCGCCGGGCCGGCAGCGACGAAGCTTGGACCTGGGCGTCCGAGGGCCAGGGCAGCTACACGCTGGAACCCGCCACACGGTCTGAGCCCGGCACCGACATCGTGCTTCATCTTAAGGCGGATGCCGACGAGTACCTGGAGCCCTACCGTCTCGACCACCTCGTGCGGAAATGGGCCGACTTCATCACCGTGCCGATCGCGGTCGTGCGCGATGGTAAGGACGAATCGGCCAACCAGGCGACCGCCCTCTGGCGCAAGGCGAAGTCCGAGGTCACCGAGGAGCAGTACGACGAATTCTACCGCGCCCTCGGCATGAACTTCGACAAGCCCTGGGCCACGCTGCACTGGCGCGCCGAGGGGCAGCTCGAATTCTCGGCGCTGCTGTTCGTGCCCGGCGCAAAGCCGTTCCAGGCCCTCGACAACGACCGGCAGAGCATGGTCCGCCTGCATGTCCGGCGGATGTTCATCACGGACGAGGCTGAGCTTCTGCCGCCTTGGCTGCGCTTCGTCCAGGGCGTCGTCGGCACCGAGGACCTGCCCCTCAACGTCTCCCGCGAGATGCTGCAATCGACGCCGGCGCTGGCCCGGATCCGCCGGGCCGTGACCGGCCGCGTCGTGTCCGAACTCGCGAGCCGGGCGAAGGACGCCGAGGGCTATCAGCCGTTCTGGGAGAATTTCGGCGCCGTGCTCAAGGAGGGCATCTACGAGGATTTCGAGCGCCGGGCCGAGATCGCACCGCTCCTGCGCTTCCATTCCTCTGCGGTTGAGGGCTGGACCTCGCTTCCCGACTACGTGTCCCGGATGAAGGACGGCCAGGAGGCGATCTACTACCTCGTCGCCGACGATGCCGAGGCGCTGCGTTCCTCGCCCCAGCTCGAGGGCTTCAAGGCGCGTGGTCTGGAGGTGCTGCTCCTCTCCGATCACGTCGATGCCTTCTGGCCGGATCAGCTCGGCACCTTCGCGGAGAAGCCGCTCCGCTCGATCACCAAAGGCGGCCTCGACCTGTCGAAATTCGCCCCGGAGGGCGAGCAGCCGGAGACACCGGATGGGCTCGACGCCTTCGTGGCCGCCGTCAAGGCGGCGCTCGGTGCCGAGGTCTCGGACGTACGCACCACGGACCGGCTGGTCGATTCGGCGGTGGTCCTGTCGGCCGGCACCGGCGGCCCCGACCTCCAGATGCAGCGGCTGATGCGCCGCGCCGGGCGGGCCGGGGCCGGACAGCCGGTTCTGGAGATCAACCCGCGTCATCAACTGATTCGCGCGCTCGCCGCTTCGCCCGAATCGGAGGTGCCGCAGGCCGCCGGAACCCTGCTCGATCTCGCCCGCATCCAGGACGGCGACAGCCCGCGCGACCCGGCGGCCTTTGTCCGGACGGTGGCGGCGGCCCTGGCGGAGACCCGCAGCGCCTAGGCCTGGGGGCCGCATCCGTCCGTGCGGGACGTGTGTCGCCACACACATCCCGGTCGCTGGATTACAAGTTCGGTTGATCATTCAGAAATGGTCAAGCCATAACTTCGCCACCGGCCGGGAGCATTGCCCGTCCGATGGCGCGGGCGCGGTGGGGGCCGCAGGCGTCTGAGCCGATCCCTCTCGCGCGCGCGTCAGGCGCGCCTCACGGACGCTGCATGAACCCGGTCGAGGCTCAAGCCGGCAACGGACAGGCGGTCGCGGCGGCGCGGACCCGGGCGCATGCCCGGGCGTACCGCCACAGTGGCCGGGTGCGCGCCATGCGCCGGCTGATCCCCGTGGCGGCCGGCGGTGCGGTGGCCCTTCTGCTGGCCTACCTGTTCAATCCCTTCGCGGCGCATCTGCCGGGTGTCTCGATCGGCCCGGTGACGCTGGCGGGCACGAAGGTCCGGATGGAGAATCCGCGGCTCGCGGGTTTCCGTCAGGGGACGCGCGGTTACGAGGTGACGGCGGACGCCGCCCTTCAGGACGTGCGCAAGCCGAGCCTCATCGAGCTGCAGCAGATGCGCGGCCATATTGCCACCGATGACCAGGGCGGTGTCGCCCGGCTCTCGGCCGCCTCCGGTCTGTTCGACAGCGCCCGGGAGTCCCTCGACCTGAAGACCGACATCCGGATCTGGACCGACAAGGGCGAGGAGGCGCGGCTGCGCTCCGCCGCGGTGGCGTTCAAGACCGGCGCCATCAGTTCCCAGGAACCCGTCACCGTGTCGAGCCCCCGGGCCACCGTGAACGCCGACAGCCTCGACGTGGTGGAGAGCGGCAAGCGCATTTCCTTCGTGGGCAACGTCCACGTGGTCATCGTCAACGAGGATCAGGCCGAGAAGCCGGCTCTGCGCATCCTGACCTCGGACGCGCAGCCCGCGGACGGTGCCCGATGAACACCGCCCGCACCCTTGGCGCCGCCGTGGTGGCCTGCCTGCTGCTCGCCGCCCCGGCCCTCGCCGAGAAGGCGGCCAAGAAGGATTCCCCCTTCGGCAATATTGGCGGCGGCGGCAAGGAGCCGATCAAGATCGACGCCGACCGGCTGGACGTGTTCGACCGGGAGAACCGGGCGGTCTTCGCCGGCAACGTCGTGGCTGTGCAGGGCGAGAGCACGATCCGGTGCTCGACCATGACGGTCTACTACAAGCGCGGCAAGGACACGCCCGGCAAGGATGCCAAGGCTGACGGCAAGGGCGAGGCGAAGGGCGAGGCGCAGGCCACTGCCGCCGCCGAGGCCCCGCCGGCCCGGAACCCGGCCGAGAACGGCATCCAGAAGGTCGATTGCGCCGGACCGGTGACGGTGGTGCAGAAGGATCAGGTCGCCACCGGCGACCACGCGGTCTTCGATCAGGATGCCAAGCGCATCGTGCTGACCGGCAACGTCGTGCTGAGCCAGTGCCAGAACGTCACCCGCGGCCAGCGGCTGGTCTACGACATGAACACCGGCCGGGCGAACATGGACCCGGTGGCGGGCGGCCGGGTCTCGGCCTTGTTCGTGCCGGGCGAGAAGGCCGACAAGGACGGCAAGCCGAAAGGTTGCGCGCCGCCGCCCAAGCCGAAGGCGCAGGTCGATTGAGCGGCGCGGTGGCGTTCCAGGCCGGACCGCAGGAACCGGCGGGCCGGGCGAGCTGGCTCGGCCGCCTGTTCGGCCGACGCGCGCGGCCGGCGGACGTTGAAGCGGCCGAGTCGAAGGCGGCCGACGCGGGCGGGCCCGGCATCCTCAGCGTGCGCGGCCTGCGCAAGAGCTACGGCGCCCGCACCGTGGTCCACGAGGCTGGGCTCACCGTCCGGACCGGCGAGGCGGTGGGGCTGCTCGGGCCGAACGGCGCCGGCAAGACCACGATCTTCTACATGATCACCGGTCTGGTGGCGGCCGACCGCGGCCACATCACCCTCGACGGCCTGCCGATCACGCATCTGCCCATGTACCAGCGGGCGCGGCTCGGCATCGGCTACCTGCCGCAGGAAGCCTCGATCTTCCGGGGCCTGAGCGTGGAGGACAACATCCGCGCCGTGCTGGAGGTGGCCGAGCCCAACCGCAAGGAGCGGGCACGCAAGCTCGATTCCCTGCTGGAGGAATTTGACATCGCCCGCCTGCGCAAGGCACCCTCGATCGCGCTCTCGGGCGGCGAGCGGCGGCGCTGCGAGATCGCCCGGGCGCTGGCCTCCTCGCCGACCTTCATGCTGCTCGACGAGCCCTTCGCGGGCATCGACCCGATCGCGGTGGGCGACATCCAGGATCTAGTGAAGCACCTCAAGCAGCGCGGCATCGGCGTGCTAATCACCGACCACAACGTGCGCGAGACCCTGGGTCTGATCGACCGGGCCTACATCGCCCATTCCGGCCGAATCCTCACCGAGGGCACGCCGGAGGAGATCGTGGCGAACCCGGACGCGCGGCGGCTGTATCTCGGCGAGGATTTCAGGCTCTGAGGGGCGCCTGCGTCTCCGCGCGGGGCCGGCGCCGCGTCAGGGCCAGGAACGTCAGAGTCGCTGTCAGGACGCATCCGGCCATGAGGAGCAGGACAGCCTCCCGGCCGAACGTCGCCAGGATCGTCGCCAGGATCGGCGGGGCGGCCGCCGTAATGCGACGGTCGTGTTCTTCGCGTGGTATACGAGCCGCTTGAAGACGGCGCGGAGGTCTTGGTCGTCACGGCCCTGCTCAATCGAGGTCGTAAGCGCGCATGGAGGAGGACGCGATGAAATCCGAGTACGATCCCATCGTGGACGCGCTCTATATCAGCCTCGCCGAGACGCGCATCGTCGAGAGCGAAGAAATCCGCCCCAAGTTCATCGTGGATCTGGACGCGGAGGGCCGCATCGTGGGCGTCGAGATCCTCGACGCCAGCAAACAGGTGGCACCCGGCGCCGCGCTGGACCGGCCTCACGCGGCATAGGTCGTAACGCGGCGCCAACCCCGAGGGCGTGCTCGGACGAGCCTCACCCTTTCCAGTTCTTCAACGCCGCGAACGGGCTGTCCGCGCCCGCCGGCTTGTCCGGGTTCAGCACCGGCTCGACCTGGGCGATCGCGTCGACCATCGAGAAGGCCGAGCCGCTCTGGAGCCGGCCGCCAGCGGCGTCCCGGTGGCCGCCGCCGCGGAACAGGCGGGCGCCGTCGAGCGCCGTGCCGTCGTTGGAGCGGAACGACAGGTTCCCCATCCGCTGGACGTTGACCACGCGCTTGGCCCGGCCGGCATCCATGATCAGGTCGGAAACCCGCTGGAACGTGCCCGAATCGAGGGCGAAGGACAGGAGCGTGCCGTCCTTCAGCGGCCGGAACAGGGTATCGGAGCGCGCGAGCGCCCGGGCGAGGCGCATGCGCGTCGTGAGCGCGAGATCGTCATCCGGCGCCGTGCGCAGCAGGGCATCAACGATGTCAATCCGGATCGCCGTGGCGCGCCGCTCGAGCTCGGCTGGGCTCGCCCCATCCCGCAGGGCCGCGGCGGCCGCGAGCAGGATGTCGGACACGAATCTGTCGTGCCAGGGATGCCCGACCGGTACGAAGCTCGAAACCGCGTCCCAGAATACCTCGTCGAGCGCCAGGCCCCCCCGGAAGGCGGGGCTCTCCTTGCGCCAGAGGTCGACGGCGTCGACCGCCGCGAGCAGGCTGGACAGGTCGGTATCGGGCTCGCCGGTGGCGAACAGGCCCCGGTGGTCGAAGGTCATCCGGGTGGCGCAGAGATCCTCCTCGATCAGCACCGTGATCTCGGGATCGCCCAGGTCGATCCGGTTGAGGCCGGGCCGGGCCGGATCGGGAACCGGCTCCAGCGCGAGACGGCGCAGCTGGTCCAGCGACGAGGCGTGGTGGTCGAGGACGACGAGGCGGTGCCTCCGGCCATCCTCGCGGCGGCGGTTCATCGCGGCAAACTTCTTCAGCCCCGCGATGGTCTGCTCCTCCAGGCCGAGGTCGGTCATCAGCAGGATCTCGCTGTCGGCGGCGCGGCCGAGGCGCTTGATCTCGTCCTCGAAGACCGGGCCGACATCGCTGTAGCGCGGCACGTGGACGACGCGCTCCACCGCGGCGCAGGCGGCCGCCACCGTGGAGGCGCCGTAGCCGTCGAGGTCGTGGTGGGTGATCTGGGTCAGGCGCACGCGGGGCGGTCTCGATCGATGGCGGGTCCCAGCGGTCTACGACGCCGGGCGGCGCGAGGCGAGGGGCGGCGGGCCTTCCGTCCGACGGCGTTCGGTGCAGAATGTCGTTCGGACGTGATGAGTCGCAATCGACCGGACGGACCCGGAGCCCCGAAGGGGCCCGTCATCCAGGGAGGACACCATGGCCATGGCCGCAACGCCGCGGGTGCGCCGCATCCAGACGATCTCGCTCGCGCTGCTGGTGACGGCCGGCGTCGTCAACTACGTCGACCGCGCCACCCTGGCGGTGGCCAACCCGCTGATCCGGCAGGATCTCGGCCTGTCGATCCCCGATATGGGGCTGCTGCTCTCGGCCTTCCTATGGGCCTACGCCTTCACCCAGCTGCCGGCCGGGGCGCTGGCGGATCGGTTGGGCCCGCGGCTGACGCTCACCTTCGGCCTAACCTGCTGGTCGCTCGGTCAGATGCTCGGCGGCGCCGTGACCTCGTTCTGGCAATTCGTGAGCGCCCGCATCGTGCTCGGCGTCGGAGAAGCGCCGCATTTTCCCACCTGTGCCCGCGTCTCCCGCGACTGGTTCAACATCCGCCAGCGCGGCACCGCCACGGGGATCTGGAACTGCGCCTCCTCGCTCGGCACCTTCCTGGCCCTGCCGCTGCTGACCTTCCTGATGGTGAGCTTCGGCTGGCGGTCGATGTTCGTCATCATGGGCGGGGTCGGGCTGGCGCTCGCCGCACTCGTCTACCTCGTGTTCCGCAACCCGCGCGAGACCGATCTCACCCCCGGAGAGCGGGCCTTCCTCGAGGAGGGCGACGGGCCGAACGCCAGCCGCCCGGTCACCTGGAGCGCGTGGCGGCGGCTGTTCGGCTTCCGGACCAGCTGGGGGATGATCGTCGGCTATTTCGGCTGCATCTACATGACCTGGCTCTACACCGCGTGGCTGCCGAGCTATCTGGAGATCGAGCGGCACTTCACCCTGCAGAAGACCGGCCTCGTCGGTTCAATCCCCTTCGCCTTCGGGGTGATGGGCGGCATCCTCGGCGGCCGGGTCGTGGACATGCTGGTCCGGCGCGGCGTCGATCCGATCCGCAGCCGCAAGATCCCCATGGCCGCCTCGCTGGTGGCGACGGCGGCCTTCACCGTGGTGGCCGCGCTGACCCCGAGCGACACGCTCGCGATCGCGTGCATCTCGGCTTCGCTGTTCCTGGTCTACATGAGTTCGTCGGCGGCCTGGGCGATGGCCTCCGTGGCGGCGCCGGCGAGCTGCACCGCCTCCCTCGGGGCCATGCAGAATTTCGGCGGCTATATCGGCGGGGCCCTGGCCCCGACCGTCACAGGGTTCATCGTCGGCGGGACCGGCCATTTCTCGATGGCCTTCATTACCGGGGCGGTGATCGCGCTGGTGGCAGCGCTGGGCTACTGGACGCTGATCCAGGAGCCGATCCCCGACGAGGTGCCGCAGGACAGCTTCGTCGCCGGCCTGCATCCCGCGGAGTGACGGACAGGCGCGCTTTTCAAGGCCGTTGAGCGCCCGTCCACGGATCGGCCGGGGGATGGGCCTCGTCGCGCGCGTCAGCGTATGTCCGAGGGCGAGAGCCCGCGTCGACGACGGCGTTCTCGACCCGTGGCGACCCTCGGGCCTGCTGAGAAGAACCGTCGATCACCGGTCTGACGACATGGCCCGACACGGTGCCACGGGAAACCCGGACGGGCGCGACACCGGCTACGGAGGATCGGCACTCGAAATTGTACATGCGCGCTAAAGATCAATAAATTGCGCTGGATTAGCGCTCCGAATTATGTTTGGTCCGTGCGGACGCGTCCCAATCTTGGATGAAGTCTGACCGGAGACAGGTCCGATGGCCGGCCTGAATCACGATCACCTCGCCCGCCTGCGGGACGACTTGGAGTCAGGGTTTCGGGAAGACCTCGAAGAGGCGGTGATCGACGCGGCGCGCTGGCCGGACTTGATGGAGCGGGCGTCGCGCGCCTCCGGCAGTGCCGGGGCGCTCCTGCTGCGCACGGATCGCACGGGGCTCGACGCGCTCCACACGCAGTCCCTGGCGGACGCCTCCCGCCGCTACTTCGACGAGGGCTGGCATCGTGAGGATCACCGCCTGCGCGGCCTGGCGACGATGCGCGCGCGCGGCATCACCGTCGACCAGGATTTCACCTCGCCCGAGGAGATCGCGCGGCTACCCTACTACCAGGATCTGCTCGCCTCCGGCGGCCTGCGCTGGTTCGCGGGGGTCGGATTCGAGGTGAAGGGCAAGCTCTGGTGCCTGTCCCTGCAGCGGACCGTGGCGCAGGGACCGTTCGAGCCGAAAGAGCAGGAGCGGCTCGCGACCCTGTCGCCGCTGCTCCAGCGTGCGGCCCTGTTGACGACGATGGTGGAGAAGGCACGGCTCGCCGGCCTGACCCAGGCCTTCGACGTCATCGAGCGCGCGGCCCTGGTTCTCGACTTCGAGGGGCGGGCACTGTGCTGGAACGCGGCCTTCACGGCGCTGCTGGGCCCCGATCTGAAGCTCGCGGGTGGACGCCTCGCCACGGAGGACCCGGAGGCGTCGCGGCAGCTCGAAGCCCTGGCACGCCCGTATGGCCGGGCGCCGCTCTCGGCCGTGGTGGTGGCACGCCGGGACGCGGCGCCCATCGTGATCCACGTCGTTCCGCTGGTCGGGCCGAGCCGGGGCCTGTTCGGGGGCGGCCGCACCTTGATGCTGGCCAGCGTGCCCGGTGCCACGCCGGTGCCGGCCTCGGCGATCCTTCAAGCGGCCTATCGGCTGACGCCCGCGGAGGCGCGCCTCGCCCAGGCCATGTCGGGCGGTGCCTCCCTTGCCGAGGCGGCCGCCGGTTTCTCGATCGCCGCCGCGACCGCACGCTCGCAGCTGAAGGCGATCTTCGCCAAGACCGGGGCGGCGCGTCAGTCGGATCTCGTCCGAATGGTGGCAGGGCTCGCGCGCTGAGCGCGATACGCCGCGGAGGCCCGCAGGGCGCGACGCGGTCGCCAACGGAACGGGCTGGGCCATGAAGCCGTTGCGATGGGGACACGAGGAGGAACTTCCATGACCAATCGGATCGCACTGATCACGGCCCTGACCGTCGGTGCCCTGCTGGCCGGCGCGCCGGCCGAGGCGAAGGGCTGCCTCAAGGGCGCGGTGGTCGGCGGTGTCGCCGGACATATGGCCGGCCATGGCAAGATGGGCGCCGCCGCGGGCTGCGCCGTCGGCCATCACAACGCGAACAAGAAGGCCAAGCAGGGCTGATCCGGCTCCGGCCCGGTTCCTGCATTTTCCCGAAGCCGGGTCCCGACGGGATCCGGCTTCGTCGTATCCGGAGGCACACCGTCGCGCGTGCCGCGCGGCAGCGGCGGTACGGTTCTGGATGGGAGTCCGCATGACGGACGCGATACGCCCCGCAACGGAGGCCGACCTTCCCGTCATCACGGCGATCTACGGCGACGCGGTCACGACCGGCACCGCCAGCTTCGAGACGGAGCCGCCGACGCTCGACGAGATGGCCCGGCGGTTCGCACTCCTGCGCGACGGCGGCTTTCCCTATCTCGTTGCCGTCCGGGACGGCTCGGTCGCGGGCTACGCCTATGCCGGGCCCTATCATCAGCGGGCGGCCTATGGCTCGACCGTCGAGGATTCGATCTATGTCGCGCGGACCGCCCGGGGCCGCGGGGTCGGGCGTACCCTGCTCGGCGCCCTGATATCCGCGAGCGAGCGAATCGATTGCCGGACGATGGTTGCGGTCATCGCCGACAGTGGCTCGCCGGCCTCGATTGCCTTGCACGCGCGTCTCGGCTTCGCGCCGATCGGCACCCTGGCGGCGGTCGGGTACAAGCACGGTCGCTGGCTCGACGTCACCCTCTTGCAGCGCCCGCTCGGACCTGCAACGAGCCTGCCGCCGACGCGTACCTGATCCGCGGCAGCGCGCCGCGCGGACCGGGACAGCGCCGCGCGCCCTCAGCCTCCGGCGGTATTGTCATGATGCGGACAACTTCGCGCGGGAGAGGGCGGGGAGGCGGCGCTGGCCACCCGGCGTTCGGCCCGGTGCAAGCGCGATGACGCGAGGGGATCGACCTGTCCTCACGCGAGCGGTCCGATCCCCATCACGGCCCGCGAAGTATAGGAGTTCGGGAATGCGGTTTTCATCGATCGGTCGCCGGATGGCGCCGCTCGCGATCCTGGCGCTCTCGGCGCTGGCGGGTTCGGCGCAGGCGGCCACGCCGACCGATCCGAGCGGAACCTATCTCACCGAGGACGGTCGCGCCCGCGTGCGTCTCGAGAAATGCGGGACCGCGGCGGATCGCCTGTGCGGTTACGTGGTCTGGTTGAAGGTTCCGCTGAACGACAAGGGCGAGCCGCGGATCGACTTCAAGAACCCCGATCCGAAGAAGCAGGCGCGTCCGTCCCTCGGCCATCAGCTCATCATGGGCCTGAAGCCGAACGCCGATGCCCATTACGAGGGCAAAATCTACAATTCCGAGGACGGCAAGTCGTACGACGTGACCATCTGGACGGATGCCCCGGGCGAACTGACCGTCCGCGGCTGCCTGATCGCGTTCCTGTGCAAGTCGCAGACCTGGACGAAGGTGACCGACCTCGTACCCGGTCAGCTCGGCGGCCCCACCAACGGTCCGAACGGTCCGCATACCGATCCGGAATTCGCCACCGCGGCGACCGGCGCTACAGCCGGCGCGAGGCCGACCGCGAAGGCGGCCGCCAAGCCTGCCCCGAAGCCCGCCACTGCAGCGCCCGGCACCGCGGCTCCGGCCCAGGAGTGACCGGAGCGTGAGCGAGGCTCACGCCTCCAGGGCCGCGTAGGTCAGGACGCGCAGCTCGCGCCGGATCGGCAAGGCCGAGGAGGGCACGAGCTGCGTCATCAACACGACCGACAGATCCTCGGCGGGGTCGATCCAGAACGCCGTCGAGGCCATGCCGCCCCAGGCAACCTCGCCCCGCGTGCCGAGGATCTGGGCTCGGGCCGGGTCGAGCATTACCGAGAAGCCGAGACCGAAGCCGATCCCGGTATAGGAGGTCTCGGCGAAGCGCGGCGTGCCCATCGCGGCGAGATCGCCCGGCAGGTGATTGTCTAGCATCAGATCGACGGTCTTCCGGCCGAGCAGCCGGGTGCCGTCGAGGCTGCCGCGGTCGAGGATCATCCGGCAGAAGCGGTGATAGTCGGCCGCGGTCGAGACGAGGCCGCCGCCGCCCGAGGCGATGCTGGGCGGCTGGGCGAAGGCCGTCTCGACGGAATCGTCGAACAGGTTGAGCCGGCGCGCGCGGTCGTAGACATAGGCCGCGCAGAAGCGTGGCATCCGCTCGGGCGCGACGTGGAAATCGGTGTCCACCATGCCGAGGGGGCCGATCACGTGGTCGCGCAGATAGTCTGCGAAGGGCCGGCCGCTCAGAGCGGCCACGTACTGGCCGAGCACGTCGGTGGCGACGCTGTAGTTCCAGGCGGTGCCCGGCTGGGCGAGCAGCGGCAGCCGCGCCACCCGGGCGGTCATCTCGGCGAGCGTGCCCTCCCGGGCCAGGAAGTCGATCTTGTGCTCGCGGTACTGGGCGTCCACCAGCGTCGCCTCCATGAACCCGTAGGTCAGGCCGGCGGTGTGGGTGAGCAGGTCGCGCACGGTGATCGGCCGGCGCGCCGGTTCGGTCTCGAGCTTGGCCCGGTTTCCGCCTACGGCGACGCGCATCTCCGCAAACTCGGGCAGCACCCGGGCGACCGGATCGTCGAGCTGAAACAGACCCTGCTCGTAGAGCTGCATCACCGCCACCGAGGTGAGCGGCTTGGTCATCGAGTAGATCCGCGCCACCGTGTCGAGGGTGAACGGAGTTCCCCGGGCGAGATCGGCCTGGCCGCAGGCCCGCGCGAAGGCGATCCGGCCCCGCCGCGCCACCGTCACCGACAGGCCGGCGAGTCGCCCGTCGGCGACGAGCGCGTCCATCCAGGGCTCGATCCGGCCTAGGGCCGCGGGATCGAAGCCGGCCGCCTTCGGATCGGTTTCGGTCAGCGCATTCATGGCGTCTCCTCACATTCCCGCTTTCGGATGTAGCGCCTCGTCGCGGAGGTGGCCTCCACCGTCTGGAACGAAGCGCGGACCGCGGCGGGCAACGTCCTCACCAGCCCATCGAGCCCGGACCACCCTTGAACGGGCCGACGATGCCCGGCGTGATCCAGCCGCCGTAGAATGTGCCGGGCTGCGGCGTGACCCGATCGGGCCCGACGAAGCAGGCGTCCATCGGCCCAGCATAGAACGCGACGTAACCCGCGAGCGCGCGGAAATCCGGTGTCGGATCGGGATAGGTCCAGGCGGCCCCGGGAGCGGTGTGATCGCCGCCGCGGACGTCGAACAGCATGGCCCGCCCCTTCCACTCGCAGATTCCGCCGTGCCGCGCATTCGCGAGCGCGCCGGCCACGATATCACCCGGCGGCAGATAATAGGTCGGCGGATGGGAGGTCTCCAGGATCCGGAATCCCGCCTCCGTCTCGGCGATCACGGCGCCGCCGAGCATCACGCGCAGCCGCTGCGCCACCGCCTCCAGCCGCGGCGGGCGCGGGTAGGCCCAGACGCTCTCCTCGCCCGGCCCGATCGGATCCGGTGCGGGTCGTGCCGAAGGCCATGTCATGCGGATCTCCGTGTCGAGCGCCGATTCGACCATATAGGGCGGTGCGGGCACCGTTTGTCGGGCGGCCGCCCCGTGCTAGCGCGTGTCCGAGATTCGGGCCCGGGACCGCAAGCGATGGACATCGCCCTCTTCCTCGACTTCGACGGCACCCTCGCCGAGATCGCCCCGCGTCCCGATGCGGTGGTGGTCGAGCCCGGTCTCGTGGCGACCCTGGAGCGGCTGCGCGGGCGCCTCGGCGGAGCGCTGGCGATCGTGACCGGCCGCCCGGTCTCGGTGATCGACGGGTTCCTGGCGCCGTCGCGCCTCGACGCCGCCGGGCTGCACGGGGTCGAGCGCCGTCTCGGGGGCGCCGTCACCGGCGGGCGGGCGGAGGACCATCCGGATCTGCGCCGGCAGGTCGCGCGGCTTCAGGCGGAGAGCGCGACGCTGGCCGACGTCCTGATCGAGGACAAGGGCGCCTCCGTGGCGGTCCACTGGCGGCTCGCGAGCCCAGAGGATGCGGAGCGGGCAGAGGCGCTGGTCAAGGCGGCGGCGGAGGGGCTCGGCGGCGCCTACCGGCTGCAACTCGGCAAGGCGGTCGGCGAGATCGTCCCGGCGCAGGCCACCAAGGCCCACGCGATCCGCACCTTCATGGCGGAGGCCCCCTATGCCGGGCGAACACCCGTCTTCTTCGGGGACGACCGCACGGACGAGATCGCCTTCGCATCAGTCAATGCGGATGGCGGCATCGCCGTCCGGGTCGGCGATGGCGACACGGTCGCGGGCCGGCGCCTGCCCGACCCGGCCGCGGTCCGCGCGCTGCTTCAGGACTGGGCCGAGCGGGGCGCCGTCGACTTGACGGCCCTGCCGCCGGCCTGAGGGGATGAGCCGGCGCGTGGGACCGATGCGAACCGGGATGCCGTCCGGCCTGCTCGGGGCGCCCTTCGATGGGGGTTCGGGATGTCGGACGGAGCCGTGAGCGGTGGGCCGCGGACGATCCTGCGGATTGAGGGCGCCGCCCTGCTCGCCTGTGCCACAGCGGCCTATGCCTGGCTTGGGCAGCCCTGGTGGCTGTTCGCCGCCCTGCTGTTTGCTCCGGATCTGAGCCTGCTGGGATACGCCCTCGGCCCCGCCCGCGGTGCCGTTCTCTATAACGTCCTCCATACGGAGACGCCCCCGCTGATCGGCCTGTGCCTGGCGGTCTCCCTTGGCCAGCCGCTTTTCGCAGGGCTGACCCTGATCTGGCTCGCCCATATTGGGCTTGATCGAATGCTCGGCTACGGCCTCAAATACGCGAGCGGTTTCGGCAATACGCATCTCGGTGCCATCGGCCGGGGGCGTGCGGCGGATGAACCGCCGAAGCCGCCGTCAGGCACGCGTCATGCCGGGAACGGCTTTCAGAGCCCTTGATCCAACGTGCCCGCCGCCGGACCAATGTCCAGTCCGCGGCGGGCGCTCCAGCAGAGGCACCTTGCGATGTTCGAGTTTCCGGTCCTTGTGGGCGACATCGGCGGCACGAATGCACGCTTCGGTCTCATCGAGTCACGCGGGGCGCTCCCCCGCCTCCTCTCGCATGAGGCGACCGCCGACCACCCCCATCCGTCGCGCGCCATCCAGGCATCCCTGGCCAAGGGCGGCGATCGGGCGCCGCCGCCGCGTTCGGCCATTCTGGCGATTGCCGGCCGGATCGATGGGCCGGAGATTCAGCTGACCAACGCGCACTGGAAGATCGCCGGCCAGCGCATCGCCGAGGATTTCGGCCTCTCCGCCGCTGTGGTGGTCAACGATTACGTGCCGGTGGCGGCCGGGGCCGCGGAGATCGAGCCGCACGACCTCACGCCGGTGGGCCCCTGTCCGCCCGCCTCGGGCGGCGCCCGCGTCGTGCTCGGGCCCGGCACCGGCTTCGGCGCCGCCGCCCTGGTGCCGTATTCCGCCCATCTCGCCATCGTGTCCACCGAGGCCGGCCACACCGATTTCGGCCCCTCCGACGCGTTCGAGGAGAAGGTCTGGCACGCCCTGGAGCGGGTCGAGGACCGGATCACCGTGGAATCGATCCTGTCGGGGCCGGGCCTGTCGCGGCTGCACGCGGCGGTGGCGCATGTCCGGACCGGTCAGCCGCACGAGAAGCTCGATCCCGCGGCGGTGACCGAGGCGGGTCTCAACGCCTCCGACCCCCATGCGGCCGAGACGCTCGAGCTGTTCGGCCGCCTGCTCGGCCGTATCTGCGGCGACCTCGCGCTCACCTTCCTGGCAACCAGCGGCGTCTATATCGGCGGCGGCATCGCCCCCCGGATCGTGAAGGTGCTGCAGGAGAGCGGGTTCCGCGAGGCCTTCGAACGGAAGGCGCCCTTCGCCGGGATGATGCGCCAGATCCCGACCAGCGTCATCACCGTCCACGATCCCGCCTTCCGCGGCCTCGCGGCGCTGGCCAATGAGGGCGCGAAATTCGTCTACCACGGGCAGGTGTGGCGAAAGGATGGTTGAGGGTTTACGATCGTGGGATGTCGCTGCGCGGCGCAGCAGGATCTGTCTGGGACTGGGACCGGATCGATGCGGACGGTCAATCTGAAGGACGCTGAGACGAACCTTTCGCGCCTAGTCGAACAGGCGGCATCGGGCGAGCCGTTCATCATCGCGAAGGATGGCAAACCGTTGGTTCGTGTCGTCCCGTTCGATGCGCCGGCATCTGCCGATACGTCCCGAATCGGATTCTTGGCCGGATGCCTCTGCATTCCGGACGATTTCGATCGCATGGGTGGCGAAGAGATCGCGGCGGCGTTCGAAGGCCGGTGAGCCACCTTCTCGATACGCATATCCTTCTTTGGGCCGCGGCAGGGTCCGACCGTCTGACCGCTGCCGCACGACGTCTCATCGACGATCGTGCGAATACGCTCTTGTTCAGTGCGGCGAGTCTCTGGGAAATCGCCATCAAGAGCGGGTTGGGCCGCAAAGATTTCCAAGTCGATGCGAAGGGCCTGCGGAAAGGCCTGCTCGCCAATGGCTATATCGAGCTTCCGGTAACGGGAGCTCACGCGACGGCAGTTGCCAGCCTTCCGCCCATCCACCGAGACCCGTTCGATCGGCTTTTGCTCACACAGGCTCGGTTGGAGGGACTGGAATTCGTGACAGCCGACCGGCTCATTGCGCGATATGACGGTCCGATCCGTTTGATTTGACTGAATGTCCTTCACCCGCCCTCTCGGCCAAATCCCGATGTATTCCACTCAACGAGAGTTGGCCGAAGGCCGGTTCTCCGCTCACGCCGCCGCCAGCGGCTTCGACACGTCCTCCAGCGACTTGCCCTCCGCGGCCGTGCCCCAGATCCCGCCGACCACGGCGGCGACCAGCATCAGCACCGCGCCGATCCCGTAGCCGAACAGCACCCAGTCCCGCGAGCCGGTCTCGACCAGGCTGCCGAACAGGAGCGGGCCGGACACGCCACCGATGCCGGTGCCGACCGCGTAGAAGGCCGCGATGGCGAGCGCCCGGATCTCCAGGGGGAAGGTCTCGGAGACGGTCAGGTAGGCCGAACTCGCCGCTGCCGAGGCGAAGAAGAACACCACCATCCAGGCCGCGGTCTGCCCCACCGGCCCGACCACGTCGAGCCGGAACAGCACGCCGACGGCCACCAGCAGCACCGCCGAGATGCCATAGGTGAAGGCGATCATCTGGCGCCGGCCGATCGTGTCGAACAGCCGACCGAGCAGCAGCGGGCCCAGGAAGGATCCCAGCGCGAAGGGCAGCAGATACCAGCCGACGCTGTTGCCCGGCACGGCGTAGAATCGCTCCAGAACCAGCGCGTAGGTGAAGAACAGGGCGTTGTAGAAGAACGCCTGCGCGACCATCAGGGCGAGGCCGACCATCGTGGCGAGCCGGTTCGTGACGAACAGGGCACGGAACACCTCCGACAGGGGGGTGTGGTCGCGGGTGCGGACCTTCATCCGCTTGCTCTCGTCCACCGGCGGCAGGGTGACGCCCTCGTCGGTGAATCGCTTCTCGATGCCGGTGACGACCCGGTCGGCCTCCGCGGCGTAGCCGTGCGTGGCGAGCCAGCGCGGGCTCTCGGGGATCCAGGTGCGCAGCAGCAAGATGACGAGGCCGATGGCGCCGCCGGTGAAGAAGGCGACGCGCCAGCCCCAGGCCGGATCGATCACCTCGGGCTTGAGCAGCACGATCGACATGAACGAGCCGAGCGCGGCGCCGATCCAGAACGAGCCGTTGATGACCAAGTTGGTCCAGCCGCGGACCCGGGCCGGGACCAGCTCCTGAATGGTCGAGTTGATCGCCGTGTATTCGCCGCCGATGCCCGCACCGGTGAAGAAGCGGAAGATGCAGAAGCTCGTGACGCTCCAGGACAGGCCCGTGGCCGCGGTCGCGATCAGGTAGAGGGCAAGCGTGATGAAGAACAGCTTCTTGCGGCCGATCCGGTCGGTGAGCCAGCCGAAGCCGAGCGCCCCGGTCACCGCGCCGACGAGGTAGCAGGAGGCGGCGAGCCCGACATCGAACTCCGAGAACGACATTGGCGGCTTGCGCAGGGCGCCGACCAGGGAGCCGGCCAGCGTCACCTCGAGGCCGTCGAGCACCCAGGTGATGCCGAGCGCCACGATGACCAGCACGTGGAAGCGGCCCCAGGGCAGCCTGTCCAGTCGTGCCGAGATGTCGGTATCGATCACGCCGCCGATCTCGGCTCGCTCCGGCGTTCCGGCACGCCCTTCCACCTTGCTCGCCATGCGCGCGTATTCCCCCTGTCCTGTCGTTTACCCTGCCTGGACAGCGCGCATTTACCGCGACCGCAGGCAGGTGTTGGCAACGACTTGGGAAACGATTCGGTTCGATCCCGTCTTCATCCGCGGGGCGCAGAACCGAGGGGTCCACGCGGTGCCCCATCATGTTCCTCCGCCAAGCCCGATCCCGTCGCCAGTCTCCGATCCGCCTCGCCGTCGCCACCGCGATGACGCTGGCGGGGCTCGCCACCGTCCCGACGCAGGGTGCGGACGGTCACCTCGAACGGCCCAAGCCCCGCGTCCAGATGCCGGCCGCCGAGCGCTGGCGTCTGCGGCCCGCCCAACCGGTCGGGCCCGGCACGACCGGCAGCATCGGCAGGCGCGTCGAGACCCCGATCCCGCCAGATCGCCGGGCGGTCCGCCTCGTCTACCCGGCGCTGAACGAGGTCCGCTGACGCCGCCACCCGACGATCCGGCGGTTTGGCGTTTCCGGTCGGCTCGGGCACAGCCCCTGCTTGGTGCCTCGCGAATGGCGTGGTCGGGGCCGGTACGGAGTTCGCGGATGGCGGAGGCAGTCGCCCTCATCGGGTGCAAGGGCCCGGAGCAGGAGTCGGAATACCGGCAGATCCTGGCGGCCGCGATGCCGGAGGAGCGGCTTGTCCCGTTCCGGGCGATGGACGCCGGGGAGCGTGCGGCGGCGCGGGTCGCCATCGTGGCCAACCCCGATCCGGCCGAGGTCGCGGCGCTTCCGGGCCTCGTCTGGGTGCAGAGCCTCTGGGCCGGCGTCGAGAAGCTCGTCGGCGCCTTCGACCGGCCGCTGCCGATCGTCCGCCTCGTCGACCGGGAGATGGCTCGCACCATGGCCGAGGCGGTGCTGGCCTGGACCTACTATCTCCAGCGCGACATGCCGGCCTACGCCCGCCAACAGCGCGAGCGGGTCTGGCGCCCGCACGCCTACCGTAAACCGGTCGACGTCACGGTCGGCCTGCTCGGTCTGGGCGCGCTCGGTTCCGAGGCGGCGGCGCGGCTGCTCGATGCCGGGTTCCCCGTCATCGGCTGGAGCCGTTCCCCGAAGGCGGTCGCTCGTGTCGAGACCTACCACGGCGCCGACGGCCTCCCGGCGATGCTGGGCCGGTGCGATATCCTCGTCTGCCTCGTGCCGCTGACCACCGAGACGCGCGGCCTCGTCAACGCCGCGCGCCTGGCCGCGCTGAAGCCCGGGGCCGCGCTGATCAATTTCGCCCGCGGGCCGATCGTCGTGACCGGCGACCTGATCGCGGCCCTCGACGGCGGCCGTCTGGCGCATGCGGTGCTCGACGTGTTCGATGTCGAGCCGCTGCCGGCGGACTCCGCCCTCTGGTCCCATCCGGGCGTGACGGTCCTCCCGCACGTCTCCGGTCCGACCGATATGGCCTCGGCCGCCGCCACGGTGGCCGCCAACCTGCGGAGTTATCGGAAGACCGGGGCGCCGCCGCAGGGAGTCGATGCCGCGCGGGGCTATTAGGACTGCGCGATCGCGGGTTCCGTCGACCTGGCGCGCAGCCGCGACCCGCGGGCGAACGTGATCGCCGCGAACCCGGCCGCGGATACGGTGCGGATCGGCCGCGTTACAGGGTGGGGGCACGCCTTCCGGGCGGCTCGGGCGTTGCGCAGACGGCGCGGATCGCCCGCCCGAGCCGGCCGCGACACCCTGACCACGCAATGCTGATCACGGGACCCACCATGACGCAGAACACCAATCCGGTCTGGTTCATCACCGGCTGCTCCACCGGCTTCGGCCGGGACCTCGCCAAACTCGTGATCGCCCGGGGCTGGCGCGCCGTCGTCACCGCCCGCGACCGGGCCAAGGTCGCCGACCTCGCCCAGGGTGCCGAGGCGCGCGTGCTGGCCCTGTCCCTCGACGTCACGGCGCCGGGCCAGATCGCCGAAGCCCTGCGCGCCGCCACGGAAACCTTCGGCCGGATCGACGTGCTCGTGAACAATGCCGGCTACGGCTACCAATCCTCCATCGAGGAGGGTGAGGACGATAAGATCCGCGCGCAGTTCGACGCCAACGTCTTCGGGCTGTTCGCCTTGACCCGGGCGGTGCTGCCGGTGATGCGGGCGCAGCGTTCCGGCCGTATCCTCAACGTCACCTCGGTTGCCGGTTTCGTGGGCTTTCCGGGCTCCGGCTACTATGCCGCCACCAAGCACGCCGTGGAGGGGTTCTCCGACGCCCTCGCGGCCGAGACGGGGCCGCTGGGGATTCACGTCACCTGCATCGAGCCGGGGCCGTTCCGGACCGATTGGGCCGGCCGCTCCCTGGTCCAGACACCGAGCACCATCGGCGATTACGCCGAGACCGCGGGCGCGCGCCTCAAGGCCACGTCCGAGAAGAGCGGCACGCAGGCCGGCGATCCGGTACGGGCCGGCGAGGCGATGATCCGGGTGACCGAGATTGACAACCCGCCCCGCCACCTCGTGCTCGGCGCGTGGGGGTTCGAGGCGGTCACGAACCGGCTGCGGCAGAGCCTCGCCGAGATCGAGGCGTGGCGTGAGACCAGCCTGGGCGCGGATTACCCGCAGGGGTGATCCTGGCGGCCGTGCGCCGCCCGCGGTCGCTTCGCTCGCGATGGGGGACGTTCAGATCACGGCCTCGATCAAACCCCGAGACCGCGCCTCTTCGGCCTCGAGGTACCAATTGGCCGGCGCCTTCTGAAGTACCTCATCCAGGGTCACGTCCGAGCCCTGGATGAGGTTCGAGAACCCTTCGTTCTGGATCACGATCGAGCATTCGATCTCGTGCAGGGTCGCCTTCACGGCGGCGACGCAGGTGGTCAAAGGCCCCTGGACGTGAAGCTCCTTGTTCATCTTGCGCTCGTGGATCATCAGCCGCGTGCCCCGGGTCAGGTAGCGGTTCGGACGCGCGAAGAAGCTCATGAAGGTGGTGCCGGCCGAGTAGATCGCGGCCTTGCCGAGGAAGACGAACCGGCGATCGGGGTTCATCTCGGAATGGTAGCGGATGTCCTCACCCATCATCCGGGCGACCTCCGGGTCGCCGCCCAGGGTCGATAGCTCGATCACGACGATCTCACGATCGCCCGCCGCGCCGAACTGACGGCGGAAGTCCTTGTACATGTCGTAGTCGACCGGGCCCGACAGCAGCACCGCGGGGCTGCGGAACGCGGTCGGGGCGAGGGGTGTCGTGTCCATGGCGATCCCAGGGTTGCAGCGGCCCGGTCCCGCGGACGGGATCGGGCCGGGTGGATGTTAACGGACCGGGTCCGGCGCACCCTCGCCCTTGCCGACGAAGGGGATGCCCTCGATCGGGCATTCCTCGGTACCGACGCCCTGGCGGGTGATGGCCCGGACCGCGTCACGGGTCCCGTCGGGATCCTCGATCCAGCGCCGGTAGAACTCGTAGGGGCATTCCGACATCCCGTGCCGATTCTCCTTCGAGTTGATCATGCCGGTATAGCCCCGGTGCAGCAGCTTGAAGAGGTGGTTCTCCGATTGCCCGTGGGCGCGGAAATCCCGGATCAGGAACTTCGACAGGGCCGCGTACTGGATGCCCATCTCCTCCTCGCCGCACTCGCCGAGCGTCCGCCCGTCGAAGCCGATGATCGCCGAGTGGCCGAAATAGGTGTAGACGCCGTCGAACCCGGCGGCGTTCGAGACCGCCACGTAGACGTTGTTGGCGAAGGCCATGGCCTTCGAGATGACGACCTGCTGCTCCTTGGCCGGATACATGTAGCCCTGGCAGCGGATGATCAGCTCGGCCCCGCGCATGGCGCAGTCGCGCCAGATTTCCGGGTAGTTGCCGTCGTCGCAGATGATCAGGCTGATCTTCAGCCCCTTCGGCCCGTCCGACACGTAGGTGCGGTCGCCCGGATACCAGCCCTCGATCGGGGTCCAGGGCATGATCTTGCGGTACTTCTGGACGATCTCGCCCTGGTCGTTCATCAGGATCAGGGTGTTGTAGGGCGCCTTGTTGGGGTGCTCCTCGTGGCGCTCGCCGGTGAGCGAGAACACGCCCCAGACCTTGGCCTCCCGGCAGGCGGCGGCGAAGACCTCGGTCTCCGCGCCTGGGACCGTCGAGGCGGTCTCATACATCTCGGCGGCATCGTACATGATGCCGTGGGTCGAATATTCGGGGAAGATCACGAGATCGAGCCCGGGCAGGCCGCTCTTCATGCCGACGATCATCTTGCCGATCGCCTTGGCGTTCTCCAGCACCTCGGCGCGGGTGTGGAGGCGCGGCATCTTGTAGTTCACGACGGCGACGCCGACGCTGTCCTGACTGGACGAGATGTCTCCGTGCATCATGGCGTGATATCCTCCTGGTGTTCGGGCTCGACGGGTGCCGTTTCCCTCCCCCCGCTGCGGGGGAGGGTGGCCCCCGAAGGGGGTCGGGAGAGGGGAGCGCCGCGTCCGGACAGGGCGCGACCGGCGTGACATCCTGAGCTGTCGCGCTGCCCCTCTCCCGCCCCGCATCCGCGGGGCACCCTCCCCCGCGGAGGGGGGAGGGTGGTTGGTGGTTCAGTGACTGATCATCCAGGGCCGCGCTGACGGAAAGCTCTTGGCGGCGGCCGGCGCCGCGGCCGTCTTCTTCGGCGTGCAGCAGCCGCAGCCCGCGCCGTGGCTGCCTGAGCGTCGCGGCGCGTGGCGGCTGCGTTCGTTGGTGGCGTGGGCGGCCTTGAGCCCGGCATCCATCCCGGAAATGCGCGGGGCAGTGAGGAAGGCCCGTTGGCTGGCCTCCCCGCAATCCGGGCAGGCGTGCGGATCCTTGAATTCCGCCATCGGCCGCATGGCGGTGAACGGCCCGCAGGCCGCGCAGGCGTATTCGTAGACGGGCATGGCGTGCTTTCAGAATTGAACGGCGCGTGATCAGGTTAAGCGCGGGTCCCCTCTCCCGCACGGGAGAGGGGGCAGGTCGCGTCCGTGACCGGCGGTCGGTCAAAGATCCGGCGAGAGCGGCATCTGGATCGAGCCATCCAAAAACTTGGTCGGTCCGTCGGCGCCGGGGTTGATGTCGAACTCGAAGATCTTGGTCGGAATCCACAGGGTCGCGCAGGCGTTCGGGATGTCGACCACACCCGAGATGTGGCCCTGGACCGGTGCCGTGCCGAGGATCGAGTAGGCCTGCGCCCCCGAGTAGCCGAACTTCTTCAGGTACTCGATCGCGTTGAGGCAGGCCTGCCGGTAGGCGATGTGCACGTCGAGGTAATGCTGGCCGCCGTGCTCGTCGACCGAGATGCCCTCGAAGATCAGGTGGTCGTCGAATTTCGGCGTGATTGGCGACGGCTTGAAGATCGGGTTCTTGATCCCATACTTGGCCATCCCGCCCTTGATCAGATCGACCTTCAGGTGGACCCAGCCGGCCATCTCGATGGCGCCGCAGAAGGTGATCTCGCCGTCGCCCTGGCTGAAGTGCAGGTCACCCATGGAGAGGCCGGCGCCGGGGACGTAGACCGGGAAGTAGATCTTCGAGCCGCGCGACAGGTCTTTGATGTCGCAATTGCCGCCGTGCTCGCGGGGCGGGACCGTGCGGGCGCCGGTGGCGGCGGCGGCCTCCTTTGCGTCGCCCTGGAGGCGGCCCATATGGGCGGTCGGGCCGAAGGGGAGGGTGGCCAGCGCCGGGACACGCTCGGGGTTGGTGTCGTAGAGCCCCTTCTCGCGGGTGTTCCAGGTCTCCAGCATCTTCGGATCGGGCAGGCAGCCGATCAGGCCGGGATGGATCAGGCCGGGGAAGCGCACGCCCGGCACGTGGCGGGACTTGGTGAACATGCCCTCGAAGTCCCAGATCGACTTCTGGGCCTGCGGGAAGTGCTCGTCGAGGAAGCCGCCGCCGTTCTTCTTCGAGAAGAAGCCGTTGAAGCCCCACTGGCTCTCGGGCTTGGCGCCGATATCGAGGAGGTCGACCACCAGCAGGTCGCCGGGCTCCGCGCCCTCGACGCCGATCGGGCCGGACAGGAAGTGGACGATCGACAGGTCGATGTCGCGCACGTCGTCGGCGGAATCGTTGTTCTTGATGAAGCCGCCGGTCCAGTCGTAGGTCTCGACGATGAAGTCCGCGCCCGGCTTCACGGTGGCGACCATCGGGATGTCCGGGTGCCAGCGGTTGTGCACCATGTCGTTGTCGTAGGCCGATTGCGTCAGATCGACCTTGATCAGCGTCTCGGGCATGTTCTGTCTCCAGCTCCCTAGAACCTTGGGGCGGACCCCATCCGCGCGCCGTTGCGCGAATCTCACCCGCTCGCGAGCAGCTCTTTCAGCGCATCGTCGAGGACCTTGATGTCGTTCGGGCTGGTGCCGGGGCCGCCCGCGAAATGACCCCACCACGTGTCGATCACGCGCAGCTCCGCGTTCAGCATGGCGGCCGCCTCGATGGCGTTGTCCTCGGGCGGGAAATACAGGTCGGTCGAGGCGGGCATCAGGATCGCCTTCGCGCGGATCGCGCCGAGGGCGGCCTTGAAGTCGCCCTGGAAGGTGTCGTTGGCGCTGATGTCGCCGTGCTGCCACGTCCACAGCATAGCGAGCAGGTTGTTGGCGTCGCGCGCGTAGAACAGCCCTTCCCAGAAGCCGATCAGGAAGTCCTCCAGCGAGGCGTAGCCCATGTGGGTGATGTCGGCCTCGAGCCGGTAGAAGGTCTGCGACAGGCCCCACCCGGCATAGACCCGGCCGAAGGCGCGCAGGCCCCGGGTCGGGGGGCTCGTGTACCAGCCCTCGGCCCAGGCGGCGTCGGCCTGCAGCGCGGCCTTGGCGCCCTCAAGGAAGACGTAATTGTGCCGGGAGCACTTGGCCGAACCCTGAAACGGCAGGATTTTCGGCACCATGTCCGGGTACATCGCCGCCCAGTGGTAGGTCTGGAGCGCGCCCATCGACCAGCCGGTGACGAGGACCAGTTTCTCGATGCCGAAATGCTTGGCGACGAGGCGGTGCTGGGCGCGGACGTTGTCGTAGGCGGTGACGTTGGGGAAGCGCGGCCCGTTCCAGGGCGCGGGGGTGTTGCTCGGCGAGGACGAGAGCCCGTTGCCGAACATGTTCGGGATGATGATGAAGTACTTGTCCGGGTCGAGGGCCTTGCCGGGGCCGATCAACCACTCGTTCTCGGTGTGCTGACCCGAATACCAGGTCGGGTAGACGATAGCGTTGTCCTTGGCCGGGCTCAGCGTCCCGAAGGTCTTGTAGGCGAGCTTGGCCGCGCGCAGCGTCTTGCCGCACTGGAGCACGAAGTCGCCGAGTTCGAAGATCTCGTAATCGGCCATGCGGGCGCCCCTAGACCGACAGGAACCGGGCGACGGCCGCCTCGTCGATGCCCGCGCGCGGGGCCTCGTGGACGATGGCGCCGTTCTCCATGACGATCACCCGGTCGGCGACGTCGAGGGCGAAGCTCAGGACCTGTTCGGAGACGACGATGGAGAGGCCGCGCTGGTCCCGGATCTTCTTGAGGGTCCGGCCCATCTCGCGGATGATCGAGGGCTGGATGCCTTCCGTGGGTTCGTCCAGCAGCAGCACCTTCGGGCGGCTCGCGAGTGCCCGGGCGATGGCGAGCTGCTGCTGCTGGCCGCCGGAGAGGTTGCCGCCGCGCCGTCCCTTCATCTCCAGCAGGACCGGGAACATGTCGTAGAGGTCCTGCGGGACCTTGCGGGTGCCGGTCACCGTCAGGCCGGTTTCGATGTTCTCCTGGACCGTCATGGTGGAAAAAATCATCCGGCCCTGCGGCACGTAGGCGAGGCCCCTGGCGACCCGGGCATGGCTCTTGAGGGCGGCGACATCCGTGCCCTCGACCTGGATCGAGCCGGCCTTGACCGGCACGAGGCCCATCAGGGTCTTCATCAGCGTGGTCTTGCCCATGCCGTTGCGGCCCATCACGGCGACGATCTCGCCGGGCGCTACCGAGAAGGTCAGCCCGTGCAGGACCTCGCTCTGGCCGTAGGCGGCGTGCAGATCCTCGACGGCGAGCGCCGGCGTCGCGGCCGGGATAGTGGCGATCGGAGGCGCCTGGACGAGGGGCGCGGTGGTCTGGAGCGACGCCATCGTCAATGTCCCAAATACACTTCGATGACCTTCGGGTCGTTCTTGACCCGCTCCATCGACCCTTCGGAAAGCACCTTGCCCTGATGCAGGACCGTCACACGGTGGGCGATGTCCTCGACGAACTTCATGTCGTGCTCGATCACCAGCACCGAGCGGCCCTTGATGATCTGGTTGAGGAGTTCGGCGGTCTTGATCCGTTCGCCGACGCTCATCCCGGCCACCGGCTCGTCGAGCATCAGCAGCTCCGGGTCCTGGATCAGCAGCATGCCGATCTCCAGCCACTGCTTCTGGCCGTGGCTCAGGAACTCGGCCCGCTCCTTCAGCTGGTCCTTCAGGAAGATCGTCTCGGCGATGGCGTGGATGCGGTCGCGGACTTCCGCATCCCGCTTGAATGTCAGGGCGCCGAACACCGAGCGGCCGCGGGGGAACGAGATCTCCAGGTTCTCGAACACCGTGAGGTCGTCGTAGATCGACGGCGTCTGGAACTTGCGGCCGACCCCGGCCTGCACGATCGCGCTCTCGGAGAGCTTGGTCAGCTCCTGGCCCTTGTACTTGATCGAGCCGGCGCTGGCCTTCGTGCGCCCGCAGATCAGGTCGAGCACCGTGGTCTTGCCGGCGCCGTTCGGGCCGATGATCACCCGGATCTCGTCGGGTTCGACGTAGAACGACACGTCGTTGACCGCCTTGAATCCGTCGAACGAGACGGTCAGCGCCTCGACGGCGAGGAGGTGATCGGGCGGGGCGGCCTCGGCGCCGACCACGGGGGAGGAGAGGATCGCGGCGTTCATGATGTCCTCACTCGGCCGGAGCGCCGTGGGGCGGGGCGACGGCGGGCGGCGGGGCTCGCAGCCCCTTCACCCGGCGGGTCAGGCGGGGCTCGATGTGCTCGCGCCAGATGCCGGCGAGACCGTTCGGGAAGGCGAGGACCACGGCGATGAACAGGGCGCCGAGGCCGAACAGCCAGAGATCCGGAAAACTCTCGGAGAAGCTGGTCTTGGCCCAGTTGACGAGCAGCGTGCCCCAGACCGCGCCGAACAGCGACAGACGCCCGCCGACGGCGGCGTAGATCACCATCTCGATCGAGGGGACGATGCCCACGAAGGAGGGCGACATGAACCCGACCTGGAGGGTGAACATCGCCCCGCCGATCGCCGCGAAGGCCGCCGCCAGGCAGAAGGCGAAGACCTTGAAGCCCGCCACCGAGTAGCCCGAGAACCGGACCCGATCCTCCTTGTCGCGCATCGCGACCAGGATGCGGCCGAGCTTCGACTTCTTCACATATTGCGCCGCCAGGATGCAGGCGAGCAGCAGGCCGCCGTTGACGAAGTACAGGATCACCTTCGCGTGGTCGGTGCGGATGTCCCAGCCGTGGAGGGTGCGCAGGTCGGTGATGCCGTTGATGCCGCCGGTATAGCCCTGCTGTCCGACGATCAGGATCGTCAGGATCGCGGCGATCGCCTGCGTGATGATGGCGAAGTAGGTGCCGCCGACCCGGCGCTTGAACATCGCGTAGGAGATCAGCATCGCGAACAGGACCGGGACCGCCACCACCAGGATCAGGGTCAGCGGCAGGCTCTTGAACGGCTGCCAGAACCAGGGGATCGCCGTGATCTGGTTCCAATCCATGAAGTCCGGGATGCCGGGCGTCGACTGGATTTTTGTATTAGCGACGCTCGAAGCCTCCAGCTTCAAGTACATCGCCATGCAGTAGCCGCCCAATCCGAAAAAGACACCCTGGCCCAGCGACAGGATGCCGGCGTAGCCCCAGCAGATCACCAGCCCGAGGGCCACGAAGGCGTAGGTCAGGTACTTGCCGACCAGGTTGAGGCGGAACCCGTCGAGCGCCAGGGGCAGGACCACGAGGATCACCCCGGCCAGGAGGAGGAGGCTCAGCCACTCCACCGGCTTCATGAACGGGTTGTCGTTGACGGTGACCGATTTGGTCAGGGTCTGGACCGGATTGGTCATCGGGAAATCCTCAGCGCCGGACCTTGAGGGTGAAGAGGCCCTGCGGCCGCAGCATCAGGATGCCGACCACCGCGAGCAGGGTGATCACCTTGGCCATCGAGCCGGAGAGGAAGAATTCCAGAGTCGATTGCGTCTGGGAGATCGAGAAGGCCGACGCGATGGTGCCGAGCAGGCTCGCGGCGCCACCGAACACGACGATCAGGAAGGTGTCGACGATGTAGAGCTGGCCCGAGGTCGGCCCGGTGGAGCCGATCATCGTGAAGGCCGAGCCGGCGATCCCCGCGATGCCGCAGCCGAGGCCGAAGGTGTAGCGGTCGACCTTCTCGGTATCGATGCCGACCGCCCCCGCCATGGCGCGGTTCGACATCACGGCCCGGACCTGCTGGCCGAAGCGCGAGCGGTAGATCAGGAGCGCGACGCTCACGGTGATCAGGATGGTCACCGCCATGACGAACAGGCCGTTGATCGGGATCTCGATCGTGTCGGTGACCTGCACCGAGCCGATCAGCCAGGACGGCAGCTCGACGCCGACCTCGCGGGCGCCGAAGATCGACCGGTAGGCCTGCTGCAGGATCAGCGACAGGCCCCAGGTGGCGAGCAGCGTGTCGAGCGGGCGCTTGTACAGGAACCGGATCAGGCTCCACTCGACCAGCATTCCCAACGCCCCGGAGGCGAGGAAGGCCAGCCCCATCGCAACGAAGAAGTAGATCGGGAACAGCGCCGGCAGGTAGGATTGGAAGAAGGTCGAGCAGAGATAGGTGACGTAGGCCCCGAGGATCATGAACTCCCCGTGGGCCATGTTGATCACGCCCATCTGGCCGAAGATGATCGCGAGCCCGAGCGCCATCAGCAGGTAGACGGAGAACAGGATCAGGCCGGCGAAGCCCTGCATGGCGAAGATCGCGCCGAGGTCGCCGAGGGAATAGTCGCCGAGCATGGTTTCGTGTCTCCCGCGATCTGGCTCGATAATGGGCTTCCGCGACGCTCTCCCTCCCCCCTCTGCGGGGGAGGGGGGCCCGCGAAGCGGGTCGGGAGAGGGGAGCGCCGCTTCCGGAGAGGTCGCGACGGAGGTGAAATCCTGCTCCGTCGCGCTGCCCCTCTCCCGACCCCTGCTGACGCAGGGGCCACCCTCCCCCGCAGAGGGGGGAGGGGAGAATCGGCGAGGCTACTGATAGCCCTTCGGGAACGGATCCGGCTTGATCAGCTCGGGGCTGGTGTAGACGATCTCGAACTGGCCATCCGGCTTGGCCTTGCCGACCCGGGTCTTTGACCAGAGGTGATGGTTCTCGTCGATCCTGACGTAGCCCTCGGGCGCGCCCTTGAACTCGAGCCCCGGCGAGGCCGCCACGACCTTGTCGACGTCGAAGGAGCCGGCCTTCTCGCAGGCCATCTTCCACAGGAACGGCCCGAGATAGGCCGCCTGGGTCACGTCACCGATCACCGTTTTCTCGCCCCACATCTTCTTGAAGGCGGCGACGAAGGCCTTGTTGTTGTCGTTCTCGATCGACTGGAAGTACTTCATGCACGCATAGGCGCCGGCGATGTTCTCGCCGCCGATGCCGTCGATCTCGTCCTCGGTCACCGAGATCGTCATCAGCACCTGTTTGGACAGGTCGATGCCGGCCGCCTTGAGCTGCTTGTAGAACGCCACGTTCGAACCGCCGACCACGTCCGCGAAGATCACCTTCGGCTTCGTCAACTTGATCTTGTTGATCACCGAGTTGAACTGGGTGTGGCCGAGGGGGAAGTATTCCTCGCCGACGACCTTGCCCTTGAGCACGTTCTCCACGTGCTTGCGGGCGATCTTGTTCGACGTGCGCGGCCAGATGTAATCCGAGCCGATGAAGTAGAAGCTGTCGCCGCCCTTCTCCTTGTGGACCCAGTCGAGGCCGGCGAGGATCTGCTGCGTCGCCTCCTGGCCGGTGTAGAAGACGTTCTTCGACTGCTCCAGGCCCTCGTAGAAGGTCGGGTAGTACAGGAGCCCGTTATACTGCTCGAACACCGGCAGCACCGCCTTGCGCGAGGCCGAGGTCCAGCAGCCCATCACGGCGGCGCAATGGTCGTTGACCAGGAGCTTCTTTGCCTTCTCGGCGAAGGTCGGCCAATCGGAGGCGCCGTCCTCCTGGATGATCTTGATCTTGCGGCCGAGGACGCCGCCGGCGTCGTTGATCTGCTGGATCGCGAGTTTTTCCGCTTCCTGCGCGCCCGTCTCGGAGATCGCCATCGTGCCGGTGATGGAGTGCAGGATGCCGACCGTCACCTCGGTGTCGGTCACCGCGAGGCCGGTGGTGTTGACCGCGGAGGTCGGGGCCGCCGCCCAGGCGCCCCGGGGCATGAGCGCCAGCGCCGGTGCGCCGGCCAGGCCCATGAGCAGCCTGCGCCGCAACGGGGAACGCAAGCCTTGATCCGCGCCGGTGTCGGTGTCGTCTGCCATCTGCCTGACCCTGTTCGCGTCCGGGGCCTTGAGAGGCGGCCGCGGATCGACGGGTGCAGGCTAGGACCTCGGTTGCGCTGCGGCCTATACGCTGTTTTGCGTATGGCCCTTTTCTTGCATGAAGCGCATGATCGCGACGCAGGATTCCGACGGGTGCGTTTCAAGGGTACGAGGGGGAGCGCGGGGTTTCCCCGGACGCTCGTTTTCTCGCGCGCGTGCGTGATCGCGGTGCGATGAACGGGCCGCAACGCATCATCCCGATCCGCCGGGACTACAACCGCTTCGTCGCCGACGAGACGCTGGAGGATTACGCCCTCCGGTTCACCGCCAAGAAGGCGCGGCGCTGGTCCGGCTTCGAGGTGGCGCAGACGGCGCTGGGATCGGTCTCGTTCCTGGCGCTGGAGGCGATCGGCGGGACGCTCGCCCTCACGGCGGGCTTCCCCAACACCCTGGCGGCGGTCCTCGTCGTCGGCCTGATCATCTTCGCAACGGCGACGCCGATCACCGTCTATGCCGCCCGCCACGGGGTCGACATGGATCTCCTGACCCGCGGGGCGGGGTTCGGCTATCTCGGCTCCACCGTCACGTCCCTGATCTACGCGAGCTTCACGTTCCTGTTCTTCGCCATCGAGGCGGCGATCATGGCGCTGGCGCTGCAGCTCTGCTTCGGGCTGCCGCTGGGGATCGGCTATCTCCTCTGCGCGGGGACGGTGATCCCGCTCGTGGTCTACGGCATCCGCCTGATCAGCCGCTTCCAGATCTGGACGCAGCCGCTCTGGATCGCCCTGAGCCTGCTGCCCCTGGCCTTCGTGGCGGGGCAGGGGGCGGAGCCGTTGCGCGCCCTCGTCCACTTCCCGGGCCTCGACGGCGGCGCCGGTCTCGACCTCGCCCGGTTCGGGCTCGCGACGGGCGTCCTGCTGGCGCTGCTCGCCCAGGTCGGCGAGCAGGTCGACTTCCTGCGCTTCGTGCCGGAACCCAACGGCTCGCGCGATCACCGGTGGTGGCTCCCGGTGCTGGCCGGGGGCGCCGGCTGGATCCTGCCCGGGATGCTCAAGATCCTGCTCGGCGCCGCGCTCGCGATCCTGGTGCTTGGCCACGGCGTGCCGCCCGAACACGCGGCCGAACCGACGCGCATGTACGCGGTGGCTTTCGGCTACCTGACCGGGGAGGGCAGCCGGGCGACCCTGCTGATCACGGGCCTGTTCGTGGTGGTCTCGCAACTCAAGATCAACCTGACCAACGCCTATGCCGGCTCGATCGCGTGGTCGAACTTCTTCTCCCGGCTGACGCACAGCCACCCCGGCCGGGTCGTGTGGCTGGTCTTCAACGTCGCCATCGCGCTGCTGCTGATGGAACTTGGCATCGACAAGACGATCGCGAGCACGCTGCCCCTCTACGCCTCGGTGGTCTCGGCCTGGGTCGGTGCGCTCGCCGCCGACCTCGCGGTCAACAAGCCCCTCGGGCTCTCGCCGCCCGGCATCGAGTTCAAGCGCGCCCATCTCTACGCGGTGAACCCGGTCGGGACCGGCGCCATGGTGCTGGCGCTCGCCGGCGGCGGCCTCGCCTATACCGGGCTGCTCGGTCCCGGCCTTCAGCCCTTCGCGCCGCTCCTGACCCTGGTGATCGCGTTCTGCGCCGCCCCCGCGATCGCCTGGGCGACGGCGGGGCGCTGGTATCTCGCCCGCGCTCCGAAGACCGACTGGCCAACCGCGGAGGTGGTCTGCCGGGTCTGCGAACTGCCCTTCGAGGCGGAGGACATGGCCCATTGTCCGGCCTACGACGCGCCGATCTGCTCGCTCTGCTGCTCGCTGGACGCCCGCTGCGGCGACCTGTGCAAGCCGCACGGCCGGCTGGAAGCGCAGGCGCAGGCGGCGGTCGCGCGGATCCTCCCGGGCCGCACCGCCGCCTGGATCGGCGCGCCGCTCGGCCGCTACCTGGCGGTGATGCTGACGCTGTGCGCGGTGATCGGCCTGATTCTCGGGATCGTGCATGCCGGGGCGACCATCGCGCATCCGGAGCACAGCGCGTTCCTGCGCGGTGCGCTCACCAGCGTGTTCTTCACCCTCACGGTGATCCTCGGCGTCGTGGCATGGCTGTTCGTCCTCGCCCACGAGAGCCGCCGCGTCGCCCAGGCCGAGACGATGCGCCAGACCGCGCTCTACCAGGCGGAGATCGCCGCCCATAAGGTCACCGATGCCAAGCTGCAGGAGGCCAAGGAGCGGGCGGAGGCGGCCAACCAGGCCAAGAGCCGCTACGTGATCGGGATCAGCCACGAGTTGCGCACGCCGCTCTCGACCGTGCTCGGCTACGCGCAGCTCCTCGAATCCGATCCGGCAATCCCGGCGCACCGCCTCAACGCCATCCGGGTGATCCGGCGCAGCGGCCAGCACCTGTCCGGGCTGATCGACGGCCTGCTCGACATCTCGCGCATGGAGGCCGGCCGCCTCCAGATCCACCGCGACGAGGTCCGGCTGTCCGATTTCCTCGACCAGCTGGTCGACATGGTCCGGCTCCAGGCGCGGGAGGCGGGCCTTGAGTTCCGCTTCTCGCGGCCCGAGATCCTGCCGGCGGTGGTCGCCACCGACGAGAAGCGGCTGCGGCAGGTGCTACTCAACCTGCTGTCGAACGCCATCAAGTTCACGGAGGCCGGCACGGTCTCGCTGGACCTCAGCTACCGGAGCCAGATCGCGGCGTTCACGATCCGCGACACCGGGCCCGGCATCCCGGAGGCGGATCGCGCGCGGATCTTCGAGCCCTTCGAACGGGGCTCCACGCCGGCGGCCCGCAGCACGCCCGGCACGGGGCTGGGGCTGACCATCGCCAACCTGCTGGCGCAGCTCCTCGGCGGTGAGATCACCGTGGCGTCGGCGCCCGGGGGCGGCACGCAGGCCCGACTGCGGCTGATGCTGTCTTCGGTGGCCGAGCCCGCGCCCATCGTCCTGCCGGCCCCCGCGCAGACGCCGGAACGGGCCTATGTGGGTGCCCGGCGCACCGTCCTGGTGGCCGACGACGATACCGCCCACCGCGCCCTGATGCGGGCGATCCTGGAACCGCACGGGATCCTCGTGATTGAGGCGGGCTCGGGACCGGACTGCCTGGCGGCCGTGGCCGAGGGCGGGATCGACCTGATCCTGCTCGACATCGCCATGCCGGGGATGAGCGGCTGGGCCGCCGCGGCGGCCCTCCGGGCGGAGGGGCATACCGGCCCCATCGCCATGATGTCGGCCAACGTCCACGAGATCAGCCCGGTGCGGGGCGACGATGCCCCCCACGATGCGATCTTCGCAAAACCCTTCGATCTGCGCGACGTGCTGGAGCGGATCGGCAAGCTCCTGCACCTCGAATGGACCGATCCGGCGCCGCTCCCGCCCGCCCGCGTCCCGGCGCTCGCGGAAATCGGTCATCCCGGCCCGGAACACGTCGGCGAATTGCTGCGCCTCGGGCGGATCGGCCATATCCGGGCCATCGAGGCCAAGCTCGACCGCATGGAAGCGGATACGTCGGTACCCCCGGCCTTCGTGGCGCAGATGCGCGGGCTGGTGGAGGGCTACGATCTGCGCCGCTACCTCTCGGTGCTGCAGGGGCTCGCCCGCAATGGCTGACGCCCCGACCCCACGGCCGCACCGGGACGTGGTCCTGGTGGTCGACGATTCCCCCGACACCTTGAGCTTTCTCACCGAGGCGATCGAGCGCTCCGGCGCCACCGTCCTGGTGGCGGTGGGCGGCGACCTCGCCCTGGCGCTGGTGGACGAGATCACCCCCGACGTGATCCTCCTCGACGCCGTGATGCCCGGCATGGACGGGTTCGAGACCTGCCGCCGGCTCAAGGCCAAGCCGCAGCTCGCCGGCGTGCCGGTGATCTTCATGACGGGCCTGAGCGAGACCGAGCACATTGTGAAGGGTCTCTCCGCCGGCGGGATCGACTACGTCACCAAGCCCATCGCCCCCGACGAGATCCTGGCCCGGATCCGCGTCCATCTGGCCAGCGCCCGCGCTGCGCAGAGCGCGAGAGCGGCCCTCGACACGGCGGGGCGGACCCTGTTCGCCGTCGCGGAGGACGGGACCGTGCTGTGGTCGACGCCGCAGGCCGGTCGACTGCTGGCCGGGCTCGGCGCCGAGCCGTCCGACGTCTTCGCCCTGCCGCCGCGGGCCCGGGAATGGCTGCGGGGCTGCCTCGCCGGTGCGACCGGCACCCTGTCGCTGACCGACCGGGACGGGGTCGCCTACGCCCTCAGCTTCATTGGTCGAACGCCGGACGAGATTCTGTTGCGCCTGTCGCGCGAGGCGCAGGCGGCGGGGGTCGAGCGGCTGCGGGCGCGCCTGCCCGTCACGGGCCGGGAGGCGGAGGTCCTCCTCTGGCTCTCGCGCGGCAAGTCGAGCCGCGACATCGGCGAGATCCTCGGATTGAGCCATCGGACCGTCACCAAGCATCTCGAAGGCATCTACGCCAAGCTCGGCGTGGAGAACCGCACCGCGGCCTCGATCATCGCGGCGCGCCATCTTCAGGATTGAGTCGGCGCCGCACGCCCCATCTTGTCCACAGGCGTCGCGGCCCGGCGCAACGCCTTGGTAAGCGCCCGCGCGCCACGGTCCAGGCTCAGATCGACAAGCCGAGCCCGGACGCGATGATGACCTGCCAGCAACTCGCCGAGGAACTGAAGCGGATCGCCACCACGCAGGTCAGCGACATCACCCGCGCGGTCAAAGAGGGCCAGAAGTCGATCGCCCTGAACGAGGTGCGCGATATGGCGCGGCGCCTCGAACTCCTGGCCGACGCCTTCGACCCGCGGCCGGTGACCGAGGATGCCGAGCCGGCTGACGGCGCGCAGGCGGCCTGAGGCACGTATTCGGCCCTCCCGAGGAGCCTCCCTATGATCCACGCCCATTTCCTCGTCCGCTTCGGCGGCGCGTCGCTGCCCGCTTCGGCGGCACAATGGGTTGCCAACGCCGACGCCGCCCGGGCGACCGCGCGCATGATCGTGCAGGGCCTGATGCGCCAGCACGGCGGCGACCCGCGGTTGCTCGACGCGACCATGGTGATCACCGACGAGACCGGCGCGACGCAGCTGGAAATCCCGTTCCTCGACGCGCTCTACATGCCCGTCGAGCCGGTGGCCGACCTGGACCGGCGGACGCGGCGCATCGCCCCGCCCTCGCGACTCGCCGCCACCCTGCGCCCGCTTCGGAAGCTCGCCGGCGCGATCGGTGCACGCATGCAGCCTGTGCACGGATCCCCGACGGATTCGCGCTTTTCCGCGTGACGAGCCGGCGCCGCGCGTCTCCCCCACAGAGGGGGGAGGGAGGTGCGCGGCACGCTGGGGGCGCCTTGTCTCCTGAAAGATCTCACGGAGAGGCGACCCGGCCCCGGTTTGCGTAACCCCCGTGACCCGGAACGCCCCTCAAAGATCCCTGACCGTGAAGCCCCGCTCGCCCAGGCGCTCCGTCAGGACGCGCCGGTGGCAAAAGGCCGGATCGCGCTCGAAGCAGAGCAGGCAGAGCGGAGCGGCCTCGGCCAGGGCGGCGAGGTCGTCGAGACTCGCCTGTCCGGCGGCCGTGTCGAGCACTTCCTCGCAGTAGATCCGGCGCATCAGCGCCGCGTCCCCCGCCCGGGCCGCCAGGCGACCGGATTTCGGGGTTCCGAGGCTGCGCAGATGCGTGTAGCCGAGCCCGGAATCCCGCAGGGCTGACCCGAGGGCGCCCTTCGAGAAGCCGCGCTTGCGCGAATTCGCCACCGCCCGGACATCCGCCAGGACGGCGACACCGGCGGCGCTCAGGATTCCGGGGACGTGCTCCGACTCGAGCCCTTCGTACCCTATGGTAAAGATTTGCTTGTTCACGGCGGCGTGACCGAACTCGTGTGTCAGGCCCGGCACTTAGCCGGGTGTCACCCTGTGCAACACCCTGGGATGTCCTGCGTATGTCGCGGCGTTGCAACGCATCTCGGAATTCCGCCGCAATGATCGCAAAGGTCCGTTAACCGCGCCGGGGCCATCGAATACGCCTGTCTGAGGCGCATCTTCGGTGGCGGGCTAAACACTGATGTCGCGGATCGACCAGTTTTCGCACACGTCCTCCCCCTGCCGGATTCCGGGCATGAGCCATCGGCTGAGGGCGGCTCGCCGGCTCGCCGGACGGTTCGCGGCGGCGGTGATTCTCGCCGGCCTCGCGGCCTGTGCGTCGAATCGCGATTTCTACCCGACCAAGGGCGACGCGAAGCCCCATCCGGGCGTGGCTAAGGCGAAGCTCCACCCGATCCAGGGCATCGACATCTCGAAGTGGCAGGGCAACGTCGATTGGGCCTCGGTCCGGGCCTCCGGAACGCAGTTCGCCTTCATCAAGGCGACCGAAGGCGGCGACCACGTCGACGAGCGCTTCCGCACCAATTGGGACGGGGCGGCCCGGGCCGGCGTCCCGCGGGGGGCCTACCACTTCGTGTTCTGGTGCCGCTCCGCGAAGGAGCAGATGGAGTGGTTCCGGAAGAACGTGCCGAACGACCCGGCCGCCCTCCCGCCCGTGCTCGACGTCGAGTGGAACGGCCACTCGCAGACCTGCCCCAAGAAGCTGCCCCGGGCGCAGGCCCTGGCGATGGTCACCGAGATGCTCGAGGAGATGGAGCGCTACACCGGCAAGCGGCCGATCATCTACACCGACATCACCTTCCACAAGGACGTGCTGGAGGGCGAGCTGCCGGATTACCCGCATTGGCTGCGCTCCACCGCGGCGGAGCCGGAGGAGCGCTTCGTCAATCGCAAGTGGATGCTCTGGCAATTCACCTCCACGGGCCGCGTGCCGGGGGTGCAGGGCGACGTCGACCGGAACGCCTTCTACGGCACGCCGTCGGACTGGGCCTCGTTCCTCTCGACCGATTGCGATCCCCGGGAGCACAAGCGGTTGTCCGAGCAGGGACTTTGCACGGACAAATAGGTGTACCTCCGGCGAACGAGCCTGGGTTCGTTCCGGCGGCGGTATCCCGGGATATGAATGCGGCACCCCGCGGCGGCGCGGGATAGCGGTCAGTCGATGACCGGCGCGCAGACCGGCGCCGCGATGCCGGGCACCGTCGCCATCACCACGTCGATCCCGTAGATCTGGCGCAGCAGCGCCGGGGTGACCGTCTCGGCGGAGGGTCCGCAGGCCGCGACCCCACCGTCGTGCAGGGCGATGACGCGGTCGGCGCAGAGCAGGGCGTGGCCGGGATCGTGGGTCGAGAACAGCACGGCGATGCCGGCCCGGGCCAGGCGGCGGACCTGGCCGAGGACCCGGGCCTGGTTGCCGAAATCGAGGCTCGCGGTGGGTTCGTCCATGATCAGGAGCCGCGGGGCCCCGCTGAGCGCCCGGGCGATCAGGGCGAGCTGCCGTTCGCCGCCGCTGATCTCGGTATAGACCGTCCCGGCTAGGTGCCCGATCCCGAGGGTGGCGAGCGCCCGCTCGGCGGCCGCCTCGTCGGATGGGCCGGGCGTGGCGAACGGCCCGAGCCGGCTCGCCCGCCCCATCACCACCATCTCGCGGACCGTGAACGGGAAGTAGGCCGCGTGCGCCTGCGGCACGGCGGCGACCGCCCGGGCGGTCTCGGTCCGCGACAGCCGGGACAGGTCCGAACCGTCGAGCCGGATCCGCCCCGCCCGGGCCGGAAGCAGGCCCAGCACGGTCTTGAGCAGGGTCGTCTTGCCGCCGCCATTGGGCCCGAGCAGGCACATCACCTCGCCCGCCGCGATGCCGAACGAGACCCCCGCTCCGACGGTCCGGTCGCCGTAGCCGAAGGCGAGTTCCTCGACCTGCAGCAGCGTCATCCGATCCGGCCGCGTCCGGCCGCCAGCAGCCACAGGAAGAAGGGGGCACCGACCAGGGCCGTGAGGATCCCGAGGGGCACCTCGATCGTCCCGACGGTGCGGGCGATCAGGTCGACGGCGAGGAGGTAGCCGGCCCCGAGCGCTAGGGAGGCCGGCAGCAGCCGGCGGTAGTCCGGCCCGACGAGCAGGCGGGCGATGTGGGGCACGATCAGCCCGATCCAGCCGATCACCCCGGTCATCGAGACCGCCGCCGCGGTGATCAGGGTCGCCCCGGCGATCAGGATGGGGCGCAGGACCCGCGTCTCCACGCCGAGGGCCCGGGCCTCCTCGTCCCCGAGGCTCATCAGGTTCATCCGCCAGCGCAGCAGCACCAGGGGCGCGAGGCCGACCAGCATCATCGGCAGCACCGCGCCGACATCGCCCAGAGTCACCGACGTGAGGCTGCCGAGGAGCCAGAAGGTGATCGCCGGCAGCTGGTTATAGGGATCGGCGAGCACCTTCAGGAGCGAGATGCCCGCGCCGAGCACCGCGCCCACCGCCACGCCCGCCAGCACCAGCGTCAGGACCGGATCGTTGCGCCGGACCGCGAGCCCGACGCCGTACACCGCCGCGACGGCCGCGAGTCCGCCCAGGAAGGCGAGCGCCTGGATCGGCGCGACCGGAAGGCCGAGATAGATCCCCAGCACCGCCCCGAGCCCGGCTCCGGCCGAGACGCCGAGGATGTCGGGCGAGACGAGTGGATTGCGGAACAGCCCCTGATAGGTTGCCCCCGCCGCCGAGAGGGCCCCGCCGACCACCAGGGCGGCCACGACCCGGGGCAGGCGCACCTGCATCACCACTGTCTCCACCGCCGCCGGCGCCCGGGCCGGCAGGCCGAGCAGCCGGTGGCCGAGCACGTTGGCCAGATCCGTCAGGGTGACCGGATACTTGCCGACCGCCAGCGCGAGCACGGACAGCGCCAGGAGGGCGGCCCCGGCCAGGAGCGCCGCCGGGACCCGGACGCTCCGGTGCGCCCTTACCGGAGCCGCGGCGGAGGGGGATCGGCTCACGGCGTTGCACCCGCTTGCGTCGGATCGAGCAGTGCGGCCGCCTGCGCGGCGTCGAGGTCGACGTGATAGAAGCGGCGGTAGAAGTCGCGCACGACCTCCGCCATCGGCTGCGGGAACAGGTCCGGGTGGAGCAGCCCCGCCAGCCAGCGCAGGCCGATCAGCCGGTTGACGCCCGGCGGCGCGTCGAACCACGGAAACGGCTGTTGCGGCGCCAGGTAGATCCGGCCTTCCCGCACCGCCCGCAGGTCTCGCCAGAGCGGATCCGTCCGCACACCGGTCGCGAAACCCGGATCGAGGGTGACGATCACGTCCGGATCCCAGGCCAGGACCTGCTCCAGGGAGACCGCGCCGAGGCGCCCGTCGCCGCCCTGCGCGACGTTCCGGCCGCCGGCCGCCTCCACGAGTTCGGTGTTGATCGAGCCGGAGAACCCGGTCTCCAGTCCGCGCGGCCCCCGAGCGTAGTAGACGCGCGGCCGCCGATCCTCCGGGATGGATCCGACCGCCTTCGCCACCGCGCCGGTCAGGTCCTCTGCGTAGGCCGCGAGGGCGTCCGCCTCGGCCTGCCGGCCCAGGGCCGCCCCGAGCTGCCGGTAGGATTCGGGGATCTTGGCGAAGCTGCCGTCGAGCAGGATGTAGGGGATGCCGGTCTGAGCCTGGACCCGGTCGGCCAGCGACGCATAGGTCGGTCCGAGGCCGCCCGAATCGACGATCAGGTCGGGCTTGGCGGCGAGCACGCTCTCGACGTTGGCGGTGCCGCCGCGCCCGGTCAGGCGGCCATAGGCCGGGAGCGCTCGGGTGCGGGGTTCGAGATAGGGCAGCGCCTCGGGCCGGGGCACGCTGACCCAGCCGACCATCCGGTCCGGCGCCAGGGTGTAGAGCAGCACCGAGGCCGGGGGGCCGGCGGCCAGGACCCGCTCGATCCGTTCGGGCAGCTCGACGGTCCGGCCGGCCGCGTCGGTGAAGGGGCGGGCCGCGGCTGCGCCGGCCAGGACCAGGAACTGGGCCAGAAGCAGCGCAAGCGCGCCGGCGCGGGATCCGCCGGGTCCGAACAGGGCCCCCATCAGACGGATCCGCGCTCCAGGATCTCGATCAGCGCCCCGTCCGGCCCCTCCACGAAGGCGATCCGCAGCCCCGGCCCGCGTTCGGTGATGCCGGTCCGGACCGGGACGCCGCGGGCCGTGAGATCGGCCATGGCCGCTTCGATATCGGCGACCCGCAGCCCGATATGCTCGATGCCGAGGCACGGGGTCGATGCGGCCGGCGCCGTCTCGGCGGGCGCCTGCTCGATGAAAACGGTTAGCCCGCCGAGATCCAGGACCACCCGCTGCACGGGGTCGGTGCCGACGCGCTTCACCTCCCGGGCCCCGAAGGTCTCGACATAGAACCGCGCGGCCTGCACGGCATCGCGGCTGCGCAGATGGACGTGGTCGCAGGCGTATTGCATCGGACCTCCGGTTCCTCGCGATTCGGCGTCGGCGCAGCTGCAGTCACGCTGCGCGAGCCTGTGCCGAAGCGAAGTTATGTCCCCCGATACTCCGGGACGAGGGGGACCGCTTGACGCCGGCCGCGAACCCGCAGACTTTCGCCCCCAGGACCGTTGCAGGTATGCAACAGCCTTCCCACATCCGGGTGGAAACCCCACACCGCACAGCCAAGAGTTCCATGCGCAATCCCTACGACGTGCTGGGCGTGGCCAAGGGGGCGAGCGAGGCCGACATCAAGAAGGCCTATCGCAAGCTCGCCAAGGACTTCCACCCCGATCGCAACGCGAACGACGTGAAGGCCAAGGACCGGTTCGCCGAGGCCAATTCCGCCTACGAGATCCTGGGCGACGCCGAGAAGCGCAAGCAGTTCGACCGCGGCGAGATCGACGCCGACGGCAAGCCCCGCGCGACCGGCTTCGAGGGATTCGGCGGCGGACGGGCCGGTGGATTCGACTTCGAGAACATGGCCCGCAGCCGGCAGGGCGGCATGGGCGCCGGCATGGCCGGCGGGATGGGCGAGGACATCTTCTCGCACATCTTCGGCGAGGCGTTCCGCGCGGGCGGGGCCGGCCCCGGCGCCCAGCGCCAAGCCGCCAAGGGCGAGGACATCGCCGCCGAGCTGTCCGTGACCCTGGAGCAGGTCGTCAGCGAGGAGAAGCTGCGCCTGTACCTGCCGACCGGGCGGGAGGTGGACGTGGTCATCCCGCGCGGGGTGGTCGACGGCCAAGCCATCCGCCTCCGCGGACTCGGCCAGAGTGCCGGCCCGCGCGGTGAGCCCGGCGACGCGCTGCTGACCATCCGGATCCGGCCGCACCCGAACTTCACCGTCGACGGTTCGGATCTGCGGACCACGGTCGATGTCCCCCTCGAGGATGCCGTGCTCGGCGGCACGATCCGCGTGCCGACGCTGACCGGACCGGTGGAGATGAAGATCCCCGCGATGACGAGTTCGGGCCGCACCTTCCGCCTGCGCGGCAAAGGTCTGCCGAAGAAGGACGGGAGCCCCGGCGACCTGTTCGCCACAACCGCCATCGTCCTGCCGGCGGGCGAGGACGCGGCGCTCATGGACTTCGCCCGAGCCCGCCGCGGCGCCAAGGCGGCCTGAACGCGCGGGGGCGCCCCGGACTTCCGTCGCCGGGCCGCCTCCGCTAAGGAGACGCCCCGGCGCCGCGAGGTGTCGCGAGGCTTCGGGATCGATCATGGCGGAACACGGGCAGGGGCTTCTGGCGGGCAAGCGGGGCATCGTCCTGGGTGTCGCCAACAACCGCTCGATCGCCTGGGGCATCGCCCGCAGCGCCCGCGCCCACGGGGCGGAGCTCGCCTTCACCTATCAGGGCGATGCCCTGCGCAAGCGGGTCGAGCCGCTGGCGAGGGAAGTCGACGCCCACGTCATCGGCCATTGCGACGTGACCGAAGCGGCCACGATCGACGCGGTGTTCGCGGAGGCGGCCCGGGTCTTCCCCGACGGGATCGACTTCGTCGTCCACTGCGTGGCCTTCTCCGACAAGGATGAGCTGACCGGCCGCTACATCGAGACCTCGGAGGAGAACTTCACCAAGTCGCTCCTGGTCTCGTGCTACTCGTTCACGGCGGTGGCCCAGCGCGCCGAGAAGATCATGCGCCCCGGCGGCTCGCTCGTGACGCTGACCTATTACGGCGCCGAAAAATGGATGCCGCACTACAACGTCATGGGGGTCGCCAAAGCGGCGCTCGAGGCCTCTGTGCGCTACCTCGCGGCCGATCTCGGCCCGAAGAACATCCGGGTCAACGCGATCTCGGCCGGCCCGATCAAGACGCTGGCCGCCTCGGGGATCGGCGACTTCCGCTACATCCTCAAGTGGAACGAGTACAACGCGCCCCTGCGCCGGACCGTGACCATCGGCGAGGTCGGCGAGACGGCGGCGTATCTCGTCTCCGACATGGCCGCCGGCATGACCGGCGAAATCCTTCACGTGGATGCCGGCTACCACGTCGTCGGCATGAAGAATCCGGACGCGCCGGACCTGACGCTCGACAAGGACTGACCCGTCTCCGCGGCAGGCCCGTAGCAAAACGGATTACGGACGACCCAGGGCGTACGCCACGTACGAGGTCCCAAAAAATTCGGGCTGGTCAGCTGCCGCCGGGATCCGTCTCGTCCTGCTGGGTCTTGCCGCCCTGCGGCCCGAGCCCCGGTTTGCCATCAGTCTTCTCGTTCGGGTCCTTGACGGCATCCGGCGCGACGTTCTTCGGCTTGTCCGGCTTCGCGTCGGTCTTCTTGCGGTCAGTCATCCCGGGTCTCCCGCTCCGCGCGGGACAGGCCGCCCGCAATGCTGTCGTCGGTCGCCGCCGCGGCCTTCCGGTCGGACTGTCCGCCGGACGAACCGCCGATCGCCGGCGGTGCCCGTCCCGCGTCACCCGTGCTGCCCCAGCCGTCCTTCGGTTCCGTTCGGGGCGCGGCGCCCATATCGGTGATGGCTGCCTGCTCGGCGGTCTGATGACCGCCGCCGGCAGCGGGTCCCCCGGGGGAGCCGACCGCGTCGTCGGGCTTGCGGGTCGCCGTCCCGGATTCACGCGTCGGCTGGACCATCAGCGTTTTCCGTCGTCCTGGCCGACCGCCGCGGTCGCCCGGTCGATCGCCTCGCTCAGATCCGCGCCGGTCCCGGTCTTGCCGTTGAGGGCGTCGAGGTTCTCGCGCGGCGTCTCCGCCTCGGTCGCATCCGTGGCATCGGAGCCGGGCGTGCCCGAAGCGATCCGCGCTGCCTCTGCGTCCCCGGCCGGATCGCGCTTCAGATCGGCCTGGGTCCGGGCCGCCAGCCCGACGTCGAGGGGCGAGTCCTGGCCGAGATCCTGACCATTCCGGTCGGCTTGGGCGCTGAAGGTCTTCAGCGACGGTCGATCTGTCTGCTGGCTCATGGCTCGCCTCCTCCGTGTCTGCGCAGGACAACGGAGGCGGGACGGGAGGGTTGCGCCGGGGACGATCGGTCACCCTGGGAGCATTGCCCCAAGAGGAGGCTGCCGGTTCCCGGAGGAAGACGCGGCGTCAGCGTCCCACGATGCGTGGCAGGAGTGCCTGGGCCAGCCGCTGCACCGCATCCTCCGCCGCCCCGCGGCTCATCGCCTTGGCTTCGATCGTCAGAAGATCGCCGTCGCGCAGGATGACGGCGGTCGAGCCCGCGCCGCCGGTGAAGGCGTACAGGCTGATCCAGCCGATTGCCGGGCCGGCGGGCAGGCTGGTGAGCCGGCAATCCGGGTTCTGCTTGAGGCAGAGGGTCTCCAGCGCAGCGAGGGTGGTCTTGCCGGACCGGATCCGATCCTCGGTGCCGTCGGTCAGGCGCCCGAGCTGCAACGCGACCGTGGGGGCGCCCTGACAGGCCTGACAGGTGAGAATGAGCTGACCCGGCTGGGCCTGCGCGGTGGCACCGTCGCCGAGGATCGTCCGGGCCGGCTCCGCGAGGGATGTCAGGTCATGGATCGCGAAACCCTGCGCCAGCGCCATTTGGGACCACAGGCTGCACAGGATCGCGAAAAGGCAGCGCATGCGCGAATCTCCGACCGGTCGCCCGATCGGCGGTAGCGGAACGATCAACGAAGATCCAGACGGGTCCCGCGCGGGCCGCGGCACTGAGAATTTATGATCGTTTGCGCGATCGATACGCGCATGCAGCAATCAAGAGTGCTGAATAAATCCAGACGACTTGCAGACAACGCCCACTCAAGCCTTTGAACTGGAGTGTTCGGAGCGACATAGCCTCTCAGAATGACGATGTCGGCGAACACCCTTCGGCCTGTGCCACCCGCCGTGGCGACCGGCTCGGCCCCGGCCGGCCATGCCCGAACCCTATGGACCGCGTCCCGCCGAGGGCGGCCCCGCGCCGTTCGACGCGGCGCGGGGCACGCAGCGGCCGCTTCTGCGGCTCAGCCCGCTCAGCCGATCCCGTCGAACAGCGCCGACGAGATGTAGCGCTCGGCGAAGGAGCAGGCGATGGTCACGATGCGCTTGCCCTGGAACTCGGGCCGTTTGGCCAGCTCCAGCGCGGCCGCGACGTTGCCGCCGGTCGAGATGCCCCCCGGGATGCCCTCCAGCCGGGCCAGGGCCCGGGCGGTCTCGAAGGCAGTCTGATTGGAGACCTTCAGCACGCCGTCGAGGATGGCGGTGTGGAGGTTGTCGGGGATGAAGCCGGCGCCGATCCCCTGGATCTTGTGCGGGCCGGGCTGGCCGCCGGAGATCACCGGGGATTCCTCCGGCTCCACGGCAAAGACCTTCAGGTGGGGGAGGCGGGGCTTCAGCACCTCGCCGACACCGGTGATGGTGCCCCCCGTGCCCACGCCGGCCACGAACGCGTCGAGCTGGCCGCCGGTGTCGCTCCAGATTTCCTCAGCGGTGGTCTTCCGGTGGATCTCGGGGTTGGCGGGGTTGGAGAATTGCTGCGGCATCACCGAGCCGGGAATCTCCTTCAGCAGCTCCTCGGCCTTGGCGATCGCGCCCTTCATGCCCTGCGCGCCGGGGGTCAGCGCCAGCTCCGCGCCCAGGAAGGCGAGCATCTTGCGCCGCTCCAGCGACATGGTCTCGGGCATGACCAGGATCAGCCGGTAGCCCCGCGCCGCGGCCGTGAAGGCCAAGGCGATGCCGGTGTTGCCGGAGGTCGGCTCGACCAGCGTGCCGCCGGGCTGCAGCTTGCCGGAGGCCTCCAGCGCGTCGATCATGTTGACGCCGATACGATCCTTGACGCTGGCGATCGGGTTGAAGAACTCGAGCTTCAGCAGGATCTCGGCGTCGACGCCGTGCTCCTTCGGAAGGCGGTTCAGGCGGACCAGGGGCGTGTTGCCGATCGTTTCGGTGATCGAGCCGTAGACACGGCCGTGGCCGACCTTCGCCGGTGCGTGGAGGGAATCGGCCATCGCGGAACTCCTGCTCGTCGTGGGATCGGACAGATGTGTGTCCGGACCGACCAGACCAAGGCTTCCTGGGTTGGGGAGGCTGGGCTCGGACGCGGACGGGAGGCTGCGATATCGCGTTGCCGCCACCGGAGCAATCGGGCTAAGTGCCGTTGCTGAAAGTTCTTTCCGCTCCCGACGATGTTTGCGGCCGTTGGTGGAACGGCTTTGCTATTGGCCGCGGGATCGATGGAAACTTATTCTCCTCCTCTGCGCCGGCCGGGCGCCCACGCATGACGGGACCGCCGATGCCGACTCGCCGTACGCACGCCGCCGGAGCAGGGCCGTTGACGCGCCGGACGGCAATCCTCGCAGCGCTTGGTCTCCTCGCGGCGCGGCCGGCCCAAGCCGCCGACGCCGTCCACGTCGTCCTGGCCACGGCGACGCCGGGCGGCGGCTTCCCGGCCTTCGCGGCGGCGATCCGGCAGGCCGATCTGGACCTCACGATCGAGACCCGCGCCAGCGCCGGCTCGGCCGAGAATCTCGGCCTGCTGCGGTCCGGCTCCGTCGATCTCGGCTTGGTGCAAGGAGAGTACGCCTACCCGGCCTTCGCTGACCCCGGGGGGGTCACCGTGCTGGCCCCGATGTACCCGACACCCGGCCTGTTCGTCGTACCGGCGGGCAGCCCGATCCGGTCGGTGGCGGATCTGCGTGGACGCGCGGTGGCGTTGGGCACGCACCAATCCGGCCTCACCGTGATGGGGCGCACCGTGCTCGCCGCTTCGGGGCTCGATCCGGAGCGCGACATTCGCCCGATCCTGCTCGACCGGGCGGGTGATGGGCCGACCCTGGTGCGCGAAGGCCGTGCCGACGCGCTCTGGGGCGGCGGTCTCGACTGGCCGGGCTTCGCGGCGCTCGCCCGCGCGCCGGGCGGGGCCCGGTTCTTCGGTCCGACCGAGACCGGGATCGCGCGCCTCGCGCAGCCCGGCGCCGCGATGAAGCGGCTGACCGTACCGGCCGGCAGCTTTCCAGGGCAGGCAGACCCGATCGAGACGGTGGGCTCCTGGAGCTTCGTCCTTGCGCGCCCAGGCTTCGACGGCCATCCGGCGGACCGGATCGTCCGCGCGCTCGCCCGCGACGCCGCAGCGCCGACCCACCCGAGGAATCTCATAGGGCTGGTGCCGCCGGAGCGCATCAACGCCGCCACTGCACGCTACCTGCGCGCGACAGACGCGAGCCGCCCCTGACCCTGTCCCCGATCAGCGGAACGAGGCGACCCGGCGATCCCGCTTCCGCTCGGCCGCGGGCTGGTAGGCGATCTCGGCGTGGTGGGTGCAGTAGGGGAGGCCGGTGATCGCGCGGCCGCCGCAGAACCGGAATTCCGGTGTGGTCGGGTCGCCGAGCGGCCAGCGGCACATGGATTCGCGCAGGTCCATGATCGTCACCCGCTGGGAGGTGGCCAGAGGGACCGGAGCTGTCGCCGGCGCGGGGGCCGGGAATTCGGGCGCCGGGCGGTGCGACAGGATCGCCACCGGCTCGGGGGCCTGCGTCTCGACCACCGCGATGGCGGTCTCGATCTCCACGGTCTTCGCCGACGGCACCACGACGGCGGCGGCAGGCAGTTCCTCGCCGCCCCTCGGGCGTCCGGCCAGACCGAGGCGATGGACCTTGCCGATCACCGCGTTGCGGGTCACGCCACCAAGCTGCGCCGCGATCTTGCTCGCGCTCTGCCCTTCCTCCCACAGCCGGCGCAGGAGCGCCACGCGATCATCCGTCCAGCCTACGACGCCCGCTTCCATCATCCCCTCCGCCCCCTGCGGCCTGCGCTGCGCCATGGTCTGCGATGCGCATCCCGGGTCAATGGACCCGCCATTCGGCCGGCCACGCCGCCGTGCGGACCGCGCACCCGCGCCACAGGCTCCGCACCGCAGTGCGACACCCTGTCTCGTAAAGCCGCGGGGAACCCTAGCGCGCGGCTCGCGAGCGTTGCAAGGGCGCCGGGCGGTCCGGGGCGCCTCCTGTCCACCGGCAAAGGTTAGACGGCGTCCGTCGCGGCGGCCCGATCCCGCCACCGCGTGGGTGATGCGCCCGCGCCGGCGGCGCGAACCCGCGATCCCGTATGATCGTGACCCCCGCGCAACAGCGCCATGTTATCGCGCCCATTGGCCGGCTAAGACGGAACCTCCGCTGCGGCCAAGCTCGTTCCGTATGGCACAGTGGCCGGGTTTCACGGATCGGGGTGACGAGGATGGGTTTCCGTCGGACAAGCCTGCACGCGCTGGTGGCGCTCGGGCTGGCGGGCCAGGTCACGGCCTGCGGCAGTCTTCCGCGCACGCCGTACACCGCCGAGCAGGCGTCGCTCGCGGGCATTCCCGGCATTCCGGGCGCCCGCGTATTCGCCGACGCCTCCGTGGAGACGATCGCGGAACTCGCCGCCAACCCGCACAGTCGGGCCAAGGGATTCACCTACCTCGCACTCTCGGGCGGCGGCGGCGACGGGGCCTACGGCGCCGGTGTGCTCAACGGCTGGACGGCCTCGGGCCAGCGACCGGAATTCACCCTGGTGTCGGGTGTCTCGACCGGTGCTCTGATCGCGCCCTTCGCCTTCCTGGGTCCGGCCTACGACGCCTACCTGACCGAATTCTACACCAGCGGCGTCGCCGGCGATCTGGTGGCGTCGCCCAACCTCGCGAACGTGCTGTTCGGCTCGGGCCTGTTCGGCGACGGGCGCCTGCGCAACCTGATCGACCGCTACGTCACGCCGGACCTGATCCGCGCGGTGGCCGAGGAGCACGCCAAGGGCCGGCGCCTGCTGGTGGTGACCACGAACCTGGATTCCCAGCGCGCGGTGATCTGGAACATGGGTGCCATCGCGGCGAGCGGGGTGCCGAACGCCCGGGAGCTGTTCCGCGACGTCCTGGCCGCCTCGGCCAGCATCCCGGCGGTGTTCCCGCCGCAGCTGATCGACGTCTCGGCCGGCGATACGCGCTTCCAGGAGATGCATGTCGACGGTTCGGTGGTGACGCCGGTCTTCACGTTGCCGCAGACGCTGCTGCTGCGCGACGGCCGGATCCGGACCGGCGGCAAGGCCGAGATCTTCGTGGTGATCAACGGCCGCCTGGAACCCGATTTCGAGGTCACAAAGGACAACACCCTCTCGATCGTCGGGCGCTCCTTCACCACGGCGAGCCGAGCCCGCTCGCGGGCCACGCTGACGGCAACCTACGCGCTCGCGCGGAACAACGGCATCGGCTTCAACCTAACCTACATCGACGAGGACGGCCCGAAGGTTCCCCCCTCGAAGGGTTTCGACACCGCCTACATGCGCGCCCTCTATGAGGAGGGCATGGCGAAGGGTCGGACCGGCACGTTCTGGCAACACACGGTGCCGGCGGCGCCGACCGTCAAGGAGACGGCCGCCGCGATCGCGAACTAACTGTGAGGCCGCGCGCCTGACGGCGCGCGGCCAGCGCGTTCGAGCCGTACGCGCCCGCGTTGCGATCGGGAACGGCTTGAAGGTTCTGCTGTGACGCGCTCGGCGCCGAGCGCCCTATCGGCCCAGGATCTTCGTGACCAGGCGGCCGATCGGCGTCGCGGTGCTGGCGTTCCGGTCGTCGCGATCGACGGGGCGGTTCTCGTTGCCGAGGATCTTTGAAACGATGCGTCCGATGAGGTTCATGGGTCGGCCCTCCGTTGGCGCGCCATAACGGCGCAGCTTTCGATTCAACGGGCGAGTGGCGGGGCGCGTTCCACCCGGGCCTCCGCCTCAGACTTGCAGCAGGCGAATGTTGTTGGTGTTGCCGGCCGTGTGGAACGGGATGCCGGCGGTGACCACGATGATGTCGTTCGGCTTGGCGAAGCCCTCGTCCTGCGCGTGCTGCCGGGCCTTCGCGGTCATCTCCTCATAGGAGTCGACATCCTCGGTCAGGACGCTGTGCGCGCCCCAGAGGAGGCTCAGCCGCCGCGACGTCGCGAGGTTCGGCGTCAGCGCCAGGATCGCGGCGGCCGGGCGCTTGCGCGCCACCCGGGCGGCCGTGGTCCCGCTGGCCGTGTAGGCCACGATGGCGGCGGCGTGCACGGCCTCGGCGAGGTCGGCCGTCGCGGTCGCCACGGCGTGGGGCGGTGTCTCCTCCTCGCCGGGCTCCGAGGCCGCCACGATCGAGTGGTAGAGCTTGTGCCCCTCCACGCTCCGGATGATCCGGTCCATCATCGCCACCGCCTCGACCGGGTAGCGGCCGGTGGCCGATTCCGCCGAGAGCATCACGGCGTCGGCTCCGTCGTAGATCGCGGTGGCGACGTCGGAGGCCTCGGCCCGGGTCGGCGCGGGGGCGTTGACCATGGAGTCGAGCATCTGGGTCGCCACGACCACGGGCTTCACCGCGAGCCGGCAGGCGCGGATCAGCTCCTTCTGCCGCCCGGGCACGTCCTCGTGCGGGATCTCCACGCCGAGGTCGCCGCGGGCCACCATGACGGCGTCGGAGAGGCGGATGATATCGTCGATCCGCTCCAGCGCCTGGGGCTTCTCGATCTTCGACATGATCCCGGCGCGGTCGCCGATGATCCCCCGCGCCTCGATCACGTCCGAGGGCTTCTGCACGAAGGACAGGGCCACCCAATCGACGCCGAGTTCGAGCCCGAAGGCGAGGTCCGCCCGATCCTTCGCGGTGAGCGGCGACAGGTCCAGCAGCGTCCCCGGCAGGTTGACGCCCTTGCGATTCGAGATCGTCCCGCCGGTGACCACCTCGGCGGTGATGGCGGTCCGCTCCGGCCCGGTGACGCGCACCCGCACCCGCCCGTCGTCGATCAGCAACTCCTGGCCGGGCACCACGGCGTCGAAAATCTCCGGGTGGTGCAGGGGAATCGCCTGCTTGTCGCCGTCGGTGCCGTCGAGGACGAACCGGACGGTCTCGCCCGCCTCGAGATCCAGCCGGCCGTCCCGCAGCGTGCCGATCCGGATCTTGGGTCCCTGGAGATCCTGCAGAATGCCGATCGGCCGGCCGACCTCCTGCTCCAGGGCACGGATCGCGGCGTGGACCCGGGCATGGTCCGCCTGGACGCCGTGACTGAAGTTCAGCCGGAACGTATCGACGCCGGCGAGGAACAGGGCATGGAGCCGGTCGGGCGCCGATGTCGCGGGGCCCACGGTGGCGACGATCTTGGCGTGGCGGTGACGACGCATGCGGGTCTCGGCCTCCTGAGACTGCCCCTGGGGATCGTGCCGGGCGGCTGGTTTCCGCCCGAAGAGCGTTTCGCACCCACGCGATTCGACCGGGTCTATCTGGACGCTTCCCGGGCGATCCCGGCAAGCCCGGACTCGAACACGCCCGCGATGTCGGCGACGGCCTCGGCATCGCTCATGCCTTCGGCGTCGAAGGTCGCGCTCCAGAGCACCGTCGATCCGGTGCCGTTCGGCCGGACCGTCAGCGTCGCGTTGTAGGCGCGCACCGGCAGGGGACCCTGGACGAAGCCATAGCTGTAGCTCATGCCGACCTCGTCCCGCGCGGTCTCGACCTCCACGACGGTGCCGAGGCCGCCCTTCACCACCAGGCCGCGGATCTGCGCGCTGATGCCGTCATCCTCGTCGTCGCTCGACAGGATGCAGCGCTCCACCTGCGGGTGCCAGAGCTGGATGGCGCAGAAGTCGCCGACCAGCGCCCAGACCGCGCCGGCCGGCGCGGGGATGTCGCGGCTGCGGGTCACCTCCAGGGCGCAGGCCGGTTCCGCGGCGAGCAACGCCGTACCGAGGATCGCGAGGGCCGCACGCTTCACCGGGTCGGTCTCCCTCGGGCCATGTCGGGTGAACGTCGGATATCCGCGTTTGTTCGTCGGGCACCGCGCGGGCACGGCGGACGGGTCACATGACTTGGTGAGATGGCCCCGATCGGCGTCCGATCGAGACCGGCCGCTTCCTGGAAGCCGCCCCTCCCTGCGGGTTATGCTGGTACGTCGAGGGATCTGGATCGCCGGAGATGCCCATGCCCGCTCACGATGCGCCGAAGCAGCCCGCGCGGATCGGCATTCTCGCCATGGCCTGCGCGCTGGCACCGACCCTGGCGGCCGCCGCACCTGACGCCGCCCCGCCCGCGCCGCAGGCCTTCGAGACCTGCCGCGCCGACCTGATCGCCTGGGCCACGGCGCGGGCCGTGCCGCAGAGCGTCGCGGACGCCCAGCTCGCCGGCCTGACCGCTGATCCGGACGTGCTCGCCGCCAGCGGGAGCCAGGGCGAGTTCGTGCGGCCGATCTGGGACTATATCGAGGCCAGCATCACTCCTTCCCGTATCGCAGCCGGCCAGCGCAAGCTCGCCGAGAATGCCGAGACCCTGTCGGCCATCGAGGCCCGGTACGGGATCGACCGTCACATCCTCGTGGCGTTCTGGGGCGTGGAGTCGAATTACGGCGCCGTCCTCGACAACCCCGCCATCGTGAAGCCGGTGGTGCGCTCCCTGGCGACCCTTGGCTGCGGCGACCCCGCCCGCGCTCCCTACTGGCGCGACGAGCTGGCGGCGGCCCTCCAGATCCTGGCGTGGAACCAGGCCCCGCTGGAGCGGATGCCCGGCGGGCTCACTGGTTCCTGGGCGGGCGCGATGGGCCACACCCAGTTCATGCCGAGCGTGTACCAGCGCTACGCGGTCGATTTCGACGGCGACGGGACACGCGATATCTGGACCTCGGTGCCGGACGCCCTGGCCTCCACGGCCAACTACCTGCGCGCCCAGGGCTGGAAGCCCGGCGAGGGCTGGGGCGCCGAGGCGGTCCTGCCGGAGAACTTCGACGCCGCGCTCGCCGACGAGACGACGCCCCGCCGCCTCGCCGCGTGGCGGGCGTTGGGCGTGTCACCCGTCCCCGGGCGTCCGGTCCCGGACGAGACCGCGGAGGCGACCTTGATCCTGCCCGCCGGGATCCGCGGCCCGGCCTTCCTGCTCCGGCCGAACTTCGCGGTGATCCTGCGCTACAACACGGCGCTCGCCTACGCGCTGACGGTGGCGCTCCTGTCGGACCGCCTGCGCGGCGACCCGGGCCTTGTCCGCGACTGGCCGCGGGGCGACCGGCCGCTCACCGCCGACGAGCGGCGCGATATCCAGTATCGGCTCACCGCGCGGGGCTTGCCCACCGGCGGTGTCGACGGGAAGATCGGCCCGAAGACCCGGGCGGCCCTGCGCGCCTTCCAGGGCGCGGTCGGGCTGCCCGCGGACGGCTATGCCGACGCGGCGCTGCTCGACAGGATCCGGGCGACGCCGTGAGCGCCGGTCACGCCAAAAAGGCCGGCTCGTCCCGGGCGAGCACGCGCTTGACGCTCTCCAGATGCATCCGCGCGCTCTCCGCACGGCCGGCCGCCTCCTGGGCCGCGACGTGTTTCACGATCGCTTCGGGCACGATTTTGAGGGTGCGCCCCGTGCTCAGGGCGAGCACCTGCGCCTGCGCGGCCCGCTCCAGGTAATACAGATCGTCCCAGGCCTCCGCGATGGTCTCGCCCAGGACCATAACGCCGTGATTCTTGAGAAACACCACGTCGGCATCGCCCGCGCTCGCGGCGATCCGCCGGCCCTCATCCGAATCCAGGGCCAGCCCGTTGTAATCCTCGTCCACCGCGATGCGGCCGTAGAATCGCAGGGCGGTCTGGCCGGCCCAGGCCAGGGGCTGGCCCTCCAGCATGGCGAGGGCGGTGGCGTAGGGCATGTGGGTGTGGAAGGCGGCCCGGGCGCGGGGCTTCAGCCGGTGCAGCTCGGCATGGATGTGGAAGGCCGTGGCCTCCGGCTGGCCGTCGCCCTCAACGACGTTGCCGTGGAAGTCGCAGAGCAGGAGACTCGACGCGGTCACCTCCGCGAAGGCCAGACCGTAGGGATTGACCAGGAACAGGTCGGGCCGCTCGGGCAGCACCGCCGAGAAATGGTTGCAGATGCCCTCTTCCAGCCCGTGCCGGGCGGCCCAGCGCAGGCAGGCGGCGAGGTCGATCCGGGCGCGGCGGACGCTGTCGCCGTTGAGCGGTTCGTTGCTGCGCGCGGGCGGCGTGCCCGGGGCGGAGACGGCGTGCGCCATGCGGGGGAGACTTTCCTGCTCGCGTTCGAAAAACTGCCGCCGGAGACCCGGTTCTCCGGGACCGCCAGAGGCGCGGCCCGGCCATAGCGTGTCGCCGGCTCAGGCGCGACCGTCCGTGACCCCGCCGACGAGGTTGAGGCGCAGCAGGAAGTCGGAGGCGAAATCCGTGCGGACCACCGGTTCCCGCGCCGCCGGCTCCCGGAGATGGTCGCGCTCGGCCTTGCGCGCCGCCACCGCCTCCGCCACCGTGACGTCCCGGAACGCGAGGCGCGCCCCGCCGCGCGCCTGGGCGAGACGGCCGAGATCGGGGCCGATCACGGTGGCGATCTTCGGGTATCCGCCGGTGGATTGGCGGTCGGCCATCAGCACGATCGGCAGGCCGTTGCCGGGGACCTGGATCGCGCCCATCGCCACGCCGTCGGAGACGATATCGTGGCCCTTGGCGTGCTTCAGCGGCGTCCCGTCCAGGAAGCAGGCCATCCGGTCGCCCCGGGGCGAGACGGTCCAGGGCCCGGCCAGGAAGGCCGCGATCTGGTCGGGGGCGAAGTAGTCGTCCTGCGGACCCAGCACCACGCGGATCCGGCGCGCATCCCGCTCCAGCCAGGGCACGACGAGCCTGTGGGGCGTCGCCGCACCTGGTCGGCCCTCGGCCACGGGCAGGCGGTCGCCGGCGGCGAGGCCGCGCCCGTCGAGGCCGCCGAGGGCCGAGCGGGTGTGGGTCGCGGTGGATCCGAGGACCGGCGCCACGTCGAGCCGGCCGCTCACCGCGAGGTAGCCCCAGGACCCGGCATCGCCAGCCCGCACCGCCAGGGTCCGACCCGGCTCAAGGGTCAGCGCGACGGCGCCGGGCAAAGCCGCCCCGTCCAGGGCGACCCGGAAGCCCGGCGCGATCAGGGCGATGCCGACCGCGCCCCCCGCCGCCGTGACCGTGACCCCGCCGGTGGAGACCTCCACGGCGGTGGCATCGAGGGGGTTGCCGGCCGCGCGGTTGGCGGTGGCGTGCATCAGCGGGTCCATCGGCCCCGCCGCGGTGATGCCGTAGCGCAGGTAGCCGTGCCGGCCGCCATCCTGCAGCGTGATCCCGGGGCCGGCGGCCTCGACGACGAGCGCCGCCATCAGCGCGACTCCCAGCGGCGCACCACCGCCTCGCCCGCCGCCTCGCGGGCGCGCAGCCCGTCGAAGGTCGCGGCATCGACGGGTTCGAAGCGGATCAGGTCGCCCGCGCCGACGAAGAAGCTCGGGTCGCGCTCCGGCGCGTAGAGCCGGGCCGGGGTGGCGCCGATCACGTACCAGCCGGTCGGCATCGGCACGGTGGCGACCGCGGCGAGCCCGCCGCCGATCACCACGGCGTTTGCCGGGTGGGGCGGCCGCGGGCTCGCCCGCCGGGGCACCGCCAGAGCCTGCGGCAGGCCGCCGAGATACGCGAAGCCCGGGGCGAAGCCGTACATGTAGACCCGGTAGGTCGCCCCGGCATGGGTCGACACCAAGGCATCGGGGGCGAGGCCGGTGCGCTCTGCGACCTGGGCGATGTCCTCGCCATGGGGGGCGTCGTAGCAGCAGGGCAGCGTCCACAGGGTCGTGGCGGCCGCCCGGGTGGCGGTGCCTGCCCCGAGGGCCCGGACCCGGTCCGCGAGCGCCGCGCGGTCGAGCACCAGCGGATCGTAGTGGAGCATCAGGGAGCGGTAGGTCGGGACGCGTTCCCGCAGGCCCGCGGGCGGGTCGGCACCCAGGGCGTCGTCGAGCGCCAGGACCCGGTCGCTGATCGCGGGGTCGACGGTCGTGCCGAACTCGACCACCAGCGCCGCCTCGCCCGCGTCGAGGAGACGGGGCTCGCTGACGGCGTCGCTCACGGACCGAACGGCGCCAGCGTCACCCCGGCCGCCTCCAGCCGGTCCCTGACCGCCCGGGCGGTGGCGACCGCGTGGGCCGAGTCGCCGTGGACGCAGATCGAGCGGATCGGCGTCGGCAACGCCGCGCCGCCGGCCGTGAGGATCGCCCCGGCCTCGACCATCCGCAGGACCCGCTCGGCGGCCGCGCCGGAATCGGTGATCAGGGCGCCGGGCTGTCCTCGGGGGATCAGAAGGCCGGATTCCGTATAGCCACGATCGGCGAAGATCTCCTGATGCACCGCGAGCCCGAAATCCTCGGCCGCGGCAACCTGCGCGCTGAGCGCGATCGCGAGCATGGCGAGGTCCCGGTCCACCGCCCGCACCGCCCGGGCGATGGCGTCGGCCACCGGCCGTTCCTCGGCGGCGAGGTTGCCGAGCGCCCCGTGCGCCTTCACGTAGGTGATGCGATGGCCGGAATAGGCGGCCAGCGCCGCCGCGGCCCCGACCTGATAGGCCACCAGCCGCTCGATCTCGTCCGGGCTGAACGGCATCCGGCGGCGACCGAAGCCCCACAGATCGGGGAAACCCGGATGGGCGCCCACCGCGACACCCCGCGCCTGCGCCAGGGCGAAGGTCCGGGCCATGATCTCGGGATCGCCCGCGTGCAAGCCGCAGGCGACGTTGGCCGAGGTCACGATGTCCAGGATCGCCGCGTCGTCGCCGCAGGCATAGGCGCCGTAGCCCTCGCCGAGATCTGAGTTCAGGTCCACGCTCGTCAACGGATTCGCTCCCCTGCAACTCCGTCGCGCCGCCGGGCCCGATTCGATCCGCGGCCAGGGCGGAACGCGCCCGCGTGAGCTTTGAACAGCCCGGACCGGAGTGCAAGGTCGATGCCGCACCGTCCGCCGGAGAATCCGACGACGGGGCCTGCGGGGACGCACGGCCGCTGCGCAAGGCCGGCGCCTCGAGGCTCCGCGAATTCAGATCGTGTACTGCGACACGGTGAAGTTCGCGACATCTACCTCGGAACTCCCGGGAGGATTTAGCATTTAGCCCGGAGTAAAATATCTGGAGGAATGTTTATGAAGGTCTCACGTCTGGCCAGCGCCGTCGCGCTCCTGACCCTGGTCGCCGGCCCCGCCCTCGCGGCCCCGTGCAGCACCGGGACGACCATGCCCAAGACCCCGGATCAGCAGGCATCCAACCCCAAGAGCTCCGATGTCGACAAGTCGAGCAAGAACCTCGCCGGCGGCCAGCAGCCTGCCTCGCCCGGCACGGTCGGGGCCATGAACAACGCGGGTGCTGCTCAGACAGCGGACGCGCAGGCGACGGCGAATGCCCCCAAGTCCAGCGCCGATCCGGGTGCCGCGAACCTCGCGGGCGGCAAGCAGCCGTCCTCTCCCGGGACCGTCGGTGCGATGAACAACACCATGGCCGACCGTCAGACCGCGCCGGTTCAGGGCGACGGCTGCTGATTTAGCGCAACCCTGTTGCACGTCATGCTGAAGCCCGCCTCGCCCGTCGAGGCGGGCTTTTTCGTCCGTGCGGCCCGTGTCCGCCCTCCGGAGGGCAACGTGCGTTCTGCGACCCCGATGACATCGACTCGCTGCATGCCGGCGTCGGGCGACCGGTCCGATTGCGTGCTCTGGGCCTCTCCACGCGCATCTGATCGAAGGGATTGCATTCGGCGTGGCGCCTGAACGGTCTTCGATGACACCCTGATACGGTCATTGAGTCCCCGGGCCGGCGCAGCGCGCCCCCGATGGCCTTGCGCGTTCCGGTTGATCCCGGCTTACCCGTCGCCGAGACGCATCCCCGCCGATCGACCGTCACGGAGTTTGAGCCGGGCTCATCCGGGTGTATCGGGTACATTCGGCATCCAAATCGGGATGTTTCGGCAATCACGCGGGGACTTGGGGTGGGTCGGGGAACGCGCCTCATCGTCGGGCTGCTGCTGCTCGGGGCGATCGGCGTCGCCGTTTCGGAGCCGGGTCGAGGATTGCCCGGCCGGGCCGCCCTCGGCCTGCATGCGGCCAGCGAGCGGCTCGCGGTCCTCCTGCCCGCCACGCGCAAGCCGCCGGCGGCCGAGGCCCGGTTGCCGGCGCCGCGTACCGCCGTGGAAGACGGGCGGACCTTCATCCGGCTGTCCGATCCAGAGCGCGCGCGGATCGGGCTCGTCACCGAAACGCGCCCGGCCGTGCAGCATCGCCAGGAGCTGACCGCCTACGGCACCGTCCTCGATCTCGCCCGCATCACCGAGCTCACCAACAGCTACGCGGGCGCCGTCGCCGCGCTCCAGACCGCCCAGGCGCGGGCCGAGGTCTCGGCCAGCGCCGCCCGCCGCGCCCGCAACCTCGGCGCCGGGGTGGTGGCGGTCGCCCAGATCGAGACCGCGGAGGGCACGCTCCTGACCGACCGGGCCGCCCAGGCGGCGGCCGAATCGCAGGTGCGGACCCTCGCGGCGACCGCGCGGCAGGAATGGGGTTCCGCGCTCGGCAAGGCGATCATCGACCGCGCGCCCCTCGTCACCCGGCTGATCGAGCGCACGGATTTCCTGATGCAGGTGACGCTGCCGCCCGGGGAGACCTTCGCGAGCCCGCCGCAGGCCGCCTTCGCCGAAGTGCCGCCGCAGAGCGAGCGGGTCGCCCTGCGCCTGGTCTCGCCCGCCACCCGGACCGATCCCCGCCTCCAGGGTCAGAGCTTCTTCTACCTCGTGTCCGGCGACAGCGGCCTCCTGCCCGGCACCAGCACGATGGCGTTCCTGCCGGGCGAGCGCGCGGCCCGCGGCGTGCTCGTTCCAGAGGATGCCGTGGTCCACGGGGAGGGGAGCAGCTGGGTCTATCGCGGCACCGGCGACGGCGCCTACGTCCGGCACCCGATCCGGCCGGACGCGCCCATGTCGGCGGACGCCTACGTGGTCGAGGATCTGCCGGACGGCGCGGAGATCGTGCTGCGGGGCGGCCAGGCCCTCCTCTCCGAAGAGATGAAGAGCCGCATCCGCGTGGTGGGCGACGACGATGACTGAGCCGTCCGGCTCGGCTGGCCGCTTCGGTCCCCAGGCTGCCCTCGTCGGTTTCGCCGTCCGTCAGCCGCGGGTGGTGCTGGCCCTGGCCTGCGCCCTCGTGATCTTCGGACTCACCGCGCTGGCGGGCGCCCGCTACGATGTCTTTCCCGAATTCGCGCCGCCGACCGTGACGATCCAGGCCGAGGCGCCGGGCCTCGATTCCGAGCAGGTCGAGGTGCTGGTGACGCAGCCGGTCGAGGTCGCGGTCGGCGGCCTCCCCGGCCTGGAGACGCTGCGCTCGACCTCGATCCAGGGCCTGTCGGTGATCACCGCCGTGTTCAGGCCGGGCAGCGACGTCGACCGGGTGCGCCAGCGGGTCAACGAGCGGCTGGCGGCTTTGTCGGGGCGCCTGCCCGACGGTGTCGCGGCGCCCGCGATGACCCCGCTCACCTCCTCGACCCTCACGGTGCTCCTCGTCGGGCTGACCTCCGGCACCCGGGATGCCATGGATCTGCGCCACGTCGCCGAATGGACCGTGCGCCGACGCCTCCAGGCGGTGCCGGGCATCGCCCAGGTGTCGCTCTACGGGGGTGCCGTGCGGGCGCTGCAGGTGCAGATCCGCCCGGACGACCTGATCCGCTACCAGATCGGCCTCAACGACGTGCTGGCCGCGGCCCGCAAGGCGACCGGCGTGCGCGGGGCCGGCTTCGTCGACACCCCGAACCAGCGCGTGCTGCTGCGGACCGAGGGGCAGTCGCTCACCCCGGAGGCGCTGGGGCGGACGGTGCTCCACAATGACGGCGGGGCGAGCGTGGTGCTCTCCGACGTGGCCACGGTCACGGCCGCCCCGGAGCCGGCGATCAGCGCCGCCCTGGTGGACGGCAAGCCCGGCGTTCTGCTGATGGTCGGCGCCCAGGTCGGGGTCGATACCCGGGCGGTGACGGCCCGCCTCGAGGCCGCCCTGGACGAGCTGCGCCCGGTCCTCGACCGAGAGGAGGTGTCCCTGCGCGCCGACCTGTTCCGGCCGGCGAACTTCGTGGATGTCGCCACCGGCAACGTGATCCAGGCCCTGGCGTTCGGCGGGGTCCTGGTGGTGATCGTGCTCCTGGTCTTCCTGGCGGATTGGCGGGCGGCGCTGATCAGCGCGGCGGCGATCCCGCTGTCGCTGATCGCCGCCGCGCTCGCCCTCCAGGCCTGGGGGGAGAGCCTCAACACGATGACGCTGGGCGGCCTCGCCCTTGCCATCGGCGAGGTCGTCGACGACGCGGTGATCGGCGTCGAGAACGTCTCCCGCCGCCTGCGGGCGGCGCGCCCCGGCGGGCAAGGGGCCGCCCGGGTGGTGCTCGGCGCGATGCTCGAAGTGCGCAGCTCGGTCGCCTACGCCACCCTGGCGGTGCTGCTGATGTTCCTGCCGGTCCTGGCGCTCACCGGGGTGGCGGGACGCCTGTTCGGCCCCCTGGCCCTCGCCTACGTCGCGGCGGTCGTGTCCTCGCTGCTCGTCGCGCTGACCGTGACGCCGGCGCTGGCGCTGCTCCTCCTCGGCGGCCGCAATGCCCGGGACGCCGCGACCCGCGAACCCCCGGTCGTGCGCTGGAGCCGCGCGGGATATCTGGCGCTGCTGGCGCGGATCGGCCGGGTGCCGCGGATCACGATGCTCGTGAGCGTGCTGGTGACGCTCGGCGGCGCCGCCATCCTGCCGACCCTCGGGGCGGTGTTTCTGCCCGACCTGAAGGAAGGCCACATGATCCTGCACATGGTGGCCGTGCCCGGCACCTCCCTGCAGGAATCGCAGCGGCTCAGCGGCCTCGTCACCGGCGGCCTGAAAGGCATCCCGGGGGTACGGGCGGTGGCCGCACAGATCGGGCGCGCGGAGGCCGGAGAGGACACGGCGGGACCCCATTACAGCGAGATCCATATCGACCTGGAGCCTGGCCTCGACGGGGCCGCGCAGCGGAATATTGAGACGGCGATCCGCACGCTGGTCGCGGGTTTTCCCGGCGCGGCCTTCTCGCTGAAGACCTTCCTGACCGAACGCATCGAGGAGACGGTGTCGGGCTTCACCGCGCCGGTGGTCGTCAACGTGGTCGGCAGCGATCTCGACCGGATCGAGGCCGCCGCCCGCTCGGTGGCGCGCGAGCTCGCGGAGGTGAAGGGCGCCCGGGACGTCCAGCAGGCCTCCCCGGCCGGCCTGCCGCAGGTGACCGTGGCCCTGCGGCCGGTCGATCTGCGCCATTGGGGGCTCGATCCGGTGGAGGTGCTGGAGGCGGTGCGCACCGCCTACCAGGGCGATGTCGTCGGTCAGACCTACCGCGGCAACGCGACGGTCAACGTGCTGGTGATCCTCGACGCGCAGGTACGGAGCCGGCTCAGTGCGGTCGGCGACCTGCCCCTGCGGGTGCCCGGCGGCCGCTTCGTCCGCCTCTCGCAGGTCGCCGATGTCTACGAGAGTGCCGGCCGCTATCAGGTGCAGCATCTCGGGGCGCAGCGGATGCAGGCGGTCACCGCCAACGTCGAAGGCCGCGACGTGGCGGGTTTCGTGGCGGCGGCCAAGCGCAAGATCGCCCGCGAGGTCCGGCTGCCCGAGGGGGTCTACGTCGCCTTCTCGGGGGCCGCGGAGGCGCAGGACACGGCCCGGCGCGACCTGATGATCCATGCCGGGCTGGCGGGCTTCGGGATCGTCGTGCTGCTCGCTGTCGTCACCGGTTCCACGGCGAATCTGATGCTCGTCCTCGTCAACCTGCCCTTCGCCTTCGTAGGCGGCGTGGCGGCGGCCGCGCTCGCGGGCGGCGTTTTGTCGCTGGGCTCGATCGTTGGCTTCGTCACCCTCTCGGGGATCTCGCTGCGCAACAGCGTGATGATGGTTGCCCATTACGAGCAGATGGTGAACCGCGACGGCCGGCCCTGGGATGCCGCCACCGCGGCGGAGGGTGCGGCCGACCGGATGGTTCCGATCCTGATGACGTCCCTTGTCACCGGTCTCGGGCTGCTGCCCCTCGCCCTCGGCGCGGGGGAGCCCGGTCGGGAGATCGAAGGACCGATGGCACTCGTGATCCTGGGCAGCCTCGTGACCTCGACGGGTCTGAACCTCCTGGTCCTGCCGGTGCTGGCCCTGCGCTTCGCCCGCTTCCGGCCCGCCGACGATGCGCTGGCGGTCCTCCGGTCCTGAACGCGACCGATGTCGCCGCATCGGTGCGGCGCGGGCGCACTCTCGAATCCAGATCCATCTGGCGAGGCGGATGTGCGGTACGCAAGGACGGTTTTTGGGGGCTCCGGACCAATGCGACCGATTGATTGGATTCTTATCGAATAATTACATCAAGTACAGGCGAGAAATTTATTGTGATACATCTCTAATATTTCGAAAAACCTATGTAACGAAAATATTGATCGAGTTTCAAAACCAATATCGCCTGCCTTTGACCGCTGTGGCTTTCTCGGTCGCGCCGATACTGCAGGATGTATTGACCCCACGGGCATCGGCCAGCCCGGACATCGCGGGATATTCGACGCATCATGACGGCGGATCGGTCCAGGCCCGCCCCGACGGTCGAGCGGGACGAAGATTAATCGTGGTTAGGAGGAGCTTATGAAAAGCTTGCGGGCGAATACACAATTAACGAGTCATTAACCATGACTGTGTCTCTATCATGCCATGTTCGCCATGGGAAAGGCAGAAATGAGCATGATCGCGGCTCCCACAGCCTCTTGGTCCCACATTCTGACGCAGGTCGCGGAGAGTTTGGACCGAATCTCCGAGAAACCGTCGGCGGAGATCTTAAGGCTCAAACCGACCTCCGGTCCGGCCGACATGCCCGCGCTGCGGCTGAGCCTGGATTCCGAGGAGGCCCCGGCCACGGTCGTCCCGCAGCCGGCCGTCAACGACGCCGAGCCGGTTCCGGCACCGGTCTCGGAACAGGCCTCCGGACCGACGTCGTCCGACGTTCAGCCCGACGCCGTCTCCGACTGGATGACGACCCTCGACATCATCAACGGCATGGTCGGCCTCGCCGACGAGCAGAAGAAGCGCCTGCGCGAGCAGAGCGCCTCGCACGGGGTGCTGCTCGAAACCGTGCAGCGCGAGCTCAAGGAGACGCAGCAGCGCCTGCAGCTCTCCGAGATGCGGGCCCACGAGATACAGACGCGGGCCGATATCCGCCTGCAGCGGGTCCAGGCCGATGCGGATGCGCAGGTCGAGGAGATCCGTGCGGAAGCCGAGGCCCGGGTGCGCACGCTCCAGGCCGAGGCGGAAGCCTGGGTCCGGGCAGCCGAAGAGCAGGTGCGGGTCGCCGACCTCCGGGCCTATACCGCCGAGAAGTGGCTGTCCCGGATCGACGCGGCCGCCAAGACGCTGCTGCTCGGCGGCCATATGAGCCAGATCGAGGCCGAGGCCTGAGCGAACGGGCGCTCCACCCCCGTTGCTCCCGTCCTCCAGCCCGGCCCCAGGATCGATCATGGAACAGTCACGACGGATCGCCTCCGATCAGTCCGGCGCGGTGCTCGCCGCCACCGAGCCGACCACGGACGGCGCGATGTCCCAGGGCAAGGTCGTCGTCCTGACCACGCTCCCGACGGCCGCGAAATGGTCGGGCCTGCTCGATCGGGTGCGCGGTGCGGCCGAATATATCCGCGCGGTCGAGGATCGCGCCCAGGATTACGAGGGACGCGTCCAGGACCTCGTCGAGCAGGTCCGCGCCGACCTCCGGGACGCCGATGCGAAGGTTCGCGCCGCCGAGCAACGCACCGACGAGGCCGAGGCGCAGGCCGCGATCCAGATCCGGGCCGCGGAGGAGCGGGCCCGTATCGCCGAGGAGCGCGCCGCGCTGGCCGAGGAGTGGCTGCGGCGGATCTCCGAAACGATCGAGGCCGAATTCGTCATGGCCCCTGCCGATTCGCGCAGGACCGCCGTGTCGGCCATTTGAGAGCAATCGTCGAACGCCCGGCCATCGGGGGTTCTTCGACCTGCGGATGATGCTGTGGCGGGCGTTTCCGGAGAGACGCGTGACGCAGCGTCGCCAACGCCGCCGTCTTGAGACATGAACGGGCAGAAGGGAACCGCGATGCCAGCGATGGACGAGGCGTTCTGGGCCAACCTCGATGCGCAGATCGTCGCGCACCGGCAGGACGGCCAGGACAAGCCGCCGGCCGCATCCCCCCAGCCGGCGCCGGTGATCGCCGTGGTGAACGGCGCGGCTCCGGCGCCCCGCCGGATGCCCTCGGACTGGACCGGTGTGCTCGACACCCTCACCGCGGCCAAGAGCGCCGCCCAGCAGCAGGAAACGCGCCTGCGGGAGCAGGCCGCCGAGCAGGACGCCCTGCTCCAGGAATTGAAGCGCTCGCAGCAGGAAGTCCGCGCCTTTGAGGTGCTGCTGCGCGAGGTTCAGGCTCAGGCGGACGCGAAGGCCGGGGAAATCCGGGCCCGCGCCGAGGCGCAGATCGGGAAGCTCCAGGCCGAGGCCGCCGCGCAGATGCAGGCGATGGAGGCGCGGGTCCAGGCTGCCGAACGACGCGCCGAGGCCGCCGAGGGCTGGCTGGTGCGGATCGAGCAGGCGAGCCGGGATCTGGCGCCCGCGGAGCGACGGGTCGCGGCGTAGGGACCATCAACTGGGGGGCGGGGCCATGTGCGCGCCGCGCCGCGTCCGCGCCGGGACGGCGGAACGATCGATCCGGGTGCCAGCGCTGGCGGCTCTGCTGGCGCTGTCGCTCGGCGGCTGCGTGACCGTGTCGGAGGGTCCTGTCGACCGGGACGTGATCGAGCAGGTCTTCCCGACCGCTCCCAGCGCGGCCGTCAGGGGCGCCGCCCAGGACCCCGCATGGCGGCTGCGGCTGACGCGCCTTTAAGCTCGCACCGCAACGCCTGCCGCTCCCCGCCTGAGCGATACGCGGTCGGGCCTGCCGGCATGCGATGTTCCCGGCCATCCATCCCACAGCCATCGCACGGCCCTCGGCGCATGCCTCATCCATTTGGGGGACGCGCTTCTCGTTCTCGTTGCTAAAACGAATGTACGAGCAACCCTAAGCCAGGGCCCCGACCATGCCCGAGCTGCCGTCGTGACGCGATCGAAGAGCGCACCGGCCGCGTTCGCCGCCGTCCTCGGACACGTGGCGCAGCCTGCCGCCCGGACGGCACCGCCCGCCATGCTTGTCGAGGAGGCCGGTCACCACCGCGAGCCGTAGGTTACGTCCGCGTTCAACCTGTCCCTGACAGCGGAGTGTGGCGATGGAAGAACTCGAGACCTATTCGCACCTGGTCGGGTCGATCTACGACCGTGTCGGCCAGCCGGAAGAGTGGTCCGCGCTTCTGGAAGACCTCGTCGGCTTCGTCGGCGGCCGGGTCGGGCAGCTCGCCGTGTTCAGCCTGGACGGGTCGCGCAAGCCCATGTGGGCGGTGTCGGGGTTCGACCGGACGCAGTACCGCACGTTCCTCTACCGGCACGCCACCGAGGACCCCCGGCTTCCCTACATCCTGTCGAACCAGGGCAAGGTGATTCGCGCCGAGGAGGGGGTCGATCCCGCCCAGTTCCGCGAGACGGCCCTGTTCAAGGAGGTCGTCCGGCCGTTCGGCATCCAGCACAGCCTGGTGACGTATTTCGCCCGGGAAGCCGACGTGATGGCGACCCTCGCGGCCATGCGCGACGAGGAGGCGGGCCCGTTCCAGTCCGCCGAGATGCGGCGCCTGTCGACGCTCGTGCCGCATCTGCGCCGGGCCTTCGAATTCTACGCCCTGATGCGGCAGGCCTCGGAGCGGTCCTCCGATCTCGCCTCCGCCCTCGACCTCCTCGACGCGGCCGTGATCCTCACGGATTCCCGTCTGCGCGTCGCCCATGCCAACCGCGCCGCCGAGGCATTGGCGAAGTCCCGCACGGGCCTGTCCCTCGACCGGGGCAGCCTCGCCATCAAGGACGGGCCGTGCTCGCGCCGGATCGCCAAAGCCGCTACCGAGGCGCTCGCCGCCGCCAAGGGCGGGGTCAAGATCACCCAGGCCGACCACATCGCCATCACCTGTGCCGAGACCGGCACCCCGATGCGGGTCTCGCTCCATCCCCTGTCCAAGCGTCCGACGGGCACGGGCTCGCGGGTCAGGGCCGAACTCGCCGTGGTGATCCGCAACGGCGCACCCAAGCTGCAGGAGGGGGCCCCCGGCCGCCTGCAATGCCTGTTCGGATTGACCGGCGCGGAGGCGGTCCTCGCCCACGCGGTCGCCTCGGGGCGCTCGCTCAGCACCCATGCCCGGGAGCGGGGGATCGCGATCTCCACCGTGCGGACGCAGCTGCGCGCCCTGTTCGCCAAGACCCAGACGCACCGGCAGGGCGAACTCGTCGCGCGCCTGCGCGAAGGCCTGGATATCTCCCTCAACTGACGGCCCGCCCCGCCGAACGCGGCCGCCTCGTGGAATGGAGTCGCGCATGCCCGATCCCGCCGCGCCCTGCCTCGCGGAGCTGGAAGCCCTGCCGGTGGCGAATCGCTGGCCGGTGGCCCGCGACTGGATCCGGCGCGCCCCCGGACCCTTCTTCGCGCAGTTGCGGGAGCGTGCGCCGATCCTGGATTGCGGCGCGGTCGTCCTCGTGGCCAAGCGCGCCGACGTGGCCGAGATCCTCTCCCTGCCGGGCGTCTTCTCCGTCGCACTCTACAAGCCCAAGATGGGCTCGTTCATGCTGGCGCTCGACGGGACCGAGGTGAACTACCGCGACAAGGCGGTGATGCGCGCCGTGCTGCCCTGGGGCGATCTTCCGGCCATCCGAACGCGCGCGGGCGCGATCACCGATGGGGTTCTCGACGCGGGCGGCGGATCGCTCGACGTCGTCGCGTCGATTGCGCGCCTGGTGCCGATGCGGATCGTCCAGGCGTTCCTCGGCTTCCCGGCGCCCGACGCCGACCTCTTGCGCTGGTCGTATGCGAACCAGCTCGACCAGTTCAACAACCTGCCCTTCGACGGGCGTGCGGATGCCGCGAAGATCCAGGCCGCCGCCGAGCACGCCCGCGCGGAGATGCAGGCCGCTTTCGAGTCGCTCATTCCGGCCCGGCTCGCGGCCATCGAGGCGGGCGCGAACCCGCCCGACGACGTGCTCACGCGGCTGCTCCGGCTGCAGATGCCGGTCGCGGCCGGCTTCGGGATCGACCGGGTGGTCATCAACGTCGGCGGTCTCCTCATCGGCACCATCGAGACCACCGCGGAGGCCGTGGTGAATGCCCTGGCCGAGATCCTGCGGCGCCCGGACGTCCACGCGGCGGCGCGGGCCGCCGCGGACGACATCGCGGCCTTCGACGGTTTCGTATGGGAAGCGCTCCGTTTCGCGCCGATCGTCGCCTTCATGTTCCGGCAGGCCGAGACCGACCACGTGCTCGGACGCGGCGGTCCGGGGGCGCGCCAGGTCCAGAAGGGCAGGGTGGTGCTGCCCCTCAGCCTGTCGGCGATGTTCGACGCCGACTGGGTGCCCGATCCCGAGCGCTTCGACCCGACCCGGCCCGACCACGCGTACCTGCATTTCGGCCTCGGTCACCACGAATGCCTGGGCCGCTACATGGCCGGCGTCATGATCCCGGAGATGGTGCGCCGGATCCTCCTCCGGGACGATCTCCGCGCCGAGAGCGCCGTCGAGGATGACGGCACGCCGTTCCCGACCGCCTTCCGGATCGCCTACGCGCGCGATCCCGCAGCGGTGCCAGACGGTCACTGACATGCCGCCGCCGGACTGCGCAGGTGGTCAGTCTCGCGCGTTGCGGTGCCCGAGGAGACTGGTCCTCAGCCGCCGCAGGTTTCCGCCGCCAGCCAGACGGTGAGGATCGCGGTGGCGTCGAGCAGATCGTCGATCGCCATGGCCTCGTCGGGGTTGTGGCTGCCGTTGGCGTTGCGCACGAACAGCATGGCCATCGGCACGCCGGCCTTGGCGAAGGCGGCGGCGTCGTGGGAGGCGGGGCTGCCCAGGGGCCGGGTCGCGATGCCGAGCGCGTCCGCCGCCGCCGCGAGCTCGTCGCGGATCCGGGGCGCGACCGCGCCCACGGAGGCCTCCGCTCGGGACCCGAGCGCCACCGTGACGCCGCGGCGCTCCGCCGCCGCCACAGCGTCCAGGAAGGCGGCCTCCAGTTCCGCCAGCACCCCGGCCGTGTAGGCCCGCATGTCCAGGCTGAAGCGGAATTCGCCGGGGACCGTGGTCATACCGTGCGCCGCGGCGTCGGTGTGGAACCGGCCGAAGGTGACCGCCATCGGGCAGCCGGCCGCCTCCCGCTCCGCCCAGACCCGGTCGAGGGCGAGGGCGATCTCCGCGCCGGCCATGGCGGCGTCCCGGCGGAAGCGGCGCGGGGTGCCGACATGGTCGTAACGCCCGCGGATGCGGACATCGGGATAGCGCACGTTGCCCGGGATCCCGGTGCAGAGCCCGACCGGGATCCCGGCTTCCTCGAGGCTCGGAGCTTGCTCGATATGCACCTCCAGGAAGGCGTGGATCGCGGCGGCGTCGAGGGCGGGCGGGCCGGCCCGCAGCGCCTCCGGGTCGCCGCCCGCCCGGGCGATATGCGCGGCGAGGGCTTGGCCGTCGTCGATCCGGACTGCATCGAGGGCCCCGTCCGGGAGGCTGCCGAGCGCCGCCCGGCTGCCGACGTAGGACACCTGGAACCAGACGCTCTCCTCGGCGCGGATCGCCATGACGGTGATGTCGCGCTCCGGCGTCAGACCGAGCCGGCGGATGGCCGCGACGGCGGCGAGGCCGGCCACCACGCCGGCGGCCCCGTCGTAATTGCCGCCCTGGGGCACGGTGTCGAGATGGGAGCCGATCAGGATCGGCGGCAAGCGGCGGTCCCGGCCCGGCAGGGTCATGGTGGTGTTGGCGGCGGCATCCCACCGGACCGCGAGGCCGAGTTCCTCGGCGCAGCGCACCACGACCGCATGGGCCGCGGTCTCCTCCGGACTATAGGAGGCCCGCGTGAACCCGGGCTCGGTCCGGCCGCAGCGGGCCAGCGCCGCGAACAAAGCCTCAACCCGGCCCCGCTGCGCGCGGACTGCCGCGCCGATCGCCGATGCCGTTTCCATCCCTGCGCCGCTCCCAGCCCGGATCGCTCGCCGCTGCGCTGCCATTTCCGTGCCGCCCACGCCGTAGCCGGTCCGAAGCCGAGCGTCAGCGCCGCGGCGCATCAGCCGAGGACGCGTTTCAGGCTTGGCTCGAACCGTGAGCAGCCGGTCAAGAATGCGGGACGGCGATCATTGTCGTGACGGGCGCACATATCGGCTCGCCCCGGGAAGCGGATGTCGGGATCCGCGGCATGACCGCTCCGGGCCTCAGAAGCGGCCGCGCTTCAGTGCCGTTATACGTCGGCCCCGTATTCGGGACTCCGAAGCGGATGTTCCCGGGCGAATTCTGCTCGCCGCGTGTACAAGTGACGCCAATATGCGCAAGCCATCCGGCGATCTGCAGCCTCTTTGACCTTCCCGTCCCCGACCCCGCGGCCGACAATCGAGCGGTCAGCCAAGGGAGCTTTGGAATCGATGACGCAACTCACGCGGCGCGGCGTCCTGGGCACGGCGGCTTTCCTGGCGGCGCCTGCGCTGATCCGGCCGGCCTTCGCCGCCGATACGGTCAAGCTTGGCTGCCTGTTCTCGTCCTCCGGCACGATGGCCAATCTTGAGGGCCGGCTGAACCACGTGGTCCGGATGGCGGCCGACGAGATCAACGGGCGCGGCGGCGTCAACGGCCGTCAGATCGAGGTCGTGACCTCCGATCCCGCCTCGGACTGGCCGCTCTACGCACAGGTCGGACGGCAGATGCTCCAGCAGGAGAAGGTCGCGGCCCTGTTCGGGTGCTGGACCTCGGTGTCGCGGAAGTCGGTGCTTCCGGTCGTCGAGCAGAATGACGGATTGCTGTTCTACCCGCTGCATTTCGAGGGCGACGAGAATTCGAAGAACGTCGTCTACGTGAACTCACCGCCGGCGAGTTCCGTGCTGCCCGCGGTCGACTACCTGATGGGTCCGGACGGGGTCGGCGCGAAGCGCTTCTTCATGATCGGCTCGGACTATGTATGGCCGCGCACGATCAACAAGCAGCTGAAGGGCTACTGGACGGGCAAGGGCATCCCCGAGACCGCGTGGCGCGAGGAATACGTGCCCTTCGGCTTCTCGAACTTCCAGACGCTGGTGAACCAGGTGCGCAGCTTCGCCAGCCAGCCCGGCGGCCAGCCGATCGTGGTGCTTACCGTCGTCGGCTCTTCGATCCCCAATTTCCTGCGCGAATTCGCCAACCAGGGCATCAGTGCCACCGACGTCCCGATCCTCGGCCTCGACATGGTGGAGGCCGATCTGGAGGGTCTCGATACCGGGAAGCTCGTCGGCCATCTGAACTGCTGGGCCTATCTGCAGGCCGCCAAGGGCGAGCGGAACAGAAAATTCCTCGGCGACTGGGCATCCTACGTGAAGGCCAAGAACGTCCCGTTCAGCGCCGACACCGTGATCGATCCGATGGTTTCGGCCTACGACAGCGTCCAGCTCTGGGCGCTGGCCGCCGCCAAGGCGGGGTCCTTCGCGGTCCCGGAGGTGCGCAAGGCCTTCGCGGGCCTGAGCTTCGACGACCCGTCGGGCTACACGCTGACCATGACGGGGGCGGACAACTACGTCTCCCGCGGCGTCTTCATCGGGTCGGTCAACGAGAAGCGCGGCTTCGACGTGCTCTGGCAATCCCCCGACGCCCCGAAGCCGGTCCCGTTCAGCCCCTATGGCTGATCCGGGGCGGCGTGCCCTCGTGGCGCTCTGGTCCCTGGCGCTCGCCTGTCTCGCTCTCCCGGCCAGCGCCGCGCCATTCGACCGGGCGGCGCTCGCGGCCGCGCTCTGCGGCGACGGGGCAGCGCAGGTGCGCGGGGCCGAGGGCCTCGTCCAGGCCGGCGGCGCGCTGCCGGGCGATGACCTCGCCTTCGCGGGGCGGATCCTGGGCGCGTTGGCCGAGCGCCGCCTGTCCTGCACCGCCGAGGGCGCGGTCCTGCTCGATCGCCCGGGGGCGCCCGAGGGCCGCGACGCCGTCACCGACGCGGTTCGGCCGGCCGCGGAGGCGCGCGCGCCCGTCCTCGGCCTGCGCCAGCGCGGCGCCGTCGAGACCGCCCGCGGCATGATCGGCCTCTTGACCGGACCGGATCCGGCGGCGCGCGCCGCCGGTCTCGCGGTCCTGGAGCGGCGCATCGCGACCGTGCCGGAGGCGGTGTTCGACCGGGCGCGGGACGCGGAGACGGATCCCGGTCTGAAGTCCACTATCGCCGGCCTCGCCCAGGCGGCTGCCCTGTCCTCGGCCGATCCGGCCCGGCGCGTCGCGGCGATCGGCGCCGTGGCGGCGAGCCCGTCCGGGACCGCCCGGGCGCGGCTCGCGGCGCTGAAGGGCGATCCGGCCTACGCGACCGATCCGGCCTTCCGGGCGGCCGTCGATGCGGGGCTCACCCGGGTCGGCCGCGCGGTCGCGATCGGCGATGCCCTCGCGGTCGTCTACAACGGGTTGAGCTTCGCCAGCATCCTGTTCATGGCGGCGGCCGGGCTCGCGATCATCTTCGGCTTGATGGGCGTCATCAACCTCGCCCAGGGCGAGTTCATCATGCTCGGCGCCTACGCCACCTACGGTGTGCAGGAGGCCCTGCGCCGGTTCGCCCCCGGGCTGCTCGACCTCTACCTCGTCGCGGCGATCCCGGTGGCCTTCGGCGCCGTCGCCCTGGTGGGGATCGTGGTCGAGGCGCTGATCCTGCGCCACCTCTACCGGCGCCCGCTGATGAGCCTGCTCGCCACCTGGGCGGTGAGCCTGTTCCTGGTGAATCTCATCCGCGTCACCGTCGGGACGCAGAATCTGCAATTCGCGACGCCGGCCTATGTGAGCGGCGGCGTACCGCTCTACGCCGACTTCGTCGTCACCTGGAACCGCCTCTTCGCCATCGGCTTCGCGGTGGCGACGCTGGCCCTGACCCTGCTGATCCTGCGCCGCACCCCCCTCGGGCTCGACATCCGCGCTGTGACCCAGAACCGCGACATGGCCGCCTGCCTGGGGCTGCCGACCCGCCGGGTCGACCGCCTCGCCTTCGGCCTCGGCTCGGGGCTGGCGGGGCTCGCCGGGGTGGCGCTCTGCCCGATCTACAGCGTCAATCCCGGCATGGGCTCCGGCTTCATCATCGACAGCTTCATGGTCGTGGTGCTGGGCGGCGTCGGCAGCCTCGCCGGGACCCTGGTGGCGGCGCTCGGGGTCGGCGGCGCCAACGTGCTGCTCGAGCCGATCTCCGGCGCGGTTGCCGCCAAGGTGATCGTGCTCGTCGGCATCATCCTGTTCCTGCAGCGCCGGCCCGAGGGGCTGTTCGCGGTCCGGCGGCGGCGATGAGCGGAACCCTCCGGACCGCCCTGGCGCGCCCGACCGGGCCGGCGACGCGGGCCCTGCGCGATCCCCTGGTCGCCGGGCTGGTCGGGCTTTGCCTCGCCGCCGCGGCGGCCCTGCTGGTGGCTCCCCCCGCCCCCTACCTCGTCAACGCCCTGGGCCAGCTCGCCGCCTTCGCGATCCTGGCCGTCTCCCTCGACCTGGTCTGGGGCTATCTCGGCATCCTCAGCCTGGGGCACGGGCTGTTCTTCGCCATCGGCGGCTATGTCTGCGCCATGCACCTGCTCGCCCACGGAGCCGCCGTGACCGGGGTGCTGCCGGACTTCGTGCAGTTCATGGGCTGGAAGAGCCTCCCGGCCTACTGGGCGGGCCTCGACCACGCCGCCTACGCCTTCGTGGTCGCACTGGCGGTCGCCGGCCTCGTCGCCTTCCTGTTCGGGCTCGCCTCGTTCCGCTCGCGGGTCAACGGCGTCTACTTCTCGATCATCAGCCAGGCGCTGGTCTACGTCGCGATGCTGCTGATGTACCGCAACGATACCGGTCTCGGCGGCAACAACGGCATGACCGGCTTCCCGCTGCTGTTCGGCTGGCCGATGGGCTCCCCCGGCGTGGTCACGGGCCTCGCGGTTGCCACGCTGATGGCACTGGCCGCCGTGCTCGCCGGCGCCCGGCTCTTGGTCGGCAGTGCCGTCGGGCGGCGGATGCTCGCCTGCCGCGACGACGAGACCCGCCTGCGCACGCTGGGCTACAGCACCACCCGGCTGAAGCTCGGGATCTGGTGCCTCTCGGCCATGATCGCCGCCCTGGCCGGCATCCTGTACGTGCCGCAGGTCGGCATCATCAACCCGCGGGTGCTGGCGCCGGACCTCTCCATCGAGATCGCCGTCTGGGTGGCGATCGGCGGGCTGGGGCGGCTCGGCGGGGCGGTGATCGGCGCCGTGCTCGTCAACGGCCTGAAATTCTGGCTCAGCGCCGCGATGCCGGAGGCGTGGCCCTTCATCCTGTCGGGACTGGTGCTCCTCGTGGTGCTGGTTCTACCGAACGGGCTCCTCGACCTCGCGGGCCTCCGCCCGACCTGGCTGCGGGCGGCCCGATGAGCGCCCTGGTGGTCGATGCCCTGACGGTCGCCTTCGGGCGCTTCACCGCCCTCGATGCCGTCTCGCTGGCGGTCGATCCCGGCGAGGTGCGGGCCGTGATCGGGCCGAACGGCGCCGGCAAGACCACGCTGCTCGACGTGATCTCCGGCATCACCAAGCCGGTCGCCGGCCGGGTGACCCTGGGCGACGGGCTCGACCTGACCCAGTGCTCCGAGGCCGCGATCGCCCGGGCCGGCGTGCGGCGCAAGTTCCAGAAGCCCAGCGTCTTCCCGGCCCTCACCGTGCGCGAGAATCTGGAGATTGGCTGCGGGCCCGCGCTGGCGTCCCGCGAACGCCCCGCCCGCATCAACTCCGTCCTGGGGGAGATCGGCCTCGCCCCGCGTGCCGCGGTTTTGGCCGGACGCCTCGCCCACGGCGAGAAGCAGTGGCTGGAGATCGGCATGGTGCTGGCCGCAGAGCCCGCGCTCCTCCTGCTCGACGAGCCGGTGGCCGGTCTCTCCGACGCCGAGACGGCCCACACCGCTGCCCTGATCCGCGCGCTTCGGCGGCCGGACCGGGCGATCCTGGTGATCGAGCACGACATGGCCTTCGTGGAGGCCGTCGCCGACCGGGTGACGGTGCTGCACGAGGGTCGCACCCTCTACGAGGGCAGCATGCGCGGCGCCCGCGGCGATGCCCGGGTCATCGAGGTCTTCCTCGGGCGATGAGGGATACGCCCGCACCGGCACGCCTCGCCGTCGAAGGGCTCGACCAGCATTACGGCAGTGCGCAGGTGTTGCGCGGGATCGACCTCGCCGTCGAGCCGGGGGCCTGCCTGGCCGTGCTCGGCCGCAACGGCGCCGGCAAGACCACGCTGCTGCGCTGCCTCACCGGCCTGATCCCGGCGAGCCGCGGCCGGATCGCCCTCGACGGGACCGACCTGACGCGCCTGTCCTCCGACCGGCGCGCCCGTTCGGGCCTCGCCTACGTGCCCCAGGGCCGCGAGATTTTTTCGGAGCTGACCGTCGCCGAGAACCTGCGTGTCGCCGCCCGCGCCCACGGGCTGGAGCGCACCGATGCCGTGGACGAGGCCGTCGCCCTCTTCCCCGCCCTGCGCGGGCTCTGGCACCGCCCGGGCGGCAACCTCTCGGGCGGCCAGCAGCAGCAGCTCGCCATCGCCCGGGCGCTCGCCACGCGACCCCGGGCGCTCCTGCTGGATGAGCCGACGGAGGGCATCCAGCCCTCGATCGTGGCCGCCATCGAGACCGTGATCGCCGGCCTGAAGGGGCGGATCACAGTGCTGCTCGTGGAGCAGTATCTCGATTTCGCATTGCGGGTCGCCGACGCCGTGGTGGTGCTGTCCCGGGGCAGCGTCGTCGAGCGCGGCGCCCCCCATGCGCTGAACCACGATACGCTCACCCGTCACATCGCCGTCTGACGGCACAACAAGGAGACGCCGTGTCCACGCATCACGAGATCCCCGCCACGCCCGAGACGATGGTGCTCGGCTACTTCGACGCCGCCCTGCCGCCGGTGCTCACCGTCGCGTCCGGCGACACCGTCACCCTGCACTCGCATCCGGCGGGCGGGCGCGAGTCGCTCCATCCCGATCCGGCCCGGGTGCCGGCCGACCTGCTCCACGCCCTCGACACCCTGCAGCGCGGCCCCGGCCCGCATTTCGTCACCGGTCCGGTCCACGTGGCGGGCGCCGAGCCCGGCGACATGCTGCAGGTCGACATCCTCGACCTGAAGTTCCGCCTCGACTGGGGCTTCGTGGCGATCCTGCCGCTGCTCGGCACCCTGCCGGACGAGTTCACCGACTACGAGACGATCCACGCCGACATCGACACCGCCCGCGGCCTCTGCCGGTTGCCCTGGGGCACGGAACTGCCCCTCGACCCGTTCTTCGGCATCCTGGGCACCGCCCCGCCCGCCGCATGGGGCCGGGTCGGCACGCCGGTGCCCCGCGCCTTCGGGGGCAACATGGACAACAAGGAGATGCGGGTCGGCACGACTTTGTACCTGCCGGTGTTCAATCCCGGCGGCGGCTTCTACGCGGGGGACGGCCACGGGGTCCAGGGCGACGGCGAGGTCTGCATCACGGCGCTCGAGACCGGGCTCACCGGCACGTTCCGCCTCACCGTGCGCAAGGATCTCCCGGGCGCCTGGCCCTTCGCCGAGACCCCCACCGACCTGATGTCCATCGGCCTGCACGAGAGCCTCGACGAGGCGATGCGGCAGGCCGTGCGCGAGATGGTCCGCCTCGTCTGCGCGCGCACCGGACTCACCCGGAACCAAGCCTATATGCTGTGCTCGCTGGCCGGCAACCTGCGGATCACCCAGACGGTCGATGGCAACAAGGGCGTGCACATGCTCATGCCCAAGGCCGCCCTCGCTCAGGCCCCGTCCCGGACGGCCTGACGCGCGATCGAATCGCCGTTTGCCAGATGTCGGATGGCGCGTTTCTCGATATTCGGGACGGCGCGCGGTCGACCGGTAGGGCCGTCCCGAGCAGGGGCGGGCCTACCGCACGCGGTCGTCTTCGACGGGGAATGGCGTGGAGCGGGCGATCGGGATCGAACCGACGACATTCAGCTTGGGAAGCTGACGTTCTACCACTGAACTACGCCCGCAATGGGATGCGTTCTGAACGGCTTCGGGGGTCCGAGTCAACGCCCTTCGTGACGGTCCTGGCCGCTGCGTCGCAGATTGGTCGCGCGAGCGAAGCGGCATCGGACGATCTCGTCGATGCGCTGCGGCAGCGCGAAGTCCGTTGGGTGACCTGAGTGCCACGTCTGCAGACGCGGGAGGCGAATCTGCGGACGCGGGAGGCGAAGATGGCCTGTTGCCGCCCGAGTTCGGGTCGCTCACGGCAGCGTAGCCCGGAGGCAGACCTTCCGAGGTCGCCGGGGGACCTACGCATGGCGATCGCGATCAGGCGGTTTTCGGCTGCGCGGCCGATGACCGGAAAGACCTTGATCACGCGGTCATCGTCGTCGTCATTCCCAATCGCCATCCGGCGGGTCACGGGTACGGCCGCCGCGCGCATCATCGAGTGACCGGGCGTGTGCTTCGACCGCTATGGGGCCTGGGCGGTTCAGATGTAGGCCGAGGCGAGGGCCGGGGAGCCTTCGAGGGCGTGGGCGAGCACCTCCAAGCCGTGCGTGATCTGCTGACGGGTCGAGGGGCCGCCGAGACAGAGACGGACCGCCTCCGGTGGCGTCCCCGCGACGCAGAACGGGTCGCTGGCGATGACGCCGAGCCCGGCCGACCGACCTTGGCTGGCGAAGGCCGAGCGCGTCCACCCCTCGGGCAACGTGATCCAGACGTGGAAGGCGTGCGGATCGGCCGTGTAGGTCCCGGCGGGAAGCATCGCGGTTGCGATGCGCTGGCGCGCGGCCGATTCCTCGCGGACGAACTGGACGATGGCCTCCGCCGTGCCATCCATGATCCAACGCGTCGCCAGGGCCGTCGAGATCGGCGAGGCCATGACGGTTGCGGTTCGGAGTGCGCCTCCGAGCGGCAGGGCGGAACGGGCGCTCGGGGCGACCAGGAAGGCGAGCCGAAGTCCGGCGCCCAGGCACTTGGCCAGTCCCGCCACGTAGTAGGTGATCTCCGGCGCGAGTTCCGCAAAACTCGGCGGCGGAGTAGGGCAGATCCGGGCGTAGGCGTCGTCCTCGATGATGGTGACGGCGTATCGCCGCGCAACCGCGATCACGGCCTCGCGCCGCGTCCTGGGCAGGGTCGCCGTGGTGGGGTTCTGCAGCAACGGATTCAGGTAGATGGCCTTCGGCGCGACTTTGGTGCAGGCGGCGGCGAAGGCATCCGGATCGACCCCGTATCGGTCCATGGGCAAATCGACGAGGCGCAGGCGCAGATGTGCGGCGAGCGCGCGGATCCCGGGATAGGTGATCCGCTCGGCGCAGATCGTGTCGCCCGCCCGGGCGACCTGCCCCAGTATGCCGAACAGGGCGCTGTGCGCACCCGGGCAGATCAGCAGACGCTCCCGGGACGTGACGACCCCGCGGCCTTTCAGCCAGCGCAGAGCCGCTTCCTTGTCCTCATCCGTGCCGCCGAAGCCCTGGTAGCGCAGCAGGTTGGTGAGATCGCCGGACAGGTCCGCGAACGAGGCCTGCATGCGGGCTTGCAGGGCCGGCGCGTCGGGCTCGGGGGGCAGGTTCATGGTGAAGTCGACGGGACCGGTCCGACGCGCTGCCGTGGCACCGGTCGAACGCGCCGGGCGAGCGGGATCGACCACGAAGGTTCCCTGACCGACGCGCCCCTCGATCAGCCCGCGCTTATGGGCTTCGACGTATCCGCGCGACACCGTCGTGAAGTTCAGGTCGAGCGCCTCGGCGAGCGCGCGCTGGGTCGGCAGGCGCGTCCCCGCTGTCAGACGCCCGGTTCGGATGTCCTCGGCCAACGCCTCTGCAATGGCGAGGTAGTGCGGCTTGCCCCACCGCTTCAGATCCGGCGTCCAGCCCCCGGACCCGCCAGTCTGCGGGTTCGGTCGTTCGTCTCGCTCTGGCGAAGTCATTCGTCGCGGCCCGGGTCATAATACGATCAATTCTGAATTGTATGGCTAGCAATAGCCGTACCGCGATCGATTCCAGCTGCGAGGGCTGATTCATCCATACAATGCCTGCAATCCGCGATCATCGCCTGAGCATCTACTGAGCGATCGCGAGGCAAGACTTGCTCGAACGATGAGCGTCATAATTTACGAACGACGATGGTTCGTGTGATGATTGATCGGTTTATTGTATGCATACCATACAGGCTCATTGATAGACTTATTGATCGCCGCATTGTGGCACACCGCTTGCCATGGACGACGTGTGACCGCCGGAGGCTCCGGCTGCCGCGGTCCAATCCATCGAGGAGAGAGATCAATGCCTGCTGTGAACCGCGAGCCTCACAAGAAGGGCGACTTCCTGGTCGATTACGAGGAGAAGGTCTTCGAGGACGTCAAGGCCGAGCCGGGCCAGAAGGCGCTGGTGACCTTCCACACCGTCGCGTTCGAGGGCTCCATCGGCCTCGTGAACCTGCTCCAGGCCACGCGTCTGCAGCGCAAGGGCTTCGAGACCTCGATCCTTCTCTACGGACCCGGCATCACGCTCGGTGTCCAGCGCGGCTTCCCGCGGCTCGGCGACGAGGCCTTCCCGGGGCACCTCAACTTCAACAACCAGCTCGAGAAGTTCATGGCCGAGGGTGGCAAGGTCTACGCCTGCCGGTTCTCGACTCAGGCCCTCTACGGTCACGGTGAGGCCGCCTTCATCGAGGGCATCCGCATGATCAACCCGCTCGATGTCCTGGACTGCATCCTCCTGCACAAGCGCGACAATGCGGTGATCATCGACACCTGGACCGTCTGACCGGCCCGGTTGCACCCCGTCCGGGACGTCGCATCCGGCGGCTGCGCGCGACGCGGCCGCCGTCACAGCCGGAGGAGTTCCCATGACAGACAGCCGGATCGTGCGGGCCGCCGCCGTCCAGATCGCGCCGGATCTCGACCGGCCGGAGGGGACCCTGGAACGGGTGCTCAATGCCATCGACGAGGCCGCCGCCAAGGGGGCGCGCTTCATGGTCTTCCCCGAGACCTTCGTGCCCTACTATCCCTACTTCTCGTTCGTGCTGCCGCCGGCGATGCAGGGCGCCGAGCACCTGCGCCTCTACGAGCGGGCCGTGACGGTGCCGGGGCCCGTCACCCAGGCCGTCTCCGCCGCTGCACGCCGCCACGGGGCGGTGATCGTGCTCGGCGTCAACGAGCGCGATCACGGTTCGCTCTACAATGCGCAGCTGATCTTCGATGCCGACGGGAGCCTCAAGCTCAAGCGCCGGAAGATCACGCCGACCTACCATGAGCGCATGATCTGGGGTCAGGGCGACGGCGCAGGCCTCACCGTGGTCGACACGGCGGTGGGGCGCGTCGGCGCGCTGGCCTGCTGGGAGCACTACAATCCGCTCGCCCGCTACGCCCTGATGGTGCGCCATGAGGAGATCCACGCGGCGCAGTTCCCGGGCTCGCTCGTGGGCCAGATCTTCGCCGACCAGATGGAGGTGACGATCCGCCACCACGCCCTGGAGGCGGCCTGCTTCGTGGTCAACGCCACGGGCTGGCTCACCGACGCGCAGGTGGAGCAGGTCTGCCCGGACGAGCGCCTGCGCGGCGCTTGCCGCGGCGGCAACTGCACCGCCATCGTCTCGCCCGAGGGCCGGCACCTCGCGGAGCCGCTGGGCGCCGGCGAGGGCATCCTGATCGCCGATATGGACCTCGCGCTGGTGACCAAGCGCAAGCGGATGATGGACTCCGTCGGCCACTACGCGAGGCCCGAACTCCTCAGCCTGCTCCACGACGACCGCCCGGCCTCGTTCGTGCACCAGCCGACCCGTTCCCAGACCGATTTCCGGAGCCTCGACCATGAGCAGTTCTCCGCTTCCGACGAGCCTTCCCACGTGCCCGCCGGTGGTGGCGGCCCTGGTCGGGATGCCGACGGAACGCCTGATCAACGCGTTGCAATCCTACGGCGTTAGGCTCGCCGACAGCCGTGCCGGGGCCCCGAGCCGCCGCGGCGGGGCCGGGCCATCGGACCACAAGGCCATGACCATCGCGGGGCGCACCGTGATGGTGCCGGTCCACACCGAGGCCGCCTTCGAGTCGCCCTTCCTGGTCCGCCGCCCGGACGCCAACGGGGTCTCGGTGATCGAGCATGACGGCGTGGTGATCGGGCAGGCGACCTTCCCGGGCAAGCCGCGCTTCTACGCGCTCTCGACCTTCGACGGCGTGCCCTACGCGAAGATCGCCGTGCTGCACGGGCGGGACGTGCTCGCCACCACCGTGCTCCAGACCTGCATCCGCTACGCGAGCCGCACCAAGACCTGCCAGTTCTGCTCGATCGGCCAATCGCTCGCCGCCGGCCGCACCGTCGCGCACAAGACGCCCGAACAGCTCGCCGAGGTCGCCCGCGCGGCCGTGCTCCTCGACGGCGTTAGGCACATGGTCATGACGACCGGGACGCCGAACACCACTGACCGGGGCGCCGCCGTGCTCTGCGAGAGCGCCTTCGCGGTCAAAGCCGCGGTCGACCTGCCGATCCAGGCCCAGTGCGAGCCGCCGGATGACGACCGCTGGTTCGAGCGGATGAAGGCGTCGGGCATCGATGCCCTCGGGATGCACCTGGAGGCCGTCACGCCCGAGATCCGGGCCCGGATCATGCCCGGAAAGGCCGGCGTGCCGCTGGATCGGTACTTCGACGCCTTCGCGGCGGCCGTGCCGGTCTTCGGGCGGGGTCAGGTCTCGACCTACATCCTGGCGGGCCTCGGCGACGCGCCGGAGGCGATCCTGGCGATGGCCGAGCGCCTGATCGGGATGGGCGTCTACCCGTTCGTCGTGCCGTTCGTGCCGATCTCCGGGACCCCACTGGAGAGCCACCCGGCGCCCGGCCCCGACTTCATGCACGCCATCCTGGCGCCGCTCGCCGCCATGCTGGCGACCGCAGATCTGCGCTCCACCGACATCAAGGCGGGTTGCGGGCGCTGCGGCGCCTGCTCGGCGCTCTCCACCTACGAGCGGGCGGGGACGGCATCGTGATCCTCGAACCGGTGCCGCCCTACTGGCCCAGCCACTTCCGCATCAAATTCGCCACGGGTGCGTGGGAGCGACGCGCCTGCGCGGCCCTGCGCCGCCAGGTCTTCTGCGCGGAGCAGCGCATCTTCACCGATGACGACCGCGACGCCGTCGACGCGCACGCGATCCCGATCTGCGCCCTCTCGACCCTCGGCGGCGACGCCGACGCCGTCGTCGGCACCGTGCGCATCCACGAAGGTCAGGCGCGTCCCGGCGAGTGGTGGGGTTCGCGCCTGGCCGTCGCCGGTCCGTTCCGCGGCACCGCCGCTCTGGGCGCCGGGCTCATCCAGGTCGCGGTCTCCTCGGCCCGCGCGCGGGGCTGCACCCGGTTCCTGGCCCATGTGCAGGACCGCAACGTACCCTTGTTCGAAGCCCTGCACTGGACGAGCCTCGACGCGGTCGACCTGCACGGGCGGCCGCATCACCTGATGCAGGCAGATCTCGCGGCCTACCCGCCGATGCACGATCCCGAGCACGGGCTCGTCACGTTCCGTAAGGCCGCCTGATGGCGGCGGGCTTCGACCTCCAGGCCCTGGCTCGCCAGATCCGCGACGCGCGCGGCGTCGCGCACAAGCGCGACATCGATGCCGTTGTCGCGCGGCTCGGGCTGAACGTCCGGCGCGCCACGGTGCCGGTCGGTGACGATTGCGCCGCCATACCGGATGGCGACGGCCATCTGCTGTTCGCCATCGAGGGCTTCCTGGACAGCTTCGTCGCGGCCGATCCGTACTTCGCTGGCTATTGCGGCATCATGGTCAACCTCAGCGACATCGCCGCCATGGGCGGGCGCCCGCTCGCCTTGGTCGACGCGCTGTGGAGCCGGGATGCCGCGGCGGCGGAGCCGATCCTGGCTGGCCTGTCCGACGCGGCGGCGCTCTACGGCGTCCCGATCGTCGGCGGTCATACCAATACCCGGGCCGATACCGGCAACCTCGCGGTCGCCGTGCTCGGCCGGGCCGGCCGGCGCCTGCTCACGAGTTTCGACGCGGCGCCCGGCGATGACCTCGTTGCGGCGATCGACCTGCGCGGGCGCTTCCGCGACCCATACCCGTACTGGGATGCCTCGACCGGCACGGCCGGCGAGCGTCTGCGCGGCGATCTCGCGTTGTTGCCGGGCCTCGCCGAGGACGGGCTCTGCCGGGCGGCCAAGGACATCAGCATGGCGGGTGTCGTCGGCACCGCCCTGATGCTGCTCGAATGCTCGAACGTCGGCGGCGTCATAGATCTCGACGCGATCCCGCGGCCGGCCGATGTGCCGCTCGATCGCTGGCTCACCGCCTTCCCGAGCTTCGGCTACCTCCTGAGCGTGCACCCTGAGCGTACGCCCGCCGTTCGCGCGCGGTTCGCCGAACGGGACATCGCGGTCGCCACGGTGGGTCAGATCGACGCCAGCCGGGTCGCCCGCGTGCGCGATGCCGCCGGTGGAGAGGCCGTGGTCTGGGACTTCGCGCTCAGCCCGCTGATCGGCTGCGGCCAGGACGGCCTCGGTGCCGTCCCATGACGGCCCTGCGCATCGCCGTCCTGACCCACTCCACCAATCCGCGGGGCGGCGTCGCGCATTGCCTCGCCCTTGCCGAGGCCCTGTGCGCGCTCGGACACGAGGCGGCGGTCCACGCCCCCGATCCGTCCGGGCACGGCTTCTTTCGCGCAGCCGCCTGCCCGATGGTCTCGGTGGCTGCACAGCCAGTCGGCGGCACGACGGTCGACCGCGTGCGGGCTCGCATCGACGATTACCTGCGCCACTTCGCGTCCCCTGCTGCCTGTGATTTCGATGTCTTTCACGCCCATTGCGGCATCGGCGGCAATGCACTCGCGACGCTCAAGCACCGCCGCCTGATCCCCGGCTTCGTGCGGACGGTCCACCACGTCGACAGCTTCGCAGACCCAGTGCTCGCGGACTGGCAGGATCGCTCCATTCGGGAGGCCACGCACCTGCTCTCCGTCAGCCACGCCTGGGCCGACCGGATCGCGGACGATCTCGGTACGGAGATCGGCGTCGTCGGGAACGGGGTGGACCTGTCGATCTACCGAGAGGCGCCGACCGAAGCCGACGCGATCGTGCGGGAGCGCTGGGGCATCGGCGTCGGGCCGGTCGTCCTGAGCGTCGGCGGATTCGAGGCGCGTAAGAACACGGCCGGGATCATCGAGGCTTTCGCGCTCCTGCGTCGACGCCACCGCCACGCGCAGCTCGTGGTCGTCGGCGGCGCATCGCTTCTCGACCACGCATTCTACGGCGCCCGCTGCCGCACCGCGCTGAGGGCACACGGGCTCGAGGTCGGGCGCGGCGAGGCGGTGATCGAGACCGGGCCCGTCTCGCAGGAGGAAATGCCGGCCTTCTATCGCAGGGCGGATGTTCTCGCCTTTCCCTCCTGGACGGAGGGCTTCGGGCTCTGCGTGCTGGAGGCGATGGCCTGCGGTACCCCGACGATCGTCTCTCGCCGGCCGCCCTTCACCGAGTACCTCCAGGCCGACGACGCCCTCTTCGTCGATCCCGGCGATCCCCGGGACATCGCCGATGCGATGACGGCCGCCCTGGCACCGACAACCCGCGCGGGCCTGCGTGCGGCCGGTTCGGCCCGGGCCGCCGAGCATTCCTGGCGCGCCTGCGCCGCGCGTCACCTCGAAACCTACGCGGCCTGCGCCCGCGTGAAACGGGAGCCGATCCATGCCTGAGATGCACGTCCACATCCGCTGGCCCGATGGACGGCGCGAGGCCTGCTACTCGCCCTCCCTCGTCGCGAAGGATTTCCTCACGGTCGGCGAGCGCTACGCCCTCGGCGACTTCGTCGAGAAGACCCGCACGGCCCTCACGATCGCGAGCGAGCGGGTGCGTGAGACATACGGCTTCGCGTGCCCGTCGGCGATGGCCCAACGCGCCCGGATCGAGGCCGCGGCGCAGCGGCAGGACCCCGGCGGCCTCGTCACGGTCGAGAACTTCGAACCCTGAACCCGGCGCCTTCCCTCGAACCATCGCGGAGTTAGAGCCATGACGTCCACGCCCCGTCACGTCCCGGTCGCCATCGTCGGCGGTGGCCAAGCCGGCCTCTCGGTCAGCTATCACCTGAAGCAGCGCGGGATCGATCATCTCGTCTTCGAGAAGCAGACGGCCGCGCACACGTGGTCGAGCCAGCGCTGGGACACGTTCTGCCTGGTCACGCCGAACTGGCAATGCGACCTGCCGGGCCATCCCTATGATGGGCCGGATCCGGACGGATTCATGAGGAAGGACGAGATCGTCGCGTACCTGAAGGGCTTCGTCGCCAAGGTGAACCCGCCGATCCGCGAGGGCGTCGCGGTCACACGCGTCGCACGAGCCGAAGACGGGATCTTCTCGGTCCACACGTCGGACGGCGATTACACGGCGAACGAGGTCGTCGTCGCCTCGGGCGGCTATCACACCCCGATCATCCCGCGCATGGCCGAGAAGCTGCCGCCGACGGTGACGCAGATCCACTCGAACCAATACCGGAATCCGGCCCAGCTGCCCGAGGGCGAAGTCCTCGTGGTCGGCTCCGGGCAGTCCGGCGCGCAGATCGCCGAGGATCTGCACCTGGCGGGCCGTAAGGTTCATTGCGCGGTGGGCGATGCACCGCGCTGCGCCCGGTTCTACCGCGGTCGCGACGTCGTCACGTGGCTCGCCGATATGGGCTATTACGAGATGACCGTCGACAACCATCCGCTGCGCGACGGCGTTCGCGACAACACCAATCACTACGTGACCGGTCGCGACGGTGGCCGGGATATCGACCTGCGCCGCTTCGCCAAGGAGGGCATGAAGCTCTACGGCGTGCTGGACGATTATGACGACGGAACGCTGCGATTCCGCGACAACCTCAAGCGCTCACTCGAGGCGGCCGACCGGACATACAACGGCATCAACGCGGCCATCGACAAGTACATCGCCGAGAACAACGTCGACGCTCCGGTACAGGAGCATTACACCCCCGTTTGGGAACCGGACGAGCCCGTCACCGGCCTCGCCCTGGCGGGCTCGGGCATCACCGCGATCGTCTGGTGCATCGGCTTCACGCCGGACTTCCGGTGGCTCGACGCGTCCGTTTTCAACGGTGCGGGGAGCCCCAAACACAAGCGTGGCGTGACGAAGGAGGACGGCGTCTACTTCATCGGACTGCCCTGGCTGAACACCTGGGGCTCCGGCCGCTTCGGCGCGGTCGGCCGCGATGCCGAGTTCGTCGCGCAGGCCATCCAGAAACGCCTCGGCGCTGAGCGCTTCGCCCTGAAGTTCGCCGTGTAGGCCGGGCGCCCCCGGGGCGGCGCCTCCATCGCTTCCTCTCCGATGCGGGGGGAATGAAGCCCTGAAACCTGCTGCCGCGCCGCCTTCCAGAGGCGTGCGGGCGATGGCCGCTGCGTCTGCCCATCAGGCTCGATGCATCCCCCATCGAATGCTGCCCGCTGCAGAATGGGTATGGCGCATCTCCCGACGAATGGTCGGTCGGAGAATCGGCGCTGCAAGAGGCTGACGAGACGCCGCCATCGGGTGTCGATCGCTCAGGCCTTCATCAGCGTAACTCCCGGGTTCCGATGGGCCGCTCCCGTTCGCATCGCCGGAAGACCGGAGCCATACGTTTCCGTACCGGCATTTTGCCAGCCCGGTTGCCGACAAGCGTGCTCTCGACGCAACACGAATAAGTCTCCTCGTATCGACCGCTATTTTTACAGTCGACTCTAAGTTAAACAATGGCACACTCACAGTCGATATGGAAATACGTACAAATTGATCGCGTTTCCATACAAACAAGACCCTGCGGTCCAACAACACAACCTGTCGAAAGCTGCGCCGGGGTTTTTTCGGCGAACGGGAACGCTCGGCCCGCGCCCGGCGAAAAGGGGATTGAGGATGCTGAACAGGATCACGGCAACGCTCGCGGGCGCTGCGGCCGTCGCACTGAGCGCCACGGCCGCCTTTGCCCAAGCAACAACGATTCCGGGTGAACAGGTCGGCCTCGCCGCCGGCGCGCCGTTGCCCGAGGGCCTCTACGCGGTGGACACCTTCATCTACCGTCGCACCGATCAGCCGTTCTCGCCCGACACCGCGATCAACGTCCCGTTTCTGCTCTGGTCGACCCCGCTGACTCCGCTCGGCGGCCGTATCGAAGCCCTCATCGCGCAGCCCACCGTGTTCGCCTTCACCCGCAACGGCGCCGGCCAGCGCAACAAGGACATCTCGATCAACGTCGGTACCCTGCTCGCCGGCATCTGGGCGTTCGACCTCGGCAACAATTTCGGCGTCAGTTTCCTGGGTGGCGTTCACCTGAACGACCTCGATGCCGGCCGCGGTTCACTTGGGACCGGCTTGTCCGGTACGCCGATTCTGCCGCAACTCTCGTCGAACACCTACCGGTTCGGCGTCGCCGGCAGCTATACCGGCGACGGCTGGAATATCACCGCCAACCTGACCGGCAACGTCTACGACACCCCCGGCCGCTTCGGCGGTCCGGTCGGCGCCGCGATCGGCCCGATCCGCCTCTCGGATGCCATCCTGCTCGATCTGACCGCCACGAAGAAGTTCGGGAACTTCGAGATCGGCCCGATCGCCTACGGCGTCTACAATTTCGACACGAGCCAGTTCAGTGCGGCGAGCGGCAATCGCGGCCGCTTCGCGGTCGGTGGCCTCGTCGGCTACGACTTTAAGGCCTTCACCGTACAGGCCTACGTGGCCCGCGACGTGGTCACCGGCGCCCAATACACGAACGCCCTCGGACGGACGCGCGACAACTACTCGACCGATGGCTTTCTCCGGTTCATCGTCCCGCTCTACATGCCTCCGGCGCCGGCTGCGGTGGTATCGCCGCTGGTCCGCAAGGGCTGACGCCCTGTAATCCTTCACCGCGGTCCGGACGGGGCCGCAGTGCGCGCAGTATCGAAGTGGACATCCTTCCCAGGTTCCACGCTTCGATAGGGGCCGAGCGGCCCGGTCTCAACAGCTAAACCCGCTCGGCCCCGCCCATTCATGCTGAGTTGCGCGCCCGCGGAAAATCCTGGGCCAAAGGTCCCCGGAAGCAGCGCAGCGGTCGCGAACAGAGTACGGTTCAAGCTTCGGCAGGTCATCATGGTCGGCGTCTCCGATCCGGGACGGTCGGTGCAGGACGTGCCGTCCATGGTCGTCGTCGACGCGGCGCCGATACATCGGATGCTCGCCGGCGCTCGCCCTAGAGCGTGACCCGGCGACCATGGTCTGCCTATCGGCAGGCAGATCGCGCGCCGCGCCCGACGGTAAATGCAACGCTCCGCCGGGCGGGTGGGCGGCTCAGTCGTGGTGCCCGCATCCGCAACCCGGTGCATGCGTGCCGCCGGGCCAGCGGGACGCCCGGATCACGCTGCAGAAGTTCCCCTTCACGAAGCCCGGCTCCTTGTCGGCGATGACATCGGCCTTGACGTTGCCGAAGGTCGTGTCCGGCTTGTGCTTGATGCCGTCGTAGAAGGCTTGGATGATGTCCTCCTTGAAGTCGGGCGTGCGGGGGAAGGCCGAGACGACCGCCTCCCGCTCGGCGTCCGAATACTCGCCGTGGGTCAGGCCGAGGACATCCATCTCGACGCCTGCCGTCACCAGCGCGACCACCGGGTGCATGTGGACCGGGATGCCAGGTGTGGTGTGGAGCGCGATTGCCGTCCAGACGGTGTAGACGTCCGTCTCCGGCACGCCGTGCGATTCAAGGAAATCGCGGGCGGCGTTGGCGCCGTCCACCTCGAAGCGCTCCTCGGCACTGCTGTGGTCCGGCATCAGCCCGAGGTCGTGGAACATGGCGCCCGCATAGAGCAGCTCACGGTCGAACGTCAGCCCGCGATGGACGCCGGCCAGCGCCCCGAACTGATAGACTCGGCTCGAATGGTTGAAGAGCAACTCGGTCTCGGTGTCGCGGACGAACGCGGTGATCGCCCGGGCGATCGTGCTGTCGGGGATGGCGGCCTCGGAATGGATGCTCACGGCGGATCTCCTTTGCGTCGGTCGTCCCAATGAGCTACGGGGCTTCCCGTGTGGCATCAATCGTCTTGTTGCGACGATTTCTGCCATCGTACGCAAATCGTCAGCCATGGAGCCTGCATGGCCCCCCGATCCGTCGCCGTCCTGGCGCTTCCCGGTGTTCAGCTCCTCGACGTGGCCGGCCCCCTCGACGTCTTCGCCGAGGCGAACGCGCAGAGCGGCCGGGATGTCTACGACCTGGCCATCATCGGGACGGAGCCTGGCCACATCATCTCGTCGTCCGGTCGCGGCCTGGTCGCGGATCTGGTTGCACCCGGTGCCGAGCTGACGCGCCTCGACACCCTCCTGGTGGCGGGCGCACCCCGGATACAGGAACTCCTGATCCGGGCCGATCTCCTGGACTGGCTCCGGCGGGCCGCGGGGCGCTGCCGGCGCTACGGCTCGGTCTGCAGCGGGGCGTTCCTCCTGGGGCACGCGGGCCTGCTCGACGGCCGCCGGGTGACGACGCACTGGGCCGTGGCGGAGGTGCTGGCGGAGCGGTTTCCTGAAGCGACTGTCGAGCCGGACGCGATCTGCCTGTTCGACGGGCCGCTGCGAACCGCGGCCGGGGTCACGGCCGGGCTCGATCTCGCCCTCGCGCTCGTCGAGGAGGACCTGGGTGCGGAGATCGCACGCCGGGTCGCGGCCCAGCTCGTCATGTTCTTCAAGCGCGGCGGCGGTCAGATGCAATTCAGCCGTCGAGGCGTCAGCGCCCCAACCGGCCGCTCGGCCCTGCAGGAGGTGCAGCGTTGGGTCGCGACGCGCCCGGCCGAGGATCACGGCGTCGACCGCCTCGCCGAGCGGGCGGGGATGAGCCCACGCCACTTCGCGCGCCTGTTCCGGGCCGAGACCGGTCTCACGCCCGCTGCCTACGTCGAGAATGTCCGGATCGAGGCCGTCCGCCGGCTCCTTGAGACTGAGGATGTCCCCCTGAAGCAAGTTGCGGGTGCCTGCGGGTTCCGCGACGCCGACACGCTCCGGCGGGCGTTCGTGCGCCGAGTCGGCACGACGCCGGCCGAATACCGGCGCAGACACGCACCCGCCTGACGGTGGACTGATCGTCGCGCGGGCTGCGGCGCATCCGCTTCCTGGCTGTGGTTACCCGACAGAAGACCAGCCGCTTTCGGCTATGAACGGCGGCACAGGCACCGGGATTTGCCCGCGTGAGGCACAGCCACACGGGGTATTCCCGTCGATCGGGATCAGGGGCCCGGCAGAGCTACGGGCGGAGCCGATCCTCCGGTTCGGGGGAGACATATGGAGCGGCCGGTCTGCTAGGCCGCTGCACGACCGGCCATGTAGCGGCGCCAGCCGCCGAATTGCGTGATGTCGGCCGCACCCGCGACGCCGGCCGCCTCGACCAGGAACCCCTTCGGCGCCGTCCCGTCTGCGAGCCGCACAGTGCCGATACCGAGCGGTGCCGGGATGCCGGCCACGAAGGTCGCGAAGGCGACGGGTGGCAGCGCCCAGACCTCCGTCTCGATCGCACCCCCTTCGCCGGCGCCCACCCGAAGCAGGCCCGGGCGCTGCGGCGGCCCGCCCGGTAGGACGTAGAAGCGATAGTCCGGTTCGGTCGTGACCGTGCGCAGGTACCGAGCGCCGCGCTCGGCCAGTTCCCGGTTCAGAGGTAGACCCGACAAATGGGCGCCAACGACCGCCAGCTCGATTTCCCCCGGACCGGCCTGGACCGAGCCGAGTTCGACCTCGGGCACGGGCATCGTGCCCGCGCCGATCCGGCCGGCGGACGCGGCGTGCAGGCGGGCGCCCAGCGCCACGAGCAGCCCGTCAGACCCGCGGGGTGCGAGAAGCGTGATCCCGGCCGGAAAGCCGTCGGCGCGGAGCCGCCCCGGGACCGCCAGAGCGCACCAGTCGAGCAAATTGACGAAATTCGTATAGGTCCCGAGTTCGCTGTTCGGCCCGATGGGATCGTCAATCAACGCCGCGCAGGTTTGCGGGCGCGGGTAGGTCGGGACCGCCAGCACGTCGACGCGGTCCCAGACCGCGTCCGCTGACCGGCGCAGCTCCGCCAGGCTGTAGAGCCCGGCGAAAGCGTCTGTGGCGCTGTAGCGATGTGCAGCGCCGATCACCGCCCGCGTTGTCGGATGCAGGATCCCGGGGCGCGTCTCCATCACCGGGCGGATCGCCGCGTAACGCTCGGCGACCCACGGCCCATCGTAGAGCAGCGCCGCGACGGCGAACATCGGCGCGAAATCGATGGGGGCCCCCTTGCCGGCGAGCACTTCGAGATCGGCGACCGTCGCCGCGAAGGCCGCTTGCGAAAGTCCGTCGCCACCGAACCGAAGACCCGCTGCATCCGGCACACCCAGGCGCAGGCCGGGGGGAAGTCCGGACGGCGCGGCGGCCACGGGTAGCGCCCGCGACCAGGGATCGGCGCTGTCGGGACCCAGCATCACGCGGAAGGCTGCGTCGGCATCGGCGACGGTACCGGCGAAGACCGACAGCGTATCGAGGGTCCGGCAGGCGGGCAGCATGCCGCGACTCGAGACCGACCCGAGGGACGGCTTCAGACCCACGATGTTGTTGAGCGCCGCCGGCACCCGCCCAGAGCCCGCCGTGTCGGTCCCGAGGGCGAAGGACACGATCCCGTGGGCCACCGCGACGGCCGAGCCGCTGCTGGAGCCTCCGGGCACATAGGCCGGATCGATGGCATTGCGCGGAGCTGGATAGGGCGTGCGCAGGCCGACGAGCCCGGTGGCGAACTGGTCGAGGTTGGTCTTGCCGATGAGGATCGCCCCGGCTGCGAGGAGACGCGCCACCGCGTAGGCGGTCTCGGCGGGGGCGTAGGCGAAGTCCGGACAGGCGGCGGTGGTCCGCAGACCGGCCACGTCGATGTTGTCCTTGACCGCGAAGGGGACACCCCAGAGCGGCATCGATACGGGATCGAACGGCGGGAGCGCCGCCGCCTGCGCCTGCACCTCGGTTTCCGGCACCAGCGCGAGGAAGATGCCGGGATCATCGACCGCGGCGAGCCGCCGGTAGCATTCGGCCACGACGTCGCGCCGATCGAGGCCCGCGGCATAGGCGGCATGCAGGAGCGGAATCGTCGGGAATGGGGGCACGACAGCTCCTCGTCTCAGACCGGCGCGAAGGTTCAGGACTCGTCGCCGGTGGCGCGGTACCAATCGAGGATCTCGCCACCCTGCATGAAGACCACATCGCTGCGCACCGCGAGAGCATCGAGCAGACGTTCGAGCAGGCCGATGCGGTGCGGGACGCCGGTGATGTAGGGGTGGATCGCAAAGCCCATCACCTTGGCGCCACCGAGGGGGCCGGGGCCCGCCGCCTCCGTGGCGAGGCGGTCGAGGTCGATGAGGGCCCGGTCCACGAACTCGTCGGCGCGGTGGTGCTGGATGGCGAGCAGCGGGATGTCATTCAGTTCGACCGAGTAGGGCAGCGCCACGAGGGGACCGGTGCGCGTCGCCACCCGGCACGGGCGGTCGTCGACCACGAAGTCGCCGACATAGTCGAGGCCCGCGGCGTGGAGGTGATCGGGCGTGTCAAGGGTCTCGGTGAGGCCCGGCCCGAGCCAGCCCCGCGGCGGACGCCCGGTCACGTCCGCGATGGCCGCAAGCGTGCGGGCGATCATCCCCGGCTGGTCCTCGACCCGGTGCGTCGGGACCTGGTGGAAGCCGTGGGCCATGAACTCCCAGCCGGCCTCGTGGGCCGCCTGAGCGATCCGCGGATACGCGGTGCAGACCGAGCCGTTGATCGACAGGGTCGGGCGGATACCGCGGCTGGTGAACGCGTCGAGGAAGCGCCAGAAGCCGACCCGCATGCCGTACTCGTGCCACGCCCAATTCGGCAGATCGGGCAGCAGGCTCGCTGCGGTGGGGGGCACCAGGATCTGGCGCGGCATGGGATTGTCGATCAGCCAGTGCTCGACATTGACCACGGGCCAGACGGCGACGTGCTTCCCGCCGGGCAACGTCAGGCGCGGCCGGTCGATGGTGGCGCGGTAGGCGAGGCGGTTCTCGGGCCGGCGGGGATCGTCGGGGCCCGTAGCCATCAGGCGGCAGCCTTCGGGGCGTGATGACTGTGGAGCTGCGCGGCCAGCACGCGGCGCAGATCGTTGAAGGCCGGGCTCGACACGTCGCGCCGCCGCGGCAGGCCGACATCGTACACCGCCTCGATCCGGCCGGGGCTGGGCGACATCATCACGATGCGGTCGGCCAGGAAGATCGCTTCCTCGATGGCGTGGGTGACGAACAGGACCGTCAGCCCCGTGCGCGACCAGAGGTCGAGCAACTCGTCCTGCAGCCGCTCCCGGGTCATGGCGTCCAGTGCACCGAACGGCTCGTCCATCAGCACCACCTCGGCCTCGTTGGCGAGCACCCGGGCGATGGCGACGCGCTGCTTCATCCCGCCCGAGAGCTGGTGCGGGTAGGCGTCCGCGAAGGCCTGAAGGCCGACGAGCGTGCTGTAGCGTTCGGCGATGTCGCGCACCTCTGCGGCGGGCCGGCCGCGGGCCTTTGGGCCAAAACCGATGTTGTCGCGCACGGTGAGCCAGGGGAACAGGCCGTAATCCTGGAAAACCATGCCGCGGCTCGGCCCGGGACCGGCGATGGGCTGCCCCCACATCACGGCTTCGCCCGAACTCGGCGTCTCGAAGCCGGCGGCCATGCGCAGCAGCGTCGACTTCCCGCAGCCCGAGGCGCCGAGCAGGCAGACGAACTCCCCGCGGGAGACGGTGAGATCGGCCTCGCGCAGGGCCTCGATCCTGCGGCCGCCGACCGCGTAGGTCTTCGAGACCGCGCGCATGTCGAGGATCGGAATCGTCGGATCAGCCATCGGCGTCATCCATGGGTCGGGCTCCATGCGAGCAGCCGCCGGCCCAGCAGCATGACCAGCCAATCGGACACGAAGCCCGCCACGCCGATCACCGCCATGCCGCAAATCACGATCTCGGTGCGCGAGAGCTGGCGCGCCTCCATGATGATCGCCCCGAGACCGGTCTGGACGCCGGTCATCTCGCCGACCACGATCACCACCCAGGCGAAGCCGAGGCCGAGCCGGAGGCCCGTGAAGATCGACGGCAGGGACGCCGGCAGCACCACCCGGAGGAACTGGGCCGGCCCGGTGCAGCCCAGCATCGCCGCCGCCTCGAACAGGCGTGGCTCCACCGCGCGGACTCCGAATACGGTGTTGACCAGGATCGGGTAGAACGCCCCGAGGAACACCAGGAAGAAAGCCGAGCGCGGCCCGAGCCCGAACAGGATCATCGCCAGCGGCAGCCACGCCGTGACCGGGACCGGCCGCAGGACCTGCAGGACCGGATCAAGAAGCGCCCGGATCAGCGGGATGCGGCCGATCAGCAAGCCGAGCGGCAGGGCTGCTGCGGCCGCGAGGGCGAAGCCGCCGTAAACGCGCCCCAGCGAGGCCGCGAGATGGGTCCAGAGGGTGCCGCTGAAGGCATCGTCGTTGATGCCGCCGACCGCGAGATCCCGCATCTCCGCCCAGACATCGGCGGGAGGCGGGATCAGGCTGTAGGGCCGGCCGGCGGTGGTGAGCTGCCAGACCGTGAGAAGCACGGCCGGCACGATGCAGGCCAGCGCCAGCCGGCTCAGGCGCGCGAGCGCGACGCCGGTCCGGTCGGCCCGGGGCGCCGGCGGCACGGTCGCCGATACCGGCAGCCCGCCGACCTCGATCCCGGTACTCACGCCCGCCCCATGGCATCGACGAACCGTGTGTCGAAGAAGCCGGGCTCGGGCAGGCGCTTGATCTGCTTGAGCGCGAGCATGTGCTGCGCGTAGGCACCGGCCTGCCGGACCTCGTCCGGCCCAAGGCGCCAGGTCAGCTCGACGTTCGGCGCCGAGAGTTGCAGAGCCTCGCGCTTCTGGCCTAGCTTTGCCACCGCCATGGCGATCATCGCGTCGCGGTCGCCGGCCGCGAAATCCGTGGCCTTGCGGTGGATCTCCAGCATGGTCCGGACGAGATCGGGTCGCTCGGTCAGCGTGTCGCGGTGGGCGCCGAACACCATGTTCAGGGCACCCATCTCGGTGCCGTAGGGATACTCGACGAGCTGGCCGATGCCGGAGGCGAGACTGACGCCGGGTCCGGGCTCGGCGCCGACATAGGCATCGACATCGCCGCGCGCGAGCGCGATGTGCATCTCCGAGAAGGAGATCCGCACGGGCGTGATGTCCTTCACGGACAGGCCCTCCATCCGCATTCGCTCGAGGACGAACACCTCCTGGGTGCTGCCGGGCCAGATCGCGACCCGCTTGCCGCGCAGGTCCTTGATCGCGTGGATGTCGGAATCCTTCCTGGCGATCACCGCCATCCCGCGGTTGCAGGTCGAGGCGATCACCACGATCGGCTCGCCCGCGGCGGCCCCGAGGGTGGCGGCTGCGATGCCGAAGGTGCCGAAATCCACCGACTTGGTGACGACGGCGTTCTTGCACTCGGTCGGGCTCTCGAAGGGAACCACCTCAACCGTTACGCCAGCCGGGGTGAAGCGGTCGTAGAAGCTCGGCGCGATCGAATGGATCAGCTTGAGCGACCCCATCCGGATCGTGACGGGCGCAGCCTGGGCGCGGGCGCCGCACAGGGGTCCGAGGGCGAGGCCGGCCCCGAGACCGGCCAGGAGGGTGCGTCGGCGGATCATCGAACGGCTCCTGCAGGGTCCTGATCGCACCGATGCTAGGCGCGCGCCCTGTTGCAAGGAAGTGCTATTCCCTGAGCGTGCCGTTGCATTCTGGGCAACGGCACCGGAGGATACCGGTGTGAAGCGTCTGCGCACCCTCACATACGTCGCGGAAGTCGCCCGCGCCGGGTCGATCCGGCGCGCGGCGGAGCGGCTGAACCTGACGCCGTCGGCCCTGACCCGGCAGATCCAAGAACTCGAATACGAACTCGGCACGCCGATCTTCGAACGCCTCCCGCAGGGGATGCGCCTCAACGCGGCCGGCGAGCTCTTCGCCCGTCACATCCGTGATCAAGCGGCGGATCTCGACCGGGTGCGATCGCAGATCGCCGACCTGTCGGGCGTGCGGCGGGGACATGTGGGTCTGGCTTGCAGTCAAGCCTTCGTCACGCAGGTGGTGCCGGAGGAGGTCGAGGCCTATCGCGCCAAGTTTCCCCAGGTCGGCTTCACCGTCCAGGTCCGCGACCACGCGCAGGCGGTGACCGCCCTGGCGGCATTCGAAGCGGATCTCGCCCTGATCCTGCAGCCGCCGCCCTCGGCGGAGCTGCATCTCCTCTTCTCCGGTCACCAGATCCTGTGCGCGCTGATGCGCAAGGGACATGCGCTGGCGCGGGAGACCGGACCCGTACGGCTGCGCGAGTGCCTGGCCCATGCCCTGGCGTTACCCGACCATTCGCTCGCCATCCGCCACCACATCGAGCATGCGCTCGCGCGGCGCGGGGTCGAGCTTCGCCCGGTCGTCGAATCGGGTTCGCTGGAATTCCTGCGCAATCTCACTGCGCGGGAGGACGTGATCAGCTTGCAGATCCCCAGTGGAATACCCCAGGATCCGCGCCTGCACAGCCGTCCAATCGACGTTCGTGATCTGACGCCGATGACACTGGTCCTCGCGCAGCTGCGCGGGCGGTCACTCTCCGTGGCTGCGGCGAAGTTTGCCGATCAGCTTGTTGCTCGGCTGAACCGGGACGCCGCCTGACGAGTCGTACCGCCCGAGGGTGCCAACGGTGGTCGATCTCGGGCCTCTCGGCTTCGAAGGACCAGAGGCCACGACGATGGGGGTCTACAGAGAGATCCGTCCATGAGCGTGGTCACATCGAGCGGACGGCAAGCCGAACAGCAGCCTCGCGCCCAAATCGGTCCTTCCGCTGCCGCCACCTGCGCGCTCGAAGCGGACCCCGGGTCGGGGAGGGGTCACCGCCTGTGAACACATCAGGTTCGACAGGGTCAACGCTCGCCGTTTGACCCCAGAACGAGCCAGGATCATGGCCACGGCTTCGTGGACCACGACCGCATCGCCGGGGGCGTCACTGGCCCTGCCCGGCATCACGCTCGCCGCCGCGATGATGTGGGCGTCGTACACAGTGCCGTGGGCGATCCCGGCCGACGATCTCGACCGCAGCGCCGCGCCGGGTGGCATCGCCTTCATAGATGTCGTGGGCGTGCCCGGCGGCCTCTTCAGCCCGATCATCCTCGGCAGCGTGAAGACCGCGACGAGCAGCATGGCCACCGGCATGTCGGTGATGGTCGGGCTGCTGGCTGTGGGGGCATTGGTGATGCCGGCCAACCGGCTGCCCCGCCCTGCTTGTCCGCGGAGCCGCATGACCGACGGCCGACACGTCCCGCACAGGGACGCCCTTCGTTTCAGGACCCCATCACCGAGCGGGAAGAGGCGACGGAGAAGACGATGCGATTCTTCGACGGACACAACGACACGCTCGGTGCGTCCCACGTCACCGCCTTCCCTCGACCTATACGCGTTCCGCGGCGAGCCCCTGCGCCTTTAAGGTGCCCTTAAGCTGAGGGGCGCGGAGACCCTGTGCCGGCCCTTTGGGCTCCGGCTCAGCGGAACCTTCGATCCGATGCCTCAACACACCTCGTTATCGTCTCCGAGCCGCCGCGGCCTCCTGTCGGCCGCCGCCCTCGGCGGGATCGGCCTGCTCGCCGGCAGAGCTCGCGCCGACACCTTCGATTTCCATGTCCCGGGCGGCCCGAGCACCCGGCCCATGACCACGACCTATCCCGAAAAGGGGCGCATGATCGTCCAGCGCACCCGGCCGCCTTGGCTGGAGACGCCGTTCGACGTCTTCGACACCGGCGTGTTCACCCCGAACGATCGGCACTTCGTCAGCTGGCACTGGGCCACCTTCCCGACCCGCGTCGACACCGACAGCTTCGCCCTGAAAGTCCACGGCCTCGTCGAGCGGCCGCAGGCGCTGTCGCTGCGTGAGTTGATCCACGATCTGCCGCGCTTCGAGATCGCGGCGGTCAGCCAGTGCGCCGGCAATTCGCGTCTCTACGCGCAGCCCCGGGTCGCCGGTGCCCAATGGGCGAACGGCTCCATGAGCAACGCTCTCTATACCGGTGTGCGCCTGAAGGATGTCCTTGATCGCGCCGGCGTGAAGGGCGGGGCCACCCATGTGCAGTTCGGCGGCCTCGATGAGCCGCTGCTGCCTGACGCACCGAAATTCGTGAAGGCCCTGGACATCGATCACGCCCGCGACGGCGAGGTCATGCTGGCCTTCGCGATGAACGGCCAACAACTGCCGATGTTGAACGGCTTCCCGCTCAAGCTCATCGTCCCCGGCTGGTCGGCCGTCTACTGGATCAAGATGCTCGACGACATCGCGGTGACAGACCACCCCGATCCCAGCGTCTGGACCACGCGGAGCTACCGGGTGCCGGACACGGCCAATTACACAGTCGAGCCCGGACAGAAGGGCTTCGGCATGGTCCCGATCACGCGGAACCTGCCCCGCTCGTTCGTGACCAATCTCAAGCCGGGCGACAGCGTCCCGGTCGGGGCCCCGCAACCGGTGCGCGGCATCGCCTTCGGGGGCGACCGCGGGGTCGCCGCGGTGGACCTGTCGCTCGATGGCGGCCGGACCTGGCAGCCCACGACCCTTGGCAAGGATGAGGGCACCTACGGCTTCCGGCAATGGCAGGCCACGATCAGCCTCCCGGCGCGCGGGGCGCACGCCGTGATGGCCCGCTGCACCAACACCGACCGGGTGATGCAGCCGATGCGGCGCGTCTGGAACCCGGGGGGCTACATGTCCAACCAGGTCGAGACCCTCGACCTCGTGGCGGCCTGAGGGGTGAGCGCGACCATGTCCCGATCCCTCCTGTCCCGATCCTTCCGTACCGCCCTGCTGGCCGGCCTTCTTACCGGTTCGGCGCCGGCCCGCGCCGCCGCGCCGCTGGAGCTTCGCCCGACGCCCGAGATCGACTTGCCCTTCGGCGACGATGTCGGTTTCCCCGCCGGGCCGGGCTCCGACGTCATCGCGTCGAACTGCACGGCTTGCCACTCCGCCGACCACACTCTGAACCAGCCGGCCCTCTCCCGGGAGGAGTGGCACGCGGTCGTCGACAAGATGATCACCGCCTACAAGGCGCCGATCACACCGGAGGATGCGCGGGTGATCGTCGACTACCTCGCCCGGGTCAAAGGCGAGCCGTAGCGGGCGGCGCACGCCTGGCGAGCCCGGGGCCGAAGATCGCGCTCACCTTGAGGCCGGGGCCGCCGTCCCGTCCGTCGAGGTGCAGGCGGGCGCCGGATTGCTCCAGCGCCATGGTGACGATCGAGAGGCCGAGGCCGCTGCCGAGCTTCGCCCGCCGGCTGCCGCGCACGAAGCGCCGGATCACTAGGGCCCGCTCCGCCTCGGCGATGCCGGGCCCCTCGTCGGTGATCGACAGGGTGGCGCCTCCATCCGCACCGAGCGTCGCGTCCCAGGTGATCGCCCCCTCCGGCGGTGTCATCAACAGGGCGTTCTCCATCAGGTTGCGCATGGCCAGGTCGAACAGGTCCTCGTCCATGTGGATCTCGAGCCCGGTGAGGGCGGGCGCGAGGGCGACGCGCTCCGGCGTCGGCACGCCGCCCATCCCGGCGATCAGGTCGCGCAGGCGCTCCTCCACGGGGATCCAGGCCATGGCGGCCGGGCGCCCGCCGCTGTCGAGGCGCGAGACCGTCAGGAGTTGCTCGACGAGGCGTGCCGACTGATCGACCGCGCGCAGGGTCTGGGCGAGGGCGGCATCCCGCATGGCGGCCCCGGGCGCCTGCATGGCCACCTGCACCTGCGTCTTCAGGCCGGCCAGCGGCGTCCGCAACTCGTGCGCCGCATAGGCCAGGAAGGTGCGTTCGTGTTCGCGCGCAGCCGCGACCTTACCGAACAGCCGGTTCAGCGCATCGACCAGCGGTCGGATCTCCGACGGCATCCGGCTGGTCTCGACCCGCTCCAGGTTGTCGGCATCCCGGGCGGCGAGGTCGCGGGCCGCGCGGTTCAGCGGCCGCAGGCCCCGGCCGACGCTGAGCCAGATCAGCGGCGCCAGGATCGGCAGGACGCAACCGGCGGTGAGCAGCAGGCTCTCGACGAGGCCGTGCTCCAGTTGCCGCCGCTGCCCGAGATTGTCGCCCACGAGGATGCGGAAGCCCTTGGCCGGGTCGGACAGGGCGTAGACACGCCAAGCTTGACCCTCGACCACGCGGTTCGAGAACCCTTCGTGCTGGTCCGACAAGACCGGATCCGGCGACCCGTCCGAGGCGCCGATCAGGCGCCCGTCCAGAGACCAGATCTGGCAGCTGAGGTGACGGTCGTAGCTCACCACCCGCGCCAGCGCGTCGCCCTCTCCGCCCGCCTGCCGCGCGGCCCCCGCCCGGGCCGGCGTGAACAAGCTGTCGACCATGCGGGCCGCCTCCATGAGGCGGCGGTCGAGGATGCTCTCGAACTGGGCGCGGCTGTCGACATAGGTCCAGGCGATGGCGGCGAGCCAGACCAGCCCGGTTGCCGTGACCAGGGTGGCGAACAGGCGCATGCGCAGGGAGTTCACGCGCGGTCCTCCCGGATCCGGTAGCCGAGGCCGCGCACGGTCTCGACCGCGTCCCGACCGATCTTGGCGCGCAGGTTGTGGACATGGACTTCGAGCGCGTTGCTGCCGATCTCCTCGTTCCAGCCGTAGAGGCGCGCTTCCAGCTGGCTTCGGGACAACACACGGCCGGGCCGCTCGATCAGCGCCTCCAGCAGCGCGAACTCGCGGCGCGAAAGGTTGAGCGCGACGCCCGCCCGCGCGACCAACCGGCTGCTCAGCTCGATCGTGAGGTCGCGCCACGCAAAGGTAGCAGAGGCGCGTCCGGCCGCCCGCCGGATCATCACACGAAGCCGGGCTGCGAGTTCGCCGAGGTCGAACGGCTTGCCCATGTAATCGTCCGCGCCGCGGTCCAGCCCGGCGATCCGGTCGGCAACGGCGTCGATCGCGGTGAGGACCATGACCGGTGTAGCGTCGTCCCGCGCGCGAATGTGGCTCAGCACGTCCAGCCCGGAGCCGTCGGGCAGCATCAAATCCAAGATCGCCGCGCTGTACTGCGTCGCATCAAAGATCGATACCGCGTCCCCGCATGTGGCGACGCAATCCGCGATCATTCCGTGCAAAGACAATCCTGAGACCAGGCCATCCGAAAGCACGGGGTCGTCTTCGAGAACGAGGATGCGCACAGAACCTTCGCTTTAGGGTTGTGGCATGCGCTGCGATCGCATCGAAGTACCACGCTGGGTGTGGCTTGGGGCAACTTTGTGGGTTCAGGCTGCGGGCGCGTCCCCGGCGGCGCGCTGAACGGCACGCCTTGGCGGCTCCCTCGCGATAAAAGAGCGGCTTCAGATCGGCTACATCCCGGATCGCCCTCTAGCCGGACGAGCAACGAGACGGATGTCCGCATCCACGGAGTCTACCTGACCGGCTTCCAAGGCCGGGATGAGTCGCAACCTTTCCGTGCGCTTAGGTTGAGCTCAACGCAGGCGCATCGGTTCGGCTGGCTGAGCGTCATGAGCTACGGCTTTTGCCCCGGCGGCATAATCATCGCGGTGTCCGGGTCGGACACGTCACCCTCTTGTTGCTGATCGAGCGTCAGTTTGGACGCCAGGCCTGGCACCTGACCGTTCGCCAGCTGCTGTGCCGCCGCGACCTGCTTGTCGCGCGCCTGCTCCGCCGTGAGCTCGCCGCGAACCACCGCGCGGGCTAAGTTCAAGCTTAGGACGTTCTCGGCTTCACTGGCGCCGTAGGCCGTGAGCGTACCCCGCGTTCGGTCCGGGATCACACTGCCGTTGAACGTCGCAATGGCGCTGAAGAGATTGAGCGAAACCTTGTAGGGCAGGCTCTGCTCCAGCACGTCGCTGTGCTTGACCGGGAAGTCGTGCTTGGCCCCGACCTTGTGCACCACGGTTCGGATCCATGGCCCGTTGCGGTGCCAGATCATCATGGTCGCGGTTTGCTCCTGCGGTGCGCCGTACTTTTCGGTCACGGCCTCCGCGGCTTTCTGCGAAGGCGCGGGCCAGTCCTGCGCAACGCCCTCGGCGGCCCCTGCGTGACCGGCAGACAACGCGAGCACGAATGCGAGGGTGCAAAGGCGGATCTGCGAGGACATGCGCATCCCTGACGGTGCTGGTGGCAGCTCGGCCCGGTGCAGCGATTGGGGGCCGCTGTCACGCCGTCGCGTTGCTCCGGATCTACGCCGGGTATAGGCCGAGCACTCAAGAATGGTTCCACGGAGACACCCGATGGCGCAGCAGATGTCGCTGGACGTGAACGGGCGCGCGGCGCAGGTGAGCGTGGACGACCCCGATACGCCGCTCCTCTATGTGTTGCGCGATGATCTCGGCCTGCATGGTCCACGCTTCGGCTGCGGCCTAGGCCAATGTGGCGCCTGCACGGTGCACATCGACGGTCAGGCGGTACGCTCCTGCATCACCCCGGTCTCGAGCCTGAAGGCCGGCGCCAAGGTCGTGACGCTGGAAGGCCTCGGAAGCCCCGAGCAGCCGCATCCGATCCAGGCCGCCTTCATCGCCGAACAGGCCGCGCAGTGCGGCTACTGCATCAACGGCATGATCATGCAGTCGGCGGCCCTCCTCAACGAGACCCCGAAACCCGACGAGGCCGCGATCCGGCAGGCTTTGGCGCAGAACCTCTGCCGGTGCGGCACCCATTTGCGGATCGTGCGCGCCGTCCAGCGCGCCGCCGGCACGCTCTGAGGAAGGTCACCGTCATGAACGCACCCCTCCTCTCCCGCCGCGGCCTGCTCCTCCAGGGCGGCGCGCTGGTCGTCGGCTTCTCGCTGCCCAGCCCCCGGGCCGAGGCGCAGACCTTTGCGCCGGTCGTCACCACCGGCTTTTCGAAGCCCGTCGCCCCGGACCAGGTCGACAGCTTCCTGGCCCTCGGTGCCGATGGCCGCGTTACGATCTTCTCCGGCAAGGTCGATCTCGGCACCGGCGTCGAGACCGCGATGGCGCAGATCGCAGCCGAGGAACTCGATCTCCCGCTCGACCGCGTGACCATCGTCCAGGGCGACACGGCGCTGACCCCGGATCAGGGGCCGACCTATGGAAGCCTCTCGATCCAGAAGGGCGGCGTCGAGATCCGGCAGGCGGCGGCGACGGCCCGCGCGCGTCTCGTGCAGATCGCGAGCGAGCGGCTCGGCGTGCCGGCCGACGCGCTGGTGAGCGAGAACGGCACCGTCCGCCCGAAAGCCGGTGGCCAGGGCCTCTCCTACGCCGACCTCGTGAAGGACGGGCGCCTCGACCTCAAGGTCGATCCGGCGGTCAAGACGAAGGACCCGGCGCAGTTCGCCCTGGTCGGCAAGCCGGTGGCGCGGATCGACATCCCCGAGAAGATGACCGGCCGCTTCACCTACATGCAGGATTACCGCGTGCCCGGCATGGTGCACGCCCGCGTGGTCCGCCCCCCGGCCATCGGCGCGGACCTGCAGAGCGTGGACGAGGCTTCGGTCGCCAACATCCCGGGCCTGATCAAGGTGGTGCGCCAGGGCAACTTCCTGGCCGTCGTCGCCCAGAAGGAATGGGCGGCCATCAAGGCGGCCGGACAGCTGAAGGCGACGTGGTCCAAGTGGGAGGGGCTGCCCGAGCAGGACAAGCTCTGGCAGCATGTCCGCGCCACGAAGGTGACCAAGGACGACGTGACGAGCAGCACGGGCGATGCCGAGGCGGCGCTCGGCCAGGCGGCCCGGAGGCTCGAAGCGAGCTACGACTTCGCCATCCATACCCACGGCTCGATCGGTCCCTCCTGCGCCATCGCGGAGCTCAAGGACGGGCTGCTGACCTGCTGGACCGCCTCGCAGATGACGCACGCCCTGCGCAAGCAGCTCGCGGCGATGATCGGCCTCGCGCCGGAGGCGGTGCGCTGCATCTATGTGGAGGGCTCAGGCTGCTACGGCCGCAACGGCCACGAGGATGCGGCCGGCGACGCAGTCCTCCTCGCCCGCGCGGTCGGCCGCCCCGTGCGGGTCCAGTGGTCGCGCGCGGACGAGCACGGCTGGGATCCGAAGGGACCGCCGACCCTGATCGACCTGAAGGCCGGGCTCGACCAGCAGGGCAACGTCACCGCCTGGTCCTCGCAGTTCCACATTCCGGAAGGGGCCGCGGGCAACGTGCCGTTGGTGGCGGCCTCGCTGGCCGACCTGCCGCACGAGACCACGATGGCGCCGGGCAACATCATCGGCAACTCGGCGCTGCCCTACGCCTTCCCGAACGTGCGCACGGTCTGCCACCGTCTGGCTTCGACGCCGCTGCGGCCGTCCTGGATCCGCACCCCCGGGCGTATGCAGAACACCTACGCCAACGAGGCCTTCCTCGACGAATGCGCGGCGGCGGCCGGCGCCGATCCGCTGGACTACCGCCTGCGTGCGCTCAAGGACCCGCGCGGCATCGAGGTGCTGAAGCGGGTCGCGGAACTCGCCAAGTGGCAGGCCCGCCCCTCGCCGGTGAAGGACGTCGCGGGCGACGTGCTGCGCGGCCGTGGCATCTCCTACGTGAAGTACGAGCTCAACCGCACCTATGTGGCCGGCGTGGCCGAGGTCGAGGTCAATCGCAACACAGGGCAGGTGCGGGTGCCGCGCTTCTTCGTGGTCCAGGATTGCGGGCAGATCATCAACCCGGACGGCGTGCGCAACCAGCTCGACGGTAACGTCATCCAGACAGTCAGCCGGGTGCTGATGGAGGAGGTCACCTTCGATCGCGGCGCCGTGACGAGCCTCGACTGGTCGAGCTACCCGATCCTGACCTTTCCGGACGTGCCCGAGGTGGTGATCGACCTGATCGACCGGCCGACCGAGAAGCCATGGGGGGCCGGTGAGCCGTCCGCCGCCATCGTGCCGGCTGCGGTGTCGAACGCGGTCTTCGATGCGACCGGCGTGCGTGTGCGGTCCGTGCCATTCACGCCGGCCAAGGTGCGGGCAGCCTTGCAGGGCGCCTGACCGGCCGACGGGCGCGGCCGTTGAAACGGATCGCCGTGCCCGTCAGATTGCACAGCGCACGCCAGTGACGTGGCCAGCGTCGTTGGGCTTGGTGGCCGTCCGGTCGAGGAAGCCCGTCCGAGGCGGCCAGGAGGTCCAGGCGAAGCAGGTCGACCGGCGGCGGCAGTCGCCCCTACCCAGCCCGACCGGGTCGACGAGGCCAAGTCCACCCCGTCACGAACGTAGATCTCGGCCTGGCGGTAGAGCGGCAGACGATCATCGCACTTCGCCACCGCGCTATGGGCGAGCAGCCCGGCTCCGGCGCGCCCACGGGCATTGACATGATGCGGGTCGGGGGCACCTGCACCATGCCTTCTCAGAGCGGGCACGCGAACGCCGCGCGCACATGCCGGACCCTCTTGAAGCGGCTGGGCACGTAATCGAGGGTCTCCGTCACATCCTCACTGATCCGACGCAGTACCCCACAGCAGGACGGGCAGGCGCAGGTGCCGGGATAAATCACGTTCTCGCGCGGCAGGTGATCGGGCAGGGGACCGCGGGCTGGCCTAGCGCGGGAGGCCGCGTCGACCTCCGACGGCTCGGTGGCGAGTTCGGGGTGCTCGACGCGTGCCTTCAGCTTCTCGGACGAGACGCCAAACTGCACACGCTTGTGACGCGCGGGTTCGCTGCGCAGCTCCTCGATCGGCGAGTTGGCGTGGACAGCTTCCCGCGCCATGCCGACGATCGTGCGCTTGAGCGTATCGACGTCACCGGAGAGTGAGCCAGGATCTAGAGCTCACGCCGTGCCGACCGGCGCGCATGCCCGTTCCGGCACCCGAGCGTCAGCCTGCGAGGCAGGGCCCGTCCGCACGCACCGGGACACGCCAGCCGATGCCTTCCAGCAGCATCGCGAGCTGCGCTGGCGTCAGCGCAGCGGCCGCCCCCGCCGTCGCCGGCCAGACGAGGCGACCCCTCTCCGGGCGCTTGGCGAACAGGCTAAGGCCCTGGCTGTCCCGCGATAGCACCTGGATCGGGTGCCTCTGCCGCCCGCGGAACACGGAAGCCGGTCCCGGGAAGGGATTACGCGCGCGGTGATCCCGCACGGGGCTGGCCAAGCCGTCGAAGCCCTTGCGCATGCTTTGAGGCCGTCGTCGTCGGACCCTCCGCCTCGGCGAGGATTGCGCGCTTCTGCTCGGGCGACCAAGTCCGTCGCGTTCCCGCGACGACGATGTGAGAACCGGTCGCCATAGGTCCAGACACAGGGTCGATACAGCGCCATCACCTTTATCCAGATCCACGCCTTATCCCCGCAAGGCAGCCGTCACCGAGCGCTTACGCTCGCTCAGCCGCTGAGCAGCGCGCGGTGCTGGTCGGCGGTGAGGGCCATGAGCGGCGGGCACAGGCGCAGCCAGCCATCCTCGCCCGTCGCCTGCGCGATGAGTGCCTTGATCGCGGCCATCTGGCGGGGGCCGACGGTGCGCTCGCGCTCGGTCACCACGCGGGCCTGCGCTGCGGCGACCTCGTCCGCCTGCGAGGGGTCGGCATAGTGCCGGTAGACGAAGGCGAGGTCCGCCGCGCAGAGGTTCGACGTTGCGGTGATGCAGCCCGCGGCGCCCTTCGGCAGCAGCGGCAACAACAGCGGGTCGGCGCCGGTCAGCACGGCGAAGCCAGGGAACCGCTCGATCATCGCCACGTGGTTGGCGATGTCGCCGGAGGAATCCTTGATGCCGGTAACGGTCTCCGGGTAGCGCGCCCGCAGCCGCTCGATCAGGTCGTGGGAGATCGGCACGCCCGAGACTTGGGGGATGTGGTAGAGGACGACGCGAAGCCGCGCATCGCCGATCCGTTCGATCACCTCCGAGTAGGCGGCGAACAACCCGTCATCGGTGACGCCCTTGTAGTAGAAGGGCGGTAGCATCACGACCGTGTTCACGCCGAGCGAGAGGGCGTGGTTCGTCAATTCGATCGTCTCCGAGATCGCCGCGACGCCTGTGCCGGGCATCAGCTTGTCCGGGGCGACGCCGGCCTCGACGGTCGCCTCCAGCAGAGCCTGGCGCTGGGCCAGCGAGAACGAGTTCGCCTCCCCGGTCGTACCGAGCAGGGCGACGCCGTCGCAGCCCTGCGCGATCAGCCGCTTGGCATGAGCCACGAAGCGTGTGTGATCTGGGGCGTAATCGGCCGTCAGCGGAGTGGCGGCGGCGCAGAACACGCCGCGGGGATGAAGGGCGGGAGCAGTCATCGCAGGAGCCTTCAGTAAGCGGCGCGGTAAAGTGAAAGGATGTCGGCGCGGCTCATGTCCCGCGGGTTGTTATCGAGGAGCCTGCGGATGGCGTGGGCCTCACCTGCCATCGCATCCAGATCGTCCTCCGGCACGCCGATGCGCGACAGGCGCAGTTCCACGCCGAGATCGGCGCAGAAGCGGGTAGCGTATTCGCGGACGGCGGCCTCGTCGGCGCTGGCCGGGGCACCGAGCGCCTGCAGCACGAGCGCGGTCTTCTCCGGCACGGCGGGCGCGTTGAACGCCAGCGTGTGCGGGAAGATCGCCGCGCAGGCGAGTCCGTGGGCGACGTGGTGCCGGGTGCCGAGCGGATAGGCCACGGCGTGGCCGGCGGTGGTGTTCACGGGCCCGAGGCAGAACCCGCCGTACAGGGAGGCCAGCGCCAGCCCGGCTCGGGCCTCGCGGTCGGAGCCGTCGGCTACCGCCTGCGGGAGGTATCGGCCGACAAGGCGCGCGCCTTCGAGGGCGTAGAGATCGATGGTCGGGTGCGCCTTGCGGCTGGTGAAGGCCTCGACGCAATGGGCCAAGGCATCGACGCCAGTCGCGGCGGTCACGGCGGCCGGGACGGTCATCGTGAGATCGGGGTCGATCACCGCGAGGTCGGCGAGCATGTAGCGGCTCTGCACAGCGAGCTTGGCCTGCGCCTCCGGGTCGGTGACCAGGGAGCGCGTGCCCGCCTCGCTACCGGTGCCGGCGGTGGTCGGGACTTGGACGAGGCCGATCCGGCGGCCGAGCACCTTCTCGGGGCCGACCACATCGCGCAGGGTCTGGCCGCTGCCCGGCAGGACCGCGACGAGCTTGGCGAGATCCATGGCGCTACCGCCGCCGAAGCCGATCACGCAATCGGGCCGGACTTCTTCCGCCAGGGCGAGGACCGCGTCGAGGTTCGGGATATCTGGCTCGGGCTTCACCGATCCGAACACGGTGACCTCGCCGGACAGGCCGAGGAGGTCCACCCGGCCGGCGTTGAAGGCATCGGCGACCACGAGCGGGCGGCGGCAGCCGCGCTCGGCGAGGAAGCGCGCGATGCGGGACAGGGTGCCCGCGCCGAAGACGATCTCCTGTGGCCGGACGAGGTCGATCGGTGAGGCGATGTTCATCCTGGTCCTCACGCCGCGTGGCGGGTGGCGGCGAGCTTCTCGGCATACTCGATCGCCTCGATCAGGCTGCGCTCGTTGGCGATCCCCTGGCCGGCGATGTCGAAGGCGGTGCCGTGATCGACCGAGGTGCGGATGATCGGCAGCCCGAGGGTGATGTTCACCCCCGACAGGTCCATCCACTTGCCCGTGGCCGGGTCGATCTCGAACCCCAGGAGCTTCACCGGGATGTGCCCCTGGTCGTGGTACATCGCGACCACCGCGTCGTATTGGCCGGCGCGCAGCTTCACGAACACCGTATCGCCCGGCACCGGGCCGTGGATGTTCAGCCCGTCGGCATTGGCCATTTCGATGATGGGCGTGCTGACGTCGATATCCTCGCGCCCAAACAGCCCGCCCTCGCCGGCATGGGGGTTCAGCGCGGCGATGGCGATCTTCGGGTTCGTGATACCCAGGCCCTTCAGGGCTTTGTCAGTGAGGTCGATGACGAGGCGCAGGCGCTCCGGCGTCAGGCGCTTGGGCACGTCCTGCAGGGCGACGTGGGTGGTGACGTGCGAAACACGCATGTTGCCGTGGGCCAGCATCATCACCGAGCCGCGCACGCCGGTCAGCTCCGCCAGCATCTCGGTATGGCCGGCATAGTGGTAGCCAGCCTTGTTCAGCGCCTCCTTGTTGAGCGGCGCCGTGACGATGCCGCCGATCTTGTCGGCCAGCGCCATACGCACACCCGCCTCGATCGCCTTGTAGGCGAAGCGACCGCCATCGGCGGAGAGCTGGCCCGGCTCGACGGGTGCGCCCTCCTCGTCGGCCTGGAGGCAACAAAGGGCGGGCCAGGAACCCGTTTCGGAGACTTCGGCGATTTGCTCCGTCAGGAGGCCCAACGACTGTTCCGCCCGGCGCAGGGCCGGGACGCTGCCGACGATCATGAGCTTCAAGTCTCCGGAATCGATCCGGTCCTTGAGACGCGCCGCGGCCTTGACGATGATCTCGGGGCCGATGCCCGCGGGATCGCCCATGGTGATGGCGAGGTGGGGGGTCATGTGCCGCTCCTGTCGTGCGGAAAGCCGTTTTGGGAAAGGATGTCGCGCCAGATTCCGGACGCACCGAAGGCGCCTGATTTCGACACGACCGGCAGGCCGTCCCATCGCCCGCCGCGGAGCGTCGCGCGCGGGAGGCCGGGTGCGATCTGCCCGGTCACGTCGAGGCATTCGACGGACAGGGCGAGGCAGAGCGCCTTGAGCGTCTCGCCCCCGGCGACGAGGAGGCTCCCCGGCCGGGGGAGCTCGTCGATCAATCTCGCGAAGGCCTCCGCGATCTGCCCTGCCGCTGCCCGGCGGGCCGTGCCGGGGGAAAGGTCGAGGCTCACCATCACCGCCCCGTCGCGGGACAGACGGTCGATGATGAGGTCTCGACGGGGCGCGCCGTGGGTGAGCACGAGCCGGAGGGGCCCGCAGGCCGCGAGTTGGGCCTCGGTCTCCGCGCGGTCGGACCCGAACAGCCCGAGGACCGGGCCTTCCAGCCGGCCATCGCAGGTTGGCTTCGTCCTCCCGGCGAGGGCAGCGGCGAGCCCGCCGCTGCCGCACCACAGGACGGAGCCGTCCGCCGGCAGAGCCGCGATGGCTGCGAGGTCTTCATCGGTGCGCGCATCGTAGACGGCGACGCCCGCCACCGGCCCGTCCGCGACCGCGGCCCGGCGGGCGGGGAGACCAGCCTCGCGCAGAATCTGCACGATATCGGTCGAGACGGGGACCCACTCCTCGCCGCGCCGCATCTGCTGTCGGCCTTCCACCGTCGCCCGGCCTTGGTAGGGGAAGGCGGGCGCCACGATGCAGCGTCGCCAGCCGCCTGCCTGCACCGTGGCCGCCAACTCCGTCGCCCAGGGACCACGCATCAGGCTGTCGAGTTTCTTGAAGGCGATATCCGCCCCGTCGAGGCGGGGCAGAAGCCCGCGCGTGATCAACACCGCCTCTTCTTTTCCGCGCTCGCGCGTCCCGGAATCGATGGCGAGCGAGCCCGATGCCCGATCCGGTAGGATCTCCGGCCACGCGACCGGGATGGTGCCACAGAGGCCGGTGAGGCCGGCCGCCGTGTCGAGGGTCCCGGTCAGGTCGTCGGCGATCAACCGCAGGGTCGGCATCGGAGCCTGCCTCAAGCCTTCGAGGGGCTGGCGGCGGCGAAGATGGAGCCCTCGGCCTCATCCTCCCGGCTCTTCAGAGGCGCGATCTCGCCGACGATGAACAGGTAGGAGCAGGCGCCGACGATGCTGAGCGTCCCGGCCACCGCCAGCGGCACCACGAACGAGCCCTGGGTGATCGAGACCATCACACCTGTGAAGGTGGTGATGGCGATGCCCGCGAGGTTCGAGGCGAAGTTCTGGATGCCGGAGATCGAGGCGACATGGGCCGGGGTCGGGGCGACGTCACCCGGCAGCGTCCAGATGTTGGCGCCGGCGAAGGCGAGACCGGAATACGAGATCGCCAGCAGGGTCAGGGCCGCCGCGTCACCCGGCACGAGGGGAGCCAGGGCCACCACGGAGGAGGCGAGCAGGCCGCCGACGAGGCAGGTCTTGCGGGCGGCGGTGAGGCTCCAGCCCGCCTTGAACAGACGGTCGGACAGGTAGCCGCCGAGCCAGCCGGCCGGGATCGCCACGAGGCCGGGCACCAGCCCGAGCGTGCCAAGCTTCGTCAGGGAAAAGCCGCGGGACTGCGTGAGGTAGGACGGGAACCAGGTGGTGTAGAAGTAGATGACGAAGTTCAGGCAGAAGAACCCGATCATCATTCCCCAGATCGTCCGGTAGCGGAACAGCTCGGCGTAACGGATCTTCTTGGCGCCGGCCTTCACCGCGTAATCGGCTTCCAGCACGGCGAGCTGCTCGGCCGAGACGGCGGAATGGTTTCTTGGATCGCGGTAGAGCACGTACCACAGCACCATCCATACGAGGCCGATGGCGCTGGTGACGAGGAAGGCTTCGCGCCAGCCGAAATTGGCGATGATGAAGGCCACCAGCGGCAGGGTCATCGCCGATCCGACGCGCGAGCCCGAGGCCCAGATGCCGGTGGCGAGCCCGCGCTCGGAGCGCCGGAACCACAGGGAGGTCACCTTGGCGTTGACCGGGTAGCAGAACGCCTCGCCGATCCCGAGCACCATGCGGCACGCGATGAGCGAGGCGACGCCGCCCGCAAACGCCGTCGCCAAGGTCGCGACCGACATGATCAGCGTCGCCACCGTATAGGTCAGGCGCGAGCCGAACTTGTCGATCAGCCAGCCGCCCGGCAGTTGCATCAGCACGTAGGACCAGAAGAATGCCGACAGGATCAGGCCCATCAGGGCCGGATCGATGCCGTATTCCTTCTGGATCATCGGCACGGCGACGCCGAGGTTGGCGCGGTCGATATAGTTGATCGCCACGGCGAGGAAGCACATCAGAACGATGAACCAGCGTTGCTTCGGCAGCGGTCGTGTTTTCTGTCCCGTCACGGCGCGATCCTCCCTTTTGTGCTTCTTCAGTCCATCAGGACCTTGCCGGGATTCATTAGGCCGGCTGGGTCGAGCACCCGCTTGATCGCGCGCATCACATCGAGTTCCAGCGGATCGGTGACCCGGGCGAGCCGGCCGCGGTTGGACAGGCCGATCCCGTGCTCGGCACTGATGGCGCCGCGCTGCAGCCGCGTCTCGTCATCGACGATGCCGTTGATGAGGGCGACGACACGGTCGGCCTCGCCGCTCTCCGTGAGCCTCGCCCGGTCGATCAGCGCGCAGACGTGGATGTTGCCGTCGCCGATATGGCCGTGCATCGCCACGACGGCGTGCTGCGCCGCCGCCCGGATCCTCGTCTCGACGTTCACGGCGAAGGCGGCCTGACGATCGAGCGGCACGGCGCTGTCGTGGGAGACGACGAGGCCGGAGCGTTTGTTGCCCTCCGACACGCTGTGGCGGACCTTCCAGATGGCCTTGGCCTGCGCCTCGCTCGATGCGATCAACGCGTCCGAGATCAGCTCGCGCTCCAAGGCCTCACCGAGCGCGGCTTCGAGAGGCGTCGCGAGGTCGGTGCCGGCCATTGTGTCGGTGAGCTCGACGATAAGGTACCACGGCGTGTCGAGGCTGAACGGGATCGCCGTATCCGGCACGTGATCGCGAATGGCCTCGATCTGGCTGCGATTCATGATCTCCAGCGAGCCCAGCCGGTCGCCAACATGGGAGCGCAGCAGGCCCATCACCTCCAGCGCCTGCTCGACGCCGGGCAGCATCGCGAGCGCCGTGAGCGACACCCGCGGCTTGGCGAAGAGCTTCAGCACCGCCCCGGTGATGATGCCGAGCGTGCCCTCGGCGCCGATGAAGAGCTGCTTCAGGTCGTAGCCGGTGTTGTCCTTCCGCAGGGCGCGCAGGCCGTCGAAGATCCGACCGTCGGGGAGCACCGCCTCGATGCCGAGGACGAGGTCGCGCGTCGGGCCGTAGCGCAACACGGCGGTCCCGCCCGCATTGGTGGCAATGTTGCCCCCGATCTGGCAGGAGCCCTCCGCCCCGAGGCTCAGGGGGAAGTACCGATCCGCCGCCTCGGCCGCGGCCTGGATGTCGGCCAGCACGCAGCCGGCCTCGACGGTGATGGTGTTGGCCAGCGGGCTGACGGCGCGGATCGCTCGCATCCGATCCAGCCGGATCACGAGGTTGCGGCCGGGCGCGGTGGGGGTGGCGCCACCGCACAGGCCGGTATTGCCGCCCTGCGGGACGATGGCCACGCCTTCGCGATGCGCCAGGGCAACGACCTGCGACACCTCGGAGACATTGGCGGGCTTCACGACCGCGTCGGCTTGGCCGTGGTAGCGCTCGCGCCAGTCGGTCACGTAGGGGGCGAGATCGTCGCTCGGACCAATCACGTTCCGAGGGCCGACGATGGCGGCCAAGAGTTCGATGAAGCCTTGAGCATCACTCACGGCAACCTCCCATATAGCGGGGTCCCGCCCCGGCATCAAATTTGTTATAAAGTTGTCAGTCAATTACGCGGGGCTATAGGACAGGTCAAGGGGCTTTGGCCGCCTAATTCCAGACAGGTTCCGGCGACAACCATTCTTCCGAATGGCGAATTTGCGACGGCGCGGAGGCGACACGGGGCGTGTCGAGAGCCACGCCGCACCTGACATCTTTTTTACAAGTTGCGTGACGGGGGCGCCCAGATGTGTCAGGTTGGCGCTTCCTCGAACCGACACCCTGCCTATGTGGTCGTGCGGGAACGGACAGCCAGTGACGGCACCTTTGGCCCTATCATCGGAGGCATCGACGCCTCGCCCGACGAGTCTGGTGGATATCGTCTACCGGGCGATCCTCACCAGCGTGGCGGACGGCACCTACGCACCGAACGACCGCCTGCCGAGCGAGCACGATCTCGCGGGCCAGTTCGGGGTCTCGCGCCCCGTGGTCCGCTCCGCCCTCGACCGGTTGCGGCGCGAGGGAGCCATCGTGTCCCGGCGCGGCGCGGGCAGCTTCGTCCGGGCGAGCGAGGCGAAGCAGACGCTGGGCTTCGCCCCGGTCGAGAGCATCGCCGACATCCAGCGCTGCTACGAGTTCCGGCTCACCATCGAGCCGGATGCCGCCTTCCACGCGGCCCTCCGGCGGGACGAATCAGCCCTCCACAGCATCGCGGCAGCCCTGGACCTTCTCGCGACGGCGACGCGCCAGGAACAGCACCGCGAGGATGCCGACTTCATGTTCCACCACGCGATCGCGGAAGCTTCGAACAACCACTACTATGCGGCCTCTCTTCAGGCGCTGCGCTCGCACATCGCGGTCGGCATGAAGATCCATGGCCTGTCCCTTCTCGGTCCGAACTCCGGCCTGAAGGGCGTGCTCGACGAGCACGAGGGCATCTTCCGCGCGATCCAAGACGGCGAGGCCGAGGCGGCCCGAAGCTGTATGGCCATCCATATCCGCACCTCGCGGGACCGCCTGTTCGAAGGGCGGTTGCTCGATCTTTCGCTGTAAGTCCTAGAACGGTCGCCGAGTCGGTCGGCATTTTGGGAAGCACGTCGGAGCCGGATCCGAAGAAGCGCGTCTCCTTTTATACGCACCAGACGGATAGCTTTCCGCCACATCCAGACATTGAACGGCCGCGCTCACAGGGTCGCGGGCAACGCGGAACCGGACGATACCTGCCGACGGAGCAACGCTCGTCACGCTCGCCACACGGAACTTCGGCACGCGCCGCCCCGCCTCCGCGGCGTGGGACGCCGACATCTTGGCCGTTGTGCGCGTTCAGAAGGCGCGTGCGGGGCAAAACCTCCCTGCGTCGGAGCGCGCCTATGTGATCGGCAAAGGCATCAGCGCAGCTCAGGCGACCCGCGACAGGCTCCCGGATTGCGTCGCGTGCGTATCCCGCGCGGACTCGTAGGCGCGATTGCGGAGGGCCGTCTCGCTGGGCAACTGGTCGATCACGTCACCCGAGGCGGGGTCCATGACCTGGAATACGATCGCGCTGGTGTCCGGGTCCTGGATGAAGCGCGCCTTGCTGCTGGTGGCGGCGATATCGAGCTTCACCGCCGGCTCCAGCGTCGTGGCGCCCGCCGACGGATCCGGCGTGTCTTGCGTGCTGGCGGAGGCGGCTGTGGCCCCGAGCGCGTCGAGGCCCTGGGGGCCCTGCGTCGGCGTCGTCAGCGGGCGGATCTCCATGGTCGATCTCCTGCAATCCTGTGATCAGGGATTCAGGGACGAGCGCGCCTAAGCGTCCCTTAACGCTTGGCCTTGATCCACCGAATGTCGCGCGCCGTCCGGGTATGGGATGAACATCCGGTTACCGCAGCGGCACAAATCCATGCTGTTTTCGGCGTCGCAGTGGGATGCGCGAGCCCGGTTGCATAGGGACGTCCCGCTGGTGACCGCGACACCGCGCGAAGCCATCCGCCGGCATCGACCCATCGCGGTCCGCCGCGCCCGCATGGCCGCACCGTTGAGGCGACCCAACCGACAACGCGCGGATCTGAGGCTCTCGGCCCTGCACTATGGCTCTGGTCCCGGATCCCCGCTCCCGGTCAAGGTGCAGATGGCGGGCGATCCGGAAACACGCTGCGGCACGCCCGTTCCTGACCGGACCGGGCGTGCCGCCGGCTCATTCGGCGGCGTCCACGTAGAGCTTCCCACCCTCGGCGAGGAATTCCTGCGACTTCGCTCGCATGCCGGCCTCGGCCTCGGCCTTGGACATCGCGGGCGCGGCGCCCACGACTTCCCCGGCCTCCTCCATCGCCAGCACCTCGGCGCGCAGATCCTGCGTGATCTTCATCGAGCAGAATTTCGGCCCGCACATCGAGCAGAAATGCGCGACCTTGTGGGCGTCCTTGGGCAGAGTCTCGTCGTGGTAGCGGCGGGCCGTGTCCGGATCGAGCCCCAGGTTGAACTGGTCCTCCCAGCGGAAGTCGAACCGGGCGCGGCTGAGCGCGTCGTCGCGCAGCTGCGCGGCGGGGTGGCCCTTGGCGAGGTCGGCGGCATGGGCGGCGATCTTGTAGGTGATCACCCCGGTCTTCACGTCGTCCCGGTCGGGCAGGCCGAGATGCTCCTTCGGGGTGACGTAGCAGAGCATCGCGGTGCCGAACCAGCCGATCATGGCGGCTCCGATACCCGACGTGATGTGGTCGTAGCCCGGCGCGATGTCGGTGGTCAGCGGGCCGAGGGTGTAGAACGGCGCCTCGCCGCACTCCTTCAGCTGCTTCTCCATGTTCACCTTGATCTTGTGCATCGGCACATGGCCGGGGCCCTCGATCATCACCTGGCAGCCCTTGTCCCAGGCGACCTTGGTGAGTTCGCCCAGCGTCTCCAGCTCGCCGAACTGCGCGGCGTCGTTGGCGTCGGCGATCGAGCCGGGGCGCAGGCCGTCCCCCAGGGAGAACGACACGTCGTAGGCCCGCATGATGTCGCAGATCTCGTCGAACCGCTCGTAGAGGAACGATTCCCGGTGCCCGGCGAGGCACCAGCGGGCCATGATCGAGCCGCCGCGGGAGACGATGCCGGTGACCCGCCGGGCGGTGAGCGGCACGTGGGCGAGGCGCACGCCGGCATGGATGGTGAAGTAGTCGATCCCCTGCTCGGCCTGCTCGATCAGGGTGTCCTTGAACACCTCCCAGTCGAGCTTGAGCGGGTCGCCGCCAACCTTCTCCAGCGCCTGGTAGATCGGCACCGTCCCGATCGGCACGGGTGAATTGCGGATGATCCACGAGCGGATGTTGTGGATGTTGCGGCCGGTGGACAGGTCCATGACCGTGTCGGCGCCCCAGCGGATCGACCAGACCAGCTTCTCGACCTCCTCGGCGGCCGACGACGTCACCGCCGAGTTGCCGATGTTGGCGTTGATCTTCACCAGAAAATTCCGGCCGATCGCCATCGGCTCCAGCTCGGTATGGTTGATGTTGGCCGGAATGATCGCCCGGCCGCGGGCGATCTCGTCCCGCACGAATTCCGGGGTGATGAACGGCGGCACCGCGGCACCGAAGCTCTGGCCGTCGGCGAGGGTGGCTTCCGCGCCCTCCAGCATCTGCTCCCGGCAGGCGTTCTCGCGGTGGGCGACGTAGATCATCTCCTCGGTGATAATCCCGGCGCGGGCGAATTCGTACTGCGTCACCGCCTGGCCCGGCGCCGCCTTGCGGATCGTGCGGGTGGCGGGGCAGGGGGCCACGAGCTTGTCGCCGGCAAAGCCGTTATCCTCGGGCTTGACCGCCCGGGGCGCGACGGACGTGTAGCCGCGCGCCGCGATCCAGGGCTCGCGCACGCCGGGCAAGCCGGCGCTGAGGTCGATGCGCGCGTCGGTCTCGGTATAGGGACCCGAGGGATCGTAGACCCGCACCGGCGCCTCCTTCGGGTCCGACAGGGCGATCTCTCGGTAGGGCACGCGGATGTCGGGCCGGCCGATCGGACTGGCGTAGACCTTGCGCGATCCGGTGACCGGACCGGTGGTCACGGCCTCGGGGCTGCCTTTCACGTCCTTGGGAAGAACGGGTGCGTTCATCGTGGGCCTCTCCTCGTGCTGGAGCGGTCCGGTCCACGCGATGGCTGAGATGAGAGAGGCGGGCGCACGGGCGCGACCGCAGGTTCCCGTCCCTCCGCCGGTATGAGCCGGATCAGGTTCAAGGGTCAGGGCAGCGTGCCCAATCTCAGCCCCCTGCGGGGCCCCCCTCGGAACGGTTCGAGACTCACAACTACGGACGACTTTGTCAATGCTGCCCGGGCGCTGGAACATTCGTCCGCGAAACCCGCTCCGAAGACCGGAAGGGTTTGCAGCGAGGATCCCGTTCCCGTCAGCCGGGGCGGTGCAGGCGCGCGTCTTGCCGGACGTCGGGAGACCGATTTAGGGAAGTCTCCCGCCGCGCACCGCCCACGCCAGCCGGTCCCCTTGCGCCTTCTCGCCGGCCTCGCGCTCACCCTTCTGCTGCTCTACGGGCTGGCTCTTGCTGCGCTCGCGCTCGGTCAACGCCGGTTCCTCTATCCGGGTGCCTATCGGCCGTCAGCGTCTTTTCCGCTCCCCCCGGGGGTCGGGGCGATCACGGTCACCACCGCGGACGGCGAGACGCTCCATGCCCTCTGGCGGCCGCCGCTTCCGGGTTGCGGGATCGTGGTGAGCTTCCACGGCAACGGCTCCCGCCCCGAGCCCCACGCGGCCCGCTTCTCCGCAAATCCCTGGCGCGCGGCCGGATGGGGCCTGCTCACCGCGACCTATCGCGGCTATCCGGGCTCGACCGGCCACCCGACCGAGGACGGCCTGATCCAGGACGGTCTGGCGGCGGTGGCGACTGCGGCGGCACGGGCGCCCGGCGCGCCGATCCTGCTGCATGGCCATTCCCTGGGCGCAGCCGTGGCGGTGGCGGTGGCCGAGCGCGTGCCGCCGATCGGGCTTTACCTCGAGGCGCCGTTCGACTCGATGGTTCATGCCGTGCGGCTCCATGTCCCGCTGGCACCGTCCTGGCTCCTGCGCGACACCTATCGCTCGGATCTGCGCATCCGGAGCGGTACCGAGCCGATCCTGATCGTCCAGGGCCGCGACGATCCTGTGGTGCCGGCCAAGCTCGCCCGGGCGCTCGCCGCGGCGGCCGGGCCGCGGGCGCGGATCGCGGTGGTCCCGGGCGATCATGTCTCCATCTACGGTGTCCGGGATCGGGAGGCCGAAGCGCTCTTCGGCGCGCGCGTCGGCCCGGCCTGCATGCCCGCGTCAGGGACCGTGCGGTGAGAGCCGGAGTGAGGGAGGGGACGCGTGGTCGGACGGCGATCCCGGCGCTGGAGCGCCGATGATCCCGATCATCAGGACGGCGTCCCCGGGGCCGATCCGATCTGCCCGCTCTGCGAGAGGCCGATCCCGCCGCGCGCCCGTTCCAGCCTCCATCACCTGACCCCCAAGCTGAAGGGCGGCACGCACCGGGGCACCGTGCGGCTGCACCAGATCTGCCACTCGGCCATCCACGCCCGCTACAGCGAGGCCGAGATCGCCAAGCGGCTCGCCGACGTGGCGGCGCTGCGGCTGGATCCGGAAATCGCGCGGTTCCTCGTCTGGGTCCGCGGCAAGCCCGACGACTTCCACGCCGCCACGCGCATGACCCGCGACCGGAAGGGGGCCAAGCGCCGGACCTGAGCGGCGGGTGTTTACCCGGTCTTCGCCACGTCCGCAGAAGTCGTGCGCGACGAGCATTGCCGTCAACCTCGCTTGGTCCAGGATCACCCCTGTCTCGAGGGATGCGGTGATGGCTGGGGCAGGGGACGCGCGGGATCGACTGGCCTGGGTCGACATCGCCAAGGGGATCTGCATCCTCCTGGTGGTGATGATGCACGCCGTGACGGGCACCGGCGAGGCCATGGGCGGCGAGGGCTTCCTTCACCCGGTGGTCGCCTTCGCGAAGCCGTTCCGGATCCCGGATTTCTTCCTGCTGTCGGGCCTGTTCGTGGGCCGGGTGATCGACCGCGACTGGCGCCTGTTCTCCGACCGGCGCGTGGTCCACTTCGCCTATTTCTACCTGCTGTGGCTCGTGATCCAGTCGGCGGCCCGGTACGGGAAGATCGTCGGCGACGACGGTCCGGCGGCCTTCGCGGCCCATCTGGCCCATGCCCTGGTCGAGCCCTATTCCACCTTGTGGTTCATCTACCTGCTGGCGGCGTTCTCGGTGGCGACCAAGGCCCTGCGCCGCGTCCCGGGCGGCGTGCTGCTGGCGGGGGCGGCGCTGCTGCAGATCGCCGACATCCGCAGCGACTCGACCCTGATCGAGGAATTCTGCGCGCGCTACGTCTACTTCGTCGCCGGGTACCTGTTCGCCGACCGGATCTTCGGCCTCGCCAACGCGGCGCGTCGGCGGGTCGGCCCGGCGCTGGCCGGCCTCGGCATCTGGGCCGTCCTGGAGGCCTGGCTCGCCCTGACGCCGTCGGCCGATCCCGCGCATCCGACCCTGGCCAGCATGCCGGTGGTCGGCCTCGCCCTGGGTGCGGCCGGTGCGCTGGCCATCGTGGTGGCGGCCGCGCTGATCGGCCGGGCGGGCGGCCCCGTCGCCGAGGCGATCCGGACCTGCGGGCAGCGCTCGATCGTGATCTACCTCGCCTTCTCGCTGCCGATGGCCGCGACGCGGGAGATTCTGGTCCGGACCGGGATGATCACCGATATCGGCGTCGTCAGCCTGATCGTCATCCTGGTCGCGGTGCTGCTGCCGCTGGGGCTGGAGCGGCTCGTGCGCAACACGCCGCTCGGCCTGCTCTTCGTCCGGCCCGCCTGCTTCCACCTCGCGGCGGGCGGCGCGCCGGTGAGGCCGGCCCTGCCGGCGACCTGACCGGGGATTTCAACCCTCGAAGGCGATGCCGATCCGGCGGCTGCGCCGCCACGCCACGGCGGCCGGCCGCGGATCGCTGCCTTCCGTGAGCCGCACCGGGAAACGATCCGGCACCGGCTGGTCGGTCTCGACCTCGATCTGCGCGCCCGTCTCGGTCGCGTCCCAGACCAGGCAGGCGACCTCGCCGCAGGCGAGCAGAAGAGAGCCGAAGGTGAAGGCATTCCTGCGGAACGTGCCGCGGCGGTCCTCCGTCATGCGCCTCTCCCTCGGCCTCGCGACCCCGCGGAGCCGGGCTCCGCGGCACGGGATGATGTCGGATGCCGGTTAACAGGCCGGATACGGCAGACTAGGCGTTTCTGGATGCCGGTGATCAATAATCGTCCGGGTCACCCCGGTAGCGCCGCGGCGCCGGCCCGTAATCCTCGTCGTAACGGCGACGCATCGGCGGGCGATCGTAGTCCCGGCCGTAGCGGTCCGGGTCGCGGCGACGGTCATCGTAACCGTCGTCCCGGTCGCGGTCGCTGTTCCGGCCCGCGGCGATGCGCGGCGCATACCAGCAGCTCTTCGGCTGGCCCGGGGCCGGGTCGCCGAAGGTCTGCGTGTTGCAGGGGACCATGCCGCCCTGCGGAAACGGGCGGCCGTTGGTCCGGCCGGGGACCCCGTAATAGACGTTGGTGGGGTAGGGCATCCGGCAGACGCCGCCCTCCTGGGCGCAGCCCACCAGGTTCACCGTGTCGAGCTGATAGGCATGCGCCGCGGCGAGCCCCATCAGGCTCGCCCCCAGCGAGCCGGCCGCGACGGCCAAAGCGATCCGATTCCACACGTCCCCGATTCCCCCATGGTGCGTGATGACGGTGCCGCTTAAACCGGCCGACGGCTTCCGGCCAGCGACAGCGCTCGTTATGGCGTGGCCGGGCGTTCGATTTCACGCACAGGCGCGGATCCACCGACGTCAGGACGTCACGCGGCGCCCCGGTGCCCGCCGAAAGCCGCCTTGGGAGGGCCTGATGAGGGATACGTCCGCGCAGGAACTGCTGCTCCTCAGCGCGCTGCAGGAATGCCGGATTCAGCTCGAGGCGGCGCAGCGGGACGAGGCGAGCCGCGCCGTCATGCGACGCGAGCTCGATGACGCCCTCCGGCGCGCGGAGGCGCTCGCGGCCGAAGTCGTTCTCGAACGGGAGCGGACCGAGGCGGTCCGCCTGGTGCTCTCCGCCGCGGTGATGAGCCTCCGGCGGTTCGGCCTGCGCCGTCGCCTGTTCCGCGCCCGCATCGTCCGGCTCGGCCGGCAGACGCCGGATTCGGGTCCTGAGGCAGCGCGGCACGCGGTTCTGCTCGCCGAGGCCCGGCGCGTGCTCGGCGCGGCGCCGTCGGTCGATCCGTCCGCCTGAGCGAAGGCGCATCCGTCCGGTCGCGAAGAACGGGTGACGAACGGTTCGATAACGGCCCCTTAAACCGCCGCATTTAGCGTGCCGAAACCGAGACGCGTTTCGGGCGACGCGCGCCGGTCCGATCAGTCACAGACGGGATGCATGGCCAAGGGTCGAGGCAGGATTGAGCCGAATTTCGACGTGCCCGAGGGGCGCGTCCGGGATCGCGGCGAACTCGATCTGCGCCTGTCCCGGGACGATCGTCCCAAGGCAGGAGACGGCGTGGGCAAGCGAGCGGGTGGTCCGGCACGCAAGCCGGGCAGGGCGGCGGCGCGTCCGAAGGCCTCGGGCCGGCGGCGGCGCTCGTGGCTGGGCCGGCTCGTCTACGCGACCGTGGTGCTCGGCCTCTGGGCGGTGATCGGGCTCGCCGGGCTCATCGCCTACCACGCCTCGCAGTTGCCGCCGATCGACCAGCTCGCAGTGCCGAAGCGCCCGCCCAACATCGCCATCCTGGCGAGCGACGGCACGCTGCTGGCCAACCGCGGCGAGACCGGCGGCCGGGTGGTCTCGATCAAGGAGCTGCCGCCCTACCTGCCGCGTGCCTTCGTGGCGATCGAGGACCGGCGGTTCTATCAGCATTTCGGCGTCGACCCGGTCGGTATCCTCCGGGCCATCGGCCAGAATCTGACCCGGCGCGGCGTCGCGCAGGGCGGCTCGACGCTGACGCAGCAACTCGCCAAGAACCTGTTTCTGACCCCCGAGCGGTCGGCATCGCGAAAGATCCAGGAGGCGATCCTCGCCCTCTGGCTGGAGCACAAGTACAGCAAGGACGAGATTCTCGAACTGTACCTCAATCGTGTCTATTTCGGCGCCGGCGCCTACGGGGTCGAGGCGGCGGCGCAGCGCTATTTCGGCAAGCCCGCCAAGGAGGTCTCCCTGGCGCAGGCGGCGATGCTCGGCGGCCTCGTCCAAGCGCCCTCGCGGCTGGCCCCGAACCGCAACCTGCCGGCGGCCCAGGCCCGCGCCGCGCAGGTGCTCGCCGCCATGCAGGAACTCGGCTTCGCCTCGGCGCAGGACGTGCGCGTGGCGCTCGCCCAGCCGGCCAAGCCCGCCAACGCCCGCGGCGGCGGCTCGGCCAACTACGTCGCCGACCTCGTGATGGACGTGCTCGACGACTACGTCGGCAAGTTCGACACCGACATCACCGTCCAGACCACCGTCGATACGGCTCTTCAGGCCACCGCCGAGAAGGCGCTGACGGATGAGCTCAACGCCAAGGGCGCGCGCTACAATGTCGGCCAGGGGGCGATGGTGTCGATGCGCCCCGACGGGGCGATCCGCGCGCTGATCGGCGGCCGCGACTACGCACAGAGCCAGTTCAACCGCGCCACCACGGCCAAGCGCCAGCCGGGCTCGTCGTTCAAGCCGTTCGTGTATCTCGCCGCCGTGGAGCACGGGGCCACCCCCGACACGGTGCGGGAGGACGCGCCGATCCGGATCGGCACCTGGGCGCCGGAGAACTACTCGCACCGCTACGAGGGTCCGGTGACCCTGCGCACCGCGCTGGCCCAGTCGCTCAACACCGTGGCGGTGCGGCTGGGCCAGGAGGTCGGCCCGAAGGCGGTCGTGCAGACGGCGCAGCGGCTCGGCATCACCTCGCCGCTCCAGGCCAACGGCTCGATCGCGCTCGGCACCTCCGAGGTGACCCTGCTAGAGATGGTCGGCGCCTACGGCGCCTTCGCCAACGGCGGCACCGGCGTCATCCCCTATGTGGTCACCGCCGTGAAGGGCCAGGGCGGCACCGTGCTCTACAAGCGCTCCGAGAACGGGCTGGGCCGGGTGATCGACCCCAACGCCGACGGCATGATGAACGCCATGATGCACGAGACCTTCGTCTCGGGCACCGGCAAGAAGGCCGACATTCCGGGCTGGGACCTCGCGGGCAAGAGCGGGACCACCCAGGATTACCGCGACGCGTGGTTCATCGGCTTCTCGGGCAGCCTCGTGACCGGGGTCTGGCTCGGCAACGACGATGGCGAACTCACCAAGAAGGTCTCCGGCGGAAACCTGCCGGCAGAGATCTGGAAGGCCTACATGACCCAGGCGCTCAAGGGTCAGACGCCGGTGCCGCTGCCCGGCCTGAACCGCTGGCGCAAAGCGCCGGAGACGACCGCCTCGGTGGCCAATGCCGCCCCGGGAACGCCGGCCGGGATCCTCGGACAGATCTTTGGCGAGCCGGAGGCCCCCGCACCGCGTCCGGCGGCGGCGTCGCGGCGTGCGCCGAAGGATGACCGCAACTTCATCGAGAAGCTGTTCGGGATCGGGGACTGACCGTCGACAAGCATCTGGCTAGGCGGGGGCAGCGTCCTCCTCCGATAGCCGGCCGCACTGTCCTGGACCCCGCTCGATCGCTGTGCACACGCCGGACGCCCTGTTCGTGTCGCCGGTTGCGGCGTTCTCCGCCACCAGCACCGCCGGCCGTAGCCGGGTCGGACGCCGCTGATGCTCACAGCATCGGCAGCATCCGCGGACGCGGGCCTCTCGGGAAATGCGCGTCGATCGAAGCGATCTCGGCTGGCGCCAGCCGCAGGTCGGCCGCGCCGGCATTCTCGATGGCGCGGGCCCGGCGCCCGGTCTTGGGAATCGTGAACGTCCCGGTCATGCGGGTCAGGAAGGCCAGGGCCACGGCGTGGGGCGTCGTCCCGTGCGTCCCAGCGATCCCCGCCAGGGCCTGCCCGCCGGGACTCGCGGGATCGGGGAAGTCGCCGCTGCCGAAGGGCGAATACCCGATCAGGGCGACGCCGTTCTTTTCGCACCAGGGCAGCACGGCATGCTCGATCGCCCGTTCGTTCAGATGGTACAGGACCTGATTGCAAGCGATCCGATCCGGCCCGGCGATGGCGAGCGCCCGGTCGAGATCCGCGACATCGAAGTTGCTGACGCCCCAGGACAGAATCTTCCCAGCCCGCCGCAGATCCTCGAATCCGGCGATCGTCTCCTCCAGGGGGTGCTGGCCGGGCCAGTGCAGCAGGTAGCTGTCGAGGCGGTCGGTGCGCAGCCGCCGGAGGGAGTCCTCGCAGGCCCGCGCGACGCCGCGGCGGGTCGCGTTCCCCGGAACCACCTTCGAGACCAGGAACACCTCCTCGCGGCAATCCACGATCGCCTCGGCGACGATGGCCTCGGCATCGCCGTACATCTCGGCCGTATCGATATGGGTCATCCCGGCATCGATGCCGGCGCGAAGCGCGGCGATCGCATCGCCGCGGTCCGATCGGTCGATGTGCCAGGTGCCCTGGCCGATCACCGGCACCTGGACGCGGGTCGCACCGAAGCTCCTGGCATGCATGGCATCGTTTCCTTCCCTGTCTCGGCGGCTCTGCGGTGGCCGCGGACCCCGAAGGACCCGGACCCCGCAGGAGCCGCGACGGTTTCGCGATTCCGCTGACCGACACGCCTTACTCGCGCCATCTTGGATTGTTGAGCAATGGGGGTCGCGTGACGGCGGCGCTGCACTTTAGGCCATGGCCTGACGTCCGGAGGCCCGGGCCCGCCAGGCCGGTGCCGCTGCGCCCTCGCGCCGGTCGCGTGGGACCGGGATCGGGCTGCGGCCGGTCGGTTGGCCATGCTGGAGTTGCGCCGATGCTGCCCGCCCACCGCGTCTTCTGGGTCCTGATCCTGCTGGCGGCCGCGGGTGCCGGACTGCTCTACAACATCATCTTCGCGGCGGGCGCCTCGCCGCTCGCCGGGTTCACCTACGGGCTCTGCATGGGCGCGACGGTGCTGGCCTTCGATCGCGGCCTGATCCTGGCGGGCCTGCAGGCGCGGATCCGGCGTTTCCCGGCCTGGCTCTACGTCGTGGCGGCCGAACTCGCCTACGTTCTGATGATCATGGCCGGCAACGCCCTGGGCGGTCTCCTCGTCTGGGCCTTCGCGCTCACCCCCGACGACCTCGCATCGGCGACCCGGATGACCGCGCGGGTCCTCGCCTATGCCCTGGCGGTCTCCGGCCTCCTGGTCTTCGTGATCCGGATGCGCGATCTGATCGGGGGCGAGGTGTTCGTGAACTTCATGATCGGCCGCTACCACCGGCCGGTGGCGGAGGAGCGGATCTTCCTGTTCCTCGATGTGGTCGGCTCGACGGCCTTCGCGGAGGCGCATGGCGATCTCCGGGCGCAGGATTATCTCGGAGCCGTCTTCGCGACCCTGGCCGAGCCGGTCCGCCGCAACGGCGGCTCCGTCGACGATTATGTCGGGGACCTCGCCATCATCACGTGGCCGATGGCCCGCGGTCTCAAGGATGCGCGCTGCGTCACCTGCCTGTTCGACGTGATCGACCGGATCGAGGCGGATGCGGCGGCCTGGACGACCCGGTTCGGGACGGTGCCGCGGCTCCGGGCGGCGCTGCACGGCGGCTCGGTGGTGACGGCCGAAGTCGGTGTCGACCGGCACAAGATCGCGTATTTCGGCGACGCCGTGAACGTGACGTCGCGGATCGAGGCCCTGTGCCGCCCGCTGGGCGTCGGGATCCTGATCTCGCAGGATCTCCTCGATCGCCTGGCGCGGCTGCCGGAAGGGGTCCGTGCACGTTCGCTGGGGGCCCACGCCCTTCGGGGGCGCGGTGCCCCGCTCGCGGTGGCCACGCTCGAGCGCGGGGATGGCGAGGCCGTGCCCCTAACCGGCCTCGAACCGCGCCGCCTGGCGGCCGCCCGCTGATGGCCTCCGCCGATGCCCCGCCCTCCGCGCTGCTCATGGCTATAAAGATGTCGCTGCGCTTCGGTCTGCCGCTGATCGGGTTGCTGGTCTTCGGGCACGCCGTCCTGATCTCGGTCGGCGGCGACATCGAGCGCTGGCAATTCGCCCTCGGTGTCCTCCTGATCCTGGCGGGCTTCACCTCCAAGCTCGTTCCGCGGTCGTGAGCACGGAGCCGGCGGGACCGCCGATCTACCTCGACGCCGATGCCTGCCCGGTGAAGGACGAAACCTACCGGGTCGCCGCCCGCTACGGGCTCACCGTTCACGTGGTCGCCAACAGTGTCCTGAACCTGCCGCGGGAACCCTGGATCGTGCGCGTCGTGGTCGGTTCCGCCCTCGATGCCGCCGACGATTGGATCGCCGAGCGGGCAGGGCCCGGGAGCATCGTTCTCACCGCCGACGTGCCGCTCGCCGCCCGGTGCGTGAAGGTCGGCGCGACCGTCCTGGCCTTCACCGGCAAGCCGTTCAGCGAGTCTTCGATCGGCATGGCGCTGGCGACCCGCGATCTGATGCAATCCCTGCGCGAGGCTGGGACGATCACCGGCGGCCCGAAGCCGTTCTCCCGCGCCGATCGGTCGGCCTACCTGTCGGCCCTGGACCGCGCGGTGAACCGGATCCTGCGCGAACGTCCGCGCAACGCCTGAGGATCGGAGGCCGGACGTTCCCGTGCCGGGTCAGTCCTGCGTGGCCGGGACGAGTGCCTTGAGTGCTGCGTTGATACGGTCCTGCCAGCCGGGACCATCCTTCTGGAAATGGGCCAGAACCGCGCTGTCGAGGCGCAGGCTGACCATCTCCCGCGCCCCGGGGGGCACGATGGCACGGGGGGCCGCTGGCTGCTGCGGTGGCGGTGGCGGTGCCTCCGGCTTGGGAGACGTGGCGGCCCGGAAGGCCGCTTCGGCCGCCGCGCGGGGATCGGTGAAGCGGCGGCGGTTGCGATCTTCGGCCATCGGCCTCTAATCCTTTGCCGCGGTCTTTTTCGGCGCAGCCTTCTTGGCGGCACCCTTGCCCGCGCTTTTCGCGGCCGATTTGGCTTCCTTCTCAGCCGCCTTGGCCTGCGCCTCCGCAGCCTCCTTGGCGAGCCGGAGGGAGCGCAGCTTGACGGTCCGCTCATCGACCGCCTTGATGGCCGCGTGATGTTCCGCCATCGCCTGCGCGCCCTCGCGAGCCATCCGCTCGGCGCGCTCCGCACGTTCGGCGCGGTTTTCAGCGCGCGTCTTCGCCTCCGCTTCCGCGTCGCGGATGGCATTCGCCTCGTCGAGGTCGAACTCAGTCTCGTCGCTCATCCTGTGCCTTTCGCCCCGGCCCAGGGAGTCCAGCCCTGCGCACTCTGCGCTGGGCGGCGACTGGGCGGGTCCGGCCTGTTCGAGGGGGGAGGGCAAGGCCGGATGACGCGCTCCCGTGTTCCGTAACCGGAGGCACACGGGAGCGTGTCCGGTGACGCTTTAGCATGCTCGCCCAGCCGATGGCGAATCCGCCGTGGGGGTCCGTCCGATCAGCGCACAATATTCGCTGAGATCGGCGGAAGTTTTGATCAGTGCAGACTGCACCGCGCTTAGCCAAGCGTTGTGACGCTGAGTTTACCGCACCCGGAAGTTGAGGGGAATGGACACGGACAGGCTCGGCTGGGCCACGCCGCTGGGGGCCGGCGGGAGGCTGCCGCGCACCGCCGAGAGCGCTGCGCTGTCGATCTGGCCGACCCCGCTGGATCGGGCGACGCCGGCAGCCGTGACCTGGCCCGAGCGCAGGACGGTGAAGCGGACCACCGCCGTCCCGCCACCGGTGCCGTTGGCGGCACCGGCATTCATCCGCCCGTGGATCGCCGCGCTGATCGCCCCGGTCCATTGCCGCAGCGCGCTCGGATCGTTGCCCGCCGCTGCGCGGCCGGCCGCGTTCTGGCGCGACGCCGAGGCGGAGTTGCGCGCCTCGGCGCCGTCCTGTGCCTTCGCCTGACGCGCCTTGGCCTCCCGCGCGGCCTTCGCCTTGGCTTCGCGGATCTCCTCCAGGCGCTCCTGGCGGGCCTCCTCGCGCTTCTGCTCGCGAAGTTTCTCCTCCCGGATCTTGCGCAGCTTCGCCTCCCGCTCGGCCTTCAGCTTGGCGGGATCAGGCGTCGGCTTCGGCGGTTCTTCGGTCTTCGCCACCTCGGCGGGCGGGGGCGCCTCGGGCTCGGCCGCCTCGGAGGTGGAGGTGATCACCTGGCTCGGCGGCTCGACCGGTACGGCCTCCGGCGGTGGCTCGACCGCGGGACTCTCCTCCGGCTTCACTTCGGCGGTCTCGGCCGGCGGTGGGGGCTGGACCGCCTCGTCGGGGGGTAGTTCGACCGGCTTCGTCTCCGGGGGCGCCGCCTGGCTCATCTGCTGCTCGGACGGGGCTTCCGTCGGCGCATCGGTCATAATCGGCGCGAGATCCACGGTGACCTGCTGTTCGCCCGGGGGGGTGGGCGGCGCGAGCTGCAGGAACATCGCGGCTGCCAGCGCGAGGGCGTGCAGGCCCAGCGCGACCAGGAACGCCGCGACCAGTCCGGACGGCCGGCGCGCCCCGAGATCATCCGACAGATCCGTCGACACGAAGCGGTTCATCGGCTCAGCGCGGGGCCCCTGCCGGGACAGCGGGTGCCGCCGGCGCGGCGCCACCGGGCGATTGCGCGATCAGCGACACCTTGGTGAAGCCGGCCTGGCCCACGAGACCCATCACCTCCATGACCTTGCCGTAGGGCACGTCCCGGTCACCGCGTACCAGGATCACCTGGTTCTTGTCGGCGGCGGCCATCTCCCGAAGCCGCGGCACGAGGCTGTCCATCGTGAACACCTCCTTGGCGATGGACGGATTGCCGTCCTTGTCCACCGTCACCTCCTGGGGCTTCTTTGATTGCGCCACCTTGGGGGCCGCGGTCTTCGGCAATTGCACGGGCACACCGGTGGTCATCAGCGGGGCGGCGATCATGAAGATGATCAGCAGCACGAGCATCACGTCGACCATCGGGGTCACGTTGATGTCGGACATCGGCACGTCGTCGAGGTCGTCCTCGTCGCTCGCGCGAATGGATCCCATCGCCATCGGGCGTCTCCGGTTCCGGTGCGTTCGGCCCGAGCGTGCGGGCGCGGAGGGGGCTTATTCGGCCGCGGCGCGGTGCTTCGCGCCGGCACGGTCGCGGGCGAGGCGGTTGCCCAGCATCGAGATGTAGGAGGAGAACATGCTCTGGACGGCGCCGACGTCGCCCGACAGCTTGTTGTAGGCCATGACGGCCGGGATGGCGACGACGAGGCCGATGGCGGTGGCGAACAGGGCCTCCGCGATACCCGGTGCGACCACGGCGAGCGACGTGTCCTGGCTCCGCGCGATCGACGAGAACGAGTTCATGATGCCCCAGACCGTGCCGAACAGGCCGACGAACGGAGCGGTCGAGCCGGACGTCGCCAGCAAGGAGAGGCCGGTGCGCAGGCGCTTCATCTCGAGGGTGAGGGCACCCTTCATCGCCCGCTCGATCCGCTCCCGGCGCTCCGCCCGCGTCTCGGAGGCGTCCTGGTCGCGCCAGGCGTCGATGGCGGCGCGCACGACGTGGCCGGCTATGCCGTCGAGTTCGCCGTCGAGATTCCCGCCGGACTGAACCAGCGTGGCGAATTCCCTCGCCTGGCGCCGGGCGGCGACGAGGCGGATGATCTTCTCGAAGACCACCGTCCAGCAGGCGATGGAGGCGACCACCAGGAGGATCATCACGCCCTTCACGATCGGGTCGGCCTGCAGGAACAGGCCGAGGAACGAGAAGTCGTGGGCCGCCTCGATCGGGGCTTGTGTCGGGTCCATCGCGGGCTCCTGGCGTCCTAGATCTCACGCGGCTGTCCGCCGCCGCCGTATCGGGTGCGGCGCGTGCCGCTCACCGCCCGGCGATCCGTGGCGCCGGGCGGTTTCGTCGCGTCATCCGTCGGACCGATGCGATCAGCGGTCGAACGGCAACCCGGCCTTGGTCTCGGTCTCGGTCCGTTCGAGGCAGGCCTCGCGGGCCGCGTCGCCACCGTCGCAGGACAGAACATCGTTCAAGAGGACCCGCCCGACCTTGTTGCAAGCGATCCCGGGGAAATCGAAGATTTTCACCACCGTCTTCCGCGGCGGAAGCGGACCGAGCTCGACGGCCACGCGCTTCTGCGCCACCCCGTCCGTGTCGAAGGCGAAGAGATCGACCTTGTAGGATTTGAGGCCCGCGCCCTTGGTGTTGTCGATCACCATCGTGATCCGGCACGCCTCACCGGCGGTCTCCACCTTGTTGAGCTGCAGCTTCAGCGGCGCTGCCTTCTCGGCCCCGTCCTGAGCGAGAGCGGAGGCGATCAGGAGCGCCGAGATCGCGACGCAGGCCGCGGTGTCCAGGGCGAGGCGCCCGATCCGGCGACGGTACAGGGGAACACGCAGGGCTAGCACCGAACCGTCGTCCTTTCTGATCCGGTCGGGCGACGCGGCGCCCGCCGGTGTGACCGATCCCCGGAGGATCAATGAAGCACCACGCCACCGCGGCAGGCCGGCGGCGCCAGACGCGCGGCCGCTGCCTCCAGCGGTTCGACGGCCGCGCGGACCGCCTCCACGAGACGGGGCGCCGCCGTGCGCCCGGTGATCTCCGCCGCCGCCGCCTCCAGATCCGCCCGGAGCCGGCGGCGGCCCCGGTTGATCAGATCGACCAGCGCGCATTCGTGTCCGGTGACGCGGCAGCAGCTCGCCGGCATGAACGACCAGTCTGCGTCCCGCTCGGCGCGCAGGGCTCGGATGATCGCCACGACGCTGGCCACGAAACGGCAGCCTTCCGCGGGTCCCAGCAATTGCTCGGCCCCGTCGAACGCCGCGTTCCAGCAGGCCACGTCGCTGGTCATGTATCCGGCCGCGACGAAACGGGCCACCGACAACGCCAGGATCTCGGCCTCGTCGCCGCACACATCTGCAACGCGCCGCAACGCCGCACCGTTCGCCGGGATCTGGGGGGCGTTCATGGGCTCCGGTGCCTCGGCTCGCAGGCGAAATCCAAGGCGATCGTCCCGGTGGGCGGGCCGATCACCAAGGGGCGCAGTAAGCCACGCACGGCCTATGGATCAAGGCCCGACGCGAATATCAGAGCAGTTCCAAATTGTTAGGGGCGAGCGTGACCTTTTCCGAACCTGCCATACTTTCCTGGTCCGAATTGCCGAATGGTCCCGATACACGTCTTGGCCCGGACTTCTGCTCATCCCACCGTCCGGCGAAGGAAACCGACCGTCTCTCTTGATGGCCCGCGGGACGGCGGCCATATCGTTCTCTTGCCGGCGTCGTCTCGTCCGGCGGAGCGCTGCCTCGGCGGGCTCCCTGTCAACGAGGTGCTCAGGCATCCCGGAGCGGCGGCAAGCCCTGGGGTCGGAGGCTTCGCCTTCTGGATGACGGCCGCGATGACGCGCAACTCGCCCTTCGGGCACCCGTTCCTGCTCGGCTTCGACGAGATCGAGCAGGCCCTCGACCGGGTCTCCAAAGCCGCCAACGATGGCTATCCGCCCTACAATATCGAGCGCCTGCCGCGCACCGAGAGCGAACCTGAACGGCTGCGCATAACCCTTGCCGTCGCCGGCTTCACCCGCGAGCAGCTCGATGTGATGCTGGAGGAGAGCCAGCTCGTGGTGCGCGGCCGGCAGGTGGACGAGCGCGAGCGGCATTTCCTCCACCGCGGCATTGCGGCGCGCCAGTTCCAGCGGACCTTCCTGCTGGCCGACGGCATGGAGGTTCTGGGTGCCGATCTCGCCAACGGCCTGCTGTCGATCGACCTGGTCCGGCCGGAGCCGGATCGGATCGTGCGCAAGATCGATATCGGTGCGCGCGACTGAGCCGGATTGATCGAACGTCAATAATCCCCACATCAACGACGTGCCACCGGTGCCTACGGGACTGGTGGAGGACGCTCTGCCACCCCAGGAGGGCCTTGATGACCGCTTTGAATCCGTCTCCCTTCACGCCCGCCGACCTCGACCCGGCCGATTTCCAGCCGGCCGATCTCGCGGCGCTCGGTGAGGGGCATATCGCCTATGTCCGGCCGATCCGGTCCGACGAGGTGCGCCGCTTCTTCCCGCAGGCCCCCGAGCTGACGCCGGGCCTCGATCTGTTCGCGCTGCTCTCGGCGAGCGGCGCGCCGATCATGCTGGCCGATTCCCGCGATGTGGTCCTGGCCAATGCCGTCGCGAACGACCTGCAGCCGGTCAGCCTGCACTGAGACTGCCGGGATCGGACCCGTCAGGCCATCTCGGCCACCGCCGCCACGAGCCGCGCGATATCCTGCGGCCGCGACAGGCGGTGGTCGCCATCGGCGATCAGCGTGAGCACCGTCCCCTCGGCGGGAAGACGCCCGAGGATCTTCAAAGCGTGGGTGTACGGCACGTCCGCATCGCGCATTCCCTGCAGGATGTGGATCGGGCAGCCGGGATCGAGCGGATCGCCGAGGAGGCAGTTCCTGCGGCCATCCTCGATCAGGGTCAGCGTGATCGGGTCCGGTTCCGGCGCGTAGTCGCTCGGTCGCTTGAGGATCCCGTCCCGGACAAGGGCCGTGCGGGCCGGCTCGGCGAGACGATTCCAGATCAGATCCTCCGTGAAGTCCAGGGCCGGCGCGATCAGCACGAGGCCAGCGGTCTTGTCGCCTCGGAGCGCCCGATCCCGGGCTGCCAGACAGGCGATCCAACCCCCCATCGAGGAGCCGACCAGGATCGGCGCTGCCTCGACATGGGCGCCGAGCACCGCCTGCGCGTCCTCCAGCCACGACGTGATCGTGCAATTCGTGAACGTGCCTCCGGACTCGCCGTGGGCCGCGTAATCGAACCGGACGAACCTACGCCCGGCCTGAGCCGCCCAATCATCCAGGGCGGTCGCCTTGGTGGCCTTCATGTCCGACCGGAAGCCACCGAGCCAGACCACGGGCGGGCCCGAGCCGGGGCGCACGCGCACCGCGATGCGGCGCGTGGCGGCGCCCGCACCGACCGTGAGGTAGCTGAGCTCCGGATCGGCCATGCTGAACTCCAATATCCCTGTGCATGCACGGGAGAACGCGGTCCGTGAGCCGGTCCGGTTCAAACTCCGTTTACCGGACCGTAAAGCGCGGCGGCGATGCTCAAGCAATGGCAACGAGCATTTGGCAGATACCGGCCGGGGGCCTGCGGGTCCTTGCCGACGGTCCGCGGGCGGGTCACGGCCCGCACGGCCTGTCGGGCTTCCCCGGCGAGATCGGGGTGCTGGCGGGGGCGCGGATCCTCCAGATCATCCCCGAGCTTGAGGCCGGGGGCGCCGAGCGCACGACGGTCGACGTCGCCGGCGCCCTGGCGGCGGTCGGCGCGCGCGCCCTCGTGGCGACGGAGGGCGGACGCCTGGTCGGCGAACTGCAGGCCAAGGGCGGGCATTGGCTCCGTTTCCCGGCGGCGTCGAAGAATCCGGCCGCCATGGCGGTCAACATGCTGCGGCTCATGGCGCTCTGCCGCCGCGAGGGTGTGCAGGTCATCCATGCCCGGTCCCGTGCCCCCGCCTGGGTGGCGCTCGGGGCCGCGCGCCGCCTCGGCCTGCCATTCGTGACGACCTATCACGGCAGCTATTCCGGCCGGACCGGCGTCAAGGTGCTGTACAATTCGGTGATGGCCCGGGGCGACGTGGTGATCGCGAATTCGCGCTACACCGCCGACCTGATCCACAGGATGCATGCCGAGCAGGCCGGGGAGAAGGTGCGGGTGATCCACCGCGGCACCGACCTCGCGGTGTTCAATCCGGTCGCGGTCGGAGCCGGCCGCGTCGAGGCCCTGCGTCGGGCCTGGTCGGTGGCGCCCCACGAGCGCGTGATCCTCCTCGCCGCCCGCCTCACCGCCTGGAAGGGGCAGCGCGTGCTGATCGAGGCGGCTGCGCAGATGCGCGACCGGGGCGTCCCGGACCTCGCGGTGGTCCTGGCCGGCGATCCCCAGGGGCGGACCGCCTACGAGCGGGAACTCGACGCGCTGATCGCCGCCCGGGGCCTCGGCGCTGTCGTGCGCCGGGTCGGCCATTGCACCGACATGCCCGCCGCCTTCCGGGCCGCGTCTGTCGTGGCGGTGCCCTCCGTCGAGCCCGAGGCCTTCGGGCGCTCCGCCGTCGAGGCGCAGGCCCTCGGCACGCCGGTGGTGGTCTCGGACCTCGGCGCCGTACCGGAGACCGTCCTGGCGCCGCCGGATGTTCCCGCCGGCCAGCGCACCGGCTGGCGCGTCCCGCCGGGGGACGCCTCCGCGCTCGCCGGGGCGCTCACCGAGGCGCTGTCGCTCGGCGCCAGCGCCCGGGATGCCCTGGCGCGCCGGGGCCGCGCCCATGTCGAGGCGCATTTCTCGATGGAGCGCATGGTCGGCGACACCCTGGCGGTCTACGCCGCGCTGCTCGGCCGCAAGGGTTGAGCGACGGGCCTCATTCCGGCGCGTCGGTGGTCTTCGGATCGGCCGCGAACACCTCCCGGGCGGCGAACAATCCGTTCAGGGCCGCCGGGAAGCCGGCATAGACCGCCATCTGCATCAGGATCTCGACGATCTCGGCGCGGGTCAGCCCGACATTGAGGCCGGCCGCGATATGCACCTTGAGCTGCGGCGCCGCGTTGCCGAGGGCTGCCAGCGCTGCAATGGTGGCGATCTCGCGGCTGCGCAGATCGAGGCCGGGGCGGGAGTAGATGTCGCCGAACGGGAACTCGATCAGGTAGCGGGGGAAGTCCGGGGCGATGTCGGCCAGCGACGCGACGACCTGTGCGCCGGCCTGTCCGTCAATCTGGGCGAGGGCCTGCTGCCCGCGGTCGTAGCGGCTCTCGTCGGGGGCGGGTTGGGTGTGCGTCATCCTGCGTCTCCGTGTCGGTGCCGGCATATCCGGCGATCTTGGAGTCGAGGACGAGAAGGCAGGCCTGGAACGCGTCGATCCGGTGCCGGACCTGTTCGCGATGCCGTTCGAGCAGCGTCCGGCGTGCCGGGCCGGTGAGATCGCCCTGCGCCCGCAACGTCGCGTAGCGCAGCATCTCGCTGATCGGCATCCCGGTTGCTTTCAGGCGGCCGAGGAAGGCGATCCAGGTCAGGATCGATGCGTCGTAGTCTCGCCGTCCGGACCGGTCCCGGTCGGCGTAGGGCAGCAGGCCGATTCGCGCGTAGTAGCGGAGCGTATGGGCCGACAGACCGGACCGCTTGGCGAGATCCCCGATCTTCATGGACGCCTGGTCTCGTGACGACGCCGGAACAGGTACCGCTTCGAGCGCACTCCAAGTCAAGGGCGCCCACTCTGCGGATCGGGCCGGCGCCCGGGCGATTATTTCGCGTGCCGTGCCGGTCGGCCGTTGACTCTGGCCGTGCTTCCGCCAACGTAGTGTCCGGGCGGAACCGGAGCGGCTGGCGGTCGGGAGATCCTCGGATTGGGTCGTCCGGTCCGCTGTTTCGTCGTTGCAGCAGGAGACCGAAGCCATTCGTAGACCGATGAGAGCCATGCCGGCCCCGCAGAAGGACGGGCCGCGCGCCAACCGCGATATTCGCGGGGTGCGGGAAGTGCAGCTGATCGACGATACCGGGCAGAACCGTGGCGTCGTCGCCTTCTTCGATGCCCTGACGCTCGCCGAGGAGGCAGGCCTCGATCTCGTGGAGATCGCGCCGAACTCCGTGCCGCCCGTCTGCAAGCTGCTCGATTACGGGCGCTTCCGCTTCAACGAGCAGAAGAAGCAGAATGAGGCCCGCAAGCGGCAGAAGACGGTCGAGGTCAAGGAGATCAAGCTCCGCCCCGGCATCGACAAGCACGACTACGACACCAAGATGAAGTCGGTGCACCGCTTCTTCGAGGAGGGCGACAAGGTCAAGGTGACCCTGCGCTTCCGTGGCCGTGAGATGGCTCACCAGGATATCGGCCTGCGCCTCCTGGAGCGCGTCAAGAACGAGACGGCCGAGATCGCCAAGGTCGAGAGCGAGCCGATGCTCGAAGGCCGCCAGATGATCATGATCCTGGCACCGCGCTGATTCGTCCGCAAATACCGATGCCCAGCGCCGCCTCCTGACCGGGGCGGCGTTTTCATGTGGCGCTTCCGTGGGGCGACGCGACCGCCTATCTCCTGCCCATGGCCCTGGCTCCCGACGAAATCGAACGCTACGCCCGTCACCTCGTCCTGGCCGAGGTCGGTGGGCCCGGCCAGGGGCGCCTGAAGGCAGCCCGGGTGTTGGTCATCGGGGCCGGAGGGCTCGGCGCACCGCTGATCCAATACCTCGCCGCCGCCGGCATCGGCACGATCGGCATCGTCGACGACGACACGGTCTCGCTGTCGAACCTCCAGCGGCAGGTGATCCACGGCACGCCGGATCTCGGCCGGCCGAAGGTCCAGAGCGCTGCCGATGCGGTCGCACGGCTCAACCCGCACGTGACGGTCGTGCCGCACCCGCTTCGCATCGGGCCGGACAACGCCGTCGAGCTGATCGCCGGCTACGACCTCGTCGCCGACGGGTCCGACAATTTCGCCACCCGCTACGCCGTCTCGAATGCCTGCTTCCAGGCAGGGCGCCCGCTTGTCACGGCGGCGCTCGGCCGGTTCGACGGCACGCTCACCACCATCCGGGCACACGAGACCGGCCCCGACGGGACACCGAACCCGACCTATCGCTGCCTGTTTCCAAACCCGCCACCGCCCGGCAGCGTGCCCGCCTGCGCCGAGGCCGGGGTTCTGGGCGCGCTCGCCGGGGTCATGGGTTCGCTGATGGCCATGGAGGTGATCCGGGCCGTGGCGGGGTTCGGCGAACCGCTGGTCGGGCGTCTGCTGATGGTCGATGCCCGCTCCATGCGGTTCGAGACCCTGCGCTACGGCTGGGATCCGGACAATCCGCTCAGCGGTACGGGTCGTTCAGCCGAATAACGGCCCCGGCGGCATCCAGGGCCCTTCGGCCTCCTCCTTGCCGAGGCAGCATTTCTTGAACTTCTTGCCCGAGCCGCAGGGGCACGGATCGTTGCGCCCGACATCCTTGAACGGGTTGCGCTGCGGTTCTCCCGCCCCCTCGACGGTCCAGTCGAGCGCTTCGATCGCATCGTCCAGATAACCGTACTGGTAAGGGCCCAGCCGGTCCCGGTCCTGGGGCTTTGCCTCGGCCTTGCGCAGGGCCTCCTTGAACCAGTCGGCGTCACTGACTTCGTCGGTGATACGTCCGTCCGCGCGGGCTGCCGCGACCCGGGGTGCGAGGTCCCGGAAGCCGAGATGCGCGATCGTCTCCTCCCAGCCGACCCAGACCGGCGCCGCTTCGACGGCCGCCTGGGCGTCGTCGAAGCGGACCAAGAGGTTGTGCATTGCGGCGCGGTCGATCCGACCTTCCAGTGTCAGGAAGGTGCAGGCCGAGAGGAGCGCCATCCGGGCGTAATCATCGACGGTGCTGTCGAGGATCAGGCGGAACAGCGGCGCGGGATCGCCATCGAACAGGCTTGTCAGGACCTTCGCCAGGGTCGCCGTGAGGGCGTCGCCGAGCACCGCGTCGAGGCTTTCCTCGTCCTGGCGCAGCAGGCGCAGGAGGGGTCCGAGGGCGCGCACGTCCCGGGCCTGGGCCATGACGTGCAGGCCCCAGAAGACGAGGTTGGTCTCCTCCGGGGTGAGTTCGCGTTCATCGGCTGCCGCCTCGAGCAACGGCAAAGTCGCCTCGGCGACCGCCTCCGGATGAGTCAGGGCTTCCCGCAGCGCCGCGGTCGGCCGGTGTTCGGCCGCCGCGAGATCCGCGATGAGCAGGGCGATCCGATCCATCCGGCGCTCCTCAGCTCCGGAGCGTGGCGCCGGTCCGGCGCACGACCTCGGCCACGATCTTCGCGCTCACCGCCTCGATCTCGGCATCGGTCAAGGTCCGTTCCACGGGCTGCAGACGCACCGCGAGGGCCACGGATTTCGATCCCGCCGGGACGCCCGGGCCCTCGTAGAGGTCGAACACGTCGACCCCGGTGACCAGCTTGCGCTCTGCGCCCTGGGCGGCCTTGACGATGTCGCCGGCGGGCACGTCGCGGCCGACCACGAAGGCGAAGTCCCGCGACAGGGGCTGGAACTCGGACAGCACCAGAGCGGGCTTGGTCTTGGTCGGCCTGTGCTTGGGCGGGGGCAGCGCGTCCAGGACGATCTCGAAGGTCACGAGGCTGCCCTTGAGGTCGAGTTCCTGCAGCGTCCGCGGATGCACCTCGCCGAACCAGCCGATCTCGGTCTTGGGGCCGAAGCGAAGCGTCCCGGAGCGGCCGGGATGCAGCCAGGACGGTCCCCCGGCGGTGACCTGGAGTCCGCCCGTGGGCACGCCGAGGCTGCCGAGCAGCGCCAGGGCGTCGGCCTTGGCGTCGAAGGCATCCACCGTCTTGGCCGATCCGTCCCAGTGGCGCCCGGCGCCCTGCAGGGTGGCACTGCCCCGGCGGACCGCCGCGGCGCGGATCGTCTGACCCTCCGGCTCATCGGAGGCGAAGCACTGACCGACTTCGAACAAAGCGGCATCCGGGTGGCCGCGGTCGGCGTTGCGCTGCGCCGCGCGGAGCAGGCCGGGCAGCAGGCTAGGGCGCATGTCCGACAGTTCCGAGGCAATGGGATTGGCCAGCGCCAGATCGGCACCGCCGCCGCCGAACAGCACGGCATCGGTGTGCGGGACGAAGGACCAGGTCACGGCCTCCATCAAGCCGCGGCTCGCCAGAGCACGCTTGGCGGTCCGCGTGCGCTTCTGCATCACGGTGAGAAGCGATCCGCCGACTCCGGCGAGACGTGGCAGGGGCTTCGGCACGATCCGGTCGAGCCCGGCGATCCGCACGATCTCTTCGACTAGATCCGCCTTGCCCTCCACGTCCGGACGCCAGGACGGGGTGAGAACCTTCACCCGGTCGCCGGTGCCGGAGACGTGGAAGCCCAGCGTCTCCAAAATCAGCTTCGCCTCGGTGCGCGGCACATCGAGGCCGGCGAGGCGGCGGACCTCGGTCCAGGGGAAATCGATGATCCTCTCGGATTCGGGCGCCTCGCCGGCGACCCGCGCCTCACTCGGCGTACCGCCGCACAGATCCACCACGAGGCGGGTCGCCAGATCGAGCCCGGGCAGGGTGGAGGCCGGATCGACGCCGCGCTCGAACCGGTAGCGGGCGTCAGTGATGATTCCCAGGCGCCGGCCCGACTGCGCGATGTTGGCCGGATCCCAAAGCGCCGATTCGATCAGCACGTCCGTGGTGGTCTCGTCGCAGCCCGAGTCCTGGCCGCCCATGATGCCCGCGATCGATTCCACGCCGCGCCGGTCGGCGATCACCACGGTCTCGCCGGTGAGGGCGTGGGTGCGGCCGTCGAGGGCGCGCAGGCTTTCCCCCTCGCGGGCCCGGCGCACCGTCAGGGCACCCGACACCTTGGCGGCGTCGAAGACGTGCAGCGGCCGGCCGCGGTCGAAGGTGATGTAGTTGGTGATGTCAACGAGCGCGTTGATCGGGCGCAGCCCGATCGCCCGCAGCCGCGCCTGCATCCAGGCGGGCGAGGGGCCGTTCTTCACGCCGCGCACCAGCCGCAGGGCGAAGAGGGAGCACAGATGCCGGTCGGCCGGCTCGAAGGCCAGTTCGACCTCCACCGGGCAGGGGCCTTCACCGCGCAGCGCGGGCAGGGTCTTGCGCTTGAGCGTGCCGATCCCCGCGGCGGCGAGGTCGCGGGCGATGCCGTGGACCGAGGTGCAGTCCGGCCGGTTCGGCGTCAGGTTGATCTCGATCACCGGATCGTCGAGGCCGGCATAGAGGGCGTAACCCTGGCCCACCGGCGCGTCGGCGGGGAGTTCCAGGATGCCGTCATGATCCTCACCCAGCCCGAGTTCGGCCCCCGAACAGAGCATGCCGTGACTCTCGACGCCGCGGATCGTGCCCACCGACAGGGTGATGTTCTTGCCCGGCACGTAGGTGCCCGGCGGCGCGAAGACCGAGACGAGGCCGGCGCGGGCGTTCGGCGCGCCGCAGACCACCTGCACGGGAGCGCCGGCGCCCGCATCCACGGCGCAGACCCGCAGCCGGTCGGCATTGGGGTGCTGCTCGGCCGTGAGGATCTTCGCCACGACGTAGGGCTTCAGCGCGGCCGCCTTGTCGTCGAGCCCCTCCACCTCGAGCCCGATGCGCGTCAGCGTCTCGGCGATGGTGTCGAGGGACGCCTCGGTGTCGAGGTGATCCTTGAGCCAGGAGAGGGTGAATTTCATGGTGTCTGTTCTTGTTGCATGCGTCAGCGCGCCTTCACGATGAGAAGGATCGCAAGTTTCAATCGGTCTTCCGGTGTGAGCGTTTCGATAAGTTCGACGATCCGCCGGGCCTCCGCGATCTGCGTGAGCGTCCAGTCCTCGCTGACCGTCATGGCAGAAGATTTGTAGTCGGCGCTGTGTCGCGCTTCCTGAAGATCCTTGAAGAGCGTACCGATCCGAAGGATGTCGGACGAGATCGCAGCTGCTTCCTTGCCCGTCAGGCGCGAGCGCGCGATCCCATGGTCAAGCATACGATAGACCGGATCGCGGAGATCGTTCCCCTTGGTCCACACGCCGATCTGATCCGCGCAGACATAGCAAAGTTCGTGAAACGCCGCATAATAGGCACTGCTCACCGCTCGGCGCATCGCAGCCTTGCGCAGATTCTGCCGACCCTTCTGAGCGGCCAGCGTATCGGCGACTTCGAGCAGATCCGCTACCAGCGTGTTCCTCGAACGCGCCATCAGATCGCTTCCAGCCCGTCATCTCCGAGGATTTCGTCGTTGGCGAAATGTTTGCGCAGATAGGGAAAGCGCTCCTCGTCGAGATCGAGAAGGCGCCGTCGCAGATCAGCATGCGCATTCGATATGTCGGTGACATCGCGCGGATCGACGCCCGGACGGAAGTATAACGCCACGAACAAGGACGGATCACCGTAATGGTCGGAGCCGACTTCTACATCGAGGTGATCGAAGCGGTCCGGCCCGAGGGCGCGCGAGAAGATCTCGTTAGCGACGGACCGGACGTCGGTGTCCTTCAGCATCGGTTGTCTCCCGGACCGGAGCGTATCTTGTAGCTTACCCCGTCAGCCCGCCGACCAGACTCGGCACGTCGAGCGGCCTGAATCCGTAATGGTCGAGCCAGCGGACATCCGCGTCGAAGAACGGGCGCAGGTCCGGCATGCCGTATTTGAGCATGGCGATGCGGTCGAGGCCGACGCCGAAGGCGAAACCCTGCACGGCATCCGGATCGAGGCCGCAATTGCGCAGCACGTTCGGATGGACCATCCCGCAGCCCAGGATCTCGAGCCAATCCTCGCCCTCGCCGAAGCGGATCTCGCCGCCCTTGCGGGAGCACTGGATGTCGACCTCGGCAGACGGCTCGGTGAAGGGAAAGAACGACGGCCGGAAGCGCATCTTCACGCTGTCGACTTCGAAGAACGCTTTGCAGAACTCCTCCAGCACCCATTTCAGGTTGGCGATGTTGGCGCTGGTGTCGATCACCAGCCCCTCGACCTGATGGAACATCGGGGTGTGGGTCTGGTCGGAATCGTGCCGGTAGGTCCGGCCCGGGATGATCACCCGGATCGGCGGCGTCTGCGACCGCATCGTCCGGATCTGCACCGGGGAGGTGTGGGTGCGCAGGACCTTGCGCTTGCCCGCGGCGTCCGGGGCCAGGAAGAAGGTGTCGTGCATCTCCCGGGCCGGATGGCCGGGCGGGAAGTTGAGCGCCGTGAAGTTCAGCTCATCCGTCTCGATATCGGGCCCCTCCGCCACCGCGAATCCCATATCGGCGAAGATTGCGGTGATCTCGTCGATGACCTGGGAGATCGGGTGGATCCGGCCGCGCACCTCCGGCGCCTCGCGGACCGGCAGGGTCACGTCGATCCGCTCGGAGGCGAGGCGCGCCTCCAGGGCCGCCTCCGCCAGTGCCGCCCTGCGCGCCGTGACGGCGGCCTGCACCCGGTCGCGCAGGCCGTTGATCAGGGGGCCGCGCGCCTTGCGTTCCTCGGGCGTCATGGCACCGAGGGTCTTCAGCAGTTCCGAGACGCTGCCCTTCTTGCCGAGTGCCGCGACGCGAACCGCGTCGAGGGCGGCCTCGTCGGACGCCGCGCTCACCTGGGCCAGGAGGTCGCGTTCGAGGGTGTCGAGATCGGTCATTGCTGTCTTCGAGCAGGGTTGGCGGAGTCTGCCGTCGCGGCGTGCTCTCGCGCGTTGCGCGCCCGGGCGCAAGCGCGGGGCGGGACCACACAAACGACGAAGGCGCGGCCCCCGGGGGAACCGCGCCTTCCGTCCGTCTCGCCCCGGGCCTGGATCAGGCGGCCTTGGCGGTGGTCTGCGGCAGCGCGGCCTTCGCCTTCTCGACGACGGCGGCAAAGCTCGCCGGCTCGTGGATCGCGAGTTCCGACAGCGCCTTGCGGTCGACGATGATTCCGGACTTCGCCAGGCCGTCGATGAAGCGCGAATAGGTCAGGCCGTGCTCGCGGACTGCCGCGTTGAGGCGCTGGATCCAGAGGGCGCGGAACGTGCGCTTCTTGTTCTTGCGGTCACGGTAGGCATACTGCATGCCCTTCTCGACCGCCTGCTTGGCGATGCGGATGGTATTCTTGCGCCGGCCATAATAGCCCTTGGCGGCCTTCAGAACTTTCTTGTGCTTCGCGTGACTGGTCACGCCGCGCTTGACGCGGGCCATCGGTTATCTCCTGGTTTCGACGAAAGACAGTGGCAACTTGTATCGAAGACTTACCGCGCGTTCGGCAGGAAGTACTTCTTCACGTTGGCGGCATCGCCCTCGAACAGGGTCGTGGTGCCGCGCAGGTTGCGGATCTGCTTGGTCGTCCGCTTGATCATCCCGTGGCGCTTGCCGGCCTGGGCGTACATCACCTTGCCGGTGCCGGTGATCTTGAAGCGCTTCTTCGCGCCCGACTTGGTCTTCAGCTTGGGCATTTGGCTCTCCGTTGCGCAAAAATTCCCCGGGGCCGACCCGTGAGGGTCGGATGAGGATCGCGCGTTGATGCTTCTGGTGGAGCAGCACGAGCCGCCACGGCAGCCCTAATCGGCCGGGCGGTTCGACGCGGGGCGGCTTATGACAGAAAGCCGACGCGTCGGCAACGTCTCAGCAGCGGAGCGGAGCGGGCGGCCACGCGCACCCTGGGCGCGCGGGCGCCCGCCACGTGCGGAGATCGGTTTTCGTCCTCGTGATTCGGGGAATGCGGGGACAGCGCCCGCACCGCACAAAAGAGGAGGCGACAGGCGGGCGGCCAGGAACCATAACCTTGGCCGTCTGTTTCATTCATGTCCCGCTCAGGCCGGCAGGGTTAGCCTCCCCGTCAAATTCGGCCATTCAGGAGACACTTCGTGCGCATTGCCCAGATCGCTCCGTTGTCGGAGGCCGTTCCTCCGAAGTTCTACGGCGGCACCGAGCGCGTCGTCAGCTGGATTACGGAAGAACTGGTCCGCCAGGGCCATGAGGTCACGCTGTTCGCCAGTGGCGACTCCCAGACGGGCGCCAAGCTCGCCGCCTGCACGCCCGAGGGCCTGCGCCTGCTCGGCTATCGAGACCATACCGCCAGCCACCTGGCGATGCTGCATCAGGTGCACCGGCGTGCCCACGAATTCGATATCCTCCATTTCCACATCGATCTGTTGCAATATCCGATGTTCGAGGACTTGAACCATAAGTGCCTCACGACGATGCACGGTCGCCTCGACGTGCCGGATTTCATGCCGGTTTACCGGACCTTCACTGGGATGCCCCTGGTGTCGATCTCCGACAACCAGCGTCTGCCGATGCCGCCGACCTCGAACTGGCTGGCGACGATCCATCACGGCCTCCCGGCCCAGAACTGCCCGTTCTACCCCGAGGCCAAGGGCGGCTATCTCGCGTTCCTGGGCCGGATTTCCCCCGAGAAGCGGCCCGATCGCGCCATCGAGATGGCGATCCGCTCCGGCACACCCCTCAAGATCGCCGCCAAAGTCGACAAGGCCGACCAGGATTACTGGGACGAGGTCATCGAGCCGATGATCCATCACCCGCTGATCGAGTTCATCGGCGAGATCAACGAGGAGCAGAAGAAGGACTTCCTCGGCAACGCCCTGGCCCTCGCCTTCCCGATCGACTGGCCGGAGCCCTTCGGCCTCGTGATGATCGAGGCGATGTCGGCCGGCACGCCGGTGATCGCCTTCCGCAACGGGTCTGTTCCGGAGGTGATCAAGGACGGCGTGAGCGGTGTGCTCTGCACCTCGATGGACGAGGCGGTGGCGGCGGTCGACAAGGCAAAGGCCATGAGCCGCGCCGGCGTGCGTCGCCACTTCGAGGGTCACTTCACCGCCGAATGCATGGTCAACAAGTACGTGGCCGCCTACCAGGAGCTCGCCGCCCGCGGTGCGGACGTGATCAAGCTGCCGACCTCGGGGTTCAGGCCGCAATACGCTGAGGTGAACGGGTCCGCGCGGCCGGCCATCGCGGTCGCCGCGATGCCGGCCTGATTGGCGGCATCGGGCTTGCGGGTTCCCCCCGGGCCGGCCTAGCATCTTTCAGGCGACTCATCCGTTAGGTGAACGAGGGCCGCCGCATCAGGAGTGATGCGGCGGCCTTCTCGATTCACACCCTCACGACACCGGAGATGCCCTGCATGGCGGCGGACAACAGCGCGGCAGCCCACGATGCGACGGTTCGGACGGCGGCGAGCGCCGGACGCGTGGCGCAGGGCTTCCAGGACGCGGACGACGTGCTCCCGCCCTATCACATCGAGGCCCAGACCTCCCTGGTGGAACGGCCCCTGCGGTCGTTGAAGTTCGGCGAAGCGTTCGGCGTCCTGGATTCCTACGGCGATATCGGCGTCCAGCCCGGCCCGGAGGGCCTGTATTTCCAGGATACGCGCTACCTGTCCCGTCTCGAACTGACGGTGGAGGGGCAGCGTCCGTTGATGCTCTCCTCGGTGATGCAGGACGACAACGGCGCACTCAGCGTCGACATGACGACGCCCGACATCCGCCTCGACGCCCATGACGAGACCGCGATCCCCCGCGAGACGATCGCCATCGAGCGCACCAAGTTCCTGTTCCGCGGGGCCTGCTACGACCGGATCGGCCTGCGCTCCTTCGATTCCAAGCATCGCCGCCTGCGCATCGCCGTCAGCTTCGACGCGGATTACCGGGACCTGTTCGAGGTCCGCGGCACCGACCGCAAGGAGCGCGGCAAGCGCGGCGTCCTCGTGGCGAGCGACCGGGAAGTCCAGTTCCGCTACGTCGGGCTCGACGAGATCGTCCGGACCACAGGCCTGCATTTCGGCCCGAAGCCGGACCTGATCGAGCCCGGCCGCGTCGCCTTCGAGGTGGCGCTGCCCCCGGGCGGCAAGACCTCGCTGTTCATCCGCGTCACGTTCGAGGCCCACCGTGCCTTCACCAAGCCGCCCAGCGACACCATGGTCGGTGAGGATGCGGCCGCCAAGCTGACGCTGGCGGCCAATGCCGGCGGCGCCCGACGGGAGCCGAAGGACCTTGGCGAAGGCATGATCTTCGCCCGCGCCTACCGGGATTCCCGCCGCGACCTGCGCACCCTCACCGCAGGGATCACCACGATCATCACCTCGAACGACCAGTTCAACGAGGGCCTGTGCCGGGCCACGGCCGATCTCTACATGCTGGCGAGCCGCACGCCGGAGGGGATCTACCCGTTCGCCGGCATCCCCTGGTACTCCACGGTGTTCGGCCGCGACGGCATCATCACGGCGATGATGGCCCTGTGGATCGACCCGAAATTCGCTCGCGGCGTCCTGCGCTATCTCGCCTCCACCCAGGCCAAGGCCGTGGACCCCACCGCCGACGCCCAGCCAGGCAAGGTGCTGCACGAGACACGCCGCGGTGAGATGGCGATGCTCGGGGAGGTGCCGTTCCGGCACTATTACGGCACGATCGACGGCACGCCGCTATTCGTGATGCTGGCCTGGGAGTATTACGCTGTCACCGGAGACCTGGAGACCGTCCGGTCGATCTGGCCGGCGCTCGAACTCGCGCTCGAATGGATGGACCGCTACGGCGACCGCGACGGCGATGGCTTCGTGGAATACGCCCGCGACACCGACAAGGGCCTCGAGAACCAGGGCTGGAAGGACAGCCACGATTCGATCTTCCACGCCGATGGGCAACTCGCCAAGGGCCCGATCGCGCTGTGCGAGGTGCAGGGCTACGTCTACGCGGCCAAGCACGGCATGGCGAAGCTCGCGGCCCTGCTCGGGCACGATCCGATGGCCGAGCGCCTGACCCGGGAGGCGGCGGCGTTGCGCGAGGCATTCGACGCGGCGTTCTGGAACGAGGAGATCGGTACCTACGCCCTCGCCCTCGACGGGGCGAAGACGCAATGCGCGGTGCGCTCGTCCAATGCCGGCCACGCCCTGTTCACCGGCATCGCCAAGCCCGAGCGGGCGGCGCGGGTCGCCGAGACGCTGCTGTGCAAGGATGGGTTTAATGGCTGGGGCGTGCGGACCATCGCCAGGGGCGAGGCGCGCTACAACCCGATGTCGTACCACAACGGCTCGATCTGGCCGCACGACAACGCTCTGATCGCGATGGGTCTGGCGCGCTACGACCGCAAGCACGAGGCCGCGCGCATCTTCCAGGGGATGTTCGACACCTCGCTCTATCAGGATCAGAAGCGCCTGCCGGAACTGTTCTGCGGTTTCATGCGCCGCAAGCAGCGCGGACCCGTGGCCTACCCCGTCGCCTGCAGCCCGCAGGCTTGGGCGGCCGCCGCGCCCTTCGCGTTCCTGGCCGCCTGCCTCGGCCTGGAACTCGACCACGCGCGCAACCGCGTCGGGCTGAAGAACCCGATCCTCCCGGCCTTCCTCGACGGCGTGACGCTCTTCAACGTCAGGCTCGGGGACTCACGCCTCGACTTGCGGTTCCAGCGCTACGACGACGACGTCACCGTCTCGGTGCAGCGCCGCCACGGCGATGCACATGTGGTCGTCACCAAGTAGGAGTTCCGCCCGGGATTCCCGGCGCGGCCCGCTTCGGGGTAAGCGGTCCGCGCGGCATTCTCGGCCGCCGAGGACGGGTCCATGCCGGCTGATCACGACGCCCCGCACGCCGCGTTGCGCCTCGCGCAGGCCCTGATCCGCTGCCCCTCCGTGACCCCGGAGGATCGCGGTGCCCTCGACGTGGTCGCCGACGCGCTCCGGCCCGCGGGCTTCGCGATTGAGCGGCCGGTCTTCGGTGAGCCGGGTTATCCCGACACGCCGAACCTCTATGCGCGGATCGGCCGGGGCGGCCCGTGCCTGGTCTTTGCCGGCCACACCGATGTGGTCCCGGCGGGCGATGTCCCCTGGCGCCACGGCCCGTTCGACGGGGCGGTGGCCGACGGCATGCTGTACGGACGGGGCGCCGCCGACATGAAGGGCGGCATCGCCTGCATGCTCGCGGCGGCGCTGGCCCTCCTGGAGCGCCGCGGACCCGACTTTGCCGGCTCCATCGCCTTCCTGATCACCGGCGACGAGGAGGGGCCGGCGGTCAACGGCACCGTCAAGCTGCTCGATTGGGCGCGCGACCGGGGCGAGCGCTTCGACCATTGCCTGCTCGGCGAGCCGACCAATCCGGGCCGGCTCGGCGAGATGATCAAGATCGGCCGCCGCGGCTCGCTCACCGGCAAGCTCGTGGTGCTCGGCCGGCAGGGGCATGTCGCCTATCCGCACAAGGCCGAGAATCCGATACCGGGCCTCCTCCGCCTCGCCTCGGCGCTGATCGCCGAACCCCTGGACGGGGGGACGGCGCATTTCGATGCCTCGAACCTCGAATTCACCACCCTCGACGTGGGCAATCCCGCCACCAACGTGATCCCTGCGACCGCGCGGGCGACGTTCAACGTGCGCTTCAACGACGACTGGACGGCGGAGAGCCTGGGCGCTGAGATACGCAGGCGCCTGGAGCAGGCGGCCGGGAATGCGGTCCGCTTCAGCCTCGACCTTCAGCCCTCGAACGCGCCGGCCTTCCTCACCCGGCCGGATTCCTTCGTGACCCTCGTCTCCGAGGCGATCCGGGCGGAGACCGGCCTGACGCCCGCGCTGTCGACCACGGGGGGCACGTCGGATGCCCGCTTCATCAAGGATGCCTGCCCGGTGATCGAGTTCGGCCTCGTCGGCGAGACGATGCACCAGGCCGACGAGTGCGTGGCGGTCGCCGATCTGGAGCGGCTGACGGCGATCTACGGGCGGGTGCTGGAGGCCTATTTCCCGATCTCGTAATCCACACCCACGAAGGTCAGTCCGGCGGCCGGCGCCAGCGGCCCGCACCGGCGCTTCTCGCCGGAGGCGAGGATGTCGGCCACGTCGTCGGCCGAGAGCCGCCCGCAGCCCACGAGCATCAGCGTTCCGACCATCGCCCGGACCTGATGGTGCAGGAAGGAGCGCGCCGAGGTCGCGACTACGATCTCGTCGTGCAGCGCCATCGGCCCGCGGACGACATCGAGCTGCTCCAGTGTGCGGATCGGGCTGTTGGCCTGGCACTCGGCGGCGCGGAAGGCCGAGAAGTCGTGATGGCCGACGAGGCGCTGGGCTGCCGCGTGCATGAGATCGGCGTCGAGGGGCCAGGGCACGTGCCAGACCTGGGACCGGGTGAGGGCCGCGGGACTGCGCCGGTTCAGGATCCGGTAGCGATAGTGCCGTCGGATCGCCGAATGGCGGGCGTCGAAGCCGTCCGGAACCCGCTCGGCCGCGAGGATCGCCACCGGCTGCGGCCGCAGATGGGCGTTGAGCGCGTCGCGGACCGTGTCGGTCCGCCAGTCCTTGGCGAGGTCGAGATGGGCCACTTGGTGGATCGCGTGCACGCCGGCATCGGTCCGGCCGGCGCAGGTGAGCCGGCCCTGCTCCCCGGAGAAGCGCAGGATCGCGGCCTCGATCGCTCCCTGGACCGTGGGATCCTCGGCCTGCCGCTGCCAGCCGCAGAACGGGCCGCCGTCATACTCGATGACGAGCTTATAGCGGGGCATCAGCCGAGGCGGGCGCCGGGCGCCAGGCGGGCGCCGCGGACGAACTCCGGCCCGCTGGCGCTGTTGCCCTTCCCGGCCCGGCGCAGCTCCAGCAGCCGCACTGCGCCGACGCCGCACGCGACGGTGCCATCGGGATCGCGCAGGGTCCCGGGTTCGCCCGCGCCCTCGGTCGAAGTGGCGCGGAGCACCTTCACCCGCTCTGATCCCTTGCCGAGATCGGCCTCGAAGAACGCGCCCGGGGCCGGCGAGAGACCATTGATCCGGTTGGCGACCTCATCGGCTGGACGCGTCCAGTCGATCCGCGCCTCGTCGTTGGTGATCTTGTGCGCGTAGACCACGCCGTCGTCCGGCTGCGGCGTGTAGGTCAGCTGGCCCCGTTCCAGGAGGACGAGGGCCCGGGCCATCAGGTCGGCGCCCACCGGCATCAGCGCGTCGTGCAGCGCGCCGGCGGTCATGCCGGAGGTGATCGGGAGCCGCGCCTCCAGGGCGACCGGCCCGGTATCGAGCCCGGCCTCCATCCGCATCACGCCGACGCCGCTCTCGGCATCCCCCGCCATCACGGCCCGCTGGATCGGCGCCGCCCCGCGCCAGCGCGGCAGCAGCGATCCGTGCAGGTTCAGGCAGCCGTGTGTCGGCGCGTCGAGAATAACCTGCGGGAGCAGCATCCCGTAGGCCACCACCACCGCGACCTCGGACCGGTGCGCGGCGAACGCCGCCGCGGCCTCCGGCGTGCGCAGGGTGACGGGCGTGAGCACCGGCACGCCGAGCGTCTCGGCCAGGGTATGGACCGGGGAGGGGCGCAGGCTCATGCCGCGGCCCGCCTTGGCGGGCGCGCGGGTATAGACGGCGACGACGGTGTGCCCGTCCTGCGCGAGCCGCGCGAGCGTCGGCACGGCGAAGTCCGGGGTGCCCATGAAGACGACGCGCATGGCCGGCTCAGGCCGCGTCGCGCTTGGCCGCTTTGGTGAACTTCTTGATCACCCGGTCCCGCTTCAGCTTCGAGAGATGGTCGATGAACAGAACGCCGTTGAGGTGGTCGATCTCGTGCTGGATGCAGGTGGCGAGCAGCCCCTCGGCCTCGATCTCCTGCTCGGCCCCATCGAGGCCGCGGAACCGCACGCGGACCCGGTCGGGCCGCTCGACCTCGCCGTAATATTCGGGGATCGACAGGCAGCCCTCGTCGTAGACGCGCATCTCCGCCGAGGACCAGACGATCGCGGGATCGATGAACACCTGCGGTTTGCGGACACCCTCTTCCTTCGACGTGTCGATGGTCACGACGCGCCTCGCCACCCCGACCTGGATCGCCGCGAGCCCGACGCCCGGCGCGTCGTACATGGTCTCGAACATGTCGGCCACGAGGGTCCGGATCTCGCCGGTGATCGGACCCACCGGATCGGAGATGCGGCGCAGGACGGGATCGGGGAGGATGACGAGCGGGCGGATGGTCATTTCGGAAACCGGCAGGGACAGCGCCGGGTCGGATCCGGGCCGAGCGTCGAATAGGATGCGGGTGAAGACCGGTCAAATACCGCCGCGGGGACAGGCGGTTCGGCCGGCGCCGCCGCTAGAATGCCGTCCGGCTCCGGATCGCGGCCGTCAGCGTCCCCTCGTCGAGATAATCCAGCTCGCCGCCGACCGGGACGCCGTGGGCAAGGCGCGTGACCTTCGCGTCGCAATGCCGGATCGATTCCGTGACGTAATGGGCGGTGGTCTGACCGTCGACGGTGGCGTTGAGCGCCAGGATGACCTCCGTGACCTCGGGCCGGGCCACGCGCTCCACCAGGCTCGCGAGGTTCAGGTGTTCCGGCCGCACCCCGTCGAGCGCCGAGAGGACGCCACCGAGCACGTGGTAGCGGGCCTTGACGGCTCCGGAGCGTTCGAGCGCCCAGAGGTCGGAGACGTCCTCCACCACCACCAGGGTCGTGGGATCGCGCTCGGCGTCCCGGCAGATCGTGCAGGGCTCCGACGTATCGACGTTGCCGCAACTGGTGCAGACGACGATGCGCTCGGCCGCGACCCGCATCGCGTCGGCGAGCGGCCCGAGCAGCGTGTCGCGCCGCTTGATGAGCTGCAGCGCGGCGCGCCGGGCCGAGCGCGGTCCGAGACCGGGCATGCGGGCGAGGAGCTGGATCAGGCGTTCGATTTCGGGGCCAGCGACGGCTTGGGGCATCGTGCCTCTCGGCGGGTATCGACAGGCGCGGATCGGGCGCGCCGCATGGAAGTTGTCCGGCACGGGCTTAGCCCGCGCCGGCCCTCATGCAAGGGTGCATGAGCGCCCACCCCGAGCGGCGACCTGGCATGTGGGTATTCCAGAGCGCATCCGCGCGTTCGGGCCGGCAAGTCGATGCGGGTGACTGCTTACAGACGGGGGTTCCTGCGCCCGCAACTGTGATCGAGCCAGGTCCGACACGTTGCGGGCCGCAGATGAAGCCCATAATGACAGCGAAGCTTCGCCGCCTACTCAGTGGAGAGACGGGAAGCGACCGGGGAACGGAGATCCTGCGCGCGGCGGACCTGTACGACCGCGCGGACGTCTCCCCGGCAATTCCGGACGGTGAAGCCGTCCGGCTCAGTCGCGTCGACGGTCGAACAGGGGCCCGGGAGATACGCTCTTGACCAACATCGGTGATCACAACGCGGCCCATGGCGCGGAGGCCGCCGGCTTCCGCGACCTCAAGGCCGTCCACTGGAACTTCGAGGCGCCACGCCTCTACGAGGAGGCGCTCGCCCGCAAGGAGGGCCAGCTCGCCCGCGGCGGCGCCTTCGTGGCGACCACCGGTAGCCATACCGGCCGCTCGCCCAAGGACAAGTTCGTCGTGCGCGACGCCAGCACCGAGAGCGAGGTCTGGTGGGACAACAACGGCGCGATCACGCCGGGGCAGTTCGAGACCCTGCGCCAGGATTTCCTGACGCATGCCGCGGGCCGGGAGCTGTTCGCCCAGGACCTCTATGGCGGCGCCGATCCCGCCTACCGGGTCAAGGCCCGGGTGTTCACCGAGTTCGCGTGGCACTCGCTGTTCATCCGCAACCTGCTGATCCGGCCGGACCGCTCCGAGATCGCGGCCTACGTGCCGGACATGACCATCATCGACCTGCCGAGCTTCCAGGCGGATCCCGCCCGGCACGGCTGCCGGTCCAAGACCGTGATCGCCATCGACTTCGCCAAGAAGCTCGTGCTGATCGGCGGCTCGGCCTACGCGGGCGAGATGAAGAAATCGGTCTTCACCTACCTCAACTACATCCTGCCCGGTCAGGGCGTGATGCCGATGCACTGCTCGGCCAATGCGGCGCTCGACGCCGAGGGCGGCTCGGCGATCTTCTTCGGCCTCTCCGGCACCGGCAAGACCACCCTGTCGAACGATTCCTCCCGCCAGCTGCTCGGCGACGACGAGCACGGCTGGTCGAACGAGGGCATCTTCAACTTCGAGGGCGGCTGCTACGCCAAGACCATCCGCCTGTCGCGCAACGCCGAGCCGGAGATCTACGCCACCACCGAGCGCTTCGGCACGGTGATGGAGAACGTGGTGATCGATCCCGTCACCCGTGCGCCGGACTTCGACGATGCCTCGCTCACCGAGAACACCCGCTGCGCCTACCCGCTCGACTTCATCGCCAATGCCAGCGCCACCGGCCGGGCCGGGCATCCGAAGAACATCGTGATGCTGACCTGCGACGCCTTTGGGGTGATGCCGCCGATCGCCAAGCTGACCGGCGCCGAGGCGATGTACCACTTCCTGTCGGGCTACACCGCCAAGGTCGCCGGCACCGAGCGCGGCCTCACAGGTCCCGAGGCGACCTTCTCCACCTGCTTCGGCGCCCCGTTCATGCCCCGGCACCCGAGCACCTACGGCAACCTGCTGCGCGAATTGATCGCCAAGCACAGCGTCGATTGCTGGCTGGTCAACACCGGCTGGACCGGCGGCGGCGTCGGCACCGGACGGCGGATGCCGATCCGCGTCACCCGGCGCCTGCTGAGCGCAGCCCTCGACGGCTCGCTGTCGCAGGCCGAGTTCCGCCGCGATCCGTATTTCGGCTTCGCGGTGCCGGTTTCGGTCCCGGGCGTCGAGCCGCATATCCTGACCCCGGTGAAGACTTGGGGCAACAAGGGCGCCTTCGTGGAGACGGCGGCACGCCTGGTGAAGATGTTCGACGACAACTTCAAGCGGTTCGAGACGCATGTCGATTCCGATGTGCGCGCGGCCGGACCGACCGCCCAGGCGATCGCGGCCTGATCCCCGCTGACGGGCGGCCTGAGCGGCCGCCCGTCACCGCGGCGACTGCGCGATCAGGATGCCTGCCAGGGTGAGGGCGACAATCCCGAGGATCAGCGACAGCAACCGCCAGAACGCGAGCGGATCGCGCTCCAGCAGGGCGGGCGGCCGGGCATCCGTGAAGGCCGGGTTCGGATACCGGAGATCGTGGACGAATTCCGACAGGGCCTGATAGCGCCGCAGCGGGTTCGGGTGCACGGACTTCCGCAGCGCACCGTCGACCCAGGCCGGAAGCAGCGGCCGCACCCCGAGCGCCGAGGCGTAGCGCAGCCGGCGCTGGGCTGCCGGGGTCCGTGCCCGCGGCACCGCATCGCCGTAGGGGAGCCGCCCGGTCAGCATCTGATAGGCGATGACGCCGACCGCGAACACGTCGGACGCGGCGGTGGAGGGCGCACCGAGGAAGCATTCCGGCGCGGTGTACTGCACCGTCCCGAGGATCTCGCCCGGGTCGATCCGGGGATCGCCCTCGACGACCCCGGCGACCTTGGCGGCGCCGAAATCGATCACCTGCACGATTCCCGCCGCGTCGATCAGGACGTTGTCGGGCCGAAGGTCCTGATGGATCATCTCCAGGCGGTGGAAGGCCTGGACGCCCCGGGCGAGCTGCTCGACCAGACGGCGCACCGCCTCCAATTCGGGTGATGCGTGATCGTGCATCCACTGGGTAAGCGTCTGACCCTCGACATAACGCATGACCGTGTAGAGGTGGCTGCGGCGGCGTGCCGGCGGCTGGGCCTTGAGGACGTGCGGGTGGTCGATGCGCCGCGCGATCCACTCTTCCATCACGAAGCGGCGGCGCTGGGCGGGATCATCGCGCAGATCGAGCGACAGGACCTTCAGCGCCACCCGCACCCCGGTCTCCGCCTCGACGGCGAGGTAGACGCGGCTCCGGGGGCCCGAGTGGAGGATCCGCAGGAGCCGGTAGCCGTCGAACTCGGCCGGCGGATCGAGCAGCGGCGCGGGATCGAGCCCCTCGGCATCCCCGAGCAGGTCGGCCGGCGCGCCCTCCGGCACGGAATCGACCCGCACGATCTGGATCGTCAGGTTGTCCGGGCTGCCGGACGCGAGCGCGGCCGCGATGATGGCTGCCGCCGCCGCATCGAGGTCGCCGGCGGCCGCGATCGCGGCGGCGATCTCCCGGGGCCGGACATAGTCGTGGACGCCGTCCGTGGTGAGCACGAAGATGTCGCCGCCCGCGATGGCGAGCGTCTGATAGTCGATCTCCGCGCGGCCGGTCACGCCGAGGGCCCGGCCGAGATAGGATTCCGCCGCAGAGACCACCACGCGGTGATCCTCGGTGAGCTGTTCCAGGGAGCGGCCGGACACGCGCCAGATCCGGGCATCGCCGACATGGAAGAGATGGGCGGTGCGGGCTTTCAGGATCAGGGCATCGAAAGTGGTGACGTAGCCCCGGTCGGCATCGTGGGGATCGCGGCCGCGCCGCGTCTGGGCGTAGAGCCAGGAATCGGCCGCCGCGATGACCCGCTGCGCGGCGTTCTTCACGGACCACGTGTCGGGGGTGGCGTAGTAGTCGCTGAGGAAGCTCTTGACCGCGGTCTCACTCGCCGCCGCGCCGGCCGCGCTGCTGCTGATCCCGTCGGCGAGCGCCACCGCGATGCCCTTCAGGCCGAGCGCCGGCGGCGTCGGAACCAGCAGGCCGTGGAAATCCTGGTTCACGTCCTTGCGGCCGGCGGCACTGTGCTGGCCGACCGAGACCGCCAGGTCGCGGTGAGGGCCGCTCGAAACCCCGCTCAAGCGGCCGCCGCCGCATTGTCGCCCCGGCCCCGGTAGGACAGCGCCTCGGCGAGATGCAGCCGGCGCACCTGCGCCTCGCCGTCGAGGTCGGCGAGTGTCCGGGCGACGCGGAGGATCCGGTGGAAGCCCCGGGCGGAGAGCCGCATGGTCTCGGCCGCCTGCCGGATCAGGGCAGCCCCGTCCGCGTCGGGGCTCGCCACCTCGGTGATCAGGTTCGCCGGACAGGTGGCGTTGGTGGTGGCCGCCGGCAGGCCGCGCCCGGCGTAGCGCGCCGTCTGGAGCGCGCGCGCCGACGCCACCCGGGAGGCCGCCTCGCGCGAGCCCTCGGCGGGCGACGGCAGGATCAGGTCGGCCGCCGTGACCGCCGGCACCTCGATGCGCAGGTCGATCCGGTCGATCAGCGGGCCGGAGATCCGCCCCTGGTACTGCGCCATGCAGCGCTCGTTCGGGCCCCGCCGGCAGGTGTAGCCCGGCTCCAGCCCCTGTCCGCAGCGGCACGGGTTCATGGCCGCGACCAGCTGGAACCGGGCCGGATAGGTCACCCGGTGGTTTGCCCGGGCGATCATCACCTCGCCGGTCTCCATGGGCTGGCGCAGGCTGTCGAGCACCTGGGGGGTGAATTCCGGCAGCTCGTCCAGGAACAGCACCCCGCCATGGGCGAGGGAGACCTCCCCCGGGCGGGCGCCGAGGCCGCCGCCGACCAGGGCCGCCATCGAGGCGGAATGGTGCGGCTGACGGAACGGCCGTCGGTCCGAGAGCGCCCCCTCCTTCAGCTCGCCGGCCACCGACTGGATCATCGAGATGTCGAGCAGCTCGCGGGGCCCGAGCGGCGGCAGGATCGAGGGGAGCCGGGCGGCCAGCATCGACTTGCCGGACCCGGGCGGCCCGTTCATCAGCAGATTGTGGCCGCCGGCCGCCGCGACCTCGATGGCGCGCTTGGCCCCCTCCTGGCCCTTGATGTCGGCCAGGTCCGGCAGCGGCCCGGCTGGGCTCGCCACGGAGGGCTCCGGCCGGGCCATGACTTGGCTGCCCTTGAAGTGGTTGGCGAGCTGGATAAGCGAGCGCGGGGCGAGCACGTCGAGATCGCCCCCGGCCCAGGCCGCCTCAGGCCCGGTGGCGGCCGGACAGACCAGCCCAAGGCCGCGGGCCCCCGCCGCGATGGCGGCCGGCAGCACGCCGTTGACCGCGGTGATGCCCCCGTCGAGGGCCAATTCCCCGAGGACGCAATAGCCGGCCAGCGCATCGGCCGGGATCGCCCCAATCGCCGCCATGACGCCCAGCGCGATCGGCAGGTCGTAGTGCGACCCTTCCTTGGGCAGGTCGGCCGGGGCGAGATTGACGGTGATCCGCTTGGCCGGCAGCGCCAGCCCGGAGGCGATCAGCGCGCCGCGCACCCGCTCCCGGGATTCCCCCACCGCCTTGTCGGGCAGGCCGACCACGTTGAACACCACCGAACCCGGGATGATCTGGACCTGAACGTCCACCGCCCGCGCCTCGATGCCCTCGAAGGCGACGGTGGCGACGCGGATGACCATCGGTGAACATTCCTCGCGGCATCGGGCCGGGCCCCCTCAGATGTGCGGGAGAATCGCATGGCCCTCAAGAGGACCGCCCCAGCGACGCAACCCGGGGTCGCGCATTCCTGTTCACAGCCGGAAACCGCCGACCGATCGGAGACAGCCATGCGTCGCGCCACGCCCCTCCTCGCCCTCACGCTCCTCCTCGGCCTCGCCGCCGCCGCCCGGGCAGACGCCAAGCTGCCACCCGATCAACTCGCGAAGGTCGAGGCCGTCCTCCGCCAGCAGGGCATCACCGAGTGGAAAGAGATCGAGCTCGATGACGGGATGATCGCGGTCGACGACGCGATGGACGCCAACGGCCGGCATGTCGACCTGAAGCTCGATCCGAACACGCTCGCCGTGGTGAAGCGGGAGGCCGAGTAGGCGGCGCTTGCGTTCGGGCCGGGCCCCGGCCATATAGCCGGCGGGGGGTTGGCGAGGGACGTTTCACTCGCCAACCGGGTCAGGTCCGGAAGGAAGCAGCCCTAACGAGACCGAGCGGGTCTTCGTCCAGCCTCCCACCTCTTTCCCGCGCGCGGCAGCCCGATCCCGACCCGGCATGGACGCTTCGACCGGCACGCCTGACGACGAGCCGGGCCTGCCCGGGTTTCCAGCGCCCCCGGCCGCGGCGACGCCCTATCGGGTGCTCGCGCGCAAATACCGCCCCACCAATTTCGGCGACCTGATCGGCCAGGACGCGATGGTGCGTACCCTCGCCAACGGGTTCGCGGCCAACCGCATCCCGCAGGCGTGGATGCTCACGGGCGTGCGCGGGGTCGGCAAGACCACCACCGCCCGCATCCTGGCCCGGGGCCTGAACTACGCCCGCGCCGGCCAGCCCGATACCGGCCCGACCGTGTCGATGCCGGACCTTGGCCTCCACTGCGCGGCGATCATGGAATCCCGGCACATGGACGTGCTGGAGATGGATGCCGCTTCGCATACCGGCATCGACGACGTGCGGGCGATCATCGACGGGATCCGCTACGGACCGGTCTCGGCGCGCTACAAGGTCTACATCGTCGACGAGGTCCACATGCTCTCCGAGAAGGCGTTCAACGCCTTCCTGAAGACGCTTGAGGAGCCGCCGCCCCACGCCAAGTTCGTCTTCGCCACTACGGAGATCCGCAAGGTCCCGGTGACGATCCTGTCCCGGTGCCAGCGGTTCGACCTGCGCCGGGTCGAGGCGCCGGTCCTGCACGCGCACCTCGCCAAGGTCTGCGCGGCGGAAAGGGTCGAGGCCGAGGACGAGGCCCTGGGCGCGATCGTCCGCGCCGCCGAGGGCTCGGTCCGCGACGCGCTCTCCCTCCTCGATCAGGCCATCGCCCACGGCGCCGGGACGGTCTCAGCACAGAGCGTGCGCGACATGCTCGGGCTCGCCGACCGCGCCCGGATCCTCGACCTGTTCGAGGCGGTGATGCGCGGCTCGGTGCCGGCGGCCTTCGCGGAGCTGCGGGCGCAGTACGATTCGGGCGCCGATCCGTCGGTGGTTCTCTCGGATCTCGCGGCCTTCACGCATCTCGTGACCCGGCTGAAGGCGGTGCCGGAGACCGCCGCCGACCCGACGCTCAGCGAGGCCGAACGCGTCCGCGGCGGCCAGTTCGCGGACAAGCTCTCGATCCGCGCCCTGTCGCGCGCCTGGCAGATCCTGCTGAAGGCGATCCCCGAGGTCCAGGCCGCGCCGCGCCCGTTGGCGGCGGCCGAAATGGCGATCGTGCGCCTGGCCTACGCGGCCGACCTGCCGACCCCCGACGAGGCGTTGCGCCACTTAAGGGCCGAGGCGGCCGGCGCGCCTGCCGACGAACCGCCTCCGCCGGGGCGTCCGGCCCTGCCGCCAATCCCCGACCTGCGCGGCGGCGGCTCGGCCGCCCTGGCTGCGGCACCCCGCACGGTGTCGGCCGAGCCGCTCCCGGCCGCCGCCCCGGTGGCGCTGGCCGCCCCGGCCGCGCGGCCGGCCCCCGTCGCGCCGCCCACGCCGCGCCTGGGCCGGTTCGAGGATTTGATTGCCCTGGCGGATGCCAACCGGGACATCCTGCTGCGGACGGCCCTGGAGCGGGACATCCATCTGGTGCGCTTCGAGGAGGGGCGGATCGAGTTCCGCCTCGCGGAAGGCGGAAGGCCGAGCCTCGCCACCGACCTCGCAGCCGCCATCGAGCGCTGGACCGGCCGGCGCTGGGCCGTAGCCCTCTCGAAGGAAGAGGGCGCTCCGACTCGCGACGCCGCCGCCCGGGCGGTGACCGAGACGCGCCGCGAGAACGCCGCCGCCGACCCATTCGTCCGCGAGGTGCTGACGCGCTTCCCCGGCGCCGAGATCGTGGATGTCCGCGAGACCGCCGCCGAGGCGCTTCCGACCGCCGAGCAGCATATCCTGGGGGAGGGTGACGCCGCGCGGGTGGACGAGGTCGAGGACGATGATCCTTGAAGGTCGGTTCGGCGCCCCGGAGCGCGCCGGCCGATATGGACCCAGATCACACCATCAGACGACGGGGAGAGACTCGCATGCGCGACCTGATGGGCATCATGAAGCAGGCCCAGGCCATGCAGGAGAAGATGGCCAACCTGCAGGTCGAGATGGACCAGATCGAGGTCACCGGTGCCTCCGGCGGCGGCTCGGTGCGGGTCACGATGACCGCCAAGGGTCAGATGAAGGGGGTCAGCATCGACCCGTCCTTGATGGTGTCGGATGAGCGCGAGATCCTCGAGGATCTGATCGTCGCCGCCTGCAATGACGCCCGCGGCAAGGCGGAGGCGACCATGCAGGAGCACATGGCCGAGCTGACCAAGGGTCTGCCGCTGCCGCCCGGCATGAAGCTGCCGTTCTGAAGGCTCCCGATCGCCCGTCCCGCGGGAACAGGACCATACTCCGCCGGTGCGAGGACCGGCCAAGGGATCGGACCTGCGCGTTAGCCTCCCCGGTGGTGACGGCGATGTTCACCCATCGCTGGCCGACACGTTCTCTCCTCCCCCGTGCGGGAGGCATTGGCGGTGGCGGTGGTGCAGGATTGAGTTCGGCGGTGCCTTCTGAGCCACCCCCACCCCTGACCAAGCCCCGCAAGGGGGAGGGGAAAAGCGCTCTGTTTTTAGAGTGTTGGCGTCAGGCTGAGACGTGCCAATCCGGTAGCCCGGGCGGGAGAGGGACCCGTCACCCCCGTCCGGCACGGTCTCGCGGAGCGCCCGCCCCCCCTAAACGTCGAGTTCCGGGTAGCGGCGGAAGATCCCGTCCTCGTTGAACGAGATGCGCCGCTCACTCGCCAGATAGGCCGCGATCCGAGGGCGTTGCGACACGGCCTGGTGCAGCCGCTTCACATGGGGCGCATCGCGCAGAGCCGCCGCGGCGGCCTTCGGGAAGGCGTAGAGCAACCCGTCGACCAGCTGGAACAGCGACAGGTCGGCATAGGTCAGGTCCGCACCGACCAGGCGCGTGCCGTGATTGGCCGTCAGGATGCGCTCGAAATAGCCGAGGAATTTTGGGATGCGGGTCACTCGGAACGCCGTGGCCCGACGAAGGGCCTCCGGCTTCTGCTCCGCATAGTACAGGTCGACACCGAGCGGGTGGTGCGTGTCGTGCACCTCATCGACCGCGTCCGCGATGGTGAGCTGGAGCTGGTGCGTCCAGATGCGGTCCGGGTCCGAGGCACCGACCAGCCCGAGACGGGGCCCGAGATGGAGGAGGATCGCGGCGGTCTGTCCGATCACGAGATCGCCGTCGCGCAGGAAGGGCGGCGCGAAGGGTGGCCGCGGGTTCGTGGGGTCCGAGAGCCGTTCGAGCATCGGGGCGATGCCGCCCGAATCGTCGTCCCGGCGGGCGATGTCGACGTAGTCGGCGCCGGCCTCCTCCAGGGCGAGGCGGACGAACTCGCCGCGCCCCTGGATCATCGGCCAGTAATGGAGTTCGTAGGGCATGCGGGCTTCCTCCAGAACGAGGCGCCGCGGCCCCCGTCAGTTGCCCGACGCGGTGTCCTCGGCGCCCTTGTCGGCCGGCGGCTCGGCGCTGGCGACGGCCTTGCGGGCCAGCATCGGCTGGAGCCGTTCGGCCAGCTGCTGGTCGAGGTGCTTGGCGTAGGCGCCCTTAAAATAACGCTCGCCGGTCTTCGGACCGTAGAGCCGATCGTGCGCCTGGATCATCGCGGCGACCTCGGGGCGGCACAGGAAGCCGGTGATGCCCACCGCCTCGTACCAGCGGCCGGCCCGGGCCTCGGCGGTGGCCTTCGGGTTTGACAGCACGGTATCGGCGAAGCACGCGGTGGCCGCCTGCCGGAGCGGCTCCAGCACCGTCTCGGCCTCCACCGGGTTGACCGTCGGGCCCGTGGGGTGCCGATGCGGCCGCGCCTGCGCCGTCGAGACGAGCACCAGGACGGAGAGGGAGGCGAGGATCGAAGTTTTCATGCGGGCGGCCTCGTCGGGTATCCGAACCGCGTTCAGGATTCGCTCAGGAATGCGTCGGGAACGGGGCTGACGATGCCGCGGAGGTGCCCGATTTCAGGGGAAATCCGAGCGGACGCCCTTTCTGCGCCCGGCCTCAGCCGCGACGCTCGGCGTTCCAGCGCCCGCGGCATTCCAGCGCGCCGGAGGAGACCCAGGTGCCGGCCCCGAATCCGTTTCGGCCGAGTCGCCCGCGCACGTCGGCCGTGGCCGCACCGCCCGAGATCGAGCCACGGACGATACCGTTCCCAGCGACGCTCCCCTGGATCGTGAAGGCCGTTCCCACGAACCGCGCCCGCCCGCGCTCGATGCGGACGGGATAGCGGTAGGCCCGATCGCAGGCGCCCGATTCGGTGACGATCTCGACGCTCCACGTGCCGTCGAACCGGTCCGGAACGGCGGCTCCGCGCGGAAGCGCCCGGGCTGGGCCGGTGCAGGCGAGGATCAGAAGGGCGGCGACGAGGCGCGTCATCGGCTTCGGTTCGACTCGGGGGCTTTGCGGCGTCAGGCGGTCTGCTGCGGCGACGGGGCCCGCACGGCCGCGCGCAGCGCCCCGTTGAGCAGCGCCAGCATGTCGCAGCCGACGTGCAGGAAGGCGTGGACGCCCGCCTGTTTCAGCGGCTCGCTCGGCTCCGTCGGCTTTCCAGCGAGGTAGATCGCCCCGGCGCCCGCCTCCGCGAGGGCCTGTGCGGTCTCGACGGCGCGCTCGGCATAAAGTGCATCGGTGGAGCAGATGCAGGCGAGCGTGGCACCGGACTCGCGGAATGCGGTCGCCACGGCGGCGGCTTCGGTGAAGCCGTCGTTGGACACCGCCTCGATGCCGCCCGCCGCGAAGGCATTGGCCGCGAAGGTCGCCCGGGCGTTGAACGCCGCCACCGCACCCAGGTTGGCGAGGAACACCGCCGGCCGGCGCCCGGTCTTGGCGAGCCACGCATCGGAGGCGTCACGCAGCGCTTCGTAGGGTTCGGCCAGCCGCTGGGACGGCAGGGCATCGCAGGCGACCGCCGAACCCGCGCCGAAATTCGTGCCCCCGGGGGCGGCGGGGGGCGGCACGTCGAGCACGGTGACCGGCTTCTCCGCGAGGTTCGGGAATTCGCTCGCGCCGGTGAGCGTTGCGCGGCGGGTCGCCACGTCCTTCGCCCGGGCCTCACGGGTCAGCTCGATCCGCCGCTGCAGCTTGCCGACGCTGAGGGAGGCGACGATGCCGCCCTCCGCCTCGATCGCCTGGAACGCCGCCCAGGCCGCCTCGGCGATATCCGCCGTCAGGGCCTCGAATCCGCCCGCGCCGGCCGCCGGATCGCCGACCCGGGCGAGGTGCGACTCCTCGATCAGCACGACCTGGCTGTTGCGCCCCACCCGCCTGGCGAAGGCGTCGGGAAGCCCGAGCGCCTGCGTGTAGGGCAGCACGGCGACGCTGTCGGCGCCGCCCATGCCGGCCGCCGCCGCCGCCAGGCCGGTGCGCAGGAGGTTCACGAACGGGTCGCGCTTCGTCATCATCCGCCACGCGGTCTCCGCGTGCAGCCGCAGGGGCTTCGGATCCAGGCCGCAGGCCTGCTCGACCCGCGCCCAGAGGCGGCGCATCGCCCGGAACTTCGCGACGGTGACGAACTCGTCGGCATCGGCGGCCAGGAGCACCGCGATCCGGTCCCGGGCGGTGGCGAGGTCGTGGCCGGCGGCTTCGAGGGCCCGGAGATAGGTGAGCGCGGTGGCGAGCACGGCTGCGAGTTCGGCCGCCTCGCCCGCCCCCGCCTCGTGATAGGGGCGGCCATCGGCGAGGAAGGCCCGGCCCCTGAAACCCGCCGCTTCAAGCTCCGACGCGGTTTCGGCCAGGCGCGGGGCGATCTCGCTCCAGACGGCGCCGAGGCTGCCGGTCGCCGCCAGCACACCCACGGGATCGATCCCGAGGTCGAGATCGTAGTCCGACAGGTCCTCGCCCCGCCGCTCGGCCAGGGCCTTCACGAGCCGGGCGGCTTCGAGCCCCTGGCTGCCGGCATCGAGGCGCAGGGCGATCAGCGGCAGCATCACGCCCTTGAGGGCGGTATCGAGGTCCTCGACGCTCGCCGCCGTCAGGCCGTAGCCGCGGGCGCCGGGCGCGCCGGCAAAGGCCAGGACCAGGGCGTCGGCGCCGCCTTCCAGGTCGGCCAAGGCCTGCGTGTTGGCGGCGGTGATGTCCGGATGGTCGACCCGCTGGGCGATCCGCCAGGGTCCCGGCGCACGCATCGGCTGATCGGCCGGCTCCGCTGCGCCGTAGAGCGGTTCGATCCGCAGCCCGTCGGCCGTCCGGGAGACCAGCCGTTTCTCGAAATCGGCGCCCTTCAGCACGCCCTCGACGAGGCCGAGCCAACGGGCCCGGTCGGCGGGCTCGAACAGTTCGGCGAGCGGTCTGTCTTCCATCGGAACGTCCCAGGGCGCGGCATCTTGTGCGCCGCTTTCACCGGATTGCGTCGCACACCGCCTCGCCGGTGGCAATCACCCGACGGTGGCCCGCGTCAGCCAAAAATAATCAATCCCGCGAAACCCAGCGCGCCCACGATGATCCGCCACCAGGCGAACAGCCAGAAGCCGTGCCGGGAGACGTAGTCGAGGAGGACCCGCACCACGAACAGGGCCGAGATGAACGAGACGACGAAGCCGATCGCGATCAGGCCGACATCGTCGGCGGACAGGAATTTGTAATTGTCGAGCAAGTCCTTGGCGAAGGCACCCGCCATGGTCGGCATGGCGAGGTAGAAGGAGAACTCGGTGGCCGAGCGCTTGTCGGCGCCCATCAGCATCGCACCGACGATGGTGGCCCCGGAGCGCGACACGCCGGGGATCATGGCGAGGCACTGGAAGATGCCGATCTTCAGGTCCATCGGCAGCGAGTAGTCGTAGACGTCGGTCTTGCGCACATCGAGGTCGGTATCGTCGACGACGAGCAGCACCAGCCCGCCTGCGACCAAGGTCGCGCAGACGATCCAGGGGTTGAACAGATACGCCTTGATCATCTTGGAGAAGATGCCGCCGATGATCGCCGCCGGCAGGAACGCCACCAGGATGCCGAGCACGAAGCGGCGCGCCTTGGGATCGTTCGGCAGGGCGGTGGCGATGCCGACCAGGCGGCGGAAATACACCGCCAGGATCGCCAGGATCGCGCCGAGCTGAATCAGCACCTCGAAGGTGTTGTTGGGTGAGTGAAAGCCGATGAAATGGCCCACCAGGAGCTGGTGCCCCGTGGACGAGACCGGGATGAACTCGGTCGCGCCCTCCACCACGGCGAGGATGATTGCCTTGCCGATGCTTGCCGGATCCATCGTCGCGCCTCGTGCCACGGGCGCGCGCCGGCCCAGGCAGGGCACGCCGCGAACCATCTGATGCGTTGTGCCGGAGGCTTCGCGCGTCAGGGTTGACGGGCGGTTACCGGGGCCGGCTGCGCGTGTTAAGGGCTCAGCAACGGTCGGGCAATAACGCTCGTCTCGAAGTCCTGCGCGCTGAAGACCCGCGGTGCAGGGCCGACGACGCGGGACCGGCCGCGCCGGCAGACCGAAGCGCTCTCACGGCCGCGATGGCAACCCTCTACCACTTTCCCTTCTGCGCGAATTCCCGATTCATCCGTCTCGTGCTCGCCGAGATGGGCATGGAGCCGACTCTGTTCGAGGAGCGGCCCTGGGAGCGGCGCGACGACTTCCTGCTGATCAACCCGGCGGGCATCACCCCCGTGCTGCTGGAGCAGGCCGGTCTCGTGGTCCCCGGGGCCGGGGTGATCGCCGAGTATCTCGACGAGACCCGCGGGCTCGGCCTTTCGGGGCGGCGGATGATGCCGGACGACACGGTGGACCGGGTCGAGGTGCGGCGCCTGCTCGACTGGTTCCTGGTCAAGTTCGAATCCGAGGTGACCGGCTACCTCGTCAACGAGAAGATCTCGAAGCGCTTCATGTCCGCCCAGGAGGGCGGGGGGCCACCGGACATGAACGCGATCCGGGCCGCGCGCACGAATGTCCGATACCACCTCAAGTATATCGGCTACCTGATCGCCCGGCGGCGCTGGATCGCGGGCGACAACCTTACCTATGCCGACCTCGCCGCGGCCGCCCATCTCTCCTGCGTCGACTATCTCGGCGACGTGCCCTGGGACGAGGACGAGATGGCCCGGAACTGGTATGCCCGGGTCAAGTCGCGGCCCTCCTTCCGGGGCCTGCTGGCCGACCGGGTGCCCGGCATGCCGCCATCGGCCCACTACGCGGATCTGGATTTCTGAAGCCCCGGCGGATCCATAGCGGCGCCGATCTGCGCCGCCTTGTCGAGACCCGGGCCCAAGCCTTGGGCTTCTGCGGCCTGCGCGTCACCCGGCCCGACCGCCTGCCGGATCTCCCGGGCCGGCTCTCGGCCTGGCTCGCCGAGGGCGCCCACGGCACCATGGACTGGATGGCCGAGCGGGCCGATCAGCGCGCCCGTCCGACGGTCCTGTGGACCGGCCTGCGCAGCATCCTGGTCCTGGCCATGAGCTATCGGCCGGAGCACGATCCGCTCGCGCTGGTGGGGCAGGGGGAGCGCGGCGCGCTCGCGGCCTACGCCCAGCGGCGCGACTATCACGAGGTTTTGAAGGGCAAACTGAAGGAGCTCGGCGGCTACCTGTCGGCGAAGGGCGACGTACGCGTGAAGGTGTTCTGCGACACCGCCCCGGTGATGGAGAAGACCCTGGCCGAGGCGGCGGGCCTGGGCTGGCAGGGGAAGCACACGGTGCTGATCTCCCGCGAGCACGGCAATTGGCTGCTCCTCGGGGCGATCTACACCAGCGCCGAGTTCGAGCCGGACGTGCCGGGGCGCGATCATTGCGGCTCCTGCCGCGCCTGCCTGGACATCTGCCCGACCGACGCGTTCCCCGCGCCCTATCGGCTCGATGCGAGGCGCTGCATCTCCTATCTCACGATCGAGCATGCCGGCCCGATCCCCGCGGCGTTCCGGGTCGCCATCGGCAATCGGGTGTTCGGCTGCGACGATTGCCTCGCCGTCTGCCCCTGGAACAAGTTCGCCCGCACGGCCGCGGAGACGCGCCTGGCGGCGCGGGCCGACCTGAAGGCGCCGCCCCTCGCCGATCTCGCCGCCCTCGACGAGGCGGCCTTCCGTGCGCTGTTCGCCGGGACGCCGGTCAAGCGCACCGGCCGCGACCGCTTCCTGCGCAACGTGATGATCGCGGTCGGCAATTCCGGCAGCGCACATCTCGCCGAGGCGGCGGTGGCGCGCCTCACCGATCCGTCGCCGCTGGTGCGCGGCATGGCCGTCTGGGCGTGCGGACGCCTCCTCGGGCAAGCGGCCGTCCGGGATCTTCACCGGCGGCACGGGTCCGGCGAGACCGATCAACATGTCCGCGACGAGTGGCGGGCCGCCGCCGGCTTGACGGGAGCCCGCGCGGGCGAGACATCCGCGGCATGAACCTCTTCGTCTTCGGGCTCGGCTTCACCGGCCGCCGTTTCGCCGAGCGGGCGCGCGACCGGTTCGGCCGCGTGCGCGCCACGGTGACCGACCCGGCCACCGCCGAGCGCCTCGCGGCGGAGACCGGGTTCGCGATGCGCGCCTTCGGCCCCCGGGCCGACGATCCCCGCATCGCCGCCGACCTCGCCGACACCGACGTCCTCCTGGTCTCGGCGCCCCCGGGGGAGGCGGGCGATCCGGTGCTGGCCCGCTATGCGGACGCCATCGCGGCGAGCCGGATCAGCTGGATCGGCTATCTCTCGACCATCGGCGTCTACGGCGACCAGGACGGCGCCTGGATCGACGAGGCGACGCCCGCGGCACCGCGCAGCGCCCGCTCCCGGATCCGGCTCGACGCCGAGGCGGTGTGGCTCGCGCTCGGCGCCGCCACCGGCAAGGCCGTCCAGGTGTTCCGGCTGTCCGGCATCTACGGGCCGGGGCGCAATCCGATCGTGAAGCTGCGCGAGGGCCGGTCCCAACGGATCGTCAAGGCGGGGCAGGTCTTCAACCGCATCCATGTCGACGACATCGCCACGACGCTGATCGCCTCCATCGACCGGCCGCGGGCGGGGGCGATCTACAACGTCACCGACGACGAGCCGACCGCGCCCCAGACGGTCACCGAGCACGCCGCCGCCCTGACCGGGCTGCCGCTGCCGCCGGAGATCGACTTCGAGACCGCCGACCTGTCGCCGATGGCCCGGAGCTTCTACGGGGAGAACAAGCGCGTGCGGAACCGGCTGATCCGCGCGGAACTCGGCGTCGCCCTGGCCTATCCGACCTACCGCGAGGGCTTGGCCGCCCTGAAGGATCAGCCTTAGCCCATCGTCCCGAACGGCGGCCAAAGTTCGGGACGATGCGCCAATCACGCTGCGAGGTGGCGCGACCGGACGAGGCGGCGGAGCAGGCCGTCGCGCGGTCCGGCCAGCATGGAAGTGAGGTAGAGCGCCCCGGCCGCCAGCACGATCGCCGGGCCGCTCGGCAGGTCGAACCGGTAGGACAGGCTGAGCCCGGAGACGCTGGAAAGGGCGGCGATCACGATCGAGACCGGGATCAGCCCGCCGAGATCCCGGGCCCAGAACCGCGCCGCCACCGCCGGGAGCAGCATCAGCCCCACCGCCAGCAGGGTCCCAAGCGCCTGGAATCCGCCCACGAGGTTGACGACGACCAGGGCCAGGAAGGCGAGGTGGACCGGGCCGCCGCTGCGGCTGACCGTGCGCAGGAACAGCGGGTCGACACATTCCATCACCAGCGGCCGGTAGATCACGGCGAGCGCCAGGAGGGTCAGCGTGCTAATGCCGCCGAGCAGCCACAGGGCGGCGTCGTCCAGCGCCAGCACCGAGCCGAACAGGAAGTGCATCAGGTCGATCTGCGAGCCGCGCAGCGAGACCAACAGCACGCCCCCGGCCAGGGAGATCAGGTAGAAGGCCGCGAGGTTGGCGTCCTCGCGCACCACCGTGGTGCGGGTGACCGCCCCCGCCAGGAGCGCCACCGCCAAGCCGGCGACGAGGCCGCCCAGCGTCATCGCCGGCAGCGACAGGCCGGCGACCAGGAATCCGGCCGCGGCGCCGGGCAGGATGGCGTGGCTCATGGCATCGCTCATCAGGCTCATCCGGCGCAGCGTCAGGAACACCCCCACCGGCGGCGCCGAGACGGACAGCGCCAGGCAACCCGCCAGCGCCCGGCGCATGAACCCGAACTCCACGAACGGCGCGACCAGGGATCCGAAGGGCTCGATCACGCGGCATCCTCGTGGTGATGATGCGCGCCGACCCCGTGCCCGCCATGGTCATGGGCCGGCGCCCCGGAGGCGTGCGGCCCGGCGCAGATCGGCGCGGAATCGTCCCAGGCCTCGGAGAGGTTGCGGGCGCGGGCGAGGTTCTCGGGCGTCAGCACCCGTCCTGTCGGACCCCAGGCGACGGGCTCCCGGGCGAGGAGCAGCGTCGTCGGGAAGTGATCGCGGACCTGACCGAGATCGTGCAGGGCGGCGACGACGGTGCGGCCCTCCGCGTGCCAGGTCCGGAGCAGCGCCAGCAGATCGTCGACGGTGCGGGCATCGATCCCGGTGAAGGGCTCGTCCAGGAGTAGGACCGGGCAATCCTGCAGGATCAGCCGGGCGAACAGGGCACGGCGGAACTGCCCGCCCGACAGGGTGCCGATCGGCCGGGCCTCGAATCCGTCGAGGCCCACCGCAGCGAGCGCGGCCTCGATCAGGCGCCGCCGCCGGCCCAGGCTCCGCCACGCGCCGTCCCGGCGCCAGAGGCCCATGCCGGCGAGGTCCATGACGCTCAGCGGGAAGCTCCGGTCGATCTCGTCGGCCTGCGGCATGTAGGCGATCGGGCCCGCGCGCTCGATGCGCCCGTCGAGGCAGCGGATCTCGCCAACCATGCCCTTGAGCAATGTCGACTTGCCGGCCCCGTTCGGCCCGACCAGGGCCAGGAGGTCGCCGGCGCGCACGGTCCCGTCGAGATGGTGGATGGCCGGATGCCGGTCGTAGCCGAGCGTCAGGCCGACGAGGCGTATCGGATCCGGCCTCCGGAGTCCGGCGCTCATGTCGCCAGCGCCCAGGCGATCGCCAGCCAGACCAGGGTGGAGAGCGCGCCGGCAAGGGCGAGGCGCGGGCCGATCCCGCTCTGGAACAGCGAAGGCCGGGCCGCCGGTCTCGGGGTGGGCGTGGTGGGCAAGGTGTCCTCGTCGCGCTGGCGCCGGCGCGGAGACCGTGCGGGATGACTGGTGCGGTCCGGGGCGGCGGTGATACACTGTAACAAACCCGTGGGACAACCTGCGGATCTGTCGTTGGAGCGATCATGCACCGTCACGAGGGGCACGATGCCTGCCGGAGCGGTACCCGGGACATGCTCGCGCGGGCCGAGGCCGTCTGCCGCGAGCGCGGGCTGCAGTTCACGCCGCTGCGCCGCGAGGTTTTGGAAGCGGTGGTCGCGGTCGGGAAGGTCCAGGGGGCCTACGACATCGCCGAACGGCTCAGCGCACCGGGCAAGCGCGTGGCTCCGGTCTCGGTCTACCGCGCCCTCGATTTCCTGATGGAGCAGGGGCTCGTCCACCGGATCGCCAGCCGCAACGCGTTCATACCCTGCGCGCACGACCATGCCCCCGGGGCGGGGGTGATCTTCCTGATCTGCCGCAGCTGCGGCGTGGTCGACGAGGCGTCGTCGGAGGAGGTCGAGGGCGGCCTCGGACGCACCTTGAAGCGGGCCGGCTTCACGCCGAGCCACAGCATCCTGGAGGTCGAGGGCGATTGCGGCGCCTGCCGCGACCGCGATCAGGCGCCCTGACGCCTTCGGAGGCGGGCCCCGCCCGGCGGCGCGTCAGCAGGCGTTGCGATAGGCGCGCCGCGAGATCAGCGTCTGGATCATGATCTGGATGTCGAACCAGACCGACCAATTGTCGATGTAGTGCAGGTCGCAGGCGACGCGCCGCTCCATATCGAGGTCGGTCAGGGTCTCGCCCCGGAAGCCGTTGACCTGGGCCCAGCCCGTGATTCCGGGCCGCACGTTGTGGCGGCGGGCGTAGAGGGCGATCCGCCGCTCGAAGCTCCGGTCATGGGCGAGGGCGTGCGGACGGGGGCCCACCAACGACATCTCCCCGCGCAGGACGTTGAGGATCTGGGGCAACTCGTCGAGGTTCGTCCGCCGGAGGATCGCCCCGATCCGGGTGATCCGGCTGTCGTTGCGGGTCGCTTGCCGGAAGACCGCGTTCGGCTCCGCCCGCATCGACCGGAACTTGAACACCCCGAACGGCTGCTGGTTGAACCCGTAGCGCCGCTGGCGGAAGAAGACCGGACCGGGGCTGTCGAGCTTGATCGCCACCGCGATGGCGGCGAGCAGCGGCGACAGCGACACCAGGGCGATCGTCGCCACCGTCAGGTCCAGGGCGCGCTTGAGCACGACCTCGCCCAGGTTGAGCGGACGGCGGCCGATATTGATCCCCGAGACGCCGCCGACCCGGGCGACTTGAAGGTCGGGGAAGCGGTCGAGCATCGTGCCGGGCCGCAGGTGCAGCGCCGAGGGCACGCGCAGGAAGGCGTCGATGCAGCGCTCGACCTCGGCGGTATCAGTCCACGGCACCAGCACGAACACGTCGTCCGGCCGGAGGAATCGCACCACCGAGACGGCGAGGTCGAGATCCTCCTGGAGCTGGTCGTGGCGGGCGGCGGTGTCGGCGCTCGGATCGACGCGGCGCAGGTAGCTCGTGCCGACGATCCGCAGGCCGAGGTGATCGACCGCGTTGCTGGTATAGAACCGCGCGATATCCTCCTCGTACCCGACGAGGTGGACGCGGCTCACCGAGGCCGAGCCGGCGGTGAGGCGCTGCCGCACGAGGCGGACCATCCCGGCGCGGGTCGCCACCAGCACCGGCAGGCCGACGAGAAAGGCCCCGAGGGAGACCAGGCGCGAGTAATCGTTGGTGGTCTTGGTCATGAAGCCGACGACGAGCACGGCTGCCCACGCCACCAGCCACAGGGAGGTCGCCCGCTGGAGGTTCGGCTTCTGCGCGATCACGGTGTCGAGGCTGTATTCCGTCCGCAGGGCGTTCGTTGCGACGATGACGAGGCTGAGGAGCGCCGCCAAACGCATGCCGCGCAGGCTGCCCAGCCCGATCGCACCGTCCTGGTAGGCGATCTGATAGGCGAACTCCATGCACAGCGTGACCGCCAGGATCGCCGCGAAATCGGTGGCCGCCAGTGCCGACGACAGGGCGACCCGTGCCGCCGCCCGACCGCGGTGGGGCAGCAGGGCCGACCAGACGCTGCGTCTGCGCTCGGCCGAACTCGGCAGGAGCTGGTATGTTTCCGGCAGCCGTTCGTGAAACATGTGACGCGCCACGTCCCGTCTTGATCGGACTATGTACCAGTCTGAAACAGACGATGTTTCAGTGCCGGCCTGTACCGTTGACGGAGCAAGCGGCGGGCCCGGAGAATCACGAACCCGTTTCTGCCGGGATGTCCCGCTCTAATACGCGGTGACGGTCGCGGCAATGAACAATTGATTTAGGGCCGATTTTTCGACCGTTTTCGGCACAATCAGTGTCAGTACGTACTTTGCGCAGCTGTGAAGTCTCAATCCAAAGGAGTTACTTCGAACACAGATTCAACCAAAAGCGATAGGTTGAGGACGTCCGGTTTTGCTCCGCGACACGGTGCGAACTGCTTTCGACGGTCGCGCGATCGGGACTGGAACCCGGTCCTCGACGTCAGGCATGCTCGCGCCGGCCCGGCGTCCATTCGTGCCGATCGCGACAGAACGGGCGCCGGGCTCGGCCGGTCAGACGGCGTCGGCGTGTGCGGCGGCGTCGCTCGATCCCCCGACGGTCTGGATCGCCTCGAAACCCTCGAATTCCGGGTGGCCCAGGTAGAGCGGCTTGGTCGAGGGAACGCGGCCATGGGCCTTCCGGAACTGCTCGGAGCGGGTCCAGGCCTCGAAGGCGGCGCGCGACTGCCAGATGGTGTGGGACGCGTAGAGGACGTGGTCCTCGTGCTCGGGCCCGCGCAGCAGATGGAACTCGACGAAGCCGTCCATCTCTCCGAGATGGCTGTCGCGACCGAGCCAGACGGCCTCGAAGTCAGCGGTGGCGTCCTTGACAACCTTGAAGCGATTCATCGCGACGAACATGGCGTTCTCCTGTGAGGCCTCGAGTCTACTCGCGTTCCCACCCGCGATGCGACCCCCCGCGCGGCCACAGGGCGCACCCCATAATCCCTATAGAGTTGAGCGCTCGACATTTGAGCAACAATGTTGCAAAGTTGTGTGTGCTTAAACTAGAAGATGTAATCATCGACTTGCGGAGCTTGACAACTTGGTGTCCTACTGCGACGCCGTCCTCAAGTGTGGCAGGCCGGCGTTTTGCCGTCTGCGAGCTTCGCGCGGCGCGGACGAATTTTACGGTCTTGGACGTAGGGGCGGACGGTGAAGCGGCGCGACGGCGAGGCGAAGACACCGCGTGCGCAGCAGGACGCACTAAGTCCCGCTGACAAGGATGCGCCCGGTCAGACGATGCCGAAGCAGACCACGGACGTGGATCGCCTCGTCGGCATCCGGATCACCGCCCTGCGCAAGGCCCGCGGCATGAGCCAGACCGCACTCGGCAATGCGGTCGGCGTCACCTTCCAGCAGGTGCAGAAATACGAGAAGGGCCAGAACCGGGTCGGCGCCGGGCGGCTCCGCGAGATCGCGCGGCTGCTCGAAGTGCCCGTCTCGGCCTTCTTCGAGGAGAGCGAGTCGCGCGCGAGCACCCAGGAAGACGTCTTCGGCTTCCTCAGCGGCAACGGCGCGATCGATCTGCTGCGCGCCTACGCGCAGATCGACGACGAGCAGATGCGCCGTGACGTGCTGGCGCTCGTTCGCAGCGCCGCGCGGCTCGCCCAGGCGCGCGACCGATCCCCTCCGGCCGACCCGGCCTGAGATCCGCGCGGGATCCGGGTCGCACTCAGGATCGCCGCCCGGCTTCAGGCCGGATCGCCGGCGACGAGGTGGAAGAAGCTTCCGGTCACGGTGCCGATCCGGTGTCCGGCAAAGCCCAGATCGGTGCCCTCCGCGTCCGTGACCTGGGCCAGGGCGTCCGGCTCCGGAGCGGCCGGCGAGAGCTCGCTGGCATAGTGGAATTCGTGGCCGATCAGCCGTGCGCCGCGCCGCCCGAGCAGGCCGTCCCCGCACAGGCGCGCCACCCGATAGCCGAGATGGAGCTTGCGGCGGCGGTAGGACGTCGCCACCGGCAACAAGCCCGCCATGGCGTGCGTAGCGCCGTCCGCATCCTCCAGTGTCCGTCCGAGTACCATGTAGCCGCCGCACTCGCCGTGGACCGGGCGGGTGCGCGCGAAGGCGCGCAGGCCGTCCAGGAAGCAGCCGGCGCCGGCGAGGCGGCCGGCATGCAGCTCGGGATAGCCCCCCGGCAGCCAGCAGACGTCGCAAGCCTCCGGCGGCGGCTCGTCCGCCAGGGGCGAGAACGGCACGAGTTCGGCCCCGGCCCCGCGCCATCCGGCTTCGAGATGCGGATAGAGGAAGCTGAACGCTGCGTCCCGGGCCACCGCGATGCGCTGGCCGGGCGGCGGGGGCAGCGGTTCATCCGAGGCCGGCACGGCCCCGCCCGCCGCGGCGATCACGGCGTCGAGGTCGATCCCCGCCTCCGCGAGCTCCGCGAGCCGGTCGAGCCGCGCCTCCAGGTCGGCGGTCTCGCCGGCCTGGATGAGGCCGAGATGGCGCTCGGGGAGGACGAGCTGCGCGTCGCGCATCAGCGCCCCCAGCACCGGAAGCCCGGCCCGGTCCATCCCGGCCTCCACGAGGCGGCGATGGCGCGCGCTCGCGACCTTGTTCAGGATCACCCCGGCGATCGTCACCCGCGGATCGTACAGGCGGCAGCCCAGCGCTACGGCGGCGGCCGATTGCGCCGCCCCGGAAACGTCCACCACCAGCACCACCGGCCAGCCGTAGCGCGACGCGATGTCGGAATTGGCGCCGGTCCGGCTCTCCGCGGCCCGGACCCCGTCGAACAGGCCCATGGATCCCTCGGCGATCACGAGATCGGCATCGGCCGTCGTGGCGCGGGCCAGGGCGTCGAGCAGCGGCGGCGCCATGGCGAAGCTGTCGAGGTTGAAGCTCGGCCGGCCCGTGGCCGCCTGATGGAATGCCGGATCGATGTAGTCCGGTCCGCATTTGGCCGCGCGCACCCGCAGGCCCCGGCGGGTCAGGGCCCGCATGAGGGCGAGGGCCACGGTGGTCTTGCCCGAGCTCGAGCGTGGGGCCGCGACGAGGAGGCCGGGGGCGCTGGTCATGCCGGGCTCCCGACGGTGCCGCCGGGCCGGTAGCGCCGATCGTAGTCGGGGGCGTAGAGGGCGCTGTCCCGGAAGGTCTCGGCCCCGAGCGCCGGGCCGACGAGGATCAGCGCCGTGCGTTCGAGGCCGGCCTCCGCCACCAGGGCCGGCAGGGTGGCCAGATCGGCCGTCAGCGCCCGCTCGTCCGGCCAGGAGGCGCGGAACACGGCCGCGGCCGGGCAGGAGGGCCCGTAGAACGGGATCAGTTCGGCCGCGACCCGCGCGACCACGTGGATCGAGAGGTGGATCGCCAGGGTCGCGCCGGTCGCCGCGAAGGCCGCCAGCGTCTCGCGCTCCGGCATGGCGCTCGCCCGCCCGGAGGTGCGGGTCAGGACGACCGATTGCGCCACCCCCGGCACGGTGAGCTCCCGCCGCAGCAGGGCCGCAGACGCCGCGAACGCCGGGACGCCGGGCGTCACCGTGTAGGGGATACCGAGCCCGTCGAGCCGACGCATCTGCTCGGCCAGCGCGCTCCAGATCGACAGATCCCCCGAATGCAGACGCGCCACGTCCTGACCGGCGGCATGGGCCGCCTCGATTTCCCGCACGATGGCGTCGAGGTCGAGGGGGGCGGTGTCGACGATCCGGGCGCCCGGCGGGCACCAGCCGAGGATCTCGGGGGCCACGAGGGAGCCGGCATAGAGGCAGACCGGGCAGGCCGCGATCCGGTCGCGCCCCCGCACCGTGATGAGATCGGCCGCGCCGGGACCGGCACCGATGAAATGAACCGTCATGGTGCCGTCGCTGCGCTGGGACGCAGCGCCAGCGCGCAGGTGGCGCCGTCGCTCGCGATCCGGGGAAGGGCAAGGCGGCTCTCCGGTCCGGCGGCCGCCAGGGCGGCGGCCTCGGCCAGGGAGCCGACCCCGCGCAGGCGCTCGATCCGCGCCGAGCGTGTGACGAGGTCGCCGTCGCGGGCCGAAAGCGCCTCCGGGGCGACCGGGCAGGGCGACAGGCCGAACCGCGCCGCCGCCTGCCGGATCGCCGGCTCCACGGCCCGGTCGGCGGCCGTGGCGACCGCCGCCAGGTCGCCGCGGGCCGCACCGACCTGCCCGAGGGCGCGGGCGATCAGCGCCGCGATCTCGTCGGCGCCGGTCCCGCGGCGGAATCCGATCCCGGCGACCAGGGGGCCGGTCATGGCTTGGTCCAGGCCCATTGGGTCACCGGCATGGCGGGCCGCCAGCCATGCAGGCCGCCCACGGGGCTCGCCCGCTCCACGCCGAAGCGCCGCAGGCTGCCGCCATGCGCCGCGAAGGCGGCCAGCAGGGCCGCCTCGCCCTGGAGCGTCACCGCATTGGCGACGCAGCGCCCCCCCGGCCGGAGCGCCGCCAGACCCGCCGCCAGGAGTCCGGGCTCCGAGACGCCGCCGCCGACGAACACCGCGTCCGGCGCGGGCAGGCCGGCGAGGGCCGCCGGCGCCGCGCCGGTCACGACAGTCAGGTCCGGCGCGCCGAGTGTTTCAGCGTTGCGCCGGATGCGCGCGGCCCGGTCCGGTCGCGCCTCGATGGCGGTGGCGCGCACGGTGGGATGGCGCAGCATCCACTCGATGGCGACCGAGCCGGCGCCGGCCCCGATATCCCACAGGTGCTGGCCCGGATGGGGGCGGAGCGCCGCGAGGGTCAGCGCCCGGATCTCGGCCTTGGTGAGCTGTCCGTCATTCTCGAACAGGGTATCGTCGAGGCCGGGCGCGAGGGGGAGGGCGCTGCCGGCACCCGCGACGGCGATCGCCACGGTGTTGAGCGGGTCGATCCCGGCGAGCTCGAAGGCGTCCGCGCGTGCGGCGCGGATGGTCTCGCGCGGGCCGCCCATCGCCTCCAGCACCGTCACCAGAGACGCGCCGAAGCCGCGCTCGGTGAGCAGGCCCGCCAAGGCCGCCGGGGTCGCGCCGTCCCACGACAGGACGAGGAGGCGCGCCCCCGGCTGGATATGCGGGACGATCCGGGCGAGCGCCCGGCCGTGGAGGGTGACGAGGCCGCACTCGGCCAGCGGCCAGCCCAGCCGCGCACAGGCGAGGCTGAACGCCGAGACCTGGGGGAAGGCGCAGATCTCAGCCGGCGGCACCAGCCGGGCGATCTCGGCGCCGATGCCGTAATGGAACGGGTCGCCGGTGGCGAGGATGCAGGTCGGCGCACCCCGGCGCGCGAGGATCTTCGGGTAGGCGTCCTGGATCGGGCTGGGCCAGCTCCGCATCTCGGCGTCGAGGGAGCCTGCGAGCGTGAGATGGCGTCGGCCCCCATAGATCACGCGGGCGCTCTCCAAGGCCGCGGCGGCAGAGGGCGCCAGACCCGCCCGCCCGTCCTCGCCGATGCCGACGATCGACAGCCAGCGCCCGGCCCCGGGCCGGCTCGACAGGGGGTCAGCGCTCATGGACAAGGCGTCCATGACCAGCGGCGCGATGCGAATCCTGATCCTCGGCGGGACCGGCGAGGCCAGCGCCCTGGGGCGGGCGCTGGCTGGCCGGGCCGATCGCGCCGTGATGCTGTCCCTGGCCGGCCGCACCGCGGCGCCGAAGGCCGAGCCGGTGCCGACCCGGATCGGCGGGTTCGGCGGCGTGACGGGGCTCGCCGCTTATCTGCGCGCCCAGCGTATCGATCGCCTGATCGACGCGACGCATCCCTTCGCGGCGACCATTTCGGGCAATGCCGCCCGGGCGGCGGCCCTGGCGGGTGTGCCGCTGCTGGCCATCCGCCGGCCGGCCTGGACAGCCGTTCCGGGCGATCTCTGGACCGAGGTCGACGGCATGGACGCGGCGGTCGCCGCCCTCGGCCTCGATCCCCGGCGCGTGTTCCTGACGATCGGCCGGCAGGAGGCCGGCGCCTTCGCGGCGGCGCCGCAGCACGCTTACGTGGCGCGCACGGTCGAGCCGCTCGGCGACGCGCTGCCGGTGCCCCACCTCCTGACCATCGAGGCGCGCGGCCCGTTCGACGCGGCGGCTGAGGCCGCTCTGATGCGTGAGGCCGGCATCGAGATCCTGGTCAGCAAGAATTCCGGCGGGGTTGCGACCTACGGCAAGATCGCGGCGGCGCGCAGCCTGGCGATCCCGGTGATCATGGTGCGCCGGCCGGAGAAGCCCGGCGTGCCGAGCGTTCCGGATGCCGCCGGCGCGCTCCGCTGGCTCGATGCGGGCGATCATACCGCCCCCGTGACCTTGCGCGATGTGTAGACGAACGGCAGGCCGGCGGATCGCGGGATCAGCCGCGTGGTCGAGGCACCGAGGATCACCACCGTCGCCATGTCGGCCGGGACGTCGCGCGCCGCGGCGAGGCTCGACACCTGGATCGCCTCGTCCGGCCGGCTGATCGCCCGGGCGAACATCACCGGGGTCTCCGGCGCCCGGATCCCGGCGGCGAGGTCGAGGGCCGCGCCGAGCTGCCAGGGTCGGGCGGCCGAGATCGGGTTGTAGAGCGCGACGACGAAATCGGCGCGCAGGACCGCCTCGAGCCGGGCGGTCACCACCGGCCAGGGCTTCAGGTTGTCGGAGAGCGACAGCGCACAGAAATCGCCGCCGAGGGGCGCCCCGAGCCGGGCGGCGGCGGCCAGCATCGCGGTGATCCCGGGCTCGACCGTGATCGCCAGGTCGCGCCAGGCCGCCTCGCCATGCTCGACCGCCTCGAACACGGCCGAGGCCATGGCGAACACGCCGGGATCGCCCCCCGAGACCACCGCGACTCGGCGGCCGGAGGCGGCAAGTTCCAGGGCATGGCGGGCGCGGTCGACCTCGACCCGGTTGTCGCTGGCATGCCGGACCAGGCCCGGGCGCTCGGGAACCCGGGCGACGTAGGGGAAATAGCCGACGAGGTCCTCCGCGGCGTCGAGGGCGCGACGGGCGGATTCGGTCAGCAGGCCCGCATCCCCGGGGCCGAGGCCGACCACCACGAGGCTGCCGGTCAAGGCCGGCGCCCCTCGCCCGGCAGCAGCACCATGGAGAAGTACGGCGCGGCATCGTCGGGCTTGTCGACGAGCATGACGACGCGCTCGCCCGCCATCGTGCCGCGCTCGACATAGACCGCCCGGCCCAGCAGGCCGGCCGCCTCTAGCGCCGCGCGCACCTTCGGCAGGTGGCGCCCGAGCTTCATCACCACGGCGGCGTCGGTCCCGCGCAGCCGCTCGGTGAGCGCGGCGAGCGGCAGGGTCGCGGGTAGGACGGTCAGCACGTCGTCGCCCCAGGTGATCGGCGTGCCCGCCCGGGTCCAGCAGCCCGACATGCCGGTGACGCCCGGAACCACCTCGACGGGGAAGCGGTCCTTCAGCCGCCGCCACAGGTGCATGAACGAGCCGTAGAAGAACGGATCGCCCTCCGAGAGGATCGCCACGTCGCGCCCGGCGCCGAGATGGTCGGCGAGCCGGCCGGCGGCATCGTCGTAGAAGTCGGCGAGCGCCGCCACGTAGTCCGGGTGCTCGGGGTGGATCTCGGTGGTGTAGGGATAGGCCAGCGCCAGCTCGCGGGCCGGGTCGCGCAGGATCGCGTCCGCGATGGTGCGGGCATTGCCGCGCTTGCCGCGCTTGCAGAAATGGACGAGCACCGGCGCCCGCATCAGGATTCGCTGGGCCTTGACGGTCAGCAGCTCGGGATCGCCCGGGCCCATCCCGACGCCGTACAGCGTGCCGGTGACCGCGGCGGTGGGGAGCGCCTCGGCGGGGGCGTCGAGCCGTTCGAACCCGTCCATCACTCGATCTCGCTGGCGAGGGCGTTGACGGCCGCCGCCGTCATGGCACTGCCGCCGCGCCGGCCGTGGACGACCACGAACGGCACCCGGCCGTCCAGGGCCAGCGCCGCCTTCGATTCCGCCGCGCCGACGAAGCCCACCGGGATGCCGATCACCGCGGCCGGGGGCGCCACGCCGGCATCGAGCAGTTCCAACAGCCGGAACAGGGCGGTCGGCGCGTTGCCCACCGCCACGACGCTGCCCGGGAGGTGCTCGCGCCACAGCTCCATGGCGGCGGCCGACCGGGTGGTGCCGAGGTCCCGGGCGAGGTCCGGCACCCGGGGATCGCCGAGGGTGCAGAGCACCCGGTTGGCGGCGGGCAGGCGCGCCCGGGTGACGCCGTCGGCGACCATGCGGACATCGCACAGGATCGGCGCGCCGGCCCGGAGGGCCGCGACGCCGGCCTCGGCGAAGCCTGGCGCCATCTCCACATCCGCCGGGAGGTCGGTCATGCCGCAGGCGTGGATCATGCGCACAACCACGCGCTCCGCGGCGCCGGTCCAGCGGGCGAGCTCGGCCTCGGCGCGGATCATCGCGAAGGAGCGGGCGTAGATCGCGGCGCCGTCGCGGATATACTCGTAGCGGGACGCGGGTTCTTGAGCCGTCGCCGGCTCCGATCCTGTCTGGCGCTGGGCGTTCTGGCTCGCGCTCATACCGGTCTTCCGTCCCTCCCGTACCCCGTTTGGGCGATATCCGGCGCGAAGGCGGCGGATAGCCCGACGGTCTTGGCCCTTCCTAACCGGTCCAGAACGGCCTCGATAGGGAGGTGTATCCGTGGCTCGTCGCTGGGCGCGCCGCCGATCACGGCGCCGTAGAGACCCGCACGGGCGATCAACGTCAGGTCGGCGGAGCCGGGCCTGGCGCAGCCCTTGGCGCAACCGGACACGTGCGCGACATGGCCGCGGGCCGCCAGCGGCCGGAACAGCTCGGCCACCCGCGCGGCATCCGCCAGCGTCGGCGTCGAGCCGGAGGCGCAGCCCGGAGCGCCCGTGCAGGCATCGACATGGCGCCGGGGATCGTCGGTCACGACGACGAATGCCGCGGCGAGATCCGCCAGCGCCGCCGCAGCCGGAGTGCCGGGTGCCGCCAGCAGGACCATGCCGCGCGTCGGCGAGAGGCGGATCGTGTCCACGCCGAGCGTCTCGGCGGCGGCCACGACGCGGTCGAGGGCATCGGCGGTGCAGCGGCCGAACGGCGCTTCGATCGCGAGGATCTGGAGGTCGGGCCTCGCATGAAGGCCGGCGGCCGGCGCGAACGGCGCCGGGGTCGAGGAAACGCCGTCGCCTCCCTGCCGCACGGAGATGTCGATCCCCGCCGCCCCGGACGCGGGCATCGCCTCGACCACCGCCGTCAGCTCGTCCTCCGTCAGATCGCGCATCCGCCGCCGGCCCGTCCGCACGAAGGCGGAGAGCAGCGCCCCGACACGTCCGGGCGCCTCGCCCTCGGTGCAGAGACCGAGATCCCGTTGTCCGACACCGGCACTCAGCGTGATGGCGATGGCACCCAGCCCCCGGGCGGTGAGACAGCAATCCGCCTCCGGCATCGCCACGCCCGGCTGATCCGCGATGGCCACGAGGGTCTTGGCCGGCAGGCCGGGGATGGCGCGGCCCGCCGCCTCGATGGCGCGGGCGACCGCCGGACCGTCGATCCACGCGTCCGGATCGTGGCCCGCCAGAGGGGAGGTGAGGGTCAGGCGCTGCGGGCCGCCGTCGGTGCGGACATCGCCGAGCACGGTCGCCGCGAGCCGGTCCGACAGCGCGGCGCGGGTCGCCTCGGTGACGCCGCGGATCTGGATGTTGGCCCGGGCGGTGAGGTCGAGATGGCCGTTCCCGAAAAGCCGTGCGCCCTGCGCCACCGCACTTGCCTGCGCCAGGGTCAGGACCCCCAGCGGCGGGTGGACCCGCGCCAGCAGCCCGTCCCCGGTGGGCATCGGGCGGGCGAGGCTCGGGCACCAGCCCCGGCGGGCGGCCGCCTCCGGCAGGGCGCGGCGATGCGGACGCGCGCTCATTCGGCCGCCGCCGGCAGGAGCGCATCGGCCGGCAGGGCGTTGCGCCGGCTGTGCCAGAGGCCCCGGTCGCGGGCCTCGTCGAAGCGTTCCAGGATCGCGCGGGTCGCGGCCGGGTTGGCGGCGCGCAGGCGCTCGAACACATCCGCATCGGCGATCCAGGCCGCGTAGAGCCGGTCGAAACCGGCATCGGTCACGGCATCGCTCGCCGCCGCCAGCACGAAGACCGCGTCGAGCCCCTGGGCCAACTCCTGCGCGCCCCGATAGGCGTGGCGGAGTTGCGCGGCGATCCAGCGGGGATCGGCGAGGCGCCCGCCGATCAGGCGGGCGGCATCCTCCCGGGCCGTGCGGGCCTTCGGCTGCTCCGGATTGGACACGTCGAGGCTGTAGAGTGTCGGGCGACCGTCCTGAAGCGCGGCGGCGGCCGCGAAGCCACCCATGGCGTCCACCGCCGCATCGCCGTCGAACAGGTCGCGCTCGGCCGCATCGAAGGCGTGCCAATAGGCGTCGGCCGACGCGACCCGCGCCGCAAAGCCCGCATCGGGCCCCTCGCGGTCGCCGTAGGCATGGCCGCTGGCCGCGAGATAGGCGCGCCCGAGATCGGCGCGGGTCTCCCAGGGTCCGTCGAGGGCGGTGCCGGCGGTTCCGGCGCCGTAGCGGCCCGGGGCCGCGCCGTAGACCCGCGCCGCCGTCTCGCCGCGGCGGCGCGCCGCCGCCAGGGGGTTCTCGTCGTCGGCCTCGTCCCGGTCGGCCACCGCCCGGGCGGCGCGGTCGATCAGGGCAAGCGTCTCCGGGAATGTGTCGCGGAACGCCCCCGAGACCCGCACGGTGACGTCGATCCGCGGACGGTCGAGCATCGCCAGCGGCACCACCTCGAAGCCGGTCACCCGGGTGCTGGCATGGTCCCAGACCGGCCGGACGCCCATCAGGGCGAGGGCGTGCGCCACGTCCTCACCGCCGGTGCGCAGGGTCGGCGAAGCCCAGAGATCCATCACGATCCGGGCGGGATAGGCGCCCTCGTCCTGCAGGTAGCGCGTCACCACCGCCGCCGCCGCCCGGGTGCCGAGGAGCGTCGCGGCCCGGCTCGGGATCGCCCGGGGGTCGAGCGTCGCGAGGTTGCGCCCGGTGGGCAGCACGTCCGTGCGCCCCCGGGATGGGGAGCCGGACGGCCCTGGCGCGACGAAGTGTCCGTCGAGGGCTGCCAACAGTCCCGCACGCTCGCCGGCCGCCGATGCCACGAGCGCGGCCGGCGCATCGTCGGCGGCGCGGCCGAAGACGTGCAGCCCGTCGCGAAACACGGTTTCGCCGAGGTCGCAGAGATGCGCGTCGAGCCGGGTCAGCGCCTCGTCCATCGGCGTGTCCTGGCCGATGCCGGCGCCGTCGAGGAGCCCGGCCGCGGCGGCATCGTCCAGGATGGCGCTGGCGATCAGCCCGGCCCGGCGCGGATCGAGGACGCTGGCGGCAGCGTATTCCTCGACCAATTCGCGCAGGCGCGCGGCCTCGGGAGAGGGCGCCGGTCCGGTGACGGCGGGGGTCAGATGGCCCAGGGCGACGCCGCCGAGGCGACGCTTGAGCGGTGCGGCCTCCCCCGGATCGTCGACGATGAACGGGTAGACCACCGGCAAAGCGCCGACGCAGAGGGCCGGGAAGCAGTGCGGCGACAGGGCCACGGCTTTGCCGGGCAGCCACTCCGCCGTCCCATGGGTCCCGAGCTGCACCAGGACGTCGAAGTGCTGCCGCAGGCCGAGATGGAAGGCCAGATAGGCGTGCGTCGGGACGCGCTCCGGATCGTGGTAGCCCGCCTTCCGGTCGGAATCCCGTCCGCGATCCGGCTGGAGGAAGACCGTGAGGCCGGCGTCGGCGGTCGCCATCCGGAATCGGAACACGCCGTCCGTGCAGGCCGCGTCGGCCTCGGGCTGGCCCCAGGCGTCGAGGACGGCGGCGCGGATCGTCCCGGGAAGCCCCTCGAACCAGACGGAATAGGCGGCGAGCGGCACGTCGAAAGCCGCCGGGCCCTCGGTCAGGGCCGCCATCAGGGCGCCGGGCTGCGGCAACGTGCCGACCGCATAGCCAGCGGCGGTGAGATTGGCGGCGATGGCGCGGGCGCTCTCGGGGGTGTCGAGACCGACCGCGAAGCCCGCCCGTCCACCCCGGGCTGGGTAGTCTGACAGAACCAGCGCGATCCGCCGGTCGGATCGGGGCAGGGCGGCCAGCCGAAGCCAGCCCGCAGCCCGGTCCGCGAGGGCGGCGATCCCGGGCCCGTAGGACACGGCCCGGCGCTCGGCGAAACCCGCCAGTTCCGCGGCTTCTTCCTTGAACGAGATCGGGAAACCCGAAAGCCGGCCGTCGAATTCCGGCAGGGCCACCTGCATGGCGAGGTCGGCCGCGCCGAGCCCCCGGGCCGAAGCCTCCCAGGCCGTCCGCGGGGACCCGACCGTGAAGGCCTGGAGCACCGGGCAGGCGGCGCCGTCGAGGACGAAGTCGATCCCGTCCTCGCGGGCCGAGAACGCCGTGGCGGCGATCACGAGGTCGGGCTTGCGCGCCCCCACGGCCAGGGCCACCGCGCGGGCGGCTTCGGGCTCCTTGAGGCTCGAGACCGCCATGGGCAGCACCCCGATCCCCCGGGCGCGCAGGGCGGCGGCGAGGTCCACGAAGGGGGCGGTGTCGCCGCCGAGCACGGCGGATCGATAGACCAGGAGCAGGACCAGCGGCTCGGACCGGCACCGCGATCCGGCGAGCGGGATCGCGCTCCGGGCAGCCGCCACGGCCGTGTCGAGGGGAAGCACGCCGCAACCGGGGCACCAGGGGAAGCCGCGCGGCAACGGCAGCGGCGGCTCGACCGGGACGTCGGCACCGGTCCGGACCGCGAGCAGCCGCAGCATCCGGCGCAGATTGTCCGAACCGCCCGCGCGGAAATAACCGTCGAGCTGCGCGGCGAGGTCGGGATCGGTGGAGAAGCCGGCGAGCCGCGGATCGGGCCGGTCGTCCCCCGGCAGGACCGCGAGCGTCACGCCATGCGCCCGGGCCGCCGCGGCGCAACGCTCGATCCCGTAACGCCAGTAATCCAGCCCGCCGAGGCAGCGGATCACGACGAGCTTGGCGCGCGCCACCACCCGCTCGACGTACAGATCGACCGAGAGCGGATGCCTGAGCTTGGCGAGCTTGGCGAGGCGCAGGCTCGGGAGCCCGGGCTCGGCGGCGTGCGCCTGCGCGATGCCCGCGAGGTCGCTGTCGGTGAACGACAGCACCACGAGATCCCCGGGCTCCTGCCCGAGATCCACCGCCGCCTCGCCCTCGTCGAGGGAGACGGCATCGATGCGCACGAGATGCATCGCGCGGGCCCTTAGATCGTGTCCGGACGGGCGCGCACGACGGATTTCATCCCGCGAGCGCCGCCGCCACGGCGTCCCGGTCGAAACCCTTCAAGCCGATCACCACCAGCGTGCCGTCCCGGGCCTCGCCCGACCGCCAGGGCCGGTCGAAATGGTGGACGACGCGACGCCCGACACCCTGCACCACGAGGCGCATCGGCTTGCCCTCGACCTCGGCAAAGCCCTTGATCCGCAGGACGCCCGCGGTCTCCGCCGCCGCCTCGACCCGGGAAGCGAGGTCGGCGGCCGTCACCGCCGGGCGGATCGGCAGCGCCACGGTCTCGAAATCGTCGTGGTCGTGATCCTCGCCGTCGCCGTGATGGGAGGGCCGGGCGTCCAGATCGTCCTCGGCCGCCGCGCCGAGGCCCAGCAGCACGCGGGGGTCGATGACGCCGTTCTCGGTCTCGACCACCTTCACGGCGCGGGGCAGATGGCCCTCCACTTCGGCCCGGACCCGGGCGCGGGTCGCGGCGTCGATCAGGTCGGCCTTGTTGAGCACCACGAGGTCGGCGCAGAGGAGCTGGTCCTCGAACACCTCTTCCAGGGGATTGTCGTGATCGACCGACTGGTCGGCGGCCCGCTGGGCGGCCAGCGCCTCCGGATCCTCCGCGAAGGCGCCCGACGCGACCGCCGGCCCGTCCACCACCGCAACGACGCCGTCCACCGTGACCCGCGAGCGGATCGCCGGCCACTGGAAGGCCTGGACCAGGGGCTTGGGCAGGGCGAGGCCGGAGGTCTCGATCAGGATATGCTCCGGGGGCTCGGCGCGGCTGAGCAGCGTCTCGAGCGCCGGAACGAAATCGTCCGCGACGGTGCAGCAGATGCATCCGTTCGGTAGTTCGACGATGGAATCTTCGGTGCAGCCCTCGACCCCACAAGCGGCCAGGAACGACTTGTCGAAGCCGACATCCCCGAACTCGTTGACCAGGATCGCCAGACGCCGCCCCTTGGCGTTCTCGACCACGTGGCGCACGAGCGTCGTCTTGCCCGCGCCGAGGAAGCCCGTGACGATGGTGCAGGGGATCTTGGCGACGAGGGTCATTCCGCGGCCTCCAGGGTGCCGGCCTGAGGCGGGCTCGGATCGGGAAAAGGGGGGATGCGCGCGATCACCCCGGTGCGGAACGCCGCGGGACGCTGCCGCCACGGCACGATGCCGTCGGGGGTCTTCGCGTAGGCGGACAGACCGTCCAAGATGATCTCGGCGGAGGCGGCCGGATCCAGGTCGCCATACACGTAGGTCCAGCGGTCGGCCGAGGCGACCGCCACCGTGCAGGGCCGCTTGCACACGGACAGGCACTCCGCCGGCTCGATCCGCAGGTCGGGCGCGTCGCCGGCCCGGTCCCGCAGGGCGTCGAGAAGCCGGGCTCCGGCCCGGGGACCGTCAGGATCGTCGCCCTCGCGGCGGCAGGTGGTGCAGACGTACAGTATGGTCTCAGGCACGGGCGACCCCGCGCGCCGTCTCGCGGCCGAAGACCTGCCAGGCCCGGCCGAGCCCGAGGCCGATCAGCATCCAGAACACGAAGCTGATCGCCAGCGAGCGGGCGGCGAACTGCGCCGCCAGTGCCGCCGGAAGTTCGGACGCGCCCTCGGGTGCCTGGGGCGCCCCGGCCACGTGCGGGGCGATGATCAGGACGAGCCCGCCCAGGATCGCGATCAGCGTGCGGCGGATCGCGATCAGGTACAGGCCCATCCCGGTCGCCGCCGCGGTCATCAGCCACCAGGCCTGCCGGATGGCCAGCGGCGCGGCCTCGCTGCCGGGCAGTTCGGGGGGCAGCCCGAGGCCTGGCGCCAGGGCGACGCTCGCGAAGCCCGCCACCGCGAAGGCGAGGGCAACCTGCGGCGTCGGTTCGCGCCCGCAGGCCAGCATGACGGCGCCGAGCAAAAGGGCGTAGCCGACGCCGCCGACCAGCGTCGCCAGCGCGGTGAACGCCATCCGGGGCAGGCCGGGAGCGGGCTCCCAGTCGGGTGCGGCATCGGGCGCCGCGTGGTCGTGGCCGGCATGGGCCAGCACGATCGGCAGGGCACGCGCGGCCTGGTGGCTCGGCTCGGCATGCTCATAGCGCTCGGCCGCCACGATCAGCGGCGACGTGAGCGTGAGTTCGAGGCCCGTCACGACGACGGCCGCGAGGAAGCCGGCGGCCAGAGCCGCCGACAGAAGCCGGATGATCATCCCTGTGACGATGGCGTCAGTGGCAGGGGAAGTTCTGGGTATGCCGGAAGTCGTGCGCCGCGTTGTGGAACGCGATCGCCGGCGAGAAGCCGACCATGAACAGCAGGCCGAGGCCCAGGATGGCCGCGAGCACGACGGCGACCGGGCGCTCCGACGAGCGGGCACCGACGGCGACGGGGGCGAGGGTCGAGGTGGTCATCGAGTGTGTCTCCAGCCGCCCCACCGGCGGCATTGCGGGATCCTGTCGTGACGGCAGGTCTCCTGGCTCGCGGGTCGACGCACCTGCCGCCTTCCCGGATCGCTCCGGTGGCCCTCTGGCAGACGCTCACCGCTCACAGTTGCGGGGGCAGCCGCGGATTCGAGGCTCGCGCCCCTCACCGCATTCCCTTTTCACCCCGTCGCCGGGGCACCGTCACGCGATCGTTGTAGACGCATGACAGCTCTCGCACAACGGAGGCGTGACGGAATCCTGTCCGCATCACCGGGGACGGCGCTGAGCGGCCGCGCCGGCCATCGGATTCTCGAGACCCTTGAGCGTGATCGTGATGAAAACCCCGTCGCTGGCCCTCGCCCTCCTCATGGCGGCGTCCTTGCCCGGCCGGGCCGAGGACACCGTCGCCGCGCTCAAGGCGGGCGGGCTCATCCTGGAGACGACCGGCCCGATCGCCCTTGTGGCGGAGGACCTGACCCTGTCCGAAACGGCCGTGCAGGCCGATTACCGGTTCCGCAATGCGACCGGGGCCGATATCGAGGCGACCCTCGCGTTTCCGATTCCCGACATCGTCGGTGGTCCCGGGATGGCCGTGGCGATCCCCGATCCGGCGCATGACAACGTCCTCGGGTTCGACGCCGCGGTCGATGGCCAATCCGTCCCGTGGCAGGTCGAGCAGCACGCCTTCCTGACGCGGGATGGCCGGCCGGTCGAGATCACCGGCGAACTCGCGGACCTCGGGATCCCGCTGGTGCCGACCGTCGACGCGACGGCTGGCGCCCTGCGCCGCCTCCCGGAGAGCCGGCGCCGTCTTCTGATCGAGGCCCGCATCCTCGATCGGCAGGAGCACGCGGACGGCACGCTCGCGGACGTCCCGCTCTGGACGCTGAAGTCGCGGTTCTGGCGGCGGCAGGCGTTCCCGGCCGGGCGGGAGCTCGCGGTCCGCCAACACTTCGTGCCGAGCCTCGCCAGCCAGTCCGGCCTGTCCTTCGGCTCCCCGGATCTGGGGCCTGCGGCGATGGCCGGCTATGCGGACCGATTCTGCACGGATCCGGCCTTCGCGCGGCTCGCCCAGAGCCTGTACCGCCGGGCGAGTGCCGACGGCAGCCGGTCCTTTCAGGCCTACGAGGAGTCCCTCTCCTACGCGGTTGCCCCCGGGCATGGTTGGGCCGGGCCCATCGGCACGTTCCGGTTGATCGTGGACAAGGGTGATCCCGCGACGATGGTCTCGTTCTGCGGCAGCAACGTCCGGAAGACCGGGCCGACGACCTTCGAGATGGTGGTGAAGGACTACGTCCCGCAGCGGGATATCGACATTCTCTTCCTGAAGACGACCACGCGGGGCTGAGCCGGTTCGCGGACGCATTGCGAACCGCGCGACGTCCTCCGGACCCGCCCGGTGCCGGGCGTCAGGGTGCGTCCCTCGTGCGCTCGGTCGGGATGGCCGTCGGGCCCGCATCGCGCGCCTTCACGGCCTCTGCGTAGAGACGCTCCACGTCCCGGTGGAACGCCGCGCGGGAATCCGGGCGCGTGTAGAACATGTGGCCGCCCGGGTAGACCGACAGGCTCAGGCGGCCAGCGCCGTAGGCCGGCACCTGTGCGAGCAGGAGCTTCGAGGCGAAGTAGGGCGTCACCAGGTCGGTGAAGCCGTGCGCGACGAGGACGCGCAGCTTGCCGTCGAGCGCCAGCACGCCCTTGAGGTTTGAAAGAACCTCCGGCGCCTGCCGCCCCGAACCCCAGCTCCAGCCATGGTTCACCGCATTGTTCAGGAGCTCGTAGCGCATATTCGGCACGGGCCATTTCAGCGTACGGGCATAGAGATCGAGCATGGCGCTGGTGAGTGGAGCCTGGAGCGCCGTGAGCTGGGGATCCTCGAAGCCCGACTGCACCGCGTCCGGGTTCGGATCCCATCCGGTGATCCCGGTGTCGTAGGCGCTGGCGACGCGACCCTCGGCCCGGTCGATCTCACGCTGGACGCTGCGGGTCGACAGCCGTGCGGCCTGCCCGCGTACGAGGGTGGCGTCGAGCCCGACCATGGGGGCGACCTTCTCGGTCATCCGCGCCACCGCGCCGGCATCGGCCGGGCCCTTGAGAAGGTCGGCGAGATAAGGGCCGGACGCGTAGGCTTCCGACTCCCCGAGCAGGGCCGGCGTCGGCACGGTGCCGCTCCGCTCCAGGGCGCCGGCGGCGAGGGAGGGCAGCTTGAGCACGTAGCCCCAGGGATTGGCCCGCGGCATCTCGAGCCAACCGAAATCGAGAACCGGCGACAGCAGCACCATCCCGGACAGGCCGACGCCGATCTCCTCCTGCAGCTTCTCGGCGATCAGCGGCCCGCGGAAACCGCCGTAGCTCTCGCCCACGTAGAATTTCGGGCCGGAGATCCGGTCATTGACCCGAAGGTACCGGGCGATCACCGCCGCCAGGGTCGCGGCATCGGAATCCACGGACCAGTAGGCCTTGCCATTGCCGTCCACCGCGCGGCTGTAGCCGGTCCCGACCGGGTCGATGAACACGAGGTCGGTGAAGTCGAGCCATGTGCCGTCGTTCGAGGCCAGCGCCACCGGCTGCGACGGGCTGATGCTGGCGCCCCCCGTGGGCAGCCGCCAGGGGCCGATCGCGCCGATGTTGAGATAGGCCGACGACGCCCCCGGGCCGCCATTCACCGCGAAGGTCACGGGGCGCATCCGCCCGGCCTCGGGCGCCACCGTATAGGCGACGTAGGCGATCTCGGCCTGGAGCTTGCCGGCCTCGTCGACGAGGGGCAGGCTGCCCGCGGTGGCGGTGAAGTCCAGGGTCCGGCCGTCCGGGAGCGTGATGCTCTGCTTCGTCGTCGAATCCGGCGGCAGGCGGCGTCCCTCGGGGCCGCGGGGGGCCGCCCTGGCCTCAGCGGGGGGATGGCCGTGCGGCGCATCCTCGGCCCGGAGCGGCGGGGATCCGGCGAACGCCAGGGCGAGGCCGAGGACGGCGCGGGCGAGGGGGCGGCTGAGGATCACGGTCAGGCCTTCTTGTTCCAGCGGCCCGAATCGTCTTGCTGCCAATAGGCCACCGCGTGGCCGGCCTCCTTGGCCTGCCGCCACTGCTCGCGGGCGCGCAACAGGGCGTCCTGATCGGTGCCGTCGAACAGGATGCAGATCCGCGCATAGGCATCGGCATCCGGCGGAAGGTCGGCGCCCTCCACGAGGAATCGGATCGAGGCGGTGTTGGGATTGACGTCGCGTAGGGTCAGTACGACCGGCTGGCTGCCCGAATCGGGCTCGCGGTCCGTGCCATGTGGAAGGAAGCTCTCGTCGGAATAGGTCCAGAGGTGGTCGTCAAGAGCTTGGAGCCGCTCTTCCGTGGCCGCCTGGATCGCGGCCTGCCAGCCGCGCTCGAGGGACCGCTCGACGAGGTTGGGCAGGACCCGCTCGAGCGGCTGCCGCTGCATGTGGTAGAAGAGGATCTCGGTCACGTCGGGTGGCATATAGGGCTACGGGCCGCGACGCGAGCAGCGGCGCGCCGCCGCGGCTCACACCAGGCGGCTCTGCTCGATCGCCGCGCCGACGAAGCCCTTGAACAGCGGATGCGGCTCGAACGGGCGGGACTTCAGCTCCGGGTGGAACTGGACACCGATGAACCACGGGTGCCCGACATGCTCCACCGTCTCGGGCAGGAGCCCGTCCGGGGAGACGCCCGAGAACCGCAGGCCCTTGGCCTCCAGCCGCGCCCGATAGGCCATGTTGACCTCGTAGCGGTGGCGGTGGCGCTCGGAGATGTGCTCGGACCCATAGATGCCGGCGATCTTCGAATCCGGGTCGAGCTTCGCCTCGTAGGCGCCGAGCCGCATGGTGCCGCCGAGGTCCCCGACCGCGGCGCGGCGCTCCAGCTCGTTGCCGCGCAGCCACTCGGTCAGCAGGCCGACCACCGGCTCGGCCGTGTCGCCGAACTCGGTCGAGTTGGCCTCCGGGAGCCCGGCAAGCGACCGGGCCGCCTCGATCACCGCCATCTGCATGCCGAAGCAGATCCCCAGATAGGGGACGCGCTTCTCGCGGGCGTAGCGGGCCGCGCGGATCTTGCCCTCGGCCCCACGCTGGCCGAACCCGCCCGGGACCAGGATGCCGTTCAACCCCTCCAGGAACGGCGCGGGATCCTCGCGCTCGAACACCTCGGCCTCGATCCATTCGAGGTTGACCTTCACACGGTGGCTGATGCCGCCATGGATCAGCGCCTCGGTCAGCGACTTGTAGGCGTCCTTCAGGCCCGTGTACTTGCCCACGATCGCGATGGAGACCTCGCCCTCGGGGTTGCGGACGCGCTCGGCGATGGTCCGCCAGCGGCCGAGATCCGGCTCCTCGCCGTGATCCAGGCCGAAATGGCCGAGCACCTCCCGGTCGAGGCCGGCGGTCCGGTAGGAGAGCGGCACCTCGTAGATCGACGCGACGTCGAGGGCCTCGATCACCGCGCTCTCGCGGACGTTGCAGAACAGGGCGAGCTTGCGCCGCTCCTCGACGGGGATCGGCCTGTCGCAGCGGCAGAGCAGGATGTCCGGCTGGATGCCGATGGAGCGCAGTTCCTTCACGGAATGCTGCGTCGGCTTGGTCTTCAGCTCGCCCGCGGACGGGATGAACGGCAGGAGCGTCAGGTGGACATAGGCGCAGGTGCCCCGGGGCAGCTCCTGTCCGAGCTGGCGGATCGCCTCGAAGAACGGCAGGCCCTCGATATCGCCCACCGTGCCGCCGATCTCGACGAGCACGAAGTCGAAGGCGTCGTTGCCCTCCAGAACGAAGTCCTTGATCGCGTTGGTGACATGCGGGATCACCTGGATGGTGGCGCCCAGATAGTCGCCCCGCCGCTCCTTGGCGATGATGTCCTGATAGATCCGGCCCGTGGTGATGTTGTCGGCCCGGCTCGCCGGCACGCCGGTGAAGCGCTCATAGTGGCCGAGGTCGAGGTCGGTCTCGGCGCCGTCGTCGGTGACGAAGACCTCGCCGTGCTGGGTCGGGCTCATCGTGCCCGGATCGACATTGAGGTAGGGGTCGAGCTTGCGCATCCGAACCCGGTAGCCGCGGGCCTGGAGCACCGCTGCCAGGGCCGCCGAGGCGAGTCCCTTGCCGAGGGAGGAGACCACGCCGCCGGTGATGAAAACGTACCGCGTCATGGGCCTCGGTCCATAAAGAAGCTGTCGGCGTTTGCCAAACGGCGAATGCCCCGGCCCGTGTATGGACTGGGGATCACGCAGCGCATGGGCCGGACCGGCGTCGCACCGATCAAGCGTGGGAGGGGTGAGTCGCGTCGCCTCGCGCGGTCAGCGCGATTGCGGCGCGTCCGGAACCGCCGGCTGGGCCGGTGCGGTGTTCGGGACCCGGTCCTGCTGCTGGCGAAGGGAGTCGAGGAGGTTGTCGGCGCCGGTCGGCTGCTTGGCGGGCTGGCCCGAACTCTGCGGCGCGCCGGTGTCGAGGATCGACTTCGGCGCCCGCGACCGGTGCGACAGGACCGCGAGGAGCAGGCTGGTGGCGAAGAATAGTGCTGCCAGGATCGCGGTGGCCCGCGTCAGGGCGTTGGCCTGGCCGCGGCCGGTCATGAAACCCGCGACGCCACCGCCGCCACCGCCGCCGAGACCGAGGCCGCCCTCGGAGCGCTGCAGCAGCACCACGCCGATCAGCGCGAGGACGATGATGAGGTGGACGACGATCAGGACGGTCTGCATCGGTATTCCGAAAACGTCTTCAGGTTCGCGCTTGGGGCCCGGGGGACGGGCGCTGGCGCGGGGCGGCCGGTGCATCCGGCAACGGCCGCAAATCTGCGCCGGCCATACACCACTCGTGGTCCCGCGCCAACTTTATGATCCGGCCAGGCCTGTTTCCCGCAGCCCTCGCGCCGACGGCCCGGCTGTGGTCTGTCTCAGAGCGAAGGACGGCCCGATTCAAGCCGCTGTCCCGCCCGGGAAGGACGCCATGCCGATCTCACGCCGCTTTGCGCTGACCGCTGCCCTCGCCACACCCATCCTGGTGCGGGCGCGTCCGGGGACGGCCGCGAGCCCGGACGGCTCCGCCGTGGAGGAGGCGGTCGATGCCCTCACCAAAGCCCTGCTATCCGGGGACGGCGCCGCCCTCGATGCGCTCACCCTCGACGGGCTGAGCTACGGCCATTCCAGCGGCCTCGTGCAGGACAAGGCCGCCTTCATCGCGCCGCTCGCCAGCAAGCGCGCGACCTTCCCGAGCATCACCCTGTCGGACCGGTCGGTCTCGGTGGTGGGCGACGACGCCATCGCCCGGCACGTGTTCAGCGGCGAGGCTGTCACCGACGGCAAGAGCGCCCCGGTCCATATCGGCGTGATGCAGGTCTGGCACCGCGACGCCGGCCGCTGGCGCCTCCTGGCGCGCCAGGCCTACAAGATCTGACCGACCGCTCCCGCCCCGGATTTTTTCCAGGCCGGGCAGCCGCTCAGTACCGGGACGGGACGTGCATCTCCGCCGCGATCGGCGCCCGGATGTAATCCGCGTTGCGGACCCGCGCCGGCAGTTCGACCGGCGGATGCTCGACCGTGCCATAGGGTATCTGATCGAGCAGATGGCTGATGCAGTTCAGCCGCGCCCGCTTCTTGTCCACCGCCTCGACCACCCACCAGGGCGCCTCGGGGATGTGCGTGCGCGCCAGCATGTCCTCCTTGGCGCGGGTGTAATCCTCCCAGCGCCGCCGGGATTCCACGTCCATCGGCGAGAGCTTCCACTGCTTGAGCGGGTCTGCGATGCGCATGTGGAAGCGCAGGGCCTGCTCCTCGTCGGTGATCGAGAACCAGTATTTCAGCAGCACGATGCCCGAGCGCACGAGCATCCGTTCGAATTCCGGCACAGAGCGAAAGAATTCCTCCACATCCGCCTCGGTGCAGAAGCCCATGACGCGCTCGACGCCGGCACGGTTGTACCAGGACCGGTCGAACAGCACGATCTCGCCGCCGGCGGGCAGATGGGCGATGTAGCGCTGGAAATACCACTGCGTGCGCTCGCGCTCGTTCGGCGCGGGCAGCGCCGCCACCCGGCAGACCCGGGGGTTCAGGCGCTGGGTGATCCGCTTGATCACACCACCCTTGCCGGCCGAATCGCGCCCCTCGAACAGGACGACCACGCGCAGCTTGTTGTGCTGCACCCAGTCCTGGAGCCGGACCAGTTCGTGCTGGAGGCGCAGCAGCTCACGAAAGTAGAACCGGCGGTCGAGGCCGCCTTCGGTCCCGCCTTCGAGACTGTCCAGACGATCCTCTTCAAATCCAAGTTCGATTTCCTCGGCGTAGCTGTCGAGGATCTCGCGACGGATCGTATCCATCAGCGTGGCATCGGTCAGGTTTTGATGGTCCGGCATGATTCGAATCGCGGTGGTTGAACACCGCGATTCTTAAGCAGGATCGTGTGACAGCTCCGAGAAGCTTGGCCTGCAATGTCCGCAGGCTCAGGCGTAGGCGGCGCAGATCCCGAGGAAGTCCTCGGCCACGAGGCTGGCCCCGCCGACCAAGGCTCCGTCGACATTCTCCACGGACAGGAGTTCGCGGGCATTGCCCGGCTTCACGGACCCACCGTAGAGGATGCGGATCTTCTGCGCCTCGTCACCCACGAGCTTGTCGAGCATCTCCCGGAGGGACGCGTGGACCTCGGCGATGTCGCGCGGGGTCGGGGTCCGGCCCGAGCCGATCGCCCAGACCGGCTCGTAGGCGATCACCGTGTCGGCCGCCCGGGCACCCTTGGGCAGGCCGATGGCGAGCTGGGCGCGGACGATGTCGAGGGCCCGGCCCTGCTCGCGCTCCTCGATGGTCTCGCCCACGCAGATGATCCCGCACAGGCCGGCGCGCCGGGCGCCGAGCGCCTTGGCGTGGACCCCGTCGTCGGTCTCATGGTGATAGGCCCGCCGCTCGGAATGGCCCACGATCACGTAGCGGGCGCCGAGATCGGCGAGCATCTCGGCCGAGATCGATCCGGTGAAGGCCCCGCTCGGCCGGGCGTGGAGATTCTGGCCTCCGATGGCGATGGGCGAGCCGGCGGCCTCGGCGACGCAGGCACTGATCAGGGTCGCGGGCGGGCAGATCAGCACGTCGATGCGGGCGGCCAGCTCCGGCGAGAGGCCGTCGCGGATCGCCTGGACGACCTTGAGCGAGTCCCGCGTGCCGTTCATCTTCCAATTGCCGGCGACCAGCGGCCTGCGCCCCGACTGCGTCATCCCTGGCTCCGCTCCGCCCCACCTTCCGCAAGTTGCCGCGGCCTACCAGAGCGAGCTTGAGCGTGCAAACGCGGCTGCGCCGCCGAGCCTTTGCCTGTGGACGCGAATGGTCTATCGCGGTCGGCTCTCAGGGATGGTGCCGGCCCGGCGACGGGTCGGCCGCCGAAGGTATCCGATCACAGACCATGCTCCAGGGCATCCGCAACGCCAGCCAGCACTGGCTCGGCAAGATCGTCTTGACGATCATCTTCACGCTGCTCATCGCGGGCGTCGGGATCTTCGGCGTCGAGGAGTTCTTCCGGGGCGGCTCCAGCAACAACGTGGCCACGGTCGGCAGCACGCCGATCACCGCCGAGCAGGTGCGCCAGGCCTATCAGAACCAGATGCAGCGCTATCAGGTGCAGCTGAAGCGCGCGCTGACCCCCGATCAGGCACGGATGCTCGGCCTCGACCGGCAGGTGATGTCACAGCTGATCACCGAAGCCGCCCTCGACCAGAAGACGCACGATCTCGGCCTCGCGGTGCCGGACGCCTCGGTGATCCGGGCGATCCACGACGAGAAGAGCTTCCAGAACCAGCAGGGCCAGTTCGAGCCGCAGCTCTTCTATCAGACGTTGCAGCGGGCGGGCCTGAACGAGGGGATGTTCGTGCACGAGCAGCGCGCGGTGATCGCGCGGCTCCAGTTGGCAGAGGCGGTCTCGTCCGACCTGCACGTGCCGGCGGCTATGCGCGAGGCGGTCCATCGCTACACCACTGAGCGCCGGTCCGCCGCTTATCTGATGCTGACCCCCTCCACGGCCGGCCAGATCCCGGACCCGACCGAGGACGAGCTGAAGGGCTGGTACGAGGCCAACAAATCGGGCTTCCGTGCGCCGGAATTCCGGACGGCGAACCTGCTCGTGGTCGATCCGGACACGATGGCCAAGCCCGACGCGATCAGCGACGCGGACGCGCGCGCCGCCTACGCGCTGAACAAGGACCGTTACGGCGCCCCCGAGAAGCGCACGATCCAGCAGATCGTCTTCCCGGACAACGCCGCCGCGGAAAGCGCGCGCAAGGCGATCGAAGACGGCTCCAAGACCTTCGAGGCGGTAGCGGCCGAGCGCGGCACCGACGACAAGGATCTGACGCTCGGCACGCTCACCAAGGCCGAGCTGTTCGACAAGTCCGTGGGGGACGCGGCCTTCGCGTTGCCCGAAGGCGGCGTGAGCCAGCCGGTCCAGGGCCGGTTCGGGACCGTGCTGCTGCGCGTGACCAAGATCGAGCCCGGCACGGTGAAGCCCTTCGAGGCGGTCGAGGGTGAGATCCGGAAGGGATTGGCCCTGGCCCGCGCCCGCGACGCGATCGAGACCACCCGCGACGCCATCGAGGACCAGCGCGCCGCCGCCAAGCCGCTGACCGACATCGCCGCCGAGCGCGGCCTGAAGATCGTGACGGTCAAGGCCGTGGATACCAACGGCAAGGATCCGGAGGGCCGGAAGGTCGGCGACATCCCCGATCCGGACACGACCCTGCCCGCCCTGTTCCGCGCCGAGATCGGCGGCGACAACGAGCCCCTGCGCACCAAGGCCGGCGGCTACGTCTGGTACGACGTCACCGGCATCGACCCCGCGCACGACAAGCCGTTGGATCAGGTCAAGGACGGCGTGACCGCGGGCTGGAAGGCCGGCGAGACCGCCAAGCGCCTCCAGGCCAAGGGACGCGAACTGGTCGAGAAGCTGAACACGGGCGCGACCCTCGAGGCGGTCGCCCAGGAGGCCGGCGTCAATCCGCAGGAGGCGCAGGATCTCGCGCGCAACCAGGCCAAGGACATGCTGACCGCCGACGACGTCAACCTGATCTTCGCGACGGCGGTGGGCAAGGCCGGCACCGCGGCGGCGGCCGATTCCCGTGCGGTGTTCAAAATTACGGCGGCGACCATGCCGGCCTTCGTGGCCGACAGCCCGAGCGACCGGACCATCACCCAGAACTTCCAGGCGGCCCTCGCCGACGACGTGCTGTCGCAGTACATCGCCGAGGTCCAGAAGAACGCCGGCGTCAAGATCGATGCAGCGGCTCTGCGCCGCGCGCTGGGCGGCGAGTACTGACATATGGCCGAGGCGCCTGACGACGCGGCCTTCGCGGAGCGCTACGCGGCTGGGCAGCCGAGCCTCGTCGCGCTGACCCTGGTGGCAGATCTCGAGACGCCGGTGGCGGCGTTCCTGAAGCTGCGCGACCGCCATGCGGGCCCGGCCTTCCTGCTCGAATCGGTCGAGGGCGGCGCCGTGCGCGGCCGCTACTCGATGATCGGGCTCGATCCGGACCTGATCTGGCGCTGCCGCGACGGCGTGCCGGCGATCGCGCGCGGCCCCGATCTCGACGCCTTCGCGCCGGACGACCGGGCGCCGCTGGCCAGCCTGCGCGCCCTGATCGCCGAGAGCGCCATCGGCGACGTGGATGGCCAGGACCTGCCGCCGATGGCCGCCGGCCTGTTCGGCTATCTCGGCTACGACATGGTCCGCGCCATGGAGCGGCTGCCGGAGCCCAACCCCGATCCCCTCGGCGTTCCGGACGCGATCCTGGTCCGCCCGCGGGTGATGGTGGTGTTCGACGCGGTGCGCGACCTGCTGACCGTGGTGTCCCCGGTGCGGCCGGCGGCGGGCATCCCGGCCCGGGCGGCCTACGAGGCCGCGCTCCAGCGCCTCGACCGGGTGGCGGAGGCCCTGGAGGGACCGCTGCCGATCGAGGCCCGGGTCGACCTCGCGGCGGTCGCCCATCCGGAGCCGGTCTCGAACACGGCGCCGGAGGCCTTCGCCGCCATGGTGGCACGAGCCAAGGACTACATCGTCGCCGGCGACGTGTTCCAGGTGGTGCTGTCGCAGCGCTTCTCGGCGCCGTTCACCCTGCCGGCCTTCAGCCTGTACCGGTCGCTCCGGCGCACGAACCCGGCCCCGTTCCTCTGCTATCTCGACTTCGAATCCTTCCAGATCGTCTGCTCCTCGCCGGAGATCCTGGTGCGCGTCCGCGACGGCACCATCACCGTGCGGCCCATCGCCGGCACCCGCCGCCGGGGCGCGACCCCGGCCGAGGACGCCGCGCTCGCCGAGGAACTGCTGGCCGATCCGAAGGAGCGTGCCGAGCACCTGATGCTGCTCGATCTCGGTCGCAACGATGCCGGCCGGGTCTCGCGGATCGGCAGCGTGCGGGTGACGGACTCGTTCTTCATCGAGCGCTACAGCCACGTGATGCACATCGTATCGAACGTCGAGGGCGACCTCGATCCGCGGCACGATCCCCTCGACGCCCTGGCGGCGGGCTTCCCGGCCGGAACGGTCTCCGGGGCGCCCAAGGTGCGGGCCATGGAGATCATCGACGAATTGGAGCACGACAAGCGCGGCCCCTATGCCGGCTGCGTCGGCTATTTCGGCGCGCGCGGCGAGATGGACACCTGCATCGTGCTGCGCACGGCCGTGGTGAAGGACGGGCGGATGCACGTCCAGGCCGGCGCGGGGATCGTGTACGATTCCGATCCGGCGTCCGAGCAGCAGGAATGCGTCAACAAGGCCAAGGCGCTGTTCCGGGCCGCCGAGGAGGCGGTGCGGTTCGCGGCTCAGGCCAAGCGGGGGCAGTGAGCCGATCCCGCCGCCTGCGCGCGCCGCGCTGCCTACGCGGTTGACCGCTCCGCCCCGAGCGGTCACATCGCCTGCATGCCCGAGCGTGCCGCCGCGATGCCCAATGTCCTCGTCATCGACAATTACGATTCCTTCACCTGGAATCTCGTCCACCTGATCGGCCCGCTCTGCGGTACGATCGAGGTCGCCCGCAACGACGCGACCAGCATCGCGGACATCCGCAGCCGGGCCCCCGACGCGATCGTGCTCTCGCCGGGCCCCTGCACGCCGAACGAGGCCGGCATTTGCCTCGACGTGGTGCGCGAGCTGTCCGACGAAATCCCGATCTTCGGCGTCTGCCTCGGCCTCCAGGCCATCGGGCAGGCCTTCGGGGGCGATGTGGTGCGCGCGCCGCTGCCGCTGCACGGCAAGGTCTCGACCATCCGGCACGGCGCCAGCGGCCTGTTCCGCGGCCTGAACGATAGCTTCGAGGCGACGCGCTACCATTCCCTGGTGGTCGACCGCGCGAGCTGCCCGGCGGCGCTCAAGGTCACCGCCGAGGCGGACGGGCTGATCATGGGGCTCGAGCATGCCGAGCGCCCGCTCCACGGCGTCCAGTTCCACCCGGAGAGCATCCGGTCGCAGCACGGCACGGAGATCGTGAAGAACTTCCTCGATCTCGCCGCCGCCTGGAACGCGGCGCGTGACAGGACCCGCGCCGGCGTGCATTGACGGCCGGAGGCCGGGGCGGCCCTCCGACAGAATCTATGGACAGTTTCAGACCCCATCTCGCCAAGGTCGCCGGGGGCCACGCCCTCGACCGGGCCGAGGCGCGCGCGGCCTTCGACGACCTGCTGTCGGGCGCGGTGACCCCGGTCCAGGCCGGTGCCTTCCTGACCGCCCTCAAGGTGCGCGGGGAGACCGTCGAGGAAATCGTCGGCGCCGCCGAGGCCATGCGCGCGCGCATGACCCGGGTGGCGGCTCCGGAGGGCGCCGTCGACGTGGTCGGCACCGGCGGCGATCAGTCCGGCAGCGTCAATGTCTCGACGCTCGCCGCCATCCTGGTGGCCGCCTGCGGCGTGCCGGTGGCCAAGCACGGCAACCGCGCCGCCACCTCCCGCTCCGGCGCCGCCGACGTGCTGGCCGCCCTCGGCGTGCGGCTCGGCCTCGACGCGGCGGGGCAAGCGCGCTGCCTGGCCGAGGCCAACCTGTGCTTCCTGTTCGCGCAGGCCCATCACCCGGCGATGCGCCACGTGGCGGCGATCCGCTCGGAACTGCCGGTGCGGACGATCTTCAACCTGCTGGGCCCGCTGTGCAATCCGGCGGGCGTCGCCTGCCAGCTGTTCGGCGTCGCCCAGGAGGCGCTCGCCGAGCCGCTGACCCGGGTGCTCGCGGAACTCGGAAGCCGCAGGGTCTGGACCGTCCACGGCTCCGACGGACTCGACGAGATCACCGTCACCGGCCCGACCCGCGTCGTCGCCCTCGATGACGGCCGGATCTCTCGCTTCACCATCGACCCGCGCGACCTCGGCCTGGCGTTGCGGGCGCCCGAAGAACTGCGCGGGGGCGATCCCGCCGACAATGCCCGGGCGCTGGAGGCGGTGCTGGCGGGCGCGCGCAACGCCTACCGGGACATCGCGGTTCTCAACGCCGGGGCGGCACTCGTCGTCGCGGGGGCCGCCCCGACTCTGGCGGACGGGCTCGCGCGGGCGCACCATGCGGTCGATTCCGGGGCGGCCCGGGCGACCCTCGCCCGCCTCGTCCAGGCCTCGAACGACCACGCCACCGGGCAGGAGGGCCGATGAGCTCGCTGACGCAAGAGGCGAATCGCGATACGGTCGCTGAGACGCCCTCCGAGCGGCCCAACGTGCTCGCCCGAATCGAGGCCTACAAGCGCCGGGAGATTGCCGAGGCGAAGCTGCGCGTGCCGCTCGCCAAGCTCGAGCGCAAGGTCGCGCAGGCCGATCCGGTGCGCGGCTTCGCGGCGGCGATCCGCGCCCATCTCGCCGAGGGGCGCCCGGCGCTCATCGCAGAGGTGAAGAAGGCCTCGCCCTCGAAGGGCCTGATCCGGGCCGATTTCGACCCCAAGACCCTCGCCGCCGCCTACGAGGCCGGCGGCGCCACCTGCCTGTCGGTCCTCACCGACGAACCCTCGTTCCAGGGGCGGCCGGACTATCTGACCGCGGCGCGCAAGGCCTGCCGGCTGCCGGTGCTGCGCAAGGACTTCCTGTTCGAGCCCTACCAGGTCTACGAGGCCCGGGCCTGGGGCGCCGACTGCATCCTGGCGATCATGGCCTGCCTCGACGACGACGAGGCCATCGCCCTGGTCGAGACGGCGCACCTGCTCGGGATGGACGTCCTCGTCGAGGTCCACGACGAGGCCGAGCTCGCCCGGGCGATTCCCCTGGGCACGGCGCTGATCGGCATCAACAACCGCAACCTGAAGACCTTCGAAGTCTCGTTCGAGACCGCGATCCACCTCAAGCCCGGTATCCCCGAAGATCGGATCGCGGTCGCCGAGAGCGGCATCGGCGACCACGCCGACGTGATGCGTCTCCGGGAGAACGGTCTCGGCGTGGTCCTGGTCGGCGAGAGCCTGATGCGACAGGCGGACGTGACCGCAGCGACTCGCGCGCTGCTCTTCGGCGACGGTGAGGACCCCAAGGCCCGGATCAAGGGCTGAGCGATGGAGCCCGGCACGACGCTCACCCATCTCGACACCAGCGGTGCGGCCAACATGGTCGACGTCACCGACAAGCCCGCCACCGACCGGACCGCCCGGGCGGAGGGCTGCATCGTGATGCGGCCCGAGACCCTGGCGCTGATCCGAGAGGGCGACGCCAAGAAGGGCGACGTGATCGGAACCGCGCGGCTGGCCGGCATCATGGCGGCCAAGCGCACCCACGAGTTGATCCCGCTCTGCCACCCGCTGCTTCTGTCCAAGATCCGGGTCATATGTGAGCCCGACGACGCGCTGCCCGGCCTGCGGATCGCCGCCGAGGTGCGGGTCCAGGGCCCGACCGGGGTCGAGATGGAGGCGCTGACCGCCGTCTCAGTGGCCTGTCTGACGGTCTACGACATGGTGAAGGCGGTGGATCGCGGCATGCGGATCGAGGGCATCCGGCTCGTTGCCAAGGATGGCGGCCGCTCCGGCGCCTACCGGGCGCCTCTGGCATGAGCGGCCTGATTCCGGTCGCCGAGGCGCTGGCGCGGGTCCTGGCGAGCGTTACCGGCCCCGTCGAGGCCGAAACCGTGCCCCTGGCCCAGGCCGCCGGGCGGACGCTGGCCGCCGACATCGTCGCCACCCGGACGCAGCCGCCATTCCCGGCCTCCGCCATGGACGGCTACGCGGTGCGCGGCACCGACGCTGCATCGCCGGGGGCAACCCTGCGGCTCATCGGCACCAGCGCGGCCGGCCACGGCTTCTCGGGACGCATCGGCCCCGGCGAGGCGGTGCGGATCTTCACCGGGGCGCCGGTGCCCGATGGCGCGGACGCGATCCTGATCCAGGAGGACGCACAGGCCGAGGGCGAGACCGTGCGGGTGGTCGAACCGGTCGAGCCGAACCGGTTCATCCGCCGCGCCGGGCTCGATTTCACGGCCGGGGAGACGCTGCTCACCCAAGGCCTGACCCTCGACGCGCGGCGCCTCGCCCTGGCGGCGGCGGCCGGCCACCCGCGCCTGCCGGTCCGGCGCAGGCCCCGGGTGGCGATCCTGGCCACCGGGGACGAGCTGGTGGCCCCCGGGGAGAATCCCGCCTGGGATCAGATCGTCGCCTCGAACAGCCTCGCCCTCGGCGCGCTCGCCACCGAGGCGGGGGCGGAGATCATCGATCTCGGCATCGCGGCGGACGACCATGCGGCCCTCGCGGACGCCTTCCGCCGCGCCCGCGAAGCCCGGGCCGACCTGCTGGTGACCCTCGGAGGCGCGTCGGTCGGCGACCACGACCTCGTCCAGGCTGCGCTGGCCCGGGAGGGGCTGGAACTCGGCTTCTGGCGGGTGGCGCTCCGGCCCGGCAAGCCGCTGATGCACGGCCGCCTCGGCGACATGCTGGTGATCGGGCTGCCGGGAAATCCGGTCTCGTCGATCGTCTGCGGGCTGCTGTTCGTGGTGCCGGCGATCCGCGCGTTGCAGGGCGATCCCCGGGCCGGCGAAGACCGCAGCGAGGCGGCGACGCTCGGCCGCGACCTCCCGGCCAACGATGGACGGGCCGACTACATGCGCGCGCGCCTCGCCGTCACGCCGGGCCGGCTTCCGGTGGCGACTCCGGAGCAGCGCCAGGATTCCTCGATGCTGGCGGTGCTGGGCCACGCCGAGGCGCTGCTGATCCGCGCGCCGCACGAAGCCGCCGCCCGGGCCGGCGATCCCTGTCGGATCATCCGGCTCGACCGACGCCTGCTCTGAGCGGCTCCGGCTTCACCCGCCAGACCTTGAGCGTACCGGGCAGGTCGAGAGGCTCCAGCCGATCGGATCGCGCAGCGCCGTCGGTGAGCCGCGTGGCGAAGGCGGGCTCCGCCTGGAGGTCCTCGGCCGGGCGGGCCGGGCAGGCAACCACGTAGCGGATCGCGAACGTCGTCAGCACGTGCTCCAGATCCGCCTGCGTGCCACCCAGACCCTCGATCGCCGCAATCAGCCCCGGGATCGCCCGATGATACGGCGCGGCTACGATCCGGTGCGGCGTGTGCAGCAGGATCGCCGGTCCCATGACGATCGGCGCCAGGACGGTGCCGGGCGGGAGGGCGCCGAGGGGTGCCAGGGCGGCCTCGCTCCGGCAGGCGACCGCGCCGGCGGGATCGGGGGCCGTCCGCGCGGCCGGGGCCAGCGCCTCGGCCAGGAGCGCGGGCGCCATCCAGAGCGAGCTTATGAGGCAGCCGCCGAGGAGCGCGAGACCCCAGCGGGGTAGACCGGCCCGGGCTCCAGCATCCTGCGCGAGCGCGCGGTCGAGGACGGCCCCCGCGACCAGCGGCACGAAGCCGGAGGCGATGTAGAGCCCCCGGAACTCGAACAGGCCGAGGATCAGGCCCGGCCAGAGGAATAGTGCCGCCACCGACCAGGCACGCCGCTGCGGCCCGCGCCACGCCATCCAGGTCGCAGCGAACGCCGCGAGCAGCACCACCGGATAGAAGACCAGGGCCTCCCACTGACCCTGGGCGATGAACTTCGGGAGCGAGGCCATCTCGTTCACCGTCAGTAGCCAGCGGGTCCGGACGAGGGGCGGCATGTCCGGGAAGGGCCCGCCCAGGCAGGTCGGGAAGGCGAGGGCGAAGCCGTCGAGCAGGATCGCGCCGCCGGCCGCCGCCAGGGCGGCGCGCGCCCGCATCGACCCGAGACGGTCGCCAGCTGCGGCCGCGGAGACGGCGAAGAGCAGGCCGCCGAGGGCGATCCACAGCCAGGGTAGCGAGAGCGCATCGCAGCGCGGAGCCCCCCAGAGCCCGGGATCCGTCTGCACGGCGAACAAGACTGGCGCGGCGATCCCGAGCCCGAGGCCGAACCCGGCCAGGACCCGAAGCGCCGGACGGCCGCGCAGGCACCAATCCCCCACGAGGAACAGGGCCGCCGGGGCGATGGACGGCAGACCTTCCAGCCCCACCGCCAGCGACAGGGCCGCAAGACCGCCGCCGACGAGACCGCTCCGGAATCCGCCGTGGATCATGCAGAAGGCGAGTCCGAGGATCGCGATGATCTGGACGTTGTGGTGGTCGACCCGCCCGGCGGCGAATTGGATGCCGACCCCGAGAGTCTGGGTCGCCGCGATGACGGCCAGCACAGCAGCGCGGCCGCCGAAACGCGCCCGGGTGCCGCGATGGAGCACGCCGCAATAGAGCGCGAACAGCAGCGCCGGCCACAATGCGGCGGCCAAGCCCTCCGCCAGGGTCCGGCCGGCGAGGGGCGTCAGGGCCAGGATCAGCCCGGCGATCGGGGCATCCACGAGGCGCGACCAGTGGCTCGATACGCCTCCGGGCGGGAGGAAGCGGTATTGGACGTTGTCGTACCAGCCCTGGCCCGCGAGCAGATCGCGCACCGCGACGAGCCGCATGGCGTCGTCGGTATCGGGCACGCGCAGGTGCCGGATCGTGTCCCAGATGTCCTGCGGCGCGTTCATGGTCGCCAGCGACAGGGCGACGAGCAGCCACAGGAACGGGCGCGGATCGAGCCGTGCGGCGCGGGCGGGGATCGGATCCGCCGAAGCGGGCATGGCGGACACCCAGACGAGCGGCGGGCCCCTCGACCCGGAACCGGGCGCGGCCACGCCTGTCGCCCGGTCGAGGCGCCGGGCATGATCGGCGTACTTCTGTTGCGCGGCGGTTAACCGATCGTCAGCGCCGCACACTTAGGTTCGAATCGTGCCGTTCGAGTTCGCCGCGCCGCATACGGAACTGGGACCCTCCGGGCATGCCGAAACAGATCCTGGGTCGCAGGCAGATCCCGATCATCGCGACGGGTTTCGTGATCGCGCTCGGGACGTGGCTCTCGTTGAGGCCGTGGGATTTGTACGCCTGGATGATCGGCGCGCCACTCGGACACGACTACGTCAATTTCTGGCTCGCGCCCCGGCTGGTCATGGCGGGGCAGGCCGGCACGCTGATCGATCTCCCGGCCTACGGTGACGCGGTCAAGGCGGCTTTCGGCCTGAGCTACGATCCGCATCTTCTGTTCGTCTATCCGCCGCACGTGCTGCTGTTTTTGGTCCCGCTCGCCAGCCTGCCGTTCCTGCCGGCCGTCGTCGTCTGGACCGCGGTGAACGTCGCTGCCCTGGCCTGGGCGACGCGCCGATCAGCCGAGGCCGTCGATGGAACCCTTGTCCTGGCCGCCTGCCTGTCGCCGCCCGCGATCACGATGATGCTCTACGGCCATTTCGGCGGCCTGATCGCCCTCGGGGCGACCGTCGTGCTGCAGGAGAGCGGTCGTCGCCCGTGGCTCGCCGGCCTGTGTTTCGCCTGCCTCACCGTGAAGCCGCAATTCGCGGCGGCACTCGGGCTGATCCTGCTGTGTGGCGGTTTCTGGCGCTGTCTGGTCGCGGCCGGGTTCGCCACGGCCGCGCTGGTGGGCGTCTCGGTCGCCGTGTTCGGCGTCGCGGTCTGGGAACGGTTCGTCACCGTGACGATGCCGCTGCAGAGCTCCTTCATCACCGCGTTCAACGCACCGATGATCGAGACCTCGGTCACACCCTATTTCGTAGCCCGATTCTGGGGACTGCCCGCGGGCATCGCCTGGACGATCCAGGGATGCATCAGCGTCCTGGCGCTCGCCGCCGCCATACGGGCCCTGCGCGGCGATATGCGCAGTCCGGCCCGGCTCCTCGTGGTGCTGCTGGCCGTTCTGGTGATGCAACCCTACGCCTCGCATTACGACCTGGCTGTCGTGGCGCCGGCCCTGACCCTGGTCGTGCTCGCGGGTGACCCAAGGCCATCGCGCCTGGCGGTGGCGGTCTGGTTGCTGGTCCCGCTGGCGCGCATCTTCTTCATCTTCGAGATACCGCTCCTCTGCCTGATCGTGCCCGGCGCGCTGTTCGCCCAGGCCGCGCGTCTCTCGAGACCCGGCTGGGAGACGGTCCCGGCCGCCGCCCCCGCTCGGCTCGAGGCGGCCGTCTGACCTCCGATCGCACGCCGGACTGACCCACGGCCCGCGTCCTGTGCCTCTGGGGTCATGGCTTCGACCGGCCGGTGCGGGAGGACGATCCCCCGGCGCCGGGCGAACTCTAAGGCACCAGCAAATGGGAGGGCGAGAAGATCCTCGCGGCTCATGCCGGCGACTTCGCCGCCACGATCATCCGGTCACCGACCATCATGGGGGCCGGGCGGCTCGGCTTGCTGGCGATCCTGTTCGCGTTCATCGCCGAAGGCCGGAGGATCTGGCTGGTCGGCGAGGGCAGCAACCGCTACCAATTCGTGTCCGTGGACGACCTGAGCGAGGCCATGGTGCTGGCCTGGCGACGCCGAGCCTCCGGCACATTCGGGATCGGGTCCGGCGACGTCGGCACGATGCGCGACACGTTCGAGCCTGTGATCGCGCAGGCCGGCACCGGCGCCCGCACGACCCGGTTGCCGAAGGCGCCGCTGCTCCTCGCGATGCGGGCGGCACACCCCCTGCGGATCTGACCGCTCGGGCCGTATCATTACCGGATGATCGCCGAGGATTTCATCTTCGACACCAGCCGGATCAAGGGCGCCCTGGGCTGGGCATTGACTCTCACCAACCGTGAGATGCTGCTCGCGACCTATCGGTATTATGCCGCGAACCGGTCGGAGATCGCCACGCGCCGCGCCGTATCCGCCCATCGGCACGCCGCCAATATGGGGGTGATCTCCCTGCTGAAATGGGTTTCGTAAAATCACGCCCGCTGGAAAGGCCAGCGATTCCTTAACCACGAGGATTCATGCTGCCGGCAATCAGGCGCTGCCTGTGCGACGCCAAACACGAATCGCCGGAGCAGGGGATGAGCCACCACACCGAGACCCTGGTGATCGGCGCGGGGCCCGCGGGTCTCACCGCCGCCTACCTGCTGTCGAAGCAGGGCCGGTCCGTCACCGTCCTGGAGCGGGATCCGGCGCAGGTCGGCGGCATCTCGCGCACGGTCTCGCATAACGGCTACCTGTTCGACATCGGCGGCCACCGATTCTTCTCGAAATCCAAAGCGGTGGTCGATCTCTGGGACGAGATCCTGCCCAACGACTTCATCGAGCGCCCGCGCCTGTCGCGGATCTACTATCGCGGCCGGTACTACGCCTATCCGCTCAAGGCCTTCGAGGCGCTGCGCAATCTCGGCGTGTTCACCAGCGCGGCCTGCGTCGCCTCCTACCTCTATGCCCGCATGAAACCGGTGCGCGACCCGAAGAACTTCCACGCCTGGGTGCGCAACCAGTTCGGCGAGCGCCTGTTCTCAATCTTCTTCAAGACCTACACCGAGAAGGTCTGGGGCATGTCGTGCGATGCGATCTCGGCCGATTGGGCTGCGCAGCGCATCAAGGGCCTCGACCTCGGCGCGGCGATCCGCGACGGAATCAAGCGCTCGCTCGGCCTGCGCAAGGCGCCGAAGGCCGGCGGCCCGGTGATCAAGACGCTGATCGAATCGTTCCGCTATCCCCGCCGCGGTCCCGGCATGATGTGGGAGGCCGCCGCCGCCAAGGTCCAGGCCCAGGGCGGCCGGGTCCACCTCGACCGCGGGGTGGATTCCCTCAGCTACGATGCCGGCACCGGCATCTGGACGGTGGCGGCCCGCAGCGCTGACGGCAGCCGCGAGACCTACACGGCCCGCCATCTGATCTCGTCCGCCCCGGTGCGCGAGCTGGTCGACTCGATCCGGCCGCGGCCGCTCAGCACCTTCAACGCGCGGGCGCTGAAATACCGCGACTTCCTGACCGTGGCGCTCATCGCCAAATCCCAAAAGAATTTCCCGGATAATTGGATCTACATCCACGATCCGTCGGTGCAGGTCGGGCGGGTGCAGAACTTCCGCTCGTGGTCCCCCGAGATGGTGCCGGACGAGGATCATACCTGCCTCGGCCTCGAATATTTCTGCTTCGAGGGCGACGGGCTCTGGACGTCCTCGGACGAGGACCTCGTGGCGCTGGCCAAGCGGGAGATCGGCCAGATCGGCCTGATCGACCCGGCCGACGTGGTCGATGCCTGCGTGGTCCGGCAGCCCAAGGCCTATCCGGTCTATGACGAGGATTATGCCGGCCACGTCGCCACCGTGCGGCGGGAGCTGGAGCGGGATTTTCCGACCCTCCACCTCGTCGGCCGCAACGGCATGCACAAGTACAACAATCAGGACCACGCGATGATGACCGCGATGCTGACCGTGGAGAACATCCTCCAGGGCCAGCGCCGGCACGATGTCTGGCGGGTCAACGAGGATGCCGAATACACGGAGGCCGGCGTGTCGGGCGCCCGGGCCGCCCTCGGCAGCGAGCGCCTCGTGCCGCGCAAGGTCGCCTGAGCGGCAACAGGCCGACGGCCGCGTCATCGGCACGGCTTGCCGGTCCGGGCGACGGCTCTATCGTTCACCCCCGGTAACGCCGAGGTCCAGCGGCGGCCGGGAGGATTTCGAACGATGCGTTCATTGATCATCGCCGCGCTCTTGGCGGGCGTCGCCGTGCCCGCCTGGGCGCAGGGCGCCGCCCCCGCCGAGACCAAGGCCAAGACCGACGATCTCGAGAAGCTCGAAGGCTTCCACAGCACCAACACCCAGGCCGCGGCGGAAATCCCGCAGACCGGCCGGCGCGCCGACGCGATCCGCAAGACGCTGGCCAAGATCAAGCTGCCCGAGGGCTTCAAGATCGACCTCTATGCGGTGGTGCCCGACGCCCGCGCCATCGCGGTCGGTCCCAATGCCGGGGTGCTGTTCGTCGGCACGCGCAAGAACAAGGTCTACACGGTCACCGACCGCGACAAGGACCGGGTCGCCGACGAGGTGCGCCCCTTCGCGCCCGGCATCGCGTTCAAGATCCCCAACGGCGTCTGCTTCTCGAAGGACGGCGTGCTCACCGTGGTCGAGCAGAATCGGGTCCTGGCCTTCCCGGCCGCCGAGTTCTTCTATGAGAACCCGGATGTGGCGGCCGGCATCCTCGTGAAGGAAGGCGCCCTGATCCCGGCCGCGGAGGAGAGCTTCAACCACACCGCCCGGGTCTGCCGGGTCGGACCCGACGGCAAGACCTACATCGCGCTGGGGCAGCCCTACAACGTGCCCCCGGCCGAGAAGCTCGACCTGTACAAGACGATGGGCATCGGGGGCATCATCCGGATCGACGCCGATGGCAAGAACCGCGAAGTTTTTGCGACGGGCATCCGGAATTCGGTCGGGTTGGACTTCGCCGCCGACAAGTCGCTCTGGTTCACCGACAACCAGGTCGACGGCATGGGCGACGACAAGCCGCCGGGCGAATTGAACCACGCCACCAAGGCGGGCGAGACTTTCGGCTTCCCGTGGTTCGGCGGCGGCGCCGTGCGCACGGTGGAGTACAAGGACCAGACCCCGCCGGCCGACGCGGTCGCCCCGGTGGCCGAATTGCCGCCGCACGCGGCCGATCTCGGCATGACCTTCTACAACGGCAAGCAGTTCCCGGCCTCGTACAAGGGCGGGATCTTCATCGCCGAGCACGGCTCCTGGAACCGCACCGAGCCGGTCGGTGCCCGGGTGATGTTCGCCCCCATGGGAGCGGACGGGAAGCTCGGTGCGGTCAAGCCGTTCGCGGAAGGCTGGCTCACGGGCGACGGCGAGTATCTCGGCCGCCCGGTGGACGTGGCGGTGATGCTCGACGGCTCCCTGCTGGTCTCCGACGATTCCGCCGGGGCGATCTACCGGATCTCCTACGAGAAATAAGTGGGGCTCTTCCCTCCCCCTTGTGGGGAGGGATCGAGGGTGGGGGTGGTTCCGGATGAGGCGCTGTGGTGCCTTCTGCTCCACCCCCACCTCCTACTCCTCAACGCAAGCTTGAGCGATCCCGGGCAGGCCCAGGATCGCCAGGGGAGGAGAGTACCGTTGCGCAATCCGAGCCCGATGATGATCCGTCCGTTTCTTGTCCTGATCGCCTCCCTTGTCCCGTTTGCGGCTCAGGCCGGCGATGCCGCCGCGGGCAAGAAGCGCGCGACCGCCTGCCAGACCTGCCACGGGATGGACGGGCTCTCGAAGCTGCCGGAGGCGCCGAACCTCGCCGGGCAGGTCGAGCCCTATCTGGTGAAGCAGCTCACCGACTACCGCGACGGCAAGCGGCAGAACGAGATCATGAACGTGGTCGCGAGGGAGCTGTCGGACGCCGAAATTGCGAATTTGGCGGCGTATTACTCAGGCATCCAGGTCGACGTGCTGCCGCCGGGCTGACCCGCGCGTCTCCCTCCCCCTCTGCGGGGGAGGGTGGCCCCCGAAGGGGGTCGGGAGAGGGGAGCGACGGTGCCGAATGAGGCGCTGTGCTGCATGAAGGCCGCGCCTTGTCCTGAACCCGGGTTCCCCTCTCCCGACCCCTGCTGACGCAGGGGCCACCCTCCCCCGCAGAGGGGGGAGGGTGAGCCGCGACGCGGCTCAATCGTCCATCTTCAGCGCCGCAATAAACGCCTCCTGCGGGATCTCCACGCGCCCGAACTGGCGCATCTTCTTCTTGCCTTCCTTCTGCTTGTCCAGCAGCTTGCGCTTGCGCGAGATGTCGCCGCCGTAGCACTTGGCGGTGACGTCCTTGGACAGGGCCTTGATCGTCTCGCGGGCGATGATCTTGCCGCCGATCGCCGCCTGGACCGGGATCTGGAACAGGTGGCGGGGGATCAGGTCCTTCAGCTTCTCGCACATGGCCCGGCCGCGCGATTCGGCGCGGGTGCGGTGGACCAGCATCGAGAGCGCGTCCACCGGCTCGGCGTTCACCAGCAGCGACATCTTCACGAGGTCGCCCTCGCGGTAGTCGGAGACGTGGTAGTCGAACGAGGCGTAGCCCTTCGAGATCGATTTCAGCCGGTCGTAGAAATCGAAGACGACCTCGTTCAGCGGCAGGTCGTAGACCACCATGGCGCGCTTACCGACGTAGTTGAGGTCGATCTGGACGCCGCGGCGGTCCTGGCAGAGCTTCAAGACGCCGCCGAGATACTCGTCGGGGGTGAGGATCGTGGCGCGGATCCAGGGCTCCTCGATCAGCTCGATCTTCATCACATCCGGCATGTCGGCCGGGTTGTGCAGCTCCTTGACGGTGCCGTCGCGCATCTTCAGGCGATAGACCACCGAGGGCGCGGTCGAGATCAGGTCGAGGTTGAACTCGCGCTCCAGCCGTTCCTGGATGATCTCCAGGTGGAGGAGCCCCAGGAAGCCGCAGCGGAAGCCGAAGCCGAGCGCGGCCGAACTCTCCATCTCGTAGGAGAACGAGGCGTCGTTCAGCCGGAGCCGGCCCATGGCCGAACGCAGATTCTCGAACTCGGCCGCGTCCACCGGGAAAAGGCCGCAGAACACCACCGCCTGGACCTCCTTGAAGCCCGGCAGCATCGCGGTGGTCTGACGCTTGTCCTCGGTGATCGTGTCGCCGACGCGGGTGTCGGCGACCTCCTTGATCGAGCCGGTGAAGAAGCCGACCTCGCCGGGGCCGAGCGCGTCGATCTCGGCCATCTTCGGCCGGAACACGCCGATCCGGTCGACGCCGTGGACCGCGTCGGCGCCCATCATGCGGATGGTCATGCCCTTCTTGAGCACGCCGTCGACGATCCGCACCAGCACGACGACGCCGAGGTAAGCGTCGTACCAGCTGTCCACGAGGAGCGCCTTGAGCGGCGCGTCGCGCTCGCCCTTGGGGGCCGGCAGGCGGGTGACGATCGCCTCCAGCACCGCCTCGATGTTGAGCCCGGTCTTGGCCGAGATCGCCACGGCCTCGGAGGCGTCGAGGCCGATCACCTCTTCGATCTGCTCCTTCACCCGCTCGGGCTCGGCGGCCGGCAGGTCGACCTTGTTGAGGACGGGCACGATCTCATGGTTGGCGTCGAGGGCCTGGTAGACGTTGGCCAGCGTCTGCGCCTCCACGCCCTGCGAGGCGTCGACCACCAGCAGCGAGCCCTCGCAGGCGGCGAGCGACCGGGAGACCTCGTAGGCGAAGTCCACGTGGCCGGGGGTGTCCATCAGGTTCAGGACGTAGTCCTGGCCGTCCTGCGCCTTGTATTCCAGGCGCACGGTCTGCGCCTTGATGGTGATGCCGCGCTCCTTCTCGATATCCATCGAGTCGAGCATCTGCTCGCTCATGTCGCGCAGCGCCACGGTGCCGGTGGCTTGGATCAGCCGGTCCGCGAGCGTCGATTTGCCGTGGTCGATATGCGCGACGATCGAGAAGTTGCGGATAAATTCGATCGGGGCTGTCATCGGCATTCCGTTCGGGCGCGCGACGGCGCGCACCGTCTGACGTCGGGGCGTGTTCGGATGGATCGGTTCACGCGCGGGATAGCAGCGCGGCGGGGACGCGCCAAGCGCAGGGACGTCCCACGGGTCATCCCGTCACCGGTCATCGGACCGGCGCACGAACGGCGGGGGCCGGAATGATCCGGCCCCCGCCGCAGGACAAGTCCGTCGCCGAGATCCGGGCCGGCGGCTCAGCGGCCGCGGTCGCGGATCAGGCGCTCGATCTCGGCCTCGCCGTGGGAGCGCGCCTTGGCCTCGGTCGGATGCTTCCGGTCCGAGCGCTGGTGCAGCTTGCCGTGCTTGCGGATGCTCCACTGGTACAGGGAGCCGCTGTCGCCGACGGGCTCCACGTCGAGGCTGAAGGGGTAGGTGTCTGTCTGGGTGTCGCTCATGGGGCCGATATGGGGCATCCAGCGACTTTTCGCCATGCCCCATCGTGAAGTCCTTGCACACTCACGTGTCCGCGCCGGTCGCGCGCGCCCGCGCGGCCATGGCGACGAGGCTCTTGCGCAACGTCCCCATGTCGGTGACGCGCTCGGGATAGGTGACCCGGGCGGTGCGGTCGCCGGCCATCAGGTCCATCCCCTCGGGATCGAGACCGGTGACTCGCCAGGGCACCCCTGCCTCGCCCCCGGTACCCGCGGCATAGAGCGCCAGCGCGTCCGCGTGGTCGGTGTTCATGTGCTCCACGGCCCCGCGCTCCCCCGCCACGATCTCTTCGGCGCCAGCGAGGTCGAGGAGCAATTGCGCGCGCGTCAGCGTCGCGGCCTTGGCGAAGCCGCCGTTGAGATGGCCGGCCTCTGCATCGAGGGCGAAGAAGCCGAAATCCGGGAAGTCGGCATAGAGCTTGGCCTTGGGATGCCGGGCGAGGAACCGCTCCCGAGCCCGGGCGTCCGGGGTCTGCACGGCGTGGCCGACCACGGTGAGCCGGGGATGGGCCAGGGGATCGCCCTTGCCCCCCTGCGAAAACAGCAGCGAGCAGCGCGGCCGGGCCAGCAGGTTGCGGGTATGGGCCGAGAGCCGCGACAGCAGCATCAGCGGCGTCCCGTCCACGTCGGTGGCGATCGTGACGAGCGACGCGAAGGGGGTGCCGTCCGGGTCGAGGGTCGCGAGCGCGCCGGAGCGGATGCCGCGCAGCAGGGTCCGCGCCAGGCCGATCGCGTCGAACGGCGCCTGATCCGCCGGCAGGGGCCGGGCCGGTCCCCGCGGCCCCGGCGCGGTCTCGGTCGTCTCGCCCATAAGCCCATCCTCCCCCTGTCGAATGGCCGCCATATTCCTGCGCCACGTTAGCCCCGCGACGGTCGGCGCGCGAGGCGCCCGGCCCGCGTCAGATCGGCCGTTACGGCCAAGCTATGACCGCCGCTCGCTTTTTCCGATCGGCCGTACTAAAGCACCTGTCCCTTTGCGCGCGCCGGGCTGCGCCGAAACCGCCCGGTTCGTGCACTCGTCTGCCCCACGGGGGCCGGGCGCGGCGCGGCCTGTGCGTAAGCCGGGACCGCGCCCGAACCCGTTCAGTCAGGGACCGCGCATGCCGACCATCGCCCTCGTCGACGACGACCGGAACATTCTCACCTCCGTGTCGATCGCTCTTGAGACCGAAGGCTACCGCATCCAGACCTACACGGACGGCGCCTCCGCCCTCGACGGCCTGCGCCACTCTCCGCCGGATCTGGCGATCTTCGATATCAAGATGCCGCGCATGGACGGCATGGAGCTGCTCCGGCGCCTGCGGCAGAAATCCGACCTGCCCGTGATCTTCCTGACCTCGAAGGACGAGGAGATCGACGAATTGTTCGGCCTCAAGATGGGCGCGGACGACTTCATCCATAAGCCGTTCTCGCAGCGCCTCCTGGTAGAGCGCGTGAAGGCGGTGCTCCGCCGCTTCGCCAAAGAGGCGCCCGGCTCGCCCCCCCGCAGCGAGGCCGAGGTGGCGGCCCGCTCCCTCGAGCGCGGCGCGCTGATGATGGATCCGGAGCGCCACACCTGCACGTGGAAGGGCGAGGCGGTGACCCTGACGGTCACCGAGTTCCTGATCCTCCAGGCGCTCGCCCAGCGCCCGGGCGTGGTCAAGAGCCGCAACGCCCTCATGGACGCGGCCTACGACGATCAGGTCTATGTCGACGATCGCACCATCGACAGCCACATCAAGCGCCTGCGCAAGAAGTTCAAGGTGACCGATCAGAGCTTCGACATGATCGAGACGCTCTACGGCGTCGGCTACCGGTTCAAGGAGGCGTGATCCCCAAGATCCGCCGCATGTCCACGCGCACACCAGCCCAGACCGAGGATGCCGAGCCGCGCGCGTCCCTGGCCCAGGCCTTGTCCCGCCCGCTCGCTTGGCCCCGCGCCCTCTGGGACGCGATCGGCCAGCGCGCCTCGTCGAGCCTGACGCGCCGCATCGTCGTCCTCAACCTCGTCGGGCTGATCGCCCTGCTCGTCGGGTTCCTGTACCTCAACCAGTTCCGCCAGGGCCTGATCCAGGCGCGGATCCAGAGCCTCGCCATCCAGGGCGAGATCATCGCGGGCGCGATCGCCGCCTCCGCGTCGGTGGACACGGACACGATCCGCATCGATCCCGACCGGCTGCTCCAGCAGCAGGCCGGGGAGTCCGCGGAGGAGGAATCGCAGCCGCTCGCCTTCTCGCTCAATCCCGAGAAGGTGGCGCCTTTGCTCTCGCGCCTGGTGACGCCCACCGGCAACCGGGCCCGGGTCTACGATCAGGAGGGCGGCCTCCTGTTCGACACCCGGACGCTGTTCAAGCGCGGCGACGCCGGCCGCCAGGATCCGCTGCAGCCCCGGCCGCACAAGCCCGGGATGCTCGAATCGGCCTTCCAGACGGTTCAGACGAAGCTGAGCGGCCTGTTCGGCAGCCGGGCCGAGCCGGCGGAGGAGACGGGGCCGGTCAACGGCCACTCGCTCCGGGAAGTGCAGGCGGCGCTCGGCGGCAACCGCGGCAGCCTCGTGCGCCGCAACCAGATCGGCGAGACCACCGTGTCGGTGGCGGTACCGATCCACCGCGCCGGGTCGGTCCGCGGCGCGCTCCTGATCTCGACCCAGGGTGACGCCATCGACCGGGTGATCGCCTCGGAGCGGTTCGGCCTGCTGCAGGTGTTCCTCGTGGCCTCGGCCGTGATGGTGGTGCTGTCGTTCCTGCTCGCCGGCGCCATCGCGGGGCCGGTGCGCCGCCTCGCGGAAGCCGCCGAGAAGGTCCGGATGGGCATCAAGACCCGTGAGGAGATCCCCGATTTCACCGAGCGGACCGACGAGATCGGCCACCTGTCGGGGGCGCTGCGCGACATGACCCAGGCGCTCTACCGGCGCATCGACGCCATCGAGAGCTTCGCCGCCGATGTCAGCCACGAGTTGAAGAACCCGCTGACCTCCCTGCGCAGCGCCGTCGAGACGCTGCCGCTCGCCCGGAACGACGATTCGCGCGGCCGGCTGATGGCGATCATCCAGCACGACGTGAAGCGCTTGGACCGGCTGATCAGCGACATCGCCGATGCCTCGCGCCTCGATGCCGAACTCGCCCGGGCGGAGGCCCGGCGGGTCGATCTCCGGCGGCTGTTGACCACCGTGGTGTCCGTGGCCAACGAGCGGCGCCGCCCCAAGGACTGCCTGATCCAGCTCGATGTCGAGGCCAATGCGTCGGACCACGACGCGCCGTTCACGATCGTCGGTCACGACAGCCGGCTCGGTCAGGTGGTGAACAATCTCCTCGACAACGCCCGCTCGTTCTCGCCCACCGACGCGAAGGTCCGCGTCGTGCTGCGCCGGGTCCGGAGCGAGGTCGAGCTGATCTGCGAGGACGAGGGGCCGGGCATTCCCGAGCATGCCCTGGAGCGCATCTTCGAGCGCTTCTACACCGACCGCCCGGAGCAGGGCTTCGGCCAGAATTCCGGGCTCGGCCTGTCGATCTCGCGCCAGATCGTGCAGGCCCACCGCGGCACGATCCGGGCCGAGAACCGGCCCGGCGCCCCCGACGAGGATGGCGAGCCGACCGTTCGCGGCGCGCGCTTCATCGTCCGTCTGCCGGCCGCACCGCGCCAGCTCCACGCGTGACAACCACGCTCCACGGCGCCTGCTGCGCCCTCGGCGGCGGCGGCATCCTCATCCGCGGCGAGTCCGGATCCGGGAAATCGAGTCTCGCCCTTCTCCTGGCTGCCGGGGCGGACGGCGCCTTCGTGGCCGACGATCGGGTCATCTGCGCGGTCCGGGACGGGCGCCTCGTCGCTCGCCCCCATGGCGAACTCGCCGGCCGGGTCGAGGTCCGGGGGCAGGGGATCCTGCCGGTCGCCGATCTCGGGCTGGCGATCAGGACAGAGACGGAGCTTCACCTCGTGGTTGACCTCGTCGCCTCGTCGCCGCGCCTCCTGGAACCGCCCGAGCCCGCCGACCTCCTCGGCGTCGTGCTCCCGCGCCTCGTCCTCGATGCACAGGTCCGCGCCGCCGGTCTGGCGGCGCTCCTCGTTCGTGCGGCGCTGCGAAAGCATCGGCCGTGACTTCGCAGCCGCACAGCCGGCCCGAGTCGCGCAGCGGTGGTGTTGCCCCATGGCGTGTCAGAGGCGGCCGTGGCATGATCCGGTTGATGTCCAGGCAAAAAAGTCGCGTTTGCCTTGTGGGGGTCTGTGCGATGCACAACATGGCGGCACACACAGGACGTTGGAACACGTGTCGATGATTGGCATGGTGCTCGTCACCCACGGGCTGCTGGCGACCGAGTTCAAGGCCGCCCTGGAGCACGTGGTCGGCCCGCAGGATCAGATCGAGACGATCACGATCGGGCCGGAGGACGATATGGAGCTGCGACGACGGGACATCATGTCCGCGGTCTGTCGCGTGAATAGCGGCGAGGGCGTCGTGGTGCTCACCGACATGTTCGGGGGCACGCCCTCCAACCTTGCCCTGTCCTGTATGAACGGCGGCTCGGTGGAAGTGGTGGCGGGCATCAACCTGCCGATGCTGATCAAGCTGGCCAGTGTCCGCGACGAGGAGAACCTCGGCGACGCGGTGCTGCACGCCCAGGAAGCCGGGCGCAAATATATCAACGTCGCCTCGCGGGTTCTCGCGGGGAAGTAGATGGCCCCTCCGGTCCCAGGATCGTCGCTGCGGGCGCCGGCTGTCGGGAGCGCGCGGTGATCCCGACCGATGCCGCGATCACCAAGCCGATCGCGATCCCCTGCACGGCGCTGATTCGCTCGCCAAGCAGCGCCAGCCCCGCGCAGGTCGCGACCGCGGGCTCCAGGCTCATCAGCACGCCGAAACTCTTCCGATCGAGGCGCCGGAGCGCGACCATCTCGAGGGAATAGGGCAGGGCGCTCGTCATCAGCGCCACAGCGAGACCGGCCGTCAGGATGCCGGGGGCGAGCAGCCCGGCACCGGCCTCGGCCACGCCGAACGGCGCGACCACGAGGGCGGCGGTCAGCATCCCCAGCGACACCGCTTGACCGCCATCGGCCCGCCCGGCGCGCTGGCCGAACAGGATATAGAGCGCCCAGGCCAGGGCGGCGCCGAGATCCAGGGCGATGCCCAGGGGATCGAGCCCGTCCCCCGTGCCGATCGGCAAGAGCAGCGTCAGGCCCAGGACGGCGACACCGATCCACAGGAAATCGGAGCGGCGGCGCGAGGCGACGAGCGCGACGGCGAGCGGTCCGGCGAATTCGATCGCCACCGCCGGCCCCAGGGGCAGGCGCGCCAGGGCGAGGTAGAAGAGCAGGTTCATCAGCCCCAGCGCGGCGCCGTACAGCGCGATCCAACCCGCCTCCCGCAACGGCAGGCTCCGACGCCACGGCCGCCAGAGCGCAATGAGGATCAGCGCCGAGAAGCCGACCCGCAGGGATGCGGTCCCGGCCGCACCCACGGCCGGGAACAGGCTTTTGGCGAAGGTCGCGCCGCATTGCAGGGAGACCATGCCGGCGACGAGGGCCGCGACCGAGAGGGCCGGATCGCCGACGCCGAAGCTGTTGCGGGACACGCGGGCTAGCCCTTCAGGATTGCGGTTCGACCAGGATGTAGCGGGTGCTACGTCCGCCGGCCGGACCGCGAACCAGCAATCCCCGGACGAGGAGATCGTCGATATCGCGGAGCGCCGTGTCGTGCGAGCATTTCGCGATCTGCGCCCATTTGGACGAGGTCAGGTTTCCTTCGAAACCGTCGAGGAGACGCGTGAGCATCGCCCTCTGACGCGAATTCACCGGCTTGGCATCCAGGGCCCGCCAGAAACGCTCCTTGCGCAGCACCGCATCGAGCATGGTCTCCGCATCGGCGATCGCCGAATCGAGCACGCCGAGGAACCAAGCGAGCCGCGCCGTGATCTCGAGATCGCCCTTCTGGGTCGCCTCAAGCGTCTCGTAATAGGCATTCCGCTCGGTGCGCAGACGCGCCGACATGCTGTAGAATCGGCGTCCCGTCCCCTCGGCCCGGGCGAGGGCCATGTCGGCGATGGCTCTGGCGATGCGGCCGTTGCCGTCATCGAACGGATGGATCGTTACGAACCAGATGTGCGCGATGGCCGCCCTGAGAACGGCGTCGGTCGTATCGTCGGCGTCCTCGAACCAGTTCAGGAAGCGTTCCATCTCCGCGGCCACCTGGGCGGCGGGAGGGGCCTCAAAGTGCACCCGCTCGCGTCGCCATGAACCCGACACGACGCGCATCGGTCCCAGTGCATCGGTTCGCCAAGCACCCACAGTGATCGGCTGTCGCCCGACGTCACGATCCGGAATCAGGGCCGAATGCCACGTGAACAGGCGCGCGGACGTCAGAGGCTCCGCGAACCGCTGCGTCGCGTCGAGGACCACGGTGGCGATCCCCTCGACCTGCCGTCCCGCCGGGACGAGTCCAGCGGTTTCGATCCCGAGCTGTCGCGCCAGGGACGATCGAACCTGGTCGCGAGCCAAGCTCTCGCCTTCGATCTGGCTCGTCTCGACGGCGTCCCGGGTGAGCGTCTCCAGGACGGCTTCCTCGCGGACGTTGAAGCCGAGTCCTTCCATCCGGCCGAGCAGGCGGCCCTGCCTGTAGCGAACAACCCCCAGTGGAGCGAGCAACGCCGCGTCGTCCCAGCGGAAATGTGGCCACTCCGGCCGGTTGTAGATGTACATCAATCGACGCATAACATGCGTCGATTGCGCAGTTCAATCGACGCATCGCCGGAGACGGGAGAACCCGTCCGGCAGCCCTCACAGGATGAACCGGCTCAGATCCGCATTGGCCGCCAGGTCGGCGACCCGGTCGCGCACGTACGCGGCATCGATCGGCACCGTCTCACCCGACCGGTCGGTGGCGGTGAACGAGATCTCGTCGATCACCCGTTCCAGCACCGTCTGGAGCCGGCGGGCGCCGATATTCTCCACCGACGCATTCACCTCGACGGCGACCCGCGCGAGCGCATCGACGGCATCCTCGGTGAAGGTGAGGGTCACGCCCTCGGTCTCCATCAGGGCGACGGTCTGCTTGAGCAGGCTCGCCTCCGTGCTGGTCAGGATCTGGCGGAAATCGTCCACCGTCAGGGGCTGCAATTCGACCCGGATCGGCAGCCGGCCCTGCAACTCCGGCAGGAGATCCGCCGGCTTCGAGACATGGAAGGCGCCCGACGCGATGAACAGGATGTGGTCGGTCTTCACCGGACCGTGCTTGGTGGCGACCGTCGTGCCCTCGATCAGGGGCAGCAGATCGCGCTGGACGCCCTCTCGGGAGACGTCGCCGGAGGAGCGGCCCTCGCGGGCGCAGATCTTGTCGATCTCGTCGAGGAACACGATGCCGTTGTTCTCGACCTCGCGAATCGATTCGCGCACGAGCGCTTCGTCGTCGACGAGCTTGTCCGATTCCTCGGCGATCAGCGGCGCGTAGGCGTCCCGCACGAGGATCCGCCGCGGCTTGCCGCGCTGGCCGCCCAGCGCCTTGCCGAGCATGTCGCCGATGTTGATCGCCCCCATGGACGCCCCCGGCATTCCGGGGATGTCGAACATCGGCAGGCCCGCGGGGGCGCCGGATGTCAGTTCCAGCTCCACTTCCTTGTCATCGAGTTCGCTGTTGCGGAGCCTGCGCCGGAAGCTGTCGCGCGTGGCCTGGCTGGCCGTGGCACCGACCAGGGCGTCGAGGATGCGGTTCTCCGCGGCCGCCTCGGCCTTGGCCTTCACGCCCTCGCGTTTGGTCTGGCGGGTCAGGCCGATCGCCACCTCTACGAGGTCGCGCACGATCTGCTCGACGTCGCGGCCGACATAGCCGACCTCGGTGAACTTCGTGGCCTCGATCTTGAGGAACGGCGCGTTGGCAAGCCGCGCGAGGCGCCGAGCGATCTCGGTCTTGCCGCAGCCCGTCGGCCCGATCATCAGGATGTTCTTCGGTGCCACTTCCTCGCGGAGCGGTCCAGTGAGCTGCTGGCGGCGCCAGCGGTTGCGCAGCGCAATCGCGACGGCGCGCTTGGCGTCGTGTTGCCCGACGATGAAGCGATCGAGTTCGGACACGATCTCGCGCGGAGAGAACGTCGTCACCGCTGGTCCATCCCTGTTCCCGGCCGGATCGCCCGAACCCTGCGCCGGGAATGGGGTCCCGCGCGCCCCCGCGCAAGGGGCCGCGCGGGGGCGTAAGATCGCCTCAGTGCCCCGCGGGTGCGGTGTTGGGGTTGGCCTTGTCGTGCGTCCCGAACCGTTCGACCAGGGTCGCGCTCGCCGCGTTGAGCCCCACGACCTCGACGGTGCGCCCCCGCGCCCGGGCCTTGAGGACGACGCGGTCCAGGGCGGCGACCGCCGAGATGTCCCAGAAATGCGCGGCCGTCACGTCGATGATCAAGCGCTCGACGGGTTCGAGCACGTCGATCGCCTCCGAGAACGTACCGGCGGAGGCGAAGAAGACCTGCCCGGTGACCCGGTAGGTCCGGCTCCGCCCGTCGCCTGAGCGTTCGGAGGTGACCCGGCTGAGCCGCGAGACCTTCCCGGCGAAGAACACGCCCGACAGGAGCACCCCGGCGAGGACGCCGAGGGCGAGGTCCTTGGTGGCCACCACCACCACGACGGTCGCCAGCATCACCGCCGAGGATGGCAGCGGGTTCGTGCGCAGTTGCAGGAGGGAGCGCCAGGAGAACGTGTTGAGCGAGACCATGATCATCACGGCCGTCAGTGCCGCCACCGGCACGACGGCGAGCAGGTCCTGGAGCGCCACGAGGAGCAGGAGCAGGAAGGCCCCCGCCACCAAAGTGGAGAGCCGGCCCCGCGCGCCCGAGGAGACGTTGATCACCGACTGGCCGATCATCGCGCAGCCGCCCATGCCGCCGAACACGGCGGAGGCCATGTTGGCGACGCCCTGGCCCATACACTCGCGGTTCTTGTCGCTGGCGGTGTCGGTCATGTCGTCGACGATCTGCGCGGTCAGCAGGCTCTCCAGCAGGCCGACGGCGGCGAGCGTCGCCGCGTAGGGCAGGATGATGCGCAAGGTCTTCAGGGTCGGGGGCACGTCCGGCAGGGCGAAGCGCGGCAGCGACGACGGAAGGGCGCCCAGATGCGCGACCGTGCGCACGTCGAGGTGGAAGAGCGCCGTGACCGAGGTGAGCACGGCGATCGCCACGAGGGGCGAGGGGACGACCCGGGTGACCCGCGGAAACCCGTAGATGATCGCCAGCCCGAGGGCGATCAGCCCGTAGGTCGCGGGCGTCACGCCGGTGAGTTCGGGGAGCTGCGCCAGGAAGATCAGGATCGCCAGCGCGTTGACGAAGCCGGTCATCACCGAGCGCGAGACGAACCGCATCAACCGGCCGAGCCTGAGCAGCCCGGCCAGGATCTGCAGGACGCCCATCAGGATGGTCGCGGCGAAGAGGTACTGCACGCCGTGCTCGCGCACGAGGTCGATCATCACCACCGCCGTGGCGGCCGTGGCGGCGGAGATCATCGCGGGCCGCCCGCCCGCGAAGGCGATCGTGCAGGCGATGACCACCGAGGCGTAGAGGCCGACCTTCGGGTCGACCCCGGCGATCACCGAGAATCCGATCGCTTCCGGGATCAGGGCGAGGGCGACGACGATGCCGGAGAGGGTGTCGCCGCGGATCGTGCCGAGCCACGGGCCGGGGAGGCCGCGGGTCGCGGAGCTACTGGGCTGCATGTGATGAATATTCCGCACGAGACGCGCGTCCGCGCGCTCGGCGGACGGGAGGGCATCTCGGATGCGTGGTCCGGCGGATCGGCGGCCGGAAGAGCCACCCGGGCTTTCACCGGGTCCTTGCGAATGCACCGGTCCTACGGCGCTCCGCGCCGCAACGCAACGGCGCCCGGGCGTCGGGGCGGCCTCAAGCCGCCCGCACCTGGGCCACGAAGCCGGAGACCTCGCCGCCCAGCCCGTTCGAGCGCCGGGCGATGTCGGCGGCCGCCTCCAGGACCTGCGCGGCACTGACGCCGGTCTCGTGCGCCGCGTTGAGGACCAGGGCCATCGTCTCGGTGACCGAGCGGGTCCCGCTCGCCGCCTCGGAGATACTGCGGGCGATCTCCTGCGTGGCGAGCTGCTGCTCCTCCACCGCGGCGGCCACGCCGATGGCGATGCCGTGCACCTGCTCGATCGTGCCGCCGATCTCTTCGATCGCGGAGACCGCCTCGTGCGTCGCGGCCCGCATGGCGGCGATCTGAGCGGCGATCTCCTCGGTGGCCTTGGCGGTCTGCGTCGCCAGCTCCTTCACTTCAGTCGCCACCACGGCGAAGCCACGTCCGGCCTCGCCGGCGCGGGCGGCCTCGATCGTGGCGTTCAGGGCCAGCAGATTGGTCTGCCCGGCGATGGTCGAGATGAGGGACACGACCTGCCCGATCCCGTCGGCGCTTCGGGCCAGGGCCTGGACGCTGGTGCGTGTCCGCCGGGTCGCCTCGACCGCGCTCTCGGCCGCGTTCGAAGTCTGGGACACCTGAACGCCGATCTCGCTCGCGGTCGCGGCGAGTTCCTCGGTCGCGGCCGCCACCGCCTCGACATTGTGCGCGGTGGTCTCGGCGGCGCGCGTGACCGCCTGGGACTGGACACCGGCATGCTCGGCGTTGCCCGCCATCGCGGCCGCCGCCCGCTCCATGCCCGACGCCGCGCCGGCGAGGTGCGAGACGAGGCTGCCGATGCTGCCCTGGAACTGATCGGCGAGACCGGCCATCTCGACCTGCTTGCGCGTGGCCGCATCGATATCCTGCCGCTGATGCTCCTGGCGGAGGGATTCGGCTTCGACCAGGGTCTCGTTGAGGATCTTGGTGCTCGTCCAGATCGCGCCGATCTCGTCCCGGCGCGGCGTCACCGCCGGGAGCGCGTGATCGCCCCGCGCGAGGCGCTCGATCGCCTCCGCAACCGCCCGCAGCGGCCGGGCGATCTGGCGCTGTCCCACCAGGACGCCGAGGGCGCAGCAGATCAGCGTGCCGGCGAGCGCGAGGCCGAGAAGGAGGAGCGTCCGCCCCTGGAACAACGCCTGGGTGTCGCCCTTGACCGCCGCCATCTCGGTGCGGCCCTGGCTCACCAGGGCGTTGATGCTGGTCTGGAACGCCTTGCGGTTGGCCTGATTGGCATCGTTGAAGCCGAGATCCGCTGCGGCGCGCGGGCTCACGGTTTCGCCGGCTTCGGCGAGGGCCATCCGCAGGGTCCGGAAGGAATCGGCATTGCGCGCCATCACGTCGAAGAGCGGGCGCTCGGACGGCGCGACTTTCGGCGCCCATTCGGCGCGCAGGGCGTCCATCTCGGCTAAACCCTGCCGGAGACGGGCCGCGTATTTCGCGGCCTCGGCGCGGTCGGCGGAGGCGTAGATGCCGCGGGAATCCATCGTGACCTCGGCGGCTAGGCGGTTGAAGTTCGCCGCGTCGAGCGCCCGGATGGAGGCACCCTCGACGCTGATGAGCGCCTGTTCGAAGCTGTTCAGCGTTGCCACGCTGACGCCGGCGACGATCAGCGTCGTCAGGCTGCAGGCGCCGACGAAGCCCAGGAGTTTCCCGCCGATATGCATGCTCTTCCAACCCTGCAGGTTTGATTGGATGCAAAATATCGTCAATTGTTCAAAAGGCGGTTAACTGAGCAAAGGCGCTCGCTATTGGTATCCGCGGTTTATTGTCGGCTCATTCGCCGGAGGTCACGGAGAGCTCAGGCGTCCAGGCGGCATCCAGCGCCTCGATGACCAGATTACCGTTCGTATAAACACAGATCTCGGCGGCGATGGCCATGGCCCGGCGCACGATCGCCTCGGCGTCGAGATCGCCGTCCTCCAGGGCCCTGGCCGCCGCCAGCGCGTAATTGCCGCCCGAGCCGATCGCCATGACGCCGCTTTCGGGCTCCAGCACGTCGCCGGACCCCGACAGGAGCAGGCTCACGTCGCGGTCGGCGACCAGCATCATCGCCTCCAGGCGGCGCAGGTACCGGTCGGTACGCCAGTCCTTCGTGAGTTCGACGCAGGCCCGGGTCAGTTGCCCGGGATATTGCTCCAGCTTGGCTTCGAGCCGCTCGAACAGGGTGAAGGCGTCGGCCGTGGCGCCGGCGAACCCGCCGATGACCGCCCCCTTGGCCAGCCGCCGGAGCTTCCGGGCGTTGCCCTTCACGATGGTCTGGCCGAGGCTGACCTGCCCGTCGCCGCCGAGGACGACGCGACCACCCTTGCGGACCATCAGAATCGTGGTCGCGTGCATCTGAGGCACGGCGCCCCGGTCGTCTTGCCTGTAGGCGTCCTGGCTCAAGGTTCGGCTCCGATCTCGACCGCGTCGAGATGGGGAGTCTTGAGGGCGCCGTCCAGCCGTTGGTTCGGGATCGGCCGGCGACGCTGCGCGGTCCGACGGATCTTATTCGGCGACCGCCTCGGGGGTCTGCACCGATCCGGCATCCGCGAGGATCGAGCGGGCCGCGGCCTCGGCCAGAAGGGCATAACCGCGATCCGCCATGTGCAGGCCGTCGGAGGCGAAGAGCTGCTTGGTCGTGAGTTTCCCCTCGCGCACCCAGCCGTGCATCAGGTCGGCGCGCCGGATCACCGGCACATCGAGTTCGTCGCCGATGCTGCGCACCGCTTCGAGGAACCGCGATGCGCCCGGAGTCGCCTCGAGCTTCGGACACCATTGCGGCTCCATCAGCACGACATCGATGCCGGCATCGCGGATCCGGCGGATCGCCGCCACCGTGGCCTCGTGGAAATGCGCGATCGAGACCCCGCGCAGCGGGTCGTTGCTGCCGGTCTGCCAGATGACGAGCTGGGGTTCGGCCGCGATGACGTCGCGGTCCAGGCGCGCCAGCATGTCGTCGACGTGCTCACCGCCGATGCCGCGATTGACCACCGACACGTTGATCCCGCGCAGCGTCTTGCGCAGGTCGATCTGGAGGCGGGCGGGATACGCGTTGGCCGGGCTCGACGCGCCGATGCCCTCGGTGGACGACGAGCCGAAGGCCACGATCTTCAACGGCGCGCCGATGGCGATCTGGCGGGCGACGTGCGGCAGGTCCGGGCTTTCCTGAAGATCGATGCCGAAGAGATCCAGGGATTCGGGCAGGAGATCCGCATAGGCGAGGACCGCCGTGGGCAGAACGAGGAGACCGCAGAGCACGCCGAGGCGGCGCAGCATTCGGCGGACCGGCCGCGCAGGCGTCAGGGCGGTGGCGAATTTTGACACGGGATCGACGGCTCCAGCGCTCCTGAATGACGGATACAATCTGTCACATGGGTTCGGAAAGTGCCGTTTTTCGGACCGCTTGAAAGTCAGATGAATTCGTAACACAAAATTAAGTGCCCGAGGCTGGCGGGCGCGGATTCAGACTTCGTCAACGGGTCTGCCCGCCCGCGGCACCGCTCAGGGCAACACGGCACGGACGATGCGTCCGGGCTCGTGCGGATCTCCGGGAGGGCGGCGGAGACCGTGGTTCGTCGCATCGGGCGCCACGTCCGGACGGGCCGCGAGCCGCGTCGCGCCGTCCCTGGGTCGACCGCTTGCGCATCGCGATCCTCACCTCCTCCACCGAGCCCAGCGGCACCGGGGTCCATGCCCTGGCGCTCGGCGAAGCCTTGTGCGGGCTCGGTCACGAGGCCGTCGTCCACGCCCCGGATCCGACCGGGCGCGGCTTCTTCCGCGACGCGCGCTGCCCGGTGATCTCCGTGGCGGCCAAGCCGACCCACGGATCCGCCGCGGCGGTGGTCGGGGCGCGGATCGCGGATTACCTCGCCCATTTCTCGATGCCGGCCGCCTGCGATTTCGACGTGTTCCACGCCCAATGCAGCATCGGCGGCAATGCCCTGGCGACGCTCACGCGGCGGCGACTGGTCTCCGGGTTCGCGCGCACGGTCCACCGCATCGACGCCTTTGCGGACTCGCAGCTGGCCCGATGGCAGGATCGGGCGATCGTAGATGCCGGCCGCCTGCTCTGCGTCAGCCGAACCTGGGCGGCGACGCTCGCGGCCGAGTACGGCGCACAGGCTGAGGTCGTCGGCAGCGGCGTCGACGCGGCGTTCTACGAGCCAGAACCGGGGCCCGGCGACGAGGCTCTGCGTCGACGACTTGGGCTCGGTGCCGGCCCGGTCTTCCTGAGCGTCGGCGGATTTGCGGCGCGCAAGAACACCCGCGCGGTCATCGCGGCCTTCGCGGCGCTCCACAGACGCAGTCCGACGGCGCAGCTCGTGGTGGCGGGACAGGCGTCGATCCTCGAACCGCCCGGATACGAGGCCCTGTGCCATGCCGCGCTGGAGGATGCGGGTCTGTCGGTCGGTCCGGGCTGCCCGGTCGTTCAGATCGGACCGATCGCCCAGGCCGACATGCCGGCCCTCTACCGGCTGTGTTCAACGCTGGTCTCCCCGTCCCTGACGGAGGGCTACGGCCTGTGCGTGCTGGAGGCCATGGCCTGCGGCACCCCGGTGATCGTCTCCGCGCGCCCGCCCTTCACCGAGTACCTCGCCCCCGGCGAAGCCCTTTCGGTGAATCCGGAGGATATCGAAGCCCTGGCGGCGGCGATGCGGGCGAGCCTGGAGCCCGAGCGGCGGGCGCGGTTGCGCGCGGCCGGTGGCGATGTCGCCCGGGCCCATGCCTGGGCGGCCTGCGCGGCGCGGCACCTGCCGACCTACGGGGCGCTCCTTCCAGGTGCCGGGCCGGCGGTGCCGGCCGCCACCGGCTCGGCGGCCTGGAACACGACGCGGATGCCCACCGATGCCTGAGATGCGCTTCCACATCCGCTGGCCGGACGGATCCCGTGAGGCCTGCTATTCCCCCTCCCTGGTCATCAAGGATCATCTCGCGGTCGGTCAGGACTATCCCGTCGACGAGTTCGTCAACCTGAGCCGGCTGGCCCTCGGGATCGCCAGCGAGCGGGTTCGCATCCGCTACGGCTTCCCCTGCGGGCGGGCTCAGGCGCAGCTGGCCCGGATCGAGGCGGCCGCTTGCCGCCAGGGGGCTGGGACCGTCCACGTGGAATCCTTCGAGGAGTGACGGCCTGCGCCGGGACGATTCGCCCCGGGACGGAAACGGGCGCGCCCCGGGTTGTCGCCATGTCCGGGTGGGGAAGCTGATGAACGCGTTTGTGATCCGGATTGCGACGGTCCTCGTCCTCGCCGCCATGCCGGCGGTCGCGCAGACGCGGCCGTCGAGCACCGCGATGACCTGCCAGCAGGCCGTGCGGCTGATCCAGGCGCGGGGTGCCCTGGTCCTGGGCACCGGCGGCATGACCTATGACCGATTCGTGCGCGACCGCTCCTTCTGCGAGGTGACCGAGATCGCCAAGCGCGCCTTCCGCCCGACCCGGGACAACCCGAACTGCCTGATCGGCTACACCTGCTACGAGCCCGGGGCCGGGGACTGGCCGGGCGAGGATTTCTGAGCCGCTTTCTTCAAGTTGGTCCGCGGTTTCGCGTCCGGACGCTGTGCGGGCTCATGGCCCCGACCAAGCCGCGGCAGTCTCAGAAACGGGTCCGAGAGGAACCTCGGCAGACCCTCGCGCCGCCCGGGCGGGCGACGCCCTACACCGCCGGACCGCCGGGGGCCGGTTCGAGGGCGACGATCACCCGCCGATCCCCCGCCCGGCGGGTGAAGCCCGTCGCATCGAGGTGCTCCAGGAGCGGGATCGAGAATTTGCGGGAGATCCCCAGCGCCGCGCCTGCCTCCCGGGCCAGGAAGCCGGTCTCCGGCGTCGCCGCCTGCGGGAAGGCGTCGACGAGGCGCGTGCGGGCACTCGCCACCGCCTCCCGGTGGAACAGGACCGCGCGGCGCTGGACCCGGTCGACGGCCCGGATCACCGTCCCGGCCCCGACCAGATAGGTCAGCGCCTCGCGCCGGCGCACGTCGCGACCCACGGCCTCGGTCTCGTCAGGCGGGTTGAGGCCGGCGCGCCGGAAGATCTGCTCCAGCTTCCGGGCTGCTTCGCTCTCGTTGCGGGCAGGGTCGAAATCGGCGCGCCGCCACAGGGTACCGGCCTGGACCACCGTACCCGCCGCCGCGAGGGTACGCAGGGCCGTGCCGGTGAGCGCGTCCGGGAGTGCCAGGGATCGGGACAGGCGTTCGAGCGCGATCCCGTGCTCCATCGGATTGTCCCGGTGATGCTGCGCGAGCGTCGCCAGGATCCCGGTGCGCAGCGCCTCGAAGGCCCCGGCGCCGACGAACCGGTCACCGATCTCCAGGGCCCCCGCCTCGCTCAGCATCGCGCGGACCCGGGCCGGGGCCGCTCCGGCGAGCCGGGCAAGATCCACCAGCGGGGCACCGGCCGCGCCGGCCTGTCCGAGGCGCACCGCGATCGCCTTCGCGGGCTGCCCCGCGGCCAGGGCGGCGAGGTCGGCCAGGACGCGCGGGTCGTGGCGGCGGCGGCGGCGGCTCCCCGGATCGAGGACGCGCCCGCCGGCGACCGTCGCGGCCGGCGAATCGAGCCGGAGCACGAACGGCTCTCGCGCCGGCACAGTGACCGGCTCGGCCAGGTGCAGCTGCGCCTGCGCGCTCGCCCCCGGCTCCAGGGCGTCCCGGTCGAGCAGGCGCAGCCGGGCCTCGACCTCGGTCGTCCCGAATAGGAGCCGGCAGGCGGTGCCGCTGCCGAGGGCGTCGGTGGCGCTGGCGGCGGCCGTGATCGCGACATCGAGCCACGCGCTCGGGGCGAGCACGCCCGGCAGCGCCAGGGCCTGTCCCCGGGCGATCTCGTCGAGGCCGACACCCCGCAGGGCGACGGCGGTGCGCCGCCCGGGCTCGGCCCGGTCCACCGGGCGTCCGTGGATCTGGAGACCGCGCACCACCGCGCTTCGACCGCCGGGAACGATCTCGACCGTGTCGCCGACCGCCAGCGCCCCGCGCCTGAGGGTCCCGGTCACCACGGTGCCGAAGCCCGCCCGGGAGAAGACCCGGTCCACCGGCAGGTAGGGGAAGCCGTCGTCGCTCCCGGGTTCCGCCTCCGCCAGCAGCGCGGCGAGGGACGCCGTGAGGTCGGCGATCCCGGCGCCCGTGACCGTCGATGTCGGGATGACCGGGCCCGCCTCGAGCCCGGCGCGGGCCGCCGCGGCGGCGATCTCGGCTGTCCGCGCCGCGAGGGTCTCGGGCGTGGCGAGATCGGATTTGGTCAGGGCAAGGACGCCGCGGCGTACGCCGATCAGCCGGGCGATCTCCAGGTGCTCGACGGTCTGCGGCTTGATGCCTTCCTGGGCATCCACCGCCAGCAGAACGGCGCGCATGCCGGTTGCTCCCGAGACCATGGCGCGCACGAATCGCTCGTGGCCCGGCAGGTCGATGAGGTCGATCTCCCCCCGCGCCGAAGGCAGCAGGGCGAAGCCCGGGACGATGGAGACGCCGCGGGCCCGCTCCTCCTTCAGCCTGTCCGTCTCGATCCCGGTAAGAGCGCGCACCAGCGCGGTCTTACCGTGATCCACATGGCCAACCACGCCTACGAGAAGTGTCTTCAACGCAGTCACCGACCCGACCATCGCTACGGCGCCGCCGTCCACGCGGAGCGCACACATCTCGTCGTAGGGAATCCCGCCGCGCCGGCTCTTCGTCGAGCCATGGGCCGCCGGACGGTCGGGGCCGGGGCATGCGCGGCAGATGGATTGTGGACAATTTGTCTTGCCACGCGTTTACGAATTGTGAAAGGGCGATTTTAACGCAGTGCAGCATCTCGAGCCGCAACGATCCCTGATGCATCGCCGTTGCGCCCGCGCGCGGCGTCGGTTTTTGCTAGACTGGCGGCGGTTGATGGTGCGCGGGGCCGCGACCGGATCGACAGTTCGGTGCAACCTCATGGGCGTACACCCGCTCGGGTTGGCTGGGTCATGAAGAGGAGAGCATGAGCGAGAGCGAAAGCGGCAGCGCGGTGGAGCCGCGCGAGATCGAGCTGAAGCTCGACTGTGCCGGACCCGACCTGACGGCACTCGCCGCCCATCCGCGGCTCCAGGGCGCCGCAGCCGTCGAGCCCGAACATCTGGTCACCGCTTACTTCGATACGGCGAAGCGCGATCTCCGGGCGGCCGACCTGACCCTCCGCGTCCGCGCGAAGGGCGGCCGCCACATCCAGACCGTGAAGGCCGGGTCCGGCGCTGTCGGATTGTTCGACCGGGCCGAGTGGGAGACCGAGATCGCCGGTGAGGCCCCCGATCCGGCTGCCTGTGCCGGCACGGCGGCCGAGCCGGTCCTGCGCGCGGCCGAAGCGCCGCTGGAGCGGCTGTTCTCGACCGTCGTCATGCGCCGGGAAATCCCGGTGACACAGAACGGCTCGCGGATCCTGGTCACCCTCGACGAGGGCCGGGTCGAGAGCCCGGTCGGCGACGCACCGCTTTGCGAGCTCGAATTGGAGTTGCAGGATGGCGACCCGGCCGACCTGTTCCAGCTCGCGCAGGCCCTGGCCGAAACGGTACCACTGCGCCTGGGCGTCTACGCCAAGAGCGCCGTGGGCTTCGCGCTGATCGACGGGACAGGCCGCGGCGTGGTCAAGGCCGGGCCGACCGAGCTGCCGAAGGGTGCGACCGCCGGCGCGGTGTTCCGCCGGGTGGCGCGCGCCTGCCTCCGCCACATGCGCCTCAACGAGGACGCGTTCCTCGAAGCCGGACGGCCGCCCGAGGCCCTGCACCAGATGCGCGTGTCCCTGCGCCGTCTCCGCTCGGCGCTGTCGCTGTTCGCCCCGATGCTGGACGGCGACCCCCGGGCAGGCGGCTTCAACGACGAGATCAAGCGTGTCACCGAGCCCTTCGGCCACGCCCGGAACCTCGACGTGTTCCTGGGTCACACCCTGCCGGAGCTGGCCAAGGCACGCCCGGACGAGACCGGGCTCGACGATCTCCGCGCCCGGGCCGAGGCGGAGCGGGAGCGCGCTTACGACGTGGTTCTGGCGACCCTGCAGAGCCCGCAATGGCGCGGCCTGATCATCGATCTCGCCGGATGGATCGAGGCGGGTGCCTGGGCCGCGCAGCCGTCCGCCGCCGAGGACGGGCGCGATTTCGCCGCCCGGGTGCTCGACAGCGCGCGTCTCAGGCTCAAGAAGCGCGGCCGCGGCCTCAAGCGCCTCGACCCGCATACCCGGCACCGTGCGCGGATCGCCGCCAAGAAGCTCCGCTACGGGGCGGAGTTCTTCGCGGGCCTCTATCAGCGGGAGAAGGATCTGCGCCGACAGGCGAAGTTCGGCGACGCGCTGTCGGATCTCCAGGATCATCTCGGCGCGCTCAACGACCTGGAGACGGCGCGGACGATGACCGAAAGCCTGTCGGGGCCGGCGATGCCTAGTTCCGACGATCCGGGGACGCGGGACCTGCTCAAGGCCGCCGCCGAGGCGCGGGCCGATCTCCTCGACGTGAAGCCGTTCTGGCGGTGAACCTCGGCCGCGCCGTATTGCGGCGGCCGGTGGAACGCGCGGATCGGGCAGCCGGCGGCGGGAGGGGCCACCGCCGGCACGAAGGTCGGGCCTGGGGGGCACCCGAACATCGTCCCGGCGGCGTCGCGACGGAGGCGGATTGCGCTGGGGGGACTTGGTCCGCCTTCCGTCGACCGCGCATCAGCGCAGCTGAAACAAGATTTGCATGGCGATGTTGCCCAAGCGTGTCTGGCCGCCAGTAAATCCGCAGAAGTTGTAACATCCCCGTGAACGGGCGGCGGGCCGGCCCGTCCCCCGCGTCGCGTTGACCGGCCGGGCCATGCCGGCTTCCTTCCGCGCCGTCCTCTGCTATCCCTGCCGCGTCTCCGCTCCCGACCGGCCCCCGGCAAAGTCTTCATGAACGTCCTGCGCGATCTGCTCGGCCAAGTGAGCCGCACCGTCACCGCCTATGTCGGCGACAAGGCGCTGATGCTCGCCGCGGTCTCGGCCGCGGCCAACGTCATCGTGGCCGACGGGGAGGTGGCTGGCCAGGAGTTCGACGCCGCCCTGCACGGGCTGATCGCCGATCCCGTCCTGATGAAGGGCTACGACGCGCTGATGCTCGAGACCGAACTCTACGAGGGGATCGCCCGGGCGCGGACCCGCCTCGGGCGGACGGAGAATCTGCGCCACGTGACGGCGGTCGCGGAGCGGCCCGCGAGCCAGCGCGAGAACGTCTTCCTGATCGCCGCCGATGTCGCCGATCAGGACGGAATCAGCAACATCGAGGCGAGCGCCCTCGGCGCGATCGCCGCCGCCCTGCAGGTCGACGGGGTCGAACTCCTCCGGGCCAATCCGGTGCGGCGCCGCCCGGCCTGACGGCGCCGGTTGGCACCGGCGTTGCTCCGGCGGCGCGCGCTGCCCGATGAGGGACGTGTGGCACGGCGCTCCGCCGTCAGAGGAACCGGCATGGCCGAGACGAACCCGAGCAAGACCCACAATCTGCGCGCGAACAGCGCGCGCCTTTGGGCGACGATCCTGGAGACCGCCACGTTCGGCGGTACACCCGCCGGGGGCATCAACCGCCTCACGCTCTCGGCCGAGGATGGACACGTCCGCGACTGGTTCCGGGATGCCTGCGCGGCGGCCGGGCTCGAAGTCTCCGTGGACGCGCTCGGGACGCAATACGCCCTCCGGCCGGGCCGCGACATGAGCCGGCCGCCGGTCGCCTTCGGCTCGCATCTCGATACCCAGCCCACCGGCGGCAAGTTCGACGGCGTGCTCGGCGTGCTGGCCGGTCTCGAGGTCATGCGCAGCCTCAACGACGCCGGCATCGAGACCGAGGCGCCGCTGATGGTGGTCAACTGGACCAACGAGGAGGGCTCCCGGTTCGCCCCCGCCATGATGGCCTCGGCCGCCTATGCCGGCGACTTCACCGCGGACGAGATCCTGGCCAAGCGCGACGCCGCCGGGACCACGGTGGCGGAGGCGCTGGACGCCATCGGCTATCGTGGGGTCGAGGCGGTCGGCACGCGGGAGATCGGCGCCTTCGTGGAGCTGCACATCGAGCAGGGCCCGATCCTGGAAGCCGAGGGCAAGACCATCGGGGTGGTCGAGGGCGGCCAGGGCATCATGTGGTTCGACGGGGTGATCACCGGCTTCGAGAGCCATGCCGGCACCACGCCGATGCCGCGCCGCCGGGACGCGCTGCTGGCCCTGTCGGAGTTCGCGCTGGCCGCCGAGCGGATCGCCCTGGCGCACGCCCCCTCGGCGGTGGCCACGATCGGCGAGGCCAAGATCCTGGCGCCCTCCCGCAACGTCGTGCCCGGGCGGGTCGCCTTCACGGTGGACGTGCGCGACCCGCGCTCGGAGGCCCTCGACGCCATGGAGGCCGCCCTGGGCGAAGCGGCCGAGGCCATCGCCGGCCGCCGGCACCTCGAGATCGCCCTGACGCGGATCTGGCGCAAGGAACCGGTCCCGTTCGACCCCGCCATCGTGGCGGCGATCGACGCGGCCGCCGAGAGCCTCGGCCACGCCCGCCGCCGGATCATCTCGGGCGCCGGTCACGATGCCTGCAACCTCGCCGCCAGGGTGCCGGCCGCGATGATCTTCGTGCCGTGCAAGGACGGGATCAGCCACAACGAATCGGAATCCGCCACCCAGGCCGACTGCGCGGCCGGCGCCGATGTCCTGCTCCAGACCGTGCTTCGTCTGGCCAACGCACCCCGCCCGGATGGACGCGGCCCCTCCGCTGCCGAATGACGGAGGCTCGGCCTGCCGATGCGAGCCAGGAGCCGTGGCGCCCCGACGCGGGATCGCGGCGGCGGTTCGGAAGGCGCGGTGGTGTACCGGCGCGGAAAATCCCGTAAGGACCGCACCATGAGCGCGCGATCCCACCGCGACGCCCGGGGCCGGCCCCTCGTCGCGGTCACCGGCATCGGCGTCGTTTCCTCCCTCGGCCAGGGTCAGGCCGAGACCTGGGCCGCCATGGTGGCGGGCCGGTCCGGCATCCACGCCATCGCGCGGTTCCCAACCAACGGCCTGCGCACGTGCATCGCCGGCACCGTGGATTTCCTCGATACGGAGCCGCTGGTGGCGCCCCTCCTGTCCGAGCGCTTCGCCGCGGCGGCCGCCGAGGAGGCGGTGGCGCAGGCCGGGATCGGCAAAGCCGGCGACTTCCCGGGGGCGCTGTTCATCGCGGTGCCGCCGGTTGAGATGGAATGGCCGCAGCGGCAGGCCCTGGCGGAGGCCGTGGGCGGCAACGGTCCGGTCGATTATGCCGGCCTTCTCCGGGCCGCGGCGACTCGCCGATTCGATGCCTGGCACGACCTGTTCATCTTCGGCACCGTCGCCGACCGGATCGCCGACCGCTTCGGCACGAAGGGCTCACCGATCTCGCTCTCCACCGCCTGCTCGTCCGGCGCCACCGCCATCCAGCTCGGCGTCGAGGCGATCCGGCGCGGGGAGACCGCGGCGGCGCTCTGCATCGGCACCGATGGCTCGGTGAACCCGGAATCGCTGATCCGGTTCTCGCTGCTCTCGGCGCTCTCCACCCGCAACGACGATCCGGAGGCAGCCTCGAAACCGTTTTCCAAGGACCGGGACGGCTTCGTCATGGGGGAGGGCGCCGCAGCCCTGGTCCTGGAGGACGCCGACGCTGCGAGAGCCCGGGGCGCCACGATTCTCGGCTACGTCCTCGGCTGCGGCGAGAAGGGCGACGGCTTCCATCGCACCCGCTCCAGCCCTGACGGGGCACCGGTCATCGCGGCGATCCGGGCGAGCCTTGAGGATGCCGGGCTCGAACCCGACGGGATCGACACGGTCAACGCCCATGGAACCTCGACGCCGGAGAACGACAAGATGGAGGCGTTCGGGCTCGCGGCCGTCTTCGGGGCCCGGGCGTCCGCCCTGCCGGTGACCTCGAACAAATCGATGATCGGCCACACGCTCACGGCCGCCGGCGCCATCGAGGCGGCGGTGTCGCTGCTGACCATCCGCCACGGCCGCATCCCGCCGACCATCAACCATCGCGTCCCCGATCCGACCATCGCCCTCGACATCGTCGAGACGGCCCGCGATCTGCCGGTGCGAACGGTGCTTTCGAACGCCTTCGGATTCGGCGGCCAGAACACCTGTCTGGTCCTCGGCGCGGAGCCGGCGTGAGCGGCACGGACCACCACCGCCGCGTCCTCGTCACCGGCGGCGCGTCCGGGATCGGTGCGGCGACCGTCCGGACCCTGGCCGGCGCGGGCTTCGCGGTCGATTTCACCTATCGGTCCTCGGCAGACGCGGCCCAGGCGCTGCTCGCCGCGTTGCACGCCGATTATCCGGACCGCGCCTTCGCGGCCCACCGCCTCGACCTCGCCGACCGGGCCGCCCTCGACGGGTTCTGCGCGGCCGCGGAGGAAACGGCCTATTACGGCCTCGTCCACAATGCCGGCCAATCCAGCGACGCGCTGGCCGCCATGCTCAATCAGGCCCAGGCCGAGGCGGCCATGCAGGTCAACTTCTTCTCGCTGACCCGCCTGTCCAAGGCGCTGGTGCGGGCGATGACCCGGGGCCGGTCCGGGCGCATCGTGGCGATCGGCTCCGTCGCCGCCCTGCGGGCGAATGCCGGCAATGCCGCCTACGCCGCCACCAAGGGGGCACTCATCGCCTATTGCCGCACCCTGGCGATCGAAACGGCCCGGCGCGGCGTCACCGTCAACGTCGTCGCGCCCGGCTTCGTCGACACCGCCATGCTGGCGCGCTACGCCGCCCACCGCGACGGCATGGAGCGGCAGATTCCCGCCGGACGGTTCGCCAAGCCCGAGGATGTCGCGGCGCTCGTGGCCTTCCTGATGGGCGAGGGGGCGTCCTACATCACCGGGGCGGTGCTGCCGGTGGATGGCGGCCTGACCGCGATGATGGGCATCCACCGGACGTGACCGGTGACCCACCGAACCGGACGATCCCACCGATGCGCGTCAGCCTCGCCCTCGCCGCCGCCCTGAGCCTCTCGGCGACGCTCGCTTCCGGTCCCGCGTGGGCCGAACCCGAGCCCTACCGCATCTCGGGCCTGCCGCCGGGCGAAGCCCTGAGCATCCGGGCGGAGCCTGATCCCGCCGCCGAGCAGGTCGGTGAGATCCGTGTCCGCGCCCTGGTCTTCGGCTGCACCAACGATACGCCGAGCCGGACCACATGGTGTCGGGTCAAGGCCGGCCGAACCCTAGGTTGGGCGCGGCGGCGCTACCTGGCGCCGGAATAGGCGCCCTCCCGAACACCGGCTCCAAGCTCCGGGGTAAGGTCGCGGAGTCCGTGTTGATCTGCGGCTGGGCGGCGCGTAGCTCTCGGCGGGAGGTGCTTCGATGGCGACGATGATCCTGCGCGACGTGGTGCTCCGGGCGCGGCACGTGGAGGGCGATCCGGATCTGGCGCTGACGATCCGCGCGCTACGGCCGGACCAGCGCCTTGTCCTGCGGATCGACGGCAGGCCCATGCGCTTTCGGAAGGTCCTCGACGGCGACACCGGCCACGCCACCGACGGCGTCGGGCCCGAGCCGGCCGATGCGGAGACCTGGCATGACTTGCAGTCCCGTCGCGGTTCGATGATCACGGTCGAGGCCGAGCGGCCGATGCCCGATCCCTATCTTCTGTCGCTCGGCGCGACGCTGACGGAGTGGAACAGTCCGGACGATGCCGCAGCCTATGACGGCCTATGAGCGGTTCGATGTTTTGACGGCTCTATTTCCGTTCATCGACGTCCCGGTCCGCGAACCGCGACCGGTCATGGTCCTCTCGAACACCGGCTTCAACGATACGAACGGACATGTCGTGACCGCGATGATCACAACGGGCGCCGGCAGCCACTGGCCGAGCGATCACGCGATCGTCGATCTCGCCGCGGCCGGCCTCCGGCACCCCTCGGTGGTCCGCTGTAAAGTGTTCACGCTGCCGAATGGTCAGATCGGTCGCCGGATCGGACATCTGGGCCTGGCGGATCGCACACGACTGGCGGCCCATTTCGCAGCGATCCTACACGCTTGATGCGGCACTGGGCCCTGGCCGATGACGGTACGGCGTCGACTACAAAAAGACGATGATCATGCAAGCCCTCCAGCTCTTCGGCGACCGCGACCTGCGCCTGACCGAGATCGCGGCGCCGCCCGCCCCCGGTCCGGGCGAGGTGCGGATCCGCATCCGTGCCGTGGGGCTCAACTTCATCGATGTCTGGGGTTTTCGCGGGATGGCCTTCGCCAAGCGTAAGCTGCCCCTCGTCGTCGGCGCGGAAGCGTCGGGCGTCATCGAATCGGTGGGGGAGGGCGTCACGGACCTCGCGGCCGGCGATCCGGTCGTGCCCTACGGGGCGATGACCTGCGGTCAGTGCCGGGCCTGCCGCGAGGGCCGGGACAACCTCTGCGAGGATGTCTCCGGCGTGATGGGCTTCCACCGCGACGGGTTCGCCCGGGAGTTGGTGACCCTGCCGGCGCGCCTCGTCGTGCGGGTGCCGGAGGGCGTCAGCGACACCGATGCCGCCTGCGCGGGTATCGCCTTCGGGACCGTCCAGCACATGCTGTTCGACAACGCCAGGCTGGAACCCGGCGAGAGCGTGCTGGTGCATGCCGGCGGCTCGGGGATCGGCACCGGGGCGATCCGCATGGCCAAGGCCATCGGCTGCACCGTCTACACGACGGTCGGCGATGACGAGAAGGGCCGCAAAGCCGCGGAGCTCGGCGCCGACCACGTCATCAACTACAGAACCGAGCGCTTCGAGGGCGAGGTCCGGCGACTGACCAAGCGCAAGGGCGTCGACGTGGTGTTCGAGCATGTCGGCGCCGACACGTGGAACGGCTCACTGCTGTGCCTCAAGCGCGGCGGGCGTCTGGTGACCTGCGGGTCGACCTCGGGCGTCTCGGCAACGATGAACCTGATGCAGCTCTTCCAGCAGCAATATCGGATCACCGGCTCGTTCGGCTGCGCGCTGGCGAATATCCGCCAGTCCCTCGATAAGATGGAAGCCGGCATCCGGCCGGTCGTGGATACCATCTATCCCCTCGCGGATTTCGCGCAGGGTCTGGAGCGCCTCGAATCGCGCCGCGTCTTCGGCAAGATCCTCGTCAGCCTGTAGGGCGGCACGCGCGGGCGCGGAGCCTGCGCGTCGGAGCGTGTTTCGCGCTGCGGCAAACCTGGCGTAAACGGTGCCGCACGGGTGTCTTGGGGGGCGGCCCGGATCGAGCCCGGGAAACGAAAGTGCTGCGTCTCGCCCTTCTGCTGAAACGGTCGTACCCGCGCCTCCTGGGCTACGCCACGATACCCCTGATCCGCGCCCTGGTCTGGCTCGCCCGCAGCCTCGGGCCGGCGCGCTCGACCGCGTTGGGCGCCGGGCTGCTGCGCCGGATCGGGCCCCTCTTGCCGGCCCACCGGACCGCCCTGCAGAACCTGCGGGCGGCCTTTCCCGAGATGCCGGAGGCTGAGCGGCGAACAATCGCCCTGGAGGCCTGGGACAATCTCGGGCGGACGGGCGCCGAATACGCCCATCTCGACAGCCTGTTCGATTACGATCCGGCGGCCACGGGCCCATCGCGGACCGAGGTCTCGGGCATCGAGCATTTCTTCGCCCTGCGCGACGACGGCGCGCCGGGCCTGATCTTCTCCGCTCACCTGGCCAACTGGGAATTGCCGGCGATCTGCGCCGCCCGGTTCGGCCTCGATGCCACCGCCGTATTCCGGCCGCCCAACAATCCGGCCGCCGCACGCCTCGTGCAGGAGGTCCGCCGCCGCTCCATGGGCGGCCTGGCCGCATCGAAGCCGGGCGCCGTCTTCGCCATGCGCGACGTGGTGGAGAATGGCGGCCATCTCGGTCAGCTGATCGATCAGCACTTCACCCGCGGCGTCGTGGTGGAGTTCCTCGGGCGGCCCTGCCTCGCCAACCCGCTGCTCGCCAAGCTCGTCCGTCACTACGAGTGCCCCGTCCACGGCGTCCGGGTCGTGCGGTTGCCGGAGGGCCGCTTCCGCTTGGAACTGACGCCGCCGCTCATTCTGCCGCGGGCCGCGGACGGGACCATCGACGTGCCCGGCACCATGCAGGCGATGACCGCCGTGGTCGAGGGATGGGTGCGCGAGAATCCCGGTCAGTGGCTCTGGATGCACCGCCGGTGGCGACCCGACATGCTGCCCGAGCCGCGGATGGCATCGGCGGCGTCCCGCCCGCCGGTCGATGCTTCTCAAGCCAACGTGATTTCCCAGAACGCGGACCAGACGCTCTGATGTCCCCATGAATCCCCGGCACCGCGCCCCGATCCGCGACCGTCGCGCGCTCCGCGCGGCCGTGCTGCTCGGCACCGCCGTGGCTGCCTCCGCGGCGCGGGCCGAGCCGGTTCGCGCGGTCGTGGAACTGTTCACCAGCCAGGGCTGCGGGGCCTGCCGCACGGCCGATCCGGTGCTGCGCGACCTCGCCCGCCAGCCCGGGGTGATCGCCCTGACCCTTCCGGTGACCTATTGGGATTACCTCGGCTGGAAGGACACCCTGGCCTCGCGGCCCCTCACCGAGCGTCAGCGGGCCTATGCGCGGACGCGCGGCGCCCGGCAGGTCTTCACCCCGCAGGCGGTGATCGATGGCAGCGGCGTGGTGGTGGGCTCCGACAGAGCCGGTCTCGACCGGCTGATGCGCGATGCGTCTCAGCGCGGCGGCCTGCCGGTGCCGGTGCGCGGCGAGATCCGCGGCGACCGGATCCAGGTGGAGATCGGGGCGGCGCCGGACCTCGCGGCCGATCTGCGCGGCGAGGTCTGGCTGGTCCCCGTCCTGCGCAGCCGGGTGATCGCGATCCAGGCCGGCGAGAATGGCGGCCGGACCGCGACCTACGTCAACGTGGTGCGGGGGCTGCAGCATCTCGGCCACTGGACCGGCCAGGCGGTCAGCTTCGATGTGCCCGACACGCAGGCCGCGATCGCCGAAGCCGACAGCTGGGTCGTGCTGCTGCAGGGTGGTGCCGACAATCGGCCCGGCCGCATCTTCGGGGCCGCCAAGGGGCCGGGGCTGTAGCACGTCGTCCCGAAACGGGAGCCCCGGCCATCGACCTATTTCAGGCTGATCGGATCGATCAGTCGCCGGCCCTGCTGCCTGTGCCGTTCCTTGGATTGGCGGGCGAGTTCCCCCAGTCCGGCCTCGAGGCGATCGGATTGGCGGCCGACGAAGCCGATCATGGCGTCGATCGTTCGGCTTAACAGGGCCACGGCCCCGATGAGGGCCGCCACGATCAAGCTCTCGAGACCGCGTCCGATCCGGTGGACGATGCGCATAGGATGTTTTCCGGTTTTCGCAGCGCACAACGCGCCTTCGTGAGGCCCAGTTAGCGGCGTCGGGCAGGCACGGGATGGGACCAAAAGCGGCACGGTGCCGAGGGCCCGGCGCGGAACCATTTCGAGCCGGGCTGGCGACGGATCGAACTGGCGGGGCGGCAGGTCCGTTGCCTGGGATGCGGCCGTCCGCCCCCGCGCGCGGCGCCTCCCCTCGAGTGTCGGCCATGCGGCGACGCCAGCTCCTGTCCGGAATGCTCGCGACACTGTCCCTCCCCGGCGGCCGCGCCGCCGCGGCCGACCTGGACGTGGACGTGCTGCTGGCGCTCGCGGTGGACGTCTCCCTGAGCATCAGCGAGGCGCGCTTCGACCTGGAACGGCGCGGCTATGGCGAGGCCTTCGCCGATCCCCGGATCCTGCGGGCCATCGCCGACGGGCCGGCCGGGCGCATCGGCGTCGCCCTGTTCGACTGGGCCGGGCCCGGGGAGCAGCGCGTCGCGGTCGACTGGATGGTGATCGCCTCCGCGCAGGATGCGGGCCTCTTCGCGGCGCGGCTCGCCGCAGCGGAGCGCCCCTTCTACGGCCGGACCGCGATCGGATCGGCCATCGGTTTCGCCGCCGACCTGCTGGCGCGGGCACCGTTCCGGACCGACAGGAAGGTGATCGACGTCTCGGGTGACGGCACCGGCAATGCCGGCCGCTCGATCACGGAGGCCCGGGACGCCGCCGTAACGGCCGGGATCACGGTGAACGGCATCGTGATCCTCACCGATCCGGACGGAATGCCCGGTTTCCTGAGGGAGCACACCAACCCGGCCGGCGGCCTCGCGGCTTATTACCGGAACCTCGTGATCGGCGGCGAGGGGGCGTTCGTGATGACCGCCGAGGGCTTCGAGGCGTTCGGGCGCGCGATCATCGCCAAGCTGATCCGCGAGATCTCGTGACGGGCCCCCCGCCGACGATGTTTCGATCGGACGACAGGTCCGCTCGGACGTCACCGCCGGTGCTCGCGCGGCACGTCCTTGAGCGCTAGCTTCATCCCGCACGCGCCCGGCGAGGTGCGGCCAGGGAGGTAACGGCATGCGGATCTCGGCCGATAGGCTGTCCGCCTATGTGCGGGACATCTTCGTCCGCGAGGGTTGCGCGGAGGCGGAGGCAGAGCGGATCGGCCGTTTCCTGGTCGCCGCCAACCTCACCGGCCACGACAGCCACGGCGTCGTCCGGGTCACCCGCTACGTGGAGTGGCTGCGCGCGGGCGAGGTCGAGGCGGGCCGGGTCCCTGAGATCGTCAGCGATGCCCCGTGCTTCGCCCTGATCGACGCGCATTACGGGTTCGGGCAGACCGCCGGGCCCTTCGCCACCGATCTTGGGATCGCCAAGGCGCAGGCGAACGGCGTGGGGATCGTCGCGCTCCGGCATGCCGGGCATCTCGGCCGGATCGGCGAATGGGCGGAGCGCGCCGCCGCGTCGGGGCTGGTCTCGGTCCATTTCGTCAACGTGTCGGGGAGCCTGCTGGTGGCGCCCTTCGGCTCCGTCGAGCGGCGGTTCTCCACGGCCCCCTTCGCGGCCGGCTTCCCGGTGCCGGATTCCGAGCCGGTCATCCTCGATTTCGCCACCTCGGCCGTAGCCGAGGGCAAGGTGCTGGTCGCGTCCCGGGGCGGCAAGCCGCTGCCGGCGGGCGCGCTGATCGAACCGGACGGTCGCCTCAGCGCCGATCCCGTGACGCTGTTCGGCCCCCTCGACGGGGACGCCCGCGACAACCAGCGCGGCACGGGGGCGATCCGCGCCTTCGGCGAGCACAAGGGCTCGGGCCTCGCCCTGATGTGCGAGCTGCTCGCCGGGGCGCTCACCGGTTCCGGCACGGCGGGGCCGGGCCGGCGGCGGATCTGCAACGGCATGCTGTCGATCTACGTGAGGCCCGAAGCCTTCGGGACCGAGGACGCCCTCGCCACCGAGGCGCGAACCTATCTCGACTTCTTCAAGAGCGCCCGGCCGATGCCGGGCGCCGAGGTGCTACTGCCCGGCGAGCCGGAGCGCCGCATGCGCGCCCAGCGCCTCGCCGAGGGGGTCCCGTTGCCGGAGCCGGTCTGGGAGACGCTCCTGGCCGCGGGCCGGCCGCACGGGCTCGACGGGGATGCCTACCGTGACTGAGCCGGGTCCGCGGAAGCGGACCTGATCGGACGAGACCGCGGCGACCCCCGGCCAAAACGGGGGCGCCGCTCCAGACGGGGACGCCATCCCCGCGTTCGGGAGGAGCACGATGCCCCGCTTACGCTGGCTCATGATCGGCCTGTGCATGGCCGCCAACGCGATCAACTACATCGACCGCGCCAACCTCGCGGTCGCAGCCCCCTCCATGGCCAAGGAGCTCGGGCTGAACACCACCGACCTGGGCCTGATCCTGTCGGGCTTCTTCTGGACCTACGCGATCATGCAGTTGCCCTTCGGCTACGTCGCCGACCGGGTCGGGGCGCGGCTGTCGCTGGTGGCGGCGGTGGTCTGGTGGTCGGCCTGCACGGCGCTGACCGCCGCCGGCCGGGGCTTCCTGTCGCTGCTCGGCCTGCGCATGCTGCTCGGCGTCGGCGAGGCCGGGGCCTACCCGTCCTTTGCCAAGGTCGCGGCCTCGTGGTTCCCGCGGAGCGAGCGCAGCTTTGCCAGCAGCATCTTCGACAGCGGCTCGCGGGTCGGATCGGCGCTGGCGATCCCCCTGGTCTCCTTGGTGATCGCGACGCTGGGCTGGCGCGAATCGTTCATCGTCACCGGGCTGCTCGGCTTCGTCTGGGCCGTGTTCTGGATGTGGCTCTACCGCGAGCCCGAGAACCACCCCGCCGTCGCGCCGGAGGACCTCGCCCGACTCCGCGCCGCGCAGGAGCGGCCGAAGGCCGTCGATGCCGCCGAGGCGCAGAATCAGGTGCCGTGGCTGTCCCTGTTCCGGTACCGCACCGTCTGGGGGATGATGGCCGGATTCTTCTGCCTGAACTTCGTGATCTACTTCTTCATCACGTGGTTCCCGACCTACCTGATCAAGGCCCGGGGCTTCTCGCTGGCGGAACTCGGCACCCTGGGTACCCTGCCGGCCCTCGCCTCGATCCCCGCGGGCTGGCTCGGCGGCTTCGCTTCGGACGCTCTCTATCGCCGGGGCTGGAGCCTCACCGCCGCCCGCAAGACCTGCCTGGTCGGCGGCATGCTGATGTCCTCGGTGATCACGCTGTCGATCATCGCGCCCAACGTCTACGTCGCCCTGCTGTGCTTCGCCGTGGCCTATGGCAGCCTCGCCTTCACGGCCGCGTCGATCTGGGCGCTGCCCGGCGACGTGGCGCCGACGCCGGCCCACGTGGCCTCGATCGGCGGGATCCAGAACTTCGCCTCGAACGTCGCCGGCATCGTGACGACGACCTTCACCGGAATCATGCTCACCGTCACGCAGGGCTCGTTCGCCATCCCGCTGATGGTGGCCGGCGGCTTCTGCCTGCTCGGCGCCTTCATCTACCTGTTCGTGGTCGGCGAGATCGCACCGCTGCCGGTCCGGGACGCCCGCGTCCCGGCGCTCCGCCCCGAGCCGGCCCGATGAGCGACGCGACCGTGACGCATCCCGAGGAGAGCCCCATGTCCGCCTTTCCCGTCATCGCCCTGCGCCCCGACGACGGCGTCGTCGTCGCCCGGGCCGCGATCGAGCCCGGCACGCCGGTCGCGGACGGCGTGACCGCGGCCGAGCGGATCCCGGCGGGCCACAAGGTGGCGGTGCGCCCGCATCGCAGCGGCGCGCCGGTGCTCAAGTACGGCCAGATCATCGGCTTCGCGAAGGCCGACATCGCCGCCGGACAGCATGTCCACGTCCACAATCTCGGCATGGGCGCATTCGCCCGCGACTACGCGTTCGGGGTCGATGTCCGGCCGACGCAGAGCATCACGCCGCAAGCGACCTTCCAGGGCATCCGTCGCCCCGACGGGCGCGTGGCGACCCGCAATTACGTCGGCATCCTGACCTCGGTGAATTGCAGCGCCCACGTGGCGAATCTCATCGCCGACGCGTTCCGGCGGCACCCGATCCTCGGCCTCGACCCGCTCGCCGCCTATCCGAACGTCGACGGCGTCGTGGCGCTGACCCACAAGACCGGCTGCGGCATGGCGATGGGCGAGCCGCTGCGGCTCCTGCGCCGGACGCTCGCCGGCTATGCCCGGCACGTCAACTTCTCGCACATCGTGATGATCGGGCTCGGCTGCGAGGTGAACCAGATCGGTGCCTTCCTGGAGGAGCAGGGGCTCGGCGACCGGATCCGCAGCATGAACATCCAGGCGTTGGGCGGCACCCGCAGGACCGTCGAGGCCGGAATCGACTTCGTGAAGGGCATCCTGCCCGAGGCCGACGTGGTCCGCCGCGAACCGGTGCCGGCGGGCGAGCTGATCGTCGCCCTGCAATGCGGCGGTTCGGACGGCTATTCGGGGGTCTCGGCCAATCCCGCGCTCGGGATCGCCAGCGACCTCGTGGTCCGGAACGGCGGCACGGTGATCCTCTCGGAGACCACCGAGACCTATGGGGCGGAGCACCTGTTCACCCGCCGTGCCGTGAGCGCCGAGATCGGCCAGAAGCTCGTCGACCTGATGCGCTGGTGGGAGGACTATACCCGCAGAGAGGGATCGGAGATCGACGCCAACCCATCGCCCGGCAACAAGGCCGGGGGCCTCACGACGATCCTGGAGAAATCCCTGGGCGCCATGGCCAAGGCCGGGAGCACCAACCTCGTGGACGTCCTGCGCTACGCCGACCCCGTGACCGCCAAGGGCTTCGTGTTCATGGACACACCCGGCTACGACCCGGTCTCGGCGACCGGGCAGGTGGCGGGCGGCGCGAATCTCGTCTGCTTCACAACCGGCCGCGGCAGCGTGTTCGGCTGCAAGCCGGCCCCCTCGATCAAGATCGCCACGAACTCGGCCATGTATCGCCGGCTCGAGGAGGACATGGACGTGAATTGCGGCACGATCCTCGACGGGGCGGAGAGCGTCGAGCAGGCCGGGCGCCGGATCTTCGAACAGATCCTGCGCGTCGCGGGGGGCGAGCGGACCAAGAGCGAGCAGTTCGATTTCGGGTCCTCGGAATTCGCGCCCTGGCAGATCGGCGCCACGGTGTGATCCTGTTCAGGGGCCGCACAGGCGCCTGTCCGAGCACCAGCGCCACCTGTCAGGGCCGAGACCTGGGCCGCCAAGCCCTCAGGCGATGGGCTCGCCGAGTGCCCGGGCCGCCGCCGGCCGCGCGGCGACGCGCGCGTACCATCGCCGCAGCGCCGGGCGCTCGACGCGGTCGGTGGGGAGGTTCAGCCAGCGATGCGCCGCGCAGCCGAGGGCGATATCGGCGATGCCGAACCGGTCCCCGACCACGTAGTCGCGTACCGCGAGATGCGCGTCGAGGATCGCCGCCATGGCCTCGGTCTTGGCGACCGAAGCCGCGATGACGCTGCGGTCGGGCGCCGACGACCGATAGAGTTGCCAGAAGGCGTCGCGCATGGCGGGCGTGAAGCTGGTGGCCTGCCAATCGAGCCACTGCTCGACATGGGCGCGGGCGCGGGGATCATCCGGCAGCGCGAGGGCCGGGCTGATCGCCGCGAGATAGCGGAGGATCGCGTTCGACTCCCAGAGGACGAAGCCGTCCTCCTCCAGCGTCGGGACCAGGCCGTTCGGATTCAGGGCGCGGTACGCGGGATCGGCGACGATTCCGTAGGCGCCGCCGGCCGCGATCCGCTCGTAGGCCAGTCCGGCCTCGTCGAGCCCCCAGACCGCCTTCTGGACGTTCACCGAGGTGAGCCGTCCCCAGAGCCTGCGTTGCGTCACGCGTCTTCCTCATGCCTCGGGCGGATAGGGATGCTCGCGCCCGTCCGGATCGGTCACCCGCTGCCCGTCGGCGGTGTCGCGCAGATAGCTGGGCCCGACCGGCACCTTGCCGTAGCCGCCGGGAATGTCGAGCACGTAGGTGGGCTGTGCGAGCCCCGAGAGCCGCCCGCGCAGGGTCCGCATCAGGGTCTGTCCCTCCGCGAGACCGGTGCGGAGGTGGGCTGTGCCCGGGGCGAGATCGCCGTGGTGCAGGTAGTAGGGCTTGATCCGGTTCTCGACGAAGGTCCGCATCAGGGCCTCCAGCGTCGCCGCATCGTCGTTGACGCCGCGCAGGAGCACGGACTGGCTCACCATCGGGATGCCGGCATCGATCAGACGGGCGCAGGCGGCACGGGCGCCCGGCGTGAACTCACGCGGGTGGTTGGCGTGCAGGGCGACGAAGACCGCGCCTCCGAACGTCCGCAGGGCGCGCACGAGCGGATCCGTCACGCTGTCGGGCCGGACCACGGGGACGCGGGTGTGGATCCGCAGCACGCGCACGTGGTCAATGGCCGACAGCCGCCCCGCGATGATTCCGAGGCGTCTTGCCGAGAGCGCGAACGGGTCGCCGCCGGTGAGCACCACCTCCCAGATCCGCGGATCGCCGGCGATGTAGGCCATGGCGGCCTCCAGCTCGTCCTCGCTCAGCGTCCCGAGGCCATTCGGCCCGACCATTTCCCGGCGGAAGCAGAAGCGGCAATAGACGGGGCAGACGTGCAGCGGCTTGAGCAGCACGCGGTCGGGGTAGCGGTGGACGATCCCGGTCACCGGCGCGTGGGCGGCGTCGCCGATCGGGTCGGCACGCTCCTCCGGCGCGATCCGGACTTCCTCCGCGGTGGGCACGAATTGGCGGGCGATGGGATCGTCCGGGTCGGTCGGATCGATCAGCTCGGCCATGTCGGGTGTCAGCGACACGGCGTAGCGGGCCAGCACCGTGCGCAGCACCTCGGCCTCGACGCCGGAGATCAGGCCGGCGGCGGCCAAGTCGTCGGCGCTGCGCAGGGTATCGGTCACGCCAGGGTCTCCGCCACGGGGGTCCAGATGACATCCTCGATGCGGCCGGCGCCGCAGGCGAGCATCGCCAGCCGGTCGAAGCCCAGGGCGATCCCTGACGCGTCCGGCATCGTCGCGAGGGCAGCGAGGAACTCCTCGTCGATCGGATAGCGTTCGCCGTAGACGCGGACCTTCTCCGCCATCTCGATCTCGAAGCGGCGGCGCTGTTCCTCCGGGTCGGTCAGTTCGCCGAACGCGTTGGCGAGTTCGACCCCGCAGACATAGAGTTCGAAACGCTCGGCCACCCGGCGATCGTGCGGCGCCGGTCTGGCAAGCGCCGCCTCGCTCACCGGATACTCGCACAGGATCGTCGGCCGTCCGATGCCGAGATGCGGCTCGATGCGCGCCACGAGGACCCGGGAGAACAGGTCGGCCCAGGTATCGTCCGACGCGACCCGCAGGTCCGCACCGGCGACCATACGGGCGAGGGCGTCCCGATCGGTCTCGCCGGTGCGCGTGACGGTGGCGAGCAGGTCGATCCCCGCGAACCGGTCGAAGGCCTCGGCCAGGGTCAGCCGCTCGGGCTCCGCGTAGGGATCGGCCTCCCGGCCGCGAAAGACGAAGCGGCGCAGTTCCGCGGTGGCGGCAGACTGCCGAATCAATGCGATGCAATCCGCCATCAGCGCCGTATAGGGCGCGCCGGCCCGATACCATTCCAGCATCGTGAATTCCGGATGGTGCAGCGGCCCGCGCTCGCGGTTGCGGAACACGCGGGCGACGCTGAACAGCCGCGTCTCGCCGGCGGCCAGCAGCTTCTTGCAGGCGAATTCCGGCGAGGTGTGGAGATAGAGCGGCGTGCGCGCACCGCTCGCGCCGACGGCCTCGGTGGCGAAGGCCGAGAGATGCGCCTCGTTGCCCGGCGAGACCTGGAGGCAGGCCGCCTCCACCTCGACGAAGTCGCCCGCAGCGAACCACGCCCGGATCGCCGCCAGGAGCCTGTTGCGCAGGATCAGCGCCGGACGGCGGTCGGCATGGCGGTCCGGAGTCCACCATCGGGGCGGCGAGGCGGTCAGGGCCGGGCGAGGGTCGGCTGGGTTCGGCACAGGCTCATCCTCGGCCCCGTCCGGCCGCAGGGCCGACGCGTTCGCGACGGACCCGGTGTCGGCTCGCGTCGACGGTTCGGCGCCCGCTGGCAACCGGGACGCAGATGCGATAGTGGCGAGGGTCCGAAACGCAGAGCCCGCGCTTGGCGCGTGCCGCTCCCCATGTCAATGCAGGACGCCATTCCGTGAAGGTGATTGCCTCAACGCTCCGCAAGGGCAACGTCGTCGACAAAGACGGCAAGCTCTACGTGATCCTGTTCGCCGAGAACATCCATCCCGGCAAGGGCACGCCGGTGACCCAGCTCGACATGCGCCGCATCACGGACGGCGTGAAGGTGTCCGAGCGGTACCGGACCACGGAGCAGGTCGAGCGCGCCTTCGTGGAGGATCGCGAGCACACCTTCCTGTACAGCGACGCCGAGGGGTTCCACTTCATGAACCCCGAGAGCTACGAGCAGGTCGCGGTGCCGGCGGACGTGGTCGGTGACGCCGCCCCGTATCTCCAGGAGGGCATGGCGGTCATGCTGTCCGTCCATAACGACGTGCCGCTGACGATCGAGCTGCCGCAGCGCGTGACCCTGGAGGTCACCGAGACCGAGCCGGTGCTGAAGGGGCAGACTGCCTCCTCATCCTACAAGCCCGCCACCCTGTCGAACGGCGTGCGCACCACCGTGCCGCCGCATATCGCGGCCGGGACGCGCGTCGTCGTCATGACCGCCGACGGGGCTTACGTGGAACGCGCCAAGGATTGAGCCGGCGTCTGTCGCAGCGCGCGTCAGTGCGGCGCGTGCGCGGCATTCTCGATGGTGCTGTAGCACCCCTGCGACAGCGCCTGAGCCCGCAGCCGCTCCGGCACGCTGAACGGCCTGCCGTCCTCCCGGAAGAGATCCTCCTTGAGGAGCGCGTCCGACGTGCAACGGGCGGCGATCCGGCAGAGCGGCGGCTCGCCGCCGGTGCGGGTGCAGATCGTCACGTAATCGGCGCGGAACGAGCGGAGACCGGCACGCGGGTTCGAACCGGTGACCGCCACCACGCCGGTGAGCAGGGCGAGCAGAACCGGCTGGTGGATCAGGTAGACCGCGAGACTGTGGCGGCCCGTGAAGGTCGCGCCGCGACCGAGGGCCGAGCGCGGTGACCAGGCGCCGAGGCGCGAGCCCGCGAGCCTGGGCAGGCCGACCCGGCCGAGGACGATCCCGGCGAGCACCAAGCCGAACCAGGGGAACAGCGGGACGTAATCGTTGGTCCGCGGCGTCACCGATCCGAGGCCCAGGAAGAACAGCGCGGGCGCATCCAGCACCGCCGCATGCACGAGAAGCGGTGCGGCGAGCACCAGGGCTGCCGCTAGGGCGGTGATCGGTACGGGCAGGAACAGGAAGGGCAGCGCCAGCACGCTCGACAACGCGATGCAGTGCAGGATGCCGAAGAACACGTAGGCGTCGGGGAACGCGATCCAGGTCCCGAGGGTCACCAGGGCGGCCGCACCGCCGATGCGCGCGAGCCGCATCAGGGTCGGCCGGAGGCGGAGGCCCCGGCCGTTCATCAGGACGAGCCCGACCCCGACCAGGATCAGGAAGCTGCCGGCGATGGTTTCGGCGGCGCGGTGGCCGGCTGGCGTCAGGGCGTAGTTCTCGGCGGTCAGCCGGAGATATCCGAGGTCCCAGAGCCCGTGGTAGCTCGCCATGGCGACGAGGGCCGTGGCGCGCGCCGCATCGATGATCGGCAATCGCCGCCGCGCCCCGGGGGTCGGGGCGGCCGGGGGCAGATCGATGGCGGGGTCGACGGACATGATGTCGAACCCAAACCACGCGGCTACGGTGGGTGCCAAGGCCCCGCCGCGCCGACCCGGAACGGCGTGCCGCGATCGACGGACCCTCTCAAAAACGTGACCGGTGCCGGGGTTCGATCTTCCGGCCGACTTCGGGGACCGCCAAACGGAAGATTCGCCTTACGACGCTGTGCGTTTAGACCTATCGGTCCACGACCTGCGACCGATCGACTGTTGCCGCCGCGCATACAAGCATCGAGATTGCAACTCGGCCAAGCTCGCCTGCCGACGAAACGGGCTTCCCGGGAGTCAGGACTTCGTTAATCTTGCCAGGAGAGCGCGCGGCGTGATTCAGGGTAGGTTGCTCGGCCATGTCTGACGAACGCGGATCCGGGCCGGAGAACCTCGATCGGGCAGCCGACCTCCGAGGCGGCGAGACGATGCAGCGCGAGGACGAGGTTCTGGACCTCGTCGAGGTGGCCGGCCACATCAAGTGGTTCGACGTCTCCAAGGGATTCGGCTTCATCGTGCCGGATGACGGGGCGCCCGATATCCTCCTCCACGTCACCTGCCTTCGTCGGGACGGCTATCAGGCGGCGAGCGAGGGGGCGCGCATCGTCGTGGAGGCCGTGGAGCGGCCGCGCGGCTGGCAGGCCTTCCGGGTGGTCTCCCTGGATCAGGCAACGGCGGTGCATCCCTCGGAGATGCCGCTGCCGCGGACCCACGTGACCGTGACGCCGACGAGCGGCCTCGAGACCGCCGTCGTGAAATGGTTCAACCGCCTGCGGGGGTTCGGCTTCCTGACCCGGGGCGACGGCACCCCCGACATCTTCGTGCACATGGAAACCCTGCGCCGGTACGGGATCGCCGAACTCAAGCCCGGTGAGGCGGTGCTGGTCCGCTACGGGGACGGCTCGAAGGGCGTCATGGCCGCCGAGGTCCGACTGATCGACGGGGCGCTCCCGGCCTCGCATTAGCGCGCCGCCGCGATCCCGACCCCCGGGGGGATGCGCCGAGGCGGCGCTTTCTGGCTCCGCTCCGCATATCCCGTTCCGAAGCCGGTGATCCCTGACGCGGATTCCCCCCGCGGGTGTCTTGGACTATCTCAGCGCGGAGCGGCGCTGAAACGGCGCATCACTTTCCGAGAGGCTCCAGCCCGTGAACGTTCTGTCCCGCCTCGCGACGGCCCTGACCATCGCCGGCCTTGGCCTGACGACCCTTTTTCCGGTCCCGGCTGTCCACGCGCAGGCGCCGGCCCAGGCCGCCACGCCCAAGGCGGAGGCGCTGACGATCGTCACGAAGGCGGGGCCGAAGCGCTTCGACGTCGAGGTGATGCGCGACGATGCCGGCCGGTCCCGCGGTCTCATGTTCCGCCGGCATATGGCGGCCGATCACGGAATGCTGTTCGATTTCGAGCGTGACGAGCCCGTCACTATGTGGATGAAGAACACCTATCTGCCGCTGGACATGGTCTTCATCCGGCCGGACGGAACCATCAGCCGGATCGCGGCCGACACCGAGCCGCTTTCGACCGCGATCATCCCGTCAGGGAGCCCGGTCGTGGCCGTTCTGGAACTCAATGCCGGCACGGCCGCCAAGCTCGGTATCCAGCCCGGCGACCGGGTCGAGCACGCGCTGTTCCGAAGCCGCTGAGGTGGGTCCCGTCTGAGCGAACGCATCGGGAACAATCACCTTGACCAACGCGCCGAACCGCGCCAGTGTTCCGGCAATGTTCCGGTGCTTCGGAACGCCGAGCCAGCGCGGAGGACCCGATGAACGACGTGGCCGAGGCCGAGCTGTACGGCAATGATGAGTGGTCCGTGCAGGCGGAGGGGATCGAGCACCGGGACACCGGCTATTTCATCGCGCGTGACGCGCTCGCGAGGCGCCGGGCCGAGGGCCTCTGGGACTGGCCGCTGCAGATGGCCGAGAAGCGCTGGTGCCGGCCGAGCCTGTTCCGGGAGGCGTTTCTCGCCGCCCTCGAGTGTTTCGGCATCGCCCGGGACGCCGAGCTGATCCGGTCCTTCGCGCTGGGCTACGGGATCCGAGCCGTGGTCGCGCCGGCCGCGGAGACCTTCGTCACGCTGTCCGACATGCTGCAGCCGCGGGAGATGCCGGCCAGGGTCTGGACGACGGCACGGCCCGCCATCCGCGCGCTCACCGCCGCGGGGGCGTAACGCCTCATACGAGGGGCGACGATGTCGGTGGCCCTGGCGGGCGCCCGACCGTTTTTCGTCCAAGGAGTTTTGGTCGAGCCGAGGGCGATCCGCGCCGGAGTTTCGGGCCCCTGGGAGACGCCGGTCGCCAAACGCGCTACCCCTTCCCGGGCAGCAACGGAGACCCCACCATGGCGGATCAGGACACGGCAGGGCGCGCGGCGGGTCTCGATGGCCTGATCGTGCCGCCGCTGTCGCGGCGCGGCTTCGTGATGACCAGCCTGATGAGCGGCCTGACTCTCGCCACGACGCGGGTCGAAGCGCAGGTGATCCACACCGACGCCACCGGCATCGAGGCCGGCGAGGTGAAGATCCCGGCCGCGGACGGGCCGATGCCCGCCTATCGGGCCGTCCCGGAGGGGGAGGGGCCGTTCCCGATCGTTCTGGTGATCGAGGAGATCTTCGGCGTCCACGAGTACATCAAGGACATCTGCCGTCGCCTGGCCAAGGTCGGATATTGTGCCGTCGCGCCCGAGCTCTATGCCCGGCAGGGCGATCTCTCGACTATGACCGATCCCAAGATCATCATCCGGGACGTCATCGCGAAGACGCCGGATGCCCAGTGGATCAACGACCTGGATGCCACGGCGGCCTGGGCTGGCTCGGCCGCGAAGGGCGACCTGCACCGGCTCGCGGTCATGGGATGGTGCCGCGGCGGGCGCGACGTGTGGCTCTACGCCGCGCATCGCCGCGACCTGAAGGCGGCGGTCGCCTGGTACGGGCCCATCGGCGGCGAGCGGACCGACATCCAGCCGCGCACGGCCGGCGATGTCGCTGCGGAGATCAACGCGCCGCTGCTCGCCCTCTACGGCGGGGCCGATACGGGCATTCCCGTCGCCTCGGCGGAGGAGGCGCGCGACCGGGCCAAGGCTGCGGGCAAGAGCGTCGAATTGGTCGTCTATCCGGATGCGCCGCACGGCTTCCATGCGGATTACCGCCCGAGCTATCGGCGCGAGGCCGCGGAGGACGGATGGCAGCGCGCGCTGGCCTTTCTCAAGGCGCACGATGTCGGCTGAGCGGTAATCCGTGCGGGACTACGGCGCTCGATCGGGATGTGGTGACGCCTTCGCCGTCCCGGATGAACCGCCTCTTCCGATCGCTTCCTGGAACTGACCTATCGCGCTCGGCGGCAGGTCTTTGGACCATGTCGGCACGGCTATCTCGGCGTTGGTCGAAGGCTGTGTTACTCAAGACACAACCAGAACTTCTCGATTATGCCAGGATCACAGGAGGCTCCGTGTCCGCGCGGATCCGGTTCGATACCGCGATGCGGTGTTGAACCGATCGCGGCGGCCGCCGTTCAGCCCTTGTAGAGTGTCCTGGCCCATGAGCGATTCGGTACAGACCGGCCAGAAACCCGTGATTCTCGTCGTGGAGGACCAACCCGACGAGCGCTTCCTCGCGGCCACACTCCTGGAGGATACGGGCTTCACCGTGATCGAAGCCGAGACCGCGGATCGGGCACTTGCCATCCTTAACGACCGGGGCGACGAGGTCAGCGTCGTCTTCTCGGACGTGCGAACGCCCGGACCGATCGGCGGGTTCGAACTGGCGCGGATCATCGGCGTAACCTGGCCGCGGGTCAGGGTGCTCCTGACATCAGGCGACGCGGGCGATCAGCCGAGCGATCTGCGGGTTTCCGCGACCTTCATTCCGAAGCCCTGGCGTGCCGAGGATATCCTGGCCTGGGTCGAGCAGGCCGCGGGCCGCGCGCCCAGCACCGGTGGTCCATCCATCATCGGTCCCGGGGGCAAAATTATCAGTCCCGGCTTGGAAACTTGAAGCAGGGGCGTCGTTGTACGCCACTCCTGACGTGCGGCGCCGCCCCCCCCCGCCAAAGACCGCAGATCGAGCGTCGCCATGAAGATCGTCGCTGCCAATCACGCCGATTCCCTCCGCCGCTCCGGGGAGTGGGATACGGCTGAGACCACAGTTCTCGAATCCCTCAGCGAGGAACTGCGCAGTTTCTACGGCGCGGCCGATCAGGTGCTGCCTCTGGAACTGGCGGACCTCGCCCGGCGCCTTGAGGGGTCCGGTATGGGGCCGGGCGATCATCACGTGGCCTGACGCCGCCCAAGCGCGCCGTAGAGCCGGCTCGACGCTCGAAAAGCGACCTTTCCCCGTTCCGCGCCGACTGGGAGTGCAGATCAGCCGTCTTTCTCAATGTGCTTGCGTCAGTCCGCGCACCGTCGAGAGGATCTGTTAAAAATCATCGCGCCTCACAGGTGCTCCCGCCTGCCCCTGCGAGCGCAGTCGCGTAGACAAGTCCGGTTGGTTAAAGCCTTACCGCTTCGACAAGAGCCGTACCGAGTCGCCAACAGGAGAGAATCTGCTATTCAGCGCTGACAGTCCTGCCGGCGCAGCGCGTTTCTCAATCGAGCCTTTCATGCGTTTCACCGCTCTTCGCGAATCGCTCGTCGCGGTCGCGATCATGACCCTGGCCGGTTCGATATCGGCCCGGGCGGCAACGCCGCCGCCTCAGCCCGCAGACGGGCCCGGGAGCTTCGGAGACCGGAAGGCCGCGGTAACCAAGCGCCTCCTCGGGCGCGGCGCAGCCGGCAGCTTCGCGTTCTATACGGCGGGCGCCGCGCCGGACGTGGGCCGCCCGGTCGCGGTGTTCCTGCACGGCTGGGGGGTCGTGAACCCGCAGAGCTACGGGGCCTGGATCGACCACCTCGCCCGGCAGGGATGGCTCGTCATCCTGCCGCGGTTCCAGGACGTGAACCGCACCCGCCCGGCTGACGCGCCCGCTCTCGCCGGATCACTCGTGAAGGCCGCCCTCGCCGACCTCGCCGGTGACAGCGAGGCCAAGCCCGACCTCGGGCGCGTCGCGATGATCGGCCATCTGGCGGGCGCGCCCCTGGCCCTGGATCTCGCCGCCGAGGCCAAGGCGCGCGGTCTGCCCGTCCCGAAGCTGATCTTCGCCGTGACGCCCGGTGGGATCGCCAGCGGACCGAAATCGCGGGGCATCGCCCTCGGCGACCTGTCGGTCATCGATCCGTCCACGCTCATCGTCACCATGGTCGGCGACAAGGACACGCGGGCCGCCGACATGGCCGCCCGACGCCTGCTGCGTGAGGCGAGTGGGGTGCCGTTCGAGCGCAAGCTGTTCGTTCGGATCCTCTCGGACGATCACGGCTTCCCGGCCCTCACGGCGACGCTGGCGGCCCCGGCCGGTCTGGATACGGCCTACGACGGCGGCGCGATCAAGCCCGCCCCGGAGCCGAAAGATGCGACCAAGGACGATCCGAAGCCGCCGCCCTTCCGCTGGTCCGCCGATATGGCGCTGACGGGCGAACAGCAGACGCTGGTGGCGCAGGTGAATCTCGCGCGGGTGGACGCGCTCGATTACCTGGGATTCTGGAAGACCTTCGATCTGGCCGCCGCCGCGGCCTTCGCCGGCTCCGACGCGACGACCCTTAAGGCCAATCCGCGCCTTGCCGACATGGAGCGCTGGAGCGACGGCTGGCCGGTCAAGCGGCTCGCCGTCGAGACGCCCCGTCAGGCGCCGGCCGCGCAGGCCAAAATGCCCGCTGCACCGGCGAAGGACCCGTCGGCGCAAGCCAAGGCGCCCGCGACGCCCGCCCGAAGGCGCTGACGATCCCGGAAGCGCAGCTTGGCCCTGGCTCACGGTTTGCTAGGCTGATCCCGTTCGGAACGGGAGCGATCGTATGCCCGAGTTCGTCGCCAGCCTGCTGGCCGCAGCGGCCTTCTGCCTGACCCTGCTCGCCCTGAACGCACTCACGCGGATACTGATCCAGGCCCATCTCGGCCCCCCCGACCTGGGCGAAACGGGATTTCTGCAGTTGGGCGGCGCGCTGGTGGTGGCCCGCATCGCGTACCGGCGATCCCCGCACCGCGGGACGTTCTGACGGCGATCTGACAGGCGCGGACCGGTCGAGGCGTCTTACCCCTTTGGCGGGCCGCTCCATCCTTGGGGAAACCACGACGCGGCATCCGCGATCGTGCCGAAGCACCCGGGATGCGCTGCGCCGAGGGCGGCGTGCGCATCTCGGGGCATCCCGGATTTGAGACGTCCCGAAGCGTGCCGACTTTCAACGCAGGAAGGTGCCGAACGCGCGCGGGCCGTTGCCTGTCGGTACGGTTTTGATCACCTTGAGGGTGCCAGCATCGATGAGGCTCAGGGTATTATCGCCCCAGTTGGCCACGCAAAGGCGGCCGTCGGCGTCGGCTGCGATCCCCTCGGGGTGGTCGCCCACATCGATGTCGGTGATCGGCTTGAGCGTGGTGAGGTCGAACACCGTGACGCTGCCGGCATATTGATCGGTGACGAAGCCGCGGCCCTGCGCCAGGGCGATCACGTATGGGCGGCGGCCGGTGGGGATCCGTCCGATCTCACGACCCGCTGCCAGGTCGATCACCGACACGTCGTCGCTGGTCACGTTGGCCGTGTAGGCCCGGCCCGCCGCGGCATCGAGGGTGATGCCGAACGGGTGCTGGCCCACCGGGATGACCTTAGTCTCACGCCGTCCGGCGGCATCCACCACCGAGACCGTATCGGCCTCGCGATTGGCCACGTAGAGTGTCGCCCCGTCCGGGCTGACGGCGATGCCGGAGGGCGAGGCCCCGACGGCGATCTCGCCGTCCGGCTGCAGCGTGCCGTCGCGCTCGGTCAAGACGAACAGGCGGTGGCCGTACCAGTCGGCCACGTAGACTGTGCCGCCCCGCGGGTCGGCCGCGATGCCGAGCGGTCCGCCGGGCAGGGCCACCTCGGACAGGATGCGGCCGGCATCGAGGTCGATTACCGCAATCCCGTGACCCTCCGGGCGGGTCACGTAGGCAAGCCTGCGATCCGCCGACAGGGCGATACCGGCTGGCGCCCCGTCCACGGGGATGCGGCGGACCAGCGTGCCCGCGTTCAGGTCGATGATCTCGACGGCACCGCCGAGTTGCGCCGTGACGATCGCCTCCCGCGCCGGCTCGGCGCGGGCGACGGTCGCCACGAGGGCGAGGCCGGCGGCGAAAGCCAATCGGCCCCGGGCCGGGCTCACGAGCCCGTCTCGACCTTGGCCTTCAAATTCGCGAGGCTCGCCTTGATCCAGTCGCCGACGCCCTTCTCCGAGGCCTCGTCGCTCAGCTCGGGCGGCGGATCGTTGTTCATGTAGCCGCGGTAGAACGCCGCCTTCCATTCGACCTTCGACTTGGCGTCGCCCTCGGGCTCGACCGTGATCGTCGCCGAATAGTCGTTCGCCGGCAGGTCCTTCACGTCGACCTTGTCGATGTAGTACGAGAACAGCTTGTCCTCGGGCTTGTACTTGTTGCTGGTCTCCTGGATCTGATCGCCGTTCTTCAGCGTCAGCACGCGCTTGAACTTGCCCGCCGGGTCGCCGGTGAGTTCGGTCTTGGTGACGTTCTGCACCCAGTCGGCGTTCTTCACGTCGCCGAGCACCGCCCAGACCTTGTCGGCCGGGGCGTTGATCTCGATCGACTCGGAAATCTTGCGCCGGGTCGGGCCATGGGCCTGAGCCGTCACGGCGACGAGCGCCGCGGTGGCCGCCAAGGCCAGGGTGATTGCCTTCATCGTGTCCTTCTCCTCCCGCCCTCAGCGGTCGTCCCGACCGAGGATCCGCGCCGCGGGGCCGAGCGCCGCCGCAACCTTGTCCTCGATCCAGTCCCAGGCCTCGCGTTCGCGCGGGCCCGCGGTCTTGCCGATGGCGATGGCGAGGTAGGCCATCTCCGTCAACACCTTGTCGGGCTCCAGCATGTGGAGCCGGGTCGAGAGTATCGCGCCCTCCAGAACCGCCGCCTGGGCGCGGTTATAGCCGATGAACGGCGCGTGCGCGGCGCTGTGGACCATCTGCCCGCGAAAGCGTGGGCGGGTCGCGTGATCCTCGACCGAAGCCACCGCGAACTCTGCGTGCCCGAAGCTGTCGGCGAGGCGGCGACCGGGAATGGCGTCGCAGGCCACGGTCGGCCAGTCGCGCCGGCCGGTCACCGCGCCCGCGATCACCCGGATGTCCCGGGGGCTGGAGGCCGCGAAATAGGGGCTCGCCTCAAGATTGGCGATGGTCGGCGACGGCCGGAACGGCGCCAGCACGTAGCCGTCCGCCTCGCCGATCAACCCGAACGGGACGAGGTGGACCTCGCCCGCCGGCGAGAGCGTCGTCACGATGGTCTCCAGGATCAGCGGCATCGGCTCAGGTCCGGTCCGATGGGACGAGCCGACCGCAGACCAGCTGCGCGGGCGGATCCTGCCGGTGCTCCGGCTCCGTCCCGGAACGGGCGGGGGCGGCGGACACGGTCTCGGGGGGACGCGCGTCGGCCTCAGGCCTCACCAGGCGGGCGTCGCGCGTACCGGGCGGGGGGGCGTCCGGGCCGGAATGCCGGGTGTGGCCGGCCTTCTTGAAGGCGGTCGCGTCTTCGATCTCGGCATCGGCCGCGCAACCCCAGTCGAGGGGCTCGTCCTGCACGTAGCGCTTTCCGAGCCGCCAGGCGGTCTCGGCCTTGGCGAGTTCCGCCCCGAGATAGAAGGCGTGGGCGCCGTCGCTCGCCACGGCGAGATCGGGGAAGAAGGCCATCGCGTCGGTGCTGACCCTGTGGATGTCGCGGTTGTAGACGTGGATCCCGTCCTCCGCGACCGCGATCCGGTAATTCGGATCGCGCACTTCGGCGGCGGCCTGGGCGATCTCCTCGGGATTCTGCACGAAGGGGCGCTTGTCGTGGAGGGCGAGCAGCGCCCGGCCGTAGCCCTTGGGCAGGGCGGAATCGGCCTTGGCGGCGTACATCACCCGCCGTGCGGCGTCGTGCTCCTCGACGGTGCGGCGGGTGTGGTTCGAGACCTGGACGATCAGGACGTTGCCGATCGCCAGTTCCGAGCACATGCCCACGAGGAGGGCGGTGATGCCCAGCGAATCCGCCTCGGTCAACTCGGTGAGGTTGCCGGTCCCCATCATCATGGCGATGTCGGGCCAGCGGGCGCGGGTCTCGCGGTAGCGGGCGATGGAATCCACGAACCCGTGGTGGATCGGCTCGAGGATCGGATCCGCGAGGAACGGCCGCCCGGCCTTCTGCATGCGTTCGATCGCCCGGTCGAGGGACGGCAGGTCGTCGGGCCGTGTCGGGACCAGGATCGGCACCGCGTCCGTCTCGAAGGCGAGGTCGAGGGTCTCCTCGTTCAGGCTTAGCAGGTAATCGGCGCCGGCGGCCGCGCCCCGGGCCAGTTCCTCGCGGGAGAAGGAATCGACGCTGACCGTCAGGCCAGCCCCCTTCAGGGCCCGCACGGCATCCTCCAGATGCGGGAACGTCGTGTCGGGCAGGCCGCCGAGGTCGATGACGTCCGCGCCCCGGCGGGCGAGGTCGAGACCCTTGGCCAGGATCTCCGCGACGCTCATCTTAGAGGCATCGACGATCTCCGAGAAGATCCGCAGGTCGTGCCGGGAGAGATCGACCTTGCGGGCGGCCAGGCCGAGCCAGGCCGGCAGATCGACGACCTCGTCGGGACCCCGCTCCACCGGCACGCCGAAATGCCCGGCGAGGCGTTCGGAATCGGCCCGGCAGCGGCCCGGCAGGACGATACGGGTGGCGCCCGGGGGCAGTTCGACCCGGCGGCGGATGATCTCCTCCGTCATGAGCGCCGCGACCTTCACGCCGGCATCCACGATGCTCCAGCGAAATGTTTCGGGCAGGCCGGCGGCGACCTTCTCCAGCCGCGCCCGGGCGAGGCGCCCGGTGACGAACACGATGTGCTCCGGAGCGCTCACGCCATGACCCTCGGCGCGACCGCGACGCGCTGAGCCGGTCCCCAGATCTCGATCCGACCCGCGAAGCGCTCGGCGAAGACAGGGAAGGCGGCGTCGACCAGCCCGTCCTGCGCCAGGGCGGCGGCATCCTGCCCCGGCGCGGGGTCGCGGGACTTCACCAGCACGCAGCGCTCCGCCCCGACCTGGCGCGCCAGCCACAGGGCGAGGCTGTCGGAGGTGACGTCCCAGGTCTCGGGAATGTCCGGATGGCCGGCGCGCAACCGCCGCGGATTCCATACCCGCGCCCGGGCCGGCGCGGTCTCAGACCAGGGGTCCAGGCTCTGCACGAGGCGCGGCTCGATCGCGCGGAAGATATCGGCCGCATCACTCATGGCGTCGAGGGCCCGGCGATGGGCCTCGGCATCGCTGAACCGGTCCCGGACCTGCGCGGCCCGCACCGCGCCGGCGAAGGTTCCCCCGCCCGGGACGACGATGCAGCGGCCGAGCGCGCCGTCCGCGAGCGACGCCAGCAGGGCGCGCCGCCGATGCGGATCCGTCTCCAGGCTGCCGCCGACCTTCACGACGGCGATCACGCGGCGTCCCGGTGGTGTGGTCTCAGGGCGCGCAACACCTCCGCGATGCGCAGGGGATCGATGCCGTTGCGCCGGTCGAAGTCGCGGCAGAGGCCGCCGCGGAAACCGAGATAATCGGGCTCGTGCGCCCCCAAGGCCGTAATATCGAGCACCCGAAGCGAGCCGGCGAGCCCGCTCATCAGGCCGTGGGCGCGGCAGGCCGACGTAAAAGCCGCTAGGTCATCCGACGCAGCGAGATCGGGCAGGCGGGCGCCGGTTTTGCCCGCCGTATCGATCATCGCACCGGCGAATCCCGCCTCCGCCAGCGCGGGCACGAGTTCGGCCGCAGGCCCGTCCTCGGCGAACAGCACGGCGATCACCCGCCCGGGCGCCGCCGCGGCGAGCGCCGCGCAGCCTGCGATGTCGCCGCGGTGCCCGGCATCGAGCCCGGTCTTCACCCAGGCCACGCCGGTTGCGGCCATCGCGGCCAGAGCCGCCGGATTCGGGTCTGCGACAGCACTGGTCTCGGCCCCGCCGGAGACACGGGCGACGATCTCGCACACCACGCCCGGTTCGAGGGCGCCGAGGGCCCCGCGCTCCGGGTCCTTGGCGTCGATCAGGTCGGCACCCGCGAGCCGCGCGGCTTCGGCCTCGGCGGGATCACGGACGCTGACGAGGAGGCGGGGCGGGGCTCGGCGCGGAACGGAGGAGGAGGACACGGAACACTCGGGACTCGATGGAACGCCTCAGGACTTCCCGGGCAGCGGCTCGGCGAGCAGGCGGTTCTTCACCACCCAGCGCATGGCGTGGGCCCAGGTCTCGTCGGTGTCGGCCCGGATCGTCACCTGCCCGCCGCGCACGACCTTGCCGGACTCGGCATCGGCGATCGCGACGTTCAGGTTGAAGATCTGACCGGACCCTTTCTCCACATAGCCTGTCACGACGAGGTCCGCACCCAGGCTCTTGCCGATGCCCGCCGCGCAGCCGTCGCACTTGTAGAGGGGGCCTTCCTTGGCCACGGTGTCGGCCTTCGGCGCCGTGTCGACGATCTCCAGCCCGGCTTGGTCGTGGAGAGCCTTCCGCAATTCGTCGGTGACGAGCGTCAGCTTCCGGGTATCGGCGGGGCGCGCCCTGGCCCCGTAGGACGCGCCGGGCTCGAACAGCTCCACGGGGAACACCGCCGCTTTCTCGGCGGCCAAAGCCGCGCCGGGCAGGGCGATTCCGAGGGCGACGAGACCGCACGCGGTCGCCGCTTGCAGGGACAGGTGGCGCATGGGCGGAACGTTCCTCTCCATGGTGCGGCCGCCTCGACGGGCGACTCCTCTCCGGCCATAGGTCGGGCGACGGGACACTTTGGCAATGTACTTCGCGCCCCGGCCGTCGCACGACGGATCTAGCGCCGTCGAAGTCCCGGTCATCCCGCTCGACAGACCGTCCTCCGAACCGCGTCCTCGTCCCAAGGTGCCGCGCCTGCAGACGGTTGGAACCTAACGTGAGGGCCGGCAGCCATCTTCGAAGCCCGGCTGTGCATCGTCGGGAACGTGAACACCGCATCAACGCGCCGCGATTGAGCGGCGGGGGTGGAAACTGGTAGAGGCCGCGCACATGCACGATCCCGCACCCCAGACCCTTCTTCCGCGGCCGGCGCGTCCGAAGTGGCTGCGCGCGGCCCTCGTCCTGGCGGCGCTCATGCCGATGGCGGCCCGGGCGCAGCAGCCCGCACCACAGGCCATCGACACCCATATCGGCCTGATCTACCGGCCACAGCCCGCCCCGTCCTCCTACGACGCCGAGGCGGCCCCCGAGGATGAGGGGCTGGCCGGAGCCCGGATGGGCATCGCCGACAACAACACCACCGGCCGCTTCACCAAGCAGACCTACGCCCTCGACGACGTGGCTCTGACCGACGACAAGCCCGACCCGGTGGCAGCCGCGAAGGACCTGATCGCCAAGGGCGTGCGCTATCTCATCCTGGCGCTGCCCGCCGACGCCGTCCTGGCGGTGGCGGATGCGGTGAAGGACACGGGCGTCGTGGTGCTGAACGCCGGCGCCTCCGACGACCGGCTGCGCGGTGCCGATTGCCGGGCCAACGTGTTTCACATCCTGCCGTCCCGGGCGATGCTCACCGACGCCCTGGCGCAGTACCTCACGGTCATGCGCTGGCGGAAGATCTTTCTGATCGTCGGCCCGACCGACGCCGACAAGGCCTACGCGGACGCGATGCGCAACTCGGCGCGGAAATTCGCGCTGAAGGTCACCGCCGAGAAGCCCTGGACCTTCGGCCCCCTAGCCAAGGCGCGGGGCGACACGCCGACCCGCGCGGAGGCGATGGTCTTCACCCGGGGGCTCGACTACGACATGGCGGTTGTCGCCGACGAGGAGGGCGATTGGGGCGACTACGTCCCCTACCGCACGGTGGATCCCCGCCCGGTCGGCGGGACGCAGGCGCTGACACCGACCACGTGGTCCCCGGTGCTGGAGACCTGGGGCGCCGCGCAGGCCCAGAACCGGTTCCGGCGATTGGCCTCCCGGCTGATGCGCCCCCTGGATTATCAGGTCTGGGCTGCGGTGCGGACGGTGGGCGAGGCCGTGACCGCCAAGAAGATTAACGATCCGGCGGTGATCGGCGCCTATCTCGTTGATCCGGGCTTCACCCTCCCGGCCTACAAGGGCGTGCCCCTGAGCTTCCGCCCCTGGGATCACCAGCTGCGCCAGGCGATCATCGTGGTGCAACCGAAGGCGCTGGTCTCGGTGGCGCCGGAACAGGGTTTCCTGCACCAGCGCACGCCCCTGGACACGCTGGGGGTGGATCTCCCGGAGACCACCTGCAAGTTACAGTGACCGGACTGCCTGCGGCGTTGACGAGCGGCCGGCGCCCTCCCAACGCCCGGATATCGCACTACAATCGCCCGACAAGAACGTCCATTGAGGACGCCGTGAAGCTGCAAGGGAAGGGAATGGTATGAGCCGCCGCGTCGAGGCAGGTCTGAGTGTGGTCGCCCTCGGCGCCTGGTTCGCCCTCATCGGGCCGGCCGCCGCCTTCACCGCCTACGTCACCAACGAGAAGGGCAATTCGGTCAGCGTCATCGACACGAACACGATGGCGGTGACCGGTACCTGGAAGGTCGGCCGGCGCCCGCGCGGCGTGACCGTGTCCAAGGACGGCAAGGAACTGTTCGTCTGCGCCAGCGACGACGACCGGATCGACGTGCTCGACACGGCCTCCGGCAAGGTCGTCCGCTCCCTGCGCTCGGGTCCGGATCCGGAGCAGTTCATCCTCGACGCGTCGGGCAACCCGCTCTACGTCGCCAACGAGGACGACAGCCAGGTCACGATTATCGACATCGAGAAGAACAAGGTCCTCGCCGAGGTGCCGGTGGGCGTCGAGCCGGAGGGCATGGGCCTGTCGCCGGACGGGAAGGTCCTGGTCAACACCTCCGAGACGACCAACATGGCCCATTTCATCGACACGAAGACCTTCCAGGTTATCGACAACGTGCTGGTGGATGCAAGGCCGCGCTTCGCCGAATTCACCGCCGACGGCAAGTTCCTGTGGGTGTCCGCGGAGGTCGGCGGCACGGTCAGCGTCATCGACGTGGCCCAGCGCCGGGTGATCAAGAAGATCACCTTCAAGATCCCGAGCGTGAACGACGAGGCGATCCAGCCCGTGGGTATCCGGATCACGAAGGACGGAAGCAAGGCCTTCGTGGCGCTGGGCCCGGCCAACCGCGTCGCGGTGATCGATGCCAAGACGTTCGCGGTGGAGAAATACCTCCCCGTCGGCCAGCGCGTCTGGCAGCTGGCCTTCACGCCCGACCAGAAGCAGCTGTTCACCACGAACGGCACGTCCAATGACATCTCGGTGATCGATGTGGCCGCCGAGAAGGTGGTCAAGAGCATCCCGGTCGGCCTGCTGCCCTGGGGCGTGGCGATCTCGCCGAACTGAGCTGGGCGGCGGGACCGCTCGAATGAACCAGGACCGCGGATCACGCGGCACAGGGGGAAACGACAGGATGCGGATGTTTCGATGGGCCGCTCTCGCCGGCGCGGGGCTGTTCGCGGCCGGCCCGGCACTGGCACTGGACCTCACCAAGAAGCGGGAGAACCTGCCCGACCTCGTCCTGGGCGACGATCAGGGCAACGACTTCACGGTGGAGAACAGGGACATCACGCTCGAATCCGGCAAGGCCTATCGGCTGCGCATCGTCGCCAAGGGTCACCAGGAATACAAGTTCTACGCGCCGGAGTTCTTCCGCTACATCTGGTTCAACCAGATCGTGATCGAGCACAAGGAGATCCACGGCGGCGGCCCGCCCGACCACCTGGAATTCGACGATCCCGGCGAGATCGCCATCGAGTTCGTTGCGATCAAGCCAGGCAGCTACAAGTGGGAGGCGCGCGGCCTCGAGGCCAAGGGCATGACCGGTACTTTGACGGTGAAGTGATGCGCGCGTTCTTCCTGGCCTCGTGCCTCGTCCTCTCCGGCCCGGCCCTCGCGGCGGACGATGCCTCCGCCTGCGCCGCGGGCATCGCCATGATCCGCGACGCCCTCGCGGCGAACCCGTCCGAGGCCGCGCTGCCCAAGCTCAAGAAGGCCCTTCGGGTCGCGGAGCGGGAGCAGAAAGAGGGCGAGTTCGACGAGTGCCTCGATGCCGTCGCCGACGCCCGGAAAGCGCTCGGCCGATGACCGGCGAGGCGGCGCTCCGGGTGGAGCATGTCGGCCACCGCTTCGGCACGCGCGCGGCGCTCGACGACGTCTCGCTCGATGTCGGCCGCGGCCGCTTCGCGGCGCTGCTCGGACCCAACGGCGCCGGCAAGACCACCCTGTTCTCGGTGATCACCCGGCTCTACACCAACCAGACCGGACGGGTCTCGATCTTCGGCCACGCCCTCGACCGCGAGCCCTCCCGGGCACTTGCCCGGCTCGGCGTGGTGTTCCAGGCCCGGACGCTGGATACCGATCTCACCGTCGAGCAGAACCTCCTGTATCACGCGAGCCTGCACGGGATCACCCGTCGCGCCGGAAAGGACCGCGTCGGGCTGCTCCTCGATCGGGTCGGGCTCGCGGACCGGCGCCACGACAAGGTCCGCACGCTCTCGGGCGGCCAGTCGCGCCGCATCGAGATCGCCCGGTCGCTGATCCACCGTCCGGATCTGCTGCTGCTGGACGAGCCGACGGTCGGCCTCGACCTCGAATCGCGGACCGACATCGTGGCGATCGTGCGCGCGCTGGTGCGCGAGGAGGGGCTGTCGGTTCTCTGGGCCACTCATATCTTTGAGGAAATCTCCTCGGAGGACGACGCGGTCGTGCTGCATCGCGGCCGGATCGTGGCGCAGGGCCGGGCCGGCGATATCGGTGCCCCGGGGGAGGCCCTGGCGGACGCGTTCCGCCGCATCGTGGCCGAGCCGGGGCGGGCGGCGGCATGACGGCGTCGAACGGCGCATCATCGTACGATCGAGGGCAGCACCCATGAGCGCTCCGACACGCCTGTCGACGCCGGTCGCTGCTGCATCCGCCGACAGCGCGTCGGCGCGCATCGGTCGGCTCGACACCGTCGGCTACCTGATTTGCCTCGGCGGCATCGTCCGGCGGGAATTGCTGCGCTTCTTCAATCAGAAAGAGCGGTTCTTCTCGGCCCTGGTCCGGCCGCTGGTCTGGCTGTTCATCTTCGCGGCGGGTTTCCGCAACACGCTCGGCGTCTCCATCGAGCCGCCCTACCAGACCTACGTGCTCTACGAGGTCTACGTGGTGCCGGGGCTGGCCGTGATGATCCAGCTGTTCAACGGCATGCAATCCTCGCTCTCGATGGTCTACGACCGCGAGGTCGGGTCCATGAAGGTACTGCTGACCTCGCCCTATCCGCGCTGGCTGCTGTTGCTCGCCAAGCTGATCGCGGGCGTCTCGGTCTCGATCGTGCAGGCCTACACCTTCCTGGCGGTGGCCTATTTCTGGGAGACGGACATCCCGCCGCTCGGCTATCTCACGGCGCTCCCGGCCTTCTTGGCCTCGGGGCTGATGCTCGGGGCGATCGGTCTGTTCCTGTCCTCGCTGGTCCGCCAGCTTGAGAACTTCGCCAGTGTGATGAACTTCGTAATCTTCCCGATGTTCTTCGCCTCCTCGGCCCTCTACCCCCTGTGGCGGATCCGGGAATCCTCGGAGACGCTGTACTGGATCTGCGAGCTGAACCCGTTCAGCCACGCGGTCCAGCTCGTCCGCTTCGCCCTCTACGTCCAGTTCGAGCCGCTCGCCTGCGCGGTCGTGGTGGGCGTGACCCTCGCGTTCTTCGGCATGGCGGTGATCGCCTACGATCCCGGCCGGGGTATCATGGCCCGGCGCGGTGGCCCGGCCGGCGACAACACCTGACGGAGCCCGCCCGATGAACCGACTCGCCCGCAATGCCGTCCTCGGCCTGGTGCTTCTGGCCGCACCGGCATCCGCGCAGCCCCGGCAGGATCCGGACTGGCCCTGCGTCCAGCGCAAGGTCGCCACGCTCAGCCCCGGCCAGTTCTGGACCGGACCGGACATCGCGGCGGCCGGCGACTGGGGCAGCGACAACGACGCCGCGGTGCTGGCCCAGAAGATCGCCTCCCGCCGCACCGAGTTGCCGCAGGTCGGCCCGCTCCTCGACGAATTCGCCGGCAAGTTCGGCACCGACAAGGATGGGAAGGACAAGGCCCTGACCCGCGTCTACGCGGGCGTCTTCGAGGTGATCAACGGCGAGCGCGACAAGGTCGTGGGCGGCATCGGCCGCTACGCCCAGGGCCAGCGGCGCATGGCGGAGCGCATCCGCGATGAGGCCGACAAGATCAGCCAGACCAAGGACGCGCCGAGCGCCACGGACGCCACCGAACTGCCCAAGGACCAGTCCGATCTCGAAACCAAGTTCGCCTGGGACCGGCGCATCTTCCAGGAGCGCAGCCAGTCGCTCACCTATGTCTGCGAGGTGCCGCAACTCCTCGAGCAACGGTTGGGCGAGATCGCGCGGTTGATTCAGGCACGGTTGTGAGCGCGGCGATCCAGTCGCCAACCGCTTGCCGAATCTTCCCGAACGGTGTTGCCTAAAGCTCCGCAAGTCGTTGAATTTGCAAGCATAACTGTTGCGAGAACGCCACGCGCCGGAGCGTTTGACCGTTCTCCGCTCGAAACAGCACTCAAAAGCCCTCGCGTGCCCGTGAGCCCGATTGTGAACTTTAACTCCACCCGCCAAAAGTCTCGCCAAGCCCGGAACAACCGGACGCTGGTCTCAAGGCAGGGGAATTGGAATGTCACGTCGGACGCTGCGGGGCAGCATGCTCGCGTCTGCCTCAGTCTTGGCGCTCTCGATTGCTCCAGGCGCGGCACACGCTCAGCAATCGGTCACGCTGGGTGAGATCAGCGTCGTTTCGACCTCGCCGGTCGGTGCCGGCGGCGGCAATTCCAGCCCGGCCCTGAATCTCGATCGGGCAGCGCAGATCGCGCCGACGGTACCGGTGGCACCCGGCAGCGTGCGTCTGCGCGGTTCCGAGCAACCGCTCAACAAGATCCCCAGTACCGTCGAGACCATCACGACGCGCCAGATCGACGTCGACCGCGGCACCGACAATATCCTCGCCACCTTCGCGCGCGAGACGCCCGGCGTGAATCTCAGCGACTCGCAGGGCAACAGCAACCGCGTCGATCTCAATTACCGCGGTTTCACCGCATCGCCCGTGCAGGGCGTGCCGCAGGGCCTAGCCGTCTACCAGAACGGCATCCGCATCAACGAGGCCTTCGGCGACGTCGTCAATTTCGACCTGATCCCGCCGCAGGCGGTCCAGCGGATCGATGTCGTCACCGGCAACCCGGTCTTCGGCCTCAACGCGATCGGCGGCGCGGTCAACATCCAGATGAAGAACGGCTTCACCTGGCAGGGCACCGAGATCAGCGCGTTCGGCGGCTCCGACGGCCGCACGGCCGGGTACCTCGAATACGGCAAGGTCTCCGACAACTGGAGCTTCTACTTCACCGGCGACGGGCTGAACGACCGCGGCTGGCGCTACGAGAACCCGAGCACCATCGGCCGGCTCTACGCCGACCTCGGCTACCGCGCTCAGGATTCGGAGTTCCACCTGATCGGGCTCGCCGCGCGCAGCTTCTACGGCGCGGCGGCCGCGACCCCGGTGGACTTCACCCATGTCGATCCGCGGGCGATCTTCACCTATCCGCAGACGCAGACAACCGAGGTCGGCACGATTCAGCTGACCGGCCGGGTGGACATCTCGCCGACCTGGGACCTTGCCGGCAACGCCTATTTCCGCCGCTTCAGCGAGCGGTACGTGGACGGCAACGACGGCAATTTCGAGCAGTGCAGCTCGCGCTCGAGCTTCCGCGGCTCCCTCTGCTACCAGGATGACGGGTTCAGCCCGTCGGCCGGCCAGTCGCAGAACGCCTTCCGTAACCAGTTCCTGCTCCTCGGCCAGCAGAACCAGCGCATCCCCTTCACGCGGAACGTGCCCTACGGGACGATCGACACGACCCAGACGGAGTCGCAGGGCTACGGTGGCTCGCTGCAGGCGGCCAACCGCGACCGGGTCTTCGGTCTGCCCAATAGCTTCGTCATCGGCGGCAGTGTCGACGCGGCCGATTACTCGTTCAAGTCGTCGAGCACCCTCGGCGTCATCAACCCGAATCTCCTGATCTCCACGGATCCGAGCAATCCGTACTATGGAAACATTCCGGGCCTCGGCACCCCGTACCTCCGCACGCTGGGCGCCCTCGGCATCGCCCCGAGCTCGGTCGCGGGTTCGAACCTGTATCTCGGCCTCTACGCCACCGACACGCTCGACGTCACCGACCGCCTGTCGCTCACCGCAGGCTTCCGGCTCAACTACGCGCATATCCGCTCGGTCGATCAGACGGGGTTCTCGCCGGACGTCACGGGCACCCACGAATACACCAAGGTCAACCCGCTCGCGGGCCTGACCTACCAGTTCGACCCGGCGCTCAACCTTTACGGCAGCTACTCGGAGTCGAACCGCGCGCCGACACCGCTGGAACTCGCCTGCGCCAACCCGAACCAGCCTTGCCTGCTGCCGAATTCGCTGGTCGCCGATCCGCCGCTCAAGCAGGTCACCGGCCAGACCTATGAAGTCGGTTTCCGGGGCGTGATCCCGAACTTCCTCTCGGGCGGCAACCTGACCTACAAGGCCGGCGTCTTCCGCACCGACCTGAAGAACGACATCATCCAGATCGCCGTCGCCGGCAACGCGGCGCGCGCCTACTACACCAACGTGCCGGCGACCCGGCGGCAGGGCATTGAGGTCAGCGCCGAGTACGTCGTCAACCCCGATCTGCTGGTCTACGCCAACTACGCCTTGATCGACGCCACGTACCAGTTTGACCAAACGCTCTCGTCACCCAACAACCCGCTCTCCGACGACGGGGCCATCTTCGTCCACAAGGGCAACAAGATCCCGTTGATCCCGGATCACCAGATCAAGGCCGGGTTCGAGTACAACATCACCCCGAATTGGCGCTTCGGCCTCAACGTCTCGGCCTTCTCGTCCTCTTACTTCCGGGGTGACGATTCGAACCTGAACCGCAAGCTGCCGGCCTATTACGTGATGAACCTGACCACGAAGTACCATGTGACCAAGAACCTGGAGATCTTCGGGTTGATCACCAACCTCACCAATAACCGCTACGCGACATTCGGTACCTTCGCCGAGCCGGGCGCGATCGCCGGCAACCTGTCGATCAACGATCCGCGGACGACGACGCTGGCGCAGCCCCTGTCGATCTATGCCGGTCTGACCTATCGCTTCGGCCCCGAGCCGGTCGCGATGGCGCCGGAGCCGATCATCCGCAAGTACTGATACGCTGACGCCCTTGCTGGAGCCGTTCCCGATCGCCCTGCCATCGGGAACGGCTCCGCGTTTCCGTCGGGACGCATGCCGTCGAACCCGTCGGCGAGAGCGCTCGGGGTGACGGCGCCGGCAATCAAGAGGTTGCCGGCGGCACCCGTCCCCTGCTCTGAGGCGCGTGCGGCCTCCTGTCTCGGGAACGGGCCGATGCGCCCGGCGTCTCCTCGGTGAATCGCACTGACGCGCGGTCCCCGCCCCCTGGCGGGGTTGCGTGTCAGTGGCGTCCGGACACTTTGGAGACCCCCATCGATGATGTTTCGTTTCGCCGTCGCAGCCCTGGCGCTTGCCGTAGCCACACCCGCCCTCGCGACGTCATGTTCTGACGAGGTCGATACCCTCCAGCGGCGTCTCGACAGCGCCGGCGCGGCCTCCGTGACCGGCACGACCCCGCCCGGCGGCACGACGTCGTCGAATTCCCCGAAGGCGCTCGACAAGCCGCCGGCCCTGACCCCGTCGGATGCCAGCGTCAAGCCGACCGCGGCGGGCGTCGAGGACGCCAAGAAGCTGGTCGCCCAGGCGCGTCAGCAGGACAAGGCCGGTAACGCTGAGGGCTGTCGCGACACGATCATGAAGGCCAAGGAGAAGGCCGGCGCTCTACCGTAGGGCGAAAAGATCCGGCGGCCGGCCACAGACCGGCCGCCGGAATCTCAGTAGGCGTTCTCAGTCTTGAGCAGCGCGAACGGCGTTGTCAGCAGAATCTGCAAGTCCAGCAAGACCGACCAGTTCTCGATATAATAGAGGTCGTGCTCGACACGGCGCTGGAGCTTCTCCGACGTATCGGTCTCGCCGCGCCAGCCGTTGACCTGCGCCCAGCCGGTGATGCCGGGCTTGACCTTGTGCCGGGCGAAATAGCCGTCGACCACCTGGTCGTACAGGGTATTGGCGGCCTTGGCCTGGAGCGCGTGCGGACGCGGACCGACCAGCGAAAGGTCGCCCTTCAGCACGTTGAACAATTGCGGCAGCTCGTCCAGCGAGGTCTTGCGGATGAAGCGCCCGACCGGCGTCACGCGCGGGTCGCCGCGGGTGACCATCCTGGCCGCACCGGCGTCGCACTGGTCGACATACATCGACCGGAACTTGTAGACCTCGATGAGCTCGTTGTTGAAGCCGTGGCGCTTCTGGCGGAACAGGATCGGCCCCCGCGAGGTCAGGCGCACCGCGAGCGCCACGGCGACCAGGATCGGCGCCAGGGCGAGCAGCATCACCAATCCGACGCAGCGGTCGAACAGCGCCTTCACCACGACATCCCAGTCGGCGATCGGCTTGTCGAAGACATCGAGCACCGGGACCGAGCCGAGATACGAGTAGCTGCGCGGCCGCAGGCGCAGCTTGGCCGCATGCGCCGACAGGCGAATGTCGATCGGCAGCACCCAGAGCTTGGCCAGCATCTGCAAAATGCGGTTTTCGGCGGTGATCGGGATGGTGAAGACGATCAGGTCGAGGCGGGCGTGCCGGGCATAGGCGACGAGATCGTCGACGTTGCCGAGCTTCGGATGCCCCGCCACCACGTCGGACGAGCGGTCGGTGTTGCGATCGTCGAACACCCCGACGATCCGGATGCCGCTCTCGCTCTGCGTCTCTAGGGCGGCGATCAGATCTTCCGCCGGCTTGCCGCCACCGACGATCGCCGTGCGCCGGTCGAAGCGTCCGGCCCGGGTCTGCGCTTCGATCACGCGGAACAGGAGGAAGCGCCCGGTCAGGAGAGCGGTCAGGCCGGTGCCGTAGAACGTCGCGAGCCACAGGCGCGAGTAGTGATCGGCCACCTTGGCGAGGACCAGCCCGGCGGCAACGATCAGGAAGGTCAGCGACCAGGCGGCGATCAGCCGGATCGCGCTCTTGGAGAAGGCGCGGAAGGCGGAGATCCGATAGCCGCCGGCGGCCTGGACCAGCGCAACCGTGAGGATCGCAACGAGCCCGATCGCCCCGGCATAGGTTAGGCCGAACGGGACCCGCCCGCGCAGCATCAGCAGGTGCAGGAGCGCGCCGAGGCCGAAGATCAGGGCGCATTCCGCCGCCCGCACCAGCCCAGCCACCACGACCGGCGACACCGCCGTTGCGCCCGGTATGGAGGTCTCGGCAAGCGGTACCGGGCCATCGTCGCGGGGCGATGGCTGCGCCTGGAGAGGGCCGGCGGCTTCGAGGAGATCCCGGATGTCGAAGGCACTCATCGATCGGCTCCTCCCGTAGCGGCCTGCGGCTTCTCAATCGCAGCGTGGCACGGGGCGTTGTCTGAAGACTTAAAGGCGATCGGCCCGCGGCGATTTTACCGTCGGACCCGGTCCGCGGGTCGTTCCGTCGTCGCGCATCGCTCCGGCACACGGCGACGGAGCGATGCGCGCATCGGCGGATCAGGCCGTCCGCGCGCCGGCGATCTCCCGGGCTTCGACATTGCGGCGATCCGCGCGGGCCTGAAACGCCGCGGCGTAACCGGAGATGACCTCGCTGCCCATCCGCTCCAGGGAGAAGCGCTGCCGGATCGCGGCGCTGAGCGCGTGGACGCGGGCGTCGAGCACCGCGGGCGCGTCGTCGAGCACCCGCCGGATGCCGGCGGCGAGGGAAGCGGGATCCCGTGGCGGGACCAGATCGCCGGCGGCGTCACCGAAGATCTCGGGGATCCCACCGACCCGCGTGGCCACGAGCGGCTGCGCCGCGGCTGCGGCCTCCAGGACCACGTAGGGCAGGGATTCCGCCAGCGAGGGGACGACCAGGATGCGTCCCCGCGCCAGCACGGTGCGGATCGCCTGCGGCGGTTCGAAGGACACCGCGCTGCCCAGGCCGAGGCGCTCGACGTTCTGACGCAGGATGTCGGCATCCGGCCCGGAGCCGACCATCAGCAGGCGCAGGGACCGGCCCTCGGTCCGGAGCTGGACGAGGGCATCGAGCAGGTACGGAAGACCCTTGGCCTCGCGCAGCTCGCCGACATAGAGGAGATCGAAGGGTTCATCGACGCGGTCGATCGGGGCGAATTCCGCCTCCGCGATGCCGTTGTGGACGATGCGGGTCACGCGTTCGGGACCGCCGACGAAGGTCCGGTGCCGTCCGGCGACGTATTCGCTCTCGAACAGGAAAGCATCGGTCCGGCGGGCAAGAACCGCCTCGGCCCCCATGTAGAGACGATGGATCGGCGTGCCCGGCCGGTAATTGTAGCTGCCGCCATGCGGCGTGTAGGTACGGATCGCCGTGCTACCCGGGGCGAGCCTGGCAAAGGCGCCGCCCTTCGCCCCGTGCCCATGGAGCACCTCGGCGCCCACCGCGGCGGCCCGCCGCCCCACCGCCTTCAGGCAGGTCCAATCGGACCGGTGCGGGTTCCGCCGCATCGGGATCCGCACGAGGCCGAGTTCCAGGCTGGGCATCAGGTCCGCCAGGGCCCGCTCACCACGCTCGCCGCCGGTCGTGGAGTCGCAGACGATGCCCACGGCGTGTCCGGCCGCGGCCTGGAGGCGGGCGAGGTCCACCACATGGCGGAACAGACCGCCGACCGGGGCCCGGAAGACGTGCAGGATCCGATAACGCTGGACGATACGATCGTCATTCGACTTGCCGACCACGGCAATGCTCCCGGTGAAAACAGTCCCGGGATTAGTGAAGCACGGGTGGTCGCGGGGCTCTTAAGGGCGGCTCGTTGGCCGCAAGCTTTTCATCGAGAAGGTAAGCAGAGTTTTACATAGCCGAAACAAGTCATGTCATCGGCGGGCCGTTGAGGCTGGCCCAGATCGTCCCGTAATGGCAGGCCGTGGCGGCGAGAACGAAGCCGTGCCAGATCGCATTCTGGAACGGCAGCGTCCGCCAGATGTGGAATAGGACGCCGATCGAGTAGAGCGCCCCGCCGATGGCGAGCAGCCACAATGCGGTCGGCTGGAGGCTCGCGATCACGGACTCATAGGCGAAGAGACCGCTCCATCCGAGCATCAGGTAGAGCGCGATGGAGAGCCGGTCGAAGCGCCCGGGCAGGAGCAGCTTGACGGCGATCCCGACCGAGGCCACGGCCCAGATCAACGCCAGCAGCGCATAGGCGCGCGGTCCGGACCCGACGAGGGCGACGAGAGGCGTGTAGGTGCCGGCGATCATCAGGTAGATCAGGGCGTGGTCGGCCCGGCGCAGCAGCCATTTCCGGGGGCTCACCGGATACAGGTTATAGAGGGCCGAGACCCCGAGCATCAGCACCAGGGCTGTCGCGTAAACGACGACGGCGACCCGCTCGCCCATGCCGAGATGCGCCGTCAGCGCCGTCGCCACCAGGGCCACGGCACCGGCCAGACCGAGCACGACGCCGAGCCCGTGGATCACGCCGTCCGCCACGATCTCCCGGGGCGTGTAATGCCACGTCAGGGACAACGGGCGACCATCTTCCGCGAGAGACATCCGAAGGCCTCCTGCAACGCTTGCAGTCTAAAGCATGAGACGTCATGATCGTTCCCCGTGCAGAGTACCGACGTGGAGTTGTCCCAAGGAAAATGACGGGTGGTTTTAGATATCGTGCAATGCGGCGCCGCTGCCGCACTGCACGAATGCCTAGATTCCGCGTCCCACAAGGCCCTCGAACCCGACAGGCGCCTCGGCGGCCCCGGCCTGAACTCGGGCGCCCCCGTGGCGCCATCCGCGGCTGAGCCGGGCGTGAACGGTCGCCATGGTCAGGACCGCCATGGCCATGACCTGATGGGCGAGCGCTGCCCAGAGCGGCACCGCGAGGAGCAGCGTGGCGATCCCCAGCATCGCCTGTGCCAGAGCCAGGGCGGTGATACCGGCGGCGCGTCCGAACACGCCCGACGGACCCGCGAGGCGCGCATCTACCGCGTGCAGGATCGCCACGAGGATCACGAGGTAGGCGGTCACCCGGTGGTCGAACTGCACCAGGGCGTGATTGTCCACGAAGTTCTCAATCCAGGGGCGAATGGCGAACAGGGCGTCCGCGGGCGGCACGAGCGCCCCGTCCATGGTGGGCCAAGTGTTGTAGACGAGGCCCGCATGCGAGCCGGCGACGAGACCGCCCAGGAAGATCTGCACGAGGATCAGGGCCGGCAGGAACATCGCGGTCGCGCGCAGGCGCGCGGGTGCCGGCTCCGGCATCGCCCCGCGCTCGCCCGCCGCCAGCCAGACCAGACCGGCGAGGATCAGGCTGGCCGTGGTGAGGTGCAGGGCGAGCTTGAGCGGCGCCACCGCGGTCATTCCGGGCTGGAGACCGGAGGCGACCATGATCCAGCCGATACCGCCCTGCAGGCCGCCGAGCACGCCGAGGCCGAGGAGACCGAGTCCGAGGCGGCGGCTGATCCGGCCCTGCCACCAGAACACGATCAAGGGCAGGAAGAACACGAGGCCGATCAGCCGGCCGAGGAGGCGGTGCCCCCATTCCCAGCCATAGAGGACCTTGAAGGCGGACAATCCCATCCCCTGGTTGAGGATGCTGTATTGCGGCGTGTCCTTGTACTTGGCGAACTCGGTGGCCCAATCCGCCTCGGACAGGGGCGGGATCGCCCCCGTGACCGGCCGCCACTCGGTGATCGACAGGCCGGAGCCCGTCAGCCGGGTCGCGCCGCCGACCGCCACCATGGCCACCACCAGCGCGGCGATCACGTAAAGCCACGTGCGCACCGCGCCCGATCGCCGGCCGCCCCCGACTCGCATGACCATCCGCATCCCTTCGCCCGGGTCGGCATACCCCGAACCCCATGCCGGGGTTAGGATATGCGCCTCACCGCAGCAACGTCGGCGGCGCCGCAGGCCGCGGCAGCCTGGACGTTGCCAAGCGCAGGCCGGGTCGATAGCCCGTGCATGGGGCCCGCCCTATCACTATTACGGGACGCCATGCGCCGTCGCACACGAACCCTGATCGGCACGATCGCGATCCTGGCCTTCGTCTGCCTCTACGGCCCCTTGGCGATGGCCCTGGCCGACAGCCGCATCGCGGAAACGCCGGCGGCGGTGCAGGCCGTGCTCTACTCGATCCTGGGCATCGCCTGGATCATCCCGCTGATGCCGCTGATCCGGTGGATGGAGCGGCCCGACCGCTGAAGCGACCTCTCGATTTCGCCGCACTCGGGGTTCACAAGCCCGGCGTCCGCTTCCGAGACACCCCGCGTCGTGCTCCTCTCCTCCATGCGCCTCACGCCTCTGGCCGTCCTCATCGTGCTGCTCGCACCCCTGCCGGCCCTGGCCCAGGGAACCCCGCGGTCGATCGGCGAGTGCGAGCGGTTGAAGAACGATCTCGCCTACAACCAATGCTTGGCGATGTTCGGGCCCGCGGCGAAGAACGTGGCCGGCGGCTACGCGTCCGCCGATACGTCACCCTCACCGGCGGCCGCGATGGCCGAGGCGATCCCGCAGGTTGAGGATGCGGCCGATACCGCCTCAAGCAGCCGGCGGCGCTACCGGTCGCATCGTGGCCGGCAATACGCGTCGTTCTCGACGGGCTACCGGCACCGGCGGCGGCGGTAGAGGCCGGAAGGCTGCACGCGGCCGGGTCTCCGGCGCGCCACGGACCCGACGCGGCGTCCCATCCCCGGCGTGAAACCCGTCAGGCGACGTTGAGGCGCCGGCCCCGGTTCCAGGCCAGGAACGGCACACCGGAGAGCAGCCCGGCCAAAGCCGCGCGCGATTGATGGCAGCCGTTCACCGACACCCGGGGGAGGGCGTGCAGGTGGCCGGCATGACCGCTGAAGAGATGGCCGGGCCGGGTCGTCACCGCGGTCGCGAAGCCCAATTCCTGCGCCAGCGCGAATTCCCGAGGCCCCGCCGAGCCCGGATCGCCCACCGGATAGGAGACGTGCCGCACGGGCCGGCCCAGTTCCGCCTCGATTCGCGCACGCCCCTCCGCCATCTCGAAGGCCGCGATCGCCGCCGGGTGCTTGGCGAGCATCGGATGGCTCACCGTGTGCGCGCCGATGGTCACCGCGCGATCATCCGCCAGGGCGCGCAGCTCCGCCCAGGACAGGCACAATTCGGACGCGACCTGGCCCGGCGCCAGCCCGGCCTGGCGGCAGAGATCGGCGATCCGGGCGAGCATCTCCGCCTCACCGCCGCCGCGCAGGTCGCGATAAAGCGCGTCGAAGGCGAGCGCCTTCTCCTGCGGGCTGCGGGCCGGCAGATCGACGCTCCGGGATCCGATGCCGACCCGCACACGGTCCAGCTGCGCGATGGCGCGTTCCAGCTCGATCCACCACAGGCGGCCGGTTTGGTCCGCGAAGGCGCTGGTGACGAACAGCGTCCACGGCGCGTTGTGGCGCGCCAGCACCGGCCGCGCGTGCGCGACGTTGTCCCGGTAGCCGTCGTCGAAGGTGAGCACCGCGAAGGGCGGCCCGTAATCCGGCTCCGCTAGGCGTTCCGGCACGGCATCGAGGCCGATCACCTCGAAGCCGCGGGCATCGAGCTCACGCAAGGTGAGGTCGAGGAAGTCCGGGGTGATGGACAGCAGCCGGTTCGGGGCGAACGCAGCGACCGGGTCCGGGCTGACATGGTGGAAGGTGAGGATGACGCCGAGCCCGCGTGAGGCCGGGGTCAACCACCGATCCGCCCCGACGGCCTGGATCGCGCGGAACCCGGTCGCGAAGACCCGATGTTTGGTGCGCGACGACAGCATGGCCTCGGACCGACCGGGCCGATCGGCCCAAGACCGACACCCTGTGTCCAGCGCGGTAAACAAACTTGAAAGCGTCGATGGCGGGACGAAAGTTCAGGAAGGTTGTATTAGCCACGGCACCGGTTTGATCGTATCGGACGGACCGGATTTGCCTGGCGGCGCTCGGAAGTCACTGCCTGTTCAGTGGATAGCGTCGAACATCGCTGCTCGATAGGCGACCGCACGTGGTCCAGCAGGGGTTTCGGACGATGGCGCTCGGCGTCCAGGCGACGGGTACGGACATGATCGAGGCTCCGTCGGGGGTGATGCTTACCGCGGAGATCATCGACGATCCGGCGGCGGCCGAAGCTGTCTGGCGCCGGATCGAGAGTGATCCTACGAGCCTTCAGACCCCCTATCAGCGCTTCGACTGGACGATGGCCTATCTGCGGGCACGCGGACAGATGGAGAGGACCCGGATCGTGGTCCTGCGCGACCGGGACGGCCGCGCCCGGATCCTCCTGCCGCTGACGCTCGAGCGGGAATTCGGACTGCGCGTCGCCCGCACTGTGGGCGAGACACATGCAAATTATCATATGCCGCTGTTCGCGGGCCGCGATGCGGCGGCGATATCGGTCGGCGACATCACGGCGGCTCTGGTCGACGCCGGTCGTTCGGCCGGCATCGATGTCTATGCCCTGCAGCATCAGCCCCGGACCTGGGAGGGTTCGGTCAATCCGTTCGCGGCGGGCGGCGAGCCCGAGGCGAGCGATGGCTACGGGTTGATGCTCGGCCCCGATCCGGAGGCCACACTCCGCCGGGTCTTCAGTGCCGATGCACGCAAGAAGCTCCGCTCCAAAGAGAAGCGTCTCGTGGAGGCAAAGGGCCCGGTCGCCTATCGCCGGGCCGAGACGCTAGCCGAGGCCGAGCAGTTTCTGGCGGCGTTCTACGCGCAGAAGGCGGCGCGGTTCGCCGGAATGGGCGTGGCCGATCCCTATGCCGATCCCGCGATCCGCGCTTTCCTGGCCAGCGCCGCCGCCGGCCCGGATCCGGCGCTGGAGATCCACGCCCTGTGCCTCGCCGAGAGCGGGCGGGTCCTGGCGACCTTCGGCGGCGCGGTGAGCGCGCGGCGGTACAGCGGCATGATGACTGCGTTCGACCCGGATCCCGAGATCGCCCGCTTCAGCCCCGGCGATCTCCTGCTGCAGCATCTCGTGCGCGATCAGGCGGCACGGGGACGGCTCGGCTTCGACCTCGGGGTCGGCGAGGCCCGCTACAAGGCCAGCATCTGCGACGAGACGATCGGGCTCGTGGAGGCGATCGTACCGGTCACCCTGGCGGGACGAACCTACGGGGCTGTCCGGCAAGGACTCACTCGGGCCAAGCGCCGGATCAAGCGGGATCCGCGCCTGTACGCCGCCCTTCAAAAGCTGCGCCGGATGCGCGGGGCCTGACGCCTCGTCCCGGACGATCGGTTCCCACTCGCGGGACGCCGGCGGTCGCGCACTCGGCGCGTCGTCCCATCTCCGGGACGACGCGCCGAGCGTCACGCAGCGTCGCGGTGAAGCATGGCGCCGCCCAAGCCGCGCGCGGCCGAGGCCGGCCGGTCCTGCGCCACCACGATCTGTCCGGCGCCCGCGCCCTGGGCGATGGCGTAGAGGTCGGCCAGGGTCGGGTCCTCCGCCGAGGCGTTCGAGGCGATCACAACCGTGTCCATGTAGCCGGCGGTCAGTTCGAGGAGATCGACGGCACCCGGGGCGGCGCGGAGGCAGCAGACCACCCAATCGTAGGCCTCCGCCATCGCTTCGAAGGTCAGCGTCAGCGCATCGGCCTCGTCGAACAGCACCGCAGTCGCACGCCGTCCGGCTTCGATCCGGTGCAGGCCACTGTCGCGCTCGGCCTGGATCACGTCGAGGAAGGCGGCCTCGCCGGCGACCAGATCGGTGAAGCCGAGCGTGTCACCGGGACGCCCGGCGTTCAGAGCGACGGAGACGAGGGTCCCGGCCTGGCCGAGGGCGCGGATCAGGGCGGCGGACAGGCCCGGCACGCCGTTGGTCGCGTCGGTCTCCATGATCAGGACCCGACGGCCGGCGGGCGCATCCTCGGCCCGGGGGCCGGAGCTGATCCGCGCGATCAGCGGTGCCAGATCGAAGTCTTCCGGGGCAGCCACGGGGGCCTCCGCCGGTCGCGGTTGCACGGCGGCTTCGGCATCGGACGCCTGCGTCCAGCCGGCGGGCGGCATGGCCTCCGGGAAGGCGAAGAGCGGCCGCTCCAGAACCGGTTCGCGGCGCTGACGGTCCTGCGCCGGATCGAAGGCTCCGTCCCGGTCCGCCGCGTTCCGGGCGGAGTCCGCCAGCAGGGCGCGGGCGATGGCGGCGCCGGCCGTGAGCATCAGCGTAAGCAGCGTGGCGAAGGCCACGATCGGCAGTTTCTTCGGGAAGGACGGCACCTCCGGGGTCACTGCCCGGGACACGATGCGGGCATCGGCCGGGGTCGCGGCCTCGCCGTCGCGGGCCGCGGCCTCGCGGTAGCGCGAGAGATAGGATTCGAGCTGCTCGCGCTGCGCCTTGGCCTCGCGTTCGAGGGCGCGCAGCTGGATCTCGCTGGAATTGCCGCGGACGACCACGTCCTGCTGGCCGTCGACCGCCGCCTGGAGGCTCTCGACCCGGGCGCCGGCGATCTTGGCGTCGTTCTCCATCATGCGGACCACGCGCTCGGCGGAGACCTTGATCTGGGCGTCCAGATCCTCGAGCTGGGCGTTGAGCTCCTTGATGCGGGGATGGGCCGGCAGGAGCGTCCGCGATTCGAGGGCGAGCTGGGCCCGCACGGAAATGCGGTTCTCGACGATGCGCCGGATCACCTCGTTGTTGGCCACATCCGGGATCTCGAAGGCCCGCCCGTCCTTGATCAGGTCGCGGATGGCCTTCACCTTGCCGGTCAGGTCGGCCTTCAGGATGCGGGCGGAGGAGAGCTGGCTGGACAGCTCGCCCAGCTGCTGGGCGTTGAGCGGACGCCCGGTGGCCCCGGTGCTGCCGACCAGGCCGTTCTTGGCGCGGAAGGCTTCGACCTTTGCCTCGGCCTCGGCGACGCGCTTGCGCAGTCCGTCGATGTTGCCGCCGAGCCATGTCGAGGCGTAGCGCGCCGTGTCGACCTTGTCGGCTTCCAGGGACGAGATGTAGAGCCGCGCGATGGTGTTGGCGGCCTCGGCGGCCAGCACCGCATCCTTCGCGCGGAACTCAATCGTCAGGATGCGCGACTTGCCGGCCGGGTAGACCAGCAGATGGTCGAAATAGGCGTCGAGGACGCGATCCTCGGCCGGGCGGTCGAGGGGATTGGCCCCGATGCCGAGCATCATCAGCACGCGCTGGACGGGGCCGATGCTGCCGGCGCCGGGATCGAATTCGGGATTGCCCACGAGCTTGAGGCGGCGGATCGCCTCCCGGGCGAGATCGCGCGACATGACGACCTGCACCTGGCTCGCCACCGCCTGCTCGTCGATCGGCGCGAGCTGGTCGCCCCGTTCCTGCGCGGTCCGGGCGAACGCCGGATCCCGGCTCTCGAGGAGGAGCTTCGACTCGCCGGTGTAGCGGGGGCTGACCACGTTGACGAAGACGCTCGCACCCAGGGCGACGACCAGGGTCGGCCCGACGATCCAGCCCAGCGAGCGCCGCAGGATGCGCGGCACCTGGGCGAGGCCGAGGCCGTCCTGGGCACCCGGCAGGGCTTCGTTCGAGCGTTGACGAATACGGGACATGCGGACGCTCTGAGCGCGGGGGCAGACCGGCAGCACGTAAAGCCGCCCGGCTGCTATTAGCGGATATTAAGGTTGCTCAAGAGTTAAGACGCTCGCGTCTCAGCAAACGCGTCGGACGCCGCGATGGTGATCAGATTTCGTTAACCTTAACAGCCTAGACCAGCCGTCAACCGCATCCATGACGGCGATGGTGATGAACCGGCGCGCTCTTCTCCTCTCCCTCGGCACGACCCTGGCGCTCGGCGGATGCCTGCGTCCAACCTTCCGAACCGACCAGCTCGATGCCACCGGCACCGGCTCGATCGCCGCGCGCTACACCCTCGCGGCGGGTGACAAGCTGCGGGTGATCGTCTTCGGCCAGGACAACCTGTCGAACATTTACGCGGTCGATGGGGCCGGGCGGATCGCGATGCCGCTGATCGGCGTCGTCCAGGTCGGCGGCCAGACGACCGGGCAAGCGGCCCGCTCGATCGAGGCCAAGCTCGCCTCCGGCTTCGTGCGGGAACCGCACGTCACGGTGGAGGTGGACGCCTACCGGCCGTTCTACATCCTCGGCGAGGTGACGACCTCGGGCCAGTACCCGTTCGTGAACGGCATGACGGTGGAGACCGCCGTGGCCATCGCGGCCGGCTTCGGCCCGCGTGCCGCCCGTGACTACGCCGTCCTCACCCGCGACACGGGCGGGAACCTGATCTCCGGCATCGTGCCGATGACCTACTCGGTCCGGCCCGGCGACACGATCGTGATCAAGGAGCGGTTCTTCTGAGTTTCGGGCGCGTCACTGCCCGCTCAGCCAGGGGTTGATGATCCGCATGGCGGTCTTCTGAGCGGGGATGGGCGTCGCGATCGGCGCCACGGGAACGCTCGCGCGCGCCATCATGCGGCGCGCCTCCTGCCCCGGCCGCGGGCCGATCGGCGTGAACAGGCCGGCCAGCACCTTGCGGGTGCCGTTGCTGACGTAGTGCGAGCCCTGCACCGGTGCGAAATCGCGCAGCGCATGGCGCGTGTCGGGATTCCCGGTGAAGACCCGCGCGCCGGAATTGAGCACGACGATGTCGCCCGGCTTCAGCGTCTCGTCCTTCAGAAGCGCCGACGCGGCGCCATCCTTCATGTCGAGCGGGGTCTGGCGCGGGCTGACCTCCGATTCCTTCACATGAATCTTGAGCGGGAGAGCCGCATAGCGGGTCTGGAGACGCCGCCGGGCCGCCCCGAGGCGCGGCCTGTCACGGCGTACGGATTGGCTCTCGAGGGCGGGGGCTGGCGTCGGCTGGACCTGCTGCGGCGCCGGCCGGGCGCCGAAGAGCATCTCGAGGAAGCCCAGTTCAGCCGCTTCGGCGCGGGCACCGATCCCGATGACCAAACCGGCGGCGACGACAGTCGCGATGCCGCCCGTGCGAAGCCTCATAATGCCCTCCGGAACCGACGCCCAGAGCGAGCATCCGACCCTCAACCGCAAGCTGTGGGATTGGGTTCCGAAATAGTGCGGCTGTGCAGTGCCGATTCGGATCTCCAACGAGATGTGCCTTATTCGCCGCGGAGCAGGAAGATTAGATTGCAAAAACTGGTTCCCCCGAGGCCATACCCGAGGCACGGCAAGGCAAGGCATCGGACCCGCGCATTCCGAGGAACGGGTGCGGACCGGCGCCGTCAAAGGAGGGCACCACGGATTGCAGTCTTTGCTGAAGGGTTCGTCGGGGACGCGCTGACACGGGCGCCGCGGGATGGAGGGGGTCGGGTTGGAAACCCCCGGCGCCGGAACGTCGCGCCGCGATCGCGGACCCTCGTCAGGCCGGCGCGGACTGCTCACCCTCGCCGATGCAGTCGAGGGCGCGCTCGACCGCGCTCACCGCGTCGAGGAGGTGCTGCACCGTCTGCTCGACTTCGCGGGCGGGACGGCCCATCGCGGCGGCGCGCGCACTCACATCCTCGAGTTGCTCCAGCAGGGTCAGAATATCGCCGGCCACGGTCACGACTTCGCAGCGGGCGAGGCGTGGAACCGTCGGGCGCGGACGGAAGGGCAAGACGTTGCTCATCGCCGATCGTTGTCGCCCGAAAACTCCCAGCTGCGCCAGGGGGTATCGGCCGCGCTCAACACCATTGCCCGGCCCTATCCGCGGCAAACCGGGGGTGTGGTGGATTTTCCGTGGCGGCCGTGCATCGGAGGCGGCGGAACGGGTTTACGCGGCTCGCACGCCCTTGACGGGACCTTCGCGGCTCTGACCATGTCTTGCCCATCGTTCGTTCGATCACCGCCGGCCAAGACCCAGTCACCGGCCGGATTCGATCGCCGCCAGGACATGTCATGCGTTTAACCCTTCTCGTCCTCTCCGCGCTGACGGTCGGCGGCCTGGGCGCCTGCGCCACCGACGGTCCGGACTCCCGCAGCGGCCTCGCCGAGAGCTTCAACCTCGACAATTACCGGGCTTCCGCCAACACCAACGGGACGCAGTCGCGGCGGGACGTGAACCGCGCCTACACGCAGCCGACCCTGCCGACGATCGGCAATCGCGGGATGTGAGCCAGCGCGCTCAGCGCTTCGTCAGGGCATCCGCGAAGGTCGTGATCCGGTTCCGGGCGTAGACCGGCAGGCCGGCGCTGATCGACGTGCCGGTGTTGAAGCTCGAATTGCCCATCAGCACCTGCGCGGGCAGGAGGTTCTTCAGGACCGGGACCCGGGCGTACTCGGCCTTGCGGTCGAGGACGTCGCCCTTGATCGCCAGGGCCATGTAGGCGGTCACCACCGTCTTGCCCGGATCGTTCGGCATCGGCTGGAAAACGGCCAGGAATTTGCCGAAGCGCAGGATTTGGTTGACCCAGAAGATCGTCTGCTCCAGCCCGCCGACCACCGGCGTGTCGATCTTCGTCAGCGCACCGAGCGGCGGCCCCTGATCGGGCCCGAGCACGCGCAGCTCGCTCTGGAACGACACATATTCGGCGATCTTCTTCGACGAGCCCTCCTCCAGCTTGTTGGCGAGCTTGACGCCAAGGGGCAGCTTGCCTTCGAGGTCGTAGCGGGACTCGATGCAGGCGCCCGCCCCCTGGCACCAGGGTCGGTCCGGCCGCTTGGCGAAGGCGGCCGCCGGGTCCTTGTTAGGGGTCACGTCGGCGACCGAGACCGCGCGGTGCTTGATCGCCGGATCCATCGTCTGGACGAAGGCGAGGTTGGCGAAGGACGCGACGTCAATCGTCTCGGCCGGACGCGGCACCACGAAGCGCCCTTCGGCCACGTAGATCTTCAGGGTCTCGTGCCGGGGCTTGGACACGCCGTTCACCGTGACGGTGTAGTCCGGCTCCTTGTACCCGGGATAGGGCGCGAGCACCGCGGCCTCGGCCGGCCGCGCCTTCTGCCAATCGAGATACGGGATCAGTCCGTTCTCCGGGGTCGCGGGCTTGTCGCGGTGATCGGTGAACAGGATCTGGCCCGGCTTGATCGTGGCCGGATCGACGGCCGCGACCGACGGCACCTCCCGGATCCGCTCAGTCGCCGGTGCCGGGGCGGTGTTGGCGGCAGGCGTCTGGGCGCCGACCGGGATCGCGGCCGTCAGCACGAGGGCGAGGGCGGCGGGAAGCTGCGTTCGCAACGGGTGTCTCTTCTCTCGGGGCGGGCGGTCAGAAGCCGGATTCTTCGCCGAACAGGTAGTCCGGGTCGCGGCGGCGGGGCCGGCGCGCGCCGTCGTCCCCGAACGGCGAGCGCGCGGATTGGCCCGGCCAGGGCCTGTAGGGGTCCTGGCCCGTCGGATCCAGGTCCCCCTGTGCACGGCGGCTGCGCGGTGGCGGGCGGTCGCCGAACGGATCGAGCGGGTCGGCGGGCGGCCGCGCGCCGGTCATGTTGCCGTCGTAGTCCCCCGCGACGCTCGCGCCATCGTCGGGCGCGGTCAAGTCGCCGTCCTGGGCGTCCGGCCGCATGGCGTAGAGCGTCTCGCGGGGCACCAGGCGATACTGGGTGTCGGCCATGCGGCCGTCGCCGCTGGTGCGGAAATGCTCGAGGAAGCCGCCGCCCGCGACGCGCACGCCGCTGTGCGGGTCGACGGGCAAGTCGGCGATGAACGGCCGCGCCTCGGGGGAGGGGCCGCGCAGCGGCGTCTTCGGCACGCCGTTGGCCCAGGCCGCCTGCAGGATCGCAGAGGCGATCGGGACCGAGACGTGGCCGCCGGTCTGGCCGCGGCCGAGGGTTTTCCGGCTGCCATCGGCATTGTCGTAGCCGACCCACACCACCACGGTGATCTCGTTGGTCAGGCCCGCGAACCACGCGTCGTTCTCGTTCTCCGAGGTGCCGGTCTTGCCGGCCACGTAGGCCGAGACCTTCGCCAGGGCCGCCGCGGTACCGTGCTGGGTCACGCCCTGGAGCATGGTCTTGAGCTGGTAGAACGCGACCCGGTCGGCCGAGCCGATCCGGACGGGCTCCCGGGGGGCGTGTGTGTAGAGCGGCTTACCGTCCCGCTCCACCGATTCGAGTGCGTAGGGCGCCGGCCGCGCGCCCTCGTTGGCCACCGCCGCGTAGAACCCCGCCAGGTCGAGCATCCGCACCGGCTGGGCGCCGAGCACGAACGGATAATAGGGCTCGCATTCGGCGTAGATCTGCACTTCGAGGGCGATGTCGCAGACCCGCTTCAGGCTCGCGGGGGCCTTCGGTGCGATGCCCCCCTGGAGCAGGCGGGCGGTGACGAGGTTCTTCGAGAATTCGAGGCCGCGCCGCAGCGTCGTCGGCCCCGAGCCGCCGCCCTCGTAGTTCTTCGGCGACCAGGAATCGCCGGTCCCGCCGATCGGCGGCAGCGTGACGGGCGAATCGAGCACGAGGGTGTTCGGCTGCAGCCCGGCGTTCAGGGCCGCGAGATAGGTCAGCGGCTTCAGGGTCGAGCCCGGCTGGCGCACCGTCTGGGTGACCCGGTTGAGCTGGCTCAACGGGTAGGAGAAGCCGCCGGTCATGGCGAGGATCCGGCCGGTCTGGTTCTCCACGACGAGGGCCGCGCCCTGAACGGTCGGGCGGACGCGAATCTGGGCGCGCGGGCCGCCCTTTCCGGGACTCAGCTTCACGCGCACCACGTCGTAGGGCTGCAGCCGCCCGCGGGCGATGCCGGGATCGAGGAAGGCCGTGCGGCCGTCCGCCAGCCCGACCTTGATGCCGCCCCGCCCTGTCTCCAGGACCACCGCCATCGGCCAGCGCACGTCGTAGAGGACCGGCCGCACGCTCTCCAGGGCCAGCAGCCAGGCCGGCTTGCGCTGCGGTGTCGCCGCGTTACCCGGAAGCGCCCGGGCCGGCGGCTTCACGGCATCCGCCCGGGCCCCCGTGACGGAAGGGGCCGCCTGCGGGGATGCCTCCGGCGCCGGCGTCGCGGCCTGGATGCGGCGGACGCTGTCGGCGAGGTTGAGCTCGGCCCCCGAAAAGGTCTGGCGCCCGGTCGAGCGCTCGTAGGCGGCGAGCCCGTCCTGCAGCGCCTCCTCGACGCCTCGCTGCAGGCCGGCATTGATCGTCGAGCGGACCGTGAGCGAGCCGGCGGTGAGCGAATCCACCCCCGCGAAGGTGCGCGCCTCCCGGTTGAGGAAATCGACGACATAGAAGCCGGCATCGCGCCGCGCCGCCTCGATCGGCTTCAGGCCGAGATCCGACTTGATCGCCGCGGCCATCTCGGCCTCGGTGATCGTACCCTCTTCCTTCAGGCGGGACAGCACGTAGGCCCGCCGCTCCCGCGCCCGGTCGGGATACTTGTCGGGGCTGTAGAAATTCGGCCCCTTGGGCATGCCGGCGAGGAGCGCCGCCTCGGGCAGGGTCAGCTGAGCCACCGGCTTCCCGAAATAGCTCTCCGCCGCCATCTCGATGCCGTAGGCCCCGCGGCCGAGATAGATGCCGTTGAGATAGAGGCCGAGGATCTGCGGCTTGGTGAGGATGCGCTCCAGCCGCGACGCGACGATCATCTCGCGGATCTTGCGCTCGTAGGTGACGTCGTCACCCACCGAGAGATTCTTGACGACCTGCTGGGTGATGGTCGAGCCGCCGGCGGGACGCCCCGGCGAGGCGAGGTTGCCGATGAAGGCGCGGATGACCCCGCGCTCGTCGATGCCGTGGTGGCTCTCGAAGCGCTTGTCCTCGGCGGCGATGAAGGCCTTCTGGACGAGCGTCGGGACGGAGGTGATCGGGACAACGATGCGGCGCCCGTTCGGCTCGGAGGCCTCGGCGAAGGGCTTGCCGGCGCCGTCGAGGATGCGGGTCATGCCGGGCAGCGCCTTGTCGCGCAGGGCCTCGGCGCTGGGCAGGTCCTTGGTAGCGTTGTCGTAGAACTCGATCACCGCCCGGGCGTCGAAGGGCGAGTTCGCCGGGTCCTCGCCCTTGCAGAACTGCTTGTAGCTGACGTTGAGCTCATTGATGTCGAGCCCGTGCAGGATCTTCGGCGCGGCCGGACCGGCGACGGTCGACGGATCCTCCATGGCGGTGGAGATCAGGTCGTCGAGGTTGATATCCTCGATGTCGAACGACTTGCGCATGTGGGCGCAGCCGTCGCGCAGCAGCCGCACCACCTCGGGACCGTCCGTGGCCGGATCGAATCGGGTCCGCACCGCCTCGGGCTTTGTCGTGACCTGGCTGAGCGTCAGGGCGGTCGCGAACAGCTTGATCAGGATGGCGTTCATGCGGGCCGGGTTCGGGGGACGCGACTGGACGGGCCGGACCGTCCCGGCGCGCGCCCGAACAGGGCGTGCACAACGCGGCTGATTTAAGGACGGATCTGGACGGCGCCGCTTTCCACGACGCTTCCGTCCGTCCTGCGCGAGACCAGCCGGCGAGCGCCGCGCAGGGGGCCGGGACGAAACGCATCGTAGGGTTTCGGCTCCCCTTTCGTCCGGATCGGCGGGCTCGACGCGTTGCTGACGCGGCGCCCGGCCTGACGCTCACCCGCGAGGGTGTGCGCGGCCGCCGATCGCGCTACTAGGAGCGCGAACGCGCCCGCCGGGCGCCGTCAGGACAGGTCACGCGATGCCAGGAACGCCCCGCGCCGGGATCATCCCCGTCACGCCCTTCCAGCAGAATTGCACCCTGATCTGGGACGACGCGACCAAGGTCGGCGCCGTGGTCGATCCCGGCGGCGACCTCGACCGGATCGAGGCGGCGATCCGTGAGCACGGCGTGCAGGTAGAGAAGATCCTGCTGACCCACGGCCATGTCGACCACGCCGCCGGCGCCGACGAGATGCGCGAACGCCTCGGCGTGCCGATCGAGGGGCCGCACCGCGCCGACAAGTTCCTCCTCGACTCGCTCCCCGAGACGGCGGCCAATTACGGGCTCGGCGAGGCCCGGGCCGTGACGCCGGACCGCTGGCTCGACGACGGCGATGCGGTGACGGTCGGCGGCCTCGAATTCGATATCCTCCATTGCCCGGGCCATTCCCCCGGCAGCGTGGTCTTCGTGAGCCGGGATGCGCGCTTCGCCCTGGTCGGCGACGTCGTGTTCAAGGGCTCGGTCGGCCGCACCGACCTGCCCGGGGGCAACCACGACCAGCTGATCCGGGCGATCATGGAGAAGGTGCTGCCGCTCGGCGACGACGTGGCCTTCATCCCCGGTCACGGGCCGACCGGCACGCTCGGCGAAGAGCGCGTCTCCAATCCGTTCCTGCAGGGCTGACATCATGGACAAGCGCCGCATCGGCCGCTCCGACCTCACGGTCGCGCCCTTCTGCCTCGGTGGCAACGTCTTCGGCTGGACCGCCGATGAGACCGCCTCCTTCGCGATCCTCGACTGCTTCGTGGAGCGCGGCTTCGACTTCATCGACACCGCCGATGTCTACTCGCGCTGGGCGCCGGGCCATGTCGGCGGTGAATCCGAGGCGGTGATCGGGCGCTGGCTCGCCGCCCGCCCGGGCGTCCGCGACCGGATCGTGCTCGCCACCAAGGTCGGGATGGATCTGGGCGAGGCCGGAAAGGGCCTCTCGGCGCGCCACATCGAGCGCGCCTGCGAGGCATCGCTGCAGCGTCTCCGAACCGACCGCATCGACCTCTACCAGTCGCATCTCGACGACGGCGACGTGCCCCTTGACGAGACGCTGCGGGCCTACGAGCGCTTGATCGTGGCCGGGAAGGTCCGCGCCATCGGCGCCTCGAATTACGGCGCGCCGCGGCTCGCCGAGGCGCTGGCCCTCTCGGCCACCGCGGGGCTGCCGCGCTACGACTGCCTGCAGCCGGATTACAGCCTCGCCGCCCGCGGTTACGAGGCCGAACTGGAGCCGCTGTGCCGGGCCGAGCAGGTCGGCGTCATCGGCTACTTCTCCCTCGCGGCGGGGTTCCTGACCGGCAAGTACCGGTCCGCGGAGGACGCCGCCGGACGGGCGCGGGAGAACCGCGTCGCCAAGTACATCAATCCCCGCGGCCTCGCCCTGCTTGACGCCCTCGACGCGGTCGCCGCGGCGCATGGGGCGAGCCCGGCCCAGGTGGCCTTGGCCTGGGTGATCGCCCGCCCCGGGATCACCGCACCGATCGCCAGCGCGACCTCCGTGGCGCAGCTCGACGAATTGCTCGGCGCCGCCCGGCTGACCCTGTCGGCGGAAGCGATCGACCGGCTGGACAGGGCCAGCGCGGACGGTATCGAAGGCTAACGCCGCGTTAAGGCGGGAGCGTCAGAAAGGGGCGGATCGGGTCTGCCGCGACCGCGCAAAAATCGTGCAATCTCAAGGTGGAACCCTTATATCAGGCAGATTGAGTGAGAGTTCAGGCGTGGGCGCCTGACGGCGCGAGCCCCTCCGCCGCGTGAAGGCCCGCCTGCCCGAGGAATTACATGGCCGACACCCCCCAGAGCGAGCACGCCGAATACGGCGCGGAATCGATCCGCGTGCTGAAAGGCCTCGACGCCGTCCGCAAGCGTCCTGGCATGTACATCGGCGATACAGACGACGGCTCGGGCCTCCACCACATGGTCTACGAGGTGGTGGACAACGCCATCGACGAGGCTTTGGCGGGTCACGCCGACCTCGTGACCGTCACCCTCAACGCCGACGGATCCTGCACGGTCTCGGACAACGGCCGCGGCATCCCGGTGGACATCCACAAGGAGGAGGGCGTCTCCGCGGCCGAGGTCATCATGACCCAGCTGCACGCGGGCGGTAAGTTCGACCAGAATTCCTATAAGGTCTCCGGCGGCCTGCACGGCGTCGGCGTCTCGGTGGTCAACGCCCTGTCGGCCTGGCTCAAGCTCCGCGTCTGGCGCAACGACAAGGAGCACGCCATGGAGTTCCGCCACGGCGATGCCGTGGCGCCCCTCGACGTCGTCGGCCCCGGCAATGGCCGGCGCGGCACGGAAGTGACCTTCCTGCCCTCGACGCTGACCTTCACCATGATCGAGTTCGACTACGGCACGCTGGAGAAGCGCTTGCGCGAACTCGCCTTCCTCAATTCCGGCGTGCACATCGTGCTGACCGACGCGCGCCACGCCGAGAAGAAGCGCGAGGAACTCTACTACGAGGGTGGGATCGAGGCCTTCGTCCGCTACCTCGACCGCTCGCGCAAGCCGATCGAGGGCATGGCGAGTCCGGTGGTCGTCCGCGCCGAGCGCGACGGCATCCGGGTCGAGGTCGCGCTCTGGTGGAACGACTCGTTCAACGAGACGGTCCTGCCCTTCACCAACAACATCCCGCAGCGCGACGGCGGCACCCACATGGCGGGCTTCCGCGCCGCCCTGACCCGCCAGATCACCGGCTACGCCGATTCCTCGGGCGTATCGAAGCGCGAGAAGGTCTCGCTCACCGGCGAGGATTGCCGCGAGGGCCTCACCGCGGTGATCTCCGTGCAGGTGCCGGACCCGAAATTCTCGTCGCAGACCAAGGACAAGCTGGTCTCGTCCGAAGTCCGCCCGGCGGTCGAGAACGTGCTCAACGAGGGCCTGTCGACCTGGCTGGAGGAGAATCCCCAGCAGGCACGCTCCGTGATGAGCAAGGTCGTGCTCGCCGCCTCCGCCCGCGAGGCCGCGCGCAAGGCCCGCGAGACCGTCACCCGGAAGGGCGCCCTCGATATCGCCTCGCTCCCCGGCAAGCTCGCCGACTGCCAGGAGCGCGATCCGTCGAAATGCGAGATCCTGCTGGTTGAGGGTGATTCCGCCGGCGGCTCGGCCAAGCAGGGGCGCGACCGGACCTTCCAGGCGGTGCTGCCGCTGCGCGGCAAGATCCTCAACGTCGAGCGTGTGCGCGCCGACCGGATGCTGTCCTCGGCGGAGATCGGCACGCTCATCACGGCGCTCGGCGCCGGGATCGGCCGCTCCTCCACCGACCGCGAGGGTTTCAACCCGGAGAAGCTGCGCTACCACCGCATCATTATCATGACCGATGCCGATGTCGACGGGTCGCACATCCGGACGCTGCTGCTGACGTTCTTCTTCCGGCAGATGCCGGAGCTGATCGACCGCGGCCATCTCTACATCGCGCAGCCGCCGCTCTACAAAGCCGAGCGCGGCCGGCGGGCGCTCTACCTCAAGGACGAGCGCGCACTGGAGGATTACCTCATCGACCAGGGCACCGACGGGGCGATCCTCCGGTTGTCCACGGGTGCGGAATTCGCCGGCGCCCAGCTCAAGAGCCTCGTCGAGGAGGCGCGTACGTTCCGGAACATCCTTCAGGGCCTGCACACCCGCTATGACCGCTCGGTGGTCGAGCAGGCGGTGCTGGCCGGGGCCCTCGAACCGGAGGCTGCCTCCCGGCCGGGCGAGGCCGAGGTGCTGGCCGACATGACCGCGCGCCGCCTCGACGCCATCGCGGACGAGATCGAGCAGGGCTGGGAGGGGGAATCCTTCGAGGGCGGCTACCGCCTCAGCCGGACCCTGCGCGGCGTCCGGCAGGTGGCGACCCTCGATCTGGGGCTGATCACCTCGCAGGAGGCCCGTCGCCTCTCCGAGCGGGCCGACGCCTTCCGGGAGATCTACGGCGAACCCGCGACCTTGATGCGCAAATCCGACGAGACCGTCCTGCACGGCCCGGTGGCGCTGTTCGAGGCGGTCATGGCCTTCGGCCGCAAGGGGCTCCAGCTCCAGCGCTACAAGGGTCTCGGCGAGATGACCGCCCAGCAGCTCTGGGAGACCACCCTCGACCGCGACGTGCGCTCGCTGCTGCAGGTGAAGGTGAAGGACGTCACCGACGCCGACGACCTCTTCGTCAAGCTGATGGGCGACGTCGTGGAGCCGCGGCGGGAGTTCATCCAGGACAACGCCCTGAGCGTGGCCAACCTCGACGTTTGATCAGCCGGATCTGTCGTGTCACCGAGACCTTGCGACCGGCTGGGCCTCGGTCGCTGCCGATCAACGAACTGACCGCTTCGAGGCGGGCATTCGCATGCTAACGCGCAGGGGTCGCCCGGGGTGATTTCGCCATCGACGGCTGCTGTGCCCCCCGCCGTCGCACAACCTTCCGGAGGGCGCGGGACAGGGCCTCCACCGAATACGGCTTGTGGAGGAGCTCGAACCCGCTCGTGCCTTTCTCGGCGAGCACGTGGCTGTATCCGGACGCCAGGAGCACCGGCAGGTCGCGGTGCCGTCGGCGGATCTCGCTCGCCAGCTCGATTCCGTCCATGCCGGGCATGACCACGTCCGAGAAGACCACGTCGAACCGGTCGGCGTCCTTCCCCAGCTCGGCCAGGGCCTGGTCGGCGTCCGACGCCCAGACGGTGTCGTAGCCCAATTCGGCCAGGGTCTGGGTCGCGAAGGTCCCGACGGCGACATTGTCCTCGACAACGAGCACGCGGGTGCCATGACCGTCGACCAAGGGCTCGGGCTCTCCCGTGTCCGCGAGCCGTGCCTGCCCTTCCACCCGCGGCAGGTACAGGGTGAAGGTCGCACCGCCGCCCACCTCGCTGTCGACCCTGACCTCGCCGCCGGATTGCTTGGCGAAGCCGAACACCTGCGACAACCCCAAGCCCGTACCCTGGCCCACGCCCTTCGTGGTGAAGAACGGCTCGAAGATCTGTTCCAGGCGCTCGGCCGGGATGCCGGTGCCGGTGTCGGCGACAGACACGGCGACGAACGGGCCCGGGATCGCGGGATGCGGGCCGCCGCCCGGCATCCCATCGGCCGCCTGGATGCGGATGGTAAGGCGCCCCTCGCCGTCCATGGCATCGCGCGCGTTGACCGCCATGTTCACCATAGCCGTATCGAACTGGCTCGGATCGGCATGGGTGAAACACGCCTCCGCGGGAAGGTCCGTCGTGATCGCGATGCGCGCGCCCATGAGCGTCCCGAGCATGTCCGCGACGGCTTGGACGCTCAGGCCGACATCGAACACCTCCGGCCTGAGGGCTTGCCGGCGGGCGAAGGCGAGGAGTTGGCCGGTGAGCCGGGATGCCCGGTCGACGGTGTCCGAGATCGCCCCGATGTATCGCGCGCGGCGCTCGTCGGAGAGGTTCGGCCTCTTCAGCAGGTCGGTGGACGACTTGATGACGGTCAGCAGGTTGTTGAAATCGTGCGCCACGCCCCCGGTGAGTTGCCCGACGGCCTCCATCTTCTGGGATTGCCGGAGGTGTTCCTGCGTCTTGGCCAGCATGGCCTGTTCCCGAAACCGCTCGGTCACGTCGGTGACGAACTGGTAGCAGCCGATGCGTTGGCCGTTCCCATCCCGCAACGTGCGGAAGCTGATCTCGTAGTAGGGACGCTCCCGACGCGGGTCGCCGAACTCCTCGACGAAGGTGCCCTCTTCACCGGCGAGCCCGCGTGCCCAGCCGAGCCTGACCCGGGCGAGGTGTTCGGGCTGGTCGGCCAGCAGAGCCAGCAAGTTATCGCCGATCTTTGGCCGGATGCCGTAGACGCGCTCGAACGTGTCGGCATGGGCCCTGTTGAGCGCGAGGATGCCGTAGTCCAGATCGCAGGCCATCATCATCACGTCGGTGCTCTCGACGATGGTCGCGAGCAGGTTGCGCTCGGCCGTCCTGGCAGCGAGTTCGACCTCCCGCTCCCGCTCGACCGTGATGTCGCGGCCGGTGCAGTAGACGAGCCGGTCCTCGGGCACGCCGATCCAGGAGATCCAACGGTAGGAGCCGTCCTTGCACCGGTAGCGGTTCGCTTCCCTGGCGAGCCTCTGATCTTGGAAGACCTCGCGAAAATTGGTTCTTGTGCGCTCCACGTCGTCCGGGTGGAGGAGATCCCAGATCGGAATGCGCGCGATGTCGGCTTCCGACCATCCGAGCAGCGTCTCCCAGGCGGGGTTCGACGTCTCGAAATAGCCGCGCTCGTTCAGGGCCCCCATCAGGTCGGGCGCGACCGCCCAGGTTCGTCCCCGCGCCTGCGTGCGCTCGATAACCCTGCGCTCCAAGTCCGCGTTCAGGGCACGCAGGTCGGCCTCCACCTGCCTCAGCCCGGTGACATCGTGGAAGACGCCGACCATCCGCAGGTGGCCACCGTTTTCCTGAACCGGCTGATTGGAGCTCCGGATCGTCCGGGTCGTGCCGTCGGGGCGCATGACACGATAATCCGCCACGACCTCGGCACCATGCGAGCGGGCCTCCTCCGTCAAGGCATAGGCACGCTCGACGTCCACCTTCTCCAGCCGGGCGAACACCGCGTCCTGATGGACGGGTCCGTCAGGGGCCAGACCGAAGATCTCGCGGCTTCTGGCATCCATCTCGACGCCGCCGGTGACGGTGTCCCACTCGAAGATGCCGAGGCGCGCGATATCGACGGCTAGGGATAGGCGAGCCTGGCTTGCTCGGGTGGCCGCTCGGGCGGCTTCGAGACGCTCGGCGCCGCTGGCCGATGCCGGATCGGTAGGAATATATAGGACGGGCCCTGCCCCCCGAGCGGGCACACGGTCCGTGGCTTCGGTGGCGAGGCAGAGGACGCCCGATACGACAGCGCCGTCATGAACCGGCGCGAAGGAATAAGACCGGTGGGTCGCTCCCTCCTCGTGCCGCTCCGCCGCGACCGGTTCGTCGACGAGACGGGTGGCCTCGCCGGTGAGGGCCCGTTCCACGGAGCCTCGGACGACGGCCCACATATCCGGCTGAACCGCCGGAAGCGGGTGGCCGAGCAGGTCGCCGCGGGATGCTGCGAGGATCGGCCAGTAGGCGTCGTTGAAGAGGAACGTCAGGTCCGGACCCCAGACGAGGTACATGCTCTGCGCAGAGTTCAGCATGATCTCCAGCGCGACGCTCAGCGCCGCTGGCCATCCCTCGACCGGCCCGAGCGGGGTCGCCGACCAGTCGTGCGAGCGGATGGCATCACCCATGGCTCCACCGCCGATCGGGAAACGTGATGCCTGTCGCATGGGGTCAGCGGCCCTTGCATGCGGCGGCGGCGCGTCGGATCCATTCCGTCCTCGGGATGTCCGACGCGTTCTGTTCGCGCATCCGGCGGGTCGATCTGGCCGCGTCGCTGCCGCTTCGGCCGGACTGTGCCCATTCCCCCGGGCATGCCTGCGGCGCGGGGGATATCGCGGCGGTGAGGGTTTCACGGACGGCCATCCTCAGCCGATACCACGCGGAAACCCTCGCTTACAGCTTGGCCTTCGAGGCACGGGATACCGTCCCTGACGTTCCGGGGCGGCGGAGGGACGGGGGCGGTCCGGATCGTCCGGAAGCGGATCCGATACACAGGCCGGGTCGGCGGCTGGCCCGAGAACGCCTCCCCTCGATCATCCGGCCAGCAACGGGAAGGTGACGCCGATCGCCCAGGCGAAGGCGATCGCGTTGGCGATCCCGGCGACCCAGGGATGGCCGGTGCGCCGGTAAGCCCAAGTGCCGATCGCTCCATAGACCAGGAAGAACAGCAAGATCACCGGCACGATGATGACGAGGAAGAAAAGGCGGCTGAAGTCGAGCCCGACGGCGAGCCCCAGCGAGAGCAGGAAGGCGAGCTTCGAGGCGGCGTAGGCGCCGCGCCCGGCGCCCGGCCCGCGCGTCAGCCATTCGTCGGCGAGAAAGAACGGGATGGTGCCGATGAGCATCGCCAGGATGAGAATGACCCGGTTCGACCCCGGCACGAAGGACGTCACGTAGGCATTGATCGGCAGCACCAGTCCGACGAAGCCGTAGAGGGTGACGGCCATCGCTCCGGCCGTCAACGCCCCGACCGCTACGGGTCGCGCGGTGGCCGGCATCGGGGCGGATCGCTGTCGCCGCCACCAGAGGCAGCCGGCCGTCAGCAGGCCGTACACCGCGAAATGCGCCGCGAGGTAATCCGCGACGAGGACCGGCAGGACATGGGTCGGCAGGATGCGCAGGATCAGCGGTGTGGCGACGGCGGGGACGACGAGCGCCGGCCACAGGCGCCCCCAGCCGAGGCCAGCGCCGCGGGGCGTCGGGCTGACCCCGGGCAGATATTGCGCGATCGGCCACGCCAGCGCCACGACGCCCGCGAGCAGGACCAGAATCCAGGGACCACGCCGATCGGGCGGCTTCGGCGCGGGCGACGACCTGTCGAAGGCCCCATCGAGCCAGGCGACAGCCGCTTCGAGGCTCGCGCGGGCATACAGCACGCCGATATGCTCGACGCCCTCCGAGACCGCCGCGCGCCGCGCCGTGCCGAGTCGGGGGTCACCGTAGGTGACGTTCTCACGCGGTGGCTCCGGGTCCGAGACCAGTCCGACCGCCCGCAGGGCCTCCCGGCGCAGGGCCCCTTCCCAGCCGCCGACGATGATCAGCAGATCGCGCGGGCTCTCCCGCGTTACGGCCGGCGAGAACATCGAGACCGCGACGGTCGCGACCACGCCGGGCAACACCTGCGCGACGCGCACGACGATATCCGAGGCCATCGAGTGGCCGAGCAGGGCGAGGCGCCCGTCCCCGCGCGCCCGGACCCGTTCGGTGACGCGCTCTGTCACCTCCACCAGATTGCGGGTGGCCCCGTCCTCCCGGGTGATGCTGCCCGTCAGCGGTGCCGGGTTGCGGCCGTGGCCGGGAAAGTCGAAGGTCACCGCGACGTACCCCGCATGCGCCAGGGTGGTCGCGAAGGGCAGCATCAACTGCTGCGATCCGGCAAAGCCGTGGGCGATCACCACGACGGGGCCGGCGGCCCCGGCCCGTTCACGGAAGACCGTCGCCGGGGTCCCGTCGATCGAGACCGTCTCGATGGCGAGGCCGTCGGTCTCCGCGTGCAGGTGCCAGAGCGCTGCCGTGATCGCGCCGAGCGCCAGGGCCGCCACCACCGCGCGAAAAGTCGTTCGACGAAACCACCTCACGACAGTTTGAGCCGGCACGCCACGGCTATTTGTCGCCGGCCGGACCGGGCGACCGGTGCCACGAAGAACGGTAGGCAGGGTGGGTACCGGTCATATCGAGACCGTGGATCGAGGCGTCCGTGGCCGTCATCGCGAAGTTCGTAGCCCTTGAGCGGCGCTCCCATCGCCGGGGCAGGCAAGCGGCCTCGCCGTGACGCAGCCGGTTGGCATGAACGCGCGGGGCGACCGGAATCCGCGGCCGCCTGCGGGTGAACGGGGCGGCTGACACCCCATGCATCCGCGCGGCGCGCGCGTTTCGCAGGCCCAATCCGACCCTCTTTGGTCGGCCTTTACATTCCGCCGCATGGCGGTTCTGATGCAACCCCGCGATCGATTGGCCACCAAGGCCACCGACGCATTGGCACCGGGAGGGGGACGATGCAGAACCTTGCTTCGTCCGAAGGTCACTGGGGCGAGAGCTCTCCCCCGGAAACCGAGCGGGAGGCGGAAGCCCGTCAAGTCTATGCGCGCAAACGCGCCGCCGACGCCGCCAGAGCGCGGTGCTTGGCCCTGGGGCAGGTCGTCCAGGCCGAGATCCTCCCGCAATTGATGCTGCTGCATCGCGGTTTCGTGACGGCTGAGTCGAAGCCGGTCTTCAAGCCTGACGTTGAGCAGATCGCCGCCTTCACCGACCTGGCGCTCGCACGGGAGGATGCGCCGGTCATCGAGGCTTTCGCGGTCCTGCTGGCGGAAGGCCATCCGTTGGATCGCCTGTTCCTCGATCTCCTGGCACCTGCGGCGGCGCTGCTGGGCCGGATGTGGGACGACGATCTGTGCGATTTCATCGAGGTGACGACGGGCGTCGCCCGCCTTCAGCATCTCGTGACCCGATTCCGGATCGACGGCGAGGCAATCCCGCTCGATGGGAAACGGCGCCTTCTGCTGATGGGCGCTCCCGGCGAACAGCACACATTCGGCGTGCGGATCGTGGAGCAGTTCCTGCGCAGAGCGGGCTGGATCGTGTCGAGCGGCCTCTCCTCCAGCCCGGAGGAGATCGCCGCTCTGGTGGCGTCCGAATGGTTCGCCGTCGTGGGCCTGACGCTGAGCAACGCGACGCGGCTCGACCAGCTCGCGGAGGCGATCCGCTCCGTGCGCGAAGCCTCTTGCAACAGAACCATCGGGGTCATGGTCGGCGGTCCGGTGTTCCTCGAGCATCCAGAACTCGTCGCCCGGGTTGGAGCGGATGCCTCTGCGGTCGACGCGGCCACGGCCGTCCTCCTCGCCCAGCGCCTGCTCGAATTCGGCGTCGACGTCGCCTTGCGCGCGTAGCCTCGGCGGCTGCGTCGCGATCCGCGTTCGACGCCGACGGGTGCTCGCCCTGCCGTCGTCTGCCCCAGGGTCAAGGCTTCAGCCTCCGTGTGCGGCCCGGAGGCCGTGCATGTCCGATCGAATCTTGGAGAACCAAACCGAATCCGATCGATCCCTGCGGGATCGCGGATCCGGACCACGCTTGAGCGCCGTGTGGGCTCAATAGGGCCAGCGACCGAACCGGATCCGGTGGTCGATGATAGCGCCAGCCGGCGCCGCGAAGAGAATCAATCCCGCAGCCGCCGCCAGATAGAGACACCGATCGACCATCATGCCCTCTCCCGCGCTGCCGTCGGGCGTATCCCCGCCCGGAGCCGCACGATAGGCAGACTGTGCGGTGCGTGTAAAGCTTGCTTGACGTAAAGCTAGACTTACATTTTATGGCGTCAGCGGCGATGTTGGCTACCGGCCAGGGGACGGCCCGGCGCTTCGGCGGTGCAGGAATCCCTTCGCGATCTTGTGACGGCGTGCGGATCGGTCGACAAAGCCCAAGATCTGTTCCCGGGAGCATCAACCGGCAAGGTGGCCGCGGGCGGTCGGAAATAGATGATGTCGAATCAAAGACCTGCGGCATCAAGCCGGTTCCGATATCCGGGCTGATGCCGGAGATTCTCTTGCGGCCTCAAATCATGGACGCGCCTTCAGCCTCCGAATCCGGAAGACTCCTTGCGCGAGCGTTCGTAGATGGGGTCGTGCATTCTTGCACCGAGAAAGGGATGCCGATCGCGGATCGGCTCAGGACGCTGCAGGCTGGCCAGCATTTGCTCCTTATTGCCCCTCAGATTTCCAGCAATCATCGCACAATATGCGAATCCATCCTATCCGAGATACAAATCCGCCTGACATTATTGTAATCGTTTTAATTACCCTAAAAAAAATCCCGGAATTATAATATAGATCATAAAGATATCATCGACTTACGCCGACCGTGAACCGCTCCGGATATCGGGATGACTGGACTGATTCTGGAGCCCCGCGCACCCTCGTGATACGAAGTCGCGGAGCCGGGTGACGACCATCCTGGGCGATGCACCCTGATCGACAGGCGATGGGACCAAACCGAGCGTGCCGCGTTATCGGTCGGATCATGCTTCACTGGTGTCCCGAAGCCGACAACTTGGCGGCCGGAGGCCGTTTTCCCATCGTGGTGCCTATGGCTACTGATCGACCGACGCCTGCCGCCCCGTTCGTTCGGACGATCCTGTCGACCGGCTTGGAAGGATTGGACGACGTCCTCTCCGGGGGGCTCACCCGCGGACGCCTCTACCTCCTCGAAGGCACCCCCGGCACCGGCAAGACGACGCTGGCGCTCCAGTTCCTGCGCGACGGCGTGCGGCGCGGGGAGAAGGGCCTCTACATCACGCTGTCCGAAAATGCCGACGAGCTTGATTCAGCGGCCGCTTCGCATGGTTGGTCCCTCGACGGCATCGAGGTCTACGAACTCGTCAACGAACTCGGCCTCGACCCGGACAGCGAACAATCGGTCCTGCACCCCTCCGAGGTCGAACTCGGCGAGACAGTGCGGGAAGTCATCGACCGGGTCGACGATCTCAAGCCCGATCGCGTCGTGTTCGACAGCCTGTCGGAGCTTCGTCTGCTCGCGCAGAACCCGCTGCGGTATCGCCGTCAGATTCTGGCCCTGAAACAGATGTTCGCCGCGCGCAACTGCACGGTCCTCCTGCTCGATGACGGGACCTCGGACGTGCAGCTGCACAGCATCGCCCACGGCGTGATCCTGCTGGAGCAGTCGCAGCGGGAATTCGGTGCCGAGCGTCGGCGCCTCAACATTTTGAAGATGCGCGGCGTGAAATTCCGCGGCGGTTATCACGACTTCGTCCTGGACACTGGGGGTATCAAAGTCTTCCCCAGCCTCGTGGCGGCCGAACACCATGCCGCCTTCGATACGCAGCCCGCCTCCACAGGGTCGCAGGAACTCGATCTTCTGATCGGCGGCGGATTGGTGCCCGGCACCAATACGCTGCTTCTCGGCCCCTCCGGCGTCGGCAAGACCACCACGGCCGTCCGGTGCATGCTGGCGGACCTGGAGCGCGGCGGCCGCGCGACGTACTTCCTGTTCGACGAGGGTCAGGCGACGATGCTGATCCGCGCATCCCGACTCGGCATGGACCTGCAGCCCCATCTGGACAGCGGACGCCTCACCATCGTCCAGATCGATCCGGCGGCCCTGTCGCCGGGGGAATTCGCCTGCCGGGTGCGCGAGGCGGTCGAGGGACGCGGCTCGGGCTTCGTCGTCCTCGACAGCCTGAACGCATACATCCATGCGATGCCGGGCGAGGAATACCTCGTGCTGCAGATGCACGAACTTCTGAACTACCTGAACCAGCGGGGTATCCTGACGCTCCTGATCCTGGGTCAGCACGGTGTCATCGGCGACGTGCGGTCCGATATCGACCTGAGTTACCTGAGCGATGCCATCCTCCTGTTCCGGTATTTCGAGGCGAAGGGCGAAGTCAGGACGGCCCTGTCGATGGTCAAGAGCCGGATCAACGCCCATGAGCGCACCATCCGGGAACTGAAGCTCTCGCCGATCGGGGTTCAGGTCGGCGAAGCTCTGACGGATTTTCAGGGCGTCCTGTCCGGCCTCCCGACTTACGGGGGCGCGGTGGCGATGCTCGAAAATGGCCCGGCCGGCGCGGGGACCGCGTGATGGCGAGGCCGCAAAATGACGAGGATCGAGTCCTGATCCTGGCCCCGCGCGGCCGCGACGCGTCCGTGATGGCCTCGCTGCTGGACAAGGCCGGCACCGCCTCCGCAATCTGCGCCGATGTCACGGCGTGGCTGGACGGCCTGAAGGTGGCCGCCGGCACGTCCATCGTCACCGAGGAAGCGCTCCTCGACGTCGGCGCCGCCGATCTCGCTGCCTGGGTCGATGCCCAGCCTCCCTGGTCGGATTTCCCCTTCATCGTGCTGGCCACCCGCCAGGCCGGACGGAGAACCGGCAGGGCCGCGGCCATGATCGAGCGGCTCGGCAACGTCGTTCTGCTGGAACGGCCGATCAATGCCGAGACCCTGGTCAGCGCGGTCGGATCGGCGCTCCGCGTCCGTCGGCGCCAGTACCAGGCCCGCGAGCACATCCTGGAACGCGAGGAAGCTCAGGAGCGGTTGCGGGTCGCCAACGAGACGTTGGAGCGCCGCGTCGCGGAGCGCACCCGTGAGGTCGAGGCGGCGCGCGAGACCCTGGCGTTCGCCCTCGACTCCGCCGGGATGGGATCCTGGGACCTCGACCTGGTCCAGGACACCGCACGGCGGTCCCGCCGTCACGACGCCATCTTCGGATACGACCGACCCCTTCCATCCTGGGGCCAGGCCGACTTCCTGTCCCGCGTGGTGCCCGAGGATCGGTCAGCGGTCGAGGCGACCTTCGCCGCGGCGATGGACATCGGCACCCTGGATCTCGAATGCCGGATCCTGCGTCCGGATGGCGCGGTCCGCTGGATCGCGGCCAAGGGCCGAGCCGAGTATCGCCCCGACGGCAAGCCCGTCCGCATGGCCGGCGTCGTCCTGGACACGTCCGATCAGCGGAATACCGAAGAGGCGTTGCGCCAAGCCCAGAAAATGGAGGCCATCGGCCAGTTGACCGGCGGCGTTGCGCACGATTTCAACAACCTGCTGACGGTCATCGTCGGCGGTCTCGACATGGTCATCCGCAGGCCCGAGAACACCGAGCGCGTCCTGCGCCTGGCGGAGGCGGCGATGGGAGCGGCGCGCCGGGGCGAGCAGCTCACCCAGCAACTCCTGGCCTTCTCGCGGCGACAGATGCTGCGCCCGCAGACGCTCAATCCGAACCGCCTCCTCCTGGATTTCAGGTCTCTGGCTGAACGGGCCGCGGGCGGTGCCATCGAACTCGTCTTCGACCTCGATCCCGCGCTCGACCCCATCCGGATCGATCCGGCGCAGTTCGAGGCCGCCGTGCTGAACCTCGTGGTCAACGCCCGCGATGCGATGGACGGGGACGGCCATGGCAACCGCATCGTCATACGCAGCCGGAACGTTCATCTCGACACGGCCGCGGTGGCCGACCGCGGCATCTCACCGGGCGCGTTCGTCGAGGTGTCGATCACCGACCTCGGGAGCGGGATCGCGCCGGAGAACCTGGCGCGCGTGTTCGAGCCTTTCTTCACGACGAAGGAGGTCGGCAAGGGCACCGGCCTCGGCCTGTCCCAAGTCTACGGCTTCACCCGGAGCGCCGGCGGATTTGTCGGCATCGACTCCAAGGTGGGGGAAGGCACGACGTTCCGCATCCTCGTCCCGCGTTCAGCCGACCCGGCGGGGGAAGAGACGGGCACGGGCCGGGAGGGATCGCTCCCCCTGCGTCGCGCCGCCGAGGGCGACACCGTGCTCCTCGTCGAGGACGACGAGCAGGTGCTGAGCATGGCGGTGGAAAGCCTTGAGGAGCTTCACTACAGGGTCATCGTCGCCCGGAACGCCGCCGAAGCCCTCGCCCATCTGAAGGGCGTCGAACGCATCGACATCCTGTTCTCGGACGTGATGATGCCGGGCGGCATGAACGGCTCGCAACTCGCTGTCGAGGCGCAGCAACTCCGCCCCGGCCTGAAAGTGCTCCTGACCTCCGGCTATGTCGCCGACCTCGACGAGGGCCAAGTCATCGGACGCGGAGAGCTTCCCGTCCTCAGCAAGCCCTATCGGCGCGACGAACTCGCCCGGTCGCTCCGTCTCGTGCTCGGGGGCAAAGCGGCCTGATTGCCTGCCCCACTGTCTTGCCGACCCCGAAACGGACAGTTCGAGGCGGTGGTGGCGAAGGTCGATGTTGGACCGGTGTCCGAGAGCCGCTTTGACCGCGCGCTCTCGTACGCGATGCACGTACCGCGGACGGACGAGCGGGTGCCGTAAATCATATCGGGCGGACGCGTGCTCCAATCCGGCGAGCTAGTGGTGATGGTCACGGCGGGAGGGGGCGTCCTCGAAGGATGGGCCGCTCCTGAGAACAGCTGCGCAAGCTTCACGGTGATGTCCGCTCCGAATGCGCAACGGGACCGCACTGTCGAGGTGGGACGGCTGAAGCATGTCAGGTCTCGCGACGTGACGTCGGTGGCCGAAATGAGCAAGCTTGAAGGAAGGGCGGCGATCGTCACCGGGGCGTCGAAGGGGCGTGGGGCCGGGATCGCGCCTCGCCGGGCGGCGGCCGGGGCGACGGCGAGGTCACGTTGACCAGGCGTGACGACGGCGTCGGGCTGGCCGGCGCGAGAACCGGACCGGCGGGTCTGGCGCGAACCGGACCCGGAACCTGCGCGGATCGGGCGTTCGCCTCCCGAATGTGGCCGGGTGCGGCGGCAATCGGCGCGAAGCCGCCGACCGAACCTGGCCGGAGACGGTCCATCCGCTTCGGCGACGGCCTGCCGACGGTGGCCGAGCCCCTTCCAACACAGCCCTTCACCGATCTGCGGCACCACCGCGCAAGGATAAACGGCTGCCTGGGCCCGGCATTTTTCCTAACCGGGGCTGAACGGCGCGGTTCAGGGCCGATTATCCGACAGGGCCTAGGGCATCATCCCGAACGCGGGCCTTAGGCTTTCCAAGAAAACAATGCTGTCGGTCCGCGCGCTGCGCGCGCCGTTGGAAGGCCTGCGCTGACATCTGCCTGCAACGCCTCGACAAGCTGTCGATTCAGAAGCCGTCCGACGCCCGCCGATGCCGGATCCGCGCAGCAAATTGCGGCCCCGCTTCCTATTCCTGCGGAGAACCACCTAACATGACGGACACGTCGGACCTCTCGGCCACCGTCTGCGCCCCATTCGGCCATCGCCTCGTTGTCGCGGGGAGGGGGTACGCTTCCGCGAGGACTTCGGACCGAAGGGCGAGCGCAGGCGCTCAACGTGATGCCCCATCGTGGAGCTTCGGGCAGGCCACTTCGTTGAGGCGGCGGACGGATACAGGCGGCCGACGGGTATGAGAGGTTTCTGGGAGACCATGCTTCGTTTCACCATCGTGCGGTCCAGGACCGTCACGTGGATGAGCGCTGGCTTCGCCGCCCTCATCGTGATGACCGCGCTCGCGATCGCCGGTTTCCTCTACCGTCAGCACGGCAGCGACGCGGTGCGCCACACGGTGGAGGTCGATGCCCGCCTCTCGCGGGTCCTGTCCGCATTGCAGGACGCCGAGACCGGCCAACGCGGCTTCGTCATCAGCGGCCAGGAAGCCTTCCTGGCGCCGTACCTCGCCAGCCGGGACGCCTTCGACCGCCACTTCGACCGGCTGCGTGAGCTCGTGGTCGACAACCCGGAGCAGCTCGCCCAGCTGTCGCGACTGCGGGCGCTCGCGATGCGGTTCGACGACGAACTCGACAGGAGTATTGTCCTGCGCCGCGCAGGTGACGTGGCCGGCAGCGTGCGGCTCATCACCGAGGGCCGGGGCAAGCCGACCATGGATGCCATCCGCGGCCTGATCCGCGAGATGGAGGAGCATGAGGCGAGCCTGCTCGACGAGCGGCAGGCGGCGGTCTCGCGGATTGCCCTGGCCGTCTGGGCGGCGGTCGCCGGCGTCGTGACCCTCCTGGCCGTCCTCGCGACCACGGCCGTCCGGGAGGCCGGGCGGCGGGCCAGCCTCGCCCGCTTCTTGCCGGAGGAATTGTCCGACCGGCTCGCCAACAAGGACGACACCCTCCGGGCCGGCCGACGGCAGCACGCGGCCGTGGCGTTCGTCGACATGCGGGGGTCGACGACGCTGGCCGAGAACCTCGATCCGCACGACTTGTCGCTCTTTCTCACCGCGTTTCGGCGCCGGGTGATGCGCATCGCTCGCCTGAGGGGCGGCGTGGTCGACAAGTTCCTGGGCGACGGCGCCCTTGTCGTATTCGGCCTGCCCGAGCCGCGGCCGGACGATGCCGCCCGGGCGCTCGCCTTCGCCAAGGATCTCGTCGAGGTCATCGCCCGCTGGAACGTCAAGGAGGAGGGGCATCCCGCGATCCGCATCGGGGTCGGCATCCACTACGGCGACCTGTTCTGCGGCATCATCGGCGAGGACATGCGGCTGGAGTTCACCGTGCTGGGCGACACGGTGAACGTCGCGGCCCGCCTGGAACAGGCGACGAAGGCGCATGGCGTGCCGATCCTGGTGTCGGACGCCGCCCGCCACGCGGCCGGAAGCGATGCGGGTCACTGGCGCGAGGTCAGCCGCGCCCCCCTGCGCGGCCGGGCGGAAGCCATGGCGTATTTCACCCCGGCGGAACCGGACGCGGCACCCGACCTTGGCTTTCCGATGCCGCGCCTCGCCGGGGCCGGAGCTTGAGCGACGAGAAGGGAGCACCACCGCCTTGGACGTCATCCACGACGACCCGCCGATGCCGGAGGAGATCGCGAACGGCTTCTACCCGGTCTTCGAGGACCGATGGCGGAAGGCCGAGGTCGCGGGGCGTCTCGTCATGCTCGGCTTCGTGCTGGTCTGCGCCTGCGGTCTGCTCGGACATGGGCCGTTCAGCGAGCGCGGCCTGACCAATGCCGACGGGTCGATCGGTATCCGCTACGAGCCGGTGGTGCGCTTCGGTGCCCCGACGATCATCCGCTTCGACACCAAGGTTCCGCCGGGCGGCGACAAGGTGGCGGTGACCATCGCCAAGGACCTCGTCGACCAGTTCGGCCTTGAGAGCATCACGCCGCGGCCGGCCACCTGGGAGATCGCCGGCGGCAACATCCGCCTCGTCTTCCCGGTCCAGGCCGGCGAGAGCCATGCCCTGATCCGCTTCACGGGGTCTCCGGCGTTCCGCGGCGGGGTGAACCTCACCGCCCGCCTCGACGCCGGCGAGACCCTGTCCTGGTCGCAATACGCGGTGCCTTGAGCATGAACACCGTCCTCAAGGCCGCGTCGGCCTATCTCGTCGTCCTGTTCGTGATCCGCCTGATCGGCCGGCGCACGGCCAGCCAGCAGGCGCCCATCGACATGGTGGTGCTGTTCCTGTTCGGCGGCCTGAGCGTCAGCGCGATCCTGGGCGACGACCACTCGTTCACCGGGGCGATGAGCGCCCTGTTCACCGTCGGGCTCATGCACGTCTCGGTGTCGTGGCTCAAGCTGCGCGTCGTCTGGTTCGAACGTATCGTCGACGGCACCCCCATCGTGGTCTACCGCGACGGCGACTGGGACGAGACCAACATGCGGCGCCTGCGCATGCAGCAGGCCGACGTACGCACAGCCGCGCGTCAACAGGGCCTCGACGACCTCGACAAAGTCGCCGTCGCCATCGTCGAGCGGGACGGCAAGGTGTCCGTCATCGAGAAAGAGTGACGCCCTGTCCGCCCGGCCGACTGGATCGGCGTCGCGATCGGCCGATCCCGGGCTACGCGCGCGTGCGGGCGGTGTTCGACAGCCTCGCCGTGACGCCGGAGGTGGGGATCCGCCCGAACCCGCGCTTCGTTACCCCACGACAACCGCCGGTGCGGGAAGCCGCATCAGCGGCTCGCCCATGCGCAGGCGGTCGCCCTCGCGCAGCGTCGGGCAGAGCCCGAAGCCCGGCGGCGCCAGGACCACGATGGTCGAGCCGTGCTCGAACCAGCCCATCTCGTCACCCTTGGCGAGCGTGGCGGAACACGGCAGCGTCCGCCCCCCCGTCCCGCGCAGGGCTGCGCCCTCCGGAAGGAAGCCGAGGCGCAGACCCGCCACCAGGATCGCCGCCACCGGCACCAGCGTTACCGCGTGGCCACTTTCCGCCAGCCGCAGGCGCAGCACGGCGCGCTCGTTGCGGCAGAACAGGGCCTCGACGCGCTTCAGGGCGATCGGATTGACGTTCCAGGTATCGCCCCAAATGTGCCGCACCGACTCGACCTGCAGGTCGTGCGGCGCGTGGAAGCGGTGATACATTCCCGCCGTCAGCCGCAGGGTGGCGTAGGCGCCACCCTCGTGCGCGTGCGCGAGAGCCGCGTCGCCCCCCAACAGATCGGCGAGCCGGTAGGACAGGCTCTTGATCTGGAACAGACGCCCCGCCTCGATCCGGCCATGCGCGCCGAGGATCGCATCGCTCGGGCTCGTCAGGATCGCGGAATCGGCCTCGACCGGCCGGGCGCCGGGCTGGAGCGCCCGCACGAAGGCGGCATGGAGGCTTGGAAAGTGCGTCTCGCGCGCGTCGCCGAGATCGACGTCGCAGAACAGGCGCCAGGTCGCGATCGATAGGTCGCGGATCTGCGGCTGCTCGATCCGGCTGAACCAGCCCATGAACCGGGTCGCGAGCCGGCGCGGCAGGCGGTTGGTCAGCAGGAAGTTGAGGTCTTCCTGAGCGCCGACCCGCGCCAGGGCCCGTCGCAGGGACGTTCCGGGAATCGTCATCATGCCGTGAAGTGCCTCCGATACGACGTGGGACGATGTCCGCACTCCTCGTCGCCCTGTCCGCCACCGCCGCCGCCGCGGTCTTCGCTCTGCCGCGCGCCGCGCAGCGCCTGGAACTGTCCCGGGCGAAGCACCGCTCGCTCACCGGCCACGCCCGGATGGCGCGGCGGGTCGCCGGGCTGATCCCGAGCTATGCCTATTCCGAGCACGCCTTCTTCCGCTCCGACGATCCGGACGAGGCGGTGGCGCTGCGGCGCGAGGCGGCCTTCGCGCGGCTCTCCGCGCTGTTCCAGGCCCGGTACGCGCGCACCCGCGCCGAGACCGAGGCGATGCGCGACGGCCTGTCGGACCTGCAATTCACCGGGCTCTACCGGGTGCCGTTCCAGTACGCCCGGCACGTCCGCGCGCATCTCGGGACGGGCGCCCTGGCGGCCGCCGCGGAGGGCGTCACCGTCACGGACCTCGACGGCAACGTCGCCTACGATCTCGCCGGGTCCTACGGGGTGAACCTGTTCGGCGTGGATTTCTACCGGGCCTGCCTGGGGGAGGGGAGCGCGCGGGTCTTCGCCCTCGGCCCGGTGCTCGGCCCCCTGCACCCGGTGGTCGCCGGCAACGTGGCGCGGCTGAAGGCGCTCTCCGGCCTCGACGAGGTCTCGTTCCACATGTCCGGCACCGAGGCGGTGATGCAGGCGGTGCGCCTGGCCCGCTACCACACCGGACGCCGCCGGATCGTGCGCCTGTGCGGCGCCTATCACGGCTGGTGGGGCGAGGTGCAGCCCGGCATCGGCAACCCGGTCCCGACCCGCGACACGCTCACCCTGGCCGACATGTCCGAGCGGACGCTGCGAGTCCTGTCGCGGCGGAAGGACGTGGCCTGCGTGCTCGTCAACCCGCTCCAGGCCATGCACCCCAATGCCGGGGCGCCGGCCGATTCGGCCCTGGTCGATAGCGGCCGCAAGGCCGCCTTCGACCGCGCGGCCTACACGAGATGGCTGCACGCGCTGCGAGCGGTGTGCAGCGCCCGGGGCATCGTGCTGATCCTCGACGAGGTCTTCCTCGGCTTCCGCCTCGCCCGCGGCGGCGCGCAAGAGTATTTCGGCTTGCGGGCCGACATGGTCACCTACGGCAAGACGCTGGGCGGCGGACTGCCGGTGGGCGTCCTGTGCGGACGCGCCGACCTGATGCGACGCTATCGGGACGACCGGCCCGTCGATATCTGCTTCGCCCGGGGGACCTTCAACGCCCATCCCTACGTGATGGGCGCCATGAGCGCGTTCCTCGACCGGCTGGACACGCCGGAGGTCGCCGCCCTCTACGCGAGCCTGGACGCCACCTGGGACGGGCGCGCGGCGCGGCTCAACGCCCGGCTCGCGCAGGCGGGCCTGCCTGTCCGGGTGGCCAACATGTCCACCGTCTGGACGGTCCTGTACACCAAGCCGTCGCGCTACAATTGGATGCTGCAATTCTACCTGCGCGCTGAGGGGCTGGCCCTGTCCTGGGTCGGGACCGGCCGCCTGATCTTCAGCCTCGCCTACGACGACGCGGCCTTCGAGACGGTGGCCACGCGGATCGTCGCGGCGGCCGAGGCCATGCGGGCCGATGGCTGGTGGGATGCGGCGGCGCCGAGCAACAAGGCGATCCGCCGCGCGATCCTCCGGGAAGTGGCGGCGGTTCGCCTCGGCGCCTTCGGCGCCCGGCTCGGCCTGCGCGCGCCGGACCGGGCCTGATCCGGCGGCAGGCGCCGGGCAGGTCGCGGCCCGGCGCCCGCGTCGATCTCAGGCGCCGTGCTCGTGCGGCTCGTGCTCCTCGACCAACTCGCCGTGCAGCAGGGCGAGCGGGGCCTTGTGGTAGAGCTTGATGTCGTGGAACGGGTCCGTGAGGATCTTGGCGGCCCAGACGAAGCCGGTCTGGACGTCGCGCTGGACGAACAGCTGCACCATGCGGAACAGCAGGCCCGCCACCGCCAGCCACAGCCAGATCCAGCCGATGTTGCGGATCAGGTCGGCCGTCGTCTGGTGCGGTGAGATCAGCCCGAACAGGCTCGGATCGAAGTAGAGCGGCAGGGGCGACAGGGCCCAGATCGCCAGAAGCACGATCTTCCGCTGAAGGTTGTAGCCGACCTTGATCTCTTCCTTGTGCTCGTGGCTGGCGTCGTTGACGTGGTCATAGCCCTTCGGCTCGAAGAACAGGTGACCGGCCTGCCGCGAGGTCATGGCGATCAGCCAGCCGATGAGCGCCGCCGTCGCCGGGTCCTTGAAGGCCAGGGCGTAGGCCACCAGGAAGCTGATCGCACTGACGACGTGCAGGCTCTGATTGACGCGGTTGTGGTGGTAGTACCGGTGATCGTCCCAGCGCTGGACGCGCAGAGCTTCCAGAAAGCTCGCCATGATGTGCTTCCTCGTCGAATTGCGGGTTTGAGAGAGACGGGGCGGGGGTTCAGGCGTCGTGCTTGCGCAGGCGGACGAGGGAGAAATGTCCGAGGGGCGGCAGCGCCCGGCGCTCGACGATCTCCACCGGGGCTCCGGCCGCCCAGGCGGTGTAGCGGTTCCAGGCGAACTCGGTCCGCCAGCCCAGCCGGCTCGTGATCGGCGCCAGGGCGTGCTCGACGGTGCGGCGCAGGCCGTCCTCGGCGCCGACCCGCGTGGTGATGACGATCTCGCCGCCGGGGCGAAGGACCCGGGCGAACTCGTCGAGCGCCGCCTCGGGATTCGGCACCGCGGTGACGACGTATTGCGCGACGATCACGTCGAAGGAGGCGTCCGGGAAGTCGAGATGTTCCGCGTCCATCACCGCGAGGCGCTCGACGTTGCGCAGGCCGAGCCGCGCCACGCGCTGACGCGCCTTCTCCAACATCGGCGCCGAGATATCGATGCCCACGATGCTGCGGGCGCGGCGATAGGCCGGCAGGGACAAGCCGGTCCCGACGCCGACTTCGAGGATGCGGCCGCCGATCCGCTCCGCGGCCGCCGCCGCCAGGGTGCGTCCCTGGGCGAAGACCGGCCCGAACACCAGATCGTAGACCGGCGCCCAGCGCCCGTAGGCCTTGGCGACGCCGTCGCGGTCGAGGTCGGGGCCGAGCGCGCCTGCGCGCGATGAGCCGGTGCCGTGCATTCCAAGGGCCATGGGTGTTCGGTCTCGCTCTGTGTCGGGTCGAAGGTTGATGAGAGACAGCGTCTCCGCGCGGTCACCGGCGTCGGACGTTCGATCCGGTTCGGACCTACCGGCGTGTGTGACGGGACCATCGGCCGGAGAGCCACGGGGACGTTGCGTCTGCGCCGGACACGGAGTGATTCGACCGAATCGGCTGCGCGAGAACGGCGAAGGAGGCCCGTTCATCACGCGCGCCAGCGGCCGAGGTGGCCCGGCCGGCTGCCAATGCGATCGCCGACATCACGGGACGCCAAACGTGATCAAGCGACGCGGAACAGCGGAGGACGTCGAACCGCCCTGTACGTCATGAGTCCCACACCGCTTCTCCGGAGATCTTTTTCCGCCGGCAAAGCTATGACCATCATTTGACAACGTTGTGACGGCAGGAAGAAGTGTTCCGACGCGATCGTTTCGTTGGCAAATCAATTCTCTCGCGTCCGTCTCGACGCAGGGATACTGATTAGCCGACGCATCAAAGTCGCATTGATCTTCCCGTCGCAAGGGACCGGCCGCCGTCGAAATACTCCGGGTGCAGTGGGGCGTGCAAAGCCAGGCCGCTCTCCCAGCCCCGATCCCGGATGCTCCGGCGGTATCGACGGGGATCGGTTGCCCCGGTGGCGGGCGACCGGCCTGGGCCGGTCCGCGGCCGGTCGGCGAACGCGCGATGATGTGAAGACGCGAAACCCGGGTTCGCCTCTTCGACATCTTCTCGCCCTGATATCGACGAGATGTGGCGGGGTATCGCCAAGCGGATGAGGCGCGCGGACGCGCCGGAGGAGTGTTTCGCGTGATCGACATGATGCGGCCCCAGACCCTCGCGGTGGTGGCACTCGCCGGGCTTGCCTTGAGCGCCGGCCAGGCCGGAGCCGCGCAATGCGGGAACAATGCTGCCGGCTTCGAGACGTGGAAGCACCAATTCGCCGAGGAAGCGCGCGGCCGGGCCAGCGCGGCGAGCCTCGCGGCCCTGCAGGGCACCACCTACTCCACGGCCACGATCTCGGCCGACCGGGGCCAGCACAGCTTTAAGCTGTCGCTGGACCAGTTCCTGGCGAAGCGCGGCGGCCCGGCGATCGTCTCGCGGGGACGGGCGCTCAAGCGTACCAACGCCGCCCTGTTCGAATCCATCGAGCAGCGCTACGGGGTGCCGCCCGGCCCGCTCCTGGCGATCTGGGGCATGGAGACCGGATTCGGTGCCGTGCGCGGCAACGTCAACACCCTCTCGGCGGTGGCGACGCTCGCCTACGATTGCCGCCGGTCCGAGTATTTCACGGACCAGCTCTACGCGGCACTGACCCTCGTCGATCGCGGCCTGCTCACTGCGAATACCCGCGGCGCCGCGCATGGCGAAGTCGGACACACGCAGTTCCTGCCGAAGAACGTGCTGACCTACGGCACCGGCGATCTCAACAACGTCGGCGCCGCCCTGTCGTCCACCGCCAACTTCCTCAAGGCGCATGGATGGCGCGCCGGCGCGGGCTATCAGCCCGGCGAGCCGAACTTCGCCGCGATCCAGGGCTGGAACGCCGCGTCCGTCTACGAGCGGGCCATCGCTCAGCTCGGGCGTCAGATCGACAACGAGTAGGGCGCGCCCGGCCGCGGGCGACGCGTCCAAATCGGCTGCGGACGCGCAACACCATCGGTCCGGCATCGGCGGGCGCGGAGGCGTTGCGTGCCGGATCCACAGTCTTCGACAAACAGACGAATGCCGAAGACTTGAGGAATTGGCTTCCCCGCGCCCGAAAATGGTCCCGATCGATCCAAGATTGACCATGGAGCCGCCCCAGAAAAGCCCGCCGGGCCCCGCTGTCTCAGGATGAGCGGGTCAGATCGGTCCATCGTGCGGTTTCCGGGTCACCGGAGGCTGACGTCGGACGAACGCCCGTTCCGCGACGAGGAGCATGGGCACCCGCATGGCGATCGATTCTACGCCGCTGGACCACATCGAGATCGGGCGGGCGCGGCGTTCCTGCCTGGCACCGGTCGCGGTGCTGACCGGGGCCGCGGCCATGGCGCTCCTCGGCAGCGGTGTCCTGACCCGCGATCCGCAATTATCCGCCCCGACCGGGTATTCCGCAGCGCGCAGCGCCGCGATGACGCCGACAATCGAGGGACGAGCCGTCGATCGGAACGCCGAGGCCTCGGGCGCGGAGCCTGCGCCCGCCGACGCGCTGGCGGGTGAGCCCGCACCGGGGGGATCCTGGGGCGACATCCCCGGTGGCGGCCCGTCGCGCTGGGCCTGGACCCAGATCGCGCCGCTCGACTCCGCACCGAACCCGGAGACGGCCCCCACGGTCGGAACCGGCGAGCCGCCGCGCGTAGCCGTCACGGTTCCGCTGCCGATCCCCCGCCCGCCGGAATTGCGGGGCCTCGGCGCATCCGCGCTCACCCGCCGGGCCGAGCGACGCGTGGCGCGACGCGACCTCCCACCGGTCCAGCCGGCGGCACCGCCGGCGGATGACCGGTCGTTCCTCGAAAAGTTCTTCGGGATCGAGCGCGCGCCGGCCCTGGCCTACGCGGCCCTGGAGAGCAAGCCTGCCGACGTCGCACCGCAACGGCGGATCTCGCCGCCGCTGGCGATGACGCGCGAGCCGAGCGCGACGACGGGCGTCGCCGTCTACAACATCGCCACCCGGACCGTGACCCTGCCGAGCGGCGAGCGCCTGGAGGCGCATTCCGGCCTCGGCGAGGGTCTGGACGACCCGCGGCTCGTCAACGTGCGGATGCGGGGGCCGACGCCGCCCGGGACCTACGAGCTGACCGAGCGCGAGCAACTGTTCCACGGCGTGCGCGCGATCCGGCTCACGCCGGTCGGGGGCAGCGATGCGGTCTACGGCCGTGTCGGGTTGCTGGCCCATACCTTCATGCTGGGACCGCGGGGCGATTCGAACGGCTGCGTGTCGTTCCGCGATTACGACCGGTTCCTCCAGGCCTTCCTCCGCGGCGAGGTCCAGCGCCTCGTCGTCGTCTCCGGCACGCAGGACTCGTTGCCGACGATGGCGGATGGCGGCCGCACCCGTTTGGCTCGCGCTGGCAACTGAGCCTGCGACGCGCGCGTCCGTTCGGATGGGCTTGCCACGCTGCCGGCAAGGTCGGACGTCGTCGCGCTTGTCTTTAAAAGCATTGCGGAACCAGCCCGCGTTCCGGCTTTGAAGCGTCGGCCGGTCCCAAGCGCCGAACCAATCATCCGATCGCCGAGCGGGGCGCCTCGCCCGCACCGATTGCGGCTTTGCACAGGACTTGCCGCGACTGCCCAATTCCCGGGCTTCTGGTGATTGTCCTGCGGCACATCATCCTCTATGAGATCGGCGTCGAGGAGCTGAGCCGTTCCGGCCAGCGCCCGCACTCCCGCAATGGTCGCCAGTTGTGGTGCGACCGTTCGGACCGGATCCGGCAGCCTCCACGGCGCCGGTACTTCGGTCTGCGACGGGCAATAACAAAGTTGTTCCATCCGACATGCGCCGAGCGTCGTTCAATGCTTGCCCTGCTCTTGCAGGCACGGGAGCCTGAGCGCGTGACGTTGTGTGTCTCGCGTGCGATTCGGGCCCGGTCCCGCCGCCCCGCGAAGGTCCCGAGGAAACGATCCTGGAAGCCGGTGAGGGGGTAATCCCGCTCGCCGCGAGGAAACCTCTCCTAGACCTCGGAGGTGCTCGCCGGGCACGTCCGATTCGCACATACGGGATCCGATTATGCCTGCCGACGACGAGACCGCGCGCTTCCACCACCGGCACCCCCAGGCCGCGCTGCCGCTGAGCCGGAGGCAGATCCTCGGCACAGCTGCGGTCGGTCTCGCGGCGGCTGCGTTGCCGACCTCCCTGGCGATGGCCGATTCTGCGGACAGCAAGGTCGACGTGCTGCTGATCGGCGGCGGCATCATGAGCGCCACTTTGGGCGTGTGGCTGGACGCGCTCCAGCCCGACTGGTCGATCCAGATGATGGAGCGCCTGGATCAGGTCGCGATGGAGAGCTCAAACGGCTGGAACAATGCCGGCACGGGCCACTCGGCCCTCGCGGAGCTGAACTACACCCCGGAGAAGAACGGCAAGGTCGAGATCGCCAAGGCGGTGGAGATCAACGAGGCGTTCCAGGTCACCCGGCAGTTCCTGGCCCATCAGGTCCGGACCGGCGTGATGAAGGATCCGCAGACGTTCATTAACTACACGCCGCACATGAGCTTCGTCTGGGGCGACGACAATATCGCCTATCTGAAGCGGCGCTGGGAGGCGCTGAAGGCCAGTCCCCTCTTCGCCGGCATGGAGTATTCGGAGGATCCGGAACAGCTGCGCAAATGGGTGCCGCTGATGATGGACGGGCGCGATCCGAAGCAGAAGATCGCCGCCACGTGGTCGCCGCTCGGGACCGATTGCGAATGGGGCGAGGTCACCCGGCAATACGTCGCGTATCTGCAAAAGCAGCCGCACTTCAAGCTGCGACTCTCGACCGAGGTCGAGGGCATCGCCAAGAACCCGGACGGCTCCTGGCGGGTGACCTCCAAGAACCTCACGGACGGATCCCGGCAGAGCGTCGACGCCAAGTTCGTCTTCATCGGGGCTGGCGGCGGCGCGCTGCACCTGCTGCAGAAGTCCGGCATCCCCGAGGGCGACGATTACGGCGGCTTCCCCGTGGGCGGCTCGTTCCTGATCAACGACAACCCGGACGTCGCCACGCTGCACCTCGCCAAGGCCTACGGCAAGGCATCGGTGGGGTCACCGCCGATGTCCGTACCGCACCTCGACACGCGGGTGATCGGCGGCAGGCGGGTGATCCTGTTCGGGCCGTTCGCGACCTTCTCGACCAAGTTCCTGAAGGAGGGATCGTATCTCGACCTCCTCAGCTCGACCACGAGCAGCAACGTCTGGCCGATGGTCCGCGTCGGCATCGACGAGTTCCCGCTGGTGGAATACCTCGCCGGGCAGCTGATGCTGTCGGACGACGACCGGATCGCCGCGCTGCGGGCGTATTTCCCGAAGGCAAAGAAGGACGAGTGGCGCCTCTGGCAGGCCGGGCAGCGCGTGCAGATCATCAAGCGTGACACGGACAAGGGCGGCGTGCTGAAGCTCGGCACGGAGATCGTCAATGCCCGGGACGGGAGCATCGCGGCGCTGCTCGGCGCCTCGCCCGGCGCGTCCACGGCGGCGCCGATCATGCTGCAGGTGCTGGAGAAGGTGTTCCCCAAGAACGTCGCGACACCGGAATGGCAGGCCAAGATCCGCGAGATCGTCCCGAGCTACGGCACGAAGCTCAACGACGATCCCGAGCGCGTCGCGCAGGAATGGGCCGACACCAGCGCCGCGCTTCAGCTTCAGACGCCGCCCCGGATCGATCGCTCCGTGCTGAAGCCGGTCCCGGTCAGCGGCACCGTCCTGAACAGCAACGCCACGCCGGTGACAGAGCCCGTTCACGACCTCGCGCCCTGAGCGATCGGCGGCCGCGCCAGCGCATCGTCTGGAACTTCGGGACCGGAACGATGCGCTAGAAACCCACCCGTCCGAGAGCCGGCAGCTTGATTCCCGGGCGGCGCAGGTCGAGACCGGCGACGCCGCCGAGCAGGTTCAGTTCAAGGCCCTCGACCCAGCCGAGGGTCAGCCCCGCATAGCCGCCCAGGTTAATGCGGATGCCGGTGCCGGACGGCGTCCAGCCGATCCAGCGACCGTCATAGGGAAAATCCTTGCCGATCGCCGTGGTCGGCAGGCTGGCCCGGATCTCCGGGACCGCGGCCATGATCGCGGCCACGAATGTGTTCGAGTTCGGCCCCGGCCAGACCACGTAGTCGCCGGGGCGGGCGAAGCGGTACTCGGCCACCGCCGTCCGGATCCGCGGGAGCATCGCTTCGGCCTCCGGACCATCCGCCGCGAAGACGATTTCGGGGGCGTTTCCGAACCAGCGCCCATCCGGCACGAAGCGGTCGACCCAGATCGGCTGCCCCCAAGCCGTGCAGTCGAAGCGCCGGTAGGCGCGCGCGCCGCGGTCCTTGATGACGATCCAGCTGTGTGTCGCGACAATGCCGCGCCAGCTCACCGTGCGGGCGGAGAAGATGCGCACGACCGCGCCCGGCTCGGCCTCGGCCGGCGGGAGCAGACCCGCGCTCGACCGGTCGGCGAGCCGCCAGTCACCGCTGGTCCGCAGCCAGTAGAGCGTGGCGGAGATCGCGACGGGCACGAGGAAGAGGGCAACGAGCGCGAGAAGCGCGAGCCTGATCAGGGTCACGATAAAGCCGGGGCAAATGCGGAGTTCAGCCGCATGTAGGGAGCCCTCGGCCGCGGGGGAATGCGACCGTATCGGCCGGCGGCCCAGGGGCCGCGAGGGCGTCGAGGAGGAGCGTTGCGGCCAGGAGATCGGCGCAGCCTCCGGGACTGAGCCGTGCCGCCACGAAATCGTGGTGGATCCGCGCCGCCCGGTCGCGCCAGCCCGGGGTCGCCACCCCGCCGGCCGCCCGGAAGGCCCCGGCGGACGCGCGCGCCGCCGCCAGCCCGTCCGCGCCGCCGCGATGGAGCAGGTTCGTATCGTCGAGCACGGCGAGCAGGGCGAAGAAGCACTCCACGCGCGCAGCCTCCGGATCGTCCGGTGCCCGGGTCCGACCATGGCGCAGCGCCGGTAACCCGATGTCGCGGATCGTCGGGAAGCCGGCCGCCGCCTCGGCAGCGGCGCCCCCGACCCCGTAGCGCCGCGCGACGCGCCCCCCGTGGCTCATCGGCGAAGCGGGGGCCCCGGCGATCACGGGACCCCAGAGTTCGCCCACCGCCACAGCGTGGGCCTCGGCCGAGGCCGGTGCCGCGCCGGACACGCCTGCCGCCGCGCAGATCAGGCCCAGAGAGAAGATGGCGCCGCGATGCGCGTTGACGCCGCCGGTGGCCCGCATCATCGCCGCCTCGGCCCGGATCCCGATCGCGCGCAACTCCGCCATGGCGGCGCCCCGGGCCCCGGCCGCGGCCAGATCGGCGAAAAACGGCCGGATCGCCGCCGCACTGCAGCGCAGGGTGTCGGCATCCATGTCGTCGTGGCTGCCGGAATCGACCAAGCTCACCAGGCCTGGCTTGGGCCAGGTCTCCAACTCGTCGATCAGCGCCGCGTGGGCGAGCGTCGCGACGCGCTCGGCCCAGCCCTCGGAACCGGACGGCAACGGGACGCGGTGCAGATGCTGGCGCAGATCGAAGGCTCCCGGCAAAGCGCGTCGGCGCGGCCCGCGACCGGGCCGGTTTCGGGCGCTTATACCGAAGGATCGTTCCGCCGCATCCCGGCGCGGCGCGCGGCCCTCACGCCGCCGACGCCACCGCCGGTGAGATCCGCTTGCGCGCCTTCTTGTCCTCGGTGCTGCTGAGGAACGCCTGCGCTTCTTCCTTGCGCTCGAACACGTGGGGGGCGACGCCGCGCCGAGTCAGCGCCTCCTCCATCTTCAAGCGCAGGAACGCACTCGTCGCGTAGCGGGTCGTGGTCGCGTAGTAATTCGCCTGGAGGTATTGCAGGACCCCGGCGTAATCATCGACCAGGTTCTCGTTGAGCCGGAAGCCGTCGTGGTTGATCACGGCGTTGACCCGCTGGCCGGCCTTGCGGCAGGCCTCGACGATGGTCATGCGCAGCTCGTCCATGTCGCCCATCACCCGGCAATACCAGCCTTCGAGGTTGATGAAGAGGATGTTGCGCTCGCCGTCGTAGCTGACACGCGATTTCAGATCGAGGTTGAGCAGGTCTGCGATCAGCTCCATCGGCTCGTCGCGGAAGATGCGCGGATCCATAGGCACCGGATTCCGCACCACGGGGGCGAAGTCCATATGGGCGAGGATGTCCCGCTCGATGTCGATCCCGGGCGCGACCTCGACCAGCTCCAGGCCGGCGGCGGTCAGTTGGAAGACGCAGCGTTCGGTCACGTAGAGGACCGGCTGGGCGCGCTCCACCGCGTAGGGCCCCGAGAAGGTGTTTTGCTGGACCTGAGTCACGAACTTGCGGGCCTTGCCCTCGCTCACGATTCGGACCTGGCCGTCCTGCACGGCGATCTCCAGTCCGCCGGCCGTGAAGGTTCCGGCAAACACCACCGTGCGGGCGTTCTGCGAGATGTTGATGAAGCCCCCGCAGCCGTTGAGCTTGCCGCCGAACTTCGAGGTGTTGACGTTGCCGGCGGCGTCGCACTCGGCCATGCCGAGGCATGTCATGTCGAGGCCGCCGCCGTCGTAGAAGTCGAACATCTGGTTCTGGTCGATGATGCAGTCGGCGTTGGTGGCGGCGCCGAAGCTCGATCCGGAGGCGAGGACCCCGCCCACGGCTCCGGCCTCGGTGGTCAGGGTGATGTAGGGGGTGATCTTCTCCTCGTTGGCCACCGATGCGATCCCCTCCGGCGCGCCGACCCCGAGATTGACGACGCCGTTTGGCGGCAGCTCGAAGGCGGCCCGGCGGGCGATGATCTTGCGCTCGTTGAGCGGCATCCGCTTGATGCCGGTGACGGGCACGCGGATCTCGCCGGCGAGCGCGGCGTCGTGCATGACGCCGTAATTCATCCGGTGCATCTCGGGCTCGGCGACCACCACGCAGTCGACCAGGATGCCGGGCACGCGCACGTCCTTGGGCAAGAGGTAGCCGTCGTCGACGATGCGCTCGACCTGCGCGATGACGATGCCGCCGTTGTTGCGGGCCGCCATGGCCTGGGCGAGGCAGTCGAGGGTCAGGGCCTCCTTCTCGTAGGAGAGGTTGCCCGACGGATCGGCCGAGGTGGCGCGGATGAAGGCCACGTCGATCTTGGTGGCGGTGTAGAACAGCCACTCCTCGCCATCGACCTCGACCAGCTTGACGATGTCGTCCGTGGTCAATTCGTTGACCTTGGCGCCTCCATGGCGCGGGTCGACATAGGTCTTGAGCCCCACCTTCGAGAACAGGCCCGGCTGGCCCGCCGCGCAGGCCCGGTAGAGCTGCGAGATCACGCCCTGGGGGAGGTTGTAGCCGCGGATCAGGTTGTCCTGCGCCGCCTTGGCGACCTTCGGCATGCGGCCGAAATTGGCCGCGATCACACGCGCGAGCAGGCCGTGGTGATGCAGGCGCCCGGTGCCGAGCCCTTTGCTGTCGCCGGCGCCCGCCGTCATGATCAGGGTGAGCCCACGCGGCGAGCCGCTGTCGACGAACCGCCGTTCCAGGGCGGCGTGGAGCGCCTCCGGGATGCAGCTCTGAACGAACCCCGTGGTAGTGACCACGTCGTTCTCGCGGATCAGCGCGATCGCCTCATCCGCCGAGATGACCTTGTTCTTCCTCATGGAGTCCGTGAACCTCCCCGGATATCGGACGCGCGGCCGGCCGCGACGCGGGCCGCCTCGAAGACTGGTCTGCACCAACCGCGTGCGGCCGGACTGGATCGGAGTTTAGGACCAGTCGAGTTCAGCATACGGTCCCTATTGCACCGCATCAATATTTGCGGCATCGCACGATGCGGCGAGCCTTTCCGAGCATAGTACTCCGGAAATGGCGTGGTGTGCCGCTAAAAACTCTTCGCTCTCCCATCAGAAAAATTGCGCCGCCGCCCTGCGCGCCCATCCGGATCTGGGACTCGTTCTCATCGGGATACGAACTGCGCGATTGCAGTGGCGGGACGGTATCAACTGATGTGTAACCCGATCGTCTCCTGACCTCGACGTGTTGCGCAGCAGCTTCGAAGGAGCCGTGCAGGTACTGAGCGGCCGGCTGGAGAGCTCCTTAAGGCACTACGCGACTTCAGGATGAGATCGAGGCGAGGAAGGACCGGTCAAACAGGTTCTTAGAGGGCAGGAATATCCTTCGCCATTGCAATATCGCCAAGCCTACGAACTCTTTCTTGCATAACGATTGAATTACTGTGCCCGTTTTTCCGTCTGAAACTGACCATTTTTGGTCGGATATATTGTGTCCCTCTTCTGCGATGCTCGGGCATGTCCGTGGCGAGAAAGTCTGAATTTGGACGGGGCCACTCAACCGGGCTGCTTGTGGATCGGGTCGACCCAGTAAACGGCCTCCGGCGGTTCGACGGCTTCGACATCGGGCAGGTTCACCACCACCGCCTCGTTGTCTGAGCGGACCAGCACGCAGTGCAGGGGTTCGTCCGTTGACGCGTTGATCTCCTGATGGGGCACGAAGGGCGGGACGAAGATGAAATCGCCCGGCCCGGCCTCGGCGACATATTCGAGCCGCTCGCCCCAGCGCATCCGGGCGCGGCCGGACACCACGTAGATGACGCTCTCGAGTTCGCCGTGGTGGTGGACGCCGGTCTTGGCATCGGGCTGAATCGCCACGGTGCCGGCCCAGATCTTCTGGGCGCCGACCCGCGCGGCGTTGATCGCCGCCTGGCGAAACATGCCAGGGGTCTGTGCGGTGTTGGAGTCGAGGCGATCCCCTCGAATCACCCGAACCCCATCGTGTTTCCAAGCATCCACGGCCTCGCCGGGCTCGTGCGCGTGGGTATGATCGTCGTCGCCGTCGTGCATGTCACGTCCTCCGCCGCCATCATGGCACGACGCCACGCCCGCGGCACGCGGCCGGACGTGGTTCCGATCGAGGATTCGCCTGACACCAGAACGGCGACCGGGCGAGGCCACCACCTTCCGGTGACCTCGCCCGTCGGCCGATTCGGCGATGCCCCTTAGAAGTCGTAGAGCCGCTTGGGATTGTCGACGAGGATCCGGTCCCGCGTCGCGCGGTCCGGCACCCATTCGGCGAGCAGATCGAGCAGGCGGCCGTCATCGACGTTCTGGGCCGGGGCGAGATCCGTCGGCTTGCGGTCCGGCCTCGGCGTGCTGTCCGGATGTGGCCAGTCGCTGCCCCAGACGAGCCGGTCCGGGTTCGTCGCCACGAGGGCACGGGCCAGCGGCAGCACGTCGGCGTAATCCGGTGCCTTGTCGGAGGCGCGATAGGCACCCGACAGCTTCACCCAGGCCTTCCCGCTGCGCACGAGGTCGAGCACGTCGCCGAAGCCGGGCTGATCGGGCCCGAGGGCAGCCTGGGCACCGGCGAAGTGATCGAACACGACCGGGACCGGCAGGGCCGACAGTTGCTGCTTCAGCGGGGCGATGACCGAGAGGCGGGAGTAGACCTGCAGGTGCCAGGGGCGCTGGCCGATCTGCTGGACGGCGCTGTCCAGCGCCTTGGCCGAGACGGCGGGATCGAACACGCCGGCCTGCTCCAGATTGACTCGAATGCCGCGGATTCCGGCCTTCGCAAGCTCATCGAGGTCGGCTGGGCTGGTCCCCGGTCCGATCACGGCGACGCCGCGGGCCCGCTGCGACCCGAGCACGCGCAGGCCGTCGAGCGTCGCCGCGTTGTCGGTGCCATAGACGCTCGGCGTCACGATCACCACGCGGTCGAGCTTGAGCGCGTGCTGCAGGGCGAGCAGGGCCTCGGGCGGATCGACCGGTGGCGTGTAGGCGCGCCCGCTCCAGAACGGGAACTTGGCCGGATTTGGGATGACATGGACATGGCAGTCGCACGCACCCGGCGGCACTTGGAACCTGACGGGGGTCTTCACGGTCGGGGCCTCGTCGGCCGCCCAACCCGGCCGGTCGGTGAGGACGAAGCCGCCGATGGCGGCGAAAGCGAGCGTCTGTCTACGCGACAGCATGGGGTCTCCTCCGGATGTTTTGGCGGCCTTCTTTGGGCGCGGTCCGGATCGGATCACTCGCGGACGCAAACCGCAAGTTGCCTCTGGATCGATGGGATCGCGCCTGTCGATCCGCCGGGTCGCCGAGGCGGTGAGGGGGCTCGTTCAGTGGCTCGACGGCAGGGTGAGCGGACCCTTAACCAACTGTGCGCAATTGCACGGTCCGCCGCGATCCCACGGGGGCCCGCCGACGTTCTCTCGGCAACCCCACCGGAGATGCTCACTCATGCTGATCCTCAATCCCATCACAGGACAGATTGTCGATGTCCCTGTGCCGCGGCCCGGGCCAAAAAAGACCTGACGCCGACGCGAGCACCCCAATTCTCCGATCGTCGATACGCGGCCAATGTCGGGTCATGAATTGGATGCGCAGCCGTTCAACAGCCGCGGCAAGTTCCCGTAGCAGCTGCCTTGCGGATGAAAATCTCAGGACGCTTGGATCGCTGATCGACGGCTGTCGGCCGGTCGAACACGCCCCTCTCCGAGGCCGGCCTCGGACGTCGTGACCGCCACGATCACGCGCAGCGGATCGGCACGCACCGAAGCGGAACCATTAGCTGAGCCGTTCGTTCACGGGCCATGGAACACTATAAGTCCACCCTCACGACGGCTGCGGTTGCTGCATTCGGCCTTCTGGCCGCTGCACACCTCCTGCATCCCGGTAATTACGAGGATCAGCCGAGGCGGGTTCGCGCGCTCAGCGTGGGCGCCGTCGACTCGCCCAGCATTGTGGCCTGGGTCGATCCGCCGGCACGACAGAGCGTTTCGACGGCATTGTCCGGCGCCCTGATCGCGACGGCGCAGGCGGCCGAGGCCGCGCCGGCCCAGGTGCAGCCGTCGATGGCCGGGCCGGTCGCCGAAGCCGCCCCGTCGCCAGCGGCTGTGCAGACGGTACGGAAGCCGGACACCTCCCGGCGGCACAAGGTGGCGCAGCGCAGGATTCGCACGCGTCAGGCGGCGCTCACGCGCAGCGCGCGGAACGAGCCGGCCATGGATCGACCGGTTTCTGCGCCCGACCAGGTGCAGACCGCCGCGACCCGGTTCGACCCGATCCGCGCCCTGATCCACGGCCTAGGCCTCGACAGCTGAAATATCGATTGCGGCCACGCGGAACGGTGGTTCGTCGAGACGCTTGACCATGCGGGCAGCATGGGAGCAGTCGATGCGTGTGTTTCAGGTGCGTCAGGGATCAACGGGGACGATCCTTTGGACCGGCTCAGCAGCAGACCCGATCGCCGCCCTCGATGCGATGGCCCATGAGGCCGGCTACTACGACCACAGCGATATCCCAGAGCATCTGCGCATTGGCGGCCTCCATGCGGAGGAGGTCCGGGTCTGAAGCATTCGCGCGGTCCGCAGCCGGGAGATGGCAAGCGCAGCGGTATCGCCTGCCGAGCTACGCATCCGGCGACGCCGAACGGGCGCCAGTTGGGGAGCACCACTATCGGCTGCTACTCCGGCGCCTTCCGGAAATGGCGATGCGCGTCCTGACCGGCGCATGAGACTACGCATCCTTGGGAACGCGACAGCCTATAATTAAGATTGCGATTCCAGCATTATGAAAATACGGTTCTCCGCGCACATGTCGTGCAAAGCGCCGCCAAATAAGAATGGCTATTCCAACACATATTAAGAGATGTCGATCCTAGCGATGCTACATTGCCGGCTCGAGATTTGATTTTTCCAGGTTGTATCCGTGGCAATATGCAATCTACACCGCCCGCTTCTCGTCGGCGCACCGATCGCGATCGTGATGGCGTTGCTCGCATTCGGCCCGGCCCAGGCCAGCCTGTCGAGCGCCGTCCGGATCGTGCTGCAGAAGGGCCGACGCTACGATCCGACCGACCTTTTTTTGCACCGCGGTGACACCATCACCCTGGTCAACGGCGACGAGAACGCCGTGCATCACGCCTTCATCGAGGCCGATCAGTTCTCGTTCGACGCCGGCGATGAAGAGCCCGGCAAGCAGGCCACGCTGACGCTGAAGGAGCCCGGGGACTTCGTGATCCAGTGCGGGATCCATCCGAAGATGAAACTCACGCTCCACGTGCAGTAGCCCGCCGAAACGCCGGCTGCGCCGGGCTTCGCGCGCGCGTTCGCGATCCGCGCCGTCTCCGATCGAGACGGCGCGGATCTGATGCCAACGTGCGCCGGTTGAGCCGGCGCACGCCGAGGTCAGACGATCAGGCCGCCATGGCCGCGTAGCGCTTGTGGCCCTTCACATCGAAGCGGTCGAGCATCATGACCTTGTCCCACACCCGGACGAAATCGGCCACGAACCGCTGTTGACCATCGCTGCCGGCATAGGCGTCGGCGATCGACCGCAGCTGCGGGTTCGACCCGAAGACGAGGTCGCTGCGCGTGGCCTCGAAGCGCGCCTGCCCGCTCGCGCGGTCCTTGAGCACGAAGGTCATCGCCTCCGCATCGGCCTTCTCCCAGACGAGGTCGGTGTCGGTCACCGCCCGGAAGAAGTCATTCGTGAGCGCGCCGACGCGATCGGTGAAGACGCCGCGCTTCGACCCGTCGTGGTTGGCGTTGAGCGCACGCAGACCGCCGGTCAGGACCGCCCATTCCGGGGCGGTGAGGGTCATCAGATTGGCCTTGTCGAGGAACAGTTCCTCCGGCGAGACGCTGCGGGTCATCTGTCCGAACCCGTCATCGACGTAGTTCCGGAACCCGTCCGTCACCGGCTTCAGCCACTCGAACATCTCGATGTCGGTCAGCTCCTGCGTGGTGTCGACACGCCCGGGGGTGAACGGCACCGTCACGGCGACGCCAGCATCCTGCGCGGCCTTCTCCACGCCGACACAGCCGCCGAGCACGATCAGATCCGCGAGGGAGACCCGCTTCCCGTCGCTGCGCCCGTCGTTGAACCGCGCCATCACCCCGCGCAGGGCCTCGACCACCGGCGCGGCGCGGCGGTTGACGGTCCAGTCCTTCTGCGGGGCAAGGGCGAGACGGCCACCATTGGCGCCGCCGCGCTTGTCGCTGTCGTGGTAGGTCGAGGCTGCCGAGAACGCCGCGAAGGCCAAATCGGAGACCGACAGGCCGGTCGCGCCGATTGCCTGCTTCAGCGCGGCGATCTCCGCATCACCGATCGGCGCGTAAGCCGCGTCGGGCAGCGGGTCCTGCCACAGGAGCCCGTCCTCGATCGTGACCTCCGGGCCGAGGTAGCGGTGCTTCGGACCCATGTCGCGGTGCGTGAGCTTGTACCACGCCTTGGAGAAGGCCTGGGTGAAGGCATCGAAGTCGCCGAGAAACTTCTCGCAGACTTTGCGGTACTCCGGATCCACCTTGAGGGCGATGTCCGAGGTCATCATCATCAGCGGATGCATCTGGCCGTCGACATGGGCGTCGGGGGTCCGCGGCGCATTCGGGTCCTTCGGCGTCCACTGGAGCGCCCCGGCCGGGCTCTTGGTCTGCTCCCACTCGAACTTGAAGAGGTTCTCCAAGTAGGCGTTGTCCCACTTCGTCGGGTCGGGCGTCCAGCTGCCCTCGATGCCATTGGTCATCGTGTCCTTGCCGGACCCTGCCCCCTTCGGATTGTGCCAGCCGAGGCCCATGGCCTCCATCGGCGCCATCTCGGGGGGCGGGCCGATTTCCTTGGCAGGCACCATGCCGTGGCTCTTGCCGAAAGCGTGACCGCCGGCGATCAGCGCCACCGTCTCCTCATTGTTCATGGCCATGCGGCTGAAGGTGACCCGGATGTCACGCGCCGAGGCCATCGGATCACCGCTGGCATAGGGCCCCTCGGGGTTGACGTAGATCAGTGCCTGGTGGGAGGCCGCGAGCGGGTTCTCCAGGTCGTAATCGGCGTCGCCGTTCTGACCGCGCCAGCGCTTGTCGCGGTTGACCATGTCGTCGAAGCTCGACACCGTGCCCATGTCGACGACCTCGGGACCCCAGTAGGTGGCGTTGTCCGCCTCCCAGGCGTCGAGCCGGCCGCCGCCGAAGCCGTAGGTCGGCAGACCCATGATCTCCAGGGCGCAATTGCCGGTCAGGACCATGAGGTCGGCCCAGGACAGGGCATTGCCGTACTTGTGCTTGATCGGCTGCAGGAGACGGCGCGACTTGTCGGTGTTGCCGTTGTCCCACCAACTGCTGATCGGCGCGAAGCGCTGCATGCCCGTGCCGGCGCCGCCGCGGCCATCCGCGATCCGATAGGTCCCGGCCGCGTGCCAGGACATGCGGATCATCTGCGGTCCGTAATTGCCGTAGTCGGACGGCCACCAGGCGACCGACGAGGTCAGGAACTGCTTGATGTCCCGCTTGAGCGCGTCGAGGTCGATCTTATTGAACTCGGCCGCGTAGTCGAAGTCCGGCCCGAGGGGATCGGCCGACACCCCGTTCTGGTGCAGGAGCTCGACCCTGAGGCGGTGGGGATACCAATTCTCCAGCGCGGGTTTGCCGCCGAAAGCACCACCAATCCGGTCGCCTCCGAACGGGCACTTACCTTCCATCTCGAAAGTTATGGTATTGGTTTTGTCAATCGTCATTTCGTTCATCGAAATCTCGCTTGCTATCGAATGACTGCGATCGATTTGGCTGGCCTGACCCGCAATGCCGTTGGCGGCCAGCCCTCGCTGCAATCGTCCATGCTCACCTTCGGCCCGACCGCTGAAATATGGCTCCGGCATCCGAGGTCGAGGTCACGCCGGAAGATTTGTATCCGCGGTCGTCTTCGAGCAGGCCCGAAGTCGGCGGAGCCCGAGCGACGTCCGGGCGCAGGCCGACCGATGGCCCACCCGGATCCGATCCTCCCGCCCGCCGGAGGGACAGGCCGCGCGCGCGACGCCGGACCCGCTCAGCCCGGCTGATCAGGCGGCCTGCGCGTGCTCTGCGCCAACAGGGCCGCCGTCAGCTCGGATTCGAAGTCGGCGAGCGAGGCGTAGCGGCTGAGCTTGTGGCGGTACGGGAACGACCAGCGCCCGTCGGTACCCCGCTCCGTGGCGTGCCCGCGCAAGCCGTCGATGAAGGCGTTGAATCGCTCCCGCTCGGCCGTGACCAGCCGCAGCGTCGTGGTGCGCACGTAGTCCGGCGGCAGGGCCCGGGCCTTCATCGCCGCGACCCCGTCCTGAACGGACCGGGGATCGTCATCGACGACCAGCGTGGTGTCGGGATGCGAGAAGTGGTCCCGGCCTCCCTTGCTCCGGGTCGTGACCACGGGGAGCCCGGCCAGCAGGTACTCGATGCTGGCGTACATGGCCCCCTCGATCCGGGAGAGGCACAGGCCGACATGCGCCGAGGCCATGGCGCCGTTCACCGCCACATGGTCCATGGGCACGACATCGTCGGGCGTCAGCGCATTCAGAATGACGTGCCCCCGCGGCAGGGACCGGACGAACCGGTCGAGCTGCGCCCGCTTCAGCCGGGGCGACCATGTCCCGAACAGCTTCGTCACGTAGGCGCAGCTCGGCACGGTTCGGGCCAGCGCATGGCGTTTGATCGGCGCGATCTGCGCGTTGTAGATCGCGTCGAAATGCCGGGGCTGCTCGGGCATCGGGACGTACATCGTCTCGTCGACGAACATGTTCTGCGGCGCGAGATGGACATCGACCCCGAGACCGCGCAGCAGCCGCTCCTCTCCGGGCGTGTTGGCGAGGACGATGAGCCGGGCACGGGGGTGCGCGGTCCGGAAGCGGCGGTGCTGGACGGCCAGGGAAACCGCGAAGGCCGCACGTTCGAGGCTGTGCGTCAGCGGATGCAGGAAGATGAACGGAACGTCCGGGTATCGCGCCGCCATGTGATGGGCGACCCCGAAGGGTTTGGGCCGCGGCTGACAGCAGAAGATCGGCGGATCGTGGCTGAGGAACAGGCCCGGCACGATCGTCTCGGGCGGCAGATCCCGCGGGGCGCGGACGAACAGTTCGACCAGCCCGGACAGGTCGCCGAGGACCGGGACGTCGAACAGGTAGGGGTTGCGCAGGGCGTCCCAGCCCAACCGGCTGGATCGACCGGATCGGTCGCAGGTACCCTCTGCCCCGCCGCGCCGTTGCACGAACGCGGGGACACGCAGAGCCGCTGGGGGCGGTTCGCTCATCTGCTGTGTGCCTGATGGAAGGGGGCGTCCGGGCCGACTATCGGCGCGCACCGGCTGGACGGACCGCCGGAACGGCAGGGCATCGAGTAGGGTCGGTCCGGCCCCGCCGTCGAACACGCGTCGTCGGACCGGACCCATCGCTGCCGCGGCGGATCCTAGCCCTCAAGCTTACGCAGACCTTACGGCGTGCGGGTCAGGACGCGGCGAGAACAAGGTCATTTCAAGGCCCGGTTTCCGGCCAGCAATAGTGACGGCTCTGCCCGGGCCTCTTGCGCGAAGTCCATGATTGCGACGGCGCCGCCGTCCGGCGCGTTGCGCAGGGCAAGCCGCCCGCCATGCGCCGTCATGGTCCGTTCGACGATCGACAGCCCGAGCCCGATCCCGTCCTCCCGGCCGCTGCGGAACTCCCGTCCCTGTACGGCCCCCGGTGCCAGCAGATCGGGCCCGAAGCCGCCGCCGCGATCCCGCACGCTCAGCGCGCCCGCCGCCTCGACGGTCACGGTGATCGTCGTGCCGGGAGGCGCGTGCATCAGGGCGTTCTCGATGAGGTTGCGCAGGGCCCGGGCCAGGTAATCGCGAAGACCCGCGACCGGGACCGGCCGCTCCGCGCCGAGGAGCTCCATCGACAAGCCCCGGGCGATCGCGGCGGGACCCAGCATGGCCGTCACCTCGCGGGCGACCATCGACAGGTCGACGACGTCGTCCGCCTCGACGTGGAGGCCGCCGAGCCGGACCCGGTCGAGGAGCTGCTCGACGAGGCGCTCCATACGGCAGAGATCCTCCGTGATCGGACGCGCGATCGTGCCGCCGGCCATGGCCATCCGGGTTTTCATGATGGCGAGCGGCGTGCGCAGCTCGTGGGCGACATCCCCGACGAACTGCTCCAGGACGAGGTAGCCCTGCTGCAGCCGCGCCAGGCTCTGGTTGACGGCCCGGACGAGGATCAGGACCTCGTCCGGCATCGCCCCCTCCGAGAGGCGGGTACCGACATTGCCGGGTTCGATCAGCTCCGCCTCCTGGGCGGCCCTGCGGAGCGGACGCAGCGCGAGACGTGTCACCAGCAGGTTGACCGCGACCGTCCCGGCCAGGAAGGGGATCCAGATCCAGGCGATGTCCTGGACGAACTCCTCCAGCACCGTATCGAACACGAGGGGCCCGTTGGGGAAAGCAATCTGCAGGATCAGCGGCGGTTGCGTTGTCCGGACGGTGCTCGACAGGCCATAGAGCGGCGCCTGCCCTGGGCGCGGCAGCATGAAGAATTGCTCCTGCTGGCCCTCCGGCACAACGAGCGGCGCGGCGATGCCCGGCGCAGCCGCCAGCAGCTGACCCTGCTGCGTCAGCAGGACGTACACGCCGCCGTCGTCGATGACCTGATGGGCAACGGTTCCGGTATGCCCGTCGCGGCCGTTCTCAGGATCGGCCGTGACTTCCCGCGCGAGGGTGTAGGCGAAGCTCCGGAGCGTCCCCTCGCGGAATTGGCCGTTCAGGGTCTCGAAGCGGTCGTACAGGAACAGGGTGGCGACCCCGATCGCCAGGACGAACAGGGTCACCGTCGCGACCGCGAGCCTCGTGAACAGGGTCGAACGCACCGGCCTCACGGGCGAGCGTCGGTCAGAACGTAGCCGATTCCCCGCAGCGTGTGGATCTCCAGCTCGGCATGCGCGCCCGCGAGCCTCTTGCGCAGGCGGTGGATGAGAACCTCGATGGCGTTCGATCCGACCTCCTCGTCGAAGCCGTACAGGGAGCTTTCGAAATGGGCCTTCGACACCACGGTCCCGGTCCGGCGTAGCAGCAGTTCCAGGGCCGCGAGTTCCTTGCGGCTCATCTCCACGTCGCACCCGGCGATACGGACCTGCCGGCGGACCGTGTCGAACTCGACGTTGCGTCCGGTCAGGCGCAGCCCCAACGCCTGCCCGGGCCGGCGCATCAGCGCGCGCAGGCGGGCGAGGAGTTCCTCCATCTCGAAGGGCTTGCGCAGGTAGTCGTCGGCGCCGCCGTCGAGGGCGTCGATCAGCGCCTGGGTGCTGTCCCGCGCGGTCAGGACCAGGATCGGGCAGCCGGGCCGGCCCCCGCCCTTGCTGGGCAGGAGCGTCATGCCGTCGCGATCCGGCAACCCGAGGTCCAGGACGACGGCATCGTACGCGGCCGTGGCCAGCGCGGCCTCCGCATCCTCGCCGGTCCGGACGAGGTCGACAACGAAGCCTTGGACGCGCAGGGCATCGCCGATCAGCGCGCCCAGCCGGCGGTTATCCTCGACCAGAAGAATGCGCACCGGCGTCTGTGGGCCTCAGCACGGATTGCGTTCGGTGTTCGAACGCATCGGGGGACGGCGGTCTACCTCCGAATCTGCGGATCACTATTCAGAGCACCCGCCGATCGTGAATACCACGCCGGGCAGGATTGCCGACTAAAAGGGTTTTCACACTCGAGGCCGCTCTCTCAAAGACATCGGCCGTTTCCGACCAGAATCCTTGTCGCGAGGACCAAAGCATCACCTTCGCGGCGGCGGCCGGGGCGCTCGGTGCCAGGGGGCTACATCACCGTCACGGCTTCACGGGCAGCATGCGGCGCAGGATCGTATCGTGCCACCGGTAATGGTGCACCAGCGCCGCCGCGGCGTGGAACAGGGCCAGGACCATCAGGATGTTGGCAGCCAGGCCGTGCCATTGCGTCAACGGCCTGCGCCACGCGGCATCACCGAGTTGCGGCAGAGCGATGGATCCGACCAGCGGGACACCCCGCACGAAGGCGTTGGCGATGCCGAGGCCGACGACGGCGAACAGCAGCCCGTACAGGGCCCCATGCGTCGCCTTCGCCAACTGGTGCAGCGGACCCGGATCCGCGACCGGAAAGCTGCGGCCCCGCGTCCGTCGCCAGAGAAGGAGCCCGACAATCAGCGCGGCAACGACGAAACCGGCATCGAAATGCGCCGACCAGATGCCGGTGCGCAGGGTACCCTTGGGCAGAAGATCTTCGAGGAAGGTGCCGATCAACCAGAGGATCAGCACGAGGGCGGCGGTCAGCCAGTGCAGGGCGATCGTGCCCCGGTCGTAGGTCGCGGCGCCGGGCGGGGCCCGCTCGGTGGTGACGGTCGGTTTCGAACTCATCGCGGCATCTCCACAGCGGCCGTCTGGGGGTGTGGCGGCACGGATCGAGCCTCCGCGCCGCTGGCTGCGGACGGCTCGCGCGGCAGGATGCGGCGGCCCTTCGCGCTCAGGAACCACAATCCCGGCACGTCGCGGCCGGTCCGACCGGGGAGTCTCGGCCTGACGAGCCCGCGTTCGAGCAGGGAGCGCACGGTGCGCATCTCCCAGGGCCCGAGTGAATGCAACGACCCCTCGGCACCCAGACGCTGCAACATCGTCCGCTGCCCGGGGGTGAGGGCGCGCCAAGCCCGTGTTCCATCGTGGTCGGTCATCTCAGATTGGAATTAGTCTAAAGTTCTCCGGACGTGCAAGGGGGGATGAGGCCGCGCCGGACGATCGGAGCCTCGATCCCGCGTTGGGGGCCAGGATCGACCGGGATTCGGGTGCGGCCGCTTCCGGAATCTCGGCGCTGCACCGCCCCTGGATCGCGTATCATCCCTGTCGGCAAGGCTGTGTGACGCTGGGCCTGGGCGCCCCTCAGTCATCCATCGTGGAGCGAAGCAACCCGGCGCCGAATGTCTACCAGACTCGTCTTGGACGACGTCCACTAAATTCGGTTTCATTATCCAATCCCTCTAGATCCTGCCGATCCGAGGTGCGGGGCACGGAATATGCCGGGAAATTGACTTTCCCCCGAGGCGCCGGGGCCGGAACGGTCCGCTCCCGCCCGGTGTTTCAGACCGCGCCGCGGCTATCGAACCGGTCAAGGGGGCCGCCGGCGCTGTTCCTGAAAGGATCCCGTCAATGGACAAGACAGTCGCTGGCCTGATCGGAGCCGTCACGCTCCTGGCCGCCGTCGACCCGGCGCTCGCCGCGATGCCGGCCCCGACCGGCCTCAAGGCGGCCATGCAGGCCGAGAGCTACGCCGACCTGCTGAAGCCGATTCCCGACGCGGTGGCGCTCCTCAAGGAATCCGACGCGGCCGAGGCGAAGGCCGAACTGCTAGCGCCCGCCACCGAGGGCGAGGCGACGGTCCAGGAGGCTCAGTACTACTACCATCACCACCACCACCATCACCACCGCTTCTACCGCCGCTTCTACCACCACCATCACCACCACCACCGCTTCTTCCGGCGGTTCCACCACCATCACCACCATCACCACGGCTACTCCCGCCCCTACGGCTACTGAGCAGCCGGCCGCGGAGAGGGGCGCGCCCCTCTCTGCGGTCCGTCAGCGCGTGCTCTTGGCCGCGCCCAGGATGCGCCGGTAGGTCCCGTCGAACACGGTGTTGGTCGCCGAGGTCCACTGCGAATCCGACGCCAAAGTCGACCGGCTGGCATAGATCCGCCGGGATTGCAGCTCGCGCTCGGCGGCCTCCTCCTCGGGCATGGGCACGAGTTCGAAATCGGCCTCCGCCGGCACAACGGTCACCTGCATGAACGGCTCGCCGGGCCGGAAGACATGGGTGCGCCCCTCGTCGGGGGACTTGAAGACCATGAAATACATCATCGGCCACCAGTTCCGCAGGAGCGCCGGCACCGCGACCGGAACGGTCCCGGACCGGTCGGTATAGAAGCGGGGATGGGTCTCGGTCTTGATCGCCCAGCCATCCTCTACCTTCAGGTCGAGGAGGATCTGATAGGTGTAGTAGGCGTCGCCGAAGGTCCGGAACGGCGGCCATTGCATGCCGGGCTCCGGCGGTTCGCCGAAATCGCCCTCGAAGACGAGCGCGCCATCGCGGGTGCTGACGCGCAATTCGGCTTCGTAGGGGTAGAACAGCTCGATTCCCGCCTTGGCCGCCTCCGAGAAGGGCAGGCAGTGCCACGCATATTCCTGCGCCCCGTCGGTGCGGGGCTCCGGGTTTCCCGCCCAACCGGGGATCTCCAGCCGCGTGCGCCGCGGGCGCAGGCCCGGCTCCATCAACCTGAACTTGACGTGTCGCATGGCAGCCGTCCCGATGAGTCCGGTCCCCGTAACGTCCTGCGGGTCGAGAGGGTTCAGCGTTCCGCTTGCGGCTGGCAGCAGCCCGGACGTCGGGCGTGGTCACGCGGGGGCAGTCTGTCACGGAGAGCGCTACGGGCGCGGGCATCCAACCCTGGTCCCGGTGCCGACAACCGGCAGCGCGCACGCGTTCGCGAGTGCGTTGGATCGCGCTCAGGCGGCGTTCGGAGCGGAAGGTACGTCGACCGCGTGCTGGGCCCATTCGCAGGGCTGGATAAGCCCGTGGTAGACCGCGATCTCCAGCTGGAGAATCCTGCGACATTCGTCGGACAGGTCGGGAAGAAGATCGCAACCGTCCTGATCGATCGCGGCTCTGAGGAACGCGAACGGGCGCGCCTCGTCGTACGAGACCAGAACTTCGCGCTCCGCATACGGATCCAGCGGGTCGATACAGTAATGAGCCGGCATCAGAGCATCCATACGCACGCGACGCATCCCGGATACCTTGGACCCACGGTCAGAGCAGCCCGATGGAGATTGCTGATCGGCCCGGAGAACCGTTGCTTCGTCGTCCGACTGCCGGTGCGCGCGGCGCTTCAGCGATCGACGGACACGTCGGCGCCCGTGGTGGGCATGACCGCGTAAGCCGTCGGAAATTCGGCGCGCAGGGCCCACAGGGCGGAGCGGATCGCGCCCCGCACCTGAGCCGATGCGCCCTGCGACTCGGCTTCCGCGCGGAGGTCCTGGAGCGCGTACAGGAGCTTCCTCCGCTGCGGAGCACCCGGCAGGCCGTGATCGGTCGTCAGCAGGGTCAGCAGGGCCCGACCGAGTGGATCCGCGAACAACGTCGACATGTCGGACTTCCTGGTCAGTCTGTCGCGCTGCGTGGGCGTGCAATACACTCATGAGGGCGTAAATCGACCTCATGCGGAAGCATAGAGCGTAGCCGTTACGGAGTATGAGCCGGCCGCCGATGTGGGCAGGCCGCTACCGTGGAACGACCGGCCTTCGTCCGGGCGGGACCGCCGGCCGCACGCATGGTCGGCTGCCGGACGCATCACGTCGTCGAACCTCATAGCCGCCGTGCATGCACAGGCAGATCGGAACCCATCGACGCGGTTGGTGTTGGCCCCGCAACGCAACTGCGAAGGGTCGATCGATGCGTAAACTTGTACTCATCTCCGCCATGACGCTGAGCCTTGGAGCTATCGGCGCGAGCGGCGCACAGGCGCAGGGTTATGGCTACGGCGGTGGCTACCGCGACGGGTACGGCCGCGGTTATGACCACGGCTATGGCCGGAACCGGGATTACGGTTACCGCCGCCACCGCGGCCTCTCGACGGGTGCCGCCGTCGGCCTCGGGATCGCCGGCGCCGCGGCAGGCGCCGCGGCTGCGGGGGCCTTCGACCGCAGCGGTCCGGGCTATTACGGCCGCGGCTACTGAATCCTTCCGCCGGAAACGACCTGAAGCCCTGCCGCACCTGCGCGGCAGGGCTTTTTCACGGACGGTGTGGGCGGCGGTCCGAAACGGCTTCGCCCTGACACAGGCCGCTCGCCTGCGGGAACGAAGCTCGGGCCGCGCGTCCATCTACCGGAGGTACCGCCCGAGCCATTGACGCAGGGTCGGCCTGACCGCGCGTCGCGCGCGTCGCTCCGCGAAGGCGTCGATGCGGATCCGATCTGTCGGAACCTGGCGAAGGAAGCGTTCGGCGATCTCGAAGATCACGATGTCGGGCCGGGTCGCCTCGATATAGGCCCAATCGAGATTGGCCGACCAGATCGCGTGGACTTCGCCGAACGTCTCCGCCAGCATGGCGGTGAGGCGTGCCCCCGGGCTGTAGATGTACGAATCCCCGAACAGCACCACCCGGCGCGGATCGGGAGCCGCAGGGTTCCTCATCACGACACGCGACCCCACGAACAGGCCACGCTGTCGGACCACCTGTCCGGTCTCGCGCACCAGGACCAGCGCGTTCGCGTCGACCCGTTCGGCGCGGCGCGGGAAGTCGTAGGCGACATAGGCTTCATCGACGGGCGGCTGAAGCTTCTCGCCGAGGTCGAAGGTGAAGCGCTCGCAGGTCTGCGTGCCCGCGAAGACATGCTCGGTCACCGGCGCGTCCAGGGCCTCGCACAGGGCGCGGTAGGCCGTGAGATAGCCGCGATACGTCCAGTGCGTGTCCGTCCGCAGATAGACCGGCTCGTCGGCCCTCGCCGCCAGCAGCGGCGTCAGCAGATCGACCATCGGGGCGAGGCCGGCGTCCGCCAGAAGCCGCGCAAGGCGCATGACGGGCGGGTCGTCGAGACCCGGGAAGGCGCGGCCGAGGGTGCCGGGATAGACAGCCAGTTTGTCCGGTACGACAGCGTGGACGTGCCGGATCCCGAGCCCGTCCAGCCGGCGGGCCCGCCGGTTGATCAGCCGCGCCCAGCGTCGGAGGATCCGGCGCGACAGGGCGGTGTCCCCGTAGAATCTTTCGACTTCCCCAGCCCGCCCGACCCAGTAGAGCCAGCCGTCCTGCCCCACGGCCACCCCATTGCCGCTCGTCATGACCTATCCGTGCGTCCGTCGCTCGGCCGACCATCCTCGCTGGTGCGGCTCCCCCGTGGGCCTCGACGGATCCGGACCGGATTGCAAGGCCGCAGCCGACCGGCGCGTCTGTGCCGATCGTGTTTCGCCCCGCGTCATTCCCCGTCCAGGCAGAACACCACGCCGGCGGTCCGCTCCTTCCGCCAGACGACCTTGACCGCATAACGCATCTTGGCGTCGGTCAGCACCAATTCGAACGCGTTCTCCAGCAGCGTCACGTGTGAGCCGAGAAATTCCAGCATCGCGCCGCGGTCGGAGATATTCCTGATCTGACAGGGGAACCGCGCCCCATCCGGATGCAGCGCGAAGGCCAGCAGCGCCGTGGGTTTTCGTGCGGTACGGCGTCGTTCCACGGCGCCGCTGCCGGACGTGGCATTGCGAGACATGGCCGATGTTCCTGCCCATGTCGGCCAACATGGCGCGAGTTCAGTAAAAATGCAGTCGATTTACTAATATGTAATTGACGACTGCGCAGGTCCGCGAGGCCGACGCCCTATCGGCGGTCGTCACCGCGCGCGGGCGGGCCCTTGCCGGCCTTGATGAATTTGCCCACGATCAGGCCGAGCGGGACGGACATCAGGAACCAGGCTCTCAGAAATCGCAGCACCTTCATCGTGAACCGCTCCCTGCTTGCCACCCGTGTCGATATCAGACCCCGGCGCTGTCCGGGATCCCTGGCCGGGGGCCGCATGGCCCTGGAACGACGGTGCGGTCGTTCCCCGGACCACGGGGCCTATCCGATCCGCTGTTAAATTCCTCACCCCGGTGGCCGCTCGGGGGTACACCGGAGGGTCATCGGGAAACGACCATGCGTCTGCACACGGGCCTCGCGCTGCTGCCGAGCCTCCTCGCTCTCTCCGGAGGATTGACCTCCCCCGCGTTAGCCGAAGCGCCGGGGGCGCCGCCGACCGTCACGGCGGCTCTCCCCTGGCCGCAGAACTTCTCCCAGAACGTCCAGGGCACGGGCGTGCCGGGGCTCGATGGCGGACACGTCTTCCTGTGGAACCGACCCGGAGGTTTCGATCCGGTCTCGACCCTCCGGGTCGACCGGCACGTGCCGGAGGGGTCGGGGGAGGCCACCCATACCTACAAGGCGCTCTGGGTGCTCGGTTCCTCCGGGCCCCACAACGCCGGCTACGAGTGGACGATCACCGGCGAACAGCACAACCGGGCGCTTGCCAGCGCCGGCGCCCAGAACGTCGCGGTCAACGGGACGATCTTCAAGGAGCCCAACGGCCTCGGGCCGGTCGGGCCGTCCTGGGCCGGGAACTTCAACTGCGTGGACATGACCAGCGAGGCCGACCCAGTCGCCTCCTGCATCGGCGCCGAGATCGACGTGTCGGCGCAATCGCCGACGACGGATCGCAACCGCCAGCGGGTCGGCCTGCAGGTCTCCACCGGTGGCGTGCCGGGCGCCCACACCGGATACGGCATCCTGGTGGGCAATCTCTCCGGGTCCGTCACCGACCGCGGACTCTCGTTCCAGGGCGAGGGCACCTACGGCATCGGGATCGACGCCGCCGCGGCCCGCTTCACCGGCGTCCCGCTCCTGCTCGGCCCGGGGCAGATGATCGGCCTCGACGGCACGCGCCAGGGTGGTTTCACCCGAAGCCTCGGCTTCGACGGGCGGGACCTGATCTACGGGATCGGCGGTGCGCCGGTGTTCCGCGTGAGCGATGCCGGCCGAGTCGAGGCCGCCGCCATTCGCGAGACGCTGCCACACCCGCCCCGAAGCAGCGGCGAGGCCTGCCTTCCCGGCGACCACGCCTGGGACCAAGCCTACGAGTACCGCTGCGTGGCGCCGAACCGCTGGAAGCGCGCGCCGCTGAGCGACTGGTGAGCGCCGCGGCGCCGGTGGTCAGCGGTCGAGGATGCGCACCACCGCGCGCGTGGCGGGATCGACCACAACGATCTTGTCGCCCGGCGCCACGAAGTAGCCGAAGCGGCGCAGGCGCGGGTTCGGGGCCTCCGTGAAGGGCGCGAGCCGCACATCCTCGGGCACGATGCTGCCCGGCCGCAGCGGGATCGAGCCGACGATCGGGCCCGGCCCGACGGGACGGCGCACGATGTAGTCGCGCACGACGACATCGTCGTCGGGGCCGAACTCGTCTGGCTCCACAATCACGGCCTGCGCGAAGGCGGATCCGGTGAACAGGGCGGCGAACCCGAGGGCGGCCGCGAGGCTTGCGCGTTTCGACATGTCGGGCTCCGTGACCACCAGGGACCGCGGAAACACCGCCGATCCCGGATCGGTTCCCGCCCCGCTCCGTTCAGCGGCCGATCTGGGCCGCCTCGGTCAGCGGCAGCGGCGACCACCGGGTGATCTGAACGTATCCGTCCAGGGCCGCGACCACGATGTGGCGGCGGTGCCGATGCACCACCGCACCGGCCGCGTGGGTGTGGCGTTCCTGCCAACCCTGGGCCTCGGCGACGAAGACCCGGGTCTCGCCCAGGCGGGCGATCGTCTCGACGGTGCCGAAGGCCCGCACCCGCCGCAGGATCGCGGTCACGTCCTGCCGGAAATCGAGGGTGCGGTCGGAATCGCTGGCGCGGGGCCAGTAGGAGCCGTCTCCCTGCGGCTCGGTGAAGCGCCATCGGTTCGGCAGGTCGCGGCCGAGGGGGCCGGCGACGAGGCGCCGGGCCGCCATCTGGCATTTGGCCAGCAGGGTCTCGTGATTCTCCTGCGGGTTCAGCGGAAACATGTCCTGGGCGAGGATGTCGCCGGTGTCGAAGCCGTCGGCGAGCACATGGGCGGTCACGCCCCAGGTCTCGTAACGGTCGAGCACGGCGCGGAACAGCGGGTAGGGGCCGCGCCCGATCGGGAGCGGCGACGGATGGATGTTGAACCCGTAGGCGGCGCGGCCGCGCCAGCCGCGCACCAGCCACGGATAGCCCGCCACCACGAGCGCCCAGTCCTTGCCGTGCTCGGCCTGGATCGCCTCGATGTCGCGCTCCCGGATTCGCGAGAGCTGGATCGGGAGGCGCAGCGTCCGTGCGCGGGCGACGATCACGTCGTTGTGGTCGTAGATCCCGTCGCAGGGGCGGGTGAACAGTTTGATCGGCGTCCAGCCGGCATTCAGAAGCCCCTCGAACACGCCGCCGAGGAAATCGATGCCGGCGAACGCGAACTTCATGCTTCCCGCCTGCGACTCTGTGCACGTGCTGCGCGCAGGCCTATCGCCTGCCCGACACCGCCACGGGCCTTACCTTGATCCCATCGGATTGGGTAGCGCGGGGGTTCCACGTGGGACGGGTCATCATCTACGGCGGAACCGGGGGGATCGGCTTGGCGACCGCAGCCGCCCTGCGCGCCCGCGGCTATGCCCTGCATCTCGCCGCCAGGGACGGCGATCGGCTGTCCGAGGCCGCCGAGCGACTTGGCGAGACCACGTTCAGCGCCGGCGACATCGCCGATCCCGCCTTCTTCCCCGCAGCGACGGCGGAGGCGGGCCCGGACCTCGCGGGGCTCGTCTACGCGGTCGGGACCATCAATCTGCGTCCCCTGGGCAGGCTGACGCGGGCGGACGTGGAGACCGATTTCCGAATCAACGCCCTCGGCGCCTTCTCGGCGGTACAGGCGGCGGCCGGTGCGCTGAAGCGCGGCGGTGGCGAGGCGGGCGCCGGGATCGTGCTGTTCTCGACGGTCGCGGTCGCCCAGGGCTTCGCGGCGCATGCCTCCGTGGCCATGGCCAAGGGGGCGGTCGAGGGGCTGGCGCTGTCGCTGGCGGCCGAACTCGCCCCGCAGATCCGCGTCAACGTGGTGGCGCCGTCGCTGACCCGGACGCCGCTCGCCGCCGCGATCACCGGCAACGAGACCCTCGCCCAGGGCATCGCCGCGATGCACGCCATCCCGCGGCTCGGCCGGCCGGAGGATGTCGGTGCGCTGGCCGCCTTCCTGGTCTCGGACGAGGCGGCCTGGATCACCGGTCAGGTGATCGGCGTCGATGGCGGCCGTTCCAACCTGCGGACGAAGGGCTGAGGCGATGCCCGTAAAGCGCCCCGCTGGATCCTGTGGAACGCTGCGCTTCGTCCTCGGCGACCAGCTCACCCGCCGCGTCTCGAGTCTGATCGACCTCGATCCGGAGCGCGATGTCGTGCTCATGGTCGAGGTGCGGGACGAGGCGACCTATGTCCGCCACCACAAGCAGAAGATCGCCTTCCTGTTCGCCGCTATGCGCCACGCCGCGGCCGACCTCGCCGCCGAGGGCGTGACCGTCGACTACGTTCGCCTGACCGACCCTGGCAATACCGGCAGCTTCACCGGTGAACTGGAGCGGGCGGTCGCTCGGCACCGTCCCGAGCGCGTGGTCGTCACCGAGCCCGGGGAATGGCGGGTCTGGGCGATGATGCAGGACTGGCGGGAGACGCTCGCCGTGCCGGTGGAGATCCGCGACGACAACCGCTTCCTCTGCCCGCGCGCGGATTTCACCAATTGGGCCGAGGACCGGCACCATCTGCGGATGGAAACCTTCTACCGCGGCATGCGCCGCCGCACCGGTCTGCTCATGGAGAACGGCGAGCCGGTCGGCGGGCGCTGGAACTTCGACGCCGAGAACCGCAAGCGCCTGCCGCGGGGGCATCGAGTACCCGACCGGATCGGATTCCAGCCGGACGCGGTCACACGGGAGGTGATCGCCCTGGTGGAGCGCGAGTTCGGCGGGCATTTCGGCGATCTCGCCACGTTCTCCTGGCCCGTGAGGCGGGACGATGCCCTCGCCGCGCTGCGGGATTTCATCGCCACGTGCCTGCCGACCTTCGGTGACTATCAGGACGCCATGAAGACCGGTGCGCCTTATCTGTACCACGCGCTGATCTCGCCGGCCCTCAATGCCGGTCTGCTGACCGCCGAAGAGGTCTGCCGGGCCGCCGAGCGGGCCTATCGCGAGGGCGCGGCGCCCCTGCACTGCGTCGAAGGGTTTATCCGGCAGATCCTCGGCTGGCGGGAATACGTCCGAGGAGTCTACTGGGCGCGGATGCCCGCATATCGCGAGACGAACGCCCTGGAAGCGGGACGGGCGCTGCCGTGGTTCTACTGGTCGGGCGAGACCGAGCTCAACTGCATCGCCCAGGTGGTCTCGGACACGCGCGCCCATGCCTACGCCCACCACATCCAGCGCCTGATGGTCACGGGCAACTTCGCCCTGATCGCCGGCCTCGATCCGGCGCAGGTCGAGGAATGGTATCTGATCGTCTTCGCCGACGCCTACGAATGGGTCGAGCTGCCCAACGTGCACGGGATGGTACTCTGGGCCGATGGCGGCGTGATGGGCTCGAAGCCCTATGCTGCATCGGGGGCCTATATCGACCGGATGTCGGATTATTGCGGATCCTGCACGTATGACGTGAAGGTCAAGTCAGGAGCCGCGGCCTGCCCGTTCAACTACCTGTACTGGAATTTTCTGCTCGAGAACGAGGATCGGCTGGCGCAGAATCCCCGGATGGCGATGCCGTACCGGACGTTGCGCGGCATGACGGACAAGCGGCGCGCCGAGATCCGCCGCGACGCCGCCGCGTTCCTGGAGTCCTTGAGTAGCCGGCCCGATGCCGCTCACCAGGGCGACCAGACCGCGAGCGCCATATAGGGACCGGTCGTCCGCCGACTGGTCTCGGTCTGGACGCCGGCGGAGACGCGGACAGCGAACCGACCGACGGCGAAATCCGTGGCATGCAGGCCGAAGTTCCATTTCCGATAGCCGGTGGCGTCCGTGTACAGACTGAGCTCCGGCCCGAGATAGGCCCCCCAGAGGCGGTAACCCCAGGCTGCGCGGGCCCACAGGCTGTCGCGCGCCGAGCCCACGATCACGGTCATCTGGAGCAAAGTCGCCTCGGTCGGACGCGCCCAGATTTCGCCGTGGAGGCGCAGGGCGTAACGGGCGGGCAGAAGGGCCGGCCCCCGGTTGCCCACGAGCATCTCCCGCGTGAACTCGGGGCCCGCGAAGGCTGCGACCACGCCCCAATCGAAGTACCATTGGTAGCCGACAACCAGGGCGCCGGCGGCCGTGTAGCGCCGGCGGGCGCCGTCCGGGCCGCGCTCGTCCCGGCCTCCGCCGCCGAGGCTCGCCAGCACGACGGCGCCGTCACGATCGAGGGCCGGCAGGCCGATTTTCACCCCGGTCGTCACGAAGGTCGCGGCCGCGGCGTCGAGGCTGCCGAACAGAAGCGTGTCGATTTCCCCGGCCCGGGCTCCGGCGGGCAACATCGCGCAACGGAGAAGGTCCGTGGCCGCGCAGATGAAAATGCCGCTCTGCCTCGATAAGATACGCACGAGTCGCACCGATCGGCCCTGATGCAGGGACGATGTCTGACGAACCCGAGCAAAACGAGAGATACGCCCGACGTATCAACGGAAAAAAAGCATCGCCTTTGGTTCCGCAGCGTCGCAGGAGACGATGAGATTCATCGATAGATCTTCAAGAAACATCACCGTTGCTCGGTCTGCGGCCGCCGTTTTCTGATCGCGACCGTTTGCGGTCGGCTCCGTGCCGCCCTGTCGCAAAGCTGCCATGCTTGGCCTGCCACAGGATCTCGGCTAGAGCGCCCGCGGGACAGCGAAGGTTGGCGGATCCTTGACCTCCGGTGCACGAACGTCGGACGTCCTCACGGTGCTGGCGAGCCAGGAGGGCGAGCGCCTCACCGTGGGCGACATCGTCGCGGTCCTCCGGGATCGCGCCTTCGCGCTGCTCGTCGTGCTGCTCGGCTTGCCGAACTGCCTGCCGATGCCGCCGCCGATCCCGCTGATCTGCGGCCTGCTGCTGCTGCTCGTGGCCGTTCAGATCGCCGCCGGCATGTCGGCGCCCTGGCTGCCGCGGATGCTGCTCGGCCGTTCCATCGCTCTGGCCGACGTGCGGCGCGCCGTGACCCGGGCGGTGCCGGTGCTGCGGCGCCTCGAGCGCTGGTCGCGCCCGCGCATGAGCGTGTTCGAGACCGCGCTGGGTATGCGCGGCATGGGCGTCGCGCTGCTGGCCCTGGCGCTCGCCCTGATCGTGGCCGCGCCCATCGTCGGGCAGATCCCTCTCGGGCTCGCCGTCTGCCTCGTGGGCCTCGGCCTCGTCGAGCGGGACGGCATCGTGGTGATCTGCGGCCTGGTCATCGGCCTGTTCGGCGTCGCGATCAACGCCGGCTTCGCCTACGCGGTCATCGCCGGGATCCTGGGACTTCTGAACCTCTGGTAGGGCACGTCAGAGGCGATAGCGGATCTGGTCGGTCCAGAACCGCTCCAGACGGCCGAGCGCCAGGTTGAGCCGGTTGAAGTCGTCGTCGGAGATGCCGCCGATCGGCGCGATCGTGCGGGCGTGCTTGTCGTAGAGACCCTGGATGATCTCGTGCACCTGGCGACCCTTGTCGGTCAGGCTGATCCGGACCGAGCGGCGGTCGGTCTTCGACCGGGCGTGGTGCAGGTAGCCCGACTCCACGAGCTTCTTGACGTTGTAGGAGACGTTGGAGCCGAGATAGTAGCCCTTCGTCCGCAGCTCGCTCGCGGTGAGCTCCTTGTCGCCGATGTTGTACAGGAGCAGGGCCTGGACGCTGTTGACGTCCTCGCGGCCGCGGCGCTCGAACTCGTCCTTGATCACGTCGAGGAGCCGGCGGTGCAGCCGTTCCACCAGGTGGAGAGCCTCCAGATAGGAGCCTTTCCCGGCCAGCGGCTCGTCGGCGGTCTCGATCTGCGTGACCCGGGCGCTCTGCGTCTTCATCTCTGCCTCGCCATCCAATGCTGCGGTGTCCGTTCGATGCGGTGCAGCTGATGATGGATAAGCTATCGCTCGGGAATGAAAGGCGATTTAAGCGACAGGATGAATTCCCGATTTACACTTCGCGGTAAAGACAAACTGAAGCGAAGATCAGAACGGTTCGTTCACCGTGCTTCCTGCGCGGCCAGCCAGGACAGCAGGAAGTACAGCGTCACCACACAGCCCCCGAATACGAGCAGCGCGAGCGGCATCGGCAGGAGTTGCGGTGTCAGGACCGCGAGCGTCATTGCGGATGTCACGGCCAGCAGCCAGATCACGCCGCCCCAAGCACTCGTCAGCCACAGGCCGATCGACGCCGCGGCGTCCACCACAGCGAAGGCGACGATCGCCGCCTGCCGGCCGAACGGCTCGGTCTCGAACGGCCGCGCCCCGGGGATGACGTCGAGGATCGTGGCCCAGGATGCGATGCTTTTGAGCAGCCAGAGCAGCGCCGTGAGCCGCATGAACCAGATCAGCACCGTGTCCCATGTGCCGGAGGCGGGGCCCTGGGCGCGCTCGATCCGGTCGGTCGGGATCTCGCCGGGCCGGGGGGCCTTGCGCCGGATCGGAAGGTAGCCGGGCACTACGGCGTGCTCGCGGAGGGGAGGGGCCGGTGCATGATGAGGGCCGGGATCCTGATTGATGGCGGCGGGGATGCCGGGTTGAAGCGGTTCCGCGACTCTGCGTCAACGGTCGGGTTTCGCCGCCTCGGCCCGGTGTGCTAATCCGGCGCTTCCGGCGCGCCTGCGCCGAGCGATCCGCGGCGTCGGCCGCGCGAACGGTAGCGAAGCCGCATGTCAGACACCTTGCCAGAGCCGCGTCCCCTCGCCCTGGAGGCCGCCCGCGTCGAGGGCCTCAAGATCACCCAGCGCCCGCGCCGCAACCGCAAGGCTGCTTGGTCGCGTCGCATGGTCCGCGAGCACACCCTCACCGTCGACGACCTGATCTGGCCGATGTTCGTCATCGACGGGACCGGGCGGCGCGAGCCCATCGCGTCGATGCCGGGGGTCGAGCGGCTCTCCGTGGACGAGATCGTCCGCGACGCCGAGCGCGCGGCGCGGCTGGGCATTCCGGCCGTGGCGTTCTTCCCGTTCACCGAGGTGGCCCTGCGCGACCCGACGGGATCGGAGGCGCTCAACGCCAACAACCTCGTCTGCCGGGCCGTGCGCGCCGTGAAACAGGCGGTCCCCGAGGTCGGGATCATGACCGACGTGGCCCTCGATCCCTATACCAGCCACGGCCATGACGGCGTGATGAGGGGCGGCGCGATCCTCAACGACGAGACCGTGGCGATCCTCGTGGAGCAGAGCCTGATCCAGGCCGAGGCCGGGGCCGACATCATCGCGCCCTCCGACATGATGGACGGGCGCGTCGGCGCGATTCGGGCCGGGCTCGACAAGGCCGGCTACCTCGACGTGCAGATCATGGCCTACGCGGCCAAGTATGCGAGCGCCTTCTACGGGCCGTTCCGCGACGCGATCGGCACCAAGGCCGCGCTCGTCGGCGACAAGCGCACGTATCAGATGGACCCGGGCAACTCGGCCGAAGCCCTGCGCGAGGTGCGCCTCGACCTCGACGAGGGCGCCGATTCGATCATGGTCAAGCCGGGGCTGCCCTATCTCGACATCATCCGCCGGGTCCGCGACACGTTCCAGGTGCCGACCTTCGCCTATCAGGTGTCGGGGGAGTACGCGATGATCGAGGCGGCCGCGCGGAACGGCTGGCTCGACGGCGACCGCGCGATGGTGGAGGCGCTGCTGGCCTTCAAGCGGGCCGGAGCGGACGGTGTCCTCACCTATCACGCCCCCCGGGTCGCCGAGCGCCTGCGCAGCCAACCGTGAAGCCCGCGCACCGCTGGCTCCTCGGGGCGGCGGTCGCGGCGGGCTTCCTCGGCGGGCTCGCGGCCTGCCAGGACACCCAGCGGCGCGAGCGGGTCGCCACCTGTCGCCGGGCGCTACCGGCGATCGCGCCGCAACCCGGGATCCGCCTGCTGCGCGCCGCACCGGGGTCGGCGGCCGATACGGTCCGGGTCGATTACGTCGAGGGCACCCGCCAGCACTGGCTCACCTGCCGCTTCGATGCGGGCACAACCCTCCTGGCCCTGGGCACCGAGGGTCGCAGCCTGTCGGGTCCCGCGCTGTACATGCTGAAGCGCTTTTATCTGGACACGCCCGATGCCGAAGCCGGCGACCCGGTCGAGCGCTGACCGGCCCGAGCGGCTCCGCGCGGAGGCCCCTTGCGACCCCCGCGCCCCGCACCCACTTCATCTCGCGCAGCCTCGCTTGCAGGACGCGACATCATGCAGAACACGCAATCTGGTTACGCCCCGCGATTCGAGACGCCCGGTTACACGGCCTCGCTGCCCGTCCCGTTCGTGCGCGCGAGCCTGGGCGGCCGCACCGTGGCCTACCTCCTCGACATCCTGTTCATCATGGGCTTCACCGCCCTTCTGACGCTGCTGATCACGGTGGTGGGCGTCGTGACCTTCGGGCTGGGCTGGACCCTGTTCGCCGTCCTGCCGGCGAGCGGGATCATCTACAGCGCGATCACCGTCGGCGGTGCACGGCAGAGCACGATCGGGCAGCGGCTGATGGGCCTGCGGGTCGTGGCACCCGAGAGCGGTGCCCGGGTGGACATCATCACGGCGGCCGTCCACGCCCTGTTGTTCTACGTGGCGGTCTCGACCTTCCTGCTGTGGTGCGTGGACGTCGCCTTCGGCCTCGTCCGGTCCGACCGGCGGCTCGGGCACGACGTGCTGCTCGGCCTCGCCGTCGTCCACGCACGCTGAGGCGTCTGTGCCGCGGTGAAAATCTCGCCCGGCGGCGGCCCTGGGCATTGAGCCGGGCCGCCACGCCTGTACATTGGCATGCCGGCGCCGAGAGGACAGACCCGGTGCAGGGTCAAGACCGAGCGTGACCAGTCATCCGCGCGACACACCGCAATTCTACCTCACCGCGCCCTCGCCGTGCCCCTATCTGCCGGGTCAGGAGGAGCGGAAGGTGTTCACCCACCTCGTCGGACGGCGCGCCCGCGATCTCAACGAGATCCTGACGCAGGGCGGATTCCGCCGCTCGCAGACCATCGCGTACCGGCCGGCCTGCGAGACCTGCCGGGCGTGCATCTCGGTACGCGTGGTGGTCGATGCGTTCGAGCCGAGCGCGAGCCAGCGGCGCACCCTGGCCCGCAATGCGGATTGGGTCGGCACGCCGGAGCCGAACCGGCCGGCCTCCGAGCAATACGCCCTGTTCCGCCGCTATCTGGATGCCCGGCACGGCGACGGCGGCATGGTGGACATGACGGTGCTCGACTATGCCATGATGGTCGAGGACAGCCATGTCGACACGCATCTGGTGTCCTACCGGCGGCATGGGCCGGACACGGCGATCACCGGGCGCGGTTCGGGCCCGCCGCTGGCCTACTGCTTGACGGATGTCCTCGCCGACGGTCTGTCGATGGTCTACTCGTTCTACGATCCCGCTGAGGCCGGGCGCTCGCCGGGCACCTTCATGATCCTGGACCATATCCGGCGCGCCCAGCGCCTCGGCCTGCCGTATCTGTACCTCGGCTACTGGGTCGAGGGTTCGCGCAAGATGGACTACAAGTCCCGCTTCCTGCCGCAGGAGCGGTTGATGGGCCAGGGCTGGGTACGGGCGGACTGACGCTCCGCATCCGGTGCCGTTCCGCCATGACGGATCCGCATTGAGCGCCCGGGGCGGTGCATGCTACCCGCCTGGCACGTGTTCCGGACCCTGCCGAGGCCCCATGATCCCCCGCTACAGCCGCCCCGCGATGACGGCGATCTGGTCGCCCGAGACTCGTTTCCGGATCTGGTTCGAGATCGAGGCCCATGCCACCACGGCGCTCGCCGAGATCGGCGTCGTCCCGAAGGCAGCCGCCGAGACGGTCTGGGCGAAGGGCAGGGACGCCGTCTTCGACGTCGCCCGTATCGATGCGATCGAGGCGGTGACCAAGCATGACGTCATCGCCTTCCTGACCCATCTCGCGGAGATCGTCGGTCCCGAGGCGCGCTTCGTCCACCAGGGGATGACCTCCTCGGACGTGCTCGACACCTGCCTCAATGTGCAGCTCGTGCGCGCCGCCGACATCCTGATCGCCGACGTCGACGCGCTGCTGGCGGCGCTGAAGAGCCGCGCTCTGGAACACAAGCACACGCCGACCATCGGCCGCTCCCACGGCATCCATGCCGAGCCGGTGACCTTCGGTCTCAAGCTCGCCCAGGCCTATGCCGAGTTCGCGCGCAACCGGGCGCGCCTCGTTGCGGCCCGCGCGGAGGTCGCCACCTGCGCGATCTCGGGGGCGGTCGGCACCTTCGCCAACATTGATCCCCGGGTGGAGGACTACGTCGCGGCGAAGATGGGCCTGACGCCCGAGCCGGTCTCGACCCAGGTCATCCCGCGCGACCGCCACGCGATGTTCTTCGCGACGCTCGGCGTCGTTGCCTCGTCGCTGGAGCGTCTGGCCATCGAGGTCCGCCATCTCCAGCGCACCGAGGTGCTGGAAGCGGAAGAGTTCTTCTCCGAGGGCCAGAAGGGCTCCTCGGCCATGCCGCACAAGCGCAACCCGGTGCTCACCGAGAACATCACCGGCCTGGCCCGGATGGTGCGCGGGTACGTCACCCCGGCCCTGGAGAACGTCGCCCTCTGGCACGAGCGCGACATCTCGCATTCCTCCGTGGAGCGGATGATCGGCCCCGACGCCACCGTGACCCTCGATTTCGCCCTGGCCCGCATGACCGGGGTGATCGAGAAGCTGCTGATCTACCCGGCCACCATGCAGAAGAACCTCGACCGCCTCGGCGGCCTCGTCCACTCGCAGCGGGTGCTGCTGGCGCTCACCCAGGCCGGGGTCTCCCGCGAGGATTCCTACCGGCTGGTCCAGCGCAACGCGATGCCGGTCTGGCGCGGGGAGGGCGATTTCCTGGCGCTGCTGAAGGCCGATCCCGAGGTCGCCGCCGCGCTCACCCCCGAGCAGATCGAGGCGTGCTTCGATCTCGGCTATCACTTCAAGCACGTCGACACGATTTTTTCGCGGGTGTTCGGCGCGGCCTGAATGCGCCGGGAAGGCGCAGGTCGTGCTATGAGGTTCGGCATGGCCGATTCCTCCGCATTGCCCGCGCCAAGCGATTTGGAAAAGTATGAGCAGGTCCTGCCCGGATCTGCCGAGCGCATCGTCGCGCTCGCAGAACGCAGGTCCGATCGAGATCTCTGGGTTCAGAAGCTGCTCGCGCGCGAGGAGCGTTTTACGCGGCTGTTATCCTACGGTTCACTGCTGATCGCCGCATCCGGGGCGTGCGTGGGCTTCGCCGCCTTCTTCCTGAAGGCTTTCGAACACTGAGATGTCCGGGCCACCGAAGCCGTCGAACGGCGCTTGGCCCGATCTCGGTGTCGTGGCGGACCTCGAAGCGCTCGTTCCGGGCAGTGGCGCGCGCTTCCTGGACGCATACTTTCGTGCCTTGGAAACGGATGACGACGAACGACGGGCTCAGCTACGGACCATGGTGGCCGATGCTTCGCACGCGCGGATCTATCGGCATCTGTGCTTGTTTCTCGGCACGGCTCTCGCGTCGGGCACCATAGCCCTGGGTGCATTCGCAGTGGCTCAAGGTGCCAATGTCTACGCCATCGCAGCCCTGGTCACGCCGATCGCGGGACTGGCCGGTGTGTTCGTCTGGGGTGGCCAACGTCCGAATGGTGTTGGCCATGCAGGCAACGCGGTCGATAAGCGCCATTCGGATTTTTGACCTGAGACTTCGATAGAGAGCCACCATCATGAGCCGCATCGTCTACCTCAACGGCGAATTCCTCCCCTTCGCGGAGGCCCGCGTGCCGATCATGGACCGCGGCTTCCTGTTCGCCGACGGGATCTACGAGGTCTCGGCGATCCTCGACGGCAGGCTCGTCGACAACGCCGCGCATCTCGCCCGCCTGGATCGCTCCCTGGGCGAGATCGGTATCCGTAACCCGCACGATGCGGCCGGCTGGGAGCGCCTGCAGACCGAGCTGGTCGCCAGGAACGGCGTCACCGAAGGGCTGGTCTACATGCAGGTGACGCGCGGCGTCGCCGAGCGCGACTTCGCCTTCCCGAAGGGGGATGTGGCGCCCACCGTGATGATGTTCACGCAGGCCAAGACCGTGCTGGCCAACCCGCTGGTCGAGACCGGCGCCCGGGTGATCACCGTCGAGGATCTCCGCTGGAAGCGTCGGGACATCAAGTCGGTGGCTCTGCTGGCCCAGGTGCTCGCCAAGCAGCAGGCCGCGGAGGCCGGCGTCGCGGAGGCCTGGATGGTGGAGGACGGGGCGGTCACGGAGGGCTCCTCGTCCACGGCGTTCATCGTCAGCCGCGACCGGGTGCTGGTGACCCGGCCGCTGTCGACGGCGCTCCTGCCCGGCATCACCCGGGCTTCGGTCCTGCGGCTCGCCCAGGAGGCCGACCTGCGGATCGAGGAGCGCCTGATCCCCGTCGCGGAGGCCTACGAGGCCCAGGAGGCGTTCTACACCAGCGCCTCGGCCTTCGTGATGCCGGTGGTCGAGATCGACAACCGGCCGATCGGAGAGGGCAGTCCCGGTCCGCTCACCCGACGCCTGCGCGAGCTATACATCGAGACGGCCCGCCAGGGTTGAGGCCCGGATCCCGCCCGGGGGCGCTGCCGCAGCCCGAGCCGACGGCAGGAACGGATCCACGCTCCGTCTGTTCCTCCCCGAATTCGTATCCCGAAACGGGGAGGCTCCTCTTGCCGAAGACGCTCCTGCTGGCCGCCCTCGCGGCGACCGCATTCGCCGCGACGACCCTTGCCGGGTCGGCCGACGCGCAGACGCCCGACCCGGCCCGGCCGCCGGCGACCGAGACGCCGTCCCGGGACCAGTCGCTCAGCGACAGGCTCCGGCAGAACGACGGCGTCATCAAGCCGCCCGAAACCGGAACGACCGGGACCGTGGTGAGCCCGGACCAGTCCGGCTCGATGCCGGTGATCAAGCCGAACGAATTGCCGGGGCGTTCGCCGGGAACCGAGGCGAAGTAATCCGCCGCGACCGGTCTCGGGGGCCGCCATGCGGCCGGATTGCTTGATTTCGCTGCCTGGATCGCGGAAACGGCTCACGACGTGCGCCGCCTGCACCCGTGGATGGCGCCGTCCCGGTTTCCGTCGCGGGTAAGCAGGCAGACATGGCCAACGTCGTCGTTGTGGGCGCCCAGTGGGGCGACGAAGGCAAGGGGAAGATCGTCGACTGGCTGTCCGAGCAGGCCGACATCGTCGTCCGGTTCCAGGGCGGGCACAATGCCGGCCACACGCTGGTCATCGACGGCGTGACCTACAAGCTGGCGCTGCTGCCCTCGGGCGTGGTGCGCGGCGGCAAGCTCTCGGTGATCGGCAACGGCGTCGTGGTCGATCCCTGGCACCTCGTGGACGAGATCGACCGGATCCGGGCGCAGGGCGTCGAGGTCTCGCCCGCCTCCCTGCGTATCGCCGACAACGCGACACTGATTCTCCCGCTTCACCGCGAGCTCGACCATTTCCGCGAGACCGCCAATGCCGGCCTCAAGATCGGCACCACCAAGCGCGGGATCGGGCCGGCCTACGAGGACAAGGTCGGGCGCCGGGCGATCCGCGTGGTCGACCTCGCCGACCCGGACGCACTGCCGGCCAAGATCGAGCGCGTCCTGACCCACCACAACGCCCTGCGGCGCGGCCTCGGAATCGACGAGGTCAACGCCGAGACCCTGCTGGCCGAGCTGAAGGCCATCGCACCGAAGGTCCTGCCCTATGCCGACACGGTCTGGCGGCTCCTCGACGAGGAGCGCCGGGCCGGCAAGCGGATCCTGTTCGAGGGGGCGCAGGGTGCCCTGCTCGACGTCGATCACGGCACCTATCCCTTCGTCACCTCGTCGAACATCGTGGCCGCGCAGGCCGCCACCGGCTCGGGCCTCGGCCCAGGGGCGATCGGCTACGTGCTCGGCATCGCCAAGGCCTACACGACTCGGGTCGGGGAGGGGCCGTTCCCCACCGAGCTGTTCGACGAAATCGGCGAGACCATCGGCAGCCGCGGCCGGGAGTTCGGCGTCAACACCGGACGCAAGCGCCGCTGCGGCTGGTTCGACGCCGTGCTGGTGCGCCAGACGGTCCGGACCTCCGGCATCCACGGGATCGCCCTGACCAAGCTCGACATCCTCGACGGCTTCGAGGAGATCCGCGTCTGCACCGGCTACATGCTGGACGGGAAGCCGATCGATCACCTCCCGGCGAGCCAGGCCGCCCAGGCCCGCGTCGAGCCGGTCTACGAGGTGATCCCCGGCTGGTCCGAGACCACCGCGGGTGCCCGGTCCTGGGCGGACCTGCCGGCGCAGGCGATCAAGTATGTCCGCCGGATCGAGGAGTTGATCGGCGCGCCGGTGGCGCTGCTGTCAACCTCGCCGGAGCGCGACGACACGATCCTCATGCACAACCCCTTCGAGGATTGACGCGCGGAACGCTATCCCGTTGACGACGCGTCTTTTCGACGATCCCGTCTGTATCCACGCCGCGTGACCGCGATCTAAAACGGACACGCGGCTCGGCAGCCGTCCTGGAGGCCGGCGGCCAACGAAGACACGACCGGCGTTCGGCCGCGGCCTCGCGCTGGGAGGACACGACATCACCGGCCGAGGGCCGTGACCGACCCGGCCGGGACGGGCGCGGTGTTCGGCTTCCGGCCACCGACCGGCATCGCCGGATAGCGGCCGTAGGGGCGGATCAGGGGCACATGGCCGATTACTACCCGCTTCTGGCACGCGCACTCGATGCGCTGCCCGATCGAACGCCCGCCCTGCGCAAGGCGGTCTACGACCGTGCGCGCAACGCCCTGATCAGCCAGCTCCGCTCCCTCGACCCGCCGCTATCCGAGGCCGATATCGACCTCGAGCGCCGGGCCCTCGACGCCGCGATCGAGCGGCTCGAAGTCGATCACGGCGGACTTCCGGCCCCGGCCAACGATGCCGCGCAGGCGGCGGAGGCCGCCCGACAGCCCGCCGTGCAGCCCGTGCTCCCGGAGCCGTCGCCCCCCCAGCCGTCTCCCGAGCCCACCCTTCCCGCCGCTAGGCCGCCCTTCAATGCGCCCGACGACGCGCCCGTGGAGGCGCGCTACGAACCGCCGACGCTCACACCCGAGCCGGAGCCCCGTGAGGCCCCGATCGCGATCACCCCGCGGCGCCCAGGCCCGGCCCAGGCGGCCGCGCCCGAGCCGTTCGCGCCGGCCGCCGCAGCCCCACCGGCCGGGGATCCCGATCCCGCCGCGGCGGCGATCGATCCCGGCAACGCCCGCCAACGCCCACGCATCGAGGTCGTGCCCCCGCGCGCCGGCCGATCCCGGGTGCTGCGCAATGTCTTCGTCGGCGGCGTGCTCGCCGTGGTCATCGCCCTGATCGCCGTTGCGGCCTTCCTGCTCCGCGACCGGCCGCAGATCCTCGCCTCGGGGGGTGCCGAAACAGCGAACACGCAGCAGCCCGAGGGCGAGACGAAGTTCGGCGACCGCGTCGGCGGTGACGCGACGCCCGCCCCACGCGCCGCTCCGCGACAGGAAAGCGCCGCGCCGCCGCGCGCCGCCGCGCCGGCCAACGAGTCGACGGTCTCGGTCGCCCAGCGGGCCGAACTCATCGAAGAGGGGGCGGGCGGCGAGAATGCGCAGCCGACATCGCTCCCGGGCCGGGTGACCTGGCGCCTCGATACGGTGAACGGTGAGCAGGGGCAGCCGCTTCAGAACGCCGTGGTGGCAACCGTGACCGTTCCGGATGCGGGTCTCACGCTGGTCATGACGATCCAGCGCAATCTGGACACGACCCTGCCGGCGTCCCACACGGTGAACCTGGCCTTCAGCCAGACCGGCGGTGGCGGCGGCCGGATGGTCCAGGATGTCGGCCTGCTTCAGGCGAAGGACGATCAGAACGCCCGCGGCTCCCCGGTCTCGGGCCTGCCGGTGCGCGTTCGCGACAACCTGTTCCTCATCGGGCTCTCGTCGCTCCCGAACGACGTGGAGCGCAACACCGACATGCTGCTGCACCGGAATTGGTTCGATCTGGCCCTGCGCTACACGTCCGGCCGGCGCGCGGTCCTGACGTTCGAGAAGGGTTCGGCCGGGACGCAGGTGATGAGGAGCGCGTTCGACGCCTGGCAGTGAGCGCCGCGGCCCCGGCGGTGGGGAGGCGCGACGGGCGCGCCTACCCCGGGGATCAGTGGGCTTCGATACCCGCCCGCGGCAATTCCCGGTTGGCGATGTTGCGCTTGACCGCCTCCTGCACCTTCTCGAAGGCGCGGACCTCGATCTGCCGGACCCGCTCACGGGAGACCCCGAACTCGCCGGAGAGATCCTCCAGGGTGATCGGATCCTCGGCGAGCCGCCGGGCCTCGAAGATGCGGCGCTCGCGCGGGTTGAGCACGCCGAGGGCGTCGCGCAGGGCCGAGAGACGGTTCTGTCCCTCCTGCTCGCGGGCGAGCACGGTTTCCTGGCTCGGGGCGTTGTCGACCAGCCAGTCCTGCCACTCGCCCTCACCCTCCTCGCGCAGGGGCGCGTTGAGCGACGTGTCGCCGGACAGACGCCGGTTCATGTCGATCACGTCCTGCTCGGGCACGCCCAGGCGGGTGGCGATGTGTGCGACCTGGTCGGGCTTGAGGTCGCCCTCATCCAGGGCCGAGATCCGGCCCTTGGCCTTGCGCAGGTTGAAGAAGAGTTTCTTCTGGTTGGCAGTGGTGCCCATCTTCACCAGCGACCACGAGCGCAGGATGTATTCCTGGATCGCGGCCTTGATCCACCACATGGCGTAGGTCGCCAACCGGAAACCCTTGTCCGGATCGAAGCGCTTGACCGCCTGCATCAGGCCAACATTGCCCTCGGACACGACCTCGCCGATCGGCAGACCGTAGCCGCGGTAGCCCATAGCGATCTTGGCGACGAGGCGCAGGTGCGACGTCACGAGGCGATGCGCGGCCTCGCGGTCACCCGCGTCCCGCCATGCCTTGGCGAGCGTGAACTCCTCCGTCGGCTCCAACATCGGGAACTTGCGGATCTCGTCGAGGTAGCGCGACAGGCCACCTTCGTTGGCGAGCACGGGCAGCGTACCGGCCATGGCAATCTCCTGAACCTATGTCCCCCTGTCGGGCGGACGCGACGGACAACAGTGCCGTCCACTCGGGCCGCTCTTGAGCCGACCCTGTCGGCAACCCATGTTCGCATGAGCCGCCGGCGAGCCGGTCGCGATTGAGGACACCTACGTCGCCACCAACGCGCCATCGGCCGATTTGGTCGTACCATGGCACGATGTGACGCGGTACGGGGTGATCTTTCGCACGCCGCAGGGGAGCGGTTACAGCACCGTGCCATCCCTCACGCCGGCCCGCAGATGCGTCACGAGCGCGGCGAGATCGGCGGGGAGCGGGCTCTCGAACCGCAGCGTCTCGCCGGTGCGCGGATGGCTGAACCCGAGCAGCGCCGCGTGCAGCGCCTGTCGCCCCAGAGCCTCCAGGGCGGCCCGGGCATCCGGTGCCAGGCGTGCAGCCTTGGTCCGGAACGCGCCGCCATAGACCGGATCCCCGAGCAGGGGATGGCCGCGATGGGCAAGATGCACGCGGATCTGGTGCGTCCGCCCCGTCTCCAGCTGGCAGCGTACCAGGGCGGCCTCCGGGTAGACCTCGGTGACGGCGTAGTGCGTGACCGCGTGCCGGCCGGACTCGTCGGAGACCACGGCGATCTTCTCACGGTGGTAGCGGGAGCGGGCGAGATTCGCGCGGATCGTGCCGGCGCGCGGCTGGGGCAGGCCCCAGACCACGGCCGCGTAGGCGCGTTCCAGCGGCCCGGTGCGGCCGTGATCGGCGAACTGTGCGGTGAGCCCCTGATGGGCGGCGTCGTTCTTGGCGACGACGATGAGCCCGCTCGTATCCTTGTCGAGGCGGTGGACGATGCCGGGGCGGCGCACCCCGCCGATCCCCGACAGGCTCGCCCCGCAATGGGCGATCAGCGCGTTGACCAGGGTCCCGCTCTCGTGGCCGGGGGCGGGGTGAACCACCAGGCCTGCCGGCTTGTCGATGACGATCAGGTCGCCATCCTCGTAGACGATCGGCAGATCCGCGGCCTCCGCGGCCGGTACGGCCGGCGCCGGCGGGGGCAGCGTCAGGGCGATGCGGGCACCGGCCGCGACCTTCTGGGCGGGATCGCGCACCAGCGCGCCATCCCTGGTCACGTGGCCGTCCCGGATGAGATCCTGCAACCGGGCTCGGGACAGGTCCGGAAACAGCGCCACCAGGGCGCGGTCGAGCCGCAGGCCACCCTCCGCGACGATCCCGGTGCGGTCCTCGATATCCCTATCCACCACGATCCCTGTCCGCGCTCGATCCGCCCGGTCGCGGCGGATTTCCCAAGGAAGGCCCTTGCCCCCCCGGCGGCACGTGGCTATAGCACCCCCGCACCGCCGGAAAGCTCCCATCGTCTAGCGGTCTAGGACGTCGCCCTCTCACGGCGAAAACAGGGGTTCGATTCCCCTTGGGAGCGCCACCGGTGCATTTTCCGCAAGTTTGACAGCGCCTTAACAAAGGTGTGCTCGGAACCCGCAATTGCGGTGGGACCACGTTCTCCGTTGACGTAGTGCTCACCGGCAACCCTGTGCAGGCGCTCGGTCGGGGTTTCCCGGTAGAGCGCGTTGTCGCCCTTCGCCGAACCGCGCGTTGCGGGCGGCCAGCCAGTGCGTCTGGCTGGTGATCAGGCCCGTGCGGATCGCCATGACGCCCTTCGCGAGGACAGCCTGGGTCGTCCGGTCGAATGCGACCTTGGGGTTCACGCCGGGGATGATGGCCCAGGATTGATACGTGAGCGGCTGAAGCATCGGGATGCCGTCGCTCCGGTACTTTTCCGCACAGGTCTGCGCCGAGGCGGAAGACGCGCAGAATTTTGATCCGATCAGCAAACAAGGACGGATTCTCTGCATCCAGTCCTCTGCAAATCATCGGTCGGCCCGTGCCGAGATCGGCGAGACGCCGGGGCTTTACGCAGGGATGGCACGCGGCCCGTCAATGCGTGCGCGCGAACGGGTTGGAGCGCGGCTGAACAGGTCGCACCCGATCGGTGCCCGCTGAAGGGTCAGGCGTCCGGCCCCGGATCCGCCCGCACTGCCGCGATGCCGGCCGCGGCCGCCCAGGCTTCGAGGTCGGCCTTGCGGATCGCCGCCGCCATCATGTCGGGGAACAGGTCCGGCGTGCAGGCGAAGGCCGGCACGCCCAAGGCCGCCAGCCGGGCTGCGAGCGCCCGGTCGTAGGCCGGGGCGCCGGAATCCGACAGGGCCAGCAGCGCCACGAACTGCACCCCGGCGGCGACGAGGCGCTGCGCGTGGCCGAGCAGCCCCTCCATGACGCCGCCCTCGTAGAGGTCAGAGATGAGCACGAGGATCGTGTCCTCGGACCGGGTGATGCGCGAGGCGCAGTAGCCCACCGCCCGGTTGATGTCGGTGCCGCCGCCGAGCTGCACCGAGAACAGCACCTCCACCGGATCATCGAGGGTGTCAGAGAGGTCGACCACTTCGGTGTCGAACACCACGAGCCGGGTCGAGACCGCCGGCAGCGAGGCCATCACGGCGCCGAAGATGCTGGCATAGACCACGGAGGCGGCCATCGAGCCTGACTGGTCGATGCACAAAACCACGTCCTTCAGGGAGCCGCGGCTCCGGCGCCCGTGGCCGAGCCGGGTCTCCGGGATGATCGTGCCATAGTCCGCCTGGTAGTGGCGCAGGTTCGCCCGGATGGTGCGGTTCCAGTCGATCTCGGCATGGCGTGGCCGCCGGTTCACCCGGGAGCGGTCGATCGCGCCGTTCACCGCCTGCCGCACCGGCTCTTCGAGCTTGCGCATCAGCTGCTCGACCACCCGGCGCACCACCAGCCGGGCGGTCTCCTTGGTCCGGCCGCCGAGCAGGCTGCGCATCGCGATCAGCGTCGAGACCAGCGCCACGTCGGGCACCACGGCCTCCAGCATCTCGGGCTCGGTGAGCATGCGCTTGAGGTCGAGCCGCTCGAACGCGTCGCGCTGCATCACCTGCACCACGGAGGCCGGGAAGTAGTCGCGGATATCGCCGAGCCAGCGCGGCACGGAGGGCGCGGAGGCGCCGAGCCCGCCCTTGCGGTCGGAATCGTAGAGGGCACCGAGCGCCTGATCGATCCGCAGGTCGCGCTCCGACAGGGAGCAGCCGGTGCCGTCGGCCGGGCCGCCGCCCAGGACGAGGCGCCAGCGGCGCAGGCGCTCGGTCTCGCTCACGCCGTCGCCTCCGATGTTTTTTCCCAGGCAGCGGGCTCGGGCCCGAGGAGCAGGCGCAGGATCGGCAGCACCCGCTCGGCGCGCGCCGCATCGAACGTCGCCCCCGGGAGTCCGTCGCCGGCGCCCGCGCCCTCCGGCCGGGCCACGGCCTCGCCGATGGCGCGGCGCTCGGCCGGGGCCAGCGTCGCGAAGGTCCGGCGCACCAGGGGCAAGAGTTCCGCGAAGGTTTCTTGGGACAGGCCGCAGAGCCAGGAATCCACCAAGGCGAGCAAGCCCCGGCCGTGGATCAGCGTCGTGCCGCTGTCTTCCAAAAAACCCTCGATCCAGGCCGCCGCCGCCAGAGCCCCGGTCGCCCGCGACAGGGCGCGGCGCAGATGGTCGCCCGCCTCGGCATCCGTCAGGGCGCCACCCTCGTGGAGGAGGCGCACGGCCCGGCCGACCACCCGGCCGTGGACATGCTCCTGGTCGGCGAGCGCCCGCAGGGCGTCCCGCCACACCGACGTGAGGTCCGGATCTTCCAGGAGCGCGACCGCCCCGGAGACCGCGACGATGCGGGTCTTCGCGGCGGCGGCGGCCGCGTCGTCGAGGCTCTGGCAGGCGGCGACGAGGCCGGCGGCGGCCCGGGGCAGCAGCCCCCGCACCAGGGCCAGGACCGGTGCCGTGTCGGAGGCCCGGACCGAACCGTAGCGGGCGAGTTCCGCGAGCGGCGGCAACGCCTCCATCAGGTCGAACACGTCCGCCGAGACGGCGGCGCGGGCATCGAGCGCCCGGATCACGTCGCCGCTCGCCGCCGCGAGGTCGGCATCGAGCAGCGTGCCGATCAGCGCCGCGAGCTCGGCCATCCGGGTCGCGCCCCGCGCCTTGGCGCGGACCCGCTCGGCGGCGGCCTCCGCGACCGTGCCGCCATCCGCGGAGGCCGCCACCAGCTCCACCACCCAATCGGGCTGCCAGGCGAGGGCCCACGCCTCCTTGAAGGTGCCGCGCCCGCGCGCGTGGCGGGGCGTCCCCCAGGGGATGTCGAGCAAGCGCAGCCGGTTGAGGAACCGGCTGCGGGCGAGGTCGGTCTCCTTGCGCAGGTCGAGGGTGATCTCGCCGGCCTCCGCGCCGGGCTTGAGCCGCAGGCGCCGGCACTGGGCCTCGAAATCGGCCTCCACGGGGGTGCCAGCGCTGCCCGGCGGGGTCGCGCCGAGGCGCTCGCCGATCACGAGTTTGCGCCGAATCAGGGCCATCGGAGCCGGGTCGGCGAAGCACAGGGTCGCGAGAGCCGCCTCGTCGAGATCCTCCAGGGCGGGCTGCGCCCGGCCGCGGAAGCCCGCCAGGGCCTCGGCAAGGCGAGTGGCCTCGATCACCGAGGCCGGCGAGGCGTCGAGATCGGCCGCGCGCAGCAGCGCGGCCGCCCGGGCGAGCCAGCCGGCCGCGACCCGGCCCTCGTGGTTCCACAGGGTGTCGTACCATTCGGGCGACAGCACGCCGGCCCGGTAGCCGCTCGACGCCGCCAGCCGCGGATAGGACCACGGTGCTCAGGCGGCGGCGACCTTGGCCTTGGGCAGGCCCTTGAGAATCGCGGTGTCGGCCGCGGCCTGGCCGCGCGCGTCGTGGCGCAGCAGCGCCGGGACGTGCCACCCGCCGCAGACCACGGCGATCCGCGCGAACCCGTCCCGGGCGGCGCGCCGGATGCCGGCCCGCATCTGCGCCTCACGGGCCGCGTCCTCGGGTTCGGCCCCCTCCGGCTCCGCCTCGCGCAGGGCCGTCATCGCCTCCGCGATGGCCCCGAACACGTCGCCGGCCTCACCGCCCCGGCTTTCGACCAGGGCGTCCCACCAGCGCTCGCCGTCGGCGTGCCCGGCCGCCTGCGCAAGCTCGCCCAGTGGATCGCGCCGCATCGCGGCGGCGGGGTCCGGGCGTTCGATCGCGGGCTCCGCTGCGGCATCGGCTGCCGCGGCCTCCGGAGGCCTCGGCCCGGGCGGAAACCCGTCCGCGAGCCGGACGGCCTGCGGCAGGTCGATGAAGCGGACCGGGATCCCGGTGGCGAGGCCGTGGCGCAGGGCGACCCATTCCGGCGAGAACCCGGCGTAGGGGAAGAAGGCGCAGGAGCGCGGCCGGTCCGGCCGGTAGACCAGGAGCGCCACCGGCGGGCTCATGCCGGGATCGGCGGCGAGCGGGAGCAGCGGCTCGGCCTCCGGCGGCCCCTCGATCAGCAGGCAATCCGGCGTGAACCCGTCGAGCGCCGCCCGAAGAGACTTGGCCGAGCCCGGGCCGTGGTGGCGGATGCCGAAGATCCGGATCTCGGCCATGACGCGCCTTCAGCCGATTTCGCGGGCAGCGCGGTAGAAGTCGGACCAGTCCGGCCGCTCCTTGACCACGGTCTCCAGGTATTCCCGCCAGACGATGGCATCCTGCACGGGATCCTTCACCACGGCGCCGCCGATCCCCGAGACGAGGTCCCGCGCTGTGAGCCGGCCGTTGCCGAAATGGGCGGCGAGCGCGAGCCCGTTGCCGACCACGCTGATCGCCTCGGCGGTGGAGAGCGTCCCCGAGGGCTGCTTCACCTTGGCCTTCCCGTCCGCGGTCACGCCCTCGCGCAGCTCCCGGAAGATCGTCACCACCCGGCGGATCTCGTCGGCGCCCGGGGGCTGGGCCGGGATCTCGAAGGCGCGCCCGAGGGCGGCCACCCGCGTCTCCACGATGGCGATCTCGGCCTCGATCGTGGCAGGCGGCGGCAGCACCACGGTGTTGAACCGGCGCTTGATCGCGCTCGACAACTCGTTCACCCCCCGGTCGCGGTTGTTGGCGGTGGCGATGAGGTTGAAGCCCTTCCGGGCCGGCACCTCGTCGTTGAGTTCGGGGATCGGCAAGGTCTTCTCGGACAGGATGGTGATGAAGCTGTCCTGCGTCTCCGAGGGGATGCGGGTCAGCTCCTCAACCCGGGCGATCTGGCCCCGCTCCATCGCCCGCATCACCGGCGAGGCAACCACGGCGTCGCGGCTCGGCCCCTTGGCGAGCAGCAGGGCGTAGTTCCAGCCGTAGCGGATCGCTTCCTCGCTGGTCCCGGCCGTGCCCTGCACGGTGAGCCGCGAGGTGCCGCAGATCGCCGCCGCGAGATGCTCGCTGACCCAGCTCTTGGCGGTCCCCGGAACCCCGAGCAGCAGCAGGGCCCGATCTGTCGCCAACGTCGCCACAGCGATCTCCATGAGCCGCCGGTCACCGATGTATTTCTGGCTGATCGCAGCGCCGGAGGGCAGCGACCCGCCCATCAGATAGGTGACGACCGCCTGCGGCGACATCCGCCAGTTCGGCGGCCGGGCCCGGTCGTCGGCGGCGCACAGGGCCGCGATCTCCTCCGCGAAGGCCTCCTCGGCGGCCAGGCGCAGCCGGGCCGTGGCGGACGTGTCGGTCGGGCTCATCGTGGGGCGGTCTCCGAAAGGGTCACGTCAGGCGGCGAAGTCGCGCCGCATGGCGGCGCGCAGCTCCAGGGTCTCGGCGAGGCGAGCGAGGGCGCCGGCCAGATGCCGGTCGCCGTCCTGCGGGAACCGGTCGCGGAGTGCGCCCGCCGCGGCCGCGGCATCGCGGCTTGGCGAAGCCCGCTCGGCCAAGCCGTCGATCAGGCGGCCGAGCTGCCAGGGCGGGTCCGGTACCGTGCCGCGCCCGATCAGGGCGGCGAGCCAACCGAGCAGGCCGCGCGTGAACGGCTCGGAGAAGCGCGACGGTCCCTGTCCGAGATGCACGAGCACGTTCGCCGTCGCGTCGGCCCGGATGAGTCCCTCCACCAGCCGTTCCCAATCCGTCGCCGGCAGCAGGGCCGCCGCCGCCGCCCAGTCGGCCCGGAGCGCTTCGGAGGGTGCGACGCCCGGGAGCCGCCCGGCGCAGGCCTCGCCCAGCACCGTCGCCAGAGCCTCGCTCCAGGCGGGCTCGCCCGCGCGGCGCGCAGCGGTCAGCAGACCGGCGCAGATCTCGCGCGACCAGTCGGTGCGCAGCGCCAGCTCGATCCAGCGCCGCGGCGGGTGTTCGGCCAAGGCGTGGAGCGGTGACTCCGCCAGCACCTCCCGCAGCAGCCCGGCCCGGATGCCGCTCCCTTGCCCGGCATGGGCACGCGGGGCGATTCCGTCCCGGGCCAGCGCCGGATCTTCCTCCGGCAGGGTGACGCTCAGGGTGTAGGCGGTTCCGAGCAGCCGGCGCTTGGCCTCGATCCGGAGGGCTTCCCGCGCCCGGGCCGCCATGCGGGCCGCGAAGGCCGAACCCGGCAGGCGGGGGAGCAGGTACTGCGCCTCCGCCTGGACTTCGGCGGCGCGGTCATTCAGGCAGGTTTCGAGGAACGGACCGTCCGCCTCCGACAGCCCGACCGCCAGGGCCGCCACGAACCGCGCGCGCAGCCCCGCCTTCTCGGCGGTGAACCCGGCTGCGAGGGCCGCGCGCGCCGCCGCGGCGTCGCCTGCGCGCAAGCTGCGGAAGGCGGCCTGGCGCTCCGCGGGAGCGCCCAGGGTCCAGTCGGGCGCGGTTGGCGTGGCCTCCGGCTGGCCCGCGCCGGCACAGGCCCGGTCGAGCCAGGGGAGTTCGGCGCCGGCGACCCGCGCGACCGCCTCTGGCAGGTCGCCGCGGCGGGCCGCCAGTGCCGGCAGCAGCCAGGCCGGGGCCCGCAGCCCCGCCTCGCCCGCGAGATCGCACCATTCCGCCAAGCGGGCCCGGTCCCCCGTGGTCAGGAGCAAGGCGAGGCGCGACGCCGCCGCGGGCGGGCATTCGGCACCCGCGGGTGGGCGCACGGTCACCGGCACCAGCGCGTCCGGCGCAAAGCCTGACCCGGCGAGGCGGTGTATCCCGTGGGCGGCGAGCCGCTCCAGCAGGATGGCGCCGGCATCGCCGCTCGGGTCGAACACCACGAGGTCGCCGTCGGTCCCATGCGCCCCGGCGCGGTCGGCCCCGAGCAGGGCGGCCGCCAGGGTCCGATCCCAGGCCTCCGCGACCGCGGTCGATCCGGGCGATACGGCGTCCATCAGGCCGCCCGCAGAAGGATCGGGCGCGGATCCTGCGCCGGGACCGCGAAGCGGCGCCCGGCGGCGCCCACGGCCAGGACCTGGAGGCCGAAGCCATCGAAGAGACCGAACAGATCGACCGGATGGCCCCCTGACACCGCCAGCACGGCGGGGAGGTGCGGGTCGGCCCGCAGGGGCAGGCAGCCGGTGGAATCGCCCGCCGCCAGGCCGCCGCCGCCCGCGAGATGCCCGAGCCGCACGCCGGCCACGCAGACCGGCCAGGCCTCGGTCCAGGGTGCGCGTGCCAGGGCTGCCGCGAAGGTGTCCCGGGCCAGCGCCACGCTCCCAGCGCCCGGCAGCGCGGCGGCGGCGGCCACGACCGTGCGGTCGCGGAGGACCGCCCGGAGCGGCGGGTCCCCCGGATGGAAGGCGAGGCTCCCGACGTAATCCTGGCCCGGGGACGGCACGAGCGGCAGAGCTCCCGCCCCGGCGGCAAAATCGATCACCTGAGCCGGAAGGCCGGTCCGGCGCCCCACGAGCCAGACGGTGCGGACCGTCAGCCTGTCCTCCTCGGTGACGGTGTGGGCGAGGACGGCCCACGCGTCGGGTACCCCCGCACGGGCCGCCAATGCGTCGGCGCTCACGGGGAAGCCGATGGCACCGCGCACGCCGGCCGCCTGCTCCGGCGCGAGCGCGTCGAGGCGCTGGGCCGCCCGGACGAGGAGCACGAGCCGGCCGATGCCGAGGGCCAGAGCCGTCTCGGGGGCAGCCGCGCCCGGCCGGGACCCCGCCGCGGCGAGGCCCGGCAGGGCGCGGACCCGACGGGCGAGGCCGGGCGCCTGCCCGTCGACCAGACGCCCGGCCATGCGGTCCCAGAACGCGTAGGGCTCGGCCCGGGCCGCCGCGAGCCCGCGCCGCATCAGATCACGCAGCCACAGGTCGAGTTCATCCAGGGCGGCGGAGACCTTCTCGGCGCGGGCTTGCCGCCGCCGGTCCTGTGCGGTTGCGTCGACGGGTTTGGCGGCGTCTCCCGCTCGGCTCGCGGCGACGCGATTTGCCCGCCCGCGGCTCCAGGCGGCGACCCAGTCCGGCGGCTCGGCCTCGGGCAGCGCCGCGGCGGCCCCGACCAGCATCAGTCCGATCGCGTGTTTGCAGGGGAATTTCCGGCTCGGGCAGCTGCACTTGGCCGCCGGCCCGGCCGGATCCGCCACCGTCCGGTAGGGCGCGGCTCCGCTGCCCTTGATCTCGCCCCAGACCAGGGTGCCGGTGCGCCCGAGCCCGTGCCATAGCGCCGGCTTCGCCTGATCCTGGCCGGCCTTGCGGCTGGCCGCATCCGGGGCGAGATCGAGGATTTGGTCGGCGGTCAGGGTCATGCGATCGGATGTAGTCGTGCCGATTCGGTACCGGTGCGTGACGGTAGAAGACGCTCGGCGGGTTGGGTAGTGTCGTCGGCCGAGCTGGCCGCGGAAATCAGGTTTTTCAGCTTAGATGCTGAATATTTTTTGAGTTATCATCCAGTTACAGCCTAAATAGTTGACTATTCTAAGCAATACGACTGCTAAATTTGCAATAATTGCAGCGGACTTTCTTATGGCCAGCTAATGCGCCCGCGCAGAATATGGCCCCTGTCCACTCCGGTGTACCGGTAGCACTACGCGCGACATCTCGAGGTTGATCGGCCCGTCGGCGACGGTGAAGGCCGGCGACAGGTCATTGCCGGTCCGGATGCGCACCGCGCCGCCGGGCTCGGCCGTCGTTTTCAACAGCCGCATCATGCCCAGCGACGCCTGGCAGGCCTCGGCCGCCTCGCGGCCGCCCGCAAGCAGCACGCCCGCCACTGCGCCCGCAGCCACCAACCCGCCGACGATCACGATGCGGCTCGGCGAGAGCATCGGCTTGCCCGCGCCGGGGCGGGCTGTGCCGCGATCGGAAACCGTGTCGTCGACCTGCACTCGGTGCCCACTACTATCGTGTTCGATATCTGATATTCTTCAGGTCCAATAACACGCAATGATGTAATTCTCGTGCTGTATTTTCTTATAAAAGATCCTTCAATCGACTAAGATTGATTATATTGTTTCAAAAACATCGTGGTCTTTGCCTAGGCATCCACCAAACCGACTTCTGGGCAGACGGAAAAAACCGATCTATTGGTGCGCAGGACCTATCGCAACAGGCTTGACGAGGCGCAGGTCTTTCCCGGTCTGGCAGCGTCGACGCGGCCTCGGAGGACCGATTGCGATGCCGCTTCTGGGAGTGGAATGAACGGCTCAGCCTGCGAGACCCTGATCGTCGCCGACGATCATCCGCTGTTCCGTGAGGGCATGCGGCAGATCGCCGAACGGCTCTACCCGCAGGCTCTCGTCCGGGAGGCCGCCACGATGGAGCAGGTCCTGGCGACGGCCCGTGCCGGGCCACCGCCGCAGGCGTTCTTCCTGGACCTCCTGTTTCCCGGCCTCGATCCGCGGCGATCGATCGGCGCGCTGCGCGTGGAATTCGAGCGCGCCTCGATCGTCGTCGTGTCGATGATCGAGGACGAGAGCCTGATTCGGGCGGTGATGGCGGATGGCGCCGACGGGTTCATCGGCAAATCGCTGCCCGCGTGCGAGATCACCCGGGCGATCGCGGCGATCCGCGACGGGGAATTGGTGATCCGGCGCAGCGCCGTTTCGGGCCTCGGCACGCCGCGCTGTCCGCTCCCGCCCCTGACGCGGCGCCAGCACGAGGTGCTGCGCCTAGTCGCCCAGGGGCGCACCAACAAGGAGATCGCCCGGGAGCTCGACATCTCGCCCTTCACGGTGCGTATTCATGTCTCGTCGCTCCTGAGGGCGCTCGACGTCCCCTCCCGGTCCGCGGCCGCCGCGAAGGCGGCCAATGCCGGCCTCGGGGGATGACGGGGCCGCGGCCGAGCTTCGACGCGACAGGGCCCCTGGACTCGACGAGTCGAGGACAGCGCGCCGGGGCCGGCCCGGAGCGGACGCCGGAGGGGTGCTCCGAGCAAAGGCACGGGACGGCATCGGCGCCGCGCTGCGCCTCGCCGGGCAGCCCTGAGCCGCCGATGACCCTATCGCGAAGCCGGCCGGACGAGGATTACGACAACGAGAAGGCCCAGGCGCTCATCCGGGCCGTCATCATCGGCTGCGTCTGCCTGTATCTCCTGCCCCAGATCCTCGGCGGGATCGCCCCGCCGGAGGCCCGGTTCGTCGCGTACCTGGTGACGTGCCACTGGCTTTTTGCCGTAGCGCTGTACGGCTGGATCGCCCGGCATCCCGGCGGCAACACACCGCGGCGCGTGATCACCGTCCTCCTCGACCTGGGTGGGATGACCTACGCGATGGCCGTGGGCGGCGCCCCGTTCCTGCCGCTGTACATGATCGTGATCCGACTGATCGTCGGCAACGGCTTGCGCTACGGGACCGGCGCCCTGACGGCCTCTACGGCCGCCGCCCTGATCTCGATCGCGGTCACGACGTACTGCAACGCCTATTGGCGCGACAATCCCTTCGTCGTCCTGACGCTGACGGCCATCACGCTCCTCGTGCCGACCTACATCTACACCCTACTGAAGCGTCTCCGCGGCGCCTACGCCCGCGAGCAAGAGGCGAATCTGTCCAAGTCGCGCTTCCTGGCGCAGGCGAGCCACGATCTGCGCCAGCCGATCCACGCGATCAGCCTGTTCACCGCCTGCCTGCGGAGCGCCAGGCTGGGTCGGGACGAACTGCAGATGGTCGAGAACATCGACCGGTCCCTGCAGAGCGTCTCGCGCCTGTTCAAGTCGCTGCTGGACATCTCGACCCTCGACAGCGGCAAGTTGGAGCCCCGTCCGGAGCCCGTGTCGATCGACGCGATCATCGAGGACGTGCGGCGCCAGAATTCCGAGGCGGCGCTGCGCGACGGGACCGCTTTGCGCGCGCGTCCCTGCAAGTGCGTCGTGAACACCGACCGGGCGCTGCTCACCACGATGGTGCAGAACATCGTCAACAACGCGATCAAGTACGCCCCCGGCCGGCCGATCCTGATCGCCTGCCGCCGACGGGGGGGCCGCCTCGCCATCCAGGTCTACGATCGCGGTCCCGGGATCGCGGTCGAGCATCAGGAGCGGGTCTTCGACGAGTTCTACCGGGTCCGCCAACGCGGCGACCGGGATCTTGAGGGAGTCGGTCTCGGCCTGCCTATCGTTCGCCGCCTCGGGGCTCTGCTGGACCTGACGGTGACGCTTCGCTCGGTACCGGGCCGCGGGACCTGCGTGAGCATCGGCAACCTGCCGGTCACCCGGGACCCTGGGCCCGCGGCGGCCGGGGATGCACGCGACCCGTCCCCGACGATGGGCGGCTTGCGGGTGCTTCTGGTCGAGGACGACGAGGCCGTGCTGAGGGCGACGGCGAGCCTGCTCGAGACCTGGGGATGCCGGGTTCTGGCCGAATCCGCGATCCCCGACGCCGTCGCCGAGATCGATCTCCTCATCACCGACTTCGAACTCGGGAACGGCGTCACGGGAACGGAGTGCATCGCGGCGGTCCGCGGCCTCCTGGGGCGCGCGCTGCCGGCGGTGGTGATCAGTGGCCACGACGCGACGCGCGTACGCGCGGACCTGGGCGCGCCGGACATCCCGATCCTGTCGAAGCCGGCTCGCCCGGCCGAGCTGCGCTCCGTTCTCCTTGCGGCACGGTTGAGGATGCGCCCCGATCCATCGCCTAACAGATGAAAGCAGTCGTCGGGATGGCGGGAGCCTGAACTGGAACGCGGGAGCGAGCCGGTCGATGGCCAGCGACAGGGCATAGCGGCGCAACCGCGGCACCAGGCCGATCAGGTTGTCCATGAAGACGCCCGGGCGTGCCGGACGATCGCGGCACCACCGAGGATTGGGTCAGGCGTCACAGGATCGCGCTGAGGGGCGAGCGAGGGTCTTTCGCAACACCGTCCGAATCGTTTTGGCGCGGCCTGTCGCCGTGTTGCCCCTGCATCTGGGCGTGACCGGAACTGGCATCGCTGGGCGGTTCCCGCTGTTTGCCGACCGGTTGCCCGTTCGAATGATTCACATCGACCGATGGTCTGGAACCCGTCGGGTTCTTCGACGCAAAGAGCGGCCGGCACTCATCTCTGGTCGATATCGACGGCGCCAATGATGCAAGTATACCAGTGATAATTCCCGACCGACCGGAACCACGTTGCGCGCGACCCGTTTGAGCCGCGTTGCCGATGGGGCAGCGGCGCGCGGATGGGAACCGGTCGGATCGTGACGGAGGGCGTCGACAGGCACGAACTTCGGCAGATCATCGCTGGCCTTAGCGAGGGCGTGATCCTGGTCGAGCCCGACCAGTCGATCGCCTATGCCAACGCCGCCGCCCTGGCGATGCACGGGGTCGAAACGCTCGACGAGCTCGGCTCGACGGTCGATGCCTATCGCGCGCGCTTCTCGCTCCGCTACCGCAACCATCGGGCGCCGGAGAATTACCCGATCGAACGCGTCGTCGCCGGCGAAACCTTCCACGATGTGGTGGTCGAGGTCACCCGCGCGGACCGGCCCGATTGCGATTTCGTCCACTCGCTCCGAAGCCTGGTCGCCACCGACCGCGATGGTGCCCCGAGCTGCCTCGCCCTGATCCTGAAGGACGTCTCCGACCAGTTCGAGGCCGAGGATCGCTTCGAGCGGACCTTCAACGCCAATCCGGCGCCGGCCTTGATCACGCGGCTCGCAGATCTGCGTCACGTCAAGGTCAATCACGGCTTCCTGGAGATGACCGGCTACACCCGTGAGGCCGTGATCGGACGGAGCGTCTACGAGGTCGACGTGCTCGCCAATGCCCGCAACCGGGATTTGGCGGTCTCGCGTCTCAACGAGGGCGGCACGATCCCGCAGATGGAGGCTTGCCTCGACCTGCCGGATGGCGGACGGCGTTTCGTGATCGTGGCCGGGCAGCCCATGGAGATGGGCGACGAGCCGTGCATGCTGTTCACCTTCGCCGATCTGGAGTTGCGCCGCAAAGCCGAGACCGCGCTCCGCCAGAGCGAGGAGCGGTTCGCCACGTCGTTCCGGCTCACGCCGATCCCGACCATCCTGGTCCGGGCGGACGACTTCACGGTTACCGGCGTCAACGAGGCTTTCGGGCGGGTCTTCGGCCTCGGTGAGGATCGGGTCGTCGGGCGCAGCCTGGACGAGGCCGGTCTCTGGGTCGCGCATGCCCAGCGGGCGGCTTTCGAGGCCGCGGTCGCCCGGGACGGGAGCGTCCTCGGCGTCGAAGTGTGCCTGCGTCACGAGAACGGATCCAACCTCGACTGCATGGTCTCCGCGGAGCGGGTCACCATCAACGATGCCGACTTCGTGCTGCTGGTTCTGCAGGACATCACGGACCGCAAGCACACCGAGCGCGAATTGTTCGGCGCCATCGAGGCGGTGATGGCCGATACCTCGTGGTTCAGCCGCGGCCTGATCGAGAAGCTCGCCAACCTCCGCCGCCCCGGCCGGGAGAGCGCGGACGGATCCGCCCCAAACCTGACGGTGCGGGAGCGTCAGATCCTGAACCTGATCTGCGCGGGTCTCGACGACGACGCCATCGCGCGCAAGCTCGGCCTGTCGCGCAACACCGTGCGCAATCACGGGGCTGCGCTGTACCGGAAGCTCGGCGTCCACCGACGCACCGAGGCGCTCGTCTGGGGGCGCGAAAACGGGTTTCCACTTCACGCGGCCGGTAGCTGAATTTCAGAATACCGGTACGAAAGCACTATTGTAACGGGCGGGGCGATCGACATCTGACGGTCGGTCTTTCCTAACCCCGGACGAACGGACGGCTCGAGCGCGTTAGCCGGCCGGGGAGCGCAAGCGTGCGGTCCAGGACGCCAACGTCAATCCCCCGCCGAAACCCGGCCGGGGTCCGGGGCTGAGCGTCATGCATCGCGTGGCGGCCCGGCGGGTCGCCGGAACGTACAGAACAGAGAGGAAGAACGACATGGTGGACACGGATCGGATCACGGGCGCCGCGAAGGAGCTTGGCGGGAAGGTGCAGGGCGCGGTCGGCGACCTGACCGGCTCGCATCGGGACTCGGCCGAGGGCCGCGCCCGGGAGGCGGCGGGACAGGCCGAGGGCCTGTACGGCCAGGCCAAGGACACCGTCCGCGACGCGGCCGGGCACGTCGCCGACACCGCCCGCCACATCGGCGGCAAGGTCCGCGACACCGTGGGCGACGTCGTCGGATCGGGCGATGTCGAGGACCGCGCCCGCCGCGCCCAGGGCGCCGCCCAGGATCACTACGACCGCGCCGAGCGCGGCGTCCGCCACGCCGCCGACGAGGCCTCGGACTACGCCGAGGACGCCTACGCGCGCGGCAGCCAGTACCTGCGCCGGGGCACCCGCGAGGTCGGCCATCAGGTCGCCGAATACCCGCTCGCCTCGCTGCTCATCGCCGGTCTGGCCGGCTTCGGCCTCGGCCTGCTGGTCAGCGCCACCCGCGACTGAGCCATCCCCTCGCCTCGACGCGCCCGCCGACGCCGAACCGGTATCCCTGTCGGCGGCGGGCGCTTCAGATCCTCGACGATCCCTTTTCCGGAGTGACAGCGTGACCCCCATCCAGACCGCCGCGACACCGCTTTCCCCCGACGCGCATGCCGACACGCGCGCCGTCCTGCTCAACCAGGTGTCCTGGGGCGCCATCTTCGCGGGCGCCGTGACCGCCCTCGTGACCCAGGTGATCGTCAACCTGATCGGCGTCGGCGTCGGCCTGGCCTCGGTGGGCCCCAACGCCGCCGACAACCCGGCCGCCTCGACCGTGTCGATGTCGGCGGGCGTGTGGTTCGTGGCCTCGGGCATCGTCGCCTCGCTGGCCGGCGGGGCGATCGCGGGCCGGCTCTCGGGCAAGACCCTGCCGGGGGCGGCCGCGCTGCACGGGCTGGTGTCCTGGGCGGTGACGACCCTCGTGGTCCTGTACCTGCTGACCTCGGCGGCCACCGGGCTGGTCGGGGGGACGCTGAGCACCGTCTCGGGGGCGCTGGGCGGGGCGGGCAACCTCGTGGGCGGGACCGTGCAGACGGCGGCCCAGGCGGCGGCGCCGTCCCTGTCGAAGATCTCGAACCCCCTCGACGGGATCGAGAACTCCGTGCGCCAGCAGGCGGCCGGCCAGGACCCGCAGGCGGCCCGCGACGCGGCGGTGGCGGCGGTCAAGGCGCTGTTCACGGGTGATGCCGGGCAGAAGCAGCAGGCCGAGGCGCGGGCGGCCGACGCCCTGGCCAAGGCGCAGAACATCCCGGTCGATCAGGCCAAGCAGCAGATCCAGGACTACGAGAAGCAGTACGACCAGGCGGTGGCCACGGCCAAGCAGAAGGCCGAGGCCGCGGCGGTGACAGCCAAGTCGGCGGCCACGCAGGGGGCGTTCTACGCGGCGATCGCCCTGGTCCTGGGGGCGCTGGCGGCCTTCCTGGGCGGGCGCCTGGGCGCGCCCAAGCCGGCGACGCTGCTCGGCACCTACGAGACCCGGCGCGTCTGACCCGGCGCGATCCGGTCGGCCCCCGCGGGCTGCTGGGGCCGGCACCACCGGCGCGGGCCCGGCCAACCCGCAACCGCGAACCTCGACCGCAACCTCAACCTGAAGGAGCGCACGCGATGAGCAGCACCGGCGACAAGATCAAGGGCCTGGCCAACGAGGCCGTGGGCAACGTCAAGCAGGCGGCCGGCAAGGCGACGGGCAACGACAAGCTCGTGGCCGAGGGCAAGGCGCAGGAGCTGAAGGGCGAGGCGCAGAAGACGGTGGGCGACGTCAAGGACGGCGCCAAGAGCCTGGCCGACAAGGTCACCGGCAAGCACTGAGGCCGCGACCGGGGGTGGCGCCGGCCGGCCCCACCCCCGAGCCCGGCCCCCGATGGCACCCATCCCGATCGAACGGACGGGATGACCCCGGAGGTCGGGCGGGAGCAGCGGCAGCCTATCGCCGTCTATCAGCCGGGCCGACGAGCCCATTCGCAAAAAGGAGACTCCGATGAGTGAGGGATACCCGTCGATGACCGCGCTGCTGGGTTTGCTGGCCGTAGCCGGCTACCAGCACCGCGACAAGATCTCCGAATGGCTCGGTAGCCACGGTGAGAATTCAAGCGCCGCCCCGCGCGTCCCGCCCGTGTCCGCAGGTTCGGGCACGGCGGCGCCGGGCAATCTGGATCGCCTGCTCGGGGGCGCGGGCTCCGTGGGTGTGGGCGGTCTCCTCGCCCACGGGATCGGCGAATTGGTCAATCACTTCGGCAAGGGCGGGCATGCCGAGACGGCGCAGTCCTGGATCGATCACGGGCCGAACCGCGACATCCCGGCCGCAGACCTCGAGCGGGTGATCGGGCCGGAGACCCTCACGGCCCTCGAGCAGCGGACTGGCTTGAGCCGTAGCGAACTGGTCGCCCGTCTGTCGCGCGATCTGCCCTCGGCGATCGACCGCTACTCGCCGGACGGACGCCTGCCGGCTCTCGGCTGAGGCGCCGCGGTGATCCCCGCCGTGACGGTCGCGTCCCGGCGGGCCCGGGCTACTCGATCAGGTGATCGACCTTGGCCATCAGCGAAGGGGCGATCGTCAGATTCAACGCTGCGGCCGTCTTGAGATTGACCACGGTGAGGAATCGCTCGGCGGCCTGCACCGGTAGGTCGCCGACCACGGCGCCGCGCAGGATCCGGTCGATATAGCCGGCCGCCCGCTGGACGTCCTGGGCGACGCTGGTCGTTTAGGCGGCCAAGCCGCCGAGCCGCACCTGCGCCTCGTAGGCGTAGACGGCAGGCAGGCGGCAGCTCGCGGCCAGGGCGATGATCCGAGGGCCGTGGATCCCCGTGACCGCGTCCGGGAGCGCGATCAGACCGCCCCGCGGCTCCCGGGCGAAGCCGGTGATCGCCCGCTCGATCTCGGCGGCGTCGTGGACGCCGGCGATCCGGGCATCGATTCCGAGGTCCGGGCCGATCCGGGCCAGTTCGGCGGCGTAGCCCGCGAGACGGGCGGGGTAGTCCGGATTGATCAGGGCGAGCGCCCGGTCGACGCCCGGGCTGAGTTCCTTCAGCAACTGAAGCCATTTCCCCACGAACCCGAAGTCAAAATTCGTGAACCCGGTGAGATTGCCGCCGGGATGTGCCAGGCTGCTGACGAAACCGGCGCCCACCGGATCCTGCAGCATCATGAACACCACGGGCGTGGTCGCGGTCGCGCGCTGCAGCACGGTCGCGCCGACGATGCCCTGCGCGAGGACGAGGTCGGGCCTGCGCGCGAGCATGGCGTCCGTCTGCCGGCGCATACGCTCGGTATCGCCGTCGCCGTACTGGAGATCGACCGCGAGATTCTTGCCCCAGACCCATCCCGCGCGCTGCAGGTTGTCCCGCAGGGTCTCGACGATCACGGGGCTGTCGGGATGCGTCTCGCCGTAGACGAGGAGGATCCCGAGCCGGCGCTGCCCTTTGGTCTGGCTCCGACCGGACGTCGGCCAGATCGCCGCGCCACCCAGCCCCGCAATGACGTCGCGCCGCCTCATACGCCGCTCTCCCGGCCACCACGATTCCGATCGATCGCGCAAGGGTTAAGTCCGGCCGCGGGCCGGCCGACGATGCCGTGTGACCACCGTGAGACCCGGTGACCGTCGCGGGCATCGGACCATCTATCAGGCGCTGCCAATCTGTCTCCGGGCACTTAATATCTCGACCGGCGCGAGTCGAAGGCCGATCGGTGACGGCGTCAGGGAATCTCGATCCGCGTGCCGCTCGAACCGTTGAGCAGCCGCTTCAGGTGATAGGCCGCGACCCCGTCGTCGGGCCGCAGTCCGACCAGGGCCGCGAAGGCCGGCAGGGCAGCGGTCTCGCCGGCCTCCAGCTTGGAGAAGGCGTCCTGGTACTGGCCCAGCGCGGCGTCGCCGCAGGCGGCTTCGGTGAGGGGCTCGAAGGCCCGCAAGGCCTCCTGCTTGCCGCGCAGGAGCAGATCCCCGAGGGGCCGGCCGCGGAAGGTGCCGGCGCGGGTCACCGTGGTCGCGCTGACGCAGATCCGCGTCCCGAACGCCTTGTTGGCGTTCTCCAAGCGGGCCGCGGTGTTGATGGTGTCGCCGTAGGCCGTGTAATCGAAATAACGGCCGCCACCGAAATTCCCCACGATCGCCGGCCCCGCATGCACGCCGATCCGGGTCATGCCGACCGCGATCCCGCGTTCGCGCCAGCGGGCCCGGAACGCCTCGGCCGCCTGGTCGAGGGCCAGCGCGCAGCCGACGGCCCGGGCGGCGTGATCCGGCTGATCGCCCGGCGCCCCGAACAGGATGTGGAGCGCGTCGCCGACGATCTTGGCCACCGTCCCCTCGTGGGCGAAGACGACGTCGGTCATCTCGGCGAAGTAGCCGTTTAGGATCTCGGCGAGCAGCGTCGGGTCGAGGCTCTCCACGAGGCTGGTGAAGCCCGCGATGTCGGTGAACAGGGTGGCCACGTCGCGCCGGTGGCCGCCGAGTTCCAGGCCCGACGCGTCCCCGGCCAGCCGCTCGGCGAGGTTCGGCGAGAAGTAGCGCGCCAGGGAGGCGTGCGCGCGCTCCGCCAGCGCCTGCCGCCGCCGCCCCTCGCGCAGCACCTCGACATGCCGCAGCGTCCGCGCGATCGTGGTCTCCAGATCGGCGAAGTCGATCGGCTTGGTCAGGAAGTCGAAGGCGCCCCGGTTCATCGCCGTGCGGATGTTGGCCATGTCACCGTAGGCCGAGACGATGATGATCGACGGCCGTTCGGGGAGCGCCTGCATCCTGGCGAGCAGCGTCAGTCCGTCCATGCGCGGCATGTTGATGTCGGACACCACCATGTCGACATCGCGATGCTCCGCGAGGCTGTCCAGCGCCTCCTGCCCGTCACGCGCGAACAGGAACGTGACCACGCCCTGCCGGATCTGCCGCCGGAACTTCTGGGTGATCAGCGTCTCGAGATCCGGCTCGTCGTCGACCACCAGGATCTTGGCGCTGGGGAGACCGTCGATCATTCCGTCACCGCGCGGAGGGCGAGCCGCCGGTCGATCTCGGCCTTCAGCGCGGTGAAATCGATGGGCTTGGTGATCAGGCCGACGGCCCCCGCGGCCTCGGCCCGCGCGCGGGTCTCGGCGTCGCCATAGGCGGTGATCATGATCACCGGCACCTCGGGCCGCGCATTGCGCACCAGCGGCAGCAGTTCCAGCCCGGTCATCCCGGGCATGTTGATGTCGGAGAACATCAGCAGCAGGTTCGGCCCGCTCGCGGCCTGGACGCGCTCAAGGGCCTCCGGCGCCGAATGCGCGAAGGCCATCTCAAAACGTCCGGCCCGCAACTCGCGGCGGAACTGCTGGCGAAACAGCTCGGTGACATCGGGTTCGTCATCGACGACGAGGATCAGGACGTTCATGGCTGGCTCCTCGGCTCGACCACGGCCACGCCCGCGGGACCGGGACCGGCCGTCGCCACGCCACCGCGCGGCAGCGTGATCGTGAACTCGGTGAACTGACCCGGCTCGGTGGCGACATCGACGGCGCCGTCATGCTGCTTCACCAGGATGTCGTGGCTCAGGGACAGGCCGAGCCCAGTGCCCTCGCCGGCGGGCTTGGTGGTGTAGAACGGGTCGAACATCTTGGCCTTGACGTTGTCCGGGATGCCCGTGCCATTGTCCCGCACCCGGATCTCGACCCTGTCGCCCCGATCGCGCGTGGACACGGCCAGGGTCGGGGCGTAGCCCGCCTCGGCCCCGTCGCACTTCTTCTCGGTGGCGTAGAACGCGTTGGACATTAGGTTCAGGAGGACGCGCGTGATCTCCTGCGGATAGATGTCGGCGACCCCTGCGGCGGGATCGAAGTCGCGCACGAGGGTCACGTTGAAGCGGGGCTTGGATGCGCGGGCACCGTGATAGGCGAGGTTCAGGCTCTCCTCGACGAGGGCGTTGACGTCCACGGGCCGGTGCTCGCCGGACCCGGTGCGCGAGTGCAGCAGCATGTTCTTGACGATCGAGTCGGCACGCTTTCCGTGCTGGACCACCTTATCGAGATTGCTCTTCAACAATTGGGCGGTCTCGTCCACCTCCGCGCGGGTGTCCGGATCGAGGGATGCCGGTTGCAGCATCTCCGCGAGCTCGTCGACGAGTTCCTTCGACAGGGACGCGAAGTTGTTGACGAAGTTCAGCGGGTTCTTGATCTCGTGGGCGATGCCCGCCGTGAGCTGGCCCAGCGAGGCGAGCTTCTCGGATTGCACGAGACGGCTCTGTGTCTTCTGAAGATCGTCGAGGGACTTGTTGAGGTCGTGGGTCCGCTCCTCGACCTTGGCTTCGAGGGTCTCGTAGGATTCCTGGATCCGGCCTGCCATCAGGTTGAACCGATGCGCGAGGGTCTCGATCTCGTCGCCGGTGTTGATCACGATGCGCTCGGAGAAGTCGCCCGCCCCGAAGCGTTCGGCCCCGTCCTGAAGCTGGCGGATCGGCACCACCATGCGCCGGGCTAGGAAGGTGCCCGCCACCGCCGCGAGCAGCACGCCGAGGCCCATCAGCGCGACGGTCTGGATGATCGATTCGATCAGCGGCTCCATCGCCTCCCACAGGGGCAATTGCACGAACACGATCCACCCGACCCGGGGAACGGTGGCGTGGGCCGCCAGCACGTATCCGCCGTCGAGCCCGCGGGCGATCCCGTAATCCCGTGCGCCTGCGATTCCAGGCAGCGCCCCGGCGACTTCGGACAGGCTGGCCAGGTCGGTGTCGCGCAGGACCAGGCTGAGGTCCGGGTGGGCGATCAGCCGCCCGGTCGCCGTCGTCACGAAGGCGTACCCGCTCACCCCGTTGCGGATGGCACTGACCACGTCCCAGATCAGCTTCAGGTTGACCTCCGCGACGGTCACCCCCGGATCGCGCCCCGCATGCGCCACGGCGACGGTCATGTAGGGCTCGGAGCCGCGCCGGAAGTAGACCGGGCCGAACCATGTCTTGTCCTGGAGGGCCTGGGTGAAGCGCGGCGATGTCGAGAAGTCCTTTCCGCTGGCGATGGCGTCCGGCTCCAGGCGCGACACCCGCAGCTGCTCCCGACCGCTCGGATCGAGATAGGCGACCTCGGTGATCGCAGGGGCCTGACGCATCAGGCGGATGAAGTCGTAGCGCTGCTGTTCCGGAGAGACGCGGCGCCACTCGGCCCGGGTCGTCCACCCGATCTGGTTCTCGATCTCGGACACGAAGGCCTCGACGCGTTCCGCGGCGCCCTGCGCCTTCTCGCGCTGGACCGTGATCGCGTTCTGCTTGGCCTCCTGATAGTTCAGCGTCAGATCGACCGCGCCGTTGATGAGCAGCACCAGCGTCACGAGACCGACGAAGGCGACCGCGAACTTCCCCGAGAGCGGCAGGTGGAACGGCTTCCGGCCCGGTTTCCGCGGCCGGGTCGCGGTGACGGGGCTCGTCATTCGACGACCTCGTCGGCTTGGGCGAGCAGCGCCGACGGGATGTCGAAACCCTGGCTTCGGGCGGTCCTGAGGTTGACCACGAGGTCGAACTTCGTGGGCGCCTGGATCGGAAGGGCCGCGGGATCGTCGCCGCGGAGAATGCGGTCCACGTAGACGGCCGCGCGGCGCACGGCCTCGGCGGGGTCGGGTCCGTAGGACATCAGCGCCCCGCGGTAGGCGAAACGCCGGATGGCGAACACGGCCGGAATCCTGCCGCTCGCGGCGAGCGCGACGAGGCAGTCCCCGTTGGCCTCGCTGAAGGTGCCCGGCGCCACGATCAAGCCCGCGTTCCCCTGCCGCGCGAGATCGGCCATGACGCGATCGATGTCGGCGGCTGTCCCGGCCACCACGATGGCGGGCTCGATGGCCAGGGCGGCAGCGGCCGTCTTGAAGGCGTTCGCGTAGAGATGGCCGCCACGGATCTCGGTGCTCGGGTTCAGCAGGAGCGTGACCCGTCCGATCGTCGGCACGGCTTCCTTCAGGGCGGCGAGCCACTTCCCGCCGAGCGAGGTCTCGTAAAGGGTGAAGCCCGTGATGTTTCCCCCGGGGCGCTTGAGGCTCGCGACGAGGCCGGCGCCGACCGGATCGGATGCGCCGACGAAGACGATCGGGATTCCGCGGGTCAGCGCGGAGACGGCGCGCAGCTGCGCGTTGAGATACGTGAAGATCACCTGCGGCGCGGCGCGGACCAGATCGGCGGCGGTCTCCCGCATGCGCTCGCCATCGGCTCCGCCCCAGCGATGGTGGATCGCGATCTCCCCCTGGGCACGCGCGCGCAGGGCTGCGTCGAACGCCGCCGACAGCGCCCGGCCTTCGGCGTCGTCGTCCTGGAACGGCCAGAGCGCCGCCACCACGGTCCGCGCCTGGGCCCGGGCTGCGACCGGCAGGCCGGCCAACATCCAGGGCAGCCCAGCGATCACGTTTCGCCGCCTCATCCGACCCCCGAGCCCCCCTCAACCGCCGTCGACCGGCCGGAGGGGCCGGGCTGCACGCGCGCGGCGCGCACCGACTGCCCGGACCGCAGCTTAGTGTAAGCTCAGCTTTAACACCACGCGCGGGCCGGACTGCGGTTACTAAAATGACAGCCGCATCCCGCCGACGATGTTGCGTGGCGCACCCGCAAACACCGACCCGGTGGTGCCCGCCAGCACGGCGGCGTTGTTCTGAAGACCGGTCGCGCCGCTGATGGAATTCGACAGATTCTGGGCCGATCCGACATAGGTCGTGTCGAATACGTTGCGGACTTCGAGATAGACGCTCAGCCGTTTCGCATATCCGCCGATCAGATCTTTCGCATAGTGCAGGTTGGCGTTGACGACCGCGTAGCCCGGCGCCTTCAGGAGGTTGGCATTGTCGAGGTAGAAGTCGCCCTGGACCACGGCCTCTACGAACGCGCCGAGGCCCGCGAGCGGGCCGGCCGGGATGTCGTAGCCGACGCGCGTCAGGAGCTGGTGGGCCGGCACGCCGGGGATCCGGTTGCCCGCTCGGTCGAACCGGCGCATCAGGCTGCCCGCGCTGAGCTGCTCGGCGTAGCGCGTGTAGATCTGGTCGTCGAAACTGTAGGCCAGCGTCCCCCGCCAGCCGGGCGCGAAGGCCCAATCGGCGCCGACTTCGATACCGCGATGCTCGGAAGCGGGGGCGTTGAACGTGTAGCTCTGCAGGCCCGCCCCCGGCGATTGCGAGACCAGCTCGTTGCGGAAGAACTCGTAGAATCCGGTCACGCTGAGGCGCAGGCTCTCGGCCGGGCTCCAATCCGCTCCGAGGTCGAGCCCGAGATTGTGCTGGGTTTGCAGCTGGGTGTTGTTGCCGGGTAACCCGGCCGGGGTGACGAACAGGTTGGAGGCGGCCGGCGTGGTGTAGCCCGTGGCGACCCGGCCCCGGAACGCCCAAGCCTCGTCCGGCCGATAGACCAGCGCCAGCTCGGGGGCGACGTTGAGGAAGGATCGGTCGGCATCCGCCACCGTCCGGGTCGTGCCGCTCGCCGCGTAGCTGTAGGCGAGATTGCGGCCGGTGATGCTAGTCCCCTCGGCGCTGAGGCCCAGCACCCCGGTCCAGCGGTCAGACAGGCCCAGTTCGAGCCGCGCCCGGCCACCGAGATTGGACTGTCCCGCATCCTGAACGCCGATCAGCGCTCCGAGGCGCGACGCGGCATAGGGCGTCAGGGTGTAGGTGGGCGTATGAATGTCGATCGTGGTGTAGGCGAGCGCCACGTAGCCCACCGCCGGCAGGCCGAACAGGTCGCCGCGCCGCGTGATGTCGCTCTGGGCGTTCCAGGACGGGAATGAACCCAGGAATGCGTTCACGTAGAAGGGCTGGTCGAAGTTGCGTTCGTCGAACCCGAGCTGCGTGCGCCACGTGGTGGATGCGTCGATATCGTGCTCCCAGCGCGCCGCCACGACGGTGCGGCGGTCGTTGCGCCCGAACCCGCCCTGGTCCGCGGTGACCGGCACGGTGGCGCCGAAGGCGCCGTTGCGCGGCAGGTTGAAGGTCGTGCAGCCCGGCGCCGCGCTCGCCGCCGTCGCGCAGCCGCGCTGGTACGGATTGATCCGGTACTGGGCGAGGGAGGACCGGGCGGGGAGGTTGGTGTCAAGCGTGTTGTTGATCACCTTCAGGGTGAAGCGGTTGTCCGGCGTCGGGGTGTAGCTCGCCAGGAGGTTGATGGTCTGCGTGTCGTAGGCGGCGTGATCCAGGTAGCCATTGGCCCGGACGTCGCTGGAAAACAGGCTGATCTCGAACGGGCCGCTGACGCCACCGACCGTGAAGTACCGGCTGAGATAGCCGAAGCTCCCGGCATCGAGCCCGATCTCGTAGCCGTCGATCTCTCGGCCGGTGCGGGTGCGGAACGCGATCGCGCCCCCGGTGGCGTAGTTGCCGAACAGCGGCGATTGCGGACCGCGGAACACGTCGATCCGGCTATAGGCCCTGGGATCGGTGAGGTCGAAGCGCGCGGCGCCATCCGGCTGGGTGAGGATGAAACCGTCCTCCAGCACGACCGTGTTCTTGATCACCCCGGTGGAGCGGGCGTTGTTGCCGCGGATCGAGACGATCACGTCGCGACCGCCGTTGCCCTGGCGCACGGTGACCCCGGGGCTGTTGACGAGCACCGAGCCGAGGCTGGTCGCCGGCCTGTCGGCGATGGTGTTGTCCCGGCCGATCCCGCTGACGACCTCGCCCACCGGGTGCTCGATGACGGAGGGTGCCGAACCCGGCGGCGCCGCGACGCCGAAGGCCGATGGGGCGGGATTGCCAGAGCCGGGATGGGCTTCGCCCTCCACGGTGAGTTCCTCCAGCGTCACGGTGGTTTCCGCCAGCGCGGGGAGGGGGCTTCCGGCCAGCAATAGGGCGAGGGTGCCGCGGCGCAGGGCGACTGGACGATCCGCGGTCGGGCGATCGGGCGGACAGGGACTCTGGACGGAGCGGCGGCGGCAGTCGCTGCGGCCGAGCCGCCACACGCCGGAGCAGGCGGCGCGCAGCAAGGCGCCCGCCCCCTCGATGGGAGCGGTGCCGGGATAGACGATCGACATGGAAAAGGGTCCGGGCCTGGTGAGCGATCTGGGGATGGGATCGTCAGGCGGCGGGGGGACCTCGGGCGGTGCCGACGCGCGGCGGCGGGCCGGTTCTCGGAAGCTCGGCTTCGGGGCGCCAGGCGAGGGGCACGGCCGCCACGGTGGGCGGGATCGCCGTGGCCGATCCGGACACCGGCAGCGCCAGAGCCCCCGCCTGCACCAGGGTGCAGCAGGCATGGACGTGGATCGGAACCGGCCGGTCGTCCGGACCGCCGGTCGGGTGCTCGGTGCAGAGGACCGCGCCGGGTCCCGCGAAAGCGCGGGCCGGTGCGGCGAACCCGAGGAAGGCCTGAAGCAGCAGCGCGTAGAGCGCGACCAGTCCGATGATCGCGCGGCCTCGAACCGTCCGGGGCGGGCGCCTGCACATGGGGCGATCTAGGCGCCGGCGCCGGGACGCGTCAATGCGGGAGCGGGCTTAAGCTGTGCCGCGATGCCCTGGCCTCACGGCATCACCGGCGGGTGATAGGTCAGCGTGAAGGCCAGCGCCCAGAGCAGGAACAGCACCAGCGGCAGGTGGACGATCAGCTGCAGGAAGCTGAAGCCGACGATGTCGCGGGCCTTTAGGCCGAGGATGCCCACCAGCGGCAGCATCCAGAACGGGTTGATCAGGTTCGGCAGCGCCTCGGCGGCATTGTAGATCATCACCGCCCAGCCGAGATGGACCTTCAGCTCGTTGGCCGCCTGCAGGACGTAGGGGGCCTCCAGGAGCCATTTTCCACCCCCCGACGGCACGAAGAAGCCGAGGATCGCCGAGTACACGCCCATGGTCAGCGGGAAGCTGCCGGTGGTGTTGAGGCTGACGAAGGCGTGGGTGATCGCGTCGGAGGCCGAGGCGCCGGCCGCGTTCTTCGGGCCGGTCAGCATGCCGCTGATCGCCGCGTAGAGCGGGTACTGGATCAGGATGCCGGCCGTCGCGGGCACCGACTTCGCGACCGCCGCCAGGAAGCGCTTCGGCCGCCAGTGCAGGAGCAGGCCGAGCGTGAGGAACAGCAGGTTGTAGGTGTTTAGATTCGAGATCGCCACAATCCAGGATTGGCGGGCGAATTCCTGCACGATCCAGCCGCCGGCGATCAGCACGAGGAGGATCGTCAGGATCGGCGAATGCTCCAGCCACTCGCCGGGCTGCCGGGCGGGCGGAAGGTCGGACGACTCGCGACCCACGTCGACCCCGAGCGTCTCGGCGGTCGCCGCCGTCTCGCGGCGAGGCGCCGAGGCGTAGGCGATCGCGACCGAGACCACGAACAAGATCGCGGCGATCAGCATCGACTGCCAGAGGAAGATCGTCTCGCTGAACGGGATCACGCCGGAGATCGCCAGGAGGTTCTTGGTCAGGCTCGCCGGATTCGCCTGCAACTGCGCCGCCGAGGAACTGAGCCCCAGCGCCCAGGTCGCGCCGAGCCCGAGATAGGCCGCCGCCCCCGCGGCCCGGTAGTCCATGCGCAGGTCCGTCCGACGGGCGAGCGCCCGCACCAGCAATCCGCCGAAGATCAGGCTGAGGCCCCAACTGATGAACGACGAGATCATCGTCGCACCGGCCACGAATCCGACTGCGCCCCGACCGGTCTTCGGGATCTGGGCCAGCCGCTCGATCAAGGCCTGGACGGGCGGCGATACGGCCACGACGTATCCGCCGATGGTGACGAAGGCCATCTGCATGGTGAAGGGGATCAGGCTCCAGAAACCGTCCCCGAAGCTCTTGGCGATCGCGGCCGGCGGGGCGCCGTTGGCCAGGGTGCCCAGCGCGACGATCACCACCGCGATGGCGACGAAGATGAAGGCGTCCGGGAACCAGCGCTCGGCCCAGTTGGTGAAGCGCACCCCCAGCCGCTCCAGTGCGCCTGCGTCCCGTCCGCTGTCGGGTTCGGCTGAGGCCGCGCGCGCGTTGCGGGCTCGGTCGGCCGATGCGGTCGCCATGGGTTTCCTCCGAATGCACTGGTCTCGACCCGCTCTTGCGGCGGGTCATGCGGCCAGGATGGCGCCGTGACGCCCAATCTCAAGTCGGGCGTCCAGAAAAGACCGGTGACAGGTTGGTGAAAGCGTGCGGGTTTGCCGACGGTCCGCACCGAAAGCGGGCTCTCCGTTCCCGGCCGCCCGCGCTGGCATAGCGCCGCGTGTCGCTCGAGCGCCGGGAGGCGACTCGGATCAGCGCCGGGTCAGACTGATACGGTCCGGCCAAGCTCGACACGCAACGCCCCCTGTAACGCGATCGACTTCCACGGACAGGGCCCGACACTAGTCTGGGCCGAACACGACGACGCCGAGCGGCGGCGCGATCCGGCCGACAGCCCGGCGCGATAGGGGGAGACGACACGGTGGGATTGAACCTCACGCAGAAGCTCGTCCAGTCGCACCTCGTCCAGGGCGACCTCAGGCCGGGCAGCGAGATCGCGCTTCGGATCGACCAGACCCTCCTGCAGGACGTGCTCGGCGGCCTCGTCATGCTGGAGCTCGAAGCGATGGGCGTCGAGCGGGTCAAGGTCGGGCTCGCGGCGCAGTACATCGACCACAACCTCGTTCAGAACGACCAGCTCAACGCCGACGAGCACATGTTCCTGCGCTCGGCCTGCCGCCGCTTCGGCGTCTGGTACTCGCGGCCCGGCAACGGCATCAGCCATCCCGTCCACATGCAGAGCTTCGGCAAGCCGGGTCAGACCCTGGTCGGCTCCGACAGCCATACGCCCGCGGCCGGATCACTGGGCATGCTCGCCTTCGGGGCGGGCGGCGTCGAAGTCGCGCTCGCCATGGCGGGGGAGCCGCTGCAGCTGCGCATGCCCCGGGTCTGGGGGGTGAAGCTCACCGGGACGCTGCCCGATTGGGTCAGCGCCAAGGACGTGATCCTGACGCTGCTCGGCCGTCACGGCGTCGAGGGCGGCTTCGGCCGGATCATCGAGTATTACGGGCCGGGCCTGGATTGCCTGACCGCCTTGGACCGGCACGTCATCGCCAACATGGGCGCCGAGATGGGCGCCACCACGAGCGTCTTCCCCTCCGATGCGTCGACGAAGGCCTTCCTCGACGGGGTCGGCAGAAGCGGCGACTGGACGCCCCTCGGCCCGGACGCGGATGCGGGCTACGACGACCACGAGGAGGTCGACCTGTCGTCCCTCGTGCCGATGATCGCCAGACCGTCGAGCCCCGGCAACGTCGTCCCCGTCTCGGAGGTCGCCGGCACCGAGATCTACCAGGCCTATATCGGGTCCTCGGCCAATCCGGGGTTTCGGGATTTTGCCGTGGCGGCCGCCATCGTGAAGGGCCGCAACACCCACGACCGGGTCTCGTTCGACATCAACCCCTCGACCCGGGTCGTGCTCGAAACCCTGATCCGGGATGGGCAGCTCTCCGACCTGATCCACGCCGGCGCCCGAGTCCATCAGGCCGGCTGCAACGGCTGCATCGGCATGGGCCAGGCTCCGGCCTCCGGGCGCAACTCCCTGCGCACGGTGCCGCGCAATTTCCCCGGGCGCTCCGGTACCCGCGAGGACAGCGTGTTCCTGTGCAGCCCGGAGACGGCCGCGGCCTCGGCGCTGACGGGATACATCACCGACCCGCGCACGCTGGACATGCCCTATCCGCGGATCGCGCCGCCCGGGATGGTGCCGGGCAACACCACCATGCTGGTGGCGCCGCTTCCGGAGGCGGAGGCCCGCGCCGTCCGCCTGGAGAAGTCCGAGAACATCACCACGCTGCCCGATCTCGGCAAGCTCGGGGCCGACATCCGCGTGCCGGTGATGCTGAAGACCGGCGACGACATCTCCACCGACGACATCATGCCGGCGGGCGCGCGGGTGATGCCCTACTGGTCGAACATCCCCAAGACGAGCGACTTCACCTTCGAGCCGATCGACGACACCTATCCGCGGCGGGCCAAGCAGGGCGGCGCGGCGCGGTCGGGCCACGCCATCGTCGGCGGCCTGAACTACGGGCAGGGATCGAGCCGCGAGAACGCGGCGCTCGCCCCGCGCTATCTGGGTCTGGAGACCGTGCTGGCGAAGAGCTTCGCGCGGATCCACTGGCAAAACCTCGTCAACTTCGGCGTGCTGCCGCTGACCTTCCAGGACCCGTCCGACTACGACCGGCTGGAACTCGGCGACACCGTGGAGATCGCCGGCATCGCCGAGGCGCTGGCGGCCGGCCCGACGATCACGGCGACGATCCGCGGGGGCCGGCAGACGATCCGGCTGCGGCATGACCTGTCGCCGCGTCAGATCGAGATCCTGCTCGCCGGCGGCGTCATCGCGTGGCTGCGCGGACGGATCCAGGCCGAGCCCGCCCGGACCGTTGCCTGAAGCGCGGGGACCTGTCAGGGGGCGCGGGGCGACAGAGCGGTGCGGGCCATTATCGTCGTCGGGAGGATGGCATGAGTTCGGGCGAGGCGCTGCTGCGCGAGGACGCCGATGCACCGTGGCACGCCGGTCTGACCCGGCGGCACTGGCGCATCCTGTGGGGCAGCTATCTCGGCTGGATCTTCGACGGCTACGAGGCGGTGGCCCTTGTCTACGCCCTGAGACCGGCGCTAAACACGATCCTGAACCCCGAACAGGCCCAGGCACCGGCCTACTATGTGGGCCTCGCCATCGGGATCACGCTGCTCGGCTGGGGGCTGGGCGGTCTGATCGGCGGGATCGCGGCCGATTATATCGGGCGCAAGCGCATGATGATGCTGTCGATCCTAGGCTACGCGATCTTCACCGGGATGACGGCCTTCGCGGAGAGCTTCACGCAGCTCGCGGTCCTGCGCTTCATCACCGGCCTCGCCATCGGCTCGGAATGGTCCACCGGTATCGCGCTCGTGGCCGAGACCTGGCCGAATCGGGCGCGACCGAAGGGATGCGGCTTCCTGCAGTCCGGCTTCGGCGGCGGTGCGGTGCTCGCCGCCATCGTGTGGGCCGTGCTGGCGGCCACCAACCCGCTGGGGGAGCAATCCTGGCGCATCCTGTTCGCGCTCGGCGCGCTGCCCGCCTTCGTCTGCCTGTACCTCCGGCGGGCCCTCGACGAATCCGAGCAGTGGCTGCAGGCGCTGAAGGCGCAGCGCTGGTCCGCCACGGCCGACGATTCGGGGCAGGCGCCCCGTGGCGCGCAGCGCCCGTTCACCCTGGCCGAGATCTTCCGCGAGCCGGAGAGCCGGCGCCGGGTGCTGCTGGCCACCGCGATGTCCTTCGCCACGACGGTCGGCTGGTGGGCGGTCTCGTCCTGGCTGCCGGCCTATACCGAGGGGCTGGCCAAAGCGGCGGGCGAGCCGGCCAATGTCTGGGGCCCGCGCATGGGCATCATCTATAACCTGGGCGCGATCACCGCCTACGTGATCTCGGGCTTCGTGGCCGACGCGCTCGGGCGCCGCGCCTTCCTCGTCGTCACCTATATCGGCTGCATCGCGACGTCGCTCGCATGCTATCTCTGGAGCGGCGGTCTAGTGCCCTTCATGGGCCTTGCCTTCCTGAACGGGTTCTTCACCCTGGGCTTCGCCTTCTCGTGGATGGCGATCTATCTCGTGGAACTGTTCACCCCCGCCGTGCGGGCGACCGCTGCCAGCTTCGTGTTCAACGGGGCCCGGCTGATCGCCTGGATCTTCCCGATCATCGCCGGGCAGATCGTGACCTCGTTCGGCGGCGTCGCCGCCGCGGCCCTGGCGATGTCCAGCGTCTACGGGATCGGCCTGATCGTGCCGTGGTTCATGCCGGAGACCACGGGAAAACCGCTGCCCGAGTAGGTCGGCGGAACCAGCGGCGTCGAGACCTTCGAAGATTGGAATGTGCGATCTGGCGATTATGCCGCGCGCGTCGGACGCTTCAGGCGACACCAACCGTCTGCGGTGATCCGTTCTGAGCCAAACAAATGGTTGGGTCAGCCGTTCGACGACTTCAGAAGGCCGGGATGTTCGGTGGCTGGGGGACCTGGATTCGAACCAGGACTAGAGGAGTCAGAGTCCACCGTTCTACCGTTAAACTATCCCCCAATCGGCCATCAGCCGGACCACGCCGTCCTGGGAACGGCATCGAACCGGCAGCGCTGCTTTCGGCGGCGTCAGGCGTGGGCGGTGGGATAGGCGGAATGGCTGCGCAGGTCAACCGGTCCGTCGCCGGTTGACGCGGCATCGTTCGCGGCCGTAACCGTGGGGTCGCGGGTGCCGCCAGGAAGGGTGGCCGAGTGGTTTAAGGCAGCGGTCTTGAAAACCGCCGTGGGGGCAACTCCACCGTGGGTTCGAATCCCACCCCTTCCGCCAGCGCGCGTTGACCGCACTGGGAAATTCAGCGCCGGCAGCGTTCTACCCCTCCATCTGCCCCACCAACTGACGGGAATCGATGGCCAAAGAGATCCCATCCGTCGGCGACCTGCGCCGGAAATCCGAGGTGACGGACGACGAGATCACCGCCGCGACCGCCGCCTTCCTGAAGGACGAGAACGCCGAACCGTTCGTCTTCCAGTCCGGCCATCGGGTCGACGTGGCCAAGGCGATCGAGATGCACCCGCAGGCCAAGAAGCTGCTGGCCGATGAGGCGACGTCGCCGAGCATGCGTCGCACGATGGTGAGAACCGCTATCATCATGGGCTTCCCGGTGCAGTGGTGACGCTCGACGACGCCGACCCGGTCCGTGAGGCCGTCGAAGCTCTTCGAGCACTCGGCCGCCAGGTCGAGCCATGGAGCGACGATTTCGCCCTGTGGCTGGTCGACGGAGGGTCGCTTACCGACAGCGACCTTTTGGCTTTGGCTATCCGGCTGGGCCTGATGGACTCCCCCGGCGGCCTGCAATAGCCGGGCGCCATGCCCACCGAGCCGCACGCCCCGGTCCGCGGACGCTACCTCGAAGCTCTACGCGCCGTCGCGGTCAACCGGGGCGGCCTCCGGCTCGACGCCTATCCGACCGCCATGCCGGTGCTACAAGAGCTCGGCTTTGTCGAGCAGCGTGCGACCCGAGGCTGGACCGGTCGGCACGCCTGGCACCTGACAAGGGCGGGGCGGGATCTTCTGTCTATCCTCGGGATCCGTGAGGGCGTCGAGCCATGACCATCAAAAGTCAAGCGTAAGCCACCGGCAGCTCGCCGACCTGCGTCGTGTAGCGCGGCGTGCGCATCTCGAACTTCGTGCTCCAGTCCCGCCGGCTCACCAGCCCGGCGCGGGCCGGCACCACCGCGCCCCGGCCCCAGCGCGCATTGCACGCATCCATCGCCGCCATCAGCGGCTCGGATCGCGCGCGGTCCAGCGCGCCGATCAGCGCCCGCGGGCTGTGCGACAGCGGCACTAGGTCGTTGGTGACGATCCCCGCCTTCGAGTAGCGCCACGGCCGCTCCCCCGGCTCGCGCCAGGTCTTGGCCACCCCGTGCCGCGCCGCCTTGATCAGCGCCAGCGTGTCGGAGGTGTGCTCGGGCAGGCTCACGGTCGTCGAGACCGAGCGCATCGGCGCGTCCCGGTCGTGCTCGCTCGTGTGGTAGAATACCGTGACGTGGTCGGTGCCCAGCCCCTCCCGCCGCAGCTTCTCGCCGAGCCGCGTCGCGTGGGCGGCCACGGCCTCCTCCAGCACCGCCCGCTCGGTGATCCGGGCGGAGAACGAGCGGGTCACCGCGCAGCCCTTCCTGCGCGCCGGCACCAGCTCCAGCGGCAGACAGGCCAGCCCGCGCAACTCGTGGATGATCCGCTCGCCCACCACGGTCAGCCCCTTGCGCACCGGTCGCGGATCGAGGTCGCGCAGGTCCGCCACGCTCTCGACGCCCATCGCCTGGAGCTTGGCCAGAGAGGCCCGGCCGATGCCCCAGACCTCGGCGACGTCGATCCGGCACAGCCAGTGCGCGTAGGCAGCCGGATCGGTCAGGTCGCACACGCCCTGCAGGTCGGGCACGGTCTTGGCGATGTGGTTGGCGAGCTTGGCCAGCGTCTTGGTCGGGCCGATGCCGACGCAGGTCGGGATTCCCGTCCAGGCCCGCACCGTGGCGCGCAGGTCCCGGGCGAGCGCGACCCGGAGCGACGGCGCCACGTCGGTGAGGTTCAAGAAGCTCTCGTCGATGGAGTAGATCTCCACCTGCGGGCTGAACTGCCGGTAGACCGCGTTGGTGCGCCCCGACATGTCGCCGTAGAGCGTGTAGTTCGAGGAGAACACCCGCACGCCGCGCGCCCGGCACAGGTCGCGGATCTTGAAGTACGGATCGCCCATCTTGATGCCGAGCGCCTTGGCCTCGGCCGTGCGGGCGATGGCGCAGCCGTCGTTGTTCGAGAGCACGATCACCGGGACAGTTGCGAGCCTCGGGTCGAACACGCGCTCGCACGAGCAGTAGAAGCTGTTGCCGTCGATCAGCGCCACGGCGCGGCCGCCGCCGATCCGGTCGCGGCGGCGGGCCTCGGGCGTGCTCACGACGCCTGCCCGCGGGCGACGTGCCAGCGGATCGAGAAGCGGACCACGCCCCAGATCGCGCCCTCGCCGAGTTCCTCGACCGCGAAGGCCGGGAGATCCGGGTTGCAGAAGGCGAGGCGTGCGGCGTTGCCCTCGATCACGAGGCGCTTGCACGACATCTGGCCGTCGATCGCCGCCACGACGATGCTGCCGTGGCCGGGGGTGAGGCTGCGGTCGACGCAGGCGAGGTCGCGGTCGTAGATGCCGGCGCCCTCCATGGACGAGCCGGCGATGCGCCAGAGGAAGGTCGCGGGCGGGTTCGGCACGAGCCAGCGCGGCAGTTCGAGGGCGCCCTCCAGGAAGTCGTCGGCTGGGCTCGGGAAGCCGGCGCACAGGGCCTGGCCGATCAGCGGCACGCGGACGGCGTCGGGGCTGTCGACCAGCAGCGCGTCGATCCGGTTTAGGTGCACCCGCGGCTCCGGCCCGTTGGAACGAATGCAGAACAAAGCCGATGCGCGCTGGGGGTTCAATCCGCCGGCCGGATGTTTTTCCGCGACCGGTGGACGAATGTGAATTGAGCGGGAAAACGCCAGCCGGCGTATGGGCTTGGTAACCAATCGCGGCCGTGAATAAATCGAGCCGCAGGCGCAGGGGCGGCTCATGCAGGAGGCGGACATGGCGATGAAGACGGCGTTCGTGGTCCAGCCGTTCGAGCTGCACCGGAAGCGGCTGCGGCCAGCCCGGCAGGAGGCGGCATCGACGGAGAGCGGCGCGCTGAAGAAGGCCGAGAACCTGGCCAAGCGCATGCCGGGAGCGGCGGCGCTTAAAGTGGTGGCCGACGACGAGACCGGAGAGCTGGAGGGTGTGACGATCCTCGGCCAGTGGGGCGAGATCCCGGACGACTTCGCCGAGAGCCTGCAGGGCGGTTAGGGATCAGCGCGAAGTCGCTAAGGGTACTGCGGTCGATCTCAGATCAACCCGCCGTCGGGCCCGCCCGTGAGCGAGCGACCCGCGCGCGTGACCAAATTCGCGAACGCCAGGGCGGCGGCCGATGCCTGCGTCTTCGAGGGAAAGGTCCGGTCCGATCCGAGGACCGTCATCTGAGCCCCGTCGAGCAGCACCCAGGTCCACAGGTGTCGGCTGGTGGAGCGGATCTCGAAGTGCATGGCCAGTTCGCGATGTGGGACATGCCCGCATCATGAGTTGGGGAAAGGGCTGCCGCGTTAATGGCCTGTCCAGCGCAACAACCTGTGTCGGCTAAGTTCGGGTCTGCCCCCGACATCCTCGAAAATCACAGCCTGAATCAGCCGCGAGCCCAGGCGGCGAACTCCCAAACGGGTGGCCCCCAGGTCTGACCTGGATTCGTCCGGTAGCCCGAGAAGCGAGCGAACATGATCCGGTCGGCTTCGACACCGATGACGGTGGCGCTGTTTACCATCAGCGCGCCAACATAATCTACGCGCAGGAAGCCGTGCTCCGGGTGGACGCCGAAGAGCTGCGGCGCCGTCCAGCCAAGCCGGTGCGCCTCGGCGCCGAATTGATCGATGAAGGCAAGGGCGTTCGCCCGGATAGGGGGCCACTTCGTCGGCAGGAGATACCGGCAGGGCGAGGAGTGCTCGGACAGGCGCTCGATCTGGTCGCGCCAGGTGGCGACGGCGGGCGGAAGGTCGGCGGGGGCGGGAGTGGCGGGCATGCCGGCGGCGGTACCGCGCAGCCCTTAACGAAGCCGCTTCGCCGCTCGTCACGCAGCCCCACCCCGATCCGCTCAGGGGGCTGGGGTGGCCTGCTCAGGTAGGATGAGCCACGACGAACGAACGCTCCAAGCCGTGCGGCGACAAACGAAGCCGAATGGCCTCAGCCATCAAGCGTCCGCAATTCCCGTAACCTTCCTCGCCCGCCGAACTTTCGTAGGCTTCTCGGCTGGGCTACCAGCCTTCATCTGACCGTCGGTCTCCACTGCCTCGGAGATGGTCTCGACGACGTCCGCTGCCTTTGGAGCCGCCTTCCGGCGCTGCTGTCCCAGGCCAAGACTCTTGGCGAGCGCCGATCGCTGCTCCGAGTAGCTGGCAGCCGTCGTGGGATAGTCCCGCGGCAGCCCGTACCGAACTCGATACTCGTCTATCGTCAGGCCATTTTTGGTCAGATGCCGCTTCAGCGTCTTGTACGGCTTACCGTCGATGAAGCTAATCAAGGTTTCGGGCCGGATCGACTTCCGAATCTGGGCCAGCGACGGCTTATCGACCGATGCTTCTGTGGGCTCACTCGGCTGCCCCAGTCCGACGACTGCGGCATGCACATTGGCCAGCAAGGCAGGCACCTCCGCAGGGGAAACGCGATTGTTCGAGACATAGGCTGACACGATGTCTGCCGTTAGACCCACAAAGTCCAACTCACCATCCTCAAGACTTTGAACTTCCGCTTCCACCATACACCTCGCGCGTGAACCGACGCAGCCACGTCCGACGCCCCGTTAGTTCATCGCTGCAAAATCGGAAAGACCATCAATCGCAGTTGATCAATAAAATCGTGGATATTCCGCAGAAGGACTTCAGTGCGGCGGACCGTCGTAATCAGGGTCGCAATTGCCTGCCGCGTGTTCGCCCACCTAAACCATCGCGAGGTCCACACCCGTCTCGTCAGCATGCACACACGGCAATTCGGCCTTCGAGAACCAATTTGCGGATCTCGGTATTGATTGCGCGCAATCGATGTTGCAATGCGAGGCGTCGACGAAGTAAGACACTCGCGATACCCACGTTCAAAGGAAAAATAAAAATGCCGGAAGAGACCGCGGGGCATACCCCCAACTTGATCGAGTTGGCTGGCGCTATCGTTGCCGCCTACGTATCGAATAATTCTGTGCCGGGCGCTGAGCTGCCGAACCTCATCCACAGCGTGTACACCGCCATCGGCGCACTAACTTCGGGTAGCGCTTCGATCACCTCAGCTGAACTTGAGATTGACCGGCCGAGCGCGGCCCAGATCCGCAAGTCGGTCCGCCCCGACGGGATCGTCAGCTTCCTCGACGGCAAGACCTACAAGACGCTCAAGCGCCACCTGACCAGCCACGGGCTCGACCCGCGCGGCTACCGCGATCGCTATGGCCTGCCGGCCGATTACCCCATGGTCGCCCCTGCTTACGCCGAGCGGCGCTCCGCGCTGGCTAAGGCGATCGGCCTCGGCCAGCCGGGCGCCGTGGCCGAACGCGAGCCGGCAAGGCGTCGGAAAGCAGCCTAAAGTCCGAAGCTTCGCGCGTAGCGATAGCGCGCCCCGCCCCGATCTGCTCACGGGGCGGGGGAGCGTCCGATCTTGCTCGCGTGAGTGGAGCCGATACGCAACGCGGCCCGCGCGAGATGCACCTGTGGCAGATAGACCGGCGGCTGCCGCGACGGGATCAATCGACCAGGCGGCCCCTTCTCCCTCGCATGAACCGCTTCGCACTCATCGGCATCTTCGCAGCCCTCTTCGCCGGGATCCTGGCCATCGGGGGGACTTGGTCATACGTGACGAGCATCAGCCCAGCCGTCGGGCCCGACACGAGCTCGACGCCGAACCCTACGGCGCAGCGGAAGCAGCCATAGGTCATACGCAGAGCTCATAGAAAAACCCGCCGCGGCGAACCGGGCGGGCTCAGATGGATCGCACACAGGTAATGCGTCGACTGTCACGGTGAGCGGTGCGTAAGGCAGAAGTAAGCCCGCTGTGGTGGGCTGGGCGGGCTGAGTTCAGGGCGTCGCCCCGAATGGCGACCGAGCATAAATACATCACGATGCCAAAGCAGAAAGCAGTGTTTTAATGATCGGCTAGCCGAGCAACCTTGACGCGCGCCGTTGAGTTTGCACGCTCGGCTTCCAAGCGGGCTAAACTTAAAACGCGCTGACGGCCCGGATTATCCCCGATCTGCGACCATAGGCGCAGGAGGTTCGTAAGACCTTCGATGTCGCTCTCGGTCCGTGCCGCCGAAAACGCCTCCACAGGCAGGTCAAGGAGTTGAGCGATTTTCGCCAGCGTTAAGCTGGCCGTACTGGGAGCGGTCGTGGCGGCTGACATGCTGATAAACGCCACGGGGTGTCTTTAGACCCATGAAGACAATTCAATACTTTGTGAACCAATGGATCTTGCGGGGTCTAGTTGTGGCGGCACAATAGGCCGGTTTAAAACGAAATTTCCAATGTATGTTAAGACACTGGCCGATCGATCAGTCCACCATTGTCCGATCAGCGACAATTAAATACGGGCGTCGGTGGCTGGAAGTTGCGCGCGCTCCCGCCCTGGCAGGCGGAGAGTTATGTGCCACGTTACTTTATTGCCACGTCTGATCATATCGATATCATGGACGAAGAGGGTGTCCATCTTGCCGACCTCTCTGCTCTCCGAGACTTACTTCGCAGTACATTAATTACAATCTTGAAAGATGAGGGCGAGCAAACGGGCGTCAATGAGTTCCTCGCCGAGGCTTATGATGAAACAGGCAAGCTGGTGATGACCGCGCGAGCTCATTTCTCCATAACAGATCAGTAAGTATGCTGCGTTCCATCCAAAAGAAGCCCCGCACTGCGGCTGCCGGCGGGGCTGGGCGGCGAGCAGGCTGGTCGCGCTCGGCCGCGCCGGCAGGTGTGCGAGGCGCGAGCGCGGGTACGCCGCGGCCGGCGCGGCGATCGCCAGGGTCGCGACGACCGCCGCCAGGACGCGGGGCGCCATCAGCGCGCGTCCGCCATGCGGTGCCCGGCTGGCACGACCTCGACCCGCACCCGGGCGAGGCCGCAGGCGCCGAGCGCCCGACACGAGCCGGTCGACAGGTCGATCAGCCGGCCGAGCCGCTTGTGCGGGCCCCGGTCGTTGACCCGGACGACGATGCTCCGGCCGGTGGCAAGGTGGGTTACGCGGAGCCGGGTGTTGAACGGGACATCCCAGATCGCCGCCGTCCGCCCCATCGGTCGGAAGCGCTCGCCGTTGGCGGTCCGGCCGCTCGGGTTGATCCGGAAGATCTCCCGGCCATAGGTCGAGGCGATCCCCTCCCAGGCCCGGGCCGGCGGGGATGCGGACAGCAGCGCGCAAACGACTGCGGCCCGCAGCGCGAGGCGCTGCAGGAGCATGATGGATCTCCGAAACGAGACGTGGAAAGCGGGGACGGCCGCGCTGCCGCACCGATCCGATCAGCGTTCGGCGCGTTCCGGTGAAGGTGACCGGAGGCGACGATGTCGGCGTGGGTGGTTCGTCAGTGGCAGGTCCAGCGCGATCGGGTCGCGCTGGGGATCATCATCGCGGGCGCGCTGGCGAACGTGGCGATGCTCGGCGCCGTCGGCTTCGGCGTCCTGTACGAGGTCGGCCGCAGCATCGGGCTGACCTACGAGCGGCTCGGATAGCGGCGTAAGGCTTGGTCGGATCCGATCACGTCGCCGTCAGGTGACGCGACCGTGAGACGCGCTGGTCGGGGCGATAAGTCAGAACAGTTCCAGTGTTCTGTGAGCCGAGGGCCGCCGTGTCCGATCTACCCGTTGACCCGAAGGACGTGGCGCTCGCCACACTCACCAATCTGATCCGGCTGATGGGCGCCGAGCTGGTGGCGGGGCGCCACCGCGACGACCTAGACCAGTTCGAGACGGCCGTGCGGAACCGGCTCGCCTCCGGACCGGCGCCCGCTTGCTCCACTGAGGTTGCCGAGGCCGGGCTACAGCTCGCCGGGCGCTGCATCGAGCAGGCGCTCGCTCAAGTGCGGGCGCAGGCTCAAGTCGCCCAGGCCGGTGATCTTGAGAAGGGGGGCCCTCAGGAGGGAGGCGCGGGACCGATCCTGCACTGATCTCACCCGCTCAGGTCAGATCACCCGCTCCCGGCTTGGTGTGCGGGGAGCGGATGGGGTTAGCCACGCCTACCTGAGGAACCCTTACGGGCCACTCGGAAGCTGCCCCGAGTGCAATCACCCGATCTCGGCTAGCGAGCCGGACTCGAACCGGCGTAAAATGCAAAATCTCTTTGTGAGGTGTACCCGAACCCCAACCTTGGGCCAGCAGATGGTGGGGTCAGCGCAGCAGTCCGCTCCTGGCTTTCAAATAGATCGGCGCGAGGTAGGAGTATCCGAGGTCCGTCGGATGGATGCCATCCGCATAGAGTGTGCTGTTGCTTGGGGCCGAAGCGGCACCCATCGTCGGGTCGGCGGCAATGTCGGCTATGGCGTCCCACTGGCCCGCCGTTCCGTAAGCCCCCCCACTATTGGCCCGAACGAGCGCGTTGTACGCGGCGATGGCGCTGGTCTGGCTGGCGTTCGCATCACCGCGCGGCAAGACTGTCGCGCAGACCACGCGGAAGCCTGTCGCGTGTGCCAACGCGAGGTACTGTGTCAGGTTGGCATAGGTGGCCGCCGCCGTCGCGTTGTTGGCAACAAGGTCATTCGTCCCCATCGAGGTTGACAGGATGTTGTTCTTGGCCTTCGCGTTGTAAAGCGGAGCCACGTAGGTCGGGTAGTCAGCTAGACGCTGCGTCGAGGTCGATCCCCAAAAGGCTGTGACGAACTCACGGGTTGCATCGGCGAAGAGGTTCAGCTCTTTGCGCGGCCGGTTCTGGAGCGCAATGCCTTTAAAGCCCTCGGTGATGCTGTCGCCGTCCGCGACGTTCACGTCCTGCACCTGCGGAAAGTGCGGGAACAGGCGGACGAGCGAGGCCCGCAGGTTGATCGCCTCGATGGCGCTTAGGCCGCGGCCATAAACGATCAGCGATGAGATCTCGGACTGGCCATTGGCGACGACTGTTCCCGACGAGTTGACGGCCCGGCCGATGAAGCCGCTGGCCATCGTGTTCGGACCCTGTGCTGCGAAAGCCGCAGCGTTGTTGCCCCAGTAGACTGCCTGCCCGGATGCGCCAGAGGTCCAGCCCGCGACTGCCTCTGACATGCTCGGCGGCGAGACGCTGTAGGGCGACCCATACCAGTAGGAGGCATTGATGCCGGTCGAGAAGGGTCCAGCGCCGAACGAGAAGGTCTGTGGGAAGCTGGCGTGGCTCAACTGGACGAAGCCGGCCGTGCGCCGGTTGGTGTAGGAGCGCCCCACGAAGAACACGCTGTCCGCGTTGCCCGTCACGGTTAGACCGGAGGGCAGCGTCAGGTACTTCTCGACCGTCGTTAGGGTCGGGTTGATCACGCTGTCGAAGACGATCGACGGCGCGCCGCCCGTCAGGATGTCGGCGCGGACGACCGGCTGGTTGGCGGCCGTCGTCTGGACGGCATCGAGGCCGGCCCCGCTCTGATCGTACCACCTGGAGACGTAGCCCAGCCCGCCGCCCGTCACCTTGGCGAGGGTGGCGAGGTCCGGCTCACCATTGATGAACTTGATCGTGGTGGGTGTGCCGCCAGCGGCGGCGGCCACGTCGATCCAGTTGCCGTTCAGCCATGCCACGTTGAGAGCGCGCGAGCCGTAGCAGGCGGCCGGCGTGACGACGACATCGCAAGGAAGCCCGCGCGCGGCGGCGACAGGCATCCAGACGGCTTGTCCCGCCGAGACCTGCAGGGCCTGATAGACGGTGCCGCTGCAGAGCCAGAGATTGCCGACCGAGTAGCCGGCGGTCAGATCATCCAGCGCGGTCGGGGCGCGCTGCGCGACTGACTGAGAGGGGCGCGCGGCGATCACGGCCGCCAGCGTTGTGACCAGGCCGTTCGGCAGCGCGATCGGCGAGTTGATCGTGAACGGCGGTGATTTGGCCATGGGTCATCGCTCCCCCGCAGCGCATCCGCGCGGGCGGTCAGGGTTGTCGGGCGGGGCGAAAGAGGGGTGGCGGGCGCCTTACGCGCCCGTCTTCACCAGGGCCGTTTGGAGGCTCACTGAGCGCAGGTAGATGTCGCCGATCGGCAGGCCGGCAGCGAAGTCTTCGCCGCCGCCAACGCCCTCACCAAAAGTGTCGGTCGGGGCGGCCGACCCCGCGGCTACGGCGGTCCACTCGATGTCGTAGGCCGATGGTGCCGGGGCTCCGACGATGCCGATGCGCAGGCCCTTGGTTGCGGTCGTCGTGGTGGTGACCTTCTGCCAGGACGCGGTGAGCGCGCCGGAGAACGCGGTCGTAAAGGTCAGGGGCACCCGCTGGACCGGCACGGGCTGGGCTGCCGGCGCCCCCACCCGCACGCTCTTCGCTGCATTCGCCGCCGCGATCAGCACGGTGGCCGAGCCGGAGGTGAAGGCAGTCATCTGCGCCTGCAGGTGGGTGAGGCCGCCGCAGGCGAACTCCCACTGGCCGTTGCCGGCGGTCGAGCCGACCGCCGCTCCGCCCGCGTAGGGGATGAGGCTGACTGGGAAGTAGCTCGCCCCGCCGTCGACCGAGGCGAGCCATGCCACCGTACCGGCCCAGGCGCCGGAGAGCTGCACCACTGCGGTGCTCATCCCGTCGAGGGCCAGCGTGACGGGGTTGCCGACCGCTGCGAGTGGCCCCGTGGCGGTGACGCGCGGGGCGTTCGAGCGGGTCGCGACCTGGACGATGCCGGCTGAGACGGCGCCGGCCAGCGTCCCGAGATAGCCGAGCGAGCGCTTGAACAGGGCGATGAAGCCGAACGTGCCAGCGCCCGAAGTCGCGGCTGCGTCGGTGGTCAGGCCGAAGTTGGTCGCGAACGGGCCGTCCGAGGACAGCACCACCGGAAGGGACTGCGCGCCTGCCTTCTGCCCGAGCGAGGCGGGGAGCTGAGCGGCGCTAACTGGGATGGCGTTCCCGGCATCGTTGCTGATCTCGACGCTGCCCGGGATCGTGACGTTGCCCGAGATGACGATGCTCTCGCCGCCGATATCGACCGGGATCTTGCCGTTGGCCAGCGCCGGCAGCTTCGCGTAGATCGCCGACAGCCAGCCGCGGATGCCGACGGCGCCCGCCGGCGGGGTGACGCCGGTCGCGTCGGTGCCGTCCTGGGCGAGGCCGGTTAGCGTGCCGGCGGCGAGCCCAACGGTGCCATCGACGGTGAGCGGGCCGGAGCCATCGGTCACCGTGACCGTGCCCTGGACTGTGAGGGTCCCCGACAGCTTCGCGTAGATGCCGGACAACCAGCCGCGCAGGCCCGCGCCGCCGGTGGGCGGGGTGACGCCAGTGGCGTCAGCGCCGTCGAGGGCGGGGATGACGCCGGCCGCGTAGAGCGGGGCGCCCGCCGCGTCCGAGGGGGCCGACTGCGGGACACGCTTGGGAACGCCATTGCCATCGGCGCCGAGGTCGACCTCGGCGTAGCTGACGGGCAGGCCCAGCGCGTTCTTGAACTGCGTGAAGAGCGACGCCATCGGTCAGCCTCTGAGGGTGCGAGGTTGGATCCCGGCCATGGCGGGCCGGGTGAAGTCGAAGGACGGCGGGGTGAGCACGTCGATCAGCGTGTTGGCGGCGGCGAGCTGCGCCTGAAGCAGCGCGACCTGCTGGTCCGTGTAGGCGGTGTCGACCGGGCCCTGCGGCCCGACCTGGAGTGCCGTCAGCGTGGCGCTGCCCCCCGGTTGCCCGGCGGCGAGCACCGCCTGGAACCCGCCGCCCGCCGCCAGCACCCCGGGCGCATCCGTTCCGGGCAGCACGAGCACCGAGGAGCGGTTGAGCCATTCGTCCCGGGTCGAGCCCGCCGTCGTGCGGTGGACGTCGAAGAACACGGTCACGGGCCCGGGCAGGCCGTTCGGCCCGATGGCGGACCAGCCGCCGCGGGCCGCCTCCGGCACGCCGATCAGCAGGTAGCTCGTGAGCGGGACGCCGCCGGGCCCGGTGGTGTCCGCCGTCCACGTGATCGAGCCGTTGGCGCTGTCGAGCACGGCGGCCGGCGCCCCGCCGAACGAGCCCGTCATCGTGGCGGTGAGCCGGGATCCGGTGAGGTTCAGCGCGGGCTTGAGCGGGACGACGAGCGACCAGTCCGCCGTGTCGATGACGGTGGTGGCCATGCGGGGAGACCTCGTTCAGGCGCGGGGGTGCGGTCGGGGCGCGGTGGGGCGCTCTGGAATTAGGTCGGGATTGGTGAGCTATGGCACCGGAGACTGTGCGAGGACCAATCTAGGTGGCAGCCGCTCGACGCTGTGCGCTAATCGTGCGAGACACGCTCGCATGACTGATTTTAATATTGATCATCACGATGCCGCTCAGGCTGGCGCGCACTCTGAGCAGTTTTGGGCGACGCGGGAGTACGCCAATTCAGCATACATCGAGGGGTACTGGAACACGCGCGTGAAGCTCGCTCACACGGAGATCGCTAAATCTATCGCTACCCTCGACGCACAGCGGGTGCTTGAAATCGGCGCGCACTGCGGCCCGAACCTTTGGGCCATCGGCCAGCAGCGTCCGTTCGACTGGCTTGTAGGCGTCGATATCTCACCGTTCGTCGTAGAGGAGGGGCAGCGGCTGCTCGCGCAGAACCTGACAGTGCCCCACGCGCTCCACCTCACGAACGGGGACGACCTGCCATTTCCTGACGACGCCTTCGATGTCGTCCTGGCGAGCGTCACACTGACCTGCGTCGGGCCGAACAAGATCGAGCGCGTGTTGCGCGAGATGTGCCGCGTCAGTCGGGGATATCTCGTGCTCGCGGAGCCCTATGACGGCACCGATGAGGCCGCGACGTTTGACGGCCGCATCGATCCCTATCCCAACACGACCTACTGGATCAGGAACTACGCCGGCCTCGTCGGCAGGCTCTATCCCGGATCCGAAGAGATCGCGCTGACGCGCCTGGACGAAGCCGACTGGCAAGGGCACCTCGACAGCGTGCAGACGATTCGCCTGTCGAAGGGCTGAGTGTCACATTCGCGGCGATGGCGGCCCAGAGCCGGCAGAAGGCGATGGCCGCCGGTGGCGTAGTTCTCGCCCTCACGGCTCACCCATCAAGGTGAAGCTGCCAGTAAAGTTGCCGGAGCTGGCGAGCAGGCGCAGGAGCGCGGCCCGGGCCATCGCGCCCGTCGTCCCCCCCGTGTACTCGACCCCCGACTGGAACAGGTTGCGGGGCGAGCCGTCGTAGAAGTAGCTCTGCCCCAGCATCTCCGGGTTCGAGCCCGTGGCCCCGGGCCAGATCAGGAAGTCGAGGATGCCCTTGGTCGCCTGTCCGCTGTCGGTCGCGGCGAGCAGGATGTAGCCGAACGTGTCGGTCATCGCCCGACCCTGGATCGTTGTGCCGAAGGACTGGGTGCGCTGGCTGATGTAGTCGGACGCGCCCGCCTTCACCCCGCCGGCGTCACCGAACCGGACGCCGAAGCTCGCGCCGGAGGTGGCCAGCGCGACGTTCGCGCCTCTCAGGCGGAACCGGGAGTAGCCGGCCGGCAGGACGAGATCCACGGTCCCGACCGCGGTGGCGACGAGCCCGGTCGTCGTGCCGTCCACGAGGATCGGGGCGCGCTCGATCCAGTCGGTGACGTAGGCGCTCGCGCCGATCTGGAGGAGACGCGCCCGCTGGTAGGGAAACAGCGCCGTGGCGCCGTTCGTCACCCCGTCGAGCGTGGCGCCCGCTGGCACGGCGAGGGTGACGAGGCCGGCGGCCGTGTTGGCGTTCTTGATCGACCCGGTGCGCCAGCCCGCCCCGCCGTTGGGCGCGGTGAGGGTCGGCGAGCCCGTCAGCAGCGCCGGGCGGTCGAAATCGGTGACGGCCAGCGGCGTGTTGGCCGACGTGACGAGCGGCACTTGTTTCAGGTTGGCCAGGGACTGGCCGACGCTCGCCACGTCGGAGAGGTTGTTCGCGGCGAGCAGGGCGCCAGGCGCCTGGCCCGGGGCCGCGATCTGGGCCCAGCTGGTCCCGTCGAAGGCCGACCCCGACGTGTGGCTCGTCGTGCAGACGTAGCAGCCGCCACCGTAGGTGACGCAGCCCGACCACGCCCTGGCCGGTCACGCTCCCGTCCGGATCGGTGACGGTGAGGTAGCTCAGCCCGCCGGCGAGGCCGGTGACCTGGACGACGTGAACGCCTTGCTCGGCGCCGGCATCGAAGCCGGCGAGCCCGAGGCTGCCGTTGCCGACGTTGGCCGAGCCGGGGACGACGCCGCCGGCGCCCGACTGTCCGATGATGGGCAGACCGTCGAGCCACGCGCTGTTCTGCGCGGTCAGGAAGTCCTGCCGCTGCGCCTGGATCTGGGCGAGGCTCGACATGCACCGACACGCCCGGGCGCATGTTGGCGGTGTTGATCTCGCCCGGGTGGCTCGGATTGAGCCACAGCCCGATGCGGCGGTCGAACTCGCCCAGCCCCACGCCGAGGCGGGAGTGCTCCAGCTCCTCGGTGCCGGGGTGGCCATCGCTGCCGTAGACCCCGTCACGCCACTGGTCGATGAAGTCACCCTCCAGCAGCTGGAGCTGCAGGGGCACGCGCCGGCGATCGTCGAGCGGCCGGTCGATGAAGCGCAGGACGCTCTCGCCCGACTCGATCATGCCGCGCACGGCCAGCGCCTGCATGCCGTAGAAACCGAGCTGGCCGGTGACGTCGGCGTACCGCTCGAAGTCGCCCCAGAGGTTCTCCAGGCGGCGGTCGAACCGGTCCGAGCCGGTGTCGGGCACGGGCGTGATGCCCGCGCCCACCGTGTGGGCGGTCATCACGTCGAGCATGCGCGCGGCGTACGGCGTGTTGCGCGCGAGCTCGCGAGCGCGGCTACGCAGGGGCCGCAGCGCTCCCTGAAGCTCGGCGTTGGCCGAGGTGTTCAATCCCTTGAACGAGGACGCGCGCCGTCCGACGGAGGCGCCTTCGTAGATGCGCAGCGCGTGGCGGGCGCGGGCCCGGGACAGCGCCGCGCGCGGCGCCACCCAGCCGATCGCGCGGTCGAGGGCGTTCATCGTGGCGATCCGCTACCAGCCCGAGCGAAGGATGCCGTCAGCCGAGATCCCGCCCGGGAAGCCGCGGTCGTGTGCCACCAGGATCGTCGCGGACTTCTGCGGGTCCAGGCCGAGCGCACGCCGAATGATGGAGCGCACGCGCAGCATCTCGTCGAGCGAGCGATAGGTGGCCCGGTTGGTCTCTTTGCGGGCCAGCGCCTCGATCTCGGGGGCGCTGTCCATCGTCGTGGCGCGGGCGGCGATCTTGGCCGCCATGTTCGACAAGCCGGTCCGGAGGACCTGGCAGAACGTCGCCAAGTCGGCGATCGCATCGTGCCGGGAGACGACGGACTTCAGCGCCTCGTCCGCGCCGATCTCGGCGACCACCGCGTTGGCCACCGCGCGCCGGCAATCGGCGTCCTCACGCCGGGATTTGCTGCTGTCGTCGCCGGCGCTCATCGCCACGTTCTCGACGGCGCGCTGGATCTTCCAGTCGATCACGGCCGCGGAGTCGAACTGGTACTCCACGCCGTTGCTGCCGCGCTCGACGTACGGGCACCCCTTCTCGACCCAGGTCGAGATGGTGTTGGTGCTGACGGCGAAGATCTTCGCGAGCTCGGTGCGGTTGAGCAGCCGACCGTCGATCGCGCCGGACATCAACAACAACCCCGGTTTTGAAAATTTCAGAGACGGTGAACCACCGGGGTCCGAATTCCCCTCACCGCCGCCCCCCTCCCGGAAGGACCCGGGCTTTTTGCCCCGGGGTGGGTGATCCGCCCAGGCGGGGCCGAAGTGGTTCGGATGCCTCTCGGGCCGGCTGCACGGGCCGCTGGCGGCCGTCGGGACCTCAGCCCTTCCGGCGTACGTCGTTGACGACGAACCGCTCCCAGGCCGCCCGGAAATGCTTCCGGTAGGCGACGGGCACCACGGCGCCCGCCTTCTCATAGTAGGGGAAGCGCTTTTTGTAGCTGACCCCCTTCACGAACAGGAAGATGGGGACCGCGAACTTGTCCTTCTGCAAGTAGATCCCGTCGGGCGCCTTCCCGTGGTTCCGGAAGACGACGTACTCGACGTTCCGCCCGGCATTGCGGCGCTTCGAGCGCGCCGTGGTGTTCTGGTGGCGGTCGGACTGGGCGCCGAGCGCCGAGCACATGCGGGTGATGAAGGCGCCCGACACGTTGCCGTTGCCGTCCCGCGGGCAGCGTGTGCTGGGCACTGCGAACTCGCCCGCGAGCATCAGGCCCTTGCGGATCGCCGGCGGAAGCCAGGCGCGCGGATTCGCTCGTCAGCAGCTCGGCATAGAGCCGGCGGCGCATGGGGGGACCGAAGGAGCGGTGGGCCGCGATCTCAGGCGGATAGGCGAGCGCCAGGGCGGCGATCGCGCGCACTTCCGCCGCCCGCTGCATCAGGACCCCGGTGGGATCTGCGCCGAGGCTGACCACGAGTTCGGCGAGGTCAGATGGCAGGAAGGGGTCGAGCGGATGGGCGCGCTCGATGGCGGCCCCGACTCCGGGGATGCCGGAGCCGCGAAGCTGAGAGGCCATCCGCCCGATCGCCGCCGACATGCGATCGTCCGCGCGCACGCCAAGCATCATCGCGTGGGCTCGGTCGAGCGCGGACGCGGGCCGGACGCCGGCGGCCGCGGCGAGCGGTGTGGCGGCAACCAGCCCGAGGAGCCGGCGGCGGTGCGGATTCGCGCTCATGGCGATACCGCCGCGGCCGCGGCCGCCCCGCGCTCGGCCGCGGCCAGAATCCACGCCCCGGCGACTATCAACGCGCCGCCGAGCACGTGCGTCGGCGAGATCGCCAACGGCTGGATCGCGGATCCAGGGATTCGGCACAGCAGGAGCGTGAACAGCAGGGCCGCGAAGCCGGGACGCACGGCGCGCAGTACCAGTCGTCGCCCGGGAAGCCGCGGCAGGCGTTCCGGGTGCTACCGCAGGCGTTGCAGACATGCGGGGCGGGATTCACGCCTCGGCGGCCCAGCGCTGTGAGCGGGGCGGCCATCAGGCAAATCCCCGCTTCACCGCCGGATGCTGCGCTCGCTCCTGAAGGCGCCCCTCGCGCCGGGCCGACCAGCGCAGGGCGACGATCAGCACCAGGTCGACCGGCGTCGTGATCAGGGCGGCGAAGCTCGGGTGCACCATGATCGCGGTGACCACGATCACGGCGATCAGGAGCCAGAACGAGGGGGAGCGGGCGGCCACGGTGGATTCAGTTCTTCGGCTGGGCGAAGACGATGAACGTCGAGTTGCCCAGGCTCTTGTCCGCGGCGTTCGGCATCCCGTGGTAGCTCGCGACGATCCCGGTCGCCTCGACCCCACCCTTGCAGTAGGTGTTGAAGCCCTCGGTCGGCACGAGGCTGACGGTCCACTTCGGCAAGGTCCCCGGGACGTTCGTCGTCTTTTTGCCCTTGATGTACGGGCTCATCCCGACGAGGAAGTAGCCGCGGCAGGTCACCGAGCTCAGGTCCTCACCGGTGGCGTTGACGACGTAGACCGCGTCCTTGCCGACGATCGGGGCCGGGTTCACGATTCGCGTGGCGAGTTGGACCCACTTGTCGGCCGGCAGCTTGGTCAACGGATCGACCGTGCTGATGTCGAGGGTGAGCTGCGCCCGGGCGGGACCAGCGAGCGTCAGCGCGGAGAGGACGGCGAGGGCGGCGAACGGGGCGCGCATGGACGGGTCTCAGGCTCCGGGAGGGGGATGGAGGTCGGTGTGCTGGCCGCGGGACCAGAGACGCCACAGCCACTCGCGCGGGCGCCAGATGCTCTCGGGCATCGCCGGGTCGGCGCAGTCGGCCGCCACTGCGATCGCCTCGGTGAGCCACAGGGGGGCCGCGCTGAATCGCGCGCAGGAGCGCGGCGAGGCCGACGCGCAGAAGTGCGAGGTAGCCGCCGACCCTCATTGGCCACCTCCGTCGAGGCGTGCGCGCAGGCCGGCGATCTCGCGCTCCAAGCGTTCCCGCTCCTGTTGGCGCGCGGCGGCCGTCAGCCAGGCCGGCGGGTTCTCCAGCGCCACGCATAGGACTTCGGCGTCGTAGGCGCCGATCAGCTTTCCCAAAGCGAAGAGGCTCGGCGCCGAGCCGCGGTCGAGCCAGCGCTGCACGGTGGCGGCCGGCAATCCTGTGTCGGCGGCGACGTTGTCGGCCGTCTTGATCGGGTACTTGCTGCGTAGAAAGTTGGAAAACCGATCCTGAACAACTGTTCGATCTTCGCACGCACCTGTTCGGCTATCCACCACAACTGTGGTGGCGTTCCTGGGCGACTGTTTCATCGCTTTCCTCGATGCTGTGGGCATCGAGGAGGATCGGTCGAGAGGTCCGATCGGGAACAGCGAGGCGGTCATCGATCGACCCTCGCGAGGAGGTCGAGCGAACCATGCAGAGAGACGCGCGCCGGGGCTGGCAGGCTGTGAGGCGCGTGAAGGGCAGCGGGGGCGGTTCGCATCATGCGGGCCGCCCCGTCGCTATGAGGCCGAGCGCAATCGCGCCGGCGGCGATACAGAAGGCCCACAAGGCGGACCAGACCGCTTGGTTCAGCGGCAGGCGCAACGCCTCATCGATGAGGCCGATGCTCGCCAAAGCCAGCGCGATCGCGGGGAGGAAGAGCAGGGGCGCCATGTCAGTGCTCCGCCGCCGATTCGACCGCGACGTATTCGGGCGAGCCCGAGCGTGCGGCCCGGACGCCGGCATCGAGCGCGTCATGGGCAAACTTCAGCGCCGAGCGCCGTTGGCCGCGATCACGCAGGCCGGCGATGAGCTCGCCGGCGACGGTCTGCAGCTTCGCCACCGCCTCGGCGGAATCGATCAGGTATCGCCCGGTGACGGGGTCATGATCGCCGTTCTCGGCGTAGTAGCCGTCGACCGCGCGGCCGATCCGGCATTCGAGGCAGCCGCAGTCCGGATTGAGCGAGCGCGCCGACATCAGGCGCCTCCCAAAAAGGCCGGAGCCCGGAGGCCCCGGCTGAGTCTTGGGAGGAAACGCCCGCCATGGGCGGGGGGACGGCTTGCACGGGTCGTGCCGGCCGAATGGGGGAGCGTCCGGTGAGGCCGCGTCATCTCATCGGAGGCCGCAGGCCAAGCGCGGGTGAGGCTGTGATCGCGTATCTCGACAGCCTCACCCGGCCGGCTACCATCGATGCTGCGAAGACCGATGGAGCTGGGAATGGACCTAGGCATGTCCCTAGAGGGCAGGATCGCGCAGGCCGAACGGCGGATCATCGGCTTGCAGGAAGATCTGCGACGCACCGAAACCCAACTCGGCTTCGTCCCGCTCTGGTGCGGCCTGCTGATGGCGATGATCATCGGCCTAGCCCTCGTGAAATGAGGACTGCGCCGGAGGCGAGCCACCCGGCGACCGAGGCGGTACCGGCAGCGACGACGAACCGGACCGAACCGGTCGGGACGGCCGCGAGCGCGGCAAACCCGGCGATGATCCCGACCAGCATCAGCAAGGCTGCAAGGTCGCTTCGGCTGCGGAGGTGGCCTTGAGAGCGCATCAGGCAGCAGCTCCCTCGGTGGGGACGGCGAGAACGGGGGACTTGGGCGGCCGAGGGACAGGATCGGGCCACTTGGCTTTGTCTTCGGGCCAGTGGTCGGAGAACCACTGCATCGCCAGCTCAAGTCGTCGGGTGGTGAGATCTCGGCCGTCCGCGAGCCGCGTCAGGACCTTTCCGTCACCGAAGACGAGCGTCGAGGTCCGCGCAGCGCTGATGCCGCGCGCTTCGCAGAACTTCGCAGAGACAGCTAGCAGAGCGTCGAGAAGCGTCATGTCGAGTCCGACGATGCTGTATGTTTACCGCACAAGTCAACGGTAAACATACAGCTCCGCCGTCGCGTTCCATGCGGTTAAAATACCGCGTGACCCAGGACGGCCTTTCTCAGCGCGTGCAACAACGCCTCGATGCCCTCGGTATGAGCGCCCGCAAGGCGTCTCTCGACGCGGGCCTCAGCAGCGCTTTCGCGTTGAACATCCTCAACGGAAAATCGCAGTCCCCGCGCTCGGAGAACCTGCACAAGCTCGCTTCCGTGCTGGGCACGACGGTGAATTGGCTGGTCAAGGCTGAAGGCCCTGAAACGCTGGAAGCCAATGGGCACGCCCGGGCCGACGACGAGCTTCGGCGCGCCATGGAGGAAACTGCCGAACGGGCCGGGCAACTGATGCCGGTCCTCGGTGAGGTGGCTGCCGGCCGATGGCTAGAGGTGGAGCAGCACATCGACGAGTCGCGGTACGACCCGGCGCCGATTACGCCCGATCCACGATGGCGGCGCGAGGCACAGTATGGCCTAGTCGTGAGGGGCACGTCGCTCAATCTCTACGCCGCCGACGGTGACACGCTCCACTGCCTCGACATCGGTCTAAGCGGCCGCCTCCCCGTGAACGGTGACTTGGTCATCGTGGAAAAGGTTCGTGACAGCGGCCAGCTGCGCGAGCGCACGGCCAAGGCCTACCACGAAGGCGAGAACCAGTTCGTCGAGCTGCGCGCATACAGCGACGACCCGCGCTGGGATGAGCCGATTCACGTTCCCCATCGCGTGTTCAGCTACGCCCTGGAGAAGGGGCTCAGCGTCGAAATCGTCGCGATCGTTCTGGGTGCCTACAAGCCAATGCCAAAGGTGCCGCGTCGCTAGATAGTTGGAGGACAAGGCATGGGACGCGCGATACGCCGGACGCTTCCGGCCTTCTTCCTGACAGGAGTCGCGCTGCTGAGTTCGCCAGCCTCAGCCGCCGGCATCGACGGGGCGATCCGGGATTGTCGATCGGCGCCTGCCGCCGGCGACAGGGTCGCCGCGTGCAACTTCGTGATCGCCCGCGTAGCCGATAGCGGCGCCCTGAGCAAAGCCTACAATCGGCGCGGGCTCGCAAATGTCGAGCTCGGCCGCTTCGCCGAGGCCGTGCGCGACTTTACCCAGGTCATTCGGTTCAACCCGGACGTCGCGGGCTACTATGACAACCGGCAGAACGCGCTTCGTCAGCTCGGGCGCCTCGACGATGCACTGCGCGACGCGAACACGGCCGTCCGGCTCGCCCCCGGCTACACCTTTGTCCTGCGCGGGCGGGCCAACATCTACGATGACATGGGGCGGCAGGACCTGGCGATCGCCGACTTCACGCACGCCATCGCGCTGGATGCAAAGGACGCGAGTCTACGTGCCGACCGAGCCAAGCTCTACGTCAAGATCGGCAACAACGGCGACGCCTTCCTCGACCTCTCCCATGCCATTGTCCTAAATCCAGCGAACGTAGGCCTGCGCCGGGATCGCGGAATGCTCTTGGCTCGCCAAGGCAACCGCACGGCGGCGCGCCCCGATCTCACGGCCTACGTCTCCGAACATCCGGAAGATGCGGAGGCGGTCCAAGCGTTGGCCGCACTGGACGGCGCGCCAATGAATGTCCCGCCGCCACCCGCGCCACCTCAGCAGGCCATCAGCACCGATCAGCATCAGGCCGAGGCTCTCGATGCCAAGAAGAAGCTCGTCGCTGACGCGGTGGCGCAGCACGAGGACTGCCTACTCAACGCGCTGACCGACATCGCTCCCTATTCGAGCGAGGCGGCTCCCACGATCGTGGATGTCGCCATCGATCGCTGCGGCAAGTTCGCGGAGCGGCGGATCGCGATCGGCGTCGGCGCCTACGACATGACCCGGGAGGAGGCGAAGGCGATCGTCGATCGCAAGGTCTCCGAGCTGCGCACGAAGCTGATCACCGTGGTGGTTACGGCGCGCGCCGAGGCGACGAAGCGAAGCACGGGGTCGGATCACGACACGCCAAAGTCGGAGGCGCCGACGACGAGCCAGGGCCTGCCGAAGGCGCAGCCGCTGTGAAGAACTCGTTCCTTGCCGCGGCCGCGCTCGTCCTCGGCGTCGCAGCATCGCCCGCGAAAGCCCAGAACCTTGGCATCTCCGGCAAGGACGTCGGTACCATGGTTGCCGCAGCGTCCGCCCGGATCGGCGACTACGTGGACTGGGGACAGCCCGAGTGTGGTGAGCCGAAGTATCTGTCCGGCACGTGCGTATGGACGCTCGGCCCGGATTTCTCGCTGACCGCGAACGCGCTCAACCGGGAGTCGTATGCTAACCTCGTCGTCTCACGCTGGCAGCGCTTTGATCTTAAAGATCGAGCCAACCGCAAGGTCTTCGAGCAGACATGCCGCGCACTGGTGGCGGCGCTACGGCCGAGTTGGCCGGCCGTGAGGGTCACCATGTTCACGAGCGCGCTGATCGGCCCGGCCCGGAAGGACCACGAGGTGAAGGCCGAGGGCATCGCCTTCGCCTTCTACACGTGGCCCGAAACGCTGACGTGTGAGGCGCAGCCGGCGACATGACCGACCCCAACTATGCCGCGCCGCCGAGCATGGTGCCCGGATGAGCCGAGGCGCACCATGCGGGGCAACGATCACCACCCCGCGAGACGCCATGCGCCACACATCGAACGCCGCTGCTACTGTCCTCCTGGTCGGTCTCTCCACCGTTGCCATCGCCCAGGGCCGCACCGACACGCGCACCTTCACCTGCTCGGCGTTGAAGGCCTTCGTCGCCAAGACGGGGAACGCGGTGCTCGCGTCGAGTGATCTCGCCTATGAGACCGTCCACCGGGACAGCGGCGCGTGCGAGCAGGACGAGACAGGAGCGCCGGCCTACGAACCAACACTGGACGTGCCGGCCTGCTTCGTCGGCTGGCGGTGCAAGCAGCGCAACAGCGACAGCGGACCGGTGTGACGAGGGACAGTTGGGCGGCGGGTAGACCGTTGAGCCGGGCGGCGCCTTCCCGGACGCCGTCGACGCGATCGCCCAGAGACCATCACAAGAGCGTGTTCGTCGATCCCCGCAACATGCCCGTGCATGAGACCTGCTAGCGGCCCGTCGCCTCGACTTCGCAGGCGAAACTCAGGGGGCCGGATGCTCGACGCACTCAAGCAGATGGCGTGGGCCGGATATCCCGTCGAGAGCATCCTTCACATCGGCGCCAACGAGGGGCAGGAACGCAACGATTATGCGGCGAGCGGTGCGAGCCCGTGCGTCTACGTCGAGCCCGTCGATGCGGCATTCGCCGATCTCCAAGCGAACTTGGCTGATCTCCCCCACCACAGGGCCGTGCAGGCCGTCTGTTCGGAAGTCGCGGGCGAGCGCGTCACCTTCAACGTGGCGAACAACGGCGGCCAATCGTCGAGCTTGCTGCCTCTCGGGCCGCATGCCGAGTTTCACCCCTCGATCGCCTACACGGCCGTGCAATCGATGGTCACCACGACAACCGGATGGACAGCGGCCGCGAGCGCTCGCGAACCCTGCAGGTGCTGCTGTCGGACGATGCGGAGGCGTGGCGGCTCGTCCATGACCAGGGCGGCTATACATTTGGCGGCGCGGATGGTCGGCCCTTGCGGATCCTGCTTGCAGGTGATCGAGCACGCTACGTCCGCCTCAGACTGGCCGAGCGGACTTACCTGCACCTCGACAAAGTTCAGGTCTTCTGACGGCAGTCAGGCCGGCAACTGAGGGGCCGCCCCAGGCGGCCTGGCTCAAATGTCGCCAGCGCGATCGGCTCAAACAGGTCTCCAGAACCGCGGCGGGTCGTTCTCCGGCATCGGCTGCCCGTCCGAGCGCGCCCAGCTGTGTTGGATCGCCCGTATGTTGCCAGGATCCGTCGTGGCCACATCGGGCTGGGTGAAGCGCGCCTCAAACTCGGCGCGGCTGACGGTCAGCCTCAGGCGCACGGGTGCACCATCGAAGGGCGGCCCGGGTTTCATCAGCTCCGGGACATACGACCAGTCGTCCTCGTCGCTCACGGGCGCCTCACCATTGTCCGGTCGGACGAGACCGTGGCTGGTGCGTGGCAAGGAAGAGGCCACGCCTACGTCATCGCCTGCGGGTGCGGTGAAGGCGTGCCGCTGAAGTGCTCCGGTGTCAGCCGGCAACCATCATGCGCCTTCCGGTGGCTCAGCCTGATCCGGATCGGCTGGGTGTAGTTGCTCGCGGTCATCACGGGGCCATGGCAGTCCGGGCAGCGTTTCGGCGCGGATCGATGATGGTCGTGCGCCTCGGTGATCGTCACGCACTTCCAGTCACCCTCGACTTTGACTTCACATACCGCACGATCAGGTTTTGCCATGTCCGGAGACTGCCACGAGCAAACGATACCGGCGAGCGCTAAAGGGGCACACTCAGAACGGCAGCTGATCCGCCACTCCCCGTGGCACCGTCCCGAAGATCGCCAGCGTGATCGGCTCCCCGCCGTCGTCGTAGTTCGGATCCACGAACGTGCGGGTGAAGGCGGCGGCTCCGATGGCCCGGCCGAGGCGAACCTTCTCCTCGGCAATCCTGCAGGCCTCCGCTGCAGTCTTTGCCTCCAGGCATCGGCCCTGGGTGAGTTTGCTTCTCTCCGTGACGAATAGTTGGACACCGTGGGCGACGAGGGGCTTCAAGGCCATGGGCGTTCCTCAAGTCTGAGTTGACGAGATCGAACCGCCAGTCTCAGAACAAAGCAAGAACAGACGATATGTCGCGTGTGGATAGGTGTGGACATCGAACGAGGTATTTTTACAGCGAACTGGCTTGACGCGGTAGATTTACAGCATACGATACCACCATCGCCTCTCGCGACGGAGCCGCCCCGGTGTCAACCGTTCACTTCGACCGCCACCAGCCTTCGGCCTCCGCACCGACGCTCCCCCGCGGCACCCGTATCGGCCGTCCCCTCGCTGACGGCGCCCTCATCACCGGCACCATCCTCGGCCCGGCCTTTGGGGACGGCTTCTACTGCGCCGCCCTGAACGGCTCGGGCGGGACGGAGATCGTCTGCCTCCACGTCAACGAGCTTCTGGTCGATCCCGTGTTCGCGGATCTCTGGACGGCTGCCGTTGCCCTGCGGGATCTCGATTGGCGCGCTGCTCCGGCCGACCGGCCCCGCCGCGCCGTCGGCGGCGCCTTCTGATGCGCGCCCTCCGCATGAACTTCCCCGGCCGGGTCCGCGAGGCAGCGTTCGAGCGCGCCGAAGGGCGCTGCGAGCACGTCGACGCCGACGGCAACCGCTGTCCCTGCACGCTTCAGCCGGGCCATTACGAGTTCGCCCACATCGTGGCCGATCGGATGGGCGGACGCCCCACGCTCGACAACTGTGCCGTCTGGTGCACGCCCTGCCATCGCGCCGAATACGCCGCCGACGCGGCCAAGATCGCGCAGCAGCGCCGCGTGGAGCGGCGCGAGCGCGGCACCAGGGCGCCGTCACGCCCGATGGCCGGCTCGACCTTCTTCCCGACCTCCCGCGGCATGGATGGGCTGGTGCGTGACCGCGCCACCGGCGCCGTCCTGTCCCGCGGCGGGGTCGTCGACGTGAGGGACTTATGATGGCCGCGCGCGCCCGCCGCTCGTCCGCGCCCGAACCGGCGCCCGTCCCGGTTCCGGCCCGGCCCGAGTTCGGCGCCTATCGCCTTGACGATCTCGGCTTCTGCCGCTGCAAGTTCCCCACCGCCCTGGAGCGGGGCGAGCACCGCTTCTGCGGTCGGCCGACAACGATCGACGCCTCCAACCGGCACGGCTCCTGGTGCGACGAGCATCGCGCCGTCGTGTTCACGCCCCGGCCGCTCGCGGGCCTGCGTCGGACAGGAGGTCACTGATATGTCAGGCCGTCCCTACGTCCCCGCGTCGACTGCCCCTTACGAGCGGCAGGTTTCGGCCTTCAACGCTGCTCACCCGGTCGGCTCGCCGATCCTCGTGTGGGTCGGACACTTCCGCGACGGCCAGCCGATCGCCGCCGAGGTCGCCGCGCCGGCCCGGTGCGCTGGCTTCGCCGAACCGATGGTGCTGGTGCGCGATCACGGCTGGATCGCCCTCACGCACGTCTTTCACGGCCGCGGTCGCCCGTACCGGACCGAGCTGTTCCTCGATGCCCGGCGCATCGAGGCGTCGACCCCCGTGCTTCGGATCGATCCGGACGATGCCGAGCGCCTACGCGCTGCGGCCGGCCGGCGCGGGATCGCCGCCGGCGAGCTCGCCCGCCGCATCCTCGAGGCCGTGGTTCGAGACGGGCTGATCGATGCCGTCCTGGACGACGCCGCGCAGACCCGTGCCCGCCGCAGGGAGGCGGCCTGACATGCACGAGCACCTCGACACGCTCTCTGCGCTGCGCGCGGTCGCCGAGGGACGAAAAGTGCCCCCGGCGAAGTACGCCGCGCTCCAGCGGGCCTCCCTCGTCCGGGTGCGCGGCCACGGCCGCGAGCGCCGCCCCGAACTGACCGATGCCGGCCGTGAGCGCCTGGCTGCCCCCCCCCGCAATCATCCGTGAGGTCGTCCTGATGCCCCACGCCAAGGAGCACCCGCTCGCCGGCCGCCGCGTCGTCCCCATCGATGCGGTGACGGGCGAGGAGCTGAAGATCGTCGAGTGGATCGACCGTTTACCGGGCGGCTCTGCTCTGCTGCGCCCGAGCCATCCGGCCGCCCGAGCTTTCCTGGGCCGCCTCGCCGCGCAGGACCTGCACGCGTCCGGCGCCGTCCTCGCCCGCTCGACGGACGGCCTCACGCTCGTCCACCACGCCGAGCTGCCGTCCTATGATCCTGTGCCCGTCGGGGTGATCTCGTGAGCGGCCGCGCTTTCCTGGGCATCTTCGCCCACCTCGATCCCCGCGCGCCCGGCGAGACCATGCTGGTCACGATCGCCCTCCCACGGGGCGAGTGCGACGCCGTCGTGAAGGCGCTCGGCGCCCCGGACCCGGACCTCGGCCCCCACGTCGCGCTCCTGCCGTGCCTGCGCCCAGACCATCCGCGCAGCGACGACGATGCCGTCCTGCTGGCCGCGCTCCGGACGGCCAACCGCCTCCTCGAGGTCGGGCGAGCCCGGCTGAGCCCCGAGCTGCTGCACGAGCTCGGCGCGCTCACGACGCTGACCGCCAGCCGCGCGCGCCGCCGGGACGTGACGGCGCCTCCGGCCGCGATCCCAGGAGTCCTGTGATGGCCCACGCCCCGTCTGCCACCGCCATGCTGCTCGACCGGATCGCCGCGGCGCTCCACGTCCCCGTCGAGACCTTCCGCGCACCGCCCCGCGTCGCGTCCGAGGTCGAGCGAAGCCCCAGCGTCCAGGTCGCGGCGATGCTCCTCGATCCCGAGGGCGCGCGCCTCGCCGCGGCCTTCGTGGCGCTGCCGGCGCCCGCCCGGACCTCGCTCGCCAACGTCGCCGAGGCCCTGGTGTCCGTGCCGCCCTCGGCGCCGGCGCCGCGCCAGATCGCGGGGAGGTCCTGATGCTCCGCCAGGGCGCCCCCGCGCGCGACTTCAAGACCGCGGCTGAAATGCACGCCCACTACCGCGCCCTGCGGGCCCGCACGTGGGCGCCGCGCGCCGTCCTCCCGCGTCCGGACGGGGGTCGCACCCGCGCTCTCGCCGAGGCGCAGCGGGAGCGCGAGCGGCTCGAGGCGGCCGAACGCAAGGCGGCCATCCTGGAGGATCGCGCCCAGGTGCTCGCCCTGGCGGCCCAGGTCCTCACGCCCGAGCACTTGGCCCGCGACCCGAGGCACATCCTCACCGGCGTCGCCGCGGCCTTCGGGTTCACCTACGCCGACATTGTCGGCCCGTGCCAGCTCGTGCCGCTAGTGCGGGCGCGCTGGGCGGCGATCGCCGCTGTGCACGAGGCCCGGCCGGAAATCTCCCTGGCGCGCCTCGGCCGGATCTTCGGCGATCGCGACCACACCACGATCCGCCATGCCCTGCGGAAGATGGCCGTCGACGGCGTCCCGCAACCGTCGGCGCAGGGTGAGCCCGCATGACGTCGCGTGCCGCTCCCCTCGCCATCGCCATGGCGCTCCTCGTCCTGTCGATCGCCGTGGCCCTCGTGCTGATCCCGGTCCTCGACGAGTTGCTGCGCCGAACCCTGGCGCGGAAGGCGGCCGCCGGGGCGGCAGCCAACGACAACGCTGAGGTTGCGGCCCGCGAAGTTGGGAGGCGCATCGGATGACCGACGTTGCGGCAAGCAGCGAATTGGGAGGCCGCCTGACCACGTTCGTTTCAACGGCAGCGCATCCGTTCGGCCACCAGGGCTACGGCGCCCAGCTCCGGACTGGAAAACATCAAGACGGTGTCGCCTTCGCGCACAGCCTGCACGGTGCCGTTTCTGCGGGTATCAGCGATCGCGCGGGCAACGCGCGTTTTCCAATCACTTTCGGCCGATCCGGAGATGCGCGCCGCGAGGAAAGTCGCAGCGGCTTCCATGTGAGCCGCATCTGTAGCCGTGCCCTCGGAGGGCAAAAGGAGACCAGTCTCTTCGACCAGGCCGCCAGCATTTTTGGTAAAGAACTGAACCTGAGTGGTCTTCGAGGAGTACATCGTACCACTTGGGGTCTCGATGCCGAACGACCACCCGCCGACGCCCACAGCTTGCATGCGAGTACCGAAAGAGCTGCGCAGATCGGTGGCGCTCTCCTGTATTGGAACCGGATTACATGCGGCTTTGGCCGCGCCCGATGCGAATATTGCCAACACCAAAGCCAAGACCGAACGCATCGTCCGCCCCCTCGCCATAACGGTATGACGACCGGGGCAATGCAAGGGCGCCGCCAATCTCGGGGGTGCCCGATCCCCGCTTCTCTGGACAGCGCCAAGACCGAAAGCGGTCACGTCTGCGTCACCTGCTGCCGCGCGGTTGAGCGCACCCAGGCGAGAAGAGAAGGCGTGGGGGCGATGACCGATCCTCAACCAGCGCTCAATCCGAGCACAAGCTGCTGCGCGATCAGCATCAGGCCGGTCAGGGTCCCGCCGACTACGAGCACATCGGTAAGGCCCCGTTCCGGTTCGGGCCTGCTTCGCGCGACAGCTCGCGTGGGCACGCTTGGCGGGCGAAGCTGCACGACGTTGTCCGATCGATCCATGACCGCCTCCAGCTCTATTGCTGGTTGGTATCTGGCGGCGGGCGTCTCCGTTCGGCATGCGCCAGCGCACATCGCCGAAGGTTGCGATGGAGCGGCGACGCCATGAAACCTGCGGCCGTCCCGATCGGCGTCGCCGAATTCGCCCACGGCTTCCTCGTCAGCCTTCCGCGCCAGTTCTGGCTGGTGGTCGGGCTGCGCAGGACGTTCCCGCGCCTGCGGGCCGCTGCCGAGGCCTGGACGTACCTGGTGCCGCCAGGGCGGAACGTCGCCGCCCGGATCGAGGGCTGGATCGCCGAGGTCGAGCTGCAGGTGCGGGCCGAGGCCCGGCGCCGATCCTGGTCGGCGACCGACGCCGAGTGGAACGGCGCCGGAGAACCGGAGGCACCGCGGCCGGTCATGGCCGAGCCGGCGATCGTCGTCCTGCCGAAGAAGCGGACCGCCAAGCCAGTCCTGCAGCTGCTCGCGGACCTGGCCACTGGCGCCGTGATGGTGTCGACGATCAGCCCGGACGGCGTGCGCGGCTATCGCCTGGCGCCGTCCGGGCGTCGCGTGCGCTTCACCGCAGCCGAGCGCGCGATCAGCCTGCGCCTCATCGTGCCGGGCAACGATGGCCTGTTCGGCCCGGAGTGGTCGCAGACCTGGCGCGCGGCGACGCCCGACGAGATCGCCCTGGCCGCGCCACGACCAAGAAAAACCAAGGCGTCAGCCAAGCGCCGCCCCCCCCACGGGCTCCGCATCACCCGCTGACCGTCCCCTGTAGCGCCTGAGGAGATCCGCCCATGCCGTCGCCGTCCCTCGTCCTGGCTGCCCGTCGCGCGCCCGACGCGCTCGACCACGTCATCCGCATGGTGCGGGTGATACAGGAGCGGACGACTGGGCCCGAGGAGGCCTGCACGATCCTCCACATGTTTCAGGCGGGCTTCACCGAGGTGCAGGTCCACGCCTTTCGGGACCCGGCTCGCGCGCTGATCCAGGGACAGCCGACAGGCTTGAACCACAACCCGCCCGGGCGGCTCGCCGCGAAGCTCGCCCTCAAGCGCGTACCGGAGATCCGGGCGGCGATCGCCGAACGGCAGGCGGCGGAGCGGGCGGCCTGGGCAGCGCCCGTGGTGCGGGAGCGCGCGCCGGATGGGACAGCGCCATGATGACCGGCGCTCTCATCCTGCATGCGGACGGGACGCGCACTGCGCGCGTCGTCGAACTGCCGGTCGAGCCGAGCCGGTACAGCGAGATCCGCGCCGCGATCCGCGCGCTCCTCGTCCTCGGCAAGGCCTACCCCGAGCATGTGACCGTGCTCCACGAGGGCAAGCGCGCCGACATGTTCGTCCACGAGGACGGGCACGGCGTGGGCCTGCCCCGCAACGATGCCGCCACCGCGATCTACCGCGCCGCTTGGCTGCGGGATCATCCGGCCGACGACCCCGAAACCCTGCCCTGGATCGCCGGCCCGGCGGTGATCTTCGACCGCATCGTGTGGAGCTGACGCACCATGGCCTGCGACTGCATCGCCGAGATGAACGCCGCCCTGGCGGAGCGGAACACCGAGATCCAGCCGACGATCATCTTCGGCACGAAGGAGCGCCCGGGTTTCACCTGCGTGACGATCGTCACGGAGAAGATCAAGCCGCGGGGTGCCAAGGCGTCGGTCCCGCTCCCGAGTTACTGCCCGTTCTGCGAGACGGCGTACGCGTTCACAGCGTCCGACGCGGACGCCGGCGGCTCACACGGGCAGGTGGCGGCATGACCGCGGGCCTATCCACATCGGGCGACGTCTCCTCCGCCGAGGGCGTGGCCGCCGACGAGCTGAAGCAGTTCATCGAGCGCCTGGAGCGGCTGGAGGAGGAGAAGGCCGGCATCATGGGCGACATCAAGGAGGTGTTCGCCGAGCTGAAGGGCCGGGGCTTCGACGCCAAGGCGGTCCGCACGATCCTGCGGATCCGCAAACAGGATCACAGCGAGCGCCAGGAGCAGGAGGCCATCCTCGAGCTCTACATGCAAGCGCTTGGGCTCGCGTGATGATGATCGCCCCGCCCGCGATCGCGCTTCAGGACCTCGACCGTGAGGAGCTGCTCCAACTCCTCGCCAGACGGTGGGTACCCTTCACGGCTGGCGATCTCTGGTCGGCTCGCTGGGACGTGCTCAGCAGGCGGGCCGAGCATGCGCGCGCCGAAGCCAGTGCGGCGCTGGAACGATACCTGGACTGCGCCTCGAAGCGTGCGACCGGAGAGCGAGCGACACACCGGCAGCTCATTCGAGAGCTGAAGGCCGAGGAGGTCGCGAAGATTGCCTGGCGCAAAGCGAAGGCCCGGGCCGAGCGCGCCGAGGCAGCCGAAGAGCAGGCCTGGAAGGCCCTGGAAGCAACCTACGGAAGGACTGCTGCATGAGCGCAATCCGCCTCGTCCCGCCCGACGGCGCCGACTGGACGATCGACGCGGTGCCGACGGCTGACGGCGTCGAGCTCGCGATCGCCTTCACGCTCCAGGACAAGCCGGTGACCGTCCGCTTCGTCTTGGACCGCCCGGACGCCCGGACGCTGTCGGACGGCCTGCGCGCGGTCGCCGGCGACGGCACGATGCGCACCTTCCCGCATCCGCGGATCCCGAAGTAGCCCCATGGCCGACAGCACGATCACGCGCGAGGGTTTCACCGTCGCCGATCGAACCGACTGCGCGAAGGGGGATCTGTTCGGCGGGGAGGTGCGATCGTGAAGTCTACAGGGCTACATCCCCTTCATCGAACCGATCAGCCCTGGCTCTTCGGCTTCGGGAGCGGGTTCGGGAGAGTGGTCATCGGGCACCACCTTGCCGTCAGGTGTTCGAGCCTGCGGACAGCCGTCCTCGGCCAGCCGCTTGTTCCTGACGCGCTCGACGAGCGCGGCTTCCTCAGGGGTCAACGTCGCCCCACCGCTGTGATCGCGAGCCATGTGCGCCTCCCACTGTGTTCTGTCCGCGCTGACATGGATGCCGCACGGGCCTTTCCTGTCGAAGTAGCCGGCAGAGCAACACGTTCCCCGGACCAACTCGCCCTGGTCGACGCGCTCGACCTCGCGAGGGCGGCATGAGCGCGCCTTTTGACCGCCAGCGCGACGGACTTGTCCAGGCGCGCCAAGACTCCGCCCACCTCGAAGCCCAGATCAGCGCCCACATGAGGAAGCACATGTTCGTCGTGTTCGACCTGGACGGCACGCTCGCCCTCACCGAGCACCGCGCGCACTTCCTCAACCTGCCCGGCCGGCAGAAGGACTGGCGCGCCTTCTACGCGGCCTGCGACCAGGACGAGCCCTGCCACCCGATCATCCGCACGCTTCTGGCGCTCGCCGCAACCGGCGCGGAGGTCGAGATCTGGTCCGGCCGGTCCGACGAGGTGAAGGACAAGACGACCGCGTGGCTGGGGACGCACGGGCTGGGGCACATCCCGATCCGGACCCGGGCAGCGGGCGACCACCGGCCGGACACCGTGCTTAAGGCCGAGTGGCTGGACGAGGGCCGTACGCCGGACCTGGTGTTCGAGGACCGGGCGTCGATGGTCGCGATGTACCGGGCCCGGGGCATCGTCTGCTGCCAAGTCGCGCCGGGGGATTTTCTGATGGCGTGCGCTGCCGAGCTAAAGGAGCGGGGAGGGAACAATGGGTGAAGCCGTCCAGCGCCTGGCCTACAGGCCGAAGGACGCAGCGACCGTCCTCGGCGTCAGCCGCTCGACGATCTACCAGATGATCGCCGACGGCCAGCTCGCAGCGCGGAAGCTAGGGACCGCGACGGTGATCCCTCACTCCGAGCTGGCGCGCGTGCTCGAAGGCGCCGCGCTGTCGGCCGCGACGAAGGCGGCCCAAGCATCCATCAAGTGACGACGCTTCACCAGAGCGTCGCCCCGTCGGTATGCGCGCTCGGTCTCATCGCCGACGAGGTGCGCCAGCGCGGCTTCGGCGAGGTCGCCCGCGAAGTCGGTCTCCTCGGTCACCCAATCCCGGAACGATGACCGGAATCCATGCACGGTGAAGCCGTTCGAGTCGGCTCCGCGCAGGAACATCGCCAGCGTCATATCGGATAGCGGCGTCCCGACCCGAGACGGGAAGACCGGATCCGCGGGCTTCGCATCGGCCGGCAGCACGGATGACAGGATCGCCAGCACCGGCGCCGTGAGCGGAACGCGGTGCTTCCGGCCGCCCTTCATGCGCTCGGCCGGCACCGTCCAGAGCGCGCCCTCCATATCGACCTCGCCCCAGGTCAACCCGCGGGTCTCACCCGACCGCGCCGCCGTCAGGATCGTGAAGCGCAGCGCCAGCGAGGAGAAGCTCGTGCGCCCGGCCGCGATCGCTCGGTAGAACGCCGGCACATCGGCGAAGGGCATCGCCTTGTGGTGGCCCCGGGTCAGCTTGCGGGATCGCGGGAGCAGCACGTCGAGATGCCCGCGCCAGCGCGCCGGGTTCTCGCCCGCCCGATGACCGCCAGCTCGGGCCGCATCCAGCACGCGCTCGATGCGGCCACGGATCCGGCGCGCCGTCTCGGCCTTCTCGTGCCACATAGGCCGGAGCACCGCGAGGACGTCGTCGGTGCGGATATCGGCCACCGGCATGCCCCACAGGCTCGCGGCCTGGACCTCCAGCGTCTGCCGCCACTGCGCGCGGTGGGACTCGTTCCGCCAGGTCTTCTCGCGATCGGCCATGTAGGTCACGGCGACGTCGGAGAACGCGACGGGCGCTGATGGGGTAGGGGGCGCCGCAGCGGCCGCCTTCGCCTCGATCGGGTCGATGCCGTCGGCGATCTGCGCGCGGGCCGCAGCCGCCAGCTCGCGGGCCCGGGCGAGCGAAACGGCGCTGACCGACCCGAGTCCCATCTCGCGTCGGCGCCCCGGCATCCGGTACAGCATCATCCAGCGCTTCGACCCGCTGGGCTCGATGACGAGGTATAGCCCGCCGCCGTCGGCGTGCCGGCCCGGCTCGGTCAGCGTCTGGACCTTGCGCGCCGAGAGGCGGTTAATCTCGCGCGCCATCCCGCCCCACCATTCACCCCACCAGCTACCCCACCATTTGCCGGCGATTGCGGCGGACGGCGGCGAACACCGAGGGAATGTGTGGCGGCCAACAGCCTATGATCGCAAGGGAAAAACGACAATCACGGACGCCGACGGATCGGACTTCGGCAGACACCCCTTCCGCCAGCGACATCCCGCGTCGCGCCACGTGATGCGTGGCGGCCGCTGTCGCCGTGCCGCCGCGCATCCCGGAGGTGGATACCCGTGATCGGGCGATCGCTGCCCGGAGCCTCGGCCGCGTCCGGTTCACCGTCGGACCATGTTCCCGAAGTTCGGTCGCCCGCGGGCAGCAGGGATGGGGGGATCAGGACCCCAATCGGCGCCGGGAGACTTTTGGCGCGGGGGATTTCGGTTCCGCCTGCCCGGTGACGTCCCGCAGCGCCGAGACCATCGCTTCGGTCCTCGCATCGAGGGCACGTCTCCGCCGGTCTCGCCGGGCGCCCAACCACGCCAGGAGCGATCCGGCGGCGAGGGCCGAAATGCTGGCCGCCAGTGGCGCGGCGACGAGCGCGGCCACGATACTGATCGGGACGAGGACGATGGCGGTCACGAGACCGGTGCCGATCGCCACCACTATCAAGACGATCATCGGAGCCTCGCCGGGACAGGAGATGGATCACCCCAGCGGGTCCCCGGATCTGACTATGCGGCATCGGTTAATCGAGAATCAACGCGCCGAATCGGAAACGGTATGTCTGTTGAACCGATTGTTCTCCCGGGGCCCGAATCGGCAATCGCCGCGGCGAACAAGATGTCTCTGTTCCTCACCTTCGGTGTAATGGGGTTTTAGTTGCCTGCCAGGCTATCGCCAACTCCTGAATTGTCCAGGCTGGTCTTCCCGTTTCGCTTTCGTCGGTATCCGGGATCTTTCATCTAGACACAACCATGGCGGCCGACGCATCGCCCAGGATCGATGCGATGGACGATTTCGGCACCGCGACGCCGCGCGGATCGGCGGACCTGTCGGAGTTCGGCGTCCAGGACGCCGCCGGTCCCGGCGGCAATCGCTGCGGTCGCGCGCATCAGCCGGCGACGATCCACGGCTTGATCGGTGTCGGGCGCCTGAAATTCTAGATTCTGCAATACGGAACGATCGTATCTCGTACAAACCAGCTGCCTGTCGGCATCTGGTCAGAGGTAATACTGATACGACTGGCATCTTGGGGGAATACAGGCTCCGATGGCCTTCGAAGACCGGGGTGCTGCGGGCCGGGCCGGCATGGCAACGCGCCTGGGTTGCCCATCGAGACGTTCCAACAGCCCAGCGGCGACGCCCGGGATGTCCGCATGACCTGCGCGTTGGTTCGCCTGTGGCACGCGCTCCGGGAGCCTCGGGCGCGTCGGCGTGTCCTCGGGAGCGGGCGGCGGGCGGTCGGGCTGGGCGCTTCCGCCGCCGACCCGGGCGTCCGGCGGTCGACAGGGCGACGGGCCACGGCGACGCATCGAATCGCGAGGGCGCGCCGCGCAAACGAAAGGCCGGCCGGGAATGACCCCGGCCGGCCCTGTTCTTCACCCAAGCTCGCGTTCAGCGCAGGAGCTGCAAGACGCCCTGCTGCGCGGAGTTGGCCAGCGAGAGCGCCGAGATGCCCATCGACTGGCGGGTCGACAGCGCCTGCGAGTTGGCGGCTTCCTGGTTCAGATCGGCGTTGGTCAGGTTGGCCGAGCCGGTCTGCAACACGTTGATGAGCTGCTTCGAGAAATCCTGGCGGTTCTGCACCACCGAGAGGTTCGAGCCCAGGTTGCTCGCCGCCGAGTTGAGCGCGCTGCCGGCGTTGGTCAGCGTGGTCAGGGTGGAGTTGACGTCGGAGTTCAGGAGGAAGTTGCCCAGCCCGTTCGAGCTCGTCGAGCTGTTCGAGTTGGTGATCGAGGTCAGGCCCAGGCCGCTGGCGGTCGCGTCCACCGAGGCGACATCCAGCTTGGAGCTGCCGGTATCGTTGAACTTGATGGTCAGGTTGTTGCCGGTGCCGGCGATCAGGTTGACGCCGTTGTAGCTGGCATCGCCGGCGAGCTGGGTGATCTGGTTGAGCAGGTTGTTGTACTGCTGCGCCAGGGACTTGCGCTGGCTGACGCCGGACACGGCCAGGTCGCTGGAGACCACCGTGCTGGCCGCAGTGCCATAGGTCGAGGCCGTGGTCGAGGACGACGCGAAGCCGAGCGCCGCCTGGCTGGTGGAGTTCTGGAATTCCACGTCGGCCTGCGCGTTCAGGACGATCTTGGTGCCGGTGCTATCGACCGAGAAGATCGCGCCCGCGCCGAACGAACCACCCGACGTGGTGCTGGCCGAGCTGACCGCGGAGTTCAATGCCGACACCACGGATGTGATGCTCGACGACGCGGCGAAGTTTGCCGACACGGAGGTGCCGTTGATCGTGAACAGGGCCGTCGTGGAGGCCGTGCTCGTGGTGACCGGGAAAGCGTTGGTCGCCGTGCCGGTGGTGGAGAGCTGGGTCGACAGCGCCTGGTTGGCGAGCGACTTCGCCTGATCCACGAGCTTCTGGATCGAGGTGATGCCCTGGTTGGCGGCCTGGATCGACTGGACGCCGTTGGAAACGCCGTCGAGCAGGGAGTTCAGGCTCGAGGAGCGGCTGTCGAGGGCCTGCGAGGTGAAGAAGTTGGTCGGGTTGTCGAGCGCCGAGTTGACCGTCTTGCCGGTGGCCAGGCGGTTCTGGGTGGTCGAGAGGAGCGAGGCCGTATCCTGGAGCGAAAGCAGGTTCTGACGGGTCGCGGCCGAGAGGGTGATCGAGGACATCGGTCGATATCTTTCTGATTTGTGCCACCCGTTTCTCGGGCTCAGCAGTAATCGCTCCGCAGACGTTTCGGACTCGTTAAAGCGGCGCGCTATTCCACAGTATGCGACGCGATCCTTAATTTAGTACTGAGAGATCAAATCTGATCCATAGCAGTTTTCGTAGATGTTCAGGATCCATTAACCATAACCCCACATAACCGCGGCGGCTGCTGCGGTCTGGTGGATCTTGTTCGGGTGGAACCGAGCCGATCAATGGGTGGACGCGGGCGGTGCCACATCCTGTTTGGAGCTCGACCGTGATCGTTCAAACGCCTGTCGAGGCAAGTCCCCCGCATGTCGACCTCCCGATGACGTTCCCGCATGTCACGATCGCGATCCCGTGCGGAACGATGGTTCACGCAGATTTCGCCGTGTGCCTCAGCTCGATGATGCATTCGCTCGGCGAGATGCCGATGTCGATCGTGGTTGGAAAATCATCGATCGTCGCTGACGCGCGAAACATGGGTCTCGACTTCGCGCAGAAGCTCAAAGCGGATTACGTCCTGTTCATCGACAGTGACATGACGTTCCCGCGCGATGCCCTGCTCAGGCTTCTGGTGCGCAACGTCGATATCATTGCGGCGACCTACTCCCGCCGGACGGCGCCGTTCCATTTCCTGGGTGACATCCTTCCGGAGCAGCCCGCGGACGTGCCGAAGGGCTTGCTGGAGATGGCACGCATTCCGACGGGTTTCCTGCTGGTGAAAGCCACGGTGTTCGAGCGGCTGAAGCGGCCGTATTTCCGGTTTCGCGTCGATGAGGAGGCCGGCGTCAACATCGGCGAGGATTACGATTTCAGCGATCGCGTCCGGTCCCTCGGCTATCGGATCTGGTGCGATCCCTCCCTCAGCAAGGAGCTCGGCCATATCGGCGAGCAATCCTACAAACTCTGAGTGATCGCCCGTCCTCGCGTCGCGCCGGCTTTCACACGGCGCGCGCCGCGCGTGTCTCGATCGCCCGATGAAACGCGGCGAAGACCCTGCGCATCTGAGGCGGTTTGTAGGGAAACAGATCGACGGGATCCATATCGTGGACGATCATCCCGGTATCGGCTTCGAAGACCAGCAGTCGACCGTCGCGACTCTCGGCGCAGTCGAGGATCAGGTAGTCGAGCCCGGTCCGGCGGTGGATCTCGGCCAGGGCCGTCCGGTGACGGGGTACGAAGGCGTCGTCGAACGCGGCCATCGCCGAGGCCTCCGCGCTTCGCTTGGCCGGGTCCTCGTTCATGCCCGCGTTCAGATAGTGGATCATCCAGTGATCGCGCAGGGCCATGTGGCAGAGGAACGGTGCGCCGTCGATCAGGACGATGCGGAGCTTCCGGTAAAGCCCATCGGGACCGCTGTAGTCGCAGAACTGCGTGACGTAGAATTCGGCCTCGTCGGCGCCCTGTAAGTACGCTTCGAGGTCTTGGGGCCCGTCAAGCTTCTGCAGGGCGTTGCCGGCATGGGTGTCGATGGGGCGGATGAGAACCGGGTAGCGCAAGCCGTCCGGAAGTTCGTTCGCTCTGGACGCGAGCTCCGATTTCGCGATGCGGACGATGGGCGGGACCACGACGCCCGCCGTACCGCGCAGCGCGTCCGCGATCCCGTGCCGGGACGTCTTGAGGACGTTGCGCGGATGATTGACCACGGGCCTGGCCCAGCGCGCGGCGGCGGACGTCAGGGCGTCGAGCACCGGCTCGTTCGCAGTGGAATAAGCGACCCCGACGATGCAGACGTCGTGTTCCGGAAGCGATTCGAGGGCGGGATCCCCGGGGAGCACGAAGACGTACTCCACGTGGAAGATCGGATCATCCAGCAGGAAATCGACCGGCGTATTGGCCATGAGATCGCCGGCCGTGACGAGGACCAGGACGCGGGTCGTCGCGGCGGGCCCGTTGGAGCGGAGCGCGAAGTGCCGGTTATTCTGCAGGACCTCGGCCTGAAGCTGGAGCGCCTCATCGTGGCGATGCATCAGCAGAAGGATCGTCGACAGGTCGAGGGCCGTGCCGGCTTCGAGGACGCCGTCCGTCGATGCCGACAGGATCGCGTTGGCCCGGACGGCCATATCTTCACCCTCGAACGCCGCCCGGATGAGGCGGGCCGGACCGATGAGCGGACTGGGAGCTGCGTCGCGCGTCGCTGGCATCAGTTCACTCCGGCCGATGGCTGTGCGGCATCGAGGGACAGGTATCGTGCGGGTGCCGTCACGGCGATGCGATTCAACCGCGGCGCGACGAAGATATCGCCGCCCGCCGGAGCGCATCCGCGAGCGGGCCGCCCGCCGGCGCCTCCGGCGATGCGCGCGACCGAGCCGGGCGCGATTCGGATCCCGCACGCACCGCCGGCACCGGCGGCTCGATCGGATCGTCCAGGCGCATCGACAGTGCGATCCGCTTGCGCGGGACATCGACGCTCAACACCAGGACGCGGATCACCTCGCCGATCCGCACCACCTCCGTGGGGGATGCGATTCGGCGGCGCGCCATCGCCGAGATGTGGACGAGGCCGTCCTGATGGACCCCGATATCCACGAAGGCGCCGAACGCGGCCACGTTGGTGACCACGCCCTCGAGCTGCATGCCCGGTTTCAGGGCGCCGATCGTCTCGACGCCCTCCTGGAAATGCGCGGTCTTGAAGGCGGGGCGTGGATCGCGGCCGGGCTTCTCCAGCTCGGCGATGATGTCGCGCACGGTCGGCAGACCGAAGCGGGCGTCGACGAACGTCTCGGGTGTCAGCTTGGAGAGCGCCCCCGTGTTGCCGAGCAGAACGCGGATGTCGCTCCCGGACGCCTTCAGGATCCGGCGCACCACCGGATAGGCCTCCGGATGGACGCCGGACGTGTCCAGCGGGTCCTCACCGCCCTGGATGCGCAGGAAGCCCGCGGCCAGCTCGAAGGTCTTCGGACCGAGGCCCGGCACCGCCTTGAGGGCGGCCCGCGAGCGGAACGGCCCGTGCGTGTCCCGATGCGTGACGATCCGCTCGGCCAGCGCGGTGCCGAGGCCCGAAACCTGCGCCAGCAGGGCGGGGGAGGCTGTGTTCACGTCGACGCCGACGGCGTTCACGGCATCCTCCACCACCGCCGACAGCGAGCGCGACAGTTTCGCCTCGCTGACATCGTGCTGGTACTGGCCGACGCCAATGGATTTCGGGTCGATCTTCACGAGTTCGGCCAGCGGATCCTGAAGGCGGCGGGCGATCGACGCGGCGCCGCGATGGGACACGTCGAGATCGGGCAATTCGCGCGCGGCGATCTCGGAGGCCGAATAGATCGAGGCCCCGGCCTCCGACACCGTCACCTTGGCGAGCGTCAGGTCGGGATTGGCGGCGACGATCTCGGCGGCGAGCCGCTCGGTCTCGCGGGAGGCCGTGCCGTTGCCGACCGCGAGCAATTCGACGCCGTGCAGGCGGCAGAGCCGCCCGAGCGCCGCCACGGCCTCCCGCCAGCGGCGCTGCGGCTCGTGCGGGTAGGTCGTCTCGACCGCGACGATCCGGCCGGTCCGGTCCGCCACCGCGACCTTCACGCCGTTGCGGTAGCCCGGATCGAGCCCCATCGTCGCCCGCCCGCCGGCCGGAGCGGCGAGCAGCAAATCCTTCAGATTGCCGGCGAAGACCTTCACGGCCTCGTCCTCGGCGCGCTCGAACAGCCGGCTGCGCAGGTCCTGCTTGATCCCAGTCCGGATCTTCGTGCGCCAGGCCGTGCGGACGGTCTCGAGGAGCCAGGGATCGCCCGGACGTCCGAGGGCGGCGAGGCCGAATCGCCGGCAGATCGCCGTCTCGAACGGGCCCGGGACCCCGCTCGGCGACTCCTCGCCCTCCGCCGCATAGGCGATATCGAGCACCTCTTCGCGCTCGCCGCGGAAGATCGCCAGGATGCGGTGCGAGGGCATCCGCTCCAGCCGCTCGCTCCAGTCGAAGTAATCCGCAAATTTCGCCCCCTCAGTCGCCTTGCCCTTACGGACTTTCGCGACGAGCTGGCCGCTGCGCCAGTAATCCGCGCGCAGGCGGCCGACGAGATCGGCATCCTCGGCGAAGTGCTCGACCAGGATCGCGCGGGCTCCCTCCAGCGCCGCCGCCTCATCCGCAACGCCCCGCTCGGGCGCCACGAACGCAGCCGCCGCGCGCTCGGGGGCCCTGTCGGGGTGTTTCAGGAGGGCCTGCGCCAGCGGCTCCAGCCCGCCTTCGCGGGCGGCCTGGGCCTTCGTGCGCCGCTTCGGCCGGAACGGCAGATAGAGGTCTTCCAACCGCGCCTTGGTCTCGGCAGCCGCGAGGGCCGCAGCGAGGCCGGGAGTCATCCGGCCCTGGGCTTCGATGCCCTCCACGATGGCACGGCGGCGGTCGTCGAGGTCGCGCAGGTAGGACAGGCGCTCCTCGAGCCGGCGCAACTGCGTGTCGTCGAGTCCGCCCGTATTCTCCTTGCGGTAGCGCGCGATGAACGGGACGGTCGCCCCGCCGTCGAGGAGCGCCACCGCCGCGGCTACCTGCGCTTCCGCGACGCCGAGTTCTTCGGCGATGCGCGCGTTCACGGCTTTCATGCGGTCTCCGGTCGACTGGCTGCTGAGAATTTGCCTGGCCCGTCAAGCCGCCGGAAACATGGCATTCGTGCGATCCACCGACACGGGCGATATCAGGCGTTTCGGGCTCGAAAGTCGGCCGCACCGTCATTGAGTCTGTGGACAGTGACTGGATCTATTTTCAAATCAACATTCGTATTAAATTTATCAAGATCTCAAGCCAAATAGTCTTGAGTGATGAAGTATCAAAGGCAATTTAAATATGTGCCTCTATCGCCATCTCTGACGGGTCCGCGAAGTTGATGATTTGGCTATGCATCGGATCTTGACGCGGCGCCGATGATGTCATCGGGATGTCACCGATCGTTGCAAGTCTACGCGCTCGCATGCTGAGAAAGGCAGGCGCCCCGTGCAGTTCGAGATCCGCGAGAACAGCCGGTCGCTGTGGTCCTGGGTTCTCTTGAACGAGACCGCCGAGACCGTCCTCGAATCCCGCCGGAGTTTTCCGTCCCGGGCGCAGGCGACCGCTGCCGCGCTGGCTTTCTCGCAACTGGTGGCCCGGGCGGGACGGACGCTCACCGGCGGCGCGCGGCAGGTCGGGTTCCTCTAGCCGCGCGAGCCCGGCGGTCAGGTCCGGTGGCGGATCAGGCTCACCACGCTCAGGCAGGCGATCGCGCAACCGACACCCATGGCGCCGAGGCAGCTGATGGTGCGGACCGGCTCGCCGCGGGCCAGGACGATGGCGACCGCCAGCGGCAGGAGCAGGAGACCGAGCATCAGGGTCATGGCGGCTTCCGAGTACGAGATCCGGTTGGACACGGAGAGCTTAGGCGTCGAAGGGTTAATTGCCTCTGACGGAGGACGCGGCCGCCGATCGATCGCCGCGATCCACGCCCGGCCCCGAGCAGCCTCTCCCGCCCGGGCTCCGATGTTCAAACAACGGCTCGGGAAGGGGCGACAGGCCCGCGCTCCCAAAGCCACGTCACCAAACCCGCTATGTGAATCCCGTAGCCTCTGCGGGGGAGGGCAACGGGATTCACGCGTCTCAGTCTGACACCACCACTCTGGAAAAAAGAGCGCTTTTCCCCTCCCCATTTCGGGGAGGGGGTAGGGGTGGGGGTGGTGCAGACGGCACCGCACCGCTCCATCCTGCACCACCCCCACCTCCAACGCCTCCCGCAAGGGGGAGGAGAGAACGTGTCGGCCGGCAATGCGTGAACATCGCAGGCGGGGGAGGGAGGGCGCGTGGCTGTTCCGGACTGACCCATCCGCCGACCGCGCGATCGATCGAAAGGCTCACGGCCTCTCAGCATGAGATCGCGACAGGGAAAGACCGGTCAAACAGCCTCCAAGGTCCGCCCGGTGTCAGCTTCGCCGCGAAATGCCCGGTCCGGATCAAGCCCTCCGGTCTTCGACCTCAACCGAGCCGGACCAAGCGGTCGATCAGCGTCTGGTCGTGCAGCAGCGCCATGCGCTCCCGCGGCGTCAGCCAAGCCTGCGCTTCGCCGACCGTCTCGGCCTCATCGATCTTGGCGGCGGCCAGCGTCCGGTCCGGGTCGATGGCGCCCCGGGGACGGTCGCGGCCGGCCGGCAGCATCCGTGCGTGCGCGTCGGCGAGGCGGGGATCGGCGTGCAGGGCCGCCAGGGCATCGGAGGCGTCGAACGCCTGCGCGGCATTGCGGGCGGCCAGGCCGGCGGCGCGGGTGGCGATCTCCGGCGGCGTAGCCTCCTCCGGCGTGGCGAGCAGGCGCCGCCGCTTGAGCGCGAGGCCGAAGCCGAGCTGGCCGCTCGCCCAGGAGATCGGGATCGCCAGCACGAGGCCCACGATGGTTGGGCTCATCCAGAGGAACAGCGACGTGGCGATCGCGAAGGCCGCGACCCCCGCGACCAGACCCAACACCATGTGCCAGCTATGCCGGGCCACGATATCGCGCAGCGGGATCGAGCCGTCGTCGCGCCGCTGCGGGTTCCAGCCCGTATCGCGCCCGAGCAGGATGTCCATCACCGATCCGGACTGGATCACCATCGCCACCGGGGCCACCAGGGCGGAGAGCAGGATCTCGACGAGGCTCGAAAGGATCAGCCGCCCGCCGCCCCCGCAGGCCCGCCGCACGGGCCCGTCGAGCAGGGCAAGGATCAGGCCGAGCAGCTTCGGCGCCAGCAGCACCGCCATGGTCAGCCCGAACAGTTGCAGCGCGCGGACCGGGTCGAACCGCGGGAAGACCGGCGAGAAGCCGGCGCCGCCGAAATAGTCCGGCCGCTCCGTGGCGGTCTGAAGGACCAGCAGGATACCGACGACGAGTTGGAGCAGCCAGAGCGGCGACGCGAGGTAGCCGGCGATGCCGGTGGCGAAGTGCTGGCGGGTGGCGGCATGCAGGCCGGCCGCCCCGATCACCCGCGCGTGCTGGAGGTTGCCCTGGGCCCAGCGCCGGTCGCGCACCGCCACGTCGATCAGTGAGGGCGGGCTCTCCTCGTAGGAGCCCGGCAGGCGGGGCAGCATGTAGACAGCCCAGCCGGCCCGGCGGATCAAAGCCGCCTCCACGAAGTCGTGCGACAGGATGTGGCCGCCGAAGGGGGGCTTCCCGGGCAGATCGGGCAGGCCGCAGGATTCCGCGAAGGCCCGAGTCCGGATGATGGCGTTGTGGCCCCAGTAATTGCCGCCCCGCCCCGACCAGGCCGAGAGCCCGGCGGCGATCACCGGGCCGTAGATCCGCGCGGCGAATTGCTGGAGCCGGGCGAACAGCGTGTTGCGGTTGATGATCAGCGGCAGCGTCTGGATGATGCCGGCATCCGGGTCCGCCTCCATGGCGGCGGCGAGGGTCACGATCGCCGGGCCGCTCATCAGGCTGTCGGCATCGAGCACGAGCATGTGGTCGTATCGGCCACCCCAGCGGGTGACGAAGTCGCCGATGTTGCCGGCCTTGCGATGGTGGTTCTTCGGCCGGTGGCGATAAGAGAGTCGGGCGTCCGGCCCGAGGCGGTCGCGGAGGTCGAGGAAGGCCCGCTCCTCGGCGATCCAGGCATCGGGCTGCGTCGAATCCGAGAGCACGAACCAGTCGAAGTGCTGCCCCAGCCCGGTGGCTTCCACGGCCTCCCGCATGGCCTCGACCCCCGCGAAGGTCCGGGCCGTCGCCTCGTTGTAGACCGGCATCAGGATCGCGGTCCGGGTCGTCAGCACCGCCGGAACCGCCGCCGCCCGCGGGCGGCGCAGCAGCACCGCGAAGCCGAGCAGCGCGCTGGTGAAGGCCAGCGTGATCCACGAGAAGGTCAAGCAGAACAAAACCACGAGCACCAGCTGGAGCCCGGTCGGGCTGCCCGAGACCGACACGGTCTCGACCATCTGCCAGCCGCCATAGCCGGTGAGCGCCAGCGCGCCGCCGAATACCCAGAGCCGCGCGAGCCAGGGATCGCGCGGCCGGCGCGACGGAATGTGGGCCGCACGCGCGTCCCAGCGCGACAGATCCTGGACCGGCATCGCCAGCGGCGCCTCGGGCGGCAGGCCGGAGCCGGCCTCCCGAGCGGCCGGACCGGGCTGCGCGTCCGGCTGGACCGCGGGCTTGGGCAGGGTGGTCGTCTCGTCCATGCGCACGGCGGAGGCTGATCCTCGGTTTCGGTCAGGGGTCACGGGGTCCAGCGGAACAGCCAAGTCTCGCTGGCCCGGTCTTGTCCGCGCCGGAGCGCGAGGCGCAGCTCGCTGGCCCGCTCACCGCCGGGATCGAGCTCGAACAGGATCCGCAGGGTCTTGCGCGCGGGATACGCATAACGGTCCTGCCGGGTGATCGTCCCGGCCGAGGTGCTGAGATCGACGTCGATGTCCCCGGGGTCCATCACCGCATCCCCCTGGAAATCCACCGCGAACAGGCGGCGGTTGCCGGCGCTGCCATGGCCGCACCGGCTGTCGCTGACGCGGGCGATCCCGGGCGGCAGCGGGTCGGGCCATCCCTTGGACCAGTGCTGCCGGCAGAGGAAGCGCATCTCGCCGCCCTTGGCGAGCGTCGCCTTGGGTCGCCAATAGGCGAAGACGTTCTCGTTGAGTTCGGAATCGCTCGGGATCTCGAGCAGCGTCACGGCGCCCTCGCTCCAATCGTCCAGCGGCTCCAGCCAGAGCGAGGGCCGCTGCTCCCAGTGACGCCTGTCGTCGTCGAAGTCATCGTAGGAACGGGCGCGCTGCATCAGGCCAAAGCCCTTCGGCCCGCGGTCCACGAAGGCCGAGACCTGGAGCGCCTCAGGGTTGTGCACCGGGCGCCAGATCGGCTCGCCGTAGCCGTTGTGGATCGCCAATCCCTCCACCGAGAAGGCGGCGGCGCGCAGGTCGTCGACGCGGCGCCGGTCGAGCGCCCCGAACAGGTAGCTCCCCTGCATGCCGCCGAGACCGATATGGTCGAGGTCGGCGCGGGCGAACACCGTGCCGTCGATCCCGGCCACGGAGGCTTCCCGGCCCGGGGTCAGGGTCAGCTTGAACGCCGCCGTCGCGGAATCCGATTCGGCGAAAGCGTGGACCACGACGGGCTGCCCGGGGGCGGGGGTCTCGATGAACAGCGCCCGGAACAGCGGGAACTCCTCGCCGCGGGCATCCGCCGGCCGCAGGGCGAGGGCCCGGGCGTTGATCCCGAAATCCTGTCCCTCCGCCACCAGGTGGAAGAAGGAGCCGCCCTGGAACAGGGCGAAATCCGCCAGATCGCCGCCGTCGACGAAACGGGCGCGCAGGCGGAAGCCCGAGAAGGCGGCCGCGGCCGGGAGATCCGGCAGGTCCACCCCCGGCGCCGAGAACGCGGTCTTGTCGTAGGACACCGGCTGCACGAGGCCGTTCTCGACCAGGAACAGGGCGACCGGCGTGTCGAAGATCGAGCCGCGCAACAGCGGCTCGAAACTGTAGCCGATGCCCCGATCGGTCCAGATGGCCCGTCCCGCGGCGGGGCGGATCGCCTCGTAGGCGTCCCGGGACAGGTTCTTCAGGGCGGCCGGCAGATCGCCGGATTTCGGGCCGGCAAAGGGCGCCTTGGACCGGGCCCGGGCGAAATCGAGCAGCGTGTTCGCCTCGAAGGCCTCGCCGGCGCCCGGGAGGGCCGGCGCCGTTTCCGGATCGGCCGCGATCGCGTTGCCCGGAAGCGATCCCGCGGCAGCGCCCAGGGCGCTGGCCAGCACGCCGCGGCGGGTCAGGGCAAGGGGCGGTCGGGCGGGGCTTATCATACGGTGGTCGGTCTCTCGTCTCTGAAGCCGTTGCCGACAGCGCGGCACTCCGGTCCGGCCCCGCTTCCGCGTCCTGACGCGTGCCGTGTCCCGAACCGATCGCCGCTCCGGCGGAACGCGCGCTCGGTGCCTGTCTATACACGCGGCCCGGCTGAACCCAGGGTTAAGCGGTCCGCTGATCCGCGCACCTCCGTTGACTTAACGCGAGCCGGCTCTCTAAGTCGGTCGCCTGCATCGAAACGGGGGAGGCGACATGGGTTCGTTGCGAGTCACGGGCCACGGCGTGGATCTCGGCGAGAGTCTGCGCGGCCGCGTCGAGGACCGCATGTCGGCGATACAGGCCAAATACCTCGACTCGCACATGAGTGAAGCCTGCACCGGCCATGTCACGCTGCGGCGGGACGGGTCGGCCTTCCGCACGGATTGCGTGCTGCATCTCGTATCGGGCCTGACCATCGAGGCGAACGGGGTCTCGCACGATGCTCGGTCGAGCTTCGAGCAGACTGCCGAGCGCCTCGAGACGCGGCTGCGCCGCTACAAGCACCGTCTGAAGCAGCACGCAACCGGGTCGACCGACGATGTCGCGGTCGAGGCGGCCTACGCGGTCCTGGCCGCGCCGGACGAGGAGGACGACGAGCCGGCCGACGGGGACGCGCATCCGCCGATCGTCGCGGAGAGCACCCGGACCCTGCAGCGCCGCACCATCGGCGAGGCGGTCACGGCCCTCGACATGACGGGCTCGCCGGTGCTCGTGTTCGTCCATGCTGGCACCGGGCGCATCAACGTCGTATATCGGCGCGGCGATGGCGCAATCGGCTGGGTGGACCCGCTGAACGCCGTCGACTGACGGGGCAGGTCGGGAGGAACGGAGCCGGAACCGGCTTGTTTCCCGGTCGATTGATGTGCGGGGACGCGGCCGAGGCGGCCGTCACTGTTCCTGCAACGAGGCCCGCCCTGACCGGGCGGGCGACGGGGCAACGGTCGTTCGATGCCAGTTCTGGAATTCCTCGACCCCGAGTCGGTCGTGCCGTCGCTGCGCGCGCGGACCAAGAAACAGGTCCTTCAGGACCTCGCGACCCACGCGGCGCGTCGCCTGCCCGTGCTCGGGGAGCGTCCGATCTTCGATACGCTGCTCCAGCGGGAGCGGCTCGGCTCGACCGGCATCGGCGACGGGGTGGCGATTCCCCACGGGAAGCTCCCCGGGCTCGACCGCTTGTTCGGTCTGTTCGCCCGATTCGATCGGCCGGTGGATTTCGAGGCCCTCGACGGACAGCCCGTCGATATCGCGTTCCTGCTGCTGGCCCCGGAAGGCGCCGGCGCCGATCATCTGAAGGCCCTCGCGCAGGTCGCCCGGATCCTGCGGGAGCCCGGCATGCTGGCGCATATCCGGGCGGCCCGGGATGCGGGCGCGCTCTACGCCCTCCTGACCCGCTCCACGGCGCCGCAGGCCGCGTGATGCCCCACCTCCGAATCGCCGCATCCCTCGCGCTGGCCGCGGGGCTGACCGGTCCGGTCCTGGCGCAGGGCGAGACGACCTGCGCGCGCGACCTGCTCGTGGCGCAATCGATGCAGCGGCAGGCCGTCGACCAGCTCGAACAGGCGGACGGAGACGACGCCAAGAACTGCCGGGTCTGGCGCCGCCACGTGGAGACGATGCGCCGGGTCGCGAGCGTCTATGGCCGCTGCCTCTCCGGCTCGGAACGCGGCGAGCGTCTGGCGCAGGTCCAGGGATCGGACCGGGAGTTCTCCGCGGCGATCAAGGCGCATTGCCGCGGCCAATAGGGTGCTCCCCGCGGGACGCGGAGCCCCCGATTCGCCGGCTCAATCCACGTCGCGGGCCGCCAGCGGCTCGGCGACCATCTTCACCGGGATCTTCACGGGCTTGCCGCGCCCGATCAGGACCGCCGCCCGGGACCGTTCCGGATCCGTTTCGAACCGGGTGCGCACCCAGCTGGCCAGGAACTTCACGTATTCGGAGGCCACGAGCCGGGCCGCGGGCGGGCTCCGCCACCACCGGTCGGCGTCGAAGGCTTCGGTGACGACGGGATGCGGCAGGACGCGGTCGCTGTCCTGCAGGGCGTGATCGAGTTCGATCAGCGTCCGCGGCATGTGGTAGTTCGAGGTCACCACCGCCACGGTGCTGAAGCGATGGGCCCGCATCCAGCGCCGGGTCTCGATGGCGTTCCCGATCGTGTTGCGCGCCCGATAATCGAGATCGACGCAGCAGGCGATGAGCGCGCGCTGGGTCGGGTTCAGGCGGGCGATCTCGTCACGGCTGGTGCGCTCGTTCACGCCGGTGATGAGCAGGCGGCGCCCGTAGCCGCCGGCCAGCAGATCGATCGCGTCGCCGATCCGCTGCGCGCCGCCGGTGAGCGCCACGATCCCGTCCACCCGGTCGGACGGCGTCCGCTCGTGCCGGGCGAGCACGCTGACGAAGATCAGGAACCCGGCCAGCAGGGCCACCGCCCCGAGACCCGCCCCGAGGCCGCAGGTCCAGAGCGCGATGCGCCCCCGCTGCCGCGGCTGCGCGGTGCGCGGGCAGCCTCGCTCGTGCCAGGCCCAACCGACGACGTCGGTCGTGAGCGGATCCGATGCGCGCAGCATACGCGTGGTCATCCTCCGGAGGATCGGCGTCGATTGCGGCGGCCCGGAGGCGGCCCGGTCATCCGCCCCCACACCGCGACGATAAGGTTTCCGGATCGTAAACGCGCCCGCCTGGTGACCGCTGTCCACGCCTTCTAACAGCGCGCGGTGTCCCTAGGCCAGGAAGCGGCGCACGGTGATCCGCGAGACCACGCCCGTCACCAGGGACGCGATCACGCCGATCAGGAGGATGCTGGCATAGCCACGCAGACCGATCTGGAAGGCGCCGAACAGGGCCTCGACCTCCTGACCGGCCGGTCCGGACCGCGCGGCCCGGGCCAGGAGCCCTCCGATGACGAAGGCGAGGATCGCCAGGCCGGCCCCGATGGCGCCCCCGCGTAGGCCCAGGCCGAAGAAGCGGCGCTGGAAGGCGCGGGCGATGTAATCGTCGTCCGCGCCGACGAAGTGGAGCACGTCCACCACCTCGCGATTGCTGGCCATCGCGCCCCGCGTGGCGAAGGTCACGGCGAGCCCCGTGGCCACCAGGACGAGGACCACGAGCCCGATCCCGATCCCGACGAAGGCATTGGCCGCGGTCGAGAGCCGCTGAAGCCAGAGGGCGTGGTCGTCGAGGCTGGCGACCCCAGGCAGCGCGTCGAGGAGATGCGTGCGCAGGCGTTTCAGATCGGTGCCCTGGCCGCTCGCGAGCCGCAAGGCGATCAGCCGCGGCACCGGCAGGTCCGAGAGATCGAGCCCGCTGCCGAGCCACGGCTCCAGGAGCCGCTCGGCCTCGGCCTTGGAGAAGACCCGCGTCTCGGCGATGCCCGGCTCGGCTTTGGCGATGCCCGCTGCCCGGGTTACGTCGGCGTCGACGTCGCGCCCGGGACCCGGGCGGATCTGGATCGTGACCTCCTGGGCGACGTCGCCCTGCCACTGGGCGGCGTTCGCCGCCACCATCTCGGCGGCACCGGCGCAGAGCCCCGCCAGGAAGGTGAGGATGGCGATGACCGCCGCCAGGGAGCGCCCCGCCGCCGTGTCGGTCGGCACCAGCGGCGCGTTGCGGCGCAGATTCGCCGGCACGGACGGGACCGGCGGACCGGCGAGGGGCTCGGGCCGGGCCCGCGGGATGGCCTGCGTGCTCATTCCTCGATCCGAAGCCGGCCTTCACCGAGCACCATCCGGCGGGCGTCGACCGCATCCATGATGCCGAAATCGTGGGTGGCGATGATGACCGAGGTCCCGAGCTTGTTCAGTTCCAGGAACAGGCGCAGCAGCCGCCGCCCGAGACCGGGATCGACGTTGCCGGTGGGCTCGTCGGCGAGCAGCAGGTCCGGCCGGGCGATCAGCGCCCGGGCAATGGCGGCGCGCTGCTTCTCCCCGCCGGAGAGGAGCGGCGGCAGGGCGTGCATGCGCTCGCCGAGGCCGACCCAGCGCAGCAGCTCCACCACCTCGGCCCGGTAGCTCGCCTCGGCGCGCCCCTGGACGCGCAGCGGCAGCGCCACGTTCTCGTAGGTGGTGAGATGGTCGAGAAGGCGGAAATCCTGGAAGACGACGCCCATCCGCCGCCGCAGCCCGGTCAGGGCCTTGGCGGAGATGCCGCTCACCTCCTCGCCGAAGATCGAGACGAGGCCTCGGGTCGGCCGCACCGACAGCAGGATCAGGCGCAGCAGCGTCGTCTTGCCGGCCCCCGAAGGACCGGTGAGGAACTGGAAGGAGCGCGGGGCGATGCGAAAGCTCACGTCCGACAGCACCTCCGGCCCGAGACCGTAGCGCATGCCGACATTCTCGAACTGCACCACCGGCCGCTCCGCGCCGGGCAGCAGGCTCTTCATGCTTGCCTGTAGGTTCAAGGCCGTGCCGTGTCTCGCCGATCCCGATACGGGCATCGCCGGAGCGGCGGGCGTTTTCAAGGCCTTCGGACTTTCACGGGCGCTTAACCCTGTTCAGCCACACTTTCTCAGGCGAATTCACTGTCCGGCCGCGGTACGGCCGGTGGATGCGAGTATGGCGCGTATGCTGATCGTCTGCCCGAGTTGCGCGAGCGCCTACCAGATCGACGCCGGAAAGGTCGGCATGGAGGGCCGCTCGGTCCGCTGCGCGGCCTGCCGCGAGACCTGGTTCATCACCCCCGCCGACGTGCTCGCCGGCCACGAAGCCGAACTCGCGGCGGTGGCCGATCCGGCCGCCGACGCGGCCTGGGAAGAGGCGGCCGCCTCGGTGCGGGAGGCCTCCGATCTCCCGACTCCCACGGTCCCGGCCGCAGCCGGGCTGCCGTTCCGCGGGAGAAGACACCGGCTCCGCGGCGGCCTGTCACCATCCCTGGCGGTCGGGCTGACGCTCCTGGCGGCCCTGCCGCTGCTGTGCCTCGCCCGCGTGAGCGTGGTCCGGACGGTCCCGCAGACCGCAGCCCTGTTCGCCCGGATCGGCCTGCCGGTGAACCTGCGCGGCATCGAGATCCGTGACGTCGTGGCGTTCAGCAGCCCCGCCGAGGAGGGCCGTCCGGCCGAACTCGTGGTCGAGGGCGACCTCGTGGGTGTCGCGCGGTCCGATATGCCTGTGGCGCCGCTCCGCGCCGAGATCCGGGACGCCGGCGGTCGCGTGATCCGGACATTCACGGTCAATGCACCGCGGGCGGTGCTGGGCAACGCGGAGGCCGCCCGGTTCCGCGGGACGCTGACCAGCCCGCCCGCCACCGGGCGTTCGGTGGTGTTGCATTTCGCCGGTGCCGAACCGCCGCGCGATGAGGCCCGGGCCGGCCTGGGCAGCCATTGAGGGCATGCGCGCCGGGGTGCGGCGACGCGAGCGCCTGACGGGTCATGACCGAACGATGACGCGTCTCGTCGCGGCGAACGCGCGCGCTCCCAGTTCCCGTCAACAACCGTAATATTGTTTTTCAGATCGACCAATGTATTTGGATCATAATTCGTTTTTACAATCTACGGCAGATTTTTTACAGTGAAAACCGACGACGTGTTGTTCATCAAAGTCTCGGCTGTGATTGATCAAGAGAAATTATTTCAAAATATTTTTGAATAAGCAGCCATCAACCGCTCTGCTTATCCAGACCTTCGTTGCACTGATATTTAATAATTTTCAAGTTTAAGTCCTATAAATTGACCGATTTAAATTTTTGCAACACCGTTGTCCCTCATTGAGCGATATGCGCGGCACATCCCGGCAACTTTGCTTTCCTGTTGCTTGTCGATGTCGGATCTGAAAACCTGGATTTGCAAGCGTGCCAGGGCGTCGTCGCCTATGCCCGATAATGAGGATTGTGGGGGCGATCCATTGTGAGCAGAAAGAAGAAAGTCCCGGTTTCCACCGCCACGACCGACGTGGTCGAGGGAAAACAAGCTTTCGACTATTGGCGCAGCACGATCATGGGCGGGGTCGACGTGACGCCACTTGATTCGGCACTGCCGTTCTCGGCCGGCCGCACGGTCGCCGCCTCGCCCTACGGCGCGATCCTCCACGCGTTCAGCGACGCTTACAAACTCGAGCGGACGGCCCAGCATGTCCGGCGCGACGGGCGCGACGACGTCGGCGTGACGGTGGTCCTGAGCGGCAATGGCTACATCGAGCAGGGCAACAACGGTGCGCTCCTGAAAGCGGGCGACATCGCCTTTCACGCTTGGGAGCGGCCCGGCGGTGGGGGAAACCTGGGGCGCTACGAGGAGTTGCGGCTCACCGTGCCCCGATCCGCGTTCCTCGCGGAGATGGGCGATACGCGCGCATACGGGGGACGCAGGTTCGGTCCGACGCCGCTGAGCGGATTGTTTGTCACCTATCTTCGCGCCTTCGCGTATTCAGTCGCCGACATGTCCGAGGCGGAAACCGGCATCGCCATCGAGGGCGCCCTCCACCTGCTCCGCGGTGCCATCAACGGCGGGGCCGAGCGCGCCGACGGCGAAGAGCTCTCTAGGGACGCGCTACGCTCCCTCGCTCTGGCCCGGATCGAGCGGTGCCTGCACGACCCTGAATTCGGTCCCGACCGCCTGGCCGCAGACCTTCGGATCTCGCGCAGCCGCCTCTACGCGGCCTTTGCCGGGGGGGAGGGGATCGCCGCCAGAATCCGAGATGCGCGCCTCGACCGCGCGCATGATCGGATCGTGATGATGCGGAAGACGGGCATCCGGGTCACGTCGATCATGACCAGTTGCGGCTTCACCGACCCGGCCGCCTTCAGCCGTGCCTTCCGTCGCCGCTTCGGCCTCTCCCCCCGGGAACTCCTCACCCAGGGCGACGGCTGACCGGATCCGGCGCAGTTGCCGGCGGCTCGACCGCGGCGCGCCGGGGTGCTGCCGCGGCTGCGATGGACCGGATCGTTCCGGACAGGGCGAGGCCCAGGCGGATCGCCGCGAGGCCGACCCGCGCGATGCGGATCTGCCGCGGCAGGTGGCGCGGGCCGATGGGGCGGTAGGCGAGCCGCGGACTGGCGCGCTCGGCCTCCGCGATGGCTTGGCCGAGGGGCAGGGTCGCGATCCGATCCGCCTCCGCCGCGCCGATCCCGAGCGTCCGAGCCCAGGCGTGATGGCGGCTGAGCAAGCCCCGGCCGTGCAGCCTTCGGAACCGGCGCCGCCAAAGGTAGCGGCGAACGGCTCGGGCAAACGGTTCCATCCGGGCGTCGCAGAGGGCGTCGGGCTCCTCGCACCGCGCGCGAATCGTGTCGGCGACGCCCCCGGGGGCGCGACCCGTGAGGCGGGCCGAGATGGTCACGCACACGTCGGTGGCGTGGCGAACGCGCAAGCCGCGCGCGATGAGGCGCGCGATGAAGGCACCATCCTCGCCGAGGGGTATCTCCGGCATGCCCCCGACGGCGCGGTAGGCCGCGCGGGTCACCGCCAGCGTCGCGCCGATCGCGGTGCGGTGGCACGGCCAGGGATCGTGCGGGTCCGGGTCGATCCGCGCCTCCGCCTCGGTGATGAGCGCGTCGTAGCGGTCTTCGAGGCGGCCTCGGGCGGGCAGCGACGGCGGCAGCAAGGCCGCCTCGGCGGCATCGAGTTCGACGCGGCCGGCGACCGCGTCGGCCCCCGCCCGGATCGCCGCCCGGTTGCGGGCCACCCAGTCGGGCGGCACCCGGCTGTCGGCGTCGGTGGACAGGATGAGCCCCGCCTGTCCGGCATCGCCGAGCCACTCCGCCGCCGCATCCATGGCGCGACGCCGGGCCCAGCCGGCATGGGCACCCGCAAACTGCTCGACCAGGGCCCGGACCGGGATCGACAGGGTGGGCACGAGCCCGGCGACGATGGCCTCGGTCCGGTCCGTGCAGTTGTTCAGGAACAGGACCAGCCCGAGGCTCCCCGGTTCCAGGCCCGCCTGGGCGTCGATGGCGCGCAGACAGGTCGCGATGCGCTCCTCCTCGTTGCGCACGGGCACCGCCACGATCGCGTCGGGGGTCGTGGCGATGGATGGGCGGTCGCTCGTCACCGGTCGGCTCCGTCGGGCCTGGCCGGGTGAGTCCGGGGCCGCGACGGGGATATGCCCAGGCTTGCCTGAACGAAGCCGGAAGCGTTCCCGTGTCCCGAGGGTATCGGTCGTCCCGCCGAAGAGGGACGCCGGTCAGAGGGTCTTCTCGACCAAGCCTTCGATCCATTCGGGCTGGGTCTCGCCGACGGAGCGCCCGACCTCGGTCGCCCCCTTGTAGGCGATGAGCGTGCTCTGCATCCGCACGTCGAGCCGTTTCAGCATCGCTTTCTGGCTGTCGAAGTCGATGTCGAAGATCTGGAGATCCTTGAACCGCGGGTCCGCCGACAGCTTGGCGAGGATCGGCTTCTGCGTCTTGCAGATGGGACACCAGGGCGCGCTGACTTCGACCAGGATCGGGCGGCCGCTCTGCTGTGCGGCCGCGAAGGCACTCTCCGAGAACGGGATCGTCTCGCCCGCGCGTGACGGACCGGGACCGGCGGTCAGCAGCAAGGCTAGACTGGCCAGTGTGACGACATGACGGCGGCTCTTCATGGTGCGTCTCCCGAATGCCGGACGATCCTTCGTGGGAGCGCGGCTTTGGGGTAGGGTACACCACCGGACCGGAAAGGCCGCGCGGCCCGGCGACGCGGCGCGCGCGAAAGCGGGGGCACCGGATCACATCATCGAGATGGCGGGTCCAAACTGTCCTCCGCCACGAGCGCGGCGATGTCGTTCGCGTCCACCGCATCCATCGGGCGCCGGATCCGCAGGGCCCGGGTCGGTGCGCCCGCCCGCATCACCAGCACGATTGTCTCCATGTCGGGGCAGCCGGGATCTGGGCAGGCGAGTTCGTTCACCGACAGAGTGTCGGTCTCACCGAGGCGCAGGGCCGCGCTCAGCTCCCGCTTCAGCCGGGCCGCGATCTCGGCCCGCTCGGCCGAGCGGGCGCGCCACGCCTTGAGGCTCACGAAAGCCATGTCCGATGCTTTTCCCCGGGGTGGAAGACCGCGGCGCGAGAGTGTTGCGCGGCGTAGAGCCGGTCAAGCGCGGCCCCACGTACGCGACCGGCAACAAAATCGGCCTTGCGTGGTCGTGCCCGGCGCCACCCCGCTGAATTCAGCAGCCCCAGCGGTCTTCCGACTCGACAGTGCGGTGGACGTTCTGCGAGGTGCGCACGAGCGCGCAGAGGATGTGAGATCTTGCGACCCTGGCGGGACGGACCGAACGACCGGCGGAACTACCATCACGGCAACCTGAAGGAGGCGCTCCTCGAGGCTGCGCGCCGCTTCATCGCCGAGCGCGGGATCGGCGGCTTCACGCTGGTGGATGCCGCGCGCCTCGTCGGGGTGACGCCCGCGGCCCTGTATCGGCATTTCCGCGGACGCGAGGCCCTGCTGGAGGAACTCGCCGGGCGGGGCTTCGCCGAACTCGCTGCCCGGCTCGCACGGGCCCTGACCTCGCGCGGTACCCCGCTGGAGCGGTTCACCCGCATGGGCGAAACCTATCTGACCTTCGCCGAAGAGGAGCCGGCCTATTACGCCGCCATCTTCGAGACCCGGGGCCTGTCGTCCGCCGCGGCCGAGCACGACGGTGCGCCGGGTGCCGCAGGCGCCGCCGCTCGGCCGAGCCCCTTCGATCTCCTGGTCGAGGCGCTTCAGGCGACGTTCGCCGATGGGTTCGGAGGCGTCGCACCCCGCTTCATCGCCCTGGAGGTCTGGGCCCTGGCCCACGGCCTCGCGACCCTCTCGGCCGCCGGGCACCTGCCGCGGGGTCCCGGCTTCCCGGACAAGTTCGAACTCCTGCGCGCCGGCGTCCTCGCCCTCGTCCACGGCGTCGCGCGGTCCGGCGAACACGGATCCGGCACCGGACGGCCTTGAAAGGCGTCGTCGGCACCCGCATGTTAACCGCGTTCACATGGACAGCGGAGCACAGCCGTGACCTCTCAGACATCCTCCCCTTGGGCGACCGGCAGGCTTAGCCGGTCCGGTCCGTTCCCGCGCCGTTCGCTGGAGATCGGTGCGATCGTCGTCGGCTTCATCTATTGGTGGCCCGTCGGGCTCGCGCTCGTCGCCTGGAAGATTGCGGGCTACCCGGCCTTCGCCGAGCTGCGCGACACGGCCCGCCGGACGATGTCCGATTTCGGGGATGCGCGGCCGGTCTCCCGCTTCGCCCGGGCGTTCGAGGCGGCGAGCCGCCGCGACGGCACTGGCAACGCGGCCTTCGACGCCTATCGCAGCGCTGAACTCGACCGGCTTGAGGCGCAGCGCCGCGCCCTCGAGGAGGAAAGCCGCGCCTTCGCGGCGTTCGTCGAGGAGCTGAAGCGGGCCAAGGACCGCGAGCAGTTCGACGCCTTCATGGCGAAGCGCCGGACCGAAGGGGGCGAGGGCCGTACGGTCTGATACCGCACTCTCTCCCGAGCCGTTCCCAGATACCGATCACCGAGGGGACCAGCCATGTTCCGCCGGAGGACCGGATCGCCGAGAACCGAACCTCCGGCGACGGGGCCGGATGACTCCTTCTGATGCGGCTGCCGGGGGGCAAAAGGCGCCCGGCAGCCGCTCGTGTCAGGCGGCCCGGATGTTGGCCAGGAAGCGGTCGATCTCGGCCGTGAGATGCTCGGACTGGCGCGACAGCTCCGAGGCGGCGCCGAGGACCTGGCCCGCCGCCCGTCCGGTCTCCTCCGCCGCTCCGGCGACACCGACGATGTTGCTGGTCACCTCGCCGGTGCCCTGCGCCGCCTGGCCGACGTTGCGCACGATCTCCTGCGTGGCCGCGCCCTGCTCCTCCACCGCCGCCGCAATCGAGGTCGCCACGGTGTCGATCTCGCGGATGCGCGCGGTGATCGTGCCGATCGCGGTGACCGCCTGACCCGTGGAGGCCTGGACCCGGCCGATCTGGCCGGAGATCTCCTCGGTGGCCTTGGCGGTCTGTTCGGCCAGCGCCTTCACCTCGGAGGCGACCACCGCGAAGCCGCGTCCTGCCGCGCCGGCCCGCGCGGCCTCGATCGTGGCGTTGAGCGCCAGCAGGTTGGTCTGCCCGGCAATCGACGAGATCAGCCCGACCACGTCGCCGATGCGCGCCACCGCGCCGCTCAACTCCAGCACCAGCGCCCCGGTCTGATCGGCCTCGCCGACCGCCGCCTGGGCGAGCCGGGTCGAGCCGTCCACCTGCCGGCCGATCTCCTGGACGGAGGAACCGAGTTCCTCGGCGGCGGCCGCGACGGTGTTGACGTTGGTCCCGGCCTCCTCGGCGGCGGCAGCGACGGCGATGGACTGGGCGGAGGTCTGGCTGGCCATGGACGACATCGCGCTGGCCGTGGCCTGCAATTCGGTGGCGGAGGCCGAGACCTGCCCGATGATGCCGCCGACCGCGGCCTCGAACCGGTCCGCCATCTGCCGCATGCCGAGCTTGCGCTGCTCTTCGGCGGCGTGGCGCGCCTCAGCGGCCTCGGCCTCCAGCGCGCGGCTGCGGATCAGGTTGTCCTTGAACACCTGCACGGCGGCCGCCATCGCGCCGACCTCGTCGCGGCGGTCCCGGAACGGCACGTCCGTCCCGGTCTCACCGCCGGCGAGCCGCGACATCGCCCCGGTCATGGCCTGGATCGGCCGAGAGATGTAAAGGAGGCCGAACCCCGCCGCCGCCAGCGCCGAGGCGATGGCCAGACCGATCCCGATCTTCGCCGTGACGGTGGCCGCGTTCGCACTTGCCATCGCGGCATCCGCGTCGCGGGACGCCGTCTGTCCGTCATGCGCGACCAAGCGCGCCAACAGGGCGCGGGCATCATCATACAACACCACGACATTTGGCTCGACCAACAGCTTCACAGCATCCTGCTGTTGCCCTGATCCCATGAGGCGGCGGGCATCGCCGTCCACCTGCTCGAACTTGCTCCAGGACGCCGCGAAGGCATCGTAGAGCGTCCGCTCCTCCGGCGTGCTGATCAGAGGTTCATACGTGCGGCGTGCCGCCCGCAGGCGTGTGTGTGTTTCGGCGAGGCTGGTCTCGTTTTTCGCCCGGTTTTCCGGCGTGTCCGACAACAGGATCAGGCGGTACTGTTTGATGCGAACTTCGGAGGCCGCCACCTCGATCGCGCTGATCTTCTCGACGGACGGCAGCCAGTTCGTGGCGAGCGCCGTGGTCGATTGGCGGATCGCGGCGGCGTCGCGGAGCGACAGGACACCCTGTCCTGCCGCGATGAGTGCCATCAGGCCGAAGAGGATCGTCAGAATCGTCTTGAGAGATAGATTCAGGTGCATAGCTCGCTCTGATCTCGGTTCAGGGGCGGGGCGTTCGGGCGCAGCAGGACAAAGCAGTTCGCCCCAGTTAGGCCATGCGATACGATCAGCAAGCCGAAGGATCACCTATTGTTAGATTGATTGACAGTAATAGAAAATCCTTTTGAAGCTTATTTGTAACAGGATTTTTACATGAAAACGTATATTTTTTAGTCGATTATAATTATAAAACAACTTAATAAGATTGTATTATTAATAAAATTATTCCTTAGAAAAGTTAAAATCTGTCATTTTGTGCGGAGGGCGACGATTTTTGGTCAGTCCTGCCCATTTTCGATCATACATTTGCATAGAGATCACAAACCAGACCTGGAAAATGGCTCTGCAATAGCCTGAGAAATTGATCTTTCCAACACGCCCTGATCTTCGGTGCCAATCTTTCTGCACGGCCGTACGGCCGGCCCTGAAACCGCGGATGCGGAGACCGGCCCGTATCCGGAAGGCCGACCGGATCCGGGTCGATTGCCGCTTCCACCGACGGATCAGCCCGCCCGGATGGTCCAACTCGGAAGTTGCACCCCGGCCCGGGGTCCTGCATTCCTCGGTGGCCGAGGCGGAGGGTTGGGCCATGCCGATGGGTCGGGTCACCGTGGTGGATCACCCGCTTGTGCAGCACAAGCTCACATACCTGCGCGACAAGAACCGCTCGACCAAGGGCTTTCGTCAGATCCTGAACGAGATCGGTATGCTCCTGGCCTACGAGGTGACGCGGGACCTGCCGCTGGAGCCGGTGACCATCGAGACGCCGTTGCAGCCGATGGAGGGCCGGCAGATCCAGGGGAAGAAGCTGGTGCTGGCGCCGATCCTGCGCGCCGGGGTCGGGTTCCTCGACGGGATGCTGTCGCTCGTCCCCTCGGCGCGGGTCGCCCATATCGGGCTCTACCGGGATCCGGACACGCTGGAGGCGGTGGAGTATTACTTCAAGGCTCCGTCGGATCTCGCCGACCGGACGGTGCTGGTCCTCGACCCGATGCTGGCCACCGCCAACTCGGCGATCGCAGCCCTCGACCTGCTGAAGGCCCGGGGGGCGTCGGACCTGCGCTTCGTCTGCCTTCTGGCGGCTCCGGAGGGCCTCACCAAGTTCCAGGGGGCCCATCCCGACGTACCGATCTGGACCGCGGCCATCGACAGCCACCTGAACGATCACGGCTACATCGTTCCCGGGCTCGGCGATGCGGGGGATCGGATGTACGGTACGCGGTGAACTGGCGGAGCGCTCCGTCCGGCCCGCAATCGAAACATGTCGCGCCGTCAGGCGCACCGGGAGACGGCAGCATGCTGGGCTGGGATGTCGACCGCGATGCCATGACGGCGCCCGCCGTCGCGCGCAACCGCGATGCGGTCCTCGCCGTCCTGCGCCGGGTCCTGCCGGCGCGGGGCACTGTGCTGGAGATCGCCAGCGGCTCCGGCGAGCATGCGGTCTACATCGCCGCGGCGCTGCCGGCCCTCACGTGGCTGCCGAGCGATCCCGATCCGGAGGCCCGGCGCAGCATCGCGGCGCATGTCCGCCGGGCCGGGGCCACCAACATCCTGCCGCCGCTCGATCTCGACGCGCGCGCGGCCTCGTGGGCGGTCGGCCGCGTCGACGCCATCGTCTGCATCAACATGATCCACATCGCGCCCTGGGCGGCGACCGAGGGGCTGATGGCCGGGGCCGGACGCATCCTGACGGAGGACGGACTCCTGTTCCTCTACGGACCGTTCCGGGAAGACGGCCGGCACAGCGCGGACAGCAACGCCGATTTCGACGCCTCCCTGCGCGCGCGCGATCCGGACTGGGGCGTACGTGATCGCGAAGCGGTCGCGGTCGAGGCCGCACGCCATGGGTTGGCCGTCACCGAGCGGGTGGCGATGCCGGCGAACAATCTGAGCTTGGTCGTCCGGCGCGTGAGAAGCTGACGCGGCATTCGTCACGCGTCTGCGCGCCTGCACATTGAATTCAGCCGGACGAATGTTGCACACTCCGCCCGTGAACCCGATGCGACGGCAGAAGCCGCACGGGCGCCAGGAGGAAGCCCATGCCGATGGAACGCAGCCTTTCGAGCCGGGCCCTCGCCCTGCTCGCAATCGCCGGATTGACGGGAGCGGGCCCGGCGCGCGCCGCCGACCCGATCCGGATCGGGGTGATCGCCGAGGCGCAATCGGTGGTCGGCGCCTCGATCCCGCAGGCCGTGCAGCTCGCCGCCGACGAGATCAACGCCAAGGGCGGGGTCGACGGCCGGCAGATCCAGGTCGTGACCTACGACGACAAGAGCTCCGCCTCCGACGCGGTGCGCGCCTTCCAGCGGGCGGTCTCCGAGGACAAGGTCAACCTCGTCATCGCCAGCTACGTTTCCGAGGTGGTGCTGGCGCTGATGCCCTGGGCCGCCCGGCTCAAGACCCCGATGATCACCCCCGGGGCCGCATCGAACGAGATCAGCCTCGCCGTTCACAAGGACTACGCGCGCAACAAGTACACTTTTCACGGCTACCTGACCTCGGCGGCCCTGGCGCAGTCGATCTGCGACTCCACGAAGGACATGCTCCTCGACCTGATGAAGGTGAAGACCGCGGCGATCATGAGCGAGGACGCGGCCTGGACCCGGCCCCTCGACGTCGGATACGAGAAGTGCCTGCCCGAGATCGGCGTCAAGGTCGTCGATCACATCCGCTTCTCGCCGGACACGGGCGACTTCACGCCGATCTACAACAAGATCGAGGCGGCCAAGCCCGACCTGATCGTCACGGGCATCTCGCATGTCGGGGTCCAGCCGACGGTGCAGTGGCAGAACCAGCAGGTGCCGCTCGCCATGACCGGCATGAACTCCCAGGCGACCTCCTCGACCTTCTGGTCCAACACCAACGGCGCCACGCAGGGGGTGATCTTCCAGAGCATCGCGGTGCCGGGGGCCGCGATCACCGGGAAGTCGCTCGGCTTCAGCGAGGCGTTCAAGAAGCGCTTCGGCAGCGACCCGTCCTATGCCGGCTACATGGCCTACGATCAGGTCTACTACACCGCCGAGGCGGTGAAGCGCGCCGGCTCCACGGAGGCCGACAAGCTGGTCGACGCTCTCGAGAAGACCGACTGGGAAGGCACCGTCGGGCGCACGCAATTCTACGGCACGGACGATCCCTTCACCCACTCGATCAAGTACGGGACGGGCTTCGTGACCGGCCTGATGGCGCAGTGGCAGGACGGCAAGCAGGTCGCGATCTGGCCGAAGGGCCTGGCTCAGGGCCAGATCGTGCTGCCCGCCGCGGTCAAGGCTGCGGCGCGGTAGAGCCACGTCCCGAACGGTGGCCACCGGCTTTTAGAAAATGGCGATGCTGATCGGACAGCGAGCGCATCGTGCCGGTTCCGATATCCGGTACGATGCGCGAGCCGTCGCTCCACACGCATCCGCGCGCCCGGCGGCCCCACGGCTTGCCAAGCGCGCCCCTTGCCGCAAGTAGAGCCGCACCGCGGCGGCATCGACGCGGGCGAGATGACACGCGCGGAGAGGATTTCGTCGATGGTGAGCACCGATCTGCCCGGGACCATGCGCCAGATCCGCTACGCGGGCTCCGGCGGTCCGGAGGTGATCACCCTCGAGACGGCCCCGGTCCCGAGCCCGGGGCCCGGTCAGGTGCTGATCGAGGTTGTGGCCGCGGGGGTAAACCGGCCCGATGTCGCGCAGCGGGCCGGGGTCTACCCGCCGCCGCCCGGCGCCACCGAGGTCCCTGGCCTCGAAGTCGCGGGCCGCATCGTCCGGCTCGGCCCCGATGTCACGGGGTTGTCGATCGGCGACGAAGTCTGCGCCCTTGTGATCAGCGGCGGCTACGCCGAGTTCGCCGTGGCCGAAGCCGCCCATTGCCTGCCGCGCCCGAGGGCCGTCCCCCTGGCCGACGCGGGCGGGCTGCCCGAGACCTTCTTCACCGTCTACTCGAACGTGGTCCAGCGGGGCCGGCTCGCCTCCGGGGAGAGCTTCCTCGTCCATGGCGGGTCGAGCGGCATCGGCGCGACGGCGATCCAGATCGCCAAGCATGTCGGTGCCCGGGTCTTCGCCACCGCCGGCTCGGCCGAGAAGTGTCGCTTCTGCGAGGATCTCGGGGCCGACGCGGCAATCGACTACAAGCAGGCGGATTTCGCCGAGGAGATCAAGCGGCTGACCGATGGACGCGGCGTCGACGTCATCCTCGACATGATCGGCGCCAGCTATCTGGCCCGCAACCTCAAGTCCCTGGCGCAGGATGGGCGCCTCGTGATGATCGCGCTGATGGGGGGCTACAAGGTCGACGGCCTGAACATCACCCCGATCATGCGCAACCGCCTGACCTTCACCGGCTCGACGCTCCGGCCGCGCTCGAAGGCCGACAAGGCCGCGATCGCCGAGGGCCTGCGGCGGGATATCTGGCCCGCGCTCGAAGCCGGGCGCATCCGCACGGTGACGCACGCCACCTTCCCGCTGGAGCGGGCCCAGGAGGCGCATGCGCTCATGGAATCGAGCGCCCATCTCGGCAAGATCCTGCTGAGCACCGGGCGTTGACCGTCCGGAACACAGGAACCGGCTTCCTCGGCTTCGCGTTGGCGGCCGGTAACGGGAACGTGTTGCAGACCGCGCTTCCGCGGGTTGCGTCCCGCCGATGAAGGTTGGTGCAGATGGCCGAGAGATTGAACCCGCAGGACAGCCGGCAGGGCGAGCGCGGCGAGACCGTGCTGTGGGTGCTGGTCGCGAGCCTCGTCCTTCTGGCGATCGCCACGGTGGGTCTGTTGACCTGGAACGGGGCGAATGCGCCCAAGGATTACGCCAGCCAGAGCCAGGATGCGTCGCGCCGTGAGGTGACGGGCTCGGTCAGCGGCCAGGCCGGCGGTTCCTCATCCGCGAACAGCACCGGCGTGCCGGGCGGCAACCCGTCCTACCCGCAGCCGGCTCAGCCGGGTGCGAATGGCGGAGCGGCGAAGTAAGCCGCCGCGCGGGGCGGCCGTCGGCGCCGCCCCGAACACCGCTCGCTCAGCGCGTCGGGACGGGGGTCGGCCCACGGTAGTCGTAGAACCCGCGCTTGGCCTTCCGGCCGAGCCAGCCGGCCTCGACATATTTCACCAGTAGCGGACAGGGACGGTACTTCGAATCCGCCAGCCCCTCGTACAGGACCTGCATCACCGACAGGCAGGTATCGAGGCCGATGAAGTCGGCGAGCTGCAGCGGACCCATCGGATGGTTCGCGCCGAGTTTCATCGCGGTATCGATCGACTCCACCGATCCGACGCCCTCGTAGAGGGTATAGATCGCCTCGTTGATCATCGGCAGCAGGATGCGGTTGACGATGAAGGCCGGAAAGTCCTCCGACATCGTCGAGGTCTTGCCAAGCTTGGCGATGAACGCCTTGGCCGCCTCGTAGGTTGTGTCTTCCGTGGCGATGCCGCGGATCAGCTCGACGAGCTGCATCAACGGCACCGGGTTCATGAAATGGATGCCGATAAACTTCTCGGGCCGGTCCGTGGCGGCGGCGAGCCGCGTGATCGAGATCGACGAGGTGTTGGTCGCTACCAGGGCTTCCGGGCGCAGCGACGCGCACAGCGACGAGAAGATCTCGCGCTTCGTGGCCTCGTTCTCGGTCGCGGCCTCGATGACGAGGTCGCAGGGGCCGAGCGCGTCGAAGTCCCGGGCCGGCAGGATGCGGGCCTTGGCCGCGCGGCTGTCTTCCTCGGAGAGGCTACCCTTCGAAACCAAACGGGCGAGGTTGCCCTCGATCATACCCAGTCCGTTATCGAGCCGGGTCGAGTCGCGATCATTCAGCAGGACGTCGAGACCGGCCGAAGCGCAGACCTGCGCGATGCCGCTGCCCATCTGGCCCGCGCCGATGATGCCGACCCGCTTGATCTCCATACTCATTGACCGACCTGTGCCCCTGATGCCGATGCCCGGCCGTGCGACTCGACGGATGCGCCAAGACGACGGCACGTTGTCCTGCCGTCGCTGTCTTGTAGACCAATCACCGACGCGGAAGGAACCCGCGAGGTCGCATGATACAGGCATACCGGTTCAGTGCGACCGCCGGGGTAGACCCGGCCGTTACTGACCCTTCGCTTTTCCGATCTCCGATTGCAGTTCCGGCACCACCTGGAACAGGTCGCCGACCAGCCCGTAATCGGCGACCTGGAAGATCGGTGCGTCCTCGTCCTTGTTGATGGCCACGATGACCTTCGAGTCCTTCATGCCGGCGAGGTGTTGGATCGCGCCCGAGATCCCCACCGCCACGTAGAGGTCCGGCGCCACCACCTTACCGGTCTGGCCGACCTGCCAGTCGTTGGGGGCATAGCCTGCATCCACGGCGGCGCGGGAGGCGCCTACCGCCGCACCGAGGCTGTCGGCGAGCGGCTCGATCAGGGCGTGGAATTTCTCCGAGGAGCCGAGCGACCGGCCGCCCGACACGATGATCCGCGCGGCCGCCAGTTCCGGACGATCGGACTTGGCGATCTCCTCGCCCTTGAAGCTCGACCCGCCCGCCTCCGCGGCGGAGGCCGAGACGGGCTCGACCGGCGCCGCCGCGCCGCCCTCGGCCGCGGCCTTGAACGCCGCGGTGCGCACGGTGATCACCCGCTTGCCCGCGGGCGCCTGCACGGTCTGGATCGCGTTGCCCGCGTAGATCGGCCGCTCGAACGTATCGGGCGCGACCACCCTGATGATGTCTGAGATCTGCGCGACGTCGAGCAGGGCTGCGACCCGCGGCAGCACGTTCTTCCCGGTGGTCGAAGCCGAGGCGATGATGGTCTCGTAGGGCTCGGCGACCGCGACGATCAGGGCCGAGACCGGCTCGGCGAGGTCGTGGTCGTAGACCGCGTCCTCCGCGACCAGCACCTTCTCGACGCCATCGAGCTTGGCCGCAGCCTCGGCCACCGCCTTCGCTCCGGAGCCCAGGACCAGGGCGTGGACCGGCGCGCCGATATCCCTGGCAGCCGTCAGCGCCTTCAGCGTCCCGTCCTTGATCTGGCCGTTGCCGTGCTCGACGAAGAGGAGTGTCGTCATGGTCGTCTCGAGTCCTCGAAGTGGGGGGCGCGGGGCTCGACCCGGGGCGGGGAGCCTCGCCTGCGGATCAGATGACGCCGGCTTCGACCTTGAGCTTCTGAACGAGTTCGGCTGCGGACCCGACCTTGATGCCGGCGGAGCGCCCCGGCGGCTCGGCGGTCTTGAGGACCTTGAGCTTCGGGGTCACGTCGACGCCGAGCGCCTCCGGGGCCAGTTCCTCGAGCGGCTTCTTCTTGGCCTTCATGATGTTCGGCAGCGATGCATAGCGCGGCTCGTTGAGGCGCAGGTCCGTCGTGACGATGGCCGGGAGCTTCAGACTTACAGTCTGGAGACCGCCATCGACCTCGCGGGTGACGTCGAGGCTGCCCTCGCCGACCTCGATCTTGTAGGCGAAGGTGCCCTGCGGCCAGCCGAGCAGGGCGCCCAGCATCTGGCCGGTCTGGTTCGAATCGTCGTCGATCGCCTGCTTGCCGAGGATGACGAGTTCGGGCGCCTCCTTCTCGACCACCGCCTTCAGCAGCTTGGCCACGGCGAGGGGTTCGCAGGTCACGTCGGTCTTCACCAGGATCGCCCGGTCGGCGCCCATGGCCAGCGCCGTGCGCAGCGTCTCCTGGGCCTGCTGCGGGCCGATGGAGACGGCGACGATCTCGGTGACCTTGCCCTTCTCCTTCAGGCGGATCGCCTCCTCGACGGCGATCTCGTCGAAGGGATTCATGGACATCTTGACGTTGGCGAGTTCGACCCCGGAGCCGTCGGCTTTGACGCGGATCTTGACGTTGTAGTCCACAACCCGCTTGACGGGCACCAGCACCTTCATGGCGGTCACGATCCTTCCCCGGAGGATTCTTTTCGTCGTGCAGGCCACGTCCGCGGGCGCCGGAGGCGTAGCGCAGCGTGGGCACGCAAGGCGGCCGGACCGTAGCGGCCACATTTCCGCCTTGTCAACGCGGCGCGGTGGAGCGGGCTCGAAAAGACCGGCCGCCGGTTCAGCGGTTGGCGCCGGGGACCCAGAGGACGTCGTCGGCCCCGTCGGCATTCGCCGTGCGGCTGGCCACGAACAGGAAGTCCGACAGGCGGTTCAGGTAGCGGAGCGCCTCGGGCGAGACGTCCTCACCCTCGCGGGCCGCGAGGCTCACCGCCAGACGCTCGGCGCGCCGGCAGACCGTGCGAGCGACGTGCAGGGCGGCGGAGGCGGCCGATCCCCCGGGCAGCACGAAGGACTTCAGCGGCGGGATCGCTTCGTTGAGGGCGTCGATGTCGCGCTCCAGGCGCTCGACCTGGCTCGCCACGATCCGCAGCGGCTCGTAGGGGAGGGGCTCCGGGCTCGGCGGCGTCGCGAGGTCCGCGCCGAGGTCGAACAGGTCGTTCTGGATCGCTCCGAGCATCCCGTCGAGATGACCCTGCGTGTGGAGGCGGACCATTCCGATGCAGGCGTTGGTCTCGTCGACGGTGCCATAGGTCTCGACGCGCAGGTCGGCCTTGGACCGGCGCTGCCCGTCGGCGAGCGCGGTCGTGCCCTTGTCGCCGGTGCGCGTGTAGATGCGGTTGAGCTTGACCAAGGGGTCTGGCGCCTCAGAAGGTGTAGCCGATCTTGCCGCCGAAATTGGTCAGGCCGCGGTTGTTAGCGCAGAGGCCGGCGTTCGACATGTGCTCGACGGTGGCCATGATGCTCCAATGTTCCGTCAGGCGATAGCCCAGCGCGGCGGCCTCGCGGAACATGGGCGAGCAGCCCAGGGTGTTGAAGCCGTAGGGCGTCTCCGCCTTCGGGCCGGTATAGCCGTTATGGGCGACGCCGCCGAAGAAGCCGTCGAGGAAGATGCGCCGGTTGAAGGTCCCGGGGAAGACCTCCAGGGTCCAGGTGGCGCCGAGATAGGCGTAGCTGGTCCGGCCGCCGGTGTTGTAGCTGCCGCCCACGGTCGGTCGCGGGACGAAGGCCTGCCAGAACGGGTCGGCGCTGAGGACCGGCTTGGCGAACAGGATCTCGCCGTTGACGTTCGCCTTGCTGAAACCCGGGAGCTTGCCTTCGGCACTGCCGGGGTCCTGCACCGCGCCGCCGATCCGGACCTCCGAGACGATGCTGAGCGGCTGGGCCGGCGCGGCGTAGGCCGCCGGCAGGGGCGGCGCATCCGCGGCCGAGACCGGCAGGATCGCGGCGGCGGTGAGCAGGCCGACAAGGCAGGTGCGGAGGGGGGCGATCATGCGGGCTCGGCCGGGGGGACTTCGCAGTTCCAGTCCACCGAGCGTAGCACGAGGCTTCCGCGGCCGACCGCCGAATTCATCCGCCGGTTCGGCGAAAGGCGCCGGGTGCGGCGGCGCAGTCACACCCGCCGGTCGGTGGTCAAGGCGAACGCCACCACACGACGCCCATGATGATCACGATCGCCACGAACTGAAGCAGCACCCGCAGGCGCATCAATTTCTGCGAGAGGTTGGCGCTGCCGCCCCGCATCATGTTGGCGAGGCCGTAGAGCAGGACGAGGGCGACGGCCACACAGGCCACGAGCACCAGGGCGTTGGAGGACATGCGGACGACGATCCGGGCCGGATGGGAACCGTGAGGCGGCTCCCATCGCTGGGTGAAGAGGGGCGCGCTCAGTTCCGGCGGAGCAGGCGCTCGAAATAGTCGAGTTCCTCGCGGGGCCGCGTCGGATCGCCGAGCTTGCGCCGCAGCTCCTCCATGATGCGCCGGGCACGCTGGACGGCGGATTCATCGGCGGTGGGCACGCGGACCCGTCCGTCGCTCATGTCGCGACCGCGGGTGGGGCGACCGAGCGGATCGTCGTCGCGGGCGCCGGCCTGACCCTGCTGGCCCGGCTGCTGGCCGCCGTCCTGCTGGCCCGGGCCCTCGCCCTGACCCTCGGCCATCTGCTGCGCCATGCCCTCGGCGCCCTGCTTCAGCCCGTCGAGGGCGCGACCCTGCGCATCCACCGCGACGCCGGAATCGCCGTCCTTGAGGGCATTCTCGGCCTCCCGCATGGCGTCCTCGGCATCGGACAGGCCCTGCTCGCCGCGCATGCCGTTCTCCTTCATGCGCTGTTCCAGCTCCTCGAGCCGCTTCCGGAGCGCCTGCTGACGCTCGCCGACATCGCCCTGCTGCCCTTGGCCTTGCTGTCCCTGGCCTTGCTGCCCTTGCCCTTGCTGCCCTTGGCCCCGCTGTCCCTGGCCCTGTTGCCCCTGGCCTTGCTGGCCCTGCTGCTTCTGCCCTTGGCCGCCCTGCTGGCCGCGTTGACCCTGCTGCTGACCGCGGTTCTGCGGCCGCTGGCCGCCGGGCTGTTCCTGCCCATCCTTGAACGTCTGATCGCGCAGGCCCTGCTGCTCGCGCGCCATGGCGTCGAGGTCGCGCATCTGCTTCTGCATCTCGCGGGAGGCCTGGTCCGACCGGCTGCCACGCTCGGCGGTCTGGAGGTTCTCCAGGATATTGCGCAGCTGCTCCATCAGGCGCTGCGCCTCGGCGGTGTCGCCGCGCTTCATCGCCTCGGCCATGTCCTGGATCATCTTGTCGAGATCCTCGGGCGTGACGGTCTTGGATTGCTGGTCGTTCTGCTGCCGCTCGCCGGACTTGCCGGGATCGCGGCCCTGCTTCTGCGCCATCTCGGACAGGAACTTGTCGAGGGCCTGTTTCAGGTCCTGGGTGAGGCGCTTGATCTCGTCGTCGGGCGCGTTGCGCTCGATGGCGTCCTTCAGCCGATCCTGGGCCTGACGCAGCTGCTTCTCGGCGTCCGAGAGATCGCCGTCCTCGATCTTCAGCGCCATCTCCCAGAGCAGGTCGGCGACATCGACGAGTTCGGGATCGGACGAGGCGCGGCGCAGGCGCTCGCTCGCCGTCTTCAGTCCGAGGAAGATTGCCGGCCGCGGCGTGAACATGTCGGGCGCCACCAGGAGGGCGTCCAGCGCGCCCTGGACCCAGCGGCGATCGGTATCCGGTGCGGTGACGAGGCGGCGGCGCTCCTCGGCGAGCGCCCGGGCCAGCGGATCGCGGAACGGCCGCGCCGGCAGGGTAATCTCGGTATTCGGGGTCCGGCCCTCCTGGCCCGCCTCATCCTTCACCGCGATGTGGTATCGGACACGCGCTCCGGACCAGGGACTGTCCGTGAGATCGACCAGGGTCTTGGTGTCGGTCTCGCCGCTGGCATCGGCCGGCTGGGCGAGGCCGATATGCGGTACGGGGACGAGGGAGCGGCCGGCTTTCAGCGGCTCGATCACCGCCTCGGCGGAGCTGATCCCGTAATCGTCCTTGGCCCGATAGGTGAGGGTGAAGGTGCCGCGCCCGTTCACCTCGGGGCCGCCCACCGCCGTGACCTCCGGCGGCCGGTCGGGTATCGCATCCACCGTCAGGCGCTGGCGGCCGGCGGGCGTGACGATCACCAGTTCCGCGGCGCCGACGACGCGGTAGCGTTCCTCGCGCAGATCCGGGCGCGGCTCCTGGCCCGGCACGGGGACGAGCCCGGCATTGGCCGACAGGGTCGTGTTCGCCGCGGCCTTGCCCTGACCGGCGATGCGCACGATGAGTTGCGCGTTGACCGGCGCCCGCAGATGCTGGTCAGTGCCGTCCATCGCGATCAGCAGCGGCGGCAGCCGCGTGTAGAGCGGCGGGTCGATCCAGCCGTCGACGCGGAAATTCGGCCCGGGCGCCGCCGGCTCCTGCCAGTCGAAGACCGCGCCGATCCGCTCGCGCCATTCAGGCCCCGCCGCGAACAGGCTGGCCACCGCCGCGACGATCAATCCGGCCCGGAGGGCGAGGGGATCGTGCCGCGTCATGCCCGGCCGCGGCGGCCCGACCCGGAGGCTCGCCACCGCCCGCGCGGCACGGCGCTGATGCAGGTCCCATAGGGCCCGGCTGCCGGCATCCGCGGCACCCACCGCGAGGGTGTCCTGCGCCGTCGAAGCGGGTCCGTGGCGCAGGGCCGGATCGCGCGCCGCGGCCTCCCGGTCGAGCCGCGTCAGAACCGAGCGCCGTTCGAGGCGCCTGAGACGGAGGAGCGGCAGGAGGGCCGCCACCAGCAGGATGGCCAGCACGCCCAGGTCGATCTGGCGCCAGAGCGGGGACAGGTCGAGCCAGAGGCCCGACCAGGACAGGATCAGGAACAGGAGCACGACCCCGAGGCCGCGCCACAGCACCGGCCAGGCCTGCTCCCACAGGGCCGCGACCCGCGCCCGGGCGACCAGCCGGTCGAGCCGCGCGGATCCGGCGGTGCGATCCGGTCGGGCGCCGTTCTGTCCGCCGTCGCTTTCGAAGCCGTCGTTGCCGATCACGCCGATCGTTCCGCCCCGCGCCCCTGGAATCCGGGGCGATCCCGGCTCCAATCCTCGGAGGCTAGCATGGTGGGCCGCCGCGGTCGGCGGGTCAAATCGGCGCGACGGCGGCGCTCAGTTGTGGGCCTGGATGAAGTTGCGCACCTGCGGGTAGATCTGCGATTCCCACCGGCGCCCCGCGAAGACGCCGTAATGGCCGACGCCGGCCTGGAGATGGTGGGACCGCATGTAGGGCGGCAGGCCCGTGCAGAGATCGTGGGCCGCCATGGTCTGGCCCACGGCGCAGATGTCGTCCCGCTCGCCCTCGACGGTCATCAGGGCAGTCCGGCGGATCGCCCGCAGGTCGATCGGTTCCCCGCGATAGGTCGCCTCGTTCTTGGCCAGGGCGTAGTCCTGGAACACGGTCTTGACCGTCTCGATGTAGAAATCGGCGGAGAGGTCCAGGACGGCGAAATACTCGTCGTAGAAGGCCTCGATCGCCTCGGCCTTCTCGGTCTCGCCGTTGGCCATGTGCCAGAACAGGTCGGCATGGCCCTGGATGTGGCGCTTGGCGTTCATCGCCATGAAGGCCGAGACCTGCATGAAGCCCGGATAGACCCGGCGGCCGGCGCCCTTGTGGCGGTTCGGAACGGTAGCGATCAGGTTCTTCTCGAACCACGCGATCGGCTTCGAGGTGGCGAGTTCGTTCACGCCGGTCGGGTTGATCCGGCAATCGACCGGCCCGGCCATCAGGGTCATGCTGCGCGGGGCGGCCGGGTCCTTGGCCTGCGCCATCACGGCCGCGGCCACGAGCGCCTGCACGGCGGGCTGGCAGACCGCGACGAGATGCGCGCCTTCGCCCATCGTCTGTAGGAATTGGACGAGGTGCGCGACGTAATCGTCGAAGCCGAACCGCCCCGCCGAGAGCGGCACGTCGCGGGCGTTGTGCCAGTCGGTGATGTAGACGTCGTGGTCCGGCAGCATGGCGCGCACGGTCGCGCGCAACAGCGTGGCGAAATGGCCGGACATCGGCGCGACCATCAGCACCTTGGGCTGTTCGGTGTGGATGTCCTTCTTGAAGTGCAGCAGGGTCGCGAATGGCGTGACCGCGACGGGCTCTTCGGAGACGGGGACGGTCCGGTTGCCGACCTCGACGGTGTCGATGCCGTAGGGCGGACGCGCGAAGGTCAGGCCCGTTCGCATCATCATCCGGGCGCCCGCGGACATCCAGGTGATCGGCTCGCCGAACCCGATCCAGGGCGACCAGACGTCGTTCAGCACCCGCCCCCAGGCGCGCGTCTGGGCGGCAATGTCGGTCTGCAGGTCGAACGCATCGTACAGCATCGGGCGGGCACTCGCGGAGCCCTGCCCGGCACGCGGGCTAACGGGGCAGCAATGGTGGCGGATGCCGGGGTTCAGACTTGCATCAGCATGGCCGGGCAGGATGGGTGCGGTTCGGTGGTCCCGCAACTGTCCGAAGGGCGAATGTCCCGAAGAAGACTACCGACGTGACTTTGATGCATCATGCGGCCCCGCTGGGAGCCGGCGCGCTCAGGAGGCCCGGCGGATGACGGCGACGGGCTCGGCCTCGGTGCGGCGGTGCTCGCAGGCGATCTTGAGGTAGCGGTCGCCGCCCCCGGGCAGCCCGGCCTGTGCGGCCATGGTCTGCGCGTGCATCAGGCATTCCATCGGCGTGTGCGCCGGGGCGATGATGACGTCCAGGGCGGTATCGCGGGAGCAATCCTGGGCGAGAAGAGTGCCGGCACAGACCAGGGCGACAGAGAGCAGTTCAGACATGACGGACCTCGGCTTCGAGCGATCGAAAGGTCCGCGGGGTGCTCTGGCGTGCGAGCCGCCGCGTTGTGATTGCCTGGGTGCTTCCTCACAGTTGACGAATTACCTAGCACGTCATGTGCCAGTTGAGCGGCGGCGGCTGGAGCCGGAGCCGAAATCAGTCGCGGGACGGTAGCCAGTGCGTCTCGGGCTCGTCGGCGGGGAGCAGGGTCGCCGCGGCATCGAGATCGACCACGTAGCGTTCCGTCAGCATCTGCCACATCTCGACGGGCGTGCGCGCGTTCGGCCTCAGCCCTTCGAGGGCGCGGGCGACGAGTGCCGTATTCAGCAGCTTCGGACGCTGCAGCAGTGGATCGGCGTTCAGCATCGACGGCAACTCCTGCCCGAGGCCGACAATCTGCTGCGTTTGTGGTTAACACCCGGTTACCGCCACGCTTGAGAACTTGCGATTGTCTTGACGGAGCTTGGATCGCGGCCTGCGGGGAGATTTTATCACCGGTTGATCAGCATTGCGCCGAAACCCGCCGACGGAGCGCTCGCGTCGGACGGCCTTGCCGGATGCGCGCATGGGGGCGCCGAGACCCCGGATCCGGTTCACAAGCCCGAGCCCATCCCGTATCAGGCAGGCGGATCGAGGCCGGCCCGGCCGGAGCGGGCGCCGCTCGGCCCCCGCGCGCCGCCCTCGGCCGATCGTGCGAACGGAACACCATGGACGCCAAACCAGACGCGACGGGCGCGACGCAGGGACCGACGGCCCGTCTCGTGCTCGCCTCCGCCTCGCCGCGCCGGCTCGCGCTCCTGCAGCAGATCGGCATCGAGCCGGACGCGCTGCTGCCGGCCGAGATCGACGAGACCCCGCGCAAGGCCGAACCGCCCCGCGACCTTGCCCGCCGCCTGGCGCGCACCAAGCTCGCCACCGCGGAAGCCGCGCTTCACCTGGGCGACAAGACGGCGCCGACATGGCTGCTGTCGGCCGATACGGTCGTGGCGGTCGGGCGGCGGGTCCTCCCCAAGGCCGAGGTGCCGGACGAGGCGGCGGATTGCCTGCGTCTCCTGTCCGGGCGCCAGCACCGGGTCTACACGGCGATCTGCGTGCTCTCGCCCCGCGGCCGGCGCGAGCGGATCGTCGAGACCCGGGTGCGGTTCAAGCGCCTGTCCGGCCGGGACATCCAGGGCTACGTCGCGTCGGGCGAGTGGCGCGGGAAGGCCGGCGGCTACGCGATCCAGGGGCTGGCGGGCGCCTTCGTGGTGAAGCTCGTCGGATCCTACAGTGCCGTGGTCGGGCTGCCGCTCTACGAGACCATGAGCCTGCTGGACGGCGAGGGCTATCCGGTCCGGGCCGGCTGGGGCGCGCTGGCATGAGCCGCGAGCGCCGCCCGGCCTGCCCGATCTGTCGACGGCCCGCAGAGCCGGACTTTCAGCCCTTCTGCTCGCAGCGCTGTGCGGATGTCGATCTCGGGCGCTGGCTGAACGAGCGCTACGCGCTCCCCGAAGAGATCGACAGCGACGAGCCCCCGCCCGAGCCCGATTCCGAACGCTGAGGGTCCCGCGGCTTTTCCATCCCGCCGAGGGTCCGGCAAGGCTGGACAGGCCGCACGGCACTGACTATACCCCGCGGCGTCCGAGGCCGGCACGGCCACGGGCGACGCCCAGGTAGCTCAGTTGGTAGAGCATGCGACTGAAAATCGCAGTGTCGGCGGTTCGACTCCGTCCCTGGGCACCATCCGCTCGCTGATCGCGCGGGCAGGACTTTTCGCGAACAGTCTCCGCGCGCTTTAATCGCCCGCCACAGCCATCATGGCTCGGCGGATCCGGTGCCTGTTCGATCGGCACCGCAGGGCGGATCGCGGGGACGGACCCGCACCGGGACGAGACCCGATCTCCCGTGGATCGCCGCTCCGACGCGTCCGAACGATCCGGGCCACGGTCATCCGACGGCAGAGTGCCCCGCACGCAGGTCGGCGAATGGGCACCGGCAACCCTATCGGATTGCACTATCGAGATCCTTGATGTTGCCGAAAATCAAATTAGCATGAATCAGGTTTTCAACGAGATACAGACTCCGCAATGCCGAAACTGAAGTCGCTCGACGGCCCGAGCCGGCGGAAGGAATTTCAGGTCCCCCTCGATGCCCGAGACGGCGTCGGCACCTGGACCTGGGATGCGGCTTCGGATCGCGTCTGGGCCGACGGTTCGGCGGCGCGCCTGTTCAACCTCGGTCCGGAGGAGGCCGAAGCCGGTTTGCCGCTCTCCGCCTACGCGGCCGCTGTCCCGACGCTGGACCGTGCACGGATTCGCGCGGCCTTCCGCAAGTATGTCCGGGACGGCGGACCCGCGGTGGTCGAGTATCGCGTCTCCTCGGCCGGCGGAGCCCTGCGCTGGGTGCTGTTGCGCGGCCGGTTCTCCAGCGATCACCTCGGCCGCCCGGTGCGCGGCCATGGAATTATCGTGGACGTCACGGACCTGAACGCTCGGGACGGTGACGCGAATCCGGTGGCGGATCCGGGCGAGACGCCCCTCGAACGCGCCGCCGACGCCGCGATCTCGGCGTTCCGGGCGGTCGACGCCCTGAACGATCCCGGCCTCAGGGCGTGGGCGGAGGCGCTCCTGCACGAGATCGGGCGGAAGCTCGCCGCGCAGCAGGCCGCTGAATCGCGCGCGAATCTGAACTGAGTCCGGCGGGGCGCGGCTCAGGCCGTGCTCTGAACCCGCAGGTGCCGGTCTGCCGACCGCTGCGCAGCGGGACTGGAAATCTCCGCCCCGTCCGCGCACACAGGCAGCGCCGCGGCGTTGCCGCTCAGCCGGATGGAAGGCTCGGATGGATACGGCAGATCTCGCCCCGCACGCGCATCAGGTCCTGCCCGAAGCGACGCTGCCCGGGCTGCCGAACCACTACCGTGGCAAGGTCAGGGACAATTACGACCTGCCCGACGGCCGGCGCATCCTGATCACCACCGATCGGATCAGCGCCTTCGATCGGGCGCTCGCCGCGATCCCGTTCAAGGGCCAGGTCCTTACCCAGACCGCGCGCTACTGGTTCGAGCGCACGGCCGACCTCTGCCCGAACCACGTGCTGGCCTATCCGGATCCGAACGTCGTCGTCGGGCAGCGCCTGGACATCCTGCCGGTGGAGGTGGTCGTGCGCGGATACCTCGCGGGCACGACCTCGACCTCCGTGCTGACCCGGTACCGGGCCGGCGAACGGGCGATGTACGGCCACCGCTTCCCCGAGGGCATGCGCCCGAACGAGCGCCTGCCGGACGCCATCATCACGCCGACCACCAAGGCCTTCGACGGCGGCCACGACGCGCCGCTGACCGAGGCCGAGATTCTCGGCCGCGGCCTGCTGAGCGCGGAGCAGTGGCGCACGGTCTCGGAGGCGGCCCTGGCCCTGTTCGCCCGCGGCCAGACCCTGGCGGCCGAGCGCGGGCTGATCCTGGCGGACACCAAATACGAGTTTGGCACGGACCAGGACGGCCGCATCGTCCTGGCGGACGAGATCCACACCCCGGACAGCAGCCGCTACTGGTTCGCGGAGAGCTACCCCGCGCGCTTCGCGGCCGGCTCGGCGCCGGAGAGCTTCGACAAGGACTTCGTGCGCAACTGGGTCGTGGCCCGCTGCGATCCTTACACGGATCCGATCCCGGAGATCCCGGCGGATGTCGTCCTCGAGACGGCCGCGGTCTACATTCGCGCCTACGAGACGATCACCGGCCTGCCGTTCGCGCTGCCGGATCCGGCCGAGGTGCCGTTCGACCGCATCCGCCACAACCTCGACGCCTATCTGGCCGCCAATCCCATTCGCTGAGCGGACGGCGCTGCCCGCACCGTCCACCCAGCGTTCAAGAGAAAAGGCTCACGCGGCGGCCGCCAGCGGGGCCGGGGAAGGGGCGTCCATCGCCCGCAGGTAGACGTCGAGCAGCGTCTCCTGCTCGTCGCGCTCGTCCTTGTCCTGCTTGCGGATCTTCAGGATCTCCTTGAGGATCTTGACGTCCAGGCCCTCGCCCTTGGCCTCGGCGAAGACCTCCTTCTTGGCCTCCATCAGGTCCTTGATCTCTTCCTCAAGCCGTTCCACGCGCTCGATGATCGAGCGGATCCGGTCGCCCGCGACGCCCACGGTGTCGGTCATGTCGGTCATGCAATTCCTCGTCGGATGACGGGGCACACTGGCCGGCGCAGGGTAAGCGGCGGGTTAAGGCGACGCGGTCTCGGCGTGGGGGACGATCCGGGCGCGATCCGCCCCGATCGTCCGACCGCGCTCAGGCATGGGCGAAGCGCGCCTTCTTGCCGAGCGCCTCCTCGACCGTGCCGTCGCCGTCGAGATAGCCGTGGACCTTGGGGTTCGGCATGATCAGGGACGCCACGAAGGCGATCGCCATCAGCACGGTCACGTACCAGAAGAACGTGCTCTCCATGCCGTTGTCCTTGAACCACAGGGCGACGAACTCGGCGGTGCCGCCGAAGGTGGCGTTGGCCACCGCGTAGGACAGCCCGACGCCCAGCGCGCGCACGTTGGTGGGGAACAGCTCCGCCTTCACGATGCCGCTGATGCCCGTGTAGAACGACACCACCGCGAGCCCGAGCGTGATCAGCGCGAAGGCGAGATAGGGGTCCTTGTTGGTGCCGAGAGCCGTCATCAGCGGCACGACCATGAGCGTGCCGAGGCCACTGTAGAGCAGCATGTTGACCTTGCGGCCGATCCGGTCGGACAGGGCGCCGAAAATCGGCTGGATCGCCATGTAGACGAACAGCACCACCGTCATCACCTGCGAGGCCGAGGTCTTCGGCATCCCGGCGGTGTTGACCAGGTATTTCTGCATGTAGGTCGTGAAGGTGTAGAAGCTCAGGGAGCCGCCGGCCGTGTAGGCGACCACGACCAGGAACGCCCGCCAGTGCTTGAACAGCTCGGCGAAGGTGCCGGCGGTCTCCTTGTCGCTGCTGTCCCTGGTCTCGGCCAGCGAGCGCCGGAGGTAGAGGGCCACGATGGCGAGGCCGGCGCCGATGAAGAACGGGATGCGCCAGCCCCACGCCGTGAGTTCGGGTGCGGTCATGACCGTCTGGAGTAGGACCAGGACCAGCGAGGCCAGGAGCTGGCCGCCGATCAGCGTGACATACTGGAACGAGGCGAAGAACCCGCGCTGCCCCTTGATCGCGACCTCGCTCATGTAGGTCGCCGAGGTGCCGTACTCGCCGCCCACCGAGAGGCCCTGCAGCATGCGGGCGAGGAGCAGCAGCACGGGCGCCATAGTGCCGACATGCTCGTAGGTCGGCAGGATGCCGATCAGCAGCGAGCCTAAGCACATCATGAGCACCGAGATGACCATCGAGGTCCGCCGCCCGACCCGGTCGGCGATCCGCCCGAACAGCCAGCCGCCGACCGGCCGCATGAAGAAGCCCACCGCGAAGATGCCGGCGGTCTGGAGAAGCTGGCTGGTGGAATCCCCCTTCGGGAAGAAGGCCGGCGCGAAGTAGAGCGCGAAGAACGCGTAGCAGTAGAAGTCGTACCACTCGACGAGATTGCCCGAGGACGAGCCGACGATCGCCCAGATGCGCCGGCGCCGATCCGCAGCGTCGTCGTGGGCGCTCGGCGCGATACCGATCGTATCGTTTCTCGAGGCGGACATGGCGTCTCCGTCGACCATTCTCGGCGCCGGCACGGGCCGGGCTCTTCTTCGTGCTGCGCGACGTTACAGGTGATGACCGTGATCGCAAGTCCGTGATCGGTCCCGAGCCGCGGACAGCTGTGGCCAGTGTCAGTGAATCCGGTTCGCCCGCGGCGGGGTCATCGCGTTCGACCGTCAGGCCCAATGCGGGCGGCGCGACCACGGGATGACGCGATAGACGCTCAATCCCTCGACACCTGCGCCACGTCAGCGATGCAACGGAACGGATTCCGCCGGGGCCCCGTTGCGGGCGTTGCGGGCGCCGCGAGCGCTCCGACGGAAGCGGGAGGAGAGGCCATGAAGCGGATACTGAGGGATACGGTGGCGGCCGCGATCGTCGTCGTCGGAGCGGCGACCGCCTTCGCACAGGGTGGTCCCGGCGGCGGCGGTCCGGGTGGCGGGCCCGGCGGCGGGGGAGCTGGTGCCGGCCCGGCCGGCGGCGGCGCGGGACCGGGCGGCGGCATGCGCGGCGGTGCCGGCGGCCCCGAGGGCGGCGGCATGCGCGGCGGCGCCGGCGGCCCCGAGGGCGGCGGCATGCGCGGTGGCGCCGGCGGACCGGAAGGCGGCGGGATGCGTGGCCCCGGCGGCGCCGAAGGTGGCCCCCGCGGCGCGGAGCCGGGTGGTCCGGCAGGCCGCGGCGCGGACGGCCCGCGGCGGCCCGGTGGCGCGGCCGAGCGCAACGGCGCCGGGGAGCGCGGCGGGCCGGGCGGCAATCCCGGAGGCGTGGAGCGGGGCGGTCGCGAGACGGGACCGGCGGGCGAGCGCGGCAACCGGGATGGGGCCGGTCCCGACCGGGGTGAGCGCGGCGGCGCTGGCGAACGGGGCGGCCGGGACGGTGCCCGGGGCGGCGGGCCGGCCCGCGGCGCGGTGGGCCGCCTCGATACGCGGCAGCGCTCGGAGTTCCGCGGTTCGATCACCCGGCTCGGGGTCTCGCCGCTGCGGGATGTGGCCTTCGGCCTCGCGGTCGGCACCGCGATCCCCCGGTCCGTGAGCCTTCACCGGCTGCCGCCATCGATCGTCGAGTTCGTGCCGGAATACGAGGGCTACGACTTCATCCTGGTGCGCGACGACATCGTGATCATCGATCCCGACACTTACGAGATCGTCGACGTCATTCCGGGCTGATCGGTCCGCAAAGACTACCGCACGCCGGACGGAGGCCGCTCCGGCGTGCGGCACTGGCCGTGTCGTCGCTGCGATCATCGGTGGGCTTCGGTCGCCATGCGGACTGCGAGCGAGGCCAGCACCGTTCCCATCAGCCAGCGCTGGATGACGCTCCAAAGCGGGCGCCGGGTGAAGAACGCGGCGATGGTCCCGGCCGAGACGACGAAGACGGCGTTCATGCCCACGCTGACGGCGAGCTGCGTGCCGCAGAAGATCAGCGCCTGTGCGAGGACGCTTCCGCTTTCCGGATCGATGAACTGGGGCAGGAGCGACAGATACAGAACCGCGATCTTCGGATTGAGCAGGTTCGTCAGCAGCCCCATCGCGAAAAGCTTGCGCGGGCTGTCCTTGGGCAGATCGTGGACCTGAAACGGGGACCGACTGTTGGGCCGAACCGCCTGCCACGCGAGCCAGAGGAGGTAGAGCGCGCCGGCGAAGCGGACGGCATCGTAGGCGTAGGGGATCGCGATCAACAGGGCCGTGAGTCCCACAGCCGCGCACGCCATGTAGACGATGTGGCCCGCGAGGATGCCGCCGAGCGAGATCAGACCGGCCGTCCGCCCCTGCGCGATCGAGCGGGAGACCAGGTAGACCATGTTCGGTCCCGGTGTCAGGGCCATGCCCAGCGAGACCGCAGCGAAGGCCAGGTAACTCGCCAGACTGGGCATGCGGATCCCCCGTGTCGCGCGACGTCGGGCCGACGCGCGCGCCTGCCCTCGGCAACGACGAATCAGTATCGATCATCGAGATCCAGGCTGACTTAAAATCTAAGCTTGGCGGGCGCCTCTTGTGAAGCCATCGCGCGCCGCGATCGTGCGGTTCACCGACCCCCGTCGAGGAGCTTCGAGACGACCCGGGCGGTGTAGTCGACCATGGGCACGATCCGCGCATAATTCAGCCGGGTCGGACCGATCACCCCGACGACGCCGACGATCTTCTGCGAGCCGTCACGGAACGGCGCCGCGATCAGCGAGGAGCCGGAGAGCGAGAACAGCTTGTTCTCGGAGCCGATGAAAATCCGCACGCCCTCGCCGCCCTCGGCGCGGGAGAGGAGGTCGATGACGTCCTTCTGCGTCTCCAGATCGTTGAACAGCAGGCGGATGCGCTCGAGATCCTCGACGGCGCGCAGGTCGTCCAGCAGGTTGGCCTGGCCGCGCACGATCAGCTGGCGCGCCTCCGTGGGGCCCACCGGAGTGGCGAGCCCGGCATCGACGAGGCGCTCGGTGATGGCGTCGAGCTCCCGCTTCATGGCCTTGCGGCCGGCCTCGATCTCGGCCCGCAGCGATCCCAGGGTGCGGCCCTGAAGCCGGGCGTTCAGGAAGTTTGTCGCCTCCTGGAGGGCCCCGGCCGGCAGGCCGGCGGGCAGGTCCACCAGCCGGTTCTCCACGGAACCGTCGTCCGAGACCAGGATCACCAGGGCGCGGGCCGGGTCCAGGCGGACGAACTCGATGTGCTTCAGGCTCACATTCGCTTTGGTGGTCAACACCACTCCGGCCCCCCGCGAGACGCCCGACAGCATGGTCGAGGCCTCGGCCAGAGCGGATTCGAAGGTGTGGCCGGAGGCGGCGGCGCGCATCTGCGCCTCGATCCGGGCCTGCTCGTCCTGGCTGACATCGCCGAGTTCGAGCATGGCGTCGACGAAGAATCGAAGGCCGAGCTCGGTCGGCAGGCGGCCGGCCGAGGTGTGCGGCGCGAAGATCAGGCCGGAATGCTCCAGATCCGCCATCACGTTGCGGATCGAGGCCGGCGACAGCGCCATCGGCAGGATCCGGGCGAGATTGCGCGATCCCACCGGCTCGCCCGTGGTGAGGTAGCTCTCGACGATCTGCCGGAAGATCTCCCGGGCGCGTTCGTTGAGGGCGGCGAGGGCCTGCATCGATGGATCGTTCGGGAAACGAGAGTTCGGGTCTGTCACGCGATCATCCTGTGGTCCGATCATGTCCGGCCGACCCGCCCGGATCAATCCATACGGCGATGCTTGCTCACGGTGCCGCACCGGCCTAAGAGCCCGGCCCTCGACATTCACCACAGAAGGGGCCCGCAATGCGGCCTTCCAAGCGTGCCGCCGACGAGTTGCGGCCCGTGAGCCTGGAGCGCGCCGTGTCGCGCTACGCAGAAGGCTCCTGCCTCGTCAGCTTCGGCAACACCCGGGTGCTCTGCACCGCCTCGCTGGAGGAGCGCGGGCCCCCGTGGCTGCGGGGTTCGGGCAAAGGATGGGTCACGGCCGAGTACGCCATGCTCCCCCGTGCGACGCACGAACGCACCCGGCGCGAGGTCGGTTCCGGCAAGCCGTCGGGGCGGACGCAGGAGATCCAGCGCCTGATCGGCCGCTCGCTGCGGGCCGTGACCAACCTCCCGGCCATGGGCGAGCGCCAGGTCACGGTCGATTGCGACGTGATCCAGGCCGATGGCGGCACCCGGACCGCCGCGATCACCGGCGCCTGGGTGGCGCTGCACGATTGCTTCGCCTGGATGCGGACGCGCTCGATCATCTCGGTCGACCCTCTGAAGGACCATGTCGCGGCCGTCTCCTGCGGCCTGTACAAGGGGATGGCGGTGCTCGACCTCGATTACGCCGAGGATTCGGCGGCCGAGACCGACGCCAATTTCGTGCTCACCGGCCGGGGCGGCATCGTCGAGGTCCAGGGCACCGCCGAGATGGAGCCGTTCACGCAGGAGCAGCTCCTCGAACTCCTCAGCCTGGCGCGCGCCGGCACCGACCGGCTGGTCGCCCTTCAGAAGGAGGCCCTCGCGTGAGCCGCAGGCTGACCGGCAAGGTCGTGATCGCCACCCACAATGCCGGCAAGCTCGTCGAGATGCGCGACCTCCTGGCGCCGTTCGGGGTGGAGGCGGTCTCGGCCGGCGAACTCGGCCTGCCCGAACCGGACGAGACCGGGACGATGTTCGCCGAGAACGCGGCGATCAAGGCGAAGGCCGCCGCCGACGCCACCGGCCTTCCCGCCTTCGCGGACGATTCCGGCCTGTGCGTCGACGCCCTCGACGGGGCGCCGGGCCTGTTCTCGGCCCGCTGGGCCGGCCCGGACAAGGATTTTGCCGGGGCGATGGCGCGAATCTTCGCCGAACTCGACGCCCGCGGGGCGATCGACCGCCGCGCGCACTTCGTCTCGGCCCTGGTGCTCGCCTGGCCCGACGGGCACACCGAGCTGTTCGAGGGCCGGGTCTTCGGCGACCTCGTGGCGCCGCGCGGTTCGGCCGGCTTCGGCTACGACCCGATCTTCCGGCCGGACGGGCATGACCGCACCTTCGGCGAGATGAGCGCCGCGGAGAAGCACGGGGTCGACTGGCGGACGGGCACCGGTCTGTCCCACCGCGCCCGGGCGTTCGTGGCGCTGCGCCGGGCCTGCCTCGCGCCCGGCGCCTGATTGCCAAACCGGACGGGCGCGCGCACATCCCGGCGATCATGCGAACGACCGGCCCGGACCACCCGACCCGCGATGCGGGTTTCGGGATCTACCTGCACTGGCCCTTCTGCGCCGCGAAGTGCCCCTATTGCGACTTCAACAGCCACGTCCGGCACGGAGGCGTGGACGAGCCGCGCTTCCTCGAGGCCTTCCGGGCCGAGATCGCCCATATGGCCGGCCGGACGCCCGGCCGGACCGTCACCAGCATCTTCCTCGGGGGCGGCACCCCCTCGCTGATGCGGCCGGCGACCGTCGCGGGGCTGCTCGACGCGGTGGCGGCTCGATGGACGGTGGCGCCGGACGCGGAGATCACCCTCGAAGCCAATCCGTCGAGCGTCGAGGCCGCCCGCTTCCACGGCTACCGCGCGGCCGGGGTCAACCGGGTCTCCCTCGGCGTGCAGGCGCTCGACGACGCGTCCCTGAGGACCCTCGGCCGGCTGCACGACGTGGCGCAGGCCCTCGACGCGATCCGGGTCGCGCAGGCCGTCTTCGCGCGCACCTCCTTCGACCTGATCTATGCCCGGCCCGGCCAGACCCCCGCGCTCTGGCGGGACGAACTCGGTCAGGCCCTCGCGCTGGCCGGCGAGCACCTGTCGCTCTACCAGCTCACCATCGAGCCGGGCACGCCGTTCCACGGTCTCGCGGCGGCCGGGAAGCTCGTGGTTCCGGACGACGAGATCGGCCGGGCCCTCTACGACGTCACGCAGGATCTCTGTTCCCGGGCCGGCCTGTCGGCCTACGAGATCTCGAACCACGCGCGGCCCGGCGCCGAGTCGCGCCACAACCTGCTCTACTGGCGCTACGGCGAGTATGCCGGCATCGGCCCCGGGGCGCACGGCCGCCTCGTCACCGCGCCCGGACGGATCGGCACCGTGACCGAGCGCGCGCCGGAGGCGTGGCTCACCCGGGTCGAACGCGACGGCCACGGCATCGCCGAGACCGAAACGCTCTCGGCCGCCGATCAGGCCGACGAGTTCCTGGTGATGGGCCTGCGCCTGCGCGAGGGGATCGATCCGGACCGCTACGCCGCCCTCAAGGGCCGGCCGCTCAACGGCAACCGCATCGGCATGCTGGTGGGCGACGGTATGCTGGAGCGGCGACCGGGCGGACGCATCGCCGCCACGGCGCGGGGCGCGCCGGTCCTGAACGCGATCGTGGCCGAGCTCGCCGGCTGATCAGATCCCGGGCTTGGCCAGCACCCGCGGGGCCGGGCTGACCAGGGTCGCGGCGTTGTTGCGGATCTCGTAGACCGCCAGCGCCCGCTCGCTCTGCCCGTCGGGCCGGAAGCGGAAGGTGCCGTCGATCCCGGCGAAGCCCGCCGCATTGGTCAGTGTCGCCTCGGCGAAGCGCTGCGAGCCGTATTGCCGCGCGAGGGCCGCGGCGAGCATCACGGCATCGTAGGCCAGGGATGCGACGCGCGGCGGCACCGCGCCGAAGCGGGTCTGGTAGCGCCCGCTGAAGGCGGAGAACCCCGCGCGGTCCGGCCCGGCGAAGCGGCCGCCCTGGAGCGCCGGCAGGGCGAAGAGCGCCGGCTCGTTCCACAACGCCGTCCCGATGGGCCGCACCCGGGCCGGGGAGAAGCCGGCCTTGGTCAGTGCCGCCGCGACCGCCGGCAGGGCGTCGGCCGTCTCCGGGATGAACAGCGCGTCGGCGGTGGCTGCGGGACCGGTGATCACCCGCGCCAGCCGCTCCACCGCTTGGCCCGGACTGCCCGCCGGGTAGCGCTCCACCGCCGCGACCCGGGCGCCCCGGCGCGCCACGGTCTCGCGGAAGGCCGCCTCCACGGCGTTTCCGTAGGCGGTCTCGGGGATCAGCGCCGCGAAGGAGCGCTTGCCCCCCGCCACCGATTCCTCGACCACCCTGTCCACCTCCGGCTGCGGCAGGAAACTCAGGAGGTAGACGCCGCGGGCCGCCACGGTCACGTCGGTGGAGAAACCGATCACCGGCTTGCCCATCGCCTTCGCCGCCGCGGCGGCGGCCTGGACGCTGCCGGCGAAGACGGGACCCAGGACGATCTCCGCGCCCTGTCGCAGGGCGTCCTGGGTCCCGTCCCGGGCGCCGTCCGGGCTGCCGCGGTCGTCCTCCACCAGGATCGTCAGGTCGGGCTGCTGCGCCTCGTCATAGGCCAGCTGAGCGGCATTGCGCATGGCGGTGCCCACCGCCGCCCCCTGTCCGTTGAGCGGCAGGACGAGGGCGACCTTCACAGATCCGGTCCCGATCCGCTGTCCAGCCGCCGCGATGGGGGTCGGGATCGTCGGTGCCGCATCCGGCAACCCCTGCGGCACTTCGACGGGCGGAGCCAAGGTGGCGGCCTGCGGCGCCGGCCCGCGCCGGGCGACGCCGTCGCCGAGGCAGCCGCCGAGGGGCAGAAGCGCGCCGAGGAGCACGACGCTCAAGGCGGTGACGCGCACGACCCGGTCCGGCGCGCCGATCGGGCACGCCATGGCGCGGTCTCCTTCGGGCAGGCCACGCCACCGTGATGGCAGGCCCGGGAAATGTAAACGCGCGGACCGGGACTTGCCCCCGGCGGCGCGGCTTAGACGCGACGAGAGCCGTCCAGTGTGGCAAGATCGCCGATCATGACCCGTCGATTCGATGCCCAGGGGCAAGCCGCTCCGATGAGACCCCCTGCTCAGAAGCCGGGCGGCGACCGCCCGCGGGCCCTCACGTTCACGGCCTTCGGGCTGGCCAGCGAGGCCGAACCGGTCGCTCCCGGCCTGCACATCGTGGCGACGCCCATCGGCAACCTGCGCGACATAACCATCCGCGCGCTCGCCACCCTGGCGGCAGCGGATGCGGTGCTCGCCGAGGACACGCGCGTCACGCGGACCCTGCTGGCCCATTACGGCATCACGACGCCGCTGCTGGCCTATCACGAGCATTCCAACGACGCGGTGCGCGAACGGATGGTCGCAAGGCTGCGTGCCGGCGAGGCGCTGGCCCTGGTCTCGGATGCGGGCACCCCCCTCGTCTCGGATCCCGGCTACAAGCTGGTTCAGGCCGCCATCGCGGCGGGCATCGCGATCACCCCGGTGCCCGGTCCGTCCGCCGTCATGACCGCCCTGGTGGCGGCGGGCCTGCCGACCGACCGTTTCTTCTTCGAGGGGTTCTTGCCGCAGAAGGCCGGCGCCCGGCGCAACCGCCTGGAGGCGTTGACCCGGGTCCCGGGCACGCTCGTCCTGTTCGAGTCGCCGCACCGGCTTCCGGAGATGCTCGTTGACGCCGCTGCGATGCTCGGGCCGGACCGGCCGGCCGCGGTGACCCGGGAGCTGACCAAGTTTTACGAGACCATCCGGCGCGACACGCTGGGGGCCCTGAGCGAGCGCTTCGCGGAGGACGGGGCGCCGAAGGGGGAGATCGTGGTCATCATCGGCGCGGCCACGACGCCGGAGCGGACCGCGGAGGACGATACCGCCCTCGACGCGCTGCTCCGGACGGCGCTCGAACGCCACTCGATCAAGGACGCGGCGAGCCTCGTGGCCGATCAGACCGGGCAGCCCCGGCGGCTCGTCTACGCGCGGGCGCTCGTCCTGGCGCGGAGCGAGGGGTGAGCGCGACGCGGCCAGACCAGGCCGTCCGACGCCGCGCCGCCTACCAGCGCGGCCATCGCGCCGAGTGGCTGGCTCTGGCGGCGCTGATGCTCAAGGGCTACTGGCCGATCGGCCGGCGCATCAGCCTCGCGGGGGGCGAGATCGACCTCGTCGTCCAGCGCTGGACCACCATCGCCTTCGTGGAGGTGAAGGCCCGTCCCCGGCGCGATGACGCTCGCGAGGCGATCGACGCGGTCAAGAGGCGCCGCTTCTCCCGGGCGGTCAGGTCCTGGATCGGTCGCAATTCTTGGTCAGCCGGGATGACGTTCCGGGCCGATGCCGTGTTCGTCGGCGCCCGGGGATGGCCGGCCCACGTCGCCGACGCCTTCCCGATCGAGGGGTTGTGAGGCGACCCGGGCGGAGCGGAGCAGGTCTCAGTCGCGGGCGGCCCGGATGGCGCCGATCAGCGTGCGCTTCAATTCGGCCTGGCTGAACGGCTTCTGCACCACAGGCCGGTCACGGAACGGCTCGCGGATGCCGGCGCCGCCGTAGCCCGTGGAGAAGACCAGCGGCAGATCGCGCTTGGCGATCGCCTCGGCAACCGGATAGATCGGCTCGCCGGCCACGTTCACGTCGAGGATCGCGACCTCGAACACCTCCTGCGACGCCATTTCCAGCGCGGAGGACAAGCGTGCGGCCGGACCGACCACGGCACAGCCGAAATCGAGCAGCATGTCCTCGAGCAGCATCGAGATCGCGGCCTCATCCTCCACGACGAGCACGCGGACGCCGTTGAGAATATCGTCGTTGGGGTCAGCAATCACGCCGCGCCGTCTTCCCTTCGAGCGCCCCCGGATCGGGGACCAAACCGTTCGTTTGTCTGCCGCTCGGAAACCGCATGCTCGGCGTCTTCAAAAACGCAACACAGCCATGACAAACGGTTCCCGAGGTGGCCTTTGGCGTCGCCCGTTACGAGCAACGTGTCAAGCGTTCCCGAGCCGTTCCGTAGCCATTGGCGACTGGAATGTTAACCGATGATACATTTTGGCGGCCGGGGGTGGGCGCCCGACCGTTGCGGAGGTCAATCGTCCTTGAAGCTGACCTTCGCGCCGCGCGCGACGTGGGCGGCGAGGTCCCGGGCGTTCCAGTTGGTCAGACGGATGCAGCCATGCGACTCGGTCTTCCCGACCTTTTCGGGCTCGGGGGTCCCGTGGATCCCGTAGCTCGGGATGGCGAGATCGATCCAGACGAGGCCCACCGGGTTGTTCGGCCCGGACTGGATCGTGAATTTGTGCTGCGTCTTCACGCCTTTGAACGCGTATTTCGGATTGTACGTGTAGTCCGGATCGAAGGCGACGCCCTTGACCTTGGTGTCGCCGCTCGGCGCCGGCTTCTCGGTACTGCCGATCGAAGCGGGATAGTAGGCGAGCAACTTCCCGTCCGCGCCGAAGGCGCGCACATCCCGGCTCTGCTTATCGACCTCGACACGCTCGACCTTGGGATCCTGGGGGAGATCCTTCCCCTTCAGCTTGTCGGTGCCCATCGGGTCCACCGCCGCGACCGTGATCGTCGTGCCGGCCTTGTCGAGGGGCTTGTCCGGGTTGAGGGCCGTGACCAGGGCGCGCCCCATATGGAAGCGCTCGGCCAGCATCTCCCGCGGGTTCGTGTAGCTGAGCGCCTTCAGGTCAGCCTGCTGTTCCATCTTGGGCGGGATCTTATCGATATAGGGACCCGCGGCATCGGCGTCCGTGATCGTGTAGTCCGTCACCGCCGGCTTGTCGCTGGTGGCTTGAAGCTTGTCCCAGACCTCCGGCGTCAGTTTCTCCGTGGCGGACAGACCCTGTGCCACCGCGAACGCCGCCAGGGCGCGCCGGTAATTGTCGCCCGTCAGGCCATCGATGGCGCCGGGATAGAAATGCGCCCGATCGAGCAGCACCTGCGCCTTGACGATCAGCGGATCCGGCTTCTCGTCGCCGCCCTCTGCCTTCCTCGTCTTCGCGGCGGACGTCTTGTCGCTCGATTTGTCCCCTGCCTGCGGCGCCAGGGCAGCCGCGTTAACGGCTTCAGCGGTGAGGGCGGACGATTTCGCGTCGCCCTGGGCTAGCTTCGGGGCAGCTGCAGCCTGTGCAGCCATGCAAGTGAGCAGCACAACCGCGCAAACGGGACGCCAAGGTCTCGGGTTCATCGACGTCGTCATCTCCGCAAGCGTAGGCGCTCCCCGCTGAAATGCTGCGCCTGCACGAACGTTCCACGACCTTACTCGCAGAGGCGGTGACCGGCCGTGCGCTCGCGCTGGTCGAGGTGAAAGTGATTGGCGTGGGCCGCGTTCGTCCCCGGTCCCAGGACCGTCCGGAAGAACGCGCAGGCCTTACCGCGGACGGCGGTCAGGAACGCGGCCTCGTCGGAACCGTCCGGCATCGCCTTCACCGGGATGCTGGCGCGGCCCGAGAGGGTGAAGCCCATCACGTCGACGGCGTTGGCGAAGGCGTGCTCGCTCAGCTTGGCGTCGAGGTCATGGTTCTGGCCCCGGCACATGTAGGAGCCGCCGAGTTCGAGCCCGGTCAGCCCGTGCTTGAGCGTCCGGTCGGCCTCGACCTGAACCTCCGTGACCCAGCGCGCCAGGGCTTCGGCGGTGCGGCACGTCAGCGTCGCCCCCTGCGGCAGCGCGACGCCGTCGGCGAGCCGGGTGACCTTCAGCGGCAAAGGTGCGGTGCACTGACCCTCCGCGATCGGTGCCAGCGGCTCGAAGTCGACCCCGAGCCGTTTGAGGCGCGTCCGGCAGGCCGTGTCGTCCGGGGGGGCGACCTTGAGCGCCAGGACGGCCTCGCCGGAAAGTTCCGGCGGCCGCCCCGGCGGCGTGGGCGGCGGTGTCGGGATCTCGGGCTTGCCCGTCTCCGGGGCCTTCTCCGATGCCGGAACCTTGATGGCGTCGGCGGGCGTCAGGTCCGGAGGCCGCGCCGGTGGCGTCGGCGCGGCCGTCTCCACGGCGGCGGGCGGCTTCAGCGCGTCCGGCCGTTCCGGCGGCAGGGGCGGCGGCACCGGAACGGTGGCCGCCGGGGTCTCGGCCGCCCGACCCGGGGCGGGGAGGAGCAGTGCGAGCGCCGCGGCGAGGATCCCCCGCACCAGCGGGATCGACGGTCGGCGGATCGGCGGAAGACGTCCCGGCATGGGGCCTCGAAGCGTGGGCATTGGTCCTAGCAAACGAGCGAGCGGGCATTCGGATCGCCGGCGCGGTTGACGGATGCGCCGAACGGACCACTGTCTGCACGACCGTGACGGCGGGACGCGCCATTGCATGGATGGATCCGAGGACCGAATGCCGGACGCAGCTGAAGCCGGGCTCCCGAGCCTGCCGCAGGACAATCCCTTCCGCGAGGCGCACTGGACGACGCCCTATGGGATCCCGCCCTTCGAGCGGATCCGGTCGGATCACTACCTCCCGGCCTTCGAGGCGGCGCTCGCCGCCCATGCCGGCGAGATCGAGGCGATCACCGGCGAGACGGCGCCTGCGACTTTCGCCAACACGGTGGTGGCCATGGAGCGGGCGGGCCAGGCCCTCGATCGGGTCGCCGGGGTGTTCTACAACCTGACCGGCAGCCACACGAACCCGGAACTCCAGGCGATCGAGCGCGAGATCGGGCCGAAACTCGCCCGCCACGGCAGCGCGATCTACCTCGATCCGAAGCTCTGGGCGCGCATCTCGGCGGTGGAGGCCGAGGGCCTGGGTCCGGAGGAGCGCCGCGTGCTCGACCGCTACCGGATCCGCTTCCGGCGGGCGGGCGCGGATCTCGAGCCCGAGGCCAAGGCGCGCATCGCCGAGATCGCGGCGCGGATGTCCGAACTCGGCACCCAATTCAGCCAGAACCTCCTGGCGGACGAGAGCAGCTTCACGCTGCCGCTCCAGGCCGAGGCGGATCTGGCCGGCCTGCCGCCGTTCCTGCGCGCCGCTACCCGAAGCGCCGCGGAGGAACGGGGTCTGGAAGGCCATGTCATCACCCTCTCCCGCTCGCTGATCGAGCCGTTCCTCGTCTGCTCCACCCGTCGCGACCTGCGCGAGCGCGCCTACGCGGCCTGGACCCGCCGCGGGGAGAACGGCGGTGAGACCGACAACCGCGCGGTCGCCGCCGAGATCATCCGGTTGCGCGCCGAACGGGCGCGCCTGCTGGGCTTCGAGAGCTTCGCGCATTTCGCCCTCGACGACACGATGGCGGCGAGCCCCGACGCCGCCACGGGACTCCTGCGCGACGTCTGGACACCGGCCCGGGCCCGGGCGGGCGACGAGCGCGACCGGCTCCAGGCCGCAATCCAGGCCGAGGGCCACAACTTCACCCTCCAGGCGCATGATTGGCGCCACTACGCCGAGAAGGTGCGGCGCGCCGAGCACGATCTCGATGAGAGCGAGATCAAGGCCTATCTGCCCCTCGACCGGATGATCGAGGCGTCGTTCGACACGGCTGCGCGGCTGTTCGGCCTGACCTTCGAAGAACTGTCCGATGTGCCGCGCTACCATCCCGACGTGCGGGTCTGGCGGGTCGGCAACCCGGACGGGTCCGAGGTCGGGCTGTTCCTGGGCGACTACTTCGCCCGGGCCTCGAAGCGGTCCGGCGCCTGGATGAGCGCCTTCCGCTCGCAGGAGCGGCTGAACGGACCGATCACGCCGATCATCGTCAACGTGATGAACTTCGCCAAGGCGCCCGAGGGGGAGAGCACGCTTCTGTCCTTCGACGACGCGCGCACCCTGTTCCACGAATTCGGCCACGCCCTGCACGGCCTCCTGTCGGACGTGACCTACCCGCTTCTGTCCGGCACCGCGGTCGCCCGCGACTTCGTGGAACTGCCGTCTCAGCTCTACGAGCACTGGCTGGAGCAGCCCGAGGTCCTGCGGACACACGCCCGCCATCACCGGACCGGGGAGCCGATGCCGGACACGCTGCTGCAGAAGCTCCTGGCCGCGCGCACCTTCAACCAGGGCTTTGCCACCGTGGAATACACGTCGTCGGCGATCGTCGACATGACGCTGCACCTCTCGGCTGATGGGGAAGCGGGGCTCGACGTGCCCGCCTTCGAGGCCGAGGCGCTGGGCCGGATCGGCATGCCGGCCGAGATCAGCATGCGGCACCGGACGCCGCATTTCGCCCATATCTTCTCGGGGGACGGCTATGCCGCCGGCTATTACAGCTATCTCTGGTCGGAGGTGCTGGACGCCGACGCCTTCGATGCCTTCCGCGAGGCCGGCGACATCTTCGATCCGGAGACGGCCAAACGCCTGCGCCAATTCGTCTACGGGGCCGGCAACCTGCGCGATCCGCGCGAGGCCTACACGGCCTTCCGCGGACGGATGCCGAGCATCGAACCCCTGCTGAAGAAGCGTGGCCTAGCGGCGTGAGCGATCGCGCCGCGGTAAGGGCTTCGTAAACAAACGTCCTTAACGAACGCTTGCAGTGAGGTTCTGCGCGCGGAGTTCGGGGCGATGACCAAGAGCGAAACCACGCCGGCCGTCTCGCCGGCCGATCTGCTCAAGGCCGTGGTGACCGGCCAGGCGGATGCGGGCGGCGAGACCGCGACGTCCGAGCCGCGCAGCGGACAGCGCGCGGCTCGTGATGCACTGGCGCGGATCGACCTGCGCAGGCTCGCGATCCCGGGGGCCTGCCTGGCGCTGGGCGCGCTGCTGGGCGGCGGCGTCATCGCCGCGACCCGGTCGGCCGCCCTGCCCAACGACGCTGTCCTGGCGCTCAGCACCACGCTGGACGCCGGTCGGACCGAGACCGCACGGCTCGGCAGCGACATCGCACAACTCCATCAGGTCCTCGCCGACCTGCGCGCATCCACCGACACCGCCCGCAAAGAGGCGACCGCCCGCAGCGGCGCCCTGAGCGAGCGCCTCGCGCAGCTCGACAAGACCCTCGCGGCCAAGACCGCGGCCCTCGGCGAGCGTCTCGAACAGGTCGAGCGGGAGCAGAACGTCCGCATCGCCGGGCTGGCGGCCCAGATCGAGCGGCGGTCGCCCCCGGTGACCCCGGTCGCGAAGGCCGAGCCGACCCAGACCGGAAGCCTCGCCGAGACGCGGAGCGTGGAGCCGAAGGCTGGCGATGCGAAGATCACCGAAGCGCGCCTCGCTGATATCAAGCCGGCCGATGCGAAACCGAAGGCGCCGGCCGTCGAGAAGACCCCGGTGATCGACGGCTGGGCTGTCCGTGACGTCTATGACGGCATGGCGATCCTCGAGAATCGCCGGCACCGGCTCCTGGAGATCGGGCCCGGAGAGGTGCTGCCGGGTTTCGGCCGCGTCGAAGGCGTCGAGCGCCGCGGACGGGATTGGGTGGTGGTGACCCGTCAGGGCCTGGTCACGCCGCAGCCCTGGTAGCGGTCGCGCCCATCAGCGCGACGGGCAGGGGCTCGGCGTCAGGCTGTCGGCCGCGATCGGAAATCGCGGCTCGAGCGTCATCGGATCGGCCATCGAGGATGCGCGCTCGGCGCGACGGCGGCCGTGGCGCAACGCGCGAGTCTGGGCAGCGCGCGTCGGATGCAGGATTGCGGCGAGGAGCGCTTGGCCCTCGAACGTGCTGTCCAGGTTCTTCGCTTCGAACACGGGCATGGCCGGCCTGCTGGATCGCGGTCGCGCAGGTCGCTTAAGGCACCCTTGCCGACCGCACCCCAAATAACGGGGATCGCATTGACAGGTTCCGTCAAGCTTTCGCCCGGAAACTGTTTTTTCACGATCGTCCGGGCCGTGCCCGATGACAGTGCGGCGCCGCACACGCAGCGCGGGATCAGACGAACTGGTTGAGCCCCGGGATCGAACCGATGATCGGTCCCATGGCGTCCTCGCCGACCTTCTCGCGGCCGAACGCGAACAGCTCCTGACCGAGCGGCTGCATCTGACCCATCGGCACGCCAGCCGCCATCAGCTTCTGGCCGAGCGCCATGACGCCGCCGCCGCCCATCATGCCGCCCAGCATGCCCATCAGGCCGCCGCCGCTCTCGCCGGCATTGGACTCGGCGATCAGCGAATCGGATCCCGGCAGCGCCGCCAGCAGCTGGTTGACCTCGCTCTCGGGCCCTTCCTTCTGCAGGAAGGCGAGGATGTGCCCGACGGCGGTCTGTGCGGTCGCGGCGTCGAGCCCAGTCCGGGCGGTGACGCGGGCCAGCAGTTCTTCCATGACGATGATCTCTTCGGAACGTTTCCAGACGTCCTTCGACTCTGGGGCTGCGGAAATCAAGCGCGCGGCGGGCTTTCCCGGGGAAGTCTCGGTGGTGCCGCGGGCCGCCCCCCGCCGCCGCCTCGGCGGGTCGGACCCGCGGCGCGCCCCCTATCCCGGCGGCGACGGATGACTTACCAGCGCCCCGGACCAAGTTGCCGCACCCGGCGCGATGGCGGAGCCGAATCATGCGTATCAACAACGTCGCCGACGTCGTCGCCGAGACGCTCCAGGAGGCGGGCGTCGCCCGCATCTACGGCGTCGTCGGCGACAGTCTGAACGGCATCACCGAGGCGCTGCGCGCCCGGGGACGCATCGGCTGGATCCACACGCGCCACGAGGAGGCCGCGGCCTTCGCGGCGGCCGCCGAGGCGCAGATCACCGGGGCGCTCGCGGTCTGCGCGGGCTCCTGCGGCCCGGGCAACCTGCACCTGATCAACGGCCTCTACGACGCCCATCGCAGCCGCACCCCGGTCCTGGCGATCGCCGCCCACATTCCGTCGACCGAGGTCGGTTCGGGCTACTTCCAGGAGACGAAGCCGACCGAGCTGTTCCGCGACTGCAGCCATTATTGCGAGCTGGTCTCCGACCCGGCCCAGATGCCCTTCGTGCTGGAAAACGCGATTCGCGCCGCCGTCGGCGAGCAGGGCGTCGCGGTGATCGTCCTGCCGGGGGACGTCGCCCTGCGCGAGGCGCCCAAGCGTGCCCTGACGCCGCGGGCCGGGCTGATCCCCGCCAAGCCGGTGGTGCGGCCCGCGGACCCGGAACTCGACGCCTTGGCGGCGATGCTCAATGCCGGCAAGCGCGTCACCCTCCTGTGCGGACGCGGTTGCGCCGGCGCCCATGCCGAGCTGCTCCAGCTCGCGGAGGCGCTCAAGAGCCCGATCGTCCACGCGCTGGGCGGCAAGGAATGCGTCGAATTCGACAATCCCTACGATGTCGGCATGACCGGCCTGATCGGCTTCTCGTCGGGCTACGCGGCCATGATGTCCTGCGACACCCTGCTGATGCTCGGCACCGGCTTCCCCTACAAGCAGTTCTACCCGCATGACGCGAAGGTCGCGCAGGTCGACCTGCGCCCGTCCGAGCTCGGCCGGCGCTGCCGGATCGAACTCGGCCTCGTGGGCGATGTCGGGGCGACCCTGCGGGCGCTGCTGCCGCGTCTGAACCCCAAGGCCGACCGCGCCTTCCTGGATGCCAGTCTGCAGCATTACGCGAAGGCGCGCGCCGGCCTGGACGAACTCGCCACGGGCAAGCCCGGCGGTCCGCTGCACCCGCAATACCTCGCCCGGACGATCAGCGAGGCGGCTTCGGACGATGCCGTCTTCACCGCTGATGTCGGCACGCCGACGATCTGGGCAGCGCGCTACCTCACCATGAACGGGCGGCGGCGGCTGCTCGGCTCCTGGGTCCACGGCTCCATGGCCAACGCCCTGTCGCAGGGGATCGGCGTTCAGGCGGCGCAGCCGGACCGGCAGGTCATCGCCCTCTGCGGCGACGGCGGCTTCGCGATGCTGATGGGCGATTTCCTGACCCTGCGGCAGCACCGCCTGCCGCTCAAGGTCGTGGTGTTCAACAACGGCACCCTCGGCTTCGTCGAACTCGAGATGAAGGCCGCCGGCTACATCGAGACCGGCGTCGCCCTCGACAACCCGGATTTCGCCGCGATGTCCCGGGCGGCCGGCATCTTCGGCCTGCGGGTCGAGGATCCGGCCGAGCTGCCCGACGCCGTGCGCGAGTTCCTGGCCTTCGACGGTCCCGCCCTCCTCGACGTGCGCACCGCCCGCAACGAGCTGGCGATGCCGCCCAAGATCGACGGGCAGCAGGTCAAGGGCTTCAGCCTCTACGTGCTGCGGGCCGTGATGGATGGACGCGGTGACGCGGTCCTCGACCTCGCCAAGACCAACCTCATCCGATAGACCCTCCCGATCAGTCTCGAACCGTTCCAGGCCAACGGAGCGGGCGATCCAGGGAGGTGCCGGACCATGCGGATCGGCCTGTTCGTGCCGTGCTACGTCGACGCCTTCGAACCCGAGGTCGGGATCGCCACCCTGGAGCTGCTGGAACGGCTCGGCTGCACGGTGGAGTATCCCTACGACCAGACCTGCTGCGGCCAGCCGATGACCAACACCGGCTGCCACGCCGAGGCCGCCGCCACCGAGGCCTTGTTCGTCAAGAACTTTTCGGGCTTCGACTACGTGGTGGCGCCCTCGGGCTCCTGCGTGCATCAGGTCCGGGAGCACCTGACCGCGATCCCGCAGACCGAGGAGGTCAAGAAAGTCCGGGCCAGCACCTACGAGCTGGTCGAATTTCTGCACGACGTGCTGAAGGTCGAGGCGCTGCCCTGGGCGCGTTTCCCCTACAAGGTCGCCTACCACACGAACTGCAACGCCCTCCGCGGCATCCACCACGCCCGGCCCTCGGAGCTGGTGAAGCCCTTCTATTCCAAGCCCCTCGACCTGCTGCGTATGGTCGAGGGCGTCGAGCTTGTGGACCTCGCCCGGCCGGACGAGTGCTGCGGCTTCGGCGGGACCTTCTCGGTCTTCGAGCCGGCGGTCTCAGCCAAGATGGGCTACGACAAGGTCGCGGATCAGAACCGGGCCGGCGCCGAATACGTCGTCTCGGCCGATTCCTCCTGCCTGATGCACCAGAAGGGCTGCGCCGAGCGCCTTGGGGTGCCGCTGAAGTACATCCACATCGCGCAGGTGCTGAACGGAGTCGCCGCATGAGCGTCGAGGACCTGAACCCGCGCGAGCGCGAGGGCGTGATCCACCCCGAGGTCCGCGCCCGCGACGACGAGAGCGCGCGCTCTCAGGACGGCGGGCGGCTCCAACACGCCGAGGCCGCCTCGAAACCGATCCGGGCGCCGCAAATCCGCGAGGCTCAGCCCCGGGGTGCCAAGATCCGCGGCGACCGGCCGATCGACCAGGCGGAGGCCGCCGAACGGTTCCTGGCGGCACCGCTCCACCAGGCGGCCCATGACGAGCGCCTGTGGGACCTGCGCAAGAAGCGCGACGTCTCGGCGCACGGCATCCCGGAATGGGAGGAACTGCGGGAGCTCGCCTCGCAGATCAAGACGCACACGCTCAGCCACCTCGACCGGTACCTCGAACAGTTCGAGGCGGCCGCGACGGCCAACGGCGTCCAGGTCCATTGGGCGCGGGACGGCGCCGACCACAACCGGATCGTCCTGGAGATCCTGCGCAACCGCGGCGCGAAGACGCTGGTCAAGTCGAAGTCGATGCTGACCGAGGAGTGCGGCTTCCGCCACCACATGGCGGCCAACGGCATCGAGATCATCGAGACCGACCTCGGCGAGCGGATCCAGCAGCTCGACAACGAGGAGCCGAGCCACATCGTGGCGCCGGCGGTCCACAAGACCCGGATGGACGTGGCCGAAGTCTTCGCCAAGACCCTCGGCACCGATCCCGACAACGACGACGCCCATTACCTCGCCGAGAGCCAGCGCGAGACGACCCGGCCCTACATCCTGAAGGCCGATGCCGGCATGACCGGCTGCAACTTCGCCATCGCGGAGACCGGCACGGTCGTCACCTGCACCAACGAGGGCAATGCCGACCTCTCCGGCAACGTCCCGCCGCTGCAGATCCACTCGATCGGCATCGAGAAGATCATCCCCAAGGTCGAGCATCTCGGGGTGTTCATCCGGCTGCTGTCGCGCTCGGCGCTGGGCTCGCCGATCACCCAATACACCTCGCATTTCCGCGCGCCCCGCGCGGGCACCGAGATGCACATGGTGCTGGTCGATAACGGCCGCTCGGCTCGCCTCGGCATGGAGGAGTTCTGGACCTCGCTGAAATGCATCCGCTGCGGCGCCTGCATGAACACCTGTCCGGTCTACCGGCGCTCCGGCGGCCTCTCCTATGGGGCGACCTATTCCGGCCCGATCGGCCTGATCATCGACCCGACCTTCAACAAGCGGAAATACTCGACCCTGCCGTTCTCCTCGACGATGAACGGCTCCTGCACCAACGTCTGCCCGGTCAAGATCAACATCCACGAGCAGATCTTCGCGTGGCGCAAGGTCTTGGTTGAGGAGCACCACATCCCCGCGCTCAAGCAGGGGATGATGAAGGCCGCCGGCGCGGTCCTGTCCCGGCCGGCCGCCTACCGGGCGGCGATCGGCGCAGCGGATTCCGCCCTGAAGGTCCTGCCGCGCTTCGCGGTCTACAACCCGCTCAACACCTGGGGGAAGAAGCGCGAGATGCCCGAGGCCCCGCGCCAGACCTTCCACGCCTGGTACAAGCAGAATCGCATGAAGGACGCCGGTCGATGACCGCCCGCGAGGCGATCCTGGGCGACATCCGGGCCAACCGGCCGGCGGGCGAATTCCCGCTGCCGCAGGTGCCGCTCTTCCCCCCGCTCATCGGCGACGACCCCGTGGCCGAGTTCGGCGACCGGCTGAAGCGCATGGGCGGCCGGGTGGCGGAGCCCGGCACCGACGATGCCTTCGCGGACCTGCGCGAGCGGCTCGGTTCCGCCAAGGTCATCGCCTCCGCGGTGCCCGAACTCACCGGCAACCGCGACCTGCGCGCGGTGCGCGACCCGCAGGAGGTCGAGGACGTGGACGTGGCGGTGGTCCGTGCGGTGTTCGGCATCGCCGAGACGGGCTCGGTGCTGTTCACGGAAGGCGAGCTGATCGTGAACGCGGTCGCCTATCTCGCCCAGCATCTGATCGTGCTGCTCGACCCCGCCGACATCCTGCCGAACGTGCAGGCGGCCTATCTCCGGCCCGAATTCGGCCGTTCGGCCTACGCTGTGCTCCATACCGGACCCTCGGCGACCGCCGATATCGAGGGCGTGCTGATCCATGGGGCGCAAGGGGTGCGCTCGCTCACCGTCCTGCTGCTGCCGAGGCGAGCCGGATAGCGCAGCGCGACGGGCCTGGAACCGCCATTCGGGCGCGCACTTTGCTTGGACGACGGACAGGTCGTCGCCCGGCAAGGAGATCCGATGCGCTACACACTCGGTTGCAGTCTGTCCTACAACATCCTGTCCGACACCACCTTCATCTTCAACCTGGAGGTGGCCAAGCTGAAGAGCGTCGAGATCCTGAGCGAGAGCCTGGTCTTGACGCCGAACCTGAAGCGCGACCTCTACACGACGCCCGATCTGCTGAACCGCTATCTCGCCGTGAACGTGCCCACCGGCCAGTTCGCGCTGGAGTACAATGCCGAGGTGGACCTGACGGTGCACCGGGCCGACCCGGCTACCATCAACGAGACGCCGATCGGTCAGCTGCCCCTCGACATCCTGCCGTTCCTGCTGCCGAGCCGGTTCGTCTCCTCGGACCGACTGACGCCCTTCGCCCAGGCCGAATTCGGCGCCCTGCCGAAGGGGCATGCCCGGGTGAACGAGATCTGCAACTGGATCCACGATCACATCACCTACCAGCCGGGCACCAGCGACGGCGAGACCACGGCGGACGAGTCCCTCTTGAAGCGCGCGGGCGTCTGCCGGGATTTCGCCCATATCGGCACCGCCTTCTGCCGGGCGCTGGGCATCCCGGCCCGGTTCGTGAGCTGCTACGCCCACGGCCTCGTGCCGAGCGACTTCCACGCCGTCTTCGAGGCCTATCTCGACGGCCGCTGGTGGCTGTTCGACGCGACGCGACAGGCGGATCTCGACGGGTTGGTGCGCATCGGCGTCGGGCGCGACGCCGCCGAGATCGCCTTCTCGACGCCGTTCGGCAATATGCAGCCGGTCAACCAGCAGGTGCGGATCCAGCGGTCGGACGGGCAGGGGAGCCCGATGCCCCGCACCGTGGACGCGATCTCGACTGAGATCCCCGCCCCCCATGCCGGCGCGGCCTGAGCAGACCCGATCCCCGGATCACGCTATCCTGTGATCCGGCGTTCACGCGGCGAGGGAAAACATCCGCATGGCCTACCGTCACGTCGTCGGCCCGCGCACCCACGCCTTCGCCGACCTCGCCGCCCTGTTGGCCAAGGCGACGCCGATCCGCTCCGGCGACCGGCTCGCCGGCGTCGCGGCGGAGTCCGCCGAAGAGAATGCCGCCGCCCGCTGGTGCCTCGCGGAGGTGCCCCTCGCCGAGATCCTGGCCCGCCCGCTGATCCCCTACGAGCGCGACGACGTCACCCGCCTGATCCTGGATACCCACGATGCCGGCGCCTTCGCCGAGATCCGCCATCTGACGGTCGGCGATTTCCGCGAGGTCCTGCTCACCGCGTCGTCCGAGACGCTGGCCCGGGTCGCCCCCGGCATCACCCCCGAGATCGCCGCCGCGGTCTCGAAGATCATGCGCAACCAGGACCTGATCTCGGTTGCCCGGAAGTGCCGGGTCGTCACGCGCTTCCGCAACACGATCGGCCTGCCCGGGACCCTCGCGGTCCGCCTCCAGCCGAACCATCCGACCGACGATCCGAAGGGCATCACGGCGGCGATCCTCGACGGGCTCGCCCTCGGCTGCGGCGATGCGGTGATCGGCATCAACCCGGCCTCCGATTCGGTCCAGGCGATCGGCGATCTGCTCCAGCTCCTCGACGCGGTGATCCGCCGCCACGCGATCCCGACCCAGGCCTGCGTCCTCACCCATGTCACCACGACCCTCGCCGCCATGGAGCAGGGCCTGCCGGTGGATCTCGTGTTCCAGTCGATCGCCGGCACCGAGAAGGCCAATGCGAGCTTCGGCGTGACGCTGTCCCTGTTGAAGGAGGCGCACGAGGCCGCGCTGGCGCTCAAGCGCGGTCCACGCGGCGACAATTGCATGTATTTCGAGACCGGCCAGGGCTCGGCGCTCTCGGCGGACGCGCATCACGGCATCGACCAGCAGACCCTGGAGGCCCGGGCCTATGCGGTCGCCCGCGTGTTCCGGCCGCTGCTGGTCAACACCGTGGTCGGCTTCATCGGCCCCGAATACCTCTACGACGGCAAGGAGATCATCCGGGCGGGCCTCGAAGACCATTTCTGCGGCAAGCTGATGGGCGTGCCCCTCGGCGTCGACGTCTGCTACACCAACCATGCTGAGGCCGATCAGGACGACATGGACACCCTGCTGACGCTGCTCGGGGCGGCGGGCTGCACCTACATCATGGGCGTGCCGGGGGCCGACGACGTGATGCTGAACTACCAATCCACGTCGTTCCACGATTCCCTGTACCTGCGCGAGGTGCTCGGGCTGAAGCGCGCCCCGGAATTCGAAATGTGGTTGCAGGAGATCGGTCTTACCGATGGCGCCGGCGCGTTGATCCAGGGCGCCGAGACGCCGCTCCTGACGGCAGCACCGGATCTCGCGGCATGAGCGACAACGGCCCGATCTGGGCCCGCCTCGCCGGCCTGACGCCGGCCCGGATCGGCCTCGGCCGGGCGGGCAGCGGGATGCCGACCCGGGAGGTGCTGCGCTTCGGCCTCGACCATGCGCAGGCCCGCGACGCGGTGCACACGCCCCTCAATGCGGACGAGCTCCTCGGCAAGATCACGAAGCTCGGTTTCACCGCCCTGCCGGTCGCCTCCCAGGCGCCGGATCGTGCGACCTACCTGCGCCGGCCGGATCTCGGCCGGAGACTCGCGGCGGAGGATTGCGCTGCGCTCAAGGACCGGGCCGGGCCGTTCGACCTCGCGATCGTCATCGGCGACGGGCTGTCGGCCCGCGCCGTCCACGAGAACGCCGTGCCGGTTCTGGCCGCGTTCAAACCCTACGCCGAGACGGCCGAATGGACGCTCTCGCCCGTCGTGGTCGCCCGGCAGGCCCGGGTGGCGCTGGGCGACGCGATCGGCGGCGCCCTCGACGCCCGCGCGGTCGCCGTGCTGATCGGCGAGCGGCCGGGGCTGTCATCCCCCGACAGCCTTGGGATCTACCTGACCTTCGGCCCCCGGGTCGGCCGGTCGGATGCCGAGCGGAACTGCATCTCGAACGTGCGGGCGGCGGGCCTGACGCCCGACCGGGCCGCGTTCAAGCTCGATTGGCTGCTCGGATGCGCCCTCCGCCTCGGTCTGACCGGGGTGACGCTGAAGGACGAGAGCGACCGCGTCGCGATCGCCGGGCGCGAGGCGCCACCGTTGCCGGAACGGCCCGACACCCCGGCTTGAGCGTTTGGCGACCCGGAATCCGGTGACGAGAACCGCGTCCCGCTCCGACGTCCGGTCGACGCGGGACGGTGTCGTATCTGACGCCACGTGATCCTGGATTAACGCCGTCCGACGCCGCTCGCCTGCGGCGAGCCTTAATCTTTCGTTGTCTTCCGAATTGCCCTCAAGCGTGGCTGTGGCGAGGTCGCAACACCGTAAAACGATCCCGGGTCCGCCCCGAGACCTGCCCGTAAACGCCGCGATCCCGCCATAGTCCGGGCCCACCTCAACCTCCGCGGTAAAGGGCAATCTCGACAACGCTTTACCGATCAGAAACGATAATTTTCCCGAGCACGCGGAAGGCCGGCCGGGCGCATCGCGAACGGCGATGCGCAAAGGTCCTTCGCATCCTCGGGGCTGGCTGCGCGAAGGCTTGGTCTGAGGGCATGGTGACGCGTTTGAACGACAAGTCGAAGCTGCCGAGCCGCCACGTCACCGAGGGGCCCGACCGCGCACCGCACCGCTCCTATCTCTACGCCATGGGTCTGACGCGTGAGCAGATCCATCAGCCGCTGGTCGGCGTCGCCTCCTGCTGGAACGAGGCCGCCCCCTGCAACATCTCGCTGATGCGCCAGGCCCAGGCGGTGAAGAAGGGCGTGGCGGCAGCGCACGGCACGCCGCGCGAGTTCTGCACCATCACGGTCACGGACGGCATCGCCATGGGCCATGGCGGCATGCGCGCCTCGCTGCCGTCCCGGGAGGTCATCGCCGATTCGGTCGAGCTGACCATGCGCGGCCACGCCTACGACGCCCTGGTGGGGCTGGCCGGCTGCGACAAGTCGCTGCCCGGGATGATGATGGCGATGGTCCGCCTCAACGTGCCGTCGATCTTCATCTACGGCGGCTCGATCCTGCCCGGCTCGTTCCGCGGCAAGCCCGTGACCGTCCAGGACCTGTTCGAGGCGGTCGGCAAGGTCGCGGTGGGCGACATGAGCCTGGAGGACCTCGACGAGCTGGAGCAGGTCGCCTGCCCGTCCGCCGGCGCCTGCGGCGCCCAGTTCACCGCCAACACCATGGCCACCGTCTCCGAGGCGATCGGCTTGGCGCTGCCCTATTCGGCCGGCGCCCCGGCGCCCTACGAGATCCGCGACAAGTTCTGCGCCACCGCCGGCGAGAAGGTCATGGAGCTGCTGGCCAAGCAGATCCGCCCGCGCGACATCGTCACCCGCAAGGCCCTGGAGAACGCCGCCACCGTGGTGGCCGCCTCCGGCGGCTCGACCAACGCGGCGCTCCACCTGCCTGCCATAGCGCACGAGTGCGGCATCGCATTCACGCTCTTCGACGTGGCCGAGATCTTCCGGCGCACGCCGTACATCGCTGACCTGAAGCCCGGCGGGCGCTACGTCGCCAAGGACATGTTCGAGGTCGGCGGCATCCCGCTGCTGATGAAGACCCTGCTCGACCATGGCTTCATGCACGGCGACTGCCTGACGGTCACCGGCCGCACCATCGCGGAGAACATGGACCGGGTGACCTGGAACCCGGACCAGGACGTGGTCTATCCGGCCAACCGGCCGATCACCCCGACCGGCGGCGTCGTCGGCCTCAAGGGCAACCTCGCCCCCGAGGGCGCGATCGTGAAGGTCGCCGGCATGCCGGCCTCGAGCCAGGTCTTCACCGGGCCGGCCCGGGTGTTCGACGGCGAGGAGGCCTGTTTCGAGGCGGTGCAGTCGCGCACCTACAAGGAGGGCGACGTCCTCGTCATCCGCTACGAGGGTCCCCGCGGCGGCCCCGGCATGCGCGAGATGCTGTCGACCACCGCGGCCCTCTACGGCCAGGGCATGGGCGACAAGGTCGCGCTGATCACCGACGGGCGCTTCTCCGGCGCGACGCGGGGCTTCTGCGTCGGCCATGTCGGCCCCGAGGCGGCGGTGGGCGGCCCGATCGGGCTGATCCGCGACGGCGACATGATCACCCTCGACGCGATCCAGGGCACGCTCAGCGTCGCCCTGTCGGACGCGGAGCTCGCCGAGCGCCGCAAGGCCTGGGCACCGCGCGCCAACACCGCGACCTCCGGCTACCTGTGGAAATACGCGCAGGGCGTCGGCCCGGCGCTGTACGGCGCCGTCACGCACCCCGGCGGTGCCGAGGAGACGCAGAGCTATGCGGACGTCTAGGACTGACCTCAGCCGGCGCAGGGCGCCGGCCGGGGCCGATCCCGGTCGGTTCCGGTCCCTCGGCAGGGCCGCCCTCGCGGCCTGGGCCCTGGCCCTGTTCGCCCTGCCGACCGACGCGCCCCGCGCGCTCGACGCCAATGTCCGCGTGCCGGTCCCGGTGCCGGTCGCGGACAGGAGCTATCGCTCGGCCAAGGACGCGCTCCGGGCCGGTGTCCGCGAGTACAATGCCGGCGATAAGCAGGGGGCGGCCCGCGCCCTCGAATACGCCGCCGGCCAGGGCCATGCCCTCGCCCTGTGGAAGCTCGGCCGGATGTATGCCGAGGGCGACGGCGTGCCCCACGACGACCTGAAGGCGTTCGAGTTCTTCTCCCGGATCGCCGATGCCAGCACCGATGACGGGCCCGATCCGCAGAATTCCGCGGTGCTGGGCAGCGCCTTCACGGCGCTCGGCACCTATTTCCTGGAGGGGATCAAGGGCACCTACGTGCGCCCGAATCCCGAGCGCGCCTACGACATGTTCAACTACGCGGCATCCTATTACGGCGACCCCAACGCGCAGTACAATCTCGCCCGGCTCTACCTCGATGGTACCGGCGTCGAATCCGATCCCCGGCAGGCGGCGCGCTGGTTCAACCTCGCCGCCGAGAAGGGCCACCACCCCGCCCAGGCGCTGCTCGGCGACATGCTGATGAACGGTCTCGGCGGCGTGCCGATTCAGCGGGTGAAGGGCCTGATGTGGTTGTCCCTTGCCCGCGAGGGCGCGGAGGGCCGCAAGGACGACTGGATCGTCGCGCTCTACGACAAGAATTGGGCCGCCGCCAACGAGGACGACCGCGCCGAGGCGCAGACCCAGCTCCAGACCGTGGGTTCGATCCGCAAGCGGCGCTGAACCCGGGTTGATCGAGGCCCTGCCGCTGCCTCCGGGAGACAGCGGCAGGCCCCGCTAGCGGCAGGGCTCAGCCTTTCCTGGCGTCCTGCGCGGCCTTGAACGACGGCCGCGCCAGGATCTCGGCGATGTAGGCCGAGAGCTTGGGCCAGCGGCCGGCATCGATCCGGGCCTCGGCCAAGTGGAAATTGTAGAAGCCCGTGGCGATCGAGATATCGGCGATGCTGAACGCGTCGCCCACGAGGTAAGACCCCGCGATCTGCCGCTCCAGGCAATCGAACAGCGGCGGCAGGTCGGTGTCGAGGGCCTTGGTTACGGCGGCCTCGTCGGTGGGCTTGCCCATCATGTTGGGCTTCATGACCCGCTCGACGAACGGCACGATCAGCGGGCCGAACAATTCGGTGTCGCCGAACTTGTCGAACCAGACCGCGTGCCCGAGCGCCTGCGGATCGGCCGGGACCAGGGCCGGGCTCGGGTGCTTGCGCTCCAGGTACCAGAGGATCGCCGAGGAATCCGCCAGCGTGAAGCCGCCATCCTCGATCGCCGGAATCTTGCCCAGCGGGCTCGCCGCCTGGAAATCCGGGTCTGGGGCGTGGAACATCACCGGCCTGTGCTCGTGGGGCACGTTCTTCTCGGCGAGCGAGACCAGGACCTTGCGGACGTAAGGCGAATAGCCGGTACCGTAGACGATCATCGTGACTCCCTTGGTGACAGGGCCGGCGGATCGCGATCCGCCCGGCCGTGGGATGGAGGTAGGGCGGATCCTCAGCCTGCCGACAATTCCACCGTCACCGGCACATGGTCGGAGGGTTTGTCGAGCCCCCGGAGATGCTTCTGCACCGAGGCCGAAATCAGCCGGTCGGCGGCCTGCGGCGAGAGCAGCAGATGGTCGATGCGGATGCCGACGTTCCGCGGCCAGCACCCCGCCTGATAGTCCCAGAAGGTGTAGAGCCCGTCGCGCGGATCGCAGGCGCGCAGGCCGTCGGTGTAGCCCTCGGCCAGCAGCGCCCGGAACGCCATGCGGCTCTCGGGACGGAACAGCGCGTCGGACCGCCACGCCTCCGGGTCGGCGGCGTCGGCGGGTTCCGGGATGACGTTGTAATCGCCCGCCAGCACAATTGCCTTCTCATCGGCCATGAGCGCGCGTGCGTGGAGCCGCAGCCGTTCCAGGAAGGCGAGCTTGTACGGGTATTTCGGGCTGTCCACCGGGTTGCCGTTCGGCAGGTAGATCGACGCCACCCGCACCGGCGCGGTGTCGGGGCCGGAGACCAGCGCCTCGATGTAGCGGGCCTGCTCGTCGGCCGCGTCGCCCGGCAGCCCGCGCCGGATCTCGCTCATCGTGAGGGGTGCGCGGACCAGCAGGGCGACGCCGTTATAGGCCTTCTGCCCGAGCGTCTCGACCGCGTAGCCGGCGGCCTCGACCTCGGCGCGGGGGAACGCCGCGTCCTGGCATTTCAGCTCCTGCAGGCAGAGTGCGTCGGGCCGGGCCTCGTCCAGGAACGCCAGCAGGTGGGGCAAGCGTTGCTTGACCGAATTGACGTTCCAGGTCGTGATCCGCATCGCCTCGCATCCGGTCGCCGCCGCGCCGTCATCCGCGCTTCGCCGCGCCCTGGCAAGGCCATCCCGGCGCAAGGCCGGGGATCTAGCGCATCGTGCCGGACGGCGGAAACGGCACGATGCGCTACGCTTGTGTCTTCGCAACGTCTTCTTCCGAACGCCGGCGGCCACCTTTCGGGACGATGCGCGAAGGTCTCCAGATGGATTGGTTCGAGCCGATGCGGGCCTATTGCGAGCGGACTGACGCCGGGTTCTGGGCCGAGCCCGTCAATGCCCTGTCCAACGCCGGCTTCCTCCTGGCCGCCGCCGCGGCGGGACGGCGCGCGGGGCGACCCCGGCCGCCGGACCGCGCCGCGCTCGCCCTGGCCGGGCTGATCGCATCGGTCGGAATCGGCTCCTTCCTGTTCCACACGCTGGCAGTCTACTGGTCGATGCTCGCCGACGTGATCCCGATCGCGCTGTTCATCGACGCCTATCTCGCCGTGGCGCTGCGCCGGTATCTGCGGCTGGCGCCGGTCCGCGTCGTCGCAGCGACCCTCGGGTTCGCCCTGTTCGGCTTCGCCCTCACGCCCATGCTCGACGGCCTGACCGGGCAGGACGTCTCGCGACTGACCAACGGTTCGATCGATTATGTACCGGCCATGCTTGCGCTGTTCGGTGTGGCCGCCGTGACCGTCAGGCGGCCCGAGGAACGCTTCGTCGGCACCGGACGGCGCCTCGCCGGGATCGGCGTGCTGTTCCTGTTGTCGCTCGCCGCGCGCACCGCCGATCAGGCCACCTGTACGGTGCTGCCGATCGGGACGCACGCGCTCTGGCATCTCCTGAACGCGGCGGTGCTCTACGCCCTGGTGGCGACCGCGATCCGGCATCGCGACCTGGCCGGATGAGGCGGCCACGAAACCTCGGCCGTTTCCTTGCAGCCGGGACGGAATTCTTGCAGAACTGCGCCGCATCGGGCGCCCCGACCGTCAGGGCCGCCCGGGGCACGGAAGGGGTCATGACAGTGAGCTTTCGCCTCGGGATCGCCGGGCTCGGCACCGTCGGTGCGTCCGTGGTCCAGATGGTCGAACGCCGCCGGGCGGCGCTGACCGCTTCGGGCCTCGACCTCCGCGTCACGGCGGTCTCGTCGCGCGACCGCAGCCGCGACCGCGGCCTCGACCTGACAGGTATTGACTGGTTCGACGATCCGGTCGCGCTCGCGCGTTCGGAAACCGTGGACTGCGTGGTCGAGCTGATCGGCGGATCCGGCGGCCCCGCCAAGGCGGTGGTCGAGGCGGCTCTCCAGGCCGGCAAGCCGGTGGTGACCGCCAACAAGGCGCTCCTCGCGCATCACGGTGCCGCCCTAGCGGCCCTCGCTGAGGACAGGGGCGTCGCCCTCGCCTTCGAGGCGGCGGTGGCCGGGGGCATCCCGGTGATCAAGACCCTGCGCGAGGGGCTCCCCGGCAACACGATCGCCCGCGTCTACGGGATCCTCAACGGCACCTGCAACTACATCCTCAGCCGGATGGAGCGCGAGGGCCTGACCTTCGAGGCCTGCCTCAAGGATGCGCAGGCGCTCGGCTATGCCGAGGCAGATCCGACCTTCGACGTCGAGGGCTTCGACACCGCCCACAAGCTCGCGATCCTGACGAGCCTCGCCTTCGGCACCGCTCTCGACGCCGAGGGCGTCTCGGTGGAGGGGATTTCGCGCGTCCAGCCCCTCGACCTGCGGATGGCGGACGAACTCGGGTACCGGATCAAGCTGCTCGGTGTGGCGCAGGCCACCGAGTCGGGGATCGAGCAGCGGGTGCATCCGACGATGGTGCCGAAATCCTCGGCGATCGCGCAGGTCATGGGCGTCACCAACGCGGTCACCATCGACGCGGACGCGGTCAGCGAATTGACCCTAATCGGTCCCGGTGCCGGCGGCGCGGCGACGGCCTCCGCCGTGGTGGCCGACATCGCCGACGTGGCGCGCGGCATCGTGCGCCCGACCTTCGGCGTCCCGGCCGTCACGATGCGGCCCAGCGAGCGCGTCGAGATGCAGCGCCACGAGGGCGGGTACTACATCCGCCTCACGGTTCACGACCGTCCGGGCGTCGCCGCCGGTGTCGCCCAGCGGATGGCCGAGCGGGAGATCTCCCTGGAGAGCATCCTGCAGCGCCGGACCGAGGGGGCCGGCACGGATCCGCGCGGGCGCTCGGGCCGGCCGGTGCCGCTGGTCCTGATCACCTATGCGGCGACGGAGGGCACCATCCGGGCCGCACTCGACGCCATCGATGCGGATGGGCTGCTCGCGGAGCCGCCGCAGGTGATCCGGATCGAGCGTGAGTAACGGCACCGCCCCGATCCGCAATCCGCGATCCCGCTGCGCAGGTCGATGCCACGGCTGTAATCCGGACGTGGTCTTGGGCCGCCGGCGGTCCGGCCTTACGACGGTCCATCAGGCATCGGAGCGCGGAACTTAGGCTGAACGTCTGCCGCGCGACGGCATTAAACCGGTATCCGACTTCAAGATCGGGCCGGACAGAGGCAGGAAACGATGGCTGATGCACCAAGGTCCGTCTCGCGCGGGGTTCCGCGCATGCTCGCCCTCGAACTCGCCCGCGTCACGGAACGCGCCGCCATCGCGGCCGCACGCCTGCGCGGCAAGGGTGACGAGAAGGCTGCCGACCAAGCGGCGGTCGATGCCATGCGCGACGAACTCAACGGTCTGCCGATTCGCGGAACCGTGGTGATCGGGGAGGGCGAGCGCGATCAGGCGCCGATGCTGTTCATCGGCGAGCAGCTCGGGCGGGGTGAGGGGCCCGAGGTGGACATCGCCGTTGATCCCCTCGAGGGCACGACGCTCTGCGCGAAGGACATGCCGGGCGCCATCGCGGTGATGGCGATGGCCGAGCGCGGCTCCCTGCTCGCGGCCCCGGACGTCTACATGCAGAAGATCGCCATCGGGCCCGGCTACCCCCCGGGCCTCGTCGATCTGGATGCGAGCGCCACCGACAACGTCATGGCGCTGGCCCGGGCCAAGGGCGTCGAGCCGCAGCAGATCACCGCGCTGATCCTGGACCGGCCCCGTCACGCGGCGCTCGTGGCCGAGGTGCGGGCGGCGGGCGCCGCGGTTCGGTTGATCTCGGACGGCGACATCGCCGGCATCATCTTCACGGCGAGCCCCAAGGAGACCGGCATCGACCTCTATCTCGGGATCGGCGCGGCGCCGGAGGGGGTCCTCGCCGCCGCGGCGATGCGGTGCATCGGCGGCCAGATGCAAGGTCGGCTGATCCTCGACACGGCGGATCGCCGTCGCCGGGCGGCCGAGATGGGCATCGAAGATGGCGACCGGAAATACGACCTCACCGACCTCGCGAGCGGCGACGTGATCGTGGCCGCCACGGGGGTCACCGACGGTGCGCTCCTGCGGGGCGTCCGGTTCCAGCCCGACCGGATCCAGACCGAGACGGTGGTCTACCGCTCGGAGGCCGGCACGGTCCGCCGAATCCTCGGCGAACATCGACGCGGGCTGAGTTGAGGCGCCGCGCCGCCGCGCCCCGATCGGGCTTGGCCCGCGGGACGGCGAGGCCAGATCGTGAAAACGGATTCACGCGCGGTCCAGAAGCCCGGCCCCGGCGTGAAGCCCGCGCCGTCAGTTCAGCACGACCACCTTGCTGCCGACATTCACGCGGCTGAACAGGTCGATGGCGTCCTGATTGATCATCCGGATGCAGCCCGACGAGACGCTCTTGCCGATCGAGAACGGCTCCAGGGTGCCGTGGATCCGGAACAGCGTGTCCTTGTTGCCCTGCCAGAGGTACATGGCCCGCGCGCCCAGCGGATTGCGCAGGCCGCCGGCGACGCCGAGGCCGCTCTGGAGCTTGTCGACCTCGCTCGCCAGTTTCGGGCTGCGGGCGATCATCTCCTTCGGCGGGTACCAATCCGGCCAGGCCTGCTTGGAATTGACGGTCGCGTTACCGGACCACGCGAAACCCTGCTTGCCCACCCCGACGCCGTAGCGGCGCGCCCGGCCGTTCTCCTGGACCAGCGTCAGCTGGTGGGCGCGCGGGTCGACGATGATCGTCCCGGGCTCGTAGGGGCCATGATAGGCGATCTCCTGGCGCAGGAAGGCCGGGTTCATTTTCTTATAGTTGAACGGCTGAACCGGATACACGTCGTCCGTGACCGGCCCGTAGGCTTTGGCGTAATCGATCGGTTCGTTGTCGGGCGCCCGAAGCACGGCCCTGGCCTTGGCGGCTTCAAGCGGCGAGAGCCCTTCGGCCGGCGGCACGGCGCCGGGACGGGCCGGGACGGTGGGATCCACGTCGAGGCTCGCGGCGGGCGGTGCGGCCGGAGTCGCGGGCGCAGGACGAACGATGTCGGCCCGCCCGGTATAGGGCAGGTAGCGCCCGTTGCGCCGCACGTAGAGCGCACCGTTCTGATCCTGATAAAGCTGCCCGTCGTCACCGAATCCGTCGATGCCGGACTCGCCGACAGGGCCGCGGCCCTGGGCATGAGCGGTCGTGGCGAACGCGATGACGGCGAGGCCGGCCAGGAGCAGGCGGCGGATCGGGGCGGACATGCGATGATTTCCCTGGAAGGCGACGCCGCCTGTCGAGGCGGCGCGCGATCGAGCAGACCCGTACGAATATGGGGTCCCGCCCAATCCGTGACTTAGCAAATATCCCGCGCGGCCGCCAAGTTGAACCGGCGGGCACGAACGTCTTGGAGGACAGCGGGACCCTTTCTGCGCCGCGGTGTTGCCGTTGTGCCTCAACGGTTCCCGCGCTCCCCGATGAAGAGACTGGTTCGGCGCAGTTCCGGACGGCACAGGACGCGCGCTCGTCTCCGCCGCTCCGCCGCCCGTTTGCTCGGCACGTCTGCCTTGAACGGCGGCATCGGCGATCCGGGACCGGGGCCCGACCGGGATGGTCGGCCGAGCGCTCAGCCGCGGCAGCCGGTCTGGCACGCTTGCTGCTTTGCCGAGAGGGCCGCGCGTGCCGCGGCAGCGGAGCAACGGCGCTCCAAACAGCGGACGGTGTGAGTCCGGATCCCCCGGCATGAGCGGCCGCGTGACGGTTCGCCCACTTGAGACGAGCACCAGATATGGCCAGCTTCAAGACCGTGATGAAGTCGGGGCACCCCCCGACGCTGTTCGCCGCGTTTCTCTACTTCGATTTCTGTTTCGCCATCTGGGTCCTGAACGGCGCCATGGGCCCGTTCATCACCGAGACCTTCAAGCTCTCGCCGGCCCAGACCGGCTTCATGATCTCGCTCCCGATCCTCGCAGGGGCGCTGATGCGGTTCCCGCTGGGGGTGCTCGCCCAGTATATCGGTCGGAAGAACGCCGCGATCACCGAGATGAGCGTGATCATCCTGGCGATGGCCTACGGCTACTTCGCGGTCTCGTCCTACAGCGACGTGCTCGCCATGGGCGTGCTGCTCGGCATCGCCGGCGCGTCCTTCGGCGTGGCACTGTCGCTGGGTTCGGGCTGGTTCCCGCCCGAGCATAAGGGGCTTGCCATGGGCATCGCCGGCGCCGGCAATTCCGGGACCGTGCTGGCCGTGCTGTTCGCCCCGCCGCTGGCGCAGGCCTATGGCTGGCAGACGACCTACGCTTTCGCGGGCGTGGTGATGCTGATCCCCCTGGCGGTCATGATCGTTCTGGCCAAGGAGCCGCCGGACAACGCGCATCAATCGTTCAAGGAGCACATCTCCTGCCTGTTCACCAAGGACGGCTGGGCGTTCTCGCTGATCTACGTAATCACCTTCGGCGGCTTCGTCGGCCTGTCGAACTTCCTGCCGACCTTCTTCTACGAGCAGTTCGCGGTCACGAAGGTCGAGGCCGGGCGGCTGACCATGCTGGCCGCCTTCATGGGCTCGGGCATCCGGATCGTCGGCGGCTATTTCGCCGACCGGATGGGCGGGATCGCGGTTCTCTCGGTGGTCCTGCTCGCGGCGATCGCCACCTTCCTGTCGCTCACTGCGACGCCGTCGCTCGCGCTCACCACGCTCCTGTTCATGCTGTGCTTCGCGGCGCTCGGCGCCGGCAACGGCGCGCTGTTCCAGCTGGTGCCGCTGCGCTGGCCCAGCAACACCGCGGTCGCGGGCTCGATGATCGGCGAGGTCGGAGCCCTCGGCGGCGCGATCCTGCCGAACGTCATGGGTCTGTCGAAACAATATACCGGCTCGTTCTCCATCGGCTTCATCGGCTACGCCGCCTTCACCGCGATCGTGCTCGGCTGCCTCGCGCTCTGGCAGCGCAAATGGGTCGGCCGCTGGGTCGGGCCGCGGGGCAAGGCGCTGGGCGGCGTCGCCGATGCGCAGACGGGTGCGCTGAGGCCCGCCACCGCCTGACGCTGGCGCGGCCGGAGCGACATCGTTGGCGCATCATCCCGGACATGGGACCCGGGATGATGCACTTTTAGCGTCAGCGCCCGATCGAGGTTTTCCGAGAGCGGGCGCCTCTCCCTGAGGCCGGTGCCGCGCAGCCGTCCTTGGGCGGCAACACCCCCGTTTCCGTGCAACAGTGGAGATTGGCCCGCTCAGAGGATGTTTGGGCGTTGCCTTCCCCAGCGTAACGCGTTTGAATAATGCATTACGAGAGAGCGTCCGGCCCTGCGGCCAAGGCGCCGGGCGACCGCGAGACGCGGCGCTATCTGTGGAGGGACGGTCGATGTCGAAGCGCATCAGCGCCACGAACGGCGTGCTCGGCTTGCTGTGCGTGATGTATTTCATCACCTACCTGGACCGGGTGAACATCGCGACCGCCGGCGCCGAGATCATGCGCGATTTCGGCATGTCGAAGACCGATTTCGGCTTCATCCTCTCGGCCTTCGCGTATCCCTACGCGATCTTCCAGGTGATCGGCGGTTCGGTCGGCGACAAGTTCGGCGCCCGGCGCACGCTGCTGGCCTGCGGCGTCATCTGGGCGGTGGCCACCATCCTGACCGGCCTCGTCGGCGGTGTCCTCAGCCTGTTCCTGGCGCGGGTGCTCCTGGGCTTCGGTGAGGGCGCAACCTTCCCGACCGCCACGCGCGCCATGCAGAATTGGACGGCGCCCGGCCGGCGCGGCTTCGCGCAGGGGATTACCCACGCCTTCAGCCGCCTCGGCAACGCGGTGGCGCCGCCGATCGTCGCCTTCCTGATCTATCACTTCGGTTGGCGGACGAGCTTCGTGATCCTCGGCGTCGCCAGCTTCATCTGGGTGGCGATCTGGTACCTCTATTTCCGCGACGATCCCTCGGATCATCCCGCGATCACCCGCGCGGAACTCGACACGCTGCCCCCGCCCCGCAAGGTCGGCGCCAAGCAATCCGTGCCCTGGGGCGCCCTGACCCGGCGCATGCTGCCGGTGACGGTCACGTATTTCTGCTACGGCTGGACCCTGTGGCTGTTCCTCGGCTGGCTGCCGAGCTTCTTCAAGGAGAACTACAGCCTCGACCTGAAGAACTCGGCCCTGTTCGCCTCGGGCGTGTTCTTCGCCGGCGTCATCGGCGATACGGTCGGCGGCGTGATGAGCGACTGGATCCTGCACCGTACCGGCAAGGTGAAGCTCGCCCGGCTGTCGGTGATCGTGGTCGGCTTCCTCGGCGCCGCCGCGAGCCTCGCAGGCGTGTTCCTCACCCGGGACCTTACCCTGGTCGCCCTGCTCCTGTCCTCGGGCTTCTTCTTCGCCGAACTCGTGATCGGGCCGATCTGGTCGGTACCCATGGACATCGCGCCGAAATATGCCGGCACGGCGAGCGGCCTCATGAACACCGGCTCGGCCGTGGCGGCGATCGTCTCGCCGATCGTCTTCGGCCTCATCGTCGATCTGACGGGGAGTTGGACCCTGCCGTTCATCGGTTCGATCGGCCTGTGCCTGCTCGGCGCCGGTCTCGCCTTCACGATGCATCCCGAGCGGGAATTCGCCGAGCCCGCCACCGGGCCGGTTGCGCCCGTGGTGACCGTGACGGCCGCGGAGTAGGATCCGATGATGGCGCCTGATGGACGGTCCGGCCCGCTCGCCGGCATGCGGGTGATCGAGCTCGCGCATATCATGGCCGGCCCGGTCTGCGGGCTGATGCTCGCCGACATGGGCGCGGAGGTGATCAAGGTCGAGAAGATGGACGGCGACGATACCCGCCGCACCGTCCCGCCCGCCCTGGAGGGCGAGAGCGCCGCCTACATGATGATGAACCGCGGCAAGCGCGGGATCAGCCTGGACCTGAAGGACCCGGACGGGGTGGCTGTCCTGCGCCGCCTGCTCGGGGGTGCGGACGCGCTGATCGAGAATTATCGCGGCGGCACCATGGAGCGCCTCGGCCTCGGCTACGAGACCCTGAAGCAGGACTTTCCGGCGCTCGTCTACTGCTCGCTCTCGGGCTTCGGCCGCACGGGACCCTACGCCGACCGCGCCGGATTCGATCTCGTCGCCCAGGGCATGAGCGGGCTGATGTCGGTGACCGGGGAGGGCCCGGGCCGGCCGCCGATGAAGTGCGGGCCGCCGGTGACCGACATCACCGCCGGGATCCTGGCCGCGATGGGCGTGCTGGCGGCCTACGTCAACCGGCTCCGGACCGGGCAGGGGCAGGCGGTCGATACCTCGCTGTTCGAGGCCGGGATCACCCACACCTACTGGCAGTCGGCCATCGCCATGGCCACCGGGATCGCCCCCGGGCCGATGGGCTCGGCCCATCCGCTGAACGCGCCCTACGAGGCCTTCGAGACCGCGGACGGCTGGATCACCATCGGGGCGGCCAACCAGACCAACTGGCTGCGCCTCCTCAAGGCGATCGGCGCCGAGGCCCTGGCCGAGGATCCGCGCTTCGCCCTCAACCGGGACCGGATGGCGAACCGCCACGACCTCGCCGCCACGCTCGCGCCGATTTTTTCCGCGGAAACCTCGGAGGTCTGGCTGGTACGCCTGGAGGCCGGCGGCGTCCCGGCCGGCCCGGTGCTCGACGTCAACGCCATGCACCGGGATCCGCAGACGCTGGCCCGCGCCATGGTGGTCGAGGTCGATCACCCGCGGGTCGGGCGGATGAAGACGCTGGGCCTGCCGGTGAAGTTTTCGGAGACCCCGGGCCGGGTCCATGGCCCGGCGCCGTTGCTCGGCGAGCATTCCCGGGCGATCCTGGCGGAGGCCGGTTATACCGCCTCCGAGATCGACGGCCTGATCGACCGGGGCGTGGTTCGCGAGACCGTGGCTTGAGCCGGCGACCCGGAGGATCAGCGATGAATGCCACGCCCGCCACCGACGAGCTTCTGTTCACCACGGACGAGGCCGGCATCGCCCGGATCGTGCTGAACCGGCCCCAGGCCCGCAACGCGATGACCTTCGCGATGTACCAGGGCCTGATCACCTGCTGCGACGCGATCTCCGCGGACCCGGCCGTCAAGGCGCTGATCATCACCGGCGCCGGCGACAAGGCCTTCGCGGCCGGCACCGACATCGCCCAGTTCCGCAGCTTCAACACCGCCGAGGACGCGCTGGGCTACGAGCGGTTCATGGACCGGGTGCTCGGCACCCTGGAGCGCCTGCGCGTGCCGACCATCGCGGCGATCGCCGGGGCCTGCACCGGGGGAGGGGCCGCCATCGCGGCGGCCTGCGACCTGCGGATCGCCACCCGGGACGCCCGCTTCGGCTTCCCGATCGCCCGGACGCTGGGCAATTGCCTCAGCCTGGGCAACCTCAAGCGGCTCTCCGGGCTGATCGGACCGGCCCGGGTCAAGGACATCATCTTCACCGCCCGCCTCGTCGGGGCCGAGGAGGCCCTGGCTATCGGCCTCGTGGGCGAGGTGGTCGACGACCGCACGGCGCTCACCGAGCGGGTCGATACCCTGGCGCAGCTGCTGGCCGGGCACGCGCCGTTGACCATGCAGGCCACCAAGGAGGGGCTGCGCCGGCTCGCCGAGGAGGAACCCGCCGCCGACGGGGCGCCGCATCCGGGCGATGACCTGATCCTGATGTGCTACATGAGCCAGGATTTCCGCGAGGGCATGGAGGCCTTCCTCGGCAAGCGCTCCCCGGCCTGGACCGGGCGCTGAGCATGGCGCCGCCGCCACCAATAAGTTGAAGGTGGCGCGGCGTGAGGCTAAGTTAGATAGGCGCACCGAGAAGCGGCCCTTTGGCGATGGCGGTCTCCACGTTCCCCCGTACCCGATCGACCAAGACTGGCGAGCGCAAGACCGCCGGGCGGAAGCACGTGCCGGAGGCTGTCGTGAGGGCCGAGACCGCACGGCGGGATTTCGAGCGCATTGCCGGTCTGATCGCTGCCGCCGGGCCGCTGGCACCGGGCACCGAAGCCATGAGCGACCTTGAGATGCTTGAGGTGGCCACCGCGCTCGCAACCGCCAGGACGTGACGGCAAGCGCCGGTTCTGCCGCCGGCGGTCGAGAACCGCGGCGCGCGGTTCTGCGTGTCTGCCTGGATGTGAATGTTTGGATCGCCTACCTGCTGGCTCTCCAACAAGGCCGCGTCGGCACGGTGCCTATGCGCCTCGTCGCGATGGTTCAGGCCGGTGCCGCAGGGACCATCCCACTTCAACTGATGGTGTCGCAGGAAATGCTCGGCACCCTGGAACACGTATTGAAGCGGCTCGGATTGCCGGACCACCTTGCCGAAGGGTTTCCCCAGGCGATCGATGGACTGATGCGGGTCGGCCCGGAGAAGCTCGATCCGGCCTTGCTCACGGCCGGGCGCGATCAACTCGCCATGAGGGATCGCGAGGATGCGGGCGTGCTGGCCTTCTGCATGGCTGATCGCGTGAATCTTTTGGTCACCGATAATCTGGCGGACTTCCTGACAAACGATACCGAACGCCGTGAGACGCAGCTTGTCACCCGGACGAATGGGATCACCCGCCAGCTCTTCGTCCTGCTCCACGAGCGGGTCGATGGGGTTTCGCTTGCCGTGGCTCACCCGATCGATGCTGTCGCGTGGCTCGCCGCCGACTTTTGGCCAGATCTGGCCTCTCTGCGGCAACGCTATCCTTGACCATCCGCTCTGGCCGATCGCCGCGATGGATCGGCTATGCGGCCCGGATATCACCGCAAAGCCGCGTCACGTCGCGACACGACGTGTGACCCTCGCAAGTCGCCGATCACCCATACCCCTGCTGGTCATCGACCCAAACGGCCCCGGCCAGCGCGGCCATGAGGCCGTCCGCGATCCGCAGCATCAAGGCCGCCGCGGATCGTGTGGGTCTGCCCTCGGACAGCCGTCGCGCTAACGCGTGCTGGCGAGGAGCCAGTCCGGCAGCCACAGGGCGATGCCCGGCACCAGGCACAGGATCAGGATCGCCACCGCCATCAGCAGCACGAAGGGCAGGGTGCCCCAGATGATGTCCGAGAGCGGGATGTCCGGGGCGATGTTCTTGATGACGAAGATGTTGAGCCCCACCGGCGGGTGGATCAGACCCATCTCCATAGTGATGGTCATCACCACGCCGAACCACAGGAGGTCGAAGCCCGCGGCCTTCAGCGGCGGCAGAATGATCGGCGCGGTCATCAGGATGATCGAGACCGGCGGCAGGAAGAAGCCGAGTACGATCACCAGCGCCAGGATCGTGACCAGCAGCAGCCACGGCGACAGCTGCATGGCGACGATCGCCGACGCCGCCGATTGCGAGATGTGCAGGTAGCTCATCACGTAGGCGTAGAGCAGCGACATGCCGATGATCAGCATCAGCATGGTTGATTCGCGCAGCGTCGCGATCAGGATCGGGCTGACGTCCCGGAACCGCCAGACGCCGTAGATCGCGGCGATCAGCGCGAGCGCCAGCAATCCGCCGAGGCCCGCCGTCTCCGAGGGCGTGGCGTAGCCGCCGTAGAGGGCCACCATCACGCCGGTCAGCAGGATCACGAAGGGCAGCACCCGGGGCAGCGTCGAGAAGCGCTGCGCCATGCTGTACTGGTCGTCCGCCAGGATCGGGGAGGCCGGCCCGCCGCGCTCCAGGGCCGTCTTGGCCGCCGCGTATTCCGAGCGGAAGCGGACCATCGCCCACGCCGCGAACAGGCTCACGAGCAGCAGCCCCGGCCCGATCCCGGCCAGGAACAGGCGGCCGAGCGACTGCTCGGAGGCGACCGCGTACAGGATCATGGTGATCGAGGGCGGAAGCAGGATCCCGAGGGTGCCGCCGGCCGCGATGATCCCGGCGGCGAAGCCCGGCGAGTAGCCGCGCTTGCGCATCTCCGGGATGCCCGCCGAGCCGATCGCCGAGCAGGTGGCCGGGCTCGAGCCCGCCATGGCGGCGAACAGCGCGCAGGCGAAGACGTTGGCGATGCCGAGGCCGCCGGGGATGCGGTGCATCCAGGCATGCATGGCCGAGTAGAGATCCTGGCCGGCCCGGGACCGCCCGATCGCCGCGCCCTTGAGGATGAACAGCGGGATCGACAGCAGCGTGATCGAGGCCATCTCCTCGTAGACGTTCTGCGCCACCGTATCGAGGGAGGCGCCCGGCATGAACGCCACCATGAAGGCGAGGGCGACGAAGCCCAACGCGAACGCGATGGGGATGCCCGCGAGCATCGCCCCGAGGGTGGCGCCCGCGTAGAGGACGCCGATCGCCGCCGTGCTCATCGCTCGACCTTCGCGGTCAGAGTCTGCCCCATCGGATCGGGCCCCCGGGGTGAGACCGCGGGGGCGTCGTGCATGTCGCGGTTGATGTCGGCCCCGAGACCGATCTTGGGCTTGGCCCATCCGGCGGCCCGCGGGCCGTAGGCCAGGGCCTCGGCGATCTGGAGCGCCAGTTGCAGGCACAGGAGACTCATGCCGACCGCCATGAGGGTGTAGGGGATCCAGAGCGGCGGACCCCAGGTCGATTGTGAGGTCTGGCCGTCGACCCAGGCCTCGTGGTCGAGCGACCAGCTCTTCCAGGCGAAGAACAGGCAGAAGGCGAGGCTGACCATGTCGGCGAACAGCAGCCGGACCCGGTTGACCGCCGGCGACAGCAGGCCGGTCAGCGCCTCGATCGCCACGTGTCCGCGCTTGGCCTGGACGCCGGCGGCCGACAGGAAGGTGGCCCCGATGATCAGGAACACCGCCATCTCGTCCTGCCACTCCGTCGGCTCCTTCAGCACGTAGCGGACGACGACGCTGTGGGTGAGCACGAGGCAGGCGCCGACGAGGCAGAGGCCGCCGAGCCCAAGGATGACCCGGTTCAGCACCCCCATCGTGCGGTCGAACAGGCCGAGCAGGCCGGGCACGCGTGGCGCATCGGCGGCGCGCGCCTCCGGTCCCGCCGTGGCCGCGTCGAAAGCGTGGCTCACGCGACCTGCTCCGCGAGCTTCAGCAGCTCGGCGCAATTGGCGTTCCGGCCGGCATAATCCTTCCAGGCGGTGGTCTTGGCCAATTCGCGCCACTGGCCGAGCGAGGTCTCGTCGAGCTGCGAGACCTTGGCGCCGGCCTTCGAGAAGATCTCCTCGACGCGGGTGTCGTCCTCCTTGGCGCCCGCCTGCCCGAAGGCTTCGAGTTCGCCGCCCACCGCCAGGATCAGGTCCTGCTGGTCCTTCGGCAGACCGGAGAACACGATCTTCGACATCATGATCGGTTCGAGCATGAACCAGTACGACCGCTCGCGCCCCGAGGTCAGCGCCTTGGACAGTTCCTCCAGGCGGAAGGAGATCAGGCTCGTCGAGGAGGTGATCACCGCATCGCAGGCCCCGGTCTGCATCGCCGCGTAGGATTCGTTCGACGGGATGGAGAGGGTGGCGGCGCCCGCCTCCTTCATCATCATGTCCATCTCCCGCGATCCGCCGCGGACCTTCATGCCCCTGGCATCGGCCGGCGAGACGAGGGGCCGCTCGCGGCTGGCGACGCCCCCGGCCTGCCAGACCCAGGAGACCAGAACGATCCCCTTGGCGTCGAGGATCTCGGCGAGCTTGCGCCCCACCGGCGCCGACTTCCAGGACAGCGCCTGGGGATAGGAGGTCACGAGGGCCGGCATCAGGCCGATGTTCAGTTCCGGAACCTCGCCGCCGGCGTAGGGGCTCGGATACAGCGACATGTCGAGGGCGCCCTTGCGCATCGCGCCGAACTGGGCGTTCGTCTTCATCAGCGACGACCCGGGATAGACCTGGACTTCGAGGGCGCCCTTCGAGCGCTCGGCCACCGTCTGAGCGAACTTCCGGCACATGCGGTCGCGGAAGTCACCGTCCTCGATGGTCCCGCCCGGGAACTGGTGCGACAGCTTCAGCGTGGTCGCCGCCAGCGCCGATCCCAGGCCGAACCGCAGGATGGCAGGTGTCGCGAGAGTAGTCGCGATCAGCGAACGACGAGTCAGCGTCATGTGGCTCTCCCGCACCGCAAGCATCGCGGCGATGTTTTTGTGCGTCGCACAAACACGACACCGTGTATGCATGAAGAACATCCATGTATACTTTGTCAATCCACAAGCATACGTCTATCGGCGTCCGCCGGGCAGCCGCTGCGCGTCCGGCTGCTCCGCTGGGGAGGGGAAACGGAAGGATGAGCCACGCCCAGCGTCTGAAGCAGCGGATCGAGGACGAGATCGTCTCGGGGGAACTCGCCCTCGGGGCTCGACTCGACGAGAATCAGCTCGCGACGCGGTTCGGCGTATCGCGCACGCCGATCCGGGAAGCGCTGCTGCAACTGGCCGTCACCGGGCTCGTCCAGACGAAGCCGCGCCGGGGGGCGATCGTGAGCGCGCCGGAGCCGCACCTGCTGCTCGCCATGTTCGAGACCATGGCGGAGATCGAGGCGGCCTGCGGACGGCTCGCGGCCCGGCGCTTCACCCCCGACGATGCCACCGCCCTCCAGGACGCCCTGTCGGGCTGCCGTGCCGCCATGGCGGAGGCGGATGCGGAGGCCTACTACGCCGAGAATTACGTGTTCCACACCGTCGTGTATCGGGCGAGCCACAACGCCTTCCTGGCCGATCAGGCGCTGTCGCTGCACCGTCGGCTGGCCCCGTATCGCCGCCTGCAACTGCGGGTGCGTCAGCGCCTGCCGCAATCCCTGGCCGAGCACGAGGCGATCGTGGCCGCCATCGTGGCTGGCGACGCATCGCAGGCTGCCGAGGCGCTGCGCAACCACGTCCTCGTGCAGGGTGACCGCTTCACCGATCTCGTCGCCGGCTTGCGAGCGCCGAATGCCGCCTGATCCGGACCGCGCCTGCACCGCATGCGCGTGGGAGTCCCGCGGTGTCCGTCCGGCCTGGCGCCGTCAGACGGCCTCGACCGCCCCGTAATTGGCCGCGATCACCGGCTTCTTGCCCCGGATGTGTTCGCGCATGAGGGTCGCCAGCGCGGTGCCGTCCCGCGTCCGGAGCAGCGCGATCATGCGTTCATGCTCGGAGACCGCGCGGGCCCATTGATCCGGGGTCTGATGGGCCGAGTAGCGCGAGCGCTGGATCCGGCCGGACAGGCTCTCGTAGATGTTCGCCAGCACCGCGTTCCGGCTGGCCGCCATGATGGCTTCGTGGATCCGGCGGTTGTGGCTGAAATAGCCCGCCTCGTCGCCCGCCTTCCAGGCCGCCACCATCGCCTCGTGATCGACCGCGATGGCGTCGATCTCGCCATCGCCGATCGTGCGGCAGGCCAGGTCGCCTGCCGTCGCCTCGAGGCCGGCGATCACCTCCATCATCTCCTCCAGCTCGGTGTCGGAGATGCTGGCGACCCGCGCGCCGCGGTTCGGGAGCAGTTCGAGGAGGCCTTCCGTGGCCAGGATCTTGATCGCCTCGCGCAGGGGCGTCCGCGAGATGCCGAAGCGCTCCGTCAATTCGCCCTCGTTGATCCGCGCCTTCGGCTCCATCTCGCCGGACCGGATCAATTCGCGCATCCGATCCGCCACTTCGTCGTGAAGATAACGGCGGCTGATGCCGATCCCGGGTTCGATCTTGTTCATGGTCCCCCGACACGGGCAGGTCTGAGCGACCCGCTGTCCATGTGTAGGTGTCCGGCAATTCAGTGTCGAGGCACGAGCGCTCGATCCAGAACGCGGACCACATGTTCCGCCTGAATACCCAGCCCGTCGTGGATCTGATGTCGGCAGCTCGTGCCATCGGCCACCACGAGATCGCCCGGGGCCGCCGCACGCAGCGCCGGGAACAGCGACAGTTCGGCCATGGCGAAGGACGTCTCGATCGATTCCGGCCGGTACCCGAAGGCCCCGGCCATGCCGCAGCAGCTCGACTCGATCACCCGCAGGTCGAGACCGGGCACCGACCGCAGGACCGTCTCCACCGAGCCCATCAGGCCGAAGGACTTCTGGTGGCAATGCCCGTGCAGATGGGCCACGCGGCCACCCTGATGCGCCAGCGGGAGTTCGATCCGCCCGGCGGCGAGATCGGCGGCCAGCAGCTCCTCGATCAGCACGGATTGCCGGGCCAGCAGGGCCGCGTCGGCGCCGGGCAGGAGCGTCGCGAATTCGTCCCGGAAGGTGAGGAGGCAGGACGGCTCCAGGCCGACCAGCCGCGCCCCGGCCCGGACGAAGGGCAGCAGCGTGTCGAGGGTCCGCCGGGCCTCCTGCCGGGCCCGGTCGGTCTGGCCGGAGGCGAGCCAGGTCCGGCCGCAGCAGAGCGGGCGCCGGCCGCGCGCCGGGAAGACGCGGTGCAGGCGATAGCCCGCGGCCCGCAGCACGCGCTCGGCGGCCTCCAGATTCTCCCGCTCGAAGGCGCGGTTGAAGGTGTCGCCGAACAGGATCACGTCGCGGAAGTCCCCGGCGACGTCGCCCGGATGGGCGGCCTCGCCCTGCTCGCGCCAGGGCCGGCGCCAGCGCGGCAGCGAGCGCCTGGCCGACAGCCCGGCCACCCGCTCCGACAGCCTGGCGAGCGCGGGGAGTCGATCGCGCAGGTTGAGGAGCGGCGCGAGCCGGGCGGCGGCCCCGGCGTAGAGCGGCATCAGGGCGATCAGGCGCTCGCGCAGCGGCAGCCCGTGCCGGGCGTGGTAATGGTGCAGGAACTCGATCTTCATCTTGGCCATGTCGACGCCGGTGGGGCATTCCCGCCGGCAGGCTTTGCAGGAGACGCAGAGATCGAGGGTCCGCTTCATCTCCGGGCTGGTGAAGGCGTCCGCGCCGAGCTGCCCCGAGATCGCCAGGCGCAGGGAATTGGCGCGGCCCCGGGTCAGGTGCTGCTCCTCGCGGGTCACCCGATAGGACGGGCACATGGCCCCGCCGACGAGCTTCCGGCAGGTCCCGTTGTTGTTGCACATCTCCACGGCGGCGCCGAAGCCGCCCCAGTCCGACCAGTCGAGGGCGGTCTTTACCGGCTGCGTCGCGGCGTAGTCGGGCTTGAACCGGAACAGCGACCGGTCGTCCATAATCAGCGGCCGGACGATCTTGCCGGGATTGAGCCGGTTTTCCGGATCGAAATCGTCCTTAACCGTCTCGAAGGCCCGGGCCAGGATCGGCCCGAACAGGGGCGCGATGTATTCGGAGCGCGAGATGCCGTCGCCGTGCTCGCCGGAATAGGAGCCCTTGTACCGGCGCACCAGTTCGGAGGTCTCCTCCGCGATGGCGCGCATCCGGCGCACGTCGCCGCCGTCCTTCATGTTCAGGATCGGGCGCACGTGCAGGCAGCCCACCGAGGCGTGCGCGTACCATGTCCCGCGGGTGCCGTGCTTGGTGAAGACCTCCGTGACCGCGTCCGTGTAATCGGCGAGATGCTCCAACGGCACCGCGCAATCCTCGATGAACGAGACCGGCTTCGCGTCGCCCTTCATCGACATCATGATGTTGAGGCAGGCCTCGCGGACCTCCCAGACCGATTTCTGGCGGGCCGGCTCCACGACCTCCACGACCGCGTCGGGATAGCCGTGATCGGCCATGCAGGCGGTCAGCCGCTTCAGGTCGCGGGTGAGGGCGGCGCGGTCGTCGCCGGCGAATTCCGTGAGCAGCAGGCAGTTCGGCCGGCCCCGGGTGATGTCGGCCAGGGTTGTGCGGAACAGGGGAATGTCGGCCCCGAGCACCAGGACGTTGTTGTCCACCAGCTCGACCGCCACCGGGTCCAGGGCCACGATATGCCGCGTGGTCTCCATGGCGGCCCGGAAGGACGGGAAATGGCAGACCCCCATCACCCGGTGTGCCGGGAGGCGCGACAGCTTCAGCGTCACCGCGGTGGTCGCCGCGAGGGTCCCCTCGGACCCCACCAGCAGGTGCGCGAGGTTGGGCCGCGCCTCGACCAGCGCGTCGAGATTGTAGCCGCCCACGCGGCGCTGCACCTTCGGGTAGCGCGCCGCGATCTCGTCCCGGTGCCCGTCGGCGAGGGCGCGCATGCGCTCGGCCAGGGCCTGAATCCGGCCCGAACCGGTCACCCCCGATCCGGCATTGCCGGTGAGCCCGAAGCCGAAGGCCTCGCCGTCGTGCAGCAGCGCCTCCAGGGCGAGGACGTTGTCGCTCATCTTGCCGTAGCGCAGGGAGCGGGCGCCGCAGGAATTGTTGCCGGCCATGCCGCCGATGGTGCAGCGGGTGGCCGTGGACGGCTCCACGGGGAAGAACCATCCGTCGGCCTTCACACGGGCGTTCAAGCGCTCCAGGACCATGCCGGGCTCGACCGTGATCGTGCCGGCCTCCGGATCGTAGGCCAGCACGCCGTTGAAATGCCGGGCGCAATCGACCACGAGGCCGGAGCCGATCGGCTGGCCGTTCTGAGATGTGCCACCGCCGCGCAGGATCACCGGCGCGCCGTAATCGGCGGCGATCCGCAGGGTGGCGGCAATGTCGGCCGCCGAGCGCGGCAAAACCACGCCCGCCGGCATGATCTGATAGATCGACGCGTCGGTGCTGTAGCGGCCACGGGTGAGGGCGTCGAAGCGCGCCTCACCCTGCAGTTGCTCGGCCAGCCGGCGCGCCAGGCCGGCATCCAGGCGCGCCGCCGCGCGCGGCGCCGTCGCGATCTGCGCCCTCGTTCCCGTCACGGCCGCGTCCTCCCGGGGTGGTTCGATTCCACCTGCGGCTGATTGTATTCAAAATTCAGCCGTTCGGGAATCGCCTTCGCACGCCTGCGCGATTCCGGCGCGGGCTTTGGCCGTCGCGGTCGTGCATTCAGGACAACATCCGCGTGTCACCATCGATCGAGATCGCCTGGCCCGAGATGGTCCGGCCGCGGGGCGAGCAGAGGAGCAGGATCTGGTCGGCAAGCTGGCGGGCGGTGACGTAATCCTTGACCGACACGAACGAGAAGGCGCGCGCCTCCATCTCGGAAAAGCTCGTTCCCTGCTGCTGCGCCTTCGCCTCCAGCACCCGCCGCTGGCGATCGCCGGCGACGAGTCCGGGCAGGATCGCGTTCACCCGGATCCCGTCCCCACCGAGTTCGATGGCCAGCGATTTGGTGAAGCCGATCACCCCCCATTTGGCCGCCGCGTAGGGGCTGCGCAGGGCGAAGCCGAACTTGCCGGCGGCCGAGGACAGGTTGACGATCGAGGCGTTGGCGCTCTGCCGCAGATGCGGCACCGCGAGCCGGGCGCAATTGAACTGGCTGGTCAGGCACACGGTGAGGCACTGATCCCACGCCTCGGGGGCGATCTCCTCCACCCGGCCGGTCGGTCCGGCGATGCCGGCATTGTTGATGAGCACATCGAGGCCGCCGAGATGCGCGACCGCCGCCGTCATCATCGCCGCGACGGCGTCCCGGTCGGCCACGTCGGTGCGGCAGCGGCCGACATTCGCCGGCAGCCCGTCCAGCGCCTCCGGGTCGATGTCGCAGGCGAAGACTTGGGCGCCTTCCTCCAGAAACGCGTCGACGAGCGCCCGCCCGATCCCCGCGGCGCCCGCCGTGATCAGAACCCGCAGGCCGGCGATACCGAGATCCATGGTCACTCCTCCCCGTGCACGTCCCGCAGGCCGCCGCGGGACAGGATGAAATCAGCCGCCTCGCGGATGTCCGCCGCGATGGCGGCGGCAGCCGCCGGGCCGTCCCGCGCCGCGATGGCGGCCAGCGCCTCGGCATGCCGCCGGAGCGCAAAACCCTGGCGCAGCCGCTCCGGGCAGCCGCGCAGGTCCAGATTGATGACCGGGCCCGCCTTCAGCCAGAGGCGGCCGATGATCTCCCGCAGGGGGGCGAGCCCGCAGGCGCCGTAGATCGCGAAATGCAGGTCGCGATTGCGTTGGACGGCCTTGGACACGTCGGCGTGCGGTGATTCGGCCTCGGCCCGGAACGCCGCCTCGGCTCGCCGGATCGCGTCGAGTTCGGTCTCGGTCCGGCGCTCCGCAGATCGGGCCGCCGCGATCCCCTCCACGGCGATGCGCGTCTCGGCGAGCGCCCGGAACGCACCGGCACTCATGATCGGCACCCGAATGGCCCGCGCCGGTGACACCTCCAGCACGCCCTCGGCCACGAGGCGGCTCACTGCCTCCCGGACCGGCATCACCGAGACGCCGAACGCCGCCGCACTCCGGCGCAGGGACAGCCGGTCGCCGGGGGCGAGCCGCCCGGAGGCGAGCAGGTCCGACAGCGCCGCGTAGGCGGTGCCCGACAGGGTCTGGCGTTCCAGCTGCGGGAGATCGGCCAGGGCCGCCGGTGAGTCCATGATCGGAGACTAGACGAAACCCGCGCGGTGCCGATAGTGATCTGTGATCACAGCACGTGGCGCGCCAACGCCGTTCGGCGGGGTCCTGGGAGGGCTGTCATGACCGAGAGCGTCGCGATCGTGGGCGCCGGCCTGATCGGGCGGGCTTGGGCGATGATCTTCGCCCGCGCCGGGTGGGATGTGCGCCTGTTCGACGCCGCCGACGACGTGGCCCCGCGTGCGATCCCGCTCTGCGTCGAGGGGCTGCACACGCTGGCGGCGCACGGGCTCTGTTCCGACCCGGAGACGGCCGGGCGACGGATCCGGGCCGTCGCGTCCCTCTCGGAATGCCTCGACGGCGTCGGCTTCGTCCAGGAGAACGGGCCGGAACGGCTTGACGTGAGGCAGGCCCTGTTCGCCAAGCTGGACGCGCTGGCGCCGGGGGAGGCGGTCATCGCCTCGTCCTCCTCGGCGATCCGCTGCTCGCTGTTCACGGAAGGGTTGCCCGGCCGCGGGCGCTGCCTGATCGGCCATCCGGTGAACCCGCCGCATCTGATCCCGCTGGTGGAGATCTCCGGCGCCCCCTGGACCGCGCCGGAGGCCCTGGCCCGGGCGCGGGCGGTCTACGAGGCGATCGGCCAGGTACCGATCACCGTGCTCAAGGAGATCGAGGGCTTCATCCTCAACCGGCTTCAGGGGGCCCTGCTGGCGGAGGCCTTCCGCCTCGCCGCGGAGGGCTACGTGACCCCGCAGGACCTCGACAAGACCGTCTCGGACGGGCTCGGCCTGCGCTGGAGCTTCATGGGGCCGTTCGAGACCATCGAGCTGAACGCGCCGGGCGGGATCGCCGACTACTGCGCCCGCTATACCGACTTCTACAAGCGCCTCGCGGCCGATCCGGCGCCCCCCTCGGTCTACGCGGTGGACGCCACCGCGGCGATCCTGGCGCATTGGCCGGCGCCCGGCGACCTGCCCGCCCGCATGGGGCGCCGGGACGCAAAACTCGCGGCGCTCCGCGCCCACAAGATGCAGCAGAGGGACTGAGCATGGCGACCCAGCGGAAAGTCATCATCACCTGCGCGGTGACGGGCGCGATCCACACGCCCAGCATGTCGCCGCACCTGCCCGTGACGCCCGAGGAGATCGCCGACGCCGCCATCGGCGCCGCCGAGGCCGGCGCGGCCATCGTGCATCTCCATGCCCGCGACCCGGAGACCGGCCAGCCGGACCAGTCGCCGGAGGCCTTCGCCAAGTTCCTGCCGGTGATCAAGCAGCGCTCATCCTGCGTGGTGAACATCACCACCGGCGGCGCGCCGACCATGTCGATCGAGGAGCGGGTGCGTCCAGCCGCGACCTTCCAGCCCGAGGTCGCCTCGCTGAACCTCGGCTCGATGAATTTCGGCCTGTTCGGCATGCTCGATCGCTTCAAGGACCTGAAGCACCAATGGGAGAGGGATTACCTCGGCAACAAGGACATCATCTTCCGCAACACGTTCGGGCAGATCGAGCACATCCTGACCACCTGCGGCCCGAACGGGACGAGGTTCGAGTTCGAGTGCTATGATACGGCCCATCTCTACAACCTGAAATACTTTTTCGACCGCGGGCTCGTACAGGCGCCGCTGTTCATCCAGACCGTGTTCGGGCTTCAAGGCGGGATCGGCGCCCATCCCGACGACGTGATGCACATGAAGCGCACCGCCGACCGGCTGTTCGGCGATCAATACCGCTGGTCGGTGCTGGGAGCGGGCCGCAACCAGATGAACATCGCCGCTATGGCGGCCGCGATGGGTGGAAACGTCCGCGTCGGGCTGGAGGACAGCCTGTGGGACGGCCCCGGCAAGCTCGCCGAGACCAACGCGGCGCAGGTGCGGCGCGTCCGCTCGATCATCGAGAGGCTCGGCCTGGCCATCGCGTCCCCCGACGAGGCGCGAGAGATGCTGACGCTGAAGGGCGGCGACAAGGTGGCGTTCTAAGGGGCGCTTGACGCGCGCTTCCGAGGCCGCGAGCGCCGGCATATGCCGGGAGGGAGCGGTGGAACGCATCGCGAAAGTGGTCAGGAATAACCGCAGCCCGACCGTTCGGATTCCGAAGGCGTTCGAACGGCCTGGCGACGAGGTGGCGGTCTCGCGGCCAGCCGGCGGCAGCCTGGTCCTCCGGCCGAGACTCGGGCTTGTGGTCCTCATCGCCTCGCTGGAACCGCTTTCGCCCGAAGACACGTTGGACGCGATCCCGGACTCAACGCCGAGGACGTTGTCCTTTGAGCGGTCTGATTCACGATCTGCTCGATACCGACATCCTGTCGGATCTCATCAACCGCGGACGTGACGGCCCGGTCGCCACGAGGCTCGACGGGCCCACGGCCAACATTTGTACGCGCAACGTTGTGCCGGCCGAGATCCGGTAGGGTGTTGCGTGGAAAGGGTCCAAGGCTGTTGCGGATCGCGCCAGAACGGTCCTCGCGACCATCCCGATCGTGCCCCTGACAAGTCCGGCGGATCACCAGTACGGCGCGATACGCGCGGTCTTGGAGAAGCGGGACACGCCGATCGGACCGAATGATCTCCTGATTGCCGCCCAATGCCCGGCCTCGAACCTGCGGCTGGTCAGCGCGAACCACGACGCATTCCGCCGGGTGCCGGGGCTTGAATGCCAGAATTGACTCGAGCCGCCTGTGACCGGCGGCGTGGTGCAGGCGCGTCGCCGCACGCCGGCCTACGTCGGCTCGCCGAAAGCCCTGGCGAGGGCATCATCGTGGATGCCCGCAATATCCAGGCGCTTCACCCGCCCCTGGTGGCCGGCGACGATCCTGACTGCGCCGCCCGCGACCCCGAGGGCATCCGCGATCAGCCGTTCGAGGGCCGTGTTGGCCGCCCCGTCGACGGGCGGGGCCGCGACGCGCACCTTGAGGCAGGGCGCGCCGTCCGCATCGCGGATCCATCCCTCCACCGCGTCGCGGCCGCCGCGCGGGGTCAGCCTGACGGTCAACCGCAGCGGTTTGGCCGCCGGCTCCGGCGGTCGTCGCGCCACCGCCAGCGCCTTCAGAAGATCTTGCCCGGATTCAGCCGGTTGTCCGGATCGAGCGCCCGCTTGATGAGCCGCATCGCGCCGATCTCCTCCGGCGAGCGCGAGAGCGGCAGCTTGCCCCGCTTCTCCAGGCCGATCCCGTGCTCCGCCGAGACCGAGCCGTTCAGCTCGGCGAGCGGCGCGTAGATCGCGGCGTCGATCAAGGCGTTGCCGCCGGCGTCGAGGCGGGTCGTGTTCCAGTGCAGGTTGTTGTCGCCGATATGGCCGTAGACCACGGCGCGGCAGCCGGGGATCGCGGCGAGGCGGTCCAGCGCGCCGCGGACGTAGCCGTCCATCTTGGCGAGCGGCACGCTGACGTCGAAGGCGCGCTCGATCCCGTCGGCGTTGAGGTGTTCGACCCGGTCGCGGATGCGCCACATCCCGCGGCGCTGCTCCTCGGACGAGGCCACGGCCGCGTCGAGGATCGTGCCGTCGCCCATCAGGCCCTCCAGCAGGCCGAGGAAGCGGTCGGATTCCTCGGGCACGCACTCGACCTCGATGATCGCGTAGAACGGATACGCGTAGCCCAGCGGCGCCTTGGCCCGGCCGGGAGCGGTCATCAGTTTATAGAATTCGGGCCACAGCCCCTCGAAGGACGAGACCCGACCCTGGAAGGCGCTCTGGGCCGCACGCAGCACCCGGGCGCCGTCGTCGACCCCCGGGCAGGCGATCAGCGCCGTGGCGTAGCCGGCGGGCTCCGGGCGCAGCCGCAGCACTGCCCGCGTGACGATGCCCAGCGTCCCCTCGGTGCCGATGAAGAGCTGCTTCAGGTCGAGGCCGGTGTTGTTCTTGATCAGCGGGCGCATGGACGAGACCACTGTGCCATCAGCCAGCACGGCTTCGAGGCCCAGCACCATCTCGCGCGTCATGCCGTAGCGCAGCACCCGCAGGCCGCCGGCATTGGTGGAGATCGCGCCGCCGATCGTCGCCGAGCCGCGGGCACCGAGATCCAGGGGGAAGAACAGGCCGCCCGCCGCGGCGGCGTCCTGCACGCTCTCGATGGTGGCGCCGGTGCCGACCACCACGGTCATGCCCAGCGGGTCCACCGGCTCGATGCCGGTCATCCGCTCCGTCGAGAGGGTGATCTCGTCGGGCGCGCAGAGGGTGCCGTCGACCAAGCCCGTGGCGCCGCCCCGCGGCACCACCGCGATCCCCGCCGCGTGGCAGGCCGCCATGACCGCGCTGGTCTCGGCGGTGCTGCGCGGACGAACCAGCGCCAGGGCGGCGCAGGGCTCGGTCGGCCGCGTCCAGTTCGCCGAGCGCCCGCGCAGCTCCTCGCCGGTGACGAGGCCGGACGGTCCGACCAGCGCGGCGAGGCGGTCGAGGAGGGCGGCGTTCGTCATCGGCATCCTCTCGGCAGGCTCGGGCACCGGGTCGGGCGGGGCTCCGCCCGTCGCTCTGTTACAGAAATCCGCGCGCCGCGAGGTTGCGCATCAAGGCCCGGGCGCCGAAGGTCCACGGCGCGCAGGCGTCGCACGGGCGCATGCGGTTGACGAGGCTGCCGAGTTCCGGGCTCGCCACCACGACCCGGTCGTTCTCGACATGGGTGAAGCCGAGGCCCGGCCCGTGCCGGTCCTGGATCGGCGCGAACATCGTGCCGAGGAGCAGCAGGGCGCCGTCCGGATAATGGTGCGTGCGGCCCATCAGGGCGGCCACCAGCTCGTCCGGATCGCGGCTGATCTCGGCGAGCGGCGAGGTGCCCTCCATGCGGAACCCGTCCGCGCCGGTCACCTCCAGGGTGACGGTGGTGCGGCGGACGCTGTCGAGGTCGAACGTGTCGTCGAACAAGCGCAGGAACGGCCCGAGGGCGCAGGAGGCGTTGTTGTCCTTGGCCTTGCCGAGGAGCAGCGCCGACCGCCCCTCGAAATCGCGCAGGTTGACGTCGTTGGCGAGCGTCGCCCCGACGATCCGCTGATCGGACGCGACCGCGAGGGCGATTTCCGGCTCGGGGTTGTTCCACTGCGAGTCCGGATGCAGCCCCGCATCCGCGCCGCAGCCCACCGCCGAGAGCGGCTGCGCTTTGGTGAAGATCTCCGCATCCGGCCCGATGCCGACCTCGAGGTACTGGCTCCAGGCACCCTGTGCGACGAGCACCGCCTTGAGGGCCATCGCCTCGGAAGAGCCGGGCTTCAACTTGCGCAGGTCGCGGCCGACGAGGCGCTTGACCTCCGCGCGGATCGCCGCGGCGGCGGCGAGGTCGCCGCGGGCCCGCTCCTCGATGACCCGCTCCAGCATGGAGGTGGCGAAGGTGACGCCCGCCGCCTTGAGGGCCTGGAGATCGACCGGGGCGAGGAGCCACGGCCGGCCCGGATCGCGGGTGTCCGGCGGCGTGTTGGCGAGGATCGCGTCGAGGCCGCCGAGATCCTCGCCCGCCGCGCCGCGCAGCGCCGCAGCGGGATCCGGCACTTCGCACAGGTCGCTCACGGTCGGCAGCCGGGCCGTGACGTCGACCACCCGCGCCTCCCCCGACGCGCCGGCGCGAATCGCCACGACGCTCGGGCCCTGCGCCGCCGGGCGCCACACCCGGCCGACGAGCGCGCCGCGGCAGCCATCCGCGGGCAGGATCGCGTGCGCGGTGAGACCGGATGACGACATGGTGCTCCCTTTCCCCTGACGACGGGCCGCGGCTTTCCCCGAGCGCGTGCCGCGCCCGCTCTAGCATTCCCGGGGGTGTCCGGAGCTTGCCGGACGTTTCACGCCGGCGGGGCCGTCACCGGTTTCGGGATCTCGGCTGACAGAAGCAGGGCATTCTGCGGGATCGTGAAGGTTACGGCTTGCTTTCCCGCCCTCGCTCCCCTGTACTGGCGCGATAGAGCCGCCGACAGAGTGGCCCTGATCGGGAGGAAGCATGGCCTCGGTGGGGATCCGCGAGGTTCGCAAGGCTTTCGGATCGACGAATGTCCTGCACGGCGTGTCCGTCGACATAAGGGACGGTGAATTCGTGATCCTGGTCGGCCCGTCGGGCTGCGGGAAATCGACCCTGCTGCGGATGATCGCCGGACTCGAAAACATTTCCGGCGGCGAGATCCGCATCGGCGAGCGGATCGTGAACGATGTGCCGCCCAAGGAGCGGGACATCGCGATGGTGTTCCAGAACTACGCGCTCTATCCGCACCTCACGGTCCGCGAGAACATGGCGTTCTCGATGCGGATCCGGAAGGCGCCCGCCGCCGAGATCGACCTGCGGGTCAACAGGGCCGCACAGATCCTCGGGCTCACGCATCTGCTCGACCGCTATCCGCGCCAGCTCTCCGGCGGGCAGCGCCAGCGCGTGGCGATGGGGCGGGCGATCGTCCGCGACCCGCAGGTGTTCCTGTTCGACGAGCCACTCTCGAATCTTGACGCGAAGCTGCGCGTGGCCATGCGCACCGAGATCAAGGAGCTTCACCAGCGGCTGAAGACCACGACCATTTACGTCACCCACGATCAGATCGAGGCCATGACCATGGCCGACCGGATCGTGGTGATGCACGACGGCATCGTCGAGCAGATCGGGGCACCGCTCGACCTCTACGACCGGCCCGACAATCTGTTTGTGGCGGGTTTCATCGGCTCCCCGGCGATGAACTTCCTGCCCGGGAGGATCCGGGCGAACGGCCGCCTGACCTTCGTCACCGATACGGGCCTGACGGTCCCGCTAGACGACGCGCCGGCCGGTGTGGAGGGCAGGCCGCTCGTCCTGGGCGTACGGCCCGAGCATTTCGATCTCGCCCCGGACGGAATCGCCGCCGAGGTGGTGGTCGTAGAGCCCACCGGCTCGGAGACCATGCTGGCGGTGCGCGCGGTCGGCCAGGATCTCACCTGCGTGCTCCGGGAGCGCGTGACCGAACGGCCGGGGGAGACCGTCTCGCTGCGCCCGAACCGGGTGCATTTCTTCGACGCCGCGACCGGGCATCGTCTGTCGAGCTGACCGACCTGAGCGCCACAGGATGAGAGGGCGGGACGCCGCGCGCGGCCGCCGGACAGGATCACCCAGGGAGAAGCCGCCGATGCCCGTTCTCGATCGCCGTTCCCTGCTCGCCGGCGCCGCCGCGACCGGCCTCGCCGCCGGCGGGGACCTCCTCGGCTTCGCCAAGGCCTGGGCGCAGGACGCCGAGTGGAAGCCCGAGCCCGGGGCCAGCCTGTCGCTGCTCCGCTGGAAGCGCTTCGTGCCGAGCGAGGACGAGGCCTTCCTGAAGATGGTCGATGCCTTCACCCAGGCGACCGGCGTCAAGATCACGGTCAGCAACGAATCCTACGACGACATTCAGCCCAAGGCCTCTGTGGCGGCCAATACCGGGCAGGGGCCCGACATGGTCTGGGGGCTGTTCTCGTTTCCGGCGCTGTTCCCGGACAAGTGTCTGCCGCTGGAGGACGTGGCGGCCTCGCTCGCCAAGAAATACGGCCCCTGGTTCCCGTCGGCGGAGGCCTACGGCAAGGTCAAGGGTCAGTGGATCGCCATCCCGGTCGCCTTCAACGGCGGATATCCCAACTACCGCATCTCGGCGATGAACAAGGCCGGGTTCAGCAAATTTCCCACGGATACGGCGGGCTTTCTCGACCTCTGCCGGGGCTTGAAGAAGAACAACACCCCGGCCGGCTTCGCCCTCGGACACGCCACCGGCGACGGCAACACGTGGTGCCACTGGGCGCTCTGGGCCCATGGCGGCAATCTCGTGGACGCCAACGAGAAGATCGTGATCAACGCGCCCGAGACCGCTAAGGCGCTCGAATACGTGAAATCCCTGTACGAAACGTTCGTGCCGGGCACCGTGTCGTGGAACGATTCGTCGAACAACAAGGCGTTCCTGGCCGGCGATCTGTATCTGACCAACAACGGCATCTCAATCTACGCCGCTGCCAAGAAGGACAATCCGAAGCTCGCCGAGGATATGGACCACGCGGTCTGGCCGGTCGGCCCGGTGGGCAAGCCGACCGAGTTCCAGCTCGCCTATCCGATCCTGGCCTTCAAGTATTCGAAGGCGCCCAACGCCTGCAAGGCCTTCATCGCCTTCATGATGGAGGCGCAGAACTACAATCCCTGGCTGGAGGCCGCGCAGGGCTACCTGTGCGAGCCGCTGTCGAACTATCCTAAGAACCCGATCTGGACGAGCGACCCGAAGAACGCGGTCTTCGCCGAGGCGGGCCGGCGATCCCTCGCGGCGGGCGGACAAGCGCCGGTGAGCGAGCGCATCGCCGCGGTGCTGGCCGACTTCGTGGTGGTCGACATGTTCGCGAGCCACTGCACCGGCCGCGAGGACGTGAAGGGCGCCATCCGCAACGCCGAGCGCGCCGCCCAGCGCATCTTCCGGAACACCTGATCCCCCCGCGCGGAGGCGAGAGCATGGCGCACACGGCCCTGACGCAGCCCGCCCCGGTCGCGGTCCCGACCCGTTCAGGCTGGCAGCGGCTGCGGGCCAGCCGCGGCTGGGCGGGTTTCTGGTTCATGCTGCCGACCGCGCTGATCCTCGGCCTGTTCCTGGCCTACCCGCTGCTCAAGGGCATCTGGCTGTCCTTCACCAATGCACGGATCGGCCGGGACGGCGTCTTCATCGGCCTGGAGAACTACGCGTGGCTCTGGGACGACGACGTGTTCTGGCTCTCGGTGTTCAACACCTGCCTGTACACGGCGGTCGCCTCCGTAGTGAAGTTCGCGGTGGGGCTCTACCTCGCCCTGCTGCTTAACAAGAACATGCCGTTCAAGGCCATCGTCCGGTCGATCGTGCTGATCCCGTTCGTGGTGCCGACCGTGCTCTCGGCCATCGCGTTCTGGTGGATCTTCGATAGCCAGTTCTCGATCATCTCGTGGTCGCTGCGCCACCTTGGGATCATTGAGGGCAACATCGACTTTCTTGGTGAGCCGGCCATGGCCCGGGCCTGCGTGATCTTCGCCAATATCTGGCGCGGGGTGCCGTTCATCGCGATTACGCTGCTCGCCGGCCTCCAGACGGTCTCGCCCTCGCTCTACGAGGCGGCGACGCTCGACGGCGCCTCGAACTGGCAGATCTTCTGGCGGATCACCCTGCCGCTGCTGACGCCGATCATCGCCGTGGTGATGACCTTCTCGGTGCTGTTCACCTTCACCGATTTCCAGCTGATCTGGGCCATGACCCGGGGCGGCCCGGTCAACGCCACGCACCTGATGGCGACCCTGTCGTACCAGCGCGGCATCCTCTCGGGGACGCTGGGGGAGGGGGCGGCGATCGCCACCGCCATGGTGCCGTTCCTGCTCGCCGCGATCGGCATCTCGTGGTTCGGCCTTCAGCGCCGGGCCTGGCAGGCCGGGGAGTCCGACCGATGAGCGCGCCCGCACCGCCGGCCCATGCCGATCCGCACCTCGCCCCCGTCCTGGCGGGGCCGCCGGCCGGGCTCACCGACAATTCGGAGGGCATGGCCTATCTCGACCGCCTGCCCCGGCGGCTGGTCACCACCTACCTGCCGCTGCTCGTCATCCTCGTCGTGCTGCTGTTTCCGTTCTACTGGATGGCGCTCACCGCCATCAAACCGGACGCGCAGCTGATCGACATGGAGCACTACAACCCGTTCTGGGTGGTGGATCCGACATTCAAGCACATCCACAAGCTGCTGTTCGAGACGCAATATCCGCGCTGGCTCTGGAACACGATGTACGTGTCGGTGGCCGCCACCGCGCTGTCGCTGTTTGCCAGCGTCCTCGCCGCCTATGCCTGCGTGCGGGTCCGCTACCGGGGGGCCGGCTGGGTCGGCGCGGCGATCTTCCTCGCCTACCTGGTGCCGCCCTCGATCCTGTTCATACCGCTGGCCACCATCGTCCAGGCCTATGGCCTGTTCGATTCGCCGATCGCCCTGATCCTGGCCTATCCGACGATCCTGATCCCATTCTCGACCTGGCTGCTGATGGGCTACTTCAAGACCATCCCCTACGAGCTGGAGGAATGCGCGCTGATGGACGGCGCGAGCCGGTGGCAGATCCTGACCAAGATCGTCCTGCCGCTGGCCTTCCCGGGGCTGATCTCGGCCGGGATCTTCTCGCTGACGCTGTGCTGGAACGAGTTCATCTATGCGCTGACCTTCCTGTCCTCGACGCAGAACAAGACCGTGCCGATCGCCGTGGTCAGCGAGTTCGTCGATGGCGACGTCTACAAGTGGGGCTCGCTGATGGCCGGCGCGCTGCTCGGCTCCCTGCCGCTGGTGATCCTCTACTCGTTCTTCGTAGAGTATTACGTCTCGGCACTGACCGGCGCCGTGAAGGAGTGATGCCAGGCCGGCGCGCGGGAGGGCTTTTTTGAGGCCCGCTGGCGCGGTCACCTCAGGATGAGGTCTGAGGGGGAACGACCGGACATTGCGAGCGCGTTCGACCGTCACCGCTCCGCTTGCAGGGGCGGTGGTTGTTGCCAGCGCGGCGCGATCATGCGGACACTGCACCAAGAGCCGCTGACGAGAATCGCGGACCGGCCCACCCGAAGGTCACGCCATGACCCATTTCATCGACGCCCGTGCCACCCTGGTCAACGACGCCATCGACGGCCTGCTGGCGGCGAGCGGCGGACGCCTCGCCCGGCTCGACGGTGATCCCGGCATCCGCGTGGTGCTGCGCGCCGAGACCGATCCCGGCAGGGTGGCGGTGATCTCGGGGGGCGGCTCTGGCCACGAGCCGGCCCATGCGGGCTTCGTCGGACCCGGCCTCCTGAGTGCGGCCGTCTGCGGCGACGTCTTCGCCTCGCCGAGCGTCGACGCGGTGCTGGCGGGAATCCTCGCCGTTTCGGGACCGGCCGGCTGCCTGCTCGTCATCAAGAACTATGCGGGCGACCGGCTCAATTTCGGCCTCGCCGCCGAACGCGCCCGGGCGCTCGGCCACAGGGTCGAGACGGTCATCGTCTCCGACGACATCGCCCTGGCCGAAGCCCGGCAGCCCCGCGGCATCGCCGGCACGCTGTTCGTCCACAAGGTCGCGGGCCACGCCGCCGAGGCGGGGGCCGCGCTGGAGGCGGTGGCGGCCCTCGCGCACCGTGCCGCCGCGGCGAAGTCGCTGGGCATCGCGGTCTCGACCTGCACGATCCCCGGCTCGCCCCGCAGCGAGCGCTTGGCCGAGGGGCAGGCCGAGCTCGGCCTCGGCATCCATGGCGAGCCCGGCGCGGAACGCATCCCATTGCCCCCGGTCAGCGAACTCGCGCAGATGATGGCGGAGCGCCTCTCCGATGCGGTCGCGGGCGCCGACCGGCTGGCGCTCCTCGTGAACAATCTTGGCTCCACCTCCGCGCTGGAGATGCAGACCCTGACCCGGGCGGTGCTGGCCACCGGCCTCGGCAAGCGTGTCCGCCTCCTGCTCGGTCCGGCGCCGCTGATGACGGCGCTCGACATGCACGGCGCCTCGCTGTCCGTCCTGCCCCTCGACGACGAGCTCGAAGCAGCGCTCCTGGCGCCGGTTCCGGTGCCGGCCTGGCCCGCGGCCATGCGGGTCGTGCCGCCGCGCCTGCGCCCGCTGCCCGAGGGGCTCGCAGGGGAGGTCTTCACGCCGTCGCACGAGGCGGTGACGGCCGCCCGGATCGCCGCCGTGGCCAGGAAGCTGATCGCCGCCGAGGACAGCCTCAACGCCCTCGACGCGAAGGTCGGCGACGGCGATGCCGGCACCACCTTCGCGGGGGCGGCGCGGGCGGTCCAGGCCGACTTCGACCGCCTGCCGCAGGCCGATCCCGCCGCCCTGTGCCGGGCGCTCGCCGAGCGGATCAGCCGCGCCGTGGGCGGATCGAGCGGCGTCCTCGGTTCGATCTTCTTCGCGGCGACCGCCGCGGGGCTCGCCGACGGGGCCGCCTGGCCCGAGGCGCTGGCCAAGGGCGTGGCGCGGGTCCAGGCCTACGGCGGGGCCAGCCTGGGTGACCGCACGCTCCTCGACGCCCTGATCCCCGCGGTCGAGGCCCTAAGGGATGGCGGCCTCGCCGCCGCCGCCGCCGCGGCCCGCACGGGCGCCGAGGCGACGGCCCGGATGGACCGCGCCGGGGCCGGCCGGTCCAGCTACCTCGCCGCCGGTGACCTCGCGGGTGTGCGGGATCCGGGCGCCGCGGGGGTCGCGGAGGCCTTCGCGGCGCTGGCTGGATCGGACAACCGGGGCTGACGCGATTGGGCCCCGCAAACACCCTGACAACGGACACGACGCGGGAGAGGATACGTGATGCGTTCGATGATGGCTGCGCTGGCGCTCGGGCTGTGCTTGGGGCTGCCGACCTGCGCACAGGCGCAATGGGGGATCCCGGACGGGGTGAAATCCGTGTCCGTGGCGGGTTATCCGCTCACCTATCAGGAGACCGGATCTGGCGAGCCGGTCGTGCTGGTGCACGGCTCGCTCGGCGATTACCGGATCTGGTACGCCCAGGTGCCGGCGCTCGCGAAGGCGTACCGCGTCTTCGCGCTCAGCCTGCGCCACTATTATCCGGAACGGTGGAACGGCGTCGGTGAGGATTTCTCCATTGCCCAGCACGCCGCCGATGTCGCCGCGTTGATTCAACGGCTGAATCTCGGACCGGTGCATCTGCTCGGCCACTCCCGGGGCGGTGCCGTGGTCCTGACCGTGGCCAAGGAGCACCCCGAACTCATCAGGACGCTGATCCTGGAAGATGCCAGCGGGATGGAGGGTCTGCTTCCCGAGACACCAGAAACGCAGGCGATGGCCGGGGAGGTCAAGGGTCTGGTCTCGCGGCTGCGGGTGAACCTCGCGGCGGGGGACAAGGAGAAGGCGGGTCAGGAATTCACCGACGGCCTGAACGGGCCCGGGACCTGGGCCAAGCGTTCGGCACTGCAGAAGGAGATCCTGCTCGACAATCTCGGCACCGGTGTCGACAGCGGCGAGCGCGGTCACATCACCTGCTCGGACATCGCCAAGTCCAGCTTTCCCATCCTGACGCTGACCGGCGAACGCAGTCCCAAGCGGTATCCCGAGGGGTTCGCCGCGGCGCGCGCGTGCAACCCGGCGATCCCGGCGGCCATCGTGATCCCGAACGCCGCCCACGCGATGAATCGGGACAACCCCGATGCCTTCAACGCCGCCGTGCTGGAATTCCTGGCGCGCCACCGGGGCCGGCAGCACCCGTGATGGCGGACCCGAGCCCGTGTGCATGCGTGCGGCGACCTTCCGCGCACGGGAACGCCGCCCGGCGCCGCGGATTACCGGCGGCGCAACACTGCGATGAGCACCCGCCATGCGAACCTGCCTGATCCTTGACGATTACCAGCAGGCGGCCCTGTCGCTGGCCGACTGGTCGCGCCTGTCCGATCGCGTCGCCGTCTCCGCCGTCGCCGAGCACATCCCGGACCGGGACGCGCTGGTGTCGCGGATCGCCGAGGCCGAGATCCTGGTCATCATGCGGGAGCGCACGCCGTTCCCGGCGGCTCTGCTGGAGCGGCTGCCGCGGCTCGAACTGCTGCTGACCAGCGGCTTGCGCAACCTCGCCATCGATGTCGCGGCGGCCCGGGGGCGGGGCGTCACCGTCTGCGGCACGGAGTCGAGCCCGGCGCCGCCGACCGAGCTGACCTGGGCGCTGATCCTCGGGCTCGCCCGTCAACTCCCCCGCGAGAATCACAATCTCCGCATCGGCGGTCCGTGGCAGAGCACGATCGGGACCGACCTCGCGGGCGCCACCCTCGGCATCCTCGGGCTCGGCAAGATCGGCGCGCGGGTCGCCGCCATCGGGCACGCCTTCGGCATGCGGGTGATCGCCTGGAGCCCGAACCTCGACGAGTCCCGGGCGGCGGCCGCCGGAGTCACGCGCGCGGCCTCGAAGGAGGCCCTGCTGGAGGCGAGCGACGTCGTCACGATCCATCTCGTGCTCGGCGATCGGACGCGCGGGCTCGTCGGCGCGGCGGAACTGCGCCGCATGCGGCCGACCGCTTATCTGGTGAACACCGCCCGGGCACCGATCGTCGATCAGGCCGCTCTGGTGCAGGCGCTGCGGGAGGGGTGGATCGCCGGTGCCGGCCTCGACGTGTTCGAGACCGAGCCGCTGCCGGACGACAGCCCGTTCCGGCACCTGCCGAACGTCCTGGCGCTGCCGCATCTCGGCTACGTCTCGCGCGACAATTACCGGACATTCTTCACCCAGGCGGTGGAAGATATCGAGGCCTGGCTCGCCGGCGCGCCGATCCGGCAACTGGGCTGAGGCTAGTCCGCACGCGGATCCAGCGCGTCGGCGAGGCCGTCGCCGAACAGGTTCAAGGCCACCAGCGTGGCGATCAGGAAGAGCGCCGGAGCGGCCAGCATGTGGGGCGCCGCCTCGATCGCGCGCGCCCCGTCCGCGACGAGCACGCCCCAACTCGTCTGCGGCTCCTGCACGCCGAGCCCGAGGAACGACAGGAAACTCTCGAGCAGGATCACCTGCGGCACCAGCAGCGTCGCGGTCACCGCGACCGGGCCGAGGGTGTTGGGCACGATGTGGCGGGCGATGATGCCGGGCGTGCCGACCCCCAGGGCGCGGGCCGCGCGGACGAAGTCGCGTTCGCGCAGCGACAGCGTCTGGGCCCGGACCACCCGGGCCATGTCGAGCCATTCGACGGCGGCGATGGCAACCAGCATCAGCACGAGGCTCGAGCGGAAGAACACCAGCAGCAGGATGACGAAGAACACGAAGGGGAGGGCGTAAAGCACATCCACGAACCGCATCATCACGGCATCCGCGGCCCCGCCCAGGAAGCCCGCCGTGGCACCGTAGGCGACCCCGATCAGCAGGGCGACGAGGCTGGTCGCGAGGCCGATCGCCAGGGAGATCCGGCCGGCGACGAGGCAGCGGGTCAGGAGATCGCGGCCCTGGATGTCGGTCCCGAGGGGAAAGTAGAGGCGCCGCAGCGGCACCGCGACTACGAGCCCGCGGCCGCCGTCCCGGTCCTCCAGGATCTCCGGCGCGCCGAACAGTGCCGAACGCGGCAGGTAGACGAGGCTGCGCCGGTCGACGCCTGCCTCCGAGCCGAGGGTCAGGCGCAGGGTGTCGCCGTCGCGCGCCACGGCGTCCAGCCGGGCCCGCATCCGGAAGGCGAGGCGCTCCAGGGCCGGGCCGAGATGCGCGGCATCCGGCTGCGCCGCGAGGCCGGCCGGCAGTTGGCGGAGATCCGGATAGGCCCGCTCGGGATCGTGCCCGGTGAAGCCCGGACCGGCGAGGCAGGCCAGGGCGATCCCGATCAGTACAGCGAGCGCCGCAATCGCCGGGCGCGTCCGAAAAAGACGCGCCAGGGCTCGTCCTGCGGGTCCCGACCGCGCCGGTGCCGCGCTCACGCCGCCACCCGCAGGCGGGGATCGAGCCACGCGCAGGCGAGGTCGGCGGCGAGGTTGAGGGCGATCACAAGCGCGGCGACGAGCAGCACCGTGCCCATCACCAGCGTGTAGTCGCGGTTGAGCGCCCCCTCGACGAAATAGCGGCCGATCCCGGGCAGGCCGAAGATCGTCTCGACCACCACCGAGCCGGTGAGCAGGGACGCGGCGAGGGGCCCGAGATAGGCGACCACCGGCAGCAGCGCCCCCCGCAGCGCGTGCCGGGTCACGCGGAGCGGCGGCAGGCCGAGGCTGCGCATCGTCCGTACCGGCTGCGTGCGCAGGACTTCTCCAAGGGACGCCCGGGTCAGGCGCGCCAGGGCCCCCACCTGCGGCAGGGCCAGGGTGATCACCGGCAGGACGAGATGGCTCGGCGCGCCGCCGTCCCAGCCGCTCAGGGGCAGCCAGCGCAGGCTCAGACCGAAGGCGATCTGCAGGAGCGGCGCGACCACGAAGCTCGGCAGCGACAGGGTCAGCGCCGCACCGATCCCGAGGAGGCGGTCGAGGACGCCGCCGCGTCGGAGCGCCGCCGCCACGCCGAGCCCGACGCCCAGGCTCGACGCCAGGAGCAGGGCCAGGGCGCCGAGCGTCGCCGAGACCGGCAGCCCCCGGGCGATCAGGTCGAGGACGCTCTGATCGCGGAACGAGAAGGACGGCCCGAGGTCGCCCCGGGCCAGCGCCGCGAGGTAGCTGCCGAATTGCGCGAGCAGCGGCCGGTCGAGCCCGTAGACCCGGCGCAGGTTCTCCATGACGGCGGGCGCCAGCGGCCGTTCCATGTCGAAGGGACCGCCGGGGGCGAGCCGCATCAGGAAGAAGCTGACGGTCACGACCGCGAGCAGCGTCGGCACCGCCTGCGCAAGGCGGCGCAGGATGAAGCGGATCACGCGTCGAGCCTCAGGAACCGCGTCGGCGCGGCGTTGCGCAGGTTCGGGTGGTAGCCGTGCAGCCGCGGGGCGATCAACGCCTTGGACCGGTAATGCATCAGCGGGATCCAGGGCAGCTCGCGCAGGGCGATCGCCTCCGCGTCGTGGAGCAGGCCGGCGCGCCGGGCGAGGTCGCGCTCAGCGGCGGCCCGCGCCATCAGGCCGTCGAAGGCGGGGTCCGACCAGTGGCCGACATTCAGGCCGTCGTTGCCGCTGAGGAGCAGGAACAGGAAGTTCTGTGGATCGGAATAGTCGGCGATCCAGCTCATGCGCGCCACGTCGAAGTCGCCGCCGTCGCGCAGATAGGCGAAATGCGTCTTGGCGTCGGTGTAGACGTAGCGGGTCACGATCCCGAGGTCGCGCCACATCTCGCCGATCGCCACCGCCACGGTGCGGTTGTTGTCGCTGACATTGAACCGGTACTCCACCGTGAGCGGGTGGTCGGGGCCGAAGCCCGCCTCGGCGAGGAGGCGGCGCGCGGTCTCTTCGTGGTCGATCGGCAGGCCGAGGCGGCCCTCGGTCTCGGGGGGCGTCCGGTAATTATCGAGGCCCGGCGGGCACAGGGAATAGGCCGGGCTCATAGTGCCGCCGTTGAGCCCGTCGGCGAGGTATTCCCGGTCGATGATGAGGGACAAAGCCTGGCGGACGCGCCGGTCCGAGAACGGGGCCTTGCGGGTGTTAATCGCCAGGGCCGCGAGCCCCAGGGCGGGGCCGAGCACCACCTGCGGGCCGAAGCGGCGGCGCAGGTCGGCGATCTGGTCCGCCGGGAAATCCGCCAGGGAGTCGATCTCCCCGGCGGCGTAGCGGCGCACCGCCGAGGCCATGTCGGGCGTCGGCAGGAACGCGACCTGCCGGATCGCGAACTTCGCCGCGTCGGGATGGTGCGGGTTCGCCTCCAGGGTGATCGCGCCGCCCGGCACCTGATCGCGGAGCCGGTAGGCGCCGTTGGTGACGTAGTTGCCGGGGCGGGTGAAGCTGTCGCCGTGGCGCTCCACGGAGGCTCGATGGACCGGCAGGGCGGTCTGGTGCGTCAGGAGTTCCAGGATGTAGGGGGTCGGCTGTTCGAGGGTGATCGCGAGCCGCAGCACCCCCTCCGCGGCGACCCCGAGGGCGTCGGCGGGTTTCTCGCCGCGGTTCACGGCGGCGGCGTTGCGGATCGGGAACAGGATCTCGGCGTATTTCGCCCCGGTGGCCGGATCGAGGATGCGGCGGAACGCATAGACGAAATCATCCGCCGTGACCGGCTCGCCGTTCGACCAGCGGCCGTCGGGCCGGAGCTCGAACTGCAGGGTCAGCCCATCCTCCGAGACGGTCCAGGCCCGGGCGGCGCCCGGGATGATGGCGCCGTGATTGTCGTAGGTCAGCAGGCCGTCGCAGAGGTCGCGCAGGATGTGCGCCTCCGCCACCGTGGACGAGCGGTGCGGGTCGAGGGTCTCGGGATCGGCGTCGTTGCCGCGGCGGTAGAGTGGCTCGGCGGCGCGGGCGGGCCGCACCGCCGCGAGGGCGGCGGCCCCGGCCAGCCAGTCGCGTCGGCGCGGGCGCACGCTCAGGCGCCGGTCTCCGGCACCAGGCCGGCGGCCTCGATCCCGGCCACCGCGCAGATCTCGTCGTTGTCGGAGGTGTCGCCCGAGATGCCAACCGCGCCGAGGAGGCGGCCGTCGCCGGAGCGGATCAGGACGCCGCCGGGCACCGGCACCAGGGCGGCGGGACCCGCCAGATGAGTTACGGCCGCCACGAAGTAGGGCTGCGCCTCCGCCCGGGCGTGGATCGCCCGGGAGCCGAGCCCCAACGCCAGCGCGCCGTTGGCCTTGCCGGAGGCGATCTCGGCCCGGCGCAGGGACGTGCCGTCCTCGACCGCGGCGCATTTCAGTGCCCCCCGGGCATCGTAGACCACGACGGCCAGCGGCTTCAGCCCGCGTTCCCGCGCCGCACGGAGCGCGGTATCCACGATGAGGCGGGCAGCTTCGAGGGTCAGGTCGATCATCGGTGTCCAGCGGAGGGCGGCGTTTCGGGGGGCATCGCCATTCTTACGGGATCGGGCCGCGGCCGGTCCACTGCCGCCCTCGACGCGCGTGGCAGTGAGACCCGCCGCATGGATCGGAGAGGTGGAGCGCGGGCCGCCGACGTGGATACCGGTTCGGCGTGAGCGAGCGCGTCCGATCAAGGGCTTAGAGCCGTTCCCCGTCGCCACGCGATCGGGAACGGCTCGAGCGGGGCCTGGGCGGGGAGACCGGCTCGCCTAGTTTGCCGGATCGAGCGCGACGAACCAACCGGCGGCCACGCGCCTTGGGAGACGGCATGACATCGGACCAACGCCCCCACGTGATCTGCCATATGACCGCCTCGGTGGACGGCCGGATCAAGACCCGGCGCTGGAAGACCCTGGACGCGGACAGCCATTACGAGCGGGTCCACGGCGAGCTGAAGGGCGATGCCTGGATGTGCGGACGGGTGACCATGCAGGGCTATGCCGACAGCGCCGCGCCGCTTTCGGCGCCGATCCCCGACGACGGCCCCCTCGACCGCGTCGACCACGTGGCGCGCCGCGACGCACCCGGCTACGCGGTGGCGCTCGACGCGCGCGGACGCCTGGATTGGCGCGCGCGCAACGAGATCGAGGGCGACCATGTCGTGGTCGTGCTCACCGACTCCGTGCCGGACGCGCATCTGCGGGCGCTCCGGGCCGGCGGCCAGTCGTACCTGTTCGCGGGGGACCGGGAGGTCGATTTTCGCGTGGCGGTGACGAAGCTCAGGACGCTCTTCGGCATCGAGCGCCTGCTGGTCGAGGGCGGCGGCCACATCAACGGCTCGATGCTGAAGGCCGGCGTCATCGACGAGCTGAGCCTGCTCCTCGCACCGGCGGTGGACGGCCTGTCGGGGACGCCGGCGGTCTTCGACTTCGCCGGAACGGAGGACGACTCCATGGGCGGCCGGCGCCGGCTCGACCTGACCGAATGCGAGCGCCTGTCCGGCGGTGTCGTCTGGCTGCGCTACCGGATCACGCCGGTCGATCCGCCGGCCCAGACGTGAGGCTTGCCAGGAACGCCGCGTAGGCGGCGGTGACCGCCTCCGGCTGCTCGAAATGCGGGAACGCGCCGGTCGGCAGGGTCTCGATCCGCCAGTTCGGACGGTCGGCGACCCGCGGCAGGAGCCGGTAATCCACGAAGTCGCCGCGGATGCCGTGGACCAGCCAGACCGGCAGGCGCAGGTGCTCGTAGAGGCGCGTCGTGTCGGTGGGGAAGAGGTGGCCGGAGATGAAGCACCAGGGCGCATGCTCGGCGCCCGGCTGGTGCGCCGAGAGATAATCGTAGTCCATGAGATCCTCGGCGATCTCCGTGGAGCCGAAGGTCTTCCGCAGGAAGAAGCGCATGCTCGGTCGCGTCACCAGCGCGTCGAACAGGGGCCGGCCAAAGGGGGCCCGGTCGAGGAGGTCGAGCAGCCAGTCGCGGCCGCGGTGACCGTCCGGCGGCGCCTCGCCCGAGAGTTGTCCGTCGAATCCCGTCGGGCTGACGAGGGCGAGGCTGCGATACGCGTCCGAACGCTCCAGGCTCGCCCGGGCGAGGAAGGACGCGGACAGGGACAGCGCCAGGGCGTCGATCGCCACGCCCCCGTGACGCCGCCGGATTTCGTCCACCGCGGCGTGGATCGCCTCCACCATCAGGCGCGGCGTGTAGCGGCGGCGCGACCGCTCCGAGAAGCCGAAGCCCGGAAGCTCCAGGGCGTAGACCGGTCGCGCGCTCCGGAAATGCAGGTAGAGCGGCCGCACCTCGTAGGCGTTCGCGGCCGCGTTGATCGAGTGGATCAGCAGGAGCGGCACCCCCTCGGCCTCGGTCGAGCTGTAGAGCGACAGGTCCCCGGCCCGCCGTGTGGCGATCCGCTCGTGCCGGCCGGGCAGGGCGGGCGGCAAGGGCTGGTGCCGGTGCCGGGCGAGCCGGCTCCAGGCCACGAGGCCGGCGGCCGAGCCCACGAGCGTCAGGGCCGCCGCAGCCGCGGCGCGGCCGGCGCGATGCGGGGATTTCGGGCTCATCGGGATACCTCGACGTCGCGCCCGCAGGTGGGGCGGTGCGCGACAACGCCGGGAGGATCGGGAAGTGCCGGACCGCGACGTCCTACGAAGCGTGTCCGGCGAAACTGCCGGACCCGCCCGCGTTCACGGCCGGGACCCGCGCCGTCGAACGGGCCGGAGCCTCGCCGCGGCCCGCGGCCTCGCGCAGGAAATCCACGGTCGGCGGGTCGTTGCGCCAGCCCTGGACGCGCTGGGAGATCAGGAGGCTGCGCGCGCGGCGGTCGTAATTCGCATAGGCCGCGGCCACGAACTCCGTCCGGCTCATCGTGCGGGCCGGGCCGGAGCGGCGGGTCTCGGCCTTGAAGAACAGGGCGCTGCCCGCGATGCCGTAATGCTGGGCGATCTCGGGATAGACCGGCCAGCTGCCCTGGCCGCCGAGGTCGTCCGGCAGGAAGGCGTCGAGGTCACAGGCCTCGAACGGGACGCCGGCCTTGGTCAGCAGGCCCCGGGCGAGGTCGGACACGACGTACAGCTTCGTGTGGTTGATCGAGTGCATGAAGCAGCCGCGACGCGCCCAGCGCGTCAGATGCGTGTCGAGGTCGTAATCCGCCTGGCGGCCCAGCCCGCGCAGGTAGGACACCGACTCGTCCCACAGATCGAAGTAGCCCAGGCGCTCGAAGACCGGTTCCGCGAACAGGCGCAGGGCCTGGGCCTGCGTGAAGCCGGCCAGATAGGCGTAGAGCGTGATCGCGGAATGCGAATGCCCCATGGGGCCGGAGATCAGGCCGTTGAGCGTGACGGCATCCTGCACGCCCACATGCACGAGGTCCGGGTGATAGGCGCCGAACACGATCGTCGGGATCAGCCGCACCTTCGGGTGCGTCCGCAGCGTGTCGATCGTGCCGCCGCCCTTGAACCGAGGCAGATAGATGCTGGAGAAGACGTGGTCGTACCCGTCCGCATGCGCCATCAGGTCGGCGAGGCGGGGAAAGCGGCGGGCGGCCGTGAACGCCGAGACGAAATCCACCTGCGCGTCGGGCAGGAGATAGCGCATCGCCTTGGCGATGGAACCGGCCTGGCAGACGCCGATGACGAGGATGCGCGGCGATCCGGTCCGCTTCTTCCCGAACTGCGCGAGGCGATGCCGCGCGCGCCAGAGGCTATCGACGGTCAACATGCGGCTTCTCTCGCATGTCCGCGGGCCGCGGGCAAACCGCAACCTTCGGTGTGTTCGCGGGTGTCGCCAACCGATCACGGCTGCGCGGCCACACGATGACAGAGTGGCGGCACTGTCGCCCGTGGCGTCTGGCCTGCGCTGCGCGCCTGTTCCATGCCGGGGCCGGCGAGCCGAGGAGACCAGGATGGCCCCGACACCTATCGAGCCGGCGTTGCCCGAGATCGAGCGGGCGACCCTGCGCCGGGTGACCTGGCGGATCCTGCCGTTCCTGATGCTGGCCTACTTCATCGCCTTCGTCGATCGGGTGAATGCCGGCTTCGCCGCCCTGCAGATGAACCACGATATCGGGCTCTCGGCCGCCCAATTCGGGCTCGGCGGCGGCCTGTTCTACGTCTCGTATGTGCTGTGCGAGGTGCCGAGCAACCTCGCCATGGAGCGATTCGGCGCCCGGATCTGGATCGCCCGGATCATGATCACCTGGGGGCTGGTCTCCGCCGCCATGGCCTTCGTGGTCGGGCCGACATCCTTCTACGCCGTGCGCCTGCTGCTGGGCGCCGCGGAGGCGGGCTTCTTCCCGGGGGTGATCCTCTATCTGACCTACTGGTTCCCGCGCGCCTACCGGGGGCGGATCGTGGCCGTCTTCATGGTGGCGATCCCGATCTCGAGCTTCCTCGGCTCGCCGATCTCCGCCGCGATCCTCAACACCGACGGCATGATGGGCCTGCGCGGCTGGCAATGGCTGTTCATCCTGGAGGCGGCACCGGCGGTGCTGCTCGGTCTCACCGCCTTCTTCCTGCTGCCCGACGGACCCGGCAAGGCGCGCTGGCTGACACCCCAGCAGAGCGCCTGGCTCCAGGACCGATTGGCCGCCGAGCGCGCCTCCGTGGTTCAGGGCGAGGCGGCGCCGGCCCGGCATCTCTCGGTCTTCGCGGTGATGCGCAACCGCTACGTGCTCGCCGCCTCGCTGATCTACGCGGGCGCCTCCGGCGCCAGCCAGTGCCTGTCCCTCTGGCAGCCGCAGATCATCAAATCCTTCGGCCTGACCAACCTTGAGACCGGGCTGCTCAACTCGATCCCGTTCGGCGTGGCCTCGGTGCTGATGATCCTGTGGGGCCGCTCCTCCGACCGGAGGCGCGAGCGCGTCTGGCACACGGCGATCCCCCTGGGCCTGCTGGCGCTGAGCCTCGCCGCCTCGATCGCCACCGCACAGCTGCTGCCGACCATCCTGATTCTCTGCCTCGCCGTGACCGCCACCTACATGGTCAAGGGGCCGTTCTGGGCGCTCTCCACCGAGTGGCTCTCGGCCGGTGCGGCGGCGGCGGGCATCGCGCAGATCAACGCCATCGGCAACATCGGCGGTTTCGTGGGCACGTATCTGCTCGGCGTGATCAAGGATGCCACGGGCAGCTACCCCCTCGGCCTCCTTCCGCTGGTGGTCCTCTCCGGGCTGGGTTGCCTGCTCGTCCTCGGCCTCGGACGCCGTCAGACGCAGCCGGTGTCTGCGGTTCGGGCCTGACCGGTCGCGAAGCCCGATGAACACGCGCCCGCCGCCGCGCGGTCACCGCGGCAAATGTCTATCTTCGGACGCCGATTTCTGAGAGATCCGGCGGTGACGCTGTTAATTCGGCCTTCTCTTCACAAAACAATCGATCGAGCCAGAAATATATAGCTAGAAAGTGTTCTTTCAGGCTCGCGTCGATAGATTCGCAAAATATCCTGTTTGACCGAATCTTGCCGTTGACAGATCAGCCTGCCGCCGCACACATTGGAAACCATAGGGCATGAAGCCCTAGGACGAAGTGCCAGCAGGCATGATGCCCGCCGGGTGCACGAGGGTCGAGGCCTCCATGCTCGTCCACTCACCGCCCGCTAAACGGGTTCGGCAGGCCCGTCGCGAGATCCATGATTGTCGTCGATCGTGCGTTTCGCCGCATTGAACGCCGGACGAGGGTCGGGGTTTTTCGAAACGGCATACGGGTCGGGACTCGGCGCTCTGCAAGAACCGGCTGCCCGAAGCCGCGTGTCATCGGTAGGCGTAGACTTTCGTTACGTCGGCGGGACAATACTTCGCGTCGGGATGGTCAGAATTACGCGTTCAGCGAAAAATATCAATCTGCGGTCGAATATCACAAATAATCCGGACAAGTATATAGCATCAACCGATGGTTGATAGCGTAGAACGTGCGTGGGAGGCGGGGGAATTCCGATCGGCTCAGCGGCTGGGAGATTTTGAGATGGACTATGTACCTTCGATGGCTGCGGTCGCCGCAGCCGCACAGAAGTCTCCGCATGCCGACGCAGTCTCGATCGCGGCATCGAACGTCGTCTCGCCCGTCGCGCCGGCGACCCTCGATCCCAGGCCGGCTTACGCGCTGTCGCCCGGGACTGCGGACGCGATGTTGACCCTGACGCGAACGACCACGCTGGCCGTCGAAGTCGTGGAATTCGACACCCGGTTCGGCCACGGATCGCGGACCACCGAAGCGGCGACGGCCGCGGCCTCGGCGCCGGTCGTCTCTCCGGAACCGGGCAAGGCGAGCAGCGCCGCCAACCGGAACTGGACCGAGGATGTCCGGCTGGACCACATCCCGACCCGCCGGATCGGGACGGATCTCGTCGTTGAATACGACACCCCGCGGGTCATGGCAGCCTGGAGTGCCGCGTTTCCGGACATTGCCAGCCGCAAGTTTCGCGGCCTCAGACTGGCGGACACGAACGTGTATCCGGACCTGCGCAAGGTCGTCAACGATAGTGGAATTGCAGTTTTAGAGGAAGATATCTACCTCCTGTGCAACAGCGATAATTATAAATCGTTCAGCCAGAACCATCCGGGCACACGCATCAACTGGATCGCCGTCGACAACGAGGACATCGTGCTCGCCTGGCCGAAGCACTCCGATCCGGGCAGTGCGGCGGCGTTGGCTCATCCCGTCGCTGTCCACGATGACGCCAACCGAGGTGCCTAGCCGTCGCGCCGGCTCACAAGACCGGGAGCACCGCCCGGACATGGGCGGCGAAGGCGCGCGCCAGCGGTGAGGCGTGCCGCTCATCGATCCGGATCGTGACGCCGATCCGTGGGAGCGCCGGCAATCCGCCGGCGCGCGCCAGGACGCGCAGATCGCCCGGGACCGCGGACCGGGTCAGGACCGCCACGGCCTGACCCGAGCGAACCACCGCCAGGAGCCCCGACAGGCTGCCGCTCGCGTAGGCGATCCGATAGCCGCATCCGGCGCGGTCGAGCGCGGCGATCGCCGCCCGGTGATCGAGCGTGTCGGGATCGCCGAGGGCGAGCGGCAGCGGGTCGGACCACGTCGCCGAGCGGTCGCGCGGGATCACCCAGACGAGATCCTCGCGCCGCAGGATGTCGCGCTCGGCGGCGAGCGGGGTCGATACCAGGGCCAGGTCGAGTCCGCCGCGGGCGTGCTGCGCCTCGAGCCGGGGTGTCGCGGCACAGATCACCGCGATGGCCGCCGCCGGGTGATGTTGCGCGAACCCGCGTAGCAGGGCCGGCAGGAAGGCCTGCGCGTAGTCGTCCGGACAGCCGAAGCGCAGGCTGCCGCTCAGGCTCCCGCCGGAGAACTCCGCCAGGGCATCGTCGTGCGAAACCAGGATGCGGCGGGCATGGACCAGCAGACGCTCGCCCTGCACCGTCAGAAGCACCCCGCGCCCCGTGCGCGTCAGGAGCGGCTGGCCGACGAGATCCTCGAGTCGCTTCATCTGCATGCTGAGCGCGGCTTGGCTGCGGCCGACCCGATCCGCGGCCCGGCTGAGCGCACCGGTCTCCGCGACGCTGGCGAAGCTGCGCAGCAGGTCGATGTCGAGGCTTCGAGCCATCAAGATCCCTGAACTCTCCGTTCAGAACTATAAGCTGCCGCAGCGCGCGCGCCGGCTCTACCATGGCCGGGTGCGATGAGGGAGCCGGAGCGACCATGGCGCGGAACGACGACCCGGATTTCTGGATGCGGGCACGCCGGCATCTGGTGCGCTACGGCGGTACCTTCGCGCCGATCATCGTCGAGCGCGCCGAGGGGAGTTTCGTCTACGACGCCGACGGCCGGCGGATCCTGGATTTCACGTCCGGCCAGATGAGCGCCATCCTCGGCCACGGCCATCCCGAGATCGCCGCCGTCGCCGCGCATCATGTCGGCCATCTCGACCACCTGTTCAGCGGGATGCTGAGCCGGCCGGTGGTCGACCTTGCCACGGAGCTGGCCCGGCTCGCCCCCGGCGGGCTCGAACGGACCCTGCTGCTGACCACGGGGGCGGAGGCCAACGAGGCGGCCCTGCGCATGGCCAAGCTCGCCACCGGCGGCTGGGAGGTGGTGAGCTTCGCCCAATCCTGGCACGGGATGACGGCCGGGGCCGCGTCGGCGACCTACAGCGCCGGCCGGAAGGGCTACGGACCCGCGCCGGTCGGCTCCTTCGCGATCCCGGCGCCCAACGCCTACCGCCCCGCCTTCGAGAAGGACGGGGTGCCGGACTGGCAGACCGAGCTCGACTACGCCTTCGCGCTGATCGACCGGCAATCGACCGGCAACCTGGCGGCGTTCCTCGCGGAACCGATCCTGAGTTCGGGCGGCATCCTCGAGCTGCCCCCGGGCTATCTCGGCGCGCTGAAGCGCAAATGCGCTGCGCGCGGCATGCTGCTCATCCTCGACGAGGCCCAGACCGGCATCGGCCGAACCGGGCTGATGTTCGCCTGCGAGCGGGACGGCGTGGTGCCGGACATCCTGACCCTGTCCAAGACGCTCGGCGCCGGCCTGCCGCTGGCGGCGGTCATGACCACGCCGGAGATCGAGGATCTCTGCCACGTCCGCGGCTTCCTGTTCTACACGACCCACGTCTCCGACCCGCTGCCGGCGGCGGTCGGCCTCAAGGTCCTGGAGATCGTCCAGCGCGACGGGCTGGTGGCGCGGGCCGAGGCGGCCGGCGCCCGGCTGACCGCAGGGCTGCGCACGCTCCAGCAGCGCTTCGCCTGCATCGGCGACCTGCGCGGCCGGGGCCTGCTCCAGGGCGTCGAGATCGTCGCCGACCGGGCCACGAAGGTGCCGGCACCCGACCTCGGGGACGCGATCACCCGGCGTTGCCTGGACTTCGGGCTGAGCATGAACATCGTCCAGCTGCCGGGCATGGGCGGCGTGTTCCGCATCGCGCCGCCGCTCACCGCCACGGACGCGGAGATCGACCTCGGCGTGTCGATCCTGGAACGCGCGATCGAAGCCGCCTTGTAGTGGCGCTCAGGCCGCCTCGATCTCGGCGCTGACCGTCAGCCATTCCTCCTCGGCGGCGGCGAGGGCGCCGGCGGCGTCGGCGCGCATCCGGGCGATCTCGCCGGCCTTGGCGGCGTTCTCCCGGAAGGCCGAGCCGTCCTCCAGCGCCGCATCGATCTTCTGGATCGCCGCCGTCAGCTTCGCCATGCGTGCCTCGATCGCGTCCAGGCGCTTCCGGAGCGGGGCGAGGGCCGCGCGGCGCTCGACACCGGCGCGGCGCGCCTCGGCCTTCTGGCCGCCCGCGGGTTCCACGTCGCGCTCGGCCTCGCGCTCCGGGCCGGACAGGACGAAGCGGCGGTAATCGTCCATGTCGCCGTCGAAGGTCTTCACGGTGCCGTCCGCCACCAGCCACAGCCGGTCGGCGCAGGCCTCGACGAGGAACCGGTCGTGGGAGACCAGGATCACCGCGCCCTCGTAGTCGTTGATCGCTTCGACCAGGGCCTGGCGGCTCTCGATGTCGAGGTGGTTGGTCGGCTCGTCGAGGATCAGCAGGTGCGGGCCGTGGAAGGCCGCGAGCCCCATCAGCAGCCGCGCCTTCTCGCCGCCGGAGAGTTTCTCAACCGGGGTATCGGCCTTGTTGGCCCCGAAGCCGAGCCGGGCGGTGGCCGAGCGCACCTTCGCCTCCGGCACGTCGGGCATCAGGGTGCGGACATGCGCGTAGGCGCTCTCGGCGGGGCGCAGCTCGTCGAGCTGGTGCTGGGCGAAGTAGGCGACCTCCATCTTCGAGGAACGCTTGACCTCGCCGGCGAGCGGCCCGAGCCGGCCGCCAATCAGCTTGCAGAAGGTCGATTTTCCGTTGCCGTTGGCGCCGAGCAGCGCCACGCGGTCGTCGGGGGCGAGGCTGAGATCGAGGCCGGTGAGCACGATCCGGTCGCCGTAGCCGGCCTTGACCCGCTCCATGGCGACGATCGGCGGCGACAGGGGCTTCTCCGGGCTCGGCAGGTGGATCACCGGCACGTCGTCCTCGAGCAGCGCCGCGATCGGCTCCATCTTGGCCAGCCGCTTCACCCGGGACTGGGCCTGGCGCGCCTTGGTGGCCTTCGCCTTGAACCGGTCGATGAAGCTCTGGAGATGCGCCCGTTCGGCATCCTGCTTCACCTTGGCCTTGGCGAGCAGCGTGCGCTTCTCCGAGAGCTGCTTGGCGAAGCTCGTATAGCCGCCGCGGTAGATGGTGAGCTTGCCGCGGTCGAGGTGAAGGATGTGGTCGACGCTGGTGTCGAGCAGATCCCGGTCGTGACTGATGACGATCGCGGTGCGCGGGTAGCGCTCCAGGTAATCGTAGAGCCAGAGCGTGCCCTCGATGTCGAGGTAGTTGGTCGGCTCGTCCAGCAGCAGCAGGTCGGGCTCCGAGAACAGCACGGCGGCCAGCGCCACCCGCATCCGCCAGCCGCCGGAGAAATCCGAGCAGGGCCGCGCCTGCGCGGCCGCGTCGAAGCCGAGCCCGTGCAGGATCGCGGCGGCGCGAGCCGGGGCCGAGTGGGCGCCGATATCGACCAGCCGCGTCTCGATCTCGGCCCGGCGCAGCCCGTCGGCGTGTTCGGCCTCCGCCATAAGCCGGGCCCGCTCGGTATCGGCGGCAAGCACCACCGCATGCAGGGTCTCCGGGCCGGCCGGGGCTTCCTGGGCGACCGCGCCGATGCGCATGCCTCTCGGCAGCGACACCGATTTCGCGTCGACCGGCAGGTCGCCGAGGATCGCCTTGAACAGCGTGGTCTTGCCGGCACCGTTGCGCCCCACAAGGCCGACGCGGGCGCCCTCCGGGATCGTGAAGGTCGCGGAATCCAGGATCAGACGGTCGCCGATGCGGTAGGTGAGGTCGTTGACGCTTAGCATGGCGGCGTTCTGGCCGTCCGGAAGCGGCGAGGCAAGCGCCGGCTGCCGTGCGGTGTCGGCGGGGCCCACCGCGCCACCGACCCCGGGCAGTTTCCTGAAGCGGCTGCGAAAAACTGCATTGCCAGCAGGGCGTTTAACGAATTTGCAGCATTCGCGCGGCATTTTTGGCCGTCGCGCAGTAGTGCAGCCGACGAAACGTCTGATACGGACGCTGGCTGACATGGCTGGAGAGCATCGCGTCGGACCATGCCATCGATCGTCGCGCCATGATCTCCGAGACTTTGCGCCGGCCTACGGTATGACAGGAGGCACGTGTTGGGCCGGACCCTGATCCTCACCGACGACGTCAGCCGCGCCGGCCGTCTGGCGCGCAATCTCGGCGGCGATGGAGACGTGTCGCTGCACGATCTCTACGGGGACGCTGCGCCACCCTCCGGAGCCGCGCTGATCATCAGCGACGTGAGCGCGCTGACATCCGAATCCCTGCGGCGCCTGCGCCAAGCCCTCGCGGTGGTGCGCGGCCCCGAGACGCCATTCCTCGCCCTCATCCACGGCAATCTCGGCCGCGGCGAGATCCAGGCGTCCGCCCTCGGAGCCACCAAGGTGCTGCAGGCCTCGGCGGCGAGCGCCCTGCTGCTCAACACGGTCACCGCCCTGGCGGCGGGTGCCACGGCGCGACCTCCGGGGGGCGGCGACCTTCGGCATCAAGCCACGGCATCCCGGGACGCCTTCGTGGCCATCTTCCGTGCGGATGGCGCCCCGGCGCTGGCGACCGTCGAATCCGGTGCCGTCCTGGTCAATCGGGCGATCCGCGACGCCAAGGTCCGGGACTGGCTCGACGTCGTCGCGAGCTTCGACGACGCCACGCACCGGCACTGCCTCAGCGTGGCCGGCCTCGCGGCGGATTTCGCCCGGACGCTCGGCCTCAACGATGTCGATTCGCGCTACCTGATCAAGGGCGCCCTGCTCCACGACATCGGGAAGGCCAAGATACCGCGGGCCATCCTGAACAAGCCGGGACCACTGACGCCCGAGGAGCGGTGCGAGATGGATCGCCACCCAGCCATCGGCCACGCGATGCTGCTGAACGGGCATTACGACGCGCTCACCCTCTCGGTCGTCCGCTCGCACCATGAATATCTCGACGGTTCGGGCTACCCGGATGGCCTGCGCGGCCAGGAGATCCCGGACCTCGTGCGGCTGATCACGATCTCCGACATCTTCGCGGCCCTCATCGAGGCGCGGCCCTACAAGGCGCCGAAGCCGGCCCACGAAGCCTACGCGATCCTGAAGGCCATGGGCGCGAAGCTCGACACCGATCTGGTGCGCGCCTTCGGAGCCGTCGCCACGGCCTGCGAGATGCCCTACCGCGCATCCGCCTGAGCGCGGCCGGGCGATCGGTCCGGACCTCAGTCCAGTTCCCAGGCGGTCTCGTCCTGCATCAGCGCCGCCACCAGGGCGTGATTCAGCTCGTGCCCGGTGTGGAAGGCGGTGACCCATCCCTCGACCGGATGACCCACGAGGGCCAGGTCGCCGATCAGGTCGAGCACGCGGTGCCGCACCGGCTCACCCGGGACGCGCATCCCGCCGAGCACGTGGCCGCGCACCAGGAGCGCCGCCGAGTGCCGAGAGACGCCCTGCAGGAAATCCTTCCGTGCCACATACCCGAAAGCGCGTCCGGCCATCGCGCGCGCGAACCGGCCGAAGCTGCGCGACGGCGCGATCTCGGTCACGAACGTCTCGGGGGTGATGGCCCCCGACCAGTCGACCGATCCGAAATGCGAGAGCGCGATATGACCGGTCACGTGAAGACCCGTACCGGGTTCGATGCGGATGTGCCGCCGCCCATTCGTCACCGAAACAGTGCGGCGCACCCGGATCTGACGGCAGGGCTGCGCCTGCTCGCTCCGGCCCGATGCCCGGATCGCCTCGCACCAAGGCGTGGCGCTCCCGTCGAAGATCGGTAGCTCGTCCGCATCGATCTCGACCACCGCATTGTCGATCTCCAGGGCGCTCAGAGACGCCATCAGGTGCTCGATGGTGCGGACGAGAATGCCCTCGCGCCGCAGCGCCGAGGAGAGCGGCTGCGATTCCCGATGGTACCAGCGCGCCGGGATATCGATGACGCGCCCGTCCCTCAGCCGGCGGCGGAAGACGATGCCGTGATCGGCCGGCGCCGGGCAGACGCGCACGGTGGCATGCCGGCCCGAATGCAGGCTCTGCCCGGACCGCTCGAACGGGCGGGTCAGCGTGGCCTGGAGGCGCGGGACCGGCACGGACGTCCGGGAATCGAAACGCGTGATCGTCACATCATGGTGCATCGGAATCGCCCGCTGCGGCAGGCTTGGCAGGGAGGCCGGGCATGTAGCCCGGATATCCTGATCCACGCTAATAAACTCCTGTTCACCCGGGCCCGGCTTGACCGGCCGGCAAGTGACGGTCACGATCATCTCCGCCCCGTGGATGGAGCGCTGCAGTCGCGGCGTCCAGCTAAACCGTGCGGGCCGCTCCCGTCCCGAGATCTGCTGGCCGGCACCCGTTTGGGCAGGGACGGAGGCCGGACTGGAGTTGAGGGAACAGCATCGATGGCGCGGCTGGGGACCATACCCTTCTTCAAGGACCCGGGCATCGAGCTCAACACCTACGAATCCCGGTGCCACTGGCGGCGCTTCGACGAGAACGAGGTGCTGGTCGACTTCGACGACATCTCCACCGACGTCTACTTCATCGCCTCCGGCGAGGTTCGCATCCTTAACCGGACCCAGTCCGGCAAGGAGGTGATTCTCGGCGAGATGCGCGGCGGCGCGTTCTTCGGCGAGCTGGCTGCGATCGACGGGATCGGGCGCTCGGCCAACGTCACGGCGCTGACCCGCGGCGAAGTCTGCGTGGTGCCGGCGGCGGTGTTCCGGCAGATGGTCTTCGCCTCGGAGGCGATCGCCGACCGGCTGTTCCGTCTCCTCGCCAAGCGCGTGCGCGAATTGAACACGCGGCTGATGGAGCACGCCCTCCTCGATCTGAAGCATCGCCTCTACGCCGAATTGCTGCGCCTCTCGGTGCCGCGGACCGGCGCCTCCGGCGAGCGCGTGGTCTCGCCGCCGCCCTACCACCACGTCCTCGCCGCGCGGATCGGGTGCCGACGGGAGCAGGTCACCCGGGAATTCACCGCCATGGCCGCGGAGGGCCTGGTCGACCGGACCCGCGGCGCCCTGGTCCTGCGCCGGCCGGATCTCCTCGAAGCACGCGTCGCCGAGGCCCTGCGCGAGGATTCCTGATCCCGTGTCGGGCACGCCGCCGCGCCTGGAATTGGACGCGCTGACCAAGCGCTTCGGCGCGCATCCGGCCGTCGATTCGGTGACGCTCGCCCTCGAACCCGGGGAGTTCTTCTGCCTGCTCGGCCCGTCCGGCTGCGGTAAGAGCACCCTGTTGCGCATGATCGCGGGGTTCGAACGGCCGAGTTCCGGCCGGATTCGCCTCGGCGGCCGGGACATCACCGGGCTGCCGCCGCACAGGCGCCCGGTCAACATGATGTTCCAGTCCTACGCGCTGTTCCCGCACATGCGTGTGGCCGGCAATATCGCCTACGGCCTCAAGGGGATGGGCCGGAGCGAGGCTGCCGCGCGGGTCGCCGAGCTGCTGCGGCTCGTCCGCCTCGAAGGCTTCGGCGACCGCCGTCCCGAGACGCTCTCGGGGGGCCAGCGGCAGCGGGTGGCCCTGGCCCGGGCGCTCGCCCGGGAGCCGGAGCTGCTCCTGCTCGACGAGCCCCTCGGCGCCCTCGACCGGGGCCTGCGGGAGGAGACCCAGGGCGAATTGCGCGCCGTGCAGCGCCGCCTGGGCACCGCCTTCGTGGTCGTGACCCACGATCCGGAGGAGGCGATGATGCTCGCCGATCGGATCGGCGTCATGGAGGCAGGCCGGCTGGTTCAGGTCGGACCGCCGGCCGAACTCTACCGGCGGCCGGCGAACCGGTTCGTGGCGGGGCTGCTCGGCGACGTGAATCTCCTCCCCGGGCGCCTCGGACCGGACGCGGCGGGCGGTGCGCGCACCGTGCAGACCGCGCACGGGCAAGTCCGGGGGATCGCCGCCGCGGCGCTGGCTGAAGGCGCGGCGGTGGTGGTGGCGGTGCGTCCGGAGGATCTGGTCTTCGGCGGGACAGGACTGCCGGTCACGGTGGCGGAGGCGACCTTCCTGGGGGATCGCCTGCGCCGAACCCTGCGCCTGCCGGACGGCGGAATCCTTCGGGCCAGTGGCCGCCCGGCCGATGCCGACCTGCCGCCGGGGTCGCAGACCTGCGCCGGGTTCGCGGCCGAGGCCGCGGTGATCCTCCCGGCATGAGCGGAAAGCCGCGGACCCTGTTCGATCGGCTGGTCCGTCTGCCGCCCTTCGTCTGGCTGGCGGCCTTCTTCCTTCTGCCCTTCGCCATCACCCTCAAGATCAGCCTGTCGGAACCGGCGACGGCGATACCGCCCTACCTTCCGGTGCTCGATTGGCGGGGCGGCCTCGATGGCTGGTCCAGCTTCCTCGAAGCCCTCAACTTCGACAATTACGCCACGCTCTCAGCCGACCCGCTCTACCGCGACGCCGCGCTGGGTTCGCTGGGCTACGCCGCCCTGGCCAGCCTGATCCTGGTCGCCCTCGGCACGCCCCTGGCCTATGCCCTGGCGCGGGCGCCGTCCCGCTGGCAGCCGCTCCTCGTCGCGCTGGTGGTCGTGCCGTTCTGGACGAGCTTCCTGATCCGGGTCTACGCCTGGATCGCGATCCTGAAGCCGGAGGGTCTGCTCAACCTCGTGCTGCTCCGGCTCGGACTGATCGCCGAGCCGCTGACGATCCTCAACACCGACGCCGCGGTGATCATCGGTCTCGTCTACGCCTACCTGCCGTTCATGGTGCTCCCGCTCTACGCGGTAATGAACCGCCTGGACCCCGCCCTGCGGGAGGCCGCGGCGGATCTCGGTGCCACGCCGACCCGGGTGTTCTGGAGCGTGACGCTGCCGCTCAGCCTGCCCGGCATCGCGGCCGGCGCAGCCCTGTGCTTCATCCCGATGGTGGGCGAATTCGTCATTCCGGACCTGCTCGGGGGCTCGGAGACCCTGATGCTGGGCCGGGTGCTGTGGACGGAGTTCTTCTCGAACCGGGACTGGCCCCTGGCCTCCGCGGTCGCCGTCCTGATCCTCGCCATCGTCATCGGCCCGGTGGTGCTGTTCCGCGACAGTCTGCGCTCGGGCGAGGGGGATGCGCCGTGACCTGGGTCACCCGTACCGCCCTCGTCGCCGGGCTTGGCTTCCTCTACCTGCCGATCCTGGTGCTGATCGCCTACTCGTTCAACGCCTCGCCCCTGGTCACCGTCTGGGGCGGAGTCTCGACCCGGTGGTACGGGGCCCTGCTGGCCGATGCGCCCCTGCTGGCCGCGGCCTGGGTCTCGCTCAAGGTGGCGATCCTGGCGAGCCTCATCGCCACGATCCTCGGGACGCTGGCGGCGCTCGTTCTGGAGCGGCAGCGCCGCTTCCGCGGACGGTCGCTGTTCACCGGCCTCGTCTTCGGGCCGATCGTGATGCCGGAGGTGATGATCGGCCTGTCGCTGCTGCTGATGTTCATCGGCATCGGACTCGACCGCGGACTCGGCACCATCGTGATCGCGCACGCCACCTTCTGCACCGGGTTCGTGGCCGTGGTGGTCGCCGCGCGCCTGCGCGGCCTCGACCGGACCCTGGAGGACGCCGCCGCCGATCTCGGCGCCCCGCCGATGAGGGTGCTGACGACCATCACCCTGCCGCTGCTGGCGCCGGCCGTGGCGGCCGGAGGGCTCCTCGCCTTCACCCTGTCGCTCGACGATCTGGTCATCGCGAGCTTCGTCTCGGGTCCGGGCTCGACGACGCTGCCGATGCGCCTCTACAGTCAGGTCCGGCTTGGGGTGAACCCGGAGATCAACGCCGCCTCGACCCTGCTGGTCGGCCTCGTGAGCGCGGCGGTGCTCCTGGCCTCCTGGCTGACGGCGCGCCGGGGGCGGGCCTGAGCGATCCGGCCGTCCAAGACAGGACCGTGCCCCGGGTCGCGGGACGCCCGTCCGGACGCGGCTTCAGGCCACCTGGGCCTGGGACGCCGTGTCGGCGCGGGTCAAGCGCGCCACCGCGGCCGTCACCACGAGGTTCACCACCAGGGCGGCGACGCCGACATTCACGTCCTGGAGCGGTCCCAGGATCGAGAGCTTCGACAGGCTGAACCCGCTCAGCACCGTGGCCGCCACGGTGGCGACGCCGGCCACGATCCCCGCCGCCGCCGCCGGCCGGTTCAGGGGATTGCGGGGCAGCAGGCTGGCGATGAAGCAGGGGAACAGCTGCGTCACGAAGTTGTAGCCCATCAGCAGGAGCTGCACGATCGTATCGCCGCCGCTGAGGGTGAACCCGACGCAGACCAGGGCCAGGACCGGCACCAGGATCTTGCACAGCCGCGCGGTCGCCGCGTCGTCCATGCCGGGCCGCAACGGCCGGACGAGGTTGTTGGCCACCAGGGTGACGCCGGCGATCAGGATCATCGAACCGGGCACCAGCGCGGTGAGCACGCCGGTGGCGCCGATCAGGCCGATGAACCAGGGCGGGAAGCTCGCCAGCGACAGCTTGAACAGCGACAGGTCGACCTCGGATCCGGCGAGGCCGGGCACCTGCAGCACGGCCGTGAAGCCGATCATGAACACGAACAGGTTGATCAGCTGGTAGACCGGCAGGAGAACCGCGTTGCGCCGGAAGGCGCCGGGCTCGCGCGCCGTGTAGAGCGACGCGAAGGTATGCGGCCACATGTAGCCGCCGAGCGCCGTGAGCAGGACCGTGGTCGAGAACCAGACCGGGCTCTGGCCGCGCTCGGGCAGCGCCAGGAATCCCGGCTTGGCGGCCTCGATCGCCCGGAACAGGCCGTCGTAGCTGCCGTAATAGTGCAGGGGCAGGTAGATCCCGAGGAAGATCACCAGCGCCAGGATGGTCGTATCTTTGATCACCGCCGTCCAGGCCGAGCCGTGCACCCCCGACACGACCACGTAGGCCGTGAGCGCGGCGGCGCCGATCCAGACCGCAGCCGTGGACGAGATGGCGCCGTAGGACGCCGTGGAGACGATGATCCCGAGGCCCTTGAGCTGGAGCACGAGGTAGGGGACGAGCGCGACGAGCCCCACCGACGCCACCAGCATGCCCAGGGCCGGGCTCCCGTATTTCCGCGCGAAGAAGTCCGGCTGCGTGTAGAGGCCGTGCTGCTTGGCGTAGCGCCAGACCGGCGGCAGCAGCCAGTACGAGGTCACATAGGCGAGCGTCAGGTAGCAGAGGATGTAGTAGGCCGGGCCGCCCTTCCCGTAGGCGATGCCGGACCCGCCGAGGAACGTGAAGGTCGTATAGATCTCCCCGGCCATCAGCAGGAAGACCAGGGCGGTGCCGAAGCCGCGTCCGCCGACGGTCCATTGCTCCAGGCCCATCTCGCGGCCCAGCCGGGCGTAGAGTCCGAGGCCGATCGCCAGCGCGAAGCCGGCCGCGACGATGGCGAGGGCGACGCTCATCGGGGATCCCCGGATGCGCGATTCTCGGGATCCGCCCTGTAGATCAGCGCCATCACCACCGACGTTCCGATCACGCAGAACACGAGCCAGGCGAGGAGCAGCGGCAGCCCGAGGACGAACGGTTCGACCCGATTCAAGAAGAAGGGCCCGATCAGGATGCCGATGAACGGCAGGGCGGCGAGCCATCGCAGGTTTCGCATGCGCGATACCGTCCAGAAGCCATCAATCCTTTGGGTTGAATCAGTCCCGGGCGGCTGTCAATCGCGGATCTCGAGAAGGCCTGCCCGCGCGGGGGGTGCGCCGACGCACACGGCTACGCTTCGGGCGATCCTATCCTTGTCCCGTCCGCGACCGCGACCGCCGCGGTTGATCGTGAGGGACGCCGTCGATGACCCGCACCCTGACCTTTCTCTCCCTGGCCGCGTTCCTCGCGGCCCCCGTCGCCGAAGCGCGCCCGGCTCGGAATCCGGCAAAGCCCGGGCTCAGCGCCGCTATCCAGGCGCGCCAGAGCGCGATGAACGATTTCAGCGCCCGGATGAGCCGCCTGGATGGTCTGATGGGCGTACGGCCCGCCACGCCGGTCCGTACGCGATCGGCCGAGGCCGGGCGATAACGGGCCGTCCGGCTCCGTCGGCCCGGGTCACCGGCCCAGCCCGCCCGCCTCCTCGACGAAGCGCGCCACGGCGTCGGCGCCCGCGCCATCGCGCAGGGAGGCGAACACGTAGGGACGGGTCCCGCGCATCCGCCGCGTATCGGCCTCCATCACCGACAGGTCCGCGCCGACGAGCGGCGCCAGATCGGTCTTGTTGACGATCAGCAGGTCCGACCGGGTGATGCCGGGGCCGCCCTTGCGCGGGATCTTCTCGCCCCCGGCCACGTCGATCACGTAGAGGGTGATGTCGGCCAGTTCCGGCGAGAAGGTCGCCGCGAGGTTGTCGCCGCCGGATTCGATCAGAACCAGATCGAGCTTCGGGAAACGCCGGCTCATCTCGGCGACGGCCGCGAGATTGATCGAGGCGTCCTCGCGAATCGCGGTGTGCGGGCAGCCGCCGGTCTCGACCCCGAGGATGCGCTCCTCCGGCAGCGCCCCGGCCACCGTCAGGATGCGCGCATCCTCCTTGGTGTAGATGTCGTTGGTGATCGCGCAGATCTCGTAGCGGTCGCGGAAGCGCTTGCAGAGCTGCTCCATCAGGGCGGTCTTGCCGGACCCGACGGGGCCGCCGATGCCGACGCGGAGGGGGCCGTTCGCGGAACCAGTCACGGGGGTCATGCAGCGCCCTCAGGAGCGGAAGATGCGGGAATACTGGGTCTCGTGCCGGAACGAGCCGAGGTCCAGGCGGAACGTGGCGGAGCCGAGGGCGTCGAGATCCGCGCTGCCGGCGTCGGCCGCCAGCGCCACGAGGCGGGGCGCCAGGGCGGCGACGATCCGCGTCCCGGCCGCTTGGCCCACCGGCGCCGCCCGCAGCGCCGCCGAGACGAGGTTCTGGACGAAGGCGAGGCCGTAGGCGGCCAGCACGGGGCCCGCCGCCATGGCGTGCGCCCCGGCGGCGGCCCCGACCGCGACCGGATAGGCGAGGGGGCCGGGCAGGCGTTCGGCCAGGGCCGCCAGCGGCCCGCAGGGCCAGGCCCCGAGGGTCGCGTCGAGGAAGCTGCGCCCCTGCTGGCTGGTCTCCAGGTGCAGCTCGCGCGACGGGGCGAGCGCCAGGGCGAGGTCGTTGAGGTCGGCGAGGGCGTCCCCGTCGCCGGCCCGCCCGGCGCGGTGGGCGTGGGCTGCGAGGATCAGATCGTTGCGCAGGGAGCCGCAGGCGCAGACATCGCCGAGCCAGGCCGTTAGGCTCGCCTCGTCGCGCACATCGCCCGCCTCCACGGCCCATTCCAGCCCGTGCGAGTACGCGTAGGCGCCCACCGGGTAGCCCGGCGACAGCCACGCCGTCAGCCGAAGCGCCTCCAGGGGCTCAACCATGGGCATCGGGATGATGATGGTCTCCGCCATGCGGATGGTCGTGCCCATGGCCTCCGGCATAGGCCCCGCCCTCGGGGCGGAACGGGCGCACCACCGGCTCGGCGCTGCCGCCGAGTCCCCGCACCATGTCGGCAAGCACGTGATCGTCGACGATCCAGACGGCGTCGCTGCCGATCTCGGCCGGGATGTGGCGGTTGCCGATATGCCAGATCAGGCGCTTGAGGGCGCGGTCGCTCGACGCGCGGATCTCCAGCAGCCGCTCCGGCGCGGCCTCGACCCAGACGAGGCGCCCGTCCTGCAGCACCAGGGCGTCGCCGTCCTCCAGTACGGTCGGTTCCGGGAGGTCGAGCAGGAATCCCAAGCCGCCGGCCCCGCGCATGGCGACGCGGCGGCGGTGCCGGTCGCCGTGGTCGAGGATCACACGGTCGACGATCTCGCCGCCGGACAGGGCGTCCCGGCGCAGGATGCGGGTGGCGCGGATCATGGCCTCAGGACTGGTCAATGAGGTCGGGCTCCTTCGGCAGAAAGCCGTCGGCCAGCGGCTGTTCGATGCCGAAGGGGGGCTGATCGGGCAAGAGCGTGCAATCGATGCCCTCCTGTCCGTCGGCACCACGATAGCTCAGAACAGGAAATAACGCTGGGCCATCGGCAGGACCTCGGCGGGCTCGCACACCAGGAGCTCGCCGTCGGCGCGGACGTCGTAGGTCTCGGGATCCACCTCGATGACCGGGGTCGCGTCATTGAGCACCATGCTCGCCTTCGAGATGCCGCCCCGGACATTCTCCACCGCGACCAATTCCTTCTGCACGCCGAGACGGTCCCGCAACCCGTCCTCGACGGCCGCCTTGGACACGAAGGTGAGGGCGGTGGCGAAGGGCGCGCGCCCGTAGGCGCCGAACATCGGGCGGTAATGCACCGGCTGCGGCGTCGGGATCGAGGCGTTCGGGTCGCCCATCGGCGCGGCCGCGATGCTGCCGCCCTTGATGACGAGGTCCGGCTTCACCCCGAAGAAGGCCGGCGTCCAGAGCACGAGGTCGGCGAGCTTGCCGGGCTCCACCGAGCCGATGTGCTTCGACACGCCGTGCGCGATCGCCGGGTTGATCGTGTACTTCGCCACGTAGCGGCGGGCGCGCAGATTGTCGGTGCCGGAGGTGTCGCCCGCCAGGGCGCCGCGCTGGCGCTTCATCTTGTCGGCGGTCTGCCAGGTGCGAATCACGACCTCGCCGACCCGGCCCATGGCCTGGCTGTCCGACGACATCATCGAGAGCGCGCCGAGATCGTGCAGGATGTCCTCGGCCGCGATGGTCTCCCGGCGGATCCGGCTCTCCGCGAAGGCGAGATCCTCCGGGATCGACGGATCGAGGTGGTGACAGACCATGAGCATGTCGAGATGCTCGTCGATGGTGTTCCGCGTGTAGGGCCGTGTCGGGTTCGTCGACGACGGGAGCACGTTCGGCAGGCCGGCGACCTTGATGATGTCCGGCGCGTGGCCGCCGCCGGCGCCCTCGGTGTGGAAGGCGTGGATGGTCCGGCCCTTGAAGGCCGCGATCGTGTCCTCGACGAAGCCCGATTCGTTGAGCGTGTCGGTGTGGATCATGACCTGGACGTCGTGGGCATCCGCCACCGACAGGCAGGTATCGATCGCCGCCGGGGTGGTGCCCCAATCCTCGTGGAGCTTCAGCGCGCAGGCCCCGGCCCGGACCATCTCGATCAGGCTTTCGGGGCGCGAGGCGTTGCCCTTGCCGGCGAACGCGAGGTTCATCGGGAAGGCATCGGCCGCCTCGATCATCCGGGCGATGTGCCAGGGGCCGGGGGTGCAGGTGGTGGCGAAGGTCCCGTGCGCCGGCCCGGTCCCGCCGCCGAGCATCGTGGTCACGCCCGAGCAGAGCGCCTCCTCGATCTGCTGCGGGCAGATGAAGTGGATGTGGCTGTCGAAGCCCCCGGCGGTCAGGATCTTCCCTTCACCGGCGATCACTTCGGTTCCGGGGCCGACGATGATGTCGATCCCGGGCTGTACGTCCGGATTGCCGGCTTTGCCGAGCCGGAAGATCCGGCCGCGCACGATTCCGACGTCGCATTTCACGATGCCCCAATGGTCGAGCACGACCGCGTTGGTGATCACCGTGTCGACCGCACCGGCGGCATTGCTCACCTGGCTCTGACCCATCCCGTCCCGGATGACCTTTCCGCCGCCGAACTTCACCTCCTCGCCGTAGATGGTGAAATCGCGCTCGACCGTGATCTCCAGGCTGGTGTCGGCGAGGCGGATGCGGTCGCCGGTGGTCGGGCCGAACATGTCGGCATAGGCGGAGCGGGGGAGGCTCGCGGGCTTGGGTGTGTTGGCCATGGTCAGAGCGTGCCCATCACGTCACCGCGGAAGCCGAAGACGGTGCGGCCGCCGGAGAGCGGCACCAGCGTGACCTCCCGGGTGGACCCGGGCTCGAAGCGCACCGCGGTCCCGGGCGCGATGTCGAGGCGCTTGCCGCGGGCCTGCTCGCGCGGGAAGACGAGGCCCGGATTGACCTCGTAGAAATGGTAGTGCGAGCCGACCTGGATCGGTCGATCCCCGGTATTGGCAACCTCGATCACGGTGCGCTCGGCATCGGCGTTGAAGACGATCTCGCCGGGCAGGGGCGTCACCACGCCGGGCACGTCCGCCGAGGCCGCCCCCCGAATCGGGTGATGCACGGTCACGAGCTTGGTGCCGTCCGGGAACGTCGCCTCGACCTGGATGTCGTGGATCATCTCGGATACGCCCTCCATCACCTGATCGGCGGTGAGGACGGTGGCGCCGGCCTGCATCAGCTCGGCGACGGTGCGGCCGTCCCGGGCGCCCTCGACCACGAAGTCGGTGATCAGCGCCACCGCCTCCGGGTGGTTGAGCTTGACGCCCCGGGCCAGACGGTTCCGCGCCACCTGTGCCGCCATGGCGATCAGCAGCTTGTCTTTCTCGCGGGGTGTCAGCAGCACGGGCAACCTCGTCGTCGCGACGGCCGGAGCAAGGATCATGCGCGCGGCGCGGTCAAGGGAGCCTGATCGGGCCGCGCGACGGGCCGGCCACCCTCAGGGTGTCATGCCGGTGAAGCCGGCGAACAGATCCGGAAGCGGCTCGCCCTTGATGGCGGTGGGCAGGTCCCGGGGATGGATGAACTCGTCCCGGAACCAGGGATAGCGCTTCGGATCGAAGGCGGCCCGCAGCCAGTCGATCGTCCGGCGCACCCGCTCGATCCGCTCCGCGTCCGGATGATAGGTCAGCCAGATGTCCAGGCTGAACCGGCCCAGATTGTCCACCGGTATGACCCGCGCCCCGATCGCGCTGGCGTAGGTCGGCAGGAGACCGATCCCCGCCCCCTTGGCGATCGCCCAGTAATACGCGCTGCTGACGTTGATCTTCAGCGCGATCGGAACCGAGGCGGGGAAACCCGGCAGCTCGCGGCTGAAATCCTCCAGGCGGATCGTCTGGCTGCTGGCCTGGACCACGATCCGGTGGCGGGCGAGATCCTCCGGCGCGGCGGGAAGCCCGTAGGTCTGTTCGTATTCGCGGGCCGCGTAGGGGATCAGGTGGATGCGGCCCAGCTTGACCAGCCGCAGATCGGGGCTGGTCGGCCGTGACAGCTGGATCGCCACGTCGGCCTCCAGACGGAGGACATCGGCGGATTCCATCGCGCAGCGCAGATCGACCGTCAGGCGCGGGTTGGCCCGCTGAAACTCGACCAGGCGCGGCGCGAGCCAGAACGCGCCGAGCCCTTCCGTCACCGCGATCCGGACCTCGCCGGCCTCGGCGAAGGGCGCGGTCTCCCCCGCCCGCATCAGGCCGAACGCCGCGGTCTCCATGCGGGCGGCGGCCTCCAGGATCGCGTGTCCCTCCGAGGTCAGACGGATGCCGTCCACGTGGCGCGTCAGCAACGGCGCGCCGATCAGGGTTTCGAGATCGGCGATCCGCCGGCGCACCGAATTCACCGACACGCCGAGCTTGGAGGCCGCGGCCCGGAAGCTCCCGGAGCGCTCGAGGGTCAGGAAGACGCGGATGCTCTGCCAGTCGGGCATCACGCCCCGGCCCGCCTCCGTCTGTTCCATCTACGGAACGCCCCTGTTCCAAATTTTGCACATACAGGGAGTGCGCTAGATGCGAAGTGCTGAACCGTCAATCCGTACCTCAATGTCAGGTCATCCGATGACGGTGCACATTGCACGCTCCCATTTCGTCGCGACGGACGTGGATCATCTTGGGTCTTCCCAAGTCTCTCCGCGGCAGCGGCACGCACTCGGCGCGCTCAAGGTCGATCGCGTCGCCCGCCACCTCGTGATCTTCATGCCGGCGTCACGCGATCTCGAACAGCTCATCGCGGCCGCGCGGGTCGATCTGCCGGACCTCGCACCGCTGAAGACTGTTCAGCGGGTGATGTCGCGCAACCCGGATAGTGTGATGGCGATCGCCCATCGGCACAGATTCGACGCCGCCGCGCCACGGGGCGACGGCTTCGTCGCCTGCCTGATGCTGAATGCCGACGGCCTCGCCGCACTCAAGGCGGGACGTTTCGACGCGGCGGATCCGCCGGACGCGATGCTGGCCGGCCAGCACGAACGCCCCGCTTGCATCTATGTCTGGGCCGTCCACGCGCGGCGGCGTCTGGCCGGCGGCGTCAGCCTGGTCTTCGACCGCCTCTCCAGCCCGAACTACCAGGGCGTCGACTTCTACGCCCGGGCGGCGACGCCGGAGGGCGCGAGCCTGCTGACGGCCCTCGGCTTCGAGGCACCGAGCGCCGCACAGGGCGGCCTCTACCACTTCGCCCGCGGGCCGAAGGCCGAGCCCGCACCGCCCTACGACAGCCACCGCCCCGGCGGGACCGGCACCAGCGTCGCGGTCGCGCGCAGCATGGAGGATCTCGCCCGCGTCATCGCGCTGCGCGCCGCCGTCTACATGGCCGAACAGGCCTGCCCCTACGAGGAGGAGTTCGACGGCAACGACCTCTCGGCCACGCACCTCATCGGCTATTTCGGCGACGAGCCCGCCGGCTGCCTGCGCATCCGCTTCTTCGCGGATTTCGCCAAGATCGAACGCCTGGCGGTGCGGGCCGAGTACCGCAACACCCGCATGGCCTTCGCCCTCGTCCGCGCGGGAATCGAACTGGCCCGGGTGAAGGGCTACCGCCGCCTCTACGGGCATGCGCAGAAGCGCCTCGTCGGGTTCTGGAGCCGCTTCGGCTTCGCGGTCTTCGAGGGGGCGCAGGAACTGGTCTTCTCGGATTTCGACTATGTCGAGATGCTGCTGGAAACCGAGCTCCATCCCCAGGCCATCGGGCTCGGCGTCGATCCCTACGTGATCATCCGGCCCGAGGGCCGCTGGCATCGCGCGGGGGCCCTCGACCGCTCCCGTGCCCGCGCCGTCACCCGGCCCTCCGTCGATCGGAAGGTCGCGGTGTGATGCGCCAGACGAATCCGATCCTCTACCGTCGGCCGCGCAGCGTCCCCGTGCTGGTGCTGGTGGACATGCAGCAGGAATATGAGATCGCCGGCCGGCCGCTGGCGCTCCCGCGCATCGGCCCGGCCCTGGAGAATTGCCGCCGCGCCCTCGGCCATGCCCGGGACAGCGGCATCCAGGTCGCCTATGTGCGCTGGATCGGCGCGCACCTGTTTCAGGCCGGCACCCGATTCGCCCGCTGGATCGAGGGTTTCGAGCCGCTGGGCTGCGACATGATCTTCGATCGGGATCGACCGTCCTGCTACGCCAGCCCGGCCTTCGCCGACGTGATGGAGCGGGGCAGCCCGCCCCTCGTCGTCGCGGGCTTTGCCGGCGAGGCGGCCTGCCTGGCCACCGCGATCGACGGCTATCACCGCGGGCAGGACGTGACCTTCCTGTGCGACGCCTCCGCCAGCCACGCCCTCGACGGGATCGCGGCCGAGGACATCCATCGCTCGGTGAGCGCCGTGCTGCGCGCCTTCGCGGATGTCACGGACACGCAGGCCTGGATCGACGCCTCGGCGCCCTTCCGGACGACGGCCTCCATCTCAAGACCGACGCATGCCCATGATTGACCGAAGCCACGACAATGCCGCCGGCGGCGCCGTGTTCGCCCGGGACGCGGATATCGATCAGCGCCTCGGACGCCACGCGATCGCGCTCCTCCAGGCTGCGCGGGACGCCGGGGATCCGACGCTGATCGCCCATGCCGAGGCCGCGGCGATGGCGGTCGGCTTCGCGCTGGCAGCCCGCCAGCCGGACGGTGGCCCGGGCGACGACTGATCAGCTCGCGTCGTCTTCGCCGCCGATGAGGCGCATGGCGCGCAGCCGCGCCGTCCGCTCGTCGCGGGCCCGCCGCTCCGCGTCGAGGGCGAGCCAGAGGGCGATCGTTTCGGCCTTGGGCTGCGGCGCGACGCGTGCGTCGGCATCGCGGGCCGCTGCGGTGTGATCGAAGGCGTCCATCGTACGGGTTCCGTGCGCTGATTTGTCGTCCGCTACCGCCCAGGGATCGAGCGGTCCAGCCGAATGGCAGGCTGGGCGTCGACAATGCGCCGCCATCGTCACATCCATCCGCCCCAGTTTCCGCCACACCGGACTGAAGGCCTGTCGCGAACCGTCATCGGCACCGTGCCCCGAACATGTCCATCTTATGGACGTCGATGACAGAACCGTAATGGATTCGAGCCAGCCTCTAACCATTTAAGAGATTGAAATCATTCGTTTCGTCCGTGACGTCAGATTAATATTTTGTCACTACAGGATTGCATGGGGCACGACACGGCGCAGATCCCAGAAACAAGATGGACATCAAGATGGCCTAGACCATCGCGACATCCGCCGAGGGAACTCGGCGTGCCGGGCGCTCTGCAAACCGAGCGTGTCAGGTCTGGGATTCCATCAGCGTGGCGATGACGGATTCGACCACCTCGATCTGCTGCTGCAGCGCCACGAGCCGCGGCCCGGCCTCCGAGCCGTCGCCCAGGACGAACGTGCCCTTCTGCCGCCGGGTCTCGCGCAGCTTTCGCACCGACGCCACAAGGATCTGCCGCTCCTCGATGAGCGCGGCGCGAAGTTCCTGCAATCCGTCCAGTTCCAGCGTGGAGATCATGCAGCGTCCTGGTCTCTTCGGCCGGATGTGGCAGCGCCGGCCTGTCGGTGATGGGCGATGCCGCTCAGCGCCGGTTGGGCCACGCGACGCCGGGACGGGCGATCGCTGGCCGCTGCGGAGCCGCGGCGGCCGCGAGGCTACCCTGCGACACCCGGATTTGCACGCCCTGTCCCGGCCACGATTCCCCGGCTCGGTGTAACGCATCGGTGTCGGCGGTGGGGATTGTATGCTATTGAATGCAAAATACTCAGGTTCGACCGAGGGCCGGACCGGGAGGCGGACGTGAGCGCATGCTGAGCGGGGACGAGGGTGATCGCGCCGCATCGCGATCGCATGAGATCGATGCGGCGTCGGGCGGGGTCGACCGGCGGCGCGATCCGGTCGCGCGCGGGTCGCGGCGCGGCCGCTCCTTCGCGGCGATCCTGGTCCTCCTCGCCCTCGCGGGCGGGGGTGCCTATGGCTATACGCGGCTCGGCCAGCCCGCCGAGAAGCCGAAGGCCGCCGCCCCGCGTCCCGTGCCCGTGACCCTCGGAACCGTCGAGCAGGGGCCGTTCGCGCTCGTGTCGAACGGTCTCGGCACCGTCCAGGCCTACAACACCGTCCAGGCACGCACGCGCGTCGACGGCGAGATCCAGCAGGTCGCCTTCCGCGAAGGCCAGGCCGTCCACAAGGGCGACATCCTCGTTCAGGTCGACCCGCGCCCCTATCAGGCGGCGATGGACCAGGCCAAGGCCAAGAAGGAGCAGGACACCGCCAACCTCAACAACGCCAAAGCGGATCTCGTCCGGTACACCGGCCTCGGCGCCTACGCGTCGCGGCAGCAGACCGAGACGCAGACCGCCCTGGTCGCACAGCTCACGGCGCAGGTCGCCTCCGATCAGGCCGCGATCGACAATGCGTCGACCCAGCTCGGCTACGCCACCATCCGCGCGCCGATCGACGGCGTGACCGGCTTCCGGCAGGTCGATATCGGCAACATCGTCAACGCCGCCGGCCAGACCCCGATCGTCACGATCACCCAGGTGGAGCCGATCTTCGTGGTCTTCACTGCGCCGGAGGATCAGCTGCCCGCCATCACCGCGGCCCTGCGGAAGGGCGACGTGCCGGTGGAAGCCTGGAGTTCCGACGGGCTCACCAAGCTCGCCGACGGCAAGCTCGCCCTGTTCAACAACCAGGTGGACACGGCGACCGGCACGATCCGCCTCAAGGCCGTGTACGAGAACCGGAACCACGCCCTCTGGCCCGGCCTGTCGGTCTCCACCAAGATGCGGGTCGGCATCGTCGCCGTCGCCACCACGGTTCCCGACAACGCGGTCCAGCATGGACCGGACGGCCTGTTCGCCTTCGTGGTGGACGACGGCAATCACGCCCATCAGCGCGCCCTGAAGGCCGGGCGCTCCGATTCGGGCCGGACCCAGATTCTGAGCGGCGACCTGAAAGCCGGCGAGCGGGTGATCACCGCCGGCCAGTACAAGGTCCAGGACGGGAGCCTCGTCGGTGAGCCGCCCGCATCCCGGGCGGCCCAGGCGGAGGCGCCGGACACGTCCGCGCGCCGGGTGGAGGCTCAACGCTGATGGACCTTCACGCCGCGACGGCGGTCTCACGACTCGGGCGGGCCCAGCGATGAAGGGCGGCATCTCGGCGCCGTTCATCCGGTTCCCGGTGGCGACCACGCTGATCATGGTCGGCATCCTGTTCCTCGGGGTGGTGGCCTATCCGCTCTTGGGCGTCGCCCCGCTGCCGCAGGTGGATTTCCCGACGATCCAGGTGACGGCGCAGCTCCCCGGCGGCAGCCCCGAGACCATGGCGTCCTCCGTGGCGCAGCCCCTGGAGCGGCAGTTCTCGCAGATCCCGGGCGTATCGCAGATGACCTCGACGAGTTCCCTCGGGATCTCGACGGTCACCGTTCAGTTCGAGCTGAACCGCAACATCGACGGTGCGGCGAGCGACATCCAGGCGGCGATCAACGCCGCCGGCGGCCAGCTGCCGAAGAACCTGCCGAGCCCGCCGACGTACCGGAAGGTCAACCCGGCCGATTCGCCGATCCTCCTGCTCTCGGCCACCTCCGACAGCCTGCCCCTGATCGACGTCGACGATGCCGTCGACGTGCAGCTCGCCCAGCGGATCAGCCAGATCTCCGGCGTCGCGCAGGTCTTCATCGGCGGCCAGCAGAAGCCCGCCATCCGCATCCAGGTCGATCCCGCCAAGCTCGTGGCCAAGGGCCTCTCGCTGGAGGACGTGCGCACGCAGCTCACCCTGACCACGGTCAACAACCCCAAGGGCAGCATCGACGGCGGCAGCCACAGCTACACGATCTACGCCAACGACCAACTCACCGAGGCCAAGAACTGGGACGCCGTGATCGTGGCCTACCAGAACGGCGCGCCCCTGCGCGTGCGCGACATCGGCCACGCGGTGGCCGGCTCCGAGGACACCAAGCAGGCCGGCTGGACCAACGGCCAGCGCGGCGTGTTCCTGGTGGTGTTCAAGCAGCCCGGCGCCAACGTGATCGACACGGTGGACAGCATCAAGGCGCAGCTGCCGCGCCTGACCTCCACCCTCCCGGCCGGGATCAAGATCGGGATCCTGAGCGACCGGACCCAGACCATCCGCGCCTCCGTGGAGGATGTGCAGTTCACCCTGCTGCTCACCATCGTGCTGGTGGTGGCGGTGATCTTCGTCTTCCTGCGCAGCTTCTGGGCGACGGTGATCCCGAGCGTGACGGTGCCGCTCGCCCTGCTCGGGGCCTGCGCGCTGATGTGGATCGCGGGCTACACCCTCGACAACCTCTCGCTGATGGCGCTCACCATCTCGGTCGGCTTCGTGGTCGACGACGCCATCGTCGTGCTGGAGAACATCAGCCGCTACGTGGAGGAGGGGATGCGGCCGATGGAGGCCGCCTTCAAGGGCGCGGGCGAGATCGGCTTCACCATCGTGTCGATCTCGGTGTCGCTGATCGCGGTGCTGATCCCGCTCCTGCTGATGGGCGGCATCATCGGCCGACTGTTCCGCGAATTCGCCGTGGTGCTGTCGATGACGATCGCGGTTTCGGCCTTCGTGTCGCTGACGCTGACGCCGATGATGGCCGCCCGGCTGCTCAAGCCGCACGACGCCGAGCGCCACGGCCGCCTCTACCGGATGAGCGAGGCCGGATTCGACTGGCTGCTCTCGGTCTACGAGGACGCCCTCGACGTCGCCCTGCGATTCCGCAAGGTCACGCTCCTGGTCTTCTTCGCCACCTTGGCGCTGACCGGCTACCTGTTCGTGGCGATCCCGAAGGGCTTCTTCCCGCAGCAGGACACCGGCTTCATGATCGGCGTCACCGAGGCGGGACAGGACATCTCCTTCTCGGCGATGATGACGCTCCAGGAGAAGGTCGGTGCGATCGTCCAGGCCGACCCGGCGGTGGCCACCGTCGGCATGTCGCTCGGCGGGAACGGCCAGGCGCTGAACTCGGGCCGCATGTACATCACGCTCAAGCCCCGGGAGGAGCGCGACGTCAACGCGTTCCAGGTGATCGGCCGCCTGCGCCCGAAGCTCGATCAGGTCGCGGGCATCCGCACCTTCATCCAGGCCACGCAGGACGTGCGCACGGGCGGCCGGACCTCGCGTACGCAGTTCGAATACACGCTCCAGGACCCGGACCTCGCCGAACTCAACACCTGGGCGCCGCGGATCCTCGACCGGCTGAAGACCCTATCGGAACTGCGCGATGTCGCCACCGACCAGCAGACCCGGGGCACGACCCTGACGCTGTCGATCGACCGCGACGCCGCCTCGCGCTACGGGATCACACCCCAGCTGATCGACGACACCCTCTACGACGCCTTCGGGCAGCGGCAGATCGCGCAGTACTTCACCCAGCTCAACAGCTACCACGTGGTGCTGGAGGTGCTTCCGGCCCTGCAGGGCAGCGTCGAGAGCCTCGACAAGATCTACATCAAGGCGCCCAACGGCGGCGGCCAGGTGCCGATCGCGGCCTTCGCCCGCTGGACCACCGACCCGGTGGCGCCGCTGGCCGTGAACCACCAGGGCCAGTTCCCGGCGGTGACGATCAGCTTCAACCTCGCCCCCGACGTGGCGCTGGGCCAGGCGACGGAGGCGATCGGCCAGGCGATGCGCGACCTCCAGGTGCCGCAAACCGTGGTGAGCGGCTTCCAGGGCACCGCGCAGGCCTTCCAGCAATCGCTCTCTACGGTGCCGCTGCTGATCCTGGCGGCTCTGTTCGTCGTCTATCTGATCCTCGGCATCCTCTACGAGAGCTTCATCCACCCGATCACCATCCTGTCGACGCTGCCCTCGGCCGGCGTCGGCGCCCTCGCGGTGCTCATGTGGGCGGGGTACGATTTCAGCCTGATCGCGCTCATCGGCATCATCCTGCTGATCGGCATCGTGAAGAAGAACGGCATCATGCTGGTCGACTTCGCCATCGTGGCTGAGCGTGAGGAGGGGCTGACCCCCGAGGAGGCGATCCGCCGGGCCGCGCTGCTGCGCTTCCGCCCGATCCTGATGACCACCATGGCGGCCCTGCTCGGGGGCATCCCGCTGATGTTCGCCACCGGGACCGGCTCGGAGATCCGGCAGCCGCTCGGCTACGCCATGGTCGGCGGCCTCGCGGTCAGCCAGATCCTGACGCTGTTCACGACGCCGGTGATCTACATCTACCTCGACCGGCTGGCGCACCGCTTCTCCTTCCGGGACAAGCCCGGGGCGGTGGACGCGGCCCTGGCCGTTCCCGGGGCGGAGCCGGTCGAGGAAGTCCGGGGACCGCCCGCGCTCCGCGCGGCGGAGTGATCCGCGTCCCCGCGCGCAGCGCGACGCGGAAGTCAGTCTGACGCTCACGGCAGCGCGGCCCTGTCACCGGACCCGGCTTGGCGCGGGCCGAGACCGACCCAGGTGAGCCGGGTCCGGCCCCGCGGGGCAGTTTAGAATCGAAGGACGCGCATGAGCCAGACTCTGCCGCTGCACGGGCTGACCGTCCTGGCCCTGGAGCAGGCGGTGGCCGCGCCCTACTGCACCGCGCGGCTCGCGGATGCCGGCGCCCGGGTCATTAAGATCGAGCGCCCGGAGGGGGATTTCGCCCGCGGCTACGACGATGCGGTGAACGGGCTGGCCAGCTACTTCGTCTGGCTCAACCGCGGCAAGGAGAGCCTCGTCGCCGACATCAAGAACCCGGAGGATGCGCGCCTCCTGCACGCGGTCCTCGCCCGGGCCGACGTGTTCGTGCAGAATCTCGCCCCCGGTGCCGCCGCCCGGGCGGGCTTCGGCGCGGCGGACCTGCGCGCGCGCTACCCGCGGCTGATCACCGTGGACATCTCCGGCTACGGCACCGGCCACGCCTACAGCGCCATGAAGGCCTACGACCTGCTGGTCCAGGCCGAGAGCGGGCTCGCCGGGATCACCGGCCATCCGGCCGGGCCCGGCCGGGTCGGCGTCTCGGTCTGCGACGTCGCCTGCGGGATGGATGCCCATGCCGCCGTGCTGGAGGCGCTGATCGCCCGGGGAATCTCGGGGCAGGGCTGTGCCCTCGACGTGAGCCTGTTCGGCGCCGCCGCCGACTGGATGACTGTGCCGCTGCTCTATTTCGAGGGCACAGGCCGGGTCCCGCAGCGGGTCGGCCTCGCCCATCCGTCGATCTGCCCCTACGGCGCCTTCCCCACGGCCGATGACAGCCTAGTGCTGATCTCGATCCAGAACGAGCGTGAATGGGCCCGCTTCTGTGCGTCGGTGCTGGAGGACCCCGACCTCGCCACCGCCGAGGGATACGCGTCGAACACGGCCCGCGTGGCCAATCGGGACGCGGTCGATCTCCGGGTCGGGGCCGCGCTGGTACGGCTGTCCCGCGACGCGGCGGCGGCCCGGCTGAAGGCCGCCGGGACCGCCTACGGCTTCGTCAACACGCTGGCAGACTTGGCCGCGCATCCGGCCCTCGTGCGCAGTGTGGTCGAGACACAGGCCGGACCCGCCCGGATCGTGGCGCCGCCTGTGCTGATCGACGGGCAGGTGCGGGCGCTCGGTCCGGTCCCCGAAATCGGCCAGCACACTGCGCGGATCCGGGCCGAGTTCGCGCCCCCTGGAAGCGGAGGGCGGATCGCATGACCGAACGGGAGGTGACGATGAGGCTCGAGGGCAAGGTCGCGATCGTGACGGGGGCTGGCGGCGGTTTCGGGGCGGGGATCGCCCAACGTTTCGCCGCCGAGGGGGCCCGGGTCGCCTGCGTCGACATCGACGCGGCGGCCGCCGGCCGGGTGGCGGGCGAGATCGGCGCGAATGCCCTCGCGGTCGGTGCGGATGTGGGCGAGGCCGCCGATGTCGAGGCCGCCGTCGCGGCGACCCGGGAGCGGTTCGGCGACCCGCACATCCTCGTCAACAATGCCGGCACCACCCACCGCAACAAGCCGCTGCTGGAGGTGACCGAGGACGAGTTCGACCGGGTCTTTCGGGTGAACGTGAAGTCGATCTTCCATTTCGTCCGGGCGGTGGCGCCGCTCATGCGCGACGGCGGCGGCGGCGTGATCCTGACCGTCAGCTCGACGGCGGCTCTGCGGCCGCGCCCGGGGCTCACCTGGTACAACGCCTCCAAGGGGGCGGCGAGCCTGGCCTCGAAGTCGCTGGCCCTGGAACTGGCGCCCTGGAAGATCCGGGTGAACGCCCTCTGCCCGGTCATGGGGGCGACCGGGTTGCTCGAGCAGTTCATGGGCATGCCCGATACGCAAGAGAACCGCGCGCGGTTCATCGCCTCGATCCCGCTCGGGCGGTTGTCCCAGGCGAGCGACATCGCGGCGGCAGCCCTGTTCCTCGCCTCCGACGAAGCCGCCTTCATCACCGGCGTCGACCTGCCGGTCGATGGCGGGCGCACCGCCTGAGGAGCCTGCCATGGAAGCCTATACCGAGATCCGCGAGGCCGTGGCGAAGCTCTGCGCGGGCTTCCCCGGCCCGTACTGGCGGGCGCTCGACCGGGAGATGGCCTACCCGACCGCGTTCGTGAACGCGCTGACCGAGAGCGGCTACCTGTCGGTCCTGATCCCGGAGGAGTACGGCGGCTCCGGCCTGCCGCTCTCCGCGGCGGCGGCGATCCTGGAGGAGGTGCAGCGGGCGGGCTGCAACGGCGGCGCCTGTCACGCCCAGATGTACACGATGGGTACGCTGCTGCGGCACGGATCCGACGCCCAGAAGGCGGCGTATCTGCCGGCGATCGCCGAAGGACGCCTGCGGCTCCAGGCCTTCGGGGTGACCGAGCCGACCTCCGGCACCGACACCGGCAGCCTCAAGACCACAGCACGCCGCGAGGGCGACCACTACGTGGTCAACGGCCAGAAGATCTGGACCAGCCGCGCAGAGCATTCGGACCTGATGCTGCTCCTCGCCCGCACGACGCCCCGGGCCGAGGGCATGAAGCGCACCGACGGGCTGTCGGTGCTCCTCGTCGACATGCGCGAGGCGCGGGGCAGCGGGCTCACCATCCGCCCGATCCGGACGATGATGAACCACGCCACCACGGAGGTGTTCTTCGACAATCTCCGCGTCCCGGCGCAAAACCTGATCGGCGAGGAGGGCAGGGGCTTCCGCTACATCCTGTCCGGCATGAACGCCGAGCGCATCCTGATCGCCGCGGAATGCGTGGGCGACGCCAAGTGGTTCATCGACCGGGCAAGGGCCTATGCGGGGGAGCGCTCGGTCTTCGGCCGGCCGATCGGCGCGAACCAAGGCGTGCAGTTCCCGATCGCGAAGGCCTACGCCAACATGCGCGCGGCCGAGCTGATGGTGCGCGAAGCGCTCGCCCTCTACGAGGGCGGCGCGAATCCCGGGGCGGAGGCCAACATGGCCAAGATGCTGGCGGCCGACGCCTCGTTCGAGGCGGCCAATGTCTGCATCCAGACCCATGGCGGCTTCGGCTTCGCGGAGGAATACGACGTGGAGCGCAAGTTCCGCGAGACCCGCCTCTACCAAGTCGCGCCGATCTCCACGAACCTCATCCTGGCCTACCTGTCCGAGCACGTGCTCGGCCTGCCGCGCTCCTACTGACATGATGGACTTCGCCGCCTGGATCGGCCGGACCCGCACGCAATCGGACCTCGTCACGCCGCGGCTGCTGGCCGAGTTCCGCGCCACCTTCGCGCCGCATCTGGCGCCGGTCGCCGACGGGACGGCGCCGCCGGCCCTGCACTGGTGCCTCGCCCCGGAGACGGCGCCCGCCGAGTCCCTCGGGCCGGACGGCCATGCCGCCAAGGGTGGTTTTCTGCCGCCGGTGCCGCTGCCGCGCCGGATGTGGGCGGGCGGGCAGATCGAGACTCTATCCGCGTTGCGCGAGGGCGACCACGTCACCCGGACCGAGACGGTGCGGGATGTGGCCTTCAAGGATGGGCGCAGCGGCCGGCTGTGCTTCGTCACGGTCGAGCACGCGGTCGCCACCGACCGCGGCGTGGCGATCCGGGAGCGGCAGGACATCGTCTATCGGGAAGCCGCCGGCGCGCAGACCGGGGCAGCGGCCGCGGCCGAGCGCGACGATCCGGGTGCCTACGATACGGTCTGGTCCGTGCCGGCGACGCCGACGCTCCTGTTCCGTTACTCGGCCATGACCTTCAACGGTCATCGGTTCCACTACGACCAGCCCTACGCCACGCAGGTGGAGGGCTATGCCGACCTCGTGGTCCACGGGCCGATGCAGGCGACGCTCCTGATGAACCTCGCCGCCACGATGCTCGGCCAGGTTCCGCGGCTGTTTCGCTATCGCGGCCTCTCGCCGATGACCGCCAACCAGATTTTTCGCGTCTGCGGCCGGCGGACTGGGGAGCGGTTCGAGGGCGTGACGCTGGATGCAGCGCGCGGCGTCTGCATGCGGGCGCACGCAGAAGTGTGAGCGCGGGTTCGGCCAGTCACGGCTCGCACCGAATCACGCCGTCGTCCCGCGACTGTCCAAGACGCACCCTCATCCCGAGGGCACACCGCATTGCGGGCGCAGTTCGGGATGAGGGACGGATCGATAGAGGCGCTCAGGCGAGCGTCAGGCCGACATTCACGTTGCCGCGGGTGGCGTTCGAGTACGGGCAGACCTGATGGGCGGCGTCCACCAACTTCTGCGCGTCGGCGCGGTCGAGGCCCGGCAGGCTGACCTTCAGATCGGCGGTGATGCCGAAACCGCCCTCGGAGCGCGGCCCGATGCCGACATCGGCGGTGACGCTGGTCTCGGCCGGGACCTTCAGCTGCAGCGACGGGGCGACGGCCTTCATGGCGCCGAGGAAGCAGGCCGAGTAGCCGGAGGCGAAGAGCTGCTCCGGATTCGCACCCGGACCACCCGCGCCGCCCAGTTCCTTCGGGGTCGAGAGCTTGACCTCGAAGCTGCCGTCGGCGGTCCGGGCCGCGCCGTCGCGGCCTCCGGTGGCGGTGGCGGTGGTGCGGTACTTCACGTCGACGGACATCGGCAATCTCCGGTTTCAGGGCAAGGGCGGCATCTAGGGGCCTGCCGCCGGCTGCACAGCCCCGATTTAGATTGTGCGCAATCGAAATTCAAGGATCGATCAGCATGAACCGGTCGACATCCACGAGCCCGCGATCGGTGATCTTGAGGTGCGGGATGACCGGCAGCGGCAGGAACGCCACCTGCAGGAACGGCTCCGGGAGGACCACGCCGAGGCTGCGCGCGGCGGCCCTGAGCGCCACCAGGGCGTGCCGGATCGCCTCGAACGGCATCAGGCTCATCAGGCCGGCGACCGGCAGGGCGATCTCGGCGAGCACGCGGCCGCCCTCGACCACGACGAAGCCGCCCTCGATCTCGCCGAGCCGGTTCACCGCGACGGCCATGTCGGCCTCGTCGACGCCCACCACCGTGATGTTGTGGCTGTCGTGCCCGACCGACGAGGCGATGGCGCCGCGCTTCAGGCCGAATCCCTTCACGAAGGCGACGCCGATCCCGCGCTCCCCCGGCGGCGTCCGGCCGTGGCGCTCCACGACCGCGACCTTGATGGCATCCTGATCAAGGTCGACCCGGCGCTCGCCGCCGACATAGGGCAGGCTCAGATCGTGGCGCAGGGTGATGATCTGGCCCGGGACGACGCCAATCACGGGTGTCGACGGCCCGGAGCCCGGGGCTGCGAAATCCGCGCCCGTCACGCGCCGCGCGCGGACGCTGCCGCGGCCGATCGGCGTCACGGGGGGCCGCGCGTCGAACAGCGCCGCGTCCACCGGTCGCCCGGCGGCGAAGACCTGCGAGACGGCGCAAATCTCCAGATCGTCGAGCGCCACGAGGTCGGCGCGCTGGCCGGGGGCGACGAGGCCGCGGTCGAACAGGCCGAAGGCCCGCGCGGCCGACCACGACGCCGCCCGGTAGGCGGCCAGCGGCGGGGCGCCGAGGGCGATGGCGGTGCGGATGATGTGGTCGAGATGCCCCTCCTCGGCGATGTCCAGGGGATTCCGGTCGTCGGTGCAGAAGGCCAGGAACGGCGCCGTGCGCTCGGTCAGGATCGGCGCCAGGGCGTGCAGATCCTTGCAGACCGAGCCCTCCCGGATCAGCACGGTCATGCCCTTGGACAGTTTCTCCATCGCCTCTTCGGGCGTCGTCGCCTCGTGCTCGGTGCGGATGCCGGCCGCGATGTAGCCGTTGAGCGCGGCGCCGCGCAGCAGGGGCGCGTGGCCGTCGATGTGCCGGCCCTGGAACGCCGCGAGTTTGTCCAACACGCCCGGATCGCCCGCGAGCACGCCCGGAAAATTCATGAACTCGGCGAGTCCGATCACCTTGGGATGGCCTGCGAAGGCCAGCAGGTCCGCGGCAGAGATCCGCGCCCCCGATGTCTCCAGGTGGTCGGTGGCTGGGACGCAGGAGGAGAGCTGCACCCGCAGGTCCATGGCCAGCGTCCCGGCGGAGTCCAGGAACCAACCGAAGGCCTCGGTCCCGAGGACGTTGGCCATCTCGTGCGGGTCGCAGATCCCCGTCGTGACCCCGTGGGGCAGGACGCAGCGCTCGAATTCCTGCGGCGGCATCAGCGAGGATTCGACGTGGAAATGCGTGTCGATGAAGCCAGGCACGACGATGCGGCCGGACAGGTCAATCTCCCGCCGCCCGCGATACGTGTCGAAGGTGCCGACGATCCGGTCGCCGCAGATCGCGATGTCCGAGGCGACGATGTCGCCGGTGACGAGATCGAGGAAGCGGCCCCCCTTCAGGACGAGGTCGGCCTCGACGCGCCCCTGGCCCTGGTCGATCGCCCGTCGCAGGAAGTCCACCTGATCCATCACGCCTCGCTCCACCCCGGCATCTGCCAGGAGCATGCCACGGATGCACGGCCCGCGGCGACGCTTGCGGCCGCGCGGCGGCGGGCGCAGAAGCCCTGCACCTTCAAACCGATCGAAGCTCGCGATGCCCGCCTATCGTTCCCGCACCACCACCCACGGCCGCAACATGGCCGGCGCCCGCGGCCTGTGGCGCGCCACCGGCATGAAGGACGGCGATTTCGGCAAGCCGATCATCGCGGTGGTGAACTCGTTCACGCAGTTCGTGCCGGGCCACGTCCACCTCAAGGATCTCGGGCAGCTCGTCGCCCGGGAGATCGAGGCCGCCGGCGGCGTCGCCAAGGAGTTCAACACCATCGCGGTCGATGACGGCATCGCCATGGGCCATGACGGCATGCTGTACTCGCTGCCGTCGCGGGAGCTGATCGCGGATTCCGTCGAGTACATGGTCAACGCACACTGCGCCGACGCAATGGTGTGCATCTCGAATTGCGACAAGATTACCCCCGGCATGCTCATGGCGTGCCTGCGGCTGAACACCCCGACGGTGTTCGTCTCCGGCGGCCCGATGGAGGCCGGCAAAGTCCAGCTCCCGGGGATCTCCAGGAAGGTCGATCTGGTCGACGCCATGATCGCGGCCGCCGACGACCGGATCTCGGACGCCGATGTCGAGGTGATCGAGCGTTCGGCCTGCCCGACCTGCGGATCGTGCTCCGGCATGTTCACGGCCAATTCCATGAATTGCCTGACCGAGGCCCTCGGGCTGGCCCTGCCGGGCAACGGCTCGGTGTTGGCGACGCATGCCGACCGCCGGCGCCTGTTCGTCGAGGCCGGACACCTGATCGTCGACCTCGCCCGCCGCCATTACGAGCAGGACGATGCCGGCGTGCTGCCGCGGGCGGTGGCGAGCTTCGAGGCGTTCGAGAACGCCATGACGCTGGACATCGCCATGGGCGGGTCGACCAACACGGTGCTGCACCTGCTGGCCGCCGCCCACGAGGGCGAGGTGCCCTTCACCATGGCCGATATCGACCGGCTGTCCCGCCGGGTGCCGGTCCTGTGCAAGGTCGCCCCGGCGGTGGCCAATGTCCACATGGAGGACGTGCATCGGGCCGGCGGGATCATGGGAATCCTGGGCGAGCTCGACCGGGCCGGGCTGATCGACACGGCGGCCGGCAACGTCTCGGCCGGGACGCTCGCCGCCGCCCTGGCGCGGTGGGACGTGCGCGTGGGCCCGAGCGCGTCGGTGCAGACCTTCTACCGGGCGGCCCCCGGCGGCGTGCCGACCCAGGTGGCCTTCAGCCAGGAATCCCGCTTCGACGACCTCGATCTCGACCGGGAGGGCGGGGTCATCCGCGACGCGGCGCATGCCTACTCGCAGGATGGCGGCCTCGCCGTGCTCTACGGCAACCTCGCGGAGCAGGGCTGCATCGTGAAGACCGCGGGCGTCGACGCCTCGATCCTGACCTTCTCGGGGCCGGCCCGGGTGTTCGAGAGCCAGGACGCGGCGGTGGACGGGATCCTGAACGGCAAGGTCTCGGCCGGCGAGGTCGTGCTGATCCGCTACGAGGGCCCGCGCGGCGGCCCCGGCATGCAGGAGATGCTCTACCCGACGAGCTACCTGAAATCGAAGGGGCTCGGCAAAGCCTGCGCCCTGGTCACGGACGGGCGGTTCTCCGGCGGCTCCTCGGGGCTGTCGATCGGACACGTCTCGCCGGAGGCGGCCGAGGGCGGCCTGATCGGCCTCGTGCGCGACGGCGACACCATCGCCATCGACATCCCGGCCCGGAGCATCCGCCTGGAGGTCGCGCCGGACGAGCTCGAGCGGCGGCGGGCGGCGCAGGCGGCGGCGGGCTGGCAGCCGGCAACCCCGCGCAAGCGCAAGGTGAGCGCGGCCCTGCGCGCCTACGCGATGCTGACCACCAGCGCGGCGCACGGGGCGGTGCGCCGTCTCTGATCAGCGGTTGCGGCGGACCCGGGCGGCGACCGCGGCGAGCACCGCCGCGAGGCCGGCGACGCGCCGCTGCGCCGCTCCGTGGGCCGGTGCGGCAGCGGCGTCGGCCCCCGCCCCGGGCGCAACGCGGCCGAGGGCCGAGAGCATCAGCGGCTCGATCGCCGCGTAGCCCGCCCGGCTCAGATGCAGCCCGTCGGTGCCGTAGGAACGGCGCAGCCCGCCGGACTTGTCCGCCAGGACGGAATGGTAGTCGATGTAGGTGGCGCCGTGCGCCTGCGCGTGCGCCCGGAGCCACGCGTTGACCGCCGCGATCATGGACGGAGCGTCGGGCACCTCCGGGTTCCACGGGATCCGGGCGGCCGGCATGATCGAGCCGACCCAGGCCGTCACGCCCATCGCCCGCGCCTCGTCGAGCATGCCGGCGATGGTCCGGGCGATCTCGTCGGCGGGGACGAAGAACCCCTCGTTGCGGCCGATATCGTTGACCCCGCAGAGGAGATGGACGCCCCGGGCTCCCGTCTCCTCCAGGTCGCGGCGGAACCGCATGGTGATCCAGCGCGCCGTCTGCCCGGATCCCCCGCGGGGGATGAGATCATGGGCCGCGAAGGTCGCGGCGCGGTGGAAGCCCCATTGCTCGGTGATCGAATCCCCGATGAAGACGATCGGCCCCGTCATGGCCTAGGCCGGCGATCCGGCGCGGGCGCCGAGCACATCGGCGACCTCCGCCAGCAGCCGGTCGGCGATCATCTGCCGGCCCTCGGAGGTCACGTGCACGATGTCGGTGAACAGGAGGCGGCTCTCGCCCTCGAACAGCCGGCCGAGGTCCCGCACCGCGAAGGGCGCGTCCGCGCCGCCTCGGGCGTCGAGGCGGTCGAGAACGCCCTCGAAGCGCGTGTATTGCCGGTCGAGATACGCGAGGAACGTACCGGAGGCGGCGTGGGCCTCCTCGCCGACACGCTCCGCCTTGCGGACGACGGTCGGCTGGAGCAGGAAGCGGACCGGTGCGCCGATGCCCGGTGCGAGCCGGGCCAGCCGCTTCAACGACAGCTCGAATTGCCGCACCACCTCCCATTCCCAGATGTCCGACTGCCAGTTGGTCAGCACCCGCAGGTTCTCGAGACGGTTGAAAATCATCTCCTGCAGGCTCTCGTAGGACAGCTCCTCCGTATCGGCTTCCATCCTCCGGTGGTCGAAGAAGTACTCGTAGAGGCATTCGCTGGCGAATTGGTTGTAGGGATAGCCCGCCCGCGGATCGAAGCTCCACGGCTGGAAGATGTCGGTGCCGCCGCCGACGATCAGGATCACGTCCGGCTGGAGATCCATCAGCCGGCTCGTGATCAGGGCGATCATCTGGTTCAGGCAGGCCGAGATCACGCCGAAATTGTAGACCCGCGCGCCCTCGCCGTGGACCCGCTTCAGGCCGGTCTCCATTCGGCCGGGTATGGTGTCGGCGAAGACCTGCCCGTCGACCAGCGTGCTGTCGCCGACGACGAACACGCGCAGGGTCTCCGAGGGCGGGCGCGGCTCCGCATGCGTGTCGTTGCGGTAGCCGAGCACGTCGTAGCGCCAGCCCTTCTCGGCCAGGACCGCCAGCGGCTTCCCGGCGAACTGCACGTAGGGCGCGGGAAATCGGGTGTTGGCATCGAAGTTCTGGAAGACCTTCAGGAACTTCTGCCGTCGCATGTGTTCGTCGGCATCGGACCGCCGCTCGGCCATGAGCCCTCTCCTCCCGATCGATACGTCAATGGCGGCGCGCCCGCGCGGGTCGCTGGCCCCCGCTCAGCTCCGCAGGGTGGCGTGGTTGTCGAGGAACCAGGCGTAGGTCTGGCGCAGGCCGTCCTCCAGGCCGACCTCCGGCCGCCAGCCCATGGCTCTGAGCCGCGACACGTCCATCAGCTTGCGCGGCGTGCCGTCGGGCTTCGACGCGTCGAACTCCAGCGCGCCGTCGTAGCCGATCACCCGCGCCAGCGCCTCGGCCAGGTCCCGGATCGTGCAATCCTCCCCCGTGCCGACATTGATGTGCGACAGGTCTGGCCGGGTGTTGGCCGCGTAGACCGCGTCGTCCATCTCCATCACGAACACGCTGGCCCGCGCCATGTCGTCGACGTGCAGGAACTCGCGCATCGCCCGGCCCGTGCCCCAGACCGTGACCGCCGGGCGGCCCTCCGCCTTGGCCGCGTGCAGGCGGCGCATCAGCGCCGGCAGGACGTGGGCGTTCTCCGGGTGGAAGTTGTCGTTGGGCCCGTACAGGTTGGTCGGCATCACGCTGCGGTAGCGCCGCCCGTACTGGCGGTTGTAGCTCTCGCACATCTTGATGCCGGCGATCTTGGCGACGGCGTAGGGCTCGTTGGTCGGCTCCAGCACCCCGGTGAGCAGCGCGTCCTCGCGCATCGGCTGGGGCGCGTGCTTCGGGTAGATGCACGAGGAGCCCAGGAACAGCAGCCGGTCGACCCCGTTCCGATGCGCGGCGTCGATGATGTTGGCCTGGATCAGCAGGTTCTCGTGGATGAACGCGGCCGGATAGGTGTTGTTAGCGTGGATGCCGCCGACCTTGGCGGCGGCGAGGTAGACCTGATCGATCCGGTTCTCGGCGAAGAAGCGCCGGGCCGCGGCCTGGTCGAGCAGGTCGAGGGCCTGCCGGTCGGCCGTCAGGATCCGCGCGCGCTCCCGCTCCCGCAGGCGGCGCACGATCGCCGAGCCCACCATGCCCCGGTGGCCCGCCACGAAGATGGTCTGATCGCGACCGTCCATCACACGTCCCATGTCCCGTTGAAAGCGCCTCTCACCACGGCCCTATAGCGCCGTTCGATCGGATAATCGCCGCGCGACCATGGAATTTCTGCCGCGCATGGCATCGTCGCAACGGCCATCGGGGCGTTCGCGCCGAGGCACCGGGCCCGGCCGTATCCGAGGCCCCATCGCCGCCATCCGTGCGCCTTCGCAATTCGCCCTTGCGGACCGGCGAACCGGCGCGATAGTGTCAAGCCATGCTGACACTCGCGGTCGATCAAAGCGTGGTGCAAGAGGCCGATCGGCGACCGCATGCCGTGGTCATCGGCTCGGGCTTCGGCGGCCTCGCCGCGGCCGTGCGCCTCGGGGCCCGGGGCTATCGGGTGACCGTGCTGGAGCGGCTGGAACAGGCGGGCGGCCGGGCGCGGGTCCACCGCCAGGACGGTTTCACCTTCGATGCCGGACCGACCATCGTCACGGCGCCCCAGCTGTTCGAGGAACTCTGGACCCTCGCCGGGCGCAAATTGTCGGACGACGTGACGCTCTGTCCGGTCGATCCATTCTACCGGATCCGCTTCGCGGACGGCACGTCCTTCGCCTATAGCGGCGATCCCGAGCGCATGCGCGCCGAGGTGGCCCGCTTCGCACCCCAGGATGTCGCCGGCTACGAGCGCTTCATGGCCCATAGCCGCGCCGTCTGCCAGATCGGCTTCGAGCAGCTCGGCCACGTCCCGTTCGGGCGGGTCGGCGCGATGCTGAAGATCGCCCCGGACCTGCTGCGCCTGTCCGGGCACCGCTCGGTCCACGACGTCGTCTCCCGCTTCGTCCGGGACGAGCGGCTGCGCACGGTGTTCAGCTTCCATCCCCTGCTCATCGGCGGGAATCCCTTCCGGGCGAGCGCGATCTACTGCCTGATCGCGGATCTCGAGCGGCGCTGGGGCGTCCACTTCGCCATGGGCGGCACCGGCCAGCTGGTCGACGGGCTCGTGCGGCTGATCCGCGGCCAGCGCGGGCGGGTGCGCCTGGGCGTGGAGGTCGCGCGGATCCGCGTCGCGGGCGGGGCGGCCACCGGGGTCGAGCTCGACAGCGGCGAGACCATCGCGGCCGATCTCGTGGTCTCGAACGCCGATTCGGCGGTGACGCATGCGCGCCTCCTGCCGCAGGCGCAGCGCTGGAGCCCGGGCCGGTTCCGGCGCGCCCGCTCGTCCATGGGCCTGTTCGTCTGGTATTTCGGCACGCGGCGCCGTTACCCGGGGGTGGACCACCATACGATCCTGCTCGGGCCGCGCTATCGCGGATTGCTGGCCGACATCTTCGACCGCAAGGTCCTGGCCGATGATGCCAGCCTCTACCTGCACCGGCCCACCGCCACCGATCCGAGCCTCGCGCCGCCCGGCTGCGACGCCTTCTACGTGCTGGCGCCGGTGCCCAACCTCGCGGGCGGCCAGGATTGGCGGGCGCTCGCGGAGCCGTACCGGCGGCGCATCGCCGCGATGCTCGAGACGAGCGTGCTGCCGGGCCTGTCAGAGGCGATCGTCACGTCCCGGGTGACGACGCCGCAGGACTTCCAGGACGATTTCCTGAGCTATCGCGGCTCCGGCTTCGGCCTTGAGCCGGTGCTGACGCAGTCGGCGTGGTTCCGACCGCACAATCGCTCCGGCAACGTGCGCAACCTCTATCTGGTCGGCGCCGGCACGCATCCCGGCGCCGGGCTGCCCGGCGTCCTCTCCTCCGCCCGTATCCTCGACAGCGTGGTCCCCGATGCCCGCGTTACCGCCTGAATTCGCCGCCGCGGCCGACCGGACCGCCTGCCGCACCGCGATCCGGCGCGGCTCGAAGAGCTTCTTCGCGGCCGGGCAGCTCCTGCCGGGGGATGTCCGCGAGGCCGCCTACGGGCTCTATGCCTTCTGCCGCCTGTCGGACGACCTCGTCGACGAGGCGACGGACCCGGAGGCCCGCCACGCGGCGGTGGCGCGCCTCGATCTGCGGATCGGCCGCGCCTATGCCGGCCAGCCGGCCGACACGCCCGCCGACCGGGCCTTCTCGGAGATCGTCGCCGGCTTCGCGATCCCCGAGGCGCTGCCGCGGGCGCTCATCGAGGGTTTCGCCTGGGACGCGGCGGGGCGGCGCTACGCCGATCTCGACGCCCTCCACGCCTACGCGGCCCGGGTCGCCGGCTCGGTGGGGGCGATGATGGCGCTGATCATGGGGGTGCGGACCCCGGAGGCCCTCGCCCGCGCCTGCGACCTCGGGGCCGCCATGCAGCTCACCAACATCGCCCGCGACGTCGGCGAGGACGCCCGCATGGGCCGGCTCTACCTGCCGCTCGACTGGATGCGGGAGGCCGGGCTCGACCCGGAGGCCTTCCTGGCCGATCCGCGCCCGAGCCCGGCGCTGGCCGCCATCGTGGCCCGGCTTCTGGCCGAGGCCGACCGGCTCTACGCCCGCGCCGAGGCCGGGATCGACGCGCTTCCGCCCCGTTGCCGACCGGCCATCCGCGCCGCGGGCCTGATCTACGCGGAGATCGGCCGCGTGATCGCCGCCTGCGGGCACGATTCGGTCAGCCGCCGGGCCCGCGTGGGGGGCGCCCGCAAGGTCGCCCTGATCGCCCGCGCCACCCGCATGAAGGCGGTCGCCGCGGACCTCGCCGCGCCGGTGCTGCCGCAGGCGGCGTTCCTGGTCGAGGCGGTCGCGCGCAATCCGCGCCATCCCGCCCGCCTGCGGCCCGCCCTGCGGCCCTGGTGGGATGTGGGCGGCCGTGCCGTTCATGTCCTCGACCTGATCGAGCGCCTCCGTGAACGCGAGGCCTTCGGCCGGTCCGCGCCGTCCTGAGCTCCGGAGATGGGCGAGGGGCTCTTCGCCGTCCTCGATCTCGGCCTCGCCTTCGCCGTGGTGTTCGGTCTGGGCGTCTGGCAGCTGGTCGCCGTGCGCCGGAGCATCCGCCGCGATCGTGATCGACCGGGCGGCGGCCCAGATGGCACCCGGTGAGCCGGGGCCCGGTTATTTCAGCTCGCGCACATAGGTGTCGCCGGCCGCGGCCTTGAGGGCCGCCCCGGCCTCGCGGCCGATCCGCTCAGCCTCCGCGGCCGGTCCTTGCCGGGACACCGACCAGTGGCGGCTGCCGTCAGGTAGAAACAGCAGGCCGTCGAGCGACAGGGTCTCGCCCTCGATCCGCGCCAGGGCGGCGATCGGCGTCCGGCACGAGCCGTCGAGTTCGGCGAGCAGCGCCCGTTCGGCGGCGACGGCGGTGGTGGTGCGGGCGCAGGCGATGGGCGCCAGCAAGGTGTGGATCGGGCGATCGTCCACCCGGCACTCGATCCCCAGGGCCCCCTGCGCCACGGCGGGCAGCATATCCTCGACCGACAGCACGCTGCGCGCCATGGTCTCGAGGCCCAGGCGCTGGAGGCCGGCCAGAGCGAGCAGCGTCGCGTCGCATTCACCGGATTCGAGCTTGCGCATCCGGGTGTTGGCGTTGCCGCGCAGCGGGACGACCCGGAGATCCGGCCGGCGCATCAGCACCTGAGCGGCCCGGCGCAGGGACGAGGTGCCGACCCGCGCACCCGCTTGCAGTCCGGCCAAGCCGTCGGCATGCGGGGACAGGAACGCGTCCCGCGGATCGTCGCGCTCCAGGATGCAGGCGATGGTCAGGCCCTCGGGAAGCCAGGTCTCCACGTCCTTCATCGAGTGGACGGCGACATCGACCTCCCCGGCGAACAGGGCCTGCTCCAGCTCCTTGGTGAACAGGCCCTTGCCGCCGATCTCCGAGAGCGGCCGGTCCAGGATCTTGTCGGCCACCGTGGTGACGACCACGAGTTCGGTCTCGAGGCCCGGATTGGCCGCGACGATCCGGTCGCGCACCATCCCGGTCTGCGCGAGCGCCATCGGGGAGCCGCGGGTGCCGATGCGCAGGGGACGGTTCAACATCTGGGTCCGGATCTTCTTCGCGGGACGGGGAGGGGCCTTATAGACCGGCCTTCACGTCAGGCCACGGTCCGGTTAGGGATTCAGAGTTGCTGAACCCGGCGCATGTCAAGCTCACGGGCGGCGCGAGTCGGCCCCGCTTTCGCCGGACTGCGCGCCTAGCCGCTCACGGCGAGATTCAGGGCCAACGGAATGGTGCGATGCTGATCCTGCCGAGTCGACGGCAGTTCCTGACCGGCCTCGGCGCGGGCATCGGGATGACGGCGGCAACGGGCGTCTACGCCCTTGATATCGAGCCGATGCACCGGCTCGTGGTGACCTCCTACGCGCCGGCCCTGCCGCACTGGGACCCGGCGCTCCGCCTGCGCGTGGCGGTGCTGGCGGATTTCCACATCTGCGAGCCGTACATGCCCTTCGACCGGGTCGCGGAGATCGTCGACGCCACCAATGCGCTCAAGCCCGATCTGGTGCTGCTCCTCGGCGACTACCCGGCGGGGGGGATCGCGTGGCGCAAGCTGCCCCTCGGCCAGTTCGCCCGGATGATGGAGGCGCTGAAGGCCCCCCTCGGCACCCACGCGATCCTCGGCAACCACGATTGGTGGGACGACGAGGCGGTCCAGTCGGCCCGGCGCGGGACGCCCGCGGTCAAGGGCCTGCTGGAGGCGCGCGGCATCCCGGTGATGGAGAATCAGGCTGTCCGTCTGGTCAAGGACGGGCGCCCGTTCTGGCTCGCCGGCCTCGCCGACCAGCAGCCATTCACCGGAACCTGGATGTCGCTGAGCCACGCCGACGTGCCCCAGACCCTCGCGGCGGTCACCGATGCGGCGCCGGTGATCCTGATGGTGCACGAGCCCGATATCTTCGTGCGCGTGCCCGAGCGGGTCTCCCTCACGCTGGCCGGCCACACCCATGGCGGGCAGATCCGCCTGTTCGGGCGCTCCCCGGCGATCCGCAAGGTCCGCGGGCACGACTATTCCTACGGTCACATCGTGCAGGACGACCGTCACATGATCGTGTCCGGCGGCTTCGGGATGAGCCGGATCCCGGTCCGCCTCGGCGTTCCGCCGGAGATCGTCCTGCTGGAACTCGGACAGGTCGAGGCGTCGCCCGCCGCCGTCTGATCGGGCAGGGCGGGGCCCGCGCCGGAACGCCGCGCCGCTCGTTTTTCCGGGATCGCCGCGCTACCTGCCCCACATGCGCGCGCTCCTGCCCCTTCTCGCCCTCACCTGCCTGACAGCCGCGCCCGGACCGGCCCGGGCCCAGTCCTGCGACACCCTCGTCGACAAGGTCACGGCCGAGACCGCCGCCAAGGCGACCGAGCGCCGGAGCGATTACGCGAGCTTCACGGCCAGTCCGGACATGACGCTGACGCTCGCCTGCGGGGAACCGGACCTGTCCTCGGTGGGCGCCCAGTTCCGGGGCGAGAACCCGCCGGACAGCTACTACGACCTGTTCGGCCATGCCGGCCACGCGGTCACGGGCATCGACGCCACGGTGATCACCGAAGCCGCGCGCAAGGCGCAGGCGGCCTCGGTTCGTCTGCGCCACAGCAACGTCGACCTCGGCGGCGCCCGCGTCACGTGCTCGGCGATGGTCTCCCCCGACAAGGGGCCGCTGACCCTCTGTGCGGTCATCGAGCACAGCGACCGGAGCTGAACCCAGCTTCCGGCCGCCGATCCCGCCTCAGAGCGGGATGTTGTCGTGCTTCTTCCAGGGCTGCTCCATCTTCTTGGTGCGCAGCATGCCGAGCGCCCGGGCGATCCGGCGCCGGGTCGAGTGCGGCATGATGACCTCGTCGATGTAGCCGCGCTCGGCCGCCACGAAGGGCGACAGGAACCGATCCTCGTATTCGCCGGTGCGCGCCGCGATCTTCTCGGGGTCGCCCAGCTCGCTGCGGAAGATGATCTCCACCGCGCCCTTGGCGCCCATCACGGCGATCTGCGCGGTCGGCCAGGTGTAGTTCACGTCCGCGCCGACATGCTTGGACGCCATGACGTCGTAGGCGCCGCCGAAGGCCTTGCGGGTGATGAGCGTCACGAGCGGCACGGTCGCCTGCGAGTAAGCGAAGAGAAGCTTGGCGCCGTGCTTGATCAGGCCGCCATATTCCTGTGCCGTTCCCGGCAGGAAGCCCGGGACGTCGACGAAGGTCACGATCGGGATGCCGAAGGCGTCGCAGTAGCGCACGAACCGCGCCGCCTTCCGCGACGCGTCCGCGTCGAGCACGCCGGCCAGCACCATCGGCTGATTGGCCACGAACCCAACCGTACGCCCCTCGATCCGGCCGAAGCCGGTCATGATGTTGCGGGCGTAGGCCGCCTGGATCTCGAAGAAATCGCCCTCGTCCACGACGCGGCGGATCAGCTCGCCCATGTCGTAGGGCTTGTTCGGATTGTCGGGGATCAGGGTGTCGAGCGAGGCATCGAGGCGATCGACATCGTCGAAGCTCGTGAGTTCCGGCACGCCGTCGATGTTGTTGGCCGGGAGGAAGTCGAGCAGGCGCCGGATCTGGAGGATCGCCTCCACGTCGTTCTCGAAGGCGCCGTCGGCGATCGACGACTTGGTGGTGTGGACCTTGGCGCCGCCGAGTTCCTCGGCGGTGACGACCTCGTTGGTCACCGTCTTCACCACGTCGGGGCCGGTGACGAACATGTAGCTCGTGTCGCGGACCATGAAGATGAAGTCGGTCATGGCTGGCGAGTAGACGTCGCCGCCCGCGCACGGGCCCATGATCACCGAGATCTGCGGGATCACCCCCGAGGCCATGACGTTGCGGCGGAACACCTCGCCGTAGCCGCCCAGCGCCGCGACGCCCTCCTGGATGCGCGCGCCGCCGGCATCGAAGATGCCGATGATTGGGGCGCGCATCTTCAGCGCCATGTCCTGGACCTTCACGATCTTCTGCGCATGGGCCTCCGACAGGGAGCCGCCGAACACGGTGAAATCCTTGGAGAACAGGAAGACCGTTCGGCCGTTGATCGTGCCCCAGCCGGTCACCACGCCGTCGCCGGGGATCTTCTGGCTCTCCATGCCGAAATCCGTGGAGCGGTGCTGCACGAACATGTCGAATTCCTCGAACGACCCATGGTCGAGGAGGAGTTCGATGCGCTCCCGCGCGGTGAGCTTGCCGCGCTTGTGCTGCGCCTCGACGCGCCGCTCACCGCCGCCGAGGCGGGCCTGCGCCCGGCGCTCTTCCAGCCTGTCGAGGATGTCCTTCATGATTGTCGCCCACCCTTCCGCCGCCCGGAACCTGCGGCCCGGATCGGGCCGGTCCAAGCTTATGCATTGACCGATGGAGCGCCCTTAGCACGGGCTTTTCGGGCGGCAAACCGACGCGGCGCATCGGGCGATCGGCCATCGGGAGGGGGGCTGGTGGACGGTGCAGGGATCGAACCTGCGACCTTTCCCGTGTGAAGGGAACGCACTACCGCTGTGCTAACCGTCCGTACCGGGGACCCGCCGGAAGGCGGAGACGCCGCGTCGCCTGTGCGGATGTGCCACCCGGGCACCGGCGACCGGATGCCGGGCCTTCTAGGGCGTGGCGGGCCGGGGCGTCAAGCGTCACGCGGCGGCGAGGTTGACAAGCCCCGTGACACAATGCGCTGTGCCCGGATGCACGAGGGGCCAGCGGACGTGAATCCCGGCAGCGACGTGACGGGTGAGGCCCCGGTTCGGGCGGAGCGGCCGCGCGTCGCGATCACCTACTGCACGCAGTGCAACTGGCTGCTCCGATCCGCCTGGATGGCGCAGGAGCTGCTCTCGACCTTCCGCGACGATCTCGGGGAGGTGGCCCTGATCCCGGCGACGGGCGGCGCTTTCCGGATCGAGCTGAACGGTGCCCTGCTGTGGGAGCGGGTGCGGGATGGCGGTTTCCCCGACGTGAAGGCCCTGAAGCAGCGGGTGCGGGACCACCTCGACCCGGAGCGCGATCTCGGCCATATCGACCGGTCATGAGGCGAGGGAACGGTGACGAGCCCGCGGGGCGCCGCGGGCCGGGGACGGGCCCCGCTTGAGTCCGGACCATCAGGCCGAGGGCGGCGGGCTCCCGGCGGTGATGCCCGCGCGCCGGTCATGGCTGGCGCGGCGGCTGCACCGCTTCGCCGGCAACGGCTTCTCCACGCAGGTCTATCTGATCGCGCTGGTGATCGCGCTGATCGGACCGGGCCTTCTGTTCACCAGCATCCTGCTGATGCGCTACGCCTCGGCCGAGCGGGCGCGGTTCGAGCAGGATGCGCGCGAGAACGTGCGCGGCATCGGCCTGTCGCTCGACCGCGATACCGCCGGTCTCGTCTCGGTGCTGCAGACCCTGGCGACCTCGCCGCGGATCCGCCAGGGCGATTTCGAGGCCTTCGACGCCCAGGCCCGGCTCGTGCGCGATTCGATCGACCTCGACGTCCTGCTCCGGCGGCCCAACGGCCAGGAGGTCGTCAACACCGGCGTGCCGCGGAGTGCGCCGATGCCGATCATGGCGGTCCCGTTCGACCAGGAACTCGCCCGGGGCACGCAGCGCGCCATGGTCAGCGGCTTCGTCCCCGGCCCGACCCCCGGCGAGTCGACCTACGCGGTCGGCGTCCCGGTGATGATCGACGGCGAGGTCGGCTACATCCTGAGCTTCACCGTGCCGCTGTCCCGCCTCCAGGGGATCCTGTCCCGGGAGGTCGTCCCGGGCTGGACGACCGGCATCAGCGACCGCAATGGCATCGTGCTGGCGCGTCTGCCCGATCCCGATTCGGTGATCGGCCGGCCGCGGCTCGCCAGCCTCCGGCAGGTCCAATCGGCGACCCCCGGGGTGTGGGAGGGCCAGGACCGCCAGCACAAGCCCGTGGTGGTGATCGAGGCGCGCTCCCGCCTGACCGGCTGGATGGTCGCCACCAGCATCCCCCAGGCCCTCGTCGACGCCCGGGTGCGGCGCTGGATCTGGGCCTTCGCGGGGTTCGGCCTGCTGGTGCTCGCCACCTCGTCGCTGCTGGCGGTCAATCTCTGGTCGCGGGTCTCCCGGCCGCTGCGCCTGCTCGCCGCCTCTGGACCCGCCCTGGCGCGGGGCGAGGCGATCCCCCGGGTGTCCTCGTCGGTCCACGAGATCGAGCGGCTCGGGCTGGTCCTGTCGGAGGCCTCGCTCCGGCTGCGCACCCGCGAAGAGGAGCGGGACCGGGCGCTGGCCGACACCAGGCGCGGCCTCTCGGCGCTCAGCGAGAGCGAGGCCCGATTCCGGCACATGGCCGATTCGGCGCCAGCCCTGATCTGGATGACCGACGAGACCGGGGAGGTGAGCTTCGCCAACCTGCATTTCGAGCACATGTTCGGGACGCCGGCGGCGGAACTCGCCAATCAGGGCTGGCACCGGATCGTCCACCCGGAGGAGCTCGAGGGGTTCCGCGCCGCCTTCACCGAGGCCTTCGAGGCCCGGGCGTCCTTCCGCATCGAGGTCCGGGTCATCGACCGGGAACGGGCGGTGCGCTGGCTGCGCTGCGAGGGCGTGCCGCGCCTCGACGACGACCACAACTTCCTCGGCTATACCGGCTGCAACATCGACATCACCGACGCGAAGAACGCCGAGGAGCACCTGCTGCTCCTGATCCACGAACTCAATCACCGGGTGAAGAACACCCTGGCCACGGTCCAGTCGATCGCGGCCCAGTCCCTGCGCGGCCTCGAAGGCGCCGAGGCCGACGCCGCCCGGGCGGCGTTCGAGGCGCGCCTGCTGGCGCTCGCCCGGGTCCACGACGTGCTCACACGGGAGAGCTGGGAGGGGGCTGAACTGTCGGCGGTCGTGGCGGACGCGATCCGGCCGCTCGAATCCGGCGATGGCCGCGCCTCGCGCTTCCGGGTGGCGGGGCCGCCCCTGCGCCTGCCGCCGCGCCTCGCTTTGTCGATCGCCATGGCGCTGCACGAGCTCGGCACCAACGCGGTCAAGTACGGCGCGCTCTCCGCCGAGGGCGGGGTCGTCGAGATCGCCTGGACGGTGCGGCGCGAGACCGAGACGCGCCTCGCGCTCCGCTGGTCGGAACGGGGCGGGCCGCCGGTGAAGAAGCCGACCCGGACGGGTTTCGGATCGCGGCTGATCGAGCGCAGCCTCGCCCGGGAACTGGCCGGCGAGGTCGCCTTGACCTACGAGCCCGGGGGCGTCGTCTGCACCATCGACGCGCCGGTGCCGCCCCCGGGCCTGATCGAGCGCAAGAGCGCCGTGGCGCCCGCCCGGATCGCACCGCTGCCGTTGGCCGGATGATCCCGGATCCGCCGTCCGTCAATGATACGGGTCGGCGGCGTCGCGCAGGCCGTCGCCCATGAAGTTGAAGGCCAGCACCGTGACCAGGACGGGCACGACCGGGAGCAGCAGCCACGGGTAGATCTGTACGGCGGCGAGATTCTGCGCCTCGTTGAGCAGCACGCCCCAGCTCGTCACCGGCGGACGCAGGCCGAGGCCCAGGAAGGAGAGGGCGGTCTCGCCGAGGATCATGGTCGGGATCGACAGGGTCGCCGAGGCGATCAGGTGGCTCATGAAGTTCGGGATCAGGTGCCGGCCGATCACCCGCGCCGGGGACGCGCCCATCAGCTCGGCCGCCTGGACGAAATCCTCCTCGCGCAGCGCCAGGAGCTTGCCCCGCACCGCCCGGGCGAGACCCGGCCAGTCGAGAAGGCCCAGGATCACCGTGATGCCGAAGAAGACGAGGAGCGGGCTCCAGTTCGGCGGCAGGGCCGCCGACAGGGCGAGCCAGAGCGGCAATTCGGGCAGGGAGCGCACGACCTCGATCAGGCGCTGCACGCCGGCATCGACCAGCCCGCCGAAATAGCCCGCGATGCCGCCGAGGAGCAGGCCCAGCGCGAAGGAGATCGCCACGCCGACGAGGCCGATCGTGAGGGAGATCCGCGCGCCGTAGATCATCCGGGAGAACAGGTCGCGCCCGAGCTTGTCGGTGCCGAACAGGAACAAGGTGCCGCTCTCCGGCGGGCAGACGAGGTGCAGGTCCCCGTGGATCAGGCCGAGCCAATCGTAGCCGTCCCCGCGGCACAGGAAGCGCAGGGGCTGCGGTGCGCCCTCGTCCACCACGTAGTCCCGGCGGAACGTGTCGAGGTCGAGATGCGCCCGGTACGGGTAGACGAACGGACCGGCGAGGCGCCCGTCGTGGAACAGGTGGACGCCCTGGGGCGGCGCGTAGAGGAAATCGCCGTTGCGCCGCGCCTGCCCATAGGGCGCCAGCAGCTCCACGAACGGCACGATCGCGTAGAGCGCCAGCAGGATCAGCGCCGAGGCCACGGCGAGGCGGTGCCGCAGGAACTTGCGCAGGATCAGCCGCCAGGCCGAGGCGCTGCCCGCCATGCCCTCGGCGCGGGCATCCGGCTCGAAGGGCAGCGGGTCGACGAAATGGCCGGCGGCGGGCATCGCGTCGCTCATCGCAACCCCATGCGGATGCGCGGATCGAGCCAGAGGAGGGTCAGGTCCGAGATCAGCATGCCGACGAGCGTCAGGGCGGCGACGAACATCAGGATGAAGCCGGCCATGAACTGGTCCTGGCTGCGCAGCGCGTCGAGGAGCAGCGGCCCGACGGTCGGCAGGCTCAGCACCAGCGAGACCAGGACCGACCCTGAGACCAAGTGCGGAAGCAGGTTGCCGATATCCGCCACGAACGGGTTGAGCGACATCCGGAACGGGTACTTCACCAGCGCCCTGACGGGCGGGAGGCCCTTGGCGCGGGCGGTGACCGTGTAGGGCTTGGCGAGCTCGTCCAGCAGGTTGGCTCGCATCCGCCGGATCATCGCCGCCGTGCCGCCGAGCCCGATCACCAGGGTCGGGACGACGAGATGCGCCAGGAGCGAACGGATCTTGGCCCAGGTCCAGGGCTGGTTGGTCAGGGCCGAATCGTAGAGGCCGCCGATCGAGAGATCGAACCAGCGGTTGGCGTAGAACAGCAGAATCAGCGCCAGCAGGAACCCCGGCACCGCGAGCCCGACATAGCCCAGGAGGGTCACGACGGCGTCGCCGACGGTGTGGCGGTGCGTCGCCGAGTAGAGCGCGGCCGGGATCGCCACCAGATGGACGAAGATCACCGCGGTGAGGTTGATCAGCAGCGTGAGCCAGAGGGCGTCGCCGATGACATCCGCCACCGGCTTGTCGTACTCGAACGACCAGCCCCAATCGCCCTGGAGCAGGCCGGAGAAGCCGGCCGGCCCCGGCATCGCCCCGATCCACATCAGGTATTGCTGCCAGACCGGCCGGTCGAGCCCGTATTGGTGGATCAGCAGCTCGGCCTTGGCCACGGAGGTCGCGTCCCCGGTGGCGCGCAGCTCCATGATTCGGTTGGTCAGATAGTCGCCCGGCGGCAGCTTGATGATGACGAAGACCAGCACCGAGATGACCAGGAGCGTGGCCGCCATGGTGGCGACGCGCCGGAGCAGCGGCGCGATCACCGGACCTCCGCGCGCGGACCGGCGCCGCTATCCCAGAACATCTCGTCGAGGCGCTGGACGCCGATCATCGCGGTGGGCTCCCAGGAATACAGGGCGCGCTGCGGCAGGTTGATCAGGCGGGCCGCGCCGACCACCGGCTGGAGCGCGCCGGCGACCGTGCCGATCACCCAGGTGTTGCGGGCGTGATTCATCAGCATCTCGCGCCAGATCGTCGCCTGCGTCCCGGCATCGGTGGTGTCGCGCCATTGCCGGTCGAGGTCGAGGAGGCGCTGGACCTCCGCGACATCGCAGGGCTCGCCGCTCTTGCCGTGACTCTCCGCGCTGAGGCTCCAGGCCGGCCAGGAATAATGCTCCGGCTGCGCCGGGCTCAATTCCGTCGGCGGCATGATCGCGGTCGGCACCGCGAGGTCGAGGCCCTGCGCGGCCACCATCACGGTGAGGCCGCCGATCGAGCGCCGATGCAGGTTCGTGCGCTCCTGGGGCTTGGCGATGAGGCGGATACCGACCTCGCGCCAGAATTCTGTGATCAACTGGAGGGCGTCGAGCACCATCTCGGCCTCGCCGTCGCTCTCCACCACGATCTCCAGGGGCCGTCCGTCGGGCAGCAGGCGGATGCCCGCACCGTCGCGGCCGGTCAGGCCCAGCGCGTCCAGGAGACTCGCGGCCTGGGCCGGATCGTAGCCGGCGTTGAGGGTTCGAAGCTCCGGCGCGTAGAGCGGACTGTCCGCCACGATCGTGTCGTTGCCCTCGGTGCCCAGGCCGAACAGCAGCGTGTTGTTCAGTGTCCGCCGGTCGATGGCGTGCGACAGGGCGTGGCGGTAGCGCAGGTCGCGGTTGAGCCGCCGCCAGACGGGATCGGCCGTGGTCAGGTTCGGATAGAGCGCGATCTCCGAACCGCGGGCCACCGGCCAGAGGTTGGTGCGGTAGCCATGCGCCTTCTCGCCCTCCTTGAGGCTCGGGATGTCGGGCATCGCCAAGCCACGGAACATCAGGTCGGCCTCGCCGGCATTGGTCTTGGCGACCAACAGACCCTGCGAGGCCACGTCCATCACGATCGCATCGACGTAGGGCAGCTGCGTGCCCGCGGTGTCGACGCGGTGATAGCTGCGGTTGCGCTCGAACCGGAACCGGGTGGCCGGCGAGCGGGTCCGCGGCACCCAGCCCTGAAGGGTCGGGCAATCCGGGTTGTTCAATTCGTAATTGTCGTCGAGGCGGTTGTGCAAGGCCGCCCAGCTGCGCAGCTTCTGCGCCTTGGCCTTCGCCTCGGCCGCCTCCTGGCCGACGTAGCGGGCGTGGACCGGCTTCAGGTAGTGCGACGGCCGGTAGATCAGCGGATCGCGCGGCGCGGCCAGCGCCGGGAGAAAGATCGGGTTCGGCCGCTCCCAGGTATAGCGGATCGTGAGCGGATCGGGATAGGCGACCTGCGGCGGCTTGCCGTCCACTAGGAAGAAGGCCGGCGGCCCCTCGGGGCTCAGCGCCTTCTCATTGGCGACATCCTCCCAGTAGTAGCGGAAATCCTCGGCGGTGAACGGCTGCCCGTCCGACCAGCGGTGTCCCTTGCGCAGGGTGAAGGTGAAGCGGCCGCCCTCGACATCGACCCGCTCCAGCAGGTCGGGCCGGAGATTCAGGTCGGCATCGTAGCCGACGAGGCGGGTGTAGCCGTAGACCGAGAGGTAGCGGACGTCCCGGGCCTTGGCGATCAGGGTCCGGATCGTCCCGCCGGCGCTGCCGACCCGGCGCCCCCGGGCGGCGAGGTCGACCGCCAGGGGATTTTCGGGCGGGGCGGGGGTCTCGCCGTCCGCGCGGGCGATTCGCGGACCGACAAGGGCGGCGGCGCCGAGGCCGGCGACCAGGGTGCGGCGCGAGATGCCGCGCGCGTGGCTCGGCTCACGAGACACGGGACACACATCGCCTTCGTCGACCCGCGAGTCCGCTTGCTCCAGGAGCGTCGCGAGGAAACCGGCGCCGGTCCCGACCTCGCTCACGACCCGCCTCCCGACACAGGATGCAGGCCCACATAGGTCAGCCGCGCGGGGGAATAGCCGGTGGCCCGGTGCAGGTCGTCGAAGGCGTGCGACCGCTGGATCAGCCCGGACGCCTGCCGCACCAGCGCATCGTCGGCCGGCTGCTCGAACTGGCGGCCGTTGCGGGTCCAGCGGATCGGCTCCGGGCTGTGCGCGGGACCGGTGATCATCGCGATGGTCGGATGCGCGGGTCCGCCATGGGCGTGGATGCGGTGGCCGGCCGCGTCGTCGTCGAACAGAAGACGCGTCAGGCCCCGGGCATGCGCCTCCACGACGCGCCGGCCCTGCGCCACATGATCGTCGAAGAACGCCACCGTGGCGGCCGGATCGAGCATCGACCAATCGGCCGTCGACCAGTCGGCGGTGCTGTAGCGTGCGCGGGCGTCGCGGTACTGGAGGCCCGACAGGTCGGGGTCGTGGCAGACGATCGCCGCGCGTGGACAGGCCTGCCGGATCACCCAGGTGGTCAGCCCGCGGAACACCCCCGATTCGATCACGCAATCCGGCTTGAGCGCCCGCATCGCCACGTAGAGCTGCAACGCGCCGTTGAAGCCGCTGCCGCCCCGCCGCTGCCGCACGGGGGCGGTCGGGATCAGCGACCAGAACGCCCGGACCTGTTCGAGCACGTCGCCGTCCGGCACGAGGCCGGCGGCCGCGAGGTCGCGTTCCAGGATGGCCGCTGCGGACTCGAGCAGCGTCGCGACCTCGCGCGGCGAGGTCGGCCGGTGGCTCCAATCGGGGGCGGCGGGAACGAGGTCGTAGCCCAACCGGTCGAACAGCGGCGACAGCACCTTCCGGCGCAGGCGTTCCAGCAGGACGGGCGGCCGCGGCTGGATCATGCGGCCACGGCCTCGGCGGCACCGCCGAACCGGACCCGGTGCCCGGGCTCGATCGCCCGCATCGTGCCGGCCTCGTCGGGGTCGAGCCGATACGGCGCCTCCCAGCGGGACGGGTCGTTCCGGTCGGTGGCCACGGCCGCGAAATCGAGGGGGTGATCCAGGCTCGGATCGGGCACGGCGGCCAGGAGCGCCCGCGTGTAGGGATGGACCGGCCGACGGAACAGGGCGGCCCGGGGGGCCTCCTCGACGATCCGGCCCCGGCACATCACGCTGATCGTATCCGCCATATAGTCGATCACCGCCAGGTTGTGGGACACGATGAGGAAGGACAGGCCGAGGGCCGATTGGAGGTCCTTGAGCAGGTTCAGGATCTGCGCCTGCACCGATACGTCCAGGGCCGAGACCGGCTCGTCGAGCACCAGGAGGCGCGGGTTCGGGGCGAGCGCCCGGGCGATGCCGATGCGCTGGCGCTGGCCGCCCGAGAAGGCATGCGGGTAACGGCCGAGGCCGCCCGGTTCGAGGCCGACCATGGCCATCAGGGCCCGGCAGCGCGCCCGCCGCTCGCCGGCCGGGACGCCGTGGATCTCCATCGGCTCCGACAGGATCTGGCGCACGGTCATGCGCGGGTCGAGGGAGGCGTAGGGATCCTGGAACACGAACTGCACATTGCGCCGGTAGGCGAACAGGGCGTCGCCGGACAGGCCGTGCACGTCCCGCGGGCCGCCGCCGTCGTCGAACAGGATCCGGCCCGAATCCGGGGCGAGCGCCCGCATGATCATCTTCGAGACCGTGGTCTTGCCGGAGCCCGATTCGCCGACGAGGCCCAGCGTCCGCCCGGCCGCGAGGCTCAGGGACACATCGGAGACGGCGTGGACGAGCCGGGGTTTCTGCCACAGGCGGCCGGAGCGCAGGGTGAAGGTCTTGCTCACGCCCTCGACCTGGAGCAGCGGACCGGCCAGCGGCGCCGGCGCCCGCGCCGGCGGGATCTCCGCCTGGGCCGGGCGGATCGGCGTCAGCCGCTCGCCCGGGGCCATGTCGAACCGGGGCACCGCGTGGAGCAGGGCCCTCAGATAAGCGTGGCCGGGGGCGCGCATCACCGTGTCGCGCGGCCCGGATTCCACGAGGCGGCCGCGGTAGAGCACCGCCACGTCGTGCGCCATGTTGGCGACGACGCCGAGATCGTGGGTGATGAGCAGGATCGCCATCCCGCTCTCCTCCTGAAGCCGGGCCAGCAGCGCCAGGATCTGGGCCTGCGTGGTCACGTCGAGCGCCGTGGTCGGCTCGTCGGCGACCACCAGGGCGGGCTTCAGGATCAGCGCCATGGCGATCATGGCACGCTGGCGCAGGCCCCCCGACAGCTCGAACGGGTAGGTCCGCAGCGCCCGGCGCGGATCCGGGAAACCGACGCGGGCCAGGGCCTCCTCCGTGCGCGCATCGGATTCCCGTCGGCCGGCGCCGGTGTGGATGCGCAGGGCCTCCCCGACCTGATCGCCGATCGTATGGAGCGGTGACAGGCAAGTCATCGGCTCCTGGAAGATCATCGCGATGCGCTGGCCGCGGATCGCCCGCATCGCCGAGCCCTCGGCGGGCAGTTGCGCGATGTCGATCTCCGAGGACCCGTCGCGCAGCAAGATCTGGCCGCGGGTGATGGCCGCGGAGGGCGGCAGGATCCGCAGGATCGCCTGCGCGGTTACCGACTTGCCGGACCCCGACTCCCCGACGAGCGCCAGCGTGCGCCCGCGGTTCACGTCGAGGGACAGGCCGTGCAGCGCCTCGAACGGCGTCGGTTCCGTGCGGAACGCGACCGCGAGATCGCGTATGGACAAGAGCGCGCTCAACCAGTCCTCACGATCTGGAAGCCCGGATGATGGGGTGCCGCGCCGCCCCTGTCCATCGCGCTACGGTCGAACAGACGCCGCGGATCCGGGACACGCACCGCCGGATGTCCGAGGAGGACGGCCAGCAGATCCTCGACGAAGCGCCAGACGGCCGCATCCTGGACGAGATGGTGGGTCAGCAGGCCGATCGGCCGGTCCGGCACCCGCGTGATGTCGTCCGCGAGCGCGCGTAGCATCAGTTCCGGCTCGCGCAGGGAGCGCGTGCCGCGCCAGTCGATCGGGTCCAGGGTGGCGTCGATCCGGCGCAGGCCGGGGATCGGCGGTCCCGGGGCGGCCGAAAGGCCGCGATAGCCGAGCTCCGGCAGGAGCGCGGCGAGCGCCGGGGCGAGGCGGTTCCACGGCGGCACAAAAACCGGCAGCAGGATCGATTCCGATACGCGTTCCCGGGCGATCCGCAGACCCGCGGCGGCGTCCGCGCGCAGGTCGCTCAGGGGCCGGTCGGCGCCGAACTCCGCGGGCTTGGCGCCGGGCGGGGCGTGATTCCGGTGCGCGAGGCCGTGGACCGCGACGCGCACCTCGGGCGCCGTCTCGAGGCGTCGTGCCAGCGCGGCATCGATGCCGGTTGGGATGGCGGCGAGCAGGATCGGCGTGCCGCGGGTCTGTGCCAGCTCGATCAACCGGTCGAGCGCCGGTGTCGCCGTCACCGCGTCGTCGTCGCGCCACAGGAAAGGCACCGACAGGCCGCGCCCGGCGATCGCGTCGAGGGCTCGGCGCAGGGCCTGAAAGCCGGGGCTTGCCGGGTGCGTCGGATGGCCCGCCCCGCGTCGGCCGGCATGGAGCGTCGCCACGATCTCGACCGTGCGCCGGGCCCCGCCGAGGTCGATCCCGTGGGGTCCGGGCGGGGGTGCCGCGCGCTGCGCCTCCACCGCCCGGAGCAGCGTATCGGCGCTCAGTTCCGCCTCCGGCAGGACCCGGGCGAGGCCGCGGGCGGCGAGGCGCTCGGCACGCAGCCGCTGCTCCGTCTCGCCGCCGGCCTCGAACGGCACCAGCACCGCGGGCGTCCCGGCCGCCAGCAGATCCGTGGCGGTGTTGTAGCCGCACTGGCTCACCGAGACCGCGGCCCCGGCCAGCAGGGTCCGGTAATCGGTCCGGGCGCGGCCGAGGACGCCCTCCGGCAGGCCGCGGGCGAGCGCCGACAGCGCCGCCTCCGGCACGCCGTGTCCCGCCAGGATCCGCCAGCCGAGTTCCGGCTGCCGGCGGCCCGCCTCGGCGGCGGCGCGCAGCAGGACCAGCCCGGCCGGCCCGGATCCGGCGGCGACCAGCACGCCGGCGCGCGCGTCACCGGCGGCGGAACGGGTCCCCTCGTCCACGTAGCCGGTGTAGCGGAGCTTTCCCGCGGTTTCGGCATCGAGCGGCCAGGAGGCGTCGAGGGGCGCGAGCGCCGGATCGCCGTGGACCAGCACGGCATCGTAGAAGGCGGCAACCCGGGCATGAGCCTGGGCGATCCGCTCCGGCTTCTCGGAGGCGACCAGGATGTCGCGCACCGAGGCGAGCACGAGCGGGCGCGGCACGCTCGCATGCGCGGCCTCGACGAGGGCCAGGAACTCGGCCGCCAGGGCCCTGCGACCGAAGGGGAACAGCTCGGTCACGACGGCGTCCGGCGCGAAGGTCCCGACCGTCTCGTCCATCAGGGCGCGGCGGCGCGCCAGCCACGCCGCATCCGCCGGCGCCCCATCCGGCTTGAGCAGCGTCGAGAAATCCGTGCCGGCGATCTTGAGCGGCGGCAGCTGGACGAGACGGACGCCGTCGAGGCGCACCATCGGGGCCGGCACCCCGCCGGAGATCAGCATCGCCTCGTGGCCGGCATCCGCGAAGGCCCGGGCGAGGGCCGCGGCGCGGGTCAGGTGCCCGGCGCCGAGCAGGTGCGTGACGGCGATCAGGACGCGCACGCGGTGACCTCCGTCGCGGTCGGAGGCGTGGGTGTCGCGAGGCCTGCCGAAGTCCGCAGCCGCTCCGCGATCAGCGACACCGCCGCCGCCTCGGAGAAGTCTGTCACGAGCCGCGCCCGCGCCGCCGCGCCGAGGCGACCTCTCCGGTGCGGATCCTGGGCCAGCTGGATCAGGGCCGCCCGCAGCGCCGCCGGATCGCCGGGCCGGACGAGGAGTCCCTGGACGCCGTCGGCAATGAATTCCGGCGTCCCCGCGAAGGCGGTCGCGAGGATCGGCAGGGCCTGGCTCGCGGCCTCCATCAGCACGTTCGGCAAGCCGTCGCGGTCGCCGCCGGGGCCGGGCTTGGTCGGCAGCACGAACAGGTCGGCCGCGCGCATGGCCGCGATCACGTCGGGTTGCGCCAGGGCGCCCCGGAACGTCACCCGTCCGGCGAGGCCCCGGTCGCGGACCCGCGCCTCCAGGGATTGGCGCAACGCGCCGCCGCCGATCAGGTCGAGGGTCCAATGCAGGGTGGCGGGCAGGGAGGCGAGGGCGTCGATCAGGTCGTCGTGCCCCTTCTTGGCCACGAGCCGCCCCACGCAGAGGAACCGGAGCGGTGCGGCCGGATCGCTGCCGTCGCGCGCCTCCCGGGGCGGAGGCGGTGCCGGGAAGCGGCCGAGGTCGAGCCCGTGATAGGCGAGGCGCGTCCGGCCCGGAGCCAGGCGGTCGAGCCGCCCCTGGCCGTCGCGGGTGCAGGCCACACCCCAGAGCGCGTCATTCAGTTTCTCGATCAGCTCCCAGTCCGGCGTCGTCCAGATGTCCTTGGCGTGGGCCGAAAAACTCCAGCCGCGTCCGGTCAGCAGGGCGGCGTAGCGGGCAACGCTGGCGGGCGTGTGCAGGAAATGCACGTGGATGTGGGCGATTTCGGCGGGCAGTTCCCGGGCGAGCACCAGGGCCTGCCCGAGGCGGCGCAGGCGCGAGAGCGTCCGGTCGCGCCGGAGATCGCGGGCAAACAGCGCGAGCAGCGCGCCGAACCGCGGCCGCCGCAACGCCGCCAGGAGGCCCCGGAGCACCCGCAGCGGCGCCGTGTGCAGGTATTCCGGCAGATAGGTGACCGGGGCGCGGATCTGCGCGTGCATCGGATGGCGCGCCCGGTCGGTCGGGCGGCGCAGGGACCAGATCTCCAGGGGCAGGCCGCGCTGCTCCAGCGCCAGGATCTCCTGGGCGATGAAGGTCTCGGACAGCCGCGGATAGCCTTTCAGCACCACGGCGATCCGCCTGTGCGTCACGAGTAGGCCCGCACACGCGGGCGGCCGATGCCGGACCCGGCGAGCGCCCGGACCCGGCGGGCGACCGCGTCGAGGCCGCCGAGCAGGCCCGGGATCAGGACCCGCGACGGCTCGGTCTGGTCCGGCAGGGCCCGGAGTGCGGCGGCCATGCGGTCCGGCGCCCGGCCCTCCGCCTCCATCAGGACCCGGACCAAGCCCAGCCGCTCCGCCGCCAGAGCGCGGATCGCCTGTTCCCGGCGCGGCTCCGTGCGGGGGACCAGGATCGCCCGGCGATCGAAGGACAGGATCTCGCAGAAGGTGTTGTAGCCGCCCATCGCCACGACGCCGGCCGCCTTGCCCATCAGGAATTCGATCTCGCTGTCGAAGGTGATCGCGGCGATCTTCCCGGACAGCGCCCGGATGCGCGCGTCGAACCCGTCGCGCGTCGCGGCGTCGAGGAACGGCCCGAAGGCGACGAGGGCGGGCAGCGGGATGCCGGGATCAGCCTCGTAGGCGGCGATGACCCAGTCGATCAGGGAGGCGCCGTCGCCGCCGCCGCCCGCGGTGACCAGGATGAACGGGCCGCTCGCCATGGCGGGCTCCTCGCGGCCGGGGCGCCGCTCCGGGAGGTCGCGGCGCAGATAGCCCGTGAAGATCAGCCGGGCGGCGATCCGCGCGGTCAGCGCCGGGTCCATCGGCAGCGCCGCCAGGGGCTCGTGGATACGGCTGAGCCCGTAGACCCAGATCTCGTCGTAGAAGCGCGCCATGGTCTCGACGGCGCCCTTGCGCTCCCACTCGGGCACGAGGCGGTCGGCCTCATCGAGCACGTCGCGCAGGCCGAGGACCAGGCGGATGCCACGGGCAGCGGCCCATGCCAGGGTCGGCAGCAGCTCGCCGTGGAACCCGGCGGGCTCCTTGTCGACGATGATCATGTCGGGATCGAAGGTCTCGCAGCTGCGGGCGATCACCTCCGAGCGGAGGGCCACGGTCCGGACCAGGGGGACGGCCGCGTCGAGGCTGCTGTATTCCCCATCCGCGGATTTGGTCACCGGGGGCAGCCGGACCGTCCGCACCCCGGGGGCGAAGGCGAAGCGGTCGATCACCGGCGAACCCGAGACGATCATCGCCTGGGCCCGGCCGTCGCACGCGACGATGGCGTTGGCGATGGCCCGCGAGCGGCGCAGGTGCCCCAGCCCGAACGTATCGTGGCTGTAGATGAGAACGCGCGGACCGATTGACGCCTCGTCGACTCGCATGCCGGTGACCGCCTCGGTTGACGGCGCGAGGATCGCAGCCGCCGCCCTCTCGCACAAGCGGGGTCACCGGGTAAACACTGAGCGGCCCGCCCGGCGGCGGCACGGCAGCCCTCCCTACCGGACCACCGGCGGCCGCGGCATGCGGAAGGGCAGCATCAGCTGCACCAGCGGGTTCCGGAAGCGATCCAGCGACAGGCTCTCGTGCATCGCCCGGACCGGCTCGCCGCAGAGCGTCGAGGCGAGCAGCGAGCGCGCGTAGAAGGGCGTGTTCTCGTAGGTGGCGAGAACCCGCGCGCGGCCGTCGTCGCTGCGGGTCTCCCGGCCCACCCGCCAGAGGCGGGTCGCCGGCAGGGCGGCGGCGACCGGCGGGCGGATCTCACGGCGGCTGCCGTCCCGGGCGAAGCGCAGCGACAGGTTCTGGCCGCCGCCCTCCCGGTGATGCACGTCGTAGAGGATCGCGGCGCCGTCCGGCAGGTCGGCGCGGCACCAGGTCCAGCGGGAGAACGCCGCCTCCAGCGCCTCGTCGCCGTCATTGGTGTCAAAGTAGGCGCTCCCGCTCCAGCGCAGGCCAGGCTGCGCGAAATCGACCTCGACGCGGGAGGAGGGCGCCATCGGCCACCAGCGGTGGCGTCCGGCCCGGTCGAGGTGGAACGGGCCGGCGGTGAAGCCCGGCGGCTCCAGCCGGACGGTGCCGCGCAGGGCGAAGGGCAGGGGCGCACCGCGCTCGTCGATGCGGATCGTCAGCGCCGTGCCGTCCCAGTGCATGGCGCTCGGGCCGATGGCGATATGGTCGGCGTCCCGCGACAGGCTGTGACCCCGGCGCTCCGTCATGGCGAAGCGGCTGCGCGCGCCGTAGAGGACCACGTTCATGGCGCAATGGGCGAACGGATCCCGCTCGGCGCTCCAGGCATAGTAGGGCGAGAACACGCTCCCGATGAACGCGATGATCGTGAGGCCCTGGCGGCCGTCGTCGCTCACCGCATCGACGTACCACCACGCGTAGCCGCCCTGGGCGACCGGGCCGTCGAAGCGAGGTCGTCCAGGATCGCCGCCGCGGCCAGCCGGCCCGACTGCGCCGCCATCGGCACGCCGGGACCCGGATGGACCGAGCCCCCCGCCAGATAGAGGCCCGGCACCGCCGTCCGCGCCCCGGCCCGTTTGAACGTCGCCGCCCAGCCCTGTGCCGCCCGGCCGTAGAGCGCGCCCCCCGTCCCGGGAAACAAGGCCTCGAACGCTGCCGGCGTCGTCACCGCCGGGGCCGACGCCGCGTCCAGGCTCAGCCCGCAGGCCTCCAGCCGGCGGTACAGGGTCCGCGTGCATGTCTCGATCTCCGGCGGCGTGAGCGGGCGGTCCCGGCCATCCGCCGGGGCGTTGACGAGCAGGAGCAGCCGCTCCGGTCCGGCGGGAACGGTGCCGGACTCGGTCCTGTCCTGCGCGCAGATGTAGACGGTCGGGTCGTCGGGAAGGCACCGGTCGCGCAGGATCGCGTCGAACTCGGCGCGGTAGTCCCGCGAGAAGAACACGGAATGGTGGGCCAGGGGGAAGCCCGTGGGCACCGCCGCGGTGCAGAGGGTCACGGCCGAGAGCGAGCGTTCGGCGGGCGCCAGCCGCGCGCCGGCCGCGGCCGCGTCCGGCCCGAGCAGCCCGGCCCCCAGGGCGGCGCAATCGGCGTTGCAGACGATGCGGTCGGTAGCGATCCACTCGCCGCCCGCGAGCACGATCCCGGCGACCCGGCCGCGCTCGACGACGATCCGCTCCACATGGGCGCCGTAGCGGAACGCCGCGCCCCGAGCGGCGGCGAGATCCGCCACCGCCCGCGCCAGGGCGCTCAAGCCCCCCGCCACGGTCCAGACCCCCGCCTGCTCCACATGGGCGACGAGCATCAGGGTCGCCGGCGCGCTGAACGGCGAGGCGCCGCAATAGGTGGCGTAGCGTCCGAACAGCTGCAGCAGCCGCGGATCGCGGAAGAAGCTGCCCAATGCCGACCACAGGGTGGCGAAGGGCTGGATCCGCCAGAGATCGCCGAGCCCGGACAGCCCGACCCGCTGCGCGAGGCCCGCCGGGCTGGTCCGCCCGTCGCGGATGAACGGTCCCTCCAGCGTGCGGTAGACCTCCGCCGAGCGGGCGCAGAACCGCCGGTAGCCCTCGGCCTCCCGGGGACCCGCGAAGGCGTCGACGGCGGCCGCCGAGGCCTCGATATCGGCGAAGAGATCGAGCCGTTCCGTGCGGCTCCAGGCGTGCCGGGCGAGGAGATCCGCCCGCGTCAGCGCAACCCGGTCTTCGAGGTGCGCGCCGCATTCGGCGAACAGCTCCTCGAACACCCAGCGCATGGTGAAGACGGTCGGCCCGGCCTCGACCGCCCGGTCTCCGACCGGAACGCTGCGCATCTTGCCGCCGGGACGCGCGGCCCGTTCCAGGACGGTGACGTCTAGGCCGGCCTGCGCCAGCCGGAGGGCGGCGGCCAAGCCGCCGATCCCGGCCCCGATCACGACGACGCGTTCCTGCGCCACGTTCGCCCCGCTCTGCACCCCGGAAGGGATTGATCTCCCGCCACCGGAGTGTCAATAAGAAATGACACCTGTCGCTGACAAGCCAACACCACACAGGAGGCAACGCGATGGAGTCGGGCCGGCGAATCGAGATGGCGCTGGATCGCGCCGTAGCCTACGCGGAGGCGCCGGGCGCGCCCCCCCTGCTGGCGGAGGCGTTGCGCTACGCCGTCTTCCCGGGCGGGCATCGGATTCGCCCGCGCCTGTGCCTGTCGGTGGCCCGCGCCTGCGGCGACGACGATCCCGCCGGGTCTGAAGCGGCGGCAGCGGCGATCGAATTGCTCCACTGTGCCTCCCTGGTCCACGACGACCTGCCCTGTTTCGACGACGCGCCGATGCGGCGCCAGAAGCCCTCGGTCCACGTGGCCTTCGGCGAACCGATCGCCGTGCTGACCGGCGACGCGCTGATCGTCCTCGCCTTCGAGACCCTGGCCCGGGCCGCGGGCCCCTATCAGGGACGGCTGGTCCGCCTGGTGGGGCTGCTCGGCCGGGCCGCGGGCTCGCCGTCCGGCATCGCGGCGGGACAGGCCTGGGAATCCGAGACCCATGTGAGCCTCAGCGACTATCAGCAGGCCAAGACCGGGGCCCTGTTCGCCGCCGCCACGGCGGCCGGGGCGGCCGCGGCCGGCGCAGAGCCGGAACCGTGGCGGCGCCTCGGGGAATGCCTCGGGGAGGCCTATCAGGTCGCCGACGACCTGCGTGACGTCGCCTGCCGCCAGGAGGAGATCGGGAAGCCGGCGGGGCGCGATGCCACGCTCGGGCGCCCCAACGCGGCGGCTCTGCTCGGGACCGGCGGCGCGCTGGACCGCCTGTCGCGCCTGACCCGGGAGGCGGTGGCGGCGATCCCGGCCTGCCCCGGCGCGGCCGCACTCACCGCCGAGATCGAGGCGCAGGCGCGGCTGTTCCTGCCCGCGCGCCTGCGCGCGGTCGCGGCCTGAGCGCCGGCTCCCTCCCGGGGTCCGGTGCCGCGGCGCCGGTCCCGACGGCCCTGCGCGACCGGTGGCTCGCGTGGCGCAATCGTCTGGTGGCGAGCCCGCGGTTCCAGCGGTGGGCAGCGGGCTTCCCGCTGACCCGGGGCATCGCCCGCCGGAATACCCGGGCGCTGTTCGATCTCTGCGCCGGCTTCGTCTACGCACAGGTGCTCGCCGCCTGCATCCGGCTCGACCTGTTCGCCATCCTGGCGGCGGGCCCATTGACCGTCGACGCCCTGGCGTCGCGCCTCGACCTGCCGCCGGAGAACGCCCGGCGCCTGCTGCGGGCGGCTGAATCCCTCGCGCTGCTGCGGTCCCTCCCCGGAGACCGGTTCGGGCTCGCCGATCTGGGCGCGGCCCTGGTCGGTAACCCCGGGATCGGCGCCATGGTCGCGCATCACGCGCTGCTCTATACCGACCTCGCCGATCCGGTGGCGCTCCTGCGCGGGCAGGCGCCGCCGACGCGCCTCTCCGGCTACTGGCCCTACGCCACCGGCGCGGAGGGGGATGCGCGGACGGTCGCCCCCTATGGCGGCCTGATGGGCGCCTCGCAGGCGCTCATCTCGGAGGATGTGCTCGACGCCTGCGACCTGTCCCGGATCCGGCACCTGATGGATGTCGGCGGCGGCGAGGGGGCCTTCCTGGAGGCCGTCGCGGCGCGCCATGCCGGGCTGCGACTCACCCTGTTCGACCTGCCCGCCGTCGCCGAACGGGCCGCGGCGCGCCTGTCGCGGGCGGGCCTGTCCGAGCGGATCGCCTGCCGCGGCGGCGACTTCCACGCCGATCTGCCGGCGGGCGCCGACGCCATCACGCTGGTGCGCGTGGTCCACGACCATGACGACGGCCCGGCGCAAGCCCTGCTCGCGGCGGCCCACCGCGCTCTGGCGCCCGGCGGGCTGCTGCTGCTGGCCGAGCCGATGGCCGGCACGCCCGGCGCCGAGCCGGTCGGGGACGCCTATTTCGGCTTCTACCTCCTGGCGATGGGATCCGGACGCCCGCGCCGCCGCGAGGAGCTCCACACCATGCTGACGGCCGCCGGTTTCACCGCCGTCCGCGAGCGGCCGACGCGGCGTCCGCTGCTCACCCGCGTGCTCGTCGCCCAAAAATCGGGCCCGCTTGCGTAAGAATGACTTGACGCTTTGATGTGTCTATCTAGGATGACACTTAGCGGCTCCGATCGGCGAGAGTCGCGTCACACAGGGCGGAATCTCCCAGCCATGGACGCTCTCGCCGTCATCCTCGAAGGACCGGAGCGCCTCGCCATCCAGCATCTTTCGCTGACCCCTCCCGGCGAGGCCGACGCGGTCGTCGCCGTGGCCTGGAGCGGGATCAGCACCGGGACCGAGCGCCTGCTCTGGTCGGGCCGGATGCCGCCGTTCCCGGGCATGGGCTATCCCCTGGTGCCGGGCTACGAGTCGGTGGGCACAGTCGTGGAGGCCGATGCCGCCGGTGCGGTCCGAGTCGGCCAGACCGTCTACGTCCCAGGGGCGCGCTGCTTCGGCCCCGTGCGCGGCCTGTTCGGCGGCGCCGCCTCCCATCTCGTGGCGCCGGCCGCGCGTCTCGTTGCGGTGGATGCGGCGCTGGGCGACCGTGCCTGCCTGCTCGCCCTGGCGGCGACCGCCTACCGGGCGCTGGGCGGAATCCGTCCCGGTGCGACCCCGCTGATCGTCGGGCATGGGGTGCTCGGGCGGCTGCTCGCCCGCCTGACCCTGGTGGCCGGCGCGGAGCCCACCGTGTGGGAGACGGACCCGACCCGCATCGCGGGGGACCACGGCTACCCGGTGGTGACGCCCCAGGCGGATCCGCGCCGCGACTACGCGGTCGTCACGGACGTGAGCGGCGATGCCTCCGGGCTGGACGCGCTGATCGCCCGCCTCGCCCCCGGCGGCGAGATCGTGCTGGCCGGCTTCTATGAGGCGCCGCTCAGCTTCACCTTCCCCCCCGCCTTCATGCGGGAGGCCCGGATCCGGATCTCCGCCGAATTCCGCCCCGAGGATCTCGCCGCCGTGACGGCGCTGATCGAGGGGGGCCGGCTCAATCTCGACGGGCTGATCACGCACCGCGCCCCGGCCGCTCGGGCCGAGGACGCCTATCGCACAGCCTTCGCCGATCCCGCCTGCCTGAAGATGATTCTCGACTGGAGGGACGCCGCGTGAACGTTCAGCTCAACAAAGCCGCCCTCAGCCAGGCCACCCAGCTCCGCGCCGAAGCGGCGATCGAGCCGGACGCGGTCCCGACCGCCCCGGTGAAGAAGGAGACGCAGATCATCGCGATCTACGGCAAGGGCGGCATCGGCAAGTCGTTCACCCTGGCCAATCTCAGCTACATGATGGCCCAGCAGGGCAAGAAGGTCCTGCTGATCGGCTGCGACCCGAAGAGCGACACGACCTCGCTGCTGTTCGGCGGCAAGGCCTGCCCGACCATCATCGAGACCTCGACCCGCAAGAAGCTCGCCGGCGAGGCGGTAGCCATCGGCGACGTCTGCTTCAAGCGCGACGGCGTCTACGCCATGGAACTCGGCGGCCCGGAAGTCGGACGCGGCTGCGGCGGCCGCGGCATCATCCACGGCTTCGAGTTGCTGGAGAAGCTGGGCTTCCACGATTGGGGCTTCGACTTCGTCCTGCTGGACTTCCTGGGCGACGTGGTCTGCGGCGGCTTCGGCCTGCCGATCGCCCGGGACATGTGCCAGAAGGTCATCGTCGTCGGCTCGAACGACCTGCAATCCCTTTACGTCGCCAACAACGTCTGCTCGGCGGTGGAGTATTTCCGCAAGCTCGGCGGCAATGTCGGGGTCGGCGGCCTGGTGATCAACAAGGACGACGGCACCGGCGAGGCCCAGGCCTTCGCGGACGCCGCCGGCATCCCGGTCCTGGCCTCGATCCCGGCCGACGACGACATCCGCCGCAAGAGCGCGAATTACGAGATCATCGGCCGGCCGGAGAGCCGCTGGGGCTCGCTGTTCTCCGACCTCGCCGCCAACGTCGCCGACGCCGCGCCGCACCGGCCAACGCCGCTGACACAGGACGGGCTGCTCGGCCTGTTCTCCAGCGACGTGACCGGCCGCGACGTGGTGCTGGTCCCGGCGACCCACGAGGACATGTGCGGCGTCGCCCACGTGACCAAGCCGTCCCTCGAAGTCGTCTACGACGAGGTTTGAGGCATGGCCGTCTCCCTCGACATCGCCGATCTGCGGGCCCGCCCCCGCGCCGCCGCCCCGCCGGCCGAGGCGATCAACCTCGACGCCACGAAGGGCGACGGGCTGGGCTGCCATTCCGGCAAGGACGCGATGCGGGAAACCGCCGAGGCGGCCGGGATGTCGGAGACGCTGGCGCAGCTCCGCGAGGACTACCCGCAGGGGCCGCACGACCAGCCGCAGAGCATGTGCCCGGCCTTCGGCTCGCTCCGGGTCGGCCTCCGGATGCGCCGGACCGCCACGATCCTCTCGGGATCGGCCTGCTGCGTCTATGGCCTGACCTTCACGTCGCATTTCTACGGAGCCCGGCGCAGCGTCGGCTACGTGCCGTTCAATTCGGAGACGCTGGTCACAGGCAAGCTGTTCGAGGACATCCGCGAGGCGGTCTACGCCACGGCCAAGCCCGCGGATTACGACGCCGTCGTCGTTATCAACCTCTGCGTGCCGACCGCCTCGGGCGTCCCGCTTCGGCTGCTGCCGAAGGAGATCGACGGCGTCCGGGTGATCGGTATCGACGTCCCGGGCTTCGGTGTCCCGACCCATGCCGAGGCCAAGGACGTTCTGGCCGGCGCCATGCTCAAGGTCGCCCGCTCGGAGGCCGAGCAGGGCCCGGTGGCGGCGCCCCGCGGCGGCCGTTCGGAGCGTCCGAGCGTGGCGCTGCTGGGCGAGGTCTTTCCCGCCGACCCGGTGGTGATCGGCGCGCTGCTCGAGCCCCTCGGCCTCGCGGCCGGGCCGGTGGTGCCGACCCGGGAGTGGCGGGAGCTCTACGCGGCCCTTGATTGCGCCGCCGTGGCGGCGATCCACCCGTTCTACACGGCCTCGATCCGCGAGTTCGAGGCCGCCGGCCGGCCGATCGTCGGCTCCGCGCCGGTGGGCGTCGACGGTACCGCCGACTGGCTCGACCGGATCGGCGCGGCCTGCGGGGTCGCCCGCGGCACCGTCGAGGCGGCCAAGAACCGGATCCTGCCCGGCATCCGCGGGGCGCTCGCCGCGATGCCGATCAAGGGCCGGATCACGCTCTCGGGCTACGAGGGCTCGGAGCTGCTGGTGGCGCGCCTCCTCGTCGAGAGCGGCGCCGAGGTGCCCTATGTCGGCACCGCCTGCCCGCGCACGCCGTGGTCCGAAGCCGACCGCGACTGGCTGGAAGCCCGCGGCACGCAGGTGCAGTACCGCGCCTCCCTGGAGGACGACCTCTACGCCCTCGACTCGCTCAAGCCCGACCTCGCCATCGGCACGACGCCGGTGGTCCAGCGGGCCAAGGAGCGCGGTACCCCCGCGCTCTACTTCACCAACCTGATCTCGGCCCGCCCGCTGATGGGCGCGGCCGGCGCCGGATCCCTCGCCACGGTGATTAACGCCGCGCTCGGCAACAAGGCGCGGTTCGACGCCATGCGCGACTTCTTCGAGGGCGTCGGCACCGGCTACGCCGCCGGCGTCTGGCAGGAGGTGCCGCAGAGGCGCCAGGGCCCGAAGATCGAGGGCGCAGCGAAGCCGATCGGGGAGATGGCGTGATGCTGATCCTCGATCACGACAGGGCCGGCGGCTACTGGGGCGCGGTCTACGTCTTCACGGCGATCAAGGGTCTTCAGGTCGTCATCGACGGACCGGTCGGCTGCGAGAACCTGCCGGTGACCTCGGTGCTGCACTACACCGACGCGTTGCCGCCGCACGAGCTTCCGATCGTCGTCACCGGGCTGGCGGAAGAGGAACTCGGACGCCACGGCACCGAGGGCGCGATGAAACGCGCCCACGCCACCCTCGATCCCGGACTGCCCAGCGTGGTCGTCACCGGCTCCATCGCCGAGATGATCGGCGGCGGCGTGACCCCCGAGGGCACCGGCCTCCAGCGGTTCCTGCCGCGCACCATCGACGAGGACCAGTGGCAGGCGGCCGACCGGGCCATGCGCTGGCTCTGGCAGGAATACGGGGCCAAGAAATTCGCCAAGAAGGGCATCCCGGCCCGGCCGGAGAAGAAGCCCGGCGAGAAGCCGCGGGTCAACCTGATCGGCCCGGCCTACGGCACCTTCAACATGCCCTCCGACCTCGCCGAGATCCGGCGGCTGGTCGAGGGGATCGGCGCCGAAGTCAACCTGACCTTCCCGCTGGGCTCGCACCTCGCGGACGTGCCCAAGCTCGTCAACGCCGACGCCAATATCTGCCTCTACCGGGAGTTCGGCCGCCTGCTCTGCGAGGATCTGGAGCGGCCCTACCTCCAGGCGCCAATCGGCATCCTGTCGACCACCAAGTTCCTGCGTTCCCTCGGCGCGATCCTCGGCCTCGATCCGGAGCCGTTCATCGAGCGGGAGCGGCACACGACCATCAAGCCGGTCTGGGACCTGTGGCGGTCGGTGACGCAGGATTTTTTCGGGACCGCGAGCTTCGGCATCGTCGCCACCGAGACCTACGCCCGGGGCGTCCGCCACTTCCTCGAAGACGAGATGGGCCTGCCCTGCCACTTCGCCTTCGGACGGTCGCCGGGCCTCAAGCCCGACAACGACGCCGTGCGGAAGGCCATCGCCGCCAGGCCGCCGCTGGTCCTGTTCGGCTCGTTCAACGAGCGGATGTACCTCGCGGAATGCGGAGCCCGCGCGACCTACGTCCCGGCCTCGTTCCCGGGGGCGATCATCCGGCGGCACACCGGAACGCCGTTCATGGGCTTTTCCGGCGCGACCTACCTCGTCCAAGAGGTCTGCAACGCCCTGTTCGACACGCTCTTCCACATCCTGCCGCTCGCCCGCGACATGGACAAGGTTGAGGCGACCCCGGCGCGCCACCATCGCGAGCTGCCCTGGGACGAGGCCGCGCGCGCGGCCCTCGACGACCTGGTCGAGGCGCAGCCGGTTCTGGCCCGGATCTCCGCCGCCAAACGCCTGCGGGACGCCGCCGAGCGCGCCGCCCGCAACGCCGAATCCGCCGCCGTCGCGCCCGCCCATGTGGCGCGGGCCCGGGCCGATCTCGCTGGGGGTGTCCCCGCATGAGCCGCCTTTCCGTTTCACCCAGAGGAGACCTGACGATGCGAACGATGGTCCCGACCGCCCGCCAGCACCAGGAAGAGATCCAATTCCGGCTGATCCTGGCGGCGACCTACCCGTTCTTCCTCGCCGCGGCGACGCTGAACCGGGTCATGCCGACCCGCGCTCCGGCGCGCCCGGGGCTGGTACCGGCGCGCCGCTCGGTCTTCGGCGAGGCCCGCGCCATGGCCGTCCAGGCCATTCCCTTTGCCTTCATGGGCTGAACGCCCTGTCCGAGACGCTTCCGTCCGGTGACGCGGGGGAAGTCAAGCCGTGACCGCCTAGAGCAACACGGCAGCACCCGTCGCGCTTCGTCAGAAGCGCGGCCAACACACGGAGGTCTGAACGATGGCCGGTGGACCCGTTGCAACAGAAAGACCGAGCAGCCTGTCCGGGCTGACGGAACCGGAAGCCAAGGAGTTCCACGCGATCTTCCTGACGAGCTTCCTCATCTTCACGGCGATCGCCGTGGTCGCCCACATCCTCGTCTGGCTGTGGCGCCCGTGGCTTCCCGGACCGCAGGGCTATGCCTCGCTCGAAGGCGTCCGCGATGCGGCCCACGCCCTCGTCACGATGATCGGTTGAGGAGGATCGGATGCACAAGGTTTGGTTGCTGTTCGATCCGCGGCGCACGCTGGTGGCCCTGTTCACCTTCCTCTTCATCCTGGCGCTGCTGATCCACTTCATTCTGCTCTCGACCGACCGGTTCAACTGGCTGGACGGCCCGAAGAACAACAAGGCCGCGAACGCGATCACGCTCGCGCTGCCGCAACTGCCGGCCTGAGTGCCGGTCCGGACCGCGGCGCGCGAGGGCCGCGGTCACCCCCCATCCCTTCTTCGGCCTGACTGGGGAGCAGCCGCCATGGCGATGCTGAGCTTCGAGCGCAAATACAGGATTCGCGGCGGCACGCTGCTCGGCGGCGACCTGTTCGACTTCTGGGTCGGGCCGTTCTTCGTCGGCTTCTTCGGCGTTGTCGGGATCTTCTTCACGGTGCTCGGCACCGCCCTGGTGATCTACGGCGCGGCGATCGGCCCGACCTGGAACGTCTGGCAGATCAACATCGCGCCCCCCGACATCAGCTACGGATTGAAGCTCGCCCCGCTTAGGGAGGGCGGGCTCTGGCAGATCATCACGTTCTGCGCGCTCGGTTCCTTCGTCTCCTGGGCCCTGCGCGAGGTCGAGATCTGCCGCAAGCTCGGCATCGGCTACCACGTGCCGGCGGCCTTCGGGATGGCGATCTTCGCCTACTTCACCCTGGAGGTGATCCGCCCGTTCCTGATGGGCGCCTGGGGCTACGGCTTCCCCTACGGCATCCTCAGCCACCTCGATTGGGTGTCCAACACCGGGTACCAGTACCTCCACTTCCACTACAATCCGGCGCACATGCTGGCCGTGACGTTCTTCTTCACGACCACGCTGGCCCTGGCGATGCACGGCGGCCTGATCCTCGCGGCGACCAACCCGAAGAAGGGGGAGACCGTGAAGACCCCCGAGCATGAGGACACCTTCTTCCGCGACACGATCGGCTACTCGATCGGCACCCTGGGCATCCACCGCCTGGGCCTGTTCCTGGCCCTGTCGGCGGGGTTCTGGAGCGCCGTCTGCATCGTGATCAGCGGGCCGTTCTGGACGCAGGGCTGGCCGCAATGGTGGGGCTGGTGGCTCAACCTGCCGGTCTGGCGCTGAGGGCGGGACGGCGCACCACGCGACCGAAAAGAAACCACACGGGATGAGGCGGGCCGGCGGCTCGCGCGGCTCACCGGGGAGGGCGGGCGATGGCCTATTACCAGAACATCTTCACGCAGGTTCAAGTCCGCCCCCTGAAGCCGGAGCAGGGCATCCCGGTCGAGATCGATGACCGGGTCGGCAAGCCGTTCAACAGCTACCTGTTCGGGCTCTTCGGGAACAGCCAGGTCGGGCCGATCTACATCGGCTACATCGCGGCCCTCTCGATGGTCTGCGGGCTGATCGCCTTCGAGATCATCGGCCTCAACATGTGGGCCTCGGTGAACTGGAGTCCCGTCCAGTTCGTCCGGCAATTGCCCTGGCTCGCCCTGGAGCCGCCCCTGCCGAAATACGGCCTGAAGGTCCTGCCGCCCCTCAACGAGGGAGGCTGGTGGCTGATCGCCGGCTTCTTCCTCACCGCCGCGATCCTGCTCTGGTGGGTCCACCTCTATCGGCGGGCGCGGGCCCTGGGTCTCGGCACCCACGTGCCGTGGGCCTTCGCCTCGGCGATCTGGCTCTACCTCGTCCTCGGCTTCATCCGCCCCGTGCTGATGGGCTCCTGGTCGGAGGCGGTCCCCTTCGGCATCTTCCCGCACCTCGATTGGACGGCGGCCTTCTCGCTCCGCTACGGGAACCTGTTCTACAACCCGTTCCACATGCTCTCGATCACGTTCCTCTACGGATCGACGCTGCTGTTTGCGATGCACGGGGGCACGATCCTGGCCTGCTCGCGCTACGGTGCCGAGCGTGAGATCGACCAGATCGTCGACCGCGGCACGGCGACCGAGCGGGCCGCCCTGTTCTGGCGCTGGACCATGGGCTTCAACGCCACGATGGAGTCGATCCACCGCTGGGCCTGGTGGTTCGCGGTCCTGACGACGCTGACCGGCGGCATCGGCATCCTGCTCACCGGCACCGTGGTCGACAACTGGTACCTCTGGGCGGTCAAGCACGGCGTCGCGCCGTCCTATCCGCAGGTCTACGGACCGATCATCGATCCCGCCCATCTCGCACCCGGCATGAAGCCGTGAGGAGGCCGTCATGAAGACGATACTGGCGGTAGTTGGCGGGGCGCTGGCCCTGTTCCTCACCATCGCGATGTTCGGCGGCGCGGGCTGGACCCACCCGCCCATGGCGGTCAAGCAGACCGGCTTCCGCGGCACCGGGATGGACCTGATCCGCACCCGCGCCGGCAACGCGGCGCTGTCCGCCGCCAACGTCGCGCCGGCCCCGGCCGACCCGGCGGAGGCGGGGGGCGACAAGGCCTCAGCGGTCTACGAGAACGTGCAGGTGCTCGGCGACCTCTCGGCCGAGCAGTTCAACCGGCTGATGGTGTCGATCACCGAGTGGGTCGCGCCCCAGCAGGGCTGCACCTACTGCCACAGCACCGAGAACATGGCCTCCGACGAGCTCTACCAGAAGCGCGTCGCCCGGCGGATGCTGCAGATGACGCAGTATATCAATTCGTCCTGGAAGGAGAATCACGTCCATGAGGCCGGCGTGACCTGCTACACCTGCCACCGCGGCAATCCGGTGCCGGCCAATATCTGGTTCGATCACCCGGTCCAGGGCGCCGGACGGTTCATCCCGCGCAACAACAGCCAGAACCTGGCCTCCGCCGAGGTCGGCAACACCTCGCTGCCCTACGACGTCTACCAGGCCTTCTACCAGTACAAGGACACGTCCGAGGACGCAGTCCGCGTCAACGCCACGACGGCGCTGCCGGTGTCGAAGGGCAAGCCGATCCAAGACGCGGAGAAGACCTTCGCGATCATGATCAGCATGTCCCAGTCGCTTGGGGTGAACTGCACCTTCTGCCACAACACCCGCTCGGTGGCGCAGTGGGACACCAGCACCCCCAACCGGGTCCATGCCTGGTACGGCATCCGCATGGTCCGCGACCTCAACCAGGACTACATGACGCCGCTGACCTCGACGTTTCCCCGCAACCGCCTCGGGGCGCTCGGCGATGCGCCGAAGATCAACTGTGCCACCTGCCACAACGGCGCGAACAAGCCGCTCAACGGTGCCAACGTGATCGAGCCCTATCCGGAGCTGGCGCACCCGACGGTCGCGGTGAACCTGCCCACCGGCGAGGCCAAGGATCCGATCCCCGGCACCCAGACGCCGACGCCCAAACCCTGACCCTGACCAGACCTCGATGAGCCCGACTCATCGGGGTCTGCCCGCGCGACCGAGCAGCGGCGGGGGGCCGACGAACCTCACGGATCCCGTCCCTGGGTGAAGATCCGTGAGGCTTGGAATTGTGGGGGCGGTCGGACTTTCCGGCCGCTCCGCTCAAGCTTCAGGGAACCTCCGTGGGGTAGGGGCGTCGATATCGGCGGCCAAGCTCGGCCCCGGGAGGCGCCCGTGACGATCACCATCTCGAACCTCCAGCCGCTCATCGCGATCCTCGCCGGGATCCTGATCCTCGTGATGCCGCGGCTCCTCAATTACATCGTGGCGATCTATCTGATCGTCGTCGGCGTGCTCGGACTGGGCATCCTCCGGTGAGCGTCGGCGCCGCGCCGCGGTGAACGGGCGCGGGCCGTCCTCCATCGCGCCGGAGCCACCGCGGGATCGGGTCGGGAACGGCGCCGGTCTGACAGACCGCCATCGCCGTCAGCCGCGTGCGCACAACGCCGCCGGGTGTTCATCTTGCGTTGCGGTGCGTGATGGTCCAACCCCGCCCATCGGCTCGGCGCGCGCCGGGCATCAGAGACGGACGGGATCGACATGGCGACCGGCAGCGCGAAGTGGGTCTATGCCTTCGGCGACGGCAAGGCGGAGGGCAAGTCGCAGATGCGCGACCTGCTCGGCGGCAAGGGCGCCAACCTCGCCGAGATGTCCAACCTCGGCCTGCCGGTTCCCCCCGGCTTCACGATCACCACCGAGGTCTGTACCGCCTACTACGACAACGGCAAGTCCTATCCGCCGGAGCTGAAGGCTCAGGTCACGGAGGCGCTCGGCCAGATCGGCACGCTCACGGGCCGCCGGTTCGGCGACGCCACGAACCCGCTGCTGGTCTCGGTCCGCTCGGGCGCCCGGGCCTCGATGCCCGGCATGATGGACACGGTGCTCAACCTCGGCCTGAACGATCAGACCGTCCTGGCGCTCGCCAAGGAGGCCGAGGACGAGCGCTTCGCCTACGATTCCTACCGCCGCTTCATCACGATGTACTCGAACGTCGTGCTCGGCGTGGAGCACCACGCCTTCGAGGAGGCGCTCGAGCACTACAAGGAGGGCAAGGGCTTCGACCTCGACACGGAACTCGGCGCCGAGGACTGGAAGACCCTGATCCAGACCTACAAGAAGATCGTCCGCGACGAGCACGGCTCTGACTTTCCGCAGGGCGCGGAGGACCAGCTCTGGGGCGCGATCAGTGCGGTCTTTGATTCCTGGATGATCCCGCGGGCCAAGAAGTACCGGGAGTTGAACAGCATCCCGGAGAGCTGGGGCACGGCGGTGAACGTGCAGGCCATGGTGTTCGGCAACATGGGGGACACCTCGGCGACCGGCGTCGCCTTCACCCGCAACCCCTCCACCGGCGAGAAGGCGCTCTACGGCGAGTTCCTGATCAACGCCCAGGGTGAGGACGTGGTGGCGGGCATCCGGACCCCGCAGAACATCACCGAGAAGGCCCGCATCGAGGCCGAGAGCGACAAGCCTTCCATGGAGAAGGCCATGCCCGAGAGCTTCGCGGAGCTGACCCGGATCTACGGGATCCTGGAGAGCCATTACCGCGACATGCAGGACATGGAGTTCACCATCGAGAAGGGGAAGCTCTGGATGCTCCAGACCCGGAACGGCAAGCGCACGGCCAAGGCCGCCCTGCGCATCGCCGTGGACCTGGCGGGGGAGGGGCTGATCACCCGGGAGGAGGCGATCGGCCGGGTCGAGCCGGGCGCCCTCGACCAGCTCCTGCATCCGACCATCGACCCCAAGGCCGAGCGGAAGGTCGTCGCGTCGGGCCTGCCGGCCTCGCCCGGCGCGGCCACCGGCGAGATCGTGTTCAATTCCGAGGACGCGGAGGCGCACCGCAAGGCCGAGCGCAAGTGCATCCTGGTGCGGATCGAGACCTCGCCCGAGGACATCCACGGCATGCACGCCGCCGAGGGCATCCTGACCACCCGCGGCGGCATGACCAGCCACGCGGCCGTGGTCGCCCGCGGCATGGGCAAGCCCTGCGTGTCCGGCGTCGGCTCGATCCGGATCGACTACAAGGCGCAGACCCTCACGGTCGGCGGCGTCACGCTCAAGGCCGGCGACCGGATCACCATCGACGGATCGACCGGCCAGGTGATCCAGGGCGCGGTGAAGATGCTGGAGCCCGAGCTCTCCGGCGACTTCGCAACGCTGATGGAATGGGCCGACGATTTCCGCGGCATGAAGGTCCGGGCGAACGCCGATACGCCCACCGACGCCCGCACCGCGCGCAACTTCGGCGCCGAGGGCATCGGCCTGTGCCGCACCGAGCACATGTTCTTCGAAGGTGACCGCATCATCGCGGTCCGCGAGATGATCCTGGCGGACGACGCCGAGGGCCGCCGGGCGGCTCTGGCCAAGATCCTGCCCTACCAGCGCCAGGACTTCCTGGAGCTGTTCACGATCATGTCCGGCCTGCCGGTGACGATCCGGTTGCTCGACCCGCCGCTCCACGAGTTCCTGCCGCATACCGACGCCGAGGTCGCTGAGGTCGTGAAGGCCACCGGCGTGTCCGAGGAGAAGATCCGGCACCGGATGCGGGAATTGTCCGAGCACAACCCGATGCTCGGCTTCCGCGGCTGCCGCCTGGCGATCGCCTTCCCGGAGATCGCCGAGATGCAGGCCCGGGCGATCTTCGAGGCGGCCGTGCAGGCCGCCGCCGATACCGGCGCGCCGGTCACCCCCGAGGTGATGGTACCGCTGGTCTTCACCCGCGCCGAGTTCGACATCGTCAAAGGGCACGTCGACGCCATGGCCAAGGCCGTGGCTTCGGAGAAGGGCGCCACCCTCGATTATCAGGTCGGCACCATGATCGAGCTGCCCCGGGCGGCGCTGATGGCCGGCCAGATCGCCGAGACCGCCGAATTCTTCTCGTTCGGTACCAACGACCTGACCCAGACGGCGTTGGGCATCTCCCGCGACGACGCCGCGACCTTCCTGGGCCCCTACACCCAGAAGGGCATCCTTCCGGCCGACCCGTTCATCACCATCGATCAGGAGGGTGTCGGCGAGCTGGTGCGCATCGGCGTCGAGCGCGGCCGCAAGACGCGTCCGAACATCAAGCTCGGCATCTGCGGCGAGCACGGTGGCGACCCGGCCTCGGTCGGCTTCTGCCAGGAGGTCGGGCTCGATTACGTGTCCTGCTCGCCCTACCGGGTGCCGATCGCCCGCCTCGCGGCGGCCCAGGCGGCGCTCGGGAAGGTGTCCGGCAAGGAAGGCTGAGCGGCTGCGACAGGACGGGGAGGGGGCCGGCCGGTGCCCTCCCGCGGGTTCGTCAACCACGCGGACCAATACCAGTTGAAAAATCCGTCCAACGTCGCGAACCCGGCCGGGTACGGCACGTTGCACTGTTGAGCCGACGGATCGTGCGTGCGTCTGATCGATCCGCGGCGGGTCCAGCATAACCCGTCAGAATCACCGGCCATGATGCAGCTCGATTCCACACCGCTGTGCCTCAGCGAGACCGGGACGGTAACGCCGCGGGCAGCGCGGCGCGCCTACCTGGCCCTGACGGCCGCCGGGGGCGGGTTGATCACCGCGCTCCTGCTGGCGACATCGGTTGCCGCGAACAGCGGTGGGGAGGCGGAGCGTATCGCCGCCATGCCGGATGACGGCTACGTCGCGACGCTCGTCGCCGCCGTGGCGGTCGATCTTGCGAAGCCCCTGCGCTGAGGCGCTGAGCGGGACCAGCCAGAGTTCAACGCAAACGTCCCGGGCAGCCAGAGCCTGACGGATCGGCAGCGCCGTCCCGCCGAGCCGCCAACTCAGCGTCCGCCGGACGATGCCCGCGCCGCCGAGCCGGTGAACCGCGCCGCGGTGAGATCGTCCCCGGGACTGCGGGTGCTGAACCGCGTCGCCAGGCGCTCGGGGGCCGCGGCCACGACGGCGTCGGGGGCGGCGTCACGGACACGGGTGGCGGCGATCCGGACCGGTGCGCTGCGGCTCGCGGGCGCCGTCACGGGCCCGGACGAGGCCGCCTCGAACAGCGCGCGCAGCTGCGCCTTCGCGTCGGCATTCGGGGCAACCAGGGTGCGGGGGTGGACCGGCTCGGGCGGGGTTGCCCGCGCCAGGGCGCGGAGTTCGCCCGGCGCCGCAAAGTTGGCCATGCCGCCATCCAGGGCGGCGAACTGTACGGGGCGTGGCGGCGGCAGCGGCATGGTGAGGGCCGCCGCGACGGCGGCGAGGTCGGAGGGCCGGCGCGGCGGCAGCGGCGCCACCACGGCCACGGCGTCGTCGATCGCCGGAGCCGGGCGGTCCGCGGTCAGCAGGGACTTCGCGTCCGCGTCCCGCCCGCCCGACGCCTTCGCCAACTCGCGCTGGACCAGCGAGCCTCGCAGGGCGTCGTCGGCGGCGGGGGCCGCGTAGGCGAGGGCGGCGCGCGTCCCCACCGGATCCTGCGGATCGGCGCTCGCCACGGCGATGACGGGGGCGCGGCGGGTCTTCGCCGCCACGGCCACCGGCGGCGGTGCGGGCGGGGGTGCGGGTTCGGATCGGCCGCCCCCGAACAGGCTCGCCAGGAAGCCGAACAGGCTGGGCCCGTCCTCCTCCTCGCCGTCGGCCATCTGGGTGGTGATGCCGGCCACGGTGCCGCCCCGGGCGAGGATCTCGGCCTTGGCCTCCTCGTAGCGGGGGAACGGCCGGTTGTCGCTCGGCAGCAGCACGGTCTTGCCGTCCGGGAACAGGCGGGCGAGCTGGTCGTGGGTCATGCGCGGCCACATCCGCACCGAGCCGACGTCGAGATGGATGAAGGGCGTGCCGGCATGCGGATACCAGCCGACGCCGCCGCGCTGCATCCGCAGCCCGACCTCGCGGATCCGGTCGATCGGCACGTCCGGCAGGAAGAAGTCCATCGCCTTGCCGAGCATGTGCTGGCTGTACTCCGCCACCATCTTGGAGCGCCGGCGCAGCATCGCGTTGGTGCCGGGGGAGCGATAGGCCGAGACGATGTGGATCGGCTGGCCCGCGCCGACCTGCCGATAGGCCTCCCAGACCGTATCGAACAGGCGCGGATCCATCTTGGTGGGCTCGTTGATGCGCCAGTCGCGCAGGAGCCAGTTCAGCTGATCGAGGGCCGCGCGGTCGTAGCGCCCGTCACGCTTGAACGTGATGGTCGCGCTCTCCTGGGTATGCGTGTGGTAGATCGTGAGCGTGCGGGTGTCGCCGTTGGCGACCGCATTCTCGGTCTCCGCGGTCCCGGCGGCGAGGCCGAACGCGATGCCGGACAGGGCGAGGGTGACCCGTCGAAGGGCGTGGAGAAGGCTCGGCACGATGGTCCTCATCCACTCCCGTCCGGCCGGCGCGGATCGCGCGCGGCTATCGGCGGCAACGGTTAAGGTTGGACCGTGGCGAAATCGTGCCCGGATGTGTGGTCCCGCACGTGAAAGTTGCGGGTGGCGGCGAAGCCTACCACCAGCTCCGGGGCGCGGCCTGCTGCGGCGCCGGGGTCCATAGGCCGGGCTCGCCGTATTCCGGCGCGCCACCGGCGCGCGCGGCCCGGCGCAGATGGCGCGTCGGCTCGACCTCCTCGTAGCGATCGTCCGGCCAATCGTCGGCGACGCGGCGATGAGTCGGGTGGCGCTGGGCGGTGCGGGCCTGGGGCGGCGTCGGCACGCTGTCGGCTTTCTTTCGGGAGGGCTCGTCCGGCAGCCGGGCGAGGGCCGGACCGCCGCCGCCCGGCAGGCCCAGGGCCGCGCGCATCGGCGCGTCGTAGCCGTAGAGGTCGGGCAGGGTGCGGTAGCTCCCGCCGTCGTCCACGTAGGCGGTGAAATAGGCGAGGTGGACCGGCAGCTTCTCCGGCAACCGGATCGTGCGCTCCCCCTTGCCGATCAGCTTCTTGAGGCGCTCCGCGGACCAGTTCGGCAGGACGGTGTCGGCGAGACGGAAGGGATCATCGACGCGCACGCAGCCGTGGCTGAAGTCGCGCTTCGCGGCCGAGAACAGCGAGCGGTTCGGCGTGTCGTGCAGATAGACCGCGTGCTGATTCGGGAACATGAACTTGATGAAGCCGAGGGCGTTGCGCTCCCCCGGCGGCTGGCGCAGCGCGATGTGGCCGCCGTGCCGCACGACCTCGTAGCCGCCCCAGGTCTTGCCGCCGTATCCGGCGAGCTTCGGCGCCATGGTCTTCAGGATGGAGGGCGGCACGTACCACGACGGGTTGACGACGGCGTATTCCATCAGCCCGGAGAAGAGCGGCGTGCGCGAGTCCGGCTTGCCGACGATCACCCGCGCCTCGTCCCGCAGAACCCCGCCGCGATAGGCCCGAAGGCGATATTCCGGGACGTTGACGAGGATGTAGTCCGGACCCAGGTCGCCGGGCAGCCAGCGCCACCGCTCCATGTTGACGATCAGCTCGGCCTCGCCGCCGGTCGGTCGGTTGGCGCGTCCGGGATCGGCCAGCGCCAGGACGGTCTGGACGTTCAGGACGCCGCTGGCGGGCAGCCCGTGGCTGCGCTGGAAGCGGCTGACTGCATCGGCCACCGTGGCGTCGTAAGTGTCCGGCTCACCGGGTCCCTGATCGAGCGTCCCGGCCGGGCGGTTCTCCAGATCGAAATGCGCCCGCAGCAGCGGGACGCGGGCATCGCGCATGCCGATCCGCAGGGCGGGTCCGGCCGGCAGCCGCAACGGCTTCGCCGCCGCCGGGGCCGGCCCACGCAGCGACGCGAGCCGGCTTTTCAGGGCGCGATAGCCGGGCGTCGCCGGGTTGTAGGCCTGCAGGGTCTCTCCGGCCTTGGCACCGGCGTCGGCGAGCTTGGCCAGGACGTCGTTGCCGGCCGGAAGGTCCAGGGTCGGGGTGATCAGACGCGAGATCGAGGCGAGGTTGACCCGGCCGCCCCGCGCATCCCGGGCATAGAGAACCGCCGCAGCCGAGAGGCGAAGGTCGGCGTCGGCCACCGCCTTCGCGTCCGGCTTCTCGGGGAGGTTCGGGATCGTGTAGGCGCGGGCGTCGAGTCCGTCCTCCCCGGCCGCCGCCAGCCGCGCCGAGACCGCCTTCGCGGTCTCGCTCCAGCCGCCGTCGGCGATCCAGAGGGGCTTGTCGACGCGGGCCTCGTAGAGCGAACGGATCGCGTCGCGGTCCCGGGTGGTCAGGCGCAGCAGGAGCGGGGCCGGATCGGCGAGCCGGGCGAACACCGCGGCGCCGAGGGGATCGGTCGGGGCGACGGGTGCGGCAGCCGCCGGGGCCGGGGCCGGTTCGGCGGCCGGTGCCTCGGGCTTGTAATCCGGCAGCGCGGCCGGGGCGGGGCCCGGTTCCGGCGATGGCGACTGCGCCGAGGCCGGGGTATCGACCGGTGCCTTGTCGAGCGCGGCCATCTCGGCGGCGAAGGCGCCGGCCGAGGCCAGCGTTCCGGTCATCAGGGCGGCCAGCGCCATCAGGCTGGAGCGCGGGACGCGCATCGTGATCTCCCGGGAAAGCGGCAGCAGGGCCGCACGCTTGGATTGTGATTATCCGCCCAAGCGTGGCGTTGGGCAACCGCAGTCTTGAGTAGTCGAAGCCGCGCTATACCGATGCCGACTTGCTATCAATGCTGCAGAATTTCTGGATGTCACGAAGATCGAGTGTTTTCGTGTAAGAGCTTGGCATGAAGACTGGGCGGGCAGCTCCGTCGCCCGCCCGGTGCGCTAGCACACCTGAACGCCGGTCAGGCCGCGTCCTCGGCCTTGTCGTCGCCCTCGAGGCCGAGGTCCTTCAGCTTGCGGTACAGGGTGGATCGGCCGATCCCGAGGCGGCGCGACACCTCCGACATGCGCTGCCGATAGAATTGCAGGGCGTAGCGGATGATCTCGGCCTCCAGCACATCCATGGGCTTCATCTCGCCGGTCTCCTCGGCGACGAGCGACATGGCGTGGGGGTCGCGCACCTCGACGCGGACGATCTCGCGCACAGGCTCGGGGGCGTAGGACGGCGTCGACGGCTGGCTGGGCGCCGCCGGGATCCGGACATCGAAGCCCTCGACCTGCGCGGCGATCTGCGGGAATTCGGCGACCGTGAGTTCGTCGCCGTCGGCGAGCACCACGGCGCGGAACAGGGCATTCTCCAGCTGGCGGACGTTGCCGGGCCAGGGATAGCGGGTCAGCAGCGCCATCGCCTCCGGGGTGATCGCCCGGACGCGCTTGCCCTCCTCGGCGGAGAATCGGGCGCAGAACGAGCGGACCAGATCGGGGATGTCCTCCCGGCGCGCGCGCAGCGGCGGCAGCGTCATGGGGAACACGTTGAGCCGGTAATACAGGTCCTCGCGGAAGCGGCCCTGCTTCACGAGGTCGAGGAGCGAGCGGTTGGTCGCCGAGACGAGGCGGATGTCGACCCGCACCGCGCGCTTGCCGCCGACCGGATCGACCTCGCCCTCCTGGAGCGCGCGGAGCAGCTTCACCTGGGCGTCGAGGGGCAGTTCCCCGATCTCGTCCAGGAACAGGGTCCCCCCCGAGGCCTCCACGAACTTGCCGGCATGCTTCTCGGTGGCGCCCGTGAACGCCCCCTTCTCGTGGCCGAACAGGGTCGATTCCACGAGGTTTTCCGGGATCGCGCCGCAATTGACCGTGACGAACGCTTTGCCGCGCCGGTCCCCCGAGCCCTGGATCGCCCGGGCTAGGACCTCCTTGCCGACGCCGGATTCGCCCTCGATCAGCACCGGGATGTTCGACTTCGCCGCGCGCTCGGCGAGGCGGATGACCCGCTCCATGTCGGGGCTCTTCGAGGTGAGGTCCTTGAAGGTCAGCGCCCCGGAGGCGCGGCGGCGCATGCGGCGCACCTCCTCCTCCAGGGTGTCGACCCGCAGGGCGTTCTTGATCGAGACCTGCAGCCGCTCCGCGCCCGCGGGCTTGACCACGAAATCGACCGCGCCGGCCCGCATGGCGGTGACCACGGCGTCGATGGAGCCGTTGGAGGTCTGCACGATGACCGGTGTTGCGAGGCCACCCTTGCGCATCTCGGCCAGCACGCCGAGCCCGTCGAGCCCCGGCATCACGAGATCGAGCAGGACCACGTCCGCGCCCTCGGTCTTGAGCAGGGCGAGCGCGTCAGCCCCGGTCTCGGCGACCCGGGCCTCGAAGCCGAACCGGCGCACCGCCGCCTCGGCGAGGCGCCGCTGGACCGGATCGTCGTCCACGATGAGCACGGTGGTGGGCATGGCGGCTCCCTGACCGGCGCGAGGCTCGGGCCGGCGGCCCGGGATCGATCCCGGGCGCAGATTCCGATTCGGCGCGTGTTCCGTTTCGATCCGCAGGGTGACCGAGAGACGTAAAGTGGCGCTTAACGACGTTTGCCCGGTTCCCCCGGGGCTCGGCGGAGGGCCCCGCCAACCCGCCGCGTTGAACGCGTGGCGGCCCACTCGATATCAGGGTAGGGAGCCACGCCCGTTGGAAGGAACGCACGCTATGATGCCGAGCCACACCGCCGCGCCGGTGAACGTCCGTCTGCCCGAGGGTGTGAGCGCTGCCCGCGCCGCCGCGAAGGCCGCCGACCTCGGCCATCTCCCGGAATGGGACCTGTCCGACCTCTATTCCGGCCTCGACGCGCCGGAATTCTCCGCCGACATGACCCGCGCCGAGGAGGAGTGCCGCCGCTTCTCGGAGAGCTATGCCGGAAGCATCGCGGAGATGGCCGCCGGGCCGGACGCATCCGGGCGCCTCGCCGAGGCGGTGCGCGCCTACGAGCGGATCGAGGACCTGCTCGGCAAGCTGATGTCCTTCGCCGGGCTGGTCTATTCCGGCGACACCACCGACGAGGCCCGGGCCAAGTTCTACGGCGACACCCGCGAGCGCCTGACCAACGCCTCGGCCGACCTGCTGTTCTTCGCCCTCGAACTGAACCGGGTCGAGGACGCGGTGATGAACGCCGCGATGGCCGAGGGACCGCTCGCCCAATACGCGCCGTGGATCGAGGATCTCCGCCGGGAGAAGCCGCACCAGCTCGACGACCGGACCGAGAAGCTGTTCCTCGAGAAGTCGGTCACGTCGAACGCCGCCTGGGACCGGCTGTTCAACGAGACGATCGCCGCCCTGCGCTTCACGGTCCAGGGCGAGGAGATGCCGCTGGAGCCGACCCTCAACAAACTTCAGGATCCGGACGGTGCCGTCCGCAAGGAGGCCGCCGAGACGATCAGCACGGTGCTGCGCGGGAACCTGCGGGTGTTCACGCTGATCACCAACACCCTGGCGAAGGACAAGGAGATCTCCGACCGCTGGCGCGGCTTCAAGGACGTGGCCGAGGCGCGCCATCTCGCCAACCGGGTCGAGCCGGAAGTGGTCGAGGCGCTGGTGGACGCCGTGCGGGCGGCCTATCCGCGCCTGTCGCACCGCTATTACAAGTTGAAGGCCAAGTGGTTCGGGCAGGAGACCCTGCCCTACTGGGACCGCAACGCGCCGTTGCCGAAGGTCGAGCAGCGCACGATCCCCTGGACGGAGGCCCGCGACACGGTGCTCTCCGCCTACGACGCCTTCTCGCCGAAGATGGCGGGGATCGCCCGGCGCTTCTTCGACGAGCGCTGGATCGACGCGCCGACCCGCCCCGGCAAGGCGCCCGGCGCCTTCGCGCACCCGACGGTGCCCTCCGTCCACCCCTACGTGCTGGTCAACTACCAGGGTAAGCCCCGGGACGTGATGACCCTCGCCCACGAGCTCGGCCACGGCGTCCATCAGGTGCTGGCCGGGCCCAACGGCGCCCTGATGGCGCCGACACCGCTGACGCTCGCCGAGACCGCCAGCGTGTTCGGCGAGATGCTGACCTTCCGCAAGCTGCTGGCGGCGACCACCGATCCGACCCAGCGCCGGGCCATGCTCGCCGCCAAGGTCGAGGACATGATCAACACCGTGGTGCGCCAGATCGCGTTCTACTCGTTCGAGCGGAAGGTGCATCTGGCCCGCGCCAAGGGCGAGCTGACCATGGATCAGATCAACGCCCTGTGGCTCTCGGTCCAGGCGGAATCACTCGGACCGGCCATCGCGCTGGATTCCGGTTACGAGCCGTTCTGGGCCTACATCCCGCACTTCATCCACTCGCCGTTCTACGTCTACGCCTACGCGTTCGGCGATTGCCTCGTGAACTCCCTCTACGGGGTCTACGCCCAGGCCGAGGAGGGCTTCGTGGAGCGCTATTTCGCCCTGCTCGCGGCCGGCGGCTCGAAGCCCTACGGCGAATTGCTCGCCCCCTTCGGCCTCGACGCCAAGGATCCAGGCTTCTGGCAGATCGGCCTCGGGATGATCGAAGGGATGATCGTCGAGCTGGAGGGGATGGAGGGCTACGCCTAGCCAGCCGCCTCCTGCCCAGGCTCCGCGGTGTCATGCGCGCCGTATGACGCCGCGGAGATCACCCTGACGCTCGAGGTCGGGCGCGTCGGGAACTCGACCGGCCTGATCCTGCCGAAGGATTTCGTCAGCCGCCTGAATCCGGCGCAGGACGATTGTCTCTGCGTCACCGAGAACGCCGACGGCACCGTCAGGCCGTCTCCCCACGGCCCTGCCGTCGAGAAAGGCATGAAGGTCGCGGAGAAGGCCACGAAAACCTATCGGAACGCCCTGGCAGAACTCGCGAAATGACCACCGATCGCGAGATCGTCTGGCTCACGGGCGAACTCGGCAAGGCGTTCCACGGGCTGCACCGGAAGCAGTTCGGCGGGCCCACTGGCATACGTGACGAGGGGGCGCTCGAATCGGCGCTGGGACGGCCGATCAACCGCGTTGCCCATGTCGAGGTTGGCGCCGATATCGAACGCGCCGCGGCTTACGCGTCCGGCATTGCCCAGAAATCCGTTCGTCGACCACAACAGGGGGCTGCCCTGCCGGGGCTCATCACGGTCCCGGGCCTCGACGACGTCGACGTCGTCGCCGACGAGGCCGAGGCCGCGGTGACGATACGCGGCCTCGCCGCCGGCGCGATCGACGATTCCGGCCTCCCCCGCTGGATCCGCGACAACGGGCCGGCGCCCTGAGCCGCCGCGGCGCAGCGCCCCTGCGGTCTGGTGCGCGGTGCGGAACGACTTATGTCCTCGCCTGCACCGAGGAAGATCCTGGACAATGGCCGAGACCGATCGCGAAGCCAACCGCTTCTCCGCCCGCGCCGGGCGTTACGCCAGCGTCGGCGCCAATGTCGGCGGTGTCGCCGCGCGGATGGCCATGTCGCGGCTGTTCGGCAAGGAGGGCACCACCAACGCCGCGGCGCTCGCCCAGGCGCTCGGCGGGCTGAAGGGCCCGATCATGAAGGTGGCCCAGCTCCTGGCCACCGTCCCGGACCTGCTGCCCCCCGAATACGCCGCCGAACTCCAGAAGCTCCAGGCCGACGCGCCGCCCATGGGCGCGGCCTTCGTGAAGCGCCGGATGCAGTCCGAGCTGGGCGCCGGATGGCAGCAGCGGTTCGGCAGCTTCGACCTGAAGCCCGCCGCCGCGGCCTCCCTCGGTCAGGTCCATCGCGCCACCGGACAGGACGGAACACGGCTCGCCTGCAAGCTCCAATATCCGGACATGCAATCGGCCGTCGAGGCCGACCTCAAGCAGCTGGAGGTGGCGTTCGCCCTCCACCGCCGGATGAATTCCTGGCTCGATACGCGCGAGATCGCCAAGGAGATCGGGGCCCGGGTACGCGAGGAGCTCGATTACGAGCGGGAGGCCAAGCACGCCACCCTCTACGGCGCCGTGCTCAAGGACATCGCGGCGGTGCGCGTCCCCAGCGTCTTTCCGGACCTGTCCACCAAGCGCCTGCTGACCCTCGGCTGGCTCGACGGCGACAAGATCCTGGGCTTCGCCGAGGAGCCGGTCGAGATCCGCAACCGCATCGCGCAGGCGATGTTCAAGGCGTGGTGGCATCCGTTCAGCCGGGCCGCCGTGATCCACGGCGATCCGCATCTCGGCAATTACACGGTCTTCTCCGAGGGCGGGGAGGCGGCCGGCATCAACCTGCTCGATTACGGCTGCGTGCGGATCTTCCATCCCCGCTTCGTCGGCGGAGTCGTGGACCTCTACCGCGGCCTCCTCGAGGGCGATTCGGCCCGCATCGTCCATGCCTACGAGGTCTGGGGCTTCAAGGCCCTCGACAAGGAGAAGATCGACATCCTGAACATCTGGGCGCGGTTCATCTACGGCCCGCTCCTGGAGGATCGGACCCGCACCGTCGCAGACGGGGTGAAGCCGGGGGATTACGGCCGCCACCAGGCCTTCCAGGTGCATCAGGCCCTCAAGGAACGGGGGCCGGTGACGGTGCCTCAGGAATTCGTGTTCATGGATCGCGCGGCGGTGGGGCTTGGCGCCGTGTTCCTCCACCTGCGCTCGGAGCTGAACTACCATCGGCTGTTCGAGGCGGAGATCGAGCATTTCTCCCTGGACGAACTGGCGAAGCGCCAGGGCCGCGCCCTCACCGCGGCGGGGTTGGCCACGCCCGCTTGAACGGCTCGGCACCCGATTGGGGCGTGATCAATTGCGGGCGTCCGATTGCGGCAGATAAACGCTTGAGCTACATCCCACCGTGACCGCAAGAAGTCGCGTCTAGGGACACGAGCGCACGATGGCCGAGAGTGAGACGGTGGCCGGGCACACCTACAGCCCGGCGATGGACGCGAAGACCCACGAGCAGACCTATCGCGGCTTCGTCCGCTTCGTCGAGATCGCCACCGGCGTCGTGATCTGCTGGGTCCTGGCCCTCGCCATCGGCGGGATCCGTGAGGCGTGGCTGCTGGCGATCCTCGGGGTGATCCTCGCGGGCGCGGCCGGCGCCGTTGGGGCCCTGGCACCCGCCGTCGGCTGGCGCGGCCCGCTCGTCGTCGCCATCCTGCTCCTGCTGTACCTGTTCTTCGCCTGAATCCGCCGGGGCGGCCCCGGCCGCCTCCCGCCGACGGGCTGCACGCCCGGTGATCGGCCCGGGGCGCTGACGCGTGGCTCTCGATTCGATTGGCCACAAGTTACATTCAACGCGGTTTCATTATTTCATCGCCGGTCCCAGTCTCGAAAAGCCGCGTCGGTTCGCGCATTCGAAGGGCCGAGCTTATCCAGGGGAAACCTCGCATGCGCATCGCTGTGCTGTCCGAGACGGACTCCGCGGAACCGCGCGTGGCCGCGGTTCCGGAGACCGTCAAGAAGTTCAAGGCCCTCGGTGCCGACGTGGTGGTGCAGTCCGGCGCCGGCATGAAAGCCGGTTTTCTCGATGGTGAGTACGAGGCGGCCGGCGCCGAGGTGGCCGGCAGCGCCGCAGACGCCGCGCGCGACGCCGATCTCGTCCTCAAGGTCCGGCGCCCGAGCGCCGAAGAGCTGCCGCTGTTCAAGCACGGCGCCACCGTGGTGGCGATCATGGACCCCTACGGCAACGAGGACGCCCTCAAGGCGATGGCCGATGCCGGCGTGGCCGGCTTCGCCATGGAGTTGATGCCCCGCATCACCCGGGCGCAGGTCATGGACGTGCTGTCCTCGCAGGCGAACCTCGCCGGCTACCGCGCGGTCGTGGACGGTGCCGCCGAGTACGGTCGCGCCATGCCGATGATGATGACCGCCGCCGGGACGGTCCCGGCGGCCCGCGTCTTCGTGATGGGCGTGGGCGTCGCGGGTCTCCAGGCCATCGCCACCGCGCGCCGCCTCGGCGCCATCGTGACCGCCACCGACGTGCGCCCGGCCACCAAGGAGCAGGTGGAGTCCCTCGGCGCGAAGTTCGTCGCGGTGGAGGACGACGAGTTCAAGCAGGCCGAGACCAAGGGCGGCTACGCCAAGGAGATGTCGGCCGGCTACCTGGCCAAGCAGGCCGAGCTGGTGAAGGGTCACATCGCCAAGCAGGACATCGTCATCACCACGGCGCTGATCCCCGGCCGCCCGGCGCCGAAGCTCGTCTCCGAGGAGATGGTGGCGTCCATGAAGCCGGGCTCTGTCCTGGTCGACCTCGCAGTCGAGCGCGGCGGCAACGTCGCCGGCGCCAAGGCGGGCGAAGTCGTCACCAACGAGCGCGGCGTGAAGATCGTCGGCCACGTCAACGTGGCGGGCCGGCTCGCCGCCACCGCGTCCAGCCTCTACGCGCGCAACCTCTACGCCTTCGTCGAGACCCTGATCGACAAGGAGTCGAAGGCGCTGGCCATCAAGTGGGACGACGAGCTGGTCAAGGCCACGAACCTGACCCGGGATGGCTCGGTCACCCACACATCCTTCCAGTCCAAGAGCGACGGCGCCGCGTCGGAAGCCGCGTCCGTGGGCTTGTCCAAGTCGGAGGCCAACAAGGCGTCCGGCACGGCCGCCCCGGCGGGCGCGCAGTGATCCCCCGTCGAGAGGAGTAGCAGAATGGCAACCGTCATCATCCCTCCCGATCAGGCGACCGATCAGGCCCGCGTGCTGGCCGACGCCGCCCGCGCCGCCGCCGACGTGGCGCGCAACGCCGCCGATCAGGCCCAGGCCATCGCCGACGGCATGGGCCACGGCCTCAGTGCCGCCACCGGCGGTGCCGTCGATCCCACGGTGTTCCGTCTGGCTATCTTCGTGCTGGCCATCTTCGTCGGCTACTACGTGGTCTGGTCGGTGACCCCGGCCCTCCACACCCCGCTGATGTCGGTCACCAACGCGATCTCCTCGGTGATCATCGTCGGTGCGATCCTCGCGGTCGGCGTCCCGCTGATCGAGAAGGGCACCGGCTTCGCCCGGTTCTTCGGCTTCATCGGCATCGTGCTGGCCAGCGTGAACATCTTCGGCGGCTTCCTGGTCACGCAGCGCATGCTCGGCATGTACAAGAAGAAGGGCTGAGCCGGTGTCAGAGAACGTCTCCTCCCTTCTGTATATCGTTGCCGGCGTCCTGTTCATCATGGCGCTGCGGGGGCTCTCGCACCCCACCACCTCCCGGCAGGGCAACCTGTACGGCATGATCGGCATGGGGCTGGCGATCCTGACCACCCTGGTCGGCCATCCGCCGGCCGGGTTCGGCGCCTGGATCCTGGTTCTGCTGGGTCTCGGTATCGGCGGCGGCGCCGGCGCCGTGATCGCCAAGCGCGTGCCGATGACCGCCATGCCCCAGCTGGTGGCGGCCTTCCACTCGCTGGTCGGCCTCGCGGCGGTGTTCGTGGCCGCGGGCGCCCTCTACGCGCCGCAGGCCTTCGGCATCATCGAGAATGGCCACTTCCACAAGCAGTCGCTGTTCGAGATGGGGCTCGGCGTCGCCATCGGCGCCATCACCTTCACCGGCTCGGTGATCGCCTTCGCCAAGCTCGACGGGCGAATGTCCGGCAAGCCGATCATGCTACCCCAGCGCCATCTCATCAACGCGCTGCTGGCCGCCGGCCTCGTGCTGCTGATCGCCCTGTTCATCGGCACCGAGTCGAAGGCCCTGTTCTGGCTGATCGTCATCGTCGCGCTGGTGCTCGGCGGCCTGATCATCATCCCGATCGGTGGCGCCGACATGCCGGTGGTCGTGTCGATGCTCAACTCCTACTCGGGCTGGGCGGCGGCGGGGATCGGCTTCACCCTGGGCAATCTCGCGCTGATCATCACCGGCTCGCTGGTGGGCTCCTCGGGCGCGATCCTGTCCTACATCATGTGCCACGCGATGAACCGGTCGTTCATCTCGGTCATCCTCGGCGGCTTCGGCGGCGATGCCGCGGCGTCCGCCGCCGGCGGGCAGGTCGAGACGCGGCCCGTGAAGCAGGGTTCGTCGGACGATGCCGCCTACATCATGAAGAACGCCGAGCGGGTCATCATCGTCCCGGGCTACGGCATGGCGGTCGCCCAGGCGCAGCATTCGCTCCGCGAGATGGCCGACATGCTGAAGAAGGAGGGCGTCGACGTGAAATACGCCATCCACCCGGTGGCGGGCCGCATGCCGGGCCACATGAACGTGCTCCTCGCGGAGGCCAACGTGCCCTACGACGAGGTGTTCGAACTCGAGGACATCAACGGCGAGTTCCCGCAGGCGGACGTCGCCTTCGTGATCGGCGCCAACGACGTCACCAACCCGGCGGCCAAGACCGACAAGGCCTCGCCGATCTACGGCATGCCGATCCTCGACGTGGAGAAGGCCAAGACCGTGCTGTTCATCAAGCGCGGCATGGGCTCCGGCTACGCGGGCGTCGAGAACGAGGTGTTCTTCCGCGACAACACGATGATGCTGTTCGGCGACGCCAAGAAGGTCGTCGACAACATCCTCAAGGCGCTCTGAAGCACCGACCCGCGCGCGGTCGGCCGGGGCGGGCAGCGATGCCCGCCCCGTCTCGTTTCAGGGATTGGTCGACTCGGCGCAGCCGGCTGTTGCGGCCAGGCCCGGGATTCTGTGATCCGGCCCGTGTAGGATGGCCCCGTGTCCTGCGCCGCGCTCCTCGCCGATCCGCCGCCCTTCCTGGGTGTCGCCGCCTCCGTGACCGGCCGACGCTGGCAGGAGCGTTGCGGCGGCACGGCCGTCCAGAACCACATCGCCAAGATGGTGCAGGCCCACGGGCTGCCCGAGCTGCTCGCCCGCGTCCTCGCCGGCCGGGGCGTGGCCCCGGAGGACGCCGCGCGTCACCTCGCCCCGCGCCTGCGCGACCTGATGCCGGATCCCGACACGCTGCTCGACATGGATGCGGCCGTCCGCCGCCTCATGCGCGCCGTGCGGCGGCGGGAGACCGTGGCGGTGTTCGGCGATTACGACGTCGACGGTGCCGCGAGCGCCGCGCTCCTGGCCGGCTATCTCCGCAGCCTCGGCCTTCAGGTGCCGATCCACATCCCGGACCGGATCACCGAGGGTTACGGTCCCAACATCGCGGCGATCACCGCGCTCGCGGCGGACGGCGCGACCCTGCTGGTCTGCGTCGATTGCGGGACCAGCGGCCACGGCCCCCTGGAGGAGGCCGAGAAATCGGGCCTCGACGTGATCGTCCTCGATCACCACGCCGCCGCCGAGGTGCTGCCCCCGGCCCGCGCCGTGGTGAATCCGAACCGCCTCGACGATCTCTCGGGCCTCGGCCATCTCTGCGCGGCCGGTGTTGTGTTCCTGACCCTCGTCGCCCTCAGCCGCGCCCTGCGGCAGGAGGGATTCTTCGGCCCGGACCGCCCCGAGCCGGTCCTCACCGATGCCCTCGACCTCGTGGCCCTCGCCACCGTCGCCGACGTGGTGCCGCTCACCGGCCTCAACCGGGCCTTCGTGACCCAGGGGCTGACGGTGATGCGCCATCGCGGCCGGACCGGCCTGGCGGCGCTCCTCGACGCCGCCTCGCTGAGCGAGCCGCCCGAGGCGTGGCACCTCGGCTTCGTGCTCGGGCCGCGCATCAATGCCGGCGGTCGCATCGGCGATTCGGCCCTCGGCGCCCGGCTGCTGACCACGGCCGATCCGCACGAGGCCACCCGCATCGCCGCCGATCTCGATCACTTGAACCGCGAGCGTCAGGCCATCGAAGCGCAGGCCGTGATGGAGGCCGAGGCCGAGATGGACCACGCGGTGACCCGCGATCCCGCCCGGGCGGTGCTGGTCGCGGCGAACGCGGCATGGCACCCGGGCATCGTCGGCCTGATCGCATCGCGGCTGAAGGACCGTTTCAACCGGCCGGCCTTCGCCTTCGCGATCCGTCCGGACGGCAGCGCCACCGGCTCGGGCCGTTCGATCCCCGGGGCGGATCTCGGCCTCGCGGTGCGCGCCTGCGTGGAGGCCCGGATCGCCAGCAAGGGCGGCGGGCACGCGATGGCGGCGGGCGTGACCCTGCGGGCCGACGACATCCCGCGCTTCGAGGCGCATCTCACCGCGCTCCTCGGGGCCAGCATCGCCCTGGCACGGTCGGCGGAGGCCCTGCTGATCGACGGCGGACTCAGCGCCGGCGGCGCCACGGCCGAGACCGTCCGGCTGCTCCAGCGGGCCGGCCCGTTCGGACAGGGCGCGCCGGAGCCGGTCTTCGCCCTCGGACGGCACCGGCTCGTCGATGCAGCCTTGGTCGGGTCGAGCCACGTCCGGGCGCGCCTGCGCAGCCGCGATGGGCAGGCCGTGGGGGCGATCTGCTTCCGGGCCGCGGAGCGGCCCCTCGGCCTCGCCCTGCTGAACGGGATCGGGCGCGAGATGCACGTCGCCGGCACCCTGTCGTGCGACCGTTGGCGCGGTGCCGAACGGGCGCAGCTGCGGATCGTGGATCTGGCGTTTGCCGATCCTTGATCGGCCTCAGGCGCCGGCCATCACCAGCGCCCAGAACCGCTTGTAGCGGGTGCCGGGGGCGTCCACCCGGGCGATGCCGATCCGGCGGATCTGCGGGATCAGCATGTTCCTGTTGTGCTCGGGGCTGGCCTTCCACCGGGCGAGCACCTGCTCCAGGGTCTCGGAGCCGGCGCTGAGGTTCTCGGCCGCATAGGACTTCGCCAGACCCGCCGACGCCATGCGCGACGTGAAGCTGCCGCCGATCTCGTGGCTGAGCTGCCCGTTGCGGGCATTGTTACCCGCCTGGAAGGCCGCCGCCTTGACCAGGGTCGGATCGACGATCACCGGGCTCAAGCCGTGCTGGACGCGGTAGGCCGAGATCGCGGCCGCAGCCGCGACCTCGTCCAGAACCGTGGTCTGCGTCGCGTTCTCGACGCTCGGCTCGGGGGTGAAGGACAGGCCGCCGCATCCGGCGAGGGCGAGCAGCAAGGCGGCGGCGAGGGTGCGGGTGAGGATCGGCACGGTCCGGACAGCGGGTTCGAGGAAATCGCCAGCCTCCCTCCGGCCGCCTTGCGGCGAAAGCGCGGCGGGCTCGGAGGGGCGCGGTCCGTTGGCCACGGTCGTGGCCGCGGCGCCACGCCCGGTGCGGTCAGGCCGCCAGGGCGTTGCCCCCGAGCATCGCCGGCGCGAAGGCGCGCAGGAGATCGGTGTCGAGATGGCCATGGCTCTCGACCATGATGGCCAGGGCCTCCGCGGCGGTGGCGGGCTGCCGATAGGTGCGGCGCTCGGTCAGGGCCGAGAACACGTCGCAGATGCTGACGATCCGGACGAGGTCGGTGACGGCCGCGCCTGCGAGGCGGTCCGGGTATCCCTTGCCGTCGAGCCGCTCGTGATGGTGGCGCACCACGTCGATCACCGCGCCCTCGAACTCCCCCTGCGCCAGCAGCAGGGCGGCGCCGATATCGGGATGGCGCTGCATCAGCCGCAATTCCTCGGGATCAAGCGGCCCCGGCTTGTTGAGGATCTCGACCGGGATCCGCGACTTGCCGATGTCGTGCAGCAGGGCGGCGCGAACGAGCCGACTGAGATCGCCGCGGCTCAGGCCGATCTGCGATCCGAAGGTCGCGGCGTGGCCGGCGACGCCGAGCGTGTGCTGATACACGCCGATATCGTGGCGCCAGACCGCGTCGAGCCAGGCGCCGATACCCGCTTCCGACACGGCGGCGAGCACCAGTTCGGTCCCCCGTTCGACATCGGCCCGCTGGAGCCCGGCACCGAGGGCGGCGCTGTCGAACAGTTCGGTCACGATCGCGGTGGCGCCGGTCACCTGCTCCAGCAATCGTCGCTCACGCGTCGCCACCGATCGCGTCGCCTCCTCGATCATGGCGAAGGCGTTCGCCAGGACGATCTGGCGCGGAGCGGCGGCGGGAATCTGACGCAGATGCGGGGCGGGCGGCATCGGACCTGCGCCGCGGGCCAGGACCAGACGCGGCACCGGCGGCCGCGGGAAGGTGAGGGCCGGTTCGAGCGCGGCGGCCCGGTCCGGCGGCACGTCGAGGAGGATGAGGTGAGGCCGCGCGGTCGGGATCGCGGCCTGGGGCGCGAGGGCGCGGCAATCCATCACCAGCGCGATGGCCCGCTCCAGCGCCGCCCGCTCCGTCGGCCGATCGGAGATCAGCAGGACGAACGGCTGGTTCAATGTTCCATCTGTCGCGCCGAGGGCCAACACGGTTGCTCCCCCGCCCGCTTGGTCAACGATGCGTTGACCCTAACGGGAAGTTCCGAGGAAAGTGTTAACCCTAAGCAGTCAGCGCGATCCGAGCAATCGATGTCAGGCGAGTCTGGCGCTGCCCACGGCGCGCGCGGGCGTGGTGGCGGCGCGATCCGAATCACCGGCCGGGCTCACGAAATCCGCGAACTTGACGGTGAGGACGGCCTGGCAGGCCGCGAACGCGACGAAGATCAGAGCGAAGCTGGCGATCATGGGGGGCACTCCGAAGCGGCGGGACAGGCCGTATGTTGCGATGCGGTAGATGTCATGCCGCTCCGCAAACTGGTATACCAGATACGGAATGCCGACCATGCCGCCGGTGCATGACGCGCCGTCAGGGCTCAAAACACCGGTTCGCGATGTCGTCGGACGGGCGCGGGGTACAGAGTGCCGAGGTCGCGGACCGCGCCCGTCTTGACGCGATGCTGCGGTGCGGTCGGCCGATGCCCCGGCGAAACCTCACTGATCGCAGCATCGCCTGCGACATAGTCCCGTTCAGGCGCGACCGCTTTCCATAACCGGGCGGCATGCGGATGCGCTCGGCGCTCCCCGAGGGGGCAGTCCAGCTGCGATCAGTCGAGGTAATCGCCGTAGGTGTCGACGTGCTGGGCGAGGCCGAGCCCGTGCTCGCGCACGAGCCGTTCGGCCAGGTCGGCATCCCGGGCTTCGAGCGCGGCGATGATGGCCACGTGCTCGCGGATCGACCGCTCCGCCCGATCGCCCTGGCGCAGCGCCGTGCTGCGGATGCCGCGGACATGCATCAGGAGATTGCTCGTGAGGTCGGCGATCGCCTCGCAATGGCCGAGCGCGATGATCCGCTGATGGAAGCGGATGTTGGCATCCGAGTATTCGTCGATGTGTTCGGACGGTTGGCCTTCGTAAAACTCCGGGAACGAATCCCGCAGGGACCGCAACTGCGCATCCGTGGCTCCGGTACAGGCCAGCCGGGCCGCCATGCTCTCCAGCGCCGTCCAGGCGTGGATCATGCCGACGATCTCGCGCTTGTTCTTCTTGATCACGAACACGCCGCGCCGCGCCTCCGAGCGGACGAAGCCCTCCTGCTCAAGAACCGTCAGCGCCTCGCGCACCGGTGTGCGGCTGACGCCCAGATCTTGCGAGAGCTTGCGCTCGTCGAGCCGCACCTCGTCCGGCCGCCCATAGATGTCCATGTTGGTGATGGCCGTCTTGAGTGCCTCATAGGCCAAGGTCCGGAGACTTGAACTGGCAACGATCGGCTTGACGCTCAGCGGTTCGGAGTTCGACATCCCTGGTCCGGCGGCTCACATGCATGATGTACCGCACGCATTCTCAGTCGTGCGCGTCTCTGTGGACTAACGCAAACCTTATCCGGATCCTAGTCGAGCTCGGACCACGCCCACAGACCTCTGACGGCGACGTGATGCCCGGAGCGCACACCGTCGCAAGACACCGCCGCCGGGCCATGTCTGGCTTCACGTCCCGGACTGCCTCTTTAATCCCGAGCCGGGACCATGTATTTTTCTGCAAGTTCGATTGACACGAACCCGCAATATAAGCACCATTCTGCTGGCATACCGTCGACCAATTGTTGTCGAAGTCGTTCGAGCAACACGACTTCGGACCGGAAGACTTAATTTTTCGGTGACGCAAGAATTTTTCAACGCATGGCGGTCGCTTTGCTCTGCCGCTGCGTAGCATGGCGGGGCATACAGACCGCACGAGATCATCGACAACAACAAAACTGGCTGGGAGGGAAGCGAATGTCTGAGATCCGCAGACCCGTGGGGCGCGGCCGCTGGCTGCAACTCGCCTTCGGCGTCGTCTGCATGTGCATGATCGCCAACATGCAGTACGGCTGGACCTTCTTCGTCAATCCGATGCAGGAGCGCCACGGCTGGGACCGGGCGGCGATCCAGGTCGCCTTCACGCTGTTCGTGGTCACGGAGACGTGGCTGGTCCCGATCGAGGGCTGGTTCGTCGACAAGTACGGTCCGCGCATCGTCACCCTGTTCGGCGGGCTGCTCTGCGGCGTCGCCTGGGTGATGAACGCCTACGCCGACACCCTCACCATGCTCTACATCGCCGCCGCGATCGGCGGGACCGGGGCCGGCGCGGTCTACGGGACCTGCGTGGGCAACTCGCTGAAGTGGTTCCCGGACCGCCGCGGCCTCGCCGCCGGCATCACCGCGATGGGCTTCGGCGCCGGCTCGGCGCTGACCGTCGTGCCGATCCAGGCGATGATCAAGTCCCAGGGCTATGAGGCCGCGTTCTTCGCCTTCGGCATCGGGCAGGGCGTCATCGTCATGCTGATCGCGCTGTTCCTGCGGGCGCCGGCCAAGGGTCAGGTCCCGGAGGTCGCCCGGGTCAGCCAGTCGAAGCGCGACTTCAAGCCCTCCGAGATGGTGCGCACGCCGATCTTCTGGGTGATGTACGCCATGTTCGTCATGATGGCCGCCGGCGGCCTGATGGCGACCGCGCAGCTCGGCCCCATCGCAAAGGACTTCAAGATCGCCGACGTGCCGGTCTCGCTGCTCGGGATCACGCTGCCGGCGCTGACCTTCGCGGCGACCCTCGACCGGGTGCTCAACGGCGTCACGCGGCCGTTCTTCGGCTGGGTCTCCGATCATATCGGGCGCGAGAACACGATGTTCGTCGCCTTCGCCATCGAGGGGCTCGGCATCTACGCGCTCAGCCAGCTCGGCCAGAACCCGATCGCCTTCGTGCTGCTGACCGGCCTCGTGTTCTTCGCCTGGGGCGAGATCTACTCGCTGTTCCCCGCCACCTGCGGCGACACCTTCGGGTCGAAATACGCGGCCACCAACGCCGGCCTGCTCTACACCGCCAAGGGCACGGCGGCGCTCATCGTCCCGTATACCAGCGTGCTCACGACCATGACCGGAAGCTGGCACACGGTGTTTCTGGCGGCCGCAGCGCTCAACATCCTAGCGGCCCTGCTGGCGCTCTTCGTCCTGAAGCCGATGCGCGCGGCCTACACCAAGAAGCGGGACACCAGCCTCGCCCCGGCGCTGGCCCAGTAACCCGCCGCGCGCACACTGGAGAGCCCGGCGCCTTTACGGCGTCGGGCTTTTGCGCCTACCCGGGGCCGGGCCTTCCGGAGATCGGTCATGGACAGGGACGAGCGCAGCGCGCGGGAGAGCGTCGTGGCGGCTGCGCGGGATCTCGACGCGCAGGGGTTGAACCGCGGCACCTCCGGCAACGTCTCGGTGCGCTTCCGCGACGGCCTGCTGATCACGCCCTCGGGCCTGCCCACGGCGCGGATGAGGCCGGACGACGTCGTCCCCATGGCCCTCGACGGCACGCACCCGCCGGGTCAGAAGCCCTCATCGGAATGGCGCTTCCATCGCGACATCCTCGCGGCCCGGCGGGATTGCGGCGCCATCGTCCATGCACATCCAGTCTACTGCACGGCCTTCGCCTTGTGCCGAAGGGAGATCCCGGCGGTCCACTACATGATCGCGGCCTTCGGGGGGCCGAACGTGCGTTGCGCCCCCTATGCGCCCTACGGCACCGCGGAGCTGTCGGATCTCGCGCTCGCCGCGCTCGCCGACCGCACGGTCTGCCTCTTGGCCAATCACGGCATGATCGCCGCGGGGGCGAGCCTGGAGAAGGCCCTCTGGCTCGCCGTCGAGTTGGAGACGCTTTGCCACCAATACGCGGTGGCGCTTCAGGTCGGCACGCCGACGATCCTGTCCGATCACGAGATCGGCACAACGGTCGAACGCTTCCGCGGCTATGGGCTGAATGCCGCCGGACCGGATCGGGACCGCGGTTGAGGGCCCTCGGCCGCCTCAGCGGCCGAGCGTCTGACCGACTGCGAGCCCCGTCTCCTTGGCATACTCGGCGGCCGAGACCTTCTTGCCGCCCTCCGCCTTGACCTTGCGGATCGCGATCCGGCCGCCCTGCGCGCAGACGCTGAACCCGTCCTCATCGACGGCGATCACCTCGCCGGGCTTGCCCTTCACGTCGGCCAGCCGCCGTACCGGGTGCAGGCAGGCATCGAAGATCTGGAGCTTCCGGCCATCGTGGGTGGTCCAGGCCCCGGGGGCGGGGTTGGCCGCGCGGATCAGGTTGTAGATCTGCTCGGCATGGGCCGACCAATGGATCTCGGCCTCGGCGGCGCGGAACCAGCCCTCGTAGGTCGCCGCGTCCTCATCCTGATCGACCTCGATGTGCTGGCCGGCCACGACGAGGTCGGCCGCTTCGAGCATCGCGTCCACCCCCATCGGGAAGAGGGCATCGAAATAGACCTCGCCCAACGTCGCATCTGCGCCGATGGGGCAGGTCTTCTGGAGGATCACCGGCCCCTCATCGAGCCCGTCCGTCGGCCGGAAGATCGTGAGGCCCGTCTGGACATCGCCCCGGGCGATCGGCCAGTTGATCGACGATGGCCCGCGATAGCGCGGCAGCAGGCTCGGATGATACTGGATCGTGCCGTGCTTCGGGATGGTGACGAAGCTCTGAGGCGCGAACTGCAGGACATAGGCCATGATGCCGATATCGGCGTCGAGGCCGCGCATCGCCGCCTCGGCCTCGGGACTCTTCAGGCTCGGGAACTGGAAGACCGGGACCCCCTTCTCCTCCGCCGCGGTCTTCAGGACGTCCGGCTTCGCGCCCGGTTTCTCCGGCGCGCAGAAGACGGCGGCCACCGTGTCGCCCCGCTTCAGGAACGCCTCCAGCACGGCTTTTCCGAAATCCTGCTGACCGATGAAGGCGATGCGCATGCAAGCTCCTGAGCGTCGTCCCACCCGGGCCGTGGGGACAGATGAGGAAACTCCGAGCGGAGCGAGACCCGTCCCGATATGCGGTCATCGGCGCTCGGAGACGGACGATGCGACTCAAAACAGCAGGTCGTCGCGCCGGTTCCGATATCCGGGACGCGGCGCTTCGGGCGGCCCGACCAGGCCGCCCAGGGTGACCGCGATATCCGATCGCCGCCGTTGGCGGCGGCGATTAGTTCATTCCGCAGCGATCTTCTGGACCGACCCGATCGCCCCCGAATTCGCGATCTCGTCGAACTCCGATTCGGAGTAGCCGAGCACGCTGCGCAGGATCTCCTCCGTGTGCTCGCCGAGCAGCGGCGAGCGCACCACGTCGCTCGGGCTCGCCGAGAGCTTGATGGGGTTGCCCACCGTCAGGTACTTGCCGCGGGTCGGGTGATCGACCTCCACGATGGTGCCGGTCTTCCGCAGGGCCTCGTCCTCGGCGATCTCCTTCATCGACAGGATCGGCCCGCAGGGAATGTCGTGCTTGTTCAGGGTGTCCATCGCCTCGAACTTCGACACCTTCATCGTCCACGCCTCGATCCGCGTGAAGATCTCGTTGAGGTGCGGCAGGCGCGCCTTCGGCGTCGCGTAGTTCGGATCGGCCTTCCAACCGGGCTCGCCGATGATGTCGCAGATCGGCTCCCAGACCGCGGCCTGGGTGATCACGTAGATGTAGGCGTTGGGATCCTGCTCCCAGCCCTTGCAGCGCAGGATGCGGCCGGGCTGGCCGCCGCCGGAATCGTTGCCCGCCCGCGGGGTCGCCTCGCCGAACGCGATGCCCTCGCCGAACTGGCTGTATTCCTTCAGCGGGCCATGCTCCAGACGCTGCTGATCGCGCAGCTTCACCCGGCACAGGTTGAGCACACCGTCCTGCATGGCGCAGTCGACCTTCTGGCCGAGGCCGCTCTGGGTGCGGTGGTAGAGGGCGGTCACGATGCCGAGGGCGAGGTGCAGCCCGGTTCCGGAATCGCCGATCTGCGCGCCGGTGACCATCGGTATGCCGTCACGGAATCCGGTGGTCGAGGCCGAACCGCCCGCACATTGCGCGACGTTCTCGTAGACCTTGCAATCCTCGTAGCGGCCGGGCCCGAAACCCTTGACGGAGGCCAGGATCATCCGCGGGTTGGCCGCGTGGATCTTCTCCCAGGTCAGGCCCATCCGGGCGAGCGCCCCGGGGGCGAAATTCTCGACGAGGACGTCGCATTCCGCGATCAGGCGCCAGAGGACTTCCTTGCCCTTTGGGTTCTTCGAATCCAGCGTGATCGAGCGCTTGTTGTGGTTCAGCATCGTGAAATAGAGGCTGTCCACGTCCGGGAGGTCCTGGAGCTGCTGGCGCGTGGCGTCGCCCACGCCGGGCCGCTCGACCTTGATCACGTCGGCACCGAACCAGGCGAGGAGCTGGGTGCAGGTCGGGCCGGATTGAACGTGGGTGAAGTCCAGGATGCGGACGCCTTCGAGGGCCTTGGTCATGATCGGTCTCGGAGCTGGGGGCGGTCGTCGGGATTTGGAGGCGCGGATCAGGCCGCGGGCGCGGAGGGCCTGCGGGTTCCCCGGGGGCGCGTTGCGCGGCGCGGGCTATCTGGGCCGGCTCGTCCCATCCTCGAACGGGTCATGTCTGCACTCCCTCCCGACGCGCGGTCCCGTCGTGAACGCGAGACCGTCATGCGGACCCCCGGGTTACGGGTCCGACGATATGTATACCACATGCCATTTGGCCGAAGCGAGAGCCATTCTGGCTGGCGCAATCGTGGCCGGCTACGCACGGTAAGCCGGCCCGGTGCCGGGCCCGGCGCGCTGGCGGACCCAGCGCCGGGATGGCGGCACACCCTTGGCATTTGAGCCGAAGCGGTTCATGATTTCGACAAAATCCGCAGCCGGCCGAACGACGCGATGCTGCAGGAGGAACGCCCATGCTCGCCAGCACCAGCCTGATCAAATCGTCCTGGATCGCCGTCGACGTCGCCCATGACCGGGCCGAGCGGGTGCTCGTGGTCGAGACGTACATCGCGGTCAGCCCGCTGGAACCCAATTTCGACGCGGCACAATACGAGCGTGTGCTCGCCTGCGTACAGAACGTGCTCAAGACCCACCCGGAGATCGACCGCGCGTCGATCCTGAGCATGCACCGCGGCTCCGGCTGCACGGCCCTGTTCCGCGAGGCGCCGGTGACGGCAAAGCAGCCCGCAGCGGCCTGAGACGGGTCAGGTTTCCTCTGCGGCCGCGCCGCCCGTGATCCCCGACGATTCGAGGGCGACCCGGGCCGCGTGGAACCACCAGAGCGGGATATCGCGATTGGCCTTCGTCAGTTCCGAGGCCCAGCCCTCCTTGGGCATGACCTCCGCCCGATCGGCGAACAGGCGCAGAGCCGCCTCGGCCCGCTCCCGTCGGCAGCGCTCGCGGATCGCGTCCCGCTCCGCTGCGGCCCGGACCTCCGCCTGCTCGACGAGGCGCCGGGTGGCGAGGTCGTCCGCGTCGAAGGCGAATTGCTGCCAGAACGCCTCGGCCTCCCGCGCGACGTCACGCTCACGCCCCATCCGCGCGAGCGCCGCCTCGGCCGCGTCCCGGGCCAATTCGGCGGCCTCTGCGCGGCTCAGCATCCGGTTGTTGGCCTCGAGCAACTCCCGTTCCCGCTCCGGCGCCATCCGCTGGCGCCGGAGCACGCGCAGCTCCTCTTCCCGAGCAGCCTCTTCCGCCGCGGCGGCGAGCAGCGGGGCGAGGGGACCGGCGGCCAGGGCGTCGGCGCGCTGAAGATAGCGCTCGCGCCGGCCCGAAAGTCCGTCTTCTAAGGCCTCATCGTCCCAGGCCGGACGATCAGGGTGACTGCTGCGATCGCACTCGTACAGGGCGCGTGCCAGGGCATTGCGCAGAGGGTCCGGAAGCGGCGCCGCGGCGTGCTCGTTCATGAACCTGCATTCGCGAAGGGCGATCGACACAGCTTACAACGCGGCGGGGCGAATAAAGAGACCGGGACGGCGCCGCGGGGATGAATTTTTCGACACGCCGTCATCGATGCGCGCCGCGAGACGCGTCGAATCGCTGCCATACCTGAGCGTTCCGATGCTTGGGTAAAAAAGACAGCGCCGATTCGACAGATCACCGCTCGGCCACCGCCGCTGCAGGTCTTGGGCAAAGCGCATCCCGAGATCCGAGAACGCACGGCGTTCTTCGCGCGAGCGCGTGAGATCATGGTGCGGTGCCGATGCCGTCGAGGCAGGTCACGCTCCCCGGTCCGCCGCACAGGGATGTTCATACAGCGCTTCCGGATGCGGGCAATGGGCGGACCCTCGCGCGTTTCGCTCCCTCATTTGCGGGCAGCGTTGTTCAGACATCGCCCGCTGCACGGCGCAACGCGCTCTCCCCCCGTTGCGACTACGGGCGACACAGGTTTGAGGTCTCAGCGAGCTCGCCGGCCAGATCGGCGGGGCGTGGGTCCCCTCTCCCGTCCGGGAGAGGGGGCCTGTCGCGCTGCGTCATGAGCCGCGTGCCTTGAACCTGTGTCGCCCGTAGCCCGTGCGGGGAGGGGAAAAGCGCACCCTTTCAAAATTTAAGTGTCAGCCGGAGAAGCGTGAATCCGGTAGCCTCTGCGGGGGAGGAAGGGCGCGTGGCAGGTCTGGACTGCCGTACCCGTCGACCGGGCGATGGACCGAAACCCGAAATCCGGATCCGATCGACCCACCGCCCACTGTCTCCGCCCGAAGCGTCGACCAGAGAAACGCCGGCTCACGGGTGCGCGACGGTGCGCCGGAATCGATGCTCCGCATGCCGGCTCATATCGTGTGGCGCGCGTCACGGACGCGGGCTAAACCGGGGCGTGCGCCCGTCGCGCGGCGATGCATCCCATGATCCATACCGGCTACAATCCGGCGCTCGTCGCCCTGTCGATCGGCCTCTCGGTCTTCGCCTCATACACGGCGCTCGAACTTGCGGCGCGCATCCGCGGGGCGGCCCCGGGACCGCGCTGGTCTTGGGTCGCGGGCTCCGCCCTGGCGATGGGCGGCGGCATCTGGGCGATGCACTTCGTCGGGATGCTCGCCTTCGACATGGGCGTTCGGGCCACCTACCATCTCGGCCTGACTCTGCTCTCCCTGGTGATCGCCGTCGCGGCGACCGGGATGGCGTTCGCGTGGGTCGCCGACAAGGACGCGCAGCCGGCGGCCGTCCTGGTCGCGGGACCGCTCATGGGCCTCGGCATCGCCGGGATGCACTACACCGGCATGGCGGCGCTGCAGATCCCCGGGGACCTCGCCTACAACCCGTCCATCGTCGCGGTCTCCATCGCGATCGCGGTGACTGCGGCCACCGCCGCCCTGCGCCTCGCGTTCCGCCAGCACGGCGTCGGGCAGAGGCTGCTCGCGGCCGGCGTCATGGGGCTGGCCGTGGCCGGGATGCACTACACCGGCATGGCGGCGGCGACCGTCACGGCGGTGGCGGCCGGTGCCCCCGCCGCCCATGCCGCGATGCTGCCGCAGGGACAGCAGAACCTCGCGCTCTACGTCGCCGGGGCGACCTTCTTCATCCTGTTCCTGGCGATGCTGGGCTCGTCCCTCGACCAGCAGCGGGTCCAGCGCGACCTCCAGGCCAGCGAGGCCCGGTTTCGGGCCGCGATCCAGGCCGTCCGCGGCGTGCTCTGGACCAACGATGCCGCCGGCCGGATGATCGGCGAGCAGCCGGGCTGGAGCGCCCTCACCGGTCAGACCGGCGCCCAGTATCAGGGCTATGGCTGGGCCGACGCGGTTCATCCGGAGGATGCCCAGGCCACGGTCGATGCCTGGAACGAGACCGTCCGGACCCGGACGACCTTCAACCACGAACACCGGGTGCGCATGGCGGACGGGAGTTGGCGTCACTACGCGATCCGCGCCATCCCGGTGCTCGACGCGCGCGGCGCCATCCGTGAGTGGGTCGGGGTCCACACGGACATCACCGAGCAGCGGGAGGCCGAGGCCGAGCTTCGGGAGTCGAACGAGGAGATCCAGCGCTACGCCTATATCGTCAGCCACGATCTGCGGGCGCCGCTGGTCAACGTCATGGGCTTCACCAGCGAGCTGGAGGCGACGCGGGTCGAGTTGCGCGCGGCCCTGTCCGGGCACCCGCAGGCCGAGCGGATCGACGCGGATTTCGGCGAGGCGCTCGGCTTCATCAAGGCGGCGGTCAACCGCATGGAGAGTCTGATCGCCGCCATCCTGAAGCTGTCCCGGGAGGGGCGGCGGCAGTTCATGCCGGAATCCCTGGACATGACGGCCCTGCTCCAGGGCCTCGCGGACGCGCACAGGCACCAAGCCGAGGCGGCCCGGGCGGTCGTGACGGTGGCGCCCGACCTGCCGCGGATCGTCGCCGACCGGCTCGCGATCGAGCAGATCTTCGGCAACCTGCTGGACAACGCCCTCAAGTACCTCGACCCGTCCCGCCCCGGGCAGATCGCCGTGACGGCCCGCGCGACCGGCAGCCGGGGCATCTGTTTCTCCGTCATCGACAACGGCCGCGGCATCGCCGCCCGGGACCATGCCCGCGTGTTCGAACTGTTCCGCCGGTCCGGGGCGCAGGACCGGCCCGGGGAGGGCATCGGCCTCGCCCACGTCAAGGCGCTGGTGCGCTCCTTCGGCGGCCGGATCGAAGTCCGTTCGCAACTCGGCGCGGGCACGACCTTCGACGTGACCTTGCCGCGCGGTGCGTCTACAGCGGTCCGGGAGGATTCCGAACCGGCGCCCCTCGCCGCCGCATGAGCGTGGAGCGCCCCGTGCACCCCGTCAGCATCGTGATGATCGAGGACGACGAGGGTCATGCGCGGCTGATCGAGCGCAACATCCGCCGGGCCGGCGTCAACAACGAGATCGTGCCGTTCCAGGACGGAACTTCGGCGCTCAAGTACCTGCTCGGGCCGGACGGGTCCGGCGAGGCGAGCGCCCGGCGCCACCTGCTGATCCTCCTCGACCTGAACCTGCCGGACATGACCGGCCTGGACATCCTGGAGAAGGTCAAGGCGAACCCCCATACGCGGCGCTCGCCGGTGGTGGTGCTCACCACGACCGACGACAGCCGTGAGATCCAGCGCTGCTACGACCTCGGCGCGAACGTCTACATCACGAAGCCGGTGAACTACGAGGGCTTCGCCAACGCGATCCGCCAGCTCGGCCTGTTCTTCTCGGTGATGGAGGTTCCTGAGAACCCATGACCGCGGAGCACGCCGGCGCGGACCGGGCCGCCGCGGGGGCGCGGATCCTGTACATCGACGACGATCCGGGCCTCGGCCGCCTGGTCCGGCGGGCGCTGGAGGCGCGCGGCTACGCGGTGGAACTCTGCCCCAACGGCGCCGAGGGACTGGTCCGGCTCGCGCAGGGCGGGATCGACGCCGTGGCCCTCGATCATCACATGCCGGGCCAGACGGGGCTCGACCTGCTGCCGGAGATCCGGGCCCTTCCGGGGGCGCCGCCGGTCATCTACGTGACCGGCTCCGAGGACAGCCGCGTCGCCGTGGCCGCCCTGAAGGCGGGGGCGGTCGATTACGTCTGGAAGGACGTCCAGGGCCAGTTCCGCGAGCTCCTCGGCGAGGCCGTCGATACCGCCCTCCGGCAGGAGGCGCTGCGGCGGGACAAGGAGCGTGCCGAGGCCGAGATGCGCGAGGCCCGCGACCGGGCCGAATTGCTGCTGCGCGAGGTCAATCACCGGGTTGCCAATTCCCTGGCCCTGGTGGCGGCCCTGGCCCACATGCAGCGCAATGCCGTGACCGATCCGGCCGCCAAGGCGGCCCTCGACGAGATGCAGGCGCGGATCTCGGCGATCGCCGGCATCCATCGCCGCCTCTACACGTCGGACGACGTCGAATCCGTCGCGCTGGACGCCTATCTCGGCAGCCTCGTCGAGGAGTTGCAGGCGGCCATGCGGGCGGACGGGCGGGACCACGCGATCCGCCTGACCGCCGCGCCGGTGCGGCTCTCCCCGGACAAGGCGGTGTCGGTGGGCGTGGTGGTGACCGAACTCGTCACCAACGCCTACAAGTATGCCTATCCCCTCGGGACGCCGGGGGAGATCCGGGTCGCCGTGGATCAGGACGGGGCCGACAACGTCCGCCTCGCGGTCGAGGACGACGGGATCGGCTGGACCGGGGAGGGGGAGATCCGCGGAACCGGCCTCGGCTCGCGGATCGTGCGCGCCATGGCGACGAACCTGCGCTCCGCCCTCTCCTACGCACCAGGAAGTCCCGGCACCCGCGCCGTCCTGGCGTTCCGGGCCTGACCCGGCGGATCAGGAATCCGAACGGCCGGCGATGCGCTCCAGGGCGGCCAGCATCGGTTGCAGGTCCGCCTCCCCGAGGTCGTGGAAGCCGAGGGCCCGCCCCATGAACAGGCCCAGCACCGCGAAGAACAGCACGGAGCCTTCGCCCGGGCAGGCGCCCTCGATCCGGCCGAGACGGCCGAGCTGATCCGCCACGAAGGCGCGGTAATCCTGCAGGGCGTCCGGGGATTCGATCGAGGCGACGAGCAGGGCGCGGGACGATTCGTCGTCGTTGCCGTAATGCCCGCGGACATGCGCGACCATCGCCCGGGGAAGCTGCGACGGGCCGGGCGGGATCGCGGCCCCGCAGGCGGCGATCTCCTCCCGCAGCTGGGCGAGCTTCCGGGCGACCAGCGCCGCGATCAGGGCATCCTTCGATGCATAATGGTGCAGCACGCCGCCCTTGCTCAACCCCGCCTCGGCCGCGACCGCGTCGATGGTCAGGGCCCGTGAGCCCCCCTTCAGGAGGACCGCGGCGGCCGCTTCGAGGATGATCCCGGGCCGCTCCACCAGCCGCTTGCGCTTCGCCTGCATCGAACACCTGCATTAAAAACCGACTGGACGGTATGTAACGATTGGGCTAGGAACGCGCCACGCCGATCTTATGAGCCCGGCCACCACGATCGACCGCATGACCCGCCCCGCCACCCACGATCCTGCCCGACTTCTCTGGGCGATAACGGTCTTCAGCTGGATCGGGTGCGCCCGCGCCGAGCCGATCGTCATCGGTGGCCCGACGCTGGCGCGTGTCAGGGTCATCGAGGCCCGCCGGACGCCGATGGCCTCCGAGGTGGTGCTTACGGGCGATATCCAGGCCCAGGCCCAGGTCAACGTGGCGTTCCGCACCAACGGCAAGGTCGCCGAGCGGCGGGTGGAGGTCGGCGACCACGTCGCGGCCGACCAGGTCCTGGCCGTGCTGGAGCCGCTGACCCAGCAGGCGAATCTCGACAACGCCCGGGCCGCGCTGAACTCGGCGGAGGCGCTGCTGACTCAGGCGAAGATGTCCTTCGAGCGACAGAAGCAGCTCCTGGCCGGGGGCTTCACCACGCGCTCGACCTACGACAACGCCGAGCAGGAACTGCGCACCACCCAGGCCGCCGTCGATTCGGCGCGGGCCGCCTTCGGCACCGTGCAGGAGCAGTTCGCCTACACGGAACTCCGGTCCGGCGTCGCCGGGATCGTGACCAGCCGCAGCTTCGAGGTCGGTCAGGTCGTCCAGTCGGGCCAGACCGTGCTGGTCCTCGCGCAGGACGGGCCGCGGGACGCGGTGTTCAACGTCTACGAGTCGCTGCTCGCGCAAAAGCCGGCCGACAGCACCATCGCGGTGGCCCTGCAGGCCGATCCCACGGTCACGGCGACCGGGACGGTGCGCGAGGTCTCGCCGACCGTGGATTCCGCGAGCGGCACGGTCCGGGTGAAGATCGGGCTCCGGGCAACGCCGCCCGCCATGGGGCTGGGCGCCGTGGTGGTCGGACGCGGGCGGTTCGCCCCGCACGACACGGTGGTCCTGCCGTGGTCGGCGCTCTACCGCTACGACGGCCATCCCGCGGTGTGGATCTTCGATCCGGGGGCGCGGACCGTGTCGGTCCGCGCCGTGGAGATCGACCGCTTCGGGCCCGACATCATCGCGCTGAAGCGCGGCGTCGAGCCGGGGGAGCGCGTGGTCGTCGCCGGCATCCAGTTCCTGCGGCCCGGCCAGACCGTGGCGGCCGCCGAGATCGAGGGCGGCCGATGAGAACGCGCGCGATCCTGACCCTCGGCGCCGTCGCGGCGCTCGGCGGCTGCAACGATCGCGCCGGCGGCGCCGATCCCCATGCCGCCGCCGCGCCCGTTAGGCCGGTGCTGACGCAGGTCGCCGAGCCGAGCGATAGGATCACCCTGGGCCCCTTCGCCGGCACCGTGGAGCCGCGCTATCAGGCCCAGCTCGGTTTCCAGATCCCCGGCCGGATGGTGGCGCGCGACGTCACGGTCGGCGACCTCGTCACGAAGGGCCAGCGCCTCGCCGCGCTCGACGTCATCGTCACGCGCTTCGACCTGACCCGCGCCGAGGCCGACCTCGTCGATGCCCGCGCCCAGGCCGAGAACGCGGAATCCGCCGAGGGGCGGACCCGCCGCCTCATGGCGGGCAACAGCGTCGCACAGGCCACCCTCGATCAGGCGGTGGCCAAGCGCGAGACCGCGCGGGCGCGGGTCGATCAAGCCCAGGCCAGTCTCCAGAAGGCCCGCGACCAGATGGGCTACACCGAGCTCAAGGCCGAGTTCGACGGCGTCGTCACGCAGCGCCAAGCCGAGATCGGGCAGGTGCTGAGCGCCGGGCAGGCCGTGGTGACCGTGGCCCGGCCGGAGGTGCGCGAGGCCGTGGTCGATATCCCGGAAGCCTATGTCGGCGCCTTGCCGCCGGACTGTACCTTCACCGTTGCGCTCCAGAGCGCCCCGGAACTGACCGCGACGGGCCGGGTGCGCGAAATTGCGCCGCTCGCCGAAGCGGGCACGCGCTCGAAGCGGATCCGCATCGCCCTGGACAATCCGGGGCCCGCCTTCCGCCTGGGCGCGACGGTCGACGTGGCGCTCACCAGCACGGTTCAGCGCCGCTTCCTGCTGCCGCCCTCGGCGCTGCTGGAGGAGGGCGGTCACCACGCGGTCTGGGTCGTCTCGGCCGACGGCAAATCGGTGGCGCGCCGCGCGGTGACGCTGGCCGCCGGGCGCGACCGCGCGGATCCGAGCCGCGTCGCGGTCATCGAGGGCCTCCAGGCCGGGGAGCGCGTCGTCATCGCCGGCGTCCACGCGCTGAGAGACGGTCAGGCCGTGCGCCTGGGCGACGGCGCCGTTTGAGCGGGCGGCAGGGGCTTTCCCAGTGACGAACTTCAACCTCTCCGACTGGGCGCTCGGGCATCGCTCGTTCGTCTGGTTCCTGATGCTCGTCGCCCTCGTGGCCGGCGTGATGGCCTATTCCCGCCTCGGCCGGGAGGAGGATCCGCCCTTCACGATCAAGACCATGGTGGTCCAGACGACGTGGCCGGGCGCGACCATCAAGGACACCCTCGATCAGGTCACCGACCGGGTCGAGAAAGAGCTGCAGCAGCTCAACGGCCTCGATTACGTGCGCAGCTACACGACGCCCGGCTCATCCACGGTCTTCGTGCAGTTCCGCGACACGCTCAAGAAGAGCGAGATCCAGCCGGCGTTCTATCAGGTCCGCAAGCGGCTCGCCGACATCAAGGGCCAGTTCCCGGACGGCGTGCAGGGTCCGTTCTTCAACGACGAGTTCGGCGACGTCTACGGCAACATCTACGCCTTCACGGCCGACGGCCTGACCTATCGGCAATTGCGCGACTACGTCGAGGGCGTCCGGACCGAGGTGCTGCGGGTGCCCGACATCGGCAAGACCCAGCTGATCGGCACCCAGGCCGAGACGATCTTCCTCGATTTCTCGACCCGCAAGCTCGCCGGCTACGGCCTCGACTTCTCCGCCTTGATCAAGGCGCTTCAGGCGCAGAACGCGGTCTCGGCCTCAGGCGTCGTCCAGGCCGGTCCCGAGCGCGTCTCGCTACGGGTCAGCGGCTCCTTCGCGTCCGAGGCCGCGCTCCAGGACTTCAATCTGCGGGTGAACGATCGCTTCTTCCGCCTCGCCGACATCGCCGAGATCAGCCGCGGCTACGAGGATCCGCCGTCGCCGCTGTTCCGGGTCGACGGCAAGCCCGCGATCGGCCTCGCCATCGCCATGCGGCCCGGTGCCAACCTGCTGCATTTCGGCGACGCGCTGAAGGAGCGGATGCGGCTGATCGAGGCCAAGCTGCCCGTGGGTGTCGGCGTCCATCTCGTCTCCGATCAGCCCAGACAGGTCGAGCACGCGGTCGGCGGCTTCACCGAGGCCCTGGTCGAGGCGGTGATCATCGTGCTCGCGGTGAGCTTCGTCAGCCTCGGCGTGCGCGCCGGTCTCGTGGTCTCCGTGTCGATCCCGCTCGTCCTGGCGATCGTGTTCGTGGTCATGCAGATCATGGACGTCACCCTGCAGCGCATCTCGCTCGGTGCCCTGATCATCGCGCTGGGCCTGCTGGTCGACGACGCCATGATCACCGTGGAGATGATGGTCGCGCGCCTGGAGCGGGGCGACACGCTCCGGAAGGCCGCGACCTTCGCCTATACCTCCACGGCGTTCCCGATGCTCACCGGGACCCTGGTCACCGTAGCGGGCTTCCTGCCGATCGGCTTCAACGGCTCGGGGGCGGGGGAGTACACCTACTCGCTCTTCGTGGTGATCGCGGCCGCACTGCTGGTCTCATGGGTCGTGGCGGTACTGTTCGCGCCGCTCATCGGCGTGACGCTGCTGCCGAAGACCATGAAGCACCACAGCGAGTCGCGCGGGCTGTTCACCCGCCTGTTCACGGCGGCCCTGCGCATCGCCATGCGCTGGCACTGGACCACGGTCGTGACCTGCCTCGCGGTGATGGCCGTGGCGATCGTCGGCATGGGCCACGTCCAGCAGCAGTTCTTCCCGTCCTCCGACCGCTCCGAACTGCTGGTCGATCTGACCCTGCCGCAGAACGCCACCATCGCCGAGACCCGGGCGCAGATGGATCGCTTCGAGGCGACGCTGAAGGACGATCCCGACGTGTCGAGCTGGTCCTCCTATGTCGGGCAGGGCGCCGTGCGCTTCTACCTGCCCCTCGACCAGCAGCTCGCCAACGCGTTCTTCGGGCAGATCGTGATCGTCACGAAATCCCTCGACATCCGCGACCAGGTGATGGCGCGCCTTCAGGAGTTCGCCCAGCGCGACTTCGTCGGCACCGACGTGCTGGTGCAGCCGCTCAGCCTCGGGCCGCCGGTGGGACGGCCGGTCCAGTACCGGCTGAGCGGGCCCGACATGGAGACGGTACGCCATCTCGCCCTCGACCTCGCCAACGTGGTCGCCACCGACCGGCGCCTGGACGTGCCGACCTTCGACTGGAACGAGCCCGGCAAGGTCCTGCGGGTCGAGATCCTCCAGGACAAGGCGCGCCAGCTCGGCGTGTCGAGCCAGGACGTCGCGGGCATCCTCAACGGTATCGAGGGCGGCCAGTCGATCACGCAGGTGCGCGACTCGATCTATCTCGTGAACGTCGTCGGCCGGGCCCGGGCGGCCGAGCGGTCCTCGCTCGACACCCTGCAATCGCTTCAGGTCGGGCTGGCCAACGGGTCCGTGGTGCCGCTCCTCGCCTTCGCGCGGATCGGCTACGACCTCGAACAGCCGATCGTCTGGCGCCGCGACCGGCTGCCCACGGTGACGGTGCGCGCGACGATCCACGATTCGACCCAGCCCGCCACCATCGTCGCCGCCCTGCAGCCGGGGATCGACGCCTACGTGAAGGCGCTGCCGGAGGGCTACACCCTCCAGACCGGCGGAGCGGTGGAGGAGTCGGCCAAGGGCCAGGGTCCCATCGCCGCCGTGGTCCCGGTGATGCTGCTCGCCATGGCGTTCTTCCTGATGGTGCAGCTCCAGAGCGTCGGGCGGATGCTGCTCGTCTTCGCCGTGGCGCCCCTGGGGCTGATCGGCGTGGTGCCGGCGCTGCTGCTGTTCGACAAGCCGATGGGCTTCGTCGCCATCCTGGGGATCCTGGCGCTCGTCGGCATCATCATCCGCAACGCGGTGATCCTGGTGAGCCAGATCGAGGAGTTCCGGGCGGAGGGCATGGCGCCCTGGGACGCGGTCTACGAGGCGACGCACCACCGGATGCGCCCGATCCTGCTCACCGCCGCGGCCGCGAGCCTCGGGCTGATCCCCATCGCCCGCGAGGTGTTCTGGGGGCCGATGGCCTTCGCGATGATCGGCGGCATCCTGGCGGCCACGCTCCTCACGCTGCTGTTCCTGCCCGCCCTCTATGTCGGCTGCTACCGCATCCGGCCCGAGAGCGGCGGGGCCTCGCACACCGCCTGATCACCGGCGGACGGGATCGCAGCGCTCACAGGGCGCTGCGAGACGCGGTCGACCCGCCCATTCGCCCCCTCAGGGCGGGTCGACCGTCATCGGATTCGGACGGCTCCGGTCGCGGGGCGCGGCAACCAATCGCCGCGCCGCGCATAGGGTGGGGTGGAACGAGGAGTCCCATCCGCATGAACGCCTTCATCGCCGTGGTCCTGGTCTGCGCCAACGGCCTCGCCCAGGAGGCCTGCACGGACGATCAGGCCCTAGAGGTGCGCAAGGTCCGCGTCGCCAACGAACTCGGCTGCGCCACCGGCTGGCAGGAGATCATCGCCCGCACCGAGCGGCGCGACGAGATCGGCAAGAGTGCCTATCTCAAGACGGAGTGCCGCCGGGTGAAGGCAGAGCCGTGACGGCCGCGCTACCGCTCGTACTTGATGTAGGCGAAGCGCGGATCAGTGGGCGTCCCTTCGAGGCCCTGGCCCTCCAGCCCGGGCTGCCAGGACACGACCTCCTCGATCTTCCGCGCCAGGGCGAAGTCCTTGTCGGTGATGCCCTTGGCGGCGTGGTTCATCAGCCGCACCTCGACCCAGGCGTAGGACGCGGTCAGGTCGGGGTGGTGCCAGGCCGCCTCGGCGAGGTGCCCCACGGTGTTGATCACCATGAGCGTGCTTTTCCAGCCGGAGGTCTTGTAGGTCCGGCGGATCCAGCCGTCCTCCAGCCGCCAGGCGGGCAATTCGGCCTTGAGCCGCGCCTCCACGGTCGCGTCGTCCAATGCGCCTTCACGTCGCTCGGTCATGTCCGGCGTCCCTCTCAAGTCGGTCCCGCGCGGCAGGGTGCCGCCGCATCCTGTCCTGCGCAAGCGGTCCCTTCCGGTGGACGCAGCGCTATGCGGGCCCTATGACCTTTTTCCAATGGCGCCGGGACAAGTCCGCACCCCAGTCTGCCGGCTTTCAAGACTGCGCAATACGATGGGAGAAGGCGTGATGCTGTCACGGCGCGCGATGCTCGCCGGGGGTCTGCTCGGCGGCCTCGGCTTGCGGGCGGCGCGGGCCGACGCGCCGGTGATCCGCCTCGGGAGCCTGCCCTTCGGCACGTCGACCTGGGAGGCGGCGGTGATCAAGGCCCGCGGCCTCGACGCCGCCAACGGCTTCCAGCTCGACGCCGTCAAGCTCGCCGGCAACGACGCCGCGCGGATCGGCTTCATCGGCGGTCAGGTGGACACGATCATCGGCGACCTGCTCTGGGCGGCCCGCCTCGGCAACGACGGGCAGGCGGTGCGCTTCATCCCCTATTCCACCTCGGAGGGCGCCGTGATGGTGCCGGCCGACAGTCCGATCCGGAGTCTCAAGGACCTCGACGGCAAGCGCCTCGGCGTGGCCGGCGGGCCCCTCGACAAGAACTGGCTGCTGCTCCGGGCGCAGGCCAAAGACGCCGCCGGCATCGATCTGGAGCACGCCGCCGAGATCGCCTACGGCGCGCCGCCGCTCATCACCCTGAAACTGGAGCAGGGGGCGCTCGACGCGGCGCTGACCTACTGGACCTACTGCGCGCGCCTCGAAGCCAAGAAGTTCCGCCGGCTCGTCGGCGCCGAGGACATCATGCACGCCCTCGGGGTCACGGGGGACGTGGCGCTGATCGGCTACCTCTTCCAGGATGCCACCGTGAAGGAGAAGCCCGACGCGGTGGCGGGTTTCGCCCGGGCCTCGCGCGCCGCCAAGGACATGCTCGCCCAGGACCCGTCGACCTGGGAGATCGTGCGCCCGCTGATGGCCGCGGAGGACGACGCGACCTTCGAGGCGTTGAAGCGCGATTTCCTGGCCGGGATCCCGCGCCGGCCCGTCGCGGAGGAGCGGGCCGACGCCGAGACGCTCTACGCCGTGATGGCACGGCTCGGTGGCTCGCGCCTCGTCGGAAAGGGCACCGGCCTGCCCCCCGGCCTCTATTACGACACCGGCCGCAATGGCTGAGGCGGCCGGCCGCCGCGGTCCCGCGATGTGGCTCCGGATCGCCGGAACCGCACGGGCGTGCTGACCCGGATCGCATCCCTGCTGGTGCTCGTCGCCGCGTGGCAGGCCGCCGCGTTGGAGGCCAAGTCCCGCCTGCTGCCGGCACCCCTGGCGGTGCTGCGCTTCATCGGGCAGGAGGCCGAGCGCGGCGACCTCCTCCACAATGTCGGCGTCACCCTGCTGCGGGTGGCGATCTCCTTCGCGGTGGCGATGGCGCTCGGCATCGCCCTGGGGGTGGCGCTCGGCCGCTCGAAGGCCGCCGACCTGACGCTCGACACGCCGCTCCTCGTGCTCCTCAACACGCCGGCGCTGGTCATCACCGTGCTGGCCTATGTCTGGGTCGGGCTGACCGAGACGGCCGCGATCCTCGCCGTGGTGCTGAACAAGCTCCCCAACGTCGCGGTGATCGTGCGGGAGGGTGCCCGCAACCTCGATCCCGGCCTCGACGAGATGGCCAAGGTCTACCGGCTGGACCGCCGCGACTGGGTCGGCGATGTACTGATCCCCCAGCTCCAGCCCTACATGGTCACTGCCGCGCGCTCGGGCATGTCGCTCGCCTGGAAGATCGTGCTGGTGGTGGAGTTGCTCGGCCGCCCCGACGGCGTCGGCTTCGCGATCAACTACTACTTCGTCCAGAGCACCGATGTGGCCGCGATCATCGGCTACAGCCTCGTCTTCATGGCGGTGATGATCGGTATCGACGTCCTCCTGCTCCAGCGGCTCGAAGCCCATGTCCGCCGTTGGCGCTGATCCCGTCCTGCGCGTCGCGATCGATTCGAAATGGTATCGCCCCCGGGGCGGCGAGCCGGTCGAGGCGGTCCGCGACCTCGCCTTCGCGGTCGGGGCCGGCGAGATCGTCTGCCTGATCGGCCCCTCGGGCGCCGGCAAGACCACGACCCTGCGGATCCTGCTCGGGATCGATCCGGCCTTCGAGGGCCGCGTCGCCGGGGCAGAGGGGGCCGGGATGGTGTTCCAGGAGCCGCGGCTCCTGCCCTGGCGGAGCGTCGAGCACAATGTCCGCCTCGGCCTGCCGCGGGCACGGCGCGGTCGCGACCTCGACGACCTGTTCGCGCGGCTCGGGCTGAGCGCGTGGCGCGGCAGATATCCGAAGGCGCTCTCGCTCGGGATGCAGCGGCGCGTGGCCCTCGCCCGCGCCCTCGCCGACGGCCCGCGGGTGCTGGTGCTCGACGAGCCCTTCGTGTCCCTCGACGATGCCGCCGCCGCCGAGCTGCGCGCGCTGGTGGTCGACACGGTCGATCGGGCCGGCATGAGCGTCCTGATGGTGACGCACAACGTCGCCGAGGCGATCGGCATCGCCGATCGGCTGCTCCTCGTCTCGCGCCGGCCCGCCCGCCTGATCGCGGACGTCCCCCTCGATCGGCCGCGCAAGTCCCGCGACCGCGCCTGGGCGGAGGAGACCCGAGCCGGCCTCGCGGCGCGGCATCCGGACATCATCGCGGTGTAGAGGCCCGGCTCCGGAGGGGGCGCCCGCTCTCGGGAAGCGCCGACGCGCGCGGCGGCGCGGCTCAGTTCGCCTTCGCGTCCACGTCCAGCCGGTCGAGCACGGCGGCCGGGGAGCGCGCCGCCCCGAGATCGATGAAGCCGATGCCGGCGGGCTCCTTGGCCCTGGCGTGCAGGACCAGCTTGCCGGGCTTCAGGACGAACTGCCCCATGGCGGCGCCGATTCCCTTGGCGGCGGGGCCGTTGCCGAGGATGATCGGCACGCCGAGCAGGCTCGCGGTGACGTATTCCTTGCGCAGCTCCTCCGGCTTGAGGCTGAGATCCTTCGACTGCGCCGCCAGGAAGCGCTCGAACAGGCCGGCATTCTCTACCGTCAGGTCGAGGTTCTTGGCGCTCCCCGAGAACATCAGCAGCGTCGCCGCCGGGAGCGTCCCAGACAGCAGTTCGGGTCCGATCCCGCCCAGCGTTCCGGCAAGGCGGACGGTGCCGACATCCCGCCCGGAGAGCACGACTTCGCGCACGGACAATTCGCGCGCCGTCTCGTCCACGGTCGCGTCGGCCACGAGGTCGAGGTCGAGGTCGCGATAGCCATAGGCCGGCAGCATGCCGACGATCGGCTGGCCGGCGAGCAGATCCGCGGGCAGGCTCAGGCCGGACAGGGTCAGGCGGCTGCTGCTCGGCACGCCGTCGCTCGGCGGACCGACGGCGAGGGTCGCGACGCGCAGGGCGATCCGGCGCGACGGGTGCGGAGCGACCGTGACCGCGAGGGGATCGCCGGCCCGCGGCTCCGGGGCCTTGGGATCACCGAGCCTCCCGACGACCGGCCGGTTCGGCTCGAGGGCCGGGCCGCGACCGGGCAGCCGTCCGTCCCGCGGGGGAACGCGGTCGGCTTCGGCCTCCGGGGGGAGTTCGATCGACAGGTCGTTGAGGCTGAGGTCGCCGACCTGCGGCGTGAGGCGGCGCATCTCCGCGTCGGACAGGCCAGCCGCGGGGCCGGGTTCGGCGGCGATGGCCTGCAAGGCCGCCACCGTGGGGGCCAGCGAAGTCCCGCGGAGGGTGAGGCGACCGATCCGGGCGCGCAGGCTGCCCCGGGTCAGCGCCAGGTCCTCGAGCCGCGTGCCGGCCTCCGGTCCCGCCGACGCGTAGGCGACCCGGCGGATCTCGAACAGCAGGGGGCCTCTCGGGTCGGCATCGCTGACGCTCAGGCCCTGCATCTCCAGGCTCCCGAGCGTCGTCGCGCCGATCAGGTCCGCCGCGGCGCCCGCGAAGACGCGACGGTCGTTCGGCTCCGCGAAGCCCGCACCCACGATGGCGAAGGCGCCGTTCCAGCCGTCCGGGATCTGCCGGCCGCCGAGGTCGCGTCCGTTCAGGCTCGTGATCTTTAAGGTGGTCCCGCGCGCGTCCGAATAGGTGACGTCCGAAACCTGGATCGTGCCGTAGACCCTTTGGACCGGTCCCTTGCCGTCCCCCGAGACGGTGTAGAGGCGGCTGAGTGCCGCGAGGTCGAGGTCGGTCGCCCGTACGGCCCCGTAGGTGCCCGAGCCGCGGTTCGGCCCGGAAACCACGCTGACGGTCGCGCCCGCGGCCGTCAGTTCGCCGACGCGGCCCGCCCGGACGTCCCGGGCGACGACGTCGCGGTAGGTGACGGTCTGGCGGTTCTCCCCGGGCCCGGCATTCTCGGAGGTGAGGACCGGGACGGTCAGGCTTCCGGCATCGAGCCGCGTCAGGCGCTCGTTCCACGGGACCGCGGAGTCGGGCCGCAGGATCGCTTCGAGATCCTCCTTCGACAGGCGCGTCCCGCTCGCCGTCAGCTTGGGCGCCTTGAGCAGCGTGCCCCCGAGGGGCAGGACCACGTCGGTGACCGTCACGTCCTGAACGGCGGCGGCGCCCTCCTGCGCGGCGAGCGGCCCGGGGCAGGCGGCGAGGCCGAGCAGCACCGACACCCCGGCCGCCGCCAGGGCCGACCGGAGGCGGGATCGAGCCTTCGGGTGGATCATGGCAGGGTCCGGACCTGAGCTCTCGGGCGAAGCCCGTAGGCCTGCCGCGTTTTCCCGGGCGAGGCAATCGCACGCGCCGGCGCAGGGCGTCGCGCCGCCACGAGTGTCGTAAGGGAGCAACGGCCGGCGGCGCGCCGGAGCGGACGCGGAGCCGGAGGCGGGCGGTCGCCCTACAGCGAGAACGAGGTGCCGCAGCCGCAGGAGGCCGTGGCGAGCGGGTTCTCGATCTTGAACGACTGGCCGATCAGGTCGTTCACGAAATCGATGATCGAGCCGTTCATGTATTCCAGCGAGATCGGGTCGACGATCACGGTGGCGCCGTTGCGCTCGATCGCGATGTCCTGGGCCTCGCGGCTCCGGACGATGTCGAAGGCGTAGGAGAAGCCCGAGCAGCCGCCGCCGTTGACGCTGATCCGCAGGGACGAGCCGGAGGGCTCGGAGACCATGATCTCGTTGATGCGCTTGGCGGCGCGGTCGGTCAGGATGATTTCAGCCATCGGTCTCTGGCCACGCATTCGTTCGGTGGACGTCGCCGCCGGGCCGTTGCCCTGGACGTCATGACCGACAAGATATGGGTCCTGAGCCTGCGCCGCAACGCGTCGGGTGGGGGAGGGGTCATGATCGGGATGCGCGACACAGCGGGCGGATGCCGTGCGGGCTAACGGCGAGCGTTGGCGCGCGCCCTACGCCACGGATCCGGCCCGAACCCGCGGACGCCTGATCCCGGAGGACGCCTCGCCGACCCGGAGCGACTTCCAGCGCGACCGCGACCGGATCATCCACTCCACGGCGTTCCGGCGGCTGAAGCACAAGACCCAGGTCTTCGTGCATCATGAGGGCGACCATTACCGGACCCGGCTGACCCACACCCTGGAGGTCAGCCAGATCGGCCGGGCCCTGGCCCGGGCGCTGGGGCTCGACGAGGATCTCGCCGAGGCGCTGGCGCTCAGCCACGACCTCGGCCACACCTGTTTCGGCCATACCGGCGAGGACGCCCTCGACGCCTGCATGGCCGCCCATGGCGGGTTCGACCACAATGCCCAGACCCTGCGGATCGTCACGCGGCTGGAGCGGCGCTACGCCGGGTTCGACGGGCTCAACCTTGCCTGGGAGACCCTGGAGGGGCTGGTCAAGCACAACGGCCCGCTGCTCGATGCCGACGGCCGGCCGACGCCGCGCTACGCCGACCGGGGCATCCCGGCGGCGATCCTGGAATACGACGCGCTGAACCCCCTCGACCTGTGGAGCCAGGCCGGTCCCGAGGCGCAGGCCGCCGCGCTCGCCGACGACATCGCCTACGCGGCCCACGACCTCGACGACGGCCTGCGCGCCGGCCTGTTCGAGATCCCGGACTTGCGGGAGGTCCCGTTCCTGGCCGAACTCCTGGACGAGATCGACCGGCTCCACCCGGACCTGGAGCCGTCCCGCCAGATCCACGAGCTGGCGCGGCGCGTGATCACGCGCTTCGTCGAGGACGTGATCCGCGAGGGCGGCCGCCGGATCGCCGCGCTCGAACCCCGCAGCGTCGCGGATATCCGCCGGGCGGGTGACCCGGTGATCGCGTTCTCGCCGGAGATCGCCGCGGCGGATGCCGACATCATGCGCTTCCTCTGGCGGCGGATGTACCGGCATCCCGGGGTGGTGGCCGTGCGCAAGAAGGCCGAAATCATCGTCAACGACCTGTTCGCGCGTTTCACCGCCGACCCGGTGCGGATGCCCGACGAGTGGAGCGCCGGCCTTGACGGCGCGGGGCCGGCGCGCATCGCCCGCCGGGTCGCCGACTACATCGCCGGCATGACCGACACCTACGCGGTGCTGGCGCATCGCAAGCTCCACGACACGACCCCGGACCTGCACTGGGCGTTGCCGAGCCGGGGATTGCCCCTCGCCGAGCCCTGAGCGACGTCCCACCGGTGCCGTGACACCCTATCGCCCCCTTGCTAGACGGCCCGGGCGGGCGCAGGCCGGACGGGCCGGGCGACGCGATTGCGCGCGAGCGAGACCGAGACCGATGAACATTTTCGCTCTGTTCGAGGCGCGCGTGCGCGAGGCCGTCGAGGCGCTGACGCGCGCCGGCCAGCTGCCCGAGGGCCTCGATCTCGGCCGCGTGGTCGTCGAGCCGCCGCGCGACCCGTCGCATGGCGACCTCGCCACGAACGCCGCCCTGGTCCTGGCCAAGGAGGCCCGGACCAACCCGAAGGCGCTGGGCGAGGCCCTGGCGGCGGAGCTGCGCGGCGATCCGCGGGTCATCGAGGCCAGCGTCGCCGGCCCCGGCTTCATCAATCTGCGCCTCGCGCCGGCGATCTTTCACGCGGTCCTGTGCAGCGCCCTCTCGGAGCCGGAGGCGTTCGGCCGGGCGCAGATGCAGGGCGGCGCGATCAACGTCGAGTACGTCTCGGCCAATCCCACCGGACCGATGCATGTCGGCCACGGCCGCGGCGCCGTGTTCGGCGACGCCCTGTGCAATCTCCTGGTGGCCGCCGGCCGGACGGTGACCCGGGAGTATTACATCAACGACGCGGGCACCCAGGTCGACGTGCTCGCCCGCTCGGCCTTCCAGCGCTACCGCGAGGCGCTGGGCGAGCCCTTCGCCATCGGCGAGGGCCTGTATCCCGGCGACTATCTCAAGCCCGTGGGCGTGACGCTGGCGGAGGCCCATGGCCGCAGCCTGCTCGATCAGCCCGAGGCCGCGTGGCTGCCTCTGGTGCGCGAGACCGCGCTCGGCATGATGATGGACATGATCCGGTCCGATCTCGCGGCGATCGGGATCCGGCACGACGTGTTCTTCTCCGAGCGGACGCTCCAGCAGAGCGGCGCCGTGAAGGCGCTCCTTCAGGAACTGCGCGAACGCGGGCTCGTCTATGAGGGGCGCCTGCCGCCGCCCAAGGGCCAGCTCCCCGACGATTGGGAGGACCGCGAGCAGACCCTGTTCCGCACCAAGGAGTTCGGGGACGACAGCGACCGGCCGCTGCTCAAGTCCGACGGGTCCTACACCTACTTCGCCTCCGACATCGCCTATCACCGAAGGAAGTACCTGGCGGGCGCCACCGAGCTCATCGACGTGCTGGGCGCCGACCACGGCGGCTACGTGAAGCGCATGCAGGCCGCCGTGAAGGCCGTGAGCGACGGCAGGGCGACCCTCGACGTCAAGCTCTGCCAGCTGGTGCGGCTGTTACGCGCAGGCGAGCCGGTGAAGATGTCGAAGCGGGCCGGCGAGTTCGTGACCCTGCGGGACGTCATCGACGAGGTCGGGCGCGACGCGATCCGCTTCATGATGCTCTACCGCAAGAACGACGCGACCCTGGACTTCGACCTTGCCAAGGTCGTCGAGCAGTCGAAGGACAATCCGGTCTTCTACGTGCAGTACGCCCATGCCCGGGTGCGTTCGGTCCAGCGTCAGGCCCGCGAGGCTTTCCCCGCGGCCGACCTGTCCGGCCCGGCCCTGCTCGCCGAGGCGGATCTCGGCCTGCTCACTGATTCGGGGGAGGGCGAGATGATGCGGCTCATCGCCCAGTACCCGCGGGTGCTCGAATCCGCCGCCGCCGCGCATGAACCGCACCGGATCGCGTTCCATCTCTATGAGACCGCCTCGGCGCTCCATAGTTTCTGGAACAAGGGCAAAGACTTGCCGCAATTACGGTTTGTTAATGCAACCGATCGAAAGTCGACCTGGGCCCGGCTGGCGCTCGCCGAAGCTCTGCGGAGCACGCTTGCCGCGGGCCTCGCGGTGCTCGGTGTGACCGCGCCGGACGAGATGCGATGACGGACCCGAGACCATCGGGCCTGTGACCGGCGCTGATGTGAGGATGCTGCCATGACGAACGCTTCGCGCGCTCAGGTCGATCTGGACGCCCTCGCGCGCGATCTGCGTCACGATACGACACGCGGATCGCAGGACGGGGCCAAGCCCGATCCGCTGGCCGAACTGGCCCGGATTGTCGGGCAGGACGACCCGTTCCGCGCCCTGCTGGCGGCCCGCGATCAGATGCGCGCGGTGGCGCCCGCGCAGCCGCAGACGGGCTGGAACGGCCGGGTCGAGCCGAGCTTCGCCCCCGAGCCGGCCAAGCCGAATCCGGCCGACGCCTTCGACCAATACCTCGCCTCTGTGGAGCGTGACACGCATCACGAGGAGGCCCCGTACGGCGCCGGGGCCGATGCGGCCGAGCACGGTGCCGAGGACGGCTACGCGGAGGACCGTCCCCTCCGGCGCGTGAACCCGCGCCGGCGACTCGTCTCAGTGGGGGCCGGCATCGCCGTCGTGGCGGTCGCGGTCACGGGGGCGCTGACCTACAAGGGCCTGCACAGTTCGACCCCCGGCGGCGTGCCGGTGGTCCAGGCCGATGCGACGCCCCTCAAGGTTGCGCCCAAGGTCGCCGACGGCGTCGAGATCCCGGATCAGAACCGGCAGATCTACGATCCGAAGGGCAAGAAGGACGGCCAGATCAAGATCGTCAATCGCGAGGAGCAGCCCCTCGACGTGGCCGAGGCGGCGCGTGCCGCCCAAGGTCCCGCACCGGCCGGAACCAGCCAGGGCGGCACCACGCCGGGCAACGGCCCGTTCGAGGCGTTCGGCGAGCCCCGCCGGGTCCGGACCGTCGCGGTGAAACCCGAGGCGCCGCCCGCGCCCCCGGCCCGGGAGGCGCAGGCCGATGCCGGCCCGAGCCCGATCCCCACCATGGTTCTGCCCACCGACGAACCGCCCGCGCCGCCCGCCGCCAAGACCAGGCCGGTCCGGCAGGCCGCGGCCTCCCTGGCGCCCGCGACGCCCGCTTCCGTGGAGGCGCCGCCGGCCCCGACGCCGGTCGAGGCGCCGCCGCCCCGGCCCGTGGCCGTCAAGCCCGCGCCGAAGGCGGTTCAGCGGGTCGCCAGCGCGGCCCCGGACACGACCGCCAGCACCACGACCTCCGACGATGCCGGCCTGAGAAGCGGCCCCGTGGGCGGCTTCTCGGTGCAGCTCGGCGTGCGCGGCTCGGCCGCGGAGGCGCGGGCGGCCTTGCATCAGATGCAGGGCAAGTACAGCGAGCTCGCCGGCAAGCCCGAACTCATCCGGCAGGCGGAGGTCAACGGCAAGACCATCTTCCGCGTCCGCGTCGGGCCGCTGGAGAAGGCCGAGGCGTCCAGCCTGTGCAGCACCCTGCAGAGCGCGGGCGGCCAGTGCTTCGTGGCCAAGAACTGAGCCGCTGAATCCACCTCCCGGCCGGTCACTGCGGTGACGACCCCGGAGCGAGCGACGGACTGATCGGCGGGGGCCTCGACCCGCCGGTTCGCCCCTGGGCAGCCGCCGCTGGCGAGTCCCGGCGGCAACACAGGCCCGCCACCAACCGGGGCGGCCGCCCCGCGCCGCCGATTCGTCTTGCCGGCTCCCCGTTCCCGCCCGACTCTGCGCGCATCGATTCGGCCCGCCCGAAACAGTCTTCGCTCCGCGCGCATCCCCGAGTAGTCCCCGAGACGTCCCGATGACCTCCCGTGCCCTGATCCTCGGCTGTGCCGGCAAGTCGCTCTCCGCCGAGGAAGCGGCCTTCTTCCGCGACGTGCGGCCGTGGGGGTTCATCCTGTTCAAGCGGAACATCGGCACGCCCGACGAGGTCCGCGCCCTGACCGCCGCCTTGCGCGATTGCCTCGGCTCCGCGACCGCCCCGATCCTGATCGACCAGGAGGGCGGCCGGGTCCAGCGGATGGGACCGCCGCACTGGCCGGCCTATCCGGCGGGCGGACGCTACGGCCGGCTGAACGGCAGCGCCACCGCGATCGCCCGTCTCGGCGCCCGCCTGATGGCGCACGATCTGGCCGATGTCGGCATCAACGTCGATTGCGCCCCCGTGCTCGACGTTCCGGCCCCCAGCGCCCACGACATCATCGGCGACCGGGCCTATGGGACGAACCCGGCCTCGGTCGCCGAGATCGGCCGGGCGGTCGCCGAAGGCCTGATGGCCGGCGGAGTCCTGCCGGTGATGAAACACATCCCGGGGCACGGCCGCGCCGCCTGCGACAGCCATCTCGGTCTGCCGATCGTCGAGGCGAGCCGCGAAGCGCTGGCGGCGCAGGATTTCCGGCCGTTCCGGGCCCTGGCCGACCTGCCGATGGCGATGAGCGCCCACGTGGTCTTCACCGCCATCGACCCCGAGCGCCCGGCGACGCAATCGGCCACCGTCATCCGGGAGGTGATCCGCGGCGAGATCGGGTTCAACGGCCTGCTGATGACCGACGATCTGTCGATGCAGGCGCTGACCGGGACCTTCCGCGCGCGGGCCGAGCGGGCCTTCGCCGCGGGCGTCGATCTCGGCCTCCACTGCAACGGCGCGATGGACGAGATGCGGTCGGTGGCCGAAGCGGCCCCGGCGCTCGACGGCCGCGCTGCGGAACGGGCCGCCGCGGCGCTCGCGCGGCTCGATCCGGCCGGCGACGACCTGGACGTGCCGGAGGCCCGGGCGCGGTTCGCGGCGGCCCTGGCGGCGGCCTGAACCGAGGTCCTGACCCGCGGCCTTCCACCACCCCTGGCACCGCCCGTGCTTGTGTTCGGGCGGCGCGATCCCTAGGTTCGCCCCGAAATCCTCAACCGGACGTGGCGTCCCGCTCCCGCTTCCTCGGGGCGCACGCAGGAGGTTGCCATGGGCAGCATGAGTATCTGGCACTGGGTCATCGTCGCGGTCATCGTGATGCTGCTCTTCGGACGCGGCAAGGTCTCCGACCTGATGGGCGACGTCGCCAAGGGCATCAAGGCGTTCAAGAAGGGCATGGCGGAGGACGACACGCCCCAGGCGACACAGGCCCCCGTGGTGCCCGGCGAGCCGGTCCGCACCATCCCCCATACCGCCGAGCCCAGCCCCGGCACCGCCATCCCGGCGAGCCACATTCCGGGCGGCGAACGCAAGCCGGTCTGAGGGCAAGCTCCTCTGAGGGGAAGCCCCTCTGAGGGACTGTCAGGGGACGTGCGCTGGTGTAGAGCCTGGCGGGGCCCGGGCTTCGGTTCGGTTCCCAGGGCAGCAGGACCGTCGACGACATGCTGGACATGAGCTGGGGCGAGGTGATGCTGATCGGCGGCGTCGCCCTCATCGTCATCGGGCCGAAGGATCTGCCGAAGGCGCTGCGCACCGTCGGGCAGATCACTTCGAAGCTGCGCCGCATGGCCGGCGAGTTCCAGATGCAGTTCAACGAGGCGATCCGCGAGGCGGAGCTCGACGAGGTTCGCAAGGAGGTCGACGGCATCCGCAATACGGTGCGGAATGCGGGTTCGACCTTCAATCCCGTCCAGACCATCCGGGACGAGCTGAAGGGCGCGGTCGAGGGCCGGGCCAAGGTCGGGCCGGAGAAGCTCGGCCCCGAACTGCCGGCCGGGGAGACGCGCTCCCTCGCCGACGCGACGGCGCAGCTGAAGGCCGAACAGGACGCCGTGCCGCCGGCAGAGCCGAACTCCCCGGAGCCGCCGCCGGCCGTCGCGCATGCCGAGGCGCCGCTCCCGGTATCCGGCTCGGTGGACGATCCGTTCGGGCCGCCGCCCGACCCGCCCGTCGTGCATCCCACCTCCGTCGATCCGAAGAACGGCGCCGTCGTCCGATGATCACCGACGCGGACGAGGCCGAGATCGAGGCCTCCCGGGCGCCCCTGCTCGAGCATCTGATCGAACTGCGCGCGCGGCTGATCAAGTCGCTGATCGCCTTCGTGATTATGTTCTTTGGCTGTTTCTTCTTCTCGCGGGATATCTACAATATCCTGGTCTATCCGTATGTCTCGATCGTCGGCGTGCAGAATGCCGAGCTGATCGCCACGCATTTCCTCGAACAGGTGTTCACCAACATCAAGCTCAGCGTCTTCGGGGCGGCCTTCCTGGCCTTCCCGGTGATCGCCACGCAGATTTACGCCTTCGTGGCGCCGGGCCTCTACCGTAACGAGCGCAAGGCGTTCCTGCCCTATCTGGTGGCGACGCCGATCTTCTTCGTGCTGGGCGCGCTGGTGGTGTTCTTCCTGGCGATGCCGCTGTTGATCAAATTCTCGGTGTCGCTGCAGCAGGTCGGCGTCGCCGGGGAGCCGACGATCAAGCTGCTGCCCAAGGTCGACGAGTATCTCTCGCTGATCATGACGCTGATCTTCGCCTTCGGCATCGCCTTCCAGCTGCCGGTGGTCCTGACCCTGCTCGGCCAGATCGGGATCATCGACGCGGCTTTCCTGCGCGAGAAGCGCCGCTACGCGATCGTCCTGGTCTTCGTGGCCGCCGCCGTGCTGACGCCGCCGGACGTGATCTCGCAGCTCTCGCTGGCGGTCCCGATGCTGCTGCTCTACGAGGCCTCGGTGTTCTCGGTGTCCCGCGTCGAGAAGCTGCGCGCGGCGCGGCGGGCGGCGGAAGGCCTGGATCCGTGAGGGGCGACCGGCTCAGTCGGGTGCCCGCAGGCGGTAGCCGACGCCGGTCTCGGTGAGCAGGTAGCGCGGGCGCTCCGGGTCCGGCTCGAGCTTCTGGCGCAACTGGCGCATGTAGACCCGCAAATATTGCGGGTCCGAGGTGGCCGGCGCGTGGCGCATGAGCTGGGCGTGCGTCAGCACCTTGCCGGCATGCTGCACCAGGACGCGCAGGAAGTCGTATTCCCGCGGCGACAATTTCACCTCCCGCTCGCCCACGCGCACAATCCGGCGCACGAGATCGACCGAGAGGTCGTCCAGGCGGAAGACCGGCCGTTCGCCCTGCATGGCCAGCCGGTGCCGGAGTGCCGTGCGGATGCGGGCGAGCAGCTCGTTCATGCCGAAGGGCTTCGTCACGTAATCGTCCGCCCCGAGATCCAGGGCCTCGACCTTGCCGCGCTCATCGTCGCGGCTCGATAGGATCAGGACGGGCAGGTCCGGCCAGCGCTCGCGGATCGCCGCGAGCAGCGCGTGGCCGGACATGTCGGGCAGTCCGAGATCGAGGATGGCGAGGTCGATGCCCCCCGCCGCCAGGGCGGCGAGCGCCGCCGCCCCGTCGCCGGCTTCGACGACGCTGTACTCCTGGGTGCCGAGGCCGGTCCGGAGAAGGCGCCGGATCGGCGGCTCGTCGTCGATCACCAGGATGCTGGCCGAGGCAGTCACGCGGCGCTCTCCTCGCAGGCCCGATCCGGGGGCATCGGCCTCATCCCACCCGCAGCAGCACGTGCCGCTTCTTGCCGAAGGAGAGTTTGATGACGCCGTCGTCGGTCAGATCCCCCTGGCGGAGCATCGCCTTCTCGTCCGTCACCGGCACGTCGTTGACGCGCAGGCCGCCGCCCTTGATCTGGCGCCGGGCCTCGCTGGTGGAGGGCACCAGCTTGGCGATCTCGGGGCCGAAGGCGGTCAGCACGCCGAGCCCGGCCTCCAGCGTGGCGACAGGCACGGTGACGCTCGGCAGATCGGCGGCCAGCGTCCCCTCCACGAAGGTCTTGCGCGCGGTCTCGGCGGCGGCCTCGGCGACGTCGCGGCCATGCATCAGCGCCGTCGCCTCCGTGGCCAGCACCATCTTGGCCGCGTTGATCTCGGAGCCGGCGAGCGCGGCGAGGCGGCCCACCTCCGCCATCGGCAGCAGGGTGAACAGCTTCAGGAAGCGGGCGACGTCGGCATCCTCGGTGTTCCGCCAGAACTGCCAGTAATCGTAGGGCTTCAGCATCTCCGGGTTGAGCCAGACGGCACCCGCGGCGGTCTTGCCCATCTTGGCGCCCGACGAGGTCGTCAGGAGCGGGCAGGTCAGGGCGTAGAGCTGCGGCGTGCCCATGCGCCGGCCGAGATCGATGCCGTTGACGATGTTGCCCCACTGGTCCGAGCCGCCCATCTGCATGACGCAGCTGTAGCGGCGGTTCAACTCTACGAAGTCGTAGGATTGCAGGATCATGTAGTTGAACTCCAGGAACGAGAGTTCCTGGTCGCGCTCCAGGCGCAGGCGGACGCTGTCCATCGACAGCATGCGGTTCACCGAGAAATGGCGCCCGACATCGCGCAGCATCTCGATGTAGTTGAGCTTCGTCAGCCATTCGGCATTGTCGACCATCACGGCATCGCCCGCGCCTGCGCCGAAGCGCAGGAACCGGTCGAAGGTCTTGCGGATCTCGGCCTTGTTGGCGTCGATCTGCTCGACGGTCAGAATCTTGCGCGTCTCGTCGCGCCCGGACGGGTCGCCGACCCGGGTCGTACCGCCGCCCATCAGGGCGATCGGCTTGCCCCCCGTGGCCTGGAGCCAGTGCAGCATCATGATCGAGAGCAGGTGCCCGACATGGAGCGAGGGCGCCGTGCAATCGTAGCCGACATAGGTCGTCAGCCGGCCCTCGACGGCCGCGGCGTCGATCCCGGCGAGATCCGAGGTCTGGTGGATGTAGCCGCGCTCGGTCAGGATCCGCAGGAAATCGGATTTCGGCGCGAAGCTCTCGGCGGTCATGGATGCCATCTCGGGTCGCTCGCGTCGCGCGACAGGCCGAGGCTCCGCGTGCTAGCTCGCGCTGGGGTCAGGATACGGCGCGCTCTTAGCAGGGCGTTCGCGGAAAGGCACGGGGCAGGACGGCATGGCGATGATGCGCGCGATCGGGCTGATGAGCGGCACCTCGCTGGACGGCGTCGACATCGCCCTGATCGAGACCGACGGCGAGGGGGTCCACGTGGTCAAGGGCCACAACAACTTCCTCGAGCCGCTGGGGCCGACCGGCTACCGCGGCTACAGCGACGACGAGAAGACGCTCCTGCGTGCCGCCACGAAGGACGCGGAGTCCGTCCTGCATCCCGGCGACCGGCCCGGCCGCCTGCCGGAGGCCGAGGCCTTCGTCACGCGGGCCCACGCCGAGGCCGTGGAGCGCTTCCTGGCCGAGAACGGCCTTGCCGCGGCCGACATCGACGTGATCGGCTTCCACGGCCAGACCGTGATCCATCGGCCGGACCAGCGGATCTCGATCCAGATCGGCGACGGGCAGGCGATGGCCACCCGGCTCGGCATCCCGGTGGTCTCCGACCTGCGAAGGGCCGATATCGAGGCGGGCGGCCAGGGGGCGCCGCTGGTGCCGGTCTTCCACAAGGCGCTCGCCGAGGCCTCGGGCTTCGACGGGCCGTTCGGCATCCTCAATATCGGCGGCGTCGCCAACGCGACGCTGATCGATTCCCGGGGCGGCGTGATCGCCTTCGATACCGGACCGGGCAACGCGCTCATCGACGAGTGGATGCAGGAGCGTGAGGGCAAGAACCTCGACGATGGCGGCCGCACCGCCGCCCGGGGCCGGGCTGACGAGCCGCTGCTCGCCTGGCTGCTCATGCACCCGTTCTTCTTCCGCCGGCCGCCGAAGTCGCTGGACCGGAACTGGTTCTCGCACAAGCTGGCGGGCCAGCTCTCCACCGAGGACGGCGCCGCAACGCTCACGGCCTTCACGGCGCGGGCTGTGGCCCGGGCGCTGGACCACGCCCCCGAGATCCCCACCCGCTGGATCGTGGCCGGCGGCGGCGCCCGCAACGGTGAGCTGGTGCGGCTGCTGAATTACCACCTGCGCGCCGAGATCACGACAGCGGACGCGATCGGCTGGTCCTCGGCCTACCTGGAGGCGCAGGCCTTCGCGTATCTCGCCGTGCGCTCGTTGAAGGGCCTGCCGATCACCTTCCCGTCGACCACCGGGGTGCGCGAGCCGATGACCGGCGGGGTGCTGGCGCGACCGTGAGTTTGGGCTACGCGCTGCGGCGAATCATCGAGGAATACCCGCTCGCCCGCCTCGACCCGCCGGCCGGGCATCCGCTCGCGGCCGTCATCCGGAAAGGGGCGCCGGACGAGTTGCGCGCCGCCCTCGAACCGATCGATGGACCGTTCCTGGTCAAGGGCAGTCCCGGGCGCGGCATCCACTGGGCTGCCGTTCCCTGGCTGGCCGTGTTCGACCCGGCCGTCACCACCAGCGCGACGCGCGGCTACTATCTGGTCTACCTGTTCCCGGCGCACCGCGAAGTCGTTCACCTGTCGCTGGCGCAGGGGACCGTGGCGGCGATCCGCGCACATGGGATAGGCGCGGGCGATCATCTCAGGGCGAGCGGCTCGATGCTCCGGGCACACCTTGAGGATTTCGCAGACCGGCTCCCAAACCGGACGATCAGCCTCGGCACATTGGGCGAGTTGCCAGAGGGCTACGAGGCCGCACATATCCTCGGCACGACCTACGACCACGATGCCCTCGGGGACGAACGGCGGCTGCGAACCGATCTTGCCGTGGCCGTGGCTGCCTACCGGGCGCTCAAGGCGCGGGGCGGTCTTGCGCTGGGAAGCCGGCTTGTCACGAGCGTCGACAGCAGGGGGTGACGACGGATGCGCGCTGGTCTCGCGCCTTCCATATCGAAGCGAATTACGCCACGCTTTTCGCGGATCTCGAATGAGTCGCGCAGGTGGATAACGCACTTTTCCCCTCGAAACCGACGGCGCGTTCCGTGTTGATCGCGAATGAACGTACGAAGCTGACGGCGATGTACGTCAACGCGATAGCCGGTTCGATCTTCACGGTGGGCGGTTTGGCACCGATTTTCGCAGTGCTATACACGTCAGGCCCTCCGAGCCCGCCGGTACCGGTGATCGTTGGTCTTGCCGTGATTTGCTGGATCACGAGCGGCACCTTACATTATGCGGCACGGCGCTACCTGAAGGAGTTGCAAGGATGAGCCTCCTGAATGTCATTGTCGTGCTCAGCGTCCCGGCAGCGGCTCTCGTTCTCGGACTTGGGGCCATCCGTTATGCGCGGCGGGCCGATGGTCGCTGAGGATCACGCAGGGTGAATGTGATCCGGTTCCGCCGATCGGCTTGAGCAGGAGGCGGAATAAGACGGTAGTCAGACGTTTGTGCCCCCGCCGCTCCCGCGCTAAGGCAGCCGCGCCATGTCGCACAACACCTTCGGCCACCTGTTCCGCGTCACGACCTTCGGCGAGAGCCACGGGGTCGCGCTGGGCTGCGTGGTCGATGGCTGCCCGCCCGGCCTGCCGCTGGAGGTTGAGGAGATCCAGGCGGAGCTCGACCGCCGCAAGCCCGGCCAGTCGCGCTTCACCACGCAGCGCCGCGAGCCCGATCAGGTGAAGATCCTGTCCGGCGTGTTCGCCGACGACCGCACCGGCGGACGCCAACTCACCACCGGCACGCCGATCGCGCTGACCATCGAGAACACCGACCAGCGCTCGAAGGATTATTCCGAGATCCGCGACAGCTATCGGCCCGGCCACGCCGACTACACCTACGAGGCCAAGTACGGCATCCGCGACTATCGCGGCGGCGGCCGCTCCTCCGCCCGGGAGACCGCGGCGCGGGTCGCCGCCGGGGCCGTGGCGCGCAAGGTCATCCCCGGCATCATGATCCGGGCCGCTCTCGTCCAGATGGGTCCGCACGCCGTCGACCGGTCGCGCTGGGACTGGGCGGAAACCGGCAACAATCCGTTCTTCTGCCCCGATGCCGAGACGGCCGCCTTCTACGAGACCTATCTGGACGGGATCCGGAAGGACGGCTCGTCGGTGGGTGCGGTGATCGAGGTCGTGGCCGAGGGCGTGCCGCCGGGTCTCGGCGCACCGGTCTACGGCAAGCTTGACGCGGATCTCGCAGCCGCCATGATGTCGATCAACGCCGTGAAGGGCGTCGAGATCGGCGACGGGTTCGCGGCGGCCGCCCTGCGGGGCGAGGACAACGCCGACGAGATGCGCGCCGGCAATAGCGGGCATCCGCGCTTCCTCGCCAACCACGCGGGCGGGATCCTCGGCGGCATCTCCAGCGGCGAGCCCGTGGTGGTCCGCTTCGCCGTCAAGCCGACCTCCTCGATCCTGACGTCGCGGCGCTCCGTCACCCGCGACGGCGCGGAGGTGGACCTCGTCACCAAGGGCCGCCACGATCCCTGCGTCGGCATCCGCGCCGTCCCGGTGGCGGAGGCCATGATGGCCTGCGTGCTCGCCGATCACTATCTGCGCCATCGCGGACAGGTCGGGCAGCAGCCCTGATCCCGCGACCGGCCCCAACGATTCGAGAATGCCCGTGCCCCATTGCACCGTCACCGAGGCCATCGCGGCCTTCGCCAAGGGCGAGATCGTGGTCGTCACCGACGACGACGACCGCGAGAACGAGGGCGATCTCGTCGTCGCCGCCTCGCTCTGCACGCCGGAGAAGATGGCGTTCATCATCCGCAACACCTGCGGCATCGTCTGCGCGCCGCTGTCGCAGAGCGAGGCGCGCCGCCTCCACCTCGCCCCGATGGTGGCCTCGAACGATGCGCCGCTGGGCACCGCCTTCACGGTCACGGTGGACGTCAAGCACGGGCTGACCACGGGCATCTCGGCGGAACAGCGCTGCAACACGGTGCGGGCGCTCGCCAACGGCAATATGGGCGCGGGCGATTTCGTCCGGCCCGGCCATGTCTTCCCGCTGATCGCCCGGGACGGCGGCGTGCTCATGCGCTCGGGCCATACCGAGGCCGCGGTCGACCTGTGCAAGCTCGCCGAGCTGCCGCCGGTCGGGGTGATCTGCGAACTCGCCAACGACGACGGCACCGTGATGAAGGGGCCGCAGATCGAGGCTTTCGCGACGACGCACGGGCTCAAGCAGGTCTCGGTGGCCGATCTCATCGCCTACCGGCAGGCCCGCGACCGGCTGGTGGAGCGGGTCGGGCACTTCCCGGTCCGGTCGAATCACGGGGACATGACCGCCTACGTGTTCTCGACGCCGTTCGAATCGATCCAGCAATTCGCCTTCGTGATGGGCGAGATCGGCGACGGCCGCGACGTGCTGGTGCGGCTCCACCGGTCCAACGTCGCCGCCGACGTGATCGGCGGGGGCCGGCAGATCGACGCGGTGCTGAAACGGTTCGCGGCCGCCGGGCGCGGGGTGCTGGTCTACCTGCGCGACGGGACCGCGGGCGTGCCGGTGATGAGCGTGACCGAGGAGGGGACAGAGGCGCAGCGCGCCCGCCAGTGGCGCGAGGTCGGCCTCGGCGCCCAGATCCTGCGCGACCTCGGCGTGGTCTCGATCCGCAACCTCGCGACGTCGTCGCGGGCGTATGTCGGCCTCTCGGGCTTCGGCATCGAGCTCCTGGGCGACGAACCTCTGGAGGGGTGAGCGACGCGCGTCAGGCGCGCCGCGCGACGGTCCAGATCGCGGCGCCCGCCATGATGGCGGCTGCACTCCGATTCAGCCGCGTCCGGAAGCGGGGTCTGCGCAGCGAGTCCCGCGCCCGCGCCGCCAGGGCGGCATAGGGCGTCATCACCAGGACGAGGACCGACGCGGTCAGGCCCACGAGGGTGGCGTAATCGCCGGGCGTGACGGCGCGAAGGTCGACCAGTGTCGGCAGCACGGCCAGATAGAAGACGATCGTCTTGGGGTTGGCCAGGGTGATGGTGAGCCCGGCGACGAAGCTCGCCAGCGGCCGGTCGGCCGGGCCGCCCTCCACCCGATCGGTTTGCCCGGCCGAGCGCCACAGACGCACCGCCAGATAGGCCAGATACAGGCCGGCGCAGAGCCGAACCACGATGAAGACCTCGCCCAGTGTCTCCGCGATCAGGGCCAACCCGAACACCGCGGCCGACAGGAAGGTCAGATCGCCGAGGATCAACCCGGCCGAGAACGCCATGGCGGCCCTGAAGCCGGAACCGAGGGCGCGCGCGATCAGGGCGACGACGCCGGGACCGGGTACGGCGGCGGCGACGCCGAGCGCCAGGGCGTAGGTCAGGAAGCCGGCGAGGGTCATCGCGCCATATTCCGGGCGACCGCCGCGCGGGCCCGAACCCGGTTGATCAGATTCGCCCGCCCGCCCGCTCGCATGATTCTCGATGCTCCCTGAACGCGCCGATTATGTCCGCTCTGGCACCGGCGGCAATCGGGAGAACCGGAAGGAAGCTTACCGCCCCATCAGCGCGTCCACATGCGCGGCGGTCGACTTGGCCAAGCCCTCCAGGCTGTAGCCACCCTCCAGCACCGAGACGATGCGCCCGCCAGCGCAGCGGTCCGCCAGCTCCATCAACCGGCGCGTCGCCCAACCGAAATCCTCCGCCTCGAGCTGCAGGTTCGCGAGCGGATCGAGGCGATGGGCGTCGAACCCCGCGGAGATCACGATCACGTCCGGCCGGAAGGCCTCGAGGCGCGACAGGATGCCGACCTCGAACGCTTCGCGAAAAACCGCCCCGTCGTCGTTCGGCCGCAGGGGCACGTTGACGATCGTGTCCTTGTCGCCCCGCTCAGAGGCGGCGCCGGTGCCGGGATAGAGCGGCATCTGATGGGTGGAGCAGTACAGGACCGAGCCGTCGTCCCAGAAGATGTCCTGGCTGCCGTTGCCGTGGTGGACGTCCCAGTCGACCAGCGCCACGCGCTCCGCACCGTGCCGCGTCCGGGCATAGCGGGCCGCGATGGCGGCGTGGTTGAACAGGCAGAATCCCATGGACCGCGTCCGCTCGGCGTGGTGGCCGGGGGGGCGCATGGCCACGAAGGCGTTGCGGCACTCGCCCGCGACGACGGCGTCCATGGCGTGCGTCGCCCCCCCGATGGCCCGCAGGGTCGCCTCCAGGCTGCCGGGGGACAGGATCGTGTCCGAATCGATCCCGACCATGCCGTGCTCCGGCACCGCCGCCACCAGGGCGTCGACGTAGCTGCGCGGATGGACGAGCGTGGCGGTCTCGACCTCCGCCCGGGGCGCCGAGGCCCGCACGAGGTTGGCGAAGCGCTCGTCCTCCAGCGCACGCTCCACGGCCCGCATCCGGGCCGGTCGCTCCGGGTGACCCTCGGGCACCGCGTGATCGAAGCTGGCGGGATGGCTGACGTACAGAGTGGTCACGACGGTCGCTCCCGGGTCCGATCCTGTCGCGCGCCTGCAACAGGAGCCGGCAATGTGCCACGGGCGCAACGCGTGGACTACGGCGGCGTGCCCACCGCGATTAGGCTTGTCCCGATCTTCCGGTGAATGTCCCGGTCGCCGGTCCGGTCTTCGGGTCGGGATTGCCTATCGAGATTAGCGACATGCGCATCATCCCGATCATCGCCAGTGTAGGTCTCCTGGTGGGCTGCACCTTCAAGGGCGTGCCCGACCCTGCGCTCTCGGCCCGCGACACGGCCTTCATGGCGCTCGTGCCGGATGCCGAGTTCGATCCCCACTTCGCCCGCTACGAGATCAGCGACCCGACCCGGCAGCCGCCCGGGACGATCGTGGTCGAGACCAAGGAGCGCCAGCTCTACCTCGTGCTGCCGGACGGGAAGGCGATCCGCTACGGCGTCTCCGTGGGCGACGAGGCCTATGGCTGGACCGGCAACGCCACGGTCGACCGCAAGGCCGAATGGCCGGCCTGGAACCCGCCGGCCGAGATGATCAAGCGCTGGCCGCATGTCCACGCCATGCAGGGCGGGCCGATGAACCCGCTCGGCGCCCGGGCCCTGTACCTGTCGGACCACGGCAAGGACACGCTCTACCGGATCCACGGCACCAACGAGCCCGAGAAGATCGGGCAGGCGGTCTCGTCGGGCTGCATCCGCATGCGCAACATCGACGTGGTCGACCTCTTCAACCGTGTCCCCGTGGGCGCCACGGTCATCGTCCGGTAACGCAACCGGTCAACGTCCCAATAAGCCTGCTTGCTCGCCGCGTGTTTACCTGAACTCTCGTTCAGATCTGGCCATTAACTTCCGGCAGGGAAGCCGTCCCGTAAGTTGAAGACACACAGGGACTAGCGCCGACCGCAGAAAGGTCGGGGAGGCAGGCAACCATGACCGTGATCACCGTTCAACAATTCTGCAACCATGCGGTTTCGGCCGGCACGATCAGCGACGAGGACCTGCTCGTCCTCAAGCGCGAGGTCGTCCCGGACGGCCTCATGACCCGCGAGGATGCCGATCTGCTGATCGCCCTGGAGCGGGCGGTGATCGGCTCCGACGCCTATGCCGACTTCCTGGTGGCCTCCGTCGTCGACTTCGCCGTGTGGGGCAGCCGTCCGACCGGCTATATCGACCGGGACACCGCCGCCTGGCTCGCCGCCTCGCTCAGCGGCCGGGACGGCCCGAGCCCGGTCGGCACCCGGATCGCCATGGCGATCGTCCGCGAGGCCCAGGGCAGCGCCGAATCGCTGATGGTGTTCGCCCTCGACGCCAACCGCCGGATCCGCGACGCGGTCCAGCCCGCGCGCACGAGCTTCGCGCTGGCAGCCTGAGCGTTCGACACAGGCGCAGCTTCCGTCCGCGACGCATCTGATCTATCGGGACCGTCAAGCCGGTGTGCAATCCGGCGATCTCGAAAGCAGTGCGCCAGCTATGTTCGACAAGATCCTGATTGCCAACCGGGGCGAGATCGCCTGCCGGGTCATCAAGACCGCTCGGAAGATGGGCATCAGGACCGTTGCGGTCTACTCGGACGCCGATCGCGACGCCGTGCATGTCGCCATGGCCGACGAGGCGGTCCATATCGGGCCCGCCGCCGCGGCCGAGTCCTATCTCGTCATCGACAAGATCGTCGAGGCCTGCCGGCAGACCGGAGCCCAGGCGGTCCATCCCGGCTACGGCTTCCTGTCCGAGCGCGAGGCCTTCCCCAAGGCGCTCGAAGCCGCCGGCATCGTGTTCATCGGCCCCAACCCGGCCGCCATCGCCGCGATGGGCGACAAGATCGAGTCCAAGAAGGCGGCGGCCGCCGCCGACGTTTCCACGGTCCCGGGCTTCCTCGGCGTGATCGAATCGCCCGAGCACGCGAAGACGATCGCCGACGAGATCGGCTATCCGGTGATGATCAAGGCCTCCGCGGGCGGCGGCGGCAAGGGCATGCGCATCGCCCATTCGGGCGACGAGGTGGCCGAGGGCTTCGCCCGCGCCCGCTCGGAGGCGGCCTCCTCCTTCGGCGACGACCGCGTCTTCATCGAGAAGTTCATCACCGATCCGCGCCACATCGAGATCCAGCTGATCGGCGACAAGCACGGCAACGTCGTCTACCTCGGCGAGCGCGAATGCTCGATCCAACGTCGTAACCAGAAGGTGATCGAGGAGGCGCCGTCGCCGCTCCTCGACAAGAAGACGCGCCGCAAGATGGGCGAGCAGGCGGTCGCGCTCGCCAAGGCGGTGAACTACGACTCGGCCGGCACGGTCGAGTTCGTGGCCGGGCAGGACAAGTCGTTCTACTTCCTGGAGATGAACACCCGGCTCCAGGTCGAGCATCCGGTGACCGAGATGATCACCGGGCTCGACCTCGTCGAGCTGATGATCCGTGTCGCGGCCGGCGAGAAGCTGCCGATCACCCAGGACGACGTGAAGCTCAACGGCTGGGCGGTGGAGAGCCGCGTCTACGCCGAGGATCCGACCCGCAACTTCCTGCCCTCGATCGGGCGGCTGACCACCTACCGGCCGCCGGAGGAGGGGCGCCAGGGCAAGGCGATCGTGCGCAACGATACCGGCGTGGAGGAGGGCGGCGAGATCGCCATCCACTACGACCCGATGATCGCCAAGCTGGTGACCTGGGCCCCCAGCCGGTCCGAGGCGATCGCCGCGCAGGCCGAGGCGCTCGACGCCTTCGCCATCGACGGCATCCGCCACAACATCCCGTTCCTGTCGGCGCTGATGGCGCATCCGCGCTGGCAGGAGGGCCACCTGTCCACCGGCTTCATCGCCGAGGAATTTCCGAACGGTTTCGTCGCCCCGGAGCCGGCCGGACCGGTGGCCCTCCGCATGATGGCGGCCGCGGCGGCGATCGACCACAAGCTCAACCAGCGCAAGCGGGGCATCTCCGGCCAGATGCGGGCGCCGGGCCTGTTCGCGTTCGAGCACGACCGCGTGGTCGTCCTGGCCGGTCAATCCTATCCCGTCACGGTGACGCCGGAGGGCGAGGATCTGCTGGTCACCCAGGACGGCGGGACGTCTGTGACCGTTGCGAGCGGGTGGCGTCCCGGCGAGCCGGTCTGGATCGGCACGATCGGGTCCGAGCGGGTCGCCATCCAGGTGCGCGGCCTGCTGAACGGCGTGTTCCTGCAGCATGCGGGCGCGGCGGCCGAGGCGCGGGTCTACACCCGCCGCGAGGCCGAACTCGCCGCGCTGATGCCAGTGAAGGAGCAGGCCGGCTCGGGCAAGCAGGTGCTCTGCCCGATGCCGGGCCTCGTGAAGCAGATCCTGGTCACCGAGGGCCAGGAGGTGAAGACCGGCGAGCCGATCGCCGTGGTCGAGGCCATGAAGATGGAGAACATGCTCCGGGCCGAGCGCGACGCCACGGTGGGTAAGATCCACGCCAAGGAGGGCGACAGCCTCGCGGTCGACGCGGTGATCCTGGAATTCGCCTGATCGCCATCAGGCCGTTGCATGACTCTTGTCCACAACGAACAGACGAAGCTCCTCGCGACGGCGCTGAATAACGTGGCAGTGGCGCTGGTGGTTGTCGGTGTCGTCACGCCGCTGACAGCGATCAGCTTCGAAGTTCCGAACGCGCCGCCCATCAAGCCAGGCACGATACTCTTCGCCGTGATCTGGCTTTTCGCCGGCCTCGGTTTACATTCTTTGGCGAGGCGCGCGCTTCGGAGTTTGAAGCCATGAGCTCGGGCCAGATTTTCGTGACTTTCGTCATCCCGGCGACCGTGCTGGCGATCGGCTACCTCGCCGTACGTTTGAATGAGCGCGCTGCGCATCGCCTCGACCAACCACCGGGCGAGTGAATGAGGTCGCGCACCCGCCCCAGACACGCCGCACCATGCCCCTCTATTTCGCCTACGGCGCCAACATGGATGCCGCCGCGATGGCGCTGCGCTGCCCGGTCTCGCGGCTGATCGGCGGCGGGCACTTGCCCCGGCACCGCTTCATCATCATGCGCGAAGGCTATGCCTCGGTGGTGCGCGATCCCGTCCGGATCGTCCACGGCGTGCTGTGGGACCTGGCGCTCGACGATATCCCGGCGCTGGACCGCTACGAGGGCGTCGCTGGCGGCCTCTACGCCAAGGCGACGCTTCCCGTCACGACTGCCGGCGGGGTCAAGCGCGCCCTGATCTATCTCGGACGGTCGACCGCGCCGGGCCGGCCACGGCCGGGCTACCTCGACGCCGTGCTGGCGGCCGCCCGGGCCGCCCAGCTGCCGCCGGCCTATATCCGCGAGATCAGTACCTGGACGCGTGGCCAGCCCGTCTGAACGGCCGGCAACTGGTACGCAACCTGCTTGCTCGCGACCGACCGGGGCAGCGACATCGACAGGCGCCCCGGCCAGCTGTCGTGATTGCGCGGCGCGCCCTACGGTCAACGGCGATCGGCGGCGGCCTGCGAGGGAGAGGTTTGCATGTCCTATCTGGCGCCCGCCGATTTCGTGAAGAAGGCCGTCGATGCCGGTGAATCGAAGGTCTTCATGGCCACCAAAGACACGTTCATCCGCGCCTACATGGCCGGCGCGATCCTGGCGCTCGCCGCCGCCTTCGCGGTCACCATCAACCAGACCACCGGCCAGCCGCTGATCGGGGCGCTGCTGTTCCCCGTCGGCTTCTCGATGCTGTACCTGCTCGGCTACGACCTGTTCACGGGCGTCTGCGTGCTCACGCCTCTGGCGCTGATCGACAAGCGGCCGGGCGTCACCGTGGCCGGCGTCGCCCGCAACTGGGTGCTGGTCTTCTTCGGCAACTTCGCGGGCGCGCTCACCACCGCAGTGATGATGGCGATCGTGTTTACCTTCGGCTTCGCCACCGAGCCGAACGCCGTCGGCAAGCTGATCGCCGGCATCGGCGAGGCGCGCACCCTCGGCTACGAAAAGTACGGCGCCTCCGGCATGCTGACGCTCTTCGTCCGCGCCATGATGTGCAACTGGATGGTCTCGACGGGCGTGATCGGCGCGATGCTGTCGACCTCGGTGCCCGGCAAGGTGATCGCCATGTGGATGCCGATCACGGTGTTTTTCTTCATGACCTTCGAGCATTCGGTGGTGAACATGTTCCTGTTCCCCTCGGCAATCCTCATGGGCGGCCACCTGACCGTGATGGATTACCTGCTCTGGAACGAGATCCCGACCCTGCTCGGCAACATCGTCGGCGGCCTCGCCTTCACCGGTCTCATGCTCTACTCGACCCATGTGCGGACCGGGGCGACCCGGATCGCGGCCGTCGACGCGGGCGTGCGTCGCCCGATCGCGGCCGAGTGAGGCGAACCGGGCCCGCGTCGCACGCGCGGGCCCGATCGACGCGTGTGGACGGCATGAGCGAGCGACGGACGGTTTCCCTCCTCATCGAGGGGCGGGTGCAGGGCGTATCCTATCGCGCCTGGACGCGGGATCAGGCGCGGGCCCAAGGCCTCGCCGGCTCCGTGCGCAACCGCGACGACGGCGCGGTGGAGGCGGTGTTCAGCGGCAGTCCGGAGGCCGTGGACCGGATGGTAATCCTGTGCCGGTCCGGGCCACCGGGCGCCCGCGTCTCCGACATCACCATCCGCGCGCTTGACGACGGTCCCGCGTTATCCGGCTTCGAGATCCTGCGCGGCTGAGGTGGCGGACGGGCGGACGGCTTCTGCGGCGGCCGTCGGGCTGTTATGGCATCGCGGCCCTCGTGAAGCCGCCTCTCGTCGATCATGAACGACCTATCCGCCGGCCAAGCCGCGTTCTCGCCCCTGGATCTCGGAGCCCTCCTCTACTTCATCGTCGCCTGGGTGGCGTACGGGCTGTCGGTCGGGCGGCTGCGGGGCCGGATGGTCCCCCTCAGCCAGATCATGAACGGCCATCGGTCCAACTGGGCCCGGCAGGTGATCGGCCGCGACAACCGGGTGGTCGACACCCAGATCAACGCCTCCCTGCAGAACGGGACCGCCTTCTTCGCCTCGACCTCCCTGATCGCCCTCGGGTCGGTCCTCACCCTGTCGCGCTCGGGCGACGATGTGCTGAACCTGTTCGCAACCCTGCCCTTCGGCACCGTGGCGACCCGCCTGACCTGGGAGCTGAAGGTCGCCGGGCTCGCGCTGGTGTTCGTCTATGCCTTCTTCAAGTTCGCCTGGGCCTATCGCCTGTTCAACTACGCGGCGATTCTCCTCGGCGCGGTGCCGCCGAAGGGGTCCGGGGCCAGCGAGACCGAGATGATGCGGGCGGTGCGCCGGCTCGCGGCGATGAACGTCAGCGCCGGCCGGCATTTCGCCCGAGGGCAGCGGGCGTTCTTCTTCGCGCTCGCCTATCTCGGCTGGTTCGTGAGCCCCTACGTGCTCATCGCCTCGACATCGGCGGTGGTGATCATCATGTGGCGTCGGCAGTTCGCCTCCGAGATCCGCGCGGCGCTGCTCGAAGCGGGGGAGGGTCCCCACGAGGGTCCGCTCCTGCCTCCCCTGGAAGAGGCGAGGACATGACCGACACGAGACCCGACGATGCGGCGATCGAGACGGCGATGCTCGGCCTCGTCGCCGCGCGCGGTGCGGACAAGACGGTCTGCCCGTCGGAGGTCGCCCGGGCACTGGGCGGCCCGCATCCGGATGGCTGGGGGCCCCTGATGCAGCCGGTGCGGCGGGTCGCGGTCCGCCTCGCCCATGCGGGCCGTGTCGCGATCCTGCGCAAGGGCAAGCCGGTGGATCCGGACGATTTCCGCGGCATCTACCGGCTGGCGCTGCCCGCGGGGGATTCGGGGCCCGGCAGCCAGTCCGGCGTGTAGCCGGCCCACCGGTAGACCGCGAGGCCGATCCACTCCTTCAAGGCGAGATCGAGCTGGAACAGGCCGTCGGAGGCGAAGCCGTTGAACCGGGTCACGTCGCCCCAGCCGCGCGTCCGGTAATCCACCGGGACCGCATCGACCGTGAAGCCGGCCTGCCGGAAACAGCCGACGGCCCGGGGCATGTGCCAGGCCGAGGTGACGAGGAGCCAGCGCTCCCCGGGCTTCGGGTGGACCAGGGCCGCCGTGAAGGCCGCGTTCTCGTGGGTGTTGCGCGACCGGTTCTCCAGGATCAGCCGGCTGCGGGGAACGCCGATCGTGTCCGCCTGGCGACTGACGATGTCGGCCTCCGCGATGCCGCCGCCGATGAAGCCGCTCCCGCCCGAGAAGACGAGTCGCGCCGCCGGGAAGCGCCGGGCCAGATCCGCGAAATAGATCGGCCGTTCGCCGGCATCGTTGACGATGATCTGGTCCCGCGCCTCGGACAGGCCGGCCTCGATCCCGCCGCCGAGCACGATGATGCCCGCGGGCGCCGGACCGTCCGCCGGGAAGGGCGCGAAGCGCTGCTCAAGGGGGAGGAGCATCGTCTCCGCAAGGGGCGACAGGCCGCCGACGCCGAGACCCACGGCGCCGAGGAGCGCGAGGCCGGTCCCGGTCCGGCGCAGCCGCGTCGCCGAGAGCAGGAGCAGCCCCACCAGGACTAGGAAGATCAGGAAGTTCGACGGGGTGATCAGGAAGTAGATCAGCTTCGACAGCGGGAAGAACACGGCGCTCACGCCGGCTTCGTCTCGGCCTGGAACCGGGCCAGGGCGGCGGCATCCGGCGGCAGCAGGCGCGCGAGGCTCTCGCCCCGCTCCACCTCGCGCTGGATCCAGAGGTCGAGGCGCTGCTGCTCCACGGCTTCGAGGGCGATCCGCTCGGCGATCCCGGCCGGCAGGGCGACGATCCCGTCGCCCGCGCAGACCACGATGTCGCCCGGATGGATCGCCGCCCCGCCGCAGGTGACGGGTTGTTGCGTGCCGACCAGCGCGAGGGCGCCGCCCGCCCCCTGCGGTGCGCTCCAGCTCGGCAGGCCGATCGCTTCCGGCAGAGCCGCGTCGGTGATCAGCCCGGCGGCGCCGCGCTGATCGAGCCGCGCCGCCAGGATCGCCCCGAACGGCAGAACCAGGCCGGTCGCGGCGGCATCGATCACCACCAGCGACCCCTCGGGAACGGCGTCGATGGCGGCGAGGTCGCCCGCGGCATCGTCGCGGGCCGGGATCATCCGCAGCGTGTAGGCGATGCCGATCGCGCTGCCGCTGGCGCCCGGGGACAGCCCCCTGGGGCTGAAGGCCTTCACGCCGGCCCGCGTCAGAGCGCGGGCGAGGCTCGCCGGCGTCACGGCGGAGAGCGCGTCGCGCAAGGTCGGGTCGATCGCCATCGGGGCTTCCTCGATGCGGCGGTCCAATCCGCGCCGCGCGTTCTGCCAAGTGGATCCCGGGCGCCGGACGGCAACCGTTCGTCCCGGAATAGAGATCCGTCGCCGGGAAGCTCAGAGGTCCGTCCTGATAACGGTCGGAAACCCCAGGATGAAATCGGCCCCGAAGGCGGTGACCGGAGTTTGGAAGCCGGCCGGGACCGCGCCCGATGCCACGCGCCGGGCGATTTCAAGGGCGGTCAGGACCGTGAGGCTGTAGCCCTCGGGGGTCTCCATGCGGCTCGCCGCGCGCGCGCCGGCACCGTCCCAGGCCTCGGCCAGGAAGGTGCTGCGCGCCGACGCCCGGGCCGAGTCCGAGGGGCCTTCCGGCAGCCTGTCGATGCCGCGGTTGATCAGGCGCTGCGCCGTCCCGCCGGCGATGAGCCGCCGGATCCCCGCCGGCAGGCCCGCGGCCGCCGCCATGGCCGGGAAGGCCTCGAAATACACCGCGATGTTCGGGACGCGCGTGGAGTACCACGCGCTCGACACGTCGCCCCAGCCGAGCCCGACGGTGCGCCGCGGGCCCCGGCCGAAATCGGCGCGGCCGCGGGGCGGGCTCGGCAACTCGACGATGCGGCCGGCCCGGCGCACCCGCGTCCCCCAGGCGATGCCCTCGACCATGGTGCGGGCCGTGCCCCGGCTGAAGCCGCCGAAGCCACCGATCGAGATCCGCAGATGCGTGGCCCCGGGCACCCGGCCGGCCACGTGGGCGGCCAGGCAGTCGCTCGGCACGACGTCGAACCCGGCCGCCGGCAGCAGGACGATGCCCGCCGCCTTCGCGTCCGCGTCCCGGGCGGCGAGCGATTCCAGCACGTCGATCTCGCCGGTGATGTCGACGTAATGCGCGCCCGCGGCGAGACAGGCCTCGGCCATGGGTCGGGCCGTCCGGGAGAACGGGCCGGCGGCGTGGATCACCGCCGCGACGCCCGCCAGCACGCCCCGCAGGGGACCCGGTTGGTCGAGGCGCGCGGCCCGCGATTCGAGTCCGAGCCGCGCGGCGAGCGGACGGAGCTTCTCCGGATCGCGCCCGGCCAGGATCGGCCGCAGGCCCTGCGCGACGGCGTGCTCGGCGATCAGCCGGCCCGTATAGCCGGTCGCGCCGTAGATAAGAATCGTGCTCATGACCGGGCTTCTGCCACCGCGTCCGCGGGTGTCAAAGCGCGCTGCGCGCCGGGCGGGTTCGCGGCATCGCTTGCCCAGCCGGGACTTGGCTCAGGAGCCATGAGACGATGAACCGTGTCCTTCGACCCACGACAGCCGACCGGGCGGCACGTCGGCGCGGCGCCTGCGTCGGCGCGCTCCTCGTCGCCCTGGCAGGCCCGGCCGCGGCGGCCGACCGGGCGGTCGGCCTGAAGGCGCAGCCCGAATTGATGCCGGGTATCGAGGCGATGCCGCAGATCGAGTCGCCCGCCGACGACGCGGAGCGGCGAATCAACGCCGCGCTCCGGCGGCTCGACGAGAAAGTCCGCAAGGCCGCCCAGGCCTGTCGGGCCGAGGGGGGGACGCACAGCGATTGGGGGCGGACCGTGACGACCCCGATGCGCGGCCCGCGCTTCCTGAGCGTCGAGATCGCCGACAGCACCTATTGCGGCGGGCCCCACCCGAATGCCGCGCTCATGGCGATCGTCTACGATCTCACGGCCGGAGCGCCGGTTGATTGGGCCGCACTGCTTCCGCCGTCCCTGACCGGCAAGGCCGCCCTCGAGACAGGTGCAGATGGGACCAAGATGGTGACGCTCGCCTCCGAGAGGCTGCACGCCCTGTACCTCAAAGGCTATCGCCCGAAGACGGGCGATGCGAAGCGAGAGGGCGACGATGACGAATGCCGGGAGACCGTGTCGGATACGTCCCTGAACGGGCCACCGGCCATGATGGCATGGCTGGATGCCGGGGCAGGCGGTCTCGCCGTCCATTTCGACCTGGCGCACGTCGTTCAAGCCTGCGCCGACACGGTGGTGATTCCCACCGCGGTGCTGCGCCGCGAGGGCGCCAAGCCGGCTCTGACGGACGCGCTCGACGCCGCGCATGCCAAGCCGTGAGGGCCTGAAGGGCGGGCATGTGGTCGTCGTGACTTCAACCGCGGCGGCGGAGGGCGTAGCGTGCGCCATGGCTGGCGTAAGAGCCGGCCCGGCATCCCCGGGGGATGATCCTTGCCCGCATCTCGCAGCGCCGCGAACGCAGCCGACCCGTTCGGATCCTGGGCCGACCGGCCGAGCCTGTCGCCCCTGCGTGGGGCCGTGGTGGCGGCCTGCCGGCAGCCCGAGGCGGACTGCGTCGCCGGGCTCCTCGATCGGGCGCGGCTCCCCGCCGAAGCTGCGGCGTGTGTCGCGGCCACGGCCCGGCAGCTCGTGGAGGCGCTCCGGAGCAAGGGCCGCCGCGGCGGGGTCGAGGGGCTCATCCACGAATATGCCCTGTCGAGCCAGGAGGGCGTCGCGCTGATGTGCCTCGCCGAGGCCCTGCTGCGCATCCCCGACGCGGCGACCCGCGACGCGCTGATCCGCGACAAGATCGCCGGCGGAGACTGGGCGGCCCATCTCGGCCACAGCCCGTCGCCCTTCGTCAACGCGGCGACCTGGGGCCTGCTGGTCACCGGCCGCCTCGCCGCCACCCGGGACGAGGCGGGCCTCTCCCACGCGCTCACCGGCCTGATCGCCCGCGGCGGCGAGCCGCTGATCCGCAAGGGCGTGGATCTCGCCGTTCGCCTGATGGGCGAGCAGTTCGTGATCGGCCGGACCATCGCCGAGGCCCTGCGCAACGCCGGGCGGCTGGAGGCGAAGGGCTACACCTATTCCTACGACATGCTGGGCGAGGCCGCCGTCACCGCCGAGGATGCGGCGCATTATCTCCGCGCCTACGCGGACGCGATCCGGGCGATCGGGGCGGCCTCGGCTGGGCGGGGATGGCTGCTCGGGCCGGGCATCTCGATCAAGCTGTCCGCACTCCACCCGCGCTATGTCCGGTCGCAGCGCGGCCGCGTCCTGGCGGAGCTGCTGCCCCGGGTCCGGGACCTCTGCCGGCTGGCCCGGGGCTACGGGATCGGGCTCAACATCGACGCCGAGGAGGCCGACCGGCTCGACCTGTCCCTGGACATCCTGGAGCGGCTCGCTCTGGATCCGGAGCTTTCCGGCTGGGACGGGCTCGGCTTCGTGGTCCAGGCCTACGGGAAGCGCTGCCCCGTCGTGATCGACGTGCTGATCGACCTCGCCCGGCGCAGCCGCCGGCGCCTGATGGTGCGCCTCGTCAAGGGCGCCTACTGGGACAGCGAGATCAAGCGCGCGCAGGTCGACGGGCTTTCCGACTTCCCGGTCTTCACGCGCAAGGTCCACACGGACGTGTCGTACCTCGCCTGCGCCCGCCGGCTCCTCGACGCCCCCGACGCGGTCTTCCCGCAATTCGCCACCCACAACGCCCAGACCCTGGCCACCATCGTGGAGATGGCGGGGCCGGATTTCCGGCTCGGCCAGTACGAGTTCCAGTGCCTGCACGGGATGGGCGAGCCGCTCTACGAGGCCGTGGTGTCCGGCGCGTCCCTCCGGCGCCCGTGCCGGATCTACGCGCCCGTGGGGACGCACGAGACCCTGCTCGCCTACCTGGTGCGCCGGCTCCTGGAGAACGGAGCGAACACCTCCTTCGTCCACCGGATCGCCGACGACTCGGTTCCGGTCGAGGCGCTGATCGCAGATCCGGTCGCGGTGGTGGAGGCGATGCCGGTGCCGGGGGCGCCGCACGAGCGGATCGCCCTGCCCGGCGCCCTCTACGGATCCGCCCGCGTCAACGCCGCCGGCCTCGATCTCGCCGACGAGGCGGCGCTCGTCCGTCTGGGGGATGGCTTGGCGGCGAGCGGCCGGACCGCGTGGCGGGCAATGCCCCCGGAGAGCGGTACGGACCCGGCCGGGACGCCCGTGCGCAACCCGGCCGATCACCGGGACGTGGTCGGATATGTCCGCGCGGCGGCGCCCGCCGATATCGAGCGGGCCCTCGCGCGCGCCGATGCCGCGGCCCCGGCCTGGGCGAACACGGCGCCGGCCGGGCGGGCCGCCGCCCTGCGGCGCGCCGCCGACGCCTTCGAGGCGGGGATGCCGCTGGTCATCGGACTGATCGTGCGCGAGGCCGGCAAGTCGTATGCGAACGCGGTCGCGGAGATCCGCGAGGCCGTGGATTTCCTGCGCTATTACGCGGCCGAGGCCGAGCGGACGCTCAGCCCGGGACACGCACCGCTCGGCCCCGTGGCCTGCATCGCGCCCTGGAATTTTCCGCTGGCAATCTTCGTCGGGCAGGTGGCGGCCGCCCTGGCAGCGGGCAACCCGGTCCTCGCCAAGCCCGCCGAGGAAACGCCGCTCGCCGCCGCGGAGGCGGTGCGGGTGCTGCACGCGGCGGGGATTCCGGACGCCGTGCTGCAGATCCTCCCGGGTGACGGCGCGGTCGGCGCCGCCCTGGTGGCGGATCCGCGGGTGCAGGGGGTGATGTTCACGGGCTCGACGGCGGTCGCCCAGGCGATCCAGCGTTGCCTCGCCGAGCGCCTGGACCGGCACGGGGAGCCCGTGCCGCTCATCGCCGAGACCGGCGGCCAGAACGCCCTGGTGGTGGATTCCTCCGCCCTGTCCGAGCAGGTGGTGGCGGACGTGATCGCCTCGGCCTTCGACTCGGCGGGCCAGCGCTGCTCGGCCCTGCGGATCCTGTGCCTGCAGGAGGAGATCGCCGAGCGGACCCTGCACATGCTGAAGGGCGCCCTCGACGAGCTGGCGGTCGGCGATCCCCGCCGCCTCGCCACCGATATCGGCCCGGTCGTCACCGCCGCGGCCGCCGAGCGGATCGACGCGCATGTGGCCGCGATGCGCGCCCGGGGCTTTGCCGTCCATCAGTGCGCTCTCCCGGCGGAAACCGGCACCGGGACCTTCGTGCCGCCGACCGTGATCGAGATCGACGGCGTGGCCGATGTCGAGCACGAGGTCTTCGGACCGGTGCTGCACGTGCTGCGTTACCGGCGCGCGGATCTCTGCCGCCTCCTCAAGGCGATCGCGGCCACGGGCTACGGCCTGACCTTCGGCGTCCACAGCCGCATCGACCAGACGATTGCCCAGGCCCTCGCTGGCGTTCCGGCCGGCAACCGCTACGTGAACCGCACCCTCATCGGCGCCGTCGTGGGCGTGCAGCCCTTCGGCGGTTCCGGCCTGTCGGGCACGGGCCCGAAGGCCGGCGGGCCGCTCTATCTCGGGCGGCTGGTCCGGAGGGCGCCGGAGGCCGCCCTGGACGGGATCGCGGCGGCCGCGTTCCCGGTCCCCTCCTATCTGGAATGGCTGAGAGCAAACCGGCACGGCCCCCTGGCCGCGCGCCTCGCGGCGGCGCGCTCCCCCGCCCTCGCGGAGATCGCCCTGGCCGGTCCGGTCGGTGAGCGCAACCTCTACGCCCTGCGGCCGCGCGGACGCGTCGCCGCCGTTGCGGAGACGGAGGCGGGGCTCCTGCTCCAGCTCGGCGCCATCCTCGCCTGCGGGAACCGCGCGGTCGTCGTCGGCGCCGAGGGCAGCCGCGCTGTCCTGCGCGACCTTCCGGCCGAGCTGGCGGCGCGGATCGGGCACGCGCCAGACCTCGACGGGGCGGGCGAACTCGGGGCGATCCTGTACGAGGGCGAGGCGGCGGGGCTGCAGGCCCTGGTCCGGGCGGTCGCGGCCCGGCCGGGGGCGATCCTGACGGTCCAGGCCCGCCGGCCGGACGCGCTGGCGGCCGGGGATCTCTACGGCGTGGCCGGCCTCGTCGGGGAGGTCTCGACCTCGGTCAACACGGCCGCGGCCGGCGGCAATGCCAGCCTGATGAGCGTCGGCTGAGCGCGGGTGTCCCCGTCAGGCCGAGCGGCGCAGGTTCCAGAACAGCGGCAGGCCGGTCAGCATGCCCTCCAGGTCGCGCCGATAGGCGGTCGGCTGAAAATACTGGCCGCAGGGGAGGTAGGCGCCGACCTCGAGGACCCGGGCCTGGATCCGGTCGGCCAGCGCTTTCTGAGCCGCGAGGTCCGGCGCCGCGAACCAATCGGCGCGCAAGGCCTCCAGGGGCGCATCGGTGAGCCAGCTCGGGATGCCGGCCCGGCCATTGCCGCGGATCGCCAGATGGTAGGCCGGCGAGAGGTGATCGAGGCCGCCGGAGAAGATACCGAACATCGACCATCCGCCCTGATCGAGGGGCTTCGGGCTCAGGATCCGCTGGTTCACCGTGCCCCAGTCGGTGGACACCAATTCGAGGTTCATCCCGAGCTTGCGGCAGAGCTCGGCCATCACCTCGCAGAGCGCGTTGATCCGCGGCACGTCCGTACCGGAGAGCAGGATGACCCGCTCGCCGCGATAGCCCGCCGCGGACAAAGCCCGCTTCGCCGCGTCGAGGTCGCGCGGCCCGGTGAGCACCGCCATCCCGGCCTCCGAGGCCATCGGGCCGCCGGGGGTGAAGACGCCCACCGGGCCGCGCCGGATCGACGGATCGCTGCCGGCGACCGCATCCATCATCTCGGTCTGGTCGATGGCCGCGAGCAGGGCATGGCTGATCGCCGGGTTGTCGAAGGGCGGCAGCGTGTGATTGAGGCGGATCTGGCCGATCAGGCCGGCGGTCTCCACCAGCTCCACCCGCAGGGACGGCTGCCGCATCAGGTCGGGGACGAGATCGACCAGGGGCTGCTCCCACCAATCGACCTCGCCGGAGCGCAGGGCGCCCGCGGCGGTGGCGCCGTCCGGGATGGTGCGCCACTCGACGCGATCGAAATGGGCGATCCGCGGGCCGGCCGTGAAGCTCGGGCGGCCCTCCGGGCGGGGCCGGTAATCCGCGAAGCGCTGGTAGACGTTGAGCGCGCCGGGCACCCGCTCGGCGGCGACGTAGCGGTACGGCCCGCTGCCGACGATCTCCGGCACCGCCTGCGTGGCGGGGGTGGTGCTCAGCCGCTCGGGCATGATCACCGGGATGTAGGAGGTCGGCTTCGCCAGGGCGTCCGGCAGCAGCGGGAAGGGCCGGTTGAGCCGGAACTGCACCACCGTGTCGGAGGGGGCGGACAGCTCGTCCACCGCGGCGAACAGGGCGCCGCCATAGGCATCGCGCTTGGACCAGCGCGCCAGGCTCGCCACCACGTCGCGGCCGAGGACCGGGGTGCCGTCGTGGAAGCGCAGGCCGTCCCGCAGCGTCAGGCGCCACGTCAGCCCGTCATCTGCAACCGCGTGCCCGGCGACCATCTGCGGCTGGGCGCGATAGGCGGCATCGAGGCTGTAGAGGGTGTCGAAGACCATCAGCGCATGGGTGCGCGTGACGTAGTTGGTGGTGATGATCGGATCGAGCAGCGCCAGATCGGCGTAGGGCACGAAGCGCAGCGTCGTGGCCGAGGCCGCCCGGACCAGCGCCGGCCGCGCCAGGGAGGCGGCCATCAGGGCCCCGGCGCCTCCGAGCAGCCTGCGTCGCTCCATCAGCCAACCCCCGTCGCCTAGGCCGGCGACCCCCTGCAAGGGGTACGCCAGCGGCGCGATCAGGCGGGGCGACGGGGCGGGGGGCCGATCAGGCCGCGCGCGACCAGCGGATGTCGCCGAGGCTCTCGCGGAAGGCGAAGCGGGCCAGGTGATCGGCCACGACGTTCTCCAGCCGGGTGAGATTCACCGGATCGGAACTGTCGATGCGCATCACGAGGGCGTCCGGCTCGGCGTCGAAGGTGCAGACGCGATCCTCGCCGAACGGCACGGTGCCGTGCTCGGGGGTCGCCTCGACCTTGAACTTGTGGCTCCAGTGCCGGCAGAGCTGCTGCAGGTAGCGGCTCGCTTCCGTGGTCTGCACGCGGGCCAGTGAGGTAGGCATTCCGTCGATCTCCAGATGGGTGTGATACAGCCTGTCGTTGACGGTTCGTCAGTCGATCTCGCATCTGCGAGATAGGAAGAGTCCAGAGCAATTGCTATGCCGGGCTCCGACGCACCGGTCCGCGCCGTTGTCGAGAAGGGTGTGTCCGCCGCGTTAGCAGGGGCTTAACGCGACGGGCCGGCGCCGCGGATGGCGGCGGGGCGTGGCTGTCCTGCACCGGCCTCGGTGCCGAATTATGGCGCGCTGCACAAAATCCTCATCCCTGGGAGTCCGGTTCGCGGGTGCGCCCGGCGATGACCTTTCCGGGGTTGAGGAGGTGCTGCGGGTCGAGGGCTTCCTTGAGCCTGCGCATCAGGTCGAGGCCGACCGGATCGCCGTAGCGTTCGAGTTCGTCGCGCTTGATCAGACCGACCCCGTGCTCGGCCGCGATGGAGCCGCCGAGCCCGTGCACGATGTCGTGAACGATGCGGTTGAACCGGCCCCATTCGGCCAGGAAGTCCGCGGGCGCCATGCCGACGGGCTGCGACAGGTTGAAGTGGATGTTGCCGTCCCCGAAATGGCCGAAGCCGCAGGGGCGCAGGCCCGGCATCGCCGCCGTGCAGGCCGCGCCGGCCCGCTCCAGGAATTCGGGCAGGCGCGACAGGGGGACCGACACGTCGTGCTTGATCGAGGCACCCTCGCGGGTCTGCGCCTCGGGCACCCCCTCGCGCAGCCGCCAAAGGGCGTCGTTCTGCGCGCCGCTCGCGCCGATCGTGGCATCGGCGATCAGCCCGTCCTCCAGCGCCGCGCCGAGCGCCGATTCCAGCGCGCTCCGCACGTCCGCGTCCGGGCGGGCCGAGGCGACCTCGATCAGCGCGTAGGCGCCGTGCGTGCCCGCGAGCGGCGGGACCGTACCCGGGACATGGCGCAGGACGATCTCCAGCGCGAAGGGCGGCAGGTACTCGAACGCCGTCAGGTCCCGGTCCATCCGGCCCCGCAGGGCCACGAACAGGTCGAGGGCGGCGCGCGCCGAATCCAGCCCCACGAAGGCGACGCTCGTGGCGCGCGGCCGCGGGAACAGCTTCAGCACCGCCGCGGTGACGATGCCGAGGGTCCCCTCCGAGCCGATGAACAGCTGCTTCAGGTCGTAGCCGGCATTGTCCTTGCGCAGGGCTCTCAGGCCGTTCCATACCCGGCCGTCCGCCAGGACGACCTCCAGTCCGAGGACGAGATCCCGGGCATTGCCGTAGGCCAGGACGGCGATGCCGCCGGCATTGGTGGCGATCCCGCCGCCGATCCGGGCCGAGCCGCGCGACGCGTAGGAGAGCGGGAACAGCAGACCGGCGGCCTCCGCGGCGTCCTGGACGTCCTGGAGGATCATCCCGGCCTCCACGGTGATGGTGGCGTCCACCGGGTCGACGGCGCGCAGGCGCGTCATCCGTTCCAGGGACAGGATGAATCCACCCTGCGGGATCCCGGCACCGGTGAGCCCGGTATTGCCGCCGAGCGGCACCACCGGCAGGCCCGCCTGCGTGCAGGCACGCAGGGCGAACGCCACCTCCGCGGTGCAGCCGGGCCGCAGCACCGCCAGGGCCGTACCCGTGAACAGCTTCCGGCTCTCGACCAGATAGGGCGCGAGATCCTCCGGCTCGGTGAGCACGTGGCGCGGGCCGAGGCCGTCGCGGAGCGCGGCGAGGAGGGTGTCGTGGGCGGTCGCGGTCGGGATCATCGCGAAGATTTTGTAGACCAGAGGGCGCGAACGGCAACCGACAGTATGGCGCGCGGCACCATGGACCTTACAACGGTCGCGTCGATCCCGGGTCTCCCAATGCCCGACCCCCGGACGTTCCATCGCAGAGGCTGAGATGCTCTCCGTCATCCAGAACCCGCCCCGCATCGCGCTCCCGGTCGCCGGCAGCGGCGATCTCTTCCCCGTCCGACGCGTCTATTGCGTGGGGCGCAACTACGCCGCCCATGCCCGCGAGATGGGCGCCGATCCGGACCGCGAGCCGCCGTTCTTCTTCATGAAGCCCGCCGACGCCCTGCAGATCGTGGGCTCCGAGCCGACGGCCCACCCCTATCCGTCCAAGACCAGCAACTACCATTTCGAGGTCGAGCTGGTCGCCGCGCTCGCCGAGGGCGGCAGCGACATTCCGGCCGAGAGCGCCCTGGACCACGTCTACGGCTACGCGATCGGCCTCGACATGACCCGGCGCGACGTCCAGGACGAGGCCAAGAAGCTGTCGCGCCCCTGGGATACCGCCAAGGCGGCTGACGGATCCGGACCGATCGGTCTCCTGCACCCGGTGTCGCTGATCGGCCACCCGGCGCGGGGCCCAATCACCCTGTCGGTGGACGGCGAGACCCGGCAGAGGGGCGACCTCGGCGACATGATCTGGTCGGTGGCCGAGCAGATCGCCTATCTCTCGGGATACTTCGCGCTCCAACCGGGGGATCTCATCTTCACCGGCACCCCGTCCGGCGTCGGTCCGGTCGAGCGCGGCCAGCGCATGGTGGCCTCGATCGCCGGCCTCGGCGCGATCACCCTCGACGTCGTCTGATCCGGGCGGCGGCGATCGACATGCTCCTCGACCGGCGGCTGCTGCGGCGCCTGTTTCACCTCGGGGCCCTCGCGACAAGGGGGATGACCCTGGGCGTCCGCGGGGTCGCCATCGACCCGCAGGGCCGCGTGGCCCTGGTGCGCCACACCTATGTCAGCGGCTGGCACCTGCCGGGGGGCGGCGTCGAGCGGGGCGAGACCGCGGCCGAGGCGATCATCCGCGAGTTCCGCGAGGAGGCGGAGATCGTCCCGGACGCGCCGCCGCGCCTGCTCGGCCTTTTTCGGAACGTCGTGGCTGCGCCGCGCGATCACGTGGCGCTGTTCGTCCTGCCGGCCTTCACGGTGCTGCGTCCGAAGGCACCCGACCGGGAGATCGCCGCCTGCGCGTTCTTTCCGGCGGATGCGCTCCCCGAGGGGACGACCCGCGGCACCCGCGCCCGCCTGAACGAGATCCACCAGAGCCTCCCGCCGGACCCGAACTGGTGAATCGTCCTGAGCGGGCAAAAGAGACGCTTGCGTCGCCCGGCGGAATGGTGTTTAGAGAGCGCCGCCGGGGCCGCCGGCACGAAAGTCCAGGCGGCGCGGCACTAGTGAGCGGGTGTAGCTCAGGGGTAGAGCACAACCTTGCCAAGGTTGGGGTCGAGGGTTCGAATCCCTTCGCCCGCTCCAGTTTTTCCAATTCTTCTTCCGATATGGACGGACCCCTCCAGGGCCGTGCGGATCGTCGCGCTGCCCTGGCGGCTGCGTTCGCCGGACCCGACCGCGGCGTCGCGGTCGCTCGGGCGCGGCCGTCCGATGGAACGACCGCAGCGAGTCCCCTGGTGTGCTAGGCCCGCCTCAGCAGGCTCGGTGAGCGGAAATCCGAGCCGCGGCTCTGGGCGACGGCCGCGCGCGGCGCCGACACCCGCTGGTCCGCCTTGAGGATCTGCTCGATCAGCAGCGGCTTGGCGTAGTAGAATCCCTGCGCGCAGCGGATCTGGGTCGCGCCCAGCAGGTAGGCGACCTCCTCGAAGGTCTCGACGCCCTCGGCCACCACCGACATGCCCAGGGCCAGCCCGAGCGACTCGATCGCCTTCAGGACGATCTGGCTGCGCGGCCGCTTGTCGATGTCGGTGATGAACGAGCGGTCGATCTTCAATTCGTCGGCGGTGATCTCCGCCAGCGCGGCGAGCGACGAGTAGCCGACGCCGAAATCGTCGATGGAGACCCGCGCGCCGATGGCCCGGATGCGCGGCAGCACCTCGCGCTGGAACCGGCCCTTGGTGAAGAACGCCTCCTCGGTGAGTTCCAGCACGAAACGGCCCGCCAGACCCGTCGCGCCCAGGGCGTCGCAGAAGGCCGACATGAACGGCACGTCACAGGCCTGCTTGGCGGCGATGTTCAGGCTCACCGTCACCTCCGGCCCGAACACCTCGTCGATGTCGGGCATGGTCCGCACGGTCTCGCTCAGGACCTGCAGGGTGATCTCGTTGATCAGTCCGAGCTCGATGGCCAGCTCGATGAAGTCGCCCGGCGCCTGGATCATCCCGAGTTCGTCCCGCCAGCGCAGCAGCACCTCGACGCCCACCACCGCGTGCGTGCGCATGTCGACCTTCGGCTGGAAGGCGCAGCAGAAGCACCGGTCGCGGATCGCCAGGCGCAGGCGCTGCTCCACCGCCATGCGGGCGGTGGCGGCGTGGCTCATCGTCTCCTCGAAGACGCTGACGCCGCCCTTCACGCCGCCCTTCACCCGGTACATGGCGTTGTCGGCCTGGCGGCGCAGGACTTCGTAGGTCGTTCCGTGCTCCGGAAACAGGCTCAGGCCGATCGACGCGGAGGCGAAGATCTCGTGGTCGTCGATGAAGAACGGCTGCTTCAGGCGCTCCGAGATGTCGAGCACCGCCGCCAGGATCGCGTCCCGGCCGGTGACCGGGTTGAGCAGCAGCACGAATTCGTCGCCGCCGATGCGCGCGAGCATGTCGCTCGGACGCAGGGCGCCGCGGATCCGGTCGGCGACCTTGCGCAGCAGGGCGTCGCCCGCGGCGTGACTGTAATAGTCGTTGATGTGCTTGAAGTTGTCGAGGTCGATGAAGGCCAGGGCGAAGCGGTCGCCGGGCCCCGCCTCGACGATCAGTTCCTCGATGCTCTGCTCGAACATCGTCCGGTTGGGCAGTCCCGTCAGGGCGTCGATGAACGCCCTGGCGATCAGCTCCCGCTGCATCGCGTGGTGGTGCGTGACCTCGGTGAGGGTGGTGAGCGTGTAGGTCGCCCCCTCGGTCACGACCGGATGTGCCTGCGCCTCGACGACGTGCTCGCCGATCGCCTCGACGATCGCCGCAGCCGGGCTCGCCAGGGCGCTGTCCGAGAGCTCGTCGACGGCACGCGGCCCGAGGGCACGGGCCGCGGCGTTGGCCAGGATACACTGACCCTGCTCGTCATGGACCACGACCCCGACCGGAAGGGCCTGAATGGCGGCTTCGAGCAGGCTCTGGCGATAGCGGGCGGTGGATGCGGTCACGTCAGCCCTGCTGCCAGAGCGTCTTGGCGGCGCGGAGGCCGACCTCTCCGGGGGTCTCACCGGCTTCGAGGGGACGCCGGAGCAGCCGGCGATGCACCTGGTCGAGGGCGGCGCCGTGACCGCCTTCCGCACCGGGCTCACGGGCGAGGCGGCCGGTGGCGGAGGGATCCGCTTCGAGACCGCTGACCTTGCTCATGGTGGCGCCGCGCCAGCGCTCGACCACGGCGCCGACGAACGCCGCGCCGGCGATCGCCCCACCATGCTCCGAGACGCGTCCGCTCATGTCGTTGCGCGGCTGACGGTCCGGGGGCAGGGGGGTGAACTTCATCCGCACGGGCATGGGCACGCCCTCGCCGAAGGCGATGACCTCGCCGGTGCCCAGGGACGGCACGAAGGTGAGCAGGTTCACGGCATCGGACACCGCCGCGGCGAGGAAGGCCTGATCGCGGTCGTTGGTCATCCGCATGGCGAACAGGGTGCTGCACTGGGACATGATCGTCGCGTCGAGTTCCGCCGGCCGCTGCGTCACGAGGCCGAGATAGACGCCGTGCTTGCGCCCCTCGCGGGCGATCCGCGACAGGGCGCGGCGCGTCGGGGTGAAGCCCACGGACCGGTCGGCCGAGGCGAAGCGGTGCGCTTCCTCGCAGACGAACAGCAGCGGGATCGCGCCCTCGCTCCAGATGCCGAACTCGAAGGCCAGCCGGCACAGCACGCAGACGACGGCGTCCACGACCTCCATGGGAAGCCCGGCGAGCTGCATGATCGTCATCGGGCGCCCGTCCGGATCGAGCCGGAACAGGTGGCCCAGGATCTCGCCCATCATGTCGCCGCCGACATTGGCGTTCTCGAACATGAAGCCGTAGCGCGGATCGTTGCGGATCGCCTCGATCCGGGTGATCAGCCGGTGGTAGTGCATCCGGCCGACGCGGTTCTCCAGGCGGCCCATCCGCTCGTCGATCAGCGCGATCAGGTCCTGCAGCATGTACGGGACGGGGGTGTCGACGGTGAAGCCCGAGCCCTTGCCGATGGTGCGCTTCACGACCTGCCGGTCGCTCGCCTCCTTGTATTGCGCGTACTTGCTCTTCGCGAGGGGGATGACCTCCGCGAGGATCTCGATCTCCTCGTCGACGGGCGACCGGCCGCCGTAGACGACGTCGGCGATCTCTTCGAGGTTGAACAGCCAGAACGGCAGCTTGAGGGTGCGGGGGCTGATGACGCTCGCATGCTCGCCGAAACAGGCCGCGTACTCGTTGTGCACGTCCAGCAGGAAGATGCGCACCGCCTGCTGCGCGCGCATCACCTGGTCGAGGATGACCGCCACGCCGCTGGATTTGCCGACGCCGGTCGTGCCGAGCACGGCGAAGTGCTTCGTCAGCAGATCCTCGACCTTGATGCAGGCCGGCGTGTCCGGATCCTGGTACAGCGCACCCACGGCGGCCATGTTGGCGGAGGCGACCTGATAGAGGATGCGCAGGTCGCCCGGCGGCAGCAGCTCGACCGCGTCGCCGATGGCGGGATAGCAGGTCACGCCGCGGCGGAACCGCTTCCCCCCCTCGTCCGACAGGATCTCGCCGAGAAGGTCGATGCTCGCGTAGGCGCCGGGCTGGCGCCCATGGTCGTTGCCCGACGACAGGGTCGTGATGATGCCGATCAGCAGGGCAGAGCCGGCCTCGATCCGGACGAAATTGCCCACCGTGGCCCGGACGAGGGGACGGCCGTTCTGTCCGGCGAGTTCGAGGTGGACCTTCGACCCGTCGATCGAGGTCACCGAACCCATCCGCGCCGTCGGCCCCTCGCTCCGGCCCAGACTGTCACCGTTCAGCATCGCGTGTTCCCGAGCCTGCTCATCCAAGGTGCCCCCAGGATGCCGGGAGCCGCTTAAGAATCCGACAAAGACGGCGTCTCCGGCCAAGTGATGATTAATCGTTCCTTGTATAAATAGCTGTTTAACCTGAGCGATAGAAATAATACGGCGTGCTCACGGAGCCACGTTGTATGACAAGCGGCAGAAATGCACGCGGAAGTACTGGATTATGTCGGCTGCGCACGCACCGATTGCATCAGCCATTTGCCGTGCATCGGGCCTGCCTGCTCCGCCGCCGGGGCCTGCCGAGACCAGACATCGCCGGCTGGCGTGGGACGGGCCGGACCACCGCTCCCGACTGGGCTGCGACGTCCGCATAGCGGCCTCGGGATAGCGCGACATACCTCCTTGTCCGTGTCGATGTGCGGTTTGGAAGCGGAGCCATACGGCGGGCCTGACGGTGGGATCGAAGGCCCGAAGCGGGGGGACGCGCGTCGGCCCGACCGTTGCCCATGTCCGGCGACGCCGTGTGGATTTTGCAGCCCATGCGCGCGCGGGGCCTGCCGCACCCCGTCATCGGCACGTGCTAACCGGAAGAGTCTGCCAACCGGGAGAGTCTATAGCCCACGCGGCGATCGGCGCACGCGGCGCCCCACACTCGCCCGAAAGCCCAGCGAAGGCTGCGCGTCCCCGTCCCGGAACCCGCGATGAAACCGTCCCTGCCCCTCCTCGCCGCCTGTGCGACGCTCCGGATCCTGCCGGCGGCCGCGACGTCCTACGAGTTCGTGCCCGCGCCGCAGACCGACCTGAACCGCATGTACCGGGTCGACAAGGTGACCGGCGAGGTCACGTCCTGCCAGTACGGGCTTCAGGAATCGGCCGGCGGCATCGGCCAGACGGTCTGCTTCGGAGCCGGCGAGGGGGCCGGCCCCCAGACCCCGTCGGAATACGGGCTGGTGGCGAGCCGGCACACCCGCGAGGCCGGCGTGTTCCGGGTCAATTACCGGACCGGCGAGATGAGCATCTGCTTCGTGCTGGTGAAGAAGGAGCAGGTCGTCTGCACCCAGCAGGGCAAGCCCGGAGCCGAGGGCGCGTCCGATGCGCCGCTGACTGGCCCCGCGCCTGGCCGGGCCGGGGCCAGCGCCACGCCCGCGCAGGGCGTGCGCCCGTGACGCGGCATGCGCGGCCCGGGCGTTCCGGTCGGCCCGGTCCCGTGCTAGGGGCCGCGCGATCTTGGCGGAAAGGCCGGCCCCCTATGACATGCGCCGTGACGTGCGCCCTCTCCCTCCACCGCGCCGCCCGGGCGCTCCCCCGGTGAGCGGGCCGGACCTGCGCCGGGCCGCGGCGGTGCGCGCCCTCGATCTCGTCGAGCCCGGGATGCGGCTCGGCCTCGGCACCGGATCCACCGCCGCGGCCTTCGTGGCGCTGCTCGGCGAGCGGGTCCGCGACGGGCTCGACATCCTCGGCGTGCCGACCTCGGAGGCGACGCGCGCCCAGGCCCAGGGCCTCGGCATCCGCCTCGCGACCCTCGACGAGCAGCCGGAGCTCGACCTGACCATCGACGGCGCCGACGAGGTCGACGACCAGCTGCGCCTGATCAAGGGCGGCGGCGCGGCGCTCCTGCGGGAGAAGATCGTCGCCTGCGCGAGCCGCCGCATGGTGGTGATCGCCGACGCGGCCAAGCGGGTGGCGCGGCTCGGCGCCTTCCCGCTGCCAATCGAGGTCAACCCCTTCGGCCTCGCCGCCACCCATCGGGCCGTCGAGGCCGCCGTCGCGGGTGCAGGCTGCACGGGCGCGGTCCGGCTGCGCCGCCAGCTCGACGGCGCGCCGCTCGTCACCGATGGCGGCCACCACATCTTCGACGCGCATCTCGGCGCGATCCCCGATCCCGAGGCCCTCGGCGCCGCGCTCTGGGCGGTGCCGGGCGTCCTCGAGCACGGCCTGTTCCTCGGCATCGCCGACGCGGCGATCCTGGCGGCCGCCCGGGAAGGTCGGGCCGACATCACCGTTCTCGGCAGCCTCGCCTGAGGCGCCGCTCTCCTCGCCGGCCATCCTCGCAAGAAAGTCCAGCATGTCCCGACGCCTCACCGCCGCGCTCGGCCTCGCGCTCCTGGCGCTCCCCTCCGCGGCCCTCGCCCAGAAGCCCGCGCCCGCCAAGCCGGCGGCACAGCCCGCGACCCCGGCCGCCAACACGCCGGCATCGGCCTTCACCCCGAGCCACCTCGCGCTCGCCCGGGAGGTGATGCTCTCTTCCGGCATCGCCCGCTCGTTCGATTCGGTGCTGCCGGCCTTCGCCGACCAGATCCGCAAGCAGACGGTGACCCGGCCGGAGCTCGCCAAGGACCTCGACGAGGTTCTGGTGTCGCTGCAACCCGAGATGGAGCTGCAGAAGCAGCGCATGATCGACATCGCGGCGCGCACCTACGCGTCGAAATTCTCGGAGGCCGAGTTGAAGGAGATCGCGACCTTCTTCCGCTCGCCCGCCGGCAAGCACTACGTGGAGGCGCAGCCGCAGCTCCTCGACGAGATGGTCCAGGAGATGCAGGACTGGACGCAGGACGTGTCGGAATACGTAATGGTCCGCGTCCGCGCCGAGATGGGCAAGCGCGGGCACCAGATGCAGTGACGGAATCCGCTCCCACGCGGATCATCGTGACGACCGCACCATGAGCGCGGCCGGCCGCCTCTACGCGGCGGGCGGGGTCTTCCTCGCCGCCATGCCGCTCGCGATGGTGCTGGCCAACCGGTCGAGCCCGCTGGTGGTCGGTCTGGCGGCGCTCGCCTTCCTGGCCGGGCGCGCGGTGGAGGACCGCCACGGTCTGGCGCGCCGGATCCTCACGCCGCTCGCCGATCCGCTGGCCGGGGCGGCGCTCGCATTCCTCGCCTGGGGCCTCGTCTCGCTCGCCTGGAGCCCGGTCCCGGCCGCCTCTCTGCGGGTGGCGGGCGAGTTCCTGCCGGCGCTGGCGGGGGCCTACCTCCTGGCCTGTCTGGCGCCGGGGCGGATCCCGCCCTTCGCGCCCCGGCTCGGGGTTGCGGCGATCGCGCTGGCCGGCCTGGTGATCGCGGGGGATCTCGCGGCCGGTCTGGCCCTGGAGCGGGCCCTGGGGCACCGGGCCGCCGCCTTCGTGCACAACCGTCCGGCCCTGACCCTGGATCTCGTGGCCGGCCCCCTCGCGCTGGTCCTGTGGCGCGGGCGCACCCGCGGCCTCGCGGTCGCGACGCTGGCCTTCGCGGCCCTCGGCGTGCTGCGCTCGATCAGCGGCGCCGCCCAACTCGGCCTGCTCGCCGGCGCCGCATTGTTCGCGGTGACCCGCCTGCTGCCCCGGCGCGCCGGCATCGGCCTCGCGGGCCTCGGCCTCGGCCTCGCCGTGGCGCTGGCCCCGGTGGAGGGCGACCTCCTCGCCCGCACCATGCCGGAGGCGGCCCATGAGCGCCTGGTGCAATCCTCCTCCCGGGCGCGGGTCGCCATCGCCCGCAGCTTCGGCGCCGCCGTGGCGGCCGATCCCTGGCGCGGGGCGGGCTTCGGCACGAGCGCGCGTTTCGCCGAGACGCCCGCGGCGCAGGCGGTGCCCCCCGAGATGCGGGTGCTCCTCGGGGTCGGGCATCCGCACAACAGCTTCCTCCAGGTGTGGGTCGAGCTGGGCCTGCCCGGCGCGGTGCTCGCGGCGCTGACCCTCATGCTGATGCTCGCCCGCATCGCCCGGCTGCCGCAGCCGGACCGGGCAACGGCGCTCGCCCTCGTGGCCGGGGCGGCGGCCATCGCCTTCGTGGAGCATAACGGCTGGGCGGCGTGGTGGACGGCGGGCCTCGGCGCTGCCATCTCGTGGCTGCGCGAGGCGGCCCGGACCCGCGCCGAGACGAGCCCCGGGAGGGACGGATCCGCATGAGCGATTTCGACACCGACCTCTTCGTCATCGGCGGCGGCTCCGGGGGCGTGCGCGCGGCGCGGATCGCGGCGGGCTACGGCGCCCGGGTGATGCTGGCCGAGGAATACCGGGTCGGGGGCACCTGCGTGATCCGCGGCTGCGTCCCGAAGAAGCTGATGGTCTATGCCGGACGCTTCGCCGACGAGTTCGCGGACGCCGCCGGCTTCGGCTGGACGGTGGGGACGCCGCACTTCGATTGGGCCACCCTCAAGCGCCGCCGGGACGCCGAGGTCACCCGCCTCGAAGGGATCTACGACGCCAACCTGATCCGGGCCGGCGTCGAGATCGTGCCGGAGCGGGCGGTGATCGTGGATCCGCACACGGTGCGTCTGGTCGCGTCGGACCGGACGGTCCGGGCAGAGCGGATCCTGGTCGCGGTCGGTGCCCATCCGGTGAAGGAGCCCGCGGTGCCCGGCATCGAACTGGCGATCACCTCGAACGAGGTGTTCGAGCTGGAGAGCCTGCCGGAGCGCATCCTGGTGATCGGCGGCGGCTACATCGCGGTGGAGTTCGCCGGCGTGTTCGCGGCGCTCGGGAGCGCCACGACCCTGCTGCACCGGGGCGACAGGCTGCTGCGCGGCTTCGACGACGAGGTCCGCGACGCCCTCGCCGAGGCCTACGGCCACCGGATGGCCCTGCGGCTCGGCCGCACCCTCCTGGGCATCGAGCGGCGGGAGGGCGGCCTGTGCGCACGCCTCGACGACGGCAGCGAGATCCTGGCCGATCAGGTGCTGGTCGCCACCGGCCGGCGGCCCAACGTCGGCGGCCTCGGCCTCGACCGGGTCGGGATCGACCTCGACGGCGCCGGCGCGATCCCGGTGGACGCCTATTCGCAGACCAAGGTCCCGTCGATCTACGCGGTCGGCGACGTCACCAACCGCGCCAACCTGACCCCGGTGGCGATCCGCGAGGGCCACGCCTTCGCCGACACGGTCTACGGCGGCAGGCCGACCTGCGTGGATCACCGCCTGATCCCGACGGCGGTGTTCTCGACCCCCGAGATCGGCGTCGTCGGCCACAGCGAGGCCGCCGCCCGCGAGGTCTACGGGACGATCGACGTCTACAAGGCGCGCTTTCGCCCGATGAAGGCGACGCTGTCGGGCCGCGAGGAGCGGATCCTGATGAAGGTGATCGTCGATTGCGCCACCGACCGGGTAGTGGGCGTCCATATCTTCGGCCACGATGCCGGCGAGGTGATCCAGGCGGTGGGCATCGCGGTGACCCTGGGCGCCACCAAGGCCAATTTCGACCGGACCATCGCGGTCCACCCGACGGCGGCCGAGGAACTGGTGACGATGCGGGTTCCGGAGGTCACCAAGCATCCGGTCGGCGTCGGCTGAGGGCTCTCCACCCCCCGGGGCCTCGACGCCGTGCCCGACCGAGCCATATCAGGGGGATGGGCAAGCAGGGCGCAGGCAAGGGACGCGGCGAGGACGACGCGCACGCACGGCGGCAGGCCATCATCGATGGCCTGCTGGCGGACGCCCTGCGCCCGGCCTTCCACCGACCCCCGAGCCACGAGGGGCTGCCCCCCGACATCCGCCGCGCCATCGATCAGTTGCTCGCCAAGGCGGAGGCCCAGCGCAGCCGCTGCCTGACCTACGACGATCTGGAGGAGGCCCTGCCGCCCCGGGACGTCTCCGCGGAGGATCTGGAAGCGATCTTCTGGATCCTCGCCGAGCACGGGATCGAGGTCGAGGACGGCGAGGCCTGAGGCCGGGGCGCGCCAGCCCCTCGCATTCCGACACTCGTCAGCCCAGGGGAACCTCTCTATAAGCCGCGCTTCGCGCGAAGCGCGGTCGCACGAAAGGTGCGCGGAGAAGAGGCCATGGGCGAGCGTTGGACACCGAAGAGCTGGAGACACCTGCCGATCGAGCAGGTCCCCGCCTATCCGGACACGGCCGCCCTGGGTGCCGTTGAGTCGCAGATCGCGAGCTTTCCGCCGCTGGTCTTTGCCGGTGAGGCCCGCAAGTTGAAGGCGGCCCTGGCGCGCGTTTCCGCGGGCCAGGCGTTCCTCCTCCAGGGCGGCGACTGCGCCGAGAGCTTCGACGAGCATTCCGCCGACAACATCCGCGACTTCTTCCGGGTGTTCCTGCAGATGGCGATGGTGCTGACCTTCGCGGGCGGCTCGCCGGTGGTGAAGGTCGGGCGCATCGCCGGGCAGTTCGCCAAGCCGCGCTCCTCGCCCACCGAGACCCTCGAGGGCGTGAGCCTGCCGAGCTACCGGGGCGACATCGTCAACGGCATCGGCTTCTCGGAGGAGGCCCGGATCCCGGATCCCCGGCGCCAGCTCGAAGCCTACCGGCAATCGGCCGCGACCCTGAACCTGCTGCGCGCCTTCGCCACCGGCGGATACGCCAATCTGGAGAACGCGCATCGCTGGATGCTGGGCTTCGTGAAGGATTCGCCGCAATCCTCGCGCTACCAGGACGTGGCCGGCCGGATGACCGACGCCCTCGACTTCATGCGCGCCATCGGCATCAACCCGGAGACCCATCCGGAGGTGCGGACCACCGATTTCTACACCAGCCACGAGGCCCTGCTGCTCGGCTACGAGGAGGCGCTGACCCGCGTCGATTCGACCACCGGCGACTGGTACGCAACCTCCGGGCACATGCTCTGGATCGGCGACCGGACCCGGCAGCCCGACCATGCCCATGTCGAGTACGCCCGCGGCATCCGGAACCCGATCGGCCTGAAATGCGGCCCGTCCATGAAAGCGGACGGGCTGATCCGGCTGATCGACCTGCTCAACCCGGAGAACGAGCCGGGCCGCCTGAGCCTGATCTGCCGCTTCGGGGCCGACAAGGTCGGCGAGCACCTGCCGGCCCTGATCCGCGCCGTCGAGCGGGAGGGCCGCACGGTGGTGTGGATCTGCGATCCGATGCACGGCAACACCGTGGCGGCGGGCCGCTACAAGACCCGGCCGTTCGAGCGGGTGATGCAGGAGATCGAGATGTTCTTCGGCGTCCACCGGGCCGAGGGCACGATCGCCGGTGGCATCCACCTGGAGATGACCGGCAAGGACGTGACCGAGTGCACGGGCGGCGCCCGGGCCCTGACGGCCGACGACCTGCAGGACCGCTACCACACCTACTGCGACCCGCGCCTCAACGCCGAGCAGGCCCTGGAGGTGGCGTTCCGCACGGCGGAGTTGGTGAAGGCCGAGCGCAGCCACGTGGAGGCCCCGCGCCTCGACGCGGCGGAGTAGGACACGGGAACCACGTCTCCCTCCTCCCTATGCGGGGGAGGGTAGGCGCGCGACCCTTCTGGACTGGCATAGCCGCCGGCCACGCGATGACCCCAAACGCGGAGCGCGAATCCGCCCCCCGCTCCGTCCTCAAGCGATCGCCCGGCTGGCGCCGTTCCAGCGGCTGATCACGGCGGCGACCTCCGAGACGGGGACCGGGCGGCTGAACAGGTAGCCCTGGACTTCGTCGCAGCCCTCGGCGCGCAACCGGGCGAGCTGCGCCTCGGTCTCCACGCCCTCGGCGGTGGTGGTCATGCCGAGGCTCGCGCCCAACCCGATCACCGCCCGGACGATGAAGTCGGTCCCGTCCTTGATGCAGAGATCGCGCACGAACGACTGGTCGATCTTGATCTTGTCGAAGGGGAAGCTGCGCAGGTAGCTGAGCGACGAGTAGCCGGTGCCGAAATCGTCCATGGCGACGCGCACGCCCAGCGCCTTGAGGCTGTGGAGGACCGCCGTGGCGGCGCCGGGATTGGCCACCAGGACCGATTCGGTGATCTCCAGCTCCAGCCGCCGGCCGGGCAGGCCGGTCCGCCGCAGGGCCTCTCGCACCACGTTCACGAGGCTCGCAGAGGTGAACTGAACCGCCGAGACGTTCACTGCGACCTTCAGGCCGTCCGGCCAGCGGGCGGCCTCTTCGCAGGCCCGGCGCAGCACCCACTCGCCGAGCGGCACGATCAGGCCGAGTTCCTCTGCGATCGGGATGAACTCGGCCGGCGAGATGAAGCCGCGGACCGGGTGGTTCCAGCGCAGCAGGGCCTCGAATCCGCAGACCCGGTCGGCATCGAGGCTGTAGATCGGCTGGTAGTAGACCTCGAACGCTTCCCGGGCGAGGGCGTCGCGTAGGTCCCGCTCCAGGATCCGCCGCGCCTGGAGGCGGGCATCCATCTCGGGCTCGAAGAACCGGAACGAGCCCCGCGCCTCGGTCTTGCCGCGGTCGAGGGCGACCTCGGCGTTCTTCAGGAGCTTCTCGCAGCTCGTCCCGTCGCTCGGCGCGAGGGTGATCCCGATGGTCAGCCCGACGCTGATCTCGTGGCTGCTCAGGCTGTAGGGCGCGCCCACCACCTCGATGATGCGCCGGGCGAGCACCGCGGCATCCTCCGGCCGGTCGATGCCGCGCTGGATGACGATGAACTCGTCGGCGCCGAGGCGGGCGACGCAGTCGATCTCGCGCACGCAGGCGGTGAGCCGGTTCGCCACCGCGGCGAGCAGCTCGTCCCCGACCCCGTGCCCCAGGGTCTCGTTGACCGGCCGGAAATCGTCGAGATCGATGGCGAAGACCGCGAAGCCGTGGTCGCGCCCCGCCTGGGCGACCGCCATCTCGATCTGCTGGCCGAGGGCGATCCGGTTCGGCAGGCCGGTGAGCATGTCGTGATGGGCCAGGAAGGCGATGCGGGCCTCGGCGTGCCGCCGCTCGGTGACGTCCTCGTAGGTGGCCACGAAGCCGCCATCGGCGGTCTTGCGCCGCTCGATGGCCACGATGCGCCCGTTGCACAATTCCTGGAAATGCGTGTGCCAGGCTCCCCCGTGGAAGGCCTCGCGCTGCTGGCGCAGCAACGTCTCGATGTCACAACCCGGATGGTTGCCGGCCAGGAGGCTGGCGTTCATGACCTCGACGGCGCTCATCCCGGGCGCGACCGCCTGGCAGGGCAGCCCGTAGATCTCGCTGTAGCGCCGGTTGACCACCATCAAGCGATCCTGCGCGTCGTAGAGGCACAGCCCCTGGGACATGTTGTCGAGGGCGGCGTCGAGGCGAAGGTTGGTCTCGGTCAGCCGATCCTCTTGCTCCTTCAGCAGGCTGATGTCGCTGCACACCGCGATGAAGCCGCCCTGCTGGGTGGCGCTGCGGCTCACCCGCAGCCATCGCCCGTCCGCCAGCCGGATATCGCCGTCGCGGGCCAGGGCCCGGAAGCAATCCCCGAGCGTTTCCGGTGCGCCGGTCTCCGGGCCGCCGGCATGGCCCCAGACGGAGACCCCGGCCTCGATAGCCTCACCCAGCCCTTCGAAGAAGCGCTGGGCCTGGGCATTGGCGAGGGCGATCCGGCCGGCAGCGTCGACGACGACCACGCCCTCGCGGGAGGTCTGGAGCGCGTCCGTGACCAGGGACTCGGCGCGGCGGCGCTGGCTGACCTCGCGGGCCATCATCGCGTGGATGTTGTCGCGCATCACCGCCATGGACCGCAGCAGGCTGCCGAGCTCGTCGCGGCCCCCCGCGGGGATGCGATCATCGAGGCGGCCGCTGGCGATGCGCTCCGCGGCCCGCGAGGCCGCGGCCAGCGGTCCGGTGATGCGCCGGTTCAGCAGCCAGGCGACCAGCGCGCAGACGACGGTCGCCAGCGCCGCCGCGATGGCGTTGACGCGCATCTCCCGGACCACCAGCGTGCGCGCCGCCTGCCGGAACGTGAAGCCGTCGCCGGCCGTGTAGTTGACGAGCATGTCGATCTGGCTGTCGACCACGCTGGCCTGCTGATCCAGGGCGTCCCAGCGCTCGGGGCGGGCCGTGGCGGGATCCAGGGCGCGGCGCGTCTCCTCCCAGGCCGAGACCGCCGCCTGGACCGCGCCCGCGGTCCGCACCGCCCGGTCGGACTGGGACCGCTCCACCGCGATCGTCAGATCCTCGGCCAGCGTCGTCGACAGATCGGCGATCTCGGCGTTCAATTTCGCCGTCTCGGCCTCGCCGCGCAGGTGCATCCGCCGGGCGAAGGCCGTGCGCATCTTGGCGAAATCCGCCGCGGTCGCCCGGGCGTAATTGATGGACATCAGCGACTCGTCGTAGGTCCGATTGACCAGAGTGCCGATGTGCGCGATCGCGACCACCGCGTAGAGCCCGAGGGCGCCCGACAGCAGGCTCATGCTCAGGAAGGCGACGAAGATCCGGCCCCGGACGGTGGTGAAGAACCCCAGCATCCCACGCGCGATACCTGACGGCCTCATCGGGGACCTGTCCTCCTGAGCCGTCTCGGGGTCTTGCATCGCACCGGCCGCCGCGCCACACGTGCAACGATCTGTAGTTGCAACATGTTAAGAGGCACTTAGTTCGCAGCCCTGGCAATTCGATTCCGTGGCGCGTGCGAATACCGGTCGATGCGCGAATATCGCTCGATCGCATACAAAATCCAGCTTCGGAAAATGATTTCTCAAGGAAATCTGTGCGATCATGGCATCCGGAAACCGAGGGATCACATGTCCGCCTCCGAATCCCGGATCGTTTCAAGCTTGAATTGGCGCGCCGCGCTCCCGGCGGTGCTGGCCCTGGCATTGGGCGCGACCTGCGGATTGCTGATCACCGATCGGCTCCAGGCCTCCGCCATCGCGGTGTCCCAGAAGGGCCGGATGTTCCATCCCGACAACCTCGCGGTCGCCCGCGGCGAAGTCGTCACGTTCGTCAACGACGACAGCGACCTGCTGCACCACGTCTTCGTCGAGTCCGACACGTTCAACTTCGATTCCGGGGATCAGGAACCGGGCAGCCGCACGCCGATCACCTTCACCGAGCGCGGCACCTTCCAGGTTCTGTGCGGCATTCATCCCAAGATGAAGCTCGTCGTCCGGGTAAATTGACGGTTCCCGGACCGGTCAGCGCTGGGCCGAACGCATCGGCGTGGGCTCCGGCGCCGGTTTCAGCCGCTCGATCGCCTGGCCGTCGCGGAGTTCCGGGGGCGGGCTGTAGACGATGCGGCTGTCGGCCGAGAGGCCGGATTCGAGCTCGATCGTGCGTCCGAGATCGCGCCGCACCTTGACGGTCCGCCACGTCACCCGGTCGTCGTCGCCGACCTGGGCGACCTGGAGCCCCTTGCTGTTGAACACCGTCGCCTCCGCGGGCACCGAGACCGCAGGCTCGGTGCGCGGGATCTTCAGGGTCACGTAGGCGTAGAGCCCGGCCCGCAGCACCCGGTCGGGATTGGGCACGTCCACCTGCGTGGTCAGGGTGCGCGAGGCGGCATCCAGGGCGACGGAGCTGCGCTCCACGAAGCCGTCGAAGGACCGGCCCGGGAGCTGCGGCACCGTGATCACCGCCTTGACGCCGGGCTTGACCCCGACCGCGTCGTTCTGCGGCACGTTCACGGTGATGCGCAGGGTGCTGTCCTGATCGATGCTCAGGAGCGGCGTGCCGCCGTTGTCGGCCCGGACGAGATCGCCGACATCGACGTTGCGGGTCGTGACGACCCCGTCGAAGGGCGCGACCACCCGCTCGAACGCCGCGAGCGCCTTGAGCCGGTCGACGACGGCGTCCTGCGACTTGATGTTGGCGGTCGCCACCTTCACGCCGGCCTCCGCGGCTGCAAGGGTCGCCGCCTGCGAGAGGACGCCGGCCTGCGACGTGTCGGCGTTCTGCCGGGAGGCCCAGCCCTGCACCGCGAGCGTCGTGGTCCGGTTGTTGGTGAGGTTGGCGAGGTTCACGTTGGCGCGGGCCTGCTCGACCTGCGCCTGCGCCTGCAGGAGTTGCGCCTTCAGCTGGCCGACCTGCGCCTCGGCCTGGGCGAGCTGCTGGTCGAGATCCGGGGCGGCGATCCGCAGGAGCAGGTCTCCGGCCTTGATCCGCGATCCGATATCGACCCGGCGCTCGGCGATGTAACCGGTCGCCCGGGCCGCGATCGCCGCCGTGGTGAAGGCCTGCATCTCCCCCGGGAGCACGAGATCGATCGGCCCCTCCGCCCGCTCGGCCGTGACCGTGCGCACCTGCGGGACGAGGGTCGTGATCCGCTCCAGCGTCGCCGTCGCCGCCACGTCCCGCTGCCAGTGGCCGTAGGCGCCCCAGGCCAGCAGCCCGACGCCGACGAGGCCGACCAGGAGGAACGGGACTATGCCGGGGGGCGGGGGTACGTCGCGCGCCGCGTCCTGGGCCATCATCGCTCGGCTCTCCGCCCGGCGCCCGCCGACGCCGCCGCGACGGTAGCGGTCAACGGCAGCGCCCGCCAGAGCGGGCTTTGCCGCAGTGCCGTCTACGCGGTGCGCGGGCCGGCCAGGCGCAGGTCCCGGCTGAGGCGCTTGTGCAGGTGGACCATCAGGGCGATCCCGAAGAGCGGCGTCAGCAGGTTGAGGATCGGCACCACCATCAGCGCCGAGAGCAGGCAGCCGGCACCGAGCGTCCGGACCGAGAAGGCGCGGCGCATCGCGGCCGCCTCGGGCAGGGGCCGGAACCGGGCCGCCGCCATCTCGAAATACTCGCGGGCGAGCAGATAGGCGTTGGCGGCGAAGAAGGCCGCGATCCCGATCACCGGGACGAAGAAGATCACCAGAGCCGCGAGGTTGACGAGCAGCGCCACCCCGGCGAAGCGGACCGTGTAGAGCATCGCGGTGCCGAACGGCATGGCCCGGCCCGGCGGCTCCCCGGGGAAATCCGTCCGCTCGACGATCTCGGCCGCGTCGTCGAGGAAGAAGCCCGCCACCAGGATCGAGACCGCCGGCATCAGGTAGGCGAGCACCACGAACAGGCCGAAACCCGCCAGGTAGTAGGCGAGGCTGTCGAGGATCGGGTACTGGGACGAGATGTGATGGCTCGCCTGGAACGCCTGGACCAGCCGGGTCAGGCCGAGCCAGACCAGGACCAGGAGCCCGAGCGTCAGGCCGAGGGATTTCCAGAGGATCGCCCGCATCGGGGGCGAGAAGGTCTGGCGCAAAGCCGCCGTCGCGGACTCGACGAGCATCGGGTGCGGATTCCGGTCGCCGCCGGGCGCGGCGCCGGCGGATGTGGAGCGGTGCGGCCGGCGGCGCAAGGCTGCGGGTGAAGCAGCGCGGGTGAGGGACGGGGAGCGCACGTGCAGGACCAGAGGCGACAGGATGCGGGGCGAGGGGTCTCGCCGGATCCGCGGGCGGCCGGGGATCGCAGCGCCGACCCGCCCCGCGCGCCCGCCTACCGGCCCCGGCTCGCGCCGCTGCCGGACGATCCGGAGGTGCTGGTGATCGGGGCCGGGGCGGCGGGGATCGGCGCGGCGCGGACGCTCGCGGCCCGGGGGGTGGCGGTGGCGGTGCTGGAGGCCCGGGACCGTGTCGGCGGCCGCGCCCTGACGGTGACGCTGCGCGGCCACGCCCTCGACCTCGGCGCCCACTGGCTCCATGCCGGACCGATCAACCCCCTGGTGGCTCTGGGCCGGGCCCGCGGCGAGCGCCTGCGCCGGGCGGCGCAGGACAGCCATGTCTGGGTCGGGCGCCGGCCGGGACGGAGCGACGAGGTCCGCGCCAACGCCCGGGCCTTCGCCCGCGCGGACCACGCGATGACCCGCGGCGCCGCGCAGCCCGGGGCCGACCGTCCGGCCGCGCGCGCCCTGCCGCCGGGCCTCGGCCCCTGGGGCGCCCGGGTGGCGCAGGTCCATGGCCTGGTCTCGGGCCGGCCTCTGGGCGAGGTCTCGCTCCAGGACTTCCCCAGCATGGAGTACAGCGACAACTTCTTCCTCGCCGACGGCTACGGCAGCTATCTGGCCCGCCTCGCCGACGGGCTGCCGGTGGCGCTGGGGACCGCGGTGACGCGGGTCGACTGGTCGGACCGCCGCGTCCGCCTGACCACCGCCGGCGGCCGGGAATACCGGGCGCGGGCGGTGATCGTCACCGTGCCGATGATGGTGCTGCGCGACGGGCCGGCCTTCACCCCGCCGCTGCCGAATGCCGTGCGTGCCGCCATCGACGGCTTCACCACCGGGATCTACGAGCACGCGGTGCTGCACTGGCCGTCGAGCCCGTTCCGCGGCCGCGACCGTCTGGCGGCGATCCACGGGAGGCGCCACACGCCCCCGGGCCTGCTCACCCGCATCGACGGCACGCCGTTCCATTACTACGAACTCGACCTGCACGAGGCCGCGGCCCTGGACGCCGCCGGGGCCGGGGCGGACGGGGTCCGCCGGCACGTGCGGGCGGTCCTGGGCGATCTGTTCGGGGCGGCACGCCTGCGCGACCTGACCATCCCGGCGGTGAGCGCGTGGCGCCACGACCCATGGTCCCGGGGCTCCTGGGCCGTGGTCCCGCCAGGCCACGCGCCGGCCCGGCAGAGCCTGCACGCGCCCGTGGGCGACACGGTCTGGTTCGCCGGGGAGGCGCTCTCCCGGGAGCAATGGGGCACGGTGGGGGGGGCCTACGCCGAGGGGTCGCGGGCCGCGGAGGCGGTCGCCGAGCGTCTCCGATCGGGCACGGCCTAAGGCACGCGCACCGCCCGGACAGCCGGGCGGCTTGCGGGCGATCCAGCGGACGGGCATCCCCCGAGCCATCGGCAAGGGGGACGACCATGGATTGGATCGAGGCGATCGGCTACCTCGGCACGGCACTGACGATCTCGGCCACCGCCATGAGCACGATGATCCCCTTACGGATCATCTCCCTCTGCGCGAGCTGCGCGGTGATCATCTACGGATCGCTGATCGGCAGCATGCCGGTGGTGCTCACCGAGCTGATCCAGATGCCCTTCAACGCCTATCGGCTCTGGCAGATGCTGCGCCTCGTCCGCGACGTCGAGACCGCCGCCGACGGCGATCTGTCCCTTGAATGGCTGCGCCCGTTCGGTTCGCGCCGCCCGTTCGGCACCGGCGAAGTCGTGTTCAAGAAGGGCGATACCGCGGACGAGATGTATTACGTCGAGAGCGGCGCGTTCCGGATCCCCGAGGTGGGCATCGAGGTGCGCGCGGGCGGGATCGTCGGCGAGTTGGGCCTGCTGTCGCCAGGCAACACGCGCACCGCCTCCCTGATCTGCACCGAGCCCGGCCACGCGTTGTGCGTGACCTATTCCGACGTCAAGCAACTCTACTATCAGAACCCCGAATTCGGATTCTATTTTCTCAAACTGACAAGCGAGCGCCTCTTCCAGGGCGTTCAAGGCATGAAACGCCCGAGTGTTACGGGCGACGTCATCTGACGCAATCCTGTCCGCGGGCCGCGTCGCCGGGCAGATCGTCTTGCGAAGTCAATGCACCCTACGTTATCTGGGCCGCGCAATCGGTTCGGCGGGGCGGGCATGGATTGGATCGAGGGGATCGGTTATCTCGGCACGGCCCTGGTGATCCTGTCGACGGCGATGACCACGATGATCCCCCTGCGGATCATCGGTCTCTCCGCAAGCTTCGCCCTGGTGACTTACGGGATCCTCATCGGCAGCATGCCGGTCGTCCTCACGGAACTGTTCGAGATCCCGTTCAACATCTACCGGCTGTGGCAGATGTTCCGTCTGGTCGGCGACGCGAAGAAAGCCGCCGCGGGGGACCTGTCCCTTGGCTGGCTGCGCCCGTTCGGGACGGAGCGGGCCTTCGGGGCGGACGAGACCGTGTTCCGTGCGGGCGATCCCGCTTACGAGATGTACTACATCGAGAGCGGCGTCTTCCGGGTCCCGGAGGTCGGGATCGCGGTGCGGGCGGGCGGGATCGTCGGCGAGTTGGGCCTGCTCGCGCCGGGCAACGCCCGCACGGCCTCGCTGATCTGCGAGGAGCCCGGCAAGGCCCTGTGCGTGACCTATTCCGACCTCAAGGCGCTGTACTACCAGAACCCGGACTTCGGCTTCTTATTCCTGAAGCTGACGACGGAGCGGCTGTTCCAGAGCGTCGAAGCCGCCAAGCGGCCAGTGGCGACCGCCGACGCCCTCTGAGAGAAGCGAACGCGTTGCCGGGACCCGGCCTTGTCAGAGCATGCTGGGCAGGATCCGGTCCGGCGGCCGGTGGCCGTCCATGAAGGTCTTGATGTTGATGATGACCTTCTCGCCCATGTCGATGCGGCTCTCGTAGGTCGCCGAGCCCATATGGGGCAGCAGCACGACCTTGCCCTGCCGGGCGAGCTTGACGAGCCGCGGGCTGACCGCCGGCTCCTGCTCGAACACGTCGAGGCCGGCCGCCGAGATCTCGCCGCCCTCGATCAACCGCGCCAGGGCGTTCTCGTCGATCACCTCACCGCGGGCGGTGTTTACCACCACCGCCTCGGGCTTGAGCAGCTTGAGACGCCGGGCCGAGAGCAGGTGGTAGGTCGCCGGCGTGTGCGGGCAGTTCACCGACACGATGTCGACCCGGGCGAGCATCTGGTCGAGGGATTCCCAGTAGGTGGCGTCCAGCGCGCCCTCGATGGCGGCCGGCACCCGGCGGCGGTTGTGGTAATGGACCTGGAGGCCGAAGGCCCGGGCGCGCTTGGCGAGCGCCTGCCCGATCCGGCCCATGCCGACGATCCCGAGGCGCTTGCCGGTGATGCGCCGGCCGAGCATCCAGGTCGGCGACCAGCCGGTGGTCCACTCGTCGTCGGGGATGATCCGCGCGCCCTCGGTGACCCGGCGGGCGACGGCGAGGATCAGCGCCATCGTCATGTCGGCGGTGTCCTCGGTCAGCACGCCCGGGGTGTTGGTGACCGTGATACCGCGCTCCAGCGCCGCCGCCACGTCGATGTGATCGACGCCGTTGCCGAAATTGGCGATGAGCCGGAGGTTCGGGCCGGCCTGGGCGATCAGCCCGGCATCGACCTCGTCGGTGACGGTGGGGACCAGGACGTCGGCCTCGCGCAGGGCCGCCGCCATCGCGTCCGCCGCCATGGGCGCGTCGTCGGAACTGAGGCGGACGTCGAACAGCTCGCGCATCCGCGTCTCGACTGCATCCGGCAGGCGCCGCGTCACGACCACCAGCGGCTTGCGCTTCGACACGTTTCTCTCCCCGTCAGCTCTGCGGCCGTAGCGGCGGCTCCCGGCCGGACCGCTTCACGCAAGCGTCCGTTAACCGAATTCGGCCAGACAGGACCAGTCACGCGGCGCCGATCCCGGAGCCTGGTCCGACCCATTCGCCTCTCTATCAGAGGTGGGCCGGAACACAATCTGATGCCGACGAAGCCGGCTTGCCGAAAGGCCTCGCCTGCGACAAGCCCGACAGCCACCATCCGCCGTCCGGACAGGGAGACGACCATGCGCGTGTCACGCCTCAGCCTCGCCGTCGCGGCGCTGCTGGCGGGGGGCTTCGCCACAGGCGCCCTGGCGGCGCCCGCCGCGCCCCCGGAGGCCGGGATCGGGCCGGTCACCAAGCTGCCGCTGCCGCGCTACGCCAGCCTGAAGACCGATCGCGTCAATCTGCGCGAGGGTCCGTCCAAGGATCACCGCACCCTGTGGGTGTTCCAGCGCGCCGGCCTGCCGGTGGAGATCGTGGGCGAGTTCGAGACCTGGCGCCGGATCCGCGACTCGGAGGGGACCGAGGGCTGGGTCCTGCACTCGCTGCTCTCGGGGCGGCGCACCGCCATCGTCAATGCCGGCCCCGACAAGGGTGTCGAGAAGGCCGCCATCTCGCTTCGGGCCAAGGCGGAGGACGGCGCCGAGGACGAGGCCCGGCTTCAGACCGGGGTGATCGGCAGCGTGAAGAGCTGCACCGGCGCGTGGTGCCGCCTGATCGTCGCCCTGCCGAACAAGCGGGACGTGGACGGCTACATCCGGCAGAACCGCCTCTGGGGGGTCTACCCGAACGAGGTCGTGGAGTAGGAGGTCCCGCAACGGCGCGGGGCCCGGACGATGCCGGGCCCCTGCGACGATCCTGCGATCCCGATCCTGCCGTGCCGGCTCAGCTCTGGCGGCGCCCGGCGGGCCGGCTGCGCCGCAGACGGACGATCACCTCGACCCCGGCAATCTCCATGCCCTCGGGGGCTTCGGGGAGCGAATCGACGGTGATGCCGCAATCGGGCATGTCGATCACCTGACCCTCATCCTCGAGGTAGAAGTGGTGGTGCTCGCTGGGGTTCGTGTCGAAATAGGCCTTCGACCCGTCGAGGGCGAGCTGGCGCAGCAGCCCGGCCTCGGTGAACTGGTGCAGGGTGTTGTAGACGGTGGCCAGCGAGACCGGCACCTTGGCGCGCATCGCTTCGTCGTAGAGCATCTCGGCCGTCAGGTGACGGTCGCCACGGCCGAACAGCAGCCAGCCCAGGGACAGGCGCTGCCGGGTCGGCCGCAGGCCCGCCCGGCGCAGACGATCGCGCAGGTCGGAGAGCGGGCAGCCGCGGCGCGGCGTGCCGTTGGCCTCCAGCTGCGGGGCAGGCACCCGCCCGTTGAAGATGGCCTGGAATGGCACCGGTTCGGACATCGCTGGACTGAACGCTCGACGAGGGGCCTGAGGAAGATTCTGACCAGTATATGGAACTGGCCATGCGGTCGCAACCCGAGCGTCACCGCGCCGACGGGGCCGCTCGCGGCTTTGAAGGTGCATCGCCGCGTGCTACCCCGCGCGCCACACAGCGGGGCGGAGGCCTTCGCCCGCGAGCGTGCCGCACCCGCGGCACATTCCGAGGAAACAACCCACGCAATGCCGCCAGACGCCGAAACCTCTGCCCCGAACGCGAGCCGCCGGACGCACTTCTCCTACGAGGACCTGCTGGCCTGCGGCCGCGGCGAACTCTTCGGAGCCGGGAACGCGCAACTGCCGCTGCCGCCGATGCTGATGTTCGACCGCATCACGTCGATCGGCGCCGAGGGCGGCGCCCACGGCAAGGGGCACGTGACCGCGGAACTCGACATCCGGCCCGACCTCTGGTTCTTCCCCTGTCACTTCCAGGGCGATCCCGTGATGCCCGGCTGCCTCGGGCTCGACGCCCTCTGGCAGATGCTCGGCTTCCATCTCGGCTGGCTCGGCGCCCCCGGGCGCGGGCGGGCCCTGGGCGTGGGCGAGGTCAAGCTCGCCGGTCAGGTCCTCCCGTCGATGAAGCGGGTGGTCTACAATGTCGACGTGAAGCGCGTCCGCCAGGGCAAGCTGGTGCTCGGCATCGGCGACGGCTGGCTTGAGGCCGACGGCGAGCGCGTCTACCAAGTCCAGGACATGCGCGTCGGCCTGTTCCAGAGCTGAGCGGGTCGGTTCGGGGGCGCCGGACGCAACGTCGGATGCCTTCGGCGGTTGAGATTGTGTCCGCGTCATCTTAGCTGACCGGGACGCGGTGCGGACGTGCGACGCCGCGACGGAGGTATCGTCACCATCATGCGCCGTGTCGTCATCACCGGGATGGGCATCGTCTCGTCCATCGGCAACAACACGCAGGAGGTGCTGGCCTCCCTGCGTGAAGCCCGCTCGGGCATCGCGCGCGACGCCAGCTACGCCGAGCACGGCTTCCGCAGCCAAGTCTCCGGCGCGCCGACCCTCGACCCCGAGGGTGTGGTCGACCGGCGGGCCATGCGCTTCCACGGCGGCGGTACCGCCTGGAACCATGTCGCCATGGATCAGGCGATCGCCGATGCGGGCCTGGAGGCGGGGGACGTCTCCAACGAGCGCACCGGCATCATCATGGGCTCGGGCGGTCCCTCGACCCGGGTGATCGTGGAATCTGCGGCCATCGCCCGGGAGAAGGGCCCGAAGCGCATCGGCCCGTTCGCGGTGCCCAAGGCGATGTCGTCGACCGCCTCGGCGACGCTGGCCACGTGGTTCAAGATCCGCGGCGTGAACTACTCGATCTCGTCGGCCTGCGCGACGTCGAACCATTGCATCGGCAACGCCGCCGAGATCATCCAGGGCGGCCGGCAGGACATCATCTTCGCCGGCGGCTGCGAGGATCTCGACTGGACCCTGTCGGTGCTGTTCGACGCCATGGGCGCCATGTCGTCGAAGTTCAACGACACCCCGTCCCGGGCCTCCCGGGCCTACGACGCCAACCGCGACGGTTTCGTCATCGCGGGCGGCGCCGGCGTCCTGGTCCTCGAGGAGCTGGAGCACGCCAGGGCGCGCGGCGCCCGGATCTACGGGGAGATCGCGGGCTACGGCGCGACCTCGGACGGGCACGACATGGTCGCGCCGTCCGGCGAGGGCGCGGTGCGCTGCATGCGCCAGGCGCTCGAAGGCCTGAAGGGCGCGCGGATCGACTACATCAACCCGCACGCCACCTCGACGCCGGTGGGCGACGACAAGGAGATCGAGGCGATCCGCGCGGTGTTCGGCCGGGGCGAAGCCTGCCCGCCGATCGCCGCCACGAAGTCCCTGACCGGCCATTCGCTCGGCGCCACCGGCGTGCAGGAGGCGATCTACAGCCTGCTGATGATGCAGAACGGCTTCATCTGCGAGAGCGCCCATATCGACACGCTCGATCCGGCCTTCGCCGACATGCCGATCCTGCGGCAGCGCCGGGACAATGCCAAACTCGGCCACGTCCTGACCAATTCCTTCGGTTTCGGCGGGACCAACGCCACCCTGGTCCTGAAGCACGTCGACGCCTGAACACGTCGACGCCTGAACCCGATGGCCGGAACCGTTGTCGGAAGGACGGCGTTTACCGGATGTTGAGATCTGGTGGTGGCGATGGGGACTTTCATCCTCGGAACGTTGGGCGGGCTGGTGCTCGCAGGACTTGCGGCGATCTACGCCAAGCAGGCCCTGATCGAGGAAGCCCGCTCCCATACGAACGGCTACTTCTGAGCCGGGCCGCCAGATCGTGAACGCCCCGCCCCTAGGCGGGGCTTTTTTTATCCGCCACCGACCGACGGCCGTTTGGAACGGGGAGCGAGGCGCGCTAAGGCACCCTGCCGCGGTTCGGTCGAGCGTTGCGCGGCCCGTCCCCACCTTCCGGGTGCGGTGCGCTCGTTCGGGAAACAGGTCGGCATGACGGGTTTGATGGCGGGCAGGCGCGGCCTCATCATGGGCGTCGCCAACGATCACTCGATTGCCTGGGGCATTGCCAAGGCTCTCCACGGTCAGGGTGCGCGGCTCGCCTTCACGTATCAGGGCGAGGCGCTGGGCCGGCGCGTCACGCCGCTGGCCGCGCAGCTCGATTCGGACATCGTCCTGCCCTGCGACGTGGAGGATCTGGCCTCGGTGGATACCGCCTTCGCGGCGCTCGACGCGCGCTTCGACGGCGGCCTCGATTTCGTCGTCCACGCGATCGGCTTCTCCGACAAGGCGCAGCTCAAGGGCCGCTACGTCGACGTGACCACCCGCGAGAACTTCGCGCGCACCATGACGATCTCGTGCTTCTCCTTCACCGAGATCGCCCAGCGCGCGGCCAAACGGATGAAGGCCGGCGGCTCGCTCCTGACGCTCACCTACGGCGGCTCGACGCGGGTCATGCCCAACTACAACGTGATGGGGGTCGCCAAGGCGGCGCTGGAAGCGTCGGTGCGTTATCTCGCCGGCGATCTCGGGCCGGACGGGATCCGGGTGAACGCCCTCTCGGCCGGGCCGATGCGCACGCTGGCCGGCGCCGGGATCGCCGATGCCCGGCTGATGTTCAACCACCAGCGCGCCCACGCCCCGTTGCGGCGCACGGTGACCCTGGAGGATGTCGGCGGCTCGGCCCTCTATCTGCTGTCGCCGCTCTCGGGCGGGGTCACCGGCGAGGTCCATTTCGTCGATGCCGGCTACAACATCATCTCGATGCCGCGCCCGGACGTGCTCCAGGCGCAGGACGAGGCGGGCGTCGTCGGCGCCGCCTGAACCGCGTCACTCCTCCGGGACGCGCCCCGGGGGCAGGGGGCCGGCCTCCCGGCCGCCGCGCTCGCCGCGGCCCGCCCGCCGCTGGCGCTCGGACCGGATGTCCTCGGCCGTGGGCGGCGCGGAGGGGTAATTCGACGCGAAGGGGTTGGGCGGCGCGCCCCGCCCGGACCCGCCGAAAAGCCTGTCGAAGAATCCGTCCTCGGCGCGGGCCGGCTGCGCGGCCACGAGGAGAACGAGGGCGAGGATCGGTCGAAGCTGCATCGGATGAATCGTCTGGCGCCGGGATCGGTCCGCGCTACGGGCACTTTCCGGCGGATCGGAGGCCGAAGGCGCGGCCGTTCTGGAACCGCTTCGCCTCCGGGGGGTTCGCGCTCAACCAAGACGGGCGCGTGCAGGAGGCGAGATGTCTGAGGTTACCTATCGCATCGTCGAGCATGACGGCGGCTTCGCCTACAAGGTCGGCGACGTCTTCTCCGAGACGTTCCCGAGCCGCGATGAAGCGCTGCAGGCCGCCCAGGCCGCGGCCGCCGAGCAGCAGGTGCCGGGGTCCACGGAGGGCATCCGCTACCAGGACCAGGCCGGGGGCTGGCACGACGAGACCGCCCAAGGGAACGATCGGCCCCGCGCCAAGGTCGTGGAGTAGCGAGACGGTCGCGGCCCGCGGGATCGGGCGCATCGACGGGGCCGACGTGGCGCGGGCAGGCATCGGAAAAAAGGCGGCGGGCGCCAAGCCGCGGTTGGCGGGAACGGCCCTGCCAAAGGGTGCGCGGCGCACGACGCCGACACCCGAAACCCTGGCCGCGCTCGCTCCCGAACGCCTGATCGGGCTGATCCTGGGCGAGACCGGGCGCAATCCGGCCTTCAAGAAACTGGTGAGCGCGGCTCTGGCCGTGCTTCAGGGGCCGGAGGCCGTGGCGGGGATCGTGGACCGGCGGCTGGCCGCTCTCGAATCCGCGGAGGGCTTCATCGACTGGCAGAGGCGGCGCGCCTTCGTGGCGGACCTGAACGCCACGGTCACGGTGATCCTCGACGAGTTGCGCCCCCTGGATCCCGCCGCCGCCCTCGACCGGCTCCGGCGTTTCCTCGACGCGGCCGATGGCGTCCTGAACCGCGTGGACGACGGCAACGGCACCGTCCAGGGCGTGTTCGAGCGGGCCTCCGAGGCCTTCGTGGCCATCGCGCGTGCGTTGCCGCCTGAGGCGGCCGCGCAGGTCGCCACGCGGTTGCTGTCGTCCGTCACCGCGGATCCGTTCGGCCCCCTGGGCACGGTCCTCGCCGCGTTGATCCCGACGCTCGCCGCCGACGCCCTCGCCGAGATCGATGGCCGATTGTCCGAGGCCGCGGCGGCACAACCCGGGACCAGCCATCCCCGCAACGCGCCGGCTCCCTACCGCGCAGCCGTCCGTGGCCAGATCCTGCGCCTGCGCCAGGCCATCGCCGATCGCCGGGGCGACCCGGACGCCTTCGTCGCACTGGAGGAAGCGATCGCGCCGGGCGGTGAGAACCGTGCCGAGATCGCCCGTCGCCTCCTCGGCGCCGGGCGCCCGGGGGAGGCTCTGGACTGGATCCGGCGGCCGCAGGATCCGGAACGCCGCCTCGCCACCCGGGCCGACCTGATCGCCGGCTTCGACCTGCGGGCGGTGGAGCGCGAGCGGCTGATGGTGGAGATCGAAGTCCTCGACGCCCTTGGGCGCGGGGACGATGCGCAGGCCCTGCGCTGGGCACAGTTCGTGCGGGACTTGGACGCCCCGCTGCTGCGCGCCCATCTGGCCAAGCTTCCGGATTTCGAGGACGAGGACGCGCTCCTGCGCGGGCTCGACCACGCTGCGGCCTTCCCGGATCCCCATCGGGCGCTCGCCTTCCTGGTGGGCTGGCCGGACCTGCGGCGCGCCGCCCGGCTGGTGACGGACCGGCCGGCTATCTGGCGGGGCCAGGACTACGCGGTGCTGGCCCCGGCCGCCGAAGCCATGGCCCAGGACCATCCGCTCGCCGCCGCGATCCTCTACCGCCGGCTGATCGACGCCATCCTCGCCGACAACCGCAACGCCGCCTATCCGCACGCAGCCCGCTACCTCGCGGAACTCGGCGGCCTGGCCCCACGGATCGAGGCGGGCGCCCTCGACCCCGACCCGGAGGCATACCGTGCGGAGCTGCGGCGGGTGTATGGACGCAGGCACGCCTTCTGGGGATTGGTGCGGGATTAGGACCGCTTCCGCGCGCGGCGGGCCATGGGTCTCGACCGCGATGAACCCGCGCTCCCGTCTTAGCTACGATGGTCGGACATCGTTTTGGGAGGGGTGATGGCGGACCCAGGCCCGCGTCTTCCGCCCCCCCGCGAGGGCGGGCGCGTGGCCGCTCTGAAGTGCCCTTCCGGCGACCGGACGATGGCCTCCGTCAATCCGTCACCAGGATGGCATCGACCCGGTCCGGGTAGAACGCCACGTGCTCCCGGATCGCCGCGACCGCGGAGTAGGGCGCCTCGTAGCTCCACACCGCGTCGGGCCGGTTCGTGCCGTCGACCGCGAGGTCGAAGTAGCGCGCATCCCCCTTGTACGGGCAATGGCTCGTGCGCGCCGAGGCCGCGAAATGCTCCTGCCGGATGTCGTCCCGGGGCACGTAGAACACCGGCTCGTATCGGCCCTCCGCCAGGCGCAGGGCGCGGCGCGTGTCGGCGACCGCGATGCCGGCCACGAGGACGCGCACGCGGCGCGTCTCCGGCGTGATGGTAATGGGGTGGTCGGGTCCTGGCAGCTTCATGACGAACGTCCTTCCTCCGGCTTCAACTCGATCGTCCCGAGGGCGTCGGCGAGGCGCGCCTTGGCGCTGCCGGGCCGCAGCGGCTTCTGCTGGCTCTCGTGCGGCGCCCAGCCGGACAGCCACAGCACCTCGAAGGTCGCCCGCACCCGGCCGTCGGGATCCGAGAAGCGCGCGGCATAGATCTCCGCCATGCGCAGCAGGGTCGCCCGGCGCAGAGGCGTCCGCCGACGTTCGGTGAGCACGTTGGTCATGCCCATGGCCCGCAGGTCGCGCATCAGGCCGAACGGGTCGGCGTAGCGCACGGTGAGCGTGTCGGTGTCGGCCACCGGGAGGGCGAAGCCCGCCCGTTGCAGCAGGGCGCCAGCCTCGCGCACGGCCGCGAAGGGCGCGACCCGCGGGCTGACCCCGCCCTCGACCTCGCTCTCGGCCTGGCCGAAGCTCTGGCGCAGCTCGGTGAGGGTGGCGCCCCCGAGCAGGCAGCCGACGAACAGGCCGTCCGGCCGGAGGGTCCGGCGGAGCTGGATCAGCGTGCCCGGCAGGTCGTTGACCGCGTGCAGCGTCAGCAGCGAGACCGCGAGATCGACGCTCCCGGCCGCCAGCGGCAGCACCTCCGGATCGCCGACGATCCGGCCGGCGCCGGGCTCGGGCCACGGGGCGAGCCGGACATGCAGCGCCTCCGGGTACCGCGCCGCCAGGACCGGTACGGCCGCCGGCATGGGCGTGGCGAGGTCGAGCACGGTGGAGAAGCCGCGCAGCACCGCGCCGAGGCGATCGTCGAGATCCTCGACGAGGCGGTCGAGCAGGAATCCGGCGTAGCCGATCCTCGCGGCGCGGGCCAGGCGGTGCCGGGCGAGGGCGGTGTCGAGCAGGGCGGAAGGGGCGTCCATCGATGCTCAGATGGCGTGCGCGAGGCCCGGCCGCCAGCACCGGCACACCCGCGTTCCGACGGGTCCACACGGACCCGTGAGCGGATGTAGGATGGTGGAACGACTCGGCAGCGTCGCTGTTCCTGCTGGATACGGCCCAAGGGCTGAGACGATTGAGGAGTTTCCACCATGACGCGCATGCTGGTCGGGGCCGCCATGGCCCTCGCAGCCCTCACCGCGGCCGGCACCGCCGAAGCGAAGGGCTGCATCAAAGGCGCCATCGTCGGCGGTATCGCGGGTCACTATGCGGGCCATCACGGCCTCCTCGGTGCCGCGGCCGGCTGCGCCATCGGCCGCCACCGGGCCAATGCCCGCGCCCGCCAACTGGACCAGCAGCCGATGGCCCCCGACGCGCGCCCCGTCTCGGCCCGCTAAGGCCGAGACTGCCGATTCGGTACCGCCGTGACGGCACTCCAGGCCGTCGCTTCGGCCCTGCGCGGCCTGCCGCGCGGGGCACTCGCGCTGATCTACCCGCCGACCTGCGTGGCCTGCGGCGCCGCCACGGCCGATCCGGGCGCCCTATGCCCCGCCTGCTGGTCGGGCCTGCGCCTGATCGAGGAGCCGGTCTGCCAGCGATACGGAACGCCGTTCGCGGTAGATCTCGGCGTCGGGCCGCTGCTATCCCCCAGGGCCATCGCCGATCCGCCGGTCTTCGAACGGGGTCGCGCCGTCGCCCTCTATGACGCCGTCGCCCGTCGTCTCGTCCACCGCCTGAAATACGAGGATCGCCTCGACCTCGCGGGCGTGATGGCGCGGATGATGGCCGCGACCGGCCGGACGCTGATCGCCGAGGCGGAGTGCCTCGTGCCGGTCCCGCTGCACCGAGGACGCCTGCGGCGCCGCCGCTTCAACCAGGCGGCGCTCCTGGGTCGGGCGATCACCGCGGGGACGACGCTCACCTTCGCGCCGACCGCTCTGGCCCGCGTTCGCGCGACGCGCCCGCAGGTCGGGCTGAGCCGCGCCGCCCGGGCCGAGAACCTGAGCGGCGCGTTCCGGGTGCCGGCCTCCGAGGCGCATCGGATCCGCGGGCGCCGGGTCCTCCTCGTCGACGACGTCACCACTACGGGGGCCACGGGCAACGCCGCCGCCCGGGCGCTCCTGCGCGGCGGGGCCGCCGCCGTCGATCTGCTGACCTTCGCCCTGGTCGACGGCGCGGCCGGGTGAGCGGCTGCCTCAGGCCGAGGCGCGGTCCCGGTCCGGAAAACTCACCGCCAGGCTGAAGTCGAACGCCTCTGCGATGCCCTCGTACCAGAGCGAGACCGGCGTCGGCCGTTCGAGCTGGAGGGCGCCGTCGATCTCGCCGCCCGCGCGCTGGAGCGCCGCCCCGTGCTTAACGGCCAGCCGCAGCATCGGCCCGTTCCCGGATAGGCAGCGCACGTGCAGGTCGGTCACGCCGCGGTGACGCGCGGCGCGGGCGATTCGCGCGAACAGGTCGGCGCCGATGCCCCGGCGGCGGAAGGCCGGCTCGACCGCGAAGGCCGCCTCCGCCTGGGGGCCCAGCACGAGACGCGATCGGGTCGGCCCCATCGGCCGGAGCTCGCCGAGCCCGCGCAGGACGCCGTCCACGAAGGCACCGTACATCGCGCCCTCGGCGCGGATCGCCTGCGCGGCATAGGCCCGCACGCCGGCCTCGCCGACACTGCCCATGAAGCGGCTCGCCCGGGTCTCGGGATCCAGGCGCAGGAAATAGGCGAGGACCGCGTTGCGGTCGGCGGGCCACAGGCGCCGGATGCTGTGGACCGACACGTCGCTCGCTCGAACGGCCATGATGGGTCTCCGGTCTTCGCGCGTTGCAGCGCAGGTTGATCCGGACGTCCCTCCCTAGAACACGGCCCTGATCTCGCACCTCGCCCGGCGTTGTGCAATGCAGCAGAATACCCGGGCGCCGCGTCCGCGTGGCTGCCATGCGCCGGCCGGATGCGCCATCCGATCCGCCGGCCCTCCGCACGGGCTTGATTCAGGCCGGTCTTCCCCGGCACAGGGGAAGGCCCGGCGCGGCGGCGGGGCGGGAGGTGCCGGTCGGGCGCCGCGGCGAGGGGCGAGGAACCGGCGGCGTGAACGACAGACCCGGCATGCAACATTCTCCGTCGCCGGAGGCGCGGGCCGGCGCCGTCTCGCCCGGACCCGTGCATGACCGCTACGAGGCCCTCGTCGCCACCGGCACGATCGAGCGGGACCCGGCCCAGGCGCGGCTGGTCCGCGCCCTAGACCGGCTGAGCCAGGATCTTCAGCGCCGCAGGCGCGCGAGCAAGACCAGCGCGCTGGGCTGGCTGTTCCGGCGCCGGGACGAGCCCGAGACGCCGAAGGGGCTCTACATCTGGGGCTCGGTCGGACGCGGCAAGACGATGCTGATGGACCTGTTCCACGAGGCCGCGCCGGAGCCGAAGCGGCGGGTCCACTTCCACGGCTTCCTGGCGGACGCCCACGCGCGCATCTACGCCTATCGCCAGGCGCTGAAGGCCGGCACCGTGAAGGGCGACGACCCGATCGGACCCGTGGCCGACCAGCTCGCCGACGAGGCGACGCTGCTGTGCTTCGACGAGTTCACCGTGACCGACATCGCCGACGCCATGATCCTCGGCCGCCTGTTCGGCCACCTGTTCCGGCGCGGCGTCACCGTGGTGGCGACCTCGAACGTCGAGCCGGACCGGCTCTACGAGGGCGGGCTCAACCGGGCGCTGTTCCTGCCGTTCATCGAGACGCTGAAGGAGCGGGTGGAGGTGATGCGCCTCGACGCGCGCACCGATTTCCGCCTGGAGAAGCTCGGCGGCGCGGCCGTGTACCATGTCCCGGCGGACGCGGCCGCCCGCGCCGCCCTCGACGCCGCCTTCAAGGGGCTGACCGGACAGGCGAAGGGCCGGCCGGCGGCCCTGACGGTCCAGGGGCGGCAGGTCGCGATTCCCGAGGCGGCGGGGGGGGTCGCGCGGTTCGCCTTCGACGATCTCTGCCGGAAACCCCTCGGCGCCTCCGACTACATGGCGCTGGCCCGCGCCTATCATACGGTGATCCTCGACGGCATCCCCGTGATGCAGGAGGCCGAGCGCAACGAGGCCAAGCGCTTCATCACGCTGATCGACACGCTCTACGACCGGCACGTGAAGCTGGTGGCGTCAGCCGCCGCCGACGCGCAGGATCTCTACGCCGCCGGGACCGGCCGGGAGGCCTTCGAATTCGACCGGACCGTCTCCCGCCTGATCGAGATGCGCTCCCGGGACTATCTCGCCCTGCCGCACGGCCGATCGGATTCGGAGGCGTCGGGTGCCAGCACCGGGCTGGTCGAGACATGAGCGCCCGTACCGGCGTCGGTTCGATCTTCCGCCTGCGCCGGCGGAACTGGCGCGGCGCGGGGCCCCTGGGTCCGCTCCTGAGCTCGCCCACCGCCTTCATCCTGCTCGTCGTCGCCCTGGCGGCCGGCACGGCGAATTACCTCGCCGGCGAGGCCGACAGGGCCGCGACCGCGCGGGCCAGCGCCATCATCGGCGAGGTCGAGCGCCTGATCTCCGAGGTGAAGGATCTCGAGACCGGGGAACGGGGCTTCGTGCTGGTCGGCAGCGAGGCGTATCTCACGCCCTACACGCTCGCCCTGCCGAAGATCGAATCGGAACTGGCGAGCCTCGGCTCGGTGGCGCAGGAGCCGGTCCGCCCCGGCGGAAGGGCGCTCGCGGGTCTGGTCGCGCAGAAGCGGGACTTCGCCACCCGGGTGATCGCGGCGCGCCGTGACCAGGGCTTCGACGCGGCGACCGACCTCGTCCGGACGGGCGAGGGCAAGCGCCTCATGGACGCGATCCGCATCGAGGCCGCCGCGCGCCAGGAGGTCGCCGCCGAAAACCTCGCCGCCCTGCAGGTCCGCGCGCACCGGCGCGGGCTGGTCCTGTTCCTGCTCTCCGGCGCCGCGGCGCTGGGCGCCATCGTGCTGCTCGCGCGGCTCGCCCTGGTCCGGCGGCAGGAATCCCTGCGCATGTCGCGCCTCCTCGACGGGGTCCTGGCGAACGCGCCGGTCGGCCTCGGTTTCCTCGACCGCAACCTGCAGATCCGCCACATGAACCGGGCGCTTGCCACCATGAGCGAGCGGGGCTTCGGGGCCGATCTCGGCGCCCCGATCTGGGCGATGCTGCCGACCCTGCGCGAGGAGTTGGCGCCCAAGCTCGCCGCGGCGCTCGGCGAGGGCCTCGTCTCGCCCGACGTCCCGGTCGCGGTGCCGGCGCCCTCGGCGCCGGGGGGCCTGCGCCAGTTCTCGATGAGCTTCTACCCGCTCCGCGGCGCGGACGCCGTCACGGGCGAGGCGGGACAGGATGTCGAGGGCGTCGGCCTCGTGGTGGTGGACGACACCATCCGCCACCTGGCGGAGGCCCGGCTGCGCCGGAGCGAGGAACGGTTCCGCTCGCTGATCGAGGCCAGCGCGGCGATCGTCTGGACGGCCAATCCGGAGGGGAGCCTGCAGCGCCGGCAGGTCGCCTGGAGCCGCTTCACCGGACAGGGCGAGATCGCCTATGCCGGCCTGGGCTTCTTGGACGTCGTCCATCCCGAGGATCGCGCGCGCACCCAGGCCGCCTGGGCGCGGGCGGTGGCGACGCGGCAATCCTACAGCACCGAGCACCGCATCCGCGACGCGTCCGGGGCCTACCGGCACATGAGCGTGCGCGCCGTCCCGATCCTCGAACCGGACGGGACTCTGCGCGAATGGGTCGGCACCCACACCGACATCACGGAGCGCAAGCAGGCCGAGGCGGCGATCGAGGCCGCCCGCGCGGCCGCCGAGGCGGCCAATACCGCCAAGAGCCAGTTCCTGGCCAACATGAGCCACGAATTGCGCACGCCGCTCTCGGCGGTGATCGGCTATTCCGAGATGGTCCAGGAGGAGTTGGAGGATCTGGGCGAGGCCGGGCTCATCGGGGACATGAAGAAGATCGAGTCCAATGCCCGGCACCTGCTCGGCCTGATCAACGACGTGCTCGACATCTCGAAGATCGAGGCCGACCGGATCGAGATCTTCGCGGAGGATTTCGCCGTGGCCGCGGTGGTGCGCGAGGTCGCCGACAGCGTCGAGGGGCTGATTGGCAAGAAGGGCAACGCCCTGGTGCTCGACCTGGCGGAGGATCTGGGCAGCGCCCATACCGACGTCACGAAGCTGCGCCAGTGCCTGATCAACCTCTTGAGCAACGCCGCGAAGTTCACCGAGAACGGCCGGATCACCCTGGCGGTCGCCCGCGCCGGGGACATGCTGCGCTTCGCCGTCTCTGACACCGGCATCGGCATGAATGCCGAGCAGGTGGGCAAGCTGTTCGAGCGCTTCGCCCAGGCCGACGCCTCGACGACCCGCCGCTTCGGCGGAACCGGCCTCGGCCTCGCGATCACCCGGGCCTTCGCCGGGATGCTCGGGGGCGCGATCACCGTGGAGAGCCGCCAGGGGGAGGGCACCACCTTCACGCTGACGCTGCCGCTGCGGTTCCAGGAACCCGGGACGCCGGACCCGGACGAAGCCGGCGCCGTGGTCGGCGACCGCAACACCATCCTGGTGGTCGACGACGATGCCGCCACCCGCGATCTGCTGGCCCGCTTCCTGGAGCGGGAGGGCTTCTCGGTGGCGGTCGCCGAGGACGGGCGGCGGGGGCTCGAACTCGCCCGGAGCCTGCGCCCCCGGGCGGTTCTCCTCGACGTGACCATGCCGCAGATGGATGGCTGGGCGGTGCTGCGGACCCTGCGGGCCGAGCCGGAGATCGGGGCGACCCCGATCGTGATGGTGACGGTGCTGGACGAGCAGAACCTCGCCTTCTCGCTGGGCGCGACGGACTACCTGCAGAAGCCGATCGACTGGGGCAGCCTGCGCCAGATCGTCGAACGGTTCCGGCCCGCGGGCGGCGCGGGACCGATCCTGGTGGTCGAGGACGAGCCGGATGTGCGCGAGCATCTCTGCACCTATCTCCGGCGCGAGGGTTTCCCCGTGCGCGAGGCCGAGAACGGCGTCCGCGCGCTGGACGCGATGGCGCAGGAGCGGCCCGCCCTGATCCTCCTCGACCTGATGATGCCGGAGATGGACGGCTTCACCTTCCTGCGCACCCTCCGGGAGCGGGCGGAGTGGCGCGACGTGCCGGTGGTGGTGCTCACCGCCAAGGACATCACCGCGGAGGACCGGCGGCGCCTCGCTGGACAGGCCGATCTGGTGCTCGCCAAGGGCAAGACCGGGCTCGCGGAACTCGCCCGCGAACTCCGCGCCCTGATGCCGGCGCAGGCCGACGCCGCCTGACCGGCAGACGGGGGGGCTCAGAGGCCCCGGAACGCGAGGACCAGCGCGCCGATGGCGATGCCCCACAGCGCCACGGTGGACCAGATCGCCCGGAGACGCTCATCCCGGGCGAACCGCTCCAGCCGGCGCGCATCGCCCGTGCCGGCCTCGTCGAGGCGGACCAGCACGCGCTTGAGCCGGGTCGCGAGGTCGGGGATATCGCCGACGACGTCGGAGACCACCCGCAGGGCCTCGAGGCCGCTCTGGGCGCGGCCCACCGGGCCCATGTTGCGGGCGATCCAGGCCCGCACCACCGGCTCGGCGGTGGTCCACATGTCGAGGCGCGGGTCGAGGGAGCGGGCGACACCCTCCACCACCACCATGGTCTTCTGGAGCATCACCAACTCGGTCCGGGTGCTCATGTCGAACAGGGCGGTGATGTCGAACAGCAGGGTCAGCACCTTGGCCATCGAGATCTCGTCGGCCCGGCGCTGGTGGATCGGCTCGCCGATCGCCCGGATCGCCTGGGCGAAATCCTCGACGGAATGGTGGGCCGGCACGTAGCCCGCCTCGAAATGGACCTTCGCCACCCGGCGGTAGTCGCGCAGGATGAAGCCGAGCAGGATCTCGGCGAGGAACCGGCGCTCGTTCGCGCCGAGCCGGCCCATGATGCCGAAATCCACCGCCACCAGCCGGCCCTCGGCATCGACCAGCAGATTCCCCTGGTGCATGTCCGCGTGGAAGAACCCGTCGCGGATCGCCTGCCGCAAGAAGCTCTGGATCACGATGCGCCCGATCGCCTGCGGATCGTGCCCGGCGGCGGCGAGTTCGGCGGCGCTGTGCAGGCGGGTCCCCTCGATCCATTCGGCCGACAGCACCTCCCGGGCGGTCAATTCCCAATCGGGCTTGGGCACACGGAAATCGGTATCGCCCCGGGTGTTCTCGGCGATCTCGGAGGCGGCCGCCGCCTCGAGGCGGAAATCCATCTCCATCAGGACGGAGCGGGCCAGGATCTCCACGACCTCGCGCGGGCGCAGCCGCTCGGCCTGCGGGGAGAGCGCGTGCACCACCCGGGCCATGAAGCGCATGACTTCGAGGTCGCGCATGAAGCGCTCCCGCACCCCCGGCCGCATCACCTTGACGGCGAGGATGCGCTGCGTCCCGTCGGCATCCTGCACCACGGCCTTGTGGACCTGCGCGATCGAGGCCGCCGCGATCGGCTCGCTGAACGACAGGAACAGGTCGTGGACCGGCTTGCCCAAGGCCGTCTCGACCACCTTCAGGGCGGTCGCCTGCGGGAAGGGCGGCACCCGATCCTGCAGCTTCTCCAGGTCGAAGGCCGCCCGCATGCCGACGATGTCGGGCCGGGTCGCCAGGAACTGGCCGAACTTCACGTAGGACGGGCCGAGCCGCGTCAGGGCCGCCGAGAGCCGGGCGGCCCCGTCATCGAGGCCCGGCCGCTCCAGGGTGCGCCCGAGCCGCAGGGCGAGGCGCAGGTGCGGCGGCAGGTCCGACGGGTCGGCGAGGGCGAGCGCGCCCTCCCGGGCCAGCACGAAGCCGACCCGGGCACCGCGGAACAGGTTGATCGCGGCGCCGATCATCGATGAGGCGCCCAAGCGGTGACCGCCGCGCCGGGCCGCGCGTCCCCCCTGTGGCGACCGGCTCCGCAGGTTTGCGGCGCCGTGCAATCACAGGGTTGGCTGCGATCGCGCAGGTCGCCTCTCCCGTGCGACAGAGGGACAGGGTGAGGGGCGCGCCCTCGCCGGACGAGGCTCGGCCCGAACGCGCCGCGATGGTGGTCGCGACCCTGAGCCGTCCCGCCCCTCACCCCAACCCTCTCCCGCACGGGAGGGGGGGCATGTCGCGCTCGGCGATGGGTACCGGCGCGAAACCCGCGCAGGCCATCGCCCTCGTGGAGAGGAGTCGGTGGTGGTGCAGGATGGATCCCGGCGGTCGCCTCTGCACCACCTCCACCCCTGACCCGTACGCACAAGGGGTAGCGGCGCGCGGTGATGGCCAAGATCAGGAGACCTTCCAGCCCGAATGGATCGCCACGACCCCGCCCGTGAGCGGCCGGTCGGTGACGTGGCGGAAGCCGGCGCGTTCGATCATCCCGGCGAAGGCGCCCCGGGTCGGGAATTTCCGGATCGATTCCACGAGGTAGCGGTACGAATCCGCGTCGCCCGCCACCCGGGCGCCGATCCGCGGGATCACGTTGAACGAGTAGGCGTCGTAGATCCGGTCCAGCAGCGGGATGTCGACGGCGGAGAATTCGAGGCACAGGAAGCGTCCACCGGGCTTCAGCACCCGCCGCGCCTCGGCGAGGGCGACCTCGATCCGCGGCACGTTCCGGATGCCGAAGGCGATCGTGTAGGCGTCGAAGGCAGCGTCCGGCAGGGGCAGGCTCTCGGCATTGCCGGCGACGAAAGCGATCCGGTCGCCCGCGCCCTCGACCTTCTCCCGCGCCCGCTCCGCGCCGACGCGCAGCATCGATTCGTTGATGTCGAGCACCGTCACCCGGGTGCGCGGGCCGCCCGCGGCCAGGACCCGGAACGCCACGTCGCCGGTCCCGCCGGCGACGTCGAGATGCGCGAAGGGCCGGCCATGCGGCGGCCGCAGCATCGAGACGAGCTGCGCCTTCCAGGCCCGGTGCAGGCCCGCCGACATCAGGTCGTTCATGATGTCGTAGCGGCGGGCGACCGAGTGGAAAACGCTGTCGACGCGCCCCTGCTTCTCGTCGAGCGCCACGCGCTCGAAGCCGAAATCCGCGCTCGCGCGCTCGGATGTCCCGTCGCCGGCCTTCATGACGCTCCCGTACCTCGATCGGCGCGTCATAGCGAAGGTCGCGCCCGTTCGCTATGCGTCACGGACGGTCGGGCAGCGAGCCCGGTGCCACGACGCGCCCGCGTCCCCCTCAGCGGACGCGGCTCCGGAGGGCGTCGGCCACCACCGAGGCCATGGCGCGGGTGCCGATGGGGTTCGTGTCCGGGCCGGCAATGTCGGCCGTGCGCGCACCGCCGGCCAGGGCGTCGGTGATGGCGCCGTCCAGGGCGTCCGCGGCCTCGCCGAGGCCGAAGGAGTAACGCAGGCACATGGTCAGCGAGCCGATCATGGCGATGGGGTTGGCCTTGTCCTGGCCGGCGATGTCCGGGGCCGAGCCGTGGCAGGGCTCGTAGAGCGCCCGGCGGACGCCGCTCGCATCGACCGCGCCCAGCGAGGCCGAGGGCAGCATGCCGAGCGAGCCCGTGAGCATCGCGGCGAGGTCGGACAGGACGTCGCCGAACAGGTTGTCGGTCACCAGCACGTCGAATTGCTTGGGCCGTCGCACGAGCTGCATGGCGCAGTTGTCGGCCAGCACGTGCTCGAGTTCGATGTCGGCGTAGTGCTCGGCATGGAGCTTGGTGACGACCTCCTTCCACAGCACGCCGGACTTCATCACGTTGTGCTTCTCGGCCGACGCGACCCGGCCGGAGCGCTTGCCCGCGAGGTCGAAGGCCACGCGGGCGATCCGCTCGATCTCGGCCGTGGTGTAGACCTGCGTGTCCACGGCCCGCTTGGAGCCGTCCGGCAGCGTGGTGATCTCTTTCGGTTCGCCGAAATAGACGCCGCCGGTGAGCTCGCGCACGATCATGATGTCGAGGCCCTCGACCAGCTCGCGCTTGAGCGCGGAGGCCTCGGCGAGCGCCGGGTAGCAGATCGCCGGGCGCAGGTTGGCGAACAGCTCCAGATCCTTGCGCAGGCGCAGCAGGCCGGCCTCCGGGCGGTTCTCGTAGGCGACGCCGGCCCATTTCGGGCCGCCGACCGCGCCGAGCAGGATCGCGTCCGCATCCCTGGCCCGCCCCAGGGTCGCGTCCGAGAGCGGGCTGCCATGGGCGTCGAGGGCGCAGCCGCCGACGAGGTCGGTCTCGGTCTCGAACGTGGCGAGCCCGGTCTCCTTGAGGGCGTCCAGCACGACCTGCAGGCCGCCCGCGACCTCGGGGCCGATCCCGTCGCCGGGCAGGAGCAGGAGCTTGTAGCTGGCCATGGACGGTCTCGCGGGTTCTCTCGGTGGGCCGGGCGGCTTTATCGAGGGCGCACCGCGATTGGCAAGGCGCCCGCGTCGCGGCCACCCTTGTGTTTGGGCCACGCGGGCGCTACCTCTGCCGCCCACCGCGCGGGTGCTGCATCACGCCGTCCGCGCTTCACCCGGGAGAGACGAGCCTTGGCCAGAGCCGGCTCAGCGACCGAGACCGCCCGCGCCGTCCTCACGGCGCCGTGGTCGCGTGCGCGTCGTGCCGGGCTTCGTCTTCCGCTTCTGCTTACCCGCCCCTGAGGGCCGTCCGGGCGCGCGCGCCTGGGCCTTCAGGGGATCGTCTGCACTCGCGACTCTCAGCCCCCCGGGGGCACCATGCCGCCCCGAGCCCAGTGCCGGGCGGCCCGCGACAGGGTAACGCCATGACATCGTCCACCAGCACCGCTCCGGCCCGCGATCGCATCGTGATCTTCGACACCACGCTGCGCGACGGCGAGCAATGCCCCGGCGCCACCATGACCTTCGACGAGAAGCTCGCGGTGGCCGAACTCCTCGACGCGATGGGCGTCGACATCATCGAGGCCGGCTTCCCGATCGCCTCCGTGGGTGATTTCGAGGCGGTGTCGGAGATCGCCCGGCGTACCAAGCGCGCCACCATCGCGGGCCTCGCCCGGGCGATCCCCGCCGACATCGCCCGGGCCGGCGAGGCCGTGCGCCACGCCAAACACGCGCGGATCCACACCTTCGTGTCGACCTCGCCGATCCACCTCGCGCACCAGATGCGCAAGAGCCAGGACGAGGTGGTCGAGATCATCCTGAAGACCGTGGCCCAGGCCCGCGACCTCGTGGAGGACGTGGAATGGTCGGCCATGGACGCGACCCGCACCCCCCTCGACTACCTGTGCCGCTGCGTCGAGGCGGCGATCAAGGCCGGCGCCACGACGATCAACCTGCCCGACACGGTGGGCTACGCCACACCCAACGAGTATCGCGACATGTTCGCCAGCGTGCGTGAGCGGGTGCCGAACGCCGATAAAGCGGTGTTCTCGGTCCATTGCCACAACGACCTGGGACTCGCCATCGCCAACTCGCTCGCCGGGATCGAGGGCGGCGCCCGCCAGGTCGAGTGCACGATCAACGGCATCGGCGAGCGGGCCGGCAACGCCGCGCTGGAAGAGATCGTCATGGCGTTGCGCACCCGCGCCGACGTGCTGCCCTACGAGACCGGCGTCGAATCGACGATGCTGACCCGCGCCTCGAAGCTCGTCAGCCACGCCACCAACTTCCCGGTGCAGTTCAACAAGGCGATCGTCGGCCGCAATGCCTTCGCGCACGAGAGCGGCATCCATCAGGACGGGATGCTCAAGAATTCCGAGACCTACGAGATCATGACCCCGGCCTCGGTCGGCCTGTCTAAGACCTCCCTGGTGATGGGCAAGCATTCGGGCCGGGCAGCCTTCCGCTCCAAGCTCGACGATCTCGGCCTGCACCTCTCCGACAACCAGTTCCAGGACGCGTTCGAGCGGTTCAAGGCGCTCGCCGACCGCAAGAAGCACGTCTACGACGAGGACATCGAGGCGCTGGTCGACGAGAACCTCGCCACGGCGCACGACCGGTTCCGGCTGGTCTCCCTCTCGGTCATCGCCGGCACCCGCGGCCCGCAGCGGGCGACGTTGCGCATCGCCGACGAGACCGGCACGCGAATCGAGGAGGCCGACGGCAACGGGCCGGTCGACGCGGTGTTCAATGCGATCACCGCACTGGTGCCGCACACGGCCGAGCTGGAGCTGTATCAGGTCCACGCCGTGACCGGCGGCACCGATGCCCAGGCCGAGGTCTCGGTGCGCCTGCGCGACGGCGAGCGCAGCGTCACCGCCCGCGGCGCCGACCCGGACACCCTGGTGGCCTCGGCCAAGGCGTATCTCTCGGCGCTGAACAAGCTCGCGGCCCACGCCGTGCGCGTGCATGCGCAGCATGCCGCGGCGGAATGAGAAAATCCGCGGCCGGGGGTGGACAGTCCCCGGCCGCGTTGGTATCAGCCCGCCACCCCGACGGACTTGGTGGCCGCCGGGGCGGATCGCGGACGCGATCGGGCGCATAGCTCAGTTGGTAGAGCAGCTGACTCTTAATCAGCGGGTCCTAGGTTCGAACCCTAGTGCGCCCACCATGACTTACAGACACGATGACCGTCGCGGATCCCGCAGATTGCTGCGGATACGTGCACCGTCGATGCCGCGGACGTGAGCGTCGGCATCGCACCTCGCTTTTTTCGGCCGGTCGGCAAGACCTGAACCCCGAGCCTCGAGGAGCCCGCCATCGTTGCCCTGCGGATCGCCGCTCTCCTCTGCTGCGCCCTGACGCTCGGCGGATGCCTGGGTCCGGCAGCGACGGCGCCGCCCGCCCTGGGTGCTCCGCCGCGGGCGGCCTCGGCCGTGGCCCTGCCGCGCAGCACCGAGCCCGGGCAGCTGCTGAGGCCCGGCCTCGGGGCGGCCGCCGGGACCGGCGTGGACCCCGCGGCCCAGCTCGATGCCTCGATGCGCGAACGGGCCGCCTGGGCACCGCTGCGCGCGGGCGCAGTCGACCGGCCGGCCCTGGTCGCGGCCCGCAAGGGGAGCCGGTCAGGTTCCGGGGACGTGGCCGGTCCGAAAGGCATGGTCAGCACGCCGCCCGCTGCCGAAGCCCGGCCCGGCTCCCAGGCCCGGAACGCGAGCGCCACCATGGATCGCCTGGAGCGCGAGGGGCAGCAGACCGCCAAGCCGATCTGCGGCGGCTGCTGACCCCGACACCGTTCGGCGCCGACGCGACGTCTCCGGGCGACGGGCCCGGCGCGCGACCCGGTCGGCTGCGGGCCCAAGACGGCGCCGCGCTCGTGTGCCGGAGCACGCCAATCCCGAACGGACGCGCTTACATCGGTGCCATGCCGCGAACACCGACGCGGACCCGATGGAGCCGACCGATGACCTTCACCACCCGCCTCACCCTCGCCGCCGCCGTCGCCGTGGCGACCTTCGCCGTCCTGGCCGGCACCTATGCCGAGATGCTCGACCGCGCCCTGCCGATGCATTTCGTCTGATCCCGCCGATGCGGATCGGATGAGCCTCATCATCCGACGCGCCGCCACCGGATGGCGGCGCGGCCGGACCTCAGGGGGATCGGACCATGAACTGGATCCTGCACAGGGTGGTCGACGGGGCGTTTCAGGTCGCCGACAGGCTCGACGGCCTGATCGCGGAAGCAATCCTCGGCTTCGGGGCTGCGGCACCGATGATCGACAATCGAGGCGACGACGCGACCCTCAGCCAGCCCGGTCCGAACGAGGCCGTGGCGCCGTGCGGAATCAGGTTGCGACCGTGACGCTGTCGACCGATGATTCCACAACGCGGAGATGACGCCCTGAAACGCCGCACAGGCGCATCGGCGGCCCGACGCGCGACACTGGCCTTCGCCCCGACCGGCGCCGAGGCGCGCGGGTCGGCTACGGTCTGGCCGGCTATCCCTACGGGCACGACCCGCACGATGCCCTCCGCCGGTTCTTACGGGCCTTCCGGCTATGATCGGTGCCCCGACGGATAGGGTTACTGCGGATATTGACCGGTCCGCGACTGCGCCTCCGTCCTGCCCCGCCCGGCATCGGCCGGGCGGGGCTTCTCAACACCTATCGTCGGCGCCGAAGCTGGGTCAGCGGCCGGTCGAGCCGGGCTTCGCGCCGGATCCGGCATCGTTCGCGCCCGTGCTGTTGGTGGTCCCGGAGCGGCTCAGCGACCCGGTCGACGGTCCGCTGCCCTTCGCCCCCGGCGTCGAGCCGGAACCGGCATCGTTCGGACCTGTGCTGTTGGCGGTCCCGGACCGGCTCATGCCGCTGCCGGTCTCGGCCGCCAGGGCGGGACTCGCGGCGGCGAGGAGGCCGGCGAGCGTGAGGGTAATGAGCTTCATGGCGTATGCTCCTCCGTTGCCGACGATCGTGCGCGGAACGCCGCCGCCGGTCCCGAGGGAAACACCGGGTCCGGGGTTGCTGTTCCTGGCCCCGGGGCCCGCGCGGCAGCCCCGCCGGACCGGATAGACGGTCAAGATCGCCCTGCGGGCTGAAGCCGCCCGCATCCGCGACACGATGTGGGCGAGGGCGCATGCCGGCCGGGGCAGACCATCGAGGCCTGTCCCGGCAGCGTCGATCGTGGCGGGTGGACGGGACCCGATCGACGCCGCGCACCCCTTACGGTGAGCTTATCGCAGGATGGGGTTCTGCCCCGTGCCTGGCCCGGCATCCGACTGCGAAGCCGCACCCGTCACCCGCCAGACCGTGCCGCCGGCATCGTCGGCGATGAGGAGGGCGCCGTGGCTGTCGACGGCGAGGCCGACCGGCCGCCCCTTCGCCTCGCGCCCGTCGGTCACGAACCCGGTGACCACGTCCCGGGCCTTGCCGGAGGGCTTGCCGTTCTCGAAGGGGATGTAGACCACTTTGTAGCCGTTCAGCGGGTTCCGGTCCCAGCTCCCGTGCTCGCCCACGAAGGCGCCGCCGTGATAGGTCTGGGGCAGGGCGGACCCCGTGTAGAAGGTCATCCCGAGCGGAGCCACGTGCGAGCTCAGGGAATAGTCGGGCATGATCGCCGCGGCGACCAAGTCGGGGCGCTGGGGCATCACCCGGGGATCGACGTGCTGACCCCAGTAGCTGTACGGCCAGCCGTAGAAGCCGCCATCCTTCACCGAGGTCATGTAGTCGGGCACGAGATCGGGCCCGAGTTCGTCGCGCTCGTTCACCACGCACCAGAGCGTCCCGGTCTGCGGCTCGAAGGTCAGGCCGTTCGGGTTGCGCAGGCCGGTGGCGTAGAGCCGGTGCGCGCCGGTCGCCCGGTCGATCTCCCAGATCGCCGCCCGGTCCTTCTCCTCGTCGATGCCGTTCTCGGTGACGTTGCTGTTCGATCCGACACCGGCATAGAGCTTGGTCCCGTCGGGACTCGCGGTCAGACTCTTGGTCCAATGATGGTTGATGTGGCCCGCCGGCAGCTCCGTGAGCTTCACGCCGGGTTGCGTGATCGTCGTCGCGCCGGTCGTGTAGGGATAGCGCATCACCGCGTCGGTATCGGCGACGTAGAGGTCGTTGCCGACCAGCGCCATCCCGAAGGGTGAGTTCTGCTTGTCGAGGAGGACGGAGCGCTGTTCCGGCACGCCGTCGCCGTCCGCGTCCCGCAACAGCGTGATGCGCTGACCGGGCGTCTCGGCGGAATGCGACTTCGCCTCCAGCCAGCCCATGATGATCTCCTTGGGCCGGTTGATCGGCGGTGTCGGGCCGCCGCTCTCCGCCACGAGGATGTCGCCGTTCGGCAGGACCAGGATCGAGCGCGGATTCTTCAGGCCGGTGGCGAGCGCCTTCACCTGGAGTCCCGCGGCGACCTGCGGCGTCTCCCCGTCCTTCCAGCCGACGGCGCTGGAGACGTGCATCGGCGGAAGCAGATACTGGTGCGGTTCGGGCAGGGGCGGGTTCGGCCCGACCTGGGTCTGCGGATCGATGGGATCCGGCCCGCAGGCGGAGAGCGGCAGCAGGAACGCGGCGGCGAGGATCTGTCGACGGCGGGTCATGCCCGGTCTCCCATTCGTACGCTGACCCCGTGGCGGTGAACCAACGACGCCCCGCTCCAACCGGTTACCAGCAGGATCAGCACCACCGCGGTCGACAGGAGCAGCCCGGTCGGCACGACGGACGTGTAGGCGTCCCGGCTGTGCACGAAGACGTTGACGATGCTGAGCCCCAGCGCCACGGCATTGCCGGCGGCGTGGAGCCAGGCGGTCCGGAATTGCCGGATGCGGCGGTCGCCGAAGAAATCGACCAGACCGGCGAGCACCGCCAGGGCCGAACCGATCAGCCCGACGCTCAGGAGCCAGGCGGAAAAATTCGCCCACTGCATGTTGGCGGTGAGCCAGTAGGCGATGTCGGTCACCCAGGTCCCGAGGAAACACACGATCGGGATCGGGACCAGCATCGCGTGGATCGGGTGTCCGGCGACCTGGGCGGTCGCGTGCGGAGGGGTCTGAACCAAGCTGGGATCCTCGTCGCACGAACCGGCCGCGCGGTGTTTGATCTACCGTCGGTCTCCGCAATTGTTCCGGAACCGACACCCGGTCCGGGGCAAGCCCGGATCACGGACGCGTGTCGAACGCGGCTGCAGCCGTTTCAGGGCCCGGCGCGCCGGCATTCGCGGCGCATGCTTGAGCACACCGAGAATCAGAGTTGCCCGTGTCACCGGGATCGGGTCGATCGCCAGCCCGGCGCCGCTCGAATGCCCCGAACGCCGCTGCGCTCCGAACCCCCGGCCTACCACGTTTCGAGGATGCCGAATCCTTGCGAACCATCAGAACGTTATTGCCGGCATCACTATTGCCCAAATGCCCAGGCATCGCCATTTCTTGTCTCTAAACCGGACAAGCGGTGGATCGCAGTCCAGGATTGAGCCAATGGCGTCCGGAACACTTGTAAAGCCGCTCGATGTCGGGGGTCCGATCAGCCGCCGCGCTGCCGCGCTGGCCAATGCGAAGTGGTTCCGCGCCCTCGCCTGGCGGACCCTGCGGGACGGTGGCCCGCAGGCCGAACTCCGGGCCGCCAATGCACGGGCCGCGGCGCGTATCATCCTCAAGCAGGCCAAGCGGGAGGCGGTGGTCGCCAGCCTGGCACGCGCGGCGCTCGAAGGCCACGTCTGAGCCGACCTCTGCCCCATGGAGCAGAGGCGGTTCGGCGTCGCCGGCAACGCGCCGTTCCCACCCGCCGCGCGGGCAGGAACGGCGCGCATCGCTCAGCGCTTGAACTTGCCGTCGTACTTGAACTCGGGGGCGGCCTTCAGCTGATCCTTGCTGGCGCCGATGATCGCCTTCCACTTCTTGGCGTCGGCGTCGTAGCCGAGCGCGATCGAGGCGGGCGAGACCGCGACGTAGTGCTCGCCCATCCCGAGGAAGCCGCCGACCGAGACGATGTAGCCGACGAGCTTCTCGTGCTCGATCGCGAGATCCTTGATCTCGCCGACGGTGTTGTTCTGCGCATCCGTCACGTTGAGGCCGATCAGGTTGTAGCTGAGGACCGCGTCCTGGGGGACCGACTCGAACTTCGGCGCGACGGTCGCGGGCGCGTCCTTGGCGGCGAGGGCAGGTCCGGTCAGGGCAGCGGCGGCGAGGGCAGCGAGGACGAGGCGGCGCATCGAGACATCTCCAGAAACCCGAAATGGATGGCTTGTAAGCCCGCAGCCGCCGCATCGTTCCGGCGCGGCACAGAAATGTTAACGCCCAACACATGGAACCTGTGCGCAACGGCGCGGCACCGTACCGACCGGGGGCCAGGACAGTTCGGTGGTCGCGCCGGCCGTCGTCCCTGGCTGGCGCGCGCCACCCGTGTCACGCCGCCGGGCCTGACCGGGAGGGTTGCGTGGCGGGACGTTCGAGTCAGACGGCATCGGCGAAGCGCGGCACCGCGGGGCCCTGGATTGACGGGCTCATCGGCGTCGCCATCTTCAGCGCCTCGCTGGTGGCCACGCGCCTCGCGCTGACCGGGATGGACGCGCTGTTCCTCAGCGCGGCCCGGGCCGCCCTGGCAGGCCTCGCCGGGGCGGCCGCGCTCGCAGCCTTCCGCGAGAAACGGCCCCGCGGCGGCGACATGCCGGCGCTCGCCATCGTGGCCGCGGGGGTGGTGGTCGGCTTCCCGCTGCTCACGGCGCTCGCCCTGCGGACGGTCGGGGCCGCCCACGGCACGGTCTTCGTCGGGCTGCTGCCGCTCGCCACCGCATTGTTCGGGGCCCTCCGCTCGGGGGAGCGGCCGTCCCGGGCCTTCTGGCTGCTGTCGCTCTGCGGCGCGCTGGTCACCGTCGGCTTCGCCGCGCGGGGGCTCGACGGACCGCCGGGGCCCGGCGACGCCCTGATGCTCGCCGCGATCCTGGTCTGCGGCCTCGGCTATGCCGAGGGTGGCGTCCTGGCCCGGCGGCTCGGCGGCTGGCAGGTGATCGCCTGGGCCACGGTCCTGTCGCTGCCTGTGAGCCTGCCGCTGGCCCTGATCCTGAGCCCGGCCGAGCCCGCGGCGATCCCGATGCCGGCCTGGGCGGGCCTCGCCTACGTGGCGCTGTTCAGCATGCTGATCGGGTTCGTGTTCTGGTACCGGGCGCTGGCCCGGGGCGGGATCGCCGCGATCGGCCAGCTCCAGCTGCTGCAGCCGTTCCTCGGCCTCGGCGTCGCCGCCCTCGTGCTGGGCGAGCGGATCGAACCCGCGATGATCGGCGCCGCCGCGGCGGTCGCGCTCTGCGTGGCGCTGGCGCGGCGGTTCGCCTGACGGGACGCCAGGCGAGCCTCAGCCCGACTTGGCCACGACCTCGATGTCCCGGTCCAGCCCGCTCTCGACCTTGAACTCGCGGGTGTAGACCTGCCCGTCATGGCGGGCGATCAGCACGTAGTCGCCCTCGGCCAGGGTCACCTGCGGGAACGCCCCGATCGCCTCGCGGATCGTGTCGCCGCCGGGCGTCAGGACGGAGAATGCCGTGCCGGCGAAGGCCTCCGCCCCGGGCGCCGCCACGAGCTTGAGGGTCACGGTGGCGGCACGGTGGTTGAGGGTCGCCTCCGTGACCTTGCCGTTCTCGACCCGGAGGTCGGCGCGCTGGATGGCGTTCGACTCCCCGTAGGTCGACACCACGTGGTAGGTGCCTTCGGGCAGCCGCAGCAATTCGCCGGCCTTGATGCCCGCGCGCACGAGCCGGCCCTCGGAATTGGTCCCCACCGGCACGAAGACCGAGAACGACAGCTCGGCGGGGGCGATCTTCTGGTCGCCGACGGCACCCGACAGCTTCAGGGCGCCGGCCGCGACGCGCAGGGTGTCGGTGATCGGCTGGCCCGCCATGACGATCCGCTTCGACGCGCTGGCGAAGCCGTAGGTCACGGTGGCGACGTAGGAACCGGACGCGAGGGTGAAGCGCGGCTCCGCCTCGGTCGAGCGTGCCACGATCGACGGCCGGGTGCCGTCGCCGCGATCCTCGTAGATCCGCCAGGCGAGGCCCTGGCGCAGCGCGACCCCGGGTCCCGACAGGAGCGCCGACAGGGACAGCGGCGCCTCCGGCTCGACGGCCGGGAGGGCGGGCGGCAGGTCCGGCGTCGTGATCGACGGGGAGGGCAGGGGACCGCCGAGGCGATTCTGAAGGGGATCCTGCGCGCGCGCGGGCGTGAGACCGGCTCCCGTCACGAGAATCGCCAACATTGTCGCGGCAAGCCTCGCGCCCATCGATCGGCCCCTCTCCCATCTGCCCCGCGGCGCACCGGACGGGGTTCCGTCGGCGGATCGCCCGCCGCCTGTGCCTCCGGACCATGGCGGCGGCAAGGCCGCCCTTCCAACGGGCACCCGCGCATGCCACATCCCGGCCGGGACGCGATACCGGGACGGAGCCCATGACCGCCACCCTCGATCTCCTGAAGACCCGCCGCTCGGTGCCGCCGCCTTTGCTGGACGAGCCCGGCCCGGACCGGGTGCAGCTCGAGACGATCCTTGCGGCGGCCTCCCGCGTGCCCGATCACGGCAAGCTGGCGCCCTGGCGCTTCCTCGTGATCGCCGGCGCGGCGCGGAACCGGGTCGGCGCACTCATCGCCGACGCCTTCGCGGCGGACAATCCGGATGCCGCCCCCGAGCGCCTGGCGCAGGAGCGGGCCCGGCTGACCCATGCCCCCCTCGTCGTCGCGGTGGTGTCGCGCGCCGCGCCGCACGTGAAGATCCCCGAATGGGAGCAGGTGCTCTCCGCGGGGGCCGCCACCATGAACCTCGTGATCGCAGCCAACGCGGCCGGCTTCGCCACCTCCTGGCTGACGGAGTGGTTCGCCTACGACCGCCGCGTCCTCGACGCGCTGGGCCTGGCCCCCTGGGAGAAGCTCGCGGGCTTCGTCCATATCGGCCAAGCCCGCGAGGTGCCCGCCGATCGCCCGCGGCCGGCGCTGGATGAGGTCGTCACCTACCTCTGAGCCCGCGCGTGCCGGGATCCTTCGCGCTCCAGCGCGGCGTGGGGTTGGCTGATCGAGGTATTCCCGCCGGAGAAGCGGGGCCACCAACGCTGCGCCTCTCCCGCCCTTCGCTGTGGGCTACCGGACTCCCGAATCTCGGCCGGGGCCTGCTCTCCTCCGCCCTGCGGGGAGGCGTTGGAGGTGGGGGTCGTGCCGGATCGAGCGTCCTGATGCCTTCTGCACCACCCCCACCCCTGACCCCTCCCCGCACGGGGGAGGGGAAAGCGTTTTCGTCTCAACGCGTTGGCGTTACGTATGGACGGGAATCCGGTAGCCGCAGCGGGCGCTTGGCGGATTTCCGCGGCAGGTCCTCGCCAGCGGCGGACGTGACGGCGCTGCCGCCGGAGAGGCGCAACCATCGTCGCCTTGCGGGATCGATCCGGCGATCGGACTCCATTGCGCAGCGTTCGATCGCGATCATGCGTTAAGGACGGTCTGCGTCGCTGCCGGCCGGTCCACGCCGGGCCGGCAGCGCTTTGGAGAGGCCGCCCGTGCATTACGATCTCGACGTCCCGCGGGAGGCGCGCGCGCTTCCGCACAACCCGCTCAAGGCGATCGTCGCGCCCCGCCCGATCGGCTGGATCAGCGCCATGAGCCGCGACGGCAAGCTCAACCTCGCGCCCTACTCGTTCTTCAATGCCGTGGCGGACAACATGGTCGCGTTCTCGTCCTCGGGCCGCAAGGACGCCATGACCTTCGCCGAGGAGGGCAAGGAATTCGTCTGCAACCTCGCCACCTGGGACCTGCGCGACGGGATGAACGATTCCTCGGCGCCGCTGCCGCGCGGGGAGAGCGAATTTGCCTTCGCCAACCTCGCCACCGCCCCGTCGCGCAAGGTGCGCCCGCCCCGGGTCGCGGCCTCGCCGGCCGCCCTCGAATGCCGGTGGCTGCAGACCGTCCCGCTGGTGCCGCTCGACGGCGGCGAGGCCGAGAACTTCCTGGTCATCGGCCAGGTGGTCTCGATCTATGTCGACGCGGCCTACGTGAAGGACGGGATGGTCGATACCGGCGCGATGCACCCGATCATGCGCGGCGGATACTTCGACTACTTTCAGGCGACGGCGGACACGCGGTTCCAGATGCGCCGGCCGAAGGGGGCGGGCGAGTTCTCGGGATCCTGAAACCGGACTTGTTCCGTCACGGGCGATTGAGAACTTGTTTACCATAGCAGGCGCAGGTTCCAGCTGTCTTCAGCCCCTGCGCGCGCCCGGATGTTCCTGTTCACCACGCCGTCCAGCCCTCCGGAGAGCCCGCCGCCCCAGGCGCGGGCGATGCCGGGGACGGCCGCCGCCGCGCCGGTGGTCCAGGCGATCCGCGACGGGGCGATGGCGAGCGGGGTCGGCTTCGACTACCTGCTCGCCACGGCCCGGCGGGAATCCGCCCTCGACCCCGCCGCCAAGGCCGGTACCTCCTCGGCGACCGGGCTGTTCCAGTTCATCGAGCAGACCTGGCTCGGCGTCATGAAGAATGCCGGGCCGAAGCTCGGCCTCCAGGCGCAGGCCGATGCCATCACCCGGCAGGCGGACGGCACCTACGCGGTGGCCGATGCGGGACAAAAGCAGGCGATCCTCGACCTGCGCCGCGATCCAAAAGTCTCGGCGACGCTCGCCGGTGCCCTGACCCAGCAGAACGCCGAGGCGCTGTCCGGAGCGCTCGGACGGGAGCCGACCCCGGGCGACCTCTACGCGGCGCATGTCCTCGGCGCCAAGGGCGCCGCCGCCCTGATCTCGACCGCGCGCGCCTTTCCCGCCCGCGCCGCCGCCCTCGACCTGCCCGAGGCGGCCGCCGCCAACCGCGCGCTGTTCTACGACCGCACGGGCCGGCCGCGGAGCGCCGCCGAACTCTACGCCAGCCTCGCGGCGGCCGCGCAGGGGGCCGCGGCTACCGATCTCACCGCCCTGCGCCAGGACGGCGCCGCGGCGCCGCAGGCGGTCTCGGCCTATGCGAGCGTCGCGACGGGCTTCGGCGGCACCAGCGACCTGCGCAGCCTGTTCCAGACCGATCAGCGCGGGGCCGTCACGGATGCCGCGGCGCGGCTCTGGCAGGAGCGCAATGCGGCGCAGCCGGCCGGCCATGCCGCGCCGACCTACTTCCCGCGCTCCGCGTCGGAGCCCCCGCCGGCCGCCTCCGTTCCGGAGCCGGTCACGACGGGCGCGCTCGCCGCACCCGCGGCGACGCCGCCCGGCAGCGCCCTCGTCAACCCGCCGCTGCCGCCGCAGCGCCCGGCGGAACTCGCCGCGGCGCGTCCCGCGACCGGCGCCAGGAACAGCCTGTTCGCACCCCGGAGCGGTCCATGATCATCCGCGAGTTCCTGGCCTGGACGCAGAACGCCTCCGCCAGCCAGCGCGCCGAGGCCACCGCGGTCCTGACGCGGGCCTATCTCTACGGCAATCTCGCCGCGGACCAGGCCTGGGAGGCCAAGACCGCGCTGCTCACCCTCCTGGACGACCCGTCGCCGCTGGTCCGCCGGGCCCTGGCCGAGGCCTGCGCGTCCTCCGCGCGCACGCCCCGCCCCCTGGTGGTCGCGCTGTCCTGCGACGTGCCCGAGGTCGCCCGGCTGGTGCTGGCGCGCTCGCCGGTGCTGACCGACGCCGACCTCGTGGACGCGGCCGCGCTCGGCGACGAGACGACGCGTGCGGTCATCGCCGCCCGCCATCACCTGTCGCACGCGGTCTCGGGGGCGCTGGCCGAGATCGGCGCGCTCGACACGCTGGTGGCGCTCGCCCGCAACCCGACGGCGAAGATCACCGCGGGCCGCATGCTGCGCATGATCGAGCGCAGCGGTGCGGAGGCGCCGCTCCGCGAAGCGCTGCTGGCCCGGGCCGACCTGCCTCCGGAGGTACGCCACGCGATCGGCCTCGCGGTGGCGCAGGCCCTGTCCGGCTTCGTCACCCACCGGGGCTGGCTCGGCGGCGAGCGCTGCGACCGGCTGCGCCGGGAGGCCGGCGAGCGCGTGGCCCTCGACGCCTGCGCGGGTTCCGGGGCGGCCGGCGTCGCCCGGCTCGTGGCGCATCTGCGCACGACCCACCAGCTCACCGCCGGCCTGATCCTCCGCGCCGTGCTGTCCGGGCGGACCGACTTCACCCTCGCGGCCCTGGCCGACCTGTCCGGCCAGGACCACGCCGGCGTCGCCCGGGCCCTGCGCGATCCCCGGAGCTTCGCCGACCTGCACCAGCGGGCCGGCCTCCCGGACGCGCTGCTGCCGGCGATGCAGGCCGCCCTCGCGGCCTGGCAGGACGTGGCCCGCCGCGGGACGCCGGTCCGCGGGGCTGGCCTGTCCCGGCGGATCATCGAATGCGCCATCGGCGCCTGCGACAGCCTGCCGGGCGCGGACATGCAGCCGGTCCTCGTTCTCCTCAACCGCTACGAGGCCGAGGCCGCCCGCGACGAGGCCCGGGAGGCCGCCCGGGCGATCGCGGCCGAGGCGGCGGCGCGCGAGACCGCGCGCCGCAACGCCCAGGTGGCGGACGCCGCCTGGCGCGCCGCCTTGGCGAGCCAGAGCCGGACCGCCTTCGCACCGCCGGCCGATGCCGCCGAGACCGGCGCCGTCGCGAAGGCCGAACCGCACAACCCCGTCGGGGCGATCCTGGACGCGCTGCCGGAGCAGATCCTGGCCTGGTACCGGACCGAGGAGCCGGCGGTGGACCCGGCGACTCAGGCCGCGACGGAGGTGGTTCTGGACAGCCTGGGCGACAGCCTGCTGGATCAGTTCCGCATCAGCCGCGGCCTCGATGCCTCCCAGGCGGATGGACGCGAGCCGGACAAGGTTGTCCGGGTCGCCGCCTGATCGAACTGCCGCCGGCGGCCCCGCCGCCGGTGCCCGCGACCCGCTGTCGAGCCGCTACTCGGCCGCCCTGTGTGCCACGCCGTCCGCCGCGTCCGCGAAGCCGTAGCGGTCGATGCTGTCCTCCAGGCGCAGGGCGGCGTTGATCAGCGCCATGTGAGAGAAGCCCTGCGGGGTGTTTCCGCGCTGCTCCCCGGTGACCGGGTCGATCTCCTCGGCAAACAGCCCGACATCGTTGCCCCGGGCGATCAGCCGCTCGAAGACCGCCTTGGCCTCGGCGGTCCGGCCGTCGAGGGCGAGGCAGCCGACCCGCCAGAACGCGCAGGCCGTGAACGTGCCCTCCTCGCCCGTCAGCCCGTCATCCATGCGGTAGCGGTAGATCAGGTCGCCGACGCCGAGTTCCCGCTCCACGGCGGCCAGGGTCGCGCGCATCCGCGGATCTGTCGGATCCAGCGCCCCGAACAGGGCGACCCGCAGGACCGCGGCGTCGAGATGGTGCGACTCGTAGGCGCCGACATAGGCCCGCTTCTCGGCGTTCCAGCCCCGGTCGAGATACTCCGCCCGGACCTCGGCGGCGACGCGCTCCCATTCCCGGATCTTCGCCTCGGGGACTCCCGAAATGTTGCGGGCGATCCGGGCCGCGTCCGTGAGCGCCACCCAGATCATCGCCTTGGAATGGAGCTGCTGGCGCGGCCCCGTGCGCAACTCCCAGATGCCGTTGTCCGCGTCGTGCCGATGGCGGATCGCGCGGGCGGTGAGGTTGTCGAGCACCTCCGGCAGGCGGTCGTTGACCTTCTCGGGCGGATCGTAATCCACGGCCTCCAGGAAGACGCAGAGCGCCCGCAGCAGCTCGCCGTAGATGTCGTGCTGATCCTGGTCCTCGGCGAGGTTGCCGATCACCACCGGCCGCACGCCGTTCCAGCCGGCGAGGTGGTCGAGTTCCTCCTCCGGCGGGATGTCGTCGGCGACACCGTACATCAGCCGCGTCTCGCGGCCATAGGTGCCGTCGCGCTCCCGCAGGAAGCGCAGGAACTCGGAGGCCTCGCGCACGTAGCCGAGCATCACGAAGGCGGTGACGGTGAACGCGGCGTCGCGCATCCAGGTGAACCGGTAATCGTAGTTGCGGTCCCCCGGCACGGCCTCCGGCAGCCCCGCGGTCGCCGCCGCCACGATGCCGCCGGAGGGCGAGTAGGTCAGCAGCTTCAGGCACAGCGCCGAGCGCATCACCGCGTCGCGATAGGCGCCGCGATAGGTGCTGCGGGCGCTCCAGCGGCGCCAGTAATCCTCGGTCAGATCGAGGCGGCGCTGGGCGCCGGCGTAATCGTCGATGGCGGCATTCTCCCGGTCCTCCCCGTGGGTGAGGACCAGGTAGGCGGTCTCGCCCTCGGACAGCTGGAACCGGATCTCGGCCTCGTCCCCGATCAGCGTCGGCCGCGGATGCGCGTTGACCCGCAGCCGGCAATCGCCGGCCTCGAACAGCACGGAGGGGCCCTCGACGATGGGCGTGCACGGGCGGCGCGCGTAGTCGAAGGTCGGGCGCACCCGGAACGCCCCGGTCACCGTCCCGGTCACGCAGGTGAGCAGCCGGATCAGCCGGCTCTCGCCCTCGCCGTCCGGGCCCTCGTCCGGTTCGGGGCTCGGGGGGTTCACCGGCATCACGTCGACGAGGCGCGCCTGCCCGGTCCGGGTGGTGAAGCTCGTCTCGAGGATGTTGGTCTCGGGCAGGTAGCGGCGCGCCGTCCCGGTGAGCCCGTCGAACGCGACGCTGCAGGCGCCGCCTGTCTCGTCGTCGAGGAGCTTCACGAACAGGGCCGGCGAATCGTGGCGCGGCCAGCACAGCCAGTCGATCGAACCGTCGCGGGCGATCAGCGCGCAGGAATGGGTGTCGCCGATGAGGGCGTAGTCGCTGATGGGCTTTGACACGGGGGGTTCCGGATGGCGGCCTCACCCGTCACGCCGGGCGAACGCTGATCCGTGAGGTAGCTAGGCCGCGCCGGGCGGGGAGTCCGGCTCGACGATTCGCCGCAGGGCGGCCAGATCCCGGAGCAGATCCGCGGGAAACACGCGCTTACAAATTGGTTTCGCCGGACACCTTCGAATAATCGTCGGTTCGGGGCATGATGGCCCGATGATGCAGGCTGAATCGCATACAGACTCCGTCGCGATGACGACACCGTCGACACCCCACATCCTCGTCGTAGAGGACGATCGGGAGATCTCGACCCTGATCGCGCGCTATCTGCGCGGCAACGATTGCCGCGTGACGCTCGCGGGCGACGGGACCGACATGGATCATGCGCTGGCGGAATCGCGCATCGATCTGATCGTCCTGGACCTGATGCTCCCGGGGGAGGATGGGCTCAGGCTGTGCCGGCGCCTGCGGGATTCGTCGCAGATCCCGATTTTGATCCTGACGGCGAAGTCCGAGGATGTCGACCGGATCCTCGGGTTGGAACTCGGTGCCGACGATTACCTGGCCAAGCCGTTCAACCCGCGGGAGCTGCTTGCCCGCATCCGGGCGATCCTGCGCCGGGTCGCCGCCGAGGCGCCCGACACCGACGAGCGCCGCCGCCTGCATTTCTCCGGCTGGACCCTCGACGTCTCCCTGCGGCAGGTGCTGTCGCCCGAGGGCGCGCGCATCGCCATCACCGGGGCGGAATTCGACCTCCTCCACGCCCTCTGCCTGCGGCCCGGACGGGTCCTGTCGCGCGACCAGCTCCTGGACCTGACCCAGGGCCGCGCCGCCGGCCCGTTCGAGCGCAGCATCGACGTGCTGATCTCGCGCATCCGCCAGAAGATCGAGCGCGATACCCGCAACCCCGAATTCATCCGGACGATCCGCTCGGGCGGCTACCTGTTCACGCCGGAGGTCACGCGCTCATGAGCGTGCTGCGGCGGCTGCGCGCCCGGATGCGACCGGCGACCATCGCGGGCCAGATCGCGCTGCTCGTCGTGGCCGGCATCGCGGTGGCGCATATGGTGGCGACCGCCGCGTTCCTGCTGCTGCACGAATCCCAGAACCCGGACACCCTGCCGGGGGTCGCTGCGAGCCGCCTCGGCACGCTGGCGCGGCTCCTCGACGTCGTCGATCCGGCCGCCCGGCCGGCTCTGCTCGCCAGCGGCCGCAGCCTGCCGCTGATCCATGTCGAGGCCTGGGACGGGGAGGCGCCGCCCGGCGCCAAGCCGGTCCCGGATCTTCCGGTCATCCACCGGCTCCGGAACGGGGCTGGGCGTCCGGTGCAGATCATCGACCTGTCCGCCGGCGACACCGACGCGGAGAAGGCGGACGGACGGCTGCATGTCGGGATCGTCACGGCCGGCGGCGCGATGCTGCAGGCGACGCTGCCGAACGATCCGCTCCGGGCGCCGAAGCAGGGTGCCCTGATCTTCACCGTCGTGTTCCTGGCGCTGACCCTGGCGCTGCTCTGCGTCTGGGCAACCCGGGCGCTCACGGCGCCGCTGAAGCGGCTCGCCGGCGCCGCGGAGGCCTTCGGAACCCGGGACGATCACGTGGCCCTGCCGGAGGCGGGCCCGCGCGAGGTGCTCGCCGTCTCCCGGGCACTCGACCGGATGCGGTCGCGGGTGCGCCGGCTGATCGACGACCGCACGCAGATGCTCGCGGCGATCAGCCACGACCTGCGCACGCCGATCACCCGGCTGCGCCTGCGCGCCGAATTCATCGAGGACGACCACGCCCGGGCCGCCACCCTGCGCGACCTGGACCAGATGAACGGCCTCGTCGAGGCGGCCCTGTCCTTCGTGCGCGACGGTCAGGCCCGGGACGCGAGCAGCTTCACCCTGGTCGATCTCGCCTCGGTCGTGCAGACGGTCTGCGACGATTTCTCGGATTTCGGCGCGCCTGTGCGCGTCGGCAAAAGCCGCCACGTCCTCGTCCAGGGGCGCCCCGAGGAATTGCAGCGGGCGGTGACGAACCTCGTGGACAACGCCGTGAAGTACGGCGGCCGAGCGGAGGTCCACATGGAATCCTCCGAGCGCGGGGTCCGTATCTGCGTGCTCGACCCCGGCCCGGGGATCCCGGAGGCCGAGCGGGAGGCGATGCTGCAGCCCTTCGTCCGCGGCGACCGGGCCCGCAACCTCAACGAGGCGCGGGGTTTCGGCCTCGGCCTGTCGATCGTTCAGGCCATCGTCGAGGCGCATAACGGCCGGTTGATCCTGGAGAACGGCCGTGCGGGCGGCCTCAGCGCCGTGATCGAGCTGCCCCTGGCCGCCCAGATCTTCGCGGGGCAGGCGGCGCAGAAGGCCGCCCCGGTCCCCGCCGAGGCAGCCTGACGCCACCCGCCTCCGAAACCCGGCGGCCGCCTGTCGGGAACCGGTCCGAGCCCCCCGATCCGACGCCGCCGAACCGGGATCCGCTTCGGCGACGCGTGCCCTAAGCCGCCCGGATGTTGCGCAAAAACTGCGCGACCTCGGCGCGGAGCTGCTCCGCGCGCGCCGCCAGGGCGTCCGAGGCCTGCGCCACCGATGCGGCGGCCTCCCCGGCATCGTCCGCGACCCGAGCGACCTCCGCGATATCGGCGGTCATCAGGCCGGTGCCGGTGGAGGCCTGCCCCATGCTGCGGACGATGTCCTGCGTCGTGGCGCCCTGCTGGTCCACGGCGGCGGCGATGCCGGTCGAGACCTGATTCATGGCCTCGATCTGCGAGGCGACGCCCTGGATCGCCCCGACGGCGTCGCCGGTGACGGTCTGGATCGACGCCACCTGCCGGCCGATCTCCTCCGTGGCGCGGCTCGTCTGGGCGGCCAGTTCCTTCACCTCTGCGGCCACCACCGCGAAGCCCCTTCCGGCCTCGCCGGCCCTGGCCGCCTCGATCGTCGCGTTGAGGGCCAGCAGGTTCGTCTGTCCGGCGATCGTCGAGACCATCCCGACCACGTCGCCGATCCGGGTCGCGGCGGCGGCGAGGTCGGTCATCGTCTGCTCGGCCCGCCGGGCCTCGCCAACCGCATTGGCCGACATGCCGGTCGCCTGCTCGACCTGCCGGCCGATCTCCCGCACGGTCGCACCGAGTTCCTCGGCGGCGGCGGCGACGGCGTTGACGTTGTCGGATGTCTGCCGCGCCGCGCTGGCGACGCTGGTCGAGCGCTCGGAGGTCCCGGCGACCGCGACCCGCATGGCGCCGGACGCGTCCTGGAGCGACGACACGGCCACCGTCAGACCCTCGGCGATCCCGCCCACCGAGCGCTCGAACCCGTCGGCGAGGTCCCGCAGCATGGTGCGCCGGTTCTGTTCCTCGCGCAGGCGCACGGCCTCCGTGGTCTGCAACTGCTGCGCGGCATCCTCCAGGGACATGTCGCGGATCGTCACCACGGCGCGGGCGATGTCGCCGATCTCGTCCCGGCGCCGGCTCCCGGCCACGTCCGTGAGTGGCTGACGGTCGGCGAGCGCCTTCAGGGCGCGGGTGAGGGCGCCCAGCGGCGCCACGATCGAGCGCGCGAGCAGCAGGCCGAGCGCCGCCGTCGCGGCCAGGATGCACAGACCGGTCAGGATCAGGACGCGCGAGAGCGCCCGGACCGACGCAATCGCTTCGGCCTCGGTCTGCTCCGCCACCACCGTCCAGGGCGCCCCCAGCACGCTGAGCGCGGAGGCCGCTGCCATGTGCGGTCCGTCCGCGGCCGGGAAGGTGAGGCTGCCCTCCGCCTTGATCCGATCGGGGGCGATCCCGAGCAGCGTGACGGCGCCTCCGGCCTTCACCGTGGGGTTCAGCGGCGGATCGCTGCGCAGGAGCCCGTCCCCACCCGCCGCGAAGACCTGTCCGGTCTCGCCCAGGCCGGTCCGTTTGGCCAGCGTCTGATCGAACACCGCCGGGGTGACCCGCATGATGACGGTGCCGATCCGCTCCGCCGCCTGCGCGGTCCCCATGGCGACATTGGCGCGCTTGGTCATGGCGCGACCGATGAAGGCGGCCGGAACGCCATCGACCGGATAGGCAGCGAAATCCTCGAACAGGACCGTGCCCGGATCGGCCGATTCGAGACGCTTGAGGAGGCGGGCGAGGCCGGTCTGCGCCAGATCCGGATCGGCGACCGACTTGGCGAAATCCGCGCCCTTCGTCGTGGTGTAGACGATCCGGCCGTTCTGATCCACGAACATGAGGTCCGCGTAGCCGGCCTGGGCGACGAGCTTGCGTGCCACGTCCTGCACCTTGACGTGCCGGCGCGCGTACATCGCGCCCATGCCGGTGCCGTCGAGGGCGACCCGCGCCTCGACCGTCTGCGGCGCGCGGAACGCCTCGATGACGGCCGCCACCTCGGGCTTGGCGGGATCCAGGGTCTCGATCAGGTCGGGAAAGTTCGACACGATCTGCGGATGCGCCGCGACGGCCAGGAAGTCGGCCTGCATCCGATCCGCCACCAGCTCGATGCCATCCCGGCGGGCCGCGGCGGCCAGTTGCAGGCGGTCCTGGGCCGCGCTCATCAGCCCGGACCGGGCCGTGTACCAGCTGAATCCGCCCATGGCGGTGGCGCTGAGCAGCGCCAGGCCGACGGTCATCGCGGGGAGACGCACGCTCAAACGGGACAGAAGCGTCATGGCAACCTTGAATAGTCTTAGATAGAGAAGCTCTGCTGCCTTCCCACAATAATCCTAATTTTCTGTGACACCATTGTCGGGCGCCGGCCACTATGAAACAATGCAGCCTGTTAAATTTCAAATCAAGATGCCTATAGATGCGATTAACCGGCGTTTTTTTACTCGGAGCAAGGGTTGTAATTACTCAGCTAAACATGATATTATGTATCAGGACCACGATGTTCAGACATCGGCTCGGGAAGCCGCGACAGGCTCCCTCTCCCGCCCGGGAGAGGGGACCCGCGCCTTCGTCCTGCACGCGTGGAGCCGCCGGCTCGCCCTGAGAAGCCGCAGGCCCACGAGGGGAAGGGGAAACACGCTGCGCTTTCACGATGTGTCAGCCATGGATCGCGATCCCTGCACCCAGCCCAAACACCTCGAAAGGGCAGGGCGCGGACCTTCTGAAACCGGCACTTTCCAGCCCAGGATTCCGTCTCGCACAATCATTCTTCGAGCGTCGGTCGATCAGAGGCTTGCGGATCGGCGAAGGCGCCGCGTCGGCCTGTGGCGGCGGCCCGCCACCTGCTAGAGCGGCGGGGACGCGCGGACGTCCGAGCGACCGGTGGAGACGGGATGACCAGCGAGACAAGCCCCCACGTGGGGCACCGCATCGCGCTGATCGGCGCGCCGATCGAGGTCGGAACCAGCGAGCCCGGCGCCCTGATGGGCCCGGCAGCCCTGCGCACCGCCGGCCTCGTCCGCGCCCTGTCCGACCTCGGCCATGCGGTCACAGACCACGGCGACGTCGTCCCCGATGGGCCGGCCGGAGGGCGCGGCCTCGCCGCCGTGGCGGCCTGGACGCGCGCCCTGTCCCGCGCGGTCGAAGATGCCCTCGCTGCGGGCGCGGTGCCCCTCACCGTCGGCGGCGATCACAGTCTCTCGCTCGGATCGATCGACGGCGTCATGCGCCACGCCGCCCGTGAGCGCCGGCCGCTCTTCGTGCTCTGGCTGGATGCCCACGCCGACTTCAACACCCTGGAGACCTCCCCGTCCGGCAACGTCCATGGCATGCCGCTGGCGGCCCTGTGCGGGGAGCCCGGCTTCCCGCGCCTGTTCGCCGAGCCGGCTCCGCCGCCGCTCGCCCCGACCGATGTCCACCTGTTCGGCCTGCGCTCCATCGATGCCGGGGAGCGCGCCCTGGTGGCGGCCCGGCGGGTCGGGGTCACGGACATGCGCACCATCGACGAGTTCGGGGTCGTCGCCCCCCTGCGGCGGATCCTCGAACACGTCGCCGCCCGGCGCGCCCATCTGCACGTCAGTTTCGACATCGACTTCCTCGACCCGTCCCTCGCCCCGGGGGTCGGCACGACGGTTCCGGGGGGCGCCACCTTCCGGGAAGCGCATCTCATCATGGAGATGCTGCACGATTCCGGCCTCGTGCGCTCGCTGGACATCGTCGAGCTCAATCCCTTCCTCGACGAGCGCGGGCGCAGCGCCCGGGTGCTGGTCGAGCTGGCGGCGAGCCTGTTCGGCCGGCGCATCCTCGACCGGCCGACGCTGCCGGCCGAAGCGACGCCGGGCGACGCGGCCGAACGCGGGTGATGGAAGGCCGCATCCCGGACCCGCAGGAACTCGACCCGGCCGCCGCCATGCCGCCGGCGCGGCAGCGCTCCGACGGCCGCGTCCGGCTGCGCGCCGGGCCGGCCCGCACGGGCGGAGCGACGCGGATCATCGACCTGGCGGAATCGGGGCCGTCGCGCCTCCGCTTCCCGCGGGGGCCGGGGGCGCTCGAAGCCGTCCTCGTCAACACCGCCGGCGGCGTGGCGTGCGGCGACGCCTTCTCGGTGGCCTTGGAACTCGATCCGGCGGCCGATCTCGTCCTCACCACGACGGCGGCCGAGAAGATCTACCGCTCCGACGGGCCGGTGAGCCGCATCGAGAACCGCCTGAGCCTGGGCGCGGGTGCGCGGCTCGCCTGGCTGCCCCAGGAGACGATCCTGTTCGACCGCGCCCGGGTGCGGCGGCGCTTCGAGGCCGATCTCGCCGCGGGCGCAGGCCTGCTGGCCGTGGAGATCGTCGCCTTCGGCCGTGCCGCCCGGGGCGAGCGGATCACCGCCGCGCTGTTCGCGGATGCGTGGCGCGTGCGCCGGGCCGGTCGTCTGGTCTATGCCGACAGCATCGCGCTGGACGGGCCGATCAGCGATCTCCTGGCTCGACCGGCGATCGGCGGCGGCGGGCGCGCCTGCGCGACGCTGCTCGACGTCTCGGACGGGGCGGAAGCGCGCCTGGAGGAGGCGCGCGTCCTCCTGGCGGAGGCCGCCGCCCCCGGGATCGAGGCGGCGGCGAGCGCCTGGAACGGGCACCTCGTGGTCCGTGCCCTGGCGGACGGAATCGGCCCCCTGCGCCGTCTCGCCGCCCGGTTCCTCGCCGGCTATCGCGGCCTGCCGATGCCGCGGGTCTGGCAGAGCTGAAGCGTTCCGGCGATCCGTGTCGTCACGGCCGTTGCCTGCGGCCGCCGACCTCTGCTAGAGACGCGCACCCGGAGCTGTCCGCCAAGCTCCGCGCGGCGCACAGGCGCCGTCGAGAAGGCCTCGTGGCGGAGTGGTTACGCAGAGGACTGCAAATCCTTGCACCCCGGTTCGATTCCGGGCGAGGCCTCCAACATTCCTTTCACCGATATCGCGCGCGGGCCGCCGGCCCTACGCGCCGTGGACCTGCACCATGTAGGTCTCGATCGCCTGCTGCAGGCTGTGCGTCCCGGTATTGACCCGCGCGGCGGTGCCCCGGACCTGACCGGCCTGGTCTTCGTTGGACGCGGCCGCGGCCCGGACGCCGGAGATGCTCTCGGACACCTTGCGGGCATCCGCGGCGGCGTTGAAGATGGCCCGCGCGATCTCCTGGCTGGCGCTGCCCTGTTGATCGGTCGCCTCCGCCACCTCGGAGGCGATCAGGCTCATGCGGGCGATCGTCTGGCCGATCGCCGCGATGGCACCGACCGTCCGGTCGGCGGCGCCCTGAATCGATCCGACCTGGCCGGTGATGCGGTCGGTGGCGAGGGCGGTCTGGCCCGCGAGCGCCTTGACCTCCGCGGCCACCACGGCGAAGCCGCGGCCCGCGACGCCCGCGCGGGCCGCCTCGATCGTGGCGTTGAGCGCCAGGAGGTTGGTCTGTTCGGCGACGTCGCGGATCAGGGTCACGACCGCTCCGATCTCCTCCGCGGCTTGCGACAGCGTGCGGACGGTCTCCTCCAGGCCCCGCGTGTCGGTCAGGGCCGAGGACGCGATCTCGCTGGTGTCCCGGACCCGCGCCTCGATCTCGCGGGCCGTGGCCGAGAGTTCCTCGGCGGCGCTGGCGATGCTGTCGACGATGCCCGCCGTCTGGCTTGAGGCGCCCGCCACGACGGTGGCCTGAACCGCCATGTCACCGGCATTGCCCGAGAGCGTGTCGGCCGCCGACATCATCGCCTCGGCCGAGCCGGCGAGGTCGGCGACCGCGCGCTGCGTCTCGACCTCGAACTCGTGCGTCGCCACCGCGAGCTTCTCGGCGCGGACCCGGTCGCGGTCGCGCCGAACCTGGGCCTCCCCATCGAGGTCGCGCTTCTGGATCAGGGCCCTCTGGAACGCCGCGATGGCCCCGGCCATCTCGCCGATCTCGTCGCGACGATGCGTGAACGGGATCGGGCGACCCAGATCGTTGGCCGCCAGCGTGGTCATGCAGCCCTTGAGCCGATTCAGCGGTTGGCGGACCTGGGTGAAGATGATCCAGATCGCGGTGAGCAGTCCCAGGGCGAGGGACACGGCCGGCACGACGATCAGCGTGATCCGCGCCGTTCGCCGGTCGGCGGCATCCGCGGCCCGGCGGGTGTTGAGGCGGTTCAGCACCTCGCGTCCGAGCGCGGCGATCTCCGCGACCATGTGCTCCCGGTTCTTCACGGTCGACTCGTCCGTCGCCTGGATCAGGGCGGCCTTGGGCGAGACCGTGAGACCCAGCTCGGCCGTGTCGTTCTGATAGGCGACGAACTCCTTGACGAAGAGATCGAACCGGCGGCGCCGGTCCTCGGGGAGCTGATCCTCCATCGCGGCCAGGAACGGGACGCGCACCTCCTCCACGGTCGCCAGAGCCTCGTGCAGCGCGGACAGGCGCGACCGGGCCTCCGTCACGTCCTCCGCTGTGAACAGCGCCGTCGCCTGCACCACGGCGTGCTCGATCGCCTGGCCGAGCGCGCCGGCCTGCAACCCGGCGTTCCAGATCTTGTCGGTGGCCGCCGCACGCTCCTGTTCCCAGTTGGATTGGCGCACGGCGAAGATCGCGATGCCGATGGCGACGAGGGCCAGCAGCCCGATGACCGTGAAGAGCTTGAAACCGAGGGAAATGCGCATCGAGGCGGCGCCGCTTTCGAGGAGGGCTGAGAGGAACCCGCTATACCGCAGCAAGCATTGCCGTACAGTCAAATATAGCCGGCAAATATGCAAAAAGGGTACTTGGTTTTTATAGCAGATCTGGCCGTAAGGTTATTCCTGTTTTGGGCCCGCGCTCACAAATACCCGGACAAATCGGAACGACTTTGCTGTGTCGTAGCCTCGGCAATGCGCGCGCGATCATGGCGACGCTTCGCGGTTCGGTCCGGCGGGCGGGTCGAGGAGGCCGGGGGCCGTGCCGGACGCCGCGACGGGCCGCGATGGGCGCCGACGTTCAGCGCTGCGCACGCCCGAGCAACGCGCCGGTCCGATCGGGGCGCGGCAGCGCGGCGACGATCTCCCGCCGCAGGTCATCGCACTGCGCCTCGATCAGATCGGGGAGGATATCGGACGCCTCCTCGTCGAGGGCCGCGATCAGCCGCGGACCGCCGGCCGCCCACGCGAAGACGACGCGGACTTCCCGTTCGGCGTAGGGATCCTGGGGATCGAGGCAACGATGGGTCAGCATGGTCACGGCGGCGACGGGCCGGTCGAACCGGCGGGGCCGGTCCCGTAGGACCGCGTCATGACGCGCCGATGACTCGATGAGGCCGCCCCGTTCCGCCGCACCATCCGCGCAACCGGCAGGCCGCGCGGCGCCGCGCCGTGTTGCCGAATGGCCTCGCCCGGCGCGTCATGCACCCTCCGCATCGGGCCCATCATGGGGGGATCCCCCCGGGCGGCCACGGATCGCCTCCGAGGCCCTTGCGTCCGGCGGTGCCGGTGTGTAGAGACGCGGCCGTGATCCCCGATAGCTCAGTTGGTAGAGCAGGCGACTGTTAATCGCCTTGTCGCAGGTTCGAGTCCTGCTCGGGGAGCCATCCTCTTTACAACATCTTCAGATCGTTGCGCTTTTAGCTCTCGCTCCCGCACCGGGTCGTGAGGTGCGGGAATAGCACCGTCGTTCCATCTGTCAGCGATGCGCTCCGCGAGCTTGGTTCGATTGGCGCCGCGCACGTAGGTCGCGCTCTCCCGGCTCCCCTCGGCCCACCCGAACCACGCGTTCAACTCGGCCTCCGTGGCGCCGCTCTCGGCCGCGCGTCGCGCGCCGGCCTTGCGCAGGCCGTGGGCCCGGCCCGGCACGCCGGCCGCCGCGCATGCGTCGCGAAACCAATTGCCGAAGCTCTCTTTCGTCATCGGCCGCCCGCGCTCGCCGGCGATGAAGGTCAACTCGCCCACAGGGCTCGCGGCTATTGAGGCCGCGAGCGGCGGCAGGATACGAATCGTGACTTCTTGGCCGGTCTTCTCCGTCTCGATGCGGATCCGGCCGTTGCGCACGTGCGGTCGGCCGACGCGGGCCGCGTCCCCCCGACGCAAGCCTGTGTAGAGCAACAGGTCGAGTGCGAGGCGCTCGCGCGTGCCGTGCGGCCAGCACGCCTCGAACCGGGCGACCTCCTCCTCGGTCCAGGTGTGGAAGCCGTTGCGATCGTTGGGACCACCCAGGAGCTTCACCCCGCGGGTCGGGTCCGCTTGGACGTACTCGCGCTCGACCGCGAAGGCGAACAAGCCGCGCATCGTCTTGAGCCAGTTGTTCGCTCCGTGCGGCTTGGCTGCGCGACGGTCGAGACCCTCGCGAATGGCTCGGGCGGTGATCGCCTCGACAGGCTCGGTCCCGGCGATGCGGTCCGTCTCCTTTAAAATCCCACCACGTTGCGCTCGGGTGGCGACCGAGAGAGCCTCGGTCCAGTGCGCGCTGACCATGTAGCGTTGGATCAGCCAAGCCATCGTGCCGACTGTGACGCCCTTTTTTGCCGGCGCGGGCTGGCCAGTCAGAGCGGCTTCGTACTCAGCCACAAACGCCTTCGTGCCGTAGGCGGCCCGAATGCGGACACGTGGACCGGACCCACGCCGAAAATACCAGACCGTCTCCCCGTGGCGGGTGATCTCGCGGTGGAGGTGCTTGGGGCGCGGGCGTGGCATGTCGGGTTTCATAGGACCACCACCCGCTCCCTGTCGGCAAGTCGGCGGCCGGCCGGCGGCTCGACCGGATCGGCCGGCTCGACGGTGACGCCCCCGTCGCGCATCACCACGCGAACCTGGGTGAAGCCTGCGTCGCGCATTGCGCGAATCGCGCGGGCGATGTCGGCCTGGGTGACGGAGGCGCCACGACGCGGCATCAAATTCTCCGCCCTTGCGTCATCCGCTCGGCCGAGAGGTACGGCCGGCGCGCCAGGATCGCGGCCGGCGAGCGCCAGGATTTACGCCCGTCCCGCTCCCGCCGATCCTCGTCACGGAAGATCGCCGCCAGGCGGTTGAGCAGGCGCCAGACCTTGAACCGGGTGGCGATCACCCGGTCGTGCCGGAGCGCCATGAACAGGTCGTAGAGTTCCGCCCCGCGCTTGGCCCGGCGGTTGTTGAACGCCATGCGGCAGCGGTCGCCGCAGAATTCGGCCTCGGCGACGGCTGAGGCGTGGGGCGTGCCGCACTCCAGGCAGGTGCGCGGCTGTGGAGATGGAGCGCCACGGCCGTCCTGGGCCGGCTCTGGCGCGGCGTTTAAACGGGCCGCGATCACCGCCGCACCCCGCCGTTTAAACGGTCCGGCGGAGACAGGATCAGTCGCGCGCCCTCCCAGGTCAGCCGCACGCCGCCGGCGGGCTCGGCGAGCCGCGCGATGCGGGCGGCCTCGCGCTTGGAGACCAGCGTGCGCACCGGCTCGGCCGCGCCCAGATAGGCCGGATCGAGATGGAGGCAGACGAGGTCGGCGCGAGCGATCGCGCGCACGATGGCCTCACGCACAGCGCGCCTCCATCACCACCGGATCGGCGTAGAACCCGCGCTCCTGAAACCAGCGCAGCATCCGCCCCGCCTGCTTGCGGGCGCTGGCGTCGCGCGCCTCGACCGCGAAGCCGTGCTCCATCATCGGCAGGAGCAGCCCCACCGCCTCGGCCATGGCGCTGCCCTCGACGAGGTTGAGCACCTCACGGAACAGCAGGTCCTCCAGCCAGTAGTAGTACGTCATACCGAACTTGACCGAGGACTGGTCCTCGAAGCCCATGGCGCGGATGCAGTTCTGGCAGAGGTCGGCGGTCTGACGAAGCAACCGCGAGCGTGGGCCGAGGCTTAGGCCCGCGAACGGCTCGCTGGAGCCGGCAATGATAAGATCGCGTAACCGCTTCGACTTCTCCGCGATCTCGGCGCGCGCCGCCTCTTGGTCCTCCGCGTGCGGATCAGGCCCGAACACGTCGGCGAAGACGAGGGCGCCGACGAGGATCGCTGGGATGGCGAACATCATCCGGTCGCGCTCGGTGAGATGCGGGGGCGGGACGTAGCCGGCGACCGCGCGGCGCTTGCGCTCACCCATGGCCGACCCCCGTCAGTCGGTCGCCGATGGAACGCCGGACACTGTGGGCCACTTCGCCAAAGACAAACCGAGCGCCGTTTAGGTCGCCTCGGCAAAAACATGATGGGAGGCGCCTATGGCTCGCGACATGAGCGGGGACGCGACGTTGACGCCGGAGGAAGCCGCGCTGGTCGAGCGCGTCAGGCGGAAGCGTCTGGCCGAAGATGGCCGTCCGGAAGAGAGCGTCCCGGGCGACAAAATCACGCCTGAGAACAAACCGCCCGGCAGCGTCCCCGAGGAGGAGGAGCCCGGTTTGATCGACTCGATGCGGGGGATGTAGCGCCTTAAAGGCCACGGCTCTCGCGCTCCTCGCGCACGGCGACGACTTCGGCTCCGGGGAAGCACGCCAGGACTGTGCGTACGAGCAGATCCCCGGCGACCGGGCGTTTGCGGCGGTCGGTGTCGGACCAGCGCTGGGTGCGGCTGCACCACTTCGGAGAGCAGGCGTGGGGCTGGAGCGGGTGTCCGCACTGGTCGCAGCGGGGCGCGATCACAGGAGCGCTCCTGCGGTCGCATCATCGCGCCGGATGATGCCGTCTGCGGGCTTGCCGGCCTTGATCCGGACCTCCTCGATCGTCGCGGCACGGCCTACGAGCCCGCGCCGCTGCGCGTCGAAGTAGCTGGCCCCGTAGCGGTCGGTCTCGATCGCGCCGACCTGAATCGCCAGAGCGCGTTTGGCCTTGGCGATGTCGAAGTGGACCCAAGAGGCATCGCGGTGCTTGCCGAACGACAGCGTCGGATGGCCCTGAATCCACTTACGGGCGACCCCGATGCGATCCACCATGGCGAGCAGCTCGTCCAGGCCGTCGGCCCAGAGGTGGCACATCATCATGCGGCCGAAGGGGAAGATCGGCTGATCGACGTAGCAGGCCATGGCGCTACCGCCCGACCTGAGGGGCGGCCGGCTCTGCCGACTTCGGCGAACACGTCCAGCGCACGCTCGTAGCCCAGCCGCCGAACGTGTCGCGCGCTTTCCGGCCGGCCGACTCGCACGCCGCGTTCGAGCTGTACTCAGCAGTCGTCAGCGTCATGCCCGTCGTGGTCGAGCTGGTGGACAGATAGAGGATCAGGATCCAAGCACTCATGCGACCCGCGCCCCGACCTCGGGCTCGATCGCCGGGACCTGATAGCCGCTCCCCTGCCGCGCCCGGATCGCCTGCGCCTGTGCCACGAGGATCCGCCCTTCGACCCGCCCGGACGGGAGAATCTCCGGCACATGGTCGAGGCCGGCGATCAGACGTCGGGCGTCGTCGCGGTAGGCCTCGATCTCGGCCTCGGCGAAGCCCGCGGCGGTGAGGTGCGCGTAGGTGCATGCGCCGTCGGCGGCCGCGTGACGCTGCATGGTCTCCGCCATCAGGAGGACGCGGGCGATACGGTTCTCGGCCGACTGGGCGGCGCGGACCTGGGACGGGGAGGGCATGCGAACTCCGGGTGCGTCAGGTGACGGGGAGGGCGGCCGCGGCGCTCAGTGCGCGTCGGGCGACGGGTCGAAGTCGAGGGCGGCTCGGGCCCGCTCAACGGCGCAGAGGAAGTCGATGAAGGCGCGGGCATCCGGCATCGCCCGCACGCGCTCAGAGGCCATCTCCAAGCACTGCGCGGCGAAAGAGATCAGGCACAGCGGCGAGCAGCCGACGTCTGAAAGCTGCACGGTGATTGAGTGATCGGCGCTGTCGCCCTCGGCCACGCCGACCACGAACCCAGCGGAGGGCCGCGCGGCGATCCGGTTGTAAAAGGCGGTCAGGGCCTCGGCCTCCTCGGCAGGACAGCGGTGCATCGGCTCCTCCGGGTGAGATTCAGGACGCACGACGCCCGCGCTGGAGCGCCGGCAGGTGGGTGCGGAAGGCCGCGATCAGGCGGTCGGTGACCTCGGCCGGCGGGAGCCAGCGCCAGACCCTCGGGCCGGGCTCGATCGGCGGTGTCATCGCGTCGATCGCCCAGGGCCGGGGGGCGGGGCCGCGGCGGTAGAAGTCGCGGCGCTCGGTGGCGAGCGCGCGCAGATCGATGTGCTTGACGGCTTGGGCGGTGAGCGCGTCGGGGCGGTCGAGGCCGGCGGCGGCATAGATCGCGACGTCGTGCCGACGCTCCATCTCGGCTCGCACCCCATCGATGAAGTTGGCCAACGCGCCGCCGCGCTCGGGCCCGAACAGGTCGAGCGCGACCGCGCGCGTCGCCTCCTTCATCGGCGAGGTGACGTCGCCGACCCGTGCTTCGTGGCAGTCGTGCAGGAGCCAGTGGGCGCGCACCGCGGCCGTCGGGCACAGGTCGAGGCCGATCAGCGTGTGCAGGCCCACCGATACCGGCGTCAGGCTGTTGCCGGACGAGCGGTTGAGGTGGGCGAGCGCGTGGGCGATCTCGGAAAAATCCACCTCGATCGGGGAGGGGTCTGCCAGTTCAATCGGAAGACCTGTGCAGGATGGCATCCATGTCATTGGACCGCCTCCAATATTGTGTTAGCGGCCAGAAGTCGGGGGACGCCACTCAGGAGAGTGCGCTTATGACTGATGTGACGCCCACTGCGCCGGATGCGAACGCCTTGGCGTGTGAGATGTCGGGCCGGGCTTTCCAGGCTTTGGCGATCCTGTTCGAGATGGCCAACCCCGGCGAGTACCTGAACGCTCAGATGAAGATCCGCCGCTACGTCATCGACAGCTTCCGCAGCATCGAAGCGACCTTGGACGATGACGTGACAGCGCGGGAGGATTTTCGGTCCGCCGTGCTGCGCGTGCGCACGCTGCTGGATGAGACCGTGGTGAACGTGGAGCGGATGAGCGAGGCGGCAGACGTGGCGAGCGGCGCAGATCATCACGCCACCTCCTCGGCGAGCTGACGGGCGCGCATCCGCTCGGCGGCGGCGTGGAGCGCGACGATGTGCGGCTCGAAGCGTCGGGCGATCGGCGTCGGCCACAGGTGAACGAGGCGCCCCGCGTTCGCGAGCGCGCGCTGCGCCTCGCCGGGCAACCCGCAATTCAGATGTGCCGACGCCAGCCGGCACGTGGCCCACGCCATCAAGGCCGCCTCCGCGATGGCGTTGGTCGGGATGTTGTCGGGCGCGCCCTCGAATAGGTTCTGATCCAGGCCGACGTTCGCCTGCGTCCGCCACGTGCCGATGGCCGCAAATAGGATCTCGGCCGTACGCGCGGGCGGGTAGAGCAGCACCTCGGCGAGTGCGGCCGTCGGCAGGGGCGCGAGCCAAGCCGCGACGCAGCCGCCGGGGACGCGGACCCCGCCGAGGTTGTCGGCGATGCGCTTGAGGTAGCCGGGGCGCAGGACAGCGGGGAACGCGATCTCGCTCATGGATGCGGGCTCCGATGCGAGCGGCATTGCGTTCGGAAGCGATCAAGCCGCGGCGCGACGACGAGCCAGCCGAGGCACAGGACGAAGATGAGGGCGCCGTACATCGCGTCGCCTCAACCGCTGCTGTCGACGTCGTGCGCAGCCCCGCACTTTGTGCAGGTGTAGCGGCGCAGGCAGTTGCCGATCGTCTTGCTGCGATAGTCGTGGGCGCAGGCGGACCAGCGGAAGTATCGAACGGGCCGGCCCTCGATGTCGGAGCCCGACGGGCTGAGGACGGCGAAGCCGCCATCCGGCAGATGGCCATGTCCGCGGAACAGGATCGTGACGTGACACCATCCGCCGTCGATCTTGCGTGACTGCTGCCACGTCCAGAGCGTGGGGCTGTTCTCCGTCTGGGAGGACCAGAACGACTGCGGCGTGAGCTCCTCAAGGTTCGGGAGCGGCCATCCGGGCTCTGCCCAAGACGTCTGGAGGTCGAGCGCCTTTCGGAAGGCCGTCTCGTAGTTCGGGCGCGACTTGTCCGACACCATCTGGCTGATGAGCATCACAGCCGCTCCCCGGTGGCGCGGCAAGCGACGCCGCCGCCGATCAGGCGTTTAAACGGGCTCCCACGACCGCCCGGCATCGGCCGCCGGCTGCGTCCCGCCGTGAAACCGAACACGGCCGCACGCTTGCGCTTGGCCCGCGCGATCCGGGCGATATCTCCGTCCGGGCCGGCCGTCTTGGCGTCGGCGCAGGCCCCGTGGACGATGGCACGATTGCCGAGATTGTTCGTGCCCGCGAGCCCGAGCGCTCGCAGGTGTTCGTCGCGCGTGGGCTCGCCGGGGATGATCGGCTCTTCGCACAGCGGGCACAGGCCTTCCTGCGCGTCGAGGAGCGCGACGCACTGGATCGGGGTCAGGCGGTCACGGCGCTCGATCCGCATCTCAGCCCCCGACCCGATCGTCGAGGCGGGCGCGGGCGACCACGAGGTTGGTGATCGCGGCGTCGAGGATCGTGCGCAGCTCGGTCGCGTTGCGCACGGTGTCGGCGGAGAGCGTCGAACCCGCCGCGATCACCGCGTTGGCCAGGCAGTCGTAGGCGAGCGTCAGGTGACGCTCGGCCTGGGCGCGGGCGGTGCGTTCGGTGATCGTGGGCAGGCGCGCGACCTGGGCCATCACGCCAGCTCCGCGCGGGCGGCGAATGCCTGGGCCAGCTCGTCGGCCGCGCGGGCGAGATCCTTGGCCGCCTGTTCGAGCGTCCAGGCGTTGCAGGCGGTGTCGGCCGCGTACCGGCGGCGGGCTTCGCCGAGCTGACACACGAGCGCGTCGACCCGGGCGAGTCGAGCGTCTGCCGCCATCCGAGCGCCGGAGACGTCGTTCTCGACGGCGGGGAGAACCCGGACCGTCAGACCGGTGGCCGGGTCGCCGAACGTCCCGCATGCGGCGAGGTCGGCAAGCAAGCTGCGCTTCTCGAACTTGGTCAGGCCGTTCTGGTCCAGGCAGAAGCGCTCGAAGGTGACCGCGGGCCCATCGTCGACGGAGACGAGGGTGCGCCTCCCGACGTAGTAGCCGCCCGTCCCGTTGGGTTCGGCGCGCAGGCCGGGTCCGTCGGAGGGATGGGTGCGATCAACTTCGTCGCACAGCACCAAACGGACGCGACGCTGAGTCAGGTCTTCGCGTAGGGCGGTGAGGACGTGCGGGAGCGGGGCAGCGGTCGGCGCGAGGCCGGCGGGATCGAGCATGGCGGGCTCCATCGACGTTGGGCTGGACGAGGGCGGATCAGGCGTGGCCGCGGACTGGCCGCTCGGGCCAATCGAGCGGAAGTTCCGATTGGGCAGGAGGTCGCTGCATCTCCGGCATTGCCGGGAGATCGAGAGCGAGCCAGAGGTGCCGCGCGGCAGCGGCGCCGTGAGTGCGCTGACAGAGGGCAACCAAGCGGATACGGACCGCGATGCTCTCAGCAACGGCCGGATGAGATGCGAGGCCGGAGGCAACCGCGTGCAAGCGACGCTCGGCCTCAATGAAGTGCCTACGAACGGCGCGGCCTTGGTCGTTGTTCTCGACCATGGCGAGTTCCTTCGCCGTATCAAGCGTCAGGTGGAATTCCGTGGCCGGGCGTCCGCCGAGGTTTTCGCCAGATCTGGCGAAAACCTGTTCGGTCACGAAATCGGCGCCAGCTTGGAAGCCGTACTTGGCAAGGCGCGCCTTGATCCAGTTTGAGAAGTCGCGACCAACATCCAGAAAGGCATGAAGGTCGCGAGCGTGGACTGTTTGCACGAGGTCATTGCCGACCGCGCGAGGTCGGATCGTCGGGAAGGCGGGCACGGGCGGGCTCCATCGCTATGACACGATGAAAGCACGGCTTGCATTTGCTTGCAAGCAAAAATGTAAGTGGGGCTTGGGCCGCTAGGCCCCGACCAGCTCGTGCCAGGGGTAAACGCGGTGGACGGCCTTCACGTCGGCGACAGGCAGATCAATCTCAGCCGCCGGATTGAATTGACCCAGACGTATTGTTGTCGGACTTCGCTTCAGCAGCTTCTTAATGTAGCCGGGACCGGCCATGTCATCGACGGGCGACTTCAGCTCAACGACAACGTAATCACCGATAGCAGGGGCCCTAACGGGGCTTACAAAGATTAGATCTCCGGGCTCAAATCGCGGAGACATACTATCGCTTATTACATATACTGCATAGATCTGTGTTTCGGTTGAGATTCCGTTTGGTCTCACGGTATGCTCATCAATCGATCCATTAAAGTAGAAGTCGCCGGAGGCTCTACCATCGCCTGCTGCCACTACTCCATAGACAGGCACGTCCCGCAACATTCTTGTTTTAAATGGAAAGCTTTCATCTCGATCAGCGACACGCACAAAGTCCGGCGTGGTCTTATCTGATTTTGGGCTCTGTGCGGCAGGCTCTTGGAATTCCAGACGATAACCAATAGCATCAAATTCGTAGATTGCTTTAGCGCTGTCGGGCAGATCTATAAGCCTACATAAGTCACCGTAGTTTTCTATACTCGGCTTAGTCTTTCCCGTTTCCCATTGCCCTACTGCCGAGTAGCTTACGCCTAACTCGGCACCGACCTGCGTCTGCGTCAGACGCTTGGCTTTCCGCGCGGCCCGTAGAGCCTGTCCGAACTCATTCTCCATGAGCGCCACTGTAAGGCCGCCCTTCCGCGGTTCAATGAAAGTGTCACTTGCATTAACGCTTGCATCGTGCTTACATCGCCGACATGAGCGACGTAGACGAACAGCGCGCGATTGATCTTGCGAGAGGCCAACAGGGGCTTCAGCTCGCTTTGGAGCGCGCTGGCGGTCCCGTCGCTCTCAGCCGCGGGCTCGGCATCACTTCACAAGCCATTGGGCAGTGGGATCGAGTGCCGCCATTGCGGGTCCTCGACGTAGAGCGCGAGACCGGGGTCTCTCGTCATGATCTGCGTCCCGACCTGTACCCATCGACCGAAGTGAGGCGTCCGGCGCCCCACCCCCATCCCGCGGGAGCGCCCCTCTGATGCGCTCCTGCGATCCCGTCAGCTCCGAGGGCCGGCACGTTGGGCATTCGGCTTCACGCCTGCTCGTCGGGCGGCGTCCAGCCGGGCAAGATCGACTCCGCTGGTCGCCCGCGGCGTACCGCGACATCCGTGGGGAAGGTGATCGTGTAGCGCAGAACCGCGTCGGCGAAGTTGCGTCCGGCCTCCATGTCCTCGGCAGTCAGTTCGTCGCCATCGTGGACTGCCTCCTTTCGCACGAGCCGGACCTGATGCGCCCAGTCGCCGATCTCCGGCGGCAGAAGCTTCTTGGTCAGCAACGTGCCGATCATCTCGTTGAGCATTCCCTTGATTCCTGGAAAGCGCCAACGCAGGCCTGCCTCCAGAGCCTTGGCGTACATGGCGACTGCGGCGTCGGGATTGCCGAGCCTGTAGTTCTGCTCGCCCTGCTCGAACGCACGCTTGATGTGCTGCGGCAAATGCTGCGGCGTCCGATGCGGGATGTTGGTCGGGAAAACGTTTTCCACGGTCAGACCGAGCGGCTCAATGCCGGTGTTGTTGCTGACCAGAGCGTTTGCCGAACCATCGAAACCCGCCAATGTATGTGCAGTTCCAGTTCGAAAGAGTACAAAACCGACCGGCTTGTTGCACTGAATGCAGTAAGACTGCGCACTGATCCGTCGCGTCGTAGACTGGGTAGGCGATTGGATCATCCGTTCTTCGGCAGTGAGCGGCCAAGACCTCGCGTGTGCGATCGGGAAAGAGTTGTTCTGCGTATCGCAATGCGGACACGTCGCTTGGATAGCTGCCATGTCTGATCACCTTGAAACTAGCCACGAGATGGTTCGAGCTGAGCATTCTATCCGCGAAGCGCTCGCAAAGCCGAGTCAAGGTTCACGCCTCGACGCAGTAATGCGGGCGTACTGGAACACGCCTGCCGTCGAGCGCGACGCCTTTGTTCTCGTGCTCGCGGGGAACCTGACGCTGCGTCCAACCCCACACCTTCACCCCGAGGGAGTGCGGGCGTGATGCGCGTTCAGATCCTTTCGCCAATCAGGTCTACTCCGGAGCGCTCCGATGCGGCCCTTTTTCGCTTCCCTCACGCCGATCGACTGGGCGCTGGCGATCACGGACCTGGCGGTGATCGTCCTCGGCATCGTGGTGGTCCATCAGGGATTGAGGATCGTGAGAACCGGGAGACGCTGACGCGAGATTTCCGACGACCCGCGCCTGTACTCCAGGCCGAAGCTGATGTGCGCGTCCGAACCCAGGCGCCTCCCTTTGTATGCATAAATTTCGCACCCAAATTCACGGCCTTCTTGCGGTCCAAGCTTCATTTGAAGGTTGGCGTAGTTCAGCGCGCTGGGATCTGTGAGTTCAATCAGTGGAACCGCGCAAATTCGGCAGTTTGTCAGGTTGACGATGCGGTTGCTGTCGGAGAAGAGCTTTTCAACGAAGATCGGCACTTCATCTCTGTTCGTGATTCGAACCGTGATCTCCCATGGCCCGAGGCCATCACAAGCAGGTGCGTCAATCTCCACGAGCGGCTTCTTGGCATCGATGTCTCGCTGATCCTTTCGACGAGCGAGCGCGAAGTTGAAGACAGAAACTGTGAACGCGCCGAGAGACACTGCCAATGCGGCGCCGGACATGCCGATCGTCCAGTAATCTTTGGTTTCGAGCATGCCAGTCCCACAGCTTCCATCGGTGGTGTTGCAGCTCCGATGGTAGCAGCGCGGACGGGTCGCGCCAGCGCGCCCGGCCCGTCCGCGTCTGACAAACCTCTGTGCGCGTGGCGTCAGCGGGGCGTCGTGCGAGGCTTCTGGATCGGCGTGCCGCTGACCCTGACGCTTTGGTACGCGCTGACCTACGCCGCGCTCTCCCTCACGGGAGGGCTGTGACGTGGCCCACGACGACATCCGTTTCCTTTCGCCCGCCGACCAGTCCATGACCTGTCCGGTCCGCGGCGGGGCGGCGGCCGGGGCGATCCCCTCACGATCCCCGGCCGCCCGTCTGATCCCCGACCCGTTCGGTCTGACGACCGCCGACGGGTCCGTGCGCGTATCCGTGTTCCACCCGCACGGTGAGCGCACCCTGCGCGTCAGCGTGCGCGGGCTGGCCGTCGACGCCATCGTCGACGACGCCGCGCGCGCCGCACTCATCGCCTTCCTGACCGGAGACGCGCCATGACGCGCCCGGTCGCCCCAGCTCCGCGGGCCGTCGTGCCGCCCTCGGCCGCGGAGATGCCGGTTCGGCATCCGAGACCCGAAACTGACCGGGGCCGAGGGGCTTCGAGCCCTTTCGCTCCGGTCCCTTTCGAGCCGACCCTCCCGCCTCGCCTCGTCCCCAGCCCGACCCTGTCCCGCGTGACGGCCGGGGGCGACGCGTGGCGCGCCTATCAGGGCGCCCTGTTGCGCCAGCTCTGCGACGCGCTCGAATTCGACTGCGCCTCGCTGTTCGATGATCTCACCGTGGAGACGGCGGCCGCCCTCGCTCTGAGGTCGGCCGCCCCGTCCCGTCTCTCGATCGCGCCGGTGGAAGCCCGCCAAGGTCTGACCGCCGCGATCGCACCCGGAGCCGCGTCCTGACATGGCCGCCAGCTCCGTCATCGCCCCTCCTTTCGCCAAGCCAACTTCTCCGATGCATTCAGCATCGGAGAAGTTGATGCGAAGGTCTGGTGCAAAGTTCGCCCACTTCGCGGCGATTGAATCCCAGCTTTGGGTGGAGGAGTGGCGCAAGATCCACCCGGTCAAGCCGCAGCAGTGCGTCGCCGACATGCTCGACGCGCCCGTGCGCACGGTCGAGAAATGGTTCACCGGCACGGCCCGACCGTCCTTCGACTGGTGGGGGCCGATCATGCACTCCTACGGACCGGAGTTCTTCGCGGCCGGCATGCGCACGCCCCCGGCCTGGCTCGACTTCGCCGCCCGCCGCGAGCGCAAGCAACGCCTGCTCCAGCAGAAAGCCGACATCGACGCGCGGCTCGCGCTCGACGCCGGGGTGGAGGCGCCCCTGTGACGCGCGCCTTCCGCTTCTACTGGCACCGCTTCCGCGAGTGGCGCCACCGCGTGCTCGCCGAGCGCGCCGGCGACCGCTTCACCCATCACTGCGATCGCGCCGACGCCCACGAGGCGGCCGCCGACCGCATCCTCTGCCCCCCGGGGACGGGTCCGCCCCCGGAGGCGTCCCCGGTGGTGCGCCGTCCCGCGCCCACCCAAAGCGACTGGCCATAGATCCGCGTCACGCGGACGGGCCGACGTCTCCCGCCGCGTCAGCGCGGGATCGATGATCCTCGGGGGCTATCCGAGACACGCATCGCACGACCCGCGGCCCACCATGGCCGGCGGTCGGCTTCGCCGTGTCCGGGCCGCCCCCGAGACCCCGCAACCCGGACCGGTCACGCGCCATGGCCAAGCGACGTTCACCCCTGGCTCCCCGCCCCCCCGAAGCCGATGCCGAACGGCGTCGCCGCCGTCGCGAGCGCGCGGCCGACGTTCGTGCCGCACGCTCGGCGGTGGTCAAACCGGGGAATACTCCGGACACTCTGCCCGCACCGCAGCTCTCCCGTGCCGACCAGCAGGCGCTGCGCCAAGATACGCTGATCGCCCGCGCTGCTGCCCAGCGCCTCGACGTCGAGCTTCGCGCGGCGCGGACCGATCAGCACCGCTCCGATCGCGCCCGGTCCGAGGCCGTCGTTGCCCTGGCCCGCCTCCACGAGCGCTACGCCGCCGCCCTCGACCGGCTGCGGGCGGCCGACGCCCGCATCGCCGGCCTGGAGGCGCAGAACGCGCTCCTGCGCGCCCGGCTCGGCCGCGAGGTCGCCGATGGCTGACCTCGCCCAGTCGGTCGCCTTCGACGCCTGGATCGACGAGGCGCGGAGCCACGATCTCCTCGCCTATGCCCGGACCCACTCGCCCTCCTTGCGCCGCCAGGGCTCGGAATGGGTCGGCCCGTGCCCGGCCTGCGGCGGCCGAGATCGATTCTCCATCGCCCCGCGCAAGGGCGTCTTTCATTGCCGCGCCGCCGGCCGCGGCGGCGACGTGATCGCGCTCGCCCAGTACGTCGAGGGCCTGGACTTCCTCGGTGCCGTCGAGAGCCTCACCGGCCGGCCCGCGCCCGGCCGCGACAGCGCGGAGACGCCGGAGGATCGGGCCCGGCGCCAGGCCGCCCAGGAGGCGCGCCAGGCCGCGGTCGCCGCCGAGGCGCACGCCCGCAAGGTCGCCGAGGACAGCTTCCGGATGGCGGAGATCAAGCGGGCCCGTCGGTTCTGGACCGCCGCCGCCCCGCTCGTCCCCGGTTCGGCCGCGGCCGCCTACCTGCATCGGCGCGGCGAGCTGGCGGCCCCACCCGGGGCGCACCTGCGCTTCTCGGCCGCCCACCCCTATGTCCAGCCGGGCCACGGCGGCCGCCCGCACCGGACGCTACACGTCGGACCGGCGCTGCTCGCGGGCCTGACCGGCGCGGATGGTCGATTCTGCGGGGTCCATCAGACCTGGCTCGACCCGAACAGCGCCGACGGCAAGGCGGCGATCGCCGATCCCGACACCGGCGAGATCCTGCCCGCCAAGAAGGTCCGCGGCTCCGTGCTCGGTGGCCGCATCGAGCTGGTGCGCCGGACCGACCCGACCGTTTTGATCCTCGGCGAGGGCATCGAGACCTGCCTATCGGTGTTCTGCGCGCTGGCGCGTCGCGACCTGCCGCTGGCCGCCGAGGCCGCCGTCTGGTCGAGTGTGAGCCTCGGCAACCTCGCCGGCGCGGCGCTCGACCGCGTCCGCCACCCCCACCGCGCGCGACGCGACGGGAAGGCGGCGCGCGTGCCGGGCGTGATCCCGGATCCCGACAGCCTCGCGCTCACGATCCCCGACGCGGTGCGCGTGGTGATCCTGCTGGGCGACGGCGATTCCGACCGCTTCGACACCGAGATGGCGCTCGCCCGCGCCAAGGCCCGGCTGACCCGCCCCGGTCGCCACGTCGGCATCGCCTGGGCCGAACCCGGCCGGGACTTCAACGACATGCTCCGGAGCGCCGCGTGATGGACGCGCTTGTCCTGGCTTCACCGATGACCCTACCGCCGATGAACCCCGATATCCGGGCCAGTGGCCTACCGATCCGCCTGCTCGCCGAAGACGCGATCCGGCGCGCCAAGGCCGCGCTCGCCAAGCGGGCCGTGCCCGAGCCGGCCGCCCCCGTCGAGCCACCTGAGCTGCCGCCCGCCGAGGAACCAGCCGCCGCAGCGCCCATCCCCGCCGCCGCGATCGTGACGGTGGTAGCTAGCGCCGCCCCCGCGCTCGACCTCGCCCGCACGCTGCGCGGGTTCACGCTGCTCGATCTCTACGTTGAGGCGCGGCGCGCCGCGACCGACGCCGCGCTCCAGCACGAACACCTGGAGGGCTTGGCCGCCGGGCGCACCTACGGCGACCGCTCGCTGCTGCCGGGCTTCAACACGCCCGAGAGCTATCGGATCGCGGCGTTCGAGGCCAAGCGCCGGGCCGAGATGGCCGGCGCCACCGCTGATTTTTTGCGGGGGTTACTCGGCCAAGAGGGCGCGCTCGCCGACCTCTTGACGACAACGGAGTAAAGCTATGGCCCAGACGCTACGGCTGCAACTCGATATCGGTATCCCCACCAGTCGCACCAACCGCTCCACCGGGCCTATAGGCGTCGAGCGCCAAGTAAGCCTCCGTGGCGGTCAGACCAACTCGCTCCATGTCGGTGAGCAACGCCAAGATATCCCCGTCGACCGGCTCGCCGGCCTCCTTGCGCGCGATGAGACCGTTGACCATCGCAAGGTCGTCGCTCGGCTCGTCGTTAAGGTCGGTCGTGGTGGGGATGGGCATGAAGGCTCTCTTGTAGGACGGCTTTTGGACCTAGGGCGGCCGGCCGAGCACGGCCACACCGTGCCCGGCAATGCGAGCCGGTGGGTGACAGCCGCGTCAGTCGAGATTCGCCTCGTCGAGGTCGACCCACCCGCCCCGCGGACCTTCGCGGTCGTATTGCTCGCTCGCAGCATCCTCGACTGCGGCGCTGTGGCCGTGAAACACGGCCAGCGGATCGAACGGTACGCCCACGCCGTCGACCAGCCCGCGCAACGCAGCGAACGACACCCGGCACGGCACGAGCGTGTCGCCGTCCCGCATGGCGAACCGGACGTGCGCCTCGGTGCGCAGGTCGACCGCCGCCTCCAGCAGCCAGTCGCTCTCCAGCGGCATCAGGCCCCTCGCGGTTCGCGGCCCTGCATCGCGCTGCCCACCCCGCCGGTCAACCGGCCCCGCACGTGACCATCCCCGCACGTGACCATCCAGTGAGCCCGCCGTGAGCGCCGATGATCCCACCGACCGCATCGCCCGCATCATCGCGGACGCCGCCGAGGCCGACCCGGAGGCGGCTGACGACGTTGGCGCGCCCTTTGACGACGTCGCCGAGGGTGATTCCGACGCGCCGGTGCCGGACGCGGACGGCGACGCGCCGCTCGTTCCGCGCCCGATGGGCTTCGACGTCGAGCGCATGAACGCCGAGTTCGCGCTTGTGCTGATGGGCTCGAAAGCCGTCATCATGCAGCAGCAGGCCGAGGGGCCAATCGAGGACCGGGTTAAGCTTCTGACCCTCGACGCCTTCCGGGCCTGGTTCATGAACCGGCCGACCGAGCACCTCGACAAGGACGGCAAGATCAAGCGCACGACCTGGGCCGCCGCGTGGCTCGTTGCCCGCTCGCGCCGCCAGTATCGCGGGATCGAGTTCTACCCGGACCCGGAGAATGCTCCCAATACCGAGGGCTACTTCAACCTCTGGCAGGGCTTCACGGTCACGCCGCAGGCGAAATCCAGCGGCTACTCGATCTTCTACGATCACCTACTCACCAACGTCTGCGGCGGCTCGAAGACGCTGGCCACCTGGGTGTTCGGCTGGTTCGCCCACATCATGCAGCGCCCGCGCGAGCGGATCGGCACGGCCCTCGTCTTCCGCGGCAAGATGGGCACCGGCAAGTCGACGATCGGCGAGGTGATGGGCTCCCTGATCGCCAGCCACTACTTCCTGGTCGACGATCCCCGCTACCTCGTGGGCCAGTTCAACGCCCACATGGCGAGCTGCCTGCTGCTCCAGGCGGATGAGGGATTCTGGGCCGGCGACAAAGCGGCCGAGGGCAGGCTCAAGGGGCTGGTGACGGCCGAGACGCAGATGATCGAATCCAAGGGCGTCGATCCGATCCGACTCAAGAACTACGTGCGCCTGCTCATCACCTCGAACAACGACTGGGTGATCCCGGCCGGCAAGGACGAACGTCGCTTCGGCGTGATCGACGTCGGCGACGGATGCGCCCAAAACGGCGAGTACTTTGCCGAGCTGCACAAGCAGCTCGCCGACGGCGGCCGCGAGGCGTTGCTCCACGACCTCCTGCACTTCGACCTGTCGAGCGTGAACCTACGCCAGATCCCGAAGACCGAGGCGCTGCTCGAACAGAAGCTGCGCTCGCTCGACGCCGTCGAGAGCTGGTGGTTCGAGCGGCTCGCTGCCGGCACACCGACCGCCAAGATGGAGTACTGGCGCTGCGACATGCCGATCGACGAATTGTTCGACGACTACATCGCCAGCGCGGACAAGATCGGGATCAAGCGCAAGTCCGAGATCACGAGCTTCGGGATCAAGATGCGCCGGCTCGTGCCGGGGCTGAAACGCGAGCGCATCAGCGTCAGCGACGGCCACGTTGGCCTGAAGCGCCTGTGGTGCTACGTGCTGCCCCCGCTCGACGACGCCCGCGTCCTGTTCGAGACCGAACTCTCCCAGCCTGTGGCTTGGGATGAGGACCCGAAGCCTGGAGAGACCGGGAGCTAAGGGGGGAATCGACCTCTCCCGATCCGCTCTGTCCCACGTCGAGGTAGGACACCCGGGGGAGGTGGGTCAGGCCAAGTCGTTGATTTTATTGGCACTGTCCTACCTGTCCTACCTGTCCTACCTTTTTTCGCGCCCGCGCGCGCGAAACGCGCTCCCCCCTTCGATCCCGATCTCCCGCAGCGGCGAACCGGCGCTCGAAATGTGATTCACGGGAGAAACAGGTGGGACAGGTAGGACAGGTAGGACGGCGCCAATGAAATCAGCGAGTTAGCGTGTCCCACCTTCTTTTTAAGATCTTCGAGAAGTAGGACAGGTAGGACAGAACCGCCGCGCCCAACGCGGCTAAGCTTTTGAAAGCCTTCGATAATATTCCCGCTCTACGCTTCGATCCTAGCCCGCGCCGCAAACCGCCCGCGCTGGCCCGAGCGAGGCTCACCATGCGCAAGCGGATCGGGATCGAGGCGTTCCTCAAGTGGGCTTACCGGGACGAGCTGCCTAAGGCGCAGTGCGAGGTAGGCGACGTCGGGCCGGCCGGGTTCGGGTCAGGCATGGGCGGCGTGATCGCGATGGCCGAGGTCGGCGCACTGGTGGACTACGCCCGCGAGAACCGCTGGGGCGTGATCCCCGACCGGTATGCGAACGACGACCCGCACCCGGATGCCATCCGGGCCGCCGAAGCAATGGAATCCCTCGACGTGCTAGAACTCTGTCTGCCCGGCGATTGGAACCCGATCACGGATCTGGGCGACGTGGGCCTGCTCCACCGCATCGACCTCGACGCGGGCCGGCTCGGCCGTGCGGCGGTCGATGAAGCGCTCGCCGATCTGACTGCGGTGGACGCCAAGGGCGACCGAACGCTCAAGGGCGGCGTGCGCCGCCTCGTGATGCGCTTCGCGGTGCTCAACGGAGAGCCCGGCTGGGAGATCGAGCCGCCTGCGGTCAAGATGGTCTGCGTCGGCAAGGGCCGACCGGGCTGGTTCCGGCGCGAACTCGTGCAGGGCGCGGACGGTCCTTATGAGATCGAGGTCGACGGTTTCGACCGCAAGCGGCGCATGCCGTTCCCCGATGCCTACCAGAAGCCATACCTCTCCCCGAACCCGGTGGAGGGTATCGTCGACCGCGGCCAGCACGAGATCTACGTGGCCGCGCTCCACCTCCTGCACGCCGAGCTTGTGGACAAGCTGGAGCGCTTCGCGATCGAGCCACCGGTCCGCCCGGCGCGGCCTTGGATGGACGATGTCGCCTTTACCCCTCGCATTCTGCGCGGCCGCCGGCTCAAGCCGCTAAAGGATCGTGTCGACCCGACACCCATGCCCCAGACTGAGTTTGCCGCGCCTGCGGGCCTTCCCCGCGCCCTTGCGCGCCCGATCCGCAAAAATTCGCCGGTTCGGCACGTGGTGACAGCTTGACAGTATGACAGATGTTTTGATAGCAACGGGCTAGGGTCTTCATGACCTGAACAACCCCGTCGGTTCGCCCGGCGGGGTTTTTCGTTGAGCCCGCCCGGCGCGGCCCCGACGAGGCGCCGCCTGTCGGTTCGTAGGCGCACCGCACGGGCGCCCGCCTGCGCCGGGCATTACCTCACAAGTCTGGATGTCCGCCATGGGCTGCCGCTGCGCCGAGCGCCGTGACGCCCTTCGGGGCATCGCCCGCGCCATCGGTCGGGCGGACGCACGGACGGCAGCGCGCGGCGCGCAGACAATCGCCCGGTCGCTCAACCGGGACGCGCAGGATCTGGCCAAGCGGCTCACGCCCCGCCGGACCTGACCTGAGACATTCGAGACGCCAGCCAACGGCCTCCTCACGCTGTCAGCGGAGGCGCACGGCTGCGCCCCTCGGTCGCCCGATCCACGGGCGGCCGAGGGTGAACTTCCCCGGCCCGGACAGCGCGTGGCCGACCGGTCACACTCTGTTGCGGGCCTGCCACAGTCGGGAGCCCCCGGCCCCGGGCGCGGGTCCCTCCCGGGCTCGCCGGTCTTGCGGGCTTTAAAGGCGCAGGTTTTTTCTAGTGGCTCGGTTTTCAAACCGATGCACAGAACGGCACAGACATGAGCACGGATCGCACAGATCTGGTCTCGATCTCGGAGCTGCATCGCCGCCTGACCGAGGCCGGCCAGAAGACCAACCGCTCGACGCTGTCGCGCTACGTGACGCGCTACGCCGACGCGCTCAACCCCGTGCGCCAGGGCCGCGACACCCTGGTGTCGTACGCGGCCTTCGTGGCGCATCGCGGCGAGAACCTGAACGTCGCCGACGAGGCCCCCTACGCCGATCGCAAGCACGGCGCGGCCGCCAAGGCGCGCAAAGAGGAGGCCGACGCCGGACTGCGCGAGATGGACCTCGCCGAGCGGCGCGGTCTGCTCACCTCGGTCACCGAAGTGCGCGCCGCCGGCCTGGAGGCGATCGCCAAGATGAGCGGCGCCTTCGACATCGCGCTTCAAGACACGGCCGACCGGCTCGCCGGCGCGACCGGCGCCGACCCCCGGGTGATCCGCCCGCACCTGCGCAAGCTCAAGGAGCAGGCGCTCGACGAGTTCCGCCGTTCGCTCACCGCCGGCCTTCAGATCGAGGCGGGGGAGGCGGCCGGCGTCTGACCTCGGGCGGTTCTGCCCGCGCCGGAGTGGATCCATGGGCTACGTGTTCCTCGCGCTGATCGTCGCCTTCGTTCTGGTGCCCCGTCTGTGGCGCTACGCGCTCGCCGACGTGCTCGCCGCCCATCGCGTGCGCACTGCGGCCTCGCGGGCGCACCGTTCGACCTTCCGCGAGCGGCTGCGCCGCTCCGGCCCGTGGATCTGGCGCCAGGGCGCCCAGGCCTAGGGGCCTCAACCGCGCCGGAGAGAGGCCGGCCCATGGCGAGGACACTTCAGGCGCGGGTGGCCGACCTGCCGCTCGGCCGCGAGGTGCTGTTCGGCGCCCTGCTGGAGGCGAGCGAGCCGGTCGAGGAGCTGACCGTCTCCCAGCACGCCGACCGCTTCCGGATCGTGGCGGCCGAGTCGGGCTCGCCCTTCCCGGGGCCGTGGCGCACCGACCGGATGCCCCATCTGCGCGAGCCGATGGACTGCCTGCACCCGGACCATCCGGCAGCCAGCGTCACGCTCAAGTGCTCGGCGCAGATCGGCAAGTCCGAGATCGTCGTCAACTGGTTCTGCTTCATCGTCGACCGCGCCGCCGGCCCGATGATGACCATGCTCCCCTCGCTCGACGAGGCGATCAAGTTCAACCGGGTCAAGCTGCAGCCGGCGATCGACGCCAGCCCGAAGATCCGCCACCGCGTCGCGGCCGAGAACTCGCGCGACGAGGCCGCCTCGACCACCTCGTTCAAGCGCTTCGTCGGCGGCTTCAACCAGATCGTGACCGCCAGCTCCTCGAAGGGGCTGCAGATGGTCTCCATCCGGTACATGGCTCGCGACGAGGTCTCCGAGTACCCTTTCGACACCGACGGCCGCGGCGACCCGATCGAGCAGTCGCGTGCGCGCCTCAAGGCCTACACGGGCCTGGGGCTCGCCAAGGAGCTGAACTGCTCGACCCCCGGCATCGCCGGCCGGTGCCGCATCACGGCGATGTACGAGGCCGGCGACCGCCGCCGCCGCTACGTGCCGTGCCCGCACTGCGGCGCCTTCCAGATGCTCGTGCCCGAGCGGATGCAGGCGCCGGCCGCCTCGACCGGCTGGCGCACGACGTTCACGTGTCAGGCCTCCGACTGCGGCGCGCTGATCGAGCAGGCCGATCGGAGCGACATGCTGGCCGCCGGCCACTGGGTGCCCACGCGGGTCGAGCCGGGCCAGCCCGCCGTCCCGGAGGTCATCCCGGCCGAGGCGATCGCGGCGTGGCTGTGCGACCCCTGCACCGGCCGGTGCCGCGCGTGGCAGCCGAGCTACGCCATCTGGGCGGCCTACTCGCCGCTGGAGGCCTGGACCGACATCTGGCGGCGTGGGCAGGCGTCAAAAGCCAACCCGGTGCTCATGAAGTCCCACGTCCAGCAGGACCTGGGCGAACCCTACGAACCGAAATCCGACGCGCCCGACGCCGACAAGCTCCACGCCGCCCGCGAGGAGTACGCCCCGCGGGTCGTGCCGTACCCTGCCGCCGTGCTCACCGGCTTCATCGACGTGCAGAACGACCGCCTGGAATGGGCGGTCTGGGCCTGGGGACCGCGCGCCGAGGGCTGGATCGTCGACCGGGGCATCATCGCCCACCCGCCCGAGCGCGACGAGGCCTGGGATGAGGTCGACGAGCTGCTGATCCGGACGTACCCGACGCAAGGCGGCGGTCAGATCCTAGTCGACCGCTGGGGCATCGACACCGGCAACAAGGCGACCGAGCTGTACCTGCGCGTCAAGGGCCGCTCGCACCGCCTGATCGCGTGCAAGGGCGCCAACCGTCCGGACGCGCTGCCCAACCGCCGCACCGAGGGCAAGATCCACGACAAGCACGGGCGGGTGATCGAGAAGGTGCCGCTGAACCTCATCGGCAATTTCGGGATCAAGAGCCGCATCTACCAGGGGCTCGCCAACCTCGTCGCCGGGCGCGACGCGGGCGGCAAGTTCCCGGCCGAGACCCTGCACCTGTGCGCCGAGCTGATCGACGAGGACCAGTGCCGCCAGCTCACGGCGGAGATCCTGATCGACCCGCGCGAGGAGGCCAAGGGCAACGCCCGCCGAGCGCTCCACCAGCGCTCGGGCGACCGGCGCGAGTGGATGAAGAAGGTCGGCCAAGCCAACGAGGCGCTCGACTGCGTCGTCGGCGCACGTGCGCTGGCCATCGGCATCGGCGTCGACGGCTTCTCGGCCGAGCGCTGGGCGCGGCTGTGGCGGCAACGCTGTGCGGTCGCCGCCGCACCGGACCTGTTCACGGCCGCCGATCCGGTCGCCGCGAGCGAGGCGTCCGACCCGGTGGCACCCGAGGTGTTGCCGGAGGTCGGCAACGCCCCGCGCAAGCTCCCGGCCATGTTCGGCCTCGCCCCGCAGCCCGCGGCCGGCGCCAAGCCCGAGGCTGACAAGCCCCGGGGCATGGCGGCGCTCGCCGCCCTCAACCGCAGGTGAACCGATGGTCACGCAGGCGATGCTCGATGCCGCCCGCGCGGCCTATCAGGATCTCATGACCGGCCGCCAGCTCGTGGAGATCCGCCACGAGGGGCAGGGCTACATGCGCTACTCGGCCGTCCAGGCCGGGCAGTTGCTCGCCTACATCAACAGCCTGGAGGCGCAGCTCGGGGTTCCGCTCGATCAGCGCACCGGCCTGCGGCGCACGCGCGGCCGTCGGGTGCTGTTCGGATGAGCGGCCCCCAGATCCTCGGGCCCGACGGCCTGCCGGTGGCCCGATCCGCCCCCACGCTGCCGGCCGCGGCCCGCGGCCTCGCCCGCTCAAGCCGGGCGATGGCGACCTCGTTCACCGGCGCCTCGCGCCACGACACCGACCTCGTGACGTGGGAGCCCCACAACCCGTCGGGCGCCTCCGCCCTGCTCGGCGAGCGCGATCCGCTGATCGCGCGGGTCCACGATCTGGCCCGCAACGATGGCTGGGCCTCGGGCGGCGTGACCCGCATCGTCGACAGCATCATCGGCGCCGGCTGGCGCCTCTCGGCCAAGCCGAACGCCCGCTCGCTCGGCCTCCGGACCCCCAAGGGCGAGGTCGATTACGACGCCGCCGACGAGTTCGCCTCGGACATCGAGGCGGCGTGGAAGGATTACGCCGACGATCCGGACTGCTGGTGTGACGTCGGCCGCCGCACCGGCATGGGCGGGATCCTCGCCCTCGCGTTCCGCCACCGGATGATGGATGGCGAGGCGCTGGCCGCGATCCTGTGGCGCCCGCGCGGCGGTCCGTTCGCCACCGCAGTGCAGGTGATCGACCCGGACCGGCTCTCGAACCCGCAGGGGCTCTACGAGCAGAAGGGCCTGCGCCAGGGCGTCGAGATGGACGCCGACGGCGCGCCGATCGCCTACCACATCCGCGTGGCCCACCCCGGCGACTGGTATGTCGGCATGGAGCCGTGGCGCTGGGAGCGCGTGCCGCGGGAGACGCGGTTCGGGCGCCGCGTCGTCGTCCACGCCTTCGAGGCCGACCGCGGCGAGGCCGTGCGCGGTGTGCCGCCGCTCGCCTCGGTGGTCAAAAAGCTCAAGATGCTCGGCCGCTACGACGAGGCCGAGCTGCAGGCTGCCGTGCTCAACGCGGTGCTGGCCGCCTTCATCGAGAGCCCGTTCGACCACGAACAGCTCGCCTCGATGATGGGCGACGAGCCCGAGGAGAGCCTGTCGGCCTACCAGAAGATGCGGCTCGGCTTCCACGACGCCGCGCCGATGCGCCTCGGTGGCGTGAAGGTCAACTTCACGGCGCCCGGCGAGAAGGTGACGCTGACCAACCCGAGCCACCCGAACTCGGTGTTCGAGCACTTCCAGCGCGCGGGCCTGCGCAACGTCGCCTCCGCGCTCGGCACCACCTACGAGCAGCTCTCGAACGACTGGGGGCAGGTCAATATCGAACGTCGAAAATCAATGCGTTTACAATAACTTGAGCCGCCTTTGGGCGGCTCGCTTGTTTCTGCCAAGCTTTCGGCCGCTGCCAAATAATTTCAACGGCTTATGACGGTCCGGGACCGCCTCCCGGCAACTCAACGCGACATAAACGCGACTTGGAGACGCGACATGCAGGCCGAAGAAGGCGATCTGCTCTATGGCGTGCCGGCCATCGCCCGCCACATGAACCTCAAGCCCGCGCAGGTCTACCACCTGCATGCCAATGGCACCCTCCCGCTGTTCAAGATCGGCGGGAAGACGGCCTGGAGCAAATCGGGGTGCGCCCGCTGGCTCGCCGAGCAAGAGGCTGCCGCGCGACGCGAGGCACCTTCGACTGAGGGCACATCCGAGGATCGCCCGTGACGGTGGCCCGCGTCGAGATATACCGCCGCAGTGACTTCGCCGCCGCTCCGCAGGTCCTGGCGGGCGCTACCCTCGAAGCCGGCGACCTCCCTACCGTCGCGGCGCGTCAACCGATGGCGCCATGCGGCCCTCTGGAGGATCGCGCTTCGCTCCTCGTCCGCATTGAGGCCTTCGGCGGTCCGCTCTACGCCGCCAGCGGCCACATACCCGACCCGACCCGCGAGCCGCGCACGCTGGTACTGCCCTATCCGGCACGCGTCGGGGCGACGCTGCTAGCGATCGGCCCCGGCGAGCGCATCGCCGTCATCCGCGCCGACGACCTGCCGCTTCCGCTCAAAACTGAGCGAAACGCTTCCGCCTGATCGAGCCGGCCGCCGGGTCGGACACCTGCCCGCGAGCCGCCATGATCCTCCACCGTCGTCTGGCCTTTGGCCGGATCGCGCGCGATGCCGCACGTCGCGCCGAGCCGCTGCTTACCGCTTGGCTACCCGACCTCTGCCGCCAGGACCTCGGGTGGAGAGCCGGCAACCCGCGATCCTCGGGCGGCACCGTCCTGCGGATCGAGCCGGCCGGCGAGTGGGACGATCCCGAGACCGGCGCGCATGGCCGCGATCTGATCGACCTCGCCGGCTTCCTCCACCAGCTCGGCCGGCCCGATGCCGCGCTCCTCGTCGCCCGCATGATCGGGATCCACCCCTATGCCTGACGCAATCGATCGGATCGTCGAGACCATCCAAGCTGCCACGAGTCCCGGCGCTATGAGCCAGGGGGACGTAGCCGGTCCCGAGAAATCGCGTGGGAAGGCCAAGGGCGGCAACCGACGCGGGGACGGCAGCTGGAGTTGGCGAAAACGTCACCGTGGCTGCCACGGGCCAAAATTCGAGGTCTGCTGACGCGTTCGGCGCGGCGACTGGCGGTGAGACGATCCGCACGAACGGCTACAGCGTCGAGCGTATGAACGCCGAGTGGGCGCTCGTGTTGATCGGCAACCGCGCCGTCATCATGCGTGAGCAGACGAACGGCCCGATTAAGGATCGCCTGCGCTTTCTGACGATCGACGCGTTCAAGGCGTGGCTCGCCAACCGCCACATGGAGATCACCGAGGCCGACGGGACGGTGCGCAAGGTGCCGTGGTCGGCCGCGTGGCTCGCGAGCCCCGAGCGGCGCCAGTACGTCGGCGTCGAGTTTCGGCCGGATCCCGGTCGAGCTATCGGCTCGGACGGCTATCTCAACCTGTGGCGCGGCTTCGCCGTGACGCCGATCCGAAAGGATCTCGGCTATCCAACCTTTGCCGATCATCTCCTCACCAACGTTTGCCGGGGCGATCCGCGGTTGTGCGCTTGGGTGTTCGGCTGGTTCGCCCACATGGTTCAGCGGCCCCGTGAGCGGGTCGGCACGGCGCTCGTCCTGCGCGGCCGGATGGGCACCGGCAAGACGAAGGTCGGCGAGATCGGCGGCAGCCTGTTCCCCTCGCACTTCTCCCTGGTGGACGATGGCCGCTACGTCGTCGGCCAGTTCAACGCGCACATGGCGAGCTGCTTGCTGCTTCAGGCCGAGGAGGCGGTCTGGGCGGGCGACAAGGAGGCCGAGGGCCGGCTCAAGAGCCTCGTGACCTCCTCGACGCAGATGATCGAGGGCAAGGGCCTCGATCCGTTCCAGATGGACAACTTCGTCCACCTAATCATGACCAGCAACGAGGACTGGATCGTCCCAGCCGGGAAGGAAGAGCGACGTTTTTGCGTAATTGACGTGGGCGATCACTGCGCACAGAACCACGAATACTTCGCCACTATGGACCGAGAATTGGCGGATGGCGGGCGCGAGGCCCTTCTCTACGACCTGCTACACTTTGATCTCAGCACCGTGAACGTCCGGCGCATCCCGGCCACGCCCGCACTGCTGGAGCAGAAGATCCGTTCCCTCAACCCGATCGACAGTTGGTGGTACGGGCGCCTCGACGCCGGGATATCGACCGCCGACGCGGACGGATGGGAACGGGAGGTCCCGCGCGCCAAGCTGTTCGGCGATTATCTCACCGTGTCGGACAAGATCGGCGTGCGTCGCCGCGCGGCCGAGACTGAGTTCGGTATGGCGCTGAACCGCCTCGTGCCTGGACTACGGAACGACCGCCGGACCGTCTACGATGGCGGGGAGGGACGGCGGGTCTATCACTACGTGTTGCCGGCCCTGAAGGCCTGCCGCGACGCGTTTGAGGCAGCGCTTGGCCAACCGATTGATTGGCTGTACAGTCCTGATCCTGACGCGGCCAACTGATCCGCGCGGCCAACCTCGGCTAACCAGCCCTGATGAGGTTGCCGCCGAGATCCCCGTTGCAATCCAGAGCTTTGGCGAACCCGGCGGACCTGCCCAACTTCACGCGGGTACGCGCACGCACGCGCGCCCGCGCGGATAGCTCTATTCTTATTCTTCTGTTTACCATTCAGGAACGCCACCGGAAGGGCGGCGCGCTAGCGACGGCTGTAGCGGGCAGGCGGCAGCGCCGCGTCGGGCGACCGCCGCGGATGGCGAGACCATCGGGCCGCCGCGGCCGGATGGTGCGGGAGGGGCGGGTAAGAGCCCGGCCGATCGGGAGCCCCCGGCGTCTTTGGGTCCCTCTGGGGTCAAAAACGAATTGCGGGCTATAGAGGCGCAGGTTCTTTCTAGTAGCGTGATGTCGAAATCACGCCTAACAGGCTAATAGGGGGCTGTGGTGACTAAGACCATTGCGTCATCTGCAATGCTCACAGTGGCGGAAATCGCCGATCGTGACGGCACATCTCGACCATCCGTGTCCGGCATCGTCAAACGACTTGTCGAGCAATATGACCTGACAGTCGAGCGCGATTCCCGCGGCCGCGTTGCCCGGGTCAACGTCGCGCAGTACGACCGCCTGCGCGACCGCCCCGGAACGACTAGCCGCCCTACCTCGGACGCCGCGCGCGCCTATGCCGAGGCCCGGGCGGAGAAGACGAAGAACGAGGCCGAGCGCAGTAGGATCGAACTGGACGAGATGCAGGGCAAGCTCGTGCCGCGAGAAGGCGTGATCGCCGCCGCTCACGAAGCCATCACCCTGTTTCGCGGCGCCTTCGACATGACGGCGGCACAGGTAGCCCCCGACCTCGCGCAGGCGGCCGGCGTCGGGCCTCACGTCATCCGCCCGTACCTGCGCAAGCTACGGGAGGAAGCACTCTCTGCCTACCGCCGCGCCCTGGCGGAAGGCCTCGGCCTACCCAAAGACCAGCTCGACGCGGCCGACGCTGCCGGCGTGGTGCCCGGCGGACCCTGACACGCCTCCCGGCGGTCGATTCCAGCCAATCCGGCCGGACCAAAAAATCGCGTCCCGCCCCGCTCTCTCCCGCGCTCCCTGCGGGCCGAACCCGTTCACCCGGAGACTTGATACATGTTAGACCCCATCCAGAATTCCAGCTTCGCCGACGATCGCACCCTGCACTTCGATCCGGTGCCGTTGCCGTTGCCGACCCGGATCGAAACGGACGGCGACCTTCACCGCTGGCGGCAGGAACACGCCGCCGCCGCGCTCCAGGTTCCCGATCTGGAGCGCGAGCGCCGCCGCATTCTCGCGAGCGCCACCATTGAGATGATCCGGAAGCTCGATGATGAGCTTGCGACCGCCCGCGTTCGGGTCGAACGCGCTGCGGCTGTCATCGAAGCCGCCGAAGCCCGCTTCGCCGAGCTGGCCGAACGCGAGCGGGCGGCGCAGCCGGAGCGGCGGCGGAAGCACGCCAAGGCCGTGAAGGCCCGTGCCGAGGCCGAGCGCATCGTGCGTGAGGTGTACGGTCCGGCAGCTCAGACGATCGCCGGGGCGCTGGAACAACTCGCCGGCCTCCAGGCGATCATCAGCGCGGCCGGCGAGCCGCCGGAAGGCGAGGTGCGTGTGCCGGATTACGAGGATTTCCGACATCCGCCGGAGGCGCACTGCTACGGCACGATCCCCCTGGCGACCACGGTCGTGCTGCCGCCGGTCACGCGCACCGAGCCAAACTTCTGGCCGCCCCGCCGTTGAGATCCACCCGTGCCTGAGCCCTCACTGGAGTGCAGTGACCATGACCAACGTATTCGCCGCCGTCCCGGCCAACCCGTGGGGAATCAAGATCCCGGCTGCGGCCTACGGGGCACAACAGCTCCCGATCCCTCAACCCGCCACCGTGGGCGAGGTGAAAACCCCGGCCTACCGGGACAAGCTGAAGGCCGCAGCCGAGGCTCAGATCAAGGCCAACGCTGAGGCGCACGCCGCGCGGCGCACCCAAGACGAGGCGCGACCGTACCGGCAGACGGAGCCCAGGAGCCAAGGCGTCACGCCGACCGGTGCCGCCGAGATTAGCGGACCCGCGCCCCGCGCGACCGTCCCCGTCTCCAGTGCCGCGCAGAACCATCCGCAGGGCCAGGGCAAGAGCCAGCACGAGACAGATCACGACCGCGGCGCCGCTGCGGCCCGCGCCCTGCTCTCCGGCGAGGCTATGGCTTCTCCCTTCGAGGCCACCACTGCCCCACGTCCGGCCGCGTCCAGCACCGCCGATGAACACCGCGCCCGGGGCGAGGCCGCGGTGATCGAGCTGATAGGCACGCCGGAGGAGCAGCGCGCCAACCGCGCGGCGCAGGGCACTGGTCTGGCGGCCGGTGGATCCGATGCCGCGGCTGGCGCCGCCGAGGCGCGCCGCCTCCTCGGGAAGGAATGACGGCCGAACGGCCGCACGAAGTGCGGGGCACTCTCTGACGGCGCCCGCGGCCCGTCGAATATCGGGAAGTCCAGCTCTGCGCCCCGCACCGGCTCTCGACCGGATATGGCAGTCAAGCTGGACACGGCCGCGCCCCTCCAGGGATTGACAAAAAACCATTCGGAATCAATGCGTCTTTCAACTATAATTTTAATCTATTTGGGGATAATAGCCAACACTAGCTCTATAACCCGCGAAAGCTAAAAGCTAAAAATTGATTCGATATTATCAATTCTCCAAAAAATACATTTACGACACACGCATCTGCTTTTGCTATCAGCATTTAGCTTGTTGACGCTTTTCCCGAAGCTGTCGACATGTGTCGCGTGATTTGAATAGCGCAGTGGTTGCAGAAACCATGCTTGATACGAGCGTATTCACTGGTTGAGCGGGAAGCTTCCCATTCGATGGTATACCTGTAGAAAGCATAGATCTTGCGTATTTAATAGAATTTAGCGCATCCTCTACTATCGCAATGTTCGCGCGTGCGTCCTCAAAGTCAATACTCGCGTACAAAAGATTAAAAGCTTTCGCACTATCTAGAAACTGAACTACTTGTTCAATTAGCAGAGACAGTGCATTTTGAAATTCCCCCGCGTTCTTCCGTGTTGGATTTTTGACATACGCTTGGGCCTGATACAATGCGCCGCCGTTGCCGCCATCGATCACCGGCATGAGATCCATATTATATAAGTACACCGAAACGATGAAAGATTGATGCTCAAAGTTGCTCAATTGATACGGTGAAATCGAGCAGACGTAATGACTTTGCACTTTATCGGTCGAAAAAAAATAGTCTCTCAAAGCCTGAACAGCCGCGATTGCCGCTGAAATGCCGCCAAATATTACATTTAGATCGAATTTTACGAGTGCAAGTCCTAGGCCCTCTCTGTCATAATTATCGCTTTGGGCAAATGATCTGAGAGCAAAAATATTCAATGCAATAGTGCTTACGCACCCTGAGATCAATTGCCGACGATAAGGGCCCATGACTCACCTCATGAACGGCTCTGCAAATCTTAACTGGAATCCTACTACCTTGCAAGAAGCTCACAAAATATCGCAATCGATCCAAAGGGACCAAGTACCCGGCTGCCCCTCGATCCGCATTCCTGAAAGGTCTCGACGGACAGCCAGGGCTCGACCTCGGCAACGGGACGATGCGGATACCCTCCGGCGCAATCCGCTCGATTCCGACCAGGATGCCAGACCGCGCCGTGCCCGACGTGCCGCGCTATGGATCCGGCGGAGGCTCGGCGGCCGACATGCAGGCGGCGGCCGACCGCATGCATGCCGCAGCCGAGCGCATGGAGCAGATGTCGGTCCGTACCCACCACACCATCGAGTTGACCGGCTCCGGCCGTGATAGCGCTCGGGTGAAGAAAATGCGCCGCTTCGATGACGGTCCGGTTCGCGGCAACGTCGGGGTCAGCATGCTGCAGACCGAAATCGGGTAGGCGGTCACTTCATCAGACACCCAAATCGATTGAGCCCCGCCCGGCACCCCGGGTGGGGCTTTCGTTTTTGCGGTTCCGTGGCTCGCATCGAAGAGGATTGAAACGATGCCTGGTCCCAGTAAGCGCCTGTTCATGAGCGGCCCGGGCGGCGCGCCCGGCCCGGCCAACGTTCTCACGATCCGGTCCATCCTGACCGGGCCCGCCGGGTCCGCCGCCTCCGCGACCGTTTCCGGCACGGCACCCAACCAAGTCATCGACCTCATCATTCCCCGCGGCGATGTCGGCGCGGCCGGACCCGCGGCCTACGCGCCGATCGTGCCTTGGGCCCAGGGGCTCCTGTGCGTGGCCTCCGCGCCCGCCACGACCGTCTCGGTCAACGGCGGGTCCTACGTCTGCGCCGTCTCCAACATCGCCTCGGCGTCCTTCGCCACCGACCTCGCCGCCGGATACTGGCTCCCGCTCGCCCCGGCCGGCGCGGCCGGGAACGGGATCCAGAACGGTTCCGGCGCACCGGCCAACAGCCTCGGCGCCAACGGCGACTTCTACCTCGACACGGCCAACACCCGGCTCTACGGGCCGAAGGCCGGCGGCGCTTGGCCCACCGGCTACACCGGCCTCGTCGGCGCCGGGGCGCTGCTCGCCGCCAACAACCTGTCGGACGTGTCGAGCCCGATCGCCGCGCAGGCGAGCCTCGGCCTGATGACGCAACCCCAAGGGCGCCTGACGCTGACCTCCGGCACGCCGGTGATGACCTCCGCCGTCTCTGCAGCCAGCACGGTCTACTATACCCCACTCGGTCGTTTGGCCCTGGTCGGAACAGGTCTCTCGACGCCGCCCGTGCCGGCGTTCTTCAGCGAGGTCTCCCAGGCCCTCTCCGACGCCACGAAGAGCCCGAGCGCGGCGGCGGCCGGGCAGGTCTACGATTACTTCGCCTGGAATGACGGCGGTACGTTCCGCGTCACGCGCGGCCCGGCTTGGTCGGCCGGTGCCGGTGCGGGATCGAACACGGCGCGCGGCACCGGGGCCGGCTCGACCGCGCTCACCCGGGTCTTCGGCGCCCTCGTCAACGCGTTCTCGATCACGAACGGCCCGGCCGCCGGCATGGGCGTGTACGTCGGCACCATCGCCACGGATCTGAGCGGCGCCACGGTGTCGTGGAGCCTTGGCGGTTCAGCTTCCAATGGCTCGCAGGCGGCCATCCTCAACGTCTGGAACGCCTTCGAGCGGCGGCTCTTCCGGCCGTTCGTGCAGGACACTACGGCGAGCTGGTCTTACGCCGGCGGCAACGGTCTCCGTTCGATTAACGGCAGCAACAGCAACCGGATCACGTTCGTCGTCGGCGTCACGGAAGATGCCGTCGAGGCCACCTACAAGACAAACTGCAACCCGGCCAGCACGCTCACCGCGGTAACGTCTTTGGGGCTGGACAGCACGACGGCTGCCGCGCCCAGTGCCATCAACGGCACCGGCGCCAACAGCTCATCGAGCGTTCAGTTCACCGATGTAGTGGCCTCTTGGTCCGGCAACTTGCTCGGCGCGCACTTCCTGCAGGCGATCGAGAACGTCAGCAGCGGAGGCTCCACCACCTTCTACGGGGCGCCCTATGGCGGCCTGCGCGGAAGCGTGAGGGCCTGACGTCCGGCCATGCGGCCGCGGAGTACAACGGCGGCGCTTCGGTCGTTAAGGACCGAGCGCGACGGCCCGCGCGAGGCGGTGACATTGACGGGACGGTTGTACGGCAGGGTGTAGCCTGCTGACGCGGCGCTGCTCTCAATCTCTGCAGCGACCTACTTTGTCGAGTCGAACAGGATTACCGGGGCCTGCTCGGTTAAAGGTGTCGCGAATCGCCACGCTCGGAAGCCAACTATTGAACCTTGATGTCCGATCAATTGCCTACCATCGTTCAAGCTGAAAAGCCGCCTTTGAGCAGGTAATATGCCCGAAGGCGAAGTTGCGCAGATAAAAAATTCTCGTTCAATGAGATACAACCAGCCACCGCGTCTACTTTGATGCTGGTCGTACTCAACATCTGAAGCGTCAGGCGCCACTTGTATGATCGGATCGTCATACACCAAAGCAGATATGCCCGTGAAAAAATGCATTGGAAAATAGGCATATGCTTCCGCCGGATCAACCTTTGGGTGAGGAAGCAAAACCAAATCCGCCGTTGCCTGACCGCTCACAGGTTGTATGACAACAGCCATGCGATTAGCGCCACGGTCGCCAAAGGATACTAGTTGCCCCGGAGTGGTCGCTGCCAAAGATAATGAACTAAGGTTCGGTGTGTGTGGCATCCATCATTCCATAACCAGATTTGCCATTTTCACTGTGCTTTTACAGCAGGATGTCCGTGTACGATAGGGTACACTGGACATCAGAGCGGCTGATTGCGGAATCAGCGGGGGGGTATCCCAGTAGCGTGACGGACTGGAGCCAAACCTGCCCAAGCTAGCGAGTGCGTCTCTGTTACCAGTATTGATGAGTTTAGTCTGAAGTACTGTAGAATAGATTCTAGAATGTCGCGCAACACCGCAGCTGTGACATTATCGCGGCCGTTGAAGAAATACTCAGCCGGAGGGAGCTGATAGACCGTCCCATCATCGGCCACTACTTGGCGAGAGAAATGACTCTGCTGCATTAAATTATGCAGATCATTGTACTCCTCACTTGAGATCACAGGACCGTTGGGATCCTTATGAAGCTCGACTCGTACGATGAACCAAACTGCCATCTGATCGACATCCTCAAATTAAATAGGCCAAGACTTCTGAGCCCGATTCGCCACGCCTGAATGCAAACCGTAGATGGCTGTGACCACAGGGAATTCTAGGTACCTACAGCCGTATGTTGGTTGTTCCGATAAGGCAGGCCCTAGTGGAACGGTCGTCAACGGAACGCCGCCTTGGCATCTGCCGTCCCGTTGAAGTCCTGACCAGCTATGGAACGGTTCGGCGCATCAACTCTCAAACCCTATCGGAACGGACGAACCTGCCATGCTTGTTGGCTACGCCCGCACCTCGACGCTTGACCAGGAGGCGGGCCTCGACGCGCAGATCCGCGACCTGACGGCTCTCGGCTGCGAGCGGCTGTTCCAAGAGCAGGTGTCGGCGGTCGGCATCCGGCCGCAGCTCGACGCAGCACTTGCCTTCCTGCGCGAGGGTGACACGTTGGTGGTGACCAAACTCGATCGGCTTGCACGCTCGGTCACTCACCTCGGCGCGCTTCTCGACGCCCTTACAGCCAAGAGCATAGCCCTGCGGGTCGCCAATCTCGGGGTCGACACCGGCACACCCACCGGCAAGCTGATGTTAGCAGTGCTCGGCGGCGTGGCGCAGTTCGAGCGGGAGATGATGCTTGAGCGTCAGCGCGAGGGGATCACCAAGGCAAAGGTCGCCGGCCTTTACAAGGGCCGGAAGCCGACGGCGCGGGCAAAGACAGCAGAGATTGAAGCCCTGGCGATCAAAGGGCTAAGTTTGAGCGCGATTGCAGCGCAATTGGGCATCGGAAAAAGCAGCGTCCATCGAATAGTCGACAATATGAAGACTTGTCAACAACAGGATACATTACAGCCTAATAAGTAGAACTACACTTATCCATATCAATAATGATTCGAGCATCCACACGGCTCTGCCTTTTTGGCCCTGCATAAAGGGCAAATCAGAACTCTTGATGAAATCCCGCAGTATCACACGATGCTTCATGACGGGTCTGGAAGCAGGAGCGTCACTACTAGATGTTCTGAACTTCACTCTGATATCCCACTGAAGTTCGTCACTTATTTCGTTGTAAATCGTGTCTCCAGCCCTAACAGATAATTCAAAACTGAATATATAAGCATAAATTGCCATGAATACAATGGTTTCTGTTGTGACCAACATAATGGCGGGCACATTTATGGCCCCACGGTAATCAAGAAATGCTATCCCTAACAACCCTAGATTCAAACAGCCCAAACCAACTAAGGTTGTTGCTTTTGATCTAAGCAACTGCGTAATCTTGGTTAGGCGCCCAAGATATTCATCGATCTCAGGAGAGTCGGTCTCAAGCATCATAATTATTTTCCGCCAATTTGACGCGTCGATTCGGTGAAAACGCGAAGCACCTCGTTCCTCATGTCGCGGCGGGTTTTATCTCCGAACTCGCTCGAACCTCCAATCTTACCGTAGAATCTCTCTGATAACGAAGAATATGGTCTAACAATGTGAATGCTGCCAGGGAATAAATTTTGGATTCGGTGGGCATATGGACCTTTGGTATAATAATCTAGAACCTCCTCGCGGCTATCCCACCAAATATCGGCTTTAGTAACTACAGTAAGAACCCACTCCGAAGTCATTACGGTCGCCCATTCGGACAGAAGTTCTATTTCCTTTTGCCGATGTTCGCTCAAATATTCCAATATAACACCCTCGTCTTTCAGTACAGAGGCGGCCGGCACTCCGTATTCATGGTATCCATAACAAACAAAGTTAGCAACTCCACCAAATCCTTCGCGAATAGATTTAGCTAGCGCGCGACGTCGACGCTCTTGATGCTCTAATTGACCTGGGGTATCGGTCAGTTCAAACAGTAAGCCTCCAATATCATATCTACCTTCATTCGCGAACTCGGTCCGATTTGCGATCGACAGTGGTGTTGACTGCGGGTTATTAATTGAGTCTCCGAATTGTGTCTTGCCAACGCCACTCGACCCAAGAAGCAATACTTTGTGCTTGGTGCGGAAATAATCTAACGCGTCTTCAAACCAACCTTCTCGCTTTGCGATTTTTATCAGTTCATATCCCAAAGACACAGCGCCTGCGGCTGATGACATACTAGACCCTCAATTCGTGCGCCGCGCGCCGCTGGCGAGTTGCTTGATGTAAGCCTCTGAGCGGAACATACAATTGCGCTGCGAGCGGCTGAAGCCAGCTTTTCATTCTGCGCACCAGCGTTCCTCCGTACTGCGTAGGTTGCGAAAGATTTGCATTTTCTGAGGGAGCCATAGCTCATCGTGGGACGACAAAGCACCGCAGCCGAAACCAGGTGCCGCGTGCCACGATAACCCTGCCGCCGCGGAGTTAAGTGGGTCAGTACGCAAAAACTCGCACTCCTTACCGCGCGGCGGGTCCGCGTTCACGAAAAGGTCGACGCTTCTCGTAAGAACGCCTCGACGGCCAGCGCCTCGTCCTTCCACTGGCCGCCCTGGCCGCCGCGTCGCGTGTTGACCGCCCACGGCTTCAGCATCTGGCGAACGTCGCGTCGCTCGAAGCGGCCCGAGTCGACCGGCACCAGCGTGTACTTGATCGGGTGATAGGCGAGCATAACGGTCGGAAGTTTGTCGACCTCGCCGTTGCGTGTGGCGTGCAGGCAGAGCGAGCCGCCTTGTTCGTCGCTCAACAGGATCACCGTCCAGCCGATTGCCTCAAGCTCGGCTCGATGGCGCTCTGTTAAGGCCGCGATCGGCAGCGAGTGGTTCGCGCCGTCATCTTGAGCCTTGGCCATGCGGTCCTCCTCGGGATGCTGAGCAGGACGATGACGGCGCGGATTGAGGGAGTCGAGTGCGGCGAACGCAAAGGCGCGCGCCTTACCGGGCGGCAGGGTTTCAGACCAACTCGCAGATCTAGCGGTAGAACTCGTCAGCCCCCGACAGGATCATCTTCCACTGTTTTTGCGGATCTGTCTCGTCAGCAACTGCCTGGACGATATGCCATAAAGTTAGCAGTTTCGCACTGCCGTCTTGCTCGACGTGGTGGCCAATCCAAGTCGTAATCTCGGGACCCCAGTTGACCGTAAAAGAAAACAAGTCACCGGAAACGGTGCCGATCAGCGAGAATGGCTCGGTCGGGCCGCCGTCGTTGCTTACGTTGCTCGTGTAGGAGCCGGTGAGCTTTTCTTCCTCCACCTTAAGCTCCATCGTGGAGCCCAACTCGTTGTGCCAGCAACCATTGAAGTCGAATTCCTTCGGTGTCGCGGACACCGTCTTGAACACAATCTGCTCGGCGTGTCGCATGGCGCATCCATCCCTACGGTCGCTCTGTGGCGGCGACGAATCGAATTCTATCGTAACCAATCATTGTGGGGGAAGCCGCACGGGTTTTTGGCCGTTTCACGAGGCGCCGCCAGTAAGCGTAGCTTGCGTATCAAAGCGCCATGGAGGCGCCAGATGGGGGTCGGACAGGTCGTGCGGCGCCCCGCAACCTGTCAAGCGCGCACGCACGAAACCCCCGCCGCCTTGCCGGGCGCGGGGTGTTCGTGTCATGATTTCTGCGGAGCGTGGAAACTCCCGAACCGGACCCCTGCAAGGGTTGGCGGTTCAGTCCAGAGCGGAAGTTCGTCACCTTGCCGGGTGAAGAGCCCCGTAATGAACGTGCTCACCTCCCGGTGAGCGCGACCGGCTCACTATGCCGGGAGTGCGGCGATACGGTCAAGAGGTAACTCTCGGCCGCGATACAACAGCCCCTCGGGGTAAAGATCGCCGCGCACGTTCTCTGGGCGTGTTTCCACCCTCCCGGCGCCAGCGCTGTCCGCTGGCATGGTTTTCCCCGCCATGGGGGAAACCCCCGGCCGTGGAAAGCCGGGTCGAATCCCAGAGACGATCCCTGATGACTAGAACCAGCCTCGCGCTGGTGCACGACAGCAGTGCATCAGCGTTCGACCCATCCGCGTTGCGTGACGCCGATGGAGAACCCCGCGTGCGGGACCTTGAGTTAGCCCATCGCTTGGGCTTCACAGATCCTCACAAGATCCGCGCGCTTATCGCCCGGAACGCCGGTGAGCTTTCGACCCATGGAGAGATTTCCGCCACGGCGGCGGAAAACACCGATCCGAGCGGCAGGGGGCGGCCCGGCAAAGAGTACTGGCTCAACGAGGGCCAAGCTCTCGTCATCTGCGCTCTCTCCCGCACCCCGCAGGCCGCCCTGGTCCGCAAGGCGGTTATCGAGGTGTTCCTCGCCTACCGGCGGGGACAGCTCCCGGTGGAGCACGAGGCCGCGCAGACGCTGGCGCATCTCGCCTCGGAGGTAGCCGAACTCCGTCAGCGCGTGGCGTTGATCGGCGCCGCCCCGCACGTTCGGCCGAAGTACAAGGGCGCTTGGCTCCCCGGTACGGTGGCGCTGACAGTCTCTGATCTCAGCACCGCGCAGGATAGCGAGCCGCGCGTCTATGACGAGCGCGTGGGCGTCCAGCTCGGCTTCCGCGACCCGCTGCCGGTGCGCAACCTCGTGCGCTCGCACCGGGCGGCGCTGTCGGGCCTCGGCCGCATCCTCAGCAGTTCGGGGGCCGCACCGGCCCGCGGCAACCACGGCCGACCGCTCGTTGGCTACTGGCTGACCGAGATGCAGGCGCTTGCCGTCTGCGACCTCGTGTCGGGCAACGTCGCCTCGGCGACGCGCACGCGCATCCTGCGGGTGTTCGCCGAATTCCGGCGCGGGCGGGAGGAGATCGCCACCGGCGGCGGCTTCATCGCCCTCCAGGAACGGGATCGCGTGATCGCCGAGATGCGCGAGCGCATCGACGCGCTGGAGGCGGACGCTCAGGCTGCGGCCGAGCGGACGGCCCAACCCACTGCGCGGCTCCCAAGGCCGAGTGAAGTGACGGCCACCGACCAGCTCGAGGGCGCGCTCCTCGTGGGCGTGCCAGACATCGCCCGTTTCCTCGGGATGCGGGAATCGCAGGCGAGACACCGATGCAGTCGCGGGCTGATCCCGTCATTCCGCATCGGCTCGACCATCTGCGTGCGCAAGGTCACCCTTGAGCGCTGGATGGCTGATCAAGAGGTCGCCGCGGCGATCAAGGCGGGGAGGCGCTGATGCACCCCCATCGCCATGCACACCCCTTGCCGGCTTCCGGCGGCCTCGCTGAGGCGATCATGACCCTGCGGGCGAGTGACCCCCACTTCGCCCGCAACCCCGGCCTCCTGGCACTCCGCCGGGCGCTCGCCGACCGGATCGAGACGGACATCGCCACCCTCGACCTTCTCGGCGGTGATCCGGACTTCGAGCCGAGCCTAGGCGCGCCGAACCCGTTCACCGCCGGCCCGGCCCTGGATTGGGCCTATGGCAGCGGCGACGACCGGGAGGACGATCCGGCCGAAGGTCCCGAGGGCGACGACGAGCGCGAACCCGATACGGACGGCGAGCCAGATCACGACATGGAGGCGAACGCCCCCGAGTGGGTCGGCTTGTGCGAACAGGCGTTCTACACCGGGCAAGGCTCCCTGGCGCACGATGCAGGGGAGGGCGGACGATGAACCAAGATCATCGCCGGGAGGACCTTCCCGGCCTCATCTTCAGCATGGAAGGTGATGTCCGCGACCTCATCAAATGGGCGGATGTCGTCTTCGCGCTGGGCTCTACCGACAACGATCCAAGCGATTGCCTTCTCATCGTCGGCCCAGCGATGCGTGCCGTCGCTGAACGCGTCGAACGGGACTGGGAACGCGCTTGGGATCTGGTCCGACCGAGCGGGGAGGGCAGCCAATGACCTCCTCGACCCGCCGCGCCACCCTCGGCGCCATCCTCGCGGCGCCACTAGCGCCGATCCCGCAGCCCGCTTCGGCAATAGCATCAACTTCGCTGCTGCGCCTCGTGCAGAAGTACGAGGCCGATCACCGCGCTCTTCACGACGAAATGGACAGGCTCGACGGTATCGACCGGACTTGGAGTGAGGAGACTAGTCGTCTGATCACGGCCTGCGGAGAGCTACGAGCGGCGATCGCACTCCAACCCTGCAACGGACTGCCGGATGTTCTGCTCAAGGTGAGGGCGTTCGCCCTCAGCGACGATCCTGACAGCGGCTGGTTCGATTTGCGCAGTGATATCAAGCGTCAGGGCGGCCACGCATACGATATGGACGTGGCCCACGCCGTGATGCTCGACCTCATGCGCATGGTCTGACGACACCTTGGCCCGGCCGCAATCCTGCGGCCGGGCCTTTCTCGTTCGAAACCTGTGCGGCGCTCAGGTTTGAACGCGCTCCACCAATCATCGGATTTTCCGACAATTTAGGAGACTTCCCGTGGGTCAGATCGTGACCGTGAACTTCCGTGGAGACGAACTTTACGGCTTCCGCCGCGAAGATGGCGAGTACGTCGCCCTCAAGCCGATCGTCGAGGCAATGGGCCTCGACTGGACTGCGCAGCTCCGCCGGGTGAAGCGCGATCCGATCCTGTCTGAAGGTATGGCCATGATGACCATACCTTTTAGCCGGGGCGGCACGCAGGAGGCGGCATGCCTGCGCCTCGACCTCGTCAACGGCTGGCTGTTCACCGTCGACACCAACCGCATCCGGCATGAGTCCACGCGCGAGAAGGCGCTCGCCTATCAGCGCGAGGCTTACCGGGTGCTGGCGCGTGCCTTCGGCGTCACGGCCGAGCCGGAGGCTTCGCCCGATATCGCCTACGGCACCGCCTGCAACCTCGTGACCGAGGCGCGCCGCAGCTACGGCAAGGCCGCCGCGCGTGAGCTGTGGCCTAAGCTCGGCCTGCCGATGACGCCGGCCATGCTGGCGGTTCTTGAATCGAACGTTAAGGCCGCGCAGGGCACCCTGTTCCCGATCGAGGGAGGGCGCTGACATGGCGAGCGTTCGCAAGCTCACGACACCGAACCGCGAGGGCAAATTCCCGTGGGTGGTGGAGTACACCGACGCGAGCGGCAAGCGCCGCCGCGCCACTCCGAAGAGCGGCCTCAAGAAGGATGCCGATGCGCTTCGACGAAAGATCGAGGAGGAACTCGATCACGGCACGCATGTCGCCGCTTCGCAATCGACGACGCTCGCCGATGCCGCCGAGCGTTGGCTCAACGACTGTGAGCGTCGCCACCGGATCGACGACAAGATGGCCGGCGGTACGCTCGCCAAATACCGGGGCAGCGTGCGCGCTCACATTCTCCCGGCGCTCGGCCAGCACCGGCTCCCCGAACTGACGTTCGCCGTCCTGCAGAGCTTTGTGAATGCCAAGGCCGAGACGCTGATGGCGGGCACGGTCGACAACATCTGCGTGGCGCTCAAGCAGGTGCTCAAGTTCGCGGTGGCGCAGAACACACTAGTTCTCAGCCCGCTCACGGGTCGGGCGCTGCGGGTGCCGAACCGCCGCCCGACGCGCAAAAAGATCCCGTCGAAGGACGAGATGCGCCGCATCCTCGAAGCCGCTTGTCGGCGCGAGCCGCGTGAGCAGCGCGCCGCCTTCCGGGCGACGCTCGCCCTCGTGCTGCTCTCGACCTTCGCCGGCCTGCGGCGCGGCGAGATCTGCGCCTTGCAATGGGAGAACATCGACTTCGAGGCCGACGAGCTGCACGTCCGGCACAGCCAGTCGCACTATGATGGTCTCAAGGGGCCGAAGAGCGCGGCGGGCAACCGGACGGTGCCGCTCGCGCCGCAGGTGTCGGCGTTCCTACGGGCGCTCCACGTCGAGTGCGGCCCAGCGCCGACCGGCTACGTGCTGCTCAACGCCAAGGGCAGACCGTTCGAGGTGAACGCGCTTTGGTTCAATTTCGTGCGGCTTCTTAAAAAGGCAGGCCTTACCGACCCGGTGGACAAGCCGCTCTATACGCTGCACGCGCTGCGGCACTTCAACGTGTCGATCCTCGCCTCGGTCGGGCTGCAGCCGTTCAACATCAAGACGCTCGTGGGGCACAGCTCGATCGCCATGACCATGGACGTGTACGGGCACATGTTCCGGGACGACGGCACGAGCCGCAAAGCGATCCACGCCTCGGCCGCACTGCTTGATCCGGGGCGACTGATCCCGCCACTGACGGCCCGTCACCCGTAAGCCGACGCGACAAAAACGCGACATTTCTATCTAACGCATTGTTTTAATTAAGTTTAATTGACCGGGGGCAGGTGAACTACTCGTCCGCCCGGGCGGCCCTGCTCGAAGTCTGGCGCGGCTTCACCGCGCGCAAGGAGCACTTCGCCACCCAGTTCATGCAGCCGATCTACGCGGCATGGCTGGAGGAGGCGCTCGACCGTGGCATCGTCAAAGCCCCGAAGGGCGCACCGGACTTCCGGGCGAAGAAGGCGGCCTACTGCGCGGCCAAGTGGATCGGGCCTGCCCGCGGCTGGGTCGACCCGCTGAAAGAGGCCTCCGCCGCGATCGAGCGCACCGCCGCCGGCCTGTCCACCCGCGAGCGGGAGGCGGCCGAGCAGGGCGCCGACTGGGAGGAGGATGCCCAGCAGCAGGCGCGCGAGCGCCGCTACCTCATCCGCCTCGGCCTCGACCCGGACGCGGCGCGCGGAACCCCCGCGCGCAAGGCCGAAGGGAACGACGCGGCGCCGAAGTCCGAGGACGACGACACCTGATGCGGCCCCGGGCCGCCCGCCCGAGGTTTTCAGCCATGTCGAACCTGATGGCGGCCCTGTTCCCCGAGGGCCGGCCCTGCCTCGTCGATGGCGCGGCCGCCGGCGAGGTCTCCGCCTGTCTGGCCGCGCTCGTGGCCGATCCGCACGCCGCCGACCTGCTCGCCGGTCAGGCGGCGCTGGCGGTGGCCGATGACGGCTTCTGGCCCGCGCCCGGCCACTGGATGAACGCCTACCGCCCCTACGTGGTCGCGGGCGGCGTGCTCCAGATCCCGGTCAAGGGCATCCTGCTCGCCAACCTGAGCTTTGCGGTCGCCACATACGCCACCGGCTACGTCTACATCCGCCGCGCCCTGGAGCGCGGGCTGGCCGACCCGGGCGTCAAGGGGATCGCCTTCCTGTGTGACAGCCCGGGCGGCGAGGTCGCGGGCAATTTCGACCTCGTCGATGCGATCTTCGCCGCGCGCGGACAGAAGCCGCTCCGGGCGTTCGCCCACGAGCGTGCGGCGTCGGCGGCCTACTCGATCGCCTCGGCCGCCGACCAGATCTGGGTCGCCCGCACCGGCACCGTCGGCTCGATCGGCATCGTGGTGAGCCACACCGACGCCTCGGCCGCGCTGGAGAAGGCCGGGCTCAAAATCACGTTCATCTACGCCGGCAAGCACAAGGTCGACGGCAACTCGGCCGAGCCGCTGCCCGACGACGTCAAGGCGCGCTGGCAGGCGCGGGTCGACGAGCTGATGGCCGTGTTCGTCGACACGGTCGCCCGCAACCGGGCGATGGAACCCGACGCGGTCCGGGCGACCGAGGCCCTGACCTATGGGGCGAGCCAAGCCATCACGGTCGGGCTCGCCGACGCAATCGGCTCCCTGGAGGACGCCGTCGCCGCCTTTGCGGCGGACCTTTCCACCGACGCAGAGGACGACGAGAGCATGTCCGACATCACCCAGGCGGCCCACGACGCGGCCCTCGCCAGCGCGCGGGCCGAGGCCCTGGCGGCCGGCCAGACCGCCGGTCAGACCGCGGGCGCCACCGACGCCAAGACCCGGATCAAGGAGATCCTCGGCTCCGAGGAGGCCAAGGGCCGCGAGGATCTGGCCCAGCACTTCGCCTTTGACAGCGACCTGCCGGCCGCGGCCGCGCTCGCCGCGCTCGCCAAGGCTCCGAAGGCCGCCGCCCCCGAGCCGGCCAAGCCGAACCTCGCCTCCGACATGGCCGGCGAGAAGGCGATCGAGCTGGGCGCCAGCGGTGGCCAGAACCCGGCCAACATGTCCGACGCCGACCGCGGCGCGGCCGAAGCCAAGGCGCTGATCGGCCTGCGCTGAGCGGGCCGCCCGCGCCTCACCCCCACCCCTTCCGCCGCCGGAGAGCGCCGCGATGACCGATTATCCCCCGTACAACCCGACCTCGCTGCGCGCCGGCGAGCACCAGCGCGACCGCGCCATCACCGTCGCGTCGGGCGCCAATGCCTCGGGCGTCCTGCTGATGCGCGGCACCGTGCTCGGTCGCATCACCGCGTCCGACAAGTACGTGCCCTGCGTCAAGACGGCCTCCGACGGCTCCCAGGCCCCGGCGATGGTGCTCGCCTTCAACATCGACGCCTCGGCGGCCGATGTCGCCTGCTCGGGCTACGACGACGGCGAGTTCGTCGCCGAGCTGCTGACCCTCGACCCGAGCTGGACGATCGACACGCTGGAGGCCGCGCTGCGCGCCGCCGGCTCGAAGATCTACGTCCGCAAGGCCGGCACGCTCGGCTGATCCGAACCCAGGCCGACCTGAACGGTCCCGGCTGACCCGACCCTCACCCCTCCCGGCAACCTTCCAGGGCCCCGCGCGGGCCCTTCGCGTTCGGAGCCCGCGTTCATGCCGCTCGATACCAACTCCACCGCCCAGTTGCTCGGCGCCTTCGGCGTCCTCGACCGGCCGAGCCGGTTCATCCTCGACACCTTCTTCAAGTTCTTCCAGCAGTTCGACACCGAGGAGGTGTTCTTCGACCAGGTGCAGCGCGCCCGGCGTCTGGCCGCGTTCGTGGCCGATACGGTCGAGGGGCAGATCCTGCCCTCGCGCGGCTACTCGACCAAGAGCTTCACCCCTCCGACGGTGCGCCCGAAGCACGTGGTCGAGCCGTTCAAGGCGCTCAAGCGCCGCGTCGGTGAGCGCCTGCTCGGCGAGCTGACCCCCGAGCAGCGCTTCGACCTGACCATCCTCGACAACATGCTGCTGCAGGACGACGCGATCACCCGGACCGAGATCTGGATGGCGCTCCAGCTCCTGCTCACCGGCTCCGTGATCTGCCAGGGCCCGAAGTACCCGTCCAAGACCCTCAGCATGGGCCGCGATCCGAGCCTGACGATCCAGCTCACCGGCGCGCTGCGCTGGGGTCAGTCCGGGGTGGATCCGCTCCAGAACATCCGCGCGTGGTCGACCCAGGTGCAGCGCGTGTCCGGCTTCAAGCCGCGCACGGTCCTGCTCGACCCGCTGGCCGGCGACATGCTGATCAACTCCTCGACCGTCACGAAGGTGATGAACTCGTTCCGCCAGACCGCCGGCAACATCGACCTGGCCGGCAAGACCACCGGCGGCGCGGTCGGCCAGGAAGTCGCCTACCTCGGCTCGCTGCCCGAGTTCGACTTCTGGCAGTACCAGGAACTCTACGAGGACGACGCCGGCAACATTCAGCAGTTCATGCCGAACAACACGGTGATCCTCGCCAACGTCGACGCGCTCCAGGGCATCAAGACCTACGGCGCCGTGCGCGACCGGCGTGCCGGCTTCAAGGCCATGCCGCGCTTCCCCAAGGTGTGGGACGTCGAGGAGCCGGCCACCACGCTGCAGAACATGGCCTCCGCGCCCCTGCCGCTGTTCGGCTGGATCAACGCCTCGCTGGCCGCGACCGTCAACTGAGGCTCGACCGGGCCGGCGTGAGCGCCGGCCCACCTCGCGCGGGCGCCCGTCGCCCACCGGCTCGCGCCGACCTGACCGATCCCTCGAACTCGGAGCCGCCCCATGGCGACCAAGACCATCCGCGCCAACGTCACGCTGCACCTGCCCGGCGCCGGCCACAAGCCGTTCACGATCGACGCCAACGGCGGCGTGACCGGCGGCAAGTACGTCATCAAGGAGGTGCCCCCCGGCACGCCCGTCGAGATCGACGCCGACGAGGCCGACGCCCTGATCGAGGCCAAGAAGGCCGAACTCTACGAGGAGCCGAAGGCCGTCGCGGCCCCCAAGGCCCCGCCCGCCGCCTGATCATAGCCGGCCGCGCGGCCCGGAGGCTGAGCCCATGCCATCCCCGTTCGAGTCGGCGTGGGCCGCGCGGTCGAGCGACCTGCTCGTCCACTTCAACGAGATGGAGCCGTTCCTGCTGGAGCCTCAGACCCGGCCGACCATGACGGTCGCCGGCGGCCTTGAGGTCCCTGACGTGAACCAGGCGACCATCGCCGACCCCTACCGGCCGATGCTTCCGGTCCAGGCCGTGCTCCTCGACAAGGGGGCGCCGCTGCACGCCCACGGACGCAGCATGGCCGACTCCACCACCCGCCCGATCGTGGCCGAGTGCCCGATCGCGATCCTGCAGCTCGACGCGATCGGCACGGCTGTCGAACCCGACGATGTGCTGACTCGGACGCGCACGGGTCGGCGCTACGCGATCACCAAGGTCGTGCCGCAGCAGTTCGGGCGCGGGTTCGCGCACCTCGCGGAGGTCGGATGAGCTACGCGCTGACCGCCCTGCGGCTCGCCACGATCGCGGCCCTGAACTCGCACCCGGTGCTCGCGCGCGAGTGCCAGGGCCGGATCTACGACTCGGCGTTCGGGGATTTCAAGGCGAGCCAGCCGATCCCGGTGATCGTCGTGACCACCGAGGAGCTGAAGGGCGAGGCCTACTCCCGCAACAACGGCGGCCTGCCGTTCAACGACCATTGCAACCTGTGCCTGGAGATCGCGTTGCGGGCCACGCTCGACGGCGAGGCCGGCACCGAGATCCTCGTGCCCGCCATCGATGGCGCGAGCGAGGCGCGGCTCAACCGCTACGCGTGGTGCGCCGACGTGATGCTCACGCAGGGGCGCGTCCACCCGATCGCCAGCGGGCCGACGCCCGAGGGGAACCTCTTGGTGCGCCAGGTCCTCCGGCGGGTCCCGGAGCGGTCGAGCGCGCGCTTCGCCACGGACGAGACCGGGGTCAAGTTCGCGATCCACCTGCTGACCTATCGGGTGGAACTCAAGAACGACGCCCCCACCCTGGGCGCGTCCCCGACCGATCCCTACGCCGTGCTGCCCGACCCGCTGCGCACGGTGGCGCGGGCGGCCAAGCCCGGCTCCTACGCCGAGATGGTGTGCAAGCTTGAGGCGGCGGCGCTCGCCGGCCTGCTCACCCCGCCGAGGCCGATCCAGTCCGGCGCCTTCAACCCGGATGGCACCGGCACGCCGGTGCCGGACGATCCGGTCCCGGCCATCACCTTCCCGTTCCCGCCCGCGGAGACCCCTTGATGCGCAAGCACGTCACGCCCGCGCACCCGCGCGCGACCATCCTCGACCCGGCACGCAACCGGAAGCTGCCGCCCACCGGCGCCGACGTGACGTGGTCGGCCTACTGGGCCCGCCTGGAGATGCGCGAGGACATCACCGTGACCGACATCGCAGAGGTCGCGGCCGAGCCCGAACCTGCGGCGATCGCTGGGCCCGAGGCCGCGCACGCCGTCGAGGCCGAGCCCGCGCCCGAGGCCGCGCACGGCTGAGGCCGCCCCCCCCCCAACCCTTCCGAACCACCCACGCGGGCCGCCATCGAGCGGCCCTTCTCTTTGGAGCCCGCGCCCATGGTCGCTTCCCAGGTCGCCTTCAATTACGTCTCCGGCGACATCCGCGTCCCGCTGTTCGCGGCTGAGATCAACGCCGGCCCCCCGACCTACTCGTCGAAGTCCCCGCTCGTGCTGATCGGTCCGGCCAAGGCGGGCTCGGCGGTGGCACTCTACGGGAAGCTCTACAACGCCGGCTTCACCGATCCGAACGTGCTGTGCGGCACCGGCTCGATCCTGGCCGAGATGCTGCTCTACGCCCGCCAGATGAACCCGCTGGGCGAGATCTACCTGCTCGACCGCGGCGCCATCGCGGGTGCCGTCGCCGCCTCCGGCACGGTCGCGCTCGCCGGCACCGCTACCAGCCCCGGCACGCTCACCCGCTACATCGGCGGCGAGCGCTACGACGTGAACGTCGACACCGGCGACACTGCGGCCGTGGTCGCCGCCGCCCTGGTCGCCGAGATCGCGGGCGGCTACACCAAGTTCAACCGCGCGATGGGCGCCCCGGTCGCGGCGACCGTGGCCGCGGGCGGCACCGCCCAGGCCACCTCGGTCACCCTCACCGCCAACCATCCCGGCACCGAGGGCAACGGCATCACCATCCTAGCCGGCCTCGACGGCGACGAGGCCGAGGTCCCCGGCATCACCGCGACCGTGACCGCGATGGCCAACGGCGTGGGCGACGCGGTGATGGCGACGCTGCTCGCCAAGTTCGGCAACCAGCCGGCCGACTTCATCGGCGCGCCCTACGCCTCGACGGGCCAGCTCAACGACGTGCGGGACTTCCTCGCGGTGATCGGCGCCGGCCGCGCCTCGCCGATGGTCGGCCTCGACGGGCACTACTTCACCGCCCTGAACGGCAACCTGTCGGCGCTCACCGCCTTTGGCGACGGCCGCAACGACCCGCACGCCACGATCCTCGGCGTGAACCTCGTCCCGCACCCGCTGTGGTGCTGGATCGGCGCGCTTGCCGGCGCGGTGGCCTTCTCGAAGAACCTCGGGCGCGACCTCAAGACCGCGATCGAGATCGTGCGGCCGATGCAGACGATCGTCCTCTCGGGCCTGCGACCGTCGCACGATCCCAACAACGACTTCGCCCCGGCCGACCGGGACTCGCTGCTGCGCAACGGGATCTCGACCTTCGTGCGCACGCCCGACGGTCAGGTCGCCTGCGACCGCATCATCACGACCTACCAGACCAACGCGGCGGGGCTCGCCGACACTGGCTTCCTCGACATCGGCAAGGTGTTCGGCGGCGTCTACGTCAAGCGGCGCATGAAAAACGCGCTGCTCGGCGCGTATCCGCGCGCGGCGATGATGGAGGACAACCCGGGCTCGATCCAGGGCGCGGTCACCCCGCCCCAGGCGCGGGCGGTGGTGGTCCATGAGTACAACGCCATGCACACCGCCGGCGTCGTGCGGCAGCCCGACCTGTTCGCCGCGAGCGTCGTCGTCGACTTCGACTACGACAACCAGCGGGCGAACTTCTACCTGCCGACCGCGGTGACCCCCGGCCTCATGGTGTTCGCCGTCAACGAGACGCTGTTTGCCGACCTGGCCGAGCAGGATCCCTCCGGCCTCTGAGCCCCGGGCCCGGCGCGCGATCCGCGCCGGGCGCCCCCGTAACCGGCGCCTCGCGCCGATCCCCGCAACATCCGCATCGAAAGGGCTGACCCGTGGATACACAGGGCGGACGCCTCCAGGTCACCATCGGCAGCACCACCTACGACTGCCGCGGCAAGTGCCAGGTCGATCCCTCGCTCGTGAGCGTGGACGCCGGCGTCAACTGGTCCGGCAAGGGCTACAAGACCGTCAAGCCCGAGCTGGCCGCCGTGCAGCTGTCGTTCGACCGGGGCAGGGGATTGCCCTGGACCCAGGACTTCATGCTCAAGGACGAGAACGTGACCATCGTCGAGATGGACGCCGGCGTGACCCACTACCTCACCGCCGCCGCCAAGGTCGGCAAGCCGACGATCGACACCGAGACCGGCGAGGTCTCCGGCGTGTCGCTCAAGTCCGACGCCTACCGGCAGGCCGCGGTCTGAGGTCGGCGCCTCCGGCCCTCACCCCTCCCGCGACGCCAGCGACTGGAACTGACCCGTGGCCACCAAGACCATCGCGCTCTCGAAGCCCATCGTGGGCCACGCCGTCATCCGCGAGCTGGCGTTCAAGGACCCGACGTGGCGGGCGATCATGGAGGTCGGCGGCGAGCCCTACGTCCGCGCACCCTCGCCGGCCCGCCCCGGCTTCTACCAGATCGTGCCGATCTGGGAGCGGGTCCAGGCCTACGCCGAGCGCCTGCTCGTGACGGGTGAGGGCAAGGCCGCCGCGACCGACCTGCACCTGCTCGGGATCGAAGACACAAACAAGGTCAAGGACGCGATCCTGGATTTTTTCCTCGACGCGGACCCGCTTCTGGAGCGGCGCCCCGCGGACGATGGCTCGACGACCTCGCCAGCGAACTCCGATACGACTTCGGCTGGCGAAACGGCGACATCCTCGATCTGACGGTCGAGGACCTGATCTACGAGCACACCCAGGCCTGTGAGCACGCCGAGCGCCGCGCGCAGGAACGCGAGGAGGCGCTGCGGCGCGTGCGGCGCGGCCGCTGACGGGGAGCGCCCACCATGCCGATCAAGACGGTAGAGGCGCAGCTCGTCCTGGGCGGCAAGGACGCGGGTGCGTCGGCTGCCGTGATGCAGGTGGTCAAGGCCTACGAGCAGGCCGAGAAGGCCGGCAAGGGCGTGTCCAAGGGGGCCGAGCGGGTCGCCAAGGCGCTGCTCGACGTCGAGAAGAGCCAGGCCGCCGTCAACGCGGTGATGGGGTCAAGAAGCGCTGCCGCCACGGCAGAGGCCAACCTGCACAAGGTTACCGCGGCCTACGGGGATGCGAAGACCGCGCTCGACAAGGCGCGCGTGGCTCTCACGGCCTTCGAGGGTGTGAAGCCCGCGAAGGGCTCCGAGCTGGCCAAGCAGATGACCGAGGCGGCCAAAGCCCTCGGTCAGGCTGAGAAGGCCGAGAAGTCCGCGGCTCGCGAGGTCGCCCAAGCCACGCGAGCTTACGAGCAGCAGACGCGGGCGCTGCACGAGACCGAAAAGGCTGCGACGGCCGTCAACGTGCCGCTGCAGGCACTCGAACAGCACCAGCGCCACCTCGCGCAGGAGTTCGACCGGACCTCGGAGGCGATGCGCCGCCAGATCCGCGTCGAGGAGCAGGCGGCCCGCACTGCGCGCCACCACGCCCAAGAGCAGGCCGAGGCCGCCAAGCACATGCGCCAGCACGGCGTGGTCGGTGCGGCGGGCGCGCTCGCCACCGGCGCGGTCGGCGTCCACGGCGTCACCCACGTGATCGGGCACGCCCTGAAGGCCGGCGCCGAGGTGCAGAGCGAGCGCGTCAACATGGCCAAGGCCGGCATCGGCTTCGGCGAGCGCCAGCACATCACCGACGAGTCGCTGCGGCTGGCCGCGCAGTACAAGAACGTCACCCAGGCTTCCGTGATGGAACTCTGGAAGGAGATGCGGTCGGTGATGACCGACCCGCACGAGGTCGATCACATCATCGACCCGATGGTGCGGGCGAAATCCCTCCTCGACGCCAACGACAAGACCGGCACGGCCAGTCACGGCCTCAACATGCTGGTCAAGGGAGCGGAGGCGATCGGCGCGGCCAAGGATCCGGCCCGGTTCACCAAGCTCCTCGACGGCTACATCAAGGCCATGCAGGTCATGGGCTCGACGGTGACCCCGGAGGGCATCTATGAGATGCAGAAGTACTCGAAGACGTCCGGCGGGCGTTGGTCGGACCGCTTCATCATGACCACGGCCCAATCCTTGGGCCAGGAACTGGGCGGCTCGACCGCCGGCAACTCGATCGACGTCGCCACGAAGCAGATCGTCGGCGGGATGCAGAACCTGCACTCCAAGGCCAAGGAGTTCGCGCGCGTCGGGCTGATCGACCCCAAGAACCTCGACATCCTCAAGACCGGCGAGGTCAAGGGCACGAAGGCGGGCGTCAAGCATGCGGTGAAGGGCGACGACCTCGCGGCCTCCGACCTGGACAAATGGGTCTACACCTATCTGCTGCCGGCGCTGGAGAGCCACGGCATCAAATCCGAAAACGATCAGCTCGCCTGGGCGCAGAAGAACTTCACCGGCACCGGCGCCAACGTCATCGCCAAGCTGATCCAGCAGCGGGAGAGCTTCGAGGCGCACGCCCGGATGTACGGGGAGGCCAGCGGCCTCGACGGGACGAAGTACAACAGGTCCGACCCGAACGCGGCGATGGGTGCCGTGTCGAAGTCGCTGGAGACCTTCCTCGGCGTCGTCACTGCGCCCATCATGGTGCAGGCCGCCCATGGCCTGGACGATGTCGCCACCGCGATCTCCGGCTGGTCCGTGAGGCTCGCCGCCTTCAACAAGGAGCATCCGGACCTCGCCAAAGCGGTCGCGCCGGCCGCGGCCACCGCGGGCCTGCTGGGCTCCGGCGCGGCCTCGGTCGCGATGTGGAAGGCGTTCAACGGCGGTTTCGGTCTGAAGGGCTCGGCCGTCGCGCTCGACCACTCCGCGCTCGCCCTGGAGGCGGCGGCCGTGAAGCTCGGCGCTTCGGGCGGTCTGCCCGGCGTCCCCGGCGAGGTGCCGGGAAAGGCCGGCGTCAAGGGCGGGAAGTTCGGGCGGATCGCGAAGTTCGGCCTCAACGTCGCCGGCGCGCTCGCGCTGGAACCGCTGGCCGAGGCCGCGCAGGAGCACCACATCTTCGAGATGCCGAACCTCGACGATGGGTTGCTGCGCTCGGGGCTCAACTTCCTCGACCCGAACTTCGGCAACAAGTTCTTGGGCGATCGCACCAAGGCGATCCCGAGCATGACGCTGACCCGGCCGGACGCCCCCTTGGAACTCGGCGGATCGGGACTGAACGGCTTCGGGCTCGGCGGCGCTATGAGCCCCGAGGCCTTGGCCAAGCGCGACGCCGACCGGTACGCCCGCGGCCTCGCCGAGGCGCGCAAGGGGGCGGCGCCGCTCAATCCCGGCGACGAGCTGCCGGGGCTCGGTCCGGAGTTGGCTACGGCCGCGCAGGCGAAGGGCACGGAAGCCGGACAGAAGGCCGGCGACGGCATCAAGACCGGCATCCGCGAGAAAGCCCCGGAGGTCGTCGATCAGGCGCAGAGCCTGTTCGACGCGCTGTCCCGGATCTTCAAGCAGGGCATCGCGATCCCGCTGCAGATGAGCTTCGACGGCTCGGGCATGGGTGGCGGCTCCGGGATCCAGACGGCGAGCTTCGGCGGCGGCGAAGGTGGCCTCGGCGGCATGATCCGCAAGGCTTCCCTGGGCGGCGGTGGTTTGGGCGGCGGCCTGGGCGGTGGCCTGGGCGGTGGATCGGGTGGCGGCGGCGGCGGTGGCGGCGGCGGATCGGCGCTGGAGATCCCCGCATCGGTTCAGGCGAGCGACGCCGAGCGCAACAAGCTCGGGATCATCCAAAAGTACGAGAGCGGCGGTCGAAACGTCCCGAACTATATGTTTGATCGGCGCCACACCGCGCAGGGCTACTACCAGATCACCAACACGAACTGGCGCAACATCGCGCCGAAACTCGGGATCACGGCACCCAACGCCATGTCCGCGAGCCACGCCGATCAGGCGCGCGTCGCTCTGTACCTGCTGCGGGGCAGCGGCATCGGCAACTGGACGCCGAAGGTGGCCAGCGCACTGCGCCGAGGCGAGCGGGCGCGGTTCGGCGCCGATGCCGTCGCCGGCCCCGTCGCCGCCAGGGATCTCCCTGGTGCGGCCCCGGCCAAGGATCCCGCCGCCCTCGACCCACACCTCGTGCGCGGGCTCGACGGCAAGGAAGGGCTCGACCTCGGCGACGGCACGATGAAAATGCCTGACGGCTCGATCCGCTCGATCACGAGCGGGGGCGGGTCGCCGCGGATGCCGGAGCGCGCGGTGCCCGACGCGCCGAAGGCGGGCGCGGGCGGACATAGCGAGATGCGCGAGCATGTCGCCGACCTCGGCCGGCACATCGACCGGCTGGGCGACATGTCCTGGCGCTCGCACCACACCGTCGAGGTGAACGCGGCGCCGGGGCTGACCACGCGGACAAAGCGCATGCGCATCCAGACCGACGGGCCGGTCCGCGGCAACGTCGGCGTGTCGATGCCGCAGACCGAGATCGGGTAGCCGCCCGGTTTCCCGATCACCGCGGGGAGGCGGCCATGCTCGACGTGTCCGCCGACAACGCGGCGATCGCCCGGCTCGCCCGGGATCTCTCGGCCTTCGGGCCGAAGCTCCCGAACGCGCAGGCGCTCGTGGTCAACCGCGTGCTGACCAAGACGAAGGCGCGGGTCATCCCCGCCCTCGTCCAGCAGACGGGTCTGTCCAAGCGCATCATCGTCAAGGCGGTGCAGATGGCCCGCGCCTCGCCCATGAACGGGGCGCGCGGCTATCTCTGGACCAAAGGCGGCGAGGTGTCATTGCGCTACTTCGGGGCGCACGAGGTCGCGGGCGGCGTCCAGTACACCGAGCGCGGCCACGTCGAGACGCTGTCGGGCCACTACTTCCGCCGGTCGGGCAAGGCGCCCAATCGGCACATGGTCCGGCGGCTCAACGGGCAGGTGTTCTACTCGACCTCCGGCAAGTGGGGGCGGAAGGAGGACCTGCGCGTCGAGAAGTCGGGCCTTTGGATCCCCTACGAGATGGTCGACGGCGAAACCCGCAAGGCCTTCCTCGACACGATCGAGCGGGACCTGCCGGGCGAGATCGCCGCCGAGCTGATGAAGCTCCTGCCCGGAGGCACGCGGTAGATGCGCAACTGGCCGAAGACGGTCCCGGGCGCCTCGTTCCGGGGGCTGCCGTTCGAGGTCGAGCGCGAGGGCGGCGACGGCGCGGGCCGCTTCGTCGCCGTCCACACCTACGCCGGGGCCGAGGTCCACGACACCGAGGACACCGGCCGCAAGGTCCGGCGCTACCGCGTCACCGCCTACATCGTAGGCGACGATGCGGACACCCAAGCCGACGCCTTCCTGGAGGAGATGTCGACCGGCGGGACCGGCGACCTGATCCTGCCGATGACGCGGCCGGTCACGGTCCGGCCGGTCAACGCCGCCTGGAACTTCGACAAGAGCCAGCAGGGCAAGGCCGCGCTGGATCTGGAGTTCGTCGAGGCCGGCGGCGCGGCCGGCGGCCAGGGCGGCTACCCCGCCATCCCGATCGGCGACCGCATCGCGCAGGGCGCGCTCGACACCCTGGCCGACGTGGTGTCGGACGCGATCGAGAGCTTCATCCCCGACCCGATCGCGGGCTTCCTGCCCCCGATCGGTCTGCCCCTCTCGCCCTGAGATCGGAGCCCGCATGGCCTCGCCCCCGTCCTCGGCCCTCGCCGGCGCGGCGGTGGCGGCGCAGGCGCTCGCTGGCGTGCTCGACGACCTTGCCCGGACGCTGCCGGTGCCGGCCGCCTCCGCGCAGGCGGCGGTCGCCACCGCGCGCCGGGTCAACTTCATTCAAGCGCCGCGCCTCGTGACCCTGGGGGCCGCCGCAGCGATCGTCGGCGCCCTCGTCGGCGCCCTCCAATCGCTCGCCCGGGACTGCGCCCCCGCGGACGCGGCCGCCGGCCTCTACGCGGCGGCGGCCGCCACGCAAGGGTGCGCGCCGACCTCGGCCTCCCCCGCCCTGACCCAGGCCTACGCGCTGGCCCGCGCCTTGTGCGTCGGCGTGGAGGCCGCGGCGCTGGGCGAGGCCTTCCTCGCCGAGGCCCGCACCGACTTCGCCGACCGGCAGTCGGCCACCGCCGCCCGCGCCCGCATCGGTGCCGCCATGGACGGCGCGAGCGACCGCATCGCGGCGGCCCTGGGCCAAGCCGCGCTGGAAGTGCTGGGCACCGCCGCGCGGGAGACCAGCGCCTTCCTCGTGGCAGAGGCCTCGACGCTCCAGCCGATCGCGCGGGTGACCACGGCGCGCTCGATGCCGTCCACCGCGCTCGCTTGGGGCCTCTACCGCGACCCGTCCCGGGCCACGGATCTGGTCGCGCGGAATAGCTGCGGCACGAGCCTGTTCATGCCCACCGCCTTCGAGGCGCTGACCCCGTCGGCGCGCTGACCCCGACCACGCCGACCCTGAGGGCACCATGGGCTTTCAACCGGAACTCGTCACCCTCGCGGTCGACGGGCACGCGCTGCAGGGCTGGCAGGGCGTGCATGTCACGCGCTCGGCCAAGGCTGCCGCGATCAGCTTCTCGCTACAGGCCTCGAACCCGGCGTGGTCCGACCAGGCCCGGCTCGTGCGGCGGGGCAAGCAGGTCCAGATCTTCACCGCGCCGCTCGACGGCGAGGATGCATTCGGGTCGTTTAGCGCGGCCAAGGCTGACCTGCTCTGCACCGGCTACGCCGACGACTACGAGGTCGAGAGCGCACCCGGCTCGCACGAGGTCGGGATCTCCGGGCGGTCGAAGGCGGGCGACGCCATCGATTGCCCGCCGGTCAAGCACAAGACCGGGCTGGAAGAGAACAAGACCCTGCTGGAGGCGGCCAAGGCCTTCGACGAGTGGGGGATCAATTTCACCTCGGATCAGGTGCTGTCGAAGCTGCGCGCGATCCAGCTCGTGCCGGGCGAGTCGATGTTCGGCACGCTGGAGCGGGAGGCGCGCCACTGCGGCGTCCTGCTCACCGGCCAGCCCGACGGCGGCGTGAAGATCACCCGCGCCGGCAAGAACCGCCACACCGGCGTGCTCGCGCACGGCGAGGCGCCGTGCAAGCGGTGGAAGCTCAACTGCACGATCGAGAACAAGCGCTCGAAGGTCCACGTGCGCGGCCAGCGCGCGCTCGGCGCCGGCGCGGACGCGCTGCGCCAGGAGCAGACCGCCGAGGACGACAGCGTCGGGCGCCACCGCCCGCTGATCGTCCACCACGAGGGTGACCACGTCGACAAGGAGCTGAAGCGCCGCGCCGACTGGGAGATGCTGCGTCGCTCCGGCTCCGGTATCTCGATCCAGGTCAAGGTCGCCACGTGGCGCGACGAGGCGGGCAAGCTCTGGGAGCCGGGTCACCTCGTCGCCGTCCAGTGGGACGACGAGGAGATCGACCAGGACCTCGCGATCTCGACCGTGGTGTTCAACCAGACCGCGGGCGAGGGCGAGGCCGAGGCCGGCACCTGGGCGGACCTCACGCTGGTCGACCCTCGCACGCTCGGCGGCGATGGGGCCGGCAAGGGCTCCGGTTCGGGTGCGGGCGGCGGCGGCGGCGAGGAGGGCTCGGACTTCGGCGCCGGGCTCGACGACGACAAGCTCGACGACGCGCTCGTCGACTACGGCAGCTACGGAAAGACGGGGCACGCCTGATGCACGCGCTGGGGCGACTGTTCCGGGCCGAGCACGTCGACGCCGACGACGCGGGCGACCTTCAGACGGTGACGCTGCTCGGCCAGTACGGCGAGACCTTGAAGAAGGTCCACCGCCTCCAGCCGTTCGGCTTCCACTCGAACGTGCCTCAGGGCAGCCACGGCATGGCCCTGCAGTTCGGCTACGGCGGGCGCACCCTCAACGCCTTCCTCGGCGGCGAGGACCCGCGCTACCGCCCGCGCAAGCGCGAGGTCGGCTCCTCGGCGCTCTACGATGCCAACGGCAACCTGATCTCGCTGGTCCAGAAGGAGCTGCGGGTCACGGGCAAGAACGCCACCGTGGTCGAGGGCCATGACCAGACCACGGTGCGGCTCACCGACGGCACCGAGGTCGTGCTCAAGGGCGGCAAGGTCTACCTCGGGGGCGAGCAGAACGCCGCGCCCGTGATGACGGCCAACGGGCCGTCCTCCCGCGTGTTTGCCGTCACCTGAGACCGCTCATCACCTGCGGGGCGCCATGCAGCTCGACATCACGCCGCTGGCCGACCTCGGCGCGGCGACGCTCCCGCCCGACCTCGTCATGCTCCGGCTCGACGGCACGCCCTGCGTGCCCGGCGAGTACGGCGTGGCTTACGATTTCGCGGTGGCCACGAGTCAGGCGCAGGGCGGGACCGGCGGCCTCGTCGCGCGCATGCCGCTGGCCACCGCCGTCCACATGCTGATGTGGACCGACGCAGCCCCGCCGCCCGCGCTGCTGCGGCGCTTCGGCATCAGGGACGCCCGCGGCTGGCCCGGCGACGGTTTCGACGTGCAGGCGGCCCAGGGCGAGGCCGCGCTCGGCTCGTATTTCTGGGTCTACCGCCGCGCGGAGCTGTCCCCGCAGATCGGCCTGGAGCTGGAGGCTGAGGCGCGCCGGACCTTGCGCCCGCTGGTCGGGCAGGCCGCGGTCGCGACCGTGACCGCATCCTGCGCGGTCGATCTGATCGCCGACCGCGCGATCCTCGACGTCGGGCTCTACGCCCGGGACGGCACGCGGCTCTTCGCCGGGAAATTCGAACCGCTCTGGGATCTGGTGCGGCAGGGTCTGACGTAAGGGGCTCGACGACATGGCCGGTTACCCCGTGCGCAGCCTCTCCGCGCTGTCGCAGCTCGCGCGCGGCTACTTCACCCAGTCGGTGCAGGGCGCGGTCGCCAGCGTCTGGGCCAACACCTTCACGGTGTTCGGCAAGGTGCTGGCGCTCGCCGGCTTCGAGCTGGAGCAGCGCCGCGCGTGGCTCGTGCGCCAGCAATTCGCCTCGACGGCCGATTACCCCTGGCTAATCCGCCACGGCTTCGAGCTGGGCCTGCAGCCCGGCGCCGCGACCGCCGCGCTCGGCACCGCCACCGCGAGCGCGCCCCCGAACACCGCCGTGCCCGCCGGCCTGCAGTACGCCCGCGGGGACGGGGCGACCTTCACCACCGCGGCCGCCGCGTCCGCGGCCGGCAACAGCGTCACCCTGACCCTGGAGGCCGACGCGGCCGGTGCTGCCGGCAACACGCCCGCCGGCACGGTGCTCACTCTGGTCGACCCCGACGACGGCCCGCCCGGCATGGCCAAGACCTGCACGGTCGCGGCCGCGGCCGACGGCTCGGGCCTGTCCGGCGGCGCCGACGCGCAGGACAAGGAGGCGTTTCGCGCTGTGGTGCTCTACCGCAAGCGCAACCCGCCGCAGGGCGGGGCCGGCGTAGACTACGTCACGTGGGTGCAGGCGGCGGTCCCGACCGCCCGCGCGGTCTACGTCGACAGCTTCTCGAACGATGCCCGCGCCGTCTGGATCCAGTTCATCGTGACCGACCAGCCGAACGGCATCCCGTCGGCCGGTCAGGTCGCCGCCGCCCAGGCCTACATCGACGAGACCTATCAGGGCGCCAGCTTGCGCCGCCCGGTGACCGCCCGCGTGTTCGTCTCCGCGCCGGAGGCCGCCCCGGTCGACGTGGTCATCGGCAAGCTCTACCCGGACACCCCGGACATCCGCGCCTCGATCGAGGCCGAGGTCGCCGCGACCTTCGTCGATCGCGCCCAGCCCGGCACGCCGTCGGCCGCCTTCGCGTTCAGCGCCTCCTGGCTCGACGAGGCGATCTCCCGGGCGACCGGCGAGGACAGCCACGACCTGGTCGGCCCCGGCGACCTGATCTTCACCAGCGGCCAACTGCCGGTGCTGGGCTCGATCGCCTACCAACCCTGACGGGGGCCGCCCGCGTGACCGACATCCCGAGCGGCTGGCCCTGCGCCGGCCTGCCTGCCGTGCCGCCCTCCGTCCTCGACCTGGAGGCGCAGCCGACCGCCGACAGCCTGCTGCCGCAGATCCTCGCGCTGACCCCGCGCGGGCCGGCCTGGGGCACGGACGAGGTCGGCGACGGCTCCGGCGCCTCCCCCGTCCAGCGCGGCGTCTGGCGGGCGCTCGCCGCCTGGGCGGCCGATCACCTCGGCCTCGACTTCACCGCCGCCACGCAGGTGTTCCCGAGCGCGATCACGTTCACGCTGCCCGACTGGGAGCGGGAGCTGGGCCTGCCCGACCCGTGCAATTCGGGGCAGGGCGGCACCCCCGCCCGGCTGGCCGCCGTGCGCTCGAAATACGCGAGCGTCGGCGGTCAGTCCGGCGCCTACATGGTGTGTCTGGCGGCCTCGCTCGGCTACACGATCACGATCGAGGAGCCGGACCAGTTCGCGATCGACGCGAGCGAATTGGCCGAGGACTCGCTGATGACCACGCCCCAGGGCGTGCAGGTCCGCCCGCTCGATCCCCTGACCGCCGCGCGCCTCGTGCCGCTCTGCGACGAGACGGCGTGGAAATACTGGGTGGTCCACGTCGCCGCGCTCGGCGAGACCTTCTTCAAGATCGACGAGGGCGTGCTCTCCGAGGACTCGATGGTGGGGGATCAGCTCACCGGCGTCCCCGGCCAGGGCGACCCGCTGGAGGGGCTGATCACGCCGGCCGACCTCATGTGCGTGCTCGACCGCGTCTGCCCGACCCACACCGTGCTCGTGTTCCGCCTCGACCTCTGACGGCCCGAGCCCGCCGCCCGCGCCCCGCCATCGCTTGAGCCGCCGGCCGCCGAGGGCCGCGCGCTCGCACGCCCTCACGCCCGGAGATCCGCCCGTGTCGCGCTACCTGCCGCCCTCCGGTGCAACCGGCACGGACGACCCTTACGTCGGGCTCAACGTGCCCGCGGGCACCGACGGCTCGAAGGTGCCCAAGGGCGCGATCGAGTACACCCAGCGCGAACTGCAGAACGCGCATCTGGCCGCCGGCAACCTGCCGACCAACGACGACGTCACCCAGCTCGCCCAGGACATCGGCCGCGGCATCTGGGTCGGCTCCCTCGGCGCCAACCCGAACGCGCTCAACGGCACGATCGGCGCGGGCGTCGATCCGAGCTTCACCCCGCGCCCGTATCTGGCGAACCTCCAGCCGTGGATGCGGATGTGGGGCATCGCCTCGCAGACCAACACCTCGACCAACGTCAGCCTGACGGTGACGGGGATCGGCACGGCGACCGGAGCCAAGATCGCGCCGCTGCTCAAACGCGACGGCACGGCGCCCGCCGTGGGCGACGTGCCCGTCGGGATCCCGTTCCCGTTCTACGAGGACACCAGCGGCAATTGGCGGTTCGCAGAGCGGGTCGCCAGCGATCAGGCCTCGGGCGGCGGCGCGGCGCCCAGCGCCTCCGGCCGCAACCGGGTCTACGATCCCGGCTTCCTCTCCGTCCTGCGCGTCCTGCCGGACACCCTGTCGTCCTACCCGGGCACCCCGAACTTCTCGCCCGCCCTGGCGCTGGCTTCGGGCGTGGCGACCTTCGCCTCCGATTGCACCTACGCCCTGCGGGTCGGTCAGAACGGGGCAGCCTCCGTCCAGCGCATCCCGGGCCCCTCGGCCAGCGGCGGCGCGTTCTGGCAGCGCATCGCCGTCAACGCGGCCAACGCCTCGCCCGGCTCCAACGACTTCCTCGGCTGGGTCATCCCGATCGAGGGCGTTGACATCGCCGACCTCGCCTGGGGCACAGCGGCGGCCAAGCCGCTCACCGTCGGCCTCGACACGCGCTTCCCGGCCGGCACCGTGTTCAGCCTCGCGGTCCAGAACGGCTTCGGCGCGAGCGCGACCCGCTCGAACCCGGTGAGCGTCACGGTCGCCGCCGACGGCGCCACCGGCACGCTCAAGACGGTCACCTTCCCGGGCGATCAGAGCGGGGCGTGGCAGACGGCCAAGGGCGTGCGCGGCCTGTCGCTCGTGGTCACGCTGGCGGCCGGCGCCGGGCTCATCGGCGCGCCGGGCTGGCAGGGCGGCAACGTGCTGGCGGCCGCGGGGCAGACCAACGCCATGGCGAGCGCGGGCGGCGTCTACGACATCGCCGCGCCCCGCGCCCACGTCGGCACGGCGCTGCCCGCCTACGACCAGCCGAGCTTCCTCCGCAGCTCCGCGGACGCGATGCGGTTCTTCCAGACGCTGACCCACTTCGACGCGTTCTCGGACCAGTCGGGCATCCAGGTCGTGGCCAAGCTCAAGTTCCTCGTGCCGATGGCGCGCGGACCGGTCGCCAGCCTGACCGGGCCGGCCCGGATCATGCTGCCGGGCTTCACCTACTTCGCCCAGTCGAGCCCGAACATCTCGTTCGACCGCTCCGGCGACTTCTCCGAGGGCGGCATGGCGATCCTGCAGGCCTTCTCCGGCCTGCCGACGCTGGCCTCCTTCCTCGGCTACTTCACCGACGGCCAGTACATCCGGCTCGACGGCTCGATCTGATCCGCGGGATCCGAGAGCCGGCCCCACCGCCCCGTCACGCCCCTCGCCGCCCGGCCCGCCACATCGAGCGGGCCGGGCGCCCGACCCTCGCGCGCGAGCACCTCATGGACACGTTCGCCAAGCCGATCGGCCTCACCTTCGCCGGCCAGATCGTGGCGGCCGGGCTCGAAGGCCTGTGCTCCTGGAACAACGACGGGATCACCCGGCTGCCCGCCACGTCGGACGCCGACTGGGCGAAGGTGGTGGCGCTGGCCTCGACCCACGATGCGAGCGCCCCCCCGGTGTCGCCGACCCAGGCGCTCCTCGATTACGCCGCGGCCAAGCGGTTCGCGGTCGAGACCGGCGGCCTCTCGCTCAACGGGCTGACGGTGGCGACCGACCGCGACAGCCAGGCCATGATCGCCAACGCCTACGCCGGCATGGCGCTCTCCGGCGCGACCTCGATCAAGTTCAAGGCCGCCTCCGGCTGGATCGATCTGACCTTCGATCAGGTCAAGGCGATCGCCCTCGCCGTCTACGCGCACGTGCAGGCCGCGTTCAACGTCGAGGACGGGCTCGACGCGGCCATCAACGCGAGCCCGCCGCAGGTGACCACCACGGCCCAGATCGACGCGGCCCTCTGGCCCGCCAACCCGGCCTGAGGCGACCCGCCCCGACCCCGTCCCCCGCGAGGCGCCCGTGTCGAACATCGCCCTGATCCAGCCCCAGCGGTACGACTTCACGACCTGCCAGCTCGTCGATTGGCTCGCCGGCCTGCCCCTGATCGCCCAGCCCGGGCCCGGTGGCGCGGTGGCGGGCGCGGCCAACGTCGGGCGGGGCGCGGCTACCATCCTCGCGGTCGATGCCGGCGCGGATCTCGCGGGTGCCCAGATCGCCACGGTCACCGCGGTCAACGGCGGCCAGACGCTGCTCTCGGTCGCCGACCTCGACGGGACGCTCACGGGCGAGGGCGTCGTCGGCCTACCAGCCTACGCGGCCGGCGTGACCTTCCGGGTCGATCAGGCGGCGGGGCAGGCCGCGCTCAGCGTGGGGGACAGTTTCGCGCTGGCCACCCTTCCGGTCCCGGTCGATCTCACCGGGCTCGTGTTCACGCTGGACGCGCGGCTGTCGCCGGCCTCGCTCACCTACGCGCTGCGGGCGACCTCGGCGCCGACGAACGGCTCGACCCCGACCATCCTCAACGGCGGCCCGGCCGGCACGGTGGCGATGGCGGTGCCGCAGGCGACGATGGCGGCCTGCCCGCCGTCCGACCCGACCTACCCCTACACCATCTTCGCCGCCGACCCCGCCACCGGGCGGCGTGTGGTCGCCTTCTACGGGCTGATCACCCACGGCGCCGTGTTCCAGCCCCAGGATTGAGGACGCGCGATGTCGAATGACCCTCGCCGCCGCCTGTTCATGGGCGGCCCGGGCGGCGCGCCCGGCCCGGCCAACGTTCTCACGATCCGGTCCATCCTGACCGGGCCCGCCGGGTCCGCCGCCTCCGCGACCGTCTCCGGCACGGCACCCAACCAAGTCATCGACCTCATCATTCCCCGCGGCGATGTCGGCGCGGCCGGACCCGCGGCCTACGCGCCGATCGTGCCTTGGGCCCAGGGGCTCCTGTGCGTGGCGTCGGCGCCCGCCACGACCGTCTCGGTCAACGGCGGGTCCTACGTCTGCGCCGTCTCCAACATCGCCTCGGCGTCCTTCGCCACCGACCTCGCCGCCGGATACTGGCTCCCGCTCGCCCCGGCCGGGGCGGCCGGGAACGGGATCCAGAACGGTTCCGGCGCGCCGGCCAACAGCCTCGGCGCCAACGGCGACTTCTACCTCGACACGGCCAACACCCGTCTCTACGGGCCGAAGGCCTCGGGCGCTTGGCCCACCGGCTACACCAGCCTCGTCGGCGCCGGCGCGCTCTTGGCCTCCAACAACCTGTCGGACGTGGCGAGCGTCGGCCAAGCCCTGGCCAACCTGAAGCAGGCGCCGGTCGTCGCGTCCGCCAACACACCGCTGGCCGTCACCGATTTCGACCGGCCGGCGCTGCTGACGGGCTCGCCGACCCTCACCGCGCCGAACGGCGGGGCGGGCTGGCGCACCGGGTCGATCAAGAACGCCAATACGGTCGCCGGCGTCGTCACCCTGGCGGTGCCGGCGGGCGCCACGCTCGACGGGGTGACGAACGGCACCACGGCGCTGTTTCCCTATCAGCGGGCGCGGCTCCTCCAGATCGGCCCGAGCGCCTACGTCACCGACTGGATCGAGCGCACGCCGATCCTCGTGGACGGCACGACGAACGGGCTGATCACCGCGGCGGTCGCGTCCGCGGATCTCGTCCTGCCGGCCGGCTACTCCCGGTTCCGCCTGCGCGGCGCCAACGTCGCACTCGCCACATCCGGGGCCAGCTTCGGTGTCCGGTTCGGCGATGCCGGCGGGGTCAAGGCGGGCGCCTCCGACTACGTCAGCCAGCGCACCCAGTCTTTCGGCAGCACGGTCCAGGGCCGATCGCTGCCCGATGCGTTCGGCTACATCATGCTCACCGCGACCGACGGCGGGCAGGCGACGAAGGGCATCCTCGACTTCCAGATCTGGCCTGGGGCCACCGGCTCGAACCCAGAAATGCTGGGGCAGAGCTACTTCTACGACGGCTCGCCCCGCAACCTGTTCCAGTCCGGCATCGAGTACACGGGCGGGACGACGGGCGCGATGGCACGCGCCACGCTCCTGCGCCTGCTCGCCAGCTCGGGCAACTTCACCGGCAGCTTTACCCTCATGGGTGAGCCTTGAGGACGAGAACTACGCCGCCGGCTGCCATCGCCTTCTGCCGGCTTTAAGCCGCCATCGCCGCGGATGTGACGCTCAGCCTTTCGCGAGGCGGATCGTCTGGACGCTGTCGAGGTGCCCTTGCCAGTCGGCCTTATCGAGGTGGGTGACGGCGATCTGCTCTGAACCTGGGTACAGATCGGCGACCAAACCGGCGTAATTCCGGACCCAGTACGTCGTGTTCGGATAGGGATCGATGCGGCCCTCTGCCGTCGCCAACTCGGGCGTATCATCGAACGGTTCGGCGAGGACGAGATAGCGTCGGCTCACCCGGCACATCTCGCGCAATACCCGCTCGATCTTGTCCGGCCCGACGCACACGAGGACCACACCCGCCAGCACGACGTCGAAGGAGTTGTCGGGGTACGGCAGGTCGTCGCCATTCGTGACGTGCAGGGCGTGCGGCACGGCCAGATGTTGCGCGAGCAGCCGCTGCCCCTCCGCTACAACGAACGGTGAGATATCGACGCCCACGAGCCAGTCGAACGACCGCTCTTGGCCGATGGCCCAAAGGTTCGGTCCGCAATGCGCGCCGATTTCGAGCACCCGCTGCGCGTCGAGCGCCGCGACGGATTTAGCGATCTCGGCGTGAGCACGCTTCACGCGCGTGTTCCAGTACCCCTCAATATAAGCTGAATTGGCGTGCTCTCGCGTGGCCCAAAACTGCTCGGAGTGCGCGCCAGCGTGCGCGGCGTTGTGATGATCAATATTAAAATCAGTCATGCAGACGCGTCTCGCACAAAGTGAGTACGGCGTCGAGCCGGTAACTTTTTAGCCAGTCATCGCACGGTCGCCGGGATCGCGGCTTGCCGCCCCTGACGTCATCGCGGAGCGCCCCACTGCGCTCCGACCGCACCCCCGCGCCTGAACGAGGTCTCCCCGCATGGCCACCACCGTCATCGACACGGCGGACTGGTCGCTCGTCGTCCCGCTCAAGCCCGCGCTGAACCTCACCGGATCCCGGCTCACCGCCACGATGACGGGCTCGTTCGGCGGGGCGCCGGCCGCCGTGCTCGACAGCGCCAACGGCTCGATCACGTGGACGGCGGACACCACCGGGCCCGGCGGCGTCCCGCTCACGAGCTACCTGCTGATCGGCGTGCCGGAGGCTGTCCGGGGCGGCTGGGCCGCCATCGGGCCGAACGGCCTGCCCGGGCCCGTGACCGTGTTCTTCGACGTCCACCGCACGACGGCGGGCTCGACCCGGGACGAATGGCTCGGCCGCTCCTCGGTGCTCGTGCTGCCGGGGACGGATGCGCCGGGCGTGCTGGCCGCGGGCGGCGGGTTCCAGGCGGTGCTTACCGCCGGGCAGCCGGGGGGCAGCGCGACACTTCCCGCGCTTCAGGTCGGCCCGCAGGGGCCCGCCGGCTCGGTGATCAACACCTATCCCGTGGCCATCGCCCAGGATGGCCAGACGGCGATCCCGTATCCGGTCCAGCACCCGCCGGTCTCGCTCTCGACCGTCCACCTGATCGTCAACGGCGAGGAATACTTCGCCCCCGACATCACGGTCGGCGTGAGCGGCGTCACCTGGGCCAACCCCGCCTTCCAGCTTGAGACCAGCGACAGGGTCGTCCTGCGCTACACGTAAGGAGCCCCGCCATGGCCGTCGCAAAACAGCTTATCAAGCCGATCCTGGCGCCGATCGGCGCGACCGGTTTCCAGTCCGCGGGCGGCTCGTCCGAGCCCGTCACCGCGATCCTCACCACCCTCGTGTCCTCGGCCGGCGACGGCGGTAAGGCCGTGCCGCTCCAGGCCGGCTCGCTCCGGGTCGGCTCGCAGTTCGGCGCGCAGGGCTTCTGCGTCACCGCTCCGTTCAACGACGTGCTCGTGTTCGACGGCGCCACCGGCCTGAACATGCAGGACGGCAACGGCAACGACGTCTATGGCCGCCTCTCGGTCGCGGGCGCGGTGTGGACGCAGGCCTACTTCTCGAAGATCGCGGGCGTCGAGACCGCCTTCGCCATGCCGGCGAGCAAGGTGCTCGACCTGGAGTTCAACTACGTCTTCAGCTTCGACGCCCTGCCGTCCACGGCCTTCATCGGCGTGCGCGCTCGCCACGTCGGCCCGGACCCGGCGGCCTACGGCTGGCGCGAGCAGTCCGACAACCTGACGGTGACCGCGCTCAACACGCTGTCCGCCCTCTCCCGCACGCCGGACGGGCGCAAGCTCACCTTGAACGTCAACGGGATCATCGTCCCGAGCGGCGGCGCCTCCCCGGCCTTCACCTTCTCCGGCACGACCCTCACGTGGTCGCCCACCAATGCGGGCTATCCGCTGGAGACCACCGACGTGGTGGCGGCAACCTACACGTACTGACGGCCCGGGCCGCGCGCCCGGCCTGACCTCACCCCATCCGGTTCATCACAGGGCTGCCCTCGCGGGTGGCCCTTTTTCGTGGGCGCCCGCATGCCTTCGGTTCCGATCAAGATGGGCGGCCATGGCGGGCGCACCGTCGCAGGTGCGCTGGCCAATCTTGGCGTCGCGGCGTCGGTTCTCTCGATCGCCGCGCTGCGGGCCTACCCGTACATCGTGTTCGCGTCAGGGTTTGCGGCCTCCGTCGCCGGCTATGCCTCGGCCGGCGATGGCGGCGGGGGCGTGTTTCTCTGGTCTGCGACGTCGACCGCCACCGACGACGGGGGCACCATCATCGCACCGACCGGCGTGACCGGCGCCGGGCGTTGGCTCCGCATGGCTTCCGGCCGCGGCATGGACGTCCGCTGGTTCGGCGCCTTCTTCGACGGCGCAAGCCACCCGCTGTCGTCGCGCTTCTCGACGCTGGCGGCGGCGCAGGCCGTCTATCCGACCGCGACCGCACTCACCGACGAGATCGACGGTCTCGCCGTCCAGGCCGGCATCACGGCGCTCAGTGCGGTGACCGGCGGTGGCGAGCTGACATTGCCGCCCGGCACCGGCCTTCAGACCGTGCCGATCACGCACCGCGCCTCGAACGTCAACCTCGTTGGAACAGGCGTCGGCGCCGCGCAAGACGATGCGGTCGGACCCGTCCCCGGCACGCGCCTGAAATGGACCGGCGCTTCCGGCGCCACGATGCTCACCATCGCGCCCGTGGCCAACACCGCGAGCGGCATACGGCTCTACAACGCCGGTATCCGCGGCGTCCTGCTCGATGCCAACAGCATCGCGGCGACCTCGCTGCTCTCGGCCTCGGTGCGCAACTCGACCTTCGATGTCGGGTCGCGCAACGCCGTCACCGCATCGTTCATCCTCGACACCGTCCCCCTCGCCGAGGGGAACGACTGGCAGATGAACGATGGGAACTTTTACTTCTGGAACAACAACACCGACGGCGATGGTCTGGTGTTGCAGGAGACCGGCGACGCGTCACTGTCCAATGGCACGAAGATCGTCGGCAACGTCAGCCTCAACCTGTTCCGCCGCATCGTCGGTGCGACGCGCAACGGCTGGGGCATCAAGCTTCTCTCGACCGACAACAACCACTTCAACATGGTCGATCTGTTCCGCCTCGGTTCGACCGGCGGCGGTGCCCTGCTGATCAAGTCGGTCTCGCCGCAGTTCAACGGCGCCAACGTCTTCGGCTATCTCAACACCAACGGCGCCCCGATCAGCCTCGACGGTTCGCTGACCTCGGACAATCGGTTCCTGAAGCTGGATACCAGCAACGCGACGCCGATGCCGACGCTGACGAACAGCGCCAGCAACCCGGCGACCTTCTTCACGGCCCTGAACAACTCGATCTGCCTCGGCCTCCCGGACGGCACGGCCCTCGGCGGTGGCAACCGCGGCGCCAACGCGATCGACCTCCAGTTTATCCGGCCCGGCTACGATTACGTCGCCGGACAGGCCCGCTCGATGATCATCGGCGGCATGAACAACCGCGCGGGCGGTGCTGACGCCTACATCATCGGAGGCCAGTGGAACGAGTGCGCGGGCGCGTTCTCGTACACCATGGGCCAGTTCATCGACGCCGGGCCGCGCGTCGGTGCGATCATGTACGGCAACGGCCTGATCTCGGTGAAGGGCGATGCGCAGGCAGGGTTCGCGACCCTGCGTGCCAAGATCACCACGACGACGGCCACACGCCTGCTCGCCGACCCCAACGCAGCCTCGGGCGCCAATTCGCTGGGCCTGCCTTATGACAACACGGTGATGAAGCTCGAATGCACGGTGCTCGTGCATTCCACGACTGGGCAGGACGCCGCGCTGTTCGTCATGGCCGGGGTCGATGCGGCTTTGCTGATCCGGGGTACGGGGGTGTCAAGCACGATCCTCGTGGGCGGCACCTTTCGAGCGGGCGCCGTCACGTCTGGAGCGTCCGGCAAGATCACGCCCTCGATCGCCGTCGACACGACGACAGGCGGCCCGAACGTCTCGGTCACAGTCACAGGCGGGACTTGGAATGCCTTGGCAAAGTGCCGGATTTCGGAGGTGAGATAGGCTGTCGCAATACTTCGCAACAGCAAGATTTATTGCCTAAAATGGCGGACGTTTCGATCCTACGTAAATCGTGACATCTGACGGGCCGGGGCCGCCGATGGTTATCCCCGGGATGTCAGTTATAAGATCCGGAATTGCATCCGGAAAATTTACAATGCTTGCTTTCTTAAATGCATCACGGACAGATGCCACGGCGCTGGCATTGTTTCCATAAATACGGATATCAGCAAATATACCCTTCGAAAACATGCGAGGCTGTGGCTGTATAAGCCACAATGCGTGACCGACCGACCCATTGGCCGATTGGAAAACCTGCTCTAACTGAAAAGCGAGCGCGAGCGCTTCCGGATCATTGGCTGGATAGGACAGATCAACTTTGCCGCCGGGCTCACTTCGCAGCGATCTCAGTAGCTCGTGCCTCATAGCTGGCGTCAGGGTTCGCCAAGCGGTAGCTTGCTCCACCCGGGCTGTACGTTCCTCGGCTTGCGCAGCACGATCGCGTAGCGTAGCGATCATTTCATCACTAATCCGCGATTGTATTGCGCCTGTGCGCCAAATAAAGGCCGAAGCAATCAAAGCAAAGGCGGTTGCGAAGATAGCTACAACACCAAATGCGATGTAGGCACGATTGGCCCACTCGTTCACTGTTTCAACAGGTAAGCCGAGCATGGTCCCTCGATGGTTTTTTGTAACTGGCATCGTGGGGATGTTCATCGGCGGATGCGTGCTGCCGACGCTCGGCGTTGTGTTCTGCGCTTGGCTCCTTGGCTGGTAAGGCGCATCATCGTCCCATTCTTCGGTAGCTCGACGTTTCCGAAAATACCGGGCCGTGCCGCTCCCACAAGAGCCCGGCCCACCTCACCGACAACCTAAGACATAAGCCAGGGCGGCCTGATCAAGGGCCTACCTCGCGAGTGCGCCAGCTTGCATGGTCGGGTTAGCGCGAGGCCCCGCCGACCGCTGTGCCTCGATCACACAATTGCGGAAGGCTGTAGTCTGCACGGGCGTCCCGCGGTCCAGGCACGCTGTGACGGCGTCGGCGAGGGTAGGCTTGGGTCCCACCGCAGGTCTCGTCGGATCACGCGCGCCCGGCATCGGACTCAGGCTGCCGGTGGCGGATGGAACGGCCTCCGGGCCCAGGCACCCACCAAGAGCCAGGGCGACGATCGTCGCACACACTGCCTTACGCCGCACGGCATCGCTCCACGCCCCAGGGCAAACTACGCAGACACCCTGCCTGACGCCTATGGCGCTTTCGCCACACGGCACAGGAGCGTCCGCTCACCGCGGCGGGTGATCTGACCCGAGCGTCCGATCAGTGCAGGCTCTTTTTCGGCGCCTCGCCGCCCTTGATCGGCTCCGGCTCTGCCGCGCCCCCGAGATCGGCGGACTGCGCCCGAACTTGGGCCAGCGCCTGCTCGATGCAGCGTCCGGCAAGCTGCAGGCCGGCTTCTGCGACCTCGGACGAGCAAGCCGGTGTGGCTGTCTCCGCCAACCGGTCTCGCACGGCACGCTCCAATAAGCCGAGGTCGTCGCGATGGCGCCCCGCCACTAGTTCGGCACCCATCAGCCGGATCAGGTTGGTGAGCGTGGCGAGCGCCACGTCTCTTGGGTCGGATGGGGCATCGGCCACGGCGGCCCTCGAATCAAAGAATATTGGGACTGTTCTGACCTATAGACGAGACAATTGCGTCTCACGGTCGCGTCATCTGACGGCGACGTGATCGGATCCGACCAAGCCTTACGCCGCTATCCGAGCCGCTCGTAGGTCAGCCCGATGCTGCGGCCGACCTCGTACAAGACACCGAAGCCGACGGCGCCGAGCAGCGCCATGTTCGCCAGCGCGCCCGCGATGATGATCCCCAGCGCGACCCGATCGCGCTGCACCTGCCACTGACGAACCACCCACGCCGACATCGTCGCCTCCGGTCACCTTCACCGGAACGCGCCGAACGCTGATCGGATCGGTGCGGCAGCGCGGCCGTCCCCGCTTTCCACGTCTCGTTTCGGAGATCCATCATGCTCCTGCAGCGCCTCGCGCTGCGGGCCGCAGTCGCGTGCGCGCTGTGGTTCGCCTCCCCGCCGGCCCGGGCCTTCGAGGGCAAGGTGTCGTTCTACGGCCCCGAGCACGGCCAGGCCCGCCGCAAGACGGCCTGCGGCGAGCCGTTCGAGCCCGAGGGCCTGACGGCCGCGCACTGGACGCTCGCCTGCAACACCCGACTGCGGGTCACCGACCTCACCACCGGTCACAGCGTCGAGGTCCGGGTCAACGACCGCGGCCCGAACCGGAAGCTGCGCCGGGAACTCGACCTCGCCCGCGGCGCGGCCCGCCAGCTCGGCATCCTGCGTCGCGGCGTCGTCCGCGCGCGAATCACCGTGCTCGGGCCCAGCCTCGGGCGCCTGCATCTGGCGGGGCGGCCGTGATGCGCACCACCACCCTGGCCGCGATCGCCGCCGCCCTTCACCTCGCCACGTCCGCGGTGCCCGCGCACGCCGGTCACGCCGCCCTCGGCCAGCGCAGCCCCGGCCGGACGCCGCTCGCGAGCCTCGCCCGGGCCCCGGACATCACGCCCGCCGGCCTGCTGATCGCGGCGCCCGGCGGGGCCTTGCGCACGCTGGAGCTGGACGACCTCGCCCCGCTGCACGCGCGCCTCACCGTCCACTTCTGAGCGAGACGCCCATGGGACCCCTGGTCGCCATCGTCCTCGTGTGCGCGGCCAGCGTGCCCGTCCAGGACTGCACGCGGGAGACCGCGCTCGACGTGGTGGCGCTGCCCGGCGCGCCCACTCCGATGGCCTGCGCGATGGCCTCCCAAGCCACCCTGGCCCGCGATCCCGCGCGCCTGTCCGACGGCGCCTACCCCCGCACGCTGTGCGAGCGCCGCACCACCCGCTGATCCCGCCCGGAGCGATCGATGAAGACCGACCTCGAAGGCCGCCAGCTCGTCGAGAGCGCGGAGGGCCTGCGCCTGAAGGCGTATCCAGACCCCGCCACCGGCGGCGAGCCGTGGACGATCGGCTACGGGCACACGTCCGCGGCCGGCGTGCCCAAGGTCGCCCCCGGCATGGTGATCACCGCAGCCCAGGCCGATCAGATCCTCGCCGCCGACCTCGCCCGATTCGAGAGCGCCGTGATGCGGGCGGTGACGGTGACGATGAGCCAGCACGAGTTCGACGCCTGCGTCGACCTCTGCTTCAACATCGGGCCGGCCAACTTCGCCGGCTCGTCCGTCGTCCGGCTGCTCAACGCCGGCGACCGCGCCGGCGCCGCCATGGCCTTCGCCATGTGGACCAAGGCGGCCGGCCGCGTGCTCCCCGGCCTCGTCGCCCGCCGCAAGCGCGAGGCGGCGATGTTCATCACCCCTGACGCGCGCCCCGCAGCACCTGCACCCGCACCCGGCCTACTCGCCACGCTCGCCGGCGGCCTGCGCGCGCTTCTCCCCGGCAAGGCCGCCTGAGGCCGCTGACCCAACCCCGCACGCCGGCGGCTCCCGGCGCATCCTCACACCACGGATCGGATCCATGAACCGCTTGCTCGTACATGCGGCCGCGCTCGCGTGCGCCGCCCTCGTCACTGTCCTGCTCTACGGCGCCCTCGGCGCGACGGCAGTCCAAGCCGTGACCGTCTTCGGCGCACTCACCATCGTCGGCCACGGCCTGTGCGCGGGCCGCCGGAGCCTCATCGCGCTCGTCCCCGCCGCGCTCGCCGCCTCGGGTCTCATCCTCGTCGGCCTCAGTCTGCCGGCCGCGGCCGCGCCCGCCCATAAGGCCTCGGCGCTGCTCTCCGCGCTGGAGCCGCCGCCCCAGCCGCTGATGCTGGCCTCCCCCGCGACCCCGCAGCAGGTGGTGGTCAAGGTCGCCGCCCCCGAGGCATCCGCCGACCGCAGCATCAGCCTGCCGGTGTCGGACTGGACCGCCTCCGCCCGCAACCTCCTGCTGTCGCTGCTCGCCGCCCTGTGGGCCGTCTCAAAGAACAAGCTGCCCGGGCCGGTCCTGTGGGCGCTGAAGCTCTACGGCGAGGACAAGCTGATCAACCAGGCCGTGAGCCTCGCACTGAATGCCGTGCCCGGCGCGGCCAAGGGCGAGCCGCTTTCCATCGACGTCGGCAACGCGGTGCTCGCCCGCGCCCTGCAGTGGATCGTCAACGAGGTGCCCTTCGCGCTCAAGCTCCTCGGAGGCGAGGACGCGATCAAGGCCAAGATCTTCGCGGCCCTGCACCTGGAGCCGGCGGCCAGCGCGGCTGCGCTGGGCGTGACGGCGAGCGCCTGACACTCACAGCAGCCCGTCACCACAGCCGCATAGGCGGCCCAGTCCGAACTACGGGCCGCCCATCCCGGGCGGCCCGCACGCACGACGGGTCGCGACCGGGAAACCCGGCCGGCCGGGGGATTCCAGTCATGCCCGAGCCGTTGCCGATCCTCGGCGAGCGACCGCCCGTCACGCCCAACGACGTGATGGAGATCAAATTTTCCCTGATCCGGATCGAGGAACGCATGTCAGCCTCGGCCGAGGCGGCCGAGCACCGGCACGCCAACATCAAGCAGGCGATGGACAACTTCGTCCCGCGCCGGGAGCTGGATCAGACGTTCGCCGGCCTCAACACGCGTCTGACCTCGCTCGACGCCGACGTCGCCGAGAGGGCCACAGAGACCGAGGTCGAGGAGGTCAAGCGCCGCCTCGGCCTCGTCGAGGGCAACCAGACGTGGGTGATCCGCTCCGTCCTCGGGCTGGTGTTCACGGCGATCGCCGCGGCCGCCGCCTTCGCCGTCAAGCACGGGTGAGACCATGGCCGCCCATCTCAACGTCACGAAAGAAGAGGCCGAGGCGCACGTCGCCCGCGTCGATCACTTCCTCAGGCTCGGCTATCCGGTCGAGGCGCGATCCGGCGACAACACCACCCGCTCGGCCGTGCGCATGGCGGCCGACACGCTCGGCATCAACCGCGTGTCGTTCGCCTACCGGATCGGCAAGCCGAGGGAGCCCGGCGCCTACTTCCGCGCGTTCGAGATCGCCCCGGACTGGTCGATCCCGGCCAGCCGCGGCGAGTTGGGCACCGAGCCGGTGCTCCCGGGTTGGGAGATGAAGCAGGTCAAGACGCGCCGCGATAAGGACGGCGCGTTCGCGGGCGAGACGATCACGCAGGGCCCCGCCACGCCGCGCGCCTTCGTCATGCCCAAGGGGCAGGTGCAGACCAAGGTGACGGCCGCCGTCCGAGGCGACGGCAAGCTGGAGCGCGAGTGGATCCGGTATAAGCCCGGCCTCTCGCCGGCCGACACGGTCGAGACGATCAAGGCGGCGTTCGCCGACTATCCGGCGCGGGCCTATCCCAAGCGCGCGCCGCGGGCTGTGAGCGAGGATCTGCTCACCCTGTTGCCCGCGGCCGACTGGCATGTCGGGATGTACGCGTGGGGCGCCGAGGCCGGCGCGAATTGGGATCTCAAGCTCGCCGAGGAGGTGATCGGTCGCGCGGTCGCCGAGGCGATCGAGCGCTCGCCCGCCTCGGCTGAGTGCGTCGTGCTCGGCGGTGGCGACCTGCTGCACGCGGACAACTCCGAGAACCGCACGGCCCGCTCGGGCAACGCCCTCCAGGTCGACGGCCGTTGGCCTAAGGTGCTGATGGCCGCCTGCCGGCTGATGGTTCGCACGGTCGAGCTGAGCCTCGCGCGCCACCGGCGCGTGACGGTCCGCATCCTGCCGGGCAACCACGATGAGAACTCGGCGGTCGCCGTCGCCTACTTCCTCGCCGCGTGGTTCCGCGCCGAGCCGCGTGTGACCGTCGACCTCGACCCGTCGCTGTTCTGGTGGTTCCGGTGGGGCAAGGTGCTGCTCGGCGCCACGCATGGCCACACCGTCAAGGCGGCGGCGATGGCCGGCATCATGGCCCACCGCCGGGCGGCGGATTGGGGCGAGACCCGGCACCGCTACATCCACACCTTCCACCTGCATCACACCGCCAAGCTCGCCACCGAGGGCGAGGGCGTGATCACGGAAGTGCATCGCTCGCCCGTCCCGCAGGACGCGTGGCATTTCGGCAGTGGTTTCCTGTCGGGCCGCTCGATCCCGATCATCACCTATCACCGGAGTCGCGGCGAGTACGGACGATCCGTCGTGCCGATCGACGACGCCGGCGACACCGAGGAGGCCGCAGCGTGATCATAGGTCTGTCCGGGCTTGCCGGGAGCGGCAAAAGCACCGCCGCCGCCTACCTCGCCGAACGCCACGGGTTTGCCCGCGTGCGCTTCGCCGGCCCGCTCAAGGCCATGCTGCGCGCCTATCTCGCGGAGATCGGCGTCGGGCCGAGCGTGGCCGAGGCGATGATCGAGGGCGGCCTCAAGGAGCTGCCCAGCCCGTATCTGGCGGGCCGCTCGCCGCGCTACGCCATGCAGCACCTCGGCACCGGCTTCGGCCGGGACCTGATGCATCCCGACTTCTGGGTCGAGGCGTGGCAGAACGCGTCGGTCGCCGCGATGGAGCGCGGCGCCTGGGGCGTGGTGGCCGAAGACTGCCGGTTCGAGAACGAGGCTGCGGCCGTGCGGGCACTCGGCGGCACCGTACTGCGCCTCGATCGGCCGGGCCTCACCCGGATCGCCGGCGGCCACGTCTCCGAGGCAGGGATCCAAGACGCCTACCCCGTCCTCAACGACGGCGCACCGGAGACATTGTTCGAGCGCCTCGACTTCGTGGTCCGGCGCATCGAGGGTGCCGCGATCAAACGCTCGGCGTGACGGGAACCAACGGTCACGCTCGCGGATTCACCCCGTAACGAGCCGGCGATCTCAGCCCCCGATCTCCTCGGCTCAACCCTTCGCCCGGCCCTCGCGTGATGCGGGGCCGGGCTTTTTCTTTGTCAGCCTTCATGCACTCTTGAGTCGGCCTCTTCTTGAAGTGCTCCAAGCTTTCAAGCTCTTACTTAGATGGCCGACTGCGCGGGCGGAACCGGTGCGTGTTTCGCGGAGGCGAGGAATGTGTCAAATGGCGAGGTAACGATTTAGCGATAATGTAGGAAAGGGTCTCTTCCCTAGACCAACTTAGCCCGCCCGGTTCGCTGGCGCGGGCTTTTTCGTGCGCTGCGTTCATCGTGACGCTTCGCCTTCGCTGGAGCGAGCGCTTCCTACGGCTGCTCTGGCTTCACACCGGCCTCGTCGCTGGCCGCTCTATTGGCCGAATGGTCCTGGTACTGCTCCGTTTGCACCGCCTTGCCATCGAGGCCACGCTCGTCGTCATGCTGAGATTTGTCTCGGTTGCTCAACACCTCATTCTCACCGAGTACACCTTCCGGCAGTTCGGTCATCGCACCCGCACCAGAGCCCTTGCCCTGGGCCCCAGGGTGCATCCCGTGTTTGCCAGCGTTCGCCATTTCAGCACTCCAGTAGCCGAGGATCTGGCTTCAGCCAGCCCTGTTCTTGGACGAGGCCAACTGGTCGCTGTGGGGTCCGTTCCTGCGTCATGCCAACGCGATTATGGTAGCGTGCCGTATCCTCGACATGGTGCAGAGCTCCGGGCGGCAGATTACGAAGGCTGAATAGCTTAGCCGCCGCCACCGCCACTTCCACCCGCCCCAGGACCGCCGAGGTTGCCGTCCTTGTTCGGCGTGTTCCAATGGATGATGCCGTCATCGGGAGGTCGTAGCCCCCTGGTCGGCAGTCGAGGGTCTGCGAACTGCGGCGCTTCGATCGTCCCATCAGGACCAATCCTACGGGGCCGCCTTCGCTGCGCGACAGCTGCAGTGCTCATGCTGACCGTAAGCGCTACCAAGAGCCATCTGATCAGCGCGGCTCTCATGATCATCCCGCGGCAGTCAGAGGGCGCTTCCCGGCGGCAAGGACTGTGCGCATAGCGGTAGGATAGCCGCTGCAGCAAGGTCGGCAAATGAGATTGGACGCTCCCCACCCCGTGGGCACAGCTGGAAGACAGATCAACCTTGGCGCCGCTGAGCACGCGTGGCATGACGCGGTCATGAACCAGAGTGAGACGAACATCTATCCCTACACGCTGGAGGTCACTCCTCCGAGAGAAGAAGGTGGTGCCTACAACTGGGCAATCCGAAAGCACGGCAAGCTCGCCCAGCGATCCGACCGCAGCTATCCGACTGAAGCAAAAGCCCAAGCCGCCGGCTTGGGCACGATCGAGAAGCTGCTCAGCGGCTCAGATCGGTAACGCCTCCCCCGCCCCGTGAGCAGATCATGGCGGCGCCGAGTGGGTAGAACCGCGAACGGCCGGCGGCAAAGACGAATGGTGGGGCGCGACTCTATCAACCAGGCTCGGAAAGGAACGCCAGCAGGTAAAGCCGGTTGATCAGGCCGTGCCGACATTGCTCGGTTCATCGCAATCTGAAAGTGCCATGACCAGCCGAAGCGTTCAGTCCGCCCTTCTCGCCCTCGCCCTCGTCGCCGCCAGCGCCGGGATGGCTGCCGCCCAGAGCACCCCCAACGGCAACACCTCGACTTCTGGTGCACCCGCTGGTGACAGCAGCACCGGTAATGGCTCCACCGGTAGCGGCGCTGCTCCCAGCGGGAAGTGATCCTTCAGCCACATCTGCGGAACGGACTTTGCGCCCGCGCATCCAGTTCGTTCCTGAGACCACGGACCTACTCAGCCCGCCCGGTTCGCCGGCGCGGGCTTTTTCGTGCTCGAAGGTCCTGCAGCTTTTCGGCGTGCGCGTGGGCAGCCTCATTGCCAATCGCGCAGGATCTGCGACCCTGTGGGACTGTGCCGGGCGAATCATCCGGTTCACGAAACGGCTCGATACTGTAGAGGGCGACAACGCGATGGACACGCGTCACCCCACCATCTTTGAAGCGATCGCCGAGGGAGCGCACGCGCGAGCGGTCGGCCTGCCGAAGGATAGCTGCCCCTATCATGCAGATATGCCGGAGCGTCGAGCATGGATGGACGGCTATGACGGCACACCCAGAGAAGATGGGCCCGACGTACCCATCACTGACGCCTGAGCCATCCAAGCAGAAGCTACCGTCAGCGCTGAACCGCCTCGATATCATCCTCGTAAATCGAGTCGGGTTGGCAGGCGTGCCACTCCTTTTTCTCATCAGTCTGCCCCTTCCGGCCATAGCAGTAGCCAGCCTGCGCCAGGCGACCGCTCAGCCGATCCCGGAGGCGGCACTGCTCACGGGTGACAGCCGGATCCCCAGAGCCGTCACAAGCTAGGACCGCCTTCAGCTCCGCGGTCAGCAGTTCCGGAACCGTCGGCAGTTGCTGCTGAGCGCTCGCTCCACCGGCAGCGACGACGAGAGCGAGGGCGGCGAGGGCTGTGCGCATGGCGGGGACGATAAGCCTACCTCCCGTTGTGTCGATGGCGGAAAGTCCACAACGATGAGGCGACGGCATTCGGCACCCTCGTCTTACCCAAGGTTGCAGGTATCATGCCTCGGCTGATCCATTCCGAGACGCCCATCATGAAGCCTGCCGACGCAGATCTCGGCGTTACCATCGACTTCGCCAAGGGCACCGCCAGCCCGCGCCGAGTGTTCGGTGGGCTGGTGACGATCCTCGAAGGGCTAGAGGCGTTGGATCGCGTCGTCATCTCGGCGCTCGACCCGCGCATCGTACCGTTGATGGTGCTGGAGGACGTGGAGGCAGCCTCGATCACCGCGTGGGTGCGAACGCGGTTGCGCCAGTCCGACGACGAGGTGCTGAAATCGGGTGACTGGAAGAAGGCGGTCGGCTCAATCCTGGTGAAGGGCAAGCACCGCGCGCTGGAATACCTCGACACGAAACACGCGGAGAACGAAGGGCAACGCCTTGGCCAGCTACGGGACGATCTTCAGGCGCTCGCCGAATCGTCGCCGATCCGACACCTGCCGCAGCCTGCCCAGATCGAGCTGCATGATCTCGTGAGGCCACTCGATCAGATCCAGGCCGGTAAGGCGGCGCTGTCTCCGGGCGACCGCTTGCTGCTGACCACGGATGCCGGGGTGTACGAAGCCAACGTCACCGAGACCAAGCGGCCGAGCGAATTCGTCACCGAAGCCGAGGGCAGCATGTCGAGCGGTGTCCTGCCGATGCAGCTGCTGGTCAGGCGGCCGGACTACCTCGGCGAGGCTAAGTGGGAGTTCAAGCACGGGCGGGACACCGTGACGGCCGCGATCCTCGACGAGGTGTGGCTGCAACGGTTTCGGGCGGGTGCGGTACCGATCGTGCCAGGCTCTGCACTCGCCTGCATGGTCCGCTATGCCTACGCCTACGATAAGGGCGGTCGGTTGACGTCGGTCCAGCACGATGTGGTCGAGGTTCAGCGGATTATCCCGCCGACGCACGGGCCCGACGAGCCTATCAATTCTGTCGGACCCTGAGCCGCCGGGATGGCAATGTCGAGCGTGCATGAAAAGTCAGGCGCTGAATAGCCTCACGTAGACCGTATTGATCTGTCATAGTCCCGGAGCAGTTTCGAGCAACTTGATCCGACTTCTAATTGGACATTACGCTCGGACGATCCACCTTTCCCGGTGATATCAGAGAGGTCATTCGTAATGTGATACAGATTATCATCAGATATACCGATTGCAGTCGCATAAATATTCTTCATTGCAATTTGTATGTTATCGTTTGGTTTAAGCAACGCCATATTTTGCTCGTGGAAGCCAAAACCAAGAAAAACCATGTGCTTGCAAATTGCCACAGCATGCTTCATAGCATCGACCATTGATGCGTCTTTTACTTGCTCGGTGTAGGTAAGAATGGATTTCGAGGCGGACAGGCTCTCAATTTTGTTATAGTCGTCGCCACCAAATCTGACTTCCTGAAGAGATCCTTGCGGCATGCCCGGTAGATGACCAATCTGTCCATACGGATGAAAAATCTGGGCCGCCGAAACGAGGTCGGTCGCAAACTTATGCTCACACATGTACAACCTTTTGATCGCTTCAATCAAGTAGTGCTCAAGACATCTGTCGTAATTGAAGTTTATAAATGTGACATTTGCAAACAAATCACCGATGAATTGCAAAGATACGCCGTGACTGATGGCCTTAAATAGATCTGCATACCATATTTCTCCCAACTTACTGAACTTAATTTCCTCACCTTTATGTACTTCGGCGTACAGCTTGCAACGCCTTTCCGCGCGCAGGATGTTGTATGAAATTGCTGCTTTGGCGCACAAAACTAAATCGACATTGCCTTGATGGATGTTCACATAATCGTCTATCGAGTTTGTTAGGCTGATCCCCCCGCTTATTTGTTTGCATGTTCTAGCAAGTGAGAGGACGTGGCCGCCCCAGTTATTGCCGCCTTGCGTTAATGCAAGTTGTTTTATAGTTTCTATAAATTCATTACTCCCGTCCATTACTACTCCGTGATGCGAAGTTTTAATGTCCGTAGATCTCGAAATGCTTTTGGCCAGTTGAACGCCCAACGGCATTTCTATGTCAAAGCCAGAACCAGCACCGATCACAAATACAGTATGTTTGCGTATCATTTTAAACCCGCCGCGGCATTGATCGAGGTTTTTCTCAGCCGCCCCCCGGCCCGTCGCCGTTCTCCTCGATGAGGATGACGGCGGCGGCTTCGAGCGCCCTCAGCCTTCTGTCGATGGTTCAGCACCGGCCGCGCCGGGTTCGGGGGCTGGGCCGGTATCGAGCGTGCCGCTGCTGACCAACGCGTTGGCCCAGGCGCTCGCGATAAGGCGGACTTGCTCGATAGCCTCGGCACGCGTGAACGGTTCATCGCCAGCGTCGCCACCACCATCCGACCAGGCGACGAACCCGGTACGCCGGCCGTTGGCGTCCTCGACGCAGGCCGCGTCATCGAGGATGCAGATGCGGAGGGGGAGCGTGAGGCCGAGCATGGGCATGCCGAGCATGTAGAGCACCTGGGCCCGGCTTCGACCGCCCAGCTAACCCCGCACCTCGCTCACCCAGACCTCCGGCTACCGCTTCCTAAAGAGTCAGACGCCGGGCATCCCGATCTGGGAGTTCGCCGGGCGTCGCTGAGCGTCAACCGCCCTGAAGGTTCTCGGCGAAATCCTCCGGCACCTCACCCCACTGCCCGAGGATCGTCACGCCCTCCAGTTCGCCGGTCTCGTCGTCTGCGACGACCCGCAACGCCGCAGCACCGGGGACGCGTTTGGCGAGGTTCTCCGCCTTCTTGCACGCGCCGAACTCTGTGGTCGCCGGCTCCTGGCGCGCCGGCCGCAGCCGCTTCCGATGGACCTCAAACGGCTGCACGATGAACGTCGTCTTGAGCGCCATGATCCCATCCTCCCCTCACGCCGCTACGAGATCGGCGTCGACATCGACGAAGGCCGTCACCCACACCCGCCGGCCCTTCGCGTCGTAGACGTCCACCTGCCAGCACGACCAATCGAATCGCTCGGTGACCTGCTCCATCAACGCGAGCGCGACCCGCTCGGCGTGAACGCGCATCTGCGATACGCTCGGCATCCGCCTGCCGGCGCCATCGGTGACCAGCTCGCGTCCGTCCGTGCAGTGGAAGCGGTAAAGCTTGGCTGGCATTGGCCTTTCCGTGCGTCGTCCACAGCGCTCCACAGCGATCCGGGCGCCGCTCGATCGAGCGGTTGAACCGCGGCCGTTCCTGGGCTTTGTTCTTCATATGTTCTAGCAGGGATTCGAACCGCGATGCACGCTCAACCGCACGAACCGCCTGTGGACATACGCTTGACCGAGGCCGAGGCGATCGCGCTGGACTACTATACGGCCGCCGGACGCGACGGCTGGTCGGCGCTCGTGCGGGCGATCACGGACGCACTCGCCGATCTCGATGCGGCCGAGCGCCATGCGGCCGGGCAGGGGCGTCTGGTCTCCCACGGCTACGCGCGTGGCCGTTTAAACGGCTGACGCGATGCAGCGCCTGGGTGACATCGCCGGCGACCGGCTTACCGTAGACTGCGCAACATGCCGTCGTCACGGCAGCTACCGACTCGACGGCCTGATGGCCCGTTTCGGCCCGGAGATCACGACGCTCGCCCTACTACGCGCGCTCACCGCCTCTTGCCGGCATCAGCGCGATCCCGGGGCGGCGGTCGCGCGCAAGTACGAGAGCCAGTGCCTCGCCACCCTTCGGCTGCCGACGGCGGTGAGCCTGGAGGCGCCGGTCCCGCCCGGCCGGCCGTTCGCGATCGAGGTCTGGGACGAGCGCGGCCGGGTCGAGCTGCGGCTCGCCGTCATCTACCCGCTCGACGGAGCGCTCGCCGCGTTCGAGGCGGTGAAGCAGGCCTATCCGCGCAACGAGATCACGCTGCGGCAGGCCGCGCGCGTGGTTCGCCGGCGGGAGCGGCCGGGTCAGCCGACCCATGTCGACGCCGATCTGGGCGGAGCCTAACGAAACAGCCGCTCAGGCGCCGAAGCCATGCCTAGTAGGTGTCTGATCCCTCGGGGGCGTCGGGCGGCTCCGCACGCGGCCGATCGTCCGGCGCATCCGGCTGTGGCGGCTGCGGTTTGAACCTGGGCTTCGTCGCCGGCCGTTCGAGGCTCGGAGCCGGGACCGCGGGCTTCGCCGAAGCCATCGACAGGTTCGTTGGCCGTGGTGGCGGCAGCGGCGGGTCAAGAATCGGCACGCCAACGCTGTCCGCCCCCGGTCGCGGAACGGCAAGCGCAGGCGGTCTGAGTGCGCTGGTGGTTGCGGGCGCCTCTGGAGCTGCGGACTGCTGTGCGGGCAGCAGTCGAGCGGAGCCGAGGGTCAGTCCCCGAGGAGCCTGCGCCTGCAGTGCCGGCTCACAAATCTCGCCGCACTGCTCAACCTTAGCCTCGATGGTCTTGCCGTCGATCGTCGCTCGAACGACGCAGCCGACGGGGTGGTAGACGAGCGCGAACTGAAACTTGCCCGTGTCGTCCGACTCCGCTGTGAACTTGCCGTCGAGGGACACGCTCGTGTGGGGCTCGTCGGTCGTCCCAACGATGTAGAGGCGTCCGGTGGCGATGGCTGCGGCCGTGATGGCTGACGCTGCGTGCGCTGATGAAACGGCGGCGAGGCACACGATCGCCAGGACCAGAGATGACAGACGGATCAAACGGGTAACCCCAACGTTGCGCCGGCCGTTGGATCCGGGCGGCTCAGTCAGCTTCACGCGCTGATGAGCCAACTGGGCCCGAGAGCAATCTATCCGAAAGCTTAGAAAGGCGGCAACCGCACGGCGGTTCGGTGGCGCCTCAGTTCGAGGCGACCGCGTCCCGGTCCGCAAACTGCGCGCAGATCCAGATGCCCAGCCGGATCTGGGCGGCGATCCCGCTGCGGTAGGCGATCACCGCCAGCGGCAGTCATTGACGGATCTCCATCATTCCCTCGATGATCCGGAAGATCCGGTCAGCCGCGTGAGCATGCTCCTCGGCTTGCTGCTTGAGGGGAACCGCGCCGTCTTGGCCGCCGCGCTCGCTGAGCCACCACGCCTCCTTGCGCAGCGTCGCCTCCTTGTCGCGCAACGCTTGGTGCACGATGAGCGCTTCCCGCATCGTGAAACGCATCTCGATGTTGCGCGGCCCGGCGCCCTGACCGGCGTTGATCGTCGGGACGTCAGACATCGAAGTCCTCACTTGGGTAAGGGGCCACGGGCAAGCGCCGCACGCACCGCTTCAACGACATCGTCGCGCGAAGCTACTTTATCGCCGTCCGCCAGCATATGGCCGCTTCGGTTGACCCGAGGCACGAAGAGACCTTCACCAAATCGGCCGGCGCCTCCGAGCCCCCAGAAAGTTGGCGCGCGCAGGCAGATAACGACGCGCTCGCCCCGCTCAGCCTGGGGGAACAGCACACTCTGAGCCCAATCGAGGCAAACGCGTGATGAGGGCAAGGCGGCGAGCATCGCGTGATCAGTGAAAGATTTCGAGTGATAGGCGCCGATGTTCAGCACGGCCATATGATGCTGGAGGTCCTGCCAGCAGCCAAACCGCTTGGTGCGCGCTGTCCACCACACATGCCCTCGGTTGTGATCGTCAGGCCCACGCAACGGGGCGGTGCCTGTCCGTCGCTCCGCATATTTGCGCTGCGATTCGGGCCAGTCCGCCTCCTCGACATCACGCTCGTCCATCCCCGGCGATAGGTAGAGCAGCACCACGCGCGCCGTGCGCAGCGGACCATCGATATGGGATGGCAGGCAGCGAAGATCGAAGCCGTGTGTCGGCTGACCGTCGCGGGCAAAACGTGAGAAGACGGGCGCGTCAGCTGGATGCATGCGCGCACTGCCTGGCACGTGAGCCCAAAAGTCGAAGATGCTGGTCTGAGATAGCTGCGTAGTCAGTTTTCCGTATCCTCGCTGCTTTGGAAACCTCAGATCGGCGTCTGCAATATATCAACGAACGCCGCATGCCCTCGGTATCAGTTTATCGGGCCTCGAACACTCGCTATGCCGGTGGAGATACCTTGTATGCGGCTGCGTCAGCTGGCGTGACAGCAACGGATCAGCTAAAACTGAAATACGACTGATTAAAACTATGCAACTATGGACATTTTGTGCCCTGTCTCTCAGTTATAATTTGACGACAATCATCTCTCGCTTTAGATAGCGATTCCACAAGATCCGACATATGCCCCGTGATATCGTTCACTATTCTAGGCGGCAACAACCCGTTCTTAGGCGGCCCCTGAGAAAGGAGTTGCTTTGCTCCGTTTATCTCGCTCAAGCTCGTGGCAATTTTTTTGAGCGTCTGTTGAGCTTCAATCAGATTTACACTGGCTAGTATCAACGAGTAAGAATTTACAGCTTCGAGCAAGTCTGTTGCGCGCTCTAAAAACAGCCGCAACGCGTTTTGAAATTCATTCGCACTCTTGCGCGAGGGCTTCTCCAAATATGCTTTGGCGCAAAATAGAGCGCCACCATTTCCGCCCAATGACACCGGCTCGAGATCGCTGTTGAGTAAATAGGTTGATGTCAGCAGCAACTGCCGCTGTAGAGCTCCAATCTGATACTGCGGAATCGTACAGACGATTTTTGCAGGTTGTAGCCTCGAACTTATATAATCTCTTATGACTTGTATTGCAGCAATACTTGCAGAAATTCCGCCAAACAAAGTATTCCAATCAATTTTGATTAGTGCCAGACCTATACCTTCTCTGTCAAAATCATCAGTCTGTGCAATAGGATCCGCATCTGGCCAACAATACGCAAGGGCAAAAAAACCCGTGATGACAGATCGTCTAACAGGAACTCGCATTGCAAGCACCTCCCGAAAACATATTGGAATAAGAGCACCTTTTTAAACAGAAAGCGAGTACCAGGTCATAAATTGTGATAGCGGATGTTTGCTGGGCGTTAAGTGACTATCTTGATGCAGCCGTAATCGTATTGTTCACGTCGGCGCGTGTTGGCCAGCGGGCTATTAGTAAACGTAGTGTGGGACGCCCGCGGCCGCGTCTAGGCCCGGCTCGCCGGGATCTATCCACTCAACGGGGCGATCGCCGCGTTCGAGGCGGTGAAGGACGCCTATCCGCGCAACGAGATCACGCTACGCCAAGCCTGCCGGGTGCTGCGCAGGCGCGAGCGGCCTGGGGCTCTGACGCATATGAATGTGCATCCCGGCGGTGTGCAGTCAAATGCAACGGCCCACAATTCCGCCAACGTGGTGAGTAATTGAACAGCGAAAGCGCTAGGTAATAGCTCCTAAGTAGGATCGGCCCGGCGCTGCTTTTCCCAAACAAATCTGTCGAGATCTAAAGCAAAAAGATATCCATCGCTGATCAAGTGCGCAAACACATCATACGACACCAAAGCGGATTGGGGTCCGTGCGCATACGAAGCGACTTGATAGGTCGAGAGCAAAACCTCCAACCCTACATCGCGAAACACAAACTGCGCAAAATGTTCCCAGGTTGCCGTCCCTGGCTCTACGAACTCCTTTTCCAACGAATAATTTTCGCCGTTTGGGTCATCTGGCCTTGTCTTTAAAAGTTCCTCCCGAACTGCGTCTCGAATTAAAGGAAACGCAGCCTCTGAATCATCAAAAATCTGCTTAAGATTGTGAATCATAAATAGGGGATCAAGGACGAACACATAGGTTCTGTACTCCATATTTGGATGCGCTGCACGAGCAAAATAATAATCATGAACGCACACTATACTAATACACTTCCCGCAGATAATTGGCTCGGCGCATGTCGCCGAGAAAGTATTTACGCGAGCCCATTTCGCCTGCCCATAATTGAATTGAGAGACGTCAGGTTCGAATTTTATCGCTCGATATGACATAGAAGCCCTCAAGCAATCGCCCTTGATAAGATCTGAAATTTCATGCAACCGCGCATAATCGTCGGAACTTAAAAGCGGTATGGAGAATTCGAAATCATACCCAGGAAGCCCGTCACCTGAGTCTTTATAAGTAAGTTGTCTCCAACGAACCGGCGAAGCGCCTCCCGTGTTACCGGTTTGCGATCCGGTTTTTTCGATCTGTGAATTTACCGCACTTGTGATCTCATCAAAACACTGCGCAGAGGAAGCTCGGGTATACTGCACAGAAGCTAATTCATTAGGAACAACAACATCGTCATCGAGCAAGACTGGCAAAAGATAAATATCATCAATAAGCTTTTCCTTTAAGCTATCAAGAGCTTGCCTTAGTTCACGCTGAACATATCCTCGCTTGCCAACGGAATTATGAGACACGAATATCATAATAATAGTAGCGCCAATAAGCGCTCTCCGTATCTCAAAGTCCCAGTTTTGTCCAGGTTTGATGTATTTATAGTCAATCCAGGCAGAAATCCCCGATGTAATTAAATGGTCATAAAATGGAGTAACGCGATCACGGTCGGCAGTGGTGTAACTCAAAAATACAAGGGGGTTCGTCACGTTCATTGTACAATCATCCACTGGTAAACTCAAATATGAGTTAGTTCCGCCACAGCCACATTGAAAGCTATTGCGTTAACGAGTGCAAGGTGCGGTCTGTCGGCCGCAATTCAAAAATTCGACGCAGCCGTCTTCCGTTATGTGGCCGAATATGGAATGCGCTGGGTCATCGCTTTCTAGCTACCGGCGAGAATCCTTACTTATTATTCAGCGCTTCGGTAGCTGCCGCCACCATTTCGTCAGCCTGGGTCATTTTTGTGATCCGTTGAAGCGCAGTCCTGAGGCGGTCAACCTCAATCCGCAAGCTCTCGACGCGCGGCGCCCTATGGCCTCTTCCTTCGGCGGATTTGAAATTCTTGACTGTATTAAACTTCAATCCGTATTCCTCAGCGATGATGCGATAGGGGCGGGTATCGCGCCGTACTTTCTCCTTTAAATTTATTGAGTGACGCCACTCCGGCCTGCCGCCTCGCTCTCTTCCCTTTTTCACCATATCTGCTTGATTAGCGCCCGGCGTATCAGCAAAAAGATGGTCCGGATTCACACAGGTTCTCTCGTCGCAACGATGGCAGACGTACATGCCTTTCGGCACAGTCCCGTGATGAAGTCTGTAAGAGTAGCGATGCGCGCCCACAATTCGTTCGCCATCGTGGATGCTTCCATACCCGTTTCCAGCCACAGTGCCGGTCCAAAGCCAGCAGCCTGAATTGGGTTCAGGTAGCGCTTTCGCCATGAAGCGATCCGGCGCGGTGCTGGGCTTTGTTGATGGCGGTCGCCATTTGGTCGAAGTCTTAGCATCCATGTTTCACCCCCCCCAGCAATCTGATCACGATCCGTTCTATCCCATCTACTTCTACTACGCCTAGATCCAGCGTTTCGCATAAGCGGTGGTGATCCCCTCCGCCTAAACGGCGACCTCGGGCCAAAGCCGGTGCGGGCCGAGGCGGCGGCCCGCTTTGATCACCGCCAGCGCCTGGGCGCGGGCATCGCCGAGGGCATCGTGCTTCGCCTCCTCCGGGGTGGCGATCTTGACGTCGGCCAGCTCAAGAATGGTCCGCGTGTCGCGGATCGCGCGATGCCCCCACGGGATCGGATGGCCAACGGCGCGAAACGCGCTTTCAAGGATCGGGAGGTCGAACGACGCGCCGTGACCCCAGATACGGATCTCTGCCGGTGGCGCCTTGAGGGCATCCCAGAACCAGCGAAACTCCTGCAACGCGTGGGCGATATGCGTACGCCGACCGGAATAGCCCGCGCTTAAGACGTGCCGGGCGTCGCCTTTCTGACCGAGCCACCACGCGACCGTCTCCGGATCCATGTGTCCGATAGCCCCAGCCGGGTCGATCACCAGAGACAGCTCGGCGCCGAGACCGTCAGGCCCGAAGGCGACCGCACCGATCGACCGGATCATGGCATCCGGCCGCGTCGACATAGTTTCGAGGTCGATCATCACATCGCGCATGGTTGGATCCGTGCTCCAGAAAGGCGAGGGCGGGGAACCCATCCGCGCTATTCGAGCGACGCACCGATCCGCGTCCCCTCAGCGGATCGGTGCGGGAGGCATCGAGAATTTCCGTTAGAAAGCAATAATGGCGTGGATGACCGGTGCGGGAGGTAAGCCATTGCAGACATTGAGCTATGACTTAACTGCTCGGGGAGCCATCCAATCATCATCGTCTGGGGGCGTCCACGCCGGTGACGGGTTTCCCGTCCTGTGGGCGATCGGCCACCGGCCAGATCGGTGGCCGCCCGGATGAGGGCGGCGAGTTTCGTGATCGTCCAGGGTTCGTTCGCCCAGCCGGATGAGGCCGGACGTCTCGCGCCGCCGATCGCCCGGGCTTGCGCGCCGCGCCGGTCCGGCCCATCCGTGCCGTCGTCTCACGATGCCTGGATCCGCGATGACTCCCACCGGAACGACCCCGCGCAGCCTCACCGCCATCGTGCTCGCGGCCGGGAAGGGCACGCGGATGCGCTCGGACCTGCCGAAGGTGCTGCACCGGATCGCCGGGCGCAGCATGCTCGGCCACGTCCTCGCCGCCGTACAGGCGGCCGGCGCCGGCCGGATCGCCGTCGTGGCCGAGCCCGGCCGCGACGACGTGGCCGCCGAGATCGCGAAGGCGGCCCCCGGCGCGCAGGTCTTCCCGCAGGCCGAGCGGCTGGGGACCGCCCACGCCGTGCTGGCCGCCCGTGCGGTGCTGACCGATCCGGACGACGACGTGATCATCGCGTTCGGCGACACGCCGCTCATCACCGCCGAGACCTTTCTGCGCCTGCGCGCGCCCCTGGCCGACGGCGCGGCCGTCGCCGTGTTGGCCTTCGAGAGCGCGACGCCGGCGGGATACGGTCGCGTTCTCACCGCCGGGAACCGCGTCCTGGCGATCCGCGAGGAGAAGGATGCGAGCCCGGCCGAGCGGGCCGTGACCCTGTGCAATGCCGGCCTGATGGCGCTCGCCGGGCGGCACGCTCTGGCCCTGCTCACCCGGATCGGCAACGACAATGCCGCGGGGGAGTATTACCTCCCGGACGCCGTGGCGCTCGCGGTGGCGGACGGGCTGTCGGTCACCACCGTGCCGGTGGACGAGGCGGAGGCGCAGGGTGTCAACGACCGGGTGCAGCTCGGCGTCGCCGAGGCGGCGATCCAGGCCCGCCTGCGCCGCGCCGCCATGCTGGGCGGGGCCACCCTGGTCGCCCCCGAGACGGTGTTCCTCAGCTACGACACGGTCCTCGGGCGCGACGTGGTCGTGGAACCCAACGTCGTGTTCGGGCCGGGGGTGCGGGTCGGCGACGGCTGCACGGTCCGGGCCTTCGCGCACCTCACCGAGACCGAGATGGCGTCGAGCGTGACGATCGGCCCGTTCGTGCGGCTGCGCGGGCACGCGGTGCTGGAGACCGGCGCGGAACTCGGCAACTTCGTCGAACTGAAGAACACCCGGATGGGGGCGGGCGCCAAGGCCGCGCATCTCACCTATCTCGGGGACGCGGAGATCGGCGCGAAGGCCAATATCGGCGCCGGCACGATCACCTGCAATTACGATGGTGTGCTCAAGCACCGGACCACGATCGGCGCCAGCGCGTTCATCGGCTCGAACTCGGCCCTGGTCGCCCCGGTCACCGTGGGGGAGGGGGCCTACGTCGCCTCGGGCTCCGTGATCACCGACGACGTCCCGGCCGACGCCATGGCGGTCGCCCGCGGCCGGCAGGCGGTGAAGCCCGGCTGGGCGAAGCTGAAGCGCGCCGCGTTGCTGGCCGAGAAGGCTTTACGCAAGAAGGCGTGACGCGCCGCGGCCTCCGGCCCCTGCTGTACTGGCCGGGGCTGGCCCTGCGCGGCTCGGATCCGGTACAAGCCACCCTTGGACGCGCCCTGCGCGGAGCGGCCCGGACCTTGCGCGCAGGGCCTCCCGGGCGTCGGAGCGAGAGACAATCCCATGTGCGGCATCGTCGGCATCGTCGGGCGCGACGCGGTGGCGGGTCAGGTGATCGAGGCCCTGCGGCGCCTCGAATACCGCGGCTACGATTCCGCCGGCATCGCCACCCTGGAGCACGGGCGGCTGGAGCGGCGCCGGGCATCCGGCAAGCTCGTCAACCTGGAGAACCGGCTGGAGCGCGAGCCGCTCACCGGGACGATCGGCATCGGCCACACCCGCTGGGCGACCCATGGCCGGCCCAACGAGACCAACGCCCATCCGCACGCCACCCGGCGGCTCGCGGTCGTCCATAACGGCATCATCGAGAATTTCCGCGAGCTGAAGCAGGAGCTGGAGGCCGACGGCATCGTCTTCGAGACCGAGACCGACACCGAGGTCGTCGCCCAGCTCGTCAGCCGCAACATGGACCGGAAGATGGGGCCCGTCGAGGCGGTGGCCGCCGCCCTGCCGCGGCTGCGCGGCGCCTTCGCCCTGGGTTTCCTGTTCGCCGGCGAGGAGAATCTGCTGATCGGCGCCCGCCACGGCGCCCCGCTCGCGGTCGGCTTCGGCCAGGGCGAGACCTATCTCGGCTCCGACGCCCTGGCGCTGGCCCCCTTCACCGACGCCATCACCTACCTCGACGAGGGCGACTGGGCGATCCTGACCCGGGACGGCGCCGAGATCCGCGACCAGGCTGGCGCCCACGTCGAGCGCCCGCGCCAAAAAATCGCCACGCAGGCCTACCGGATCGACAAGGGCGAGTACCGCCACTTCATGGCCAAGGAGATCCACGAGCAGCCCGAGGTGGTGGGCCGCACGCTCGCCCATTACGTCGACCTGGCGCAGGGGCGGGTGATGCTGCCCGAGGCGCTGCCCTTCGACTTCGCCAAGCTCAGCCGCGTCTATATCACGGCCTGCGGCACCGCCTTCTATGCCGGTCTCGTCGCGCGCTACTGGTTCGAGCAGGTGGCGCGCCTGCCGGTGGAGATCGACGTCGCCTCCGAGGCCCGCTACCGCGAGGCGCCCCTGGAGAAGGACGGGTTGACGCTGGTCATCTCGCAATCGGGCGAGACCGCCGATACGCTCGCCTCCCTGCGCTACGCGAAGAGCCAGGGCCAGCACACGCTCTGCGTGGTCAACGTCCCGACCTCGACCATCGCGCGGGAATCCTCCGTGGTGATGCCGACCCTGGCCGGACCGGAGATCGGCGTCGCCTCCACGAAGGCGTTCTCGTGCCAGCTCACCGTGCTGCTCTGCCTGGCGATCGCGGCCGGCCGGGCGCGCGGCACCCTCGACGCGGCCGGCGAGCGGCGCCTCGTCGACGCGCTGATCAAGGCGCCGGGCCTGATGGCCGAGGCGCTGTCCCACGAGCCGGAGATCGAGGGCCTCGCCCGGGAGATCGCGAAGGCGCGGGACGTCCTCTATCTCGGCCGCGGCACCAGCTACCCGATGGCGCTGGAGGGCGCGCTGAAGCTCAAGGAGATCAGCTACATCCACGCGGAGGGCTACGCGGCGGGCGAGCTGAAGCACGGGCCGATCGCCCTGATCGACGAGAGCGTTCCCGTGATCGTGATCGCGCCCCACGACGCGGTGTTCGAGAAGACCGTCTCGAACATGCAGGAGGTCGCCGCCCGCGGCGGGCGGATCGTGCTGATCGGCGACGCCAAGGGTGCGGCCGAGCATGGGCTCGACACCCTCGCGACCTTCACCATGCCGGCGGTCGACGCCACCGTGGCGCCGATCGTGTACGCGGTGCCGATCCAGCTGCTCGCCTACCACACGGCGGTGTTCATGGGGAAAGACGTCGACCAGCCGCGGAATCTGGCCAAGTCTGTCACCGTGGAATAGCCGCGCCGGCCGGACGCGGCGCCGTCCTTGCGTGCGGCCCGATCCCGCAGGAAACGGTATGCGCAGCCCATGACCGAAACCGACTCCGACGCCCTCCGCTGGCTCGACGGGCAGGAGGGCGCGATGCTGGCCCTGCTGGAGGAGCTGGTGAACATCGATTCCGGTTCCTACGACAAGGCCGGGGTCGATGCCGTCGGCGCCCGCATCGCGGACTTCCTCGCCGGCCACGGCATCCCGGTCACCACGGTCCCGGTGGAGGGTTTTGGCGACGCGCTGCGGGCCCAGGTCGCCGGTTCCGGGGGCGGGAACCGTCCGGTCGTGCTCATGGGCCACCGCGACACCGTCTTCCCGAAGGGCGAGGCCGCGCAGCGGCCGTTCCGGATCGCCGCGGGGCGCGCCTACGGGCCGGGGGTCGCCGACATGAAGGCGGGCCTCGTGATGAACGCCTTCGTGCTCGCGGCCTACCACCGGGCGGGCGGTGCGCGGGTGCCGCTCACCGGCCTGTTCACCAGCGACGAGGAGATCGGTTCCCCGGCCTGCCGGCCGATCATCGAGGAAATCGCCCGCGGCGCCCGGGCCGTGCTGAATTCCGAGCCGGGGCGGCCGACCGGCAACGTCGTCACCGGCCGCAAGGACGGCGTATTCATGCACCTGGAGGTGCTGGGCAAGGCCGCCCATTCCGGTGGCAATTACGCGGACGGACGGAGCGCCATCCTGGCGCTGGCCCACAAGACCGTCGCGCTCCACGCGATCACCGACCTCGACAGGGGGACGACGGTGAATGTCGGGCTCGTCTCCGGCGGCCAGTCGGTGAACACCGTCGCGCCCCGGGCGACCTGCGAGATCGACCTGCGCTACGTCACCCCGCCCGACCGGGAGGCGGCGATGGACCGGATTGCCGCCATCGTGGCGGATGCCACGGTGCCGGGCACGACCGCGCACCTGACCGTCAAGGGCGCGTTCCTTCCACTCGTCCAGGACGCGGCCTCCCGGGCGCTGTTCGAGACCTATGCTGGCGTGAGCGCGGGGCAGGGCCATCCCGTCGCGGGCGAGTTCGCCGGGGGCTGCGCCGATTCCGGCTTCACCGCCAGCGTCGGCTGCCCGACCCTCTGCGCGGTCGGCCCGGTGGGCGGCAAGGCCCACTCGCCCGAGGAGTACCTGGAGGTGGCGAGCCTCGTCCCCCGCGCGCGGGCGATGGCGCAGACCATCGCGGCGCTGGCGGAGGGCTGAGGGAATCTGAACTCACGGGGCGATGCTCCGGCCCTTCGAACCCGCGCGGGCCTTCGCCGATCCTCTGGCGCCGCCCGCGCGAGACCCGCTCAGACGCGCAGGGCCGCCGCGAGGCGCAGCAGGAAACCGTCGAGGGCGGATTTGTCGATCCAGCGCAGCACCGCCACCAGATCGTGGTCCGGATCGCACCAGATCACGTTGTTGCCGGCGCCGAGCGCGCTGAACGACGTGGCCGGCAAATGCGGCTTCGCGGTCGCGCCCCGGTTGAGCCACCAGAGATAGCCGTAGCTGTCGAGGGTCGGCGACGGGGTCAGCATGGCGCGGATCCAGCGCTCCGACAGCAGCCGCCGACCGTTCCAGGCCCCGCCGCGGTTGATGAGCAGCCCGAAGCGGGCATGATCGTCGGCGCCGATGAACAGGCCGCCGCCCCAATGTCCGCCCCCCGGCACCGACTGGATCCGCGCGCCGTCGACCGTGACCCAGCTGGTGTCGTAGCCGTGCCACGCCCAGTCGCGGGAGGCGCCGATCGGATCCAGGATCCGCTCGCGCAGCACCTCCGGCAGGGGGCGGCCGAAGCGCCGCATCAGGCAATAGGATAGCAGGTTCACCCGCACGTCGTTGTACTCGTAATAGGTGCCCGGCGGGTTCGGCGCGCGCCGCTGGCCCTTGCGGCTGTTGTCCGCCCCCGGACCGATCTGCCGGAAATGGTCGACCTGATCGGACTTGCCGAACAGCGTTCCCTGCCACTCGCTCGATTGCTGCAGCAGGTGGCGCCACGTGATCGCCCCGTTATGCGGCCCCTCGAGACACGGGTCGGGCACGCTGTCCCGCACCGGCGCGTCCACGTCGGGGATCAACCCGTCATCGTGGGCGAGGCCCGCCAGCACCGCCAGGTAGCTCTTGGCGATGGAGAAGGTCATGTCCGGCCGGCCCGTATCGCCCCAGGCGGCGACGCGGCGTCCGTCCTTGAGGATCACGCCCGCCGGACCGCCCCGCGGGCGCACCGGCCCGACAATGTCGCTCCATGGTCCGGTCTCGTTCCACTCGACGATCCCGACGTAGCGCCCGTCCGGGTAGAACAGGCTGCGGGGCCACGCGCTCTCGTTCGCAGCGGCATACCCCACCGCCTCCGCGAGGCGGGCGAGATCGAACCCGGCCTCTCCGGGATCGACGGTCTCCCAGGGATCCGCGGGCCAGGACTGTGTCGTCGATGGTGCCAATGTCTGCCTCACACAGGACCTGAGTCGATGAGCGGGACGCATCGCTTGTCAGGCTCGTTCCAGACGTCCCGCTCCGCCGTGGCGCGCCCGGCCCCCCCCCCGGCGACCGAGCCCTTCGCCACCCAGCCGTGACGGGAAGCAGAATGCGCGCCGCGCCATGCCGGCGGGAAACGGGCCGCGCTCCAGCGCCACGGCGCCGGACCAGCACCCCGGCGCGGCCACGGCCTTGAAAGGCTCGAAGTGATCGTGAAGATCGCTGCATATTCCTATATTGACGGAGCAGAAATCGTTTTATTAGACAACTATACATTGCGAGAACAACAATAAAAATCACCAATAAACGCATCTATGCGTGTTCATCGACAGGTCTTCAGTATAAAAAATCTGATTTCTTCGCCAAAAAAATCTACCCAAAAAATCCTTTCGGCCATAAACTGTCGGTTTAGTCCTGTCGGTGGATCGTCACCGCAAGCCGATAGGCTGATTCAGATCTCCCGACGATGAAGGATGTGGCGGGCGAGCATGGCGGCGGCAATCGATTCAGGATCCGGGGAAGGCCCTGCGCGCGCCCGGCATCGAACGGCTTTCGGCGTGCTCGGAAGCGCCGTCGCCCTCGTCGTACCGCTGATGCTCCTCGCCGCCCCCCGATCGGACGTCGTGGCCCTCGTGCGCGGCCCGGGATCCGACGCCGCCGACCTCGCCCGCATGGTCGCCGAAGCGGGCGGGTCGATCGTGAATGTCAGCGGCCGGCCAGATATCCTGATCGCCCGCTCGGACAGCGACGGCTTCGTCGGACGCCTCTACGCGGCGGGGGCTTGGCTCGTCCTCGACGGACGCCTCGCCGACGGCTGCGGACGACAGGGCGCCGCGCTCACCCCTCGAGACGACACCAACACCGGACATTTTACGCGATGAACCATCTCGACGCCCTCCGGCGCAGCTTCGGCCGCACGCTCATCGCGACCCTGTGGGCGCATGTGCCGATCGTCGCGGGCGCCGAAGTCGCCCTGACCGGCGGGCTGCCGGCGCCGGGCCCGATCGCGGCCGTGGTGATCCTGGCCGGGACCGCGACCCTGCTGTGGCGCCGCGACCCGATCGGCCAAGCCACGCGCATCGTCAGCGGCCTTGCCCTGATCAGCATGGCGGCCGTGTTCCTGACCGTCTTCACCGGTCATCCCTGGCAGATCGATCTGCACATGTACTTCTTCGCCTGCCTGGCCGTGCTCGTCGGCTGGTGCGACTGGCGCGTGATCCTGGCGGCGACACTGGCCACCGCGGTCCATCATCTCGCCCTGGATCTGGCGATTCCGGCGCTGGTCTTCCCGGACGCCGCCAGCGACCTCGGGCGCGTCGCGCTGCACGCGGCGATCGTGGTGACGGAGGCCGCCATCCTGATCTGGGTCTGCCGGATGACGGTCCGGTCGTTCGAGGCCCTCGGCCGATCCGAGAAGGAGGCGCAGGCCCAGCTTGCCCGCGCCAGCGTTCTGGAGCGCGAGAACGCGGACGCGCATAGCTCCCTCGATGCGGCCCGGCGGAGCACCACCGAGCAGCTGGCCCAGACCTTCGAGACGACCGTCGGCGGCATTCTGGCTCACGTCTCGACGGCGGCGACGAGCCTGCGCAGGGCTGCCGCCAACATGTCCGCGACGGCTTCGGACTCCGCACGCCGGTCGTCGGAGGTGGCCTCCGCGGCCGGGGACGCGGCGCAGACGGCCGAGACCGCGGCCGCGGCCACGGCCCAGCTCGGCGCCTCGCTGGGCGAGATCGAGCGGCAGGTGAGCGGATCCGCAGAGCTCGCCAACGTCACCGCCGCCGAGGCGGCGGACGCGGTCCCCCTGGTCCAGGAACTGAGCGCGGCCGCCGAGCGGATCGGCGACGTGGTGGCGTTGATCTCGACGGTGGCCGCCCAGACCAACCTGCTGGCCTTGAACGCCACGATCGAGGCCGCCCGGGCCGGCACGGCGGGCCGGGGCTTCGCGGTCGTCGCCGCCGAGGTGAAGGAACTGGCCAGTCAGACCGCCAAGGCCACAGAGGATATCGGCCAGCAGGTCGGGCGGATCCAGACCTCCACGCACCGGGCGGTCACGGCGGTGAACGCGATCACGGTCCGCATCCGCGACATGAATGCGCTCGCCACGCAGATCACCGCATCCGTCCGCGACCAGGGCGCCGCCGCCGAGCGGATCGTCCGCAGCGTCGCCGAGGCGGCGAGCGGCACCGGCGCCGTCAGCTCCACCGTCGCGGCGGTCGCCGTGACCGTCGAGGCGACCGGAGCGACCGCGAACGGCGTCCTGGCCTCCGCCTCCGAACTGTCGGCCGAGTTCGAGACCCTCGGGCAGGAGGTCGGTCGCTTCCTGGCCTCGGTCCGCGCGGCCTGAGCGGCCCTGGACCAGGGCGGCTCAGCCGCCTCTGTGCGGCGGGTCGGGGACGCGGTCGAACGGCACGCCGTCGTACCCCTCCAGCCAAGCGGTCCGGGGTTCGGAATTCGCCGGATACGGACAGGCGTCCCTGGGACGGCCGCGCGCCCGGGCATGGGCCCCCTCGCTGATCGGATCCGGCGACGGGTCGTGGAGCGGCGTCTGGCTCATGACCGGACAACGTGCCGGCCCGGGCGCAGTTCAGCCGAGGGGCCGTTCGGCCGCACCGCCGCGTCTCAGCACGAGGGCGACCCAGCCCTCGATCAGGCCCCGGCGCACCAGCGCGAAACCCTGCAGACGGTAGGCCGAGAGCACGCCCGGAACGTCGCGCTCGATCAGCCCGGACAGGACCAGCACGCCGCCGGGCGCGACCACCCGCGTCAGCGACGGGGCGAGGAGCCGCAGCGGCCGCGCCAGGATGTTGGCGAAGACCAGATCGAAGTGGCGGGGCCGGGACGCGAGCCGGTGGCGCACCCCGGGGCCGTGATAGAGCTTGAGATAGGGGCCGAGGCCGTTGGCCCGGGCATTCTCCCGCGCCGTGTGCACCGCCTCCGCGTCGAGGTCGCCGGCCACCACGGGCTGCCGGAGCGCCTTGGCGGCCGCGAAGGCGAGGATCCCGGTCCCCGTGCCGACATCCAGGACGCGCACCGGCCGCCGCCGCTTCAGCACGTCGACCAGCGCCCGGAGGCAGCCCAGGGTCGTGCCGTGATGACCGGTGCCGAAGGCCAACGCCGCCTCAATCTCGATGGGCAGGTCGTTGGCGCGCACCGCATCGCGGTCATGCGCGCCGTGGACGAGGAACCGCCCGGCCCGGACCGGCTTCAGCCCCTCGAGCGAGGCCCGGACCCAGTCCTGCTGTTCGATGGTGCGGAACTCCGCGGTGTCGGCTGCAGCGCCGATCACGGGTCGGATCAGCGCGCGGACGTAATCCTCGTCGGGCGCATCGGCGAAGTAGGCCTCCAGCCGCCACGTGCACCCGTCCGCATCCTCGAACGCCGCCACGGCGGTCTCGGTGGGATCGAACATCTCCCCCAGCAGATCGGTCATCGCCCGCGCCGAGCGCTCGTCGGTCAGCAGGCGCAGGACGTGGGACGGGCGGTGGGGCGGAAGGCCTTCGAGCATGGTGCCGGGCTGTAACGCCCGGGCGCGCGACATCACAGGGGGCAAGGGGCGGCCGACGCGAAAAAATCCTCCCCGGGGCCGGAGCCGGGCGCGCGACCGGGCCAGGGCGCCCATTTGTTGCCGGTTGGACACAAGTCGAAATACTTGTCTTTCGAGCCAGCCAGATCAGTGTTCGGGGCCGCAGTCTGTGCTTAGTCAGTCTCGGCTTCCCGAAGCCCGAACCCTCAACTCGGGCGCGCCGTCCATTCCGCGGCGGCACGCCGGTTTTGACAGGCACCAGCGATCCATGACCTCGCCCCTCCTCATCAGCGTTGCCTTCGCGTTCGCGACCGCTGGAGCGGCTTGGCTCTGGGGGCTCCTGGTGGCGGTCGGCATGAACAGGCAGCCGGACGTCGGATCGACGGAAAAACCCGACCTCCGGACCTGGTGATCGGTCGCGTCCGGGATTCGCACGATCGGCCGCCCAGGAATGCGGCATGGTGTCTACGCGTTAACCACAGGTTCCGGCGAATCGCGCGGAACTCGCTGCGCAGCGCCACGTTTTTGCGGGCTTCGGCCGTGAATCACGATTGAGCAGGGTGCGTACCGCGTGACCAAGTCCAGGCGTTCCGGCCCCCGCGGGCCCGTGGTGGTCAACGAGGCGTCCGGACCGTCGCGGCCGCGCGACCGGCTCTTCGGCGCGCCGACGCCGGACGGCCCCCTGCCCGGCCACCTCCTCGTCCTCCTCAGCCGCCTGCACCGCGCGGAAGCCGCGCCGCCAGAGCCCCGTGAGACCCCGCACGGCTGAGACCGGGCGGAACACCCTCGAAAACAGGACACCGCCAGCCGGATGGGACGCGGCCGGGCGGACCTTGGCCGCGCGCGGCGACAACCCTATGATCCCCGTCATACCCGGCCGGATATAACGGCCCGCGACAGGGAAGCTTCCATGCGCCTGACCCGATGGATCCTGGCCGCGCTCGCGCTCGGCATGCTGGCGGTGCCCCCCGCATCCCGGCCGGCGCGTGCGGCGGAGCCTGTGGTGGTGTTCGCCGCGGCGAGCCTGAAGAATGCGCTGGACGACGCGGCGGCGGCCTGGACGAAAGAGTCCGGTAAGACGGCCCGGATCTCCTATGCGGGCTCGAACGCCCTCGCCAAGCAGATCGAGGCGGGGGCGCCGGCCGACCTGTTCATCTCGGCGGATCAGGCCTGGATGGATTACGTCGAGCGGGCCGGGCTCCTGAAGCCGGGCTCGCGGGTCGACCTCCTGCGCAACGCGCTGGTGCTGATCGCGCCGGGCCCCGAGAACGCCGGCTCCGATCCGCAGATCGCCCTGGCGCCCGATCTCGGGACGACGCTGCCGAAACTGCTCGGCGGCGGCAAGCTCGCCATGGCGACGATCGATGCCGTGCCGGCCGGCAAATACGGCAAGGCCGCCCTGGAGAAGCTCGGAGCCTGGGAGGCCGTGAAGGGTCAGGTGGCCCAGGCCGAGAATGTCCGCGCCGCCCTGCTGCTGGTCGCCCGCGGCGAGGCCCCGCTCGGCATCGTCTACGCCACGGACGCCGCCGCCGATTCGAGCGTCCACGTGCTGGCGACCTTTCCGGCCGACAGCCACCCGCCGATCGTCTACCCGGCTTCCGTCATCCGCGACTCGCACAATCCCGATGCCGCCGCCCTGCTGACCGCCCTGCGAAGCCCGGCCGCCCGGGGGGCCTTCGAGCGCCAGGGCTTCACGGTCGTCGCGCCGCCCAAAGCCAGCCCCTAGCGGCTCGGCCGCCGTGCTGGGTCTCACCCCGGAGGAATGGACCGCCGTCGCCCTGAGCCTGCGGGTCGCCACGGTGGCGACGCTGGCGAGCCTCGTCCCCGGCCTCGCGATCGCGTGGCTCCTGGCGCGGCGCCGGTTCCCCGGGCGGGCACTCCTCGATGGTCTGGTCCACCTGCCGCTGATCCTGCCCCCGGTGGTGACCGGCTACCTTCTGCTGCTCGCCTTCGGCCGGCGGGGCCCGCTCGGCGGCGCGCTGGCGGAGATCGGGATCGTCCTCGCCTTCCGCTGGACGGGGGCGGCGCTGGCCTGCGCGGTGATGGGCTTCCCCCTGATGGTGCGGGCGATGCGGCTGTCGATCGAGGCTGTGGATCGCCGGTTGGAGCAGGCGGCCGGGACGCTGGGCGCCAGCCCGTTCACGGTGTTCCTCACGGTGACGCTGCCGCTGAGCCTGCCGGGCTGCATCGCGGGCGCCGTGCTGGCCTTCGCCAAGGCGATGGGCGAGTTCGGCGCCACCATCACCTTCGTGTCGAACATCCCGGGCGAGACCCAGACGCTGCCCTCGGCGATCTACACGCTGACCCAGGTTCCCGGCGGCGAGGGCCCGGCCCTGCGCCTCACCCTGGTGTCGATCGCCATATCGGTGACGGCCCTGCTGGTCTCCGAGTTCCTGGCGAACCGTGCCGGGCGGCGGCTGGGCGCGGGCTGACGCATGGCCGCCCCGGTCGCACCCCTCATCCCGGCGACGGCCGCTGGCCCGGTGACCCGGACCTTAGCCGGTATGGGCCGCGCCCGCCCCGGCGTAGGCGTAGGGGCCGCCCGCATCCAGCGCCCGCCGATAAGCCGGGCGGGCCTGGACGCGCCCGAGCCATGCCCGGACCTGCGGGCCGAGCCCGGTGCCCCGCGCCGCGAACGCCTCCAGCGGGAAGCTCATCATGATGTCGGCGGCGGTGAAATCCGCACCGCAGAGATACGGTCGGTCGGCGAGCTCCGCCTCCCAGAACGCCGCGTGCCGGCGCAGATCGGGGTCGACGAAGCTCCGCAGCACGGTGTCGGCGATCCGGCGGACCAGGGGACGCAGGAGCCACGGGCTGCCGGGTGCCAGGCGGGAGAAGATCAGCTTGAGGAGGAGCGGCGGCATCGCCGAGCCCTCCGCGTAGTGCAGCCAGTAGACGTAGCGGGCGTGCGCGTCCGTCCCCGGGGCCGGCACCAGCCCGCCCCCGGCCTTGGCGGTAAGATAGCTGACGATCGCACCCGTCTCCGCGACCACGATCCGGTCGTCGGTGATCACCGGCGACTTGCCCAGGGGATGGACGGCGACCAGTTCCGGAGGCGCCCGCAGGGTCTGCGGATCGCGCGCGTAGCGCTTCACCGTGTAGGCCAGGCCGAGTTCCTCCAGGAGCCAGAGGACGCGCTGCGAGCGGCTGTTCTCGAGATGGTGGACGGTGATCATCGGGGCTGTGTCCCGGCCGGCGCAGGCCCGCGCCGCGCTCGCTCTTACCCGAGTCGCACGCCGTGAGCATTCAGGTCGATGTCACCCTCCGCCGGGGAGCCTTCGCCCTCGACGCGGCCTTCGAGGCCGGGCCGGGGCTCACCGCCCTGTTCGGCCGCTCGGGCTCGGGGAAGACGACGCTGATCGACCTGATCGCCGGCCTCGCCCGGCCGGACCGGGGCCGGATCGTCGCCGACGGCGCGACCCTGGTCGATACGGCCGCCGAGCTGTTCCTCCCGCCCCACCGGCGGCGGATCGGCGTGGTGTTCCAGGATGCGCGGCTGTTCCCCCATCTCAGCGTGCGGACTAACCTCGAGTACGGCCGCCTCGTCGCCCGGCACCGGGCCGACCCGGCGACCTTCGCGGCGGTGACCGGCATGCTCGGCATCGGCCCTCTGCTCGACCGCCGGCCCGCCGGTCTCTCCGGGGGCGAGCGCCAGCGGATCGCCATCGGCCGGGCGCTCCTCGCGCGGCCGCGCCTCCTGCTGATGGACGAGCCCCTGGCGGCGCTGGACGAGGCCCGCAAGGCCGAGATCCTCCCCTATGTCGAGCGCCTGCGCGACGAGGCCGGGGTGCCGATCGTCTATGTCAGCCACGCGGTCTCGGAGGTGGCGCGGCTCGCCAACACGGTGGTGGTGCTCGAGGCGGGGCGCGTGGCCGCCGCCGGCCCGGCGGAGGCGATCCTGCGCCGGGCCGATCTCGTGCCGGTCCATGATGCCGAGGCCGGCGCCCTCCTCGACATGGTCGTGGCGGCGACCGATCCGGCAACCGGCCTCACCTGCCTGACCGGCGCGGCCGGGCGCCTGCTGGTGCCGGGGCTGATGCGCCCGGCCGGGACGCGCCTGCGGGTGCGGATCCCCGCCCGCGACGTGCTGGTCGCCACCATCCGTCCCCAGGGCCTCAGCGCCCGCAACGTCCTGGCCGGACGGATCTCCGGGATGGTCCCGTCGGGCGCGGAGATGTCCGTGGAGATCGATTGCAACGGCGCGCATCTGGTGGCGCGCCTGACCGTGGCCGCGGTCCGGGACCTCGGGCTCGCGGTCGGGCAACCGGTCCACGCGATCGTCAAGAGCGCCGCCTTCGACCCGGCGGGCATCGGCCTGCTGCGTCCCGCGGTGGCGATCTGACGCCGCAGCCGGCCGGTCTCCGTGGGCAGCTGGGACGGCGCTACCCGATCTGGGTCAGCAGCGTGAACGCGCCGAAGACCAGCACGGCGCCGACCGACGCGGCCAGGAGGATGAGGGCGGCGCGCGATTCCCGTATTTCCGGCGACATGGGCCTCCCCGTCTCGATGCTGGCTGTGCGCGATACCGCGAGCCGGAGATTCGCACCGATGTCGCCCCCTGTCGACATCGATCAGGGCGCGTCCGCACATGGCTTGGCCGATCCGGCGCCGGTTTTGACCGGCTCGGGCGTACGTGCCGAACGGATCACCGGCCTGTTCCGCCGGCGGGTCGGAACGCCCCCGGCCGCCTTCCGTGACCGTCGCCGCCCGTCCTGATCCCGGACAGAGATCGCTTGACGCGCGACACCCGATAGGCGCCTCTGTACCGATCGGTACAGATTCGAGAGCCCGCGCCATGTCGGACCGCCCGCCCGTCCCGCCCTTCACCGCCGAGACCGCCGCCCAGAAAGCCCGCATGGCCGAGGAAGCCTGGAACGGGCGCGATCCGGAGCGCGTCTCGCTGGCCTACACGCCGGACAGCGTGTGGCGGAACCGCAGCGAATTCCTGACGGGGCGCCCGGCGATCGTCGCCTTCCTCCAGCGCAAATGGGCGCGGGAGCTCGAGTACCGGCTGATCAAGGAAGTCTGGACCTTCGGCGGCGACCGGATCGCGGTGCGCTTCGCCTACGAGTGGCACGATGCGGCCGGGCAATGGTTCCGCTCCTACGGCAACGAGAACTGGCAGTTCGATGCGCAGGGGCTGATGCGCCGCCGGATCGCCAGCATCAACGATCTGGCGATCCCCGAGGCCGACCGGAAATTCCACTGGCCCCTGGGCCGGCGGCCCGACGATCATCCCGGCCTGAGCGATCTCGACCTCTGACAGCCATGCGGGCCGAGATCCTTCCGGCCCTCGCCGAGGCGTTCCGCCAGCACGGCTACGAGGGGGCGAGCCTGTCGCGGATCACGCAGGCGACCGGCCTGGGCAAGGGCAGCCTCTACCGCCTCTTCCCGGGGGGGAAGGACGAGATGGCCGCCTGCGTGCTCGACGCGATCGATGGCTGGTTCGAGTCCGAGATCTTCGCACCCCTGCGGCAGGGGGAGCCCCCCGGGGAGGCCGTGTCGGCGATGTTCGAGGCGGTGGAGCGCTACTTCCGGTCCGGACAGCGCGTCTGCCTGGTCGGCGTCCTGGCGCTGGGCACCGGCCGGGATCGGTTCGGCGCGGCGGTGCGGAGCTACTTCGCCCGGTGGATCGAGGCCCTGGCCGCGTCCCTGCGCCGCGCCGGGCATGGCGAATCCGCCAGCACGGCGCTGGCGGAGGAGGTCGTGGCGCAGATCCAGGGGGCGATCGTCCTGGCGCGGGCTCTGGACGATCCGGCGCTCTTCACCCGCAGGCTCGCCACGCTGCGGTCACGGATCGCGACCGCTTGAGGCGCGGGCTCAGGCGGCGGTGCGGCGCTCGACCATCCGGGCCAGGAAGGCGCTGCCGGTCGGGATGATCGAATCGTCGAAATTGTAGCCCGCATTGTGCAGGCCCGGACCGGGGCCGGCGCCGAGCCAGACATAGGCGCCGGGCACCACCCGGGTCATGTCGGCGAAATCCTCGCTGCCCATCTTCGGGACGACGTTCGCCTCGACCTTGTCGGCGCCGAGCAGTTCGGTCGCGACCTCGGCGGCGGCGGCGGCCTGCTCGGGGGCGTTCTCCAGGACCGAGAACACGTCCTGCAGATCGACCGTCACCTCGGCGCCGTAGGCCGCGGCGAAGCCCGCCGCGAGTTCCCGCATCCGCGTCCCGGCGAGCGCGCGGATCTCCGGGTCGAAGGTCCGGATCGTCCCGGCGAGGTGGGCCGTTTCCGGGATGACGTTGTAGGCGGAGCCCGCCTCGATCCGGGTGATCGACAGCACGATCGACTTCAGCGGGTCGGCGTTGCGCGAGACGATCGATTGCAGCGCCTGGGCGAGGCCTGTGGCGACCACGATCGGGTCAACGCCGCGATGGGGCTGGGCGGCGTGGGCGCCGGTGCCGCGGATATGGATGTCGAAGAAATCGGCCGCCGCCATGATCGGTCCGGGACGCAGCTTGATCGTGCCCGCACCGCCGCCGGGCTGGTTGTGCAGCCCGTAGATCTCGTCGCAGGGGAACCGCTCGAACAGCCCGTCCTTCAGCATGGCCCGGGCGCCGCCCCGCCCTTCCTCCGCGGGCTGGAACACGAAGACCGCGGTGCCGTCGAAGTCGCGGGTCTCGGCGAGGTAGCGCGCGGCGCCGAGCAGCATCGTGGTGTGGCCGTCATGGCCGCAGGCGTGCATCTTGCCGGCATAGGTGGAGCGATAGGGGAGGTTGGTCTCCTCCTCGATCGGCAGGGCGTCCATGTCCGCGCGCAGGCCGATCCGCCGGCCGTTATCGGTGCGGCCCTTGAGCAGGCCGACCACCCCGGTGCCGCCGACGCCGCGATGCACCTCGCAGCCGAATGTCTCCAGCATGTCGGCGACGATGCCGGCGGTGCGCACCTCCTCGAAGCCGAGTTCGGGATGGGCGTGCAGGTCGCGGCGGAGCGCCGTCAGCGCGTCGGCATAGGTGTTGATGCGGTCGATCGGGCTCATGTGTCGGAACTCTCGGGGGACCTGTCGGAAGCGGACGTCTCGGGCGCCGCCGCGCCGCCGCAGGCACCGTCCCCGTCGGTGCGCCGGAACGGCGTCAGCGTGTCGAGGACGTCCACCGCCTCGGCGACGTGGGCGCGCTCTCGCTGCAAGTAATCGGCCACCGCGCGGCGGAGCGCCGGGTCGGCGATGTCGTGGGCCGAGTGCATCAGCACCGGGCGATAGCCCCGGGCGAGCTTGTGCTCCCCCTGCGCCCCGGCCTCGACCCGCTTCAAGCCCCGGGCGATCGCGAAGTCGATCGCCTGATAGTAGCAGACCTCGAAATGCAGGAACGGATGGTCCTCGACGCAGCCCCAGTTGCGCCCGTAGAGCGCCGTGTCGCCGATCAGATTGATGGCGCCGGCGATGTAGGCGCCGGACCGCTTGGCCATCACCAGCAGCACCCGGTCGGCCATGCGCTCCGAGAGCAGCGAGAAGAACCGGCGGTTCAGGTAGGGCCGCCCCCATTTCCGGGAGCCGGTATCCGTATAGAAGGCGTAGAACGCGTCCCAATGCGCCTCGGTGATGGCGGCGCCGGTGAGGTGCTCGACGGTGATGCCGGGGGCCAGCGCGTCGCGGCGTTCCTTGCGGATGTTCTTCCGTTTCCGCGAGGCGAGGGCGGCGAGGAAGTCCTCGAAGCCCGCGTAGCCGTCGTTCTCCCAGTGGAACTGCTGGTCGGTGCGTTGCAGGAAGCCCGCCTCGCCGGCCCGGTCCCACTCGGCTTCCCGCATGAAGGTCACGTGGACCGAGGAGGCCTTGGTCTCGCCCCGCAGCGCCCGCAGGCCGGCGATCAGGCCGGCGGTGGCCTCGTCCGGATCGGCACCCGGGGCAATCAGGAAGCGCGGGCCGGTCACCGGCGTGAACGGCACGCTGACCTGGAGCTTCGGGTAGTACGACCCGCCGGCGCGCTCATAGGCGTCGGCCCAGCCGTGGTCGAACACGTATTCGCCCTGGCTGTGCGATTTCAGGTAGCAGGGCGCGACGCCGAGCCGCCGGCCGTCGCGCTCGACGGAGACGTGGAGCGGCAGCCAGCCGGTCCGGCGCGAGACGCAGCCCGAATCCTCCAGCGCCGAGAGGAAGGCGTGCGAGACGAACGGGTTGTGGGTCTCGTCGCCGGCCGCCAGGGTCTCGGGGGAGAAGGCGCAGGCATCCCAATCCGCCGCGCCGATCTCCTTCAATCCGGGAAGCGCGCGCACGGTGAGCGCGGCGGTCTCCGGCATCGGCCCGGGTGCTTGCTTCATGGCACCTAGTCTAGTCCGACCCGGAGGAGGGGCAAGCGGGCGGATGCGCGCGGCAGCGCGGGAAGCCTTTCAGCGGGGCCCTGTCCGAAACTGCGGCGTCAGCCGCAGGTCCATCCGGAGCGCGCCAACACGGACGCGATCGGGGACCCGACGGGGCAGGGCCGGTCGGCTCACGGCACGAACCCCTCGAACACCATCTGGTCCGCGTGCGCGCCCGCGCGGGCGCGCTGCTCCTCGGTCCTCACGGTCCAGGCCATAACGGGGATCCGCCCGAGCAGCCGGCAGAGATAGGTCGGCGCACAGGGCAGGTCGTCCACCCGCCAGGACAGGAAGTCGGGCCGGGTCTCGGCGAAGTGCAGCAGGTTGGACAGGGCCAGGCGGGCGCTCGGCGGCAGCGCCGCGTAGACCGGATCGTCCTGGGTGGTCTCCGCCACGATGCCCCGGGGGATCGTGGCCGGACACAGGGGGCGTAGGCCTGCCACCACCTGCGGGTCGAAGGATTTCAGCGCCACCGGGCCCTCATAGGCGGCAGCGACCTGTGCGGCGCGGGTCGCGAGCCGCAGGTCGCCGTCGTAGCGCGACTTCACCTCGATCACCACCGGCACCGCCCCGGCCGCCGCCGCCAGGAAGGCCGGCAGGGTCGGGATCGTCTCCGCGGTCCCGGCGACGGCGAGCGTCCCGAGTTCGGCCGCCGAGCGCTCCGCCACCGCCTCGCGCGCCTCCGTGAGCCGGCCCAGGGCGGCGTCGTGGAACACCATTGCCTCGCCGTCGGCGCTCAGCTGCACGTCGCACTCGATCGCGAACCCGCCGGCGACCGCGGCGCGGGCGGCCGCCAGGGTGTTCTCCGGCCGGCCCGCCCCCCGGTCGTGCAACCCGCGATGGGCGATCGGCCGCGCGGTCAGCCAGTCGGGGGCGGCCACGCTAGCGGACCTCGAACATCGCCTCGACCTCGACGGCGGCGTCGAGGGGGAGTTCCGCCACGCCGACGGTGGAGCGGGCATGGCGCCCGCGGTCGCCGAGCAGCGCGACCATCAAGTCGGAGGCACCGTTCATCACGCCCGCGACCGCCGAGAAGCCCGGGGCCGCGTTGATGAAGCCGCCGAGCCGCACGCATTGGACCAGGGCGCGGTCGAGGTCGCCCACCGCCGCCTCGAGCTGGGCGAGGACGTTCAGGGCGCAGAGCCGGGCGGCGGCCTTGCCGGCCTCCGGGGAGACGCCGCCGCCGACCTTGCCCGTGTGCTCGGCCGCGATGGCGCCGTCCGCGCCGAAACAGACCTGGCCGGAGATCACCACGAGGTTGCCGGTGCGCACGAACGGCACGTAGTTGGCCACCGGCGCCGCCGCCTTCGGCAGGGCGAGGCCCAGCGTTTCCAGGCGTTCCTTGACCGTGCTCATCGGACCTTCCCTCGGTTCCCGCGAATCCGTGCCCGTCAGGAGCACGGCCGTCCCCCGCGGCGCAAGGGGGCGCACGGCAGATCCCGGATGGCCGCCGCGCCCCGCTGCCACCCCATGGGCAGGCTAGAACCGCGCCGTCCCGGGCTTCGCGCAGACCTGCCGCGCGGGGCGGAAGACCATTGAAACGTTGACAGCGCCGCGCACTTTCATAGTAATCGCGCGCGTGCCGCCCATGACTGAGGCGGCACTTTCATTTGGAGCCGGCTACGCTTGCTCCAGCCATTACGAGAGACGGAGACGGGACCCGTGACGTCAGCCCTTCTGCCGACCTACGTCCGCGCGCCGCTCGCCTTCGCGCGCGGCGCGGGCGCCTGGCTCGAGACCGAGGGCGGCGAGCGATATCTCGACTTCGGCGCGGGCATCGCGGTGAACGGCCTGGGCCACGCCCATCCGCACCTCGTCGGCGCGCTCACCGAGCAGGCGAATCGGATCTGGCACACCTCGAACCTGTTCGAGATCCCCGGCGGCGAGCACCTCGGGCAGCGCTTGGCGGACGCGACCTTCGCGGACGTGGTCTTCTTCTGCAACTCGGGCGCGGAGGCCAACGAGGCGGCGATCAAGATCGCCCGCAAGTACCACGCGGCCGGGGGCAATCCGGAACGCTACCGGATCGTCACCTTCGCGGGCGCCTTCCACGGGCGGACGCTGGCGACCCTCGCGGCCGGCGGCCAGCAGAAATACCTGGAGGGCTTCGGGCCCCGGGTCGAGGGATTCGACCAGGTTCCGACCGGTGATCTCGCCGCCCTGGAGGCCGTCATCGGGCCCGAGACGGCGGCGCTGATGATCGAGCCGATCCAAGGGGAGGGCGGCGTGCGGGTGATTCCCCACGCGGAGCTCCGTCGCCTGCGGGAGATCTGCGACGCGCACGGCCTGCTCCTGATCATGGACGAGGTCCAGACCGGCGTCGGCCGGACCGGCCGCCTGTTCGCCCATGAATGGTCCGGCATCACCCCGGACATCATGAGCGTGGCCAAGGGCATCGGCGGCGGCTTCCCGATGGGCGCCTGCCTGGCGACCCGCGAGGCCGCACGCGGCATGACCGCGGGCACGCACGGCACCACCTTCGGGGGCAATCCGCTGGCGATGGCGGTGGGCAACGCGGTGCTGGACGTCGTCCTGGCGGACGGCTTCCTCGACCGCGTCGCCCACTCCGGCCTGCTGCTCAAGCAGAAGCTCGCGGCCCTGCGCGACCGCCACCCCCACGTGTTCCAGGAAATCCGCGGCGAGGGGCTGATGCTCGGCCTCAAGCTCGGCGTGCCCAACACCGATTTCGCCGCCGCGGCCCGGGACGCGCATCTGCTGGTGATCCCGGCGGGCGACAACATCGTCCGCCTGCTGCCGCCGCTCACCATCGGCGATGCCGAGATCGACGAGGCGGTCCGCCGCCTCGACGCGGCCGCCTCTGGTTTCGAGGCCGTGCGCGGCGCGGCCGAATAGGTCCGATTCCCGGACCGTCGAACACCGTCCGCCGCCCCGCGGCGGGCGGCCTGAAGCGTTTCCGGATACGGTCGATCCCGCCGTGTCTGACGGGAATGCCCCTGCAAGGAGATAGAGTGCCGTTCATGATCAGGTGATCGTTGAGCTGACTCTAGTTATTGTGACGCGATGAAAGCCCAGATGAATGGCCGGGCCGAGGCCCCGGCCCCGCACCTGAACGGTGCCGGCCCTCGCCACTTCCTCGATCTCACGGATTTGTCCGGGGCGGAGCTGCGCCGGGTCCTCGACGCCAGCGCCGCCATCAAGGCGCGCCGCCGCAAGGGCGAGCGAGCGGCCGAGCGCCCGCTCACCGGCAAGACCCTCGCGATGGTGTTCGACCGGCCCTCGACCCGCACCCGCGTCTCCTTCGACGTGGCCATGCGCGAGCTCGGCGGCGAGACCCTGATGCTCACCGGCTCAGAGATGCAGCTCGGCCGCGGCGAGACCATCGGCGACACCGCGCAGGTGCTGTCCCGCTTCGTCGACGCGATCATGATCCGCATCCTCGACCACGGGCAGATGCTGGAACTGGCCGAGCACGCCACGGTGCCGGTGATCAACGCCCTGACCAAGGTCTCGCATCCCTGCCAGATCATGGCCGACGTGCTGACCTTCGAGGAGCATCGCGGGCCGATCAAGGGCCGCACCGTGGCGTGGTCGGGCGATGCCAACAACGTGCTGGCGAGCTGGGTCCACGCGGCCGCGCGGTTCGACTTCACCCTGAACGTCGCCAGCCCCCCAGAACTCGCGCCGCCGCCGGGGCTCCTCGCCTGGGCGAAGCAGGAAGGCGCCGCCGTCCACGTGACGACCGACGCGTTCGCGGCCGTGGCCGGCGCCGATGCCGTGGTGACGGATTGCTGGGTCTCGATGGGCGACGACGACGAGGCCCACCGCCACAACCTGCTGAGCCCCTATCAGGTCAATGCCAAATTGATGGCCGCGGCGAACCCGGACGCGATCTTCATGCATTGCCTGCCGGCCCATCGCGGCGAAGAGGTGACCGCCGAGGTGATGGACGGCCCGCGCTCCGTGGTGTTCGATGAGGCCGAGAACCGCCTGCACGCGCAGAAGGGGATCCTGGCTTGGTGCCTGCGGGCCAGCGGGCTCTGATCCCGGGCTCGCGCTCGCGGGACCGGCGCACCATATAGGCTGAGCGGGCCGCGCAGGCGGCCCGCATCCCCATCACGGCTGCCGGCAGGCGGCATCCCGGCAACGGATCTGGCGCATCGCGCCCGTTCTCCCGCGGGGGCGCAGGCGGGGCTGAGGGATCCGATCGCACCGCCAAGGTCATTTCCTCACGCCGCCCCGCCCCTCGGGACGAGGAACCCACGCCTCGCCGGGACGGATCGATCGGAGAGGGCATGACGTCAGGACATCAATCGCAATCCCAGCCGCAGCACGCAGCGACCGGGAACGGCCACGCGGGTGAAGACGACGCGGTGCTGCCCTTCGCGGTGGAGGCGCTCGACGTGCGCGGGCGCATCGTCCGGCTCGGCCCCGCCGTGGACACGATCCTGCGCCGCCACGGCTATCCGGACCCGGTCGCGCGGCTGCTCGGCGAGGCCGCCGCGCTCACGGTGCTGCTGGGCTCCTCGCTGAAGTTCGACGGCCGGTTCCAGTTGCAGACCAAGACCGACGGGCCGGTGGCGATGATCGTGGTGGATTTCGAGGCGCCGGACCGCCTGCGCGCCACCGCGCGCTTCGCGCCGGAGCGGGTCGCAGCCCTCGGTGCGGGTCCGCTGAAGGATCGCGACCTGATCGGGGCGGGCCATCTCGCCATGACCATCGACCAGGGCACCGCCTCCAGCCGCTACCAGGGCGTCGTCGCCCTGGATGGCCAGAGCCTGGAGGAAGCGGCGCATCAGTATTTCCGCCAGTCCGAGCAGATCCCGACGCAGGTGCGCCTCGCGGTCGCCGAGTCGCTTGAGGAGAGCACCGGGCGCTGGCGGGCCGGGGGGCTGATCGTGCAGTTCCTGCCCCAGTCGGTGGACCGGGCCCGCCTCGCCGACCTGCCGCCGGGGGACATCCCGGAGGGCCACGTGCACCTCTCGGGGGGGGCGCCGGAGGACGATGCCTGGGTCGAGGCACGCTCCCTGGTGGCGACGGTCGAGGATCACGAGCTGGTCGACCCCAACGTGTCGAGCGAGCGCCTGCTCTACCGGCTGTTCCACGAGCGCGGCGTGCGGGTGTTCGACCGCCAGACCGTGCAGGAGACCTGCCGCTGCTCGCAGGCGCGGGTGATGGGCATGATCCGCTCCTTCTCCCCGCAGGAGCGGCATGACATGGTGGCGGATGACGGGCGCATCGTGATCACCTGCGAATTCTGCTCGCGGCGCTATGAACTCGACCCGCAGGCGGTCGAGGCCGAGATCGCGGAGCAGCCTCGTCAGTAGACACTGCCTTCACGATGGAGATGGCAGCGTTTCTTTACGATATTAGGGTCGGGATTACCGTGCGGAACGGATGAATTCCGGTATGCATTGGGCTGCCTGACGCGCGCGCGACTGTGAAGGAGGGCGCGTATGGGCTCGACCGCTGCCCTCATTCGGAAGCGACGTTTGAATCTCGTCGCTGCGGGGGAGAGCAGGCGCTTGGCAGTTCCGGGCGGCCAGACGCATCGACCGCGCGAGAATCCCGAACACGACGTATAAACCGTCCCCGGGAGAAGCGGCCGATCACCCCGCCATCCGCGGCACGCCCCGGATCCGCTCACACCTTGAGCACGGGCTCGGCGATGTCGCCGCTGCCGCGGGCCTTGAGATAATCCGGCTGGAACAGGCACATCCGCACGGCGTCGCGGTAGCGCCCGTTCACGAAGAACTCGTCCTTGAGCACGCCCTCGGGACGGAAGCCGCAGCGCTCGTAGATGCGCACGGCCCGGGCATTGTCCCGGTCCACGTGCAGGTAGAGCTTGTGAATGTTGAGCACGCTGAACGCGTAATCCATGGCGATCCGCGTGGCCTGCCAGGCATAGCCGCGGCCCTGGAAGTTGGGATGGATCGCGATCTGGAACTCGCAGCGCCGGTGCAGGTGGTTGATCTCCACCAGCTCGATCAGCCCGGCCGGCTCGCCGGTCGGATCGGCCACGATGAAGCGCCGCTCGGTCTGGTTGTGGATGTTGCGCTCGTAGAGCTGCTGCAGTTCGGCGAAGGACTCGTAGGCCTCCTCGAACCAGTAGCGCATGATGCTGTCGTTGTTGTTGAGCTGGTGGACGAAGCGCAGGTCCTCCCGCTCCAGCGGCCGCAGCTTGATAGTGACTCCGATGAGCGCGTTCATCACGCACAGGCCTCGATCAGGTTACGCAGGAACCGCTCACCCTGGCCGAGGGCCTCGAGGGTGATGAACTCGTCGGGCTGATGGGCCTGGGCGATGTCGCCGGGCCCGCAGACGACGGTCGGGATGCCCGCCGCCTGGAACCGCCCGGCCTCGGTGGCGTAGGGCACCGCGACGGTATGGTTGCGCCCGGCGAGCCGCAGGCACAGCCGCTCGGCCTCCGAGCCGGGCTCGGGGGCCAGCCCCGGGATATCGACCTCCTGCAGCGTCTCGATCCGCCCGAAATCGCCGTAGCGGTTGAGGCGCTCCCGGGTCACCCGCGCGGTCTCCTCGGCGAAGAGCCGCGGGATCTCGGCCGGGTCGAGATCCGGAAGGCCGCGATACTCCCAGTGGAAGCGGCACTCCTTGGCGATGATGTTCCGGGCGGTGCCGCCCTGGATCGTCCCGACATGGACCGTGGTGGCGGCCGGATCGAACCGGCCGGAGGCGTCGCCGCGCTCGATCATGGCGTCGGCGATCCGGTTGAGGCCGGCGACGAGGTCGCAGGCGGCCGCCACCGCATTGGCCCCGAGGGCCGGCCGGGCCGAGTGGGCCTCACGGCCGTGGACGGTGGTGAGGCAGGTGACGATGCTCTTGTGCGCGTCCGCCACCTCCATGCCGGTGGGCTCGCCCACGATCACCGCGCCGGGCCTCGGCAGGTCGGCGCCGAACCGCGCGATCCCGTCCATCGAGCCGAGGCAGGTGGTCTCCTCGTCGTAGGACAGCAGGATGTGGATCGGCCGCTTCAGGTCGGCCGCCAGCATGTCGGGCACCAGCGCCAGGACCAGGGCATCGAAGCCCTTCATGTCGACCGCGCCGCGGCCGTAGGCCCGCCCGTCGGCAACGCGCAGCGTGAACGGGTCGCTGCTCCAGGCCTGGCCCAATGTCGGGACCACGTCGGTATGGCCGGACAGCACGACGCCGCCATCGACCATCGGGCCGATCGTTGCGAGGACGGCGGCCTTGTCGAAGCCCGCATTCGGCAGGTGCAGGTACGGGACGCCCCAGCCGTCGAGGTAGTCGCAGACGGCCTCGATCAGCGGGAGGTTGGACGAGTCGCTCTCGGTGTCGAAGGACACGAGGCGGGCCAGCATGTCGAGCGGGCTCAGCCGCTCGCCGGTCGCGGGCATGGGTTCCTCCGGGGCGAGGCCCCGGCCCGGGACCTCAGTGAAGGCTTCGGCGGACGTGCGGGCTGTCGAGGGAGAAGGCGGGGATCTCGGCCTCGAAGCTCTCACCGGCCACCGTCGCCATGGTGTAGCTGCCGGCCATCAGCCCGTCGGGCGTGTTCAGCGGGCAGCCGCTGGTGTAGCAGAAGGACTCGCCGGGCTCCAGCACCGGCTGCTTGCCGACCACGCCGGTCCCCCGCACTTCCTGGCAGGCGCCGTGCCCGTCGATGATGCGCCAATGCCGCGAGCGGAGCTGGACCTGCTCGCTGCCGTTATTCACGATCTCCACCGTGTAGGCGAAGAAATAACGGCTCTCGTTCGGCGAAGATTCCTCCTCGACGAAACGGGACTGAACGGTCACACTAATTCCCCGCGTCTCGGCCTTGTACATCGCCCTATTTGGCCCTTCTTTCGGACAATGCGATTCGCTGAAGCAGAATGAAACGCGCTTCCTGCGCGGTGGTAGTTGGCGGCGGAATCGCCGTCAATTGCGGCGGACTACCTCGCGCGGTCCCGGTCCGGACGCCGGACGGGTGCCGCCGCGGGTTCGACTCGGGACGCGCTGTGCCGGGTGGGAGACCAGATTAAGGCCGCGTTAGCCAGTCCCGGCAGAAATAGGCGGTCGCCGCGGACCGGCCGGCGGCACGCGAGGGAGAGACGGGCGCGATGACAGCGGGCGCAGGCACGGGGGCTGCCGATTCGGGCCCGGAGAGCCGCGGCGGCATCCTGCCGGCCCAGGCCATCGCGGCCCTGGCACAGGCGGGCGGGATCCGCACCGCGCACCCGTTCGCGGCCGATCAGATCCAGCCCGCCAGTATCGATCTGCGCCTCGGCGACACGGCCTATCGGGTGCGCACGAGTTTCCTGCCGGGTGCGGGACGCACGGTCCAGGCCTGCGTCGAGCACCTGTCGCTGCACCGGATCGACCTGCGCCCCGGGGCGGTCCTCGAGACCGGATGCGTCTACATCGCGGAGTTGCAGGAGCGCCTGTCGCTGCCCGGCGATCTCGCGGCGGCGGCGAATCCGAAGAGTTCCACCGGGCGCATCGACGTGTTCACCCGGGTGATCACCGACCGGGGCGAGGCGTTCGATCAGGTCGAGCCCGGCTACGACGGCCCGCTCTACGCCGAGATCTCCCCGCGCACCTTCCCGGTCCTGGTCCGCACCGGCTCGCGCCTGTCCCAGATCCGCTTCCGCCGCGGAGCGCCGCGGCTGAGCGAGGCCGAACTCGGCCGGCTCCACGCCCGCTCGGCCCTGGTCGACGTGGGCAGCCCGTCCTTCCAGGGCGGCGTCGCGGTCTCGGTGGACCTGTCCGGATTCGACGGGCTGATCGGCTACCGGGCCAAGCGACACACCGGCCTCGTCGACGTCGACGCCCCCGGGCGCCACCGCGCCGCCGATTTCTGGGAGCCGCTCGCCGCCGACGGATCGGGTAGCCTGATCCTCGATCCCGGCCAGTTCTACATCCTGGCCTCGAAGGAATCGGTCCAGGTCCCCCCGGACCACGCCGCCGAGATGGTGCCGTTCGATCCCCTGGTCGGGGAGTTCCGGGTCCATTACGCGGGCTTCTTCGATCCGGGCTTCGGCTATGCCGGGGCGGGGGGCGCGGGCAGCCGCGCCGTGCTGGAGGTCCGCTCCCGCGACGTGCCGTTCCTGCTGGAGGACGGCCAGATCGTCGGCCGCCTCGTCTACGAGCGCATGCTGGCCGAGCCGGAGACGCTCTACGGGGCGGGCGCGGGCTCGAACTACCAGGCCCAGGGCCTGAAGCTCTCGAAGCACTTCTTCCTCTAGCGCCAGCCGGACGCATCGATCGCATGGACGCGGTGGACCGGAAGATCCTGGACATCCTCCAGCAGGATGCCACGCTCCCCGTGGCCGAACTCGCCGAGCGGGTCGGCATCAGCGCGGCGCCGTGCTGGCGGCGGGTGAAGAAGCTCGAAGCGACGGGCGTGATCCGGCGCCGGGTCGCGCTGGTCGACCGCCGCAAGGTCAATGTCCCGACGACGGTGTTCGTGGCCGTCAAGGCGCCGCGCCACGCCGCCGACTGGTCCGAGGCGTTCCGGCGGATCGTCGCCGATTTCCCCGAGATCGTCGAGGCGTGGCGCCTCACCGGCGAGATCGACTACCTGCTGCGCATCGTGGTGCCCGATATCGAGGCCTACGATGCCGTCTACCAGCGGCTCATCGCCAAGCTCGACTTCTCGAACCTGTCCTCCTCCATCGCCATGGAGGAGATGAAGTACACGACCGCCGTCCCGACGCTCTACATGGCCTGAGCGGGCCGGCCCCGCCCGTCAGCCCTCGGCGATCTCGTAGGTCCGGTGGATCGAGGAGGCCTGCACCCGGTGATCGTAGCCGTAGACGTGGATCGACACGGCCGCCTCCGGTCCGTCATTGGCGATCCGGTGCAGGTTCGGCCCGGACGGCATCATGCAGGCGACGAAGCCGGGCTGGCGGACGGCGTCCAGGGTCGCCACAGCGTGGGTGTCGCTGATCGGCCGGTACCAGGTCTCGCGCAGGGCACCGCGCAGCAGGCCGAAGCAGCATGAGCAATGGTGATCGTGGACCGGCGTCGCGACGCCGGGTGGCCAGACCATCGCCCAGACGCTGATCGCCTCCGTGCCGAACAGCAGATTGCGGCTCAGGCCCTCGCCCCGGCCGACCAGCCGCGATGGGTCGAGCAGCTCAGGCCGGGACAGGATGCGCAGCAGCGTCGACCGGGCGGCGGCGAGATAGGCCTCGGGCGCGCGGCGGGCCGATCCAGCGAGATCCGACAACATCGCCTCGACCGCGGCGGACGTGATCGACGGCACCATCGGGGATCTCCTGCGCCCCGCTCGTTGGGGCTGGAAAGATCTTATCGCGTGCCGCCCGTCAGATGTTTGCGTTCTTCACGCCGAGACCGCCGTTCCCGGCGCCGCCATTGCGTGATCCGGCCTCTGCGAGAAACGTGATTGCGCGGGCCCGGCAGGGTGTGGATCGCCGTCGCCACGCCGAAGGATCAGGACCCGGCGACAGACCGCTCGAAGGCGTCGACCAGGATCCGGTCGAGCTTGCCGTCCATGCCGCGGAGGATCCCCATGGCCTCGGCGGCCGACATCGGCGGTCGGTACGGGCGGCGTTCCACCAGGGCCGCGTAGACGTCGCACACGGTGATGAGCCGGACGATGTCGGGGATGGCATCGGCCCGCAGCCCGTCCGGATAGCCCGAACCGTCGAGCATCTCGTGGTGGTTGCGGACCACGGTGAGCACGGCCTCGTCGAACCCGCCCGCCTGGACGAGGATCGCGTGGCCCAGGGCCGGGTGCGCGCGCATCACGGCGCGCTCGTCCGCATCGAGGGGGCCCGGTTTGTTCAGGATCGCCAGGGGGATCTTGGCCTTACCGACATCGTGGACGAGGGCGGCGCGCACGAGTTGCTGGCGGTCCGCCTCCGAGAAGCCGAGGTCGATGGCGAAGGCCGCGGCGAGGCCCGCCACCAGCAGGCAATGCTGGTAGGTGGCGTCGTCGTAGGCGCGCACGGTCTCGAGCCAGGATGCGAGGCCGCCCGCGCGGATCGCCCCGAGGATCGGGTCCAGTCCCGCGTCGAGGCGTGCGGCATCGACGGTTCCGGACCTGCGCGCGGCGTCGAGCAGGTCGGCGATGACCGCGCCCGCCGCGTCGGCGGCCTGGACGACCAGCGGCTCCCCGGCCTTCGACCGGACCGACCTGCGCGTGGCGTCCCCGGGCTGGAGCTGCGCCCGGAGTGCTTCCATCACGGTCTCGACCGGCGTGTCCATGGGCAGGCAGAGCCGCCCGCCCAGACCGCGCGCCGCCGACAGGCTCCGTTCGCCCATGCTGCGCATCAGGAAGACGCGGGGCAGGGCGGGGGTGGCCGCGATCAGGGCCCGCAGGCCGATGAGCGGCGAGGGCTGCAACAGGTCGAGGTCGGCGATGAGGGCGAGGCAGGGGCCGGGGGGCGGCCCCTCGGCGGCGCGCAGGACCGCACAGGGGGCGATCTGCTCGAGGGCGCGGATCAGGTCGGCGCGGCCCTGCGGCTGGTCGGTGTAGAGGACGAGGGTGCCCGCGTGCATCTCACCCGACGTGACCGTGTGCGAAGTCGGCGCCGCACTCGGACGGTGCGGCGCTTCGGTTCAGTGTAGGATAATGCGGCGAACTTGCCAGAGCGTATCGGCGGCGGCCGGAGGTCAGCCCGCGGCCGCGGCGTCGAGCAGCCAGGCCACCGCGCCCGCGCCGGTCACGCGGCCCGCCGGAAGGTCCTCCCCGGCGGCGAGGCGGGCGAGGGGCGCCCGCTTGCCCGCGCCGGTGACCAGGAACAGCACGTGCCGGGCGGAGGCGAGCGCCGGGACAGTCAGGGTGATGCGCGGCACGAAGGGGGCGAGGCCGGCCTCCGGCACGGGGGCGACCAGTCGCCGCGCCTCGTCCACCGCTGGCTTGCCGGGGAACAGCGAGGCGGTGTGCCCGTCCTCGCCGAGGCCCAGCAGGACGAGGTCGAACAGCGGCCGGTCCGGCGCGAGGCCGTCGGCGCCATAGAAGTCCAGCAGCGTGCGCTCGTAGGCGCGGGCACCGATCTCCGCCCCCGCGTCGGAGGGGATGAAATGCAGGTGGGTCGGCGCGATCCGGGAGCCGTGGCCGAACGCCTCGCGGACCATCCGGACGTTGCTGCGCGGGTCGTCCCAGGGGACGACGCGGTCATCCCCGAAGAACCAGTGGATCCGCTCCCAGGGCACGTGCCCGGCCCAGTCGGGTCCGGCGAGCAGACCGTAGAGCACCTTCGGGGTCGATCCACCGGACAGGCAGATCGCGATCCGCTCGGAGTGGTTCTCGCCGCAGGCCGCGATCAGCCGCTCGGCCGCCGCCTGGGCGACCGCCTGCGGGTCGGGCAGGATATGGGTGCCGGCGGGAAGGCTCATGGGGTGCCCCTACGTCTTCGGCTCCTGATGGCCGCCGAAGCCCTTGCGCATCGCCGAGAGCAGCTTGTCGGCGTAGCTCTCGTGCTCCCGGGAGCGGAACCGGCGGTAGAGCGCGGCGGAGAGGACCGTGGCCGGCACGCCCTCCTCGATGGCAGCGTTGATCGTCCACCGGCCCTCGCCGGAATCGTCGACGTGGCCGGAGAACTCGGTGAGCTGCGCGTCGCCGGCCAGGGCCTGGGCGGTCAGGTCGAGGAGCCAGGAGGAGACGACGCTGCCGCGCCGCCAGACTTCGGCGACATCGCCCAGGTCGAGGTCGAACCGCCGCTCGGCCGGCAGGGCCTCGGTATTGGCGTGGCGGAGGATGTCGAAGCCCTCGGCGTAGGCCTGCATGAGGCCGTACTCGATGCCGTTGTGGACCATCTTCACGAAATGGCCCGCCCCGGTCGGACCGGCATGAATATAGCCCTGCTCGGCGCGGGGATCACGGCCCTCGCGGCCCGGCGTCCGCGGGATGTCGCCGATGCCGGGCGCCAGGGTCTTGAAGATCGGGTCGAGGCGGTCGACGGTCTCGGCGTCGCCGCCGATCATCATGCAATAGCCGCGCTCCAGCCCCCAGACGCCACCCGAGGTGCCGACATCCACGTAGTGCAGGCCCTTCTCCTTGAAGGCGATCCCCCGGCGGACATCGTCGCCGTAGAAGGAATTGCCGCCGTCGATGATGCAGTCGCCGGATTGCATCAGGCCCGCGAGGGTCTGGACGGCCGCCTCGGTGATCGCGCCCGCCGGGAGCATCACCCAGGCCGCGCGCGGCAGTTCCAGCTTGGAAACCAGATCCTCGAGGCTCGATGCGCCGACCGCGCCAGCCTCCACCAGCGCCGCGACCGCCGCGGGGTTCTGGTCGAACACCACCGCCGTGTGCCCGTCCCGCAGGAGGCGCCGGACGATGTTGCCGCCCATCCGGCCGAGGCCGATCATGCCGAGTTGCATTGCCGTGGTCTCCTCGGGGTTTCCCCTCCCCGTTGCGGGGAGCGGACTAGGATGTTGGTGCGGCTGGCGGCACCGTCCTGTTCAGTTCGGAACCACCCGCGGCTCTCCCTATGGCTCAGGGCGCCTGATTTGACGGCGGCTCCCTAGGACGGGCCAATCCCAGAGCCTCTCCCTCCCCCCGCAGGGCGCTGGGGGCAGGGAGGAGCCTGAGGGGACCTACGCAACCGCCGCCTTCAGCGCCGCCGCAACCCGCTTCAGACCGGCACCGAGATCGCCCTTGATGTGGACCCGCAGCGCCCGCCGTCCACGCTCGGCAAGCACGGCGAAGTCGCCGCGCGCCTGCGCGGCCACCACCGTGGCGAAGCCCAGGGACCGGCCGGGGATCGGCAGGTCCTGTGCCGGCTCGGAGGTGATCTGCAGGAACACGCCGGTGTTCGGGCCGCCCTTGTAGGCCTGTCCCGTCGAGTGCAGGAACCGCGGCCCGAATTCCAGGCAGGTCGCGACCTTGCGGGCGTCGCGCACCGCGATCCGCGCTTCTTGAAGGACCGCCGCCGTGTCGGCGTCGCGGGGCACGTAGGCCAGCAGCGCGAGATAGTCGCCGTCCTTGAGCCGGGCGAGCTGGGCCTTGAGCGCCGCCGCAAGTCCCTCGGGCGCCGCCTTCAGGCTCTCGGCATTCTGCGGGTCGGCGTAGAGGGCGAGCGCGTCGTCCTCGAAGAGCGGCGTCTCCCCGGGGAGGGCGCCCTTGGCTTCGGCCTCCGCGAACAGCTTCTTGGTCTCGACCTTGCTGGCCTCGACGTCGGGCTGGTCGAACGGGTTGATGCCGAGCACCGCGCCGGCCACGGCGGTGGCCATCTCCAGGCGGTAGAATTCCTGGGGCATCTGCTCGATGGAATCGAGGGTGATGCGGGCGATCGGGTGACCGTCCCGCTCCAGGGCGCGCAGGGCTTCGTCCTGCGCCGCCTCGGCATGCCCGTCCAGGCGCAGGTAGAGGAAGAACCGGTCGCGTCCGTAGACCGCGGGGACGCCGACCGGCTCGCCGTCCACCGGCACGAGGCCCTTGCCCTGCTTGCCGGTCGATTCGGCGATGAGCTGCTCGGCCCAGGCGCCGAAGCTCGCGAGCGGCGGCGAGGCGACGACCGTCACCTTGTCGCGCCCGGCGAGCGCCGCCGCGCCCAGGGCGGTGCCGAGCAGCACGCCCGGATTCTGGGACGGCGGCACGGCCGGGCCGCAGGAACGGACCATGATGCGCGCCGTCTCGAGGAGCGCCTTGACGTCGAGCCCCATGGCGGCGGCCGGGACGAGTCCGAAGGCCGAGAGCACCGAGTAGCGCCCGCCGATCTGCTTCACCCCGTAGAAGATTTTCTTGAACCGATCAGCCTGCGCCGCGCGCTCCATGTCGGAGCCAGGATCGGTGACGGCGACGAAGTGATCGCCGGCCCGGTCGCCGAGCGTCTCCTTCACCCGCCCCAGGAAGTAGTCGCGGAACACGTTCGGCTCCAGCGTCGAGCCGGACTTGGACGCGACGATGAACAGCGTCTTCCCGAGATCGATGCTCGCCTCGAGGGCGCGCACCTGATCGGGATGGGTGGAATCGAGGATCTGGAGCTTCGGGAAACCCTCGCGCGGGCCGTAGGTCAGGCTCAGCACCTCCGGGCCGAGGCTCGACCCGCCCATGCCCAGCACGACGGCGTCGGTGAAGCCCTCCGCCCTGACCCAGTCCGAGAAGGCGGCGTAGTCGGCGGCCTTCTCCAGCTCCCTCTCGACGATGTGGAGCCAGCCGAGCCAGCGCGCCTCGTCGTGCCCGGACCAGACCGAGGCGTCCCCCGCCCAGAGGCGGCGGATCGAGCCGCTGGCGCGCCAGGACTCGACGGTCTTCTTCGCCTCGGCCGCCAGCGCGTCGTCCATCACGAGGGTCTGGCCGTCGAGCCGGTGGCCCAGGAGCGCGGCGCGCTTGCCCGCGACCGCGCCCAGGAGGTTGTCGGCCGCGTCGATGAAGAGCTGCACGCCCTCGCGCACCAGCTGCTCGGCCACCGCCTCGATGTCGATGCCCGCCCGGGCGAGGCGGGCCATGACGGCTTCCGCCCCCGGCACGTCCTCCTCGATGGTCGCCCGCGCGGTGCCATGGTCGCGGAACGCGTCCATGGTGGCCGGCGGCATGGTGTTGACGGTGTTCGGGCCGATCAGCTCCTCGACGTAGAGCACGTCGGAATAGGCCTTGTTCTTCACCCCCGTGGAGGCCCAGAGCAGCCGCTGCGCCTTGGCGCCCTTCTCGGCCAGCGCGGTCCACTTGGACTCCGCGAAGATGCGCTTGTAGCGCTGGTAGGCGAGCTTGGCGTTGGCGATCGCGACCTTGCCCTTGAGCTGCTCCAGGGCGAGCTTCTCGTCGGGGTCGTTGGCTTGCGCGATCTTCTCGTCCAGTTGCTTGTCGACCAGCACGTCGATGCGGCTGATGAAGAAGCTCGCCACGCTGGCGATCCGCGAGACGTCGTGGCCGGCCTTCGCCCGCGCGTCGAGCCCGTCGATGAAGGCGCGGGCCACCGCCGCGTAGGCCTCCTGCGAGAACAGGAGGGTGACGTTGATCGAGATGCCCTCTTCCGTGAGCTGGCGGATCGCCGGGATGCCCTCGGGGGTGGCGGGCACCTTCACCATCAGGTTGTCGCGCGAGACCGCCTTGTGCAGGCGCCGCGCCTCGGTCAGCGTCTCCTCGGTGTCCAGCGCCAGATAGGGGGAGACCTCCAGGCTGACGTAGCCGTCGGCCCCGTCGCTCGCCTCGTAGACCGGGCGGAGCACGTCGGCCGCCGCCTGGATATCGGCGATGGCCAGACCCTCGTAGAGATCGATCACGCGGCTGTCGCCGGTCTCCTGCACGGCCCGGAGGCTGGCATCGTACTCGTCCGAGTGGCCGATCGCCTTCTCGAAGATCGACGGGTTGGAGGTGACGCCCCGCAGGCCGTCCGTCTCGACGAGCCGCTTCAGCTCGCCCTTCTGGATGAAGCCGCGGGCCACGAAATCGAGCCAGACCGCTTGATCCTGTTCGTCGTGCAGGGCCTTGAGCGCGTTCATGTCGTTTCCTCGTCTCGCGTGCCGCTTTTTGCCGGGCGCCCTCCCTCCCCCCTTTGCGGGGGAGGGTGGCCCTCGCGTCAGCGAGGGTCGGGAGAGGGGAACCCGGCTTCAGGAAAGGGTGTGACCAGCACGAAGGGCAATGCCCGATCCTGCACCGTCGCTCCCCTCTCCCGCCCCCCTTCGGGGGCCACCCTCCCCCGCAGAGGGGGGAGGGGGCCGTCGCGTATCAGTCGTTACCGCTTGTGCTTGGCCACCTGCGCCCTGGCGGCTTCCAGAACCTTCTCGGGGGTGAAACCGAACTTGGACTGGAGATCCTTGATCGGCGCCGAGGCGCCGAAGGTGCTCATGCCGATGATCGCGCCCTCGGAGCCGGCATAGCGGTCCCAGCCGATGATGCTGCCCTGCTCGACGGCGACCCGCGCCTTGACGGCCGGCGACAGCACCGCATGGCGGTAGGCCTCGTCCTGCCGCTCGAACAGGTCCCAGGAGGGCATCGACACCACCCGGGCCTTCACGCCCTCGGCCGTCAGCGCCTCGTAGGCGCCGACGCACAGCTGCACCTCGGAGCCCGAGCCGAGCAGGATCACCTCCGGCGTGCCCGCGCAATCGGCCAGAACGTAGCCGCCCTTGGCGGTGCCGGAGGCCGCGCCGAACTTGGTGCGGTCCAGGGTCGGCAGCGGCTGGCGGGAGAGGGCGAGCACGGCAGGCTGGTTCTTAAGCGAGAAGATCACCCGGTAGGATTCGGCGACCTCGTTGGCGTCGGCCGGACGCAGGGTGACGAGGCCCGGGATGCAGCGCAGCGACAGGAGCTGTTCCACCGGCTGGTGGGTCGGCCCGTCCTCGCCCACGCCGATCGAGTCGTGGGTGAAAATGTGGAAGACCGGGAGCTCCATGAGCGAGGCGAGCCGGATCGGCGGGCGCATGTAGTCGGCGAAGACCAGGAAGGTCGCCCCGTAGGCGCGCAGGCCGGAGAGGCCGAGCCCGTTCACGATCGACCCCATGGCATGCTCGCGCACGCCGAAATGCAGGTTGCGGCCGCCGGGCGAGAACGGCCCGAACGAGCCCGCGCCCTCGAAGGTCAGGTTCGACTTGTTGGACGGGGCCAGGTCGGCGGAGCCGCCGAACATGAACGGCACGTGCTGCGCGATGGCGTTGAGCACCTTGCCGGAGGATTCGCGCGTCGCCATCCCCTTGGCGTCGGGTTCGAAGACCGGAATGTCCTTGTCCCAGCCCTCGGGCAGGCGCCCCTCCAGCAGGGCGGCGAGATCCTCGGCGTGGGCGGCATCCGCCTCCCGGGCCTGGGTCAGGAGGCCCTGCCACGCGTCGTAGAGGGCGGCGCCGCGCTGGCCGATGCCATCGCGAAAATTCTCGTGGACGCCGTCCGGGACCAGGAACTGGGCGTCCTCCGGCCAGCCATAGGCGCGCTTGGCGCCCTTGACCTCGTCCACGCCCAGCGCGTCCGAATGGGCCTTGGACGTCCCCTGCTTGTTCGGCGCGCCGTAGCCGATCACCGACTTGACGATGATCAGCGTCGGCCGGTCATGGGTGGCGAGGAACGTGTCAAGCGAGCCGGTGATCGCGTGCAGGTCGTTGGCATCGGCGACGCGGAGCACCTGCCAGCCATAGGCCAGGAAGCGGGTCGCGACCTCCTCGCCGAAGGCCAGCTCGGTGTGGCCCTCGATGGTGACGGCGTTGTCGTCGTAGATCCAGCAGAGGTTGGCCAACCGCAGGTGGCCGGCCAGCGACGCCGCCTCGGAGGCCACACCCTCCATCAGGTCGCCGTCCGAGCAGATCGCGTAGACGTTGTAGTCGAACAGCGGCAGGTTCGGCCGGTTGAGGTGCTGGCTGAGGAAGCGGCTGCCCATCGCCATGCCGACCGAGTTGGCCACGCCCTGGCCGAGGGGCCCGGTGGTGGTCTCGACGCCGGTGGTGAAGTGGTATTCCGGATGGCCGGGCGTGCGGCTGTCGAGCTGGCGGAACTTCTTGATGTCCTCCAGCGCCACCGCCGGGGCGTTGCCGCCGTCGCTCTCGGCGACGTTGGCCAGATGCAGCAGCGCGTAGAGCAGCATCGAGGCGTGGCCGCAGGATAGGACGAAGCGGTCGCGATTCGGCCAATGCGGGTGCGCCGGGTCGTAGCGCAGGTAGCGGTTCCAGAGGGTGTAGGCCACGGGGGCGAGGCCCATCGGCGCGCCGGCATGGCCGGAATTGGCCTTCTGCACCGCGTCGATCGCCAGCGTCCGGATCGTGTTGATGCTGAGCGTATCGATCTCAGCGAGGGCCGCCTTGGCCGGGGTGTCAGCACCGCTCATGATGTCGCGTCTTCCAGTTCGCCTCTCGCGGTCCGCTTCGCGGCTTCGCGCTGCCGAAGGACGGCGGGAGGGGCTCCGTTGGCCTTACCACCCTGACGGTCCGCCGGCCCTTCGCCGCGCGTATAGCTGAGCAGCGTGTTGACGAGCGCGACGTGGGTGAACGCCTGCGGATAGTTACCCACAAGGCGCTTGGCATGCACGTCGTATTCCTCGCTGACGAGGCCGAGATCGGTGCAGATGCCGATGAGGCGCTCGATGATCGCCCTTGCCTCGTCCCGCCGGCCCAGGCCGATCAGGTTGTCGACGTACCAGAACGTGCAGGGCAGGAAGGCCCCCTCGTTGCCCGACAGGCCGTCGGTGACCTGCCCTTCGGTCTCGTAGCGGAGGATGAAGCCGTCCCGCATCAGCCCCTTGCCGATCGCCTCGACGGTACCGACCACCCGGGGATCGTCCTGCGGCAGGAATCCGGTATGGGCGATGAGGAGCAAACTCGCGTCCAGGGCCTTCGACCCGTAGGATTGGACGAAGCTGTTCAGCGCGGGGTCGAACCCCTTCGCGCAGACCTCCGCGTGGATCTCGTCCCGGACGGCGCGCCAGCGCTTCGCGTGCTCCTCCGTGGCGCCCGATTCGTGCATCTCGTGCATGCGCAGGGCGCGGTCGAACGCCACCCAGGCCATCACCTTGGAATGGGTGAAGTGGCGCGCGCCCCCGCGCACCTCCCAGATGCCCTCGTCGGGCCGGCGCCAGGCGCGTTCGAGGTGGCCGAGGATCGCCAGGCCGACCCGTAGCCCGTCCGCGCTCACCGGCAGGCCGCGGGCATGGGCCTGGTAGAGCGCGTCGAACAGCTCGCCGTAGACGTCGATCTGGAACTGGCCGGCGGCCGCGTTGCCGATGCGGACGGGCCGCGAATTCTCGTAGCCGGGCAGCCAGTCGAGCTCGATCTCGGGCAGCAGCCGCTCGCCGCCGATCCCGTAGAGGATGTGCGCCTGTTCCGGATTTCCGGCCACCGCCCGCTGCAGCCAGCCGAGCCAGTCGCGCGCCTCGTCGATATAGCCGCCGTCCATCAGGGCGATCAGCGTCAGCGTCGAGTCGCGCAGCCAGCAGAAGCGGTAATCCCAGTTGCGCTCGCCGCCGAGACCCTCCGGCAGGGAGGCGGTCGGCGCCGCCACGATGCCGCCGGTGGGGTCGTAGATCAGCGCCTTGAGGGTCAGAAGCGAGCGCTGGAGCATCTGATCCCAGGCCGTGCCGCCGGTGCAGCGGCTCGACCATTCGCGCCAGTGCTGATCCGTGGCGTCGAGCGCCCTGCGCGGTTCGATCGCCACCGGATCGTCCTCGTGGGAGGGGCCGTAGCTCAGGACGAACCGGTGCTTCTGCCCGGCATGGACGGTGAATTCGGCCGTCGTGGTCTGTGCGTCCGAGCCTTTGAGGTGGACATCGGTGCGCAGCACGACCTTGTGGGGGCCCGAGACGGCGCGCAGGTCACCGAGTTCCGAGCGGGACACCCAGGGCACCGCCGAGCCGTAATCGAAGCGGACCGCCATCTCCATCCGCATGGCGACGCGCCCGTGGATGCCCTCGACCAGGCGCACGAGATGCGATCCGTCGCCCACCGGCATGAAGTCGGTGACCAGGACCTCCCCCAGCCGCGTGGCGTGGCGCGTCTCGAGCACGAGGCTGCCCGGCCGATAGGACCAGCGCGTCTCGACGTGCTCCGCTTCGGGGAAGATCTTCCAGAACCCGTGCGCCTCGGTCCCGAGCAGGCTGGTGAACAGGGCCGCCGCGTCGAAGCGCGGCCAGCAGAGCCAGTCGACGCTGCCCTGCCGGCTGATCAGCGCGGCGCTGCGGCAATCGCCGACGAGTGCGTAATCCTCGATGCGTGCAGCCATCCGGCCCCGGCTCCGGTCCGCGTCCGGCTAGGACCGTCCGCTGCAATGCACCTAGGACGGGCGGCCGGCAGATCCAGGGGGATCGCCCCCGGCGGCGGCCGGTCAGCGCAGGCAGTCGGCCACCGCGAGGGAGACGGAGCCCTGGACCGCAGCAGCGCCGCTGCGCATCAGTTCGGCCGCGTCGCCCAGGACCTCGGCGGCGGGCGCCAGGGTCTCGGCGACCGTGTCGGCGAAGGGCAGGGCCGGATGCGGGATCGCGCCGCTCTCCACCGGTTCCGCGGCCTCCGCATGGGCGGCCGCGAATGGATCGGCACCGCGCTGGGGCGCCTCCGGGCACCGGCGGCCCGGGCAGGGACGCCGGGTCGCGGCGGCGAGGCGCGGCGCCGGTCGGGTCGGCACCCCGGCGTGGAGGGTCGACGCGGTTGCTCGCGGCGCCGAGGCGTCGAGCGGGAAGGCTTCGGCGAAGACCAGAGCGGCCGGGAGGCGGCCGGGTCCGGCGGGAATCGCGGTCATCGGCGCGAAGGCGGTCGGGGTGGGTGCGGACGCGACCGGCGCGAGGGATTCCGTCGTCAGCGGATCGGACAGTGCGAGATCCGCCCGCGAGGCCGGGCGGGCCGGATTTGACGACGGGCAATAGAGCGAGGCCGCGCCCAGCACGGCAACGACGATCAGCGTGGGCAGGAAGGGCATCGAGACCCGGGCGGTGCCGGCGTCCGTGAGGGCGGGCTGATCTGGCCTGCGCATCCGATTCACCGATCTCCCTGATCGCTTCGATGCCCGCAGGAGGGGCCGACAATGCGGCGGAAACGGGACCGTTTCTTTTCGCGGGCGTTGCAAGCCGCCTCGGATCGGGGGTTGGTCAGGGTTGGGGAGAAAACCCGATCGCGCTTTCCCGGAACCCCGGTGGGGGGCATATCCCTTGCTTGGCCCGGCCCGCCCGCACCGGGCCGCCGAGACGACCCGCCCCGAACCGGGCCCCGATGACCGAATCAAGCCTGACCGTCGCCGTGATCGATCCGAGCCGCGCCCGCGCGGCAATCCTGGAGGAGGGACTGCGCGCGGCCGGGGTCGGCCGCGTGGTGGTCATCCCCGACACCGTCGACCTGATGGAGCGCGTGACCGCCCTCAAGCCCGACGTGGTGGTGATCCACCTGGAGAGCCCGAGCCGGGACATCCTGGAGCAGATGTCGGGGGTCTCGCGGCAGGTGGAGCGGCCCGTCGCCATGTTCGTCGACCGCTCGGACACCACCATGATGCAGGCCGCCGTGGATGCCGGGATCTCGGCCTACGTGGTGGACGGGCTGCGGGCGGAGCGGATCAAGTCGATCCTCGACATCGCGATCCTCCGCTTCAACGCCTTCGCGCGCCTGCAGCGTGAGTTGTCGGAGGCCCGGGGCGAGCTCGCCGACCGCAAGCTGATCGAGCGGGCCAAGGGGATCCTGATGAGCCTGAAGGGCCTCTCGGAGGACGAGGCGTACAAGCAGCTGCGCCGCAAGGCCATGAACGAGAAGCGCAAGATCGCCGACATCGCCCGGGCGATCGTCACCACCGCGGACCTGCTCGGATGAGGCTCCAGCTCGGCTACGTCCCGCTCTGCGACGCCGCCCCCCTGATCGCGGCGCACGAACTCGGCTTCGCCCGGGCCGAGGGCCTCGAACTCGACCTCACGGCCGAGCCGTCCTGGGCGACCCTGCGCGACCGGCTGGCGCTCGGGCACCTCGACGGCGCCCACATGCTGGCACCGCTGGCGCTGGCGAGCCGCCTGTCCCTGTCGGGTCCGCCCTCCGACCTGATCGTTCCGATGCAGCTGAGCGTCAACGGCAACGCCATCACCCTGTCGCGCAGCCTCTGGGCCGCGATGGCGCCGGAAAGCGAGCGTCCCGGCGACGTCGCCCGGGCCTTCGCCCGGGAGGCGGAGGCGCGCCGCGCCGCGGGCCGGCCGCTGACCCTGGGCACCGTCCACCCGTTCTCGTGCCACAGCTACCAGCTGCGGCTGTTTGCGGAGGCCGGCGGGCTCGACCCGGGCGCGTTCCGCACCGTCGTGGTCCCGCCCCAGTACAGCGTCGAGACCCTCGCCCGGGGCCTGGTCGACGGGTTCTGCGCGGGTGCCCCGTGGAACGACGTGGCGGTGGCAGCCGGGCACGGGCGGATCGCGGTGCTCGGCAGCGCGCTGGCCCCGGACGCCCCCGAGAAGGTGCTGGCGGTGTCCGAGCGCCTCGACGGCACGATCCTCCCGCTGGTCCGGGCGGTGGCCCGGGCCGGGCGGTGGTGCGCCGATCCGGACAACCGCACGGAACTGGCGCACCGCCTCGCACGGCGGAGCTACCTCGACCTCGATGAGGCGATCGTCGGCCTTTCCCTGCCGGGCGGGGCGCCGGCCCCGGCGGCCACCGGCGCGGCCCTCGGCTTCGGCGCCGCAATCCAGGAGCCGCGTTTCGCGGACGCGCGATGGCTCCTCGCGCAGATGCAGGCCGCGCGGCAGGTGGTCGATCCGACCGGTTTCGAAGCCGCGATCCCCACGGTCTACAGGCCCGATCTCTATCGGGTGGCGGCGGACGACCTCTGAGGCGCGCGACAGCCGCTGATTTTCGTCACCGGCGGGCCTCATCAGGGCGACATGGACTGGAACGTCGTGCGGCCCGACCCGTTGTGTCGATGCCATGCCCGGATGCCGCAAACTCGATACTGGCTCGTACCCGTCGCATCCGCGGATGCGCGACGAGCTTCGCCGTCACGTCCAGCGGGGCGGCAGGACCCCGCGGGCGAGCAACGATAACCGGCGCGCCGGTACCAACCGCAACTGGTACTGGGTCCTCTTGGTCGGAGCGATGCCGACCCTCGGCCTGCTGGCGGTTCTCTCCACCCTCATCTGATCAGAATCTCCGGTCTGACCGGACTGATTCCTCGCGCCTGCCCCGATGCGCTCGGAGGCTGCGGACTCAACGTCGCGTCCATGCGGCGTCTCCGGACCAGACCCGGCGCACCCCGGTGCCGCGCGCTGTCGTTCAGGTAACGGGCGACTGATCATTTAACCGGCGTGCGCCCGCTTTTTGTGCAGCGCACAGGGCGGGCCCGGGCGGATCCCGGCCCTGCGGCCGAAACGCATCCTGCCTTTCCGGTCCGCGACTTAAGCACCTGGCGCCGTCTCTGGCACGGAAGCTGCTACCTCACATGGGTCCGTCAACGGCGACGGGCAGCGCCGTCAGCGAGGCCGCTGATCCGGTTCTCCTGAGGCTGAAGCCGGCTGGGAGATCACCGGCAGCGGCTTTTTCGTGGGCGGTCCGCCAACGACCCTGCAATCGAGGTTCCAGACACGAACGAGCGATGGCGACATCCCCTTTGGACACCCGCGTACCCGACGCGCGCGCCGAAACCGGCCTGCCGCGTGAGAGACTCGTCGTCGTCGGCAACGGCATGGCCTCGCTGCGCTTCCTCGAGCGCCTGACCGAGGATTGCCGCGACCGTTTCGACGTCACCTGCGTCGGCGCCGAACCGCAGGCCGCCTACAACCGGGTCCTGCTCTCCTCGCTGCTCGGCGGCGAAGTCGATGAGGCAGCCTGCGAATTCCGCGGCCTCGACTGGTACGCGGCCCACGGCATCCGCCTGATCACCGGCGCGCCGGTCACGCAGATCGACCGGGAGAACGCCCTGGTCATGGTCGGCGAGACCCATGTCCTTCCCTTCGACAAGCTGGTCCTGGCGGTCGGGTCGCTCCCGATCCGCCTGCCGAAACCCGGGATGGACCTCCCGGGGGTGATTACCTTCCGCGATCTGGCCGACGTGGCGGCGATCCGCCGGGCGGCCGTCCAGCATGCCCGGGCGATCGTCATCGGCGGGGGCCTGCTCGGCCTCGAGGCCGCGGTCGGGCTGGCGCGCCTGGGTGTCGACACGACCCTGCTCCACGTCATGGACCGGCTGATGGAGCGCCAGCTCGATCACCACGCCGCCGGGCTGGTCAAACGTGCCATGGAGGCCCGGGGCGTCCGGGTGATCCTGCAGGCCGACACCGACCGGATCGAAGGCGATGGCCGGGTCGAACGCCTCGTCCTGAAGGACGGGACCGTGCTCCCGGCCGGGCTCGTGGTGATGTCGGTGGGCGTGCGGCCGTCCGTGGGGCTGGCGCAGGCGGCGGGTTTGGAGATCGGCCGCGGCATCAAGGTCGACGACCGGTTGACCACCTCGGACCCGCGCATCTTCGCCCTGGGCGAGTGCGCCGAGCACCGCGGGCTCGTCTACGGGCTGGTCGAGCCCGCCTACGAGCACGCCGAAACGCTCGCCCGCCACCTCGCCGGCCAGCCGGCCGAGTACCGGGGCACCGCGCTCTCCACCAGCCTCAAGGTCTCGGGCCTTCCGGTCTTCTCCGCCGGGACCGTCGACACCCCGGACGATGCCGAGGCGATCGTGCTGTCCGATCCCGGCGCCGGCCTCTACCGCAAGCTGCTGCTGCGGGACGGAAAACTGATCGGTGCCGTCTTCGTGGGCGACATCGCCGAGCAGGGCGCCTGCAAGGGCCTGATCCGCTCCGGCGACCCCATCGAGAACGTCGACGATCTGATGTTCGGGCGCCCCGCGTCCGAGCCGCTGGCCGCTTAGAGGAGGCGCGGATGTCCGAGACCCCGACACAGACCGAAGCGAGCGCCTTCGACGCGGAGCAGAAGCGCTACCTCGAAGGCTTCGCGTCCGGCATCGCCGCAATCCGCATGACCGGCGGCCTGGCCGGCGGCGCCGGGGCGGCCGCGCCGCCCGCCGAGCCCACCGGCCCGGACGCGATCCACATCAAGGCGCAGGACAAGACCGTCAAGGACGGCGGCAAGCTCTGCGAGCAGGAGAAGTGGAAGCGCGCGGAGAGTCCCTTCGAGGGTCACAACCGCCTGATCCAGGAGGCCGCCGCCGGCAAGCAGCCGAAGCCCGAGGACAATTTCCGCTGGCGCTACCACGGCCTGTTCTGGGTCGCGCCGAACCAGGTCTCGTACATGTGCCGGCTGCGGATCCCGAACGGGATCCTGCACCATTGGCAATTCGCCGGCGTCGCCGACCTCGCTGACCAGCATGGCGGCGGCTATGTCCACGTGACGACGCGGGCCAACCTTCAGGTGCGCGAGATCGGCCCGGAACACGCCCAGCCGTTCCTCGACGGGCTCACCGATATCGGCCTGACCGCCCGGGGCTCGGGCGCCGACAACATCCGAAACGTCACCGGCTCGTCCACGGCCGGGATCGACGCGCAGGAACTGCTGGACACGCGCCCGCTCGCCAAGTCCTGGCACAATTGGATCCTCAACGACCGCTCGCTCTACGGCCTGCCGCGCAAATTCAACGTCGCCTTCGACGGCAGCGGCGTGATGCCGACGCTGGAGGAGACCAACGATATCGGCTTCCAGGCGGTGGAGGTGCTGGAGGGCGCCGCGGTGCCGCCGGGCATTTACATGCGCCTCGTCCTCGGGGGCATCTCGGGTCACCGGGACCTCGCCCGCGACACCGGCATCGTGCTCAAGCCCGAGGCGTGCAACGCGGTCGCGGACGCGATCATCCGGGTGTTCATCGAGAACGGCGACCGGACCAACCGCAACAAGAGCCGGATGAAGTACGTCCTCGACGCCTGGGGTTTCGACACGTACCTCGCCGCCGTCGAGGAGAAGCTCGGTCGCAAATTCGACCGGGTCGCGCCGGAGCACGTGGCGCCGCGCAAGCCCACCGACCGCTACGCCCATGTCGGCGTCCACGCGCAGAAGCAGCCGGGCCTCAACTGGATCGGCGTGGTCCTGCCGGTCGGCAAGATGACCAGCGATCAGGTCCGGGCGCTGGCCGAGATCGCCCGCGACTGCGGCGACGGCCAGATCCGTCTCACCGTCTGGCAGAACTTCATCTTCTCCGGCGTGCCGGACGCGAGGGTCGCCGAGGTCGAGGCCCGGGTCGAGGCGCTGGGGCTCTCCACCAGGGCGGCGGGCATCCGCTCCGGCCTCGTGGCCTGCACGGGCGCCCGGGGCTGCAAGTTCGCCGCCTCGGACACGAAGGGCCACGCCCTGGTCATCGCCGACCATGTCGAGGCGGCCGTCCCGGACCTCGACGTGCCCGTGAACGTCCACCTCACCGGCTGCCATCACAGCTGCGCCCAGCACTATATCGGCGATATCGGGCTGATCGGCGCCAAGGTCGTCGTCTCGGAAGAGGGCGATACCGTCGAGGGCTACGACATCGTGGTCGGCGGCGGCTTCGCCGAGAACCCGAAGATCGGCACCGAGATCTGGAAGGCCGTGAAGGCCGAGGATTGCCCCTCCCGCGTCGAGGCGCTGCTGCGCGCCTATCTCGACCGCCGCCAGGGGCCCGAGGAGAGCTTCCAGGCCTTCACCGGCCGCACCGGTGCGGAGGCGCTCCGCGACGCCGCCGAGGACCAGCCCGCCCTAAAGGTCGCCGCATGAGCCAGCACGTCTCGCCGCCCCTCGTCCTGATCCCCGAGACCGCCCCGTTCAACGAGGACCAGCGCGCTTGGCTCTCGGGCTACTTCGCGGCGCTCCTCGGCCCGGCCGTCGCGGGTGCCACCGCGCTGGCGCCGGGTGAGGCCCCGCCCGGCGGCCCGCGGCTGGCCGACAACGACGATGCACCCTGGCACGACCCCTCCGTCCCGATCGGCGACCGGATGGACATGGCCAAGGACCGGCCCGAGCCGCAGAAGCTCATGGCCGCCATGGCCCAGCAGGATTGCGGCCAGTGCGGCTACAACTGCGCCGACTATGCCAACGCGATCTTCCTCAAGAACGAGGCGCGCCTGAATCTTTGCCAGCCCGGCGGCAAGGAGACCCTGCGCATGCTCAAGAAGCTGGAGGAGGAATTCGGCGCCGCCTCCGGCGCACCCGCTGCTCCGAAGGCGGACGACAAGTCCCCGACGGCCGCCACCGATCTCGGGCCGCTCGGCTATTGCCGCGAGAACCCGGTGGAGGCGCTGTTCCTGTCCCGCCGCCGCCTCAACGAGCCGGGCGGCGAGAAGGAGACGTGGCATATCGAGATCGGCCTCGACGACACGCCGATCCGGTACGAGGTCGGCGATTCCCTGGGCCTGTTCCCCGCCAACGCCCCGGCGCTGGTGGACGCGGTGATCGCCGAGCTGGGCGCCCGCCCGGAACGGGTCATCGGCGCCAGGACCCTGCGCGAGCACCTGCTGATCAACTACGCCCTGGGCGCGGCACCCGACAATCTCTACCAGCTCCTGTCGCTCCTCACCTCGGGGGCGGCCCGCAAGAAAGCGCAGGCCTTGGCCTCCGGCGAGGATCCCGACGGCGACGCCACCTATCTCGACGTGCTCGGCGCCCTGCACAAGTTCCCCGGCGCGCGGCCCGACGCGGAGGTCTTCCTGGAGGCGCTGGACGAGCTCCAGCCGCGCCTCTACTCGATCTCGTCCTCGCCCAAGATGGACGTCGGCCGGGTGTCCCTGACGGTGGACGCGGTGCGCTACAACCACCGCTCGCGGCTGCGGCTCGGGGTGGCCTCGACCCATCTCGGCGAGCGACTCCCCGAGCAGACCCGGGTCAAGGTCTACCTCCAGAAGGCCCACGGCTTCGGGCTGCCGGCCGACCTGTCGAAGGACGTGATCATGTGCGGCCCCGGCACCGGCATCGCGCCGTTCCGGGCGTTTTTGCGCGAGCGCGCCGCGACGCAGGCATCCGGCCGGAACTGGCTGTTCTACGGCCACCAGCGGCAGGCCTCGGACTTCTTCTACAAGGACGAGCTGACCAGGCTGAAGGACGACAAGGTGCTCACCCGCCTGTCGCTCGCCTGGTCCCGGGACGGCACGGAGAAGACCTACGTCCAGGACCGGATGCGCGAGAACGGCGCCGAGCTGTGGAAGTGGCTGGAGGGCGGCGCGCATTTCTACGTCTGCGGCGATGCCAAGCGCATGGCCAAGGACGTGGAGCGGGCGATCATCGACGTGGCGGCCAGCCACGGCGGCAAGAACCCCGAGGATGCGGTGGCATATTTCGCCGCGCTGAAGAAGGCCGGGCGCTACCAGGCCGACGTGTACTGATCAGCCAAAACCCTCCCCCCCCCTCTGTGGGGAAGGGTGCCCGGCGGATGCGGGGCGGGAGAGGGGCAGCGCGACGGTTCAGGATCTGGCTTCCGACGCGACCCCTCCGGATCCGGCGCTCCCCTCTCCCGACCCTCGCTGACGCGGGGGCCACCCTCCCCCGCAGAGGGGGGAGGGAGCACGCGGCCCGCCTCTTGCGGGCGCCGTCGGACACGAGACTTTCGAGGACCCAGCCATGCTTCAGCCCGTGGCAGACCCGGCAGTGCGGACCACCTGCCCCTATTGCGGGGTCGGATGCGGCGTGCTCGCGACACCGGACGGGCAGGGGGGCGCCGCCATCGCGGGCGATGCCGAGCACCCGGCCAATTACGGCCGCCTGTGCTCCAAGGGCTCGGCGCTGGGCGAGACCCTGTCGCTGGAGAACCGCCTGCTCCACCCACAGGTCGACGGGGCGCGGGTCTCGTGGGACGCGGCCCTCGACACCGTGGTGGGAAAGCTCCGCGCGGTCGCCGATGAGCACGGGCCGGACGCCATCGCCTTCTACCTCTCGGGGCAATTGCTCACCGAGGATTACTACGTCGCCAACAAGCTCGCGAAGGGCTTCATCGGCACGCCGCACGTGGACACCAATTCGCGGCTGTGCATGTCGAGCGCGGTCGCGGCCCACCGCCGGGCCTTCGGCTCCGACACCGTGCCGGGCTGCTACGAGGATCTCGACGAGGCCGACCTGATCGTGCTGGTCGGCTCCAACACCGCCTGGTGCCATCCGGTCCTGTTCCGGCGCATGGCCGACGCGAAGGCAAGGCGGGGCACCAAGTTCGTGGTGATCGACCCCCGCCGGACCCAGACCGCGCAGGAATCCGACCTGTTCCTCGGGATCCGGCCGGGCACCGACGTGGCCCTGTTCTCGGGGCTCCTCGTCTACCTGTCGGATAACGGGTTTCGCGATCGCGCCTTCGTGGAGTCCCACACGGCCGGGCTCGACGGCGCCCTGGAGCGCGCCCGCCTGATCGCACCGGACGCCGCGGCCGTCGCCGCCGCGACGGGGGTGCCGGAGGCCGACATCGCGGCGTTCTACGCCCTGTTTTCCGGCACCCGCCGGGTGGTCACGGCCTTCTCGCAGGGGGTGAACCAGTCGGCACAGGGGACCGACAAGGGCAACAGCATCATCAACTGCCACCTGATCACCGGCCGCATCGGCGAGACCGGGATGGGGCCGTTCTCGCTGACCGGCCAGCCCAACGCCATGGGCGGGCGCGAGGTCGGCGGGCTGGCCAACATGCTGGCCGCGCACATGCACTTCGCCCCCGAGGAGGTCGACCGGGTGCGCCGCTTCTGGGGCGCGCCCCGGATCATCACCGGCGAGGGCATGAAGGCGGTCGCCCTGTTCGAGGCGGTCGCCAAGGGCAAGATCAAGGCCCTCTGGGTGATGGGCACCAACCCGCTGGTCTCGATGCCGCGGGCCGACCTGATCCGGGATGCGCTCGGCGGCCTCGACCTCTACGTGGTCTCCGAGGCGGTGGCGGATTCCGACACCGCCCGCGGCCTCGGCAAGACGACGGTGCTGCTGCCCGCGCAGGGCTGGGGCGAGAAGGACGGCACCGTCACCAATTCCGAGCGGCGGATCTCCCGCCAGCGCCGCTTCCTCGACAGCCCCGGCGAGGCCCGCCCCGACTGGGCGGTGCTCGCGGAGGTCGGCCGCCGGCTCGGCCACGGCCGGGCCTTCGCGTTCGACTCCGCCGCCGCGATCTTCCGCGAGCATGCCGGGCTCTCGGCCTACGAGAACAACGGCACGCGCGACTTCGACCTCGGCGCGCTCGCCGACCTCAGCGACGCCGCCTACGACGTGAACCTGCCGGTGCAGTGGCCGATCCCGAAGCGCTCCGGGCCGCGCGGCGCCCCGCAGGGCAAGGCCCGGCTGTTCGGCGACGGGCGGTTCTACACCTTCGACCAGAGGGCCCGCTTCGTGGCGGTGCAGCCGCCCGGCCTCGCCCTGGCGGTCTCGGAGGCGTTCCCGTTCGTGCTCAACACTGGCCGGGTGCGCGACCACTGGCACACCATGACCCGCACCGGGAAGAGCCAGCGCCTGTCCGCACACCGCGCGGTCCCGTTCGTCGAGGTCCACCCGGACGACGCGGCGGCCCATGGCCTCGCCGACGGCGGCATCGCGCGGCTGACCACCGCGCACGGCGAGGCGGAGCTGGAGGTGACGGTCACCGACACGGTGGTGCCGGGCAACGTGTTCATGCCGATGCACTGGGGCGGCGCCTTCGCGTCGCGGGCCCGGGTCGGCGCCCTGGTGCGCGGCATGCCCGATCCGGTGTCCGGCCAGCCCGAGCTGAAGGCGACGCCGGCCGCCGTGGCGCCGGTGGCCTACCGGGCCCGCGGCTTCCTGATGACCCGCCGGCAGGTGGATTTGCCCGAGGGCTGGTGGTGGGCGCGGGCGGCGATCACCGGCGGCTGGGGCGTGCAGTTCGCCACGCAGGACAGCTCCCGGGCCGTGGCGCTGATGGTGCGCGGCCTGATCCAGAGCGAGGCCCTGGCGGGCTGCGAACTGGCGGAATATGCCGATCACGCCCGGGACCGGTACCGCTGCGCGGTCTATGACGGCGCGCGCCTCGTCGCGTGCCTCGCCTACGCGCCCGCGGCGGAGCGGCCGGACTGGGAGGCGGCCAAGGCCCTGTTCGCCGCCGAGGAACCCGAGAGCGCCGAGCGACGGGCGCTGCTCTCGGGCCGGGCCGCGACCGCCTCGGCGGGGCCCGTGGTCTGCGCCTGTCACGGGGTCGGCGCCGACGTGATCACCGCGACGATCGCCGCGGGGGCCGGATCCGTGGAGACGGTGGGCGCCGCCTGCAAGGCCGGCACGAATTGCGGCTCCTGCATACCGGAGATCCGCAAGATGCTCGCCGGGCAAACCGCCCGCGCGGCGTGATTGTTTGGTATATTCGCCGGTGAGGACCGATCGGCCCGTCCCGCCAGCCCCTCCTCTTAGGGTGCGGACGCGAAGCGGCGCCCCAGGACGAGGGTGTCCGGCGGGATGACCGGCACGAGGCAGACTTCAGGACAGAGCCGTGACCGATACCCCCCTGCGCGCCGCCCGCGCGCCCCGCGAGACCAAGGCCGCCGGCCTGGAGCCGCTGGCGGTGCTGCCCGTCTTCGTGCCCCTGCGCGGCAAGCGCGTGGTCCTGGCCGGCTCCTCCGGCGGGGCACCCTGGAAGGTGAAGGTGCTGGCCGCGGCCGGCGCCCATGTCGACGTCTACGCCCCCGAGCCCGGCGAGGAGCTGCGCGCGGTCCCGGGCGAGATCGTCGACGGGCAGGTGGTGCTGCACGAGCGCGCCTGGACCCCCGACGACCTCTGGGGCGCGGCCTTCTGCATCGGCGCCCTGGAGGACGAGGCCGAGTGCGTCGCCTTCGTGGTGGCTGCCCGCGGGGCCGGGGCCATCGTCAACGCGGTCGACCGGCCGCATCTCTGCGACGTGAAGTTCGGCGCCATCGTCAACCGCTCGCCGCTGGTGGTGGGCATCTCCACGGAGGGCGCCGCCCCGGTCTTCGGCCAGACCGTGCGGGCCCGGATCGAGGCGATGCTGCCCCGGGGCTTCGCCCGCTGGGTCGCGGCCGCCCGGGACTGGCGCGACGGCGTCACGGCGCGCTTCCACGGGTTCGCCGAACGGCGCGTCTTCTGGGAGCGCTTCACCGAGCGCGCCTTCGCGGAGCCCGACCGGGCACCCTCGGAGCAGGACCTCGCCGAGCTGCTCGGGGAGACCGAGGCCGCACCGAAGGGCGGTGCGGTGACGCTGGTTGGGGCCGGCCCCGGGGACGCGGAACTCCTGACCCTCAAGGCGCTCCGGGCGCTCCGCAACGCCGACGTGATCCTGTACGACGACCTCGTCGCCCCTGAGATCCTGGACTACGCCCGCCGCGAGGCGCGGACGATGCTCGTCGGCAAGACCGGCCACGGCCCGTCCTGCCGCCAGGACGACATCAACGCGCTGATGGTGCAGCTCGCCCGCACGGGCAAGCAGGTGGTGCGGCTCAAATCCGGCGATCCGCTGGTCTTCGGCCGGGCCGGCGAGGAGATCGAGGCCTGCCGGGCCGCCGGCATCCCGGTTACCGTGGTGCCGGGGGTCTCGGCGGCGCAGGGGGCGGCGGCCTCCCTCGGCCTGTCCCTGACCCATCGCGACGCCGCGCGCCGGCTCCAGTTCGTCACCGGCCATGACCGCCGCGGCGACCTCCCGGACGACCTGAACTGGGGGGCGCTGGCCGATCCGAGCGTCACGACCGTGGTCTACATGCCCAAGCGCACCCTGCGGGCGCTGCTCGCCCGGGCGGTGGCGGAGGGGCTGGCCCCCTCGACCCCGGCGCTCCTGGTCTTCAACGCCACCCGCCCGAACCAGCAGGCCCTGCGCGGCACCGCGGCCGACCTCGCCGACCGCGTCGAGGCCGCGGGCCTCGACGGGCCGGCGCTGCTGATGGTCGGCGAGGCGTTCTCGGAGATGCGGGGTGCCGCGCAGGTCGAGACCGCGCCGGAGCGGGTGGCGATCTGAAGTGGTTTGAAGCCTTCGCGCACCGCGCCAGATTCCGGCCCTGAAACCGGTATCGAATGTGCTCGACGCAGCACCCGGCGGGGCGTGAGACGCAGACCGTCCTGGCGAACGTGGCTGCCAGCGTATCAGACCTGAAGAGGAGCCCCGCCGCCGTGGTGAGCGAGGCGCAGGGTGAAACGGTCGCGATCCTCAACCACAACCGGGTGATGGCCCACATGGTCGCGCCCGCCGCCTACGAGGCGATGATGGATCTGATCGCCGATGCCGCGCGGCGTTGAGCGGGTCTCCCGTGTCAGCGACGCGGCGATCACCGAGATCGCGGCCGCCAAGCACCGCCGGGAAGCGGTGTACCGGATGGCCCGGACGCGACGAGTGTCGCGCCACGCAGCAGCAGGTTCGAGGAGGCCGCGGTCACGATGGGCGGGCCCGCGACGATGTGTTTCGTCAGCCGGTGCTGTGAAGCCGCCGGGCCTGCACCAGAACAGGGCCGGGGGCCTGGACCCTCGCGACAGAACCCTCAAGAGATCCGGGAGGCGCGCGATGAGAAAACAGTTTTGGCTCGGTGCTGCGGCCCTGCTCGCGGTGGCCGGTCCGGCCCTGGCGGCGGACCAGGACGCGGGCGGGATGGTGGTGAAGCCCGACGCGGCGTCGGTCCGCTACGAGCCGGGGCCGCCGAACCTGCCCAAGGGCACGCTGATCAGCCGCGTCGCCGGGGATCCGGCCCAGCCCGGGCCGTTCGTGCTGCGGCTCAAGTTCCCGGCCCACACGGTGATCGCGCCGCACACGCATGCGAAGCCCGAAACGCTGACGATCCTGTCGGGGTCGATCTACCACGCGCACGGGCGCACCCTGGACAGGACGAAGGGCGCGGCGCTGACGGCGGGTGGCTTCGTCTACCTGCCGGAGGACATGCCGCATTCCCTCTGGACCACCGACGAGCCGGTGGAGCTGCAGGTCAACGGCTCCGGCCCGTTCGGGCTGAACTACATCGACCCCGCCGACGATCCGAGCCGGCGCAGCGGCGGTCCGGGCTGACCCGGCCGCGGAACGATCAGGTCTCGCCGGCCACGAAGGCCCGCATCAGGTAGTGGGCGATCGCCATGGGCGGCGGGGCCTGGATCCCCTCGGGATGGCTCCCCGCCAGCATCGCGGCGACGGCGGCGCGGTCGAACCATCGCGCATCCTCCAGCTCCTTCGGATCGGTCACGATGGCCTCGTCGAGGGCCTCCGCGGCGCAGCCCAGCATCAGCGAGGACGGGAACGGCCAGGGCTGCGAGGTCCGGTAGGTGACGGCACCGACGCGGATGCGCGTTTCCTCGAACACCTCGCGGCGCACCGCGTCCTCAATCGTCTCGCCGGGCTCCAGGAAGCCCGCGAGGCAGGAATACATCTGCGGTCGGAAGTGCGGGCCGCGGCCGAGCAGGCAGGCATCGCCCCGGCGCACCAGCATGATCACCACGGGATCGACCCGGGGGAAGTGGTGCGCGGCACAGGTGGGGCATTCCCGACGGAAGCCCCCGGCCCGCACCACGGTCGCGGTGCCGCAATTGGCGCAGAAGCCGTGGCGGGCGTGCCAGTCGAGCATCGACTTGGCCACCGCCAGGAGGCCCAGCTCCTCCGCCTCCACGGCCGATTCCGTGGCGATGCTGCGCAGGTCGAGGGTCCGGACCTCGTCGCCCGCGAAGCGCTCCGCGACCTCGGCCGGAGCGGCGGCCGCGAAGACCGGCCGCCCGTCCCGATGGCCGAGGAAGACCCGCGGGCCGTCGGCGAGGTCGGCGGCGTCGCCGGGGGCGATCAGCGCGGTGGCGCCACGCAGGACGATCCTGTCGCCGCACAGGAGGACCAGGTGGGCATCGGGCGCATCGAAGGCGGGCACGGCCTCCTCAGGCTGCTCGGCCGAATGGCGGTCGAGGCGGTTCCGGACGAAGCCCAGGGTGTCGCGGGGATCGGTCATGCGAGGGATCAGGCTGCGGAGAACAGGGCGCCGGCGCGCTCGATGAGCTGGGCACGGGCGTGGAGCGGGTAGGGCGTGCGGGTCCCGACGCCCCAGACCGGACCGGGCCAGGCCGGATCCGAGCGGAAGCGGCCGACCACGTGGACATGGAGCTGGGCCACGACGTTGCCGAGGGCGGCGACGTTGACCTTGTCGGGCTTGGCCAGCCCCTGCATGACCCCGGTGGCGAGGCGGATCTCGTGCCACAGGGCGTCCGAGTCCGGACCGGACAGATCGATGATCTCGGTGACGTCGGCGCGGCGCGGCACCAGGATCAGCCAGGGGAACCGGGCATCGTCCATCAGCAGCACGCGGCACAGGGCGAGGTCGCCCATCTCGACGGTGTCGGCGGCCAGTCGCGGATCGAGGGTGAAGGCGGAATCGGTCATGATCGACCGATGTAGCGCAGCTTCGCGCCGGGCGCGCGGTCCGGCGGCGGGAACGGTGACGCATCCGCCCAGGCCATCCGCCGGGGCGAGCGGTCGGCCCGTCAGAGGCCCGGCACGGCGCCCTGCCGGCCCACCGCGATCGTCCCCGCATCGAGGGCCCCGTCCGCATCCGACCGGGCGAAGACCGTGACGGCCGCGCCCGGCTCGAGCAGGGCCTTCTCGCCGGGGGAGAATTGGGTCACCGGCGTGTCCCCGGGGATCTCGAAGGCCGACTGGCCACCGCCATAGGCGAGCGCCAGCCGCAGGGTCGCGCCGCGCCGCAGATCGGCCACCCAGCCGGCCGTCAGCGTCGCGCCGGGGGCGGTGTCCCAGGGCTGGCTCCCCGCCTCGAAGCCGCGTTCGGAGGGCGAATACAGCGTCACCGCCGTGACCCGCCGGGGCTCCGATCCCGCGGCACCGACCACGCTGACGTAGCTCTCGGGCTTGATCGCCCGCAGGTCGGTCTGGTTCACCGCGTAGACGCGGGTCCGCGGATCCATCCGCAGGGTGAGGGTGCTCCCGGTGGAGCGGCGGATCTCCAGGCGGTCGGCCTCCGCCCGGAGGACCGTGCCGCGGAACCGCATGCCGATCGGCTCCGCCCGGACGGCGGGGGCGCTGGCGGTCATGACCAGGAGGGCGGTGAGGAGGCGTTTCACGGGGCTCGTCACGGGGATCCTTCTTGATGGTTCGGTCCGGATGCGGGGGCCGAACGCCAAGCCAAACACCGACGTTCCCCGCAGATGCCGCCGGACGCTCAATGCGCCATCAGCACCGGCATGTCGGCATGCGCCAGCACGTGGCTGGTGACGCCGCCGAAGATCATCTGGCGCAGGCGGCTCTGGGTGTAGGCGCCCTTGATCAGCAGGTCGCAACCGAAGGCCTGGGCTTCGGCCAGGAACGTCTCGCCGGGGGCGCGCCGGCCTGCCGGCAGGGCGCGGTGCGCGGCGTCCACACCCTCGCAGGCGAGGGCCTGGGCAAGGTCCTGGGCGGTGGGCCCGGGCACCATGCCGCCTTCGACGCTGAGGACCAGCACGCGCTCGGCCTTGCGCAGGAACGGCATCGCGAAGGCCAAGGCCCGGGCGGTCTCGGTGGAGCCGTTCCAGGCGACCAGGATCGCCGTGCCGAGGCTCGCGGGCGGGGCCGGCGGGGCGAGGAGGATCGGGCGGCCGCTCTCGAACAGGGCGGTCTCGAAGGTGGTCATCCGGGGCGCGTTGTCGGTGGTACCGGGGCGGCCGACCACCGTCGCCGAGAACAGCCGCGCATACTGGCCCAGGAAGGCGTCGCCGGTCGGCACGTCCTGCCGCCACCGGTAGCGCGGTCCGGCATCCGGCACCCGTTCCGGTATGCACAACCCGTCGCGGGCATGACGGGGAATGCCGGCCGCATCCATGAAGGCGACGAAGCGCCCGCCCGCCTCCTCGGCCTCGGCCCGGTCGGCCTCCTCGTCGCGCAGCCAAGTCATGCCGCCGACCATGTCGACCGGCACGTACTCGGCCAGGGCGGGGCGCAGGGACACGCCCTCGATCAGGCTGCCGAAGCGCGTCGCCGCGAGCCGCGTCGTCTCGAACACGGAGGGCAGGGCGTCGTGCATCGCGACGGGAACGAGCAGGGTCTTCATGGCAATGTCCTCCTCGGGGGCGAGGCTAGCGCATCGGCCCGGATACCGGAACCGGCACGATGCGTAGCTTTCTGAGCCGCATCGTCTTTTCCGAAAGCCGGCGGCCGCCGTTCGGGACGATGCCCTAATCCCGGCGGCCCCCGCGGGGAACCGGGACCGGCGCGGCGCGCACACGGTTTCGCGCGTCGCCGGGATCGAGCCAGCCCCGGAGACGGCGGGTCAGCGGCCTCTCGATGAACCGGTGGACCAGGATGGCGGCCGCGACGCCCGCCGCGAGCATCAGGAGCATGGCGCCGAACGGGTGCAGGGCGGGCGCGACGCCGAGCCGGAGCAGACCCTCGCGCACGAGGCGCAGCGCGAAGGGATGCACGAGGTAGAGGGCGTAGGACGCGTCCCCGAGATGCACGAGGGCACGCCTCGGGCCCGGCAGCCGCGCCACCTGCGCGGCGTCGCGCTCAGGCCCGAGGGCGGCCGCCACGAGCAGGGCCGCCGGCACCCCGACGAGGAGCGGGCGCAGGACGCCGTCGGCCTCGCCGAGTCCGGCGAGCAGGCGGGCCGCCAGGATCAGGCCGAGGAGTCCGAGCACCGCCAGGGCGATTCGGGCCGACGGCGCTGGCCGGACACCCGCCCGATAGGCGAAGGCGAGGCCGGCGCCGGCGGCGAATTCGAGCACGATCGGGTTCGCCCAGAACCGCAGGGGCAGGGGCAGGTCCGGCAGGACGGCCCCGGCGGCCACGAGGAGCGCCAGGACGGCGACGAGCCACGCAACGGCGCCCCGCCGGCCGAGGCCGAGGCCGGCGGCGAAGAGAACGTAGAAGAAGGCCTCGTAGTTCAGGGTCCAGCCCAGCCCGTAGAGCGGCTGGACGATGCCGTCAGGCCGGGCGGCCGGCCAGAACAGGAAGCCGGCCAGGAGCGCGGCGGGCTCGCGGACCAGGGCGGCGGCCTCGCCGAGGAGATCGGGTCGCGCCAGGGCGAGGGCGAGGTAGAGGAGGCTCACCAGCCAGTAGAGCGGCACGACCCGGGCGATCCGGTGGGCGAGGAAGCGGCCCCGGGCCCCGGGCACCCGGAACAGGCGCCCGCTCGCCAGGACGATGACGCAGCCGGAAATGACGAAGAACAGGTCGACGCCGCCCCACCAGGGCAAAAGCGTGCCGGGATCGAGGGCTCGGCCGGCGCCGCGCTCGGCCAACAATCCCGCCTCGTGCCGGGCATGGTGCCAGACCACCATCAGGGCGGCGAGGGCGCGCAGGATTTGGATCGGGACGAGGATCATCGGGCGCTCGGCCGCAGGTCGAGCTGCGAAAGGTGTCGCGCCGCCGGCGAGCCGCGACCGGGCCACGGCGTCGTCCCACCCCCCGGGGTCGCGAGGCGCAAGATTCTCATCCGGGGCGACGGTCCGAAGCGAAAACGACAGGAACCATAGGCCGATGGCCCCGTTGACGCACCAATTCGCGAACGTTCGGCGAGAGGTTTCTCGATCTCCGCATGTGGCATCCCATGCCAGTTCGCGCGTCCATTCCGAAACGAGGTTCCTGATGCTGAAGAATTACGCTGCCGCCTCCGCGCTGGTCCTGACCCTGTCGAGCCCGGCTCTGGCGCAGAGCGCCAATGACTTCCGCGTGCAGTCGATGCAGGCGAACGCCTACGAGGTTCAGTCGTCGCAGATCGCCCTGTCGAAGTCGCGCAACCCGCGGGTCCGGTCCTACGCCCAGGAGGTGATCCGCGATCACCGCGCCGCCAATGTGGCGCTCGCCGGTGGTCAGTCCGGCGCCATGGCGGCCGGCGATCCGGGCCTCGGCGGCCTGATCACGGCCCCGATCGCGGTGGCGGGCAGCGCCGTCGGCGCGGGCGTGGGCGCGGCGACCGGCGTGGTCGGCGGTACCCTCTCCGGCGGTCCGGTCGGCGGCCTCCAGGGCGCGGGTGCCGGTGCGGCGAACGGGGCTGCGGCGGGCGGTCAGCTCGGCCGCGGCGAGATGATGGCGACCGGCGCCTCCACGATCGTGCCGCCGAATCCGGAGCAGCAGGCGATGCTGTCCGAGCTGTCGGCGACCCCGGCCGGCCCGCGCTTCGACCGGCTGTACGCGACCCAGCAGATCCAGGCCCATCAGATGACCATCGCGATGACCCAGGCCTACGCCCAGGGCGGCCCGAACCCGGCCCTGCGCAACTACGCCCAGCAGGCCCTGCCGGCGCTGCAGATGCACTACGACCAGGCCCAGCGCCTGCCGGGCGCGATGTAAGTCATAGCGCTTCAACGTGGGAACGGCTCCGGCCGGTCCCCAAGAATGGGCGGCCGGCGCGAGCGGGCCGCCCTTTTTCGTGCGTCCGGTCCACGGCGAGGCCGGCTTCGAGGGAGGCCTCTCGACACCGCATCTCGGGCGGGCCCCCTCTCCCGTATGGGAGAGGGGGCCTGTCGCGCTGCGTCATGGGCCGCGTGCCTTAAACCTGTGTCGCCCGTGGCCCTTGCGGGGAAGCGTTGGCGGCGGGGGTCGTGCAGGATGGTGCGGTGCGGTGCCTTCTGCACCACCCCCACCCCTGGCCCCTCCCCGCAAGGGGGAGGGGAAAAGCGCTCTTTTTTCCAGGGTGGTGGTGTCAGACTGAGCCGTGTGGATCCGGTAGCCCTGCTTGCGGGGAGAGGACATACCCGCACCCGCGCGGGAATCGAAGCGAGGGCCGCCGGGCAAGAGCCAAGACCTCGATCCGTGATTCCACGCGCGGCGCGTCTCAATCGCACGCGATGGCGGCGACCGAGCGGACCGGAAGGCCGGTCCGGTCGATCGGCGAGACGAACTGCCCCGTCTGCGCGTCGCGCACGAGCAGGGATCCGCTGGCCACGCCGAAATGCGCCCCGTGCAGTTCGAGGCGGCCATCGTCGACCCGCTCCTTCACGAACGGGAAGGTCATCAGGTTCTCGAGCCCCTGCGCGACGACGGCGTATTCCAGGCGGGTGAGATAGTCGGGCGTCCCGGGATCGCCGGCCTTCGCCTCGGCCTGCCCCACGAGGGAGACCCACTTGCCGATGAAATCGCCGGGGGAGAGCGGCTTGGCCCTGTTGGCATAGGCCTTCACGCCGCCGCAGGTGGCGTGGCCGAGCACGACGATGTGCTTCACCTCCAGGGCCTGGACGGCGAATTCGAGTGCCGCCGAGGTGCCGTGGTAATGCTCGTCCGGCATGTAGGGCGGCACGAGGTTGGCGACGTTGCGGATCGTGAACAGCTCGCCCGGCCCGGCATCGAAGATCGCGCTGGGGGAGACCCGGCTGTCGCAGCAGCTGATGACCAGGATCTCCGGCTTCTGCGAGTCGGCCAGCTGCGCGAAGCGGCGGCGCTCGGAGGGAAACCGCTCCTGCAGGAACGACCGGTAGCCCTCAGTCAGGTATATGGGAAACATCGCATCACCTCCGGTTGAACCATTCGCCTCGGCGCGGCCGAGTTCAGGGTTGTCGCCATGCCAGAACGCGGGGCGCGGCGGGCATAATCCCGCGGGCGAGATCGGCCGCCAGATCGGCGAGGCCGGCCGGCTCGACCCGTTCGCCGCTCGCCCGCAGTTCCGCGATCGGCCACCAGCGGGTGCCGAGCACCGGGTTGTCCTCGGTCTCGGCCAGCCGGCCGGTATCGACCCGATCGTCGGGCAGGCGGACGAGGAAATAGCGTTCGCGGGCATCCCGGGGCTGGCGGAACAGGTGGAACGGGCCGTCGCAGGCGGCGACCTGCGGGCCGATCGCGGCGTCGCCGCGGCCGATCTCCTCCTCCAGCTCCCGGCGGCAGGCGGTGACGTGGTCCTCGCCGGGCTCCAGGCCACCGCCGGGCATGAACCAGAACCGGAGCGGCGCGCCGTCCGGTCCCTTGGCGTGGACCGAAGCGTAGGCGATCAGCAGGATCCGGTCCTCCGGATCGAGGACGATCGCCCGGGCCACGTGGCGAATCGGAAGGGGCGAGGATGCGCTCATGGGGAGACAGCTAGCGCGCCAGGGCGCGGATGGACACTCGCGTCGCGCGCGAAAGGCCGGCCCTACGGCGTCTCGGGCCCATCGCGCCGCTCGGCCGGCGCCCAGATCACCACCGGCAGGCCGTACGCGTCGCGCTCCGGCGCCTCCGGGAGCGGCACGGCGCGGCCGGCGAGGATGTCGCGGGCCACGACCAGGGCCGCCAGGGCGTCGAGGTGATCGTCCTCCGGGACGCCCCGGGTCCGGAGGCCGATCAAGGCGCCGGGCAGGCCCGCGGCGGCGAGGAGCTTCCGCCGCAGGTCGAGCCCGTCCCGGGCGCGGGGTCCCTTCTTGGGTAGGCCGAGCGGCCGACCGCCGTTGAGGGCGTGGAAGGCCACCTCCGGGTGGACCTCATGGACGCGGTCGCGCAGCTCCGGCCGGGCCCGCAGGAGCCCGTCGACCGCGCGGACGTAGCGGAAGATGTTGTAGCCCTGGATCGAGGGCGCGAAGGGCGGATCGCTCGAGGCCCGCGCGGCGGCCTTGGCGGCCTCGTAATCGGGCGCGTAGACGGCCGCCCGGGACGGCATCGGGAAGACCGAGGCGCGCCCCGGTCCCAGACGGGCGCGCGCGGCCCGGTCGGCGGAGCGGCCGCCGCCGAGGATCCGGTCGGGGAGGCCGATCGGGACGTCAATCCCGATCACGAGGGGGCGTTCCGGCCCATCGAGGAGGGCGGCCACGTCCGGGAATAGGGCGCAGCGGTGCCGGGTGGGGTCGTCGAGATCGATCAGCGCCCCCGCCCAGGCCCCCCGGCAGCCGTCCAGCCCCGCCACCCACCGCGCCATCGCGATCCTCTCCCCGTGGAACCCCGCCCGCGCTGCGTCCTTGTCCGGGTCGGCGCGGACGGCTATCCGCAGCGCGTGCGCGTCGCCGCCGATCCGGGAATAGCGTGATGAGCGAGATCCGTCCCCGCCGCAGCGTCCTGGCGATGCCCGGCTCCAACGCCCGGGCGCTGGAAAAGGCGCGGACGCTCCCCGCCGACGTGATCCTGATCGACCTGGAGGACGGGACCGCTCCGGCGGCCAAGGAAGCGGCCCGCGTGCAGGTCGCCGCCGCTTTGGCCGCCCGGGGCTTCGGACGGCGCGAGGTCGTGGTCCGGATCAACCCGCCCGAGACCGAGGACGGCGAGGCCGATCTCGTGGCCCTCGCTTCGGCCGCCCCGGACGCGATCCTGGTGCCGAAGGTGCGCAGTTCGGACACGCTGATCGCCGTGGGCTCGCGCCTGCGCCGGCTCGGGGCGCCGCAGGCGACCCGGGTCTGGGCGATGATCGAGACGCCGATGGCGGTGGTGAACGCCGCCGAGATCGCCGGCGCGGCCCGGGACGTCGACGGGCGGCTCGCGGCCCTGGTGATCGGCCCGAACGATCTGCTGAAGGCGGCCCGGATCCCGCCGCCGGGGCGCGCGGCCCTCGTCCCCTGGCTGATGACCGTGCTCGCCGCCGCCCGGGCCTACGAGATCGAGGCGATCGACGGCGTCTTCACCGACCTCCACGATGCGGCCGGCTTCGAAGCCGAGTGCGCCCAGGGGCGGGACCTCGGCTTCGACGGCAAGATGCTGATCCATCCGAACCAGATCGGCCCGGCCAACACCGCCTTCGGGCCGGGTGCCGACGCGATCGCGCAGGCGCGCCGCCTGATGGATGTCTTCGAAGCGCCGGAGAACCGCACCCGCGGTGTCGTCGCGGTGGATGGCAGGATGATCGAGCGCCTCCACGTCGAGGCGGCCCGGCGGACACTGGCCCTCGCCGACGCGATCGCGCGGCTCGGCGCGTGAGCGACCTGCCCCACGTGAACCTGCCCGAAATCGGCCTGCGCCTCCTCGACCCGCGGCTGCCGGGCTGGGGCTTTCCGTGCTGGGGATCCGCCGCCGCGGCGGGTCTCGACCTGCATGCCTGCCTGGACGCGCCCCTGGTCCTGGAGCCCCGGAGCCGGCCGGTGCTGATCCCGGCGGGGTTCTGCGTGCTGATCCGCGATCCGGCCTGGTGCGGGCTGGTGTTTCCGCGCTCCGGGCGCGGCCACCGCGAGGGGCTGGTCCTGGGCAACGGCACCGGCGTCATCGACGCGGATTACGAGGGGCCGCTCCTGATCTCCGCCTGGAACCGGGACCCGGCGGACCCGGTCCGGATCGAGCCGGGCGAGCGGATCGCCCAGCTCGTGTTCACGCGGATCGCCCGGCCGGTGCTGACCGTGCTGGCGGGCGACCCCGGCCCCGGCTCGGGGCGCGGATCGGACGGGTTCGGATCGAGCGGGCGCTGATCCGCCGGCTGGGCTCGGGCGATCCATCGCCCGACCGGATCCGGCCCCCGGGTGCGCCGAGGCCGCCTCGTGTCGTCCCCGCCACCGCCAAGCGGCATCCGATGCGTCGGGCCGGCCCATCCGCCGGCCTCCGGGGTTGGGACCATGATCCCCCATCTCACAATGCGTCGCCCCGAGGGGCAGTGCCGGCCTTCGAGACATCGCGAGGCGTCACCACGATCGAGCGTCTGATCCCGCTTGCTGCTTTTTCGGATCGATGCGCCAAAGCAATTCGACGATTGGTATCGCTGCAGTCTCGTTGTTTTTTTCAGTATTAATCTCTTTCAAAGTTCAATTTTGATCAAATTATTGCTCCATAACTCTCCGTCTTTCGTTTTTTGATTGAATAAAATCTAGGTTTTTTATCTTGCCGGACCGGATATGGGCTGATACCGGCCGATAAGATCAAGGTCGCAGCATCAAAAAAATCCTTGGCCGAACTTCTGCATTGAATTGCGAGACGACATGCAGCGCGAAATTGCGCCGAAATCCATAAACGACTTCGCAAGGACGCGAGGCAAACGGTTTTTGCGGTGCGCCATGCTGTTGACGGGCGTCGCGGCCATCGCGCCCGCGGCTCGGGCCGAGACCGCGCCCGGCGACGAGGCCGGCGCCTCGGTCCGGCTCGATACGCTGTCCGTGGAGGCGCGCGGCCCCGCGAGGGCGGGCGATTTGCCGCCCGCCTTTGCCGGCGCCCAGGTGGCCCGCGGCGGCCGACTCGGCCTGCTCGGCAACCGGGACTACATGGAGACGCCGTTCGGCACGGCGAGCTACACCGAGACGACCATCCGCGACACGCAGGCGATCAGCGTCGGCGACCTCCTGACCCGCACCGACCCCTCGGTCCGCGCCGCGATCGGCAGCGGCAACCGCTACGACGCGCTGAACATCCGCGGCTTTCGGGTCGACAACCGGGAGTTCGCCCTGAACGGGCTGTACGGCCTCGTGCCGGACTACCGGATCGACCCAGCCCCCCTCGAGCGCGTCGAGGTGCTCAAGGGTCCGGCGGCGTTCCTGTTCGGCACGCCGATCTTAGGCAGCGTCGCCGGCACGGTGAACGTCGTCACCAAGCGCGCGGGCGACGCGCCGCTGACGCGGGCGGGCGTCGACTACGTGTCGACCACCCGCGGCGGGGGCGGGTTCGACGTGGCGCGGCGCTACGGCGAGGGACATGAGATCGGCATCCGCATCAACGGCGCGGGGATCGGCGGCGAGACGCCGATCGACCATACCGGACAGCGCAACGGCGTCGGCTCGCTGGCCCTCGACTATACCGGCGACCGGCTCCGGCTCTACGCCGACGTCATCTATCAGCACGATGCCTATGACAGCCAGACCCGGGGCGGTAACCCGGTGCCGGGCCTGCGCATCCCCAGGGCGCCCGACCCGCGCCGGAACATGTCCCAGCGCTTCGACTTCTCCCGGGCCGACAGCCTCACCGGGCTCGGGCGGGCGGAATTCGACCTGACCTCGGACATCACGCTGTTCGCGGCCCTCGGCGCCAACCGCTTCAGCTACGCCAAGCGGGAGAATCCCGCCTTCACGCTCCTGGATGCCCGCGGCACCACCACGGTCAACTCGGTCTTCCAGACCGGCGATACCGCGACGCTGTCGGGGGAGGCGGGGGCCCGGGCGCGGTTCGACACGGGCTGGATCCGGCACGAGGCCGTGTTCACCACGACGCGCCTCGACCAGGATCTGACGCTCGGCCAGATCACCTATCCGGACTACGCGTCGAACCTCTACGCGCCGGTCCGCCTGGCTTGGCCGGGGCAACCGAAGCCAAACGGCACCTATCCCCGCGGCCGAGCGAGCTACGACCGGATGACGAGCTACGCCGTGGCCGACACGATGTCGGTCGCCGACGGCCTCGTCGAGTTCATGATCGGGGCGCGGCGGCAGGAGATCGAGCTCGGCAATTACGCGCCGACCACGGGCCTCCTGAGCACCGCCTACGACAAGACCGCGACGACCCCGGCCTTCGGCCTCGTGGTGCGGCCGACCGAGGCGCTCGCGCTCTACGCCAACGCCGTTCAGGGCCTGACGGCTCTGCGGGCGCCCGGCAGCGCGATCAACAGCACCCAGACCTTCGCACCGGCCCGGTCGCGGCAATACGAGATCGGCGCGAAGCTCGACTTCAAGACCTTCGGGGCGACCCTCGCCGCCTTCCAGATCACCCAGCCGGCCGGCAGCATCGACGCCCTGACCAACACCTTCGGGGTCGGCGGCAGCCAGCGCAACCGCGGTTTCGAGGCGACGGTCTTCGGCGAGATCGCCGCGGACCTGCGCGTCATCGCCGGCGCGACCCTGCTCGATGCCCGCTGGCGCCGGACCCGGGGCGGCCTCTACGACGGCAACCCCGCCACCGGCGCACCGCGCTTCCAGGCGACCACCGGGCTCGAATGGGACACGCCGTTCCTGCGCGGTCTCACGGCCCTCGCCACGGTGGTCTACACCGGCCAGTCCTACGTCGGCACGACCCTGACCGCCGCCGCCTTCTCGAAGATCCCCGATTGGACGACGGTGGATCTCGGCCTGCGCTACGCGACCCTGATGCAGGACAAGCCGGTCACGCTGCGCGCGACCGTGACGAACGTCGCCGACAACCACTTCTGGATCGGCAACCCGAACGGCGCTTTCATCCTCGGGGCGCCGCGGACGGTGTGGTTGTCGGCCGCGGTCGATTTCTGAGACGCGACGGTGGAGCGCGATCCGGATCAAGCGCGCATCGGAGGGGTCCTTCCCATCCACGCCGCCATCCCGAGGCGCCGGAGCGCGGCGGAGACCTCGAAGGAGGGTGAGCTTGGAACAGGACGTGGGTGAGCGTTGGATTTCGCGCGTCGAGCCGGCTCGCCGTCTCAATCCATCACCTTGCCCAGCCGCCCCGCCAGATCCTGGATGAACTGGAAGGCGGTGCGGCCCGAGCGGGAGCCCCGGGTGGTCGCCCATTCCAGCGCCTCGGCGCGCAGCCGCTCCGGCGGCAGGTCCAGGCCGTAGCGGTCGGCATAGGCGCGGATCATCGCCAGATACTCGTCCTGGCTGCATTTGTGGAAGCCGAGCCAGAGGCCGAACCGGTCCGAGAGCGAGACCTTCTCCTCCACCGCCTCGCCGGGGTTGATCGCGGTCGAGCGCTCGTTCTCGACCATGTCGCGGGCGAGCAGGTGGCGGCGGTTGGACGTGGCGTAGAACAGGACGTTGGCCGGTCGGCCCTCGATGCCGCCGTCGAGCGCGGTCTTGAGCGACTTGTAGGAGGTGTCGTCGCCGTCGAAGGAGAGGTCGTCGCAGTAGACGAGCCAGCGATGCGGGTCCGGCCGGAGCAGGGCCATCAGGTCCGGCAGGGCCTCGATGTCCTCGCGGTGGATCTCCACGAGCTTCATCGGCCGGCTGCCCGCGGGGCGGCGGGCGTTGATCTCGGCATGCGCCGCCTTGACCAGGGAGGACTTGCCCATGCCGCGGGCGCCCCACAGCAGGGCGTTGTTGGCCGGCAGGCCCCGGGCGAAGCGCTCGGTATTCTCCACCAGGGTGTCGCGCGCCCGGTCGATGCCGGTGAGCAGCCCCATCTCCACCCGGGCCACCTGGGGCACCGGGGTGAGCCGGCGCTCCGGGCCCCACAGGAAGGCGTCGGCCGCGTCGGGGTCGAAGGCAGGCGGGGCAGGGGGGGCGGCCCGCTCCAGCGCGGCGGCGATGCGCTCCAGGAGCGGCATCAGGGTGTCGAGGGTCGCGGGGCTCGTCATCGGATCGGGGGGTTCGCTGCCGGTTCTGTCGCGCGACCGTACTACGGCGTTCGGCTGCGGAAATCACCCGGCCGACGATGGCTTCGACCCGGTGCCGAACGCGGCCCCGGATCGGGCGTTGGATCCTCCGCGAGGGCGGGAGCCCGGGAGGGCGCCGATGGACGCGGGACCGACGATCCGGATCACTCAGGTCGGGGCTTACGTCTTCACCGTCGATTTCGGCGCCGCCCTGCCCGACCTGCTCACCGACGAGGCGACTCCGATCGGCGGCGGGACCGGGCCCGTCCCCGAGCAGCTGCTGATCTCCGGCGTGGCGAACTGCCTCTGCGCCAGCCTGGTCTTCGCCCTGGGCAAATTCAGGCAGGATGCGCGGGGCGTCGCCGCCGAGGCGGAATGCCGGGTGGCGCGTAACGCCGAGGGCCGTCTCCGCCTCGCCGGGATCGACGTGCGCATCCGGCTCGGCGCTGCGATCGCGGAGATGCCGCGGATCGACCGGGTCCTGGAGCAGTTCGAGCGGTTCTGCACCGTCTCGGAGAGCGTGAAGGCCGGGATCCCGGTGGCCGTCTCGGTGACGGATCGCGACGGCACGCGCCTGAAATGACCCGCCCCGCGGAAAGAACGGCCACCCGGCGCATTCCCGCAGCACGAACCGGTCGCGGCGACCGGACGAGGAGACGCCATGTCGGATGAGACGCGAGAGCCCGCCCGCGCGCCGGAGGCGCTGGCCGGATTGTTCAACCGCCGGGCCAATGCGGGCGACGTCGAGGGTCTCGTCGCCCTCTACGAGCCCGACGCAGTGCTGGCTGCCGGCCGGGTCGTGGCCACCGGCCATGCCGAGATCCGGCGCTTCTACGCCGACCTCCTGGCGCGGAAATCCGACTTCGCGTTGCCGGAGACGCTGCCGCCCCTGCGCAACGGTCCCCTCGCCATGACCTTCGCGCTGCTGCCCAACGGGGCACTGTCGGTGGAGCTCGCCCGGGAGCAGGCGGACGGCACCTGGCTCTGGGCGATCGATCAGCTCAAGATCGCGCCCCCGAAGGCCTGACGCCCTCGCGCTTGTCCCACCGGACGCGATGCGGCAAAGCGGGGCCCGCGCGCCGACGCCGCGCCGACGACCCGAGCCGAGTCCATGCACGACATCCGCGCCATCCGGGACAACCCGGACGCCTTCGACCGCGACCTCGCCCGCCGGGGCCTCGCGCCGCTCTCGGCCGCGCTGATCGCCCTCGACGAGGCGCGGAAGTCGGCGGTCTCGGCCGCGCAGGCCAACCAGGAGCGGCGCAACGCAATGGCCAAGGAGATCGGCGGCGCCAAGAAGGCGAAGGACGAGGACCGCGCCGCCGCCCTGATGGCGGAGGTCGCCGCGCTGAAAAGCGCCGAGCCGGAACTGAAGGCGGCGCAGGACGGGGCGGACGCGGCGCTGGCCGAAAAACTCGCCGCGATCCCGAACCGGCCCAAGGCCGACGTGCCGGACGGCGCGGACGAGCACGGCAACGTCCTCTATCGCAGCCACGCCTCGACCCGCGAGCGGCTGACCGAGGGCCGCGAGCATTTCGAGCTCGGCGAGGCTGCCGGGCTGATGGATTTCGAGGCGGCGGCCAAGCTGTCGGGCTCGCGCTTCGTGGTGCTGAAGGGCCAGCTCGCCCGGCTGGAGCGCGCGCTCGGCCAGTTCATGCTCGACCTGCACACGCAGGAGCACGGGTATTTGGAAGTCGCGCCGCCGGTGCTGGTGCGCGACGCCGCCATGTTCGGCACGGCACAGCTGCCGAAATTTTTCGATGACCAATTTGCTATTCAGAGCGGGGCGGGTTTGCGAGATTCTTATCTCCATGCTGTCCGCAATGGAGGGACTTTTGCTCTCGATAAGGCAGTTCAGGATGGCTTTGACGAGGCCCGGGCATTTGTTGAGGCACCATTATCGTTCGTGAGCGAGACCGAGCTCCCAAGCGATCTGTTTGGCCGCCTTTGGCTCATCCCCACCGCCGAGGTCCCGCTGACGAACCTCGTCCGCGAGTCGATTCTTTCCGCGGACGAACTCCCCCTCCGCTTCACCGCGCTCACCCCCTGCTTCCGGGCCGAGGCCGGGGCGGCGGGGCGGGATACCCGCGGCATGCTGCGCCAGCACCAGTTCAACAAGGTCGAGCTGGTCTCGATCACGACGCCGGAGGAATCCGTCAACGAGCACGAGCGGATGCTCACCTGCGCGGAGGCGGTCCTGAAGAAGCTGGATCTGCCGTACCGGGTGATGACGCTGTGCACCGGCGACATGGGCTTCGCGAGCCAGAAAACCTACGACATCGAGGTCTGGGTGCCGGGCCAGCGCACGCACCGCGAGATCTCGTCGTGTTCCGTCTGCGGCGAGTTCCAGGCCCGGCGGATGAACGCCCGTTACCGGGGCAAGGACGGCAAGCCCGCCTATGTCCACACCCTCAACGGCTCGGGGGTCGCGGTCGGCCGCGCGCTCATCGCCGTGATGGAGAACTACCAGAACCCGGACGGGAGCATCACGATCCCGTCGGTGCTCCAGCCCTACATGGGCGGGCTCAACCGGATCGAAGGGGCCCGCTGATGCGCATCCTGGTCACGAACGACGACGGCATCCACGCGCCGGGGCTCGCCACCCTGGAGGAGATCGCCCGGGAGCTGTCCGACGACGTCTGGGTGGTGGCGCCGGAGAGCGACCAGTCCGGCGTGTCGCACTCGCTGTCCCTCAACGACCCTCTGCGCCTGCGGCCGGTCTCGGAGCAGCGCTTCGCCGTCAAGGGCACGCCCTCCGACTGCGTGATCCTGGGCGTGCGCCACATCCTGGCCGAGCACGGGCCGGACCTCGTCCTGTCGGGGGTCAATCGCGGCCAGAACGTCGCCGAGGATGTGACCTATTCGGGCACCATCGCGGCCGCCATGGAGGGGACGATCCTGGGCATCCGCTCCATCGCGATGAGCCAGGCCTACGGGGCGGGCGGGCGCGGCGCCCTCAAATGGGACTGCGCCCGGACGCACGGGCCGACGGTGGTGCGCAAGATCCTTGAGACCGGGATCGAGCCCGGCATCCTGGTCAACGTCAATTTCCCCGATTGCGAGCCCGACGCCGTGCAGGGCATCGCGGTGGCGGCGCAGGGGTTCCGCAATCAGGCGCTGCTGTCGATCGACGCCCGGGTCGACGGGCGCGGCAACCCGTATTTCTGGCTGGCCTTCGCCAAGGCCCGGTTCGAGCCGGGCCACGGCTCGGACCTGAAGGCCATCGCCGAGAAACGCATCTCGGTGACGCCCCTGCGCCTCGACCTCACCGACGAGCCGACGCTGACGCGCTTCGCCCAGGCCTTCGACGCGTGATCGACCTCGGCAGCCTGGAGGCGGCTGCCGGGAACGCGGCCTTCGTGATGGCGCTCCGGGGCCGGGGCCTGCGGGACACCGCGGTGCTCCGGGCGATGGAGCAGGTGCCGCGGGAGGCCTTCGCGCCGCCCCGGCATCGGGATCACGCGCGGCGGGACATCGGCCTGCCGCTGCCCTGCGGCGCGTCCATGACGGCGCCTTCGACGGTGGCGGTGATGCTGGCGCTGCTGCGGCTCGAGGCCGGCCAGCGTGTCCTGGAGATCGGCACCGGCTCGGGCTACGTGACGGCGCTGCTCGCCCGGCTCGGGGCCGGCGCGGTTCTGAGTTTGGAGCGCTACGCCACCCTCGCCGCCGACGCCGCGGCGCGGCTCGCCGCCCTGTCGGAGGTGCATGTCGTCCGGGCCGACGGTCTCGCCCCGGAGCTGCCGGACGGGGGTTTCGACCGCATCCTGGTCCAGGGCAGCGTCGACGCGATCCCGCCGCACTGGCGCGCCGCCCTGGAACCGGGCGGACGGCTGGTGACGGGCCTCACCCAGGGCGGCCGATGCCGGATCGCGACCCTGGCGACCCCCGAGGCTGAACCGGAACTCGGCCCGCCGACGCGTTTAGGGGCGCTGGTGCCGGGGCTGGCGCGGGTGCTGTAAGGCCGCCTGCTTCGTGCCGTCATTGGGCACGGCGACGCGACACAGGGAAACGCCGACGTTCTGAGATCGCGCGTTGCCGTGGCTTGCCTCGCTATGCTCGAAGGGACGGTGTGGGCCTTACCATCGGAGACGACCAAGAAATCCGGATCTCCAAATCCCCCCCTCATCCCGAGATGCCGAAGCGTGGCTTCAGCGTCGAAGGCCCCCCCCGGGGTATCGCGGCGATTCCTGGAGGGCTCCTCCGACGCCCGGCGGCGATGTTCGACCGCTGGGCATCTCAGGTTGGGGCGGGAAGTGGGACCTCCGAAGGCGCTCACCCGATCCGCCGGGACGCCCGCCACAGTCGCCACAGCCGCCGCCAGCGCGGGAGGTCGATGAGCGTGTTGAGCGGGTCGTAGGAGGCCCGCTCCATGGCGGCGAGGTAGGGTTCGACCAGGGCCACCGGCAGGAATGCCGTGCCGGCGAGCGGCGCGATGGCCGGGCGGGCGGCCTCGAACGCTGTGAGATGGGTCCGGGCGAGGTCGCGCAGCTCGGCGCAGGCTCGGCGCAGGCCCGGGCCGCCACGGCCGCTGGTGATGTCTTCGCGGGTGACACCGTAGCGGCCGAGGATGTCGGAGGGCAGGTAGACCTGGCCCGAACGGGCGTGCCAGGGCAGGGCGCGCAGCAGCCCGGTGATCCCGTAGGCGACGCCGGCATGCCCGGCCGCACCGGCGCCGCCCGGCTCGGCGCCGGTGCCGATCACGAGGCTCGCCAGCCGGAACAGGGCCGAGGCGGTCTCGCCGCAATAGCCCTCCAGGTCGTTCACCCGGGGCATCGGGTCCTCGTAGAGGTCGAACACCCGCGCGTCGATCAGGTCCACGAAGGGCTGGCGGCCGAGGCGGTTCACGCGGATCGCCTCTTCGAGGGCGGCCGCCACCGGGTTGGCGCGGACGTCGCCCCGGGCCTCACCCTGGAGGGCGTCGCGCCACCATTGCAGGCGGATCTCGCCGGCCATCGGGTTCGAGGCGGCCTCGCGCACCCGGGCGACGGTCAGGCTGAAGGCGTAGAGCGCGAAGAGGTGCGGGCGGGCGGCGGCCGGGGCGAACAGGGTCGCGTAGTAGCGGTCGGGGTCGCCCTCCCGGACAAGCTGCTCGCAATGGGACTGTGCGAAGGCCAAGCCGCTCTCCGCGGGCTTGTCGCCGACCTCCGGCATCAATCGACCACGATCAGGGCGGCCGCGACCTTGCGGTTCTCGGCCACCAGAATGTTGTAGGTGCGGGCGGCGGCGCCGGTCTGCATCACGTCGAGGCCGACGCCGAAATCCTTGAGCCAGCCGCGTAGGCTCGGGTCGATCGCCGCGATGTCGAGACCGGTGCCGACCAGCAGCAGCTCGATTCCGGCGGCCTCAGCCTGGACCGGGCGCAGGGCCGTCCGGTCGATCGCCCGGGGTGCGGTCACGTCCCAGGCGCGCACCCCCGAGGGCAGGAGCAGGATCGAGCCCCGATGCGACATCCCGGCGAAGCGGAAGCCGCCGTTGCCGTAGGTGTCGATGATGTGGCGCCCGGGCACGAAGCCGGATTCGAAGCCGTTCGAGGTCTCCTGCTCGGCCATGTCCGAAACACGCTACTCCGCCGGTTGGGGGACGCTGGCGCGCTCGGCGGCCGCGCGGGCGCCGGAGAGTATCAGGCCCAGATAGATCAGCACCGGCGTCGAGATGAAGATCGCCGAGTAGGTGCAGATCAGGACGCCGCAGAGCATCACGGTGGCAAAACCCTTGATCGCCTCGCCGCCGAACAGGACCAGCGCCAGCAGCGACAGGCCCGAGGAGATCGAGGTCATCACCGTGCGCGACATGGTCGAGTTGATCGACAGGTTTAGCAGGTCGACGGTCGGGATGGTCTTGTACCGGCGCATCAGCTCGCGGGTCCGGTCGAACACCACCACGGTCTCGTTGAGCGAGTAGCCGACGATGGTCAGGATCGCGGCGATCGAGGTCATGTTGAACTCGATCCGGGTGATGATGAACACACCCACGGTGAGCACGATGTCGTGGAGCGTGCCCACGATGGCGCCGAGCGCCAGCTCCCGCTCGAACCGGAACCAGAGGTAGAGCAGCACCGCCACGACCGAGAGCACGACGCCGAGCGTGCCGGACTGGACCAGTTCGCCGGAGACGCGCGGGCCGACGGTCTCGGTGCGGCGGAAATCGTAATCCTGGTCGAAGGCGGCGTGGGCCTTGTTCATCACCGCGGTCTGGCCCTGCTCGCCGGGCTGGAGCGGCAGGCGGACCAGCACGGTGCCCTGGTTGCCGAGTTCCTGCACCTCCGGCTCACCGTAGCCGAAGCCGACGGCCGTGTGCCGGATCGCCGCGACATCCGCGGTGCCGGACTTGGCCTGCAGCTCCACCAGGGTGCCGCCCTTGAAGTCGATGCCGAAGTTCAGCCCGACGGTCAGGAACAGCACCACGGTGGCGAGCGAGAGCACCGCCGAGAGCGGGAAGGTGAAGCGCCGGAATCGCATGAAGTCGAAATGCGATTCATCGGGCCAGAGGCGGAGCAGGCGCATCGTTTCGGACCTAACGTTTGGGGAGTCTCAGCGCCGACCCGCTCATCCCATCCTCACCCTCATCCTGAGGTGCCGGAGCGCAGCGGAGGCCTCGAAGGAGGCTTCCAGAGCTCACGGCGCCTGCTGGAGGGCTCCTTCGAGGCCCGCTGGCGCGGGCACCTCAGGATGAGGGCGTGGTTTGGAGCAGCCTTTGCCGACGGTGATCGATCTCCCGAAAATGAACGCGTTCAGAACGGCAGGGCCTTCGGCCGGAAGGTCTTGTACCACACCGCGATCATCATCCGGGTCAGCGTCACCGCGGTGATGACCGTGGTCAGGATGCCGAGGATGAAGACCACGGCAAAACCCTTCACCGGGCCCGAGCCGAGGAAGAACAGGATCAGGGCGGCGATCGCCATGGTCGAGTTCGAGTCGATGATGGTGGCGAAGGCCCGGTCGAAGCCCGCCTGGAGCGCCGAGATCAGCGAGCGGCCCGCGTGGCTCTCCTCGCGCATGCGCTCGTAGATCAGCACGTTGGAATCGACCGCAGTGCCGATGGTGAGGACGATGCCGGCGATGCCCGGAAGCGTCATGGTGGCTTCGAGCACCGACATCAGGCCCAGGATTAGCCCGACATGGACCATCAGGGCGATGTTGGCGATGAAGCCGAAGGTCCCGTAGGTCGCGAACATGAAGGCCACGACGAGGCCCGCCGCGACGAGGGTCGCGAGCTTGCCAGCCTCGATGGAATCGCGGCCGAGCCCCGGCCCGACGACGCGGCGCTCGACTACGGTGAACTTCGCCGGCAGCGCGCCCGCCCGCAGCAGGACGGACAGGTCGTTGGCCTGCTGCACGGTGAAGTTGCCGGTGATCTGGCCGGAGCCGCCGGTGATCGCCGAGCGGATCACCGGGGCCGAGACCACCTCGTTGTCCAGAACGATCGCCATGCGCCGACCGACATTCTCGGAGGTCGCCTGGCCGAACCGCTGTGCCCCGCGCAGGTTGAACTTGAAGCTCACCATCGGCTCATGGGATTGCTGATCGAAGGCCGGCTGCGCGTCGGTCAGCTCGCCGCCATCGGCCATGACCCGGCGCTCGACCGGGACCTTGGCGCCCTTCTCATCCTTGGAGGGCAGCATGTCGACATCGCCCGAGGGGCTGTCGGCGAGCATGCGAAATTCGAGCTTGGCGGTGGAGCCGAGGAGCTTCTCCAGCCGCTCCGGGTTCTGCTCGCCCGGCACCTGGATCAGGATGCGGTCGGCGCCCTGCTGCTGGATCGAGGGCTCGGTGGTGCCGGTGGAATCCAGGCGCCGCCGAATGACTTCAATGCCCTGGCTCACCGCGCGGCGGGTGCGGTCGGTGATGCCGGCATCGGTGAGTGTCAGGCGGACCAGGCCGCCCGGCTGCTCGGACACGTCCAGGGTACGGGCGGCGGTCTGGCCCAGCGAGGTGGTGATTGGGAGGGCCAGTTCCTGCAGCTTCGGCAGCACCTTGGCGCGGGCCGCGTCATCCGCGATCTTCACCTGGACGCCGCGCTGGAGCAGGCCGATGCCGCCGTCGGCGCGGACGCTCTCCTGCTGGAGCACCCGGCGGACGTCGTCACGCAGGGCCTTGGCCTGGGAGGCGATCAGCTCGTTCTGATCGACCTCCAGGAGCAGTTGCGAGCCGCCCTGGAGATCGAGGCCGAGCACGATGGCGCGGGTCGGCACCACCCAACTCGGGAACCAGGAGGGCAGGCTGGCGACGAAGCCCTTGCGCTGCTCGGGCGAGAAGAAGCTCGGCACGGCCAGCATCAGGCCGACCAGGATCAGGCCCAGCGTCGCGATGATCTTCGCACGGGAGAAGCGCAGCATCGGCCGTCTTTTTCTCTTGTGGGCCGGCGCGTTACGCCGGCCGGTTCAACTGGAAGTTCAGGCGGCCTTCACCGAGCCCTTGGCCCGGACCTCGGAGATCATCGTCCGCACGACCCGCACACGGACGTTCGGGGCGATCTCGACCTCGATCTCCGGCTGCTCGTCCACCGCCTTGACCACACGCCCGACCAGGCCGCCGTTGGTGACGATCGTGTCGTCCCGGCGCACGGATTTGAGCAGCACCTGGTGGTCCTTGACCCGCTTCTGCTGCGGCCGCAGGATCAGGAAATACATGATCACGAAGATCAGGACGAACGGGATCACCTGAAAGGCGATCTCCGCTCCGCCAGCGGCCGTAGCGGCCCCTTGCGCGAAGGCGGGGGTGATCAACGAGCGTCTCCTGCGATTGGCACGCAGGCCTGCCGCCGGTTGCGGCGTCTGCAGACCTGTCGAAAAGCGCGCGGACTATAGCCAGGGGCTTCCCGAAAGCAACGCCGAAGCGACGCGCGGCCGAATCGCCGTCACAGCAGGGCGCGCACCGCCGCCGCGAAGGCCTCCGGCGCCTCCTGGGGGAAATTGTGCCCGATCCCCGGGACGATCGCGCGCCGATACGGTCCGGTGAAGTGGCGGGCATCCGTGTCGGTCTCAGGCGGCGGCCCGACGCCGTCGTCGGCGCCGAGCAGCACGATCGACGGCACCGCGATCTCCGGTTGCGCGGCCAGCCGCGCCTCGATCTCCGCAAGGGCAGGATCGCCCGCCACCAGGCCGAAGCGGTGCCGGTAGGAATGCACCACCACGTCGACGAAATCCGGGTTGTCGAAGGATCGGGCGGTCGCCGCGAAGGTCGCCGCGTCGAACGCCCAGGTCGGGGACCACAGGCGCCAGAGCAGGCCGCAGAAGGCCTCGCGGTTCGCCGCGAGCCCGGCCCGGCCGCGCTCCCCGTGCAGGTAGTACTGGTACCAGAGCCGGTGCTCGGCCTCCGGGGCGACGGGCTGCCCGGAGGCCGGGATGTTCTGGATGTTGTAGCCGACGCCGCAGCTGACGAGACCCCTGGCCCGGTCCGGCCAAAGCGCCGCGACCACGCAGGCCGCCCGGCCGCCCCAATCGTAGCCGGCGAGAACGGCCCGCTCGATCCCGAGGGCGTCCAGGAAGGCCAGGAGATCGGCCCCGAGCGCCGCCTGCTCGCCCGAGCGGGGCGTCGCGGGGTCGAGGAACCGGGTCGGCCCGTAGCCGCGCAGGGACGGGATCAGGCAGCGCACCCCGGCGCCGGCCAGGTGCTCGGCCGCCGCGTCGCAGGCGTGGACGTCGTAGGGGAATCCGTGGAGCAGCACCGCGGGCGGCCCGTCCGGCGGTCCGACCTCCCGATAGGCGACGTCCAAGACGCCCGCGTGCACGCGCTTCATGGATGGCTCCCGGAGCTTCGAGGCGCGCATCCTAGCGCAACGTCCTGACCAGCGGAATCAGGACGATGCGCTAGGTCGTTGGTCTTGCATCATTTTTTTTCGGGAACTGGGCCCGGCACGAGGCTGTGGGTCCTCGGTTCCGCGTCGTCCTTCTCCGAACGCCCGCGGCCACCTTTCGGGACGAGGCTTCAGAACCGGGCGCGAATGTGTTGCCATCGCAACCCCGGCTAAGCCTTTGATCGGTCGCGCGCCCGGAGCGAGCCGGTGCTCGCCTGCGTGCGGGACCCGCGCGGCGATCCACCGCGCAATTGCCGCACGCGCTTGCCGGCGGCCGGTCACGCCCGAATTCTCGAAGCCCTCGAAGCTCGATGCGGTGGAGAATCATGGGTCTGCTCGACGGTGCGAAGAATCTGATCGGCGATGTCGTCGCAGCGGTCGACCGCGCGCTCGAGGAGACCGGCAGCGGCAAGCTCCCGATGGCGCTGGCGAAGTTCTATCCCGGGGGCCTCGTGGGCCTCCTCGACCGCCTGCGCGCGGATGGCCACGGGGCCGCCGTCGATTCCTGGCTGTCCCCCGGGGAACGGCAGACCGTCCCGGCCGCCGCCATGGCGACCTGTCTGCCCAAGGCGGTCACCGAGCGCCTCGCCTACGATCTCGGCCTGCCGGAGGGCCGCGTCGCCACGGCCCTCTCGGAGTTCCTGCCGGCCGCGGTCGCCGGGCAGAGTGTGGACGGCCGGCTGAAGCCACAGCCGAACTTCAGCACTCAGGTGCGCTGAGCGGGCCCTGACAGGCCGGCGTCGTTCCGGGGGCGCGGCACTAGGGGGTCGCGCATTTCATCTGGGGCGGCGCCGTCGCGCAGCTCAGGGAACAGCTCTGCTTGGCGAAGCAGTACCAGGTCAGCGCGCCGCTCTTGAGGCAGGCCCCGCCGCAATGCCGGTACACGCCGTAGAGCGGCCGGACGAAGACGGCGTCCGCGAGGGCCCGCTCCACGTGGACCGGACGGGACATCTCGTCGGGCACCGCCAGCGCCGCGTCGGCCGCGACGATCAGCACGACAGACAGCACCAGAGATCGCATGACCGCATGACCGTGGATGGATTCCGAGCCGGCATACCGGGCCAACATCCAGGCGCTGTCGATTAAATTGCGGTTCACGCGACGCGGCGGCCCGCGCCCTCTCCCGTTTCCCGGAGGCCGCCCTAAAATCCGATGGGACGGCGTGACCGACAGGAGAACAGGATGAGTCTGCTCGATTCCCTCGGTGGCTCGCTGGGGCAGATGGCACTCAAGGCGCTGCCGGGCGTCATCCAGCAGGTGCTGCCCGGCGGCCTCAACGCGCTGCTCGACCAGCTCCGCCGCTCCGGCTACGAGAGCCAGGTGAATTCCTGGCTGGGCCGCGGCCCCAACGAGCCGATCACCGCCGACGACCTGCGCAAGGTCCTGGACAACGAGCAGGTTCGCCAGATGGCGCAGAAGCTCGGCGTCCCGGTGGATCAGCTGTTCCCGACCCTCGCCCAGACGCTGCCGCAGGCGGTGGATCACCACAGCCCCGACGGCACGCTGCAGGAGCCCAAATCCTAGGGGCGGCCAACGAAAACGGCGGCCCCTTCCGGGACCGCCGCTGATCTCAGACTGCAGGCGCCGTTCAGTTGCTGGCGAGCTGGGACATCGGATCGACCGGCGCGCCGCCCTTGCGGATCTCGAAGTGCAGCTGCGGCGAGGTCACGTTGCCCGAGGCGCCGGACTTGGCGATCACCTGGCCGCGCTTGACCTTGTCACCGGGCTTCACGTCGATCTCGCCGTTATGGGCATAGGCCGAGACGAAGCCGTTGGCGTGGCGCACCAGCACGAGCTTGCCGTAGCCCTTCACGTCCGATCCGGCATAGGCGACCGTGCCCTCCTCGGCGGCCTTCACCGGGGTCCCCTCCGGCACCGCGATGTTGATGCCCTCGTTGCCGGAGCTGCCGTAACCCGAGATCACCCGGCCCTTTGCGGGCCAGCGGAAGCTCTCCGAGGCGGCGGCATCGGCCACCGAGCCGGTGGCGGCGGGCTCGGGCTTGGCCTGGGCCACGGGCGCGACCGGCTTCGGCGCTTCCTTGGCGGCGACCTTCTCCGCCGCGGCAGCCTTCTGCGCGGCCTCCTTGGCGGCCTTGGCCTCGGCGAGCTTCTGGACCGCCTCCGCCTTCGCGGCGGCCTTGGCCTCGACCTTCGCCTCGGCGGCCTTCGCGTCGGCCTTGGCCTTCGCGTCCGCCTTGGCGCTTGCCTTGGCCTCGGCCTTCGGATCCGCCTTAGGCTCCTCGGCCTTGGCGACCTGGCCGGGACGCACGTGGCGCGGCTTGTCGTCGGCCTTCGCCACCTCCTTGTGGGTCTTGGCGTCGGCGACCTTCCGGGCAGCGGCATCGCGGGCCAGCGCCTCCTTGCGGTCCGCCTCCTTGTCGGCAGCCCGCCGCGTGGCTTCCTTGGCGGCTTCCTTGGCCTCCTCGCGCTTGGCCTCCTCGCGTTTGGCCTCCTCGCGTTTGGCCTCGTCCCGCTTGGCTTCTTCGCGCTTGGCGTCCCGGGCGGCCTCCTCGCGCTTGGCGGCGAGCTTGCCCTCGACCTGCTTGGCGTCCTCGCGCTTCTCCTCCGCCGCCCGGGCCGGGCGGGCGGTCATGGGGGCCGCGGCGGGATTCATGCCCGACGCGTTGTAGACCGGGATCACGATCTGCCGGCCGGGGGTGATCTGGCTGGCGCTGGTCAGGCCGTTGGCCGACAGGATCGCCGAGGCGGGGACGCCGAACCGGGTGGACATCTGGTTCAGGCTGTCGTTCTGCGACACGGTGATCTGCGTGCCGCCCTGGGCGCTCCAGCCGACCGGTCCGGTCGAGGCGACGCGGGTCGCCGGCGCGGCGGCATGGGTCGCCACCGGATTCGCCGCGGAGACCGGACGCGAGGCTGCCGGTGGGCTCAGCGCCTCCGACTGGATGCGGCCGGTGCGGATCACCGGTGCCGGCTTGAGGCTGCCGTCCGGCAGGCTGCCGGTGGCGGCGGGCTCCCCCTCGAATGGGTTCGTGAACGGATTGCTCAGCCGCGAGGCATCCGACGAACAGGCGGCCGCAGCCCCGCCGATGATGCCGATGAGGGCGACGCGCGACAGCGTCCGCAACATCTGACCCGTACCGCGCACCCGCATCGACGCACCCGTTTGCCTGACGCAACTTGATGCCCCAATGAAGACGGATTCAGGTTAAGCAACCGTTCCCGTCCGGCCTGTCTGCGACCGTCGCACGAAGGACGACAGGGCGTCCTCGCCGCGTCCCGGGGATGAGGGTGGGGGCCAGACACGTGCCTTTTCCGCACCGGCGGGCACCCCACATCCGAGGGATGTTTACCATCCGCGCCGCCCGTGCCAGCCTCGTCGACCTGCCCGGGATCGAAACCCCGCGCCTGTCGATCGCGGCCCTGCACATCCAGGACGCGGACGCCCTGCGCCGGCTCACGGACGACCCCGCGATCACCGCGGCGGTGGACTTCCTGCCGTCGCCGTTCACCCTGCAGGACGCCCAGGACCTGATCCGCAGCGGCGCGCGGGGCCAGGACTGCTTTCTCGGCGCCTGGCTTCGCGGTGAAGGCGATACGCAGACGCCATCCGATCCGGTCGGGCGCGAACTTGTCGGCGTGGTGGGCACGCACCTGCGGGGAACGGGCGCGATCGAGATCGGCTACTGGATCGGCGGCGCCGCGCGGGGGCGCGGCTTCGCGTTCGAGGCGGTGGCGGCGATCATCGGCCTCCTGTGCGGCCGGTTCCCCGGCCGCACCATCGTGGCGGAGTGCCGCCCCGCCAACATCGCGTCCTGGGGGCTGCTGGAAAAACTCGGCTTCCGCGATACGGGCGAGGAGGGCCACCGCCCCGGCCGCCGTCTGCTCCGGCGGGCCTAGCGCATCGTCCGGACAGGGGTCTCGTCTCCGGGACGATGCCCCGATCCCCGCCCTCGATCGGCGGCCGGTTCAGGGCGTGGGCGCGCCTCCGCGCAGCGGACCCGGCGACCGTGCCCCTCAGGCCGCCGCAGCGGCCTCGGGACGCTCGGAGGCTTCTGAGACCGCGGGGGCCTCGAGAACGGCCCGCTCGGGGCTACGGCGGTGCTTCTGCCTCCGAGACTTGCCGATCGTCACCGGCGGTTCGTCGGAAGGCGTGCGCTCGTTGAGGGCGAACCCATGCAACGCGTCCAAGGTCAGGCCATCCTGGGAGCGGGCGTCGATCAGGGCGTAGAAGGCGGCGCGAACGACATCCTTCTTGGACGCCTCCGGATGGTGTTCGCGGACAGCGGCGCGCAGCGCCTTCGGCGTCATGCCTGGCGCCGCCACCCTCCACAGGGTCGCCGACAGAGCCTCGATCGAAGTCATTCACTCGCCCCCCGATCCGGCCACGGCCGGCGCAGGGCGAGGAATACATGGCGGAGCGGTGACATTTCAAGTGTTCGGCAGAACCGGTCGCCGCAGCTCAAGTCCCATCGGCGACAGCGATAATCAAACGCCTATGCCTAACTTGGTCAACACCGAGATATTGCTGCCGCTTTAAGAAATATTGGATCGCATGTACTGCGAGTCATTACAAGCAACAAAAAAGCCCCCGGCTTCAGGCCGGGGGCTTGTTCGAACCAGCCTCGCGGCCGGGATGCGAATCGGATCAGAAGGTGATGCCGGTCTCGACCATGTAGCGGTCCTGCGCGGTGCGGTTGCCGGTGCGGCCGAAGCCGGTGCCGGGCGTGAGCAGGCCCGTATCCGAGATGTTCGCCCGGGTGATGCCGCCGAGCTCGACATGCGCGTACTCGACCCGGAAGAAGAACCGGTCGAACGTGAAGGTCGGCGTGACGGTCACCGAGAAGGCGTTGCTGCCGGCGCCGAAGCCGAGCAGGTTCGTGGTGCCGGAGCCCCGCACGCCCGTCTGCTCGATGTACTCGACGCGGCCGGCAAGGGAGAAGTGGTCGGTGAACGAGTAGGCCGCCAGCAGCGCGCCGCTGTAGGTGGAGGCGGAGTTGTAGATCCCCACCCGCGGATCCCGCTCGACGTTGGTGAACTGGAAGTACGGCGAGACGATCCACGGACCGTTCGCGTAGGTGTAGTTGATGTCGAAGATGCCGCTGTTCTGCTGGAGGTTCGGCGTGGCGAACTGGTAGCGCGGGCTGCGGGCCAGGGCGTTGGTGCGGCCGAGGTTCAGGCCGCCGTTGACGCCGATGGTGTTGAAGTCGTCGAGCTTGTAGGCGACGTTGCCGGTGAACCACGTGATCTCGTTGGAGAAGAACCCGTCCGTGCCGGCCAGCGACACCGAGAGCGGGCCGCTGCTGTAATTGACCTGCACGCCCTGGTTGATGAAGTTCTCCTGCACGAACAGCAGGCCGCGGTTGATGTTCAGGTTCTGATAGGTGAACAGCAGTTCGGTCCCGATCAGGGTGAACATCCGTCCGCCCTGGATCGACCACTCGTCGTTGATCTGGACCTTACCGTAGGCGACCGGGACCGGCCCGAAGAGCAGATCGGTCTGGGTGAAGGTGCCCAGCGTCGGGAAGCCAAGCTGCGGGATCGAGTAGCCGCCCGCCTGGACGTAGAACTGGAACCCGCCCTCGGGCTTCTGGATGACGCCCTGGATGTTGGAGAAGTCGAACCGCGCGGCCCGGTCCCGGTCGTTGGGCGCGGCGGGGGTCGAGAACGACGCGAACGGGTTGGTCTGGACGTAGCCGTAACCCGTCACCGCGCCGCCGACATAGAGGTCTCCGAGCGGGCCGGCCGCGAAGCAGGTCGGCGTCGGGTTGGCCTTGATCACGCCGCCGTAGGTCGGGCCGAGCAGCGTGGCCTTGCAGGGTTCCGCCGGGGGCGCCACGGGGGCGGGGGCGGGCGCCGCCAGATCCGCCGCGAGGATGCTGGTCGAGGACAACAGCAGGGTCGCCAGGCCGGCCAGGGTGGATCGCTTCAGCATGGGTCGCAGCTCGTTCCGGTTCACTCACAGCCAAGCTGACATCAAGAGATAAATGACACAAAATCAAACAAGGAGCAGTTGCATATTTTTTGAGCAATTTTGTGCTCGAGGACACGTTCGCCGGAGAAATGTGTCGTTGCCGCAACAATCAGAATCGCGGGCGAACCCTCATCTTCGTCCGATCGAAGGAATCAGCGTCCTGGAACGCGGCTCGATGTTGGCGAATCAATCATTCCGGCCGATCGGGTCGCAGCGAAAGCCGCCGAAGTCCTGCAAAGCCAGACGTTCGGCCAGTGCCGGCAGGAAGACCGTCGCCTCCTCCGCAAGACGCCAGGGCGGGTTGACCACGATCAGCCCGCTGCCGGTGAGGCGCGTCGGGTCGTCCGGCCGATCGATCAGCAGGTCGAGTCGGAGCGCCGGGCGGGGCAGGGCGCCGTCGAGGTCCCGGATCATGCGGTCGAGGGCGGCTGCATCCTTGATCGGGTACCACGCCAGGAACAGGCCGGTCGGCCATTTCGTCACCGCCCGGGCGAGGTGGGCGCCGAGCCGCTCGATCTCGCCAGGCACCTCGTAGGGGGGATCGATCAGCACGAGGCCGCGCCGCTCGGGCGGCGGGACCTGGGCGTTGACCGCCGTCCAGCCATCGAGGCTCATGACCTTGGTGCGCGGGTCGCGCGCGTACCGCGCCCGCAGGATGTCGGCGTCCGCCGGGTGCAGTTCCACGAACACGCCCTTGTCCCCGGGCCGCAGCGCCTCGCGGATCAGCGCGGGCGAGCCCGGATAGGCGGTGGCGCCGTGGCGCGCCCGCACCGCCGCGACCGCCGCCCGGTAGGGGGCGAGCAGCGCCTCCACGGGGGGCGCGAAGGGCGCGTCCATCCGGCCCCAGCCGTCCCGCCATTCGCCGGTGCGGGTCGCCTCGTCGGCCGCGAGGTCGTAGACGCCGAGGCCCGCGAAGGCGTCGAGCGCGCGGAACGGCTTGTCCTTGAGGCGCAGGTGGTCGAGCACCCGCGCCAGCACGAGGTGCTTGAGCACGTCGGCGTGGTTGCCGGCGTGGAAGGCATGCCGATAATTCATGGGAGCGCGGTGAAGCCGATCCGGCCGCCAGGGTCCAGCGCCGAACGCCGAGGGGCCCCAAAAAATCTCAGCGCGCGGCGTCGAGGGTGATCTCCGGCGCCCGGCAATTGCCGCGGGCGACCTCGGGGCAGGGGGTGAAGCCGTGCAGGTCCTTGCCGAAGCAGATCCGGACCTCCTGCAACTGGCCGTGCGTGCAGGTGACCGCCATCATGTCGGGGCGCAGGCCGCGATTGGCGGCCACGAATTGCCGGGCGATCTCGATGGGCGCCAAGGTCTGCGGCGGGGAACCGCCCTTGAGGCCGTCGGGGATCGTCACGGCCAGCCGGGCATCCCGGGCGGCGGTGAAATAGGCCACGGGGTCGAGCCCCGAGCAGGTGCCGTGCGTGCGCCATTCGTGCCGGGCGAGCCCCTCGCTCGGATAGACCTGCCCGGCCACCTCGATCGCCTGTCGGGTCGGCGCGCGCACCGAAGCGGAGCAGCCCTCGGGAAAGCCCCGGCTGTCTTGCGGCCACAGCCCGTGGACGACGAAGCCTAGGCCGCGGCCCGGGGTGCACTGGACGTCGTCCCGATGCCCGCCCGCCCCGGCGCAGAAGTTCGGCGACCACGAGAGGGCCAGCACGTAGAAATCGAACTCGCCGGGGGTGCCGCGGCGGGTGAAGCCGCCGTAATCCTGGGCGGTGGCCGGCCCGGCCAGCAGCAGGGCGGCGAGGCAGGCGGCGGGGCCGCGCATCCTCAGGGACGCGCCATCCGGCAGGCCGTGGCGTAGGCGTAGGCCAGATCGCGGTCGAGGCCGTGCACGCAGAACTCGACGCCCCAGGTCGCGCCGATGATGCCGAGGCTCTCGCGCACGGAATAGTCGACCTTCCGGCGCACGCCGTCCGAGGTGGTCACGGTAGCGCTGCAGAACCGGCGCGGGTAGGTGTCGAGGCCCCAGGGCCGCCAGGCGGTGCGCTCGATCGTGTCGAAGGACAGGATCGTCATCGACGAGTTCCAGTACTTCGCCTCCTTCTCGGCGAAGTTGGTCGAGACCCGCTCCAGCACCGACGGGTCCTGGCAGCCCGGGATCTGCGCGTCGAACGGGAATTCCCGCTCCTCGGCGGGCTCGATATCCTCGCGGGCCGTGCGTGCCAGCGCCGGCTGCGCCAGGGCGAGGAGGGCCAGCCCGAGGGCGAGGCCGTGACGGATCGGGCGCATGGCGCGGGTCTCGGCGGATGTGCGGTCCTGCATCCCGGAACGATGAACCGGCCGCACCGCCAGTCAAGCGCAAGCTCGGCCGCGACGACGCTTTGCCGCGCGGTGCGGCGCGGCCGCTACAGTGACCGGCCGCCGACGGAGGGGTCGATGGGGAGGCCCGCAGACCCCGTTCAGTAGATCGGCCCCGTGCTCGGCGGCGGCGCGCCGAGCTGGAGCGGCTCGTCGTAATCCTGAGCGGGCTCCTCGGGCACGGCCGTGGCGACCCGCGGCGCCGGCCGCACCGGCGGCGCGGCCGTGTAGGCGGAGGCGGCGGGCGGGCGCGCCGGGGCGTGGGCGACCTGGGTCGGGCTCCCGGCCTTCGACATCGGCGAGAGGCCGTAGGGATCGTCCTCCTCGATATCCACCGGGGCCTGCGGCGCGGCCGGCTGGCGCGGCGGCGGCACCGGGCGCGACAGGGGCCGCTCGATGCCGGTCCCGAGCTGCGGCGTGAACTTGATCAGCGGCTGGCAGATCCGCCGCAGGCCGCGGGGGTCGTGCCGGGCGAGGTCCACGTGGATGTGGTCGTAATGGAACACGTTCGAGCCAGGGGCCAGCACGGTGGTGAAGCGCTGGCAGGCCCCCAGGAAGATCTCCCGCAGGAAGCCCTGCTCGGCCTCCGTCCCGTGCCAGCCGCCCTTGACGGTGATCACGTGGCCGTCGGCGAGCTTCACCGACATGACGTCGATGGCGTTGCCGAAGCCGTGCTCGGAGAGCTTGGCGCCGGGCTGGTTGTTGCGGCCGCGACAGGAATAGGAGCCGGCGTTGATCTCCGCGACCGGCACGCCGAAGTAGAGATTGGCGGCGGGCTGGATCGTGTCGGCCAGCCAGGCCTCCGCCTCGGCGAGGGCCGGGCAGCCCAGGGTCATCCGCTGCTTCAGGATCACGGAGCCGCCGGCCAGCCGGGTCACCCGGAAGGGCTGCTGCATGCCGCAGGGCCCCGGGCCGTTCATGGCGGCGATCGGCGTGATGTAGTCCGAGGGTTCGACGAGCTTCTTGGCCAGGCAGACCTGCTCCGCCTGATCGCGCCACGGGTCGCGCCGCTCGAAATGGTTGATCGAGCACGCGGTGAGCCCCGCGCCGAACAGCGCCAGGGCCGAGAACAGGGATACGCCACGCCACATGGTCCGGACGATGCGCACGGTCCCGTAAAGCGTTCGTCAACGGCGTTTCGGGAATGCGGCGCCCTGTGGCGGGCCGGTTGACAGGCCCGGCAAACAACGGGTGAATACAGAATGCTCTCGCTCATCGACCTCCGCGCCCGCATCGCAGCCGGCACCCTGACGCCGACGGGCGCGATCGACCTGTGCCGCGCGGCGATCGCCGCGCGGGAGCCGGCGCTGCACGCGCTGGTCACCCTCGACGCGTCGCCCGCCATCCCGGAGGCCGGGCCGCTGGCCGGGATCGCGGTCGGCGTGAAGGACATCATCGATAGCGCCGGCCTGCCGACCCAGATGGGCTCGTCGATCTATGCGGGCTGGCATCCGCGGGGCGACGCCGCCATCGTGGCGCGGCTGAAGCAGCTCGGCGCCGTGGCGCTGGCCAAGACCACCACCACGGCCTTCGCGAGCAGCGATCCGACGGAGACGGTCAATCCGCACGATCCCGGCCACACGCCCGGCGGCTCCTCGGCCGGCTCGGCCGCCGCGGTCGGCGCCGGCATGCTGCCACTCGCGCTGGGCACCCAGACGGCGGGCTCCGTGATCCGGCCCGCGAGCTATTGCGGCTGCGCGGCGGTGAAGCCCTCGTTCCGGCTGATCCCCACGGTCGGAGTGAAGACCTATTCCTGGGCCCTCGACACGGTCGGGCTGTTCGCCGCCGGGGTCGCGGACGTCGCCCATGCCCTGGCGCTGATCACCGGCCGGCCGGAGATCGAGGGCGGCGCGACCGGATCCGCGCCCCGGATCGGCCTCGTGCGGCAGGATTTTGCGGAGGCGCCGGAGCCCGCCGCCGAGGCCGCGCTGACGCGCGCCCGGCAGGCCGCCGAGCGGGCCGGCGCGCAGGTCACCGACCTCGCGCTCCCGGCGGAGCTTGCGGAGGCCTGGGAGCGGCACCGGATCATCCAGAACTACGAGGGACGGCTGGCGCTCGCCTGGGAATACGACACCCAGGCCGATGCCCTTCCGCCGCGGGTCCGGGAGCACCTCGACGCCGGCGCGGCGATCGGCCCGGCCACCTACGACGATGCCCGCCGCCATGCCCACCGGGCCCGCCGGGTGCTCAAGGGCCTGTTGGCCGATTACGACGCGATCCTGACCTTCTCGGCCCCCGGCCCGGCCCCCGCGACCCTGGCCTCGACGGGCGATCCGCGCTTCAACCAGCTCTGGACCCTGATGGGCGTGCCCTGCGTGAACGTACCGGTGCCGGGCGAGCGCCTGCCGGTGGGCGTGCAGGTGATCGGCCGCTTCGGAGACGACGGCCGCGCGCTGGCGGTCGCCGGGATGATCGAGGCGGCGCTGCGCCGCTGAGCGGCGCGCCGGTCAGCTGCTCGGCTGCTCGTGGAGGGTATCCTCCACGTAGAGCTGCTCCAGCAGCACCTTGATCACCGCCATCATCGGCAGCGCCAGGGCGATGCCCCAGAGGCCGAAGATCACACCCAGGATCAGCTGCCCGGCGAAGATCGTGGCCGGCGGGATGTCCAGCGCCCGCTTCTGGATGAACGGGGTCAGGCCGTAGCTCTCCAGGCACTGCACCGCCAGGTAGACGCCCACGGCGCCGATCACCGCCTTGAGGCCCGAGGCCAGGGCCGCCAGGATGATCACGATGCCGGCCACCAGCGGTCCTACGGTCGGCACGAAGGCCAGTAGCCCGGCCTGGAGGCCGAGGATCAGCGCGCCGCCGATCCCCAGGAAGGCCAGCCCGGCCCAGGTGCAGAGGAAGATCACGGCCATGATGATCAACTGGCCGAACAGCCAGTGGCGCAGGGTCTCGCCGGCGCCGTCGAGGACCTTGGCCGCGCGCCGGCGCTTCTGCGGCGGCACGAAGCGCAGCACCCCGTCCCGGTAGGCCTTCGGATCGGCCGCGAAGGCGAGCCCCAGGAAGGCGATCACCAGGAGATTGCCGAGGGCGTCGAACAGCCCGAGGATCACGGCCGCGGCCGGCCCCAGCACGCTGCCGGCATCCGAGACGATCGAGCTGCTGCCCTTCAGCAGGCCGTTGGCGAGGCCGCCGAGGCCGCCCTCCCGCTGCCCGGATTCGGTCGAGCCGTCCTTGCCGCCCCCCTGCGGTGCGAGGCTCGGGACGTCGATGCCCCGCTCGGCGAGCCAGCCCGAAACCGTTCCGGCCTGATCCTTGATCGTGGTGCCGAGATCGCGCCCCTGCTGGACGACGGTGGCGCCGCCGTAGCTGCCGAAGCCGACCACCGCGACCGCCACCGCGAGGCTGGCGATGGTCAGCCGCAGGGCCCGGGGTAGGGGCAGGACCCGGCCGAGCCCGCGGGTCAGACCGTCCAGGAAGACCCCGAGCAGCACGCCGGCGAAGATCAGCAGCAGCGTGCCCACCGACATCCAGGCCAGCGCGAGCGCCGCCGCGAAGCAGACCACCGCGATGCCCGAGGCGGCGAGCGGAAGCGTCCCGCGCCAGGGCCCGACCGGACCCTTGAGTTCCTGCACCTGTCCGTCTGACATCACCGCTCCTGAGCCCTGGCCCCACGAACGCCGCGGATCCGCCAGGGTCAAGTGCGGCGGGCGGGGGACGTGTGCATGCCGGGGCGCCGCCGGCGCGTCCGAGGCCGCCGACAGTGCATGGGACCGAAACGCCGTTCGCGCGTTGGTCGCCGGCGTCGGAGCGCCGACGCGGGCAGGAGAGACGGTATGATGGATCCCTATGGCGAGACGCCGAGCCGCTCCCTCGGCCCCGGCCGGACAGTCGATACCGGCGATCAGCTCAGCAGCGTGATCCTGATGGGCATCGCCATCGCGGGGGGCGCCCTCGCGGTGCTGCTCAACGCGCTGATCGTTTAGACGGGCTCAACGCCAGCGGTCGGCCGCGGCGTCGTCCTGCGCCATGGCCTCGACCCAGGTGCCGACGGTGCCGTCGACGAGGTGCTCGCGCTTCCAGAACGGCGCCCGGGTCTTGAGGTAATCCATCAGGAAGCTCGCCGCCTCGAAGGCGGCGACCCGGTGGCTGGAGGCGGTGATCACCAGCACGATGCCGTCGCCCGGGTGCACGCGCCCGTGCCGGTGGATCACCCGCAGGGCCTGGAGCGGCCAGCGCGCAGCGGCCTCCTCGGCGACCCGGAGGATCTCCGCCTCGGCCATGCCGGGATAATGTTCCAGCTCCAGGGCCGCCAGGCGGCCGTCCTCGTCGCGGCACAGGCCCGAGAAGGTCACGACGGCGCCGGCCCGCCCCCCGAGGACAGCGCTCACCCGGGCGATCTCGGTCGCGGTGTCGAAGGGCTCGGCCTGGATGCCGACGCTCGGAACGGGCGCGCTCATCCTCCGGTCCATAGGGGTCCGGAGCGCCGCCGACCAGCCCCGCGCCTGTCACACCGCGGCGCGGCTCTATATGAGACGGTCCGCCGCGCCCCGCTGGCCCCGCATCGTTCGCCGCCGGCTCGGATCACCCCGCGAGCCCCGACCGGCGGTGGAGAAGGATATCCGCGTGACCCCCGACCTGATCCTGCCCTACGACGGCGTCCAGCCCGACTTCGCCAGCCGACCGGTCTGGTGCGGCCGCGGCAGCACGGTGATCGGGGCCGCCCGCATCGGCGCCCAGGCCTGGATCGGCGACGAGGCCGTGATCCGGGCGGACGGGCAGAGCGTCACCCTCGGCGACCGGTTCTGGCTGGGTCACCGCTCCACGGTGCACATCGCCACCCTGGTGCGGGGCACGCAGGTCGGCGACCGCGTGACGGTCGGGCGCAACAGCGTCGTGCATGCCTGCACGGTCGGCTCCGACGTGGTGATCGAGGACGACGTGGTCATCCTCGACGGGGCGGAGATCGGCGACGGTGCGGTGATCGAGGCGGGGTCCACGGTGTTCCCGCGGGCGCAGCTCCCCGGCGGCCACGCCTATGCGGGAAGCCCGGCGCGACCGCGCCAGCCGGTGAGCCCCGAGGACGTGGCCGAGCGCGCCGAGCGCCTGCGCGAGCGGATGGGCGACGGCCCCGCCCTTCCGCCGGCCGGAGAGCCGCCGGAGGTCGACGAGAGCGTGTTCGTGGCCCGCACCGCGACCCTGCGCGGCCGGGTGAGCCTGGGTGCGGGTTCGAGCGTGCTGTTCTGCTGCGATCTCAACGCCGAGGTCGGCCCGATCGTGATCGGCGCCGACACCAACATCCAGGACAACACCCTCATCCGCACACGGGGCGACGGCGTCGTGATCGGGCGCGATACGACGATCGCTCACAACGTGCGGATCGCCGACAGCCGGATCGGCGCCCGGGCGCTCATCGGGATCGGCGCCGCGATCGCGCCCGGCACCCTGATCGCCGACGACGTGATGCTGGCCGCTGGCGCGACCACCGATCCCGGCCAGATCCTGGAGGCCGGGTACCTGTGGGGCGGCCGTCCGGCGCGGATCCTCGCCCCCCTCGATGCCGAGAAGCGCGCCACCATGATCCGCATCGTCGAGGGCTATTGCCGGCACGGGCGGGACTATCGGGTTGCGCAGGAGGCTTTGGCTTAACCGTCGCACGCCTCCCGCTGAGAGCCATCAAAGTTCTGAACGCACGGGCTCCAAAAACCAATCGTAGGCATCCACGTTCAGGGAAGCCGGCATTTTGGAAGCAATCTTGCGAACCGCGGACAGGCTGAGCGGATACGATCCGAGCGCCTGACGGTCCGTATCAGGCACTTCGGCAAGGCTTCGCACCTCTGCGAAGAGTGTGAGAGGAACATCATGCTCGATGGTGAGGCGTTCCGTGGCCTTGTCATATCCGGCCACGATATGCCCGACGTTCATGGCTCTACGCGCCTCTTGCTGTCAGCTCGCGACATCGGCTCACCAGTGGCAGCGTCGAACCCGCCGAGATGGCTGCCGCGCACATCATATTTCTCAACGTGCCCGTGCTGGTAGTCCCATTCGTAGATCGCGCCGCTCGCGTCTTTCCAGCGCATCCGCAAACCACCACCGGGCCGGGACGTCTTCGGCCGCACCCGCACAGCGGCCGGAAAACCCGGCAAGTTCCGCGGTGGCGGCACCATCGTTTCGAGCCATCCCGATCGATTGGCTCTGGACCAACTCAGACCCTCAATGCTGCAGGATCTTCGACAGGAAGGTCTGGGCGCGCTCGGAGCGGGGGCTGCCGAAGAAGTCCTCCTTCTTGGCGTCCTCGACGATCTCGCCCCGGTCCATGAAGATCACCCGGTCGGCGACCTTGCGGGCGAAACCCATCTCGTGGGTCACGACCATCATGGTCATGCCCTCCTTGGCGAGCTCCACCATCACGTCGAGCACCTCGCCGACCATCTCGGGGTCCAGCGCCGAGGTCGGCTCGTCGAACAGCATCACCACCGGGTTCATGGCGAGCGCCCGGGCGATGGCCACACGCTGCTGCTGGCCGCCGGAGAGCTGGCCCGGGAACTTGGTGGCATGGGCACCGAGGCCCACCCGAGCGAGCAGGTCGAGCCCGCGCTTCTTCGCGTCCTCGGCGCTCCGTCCCAGGACCTTGCGCTGGGCGATGGTGAGGTTGTCGGTGATCGACAGGTGCGGGAACAGCTCGAAATGCTGGAACACCATGCCGACCCGCGAGCGGAGCTTGGGCAGGTTGGTCGCCTTGTCGGCGACCTTGGTGCCGGCGACCGTGATCTGGCCCTTCTGGAACGGCTCCAGGGCGTTGACGCACTTGATCAGGGTGGACTTGCCCGAGCCGGAGGGGCCGCACACCACAACCACCTCGCCCTTGGCGACCTTGGTGGTGCAGTTCGTCAGCACCTGGAAGTCGCCGTACCATTTGTTGATGGCGTCGATGGCGATCATCGTCTCGCCGGGCGCCGCCGCGGGCACGGCGGAGACGAGGCCGCCCGGCTGCAGGCCGACATCCGCCGGGGCGTGCGCGGCGTCGAGGGCGGGCTCGGCGGCATGCGGGGCCGGCATCGGGGACGAGGTCATACGCGGTCTCCAGTGTCGGTCAGCGGATGATGGCGACGCGGCGCTGCAGGCGGCGCACCAGGAACGAGGCCGAGAAGCAGATCGCGAAGTAGACGATCGCCGCGAAGATATACATCTCGACGAGCCGGCCGTCGCGCTGGGCCACCTTCGAGGCGGCCCCCATGAAATCGGTGAGCGAGAGCACGTAGACCAGGGACGTGTCCTGGAAGAGCACGATTGTCTGCGTCAGCAGCAGCGGCAGCATGTTGCGGAAGGCCTGGGGCAGGACGACGTTGCCCATGGTCTGCCAGTAATTCATCCCGAGCGCCTGCGCGGCGGCGGTCTGGCCCTTGGCGATCGACTGGATGCCGGCGCGCATGATCTCCGAGAAGTAGGCCGCCTCGAACGCCATGAAGGTGATGAGCGCCGACGGGAAGGCCCCGACCTGGATCGGCGTCGTGGCGCCGGTCACGTAGGCGCCGATATACGGCACCAGGAAGTAGAACCAGAAGATCACCAGCACGAGGGGCAGCGAGCGGCACAGCTCGACATAGCCCTTGGCGACATGGCTGAGGCCGGGGATGCCCGAGAGCCGCGCCATCGCCAGCAGGGTGCCGATGACCACGCCGCCCGCGGCCGCCATGGCGGTGAGCGTCACGGTGAAGACCATGCCCTGTCCGAACAGGTAGGGCAGGGACGACAGGATGACGGAGTAGTCGAAATTCGAGAGCATCGGGGCCTGTTCGCGGTGGCCGTCGGGCGGCGCCGGAGGATCGGGTGCGGGCGGTCCTCAGCGCTGGCCGGGGATGGCGACCGCCTTTTCCAGGAAGGTCGCCGCCGTGACGACCACGAGGTTGATGATCACGTAGAGCAGGGTGGCCGCCGTGAACGCCTCGAACACCTGGAACGAGAATTCCTGCATCGAGCGGGCCCGGGCGGTGAGTTCCAGAAGGCCGATGGTCAGGGCCACCGAGGTGTTCTTGAGGTTGTTGAGGAATTCCGAGGTCATCGGCGGCAGGATGATCCGGTAGGCGTTCGGCAGCAGCACGTAGCGGTAGGTCTGGTAGGTGGTAAAGCCCATCGCGGTGCCGGCCATGCCCTGGCCGCGGGGCAGCGCCTGGATGCCGGCGCGAACCTGCTCGGCCACCCGCGAGGCGGTGAAGAAGCCGAGGCAGACCACCGCCGTGTAGAACGGCGCATCGGGCATCTGCTTGATCGCGTCGCCGAGCCGGGTCGGGACGACCTCCGGCAGCACGAAGTACCAGAGGAACATCTGCACCAGCAGCGGCACGTTGCGGAACAGCTCGACATAGGCCGTGCCGATCGCGTTCGCGGGTTTCGACGGCAGGGTGCGCAGCACGCCGACCAGGGAGCCCAGGAAGAAGGCGATCACCCAGGCGCAGAGGGCGGTCGCGATCGTCCACATGAGCCCGGAGAGCAGCATGTCGAGATAGGTGCCGTTACCCTCAGGCGAGGCGTCGAAGAAGATCCGCCAGTTCCAATTGTAGTTCATCGCGCCGCTTCTGCCCTGATCTTACAAAGGTGCACCGCGGAGCCGGGCTCCGCGGTGCACGTCATTGCGTCGTCGCGATCTCAGTAGGCCGCCGGATCCGGGCTGGCGATCGGCGTCGTGAACTGCTTCTTCATATCCGCGCTCATCGGCAGGTTGAGGTTGATGTTGCGCGGCGGGATCGGCTTGGTGAACCACGTGTCATAGAGAGCCTTGCCGGCGGGGCTGGTGTAGAGCTTGGCGGTGGCGTCGTCCGCGACCTTCTTGAAGGCCGTATCGTCCTTGCGCAGCATGATCCCGTAGGGCTCGGGCTTCGACAGGGCCTCGGTGGAGATCTCGTAGGCCGAGGGGTCCTTCGAGGAGGCGGCCAGCGAGGCGAGCAGCACGTCGTCCATCACGAAGGCCGCCGCGCGGCCGGTCTCGACCATCAGGAACGCCTCGGCATGGTCCTTGGCCGGCAGGATCGTCAGGCCGAGCTTCCGCTCCGTGTTGGCCTCGTTGATCTGCTTGATGTTCGTGGTGCCCGAGGTCGAGACGACGGTCTTGCCTTTCAGGTCCTCGATCGTGTGCAGGTTGGCCGATTTCTTCGAGACGTAGCGGGTCGCGGTGAGGAAGTGCGAGTTGGTGAACCACACCTGCTTCTCGCGCTCGGTGTTGTTGGTCGTCGAGCCGCATTCGAGGTCGATCGTGCCGTTCGCCATCAGCGGGATACGCGTGGCGGAGGTGACCGGGTTGAGCTTCACCTCGAGGTTGGGAAGGCCCAGATTGGCCTTCACCGCGTCGGCGATCTTGTAGCAGATGTCCATCGCGTAGCCGATCGGCTTCTGGTCGCCGCTGAGATACGAGAACGGGACGGACGCGTCGCGGTAGCCGATCGTGATGGCGCCCGTCTCCTTCACCTTCTTGAGGGTGCCGGTGAGATCCTCGGCCCGCAGGCTCAGGGGGGCGAAGGCGAGGGCCAAGCCCAGCGCCGCGGCAACGCCGCGGCGAGCGATATCAGACTGCATCGGTACGGAACTCCTGGATCAGGCCGAACGGCGTCGGCTGGCGGCCGGGCGCATGCGCCTGCCCGCTCGGGCGACGCCTTTGCAATGATGGTGCCGGGAGGCGGGTCGAGGCGCCGCGGGAAACTGCGGCCGAGTACGGAGCTGCCGCAGCCAAGCTCATGCGGATGCCCGCCGCGGCGATCCCTGCCGTCCCCATGGCCATCTCCCGGCGGCCGAGCCGACCTGTCGCCCGCGCCGGCTGCATCATGCACACTTCTTAGGCGGACGCACCCGGTGTCGAGACCGGATCGCCCATCAAGGCTGACGAATTCACCGCATCCGAAACGACGCCGCCGCCCCGCGCGGTGGCACGGGACGGCGGCAGCCTGGTTGGCGGCGCGGGACGCCGTGGCGGCTTACTTCGTCAGTTCGTTGCCGCTGTAGTCGATCTTGCCGTCGGCGCCCTTCTTCCACTCGTACATGACGTAATCCGGCCGGGTGATGTCGCCCTTCTTGTCATAGGCGATCGGGCCGACCACGGTCTCCACGGCCTTGCCCTGATGCAGCCAGTCGGCGAGCTTCTTGCCGTCGCTGGAGCCGGTCTCGGCCATCGCCTTGGCCAGCACCTGCACGGCCGCGTAGGAGTAGAGCGTATAGCCCTCGGGATCGATGTTCTTGGCCTTGAAGGCGGCGAGCGCCCCCTTGGCGTTCGGGTTCTTGCGGGCGTCCGGCGGGAAGGTGGTCAGGGTGCCCTCGGCGGCGGGACCCGCGATCGACACGAGCTCGCGGTCGACCATGCCGTCGCCGCCCATCATCGGCGCCTTGAGGCCCTGGTCGCGCATCTGGCGCAGGATCAGCCCGGCCTCGGTGTAATAGCCGCCGAAATAGACCACGTCGACATTCGCCGACTTCAGCTTCGAGACCAGCGCCGAGTAATCCTTCTCGCCGGGATTGATACCCTCGAACATCACCGGCTTGATCCCCTTGGCCTTGAGCACCATCAGGGTCTCGTCGGCCAGACCCTTGCCATAGGGGGTCTTGTCGTGGACGAAGGCGATCTTCTTGTCCTTGAAGTGCGTGGCGAGATAGGTGCCGGCCACCGCACCCTGCTGGTCGTCGCGGCCGCAGGTGCGGAACGTGTTCCACATGCCGCGCTCGGTGAACTTCACGTTCGTGGAGGCGGGGGTGACCTGGATGATGCCGGCGTCGAGATAGACGTCGGAGGCCGGGATCGAGACGCCGGAATTGTAGTCCCCGACGACCACCTTGACGCCGTCGCTGGCGAACTTGTTGGCCACCGAGACGCCCTGCTTCGGATCGGAGGCGTCGTCGCCCACGGTGACGGAGAGCGTCGTGCCCTTGAGGGTGCCGGCCTTGTTGAGGTCCTCCACCGCCTGGCTCGCGCCGTTCTTGAGCTGTGCGCCGATGGCGGCGCTGTTGCCGGTGATCGGCGCGGCGATGCCGAGCTTGACCTCGGCGGCCTGCGCGGCCGCCGCCATGGCGCCGAGCGCGAGCCCGGCGAGCAGAATCGATCTCATCGCGTACATCCCCATGTTGTTAGGACCGCACGTGCGGATCCGGCCGCACTCATACGACCTCGCCCGCCTCGGGTGCACGCGCACGCCACGTCAGCGGTGAGGTCTTCTCGTAGAGCCAGCGGTACTGGCTCGTCATCTGGCGCGTCCGCGTGTAGCGGAAGCCCGCCGCGCCGATGATCATGACGACGACCGCGTCGACCGCATAGTAGTGCAGCGACAGCAGTGTGCCGGAAAACAGGGCGTAGTGGATGAAGCGCACGGCGGCCGCCACGAGCAGCAGCGCCAGGGCGCAGTGCCAGAACGGCCGCCAGCCCCGGGCGATGCCGCGCGCCGCCATCCAGCCGGCCCAGCCGCCCATCACCACGGTGACGAACAGGAACAGCCAGGCCGAGTCCTCCTCGTACAGGAGCCCCTGCAACATGCTCATGCCCCCACCGGGCCGGCATGGCCCCCTTCCAGATAGGCCGCCTTGACGTTCGGATCGTCGAGGAGCGCCCGCCCGGTGCCGCTCATCGTCACCCGGCCGTTGACCAGAACGTAGCCGCGATGGGCGAGCTTGAGGGCGTGGTAGGCGTTCTGCTCGACGAGGAAGATCGTCATCCCCTCGGTCCGGTTCAGTTCCCGGATCGCGTCGAAGATGCCCTTCACCACCAGCGGGGCGAGGCCGAGCGACGGCTCGTCGAGGAGGAGCAGGCGCGGGCGGCTCATCAGCGCCCGGGCGATGGCCAGCATCTGCTGCTCGCCCCCCGACATGGTGCCGGCCCGCTGGTTCAGGCGCTCCTTCACCCGCGGGAACAGGGTGCAGACCTTCTCCAGATCCTCGGCGAAGAAGCGGCCGTCATGGAGGGCAGCACCCATCTGGAGGTTCTCGTAGACGCTCATCCGCGGGAAGACCCGGCGGCCCTCCGGCGACTGGGCGATGCCCAGCCGGGCGATGGCGTGGGTCGGCAGCCGGGTGATGTCGCGCCCGTCATAGGTGATCGTCCCCGAGCGCGCCTGGGGACTGCCGAACACCGTCATCATCAGGGTCGACTTGCCGGCGCCGTTGGCGCCGATCAGCGTGACGATCTCGCCCTCGGCCACGTCGAGATCGACGCCCCGCAGCGCCGCGACGCTGCCGTAATAGGTGGAGACGTCCCGGACCGCGAGGAGCGGCGGCTTGGCCCCCGCCTGGATCGCCCGGGTCTCCTCGACGAGGACGTTGATGCCGGCGACGCTCATACGGACGCTCCTGCCGGTGCGCCGGCCCGCGGGCCCGCGGCATGCGGCACGGTGATGCCGACCTCGGCCTCCACGGCCTCCACCTCCTCGTCCTCGACGCCGAGATAGGCGGCGATCACCTTCGGGTCGGACTGCACCTCCGCGGGCGTGCCGTCGGCGATCTTCTGGCCGTAATCCAGCACGACCACGTGGTCGGAGATCTGCATGACCACCGACATGTCGTGCTCGATCAGCAGCACGGAGGTGTCGTGCGCGTCGCGGATGTGGCGCAGGAGCCCGTTCAGCTCCGCCGATTCCCGCGGGTTGAGGCCGGCGGCCGGCTCGTCGAGGCAGAGCAGGACCGGGTCGGTGCACATCGCCCGGGCGATCTCGAGCCGCCGCTGCGCGCCGTAGGGCAGGGCGCCCGCCGGGTCGTCGGCCCGGTCCATCAGGTCGATGCGGGTGAGCCAGGCCTTGGCCCGCTCGATCGCGGCGGCCTGCGCGTCGCGGTAGGTCTTCAGGCCGAGCAGCCCCAGGATCGTGTAGCCCGAGGCCCGCATCAGCGGCTTGTGCTGGGCGACCAGCAGGTTCTCCAGCACGGTCATGCCCTGGAACAGGCGGATGTTCTGGAAGGTGCGGGCCACCCGGGCGGTGCTGTTCACCGCATGGTTCGGCAGGCGCTCCAGGAGATGCGTCGCGCCGTCGGCGTGGGCGAGGCTCAGCATGCCCTCGGTGGGTTTGTAGAAGCCGGTGATGCAGTTGAACACGGTGGTCTTGCCGGCCCCGTTCGGGCCGATCAGCGCGGTGATGTCGCCGCGCCTTGCCACGAAGGACAGGTCGGAGACGGCGGTCAGGCCGCCGAACCGCATGGTCAGGTGCTCGACGGCGAGCACCGGCGGGGCGGGGGCCTGCGCCGCCGCCCGGGGATCCGGTTGATGTGCCATCAGCCGTGCCCCTCGCTCACGTGGGCCCCCGAGACGGCGCGGCGCTCGCCGAGCGACACAGAGGGCAGGCGCACCGAGATCAGCCCGCGGGGCCGCCAGACCATCATGGCCACCATGGCGAGGCCGAACAGAAGCAGCCGGTACTCGTTGGGATCGAAGCCCTCGCCGAACACGGCCTTGAGGAAGCCGAGGTTGCGCAGCATCTCCGGCCCGCCGACCATCGCCACCGCGGCGATGGCGACGCCGACCTGGCTGCCCATGCCGCCCAGCACGACGATCGCCAGGATGATGGCGCTCTCCAAAAAGTTGAAGCTCTCGGGGCTGATGAAGCCCTGACGCACGGCGAAGAACGAGCCGGCCACGCCCCCGAAGGCCGCCCCCAGGGCGAAGGCGGTGAGCTTCGTGGCCGTGGTGTCGATGCCGAGCGACCGGCAGGCGATCTCGTCCTCGCGCAAAGCCTCCCAGGCCCGGCCGATCGGCAGGCGGCGCAGGCGCAGGGTGACGAAGTTGGTGATCAGGGCGAGCCCGAGGATCAGGTAGTACAGGAACACGAGCCGGTGCATCGAATCGTAGGGGATGCCGAACCGGGCCGCGAATCCGTCCTCCCCCGCGGTGAACGGGATCCCGAAGAAGGTCGCCCGCGGGATCGACGAGATGCCGGCCCCGCCCCCGGTCACGTCGGTCCAGTTGATCAGCACGAGGCGGATGATCTCGCCGAAGGCCAGGGTCACGATGGCGAGGTAGTCGCCGCGCAGGCGCAGCACCGGGAAGCCGAGGATCATGCCCCACAGCCCGGCGAACAGGCCCGCCAGCGGCAGGCAGATCCAGAACGACAGGCCGAAGGTGGTCGACAGCAGGGCGTAGGAATAGGCGCCGACGGCGTAGAAGGCCACGTAGCCGAGGTCGAGGAGGCCGGCGAGGCCGACCACGATGTTCAGGCCCCAGCCGAGCATCACGTAGGTGAGGATCAGGATGCCGAGGTCGATCCAGTAGCGGGCCGAGGACAGGCCGCCGGTGGCGAGCGCCGCGATCATCGGCAGGGTCAGGGCGATGCCGATGAACAGCCAGACGCCGAGCTTGGCGTTCTTCTGGCCCGCATCCGGCTCGCCATGAACCGCCTCGGTGGCCTGAGTCGGGGCCGGGCTCAGGGCCCGCCGGGCGTCCCGGCGCAGGAGCACGAGCCGCTGGATGAGGCGGACCACGAAGATCGCCGCGCACAGGGCCGCCACGAGCCCCCAGCGCGGCACCAGCACCAGGTCGGTTCCGGGGCCCGGATCGGTGCGGTAGGTGATGATCGGTACGCACAGGCCGAAGGCCACGAGGGCGTAGAGCCCGGCGTCGCGCAGGATTCCGGCCATCACCGAGCCGGGGAGCGCAGTCTGGGAACGGGCCATCAGACCTTCTCGACCTCCGGCCGGCCCAGAATGCCCGAGGGCATGAAGATCAGCACGATCGCCAGGATCGAGAAGGCGGCGACGTCCTTGTACTCGATGGAGAAATAGGCGGACCAGAAGGTCTCGATCAGGCCGATGATCAGCCCGCCGAGCACCGCCCCGGGCAGCGAGCCGATGCCGCCGAGCACCGCCGCGGTGAAGGCCTTCACCCCGGGCACGAAGCCGTCCGAGAACGACACGACGCCGTAATACATCAGGTAGAGGACGCCCGCGACCGCCGCCAGCGCGGCGCCGAGCACGAAGGTCAGGGAGATCGTGCGGTCGACGTCGATGCCCAGGAGCGCCGCCATCTTGCGGTCCTGCTCGCAGGCGCGCTGCGCCCGTCCGAACGGGGTCCGCTGCACGAGGTACCAGAACCCCGTGAGCAGCACCGCGGTCACCACCATGATCAGCACCTGCTTCCAGGCGAGGAACACCGCGTAGCCGTCGCGCTCGAACAGGGTGATCCCCCCCGACAGCATCGGCGGCGTCGGCTTGTTGCGCGCGCCCTGCACCACCTGGACGAAGTTCGACAGGAAGATCGACACGCCGATCGCCGAGATCAGCGGCGCCAGCCGGAACGAGCCGCGCAGCGGCCGGTAGGCCACGCGCTCGATCGCCCAGCCCCACAGGGCGGTGAGCACCATGGCGACCACCAGAACCACCAGGAAGGCCAGGGCGATGGAACTGACCCCGAGCCACGTAGTCAGGATCAGGAAGGTGATCAGGGCGATGAAGCACGAAACCATGAAGACGTCGCCGTGGGCGAAATTCACCATGCCGATGATGCCGAACACCATGGTGTAGCCGATGGCGATCAGGCCGTAGATCGAGCCGAGGGTCAGCCCGTTGATCAACTGCTGTACGAAGACGTCCATGAACTCTCGCGCACGCTGGTTTCAGTGCCGCCCGCGCGGAGCGCAGGCCGCACGGCGGGGCAAATCCCGTACCGCAGCCGTAGCACGAGGGCCACAGGTTTCATCCCCGCGCGGGCGTCGCGTGAAAACAGTCGACTAGCCCAGTAACATCCCCCGGATGGGCTTGCGTATGGCGTAGATCGTGCTTCACGTTAACGAACTTTATGCTCGATCATCCCGAGCCCAGGCGAGGAGCAGTACCGATGACGGGTTCGCGGCTCACGACGATGATTTTCATCGGCATGCTCCTGGGGATAGCGGTGGGCTACGCCTGCAGCATCACCTGGCCCGATCCGCAGACCGCCAAGGAGATCGCCGGCTACATCGCGCTGATCTCCGACGTGTTCCTGCGGCTGATCAAGATGATCATCGCGCCGCTCGTGTTCTCGACGCTGGTGGTCGGCATCGCCCATCTCGGGGATACGGCCGCGGTGGGCCGCGTCGGCGGCAAGGCGCTGCTGTGGTTCGTCGGCGCCTCGTTCTGCTCGCTGATGCTGGGCCTGATCCTCGTGAATCTCATGCAGCCGGGCGTGAACCTGAACCTGCCGCTGCCCGATGTCGGGGCCGGCACCGGCCTCAAGACCGCCTCGCTCTCGCTCAAGGAGTTCGTCACCCACCTCGTGCCCAAGAGCGCCGTGGAGGCGATGGCCAACAACGAGATCCTGCAGATCGTGGTCTTCTCGATCTTCTTCGGCGTGGGGCTCGCCGCGCTCGGCGAGAAGGGCCAATTCCTGGCCAAGGGCATCGAGGGCCTGGCCGACGTCATGCTCAAGGTGACGGGCTACGTGATGATGTTCGCCCCGGTGGCGGTGTTCGCGGCGATCGCCGCGACGATCACCACGCAGGGAATCGGCGTGCTGATCACCTACGGCAAGTTCCTCATCGAATTTTACATCGGCCTCGGGGTGCTCTGGTCGCTGCTGATGTTCGTCGGCTTCCTGATGCTCGGGGGCAACGGCATCATGCGGCTGATTAACCTGATCAAGGAGCCGTTCGTGCTCGCCTTCTCGACCGCGTCGAGCGAGGCGGCCTACCCGAAGATGCTGACCAACCTCGAGGAATTCGGCGTGCCCAACCGCATCACGTCCTTCGTGCTGCCGATGGGCTACTCGTTCAACCTCGACGGCTCGATGATGTACTGCACCTTCGCGGTGATGTTCATCGCCCAGGCCTACAACATCCCGCTGACCTGGGGTCAGCAGCTCACGATGCTGTTCCTGCTGATGGTCACCTCGAAGGGCATGGCCGGCGTGCCGCGCGCCTCGCTGGTGGTCATCTCGGCGACCCTGGCGCAGTTCAACATCCCGGAGGCCGGGCTGCTGCTGATCATCGGCATCGACCAGTTCCTCGACATGGGCCGCTCGGCCACCAACGTGCTGGGCAACAGCGTCGCCACCGTGGCGGTGGCCAAGTGGGAGGGGCAGCTCACCGCCACCGACCAGCGCCTCGACCATGTCGGCACCGTGCCGTCGCCGGCGGAATAGCGGCGGGGCGCGGTTGGGAGGGCGGGTGATGGCGATGCGGTCCGTGGCTGTTCTGGTCCTGGCGCTGGCGGGCGCGCACCCGGCCGCGGCGGTCGAGGTGCTCACCGGCACCCTGAAGAGCGTCGCCGAGCGCGGCGAGATCGTGCTCGGCTACCGGGAAAGTTCGGTGCCGTTCTCCTTCGTGGAGGGCAAGAACCCGGACGGTGCGCCCCGGGCGATCGGCTACGCCCTCGACCTCTGCGGCGAGGTCGCCGACGACGTCCAGGCGGCGATCGGCCGGCCGGTGAAGATCCGCTACGCGCCGATCACCGCCGAGAACCGCATTGCCGCGGTGACATCCGGCCAGATCGACCTCGAATGCGGCTCGACCACGGCCAATGCCGAGCGGCGCCGGCAGGTCGCCTTCTCGCCGGTGGACTATATCAGCGCCACGCAGCTGCTCGTGAAGCGGGCAGGGGGGATCGCCTCCTATCGCGACCTCGGCGGCAGGACCGTGGTGGTCACCGCCGGCACCACCAACGAGAAGGCCGTGCGCGACCTGCTCGGCCGGCTCAAGATCGACGCGAAGGTGGTGACGGCCCCCGACCACGCCGCCTCCTACGCGATGGTGAAGGCCGGCCAGGCGGATGCATTCGCCACCGACGACGTGCTGCTCTACGGGCTGATCGCCACCGACGCCCGGGACGGGGCGAACTACACGGTGCTGCCCGACAAGCTCTCCTACGAGCCCTACGGCATCATGTTCCGCAAGGACGATCCGGAACTGGCCGGGATCGTCACTCAGACCTTCACCCGGCTGGCGGAATCCCGGGCCCTGCGCTGGACCTACGAGCGCTGGTTCCTCAAACGCCTGCCGAACGGGGAACGCCTCGACATTCCGATGTCGAACGACCTGCGGGTGAGCTTCCAGCTGATGGGCCTCGACACGGGGGAGTGAGCGGCCGGTGCGCCTCGCTTTCGCCCCACCGGCGGGCGAGGAGGGACCGCTTCGACAGCCTCCCACCCGCCGCGAGCGTGCCCCGCCCCATGCTGATCGCCGCGCACCGCCCGACCCTGCGAGCGCTCCTCGCCGCAGCCCTTGCCTGCGCCGCCTCGGCGGCCTCGGCCCATCCCCATGTCTGGGTGACCGCCAAGGCGCAGCTCGTCTATGCGGACGGCAGGCTGGTCGGCGTGCGCGACACCTGGCGCTTCGATCCGGAATACACCGCCTTCGTCACGCAGGGCCTCGACGCCAACAAGGACGGCACCCTCAGCCCGGACGAACTCGCCGGGCTCGCGGCCGAGAACGCCGCCAACCTCGCCGAGTTCGGCTACTTCACGAAGCTGAAGGTCGGCGGCCGGGAGCAGGCCTTCGCCGAACCGAAGGAGCCGGCGGCGCGGATGGAGGACGGGGCCCTGGTCATGACCTTCCTGCTGCCGCTGAAGAACCCGGTCCAGCAGGGCCGGGGGGTCGCCGCCCTGGAGGTCTACGACCCGACCTACTTCGTCGCGTTCGCGTTCGCGGACGGGTCCGACGCGGCCACCCTCGCCGGCGCCCCCCAGGGCTGCGCGGCCACCGTCACGCGCCCGAAGACCGAGCCGCCCAAAATCGCGCAGCCCGAGACCGCGGAGGCCGGGTCCCCGGGCATGACCGAGGCGTTCTTCGAGGCGCTCACCGCCGCCTCCGGCTACGGGGTGCAGTTCGCCAGCCGGGTGCTGGTGGCATGTCCCTAGGCATCGCCCCGAAGGATGGCCGCCGGCTTTCGGACGGGGGCGATGCGCTGGGCATCGGGATCGCCGGGACGGGGCGTCTGGCGCTGAGGCTCGGCCTCATGGCCCTCGCCGTCGGACTGGCCGCGCTCCTGGCCGCCGGAATCGCGTGGCTCGTCGCCCCGGGCCTCGCCGTGCCGCCGCCACGTTCGCCCTTCGGGATCGGTTTTCGCGAAGCCGCCCCGGTCACGACCGGCCTCGGCGGAATCATCCTGGCCCTGCAGGCGAGCTTTTCCCGCAGCCTCAACGTCGCGGTGAGCGCGCTCAGGGGCGGTGGCGACTGGCGCCCGCTGATCGGGCTCGCCTTCGCCTACGGGGTGTTCCACGCCGCCGGCCCCGGCCACGGCAAGGCGGTGATCGCCGGTTACATCCTGGCGGGGGAGCGGGCGCTCCGGCGCGGCTGCGCGCTGAGCCTCTGCGCCGCCCTGCTCCAGGCCTGCGTGGCCGGGGCGATCGTCGGGATCGGCAGCCTGATCCTCGACGCCACCGCGGCGAGCATCACCCGGGCCGGGACGCTGATCGAGACGATGAGCTTCACGCTCGTAGCCCTGGTCGGGCTGGTTCTGACCTGGCGCAAGGCCGGGCGCCTCGCCGGTCTCGGCGCCGCCTGCGGCCCCGGCTGCAGCCATCTGCCGGGGCCGGAGGCCCTCGACACCCTGGAGACCTGGCGGGCCCGGGCCGGGGTGGTCCTGGCCGCGGGATCGCGCCCCTGCGCGGGGGCGGTGCTGGTCCTGGTCTTCGCGGTGTCGCAGGGCGTGCCGGGGGCGGGGATCCTGGCGGTCCTGGCCATGGCGCTGGGCACGGCGCTGACCACCACGGCGCTCGCCTGCCTCGCGGTCTTCGCCAAGCGTGCGGCGCTGCGCCTCGCCGGCGGGCGGGGTCGGGCGGGGATCCTGGCGCTCGGCGGCCTGGAACTCCTGGCCGCCGCCTTCGTGCTGGTGCTCGGGGTCGCGATGCTCTCCGGCCGCGCGCCGGGCCTGGGCGGCTGAGGGCCCTCGCCAACGGGTCCGCGCCGTGCGAGGCTGGTCGCCTCCGACGAGGGCAGCGCCGATGCACGCCGACTTCGAGCCGATCCTGAACTGGCGCCTGCTGCCCGGGTCGCATCCCTTCCCCGGCCCGGACGGCGGGACCTGCATCAACGAGGCGGCGATCGTGGCCGCGGGCCTGCCCTACCGGGCGATCCGCTCCAGCGCGGATTGTCCGCCGTGCTTCTCGCGGCCGATCGCGGCCTACGCCCTGGGGCTCAACGACGCCATGCCGGACGTGGTCCGACCGCACCTGATCGCCTTCGTGCTGCGCCTCGCGGGCAGCGCCGATACCCCCGCGGTCGAGAGCGCCCGGACCGGACGCCTCGCCCTGGACAGCGTCCGCGCGATTCTCGCGCCCCTCTGCGTCCTGGCCGGCATGGCCGAGGACGCGGCGGCCTGCACCGGAGCGCCGGACCTGGAAGCGGCGCTGGCGGCCGCCAAGGCGGCGGCATGGCGCGCCGGGACGTTGTCCGAGGCGGCGGCCCGGGCACGGCGCTGGCGCGCCGGCGCCCTGACCGCGGCCGTTTCCCGGACCGCCACGGCGGCCCAGTCCGCGGGGGCGGATGCGCGCTGCGCCGCCGAGGTCGCCGAGGAGGCCGCCCCCTTCATGCCCGACACGTGGCTTCGGGCCTGCGCGATCCTCGACGCGGCCCTGTCGATCGGACGGCAGGCGCCGGAGATCGCCCTCGCGGGAGCCCGGGAGCGCCTCGATGCGGCGCGGGCGCTAACCCCGGCCTGATCACGCGGCGGCGGGTGCGGCGTCGAGGTCGAGCTCGATCGAACCGCAATTCTCCAGGAACGTGCCGGTGAGGTGATAGAAGAACGTGCCGTGCCCCACGACCACGATGGTGTCCTCGGGCCGCGCCCGCAGCCAGTCCCGGAACGCCGCGACCCGGGCATCGAACAGGGGACGCGGCTCCACCGGATAGCCGCCGATCTCGCAGCCGGGCTCGGCATGCCACCAGACCTCGGGCAGATGCCCGACATCGAGATGCGGGAACTCGGCCGCGATCTCCGAGGCGGCCCGCCCCACGTCGCAGCTGCTCTCCTGGCACTCGCGGTGCAGCACCTCGACCAGCACCCGCGGCCGGCGCGGATGGTCGCCGAACAGGATCGCGGCGGTCTCGATCGCCCGGGTCAGCGGCGACACCACCACCAGATCGAACGGGACCGCGTGCAGCCGATCCCGCGCGGCCCGGGCCTGGGCGCGGCCCTCGGGCGTCAGCCGCGCGTCGGGCAAGCCGGGATCACCACCCCCGAGCCGGTGGGCGGCGTTGAAGGTCGATTGTCCGTGGCGGATGCAGACGATGCGGGTCTTGTGCGGCATGGATCCCGGCTAGCGCATCGTCCCGGAAATCGGAACCGGGACGATGCGCTGGCTTTTCGACGCAGACCGACTTTTCCCGACGGCCTGGACCCGCTGTTCGGGACGATGCGCGCGGCTCCCCGGCGGATGGCCGCCGATCCGGATGCGGTCAGGCGAAGCGGCCGCCGCGCTGAATGACCTCGATCTTGTACCCGTCCGGATCCGTCGCGAAGAAGAACCGCGCCAGCACATCCGCGCCGTGCTTGAGCGACTTCACGTCCGTGGCCGTGAAGCCCTCGCGCCGGTGCCGCGCGTGCTCGGCCTCCACGTCGTCGACCACGAAGGCGATGTGGCCGTAGCCGTCGCCCAGGTCGTAGGGCTTGTCCCGGTCCTTGTTCACCGTCAGCTCCAGCTCGAACGGCGAGGCGGGATCGCGCAGGTAGACGAGGGTGAAGTCCGGGAAATCGTAGCGGTCCGACACCTCCAGTCCGAAGGCGCGGGCGTAGTAGTCGCGCGCACGCGTCTCGTCGAGGACGCGGATCATGGCGTGGACGGGCTTGGACATGCTTCGACAGTTCCGTGTTCTGGCGGAGAGGGCGGTGCCCGGCACATGTGGCGCCGGACCGCGCCGGCGGAAAGAGCGGTCGTTCCGGAGGATCATCGCGCCCGGCGGGTGAGAGGGCCGCGCACCGGTTCCGCCACCTCCATCCCGGCCCATCAGGGGACGGACAGATCGGCACAAGCCGCTGTCGGGGTCTCGAGCATGCCGGTCGATCGTTCCCGAACGCGCGCTTTCAGTATCTCTTTCGCAAGAACCGTCCGACTCCGGATTTATAGTCGTCGAAATTCCAGAAAATTCGGGTATATCGCGGAAGTTATTCGATCAAGAGCATGTATATTGATATAGATCGCCATAGATATTTGTAAATATATTGACCGCATAATTCGATTTTTCGCAGATTTTTAAGATACAGAATCTACACAGGACGGAATCCGTCTCACAGTGCCAAACCCGGAGGGCAAGGCCATGCTGCGGCTGTCGAACATCAAAGTGCTGCCCAAGCTGGCGGCCGTCATCGCACTGATCAGCCTGATCGTCGGCGGATGCGTCTGGTACGCACAATCGCGCATGACGAAGATCGACGACGCATACAGCAGCTTCACCGTCAACGAGGCGGCGGCCGTCGCCGAGACCCGCTACCTGAACCGCCTGATGACGGAACTCAACTACTGGATCTATCGCGTCATCGCGGAGACCGAACCGGATCAGATTCAGGACGCCAATAAAGGCTTCGAGGCCGCGGTGCCCAAGGTGAAGGCGTTGCTGCCCGTCCTGCGTTCTCATGCGCCGACTTTCGCGACGCGCATCGATGAACAGGCGACCCGCATCGAACGCTACCTGCGCGACGTGAGCGAGGTGCGCCGACTCGGCTCCGCCAACCAGAACGACAAGGCCATTGCGCTAGTCCATGCGGCGATCGATCCGATCTTCTCGATCTTGCTGGCCGACGGCAGCCAGCTCGCCCTGGACATTGCGGCCTATACGTCGAAATCGTCGGACGACCTGACAAATCAGACTAATGAAACGCGGCAGAACCTGATGATCTTCAGCGCCCTGGGGATGCTGGCAGGCCTGGTCGCTGCGGTGTTCATCGCGGTATTCGGCATCACGCGCCCGCTCGATCGCCTGGTCAAGGTCCTGCAGCGCATGGCAAAGGGCGAGATCGAGGCCGAGATCGCCGAAGCGGCCCGCCGCGACGAGATCGGCGCCGTCGGCAAGGCGGTCGAGGGCATCAAGGCGATGGTGGCGCGGAAGGCGGCCGAGGAGGCGGAGGTCAAGCGGCGCGCCGACGAGGCCGCCATGGCCGAGCGGAAGCGCACCATGCTGGAGCTGGCGGACGGATTCGAGCGGGCGGTCGGCGGCATCGTCGGGCTGGTCTCATCCTCGGCCACGGAACTGCAGGCCACCGCCCAGAGCATGACGTCGAGCGCCACCGAGACGGCCAGCCAGTCCACCACCGTCGCGGCGGCGGCCGAGCAGGCCTCCGCCAACGTGCAGACCGTGGCGGCGGCCGCCGAGGAATTGGGCTCGTCGGTGCAGGAGATCGGCCGGCAGGTGCTCGGCTCGGCCAACCTCGCCCAGACGGCCGTCGGCGAGGCCGACCAGACCCAGCACCTCGTGCAGGAGCTGAGCCAGGCGGCCAGCCGCATCGGCGAGGTGGTCGGGCTGATCTCCAACATCGCGAGCCAGACGAACCTCCTGGCGCTCAACGCCACGATTGAGGCGGCGCGCGCCGGTGAAGCCGGCCGCGGCTTCGCCGTGGTGGCGGCCGAGGTCAAGGAACTGGCAGCGCAGACCGCCAAGGCCACGGAGGAGATCAGCCAGCAGATCGGCCAGATCCAGGGGACGACCGGTCAGGCGGTCTCGGCCATCGACACGATCACCGCGCGCATCCGGGAGATCAACGGGGTCGCCACGACCATCGCGGCCGCCGTGGAGGAGCAGGGCGCGGCGACGCAGGAGATCGTCCGCAACGTCTCCCAGGCGGCCACCGGAACGGATCAGGTGACGAGCAACATCACGGGGGTGGCCCAGGCCTCGGAAGCCACCGGTGCGGCCGCCAGCCAGGTGCTCGGCGCGGCCGGCGAGTTGTCGCGCCAGTCCGAGTATCTCAGCGCCGAGGTGTCCCGCTTCCTGGCCACGATCCGGGCCGCTTAGCGCAGCGTCACGAGACCAACCCCCACCGTTCCGGCGGCTCTGCCGGGAATCTAGGCTCCGATCCGCAGCACCTCGGTCCGGTCGCCGGCCTGCGCGAAGGCAGCCGGGTCAGCGCCGGTCATCCAGACCTGGCCGGGCAGGGCATCGAGCGCCTCGAACAGGCCGGCCCGGCGGCGCGGATCGAGATGCGCCGCCACCTCGTCGAGCAGGATCACGGGGGCGATGCCGCTCATCGCCCGCACCAGCCGGGCATGGGCGAGGACGAGGCCGATCAGCAGGGCCTTCTGCTCGCCGGTCGAGGCAGTGCCCGCCGGCACGTCCTTGGGGCCGTGACGGACCACGAGATCGCTGGTCTGCGGCCCGATCAGCGTGCGGCCCGCCGCCCGGTCCCGGTGGCGGCCGTTGCGTAGGGCGAGGCGGAAGCGGTCCTCGGCCTCGATGGCCGGCCAGACCGCCACGAGGTCGTCGAGGTCGCCCTCCAGGCGGATCGACGCCCAGGGGAAGGGCTGCGCATCGTCCCGGGTCTCGGCGATCAGCCGGTCCAGGCGCTCCGCGGTCTCGCGGCGGGCGAGCGCCACCGCGACGCCGAGTTCGGCCACCTCCCGCTCCACCGCGTCGAGCCAGCGATCGTCGTCGGTCCGGTCCTCCAGGAGGCGGTTGCGCGAGCGCAGGGCCCGCTCCATCGCGGAGACCCGGGCGCCGTGGCCGGCATCCACCGCCAGCACGAGGCGATCGAGGAACCGGCGCCGGTCGCCCGCCGCGCCGCGGAACAGGCCGTCGAGATCCGGCGTCAGCCAGACCACCCGGACGAATTCGCTGAAGGCCACCGGAGAGGAGGCCGGGGCGCCGTCGATCCGGCAGAGCCGGCTCGTGCGGCCGTCCGGACCCGGCGGCTCCAGCCCCGTGCCGAGCCGGTGCTCGGCGCCGTCCCGGTCGAGGGTGAGCGACACCGCGAAGCCCCCGGGACCGCCCGATCGCGCCATGGTGGCGAACTCGGCCCGGCGCAGGCCCCGGCCCGGCACGAACAGGGAGATCGCCTCCAGCAGGTTGGTCTTGCCGGCGCCGTTCTCGCCGACCAGGGCCACGAAGCGGGCGCCGGGGTTCAGTTCGAGATCGGCGTGATTGCGGAAGTCGCGGGCGATCAACCGGGTGAGGCGTGTGGATCGAGCCGTGTCGAGTTCACTCATAAGGCGGCACGATGGAGCGGTCGCGCGCCGAGTGCAGCACGCGATCGATCGAAATGCGGTCGTCGAGGTTGCGATGAAGGATCAGGGAAGATCGGAATCTGAGGATCCGTACGGTGAGAGCAATCTCCGGCGCGGGCCTGCCCATCATCGGCCGGCGACCGCGCGCCTGACAACGGGTGCGCACTCCGGGACGACGCTGCGGGCGCGCGTCGGATTGTCGGCCGCCATGAAGTCACCGATCTCGCGCAGATCGGTTCGGGCTCGCCGCCACACGACGATAGGCCTCAAGGGCCGGCCTTTTCCATGGCGGCATAGCGCGCCGCCGAGGCATCCGGCGTGGCGTCGAGCGGCTCGTAATCTCCACTCGCGACTCCCTCCCGCCAAGCCTCAGGCAGCGTCGCAAGGCGATCCTCGTGCGGGCGGAACAACGCGACACCGGCCGCCACCGCCTCCTCCGGCGAACCGTAGCGCCCCGCCGCGATCAGGCGATCGCGTGAGGCTTCCTGACCGGGATCGCGGATGACGGTTTTCGGCATGGCAGCCTGCACCTACACCCGCATCGGCATCAGCACGTAGAGCGCCGGCGCCCCCTCGCGGTCCTGGATCAGCGTCGGCGAGCCCGGATCGGCGAGCTTGAACAGCGCGGTGTCGCCCTCGAGCTGCGCGGTGATGTCGAGGAGGTACCGGGCATTGAAGCCGATATCGAGGCCGGCCGCCTCGTAGTCGACGTCGAGCTCCTCCGTGGCGCTGCCCGAATCCGGGTTGTTGACCGAGAGCGCCAGGCGCCCCTCGCTGAGCCCGAGCTTCACCGCCCGCCCGCGCTCGGACGAGATCGTCGAGACCCGGTCCACCGCCTTGGCGAAGGCGTCGCGCTCGATGGTCAGACGCTTGTCGTTGTTGGCCGGGATCACCCGCTGGTAATCCGGGAAGGTGCCGTCGATCAGCTTGGAGATCAGGGTCAGGCCGCCCGCGAAGCGCAGGCGGATCTTGGCGGGCGACAGGTCGACCGCCACGGTCTCGCCGCCGTCGTCGAGGAGCTTCTGGATCTCGGCTACCGCCTTGCGGGGCACGATCACGCCCGGCATGCCGACGCTGCCCTGCGGGGCCGGGATCTCGACCCGGGCCAGCCGGTGTCCGTCGGTGGCCACCGCGCGCATCACCGGGCCGCCCTCGGTCTCCAGCGTGTGCAGGTAGATGCCGTTCAGATAGTAGCGCGTCTCCTCGGTGGAGATCGCGAACTGCGTCTTGTCGATCAGGCGCTTGAGGTCGGCGCTCGCGATCTCGAAGCCGTGGGGCATCTCGCCGGCGGCGAGATCCGGGAAATCGCCCTCCGGCAGGGCGCCCAGGGCGAAGCGCGAACGTCCGGAGCGGATCGTCATCTGGCCGGATTCGCCGCCGGTCTCCAGGGAGACCTGGGCGCCGTCGGGGAGCTTGCGGACGATGTCGTAGATCACGTGCGCCGGCACGGTGGTGGCGCCGGCATCGGCGACGTCGGCCGGCACGCTCTCGGTGACCTCGATGTCGAGATCGGTCGCCCGCAGCTGCAGGCTCGAACCCTCCGAGCGCAGGAGCACGTTGGAGAGGATCGGGATCGTGTTGCGGCGCTCGACGACCCGGTGCACGTGGCCGAGCGACCTGAGCAGGGCCGCGCGCTCGACAGTGACTCTCATCGCAATACTCGAGTGGTGGGGACGGCGCCGCGGCCGGCATCCGTCGCGGAATATGGCCGTTCAGCTTGGCGAACGGGACCGGGGAACGCAAGGCCGGCGCGGGTGCACCGCACAGCGACCCGAGCGGGTTTCGCACAGGAGCCCCGCGGTTTTCCGCCGGGAACCCGCGCTCGATCATAACCCTGAGCAGGCGCGCGTCAGTCTGCGAACGCGGCCCTTCTCAGGCCCAGCCAGCCGGATTCAGGGTTCCCGCGCGACCCGCCGCGTGCGAAAGCGCCGCGACCAATCCCGATCCGTTTCCGCCAGAACCATGCTGCAGACCGTAGAGACCGCCGACGCGACAGGCGCGGCACCGAGTGCCGGCCGGATCCTGGCCGCGAGCTTCGTCGGCACGGCGATCGAGTTCTTCGATTTCTACATCTACGCCACTGCCGCCGCGCTGGTGATCGGACCGGTCTTCTTCCCGGCCGGGGCGCCGGGCGTGCAGCAGCTCAGCGCCTTCGCAACCTTCGCGATCGCCTTCGTGGCGCGCCCCGTGGGGGCGGCCCTGTTCGGGCATTTCGGCGACCGGGTCGGCCGCAAGGCGACCCTGGTGGCCTCGCTCCTGATCATGGGCCTCTCCACCGTCCTGATCGGCTGCCTGCCGAGCTACGCCGCCGTCGGCTGGTGGGCGCCGGCGGCCCTGTGCGTGCTGCGCTGCGGCCAGGGCATCGGCTTCGGCGGGGAATGGGGCGGGGCGGCGTTGCTCGCCGTGGAGAACGCGCCGCCGGGCCGGCGCGCGTGGTACGGCATCTTCCCCCAGCTCGGCGCGCCAGTGGGCTTCGTCCTGGCCAATCTCGGCTTCCTGGCCCTGAGCTTCGGCCTGTCCTCCGAGAGCTTCCAGGCCTGGGGCTGGCGCCTGCCGTTCCTGGCCTCGGCCGCGCTCGTGGGCGTCGGGCTCTACGTCCGGCTGAAGCTCACCGAGACGCCGGCCTTCAGGGCGGCCCTCAGCCAGGCGCGCCCGGAGCGCGTGCCCTTCGCCACCATGCTGACGCAGCACGGGCGCGCGGTCCTGGTCGGCACCTTCGCGATGGTGGCGGTCTACGCGGTGTTCTACCTCTCCACCGTGTTCGCCCTGGGCTACGGCACCGGCACCCTCGGCTACCCGCGGCCGACCTTCTTGCTGTTCGAATGCATCGCGGTCTGCTTCATGGCCTTGGGCATCGTCGTGTCGGGTGCGGCGGCGGACCGGTTCGGTCGCAGGCCGGTCCTTCTGTCCGGGATGGGTGCGGTGTTCCTGCTGGGCTTCCTCATGGGGCCGATGCTGGGCACGGCCGCCGGGACCGGGTCATGGCCACCGGTCCTCGGCTTCCTCTGCCTCAGCCTCCTGGCCATGGGCTGGGTGTTCGGCCCGATGGGCGCCGTCCTGCCGGAGCTGTTCCCGACCCGGGTCCGCTATACCGGGGCCTCGGTCACCTACAACCTCGCCGGGATCCTGGGGGCTTCCGGGGCGCCCTACATCGCCCAGGAACTCGTCGCGGTCGGGGGAATCGGCTTCGTCGGAGTCTATCTGGCCGCCGCCGCGATCCTCAGCTTCCTCGCGGTCCTGGCCATGCCGGAGACATCCGGCCGCTGAGTGGCGCGGCCCGGCTCAGGGCCGCCCCGGCGCGGCGGGCTCGAAGCGGCCGAGGAACCGGGTCCGCTCCCAGAGCTCGATCGTGCAGCGCCCCACCATGGCGCGGACCTGACGGCGCGCCTGGCCGTCGTCCTCGGCCGCGACGATCTCGGCGGAGGCGACGCGTCCGGCGCGGTCGAGCTTGAACGCCCGATAAGCGCGGCTGCGACGGGCGGTATCGGCATTCAACGCGAGCATCGGCTCCTCCATCGCACCGGAGCGTTCCAGCAGAGGGTTAACCGATCGTGAACGGCGTGCGCCCGGCCCGCATCGGCGCGGCCGGGGCCATCCGAGGCGTTGGAGGTGGTGCAGGATCGAACGGTGCGGTGCCGTCTGCACCACCCCCACCCCTGACCCCTCCCGGCAAGGGGGAGGGGAACAGCGCCTTCCTTTCACGATGTTGGTGTCAGCCGGAGACGTGTGGATCCGGTAGCCTCTGCGGGGGAGTGCGGCCCCCGAAGGAGGGCGGGGGAGGGGAGCGACGCTTCAGCACAAGGCGCGAGCCTTCACATCGGCTCTGCCTTCTTCGGAAACCGGGTTCTCCTCTTGCGGGACCTTGTCCCGGGCCGACCCCAGCCGACGCAGGGGCCACCCTCACCCGAAAGGGGGGAGGGGGAGACGCGCCTCGCACCCGCCGTCACCCCTATCCGGCAGCGCCGCGTGAACATCGGCCGCCAGGGAACCGGATTGGTGCGGGATCGAGCGTCCCGGTGCGATCCGTGCCCTCCAACGGAGGCCTCCCCGGTCCCCGAGGCGGACATCGTCAGGCCCGGAGAAAACCGTCAGCCCTGCTTGTCCAGCGGGCGCCCCAGAAGGCGGGCGAACTCGGCCTCGATCTCCTCGACGGAGAACGGGTTGCCCGAGGTCTTGGCGTCGGGTTTGGGCGCCGATGGTGCCGGCTGCGGCGCGGATGGCGGCCGGAACACCGGCGGTGCCTTCGGCGGCACTGCGGGCGGGAGCGCGATCGGGGCGGGGGACGGCGGCTGCGGCGGCTGCGGTTTCTGCTGGGCAGCCGGAACAGCGGCCGGGAGGACCGGCGGCGCGGGGGTGGCGACGGTCGGCACCGGTTCGGCCGGCGCGACCGGCGGGGCGGACGCCATCGCGGCGGCCAGCGGATCGACAGCGTCCGGCGGGGCGGGAGGGTCCGGTTGCGGCGGGGCGAGGGGCGACGGGGCGAGGGGGGCCGGGGCGAGGGGCGACGGGGCAGCCGGCGGCGCCGGGGTGACCGCGGAGGTGGGGCGCGACAGCGCCGCCTGGAGCTGGCGGGCCATATCGGAGAGGACCGCCGGATCGACGGTTCGGCGATCGGATGGAACGGCGAGGCTCGGGGCAGGCCGCGCCGCCGGCTCCGCGGCCGGCACGGCCTCGGGGGGGCGCTCGGAGACCGTGGCCGGCCGCGGATCGACGAGGGGCGGCGCGGTCCGGCTCAGGATCCGGCGCGGGGCGGCGGGCTCCCGGACCGGCGCGGCCGGCGGCGCGGCGACGGGCGGCGCGGGCGACAGGGGCGCGGAGACATCCTGGCCCGGCTCGTCGCCGCCGAGCAGCGCGGGATCCAGGGGCAGGGTCAGGGACGGGCCGGCCGCGGAGCGCGGCACGGGGGGCGGCACGATCACCGGCATCTCGAAGCCCGGATCGAACAGGGGCTCGCCGCGCCGCCCGGCCGTCTCGGGCAGCGCGCGCGGCGGCTCGGGGAGGCGTCCCCCCTGCACCAGCGGGTCCGGCAACGGCTCGTCCAGGGACTCCGTGCCCGCGTCCCCGCGCAGGGACGCCTCCGGCAGCGGGCGCTGGGCGCGCTGGATGTTGCGCTCGACCACGACGTCGTTGGGCCCGCCGACGAGGAGCAGATGCTCGACATTGTCCCGGCGCAGCAGGATCAGCTGACGGGCGCGGTCGAGCTCGTAGACGTCGACGATCCCGAGCCGCGGCTGGCGCCCCCGGCCGCCGCCGCGCCCGGGCAACGCCACGCTGCGACCGGTCAGGCGGCGTACCGTGAAGACGATGGCCGCGAGCGCCGTGAAGATGACGGCGAAGATCACGACATATTGCACGATGGGGGAGCCGTCAGAACCGAACACGGATTGCAGCCATCGCAAGGTTACGCACTCGCACGTTCCGGCCGCCGCAGGTCCGCGCCCGGCAAGGGCTTGTCCATACCACGCCAGGGGGGCTGCAGGGCAAACGACGTTAAGGGGTCGTTAACAGACCTTTTAAATCATCGCTATCAAGACAATACGTCGTGAAATGATGCTTTGGGCCGTCATCTCGCGGTCTCGGCGAAGCCGCATCGACCGCGCGACGCCCGTCGCGGCGGTGAAGCGTTGCCGAAGCCGCGCGGGCTTCGGATCGGACGGGCGGCATGGCTCCCGGCCAGCAGAGGCCGGAGACATCCGCGATACATCGGGCGGGCAGACCCGGGGCGTTCGCCCGCCCCCGCGGGTAGCCGACAGCCTCCCGAGATGCACCGCACCCGCCCGGCCCCTCTCCTCATCCTCCTGGCCGCGAACCTGCCGGCCGCGGCGGCACCGCAGCCTCCGAACTGGACCACCTACGAGCGCGGCGCGCGGACCGACGGGGCTCCCGCCCGGTGCCTGGCCTACAGGCGCGGCGCCCAGAGGGCCGGCGATGCCCGGTGGTACGTCTTCCAGGTCTACAACGACTGCAACCGGCAGGTCCGGGCGGTCTGCGCGATCGCCTATGCGCCGAATTGCGACTACGGCCGGGATGTCGCGATCGCCGCGCGCCTGGACGCGCCGATCGCGCCCTACGGGGAGTCGAGCCCCTTCGGCCACTACGCGCCCGAAGCCGCCCCTGTGCCCGGCTGCTTCTTCGCCCGCTGCGACGAGGCCGATTCCGGTTCCGACCCCGTGGGAGAGGCGGGCTTAACGCGCCGTTAACCATGGGCACGGCAGATTTTGCCGAGCCCGCTCGTTCCGGCGCGGGGCGACGCCAGACCGGAGTCGACCATGGCCCTCACCGACCTGCCCGTGCTCGGCATGCTGCGCACCCGGATGCAATGGGCCCAGGCCCGCCAGGGCCTGATCGCCGAGAACGTGGCCAATGCCGACATGCCGGGCTTCAAGCCGCGCGACCTCGTGGAGCCGCGCTTCGACCGGGCCACGGGGGCCCTGGCCTCCGGCTCGACCACCCTGGCGCTGACGAGCCCGGCCCATCTGGCCCCCGCCGGGCAGGGGGGGGACAGCACCGAATCCAAGCGCGCCAAGGGCTTCGAGATCCGGCCGAGCGGCAACGGCGTCAACCTCGAGGACGAGATGATGAAGGCCGGCGACAACCAGTCGGACTATCAGCTCGCCGCCTCCCTCTACCAGCACAGCCTGACGACCCTGAAGATCGCCATCGGCAAGAGCTGAGCGTCCGCGACGTCGAGCGCCCGGAAGCGGCAGGAGGGGCCTGAACCATGGAATTCAGCAAGTCGATGGCGGTGGCGGCGGCCGGCCTCAAGGCCCAGTCGGGCCGGATGCGGATCATCGCCGAGAACATCGCCAACGCCGATTCCGCGCCGGCCTCGGCCGGGGCGGAGCCCTATCGGCGCAAGATCCCGAGCTTCACCAGCCATCTCGACGACGAGACCGGCGCGCGGCTCGTGGAGGCGGGCCGGGTCCGGCGCGACCCCTCCGCCTTCCGGACCAAGTTCGAGCCCGGCAACCTCGCGGCCAATGCCCGGGGCGAGGTGCAAATGCCCAACGTCAACGCGCTGATCGAGAACATGGACCTGCGCGAGGCCCAGCGCTCCTACGAGGCGAACCTCAACATGGTCACCGCCACGCGCAAGATGCTGTCCCAGACGCTCGGGATCCTGAAGTGATCGGGGAGGACGCGTAGCGATGGCTTCGAGCAACTTCGCCGCGGGCGCCTACGCGGCCGTCCAGGGCCTCGCCGCCGGCCGGCCGGTTCCCAAGGTGCCGTCGGCCGCCGAGACCGGTACCGACTTCACGCAGTTCCTGGGGCAGACCCTGGACAGCGTCGGCGATGCCGGGCGCCGGGCCGACGCGCAGGCGGTCTCGGCCGCCGCCGGCAAGGCCAACGTCGTGGACGTGGTCACCGCCGTGGCCGAGAGCGAGACCGCCCTCCAGACCATGGTCGCCGTCCGCGACCGCATGATCTCCGCCTACGAGGAGATCATGCGGATGCAGATCTGATGGGAATCCCAAAGGGCAAGCCCTTTGGCGGGGCATCGGGGCGGAGCCCTGGTATGGTCGGGCATAGGCCGACAACAGGGCGCCACCCTGCACCCGCAAAGGGTCCCGGACCTTTTGAATCCATGACTTTCCTCCGTTCGGACCCGTCGTCACCATGACCGGACTCGCCATCCTCGACGTCGCCCGCGACGGCATCTTCGTGTTCCTGAAGATCGCCGGACCGCTGATGCTGGTCTCGCTCGCGGTGGGCCTCGCGGTCTCGCTGGTCCAGGCCCTGACCCAGATCCAGGAGCAGACCCTGATCTACGTGCCGAAGGTCGTGGCGGTGTTCGCCGCGCTGCTGCTGATGCTGCCCTTCATCGGCGACGCCATGGCCGGCTACATGACCCGCATCGCCGCCCGGATCGCGACGGGCCAGTGAGGCCCGCTCCGGTCACGACAGGGTCCCAATCGGCGTGCCATAGGGGCGGCGATGAACCTGCTCCTGCCCGGGATCGCCTCGGCCTTCCTGATCACCTTCGCGCGCGTCGGCACGCTGATCATGCTGATGCCCGGGATCGGCGAGCAGATGGTGTCGCCGCGCCTGCGGCTGGCCTTCGCGCTGCTCACCACCCTGGTGCTGTTCCCGACCGTGCGCCCGCTGCTCGGCGGCACGGAGGGCCTCGCGGGACCCCGCCTGATCGGTCTCCTGTTCGGGGAGACGATCGTCGGGCTGGTCCTCGGCCTCTCAGTGCGGATGGTGCTGGCGGCCCTTCAGACCGCCGGCATGATCATCTCGGCGCAGCTCGGCCTGTCCTACGCGATGACGGTGGATCCGAGCCAGGGCGGCCAGCAGGTGGCGATCGGCAACTTCCTGTCGCTCCTCGGGATCACGCTGATCTTCGCCACCGACCTGCACCACCTCGCCATCGAGGGCCTGGCCCACAGCTATGTGGTGCTGCCCCCCGACGGGGTTCCGGCCTTCTCGGACGCGCTGATGCTGGCGACCCGGGCGCTCGCCCGCGGCTTCACCCTGGCGATGCAGATCTCCGGGCCGTTCATCGCCTTCGGCATCCTGTTCAACCTCGGGCTCGGCGTGCTGTCGCGGCTGATGCCCCAGCTCCAGGTGTTCTTCCTGGCGGTCCCGGCCTCGGTGCTGGTCGGCACGGTGATCCTGATCGGCTGCCTCGGCGTCATGATGGGCGTCTTTCTGGACGACATGGGGCGGTATCTCGCCGAGTCGGTGGGGCGCTGAGGTAGACGCGGGATGGCCGAGGGCGCGGACGACGAGGACAAGACCGAGGCGCCGTCCCAGCGGCGGCTCGACCAGGCGATCGAGCGCGGCGACGTCGCGAGCAGCACCGAGATCAACACCTTCGCGATCCTGGGGGCCTTCACCCTCGCGCTGATGCTCGCGGCGCCGGGCATCGCCCGGACCCTGCTGCACGGGCTCAAGGCCTATCTGGCGAACGCCCATACCCTCCCGGACGACGCCGCCTCCATGCGGGCGGCGGCGGTGCAGGGCCTCTGGCTGTGGCTCCAGGCGGTGGCCGTGCCGGTGAGTCTCGCCGCCGCCGCGGGCCTCGCGGCCGGCCTCCTGCAGCACCCGCTGGTCTTCAGCCCCGAGACGCTGATGCCGAAATTCGAGCGTCTCTCGCCCATGGCCGGCGTGAAGCGCCTGCTCGGCGTCGAGGCGTGGTTCCAGTTCGGCAAGGGGCTGGCCAAGATCGGCGCCGTGGGCGTGGTCGGCGGCGTCCTCCTGTGGAACGACCGCGACCGGCTGGAGGCGTTCGCCCAGATCGACCCCGCCACGTCCCTGCCGGCGATCCTGTCCCTCAGCCTGCGGCTGCTCGTCGGCATGCTGTGCATGCACCTGGCGATCACGCTGGGCGACGCCCTCTACGCGCGGTTCCGCTGGCGCAAGCGCCACCGCATGTCGAAGGAGGAGCTGAAGCAGGAGATGAAGGAGTCGGACGGCAACCCGGAGGTCAAGGGGCGCCTGCGGCAGCTGCGGATGGCCCGGGTGAAGAAGCGGATGATGGCCGCGGTGCCCACCGCCACCGTGGTGGTGACCAACCCAACCCACTTCGCGGTGGCCCTGCGCTACGAGACCGGGATGGCGGCGCCGATCTGCGTCGCCAAGGGCATCGACAGCCTCGCCCTGCGAATCCGCGCGGTGGCGGCCGAGCACGGCGTCGCGGTGATCGAGAACCCGCCGCTCGCCCGCGCGCTGCACGCCACCGTGGAGATCGACCGCGAGATCCCGGCCGAGCACTACCGCGCGGTGGCCGAGGTGATCGGCTTCGTCCTGCGCCTGCGGAAACGGGCGGCCTAGGTAGTGCTGCATTCGCATAAGGGCACGCTTCGGAACGAGGCGTACTGTGCGTTGCACACCGCGCCCCGGCAGCCGCGTTCGTGGCAGGCGCCGTTAGCATACGCCCGGGATACGGGTCGGCGCCTGTGACACCCACCTCGCGGTCCTTACGGCACGCGATATCCAGGGCAACTCGGGATCAGAACCGATATTCACGCACATTGCGTCCGGTCCGCTCGCGTCCGGCAATCGTGCGGAGCCTGTCGCAAACCGAGAGGCAGGTCGCAGCAGAGGCACGGTTCGTCTTGTTGTTGGGTTTTGTTAACCACCTGAGGTCCGAAGCAGAACTCAAGTAGGCGGTTCTGCAACGGCGGACAGGATCATGGTCGGCCTCCGAAAACGGAGGCGCCATGCAGGCCGGATGGTTAACGCGGGGTAAACGCCACGCGTTTGCGACAGGCCCAGCGCGCTCGCCTCGTTACAGAGGCTGCCGAAGGCCAGTTCGTATACCCTGGTCCGTAGGAGGAATCTCGTCACGGGGCCTGCGCTGGGTGACGGCTCACTCCAAAGCGTCCAGGGCCAACTCCGAACGCACTCTATCCAAACCACCACGCATCCTGTAGGGAGGTGACGAAATTCGTCACCTGACACTGAGGCGGACGCATGAGCCCCGTACAGTCGAGCTCTATCGCGGTCGGTATGCGCGAGCGCATTCTCGACTCAGCCGATGTACTGGCGCGTCGCTTCGGACCGGCAAAGATGACCATTGCCGACATCGCCCGTGACTTGGCCATGTCGCCGGCCAATGTTTACAAGCATTTCAGCAGCAAGAGTGAAATTCTCGAAGCTATCGGTATTCGAAAAACCGCCGTGGTCCTGAAAGAGATTGAGTTGGTCGTCGCGATGGACTCCTCCATTTGGGATCGAATTGAGAAAATCGTGATGCGACTCGATCACTTTCTCGATCGTCAATCCTTGGCACCTGACGCGGCGACTGACGCCGAGTTCATCGTCGGATTGATCGACGTCGAAGTGGCACGGTTTACGAACAAGTGGCGCTTCATCGAAGATTTTCGCGCCTCCATTAAAGAAGCTTTCGTGCGTCTAATTAGGCAAGGCATGCAAGCCGGAGAGATATCAGCTGGTAATTGCGAGGAGACAGGGGCAGCGATTTTCGACTGCTTCACGCATGCTTTTGAGCCCCTCCTCATCGCGCAACGGGAGCGGTCTGAGCGGATCTTCGCGTATCAGCGTCAAATCCGTTTCCTAAGCCGCGTCTCCCGCTAAAAATTTTGCCACGAGGTGATGGGTGATGAAATTCGTTACTTGCGAAAATTTATATCCAGCCGCTGTAGTTCTGGTCGGCTGCGGCCTGCTGGCTGCCGGCTTGGCTGCCTGCCAGCCCAACGGAAATCCGCCTGGCGATCCCGGCCAAGGCGGGCCTCCGAACGTATCGGTATTGACGGTTACGCCCCGGTCCGTTGCACGCACAATCACGATTCCGGGCCGCACGGCGGCCACTATGACGGCCGACGTGCGGCCCCAGGTCAGCGGTGTGATCCTGAAGCGCCTTTTTATCGAGGGATCTGACGTCACCGAGGGGCAGCAACTCTATCAAATCGACCCGGCAACCTATCAAGCCGCGCTCGACAGCGCGCGGGGAACACTTGCCCATAACGAGGCGAGCCTCACCACGGCGACGGTCAAGTCTGGCCGCTACAAGTCCCTCGTCGGCATGCGGGCGGTCAGCTCCCAGGATTACGATGACGCCGTCGCGAGCGCGAAAGAGGCGACTGCTGATATTCAAACGGCGCGTGCGAGTGTAGAGCAGGCACGGATCAACCTTGAATACACTAAGGTCCTGGCGCCGATCTCTGGACGCATCGGCCGGTCGACTGTCACGGCGGGCTCGCTTGCCGTGTCCAATCAGACCAGCGCGCTGGCAACCATTACCAAGCTCGATCCAATCTATGTCGACCTGAATCAATCGACGGTGACCCTGCTCCGGCTCCGCCGCGAACTAGCGTCTGGCGAGATCGCTCGCGACTCAGACGGGGGTGCCAAGGTAACCCTACTGCTCGAAGACGGCAGTCTCTATCCTCAAGCCGGCAAGCTCGCCTTCAGTGAAGTCACCGTCGACCAGGGGACCGGCACCGTGCTCGTCCGAGCGGTGTTCCCGAACCCCGATCACCTTCTTCTGCCCGGCATGTACGTGCGGGCGGAAATACAGGAAGGCGTCGACCACCAGGGCATCTTACTGCCGCAGACGGTGGTGTCGCGCAACGCTCACGGTGATCCCACAGTCCTCGTGCTCGGCGATGGCGATACCGCGCAGTTGCGGGCGATCCAGGCCGGGCCGGCTATCGGCACCGATTGGCTGATCACCGGCGGCCTCAAGGCCGGCGACAAGGTCATCGCCGACAATCTGATGAAGGTGCGGCCGGGTGCCCGGGTGCAACCGGCCCCGTCCGCCAGTGCGCCGTTGGATCCGCTCCAGCCTTAATCGAGAGCGTCGCTCCGAGAATTTGATTAGTCGGAAGACATCAATGTCGCATTTTTTCATCGATCGACCGGTCTTCGCCTGGGTCATGGGCCTTGCCGTCATGCTGATCGGCGGACTATCGATTACCCGTTTGCCAATCGCCCAGTATCCGAGCATCGCAGCGCCACAGATCTCGATTTCGGTCACCTACCCTGGTGCCTCCGCCGAGACCGTGGCCGACACCGTCGTGCGGCCAATCCTGCAGCAAATGACTGGGCTCGACGGTCTGCAGTACATCGCCTCCTCGACGCAGGCGAACGGCTCTATGGAGATCGATTGCACCTTCGTACAGGGAACAGATCCCAACATTGCTCAGGTGCAGGTTCAGAACAAGCTTTCCCTAGCCCAGGCGAGCCTTCCCAGCGAGGTCACGCAGCAGGGGATCCGGGTCGCCAAGGCGACGCGCAACTTCATGCTCATTGTAGGGCTTCGATCCGTCGACGGCAGCATGTCCGGCTATGACATCAATGATTACATCGCCTCTAATCTTCAAGACGCTTTAACGCGAATTCCCGGTGTTGGCGATTTTACGCTTTTCGGCGCCGAGTACGCCATGCGGATATGGCTTGATCCCGATAAGCTCTTCAAGTACGCGCTCACGATCTCCGATGTCACCACGGCGCTGAACGCCCAGAACATCCAAGTCTCTGCGGGCGAACTGGGTGGCCTCCCCGCGCGGGCCGGTCAGCGCCTGAATGCCACGATCATCGGTCCGGCGCGCCTGACCACGGCCGAACAATTCGGTGCCATTCTGCTGAAGGTCGCGCAGGGTGGGTCGGAGGTGCTCCTGCGAGACGTGGCGCGAATTGAAATCGGCGCGCAGAGTTACGCCACTACCTCGTCCTACAACGGCAAACCCGCGGGCGCGCTCGCGTTGAAACTCGCAGCGGGCGCCAACCAGCTCACTACGGAACGCGCTGCGAAGGCAGAACTTGATCGCCTATCTCGCTTCTTCCCGCCCGGCCTAGAACTCGTCTATCCCCTCGACACCGAGCCATTCATCACCCTGTCGATCGAGGAGGTGGTGAAGACGCTGCTTGAAGCAATCGCCCTCGTCTTTGTGGTGATGCTGGTCTTCCTTCAGAACCTTCGCGCCACGCTGATCCCGACAATCGCGGTGCCGGTCGTGCTTCTCGGCACCTTCGGTGTCCTGATAGCATTCGGCTACTCAATCAACACCTTGACCATGCTCGCCATGGTACTTGCCGTCGGCCTACTCGTTGACGATGCCATCGTCGTCGTCGAGAATGTCGAGCGCCTAATGCGGGAGCGTAATCTCTCGCCCCGTGACGCTACCCGCGCGTCGATGGACGAGATCTCCGGCGCCTTGATCGGCATCAGTCTGGTCCTGTCGGCCGTGTTCCTTCCCATGGCGTTCTTCGGTGGATCTACGGGTGTGATCTACCGGCAGTTTTCTGTCACGATCATCGCGGCGATGCTTCTCTCAGTGGCCGTCGCCTTGGTTCTGACTCCGGCGCTGTGCGCGGCCTTACTGAAGCCTCATGTCGAAACGACCACTGAAAGGGGACTGGGCGCAGCCTTCAACCGAGGTTTTGACGCGGTCAACGGCCGCTACGCGCACATCGTCGCTAAGCTCGTGCGCCGCCGCCGCCTCGCCTTACTCGGCTTTGCTGTCCTTTCCGCGGCCGCGGCAGCGCTGTTCCTGAAACTGCCATCGGGCTTTTTACCGGATGAAGACCAGGCGATGTTGTTCGGACAGGTGGCGCTGCCACAGGGCGCGACTGCCGAACAAACCGCGGCCGTCAACGCTCGAGTGGTAGATTACCTACTCCGCTCCGAGACGAAGAATGTTGATTCCGTGCTCTCTGTGGTGGGCTTCAACTTCTCCGGCCAGGCACAGAATGCCGGCTTCCTGGTGGTCAAGCTGAAGGACTGGTCCGTACGCACGGCACCAGCACAAGCGGCCGCCGCCGTGGCGGGCAGGCTGATGCAGCATTTCGGGTCGGCTCGGGAGGCGATGATCTTTGCTTTTCAGCCGCCTGCGGTAATGGAGCTCGGCAACGCGACAGGGTTCGACCTCCAGCTTGAGGACCGTGGGCAAGTCGGTCGCGCAGCCCTGATCGCGGCACGCAACCAGTTGTTAGGCGCGGCCGCCCGCACTCAAGGCCTCGTCGGTGTGCGACCTAATGGGCTAGAGGACGCGCCGCAATACCGGCTCGAGATCGACCACGCCAAGGCCAACGCCCTCGGTGTCGCGACTGCAGATATAAACGCGACGATTCAGGGGGCCTTCGGATCGACCTACGTCAATCAGTTCAACCGCTCCGGCCGCGTGAAGCAGGTATACGTGCAGGGAAATGCGGACAGCCGGATGCTGCCCTCAGATCTCGCACGCTGGTATGTGCGCAACAGCTCCGGCGGGATGGTGCCTTTCGACGCCTTTCTATCAGCTAGCTGGACCACGGGCGCGCAGAAGGTCGAGGGTTATAACGGCCTGATTTCCAGCGAAATCCTCGGTATGCCAGCGCCGGGAGTCAGCAGCGGTACTGCGATGGCGGCAATCGAGGCCATCGCGGCGGCGCTTCCCCCCGGCATCGGATATGAATGGACAGGGCTGTCTTACGAGCAAGTCCAGTCCGGTTCGCAGACAGCTCCGCTCTATGCCATCTCTTTCGTGGCGGTACTGCTGTGCCTGGCCGCGATTTATGAGAGCTGGCCGGTGCCGCTGGCGGTGCTGCTGGTGGTGCCTCTTGGGGCGCTCGGAGCCATCCTTGCGACGTTGCTGCATGGCCTCGCCAACGACGTCTATTTTCAGGTCGGCTTGCTGACCACCGTGGGTCTGGCGGTCAAGAACGCGATCCTCATCGTCGAGTTCGCGAAGGCGTTCTTTGATTCCGGAACCGCACTACCCGAAGCCGCTTTGAAAGCCGCACAGGAACGGCTGCGCCCGATCCTGATGACCTCGATCGCCTTCGTCTTCGGGACGCTCCCTCTGGCCTTCGCGACGGGCGCCGGCGCGGCGAGCCGCGTGGCAATCGGCACAGCGGTGGTCGGCGGAATGGTCACCGCAACCTTCCTGGTGATCCTCTTCGTGCCGGTCTTTTTCGTGAGCGTCCTCACCCTCTTCCGCGTCAAACCACGGCGCACGGCCCCGGCTCTCGCCCTTGAAGAGGTTTGAGACGTGCGCGCCCTCGTCCCCCTCAGTTGCCTTGCTCTAGCCCTGGCCGGATGTAGCTTGGTCCCAGACTATCAGTCCCCGCTCCTGCCGGTCGCGGCAAACTATCCAGGACGGCTGGCAAAGACGGTCGAGGTGGTCTCGGAGCCGGGCACGCCTCTCGATTGGCGCGACTTCTTTCGCGATCCCACCACGCAGGACTTGATTGCCCTCGGCATTGCCAACAACCGGGATTTGAGGGTCGCCGCTCTCAACGTGCAATCGGCGTTGGCGTCCTACGCCGTAAGTCGCGCAAGCCTTTTTCCAAGTATCGACGCAAAGACATCCTACTTGCAGTCGACAACGCCGGGGGATATCTACGGCTCCACCAGTCCCCAGCGCATACGGGAATACAGCTTCGGTGCGAGCGCCGCCTCCTGGGAACTCGATTTCTTCGGGCGTATCCGCAGTCAGGCCGAACAGTCGCGCCAGACCTTCCTCGCGGATGTAGAGACACGCCGGAGCACCGAGCTGTCTTTGAGCGCGCAGATCGCCTCCGCTTATCTCACCTGGCTTGCCGACCGTGAAGCATTGAGCGTCGCCGAATCCACCGTGCGGGCTCAAACCGAGTCGGTGCGTCTGACCCGCGCGAAGGCCACAACCGGGACATCGACCGACCTCGAATTGGCCCAGGCGGATATCACTCTGCGCACTGCGCAATCGAGCGTCGCGCAATATACCCGCCAAGTCGGGCAGGATCTGGACCAGATTGTCTTGCTGGTTGGATGTTCTCTCCCGGAGGCCCTCGTGGGACGAATGTCGCACGCGCACGGGCTTGATGCCGGCGCGCGGTTTCCAATTCTGCGGCCCGGCCTGCCCGCCGATCTACTGACCCGCAGGCCAGATATCCGCGCGGCCGAGCACACCTTGATTGGCGCCAATGCCGATATCGGTGCTGCCCGGGCCGCGTTCTTCCCCCAGGTCACGCTGACGGCAAGCGGCGGGACGGCTAGCAGCGGGTTGAAGCGACTTTTTCGGCCCGGCCAGGGCTCATGGTCATTCGAGCCCAACGTGACGGTTCCGATCTTCGACGCTGGGACCAACCTTGCTAATCTCGATATCGCCGAGACGCAGAAACGGATTGAGCAGGCGAACTACGACAAAGCCATTCAATCGGCCTTCCACGACGTATCGGACGCTCTAATTGCACGTTCCAACTATGTGGCACAGGTGAATGCGCAGGAACGCTTGGTTGAATCCTCATCGCGCTACACCGACCTATCAAAATCGCGCTTCCAGTCGGGAGCCGATACATATCTCAACGTTCTCGTCGCCCAAAGTTCCCTGTTCAACGCGCGACTGACGCTGATCAGCGATCGTCTCGCTGCAGCTCAAAATATCGTTACGCTTTATAAATCACTGGGCGGCGGGTGGAATTAATTATAATTTATCATTATTATGATGACAATTATTGTCTTAGAAATAAAATGTCTTTAATTGTCAATATCTATAACCATGCCAATAGATTCAAGACCTTACGCGGCCATACACCTACCGAGTTCATATCGACGGGCTGTGGGTGAAGGACGTGCATTTCCGCTCGCTCACCGAGCAGTTCGACAGCGCCACCGCCCACGGCCGCTTCGCCCTGCAGATGCAAGGGGCCATGGCCGAGTACTTCCTCGACCTCAACCGCGAGCGCACCATGGAGGGCCTGAAGGTGGCGCTCGCCCGTGGGCGCAAGGGCGGCCGGCCGAGGAACCTCAAGGTGTTTGATCCCGTGGTGTGGTGATACGGTTGACCACCATGCTGCGAGGGATCGGCTGACCAAGGTGAACCATCCTTGGACCAACGGACAGGTCGAGCGAATGAACCGCACGATCAAGGATGCGACGGTCCAGCGCTACCACTACGACAGCCACGACCAGCTTCAAACGCATCTGCACCTGTTCGTCGATGCCGGCAATCACGCCCGCAGGCTCAAGACCCTGCGGGGCCTGACACCCATCAAGTTCATCCTGAACGCCTGGACGAAAGAGCCTAATCGCTTCAGGATCGACCCGTCACACCTCATCCCGGGACCATATACCTAGGGCATCGCCCCGGGAGGTGGCTGCCGGCTTCCGGAAAAAGACGATGCCGATCAATAATCTAGCGCATCGTGCCGGTTCCGGTGTCCGGCCTGATGCGCTAGCCTCCGGTCCAGGCGCGCGACGATCACGGCCGCGGACGCGGGGTACGGAAAGCCACGCTTCGTCCACCTTTTTTCGCGAGGCTGAACTGAAACTTGGCGCGACGCGCGTAGTGCCGCGCCGCCCTTGCCCTGATAGGGCCGGCGGGCCTAACGGGGGACTCGTTCTGGAATGAAGCCGATGGCCGACGTCACTGGACCTCCGGCGCCCGCCGCGGGCCCGCAGAATCCCGGGCTGCCGGTCCCCGGCACGCAGGGTCCGGGTTCGCCGGCGGCTGCGCCGCAGGCGACCGGATCCATCGACCGCTCGGAACAGCCGGGCCGGGTCGGTCTGCTGCTGGTGCTGGCGGGCCTGCTGGTCGGGGCCGCCATCGGCCTGTCGTTCGTGGCGAACGAGCAGGCGCAGTCGCTGATCGTCTGGCTGCTGGCCCTGCTGGCGATGGCGGGGGTGTTCTTCCTGTTCGCCCTGGCGATCGGGGCGCTCCAGCTCAGTGGCAGCGCCGCCCGGGACGACATCACCAAGGGCATCGTCGACGCCTCGCCCGACGGGGCGCTGGTCGTCGAGGATGGCGGCCGGCTGATCTACGCGAACGAGGCCTATCTGCGGATCGCCGGCGGCGACACCTTCTCGAACCTCGTGCCCATGGAGCGCATCCTGGTCGGGCCGCCGGAGGTCTCCGAGGCGGTCTACCGCCTGTCTCAGGCCTCGCGCGACGCCCGGGCCCATACCGAGGAGGTCCGGATGTCGCCGCCGCTGGGCCCGGTCGCCGGCGAGCGCAGCTTCGGATGGTACCGGGTCTCGGTCCGGCCGCTCGCGCGCCCGCGCCGGGCCGCCTCGCTCTGGACGGTGGCCGACATCACCGCCGAGCGCGAGCGGCAGGAGAACGTCTTCCAGGAACTCCAGCACGCGATCGACTACCTGGACCACGCCCCGGCGGGCTTCCTGTCGATCGATCCGGCCGGCGCCATCGTCTACATGAACGCCACCCTGGCGGCCTGGCTCGGCTACGATCTGGCGAGCGTCGGCCACGGCGGCCCACACCTCACCGAGATCGCCCCGGAGGCGGATGTCCTCGTGCGCGCCGCCGGCCTGCCCGGGGAGGTCCGCACCGACCGCTTCGACCTCGACCTGCGCCGCCGCAACGGCCACACCCTGCCGGTGCGGCTCTACCACCGGATCGCCTTCGGCAAGGACGGCAAGCCCGGATCCTCCCGGACCTTCGTGATCAACCGCTCCGCCGGGGCCGAGACCGACGAGCCGCAGCGCGCCGCCGAGGTGCGCCTCGCCCGGTTCCTCAACAATTCGCCGATCGCCATCGCGACCCTCGACCGGACCGGGCGGATCGCCCGGGCCAACGCCTCGTTCACCCGGCTGTTCGGCACGGTCCCGCGCCAGGCCGAGGACGGCGCGCTCGACGGGGACGGCACGGCCCGGGCCGAGCCCAACGTCGCCGACTCGGTGACTGATCGCACCGCCCTGGAGGCCGGGCTCGCCCGCGCGGCGAGCGGCCGGACCGACCCCGAGCCGATCGAGGTCCAGCTCAACGGTCCGGGCGGCCGCTCGGCGCGGGTCTGGCTCAGCCCGGCCGACGGCGGCGACCCGGGGCAGAAGACCGACGAGGCCGAGCGGGTGATCCTGTACGCCCTCGACACCACGGCCCAGCGCCAGCTGGAGCAGCAGGTCGCCCAGGCCCAAAAGATGAACGCCGTGGGCCAGCTCGCGGGCGGCATCGCCCACGACTTCAACAACGTGCTGCAGGCGATCATCGGCTATTCGGACCTGCTGCTGGCGAGCCACCGGCCGACCGATCCGGCCTTCCAGGACATCATGCAGATCAAGCAGAACGCCAACCGGGCGGCGGGCCTCGTCCGCCAGCTCCTGGCGTTCTCCCGCCGCCAGACCCTGCGGCCGGAGGTGATGAATGTCGGGGAGGCGCTCTCGGAACTGACCCTCCTGCTCAAGCGCCTGCTCGGCGAGCGGGTCGCCCTGGAGCTGAAGCACGGCCGCGAGGTCTGGCCCGTGAAGGCCGACGTCAACCAGTTCGAGCAGGTGATCGTGAATCTCGCGGTCAACGCCCGGGATGCGATGCCGGAGGGCGGCAAGCTGGTGATCCGCACCGAGAACGTCACCGATCCGGGGCCGGCCTCGGCGGTCGAGGGGCGCGGCGGGGCACCGACGGGCGACCACGTGCTGATCGAGGTCCGCGACACCGGCCAGGGCATCCCCCCCGAGCTGATGGAGAAGATCTTCGAGCCGTTCTTCACCACCAAGGAGATCGGCAAGGGTACGGGGCTGGGGCTCTCGACGGTGTTCGGCATCGTCAAGCAATCCGGCGGCACCATCGACGTGCAATCGACGATGGGGTCGGGCACGGCCTTCCGCATCTACCTGCCGCGCCACGTCCCCGTGGCCGAGCCGGAGGAGGTGCCGCCGCCGGTCGCGGCCCTGCCGCGGACCGGACCGTTCACGGCGCCGGAGCAGGGCGGGCGCGGCGACGCCGGCGTGGCCGCCGGCGACCCGTCCGGCAAGCCCGACAGGCCCGCACCGCGCAAGCCCGCCGCCGACCATACGGGGCAGGGAATCATCCTGCTCGTGGAGGACGAGGATCCGGTGCGGGCGGTCAACAGCCGGGCCCTCTCGGCCCGCGGCTACACGGTGCTGGAGGCGGCCTCGGGCCTGGAAGCCCTGGCGATCGTCCGCGAGGGCGCCCAGCCGATCGACCTCGTGGTCTCCGACGTGGTCATGCCCGAGATGGACGGCCCGACACTCCTGCGGGAGGTGCGCAAGCACCAGCCCGACCTGAAGGTGATCTTCGTCTCCGGCTACGCCGAGGACGCCTTCCGCAAGAACCTGCCGGAGGGCGAGACCTTCAACTTCCTGCCCAAGCCGTTCAGCCTGAAGCAGCTCGTCGAGACCGTGAAGAAGACCATGGCCGATTGAGGGGGAGGGCGCAGGGCCGGGAACGGCCCGGCGCGGTTCGCCGCGGTGGAGAACCGGCGCATCGCCGGCATCGCGGCGACATCGCCATCGTCGCGCCCTTGCAAAAATAGAACAAAACGGGCACAAAGACGCGGTGTTGCCGCGCGTTGTGAATGGCGCCCAACCCCTTCATAAGGAGCCCGCCAGATGGCCCAGCCCGCATTGAAAGTGGCCGACATGCCCCCCGTGGACAAGGATAAGGACAAGGACAAGTCCAAGGCGATCGACGCCGCCCTGTCCCAGATCGAGCGCGCCTTCGGCAAGGGCTCGATCATGCGGCTCGGTAAGAACGACAAGGTGCAGGAGGTCGAGACGATCTCCACCGGCTCGCTGGGGCTCGACATCGCGCTCGGCGTCGGCGGCCTTCCCCGCGGACGGGTGGTCGAGATCTACGGCCCCGAATCGTCCGGCAAGACGACCCTGGCGCTCCACACCATCGCGGAAGCCCAGAAGAAGGGCGGCGTCTGCGCCTTCATCGACGCGGAGCACGCCCTCGACCCGGTCTATGCCCGCAAGCTCGGCGTCAATCTCGACGACCTGCTGATCTCCCAGCCCGACACGGGCGAGCAGGCCCTCGAGATCACCGACACGCTGGTGCGCTCCGGCGCCATCGACGTGCTGGTGGTCGATTCGGTGGCCGCGCTGACCCCGCGGGCCGAGATCGAGGGCGAGATGGGCGAGAGCCAGCCCGGCCTCCAGGCGCGGCTGATGAGCCAGGCCCTGCGAAAGCTCACCGGTTCGATCTCGCGCTCGAACTGCATGGTGATCTTCATCAACCAGATCCGGATGAAGATCGGCGTGATGTACGGCAGCCCGGAGACCACCACGGGCGGCAACGCCCTGAAGTTCTACGCCTCGGTGCGCCTCGACATTCGCCGCATCTCGACCCTGAAGGACCGCGACGAGGCGATCGGCAACCAGGTCCGCGTCAAGGTGGTGAAGAACAAGGTCGCCCCGCCGTTCAAGCAGGTCGAGTTCGACATCATGTTTGGCGAGGGCGTGTCGAAGGTCGGCGAGCTCATCGACCTCGGTGTGAAGGCCGGGATCGTCGAGAAGTCCGGGGCCTGGTTCTCGTACAACAGCCAGCGCCTCGGCCAGGGCCGCGAGAACTCGAAGGGCTTCCTGCGCGACAACCCGAAGATCGCAGCCGAGATCGAGACCTCGATCCGGCAGAACTCGGGACTCGTCGCCGAGAAGATCCTTGAGAACGCCGCGCCGACGCCGGACGAGCTCGACGAGGGCGAGGCTTAAGCCGCGCCGCCGCCAGTCCGAGAGGATCGCGGCAGAGTCAACGACGCGAACGCTATGCCGGCCCCGGAGCCTCTCCGGGGCCGTTTGCGTCAGACGCGTCCCGGTCCGCGCGCGCGCCGGTCACCGTGCTGCGCTCGCGATGACGGAGCGCGCGACATCCGGACCGTCACCGACGGCGCAAACGCGAAAGCCCCGCATCGCCGCGAGGCTTCCACCGATCGCTTCCCGAGAGCCTTCGCGGGACCAGAATGCATCGGGCCACCCGCGACCCGACCCCGTCCGGATCAGGCAGCTTCGCCGGCCTCAGCCTGGGCGGCCTCGCCTTCGACCAGCTTCCAGGTCTTGGTCTTCGAGAACGGACGGCACTCCTCGATGAACACCGTCTGCCCGACCTTGGCGACATTCGCCTCGTCATGGGCGTGGTAGTTCTTCGAGCGGCGCACGGTCTTCTTCATCACCGGGTGCGTGAAGCGGCGCTCCACCTTCACCACGATGGTCTTCTCGCCCTTGTCGCTGACGACGGTGCCCTGCAGGACGCGCTTCGGCATGATGTTCTCCTAAGCCCTTCGTCAGCTCTTGGCCGCCTGCAGCGTCTTCGAACGCTGCAGGGTGCGGACGCGGGCGATGTCGCGGCGAACCTCACGGACGCGGGCGACGTTCTCGAGCTGGCCGGTGGCCCCCTGGAAGCGCAGGTTGAACTGCTCCTTCTTGAGGTTCAGCAACTCGTCGTTCAACTGATCCGGCGACAACGCCTTGAGATCAGACACTCTCTGGGTCGACTTCACGATAGCCTCCGTTCAGTCGGCGATGCGTTGGACGACCCGCGTGCGGATCGGGAGCTTCGCGGCACCAAGGCGAAGCGCCTCCTTGGCGATGGCCTCGGCGACGCCGTCGACCTCGAACATGATCCGGCCGGGATGCACCCGGGCGGCCCAATAGTCCGGGGCGCCCTTGCCGGAGCCCATGCGGACCTCGGTCGGCTTCGAGGAGACCGGCACATCCGGGAACACCCGGATCCAGACGCGGCCCTGGCGCTTCATCTCGCGGGTGATCGCGCGGCGGGCCGCCTCGATCTGGCGGGCGGTGACGCGCTCGGGCTCCACCGCCTTCAGGCCGAACTGGCCGAAGTTCAGCTCGAAGCCGCCCTTGGCCGCACCGTGAATGCGGCCCTTGAACTGCTTGCGGAAGCGGGTCTTTTTCGGTTGCAGCATGGCTTCCTACCTTACGCGTGCTCGCGCTCGCGGCGTCCGCGCTCGCGGCCGCCCTCGCCATCGCGCTCGCGGCGCCCGCCGGAGCGGCCGCCCTCTTCCTGGGCCTTCTTGTCCTGGGCCATCGGGTCGTGCTCGAGGATCTCGCCCTTGAACACCCACACCTTGATGCCGCAGGTCCCGTAGGTCGTGAACGCCGTGGCGGTCCCGTAATCCACGTCCGCGCGCAGGGTGTGCAGCGGGACGCGGCCCTCGCGGTACCATTCCTGGCGGGCGATCTCGGCGCCGCCGAGACGGCCCGAGCAGTTGATCCGGATGCCCTCGGCGCCCAGACGCATCGCCGACTGGACGGCGCGCTTCATGGCCCGCCGGAAGGCGACGCGGCGCTCGAGCTGCTGGGCGATCGAGTCAGCCACCAGGGTGGCGTCGATCTCGGGCTTGCGCACCTCGACGATGTTGATGGTCACGTCGGCCTTGGTCATGGTGCCGACGAGCTTGCGCAGCTTCTCGATATCCGCGCCCTTCTTGCCGATCACCACGCCCGGACGGCCCGAGTGGATGGTGACGCGGCACTTCCGGTGCGGTCGCTCGATGACGATCTTGGAGACCGCCGCCTGCTTGAGCTGCTTCATGAGGGCGGCGCGGATCGCGACGTCCTCGTGCATGAGCTTCGCGTAGTCGCCCTTGGTGGCGAACCAGCGGGAATCCCAGGTCCGGTTGATACCGAGCCGGAGACCGATCGGATTGACTTTCTGGCCCATCAGATCCTCCTCAGGCCGCTTCGGCCTGGCGGACTTCGCGAACCACGATGGTGAGGTTCGAGAAGGGCTTCAGGATACGCGCGCCGCGGCCGCGGGCGCGGGCGTGAAAGCGCTTGAGAACCAGCGCCTTGCCCACGAAGGCCTGGGAGACGACGAGGTCGTCTACGTCCAGATCGTGGTTGTTCTCGGCGTTCGCGATGGCGCTCTCGAGGCACTTCTTGACCTCGGTGGAGATCCGCTTGCGCGAGAACTGCAGGTCGGCCAACGCGGTGTCGACCTTCTTGCCGCGGATCATCTGCGCCACGAGGTTGAGCTTCTGCGGGCTGACGCGCAGCATGCGCGCGACCGCCTTGGCCTCGTTCTCGGGGAGCGCGCGGGGGGTGGCTTGCTTGCCCATCTCAGCGCCTCTTCGCCTTCTTGTCGGCCGCGTGGCCCGGGAAGGTGCGGGTCGGCGAGAATTCGCCGAACTTGTGCCCGACCATTTCCTCGGTGACGTAGACCGGGATGTGCTTCTGCCCGTTGTGCACACCGAAGGTGAGCCCGACGAACTGCGGGAGGATCGTGGAGCGGCGGCTCCAGATCTTGATGACCTCGGAGCGCGAGGAGCCCCGCGCCGCCTCGGCCTTCTTGAAGAGGTAGCCGTCGACGAACGGCCCCTTCCAGAGAGAGCGTGCCATAGCGATTACTTCTTGCGGTTGTGGCGGCTGGACAGGATGAACACGTCGGTCCGCTTGTTGGACCGGGTCTTCTTCCCCTTGGTGGGCACGCCCCAGGGCGTGACCGGGTTGCGGCCGCCCGATGTGCGACCCTCGCCGCCGCCGTGCGGGTGATCCACCGGGTTCATAGCCACGCCGCGGTTATGCGGGCGCTTGCCGAGCCACCGGTTGCGCCCGGCCTTGCCGAGCGAGATGTTCATGTGGTCCGGGTTCGAGACCGCGCCCACGCTGGCGAAGCACTGGCCGTGGACCAGGCGCTGCTCGCCGGAATTCAGGCGGAGCGTCACGTAGCCCTGGTCGCGGCCCACGATCTGCGCGTAGTTGCCGGCCGAGCGGGCGATCGCGCCGCCCTTGCCGATCTTCAGCTCGATGTTGTGGACGATGGTGCCCACCGGCATCGAGCCGACCGGACCGGCATTGCCCGGCTTGATGTCGACACCCTCGCCGGCCACGACCTTGTCGCCCGGCTGCAGCCGCTGCGGGGCCAGGATGTAGCTCTGCTTCCCATCGGGGAAGTTGATCAGCGCGATGAACGCCGTGCGGTTCGGATCGTACTCGATCCGCTCCACGGTCGCGACGACACCGAGCTGCTCGCGACGCTTGAAGTCGACGTTGCGCAGCACGCGCTTGTGGCCACCGCCGCGGAAGCGGACGGTAATCCGGCCAAGGTTGTTCCGGCCGCCGGAGGACGACTTGCCCTCCGTCAGCGCCTTCACCGGCTTGCCCTTGTAGAGCTCACGGCGGTCGACGAGCACGAGCTGGCGCAGGCTCGGCGTGACCGGTTTGAATGTCTTCAAGGCCATCGGCTTGGATCCCTAAAACCCGTCCTCAGAGCCCGGTCGTGACGTCGATCGTGTGGCCCTCGGCCAGGGTCACAATCGCCTTCTTCACGTCGGAGCGCTGTCCGCGGAGTCCGCGGAAAATCTTCTTCTTTCCCTTGGTGACAAGGGTGTTCACGGCCGTGACCTTCACGTCGAACAGCTTCTCCACCGCCTCCTTGATCTGAGGCTTGGTCGCCTTGGGGGCGACCCGGAAGACAACCTTGTTCTGCTCGGTCAGGTTCGTCGCCTTCTCGGTGATGACCGGGGAGACGATGATGTCGTAGTGGCGCAGATCGGCACTCATTTGAAACGCTCCTCCAGCGCGTCGACGGCGGCCTTGGTCAGGACGAGCGTGTCGCGGCGCAGGATGTCGTAGACGTTGATGCCCTGCACGGGCAGCACGTCGATCTGCGGGATGGCGCGGGCGGCCCGGCCGAAGTTCACGTCGACCTCGGCACCGCCGATGATCAGCGCGTTGGAGAGGCCCATCTTGCCGAAGCGCTCGACGAGACCCTTGGTCTTGTGATCCTCGATCTTGATGTCGTCGACGACGATCAGGGTCGAGGCCTTGGCCTTGGCCGAGAGGGCGTGACGCAGAGCCAGCGCCCGGACCTTCTTGGGCAGGTCGTGGCTGTGGTCGCGAACGACCGGACCGAAGGCCCGGCCGCCGCCGCGGAACTGCGGAGCCGAGGCCGCGCCGTGGCGGGCGTTGCCGGTGCCCTTCTGCTTGTACAGCTTCTTGCGGGTCCGGTTCACAGCCGAGCGGTTCTTCACGGCATGGGTGCCGGCCCGGCGCTTGGCCAGCTGCCAGCGGACCATGCGCTGAAGGAGGTCGGCCCGCGGCTCAAGGCCGAAGATGTCCTCGTTCAGCTCGACCGAACCGGCGCCGGCGCCGTCGAGGGTGGTGATATCGAGCTTCATCAGGCGGTCTCCTCAGCCGCAGGGGCCTCGGGGGCAGTCTGGGCGGACTCGGGGGCAGCGCCGTTCTCACGGAACTTGCCCGGCAGCGGCACGTCGGCGGGGAGCTTGCGCTTCACCGCGTCGCGGATCTGGATCCAGCCGCCGGCGACGCCCGGAACCGCGCCCTCGACCAGGATCAGGCCGCGCTCGGGATCGGTGCGCACCACGCGCAGGTTCTGGGTCGTGACCCGCTCGACACCGAGGTGACCCGGCATCTTCTTGTTCTTGAAGGTCTTGCCCGGATCCTGACGGCCGCCGGTCGAACCGATCGACCGATGCGAGATCGAAACGCCGTGGGTGGCGCGCAAGCCGCCGAAGTTCCAGCGCTTGATGCCGCCCGCGAAGCCCTTACCGGTGGTGGTGCCGGTGACATCCACGAACTGGCCGGGGATGAAGTGGTCCGCGGTGATCTCCGCGCCGACCGGGATCAGCGCGTCCTCTGACACGCGGAACTCGGCCAGCTTCTTCTTCGGCTCGACCTTGGCGACCGCGAATCGGCCCCGCTCGGCGGCCGAGACGTTCTTGACCTTGGCCTTGCCGACGCCGACCTGCAGCGCGACATAGCCGTTCTTCTCGACGGTGCGGTGGGCAACCACCTGGCATTGATCGATCTTGAGCACGGTGACGGGGACATGTTCCCCCGCGTCCGTAAAGACGCGGGTCATCCCGACCTTCTGTGCGATGACGCCTGAGCGCATAGGTGTCTCCCTCGCGCGATGAAACGGTAAGCTCTAAGTCCCGGCGGGACTCAGAGCTTGATCTCCACGTCCACGCCGGCGGCGAGGTCGAGCTTCATCAGCGCGTCCACGGTCTGCGGCGTCGGATCGACGATATCGAGCACACGCTTGTGCGTGCGCATCTCGAACTGCTCGCGCGACTTCTTGTCGATGTGCGGCGAGCGGTTGACGGTGAACTTCTCGATATGCGTCGGAAGCGGGATCGGGCCCCGGATGGTCGCGCCGGTGCGCCGGGCCGTGGAGACGATCTCCTTGGTCGACGCATCGAGGATGCGGTGATCGAACGCCTTCAGGCGGATGCGGATGTTCTGACCGTTCATGTTCCTGGAACCTTGAGAGGGACGGCGGGGAGTGCGGAGGCAAGCCCCCGCCGCGCCCTGCTAAGGATGCTTCTCTGCTATCAATCGTTGATGGCGGCGACGACGCCGGCGCCGACGGTGCGGCCGCCCTCGCGGATGGCGAAGCGCAGCTTCTCCTCCATGGCCACCGGCACGATCAGCACCACGTCCATGGTCACGTTGTCGCCCGGCATCACCATCTCGGTGCCCTCCGGCAGGGTCACGATCCCGGTCACGTCCGTCGTGCGGAAGTAGAATTGCGGCCGGTAGTTCGTGAAGAACGGCGTGTGCCGCCCGCCCTCTTCCTTGGTCAGGATGTAGGCCTCGGCCTTGAACTTGGCGTGCGGCTTCACCGAACCCGGCTTGCACACGACCTGGCCGCGCTCCACGTCCTCGCGCTTCGTGCCGCGCAGCAGCACGCCGACGTTGTCGCCCGCCTGGCCCTGGTCGAGCAGCTTGCGGAACATCTCCACGCCGGTCACCGTCGTGGTCTGCGTGTCGCGGATGCCGACGATCTCCACCGTCTCGCCGACCTTCACGATCCCGCGCTCGACCCGGCCCGTCACCACCGTGCCGCGCCCCGAGATCGAGAACACGTCCTCGATCGGCATCAGGAACGGCAGGTCGATCGGCCGCTCCGGCTGCGGGATGTAGCTGTCGACGGTGGCCATCAGCGCCAGCACCGCCTCCTTGCCGATCTTGGGCTCCTTGTCCTCCAGCGCCATCAGCGCCGAGCCCTTGGTGATCGGGATGTCGTCGCCCGGGAAGTCGTACTTCGACAGGAGCTCGCGCACCTCGAGCTCGACCAGCTCCAGCAGCTCCTCGTCGTCGACCATGTCGACCTTGTTGAGGAACACCACCAGCGCCGGGACGCCGACCTGGCGGGCCAGCAGGATGTGCTCGCGGGTCTGCGGCATCGGGCCGTCGGCCGCCGACACCACCAGGATCGCGCCGTCCATCTGCGCCGCCCCGGTGATCATGTTCTTCACGTAGTCGGCGTGGCCGGGGCAATCGACGTGGGCGTAGTGCCGGTTGGCCGTCTCGTACTCCACGTGCGCCGTCGAGATCGTGATCCCGCGCGCCTTCTCCTCCGGCGCCTTGTCGATCTGGTCGTAGGCCGTGAACGTCGCCCCGCCCGTCTCGGCCAGGACCTTCGTGATCGCCGCCGTCAAAGACGTCTTGCCGTGATCCACGTGCCCGATCGTGCCGATGTTGCAGTGCGGCTTGGTGCGAGCGAACTTTTCCTTGCCCATCAGAGCCTCCTAAATTCGAATTCGTGTTGCGGATGAAGAGATGTCTAGGCGTAAAACCTTAGGCGTACTTGGCGATGACCTTGTCGGCCTCACCGCGCGGCACCTCTTCGTAGTGGTCGAACTGCATCGTGAAGTTGGCGCGGCCCTGGGAGAAGGAGCGCAGCTGGTTCACGTAGCCGAACATGTTGGCCAGCGGCACCATCGCGTTGATGACGTTGGCGTTGCCGCGCATGTCCTGGCCCTGGATCTGGCCGCGGCGGGAGTTCAGATCGCCGATGACCGAACCGGTGTATTCCTCCGGCGAGACGACCTCGACCTTCATCACCGGCTCGAGCAGCACCGAGCCGCCCTTCTGCAGGGCTTCGCGGAAGGCGGCGCGGGAGGCGATCTCGAAGGCCAGCGCCGACGAGTCGACGTCGTGATAGGCACCGTCGATCAGTTCGACCTTCACGTCGACCACCGGGAAGCCGGCGAGCACGCCCGCGCCCAGGACTGAGTTCAGGCCCTTCTCGACGCCGGGGATGTACTCCTTCGGCACCGCGCCGCCGACGATCTTCGACTCGAAGGCGAAGCCGGCGCCCGGCTCGTTCGGCTCGACCACGAACTTCACGCGAGCGAACTGGCCGGTACCGCCGGTCTGCTTCTTGTGCGTGTAGTCAATCTCCTGACGGCGGGTCAGCTTCTCGCGATAGGCCACCTGCGGCTGGCCGATATTCGCGTCGACCTTGTAGGTACGGCGCAGGATGTCGACCTTGATGTCCAGGTGGAGCTCGCCCATCCCCTTAAGGATGGTCTGGCCCGATTCCTGGTCGGTGGAGACGCGGAACGACGGATCCTCGGCGGCGAGCTTCGCCAGCGCGATACCGAGCTTCTCCTGATCTGCCTTCGACTTGGGCTCGACGGCGATCTCGATGACGGGCTCGGGGAACTCCATCTTCTCGAGGATGACAGCCTTCTGCGGATCGCAGAGGGTGTCGCCCGTGCGGGTATCCTTGAGGCCGGCCAGGGCGACGATGTCGCCGGCGAAGGCCTCCTTGATGTCCTCACGGTTGTTGGCGTGCATCAGGAGCATGCGGCCGACGCGCTCCTTCTTGTCGCGCGAGGAGTTGAGCACGTTGGCGCCCGAATCGACCTTGCCCGAATACACGCGGCAGAAGGTGATCGTACCGACGTGGGGATCGTCCATGATCTTGAAGGCGAGCATGGAGAAGGGATCCGAATCCGTCGGGTGACGGACAGTCTCTTCCTCGGTCTTGAAGTCGATGCCCTTGATCTCGCCGCGGTCGGCCGGGGAGGGCAGGTAATCCACGACGGCGTCGAGGAGCGGCTGCACGCCCTTGTTCTTGAAGGCCGAGCCGCACAGCACCGGATGGAAGGCGCGCAGCTGCACGGCCTTGCGCACGAGCTTGCGCATGCTGGCCTCGTCCGGCTCGGTGCCGTCGAGGTAGGCGCCCATGGCCTCGTCGTCCAGCTCGACGCAGGCCTCAACCAGCTTGGTCCGATACTCGACGGCCTGATCCTTCAGGTCGGCCGGGATCTCGATCTCGTCGAAATTGGCGCCCAGCGCTTCACCCGACCAGACGATCGCCTTCATCTTGATGAGGTCGATCACGCCCTGGAAGTTCGACTCCGAACCGATCGGCAGCTGCAGGCACACCGGCTTGCCGGCGACGCGGTCGATGATGTCGGCCACGCACTTGAAGAAGTCGGCGCCGATCTTGTCCATCTTGTTGACGAACACGACGCGCGGCACGTCGTACTTGTCGGCCTGGCGCCACACGGTCTCGGTCTGGGGCTCGACGCCCTGGTTGCCGTCGAGCACGCACACGGCGCCGTCGAGCACGCGGAGCGAACGCTCCACCTCGATGGTGAAATCCACGTGGCCGGGGGTGTCGATGATGTTCAGGCGCTTGTCGCGCCAGAAGCACGTCGTCGCGGCGGACGTGATCGTGATGCCACGCTCCTGCTCCTGCTCCATCCAGTCCATCGTGGCGGCGCCCTCATGGACCTCGCCGATCTTATGGGACTTTCCGGTGTAGTAGAGGATCCGCTCCGTGGTCGTGGTCTTGCCGGCATCGATGTGGGCCATGATGCCGAAGTTGCGGTAGTCCTCGATCGCGTGCGTGCGGGGCATCGGATTGCTCCTGAGAGACGGCGGAACCGCTTACCAGCGGTAGTGCGAGAAGGCGCGGTTGGCTTCCGCCATCCGGTGCGTGTCTTCCCGCTTCTTGACGGCGTTGCCGCGGTTGTTGGCGGCGTCGAGCAGTTCGGCGGAGAGCCGCTCGACCATGGTACGGTCGTTGCGCGACCGGGCAGCCTGGATCAGCCAGCGGATCGCCAGGGCCTGGCGGCGCTCGGTCCGGACCTCGACCGGGACCTGGTAGGTCGCGCCGCCGACGCGACGGGAGCGGACCTCGATCATCGGGGCGACGTTGTCGAGGGCGGCGCGGAACACCTCGATCGGGTTGGCGCGGGCGCGGTTCTCGACGATGTCGAAGGCACCGTAGACGATCCGCTCGGCGGTCGACTTCTTGCCCTCGTACATGATCGAATTCATGAACTTCGTCAGCACCACGTCCCCGTACTTCGGGTCCGGGATGATCTCACGCTTCTCGGCAGAGTGGCGACGGGACATCTCTTACAACTCTCAAACGAGTCTGACTTAAGCACCCCGCGCAGGCCGCCTTGGCTTTCCGGAGAAAGCCGGCGACATCCTTACGAGGCCGTGGAAACGCTTGGAAACGACCGGATAAGCTCTGGTCGCCGGTCTTACTTCGGCCGCTTGGCGCCGTACTTGGAGCGGCGCTGCTTGCGGTTCTTCACGCCCTGCGTGTCGAGCACGCCGCGCAGAATGTGGTAGCGCACGCCCGGAAGATCCTTCACGCGGCCGCCGCGGATCATCACCACGGAGTGCTCCTGAAGGTTGTGGCCCTCGCCCGGGATGTAGCCGATCACCTCGAAGCCGTTGGTCAAGCGGACCTTGGCGACCTTACGAAGGGCCGAGTTCGGCTTCTTCGGGGTCGTCGTGTAGACCCGGGTGCAGACGCCGCGCTTCTGCGGGCAAGCGTCGAGCGCCGGAACCTTGTTGCGGCTCCGCTGGATCTTCCGCGGCTGGGCGATCAGCTGGTTGATCGTCGGCATCCTGTGCCCTCTTCCTCGGTCACCTTGGCCGGATTGCCCAGGGCAATCCGCAAAACGAATATGCGCCGGAGGCCCTGTCACGGACCCTCGGCGCGGTGTGGGTAGAGGAGCACGCCCGAAACGGACGCGCTCGTACCTACGGATCTGACTTACAGCGTCAGGCGATTTGATCCCTCGGTGCGCGGGCGATGGCGACGGTTTCCGAGGGCAAACCCGAGGGACCGTCGGCAGCCGATGGCCGTCCGAAGTGGACGCGCTTCTAGACGCGGTTGCCCGGCAGGTCAATGCACCGAGGGCAGAAATCTGCGCCGCGCAGGAGGTTAAAGATCGGTCAAGGCGTGGTGACGCGCGTGACGAACGTGCCCGATTTCGAATAATCCGCCGCGACCACCGGGGTCGTCAATCTCAGGCGATTCGATCCGTGGTGGGATGCCGGCGAGCGCGGCGTGATCAAAGGGGTACGCCCCGGCACATCAGCGAATCACGTCGAGCGGCCGGTCTCCGGCACGGTCGATCCGGGTCTGGCGAAGATCGGCATTTCGGACCACCGGAGGCCCGCGCCCCGGCAACTCCAGCGGTTCTGAGCAGGGTGGATCGGATCTGAGTCGTCAGCCTGTTCGGCGACGCCCTGGCGCTTACCGGGTGCGGTGACACAACGCTGACGTTCATTCCGGAGATCGCGTCGGCTCGATCCACATTCGGCAATGCCGGAACAGCACCACGTATTGTTGAAGGGCCTCCTTTCGGCTCGCGGGATCTGACGGTCGAACGAGAGAGGCGGACGATCTTCAATGCAAAACCTCTCGTAGACTTCAGAACTGCTTACGCACACGAGGGCCGGTGTGATGTGAGTCGGATCGGCGGGGAGCGGCGATTCTCTCGGCGCCTTCGACTGTCCCATCTCCGCCGCGTTGTATCTCCCCACGCGGTGCCGCGTTCGGAGCCGCAGGATCCGGGTCGCAACGGCGTGTCGCGCCGGTACCGTGCCGGATCGGGGCAGGGGCGCGCCGTCACGGTCTACGGAAGATTAAAGCGATCCGTCGAAATGTCGCGATCGTCGGGCGGCCGGAACGGTGCCCCGGGTTCGCGTCAAGGATTCTGCGTATGGGTTGCGTCGCCGTCAGCAACGTCGTTCCGTTCCGGCGGCCCATCCCCGCCCAGGCCCCCAGTGAGCGGGACGCGCGGGATCGCCGCCGCAGCGAGCAGCGGTCGCTGCTGGACGCGGTCTATGCCACCGGCAGCATGGTTCTGGCGGCCGACGACCGCGCGACCAAGCTCACGGCCTCGCGCCTCCAGGTCTACGGCTTCCTGGCGATCGAGGAGCTGCGGGCGGATGGGACCGTCCGGCGGCTGCGTCCCTCCGAGGCGATCCGCGCCCGCTCCGAGCATCCCTGGCGCCTGTCGAAACCCGCCTGCGGCACGGCGGTGACCATTCCGAGCCTGGAAGGCTTCCTGTTCGAGCCGACCGGCCAGCCTGCCTGATCGCCCCCGAATACCGGGCCTCGGCGATCCCAACTCGTCGAGGTCCGCCCGCAGGAAGGCTCGGCGCGCCGCGATGCGCGCCGGTCATATCTGTCCCGCCAGGCACGTTCCCCGTAACGAGCCAGCCCCGTTCCCGGCGGCGACCTTTTCCCAACAATCGAACGCCGTCTCCGTAGGCGTATTGCCCGTAGCTGGTTAGGCCGGGGCCGCAGTCCGCCGGCCGTAAAACCGCGTCTCCGCCGCGCCCGCGCCCTTCGGATTACGGTCCGTCACGCTTGCCATCCCCGGCTGAGCGTAGTATGCGCCCGGCCTTCGCGACATTTCCGATGGGTGCTCGCACCCTGTGAACGCGGTGACCGCGCCGGTGTCTCACGACACCGCCAGCGCGGTCGAACACATGAGCCGGGGATTTAACATCCCCATCAGGCGTCGTCCGCCGGGCAATACCGCCCGTGTGCGGAAACCCGCCTGAAACAAGGAGTCACGCACGTGATCCAGATGCAGACGAATCTGGACGTCGCCGACAACTCGGGTGCACGCCGTGTAATGTGCATCAAGGTTCTCGGCGGGTCGAAGCGCAAATATGCCGGCGTCGGCGATGTCATCGTCGTTTCCGTGAAGGAGGCGATCCCGCGCGGTCGCGTCAAGAAGGGCGACGTCATGAAGGCGGTCGTCGTTCGGACGGCCAAGGCCGTGAAGCGCGTCGACGGATCAGTGATCCGCTTCGACAAGAACGCCGCCGTTCTGATCAACAATCAGAAGGAGCCGATCGGCACCCGCATCTTCGGACCGGTGCCGCGGGAGCTGCGCGCGCGCAACCACATGAAGATCATCTCCCTGGCCCCGGAGGTGCTGTGATGGCCGCGAAGATCAAGAAGGGCGACACGGTCGTCGTCCTCACCGGCCGCGATACCGGCCGCTCGGGCGAGGTGATCCAGGTTCTGCCGAAGGAAGGCCGGGCCTTCGTGCGCGGCGTCAACCTGGTCAAGAAGCACCAGAAGCAGACCCAGAACCAGGAAGGCGGCATCATCTCCAAGGAGGCCGCCATCCAGCTCTCGAACATCGCGGTCGCGGATGCCAACGGCAAGCCGACCCGCGTGGGTTTCCGCATCCTCGAAGACGGGCGCAAGGTCCGGTTCGCCAAGACCACGGGGGATCAGATCGATGGCTGAGGCCGACAAGAACGCCTACACCCCGCGTATGCGCAAGCATTACGATGAGGTGGTTCGCCAGAAGCTCATCGAGGAGTTCGGCTACAAGAACCCGATGGAAGTGCCGCAGATCACGAAGATCGTGATCAACATGGGCGTCGGCGAATCCACCGCGGATTCGAAGAAGGCCACCGTTGCGGCGGGCGACCTCTCGCTCATCGCCGGCCAGAAGCCGGTGATCACCCGGGCCCGGAAAGCCATCGCGACCTTCAAGGTCCGCGAGGGCATGCCGATCGGCTGCAAGGTGACGCTGCGCAAGCAGCGCATGTACGAGTTCATGGATCGGCTTATCACCATCGCGCTGCCGCGCGTGCGTGACTTCCGGGGCCTGAATCCGCGCTCGTTCGACGGCCGCGGCAACTACGCGCTGGGTCTCAAGGAGCACCTCGTGTTCCCGGAGATCTCCTACGACAAGGCCGAGCAGACTTGGGGCATGGACATCGTCGTGGCGACCACCGCCAAGACCGATGCCGAAGCCAAGGCCCTGCTCGCCGCCTTCCAGTTCCCGTTCCGGCAGTGAGGCCCTCGGGCCTCAGACGCGGACACCGGAGATAGATCCCATGTCGAAGAAAAGCTCAGTCGAGAAGAACGAGGCCCGCAAGGCGCTGGTGAAGCGCTTCGCGGCCAAGCGGAAGGCGCTCCTCGAGATCGCCAACAACGATGGCCTCGAGATGGAGGAGCGCTTCGAGGCGCGCCTCAAGCTCGCGGAACTGCCGCGCAACTCGTCGGCCACCCGGATCCGCAATCGCTGCGGCATCACCGGCCGTCCGCGCGCCTTCTACCGCAAGATGGGCATCTCGCGCGTGGCGCTGCGCGAGCTTGGCAACCGGGGGCTGATCCCCGGCCTGGTCAAGTCGAGCTGGTAAGGAGGTCCCCATGGTCAACGATCCCGTGGGCGACATGCTCACCCGCATCCGCAACGGCCAGCTGCGCCGTCGCAACGTGGTCCAGACGCCCGGCTCGCGCCTGCGCGCCAGCGTCCTCAACGTGCTGAGGTCCGAGGGTTACATCCGCGACTACGCGGCCACCGACCTCGGCAACGGCCGCACCGAGTTCGCCATCGAGCTCAAGTACTACGACGGCCGCCCGGTGATCCGCGAGATCAAGCGCGTGTCGAAACCCGGCCGCCGGGTCTACTCGTCGGTTGGCGAGCTGCCGCACGTGGCCGACGGCCTCGGCGTCACCATCGTTTCCACCCCGCAGGGCGTCATGGCCGACCACGAGGCGCGCGAGCGCAACGTCGGCGGTGAAGTGCTCTGCACCGTGTTCTGATCGGGACGGAGGAGGTTATCCCATGTCTCGCGTAGGCAAGAAGCCCGTTCCCGTGCCGGCCGGCGTCACCGCCACCGTCACGGGCCAGACCGTCAAGATGAAGGGCTCCAAGGGCGAGCTGGAATTCGTCGTCCCCGCTCTGGTGAGCGTGGCGATGAAGGACGGCGCCATCGCCGTGGAGCCGGTCAACCAGTCCAAGCCGGCGCGGTCCCTGTGGGGCACGTCGCGGGCGCAGATCGCCAACATCGCCGAGGGCGTGTCGAAGGGCTTCGAGAAGAAGCTCGAGATCACGGGCGTCGGCTATCGTGCGGCGATGGCCGGCAAGGCCCTCAAGCTGTCGCTCGGCTACAGCCACGACATCGAATACGCGATCCCCACGGGGATCACGATCGTTACCCCGAAGCCCACCGAGATCACGATCACCGGGATCAACCGCCAGCAGGTCGGTCAGGTCGCCGCCGAGATCCGCGATTACCGCGGACCCGAGCCCTACAAGGGTAAGGGCGTGAAGTACGCGGGCGAGTTCATCTTCCGCAAGGAAGGCAAGAAGAAGTAAGGAGGGCATCATGTCTCGCAAGCTCGAAGCCCTCGATCGCCGCAAGGCGCGCGTCCGCCGCGCGCTGCGGGCGGCCGCCAACGGCCGTCCGCGGCTCTCGGTGTTCCGCTCGTCGAAGCAGATCTACGTGCAGGTCATCGACGACGCGGCCGGCAAGACGCTGGCCGCCGCCTCGTCGATCGACAAGGCACTCAAGGGCGAACTTAAGACCGGCGCCGACGTCGCCGCCGCCAAGGCGGTGGGCAAGCTCGTCGCCGAGCGCGCAAAGGCCGCGGGCGTCACGAAGGTGATCTTCGACCGCTCCGGCTACATCTATCACGGCCGCGTCGCGGCCGTCGCCGAGGCCGCCCGCGAAGGCGGCCTGGAGTTCTGAGGAACCTCTCCATCCCCTTGCGGGGAGGAGCCGGAGGTCGGGGCGGTGCGGGTGAGGCACTCCGGTGCTGTCTGCACCACCCCCACCCCTTACCCCTCCCCGCACGGGGGAGGGGAAAATCGAGCGAGTGGGTCTTCGGGCCTGCGCCAGTGAGATGAACAGGTAGAAAACGATGGCACGTGAACGGGAAGGCGGGGGCCGTGGCCGCCGCGACGATCGCGAGGAGCGCGACAGCGAGTTCGTGGACAAGCTCGTCCACATCAACCGCGTCGCCAAGGTGGTGAAGGGCGGCCGTCGCTTCGGCTTCGCGGCCCTCGTCGTCGTCGGCGACCAGAAGGGCCGCGTCGGCTTCGGCCACGGCAAGGCCCGTGAGGTGCCGGAGGCGATCCGCAAGGCCACCGAGGCGGCCAAGCGCGGCCTCATCCGCGTCTCGCTCCGCGAGGGCCGGACCCTGCACCACGACGTCAACGGACGTCACGGGGCAGGCAAGGTGATCCTCCGCGCGGCCCCGCAGGGCACCGGCATCATCGCCGGCGGTCCGATGCGCGCCGTGTTCGAGACGCTGGGCATGCAGGACGTGGTCGCCAAGTCGCTGGGTTCGTCGAACCCCTACAACCTCGTGCGCGCCACCTTCGAGGCGCTCAAGAACGAGGACAGCCCGCGCTCCGTGGCGGCCCGCCGCGGCATCAAGGTGTCGACGCTCCAGTCGCGCCGCCGCGATGCCGATCCGGCCGACCAGTCCGAAGCCGCGGTCGCGTAAGGGAGGGTCCGATGGCACAGAAGACCGTCCGTATCGAACAGATCGGCTCGCCGATCCGCCGCGAGGCCAGCCAGCGCCAGACGCTGATCGGCCTCAAGCTCAACAAGCTCCACCGCGTGTCCGAGCTGGAGGATACCCCCTCCGTGCGCGGCATGATCCGCAAGGTTGCGCACCTCGTGCGCGTCCACGGCGACGTGGCGTGAGGAGGTTCCGATGAAGCTCAACGAGATCAGCGACAATCCCGGCGCCACCAAGGACCGGATGCGTGTCGGTCGGGGCATCGGCTCCGGCAAGGGCAAGACCGCGGGCCGCGGCGTGAAGGGTCAGAAGGCCCGGACCGGCGTTTCCATCAAGGGCTTCGAGGGCGGTCAGATGCCGCTCCACCGGCGCCTGCCGAAGCGCGGCTTCAACAACCTCTACGCCCAGGATCTGAATGAGGTGAACCTCGGCCGGATCCAGGAGGCGGTCGACGCCGGCAAGCTCGACAAGACCGCCACCGTGACGGTGGAGAGCCTCGTCGCCGCCGGCATCATCGCCCGTCGCCGTGACGGCGTGAAGCTGCTCGGCTTCGGCGAGATCACCGCGAAGCTCAGCTTCGAGGTGACCCGCGCCTCCAAGTCCGCCGTCGAGGCGGTCGAGAAGGCCGGCGGCTCGGTCAGCGTCGTCTACGCCCAGGGTGCCTCCACCCGTGGCGGCAGCGAGGCGGCCACGGCCTGACGGCGGCCGAAGGGGCGACCGCGGGACCCGTTGCGCGGGCTCCGCGCACCCTTTAAGCCACTCCTTCGAGCGGCGGCCCTGCGACCACGCGGGCCGCCGCTTTCATTTCATCCGGGCCCGATCGCCCGGCGACATGTCCAGGACGCGACGCTTATGGCCTCAGCCGCCGAGCAGCTTGCCGCCAATCTCAATTTCGGCGCGATCGCCAAGGCCGATGAGCTGAAGAAGCGCATCTGGTTCACCCTCGGCGCGCTCGTAGTGTTCCGGCTGGGCACCTACATCCCGATCCCCGGCATCGACCCGGAGCAGTTCGCCCGGAACTTCCAGCAGCAGTCCGGCGGCGTGCTCGGCCTGTTCAACATGTTCTCGGGCGGCGCCGTCGAGCGCATGGCGATCTTCGCCCTCAACATCATGCCGTACATTTCGGCCTCGATCATCGTGCAGCTCCTGACCTCGGTGATCCCGAGCCTGGAGGCACTGAAGAAGGAGGGCGAATCCGGCCGCAAGGTCATCAACCAGTACACCCGCTATCTGACGGTGGTCCTGGCCCTGGTGCAGTCCTGGGGCATCGCCATCGGCCTGCAGAGCTCGTCGGCAGCCATCGACCCCGGCCCGTTCTTCCTGGCCTCGACCGTGATCACGCTGACCGGCGGCACCCTGTTCCTGATGTGGCTCGGTGAGCAGATCACCTCGCGCGGCATCGGCAACGGCTCGTCGCTGATCATCTTCGCCGGCATCGTCGCCCACCTGCCGGTGGCGATCGCGGGCGCCCTCGAACTCGGCCGCACCGGCGCGCTGTCGCCGGCGATCATCCTGGGCGTGGCCGTGGCCGCGGTGGCGCTGGTCTACTTCATCGTGTTCATGGAGCGCGCCCAGCGCCGGCTCCTGATCAACTACCCGAAGCGCCAGGTCGGCAACCGCATGTACGAGGGCCAGACCTCGTTCCTGCCGCTTAAGCTCAACACCTCGGGCGTGATCCCGCCGATCTTCGCCTCGTCGCTGCTGCTCCTGCCGGCCACCGCCGCGAGCTTCTCGGCCAATGGTGGCAGTGCCGGCTGGCTCGGCACGGTCACGGCCTATCTCGGCCATGGCACGCCGCTGTTCCTGGTGCTCTACGCGGCGCTGATCATCTTCTTCACGTTCTTCTACACCGCGGTGGTGTTCAATCCGCAGGAGACGGCCGACAACCTGAAGAAGCATGGCGGCTTCATCCCGGGCATCCGCCCGGGCGAGCGCACCGCGGCCTTCATCGACAAGGTGCTGACCCGCATCACCGTGATCGGCGCCCTGTATCTGACCCTGGTCTGCCTGTGCCCGGAGATCCTGTCCTCCTACGCCTCGGCGAGCCTGGGCTTCGGCGGCACCTCGCTGCTGATCGTGGTCTCGGTGACGATGGACACGGTGGCGCAGATCCACGGGCACCTGATGGCGCATCAGTACGAGGGCCTCGTGAAGAAGGCCAAGCTGCGTGGCGCCTCGACCACGCAACGCCGGCGCTGACCCTGCTACAGAGGCGGCCCGGCATTAAGAACGCGCCGGCCTCTGGCACCAAGGTCCGGATGCTTCCGTGGCCCGGACCGGCTAGAAAACCCAGACCCAGGCGATGCCAGGGAGGCTTCGCCACCGCCGCTTGCGCCCGACCGTGTCGGGACGGACGAGGATAACGCCATGCGCATCATTCTGCTCGGGCCGCCCGGTGCGGGGAAGGGGACGCAATCCGAGCGGATCGTGCAGCGCTTCGGGATCCCGCAGCTCTCCACCGGCGACATGCTGCGCGCCGCCGTCGCGGCCGGCACCCCGGTCGGGCTCGAGGCCAAGGCGGTGATGGAAGCGGGTGGCCTCGTCTCCGACCGTATCGTGGTCGGGATCGTCGCCGACCGGATCGAGGAGCCGGACGCCCGGCGTGGCTTCATCCTCGACGGCTTCCCGCGCACTGTGGCACAGGCGAAGGCCCTGGAGGCCATGCTCGACGGCAAGGGCCTCACCCTGTCGGCGGTGATCGAGTTGAAGGTGGACGAGACGGCGCTCGTCGGCCGGATCGAGCGGCGGGCCGCCGAGACTCAGGCCCGCGGCCAGGCCGTCCGCAAGGACGACACGCCCGAGGTGTTCAAGCAGCGCCTGGAGGCCTACCGCGCGCAGACGGCCCCGCTCTCGGCCTACTATGCCGGGACGGGCATGCTCGAGACCATCGACGGCATGCAGCCGATCGACAAGGTCACGGCCGACCTGATGGCGGTCCTGGAGCCGCACGAGGAACCGGTCGCTTCGTAGGGGCCTGCCGATTGCCGGTCGGACCCTTCTTCCGAACGCGTCACACCTCTGCGGGTTTGACGGGTGCAACGGCGATCGGACACCCCACGCCCATGCGCATCGTTGCCATTGCAGCGCTTCTGTTCGCCGTGGCGTTCCCAGCCTTGCCGGCCGCGGCGCAGAGTCCGGCCCAATCCTTCGCCTACGGGCAGAAGCGGTTCAAGCACGCCTGCCGCCCGCCGCTCAAATACGCCGCGGGGACCTGTGTCCGCCGCTGCCCGGCCGGCTACCGGGATACGGGCGGCTATTGCCGCTTGCAGAATCAGGGATTTCGCTGACGCACGGCCGTCAGAGATCCGACCGGCGTTCGCGGTGGAGCGCACCGAAGAAGTTGACGATATCCATCTGGAGCGACCGGCGGCCGAACAGGCGCAGCGGGAAGCCCTCGGCCGTATCGGCGCGCAGCTCGATCATCGCCGTCATGGCGTTGTAGCGGAATACGATCCTGCGGCCCGCGAAGGTCGCCCAGAGCAGGCCGGGGCCGCCGTCCTGACTCTGGAGTGCGATGGAGCCGGGCTCGGCCTCGGCGAGGACTCCGCCGATCACCGCCATCACGACCGGCGCCACCTCGTCCAGGGTCTCGGTGGCGGCCCGCAGCACGGCCTCCGCGAAGGCCCGCAGGGTGGCGCCGTCACTGGTCACAATCGTCATCCCCGCTCCCGTTTCCCCGCTTCGGCCCCGCACGCGACGCATGGCGGCACGAGGATTCGGGGTTCAGTCGTTGACATCGGCCCGCACGCACGCTAGCAGGCCCTCCTTCGTCCAGCCGAACGGTGGTCTGCGGTGCCCTGTCCAGGGCTGCCTGCGGGCCGCGTCGTCGTTTCACGTGCGCAGGGGCCGGCCTCCACCGGACGCGCACGGCACCGGCCCGGATCCCCGGGCCCGACATGGAGAGTGATCGTGGCTCGTATCGCAGGCGTCAATATCCCGACCAACAAGCGCGTCGTCATCGCGCTCCAGTACATTCACGGCATCGGCGCCAAGAAGGCCGAGGAGATCACCCAGAAGGTGAACATCCCCGCCGAGCGCCGGGTCAACCAGCTGACCGACGCCGAGGTTCTCCAGATCCGCGAGACGATCGACCGGGACTACCTGGTGGAAGGCGACCTGCGCCGCGAAGTCTCGATGAACATCAAGCGCCTGATGGATCTCGGCGCCTATCGCGGCCTGCGTCACCGCAAGCAGCTGCCCGTCCGCGGCCAGCGCACGCACACCAACGCCCGCACCCGCAAGGGCAAGGCGAAGCCGATCGCCGGCAAGAAGAAGTAAGTCCTGCCCCTGGAAGGCCGTGCGTCGCGCGGCCTTCTTCCGTCGCGCTGGGTGTCCCGCAACGGCCCCGGCACAGGCTCGACCGCCCTGCACGGGCGCCGCAGCCAAGTCCCAAGAAGAATCCCGAGCGCCTGGAATTACGGGCGCGCTTGAAGGAAGAGTGAGACCCGAATGGCCAAGGAACCGCAACGCGTCCGTCGCCGCGAACGCAAGAACATCGTGTCGGGCGTCGCCCACGTGAACGCCTCGTTCAACAACACGATGATCACCATCACCGACGCGCAGGGCAACACGATCTCGTGGTCGTCGGCCGGCGCCATGGGCTTCAAGGGCTCGCGGAAGTCGACGCCCTACGCCGCGCAGGTCGCTGCCGAGGACGCCGCCCGCAAGGCCTCCGAGCACGGCATGCGCACCCTCGAGGTCGAGGTGTCGGGCCCGGGTTCGGGTCGTGAATCGGCCCTGCGCGCCCTCCAGGCCGCGGGCTTCACGGTGACCTCGATCCGCGACGTTACCTCGATCCCGCACAACGGCTGCCGCCCGCGCAAGCGGCGCCGGGTCTGATCGAAGCCGGCGAAACCCTTTGACGGAGAAGCACATGACAGGATCGAAGCCGCTTCCGGGCGTGCTGCGTTGGAACCTCGGCGACCTCACGGTCACCGCGCTCAACGACGGCTGGTTTCAGGCGAGCCTCGATCTGGTCACGGGCATCTCGAAGGAGGAGGCCGGGCGGCTGCAGCGGGCCGGCTTTCGCACCGAGCAGCCCAAGATCACGCTGAACGCCTTCCTGATCACGGGCCCCGGCCTCAAGCCGACCCTGATCGACACGGGCTACGGCGATCTGGCGCCGGCTCCGACCCTCGGCCGGGCCGGGGCGGCGCTCGCGCTCACCGGCGTCGCGCCGGAAGAGATCGGCGCGGTGCTCGTCAGCCACCTGCACCCCGACCATGTGGGCGGGCTCGTGAAGGACGGGGCGGCGCGCTACCCGAACGCCGAGATCGTGCTGCACGCCGACGAGGCCGCGCATTGGCTTCCGGACGAGGCGCTCGCCAAGGCGCCCGAGGGAGCCAAGCCCTATTTCGAGGGCGCGCGTAAGGCGGTGGCGCCCTATGCCGGTCGGGTGCGCGAGCACCGGGGCGGCGAGGTGCTTCCCGGGATCACGGCGGTCCACCTGCCCGGCCATACGCCGGGCCATTGCGGGTTCCGCATCGTCTCCGGTGGACAGGCGCTGATGATGTGGACCGACGTGGTGCACATGCCGGCGATCCAGTTCAAGAACCCGGAGGCCGGCGTCGGCTTCGACGTCGACGGCGACCAGGCGCGGGAGACGCGCAAGACGATCCTGGACCAGGTGGCCCGCGAGCGGACGCTCATCGCCGGCGGCCATCTCGAATTCCCGGCCCTCGGCTACGTCGACCGGGACGGGGCGGGCTACAGCTTCGTGCCGGCTCTCTGGGTCGGTGGCGAATAACAGACAGTGAATTCAGGGACCGTCCGGAGCGCCAGGGGACTGCGCCGGACGGCCGAAGCACGGGGGACGGGCGTCGCGGGTCCCGGGCATGGACGAGAGGTAGGATCGTGGTCATTCAGAAGAACTGGCAGGAACTGATCAAGCCGAACAAGCTGCAGGTCACGACCGGCGACGACCCGAAGCGGGTTGCCACCGTCGTCGCCGAGCCGCTGGAGCGCGGTTTCGGCACGACGCTCGGCAACGCCCTGCGCCGGGTGCTCCTGTCGTCCCTCCAGGGCGCGGCCGTGACCTCGGTGCAGATCGACGGCGTGCTGCACGAGTTCTCGTCGATCCCGGGCGTGCGCGAGGACGTCACCGACATCGTCCTCAACATCAAGACCATCGCGATCCGCTCGCAGACGGACGCACCCAAGCGCATGACCCTGCGCAAGACCGGCCCGGGCCTCGTCACCGCCGGGGACATCGGCACGGTCGGCGATATCCAGATCCTGAACCCCGAACTCGTGATCTGCACGCTCGATGACGGCGCCGAGATCCGGATGGAGTTCACGGTCGCCACCGGCAAGGGCTACGTCCCGGCCGAGCGCAACCGCCCCGAGGACGCACCCATCGGCCTGATCCCGGTGGATGCGCTGTTCTCGCCGGTCACCAAGGTCAGCTACCGCGTCGAGACCACCCGCGAGGGTCAGGATCTCGACAAGGACAAGCTGACCATGACGGTCGAGACCAACGGCGCGGTCTCGCCGGAGGATTCGCTCGCCTACGCGGCGCGGATCATCCAGGACCAGTTGCAGGTCTTCGTGAACTTCGAGGATCCGCGCAAGGAAGAGGCCGCTCCGCTCGCGCCGCAGCTGCCCTTCAACCCGGCGCTGCTCAAGAAGGTCGACGAGCTGGAGCTGTCGGTCCGCTCGGCGAACTGCCTGAAGAACGACAACATCGTCTACATCGGCGATCTCATCCAGAAGTCCGAGGGCGAGATGCTGCGGACCCCGAACTTCGGCCGCAAGTCGCTCAACGAGATCAAGGAAGTGCTCGCCGGCATGGGCCTGCACCTCGGCATGGACATCCCCGGCTGGCCGCCGGAGAACATCGAGGATCTCGCCAAGCGCTTCGAGGAGCACTATTAGGCCGGACTTCCCAGCTCCGCCCTCATCCTGAGGTGCCGGAGCGCAGCGGGAGCCTCTAGGAGGCCTTCCGTGACCACAGCGATCCCTGGAGCCCTCCTTCGAGGCCCGCTGACGCGGGCACCGCAGGATGAGGGTTCCGGGTTGGAGTTCCCGCCGCGGGGTCATGCGGAATGAACAGCCCCGCTTTTGGGGCGCCCGGCCGTACCGTGGCACGGCGGCCGAGACCAGAAGGAAGCCAGAACCATGCGTCACGGTTATCGCGGTCGCCGTTTCAACCGCACCGCCGAGCATCGCAAGGCGATGTTCGCCAACATGTCGGTCGCGCTGCTGAAGCACGAGCAGATCGTCACCACCCTGCCCAAGGCCAAGGACCTGCGTCCCGTGGTCGAGAAGCTGATCACGCTGGGCCGCATCGACAGCGTCCACACCCGCCGTCTCGCCATGGCGCAGCTGCGCGATGCCGACATGGTCAAGAAGCTCTTCACCGTGCTCGGCCCGCGCTACAAGGGCCGTCCGGGCGGTTACTGCCGCATCATGAAGGCGGGCTTCCGCCAGGGCGACAACGCCCCGCTGGCGGTGATCGAATTCGTCGACCGCGACGTCGAGGCCCGCGGCAAGGATTCCGGTCCGAGCCAGGTTGCCGAGGCGGCCTGATCCATCACGGGGGCGCCATCCGGCGTCCCTGATCAAACGCCAGAAGCCGCTCCGGGCCATCCGGGGCGGCTTCTCGCGTTTGAGGGTCCACCGTCGCTCTGGAACCCGGGTGCCACAGGGCCCGCGGAGGGACGCTGAACCGGCAACATGGGCCAGCTCAGCGGGGCCGGCTCAGCGGGGTCGGCTATCGGCCTGGTCGAGGAGCGTGCCGACCCGGTCGGCGAGGTCGGCCGAGCGGAACGGCTTGGACAGGACCGGCAGATCCTCGGGGATCTGCATGGCGTCGGCATGGCCGGTGAGGATCAGCACCGGCAGGCTCGGGGTCCGGTCGCGGATCGCGGCGGCGAGCTCGACGCCGCTCATGCCCGGCATGGCCAGGTCGGCCACGACGATGTCGAAGCGGTCGCGGTCGAGGTCGCGCAGGGCCGCCGCGCCGTCGGCCGCCTCCGTCACGCTGTGGCCGAAGCCGGTGAGGAACGAGGCCGTGACATGCCGAACCTGGGGATCGTCGTCGACGATCAGGATCCGTGCCCGCCGGCCGGAGATGGGCGCCGGATCGGCCACCGGGGCGACCCGCTCCGGCCCGGCCTCCGCGAAGGGGAGCGCCAGCTCGACGCGGGTGCCGCGGCCGACCGCGCTGTCGATCACCAGCCGGCCCTTTGATTGCTGCGCGAGGCCGAACACCATGGCGAGCCCGAGCCCCGTCCCCTGGCCCACCGCCTTCGTCGTGAAGAACGGCTCGCACACCCGGCGCAGGATCTCCTCCGGAATGCCGGTGCCCACATCGGTCACGCTGATCCCGAGATAGGCGCCGTCGGCGATCTCGGGATCCCCGCTGATGCCGAGGCGCCGGGTCGCCACCGTGATGGTGCCGCCCTCGGGCATCGCGTCCCGGGCGTTGATGCACAGGTTGAGCACGGCGAGTTCGAGCTGTTCGGGATCGACCTGGACCGCCGGCTGGCCGTCCTCCAGGTCGGTCCGCACGGTGACGAGGCCGCCGAGGCTGCGCCCGAACAGGTCGCTCATCCCGACGATCAGGGCGTTCACATCCACCGCCCGGGCCTGCAGATCGTGGGCCCGGCTGAAGCTGAGGAGCCGCTTCGTGAGGGAGGCGCCGCGCTCGGCCGCCCCGCGGGCGTTCTCGATCAGGCGCTGGACCCGGGGCTCGCCCGCGACCTTCGGGGCGGCCAGTTCCAGGCTGCCGAGGATCGCGGTCAGCAGGTTGTTGAAGTCGTGGGCGATGCCGCCGGCCAGGGTGCCGAGCGCCTGCATCTTGTCGGACTGGCGCAGCCGCGCCTCCAGGCTCCGCTGCTCGGTGACGTCCCGCTCGATCACCGCTAGGTGGCTGATCGCGCCGCCCGCGTCGCGGATCGGCACCCGGGTGACGTGGCTCCACTGCTCGGCCCCGGTCGGGCCGTCGCTGGTGAGGGTCTCGGCCACCGTGCCGGCCCGGATCGCCGCCGCGTCCGCCTCGGTCGCCGGGATGCCCGGAGCGCCGAGGACCTCGTCCTCGCGCCGCCCGAGGCAGGCGGCGACGTCACGGCCGAGCAGCGCCGCCTTGCGGGCGTTCAGACGCACGAAGCGGCCGTCCGCGTCCTTGAAGCTGATCGCGTCCTGGGCGTGATCGAGGAGGCCGCGGAGCAGCGCGCGCTCGGTGGCGAGGTCCCGGCCGAGGCGGTGGCGCTCGAAGGCCTGCCGCACGGTCGAGCGCAGCAGGCCCGCATCCCAGGGTTTCGTCACGTAGCCGACGATGCCGCCGCGGTTGAGGGCGGCGATCACCGCGGTGATGTCCGCATAGCCGGTGAGCAGGATCGCCTGCGCGTCGTGGAAGCCGCGGGCCTCGGCGAGCAGAGCATCGCCGGTGAGGCCGGGCATGCGCTGGTCCGAGAGCACCACGGCGATGTCGGGCTCGGCGCGCAGGATCTCCAGCGCCTCGGCGGGGCGCGAGGTCGTCAGCACCCGGTAGGAATCCTCGAACAGGTCCTCCAGGGCGATCAGGATGTCCGGCTCGTCGTCGACGGCCAGGATCGTCCCTACACCTGCCGTACCGTCACTCATGCACTGGCTGCCTGCCGCGGGATCCCGATCACGAAGCAGGCTCCCCCACCCGGCGCCGTCTCCACGGTGAGCGAGCCGCTATGCGCCTGAACGACGCTGTAGGCAATCGCCAAGCCGAGGCCGGTCCCCGATCCCACCGGCTTGGTCGTGAAGAACGGCTCGAAGATCTTCTCGCGCAGGGTATCCGGGATGCCGGGACCGGTATCGCTGATCCGGATCTCGTCGAGATCCGGGCTCGAGCAGGTCGTGATTCGAACCGTGCCGCCCGCCGGCATGGCGTCGGCGGCGTTGCCCAGGATGTTCATCACCACCTGGTTGAGCAGCGCCGGGGTGCAGTGGATCTCGGCCCGGCCCGCGAAGGTGCGCTCCACCGCGATCCGGTCGCCGAGCTTGTGCTGGATCAGGGCGAGCACGGTCTCGATCGCCTCCGGCACGTTGACGAGCGCACGCTCGCCCTCGTCGAGGCGCGAGAACTTCCTCAGGTTCAGCACGAGGTCCTGGATGCGGGTCAGGCCCATCCGCATCGAGCCGACCCGCTGGCGCGCCTTCTCGACGAGGCGCCCGGCGGCCTCCGGCGGCGCCTCGGGCAAGTCGCCGAGCAGGCGCTCGACCGTGCCCTGATGCGCCAGGATGAAGGCCAGGGGATTGTTGATCTCGTGGGCGATGCCGGCCACCAGTTCGCCGAGCGAGGCCATCTTGGCGGCCTGGACCAGCTTGGCCTGCGCGTCGGTGAGCTGCCGGTTGGCGTTGGCGAGGTCGCGGTTGGCCCGCTCCAGGGCGTCGGCGAGCCGGGCCCGGGCCTCCGCCGCCTCGGCCTCGGCCCGGGCGCGCTCCACCGCCCGCTCGCGCTCGCCGAACTGGCCGGCGATGCGCCGGTCGTCCTCTTCCAGCAGGCGGCGGCGCACGAAGCCGCGGACCCGCAGCGCCAGGACCTCGGCATCGGTCTTGGCGATGACGTCGTCGGCGCCGGCCGCGAAGGCCTCGACCAGGAAATCCTTGGCCGGATCGCTGCCGGCGATGCCGACGAGGTGGAAGCCGGCCCCGGCCGCCCGGCCGGCCCGGCGCTGGCTGATCGCCCGGCACAGGGCGAGCCCGTCATAGGCGTGGCCCAGGAGATCGACCGTGACGCAGTCGAAGGCCTCGCCCCCCGCATCCCCGTCCAGGGCGGCGAGCGCCGCCTCCGGCCCGTCGGCGCTGGTCACGTGGTGCCCGTCCTGGCTCATCAGGCCGGCCAGGAAGGTCCGGTAGGTGGCGCTGCCGTCGATCACCAGGATCCGGCCGCGCCGGAAGGCGGCCGCCCCCGGGCCTTCGCCGTCGCCGGCCGAGCGGCGCTCGCGCAGCAGGGCGCGGATGCGCAGGATCATCAGGTCGCGGTCGGCGGATTTCGGCAGGTAGGCGTCGGCGCCGCTCTCCAGCCCCTGGCGCTCGCCGCCGGTGCCGCCCGTGAGCATCAGCACCGGCAGCGCCCGGGTGCGCAGGGACAGGCGCATCTGCCGGATCAGCTCGTCGCCGTTCATGCCCGGCAGGTGGTAATCGGCCACCACGAGGTCGGGCTGGCTGCGATTCAGGTGATCGAGGGCGGTCTCGGACGAGGCGCAGCGTTCCACCGAGAAGCCGTGGGCCTCCAGGAGCAGGCGCAGCTCCAGGGCCTGCGTCTCCGAATCCTCCACGAGCAGGATCCGGGCGGGCCCCTCGGGCGAACCGGCCGATTCCGTCACGGCCGCGCCCCCGGTTCGACGAGGCGCAGGACGTGGTCGGCGACCCGGTCGAGGGGGAGGATGGCCCGAGCCGCTCCGAGCCGCACCGCCGCCGCCGGCATGCCGTAGACCACCGCGGTGCTCTCGTGCTCGGCCACGGTCTGGGCGCCGGCCTTCTGCATGTCGGCGAGGCCCACGGCCCCGTCCTCGCCCATGCCGGTCAGGAGCACGCCGATCCCGGAGGCTCCGGCCTGCCGGGCCATCGAGCGGAACAGAACGGTGGCGGCCGGCCGCTGCCCCGAGACCGGCGCCGAATCGATCACCCGGAGAATCCGGCCCGAGCCGATCTCCAGATGCCGGTCCCCCGGCGCCACGTAGACGCGGCCGGGCTCGGCCCGCTCCCCGTCCCGGGCCAGCCCGACCGGCAGGGTCACGACGCTGTCGAGCCAGCTCGCGAACCCGTCCATGAAGGCGGGGCCCATGTGCTGGACCACCAGCACCGGCAGGGGAAAGGTCCGCGGCAGGGCGCCGATCACCCGGGCCAGGGCCGGGGGGCCGCCCGTGGAGGCCGCGATCCCGAGGAGGCTGGGCGCCTGTCCGGGCATCTCCACCGGCATCGGAGAGACCGCGGCGGTGGTGCGTCCGGCCCATTCCGCGCCGATCGGGCGGCGGCGGATCACCGGCACCTGGGCCATGATCCGCAGCTGCGTGCAGATCTCGCCGGCCACGCCCTCGTAGCCGGCATGGGTCGTGGCCACGGGCTTCTCGACCACCGACAGGGCCCCGGCCCGGAGCGCGTTCATGGAGATGCGGAGCGACGAATCCTCGACAGAGTCCGCCACCACGACGATCGGGGTCGGATGCTCGGCCATGATCCGCCGGGTCGTCTCCAGCCCGTCGATGCCGGGCAGGCGGATATCCATCGAGATGACGTCAGGGCGGGCGGTCCGGAGCCGATCGAGGGCCTCCTCGCCGGAGGCGACCGCGGCGACGATCTCGAGCCGCGGATCGCGCGAGACGATGTGGCGGAGGAGCTCGCGCACCACGAGACTGTCCTCCACGAGCATGACGCGGACCGGGGTCACAGGAGCTGTCCGATCGTGTCCAGGAGCTGGCGCTGGTCGAATTTCTGCTTGGTCAGGTACGCGTCGGCGCCGAGGTCGAGGCCCCGGGCCACGTCGGCGGCGTCCCCGCGGGAGGTCATCAGGATCGTCGGCAGCCGGGCGAACCGCTCGTCGGCCCGCAGCGCCTGGACCAGGCCGAACCCGTCGAGGCGCGGCATCTCGACGTCGGCGAGGACGAGGTCCACGGGCTCGATCTCGGCGCGCAGCCGTTCGAGGGCGTCCTGGCCGTCGACGCAGACGACCACGCGGTAGCCGGCGGCTTCCAAGATGCCCTTCTCCAAGGTCCGGGTGGTGATCGAATCATCGACGACCAGGATGGTCGCCCGCGCGGCGGCCCGCGATGCGGCATCACCCGTCGCGCGTGTCGTCGAACGTGGGGCTTGCCCCATCGTTCCGAACGCCGGTGCCACAGCCGCCCGCGCCGCGAGCCCGTCGGGGTCGAGGACCAGCACCGGGACGTCGCCGGGCAGGATGGCCGTGCCGGCGATCAGACCCGGATCGGCCCCGAAGGCGGGGGCCGGGAGGACGAGGAGCGAACGGACATCGTGCAGGCGATCGACGGCGAGCGCCAGCCGGCCGCCCCCGGCCCGCAGCACGACGGCCAGCAGGGTCTCGGACTCCTCCGGCGCTGCGGGCTGGCCCAGGAGCGCGGCGAGCGCGCTGACCGGGTGGCTGGTGGCCGTGTCGCCCGCGCCGAGCCGCAGGATCGTGCGTCCCATCGCCACCGGCAGGTCGGCCCGCTTCAGGCGCAGCAGGCGCTCCACGCTGCCCCCCGGCAGGGCGTAGCTGCGGCCCCCCGCCTCGACCAGGAGCAGGCTGCGCCGGGCGGCCGAGAGCGGCAGGGTGAAGACCAGGGCGGTGCCGGCGGGCGCGCGCGGCTCCAGGCGGACGCTGCCCAGGAGCTGGCGGGCCGCATCCGCCGCCACCGCGAGTCCGTAGCCGCGCCCCGACAGGGTGTCGACCGCCTCCGCGGTGGAGAAGCCGGGCTCGAAGACGAGGCGCAGCAGGGTCTCGGGATCGGCGCCCGCCCCCGGGGCGAGGAGGCCGCTCTGCCGGGCCACGGCCTCGATCCGGGCGAGATCCGGACCGGGCCCGTCGTCGAACACCGTGACCTGGAGCCGGGCGCCGCGCACCGCCACCTCGAGCCCGAGCGCCAGGGCCTCGGGCTTGCCGGCGGCCCGGCGCCGCTCCGGGCTCTGCCAGCCGTGGCTCAGGGCGTTGCGCAGGGCGTGGAGCAGCGGGTCCTTCAGCGCCTGGAGGGTGCCGCGCTCCACGGGCAGGTCGAGGCCGCGCAGGTCGAGATCGACCTCGCGGCCCTGTTCCCGGGCGGTCTCGCGCAGCGACCGCGCCAGCGGGGCCAGCACCGTCTCGGCCGGAACCAGGGCGAGGCGCTCGGCGGCGGTGCGGACCCGGGCGGCGGCCCCCTCGATCCCGCTGGCGACGGCGGCCTGGCGCCGGGACAGGTCCGAGGCCTCCCGGGCGAAGCTGCCGATCTCGGCCGCGAAGGCGCGCCATTCGGGCCGCTCCGACTCCGCCCCGGCGGCGAGCGCCTCCGCGCCGGCGCGCAGGTCCCGGGCGAGCCTGGCCAGGCGCGCGAGGCTCTCGGCCGCCGACAGGCGGCCGGCGAGGGTGCTGGTGAGGTCGTGGCTCGCCCGGACCACGGCCTCCACGGCCTCGCCGGGCACCCGCAGGAAGGCGGCGGCGGGATCGGCCGGCTCCGGCGGCGGCGCGGGAGCGACCGGCTCCGGAGCCGGGCCGGAGGGCCGCGGCGGTTGGGGCGGCGGCCCGGCCGCCGGTGCGGCCTGCGACGCCTCGCCCGGGAGCCCGAGGACCTGGCCCAGGGCCGCCAGGGCATCGGCCGGCATGGCGGGTCCGGCGCCGTCCTGGAGCCCGGCCACGTAGGCCTCGATCCGGTCGAGGGCGAGGTGGACGGCGTTGGCCGCGTCCCGGTCGAGGGCGGTCGCGCCGGTCCGGACCTTCTCGAACAGCGTCTCCAGGCGGTGGGCGACCGCCTCGACGGCGGGCAGATCGACGGCGCGCGAGGCGCCCTTCAGGCTGTGGGCGCGGCGGAACACGTCGTTCCAGTCCGGGGCGGCGCTGCCGAGCGCCCCGCGGATCGCCGTGATGTGCTCCCGGTGCTCGACATCGAAGGCGGCGAGCAGGAGCTGGCGGATGTCCTCGGGCAAGGCGCGGCCAACCTCAGTGGCGGTATCGTTCGGCGAGCGCCATGAGCGCCTGGGCGAGTTCGGTGAGGTTGGCCGAGGCGGTCTCGACCTGGCGGGTGCCGGCCGCGGTCTGCTGGCTGGCCTGCCGGATGTTCTGGAGCGCGCCCATGACCTGCTCGATGCCGAGCTGCTGCTGGTTGGTCGAGGCCACGATCTGCTGGAAGGTCTGCACGTTCTCCTCCACCCGGGCGGTGATCTCCTCGATGGTCCGCTGCGTCGTGTCCGAGCGGGTCTTGCCGGACGCGGCCCGCTTGACCGCCTCCTCGGTGAGCATCACCGAGGTGTTGATCCCCCGTTGGATCTCCCCCAGAAGCCCGCGCACCTGCCCGGTGGCCGCCTTCGCCTGGTCGGCCAAAAGCTTCATCTCCGAGGCCACCACCGCGAAGCTGCGCCCGCTCTCCCCGGCCGCGGCCGCCTCGATGGCCGCGTTGAGCGCCAGCAGGTGCGTGCGCTCCGAGATGTCGTTGACCGTCTCGATGATGTCCCCGATCGTCTGGGTCTTCTCCGACAGGCCGACGATGTTGCCTGCCACAGCCTCCGCCTGCTCGCGGATCGCCTCCATCGCCCGGGCGGTGTCCGAGACCGCGCGCAGGCCCTGCCGCGAGGTCTGCGCGGTCGCCTGGGCGGTGGCGATCACCTCGGTCGCCCGCTTGCTGATCTGCGCCCCCGAATGCGTGATCTCGTCGACCGTGGCGGCGGTCTCCTGAACGGCCGCAAATTGCTGCTCCACCGAGGCCGCCTGCTCCTGCGCCGACGCCCGGATCTCCGCCGCCGCCGCGTTCAGGTCGGCCGTCGCCGCCCGGTTGGTCCGCGCAAGCTCCGAAAGCCCCGAAACCATCGCGTTCAGCGTCCCCGCTAGACGACCGACCTCGTCCTGCCCGCGGTTCTCCAGCCGGCCCGACAGGTCGCCGTCCCCGACCCGGCCCACGAAGGCCATGACGGTCTCCAGGGGGCGCACCACCGCGCGGCTGATCAGCCACGTGATCAGGATCGCCAGCAGCACCGCAGCGGCGAGGGTCAGGTAGATCGAGAGGCGCGAGCGGTCGTAGACCTGTTGGACGGCGCGCTGACCCAGGGCCATGCCGCCATCGAGCAGGCTCCTGAGAGTCTTGATCCCATCGAGGAAGGGCGCTTGGAGGCGGGTGATCTCGTCGTTGCGGGCCTCCACCGCGGCGGCATCCCGCGCGGCGATGGCGGCGAACTGCAGCTCGCTGAGGCTCCTGACGTCCCGGAAGGCGCGCTGGACCTCGCCGACCGCCGTGATGATCCGATCCCAAGACGCGACGCGCTCGGGGGAGGCCGAGGCAGCCCGGTACTCGGTGGCGAGCTGGACCGTGGTGGCGAGGCGATTCTCCACCTGGGTGGCGGTCTGGCGCCACGCGGCCGCGATGTCGTCCGTGCGGGCCGGCCGCCCCTGGCTCTGGGTCAGCATGGCGATCACGGCGCTGCGGCGGAGGAGCCCGAGGTCGCGGGCCTCGTTGCCGAGGTCGTCGAGCTGGCGCAGCACGGTCATGTCCCGCCGCACGATCGCGTCGGTCGTGTCGCGCACCGCCCCGATCTGCTCCAGCGCGTAGAGCCCGAGCGCCATGATCACCACCGTGACGGCGAAGAAGCCGAGGAGGATGCGTCGTCCGATCGACAGAATCACGGGCTGGGCTGGCTCCGGTTTGGGGATGCGGGGGCCGTCAGGGCAGGGCGCGGCGCAGGAGGCGGGGCAGGTCGACGATGACGAAATCCGGGCCGCTGCCGCCCGCCGCCCCGGGGGCATAGCCCGAAGTCGCTTCGTTGCCCAACCCGTCGGGATCGGCGGCAGCCGGCGGGCTGACGGCGGCGGAACCGGGGGCGCGGGCGATCCCCAGCACCCGGTCGACCGCCAGGGCGATGAGCTGGTGGGCCGGGGCCCCGCGCAGCACCACGAGATGCCCCGTCTCGGTCTCGGAATCCGGCCGGCCGAGGGCCCGGGCCAGGCCGAGGACGCCGACGATCCGGCCCGAGAGGGCGATGAGGCCGATCAGCGCCGGCACCGCGCCCGGCATGGGCGTGCTGGGCCGCATCGGCAGGATCTGCGCGACGGCCGTCAGGGGCAGGCCGTAGCGCTCGCCGCCGCAGGCGCAGACGAGGTGCTCGAGGCCGGCATCGGAGGACGCCGCGGCGACGCCGCGCCGGGCCAGCGCCGCGGTGCGCTCGGCCCGGAGGTCCCGCTCCGTGCGGGGCCGCGTCGGCGCGCGGCCCGCCTGCGGACTCGGGGTTGCCTCCATCAGGATCTCCTGCCGCCGCGGTCGAGGGCGGCGCGGGCCGCGGATGCGCCGGCGGCGATCTCCCCGGCGGACGCGCCGTCGCCCTCGGGCAGCGCCGTATCCGGCCCGAGAACCTGGATCAGGGCTTGGCTGAGGGCGATGGCGTTGTCGAGGGCGCGGGCGGCATCGGCCGGACGGCCGCGCGCGATCAGGAGCAGCCCGAGATGGTAGTGGGCCATCACGAAGCCCCGGTCGAGGTAGAGGGCCGCCCGCAGCGCCCGTTCGGCCTCCGCGTCGCGGCCGAGGGTCCGGGCGAGGAGGCCCTCGTAGAAGCGCAGGCCGGAATCGGTCGGGTCACGGTCGAGGGCGCGGCGCAACGCCCGCCAGGCGGCGCCGGTCTCCCCGGCATCCGCGAGGATGCGGATCCGGTCGAGGACGGCGTCCGAGTCCTCCGCGGGGTCCACGGGCTCGGCGCGGTCGGGCGGGTCATCCGGCGGGCGCGCCAACGCGACGGCCGGTGGGGCTTCGCGCGGCGCCGGCTCGTCGGCCGGGATCACCGGGGATTCGTCACCGGGGCCGGCCGATGCGTCCCGATCCGCCACGTCCGCGCCGCAGCCGCCCGGCGGCCTTTCCGGCTGGGCCGGTCCGGCCGGCGGGGCGAGGGGCGGCGGCGCCTCCGACCGGGCGCGATAGGCCACCGTCCCGGGCAGGCTGACGGCGTCGAGGAATCCCGAGAAGGCCGGGCTCGGCTCGGCGTGGCCGAGGAGCAGCCAGCCGTCCTCCTTGAGGCGGCGGGCCAGGCCGCGCACCACGGCCGCGACCATCCGGGCGTCGAAGTAGATCAGGACGTTGCGGCACAGGATCAGGTCGTATCGCTCGCCCTCCGGCCGCACCGGTTCGACGAGCGTCAGCAGGTTGCCGCGCTCGAACCGCACCAGACCGCGATATTCCGGGCGCAGGGCGTAGCCGCCCTCCCGCCGGATCCCGGGGGCGGCGGGCAGCCGGGTGAAGTAGCGCAGCCGCTCCGCCGGCGGCATCGTGCGCAGGGCCCAGCGGCCGTACTCGGCGGAGCGGGCGACCGCGAGCGCCTCGTGGCTGATATCGGTGCCGAGGATCGAGACCCGCCAGTCGGGCAGCGCGTCGCCGAGGAGTTCCTGGACCAGGATCGCCAGGGAGTACGGCTCGGCCCCCGTCGAGCAGCCGGCGCTCCAGATCCGCAGCACGCGCTCGGAGGCCCGGGCCGCGATCAGCGCCGGCAGGATCCGCACGCGGAGCGCCTGGAACTGCTCGGCATAGCGGAAGAAGAACGTCTCGCCGACGGTGATCTCGGCCTCCAGGCGCGCCCATTCCGCCTCGCCCAGCACCGCGTCCGACAGGAGGGCGGCGTAGGCCGCGCAATCGGCCGCCGCGGCGTCGCGGAAGCGCCGGCGCAGACGCTCGATCAGCAGATCGTCCTTGTCGGCATAATAATGGTGACCGGTGCGCGCGATGATCCGCGTCTTCAGGGCCGCGTAGGCGGGATCGGCACCCGGATCGGGGCGGGGAGGACCCGGACGGGGCATCGCGGGGTCAGACGGGCTCGGGCAGGGCGGCGAGGCGATCGGCGGCGGTCCGCGACAGCGCCGCGACCCGGGCCCGTTCCTCGACGATCATGAGGCGCTCCGGCGCCAGGGCATGGATCAGGCGCTCGCCGAGGACGAGTTCGGCCGCGACGCAGCCATTGAAGGTCCCCGATTCGACCACGGGGCGGATCGCGTCCGCCGGCACGGTGACGAGGTCGGCGGCCCGGTCGACGCGATAGGCGAGGCCCTCGCCGCGGGTGAGGACGAGATGCGCGTACCGGCCGGGCTCGGCGGCGTCCGGTCGGAGCCCGAGCAGGGCCGCGAGGTCGATCACCGGAACCGGGCGCCCGCCGAGATTCAGGAAGCCGACGAGCCAGCCGCCCGCGGCGGGCGGGCTGTGGAGGTCCGGCAGCGGCAGCACTTCCGCGACCGCGGCCCGGGGCAGGGCGCAGGGCGTGCCCGCCACGTCGAGGAGGAGATAGGCCGAACCGCTGCTGGGCAACGCCACCCCTCCCTGTCCTTGCCCGGTCCGAGCCGGGTCGCGACATAGGCCGAGTTGGTGCCGGCGGCAATCGCCCGCTCCCCCCCGATCCCCGCGACCGGACGCGGGGAACCAAGTCTCGCCTCAGCCGCTTATTTTCCGACGCAGCGGCAACGCTCCCGACAAGGGGCGGCGCTTCGCCTGCGCCGGTCTATGCCAGGGATTGACGATGAGGAAACTTCTTTTGGCCGCCGCGTCGCTGACGCTCCTGGCGGGCTCCGCCTACGCCCAGGGCAACGCGCCCTACAACAATTCCGGCTCGCAGGCCGGCGGCCCGCGCGGCGGCATGGAGCGCGCCGGCGAGGGTGCGGCGATGGAGCAGGGCGCTGCGCCGGCACCCCGGCCCATGATGCGCAAGCGCATGAAGCACAAGCGGATGCGCCACCATCACCGGATGCATCACCAGATGTGATCGGTCCCGCTTCGCCGCCGAAGGGCGGCCGAGCCCGAACGATCCGGCCTGTCGCATCCGCGGCAGGCCTTTTTCATGTTCGGTCCTCCGCGCGCCTGCCGGAACCATAATTCCTCCCGATGGTACCGACGCCGATCAGGTCGGGGTCTTGCCGGCCACGCGCCCGCAGGCCAGGTTCGTTCGCGCACCGCCTCCGTCGAACGCAGTCGAAAGATGTTCGAAAACGAACATCGCCGCACGGAAGGTGGGCCGACGATCGGTCCAGGGACAGCTTTGAGGGGTAATCGATGTCGCGACCGCTCGACCGCAGGTCCGAGGACAGGATCGAGGCGACGGGAGTCGAGGGGCGGCGCAGCGCCATCGTGGCGGCGGTGCGCCACCGGGGCTTCGTCACCATCGAAGCGCTGGCCGCGCAGTTCGGTGTCACCGTCCAGACGATCCGCCGCGACCTCAACGAGCTGAGCGCCGAGGGCCGGCTCGAACGCTACCGCGGCGGCGGCGGCCTGCCCTCGAGCGTCGAGAACATCGACTACGCCGACCGCCGGGTGACCCTGCTGCCGGAGAAGACCCGGATCGCGCGCCTGGCGGCGAGCCGGATCCCGTCGCATTGCTCGGTCTTCATCAACATCGGCACGACACCGGAGGCGGTCGCCCGGGAGCTGACCCGGCACGACGACCTCAGCATCATCACCAACAACCTCAACGTCGCCCTGTCGCTGGCCGAGGCCACGGAGTTTCGGATCGTGGTGGCGGGGGGCACCGTGCGCAACCGCGACGGGGCCGTGCTCGGCCAGCTCACCTGCGACACGCTCAGCCAGTTCCGGGTCGACGTGGCGGTGATCGGAATCAGCGGGATCGACGCGGACGGGGCGCTCCTCGACTACGATTACGAGGAGGTGCGGGCGACGCAGACCATCCTGGCCCATGCCCGGAAAACCTTCCTGGTGGCCGACCACACCAAGTTCACCCGCCGGCCGATGGTCCAGGTCGGGCGGCTCGACCAGATCGACACCTTCTTCACCGACCGGCAGCCCCCGCCCGAGATCGCCGCCCTGCTCGGGCGGCTGGGCGTCGCCCTGGTGATCGCCGGGGCGGCGGACGAACCGTAACGAACACGCGTTTTTTCGCTTGCGAAAATTCGCGGCCGGCTTAATATAGTTCCAACCCGCCGCGAGGGCGGGATTGGAGGACCCATGGCGGCAGCAACGCGCCAGCGCGAGCCGGCCGACGCCTACGACCTTTTGGTCATCGGCGGCGGCATCAACGGCACCGGCATCGCCCGGGACGCCGCCGGCCGCGGCCTGTCGGTCCTGCTGGCCGAACGCGGGGACCTGGCCGGCTTCACCTCCTCGTCCTCGACGAAGCTGATCCACGGCGGCCTGCGCTACCTGGAATATTACGAGTTCCGGCTCGTCCGGGAGGCGCTGGCGGAGCGCGAACGGCTGCTGCGGCAGGCGCCCCACGTGATCTGGCCGCTGCGCTTCGTGCTGCCCCACGACGAGGGCCTGCGCCCGGCCTGGATGCTGCGGCTCGGCCTGTTCCTGTACGATCATCTCGCGCGGCTGCGGACGCTGCCGGGCTCGACCTCGGTGGACCTGCGCCGCTCGGCTTACGGCGCCCCGCTGCAGAAGCGGCTGACCCGCGGCTTCGTCTATTCCGACTGCTGGGTCGAGGACAGCCGCCTCGTGGTCCTCAACGCCATGGACGCCCGGGAGCGCGGCGCCGCGGTCCTCACGCGCACGGGCGTCGTCTCGGCGCGGCGCGCGGGTGACGGCTGGATCGCGACCCTGCGCGACGAGCGCAGCAACGCCGAGCGGACCGTCCGGGCCAAGGCCGTGGTCAACGCCGCCGGCCCCTGGGTCAGCGCGACGCTGGGCGGCACGCTTGGCATCAACAGCCGCGCGGCGGTGCGCCTGATCAAGGGCAGCCACATCGTGGTCAAGCGCCTGTTCGACGGCGACCAGGCCTACATCCTGCAGCAGCCCGACAAGCGCATCATCTTCGCGATCCCCTACGAGCGCGACTTCACCCTGATCGGCACCACCGACGTGCCCTATGATGGCGAGCCCGGACCGGTCTCGATCTCCCCGGAGGAGACCGACTACCTCTGCGGCTGCATCAACCGCTCCTTCGACGCGACGATCACCCCGGCCGACGTGGTCTGGAGCTATTCGGGCGTGCGCCCCCTCTACGACGACGCGGCCGAGAACGCCTCCGCCGTGACCCGCGATTACGTCCTCGACGTGGAGGACCAGGGCGGCAAGGCGGCGGTGCTGTCGGTCTTCGGCGGCAAGATCACCACCTACCGGCGCCTGGCCGAGCACGCCCTGGACAAGCTGGCCCCGTACTTCCCGGCGCTCAAGACGCCCTGGACCGGCGACGCGGTGCTGCCCGGCGGCGCCATGACGAACGCGGATTTCGACCCGTTCCTCGCCGAGTTCCGGGCGGAAAAGCCGTTCCTGCCGGAGGAGACCGCGCGCCGGCTCGCCCGCGCCTACGGCACCCGGGCGCGGGATATCGTCGGCACGGTGCAGTCCCTGGCCGATCTCGGCGAGGCCTTCGACGGCGGGCTCACGGCGGCCGAGGTCGATTACCTCCGGACCGAGGAATGGGCCGTCACCGCGGAGGACATCCTGTGGCGGCGCTCGAAGCTCGGCCTGCGCACGGGCGCGGAGAGCGCCGCACGGCTCTCCGCCTATCTCGACCGCAGGGCCGAGGCGGCCTGATTTTTTCGGACCCGAGCCGGCGCGAGACCGGTCGGGCTTAACACGGGAGGGAACGATGAGCCGTTACGTCGGGGCCATCGACCAGGGCACCACGAGCAGCCGATTCATCGTGTTCGACCGCGCGGGCAGCGTCATCACGCTCGCCCAGGCCGAGCACGCGCAGATCTACCCGGCCCCCGGCCATGTCGAGCACGATGCCGCCGAGATCTGGACCAAGACGCAAGGGGTGATGCGCGAGGCGCTGGAGAAGAGCGGGCTCCAGCCCTCCGATCTCGCCGCGGTGGGGATCACCAACCAGCGCGAGACCACGCTGATCTGGGACCGGCGCACCGGCAAGCCCCTGCACAACGCCCTGGTCTGGCAGGACACCCGCAACGACCGGCTGGTGGCCGAGTTCGCCCGCGACGGCGGCCGCGACCGATTCCGCGACCTCACCGGCCTGCCGCTGGCGAGCTATTTTTCGGGGCTCAAGCTGCGCTGGCTGCTCGACCACGTGGACGGCGCCCGGGAGAAGGCCGAGGCCGGCGACGTGCTGTTCGGCAACATCGACACCTGGCTGGTCTGGAACCTCACCGGCGGCACCGAGGGCGGCCTCCACGTCACCGACGTGACCAATGCCAGCCGCACGCAGCTCATGTCGCTCAAGACCCTGGACTGGGACGACGGCATGCTGTCGGCCTTCGGCATCCCGCGGGCGATGCTCCCCCGGATCGCCTCGTCGAGCGAGGTCTACGGCGAGACCCGGGCGCCGTTTTCGGGCGTGCCAATCGCCGGCATCCTCGGGGACCAGCAGGCGGCCCTGTTCGGCCAGACCTGCTTTAGCCCGGGCGAGGCCAAGAACACCTACGGCACCGGCTGCTTCGCGCTGATGAACACCGGCACCGAGCCGGTCCCGTCGAAGGCCGGCTTGGTCACCACGCTCGCCTACCGCCTCGACGGCCAGAAGCCGGCCTACGCGCTGGAGGGTTCCATCGCCATCACGGGCGCCCTGGTGCAGTGGCTGCGCGACAACCTGCACATGATCAAGGACTCCGCGGAGGTCGAGACCCTCGCCACCACCGTCGAGGACAATGGCGGCGTCTATTTCGTGCCGGCCTTCTCGGGCCTCTACGCCCCGCACTGGAACGAGGGCGCCCGCGGCCTGATCATCGGCCTGACCCGCTACGTCAACCGCGGCCACATCGCCCGCTCGGTGCTGGAGGCGACCGCCTTCCAGACCCGCGAGGTGCTGCAGGCGATGGCCCAGGATTCCGGCATCCCGGTCAAGGAACTCCGCGCCGACGGCGGCATGGTCGCCAACAACACGCTGATGCAGTTCCAGTCCGACCTGCTCGACGTGCCGGTGGTGCGCCCGAAGGTGGCCGAGACCACCGCGCTCGGCGCCGCCTACGCGGCCGGCCTCGCCGTCGGCTATTGGAAGGGCATCGACGACCTCAAGGGCAACTGGGGCGTCGACAAGCGCTGGACGCCGAAGATGGATGCCGGCCAGCGCGAAAAGATCGCCGCCGCCTGGGGCCGGGCGGTGCAGCGCTCCTTCGACTGGAAGCGCGACGAGGATTGAGGAGGACGGGCCCCTTTCCCACGCCCCTTAGCGATCTACCGCCGACCCGGGCCGGGGCGCTGTCGCTCCGGCAAACCGCAACGCCCCCCCCCCCCTCTCCCGTGCGGGAGGGGGGACCCGCGCCGGTCATGAGTCATGCCGTTGCCTGCTCAAAGATGGAGCCCTGCGTAGGCGTAGCTCCGCGAGGGAGGGCGGGCGCCAAGCCGGAGACGGGTACGCAACCACCGGGCCTCGCGCACCGCGCGGGGCCGGAACTGTCAAAAGCAACAACAATTGGGGGAGACCAAACCATGACCTCACCATTCCTGGGCGAATTCCTGGGCACGATGACGCTGATCGTGCTGGGAGACGGCATCGTCGCCGGCGCCCTGCTGAAGCGCTCGAAGGCCGAGAACGCCGGCTGGATCGCCATCACCGCCGGCTGGGCCTTCGCGGTGCTCGCCGGGATCTTCGTCGCCACCGCCACCGGCAGCCCGGACGCGCATCTCAACCCGGCCGTGACCGTGGCCGGCGCCGTCAGTTCGGGGGATGTCTCGAAGCTCGCGGTCTACGTGCCGGCGCAGATGCTCGGCGCCTTCGTGGGCGCGGCGATCGTCTGGCTGCACTACCTGCCGCATTGGGCGGCGACCCCGGAACAGGACCTGAAGCTCGCCTGCTTCTGCACCGGGCCGGCGATCCGGGACGCCAAGGCCAACTGGACCTCGGAGATCATCGCCACCTTCTTCCTGATCCTCACCATCTCGGCGCTGGTGACCAACACCCTGGGCGCCAGCGGCGCCATCCCGCGGGGCGTCGCGCCCTACATGGTCGGCATGCTGGTCTGGGGCATCGGCCTCTCGCTCGGCGGCACCACCGGCTACGCCATCAACCCCGCCCGCGACCTCGGGCCGCGCATCGCCCACGCGGTGCTGCCGATCGCCGGCAAGGGCTCCTCCGACTGGGGCTACGCGCTGATCCCGGTGGCCGGCCCGGTGGTCGGGGCAGCGCTGGCGGGGCTGCTGGTGCGGGGGCTTGGGATCTGAATAGGCGTGCGCGGCTTCCTCGAACGGCGCGTGACGCGGCTGGGTTTGGCCGCGACCGCAGATCAGGCCGTCCTTGGCGGCTTTACGCGATGAAGATCGGCTGGCCGAGCCCGACCCAATCGAGCATTGCCTGGAGCAATTCCGGAGTCGGATAATCCTTGATGTCCGCATCGGAAAAGCCGGCAGCCAATCGCTTTTTGTAGTGCCAGCCCTGGAAGTCAGCGTAGCGGGCCAGGATCCGAGCGGCGCCGGGTGCTTCGATCCCGGCCTCGCTGACGAGCCAGTTGCGCACCTTCCGCACGGCGACCTGAAAGTCGGCTTCATGATACTGGATGTCCGACCCGGCCATGTCGGACAGGGTGGCTTGGTATCGGTACGGCTTCTCCTCCAGAACAAGGAGGCGTTTGGTGTCGCGCCCAGAGCCGAACCACCGGCGGCAGGCCCAATCGATCCCGTACTCGAACGGCATGTTGAGGCGATAATATTCGCCGACCTTTGTCGCTTGAGCTCGACTGAGATCGTGGATCGAGAACTTACAGGCCTCGATCAGGCCGATGACCTTCTCGATCCGGACATCTGCCGAGTCGTTCCGCTCCCGCGCGATCCGCGGCTGGAAGCCGAGATAGACCACGCAGAACAGGATTGCCTGAAGAATAGGTTCGTAGGCTTCGTCGAACGGGCAGTTGATGAAAACCGATCGCTCGAAGGCGGCGTCTGCCACCGTCAACCTTTGGGCGGATGCGGATCAGCTCCGTAGAAGTCGCGCTCCCGGATACGACCGTCCCGCCCGTGAATGAACAGTTCGGTCTTCTGTTTCTGCGCGAGTTCGCGCCCCTTGGCGATCGCTTCGGCCTGCGTAGCGAACGTGCTCGACGCCCTTGCGGCACCCGCCCGCCGGAGGCTCCATTTCGAACCGCTCGGGACCACATGTTGACCAGGCTTGGCCATGGCGTGCCACTCATCTGAAGGAGCGGCATTCTAACGCCGATGCCACGGCCTTTGAAGGTCATGCGTCTCATCGACGTTGCATCACGCACCGGATCGTTGGATCGGGGGAAACGCACGGGCCGCCGGACGCGCTGCAGCGTCGCGCCGGTTTGCGGGAGGCCAGCAGAACCTCTAAGTCAGTCCTCATTGATCGACCGCGCCCCCGGGCGCTTCACCGCGGTGTGGCAGCCCCCGACCCATGGCCGTCGTCCTCGACATCCTGACGAATGATCCGCGCGCCGCGCGGCTGCGCCACCCGGAGAAGGCCCACCGGCCGGACCAGCCGGTCCAGGCCAAGAAGCCGGACTGGATCCGCGTCAAGGCGCCCGGCTCAAAGGCCTGGACCGAGACCCAGAAGATCGTGCGCGAGCACGGCTTGGTCACGGTCTGCGAGGAGGCCGGCTGCCCGAATATCGGCGAGTGCTGGGAGAAGCGCCACGCCACCTTCATGATCATGGGCGACACCTGCACGCGGGCCTGCGCCTTCTGCAACGTCCGCACCGGCCTGCCCGACGCCCTCGACGCCCTGGAGCCGGAAAAAATCGGCGACTCGGTGGCCAAGCTCGGGCTGCACCACGTGGTCATCACCTCGGTGGACCGGGACGACCTGAAGGATGGCGGCGCCCAGCATTTCGCCCGGACCATCGCGGCGATCCGGCGGGCGAGCCCCGGCACCACGGTGGAGATCCTGACGCCGGACTTCCTGCGCAAGGACGGGGCGCTCGAGGTCGTGGTCGCGGCCAAGCCCGACGTGTTCAACCACAACTTGGAGACGGTGCCGGCCAAGTACCTGACGGTGCGGCCGGGCGCCCGCTACTTCCACTCGGTGCGCCTGCTCCAGCGGGTGAAGGAGCTCGACCCGACGATCTTCACCAAGTCCGGCATCATGGTCGGGCTCGGCGAGGAGCGGAACGAGGTGCTCCAGCTCATGGACGACCTGCGCTCGGCCGAGGTCGATTTCCTCACCATCGGCCAGTACCTGCAGCCGTCCAAGAAGCACCACGAAGTGGTGCGCTTCGTGCCGCCGGACGAGTTCAAGACCTACGAGACCACCGCCTACGCCAAGGGCTTCCTGCTGGTCTCGGCGACGCCGCTCACCCGCTCGTCGCACCATGCCGGCGAAGACTTTGCCAAGCTTCGGGCGGCCCGGCTCGCCAAACATGCGTCCTCGCACGCCCCCGCCCTCTCGGCCTGAGCACGTCGGAACAGAAATGCCGTCCTTCCGGGTTACCCGCGTGGTGCGGCATTCGCCGCAGCAGATGTATGATCTCGTCGCCGATGTGGAGCGCTACCCGGAGTTCCTGCCGCTGTGCGAATCCCTGCGGGTGATCCGCCGCCAGGATGTCCAGCACCAGGATATGCCGGAGGGCGGGCAGGTGCTGATCGCAGAGATGGGCGTCGGCTACAAGGCGATCCGCGAGCGCTTCACCACCCGGGTCAGCCTGGATCCGGCGCACCACAAGATCGTCGCCGAGTATATCGACGGCCCGTTCCGCCACCTCGAGAACCGCTGGTCGTTCAAGGAGGCGCCGAACGGCGGTTGCGCCGTCGACTTCTTCATCACCTACGAGTTCAAGAGCCGGACCCTCGGGTTGCTGATGGGTACGATGTTCGACCGCGCCTTCCGCAAGTTCACCGACGCCTTCGAGGGCCGGGCGGACCGGATCTACGGAGCCGCTTGAGCGGTCGCAGCCGGCATGCCGCCGGCAGGATCCCATGCCGGCGGCCTGGAGCGGGGGACCACCTTGACACGGGAAAGCGCCCCAGGCGGACACACCCCAGCAGAGCAAGGGCTGATATCATGTTGATTTGATATTTGTATCTTTGCAAATTCCGTTCTGTTTCTGACGAGCTTTACTCTCTCTCCTACAAAATCTCTCTAAAACTTCCGCCGCTGTCGAATTCACATCTCCGCCCCCCCGACACCGAGCCAGGCCACGGACGCACGCAATCTGCGATTGCGCCGAGAGCGGCGGGAATTGGCCTTGCGATACGGACACGCTCTCGCCGCCATGGCCCTTGCGCTGATGGCCACGCACGCCCTGTCGTCATGCAGCGACGCCGACGCCATCCGCCCCGCGGAGGCGCCCTCGGAGGGAGCGGTCGACCGAAGCCCGGCCAGCACGGTCCCGTATGAGGACCGGTTCAGCGACGCATGCAGCAATGCGTATCGTCCGATCGGATCGACGACCATCTCTTGGGTTGACGCCCTCGATGGAGATCCGTCGTGCCGGGACATCCCTCCCGCCGGGGACGTGACGATCCTGACCTACCTCCGCACCAAACCGGTGCCGAACACGCCCAGCCGCGCCCTCGATGCCCACCCGTCCCCGAACATGCCCGACGGTGACCCACCCCATCGGACTCGCAGCGTGGTCGAGGATGACAGGCGGATGGACCCGACATCCGGCTTTTCCGCATCCCATGCCCAGGGCCGGGGGGACAGGCTGCAGATGGTATTCCTGAACTCTGAACGGATCGGCTGGCGTCTTTACTGACCGCGGCGGCAGACCGCCGGTGCGGTGTCGGCTTCGAGGATCGGTGAGCCCGACATCCGGCTCCCCGAGCGGGCCCGACTGCCACACCGCCCTGAGATTAAGGTCTCCGCGGCATAGACCGGGCGACCGACTTGACAAAGACATCCATCTGAGACAGCCGCTTTTCAGTTATTGTACACCGTGCATGTTCGTTTGATGAACATCTGAATTAATTTCGCAGAGACAATAAGTAATTACGCGCTACAAATAAATTGCTATATCGGTAATAGCCGGCGACCCGGCACGCACGCTGCGACCTTCAACTTTACAGATCCATCAACCCATGCCAGCAGAACGCGCGGTGACCGGATCCAATCTGGCGCTGTATTTTCAGTTGTTGGGGGTTATACCATGAAATACGGGGAGACACTGTTCGCCATCCCGCTCGCCATAGCGGCCATGACGGCCCTGTCGGCCTGCAACAGCACGGGATCGAATTCCGCGCCGGCGACGGCCGCCGCCGGCGCGGGCCCCGCGGCAGGCGCCGTCGTCCTGGCCGGCGACCGGTTCAGCCCGTCCTTCATCCACGCTCATCTCAAAGTGAGGCGCACCACGGTCGGCGAGGTCCTGGCGCTGTACGGGCCTCCGGCGAGCCGGGACAACGTCGCCTCCCCGTCGGGAGACCGCAGCGTCATGACCTATATCCGGCCCGAGGCGGTCAAGTCTGGGGTCGGTGAAACCCTCGGCGTCATCGCGTCCCTGACTCCCTTCGGGTCGAGCGCGGGCGAAGCCCTCTACCGGGCGGGCAGCGCCGTCGACGGTGTCGAGACCATCGCCGCCGCCTCGGCGGCCCAATCCGCCAAGGCCCGGGGCGCCGGCAACAGGCTGGAGTTGGTCTTCGTGAACGACCGTCTGGCCGATTGGCACCTGCTGTAGGCGTCGTTCGAGCCGGCAGGGCGGTCACCACGGGTCAGAAACTGCCCTGCGCGTGCACGTGCTCCGGCCGCACGCCCATCCCGATGATCCGGGCGGGCAGGGCCTGGAGCGGCGGCAGCGCGTCGAGGATCCGGAGCGCCAGGGGCGCCCGGAACGGGGCGTGCGCCGCCAGCGAGGCCGCGATCACCCGGGACTGGATCACCCGCTGGAGCGTCTGGGTCACCCGCACCGGGACCATCCGCCGGGCCTGGACCCGGGCGAGGACGGCCTCGGCCACCGGCCCGGAGCGCAGGGGCCCGGCCAGGATGTTGGCCGCCGCCACCGCATCCTGGATCGCGAGGTTGATCCCGACCCCGCCCACCGGCGACATGGCGTGGGCGGCATCGCCGATGCAGAGCAGGCCGGGCCGGTGCCAGCGGTCCAGCCGGTCGACCGTGACGGTCAGGAGCTTGACGCAGTCCCAGTCGGAGATGGAATCGGTGCGGTCGGCCAGGAACGGCGCGATCTCGGCGACCACCGCCCGGAAGGCCGGCAGGCCCCCGGCGCGCAGGGCCGCGTCGCCGCCCTTCGGCACCACGTAGGCGCATTGCCAGGCATCGCCCCGGTCGAGGGTGATCAGGATGCGTCCCGGCCCGAAGCGTCCGGCCGCCGCCTCCGGATCGCCGTCCCGGCGCGGCAGACGGAACCACAGGACGTCGATCGGGGCACCGAAGGCGCGGGGCGTGAACCCGGCACGCTCGCGCATCCCTGAGTGGCGCCCGTCCGCGCAGAGCACCAGATCGGCGCGGACCTCCACCGGTCCGTCCGGCCCCTCGGCCCGCACGCCCGCGACCCGGCCCTCGGCCGCGATGAGGTCGCGAGCCTCGGTACGGCGGATCAATTGGAACCCCGGATAGCCGGCCGCTTCACCGGCCAAAAAGTCCAAAAAATCCCATTGCGGCATGAAGGACAGGAAGCGGTTGCGGGTCGGCAGCCGGCTGAAATCGGCGACCCGATAGCTTCGGCCGTTCACGACGCCGGAGAAGTGCTCGACGCGCCGCTGGGGCAGGGCGTGGAAGCGCTCGGACAGGCCGAGTTCGTTCATCAGGTCGAGGGTGGAGGGATGGATCGTGTCGCCGCGGAAATCACGCAGGAAATCCGCGTGCTTCTCCAGCACGGTGACGGCGAGCCCGGCGCGGGCGAAGAGCAGCCCGGCCATCATCCCGGCGGGGCCGCCGCCGACGATGCAGAGGCGGGTCGTCACCGTCTCCATGGACCGTCCCTCCATCGTCAGGCCCCGAGGGCCTCCTCCAGGAGACCGAGGGCGTCGGCGACGGCGGCCCGGCGGACGCCCGCGCGCCCGAGATCGCCGTAGCGCCGCTCCAGATGGCGCACGCCGCCATCCCCCAGGGCGAGCCCGAAATGGACCAGCCCGACCGGCTTCTCGGCGCTGCCGCCGCCGGGGCCGGCGATACCGGTGATCGCCACCGCCACGGAGGCCCGGGAGGCGGAGAGCGCCCCCACGGCCATCGCCCGCGCCACCGGCGCGCTGACGGCGCCGTGCTGGTTGATGAGGTCCATCGGCACGCCGATCGCCTCGGCCTTGGCGGCGTTCGAGTAGGTGACGAACCCGCGCTCCAGGACGGCCGAGGAGCCCGGCACTGCGGTGAGCAGGCCGGCCACGAGGCCGCCGGTGCAGGATTCGGCCGTGGCGACCGTGCGGCCGGCCGCCGCGTAGGCCGCCACCAGCGCCTCCGCGCGCGCGAGAAGCTCTGCGTCGTCGATCATCGCGAACGGGCTCCCCTCGGGCGCCGTCGCCCTATCTCGTGTTGTGACGTATGGCCGGTGCCGGCTCAAGGACCGGCAGGCCCCACAGGAGACACGACGCGATGATCTTCCCCGCGACCACGGCGCTCTACGGCGCGCTGCTCGCCCTGGTGTATCTCGGCCTCTCGGGCTGGGTCATGGCGAGCCGGGTCTCCGGCAACGTGCTGTTCGGCGACGGGGGTGACGCGGCGCTGCTCAAACGGGCCAGGTCGCACGCCAACTTCTCGGAATACGTGCCCCTGACGCTGATCCTCGTCGGTCTGCTGGAGGCGGGGGGCGCCGGCCACGGGCTCGTGCAGGGCCTGCTGATCGCCCTCCTGGTCGGACGGATCCTGCACCCGATCGGCATGTTCGCGGCCCCGAACTCCCCGCGCCAGTTCGCCTGCCGGGGCGGCGGCATCCTGCTGACCCTCGCGGCGCTGGGCATCGCCGCCATCGCGCTGCTGCTGCGGGTGGCCTGAGCCTCACCCCTGGCGCATGGCGGTTTCCGCCTCGGCGTCGAGTGCGGGGCCGTCCTCCTCCGGGAGCCGGACCGTCGCGGCGGCCTGGGCGGCGAGCCCCTCCGCCCGGCCGACGAAGCCGAGCTTCTCGGTGGTCGTCGCCTTGATGGAGACCGCCGTCAGCGGCACGCCCGCGATGGCGGCGATGCGCGCCCGGATCGCCTCCCGGTGCTGGCCGATCCGCGGTGCTTCGGCCAGCACGGTGATGTCGAGGTGGTCGATCCGGCCGCCCCGGGCGCGGACCAGCCCGCAGGCATGGGCCAGGAACTGGTCGGACGAGGCCCCGCGCCAGCGCTCCTCAGAGGGCGGGAAGTGGGTGCCGATATCACCGTCCGCGATGGCGCCGAGCAGGGCGTCGGTCAGCGCGTGCAGGGCCACGTCGCCGTCGGAATGGGCGAGCACCCCCCGGTCGGCCGGGATGTTCACGCCGCCGAGCCAGACATGGTCCCCGGTGGTGAAGGCGTGCACATCGAATCCGGTGCCGACACGGGTGACGTAGGCGGTCATGGGGCGGGCTCCCGGCGCTGGGGTTTCGGCGGTGCCGCCCGCGAAGGCGCGGTCGGCCTCGATGAGGTCGGCGGGTTGGGTGATCTTGCGGTTGGCGACGTCGCCGGCGAACACCACCACCGGCAGGTCCGCCCATTCGGCGAGGGCGCCGTCGTCGGTGAAGCCGTCGAGCCCCGCCGCGGCGGCCGCGCGATGGGCGCCGAGCAGCGGGGCGAAGGCGAAGGCCTGGGGCGTCTGCACCGCGCGCAGATGCTCGCGGGGCGGGGTCTCGTGCACCCGGCCGATGCCCGGGGCGATGTCGACGACGCGCTTGACCGTGTCGGTCACCGGCACGCCGGGCACGGCGGCGCCGTGGTCGCGCCCGGCCCCGATCGCCCGGGCGATGAGCGCCGCGTCGACGTAGGGGCGGGCGGCGTCGTGCACCAGCACGATCTCGGGCGCCGCGCCGACGGCCAGGGCTTCGAGGCCGGCCCGGACGGAGAGCTGGCGCGTCGTGCCGCCCTCCACGGGCGCGGCAATTTTGTCTCGGAGTTCGGCGGCGAGTTCCGCGAGGCACTCCTCAAAGAACGCGGCCGCGTCGGCGGCGATCACCGGCTGGATCCGGTCGATGGAATCCTGGGCGGCGAGGGCGGCCAGCGTGCGGGTCAGGACCGCCTGACCGCCCACGCGCCGATACTGCTTGGGCGTACCGCCGCCGATGCGGATCCCGCGCCCGGCCGCCACCACCACCGCGGCGACGCCGGCCCCCGCGCGGGCGGGTCCGTTGGCAGGCGTGCCGGTGGCGGACATGGGCGGCAAACTCGTGGGATCTGGAGAGCAGGCTAGGGCCCGGACGCAGGCCAGACGGTCCGCCGATGCCCTGCCGGTGAGGATGCCCGTCGTTTAAGCGGGGGAGGGCCCGAAATCAACGCGTCGCCCCGCTTGCCAGCGGGCCGCGTTTGCCTCATTGTTGTGCAGAATGGCGACTGATCATTATTTGAGCGCGCTGCGCCGGGGACGACCCGTGGACGGGGAGGGGGAGCGCGCTCCGCTCTGCCTGCTCGCCCCCCTGTCCGGCGTCACCGACCTGCACATGCGCCGGATCGCCCGCCGCTGCGGCGCCGATGCCGTGGTCTCCGAGATGGTGGCGGCGCGCGAGCTCGCCCGCGGCGCCGGCGAGGCGGTCCTGCGCGCGGAGGGCTCCGGCGTCGATCTCCACGTGGTCCAGCTCGCGGGCTGCGAGGTCGGGCCGATGGCCGAGGCCGCGCGGCTCGCGGAGGCCGGGGGCGCCGACGTGATCGACGTGAACATGGGTTGCCCGGCCAAGATCGTCACCGGGATCGCCTCGGGCTCGGCCTTGATGCGCGACCTCGACCATGCGACGCGGCTGCTCGCCGCGGTACGCGGGGCGGTCTCGGTGCCGGTGACGGTCAAGATGCGCCTGGGCTGGGACGATGCGAGTCGCAACGCCGCCGACCTCGCGGCCCGCGCCGAGCGCCTCGGGCTCAACGCCGTCACGGTCCACGGCCGGACCCGGCAGCAATTCTACACGGGCACGGCCGACTGGGCCGCGATCCGCGCGGTGGTGGAGGCGGTGTCGATCCCGGTGATCGCCAACGGCGACGTGACCGACCTCGCCGGCGCCCGGGCCTGCCTGGCGGAATCGTCGGCCGCGGGGGTGATGATCGGCCGGGCCGCCACGGGCCGTCCCTGGCTGGTCGGTCAGGTCGCGGCGGCGCTCGCCGGCCGGCCGGCCCCGGCGCCGTCGCGGGCCGAGCAGGCCGCCCTGGCGGCCGAGCATTATGCCGGGCTCCTGTCCCTCTACGGCCGCGCCATGGGCGTGCGCCACGCGCGCAAGCACCTCGCCGCCTACGCCGAGACCGGCGGGGGCCTGGACCCGGCGGAGCGTACCGCGCTCCTCACCACCGCCGATCCCGACGCCGCGCTGACGCTGCTGGCCCAGGCCTTCGCCGGGGCGCAGGATCCGATCCGGGAGGCCGCATGAGCGACGAACCCGTTCTGCAGGAGCCGGAGAGCCGGCGCGACACGGCCGCCGAGGCCGTGCTCAACGCCCTGCCGCTGCCGGTCCTGACCATCGGCGGCGACGAGCGGATCCTCCACTGCAACCACGCCGCGGAGGCGTTCTTCGACTATTCCGCACGGCTGATGCAGCGCCGCCGCCTGCGCGACATCATCCCCTTCGCCTCGCCGATCATCGCCCTGGTGACCGAGGTGCGCCGCCGCCGCGCCAGCGTCAGCGAGTACCGGGTGGAGCTGACCCAGCCCCGGCTCGGGCTGGAGCGCAGCGTCGACGTGTTCGCGACCCCGCTGGGCGACGACGGCGACGCCGTGGTGATGATGCTCCAGGAGCGCACCATCGCCGACAAGATGAACCGCCAGCTCACCCATCGCGGCGCCGCGCGCTCGATGGTGGCGCTCGGCGCGATGCTGGCCCACGAGATCAAGAACCCGCTGGCCGGGATCCGCGGTGCCGCGCAGCTCCTGGAGAGCACCGGCGCCGAGGAGGACCGGCTGCTCACCCGGCTGATCTGCGACGAGTCCGACCGGATCGTCCGGATCGTCGAGCGCATGGAGCTGTTTGGCGACGAGCGTCCGGCCGATCGCGGCGCCGTCAACGTCCACGGGGTGCTCGACCAGGTGAAGCGCTCCGCGCAGTCGGGGTTCGCCCGGCACATCCGCTTCGTCGAGACCTACGACCCGTCGCTGCCGCCGGTGCTGGGCAGCCGCGACCAGCTGATCCAGGTGATCCTGAACCTCGTGAAGAACGCCGCCGAGGCGATCGGCCAGGACGCGGTCGAGGGCGAGATCACCCTGTCGACCGCCTTCCGGACCGGCCTGCGCCTCCAGGTGCCGGGCTCCCGGGAGCGGGTCAGCCTGCCGATCGAGGTCGCGATCCGCGACAACGGCCCGGGCATCTCGGCCGATCTCCTGCCCGACCTGTTCGACCCATTCGTCACCACCAAGGCGCAGGGCTCCGGCCTCGGTCTTGCATTGGTGGCCAAGATCGTCGGCGATCACGGAGGCATCGTCGAGTGCGATCCCGCCCCCCGCCGCACGACGTTCCGCATCCTTCTGCCGATGTCGAGTGCCCGGGACGGGCGCGAATCGGCGGTCGACCCATGATCACGTTTTGTGAGTCGGCTCCCCGTCGGAGGTCTGAGTAGAGAGTCATGCCGAACGGCCACATCATCGTCGCCGACGACGACGCTGCCATCCGCACCGTGCTGAACCAGGCGCTGTCCCGGGCGGGCTACGAGGTCCGCTCGACGGGCAATTGCGCGACCCTCTGGCGCTGGGTCGCGCAGGGGGAGGGCGACCTCGTCATCACCGACGTGGTCATGCCCGACGAGAACGTGTTCGACCTGCTGCCGCGCATCAAGCGGGTGCGGCCGGAACTGCCGATCATCGTGATGAGCGCGCAGAACACCTTCATGACGGCGATCCGCGCCTCGGAGCGGGGTGCCTACGAGTACCTGCCGAAGCCCTTCGACCTGAAGGAGCTGATCGCCATCGTGGGCCGCGCCCTCTCCCGTCCGCGCGGGGCGCCCGCCCCCGGCGGACCGCCCGAGAACGAGGACATCCCGCTGGTCGGGCGCTCCCCGGCCATGCAGGAGATCTACCGGGCGCTCGCCCGGCTGATGCCCACCGACCTCACGGTGATGATCACCGGCGAATCCGGCACCGGCAAGGAGCTGGTGGCGCGGGCGCTGCACGATTACGGCCGCCGCCGCACCGGCCCGTTCGTGCCCGTCAACATGGCGGCGATCCCGCGGGACCTGATCGAGTCCGAGCTGTTCGGCCACGAGAAGGGGGCCTTCACCGGCGCCCTCCAGCGCTCCGCCGGCCGCTTCGAGCAGGCCGAGGGCGGCACGCTGTTCCTCGACGAGATCGGCGACATGCCCATGGAGGCGCAGACCCGGCTGCTGCGCGTCCTCCAGCAGGGCGAGTACACCACGGTGGGCGGACGCGTCCCGATCCGCACCAACGTCCGGATCATCGCGGCCACCAACAAGGACCTGCGGGTCTCGATCCAGCAGGGCATCTTCCGCGAGGACCTGTTCTTCCGCCTGAACGTCGTGCCCCTGCGGCTGCCGGCCCTGCGCGAGCGCTCGGAGGACGTGCCGGACCTCGTCCGCCACTTCTTCGTACAGGTCGAGCGCGAGGGTCTGACCCGCAAGATGCTCGACGGCGACGCCATGGAGCGGCTCAAGCGCTACCGCTGGCCCGGCAACGTCCGCGAGCTGGAGAACCTCGTCCGGCGGCTCGCCGCCCTCTACCCGCAGGAGACGATCACCGGCCCGGTGATCGAGGCGGAGCTCGACACCCTGCCGCTGGCGACGCCCTCGACGCCGGCCCTCAACGGCGGGGCGCGCAAGTCCGGCGCCGATGCCGAGAGCCTGTCCAGCGCGGTGGAGCGGCACCTCTCGGACTATTTCTCGGGTTACCGGGACACGCTGCCGCCCCCCGGGCTGTATCACCGGATCCTGCGGGAGATCGAAGGCCCGCTGATCGGCGCGGCGCTCGCCGCCACCCGCGGCAATCAGATCCGCGCGGCGGAGCTGCTCGGGGTCAACCGCAACACCCTGCGCAAGAAGGTCCGCGACCTCGACCTCCAGGTGTTCCGCACGGCCCGGTAGAGGGTCACGAAGGCCGAGCGCGTCGGCGGGGTTCGGGGCGCGGAGCCCCGAGACACCCGGTCAGCGCCGCGGCAGGATCGGATCGCCGCGCATCAGCGCGTGGAGCCGCTCCGTGTCGAACCCATTCGGGATGCTCGGCATGGCCGGCTTCGGCGCGGGCGCGGCCTTGGCCGGCGCCGGCAGCGAACCGGTGGCGGACGGCTCGACCTGGGCCGCGCGCACCACCGGACTGGGCGCCAGATGGGCGAGCCGGTCGGCGCTGACGAACACGACGATCGCCGTCGAGGCCAGGATCAGGACGCCGCCGAAGAGGGAACGCAGGACAGGCACGCGATGACCCGGGACGCGACTTGAGACGGCAACAGAATAGGCGCGGGGCCGTTAACGAAGCCCCACCCCAAATCTTCGGGAGGCGATATTGACCAACGTCCAGGCCACCGCGAGCGACAGCCCGTTCATCCAGGGTCGCAACGCGCGCCTCTACGGCAAGCCCGTGAGCGAATGTCCCTATCCGGAGGGCTCCGAGGACTATGCCGGCTGGATGCAAGCTTACGAGGAGGCCGCAGCCTCCGATCCGCCCGAGACGGCCTAAGGCGGAAACCCCGGCGCGCCCGGACTTTCGCACGGTCCGCCTAGGCTTGACCTCGCCCGGCGCCGGGCGCTTCGTGCGGCGCCTTCCCGACGCGAGCCCCGGTCCCCGATGTCCCTGAAGCCCTCGCCCGAGTCCAAGCAGAGTTTCGCCCCCGCGACGCGCCTCGTCCATGCGGGCCGGGATCCGGGCGAGCAGCACGGTTTCGTCAACACGCCGATCTACCGCGGCTCCACGGTCCTCTACCCGACCTACGACGCGATCAAGCACCGGCGCGGGCGCTACAATTACGGCACCTCGGCGACGCCCACGATGGACGCGCTGACCGGCGCCTGGACGGAACTCGCCGGCGCGGCCGGCACCGTCGTGACGCCCTCCGGCCTCGCGGCCCTCACCGTCGCGCTGATGGCCGCGGTCTCGGCGGGGGACCACCTTCTCGTGACCGATTCCGCCTACCGGCCGACCCGGCAGTTCTGCGACGGTGTGCTGGCCCGCTTCGGTGTCGCGGTCACCTACTATGACCCCACCGTGGGAGCCGGCATCGCCGACCTGATGCGGCCGAACACGAAGGCCGTGCTGGTCGAGGCGCCCGGCTCGCAGAGCTTCGAGATGCAGGACGTCCCGGCCATCGCCGCGGTGGCGCATGCCGGCGGCGCCTGCGTGATCATGGACAACACCTGGGCGACGCCGCTGCTGTTCCCGCCGCACGAACGGGGCGTCGACATCGCCGTGGAGGCCGGGACCAAGTACCTGAGCGGCGGCTCCGACCTGCTGATCGGGCTGACCTCGGCCAACGCCCAGTACTTCCCGGCCGTGCGCCGGACCTTCGACCATTTCGCCATGTGTGCCGGCGCGGAGGACATCTTCCTGGCGTTGCGCGGCATGCGGACCATGGCGCTGCGGCTGCGCGAGCACGGCCGCGCCGGGCTGGAGATGGCCCGCTGGCTCCAGGCGCGGCCCGAGGTGCTGCGGGTGCTCCATCCCGGCCTGCCGGAGGATCCCGGCCACGCCATCTGGACGCGCGACTTCTCCGGCGCCTCCGGGCTGTTCGGGGTGATCCTGAAGCCCGTCCCCGAGGCGGCTCTGGCCGCGATGCTGGACGGGTTGGAGCTGTTCGGGATGGGCTTCTCCTGGGGGGGCTTCGAGAGCCTCGTGATCCCGTTCGACTGCGCCGGCTACCGGACCGCCACGCAATGGGCGCCCGGCGGACCGGCCCTGCGCTTCCACATCGGGCTCGAGGACGTGGCCGACCTCAAGGCCGATCTCGACGCCGGCTTCGCGCGCCTGCGGGCGGCCGCGTGAGCGCGCCGACCCGGCGCCGTCTGATCCAGGGCGTTGGGGCGCTCACCCTCGCGGGTGGCCTTCCCGTGACCGCCGCGGAGACGGATGTGACCGGGCGGCTCGCCCGCTACATGGCGGCCGCCCGGGGGCAAGACCTGCCGCCCGAGGTGCTGACCGCCTGCAAGCACCGGATCCTCGACACCCTGGCCGCCATGGTCTCGGGTGCCCGGATGCGGCCGGGTGAGATGGCGCTGACTTACGTCCGAACCCTCGGCGGCGCCGAGCAGGCGGGGGTCGTGGCCTCCGGCTTCCGGACCACCACGGTGAACGCGGCGCTGGCCAACGCCATGTGCGCCCATGCCGACGAGACCGACGATTTCGAGCCGGTGACCAAGGCCCATCCCGGCTGCGCCACCGTGCCGGCGGCCCTGGCGCTCGCCGAGCAGCACGGGAATTCCGGCGCCGAGTTCGTCCGGGCCGTGGCGCTCGGCTACGATCTCTGCTGCCGCCTGCTGCTGGCGCTCGGACCCGACCTCGTGCGCGGCACCCATCGCAGCGCCGAGGGCACCAGTTCCACCTTCGGGGCGCTGGGCGCCGCCGCCGCCCTGGCCCGCCTCGACGAGCGCGGCATGCGCTTCGCGCTCTCCTACGGGGCCCAGCAGGTCTCCGGCCTGTGGAGCTGGGTGCGCGACCACGACCATGTCGAGAAGGCCTTCGACTTCGCCGGTATGGGCGCGCGCAACGGCGTCACGGCGGTGGGCATGGTCGAGGCCGGGCTGACCGGCGTCGCCGACGTGCTCGACGGCCGCCACAACCTGCTGAACGCCCTCTCCACCGCGCCGAGGCCGGAGCTGATGCTGGAGGGGCTGGGCAGCCGCTTCTTCGTCACCGAGACGGCGATCAAGACCTATTCGGTCGGCTACCCGATCCAGTCGCCTCTGGACGCGACCCTGACGCTGCGCCGGCAATACGGCCTGACGCCCGAGGCCGTGCGGCACATCCTGGTGCGGCTGCCCACCGACGCGGTCGGCATCGTCGGGTCGAGCGCCATGCCCGATGTCAGCTGCCAGCACCTCGTCGCCCTGGCGCTGGTCAAGGGCGCGGTCTCCTTCGCCGACAGCCACGATGCCGGCCTGATGCACGATCCCGTGATCGCGGCCGAGCAGGCCAAGGTCGAGCTGGCGGGCGATCCGGCCCTGATGGACCCCGCCGCCCCGCGGGGCGCCGTGGTGACGATGACCCTGGCGGACGGCCGGATCGTCGAGCACCACACCCGGCATCCCCCCGGCACCAAGGAGAATCCGCTGAGCACGGAGGCGGTGAACGCCAAGGCGCGGGACCTGATGGCACCGGTGCTCGGCCCGGACGCGACCGAGCGCCTGATCGCGCAGGTCAACGCCCTCGAGACGGTCGCCGACATGCGCGCATTGCGGCCCCTCCTGACCGCCTGAGGCCGACGAACCGCGCGGCGGTGCATTTGACGCGCCCGCACGATCCTGATTGACCGGCCTGGCATGACCACGAGCCTCTCCGCCGGCGGCCCCGCGCGCCTCGCCCCCGCCGACCGGATCGGGCGCGGGCTCGACGCCCTGAGCCTCACCCACGCCCGGGCCGTGGCGGCCCTGATCGCGCTGTGCCTGATCCTGTTCCTGCCGGGCCAGATCTCGCTGCAGCCGATGGACCGGGACGAGCCGCGCTTCGCCCAGGCCTCGAAGCAGATGCTGGAGACCGGCGATCTGGTGAATATCCGCTTCCAGGGCGAGGCGCGGAACAAGAAGCCGGTCGGGATCTACTGGGCGCAGGCCGCCGCGGTGGCGGCAGGCGAAGCGCTCGGCGTGCCGGGGGCGCGCACGCAGATCGCCCTCTACCGCATCCCCTCGCTGATCGGCGCCGCCGCCTCGGTGCTGCTGGCCTACTGGGCGGCGCTCGCCGTCCTGCCCCGGCGGTCGGCGCTGCTGGCCGCCGCCCTCTTCGGCGCCAGCCTGATGCTCACGGCCGAGGCGCATCTCGCCAAGACCGACGCGCTGCTCGCCGCCTGCGCCACGGCAAGCCTCGGGGCGCTGGCCCGGGTCTGGCTGGCCGCGCATCCGCTCCGCCTGCGCGCCGACGACCGGCTCACAACGCCGACGAACGAGGCCGACGGCCGGCGATACGCACCTCTCTCTGCCCCCGCAGAGCGACGGGATCTGCGCATCCCGCGCGGGGACGCGGTCGCAGAACGGGGCGCAAGTCCCCTCTCCCGCACGGGAGAGGGGGCCGGTCGCGCTTGGCAGACGCCGCAGCGCGAACATGGGAGCCCCGCAGAGGGGGGAGGGAGGGCGCATGCGCCCGGGCGCGCCGTCTTCGCGGCCTTCTGGCTCGGGATGGCCGTCGGCATCCTCGTGAAAGGCCCGATGGTCCCGCTCTTCGTCGCCCTCCCGGCGCTCGGATTGTCGGCCGTGGCGCGCTCCGGGCGCTGGCTGCTGCCGCTGCGGCCGCTGCCGGGCCTCGCCCTGACGCTGGTGATCGTGGCCCCCTGGTTCGCCGCCATCGCCTGGAAGAGCGGCGGCGCCTTCTACGCCGAGGCGGTCGGGCACGACATGCTCGGCAAGCTCGGCGGCGCGGCCGAGCGGCACTGGGGGCCGCCCGGCGCCTACGCGCTCGCTGTCTTCGCCACCTTCTGGCCGGGGGCGGCCTTCGCCGCCATGAGCCTCCCCTTCGCGTGGCGGGCGCGGCGCGAACCCGCGGTGGCGTTCCTGATCGCCACGGTGCTGCCGGCCTGGCTGATCTTCGAGGCGGTGCCGACCAAGCTGCCCCACTACGTCCTGCCGCTGATGCCCTGGCTGGCGATCCTGACCCTGCTGGCGCTGTCGCGGGGGGCGCTGGACCCGCGGCTGCGCGGCGCGCGCCTGACCGCTTTGCTGGTGCCGGCGATCCCGGTCGGATTGACCCTCGGCCTGTGCGTGGTCGGGTGGCGCCTCGACGGCCACACGATCCCCTGGCCGGCGCTGCCGCTGCTCGCCGCCGCCTGCGCGGTGGCGGCGCTGGCGTGGCTCGCCTTCGCGCAGGGCTCCGCCGAGCGCGCCCTGGTGCTCGGCGTGCTGGCCTCCGCCCTGCTCGGGCCGGCGGTGCTGGGCGTGGCGCAGCTGTCGCTGCCCGCCCTCAAGGTCTCACCGCGTCTCGCCGCCCTGCGGGACCGGATGCCCTGCGCAGACCCGCGCGTGGCGAGCCTCGGCTACCGGGAGCCGAGCCTGGTGTTCCTGATCGGCACCGGGCTCGTCCTGCCGCCGGACGGCCCCGCCGCCCGGGACTTCCTGGAGGGTGGCGGCTGCCGGCTGCTGTTCGTCGAGGCCCGGGACCGGGACGAGTTCAACGCGGCCTGGCCGGTGGGGCGCGGGGCGCCGGCACCGCAGGCCGAGGTCGAGGGCTTCAATCTCAACACCGGCCGGCGGGTCTTCGTGACGGCCTACGCGGTGACCCCGTGAACGATGCCCCGCAGCTCGGCGACGGCCCGCGGCTCAGCGTCGTCGTGCCGGTGCGAAACGAGGCCGGCAACATCGCGCCCCTCGTGGCGGAGATCGCGGCCGCCTGCGCGGGTCTCGCCTTCGAGTTGATCTATGTCGATGACGGCTCCACCGACGGCACCCCGGCGGCCCTCGCGGCGGCGCGGGCGGGGCGGCCCTGGTTGCGGGTCCTGCGCCACGCCCGGAGCGGCGGCCAGTCCGCCGCCGTGCGCAGCGGCGTCCTGGCGGCGAGGGGCGACACCGTCGCGACCCTCGACGGCGACGGCCAGAACGACCCCGCCTTCATCCCGATCCTGCTCGCCGCCCTGGACGCGGCCGGCCCCGGGACCGGGCTCGCCCAGGGCCAGCGGCGCGGGCGCCGGGACGGGCGCTTCAAGATGCTCCAGTCGCGCATCGCCAACGGCGTGCGCGGGCGGATTCTGAAGGATTCCACCCGCGACACCGGCTGCGGTCTCAAGGTGTTCCGCCGGGCCGTCTACCTCCGGCTGCCCTATTTCGACGCCCTGCACCGGTTCATGCCGGCCCTAGTGGCGCGGGAGGGGTTTTCGGTGGTCCACCGGGACGTGGTCGACCGGCCCCGCCTGACGGGGGTCTCCAATTACGGGCTGTTCGACCGTCTCTGGGTCGGGCTCCTCGATCTCGCGGGCGTCTGGTGGCTGATCCGGCGCAAGCGCGCGGATCCGCGGCCGGCGGAGATCGCGATCCCGGCCCCCGCGCCGGCAGACCAGGATGTCGGATGCTGATCCAGCTCGCCCACGACCTGCCGGACTACTTCTACGACGTGTTCGTCACGCGGATGGATTTCTGGTTGGTCTTCGGCATCGTCGCCCAGCTGGTGTTCGGCTCGCGCTTCATCCTGCAATGGATCGCCAGCGAGCGGGCGGGGCGGAGCGTGATGCCGCTGTCGTTCTGGTTCCTGTCGATCCTCGGCGGCCTGATGACCCTGGTCTACGGCTTCGTGCGGCGCGAGCCGGTGATCATCATCGGCCAGGGTCTCTCCACCGGCATCTATCTGCGCAACCTCGCGCTGATCTTTCGCGAGCACCGGCGGAAGCGGGGGGCCGCGTGATCCGCGCGCCGCTGCCCGCCTTCTACGACGACCTCGACGCCACCTTCGCCGAGGCGTGGCGGCTCCTGGCCGAGGGCGCCGCGCAGGGCCGCGGCGGATTCCATCTGCCGGCCCTGGCGACGATCGGCCCGGACGGCGCGCCGCGGCTGCGCACCGTGGTGCTGCGCGCCGCCGACCCGGAATCCGGCACCCTCCGGTTCCACTGCGACCGCCGCTCCGACAAGGCGGCCGAGCTCGGCGCGAAATCGGCCTGCGCGCTCGCCGCCTATGACGCGGCCGCGAAGGTCCAGATCCGCGTCGAGGGCCGCGCCACGCTGCACACCGACGACGCCGTGGCCGAGGCGGCCTGGGACGGATCCCGGGCGATGAGCCGGGTCTGCTACGGGGCCGAGCCCGGCCCCGGGACCGCACTCCCGGCGGGGGGCGCCTACGCGCTGCCGGACGAGACCTCCGCCGCCGCGACCGGCCGCCCGAACTTCGCCGCCGTGCTGGTCCGGGCCGAGCGGCTGGACTTCCTCTACCTCGACCGGCGCGGCCACCGCCGGGCGGCGTGGGACCGGCGCGAGGCCGGCTGGCACGGGGCGTGGCGCGCGCCCTGAGGCGCCCGATTCGCGAAGGCACCACGGACGATGGGGCCGGACGGCCGCCGGAGCCCGCCCGGGCCTGTGTCGCGTCCCGTATCCGCGCAGGATCCGTCAGCAGAATCGGAGCGTGGCAACGTTCTGCGCTGAAAGTTGCATCGTCAAGCGCATTGCCATCTCAAGATAGTGCACCTGTTGGCAGCGTCTCATTTTCGAGCCGAACCGTGCCAGGGTTCAGCATTGTTATCGACTTGGTTAGTTTGCCGGATCTAAGCTGCATCCGACCTGAGCATCGGCCGTGCATCGTTTGTTGAAAAATTCAATCTCCCTGAAGATTGCATTCGCCTTTGCTTTTATTGCTGCCAATTCCGTCGGGTATCTATGGTATATCTCGAAGCGTACGGTCGCGGTCGACGCGGCCTATAACGCCTATCTGGAGAACGACGCCACGGCGGCCACGATGGCCGCGCGCCTCGGCCGCGTCGTCTATCAGATGAGCTACGTCGCCTTCCGCGCCCTCGGCGAGGCCGATCCGGGCGAGTCGGACCGGATCGGCGCCGCCTTCGAGCCGCTGCCGGCCGAAGCCGCGAAGCTCGTGGATGGCGTGCGCCGGAACGCGCCGGCCTTCCACGAGCGGACCGACCGGATCGCGGCTCTGCTCGACAGCTACGTCACGCTCACGGGCGAGATGTGCGCGATGGTCAAGAAGGGCATGAGCGCCCAGGCGCTGACCCTCGCCCACAGGAAGGTGGATCCCCTCCAGAAGACGCTGTTTGCCGAACTCGATACCTTCGCCGACGACCTGGGCGCGGCGATCCAGACGGGGTCCGCGACGCTGGGTGCGGAGACGCAGACCACCCTGTTCTGGGTGATCGGCCTGCCGGCGGGCGGCATCGCGGCGAGCATCCTGGTCGGCCTGCTGGTGGTGAATTTCGGCGTCACGCGCCCCCTCGGCCGGCTGACGGCCGCCCTGAAGGCGATGGCGCAGGGGGACCTCGGCACCGAGGTTCCGGAGGCGCGGCGCGGGGACGAGATCGGCGCCATCGGCAAGGCCGTGGAGGGCATCAAGGCGCTGGTCACCGGCAACGCGGCCGAGCGGGCCGAGAGCAAACGGCTGACGGACGAGGCGGCCGCCGCCGCGCGCAGCCGGACCCTGCTGGAGCTCGCCGGCGGCTTCGAGGACACGGTCGGCCGGATCATCGGCCTGGTCTCCGCCTCGGTGGCCACCTTGCAGGCCACCGCCCGGACCATGACCGAGACCGCCGCGCGGACCGCCGACCGGTCCACCACCGTGGCCGCCGCCGCCGAGCAGGCCGCCGCCAACGTCAACACGGTGGCGAGCGCGGCCGAGCAGCTCGGCTCCTCGGTCCTGGAGATCGGCCGGCAGGTCAGCGGCTCCGCGACGCTCGCGCAGAACGCCGTCTCGGAGGCCGCCCGGACCGCCGCCCTGGTGCAGGACCTCAGCGCCGCCGCCGCCAAGGTCGGCACCGTCGTGGAGCTGATCGCCGCCATCGCGAGCCAGACCAACCTCCTGGCGCTGAACGCCACCATCGAGGCGGCCCGGGCCGGGGAGGCCGGCCGCGGCTTCGCGGTCGTGGCGGGGGAGGTCAAGGTGCTCGCCGCCCAGGCGGCCCGGGCGACCGGCGACATTTCCGAGCAGATCGGCCGCATCCAGGGGGCGACCGGCCAGGCGGTCTCGGTAATCGCCACGATCACGGCGCGGATCCGCGAGATCGACATGGTGGCCTCCTCGATCGCAGCCGCCGTGGAGGAGCAGGGCGCCGCCACCCAGGAGATCGTCCGCAACGTCGCGCAGGCCGCCACCGGCACCAGCGAGGTCACCGGCAACATGGCGGGCGTGGCCGAGGCGTCGGAGGCGACCGGCGCGGCCGCCGATCAGGTCCTGGCCGCCGCCGCCGCGCTGGCGTGCCAGTCGGAGGATCTCGGCGGCGAGGTGCGGCGCTTCCTCGCCACGCTCCGGGCCGCCTGAGCGCCGGTCGCCGGGATGGCAGCCCTGCGCCGCCCCACCTGACCGGGGCCGCGGCCCCGGGCTAAAGCCCCGGCACCCGGCTGCCCGCCGGGCCGGCCGGGAGGAACCCGTGGGCCTCGTCTACGCGCTCGCCGCCTACCTCAGCTGGGGCCTCCTGGTCCCGTTGCATTTCCGGCTGCTCGGCGCCTACAGCCCGAACCACATCCTGGCCGAGCGGATCGTCTGGTCGAGCCTGTTCGCCGGTACGCTGGCGCTGGTGCTCGCGGCGCGCCACCGCCTCAACCTGCCGCTGCCCCTGCGGCCACGCCACGCCCTGCTACTGCTCTCCGCGGCGATGATCGGCGTGAACTGGCTGCTCTACCTCTCCGCGGTCAGCAGCGGGCACCTGCTCGACGCGAGCCTCGGCTACTACATCAACCCCCTGGTCAGCGTGGCGCTGGGGCGGGTGGTGCTCGGCGAGCGCCTGCGGCCGATGCAGGCCGCGGCGGTCGCCGTCGCGACGGCGGGCGTGGCCATCGCGGTGGTGTGGGCCGGCGAATTGCCGGTCCTGTCCCTGTCGCTGGCCGTGACCTTCGCCCTCTACGGGCTCGTCCGGAAGATCGTCGGGGTCGACGCGCTGGTCGGGTTCCTGGCCGAGACCCTGGTGCTCCTGCCGGCGGCGGTGGTGTGGCTGGCCCTGTCCCCGGAGCCGTTCCTGCCCGCGGAGACGGCGGGCCTCGCGCTCCTGATGCTCACGGGGCTCACCACCGCCCTGCCGCTGATCTGGTTCGCCGCCGCCGCGGTGCGGCTGCGCCTGACCACCCTCGGGCTGCTGCAATACGTCGCCCCGACCTGCCTGCTCGGCCTCAGCGTGCTGGCCTTCGGCGAGCGGGTGGCGCCGCCGCGGGCGGCGATGCTCGCCCTGATCTGGGCGGCGCTCGCCCTCTACACGATCGACGCCCTGCGCGACCGCCGCAACGCCGCGCCCGCGCGGTTGCGATCGGATCCGGACGGGATGCGTGTATAAGGCATACCGGTACAGGGCCGCCGCGGGCGGATGAGGGGATAGCGCTTAGCCGATGAGCGAGACTGAGGGCGGCGCGCAGGCCGTCACGGATGCCGATTACCGGATTCTCGCCGAGACGCTGCCGCAGCTCGCCTGGATCGCCGAGGCGGACGGCACCATCGTCTGGTACAATCAGCGCTGGTACGACTACACCGGCACGTCCCTCGCGGAGATGCGCGGCTGGGGCTGGCGCACCGTCCACCATCCCGACCACGTCGCGGCGGTGACCGAGCGCTACCAGGCCGCCATCGCCCTCGGGAGCACCTGGGAGGACACGTTCCCCCTGCGGGGCCAGGACGGGACCTACCGCTGGTTCCTGTCGAAGGCGCGGCCCCACCGGGACGCGTCCGGGCGGATCCTGCGCTGGTACGGGACCAACACCGACATCTCCGGGCGGCGGGCGATCGAGGAGCGCCTGCGCCATTCCGAGCAGCGCTTCCGGGCTCTGGTCGACGCCTCGGCGGCGGTGATCTGGAACACCAACGCGGCGGGGGAGCTGATGCCGCCGCAGGTCCGCTGGAGCACCTATACCGGGCAGACCGAGGAGGCCTATCAGGGCTGGGGCTGGCTGGACGCGGTCCATCCCGACGACCGGGCGCAGGCCGCCGATACCTGGGCGGCCTGCGTGGAGGCGCGCCGGACCTACGAGGTCGAGTACCGCCTGCGCCGCCACGACGGCGCGTGGCGCGCCATGGAGGTGCGCGGCGTGCCGGTGCTCGCCGAGGACGGAACCCTGCGGGAATGGGTCGGCACCTGCATCGACGTCACCGAGCGCAGGGAGGCCGAGGAGGCGGTGGAGCGGGCCCGGCAGGCCGCCGAGGCGGCCAACCGCGCCAAGAGCCAGTTCATCGCCAACATGAGCCACGAGCTGCGGACCCCGCTCTCGGCGGTGATCGGCTATTCCGAGATGCTCGGCGAGGAATTGGAGGATATCGGCCAGGCCGCCCTCCTGCCGGACCTGCGCAAGATCGAGGCGGCGGCCCGCCACCTCCTGTCGCTGATCAACGACGTGCTCGACATCTCCAAGATCGAGGCCGGGCGCATGACCGCCTCGGCCGAGACCTTCTCGGTGTCGGACCTGCTCCGGGACGTCTCCGACTCCACCGGCTCCCTGGTGGAGAAGAAGGGCAACCGCTTCGTGCTCGACGCGGGCGAGGACGCGGGGGCCGAACTGGGCTCCATGCACCAGGATCAGACCAAGATCCGCCAGTGCCTCCTGAACCTGATCGGCAACGCCGCCAAGTTCACCGAGACGGGGACCATCACCCTGACGGTGCGCCGGCACCGGGAGGCGGAGGCGGACTGGCTGTCCTTCGCGGTGACCGATACCGGCATCGGCATGAGCGCGGAGCAGATCGAACGGCTGTTCGAGCGCTTCGTGCAGGCCGACGAATCGACCACCCGCCAGTTCGGCGGCACCGGCCTCGGGCTCGCCATCACCCGCGCCTTCTGCCAGACGATGGGCGGCGACATCGACGTCACCAGCGTCCCGGGCGCGGGCGCGACCTTCACGATCCGCCTGCCCGCGACGCTCAGTCCCGAGGAGTCGCCCGCGGCCGAGGTCGAGGCCCACAAACCGGTCGAGCCGCACGAGCAGCACGAGACGGTGCTGCTGGTCGACGACGATCCGGCCGCCCGCGAGCTGCTCCAGCGCTTCCTCGAACGCGAGGGTTTCCACGTCCGCAGCGCCAATGACGGGCGCGCCGGCCTGACCCTCGCCCGGGCCCTGAAGCCGCGGGCGATCCTGCTCGACGTCGAGATGCCGCGCATGGACGGCTGGGCGGTGCTGCACGCGGTGCGCAGCGATCCCGATCTGGTCGGAACGCCGGTGATCATGACCTCGGTGGTGGCCGAACAGGGCCTCGGCCAGGCGCTCGGCGCCACCGACTACTTCGTCAAGCCGATCGACTGGGACCGGCTCAAGGGGCTGATGGAGCGCTACCGGCCGGCGGCGCCCAACGAGGCCCGGGTGCTGGTGGTCGACGACGACGCCGATGCCCGCGAGCGCCTGCGCCGGTCGCTCGGCCGGGAGGGCTGGACCGTCGACGAGGCCGAGAACGGCCGCATCGCCCTGGACCGGTTCAGCCAGGCCCGCCCGAGCCTGATCCTCCTCGACCTGATGATGCCCGAGATGGACGGGTTCGGCTTCCTGCGGGCCCTGCGCGCCCGGCCCGACGGCGACGTGCCGGTGGTGGTGCTCACCGCCAAGGAGATCACCCATGCCGAGAAGGAGAGCCTGAACAAGCAGGCCGACCGGGTGATCGCCAAGGGCTCCATGAGCCTCGCCGAGATCGGCCGGCAACTGCGCGTGCTCTACGCGCGTTCGGCGAGCGAGCCGGTGCCTGGACAACTCCAGGGTCTGATCGCGCGGCTCGCCGAACAGGATACGCAGGAGCGGCCATGAGCGTTGAAGGCATCGATCCGAACAAGGCGGCGGCAATCCGCCTGCGGGCGCGGCTCGCCGTGGTGGAGCGGGCGGCGTGGTTCGGCCTCGTCCACGCCATGAAGACGCGGCCCGCCGAGACCGAGGCCTACATCGCCTCCGAGCGGGCGCGTTGCGCGGAGGGGTTTGGCGGCACCGCCTGGGCCAAGGATCTCACCGACGCCGAGCGGAAGATGCTCGGCGCGGAGGTCGATGCCGGGCTGGCACAGCTGATCGAGGATGCCCGCGGGGAGGTGTGAGACGGCCCCTCATCGCGGGCTGGATGCCGCGCTGAGGGATTTGGTGTGTTGATGCTGCAGAACGATGGGATGCGGTGGGCGATCCTGGAGCCACGTCATCGTAAGCTTCTTCGGCATGTCGGAACGACCAAGAATCGAGCATGCCATCCAGATCCTTGCTGGACGCGAAGTCGTGTTCAACACGGTGCCGGAATTCTACGATCGGTTCGAGGGCAAGGTGATACGCTTCGCGCCAGACAAGTGGTTCCTCCTGGCGCCGAACTGACAAGTCCCGCGTGCGCAATTTCTAAACTTGAACGCCCCGAAACACGTCACCCCAAGCCGGCGGCAAACCCGTCCAGGCCAGTGGCGACGCCACCGCATGACCCGGCAGCCGCGTGGCGCAAAAAACCCCCCGCGCCACGGCCCGCGCCAGCACCCGCGCGGCTGCATCGCCCAGGTGGGCAAGGTCCGCCACCGGGTCGGCGAGCGGCACGGCGCCGGTGGCCGCGGCAAACACCAGATCGCCGTCCAGCGGCGTATGCGCCGGCACGAGGGCGCGGGCGAGGCCGTCCTGGGCCGCCACCGCGAGGCGGCGGCATTGCGCCTTGGTCAGCGCCGCGTCGGTCGCCACCACGGCGAGCGTCGTGGCGGCCCCCGGCAACGTCCGGGCCGGGAAGGCGAGGGCATCGTCCGGCACCCGGGCCGGCGAGCCCAGGCCGCCGAATTCTTCCGCCTGTTCGAACGGCGCCGCCCAGAAATGCGGCCCGTCGCCGATCGTCGCGTTGCCGAAGGCGTTGACGGCCACGAGCGCCCCGACCCGGAAGCCAGTGCCCGCCACCAGGGCCGAGGCCGAGCCGATCCCGCCCTTCAGGCGCCCGGTGCGGGCCCCGGTCCCGGCCCCCACGGAGCCCAGATCGAAATCCACGGCCGCCGCCGCGGCCGCCGCAAAGCCCAGCTCGCGATAGGGCGGGTAGCGGCCCCAGGCCTTGTCGCCGCCGTTCAGGAGATCGAACAGAATCGCGCCCGGCACGATCGGCACGCGCATGGTGCCCACCGGGAAGCCGCGCCCGGCCTCGGCGAGCCACGCGGTCACGCCCGCCGCCGCGTCGAGCCCGAAGGCCGAGCCGCCCGAGAGGACCAGAGCGTCGATCCGCTCCACGGTGCGTTCGGGATCGAGCAGATCGGTCTCGCGGGTGCCGGGCCCGCCGCCACGCACATCGACGGAGGCGACCACCGGCGCGTCGAACAGGATCGCGGTGACGCCGCTGGCGAGCGTCAGGTCGCTGGCGTGGCCGACCCGCAGGCCGGGAATGTCTGTGATGCGATTGCGCAGCATGACGCGAGCTTGCCATGTCCGGCGATCGGGACAAATCCCCGCCTGCGCCGTCGCAGCCCGGTCCGGGTCGATACGGCGGACGCAGCGAGGAGCACGCCATGGACGTCGGATTCATCGGGATGGGGCGGATGGGCCGGGGCATGGCCGCCAGCCTCGCGCGGGCCGGACACCGGGTCCGGGCCTGGAACCGCACGCCGGCAGCGGCGCAGGGTATCGCGGGGGTGACCCCGGTGGGCAGCGCCGCGGAGGCTTTTGCGGGCGACGCCGTCGTCACCATGCTGGCGGACGACGCGGCGCTCGAGGCCGTGATCGTGGCCGGCGGCCTGCTCGACCGGCCGGAGCGCCCGGGCCTGCATATCGGCATGAGCACCGTCTCGGTGGCGCTCGCCAAGCAGTTCGCGGCCGTGCACGACCGGGCGGCCGTCCCCTACATTTCGGCGCCGGTCTTCGGGCGACCGGACGTGGCGGAGGCCGGCAAACTCAACATCGTGGCCGCCGGGGCTGCGGAGCTGATTGACCGGGCCGGCCCGCTGCTCGACGCCATGGGCGCCAAGACCTGGCGGTTCGGGGACGATCCGGTGCGGGCGAACGCCGTCAAGCTGGCCGGCAACTTCATGCTGATCTCGGCGATCGAGGCCATGGGCGAGGCCTGCGCCCTCACCGAGGGCCACGGAGTCGCGGGCGCCGACTTCCTCGACCTGATGACCAACACCCTGTTCGCCTCGCCGGTCTACAAGGGCTACGGCGCCTCGATCGCCCAGAACCGCTACGAGCCGCCGGGCTTCATCCTCAAGCTCGGGGCCAAGGACGTGCGCCTCGCGCTCCAGGCCGCCGAGGGCGCGGGCGTGCCGATGCCCTTCGCCAGCGTCCTGCGCGACGGCCTGATCGAGGCGATCACCCACGGCGACGGCGAGAAGGACCTCGCCGCCCTGGCCCGCGTCTCCGCCCGGCGCGCGGGGCGGGGCTGAGACGCCCGCGCCTAGAGACCGAACCGGCCGAAGGCGGCGCGCTCCTCCAACGCGGCCAGGGCGCCCGCGGCAATCCCGCCCGGCGCCCCACCCCGGCGCAGAAGGCGGGCGACCAGCCCGCCCCGCGCCTCCGCGACGAGGCGCAGGTCGACCGTCTCGCCGAAGCGCGCGCGCATCGTCGTGCGGAGGTCGCCCAGGGCATCCACAAGGCCGAGCGGCAGCGCCTGCCGGCCGGTCCACACGGCCCCGGTGAACAGGTTCTCGGTCGGAGACAGGGCCGGGCGCCGGGCCGTGACGAGGCCGGTGAACAGGTCCTGGATGTCGGCCTGGATGCGCTTCAGCCGCTCCACATCGGCGGGGTCCTCGGGGCGGAACGGGTCGAGCATGGACTTCGCCTCGCCCTGGGTGTGCACCCGGCGCTCAACGCCGAGCTTCTCCAGGAGGCCGTGGAAGCCGAACCCGGCGGACACGACCCCGATCGAGCCGACGATCGAGGTCGGGTCGGCGACGATCTCGTCGGCCGCGCAGGCGATCATGTAGCCGCCCGAGGCCGCGACATCCTCCACGAAGGCGACCACCGGCAGGCTTTTTTCCGCGGCCAGCGCCCGGATCCGGCGGTGGATCAGGTGCGACTGCGCGGGCGCGCCGCCGGGCGAGTTGATCACGATCGCCACGGCCTTGACCCCGGGCATCCCGAAGGCCCGCTCCAGGCTGCCCGCCACGCTGGCGATCGAGAGGCCCGGGCGGATCGGCGAGACCGCCCCGATCGTGCCGGAGAGCCGGACCACGGCGACCCGCGGGCGGCGGTTCCGGAACCGGCGCGGCAGGAGGGCCCGGAATGTGTCGGGGAACGCGAAGGGCATGGAGATCTGGCGCGGGCTCGTCGGGGGCCCGGGCGGCGAACGGCCCGGGCGGGGCATCGGGAAACTGGGCGTTCCGCCCCGGGGCGCAAGGGCGGTGCGGCGGCGGGCCGGGGCGGGTTTCCGATCTGCGCAGTCATGACCGGCGAACCGTTGGCCGACCTTGGCCGTTTCTGCCCGCGGCGCGAGCCTCGTGCCGGCCCGGATCCGCAGGATCGTCCGGGCGCCAACACGGGAGAGAGACGATGCGACCCTGGCCTATCCTGGTCCTCCTTGCCGCCCTGATCGGCGGGCTGGCGGGGGTGCCCGCGCGTGCGGCCCCCCTTCCGGTCCCGGCGATCGCCGAGGCGGCCGCGCCCGCCCCGGAGGTGCAGCTGGCCCGCTGGCACTACCGGCGCCACTGGCACCGGCGCCATCACGGGCGGCGCCACTGGCATCACCGCCGCCACCGTCACCACTGGCATCGCCATCACGGGCACCGCCTTCATCACGTCCGCCCGCATCACGCCCGGCCCGGCCGCGCCGTCGGCCACCGGAACCTCACGTTCTACTGAGCCGACCGACCCGCCGCCCGGCCCGGACAGGCCGGGAGGCGGCCTTGCGGGGGGCCTCGGAAAACTTTATTTAACCGTCTGATATCACTGCTCTTCCGCGGGACCGTCCCGGCGCATCGCGCGTCGGTCGACGGCCGCGAGCACCGCCCATCCGGGCTTCAGAACGGAAATCGACTTGGCCGAGAACGATCCGACTGGCACCGCCCCGCCCGCCAGCGACATCCGCCCCGTCTCCATCACCGACGAGATGCGCCGCTCCTACCTCGATTACGCGATGAGCGTGATCGTGAGCCGGGCGCTTCCCGACGCCCGCGACGGCCTCAAGCCGGTCCACCGGCGCATCCTCTATTCCGCCTTCGAATCCGGGCATCTGCCCGAGCGGAAATACGTCAAGTCGGCGCGCATCGTCGGCGACGTGATCGGTCTCTACCACCCGCACGGCGACCAATCGATCTACGACGCCCTGGTGCGGATGGCGCAGGATTTCTCCATGCGCCTGATGCTCATCGACGGGCAGGGCAATTTCGGCTCGGTCGACGGCGATCCGCCGGCGGCCATGCGCTACACCGAATCGCGCCTGGCCAAGCCCGCGACCGCGCTGCTCGCCGACATCGACAAGAACACCGTCGATTTCCAGCCGAACTACGACGAATCGCGGGAGGAGCCCAAGGTCCTCCCGGCCCGGTTCCCGAACCTCCTGGCCAACGGCGCCGGCGGCATCGCGGTCGGCATGGCGACCAACATCCCGCCGCACAACCTCGGCGAGCTGATCGACGCCTGCATGGCGCTGATCGACGATCCGGGGCTGACCATCGAGCAGCTCACCGAGATCGTCCCCGGGCCGGACTTCCCCACCGGCGGCATGATCCTCGGTCGGGCCGGCACCCGGCAGGCCTACGCGACGGGACGCGGCTCGGTGATCATGCGCGCCAAGTCGCATGTCGAGGAGCTGCGCAAGGAGCGCGAGGCGCTGATCTTCACCGAGATCCCCTATCAGGTGAACAAGGCGACGCTGGTCGAGAAGATCGCCGAGCTGGTGAAGGAGAAGCGCGTCGAGGGTATCTCCGACCTGCGCGATGAATCCGACCGCACCGGCATGCGCATCGTCGTGGAGATCAAGCGCGACGCCATGGCGGATGTCGTGCTCAACCAGCTCTACCGGTTCACGCCGCTGCAATCCTCGTTCGGCTGCAACATGGTGGCGCTGAACGGCGGCCGCCCCGAGCTGATGAACCTGAAGGACCTGCTCGAGGCCTTCGTGGACTTCCGCGAGGAGGTCGTCTCCCGGCGCACCAAGTTCCTGCTCGGCAAGGCCCGCGAGCGCGCCCACGTCTTGTGCGGCCTCGCCATCGCGGTCGCCAACATCGACGAGGTGATCCGGCTGATCCGGACATCGCCGGACCCGAATTCGGCCCGCGAGGCGCTGATGGGCCGCGACTGGCCGGCCCACGACATCGCGCCGCTGATCGCGCTGGTCGACGACCCGCGCCACCGGGTCGCCGAGGACGGGACCTACCGCCTGTCCGAGACCCAGGCCCGGGCCATCCTCGACCTCCGCCTGCAGCGCCTCACCGCCCTGGGCCGCGACGAGGTCGGCGACGAGCTGAAGACGCTCGCCGACGAGATCGCCGACTATCTCGACATCCTGCGCTCCCGGGTGCGCATCCAGGCGATCGTGAAGCGGGAACTGGTCGAGGTGCGCGAGCAGTTCGCCACCCCGCGCCGGACCGAGATCGTCGACTTCGACGGCAGCGTCGAGGACGAGGACCTGATCGCCCGCGAGGACATGGTGGTGACCGTGTCCCACGCCGGCTACGTCAAGCGCGTGCCGCTCTCGACCTACCGGGCCCAGCGCCGGGGCGGCAAGGGCCGCTCCGGCATGGCGACCCGGGACGAGGATTTCGTCACCCGCCTGTTCGTGGCCAACACGCACACGCCGGTGCTGTTCTTCTCCAGCCAGGGCCAGGCCTACAAGGAGAAGGTCTGGCGCCTGCCGATGGCCGCCCCGAACGCCCGCGGCAAGGCGCTGGTCAACATCCTGCAATTGCAGGACACCTCCGAGCGCATCACCACGATCATGCCGCTGCCGGAGGACGAGGCCTCCTGGGAGACGCTGGACGTGATGTTCGCGACCGCCAGCGGCAATGTCCGGCGCAACAAGCTGTCGGACTTCACCACGGTGAACCGCAACGGCAAGATCGCCATGAAGCTCGATCCGGGCGACCACATCGTCCATGTCGAGATCTGCCGGCCGGACCAGAACGTGCTGCTCACCACCGCCAAGGGGCAGTGCATCCGCTTCCCCGTGGAGGACGTGCGCGTGTTCAAGGGCCGCGATTCCACCGGCGTGCGCGGCATCCTGCTCGCCCCGGACGACCGGGTCATCTCCATGACGATCCTGAACGCCTTCGACGCCAGCGCCGAGGAGCGGACCGGCTACCTGAAGATGCGCCGTGCCGTCACCGGCGAGGCGGAGGAGGGCGCCGAGATCGAGGCCGAGGACGGCGCCGAGGCCGCCGCGATCTCGCCGGAGCGCTACGCCGAGATGGGCGCGGCCGAGCAATACGTGCTCACGCTCTCGGAGCGAGGCTATGGCAAGCGCTCCTCGTCCTTCGAGTACCGGACCTCGGGCCGCGGGGGTAAGGGCATCACGGCCATGCGGGTCAACGACCGCAACGGCAGCCTCGTCGGCTCCTTCCCGGTCGAGGCCACCGACCAGATCATGCTGGTCACCGATGGCGGCCAGCTGATCCGGGTGCCGGTGGACGACATCCGCATCGTCGGCCGCGCCTCGCAGGGCGTCACGGTGTTCAACACCGCCAAGGATGAGAAGGTCGTCTCGGTGGAGCACATCGAGGGTGAGGACGAGGGTGGCGCGGAGGTTGGCCCAGAGGGCGGCATTGAGGGCGGCATTGAGGGCGGCCTGGAGGGCGGCCCCGAGGAGGTGTGAGGCCCCGGCCGTCTCACCCCGAGGTTCCGTCCGGCGCAAAAATGCTCTAGGCCGGGCCCCGATGACCCGCACCGCCCTCTATGCCGGCTCGTTCGATCCGGTCACGAACGGCCATCTCGACGTTGTCCGCCAAGCCTGCCGGCTGGTGGACCGCCTCGTGATCGCCATCGGCGTGCATCCCGGCAAGGCGCCGCTGTTCTCGGCCGAGGAGCGGGCCGCGCTCCTCACCGAGACCTGCGGACCGGTGGCTGCCGCGGAGGGCGCGACGCTCGAGATCGCCACCTTCGACGATCTCGCCGTCTCGGCCGCCCGGCGCTGCGGCGCCACGATCTTCATCCGCGGCCTGCGCGACGGCACGGATCTCGATTACGAGATGCAGCTCGCCGGCATGAACGGCGCCATGGCGCCGGAGGTGCAGACCGTGTTCCTGCCCGCCTCGACGCAGGCGCGGCCGATCACCGCGACGCTGGTGCGCCAGATCGCCGGCATGGGCGGGGACGTCTCGCCCTTCGTGCCCGCCGCCGTGGCCGCGCGCCTCCGGCAGCGCTTCACCGCACAGTCCTGAACCTGAAAGGCCTTCGATGAACCGACGCCACGCCCTCCTCGCGCTCGCCCTGACGCTCGGCACCGCTACGGCGGCCCGCGCCGCCGACGCCAACACGGTCTATCTCCAGACCAAGGATGGACGGATCACCATCGAGTTGCGTCCCGAGCTCGCGCCCAAGCACGTCAAGCAGATCAAGACGCTGGTGAACCAGGGCTTTTACAACGGCCTGAAGTTCCACCGGGTGATCGACGGGTTCATGGCCCAGACCGGCGACCCGAAGGGCAACGGCACCGGCGGCTCCAGCCTGCCGAACATCCCGGCGGAGTTCTCGCAATCGGCCCAGTTCCGCCGCGGCACGGTGGGCATGGCCCGCTCGCAGGATCCGAACTCGGCGAACTCGCAGTTCTTCATCTGCCTGGCCGACGCACCGAACCTGAACGGCCAGTACACGATCGTGGGCAACGTCACGGACGGACTCGACGTGCTCGACAAGATCAAGAAGGCCGCCCCCGGCGCGCCGGGGGGCTCCGTGCAGGACCCCGACAAGATCGTCAGCATGACGATGGCCGAGAAGGCCAAGTAGAGGCTCGATGCTGGGCCGGCGCGCCGCCTCGATCCTCCTGCTGACCTTCGCGCCGGCGGTCGCCAGGGCCTACGAGGGCGGGCCCTTCTACGGCTACGCCCTCGAACCCGGCGGCGCCTATCCCCTGAGCCTGCCGCAGACCCTGCGCGCCACGATCGCGGTGCCGGTCTCCCGGGTGGCGACGAAGCCCGCCGACACCCTCGCCGAACTCTACCCGGCGCTCGCCGCCTGCTGGCAGGTGCCGGCCGGGCTCGGACGGCCGACACCTGAGTCCGACGACATCGAGATCACCCTCCGGCTGTCGCTGCGCCGCGACGGCAGCCTGATCGGGCCGCCGCGCGTCACCTACGCGGCCGGTGTCTCCGCGGATCAGCGGACCACCCTGGTGCGCGGCACCCTCGACGCGATGGCGCGCTGCACCCCGGCCCACATCACCCTGGGCCTCGGCCGCGCCATCGCCGGGCGGCCGGTGGCGCTGCGCTTCGTCTATCGCCCGCCGGCCTGAGCGCCGGCGATCCCCTCACAGGCGCTGGCCGGATCCGGCGCGCGCCGATACAGTTCCCCCAACCGGAAAAGGATCGATCTATGGCCGACAACGAGACCATCGTGCTGGAGACCACCAAGGGCCGCGTCGTGATCGCGCTGCGCCCCGACCTCGCCCCGGGTCACGTGGAGCGGATCAAGACCCTGGCTTCCCAGGGCTTCTACGACGGCGTGCCGTTCCACCGGGTGATCGAGAACTTCATGGCCCAGACCGGCGACCCGACCGGCACCGGCTCGGGCGGCTCGGAGCTCCCGGACCTGAAGGCCGAGTTCAACGCCGAGCCGCACGTGCGCGGCACCTGCTCGATGGCGCGGACCAACTTCCCGCACTCGGCGAACTCGCAGTTCTTCATCTGCTTCGACGACGCGCGCTTCCTCGACAAGCAATACACCGTCTGGGGCAAGGTCGTGGAGGGCATGGACGTGGTCGACACGATCAACAAGGGCGAGCCGCCGCGCTCCCCGGACAAGATCGTGAAGGCGACGATCGGCGCGGCCTGAGCCTCGAATCGCCCGCTCGATCACGCGCGGGCGATCTCACCCCTCTGCATCCTGGCCTGAGGCCTCGGATGGGATACCGCCTCAAACGCCGGCTGTGAGACTGATGGCCTCCGCCGCCGCCAGATCCTCCGGCGTGTTGATGTTCAGGAACGGGTCCACGGGCTCGGCCGGCCAGGTTGCCGAAGCCGCCCCGTGGCGGGCGATGAACGCGCCGACGCGCCGCTCGCCCTGTTCGAGATAGGTCCGCAGAGCGCCGCGCAGGGCCGCCGGCCAGAGCGCGATCGTGTAGTGCTGCCGCGCCCCGGACGCCGCCAGCGCGATGCCGGCCTCAGGCGCGACCGCCGAAAGCCGCGTCATGAGATCGGCCGGCAGGAAAGGCGTATCGCCCGAGACGCTGATCACCCGCGCGATGCCGCTTTCTGCGGCGTGATCCAGCCCGGCGAGGATGCCGGCGAGCGGCCCGGGCGTCCCCGGCAGGGGATCAGGCAGGACCGGCCCCGGGAACCCGGAAAACCGCGCCGGATCGCCGTTGGCGCTGAGCGCCAGGCCCGCCGCGCATTGCGGCCCGAGCCGCGCGACGACGTGCTCCAGCAGGGTCCGGCCGCCGAGCCGGAGCAGGGGTTTGTCGCCCCCGCCCATGCGCCGGCCGAGGCCGCCGGCGAGGATCAGACCCAGGATCGGCGGGCGGTCCAAACGATCACTCGAAGACGATCTTCGGCGCCGTCCGCCCGGCCGGCGCCCCGGACAGGTTCGCCCAGAGCTGGGCGGCGATGGCGCGGTAGACCTTGGCGTGGGGCCCATCGGGATCGGTCGCCACCACGGGCCGGCCGGAATCCGAGGTCTCGCGGATGATCATGTCGAGGGGCACCTCGCCGAGGAACGGCACGCCGAGGCGCTGCGCCTCGATCCGCGCGCCGCCATGCCCGAAGATGTGCGAGGCGTGGCCGCAATTCGGGCAGACGAAGGTCGCCATGTTCTCGATCACGCCGAGGATCGGCACCGCGACCTTCTTGAACATGGTCACGCCCCGGCGGGCGTCGATCAGCGCGAGATCCTGGGGCGTCGAGACGATCACGGCGCCCGAGAGCGGCGTCGCCTGCGCCATGGTGAGCTGCGCGTCGCCGGTGCCGGGGGGCATGTCGACGATGAGCACGTCGAGTTCGCCCCAGAGCACGTCGCGCAGCATCTGGGTGATGGCCGATTGCACCATCGGGCCGCGCCAGATCATCGCCGTCTCGGGCTCGATCAGGAAGCCGATCGACATGACCTTGAGGCCGTAGCCGACCATCGGCTCCATGGCCTTGTTGTCGACGACATTGGGCTTGCCCGACAGGCCGAACAGTTTTGGCACCGACGGCCCGTAGATGTCGGCATCGAGCAGGCCGACCTTCAGCCCCTGGGCCTGAAGCGCGAGGGCGAGGTTGCAGGCGGTCGTGGACTTGCCGACGCCGCCCTTGCCGGAGGCGACCGCCACGATGTGGCGCACGCCGGCGATCTGCGGCCCCTGGTTCGGCGGCGCGCCGGGCCGGGGCGGGGCGACCGGGGGCGGTGTCACGGGGCGCGGCGCGGCGCCGCTCTGGGCCGGATGGCCCGGGCCCCGCTCGGAGGTCAGGCTCGCGAACACCCCCGAGACGCCCGGCATCTGCAGGACGCGCCCCTCCGCCTGCCGCCGCACCGGCTCGAACCGCTCGGCCTCGCTGGCATCGACCAGGATCGAGAACATCACCCGATTGCTCGGATCGACCACGACCTCCGACAGCCGGCCCGAGCCGGGCAGAGTGGTGCCGGCGGCATCGACGGTGACGCTGGCGAGCGCCTTCAGCACGTCGTCGCGGGTGATCGCCAAGTCGTCCTCCACGGGGGAAAGTCGGTATGCCAGCTGCATGTAACTAAGCGCGGCGAGAACACCAGACCCCGGACAGCGATTCGGGTCAGACCGGGCTCTCACGCAGGATGCGCCGATCCGCTCTGGAAAGATCCGGTCGCTGGCCGTACACTTTGCCCGATCGGAGGCGGCAATGGCCGATGCAGAGCGATCTGACGGTGTGCGGCGGCGACGGGCGGAACGGCTGGAAACGCGCGTCACGGCGGAACAGAAGGCGTTGATCACGCACGCTGCGGCCCTCGAAGGGCGCAGCGTCACCGATTTCGTCCTGACAAGCCTCCAGGATGCCGCCAAGCGCGCCATCGCCGAGCACGCGATGATCGAATTGAGTGTCCGGGACTCCCGCGCCTTCGTGGAGGCCCTGGTCGAGCCTCGCGAACCGGGCCGGCGGATGCGGGAACGGGTCGCGACCTTCCGGACGCGGATGGGCGACGACGCGACGTGAACGGCTCGTCGATGCCGGTCATCGCCGCCCTCGACCCGGCGCGGCACGACCGGTCCCGTTTCGCCTGCGGCGTCGAGGCGCTGGACCGCTACCTCTGCATGCAGGCCGGACAGGATGCGCGGCGGCGCGTGGCTGCCCCCTACGTTCTTCTGGAACCGCCATCGGCCGCCGTCATCGGGTTCTACACCCTCTCGAACACCTCGATCCGGTCGGCTGAGCTGCCGGCGACGCTCGTCAAGAAGTTGCCGCGCTACCCCATCCTGCCCGCGACATTACTTGGCCGACTGGCGGTCGATGGGACGCGGCGCGGAGAGGGCTTCGGCACGCTCCTTCTCCTCGACGCGTTCCGACGCTGCCTCAGGAGCGAGGCAGCCACCCTGGCGGTCGTCGTCGACGCGAAGGACGCGGCCGCAGCCTCGTTCTACGAGCGCCACGAATTCCTGCGGTTGACCGATCTGCCTGACCGGCTCTTCAAGCCGATGGCTGAGATCGAGGCGCTGTTCGCGAAAGCGGGTTCGTGAAACGACGGGACGCTCAACGCGCCGACGGGCGCGCGATGAGGGTGTAGGTTTCCATCGGGCCGCGCACCACGGTCCCGTCGCCGCGCCTGTCGAGGCCGTGGCGCTGGTGGCGGCGGCCGAGCGGGCCGCGGAGCCGCTTCACGCGCTCGATATGCACGCTGCCGGAGCGCCGGTGCGAGAAGTCGTGGCCGGCGATGCGCACGCCCGCGCCGAAGCGCACCTCCGCGGCCGCCGGCAGGACGGGGAAGCCGAGCGCGCCCATCACCAGCAGCGTGGCACTGCGGTTTCCAACCCGAACGGCCCCCATGCGAACCTCCCTCACCGCGCGAGCACGCTGAACCAACGGGAGATTGATCCGTTGTCGGGGCAGCCTTCAGGCGGGGACCTCTCCGGCGCGCGCCCGCGCACCGGCGAATCGCCGTCCGGACAGACCGACGAGACGCGTTAGGAGACGACATTCATGCATCAGGGCAACCACCGCGACCACGAGGGCGCGAAGAAGCTGTTCGAGCTCATCAAGGACGTGAAGATCGCCATGATGACCACCACCGATTCCGACGGGACGCTCAACAGCCGCCCGATGTGGAACAACGACGCCGACGAGAACGGCGACCTGTGGTTCTTCACCAAGCTGCACTCGCCCAAGACCGAGGAGATCAGCAAGGACAACCAGGTGAACCTCGCCTATTCCGACCCGTCGAGCCAGACCTACGTGTCGGTGGCCGGCAAGGCCGAGATCGTCCGCGATCAGGCCAAGATCGACGCGAAGTGGAATGAGAGCCTCAAAACCTGGTTCCCGAACGGCAAGAACGACCCCGAGGTGGCGCTGCTCCGCGTCCATCCGGAGAAGGGCGAGTACTGGGACAGCCCCAACAGCACGATGCTGCACCTCTACGGCTACGTGAAGGCCTCGCTCACCGGCGAGAGCCCCAAGACCGACACCAAGAAGGTCGATCTCGCCTGATCGTTCGCGTTCGGACGACGCGGGTCTCGGGGGCGGCGCGCCGGATCGGCGGGCCGCCCTTTTTCTTGACGCGGGCGGGTGGGGCATGCGCTCTGCGCGATCGAAGCGCGGCAGAGTGCCAAGAGAATGCTCGATCTGGCCAAGCGGGTCTACGATCACAGCTTCCGCATCGACCCGGTCGTGCGGTCGCTGCTCGACACGGATTTCTACAAGCTGCTGATGGCGCAATCGATCCTGCGCCGGCACCCGGACATCCGCACCACCTTCGGCATCACCAACCGGACGCGGCGGATCCGCATCGCCGACGAGGTCGATGCCGGGCTGCTGCGCGAGCAGCTCGATCACGCCCGCACGCTGCGCCTCAGCAAGGGCGAGGTGACGTGGCTGCGCGGCAACGTCTTCCGCGGCCAGGGCCGGATCCTCGAGCCCGAGTTCGTGGCGTGGTTGGAGGATTTCCGGCTCCCGGACTACGAACTCGCCGTCCAGGACGGCCAGTACGAGCTGACCTTCCACGGCCCCTGGGTCGAGACCACCCTATGGGAGGTGCCGGCGCTGGCGATCCTCAACGAGCTGCGGGCCCGGGCCGTGCTGCGCGGTCTGGGCAAGCTCGACCTGCAGGTGCTCTACGCCCGGGCCATGACCCGGGTCTGGGAGAAGATCCAGCGGCTGCAGAAGCTGCCGGACCTGTCGGTGGCGGATTTCGGCACCCGCCGCCGCCACGGCTTCCTCTGGCAGGATTGGTGCGTGCAGGCCATGGCGGAGGGTCTGGGGAACGCGTTCCTCGGCACCTCGAACTGCCTGATCGCCGCCCGGCAGGAGGTCGAGCCGGTGGGCACCAACGCCCACGAATTGCCGATGGTCTACGCGGCGCTCGCCGAGGACGATGCGGCGCTCGCCGCCGCCCCCTACGCGGTGCTGGCCGACTGGCAGGAGGATTACGGCGGCAACCTCCTGGTGATCCTTCCCGACACCTACGGCACCACCGGCTTCCTGGCGAACGCCCCCGAATGGGTGAGCGGCTGGACCGGGATCCGCATCGACTCGAAGGACCCGATCGCAGGCGGCGAGGAGGTGATCCGATTCTGGCAGGGCCGCGGGCACGATCCCCGGGACAAGCTCGCGATCTTCTCCGACGGGCTCGACATCGACGAGATCGAGCGCATCCACGCCCGGTTCCACGGGCGGATGCGCATCGGCTACGGCTGGGGCACCCTGCTCACCAACGACTTCCGCGGCCTCCTTCCGGACGGCAAGCTCGACCCGGTCTCGATCGTCTGCAAGGTCACGGAGGCGAACGGGCGGCCGACCGTCAAGCTCTCCGACAACCCCACCAAGGCGCAGGGTCCGGCCGAGGATATCGCCCGCTACCGCCGGGTTTTCGGCGTGGGCGCACAGGAGGCGCTGCCGGTGGTGGTGTGAGCGCCGGTTTCACCGGCCGCGGCGTGAAACCGGCCGGCTGACGGCGGGCGGCGCGGAGTGGTATGGCGTCGACCAATGGGATCGCCGTCCGCGGCCGCCCCCACGGGAGAACGCCATGTCGATGAATCGCCGCTCGCTCATCGGTGCCGCGGGCCTCGCCCTCGCGGGGCCGGCCCTCGAAGGGGCGCAGGCCGCCGAGGCTTCGAAGCCCGCCGCGAAGGCGCCGCCGCCCGTCACGAAAATCCTCGCGCAGTGGATCCTCGGATCCTCCTACGACACCCTGCCGGAGCCCGTCCGCCGGGAAGGCGTGCGCAGCTTCCTCAACTGGGTCGGCGTGGCGGTGGGCGGTTCGCACCACGAGACCGTGGACGTGGCGGTCTTAGCCCTCCAGCCCTTCTCGGGGCCGCCCCAGGCCGGGCTGTTCGGCCGGACCGAGCGGTTCGACATCATGAACGCCGCCTTCCTCAACGGCGTGGCGAGCCACATCTTCGACTTCGACGACACCCACCTGAAGACGATCATCCACCCCGCCGGCCCGGTCGCCTCGGCGATCTTGGCCTATGCCGAGATGAAGCCGGTCTCCGGCAAGGCCTTCCTCGACGCCCTGGTGGTGGGGATCGAGACCGAGTGCCGGATCGGCAACGCCGTCTATCCGAACCACTACGATGCCGGCTGGCACATCACCGGCACCTGCGGGCCCTTCGGCGCGGCCGCGGCCGCCGGCAAGCTGATGGGGCTGACCGAGCAGCAGATGGTCTACGCGCTGGGGCTCGCCGCCTCGCAGCCGGTGGGCCTGCGCGAATCCTTCGGCTCGATGAACAAGAGCTTCAACCCGGGCCGGGCGGCGGCGAACGGCCTGTTCGCGGCGATCCTGGCGGCCAAGGGCTACACCTCCTCGGACGGGATGATCGAGGCCAGGCGCGGCTGGGCCAACACGATCTCCACCAAGCAGGATTGGTCCGAGATCACCGACGGCCTCGGCACCCGCTACGAGTCCCTGCTGAACACCTACAAGCCCTTCGCCTGCGGCATCGTCATGCACCCGACGATCGACGCGGCGGTCCAGATCCGCGATCAGGACCACATCCGGCCCGAGGACATCGCCCGCGTCGACCTGAAGGTCCACCCCCTCGTCCTGGAGCTGACCGGCAAGACCGCCCCGAAGACCGGCCTGGAGGGCAAGTTCAGCATCTACCACGCGGCCGCGGTGGCCTTCGTGGAGGGGGCGGGCGGCGAGAAGCAGTTCAGCGACCGGGCGGTGAACGATCCGCGGGTGGTGGCTCTGCGCCGGAAGGTGATGCCGGTGGTCACCCCCGGCATCGACGCCGCCCAGGTCGACATGACCGTGACCCTGAACGACGGGCGGGTGTTCCACCGGTTCATCGCGCACGCCATCGGCAGCGTCGAGACACCGATGTCCGACGCGCAGCTGGAGGCGAAGTTCGCCGACCTCGCGGCCGGCGTGCTGCCGGAGGCGCAGGCCAAGCGGGTGATGCAGCTGTGCTGGTCGCTGCCCGATCTCGAGGATGCGGGCGCGGTGGCCCGGGCGGGGGTGCAGGGGGCGTAAGCCGCCGAACGCTCCGCGGGATCGTTTTCCGGCCCCGTGCCGTTCCCCGTGCGCGCGGCCTCGTCCGACCCCGGCGGGCGCCCGCCTGTGGCGTTCGGGGCGTGGATCGCAGCATGGGCACCAGAACCCCGGTCGGGGCGCAGCCTGAACGCGCGCCGGTTCCGCCGCGGGCGGCCCGCGTCGCCGCCGCCGAGACCCCGCGGGCCGCGATGGCCTCGCCGGTGGTGGTCGCCGCCACCCTCATCGCGGCCCTGTATTTCGGCCGGGAGATCTTCATCCCGATCGCGATCGCGCTGCTCCTGTCCTTCGTACTCACGCCGCTGGTGAACCGCCTGCGGCGCCTGCGCCTGCCCCGGCTGGTGGCGGTGGGGCTGAGCGTCCTGCTGACCCTGGGGATCGTCGCGACCCTGGCGGCCCTGATCGGCTTCCAGGCGGCCGACCTCGCGGGCGACGCCCCGCGCTACCGGGCGACCATCGAGCGCAAGCTCGCCGGGTTGCGCGATTCCCCCGCGGGACACCTGATCGAGTCCCTCGCCAAGACCGGACAGGCGCTGCACGGCGGCGGCCAGGAGCCGGCCGGCGCGCAGGGACAGACCGCCCCGCCGCCTCCGGCGCCGGACCAGGCCCAGCCCGCGCAGAAGCCCGTGCTGGTCGAGCTGATCTCGACGCCGCCGGGTCCGATCGAGATGCTCCGGACCGTGCTGTCGCCGGTGATGCCGCCGCTGGCCACCGTGGGCATCGTCTTCGTGGTGCTGCTGTTCGTGCTGATGCAGCGCGAGGACCTGCGCGACCGCATGATCCGGCTGGCGGGGTCGAGCGACCTGCACCGGACCACCGGGGCGATCGACGACGCGGCCAAGCGGCTGAGCCGCTACTTCGTGGTCCAGCTCGCCCTCAACGCCGCCTTCGGGGTCGTCATCGGCATCGGGCTCTGGGTGATCGGCGTGCCGAACCCGGCGCTCTGGGCGATCTTCTCGGCGCTGATGCGCTTCATCCCCTATCTCGGGGCCGTGCTGTCGGCGATCCTGCCGATGGCGCTCGCCGCCGCGGTCGATCCCGGCTGGAACATGATGATCGCGGTGGCGCTCCTGTTCGTCGTCCTGGAGCCGCTCACCGGCCAGGTGTTCGAGCCGATCGTCTACGGCCAGTCCACCGGGCTCTCGCCCTTCGCCGTGCTGGTCTCGGCCCTGTTCTGGACCTGGCTCTGGGGGCCGGTCGGGCTCCTGCTCTCGACGCCGCTCACCGCCTGCCTCGTGGTGCTCGGGCGCCATGTGGAGCACCTCGAATTCCTGGACGTGCTGTTCGGCGACCGGCCGGCGCTCACGCCCGTCCAGAATTTCTACCAGCGGATCCTCGCGGGTGACGCCGAGGAGGTGCTGGGCCATGCCGAATTGATCCTGCAGGACTGCGCGCTCTCGTCCTACTACGACGAGGTCGTCCTCAAGGCCCTCGAACTCGCCGCCCGGGACGCCGCGCGGGGGGTGCTGACCGCCGGGCAGAAGGCGGCGATGCGCGCTGCCCTCGGCGAGCTGATCGCCGACCTGTCCGACCGGAGCGACGCGGTCGCGGAGGCGGCCGGAGCGGGGAATGGGAGCGCCTGCAGCCCGCTGCCGATGGGTCCGGCCCCGGACGGCCTGCCGGAGGCCTGGAGGCGGTCGGGTACGGTGCTCTGCGTCTCCGGGCGCGGCTTTCTCGACGAGGCCGCCGCCGCGATCCTGGCTCAGATCCTGGAGAAGCGCGGGATCGGCGTCCGCACGGTGCCCTTCGCCGAGGCGGCGGCGGCCCGGATCGGGCGATTCGAGCCCGGCCCGGCCCGGATGGCCTGCGTGGTCACCCTGGCGCCCGAGGGTGCGCCGACCCACCTGCGCCGCTTGGTCCAGCGCCTGGAGGCGCGGATGCCCGGCGTGCCGGTGCTGCTCGGGCTCTGGCTCGCCCAGACCGGCGACGGGGCCGCACCCGGTGCGGCGGAGCCGATGACGGAGGCGGACCGGCAGGCCGGTTCGCTGCGCGCGATGGTGGAGGCCGTCCTAGCCGCCGCGCAGGCGCCGGATGCCGGGGCGGCCCGCCGTCCGGAGAGCCGCGACGGGGCCAGCCGCGCGCCGGCCCCGGCCGAGGCATGAATCCGGACCGCTCCGGGGACTTGACGGCCGGGGGGGCGCACCGGTTTCGTCGCGCATCGGCCGCTCGAGCGGGCCGGCCGCAGATGGAACGGGGACGTGATCCGATGAGCGTGGTCGAACTCGGGCGATTCCTGGACGACCTCGCGGACGCATCCGGCAAGGCGATCCTGCCGTTCTTCCGCGCCCAGTTCGGCCTCGACGACAAGGCCCGCGGCGGCGCGCCGTTCGATCCGGTCACCGAGGCCGACCGGGCGGCCGAGGTCGTGCTCCGGGCCATGATCGGCCAGACCTTTCCGGGCCACGGCATCCTGGGCGAGGAATTCGGCGCGGAGCGCACCGACGCCGAGTGCGTCTGGGTGCTCGACCCGATCGACGGCACCCGCGCCTTCATCGCGGGCCTGCCCACCTGGGGCACCCTGATCGGGCTCACCCGCACCGGCGTGCCGGTCCGCGGGATGATGCACCAGCCCTATCTCGGCGAGCGCTTCACCGGGGACGGGCGCAGCGCCCGCCTGCGCGGACCCGCCGGTACGCGCACCCTGCGCAGCCGGCGCTGCGCGGACCTCGCCCAGGCGATCCTGGCCACCACCGATCCGCGGCTGTTCGCGGCCGGCGCGGAGGCCGAGCGGTTCCGGGATCTGGAGGGACGGGTGCGGATGTCCCGCTACGGCGCCGATTGCTACGCCTATTGCATGCTGGCGGCCGGCCAGATCGACCTCGTGGTCGAGGCCGGGCTGAAGCCCTACGACATCGTCGCGCTGATCCCGATCATCGAGGGGGCCGGGGGCCGGATCACGGCCTGGGACGGCGGCCCGGCGGCCGGCGGCGGGCGCATCGTGGCGGCCGGAGATCCGCGGCTGCACGCGGCGGCGCTGAAGGTGCTGAACCCGTGAGGGTGGAGCAGCGGACCCGGCCCCGCGCCCTCCCTCCCACGCGGAGCTACGGCCTCCACAGGTTTGGGGCGCGGTGCAGTCACGAACGGTCGGTGGACAGGGTGAAAGGCGGGACCTCACCGGAGGCGGACAGGCCCGAACATGCCTCGATGGTGTGCCCGATCCTGATCCTTCCCGCCCCTCACCCCACCCCTCTCCCGAGCCGCAGAGGGAGCCTGCCGCGCTCCGCCATCGAGGTCAGCGTCAAAGCTGCGGATCCCGTAGCCTGCAGAGCAGGAAGCGAGAGGCGCGCGGCCGGCTGCTCCCCGTCTCCGACCGCGCTTTATGAACTCGGGAGGACAGGGGGACGGAAGACGCCCGGGTTCCGGCAGTCGGGTGGCTTGATGAGGGTTTCCGCCTCCGATCGCCCACACGGGAAGGCCGCTGCGAACGCCGGCGAGGGCCCGTCCGCGTGCTGCTGAACGCGCTCGTCCTGCTCACGGGCCTGATCCCGCGCGCCGAGACCGGCGTCGACGCGCTCCTGCACGCCGTGCCGCCCCCGGAGCCGGCCGTCGCCGTCGAGGCGCCGCCGCGCTTCGACCCCGCCACCCGCTCGGTCTCCAACTGGCACGCGCAGACCGGCACGCACCTGCTGCCGCGGGCGCTGGCCGTCACGGCCCGTCTCAGCGCGGACCCGCCCTACGTCGCCCGCTGCGTGCGGCTCAACAACGGCTGGTGCATCAAGTCCGCCCGCTGGCCCGGCGAGATCGGTGCCGACGGGGAGGGCCACACCGCCTTCGCCACCCTCGACGACGGCGCCGACGCGGCGGCGAGCCTGCTGCGGCGCTACTATCGCGATTACGGGCGGCGGACCGCGCTCGCCATCGTGCGCCGCTGGGCGCCGGCGGAATGCCGCGTCGGCGGCGTACCGGCCCGGGGGGGCGCCGCGCCCGCCATCTCGGCGGCCCTGGCGCCAAGGGGGCTCGGGCGGACGCTCCGCGCCCGCTTCCTCGCGGCGCACCGGCCCGGGGGAGCGCCCCGGCGCCGGGCGTCGGCCCTGCGGGTACAGCCCTGGTCACCCCTCGCCCGGATGGCCGGGCGGCCGGCCCGGCGCCCGGCCGTGCCGCATGTGGCGGCGCTTCAGCCGGTGCCCGATATCGCGGCCGGCATCGCCCCGTCGGCGGGCCCGGCGCGCCCGGTCCGCGGCGCCGCCGACCCCGCCGCCCTCCTCGACCGGGCGGCGGACCGCCCCGTTCCGAGCCCCGACCGGATGGTGGCGGAATCCGCGCTGCTGCCGGCCATCGCGGCCGGGATGCCCATCCTCGACCTGCGCCTGCCGGCGCCGCTCTGCAGCGGCGACGAGGGCCGGATCCAGGCCTATGCCGCCCGGATCAGCGGCAGCGTCGGGCTGAAGCCCGGCGACGATCTCGACCTGTTCGGGCCTGACGGCGCGCCGCGCCCCCATCTCGCGCCGGTCATGCTGGCGATGTCGGCGGTGGAACTCGGCACGCTCCGGGCCAGCCCCGACCTCGTCGCCGGGGCGATCACCCGGCTGCGCCCGCTCACGCCGGCCGCCGAGGGCGCGCCGCCGTAGCGCATCGCCCCGAAAGACAGCCGCCGCCGTGCGGTCCGGGACGATGCCCGCGCCGCAAGCCTTGCGGTTCGGCCGCAATCGCGCCACCTGTGCCCGGCCTGTTCCCCTCACGACGAGCCCGCCCGTGCCCCTGACCGACCTTGCCGCGCGCGCCGGCTCGGCCGTCAAAGCCTTCGCCGAAGCCTCGCACGACCTGCTGGTCCAGCCGACCTTGAGGCTCGGCGTCACCGGGCTCGCGCGCTCGGGCAAGACGGTGTTCACCACGGCGCTGATCCACCACCTCGTGGAGACGCACGCCCTGCCGGCCTTCGCGCCCGCCCAGGAGGGCCGCCTGCGCCGCGCCCGCCTCGTGCCGCAGCCCGACGACGACGTCCCGCGCTTCCCCTTCGAGGAGCATTTCGGCACCCTCACCGAGGCGCGGCGCTGGCCGCGCTCCACCGACCGGATCAGCCAGTTCCGCCTGGAGATCGCCTACGAGCGCACCGCCGCGTGGCGCTCGGGCCCGGCGACCCTGATGCTCGACGTGGTCGACTATCCGGGCGAGTGGCTCCTCGACCTCGCCCTGATCGAGACCAGCTACACGGCGTGGTCGCGGTCCACGATCAACGGCACCCGCCGGCCGGGCCGCGCCGCCGTCGCGGCCCCCTGGCTCGACGCGCTCACGGGCTTCGACCCGAACGGCCCCCTCGACGAGATCGCGGCCGAACGCGCCAGCGACGCGTTCAAGGCCTACCTCGCGGGCCTGCGGGCCGGTCCGGAATCGGTGGCCACGACGCCCCCGGGCCGCTTCCTGATGCCCGGCGACCTCGCGGGTTCCCCGGCGCTGACCTTCGCGCCCCTCGACCGCCTCTCCGAGAGCATCGCCCCCGACAGCCTCGCCGGGCTGATGGAGCGGCGCTTCGAGGCCTACAAGGCCAAGGTGGTGACGCCGTTCTTCCGCGAGCATTTCCAGCGGGTCGACCGGCAGATCGTCCTGGTCGACGTGCTCTCGGCGGTCGATGCCGGCCCTGCGGCCCTGGCGGAGCTGGAGGAGGCCCTCGACGCGGTGCTGCTCAGTCTCAACATCGGCCGCAACACGGTGCTGTCCCGGCTGTTCGCCCCCCGGGCCGACCGGGTTCTGTTCGCCGCCACCAAGGCCGACCATCTCCATCAGACCAGCCACGACCGGCTCGAGGCGCTGCTGCGGCTGCTCGTGTCCCGGGCCATGCGCCGGACCGAGGCGGCGGGCGCCCGGGTCGGCACCGTGGCGCTGGCCTCCGTGCGCGCCACCCGGGAGACCACGGTCCACGACGGCGCCGAGACCCTCCGGGCGGTGGCCGGCACCCCGGAGGCCGGCGAGGTGGTGGGCGACGAGGTGTTCGACGGCAACGGCGAGGCCGCGATCTTCCCCGGGGAATTGCCCGCCCGCGCCGAGGCGGTGCTCGAAGGGGCGGTGGAGCCGGGCTCCCTGCGCTTCCCCCGGTTCCGGCCGCCGCTGGTGCGGCCCGACGGCCTCGGCCGCCCCGGGCACCTGCCGCAGATCCGGCTGGACCGGGCGATGCAGTTCCTGATCGGCGACAGGCTGGCGTGATGGCAGATCTCGGAGGGGCGCTCGCAGACGCGCGGTCTCTCTCTCCCCCCCTCTGCGGGGGAGGGAAAGGCGGGCATCCGGCTCTTGCTCAGATCCACAAGAGATCGCCGAACGCGCTCGTCGGAACGCGAGGGCGCCACTGCTTCCTGAGGAGCCCTCAGCCATGACCTCGGGACAGAAACCCCGCGCCTTCCGGATCACCCCCGAGCCGCCGCCGGACTCGCGCGTGACGACCACGCCCCTCTCGGCCCGGCCGCAGACCCGGATCGTGGAGGAGCCCTTCGAGATCGTCGATGCCGCCGACGGGGTCGCGGTGCCGGTGGCGCCGCGGCGACGGTCGCCCTGGATGGCGCTGTTCCTGTCGGCGGTCGGGGGCCTGGTCTCGCTGGGCATCGGGCTCTCGGTCGAGCGGATGATCGCCGATCTCTTTCAGGCCGCGCCCTGGCTCGGCTGGGTGGCGCTCGCCCTGCTGGCCGTCGCCGCCCTGGCGCTCCTGGCGATCGTCGTGCGGGAGCTCGCCGGCCTGCGGCGCGAGCGCAAGATCGAGCGCCTGCGCCATTCAGCCGTCGACGCCCTCGGCAGCCGCGACCATACCGGCGCGCAGGCGGTGGTGCAGGCGCTCTCGGCCTTCTACGCCGATCGGGACGCGCTGTCGGCGGGCCGCGCCCGGATCGATGCCGCCGCCGACGCGATCCTCGATGTCGACGATCGGATCGGGCTCGCCGAGTACGAATTGCTCGCGGGCCTCGACCGGCAGGCCTGCAACGCCGTCGCGGCGGCGGCCAAGCAGGTCTCGGCGGTGACGGCCCTGAGCCCGCGGGCGATCGTGGACGTCGCCTTCGTGGTCTACGCGGCGGTGCGCCTGCTGCGCCGGATCGCGGCGATCTACGGCGGGCGGCCGGGCTTCCTCGGCTTCCTGCGGCTGGCGCGGGCGGCCGTGGCGCACCTCACCGTCACCGGCGGGATGGCGGTCGGCGAGAGCGTGATGCAGCAGGTGCTGGGCCTCGGGATCGCCGCCCGGATCTCCGCCAAGCTGGGGGAGGGCGTCCTCAACGGGCTGATGACCGCCCGGTTCGGGCTCGCCGCCATCAATGTCTGCCGGCCGCTGCCCTTCGTCCGGCAGGCGCCGCCGCGGCTCGCGGACGTCGCCGGCGAGTTGCTGCGCACGGCCGAGGCCGAAACGCCATGAGGCCGCGTCCCGCAGGACGCCGCCAGCTTCCGGAGAGGAATGCGGCGCGCGCTTACTTGCCGGCCGCGGCGCGGCGGTTGGCGATGCGGGTGAACATGTTGCCGGTGTAGTCGGCGACCTTCGGCTTCTCGACCTCGCCGACCTTCGCCTCGAAGGCCTCGATGCGCTTGAGGAGCGCGATATCGTTGAACAGCGAGCTGTTGAAATTGGCCTGCGCCCGGGGCCCGAGGGCGGCCTGGACGGCGTCGAGTCGTTCCAGAAGCTCTTTGCGCGTCACGGTGCTCTCCAGGGGCGCCTTCGGGCCGAAGGACCGCCCGTGCCTCCACTGACGGCAGCCGTGGTAAACGGCGCGTTAACGCGGCGTGCGTCTCAAGCCCCGGACCCGAGCCGGAGCCGGGCCCAGCATCCGGCCGGCCAGAGCCACGCTCGCGTCGCTGACGGCGCCGCCTGCCCCTCCTGAATCAGCGTGCGGATATCCCTGGCGCGCCTCGCGTCGCGGCGGCGGGCCGATCCACCGCGACCTGAAGGCCGGCGGCCCCATCCCGTGCAACGCGACCGGATCCCGCAGGCGTCACAGCCCCTTCAAAAATTCCGCGAGCCGCATCAGCCCCTCGGGCCACGGCCCGTGCCCGCTCGCCGCGTTGATGTGGCCGGATTCGCCGGCATCGACCGTCAGGCCCCCCCAGGCATGGGCGATATCGTCGGCGCGGTCGTAGCGGCAATAGGGATCGGTCCGGCTGGCGACCAGCAGCGACGGGAAGGGCAGGGGATCCCAGGGCAGCGGCGCGAAGGCCCGCGCCGCCTCGGGCAGGTCGGGGGCCTCCTCCACGTCGGGGACGGCCACCAGCAGGGCGCCGCGCACCACGCCCGCCGGGAAGCGCGGCACCGCCTTGACGCTCGCCACCACGCCGAGGCTGTGGGCGATCAGGATCACCGGCCGGGTCGCGGCCGAGACCGCCCCGGCGATCCGTCCGCACCACGCCTCCGGGGTCGGCGCGTGCCAATCGTCCTGCGCGACCACGCGCGCCGTGGCGAGGCGGCCCGCCCAGCGGGCCTGCCAGTGGTCCTCCCCGGACCCCCCGAGCCCCGGGACGATGAGGATGTCGCAATCGGCGGTCTTCATGGCCGGATGCCTAAAGCGGTCCGGCGGAGGCGTCGAGACCCGTCATTCCGCCGCGATCGGATCCGCCCGCTCCAGCCCGGTGATGTAGCGGGCGATCTGCATGGAGGCGTGGTTCTTCGCCTTGGCCTCGATCTCGAAATCCGCCCAGGCGAGGTGACGGGCGACGAGGTCGTTCACCGCCCGGTTCCACATCAGGTCGGAATGGGCGGCGAGGTCCCGGACCGCGTGGCCGGCGGCGCGCAGGGCCGGGAAGTCGGGCAGGGCCTCCGGGTCGGACTCGGCGGCGACCGCCTCGCGCGACACGCTGATATGGGCGACCGGCCGCACCCCGCGCCAGGACTCCTGCACCCGGGCGATGCGGGGCTCGTCCGGTTCGAGATAGGCGCCGCCGCTCTGGACCCAATGGTGGTGGAGGTCGAGCACCACCGGCACGAGGTCGGCGAGTTGCAGCACGGCGTCGAGGCCGAAGACGTTCTCGTCGTTCTCCACCGTGACGAGGTCGCGCGCCACCCGGCTCGCCCGGGGCAGGGTGGCGCGGAAGCCGGCAACGCCCGGGTCCCCCGCGCCGACATGGATGTTGATGTGCGCCCCATGCGGGTGCCAGCCGCCGCCGTAGCCCATCCGGTCGAAGATCTCGGCGTGGTAGTCGAGTTCCGACAGGCCGTTCTCGACGGCCGCCGCGTTCCGGCTCGCCAGCAGGCAGAACGGGCCGGGATGGAAGCTCAGGCGCACCCCGAGCCGGCGCGCCAGCGCCCCGGCCTCCGCGAGGCCGCGCTCGACCAGGGCCGCCATCCCGGGCTCCGCGTAGATGGCCTGCGCGACCGGGTGGGTGTAGCCGGGCAGGACGTTGCTCGCCATGCGCAGCAGGCGCTCCAGCGGCGGCCGCGCCCCGACCCAGGCGATCTGGCGGGCCAGCGCGTCGAGATTGTGGGCGACGAGACCGGAGAGCTTCGCCCGCCGGGCGGCCGGCTCCAGCTTGGCGAGATGGGCCATCGTCACGCTGGTCAGGTTCATGTGGAGCGTCGCCGCGCGCTCCGCCTTCAGGGTGGCGTGGGTGCCGGGCGGCTCGTCCAGGACGAACTTGCAGCAGAATCCGAGGCGGGGCTGATCGCGCATAGGAGGCAGAACGCGCCCGCGCCGCCGGTGTGCCCGCGACCGAAGCGCGGAACAGCCGCTGCGCGACGACGTTTGAGACCCGAGAGCGCGGCCGTTCCGCGCGTACGGCCGTCCCCGACCCATGCCTCCGTCGCCCTCGCGCTCGACCGGACCCGCCGAGACCGGCTCGATCCTGTGGATCCTGATGCTGGGGTCGGCGCTGGTCGCCCTCGCCGCGGCGCCGGCGCGGCGGGGCGTGCCGGGCCTCCATCCCCCCGCGGAACCGCCGCTCGATCCCGAATCCACGGAGAGGGACGTGGCGCTGCGCAAGGGTGTCGCCCCCGGGGCACGCTCGATCTCCGGGCGGGCCGCCCAGTTCACCGTGGCGACGCAGGCCGAGCGTGGCCGCGCCGCCGACGACCCCACCGAGATGACCCGGGCCGGGTGGAAGGACATCGTGGTCCGGGTCTACCTGGAGTTCAACAAGGACCGGGTCCTGGCGGTCGCGGCCGGCGTGACCTTCTACACCCTGCTGTCGCTGTTCCCGGCGATCGCCGCGCTCGTGACCTGCTACGGCCTGTTCGCCGACGTGAACGTCATCAACGACCACCTCGCCCAGCTGCACGCGATGCTGCCCACCGGGGCCGTCGAGCTGATCGGCGATCAGGTCAAGCGCATCGCCGCCAGGGGCAGCGGCTCGCTCAGCGTGACGTTCTTCTCCAGCCTGCTCTTGTCGATCTGGAGCGCCAACGCCGCCATGAAGGCGATGTTCGACGCGCTCAACGTCGTCTACGAGGAGGAGGAGAAGCGCAACTTCTTCTGGCTGAACCTCCGGTCCCTGACCTTCACCATCGGCGCCCTGCTGTTCATCATCATCGCGCTCAACGTGATCGTGGTGGTGCCGGTGGTGCTGAACTTCCTCGGCCTGGGCTCGACCGCATGGCTGCTCGCAGCCCTGCGCTGGCCGGCGATCCTCGTCGTCCTGCTCGGCGGCCTCTCGGTGCTCTACCGGTTCGGTCCGAGCCGGGAGCGTGCGCGCTGGCGCTGGGTCGGGGTCGGCAGCGTCATCGCCGGCCTTCTCTGGCTCGTCACCTCGCTGCTGTTCTCGTGGTACGTCGCCAATTTCGGCACCTACAACGAGACCTACGGTTCGCTGGGCGCGGTCATCGGCTTCATGACCTGGATCTGGATCTCCTCGACCATCGTGCTCCTCGGCGGCGAGATCAACGCGGAGCTGGAGCATCAGACCGGGCGCGACACCACCACGGGGGCGCCCCAGCCGATCGGGCGGCGGCGGGCCAGGATGGCCGATACGGTGGGTGCGGCGGCCTGACCGCGCGCGCCGGGACTGCCGAACGGCCCGTCGCGCGCCTATATGAGGGCGCGAAAAGGGAGATTGCCATGGCGGATACGCCAACCACCAGCCCCGATACCCGCAGCGACACCGAGTGGCGCGACGTCCTCACGCCGGAGCAGTACCGGGTCCTGCGCGAGCACGGCACCGAGCGGGCCGGCACGAGTTGCCTGCTCGCCGAGAAGCGCCCCGGCACCTTCACCTGCGCCGGATGCGGGCAGCCGCTGTTCGAGCAGGGCACCAAGTTCGAGTCTGGCACCGGCTGGCCGAGCTTCTTCGAGCCCCTCGACGGGGCCGTCGCGACCACGGTGGACCGCAGCCACTGGATGGTCCGCACCGAGGTGCATTGTGCCCGCTGCCAGGGCCATCTCGGCCACGTCTTCGACGATGGCCCCGCCCCGACCGGGTTGCGCTACTGCATGAACGGCGCGGCGATGACCTTCGAGCCGGCGGCCTGAGCGCCGGCCACCGAAGGGGAGACCGGTGGGGCGCAAGCGGGCGCGTCGAGGCAAGGATACGGATCCGGTTTAACCTGGGTTGAGAAAACCGGGCGCGGATGCGGGATATCGGGGATAGGAATCGGCCTGACCGAGTCCTGGCCTCGGTCCGGTCTTGATTTCGTCGCGTTTTTGCTTAGCGCTCTATTCTCTCATGTTGTCGCCGCTCGGAGTTTGGCGAAGGAAGCGGTTGGGTACGGGCGAATACGGCGTTGCGGTCCAGCTTGTACGCCGCTCGCTGCCGTTCCACTTGCGTCCTCAAGCCCGGGCTGGCGGCCCGGAGGGTGTCCGCCGGATCGGCGCGCCGCCGACCAAGCGGGAGGGGTATTGAGTTCATGAGCACCGTTCGCCGATTTCTGGTCGCCCCGTCCCTGGTCCGCCTGATCCGCAAGGAGCGCGGCGGCGCCCGCATCACCGAGGGGCACTTCGCGCCGCAGGGCGGCCGGGCCTCCTTCGTGCGGGTCGACGGGCAGCTATGCCAGCTGGTGCTGGTCAACAAGGGGCCCGACGGGATCCCGGTCGAGGAGCGCACCGACGTGCCGCGCGCCCACGGCGACGCGCTGCTCGACGTGTGCCCCGGCAAGGCCGCCTATGACCGCACCACCCTGAATGTCGGCGGGCGCGAGATCGCCATCGACCGCTATGTCAGCCCCGGCAGCCTGGATCTGATCAGCATCGCCTTCGACAACGACGGCGAGGCGGCGGGCTTCCACGCGCCGAACTGGTTCGGGCGCGAGGTCAGCGCCGATCCGAGCTTCGAGCGGCAATCCCTGGCGATCCAGGGCGTCCCCGCCGCCGAGGAGATCCCCCTGAATAACGCCGCCCTGGACGCGGTGCTCGATCTGATCGAGCCGCGCTTCGGCTTCGGCCGCTACGGCAGCAGCGCCCGGTCCGCGGAATCCGACGAGGGCGCCCTCGGCGCGATGCGCCGGATCGTGACGCCGCCCCCGGCCGCCCCGGTCCAGGCCGCCCCCGCCGTCGCGGCGGCAGCCCCCGCACCGGAACCCGCGGAGCCCGCGCCCATGCCCGTGGCGGCGATGCCCGCCGAGCCGATCCCCGAGCCCCATGTCGAGCCGGAGGCGCATCCGGCGCCCGCCCCGGAGCCCCTCCACCACGAGGCCCCCGCGGCCCAGGCCGCCCCTCCGGACATGCCGCGCGGGGATGCCCTGCACGGCGACACCCGCATCGACGACGTGATCGAGAGCCTGTCGCAGGCGCTCGGCGCGGCGATCCATCAGCAGCCGGAGCACGGGGCCGAGTCCAAGGACGCCAAGGGTGACGAGGCCGGGTCGATGTTCGAGCGCTGGACCGTGCGTCCCCGCCGGACCCAGCAGCAGACCTGAACCTCGGGCCGGCGCGGATGCCGCTATCGGGGCTGTGGCGCACGATGCGCCGCAGCCCTTTTTCGTGCCGGATCGGCGGCGGCGCTCGGGCCGCCGGCGCAACCGTCTCAGTTGCGGATCACCACCGCCGCCCCGCCGCGGTTGCGGGCGAGCTGGAACAGGGCGGCCGCGTGGCCCGGCGACAGGCGGATGCAGCCGTGGCTCGCCCGGCGCCCGAGGGCACCCGTCGCGTAGGTGCCGTGGATCGCGTAGCCGCCGCGGAAGAACATGGCGTGCGGCATCGGCGAGCCGTGATACTTGTGCGAGCGCCACATCGGCGCCATCAGCCCGACCCGGAACCGGCCGTTCGGCGTGACGTAGCCGCTCCGGGCGGTGGAGACCGGCCAGTCATAGGCGGGATAGCCGTCGACGAAGACGCGCATCCGCTGGTTCGATTGGTCGATCCGCGCGACGACCCCGGCCGTCGCCGGAGCGGACAAGACACAGGCCAGGAGGCCGCCGAGCAACGCGGTCCCGGCCCAATGACGCATAGCCACGGAACACCTCCGAAAAGCCTCTGAAAGCCGCTGGACGGACGGCCAAATCCGGCGGAGTTGGAAAAATAACCGCGCTTTCCGGGATGAGCGCGATTATCGAATTGCAAAAGTACTTCGCGGCGGGAATCGACAGGTTTTTGTCACGATTGGTTCCCCGCAGATTACCGAGCGACCGTTGAGGCGCGGGACGATAGTCGCTAGCGTGCCGGCACAGCGGGAGGGTGCGCGGCAGTCGCACGGGATGGATATGGCACAGGCAATCCACGCGACAGGTTCGGCCGCAGCGCCCCGGGAGCCCTGGTACAAGGTCCTCTACATCCAGGTGCTGATCGCCATCGCGCTCGGCGTGCTGCTCGGCTGGTACGATCCCGCCACCGGCAAGGCGATGAAGTGGCTCGGCGACGCCTTCATCGGCCTGATCAAGATGATGATCGCGCCGATCATCTTCTGCACCATCGTGCACGGCATCGCGTCGGTGGGCGACCTCAAGAAAGTCGGCCGCGTCGGCGTGAAGGCGCTGGTCTATTTCGAGCTGGTCTCCACCCTGGCCCTGCTGGTCGGCGTGCTGGTCGGCGAGGTGATCCGGCCCGGCGCCGGCTTCAACGCCGATCCGTCGAAGCTCGATGCCAGCAAGGTCGCCTCCTACGCCAACAAGGCCGCGGCCGATTCCACCGTCGCCCACATCCTGGCGATCATCCCGAAGAGCTTCTTCGATCCCTTCGCCACCGGCGACCTGCTGCAGGTGCTGCTGATCTCGATCCTCACCGGCGTCGTGGTGACCGGCCTGGGCGAGCGCGCCTCCGCGGTGAACCACGTGATCGACACCGCCGGCCAGATCTTCTTCAAGATCATCGGCATCGTGGTGAAGCTCGCGCCCATCGGCGCCTTCGGCGCGATGGCGTTCACGATCGGCGAGTACGGCATCCAGAAGGTCTACGACCTCGCCTGGCTGGTCGGCACCTTCTACGCCACCGCCATCCTGTTCGTGCTGGTGGTGCTCGGGGCGATCGCCCGGGTGGCGGGCTTCTCGATCCTGCGCTTCCTCGCCTACATCAAGGACGAACTCCTGATCGTGGTCGGCACGTCCTCCTCCGAGACGGTGCTGCCGCAGCTCATGACCAAGATGCGCCGGCTCGGCGCCTCGGATTCGGTGGTCGGCCTCGTGGTGCCCACGGGCTACTCGTTCAACCTCGACGGCACCAACATCTACATGACCCTGGCCACGCTGTTCCTGGCCCAGGCCGTCGGGGCGGACCTGACCTTCGCGCAATACGCGACGATCATCCTGGTGGCGATGCTGACCTCGAAGGGCGCCTCGGGCGTCACCGGCGCGGGCTTCATCACCCTGGCGGCGACGCTCTCGGCGATCCCCAACAGCCCGGTCCCGGTCGCCGCCATGACCCTGGTGCTCGGCATCGACAAGTTCATGTCCGAGTGCCGCGCGCTTACCAACCTCGTGGGCAACGGCGTCGCCTGCGTGGTGGTCAGCCGCTGGGAGGGCGAGCTCGACGTGGCCAAGCTCAACGAGGTCATGGCCCACCCGATCTCCATCGGCACCCACATCGCCGACGAGGCGCCCCAGCCGATGGCGACCGACGGCAAGGTCGCCGCCGCCGAGTGATGGGACCGCCCAGGGGTCGGGCGCGCCTCGGCATCGATCTCGGCGGGACCAAGATCGCCGGCATCGTCCTGGGCCGTGACGGCGCGACGCTGGCCGAGGCGCGGGTCGCCGCCCCGCGCGGCGCTTACCGGGCCACCGTCGAGGCCGTGGCCGCCCTGGCCCTGCGGCTCGAAGCCGAGGCGGGGACGGCCTGCACCGTCGGCATCGGCATGCCGGGGAGCCTGTCCCCGGCCACCGGCCTCGTGCGCAACGCCAATTCGCACTGGCTCAACGGCCAGACGTTCGGGGCGGATCTCGCGCGGCTTCTGGCGCGGCCGTTGCGGATCGAGAACGACGCCAACTGCCTGGCGGTCTCGGAGGCGATCGACGGCGCCGGGGCCGGCGCGCGGGTGGTCTGGGCGGTGATCCTCGGCACCGGTGTCGGCTCGGGCATCGCCGTCGACGGGCGGGTGCTTACGGGCCGCAACGGCATCGCGGGAGAGTGGGGCCACGGCCCGCTCCCCGGCGCACGCGACGACGAGCGCCCGGGTCCCCCCTGCTATTGCGGCCGGCGCGGCTGCCTCGAGACCTGGCTGTCCGGCCCCGGCCTCGCGGCCGACCACGCCCGGCTGTCCGGCGCAGGCCTCACCGCCGAGGCCGTCGTCGCCGCGGCGCGGGCGGGAGAGCCGGACGCGCAGGCGACGCTCGCGATCCACCTCGAACGGCTCGGGCGCGCGGCCGCGCAGGTCGTCAATCTCCTCGATCCGGACGTGATCGTGATCGGCGGCGGCCTGTCGCGGATCCCGGAACTGATCGCCGGCCTGCCCGGCGCGATCGCCCCCCACGTCTTCTCCGACGCCTTCGACACGCCGGTGCGGGCGAGCCTGCACGGCGATGCCTCGGGCGTGCGCGGGGCGGCGTGGCTGTGGGACGCCGATTGAGAGAGGGGCCGCCCCGTCGGTGGCGGGCACCCGCCAGGGACAGGGCCGGCCGTCGTTCAGGACGACGCCCCCGCCAGACCTTCCAAGATCTTTTGAAACACAGTTCCACGCATCTTCTTGCGCGTCGATGCAACGCGGAGTAAAAATCCTCGTTGCTCCGATTCGCATGCGTTTTCCGTCGATTCGACAACAAACAAATTCGAGTAAAATAGTCAGTCTCGATACTATTTGTCTTATAACGACTTAAAAATACAAAAACAAAACCTTATGAGGGGGAAATCCGAGCGGGTTTAGGAAAAACGCCTCTCGGGGATTGTCGATGCGGGTTCTTTTAGTGTCGTCTGCTTTCAACAGCATGACGCAGCGGTTCTTCGTCGAATTGACCGACGCCGGCCATGAGGTTGCGGTCGAGATTTACGCCGGCGACGAGGGCCGTCTCGAGGGGGCGTTCGTGTCCTTCCGGCCGGACCTGACGATCGCTCCGTTCCTGACGCGTGCGATCCCCGAGCGGCTCTGGCGCGCGTACCTCACCCTGATCGTGCATCCGGGCGTCGAGGGCGACCGCGGGCCGTCGGCGCTCGACTGGGCCATCCAGGAGCACTGGGACCGCTGGGGCGTCACCCTGCTGCAGGCCGAGGCCGAGATGGATGCCGGCCCGATCTGGGCGACGCGGACGTTCCCGCTGCGTCAGGCGCCCAAGAGCAGCGTCTACCGCCGCGAGGTGATCGACGGTGCGGTGGCCTGCCTGTGGGAGGCGATGGCCAACGTTCAGACGTCCGGGTTTGCACCGCGGCCGCTCGACTATTCCGCCCCGACCGCCCTCGGCCGCCTGCGCCCGTCCATGAAACAGGCGGATCGCCGCATCGACTGGAGCCGGCATGCGACGGCCGAGGTGCTCGCGCGCATCCACGCGGCCGACGGGGTGCCGGGCGTCCTCGACGAGGTCTTCGGCAGAGCCGTCTACCTGCATGCCGCCTGCGCCGAGCCGCGCCTGCGGGGTGAGCCGGGCCAGGTGATCGCCCGATCCGAGAGCGGTGCCCTCTGTCGCGCCACGGTCGACGGGGCGGTCTGGATCGGCCGGCTGAAGCCGAAGCAGGAGGGTGGCGGGATCAAGCGCGCCGCCGTCCAGGTGCTGGGCGATGCGCTCCCGGCGGACCTCCCCGTCGCCGCCGTCTCCGAGAAGCTCCCCTATCCGAACCCGGTCGCGGAGGTGCGGAGCGACCGCGACGGCGACGTCCTCCGCCTGCGCTTCGACTTCCACAACGGCGCGATGAGCTCCGCGCAGTGCCGGTCGCTCCAGGCGGCATTCCGCCAGGCACGGGAACACGCGCCCAAGGTCATCGTACTCGCGGGCGGCGACGATCTCTGGTCGAACGGGATCCACCTCAACGAGATCGAGGCGAGTGCGGACGCCGCGGCGGAATCCTGGGCCAACATCGTGGCGATGGACGATCTGATCCGCGAGATCATCCTGGCGACCGACACGGTGGTGGTGGCGGCGGTCGGCCGCAACGTCGGCGCCGGCGGGGCGATCCTGCCGCTGGCGGCGGATTTCGTGCTGGTCCGCGAGGGCGTGGTGCTCAACCCGCATTACCGCAACATCGGCTGGCTGTACGGCTCGGAATACTGGACCTATCTGCTGCCTCGCCGGGTCGGATGGGAGCGGGCCGTCACGCTCACCGAGGCCTGCCTGCCGATCAGCGCCCGGCGGGCCGCGCAGATCGGCCTCGCCGACGAGGCGCTCGCCGGCGACGCGGCGGCGTTCGACCGGGCCGTGCAGGCCTTCGCCGCCGCCAGGGCGGGGGAGCACGCCGCGATCACCGGGCGCAAACAGGCGGCGCGCGCCGCGGACGAGGCGCAGCGGCCGCTCGCCCACTATCGGCGCGCCGAGCTGACGCAGATGTACAGGAACTTCTACCAGCCGGATTCACCGTATCACCGGGCCCGCAGCGCCTTCGTGTACAAGCGGCCCGCCTGCTGGTCTCCGGCCTCGGTGGCCATGCTGGCCGGCACGGCGGCGAACGAGACCGGCGCGTCGCCGCTCCCGGCACCCGGCGGCGTCTGCCTCGCAACCGCCGCGGAGTGATTCCGGGGATCGCTCCCGCGGGGCGCAGAGCCGGAGCGATCCGTCACCAAGATGGTCCTTGCCGGGACGGGGGGCGCGGGGCAGGAGGGCACGCCCAAGCCCCGAGCCCCCGATGATCGTCCGCACCCGGCCCAACCTGCTGACCCTGCTGTTCACCATGCGCGGCTCGGTCCTGCCGCGGGTGGCGCCCAAACTCGCCGGCATCGTCGCGGTCTCCTGCGCGCTGGTCTGGGCGGAGGCGCGCTGGCCCGCTCTGTTCCCGGTGAGCGCCGGAGTCACGCCGTTCACGGTGGTCGGCCTCGCCCTCTCGATCTTCCTGAGCTTCCGCAACAACGCCTGCTACGAGCGCTGGTGGGAGGCCCGGAAGCACTGGGGCAGCCTGATCGGCGAGGTCCGCAACCTCGCCCGGATCCTGCCGGCGCTGCTGCCGGAGGGGGAGGCGGGGATCCAGCTCCGGCGCCTGTCGGCCTTCGCGCATGGCCTGCGGGCGCGCCTGCAAGACCGCGACGAGGCCGCGGCCGTGCGCGCGAAGGCCCCCGACGCGGACCTGTCCGGCCCTCACCCCACCGATGCGGTCCTGGCGGCGATCACCCGCGACCTCGCCGTGCTGACACAGGCCGGTCGGCTCAGCGACATCCAGTTCGGGATCCTGGAAGCCCGGATCGAGGCGCTGTCGGGGGTCCACACCGCCTGCGAGCGGCTGGCCAATACGCCGCTGCCCTTCGCCTACACGCTCCTGGTCTACCGCACCGCCTGGCTCTACTGCCTGCTCCTGCCGGTGGGGCTCGCGGGCTCCCTGGGCTGGGGGACGCCGATCGTGGTGGCGCTGGTCGGCTACACGTTCTTCGGCCTCGACGCCCTCGGGGACGAGCTCGAGGAGCCCTTCGGCACCGAGCCGAACGACCTGCCCCTCGACGCGATGGTCCGCACCGTCGACCGGATCGTCCACCACGCCCTGGGCGAGCCGATGCCGGAGCCGCTGGCGCCGGAGGGGTACTGGCTGCGGTGAGGCACGCGCGTTGCCCGCAGCCGACCGGCCCGGCTGTCCGCAGGCCCCGCCGCGGATCGCAAGATCGCGCTTGCGCCGCGGTCGAAACGCACATAAACATATCTTTATGTCTATCGAAGGTCGGCAGCAGACGGGATCGATCCCTTTTTCCGAGGCCCTGGGCGTCCTGCGCGCGGCCGCCGAGGAGACGCGGCTGCGCATCCTGGCGCTGCTCGCCGAGGGCGAGCTGTCGGTCTCCGACCTCACCGACATCCTCGGCCAGTCGCAGCCGCGGATCTCACGCCATCTCAAGCTGCTGGTGGAGGCCGGCCTCGTCGAGCGCCACCGGGAGGGGGCCTGGGCGTTCTTCCGTCTCTGCGAAGCCCGGGCCGAGCTCGCCGATCCGCTCCTGTCCGGGCTCGACCGGGCGGCACCGCCCCTCTCGGAGGACCGCGCCCGGCTCGACGCCGTCCGGGCGCAGCGGGCCGAGACGGCCCAGACCTTCTTCGCCCGGCTGGCACCGAAGTGGGATGAGCTGCGCTCCCTGCACATCTGCGAGACAATCGTCGAGGCGGCGGTGCTCGACGCGCTGGGCGAGCGCCCCATCGGCAGCCTGATCGATCTCGGCACCGGCACGGGGCGGATGCTCGGCCTGCTCGCGCCCCTCGCCGGGCGCGCCACCGGGCTCGATTCGAGCCATGCCATGCTGTCGGTCGCCCGGGCCAACCTGGAGCGGCGCGGCCTGTCGCGGGTCGACCTGCGGCAGGGCGACATCCACGCGCCGCCCTTCGCCCGGGCGAGCTTCGACCTCGTGCTGGTGCATCAGGTGCTGCACTACCTCGACGACCCGGCCCGGGCCCTGCGCGGCGCCGCGCGGCTCGTGGCCCCGGGGGGGCGGCTCCTGGTGGTGGATTTCGCACCCCACGAGCTGGAATTCCTGCGCACAGGCCAGGCGCACCGGCGGCTCGGCTTCTCGGCCGAGCAGGTCTCCGGCTGGCTCGCCGAGGCCGGACTCGCCACGATCACGACCCGCGATCTCGCGCCGCGCGAATCGGGTCAGCTCACCGTCACGCTCTGGCTGGCCCAGGACCGATGCGCGGAAGACGGCCTCGCCGATGATGGGCTGGCCGAGGACGACATCGAACAGCCCCGGCGCGCCGTCGCCTGAGACCCACCCCTCATCGCAGACCCTTCGTCTGAACCGATCGCCATAGAGGACGAGATCCGATGCGCCGCTCCACCCACCGCGCCAGCCGCGACGGCTACCACCCGATCCGCGTCTCGATCGAGTTCTTCCCGCCGAAGACCGACGAGATGGAGAAGATCCTCTGGGCCTCGATCGAGCGTCTGGCGCCGCTCCAGCCGAGCTTTGTCTCGGTGACCTACGGGGCCGGCGGCTCGACCCGGGAGCGCACCCACAACACGGTCGCCCGGATGGTCGGCGAGACCAGCCTGAAGCCGGCCGCCCATCTCACCTGCGTGGACGCCTCCCGCGAGGAGATCGACGCGGTGGTGCAGTCCTACTGGGACGCGGGCGTGCGCCACATCGTGGCGCTCCGCGGCGATCCGGCCGAGGGCGTCGGGCACGCCTACCGGCCCCATCCCGAGGGCTACGCCTCGACCGCCGAGCTGGTCGAGGGGATCAAGCGCATCGGCGACTTCAAGGTCTCGGTCTCGGCCTACCCGGAGAAGCACCCCGAGGCGGCCTCCCTCGACGCCGACATCGACGCCCTGAAGGCCAAGGTCGATGCCGGGGCCGACCAGGCGATCACCCAGTTCTTCTTCGAGAACGAGATCTACCTGCGTTACCTGGAGAAGGTCCGGGCCGCCGGGATCACGATCCCGATCATCCCGGGCATCCTGCCGGTGCAGAACTTCAAGCAGGCGGCGAACTTCGCCCGCCGCACCGGCGCCTCGGTCCCGTACTGGCTGGCCGCCCGGTTCGAGGGGCTGGAGCACGACGTCGAGACCCGCCGCCTCGTCGCCGGCGCGGTGGCGGCCGAGCAGGTGCTCGACCTCGTGGACGAGGGGGTCAACGACTTCCACTTCTACTCGATGAACCGCTCCGACCTCGTCTACGCGATCTGCCACCTGCTCGGCCTGCGCGCGCAGGCGCCGAAGCTGGCGGCCGCCAAGGCGGCGGCTTAAACTCAGGCGGCGCGCACCGTGCGGGCGCGGCATGGGGTTGTTCGCGATGGCCGAGCCGCAGGATATGATTCTTCCGCTCCTTCGGGAGATGAGGACGGAGATGCATACAGGTTTCGAACGCGTCGCAAGGAAACTTGAAGACCACGACGTGCGCTTCGATAAGCTCGAGCGGCGCTTCGACAATCTACGCCAGGCCGTGAACGGCGAATCGATCCTCGGCCGCTACGCCGCTGCGGAAGTGGAGGAGCGCTTGGAGGCGATCGAGAAGCGCCTCGCGGCCCTGGAAAAGACGGGCTGACCGCACGACGAGGCCACGTCGAAGCGGCGCACCGTCCAGGCGGCGTCGCTCCGCTTGCAGAAACGGAACTGTGCCCGGGCCGACCGCCCGGGCACGCACGAGAGACCGAAGAACCCACCCTCAACCTCATCCTGAGGTGCCGCGCGAGCGGCCTCGACGGAGAGCTCCAGGGATCGACACGACATCTGGAGACCTCCTGCGAGGCCTTCTCCGCTGCGGCACCTCAGGGCGAGGTGGCCGATGGGATGACCCGATGACCGATTTTCCCCCCGTCGACGGCACCGAGATCGCGCAGGCGCTGCGCCAGCGCGCGGCCGAGAAAATCCTCGTCCTCGACGGGGCGATGGGCACGGTGATCCAGCGCCTCAAATTCTCGGAAGAGGACTTTCGCGGGGACCGGTTCACGGATCATAGCCACGATCAGAAGGGCAACAACGACCTCCTGATCCTGACCCAGCCCGACGCGATCCGGCAGATCCACCTCGACTACTTCCTGGCCGGCGCCGACGTCTGCGAGACCAACACCTTCTCGGGTACCACCATCGCCCAGGCCGATTACGGCATGGAATCGATCATCCACGAGCTGAACGCCACCGGCGCGCGGCTCGCTCGGGAAGCGGCCCAGCTTGCCGAAAAGCAGGACGGCCGCCGCCGCTTCGTGGCCGGCGCCATCGGCCCGACGAACCGCACCCTGTCGATCTCCCCGGACGTGAACAATCCCGGCTTCCGGGCCGTCACCTTCGATCAGGTGAAGCAGGCCTACGTGGAGCAGGTCCGCGGCCTGATCGACGGCGGCGCCGAGCTGATCCTGATCGAGACCATCTTCGACACGCTGAACGCCAAGGCGGCGGTGGCGGCGGCCTGGCAGGTCTTCGACGAGACCGGCATCCGCCTGCCGATCCAGATCTCCGGCACGATCACGGATCTCTCCGGCCGCACCCTGTCGGGCCAGACCCCGGCGGCCTTCTGGCACGCCCTGCGCCATTCCGATCCGCTGACCTTCGGCCTCAATTGCGCGCTGGGCGCCCGCGAGATGCGCGGCCACATCGCCGAGCTGTCGCGGATCTGCGACACCCTGGTCTGCGCCTATCCGAATGCCGGCCTGCCGAACGAGTTCGGCCTCTACGACGAGAGCCCGGAGGCGATGGGCAAGCTGGTCGGCGAGTTCGCCGAATCCGGCCTCGTCAACATGGTCGGCGGCTGCTGCGGCACGACTCCGGACCACATCCGCGCGATAGCCGAGGCGGTCGCCGGCAAGGCGCCGCGGCCGATCCCCGAGATCCCGCGGCTGATGCGGCTCTCGGGGCTGGAGCCCTTCGTCCTGACGAAGGAGATCCCCTTCGTGAACGTCGGCGAGCGCACGAACGTCACCGGCTCGGCCAAGTTCCGCAAGCTCATCACCAACGGCGACTACGCCGCCGCGCTCGATGTGGCGCGCGATCAGGTCGCCGCCGGCGCCCAGGTGATCGACGTCAACATGGACGAGGGCCTGCTCGACTCGCAGAAGGCGATGGTCGAGTTCCTGAACCTCGTCGCCGCCGAGCCCGACATCGCCCGGGTGCCCGTGATGGTCGATTCCTCCAAGTTCGAGGTGATCGAGGCGGGCTTGAAGTGCATCCAGGGCAAGCCGATCGTGAACTCGATCTCCATGAAGGAGGGCGAGGCGAAGTTTATCCACGATGCCAAGATCTGCCGCTCCTACGGCGCCGCCGTGGTGGTGATGGCCTTCGACGAGAAGGGGCAGGCCGACACGCAGGCGCGCAAGGTCGAGATCTGCACCCGCGCCTACCTGATCCTCACCGAGCAGGTCGGCTTCCCCCCCGAGGACATCATCTTCGACCCGAACATCTTCGCGGTCGCCACCGGCATCGAGGAGCACAACAACTACGGCGTCGACTTCATCGAGGCCACGCGGGAGATCCGCGCGACCCTGCCGCACGTCCACATCTCGGGGGGCGTCTCGAACCTGTCCTTCGCCTTCCGCGGCAACGAGCCGGTGCGCGAGGCGATGCACGCGGTGTTCCTGTACCACTGCATCCAGGCCGGGATGGACATGGGCATCGTCAATGCCGGCCAGCTCGCCGTCTACGACGAGATCCCCGCGGAACTGCGCGCGCTCTGCGAGGACGTGGTCCTCAACCGCCGCGAGGATTCCACCGAGCGCCTGCTGGACTCAGCCGAGCGGTTCAAGACCGGGGCCTCGGCCCAGGCCAAGACCGCCGACCTTACCTGGCGCGAGGCCCCGGTGGCCAAGCGCATCGAGCACGCCCTGGTCAACGGCATCACCGAATACATCGTCGCCGATACCGAGGAGGCGCGGCAGGGCGTGGCGCGGCCGCTCCACGTGATCGAGGGCCCGCTGATGTCCGGCATGAACGTGGTCGGCGACCTGTTCGGCGCCGGCAAGATGTTCCTGCCGCAGGTGGTGAAGTCCGCCCGGGTGATGAAGCAGGCGGTCGCCTATCTCGAGCCCTACATGGAGGCCGAGAAGCTGGCCAACGGCGGCGACGGCAAGCGCCAGGCCGCCGGCAAGGTGCTGATGGCCACCGTGAAGGGCGACGTCCACGACATCGGCAAGAACATCGTCGGCGTCGTGCTCGCCTGCAACAACTACGAGATCATCGATCTCGGCGTCATGGTGCCGGCCGCCAAGATCCTGGAGACCGCCAAGCGCGAGAAGGTCGACATCGTCGGCCTGTCCGGCCTGATCACCCCGTCGCTGGACGAGATGGTCCATGTGGCCGGCGAGATGGAGCGCGAGGGCCTCGATGTGCCGCTCCTGATCGGCGGCGCCACCACGAGCCGCGTCCACACGGCGGTGAAGATCCACCCGGCTTATGCAAGGGGGCAGGCGGTCTACGTCACCGACGCGAGCCGCGCGGTCGGCGTGGTGTCGAGCCTGATCTCCCAGGAGACCCGCGGCGCCACGATCGAGAAGGTCCGGGCCGAGTACGCCAAGGTCTCCGCCGCCCATGCCCGCTCGGAACTCGACAAGCAGCGGCTGCCCCTGACGAAGGCCCGGGCCAACGCCTTCAAGATCGACTGGTCCGGCTACGCGCCGGCCAAGCCCAGCTTCACCGGCACCCGGGTCTACGGCTCCTACGAGGTCGCCGACCTCGTCCCCTACATCGACTGGACGCCGTTCCTGCAGACCTATGAGTTCAAGGGCCGCTTCCCGGCGATCCTGGACGACCCGGATCAGGGTCCGGCCGCCCGCGCCCTCTACGAGGATGCCCAAGGTATGCTGAAGCAGATCGTGGCGGAGCGCTGGTTCAACCCGAAGGCGGTGATCGGCTTCTGGCCGGCCAACAGCGTCGGCGACGACATCGCGCTCTACACGGGCGAGAGCCGGCAGGAGCGGCTCGCGACCTTCCACGGCCTGCGCCAGCAGCTCTCGAAGCGCGACGGCCGGCCCAACACCTGCCTGTCGGACTTCGTGGCCCCGGCCGAGACCGGCATCGCCGACTATGTCGGCGGCTTCGTGGTCACGGCGGGGCTGGAGGAGGTGCGCATCGCCGAACGCTTCGAGCGGGCGAACGACGATTACCGGGCGATCCTGGTGAAGGCGCTGGCCGACCGCATCGCCGAGGCCTTCGCCGAGCGGATGCACGAGCGGGTGCGCCGGGAGTTCTGGGGCTACGCGCCGGAGGAGAGCTACACGCCGGCGGAGTTGGCCACCGAGCCCTATGCCGGCATCCGCCCGGCCCCGGGTTACCCGTCCCAGCCCGACCACACGGAGAAGACGCAGCTGTTCGATCTCTTGAAGGCTGAGAGCCGGATCGGGGTGAAGCTGACCGAATCCTACGCCATGTGGCCGGGCTCCTCGGTCTCGGGCCTCTACCTGGCGCACCCGCAGGCGCATTACTTCGGCGTCGCCAAGGTGGAGCGGGATCAGGTCGAGGATTACGCGGTCCGCAAGGGGATGGATCTCCGGGAGGTCGAGCGCTGGCTCGGCCCGATCCTGAACTATGACCCGGCGCGGTACCTGGTGGAAGCCGCCGAGTAGGGGCGGGGGCGTCGACCCCGCGACCCGTCATCGCGAGCGCAGCGAAGCGACCCAGGGAAGCGCGACGCCGAAAGGCATGGTGCAACTGGATTGGTTCGCTCCGCTCGTAGAGACGAGGTCGGGCTCAGATTGAACCTGCGGGGGTCCTTTCCCCGGCGCATGCAGCGCTGGCAGAAGGCGAAGCTGGCCTCCCGCAGGAGCCTTCGCGGAAGCGATGATCCGGGTCGCAAAACTGGCCCTCAGCAGGTCCCCGCGCCTCGCGTATTCACGTACAGCGCGTACACCGAGTGTGTGGCCGTCATCAGCAACAGGTTGCGGTTGAGGCCGCCGAAGCACAGGTTGGCGCAGCGCTCCGGCAGGCGGATCCGGCCGATCAGCTTGGCCTGCGGCGAGAGCACGATCACCCCGTCCTCCGCCTCGCTCATCCCCCAGCCGCACCAGAGATTGCCGTCGCTATCGGCCCGGAACCCGTCCGGCGTGCCGGTGCCGGCGTCGTAGAACACGCGCCCGTTGGCGGTCTTCGTGCCGTTCTCGACCACGTCGTAGACGCGGATCAGGCGGTTGGGCTTGGCCCGGGCCTCGATGACGTAGAGCTTGGTCTCGTCCGGCGAGAAGCAGAGCCCGTTCGGCCCGGCCACGCCCTCGACTGCGACGCTGGCCTGTCCGGTCTTCGGATCGATCCGGTAGACGTTGCCGGGCAGCTCCGGCGCCGCCATCCCCTCGTGCGGATTCGGCCCGAAGGCCGGGTCGGTGAACCAGACGGCCCCGTCGGAGTGGCAGACCACATCGTTCGGCGAGTTGAGCGGCTTGCCGTCGAACCGGTCCAGCAGCGTGGTGAGGCTGCCGTCATGCTCGGTGCGGGTGACGCTCCGCGTCGTGTGCTGACAGGTGATCAGCCGGCCCTGCCGGTCGCGGGTGTTGCCGTTGGCGTAGTTCGACGGCTTGCGGAACACCGAGAGCGTGCCGGTCGCCTCCTCCCACTTCATGATCCGGTTGTTGACCACGTCGCTGAACAGCAGCGCGCCCATATCGCCGAACCAGACAGGCCCTTCCGCCCAGCGGAAGCCGGTGGCGACGCGCTCCACCGTCGCCGAGGCGAGGCGGTACTTGGCAAACGCCGGATCGAGCACCTCCACGGCCGGGTCGGGCACGCGCTGGGACGGCTCCCAACCCGCCCCAGCCGCCCGCGCGGCTCCGAGCAGGGCTGCTCCGGCGAGCAGCCCCCTGCGTGCGATCATCGCCATGTGGCCTCCCTATCGTGTCGGCCCGCCGTTCTTCGACGGCTCGGCCTGTCAGTGAATCTCGGGTTCGGGGATGCCGCCCGCGCCCTCCAGGAAATCGAAGTCGCAGCCCTCGTGGGCCTGCCGCACGTGCTGGGCGAACAGCCGGTTGTAGCCGCGCGGATAGGCCCGGTCCGGCGGCCGGAACGCCGTCACCCGCTCGGCGATCGCCGCATCGTCGAGGTGCAGGTGGATCCGCCGCCCGGGCACGTCGACGGTGATGAGATCGCCGTTGCGCACCGCCGCGAGCGGCCCGCCGGCGGCCGATTCCGGCGAGACGTGCAGGATGCAGGCGCCGTAGCTCGTGCCGCTCATCCGGGCGTCCGAGATGCGGACCATGTCACGGATCCCCTGCCGGAGCAGGACCTTCGGGATCGGCAGCATGCCCCATTCCGGCATGCCGGGGCCGCCGATCGGGCCGGCATTGCGCAGGATCATCACATGGTCGGGGGTGACGTCGAGGTCGAGGTCGTTCACCGCCGCGTTCATGGAATCGTAATCGTCGAAGACCAGCGCCGGGCCGGTATGCTGCAGGAAGCGCGGGTCGGCGGCCGGCGGCTTGATCACGCAGCCGTCCGGGGCGAGGTTGCCGTAGAGGATCGCGGTGCCGCCGGTCGATACGATCGGCTGGTCCAGGGGTCGGATCACGTCGTCGTTGTAGACCCGGACACCCGCGAGCCCATCGCCGATCGTGCCGCCGGTCACCGAGCGGGCGTCGAGGTGGAGGAGGGGGGACAGGCGCGCCATCAGGGCGCGGATCCCGCCGGCGATGTGGAAATCCTCCATCAGCCACTGCCCGGAGGGGCGGAGATTGGCGATCACCGGCACACGCTGGGCGAACTCGTCGAACTCGGTGAGCTTGACCGGGATTCCGGCCCGGCCCGCCATGGCGACGAGGTGGATCATCGCGTTGGTCGAGCCGGCCAGCGCATTGTGGACCACCAGCGCATTGTCGATGGAGCGGCGGTCGAGGATGTCGGAGGGCTTCAGATCCTCCCAGATCATCTCCACGATCCGCCGGCCGCAGGCACCGGCCATGCGGGGATGGTCGGCATCCGCCGCCGGGATCGAGGCCGCGCCCGGCAGGCTGAGGCCCATCGCCTCGGTGATCGACGTCATGGTCGAGGCCGTGCCCATGGTCATGCAGGTGCCGGCCGAGCGGGCAATGCCGGCCTCCATGTCGTTCCATTCCTGGGTGGTGATATTGCCCGCCTCCTTCTCGGCCCAGTACTTCCACACGTCGGAGCCCGAGCCGAGGATCGTCCCGCCGGAATGCCCGCGCATCATCGGGCCGGCGGGAAGGAAGATGATCGGCAGGTTCATGGAGATGCCGCCCATCACGGTGCCGGGCGTGGTCTTGTCGCAGCCGCCCATCAGCACCGCGCCGTCGACCGGATGCTGGCGCAGCAGCTCCTCCACCTCCATGGCCAGGAGGTTGCGGTAGAGCATCGTGGTCGGCTTGACGAAGTTCTCGGACAGCGACAGCGCCGGCAACTCGATCGGGAAGCCGCCCGCCTGCCAGACGCCGCGCTTCACGTGCTCGACCCGCGCCTTGAAGTGCTGGTGGCAGGGGTTGATGTCGCTCCACGTGTTGATGATGCCGACCACCGGCTTGTCGCTGAAGTCGGCGCGCTCGTAGCCCATCTGGAGCATGCGCGAGCGGTGGCCGAAGCTGCGCAGGTCGGTGGCGCCGAACCAGCGCTGGCTGCGCAGCTCGCCGAGGGTCTTCTTGCGCGCGGTCATCGCGATCTCTCCGGTGTCACGCGTTCGGGCGGGCGGGGCGGACGGCGCCGGCCGTGCCCGCGGCGGAAGCCTGCCCGCGAACCGTCGCGAAGGCGAGGGCCGCCGAGGCCAGGGCGCAGCCCGCCAGGAAGTAGAGCCCGGCCTCGTAGGTGCCGGTGGTGTCCTTCAGCCAGCCCAGGACATAGGGGCCGACGAAGCCGCCGAGATTGCCCACCGAATTGATCAGCGCGATGCCGCCGGCCGCCGCCGGTCCGGACAGGAACTCCGCCGGCAGGGGCCAGAAGGCCGGCTTGGTGCCGTAGAGGCCGACGGTGGCCACCGACATCGCCGCGAGCGCCCAGAGGCTGCCGAGCAGCGGGCCGGAGGCGATCAGCCCGATCGCCGCCACGATCGCCGCGATCACGAAGTGCCAGCGCCGCTCGTTGCGCCGGTCCGACGACCAGCTCCAGGCGATCATGCCGACGGTGCCGATGACGTAGGGCAAAGCCGTGGCGAGCCCCGTCTCCCAATCGGTGAGCTTCAGGCTCTTGAGAATCGGCGGCATGAAGAAGGTGATGCCGTAGGTCGCCGTGACGATGGTGAAGTAGAGGGCCGCCAGCGTCAGCACGCGGGAGTCGGTCAGCGCCTGCCGGAGCGTGAAATGGCCGTGGGTCTTGACGGTGCTGCGGCGCTCGGCCTCCAGCGTGTCCTCCAGCCAGCGGCGCTCGTCCTCGGCGAGCCATGTCGCCTTGGCGGGCCGGTCGGTCATCAGCGCGAGCACCACGAAGGCCAGCACGATCGCGGGCGCGGCCTCGACGAGGAACAGCCACTGCCAGCCGTGGACGCCCATCACCCCGTCGAGCTGGAGCAGCGCCCCGGAGATCACCGCCGTCAGGGCGTTGGAGCCCGGCACCGCCAGGAACAGGGCCGCCACCACCCGGGCCCGGTATTTCCGCGGGAACCAGTAGGTGAAGTACAGGATCATGCCCGGGAAGAACCCGGCCTCGGCCACGCCGAGGAGGAAGCGCATCACCAGGAAGCTCACCGGGCCGGCGATGAAGGCCATGCCGCCCGCGACCAGACCCCAGGTGATCATGATCCGGGCGATCCAGATCCGCGCCCCGGTGCGCTCCAGCAGCACGTTGCTCGGCACCTCGAAGAAGAAGTAGCCGAGGAAGAAGATCCCCGCGCCCCAGCCGTACAGGGTGGCCGAGAAGCCGAACTCCCGGTTCAGGCCGAAGGAGGCGAAGCCCACATTCGTGCGGTCCATGTAGGCGATGAAGTAGATCACCACGATCAGCGGCAGGAGCCGCCACGAGACCTTGGAGATGGTCCGCCGCTCGATCTCCGGCGAAGCCGGGACCGCTGGAATGCCCGCCGCCATGGCGCCCTCCCTGTTCTGATCGTGCGTGTGTCGGCCCGGGGCCGGGGCCCGCCCTCAGCGGCCGGTCTGCGTCCGCCACGCGGCGAAGTCGGCGAGGCTCTGCGCGTCGGTGGCCGGGTAGAGGCCGAGGATCGAGCGGCCCTTGCGAACCTCCTCGGTGACGAAATCCTCGTAGGCGGTCATCTCGACCGCCTCGGCGGCGACCTCGTCGGCGATATGGGCCGGGATCACCGCGACGCCGTCGCCGTCACCCACGATCACGTCGCCGGGGAAGACCGGGGCGTCGCCGCAGCCGATCGGCACGTTGATGTCGATCGCCTGGTGGATGGTGAGGTTGGTCGGCGCCGAGGGCCGCGCGTGGTAGCTCGGCATGGCGAGCGCCGCGATCTCGTCGGCGTCCCGGAAGCCGCCATCCGTCACCAGCCCGGCGCAGCCGCGCACCATCAGGCGCGTGGCCAGGATCGAGCCTGCCGAGGCGGCGCGGGCGTCCTTGCGGCTGTCGATTACGAACACGGCGCCGGGCGGGCATTCCTCCACGGCCTTGCGCTGCGGGTGCGCCCGGTCCCGGAACACCGTGATCGGGTTCAGGTCCTCGCGGGCCGGCATGTAGCGCAGGGTGAAGGCCTCGCCGACCATGGTGGCGCCGCCCTTCTTGAGGGGCAGGACGCCCTGGATCATCTGATTGCGGAAGCCGCGCTTGTACAGGGCGGTCATCAGCGTCGCCGTGCTGACGGTCTTGAGCTTGGCGCGCGTCTCCTCGGACAGCCCCGACATCCGCTCGTCCTCCCCGATGGTCGTGTCGCCCGGCCGCGGGTTCCCGGGGAACCGCCGTGAGCGCCGACTGATATCTCAGGGGTTGAGTAGCACGCCGTTCCTCGCCATTGTCAACTCCTCGGCTTGGCGTCAGATCAATCCTGAAACCGACGGGGCGAGTATTGGCGGGATCGGAACTGGTGTCGATTGAAACGCGCGAGACGGGCCTCGCGGCGACGGGACGTCCGCGCTCCCTCGCGGAGACCGCCTACGACGCCATCGAGCAGATGATCATCAGCCGCCGCCTCGCCCCGGGGGCGATGGTCTCGGAGGGCGAGTTGGGCGAGGAGCTGGCGCTCGGCCGCACCCCGGTCCGCGAGGCGCTGGCCCGCCTCAAGACCATCGGCTTCGTCGAGGTCCATCCGCGCCGCGGCGTGCTGGTCACCCCCGTCGACATCATCACGCATCTCGAACTGCTCGAGGTCCGGCGCCCCCTGGACGAGACGGTGGCCCGCTGCGTGATCGCGCGCGGCACGGACCAGGATCTCGCCGCGCTGGAGAAGGGGGTCGCCGGGCTGCTCGCCGCCGCCGGGGCCCGGGATCGGGAAACCTATTTCCGGACCAAGCGGGTGTTGCACGAGGCGATGGTCAAGACCGCCCACAACGCCACCCTGACCAGCACCATGGCGGCGCTCCACGCCCAGTCCCGGCGCTTCTGGTACACCTACGAGCCGACCGCGAGCTTCCTCGACTGCGCCCGGATCCATGCGGGGATCGTGGCGGGTGTCGTGGCCCGCGACGCCGATACGGCGCTTTCCGGCATCGGGACGCTGTTCGACTTTCTCGACCAGATGACACGCAGGGCCCTCGACCGCCGGCCGCTGGTCTGACAGGTTGACGGCGATCCGGTGGTCTCTATCCTCAGCTGAGATATCACCGGCATCTCAGACCGGATGACGGGCCCTGTTCGGCCGATGGCCGGACGGTGGGATCCCCAGGGAGGACGGCTTGAGCGGATTGCCCCCACGCACCGGCGCGCGCATTCTGGTCGATCAGCTGCTGGCGCAGGGGGTCACGCGCGTCACCTGCGTCCCGGGCGAGAGCTACCTCGCGGTGCTCGACGCGCTGCGCGACAGCGGCATCGACGTCCTGGTCTGCCGCCAGGAGGGGGGCGCCGCGATCATGGCGGAGGCGGCCGGCAAGCTCACCGGACGCCCGGGTATCTGCATGGTCACGCGCGGTCCCGGCGCCACCAACGCGTCGGCCGGAATCCACATCGCCCGCCAGGATTCGACGCCGATGATCCTGTTCGTCGGGCAGATCGCCCGGGGCATGCGCGACCGCGAGGCGTTCCAGGAGATCGACTATCGCCAGATGTTCGGCGGCGTCGCCAAATGGGCGGTGGAGATCGACGACGCTGCCCGCATCCCGGAGATCCTGGCCCGGGCCTTCCGGGTGGCCATGCAAGGGCGTCCGGGCCCGGTGGTGATCGCCCTGCCGGAGGACATGCTCGACGACGTCGCTTCGGTCGGCGACGCCCCCCACGTGGTCCCGGCCGAGCCCGCCCCGTCCCAGGCCGACGCGGAGCGCCTGCGGGCGATGCTGGCGGAGGCGCGGCGCCCGGTGGCGCTGCTGGGCGGCGCGCGCTGGAGCGCGGAGACCTGCGCGGCGCTCGCCGCCTGGGCGGAGCGCCACGACGTGCCAGTGGCGGTGTCGTTCCGCCGGGCGCAGCTCTTCCCCGCCGACCACCCGAACTTCGCCGGCGAGTTGGGGATCGGCCCGAACCCGGCGCTCCTCGCCCGGATCAAGGAGTCCGACCTCCTGCTCATGGTCGGCGGGCGCCTCTCCGAGATGCCGGCGCAATCCTACGGCCTGCTCGGCATCCCCGATCCCGGCCTGCCGCTGGTCCACGTCCATCCGGACCCGGAGGAACTCGGCCGGGTCTACCAGCCCGCCCTGGCGATCCAGGCGAGCCCGGCGGCGTTCTGCGCGGCCCTGCCAGAGTTTTCGCCCACCGGGAGCGGCCGCGCCGCCGAGGCCCACGCCGCCTACCGCGCGTGGTCGGAGACGCCCGAGCCGAAGCCGGGGGCGTTCCAGTACGGCGCGGCGATCACGTGGCTGCGGGAGCGGCTGCCGCCGGACGCGGTGATCTGCAACGGCGCCGGCAACTTCGCCACTTGGATCCACCGCTACTACCGGTTCCGCGCCTACGGCACGCAGCTCGCGCCGACCTCGGGCTCGATGGGCTACGGGCTGCCGGCCGCCGTGATGGCCAAGCGCAGCCATCCGGAGCGGATCGTCGTCGCGCTCGCCGGCGACGGCGACGTGATGATGACCGTGCAGGAATTCGCCACCGCCGTGCAGTACGGCGTCGCGATCCTCGTCGTCATCCTCGACAACGGCATGTACGGCACGATCCGGATGCACCAGGAGCGTGAGTATCCCGGCCGGGTCTCGGCGACCGAGCTGCGCAATCCCGACTTCGCGGCGCTCGCCCGGGCCTGCGGCGGGCACGGGGAGACGGTCGAACGGACCGAAGACTTCGCCCCGGCCTTCGAGCGCAGCCTCGCCTCGGGCCTGCCGGCGATGATCCATTGCCGCGTCGACCCCGAGGCGCTGACCCCGACCATGACCCTCGCGGCGATCCGCGCGAAGGCCCAGGCGGCCCAGCGGGGCTGACTGCCGGCCCGTATGCCAGACGAAGAGGACCAGCCCATGACCCTGCGCGGCGAGAACCTGATCGGCGCCGAGTCCCGGCCGGGAACCGAGGCGGCTTTCCGGGCCGTGGAGGCGGCGACCGGGCAATCCCTGGAGCCGGACTTCCCGGGGGCGGGCCCCGCCGACCTCGACCGGGCCTGCGCCCTGGCGGAGGCGGCCTTCGACACCTACCGCGAGACCGATCCGGAGACCCGGGCGGGCTTCCTGGAGGCGATCGCCGCGAACATCCTGGCGATCGGCGACGACCTTGTCACCCGCTGCATGGCGGAGACCGGTCTGCCCCGACCGCGGATCGAGGGCGAGCGCGCCCGGACCGCCGGGCAGCTGCGCCTGTTCGCCGGCGTGGTGCGCGAAGGCAGCGCCGTCGAGGCCCGCATCGACCCGGCCCTGCCGGACCGCACGCCGCTGCCGCGCCCGGACCTGCGCCTGCGACGCATCGCGGTCGGCCCGGTGGCGGTGTTCGGGGCGAGCAACTTCCCGCTGGCCTTCTCGGTGGCGGGCGGCGACACCGCCTCGGCGCTCGCGGCGGGCTGCCCGGTGATCGTCAAGGCGCATCCGGCCCATCCCGGCACCTCGGAACTGGTCGGCCGGGCCGTTCAGAAGGCGGTTGCCGCCTGCGGCCTGCCGGAGGGGGTGTTCTCGCTGCTGTTCGATGCCGGCCAGTCGATCGGGCAGGCGCTGGTGGCCGATCCCCGGATCGCCGCGGTGGGCTTCACCGGCTCGCGCCGGGGCGGCACGGCCCTGATGGCGATCGCGGCCGGACGCCCGACACCGGTCCCGGTCTACGCCGAGATGAGCAGCATCAACCCGGTGCTGCTGTTCCCGGGGGCGCTGGCGGAACGCGGCGCGGCGATCGGGCGGGCCTTCGCGGCCTCGCTGACGCTGGGCGCCGGGCAGTTCTGCACCAATCCAGGCCTGGTCCTGGCGCTGCCGGGGCCAGGCCTCGATGCCTTCCTGGAGGCCGCCGGGGCGGCCCTGCGGGAGAGCCCGGCCGCGACCATGCTGACCCCGGGCATCCAGCGCGCCTATCGTGAGGGTGTCGCGCGCGTGTCCGGGCACGCGGGCGTCACGCGCCTCGCCGAAGGGCCGGACGGTACGGCGACGCAGGGCCGGGCCAGCCTGTTCGCCACCGATTCGGATGCCTTCCTGGCGGATCCGGCGCTGCAGGCGGAGATGTTCGGCGCCGCGGCGCTGGTCGTCCGCTGCCCGGATTTCGCCGCGATGCGCGCGGTGCTGGCGCATCTGGAGGGCCAGCTCACCGCTTCGCTCCACCTCGCCCCCGGGGACCATGCGGCCGCGCGCGACCTGCTGCCGCTCCTGGAGCGGCGGGTCGGGCGCATCCTGGTGGACGGCTTCGGGACCGGGGTCGAGGTGGCGCACGCCATGGTCCACGGCGGCCCCTACCCGGCGACCTCGGACGGGCGCACGACCTCGGTGGGCAGCCTCGCGATCGACCGGTTCCTGCGCCCGGTGAGCTATCAGGACGTCCCGGACGCCCTGCTGCCGCCGGCGCTCCAGGCGGCCAATCCGCTGGGCCTGCCCCGCCGGATCGACGGCGTCCCCGACCGCCGCTGAGGCGCCCGCCGAACGGCTTGCCAGGCAGGAGCGCGCCGTCTAGACAGCGACCGCCTGCATTGGGGCGTCGCCAAGTGGTAAGGCAGCGGTTTTTGGTACCGCCATTCCCAGGTTCGAATCCTGGCGCCCCAGCCAAGCTTTCGCTAAGGCGTTGATCGGATTGCAGTCGGTTGTCAGCCGTTGTCGCGGCGAAGCCGGTTGTGCGCAGAGCCGTCGCACGCGCTTGTCCACAGGGGCAGGCCGTTGATGATTTGTTCTAGCCTGTGCCATTGCGGGCCCGTTCTGTCAGGCACTCCCACCCCGACTCCGAAGCGGCGGCGTTCCGGGGCCAGCGTCGCGCGGGAGCATCCCGTTCGACACGACGGATGATTTGGACACGGTCACATCGGCAGCGCTCGCATCGACGCCGTTCTCGGACTGGATTAAAGGGAGCGCACGCAGTGGGCGAAGGTCCGCGCGGTTCATCAGCCGACCAGCCATGCGCTATTTTTGCACCTACTTCGATGCGCGCTACCTCTCGCGCGGCTTGGCGATGTACCGCTCGCTCGCCCGTCACTGCCCGGCGTTCCGGCTCTACGTCCTCTGCCTGAACGACACCTGCTACGACGCTCTCAATCGGGCGGCGCTGCCGCATCTCGTGCCGATCCGGCTGCCTGATCTGGAGCGGTTCGATCCGGCCCTGGCGGCGGTCCGGGCCCGACGCCGCCGCGTCGAATATTATTTTACCCTGACACCGTCCCTGCCGCTCTTCATTCTCGCCGCCGATCCCGAGATTGATCTCATAACCTATATTGATGCTGATATACTTTTCTTCAGCAGTCCAGAGCCAATGTATTCCGAGCTCGGCGATCGGTCGATACTGATCATCGGACACCGCTTCTCCGAGCGCAACGCACATCGGGCACAATATGGGCGCTACAACGTTGGATGGGTCACATGGCGGAACGACCGCCAGGGGCGCGCCTGCCTCGACACGTACCGCGAGCGGTGCCTCGAATGGTGCTACGCCTTCCTGGAGAACGGCCGCTTCGCCGACCAGCGCTACCTCGACGCCTGGCCCGAGACGTTCAGCCGTCTGGTCGAGGCGCGTCACCGCGGCTGCAACGTGGCGCCCTGGAACATCGACACTGACCGGCTCACGCTGCGGGACGGTCAAGTCTTCGTCGATGACGATCGGCTGATTTTCTATCACTTCCACGCGCTGAAGAGCACGACCGAACTCGATCTGTCGGGCATGGGCATCGATGAGTACGTGCCGAACCTGGCCGGCCTCGACCGTACGGTCATCTTCGGGTCAATCTACCTGCCGTATCTCCTGGCCCTGGCGGATGCGCGGGCCGAGATCGAGACCCTCGGCTTTGCGGAGCCCGAGACGGTCGAGGCCGCGGTTCAGGTGCCGCTCTGGCGCGATAGCTTCGCCTGGTCGCATCAGGTCTCGGAGGCGCCGGCGTGGAACCGGCCGCCCGAGATCGATCCGCACCGCGCCCTGGCATGCCGGGCCGACGCCAGGGCCGAGGCCGAACGCGACGCGGGCGCCGCACGGCGTGTCGATCCCGGTGGACGCCTCCTCGATGCCGACGCCGTGCGCGAGCTGATCCTCGACCGTGTCTTTCGCGATGCCGTCGACGGCGGCCCGCTCGACGTCCTCGATTGGGGGGGCGCCCGCGCCGGCCTGCCGGCCCTGTCGCTGGCGCGCAGGCGCCGGGGAACGCGGACGCTGCGCTACCGCCTGCTCGATGCGCCGGTGCCGGCCGAAGACCTCGCGGAGGCCTATCCCGGTCTGGAGATCGTCCGCAGCCTCGCCGACGCCCTGCGTGAGCCGCCTCGCGTGATCCTGGCGGGCGCGCGCGTGTCGGAATGCGCGGACTGGCCCGCGATCCTTGCGCTGCTCCGGGGAAGCGGGGTGGCCTGGATCGTCCTCGACGTTCATACGACCACCGACCATGACGGCCTACAGGCGCGCCGACGCGTCTGCGGATCCGCTTCGGTGCGGCCGATCTGGGTCCACAAGCGGCGGGAACTGGCCGAGGCTTTCGGCCGGCTCGGGCTGGCGGTCGCCGACGAATACGTCTGGTCGGATTCCGTCTACATCCAGGGGTGCGTCGAGAGTATCGACCACCGAACCATCGTGCTCCGGCGCGAGGGGAGTGATCGCGCATGAAATACGCCGTCGTCGACACCGTCTATCAGGGCTACGTCAACCACCTTTATCAGGGTACCGGCCTCCACCGCCGCGACTGGGCTTCGCAGTACCGGGCGACCGTCGATGGCGGCTTCCCGACGCTGAGTTCCTGGTCGGAGCCGCTCGAGGCCAAAGGCCATACGGTGCTCGACGTGTGGGCGAACTACATGCCGCTCCAGCATCGCTGGTGCGTCGAGAACGGCGCCCTCGACCTGTTCGCGGACGCCAACCCGCCGATCGACGCGACCCTGGATGCGACACCGGAGGCGTTTCTGCAACCCTGGGCGCAATCGGGTTTCGTCGGGATCCTGCGCGAGCAGATCCGCCGCTTCCGGCCGGACGTGCTCGTGATCGGCAACCTGTTCGAGTTCGACACGGCCTTCCTGCGTTCGATCGCCGGCCATTACGGCGTGGCGATCGGCCAGCACGCGGCGGCCATCCCGTGGGGCGACCATTCCGGCTACCAGGCGATCATCTCGTCGCTGCCCAACCAAGTGCGCTACTTCGCGGGGCTCGGCCTCGACGCCTACGAGGTCCGCCTCGCCTTCGACCGGCGCCTGCTGCGCCATCTCAAGCCCGGGAGCGACCGCTTCGGTCTGATCTTCCCCGGGCAGGTCACGGACGAGCATGGCGGTCGCGCGCGGACCCTGCGGGCCCTAGCCGCCGCCATGGAGATCGACGTGTTCAGCGACAGCGCGGAGGCGCTCGGGACCGACACCCGGGCCCGCCTGCATCCGGCCCTGTGGGGTCTGGAGATGTATCAGGCGATGCGCGACAGCCGGATGGTGTTTAACTGCCACATCGACGCCGCGGGGGAATTCGCCAACAACCTGCGCCTCTACGAGGCGAGCGGCAGCGGTGCGCTGCTCCTGACGGACGCCAAGGTCAACATGGACCGCATCCTCGTGCCCGGTCGGGAATGCCTCGCTTTCGAGGGCCCGGAGGACGCCGTGCAGCTCGCGCGGCACTACCTCACCCACGACGACGAGCGCCGGTCGATCGCCGAGGCCGGGACAGCCCGTGTAATGCGCGAGCACACCTACCATCACCGCGTCGAGGAGTTGATCGCCGTGGCCGAACGCTATCTCTGACCGTCCGCCGGCAGGATCCCGGCCCGCGGCCCCGTCGTGGCGCGGGCCTCGCGACGCTCAGCGGGTCCCGGCGAACCAGCGGCTGAACGGCCAGAGGCGGGATCCGGCCGTCTTCCGCTCCGGAACAGGCCGGAAGACGTAGGTCGCGTTGTCGAGCGGACCGAGGTGCTCGATCATCGCGTAACCGGTGTGCCAACTCAGGAAGTCGCGCTCGGCGATCTGCGTGCAGAGGTAGCGGATCTCGCAATCCTCGAATCCGGGCGGGAGCGGCCCGGGGCCGTTGTCGGCCAGGCGCGAGACCTGCTCGAAACTGTGCGTGACCCCGTCCGTGAGGTTGAGGCGCGCCCAGGCGACGACGGGAGCCCTCAGGGCGAGAAGGCGCGCCACCGTGTCCTTCGCGTCGGGGACGTATTGCAGGGCGCTCGACGAGTAGATGCAATCGACGCCTCCCAGCCATCGGCGGGCGGCGTCGATCGTATCGAAGTAGCGCAGATCCGGGTCGAGCCCCGCGCTCGCGGCCTTCCGCACCATCGCGGGCGTCTCCACGACCGCCCATTTCACGGCGATCCCCGTCGCGCGGGCCATCCTGTGGTGCAACCCGCAGGCGCCCCCGAAGTCCAGGACGCGCACGGCGGCGGGTTTACCCAGCATCTCCTGCGCCAGCACCACGGCCCGGCGCGCCGAAGCATCGCTCGGGAAGCTCGAAAGCATCTCCGGGGTGACGCGGCGGCTCTTCTCGAAGACGACGTCGACCAGGAGCTGGTTCTCGTAGTCGGTCTGTTGCGGGGGGACGGGCGTCATCCGGGAGATCCTGCGCGGTCGATCGCGGCACCGTCCGCCGCCGGCCGGCCGCCTATCATGAAGGGCACGCGAACGGCAAAGACGCGGGGCCCCGGGGGAGGGGCGATCGGAGGTATCCGGTTGCGGGACGCGTTGCCCCCTGAGACAGGTCGCGCAGGCTCTCAGGGCAAGACGCAGCCCGAGCGGACTCGGCGCGGGGTGCCGGTCGCGAGGCCCGGCCCCGCGCTAGACGCGCGGGATCGGGACCCGGAGCCGGCGGTAGCCCGTGCAGAAGCGCGACAGGAACGGCACCGTTCCGTTCCGGCGATCGTCGGCCGAACTGCGCCGCAGGATCGCGTCCGCGACGACGAGGCCGTCCCGCCGCCGCTCATCGTAGGCGAGCACGCCGGCGCCCTCGTCCGGCACGGCGTCGACCGCGCAATCCTGGATGCGCGGGTCGAATTCGGCGTAATCGGCGTCGCCGAACAGCCGGAGCGCCATGACGGCCGACTCGACCGCCGCCGCGCCATGGAAGCCGGGGCGCCCGTCACGAAAGGCCGTGATGAGCTGGAATTCCCGGTGATCGTAGCGAAGGCTGAAATCCTCGACCGCGGCCTCGCGGCTGGAAGATTGGGCAGGATCGAAGCAGATCAGCTTGCGCGTGCGGGCGAACAGGGCGCGAAGGTCCGGGTCGTCGACGAGGCCGATCTCCAGACCCACGGTCACATCGGCCTCACCGCCGAACGCCGCCGCGTGCAGGGCGTCGATGTCGCCCGCCTCGCGCAGTGCCGCCCGATCGGCCGGCGTCAGGTCGGCATAGATCACGAACACCGCGAGCCCCGCATAGCGGGGGGGCGAGAACCGGCTCGGAACCGGCAGGCCTCCGGGCGCCGAGGCCTTGGCGGACACCGCCGCCTCGATCGCCTCGGCGAGCTTGCCGACCATGGCGGCCGATGAGAAGTGTCGGGCCTGGACGAAGCCCTTCGCGGCCAGGTGGCGACGGCCCTCCGCGTCGGTCCAGAACCGCTCCAGATCGTCGGCCATCGCCACCGCGTTCGCAGCGGTGGCGAAATAGGCGACCGCGTCGCCGCAAATCTCCGGAACCGCGGAGGTCCGAGTGGTCAGAACGGGGACGCCCAGCGCCATCGCGTCGACGAGGGGGATGCCGAACCCTTCGTACAGGCTCGGAAACACGAGGCCCCGCGCCCGTGTGACGAGGTCGAGCAGCTCGGATTCCGACATGAACGGGCGCAGATCGACGCTGTCGCCGACGCCGAGGGCGGCCGCGACCTGCGCGAGCCGGTCGCGGGCCGCCGGCCGGCTCGCCGTGTTGGTCAGCACGAGGGGGATCCGCACGCCGCGGCGCGCGAGAACGGCCACGGCCTGGACGAGGATCTCGTGGTTCTTGTGCGGCCATGGCACGGCCGGATAGACGAGATAGGGGTCGCCCTCGCCGATCCCGGCGCGTCGGTTCCGCGCCTCGTCCTCGCTCAGGCCGCTGTCTTCGGCCATGAAACCGGCGAGGTGGGCGACCGTGATCCGGTCTGCCCCGTAGAACGCCGTCAGGTTGTCCCGCTCGTAGGCGGAGATGGCCACCAGCCGGTCCGAGCGGTCGATGGCGTAGCTGTATTCGGCCACGCGGGATTTCATGTCGGCCTGCGCGAACAACCACGGCATGCGCAGGTGCTGCAGGTCGAGGACGAGGCTGATCACGGCGACGCGCGGGTCGATCGTCGTCGGCCGCAGGCCGTTCAGGGGATCGACGTAGCACTCGCACCACGCGATCAGCTGGCGCAGGTCGACGTTGTTGTCCGACTGGACGACGCTGAAGCCGACCTCCGGAAAACGCGCGATCAGATCCGTCCAATAGGGGGGGATCGCGGCTCGCAATTCCACCCGCCGGGGCAGATGGGCGAGGAGGGCCAGCGCGAGGCGGCCCGCACCGCCGGAACCCCGGTTCTCCGGCAGGAGGCGAACGAGGTTCAGCGCCACGCGCAGGCGCCGATGCGGCAACGGCGCCTGCGCCGTGCGGTCCTCCGCACGCGCGGTACGCACCTCCGCAGGGTCCGCCTGCAATGTGACCCGGCGCAGGCGGAAGCGGGGGCCCGCACGCTCGAAGGGATCGAGGCGCAGCCGACGGACCGGCCGGTCCAGGACAATGACGGCCGTCGTCTCCCCGTCCCTCCGATTGAAGCGGATCGGCTGGCACTCCTCGGCACGGAAACCCTGACCGGTATCCGCGTAGAGTTCGGCGCCCGCGGCCTCCTCCAGGCCAGGCCCGGGCTCGGCGGTCAACCGGTAGCGGCCCGCCGCGATCTGGCGGCCGAAGGGGCGTGCGAGCAGGAGTTGAGGATCATCGCCCGTTGCCAACCACCAATCGCCGTCGCGCTGCAGGTCGTGGAGCGGCCGGATCGTCAGGCGCATGTCCGCTCAACCGGTCGTCCGGGCGACGGGGGTCGATTGCGGACCGAATGGGTGGATTCAGAGGTCACACCGCGCTCACAAGCCGGTCTCGAAGAAATCGGAGACGACCTCAGCCAAGCGGGCAGCCAGCCGGTCCTGTGACGCCGCCGCGAAGCGCGCGCCCATTTCTCCGCGCAGGTCGGCGACATCGCTGAAGGCACCATCCCTGATCCATACCTCGTTGCCCTGGAACGTGAAGGGGATCGCGCGCGTGCGTGTCTCCTGCAGCGAGTGGCCTGGCCGCTCCGCCCGAAACTCGCCGACCATCGTCTCGTTGATGCGATTGACGAACGGGATGCAGATGTAGACCTTCGCCTCGGGATGATAGCCAGCCCGCACGATCGCATCCATGGCGTCGATCGTGCCCCACAGCGCGGCGAAAGCGGCCCGGATCTCGTCGTAGATCTCGGCGTCCGTGCGCGGCTCGACGGGCTTCGGCGCTGCGGCGATGCGCGCCCGGAATGCGATCAGCGGGTCATCGGGCGTCGTCACGATCGCACAACCTCTGTTCGGTCGCTGGAGCGAGGCCCGGCAGGCGGGCGCCTCCGTGGGCCACTACGGCAGTGCCGAGCCGGTGTCGAGCGCATCGCCTTTCGCCGTCGCTCGCAGGCCGGGTTTGGTGATGCGCGCGACGGCTGGTCTTCACCGGCGCCCAGAACCCTTGACCCGACGCGCGCGCTTGGACCGATCCGGCATCGCCCTCGGCGGCACGAGGGTTTCATGGACGGTTTCTCGGGCTCGACGGGACAAACGCTATGCCCGGCTGCTGTGACGCTGGCCCAGGTGACCCGAATGCGCCGGGGGAGGGCGCCCTATCCGCCAGGGATTCGATACACGGTTCGGACTTGCGCTTGAGCCCGTGCCACATCATTCGACAATGCGCCCCGTCGATGGGCGTTCGATCGCCCGCGAAGCAGCCCTTGAGGTCGAGGGGCGCAGGATCCCCCGCTTCCGCCGGAGCGATCCGACATCACATGACGTCGGTACCGGCTCCAGCGGGCATGGCGGACGCGCTTGTCCTGATCGTCCACGAAAGGCTAAGAGCGCCCCTCGTGGACGGCGTGCTGGGAGAACGGGATCCACCCGGAGTCGGGTCGAAACCCTTATCAGGTGCATATGCGTCCGTCCCGGCTGCATGGCCCTCGGAACCTCCACTATGACGAGTTTGCCTCCGCCGCAGCCCCTGGATTGGACCGGACGGCGCGTGCTGATCACCGGCGGGGTCGGGTTCGTCGGATCGAACCTCGCCCGCCGGCTCGTCGATGCGGGCGCGCAGGTCACCTGTTTCGACGCGTTCGTGCCCAACGACGGGGCGGAGCTGTTCAACCTCGACGGTTACCTCGATCGTCTGCGCGTCGTGCGCGGCGACGTGCGCGATACCCCCGCCATCACCGCTGCGCTCGAGGGACAGGAGGTCCTGTTCAACCTCGCGGCGCAGACCTCCCACGTGGAATCGATGCGCGATCCGCGCACCGACATCGAGATCAACGCCCTCGCGCAGCTCGCCATCGTGGAAGCCTGCCGGAGCGTGGCCCCGCGGATCCGCACGGTCCATGCCTCGACGCGCCAGGTCTACGGCCGCCCCGGCAAGATTCCGGTCGACGAGTCCCACCCGCTGGCGCCCCCGGACGTCAACGCCATCAACAAGATCTCCGGCGAGTTCTATCATCTGCTCTATGGCCGGATCTACGGATCACGGCCGACGGTGCTCCGGCTGACCAACATCTACGGCCCGCGCATGCGCGTGCGAGACGCCCGGCAGATGTTCTTCGGCTGGTGGATCGCCCAAGCGCTCTCGGGGGTTCCGTTCGAGGTGTGGGGGGGACACCAGATCCGGGAACTCGCCTTCGTCGAGAACGTCGTCGACGCGCTGATCGCGGCCGTCGCGGAACCGGCGATCGGGCAGATCTACAACGTCGGCGGCGAGATCAGGCTTTCGCTGAAGGACCTCGCCGGGCGCCTCGTCGCTGCGACGCCCGGGGCCGCCTTCGCCATCAAGGACTTCCCCGCCGACCGCAGCCTGATCGATGTCGGTGATTACAGCGCCGACGACACCGCCTTCCGGGCGGCGACCGGATGGGCGCCCCGCCTGTCCTTCGAGGACGGGCTCCGTCAGACCCTCGAGTTCTACCACGCGCATCGGCGCCCCTATCTGGAACCTCTCCGATGAGCCAGTCGCCACCCATTCCCCAGACCGACCCGCGTGCCGGCTACCTCCGGCGCAAGGCCGAGATCGATGCGGCCGTGACGCGGGTCCTGTCGGGGGGACAATATATCCTCGGATCCGAGATGGAGGCGTTCGAGGCGGAATTCGCCGCGTGGACCGAGGCCGAGCAGGCGATCGCGGTCGGCAACGGTACGGACGGATTGGTGATCGGTCTGCTCGCCCTCGGCGTGCAACCGGGGGATCGTGTGATCACGGTCTCGCACACGGCGGTGGCGACGGTCTCGGCGATCGAGATGATCGGTGCCGTACCCGTCCTGGTCGATACCGATGCCTGCTACGGCATGGATCCGTCCGGGCTCAGTCACGTCCTCGACGCGTGCCTCCGCGAGGGCCGGCGCGTCGGCGCGGTCATCCCCGTCCACCTGTACGGTCAGGCGGCGGATCTGGAGCCGATCTGCGCAACCGCCGCCCGTGCCGCCGTCCCGGTCCTCGAAGATTGCTCGCAGGCGCACGGCGCGACCCTCGGGGGCAGACAGGTCGGCCGTTACGGTCAGGCCGCCGTCTACAGCTTCTATCCCACCAAGAACCTCGGCGGTTATGGCGACGGCGGCATGATCACCACGGATGTCGCGGCGCGCGCTGACGAGTGCCGTGCCTGTCGCCAGTACGGCTGGCGCGAGCGGTTCGTCAGCGCCAGTGCCGGCCGGAACTCTCGGCTCGACGAGATGCAGGCGGCGATCCTGCGCGTGAAGCTCGCGTCCCTGTCCGAGGACAATGCGCGGCGCGGCGCCATTGCGGCGCTCTACGATCAGGGCTTGGCCACCGCTCCGATCGAGCGTCCGCAACGCCGCGCACAGGCGGGTCATGTCTTCCATCAGTACGTGATACGCGCCGAGGGACGGGACGATCTCAAGGCGCGGCTGGCCGAACGCGGTATCGGGACCGGTCTGCATTACCCCGTCCCGGTTCATCTCCAACCTGCCTATGCCGGACGCATCGCGCTCGCCGGCGGCGAACTCCCGAACACCGAGGCCAGCGCGCGGGTCATCCTGTCGCTGCCGATGTATCCCGAGCTGACGGACACCGACGTCGAACGCGTGATCGCAGCGATCTCCGCATCGATGTCGTGACAGCCCCAAACGGCACGCCCGCTCGGCCGTCGCGCCGAGCGGGCGTGCCCCGATGATCGGGACGGCTCCGTGACGGCTGGGCGGTCACTGGCCTCGGGGCGCCGGATCCGGTGCACGGAACGCCTCGACGGGACATGCCCCGACGGACCCGTGATCCGCTCGGAAATTTGGAAGCCCTCATGGCCGCGATCGAGGAAATCCATACTGGAAAAGATGATTTCCTATTCTTGCTGCAGGGAACGAACAACGTCAGTTCCCAATATGTCAGATCTCCCGAGTCGCAATTCTTTCTGATCCATTGGCGCTTGGTTATCTCTGAACGAGCGCGCCGCCTCCGCAGCTTGGGCATACCCTATAAACATGTCTTGATGCCCGAGAAAATTACAATATACGATAATCTTCTCATCGATTTCGAGATAGAATGGCGTCTTTCGCTAGCATTTAGACTATATCATGAAGATGAATATTATAAAAAATTCCCCCTCCGTCGCCTCCGCGTGAACCGTTATCTGCAGCGCCGCGCCCGCTGGCGTGCCACGATGATCGATCTGATCGGGCCGATGCGGCGCCGGAGGGACGAGCAAGACTTGTTCTATCGCACCGACAGCCACTTGTCGTTTGCCGGGCGGCTGGTGGCCTATCGCGAGATCTGCCGCGCGATCGGTGCAAAGCCCGTCCGCGATTTCTGGGAGCGACCAACGAGTTATCACCCCGGTTGGGCCGGGGATTTGGGCATGCCCTTCGTTCCGCCCCGCTATGAAGGGACCACGCTGCATCACGTTCAGCGCGATGCCGTACGCGTGTATGCCAGTCCGATCGTTGAAGACATGGAACGACGTGGGCTGGAAGGATCGCTCCACACGGGCGCCCACGTTGTTTATCAGAATGCGCGCGCACCGGACCCCCGACGCGTGGTCCTGTTCGGCGACAGTTACGCCAACTTCATGCCGATCGGCCTCACTATTCTGCTGGCCGAGACGTTCCGTGAATTGCACTTCATCTGGAGCACCCAGCTCGATTACGGCTATATCGCGCGCGTGCGCCCCGATCTCGTGCTGGCGGAAATGTCGGAACGCTTCGTGTTCCGGCCCGCGGATGATCAATGGGATCTGGAGCTTTACGCACGACAACGCTACGGATCGAGCTGACCGTCGCTCCGCCAGATTGACAGATCGGCAGCGTCGCTGCCAGCCAAGTCACCGCCTCCGTGATCCGCAGGCCGTGCCGCGGTCAGACCTGTGGGCCGGATCGAGTCTTCGCCGTCCCGGCCACAACCCTCGCGCCGCCGCTCATTTGCGCGTATAGATCTCACCGAGCACAAGATGGGAAGATCCGACGCCGAAGGAAACCCCGGCGTAGGATAAAGGTCTTAATACCCGTTTCGGAGAAGCATAGGGCCCTGTCAGAAGCTGGGCGCGCCGAATCAAAGCGCGTCACATAAATCGAGTCCACGAAGCTTCAATCGGTGCTATCATGCTAGAATTACTTCGCAGCGACATTTTTTCCAAAGATGAACTTGACCATCCCGCAAGTGGATACGCCAAATGGTTTCAGCGCATCCACATGATGCGCTTGTGCGCATCATACCATGATCGCAAAAATTTCTGCGAAGTCGGCGCCAACGATTATCTTGAAATATTAAAGCAATTTCCTGGAGACAAGTACATCATCGATCCCTACGACGGACTCGAAGGAATGGGTGCCGCGATTCTTCCCCCCGACATTCCAGACCGGTGCGAAGTTTTCCGATGCGCGTTGGGGGTCGATAGCGGCGACATCCCCGGAGACCTGTTCGACTACGTTTTCACGGTCTCGGTGATAGAGCATATCGGGCAGTCTGAAACGAACTTTGATTGCGAGCCTTTGGATCATCGGCCAAAGGAGCAGGAAGAGCCCCGCGACGCTTTTTGCAATGAATTATTTCGGGTCATGCGGCCCGGCGGCGTGACGATACACAGCATCGACCACGCACCGCGCAATCGAAGCTATCTTAAAAACTTTACGGATGCCGGCTTTGAACTGCTCCGAAACGACGAGCTGCCAAGCGTTGACGAATGCTTGCATGACCTGTCCGCGGTGCGCCAGCGCCATGATTGGCTTGATCCCGCAATCCCGATGCCCGTCGAGGAGATGCGGCTGCACAGCGTTCTGACGATGGGCTTCGTCAAGCCTCAGACAGAGCGGCCGGCATAAATCTCCGGCACAACGGTCTTCAGCCTCTGAGGCTGTCGAGCCGCGTGAGCAAAATTTCAACCCGGGACACGCCGATCAGCGCCGTGCGTGGTGCGCTTAGCAAACGCATCCTCTGATCAGCACCATAGATATGCCGTCATAAAAAATCGGGTTCATGGACCTGCACCGAAGTGATTTCCACCGACGCGGCAACGGCTTCGGCGCAGCGCGCGTGTTTACAATTCGGCCCGAGAGCTCCCCCCTCGCAACTGGAACCCAAAGTAGCTATAGGACCACGCCCGCACATCATCCAAAGTCGCCCGCGACGCAGAAATGATTAGAGTCTGACCGTGCGCTTCTTCATCGATCACGATGACGGCCATTCGATCCGTGGCTGGATCGTGCCAGATAATCAGCTTGCGACCAGCCATGTGGTCGTGTCCGTCGAGGGGCGCCGCGTTGCCCAGGTCGCGGCGAGCCTGACCGATCCAACGTTCAAGAACAACGGTTGGCACGCGACGGGTCAATGCATCTTCGTCGTGACCGAAGCCGACGTACCGGGTCTCTCCGGTCTGGAGCGGCTGGAATTGTACGATGCAGACACCAACGTGCTGGTGCATCGGCGGGTCCCCATGGACAGCCTGCTCCAGATGCGCATGTGCCTGATCAACACCGGGATCGATCCTGAGACGGTGCTTCAGAGTGCCCTCTTCCCCCATTTCGAGCGCAGCTATTTCGGCCTGCACCGAATGTCGGACGAGATCCTGACCAGCCTCTTCTTGAATGCGGCGCGGTCGGTGCTCCTGTCGGGTGCCGTGGTGATCCCCCGGTACGAGAATTTCATGACGCCGGACCTGATGCTCACGGCACTCTTGGTGCAGGATCCCTATATTGAGATGGCGACGCGCCTGCATTGGTTGAAAGCGCGCGCCGCCGATGCGGCCGACCCTGCGCGCGGGTGGCGTCTCGCGGGGCTCGCCGAGGCCGCGGCCTTCACGAACGATTACGACCTCACGGATTTGAAGAGCCTCAAGCGCTTCTTCCGCATGCTGCCGGAATCGGCCTACCGGCTGCTCTACAATCCGCTGACCCGCCAGCTCGGAACCCGTATGCCGGAGGACCGGCTACATCCGGGCAATTCGATCGCGGCGATCGAGGTCCTGTCGCGGGTCGGCATCGTCGGGCACAAGGCGCGCTTCGGGGCTTTCGCCCGGACGCTCTTCGATCAGCTCGGCCTCGACGTACCGCTCCCGGAGATCCCCGAGCCGTCCGCCGCCGTGCGTGACCTGGCTCAGCATCTACGTGCCATTCGGACCGTGGAAGAAATGCTCATCTTCGACGTCGCCATATCAGACGCCATCAAAGATATTGTCGATAAACATTGGGGCTCCTGACGGAGGCCCGATCGGCGGCGGCACTCCCTGTCGATCCCGTCCACTCGGACACACGACTCGAGATCTTGAAACGGGCCGCTCCGAACCCTTCAACGCAACACTGCCGTGAGGGCTTGGCGCGAACGGATGGTCGCCCAGCCAGTATCACCCGCAACGGGCTGAGCGGGTGCGGCCCGACACTCTGGCCCGTCGACCCCGGCAACCCCTGGCCATCTTTTCGCCGTCAGCCTCACGCTTTTTGCGCCGTTTCCAGAAATGTTCGCAAGGAATGGATGGGATGGCGACCGGCAGCGCTGGAACGGTCTTCGTGGCGGGCCACCGGGGCATGGTGGGCTCGGCGATCGTGCGCCGCCTGCGGGACCGCGCGCGGATCCTGACGGCCGACCGGCAGGCCCTCGACCTGCTCGACCAAGCCGCGGTCCGGCGCTTCTTCGCCGAGAACCGGATCGATCAGGTCTACCTTGCCGCCGCCAAGGTCGGCGGCATCCACGCCAACAACACCTATCCGGCCGCGTTCATCCACGAGAACCTGCTGATCCAGGCCAACATCATCGACGCCGCGCATCGGAACGGGGTCGACCGGCTGCTGTTCCTGGGCTCCTCGTGCATCTACCCGAAGCACGCGCCCCAGCCGATGCGCGAGGACGCGCTGCTCACCGGGGTGCTGGAGCCGACCAACGAGCCCTACGCCGTCGCCAAGATCGCCGGCATCAAGATGTGCGAGAGCTACAACCGCCAGTACGGGCGGCGCTACCGCAGCGTGATGCCGACCAACCTGTACGGGCCCAACGACAACTTCCACCCGGAGAACGCCCACGTCCTGCCGGCGCTGATGCGCCGGCTGCACGCGGCCAAGGCGGAGGGCCGCCCGGCGGTCACGGTCTGGGGCACGGGCCGGGCGATGCGCGAGTTCCTGCACGTCGACGACATGGCGCGGGCCAGCGTGTTCGTGATGGAGATGGACGACGCGGTCTACGCGGCCAACACCCGGCCGGACCTGTCGCACATCAATGTCGGCACGGGGGAGGATTGCACGATCCGGGACCTGGCCGAGGCGCTGGCGCGGGTGATCGGCTACGACGGCGCGCTGGAGTTCGACGCGTCGAAGCCCGACGGCACGCCGCGCAAGCTGATGGACGTGTCGCGGCTCAGAGCCATGGGCTGGCGGCCGGAGGTCGGCCTGGAGGACGGCCTGCGCCAGACCTACGCCTGGTTCCTCGACAACCACGCCACCCTGCGGAGCTGAGCGGGGGCGCGGCGATCCTGAGCCGGCGACAGACACCATACGGCCCCGACCCAGCCGGCTTACCAAAGGCCTGACAGATCCGGCGCCCATCGCGTTCCCCCATCGGGAGGCGCCGGCGGCGGCGCGAACGCACTCCCGAAGGTACAGGGCTGCCGAGGTTCTTCGAGCCCCGCCTTGGTTTGACCCCGCGGGGGTCGAAGGGTGGACCGCCGACCGTCACCCAAGGTATGCACGCCCGGGCTCGCAACGACGCGTCAGATGGCCGAAGAAGAAGAACATCCTCCGGGCGCGGGTGCCGGGTCGGAGTCCGGCGCGCTCGGGCGTTCGGTCGACCCCGCCTGGTATCTGGCGCGCTACGAGGATGTCGCGCAGACCGGCACGGATGCGGTCGAGCACTTCGTGCTGTATGGGCACGCCGAGGGGCGCTTCCCCAACGCCGCGTTCGAAGCCCGGGACGCGCTCGATCGAGAGATCGATGCGGCGTGGTACGCGGAGCGTTACCCCGACGTCGCGGCGTCCGGCCTGTCGCCCGGCGAGCACTACGCGCGCGTCGGCCGGGATGAGGGGCGCTTCCCCAGTCCCGAGCATGAGGCCCAGCACCGGCGCGCCCTGTCGGTCGACGCCGCCTGGTACCTGACGCGCTACGGCGATGTCGCCGAGACGGAGGCCGATCCCGGCGAGCATTACGCGCTCTACGGCCACACAGAGGGACGCTTCCCGAACGCCGAAGCCGAAGCCCGGCACCGGCGCGCCGAGCATGTCGACGCCGAATGGTACCGGGCGCGCTACCCCGACATCGCCGGGACCGGGCTCGACGCGGCGGAGCACTATGCGGTGCGCGGATATGCCGAGGGCCGCTACCCCAACGCCGCGTGCGTGCCGATCAATGGTCCGGTCGCGCGCCCGCCCGCCCGCGCTCGACAGCGCCTTCCCTATTATCCGCTCGTCGGCGTGGTCACGCCCGTCCGCAACCGGCGGAAATGGACCCTCGGCTTCGCGCAGATGCTGGGCCGGCAAGATTATCCCGTCTTCCGGCTCTACGTCGTCGATTCGGCCTCGACGGACGGCACGCCGGACGCGCTCAGGGCGCTGGGGCTGCCTGAGGTCAGCATCCTCGACGCGTCGGACGCCGCCTACTGGACAGCCGCGACAAATCTCGGCGTCGCGCGGGCTCTGCAGGACGGCTGCGAATACATCCTCACGATCAACGATGATGCCATCGTCCCCGACGATTACGTCACGGGCATCGTCCACGCCGCCGTATCCGCCGCCGCCGAGATCGTCGGCAGCGTCATCGCGTATGTCGAAGATCCAGGCCGCCTCTGGGGCGTCGGAGCCTATAACGCGTGGCGTTCGGGCGCCTTCCTTCAATTGCGCCTGGCCAGTCGCTGGGACGATGCCGTCGACGCCGAGCCCGCACAGTCGAACGGCCTGATCGCGGCGGATTATCTGTGCGGCAACGGGACCCTGATCCACCGGTCCGTCTTCGAGCGGATCGGCCTGTACGACGCGAAGGCGACGCCGCATTACCATGCCGATAGCGAGTTCACGATGCGGGCCGAGCGGGCCGGCATCCCGCGCTGGATCGCCCCGCGGGCACGGCTCTACAACCGTTTCACCGAGACCGGGGACGGAATCTTCGCAGCCCGCAACCAGCGGCTGTTCTCGCTCCGATCCGCCAACTACGCGCGTCCGCTGCTGTCGATCCTCGACCGGTACTGCCCGCCGGAACTGGTTCCGACCGCCCTGGTTCGCTACTTCGCCAAGCACGTCGAACGGCCGGACTTTCGCACGTGGTCGCGCCTGCTCCGGTCGGTCGCGTTCCTGCGCCAGGCGAGGCCCCGCACCGTTTCGTACGCCGACTTCTTCCCGCCGCTGGAGCCCGCCCTCTGCGCGGCCGAGGATGTCGAGATCCTCCTCGGCCTGCCGGACGACGACTTCGTGGTCATGCTCTACCCGGTGATCCTGCGCCGGGCGGGCTCCGATCGCGAGCATGCGGCGCAGGCGGCGGCCCTCCGCGCCGGCCGCGGACGCGCCGAGATCCTGAGCGAGGCGCTGCGCCGGGCGGAGGTACGCGCGCGGCCGGAGATCCGGCGGGATTTCCTCGCGCTGCTGTTGCGACACCCGACGCCGGAGGCCGTCGCGCGGGCGACCACGGATCTCACGGATCCCGAACGCTGGCTGCTGCAGCGGATCGCCGAGGACGGGCGAAGGCCGTCGCGGGCGTTCGTGCGCGCCCGGTCCCGTGCCGAGGCCGCGGCCCGCACGACGGCGATCGCGGGGGCAGGGCGCACGACGGTCTACATGAACGTCGATGTCCCCTGCATGGCGGTCACGGATCCGAAGGCCGCGACCGGCGTCCACCGCTACGTGGTGAACGTCCTCGACGCGCTGCTCCGCGATCCTCGGGTGGACCTGCGCCTCTTCTACGCCCCCGAATTGGCGGAGAGCGGCGCGCGGCTGCGCGACAGCGGTGCCCTGCCCGACGCCGCGTTCCTCGCGCCCGGCACGCAGGTCACGGACGGCGTGGCGTTCTATCCCTATTTCCCCTATGCCGGCCTCGATCCGCGCCTGCGCGATCGCCCGCATGTCCTGACGATCTGCGACGTCTTCCCGCTCACCGATCCGGACTGGTTCTCGCCCGTCGCGGTCGCGAATTTCCGCAGGCAGCTGCACAATCTGGTGCGGGCCGACCATGTCCTGTGCATCTCCAAGGCGACCGAGGACGCCCTGCACGCGGCGTTCCCAACCCTGAGAGCCGCCTCGTCCGTGGCCCATCTCGGCGTCGACGGCGCCAAGTCCGGCCGTGACCAGGGCCGCAGCCCCCGCGCCGGCCGGGAGGGCAGGCCCTACTTCGTCTGCGTCGGGACGATCGAACCCCGCAAGAACCTGCGCACCGTCATTGCCGCCATGGCCCGCCTCACCGACCCGGCCGTGCGGGACCTCGAGATGGTGGTCGTCGGTCAGGAGGGCTGGTCGGTCACGTCGCACGACCTGACGGCTCTGGCGGGTGGCGAGAGCCAGCGCATCCGCTTCCTGGGTCGCGTCCCGGACGCGCAGCTCTGGGATCTGTACGCCAACGCCGTCTGCACGGTGTTCCCGTCGCTGGCGGAGGGGTTCGGCTTCCCGATCGTGGAATCGTTCGCCTGCGGCACGCCGGTGGTGACATCGGACCGCTCCAGCATGCGGGAGATCGCCCGGGCCGGGGCCGTGCTGGTCGATCCCCTCGACCCGACCGCCATAGCCGGCGCCATCACGGCGATCGCCACGGATCCCGCCCTGCGTCGCCGCCTGGCGGCCGAGGCCGAGGCCGAGGCGGCGCGGTTCACCTGGGCGGCCTGTGCCGAGCGGCATGTCGAGGTTTTCGCGGGATTGACCGCGGTGGTGCGCGGTGCGGCGTGACGGGGATGCGGCCCGCGCGCCGGGCTCGCCCCGGTGGGCTTGGCTTACACCGCCCGGCCTGCGTTCCGACCCCCCCCGGGGCCGTTCCGCCGTGCCTTCGTGGGGGTGCCCGTGAGGGCGTCCCGCCGGAGCGAGAACCGGCCCGGCGCGCGGGCGCGAACCCGAACAAGGACTTGGAGCCGGTCCCGATTGCAACACGATCGGGAACGGCTCTAGAACGAGGCCTCATCCGCGAGGTCCGGGTTAGCCGTATGATCACCCTCCGCCCCAGCGACGCGCCGGGACGACCATCCTTGAACCTTCTGACCGGCATCGCCGTCCCGACCGAGGCCGATATCGTATTCGACCGCACGCTGGTCGGACACAATTGGCATGACGTCGAGGCTGACGGCGCGGGCTTCCGCTGGATGGGCGCGACCGCGACGGCGACGGTCCGGATCGTCATCGACCGGCGCACCGACCTCGAGATCGGGGTGCATGTCGCGCACATCATCGACGCGGGCCGCTGGGGCGAGATCGCGTTCCACGTCGACGACCGCCCGGTCGAGGCCGAGGCGCGGACCGATGGCGGACGGCACTTCGTGATGCGCGCGCCGGCCCTGGGGGCGGCAGGGGCGGGGGCTCTGGATCCGTCGTCCGACACCGTCGACGCGGCGTGGTACCTCGCCCGCTACGCCGACGTGGCCGCCGCGGGCAAGGATCCGGTCGAGCACTACGATCTGTACGGGCGCACCGAGAACCGGTTCCCCAACGCGGCCGCCGAGGCCCGCCACGGCCTCGCCGTGCAGATCGACGCGGCGTGGTACCTCGCCCGCTACGCCGACGTGGCCGCCGCGGGCAAGGATCCGCGGGAGCATTTTCTGCTGTACGGCCAAGCCGAAGGTCGGTTCCCCAACGCCGCGGCCGAGTCCCGTCACGGCCTCGCCCGCTCCATCCTCGATGTCGGCATCACCGCGCCCTTCGCCGTCCAGCCGAGCCCGGCCGACCCGCGCCGCCTGTCGGTGGCGGTCTCGCGCTTGACGGTTCGCCCCCTCGGCGACGCGGCGCCGGACCGCGAGCGCGTGATCCTCACGGCCCCGGCTCTGCCCTATCTGCACCGCCTCGAGGCTTTCGCGGCCCCCGCGGACGGGTCGGGTGCCTCGGGGCTGTAGACCGGATGAGAACGAGGCTCTATAGCACGCTGCCGCTGCGCCCCCCTGTTCCACAGACCGCGTGGATGGACAGGCGGGATGCGCCGGTCGATCGCTGATCCGGCTTCGCGAACCTGACGACACCCGGGGCGGACCTGCGTGGTCCTGATCGGTCGGCAGGGTTGACGGTACGCCGTTTGAACTCGGATGAGCTTGGATGACGCGATGAGGGATCCGGACAGGGAGCGCGGGGGCAGCCCGGAGACGCGCCGGCCGCGCCAGTGCGACATGCTCTTCGACGGCAGCTTCCGTGGCAAGGGCTGGTTTCCGACTGAGAAGACGCCCCAATATTACTTCCGCTGGATGAGTGGCGAGTCGAGCGCGACGATCGAGCTGTCGGTTGATCGGCGCGCCGCTTTAGAGATCTTGGTCTACGTCCCCTACATCATCGATTTCGACAAGTGGGATGCGCTCAGCTTCGCCGTCGATGGCGTCCCGACGCCGTTCGTCCGGGAGAATACGGCCGTTCAGCAATCCGTCGAAATGAACTATTATACGCTTCGGGTCCCGGCGGCCCCCCATCACCAGGGTGTCACGGAACTCCGCATCGACGCGCCGTTCGGTGGCCGACCGAGTCTGGGCGATCCCCGCCGCCTGTCGATCGGTGTCTGTCGCGTCAGCGCCCGGCCCTCGCCACATCCGAGCGTCGAGCGGGCCCGGGCGAGCCTCGACGCGGCCGTGGCGGCCTACCTGCACACTCTCGCGGACCACGCGCCGGTGCGCGTGGTGGCATGACGGCGGTCCCATGAGCACGCGCCTCGCATCCGACGCGGTCTTCGACGCGATCCGGCATCTCCGCGCCTGCGTCGATCTCGCCTTCGAGGAACCGAGCCCCGCCAATGCGAGCCTCGCCACGCTGGCGCGGAACCGCTTCGTGCATCTCGTCCTGCACCATGACCCGGACGCGACCGCGGGTCTCCTGAGCACCGGCTCGTCCGCCCTGTTCCACGCGGTGGTGCAGGACGCCAAGCTGATCGATTTCGTCCTGGAACTGCCGGCGGCCCCGGCGGAGATCGTCGCGACCTGGAACGATCTGCCCAGGGGCGATGCGCGACGGCTCTTCGCCGGCCTGTTCCTCGTGCCGCCGCACGCGTTGCCGGAACTGACCCTGTTCATCGAGCAGCAGCGCTTCGACGACCTGTTGCTGCGCTACATCGCCTGGCACCCGAAGTGCTTCGGGACGGATGAGGAGCGGACGGTCTATTTCGACTATACGGTCAGGCTGTACAATCTCATCGCCGATCTGATGGAGCGATCGCCTCCGGGCCAGATCCGGCCGCTCCTGGAGCACGGCGTCGCCTCCCTCAAGAGCGGTGCGATCTATTCGTGCGAGGGCTACCTCGTGCCGTTCGCGCAGGCCAAGAGCCGCCTGATCCGAGCCTATATCCGGCGCAAGCACGGCCTCGACCCGGTGGAGTCCGGCCGCCCCGAGCCGCTTCCCCCGGACCGACCGATCCGCCTCGGCCTGCTCTGGAACGACGTCGACGCCCGCACCGAGAATTTCGTCGGCGTCGCGTCCTCGCGCCGGCTCAAGGCGCACGGCTTCCACGTGGTCTCGATCATCCATCACAACGGCTATTTCGGCGCCCCGGCGGACGATGCCGATACGCTGATCGGCCCGATCCGGGCGTTGAGCCACGACATCGAGAACCTGAACGGCAAGCCGGCCCTGAAGGACAAGGTGACGGCGATCCGGGCGCTCGATCTCGACTGCCTCATCTTCATGAACAACATCACGTTCGGCTACAACGAGTACGTCGCGCTGGCCACGCTCCGGCTCGCCCGCTGGCAGGCGGTGAATTTCTGCGCCGTCTTCACGACCGGGTTTCCGGCGATCGACCTCTATGTCTCGGGCGAGATCTCGGAGAGCGGGTCCGACCCGCAGGAGGGATACACCGAGCGCCTCGTGCGGCTGCCCGGCTCCTGCCTCGTGTTCGATCGGGACGCCGGCACCGGCCCGTCCCGCCAGTGGCTCGACATGACCGAGCTGCGCACGCCGGCGACCACGACGCTGTTCGCCAGCGGAGCCAATTTCTACAAGATCCACCCGGTCCTGTCGGAGACCTGGGCGCGCGTCCTGGCGGCGACGCCCAACAGCCGGCTGGTCCTCTACCCGTTCAACCCCAACTGGGATTCGTCCTACCCGATCGCGCGGTTCTGCCGGCGGCTCAGCCGCCAGTTGATCGCCCACGGGGTCGACCCCGCCCGGGTCACGATCGCGGGGCCCTGGAAAGAGGCCTCGGTCATCAGCACGCTGCTCGCCACGGTCGACATCTACCTCGACAGCTTTCCCCACAGTGGCGGTCTGTCGTCCCTCGACGCCCTGCGGCTCGGCATCCCGGTCGTGACGAAGCGCGGGCTGACCCAGCGTGAGAACCAGTCGGCCGACCTGCTCGAACTGCTCGGCCTCGGGGACCAGGTGACCGACACGATCGACGGCTATGTCGACACCGCGCGCCGGCTGGCGCAGGACCCGGCAGACTGGGCCAGCTACAAGATCGGCATCGCGAAGGGGCTGCACGACGCCCCGTTCTTCGACACCGAGTTGTACGCCCGGCGATTCGCCCGGGAGTTGAACACCGCCCTCACCACGACGCCGTCCGGCGCGGCTTGACGGAGTGTTCCATGGCCCGATCCATCCCCCTCGCGACCTCGCTCTCCCCGTTCATCAAACGCTACGTCGGTGAGGATTGCGAGATCGGGCACCTCTATCAGCACCGCTGCATCCAGAGCTGGCGCGAGAACGGCTTCGAGATCTTCAGCGTCAACGCGGCCGCCGAGGTCGACCTCGTCAAGGCGGCCTTCCCGGACGTCGAGGTCGTGACCGCCGAGCGGGACATGGCGGCCCTCTGCGGCAAGCCGCTGATCCCCCTCGCCGAGATGATCCAGGCGCTGCGCGCCACGGGCGCCCCCCACGGGGGCATCGTCAACGCCGACGTCTACGCGGCGGATTCGAACGTAGGCGCGCGGATGGCGTTCGATGGGCGCCACGCGCTCCTGTTCGCCAGCCGCTACGAGGTCGAGCACCCGTTCGGACGGCCGCGGGTCCTGTACAACAACGGCTTCGACGCGTTCTTCTTCGACATCGCCAAGGCCTCGGCGCTCGCCTGCGACCCGTTCACGATCGGCCTGCCGTGGTGGGACTACATGCTGCCGCTGGCCTTCATGACCGAGGGTCACACGGCCGCCTGGATCGACGGCTTCCCGATGCATCATCTCACCCACCGGGCGGGCTGGGACTTCGGCAGCTGGAGGCATTTCCACGACACGTTCCTGCAGCGGTTCGCCCCCAGCTTCGAGGCCCTGCGGCGCTCGGACCGGGCGCCGGAATTGCCGGCGCTGGATGGCATCGCCGCGACGCAGGCCCTGGCGCAGCGCTACCTCGCCTATGCCGAGGGGCGCGGCCTCGCGCACGACACGACGACGGTGGCGCATCGCTACCAGATCAACACCAGCGCTGCCGTCGTCGATCTGATCATGGAGATGGCCGGCACGTGGCAGTTCGATCCGCTGCGCCGCGAGAGCCGGTGAGTCAACGCGCGCGCCCGCCGAACCGGTATCCCCTTCGGCGGGCGGGCGCTCGCGCGCATCGTCCTGAACATCGGCATCAGGACAATGCGCCAGGTCTTTGGGTTGGCATCATTTTTTCCGAAAGCCGGAACCCACCTTTCGGGATGATGCTCTAGAGGAGACATCTGCGATGTCGATCCGGAACGCGCTCCTGTGCGGCCTCGTCGGGCATGGGGGCGAAACTGTCTCGTCCCGCGACGCGACATGGACTCGGACGCCGGAGGACACGCTGCTCCTCGCGATGCATCTCGTCGCGACCGACCGGCTGAACGAGGTCGCGCAGCTCTGCCGCCAGCACCCGGAGCTCGATGTGGCGGCGCTCGCCCAGTACGGCCTCTTCCTCGGGCTGACCCGAAACGTCAGCCTCGCCTTCCGGGCCTTCGACGTCCTCAAATCGACGGTCCCGCGCGAGAGCGGCGTCTGGCTGAACATCGCCTATCTCCAGGCCGTGTGCGGGCAGCCCACGGCCGCCTCCCGGGCGATCACGGTCCACGCCATCCTGACCGGTCGACAGCCGCCGAAGCTGGATCTGCCGGTCGAGGCCGGCGAGGATGTCGAGATCGGGGCGATCCGATTCATGCCGGGCGACGTGGCGATGCCGCTCCCCGAAGGCGACGGTGATTGAGATCGGGCGGCTCCCGGGGGCAAACCGCACGCGCGCGCGACCCCGCGTTCGGGCGCGGCGCCCGAGACGGGTCCAGGACCTGCCGACGCCGAACGCTCACGGGCTGGATAAGTCGCCGCGCCGTAGGCCGCGCCCCGATCGAGGCTTTGCCCCGAACGGAGAGCGGCTGCGGGACTTCGGACGAAAGACAATCCGAATCGAAAAGCCGGCGCATCGTCCCGGTTCCGGTATCCAGCGCGGTGCGATAGAGACTTTGCAGAATCGGCAGCCTCGACCTGCGCGGCCGCAGACGTTATTGCGGTCCGCAACAGGATACGAGCGGTGCTGGCCGCTGCGCCGGAAGGCCGGTTTCCTGCGCGTACCCGGCAGCCTTCAAGGTTCGGCGCCGCGTTCGATGCGCCCGCATCGTAGACATTGGAGCGAATGGACGACAGCATGGCCAACAACAAGCGCGCGCTGATCACGGGTGTCACGGGCCAGGACGGCGCGTATCTGGCGCAGCTGCTCCTGCAGAAGGGCTACGCGGTCACCGGGATCGTACGCCGCTCCAGCCATGCCGGCGTGTTCGACCACCGGCTGAAATGGCTGGGCATCCTCGACGATGTCGAGCTGGTCGACGGCAACCTGCTCGACCAGTCGGCGCTGCTGCGCATCGTTCAGACCGCCAAGCCCGACGAGATCTACAACCTCGCCGCGCAGTCGTTCGTCACCTCCTCCTGGCAGCAGCCGCTGCTCACCGGCCAGGTCACCGGCCTGGGCGCGGTGCACATGCTCGAATGCCTGCGCTCGGTCGCCCCGCAGGCGCGCTACTACCAGGCCTCGACCTCGGAGATGTTCGGCCTGATCCAGGAGGCCCAGCAGAGCGAGACGACGCCGTTCTACCCGCGCTCGCCCTACGGCGTGGCCAAGCTCTACGCGCACTGGATGACGATCAACTACCGCGAGAGTTTTGGGCTGCACGCCTCGAACGGGATCCTGTTCAACCACGAGAGCCCGCTGCGGGGCGTCGAGTTCGTGACCCGCAAGGTCACGGACGCGGTGGCGCGGATCAAGCTGGGCCGGCAGAAGGAGCTGCGGCTCGGCAACATCGACGCCAAGCGCGACTGGGGCCACGCCCGGGACTACGTGCAGGCAATGTGGCTGATGCTGCAGCAGGAGAAGCCGGACGATTACGTGATCGCCACCGGCCGCACGACGACGGTGCGGGACATGTGCGTGATCGCGTTCAAGCATGTCGGGCTGAACATCGACGACCACCTGGTGATCGACCCGGCCTTCTTCCGTCCGGCGGAGGTCGAGGTGCTGCTGGGCGACCCGGCCAAGGCGAAGGCGACCTTCGGCTGGGCGGCGCAGACCAGCCTCGAGGATCTCATCACCGAGATGGTCGACGCCGACATCAAGCGCCTCAGCGCCAACGCCTGAACCGATCCACCCTTGCCGTCTTGCGGCGGATCCTGCACCCGTCCAGCGCGGGCGGCGGGATCCGACGCCCAATCCTGGAGTCCTTCAGGTGTCCCGATCCACCGAAACTGTCAGGCCCGTGATCCTGTGCGGCGGGACGGGGACGCGGCTGTGGCCGGCCTCGCGGGAGAGCATGCCCAAGCAGTTCGCCCGGCTGGTGGATGCGCAAGCCTCGACCTTCCAGGCGACCCTGGCGCGGGTGTCGGACGCGGCGGTGTTCGCCCGGCCGACGGTGATCGCCTCGGCCGAGGCCCGGTTCATCGTCGCCGAGCAGCGCGACCAGCTCGGGCTTTCCGCCGACATCCTGCTCGAGCCGCAGGGGCGCGACAGCGCCGCCGCCGTGGCGGTGGCCGCGCTCCACGCCGGGGCGCGCGACCCGCAGGCCGTGGTCCTGATCATGGCCGCCGACCACGTCGTGCCCGACACCGCCGCCTTCGTCGAGGCGGTCGCCCGCGCCGCCGCCGGGGCCCGGGCCGGCTACACCATGACGCTCGGCATCGAGCCCGACCGGCCGGCCACCGATTACGGCTACATCCGCCGCGGCGAGCCGATCCCGGAGGCCCCGGGCGCGGCCCGGGTTGCCCGCTTCGTCGAGAAGCCCGACCGGTCCGGCGCCGAGGCGCTGATCGCCGAGGGTGCCCTGTGGAACTCCGGCTACTTCCTGTTCCGCGCCGACCTGATGCTGGCCGAGCTCGAGGCGTTCGCCCCCGAGGTGCTGGCGGCCGCCCGCGCGGCCCTGGAGGCGGCGGTGACCGACCTCGACTTCGTGCGGCTCGATGCCGAGGCCTTCGCGAAGGCGCCCAAGATCTCGATCGACTACGCGGTGATGGAGCGGACCGCCCGGGCCGGGGTGCTGCCGGTGTCGTTCCCGTGGTCGGATGTCGGCACCTGGGACGCGGTCTGGCAGGTGCTGGAGCATGACGCGGCCGGCAACGCGGTGCGCGGCCGGGTCTCGCTGATCGGGACGCGGAACAGCCTCGTGCACAGCGAGGGCGGCGGGCTGACCGCGGTGGTCGGCCTGGAGGACGTGGTGGTGGTGTCCACCCCCGACGCGGTGCTGGTGGCGTCCAAGGCGCATTCGGGTCAGGTCAAGGAGCTGGTCAACGCGCTGCGGGCGGCCGGCGAACCGGAGGCGGACGCGCATCTGCGGATGTACCGGCCCTGGGGCTGGTACCAGCGGATCGACATCGGCGAGCGGTTCCAGGTGAAGCGGATCCAGGTGGTGCCGGGGGGGCGGCTGTCACTGCAGAAGCACTTCCACCGGGCCGAGCACTGGGTGGTGGTGCGCGGCACCGCCGAGGTGACGATCGACGATCGGGTGGTTCTGGTCCACGAGAACGAGGCGATCTACCTGCCGATCGGCTCGATGCATCGCCTGGCCAACCCGGGCAAGATCCCCCTGGAGCTGATCGAGGTCCAGGTCGGCTCCTACACCGGCGAGGACGACATCATCCGCGTCGAGGATATCTACGGGCGCTAGGGCGCCCTCCGCCGGAGTGGACACCGGCGCTCAGCGCCCGGGCGGGGCCGCCCCTGCGACGCGCATACGCCCCCATATCCCTGGCCGCAGTCGCATCCCTCCAAGTCCCCAGGCCGCGCCGCAGCAGACCCGATGATCCAAGCGCCCCCCCCTCAACACGCGAGCACAGACGGCGCGGCGTCCGGATCGGCGGGCGGCGACATCGAGGGTTTCGTCGACACCTTCAGCGGCCATCGTCTTGCAGGCTGGGCCCACGATCGCAGCGCACCGGGGCGCCGTCTCCGTATCGAGATCGTCAGCGGTGACGACGTCCTCAGGGTGACGGCCGACGAGGAGCGCAAGGACGTGGCGGCGGCGGGCCGAAACGACGGCTTCTGCGGCTTCTCGGCAGCCCTGCATCTCGATGCCGCCGGGCGCGACCTGATCCACGTCCGGGAGGCCTCGACCGGAACCCCGCTCGCGGGATCGCCGATCGATCCCGCAGCGGACAGAGCGCCCGCCCCGCCGATCCCGTGCGGGATCGAGGGCTACATCGATTTCGTGGATGGCAATCGCATCGTCGGCTGGATCCACGATCGGACGATCCCGGGGCGGCGTCTGCACGTCGCCGTCAGCGCCGGCGATCTCACGGCCACGCTCGTCGCCGACCAGTTCCGCCAGGACGTCGCCGCGAGCGGCCTGAACGACGGCTATTGCGGCTTCGAGTTCGCCTTCGACCGTCGCGCCGTCGGAAGACGCCTGATCCACGTTCGCGAAGTCTCCCTGGGACTCGAACTCGGCGGCTCGCCGTTCCGGCCGGATCTGCTCAACCGCATCGCCACGCTCGGCAACGGCAGGGCGCTCGACCTGCTCCGCACGGAAGCGGTGCGCATCCTCTCGACCGCCTCCGGAGGCCGGTCGTGAGCGGTTGCGACGGCGGAGGCAGCGCCGAAGGTTCACGACATCGGTCGCGGCGCCAGCTCGATCGGCTCCTCGAGACGGCGCGGCCCGATCAGGACCCCGAGGGTCTGATCACGCGCTACGTCGCCTTCGAAGTGGCGCGGTCGGAACGCCATCGGGACTTCGTTCCGGATGGCGACCTGATCGAGCGGATGCGGGTGTTGTATTGGTATCTGACGGAGAGCAACGTCTACCACCGCCTGCCCGTACCGCTCTCTCGAAGCCAGATCGACTTTCTCAACGCGCCGATGCCGCTGCTCGGATTGGCCGCGGAGGTGAGCATCGCCGCGTACGCCTTCATCACGCAGGACTTCGAGCCCGGCATCGATCTCCATGATGTCGCCGCGCTGAGGCGGGCACTCTACTGGTGGGCCGTCGAGCGCGCAGCGCAGATCTGCCCCGGCGGCGATTTGATCACGCCGGCCCAGGTCCGGATGCTGTGCGCCGCCGACGACAGCACCGCAGCCCGCGATTTCGCGCTGACCTATTTCCTGCGCACCTACCACGCGTCGGACGCGGCCCTCCAGGCCCTGGACCTGAATTCCGACGCCGGACGCGCGACGCTGGTGGCGATCGTCCTGCTGCGCGCCCTGGAGAAGCCGCATCTCGTGCGCCTTCTGCCCTGGAACACCGTATCACCCCTGCTGCACAGCATTGAGCGCGATCGGAGCCCCCTCCTCACGGATCTGCTGGCGGTGGCCCTGGGACAGCCGGGTTCGCCGGACTCCGCGCGCGCCGAAGGCCTGAGCGCCCGGATCCGCGCCCGATACGGGGATCACGGCCCGAATGCCCGCGCATCCCTCCGGCCTGCGCCCCTCGAAGGCGGGGCCGGCCTGCCGTTTCTGCGCGATCCCCGGTTCAGCGACGGTCCGGAAGCCGGAGTCGCGGTGATCGGCCCGACACGCGCGACGTCGGGGCTCGGCCAGGCCATGCGGCTGTCCCTCGAGATCCTCGCGAGCGCCGGCCGATCACCGGCACAGCTCGATTTCTTCCCCGGCAATCCCGCCCCAATCGGGTTCACGGCCCGCGCGACGCCAGCGCCCCGTCTCGAACGACCGCGTCGGATCAACCTGATGCATCTCAACGCAGAGGTCGTCCCCCACGCCTTCGCCCTCCTGGATCGCCGCATCACCCAGGATTCGTACAATATCGGCTACTTCTTCTGGGAGCTCGACACCGTTCCGGAAAGCCACCGCCTCGCCCTCGATCTGCTGGACGAGATCTGGGTGTCGTCGGAATACAATCGCGAGACGTACGCGCGCGCGACCGCGACACCCGTCTACAACGTCGGCATGGCCGTGGAAGCGGTCGCCGATGTGTCTCCCATGCCGCGCGCCGGCCTCGGATTACCGGATGAGGCGTTCGTGTTCCTCGCCACGTTCGACTCGTTCTCGTTCGTCGAGCGAAAGAACCCGCTCGGCGTGCTCAAGGCGTTCCAGGCCGCTTTCCCAGCCTCCGCCGGCGAGCCGGTGGCGCTCGTTCTGAAAACGCAGAACCGGAGCCGCATCGTGAGCGCCGAGCAGCTGCGGACCTGGACGTCGATCGACGCCCTCGCTGCCCGCGACCCCCGGATCACCATCCTCGATCAGACGCTGAGCTACGACGCCCTCATCGGCCTCAAGAGGTCCAGTGACGCCTATGTCTCGCTGCACCGTTCCGAGGGCTGGGGCTTCGGCCTCCTGGAGGCCATGCAGATCGGGTTGCCGGTCATCGCGACCGGCTATTCGGGCAACATGGATTTCTGCTCGCCGCAGACGGCCTTTCTGGTCGATTACACGTTGGAACGTCCGCTCCCGACGGATTACGTCTATGTCGAGCGTGCGAGCCGTTGGGCGGAGCCGTCGATCGACGCGGCGGCCACGGCGATGCGGACCGTGTACAGCGCCCCCGCGGAGCGGCAGGCGCGCGCGACGGCTGCGCGGCTCCGGGTGCGGGAGGATTTCAGCGTCGCAGCGATCGCGCGCCGCTATGCGGCCCGGCTCCAGGCGATCGAGGCCGCGCACGGCCTGCCGGGGTAGCGGGCCGGGCATCGCGGCGCCGCGCGACGGCCGGGCCGAGCGGCGCCGCGTCCGTCAGGATCCGGCCGGCGCCTCGACCGATCCGGCAGCACCGAAGGGTCCGGGAACGGCCTCAGCGGCCGCCCCCTCCGGAGAACCCGCCGACATTGCCCGACAACGTACTGGACGTCCCCAGGGGCAACCCGTTCACGTCGGTATCCAGATTCTGCTGCGGATCGGAGAGACCGCCGGGGGCCGGATTGAAGGGCTGGATCGGTTCCGTGGCCGGGCGACCGCCCGCCAGCGGACGCGTGACCCGCTCCGGCCGGACGCTGTCCATGCACAGATCCTGGCAGAGGGGTACCATCAGGTCGGTGGGCTGACAGATCGGCCTCGAGACGCCTTCGACGCAGGTGCAGCGACAGAGCGCCAGGGCCGGCGTCGGCAGGAGAAGGAGTGAACAGCCGAGCAGAAGCAGGCGCATGGCGACCGGTCCAAGGGCCCATTCGGGCAGGGCGAGAGTGTAGCAGCCGGGCCGTTCGTTGGCACCTCCGCGTTTCCCAATCGGGGCGCCCCCTTTCGGGGTCACGGGCCGCACGACGGCTGGTGCGGGACAGGCGCAGCGCTCCGCCGGACTCCCGGGCCAAACGCCAATCCCCGGACGCGGGGCCCTCGCGCCGGCCCGTCGCTCACCCGGTCACGGCACAGGCCCTCAGAAGACATGCACCTTATCGAGGTGCAGGAATGCGCGCTCCGCCAATTGCAGGCGCACGTACCGGGCACGCTCACCCGCGAGCGGAACCTGCAGCGGTCGGCCATCCGCGCCCCCGAACGTGCGGCCGGCCTGATCGTGCACGCGGCGCCAGGTCTCTCCGTCGTTCGACAGGAGTACCTGCAGCGTCCGCGAACGCTCCCGCGCGCAGTCCATGCGGTTGTAGACCCGCACCTCGTTCAGGGCCTGGATCGCCTCCAGATCCACCTGCCACCAGGGGGCGTCCTCGATGTCGGTGTGAAATCCGGGCCGACCGGTCAACGGGCCGTTCACCCCGCCCTGCGGCCCGTTCGCCACGTCGAAGTAGGACCACTCGCACAGGCTGCTCTGCGCCGCCGGCTTACCCGCGCTGATCACGCCCTCATAGTCCGGCAGGTTGATGCCGCCCCGCTTCGGCCGGCAATAGAACGCCTCGCCATGTCCCGCACCGTCGAGGCGCAGCCAGCGCAGGCGCAGATCGAAGCCCTTCAGGAAGGCGGTGACCTCGTCCAGCGTGCACCCGCCCTCGTAGAGCGGCGTCTCGCTGACCTCGATATAGACCCCGTCCAGGGCCGTCAGGGTCCGCGTCGCCCCCTGGAGCACCCGCAGGTCGGAGCCCTGCGCGTCGATCACCAGGAGGTTCGGCACCCGGTCCGGGCTGTGCTCGGCGACGATCCGATCGACGGTGGTCGTCACCATCCGTTGGGCACCGGTGTAGACGATGTGCGGGTGGTGCTCGGCATGGGCGCCGAGCGCGAGCAGGCTCGACGACTGGCCGCCGTTGCTGGCCACATTGAACAGGACTTCGTCACCGGCCCGCTCCGCGCACACCGCACGGATCGGCCGGTGGAACGGCATGCTGGCGAGGTTGGCCTCGAGGATGGCGAAGGCCGAATCGACGGGCTCGACGTACAGGCACGGGCTCGCGCCGCTCGCCTCGTAGTCGTTCCGCTCCTGGCCCTCGTTGGCCCCGACGTGGAGAATGCTCTCCACCCAGTGGCCGTTGTGGTTCATCTGTTCCAGGGCTTCCAGCATAGTTCACTCGCAGTAGCGGATACGACATCAATCGTGCTGAGCGACGCCGTCGCCGAGCACGCTATTAGAAGGCATCAGCCTGTTTTCGTAGCCTTGATGGCCAATCCTGAAACTGTTCGTCGCGAACCGGCGAGGTGCCCCGGCATTGGGGCGAGGGCAAGGCCGCTGGCGATGCGGTGCGTTCGGCGAGCCCAATCCCGGCCGTCCCCCGGAGGGGAGGGGACCGATCGCCCACGGTATCCCTGACCGATCGGCGGCCCCATCTGGACCGCTGCCCCGGATCGGATCATCAAGGCCGGGACACAGAGAGGGGCCTGGCCGGTATCGGACAAGCGGGGACGGCTGCTCGCGGGCGGCGCAGCTCCGGCGTCCGTTCGCAGCGACCTCGGCGCGAGAACATTCAGAGCCATGCCTGTCACGATCGACGACCGCGGTGCGAACAATCAGGTCGATGCACCGGATGGGTTCCTCGAGACCTACGAGGGAACGATCACGTTCGAGGGCCACCACAACCACGTGGCGATCGGGCGTGGGTCGAGTGGCAACGGCCTGGCGATCCTGTGCCGGTCGCACGGGACGATCCATGTCGGCGACCATGTCCGCCTGGAGACGCTCCGGGTCTATCTGCTCGCCACCGCCAAGCTGATCATTGGCGAACACACCGCCTTCGTGGGTGACGCCTCGATCGCCGCGCACGAGGCGCGGGACGTCACCATCGGCCACAATTGCCTGATCGCGGGCGGGGTGAGCTTCACGGTCAGCGACATGCATTCGATCGTCGATGTGGATACCGGCGAGCGCGTGAACCCGCCCCGGCCGATCCATGTCGGGCATCGGGTCTGGCTCGGGACCCGGGCGACGCTCCTGAAAGGCACGACGATCGGAGACGGCTCGATCGTCGCCGCCAATGCCCTGGTGAGCGGCGCGGTCCCGGCCAACGTGCTCGTGGGCGGCGTTCCGGCCAAGGTCCTGCGCAGCAACGTGACGTGGCGCAACGATCTGATCTGAGGCCGGACCGATCGGCCGCCACGCCTCAGTACCGCCACCTTCCCGGGGCCAACCGTCTCCGCGCTGCAAACCGAAGGGACGCCGGTGGCTTTCTTGCACGATCTGCCGATCACCGACCTGATCGCGCATTATGGCTATCTCGCCATCTTCATCATCATCACGCTGGAGAGCGCCGGTCTGCCCCTGCCGGGCGAGACGGTCCTGCTGACCTCGGCGGCCTATGCCGGCAGCACCGGCAACATCAACATCGCCGCCGTGGTGGCGATCGCGGCGACCGCCGCCATCCTGGGGGACAATGCCGGCTACTGGGTCGGCCGCCGCTGGGGCCTGCCGCTGCTGCTCCGGAAAGGCCACCTCATCGGCCTCGACCACGGCCGGCTCAAGCTCGGCCAGTATCTCTTCCGCCGGCACGGCGGGAAGATCGTGTTCTTCGGCCGCTTCACCGCGATGCTGCGTGCCTACGCGGCGGTGCTGGCCGGCGTGAACAAGCTCGATGCGCGCCGCTTCATGGCCTTCAACGCCCTGGGCGGCGTGGCCTGGGCGGCGATCATGGGCTTCGGCGCCTACCTGTGCGGACGGTCGATCGAGAACGTCATGGGGCCGGTCGGCCTCGGCCTGCTGGCCTTCGTCCTGCTCGGGGCGGTGGCGCTGTGGCTGTTCATGCGCCGGCACGAGGCCCGCCTGATGGTCGCCGCCGAGGCCGCGATCCCGGGCCCGCTCACGGAGGGGTCGACGCCGGCTTCCGCAGCGCCCCAGGGCGGCCGGGATGAGACGCCGGCGACGCCGTTGCAGCGCGGCCGTTCGGCGCAGCAGGACTTCGAGGACCAGATGGCCATGCTCCTCAGCCAGGAGACGGCCATCCCCGCTGGGGGCGCTCCGGCCGCCGAGCGGAGCCCCGCCAAGGCCGTGCCCTGGTGGTTCAAGGCCCCCCTCTGTCTCCTCCTGGCGACCGTCGGCATGGCGGCGGCGTCGTGGCGCGATGGCGTGACGGGCGGCCTCTACGGATACCTCGCCGGCCAGGTCGGCATCCTCGGCGTCGGGCTCATCCTGGCCGTGCCCGCTCTCCTCTTGCTGGTGCTCCGCCAGCGCCTGCGACGCCCGCGTCCGGCCACGGACGCCGGTGCAGGACTCCCCGGATCGACCGGCTTGGCGGCCTGACGTCGCCCCCGGACGATCCCACGCATCCCCCTCGTCCTGAGGCGCCCGAGCGCAGCGGCGGCCTCGAAGGAACCCTCCGGCCGGCCGGCGCGGGCCTCTCGGGATGAGGCAGTGGCTCGGATCACCCTCCGCCCCGGACGGGCCGGCCTATCCGTCCGCGCGGCGTCGACCGTACCCGATAGTCGGGACGAGGCCCTAGCTCTCGTCCGATGCGTCGTCGGTCGGGGCTTCGTCGTCCGACTGGGCCGGCGTGGCGATGACGTAGAAGTCGCCCCTGCGCACCGCCTCGCCCCCGGTGACCATCATGCTGAGATACGTGTTCAGCGTGTTCGCCGCCACGTCGGGCAGGCGCCGCTCAATCTCGGCGTGCGACAGGCCCTGCGCCCCCGTCTCTTCCAGAAGCGCCTTCAACCGCCCCTTCGCGGAGTTGGTCCGGGGCCCGCGGCTGCCGCGGCCGGTGGCCCGCCGGGGGCGGCCGGGGGCCTCGTCCGAGGGCTCGGGACCGGAAAAGGCGTCCGTCTCCTCCGGCACGGCGCCCTCGACGATCACCGCCAGGGATCGCTCCGCCGTCCGGAGCTTGTTCAGCTCGGTCTGGATGCGCTCGTACTCGGCCTGAAGATCAGCCCGCCGCTGACGCACATCAGCCAGGGCCTTCGCCAGCGTGTCGTCTCCTGCCATCGTCCCGTTCTCGAAAAGCTGTAGCGGAGAAGGGCTTGGCCATAAGCCGTTCGCAACGTCAATCGGTCTGCGCGAGGACGGGCAACAATCGGACGGCGCCCGCGCAGCCCGGACGGCCCCGGCCGGAACGGCCTCTCACCGTCCCGCACCAAAGTCCGGGGGGGCGACCTGTACGGCCTCCGCGGCCCGCAACGGCTCGAGCGCGGCCGCGTATCCCGGCAGCGCGTGGAACGCGTCATGCGCCGCCTCACTCCCGAAAACGACGGTGAAGGCATGCGTGAAGCCCTGCACCCGGACCTGCGGATCCGCTTCCGGACCGAACGCGATCGAGTCGACCTCCCCGACTTGGTCGCACAGCGCGATCAGCGACAGGAGGACGGCATCGCACGCGGGCGGCGGCGTGCGGTGGTCGAAGCGCAGAAGGAGGGTGTGGCGGATCATCGGGCCACCCCGGTTTCAACGCCGGCCGGGGCCGATATCCCGGGCCGGGCGGCCCCTCTCCGATCCTGTTGGCGGCGCACGCATTCCCCCTGTCGCCGAGGCCGGACCGACGGCGTCGAACCGCGGCCGTTCCTCACGAAATCTCTCGGTGCGATTGTGCGGAGGCCGGACAACACCCGTAGCAGTCTCGAACGTCCTTAAAGCGCGCTCCGCCGACGTGGCAACCGGCCCGGCGGCGGTGCGTGCGTCCGACGGCCCGGCGCCGGGCGTCAGTGCCGCCAGCAGACGCCCGCGCGCACGACCCGGGCCGGGTTGCCGACGATCAGGCTGTTGGGCCCGAAGCTGCCGGTGACGATCGAGCCGGCGCCGACGACCGAGTCGCGGCCGATGTTCGCGCCCTTCAGCACCATCGCCCGGGCCCCGACCCAGACATGCTCGTCGACCCGGATATCCCGGGCCAGGTTGATGCGCTCGCCGGTGGCGACGTCGAAGATCCCGTGGAAGTCCGAGGCGCTGAAGACCGTGTCGCCGGCGATGAGGCAGCGCGCGCCGATGCTGATCCGGCCGCCCTCGTGCGTGCTGAGGTTCACGATGCCGGCGAAGCCGACCTCGCGTCCGATGTCGATCCGTGCGCCCTCGCCGAACGCGTTCAGGCTGAGCCGGCCGATGACGCAGTCCGGACCGATCGTGACCGTGGCGTGCGAGCCGACCGCGAGGGCGATGTCGCCGCTGGTCACCGGCCCGTCGATCTCGACGCGGCCCCCCTCGCCGGTGAACAGGATGCTGCCCGTGGAGTAGCGCCGGAATTTCTCGGACAGCACGAGGGTGTTGGCGCTGAGGTTGCCTTTGATCTCGACCGTCATGCCAACCTGTTCCCGGCGCGGGGCGTGCGCGGAGATTGGTCTAGGGCCCTGCCGGTCCATGGGGCAATGATATGTCTGCCCGGGCGAGGCCGCGCCGCCACGGATCGGGCATTGTGATCGGGGGTGATTCGCGGCATCAGTCGCGGAAGACCATCGCAGTCCGGGCCGTTGGAATCGCCGTGAGCAGTCTGAAATTCGGAACCAGTGGCCTGCGCGGCCTCGTGACGGATCTCGTCGGCGGGCCGAGCTACGCCTACGCCCGCGCGTTCTTCCGATCGGTCCCGGCCGAGGGCGGCCGTCGCGAAGTCGTGATCGGGCGCGACCTGCGCGACAGCAGTCCGGGCATCGCCGCGACGGTGGCGGCCGCGGCGGCGGCGGCCGGCTTCACGGCGATCGATTGCGGCGCGCTGCCGACGCCGGCGCTTGCCCTCGAGGCGATGCGGCGCGGCGCCTGCGCGGTCATGGTCACGGGCAGCCACATCCCGGAGGACCGCAACGGCCTCAAATTCTACCGGCCCGACGGCGAGATCACCAAGACCGACGAGGCGGCCATCCTGGCGGCCCTCGGCGACGTCGCGGCCGTCGGCGCGGTGCCGGACTCGCCCCCGGCCGCGCCCGAACCCGGCGCCGTCGCGCGCTACCGCCAGCGCTACGGCGAAGCCTTCGCGCCCGATATCCTGGAGGGCCTGCGCATCGCGGTCTACCAGCAGAGTTCGGTCGCCCGCGACCTGCTGGCCGACCTGCTCGCCGGGTTCGGGGCGCGGGTGACGCCGATCGGCCGGTCCGACACCTTCGTGCCGATCGACACCGAGGCGCATCGCCCGGAGGACATCGCCTTCATCGCCGAGGTCATGGCGGCCGGCGCCTACGACGCCCTCGTGACCACGGACGGCGACGCCGACCGGCCCCTGATCGCGGACGGCGCGGGGCGGATCCTGCGGGGCGACGTGCTCGGGCTGATCACGGCGCGGTTCCTCGATGCCGATGCGGTCGTGGTGCCGGTCACCGCCGGCTCGGCCCTCGAGCGGTCGGGCGGCTTCCGGCAGGTCGTGCGCACCAGGGTGGGGTCGCCCTACGTCATCGCCGGCATGGAGCAGGCGAGGGCCGCCGGGGCGGGGACCATTGTCGGCTTCGAGGCGAATGGCGGCTTCCTGCTCGGCGCGGATGTCGCCCGCGACGGCCGGATCCTCCCCGCCCTGCCGACGCGGGACGCGATGCTGCCGATCCTGGCCACGCTCGCCGCCGCGCGCGCGGCTGGGACGTCGCTGGCGGATCTCGTGACGTCGCTCGATGCGGGCGAGATGGCGAGCGACCGGCTGCCCGACACGCCCTCGGAGCGGAGCGGCGCCTTCCTCGAACGGCTCCGCGAGGCCGCGTTCCGGGCCGACTTCCTGCGACCGGTTGGCGTGCCGCAGGACATCGACCAGCAGGACGGGATCAGGATCGGGCTGGACCAGGGCCGGACCATCCATTTCCGCGCGTCGGGCAACGCGCCCGAATTGCGCTGCTACGCGGAGGCCAGGACGGCGCGGGACGCCCAGGATCTCGTCCGGTGGGGGCTCGGGGCCGCCGCCGCCGCGATGGCGGATCGGGCCGGGCGGACGTGACGGCCGCAGCCGGTCCGGTCCGGGGCATGGCCGCATAGGCGGTCCCCGCCCCGCGGCCGGCTTGAGCGCGCGCAGCCCGGGTCGGGCCGTTCCGCGGGCTGCACCGGCAGGGATCCGATCGCGCGGCCGATGTCATCGCGCCCGTCATGGCCCCTCCCGCCTCTGTCGCATGAGGGCCGGTCGGGCAGGTCCCGACCCTGCACCCGAACGCGGGTTGCGCAACGGTGCGGTCAGAATCGGAGCGGCACCGATACCGTTCTCGACGCATCCTCCGAGGCCGTTGCGGCGCCGCGATACACGGATCGTCTCGTCCAGCGCAGGCGCATGATTTCGCATCGACAGATCGTGCGCAGTCCACGATCATCTCCCTGATGCGTGGCGTGCCGTCCCTCGAATCGCAAGGAGCCTCTTCCGCGACGATATCCGAGGTCTCCGGCGCGTAAGTCGCCCGTTTGGTGCGCCGGGGAGACCAGATCGAGGGGTTGAGAACCCGATCCCTCGCCCGCGGGCCCCGTGAGCGACGGTCGGGACCGGCTAATACGAGTTGCCCATGTCCGATCTTCTCCTCAGCATCTGTCTGCCAACCTACAACCGGGCAGACTTCCTCGCGTATCTGCTCGGCCAAGCCGCCGAGACCTGGACGTTCAGCTTTCCCTACGAGATCCTCATCACCGACAACGCCTCGACCGACGATACCGAGGCGGTCGTGCGCAAGCACGCCGGTCTCGGTCTACCGATCCGCTACTATCGTCAAACCGAGAACAAGGGCGGCGGCCCGAACCTGCTCACGGCCTTTCATCGCGCCAGCGGGCGCTACGTCCTGTACCTCGCCGACGACGATCTCCTGGACCCGGCCGCCGTCGAGGAGGCGATGGCCTTCCTGACAGCCCATCCGGACGTTCGGGCCGCGTATGCCCCGTGGCAGCTCTACGACGATGTCGCTAAGCGGGCCGTCGGCGACTTCTTCACCATCGACAGGGACGTGCTCTACGGACCTGGCCAGGAGGGCGAACTCCTCAACCTGATCATCGAACGCCACATCTTTCCGGAGATCGTCATCTACCGTGCCGACGCCGTACGCCGCATCATGGCATGGCCGCGTTTCTGTTTCTGGGCGTTCGTATTCCTTGCCGGCACGATCGGACAGGGACAGATCGCCTTCCTGAAGGCGCCCTACTATCGCTCGGTGGTCAACACGTCGGTCCGGGCGAACCGGGATCAGGCCGGTATCGAGGAGGTGATGACCGGATGGGACACCTATCGCGGCGGCCTCGAATATTTTGTCTACACGATACTCCAGCGCAACGGCGTGTCGCTCGCGGATGAGAACCGGAAAGCCGTTCAGGAGATGATCGACCAGTTCATCGCCGAACGGATGAAGGTCGCCTTGCGGCTCTGGCTGGAGCGCGGCGACTACATGAACGCGCATGACATCGCCTGCCGCCTGGCCTATCGCGACCCTGCCCTGGTGCGCGACATACCCGGGATGGAGCGCCTGCCCCTGATGCTCGTCATGCAGAAGCTGGCACGCTTTGCCAACGCGGTCGGCGGGGTCGAGCGCCTGGAACTCGTCGGGGTCGCCGAGGCCGCTCACCTCATGCCGCTCCTGCGCCAAGCCGGCCTCGAAGAGCGCATCGCGCTGAACGCCGGCGCCAGCCCGCCGGAGGATGCCCTGCCCGAGCACACCATCGTCTTCCTGGCCCGGGATTCGGACCGGCAGACCTGCCTGGATCGGGGCTACGCGCCGAACCTCGTGATCAGCGAGCCCGAACTCTTGACGGGGCTGTACCCGCCGGCCTGAGAACCGGCGGGCATCCAGCCGGCGAGGCTGGGATCGGCCGGAAAACAGGCGCGAAAATGCGCGAGGCTGCCCTTGGCGGCAGCCAGCGAGGCCACGAGCCGCACGGCCCCCTCGCTCATCAGTTCGGCAACCGAGGACTCGAACCAGGCCCGCGCGTCGAGGCCGAGAATCTCGTGAAACGGGCGGCTGCGTTTCGTGCCCGACAGAGCGGCCCGGTAGGCATCCGCCAAAGCGAGCGCGGTGGCCGCCGGGCTATGGCGCCGGGCCGCCTCGATCCGGGCCGCAGCGCTCAACCGCGCGAGGCGGGCGGGCGCGGCCGACAGTTCGGCGATGGTCGCGACGAAGTCCTCGCCCGACCGGACGACGCGGCCGGTCTCACCGTCCGAGACGATCGCCGCCTCGGCCGGATTGCCCCAGACGATCGGGACGGCCCCCGCCGACATGGCCTCGACGAGGGCGTTCTCGCCGGTGCCGTAATGCCCCGGCGCGAGGAGGTAGACGAAGAGGTCGAGGTCAGCCAGCACATTGGCCGGCCTGTCGGCATAGCCTTCGAAACGCACGCGCCCCGGTCGGCGCATCGCGGCCGCCCGGGCGGCGACGGGACCCTGCGGATCGTGCTCCCCCCATAGGCCGACATTGATCGGGCTCTCGACCGCGTCGAGGAAATCGAAGAGCCGCGGATGCAGCTTCACGAAGTCGAGGGTCCCGATATACCCGCAGCGCAGCGGCGTTCCGGGCGTCCGGTCCGCCCGCACGATGCCGTCGAAGCCGAAGCCGCTGTTGGCGACGCCGAAGGCACCGGGCCTCGCCCGGATCTCGCCCTTGAGGTTCGGCGCGTCGAGGGAGCAGGGCGACGTGAACAGCACGTGGTCCGCGGTCTCGACCAGACGTCGGGGGATGAGCGGTGCGGCGAGCCCGGAGATGTGTGTCCAGAGCACGAGCCGCAGCGCCGGCAGAACCTCGGAGGCGAGCAGACCGTAGAGGCGCGGATGGTTCCACCACTCGATCTGGACGATATCCGCCTCGGCGGCGAGGGCGGCGATCTCGGCTGGAGCCGGCGACACGTGGAGCTCGCAACCACTCGCCCGGACGCGCTCGGCATAGGTCGTGTCGCGCGGCGCCTCCAAGAGGACGTAGCTGCGCCGGATCGAAGACCCGTCCCGCCGCTCCGCCTCCATCACGGTCGCGTGCGCCTTGCCGACGCCGCCGCCGAGATGGGGCGCGATGTGGAGGATCCTCACGCGGCGATCACAGGCGGCGGGCCCGACACGGCCAGAGCAGCCCGGAACCGCTCGAGGATCTGGGGCCGATGCGCGTCGATGTTGTCGGGCAGGCAATGGCTCAATTGCCCGCACGCGTTGCAGACGGCGTTCTCGCAGCGCCGGCCTTCGAGATGCTGCAACCGCAGGTCATTCAGGGCATCCGATGACCAGATCGCCCGCAGCGAGTCCCGCCGCACGTCGCCGACGACGAGCTTACGGCCCCAGTCGAGAAAGCAGGAGCTGACCAAGCCGTCGGCGTTCACCGAGATGCTGTAAAAGATGTAGGGACAGGTGTCGGTCTGGGAGATCGGCTGCTGGTAGATGCCGCCGGTGATCTTGATACCCGTATGGGCCTCGATGTCGAATTCCGGCCAGCACGGGGCAAAGTTCTCGATGAAAATGCGGTCGCAATGGTCGCCGAAGGTGTCGTAGAATTCCTGGCGCTGCGCCTGCGTGATCAACTCACCGGGGATCTTGACGACGACCTCGCACTGACCCTTGTTGGCATAGAGCCACTTCATGTTCTCGACGAAGCGATCGAAATCGAAGTCGAAGCCCGTGAAGGTGCGATACTGGGCGTTCGTCATCCCATCGACGGAGATGTTGATCTTGTCGAGCCCCGCTTCGAGCACCGGGCCGACGCGGTCCGGCGTCAGAAACGTCCCGTTCGTGGTCGTGTCGATGTACTCGACCCGCCCGCTCGCCTTCGCGTAGGCGATCATGTCGGCGAGCCGTTTGTTCAGGAAGGGCTCGCCGTCCTTGTATAGGCGCAGCACCCGGATCGGCTTCTCGAACTCGCTGAGATCGTCGATAATCTTGGTGAAGACCTCGTAGCGCATCGCGCCCTGATAGCGCCCCGTGTCGCGGATCATGTCACGGTGACCGGTCGGGCAGAACGTGCACTGAAAGTTACAGGCGCTCGCCGGATCAACGAAGACCACGAACGGGGTCGCCAATGGAATAACCGTCTCGAGCGGCGTGCGTCCCTCAAGATTGATGCGCGGCTTGATCTGGGCTTTCATGAGCGCTCTACCTTGTTTCCCGACCGGGCCTCGACGTCGCAGATCCCGATGATTGCGGCTAGATCACCCAGCCACCACTACGCACAGCCGAAATCCAATAGGCACCACGGCTAAACCCATTGATTTCGTATAAATTCGGTTACCGAATCGTTACCGCTCCGCCGGAACAGACGAATTTTATGAGGCGGCGCGATCGCGATGCGTGGACGGCCAAAACCTGGCCTCGCCGACCGGAGGCCCGTCGCGCGTCCTTGATGAACGCTTCGGCCCTCCGGCGGCAGTCGCGCGCCGCGCGGCGGATACGATGGACGGAAGGCGTGTCCCTGTGATCGGCATCGCCGCAGCGCCGGCGAAGCGCTCGGCCGTGTCGATGGGGAGCGGCTCCGGACATCGGCACCCCGTGGCACCGGTGCTCCGGACGCATCCCGGTCCGGAGCGGTGCTTATACCGGACCCTGATGCGCCCGGCTCATCGAGGTCCGCCCCCGCGACGGCGCGGCGGGGGCCGTCCGCCGGACCTCACCGATCCCGGCCATCGGCCGGGACCAGCGACACGCGGTCTGCGGCGTATCAGAGCCGGTGACGTGCGAAGAGCGTGAGGCCCTCGCCGAATAGGGCATGCGCGTGCAACGTCACATCGAAGCAGCCGAACGATGCGAGGTAAGGCGGGATCTTCAGGTACGAAACTTCGTCATGCGACAGGTTCACGAGCAGGTCGCAGGGCACGTCGCGCAACAGGCGCTCGGCACCGCGCAGGGCCGGGAACTCTGCGCTCTCGACGTGCAGCTTGATCAGGACCCGACCGCCGCCGGCCGCATCCCGACCGAACAGGGTCTCGTCGAGGGTGTCCAACGTGCAGGTCTGAACCGGCATGACGGCCGGGTGGGCGACACGGGCGTCCACCAGGCGCGCGGAGAAGAGGCCATTGGCCAGGAACGGTTCGGTCCCCTCACGATCGCTGACGGCCTCCCGGCGCAGATCGAAGACGCCATCCGCCCCAGTGTCGACCTCCGGCATCCGCGCGGCGCAGACCTGGAAGCGCCTCGGATCGGGCTCCAGGGCGACGAAACGCGAGAAGGTGACGCCGGAGCGGGCAAGGCTGGCGGGTAGGCTGAGATCGTAGGAGCCGCAATCGTAGACACACCGGTAATGCGTGCCGGCCCGCCCGCGCAGGCGCAGATCGTATTTCCCGTCCTCCCGACAGATCGGGTAATCGCTCACCAGACGACGCTCGTAGCGCCAGGCGCTCGCCGCCTCGCAGATGCCGCGGGAGACCGCATCGGCGTAAGCGTCCGGAAGCCGGGCGACGTCGGCCAGGATGTCCGGCGGCGGGGACAGGTTGCGCCAGCCGTTGGTGAATGTCTCGGGCGTGTACTCTTCGAGCAGGTCGTAGGCCGTCAGAATCTCGGCTTGGCCGACCTGCTCGAGGCAGGCGCGGATATCCCGGGCGGACATCTTGAAGGCACTGACGAGATAGGCCACGCCCGCGACGGGATGATGTCCGGCCAGATCGCGTATGGCGATACCGCGCAGCGTCCCGGTCTTGTGCGAATCCAGTATGAATTCGGGGCGCGCCACGTGATCGGGCCACAGATCGAGCGCCATCTCACAGAGTTGCCCGGCGCCGATGAGGGCATAACGCCCGCCCCGCAACGTGCGCTTCAGCGCGACCTCGGAAATCGTCATGCCCTGGCACTCAATGCAAAGTCGATCCGCGCGACGCGGCGGCCTCACAGGGCCGCATGGATATCCCACCACTGCGTCCGAGGCGCGAGACGTCGGCCGGCTCGATCCCGCACGGTCCGCGCATAGTGCTCGATGAAGTCGTCCTTCGGTCGCCACGGGCCGGGAAGGGCATCGGCATAGGGGCCGGACGCGCCCGGCGGAAAGTTCGCCCCGGTGGTCTCATCGCGGAGGCTCGGGACGATCGACTGATCGGACAGCTTGAAGGCCGTGTACCCGGCGGCGCCCAATGTGGAAATGTAGTCAAATCCGAAGCGGCAATCTTCGACGCTCACGAAAGCCGGACGTTCAGCCAGTTGGTCGAGCTGGCAAAGGGCCGTCAGATCGGCGCCCTCGATATCGATCTTGAGATAGTACGGCACTCCGAACGCCGCACATAGATCCCGGAGGTTGATCGTCTCGATCGGCATGGCTTCGACGCGACTGTCCTCGCGGCCTGCCCAGCCCGCGTCGATGCTGCTCCAGTGATCGTTGTCGGCATTCACGTAGAACGTCACCGACCCCGGCTCGTCCCAGACCGCGCGATTCAGAACGGCAAGCCTGCGCGCCGAAATCTCGGCCGCGAAGCGCCGCTCCGCGGCCTTTACCAAGGCGGGATTGGCCTCGACAGCCACCACTCTGAAGCCCTGCCTGAGATAGTAGGCGGTGTCGTCGCCGTTGTTCATGCCCAGGTCGACGACCAACCGATCAGCATTGGAACGTTGCATGGGCGCACACGGCTTTCCTGTGAAGTCACGCACCGGCTTCGCCCCGCGTCGCATGCGAGCGTCGGATGGACGGGCGCGCGGCCCGGACCCTCCGCACATCATCTCCCGGCCACCCGGCCGCCGGAGGCGCCGCCGCGCGCGGCCGAACCGGGCAGGTCTCTCGAACCTCGTTCCGAACCCGGCGATCGCGTTCGGCTCAGCCCCGCAAAGAGATCCGACGTTCAGGGCCTTCCGACGCGCCGATCCTCATGCCGCGAGCGCCGGCCGCCCGTCCCGACCGTGAGCCTGATCCATGATGGCGCCGATCCGCTCGCCGACGGCGATCGCGATCGCCACCGAGGCCGGCCCTTCCAAACCCTGCCGGCAGATCCGGCCGAGGACGTCGGTCACCCGCTGCTCCATGGCACCGAGGATCGCCGCGGCCGCCTGCGGCTGCGCACCGCGGAGCACGGCCGCGAGGTCGCAATATGCGTCGTGAAGAAGCTGCAGCGTCAGGCGCTCGACCGCTTGCTCGTCCTCCTCCGTCAAGACACGCATCAGGCGACTCTCCCGCTCGTCGCCGAGAGACTCGCCCGGAGCCGTTAACAAGACGTAAAGGGGCGGGCCGGGAGGGCGGGATCGGCTAACCATGCCGGTGCGCCATGCGCCCGACGGGACTGTCTCCGGAGCACGGCCGCGTCGCGCCGGCGGCAGGGTTACGTCGTCGCATGGCCGAACTTGCCGGAGCGCGTCGCGTAGGCGATCGCGTGGAACGCGGCGGGCCCTCGATCCGTCGGACCCATGACACCCTCCACCGTGGAAGCATCGCCATGCGCATCCTCATCGCCGCCGCCCTTTGCCTGTCACCGGCCGTCGCCACGCCCGTCCTGGCTCAGGTGCAGCAGAACAATCCCAATGGCGCGAACCAATCGATGGAGCGCACCAGCCAGTTGCGCGCCCTGCAGCAGGACCAGACCACCCAGACCGACATGCTCCGCATGGACAGCCAGCGGAACCTGGCCGCGGAGCCGGCCCCGAATACCGGCCCGAACGCGATCGGCCCCATCGGCCGTACGGGGGTGATCGGACGGTAAGGGCCGCGCCCTCGGGAAGCCGGCTCCGGGGCGGGCGCCTCAGCCGGCCGTCCCGCTCTGTCTCGGGTGCAACCACGGCATCCGCCTGACGGGGCGGATCGGAGGGCGGATGGGCGGCACGGCTTCGCCCCATCGGCAGGCAGATTGGCTTTGAAGAGGCTTGGATCGGCGTGCTTCAGTCACGGAGATGCCGCACGCACACATCAACCCCGCATCGACCTTGCGCGCGGTCGGCGTCTCAACGGGAGGGCGGAACACGCTTTCCCGTGCCCGGACGACGTCCCGTCCGACGCGGATCTGCAGCGTCCCGTCAGGGGCCATCTTCGTGCTGATGAAACTCTGCCCTGGCCGGCAAAAAGTAACCGTCTCCTCTGCGCCCGCTTTGTCGGCCCCGGCGGACGCGATGATCGTCGCCATACGCATCGCACGGGGCTTTCATCGTGAACTCAATTTTTGCGATTACTTCCGATCAATCCTGAGATATCGTTTCGGCTGAATATGATATCACACTGTTCCAAGGGGATTTCGGAAATCCTGACTGGAACCTTACCAGCGGCCCAGTTGAAATAGTATGTCTCGCTATAGTCGTTGTGCACAGCGTATGCCAGAAACCCGTGCGATTTCAACGTGTCGAAAATGTAGTTCCGGTCTTCTGATTCTGACGCTATCTCGCAGATAATTTTGAGATCTTTGGGAAATAATTCTATATTTGACATTATATCCCGCAAAACTTCGGCTTCCGCTCCCTCGATATCAATTTTGATCAATGATATTTTGCTTAGTTTATCGTGAGAAATAATATGTGTGATTGGCTTGGCCGCCACCTTGCCGATCGACGTAAATCCCCTTTTGCTGACTGTTGTACTTTCACCGAGGCTTTTCTGAGGGCCTGTAAAAAATTCGATCTCTTTCTCTAGATCACTGACCGCGATATTTATTGTCGTAACATTGTCGACAGAGTTGAGTTCGACATTTTTATTTAGCAGCCGAAATATATTAGGGTGCGCTTCGATCGAAATAACTTCTCCAGTTCGTCCAACTATCTTGCTTGCAAGCAATGTATAGTATCCAATATTTGCACCAACATCGACAAACAAATCGCCCGGTTTCAGCATTTTTGAAATGGCTGCCGAGACATCCGGCTCCCAAACGCCAAAGTTAAATATCGCCCGCTGAATGAAGTCAGTTGTGTTAGTATATATTTTGAAACCATATCTTGTTTGTGTTATAAATGATATTCCTGTTCTTTTAAGAAAATAGTTTATCAGTAGATATAAATTTTTCTTTCCGAAGGGAGCATTTCTATAAATCACCTCCAGCATTCGCATCTTGCCTCAGTTACAGCATCGGACATAAGAGGCAGCATATTGCGTATTTCACTCAACATTGCAAGCAACAGTTCAATTATTCAGGAGCCTATTTGAGCGTCTCAAACAGCCGTCCCGATCTGTCGCGCGTGCGAGCCCGAATTCCACCCGGCCGTCCGGGCGCACCTGCCGCGGCCGGGCGCGTGCCTGGCACCTGCGGGTCGGCGGCCCTCGGCGGGCGTTGCCTGCGGGCTGTCCGCGGCGCTGGATCGACACGAGTCCGTTCGCGGATCTGATACGGGTTCCGACCCGGCGACAGCGTTGCGGACGCCGGCCGGAACCACGGCGGGCGATCATCGAACGCGCATCCGGCTGACTCAGCCATCGGAGCGGGCTCTTACGCGAGTGCGCCGGACGCCTCGGCTGCATCGCCCGTCGCGGGGCCACCGACGCTCTCAACAATCCTGCCGGGAGGGCAAGCGCTCAGAGGTCCGGGATGCGCCGCCCCTTCACGACCACCCGCGGCCAGCGATCCAGGCCGATGGGCATCAGGACGGCGATCTGATGCGGTACCTCGGCGTCGCCCAGGAGGCTCCTGAGCGAGATCCGGCAGGCCTCCTCGAGTTCGGCCCGGCTGCGTGCGCCGGACGTCTTGATGTCGGCGATCAGAAGGGCTGCGATCTCCTGGGCGAAAGCATCCTCATCCCACATGCCACTCTCCCACTTCGATGCGGAGCAGCATAAGTCCGCGGGGCCTTTCCCGGTATCGGTACAGACTTGCGCGCCCGCGCATTGACTGTGGATACTTGCACCGCCGGATCGCGGGATTGCCGAACCTTTCCAGGGTCACTGATCGCGGCCCGCGGGAATCCGACGCTTCGCGGGGCCCCCGCGGCACGGCAGAGCTTTGCCCGAGAATGCTCATCAACCGTAGCGGTATAAAAGTAACGTTTAAGTCACATTTGGACATATACTGGTGTCCGACGACGAATTCACGTGGACGTGCCGATGATCTCGTTGGGACGCCTCCATGGCTGGCTCCGCTCAGCCCGAACGTGGCTCGCATTCGGCATTCTGGCGCCGATCGGCATGGTCGCGCTCTCCGGGGTGATGCTGGCCGACCTGCGTCAGGATGCCTGGGACAGGGCCGAGCAGACGTCCAGGAACCTCGTGCAGGTCCTGGAACGCGACATCGCCCGCAACATCGAGATCTACGATCTCTCGCTCCGGGCCGCCGTGGAGAACCTGGCTGCGCCCGGTCTCGCGGAGGCCGGCCCGCGGCTGCGCCAGCTCATCCTGTTCGACCGCGCCGCGACCGCCCGGGACATGGGCGTGATGCTGGTCATCGACGAGCACGGCCAGATCCTCGACGACATCGGCGCCGTGCCGCCGCGGCAGGGCAACTACGCGGACCGCGCGTATTTCAAGGTCCACGAGGACCATGATGGGCTGGGCCTCTATGTCGGCCGCCCGATCGTCTCGCGCCTGACCGGCGAGCCGATGCTCCCGTTCAGCCGGCGCATCAACAAGCCCGACGGGCGCTTCGGAGGCGTGGTCCTGGGCAGCGTGAAGCTGTCCTACTTCACGCATCTGTTCAGCGAGATCGACCTCGGTCCGCGCGGCGCGATCAACCTGTACCTGACCGACGGCACCCGCCTGATGCGCTATCCCTACGAGGCCGCGGACCTCGGGGCGAACATCGCGAAGGCTGCGACCTTCAAGCGGTTCATGCGCGAGCGGCAGGGCCGTTTCGTCAGCACCTCCGTGCGCGACGGGATCGAGCGCGCCTACACCTTCACGCGGATCGGCGCCCTCCCGCTGATCCTGAACGTCGCCCTGGCCACCCAGGACGTGGAGGCCGATTGGTTGACGAAGGCGGTCGTCATCGGCGGCATCGTCCTGGTGCTGTGCGGCCTCACGATCGCGCTCTCGTTCCTGTTCGGGCGAGAGCTGCGCCGCCGCGAGGCGGCGCAGGACGCCCTGGCCGCGCTGTCGCGCACCGACCCCCTGACCGGCCTGCCGAACCGCCGCTGTTTCGAGGACCGGTTCACCCGGGCCGCGGAGGCGGCGCGACACGGCGGCCAGCCGCTGTCGCTGCTCATCGTCGATGCGGACCATTTCAAGCGCTACAACGACCGGTACGGGCATCCGGTGGGCGACGAGATCCTGAAGGGTCTGGCCCGCAGCCTCGCCGCGAGCGTGCACCGTCCCCAGGATCTCGTCAGCCGCATCGGCGGCGAGGAATTCGCCATCCTCCTGCCGGATACCGACGCGGCCGGCGCCGGGCGCATCGCCGACAGGGTCCATGCCGAGGTCGCCGCGCTGGCGGTCGGGTCGGCGGGGATCGGAGCGGGCGCCGTCACGGTGAGCATCGGCCTCGCCTGTACGGGGCCGGACGGCGGACGCGGCGCGGCGCCGCCGGACCTGTACCGCTTGGCAGACGGCGCCCTCTACGAGGCGAAGCACGGCGGTCGCAACCAGACCCGCATGGCCGCCGCGCAGGCCGCGGCGGCGCCGTCCCAGCGGGGCCCTCTGCAGCTGGTGAAGACCTCCTGACCGCACCGCGCCGGATGGCGACCGCCCGCACACGGCGCGGTTCGCGCAGATGGATCTCGGTCCCGGGCCCTTTACCGGCCGAGGCGGGCCATCAGACGCGGACCGTAGGCGTCCCACACGATGTGCGCGACATAGGCGGACTGGAAGGTGACGATGACCTCCCAGTCACGATGCAGCACCTTTAGGATAGTCCGATCATGGATGGCGCCTTCGACACCCAGAGCGACGGCCAGGACCGTGCTGATGGCGAACACGCCGAACCACGAGAACTCACGGGCGGCGACGAGGCCCAAAGACGCGATCACGATGAAGAGCATGCGGGCCGCCGGACTGCCGATTCGGTCTGCTTAGGTAGACTACTCCGCTGAAGCTTAGCAAGCAGGTCCAATACTGCAGCGCACCATCAGGACGGCATCAGGTCAACCAGGCCATACGTCACCGCGGTGACAATCATGGTCCAGACAAGCAGAAAACAGGTCCGGAACGAGAATGCGGCCGACACGGGCAAATGTGCGTACCAGTTCCGGACCCGGCGGAACGATCCTGAAATTGAACTGTGCCATGCCCTGTCGATCATTGGCGCGAACTCGACGGCAGCGCTGACGTAACAGAGTGTTTCCAGCAGCTTAGGCCAGTCCCAACACTATCGTCCGGATGACCGGATGAATGCGACATTTCGCACACAGAGCGCAAGTTCCGCTCGGCCTCGGGCGGGGCGAGCGCGGATTGCCGGGCCGGGTGGGCCGTACGGGTCGGGCAAGGCGCGGCCAACCTCAGTGGCGGTATCGTTCGGCGAGCGCCATGAGCGCCTGGGCGAGTTCGGTGAGGTTGGCCGAGGCGGTCTCGACCTGGCGGGTGCCGGTCGCGGTCTGCTGGCTGGCCTGCCGGATGTTCTGGAGCGCGCCCATGACCTGCTCGATGCCGAGCTGCTGCTGGTTGGTCGAGGCCACGATCTGCTGGAAGGTCTGCACGTTCTCCTCCACCCGGGCGGTGATCTCCTCGATGGTCCGCTGCGTCGTGTCCGAGCGGGTCTTGCCCGACGCGGCCCGCTTGACCGCCTCCTCGGTGAGCATCACCGAGGTGTTGATCCCCCGCTGGATCTCCCCCAGAAGCCCGCGCACCTGCCCGGTGGCCGCCTTCGCCTGGTCGGCCAAAAGCTTCATCTCGGACGCCACCACCGCGAAGCTGCGCCCGCTCTCCCCGGCCGCGGCCGCCTCGATGGCCGCGTTGAGCGCCAGCAGGTGCGTGCGCTCCGAGATGTCGTTGACCGTCTCGATGATGTCCCCGATCGTCTGGGTCTTCTCCGACAGGCCGACGATGTTGCCTGCCACAGCCTCCGCCTGCTCGCGGATCGCCTCCATCGCCCGGGCGGTGTCCGAGACCGCGCGCAGGCCCTGCCGCGAGGTCTGCGCGGTCGCCTGGGCGGTGGCGATCACCTCGGTCGCCCGCTTGCTGATCTGCGCCCCCGAATGCGTGATCTCGTCGACCGTGGCGGCGGTCTCCTGAACGGCCGCAAATTGCTGCTCCACCGAGGCCGCCTGCTCCTGCGCCGACGCCCGGATCTCCGCCGCCGCCGCGTTCAGGTCGGCCGTCGCCGCCCGGTTGGTCCGCGCAAGCTCCGAAAGCCCCGAAACCATCGCGTTCAGCGTCCCCGCTAGACGACCGACCTCTCCGCCGACACCCGCCTCGATCCGCCCCGACAAGTCGCCCCCGCCGACGCGCGCGACGAAGGCCATCACCCGCAGGAGGGGTCCGACGATCAGGCGATTGATGGCGACCCCGATGCCGGCGCAGATCAGGAGCGTGAGCAGGGTCCCGCCCCACAGCGCGACACGCACGTCGCGCTGGGCCTGGGCGACCCGTCCGGCCTGGACCGTGCGGCCCGTCTCCTCGAGGCTCTCGATGGCCGCGAGCTTCTCGCGGAAGGTATCGAACAACTGCTTGCCTTTGCCGTCCGCCTCAATCCGGACCGCGTCCGCGCGGGTCGCCGGATCGGCCGCGCTCCGGACGGCGGCCTCGCCGATATCGGTCTGCCAACTGCGCGCGGCCGCCGCGGCGTCGGCCAGGAGGCGCGTGCGCTCCGCATCCGCGCCGATCATGGCTCTGAGACGGCTGATCGCCTCGTCCAGAGCCGGGCGACCGGCGCGATACGGCTCGAGGCTGCCGTCGCGTCCGGTGAGCAGGTAGCCGCGCAGCCCTGTCTCCTGGTCGAGCATGGCCGCGCGGAAGCCGTCGAGGGCCCGGATCAGCTGGCTGGACCGGTCGCGCGCATCGGTCGCCTCCTGCAGCTGGTTGTCCGTGAGCAGGACCGCGCCACTGCTCAGAACCGTCACCAGCGCGATGACGCCGATGGCGCTGCCCAGCGTGCGGTTCAGGCCAAACGTGTTCGGCATGGTCAGCTATCCCGGCCCGGTCCCGCACGCGGACTTGCGCGGCAAAGCGACTCGTGACCGCGGTGATGCCGATACCAGCGACCGCCCCCCAGAGGAACCCGCTCCCTGAGCGACCCCGATCGACGTCGTGGATGCCGCCGACGCCCACACGCTGCGATGGCGATGACGGGACGCTTCAAACCTCTGGAGGTCCCGCTCAGCGGCCAGATCGCGTGGACGTCCCGGCGGCCGGCGGAACCGGCGCAGGGGGGTGACGCAATCACCCAGGGCAACGCCAGGAACGACGACCCCGAGCCCACGTTGGCCGAGGTATACCGGTGTATACCGGTTTTCCGTAATGTGAGAGTGCCATGACCAGCCGAAGCGTTCAGTCCGCCCTTCTCGCCCTCACGCTGGTCGCCGCCAGCGCCGGGATGGCGATCGCCCAGTCGGGCACCAGCAACACGACGACGTCAGGCGCACCGGCGGGTGACAGCAGCACGGGCAACGGCGCGACCGGCAGCGGGGCGGCGCCCAGCGGGAAGTAACCGGGTCCACAGCGAGACCGGAACCTGTTCAGCCCGCCCGGTACGCCGTGGCGGGCTTTTTTCTGCCCCGCAGAGTCCCGCCGATCCCGACTCCGGGGTCGGGCTCATCACGGTCCGGCATAGTCGGCGATCTACTTCGCATTGCACCCGATGCAGATGCCGCGGCTGAGCTTGTCCTGCTGCTCATCGTTCTTGGTGCGACGGTTCGGGTTGTCGCGCGCGGTGGGGCTCGCGTCTCGGCTCGGCGGTCTGGTCTGCCCGGTCGCGGTCACGTTCCCCGCACGGCTACCCTGTGCGGCCACCGGCAGGCTGAGAAGCAGGACCATGGCGCCCGCCGTGAAGATCTTGAGCATGTCGTCCTCCGTGACCCACTCAACGCGGCTCGATGACGGAGGCTGCCGACGCAGCCCATTGGTCGCGCTCACCGCCCCACGCGATGGCGGCCGAGAGCGGACCTTCGGTCCGAGGCGGCAGGCACTATTCGGCCATGCGCCGGAAATTCTCCGACCGGCCGGCGAGCTCCCGTGCCAGTCGCAGCAGCCGCTCCCGATCATCGGCGTCGGAAATCTGTTGCCAGCACCGTATCAGCTCGGCGCCCCCGGCCGGGTCGAAGGCACTCCGCGCGGTGGCGAAGAACGCCTCGACAGGGAGATTCAAGGCCTGGGCAATCTCGTGCAACGGCGAAGGACTCTTCGTATGCAAGGCGCACCTCATCCTGGAGGACCCGATGGTAACGCTCGCTTTCGATTGCGCACAATAGAGATAGCACAACCCTTGCATGCATAAACGCAGGCAGGGCAGATGACTTCTGCGATTGACGGCTGTCCCCAATATACAACCCATGATAGGTGCGCTGAAAAAACCAAGACCGACGGACCAGATGACAGCGACCGAAAGGCATGAGGCGATGGTGCGGGCCTGCATCGCCGCCTATGAGACCGTGCAGGAATCTGGAACGCGCGAGATGCAATTGGCCGCTCGCATTCTCCTGAAGCTGATCGGCGATCAGCTTGCCCAGCAGGCGATGCCGCCGGTCAGCGACGCCGACACGGAGAACGACGGCGAGACCTGACCACGCGCGATACGCCGCCCCCGGCGCCTCGGCCGGAGGCGGGGGATTCAGATCCATTTCCCCTGGACACCGAGCCCAATGCGATCGGCGGCAGCGGGGGCGCGTCCGTCTCGAAGACGGCCGGTTGCAGGGCTTGAACCGCCCCCGCAGGCCTCATGCCGAGCCTGATCCACGAGCCCTCTGGCTCGCTCCGTCGGGCGATCCGGGAAGCCCTTGCGGGGCGTCGACCTGCTCGGCCATGCGAGCCTGTACGTCCTGGACCGCGCCACTCGGTCCTGCGAAGCGCATCGCATCACCGGTCGTCGTCGGATCGCCTCGCGCGGAAGCGCCGTCGCCGGCCCGTCAGCCCTGGACGCACGCCACAGCCGTCTGGAAGGCGAGGGACGAGCCTCTGCGGCACCGCCCCGCACTAGGGCGCAGCAGCGGTGAAATCCGGCTCCGGACCCGTAAGGACCCGATACAGTTCCGCTGCGCTGCCGTGGAAGCAGGTCCTGGCGATCCACGGTCGTCGATCTCGACGCGGGGGAGGTCGACGCCCCCCCCAGGGGCTCAGTCGCTCTTGGGCGGCTTGCTGTTCTTGAAGCCCTTGGCCCTCGGCTCCGCCTTGCGCGGATCCGGCTTGTCAGCGAGCAGGCGCTTCACGCGCTCGTTGAAGTCCTCGGGTGTGACCGCTTGCGCTCTGCCGGTCGTGAGTTCGCGTGCCATCTCGGCCTCCGCATCGTGGCCCAGTGCACGGGATTGCGCGGAGGGATGGCGCCTTATGCACTGTCTCGGCGCGGAGCGCCAATCCAGGCAGGCCGGGCCGACGTGACCGCCCGCCCGAGCCGGATCCGGACCCTTAATGGCCGAGCCGGACCGATATCCCGGCGCTCGGCCGGCCCACGGGGCGCGCAGTTCCGGCATCGCCCCGCCGACCGACACCGTCGCCCGCGCCGTGCCGGACCCGCATTCAACCCCTGGTGCCGGTCCTGGGCCGATCCACACGCCCGCCGGGGACGCCGAGGCCGATCGCCTTGGCCAGGGCGGAGCGCTGCTCGGCGTAGCTCGGGGCGACCATGGGGTAATCGGCTGGCAGGCCGTAGCGGTCGCGGTAGCCGCGCGGGTCGAGCCCGTGGCTGGTCAGGTGGCGCTTGAGCGTCTTGTAGGTCTTGCCGTCGAGGAAGCTGACGATCCCGTCGGACCGGACCGACTTGCGGATCTGGGCCGCGTTGGGCCGGTCGATCTTGATCTCGGAGGCGACCGCAACGGTGGCGCCACCGGAAACCAGATGAGATATCGCCCCGTGCACGCTGTGGATCAGCTTGGGAAGCTCAGCCACCGGCACCGGATTGTGCGAAATGTACGCCGCAACAATCCCGCCGGTCAGCTCGGTCAAATCTGGGGCGTATCCAAATTTTGTCTCTGTCACTTTATTCCTGCCTTGATCCTGAAACCCGCTCGAATCCGCCGAGCGTCACGCGTACATCAGGATCACGGTGATGAAATCAAGATGATCGGAGAGACGATGTCGTCTGCGTGGGCGACAATGCTTGGCCTGCGGTATCCGGGCCGCCGGTATCGGCACGGGTTCCGTCCAGCTCCCTGATCCTGCCGGACGATGCGGCGTCGCGGTCGGCGCCTCGGATATCCGGCCGCTCAGGGCCGCGACGTCGCCCGGTTCCGCTCGTGACGCCAGAGCGCGACGGCCACGCGCCGCGCCTCATAGGTCCGCCGCAGCGATGTCCCGAGGCCGCCCTGACCCTCCGGAGCGTAGCCGTAGTGCAGCACCCCGTCCGGCCCGTAGTTTCGGCGCATCTCGGCCCGCCAGAGACTATCCGCCGCCGCGAGAGCCGACTCGGTCAGGGCGAGGCGGGCGGGGTCGCGCAGGGGTGATGGTTCGGCGTTCATCCGCGTCAACGCGTCAATCGGACATAGGGTCCGTCCCAACGCCCCCCCTCGCCGCCGGACAGACGATGGGGAAGCGTCCTCCTGATGCCGTCGTCGTCCTTACGCCGCACGCACGGTGGCGAGGAAGCGCTCGACCTCGGCCGCGAGGTGCTCGGACTGACGCGACAGTTCCGAGGCCGCCCCGAGCACCTGGCTCGCCGCCGCGCCGGTCTCCTCGGCCGCCCCCGCCACACCCGCGATGTTGCTGGTGACCTCGCCGGTCCCCATCGCGGCCTGGCCGACGTTGCGGACGATCTCCTGCGTCGCGGCACCCTGCTCCTCGACGGCGGCCGCGATCGAGGAGGCCACGGTGCTGATCTCGCGGATCCGCCCGGTGATGCCGCCGATCGATGTGACGGCCTGGCCGGTCGAGGCCTGGATTCGGGTGATCTGCGCCGAGATCTCGCTCGTCGCCTTCGCGGTCTGCTCGGCCAGCGCCTTCACCTCGGCGGCGACCACCGCGAACCCCTTGCCCGCCTCGCCGGCCCGCGCCGCCTCGATGGTCGCGTTGAGCGCCAGGAGATTGGTCTGCCCGGCGATGGTCGAGATCAGCCCGACCACGTCGCCGATGCGCGCGACCGCGGCGCTCAGCTCCTGCACCAGGGCGCCGGTGTGATCCGCCTCGCGCACGGCGAGCTGCGCCAGTTCGGCGGAGCCCGCGACCTGGCGGCTGATCTCCTGCACCGACGAGCCCAGCTCCTCGGCGGCCGCGGCCACGGTGTTGACGTTGGAGGCGGCCTCCTCGGCCGCCGCCGCGACCGTCGTCGACTGGCTGGCGGTCTCGGTCGCCGTGGCCGTCATCGTCTGGGCGGTGGCCTGCAGCTCGGTCGAGGACGACGACACCATGCCGATGATACCGCCGACCGCCTGCTCGAAGCCATCGGCCATCTGGCGCATCCCGGCCTTGCGCTGCGCTTCGGCGTCGAGGCGGGCCTGTGCGGTCTCAGCCTCCAGCGCCGTCATGCGGATCAGGCCCTCCTTGAACACCTGGACGGCGTCCGCGATCGCACCGATCTCGGTCTTCTGGCCCCGATGCGGGATCTCGACCCCCAGATCGCCGGCGATCAGCGCCTGCATCGGCCGCACCACGGAGGCGATGCCCCGCGTCACGCCGCGGACGATCACGAGTGCGGCGATGGCGGACAGGGCGAGGCCGAGGATCATGGCGGCCAGACCCCAGGCCCGCGTGGTCTCGAACGTGGCCTTGCTTTGGTTCTGCGCCTGCGCAGCCCCCTCGTTGTTCATGAGCGCCAGCCTGTCGAGGGCGACCGAAGCCGCGCGACGCGGGACGATGCCCCGGGTCTCGTAGAGGGCGAACGCCTCGGCCTTCTGCCCCTTGCGCGACAGGTCGAGAACCGCGTCGCGAATGGTCTCGAAGCCGCGGTACTGCTGTGCGAATGTCTCGTAGACCGCGCGCTCTTCGGGCGAGCTGATCAACGTCTCATAGAGGGCTCTCTTCTCGCGCAGCTGCTGCCCGAAGCGCCCGAAATCCTTCTCGATCCCCGCGAGCAGCGTCGGATCCGTCGCCTGGGTGTGGCGGAGCATCAGGGCGGAGCTGCGCGCGGTCAACGTGTCGATCTCGCCGAGCACGCGAATGCTCGGCAGCCAGTTCGTCTCGACCTCGACGATCTGGTCACGCATCGTCTGCATGCCTGTGAGCCCCAACAGGCCGACCCCGACGAGAAGCAGGGACAGGATGGAGAAGGCCAGGATCAGCGTGTTGCGGATCGACAGGGGGTGAAGCGACACGGCGTACCTCGATCGGCAGCCATCGAGCCGGGAATGCCTGAAGCCACCGGGGTCAAACCTGATCCGGAAAGGTTAATATGGCTCAAAACTTCGATGCAGACGCGGATATATAAATCGGTTTCGCGCGTAGCCCTGTTTGCGACCGTCTCCCGCCCGGGCGCCCGATCCCGGGCCGGCGCAGCCCGGATCACGGCCGCCCAGGCCGCGCGGTTACGCGGGCCTGATCGGGGGCATCACACTGCCGCCGCGTTCGACGCGCTTCCTGTCACCGATGGCGGTGGCGGGCCGCCGTATTCATGTCGCCGCGGAGTGCCTCGCCTTGCTCAATACCGGATTGGCCGTCCTGACCGTCGTCGCCGTACTGGCGGTTCGTGCGGTCCTGAAGCTGCTGCTCCTGCCGTTCCGGATCCTGCGCGGCCTGTTCCGGCGCGGCGCCCGGCCGGCCCGGGCGACGGCGCACTGAAGGGACTTTTGCCACGGGCTGTCGGACCACGTCGTGTATCGGCGCCCCCCGGGGCGGATCTGGCCGGGGTCGCGTGGGGGGCGGCCCGGGAAGCCCCGAGCCGCTCGGCCTCACCCTTTGAGCTGCCTGTTGCACGCCGAGTAGTAGCCACCGCCCTTCTGGATCCACTTGGCATCGCCCAGCGTGCCCGCGGCCTTGGCCGCGTTGTAGCTGTCCAGGCAGGTATGCATCCGGGCCTTGCCGACCGACTCCTTGGCGTATTTGGGGTCGATCGCGCGGGGATAGGCCGCCGATCCGAGGGACGGCGGCGGAGCGCCCGCGCTCGATGACGGCGCCGGAGCCGCGGTCTTCGTGGGGGCCGGCGCGACCGGATTCGGTACGGAGCTGCTGGCGGCATCCGGGGCCGTGCCGCACGCGGCCTTGCGGAAGTCGTTCCACGTCTGCCCGTTGAGCGTGCCGGCCTTCTTGGCTGCTTGATACTTCACCGAGCAGTCCTTGGTGGTGAGCGCGGCCGCGGGGGTGGCGGTGGCCCCGAGGGCCAGGACGGTGATCAACAGGATGGGCCGGATCATGATTGGGGCTCCTGAGCAATGCGTGAAGCTGCGGGGCACGGCTCAGCCATCCAGGCCCAGGCCGTGGATCAACGTGCGGATCGGGTTGAATCCTTCGACAGACCTGGCGGGTCGACCATGTGCCGCCATCCGCCGGTCTTTGGCGGTATTGGCAGAAAGTCTTTGCGTCAAAGCGACTTGGTAGACTTTGAATCGGCGCTGCGCGATCCTGCGCCGCCGCGTCGCTTCGATGCCCGACAGCCGCCCCGGGGTCGCCGGATCGCTCAAGGCCGCGCGGCGCGACGCGAGGGACGCGGTTCCAGGCGACGCTGTCTCCGCCGCCTGGGCCACGGGAACGACCGCGTTGGACAAGGCGCTGAGGGCGTCCGCACGGGCCGGCGGGCTGGTCCACGCGACCGATCGCACGGGCGCCTCCGCCCGCGGGACCGACGCCTGCACGCCCCGCGGAAGGTCCTCGTAATTACCCGGATGGAGGATGTGCGCCGCGGCCACGAGACCGAAAGCAGCAACTCCAGCAATCGCCAGCGTGGACCTATAGTGTTCCATCGCCGAGGAACGAACGGCTGAGCTTATGGTTCCAGTTTGAACACTGCTACAGGCCAACACTTGCCGGGGATGCAGGGCCGCCACGCCGACCGCCCGGACGGCGCGGCCGGTCGGCCGACGCGCCCTGGGTTCACCGGGCCTCGCGCGCCCTTGCGGTCAGGCCGAGGTCGCGATTGCCAGGGCTCGGTCCAGGACACGCTGACGGTGCAGGGCGGTCCCGGGAGGAGGGCGGTCGCCCTGCGATCGGGCCCGGTCCTAGCAGCCGATGCAGATGTCGCGCACGACATGCGTGTGGCGCCGGCCGGTCCGTTGGTTCGGCAGTCGGCCTTCGGCCTCCGCGAACCCACTTCCGGGCCCCCGGAACCGCCTGCGGCCGGGCCCCGCCGTCGGCGCCTGCGCGTCCATCGATGGCGGTCGCGCACCGCCGGAGGGCGGCTCGGGAACGGGCGCCGGCGGGGCATTCGCCATCCCGGATTCGGGCGGATCCACCGCCATGCCGAGAACGGGCGGTGCCGTGGCCATGCCCTGCGCCAGGCCGGGCTGCGGCGCCGGGAGCAGGCATGCCAGAACGGACCAGCACACGGCCCGACGCGCTGCGGGCGGCCGGCTCGTACCGCGCCGCTCCGGAGTGAGGATCGGTCTCATGGACGCGATGTCGACCGCCCGCGTTGCTGACGGATGTCGGGCGGCCCGGCGCGGCCGGCAGGCCGCCTCCGGTCTCCGCCCGCGGAGCCCCTCGCATTACCGTCCCGGGCGACCGTAACCGCCCGTGTCGGCCTCATGGTGCCCGACAGCGCGGTCCGCCGCAGCCCTTGCCCTGCGCCGGAGGGCCGCTCAGCGGGAGCAGGGTCGCGTCAATGAAAGCCCTGGGTCAGGCTCTCGAAGGACAGGGCCGTCACCGTGACCATGAAGGGGCAGTCCGTTTCGGGCGGACCGGCCTCGCGCAGGGGGCGGGCCGAGACACCGGCCTGGGGCCCACGGGTCCGGCGCACCAAGCGCTGAACCGCGAGACCGAGCGTGTCCTCATAGGTCGCCCCGCCCGCATCACCTGCGGGCGCATCGGCACACAGCTTGGCGAACGCGGCGCGGACATCGAGATCGAGATCGAGATCGGGCATGGGCTTACCCCTCAGACGGACAGAGGGGCAGGGGACCGCGAAGTGGTTAACGAAAGGTTACGGCGCGGCGCGGGAACCCCGATGCAGGCACGCGTCCGCGCTTGCCGGCGGGCGCTACTTGCTCGGCCGTCTGAGCCAGTAAGGCCCGTAGGCGAGGCAGACGGCCTGGGCGAGGTAAGCGCCCTGAAAGACGCTGTTCATCTCGAAGCAGCGCCGGAGCACCTTCAAGAAGGGCCGGGCATGGACCGCACCCTCGATCCCGACCGCGACGGCGAGGATGATCGCGATGGCGGCGACACTGAACCAGTTCAGCCAGCGTCCGGCGACCAGGCCGATGGCCGCGATCAAGACGAAAACCATATCCCCCCCCTTCGCCGGTTCTAATTTGTTGCCAGCTTGTTACTTACGCAGTCCAAATGAGGCGGGAAAGAGGCCCGTGAGCCGTGCGAAGGTCGTGCGCGCCATCGCGTCCGGGTTCGACGACCGGGGGCTCAACTCAGCACCAGCAGAAATACCAGATACGAGAGCGATGTCGCCAGCAGCGAACTCAGCAAGATCGCACTGACGCGAACGGAAAGCGCAGTCGCAGGGGTCAATGCTTCGTACCAACGACGCAGGCCGCCCAAGAGAACAGAACGACGGTGATATTTCCGGGGATCTTCGACGAACATTGCAAAACAGGGATCGAGATTTTGAGCGGGGCGGTCTGCTCGGTTCGACAGCCGTGCCTCAATCGAGGTCAGAACCTGACGCTTCGATGAATGCGACAATCGTCACATCAGAACGCGACCGATCTCGGAGGGCCCGCCGCCCCCGGATCGGCCGGCGGGCCGCCACCGCGCCGTCGTGGGTCCGCGAAGCTCAATCGCCGTGCCTGTGCAGGACGTCCTTCAGCGCCGCGGCGAGCCGGCCTTCGAAGAGAAGCGCCGATCCGTAGTGGGACTCGGGGTCGAACGCACGCTTGGCATTCATCACCGACGACGCACTCTGCAGCGCGATCAGGCGGCCCGCTGCATCGAACAGGCCCGACCCGGATCCCCCGTAGCCGTCGTTGCAATCGTGGCGGGCCCGGCGGATGTCGTCCTCGCTCGGCGGATCGATCCGCCGGATGGTGCAACCTTCGAGGCTGCTCGGGCCTCGATAATTCTCGTGTCCGGCCGGCGACACCATGGTCACGCGCACGGACACGTCCCCGGTCGGCAGGCCGGACGGTTCCGGCAGGGGCTGCGGCACGGCGTCCGCCGGACTGGCCAGCCGCAGGATGGCCCAATCGTCCGTGATGTGCAGGGCACGGGAATCCGGGGCGGTCCCGAGCAGGAGGCTGTCGGGGGCGAAGGCGTAGTTGCGCCCCCCGATCTGGAAATAGCATTCCGAGACCGCCCGCGTCGGCTCGAGGCGCCGGTCGCGGAAGTTGTGGGCGTTGAGGACGACCACGGATGGATCGGCCACCAGCCACGCGGCCGCGGCTTTCTGGGGAACCCCGTCCGGTCGGCGGCACCAGAGTACGCCTGCGCCCCTGTAGCGGTCGAGATCGGCGCCGGTCAGGTCCCGCCGGCCATCCTGCGGATAGAGCGCTGCCCAGCGGGCGTCGGCGAGGGCCGACGGCGCGAGGCCAAGCGCCAAGGCGAGGGGGATCGGAAGGTGCCGGATGCCCCGCAGCCACGCTCGCACGCGTCCCATCCCGCCCCCATCCCGCCCCCATCCCGGTCACGGCTCGCGGACACCGTGTTTCGACGCGCCCCCTGCCGCCGAACCGGCGTCCATTTCGGCGGGGAGCGCCCTCGCTGATGTCCACCATGAGTGAGCGCCGCGGGTCGCCCCGTCAAGCACAGCGCGCAGGTTCCACACGATCCATGGCCGATTGCCGAAACGTCCCGCAAACAAATAACCGACATCCCGGAGACATACCGCAAAAAATTTCTGTAAAACCGGTGAGCGATGCCGGTCGTAATAAGCCTTTTTTAAGAAGCTTTGAATGTCAAGCTCTTGCATCAGGCGAACGCTCATCGGGATAGACTTGGCGTTTATCTCGCGTCGCACAATCACCTGCCGCGAGGCCAGAAGGCGCGGCGGCCCGGCGAGGAGATGCACAATGAGATTGGGAAGGTTTTCACGATCGGCGTCGATCCTGGCGATGGTCGCGGTTGCGCCGATCGGCCTGGCGGGCATCGCCACCGCCGATGACAAGCTCGGCGACCTGTCGAAGAGCGACGAAAACTGGGTGATGCCCGGCAAGAACTACGACTCGAACAACTTCAGCGATCTGAAGCAGGTCAATAAAACCAACGTCAAGCAGTTGAAGCCGGCCTGGACGTTCTCCACCGGCCTGCTCAACGGCCACGAGGGCGCGCCGCTGGTGGTGGACGGCAAGATGTATGTCCACACCGCGTTCCCGAACTACACCTTCGCCCTCGACCTCGACGATCCGGGCCATATCCTCTGGCAGGACAAGCCGAAGCAGAACCCGGCCGCGCGCTCGGTCGCCTGCTGCGACCTCGTCAACCGCGGGCTCGCCTATTGGCCCGGCGACGGCAAGACGCCGCCGCTGATCCTGAAGACACAGCTCGACGGCCATGTCGCGGCGCTCAACGCCCAGACCGGCGAGACGGTGTGGAAGATCGAGAATTCCGACATCAAGGTCGGCTCGACGCTCACCATCGCCCCCTACGTGGTGAAGGACAAGGTGATCGTCGGCTCTTCGGGCGCCGAGCTCGGCGTGCGCGGCTACCTCACGGCCTACGACGTGAAGACCGGCGCCCAGGTCTGGCGCGCCTACGCCACGGGGCCGGACCAGGACCTGCTGCTCGCCGACGACTTCAACATCCGGAACGCCCATTACGGCCAGAAGGGCCTCGGCACGGCGACCTGGGAGGGCGACGCCTGGAAGATCGGCGGCGGCACCAACTGGGGCTGGTACGCCTACGACCCGGGCACGAACATGATCTACTTCGGCACCGGCAACCCGGCACCGTGGAACGAGACCATGCGGCCGGGCGACAACAAGTGGACCATGACGATCTTCGGCCGCGACGCCGATACCGGTGAGGCCCATTTCGGCTACCAGAAGACGCCCCACGACGAGTGGGACTATGCCGGCGTCAACGTGATGATGCTGTCCGAGCAGAAGGACAAGGACGGGAAGCTGCGCAAGCTCCTCACCCATCCGGACCGCAACGGCATCGTCTACACCCTCGACCGGACCGACGGCTCCCTGGTCTCGGCCAACAAGATCGACGACACGGTCAACGTGTTCAAGTCGGTGGACCTGAAGTCCGGCACCCCGGTCCGCGATCCGGAATACGGCACCCGGATGGATCACCTCGCCAAGGACATCTGCCCCTCGGCGATGGGCTACCACAACCAGGGCCACGATTCGTACGATCCGAAGCGTCAGGCCTTCTTCATGGGCATCAACCACATCTGCATGGATTGGGAGCCGTTCATGCTGCCCTACCGGGCGGGCCAGTTCTTCGTCGGCGCGACGCTGAACATGTATCCGGGCCCGAAGGGGGACCGGCAGAACTACGAGGGCCTCGGCCAGATCAAGAGCTACAACGCCATCACCGGCAAGTTCAACTGGGAGAAGATGGAGCGCTTCGCGGTCTGGGGCGGCACCACCGCCACCGCCGGCGACCTCGTGCTCTACGGAACCCTCGACGGGTTCATCAAGGCGCGGGACTCCGACACCGGCGACCTGCTGTGGAAGTTCAAGCTTCCCTCCGGGGCGATCGGGTATCCGATCACCTATACCCACAAGGGCACGCAGTACGTCGCGATCAATTACGGCGTGGGCGGCTGGCCGGGCGTGGGTCTGGTGTTCGACCTTCAGGATCCGACCGCCGGCCTCGGCGCGGTCGGCGCCTTCAAGAAGCTCGCCAACTACACCCAGATGGGCGGCGGCGTGATCGTGTTCTCGCTGGACGGCAAGGGTCCCTACGACGACCCGAACGTCGGCGAGTACCAGCAGGCTGCGAAGTAAGCCGCGACGCAGGACTTCGCCGGCCTCCGGGCCGGCGAAGTCTCCGGGGTGACGCCGACAACCCGCGGACACGCCCTGTCCGGGCCGGTGCGCCGACAATCAGAACAGCATCAGGGACAGACGCGCATGCCGCTCCTCGGCGGATCCCTTCGTGCGGCGACCTGCGCCGCAGCCCTCCTCGCCCTGCTGCCCCTGGGCGCGCAGCCCCGCGCCCAGGACTCGGAGGCACAGGCCATCCAGTCCGACGGCGCGACGGCGTCCGCGGCGCCGGCGGCCGATCCCGCGACCCTGAGGATCTGCGCCTCCGACAGGCAGCCCCCCCTGTCGCTGCGGGACGGCTCCGGCCTGGAGAACCGGATCGCCGCGGCGGTCGCCGAGGCGATGGGCCGGAAGCCGGTCTTCGTCTGGCTCAGCAAACCCGCGATCTACCTCGTCCGCGACGGGCTGGAGAAGGGCCTCTGCGACGTGGTCGTCGGCCTCGACAGCGACGATCCCCGGGTGCTTGCCACCCGGCCGTATTATCGCAGCGGCTACGTCTTCATCACCCGCGCCGACAGGGGCCTCGACGTGACGTCCTGGTCCGATCCGCGCCTGAAGACCGTCGACCACATGGTCGTGCCGTTCGGGTCGCCCGCCGAGGCGATGCTCAAGGATATCGGCCGCTACGAGGAGGACATGGCCTACCTCTACGGGCTGGTGGGCTTCCGCGCGCCGCGCAACCAGTACACCCAGATCGACCCCGCCCGCCTCGTCAGCGAGGTCGCCACCGACAGGGCCGCCGTGGGCGTCGCCTTCGCCCCGGACGTGGCCCGCTACGTCAGGGAATCGACCGTGCCGCTGCGCATGACGCCGGTTCCGAACGACAGGCGGCCGTGATCATGACGCGCTCGGTCGATCTGTCGGTCGCGGCGAATCTGGCGTTCACCGGCATGGCCGCCGCCATGCTGAACGCGGCCCATCCCGGCCTGCCGATCGGCGTCGTCGTCGGCGCCTGCCTCGCGATCGGGCTCGCGCTGGGGGCGGTGAACGGGCTTCTCGTCTGGCTCCTGAAGCTGCCGCCGATCGTGGTGACCCTCGGCACGCTCAGCATCTATCGCGGCCTCGCCTTCGTCCTGTCGGGGGGCGCCTGGATCAACACGTTCCAGATGTCGGAACGCTTCCTCGCGTTTCCGAGGACGGAACTGGTCGGCCTGCCGGTTCTGGCATGGCTGGCGATCGCCACGATCGCCGGCGCCTCCATCCTGTTCGGCTGGACGACCTTCGGACGCGCGCTCTACGCGACCGGCGGCAATCCGACCGCCGCCACCTATGCGGGCATCGACACCGGGCGCACGACCTGCCTGGCCTTCTGCCTCTCGGGCATGCTGGCGGGCCTCTGCGGCTATCTCTGGGTCTCGCGCTTCGCCGTCGCCTATGTGGACGTCGCCGCGGGTTTCGAACTCGACGTGATCGCGGCCTGCGTCATCGGCGGCGTCTCGATCGCCGGCGGCATCGGGTCGGTCGGCGGCGCGGTCCTGGGCGCCCTATTCCTCGGCATCCTCAAGAACGCGCTGCCCGTGCTCGGCGTCTCGCCGTTCTGGCAGATGGCCATATCGGGCGTGATCATCATCGCCGCCGTCATCCTGAACACCCGGACCGAGCGCAGCCGCGGCCGCGTGATCCTCAAGCGGATCGATCGCCTGGAAGGGGTTCGGGCATGAGCATCGCCGACCTCTCGCCCGTCCGGGCCGACCCGCCGGCCGCGCCGGCTTTCCGCCGCCTGCCGGACCGGGGCCGGTCACGGCTCGCCGAACGCGCGACCAGCTGGGACGCGTTGCTCTTCGTCCTGTTCGTCGCGATCTTCTGCGCCAACGCGCTGGCGTCGCCCTACTTCCTCGATATCTGGAACATCTCCGACGCGACGTTCAATGTCACCGAAAAAGCCATCGTCGCCCTGGCGCTGGCCTTCGTCATCCTCTGCGGCGAGATCGATATCTCGGTGGCCGGCACCATCGCGCTCGCCTCGACCGTCATGGGCTGGCTCGCCGGCACGGGCGCCTCCATGCCGGCGGTGGCGCTCGCCGGCCTCGGCACCGGGCTCCTCTGCGGGATCGTCAACGGCGCGCTGGTGACCGCGCTCGGCCTGCCCTCGATCGTGGCCACGATCGGGACGATGAGCCTGTTCCGCGGCCTCGCCTACGCGATCCTGGGCGACGGCGCCTTCACCGCCTATCCCGCCGGCTTCGCGTTCTTCGGCCAGGGCTATGTCTGGGAATGGCTCTCCTTCGAGTTCGCCACGTTCCTCGTCCTGGCGATCGCCGCCGGTCTCGTGCTCCATCGGACCGCGCTCGGGCGGAGCGTCCGGGCGATCGGCTACAATCCGGCGGCGGCGCGCTTTTCCGGCCTCCGGGTCGCGCGCATCACGTTCCTCGCCTTCGTCGTGACCGGGTTGGCCGCGGGGCTCGCCGCCGTGATGCTGACGAGCCGGCTGGGCTCGACGCGACCCTCCATCGCGCTCGGCTGGGAACTCGACATCGTCACCATGGTGGTTCTGGGCGGCGTGTCGATCACCGGCGGCTCCGGCTCGATCGTCGGCGTCGTCCTGGCGGCCTTCGTCATGGGGCTCATCACCTTCGGCCTCGGCCTCCTCAACGTGCCCGGCATCATCATGTCGATCGTCATCGGCCTGCTCCTCATCGGCGTGATCGCGCTGCCCGTCATCGTCGGGGGCATCGGGCGCCGCGTGTCCGCGGGCCGGCCATGACCCCCGCGCTCGCGACTCCCGCGCTGGAGAAGATCGCCTTTCGCATGATCCTGAAGCCGGGGGCGGAGGCCGCCTACCGCGCCCGGCACGATGCGATCTGGCCGGACCTCGTCGCCCTGCTGCGCCAGGCGGGCGTGCGCGACTATTCGATTCATCTCGACGCCGAGACGAACCACCTCTTCGCGGTTCTCTGGCGGCCCGTGGACCACGGCATGGACGCGCTGCCCACGGCGGCGATCATGCAGCGCTGGTGGGACGCGATGGCCGACCTGATGGCGGTCGGGCCCGGCAACGCGCCGGTGGCGGTGCCGCTCGAAACCCTGTTCCATCTGGCATGAGCGCGCATCCTCCGCGCTTCGTCGCCGTGATCGACGTCGGCAAGACCAACGCCAAGCTCGCGCTGCACGATCTCGCGGCCGGCCAGGACATCTTCGTCGCGACCACGCCGAACACGGTTCTGCGCGACGGGCCCTATCCCCATGCCGACACGGAGCGGTTGTGGCGCTTCCTGCTGGCCGCGCTCGCCGAGTGCGCGCGCGGCCATGCGATCGACGCGATCTCGATCACGACCCATGGCGCCTGCGTCGCCCTGGTCGATGACGACGGTCTGGTCCTGCCGATCCTCGACTACGAGAGCGCCGCGCCCGAAAGCCTGCGGGCCGACTACGACCGCCTCCGGCCGCCGTTTTCGCAGACCTGTTCGCCCCGGCTGCCCAACGGGCTGAATGTCGGCGCGCAGCTCTACTGGCAGGAACAGACGTTCCCGCAGGCCTTCGCGCGCGCACGCCGGATCCTGTTCTATCCGCAATACTGGGCCTGGCGGCTGACCGGCGTCGCCGCCTGCGAGGTCACCTCGCTCGGCTGCCACACCGATCTGTGGATGCCGGTGGAGGGCGGCGTCTCCGCCCTCGCGACGCAGCGCGGCTGGGACCGGCTGCTGGCGCCGATGCGCAGCGCCTTCGACGTCCTGGGTCCGCTGAAGCCCGCATGGGCCGATGCGATCGGGATGAGCGGGCGCAAGATCCCGGTCCATTGCGGGATCCACGATTCCAACGCCTCGCTGCTGCCCTATCTGCGCGCCACGCCGGCGCCCGTCACGGTCCTCTCCACCGGGACCTGGATCATCGCCCTCGCCGTGGGCGGCGCGACGCGGCGTCTCGATCCGCGCCGCGATACCCTCGCCAATGTCGATGCGTTCGCCCGGGCCGTGCCGTCCGCCCGCTTCATGGGCGGGCGCGAGTTCGACGCGCTCACGATCACGGGCACCGTCTCTCCGACGCCGGCCGATATCGCCGCGGTGCTGGATGGCGCCGTGATGGCGCTGCCGAGCTTCGCGCCCGGAACGGGCCCCTATCCCGATGCCGCGGGCACCTGGACGCAGGATCCCGCCCAGCTCACCCTCGGCCAGCGGACGGCCGCCGCCAGCCTCTATTGCGCGCTCATGACGGCGCGGATGCTGGAGATCCTCGATGCCGGGGGCGGCACGGTCGTCGAGGGGCCCTTTGCCCGCAACCACGTCTTCCTCGATGCGCTCGCGACGCTCACCGGTCGCCCGGTGACGGCCTCGACAGGCTTTGCCGGGACCACGACGGGCTGCGCACAGCTGGCGACACGACCCGGCGATTTCGGCCGGATGTCCGACGGCGCCGTTTCCACCCGCGCCGCCGCGCCCGATGCGCGGATTGCAGCCTATGCGCGGCGATGGCAGGAGCGGGCGGCGACAGGGGCATAGACCCCGTTCATCCCAGAACCCGAACGTTCCAGGCCTGACAGGTCGCTCGCCATCGGCAACCGATACCGTGAGGCAGGCATGCGCCCGTCCATAAGCGCGGTCGGCGGCGCCTACGACAACGCCATGGCCGAAAGCCTCTTCTCCACGCGCGAATGCGAAGTGCTCGCCCACCGACGCTTCCGCTCACAGGCGGAGGCTCGGAGGGCCTGGTTCAGCGACTTCGAGCGCCTCTACGATCCGCTGCGCCGACACTCAGCGCTCGGCTACCGCTCCCCCGCCGTCTCCGAGCAGGAGACAGATCGTGAACTGTCATCCGAAGCTCTGCTCAGCCAAGCCCCCAACCGTCCACCAAGGCCGAAGCGACCCTAGTTGGTCTTGGCGCCGAGTTCACCGAGGTGGCGTTGGACGATGCGATGGGTTTCGGTGGCGAAGGCCTTCAGATCCGGGTTGGTGCCGGATTTGGCCTCTTTGGCGAAAGCGGCACCATCCGCATCGTGGATCGCCTTCATGTCCTTGACGTAGGCGGCGTCGAAGGCCGCACCCGACAGCCCCTTCATCCGGTCTAGCCGGCCCTGGAACTCGGCGTTCAACGTATCCGGAACTGAGAGCCCGGCGCCGGTGACAATCGACTTCAGCTTGTCGCCCACGAGGCCATGGTCATGCGCCTCGGTGTTACCCTGGTCCTTGATATCCTGCCGAGCGCCTTTGCCCTCAGCGAGCTTTCCAAGCTCGACCTCGTACATCCCACCCTGCGAGACTTTAGCGACGAAGGCCTTGTCCTCATCGGATACAGTCGCAGCTCGGGCGGCTACGAGCCCAGCAAGCGAGAGGGTCGCTGCCAGAAGGAGGCGAGCGGTCGGTCGGCTGTAAGGCATGGGATGAAACTCCTGTCACGCGACACCAACGCCCTTGCTATCTGTATGATGCATCACGGTTTGCTGATCTTGCAGGGGGGCAAGGCCTGGTGCTTTGCGCCGTACCCGGATCGCTGCCACGCAGGCCATAGTTAAGGCTTGCTTAAGACCGGTGTGGCAAGAACAGCACGCGTGTGTGCGATCGCGTCGGAACCTTCTTAATGAACGCCCTACCGCTGCGTCGGACCGCCCTTCTGTCGCGCCGCGAGGAAGCCCTGGCGCGAGCGTCAGCGGGTCTATGGGAGTGCCGTCTGCGCGACGAGGCGCTCGAATGGACGGGCGGTGTCTACGACCTGTTCGACATCCCGCGTGGTACACGCTTGCAGCGCGCACGGATCCTCGACTTCTACGAACCAGCCTCGTTCCGCCTGTTGTCATCAATCCGGAGGCGGGCGCTGGCGACCGGGGCGGATTTCCGCCTCGACGCAGAGATCGTCACCGCCCGCGGGCGACACCGCTGGATCAGAATAACGGCGTCCGTCGAGACGGAGGGTGGCCGGCCAGTCCGGATTTTCGGGCTCAAGCAGGACGTCACCGAGGAGATCACTCGGTTCGCCGAACTCAGCAGGCAGGCTCAGCGTGATGCCCTGACCGGTCTGGCCAATCGGGGTGCCTTCGATCAGCGGCTTTCGGAGGCAGCTGGGCGTGCTCCGATCGGCGCGCTGCTGCTCGTAGACCTCGATGGCTTCAAAGGTATCAACGATGCCTACGGACACGTAGCAGGCGACCTTTGTATCCAGGTTTCGGCCGCACGGCTCAAGGAAACCTGTCCGGATGCCGCGCTCGTGGCCCGCATCGGCGGCGACGAATTCGCGGTGCTGATCGCTCAACCCGTTGATCGGTGGGCGGTGGAGGCGCTGGGTTGGCGCATCCGTGCAGCGCTCGGGCATCCGATCCCGGACGGCGGGCGCCAGCTGCGCGCTGGCGCGTCGGTTGGCATCGCGTACAACGAGGCCAGCTCCGGCGATGGTGCTCCAGCCGAGCTTTTTACCCGGGCCGACGCGGCCCTCTACGCCGCCAAAGCGGCTGGTCGGAATACCGTGCGGATTGATCGCGAGCCGCCACCGGCGCTCCCCAGAGTGCAGCCGCGTCGAGAAGGTCGCTGCTGACATGCCGGAGCGATCCGACGAGGAACGCCTGATAGAGGCATGCGATCGGCCGATTGCCGCCTCGGCGTAGGACCGCAGCCATAGATGCGGGCATAGCCCTGGATCTGCCTGGATGTTCGGTCCCGCTGTGTGGTGGTGCGACCGATGCCGCTTGAACGGACGCGCCATGGGACAGGTTCTCCACGGCAGCGCCACGACGCCTGAGACGGTCCGGCGGGCAATCCCAGCTGGTCAAGAGAGGGTGAGGGCCGCCGCCAAGCGCGACAGCGCCACGATGGTGCAGAGGTGGCGCTCACGCCAGACCAGCCAGAGCGCCGATGGGGCCGAAGGAGCCCCGCTCGAAGGTGCTCAGCCTGGAAGACGAGGCGGTTATCGTCGCCTCCAGCGGCAGACCTTGCTGCCGCTGGACGACGGCCTCGACGCGCTGCCGCCGAGCCTGCCGCGCACCACAGGCCGGAACCGAACATCCCGCCGCTGAAAGCGATGAAAAGCGCCCACCCTGGTGTTCCAGGTGTGGGCTTGTTGCGACTGCGCCGACGAAGCCGCACCGCGAGACCGTATCTCCGGGTCGCGGCGCTGCACCTTCGGCGCTCAGCCCCCAGCCGATCGCTGACAGCTGTATCGGTGCTTATGATTAACGAATCGTTGCCTCCGGCAGGCGTCCTCGCCGGGCTGTTAGCCCCGCCGCCCGATCTGATCACGGGCTGCCGGGGCTGATTTCATCGCGAGACGGTTTCATGCAGACCCGTCCAGACCGGGGCATCAGGATTTTCTCGGGCGACCGTGCCGATTGCGGTCGCGGCTGTTTGGCCACCCTCTCACGGATGGCCCCACGGCTCACCAACTAAGAGAGATGATCACCTTCAAACCGAACCCCCACAAGCTGCGGGTCACACCATCCACGAAGGAGCCCGGTCGGTTTGATTGGTCGATCACGCGTGACGACGTGATCGTGCGCCAGTCGGTTCGCTCCTTTGGTTCGGAAGGGGCTTCGGAGGCGAACGGCGATGCGGCGCTCCGGGACGTCACATCGCGTTGGCAGAATGCGTGACCGCTGCGGACCGGGGAAGGGACCTTTTGAGAGACGCCCGAGTTCGGGTCTGGACCCGATCAGCACCCGAAGGCGATGACGGCGGCCAGAGCGACGGCTGAGGCGTAGTTGCGGGCGAGCTTGTCGTAGCGGGTGGCGATGCGGCGGAGGTCCTTGAGGCGATTGAAGGGGCCTCGACGCGCCGGCGTTCACGATAGCGCCTTTTGTCGTGGCGGATCCTTCTCTTGCGGCCGCGCTGGCCCGGGATGATCAGCGTGATGCTCCGCACGCGCAGATCCTTGCGCAGCCGATCGGCGGCGTAGCCCCTGTCGGCGCTCAGGCGGCGGATCCGGCCGGGCGCGTCGGCCAGGACGGCGGGGGCGGTGGTGACATCGCGGGCATTGCCGGCGTCAGCAGGCGGACGCCGCGCCGGCCGAGGACATCTGTGAGGGCGTGGATCTTGGTCGTCCGGCCGCCGCGCGACGGGCCAATGGCCTGCGCACGCGCCCCCCTTCACCGCCGTGGGCGGAGCGATGCGCCTTCACGGAGGTGCTGTCGATGGCCGTTGCCTCGCCCGACCATCCGGCTCGGACCAACGCCGCCAGCATGGCCCTCCAGAAGCCGCGCCGTGACCACCTGTCGAAGCGGTTGTAGACGGTGGTGCGTGGGCCATACGCGGCCGGGCAGTCGCGCCAGCGGCAGCCGGAGGTGAGCACGTGCAGGATGCCGGAGATGATCTGCCGGTCGTCCTTGCGCGCCGGTCCGGTTTGATCCTTCGGCAGGAACGGTTCGATCACCGCCCACTGCCCATCCGAGAGCCAGAGCAGGTCCGCCATTGCCGCCTACGCGCTGCACGCGGCGGCCCTGAGTCACACCATCACAGAGCCTGCAAATGCTTGATGCGGTTCACACCCTCGGGCTCCGTCCTTCCGAGATCCGAAAATGACGACTTGAATATGTGTGATTGATCAAGCCATATCTCGGACATCCGCAGGCGCCCATGATCTGCGGATAATGGGGTTGTGTCGACGGGGTGTCTTTCTCTCTTGCATCATCCAAAGGGCGGTCGCACATGACGGACGTGCATTGGAATCGTATGGATGTACAGCCGTCAAACGCTCTCGGACGATTCCCTGCAACTGTATTATTGCTCATGCTGGGTGCAATCAGCGCCACCATACCGCGCGAGAGCCGCAGTGCGGATTTGAGCAGGTCCGCACGCGGTCTTCGCGGGATGCCTTTTTAGGCTGCGCGGATCGAGGCGAGGAACCGTCCGACCTCGGCGTTGAGGCTCTCGGACTGGCGAGACAACTCCGATGCCGCATTCAGGACCTGACTGGCGGCGGCGCCGGTTTCCTCGGCGGCGCCGGCGACGCCGCTGATGTTGCTCGTGACCTCAGAGGTGCCCGCCGAAGCTTGGCTGACATTGCGGACGATCTCCTGCGTCGCGGCCCCCTGTTGCTCGACGGCGGCGGCAATCGACGTCGCGACACCGCTGATTTCGCGGATCCGACCCGTGATCTCGCCAATCGACGAGACTGCATGACCCGTGGAGCTCTGGATCTTTGTGATCTGCCCGGCGATATCGCGGGTCGCTTTGGCGGTTTGCTCAGCGAGTGCCTTGACCTCAGAAGCGACCACGGCGAAGCCCTTGCCGGCGACGCCCGCCCGCGCCGCCTCGATCGTCGCGTTCAGCGCGAGGAGGTTGGTTTGGCTGGCAATGCTCGAAATCAGGCCGACCACATCGCCGATCTCACCCACCGACGCACTCAATTCGCGGACGAGCATTCCGGCCTGATCGGCTTCACCCACGGCGACGCGCGCGAGCTCGGCCGAGCCGTTCACCTGGCGTCCGATTTCCTGCACCGACGAGCCAAGCTCCTCCGCCGCGGCCGCAACGGTATTGACGTTCGATGCCGCCTCTTCGGCCGCGGCCGCCACGGTCGTGGACTGACTGGCAGTTTCCGTGGCCGTCGCGGTCATCGATTGTGCGGTGGCCTGCAATTCGGTCGCGGACGACGAGACCATGCCCACGATGCCCCCCACGGCACGATCGAAGCTGTCGGCGAGCTCGATCATCGTCCGGCGTCGCTCCGCGACCGCTACCGCGTCGGCGCTTCGTTGCAGATCGGCCTGCTCCGACGCCGTCTTGGCGACCATGGCCTTGATACCTTCGACGGCTTTGCCGACCGCGCCGATCTCGTCGCCGCGCTGGGCTTCGGCGATGGGCGCATCGGTCTCGCCCTGCGCCATCCGCTGCAGCACCGACACCAGACGGCCCAGAGGGCGGGCGATCAGGACGAACACGAGGGCTGACAGCAGCAGCGCGATGAAGACGCTGGCGATGCTGCCAGCGATGCTGGTGAAATACGCCGTATCGAACGCTTGCTGCTGCTCGGCACTGCGGCGAGCGAGGAGGTCGTGCTCCGTCTGCGCAATTTCGGAGGCACGGGCGCGGAGGGCATCCATAGAGGACTTCCCAGCTCCACTCGCCTCGATCTCCCGGGCCTTCTCGAGATGCCCAGCTTCGGCGCTGGCGATTTCTCGGGCGGCAACCCCGTCCGACCACGCGTCCGCGGCCTGCTTCAGGTTGACGAGTCGGCCCTGCTGGTCGGGATTGTCAGACGTTAGCTGCTTGACCCGCTCGAAGCTCTCGCGGAACTCAGTCTGACCTGACCGATACGGAGCTAGAAACTTTGCGTCGCCCGAGATGAGGTAGCCGCGGACACCGGTCTCTTGATTGACCATAGCGGTCGTCGCAGCATCGAGTGACCGCAGAACCTGAAACGTGTGTTCCGTCATGCGGATGTTTGCGTCGATCGACTTCAGCCGTCCATAGCCCAAGGCGCTGCTTCCGAGCGTGACCGCGGTGAGGGATAAGAAGGCGGCCGTCATCTTGGTCGTTATCTTGAGATCGGAAATAAAGCGCATGGCTTTGACCTTTTGCACTATGGTATGTCTGTTTTCGGTCGGGTCAGCCTGGCGTATAATAGGTTAAGATCGGCAAAATTGAATTCGCTAACGCGTTAATTTGGATTAGGGTTTGATGATTTCACAACCGCCGGTTACGTTTTCGGAAGGCGCCCGCCTTGATCAAAATAGACCAGTATTCCGAGGCCGAAGCATTTTTCGCAAAGGGCCAAAGCCCGGAATGCATTGATGTGCCGCACCATTATGCCGGCGTGACGCAGATATCCGCTTGAGTTGCGACATATTGCGCTTATTTCAAGTTGCATCGATCGCGCCATGTGGCCGAAAGCGGAATGGCCGCTTTCGGGTGCAAAGACGGATCAGCAGCCGCTCGGCGGCGCGATTATGCCGACACGATGTCCGATGGCTGTCTGTGTTGACCCGTCCCGGCCGCCGAGCCGCCGGCCGTTTCATGGAGGTCAGTTCCGGCGGTCTCGGGCAGGACCAGGGCCGCGCAGAAGGCGACCCCGTAGGCGCAGAGGGCGCAGGCTCCCATCGCCGTGCCGAGCGGCAGGCTTGCGGCCAGGATGCCCACCGTGGCGGGCACGACCGAGCCGAAGCCGCGGCCGCCCCCGAGGCAGAAGCCCTGGCCGCTCGCCCGGATCGCGGTCGGGAACAGCTCCGCGAAGGTCGGCAGCATGCCCGAGGCCAGGGCCCCCTGGAACGCGCCCAGGAAGAAGCTCAGGACGATGGTCGTGGTGAGGCCGATCGGCGCGAGCAGGAGAATCGCGACGTTGCCGGACTGCAGCGCGAGGAAGGTCATGAAGGCGGGGCGGCGGCCGATCCGGTCCGACAGCCAGCCGTAGAGCAGTGGCCCGACGAGGGAGCCCAGGATGTTCATCGCGAGGTAGCCGGTGCTCGACTTGATCGAGAGGCCGAGGGCGGTGCGCAGGTAGGTCGGCAGCCACGTGATCATCACGTAGGCGCCGCCGAAGATGCCGGTCGACATGATCGCGGCGGCGGCCGTGCGGCGCAGGTGCCGGCCGGTGAAGATCGTCCAGAACGGCGGCGGCACGGCGCCGTCGCGCTGCGCAGCCCGCGCCTCGGCGTAGATGCCGGATTCCGGGACGAGCCGGCGGATGAAGAAGACGAGCCCGGCCGGGATGACGCCGATGGCGAAGAAGACGCGCCAGCCCGTCTCCTCGGAGAACAGGGACGCAAGGACCGGCAGCAGGCTGACCGAGATCGCGTAGCCGACCGCATAGCTGCTCTGGACGGAGGCCGCGACGCGCCCGCGCAGGGCCGGCCGGATCACCTCGCTGATCAGGACGCCGCCGACCGCGGCCTCACCCCCGTAGCCGAGGCCCTGCAGGAAGCGGACGAGGGCGAGGGACCAGAAGTCGCTCATGAACGCCGCCAGGCAGGTGAAACCCGCGACCATCAGGATGGTGACCTGCAGGATCCTGACCCGACCGATCCGGTCGGCCAGGATGCCGGCGGCCCAGCCGCCGACCGCGGCCCCGGCGAGGGAGGCCGTGGCGAGGTATCCGGCCTCGGCCTGCGTCAGGCCGAGCGTCGCGATCAGCGCTGGGATGACGAGGGCGTAGATCGTCGTGTCCATGGCATCGAGACCGAATCCTGCGAAGCAGGCCCAGTAGGTTCGGCGCTCGGTCTGATCGAGCGTGTGGTACCAGCCGAGCTTCCTCATGACGCGTCTCCTCCGGCCATCCGGGATCGTGCGCCGCTCGGGCTGCCGGCCGGGCGGGCTGCACGGTTGAACCGGTGCCGTCTCTTCGCGGACGGTCTGCCGGCTTCTATTTCGGCGTTCGTCAGTCCTGCCGATCGTCCACGTATTCGAGGCCCGCGGCGGCCAGCGCGTCGCGCATCGCATAGAGGTCGAGGCCGAGTTCCCCGGCCGCGAGCCGGGCGCGCTTGGCGACCTCGTTGGCGGCCCGCGCCTCCGCCTGCGCGGCGACGGCTTCGGCCTCGGCATGGGGCACGACCACCACGCCGTCGTCATCCGCCACGATCGCGTCGCCCGGCCGGACCAGGGCGCCCGCGCAGACCACGGGGACGTTGACGCTGCCCAAAGTCGCCTTGACCGTGCCCTTGGCGGAGATCGCCCGCGACCAGACCGGGAAGCCCATCGCCTTGAGCGTGCGCACGTCGCGGCAGCCCGCGTCGATCACCAGGCCGACGCCGCCGCGCGCCTTCAGCGAGGTGGCCAGCAGGTCGCCGAACATGCCGTCGGTGTTGTCGGTCGTGCAGGCCACCACCAGGACGTCCCCGGGGCGGCACTGCTCGATCGCCACGTGCAGCATCCAGTTGTCGCCGGGCTGCGCCAGCACGGTCACGGCGCTGCCGGCGATCGCGGCGCCCTCCCAGATCGGGCGCATGTAGGTCTTCAGGAGGCCGGTACGCCCCTGCGCCTCGTGGACCGTGGAGACGCCGTGCCCGGCGAGCGTCGCGGCGACGGCCGGCGCGACGCGGGGGATGTTGCGGACGACGACGTTGCTCATGCCAGCTCCTCCAGCGTCATCGGGAAGAGGCGCTGATAGGCCTCGCCATAGGTCATCGCCGTCCCGGAGTTGCGGCCGCCCTGGACGCCGCGGTTGAGGGCGACGCGGGTGTAGTATTCCCAGAGGTGTTTCTGCGCCGCGAGCACCTGAAACGCGCGGAATTTGGTCTCCCACACGGCATCGATGTTCAGGATGACCTGGGGCTTGAAGTTGCACTGCTCCGGCTGGTGCGGCTCGAACAGGAACACCGGCGGCGCGGCGTAGCTGCGGTCCGGGTCCGGCTTGTGCCCGGCGGCCTGGGCGATCACCCGGGCCTCCTGCGCCACGTGGGCGGCGACCGGATGGTCGAAGTTGTACGGGTCCTCGAGGGCGTGGGTCAGTACGAAGGCCGGACGCTCCTCGCGGTAGACGTCGACCAGCCGGTCGAGCACGGCCTCGTCGACGCGCAGGGGATAGTCGCTGACGTCGAGGAACTCGATCGTGGCGCCGAGGATGCCGGCCGCCTTTTCGGCCTCGGCGCGGCGCTGGGCTTTCACGTCCTCGAGGCGCACGCCGGCCTTCTTCCAGGCCCACTGGCTCTCGCCGCGCTCGCCGAACGACAGGCAGACGATCTTCATCCGGTAGCCCTTGCGCGCGTGCAGGGCGATGGCGCCGCCGGCGCGCCAGACAAAGTCGCCCGGATGGGCTGTCACGACGAGACCCGATCGCGCTGCGGCCGCCATGTCTCATCCCTCCCGAAGCGTGCGTCGCCCCTCGCGCGCACTATTGTGCATGCAGCGCTAGCGCCCCCCGCCCGAGCAAACAAATGATTAGATTGAAGCTATTGATGCACGTGATCGAATAATACCTGCCGGTTCGGAACGGTCCGGCGCGATGCCCCGCCACCCGGTTCTGCCGGGAGGCTGCGCGGTCAGAGCGCGTTGAAGTAGGCCTGGATCATCCGGGCCAGGCTCTCCGCCACCGCTGACAGGGTGTGATGGCGGCGCGTCACGATGCCGATCGTCCGCGCGATGCTCGGCGCCCGGAGCGGCACGGCGACGATCTTTGCCTCGTCGGCGGCCTGAAAGGCCAGGCGCGGCACGACGGTCACACCCAGGCCCCCGCGGACCATGCCGATGGCGGTGGCGACGCGGTGCACCTCGTAGGCCCAGGTCACGTCCGCGTAGCGTCCGCCCAGCCCCGCCGCGATGAGCAGGTTGTTGCCGGTCTGCTCCCCGATCTTGATCAGGATCTCCCGGTCCAGCGCGGACCACGTCACCACCTTCGCGTCGGCGAGCGCGTGATCGGCCCGGCACACCAGCACGAAGGCTTCCTGGTGGATCGGGGTGATATCGAGGTCGTAGTGCTGGGCCGACATGATGGTGATGCCGAATTCGGCCTCGCCCGCCCGCACGCGCTCGATGATCGCGGTGGCCGACTGATCGAGGACACGCACCAGCACGCCCGGGTGAGCGGCGCTGAACCCCTGCAGGATGACGGGCAGGTGGTGCCCGGCGATCGTCGGTAGGCAGCCGAACCGGACGACGTCCTGGCTCTCGCGGCCCTGACGCCGCAGCGTCCCGAAGATCTGGGACAGCTCGTCGACGATGCGCTGCACGCTCGGCAGGAGCTCGACGCCGGCGGGCGTCAGCGTCACCTGCCGCGTCGTCCGGGCGACCAGCCTGACGCCGAGTTCGTCCTCCAGCTTCTTCAGGCGGTGGCTCAAGGCCGCCTGCGACAGGCTGAGGCTGGCCGCGGCCCGGTTGAAGCTGCCCCAGTTGGCGATGCTGAGGAAGGCCTGCAGGCCCAGGAAGTCGATCCGCTCCATCACCCCTCGCCGTCGAAACGCGGCGCCAGCACTCGCACGGACGGAGAGGCCGCCGCTACGGATCGGCCCGCTGCCAGCCGACTGCGAGGCGAGGCCGCGGATGCCGCCGAGGCTCAGGCGAAGAGGCTCGTGAGGACCACGCGCATGTCGGGGACCGCCTCCAGGTTCCGGACGGTTGACACGATCCGCCCGGCCCGCTCGCGCGGCAGCCCGGCGAAGTCGGCGCAGCCCTCGAACTTGGCCACGGTGTCGTCGAAGCTCATCGGCTTCTCCGGGCTGCCGCGGGCGAAGTCGCCCTGACCCGAGACCGAGCGCCCGTCCGTCAGTCGGACCTCGACGTAGCTGCGCATCTTGTCGGCGCCGGCCGCGTCGGCGTCCGGGTTGTTGTAGAAATCGACCCGCTCGACCATGGCCTGCAGCTCCGGCCGGTTGACCACGTCGTCCTGGAACTGCCCGAGACCCGCCTTGCCGAGCACCAGCAGCACGGCCATGCAGTACTCCATGCTGAACTTGGCCTGCAGGCCCGTCCTCGGCTGGTGATGGATCAGCGTGTTGAGCATCTGCCGGTTGGTGCCGACCCGGACCTGCGCCACATCCTGCGCCCGGATGCCGTGCTGCGCGATGAGCTCCGCCATCACGTCCATGGCGGGGTGCGTGAGCGAGCCCGAGGGATAGGGCTTGATCGACACGCCGGGCGAGCGCAGCGACCACGGCCGACCCAGGCGGCCGACGATCGCCCCGGGATCCCAGCCGCCCCCGAAGGCGGCGAAGAAGCCGCGCTTGGCCTCCAGGATGTCCTCGGCCGCCGTCCAGCCCAGGGCCGCGAGGTCGGTCGCCACGATGCCCGCCTCGGCGGCATGGCCGGCCTGGAACGGCTTGGTCATCGTGCCGAAATTCTCCCGCAGGCCGCCGGCCTCGGCGCCGGCCACCCCGAAGGCGTTGCGCAGCTGCTTGGCGTCGAGGCCGCGCAGCTTCCCCGCGGCCGCCGCCGCGCCGAACACCCCGCACATGCTGGTGGAGTGGAAGCCGCCCTCGTAGGAGCGGGGCGCGATCGCCTCGGCGAGCTTCGTGGCGACCTCGACGCCGAGATGATAGGCCAGCATGAAGTCGCGGCCGGACTTGTTCAGGGCCTCTGACAGCGCCAGGGCGGGCGGCAGGGTCGGCACCGTGGGATGGGTCAGCAGGCCGTAGACGCGGTCCTTCGCGACGGCGAGTTGCGTATCGTCGAAATCGTCGGCGTGGATGGCGACGCCGTTGGCGAAGGCGGCGAAGCGCGGGGCGGCCTGCAGGGTCGTGCCGAGCACGGTGGAGGGACCGTTCAGCACGCCGAGATCGGCGAGGTAGCGGCGCACGATCGGACCGGTCTCGGCCTTCTCGCCGGCGATGGCGAGGCCGAACGCGTCGAGGATGTGTTGCTTCCCGAGCGCGATGAGTTCTGGCGGCAGGTCCTCGTAGCGGGCCGCGACCACGAAGGCGGCCATCTCCGCCGTCACCCCGGCGGTGCCGGCCGGCGCATCCGCGGCGAAGGCGCGTCGGCGCGCGCCGGGCAGGAGGCTCATCCCGGCGCCGAGCGCCGCCAGACCGGACAGAAATCGCTTGCGGCTCAACGTCATCATCGGATCCTCCCGGCTCGGGTCTCGTCGCGTGGCGCGGGACGCACCGTCTCCGACGCGTCCCCGAGTTCGCTCAGCTCAGGCGCAGCAGGCCCGCGACGTCGCGCATGGTCCCGACCGTCTCGATCGCTAGGACGGCGTCGATCAGCCGGGACGTCCTGTCCGCGCCGAGGACCGGCGCCATCAGGTCGCGGCACTTGGCGACCACCTCCGCGCGCGGCATCGGGTTGTCGGCCGTGCCGCGGACGGCCAGCACTTTGTCGGACAGGACTGTCCCGTCGTTCAACGCGATCTCCACGATGGCGGCGCGGGCCGGTTCGAGGCGTTCCAGCGCGTCGCTCGGGATCAGCCGGACCTTGGCGCGCATCCGCAGCACGGTCGGATCGGCCATGCGGTCCCTGTCGTGCGCCGCCTGGAACGAGGCCGTCCCGTCGAGCAGCATGATCGCCACCATGTGCTGGAGGCAGATATCGGGCATGTCGCGGTTGTCGACGACCCGCGCCTCGGTATGGGCCACGCGGACGGTGACCGATTCGATGGCTTCGGCGTCGACGGACCGGCGCTGCAGGATGTTGCTCAGGGCATCCAGCGGCGCCTGGATCGGGGAGCCCACCGTCCACTTCTTGATGTTGGTACGGGCGATCTCGTAGCGCTCGCCCAGCTCCGCCGTCAGCGCGTCCAGGCGGGCATCGGGCGCGTAGGCCAGGAAGTAATTGTCCGGTCCGGAGAAGATGTCGTCGAGGCCGGTGCATCCCGCCTTCACCATCAGCGCCGCGGTGAGGCCGCTGCGCGCGGGCATGCCGGCGAACACGAAGGACTTCTCGATGTGCTGCGTGTCGCGGGTCCAGGCGCCGATGCCGGAGGATTGCTGGGCCGCGTAGTCGAGGACCCAGCGCATCTGCTGCGCGTCGAACCCGGCGGCGCAGGCGGCGGCCGCCGCGGCCCCGAAGGCGCCCGCGATGGCGTGGGTGCTTTTGTGGCTGGTGTTGCGGAACGGGATCGCGTCGAAGCTGAGGGTGACCCGCGGGCCGACGTCGTAGCCCAGCGTCACGGCGCGCAGGAAGCGCGTGCCGTCGATCCCGAACTTCTCGGCGGCGGCCAGCGCCGCCGGCACGATCGGCGCGCCCGGATGCGACTGCGAGAACTCGTTCGAGTCATCGGTCTCGTCCGAATGCGCCAGCATGCCGTTGACCAGGGCCGCCACCAGCGGATCGGCCGTGGCCCTGGAGGCGACGAGCGTCGCATCACCGGAGCCGCCGTAGGAGGCCGCGAAGCCGTAGGCGGCCTTGGCCGGTAGGAGTCCGGAGCCCGACACCATGGCGGCGAAGGTATCGAGGATGTGGTGCTTGGCCGTCTCGACGACCGCGTCCGGGAGCGCCCGGTCTCCGGCCGCGCCCATATAGGCGCTGAGCTTGGCCATGATTGGGCTGACGGTCCCACCGGCAGTGCCTTCGGCCGCGGAGGCGCGCAGCGGCACGGTCCCCAGCAGGGTACCGGCGCCTTGCAGCAGGGCCCGGCGACTCGGTCCCATCAGGTGGCCTCGGTGTGACATCGGTTCTCCGGACGGCGGGTGGAGCGGGGGGGGGGGTTCAGGCGCGGTCGGGGATCGGCGAGAGCACGGCCGCGCCCGAAAAGAAGGCGGCGAGGTTGCCGACGACCTGCCCGATCGTCGCCTCCATGGTCTCGGGCGAGCGGCCGGCGATATGGGGCGACAGCACGATGTTGGGCAGGGCGCGCAGGGCCGCCGGCACCACGGGCTCGCCCTCGATCACGTCGAGCCCCGCGCCGGCGAGGCGGCCGGCACCGAGGGCCTCGACCAGGGCGTCGGTGTCCACCACGGAGCCGCGCCCGACATTGACGAGGAAGCCGGCCGGCCCGAGCGCGTCGAGGGCCGCGCCCCCGACGCAGTGGCGGGTCGCAGCCCCGCCCGGCAGCGCCACGAACAGGACGTCCGCCCAGGCGCAGAGGTCGCTGAGGCTCGGCGCGTAGTCCCACGGGACGTCCGGGACAGGCCGGCGGTTGTGGTAGCGCACCGCCATGTCGAAGCCGGCGCAGCGCCTGGCGATCCGGCCCCCGATCCCGCCGAGCCCCAGGATGCCGGCGCGCTTCCCGTGCGCGCCCGGTCGGGCCGTGCCGCCCTCCCGCCAGCGGCCCGCCCGCACGGCGGCGTCGAAGCGCGGGATGTCGCGCAGCACCGCCAGGAACAGGGCGAGCGCGTGGTCGGCCACGCAATCCGCGTTGGTGCCGGTGCCGTGCGTGACCACGATCCCGCGCGCGCGGGCCGCCGCGAGGTCGACGCCCTCGTAGCCAACGCCCTGGGCGCAGATGATGCCGAGATTCGGCAGGGCCGCGATCAGGGCGGCCGGGATCAGCGTCGTGCCATTGGTCACGATCGCCCGGACGCGCTCGCCGGCCCGCGCGGCGACCTCTGCGCGGGCGTCGGGCGTGAGGGCCTGATGCACGGTGAAGTGCGCCCGCAGCCGGTCGAGGGCGAAGGGCGCGAGGTCGATCGCCAGAAGCACGTCCGGCTTGGGCCCGCCCGCTCCGCCGGACCGCGACGCCTCATCGCTCATGCACGCTCCTTCCTCGCAGGGGTCAAGTGTTCGCCGCGGCCGGAATCCGGTGCAGGCGGTCAGGCCCGAGTTCGGACAGGGCGTTCACGCCGAGCAGGCCCATGTTGCGCCCGACCTCGTCCTTCAGGATCGCGATCGCGCCTTCGACCTCGGGGCTGCCGCCCAGGGACGCGGCGTACAGGAAGGGCCGCCCGACGAAGACGAAAGACGCGCCCAGCGCCAGTGCCTTCAGCACGTCGGTGCCGCGGCGGAAGCCGCTGTCGATCATCACCGGGATCGTGCCGCCGAGTGCAGCCACCGTCGCCGGCAGGGTGCGCAGGGGCGACACCGTCCCGTCGAGCTGCCGGCCGCCGTGGTTCGACAGGATCACCCCGTCGGCGCCGAGATCCCGGGCCGCGACCGCGTCGGCCGCCGCCATGATCCCCTTGACGACCAGCCGGCCGCGCCAGCGATCCCGCACCAGCCGCAGGTGATCCCAGCACAGGTGATCCCGGTTGCCGAAATCCCGCAGCACCGAGGCGGACAGGATCGGCGCCCCCCGCGCCGCGTGGGAATTCTCGAAATGCGGCATGCCGTGGCACGCCAGCGTGCGCAGGAACGTGCCGACGGTCCAGCGCGGGCGCAGGAGCCCGTCGAGGGCGAGCCGCAGGCTCGGCCGGAGCGGGGTCGAGAAACCGGTGCGGGTGATGTTCTCGCGGTTGCCGGAGATCACGGTGTCGACGGTCACCACAAGCGTGCTGAAGCCCGCGGCCGCGATCCGGTCGATCAGAGCCACGATCCGGTCGGGCTCGCCGGGCAGGTAGGCCTGGAACCACGCCTCCGGATTGTGGGGGATCACGTCCTCCATGCGGATGAGCGAGGACGCGCTCATGATCATCGGCAACCGGGCCGCCCGCGCGGCCGCGGCCAGCGCGATGTCCCCGCGATAGGCGGCCAGGGCGCTCAGGCCCATCGGGGCGATGCCGAACGGCGCGGCATAGTCCCGGCCGAACAGTGTGGCGGCGGTCGTGCGCGCGCCGACCCCGACCAGCACGCGCGGCACAAACCCAACTTCGCGCAACGCCTGCCGGTTGTCGTCGATCGCGGCATTGGTCTCCGCGGCGCCCGCGATGTAGCCGAAGACCGGCCGCGGCAGATGCCGCCGCGCCGCCGCCTCGTAATCGGCCAGGGCCAGCGCGATCGGCTTGCCGGGCCGGCGCGTCCCCGCGGCGGTCTCGGTCGCCGCCGTTCCGGGGACAGCCTCGGCATGGCCGGCCAGTCTCTTGGCGCCTGACGCCATCGCTCTCCATTCCGGTGATGGGCTGGACGTCCCCGCACCGGGGGGCGGCGGGGTTACGCCCGTATCTTTCACAAGTGTGTAAGATTGGATGCTCGCTGTCCATAGGCATCGACGGGCGACACAGATCGAGGCACGCGGCGGATGCCGGAGCACGACCGATCGCATCGCCCTCTGAGAGGACCGAACCAGCGTTCCTTGGGACTGACGAGCGGCTTGGCGAACCCTGAGATCTGATCCTTGAACGGTACGGGGCCGGCATCGAACTATTTCATATCTGTGCATTGCGATCGAATCCGCAGCAGGCCATCACGGGCACCGGATACGAGCCGGAGGATGCCGATGAGCCGCGACTGCCTACCTCCGGAGGCGCCCGAGCCCCCGGGCTTCGCGCTCCCTGACGGTGCCTGCGACAGCCATACCCACGTCTTCGGGCCCTATGCGCGCTCCCCCCTCGCGGAAGACCGCAGCTACACGCCCCCGGAGAATGACGGCGCCGCCCTGGTGCGCCAGCTCGACGCGATGGGCCTCGCCCGATGCGTGATCGTTACCGCCAGTGCCTACGGCGACGACAACCGCGCCATGCTGGACGCGCTCGCGGTGGCTCCGGACCGGCTGCGCGGCGTCGCGGTCCTGTCCGAAGGCGTCGGCGAGGCCGACCTCGACGCCATGACGGAGGCGGGCGTGCGCGGCGTACGCGTCAACCTGTTCCGCCGCAACGGACGCCAGGTTTACCGCAACGGCATGGGGCTGGACGCCCTGCGGACGCTCGCGCCCCGGTTGCGGGCGCGGGGATGGCACCTCCAGGCGTGGCTGCACGCACCGGACCTGCCCGAGCTCTGGCCGAGCCTGACAGCCTGCGGCATGCCGGTGGTGATCGATCATATGGGCCGTATGAGTACGGCGCGGGGCGTCGCTGATCCGGGCTTCGCGCTGCTCTGCCGGCTGGTGGCGGACGGCACGGCCTGGACCAAGATCTCGGGTGCCGACCGCCTCACCGAAGCCGGTCCGCCCTACGGCGATGTCGATCCCTTCGCCGCCGCACTCATCGCGGCCAATCCGGAGCGCCTCGTCTGGGGCAGCGACTGGCCGCACATCAACTACTTCGGCGGCGCGAGCGACCACGGCGTCCCGTCCGACGCGGATCTGCTGCGGACGCTCCGGCGCTGGACGGACGACAGCGCCCTGCATCGCATCCTGGTGGACAACCCGGCCGCGCTCTACGGATTCCCGTGAGTCTCCGCGCTACCGGCGCCCTCCGCCTTCCGGTATCACCGACCGGTCAGACGAAGAGGCGGGCCAGCCGGACCGATGCGGGTCATGTGTTTCATGGATGTGAATATCGTTCGTGCGGTGCTGGCGCCGTGACGGTGCGCGCGGACGTCCCGACCGAGTCGCAGGGCGCGGCCGTGAAGTCGGCGCGCCGGGTGGTCGAGGTGCTGGAGCATTTCGACCGTGTCCAATGCCCGCAATCGCTCACCGAGATCGCGGGGGCCCTGGGCTACCCGGCCTCCAGCACCCTGGCCCTGCTCAAGAGCCTGCTCGCCCTCGACTACCTCTCGTACGATTTCGAGCGGCGCACCTACAGCCCGACCATGCGGGTCGCCATGCTGGGCGCCTGGGTGCAGGCCTGCGTCTTCCGCGACGGGGTGCTGATCCGGCTGATGGAGGCGCTGCAGGAGGCGACCGGCGAAACGGTCGTGCTCGGCATGCAGAACGACCTCCACGTCCAGTACATCCACGTCGTCCAGGCTCGCCACCTCCTGCGCTACCACCTGCATCCCGGCACGTTCCGGCCGATCCACTCCACAGCCGCCGGCCGAATGCTGCTGGCGCACCAGTCCCGCGACGCGATCGCCCGCCTCGTGCGTCAGCTCGACCGGCGCGGCGGCGTGACCCTCGACCTCGACGCCTTCTGGGACGGCCTCCAGGCAGTCCGCGCCGCCGGCTACGCGTGGTCGGCCAATCAGGTCACCGAGGGCGCCGGGACCATGGCGGTGCTAGCGCCGAAGATGGCCGACGGGCGTGCCACGGTCCTCGGAGTCGCCGGCCCCCTGTCGCGCCTGGAACCCAACCGGGCGCGCATCCTCGCGGGCCTGCGCGGCATCGTCGGCCCGCCGGTCGCAGATCTGAAAAATTCACGGTTGTAAATTTTTCGGAGTTGAGCGACCCTCCGGTCAAGACGCGCCGGTGCTTCGGGACCCCTGTGGCCTGCGCCGGCGCCGAAGACGGGAGGAGACGGATGACGAGCGGCATCGCCGAGCTTCGGGGGAAGCGCTACGATCTCGATCTGCCCTCGATGCGTGATCGGGTCTCGCCGGAGGAGTGGGAGGCGCGGATCAACCTCGCGGCCTGCTACCGGCTGGTCGCCCTCTGGGACATGACCGACATGATCGCGAACCACATCTCGGTGCGCGTCCCCGGTGAGCCGGAGCATTTCCTGATCAATGCCTACGGGCTGCTCTACGAGGAGATCTCCGCCTCGAACCTCGTGAAGATCGATTTCGACGGCAACATCGTCGACAAGCCCGACTTCGACTATGGCGTGAACCGTGCCGGCTTCGTGATCCACAGCGCGGTCCACCGGGCCCGGCACGCGGTCGATTGCGTCATCCACACGCACACGCCGGCCGGCATGGCGATCTCCGCCATGAAGTGCGGCCTCCTGCCGATGACCCAGACGGCGATGCGCTTCTCGACGGTCGCCTACCACGATTACGAGGGCGTGGCGGTCGATCTCGACGAGCAGAAGCGCCTCGTGGACGACCTCGGCGACGCGGATCTGATGATCCTGCGCAACCACGGCCTGCTGGTGGTCGGGCCGACCGTGCCGCAGGCCTTCAGCAACATCTACCGGGCGGAACTGGCCTGCAAGGCGCAGCTGATGGCGATGGCGGCGAGCACCGATCTGGTCCTGCCCTCCGACGACGTCATCGCCAAAACCAACCACCTCTACCGGCCCGAGGTGCGCCGCCCGTTCGGCGTCCTCGAATGGCCGGCGCTCCTGCGCAAGCTCGACCGGATCGACCCGACCTACCGGGATTGACCGCCGTGACCATGGCTCACCCGGGCACGGTGATCGAGGTGCTGGCGGCCTACGCGGCCTCCGAGCGGGCGCACCCGCTGCCGGAGACCGTGCTGCACCACGCCAAGCGCGCCCTGATCGACTGGTTCGCCGCACTCCTGCCGGGCGCGCGCCTCCCACCCGCGACGCTGCTGGCCGCGGCGCTCGCCGACGAGTTCGGGGGTGCGGCGGGTGGCGGCCGCGCGGTGGTCTACGGCACCGGGCTCCGGGCGCCCCTGCGGACGGCGGCGCTGATCAACGCCACCGCCTCCCACATCGTCGAGTTCGACGACATCTTCCGCGATGCGATCTACCATCCGGGTTGTCCGGTGATCGGCGCGGCGCTCGCCGCCGCGCAGACCCTGGGCGCGGACGGTGCGGCGCTGCTGCGGGCCATCGTTGTCGGCTACGAGGTCTCGACGCGCATCGGCGTCGCCGTGCAGCCGTCGCATTACCGCTACTGGCACACGACCGGGACGATCGGCACGTTCGGGGCGGCCGCCGCAACCGCCAGCCTGCTCGGCCTCGATGCCGGTCGCACCGCCCACGCGCTGGCCACCGCCGCCACCATGGCGGCCGGGCTGCAGCAGGCCTTCCGCTCGGACGCCATGTCGAAGCCGCTGCATGCCGGTCACGCCGCGGAGGCCGGGGCGCTGGCCGCCCTAGCGGCCGGCCGCGGCGTCACCGGCGCCCTGGACGTGCTGGAGGGGGAGGCCGGGTTCGGGGCGGCGATGAGCCGGGGCGCCGCGTGGGACCACGCCGTCGATGAGCTGGGGCGCCGCTACAACATCTGCGCCATGACCTTCAAGAACCACGGCTGCTGCGGCCACGCCTTCGCGGCCATCGACGCCGCCCTGGTGCTGCGACCGGATCTCGACCTCGACGCCATCGCGGACATTACGGTCGGGACCTACCGGACGGCCCTCGACGTCACCGACCGGCGCGCGGTCGCGACGCCCTTCGAGGGGCGGTTCTCGACGCCCTTCACCGTGGCGAGCGCCCTCGTGCACGGCAGCGTGCGGCTGGATGCGTTCAGCCCGGAGCGTCTCGCCGATCCACGGGTCCAGGCGTTGATGCGGCGCGTGGAGATGGTCGTCGACCCTGAGAGCGAGGGGGCGTTCCCGGCCCGGCGCTCGGCCGTCGTGACGGTCGCGCTGACGGACGGGCGCCGCCTCACGCAGCGGCAGCCGACCCGCAAGGGTGACCCGGACGCGCCGCTCACCGACGACGAGCTCGCCGACAAGTTCCGCGAACTCGCCGCGCCCGCGGTCGGCGCAGCGGCGGCGGCCGATCTGCTCGCGTCCCTGCGCACCCTCGACACGGCGTCGGCCGAGGCGGTGGCGCGGCTCGGGGTCGGTCCGCCGGTACCGGACTAGGCGGCCGGGCCGCACCAACACACCCGCCAGAGCCGCAAGATCGGCCGGCGGCCTCCAGGGAGGACAGCGCATGGACACGCGGGCAATCCCCGTCGGCCTCGCCACACACGATGGCACGCGGCTGGCTCGGGAGATGGACCTGGAGAGTGCCACGATCCGCCGGATCAACCGGAGGTTCATGCCGATCCTCGTCGTGGCCTATATGGTCTCGTTCATCGACCGGGTGAATGTCGGCTTCGCGGCGCTGACGGCCAACAAGGACCTCGGCCTCAGCGCCACGACTTACGGCTGGGGCGCGGGCATCTTTTTCCTCGGCTACTTCCTGTTCGAGTACCCGAGCAACGTGATGATGGGCCGGGTCGGCGCGCGCCTCTGGCTCGCCCGCATCATGATCACCTGGGGCTTCGTCTCGGCCGGGATGGCGCTGGTGACCGGGCCCGTCTCGTTCTGCGTCGCCCGGTTCCTGCTCGGCGTCGCGGAGGCCGGGTTCTTCCCCGGCCTGCTCCTGTTCGCCGCGCTCTGGTACCCGAAGGCGTACCGGGCCCGCTGCATCGGCCTCATGCTGGTGGGCATGGCGGTCTCGAGCCTCGTCGGCGCGCCGATCTCCGGGCTCCTGCTCGGGCTCGACGGGTGGCTCGGCCTGTCAGGCTGGCAGTGGATGTACATCCTCGAAGGGCTGCCCGCGGTGTTCCTCGGCGTGCTGCTGCTCTTCGTCCTGACAGATCATCCCGAGAAGGCCGCGTGGCTCAGCCGCGAGCAGCGGGACTGGCTGCGGACGGCTCTGGCCGCCGAGCCCGCCCGCGCGCACGCGGCGCCGAGCATCTGGGCGACGATCCGCGATCCGAGGGTGCTGTTCTACGCCCTGCTGTTCTTCGACGTCACGACGGCGAGCTACGGCCTGAGCCTGTGGCTGCCGCAGATCATCAAGTCCGCCGGCCTGACCAATGCCCAAACCGGCTTCGTGACCGCGATCCCCTACGCGTTCGGAACGCTGGCGATGGTTTTGGGCGGTTGGTGGTCGGACCGGCACGCGGACCGGATCGTGCCGACCGCCGCCATGACCTTCCTGGTCGCTGCCGGCCTCGCCGTCTCGGTCTGGCTCGCCGAGCCGCTGGCGCAGTTCGCGGCGATCTGCGTGGTGATGATCGGGATCTACGGGCTGAAGGGCCCCTCGCTGGCACTCTACACGGAGCGTTTCCCGGGGCCGGCGGCGGCCGGCTCGATCGCCATGGTGACCGCGCTCGGCAACCTCTCCGGCTTCCTGCCCCCCTACCTCGTCGGCTGGATCAAGGACGCGACCGGCCAATTCTCCTACGGCCTCCTGTTCCTGGCCGCGGTCGCCTTCCTGGGCGGCGTGCAGGCCCTGCTCGCCCCCGCCTTCGAGCGGCGCCTCACCGCCGCTGCGCCGCGATAACGGGAGGGACCGCGATGCTCGCCACGGACACCGCCTTCGGGACCGGGAGACCCACCCTCCATCGCCGCGTCGCCTCGATTCTCGGTGGCTCCGTGGGCAACCTGATCGAGTGGTTCGACCTCCACATCTACACGGCGTTCTCCCTCTACTTCGCGCCGCAATTCTTCCCCGGCGACTCGCCGAACGTGCAGCTCCTCAACGCGGCCGGGATCTTCGCCCTGGGCTTCCTGCTGCGGCCCCTCGGAAGCTGGATCTTCGGAATCTACGCCGACCGGCACGGGCGACGTACCGCGCTGAGTCTGTGCGTGACGCTGATGTGTGGGGGCTCACTGCTGATCGCGGTCTGCCCGACCTACGCGCAGGCTGGGATCCTGGCGCCAGCGGCGCTCCTGCTCGCGCGCATGCTGCAGGGTCTGTCCCTGGGCGGCGAATACGGGGCGAGCTCGGTCTACCTGACGGAGATCGCGGATGCCCGCCGCCGCGGCTTCTTCAGCAGCTTCAACTACGTGACGCTGATCTCCGGACAGCTGCTCGCGACCTTCCTGCTGGTCGTGATGCGAGCGCTGCTGAGCGCCGAGCAGATCGCCGCCTGGGGCTGGCGCATCCCGTTCGCCATCGGCGCCGCCTGCGCGGTCGTCGGCTACGCCCTGCGCCGGAACATCGACGAGACGGACCAGTTCAAGGCGCTCCAGCGGCGGGGCACGGCGGAGCGGCCGACGCTGCGCCTCCTCGCCCATCCGCGCGCGCTGGTTCTCGTGGCGGGCATGACCGTCGGCGGCACCGTCGCGTTCTTCACCTACACCGTCTACATGCACCGCTTCCTGTCGAACTCGGCAGGGCTGACGCGGGACCAGACCACGCTCGTCTCCTGCGCGACGCTGCTGATCTTCGCCCTGCTGCAGCCGGTGCTCGGTGCGCTGTCGGACCGGATCGGGCGCAAGCCCCTGCTCCTCGCCTTCGGCGTGCTCGGCACCCTCGGCACCGTGCCGCTCATGAGCGCGATGACGGGGGTGCACGATCCGTGGTCGGCGTTCATCCTGCTGATGATCGCCCTGGTCATCGTGTCCGGCTACACCTCGGTCAACTCGGTGGTGAAGGCGGAACTCTTCCCGACGAGCGTGCGTGTCCTCGGCGTCGGTCTTCCTTATACCCTGGCGACATCGCTCTTTGGCGGGAGCGCCGAGTATGTCGGCCTGTGGTTCAAGCATCTCGGCCACGAGAGTTTGTTCTTCTACTACGTCAGTGCCTGCATCGCCTGCACGCTCGTCACGACGCTTTTCCTCAAGGAGGGCGGCACGGCGAGCCTCGATTCGGAGCGCGTGGAGAGCGAGCCCACCGCCACGTGGGGCTCGTGACCGACAGCGCGCGCGGCGTCGACCCCTCCCAGCCGACAGAGGATAGCCCATGGCAGACCCCCAACTCATCGTGCAGCGGGACGGCCCGATCGGCTGGCTGACCTTCAGCAATGCCGCCAAGCACAACGCCATGACCTTCGAGATGTGGAGCGGCGTGCCCGAAGCGGTCGCCGGCCTCACGGAGGATCCGGATATCCGGATCCTGGCGCTGAAGGGGGCGGGCGAGAAGGCGTTCGTGTCCGGAGCCGACATTTCCGAGTTCGAGACGAAACGCGGCTCGGGGGAGGCCCAGGCGGCCTACAACGCCGCCGCGGACGCGGCGACCGCGGTGATCCAGACCTGTCCCAAGCCGACCCTCGCCATGATCCGCGGCTACTGCATCGGCGGCGGGCTCGGCCTCGCGCTGGCCTGCGACCTGCGCTTCGCCGCCGAGGGCACGCGGTTCGCGATCCCGGCGGCCAAGCTCGGCCTCGGCTACCGATACGCCGGCATGCGCCGCCTGGTCGACGTGGTCGGCCCGTCGCGGGCCAAGGACATCTTCTACTCGGCGCGCCAGTTCGAGACCTCCGAGGCGCTGGGTATGGGGCTCATCAACCGGGTCGTCGCCAAGGACGCGCTCGAAGAGGAGGTCCGCGCCTATTGCGCCCGCGTCGCCGCCAACGCGCCGCTGACCATCGCGGCCGCGAAGCTCGCCATCGACGCGGCCGCCACCGAGCCCGGCCCGGACGCCCTCGCCGCCATCGACCGGGCGATCAAGGCCTGCTTCGCCAGCGAGGATTACCGGGAGGGCCCGATCGCCTTCCGCGAGAAGCGGCCGCCGAACTTCAAGGGCCGCTGAGCGGCCCCCGACCTGCCACGCCACGCGAAACCGGGAGACGCCCATGCCCTCTGCCACCGCGCTGAGCCGCTTCACGGTGCTGGATCTCACCCGCGTGCGCTCGGGCCCGACGGCGGTGCGCCAGCTCGCCGATTGGGGCGCCGACGTCATCAAGATCGAGCCGCCCGGGGGCGACCGGATCGGCGGCAACCGCGACGGGTCCGACTTCCAGAACCTGCACCGCAACAAGCGCAGCCTCACCCTCGACCTCAAGCAGCCCGAGGGTGTCGCGGTGCTGAAGCGGCTCGCGCACTCGGCCGACGTGCTCGTCGAGAATTTCCGGCCGGACGTGAAGGACCGCCTCGGCATCGGCTACGCGGCGCTGGCGGCGGAGAACCCCCGGCTCGTCTACGCCAGCATCTCCGGCTACGGGCAGGACGGCCCCTACCGCATGCGCCCCGGCCTCGATCAGATCGCGCAAGGGATGGGCGGGCTGATGTCGATCACCGGGGAGGCCGGCGGGGGGCCGGTGCGGGCCGGCATCGCGGTGGCCGATTCGAGCGCCGGCCTGTACTGCGCCCTCGGGATCCTGACGGCGCTCCTGGAGCGGGAGCAGTCGGGCCAGGGGCAATGGGTCCAGACCTCACTCCTGCAGGCGCAGATCGCGCTGCTCGACTTCCAGGCGGCGCGTTGGACCATGGACCACGAGGTCCCGCCCCAGATCGGCAACCAGCACCCGACGGCCAGCCCCATGGGCGCCTTCCCGGCCGCCGACGGGCACGTGAACATCGCGCCGATCGGCGAGGCCATGTGGCGGCGCCTGTGCGGCGTGCTCGGCCATCCCGAATGGGCCGAGGACCCGCGCTTCGCCGACCAGCCGTCGCGCAGCCGGAACCGCCACGCCCTCGCGGCGGCGATCGCCGCGGTGACGCGCACGCGAACAGCCGTCCACTGGGTCGAGGCCCTCAACGCGGCCGAGGTCGCCTGCGGGCCGGTCTATACGATGGATCAGGTCTTCGCCGACCCGCAGGTCCAGCACCTCACCATGGCCGAGACGGTGGAGCACCCGCGCCTCGGACGGCTGGGCCTGGTCGCGCAACCGATCCGGATGTCCCGCTCGCACGGGCAGGTACGCACGCCTGCCCCCGATCTCGGTGCGCAGACCGACGCGATCCTCGGTGATCTCGGCTTCGACGCGGGCGCCGTGGCGGAGCTGCGGGAGAAGCGGGTGATCTGAAGGGTTGCGAGCCCGGCCTCGAGACCGGGCGGTCAGGAGGGGGACACCATGTCGGATCGGAGACGCCCATGGACCGCGTGAGCCTCGCCGCGGTTCCGGACCGCGCCGCAGCCGGAGGGGTGACGTCCAGCACCCGGATCTTCTGGATCACCTGGGCGGGCTGGATGCTCGATGGCTTCGACTCGGCCATCTACATCTTCGTGCTGGTCCCCGCGGTCTCGGAACTCCTCGCGGCCGGGGGCATCCAGCCCGCCCGCGGCACGATCGCGCTCTACGGCGGCTACTTCTTCTCGATCTTCATGCTGGGCTGGGCCTGCTCGATGTTCTGGGGCTGGCTCGCCGACCGGATCGGGCGCGTGAAGGTGATGTGCCTGACGATCCTCGTCTACTCGATCTTTACCGGACTCTGCGGCCTCGCGGGCGGGCTCGCGTCCTTCGCGGTGTTCCGGTTCCTGGCGGGATTCGGCGTCGGCGGCGAGTGGGCGGCGGGCACGCCGTTGCTCCACGAATCCGTGAGCGAGCATCAGCGCGTGCGGCTCGCGGGCTGGCTCCACACCGCGACCCCGACCGGTCTGTTGCTCGGCGCCGCGGCGTCGTTGCTTGCGCCGGTGATCGGCTGGCGCGGCATGTTCATGCTCGGCGTTCTCCCCGCCCTCCTGGTGGTGGCCATCCGAGCGACCGTGTCGGAGCCCGACCGGGCGCGCCGCGCACAAACAGGATCCGGGCTCCCCCAGCCCAGCATCGCCGAGATGTTCGTGGGGCCGCAGGCCCGCACGACCTGGGCGGCCGGACTCATGATGTCCTGCATCATCCTGGGCCTGTGGTCCTCGACCTACTGGGCGCCAACCTTGGTGATCAGCAAGCTCGTCGCAGCCGGATCAACGTCGGCCGCGGCGCAGAAGGTGGCGGCGATCAGCGGCATCATCACCAATATCGGCACGCTCGTCGGCTGCCTCGCGATGCCGTTCATCGCGACCTGGTTCGGCAGCCGGCGCCGGACGGCCACCGCCTTCTTCCTCGGCGCGTTCACCATCAACCTCGTGGCTTATCTCGGCGCCGCCATCTGGCTCGACAGCGTCACGCTGTTCATCGCATTGCTGCCGCTCGTCGGGTTCTTCACCAACGCGGTGTTCTCGCTCTACACGATTTGGCTGCCTGAACTCTTCCCGACGAGCCGCCGGGCGTTCGGGTCCGGATTCGCCTTCAGCTTCGGACGGCTCCTCGGCGCGCTCGGGCCGACGATCGTCGGCACCCTCGTGGTCGTGACGGGATCGTACCCGGAGGCCCTATCGATCATCTCGCTGATCTACCTGATCGGCTTGCCGACAATCTGGCTCGCCCCTGAGACCGCCGGCAAGGAACTCCCGGCCTGAGAGCGAAATACTGTCGCTTGGTCAAACGTTTCTGCGCGCTGATCGTACCCTGCAACCAGACAAGGACGCCGCCGCTCGCGACGCGCAACCCAACAGGAGCGGATCGTGCCCAGAGCGGCAGCGTCCGCCTTGGAGCCAAACCGCCTGCCAGGGACTGGCTGGAATAGGCGCAGAGCCGAAGGTCCGGCCTCGGGCATCGAGCCGACGCAGCTTACAGCGCAGTTTGGCCGCCACGTCGCCACCGTGGCCTCGTGAACGAGCCGCCGTCTATCATGCGTCATCCTATCGATCCGGGTCGCCGGGACCGCATCGGGCGGGCCGATTCCACCGGGGTGGATATCGCGTCACGCTGGAGGCGGTCGGTTAAGGCGCGGTCTCCGTGCTGGAGTGCCGTCCGTTTACGACCGTGAAGCCCTCGACCGCCCCTCGGAACACCGCCATGCGCAATGCGGCCGGTTCCGCCCGGCCTTCGACGTCCCTCAATAGGTTAATGTCGCCCGGACACCCACAACCGTGGCGTTCCTGATAGGCCGTCCCGTGGGATCGCGCGGATCGGGGATGTTGCCGCCCGGATGGAAGACATACTGCAGGTTCGGCTGCACGGTTACGCCCGGCCCCAGGACCGCTTGGTATGTCGCTTCGACGAGGGCCTCGAACCGGCGCCGCGGCATCGCGGTGCCGGTCGCCAGGATGGTGTCGCCGTCGAAGCCCCGCGCCGACGGGGAGATGCGCGCGTAGGACACGGCCACGCCGGCTGTGTCGTTCGAACGGGTCGGAAGGAGGCCGCGGTAGCCGATGCCCGCATCGACGTAGAGATCGACCAGGTTCCGGTCCCCGGGGGAGCCCACGGCGCGCACGAACGCGCTCGCGCCCTCGTCATCCTTGCCCGGCTCGCGAAAGATGGTCTGGTCGATGATCGCGTAGAGGCCGTCGTTGCCCCTGAAGCGTCGCGCGATGCCGGTTGTCGACGGATCCGCGAGGGAGCGCCCCGTGCTGTCGATCCGCAGCGAATCGAACCGGCCGAAATGATGCCAGCCCCCGAAGGTGACCGTCCCGGGCTCGTCCAGGATCTGGCCGGATCGGTCCCGCGCCTCGAAATTGTAGGCGTAGGCGGCCTCCGCGATTAGGAACGGCGGGTCCGACAGCCGGAAGTTCGTCCCCGTCCGATCGCGTCGTTGCGGGTCCGGGTCTTTCCACGCCTGCGCCGGCCCAGCCGGGTCACCGTCGAACAATCCGACCTGGAAGGAGAGGTTGGGGGTCGGGAGATATTTCGCCCGGACGGCCGGCGCGCCGAACGGGTAGGCGGGTCCGCCGCTCGGAAGGTTCGTGCCCGCGATGGTCGGCCAGCCGAAGGTCGAGTTGATGAACAAGGTCGCGGTCTGGCTGACGAGGAACTCAGTGTCGGCCGCGATCTGCCCGATCTTGACCGACAATCGGCTGTCGAAGACCTGCTGCTCGACCCACAACTCGTACAGGCGGGTCGAGGGAAGCGCCTCCAACTCACTCACCACGGCGAGGTCGTTCACCGCCGCCCGGGTCAGTCCCGCTCCGTTGATCTGATAGGCCTCGGCCCGGAACGCCAGGCCCTTCCACCCCGCCAGCCGGTCGAGATCCACGTCGAGCTGCATGTCGATGCGGCCGACGACCGTCGCGGTCCGCCGCGTGCCGCCATTCGTGTCCCCGAGGATGTCGGCGATGGCGTTGAAGCTGAGGACGATCCCGCGATTTGCCAGGAAACGGCGAAGGCCGGTCGGGTCCGCCGCGTCGCCCAGCGTCGCCTGGATGGAGGTGGTTGCAACGGCGGACGGTTTGCCCGAGACCTCCGGCTGGGCCACCGACGTGCGCGGATCGCCGCCCGCACCCGTGTTCGCGTTTTGCGCGGCGCACGTCGCCGGCGTCAGGCAGCGAAGTGCGAGGTCGACCGCGCATGCGGCGCGGATCGCATGCGCCGCCCAGGGGCGATGACCTGCGGTTCGTGACCGGGCGGATGCGATTATCGCCGCGTACGGTCCGTCAGCGGCGCGCGGCAAACGTTCCGCCCCCAAAGGTCAGTCGCACAGGCATGAGGCTCGCCAGAACTCGTGGTGCGTACATCGACTGCTACCATAGTGACACGCATTCGACGGAAGAAGCGACACTGGCGCGTGTCCGGCCGATACCGTCCAGCGACCGCATCGGTGTGAAAGATGGAGCGACCGATCCCGTCATGAGACACGCATCCGGGTCCGACTGCTCGTAGTACATGTGATGGTACATGCGGGCATACGGGACGCACTCTTCCGTTCTCCGGTGCCTTGCCCGGACTTATGCCAGGATGTTGACGGCCCGGGCAGCGACGAGCGCCACGGTCAACAGCGAGATCAGCGCCTCCGTCATCATCAGGAGCTTGGCGCGCGCCGTCAGCGGCAGCGTGTCGGTGGGCGAGAAGGCGGTGGCGTTGGTGAAGGCTAAAAATAGGTAGTCCACGAAGCCCGGTACGAACCGCGCCCGTGCATCGTCTTGCGCCATCGTCATCTGCGGGAACAAGAAGTCTGGATCTTGCGCCCTGGGATGGCCGCGCAACGCCGCGCCGCCGCGGTCTGTGGTCCAGAACCACAGGGCGAAGATGATGACGTTGGTGCCCCAAATGTTGAGGGCATCGACAAGCAAGGTAGAGCCGCCAGCCGCCTTGCCGTTCAGGAGGGCGCGCACCAGGGCTGCGAGGGCGGCCGTGTTGGCCACGGTGACCAGCGCGGTCAGCACCACGGCAAGCCGTCGGATCCGGCGATGGAAATGGTGGATCTCGGCCCAATGCGCGTCCGTTGTGGCACGCCGCGCACGGCCCTGGTTCCAGGCTGTGATCGTTGTGAGCGGCACGAGCAGCGCAACTTCGAGGGCGGGGGCAAGCCATCGCGGCCCTAGCGACAGATCGTTGACGACGAGCAATTGCAACCCGGCGATGCAGGCGACGGCGCCCCGGGCGAGCCAGAAATCGAGTCTGCTAGTCCGCACGCGATCCGGACTCGGGGGAGGCCCCATGAACAATCCCCGATGCTGCGCCGTTAAGGGCTGTCTTGGCTGGATCCGCTGAATTTGTGTTGAAGAAGAGGCTGCTGCCGCGCTGACCCGGGCGGAGTGGGGTGGGCCTGAATCAGATGCCGTCGCGTTGAATTCGCCTCGGCGCATCGTTCGATAGGCCAGGTGGTCCTTAGGTGAGCGGAAGTGGTCAGGAAGCGGCCTGAAACCGAACGTCGCGAAGCGATTGGCGCGGTTGTGGGTGGCTAAGCGCGCGAATGGCCTATCGCGCCGGGTGCGTCCGCTGACAAGATGCAGTTTCAGCCCACTGAATTACCGGGATGGGCGCTGAGCGGTCATCCCGCTCCCGACCCATGCCAGCCGCTCGCACCATGCCGGACATTTCTCGAAAGCAGCCATACGGCACGCCCGTACGTTCGATCCTCCGTAATCATCCATCACGACTACGTGAGTTTTTGGCATACAAAATTTCACGTACGGCAACGCAGCAGGGACCCAGCTCTGTCGGGCTCGCTGCAGCGAAATTTGGGAACACAAAAGATGGACGCTAACCGACGCGCATTCCTAGGAACCGCCGCCCTTGGAGCCGGTGGCCTAGTGGCGCTGACGCAGCAGGCTGCTGCAGTGACCACGGATCACGGCGCGCCGGGCGCGGGCGGCTTCGGCCGTGACGTTCAGCAGCTCCCCCCGGGCGCGCAGGTCGCCTACCACGACCCTAAGGATGTCGGCGCCATGCCCGATTTCCATTTCTCCCTCGACGGCAACGTCCCGAAAATCACGTCGGGCGGCTGGGCCAAGGAAGCGACCGTTCACCAGTTCCCCATCAGCAAGGGGATCGCGGGCGTCCATATGTTCCTTGATCCCGGCGCTTCGCGCGAGCTGCACTGGCACGCCATCGCCGCCGAGTGGGCCTACGTGATTGACGGCCGCTGCCAGACGGTTGTGCTCGATCCGTCGGGGGCGAGCGAGATCAACAATTACGAGCCAGGCGACCTCTGGTTCTTCCCGAAGGGCCACGGCCACTCGATCCAGACGATCGGCGACAAGCCCTGCCACTTCATCCTGTCGTTCGACAACGGCGCCTTCTCGGAGCACGGCACCTTCTCGATCACCGACTGGGTCGACGTGTCCCCGAAGGACATGCTGGCGGAGAATTTTGGACTTCCGAAGGAAGCGCTCAACGCCTTCCCGAAGGGCGAGGCCTACATCCAAGCCGGACCGGTCATTCCGCTCTCCCAGGCGCTCGATGCTCCCTGGCCGAAGGAATCCACCCACAAGTTCCGGCTCCTGAAGGACCCACGCGCCGTGCGCGAGTTCGACGGGGGGACCTTCCGTCTTGCGACCGTCGACGAGTGGCCGGTTTCCAAGTCGATGTCGGGCGGCGTCATGACGATCCGGCCCGGCCAGATGCGCAAGTTCCACTGGAACGTGAATGCCAACGAGTGGCATTTCTACCTAAAGGGTAAGGGCCAAGTGGCGCTATTCGGCTCGGGCGGTCGCGGCAAGGTCGCAGAGTTCAATCCGGGCGATGTGGCCTACATCCCGATGGGCTTCGGCCACGCGATCAAGAATGTCGGTGACGAGGATCTGGAGATCATCCAGACCTGGGACAATGGCAAGTTCGAGGAGATCGACCTCGATGCTTGGATCAAAGCCAGCCCGAACTATCTCGTGTCCAACAACTTCGTCGGCGTACCGGCCGAGACGATCACGAAGCTGAAGCAAAGCTAATCGAAATTCTATTATCGACTAGAAGGGTGAGGTTCTTCTGTAGGGCCTCACCCTCCATGAACTAAGACAACCTGCTGTACTGCCTCATCGTATAAGACCTCTGATTATACCGCTTAGCCGCCCCAAAGCAGACCGGCAGAAATCCACCTTGAACAGCCATTGCGGTTCCGATCCATCGCAGAAGCTCGATGAGCTGGAGTCGTACCGCCGAGTCGGATGGTTCGTCGTCCGCCCGCCTCGGTGCAGGGATCGTCCGAGGGCAGACATCGTCGCTGCGGTTTATTTGGCCTGGTTCATCCACCGAACCATCACGTCATCGCGCGCGCAAAAGCCGCCTCGTCTAGCGCAGCTTCGCTTGGCTGCGATCTCATGGGTGCATCGGTCATCGAGCGGCTTCACGACCGCTTCCGAAAAAAATACCAGCCACTCTAGACGACCGGTCTAATTTGGGCTATATGCGTCTCATGGCACGCGAGAGTGGCAACATCGCCGTCCGGCAGGGCATCCTGGACCCGGCATCGTGGGTGCAAAGGGATTCTCGGACGTCGGGCTCAACGAGACTCTAGTCGCGGCTCAGGTCCTGAAGGGGGCGTTCGACCACCATTTCGGTTCGAGGAATGCGTGCGTCGAGACGCCCCTCGCCGACTATCTCGCTGAACCTGTCTTGAACTACGCCGAACGATTGATGAACTATTGGCGCAAGTGGCAGACATCACAAGGCAGTATCGACTACCGAGGCAAGTGCCTACCGGTAAAGCTCGTTAACCGCTTGCTGATGACCAGCCAAAACCCGGCCTCCTCCGGACCGGCGGCCGAGCGTCTGCTCGAACGGCTTGCGAACCGCTGAGGGCCGAAGGCGTGGTGCCATCGGAGACGCGGCTGTCCCTCGGCGCAGCCATCGAACGCCCTTCTAGAACCAACCACTGAACGGCTGCATCGAAACCTTCGCAACGCCCCGCTGCCAAGAGGCTCTCCCACATCAGACCCACGGCACGCGCCGACGAAGGTTCGGCCGGATCCGAGTCCTGGGACTCACGCGGGCAGCCCCATCAACGCAGAGAGGCACTCCCATGTCTGACGCCTTAGAGACCTTCAGAGGATTGCAACGGGTCTACGATTTTCCGGCGCGCTCCGGGACCGTGCAGACGCTGGTGCCGCGTGTGAAGCTGTTTTGGTCGACGGAGAAAACCGAGAGGACGCCAACGCTCCCGAACCAAAGCATCGTCATCATGATCAGCGGCCGGAAGACGGCGCATCTCGACGGCGCGCGGATCAACTACGACCAGGACAACTACCTCGTGGTCAGCATGCCGGTCCCGTTCGAGTGCGCCAGCGATGCCACCGAGCGTGACCCCTTGCTCGGGATGTCCATCGACATCGACCTCCCGGCTCTCAACCGGTTCGCGAACATACCAGGCGCGGTGTCCCCGCAGGCGACGGAGGAGCCGACATTTCTGCCGCCGGGCCTGCAACCGGCACCGGTCGACACGGCGCTATCGGATGCCGTCCGACGTCTCGTTCGCATGCTTCGCTCACCGAGCGACACGCTGGCGCTCGGCGCCTCGACCGCCGACGAGATCGTGTACCGTGCGCTGAAGGGTACGCATGGGGCCGCCCTCTTGGCCTTGACGAGGCCGGCAAGTCAGCACGCACGCATCGCCCGCGCAATCGCGAGGATCCATCGGAGTCCTGCCAGACCGCTCGCGGTGGATGAGCTTGCGACCGTCGCAGGCATGAGCGTCAGGAGTTTCCATCGCGCGTTCAAGGCGGCGACCTGCAAAACGCCGCTGCAATACATCAAAATCGTCCGACTGAACATGGCGATGAGCTTGCTTCAATCTGAGGCGCGCGATGTCAGTGCGGTCGCGCGACAGGTCGGCTACGAGAGCGGCTCGCAATTCAGCCGAGAATTCAAACGTCATTTCCACGTAACCCCGACGGATGTCAAAGCGCGGCGGCAATCCTGACGCGCCGCGGTTACTTCTACCCACCCGCATGTCGATTGATTTTGGCAGGATCCGGCTTTAATTTGGCAGGAACAGGCAAAACTGAAGCGTGGCGTTGGTTATAGTGATCCGCGAACGGTTCAGGATGCTCTGCCGCGGGTCTCCGGCAAGCCCTTGAGCCGCGGTGGGAGGTCCCCGGTGATCTCGTTCTCGGTCAACAACGTCGACGTCCAGGTCGATGCGCCCGGCGACACGCCCCTTCTCTGGATCCTGCGGGACTGGCTGAACCTGACGGGCACCAAGTTCGGATGCGGCGTGGCGCAGTGCGGGGCCTGCACCGTCCACGTCGATGGCCAGGCGCGGCGTTCCTGCGTCACCCCGGTGGCGAGCGTCGCCGGCTCGGCTGTCACGACAATTGAAAGCCTTGCCGCCACTGTGGGCGATGGGCGTGAACTCCACCCCCTCCAGGCCGCCTGGATCGAGGCTCAGGCCCCGCAATGCGGGTATTGCCAATCGGGCCAGCTGATGCAGGCCGCGGCACTTCTGGGTGACAATCCCGATCCGTCCGACGACGACATCAGGAACGGCATGGCCGCCAACCTGTGCCGCTGCATGGCGTACATACGCATCAAGAAGGCGATCAAGCTGGCCGTCCGGGCCCAGAACGGGGGCCGGAAATGATAGGGGTCGACGTCACCCGACGATGGTTCCTCGCTTCCTTGGGAAGCGCAGCCGTCGCGACAGGCTTCCTCCCGGCGGGCGCGCAAGCCGGCCCCTTGTTCGGCGGTGTCTCGTCCGGGGGCTACGATCCTACGATCTGGTACGAGATCGTCGGTGACGGGCGCATCCTGGTTCACGTCACCCGGGCGGAGATGGGCCAGCACATCGGCACCGCCCTCGCGCGCGTCGTCGCCGAGGAGCTTGAGGCGAACTGGGACCATGTCGAGGTCGTCCACGTCGACACGGATCCGCGCTGGGGGGTCATGATCACGGGCGGCTCCTGGTCCGTGCACAAGAGCTTCGACCAGCTGAGCCGGGCCGGAGCCGCCGGCCGCATCGCGCTGCTGGAGGCCGGCGCGAGGATGCTCGGGGCCCCCCTGAAAGAGTGCGTCGCCCGCGACAGCGAGGTCCGGCACGGCACGCGTGCGGTCAGCTACGCCACCATCGTCTCCTCCGGCAGGGTCACCCGCCAGTTCACGGAAGCGGACCTCAAGGCGATAACCTTGAAGCCGGCATCGGAGCGCCGGTTCCTCAACCGAGACACCGTCGCACGCGATGTGCCGTCGAAGGTGAACGGCACCGCCGTCTATGGCATCGATCGAAAGGTCGACGGCATGGTGTTCGCGCGGCCCGTCCTGCCGCCGACCCGCTACGGCAACAGCATCCTGAGCTGGGACGACACGGCCGCCCGCAAGCTTCCGGGCTATCTCCGAACCGTCGAGATCGTCGATCCGACGAAGACTTGCCAGGGCTGGCTCATCGCCGTCGCGGAGAACTGGCCCATCGCGGCCAAGGCAGCCGATCTCATCGAGGTCAGGTACAAATCCGATGGCGGCGCGGCGAGCGACGCGCAGATGCTCGCGGAAGGTGCACGCCTCGTCGAAGAGCCGAATGCGGGCGGTGTCTTCTACCAGGAGGGTGACCCCCTCACACGGATCGCCGGCGCCGGTGCCGGCGAGGTCCACGAGGGCACATACCGTACGCACTCAGCCCTGCACATGCCTCTCGAACCGCTCAACGCCCTGGCCTGGCAGGACGGGAATACCTGGCGCGTGCACGCCGGCAACCAGTGGCAGTCGGTCACGCTGCCGCTCGTGGCCAAGGCGCTGGGGATCGATCAGGCCAACCTCGTGTTCGAGACCTCCTACCTCGGGGGCGGCTTCGGCCGGCGCCTGTACTGCGAGTACATCGTCCCGGCTGCGCTCACCGCGCAGATGATGAGCCGACCCGTCAAACTGATCTTCGCGCGGTCGGATGACACCAAGTTCGACCAGCCGCGCTCGCCGACCGTGCAGAGGGTGCGCTCAGTGACCGACGAGAAGGGCGCACTTCTCGCCTACGACCACGCTTGCGCGTCGGGATGGCCGACCGACTCGATCTCCCCGGAGCTTCTGGCGCCGAGCCTGGACGGCCAGGGGAAGATCGACCTGTTCGCCATCAACAGTGCCGACCACTGGTACGATACGGAGAGCCAGCGGATCCGGGCCATTCGCAACGCCCTCGTCCATGCGACGCTACTTCCTGGCTACCTCCGGTCGGTCTCATCCGGGTACACGACATGGGCGGTCGAGACGCATATCGATGAGCTCGCCCATAAGCTCGGTCGCGATCCCGCGGAGTACCGCCTTGCCCTGCTCGGTGGGACGGGCCGTAACGGAGGCGTTGCCCCGCACGCTGTTGGCGGGGCCAACCGCCTCCGGGCGGTTCTGCAGCGCGTCATGGAGAAGGCCGAGTGGTCCGGCCGGGAAGCGCTGCCGCCGGGCAGAGGGATGGGTCTCGCACTCGGAACCGGACAGGAGCGCGAGATGCCGACTTGGATCGCCACGGTGGCGCATGTCTTCGTCGACGTCTCGAGCGGTGCGGTCACGGTCGAGAAGCTGACGTCCGTCGTCGATGCCGGCACGCTGGCCCATCCGGACGGTGCGTTGGCCCAGGTCGAGGGAAGCATGCTCTGGGGCCTGTCGCTCGCCCTGTTCGAGGGCACGGAGTACGAGAACGGCGTACCCCGGGACCTCAATCTCGACACCTACACGCCTTTGCGCATGACCGACGTGCCCGAGCTCGACATCGAGTTTCTGCGCAACGACCACATGCCGGTTGGCCTGGGCGAGCCCGGGGTCATCTCCATTGCGCCTGCCATCGGGAACGCGATCTTCGCCGCCGTCGGGGCTCGCGTCCGCGACCTTCCCATCCGCCCAGAGGCGGTCCGCGCCGCGATGGGAGCCTGATCATGCGCGTCGTGATCCTGACGGCGGCCGCGGCCCTGTCCGCCACCGTGGCCCTCGCGGCCGGCGCCGAGCTGCGCCGCTCGGAGACCTTCGACGTGATCCCAGACAGGACCGAACGGTCCGTCGCCCTGTTTGAGGAGATGGCGAAGGTCATCACGCACCCGCGCTGCATGAACTGCCATCCCGCCGATAACATCCCCAGGCAGGGAGACGAGCGGCGCCTTCATCATCCCCCGATGGTTCGCGGCGACGAGGCCAGCTTCGGCCCCGCCGGCCTGCATTGCAATTCGTGCCACGGGTCTGAGAACGTGGCGGTCGTCGGCCACGACCGGGACATACCGGGCCATGATCCATGGCAGTTGGCACCAGCCAGCATGGCCTGGATCGGGCTGTCGGTGCCCGAGATCTGCGTACAGCTCAAGGACCCGGCCCGGAACGGCAACCGCTCGCTGGCGGACATCCATAAGCATCTCGCGACTGACGGTCTGGTCGGCTGGGGCTGGCACCCCGGCAAGGGTCGAGAACCGGCCCCCGGGACCCAGGAGATCCTCGGCGAACTGACGCAGGCGTGGATCGAGACCGGTGCTGCCTGCCCGAAGTAGCAACCCGATACGGGACGCCTCCATGACAGCGAACATTGCCGGTCGGACGCGTCGGTCGATTGGCTGCCGGGGAGGGAACGGCCAGCCGGCCTCCAGCTTAGCTCATGCCGACGCGAAGATCTCGCGCGGGACCATGACCGGTCATAGCGCCTGGAACCCCGTCAAAGTCCCGCGGACCGCCATCGGACAGGGAGAACGCACATGCCGACCTATGCCATCACGACCGCGAAGGACATCACGCCCGAGCAGCGCGCTCGGATCGTCGAGAGCGTTACCGCCATCCACGCGGTCGAGGCGACCGCGCCGCGCTACTTCGTGCAGGTCATCTTCCACAGGGTCGAGCCCGGGGCGATGTTCATCGGCGGCGCGCCGGCCTCACCCGACCACGTCTGGGTACGCGCCGACATCCGGGCGGGACGGACCCGGGAGCAGAAGGCCAGGATGCTCACGCGCATCATGCAGGAGACCGGCGCGATCCTCGCCGTCTCGGATCAGGACGTCTGGGTCTACATCTCGGACATCCCGGCCATCGGCGTCCTGGAGTTCGGCACCGTGCTGCCGGAGCCGGGTGAGGAGGAGCAGTGGCTCGCATCCCTGCCCAGCGCCCTGCGCGAAAAGCTCAGGTAGGCGGCCTGACGCCCGATCCGGTCCGGCGCGGTCGGCCTCAAGCCGGCAGCAGGCCCGAAGCGCGATAACGCTCGATCGGCGTGTCGAACAGCGCGCTGTCGGCGCGGCTCCTCGCCAACAGCCGGGCGCCGGAAATCGCGGCGAAGATGGCCGGCGCCCGCGCTTCGCTGTCCTTGGGATCGACCAGCTTGGCGTTAACCAGCGCTTTGCCGATCCACGCGATGTTGACGTCGGCGAAGGCCCGCGCCTCCCGCTGCACGACGTCCGGCAGGGTGGCGTACTCCGCCGACATGACGCTGCACAGGCAGAGCCTGTTGCCGTCGGCGAGCGACCTCCGGAAGGTGTTGGGGTAGCGTTGCAGGCTGCGGACCGGGTCACCGGTCTCGGCCAGGATGGCGTCGAGCTCGGCCGCCGTATCCTGCCAGTATCGCCGCGCGACCGCCGCGCCGAGATCAGCCTTGCTGGCGAAGTGGTGGTCGATGCTCGCCGCCTTGATGCCGACGTCAGCCGCGAGATCGCGGCAGCTCAAGCCCCCGTAACCGTGCGCCTGAGCCGTCCTCCGTGCGGCGCCCAAATCCTATCCTTGGAACTCACGCTCATCACTGCCTCACACGGCCAAACGAAAGCTTACCGATCGTCAGTTCGGCATTGAAAGCCGAAAAGTTGAGACCTGCCCCTGAGCGACCTAACGACAGATAGGCACGCCACTTGCCCCAGAATATCGTCTTCTCCGACGCCACCGGACTGGCCGAGCTGATCCGGACCAAGGAACTCTCGCCGGTGGAGGTCGTGAGGGCGCATCTCGACCGCATCGAAGCCGTCGACCCCAAGGTCAATGCCATCGTCACCGTCGCCGAGGGGGCGTTGGCCGCCGCGCGGGAGGCCGAGGCGGTGGTCATGGCGGGCGGGGAACTCGGGCCGCTCCACGGCGTGCCCTTCACCGTGAAGGATTCCATCGACACGGCGGGCGTGCTCACGCAGCGCGGCTCGCCCATCTTCAGAGGCCGGATACCGGATGCCGACGCCACCAGCGTCGCCCGCATGAAGAAGGCCGGCGGCATCCTGCTGGCCAAGACCAACCTCCCCGAATTCTCCTACTGGATCGAGAGCGACAACCTGCTCTCCGGCCGGTCGAACAATCCCTGGGACCTGACCCGCACGCCCGGCGGGTCGAGCGGTGGCGAGTCCGCGGCCATCGCGGCGGGCATGTCGCCGCTCGGTCTCGGCACCGACCTCGCCATCTCGATCCGGGGCCCGGCCGCGCAGACCGGCATCGTCTCGCTGAAGGCCACCCACGGCCGTGTGCCGATGACCGGCATCTGGCCGCGCGTACCGCGCCGGTTCTGGCATGTCGGCCCGATGGCGCGCTCGATCCGCGACCTCGCACTCGCCTTCGCGCAGCTCGCCGGTCCCGACGGCCTCGACGCCTTCGCGTCGAGCGCCGTCCCGTTCGACGCGGGCATGGGCGGCGCGCCGGACCGCATGCTCAGGGTCGGCTGGATGGTCGGTCCGGGCTTCGGCCCGATCGACGTGGAGGTCGCCGCGACCGTGCGCGCGGCGGCCGAGGCCCTCGGGGATGCGGGCCACCGCGTCGAAGAGGTGCGCATCCCGGCGCTGGAGCGCGACTTCGCCCTCGACGTGTTCGACAAGCTCCACGTCATGGAGATGAAGCCCGCCTTCCGGGAGGCGACCGCCGGGCATGAGGACCAGATGTACAAGATGGCCAAGACCATGCTGTCGCTGCCCGACACGTCGATGGAGGCGTACATCGCGGCCGAGCAGGCGGCGGAGCGGCTCCGGGACGGCTATGCCGCTTACTTCCAGGACCACGACGTCCTCCTGCCCCCGGTGCTGCCGGTCCCGGCGCACAAGCACGGCATCGACGAGCTCGTGGTCAACGGCGAGACGGTGGACCTGACCTACCTCCAGGGCGCGACCGTGCCGTTGAACGTGACGGGCCTGCCAGGTCTGTCGATGCGCTTCGGGACGAGCCGCGAGGGGCTGCCGATCAACGTGCAGCTGGTGGGGAGCTGGCAGGCCGAGGCGACGATCCTGCACGTCGCTGCTTTACTGGAAGGCAAGAGTCCAGTTCGAGATCTGCACCCGACCCTTTGACGCCGGGAGCAGCTTGTCGGTGAAATACCGATCCCAAAGAGCCATGCTCGTTTAATCCTAACCCTCAAAATGGAGATCCCTATGCCATTTGCGCGCATCGATCTAATCAGAGGAAAATCCACCGCGTATCGCGCCGCCGTGGCCGACATTGTCTACAGTGGCATTGTCGAAGTACTAAAAGCCCCAGATGGCGACCGATTCATTGTCATCAACGAGCACGACCCCGAAAATCTGATCTACGATCCGACATTCCTCGGCTCCAGCCGCTCCGCGGATTTCATCCTGATCCAGGTCACCAGCACCGTCGGCAATGACCAGGCTTCGAAGCGCGACTTCTACCGGTTCGTCGCCGACGAACTCGGGAGCAAACTGTCCGTTCGCCCGGACGATATTATGATCAAAATGGTGTTCGTTGCCCGTGAAGACTGGTCGTTTGGCAAGGGCGAACCTTGGTTATGACTTGTCTTTGTTTTGAATATTCTAGACGAGAGCTGACCGCCGCTTTAGCAACCTGCCCTCGGCAGCTCTGATCCTATCGTCTCGACACGCCAGGGCAGCGATCAGAGGTGAGCCCATTCTCCCTGGGGCTCATCGATGGATGGCTCTTCGACGTGAGTTCGCAGAAACGTATCTCATGCCTTCCAATGGCTCCGTCGCTGTCGCCATCGCGGCGGTCATTCTCACCACATCCCCAGCACTGCGCGAGGCACCGCTGCGTGTTCGCGGCACCATCGATGCGATCAAGCTCGGCCGCTGCGTCGGCAGCACCGGACGACAGCCTTGAGTCAGAGCGTAACCCACGCGTGAACCCCGAGAGGCCACACCGCCTCGGCCGTTTTCGTCCACGCGCGAAGACTTTTCGGCCCTGCGGAACGCATGAGCACATGGCCCTGGGGGAGTGGGATGCAATCGAGACGCGCCCGACAACGGAATTCGGACGCGCCCGGGTATAAAGGTGCTAGGGTTCCACGAGCCGTCGTCGCGAAGCGACGGCTCGGCGTCCCGGAGACCCATCGATGAGCCGTTCCAGACCGGCGGCCGCCTTTAGGATCGCTTTGCCGAGACGAGCAGGAACGTCACCGCTGTGACGATGCTTCCGCTGCCCGACGCGCCCGGTTCGACCGCAGCGGGTAGCTTCGCGCGCCGGCTTGCCTGGGGCGTCCGGACCGCCGGGTTCCTCGGTATCCTGACCGGATCCGCGGTTCTGTGCGGCTATACCTTCCATCTGCTGGTGCTCACGCGGCTCCTTCCCGACCTGCAGGCGATGTCCGTGCTGACCGCCGGCGGACTCGGCCTGCTTGGCGCCGCGCTCGTGGTCGAGACCTTCGGACGCCGCCGACTGGCACGCGCCATCGGCGGCTTCGTCTCGTTGACGGCATTGGCGGTCCTCGCGAGCTATGCCCTCGCAGGAGGCGACATCATCAACCGCCCCTTGGCGCAGGGACTGTTCGGCTATGACCCGGACCTCGCCGGCCGGACGTCCATCGCGACGGCGGCCGGATTGCTCTTGGTCGCCGCCAGCCTCCAGTTCGACGGACGCCTCGACATTCGGGGCGTGAGCCTCAGCAACGCCTGTGCGGTCATCGGCGCCGGCATCGGCGGCCTGGCGCTCGTCGGCTACGCCTACGGCGTGCAGGACCTCTATGCCCTCAGCCCCTTCAGCACCATGGCCCTGCACACCGCAGCCGGTTTGTTCCTGCTCGGACTCGCCGCCGTGGTCGCGCGTGCCGACCGAGGCTGGGGCGCCGTGATCGCCTCCGACCTCGCGGGCGGTGGCGCGACCCGGCGCCAACTCGGCCTGACGCTGCTCATCCCCGTGGCCGGCGCCGTGCTGCTGCGTACAACCGATGCCCGGCACGTCGGGCCCGGCATGGCGATGGCGCTCCTCGTCTCGCTGACGGTCATCTGCCTGGGCCTGATGGTCCTGCGCGACGGGCGTATCCAGGACGAACTCGACCGGGAGCGCCGGTCCCGCAACGCGGTGCTGTCGCACGCGAGCGCGGAGCTTGAACGCGACCTCGCCATGCGCGCCGCCGCCCTGGATGCGGCGACGCGCGAGCGCATGCAGGCGGAGGATGCCCTGCGTCAGGCCCAGAAGATGGAGGCCATCGGGCAATTGACCGGCGGCGTTGCGCACGACTTCAACAACCTTCTCACCGTGATCCGTTCGTCGAGCGAACTCCTGCGCCGCCCGAACCTGCCCGAGGACCGGCGACAGCGCTACGTCGAGGCCATCGCCGACACCGCCGCCCGCGCCGCCAAGCTCACGGGGCAGCTCCTGGCCTTCGCGCGGCGCCAGGCCCTCAAGCCCGAGGTGTTCGACGTCGGGCAGAGCGTGACCGCCATCGCCGACATGATCGGCTCGCTCACCGGCGCCCGCATCCGGATCACCACCCGGGTACCCGACGAGCCCTGCTTCATCGACGCGGATCCCAGCCAGTTCGACACCGCTATCGTCAACCTGGCGGTGAACGCCCGGGACGCGATGGCGGGAGAGGGAGAGCTGGCGGTCACGGTCGTGACGGGCGTGGCGGAGGGAATTGCGAGCCGCGGCTTCGTGACGGTCGCGATCACGGACACGGGCTGCGGGATCATCCCGGCCGACCTGGAGCGGATCTTCGAGCCGTTCTTCACCACCAAGGGTGTCGGCCACGGCACCGGGCTCGGGCTCAGCCAGGTGTTCGGCTTCGCCAAGCAGTCGGGTGGGGAGATTCGTGTCGCGAGCACAGTCGGCCAGGGCACGACCTTCACGCTGTCCCTGCCGCGCGTGGCGGGGATGAGCCGGGCCGGCGTCGTCGACAGCGAGCCGGAACCGCTGGTGGATGGCCACGGCACAAGCGTGCTCGTGGTGGAGGACAACGTCGACGTCGGCACCTTCGCCACGCAGGCCCTGACCGAGCTCGGCTACGGCACGGTCTGGGCGGCCGACGCCGAGGCGGCGCTCGCCGAACTCGCCCGGAGCGCCGCCCGCTTCGACGTGGTGTTCTCCGACGTCGTGATGCCCGGCATGGACGGGATCGCGCTCGGTCAGGAGATCCGGCGTCTGTACCACGACCTACCGGTGGTACTGACCTCAGGCTACAGCCATGTCCTCGCCCAGAATGGCACCTACGGCTTCGAGCTCCTGCACAAGCCGTACTCCGTGGACCAGCTCTCCCGTGTCCTGCGCAAGGCCGCGACCTGGCGCCGGCGCAAGCGCATGCTGGCCGGCTGATCGGTCGGCACGGATCGGCAACTCCTCCGACGTGCGGCTATCGACCTCGTTCCCCCGGAAGCGGTATTCGCGGGCTGCGGCGGAGGCGGGGCGACGGGCGGGCATGATCGAGCGGAGCGGCCGATGCGCGGCCGACCCTGTCCACAACGCGAACAAGCCCCGGGCGAGGGCCGGCGGAAGACCGGCAGGGACCTCGAACCGTGCCTCTAGGTAGCCGTGCGCCTTGGCGTGGACGGCCCCGTGGGCGTAGCCGGAATCGGCATGCGTCTTCCCCTGGATCGAGAGCCTGGCCGCGGTCAGGCCCAGCCGGACCTCCTGCGCGTCCGCTGGAATGGTTTCGAAGGACGGGTCGAACCGAAGCGGGGCAGGCTGTGTCATGCCCTCAAACGGGGGGCGACTCGCGGATGTTGCCCGACCGGTCGCGAGATGCACGATCGCGAATCCATCGACGGGAAACCTTCCCGCGCGAACTCCATTTCACCCCCGTGACCCGTGAGGCCCAGGGCGATGCACCCCACGCCCTCGTCGTCGACGACGACGCCCTGATCCTGATGGGTGCGACCAGCATCCTTGCGGATGCGGGGTTCCGGGTGCTGGAGGCGATGAGCATCGCCCAGGCCGTGGTGGTCCTCGAACGCAATCACGAGGCGGTGCAACTGCTGTTCACCGACGTGCCCATGCCGGGGGATGGGCATGGCTTCGCGTTGGCCCGGCAGACCGCGGAGCGATGGCCGCACATCGCGGGCGCTTCGGGCGAGGCCTGGACCCGGCGACCTGCCCGAGGGGGCGACGTTCATCGGCAAGCCGTTCGGCGCCGAGATCGTCCGGCACCCTGTCCGTAAGACCTGGCCCGACGAGAAGCACCCCGAGTCCTTCAGGACATGGATGCCGGGCGCCGACGGGTGGGACATCCGCGGCATCCCATCGCTTCCGGGCAGGTTCGTTCCGGCAGCGCTGGGTCTCGAACTTCCGCGAGCATCGGGGTGGCTTGAAGCATCCGCGGTGCTTTCGAGCGCTACGCCGCCCGGGCGGTGACCTTCTCGAAGGTGCCCGTCGCGACCTGCTCTTCGAGCTGCGCCTTGAAGTCCGCGATGCCAAGGACCTGGACGGGATTGCCCGCGTCGTCGAGGAACTCGTAAAGCGCATCCTCGATGTTGCGGTTGCTGAAGAACACGATGGCGTCCTCGTCGCCGCCGCCCTCCGTGTGCGGTTCGCCGTTCGCCACGCCCGAGACGTAGCTGCCCGTCGGACGGATCTCCTTGAGGGACCCGTCCTGTCGATAGAACCTGAGTTCGCCCTGCATGACGAGCGTGACGTAGGGGCTCTTATGGCGATGCAGCATCACGCGCTGGTTCGCGGCGAACTTAAACACGACGTCGACGATGCGGTTCTCCTCGTCGACCTTGTAGACGAAGAAGGCGATGTGCGGCAGCCAGTCGAGGGTCCGCCAAGTGATGTTGGTCTCGTCGAACGTGTGTTCGGACATCTCGTTTCCTTCCGTTCCCCCATCCCGCCTGTCTTGGCGGATGCGCGCTCTTCCGCTGCATCGGATGGTTCGACGTGAGGGCAACGCCCTCCACGACGATTCGGTACGACCCGGTCCGTCCAATTCGTCGTGAGGCGGGTTCGCCGCGCGATCCGGAGCCGCTCCGTGGCCTCACGGTCGTGTCGGCGCCTTCCGTTCCGCGTCGGGATGATCCGCGCGATGACGGTGCAGATCTCGATCTGCCGGCTGTCTTGCGCCGTGACCTGATCGTCTGGGCCGAGGCGCCACGCGAGATCGCGACGCGCCGGCTCAAGATCGAGAGCACGGTTAGGGACCTCCGCATCGATGTCGAGGATGCGCTGACGCTTACGGACGGGACTGAGATTTGAGCCCTCGGCTCTTCGGCTTCCGCGTCGAGGGACGTCAAACCAGCCGGACAGCACTGCGTCCATTCCGGTTATGCGGCAGCCGTCAGCGGCATCTCGGAAGCGGACAGCCGGCAAAGGTCGATCAAAAGCCCGGTCGATAGGCGAGAACCGAGCGTTCGACGATGCAGGCGGAGCTTCAGCGACGGGCCGATGATGGTGGAACGGATGTCTCGACGCGGCCGAGGAAGTCGCGGGTGAGCCGGGCGACCTCGTCCGTCGCCTCGTCCAGGGCGAAGTGCCCGGCCTCTAGGATGTGCAGCTCCGCCTTCGGCATGTCGCGCAGGTAGGCGTCCGCGCCCGGCACGATGAAGGAGGGATCGTGGCGGCCCCACAGCACGAGCGTCGGCAGCGGATGGCTACGCATCCAGGCCTGCCAAGCCGAGTAGGCGGCGACGTTGGTGCGGTAGTCGTAGAGCAGCGCCGCCTGGATCTCCCGCTCGCCCGGCCGTGCGAGGATGGCGTACTCGTCCGTCCAGGTGTCGGGATTGTACCGCTCGCTGTTGGGGCTTGTGCCGAGGTGGCGCTGCCTGGCGCTCTCCAGCGCGGTGAAGGCGTCGACCTGCTCGGGATGCGCCGCCGGGTCGGCCCAGTACCGGGCGATGCCCTGCCACTTGGCACCCAGGCCCTCCGCATAGGCGTTGGCGTTCTGGACGATCAGCGCGCTCACCCTTTCGGGATGGGCCAGCGCCATGCGGAAGCCGACCGGGCCGCCGTAATCCTGCATGACCAGCGTGTACCGCTCGATCCCGAGATGGGCGACCAACGCCTCCATGGTCTGGGCGAGGTTGTCGAAGGTGTAGGTGTACTGCGCGGGGGACGGCGCATCGCTCTGGCCGAAGCCCGGGTAGTCGGGGGCGATGAAGTGGTAGCGGTCGGCGAGCAGCGGCAGCAGCGGATCCCACTGCCGGGACGACGACGGGTAGCCGTGCAGCAGCAGGACCGTGGGCGCGTCCCGCGGGCCGGCCTCGCGGTAGAAGATGCCCACGCCGTTGATCGCGACCCGATGATAGGTCGTCGTGGCCAAGACCGAGGGAAGCGGCTGCGGCGTCCCGTGCCCGACCGTCAGGGCAGTCGCTGCGGCCAGGAGCGTCCGTGTCGGCATGGTCCCGCTCCTTCAGAGGTGAGATGGGATGCTGCGGTCGAGAGAACGAGTGCGGGCGCCTGGGCCGGCACGATGTGGCGCGCAGCCCCTGCCCACCGGGCCCGTCCCCGCTGGAGGGCCTGGATATGCTTTCGGCTCAGGCACTCAGGAAGCCGGCGATAGCCCCCGCGATGGTCGCGGCATGGGTCTCCAGGGCGAAGTGCCCCGTGTCGAGGAAACGCATCTGCGCATCCGGCAAATCGCGCCGGAACGCCTCCGCCCCGGCGGGCAGGAAGAAGGGATCGTTCCTCCCCCAGATCGCCAGCAGCTTCGGCCGGTGTTCCCGGAAATAGGCCTGGAAGGCGGGGTAGAGCGCCACGTTGCTGGCATAGTCGCCGAACAGATCGAGCTGGATCTCGTCGACCTCGGGCCGCTGGATGTACCACGCGTCGAGGGCACTCCCGTCGGGCGAGACCAGCGACGTATCCGGCACGCCGTGCTCGTATTGCCAGCGGATCGAGGCCGGGGTGAGCAACTCGCGCAGCGCCTGGCGGTTGGCGTCGCTCGGGTCCCGCCAGTAGCGCTGGATTGGGTTCCAGCCCGCGCTCAGCCCCTCCTCGTAGGCGTTGCCGTTCTGCGAGATGATGGCCGTCACCCGCTCCGGATGCGCCAGGGCCACCCGGAAACCGGTGGGCGCGCCGTAGTCGAAGACGTAGAGCGCGTAGGTCTCCAGCCCGATCACCTCGGTGAAGCGGCCGATCACTTTCGCCAGCGCGTCGAAGCTGTAGGTGAAGGCGTCGCGCGGCTTGATCTCCGACAGGCCAAAACCCGGCAGGTCGGGGGCGACGAGGTGGAACCGGTCCGCCAGGAGCGGGATCAGGTCGCGGAACATGTGGCCGGACGAGGGGAAGCCATGCAGCAGCAGAAGCGCCGGCTTCGCGGGGTCTCCGGCCTCCCGGTAGAAGATCGTGAAGCCGTCGACGTCGGCGGTTCGGTAACGGATCTGGGCCATGGGACTCTCCGTGAGATCGGGTGCTGACGGCTCAGGTCTGCGCCGCCATGCTCCGCGCCACGTCGGCGGCGCTGATGCCCTCCAGGGCCAGGCCGTAGCCGGTGCCCTCCTCGACGAGCCGGCGCAGGCGCTGCGTGAGCGCGATCCGGGTGTAGCGGCCGGTGAGCGGCGGCAGAGCGGCGATGCCGTCCGCGATCTCGTGCGCCCGCGCCAGCAACTGGTCCCGCGGCACGATCTCGTTGATTACGCCCCAATCCTTGGCGGTCTGCGCGTCCAGCACCTGCCGCGTCAGCAGGAAGTACCGGCCGCGGATCGAGCCGATCACTTCGGGCCACAGGATGTGCACGCCGTCGCCCGGCACGATGCCGAACTCGAAGTGGGGCTTGTCCTGGAACACCGTCTCGGGTGTCGCCAGCACGATGTCGGTGAGCAGCGCGTACTCGCTGTGCAGCAGGACGGGGCCGTTCAGCGCGGCGATCATCGGCACCTCGATGTCGAGGATGTTGCCGAGCACCTTGCGACCCTCCCGCAGGATCTTGTCGTAGCCCTGCGGCGTGAAGAAGTCGAAGCCCTCGGGGCTGATCGCGTCCATGAACGCGTCGCCCGCCCCGGTCAGGATCACCGCCCGGTTGCCGCGGTCCTCGCCGATGGCGTGGAACAGGTCGACGAACTGCTCGTGGGTGTGCCCGTTGAAGACGAGCTTGCCACCCTCGGTGTGAAGCATGACCTCCAGAACGCCGTTCGGCTTGCGGGTCAGGCGGGCGTTGGGGAAGGCGTCGCGGTAGGTCTCGAAACGGGCCATCGGTGCTGTCCTCGTGCTGGCCGGCCCCGTTCGGTCGGCGTGGGGACGAGTTAGCCAGTTCCGACCGGCGACGGACGATGGCCCGAGGCGATAAGGGTTATGCCGGCGCGGAATGGGCCGCCCGGTTTTCGGCCAGGGCCGCCTCGACGAAGCCGGCGAAGAGCCGCGCCTTGGCACTGGCCATGCGGCCGGTGGGGAAGACCGCCCAGAGGTCGATCGTCGGCAGCGTCCAGGGCTCCAGCAGGCGCCGCACCGCGCCGCTCGCCAGTTCGGGGGCGAACATCCAGTCCGACGTGACGGTGAGGCCGATATCAGCCAGGACCGCGGCCCGCAGGCCCTCGGCCGCGCTCACCCGCACGCGGCCGTGCACCGCGACCGAGACCTCGGCGCCGTCCCGGGTGAAGGACCAGGCATCGGGCTGCTGGCTGTAGATCACCGCCTCGTGCCCGGCGAGGTCCGCGGGACTGCGCGGCTCGCCCGCGCGGGCGAGATAGCCGGGGCTGGCGAGGACCGAGCGGCTGCCCGTTGCGATCTTGCGCGCGACGGCGGCCGAATCCGGCAGAGCGCCCATGCGCAGCGACAGGTCGATCCCCTCGCTGACGAGGTCGATCACCCGGTCGTCGAGGATGATCTCGATGTCGAGGTCCGGGTGCTCGGCGAGGAAGCGCGGCAGCATCGGCACCACGTGGAGCCGCGCGAAGGTGGTCGCCGCCGAGACGCGCAGCCGCCCCGAGAGCCCGGCGCCCGCGCCGCGGGCGGCGCGCTCGGCCTCGTCCGCCTCGGCGATGGCGGCCTGTGCCCGCTCGTAGAAGCGCAGGCCCGCCTCCGTGGGGCTCAGGCCGTGGGTGGAGCGGACGAGCAGGCTGACCTGCAGCCGGTTCTCCAGCTGCGCGATCGTCTTGGAGACGGCCGGCTGGCCGACGTGCAGGAGCCGCGCGGCGCCCGAGAAGGAGCCGGCCTCCACGACCCGCACGAAGGTGGCCATCGCCTGATACCGGTCCACGCCATTCCTCCCTGGAATGAGCGTTATCGCCTCGTGCTGCCTGCCCTGTCCATCGGGAGGGGCGCATCACTCCGGCCGTCGTCACCGCATTGCCGCGATTATGTCTCGGGACACCGCGCCATGACCCTGCAATCCAAGCTCGACGCGTTCAAAGCTGATTTCGAGGCGGGCAAGCCCCCCTACAACGTCCCGCCCTCGGTGATCCGGACGATGCACCGGGCTACCGCGGAGCTGATCGCCTCCGGCGCCGCCACCCGTACGCTGAAGGCTGGCGACCGGGCGCCGAGCTTCACGCTCACCGATCCGGAGGGGCGGCGCATCTCCTCCGCGGCCCTGCTGAAACGCGGGCCGCTCGTGATCAGCTTCTACCGCGGCGTGTGGTGCCCCTACTGCAACCTGGAGCTCCAGGCGCTTCAGGGGATGGTGCCGCTTTTCGAGAGCCTCGGGGCGGGCCTCATCGCCATCTCGCCGCAGACGGCGGCCAACAGCCGGAAGTCGGTCCGCCAGAACGCGCTCGGTTTCCCGATTCTGTCGGACCTGCACAATGCTGTCGCGGCGGCGTTCGGCCTGCGCTTCGCGCTGCCCGATGACCTGGTCGAGCTCTACCGGGGCCTGAACAACGACCTGCCGGCGTTCAACGGCGACCCGAGCTGGACCCTGCCGATGCCGGGACGCTTCGTCGTCGGACAGGATGGCGTGATCCGCTACGCCGAGGTGAACCCGGACTACACCCGCCGCCCCGAGCCCGCGGACATGCTTCCGGCGCTCCGCCGCACTGCCTCCGTTCCCGCCTGATCGGACACGGCTTCCCGGCCGCGCAATCTCAAGGAGATCCAGGATGTCCCGAACCTTTCTCGTGACCGGTGCCAGCAAGGGCATTGGGCTGGCCCTCGCATACCACCTCGCCGGCGCGGGCCACCACGTCGTCGGCCTCGCGCGCGGTGGCCTCGACGGTTTCCCCGGCACGCTCGTGCCGGTCGACCTCGCCGACGGTGCGGCGACCGACGCGGTCCTCGCCGAGCTCACCGGACGCTTCGCCTTCGACGGCGTGGTCAACAATGTCGGCCTCGTCCGGCCGCAGCGGCTCGGGGCGGTCGAGATCCCCGCGCTCGACGAGGTCCTGCGCGTCAACCTCCATCCGGCGCTTCAGGCCGTGCAGGCGACGCTGCCCGGCATGCGCCGACGCGGCTGGGGCCGGGTCGTCAACATTGCCAGCCTGACTGTCCTCGGCAGCGTCGAACGCACGGCCTACGCGGCCGCGAAAGCCGCGCTCGTCAGCTTCACCCGCTCCTGGGCGCTCGAACTCGCCACGACCGGGATCACCGTCAACGCGGTCGCGCCGGGGCCGACCGAGACCGAGCTGTTCCGGGCCAACAACCCGCCGGGCAGCGAGGGCGAGACGCGCTACCGCGCCGGGGTGCCGATGGGCCGCTTCGGCCGGCCGGAGGAGATCGCCGCCGTCATCGCGTTCCTGATGTCGGACGGGGCGGCGTTCATGACGGGGCAGACCCTCTACGTCGATGGCGGCGCCTCGATCGGCCGGGCGGCGCTGTAGCACCGGGACGCCGCTCAACGCGTCCCGGCGGCATCGAGATCGTTGTCGCCGCCGAGCAGCTGCAGGCACCATTCGGTGAAGGCACGGACCTTGGCGGCTCGATGGAGCGCGAGGAAGCGCGCCAGCTCCCGTGACAGGACCCAGCGCGAGAAGAACGGATCGACGTTCACCCTCAGGCGGCCTCGCACCGCCTGAGCGCTGCCCGCAGCATCCAGTGCTGCGGCCTCGATCCCGTCGAGATGTGGACCGACTCGCTCCCAGAACCGCAGTCCCTCGTCGGTGAGCCGCAAGATCCACCGCTACTCCAGCTGCTCGACCCACGGCCGGCAAGGCAAGACCAGCTGCACCGGCCGATCGATCCGGATGGACACCCTCGACGCGTTGGTCACAGACCACCCCGTGGCTGAGCTGTTGCACCCTGACCGGCTGCGGGCGACGCTCGCCTCGCTGTGGTCGGGGAGGGCGGACAAGGCGATCCAGGTCGACGGGCGGGTGGCGGCACTGCGCCGTGAGATCCCCGGCGCTGAGGAGAAGCTGAAGCGCCTGTACCGAATGATCGAGGAAGGGATGACCGATCTCGACGACATCCTGAGAGACCGTCTTGCAGCGCTGAAACAGGAGCGGGACCGCGCCAAAGCGGCGATGGACCGGATCCACGTCAACGCGTGTCCGCCGGCGGAAATCGCTCCGGAGTTCATCGAACGAGTCGGCCGTCTGATGCGCGAGGCCGTGACGACGGGAGAGATCCCGTTCCGGAAGGCTCGGCTTCAGGCAATCGTCGACCGGGTCGAGGTCGGGGCGGATGTCATCCGCATCGTCGGCGGAAAGGCAGCCCTGGAAACTGCCAGCCTTGACGCAGGCTCAGCCGCGACACCCGGTGTTCGCGTTTCTGTAGAAAATGGCGCACCCGACACGATTCGAACGTGTGACCTTTGCCTTCGGAGGATTACCCTTGCATGTTTTCCGGTGATTACCCGAGATAGCCAATCGCCACCAAGGTACTGAACGCAAACGTTTTATCCTTATAATGAGCGCTCCCATGATTACCAGGTATTGACGGAGCTTGCTTCCGCATGCTTCCGCAGTGCTTCCGCAAGGCCGGATGGCAGGCATGGCGAAGATCACGAAGCGCACGGTAGACGCGGCCGAACCCCGGGGACGCGACTACTTCCTGTGGTGCGATGAGCTGCCTGGCTTCGGCCTGCGAGTGTTCGCCTCCGGTCGCCGCAGCTACCTCGTACAGTATCGAGCGGCCGGACGGTCCCGCCGCGTCACGATCGGGCTGCACGGCGCACTGACTGCCGAGGAGGCCCGGCGTGAGGCCAAGGCATTGCTCGGCCAAGTCGCCCGAGGCGAGGACCCGGCGGAGGAGCGCGCGACACGCCGCGGCTCGATAACCGTAGCCGAGTTGTGCGACGCCTATCTCACCGCAGCCGACAAAGGCCTGATCATGGGGAAGGGCGGCCAAGCTAAGAAAGCCTCTACCCTGTACGTCGATAAGGGCCGGGTCGAGCGACACATCAAGCCGCTCCTGGGCCGCAGGCTGGTCGCTGAGCTGGCGGCCCCAGATATCCAGCGCTTTGTGCGAGATGTTCAGGCCGGAAAGACCGCTGGCGTGGTCAAGACCGGCTTCCGCGGCAAGGCGGTCGTCGAAGGTGGGCCCGGCACGGCTGCGCGCACGGTCGGGCTTCTCGGCGGCATCCTGAGTTATGCAGTCAGTGAGCAGATCATCGCTCTAAACCCGGCCGCAGGGGTGAGGCGCCCCGCAGACAAGAAGCGCAAGCGTCGGCTCACGCCTGAGGAGTATGGCTTGCTCGGCCAAGCGCTGGTCAAGATTGAAGAGGGCAGGGCGGAACGCTGGCAGGCTGTGGCCGGCATCCGGTTGCTGGCGCTGACCGGTTGCAGGCTTAGCGAGATTGTGAAGCTGCGGTGGTCCGAGATCGATTGGGCGGAACCCTGCCTGCGGCTGGAGGATACTAAGGAGGGCGCCTCCGTTCGACCGATCAGCCGAGCCGTCCTGTTGATCCTAGACGGTCTCCAGCGGGTTCCTGGCTCGATCTACGTCCTGCCAACAGCGCGACGAGGGCAGGGGCCTTTCGCCAGCCTCGACGATGCGCTGGAGCGCATCGTGAGCAAGGCTGGGCTGGAGGGCGTCACAGCGCATACCATTCGGCATTCGTTCGCCTCGACGGCCGGCGACCTCGGCTACAGCGACTCGACGATCGGCGCGATGCTCGGTCATGCTGGTCCTGGCGTCACGTCGCGGTACATCCACCACCTCGACGCGGTTCTGCTCGCCGCAGCGGACCGAGTCGCGATGCAGATCGCTGGAGCGATGAGCGGCCCCTCACCAAAGTTCGGTCTCAAGGAAACGAGCTCTTGATCGCACATCCGATCTGCATCGCTTCCAGTCGAGATGCGAGCGGAATTGCGCGAGGCCGAGCGAGCCGTGATGATATGGCCGCCCGGCCGGTGCAGTGGATGCTTTGAGCTCGACGCGACCGATGAAGAGCATGGACCGCTTCGAGGCGTATTGGGAACGTCTCTTGCAGTCTGATCCGACGCCACGCCGGCACGCCGCGTTCGGAGTTCGAAACCATGCTGCGACGAACCTTTCTCAGCGGCGCGGCGGCGGCCGGCACCCTGCCGTTCCTGCCGCCGCGCCCCGTGCACGCGCAGGGCAGCCGCGCCACCGTGCTGCGCTTCGTCCCGCAATCCGACCTGACCATCGTCGATCCGGTGACCACTACCGCTTACATCACCCGCCATCATGCCTTGATGGTGTTCGACCAGCTCTATGGGCTCGACGCGCAGCTCAAGCCGCAGCCGCAGATGGTCGAGGGCCACACTGTCGCGGATGACGGCCGGCTCTGGAGCTTCCGGCTTCGCGAGGGGCTGAAATTCCACGATGGCGAGCCGGTCCGAGGCCGCGACTGTATCGCGTCGATCCGGCGCTGGGCCCAGCGCGACAGCCTCGGCCAAGCGTTGATGGCCCGCACCGACGCCATGAGCGCGCCGGACGACCGCAGCTTCGTCATCCGGCTAAACCGGCCCTACGGGTTGATGCTTGAGACATTGGCTAAGCTCGGCCCGCCCGCCCTGGTGATCATGCCGGAGCGCCTCGCCGGCACCGATCCTGCGCAGCAGATCCCGGAGGTGATCGGGTCTGGACCGTTCCGGTTCAACACCAAGGAACGGCTGGTTGGTGCCCGGGTCGTCTACGACCGCAATCCGGATTACCGGCCGCGGGAGGACGGCGTCGTCTCCTGGGCCGCGGGGCCGAAGCGGGTCTATTTCGAGCGGGTCGAGTGGCAGGTGATGCCCGATCCCGGCACCGCCGCCGCCGCACTTCAGAACGGCGAGGTCGATTGGTGGGAGAATCCGATTAACGACCTGTTGCCAACGCTCCAGGGCAGCCCGCAGATCGTGACGCAACTCGCCGGCCGATTGGGCAATCTCGGCACCGCGGTGATGAACCACCTCTACCCGCCCTTCGACAAGCCGGCGGTCCGGCGGGTGCTACTCGAAGCTCTGTCGCAGGAAGACTTCATGGCCGCGGCGGGGGGCGATGACCCGAAGCTCTGGCGCACCGGCGTTGGCATCTTCACCCCGGAAACGCCGATGGCCAGCGAGGCGGGCCTCGACGTGCTGACGCGCAAGCGCGACCTAGCGCGCTCCACGAAGGATCTGATCGCGGCGGGCTACAAGGGCGAGCGCGTGGTGCTGATGTCGGCAAGCGACAATCCCGTGTTGGGTGCGCTGGGCGCGGTGATGAACGATCTACTCAAGCGCCTTGGCATGAACGTCCAATACGCCGTGTCGGATTGGGGGACCCTTGTGAGCCGCCGCGCCAGCAAGGCGCCCCCAGACCAGGGCGGCTGGAACATCTTCAATACCACCTGGACTGGGCTCGACATGACCAACCCGGTTGCCGAGCAGGTCCTGCGCTGCGGCGGCCAGAAGGGCTTCTTCGGCTGGCCCGATATCCCGCAGATCGAAGCCCTGCGCGAGGCCTGGATCGAGGCACCCGACGATGCCGCTCGCCAGAGGATCGCTCGCGATCTGCAGGGGGCGGCCATGACGCAGGTGCCGTTCTTGCCCACGGGGCAATACTTTTACCGGACCGCCTACCGGCGAGAAATCCGCGATATCGTCCAGGATCAGTTTGTTTTTTGGAACGCTCGCCGAGAAGGCTGATCCGGCTGTGGTGCCTAGAAGAGTGCGCGAGGGCTTTACCGGAAGCGTGATGGACGGGGCAGGGGAGCCGCGATAGCCCCCGGCATGGTGAAAGAAATTCCAAGCGTCGGCGACCTGCGCCGCAGGGCCGAAATCACGGACGACGAGATCCAGGCTGCAACGGATGCCTCCCTCAAGGACGAGGGCGCCAAGCCGTTCGCGTTCAAGTCCGGCCACCGGATCGACGTGGCCAAGGCGATCGAGATGCACCCGTAGGCCAAGATGCTCCTGGCTAACAAGGCCACCACACCGGGCCTGCGCCGGACCATGGTCATGACCGGGGTCGTCGAAAGATTTTCGATCGAAGGTTCAGCGGTTCCGTTCCCTGTTGGCCGCTACTCATATCAGCCATCCGGATCCGGCCCACGATCATGGCAGCCGCCCGAGTTGCATAGCGATAGGCCGACTGCTCAGAGAAGATGCCGTCTGAGGACGAGATGATCCAGCGGAAACAACCCCCGTACAAAGGGCACGGCTTCACCGCGAGCCTATAGGTACGGGACAAGGCGTCGGTCTCATCCGGCAGAGCGGTAGATGGTGGAAGGACTCCGACAGGAGCCCTCCCGATGCTGAAGGTGAGCGCCTCACATGCGGTGCATCATCCGCTTCTTCATCATGTGAGGGCGCATCATCCGCTTATGCATCATGCGCTTCTTCATCATCATCCGGTCGCCGTGCATCATACGGACCTGGGTGATGCCGGATTGGTCGGTCTGCATCCCGCTCGGGGTCATCGGGGTAGCCGAGGCGGAACCGGCGAAAGCGAAGCCGCCAAGCAGGACCGAAGTGGCAAGGGCAAGTTTCATCTTGTTCATATGAAATCTCCTATTACGAACGGACTTGGCGCCCGGACTAGCCACTAAAACAAGTACTATGTCTTCATGTTCCCATTAAATATCTATTATTTTATTTAGAATAATATAAATCGCAAGTATATGTGCCGCGAAACAGACGTTTCACGCGGCACCCACGTTTGGGCGTCAACGTCCGTTACGGAACAGGTCCGGCCAAAGTTTCAGGGAGAGCAGCGTCGGCATGAGACGCCGATTGGCACCCATCTCGGTGGGGTGCTTTCCGAGCAGATCACCTAAGCGAAACTTCTCGCGAGGTGGCCCCGTAGAGGGCGGGGAGGCCCTGCTCCGAAGGGCCGATGTGAAGGAACCCTCGCATGCTCAAGGCAATCACACACGGTCCCGCCGCTCGGATCATCGCCCTTTCGCTCGCATTGACGGCTGCCGGCGCGGCCCAGGCCAAGAACCCAATGGTGGGCGGCGCGCCGATGTACGCCAGCAAGACCATCGTCGAGAACGCGGTCAACTCGAAGGACCACACCACCCTGGTGGCCGCCGTGAAGGCGGCCGGCCTCGTGGACACCCTGTCGGGTCCAGGTCCCTTCACGGTGTTCGCGCCAACGAACGCCGCCTTCGCCAAGCTGCCGCCGGGCACGGTGGAGAGCCTCGTGCAGCCGCAGAACAAGCCGACGCTGACGAAGATCCTGACTTACCACGTGGTTCCGGGCGTCTACACGGCCAAGGAGCTGATGGCGCTGGCCAAGAAGCCCGAGGGCCAGAACCAGATTACCACCGTCGAGGGCGAGCCGCTTGGCGTCTCGGCGCAGGGCAAGAAGGTCTACATCACCGACGTGAAGGGCAACACCGTCGCGGTGACGATTCCGAACGTGATGCAGTCGAACGGCGTGATCCACGTCGTCAACGGCGTGCTGATGCCCTGATGCTGCTGGCGGCGCGGTTCTGACTGCGTCGCCTCCAGCTACTCGGCGAGCAGCTTGCCGGTATAGACCACCGGCCCGGTCGGCAGGCCGCTCGGCGAACCGCCAGGGGGCTCCACAGAGACGGCAATCACCCCGTCCGGCGACGCTCCTCGCGGGAGTGTCACTCGGCCCACAGCCGCGCCCACCAAGCCGAGCGGTTTTGGCCCCTCGGCACCGACATACCAAAGTTCCAGGTTTCGTCCCGCGGGGGCCTCGGCACCGACCAGCCTGACTTGCGCGGTGCCGGTGCGGGTGTCGACGCGAACGATCAAGGCCGGGAGTGCTCCGCCGCCCTGGACCACTGCGAGGTAGCGGCCGCCCTGTGGCTCCAGCCGCGATCCGACCGCCACGAACAGCGCTAGCCCTGCGGCCAGTAACCCGGTCCCCGCGGTGGCGATCCGCCAGCGCCGGACCTGTCGGCGCAGATGAGCCAGGGGGTCGCGGGCGAGAGGGTCGGGCGATCCGCTAGACTTGACCGGCAGTGCCTGCAGCAGCGCCTCTCGCACCCGCGGCGGTGGCTCCGTGGATGGGATTGTATCGAGGAGTGGCGCCAGCCGTCGCTCCCAGATCTCTACCTGACGCGCCCTGCTAGGATCGACGGCGATCTCGTGCTCCACCTCTGCCCACTCGACCGCATCAAGGGTACCGAGCACGTATTCGGCTGCACGCAGGTCGGGATCTGGGCCGGGCTCGCCGTTGCCGCTGCTCACGACACAGTCTCCAAGCAGGACTTCAGCGCCGCGAGCGCGCGGTGAAGCCAGGTCTTGATCGTGTTGACTGGGCGGTCGTAGCGCAGAGCTAACTCCTCCCGCGAATAGCCCTCGCAGTAAGCCAGCACCACGCAGTCCCGGTGCATCGGCTCCAGTCGGCCAAAGCAGGTGCCGAGCGCGTCCCGATCCATGAACGCCGCCGCGTCGTCGTGCGGGTCCATCAGCCGCGCCACCCAATCCTCGCCGTCGTCTTTCTGGGACCCCTGGACCTCGGCCGTACCTTTCCGGCACCGACCCTCGATCGCCCGGTTGCGCGCGATGGTACACAGCCACGAAAGCGGGCGCCCGGTCGCAGGATCGTAGCGTCCAGCCGCTTGCCAGATCCGCAAATACACATCCTGCAGGACGTCCTCAGCCAAGCCTCGATCCCTCTGGATACGCAGGATGACGCCGAAGAGTTTCGGGCTGGTCAGGTCGTAGAGCTGGGCAAGCGCTGCCGCATCGCCGCGGCCGACCTGAGCGAGCAGCCCTCGCAGTGCATCGTCGTCGGCCAATCCCAGCACTCAGCTTCCATGCGCGGCTGCTCAGGATGCCTCGTACCGTTCCAGGTCCTGTTTTCAAACCATCTATCGGCTCGATCGCGCGTTGGCCGACCTCTGAAACTATTCAGCCGATGCCTCCGTTCTGCGGAGGCGTGGTCAATCCCGGCGGCGCAACCGTCGGAGCTGTTCGTGGCGCGTACCCCTCTCCTGATCCTTGTCGCCAGCCTGACGGCAGTCGTTCTGAGCCCAGCCGATGCTGCGACGAAGAAGGTGCGTGTGCCGAACCAATACGATGGCTCGTGGACCATCGTCGCCACTACGGCTCAGGGGCCCTGTTCGGCCAGCACGAGCTATCAGGTGCAGATCAAGGAAAGCGACGCCTCAATCCCCGGGGAAGAGGTCGACATCGACGGCGGCGTGTCGGCGGGTGGGACCGTGCAGGCCACGATTACAAGCGGCGCGAACAAGGTGCCGATCGCCGGCAGTCTGACCGCAAAGGGCAGCGGCAGCGGTACATGGCGCACGTCCGGCGGACTGGTCGCGTGCAGCGGCAGCTGGAGTGCCAAGCGAGCAGGCTGAAGAGCCCCGTCGCCCAATCCAATCATGAGCCGGTCGGGCGAGCCGTGATGGTATGGCCGCCCGGCCAAACACGCGCGCGGGGCCGAGTTGGGTAGGGGCTACGTCCTCACGATCGTGTTGTGTGGCCTGCCGGTCCTGGCTGGTCGCCGGCTGTTGCAGTAGCAGCGCTCGCGAGAGGGGAGCGGGATGCTGACAGAGTCTATTATCGGCATGACGAGGCGGCGTTGGCAGGCTGAGCGGCCGTTTGAGGGGCACACGAAGGAAAGCCTTCAGAGAAAGCTTGATAGTTCAGCTGTGCGGGATGCTGTGAAGGAGCAGCTGCGTCGAGAGTTGGCGCTCCGCGACCAGGATCCGATTTCCACGTGACGCGCCCTGACCCTCGCCCCTGTGCGGCGCAGGAGGGGGAGTCGCAAGGGCTTCTTATACGAGCCGCATTTCATCCGGCTTGAGGCCGAGGCGGCGGGCAATGTCGCGTCCGAGCGAGCCCACCACCTCGACCTGCATGTCCTCGGTTGCTGAGTTGCCGACCAGCGCCAGAGCCGCCGCCGCGGATTGGGCAAGCACGGCGTAGACGCGGACAGTCTCGCGTTTCTGATGCACCGCGATCAGGTAAGCCGTGCGCTTCGCCGACTTCGTCACCGACCTGCCTTGATCCGGTTCCGGTCAGCGCCGACCGTTGGGTCAATCCTTATCGGGCTTCTCCTTTGTGATCTCACCGGTCTTCGGATCGACGTGGAACTCCATCTTCACGCCGTTCTTCATGCCCTCACCTTCCCAGTGCCCGTCGTCCGCTTCCAGCTCCGTGATGCTGGAGTAGCCTGCACCCATGAGCTTCTGCTTGACCTGATCGGCTGGGATCCAGTCGGCGCCGGGCTTGTCCTCTTTCGCTAGAGATGGGCCCGCGAGCCCGAGGGTCGCCACCAATGTAAAGGAGATGAGTGCCGTCCATTTCATTAGCCGCCTCCGTTTCTGATTGTGTCTGATAACGGGTGGCGTGTGGAGCAGTTGCGCGGTGATCGCCGTGGATGACGGTCAGAGCTGGCCGTCCACGTCCTCGACGCTGACGATGCCAGGACGGCTTCGCAGGCTGTTTGGGATCGGATCGCCCGTGCGATGTCAGCCTGGGTCACTTGTGCTGGAGTGCGGGGCATTGGCCATCCCGCTGGGAGGATCCTATGCCCGAAACCGATCTCTTCACACCTGACGAGGCGGCCAAGCTGCTGCGGATCGGGCGCCGGACCTTCGACGCGCACGTAGCCCGGGGAGACATCGCCTACATAGCGATCGGCATGGGCAAGAAGCGCATCCGCAAGCGCTTCGACCGCGCCGACATAGACCAGTTTCGGGATCGGCAGCGACGAATGGAGCGCTCGCCTGAACCAACACGCAATCGTAGACGCCCTCCGGCGGCCCCCACAGTCGCGATCATCGACTTCAAGGAGTTGCTGGAGGAGCGACGGGCCGAGAAGCGGGCAGCTCGGGAGGCTGAAAGGGAGGCCCGAGAAGAAACTCAGCGGCGTCCAGGAGCCACGCTCAGGGCATCAGCCCCGAAAGATCGAAGGCGGCCAAAAGCGTAACCAGCAACGTGAAACCCAGCAGCGAGCCCGTGCCACCAATGCGCGCTCGAACCCCGCAGCTCACCGGCCTGCGGCCTTCTTCGCATACTCCCAGACCGGAATGCCCCAGACCTGACCTTGCTTGGTCCGGTAGCCTGAGCCGTCTGCGAACACGACCCTGGTGGGCTCCACCGCCAAAACCTTGCTCCCGGAGACCATCATCACCCCGCAGTAGTCGATCCGCAGCCTTCCATGCTCTGGATGAAGCGCGAACAGCTCGGCCGCCGTCCAACCGAGCGCATGGGCCTCAGCCCCGAGCCGGTCGCAGAAATCGATGGCAGCCTCGCGGATCGGCACCCAGCGGGTAGGCGTCAGATACCGGCATGGTGAAGCGTGCGGGGACAGATCCTCAAGGGCGCTGCGCCACACGGCAGCGGCGTTCGGGAGCATGGTGGGTGCGAAATCGGATGCCATCCGGCTGAGCTACGGCAAGCGTCACCGTCAAACCATGCGGCCAGAAGCGACCTTGCTCAACATGGATTGGAATAGCCCCGCCGCCCCATATGATGAGAAAGCCCGCCCTGGTGTTCCAGGTGCGGGCTTGTTGCGATTGCGCCAAGGAGGCGGCACCACGAGACCGTACATCCGGGTCTCGGTGCTGCTCTTTCGACGCTCAGCCTCCAGCCGATCGCTGACAGCTACCTCAGCCGTTATGGTTAACGAATCGTTGAAGCAGGGCAGAGCCCTCGCTGTTCCGTCAGCCCCGCCGCCGCTAATCCGCGTCGTCTCGCCCATCCCGGCGCGCGCCTCGGGCGACGACTACGAGAGCATCATCCGGCAAGGCACGCTGGAGATCCTTCGCTTCCGACCAGGGTGCCGACAGCCACGTTGCCCACTCCTCCGGCTTCGTGAGGATTACCGGCATCGCCTTTGGGTGCACGGCGCCGACCTCGGCGTTCGGTTCGGTGGTTAGGAAGGCATACAGGTCGTCGGTCGTCTCGCTGTCCTTTACCTTCCGCACGCTCTGCCAGCCCTCGACCAGGATGCCCGCGAAGCAGGTGAGCGGCCGGTCCTCTGTTAGGGCGAACCACACGGGCGGGTGCGAGCCGTCCGCGGCCTTCTCGTTCTCACTGAAGCTCGTGAACGGCACGAGGCAGCGGTGCTCGGGCGAAAGCCAGCGGCGCCAGTGCGGCGAGGCGGTGTTGCGGACGTTCGTGACGCCGGGATCGACCTTCTTACCCTTCAGCGCGAAGGCCGGGGAGGGCATGCCCCAGCGCATCATCGACAGGGCACGAGCACCGTCGCGCATGCGGATCACGGGCGCAGCCGTGTTCGGGAAGATGCCGGGCAGCGGCGGCAGGTTGCCGGTGTCATCGCGTTCGACGCTGAACGCCTTGCCGATCGCGGACTGCGAGCGGATCAGGCTGTAGAGGTTGCACATACAGCAGGCTCGCCGAGGCCGCGGTGACGATCAGGACCGCGAGATGTCGAACACTGCCCCGCCGCCCGGTCCAATCACGGGTCGGCGGGGCTTAATGCCGTTCCTCACGGCGAGGGGCCGGTACGCGACACGGCCCGAGACGCAATATGGGGGAGGGCGGTTATCGGATACGGAACGGCCTCGTTTGACGTGATCCCGGATCGGGATGCTAGTCGGCTGCACCAAGCTGGCGCGATCGGTGGTGCAGGCTCAGCAGTTATCAGCGCCGGGCTTCACGGGCTGACCTTCGGGCGCTTTCTTCGAGCCATCATCTTTCATCGCCGCGCCGGTGTTGTTCATTGCGCCGACCGTGCCGGGAGACTCTGCTTTGGCACCAGGGCTCACCTTTGCGGTCGAACCGCCATCGACGTTCGAGCTGGTATCCTTCCCGGTAGCTGCATTCGTGGTCGTGCCGACATTGCAAGGAGCGGCAACAGCGAAGCTCGCTGACAGCGTGAGCATCGCAGTGGCGGCGGCGATATTCAGGGCCTTGGACATGGTTCCTCCAGTTTCTTAACTTAAGGGAAGGGGGCTCACCGATCGTTGTTCCGGGTAAACCGTGTGGCAACTGCTCGCGGCCGAGAATGCTACCCCTTGCGCTCCCGGAACCAAATTCCGGCCCCGCCGCCGTTCTCGGGGATGAACTCCAGACCGGCGGTTATGGCACGAGGCCCACGAGCCGGCAGACTGCCAAGGCCGTGACGATGACGGTAAACCCCGCCAGCGAAACGGTCCCGCCGATCCGGGCCCAGCGCGGGCTCACGGCTGGCGCATTCGCACGCCGGCCCCGCCGCCGTTCTGCGGGATGAACTCGACGCCTGCCGCTTCGAGGGCGGCCCGCATCTTATCGACGCTGCTGACACGCGCGTCCTGACCGGCCTCAAACCGGTTGATGGTGTTGGCTCCCACGCTGGCCTCGCGCGCGAGATCCTGCGTGGTCCACCCAAGTGCGGCGCGGGCCATTCGGCATTGAAACGGCTTCATATGGTGATTTTATCACCGAATGTGGTTGACATCAAACCGGTGTAGGCGTTACCACTAGTGGTGAGATTTACACCACTTGGTGCCCGCCATGCCCTACCGCACCGTCTCTTGGAACCGCATCTCCCGCTCGCTCCACGACAGCAAGCCGGTAATCCCCGCCGGCCTGCTCTCGGCCCGCGCCCTGATCCAGTTCGGCGCCCGTACCCGCCCCCTCGCCACCGCCGGCCAGTACGATCGCGCCGCCATCATGGCCGCCGCCTGCAAGGCCGCCCCCGGCATCATGGAGCGCTGCGGCGTCTCCCGCCGCGAGGCGATGTCCTCCGCTCTGGAAGCCGCCTGGCAGGTCGCCAAGGCCGCCCGCAGCGCCGCCGCTCACTGAGGCCCGCACCGATGTCCGCCCGCATCAACCGCCGTGCCCTCGCTGCCGGCCTCCTCGCCGCCACCGCCGCTCCTGCGGTTGCCGATGTGCCCGCAAATCTGCGGGGTCGTCCCCTCAGCGGCGGCGACACCGCCCGCCTGCCTGACCACGCCGCGCTCTGGGCCCGCATGCCGCTCCCGTTCACGCCCGCCGAGGCGTGGCACAGGCTCTCGCCCGCCACCCAGGCCGAGATCGGCGCGGCCGTCATCGGCATGGTGCTGGCCGAGTACGTGTCCGGCGACATGCATGGCGATCACGATCGCTTCTACGACGATGCCCTGCGCGACGACGCCATGGACGTTGGCAGCGACCTGCTCACCCGCATCGAGCAGCGCCTGTGGATGCTGTTCCCCGACCTCTACGGCCCCGAGGGCGATCACCCCGCTTGGGCCTTGAATTCAGGCCTGGCGCCGCCCGCCGCCTGACCTGACGCGCCCCACCGCGGGGCGCCCCCTTCACCACCGAGCCGACCCCACGAGCCCATCACGGAGCCCGAACGATGACTTAGAGCGCCTAACAGAACCGTCTGATCTGGTTGAGGGTGATGAGGCTGGCGGCGAAGCTCGTGAAGGCCTCGTAGATGTCTGCGCGTCGCTCATAGCGGATGGGCAATCGACGGAAACGGTTGAACCAGGCGTGGGTGCGCTCCACGACCCAACGGTGACGACCGAGTTTCTCGCTGCTCTCGATGCCCTTACGTGCGATGCGTGGGACGATCCCCCGCGCTCGGCACTCCTGGCGGCGAGGTCTGGCATCGTAGGCCTTGTCAGCGTGCAGCTTGTCCGGACGGCGTCGCGGTCGTCCGCGCCGACCGCTCCGCACAGACGGGATGGCATCGAGGGTGGCCGCCATCATGACGGTGTCGTGCCGGTTGGCACCGCTCAGGCAGAAGCCGAGCGGCGTGCCGCGCGCGTCGGTGACGAGATGGCGCTTCGTGCCCGCCTTGCCCCGGTCCGTCGGGTTCGGGCCGGTGGCAGGCCCCCCTTTTTGGCCGGGACAGACGCGCTGTCCAGGCAAGCCCGGCTCCAGTCGATCTCCCCTGCTGCGTGCAGGCGCTCCAGCAACACGTCATGCAGACGGCTCCAAACGCCCGCCGCCTGCCAATCCCGCAGTCGCCGCCAACAACTCATGCCGGAGCCGCAGCCCATCTCGGCCGGCAGCATTTCCCACGGCAGCCCCGAGCGCAGCACGAACAGGATGCCCGTGAGTGCGGCCCGGTTCTCAATTGGACGACGCCCGCCCTTCGGACGCGGCCGAGGCGGCGGGAGGAGCGGCGCGATCTCATCCCAGAGATCAACGGGAAGAAGCAGTCTGGCCATGCCAAACCAACGCTGAAAACCCCGCTCGGTGCCGTTCTGTTAGGCGCTCTTATGCCCGCATCCCAAATTTCAGCCAGCCCGTCCCAGTGCGCCCCGTCGCCACCGCCGAGCGCCACCGGCTCCCGGTGGATCGCCGCTACCGCAACCTGCCCGACGAGCCGATCCCGGGCGAGATCGAGCCGTGGGAAGCCGTGACGCCTGTCCGCCCCGACACGTCGCACAGCCGGTCCCTGCGCTTCCTCGACGTCGGTGCCGAGTTGCTGGCCGCCGTCGCGATCATGTCCCGCATCACGCGCTTGCGCTGCTCCTCGGCGGAGGCCCGGGCCAGGGCGGTCTCCTCTTCGAGCTTGCGGGTGCGGACGAGGTTGTCCTTGAACACCTGCACTGCGGCGGCCATCTCGCCGATCTCGCTCCGCTCGCCGGCATTCGGTACTGCGAGGTCAGTGTCGCCATCGGCCACCCGCTTCATGACGCTCGCCATGCGGCGGACAGGGCCCGAGATCGTGAAGACGGACATCCAGCCGATCACCAGCGTGACGACGACGACGACAACAAGCACCACCGCGATCCCACCGCGGGCGCTCTCGGATAGAGTTCTGGCATTGGCAGCGCCCTGCTTGCCGTTCGTGTCGTTGAAGGCGATATCGGCCTTTATGGCCGCGCGGGCCGCGTTCAAGTTCGGCAGCATGCCGTCCAAGAGATGGTCCGTGGCCGCCTTCGTCTCGCCGGCCTGCATCCGGCGCAGGAACTCCTCTCCCATCTGTGAATAAGCAGGCACCGCGGTCGTCACGGCCTTCCAAAGGGCATCTTCACCGTCGCTGAGATAGGGCGCGTACTCTTTCAAGTCCGCCTCGATGTCGGCCATGCTGGCGCGCAGGCGCGGCAGGGATTGAGGCCGGCGTTCTTCGCTGGAGACGAGGTAGGCCAGTTGCCGGCTGCGGAGGGCCTCGAAATCCGTGGCCAAGCGGCTGAGGATCCGGGTAGACGGCAGGGTATTGCCGCCAAGCTCGTCGATGGACACGGTAAGGGCATTTATGCGGCTATAGCAGAAGCCACCAAGTCCGACGGATAGGGCGAGCAAGACGAGCAACGACGCGATTAGGCGTGCCCTTACGGTGAAGTTGAAGTTCATCTCAGCGTTTTTCCAAGCCAGATCTCAGCGTGGAAATGACGCATCATGCTTAATTTGAGATTAATAGTTTTGCCTCTTGTTGGTTATGAAATTTACTTCGTGGCCGCAATACCGAATGAACTATACTGATAAATATGTTTAGATATGTCCTTAGGACCAAATCTGGTCGCAGCGAGATAATTTTCATAGCTCTGTCTGCTTTAAAGGAAGTGAGACAAGGGCCGCAACCGAACAGGTCGGGTCGCAACCAAACAGTACCGCACGTCTGAGTTCGTGCTGCTAACAGCATCCGAACAGCATGGATGAGGGCTCGGACCAGCCTGTTGTCGGCGGCCTTGTCTAACTTGGACACCGGCTGAGAGCAGCACGCACAACAGTGCGTTCGAGGGCTCGCGGCCCGTTTTCTAACGGGGAATAGCGGTGGCACGGCTTGCCCGTGGAGCCACCCGCCCCCCCTAAAATACAGAGCGGAAACAAGGCGGCCGAGGCGGCCTGACGGCAGCGCTGTCCAAACTGGACAGCCGCCCGGACATGACTAAAACTAACGTACGAGCGCTTCACGCGACCTGCGGGGCCCGACTAGCCGGACATGCCGGCAGCAAGGCTGCGGGAGGCTTTCTCCGACGCTTAGGTGGGGAGACCGGAGGTGTCGAACCGGCTGCAACTGAGACTGCTTGGGCAGACAGAACGTAGGCTTGCGCGTCCTGCGGTGATAACGGTCGGCTGAATAGAAAACCTTGCACCTGCGTACAGCCTTCCCGGCGGACAAGCTCAAGCTGCTCGGCGGTCTCGACACCTTCAGCAACGATGCCCATGCCAAGCCGCTCGCCGATGCTGACGACCGCCCGCACGATCGCCGCCGCATCCGGGTCGGTGATGTCGCGAATGAAGGTTCGGTCGATCTTGATCTTGTCGAAGGGGAAGCGCCGCAGGTAGCCCAACGACGAGTAACCAGTACCGAAATCGTCGAGCGCGATGATGACTCCAAGCGCGCGCAGTCGGTGGAGGCACGCAATCACGGCATCACCATCCTGCATCAGCACGCTTTCGGTCACCTCCAACTTCAGTCGGTGAGCGGGCAATCCCGTTTCCGCCAGGGCGACGAGCACGGCCTCCTCCAGCCCACTACGGAACTGTACGGCCGACACGTTGACCCCAACCCGCAACTTTTCCGGCCAGTTCAGCGCTTCGCGGCAGGCCTCCCGCAGTGCCCAGGCGCCTAGCGGTACGATCAGCCCATTCTCTTCCGCCAGCGGGATGAACTCACCCGGTGAGATCTCACCGCGAGCTGGATGGGACCAGCGCATCAGCGCCTCCAGGCTGACAACTTTGCCGGTCGTCGCGTCTACGACCGGTTGGTACGCCAGGCGGAACTCACCGCGCCGGATCGCCTCCTTCATGTCCAACCCAAGCTGTCCGCGCGTGGCAACGCGGGCTCCGACGGCCGGGCAGAATGTACGGTAGGTGTTGCGACCGCCGGCCTTGGCTTCGTAGAGGGCCATGTCGGCGCGCTTGAACAGCTCGTCGGCGTCGCCGTCGTTCTCTGAGGCGACCGTAATGCCGACACTGACGCCGACCTCGACCGATTGGCCGTCGAGGAAGATCGGCTCGCCCACAGCTGCAATCAGCCGCTCGGCGAGGGAAGGCGCCGCAGACTCTTCGTCGAGATAGGCGAGAACGATCGCGAACTCGTCCCCGCCGAGGCGGGCAACGGTATCGTAGGGTCGCAGTACCGACTGCATCCGCTCAGCTACGACGCGCAAAAGAACGTCGCCGGCAGGATGACCGAGACTATCGTTGATCGCCTTGAACCGGTCGAGGTCACAAGCGAGCACGGCGAAGGGGCTGTGCGTATGCGCAGCATGCGCGATGGCTTGGTCGAGGCGGTCGCGGAACAGAGCTCGATTGGGCAGACCCGTGAGCGTATCGTGCAGGGCCATATGGCGGATTCGCTCTTCCGCTTCTCGGCGAGCCGTCACATCGCGAAGTACGGCGACATAGCCATTTGGCTGAGTTTTATGCTCATCGTATAGCAGGCTAGCAGACGTCTCGATCCAGATGTAACTACCATCTCTGTGAAGATGCCGAAGGCAAAAAGTTGGTCGCTTGTTGTCGCCGCTGAATAGTTGTGACCAATTCTCATTAAAGACATTAACATCGTCGGGGTGGATCATATCTAACGGATTTGTTCCAATTAATTCTCTGGGTTCGTAGCCGAGAACTTCAAGTGAAGCAGCGGAAACATAAGTACGACGGATGTTGGGGCTGCCTAAAATGAGGACATCGCTCGCGTTTGCTGCGAGAAGGCGGAAGCGTCTCTCGCTTTCCTGTTCTGCGGCTTCAGCGGCGCGGTACGCGGTCATGTCGGTGAAGGTGCGCACCATACCTCCTCCAGGCAGCGGGAGCGTGCGAACCTGGAGCACCGTGCCATCTGGGCGGGTGCGCTCGTAATCTGGGACACAATTCTTAGGATCACCGTGCTCCAACCAATGCCTCAGATGATCCGGTAAGTGACTGAACTCACCCTGATCTCGCTGATAGATGCGGACACGATCGAACGGCATCCCATCCTCAAGCAGCTCCTCGGGTATCCCAAGCAGCTTGGCGACGCGACGATTACAGACTCGCACGCGATCATCCGCGTCGGTCATAATCAAACCCTGATCCATATGCTCCAGCGTCATCCCCAGGAGCGCTTCTGAAGCATGGAGCCGGTCCTCAGAACGCATCAGGTCCGTCACGTCGAGGGTGATACCGCTCGCTGCCACTGCGCCGCTCGTTGCATCCCGCGTAGTACGCCCGTGGACTACGACGTCCCGCACTTCACCATCCGGCCGCAAGATGCGACCGCGCCGGGTGAACCCACCCGCTGGCCCGTCTGCTTTGTCATCAGCTCGGGGTATGGCTTTCCGGATATCCTCCTGCTCGCTTGGGTGGTAGCAGGCGATATGCTGCTCAAGGTCCAGAACCTGCTCGGCAAAATCCTCCCGACCGAGCAACTGCGCCATGCCGTTCGACCAGATGACGGTGCCCTGTGCGGGCTGGATCGTCCATCGTCCGAAGCCTGCAGCCTCTTCGGCGAAGCGCTCGACCTCTTGCGCTTCCTCCAGCAACGTTTGCTGATGTACGGCCAGTGCCTCGCTCCGATTGCGCCGGTCGATCTCGGCTCGAAGAGATGCGCTGGCTTCTTCTGCCTTCAGCAGTGCCAATGTCGTCTCGTTCTGTGCACGACGCCCGCGCAGGATAGCCTCAACCAGCATCGCCAGATCATGCAATTGCCGCCGCTCGTCAGCCCCGAAGCCGTGGCGCGGCGCTGTGTCGGCAATACAGACAGTGGCACCATCTTCACCGTCCCCAAGAACGATCGGAACCCCAGCATAGAAGCGCAGAAACGGCTCGCCGATTACGAACGGATTGGCGGCAAAACGCCGATCTTCGTGGGTGTCGGGGATGACGAGAGGTTGGTACACCACTCCGAGGATCGTGACGGCACAGAATGCTACGGAGCGCGGCGTCGTGAGTACCTCCAATCCTTCGCGAGCGAGGATCCTCTGACACTCAGCATCGAGGCGTGAGACGAAGGCGTAGCGCGTGCCGAAGAGTGCGGTGGCGGTTCGGCAGATGGCATCGAGTTGCGGATCCCCTTGGACATCCGACGCAATGAGGTCAGAAACCAGTTCGGAAGGTACGCTTGGGAGGCTCGGCATCAGCGGCTCGACACAACTCGATCGAGCGCGATTATTCCCACCTATTATTAATAAACCGCTCGCTAAGCGAGCCTTTGGAAGCAGATGCATATTCTAGATGGAAATCAAGGCAAATTAATAAATTCTTGACTGTAGATGAATGTCTAAAGCGGAATGCCGTTATTGCCTAGGGCAGAAGGGCTTTCGGGATCAACGCCGCTTTGCTACTTCGACTATAAGTGTGAAGACGCAGACCGCACCAACCGCCGAAGCGCTCGCACAATCGCGTCCCGCTCAACGTGGGAGCGCTCCTGGTCCCAATGCGACGGCAGGAGCTGTCGGACCCGATCGGCGAGCGCGTCGAGCTCCAGCGACAGAATTGCGCAGCGGTCGGGCCGGCTGGTCTCGCGGGGCAGGCGGGCGCGGGCCGACGCTCCTACGTGGCAAACGTGCCGAAGTCGCGCAGCTCCATGCGGTCACTATCCGCTAGGGCCTCCGTCATCCGGTTGAGGATGGCGTCGACTACCCGCTCGACGTCCCGGTTGAAGAGGTGCGGGCTCTGCTCTGCGATGCGAATGACGAGCTCGGATAGGATCATGCGTGACCGATGCCGCCTCGGTCACCGGACCGCAACCGTTCCCCAGCACTCTCAGCTACGGGCCGCTTTGCGTATCGGCTCGACCGCTGGTGAGATCGGACGCTCCCTCGCCCCGCGATCGGATCGGGGCAGGGCCGAGCGGCCGATACGAAGGTGATTGCCCATACCGGGCCAGGCCCTGCATCGCAGCCACGTTCGGGAAGGCCCGCAAGTGGTGAGCGGCTATGCACACATAAGTTGCAACTGGGAGTGGCCCTCAGACATTGAGGAAGCATAGCCATTCAGCCCCCAAGTCCTCCCATGTTGCTCATCTCATCCCTCGTCGTAGGCACGTTCGTACTCGCTACATCGTTCTCGCTCGTCGCCGTGCTGTCGGACTAAGGCTCCCGCCGAAAAGTCCTCCCGGGAACTTCGGTCAGACCCCGCGCCTTGGCCTCCCACGACTTCAACGGAGGCCAACATGGGCTCGGATGTAGACGCGGCACGCGAAGCCTTCGGGACCGTGCCCCCAGGCCGGCCGATCGGTGAACTGAAGAAGCTCGATCCGGCGGCAGGCAGCAGTGGCCCGAATTCGCCAGGCAGCCCCGAGCCTGATGCCGGTGAGGGTCCCGAGAGCGGCGGCTACGACAACCGGCCGGTTACGCCCCAACCCGACAACGCCAAGGGCGGCCATGGCGCTGGCTGACGTGTGAGGGCCGGTGCGGTGGCGGAGGCTGAGCTGTGCGGCCTCCGCTGTCTGCCGCCTGTGGTTCTGCAAGATGCCGCAGGAACCAGATCTTCACAGTCCGTAAACGCGCCGACGCTATCACAGGTTCGTGATGCCATAATCGGCGCAGGATCCGTGCGATGCCTCAGCTGCTACGGCAATTCATTCGTGATGAGACCGGCGCCACTTCTATCGAGTACGGCATGATCGCTGCTCTGATCGCCGTGGTGATCATCGGCTCGCTCAGGCTCGTGGGTTCACGGCTCGCTGCAAAGTTCAGCGCCATCGCCGGCAACCTGAACTGAGGTTACGAAAAAGCCCGCGCCGGCGAACCGGGCGGGCTGAAGGAGTGTCTCGATCTGGAACCGCTTCTATCTATTATTTTCGACCAGTGGTTGCAACGAAGCAGGAATACAATTTTTGAGCAGTGATAAAAAAGCCCGGCCCGGCTGAGCCTACGGGGCTGAGGGTGGGATCGAAGGATGTTTCGTAGACCCGCGAGCAGGCAGGCTGTTCCGAACCTCAATCCGCCTTCTGCATCTGCGTGCCGTTCTGGGTGACGACGTCAGGTCTCGCCAACTGCCGCCATCACCCGTCCCCGCTGCAGCACGACATCCTTGATCAGATTGCCGAGCGGCAGCGGTCGACCTCGACCGATCGAGAATTCTCGCGGGAGGTCAAGGCGGTCAAGCCATGCGGTGGGGCCTGCGGGCGGTCGATTTGTCGAACGCAACTGAAACTAATTTCATGTAGTTGGTCCCCGGTCATTCTAGCGCATTAGGCTATCTACAACCGTGATCGACGAAATTCTTCTCGGCGACATCTATGAGGCCGCTCATATTCCGGAGGCGTGGCCGTCGCTGCTTGATCGCCTGTCTCAGATGACAGGCGCCTGGGGTGGCATGCTTTTCACCGCCACACCTGAAGCGACGCGATGGACCGCCTCAGAAGCTACCACAGAGTTCTTCGACGCGTTTTTGGCGGCTGGCTGGATGGCGGAAAACCCCCTCGTCGAACGCGGGGTCCGGCGCGATCATGCTGGATTTCTAACCGACCTCGATCTGTTCACCGACGAGGAACTCGACCGGGAGCCGATGTACGCTGATATGCGACGCCTCGGAGGCGGCTGGCATCTCGGGACCGCCATCGCGGTTCCGAATGGCGATACGCTTGTCGTCAACATCGAGCGGCGTCACGATCAGGGGCCATTCTCCCGGGTTCAGGCCGAGCACCTCGATCATTATCGCCCTCATCTCGCGCGCGCGGCGCTCCTGGCGGCGCGGTACAGCCAGCTACGGTTTGAGGCTACGGTCGGCGATCTAGAGGCACTCGGGCTTGCAGCGGCGGCCCTGTCTTTCAGTGGCAAGATCCTGGCAGCCAACGACCGGTTCGCAGAGCATATCCCGACTCTGTTTCAGGATAGACCCTTCGGCTTGGTCGTCGCGCATCCAGCGGCCGATGCGAGTCTGCGCGCCGTGCTTGAAAATGCGCGAGCCGCACCGAATGCAACACGTGGCGCCTCGATACCGCTTCCAGCTGGAATCGGTGGCCGAGCGGCGATCCTGCACCTCGTCCCCGTTCTTGGAGATGCGAGAGACGTTTTTGCTCGTACCGCTTGTCTAGCCGTAGTCACAGCACTCGACACAGATCGCGTACCGGATGTGAAGCTCGTCCAAGGCTTATTCGATCTGACCCCAGCTGAAGCTCGCATCGCACGCGATATCGCCAAGGGCCTGAATGTGCCCACACTCGCCGCCCAAGTGGGCGTATCGACGAACACTGTACGATCGCAGCTTCAAGCCGTGTTTGCCAAAACCGGGACTGGGCGACAATCGGAGTTGGCGGCCCTTCTGAACGGGATAGTGGTTCTGCCTGACAGGGGCTGACGAAACGGCGTAAGCGACGCCGGAAGGCGCGATCCTGCAGCGCAATGCGATCCGTTATCCATCCGAGATCAGCATACACCCAGCGACCGGCCGCGTGCCGAGAGCCGGCAGAGCAGCACCGGGCGCGATTACGCCCAGTCTCGGTTCGGCCTCGCCAGCGTAGTCGCGCTGATCGGACGCGATTGCGGCCAAGCTTGAGCCCAGCTAGACGCGCCACCTCGGGGTGTGCGGGAGCAGGAATGAGCGATGTCGTGGCCGCCCTACTTCTGGCGCTGGCGGCCGAGAACGCCGAGTTGCGCGAGCAACTGGCCTCCGCTCAAGACATGCTCGTGGAAACCGCGATCGACGCCGGCAACATGCACGCCCTCGTCGAGGCCATGCGGACCGAGCGCGATGCGTGGCGGGAGGAGGCTGGACGGTTGCAGACGGGGTCAGCGTGCTTCCATCTCAATCCGATGGGCGCCGGCCGAAATCAGTCGGCTTGGCAGGATAGGGTTGGCTATCTGGACGCAGGCCAAGCACGCCCATGACGCGGTCACGAGCCCCCGCCTCGGTGATCGGCAAGCCATCCTCAAGTCTGGCAAGCACCTCGGGGGCGACCTGTGCAAGCGCCGCCAGGGTCTCAATCGAGTAGGCACCTCGTACGCGGGCAGCATGGATCTTCACGGCCAACGCTGCATCCAGGGTCGCGGGCTTGTCGTGTTGTTCGCTCATAGGCGAGCGGTACGCGCTGGCCTCAGCTGAAGTTTCGGCCGGATACGTTTTGGTAGGACGGCTACTCCATCCCGGCGGGCTGAGGGCGCGGTAGGCCAAGCTCGTTAAGGCCGAGAAACAGGGCAAACTGCGTCAGCACGATGAGTGGAGCCGTGCAGTCGCCACCGTTCTCGATACCCGCGATGAGTTCGGGCTCGACGTGGACAAGGCGCGCTGCATCGGGAAGAGATAGACGCAGCCGTGCTCGCGCCGGACCGGCGTGCTTCACAAGATTGTGGAGCACGACATCTCGCTGATCCTCAACCGCGTCCATAAAAGGTGCCCGATCCCGCTAGGACCTGCGGCCCTCACGAAATCGTTACATCCAGCCCGAGTTCGGAAAAATACCCAGAGTTGCACGCATGACCTGCGTCGGCTGCAGGTTGTGTCACCGCACCCAAACTGACTACCCTCCCTTGGCTTCGTGTTTGCCTCTCACTGTACGTGGAGGGTGAACTTCATCTTCGGGTGGATGCCGCACTGAATGATGAAGTCGCCCGGCTCCTTAAGCGTCAGCGTGGCCTGCTTCCCCGGCTCCTGATCGCCGGCATCGAACGCGAACCGATCGGCCTCGATGAAGGCGTGATGCACAGCGTTCTCGTCGCCGTTGACCAGTGTGATGGTGTCACCCCGATGCAGGAACAGGTCGGTCGGCGCGTAGTGCCTGCCCTTCTGCAGCACGATGCTCATGGCACTGGAGAGATCCGCGCGAGCCGATCCAGCCGCGGCGAGCGCGACGGTCGAGGCAAGAAATAAGGCGGTGGTTCTAGAGGCACGCATGTTCCGACCCGGATCAATGCGAACTTTTTGCAGGAGCGTTCGATAAGGGAGCGGCTGAAGAACGCGTAAAATTTGAACGATCGCCATGTAGCAGGATCGACCACCCGCCCCCCCGCTCGCCATCTTGAGCCCAATGTAGCGCAGCACGGCCAGACCTACGATCTGCAGGAGGAGCCGGCGCCCCGGGCATATCAGCCGGCCCGCCCGCCCCGCGGCAGCATCGAGTAGAACCGGCTCGCGTCGAACTGCTGCCGGGCCTGCTGCAGGGTCATCGCTCGCCCATCCATCTTCGGGGGCGCCATTCCGCCGCCGCCCGCTGCCTTCTGGCCCTGCTTCTGCTGCCCGCCCGCGATGCTTTTGAGCGCGCTGGCGATGCCGCCATAAGAGCCGCCCTGCTGCTGCCCCTGATCCTGCGACCCGTCCAGCGCCGTCGGCTGACCGGCCAGGGACGCGGCGTCGGGCGTCGGGGAAGACTGCCCCGGAACGGCAGAACCCTGCCCGACGACGCCACCGAGGCCGAACCCGCCACGTTGCGCCGTCGAGCCCATCGAGGCGCCGCGGGGCGCGGACGTCGCCGGCAGCGCCTGGCCGCTCCCGAGACTGTTGGCGTAGGCCTGCGTCGTGGCGAGCCGGGCCACGTTCTCCCCGCCGGGCTGGTCGTACCCCTGAAACTTCCAGGCCTGCGCCATCAGGCGATTAGCCTCCTGCGGGCTCTGCGCGTTCTGCAGGGCCTGCGTGAGCTGGGGGTTCTCCTGCAGCAGGAAGTTCGCCTGCGCCGACACGGGGTCGGACGCCCCGGCCGTGAAATCCTTCATGTTGGCGAGGCGGTCGGCCCGCCACGACAGGATCCAGGCACGGGCCAAGGCGTCGGCCGCCGGGCCCTTCTCCTGGCTGCGCAGGTCGCCGATCATCCCGAGCACGTTGCTCGTGTCGACCTGCACGGGCTGCCCCACGGCCTGCCGATACATGGGCGGCACGACCTGGTCATAGCTCTGCTGCCGCGCCGCGCGTACCGTGGCGGGGTCCGCAGCGGGTCCGAGCGCCTGGTCGACATCACCACGGATCCGAGCGTTCGCGCCGGTCGCTCGGGTCTCCAATGAGGTCACGATGGCGCCGCGCGTCGCCGGCTCGACAGCGAGGCCCTGCGCCCGGCCGGTGAAACTCGGCGACGCGTCCATCAGCATGGCGGGCTGGCCCAGATCGGCGAGCCGCGCCCGCACGGCATCAGCGCCGCCGGAGGATGCCACGTCGTCCGCGAGCTTGCCTGCAGCGGCCGAGCCGAACCCTGCCGTTGGGGCGAAGCGCTCGGCGGCCATCTCCCCAACCTTGCGAACGCCAGCACCGACTGCTGCGCCGAGGACGGGGGCGCCGAGGCCGAGGGTGGCACCAGTCGCGGCGCCCTTTTCAGTCTCGCGCAAATCGCCACCGCTCCGGACCGCAGCATCGGCACCGCCGAGCAGGCCACTCGAAACTGTCGAGGCCAACATCCGCGTCGGGAATGCGGCCGTTCCCGCTCCGAGTAATTCAGGCGCAGCTATAGCAAGCGGCGCGATACCTCCGATCTGGCCCGCCACGCTGCCGACCGTGCTGGCGACCGGATGGGCCGCCTGCGCACCGGCATCGTAGTCTTGGATGCGCTTGAGCTCGTCGCCGTAGGAGGTGCCGTCGCGATAGGAGCGGATCCCAGCCGCGAGGCGGTCACTGGCACCGGTCAGCATCGGCCCGACGACGGGGATGCTATCCATGGCGCTGCTGGCGGCCGCGTAGAGACCGGTCGGCGTGCCGAGGATCCGGCCGGTCGGCGTCTCCGTGGCGGGCGTGTTCTGCGATGGATCCTCGCCGCCCAATGCGAGATCCGACGCAGTCTGCGGACCGGGGCCGCGCCTGGCCTGAGCCTTGAACGCGGCATAGGCGTCGGGGTCGAACGCCTCAATGGCACCGGGCTTCACCCCTGAAGCCTGCGCCTTAAACGCCTCATAGGCGGCCGGATCGAATGCCTCGATGTCGGCCATCAGTACCCCTCCTGCAGCATGCGAGCGTGAGCGTCGGCCGCGGACAGGCCACCTTGCCGGAGTTGCTGGAACCGAGCCGCCGCGCCGCCGGGTGAGCCCGCAGACGGGGCGCCCCCGTTCGCCCCGAGGCTCATGCCGGGCCCAGCCCCGGACGCGGAGCCGAACGGCTTCTGCGTGAACGGATTGATCAGCGGGTTGTCGCGCAGGTAGCCCTCGCGCTTCTGAGCGAACTCGGGTGCGTCCTTGGAGGTCGCCGCGAGGTCGGAGAGGTCGGCCTCGCGCTGGGCGTTCTGGCGAATGACATCGAGCAGCGCCCGGTTGCCCTCGACGCTGAACTGCTGGCCGGGCTTCACGTTGGCGATGGCCTTGAACTCGGCCAGAGCCGGCCGGCTGGTGATGCCCTTGGCCGCCTCGCCCGCGAGGATCGGGCCCATGCTGTTCAGCATCTCCTGACCGGACAGCCCCTCGATCGGTCGGCCGAGTACGCCCGCCAGGGCTTCCTTGGCGGTCATGATGGAGCTCGAGAGCGGGCCGGTGGTCATGTTCGGCGCGGCTTGGTTGAGGGCCGCCGCCATCTGGTCCGTGACCGCGATGCGCTTGCGGGCCGGGTCGCCGGCCTCGATGGCGCTCGACAGGATCTTGCCGCGCGCGTCGCCGATGACCCGCTGCTCGGACTCCTCGGCGGGCGTCGGGCCCTTGCCGGTGATCGGCGGCCCGAGCGGGGGTGCATCGTTACCTGACCCCGCCTGCGAGCCCGCGCCAGCGGCTCCAGCACCTGAACCGGCCGCCCCTCGCCCCGCACCCGTCTGAGCCCGCAGGTAGGCGCTCTCGTTGAACGGGTATTGCTGCTTGGTGTTCGGATCCGTGATGTAGCGGATCGTGTCGTCCTTGTGGTTGTCGGCCACGGACGCTAGCGCGTCGGCCTTCTTCACCTCCTGATCGAGAGGCGCACCGGCCGAGCCGAGATGCTGCCACGTGCTCGGATCCGTGCCGGGCACGCCCATGTAGCGCTCGCCGTTGAAATCGATCTGCTGCGGCTGCCGGTTGATCTGCGCCAGGACGCTCGACCGCACGGTCGGATCGAGGGCGGCCGCCTCGACCATGGCCGGCGGCAGGCCCTTGCCGGCGAAGGCCTGTCGGAGCGCGTTCTGCGTCTGCATCTGTTGCATTAGCTGGACCTGCTGCAACTGTTGTTTCAGCGATCCAGCCTGAGAGGTCTGGTAGCTCTGCAGGCCAGCAGCGACGCCCTCGCCAAAGCCGCGCTTGCTCATCAGGCCGGTGCCGATGTGCAATAGCAAATTGCCGATATCAGGGTTTCCAGCCCCCACGCCCTGCGCGAACTTCTCCATAACGCTGCCCCCACCCAGGCCCGTGGATGCGCCGGTCGCCGCCGCCGCACTGGACGGAGAGACAGCACCCTGCGGAGCTCCGAGCGGACGCGGCGAGCCTGAGGTCACCTGGCCGGTCAACGGATCGAAAGCGCTCGCAGGAGGAGGTCCGCCCGTAGGTTCGGCGGCGCGGTCGGCCGGTGTGGCGGGCAGATGCTGGTTCGGCAGCGGCCAGGGACAGCCTTCGACGAGGCGACCTGCTGCGCCTGCGGCATGCCGGGGTTCATGCCCGACACCGAGCCCGTCGCGGTCGGAGCGGACAGTAGGTCGGCATCCGAGGGCCGCTGCGGCGGAAGAGGCACGGCATGCTGACCGAAGGGGTCCGCGGAACCCGAGAACGGGTTGGGGCCGGCACCGAGCCCGGCGCGGTCATACAGGAGCTGATCCGGCGAGCCCGGCGCGGGACCGAGCGCAGCGCGATCCTGCGGCGACGCCGTCGCCTGTTCCATCCGCTGTACGGCGGCCTCATTCATCGCCGGGGGCTGCGGTCCCTGGCCCGGAGCCGGACCCTGCACCTGCGGGTCAGCCTGACCCGGAGCGCCACCAGGCCCCGCGGGCTGATCGCCGCCGAATTGAGCCTGGAGCCGCTGCATCACGGCAGCTTGCGCGGCCGGATCGAGGTCCGCGAAGGTCGGCAACATGCCGAAGGACAGTCCACCGGACATGGGTGAGCGCCTACAGGTTTGAGAAGCGGAGGAAGGCGAAGCGGGGCACGGTCACGCGCTCCCGCAGGAGCCGAGGGTGGCGCCAAAGCACTCGAACTGATCGCCGGCCTGCGCCCGAAGGCGATCGAGGGTCGCGATCAGGGCCATCACCTCGGCGAGATGGCCGTAGGTTTCGAGGTTCGAGGCCGTGGCGTTGCTGACTGCCGCGAGCGAGCGGAGCGTGCCCGCCAGTGCGAAGCGGTAGGTCTCTGCCCTCGCCTGCAGGGGCGTCAGACCGGGCTCCGCAGCGTCTTGGGGGGCTTCGGCCTGCAAGATGTCACTCATGTCAGGCGGCCCTTGAAATGGCGACGCTCAGCCAGCCGCCGGGGGCAGTGGCAGGCGAGCGCGCTACATCGGCGGAGCCAACCGAACCGATGGAGCTAATGATGGACGAAGAGACCATGCGGAACACCGCAGCGATGGTCATGGCGCAGGGGTTCGTCATCGAACACCTGCTCTCGGAAATGTGGGCTTCTCATTCAGAGGAAGAGAACGCCATGCAATATCGCCGCTGGCAGGAAATGTTTGCTCAGCTTGGTCCGAAGCGTGATCTGACGGATAGCAAAGCGGAGCTTTTAGCCGACATGACAGTCCTGGCGCAAAATCATTTAACTGTTCTTCTAACTCGCGCAGCCGCTCTCGCGTCGGCCGCTCGAACGGTGAGGCAAACCCAAGCTGGCCGATGATGGCGGCTTGGGCGTCCAAAACCTTTTCCAAAGTGGCCAAGTCTGCACGCTGGACACGCTCGGATGCTGCTGAAAACCGAGCGTCGATCCGCCGATCCAGCCATGAAATGCCGCAGGTGGCCATGTCAGGCTGCCATCGGCAGAGCGACCGTAGGAGCGGCCGGCGGGGGCGAACTAGGCGAATCCTTGGGGGAAATGATCGAGGCGACGGCCTTGCGCACGAGGGCACTGGCCGTGGTGCCCTCGCGACGAGCCACACCGTGCAGAGCCGCATGCAATTCGCGGTCGGTCCGAACGATCAGAATGGTATCGAGATTGAGCGGTCGCATGGGCGCCCCCTTTCCGCCTGGAAAGATTAGACGCTGCGCCAAAGATGTATATACAACACGCCGCCGGATCGAGTTTGATCCAGCTCTTTGGAGTTAAGCTGCTATACTGGCATTCAACTCGCGTAATGCGACATCCCGACGCAGTTCCTCCGGCGCAAGCACGTCGCCGAGGCCGACATTGTTTGGCGAAAGGATGCTCTTGAGTTCCCGAAGTAGAGACGCGCCACCGACGAAGCCGCTCGAGTCGCCCATCAGAAGCCCGAATGCTTGTCCGATCCGATTGGCGTGTTCTAGTTCAGCGATATCGAGGTCTGATGATTGAAGATCTATCTTACTCGACGCTAGGTATGAATTGAAAGCTCCGATAATTGCTGCTCTGACCGCGGCTCTTGCATAGATGTTATCGACCCAAGACGCATCTAATTTTGTCATGGCAGTGCCTGCAGCCAGTTGAATCGAACGCAGAAGAGCTTCCGTCTTGGCATCAAAGGGACGCATCGGCGTCTTCGATTTGATCTCTGCTTCAATACGTTCGGACGCGAAGGACTGTTCGAGACGGTACTCGATTTCTTGCGAAACCGAACGACCGTTCTTTTGAGCGGCGTCTTTTAGAGCTTGGTTGAGTTCGAGCGTAGTCCGGGCACTTAAAGAATAACGCTTGCCGTCTTCTTCTTTGAGAGCTTTTGGCATCGCTTTGGCCCCGTTTGTACAAATGACCTGCTGAAACCCGGTGAACCTAGCGCAACGGCCCGCAGGCGGTCAACGGGATGAGTTACCGGCTACACATGGGGCTTTCCAAACCCCGATGAAGGGTGTAGATCTGTGTTACTGGTAACATACGGAAGCCCCATGACGCCCGAGGCCCATAATCTCGCCCGCACGCGAACTCCAGCCGTCAGTTCGCACGCGGCGGTGTTCGATCGGATCCGGAATGGTCTGAACGTGCGGGTTGCCGACCTCGCCCCGGTGATCGGCATCACCGAGCAGGGGCTCTATCGCGCGATCCGCGAGAAGCGGGTCGAGGCCATCAGCATCGGACGGGCTGTGTTCGTGCCCGCCCGGGTCGCCGCGCCGCTCGTCGGCATAAAGCCCGACACCATCGCCGCCTGACCCCGCAATCGGCGGGGCGCTCCCCCGCTGGCCGGATCCACCCGCGCCGAGCCGGCCGGCGCTTAATTTGGGATCCAGTTATGACCGAGATTGCGCTCACGCCGAGAGGGAGTTGCTCAATGCAACCGATCTCGTCGCGGCTGCTCCGTCGCTCCGAAGCGGCGCATCACATCAGCGAGAAGTACTTCCCTTGTTCGCCCAAGACCCTGGCGAAGCTCGCTGTCATCGGGGGCTCGCCCCCGTTCCGAAAGGCTGGGCGGATCCCACTCTACGCAGTGTCCGATCTCAACGAGTGGGCACTGGGAAAGCTCGGGCCAAGGGTCTCGTCGACAGCCGAACTGCGGCAGGCCGCGAGCCGCGCTGCCTAACTCACCGCCGGTCCGGAAAACCGGAGCCGGCGGCAGGTCACATGTCAACGTCTAGGCCCCGCTGACATAGTGCATCCTGACGTCCTGCGCCACCGATTTTCCTGCCGGCACCTCAAGAGAAGGTGCCAACATGCCAAGCAAAAGACCCTCTGCAGCTCGGAACCTCCGACGTCTGGTTCCGACATCTCCTCCTGATCTTATACCTGTAGAGGAGCTCCGTACCCGCACGGTGCTCGGCCGTGTCCGCAGTCCAGAGCTCGCTGCGGTTATCGGCGCCCTGGCGTACTCGGTCCCGGAGCGGCGGATATGAACGCCGCTCTCACCACATCCTCGTACGCCGGAGACGGCGCGCCCCTCGCCCTGGCGTTTGAGGCTGCAGCCGAGGCCGCGGAAATTGCCCGCACCTACAGCGAGACCGCGACCGCCTTCGCCATGATCGGCGACCGGCGCGGGCTGACCTACGCCCTCCGGTGCGCCAGTGCGGCGCTCCTGACCGCCAGCCAGGCCGTCGAGGCTATGCGCCGTGCTGCTGATGGGCATGGCCGATGACGACCGTCCTGCAATTCCCACGGCTGCGGGCCTACCGCCCCGAGCCCGACAGCGTGCGGCTCGGCTTCGATTTCAGCCGGTGGTGCTGCGAACTGTACGCCGCCGACCGCCTGCGCCGGCGCATCTCGTTCGAGTCCTTGGACGAGGCCCGCGCCGAAGTTGTGCGCCAGGAGGCTGCCGGCCTGCGGCGGCTCCCCGACGCCAAGCCGGACTGGACGGAAGTCGCCTACGGCTCCCTGAGCGACGGCAGCTTGGAGGACGATCCAGACATCCGGCACGGCGACATCATGAGCGATGGAGGCGACGCGGCATGAGCAACGTCGTCGCCTTCCCCTCGCCCATGTCCACCCAGCGCACGCCGATCGCCGTCGAGGTAATCGTATGCCCGACCGCGGGCATGTGGATCGCCTGGCTGCTCCTGCCCTGCGGCCGCTACGTCGCTCTGGAGCGCACGCAGGACAGGGAACACGCGCTCCAAGACGCGCGGGCCTACTCCGCCCAGCACCAAGGTATCCCGGTCTCGGTGCTCAGCGGGCCGCTTGCGGTCATGCTGGATCAGTCGGTGCCGCGCCGACGCTGCCGAGGCGAAATCTCGATCTGGCTGGACCGGCAAGCCGACAGGCGCTGGCGCGTCGACCATTGGTCAGCCTCCAGCGACTCCGTCGGCTCTGTCGGCGCGGCCGCCTCGCTCGCAGAGGCTGTGTCATTGGCCCGCGACGCCGCGCAGCGCCTCGGCGCGACCTTCGATGACCCGTCCTCGCATTTTGGAGGTGCGGCTTGAGCGTCCGTCTCTACATGCTGAAAGCCGCGCTCGGCGGCACCCTGACCGGCAACACCCTGACGTGCCCCACCATCGGCCACTCTGCAGCGGACCGCGGCACGTCCTACACCGAGAAGTATGGGGCGCCGGGCAACCTGCTCGCCTACGTCCACAACGGGTTCGAGGCCGACCACATCGCCGCCAAGGACCGGGCGTTGGAGATCCTCGGCGAGCGCCAGGACTTCCGGAGCCACGACCGTCGCCCCAGCCCGGCAGAGGAGATGAACCGCCGGGTCATGCGCCGTCAGGCCGAGGAGGCTGAGCGCGCTCAGATCCTACAACGACAGCAACGTGCCGTCGCGCTTTGGAATGAGGCGCGAGACCCGCGCGGCACACCGGCCGAGACGTACCTGCGCAGCCGCGGGCTCGAACTGACCGACGAAGTAGCCGGTTCGGCCCTGCGCTACCACCCGCGCGGACCGTGGGGCCTCGATAGGTCGCCGATGATGGTTGCAGCCATGTCGGACGTGCTCACCGGCGAGGTGCGGGCCGTACACCGGACCGCCCTGACCCCCGACGGGCAGAAGATCGACCGCAAGATGCTCGGTCCGGCTGCGGGCACCGCGATCATGCTGACCCCGGCCGCCGAGACGGTGGCGATCGGCGAGGGCATCGAGAGCGCCTTGTCGGCCAAGCAGCTCGGCTACGGCCCTGGCGTTTGGGCCATGGGGAGCGCCGGCGCGATGGGTCGCCTGCCGGTCCTCGACGGGGTGCAGCGCCTCATCCTGTTGGAGGAGCGCGATACTGCCAGCGCCAATGCCGTGTCCGACTGCGGCCATCGCTGGATCCGCGCCGGGCGCGCTGTATCAGTAGTGCTGCCCACCGTCGGAAAAGACCTCAACGACGCTCTGCGCGAGGTGGCATGATGCGGCCAGCTTCCGACTACGCCAAGGAGCGTCCGTTCACTGCCGCAAACAGCCCGCCGCCGAAACCCGACGGCGATGATCTCGACGCCCTGAACGAGAAGTACTGCGTCGTGCGTGAGGGCGGGAAAACCCGCGTCCTCACCTTCGAGCCGCACCGGCAGAAGGGGCATACCCGCGAGGTGGCGACGTACCTTCCGTTCGAGGATTTCCGGAACTTCCACCTCAACCGCACCGTGCGGATCGGCGAGGACAAGAAGATCCCGCTCGGGCACTGGTGGCTCAAGCATCCTGATCGCCGGCAGTACGAAGGCGTCACCTTCCAGCCCGGCGTCGGCCAAGAGGTCGACGGGCGGCTGAATCTCTGGCGTGGCTGGGGGATCGAACCGAAGAAGGGTCTATGGCCCCGAATGTACCGGCACATCAAGGAGGTGTTGGCCGACAACGACGTGGCTGCAGCCAACTACATCTTTAAGTGGGTTGCCTGGGCGGTCCAGCACCCGGCCGAGCGGGCACAGGCTGCCCTCGTGTTCAAGGGCAAGAAGGGTACTGGCAAGGGCACGCTCGGGAACGCGCTTTGCCAAATCTTCGGCCAGCACGGGACGCACATCAGCAGCGCCGAGCACCTGGCAGGACGGTTCAACGGCCACCTGCGCGATGCCTGCCTGCTGTTCGCTGATGAGGCTTATTGGCCCGGCGACAAGGGCGCGGAAGGCTCGCTGAAGCGCCTCGTGACCGAGCCGGACCTATTCATAGAGGCCAAGGGCCGCGACGGCATCACGGTCGCGAACATGCTGCACATCATCATGGCCTCGAACGAGGACTGGATCGTGCCGGCCGGTGAGGATGAGCGCCGGTATGCGGTGTTCACTGTCTCGGCTGACCACATGCAGGACGAGACTTGGTTCCGGCCGCTCTACGCCGAGATCGCGAACGGCGGCCTCGCCGCTATGCTGTACGACATGCTGGCTCACGACCTCGGCGACTGGCACCCGCGCCGGATCCCAAAGACCGCTGGCCTTCTGGAGCAGCAGAGTCAGAGCCTACGCCCCGAAGACTCGTGGTGGGTCGAGCTGCTACAATCCGGCAAACTGTGGGGCGCCTCTGATCGCGGGCCCGAATGGGCTGTCTCCAATTCTTACGAGGAGGAGGTCAGCACCACTTTCGGCACCAAGACCGTCAGGAAGCGCGGGCTCTACGATCAGGCCCGCGAAATCTCGCCCAGGCTCAAGCTCTGGAGCGACCACCTGCTCGGCGCCTACCTGAAGAAGCACGGGTGCTCCAACGCTAAGAAGGTGATGCGGCGCCGCGGGTGGGAATTCCCGCCTCTGGAACAGCTCCGGCATGAGTGGGAAGCCCGGTATCCCGGCTGGCGCTGGAATGATCCGGAACTTCGCGAATGGCAGGAGCCGGACTGAAGTGTTCCGCTCCGATCCGCATCCGGCCAGAGCCGGATCAGCGCAAGTCATTGATTTTATAGGGCATGTTCCACTGTTCCGCATGTGGCGTTCCAGTGATGATGTCCGCCGGGAAAATCGCACGGGCGCGCATACGGCCCGCGAGTGCGGTCGGCTTCCTTTTATCTTCTAAAGAGGAACAAGAGGAACAGCGGAACAAGGCAACGGGAACAGTCGCTTAGCGCGTGCCGGACTGTTCCACCATGTTCCACTCTCGCGGCCCCACCAGGCACAGGGACCGTCGATTATGATCCTCGCCGCCGACGCCCGGGGACCGTTCCGCCCCAACCTGGACGAGACTGAGCGGCGCGCGCGCCTTCGATCGCTCCGGCAGACCGCTCGCCTTCTGATCGACCCTTGCGGCGCGGATCTGTGCAGGCTTCTCGCCCAGGCCGAGACGGATCCGGACGCGTTGGAGCCCGCGTGCCGCACTCGCGATTGGCTCGCCGCCAGCCGCTGCCACCTACATCGGCGGCGTGACGCCGTCCTTGCCTACCGCGGTACGGATCGCTTTGAGTTTGTCTCCGTCCCGCTCGGCGGTGACGAAGACCTTCGCGCCAGAGCGGATGGCGGACTGATCGGTAGGCTCGTAAGCCACGATCGGCGTCTGCGGGGATACCGCCACCGTCTTCGACTGGCCGTTGTCGTAGGTCAGCGTGAGCATCTGCTCGCCGTTGGCAGCGGTACCCTTGGACACCGTGCCGTTGGTCATAGCGCTCTTCACTCTGGGCGCTGGAGCGGCGGCCTTCACCGTGCCGTTGGTCATCGCGCTCTTCGTCCGACCGCCGCCGGCCAGGGTGTCGGGGATCGTGTCCCAGTCACGGTGCCCTTCACCGGTCCCGCGCATGGACTCGGGGAAGATATGCACCTCCAGAGCCTGCGGAGGATTGTCGCCCTTCGTGGCGGTGCCAACGAAGGTGCCGTCCGTGATGGCGCTGAGGCTTGATTTGCTGACCGCGACGACCTTGGTGTCTTTGGTCAGCGCGATGTTGGCGGTGATGCCGTCAGTCGTCCGGACGGTCATCGAACCGGCGTCGACTGCCTCAACGGTTCCCCTGATGCGCTCGGGCGTTGGAGCGGCCAGAACTGCGCCCGGCAGCGTCAGCAGGCCAACGACGGCCGGTACCATGATCAGCTTCACGCGAGCCTCCTGAATTCGATCCAAGAGGATGTAGCGCGGGATCTCAGCCGGTCCGCCGCCTTTCATCCGACGCCCACCTATTCCCCGGTGAGATGACGGGCCATGCTCCTCAGGGTCATGGCCCGTTGCTGGGATCAGTAGCCGCCGTAGAACCGTCGGGGGCCATCGTAGCCGCCGTAGCCCCGATCGTAGCCCCGGCCATACCCGTACCCAGGTCTGTCGCCGTAGTAGCCACGGGGGCCACCATAGCCCCACCCACGATCGTTCGGACGGCAGTGTCCCCACGGGTTTGGGTGGAAGCCTGGCCCACACCCGCCGGCCACACGCTCGATCAGCACGCCACCGTCAGGCGGGCCGTATCCGAACGGAGCGGCATTTGCCGTCGATGCGGTCGCCATTCCTGCCGCGATCACCGCAGCCAGCCCGAGCATCTTGGAGCACACCATGACACGACCTCCTGAAACCGTCGGACCGAGCGTGCCGGACCGGATGCCAGGAGAATGAGCCGGGCACGCTGAACCAGTTCTGGGCCGCTCGTTCATGAATCTGACGGCTTGGCCGTTCACGCGTTGCTTCGGCCGTGCTGGTGATCGATGAAGGCGTGACCATGGGCGGCCTCCCCGACGAGCCGGCCCGGATATCCCTCGACGCGATCGAGCGCGCTCCCGTCGAACTGGGAGATAAGGCGCCGTTGTTCACCAACGCCACCAACGACCTTGAGTTGGTCCAGGCGAACCTACTGCGCGCCCTGCGCAACCATGACGACGACGGGCCGCTGCGGCGTGAAATCCTGATCCAGAACAGCCTCACCGCCACTGCTGCGGCCGAGGCGTACAAGATGGAGTGGGGCCGCCTGCGAGACTCCGGCATCAGCCCCGGCATGGATGCCAAGGCCCGCAAGGTGCGGCGCTTCGCGGCTCGAGCATGCCCACCTCAAGACGAGGTCGAGCGTCATCCCATCGAATGACCGCTGTCACATCCTGCGAGCTACGCCGCTCCGGCCAGATCCGCAGCTCAAGGACGAGCCACCATGAGGGACGTCAGCGTCATGCCACTACGACGCCGATGCCGACTTCATTGGCAACGCATTTGCCCGGCCACCAGAGTCACGGCACCCGGCTCCGGACTGGAGAGCATCAGGACTGTGTTGCCCTCGCGCACGGCCTGGATCGTGCCGTTCTTGCGGGTATCCGCGATCGCACGCCCTACGCGTGTCTGCAGGTCGCCTTCGGTCGCTCCGGAGATGTACGCAGCGAGAAAGGTCGCCGCGGCGTCCATGCGTGCGACATCGGCCGCCGTCCCCTCGGCGGGCAAGATGAGGCCTGTTTCCGCGATCAGACCGCCCGTATCTTTGGTGAAGAACTGAACTCGAGTCGCCTTCGAACTGTACATCGTCCCTTGTGGCGTCTCGACGCCAGAAGCCCACTCTCCGATGCCGAGCTGCTGCATACGGGAATCGAAGGAGGTCCGGAGCGCGGTTGCCGTCTCCGGAATCGGCATCAGGGCGCAGGCGGCTTGGACCGCACCCGGTGCGAACATCGCCAACATCACAGCCAAGATCGAACGCATCGTTCGCTTCCTCGCCATCACGGTATGATGGGGAGTGCAATGCAAAGCCGCAGCCAACTGCTAGAATCTCACTATGAGAGGCCGATCCCGACCGCGCCGACGCCCGCACCGCGGTCCTGCGAGCTGTGTGGGCCAACCTGTTGCCCGGCCCCGGTGGGAAGGCGAGACCATGACGCCGCGCGAGGAAGCCGCCTACAACGCCGGCGTCGAAGCCGTCCGGCAGATGACGCTTGTCTCAGCCGCCACCAGCAAGGTTCGCGACGACGCGAGCCGGGTTCAACACAAGGCCATAATCGGGCAATTTCAACGCCCATCCAGAGCAGCCGGACGCCTGTCGGCGGCGCTTCCGGCACCGGACACTGAAACTCGACTGGTGCCCAGCGCATCGCCAGTTCGCTCGGCCCGTCGATGACGACCTCCACGTCCAAGTTCATGACCTTGGGATCAGTGCCTTGTGGCTCCGAGAAACTGAGCAGCGGTCGCTCGTTCGTATTGCCGAGTTCGATTTCACCGCTGACCCGCAGGATCGGCGGCTCTGCCTCTCGTGCTGTTGCTATGGCTGCCTGCCAGCCGCGAGTTTGGGGGACGATATCACCGGTCATCCTGGAGCCTGCACCGACGTGAGATTTTAGCGACCCCAGGCATAGGGCAGGCCATCCAGTTTTCACTTTGATCTGTCGCGCTTCGCCCCGAGGCTCGTGCCGCCCTGAACGGCCTCCTCCTTCTCTGTGCCTGGCCGCTCCATCGGGCCGTCCTGCGGCTTGATCGCGCCGGTAGCGGTGTCCTGCGGCGTATTTGCCAGCCCTTCGCTCGGCGGCTTGCCCTGGGGCATCCGCTGGGCCTGGGTGTCGATCGGTTCATCAGCCATGTGGCAGCCCTCTCAAATCTCGGTCTCGCGCTTCGCCACCGCTTCCTCGTCAGTCCCCTTCTGTGCCAAGCCGACATCTGGACGCTGTGCCGGGCCTGATGGTGCTTTGGGACTGATCGGAGGAACGGACCGTTGCTCGGTACCCACCCGAGCCCGGCGCTCGGCGTCGTACTCGCTGTTGGCGAGATCCTCTGTGTTCGTGCTCTTCGGTTCGTCGGACATCGGACGCTCTCCGTGTCAGGGACCAACGAGGACCGATGCCATCGGTATCCGCTCTTCACCTCGAGCCATGACACGACAGAATCACGAACACCTATCGTGAAATTCCATAGCCAGTGCTATCTATCATCCTTCTGTTTTTGCCCTGTTGTTTACAGGACCACCCCGACCGGACGTTGCGCCATGCCGAGCGAGGACACCCATTTTGAGCCCGGCCAGTCCGGCAATCCCGCCGGCCGCCCCCGCGGCTCGCGCAACCGCTCCACGCTGGCCCTGGAGGCGATCTTCGAGGGCGAGGCCGAGAAGCTATCCCGCAAGGCGATCGAGCTTGCCCTTGAAGGCGACGGCGGCGCGATGAAGCTGTGCCTCGACCGCCTGCTGTCGCCGCGCCGGGACCGCTCCATCACGTTCGACCTGCCTACGATCGAGACCGCCGAGGATCTGCCGAAGGCGACGGCCGCCCTGCTGCGCGCCGTGTCCTCCGGCGAGATCACCCCTTCTGAGGCCGCCGACGTCGGCAAAGCAGTAAGCGCTCACATTGAGGCGATCACGGCCGCAGATCTGCATCGGCGCCTCGCCGCACTGGAGGGACAGGGCGCATGAGGATCCGAGAGATCGAGACCCGCCTTGCGCGACTGGAGGCGAAGCGCGGCACCGGCCGGTTCGACCACCTGTCCTACGAACAGGTCGAGCGGGTGCTGTTCGACCATCTGCACAAGCTGGCGACCGAGGCCGGCGGTATCGACGAACTGATGGACGAATGGGACACGGCCGAGGATCCGGAGCAGCGCAGGCTCATCGCTCGGATCCGATCGTGTGACCACGACGTGGCGACGTACTACCGGGATCTGAGGGCGCGGCTATCATGAGGATCAAAGAGATCGAGGCGAAGATCGCCAAGCTGGAAGCAAGCTCTCGATTCAGCGGGCTGGCGCGCATATCCGACGCGGACCTCGACCGCCAAATCGTGCTCGGCCTGAACGAGATGGCGACCGAGTGGCCGTCCTTCGGCGCGATGGTTACGAACCTGCGCGAGTCGCCGATGCCTGCCGACAAGGACCTCGCCGGCCAGATCGAGGCGTTCATCGCGGACTGGCAGGCCCAGCAGCAGCAGAAAGCGGCGCAGTAGAGCGGCCGCCTTCACGGACTACCAGCGCTGGACGGTCCAGGGCCGGGCGCCGGTCAGCAACGGCGTGCTGTATCTCAACAGCTCGGAGTTGACCGCGGAGGAGTGGGCGGCCCAGTTCGTCACCGAGCACTGATGCGAGGTTCGGGCTTCACTGCGTCAGTTCGTGGCCGGTGTAATCGATCTTACCGTCGGTACCCCTCTTCCACTCGTACATGATGTAGGCCGGCTGTGTGATGTCGCCCTTCTTGTCGTAGCTGATCGTGCCGACGACGGTCTCGATCGGCTTGCCTCGGTGGAGCCAGTCCGCGAGCTTCTTGCCGTCGCTGGAGTTGGTCTCAGCCATTGCCTTCGCCAGCACCTGCACGGCCGCGTAGGAGTAGAGCGTGTAGCCCTCGGGATCGATGCCCTTAGCTTTGAACGCTGCAACCGCCCCCTTTGCGTTCGGGTTCTTGCGGGCGTCCGGCGGGAAGGTGGTCAGCGTGCCCTCGGCAGCCGGCCCAGCGATGGCGACGAGTTCCTTGTCGACCATGCCGTCGCCGCCCATCATCGGCGCTTTCAGGCCCTGGTCGCGCATCTGGCGCAGGATCAGCCCAGCCTCGGTGTAGTAGCCGCCGTAATAGACGATATCGATGTCGGCCGACTTCAACTTGGAGACGAGCGCGGAATAATCCTTCTCGCCCGGGTTGATACCCTCGTACATCACGTCCCTGCCGGCCTTGGCCTTGAGCGCCTTCAGGGTCTCGTCGGCCAAGCCCTTGCCGTAGGGGGTCTTGTCATGGACAAAGGCGATCTTTTTGCCCTTGAAGTGATCGGCCAGATATGCGCCGGCCACCGCGCCCTGCTGGTCGTCGCGGCCGCAGGTGCGGAACGTGTTCCACATGCCGCGCTCGGTGAACTTCACGTTCGTGGAGGACGGTGTGACCTGGATGATGCCGGCGTCGAGATAGACGTCGGAGGCCGGAATCGAGACGCCGGAGCTGTTGTCGCCGACGACCATCTTGACGCCGTCGCTGGCGAACTTGTTGGCCACCGACACGCCCTGCTTTGGATCGGAAGCGTCATCGCCGACCGAGACCGTGAAGGTCGTGCCCTTGATCTGGTCAGATTTGCTGATGTCCTCCGCGGCTTGGCTCGCACCGTTCTTGAACTGTGCACCGATGGCCGCATTGGGCCCAGTGATCGGCGCGGCGATACCAAGTTTGACCTCGGCCGCCTGCGCGGCACCGGCTGTCAGCAGGCCGAGGATGAAGGCGGTCGGGATCGATACTCTCATGACGTTCTCGCAATCCATCGCCCAGAGGCAAAGGCTTGCGCCACTGCAAGATTTCGGCCGACGCCCACGGGGTGGTTATCTGCCGGTTGGGCAGCTCCTCGACCGCGTCCGGCCGGGCGCCGCCCCGGAGGCGCTCCCCAAGCCGACTGGCGGCTGAGCGGCGACAAGTTAGTGCAGCCCAGCAGCGGATCGTGGCGGGCGTAGGTAGAAACTCACTGCCGGCCGAGGCGCAGCCCTAGTTGACCCGAGAAGTAGCGGGCCTGTTCGCGCCAAATGGTAGCCGCTGTGCTGGCACTTCTGCTTTTGCCTTCGTAGCGTTTCCCCCCTGTATTCGCCATAAGCGATCCAGATCGATTTTGATTGTCAATGCACGGTGAGGGCGATCGTCTCGCCCCACACCTCAACACGGATTACCATCGGCATGCTCCTGACTTAGCCGCCCCCTATAAAAACCCGCTCCCCGAGTAACCCTTGAAGGCGTTCGCTCCCTGGTTGCTCAGCACTCGCCACCGTCCCGTCGTCACGACCACGCGCTACATCGCATCCGTCGCTCCGGCTCGAATGCCGAACGGCACAGGGCCGAACCACGTCCTCACGGGATCCGGCCCGCATCAGCAGCCCTACCTCGAATTCAACCATTGGGCTTCCCAAGTGACCCTTGGGGGGCCGCACCGATGCATCGTAGCCTCGGATCCGAAGGCCCTCGTGCATGACGTGTCCCTTGATCGAGGCCGAGCGATGCCTGAAGGCGGCATGACAGATACGATGCGCGACAACCCCGAGCAGAGCCGGTTCGAACTGCATGTCGGCGACCAGATTGCGTTCGCAAGCTACAGTCGCGAGCCCGGCCAGATCGTCATCACCTACGTCTATGCGCCACCGGTCCTGCGCGGCATGGGGGCGGCTGATCGGCTCATGGAAAGCGTAGCGGCCCACGTCCGGTCACGGGGCGAGCGGCTCGTTCCTCTGTGCGATTACGCTCGGGCTTGGCTGCACGGGCATAGCGCGCATCGCGGTCTGCTTGCTTGAGTAGCGCCTAAGCCAAGTTCCCGCTCGGCCACCCCGGCTTCGGCAGGGTGTCAGAATAAAGCTTGGCACATCTGGCAGCGTTGGTGCTGCGGAAAGGGGAGCCAAAGCGGCCCTCTATGGATCACGCCGCCTACCCAGACGAGAGCGCCCTCGCTATCACAGACCGAATCTGGCGCGCGGAGATGCAACGCACGTTCGGCCCCGGAGCGGTTCTACTCCACGGCTTTAATGCGGAGCGCCAAGGCGAACCTGGCACGCACTACGCTAAGCCTTCGAGGCCCGCAGCGCGTCGGTGGCAGCTTGGCGGAACAACCGGCGTCCGATCGTTTGACCAGCGGAACGGAGCGCAGATGCGGCAGGCGGACTGAGGTTTCCCACCCGGATCGCTCCTTAGAATCCGCCATAGCTGGCCCGCCGCTTGCCAGGCGTCACCTAGTCCTCCCAGACCGACCTTCAGCCCCGCCGGCACCGCCGCGCGGGGCTTTTTCTTTGACGATGGCCGCAGGCGGACGGAGGCTGAAACGCCAGTGCATCAACGAGCTAATCTCGCGGGGAGTACCGTCAAAGTCCCGCTGGACGGATTGGATGCCGCGAAAGAGGCTACGAAGCCAGCCAAGGCGCGGACATCGTCCGGCTGGTGCGGATCGCGGGCGACTGCCTCTGCGTCACGCTCCAGCCGGAGATTGCATGCCTTCGAAGGCAGACCGACATCCGGCGTGCAGGCGTCGTGTCGGGCGCATGCCGCATCGAGAGCGTCGATTGGCGGCAGCGGAGCATTGTTGCCCGGGCCGCAGTAGTTGCCGTGGATGAGTAGTTTCGGCCCGCCATTGGCGGCCGGCTGTGCCAAGGACGGAGCAGCCCAGCAGGCGATGAGGAAGACGGGGGCGGCGAGGCTGACGACGGTGCGAGTCAACATGATAGAGACCCTCCAGCACCTCCGCCGCATAGTCCCATCGGCGCTGCAGGTGCGAGATGTGGTTAATCACCAGACGTCATTTCGCGGTGTGCTCCAGAGCACTACCCCTATTCAAATGACGCCCCACCCGCGTCGCTGACATCAGATCCGTTCACCAACCTCATCCGCGATCCCATGCAAGACGACGGGCGGTAGATGGCGAAGGCGGACGGGAGCAGTTGAACCAATGGGATGCGCCAACGCTTCCTCTCGGTCTGATGCGCACCTCCTGCGCTGAGGCCCGGAGAAACTCCATGCGCATCTTAGCACTCGCGTCGCTCGCTGCAGCCGGCCTAGCCATTCTCTCTCTGCCGGCAGCTGCTGTGCCCGCCGGACCTGTCACCGGCATTTCGGCGACGTCCAGCATGGTTGCCCCAGTGCGGATGATGCGGCGCCATCGTATGCGGCGGCCCTCGATGACCTGGGTCCAGAGGCGAGGGTCGCGGCGCTGAGACACTGCATCATTCGCAGTTGCTGCAACGAAGCCCCGCCGGCCTAACCGCGCGGGGCTTTTCGTTGGCCAAAATCATCGCCACCGTGGAGCCCGAACAGAACACTACCGGGGCACGAGATGAAGGTCAGACTGATCGCGTTCGCACTACTCGGCGCGGGGCTGTTAGGGTCGCTCGATCATGCTTCAGCTCGCGGCGCGTGTCCGGTGTTCACCGACGATGAGGCCCGTGGTCGACCTCACTATCCCAACAGTGACGGCTGCATCATCCCGGTACCTGAGCGCGAGGCGCCAAAGGAGGGCGGCAGGTGCAAAAAGCCACCGGACGCCACCGCCCGCTGCGGTGATGGCGACTGGAGTTTCAGCCAGCATCGGCAAGGAACCTGCTCACATCATCACGGCGTCAGCTGCTGGATATCGGCCAGCGAGAACTGTTGTCAGTAGCCATCAGCCCGCCCGGCTCGCCGCAGGCGGGCTTTTTCGTGCGGTCAGTGTCGCCCAGCTGGCCGTGCGCGAGTGAAGGTGTCGAGACCGTCCGCCTCGACCATCGCGAGGAACGCCGCGTAGGCTTCCGCCTCAGTCTCGAAGGTCTGCGCCCACCGTGTGCAGCCACCGCCGAGGGCGACGACCTTAAGCTGCCAGCGGTCCTGTGTGCCGGCGAAGCGGTAGATCTCGACGTCGACGTCGATGTCGTCGCGGGTGAAGGCCCCGGACAGGTCGGAATGCTGGTAGTCGCGGTCCTCGTCATCCATGCCGATGCTCCTGGCTGCCCCACAACGAACTGCCCCCATGGTCCCGACCCGGGACGGCCACCTACCCAGCGTTGGCACAATCGGGCAATTGCCTTTTGCCATACAGCTCCCGAGCCGCGTTGCGTATCGGCTCGGCTCACATGCTGGTGAAATCGGACGCTCCTCCGCCCCATGATCAAATCGGGACTAGGCCGAGCGTACAGAACCATAGGCCGCAAATTGCGAAGGCGAAGTAGCTTCAGCTTCGGCCGGGTTTTAGCGAAGCTGGCCCATAGCGCTCGTCCAGCTCGGCCCTACCCGCATCGGTGATCTGGTACTCGGCGCTGTCCTTCTCGAGATCCGTCCGCCCAGTGGCAGCTACAAGGCCGAGCACCTCCAAGCGACGCATGTAGGCGGTCACCGGATAGAAGCGTGCACCAGTCTCAGAAAGCAGGCGGAGGCGGTACAGGCTGGCAGGCGGGAGCTTGTGCATCGCCAGGCAGTGTACCAATCGACGGCTGCGAGGTCAGGCCCCGCTCTGAGCCTGCGCCCCACCGGCAGCGACGATGAGAGCGAGGGCGGCGAGGAGTCAGGCGATCTTGGGACCGACGGCGCAAGCATTCCCTGATATGCGCTCCGCTGAGCGAAGCAGTAGGACATCAGCCAGCTTACCGAAGGAGACGAAGAAGGTGACCCCCATAACCTGAATTCCAAACAGAAGGGCGGCCATAGGACTGTTCGCAACAGCGCTGAGCATGGTGAGTGTGATCATGGTCGACCACTGCTTACGAAGCTCGGCAGGCACGCCAGTTGTCGGGCCTTCATGCCGGCTGCCACGCAGGAGGATCATCAGGAACGTGACGCTGACACCGACCGTGAACATCCAGGCAAGGCGTCGAGTCGAGATCAGGGGGATAATGCGCTGAATTTCCAGCTTCCGCTCATTCGACAAGCGCGGATCGCGAGCGAGTTCGCCAGCAATCTCGATTGCGCGCAGTTTCAGGGGCTGCGAGAAGCGCAGAAGGCGATTGGCGATCACAGCATATGCGAAAACGAGGGCGCAGGACCACAGGATGAGTTCAACGGACATTCTGATCGTCCTTCTTGCGCTGCCTCAATTTTCTCGTACCCGGAAGCCTGTCCTTAACCCGCTTTGCCACTGCCTCCTCGAAGGCTCGACGGGGCTTCACATACAACAAAACGCGTAGCCAATTCGTAACCAAAATCGCGAGGATTGCTAGCGCAACCTCGACCAAGTTCCAGACAGATAGGGTGTCAGCAGCCCAAGCGCCAAGCGACCGTAGGTCACTGAACAAGGCGCCAACGTCATCGGAACTTCGCAGGTTCCGCCACGTCTCCGCGGCCTGAGACACCACATCGCCGACCCCTGAGATCAGCGCCTTGAACAGGGCCATCGCCCCAATCAGCTGCAGAAGCGTGCCTCGTAAACCGCCGAGGAAAAAGCGGTTGCGCTTCATTCGATAAGACCGAGAGGCGAGCCGGTGGGCTCCTCTTCTGCGGCCCAGTTGCGTGGCGAAATGCTACCCTAGGCTAAGTTTGTCAATCGGCATCAACCGCAGCTTTCCCCAGCCCCCCCCCCGCCCCTCGCCGTTCTCCTCGATGAAGATGAAGCCGGCGGCTGTCAGTTCGGTCCCTTGTGCTTCCTGCTAGGCCGATCGCTTCGCCAAGCGAAGTAGCCGACGGCCAGCAGAGACAGGAATAGCCCCGTCCAGACGCCGCCCTCGGTCATCTTGGCGACGAACCATTCCCAGGGCGTCGGTGCGCCCGGATCCTGCGACCAACCGACGGCCATCACGATGGTACCGATTAGAGCGAAGCCAAACAGGATCACGGTGGGAATCGGCATCAGCAGGCCTCTTCTCGCACCGCGCGGTGCCGCAAGTCTCCTTGACTGAAGAGCCAGTTGCTCATGGCGCGACCGGATCACCACGGAAGCCGCGGGCATCGAAGACGCGCCGGACGAAGCCGGTCTTTTTGGCTCCATCCAACCAATCGGTCACATAGGCAAGGGCGCCGGGCCGCCCCTTCGGCAGCGCAACAGCCACCTGCGTCCGCTGGAAGCCGCCCGTGACGATCCGCGAGCCCGGGACCTGCTGGACGACCGGCCGCAGCGTATCGCGCGACAGGGCGAAGGCTTCCGCCTGGCCGGCGCGCATCCGCTCCACGGCCTCGGCCACGGTCGGGACCGCCACGGGCTGCGTGTGCGTCAGAGTGCGGGCGGAGGCGCGGAACGTCGTGGTGCCCGCGATCGCCAGGACGCGGACGCCCGGCTGGTCGACCTGCGCGACGTCGACGATGCCCGAGGCGGCGCTGGCTAGGTAGGTACTTTCCAGATCGTAGTACCCTGGCCCGAACTCGAGCATCTGCCGCCTGGTCGCATCGACCGGCATGAAGCTTACGTCGATCGTCGCGGCCTGGAGCGCCGCGGCCGCGGCTCCCGAATTCGGGAACAGGGTCACGGCGAGCGGCAACCCAGCCTTCACGGCTAGGTCGGCACTCAGGTCGGCCGTGACGCCCTCGGGCTTCCCGTCAGCGGCGCGACTGACGAAGATGAGGCCGGGGGAGGGGGCCTCAATCAGGCCGACCCTGAGCGCGCCGGTCGGGGCGAGCTCGGTCTTTACAACCGCATCCTGAGCTTCGCTTGAGATCGTCATGCTGGCGAGGAGGGCGGCCGCGGCGAGGAGCGAACAGGTGAGAGGTTCGAGCCGCCTGCTTCCGCAGTGCTTCCGCAGCCAATTCCCGACCACAGGGCACCGCCCTTTAAGTCATTCAAATGATTGGCGCACCCGACACGATTCGAACGTGTGACCTTTGCCTTCGGAGGGCAACGCTCTATCCAGCTGAGCTACGGGTGCTAGCCGCGCCGGTGTCCTAACCCAACCGCACGGCCAGCGCAACGGCGCCGATCCGCCGCTCTTCGTCACCGGAGCGGCTGCGGCGGGGGCGGGCCTGTTCTCTGCCCTGATGCGACAACCAGAAGATGTGGTGGCCGTAGCCAGAGGCGCCCGGCTGTGCTGAAACGGTCCGATAAACGGCGGCAGGGCGTGCAGGCGCCGACGGCGCGCCGGCAGCACGGCCTCGGTTTGCCCTTGACCCTCCAGCACGGCACTGCGGCGCGGCCGCGGATCACGGCGGACGACGTGGCCCGGCGCATCGCCGGCCTCGGGCCGGGCGAGCGCCTCGTCGTCCTGGGCATCGGCCGCGCCACCCTCGCCACCCTCGTGCGGGAGGGCAGCGACCGCGGCGCGCTACTGGTCGAGGGCGCGGACCGGTCCACCGCCACGGCGCTCATCGACCGGATCCTCGAGGCCCTGGCCGAGCTGGCCCTCGACCGCTGGCCGCACTGGCACGGCGGCGACGCGTCCCTTGCCCCGGTCACCGCCGATCCGTGGCTGAAGGCGGCGTCGAAGCGCGCCCGCCTCGGCCTGAGGCCGCGCTTCCGGACGCTGGGGCAGGATCACGAACTCCTCCGCCTCGCGCGGGCGATCGACCCCGCCGGAATCGTCCTGATCTGGGAGATCGATCCGGCCTCGGCGGCCCGCGCCCGCCCGACGATCGAGGCCCTGGAATGGTGCGGCCGGCATGGGGCCGCGGTGGTGGCCACCCTCGCCGCGGAGCCGCCCGAGACGGCGCCCTACGACCGGATCCTCTACGGCGCCCGCACCTTCGCCGCGGAGGACCGCCCGGCGGCGGAGCGCTTCATCCCGCCGGCCGGCGGGCTCCCGGCGAGCGCGATCGAGCGCCGGGTCGCGGCGGCGCTGGATCAAGATCCTGAACTCGCGGGCCTGTTCGTCTGCAACGCCCTGGTTCCGGTGGGCGCCTCGGGGGTGCGGCCGCGGGTCGACCTGCTGTGCCGCACGCGCCGCGTGGTCGTGGAACTCGACGGCCCCGAGCACCGGGCCGAGCCCAAGTTCGGCAACGACCGCCACCGGGACTACGAGTTGCTGACCGCGGGCTACCGGGTTCTGCGCTTGACCAACGATCAGGTCACGGCCGACCTTCCCCTGGCGATCGAGAAGATCCGCGCCGTGATCCGCCTCGGGCCCGGCGCGCAGGACGAGATGAGCCGATGAGTGAGTCGCCGACGCCGCAGCAGGCCCTGCTCCTGTGGTGCCTCCTCGGCCGGGGCGGAACCGCCCTGCAGGGCACGCTCGTGCCGGAGGTCAGGAAGGCCGACCGGGAGGCGCTGATCGCGGGGCGCTATATCACGGTGGAGACGCAGGGGCGCGCGCTGCGGCTGACCGTCACCGACAGGGGCTGGAACTGGGCGGGGGGCCATCTGGACGCAGCCCTGCCGCCGGCCTTCCGGGTGCTGCAGGATTGGTTGGGACGAATCGCGGCCGATCTCGCGGCAACCGGGCGCCCCCTCGCGGACCTTATCGGACCCGTTCCCGACGCGCCGCCACCCGCAACGGCGCGGGCCCCCGCGGTCAAGTCCGCCAAAGACCCGAAGGCGTCGAAGCCGCCGAAGACGGCAACTCCCAAGAAAACACCCAGCCCCAAGAAAGCGCCAAGTCCCAAGAAATCGCCAAGTCCCAAAAAAACACCCAGTCCCACGAAAGCGCAAAGTCCCAAGAAACCGCCCGGCCCGAAGCAGCTCCGCGCCCGGATCGAGGCGGCCTATCTGGCGCTGACGGGCGGCGAGCGGGCCCGGCCCGTGCGCCTGAGCGCGCTGCGCGCCGAGCTCGCCGACCTCGACCGCGCGACGGTCGATGCGGGTCTCCTGGCGATCTCAAGCGGCGACAGGACCGCACGGCTGAGCCAGTTCAGCGATCCCCGGTCGCTCGATGATGCCGAGCGCGACGCGGCGTTCAGCCCCGCGGGCGAGCCCTTCCACATCCTCCGGATCCAATCATGACCGATGCCCTCGACGCCCTGCGCCGGGTCGATTTCGACTGGGTCCGCACCCTCGACAGCATCTGGGTCGATACCCCACCCACCGGCAGCCCGAACGAGCGGCTCGTCCCGGACCTCATTGCCGGCCTCCAGGCCAAGGCTCGCAAGCCCGCCGACCGGGCGCTGGGCCGCGTCTTCGTGGGCCCGGCCGGGGTCGGCAAGACGCACCTGATCGGGCAGATCCGGCAGGAGGCGTGGCGCACGGGGGCGTGGTTCGTACCCCTCGACGTCCTCGGCCTGACGGATTTCTGGCGCAGCGCCGCCCTGAGCTTCGTCACCGCCCTGCTGCAGACGATGCCGGACGGGCGGCGCCAATCGGATGCGGTGCTGGCGGGCGTAGCCCGTCGCTTCGGCGTCGAGACGCAGGTCGAGGCCGCGTTCAACACCCCGAACATCGATGCCCGTCGGATCGTCGACGTCCTGGTCACGGCGCTGATGCGGGTCGATGCCGGCCGCGCGCTCAAGCACCTCGACGTGTTCCGGGCGCTGTGCCTGCTGCGCTCGCAGGATTTCGGCGTGGTCGGCCTCGCCCATGCCTGGCTGCAGGGCTACGACGCGGATCCTACGGAGCGGGCCGCCCTGGGTTTCAAGACGCCGCCGCCGGCCCCGGTCGAGCTCGTGCGCGGCATGTGCTGGATCATGGCGCTCAGCGGGCCGACGATCGTCGCGGTCGACCAGATCGACGGGATCATCGAGAGCAGCCGGCTCGCCGCCCAGGACGGGCTCGACGCGGAGGCCGGCCTCGCCGAGGTGCTGGCCGCGGGCCTGCTCGAGGTCAATGTCGTCTGCGACCGCAGCATGACGGTGGTGACCTGCCTGGAGGAATCCTGGGAGCGCCTCAGCGCGCGCAGCCTCACGCCGATGCCGGACCGTTTCGCGGAGCCGATGGGTCTGCTGGGCATGAACGAGCGGGCCGCCGCCGCCGCGCTGGTAGCCGGCCGGCTGGCCCCGGCCTACGCGGAGGCCGGGTTCAAGGCCAAGTCCCCGACTTGGCCGTTCGGCGAGCCCGCCATCGCGGCGGCGGCGGCGGCCAACATGATGCCCCGGACCCTGCTGATGCGCTGCGACGCCTTCCGCCGCCGCTGCCTCGCGGAGGGGGCGGTCACCGAGTGCGACGACCTCGGCGTGGTCGTTGCGTCACCCCCGACGTCGAACCCCCCCACCGAATTCGACCTACCCGTCGCCGCCAAGGCAGCCGACATCGCGGGCATCCGCGGCGACGAGGACGCTTGGCTCGGCCAGCTGCTGCGCGACGTCTTCGATCTCTACGCCCTGGAGGACGAGCCCGACGACACCCTCGACGTCGCCAGCAAGGGCGAGCCCGACCAGAGGATCCCGCCGCTCCACGGACGGCTGATCTTCATCCACCACGATGAGAACGACCGCGAGCGGCACGTCTGCTACCGGGCGCTCCAGCACCAGAACGCCATCGCGTTCCAGGCGCGCCTGCGGGCGGCGCTGACGGCCTCCGGCATCTCGGCCCGGATCCCCCGACCGGGACCTGCTGCTGGTCCGCCGCGGGCCGATGCCGGGCGGAGCCAAGACGAAGCAGCTCGTCGAGGCGTTCACGGCGGCCGGGGGCCGGGCGATCGACCCCTCGGACGCGGATCTGCGCGTCTTCGTCGGCCTGCGCGACCTGCACGCCTGGGCCCAGGCGGAGGGCGTCTCCGACCGGTTCGAGCGCTGGATCCGCGCCGAGCAGCCGCTGGTGAAGACCGCCTTCTTCCAGGCGGCGGGCCTCGACCACGCGGGCGGCGGGGCGAGCCCGGCCGCGCCGGACGCACGATCGGATGCCGAAGGACCGGGGGACCGCCCCGCCGCCGCCAAGGCCGCTCCGGAGGCCGCCCCCAGAACCGCGCCGAAAGCCGAGTCCGGGCCGACCCCCGCGGACAAGCCCGGCTCGCCGCCGGCGCAGGTGGAGGTGGAGGTGGAGGAGCCGGCGCCCGCGACCGCCCCGGACGCGATCCCGGTCGGCCATCGGCTCACCCCCGATGCGCCCGCCGTCAGCCTGCCGCTGCGCCTGCTGCCCCGCCACACGGCGATCATCGCGGGTTCGGGCTCCGGCAAGACCGTGCTCCTGCGCCGCCTCGTGGAGGAGGCCGCCCTGGCGGGAATCCCCGCCATCGTGATCGATCCCAACAACGATCTCTCGCGGCTCGGCGACCCGTGGCCGGAGCGGCCGAAGGGGTTTTCCCCGGAGGACGAGCGCAAGGCGGCCCTCTATGCCGGGCGGGTCGAGGTCGTGGTCTGGACGCCGGGGGTGCATGCCGGCAACCCGCTGTTCCTCTCAGTCCTGCCCGACTTCGCCGAGTTGGGCGCGGACCGGGACGAGCGCCAGCAGGCCATCGAGATGGCGGCCGAGACCCTCGGGCCGCTGGCCGGCGCCAAGACCAATCTCCTGCGCGGCGTGCTCGCGGGGGCGCTCAAGCACTTTTCGGAGCGCGGCGGCAAACTCGGCGATCTCATCGCCCTGCTGGCCGATTTGCCGGACGGGATCAGCGACATCGGCAACGCCGCCAAGCACGCGGCCGGCATGGCGGACCAGCTCCGCGCGGCGATCGCCACGAACCCGCTGCTCAAGGTCGAGGGCACGGTGCTCGATCCGCGCCACCTGTTCTTCGGCCCCGACCCGGCGCGCACCCGCATCTCGGTTATCAACCTGTCGGGGCTGGCCTCGGAGGCGGCCCGGGAGGATTTCGTGAACCGGCTCCAGATGACGCTGTTCGGCTGGATCAAGAAGAACCCGTCGCCCCGCGGCATGCTCTACGTGGTCGACGAGGCGCAGACCTTCCTGCCCGCCCAGCGGGCGTCGCCGAGCCTCGGCAGCGGCATCAAGCTCGTCGCGCAGGGCCGCAAGTACGGGCTCGGGATGATCGTGGCGACGCAGGTGCCCCGCGGCATCCACAACCAAGTCGTCTCCAACTGCACCACCCAGTTCTTCGGCCGGCAGAGCGCGCCGGCCACCATCGCGGCCGCCCAGGAGATCCTCGCGGCCAATGGCGGCACCGCCGCCGATATCGGCAAGCTCGGGGCCGGGGAGTTCTACTTCGCCACCGAGGGGTCGGGGCGTCCGGCCCGGCTGCGCACGCCGCTCTGCCTGTCCTACCACCCGGCCAACCCGCCCACGCCCGAGGAGGTGGTGCGTCAGGCCCGGCTTTCGGCCGTGGCGGCCCCCCGGACCCGGGACGCCTGACCGCCCCGGCGGCCGTTCTCGGGATGATGCTCCAGGGCACGCGCCGCCGCAGGGACAACCGGCCCGGCCATCACCACGCACCGGCCTCGGGCCTGTCCAGATCTGGACAGGCCCGAGGTGCACGCCGCGAAGGTTCCGCACTGGTCCGGATAGAGGATCGTCGGCGCCGCGGCCTGTAATACGGATGTCATGGTTCTCCCTTGAAGCTGATCCCATCCCGCAGATTAGAATCCTGCGCCCGTCCGGAGGAAGCAGCCCATGACGTTCGAGTGGCTGAAAGTCTATCCCTCGGCCCCGCAGATCTCGTCATGACCGCCGAACTCGCTCTTCCAGGTCTTGGCTCAGGTATCGCACGCGCTCATGCGCCGCGCGACGCGGTTGACGCCAGCGATCTCACACGCTTGTTCGCGGCCGTCCTGCGCCGGGGCGATGCGGAGATGATCACCGTCCGGGAGTTGCTCGGCGGATTGGAGACCAGCGCCTTCGGCATCCCCCTCGCCGCCCTGGCGGTGCCCGAGATCATACCGGTCCCGGTTCCGGGCGTGTCCCTCGTCATCGCCATCCCGACCGCGATGATCGGCGCGCAGATGGTCACGGCCCGGGACCGCGTCTGGCTGCCGCCCGCGTTGCTGGACAAGCGGATCCCGGCCAAGCCGCTCAAGCGGGCGGTGCGGGCGATGCTGCCGCTGCTGCGCCGGATCGACGGCGTCACGCGGCCCCGCGGCGCGGTCTTCCACGGCAAGGGCGGCCAGCGGGTCGTGGGCGTCGCCGTCATCATCCTGGCGCTGCTGATCGCGCTGCCGATCCCGGGGACGAACGCGCCCCTCGCCCTCACCATCTTCATCCTGGCGATCGGCCTGATCCGCCGGGACGGCCTGTTGATCGCGGCCGGCCTCCTGCTCACGGCCGCCTCCGCGGCCCTGATGGCCGGCGCCGCGCTCGCGCTCACCGAATGGCTCTTCGGAGCCCTGCTGGCCTGAGCCAACCCCGTTCGCTTCCTCGTCATCCCCGCAAGGACAACCGCGTCATGAGTTCTTCCACAGCCACCGCCCAGGATCCGTTCGCAATCCTCGGCGAGACGCTCGAGACCGCCGCCGGCGCCCTCGACGTGCCGACCGCCCATGCGCGGGAATCGGCCCATCGGGCCGCGGCCACGACCAAGCGGGTCGTCGGCTCGGGGGTGTACTCCCTCAGCTACGCGCTGGCTTACGGCAGCGTCTTCGCGGCGACCTACGTGCACGACCTGCTGCCGGACGGCAGCGCGGTCCGGCGCGGCCTCTCGGACGGCAGCCACGATGCCCTCTCGGCCCGCTCCCGCCGCATCCTGCTGAAGGAGGAGGCGGCCGCGTCGGTTCCGCCGACGGACCTGCACGGGTCGCACGACCCGCACGCGGCCGAGTCCCACGGCGCCCCCCTCCGCAACGGCCATGTCGACGGCGACACCCGCACCCGGATCGACGCCCTGGCGGGCCAGTTCGAAGGCGAGCGCTAGAATCCGCCGCCGCGGTCCGGCACCATGTCCTCCATCGGCTCCGACGCCTTCGCCACCCCCCGATCGGCGCGATTCTCGGTCCGGATCCCGGGGCCGGACCGCTTCGTGGTGGGCGGCCCCGAATGGTTCGCCTCGCCCGACCGCACCGCCGATTTCCTGCGGGTGACGCTGGCCGCGCCCGCCGTCCGGTCGGTCACGATCGACCGCAAGCTCCGCGAGGCCGAGATCAGCCACGTGGCCGGCGCCCGGGACGCGGTGGTGGCGACCTATCGCACCCGGCCGACGGACCCCCTCGATCTCGACGTCGACCTCGACGATCCGGAGGCCGGCAGCCATCGCCGCCGGTCGTTCTTCCGCTACGGCCGTCTGATCAGCGACTGGATCCGCCAGGAGGAGCGGCCGGGGCTGCTCCGGCTCCGGCATCCCGGCCTGCGCGGCCGCCCCCCCGTCTGGGACGCCGTGGCCGAGGGCCTCGAAGGTCTGCTCGGCCTCCTCGCCTTCCGGGTGGACGGGATCGGCGGAAGCCTCACGGTCCGGTTCGACCCGGCCCTGATCCATCCCCAGCAGATCGTCCACGGGCTGCACCGGGCGGTCCGGGGCCGGGCCGGCGACGCCGTCGGCCCGGTCCTGCAGCGGCTCGACCTGCCGGTCGCCACCGCGTCCCTGATGCTCTCGGGCGTGGCGACCTTCGCGGCGCCGGCCCTTCTGCCGGCCGGCACCGCGCTGATGCTCGCCACGGCCCTGCCCAGCTATCGCCAGGCCGCGCGGGTCCTCGTCCGAGAGCGGCGGCTGGCCGTCGACGTGCTCGACAGCATCATCTTCACCACCTGCCTGTTCACCGGCGAGATCTTCGCCGGCGCGATGACCGCCTTCTTCCTCAGCGTCGGGCGCACGCTGCTGCGCAGGACCCAGGCGCAATCGGCGCGGCTCCTCGTCGACGCCTTCGGCCGCCAGCCGAGCATCGTGCGCCTGGAACGCGCGGACGGCTCCACCGCCGAGGTGCCGGTCGAGGAGATCCGGGCCGGGGACGTGATCGTCGTCAACACCGGCGAGGCGGTCCCGGTGGACGGGACGGTTCAATCGGGGGAGGGCATGCTGGACCAGCAGGCCCTCACCGGCGAGGCGGCCCCGGTCGAGCGCGGCGCCGACGACCCGGTGCTGGCCGCGACCCTGCTGGTCGCCGGCCAGATCCGCGTGCGGGTCGAGCGGGCCGGCCGGGACACCACCGCGGGCAAGATCGCCGACATCCTGCGCGAGACCGTCGCGCACAAGCTGGAACTCCAGTCCCGGGGCGAGGCGCTGGCCGATTCGATCGTGGTGCCGGCGCTCGGCGTCTCGGCGCTGGCCGGCGGCCTGATCGGGTCGAGCGCCGCGCTGGCGGTCATCAACTCGGATCTCGGCACCGGCATCCGCATGGCGGCGCCGCTCGCCGTCGTGACCTCCCTGTCGGCCTGCATCCGCTCCGGCATCCTGGTGAAGCAGGGCCGCGCCCTGGAGACGCTGCCCAAGATCGACACCGTGGTGTTCGACAAGACCGGCACGCTGACCCGCTCGGTCCCGGAGGTCGGGGAGGTGGTGGCCTGCGGCGCGCACGCGCCCGACGCGATGCTGCGGCTGGCCGCGGCGGCCGAGCAGAACTTCTCCCACCCGATCGCCCGGGCGATCGTCGATCACTACCACGCGCAGGGCGGGGGCCCCCTGCCGGTGCTCGACGCCTCGCAATACGCCCTCGGCTTCGGGCTCACCGTGACCATCGAGGGCAGGCGGGTGCGGCTCGGCAGCCGCCGGTTCATGGATCGGGAGGGCCTCGCCTTCCCGGATTCCTTCGACGGCGCCATGGCCCCGCGGCGCGAGGCCGGTCACACGCTGATCTACATGGGCGTGGACGACGCGCCGGCCGGCCTGGTCGACCTGCGCCCGTCGCAGCGGCCCGAGGCGGCCGACGCCGTGCAGAGCCTGCGCGCCGGGGGCATCCGGGAGCTGATCATCCTGTCGGGCGACCACGACCGGCCGACCCGCCAGCTCGCCGGACAGCTCGGGATGGACCGCTACTTCGCCGAGGTCCTGCCGGAGGACAAGGCGGCGGTCATCGCGGGGCTGCAGCGGGAGGGGCGCCGCGTCTGCTTCGTCGGCGACGGCATCAACGACGCCCTGGCGCTCCGCCAGGCGGATGTCTCGGTCTCGCTGAGCGGCGCCGCCGGGATCGCCACCGACACCGCGCAGGTAGTGTTCCTGGAGGGCAACCTGCGGCGGATGGGCGAACTGTTCACCATCGCCCGGGAGTTGCACACCAATGTCGGCCAGAGCTGGACCCTGATCCGCGGCGCCAACGGCATCTGCGTGGCCGGCGTGTTCCTGGCCGGCTTCAACCTCTGGCACTCGGTGTTCTTCAACAACGTCTCCGCCCTCGGCGCCCTCGGCAACGCCCTGCGCCCGCTCCAGCGCCGGGCGGGGACGGCGGGCGTCATCAACCTCCTCCGGTGACCGCCCGGCGCCGTCCGCGCGCAGCCCGAACGCCCCCACAGAGGACCGACACGCCGTGATCCTGACCTTCGTCCGCGGCGAGACCTGCCTGCATCCCCTCGACCGCTTCCCCGCGGAGGAGCGGCGCGCGCGGCTCGCCCAGTCCCTCTGGGTCGACCTCCTGGCCGCCACGCCCGAGGAATGCGCGCTGGTCTCCGCGACCCTCGGCGTCGAGCTGTTCAGCCCGGACGAGCTCCACGAGATCGAGGAATCGAGCCGCATCTTCGTGGAGGGGGACGCGCTCAACCTGATCTGCTGGCTGCCGTCCTTCGAGGCCGATGTACCGGTCAATCTCCCGGTCGGCCTGATCGCCGACCGCCAGCGCCTGATCAGCATGCGGCAGGGCGAGTTCCAGGCCTTCCGCACCTATGCCGAGCCGCGCCGGCGCAGCGGCCTGCCGCGGGTCGACACGGCGGCCGACATGCTGGTGGACCTCCTCGACACCCTCGTCGGGCAGCTCGCCAGCACGCTGCGCATGGTTGAGCAGGACCTCAACGCCCTGACGACGGAGATCTTCGCCGACGGCGAAGCCCCCCGCGGCGGCATCCGCCGGGCGGGCGGCCTGCGCCGCAGAACGAGCTTCCGCGACCTGAAGGCGATCGTGCAGCGGCTCGGCCGGCGCAACGCCCTGGTGGCCAACCTGCGCGAATCCGCCGTCACGGTGGCGACGATCATCCCGTTCATCGTCACCAACGAGCGGCACTTTGCGGGCCCGGAAACGGTGGCCCAGCTCAAGCTGATCGGCAAGGACGTCGCGTCGCTGCGCGACTACAACGGGCAGCTCTCGGCGGAGATCTCCTTCCTGCTCGACTCGACCATGGGCCTCATCACCATCGACGAGAACCAGAGCATGAAGTTCCTCGGCGTCGCCGCCCTCGTCGTGGCCTTCGTCTGAGATGGCGACCGCGATCCTGCAGACCGGTCTCGCGCCGGCCAATCGCTCACCAGAAAGTCCCTCGCCGACCCGGCGCGCCCTCTCGGCGGTCCCGCCGCTCGCGGTCAGGGTCGTCGGGACCCGGGTCATCCTGACAGGGCCGGTCGCCGGGCAGCTCGGCCGCGAGCCGGACCTGTCCGCGTTCCTGCACCGCTGCCTGCGGCTCGACCGGCTGGAGCGGCTTCATTTCGACCTCGCGGCGGCGCGGATCGAACTGCGGTTCGGGGCGCCGGTCGCGGCCGGGGCGGGGCTGCGCGCCATCGCCCGGGTGATGCGGGACACGGGCCCCCGGGAGAATCTGCGCAGCTCCGCCTTCACCCGGCAAGTCGCCGAGCGCGTCTGGCAGGAACCCGTCACCGTATGGCGCTCGGGCCGCCTGCTCTCGACCTGGCGCCTGCAGCCCCGTGGCGGCGACCGGGTCCGGCTGTCGCATCACGCCCTGCGCGACCGGGCGGCGCTGGCGATCGTCGCGGCCGTCCTGGCCCGGTGCGAGGGGGTGGTCGCGGTCGAGGGCCGCTCGGCCCGGGGCGGGTTCCTCGACCTCCGCTGCGACCCGAGCGACCCGCACGGTCTCCTGCGGCTGGTCTCGGAGGCCGAGTCGATCGAGGCGATCCTGCGCCGGCGCGCGGTGGCGCCCTTCACCAATCCGGAGGGCGGGGCCGTCCTGCTCAACGCCAACCTCGCCCTCGCGCTCGGCGCGGCGGCCTTCCCGCCGCTCCTGCCGGCGAGCGCGGCGGCCCTGGCGGTCGCCTCGTGGCCGACGGCGCGGCAGGCATGGCGGCAGCTGCGGCAGCGCCGGGCGGACGTGACGACGGTGCTGACGCTCCTGTCGGCCCTGGCGCTGGTCAACGGCGACCACCTGCCCGCCGCGCTCATGCTGTGGCTGTTCCGGACCTGGGATCTGGTGACCCGCGCGGCCCTGCGCCGGGCCGAGATACGGCTGTTCGAGCGCCTCGCCGCCGCGGCCGGCGACGACCGGCCTGCCCTGCGCGGCGCGGCCGGGGCCGCAATCGCGATCTTCGCCACGGAGCCGCGCTCCCGGGCGGCCACGGCCTTCGCCGATGCGAGCACGCCGCTGATGCTCTGCGTCGGCGCCTCGGCCCTGTTCTCGGGCGGCACGGCGCTCGCGCAGGCCGTGCTGCGGCCGGACTTCTTCAGCACGGTGCTCGTGCAGCGGCGCATCGCCGCCGCCGAGATCGCCCTGCGCCTCGCCGAGCAGGGGATCGTCGTGCACGATTTCCGGGCGCTGCTGGCGATCCGCGAGGCCGACGAGATCCTGCTCGACGACAGCGTCGCCTGGGACCCGGCGGGCCTGCCGCCGGGCGCGTTCGGCGGCCGGATGGCCGAACTCGGTCTGCGCGAGACCGTGCTGTTCCGGCCGGGGCACGCGGACGAGGCCGACGATCTCGCGGCCCGGCTCGGGGCGACGCGCCACTTCGTCCGCAGCGCGGTGCACAGTCCCGCCAGCTATCTCGCCCAGCAGCGCTTCCTCGGGCACCGGATCATCCACGTCCACGCGGTGCACGGGGCGGATCCGCATGCCCGCTCCGACGTGCCGGTGGCCGTGGGGCCGGCCTTCCTCACCGGCGACGGGGCGGTGCCGATCGGCCTGTCGGCGCCGGATCTCGGGCGCCTGTGCGCGATCGTCGCGCTGGTGCGCTCGACCCAGGGCGAGGAGGCGGCGGTGAAGAAGATCACGATCGCCGTCAACACGGTGCTGATCGGCGCCTGCGTCTATGCCGGCCTGTCGGCGCTCGGCGTCGTGGTGGCCGGCACCGCCGTGACCGCCGGGCTCTGGATCGGCCTCGAAGGGCGCCTCGGCCGGACCGCCGGGCGGCGTCCGGAGCCGTCTCCGGGTCCGGGCGGTGACGCGGGCGCCGAGCCGGCCGCCGCGTCGGCGCGGAGCGCTCTGGAGGCGGTGGCGTGAGCCGCGAGCTGCTGTTCCGGATGCCGGTCGCCTGGCCGCCTGGATGCGACCGGCGCGCGCTCATCGACGCGCGGCTCGACACGCACCTGGCCCACTGGAACGAGCGCCTGTCGCGCTGGTTCGTCCCCGGCCGTCCCGAGGCCGTGTGGCTGTCGGACCGGGTCCTCCAGGTGCGGGCGGCCGCGGTGACCCTCTGGGCGGTGCTCACCGACGGCGAGGTGACGGTGTTCTGGGACGCGCCGCCGGCCGTCCGGCTCCTCGTCAGCCCGGGCCGGCGCGCGGCGATGATCCACGCGTTCCGGGCCGATCTGAGCGCGGCGGCGGCCCGGGCGTGAGGCTGTCGGGGCCCTGAAGCGTGGCCGCAGATCCGGCACCGGTGTGGCCGCCGCGCCCTTGCATTCGCGCCGTGTTTGCCGGCCCCTGACCCCGTCAGAGGGATCGCGGAGCGGGCAGGGGTGGCGGAGGCGGCGGGCGGCCGGGGCGACCGGGCGAACAATTTCGGGTCGCTGCGCCTGCTGTTCGCGGTCCTGGTGATCCTCGCCCACGCCCCCGAACTGGTGGACGGGAACCGGTCGCGCGAGCTGCTCACGCGGGTCTTCGGCACCCTGTCCCTCGGGGAGGTGGCGGTCGACGGCTTCTTCCTGGTGAGCGGCTATCTGATCACCGCGAGCTACCGCGCCAAGCGCTCCTTCCCGGACTACCTGATGCGGCGGGTGCTGCGGATCTACCCGGCCTTCGTGGTCGCGTCGCTCCTCTGCATCGCCGTCGTCGCCCCCCTGGCCGGCGGCGACCTCGCGGCCGCCTCGCCGCCGGAGGCCCTCGTCCGGCTGGCGCTGCTGCTCATGCCGATGGTCCCGGGCGCCTTCGCGACGCTGCCCTACCCGCTGCTCGACGGCTCCATGTGGACCATCCCCTGCGAGTTCGGCTGCTACCTGCTGCTCGGCCTCGTCGGCACCGCCCGCGCCCTGCGGCGGCGGGGCCGCTACCTCGCCCTGCTGGCGGGACTCGGCGGCCTCCTGGTCCTGCGGCGCCTCTTTCTGCCCATCGGCCAGCCGGGCGACGGGCTCGGCGCCCTGTCGGAGATGATCCGCCTCACCTTCGTGTTCGCCTGCGGCGGCGGCTTCCAGCTCTTCGCCGACCGGATCGCCTATACCGGCCGGGGCGCGGCGCTCGCCGCCCTGTTGCTCCTGCCGCTGATGTTCAGCCCGCCGCTGGCCGAGCCGGCCTTCGCGATCCTCGGCGGCTACCTGATCTTCTGGTTCGCCTTCGCGGTGCGCCCCAACGCCCTCAGCCGCGCCACCGCGCAGGTCGACCCCTCCTACGGACTCTACCTCTACGCCTGGCCGATCCAGAACCTGCTGGTCGCCCGGGTGCCCGGAATCTCCCCCTGGACGGAGGCGGCCCTGGCCCTCGCGGCCGCCATCCCCCTCGGTCTCCTGAGCTGGTACCTGGTCGAGCGGCCGGCGCTCCGATACCGGCCAAGCGGCGCGGCCGGCCTTGGCCCGGGCGAAGCGCTGGCCGCCAAGCCCGCTCTCGGCCCGTAAGGACCGCCGCCCTCGGCCCGAGAGGGCCGCGGCCCTCGGAGCCGATGGGGATCGATGTCGCGGCAACCAGGACGGGGCCACCGGGTTGTCGAGGGTCCCGGCTATCTGCATCGCGTCGGAACGCGGCCTCGCGAAGGCGAGTGCATCAGCCCCGTCAGCGAGCCGCCCATGACCGACCCGATCACACTGCCCCCCGCGGTCGCGGATGCCCGCCGCCTCGATGCGCTGCGGGACTACGACATCCTCGACACGCCCCCGGAGGAGGGGTTCGACGACATCGTCGAGCTGGCGCGGATGACCTGTGCGGCCCCGGTCGCCCTCGTCAGCCTGGTCGCGGGCGACCGGCAATGGTTCAAGGCGCGGGCCGGCTTCGCGCCGTGCGAGACATCCCTCGACAAGTCCGTCTGCGCGCATGTCCTGGGCGCCCCCGATCTGCTGGTGATCCCCGACCTCACCCAGGACCCCCGCACGCGGGAGAATCCCCTCGTGACCGGCGCGCCGCACCTGCGCTTCTATGCCGGCGCGCCGTTGCAGGAGCGGGGCGGCCAGCGTCTCGGCAGCCTCTGCGTGATCGACCTCGTCCCCCGTCCGGGGGGCCTCGACGACCGGCAGGCCGGAGCCCTGCGGGCGCTGGCCGGGCAGGTCATGTCCCAGATGGACCTGCGCCGCGGGACCGCCGACCGGGAGCGCATCCTGGCGGGCCAGACCGCCTTGATCGCGCAGCAGAACGCCCTGATCGCCGCACAGGCTGCGGTCACGCGGGCGGATGGGAACCGGGACGCCATCCTCGACGCCCTCGTCGGCGGCGTCATGGATGCCATCCCCCAGGCCGAGGGCGGCGTCATCGAATTGCGCGACGGCGACGCGCTCGCCTACCGCGCCGCGCGCGGCACGCTGGCGGCCCATGCCGGCCTGCGGGTCCCCATCGACGGCAGCCTCGCGGGCCATTGCCTGACGACCGGCAAGCCGGTGCTCTGCCCCGACGTGGTCCTCGACCCCCGGGTCAAGCGCGAACTCCTGGCGCAGCTCGGCCTGCGTTCCGCCATCTGCGTCCCGATCCTGCGGGGCCACGCGACCATCGGCGTCCTGAAGCTGCAGTCGAGCCATACGGACGCGTTCTCGGGCCGCGACCTCCGCATCGCGACCCTGTTCGCCGGGGCGATCCCGGCGGGCCTGGCCGAGGCCGGCGAGGCGGAGGCGCGCCGCGGGATCCGCGCCAGCGAGGCGACCCTGCGCACCGTGATGGAGACGCTGCCCGTCGGCGTCCTCATCGCCGAGGCCCCCAGCGGCCGCATCGTCGGGCACAACGCCCGGGTCGAGGCCATCCTTGGGCAGGCGATGCCCCCCGGGGCGTTCGACGGCGCCTCCACCGACTGGGTCGGGCTGCACGCGGACGGGCGCCCGGTCGCGCCCGCGGAGTGGCCGCTCGTGCGCGTGGCGCGGGACGGCGCGGCGGCCGCCGAGCTCGAGGTCGATTATCGCCGGGGGGACGGCACCCGCGCCTGGGTGGGGTTCTCCGGCGTCCCGATGCGCGACGACGAGGGCCGCGTCGTCGGAGCCGTCGTGGTGGTCACGGATATCGACGAACGCAAGCGCGCCGAGCTGCAGCTCGCGGCCGCCAAGCACGCCGCGGAGGAAGCCAACCGGGCCAAGAGCGAGTTCCTCGCCAACATGAGCCACGAGCTGCGCACCCCGCTCTCGGCGGTGATCGGGTATTCCGAGATGCTGCAGGAGGAGATGGAGGATCTCGGCCACGAGAACCTCCTGCCCGACATGCGCAAGATCGAGGCGAACGCCCGCCATCTCCTCGGGCTGATCAACGCCGTCCTCGACCTCTCGAAGATCGAGGCCGAGCGGATGGAGACCTATGTCGAGGATTTCTCGGTCGAATCCGTCGTGCGCGACGTCGCCTCGACCGTCGAGGCGCTGGTCGCCAAGAAGGGCAACGTCCTCAGCCTCGACCTCGGCGCGGACCTGGGCGAGGCGCGCACCGACGTGACCAAGCTCCGGCAATGCCTGATCAACCTCCTCGGCAACGCCGCCAAATTCACCGAGGCGGGGCAGATCACGCTGTCGGTCGGGCGTGACGCGGGGGAGGGGGGCGACTGGCTGACGTTCCGCGTGGCCGATACCGGCATCGGCATGAGTTCCGAGCAGCAGGAGCGGCTGTTCGAGCGGTTCACCCAGGCCGATGCCTCGACAACGCGCAAGTTCGGCGGCACCGGGCTCGGCCTTTCCATCACCCGCGCCTTCGTCGGCATGCTGGGCGGCGCGATCTCCGTGGCGAGCGACGAGGGACGCGGGACCACCTTCACGGTGTCGATGCCCGCGCGCATCGCCGGCACCGCGGCCGGCGATGCGGCCCCGACCCTGCCCGATACGGAGGGCCGGCCTTCCGAGGCCGATGGCCCCGGACAGGGCCTCGTCCTCGTCGTGGACGACGACCCGGCGACGCGGGAGCTGGTCGCCCGCTTCCTGGAGCGCGACGGGTTCCGGGTGGCGGTGGCGGCCGACGGCCGGGAGGGCATGGAGAAGACCCGGGCCCTGAAGCCGCGGGTGGTCCTGCTCGACGTGACCATGCCGCAGATGGACGGGTGGTCGGTGCTGCGGGCGCTCCGGGGCGATGCCGAGCTCGGCAGCACGCCCGTGGTCATCGTGACGGTTCTGAACGAGCGGAACCTCGCCTTCTCCCTCGGCGCCACCGATTACCTCCAGAAGCCGCTGGACTGGGATGAACTCCACGAGGTGATGGAGCGCTTCCGCCCGCCGGCCCATGCGGAATCACCGCCCATGCCGGCCGAGGAGGCCACCAGCCAGGGGTGATCCGGTCGTCCGGCGACGGGTGCCGTCCGTCAATCCGCCCTGTGGATGGCCCTGACGACCTGGGCCTGATTGTAGGGCTTCGGCACGAATTGGCCGTGGTCGGGCACGTCCCGGTCGGCGAAGCGATGCCGCCCGGAGGTCAGCACCAGGCGGATGTCGGGCCAGGCCTGGTGGACGCGCTCGGACAGGGTCATCCCGCACATCGAGCCCGGCATGTCGACATCGGTGAACAGCACGCCGATGTCCGACCGCTCGTGCAGGATGAACCACGCCTCGTCCGCATGGCGCGCCTCGATCACCGCGAACCCGGCATCCTCGAGCAACGCGACGGCATTCATCCGCACGAGATCATCGTCTTCCACGACGAGGATGATGGATGCTTCAGGGGCGCGCTTCAGCGACATGGCCGGTCAACAGGCAAGGCCGCCATCGGTTGCACGGCCACGACGGCGATTGCGCATGTGTCGCGTCGGCATCCGTCCGTGACGGCGCGCATGCCGCGGCATGGAGCAAACGGGCCGGCGCCGGGTTTCCAGTCCCGTCGGTTGAAACCGGCCCTCCTGCCTCCCAGACCGAACAGAACGCACATGGTTGACGATCCTGCCTTGACCGGCGACGCGTGGACCCTCGCCAGCTTCACCGGCGCGATCCACCGGGGCGGGGTCGGCCTCTGGGCCTGGTCCCCGGAGCGTCGCCTGGCGCAGCTCGATGGCCTGTGCCGGACGTTCTGGGGGACCGCCGAATCCACCGTGGGCATCGACACCTTGTTCGCGCAGGTGAACCCGGAGGACCGGGACGCGATGATGCTGGACTGGGCGGCGAGCGCCACCGAGCCGCGTGCCTACGCGTTCGACTTCCGCATCGGCGCGGGGGCGGACGCCCGCTGGATCTCCGCCCGCGGTGTGGGCGGTGACGAGGGCCGGGTCGGGGAGTGGGTGCAGGCCATCTTCCTCGACATCACCGATCGCAAGCGCGCCGAGGAGGCCGAGCGGCTGCTGACCGCGGAACTGGCCCACCGCGTCTCGAACATGTTCACGGTCGCCAGGGCGCTGACCGCCATGGTCGCCCGGGAAGCCAAGTCGGCCCCGAGCTTCGCCGAGGACCTCTCCCGGCGGTTCGGAGTCCTGCACGAGGCAACGACCCTGGCGACGCGCCGGCACGGGTCGGACCACGGCAACGTCAAATTGCAGCAGCTCGCGCAGCGCATCCTGTCGCCCTACCGCCAGGGTGCCAACGTCACCATCGACATCGAGGAGGCCGCCGCTGTCGGCCCCGACCAGGTCAACGACTACGCCATGATCCTCCACGAACTCGCCACCAACTCGGCCAAGTACGGGGCGCTGTCCGGGGGCGGCCTGCTCACGGTGGCGGGACGCGTCGCGGATCGGACGTTGACCTTCACCTGGGACGAGGGCGCGGCCGCCCCCCCGGATGTCGAGGCCGAAGGCACCGGATTCGGCTCGCGCCTGCTCAAGCAGACCATCGAGCGCAGCCTCGGAGGCCGCTTCCGCCGGACCATCGACGCGGATGGCCTGCACTTCGAGATGGTCGTCCCGACCCGATAGCGGTGTGCCCCCTCCGGTCGAAGCCGACGGGGGCATGGACGGCACGGCCCGGAACGGCGCGGCTCTTGACCTGAACGGAGAGCAGGGCCTCGGTCAGGCCATGGCGGTCTCGTTCTCGTCCGCGGGCGTCCTCTCGGGTGAGGGTCCTACCGCGTCTCAGAACCCGTTTGCCCGCGCGGGTGCAGTCGCGTCACGGTTTCGACGGATGGGATTCCCCATCTTCGCCCTCATCCTGAGGGGTCGGAGCGCAGGGGAGGCCGCGAAGGAGCCCTCCCTCGCCGCCCGCTCCGCGGTCACCTCAGGATGCGGGCGAGGATCGGACGATCCATGTCGAACAGGCCCTGAGATCTGTTCCCCGTCGCAACGCGATCGGGGACGGCTCTAGGCGGGGATGCGGTCGATGCTGGCCGTATCCTCCTCCGCGACACCGTTCTCGCGGTGACGGAACGCGCTGAGGGCCTGGTAGACCTGAAGCCGCGCGCGCATCACGGACCCGAGGGGCCGGTGCGCCGCGAGGCTATGGGCCGGGCGGAAGGTCATGACCTCGTCGAAGTAGCGCACCCGGTCCGGCGCGTAGGCATCCTGCCGGGGCAGGCGCAGGGTCGCGACCGTGCGATACGGGCTGACCGCGACGGGCCAGTCGACCGAGGCGTCCTCGATGGGTTGGCGCTCGGCATCGGCCCAGAGCTGGGCCTTCAGCTCGAACACCACCGCCTGCTCCCGGAAGAACGCCACCGTGGCGTGACGGAAGCCGTCCGCGTCCTGATCGGGATCGAGCCGCCATTCGGACAGGGCGCGCTGGCTGTCCGTCGCCGGCAGGGCTCCGAGCTTGGCCACGTAGTCGCCGTAGCGGATCGGCGCCTGGCTGAAGTAGCTGTCCGCCAGGGGGTGGCTGTAGGGGTGGCCGAAGAAGTCGGCGAAGGCGCTGTCCGTCCCGAACGCGTGCAGCGTCCGGTTGAGGGTGCGCAGGGTCGAGGCCACCGCGCTCTTGACCCCCTCCGGCAGACCGGTCGCCTTGCCGATCACGGTGCCGTCGCGCAGGAAGCCGGCGGCCGTGCCCGAGGGAAAGGTGGTGCCGGTGGCGAGGACGAAGTCCTGGGTGTCGGCGGCGTGGCCGGGCAGCTTCTCGCCGGGCACGTCGAACACCTTGATCGCCATACCGCGGTGGGTCGAGACGCGGTCGCCGAGCGTCTCGCCCGGACCCTGCGCGAAGCGGACCGCGACCGGGTGCACGCCCGGCCTGGCGAACAGGCCCTGAGCCAGTTCGGGCGGCAGGCCGGGGGCGATCGTGAGCTCGCCCGTGACGCAGGCCGAACTCTTGGCGTGGCTGGCGCGCACCGCATGGTGCTCCCGGGCCTCGACCGTCTCGGATTGCCGCGTCATGCCCTGGATGATGCCGTCGATGGTCGCCTGCTCGTCCGGGGCGGGCGTCTCGATGCCAGGGGTGTATCGCAGGTAGGTCATTCTCAGCCTCGCTGGGTGAGAGGGCGGGGACGTGTCCCGCCCCCTTGGATCGATGGCCGGTTCACCCGGAGGCCGTTCCGGGCCGCGTCAGGCGCTGCGGGCCTGGGCGGGATGGCGGCCCTCGGCGAATTCCTCGACGATCTTCGCGCAGAAGGCCGGCAGATCCTTCGGGTTGCGGCTCGTGACGAGGCCCTGGTCGACGACGACCTCCGCATCGACCCAGGTGCCGCCCGCGTTGCGGATGTCGGTCTTCACGGTCGGGAAGGAGGTCAGCGTGCGCCCCTTCACCACCTCGGCCTCGATCAGCGTCCAGGGCCCGTGGCAGATGACGCCCACCGGTTTGCCCTGGGCGAAGAAGTCCCGGATGAAGGCGATGGCGGCCGCGCTGCCCCGGAGCTTGTCGGCGCCGACGCTGCCGCCGGGGATGACGAGCCCCTGGAAATCCGACGCCGCGACGGCCTCGACCGTCCGGTCGACCGGGTAGCGCCCGGCGGGGTCGAGGTCGTTGTTGACCGTCTCCGCCTCGCCGGCCTCCAGGCCAACGACCGTCACGGTCGCCCCGGCCTGCACCAGCGCGTCGCGCGGCTTCGTGAATTCAGGCTCCTCGGTCCCGCGCGGCGCGATCAGGATGGCGATCTTCCGGCCCTGCAATGTCATGGCGTATGTCCCGTGTTGATCGGTCGATTCGGACTGGTCGGGAGGGCGCTCGCTCCGCCGAAGCGGCGAGGCCCCTGGTTTCGCGTCATCTTTTTTCCGAAAGCCGGAACTCGCCTGTCGGGGTGATGCTCTAGCGGGTGAAGGCGGCCCAGGTTTTCCCGCCCCAGCTCCGTCCGGCCAGAGACGCGGCCGCCGGCTCCCGCGCCGACGGCATCATCGCGGCGGCGGTGGATACCAGGCCGGCCATGGCCCGGAGATCCTCCGGCTGCCGCGGGTCGCGCGCGAGCGCCGCGGCCTCGCGCTGGAGGCGAAGGTTGCAGCCTTTCGATGCGAGGCCGCCATCGGGGGTGCACGCGTCGTGGCGGGCGCAGGCCGCGTCGAGGGCATCCACCGGGGCGGCGGGCGCGTTGTTGCCCGGGCCGCAATAGTTGCCGTGTATCAGGGCCGCCCGCGGGTGCTCCCCCGCGGTCTGTGCGCCGGCCGGCCCTGCAAGGACGAAGGCGAGCGGCAACGCTGAAGCGAACCGATAGACCATTTTGGGCTTGCCCTCGGATGTCTAGCCACCCTGTGCTTGTGCACGCGGGGCTTCCACTGCGATTTCGGCGGGAGAAGCCTGGCCAACACCCTCCGGTTCCAGGCTGGTCGCAATGTCGCAACCGCCAACGCTTGCGAGATCCGGCCGGGCGTCCCGGAGGCAGGCCACCCGCATGGGGCCGCCGGGGCCCGTCGAATCTCCGCAATCACGGCGGCGCGATGCATGTTCATCAGGTCCAAATAAAAAATACACGGCGCATCGACTGCTGTTTTGAAGATCGCCGGCATCGGACATCTTGCCTGTTGCTGACCGATGGCCGGGAACGGAGCGCGGCGCGCGTCGTTCATCCCGGAACCACACCGATCCGGAGCCCCCGATCTTGCAAGCGCCCGTCCGCTACACCCCCCAGGTCGAACAGGTCGGCCCCGACGAGGACGCGACGATCGACGCGTTGAACGCGACGTTCGACGGGATCCTGCAGACCGTCGCCGATCATTCCGGCCATGCCGTCAGATCCGTGCATGCCAAGGCGCACGGCATCCTCGAAGGCGTGCTGACGATCGACGCGGACCTGCCCCCCGAACTTGCCCAGGGGCTGTTCGCCACGCCCGGCGCCCACAAGGTCTACCTGCGGATGTCGACCAATGCCGGGGATATCCTGCCCGACGCCGTCTCGCTTCCCCGCGGCCTCGCCCTGAAGGTGCTCGACGTGGCGGGCGAGCGCCTGCCGGGCGCCGAGGGCACGACCCAGAACTTCATCATGGTCAACGGGACGGTGTTCCAGGCGCCGAACGCCGCGAAGTTCCTCGGCAGCCTGAAGCTGCTCGCCGGCACCACCGACCGGGTCGAGGGCCTGAAGGTCGCCGCCTCCACGGTGCTGCGCGGGGTGAACAAGGCGCTCCATGCCGTCGGCATCGACAGCCCGACCGTCGGCGCGCTCGGCGGGGCCCCGAACGTCGACCCGCTGGGCGAGACCTATTACAGCGTCACGCCGTTCCGGTACGGCGACCACATCGCCAAGTTCTCGGTCGCCCCCGTCGCGCCGGCCCTGACCGCGCTGACCGGCACCGAGATCGACGCCTCCGGCCGCCCGAATGCGATCCGCGAGACGGTGCGGTCCGAGATGGCCGGCATCGCGGGCACCTGGGAGTTCCGCGTCCAGCTCTGCCGCGACCTCGAACGCCAGCCGGTGGAGGATCCGACCGTCGAATGGAAGCAGGACGAGGCGCCGTTCCAGCGGGTCGGGCTCATCCGGGTCGAGCCGCAGGACAGCTGGGACCCCAGCCGCGTCCAGGCGGTCGACGAGGAGATGCGCTTTAGCGTCTGGACCGGGCTCGCCGCGCACCGGCCGCTCGGCAACATCAACCGCGCCCGCAACGCCCCCTACCGGCACTCGGCCGCGTTCCGCCAGCGCTTCAACGGCTGCCCGATCCACGAGCCCGGCGCCGGGCGCTGAGGGCGTCGCAGTCCCGGACCGTGTCGACCCGCGGGACGCCCCGCGGTTCGGCCGGCGTTCACGCCGGCGGCGGCGCGAGGGTCAGGTCGAGCTGGGCGCTCGCGGTGTCGCGTCCCATCCTCCGGTCGAGGGCGCGCAGCACCGGTGTGACGGTGACGCCGTGCATCAGGATGGAGATCAGCACCGTGAGGCCGGCCGTGGCCCAGAGCAGATCCATCTGCTCGAACGCGGCATGCCCGAACGCGTAGGACAGGTAATAGACCGTCCCGAGCCCCCGGATGCCGAAGAAGCTCACGACCGCGCGGTCCCCGAGGGAGCGTCCGCTGCCGAGGAGGCCGATCCAGCCGCTCAGGGGCCGGACCAGCAGGAGCGCCGCCAGGGCGAACGCGGCTGCCGGCCAGGTCAGGGCGTGCAGCAACCCGCCGCCGACGAGCACCGCACCGAACCCGACGAGCAGCACCATCATCAGCAGGCGTTCGAGCTCCTCGGCATAGTCGTGCATCTTGCGATGGTAGTCGTGACCCCGGCTCGAGGCGCGCAGGGCGAGTGCGGCCGCGAACACGCCCACGAAGCCGTAGCCGTCGACGGCCTGGACGCAGCCATAGGCGATGCAGGTCACGCCCAGGGCGACGAACCCGTCCCCGGTCCGGGACAGCTTCGACAGGTTCGGCAGATGGAAGGTCAGCCAGCCCAGCGCCCGGCCGATCACCGCCCCGAGCATCGCGCCGACGGCGATCTTCCAGAGGACGTCGACGGCCAACCAGTGCGACCAGGACAGGCCGGCGAGGCCGCCGCCCCCGGCCAGCGCGAGGGCGAGGTTCACGAACGGGAAGGCGAGCCCGTCGTTGAGGCCGGCCTCGGAGGTCAGGGCGAAGCGCGGCTCGTCCTCGTGATCCTCGTCGGGATGGCCGACCTGGACGTCCGAGGCGAGCACCGGGTCGGTGGGGGCGAGCGAGGCGGCCAGCAGCAGCGCGGCGGCGGTGCCCAGCCCCAGCAGCGCCGTCCCCAGGGCCGTTAGGGCCAGGATGGTCAGCGGCATGCCGATGCCGAGCATGCGCCACGTGACCGCCCAGCGCCGCCAGCCGATCATGCGGTCGATCTTCAGGCCCGCCCCCATCAGCGAGATGACGACGACCGCCTCGGTGGCGTGCTCGATGAGCGCCAGGTGCAGGCCGGGATGGGGCGTGAGGTCGTATACCGTCGGGACGGTGGACAGGGCCGCGCCGAGGCCGACGCAGCAGATCGGCAGCGACAGGGGCAGCGCCCGGAGCACCATCGGCAGCCACGCGGTCAGCAGCACCAGCACACCGAACCCGGCGACGACGAGGACGTAGGGTTCCATGAAGGGGCAAAGACCTCCGGGCGCGCACGGTTTCCCGGAACGGCGCGCCCGCGACAAAAGCGGCGTCCGATACCGTCGACGGGGCGGGTGTCCGCGCGGGACCTGGGGCTACGAGCGGGCTTCGAGCGAGGCTACCGAATCGCCGTTCCAGACGATGCCGAACCCGGCCTCCGCCACGGCCTCCGTGACGACCGCCTTCCAGTCCGTGAGCGGACGGTCCTCCGCCCGGGCGAAGACGCGCTCGCAGATCCGGCCGACGCTGCCGACCGAGGCGGCGCCGCGCTCGGCCCAGTGCCGGTTCAGGGGGATCAGGGCGGCGTCGTAGAGCCGCGCCCGGGCGTCCATGGCGAGGAGATCCAGGCGCATGTCCTCGATCTCGGCGGGTCCGATCATCTCCAGGCTTCCCTCTGCTGGTGGCGGCGGGTCGATGCCTCTGAACGCGCGCCTACGGCAGGGCGCCGATCATGCCCTTGGCCTCGGTCATCGTGTTCTCGCAGGCGCGCTTGTCGCCCCGCCGGTCCTCCTCGCCCGCCCGCAGGATCAGGGTCCGCGCGATGACGACGTGGTCGGCCGTCGAGACGGTGTCGGGGTCGCTGGGCGCGTCGAGACGCGCCGCGGTCACCCCGCGCAGCGAGCCCGTCCGCAGGGTGTGCCCCGCCTGCAAGCCGGCGACCTGGACGGCGCCGGCGCTGTCGAGGCGGCGCGCGATGGTCCCGATCTGCTCGGCGCAGGAGGACGCCACGGCCGGAAGCGGCAGGGTCGCGAGGGTCAGGGCGGTGAGGCTGAGCACGAGGCGCATCGGGGTACTCTCGGAGAGCGGCCGCATCGCGGCGTCCCTCGACGAGGGGATGACCCGATGCCCTCCCTCACGCAGCGATGCGAGGGTAGCAGCCATCCAACGGTCCGGGACACATTATGTTGCATCGCAATAAAACGGCCCGGCGGCGCCCTCGGGATTCACCGGCGGTCAAATCCGAGCGGGGCCGACGGGATCACCCCTGCAGCCGACCGACCGTGCCGGCATGGTCGACCGGGCCGTGCTGGAGACCCCGCCAGCCGAGCCAGCCGGTATAGAGCCCGACCAGGACGATCAGCACCGCCGAGGCGTAGGGGGCCTGCCGGGCGAAGCGGCCGAGCCCGGGCCAGCGGCCGCCGATGTGCCGGACGCTCAGCGCCGCGATCACGCCGGCCGACACCATGGTGATCGCCAGCCCGATGCTGAAGCACACGACCAGCGCGAAGCCCAGGCTGAGCTGCTTCAGCTGGATGCAGAGCAGGAGGACCGTGATCGCGGCCGGGCACGGGATCAGGCCGCCGGTCAGGCCGAACAGCACGATCTGACCCGTCGTCACCGGGCGTCCGGAGAACCGCCGCCGGATATCCTCGGCATGGGCGCGGGCATGGGCATCGTCCGCCGCGCCCAGGTCCATCGGATCAGGGTCGTGGTCATGATCATGGTCGTGCTCCGCGAACGCGACCGCGTGGATCTCCGGGCCGGCCGATCCGACCAGCTTCAGCCGCGCCGTGAAGGCATGCGGCTCCGGGATCGCCTCCGTGCTCTCCAGAAACGCGCCTGCACGCGCGAAGGCGAAGGCCGTGCGGTCGCCGTCCGGTCGGACGGTCTCGAGGGTGACGTGCTGCGGCGGGGGCAGCACGCCCTTGATCCGGCTCAGGCGCCACCGGGGCGGCACGCCGTCCTCGAACACCTCCAGCCTGAACACGCCGTCACGGGCGGTGACGCGCGTCGCGTCGTCGGCGTGGGGGTGGTGATGCGCGTCGGACTGCGCCCGCCACGTCCGCCAGAGCATCCAGAGCGCGATGCCGATGATCAGGACGGCCGAGGCGAGCTGGAAGTACGGCTCGCCGGTCTCGCCGCCCCATTCCTGGCCGAGATATTGGCCGCCCAGCGCGATCACCCACACCACCGCCGTGTGCGAGAGGGTCGCGGCCAGCCCCAGCAGCACCGCCTGCAGGACCGTGCCCCGCACCGCGATGATGAACGCCGCCATCATCGTCTTGGCGTGGCCGGGTTCGAGCCCGTGCAGGGCGCCCAGCAGGATCGCGGTCGGCACGAACAGCCAGGCGTGCGCGGTCCCCTGCCGGAGCAGGTCGGTCAACGGCGTCATGGGGCAGGCCCCCGTTATTTGAGGTAGGTGCGGACCACCTCGATCAACTCGGCCGCACCGCGGGCGCGCTCCGCATCGGTCTCGGTGGCGGGGTTCACGACGTGATGGCGGATATGGTCCTCCATCAGCTCGGCGGTCAGGCCGTTGATGGCCCCACGCATCGAGGCGACGAGCATCAGCACGTCCGTGCAGCCGAGTTCGGCCTCCAGGGCGCGCTCGACCGCCTCCGCTTGGCCTTTGATCCGGCGCACGCGGGCGAGCAGCTTCGTCTTGTCCTTGAGCGTGTGTCCCATCGGCCGTCCTTCGAACCATGATATAGGGGGGTACCCTATCCGTGTCGAGTCCGAGTCCCGCGCGATGACGCACGGGATCCCGGACCGCCCCCCGTGGAAGCGGGCCGGCGGCCCCGTTCGGAGTGCCTCACGAAACGCCCGGTGCGCACCCCGGCGACGGCACGGCGTGGTCCCGCGGGCGGGGCCCGGCGCGACCGGCTTCGACCCGACGCCCGGTCAGGCCGGGATCGGGGCCTCCTCCGTCGTCACGTGAAACCCGACGAGTTCGTTGGGCCCGAAGGTCAGCGTGAGCGGGACATCGGCGGCGTCGCGCCCATAGGCGATGAGGATCCGGCCGATCCGCGAGCTGTTGTTCCGCGGATCGAAGGTGTGCCAACGGCCCCCGAGATAGACCTCCATCCAGGCCGCGAAATCGCCGGGCGCGTGCGGCAGCGGCAGGCCGATATCGCTGACATAGCCGTTGCAGTAGCGGGTCGGGATGTTGAGGCAGCGGCAGAAGGCGATCGCCAGATGGGCGTAATCGCGACAGACGCCCCGCTGCTCCTCGAAGACCTCGAAGGCCGTCCGGGTCGCCCGCGCATGCGCGTACCCGAAGGTGATCCGATCGTGGACATAGTCGCAGATCGCCTGCACGCGGCTCCAGCCGGGCGGGAGATGCCCGAACAGGTCCCAGGCGATGGACGAGAGGCGATCGGTCTCGCAGTAGCGGCTGCCGAGGAGGAACAGGATGCTGTCGGAGGGCAATTTCTCGATCGCGATCTCCGGCGCGTCGGGCTCCAGCTGATCGCCGCTGCCGTGGTCCCGCACGATCGTGTCGGTCTTGAGCGTGAAGCGCCCCGCCGGGGCGACCATCCGGTTGCACCAATTCCCGAAGCTGTCGCGATAGCCCTCCAGGGGAACCGCCGGGCTGGTGATCAGGTGATCGGGCTGTTCGAGATCGGAGAAGCGCGAGGCGTGAACGTTGAGCGTCGCGATGACGGGGGTGGGCTGCGAAAACGCATACGCCATCTCGCAGCCGACTTTTATGCGCATGAGCTCTGTCCTCCCGGGCGACCGTGAGATCGGCACCGGTCCCGCCGGCACGGCGAGCTTGGGCGCGCATCACGGCGATGACCCATGCAAATCCGGGGCAAACCGCCGGCAGTTGGACAACCGCGCGCGGTCACGACCCCGCAGCACGGCGCATGGGCGTCTCCGGCCCGATCCACTTCGAGGCGCCCCCCGACACGCCCGCAGGGCGGGCGGCCGGAGAGCGCCGGTCGGTTTTCGGCAGGTCAGAAATCCATGCCGCCCATTCCCCCCATGCCGCCGCCGGCGGGCATGGCGGGCGCCTCCTTGCGCGGCGCTTCGGCGATCATCGCCTCGGTGGTCACCAGCAGGCCGGCCACGGAGGCCGCACCCTGAAGGGCCGCCCGCACGACCTTGGCCGGGTCGACGATGCCGGCCTGGAGCATGTCGACATACTCCTCGGTCTGGGCGTTGAAGCCGTAGGTCTCCGAGGCATTGGCCAGGATCCGGCCGACCACGATCGAGCCCTCGACGCCCGAATTCTGGGCGATCTGACGGATCGGGGCCTCCAGGGCCTTCAGCACGATCTTGATGCCGGCCTGGACGTCGGGGTTTTCGTTCGAGAGCCCCTGAATGGCCGCCTTGGCGCGCAGCAGCGCCGTGCCGCCGCCGGGGACGATGCCCTCCTCGACCGCCGCGCGGGTGGCATGCAGCGCGTCGTCGACGCGGTCCTTCTTCTCCTTAACCTCGATCTCGGTCGAACCGCCGACGCGGATCACCGCGACGCCGCCCGCGAGCTTGGCCAGACGCTCCTGCAGCTTCTCCCGGTCGTAGTCCGAAGTGGTATCCTCAATCTGCGCCTTGATCTGCGAGATGCGGCCCTCGATGTCGGACTTCTCGCCGACGCCGTCGATGATCGTGGTGTTCTCCTTCTCGATGCGGACCCGCTTGGCGCGGCCGAGCATCGGCAGGGTCACGTTCTCGAGCTTGATCCCGAGATCCTCGGCGATCATCTGGCCCTTGGTCAGGATCGCGATGTCCTCGAGCATCGCCTTGCGGCGGTCGCCGAAGCCCGGCGCCTTCACGGCCGCGACCTTGAGGCCGCCGCGCAGCTTGTTGACCACGAGGGTGGCGAGCGCCTCGCCCTCGATGTCCTCGGCGATGATCAGCAGCGGCTTGCCGGTCTGGACCACAGCCTCGAGCACCGGCAGCATCGCCTGGAGCGACGAGAGCTTCTTCTCGTGGATGAGGATGTACGGGTCCTCGAGGTCGGCGACCATCTTCTCCGCGTTCGTGATGAAGTACGGGGAGAGATAGCCGCGGTCGAACTGCATGCCCTCGACGACGTCGAGCTCGGTCTCGGCGGTCTTGGCCTCCTCGACCGTGATCACGCCCTCGTTGCCGACCTTCTGCATGGCGTGGGCGATCATCCCGCCGATCTCCGTATCGCCGTTGGCCGAGATCGTGCCGACCTGGGCGATCTCCTCGGACGAGGCGACCTTGCGGGAGCGGCCCGCGATATCCTTCACGACCGCGGCCACAGCCAGATCGATGCCGCGCTTCAGGTCCATCGGGTTCATGCCGGCGGCGACGTACTTCACGCCCTCGCGCACGATGGAGGCCGCGAGAACGGTCGCGGTGGTGGTGCCGTCACCGGCGGTGTCGCTCGACTTCGAGGCGACCTCGCGGACCATCTGGGCGCCCATATTCTCGAACTTGTCGACGAGCTCGATCTCCTTGGCGACGGTGACGCCGTCCTTGGTGATGCGCGGAGCGCCGAAACTCTTCTCGATCACGACGTTGCGGCCCTTGGGGCCCAGCGTCACCTTCACCGCGCTGGCGAGCAGCTCGACACCGCGCAGCATCTTCTCACGGGCATCGACCGAAAAGCGAACGTCTTTGGCGGACATGGTGGTGGCTCATCATCTGTCGTTTGGCCCCGAGGCACGCCACAGCGGGCACCTCGAAGGGCAGGTCGGGGTTCGGGGCCGCGTGCGGCGACTCTGAAGGCTCTGAGTCCTCAGATGCGTCGCGCGCGCTGACGCCGAACCGGTGTCCATTTCGGCGGCGCGCGCCCTAGGCGACGACGCCCAGGATGTCGGATTCCTTCATGATCAGGAGGTCCTGACCGTCGATCTTCACCTCGGTGCCGGACCACTTGCCGAACAGGACGCGGTCGCCGGCCTTGACGTCGAGGGCATTGATCTTGCCGGCCTCGTCGCGGGCACCCGGCCCGACGGCGACGACCTCCCCCTCCTGCGGCTTCTCCTTGACCGTGTCGGGGATGATGATGCCGCCCTTGGTCTTCTCCTCGCCCTCGATGCGGCGGAGCACCACGCGGTCGTGTAGCGGACGGAATTTCATTGCGAGATCCTGATCGTTCCCAAGCATGATCCAACCGGCATGGTTGGCGCGATCGCGGGAAGCGTGGCGGCGAAGACGGGAATCGCGGCCCGATCGGCGCATCATTAGCACTCGTCTGGGAGAAGTGCTAACTTTTTGCGTGGCCGCAGCCTGCCAGCCGGATCCGACGTCCAAGCCTTAGACGAGATCCGATCCCGGACGGCATGGTCAGGTCATGCGCCGAACCGGAACGTCGTCTGCGCGCAGAGCGGCAGGGGCTCGCGATCCCGACAGGTCGTCAGCGGTCGGATGTGCCCGCGGCCGCATGGCGAATGGAACCAGCAATGACATGAAACTCCGGGCGCCGGTTCGTGCTCTGTGTTTGCGATGCGCGATCGGATACAGTCAGTGTCGTCCGAGATATTATTACAAAAAAATCAATCATTGAGACGTATTGCATTCGGGCTTGATCGCCCCGGCTCGACCCCCGAAGCGCTCTCGTGCAACCAGTCTTCCGCTTGCTTGCCGGCCGACGGGGCCTTGGCGGCTCTCGGGGCAGGCTCGGATCGGGCCGTATCCGATGCGGTCGCGGGAAGCGCCGGGGGCGCTGGCGGCCTCACGCTCTGCGATCCGAAGCCATCGACGCACCGGCGGAGCGCGATCGGATCAGGCAATAGCGTGCAATCGTTCACGTTGACGGGGCCTTGAGCCGATGCCGGCGTGCACGCCAAGCACAGGACGGCCCAGAGATGACATCGCGATTTCATCCTCATCTCCCTGTCGGATTGACCTGCAGGATCTCGATGCTGCTCGGCTCACCGGCCTTCGGGTTGCGCTTGGCGGGGGGCACGCCCGGACCGGCCTGCGGGGCCGCGGGGGCGCTGACCCGTCCCGCATTGTCGGTCGGGCGCGGCAGCCAGCAGAGGCCGAGTCGCGCATACCCTGAGCATTGCCCGGGTCGCCGAGGCCGCCCACGTCAACGCCGAACGCGTCGCTGAACGCGTCGCTTCCTCGGATTCCGGTACCGCCGCGAACGCCCGCCATCACCGTGTCCCCGATTCCCCCGTCCTGCCCCGCCGGCCACGAAGGCGGGGGCGTTCACCGTCGGCACGATACCGAGCGCCTCCGATAGTGGACGCGGCAGGCCCGACATGGATTGGCTGAGCGTCCCAAACTGGCGGCTCATACGGCCCCAGAATGCGGGTGTGATTTTCGCGTGACAGGGCACCCAGGCCGGTCCGCCCGGATGCCATCACGAGACGCGGCGCGTGCAATCGATCAATGTCGAACGGCCGCAGCACGGCGGCGTCTGCGCCGAGGCCGGCCTCGTCCGTCGCGACCGGGCAGCCCGATCCCGTTCGGGCGGGATGCCATGTCCGGGAGAAGGTCGGCGGCCCGGCAGGCACTTGGGGATGGCTAAAGCCGTCGAGCCGCCGGGCCCGATCAGGCGGGTTCAATGGACGCCCTGTGTAGGCGCCCCAGAAAATATGTTCAGACCTGGCTCTAGACGTTCCACGAACGGGACTACATTCGGGGTAACAATAGAGAGCTCACTCGGCATATGGCATCCCGACGACCCTGCTGCGTCCATGTCAGGGATGCGGCGTCACCCGACCCGGGCTACGTCCGTGCCGCTCGCGTCGGCGTCAGGCCCTCGTAGCAATGGCCGCGCGCATGCTCGCGTTCACCGCCCCGCGCGAGGGCGGTGACGGCTTCGACGCGTACCATCGCCTGTACAGCGTCGGGGCCGATGTCGAGCGCACCGGCGGGCCTTTCCATGCCCGCGTCCACATCCGCCGCTTTCCGCGGATGGTGCTGTACGAGCGCGACCTCGGCGGCCTCCTGCACCGCCGCGATCCCCGCCGGGTGGGGCGGGACGGCTTCGACCACCTCGTGCTGCATCTCCTGCTGGACGGTGATCTCGCCGCTGGCCCCCCGGGGGCGGAGCACCGGTTGCGGCCCGGTGAGATCATGCTCGTCAATACCGCCCAACCGCACTGGACCCGTGTCGGCCGCGCTCGCCTCCTCTCCGTGGCACTCGCGCGCGAGATCGTGGAGCCGGCTGTCGGCGCGCTCGACGCCCTTCACGGTGCGGTGCTGCCCGGGGCCGCGGCCGGGCTGCTCAGGGATTTTCTCCTGTCGCTCGTGCGCCGTGCGGACAATCTGCCGGATGTCGCGGTCGAGGGGGCGGCCGACACCGCGACCGAACTGCTCGGCCTCGGGTTGAAAGCGGCCACGGCCGCGCCGGTGGCACGACGGGTGTCGGCAGCGGCGGCGCGGCCGCTGCGCCGCACCCGTGCCGAGGCGTATGTCGACACCCATCTGCTCGATCCCCGCCTGGACGCGGCGACGGTCGCCGCCGGCATCGGCACGTCCCGCAGCCGGCTGTACGAGGATTTCGCCGACGAGGGCGGCGTCGCCCGCTACGTGCAGCGCCGGCGCCTGGAGCGCCTCCGCGACGCCCTGCGCCGGCCCGGCGAAACCCGGTCCGCATCCACCCTCGCGTTCGCCTGCGGCTTCATCGACGAGAGCCACAGCAACCGCGCCTTCCGCGCCGCCTTCGGCGTCCCGCCGGGCCGCTACCGATCGATCGTCCACAGGGCGCGGCTCGACCGGTCCGACCACGGCCCGATCGAGTCCGTGTTCGAGCGCTGGATCAGCGAGCTGTACTGATGGGCGCGGATGGCGGCGCCGCCGCTCCGGGCCTGTCGGGCCGGTCACTCGTTCTGCTGCTCGCGGCGACACAGTTCCTGGCGTTCAGCGACCGCTTCCTGATCACCCTGGTGGCACAGCCGCTGAAGCTCGATCTCGCCCTGTCGGACACGCAGCTGGGCGTGCTGCAAGGCTCGGCATTCGCCGTGCTCAACGCCGCGGCGATGCCCTGGGCGGGGATCTGCGCCGACCGCGGGCACCGCCGCAGCCTGCTGCTGGCCAGCGTCCTCGTGTGGGGTTTGGCGACCCTGGCCTGCGGGCTGGCCGGCTCGTTCGCCGCCCTGGCCGTCGCCCGGGCATTGCTCGGCCTCGGGCAGGCCGCGATCGCGCCCGCCGCGCTGTCGCTGATGGCCTATCGCCTGCCGCCGGCCGGGATCGGCCGGGCGATCTCGCTCTTCACCGCCGGGGCGACGCTGGGGCGCAGCCTCGCGCTCCTGGGGGGTGGGGCCGCCCTCGCCTGGCTCACCGCGGCGGGCGGCCTGACCGTGCCCGGCTACGGCCCGGTCCGGCCGTGGCAGGCGCTGTTCGCACTGGCCTGCCTGCCGAACCTCGCGCTGCTGGTCGGGTTGCTGCGCGTCGTCGAGCCGCCGACGGCACCGGCCCGGACAGGGCGGCCCGCGCTCGCCTGGGTGCTGCGCCATCGCTCCGCCTACCTGCCGCATTTCGGCGCCGCAGCGGCGGCCGTACTGATCAGCCAGACCCTGACGGCGTGGGCACCGACCTTCTACGTGCGCGCGCACGGGCTCACCCCCGCGACGGGCGGCCTCTACCTCGGGATGGTGATCCTGGTGGCGGCGCCGCTCGGGCACATCGCCGGGGGGCGCTGGCTCGACCGGGCGCGGGCGCGCGGGCTTCGGGGCGCGGCCTCGCGCGCCCTCGCCCTCGGGCTGGCGCTGGCCTGCCCGAGCGCCGGGGTGATGGCCCTCGCGTCCGATCTGACAACGTCGCTGACCGGGTTCGCCGTCCTCGTGGCGGCACTCGGCGTCACGAGCCCGCCCGCCCTGGCGGGACTTCAGATCCTGACGCCCCGGGCGCTGCGCGGCCGGATGAGCGCCGTCTTCGTGGCGAGCGTGACGCTCGTCGCCTTCGGGGTCGGACCCGCGCTTGTCGGGGTGATCAACGACCGGGTCGTCGGACCGGAGAACGTCGGCGCGGCGATGTTTGCGGTGTTCAGCGCGACCGCGCTCGTCGGGATTGTCCTGGCTCTCTCGACGCGTACGCTTCGCTCGCCTCGATCCGCGGCACGTGCCAGCGCGGAATCTGCGCCCCCCTGAAGACCGCGCCGACGCCGGCCGCTTCCCGCAGGTGTGCCCGCCCAATCCCGTCGCGCCGTGCGACAGTGGCAGGCACCCGTCATGGGACCGATAGCGGCGACCGAGAGAAGAGCCGAGCGGATATGGAGCCGACTGAGCCGGATCGCAGGTGTCGCCGCCAGGGACTCAAGTTTTTTTGGCGCGCCCTACGGGAATCGAACCCGTGTTTTCGCCGTGAAAGGGCGTAGCCATTCCTCCAGGAACGTCCAACGATATCCAGCTAACCTGCTGATAGATCTCGCTTTCAGTTCGAACTAGCGTTTGGCCTGTCCAACTTTGTGTGGCATCATCCGAGCACGTCCACGGGACACTCGCGGGACACCATGGCTCGCAATGCACGTTCATCAAAGCTCGAAACACGCACCAGCCGTTTGCGTCTGCCAGTGGCCAAAAAGCCCGTTTTCGCCCGCGTCGCACCCGGTGTCTCGCTCGGCTACCGTCGTAACGAGACTGCCGGGACCTGGGTGCTGCGGGTCGCCGACGGGAAGGGCGGTTCCTGGACCAAGCGGATCGGGCAGGCCGACGACTTCGAGGATAGTAACGGCCGGAGCGTGCTCGACTTCTGGGAGGCGCAGCAGCAGGCGAAGGCGACAGCAGGCGGCAAGAAAGGGGAGGGGGCTCTGAAGGCGCCACTCACCGTGGAGGTCGCCGCTCGGGCCTATCTCACTGGGCTTGAGGCCCGAAACGAACGTACAGCTTACGACGCCCGCCGCCGCTTGGAACGCCTCTTCCTGCCGCGCTTCGGTTCGAGCCGCATCGAGGATCTAACGCGTCGCCAACTCGAAGCTTGGCGCGATAGCTTGGTGCGGGCCGGCGCCGATGCCGAGCAGCGTCGCCGGAGCCAGGACACTGCCAATAGAGTGCTTAGCATCGTCAAAGCGATGCTGAATCACGCAGTGGGTGACCCAACAAATGGTCTATCGAACGACAGCGCTTGGCGGCTTGTCCGCCCGTTCCAGCGGGTCGGCCGGGCACGCGAGGTCCACTTCACGTCCGCGGAGGTGCTGCGTCTCCTTGAGAGCTGCAACGATACGAGCTTCAGTGACCTGCTGACGGCAGGATTTCTGACGGGCGCGCGCTATGGCGAACTTGCCGCGTGTCAGGTCCGCCACTTCGACGCCGCGGGCGAAACGCTGTACGTACCAAGGGGCAAGACCGGAGCAAGGATCGTCATCTTGCAGCCTGAAGCTGTAGTGTTCTTCTCACGGCTGATGGTTGGCCGCGAGAAGGATGCTCCGTTGTTGCCTCGCGCCGACGGAGACGCTTGGGGTGCGAGCCATCAGATACGGCCAATGAAGAGGGCGTTGCTAGCCGCGAAGCTCGATCCATCGGGCACATTCTACGCGCTGCGACACTCCTACATCTCGCGTGCCGTTGAGGCAGGGGTACCGCTGAACGTGGTGGCGGAGAACTGCGGAACGAGTGTTCGGATGATCGAGACGACTTACGCAAAGGTGCTCGCCGCTAAACGGCGAGAATTCATTGCGAATGGCGCACCAAGACTGTTTTCAACTTAAGTTTTAATATTGTTATCCGACTCGATTTACCACACCCTATATACCGCTAAAATTTCGCGATGGCACTATTCATTATTCGACAATTACGTGTCGAATTATAGATCGGCTCAACAATTTGGGTTACAAGCGTGTGCCAAATTCAGCGATAGCTTGAATTCTGCAGCATCATTATCGAAGCCGAACCGCATTTGAATTTAATACGTGCTACCTGTCAGTGGAAGATGTACGAGCCAAACAGGGGTCCTCATGGCAAAGGCATTTTATCGATATGAGAAAATCGATTACATAATTAATGCGACTAATCCGCTATTCAACAATCAAACCCGGCAGATTATATTTGCCTCGAAAGGTGGAGGCTATAGTTCAGGAGAAGAAACGAACCTAGATCGTTGCATTGAAGACGGCATATTATATTTTATCGGCATCCAATCAGATCCGAAAGCAAGTGAAATCTATTGCGATTTGGTCCACGAAATCCTCGGGATCGAGCGCCTCACAATTATTCAGAATATTTCTGAAGAAAGCCAAAATAGAATTAAGGATTTTGTGGAAAATGCCTGGGGTCTTATGGGGCAATACGCGAGGATGAAATCAGGAGAAGTCCAGCAGATTTGGATGGAAGCAAGAATCAAGAACGAACAAGCGCGTGAAGCCAACACCATAGCTGAAATTCGAAAAACTTATGCGATATATGATTTACAAAGGTGGATGTCCATGGACTCGTGGACTGTCGCCGAGGCCGCAGCCCTTTCGATGCAAATTGAACCGGAATTTGCGTTAGATCTTCCATCAAATTTCGACGACGAGATAGAAGCTGATTTTTCCAAAGTTCTCGAATCACGTATCAAGGTAATTAATCGAGCTGTATCCGCCGGCACATTCCTAAACGACGCTATAATGCCGAAAAGCTTTGTAATCTGGTCAAAAAGCAAAGGCTGGGACTTCAATGAGCCGACAAAAGAAGCGAGCATGGATGCAATTCATACGAACACCAGGCACAAATTATACAGCATTCTCTTGAGTATGGCATTTGAGCGGTACAAACTTTATCCTGTTTATGATAAAAAACACAGAATGCGTGGTGACGTTCTGGGGATCGCGAGGGATTGTGAGATTTGCGGCTTTCCCGTTAGTGCAAAGACTATCCAAAAACACTTAGATTTAGCATTAGATTGGGCGCAAGAAGACTACGCAGACAGGCTCAAGTTAATAGCAAGTCGCAAGGCGCCATAATGTTGTTTTTCCAGTCAATTATTTAGATCTAGCTGTTTTAACCAGGGTTCGTGAAGGTTTAGGTGGTCGAATTTGGGGACTTAGAGCGTTGCCTGGGCAGTCATGCCGGTTGGTTCAGGCTGAGGGGCAGGACGTCTTTATCGTTAGAGCTGCGCCCGTTCGGTTCGCCAGGTGCTCTGATCTGATGGGTTGGTGGGTAGAGGAGCCTGCCAATGCCGTCATCCTTGTCGGTTGACCTGCGTGAGCGCGTTGCTGCCGCGGTGGCGGAGGGCGCCTCCCCACGCAGCGGCGGCCCGCTTTGGGGTGAGCGTGTCGAGCGTGAGCCGTTGGGCGGCGCGGGTCCGACAGGAGGGGCATGTCGCCCCGTGCGCAAGGAGGTGGCGACCAGCGCTCGCGGGCCATCGAGGCGCAGGCTGGGCTGATCCTGGCCACGCATGAGCGGCAACAGCAGCTGTTCCTGCACGAGTTGCGCGAGGCCTTGGCCGCGCACGGTTTGCAGACCAGCACGAGCGGACTGTCACGGTTCCTCGCCCGCCACGGCATCACCCGTAAAAAGGGGCTCTGTACGCGGCTGAGCAGGAGTGCGCGGATGTGAGAGGCGAGCGCCAAGCTTGGTTCGGCGCCATGCCCGATCTCGACCCCAACACGCTGGTGTTCATCGACGAGATCGCAGCTGCCACCGACATGATGCCTTCACCCACTTCACCGCAAACGAGTGCCGCAACTGTCTCACCGCAGCCGGTTACGAAGACGACTTGGCCGTCGCTACATGATCGGGCGCAACTCTAGAATCGTCAGCAAGCGAATATCCTAAACAAGGCGGAGCAGCCCAATCTTGGTGCGCGCTCGCTTAAGGCTTGGGGTGCGGATCAGAGAGCCTTTTGCCCAAAACCCGCTTTTCGATCTCGAGAATGAAACAGGAATTTTCCCATCAACCCGAGTTTTTTCCGATTTTATTGGCGCAAGACATTTCTCGTCTGCAACTGGACGAGAGGTTTTAATGAAGCATGCGAGCAACGAAACGAACGATCAATTGCTCCGGTTGAAGCAAGTGCTTCAGATCATCCCGATGTCTCGTTCCAAGCTTTACGCCGACATAAAAGCAAAACGCTTTCCCGCTCCTTGCAAGTTTGGGAGATTGAGTTTTTGGCATCGGGCAGAAGTGGTTGGAATAGTCAGGAGCCTTACCAAGGGCGGTTAGCTGAGACGCACAGGCATCAGCAACCCGCCAAAATCGCCCGGGGGGGGTCTTCGGTGGCGCAAAGTCGCGCTCTCCGAACTTCCTCCGGGCGATAGAAACCAACCTCATTCATCATTAAGCGTCGAGCTTGTTCGTCGTCAATGCCGACAAATGGGCGCCAACAAGCTCGGCCGAAAGGTCGGAAGAATGGAACAGAAAGAGAAGCCGAAATCTGCCCTCGATGTCGCTCGAGAAGCTCGAAAGAAACATGAATCGGTAGAAGGATCCTATCGCGATCAATTACACCTCGCCATCGCCGACATCGCTCGCAGTGCTAAGTTGTTTGACGGCGATGTACTCGGGTACCAGGCACTTCTGAAAGAGAAATTTTTCTTAGAGACGGAGAAAAAAACCGGCCGCAAGCGCGATACGTTGAACAAGTTCAACACTCTAGCGCGATATATTCTTAACGCAGACACCCGGGAGAAAGAACAGACTGTCAACGTGTATGCAAATGTTGCTCGATATTATTGCGACAATAGCATCTCACCTGATGAGATAGCTAAGCAAATCGACGAGGACGGAGGCGTCAAAGCGGTTGCGAAGCTCGCTACAAAGTCGAGGCCCTGAAAGCAGCGATCTTTGAAGATGAGACTTGGGGCGACCTTGTGGCATTAAAAATTTGGGTGAGTGAGAAGCACCTTGATAGAGCGATGAAGATCGAAAAAGGGCAGCAAGCAAAACTCAAGATCCAACGCGTTGAGGGTACCTCGGACTACAAAGAATTTGCCTGCAAAAAATTTGACTGCATTGGCTTAGATAGCGAGTAATTCAACAACGAAGGGCTCGGGCCTAACAAAGCTCGAGCCCTTCGGTCCCAAGATGGTTCGTCGAATAGTTCCAACTGCTCAAGAAACACATCTATTCAAACAACCTTATAGCACCTATCACCTCATCAATGCAGGCAACCTATGCTAGAATATGCCCATTTTCTATCACCTTCGCGCTCCTACAGGCCGCCGAAGCAGGTTTTTGAAATTCGACCCCCCAGACCTTACGACCCGCGATCACCTCTACCCACCATCGTCGATATGGCCACCTTCGCCGAGGTTCACCTGCGGGCTGACGATCGGATAAAGGACTACCTCGAATACCCGCGCAAGAACTACAAGCAGGTCGCCTGTCGCGATGCGCTCGACGAGCTTCAGCGGTCCAACGCGCACGCACTTTACGCCAACAACGCCTATTCGCGGATCGCCTTTGCCGAAATCGCCCTGAAGCACGTCGCTGCTGAGCCCGGCATCGCATATGGCCCGCGCTGCTTCGTGACGGTCACTCCCGCGCGTTACGCTTTTTCCCTCGAGGATCGGTTCGCGCCTAGCCGTGCACTGCGGTCGGATCGACGGTGCATGAGCGAGGCCGCCCACTTCAAGATCTATCACCTGCAGCAAGTGGCCCGGCAGGCTTTAGGCGACCTGCCCTTCATCGGCATGGTCGAGGTCGCGCTTTTTCCCCGTTGGTCCTCATCGGGCTGGGCCGTGTTCGACTCGGTGTCTTGGCACTGCCACCTGCTCGCCTGGGGGGCCACGCGTCAGGAGCTCGATGGTATCCTCCAGCCGCTCCGTGCCCGGCATGCCAGCATCAAGGAAGGCGTGACCTCGGTGCACGTTCAGGCGGTGCCTGACGACGACATCGTGCGCCAGTTCGTTTACGCGCTGAAGGCCCCACAGAAGGTCTACCGCACCGTCTTTTTGCGGACCGTTTCACGCGATCAGCCGCTGACCGGCTTCGACACCCGGGCGTGGCGGATCAAGAAGGATTGGCTACGTACCGGTCAGCGGGTTCGCCTGCTCGACGTCATGGCCGGCCGCACCCTCGACGGACTCCTCTTCGGCAACCGCGAGGGGACCGCGCTCGCTAATGCAATCCGGGATGAGGCGCTGAAGCAGTTTCGAGCCTGGAAACAGCGGCAGCCCTGGTCGCGGCGATGAAGGGTGGCGTGAGGTTGATAGCGCCGTCCTTATCACGATGTGCTCGCCATCGAGCGGTCCGAGATACGTGTTCGATGGATGAGAGGCACGGCCAGGGGTTTTACCTCAGCCCTTTGCTTCTCCCTCGCTACAGCAGGAATAGCTCTATTCGGCAAAGCTCAGCCGTTAAAAAACGAACCCCCGCTCGCTGCGACGACGAGCAACGCGGGGGTTCGTTAGATGATCATGAGTTAGAAGTTAAATTTTCCAGAGTCGTAATTTCGATCGAACCCATCACGTAAATGTGATCTAGCTCTTCTTGGACCTTATCGGTCAATCATGGACGAGTTTAAACAACCTAAATCTTGTTTGTAAATTTGACGCGGCAGAATTTTGGTTGCTTGTAGTGGCCTCCATCAACTGGAGACGAACTATGACTGACTTAAAATCATACATATCTCGCTACGAATCATTCGAAATTTGTCGCCGAGCAGCCAGCCGCACTATGGAGCGTTTAGAGAAAAACAGGGGCCGAGCCGCTCAAGGGATCCTCGAGCGTTTGAAACTCTGCCGAAAGGACAACCGATGCTTCTCTGGGGTTTGCCCGGTGTGCGCAAGGCGGTATCGGCTGCGGCTCCTCGCGCAAGCAGAGCATGTCCTTGGGGAGAATGATCCGTGGGTCCAATTGTGGTGGACTCCGCCCAGTGCATTAGTGGCAAAAGGCTTGCTCGTCGATTTTGATCTTGGAAGACTACTCGATCAGCAAAAGCAAGCTTTGCTCGAATCGATGCCCAATGCAATCGCAATCGGTGGCATCGATATTTCCTTAGGAACTAGAGGTAGCATCGCTGCAATATGGCGGGTTTCTAGTTGTGTGCTCGTTTCTGGTTCAATCAGTCAAGAGGCGTTCGACCGGCTCACCCATACGTTCCGACCCGGTAGCACCTCCTGTCATTCGTTCAGTATTGAACCGGTGCTAAATCAACCTCATATGCTTTCTTACGTCTTCAAGCACCGCATCTTCGCTCGAACTTACGACCAACATATGTCAGCCGAGAGACGGCCGAAATTCAATACCTTACATCCGTCTTTCGCCGACGAGGCGGATCTATTCCAAGAACGATGGCCCTTGTGGAACCGGTTACTCCTTCACAATGTGAGCTCGGGCAAGGATCCTCATCGGCCTACGTTGCGCCGGCTCATCTAACCGGAACGTGCCTGCACTTGGTGGGACTCAGCCCCGCCAAGTGCTTGACGCAAAAGTCCGATTTAGGAAATTTTGCCCTTGGCTTTGCCCCATCCGTGCGTTTGATACAGATCCATTCGAGTGCCCAATCGTAACTAGAAGAAGCTTCTTCGCTTTAGAGTGTTGGGCGCGAGGGCGTTGCGGCTTCTCACTCAGCGCGATTGCGCGCGAACCCTTTTTAGAACAAAATACGAACAGGCTGCCATGTGCAGCGGGCGCCTCCGCGGATAGCGAGATGTCACCTCCGAGTTCCAGCCGCACGCTGTTCTTCTTCGAGAAGCCCTCGGCCATGCGGCAGCTGCAGCGCTTTTTCCGCTCGCCGAACACCGTTTGCGTGGCCGCCGAGGGGCACCTGCTATCGGCCGAGGAGCCGGGTAGCATCCGGCCCGAGTGGAAGCTATGGCGCTTCGAGGCGCTGCCCATCAAGCTCGCCACGATCCCGGTCAGCTGCGGCACCAATCGGTCCGGCCAGTCGCACGAGCCGAAGATCGCCGCAATCCGACAGGCGCTGAGCGGCGTCGAGCGCGTGATCATCGCGACCGATCCCGGGCGAGAGGGCTCCATGATCGCCTGGGAGGTGCTGGAGCATCTGGGCTGGCGCGGCCGCGTCGACCGGCTCAAGCTCGGCGCGCTCGACGACGTCTCGATCCGGCGCGCCTTCGCAGCCCTGGCCAAGGAGCCGGGCTCAGGCGAGCGCGACTACGCCGCCTACCTTGAGGCACTCTGTAGGCAGTACGAGGATTACCACCTTGGCCTGAACGGCACGCGGGCCATCTCGCTGCGCCTGCGCCCGCCCGCCTTCCGGGAGCCCTGGCGCTTTGGCGGCGTGCAAACGCCGACCCTCGCCATCCTGGCCGACCTGGAGGAGCGGATCCGCTCCTTCGTGCCGCAGGACTTCTTCAAGGTCGCGCTGCACCTGACCACCCAGTCCGGTGCCGAACTGACCCTGTGGCACGCCCCGAAGGATCGGATCTTCGACCCGGCCGTCGCAGAGACGATCCGAACTGCCGCCGCAGCGTGGTCGGGCCCTCTGGCGGTCGAGCACAAGGACGTGCGCCGCACACCGCCCCGTCTGTTCTCGAAGGACACCTTGGCGCGGCGCTGCGCCAAGCGGTTCGGCTGGGATCCGCAGCACACGGCCGGGCTCGCCCAGGAGCTGTACGATCAGGGCTACTTCAGCTACCCGCGCACCGAGTCCGAGTACCTGCCGGAGGGGCAGGCGGGTGATGCCGCTGCGATCGTCACCGCCATCGCGACCGAGCTGACCGATGTGCGTGACGTCATCCCGGGAGGCGAGGCGCCCCTGATCCGACGCGGGGCGAAGGGCCACTACGTCAAGGACCCGGGCGAGCATCACGCCATCGTGCCCCTACGCAAGGTGCCGGAACGCGGCCGTCTCACCGCCGAGCAGTTCCGGTTGTGGGAGCTCGTCGCGAAAGCCTTTCTCGCCGCCCACTTGCCCGACGGCATCGACGCCCGCACGAGCGTTACCGCCGAGGTCGGAACGCCGCTGGGCGCGAAGCGGTTTGCCGTGTCGGGCAGCGTCATCCGCGCCCCGGGCTGGCGTGCGATCTACGGCAGCGAAGCCGAACTCGAAGCGGACGTCGTACCCGGCAAGGCCAAGCGAGAGGCCGAGGCCACGTCCGCGCGTCTGCCACTTGTGAACGACGGGGAGGGCGCATCGGCCACGGGCGCGGATGTCGCCACCGCGATGACCGAGCCGCCGCGACGCATCACTCGAGGCGAGCTGCCGGTGGTGATGGGTCGGCTGATCGACCAGGTCGATGATCCGGCGGTCAAGCGCGCCCTGGAGAACCCGGTCAACCCGAACGAGCCTAAGGGCCTCGGCACGGCCGCCACCCGCGACACGATCCTGCCCAAGCTCCTGAAGAGCCGCTACATCACCCTGGCCAACGGCAAAGACCCGGCCATCGAGGTGACCGAGGTCGGGCTGGCCTTCATGATTGCGGTGCGGCGTGTATTTCCGACCTACGGTGACCCGGTCGGACGCGCCCTGTTCGAGGCGGAACTGGCCGAGATCGGTCGTGCGGCCACGCGTGCCGTGGCCGTCGAGCGCGCGAACGCCTTCCGACAGCGCACGCGCGCGCGCCTCGATGAGCTGATCGCCGCGATCGCGAACTCGCCCGTCGTCAGCCTCGATCCGAGCCTGATCCCGCTCAGTCAGGCCGACAACCGGCCGCCGACGCCGGCCATGGTGTCGTTTGCGGTTAGCTTGGCGGAGAGAAGGGGTGTGAAGCTGCCGCGCGGCTGCAAGAGCAACATCAGCATGTGCCGGTCTTTTCTCGACACCCACGCCGGGCCACGCGTACCTCAGGATGGCGACGCCGACCGATCGGGCGACCACCGGACTCCGAGCGCGGCGATGCTCAAGTACGCACATAGCCTGGCCGAGCAGTGTGGCATCATCTGCCCGCGGGAGGCTGAGACCGGCTTTGACGCGTGCCGGCGCTTCCTCGACGCGCACGCCGTGCGGCCGCAGCGTGAAGCGGAGACGCCGAGTTCCGGCGCAGTCAAAGCCAGGGAGCCTGCCGGGCGCAGCAAGCGGCAAGGCAGGGCGGCACCGGCGCCGAGACAGGCAGCCACTCGACGTCCAGCCTGAGGGGACCGGCGGAAGGTCGATGCCTGAGCGCCGTCAGTCCTTCGGTGTTTTGGCGGGATCATCACCGCCCGGCTGGTCAGTGCCCTGACCCGGCCGTTCAGTCTTCTCGTATGGCCCGTCTGCTTGCGGGCGTCCTCGATCAGGTCTTCAGCCACGTCGCGGTCGCGCTCACGGTCCATCGGCTCATCTGCCTCGCCTGGCGGATCTCAAGGTGCGCCCGGCTCGATCGATAGAAGTGACGCTGATGCCGATTGGCTCCCATTGACGATCACGCCGCAATCAAGACCGCTCAGAGAGCCGACAAGCGGCCGTTCCTGACGACCAAAAAAGATCGGAGGCCGGCATCGCAGCGAATAGCAACCATTAGCTTCGCCCCATTGGCGTAGTACGCCCGGGTGGGCTCACCTTGACAAATAGGAATATAATCTGATAGCTGAGCTTGGGCCGCCGCTTCGTGGCCTTCGTTGAGGGCCGCCATGAGGCACCCACCACTAACCCTGAAGCCGAGCTGCCTAGCGCCACCGCCGGGCCTTCTGCATCGGCCTCAGCCATTCGCAACCATCCCGAGGGGGTCTCATCAGAGGCCCCCTTCGCATTTCTGGAGCATTCTATGACCGCAGCCACCGCTACGAAGCCGAAAGGCGCACTCCCCCCAGCAGAGAGCCCGCTCGCCAAGCCGGTACCGGCCCTCATCGTTTTCGGACTCGACAAGGGCGGCAAACCTCACGCGGCATGGTTTCCCACCCCGGATGTGAGCCTCGCTACGAAGGCTGCTGAGACGATAGGGTTCCGCGCACTCGTGTTGTGCGACGACGCTCAGCGCTCGGCCGCCGCTGAACTGCCTCGAGGCCGGGTCTTCAGTTCGGGCCGTGCCTTCGTGCCGTTCGTCGCCAAGGAGGTCTATGAGCGCCTGCAGACACTCGCCGACGGGTCGAGGGGTTCGACTACCAACGGCATCAAACTGATTGCTCACAGCTTTGAGAAGCCCGCTAACGGCGACGAGGGCTGCCCTGGCGGGTCGGGCCCCGTGGATCCTCGATATCCGCGCAGTTGGGCCGGCATCGCGATCGGCAGCTTGGTCCTAATCACCGAGGGCGAGGAGGACGGCTGGTATGAGGCGGTGGTGGTCGCCTCGAAGCCGGGCGGCGAGTTCACCCTACAATGGCGCGACTGGCCGGATCTGCCGCTGCTGATGCGCCAGCGCGATGAGATGGCCTTGCTGCATCCGAACGCGGCCGCGGCAGCCGAAGCTTGAACTCGACGCGAATGTGCAAACTGGCTGGCAAGGCACTCAAGCTTTGCCGGCCGACGAGCGTCGACGAAGCGGGGGTTTCTACGCTCAGAAGGCACCCGCGTCGGGCATGCGGACGGTTGCCATAGCTTCCCCGAAGCGGTTGTGTGCCGGGCACCGACAACGTTGGCTTAGGGTGGACTATGGAAGTCGAGGGGCTGCTTGCAAGCAGACATTCTGCGATGCGCCCAACCCGGACATCCTGCCGCAATGAAGTGCTTCCCAGAAGCGGACGTCTCGCTCGTCCGCGTGCACCTGCGCGTCAGCGTACCAGGCCCGCGCTCGACGACGCGCAGGCCGTCGGGGACGTCGGCACCACCTTCCTCTGCAGAGCCAGGCCGACACCGCTCAGCGTCAGGACAAAGGCGAGCATCTGTCGCGATCCGATCGTCTCATGGAGCACCAGCGCAGCCGCGGCCGTGCCGATAATCGGCACCAACAGCATGCCCGTGGTCGCCATGCCTGTCGGCAGCCGGCGTAGGGCGGCCTGCCAGCTGAGGTAGCAGAGTGCGAGCGGGCCGATCGCCATGTAGCTGATGCCGGCTAGGCTCGGCAGGCTCAGGCCCTTGATGTCGGACGCCTCGGTGAACAGGCTGATCAGCGTCATCGTAAGGCAGCCGAGCCCGACCTGCCACGCGGTGAGGGCGATCGGCGGTAAGCCGATCGGCCTTCGCTCAAGGATCGTTCCCAACGCAAACAGGATGGCCGCGGCCAGGGCGAGGGCGATGCCGGGCGCCTTCCGAAGGATCAGACCGGTTCCGGTGCCGTCGACGAGGACGCAGATACCGAGGATGCCGAGTGCGAGGGCCGCGAACCCGCGCTGGTCCGGACGCTCGCCGCGCAGAACCCAGGCGAGAAGCACGGCCCAGACCGGCATCGAGTACGCCAGGAGCGCCCCCTCCGGCACGGTGAGCCATCTCAGGGACAGACCGGTGAAACCCATCCAGGCGAAGACGTTGATCGCGGCGGCGAGACCGAGCCGTCCGAAAAGTGCGCGCGGCACCGTCAGGCGCTCACCGCGCCCGTAGGCGAGAAGGCCCAGTCCGGAGGCCGCGATGAGACCGGCGACGCCCCGCGCGAACAGCGGCGGCCAGTCTTGAGAGACCAGCTTGAGCACCGGCCAGTTGAGGCCCCAGCCCGTCGCGGTGGCGAGGAGGAAGAGCCGTCCGGCCTGCGTGCGTGTCACGCGAGGGAGTCGCACGAGATCCGGGCTCCCTACTTCCCCACGAAGGCCTTCTCGATCACGTAGTGGGCCGCCTCGCCGTGGTTGCCCTCCTCGTAGCCGCGGGAGGTCAGGAGCTCCCGGGTGTCGCGGATCATGTCGGGGCTGCCGCACAGCATGAAGCGGTCGTTCTCGATCGACATCTCCGGCAGGCCGGTATCCTCGAACAGCTTGCCCGAGACCATCAGGTCTGTGATCCGGCCGTGGTTGCGGAACGGCTCCCGGGTCACGGTCGGGTAGTAGACCAGCTGGTTCGAGATCATCTCGCCCAGGAATTCGTGCTTCGGCAGCGTCTCCGTGATGGTCTCGCCGTAGGCGAGTTCCTGCACCTGCCGGCAGCCATGGACCAGCACGACCTTCTCGAACCGGTCGTAGGTCTCCGGGTCCTTGATGATCGACAGGAACGGCGCCAGCCCCGTGCCGGTGCCTAGCAGGTAGAGGTGCCGGCCCGGCAGCAGGTTATCGAGCACCAGCGTGCCGGTGGGCTTCTTGCCGACGATGATCGGGTCGCCGACCTTGAGATGCTGGAGTTTTGAGGTCAGCGGCCCGTTCTGGACCTTGATCGAGAAGAACTCCAGCTCCTCCTCATAATTGGCCGAGACGACCGAATAGGCGCGCAGGAGCGGCCGCCCCTCGACCTCCAGGCCGATCATGGTGAACTCGCCGTTGCGGAAGCGGAACGCCGGATCGCGGGTCGTGCGGAACGAGAACAGGTTGTCGGTCCAGTGATGGACCGAGAGGACGCGCTCCTCATGAAACTTGCTCATGGCTTTTTCTTCCTGACTCAGGCGACCGCCGGATCCGCATTCCCGAACGCTTCGAGCAGCTTGCCGTCGCGGCCGTCCCACGCCGCCGCGTCGCCGGCCGGCTCGGTCTTCTCAGTGATGTTGGGCCAGAGGTCGGCGTACTTGGCGTTGAAAGCCTTCCAGCCTGCCGTTCCCGGCTCCTTATCGGCCTTAATGGCATCGGCCGGGCACTCCGGCTCGCACACGCCACAGTCGATGCACTCGTCCGGATTGATCACCAGCATGGTGTCACCGACGTAGAAGCAGTCGACCGGACAGACCTCGACGCAGTCGGTGTACTTGCAGCGAATGCAGTTCTCGGTGACGACGTAGGTCATGGCTTCACCCGTTAGCGCGGAGCTTAGAGCAGCGCGGCGAGATCCTGGCCCTCGACATCGATGGCCAGGCCCTTCATCGCATCGGCGCTGACCTCCCCGCCCATCGCGCGGATGCTCTCCTCGCGGATCAGCGACATCAGCCCCCGGCGCAGGCCAAGGAACTCGGAGGACAGGGTCAGGGCCGGCTGTCGCGGGCGGGGCAGCGGCACGACGATCTCGGCCTTGATGCTCCCGGGACGGGCGGTCATTACGTAGACGCGGTCGGAGAGGAAGATTGCCTCGTCGATGTCGTGGGTCACAAACAGCACCGAGATCTTCAGGCGCTGCCACATGTTGGTGAGGATCTGCTGCATGATCAGCCGGGTCTGCGCGTCGAGGGCGCCGAACGGCTCGTCGAGCAGGAGGATGCGCGGACCGGTGGCCAGTGCGCGCACGATGCCGACCCGCTGCTTCATCCCGCCGGACAGTCGGTCGGGGTAGTGGTTCTCGAACGGCGTGAGACCGGCGAGGCCGAGGAGCGTGCGGGCCTGACGCTCGCGCTCGCCCCGCCGAAGCCCTTTCATCTTCAGGCCAAACTCGACGTTTTCGCGCACCGTCTTCCACGGGAAGAGTGAGTACTGCTGGAAGATCATGCCCCGGTCCGCGCTCGGCCCCGAGATCGCCTCGCCGTCGACGGTCACCTGTCCCGACGATGGCGTGAGAAAACCGGCCAGGGCGTTGAGCAGCGTCGACTTTCCGCAACCGGATGGGCCAATGATCGATATGAACTCGCCGGGCTGCACCGTGAGTGACGTATTCGAGACGGCCTCGACGGCGCCTTCCATCGACTCGTACCGCAGGCAGAAGTCGCGGACCTCGATCAGGCCTCGGCTCGGCTCGGGCATGGCAGGCTCCTCGATTGATGGGGACGGGCATCCGCCTCGTGGGGCACCGCCCCGCGGAAGGCGGCGGGACCGTCGGGTGTCCTACCGGGAGGCGGCCCAGGGCATGACGAGGCGGCCGATGAGCCGGATCGCGAAGCTCGAGCCGAGCCCGAGCAGCCCGATCGTGATCATGCCGAGCGCGATGTCCGGGTACTGGACCAGGGAGTAGGCCTCCCAGGTGAAGTAGCCGATGCCGAACTGGCCGGAGATCATCTCGGCGGCGATCAGCGAGACCCAGGCCACGCCCATGCCGACCGTCAGCCCGGTGAAGATCTGCGGCAACGAGGCTGGCAGGTAGACCTCGCGGAACACCGCTACTTCCCTGGCTCCGAGACACCGGGCGGCACGCACCAGCACCGGGTCGACCTGCACCATGCCCTGGAGGGTGTTGATCAGGATCGGGAAGAACGAGCCGAGGAAGGTGATGAAGATGATTGATCCCTCGTTCGTCGGCCAGAGCATGATCGCCATCGGAACCCAGGCGATGGCCGGGATCGGCCGCAGCACCTCGCAGATCGGGAAGGCAATCTCGCGCAGGAGGTGATAGCGGCCCATGAGGAGACCGAGCGGGACTGCGACACCGCCGGCCAGGAGAAAGCCAAACAGGATCCGGCGGCAGGAGATGAGCACGTGGTCGCCGAAGACCGGGTTGTGCAGAGCGATCACCGCCCGGCCCACGACGTCCATCGGCGTGGGTATGTTCAGGAACCGCACGTAGAGGGTGACGCGGTTGGCAGTCAGATACTGCCAGAGGGCGACGAACAGGATGAGCGACGCGAGCCCGATCAGCGCGGCGCGGAACTCACCATGGTGCAGGCGAAGCCAGCGGCGGGTGCGGCCGGTTGTGGGTTGGGCAGACGCGGACGGCGGCGCGAGGGTCGCCGTTCGCGGCGGCTCGGGCTCGGCGGTGGACCGGAGGGCGACAGCTTCCATGAGGGTTTAGCCTCCCGTCACAGCGGCCTTGAGGGCCTCGTCGTAGGGCATCACCTTGCCGCCGCCCTGAGCCGCGGTTTCGGCATCCTGCTTCAGCAGGAAGGGCGCGATGCCGCCCTTGCTGTCGACCACGTAGAAGGCCTCGCGGGCGAACAGCTTGATGCCGCGGGCGGTGTCGAAGACGTAGGCGACGTCGACCGGCTGCCCCTTGGTCTTCATCTCGTTCAGCGCGCCGAGCGTGCAGGCGGTGGTGGAATAGGGCTGTATCGCGCCGCCTTTCACCCAGATCTCGCCGGCCTTACGCGGCTCGGTGATCGTCTTCTTGCAAAACGTGTCCTCGCCGCTCACCTCGTAGTTGGTGGTGCTCGCGCGCTGCTGCTCGTAGTCGAGACCGCGCTCGGCGAAGACCTGGCGCAGATACGCGTCGTCGACCCACGGACCGACGTCGAACGCCTTGATCCGGTCGAGCTTCTGCAGAACCTTCACGTCCTCGCGTGCGGCGTCGATCAGCTGCGGCTTGATCGTGGGATCGATGGTCATGATGCCACCGGGCCCGAGGAAGATGTAGACCACCTCCTTGTCGGTGCCGGTCCACGTCGCGATCTGCTCGGCGGCGCGCTTCGGGTCTGCCTTGACCCAGGCGTCGGCGTCGAGCACCGCCTTGACGTAGGCCTCGACGATTTCGGGGTATTGCTTGGCGAAATCGGTGCGCACGACGACACCGTGCCAGGTCGGCAGCTTGGTCTCGACACCGTCGAACACCTTACGGGCGAAGCCGCGGAACGGCAGCAGCTCGGCGAAGGGGACGAAATCGGCGTGCGCGTCGATCTTCTTCTCCTGAAGGTTGGTCGAACCGACCTCCGGGCTCTGGCTCACCAGGCGGAAGTAGGTGGCCGGGTAGCCCTTGTCCTGCAGCGCCTTCAGAACCATTCCGTGGGCAGCTGAGCCGAAGGGCACGCTGACAACCTTTCCCTTCAGGTCCTCGAAGGAGAAGTATTCGGAGTCCTTGTTGACGACGATGCCATTGCCGGAACCGTAGAGGTTGTACGCCGCGACCGCGATCAGCTGCGACTTGCTCTCGGGATTGTCTTGGAAGGTGGCGCCGTTGACGACCAACGGGTAATCGCCCATGGCGCCGAACTGAAGCTTGCCGGCCATCATGCCGTTTGTGACCGGCGGCCCAGAGGTGAAGTTCTGCCAGTCGAGCTGGATGGTCTTGTCGGCGTACTTCCCGGTCCTGGGCAGGTACTTCTCGAGCAGCTTGAGCTGTCGGATAACCACCCCCACGGTCGCGGTGTTGGTCGTCGTGTCCTGCGTGCCAATGCCGACAGTCAGGGTCTCTGCGCGGGCCGGCGTACCGATCCCGGTGCCGGTGATTGCGAGAAGTGCGAGAGCGGATACCGATCCGAGCCCGGGGAACCGTCTTGCCATCGCCCGCTCCGTCATGTCGGTCCGATGCCGCAAGGACATCGCGGGCATGATCGGACCCGGCGACGAGTTCGATCAAACACTGAGAGCGCGCGCAGGTCGATTAGTTGCGCAAAAAGGTTGTGTCGGCCCGGATGTGCTGTCGATTTGAGCGGGAAGCTTCAGATTTAAGCGCATTCCTCGCCGCCACGCAGCTGCGCTAGGATCTCAGGGCGCAGCACGACGATCTGCATGCGCCGTGTCGCGACGACCCCTTGCTCCGAAAGGCGCTTCAGGCTGATCGTTACCCATTGCCGGGTGGCGCCGACCATATGGGCGAGGTCGGCGTGGGTAAAGGTCGCCGCGATTACGGTCCCGTCCTCCTCCGGCACGCCGTAGAGATCGCACAGGTGCAGGATGAGATGGGCGAGACGCTCCGTGATCGAGCGAGTCCCGAGCATCTGGGCTAGGGTCGAGTAGCAGCGGCCCTTGAAGGTCAGGCCGTCGATGACCCCGATCGCCAGCGTCGGGATCTGCGTCACGAGCTGCTTGAGCGCCTTGCCCGGCAGGTGCAGCACACTGGAATTGCTCGCCGCCATGCCCGACCACTTGTGAAGGCCGGTGCCAAACACGTCGGGCCCGCCGACGAAGTTGCCGGGGTACCAGTAAGCCAGCGTGATCTCGCGACCGGAAGGCGCCGCGTAGAAGACCCGGATGCGGCCGCTCTCGACGATCCAGATCCCGTCGTTCGGCGTCTCCTGCGTGAACAGGGTCGCGCCGCGGTAGAGCACACGGCGTCGCCCCTTCTCCACGACGAGGGCAAGCTCGCGTTCGGTCAATCCGTCGAGCAGCGAGCGCTGGCCGGCGCCAGTCCTGGGTGCCGCATCGGACAGCAGAAGGGCGTTCGCTTGGGTGTGCAGCCCCGCCGGGGCCTGAGACGGGCGTATCGGCGCCGTGGTCTGCATTGCCATCTCCTGCGTCTTGCAGGGATGTCGCCGCAAACCCTGTACCAGCTCTAAACTGTCCCAGCTCGCATGTGGCATCCGGCTGCCGGCGAGCCGTCTGTGGACGCGATACGGCGCCCCCCCGGATGGGAGAGGTGCCGCATCGAACCGACGTCAGTTGGATCAGTCAGGGGCGTCCCTGGCAGCGCCCGATGGCCCATTGGATGAGCTTGCGGACGTCGGGATCGGGATCGTTGGAGGACGCCTCAAGGGCAGCGAGACCGCGTGGGTCGGCGATCTCGCCGAGGGCCGCGGCGGATTCCTTGCGCAGGTTACTCACCTCCGAAGCCAATGCGCCCCCCAGAACGTCGACGGCGGCCGAGGCTTTGATCCGGCCCAGAGCGTTGGCGGCTTTGATACGGACCTGCCAGACGGGATCATCCATCGCCGTGATCAGGGGGGGCGTCGCCTCGGGCAGCCGGATTTTGGCGCACGAGACCGCTGCCTCCTCGCGCACCTGCCAGTTGTCGTCAGACAGGCCGGCGATCAACGTGGAGACGCCCGGGCCGCCGGGGCGCAGGAAGACCAGCGCCGCCATCGTCGCGCGCCGGACGGTCGGGTCGGGATCGCCGGCGGTGGCGATCAGCGCGGGCAGCGCCTCCTCGGCCTTGAGGTAGCCGATGACGCCGAGGCCCTCGCGGCGAACCTCGGGCGCCGAACTCTGGAGCGCCTTCAATGCGGCCGACAGGGCGTCCGGCAGGACGAGCTCGCGCAGCGCCCGCAGGGCGGACGCCTGCACGAAGGGGTCGGCGTGTTCGGCGCGCTCGATCAGCAGTGGGCCGCAGGTCGGCTCCTTCTTCTCGGCGAGGGTGTCGGCGGCGGTGCGCCGCACGGCCTCGTCGGCGTCTTCCAGGGAGCGCACCAGGCCCTCGACGACGTCCGCGCCGTCGTGCTCGTCCAGGGCCCTGGCGGCGGCCGCACGAACGGTGGCGTCCGGGTCGCCGAGACCCTTCAGGAGCAGGATTTTCGCCTCGGGGCCGACAGCCTCGGCGAGCTCCATCATCGCGACGCGCCGGACGACCGCATCGGCGCTGGCGCAGCGCTCGGCCACGTCATCCAGGTCGTCGTCGAAGGAATCGAATACGGGGCTCATGGTCGGCCTCAGCGCAGCAGGTACGGGATGTTGACCTTGACTGCGTTCGTCGGGCAGTCGACCTCGCACGGCATGCAGTACCAGCACTCGTCGTACTTCATGTAGGCCTTCTGCCGCGTCTCATCGATCGCGAGGATGTCGAGCGGGCAGACGTCGACGCAGACGCGGCAGCCCTTCTCGGCGATGCACTTCTCGTCGTCGATGACGACCGCGGCGCTGCTGGCCTGATTAATGATCGGCATGGATCGATCTCCGGTTCGTGGGGGGCTATTCGGCAGCGGCTGGCGTCTTGATACGGAGCTGGTGGTAGGCGCTCATCTCCTCGGCGGCGACCGGCACGATGAACGGGTCGACCGCGCGCTTGGCGTGGGCCATCTGGCCCTGACCATCCTTGAACAGCACGGTGTGGCAATTCCAGTTCGCGTCGTCGGTCTCGGGGTGATCGACGCGCAGGTGATAGAAGCCCCACCGGCTCTCGGTGCGGTAGAGCGAGGCCGCGGCCGCCATGTCGGCGCAGTCGAGGATCGTCTGCATCTCCAGCGCCCGGTGCAGCTCGTGCGGGTCGCGGGCGCAAAGCAGGTCGAGGTCCTCGCGGATCTCGGCGAAGCGGCGCTGTCCGAGTTCCATCTTGGCCGTCACCTTCGGCGGCTCGAGGTAGTCGTTGACCAGGCGGCGCGTCTTGAACTCCATCTCATGCGGGGTGAGGCCATCGTCGCGCCGGGTCGGCGCCAGGACCCGTTCGCGCTCGGCAGCGATATCGGCCTCGTCGTGGTCCGCCAGCGCGTTCGCCGAGCAGTACGCGGCAGCATCGGCGCCGGCGATGCCGCCGTTCACGAAGGCACCAAGCATGTAGTTGTGCGGCACGCTCGCCATGTCGCCGACGGCGTAGAGGCCCGGGACCGTGGTGCGGGCAAATTCGTCGACGAAGACGCCAGAGGCCGAGTGGCCGGAGCAGAAGCCGATCTCGGAGATGTGCATTTCCACGGGGCGCCTCCGGTAATTGGTGCCGCGCCGCTCGTGGAAGCGCCCGCGTGAGGGCCGCTCGTTCGAGTGCAGGATGGTTTCGATCTCCGAGATCGTCTCCTCGCGCAGATGGTCCATCTTGAGGAAGACCGGGCCATTGCCCCCCTGCAGCTCACGCCAGAACTCCAGCATCATCTGGCCCGACCAGTAATCGCACTCGATGAAGCGCTCACCGCGATTGTTCGCCGTGTATCCGCCGAACGGGCCGGTGACGTAGGCGCAGGACGGCCCGTTATAGTCCTTGATCAGCGGGTTGATCTGGTAGCATTCGAGGTTCGCGAGCTGCGCGCCCGCATGGTAGGCCATCGCGTAGCCGTCGCCGCAATTGGCCGCGTTCTCGTAGGTGCCGAACAGGTAGCCCGAGGCAGGCAGGCCGAGTCGCCCGGCCGCTCCGCAGGCGAGGATCACCGCCTTGGCCTTCACCACGAGGAACTCGGAGGTGCGCGTGTTGACGCCGATGGCGCCGGCGATCCGACCGTCCGGACCCTTGAGCAGCCGGGTCGCCATGTAGCGGTTGGTGACGCCGACCTGAAGGCGGCGGAGCTGCCGGTAGAGGACCTTCTTGACGTTGTGCCCCTCGGGCATCGGCAGCACGTAGGTCCCCATGTGGTGGACCTTGCGCATGTTGTACTCGCCCGACCCGTCCTTCTCGAACTTGACTCCGAGCTTGTCGAGGTATTGGATCATCGGGAAGGAGCCCTGCGCGTAGGCCATCACCGCCTTCTGGTTGACGATGCCGTCGTTGGCGACGGTGATCTCCTTCACGTACTGCTCGGGCGTGGCGTAGCCCGGCACGACGGCGTTGTTGAGTCCGTCCATGCCCATGCTGATCGCGCCCGAGCGCTTGACGTTCGCCTTCTCCATCAGGACGACGCGGAGCTTTGGGTCGGCCTCCTTGGCCTTGATGGCGGCCATCGGGCCGCCGGTGCCGCCGCCGATTACCAGGATGTCGGTCTCGAGGATCTCGGTCTTCGTCGAGGATTCGAAGGCGCTCATGGTAAGGTCTCGCGTCAGCGGAGTGGCGGCGCTCGTGCGATCGCCGAGGAATCGGATCGGGGGTTCAGGCGGCCTGCGCCGCGGCTCGCGGGCTGTCGTCGGCCTCGGCCGCGAGGGCACGCAGGTAAGCCCAGGGGAAGATCCCGCGGGCGTGACCGTCGGTGAACGCGATATGGACGGCATAGCCGCCGATGGGTTCGACGCGGGTGACCGCGATGTCGGGGAAGGCGTCGGGGAAGCGGTCCGCGGCCCGATCGCGGGTGCACCACGCGCACCGGCAACGAAGACGCAGATGCTCAGCGGGCAGCGTCGCGGTCAGTCCGTCATGCCAAATCAGTCTGAGCGCGGTCCCGCCGCGTGAGAGGGTCGCGGCGTTGGGGATCGCCTCGGGATCGAACGGAGGCGGGCTCGGAAGCTCGATCGCGCGGTTTGCCATACGCTCCTCCTCTGATGCCTTCGTCACAGAAGCCCAGGAGCGGTTGGTCCGACAGCAATTAGTTGCCCGAAATTTCAGTCAGGCGGCAGCAGGAGATGCGCATCACTCGTACACGGTGCGCTCAACGGGGCGTTGCGTAAGCTGTTCGCGGCTCCGGGACCAGACCTAATGCCGCCGACGCCGCTTCAGATCGGCCGGCGGAAGGATCGATCATCCTGGGACCACGCGCCTCGACTTATCCGAGCTACGACCGACGCCTCAACCGACAAGCAGCCGTTCGGCTTCGCACCCATATCGGTCGCTGAGAGAGCCGTAACGCCGTCTCCAGAACGGACTTCCCAAGGGGATGCGCCGATCCTGGATCGCTGGCGCCATCCTTGCCTCGGGTGATGTGTCCGAAGCCGGAGTCGCATGCCATGACTGTCACCGATCATGCCCTCGCCTGGACACAGCTATTCGGGGAACTCGACCGGAGTGGCTTGGCGCTACACCTGCAGATCCGTCGGGCAGTTGTGACCGCCATCGAACGGGGGCTGTTCACCGCAGAGGCTCGGCTGCCTTCGACGCGCCAGTTGGCGGCTCTGCTCGGGGTCGCTCGCAACACCGTGGTGAACGCGTACCAGCAGCTCATCGACGAGGGTTTCCTGGTCGCTCACGAGCGCAGCGGGATTTTCCTGGCGCCGGATCTGACCGTCTCTGAGACACGCGGACCGACCCACGGACGAACCATCGCGTGGTCTCGGCGCTTCGCGGTCCGGCCGGCGCAGCTGCGGCAGATCACCAAGCCCCGGGACTGGCTCGACTATCCCTATCCCTTCCTATTCGGACAGTTCGATCCGTCCCTGTTCCCGGCCAACGACTGGCGCGAGAGCGTGCGGGCCGCCTCCGGGGTATCCGAGATCAACGCCTGGGCGGGCGATCTGATCGACGAGGACGACGCCGATCTCGTGGAGCAGCTCCGCCTGCAGGTGCTGCCGCGGCGGGGCATCTTCGCGAGCGCCGACGAGGTGATGGTCACCATCGGCTCGCAGCAGGCCCTCTCGCTGCTGATCCAGCTGCTGGTCGGCCGCGACACAGCGGCGGGCGTCGAGGACCCCAGCTATCCCGATACCCGCAACATGCTGACCCTCGCCACCGACGACCTCGCGACGCTCGCCATCGACCGGCACGGGGTCGTGCCCGATGCCGCCTTCGCCAGCCGGGACGTGGCGTTCGTCACTGTGGGGCATCAGTGCCCGACCACCGCGGTGATGCCGCTGGAGCGGCGCCGCGCCCTCCTCGAAGCCGCGCGGCGGCACGACGTCGTCCTGGTCGAGGACGATTACGAGGCCGACCTCGCGCTGGCGGACGAGATCCCGTCCCTCAAGAGCCTCGATACGGACGGCCGCGTGATCTATGTCGGCAGCTTCTCGAAGGTGCTCGCGCCGGGCCTGCGGGTCGGTTACGTGGTGGCGCCCCGGGCCGTGATCGCGGAGCTGCGCGTGCTGCGGCGGCTGATGCTGCGCCATCCGCCCTCGAACAATCAGCGCGCCACCGCGATGTTCGTGGCGCTCGGGCATTACCGCACGCATCTGCGCCGGACCGCCACCGTCCTGGAGGAGCGCGCCGTCCGGATCGCCGGCCTGCTGCCCCGCCTCCTGCCCGCGTTCCGCTGGCGGCGCGACCCGGGGGCCACGAGCTTCTGGGTGGAGGGGCCTGTCGGCCTCGATGCCCGGGATCTCAGCGTGCGCGCCCGCGCCCGCGGCGTCCTGATCGAGCCGGGCGACATCTTCTACGCCGATCCGGAGGCCGGCCGTGCCTGCTTCCGCCTGGGCTTCGCCTCGATCCGCACCGACCGGATCGAGGCGGGCCTCACCCGCCTCGCGGAACTGGTCACGCCGGCTGGAATCCCCATGTCACAGGGTATGCCCGAGCAAGTCTGAGACCGCCTGTACCACGCTCGTGACGGCGACGGTGCAGAGCAGCAGGATCGACAGGGCGCGATGCCCCCGTCCGGCACCGAGCCTGAGAAGCGCCTCGCCGAGCCGGCTGCCGGCGACGATGAGCGGAATGCCGACGATAACCGGGATCGCCAGAAAGACCCCGAAGAGCCCGGCGGTCGCGAGGCTGACGGCGCTGGCGATCGACGTCGCCAGGAAGAACACCAGCAGCGAGGCGCGCCCCTGTTGCGGCGAAAGCGGCGTTGCGAGGTAATAGGCGACCACGGGCGGACCCGGCATCGCCGCGAGCCCATTACACAGGCCGGCGGTGACCCCGACCGCCAGGGTCGCGCTGCCGCGCGGAAGCCCGGCGAAGCGAAAGCCGCGCAGGAGCGCGACGGTCCCGCAACCGCAGACCAGCGCGATGCCGAGCCGGGCGACGTCCGGGCTGGCCGCAGCCAGCGCGGCGACTCCGAGCGGTGATCCGATCGCCGTGCCGGCGACGAGCCAGCGGAGCGAGGGCCAATGGCAGGTTCGGCGCGCCCGCGGCAGGTCGGACAGGCTCGCGCAGAACTGGAGGGCGACCGCGAGCGGGACGCACTGGCTCGGTGGGAGCGAGAAGCCGAGCAGCGGCACGGCCGCCAGGGCGAAGCCGAAGCCCGTAAAGCCGCGGATCAGCGCCGCGGCGAAGATCGCGGCCGCGATCGCGATCAGGGATGCCGGCTCGGGCATCGGAAGAGTGGGAGGCACCGCCCTAACGCATGTCGACCACGATGGTCTTCTTGCGGGTGAAATGCTCCAGCATCGACTCCAGGGAGGCCTCCTTGCCGAGGCCCGACTTCTTGAAGCCGCCGTAGCTGAGATTCGGCTGGATCGTCAGGTTCTGATTGACCTGCACATAGCCCGCATCCAGCGCGTGCGACACCCGCAGCGCCCGGCGCAGGTCCCGGGTCCAGACCGTTGCGGCGAGGCCGAACGCGCCCGCATTCGCCGACTCCAGGACCGCCTCCTCGTCGGAGAACGGCACGATGCAGGCGACCGGACCGAAGATCTCGTCGCGCATGAGCGGGCTGTCCTCGGTCAGACCGGTGAACAGGACTGGCTCCACGAACAGGCCCTCGGCGAGATTCGGCGCGGCCGGCAGGCGCCCGCACCGCACGGCCCGCGCGCCCGGCGTGGCCTCGCCCTGGGCGATGTAATCCATGATCTTGGCACGCTGCCGGGCATTGATCACAGTGCCGATATCGGTGGCCTCGTCCAGGGGATCGCCCATCCGGAGGTTCGAGACGGCGGCGGCCAGACGCTCCACGAACCGGTCGTGCAGCTCAGCGTCGACGTAGATCCGGCTCGAGGCGGTGCAGCTCTGGCCCTGTCGGGTGAAGCGCATGCCAGCCACCGCGCCCGCGACGGCCCGGTCGAGGTCCGCATCCGCGAACACCAGCATCGGACTCTTGCCGCCGAGTTCCAGGCTCACTGGGATCAGCTTGTCGGCGGCCTCGCGGTAGATCGCCTCGCCCACCGCCTGCGAGCCCGTGAAGGTGACCTTGGCGACGTCCGGGTGCCGGACCAGCGGCGCTCCGCAGGCGGGACCGGTGCCGCAGATCACGTTGAGGACGCCGGGCGGCAGGAGATCGGCCAGGAGGCGCGCCGCCTCGATCGTCGCGAAGGGGGCCTCCTCGGACGCCTTCACCACCACGGTATTCCCGGCGACCAGGGCCGGTCCGATCTTGAGCGCCATCAGCACGAGGGGCACGTTCCAGGGCAGGACCGCCGCCACCACGCCCAGGGGCTCGCGGGTGGTCAGCGCGAGCATGTCCGGGCTGAACGGCAGCGTCTCGCCCTTCAATTCGGTGGCAAGACCGCCGAACATCGCGAGGATGTCGGCCGCGGTGGCGATCTCGGGGCGGCACTCGGTGCGGATCGCCTTGCCGGTCTCGGCGGCCAGCAGCGGGGCGAGATCCGGGGACGCCGCCGCGATCCGGCGCCCGCCCTCGGCCACCAGCCGCCCGCGCTCGCGGGCCGGCACCCGCGCCCAGGCCCGACCGGCGGCGCGGGCGGCCGCGACCGCGGCCTCGACATCCGCCGGGCCGGCCGCCGGCGCCGGGGCCAGGGCGTGCCCGGTGGCGGGATCGAGGACGGTCAGGCCGTCGCCGTCCACCGGGCCGACCAGCGCATTGCCGATCAGGTGGCGGCCGGCGAGGGCGGCGAGGAGATCGCGCACACCCCGGGGAAGGCGCGCCTGCCCGCACGTTTGGCTCTCGGGGGCGTTCGACATGGGCGACTCACTCGTGGCTCAGCTTTGGGCGTCCCGCCGTCGATAGGGGCGCCCCGTGCGTCGCGACAGGTCCAGCCGGCGGCGCGTGAGGGGGCCAGGGCGGGACCCGGCTGCCCTCAGGCCTTTCCCTTCCAGGGGACCAGCACGCGCTCGAGCTGGCGCAGGCCGACCTCGAACAGGGTGGCGAAAAGGCCGATCAGCAGGATCCCCATCACCACGACGTCGGTGCGCAGGAAGTTGGAGGCGTTGAGGACGAGCTGGCCGAGCCCGGCCTGGGCCGCCACCATCTCGGCGGCGACCAGGGTGGTCCAGCCCACGCCCATGCCGATCCGCAGACCGATCAGGATCTCCGGCAGCGCCGCCGGGAGCACCACGTAGCGCAGGACCTGCGCACGGCTCGCCCCGAGGGCGCGCGCCGCGTTGATCTGGTCGGCGGAGGCCGAGAGCACGCCGGAGCGGGTCGCCAGCGCCACCGGGGCGAAGCAGGCGAGGACGATCAGCAGGACTTTCGACAATTCGCCGATCCCGAACCAGATGATCATCAGCGGCAGGTAGGCGAGCGGCGGCAGGGGCCGGTAGAACTCGATCAGCGGGTCGAGGATGCCGCGGGCGATCCGGCTCGTCCCCATGGCCAGCCCGGCGGGGATGCCGAGCAAAGTGGCGAGCCCGAAGGCCCCGAGGACGCGCAGCAGGCTGTCGCGGACATGGATGCCGAGGGGGGCACCATCCAGATCGCCGTTCCAGGCCTGGCCGAGGGCCGACAAGACCGCCTCCGGCGGCGGCAGGAACAGCGGCTTGATCCAGCCGATATGGGTCGCGACCGCCCAGAGGCCGAGGCAGGCCAGTACGGTAGCGGTGCTGACGATCGGCACCAGCGCGCCGCTGCGGCGGGCCGGGCGCTTGGGACGGGCCCGCTGCGGTTCGGGCACGGCCGTCGCGTCGAGGGGCAGTCCGCTCATCGGGAGCCCCCGAGTGCCGGATCGGTCCGGTGATGGATGCGCGCGAGCACGCGCTCCCGCACGGCGATGAAGTCGGGATCCGACTTGACCGCCCGGGCCTCCCGCCCGGCCACGACCGCGCGCGAGAACGGCAGGTCGATCGTCTCGACGATGCGGCCAGGCCGCGGGCTCATGATCAGGAGTTTCGTGGCCAGGAACACCGCCTCCTCGACGTCGTGGGTGATGAAGAAGGCCATCTTGCCGGTCCGGTGCCAGATTCGAAGGATCAGCTCTTGGACCTGCTCGCGCGTGAACGCGTCGAGGGCGCCCAGGGGCTCGTCCATCAGCAGGGCGCGCGGGTCGGCGGCGAGCGCCCGGGCGATGCCGACCCGCTGCTGCATGCCCCCGGAGAGTTCGTAGACCTTCCGGTCGGCGAATTCGGCCAGTCCGACGAGGTCGAGCATCGCCTGGGCGATCCGGCGCCGCTCCGGGCGCGCGACGCCGCGCAGCTTGGGGCCGAACGCCACGTTCTCGGCCACGCTCAGCCAGGGCATCAGGGCGTGGCGCTGGAACACCACCCCCCGGTCGGCCCCCGGCCCCCGGATCGGCACGCCGTCGAGGAGGATGCTGCCCTCGGTCGGTTCGAGGAAGCCCGCGATCGCCGAGAGCAGGGTGGTCTTGCCACAGCCGGAGGCGCCGAGCGCGACCACGAACTCCCCGGGCCGGATCGTCAGGTTCACCTGCGAGAGGGCGACGATGCCGGCCTCGCCCTCCCCGTAATGGACGCTGACGTTGCGGATCTCGATCATGCCGCCCTCTGAAGCCGCCGCTTACTTCCGGGCCGCCGCGACGTAATCCCCGGTGACGAACCGGCCGTAATCCGGCGCCAGGGCCTGGACGCGGCCCTGCGCCTTCAGGAATTCGGCGGTCTCGGTCAGGGCCTTGGCGGCCCCACCGCCGAGCCAGGCCGGGGAGGCCTGCGCGTCGAGGGCCGGGAAGCGGTAGCTCGCGAGGCTCGCCGGCACCTCCGCGGGATCGGCGCCGGTGATCTTGGCCACCGCCTTCACCTTGGGCGAACCGGCGGCCCAGGGCTTGGCCCCGTAGGCGGTGTCCTCGGCGGCGATCAGCTTCACCAGGGTGACCAGGAAGTCCCGGTTCTGCGCAGCCCAGGCCCGGTCGACCACGAGGCCGTCGAAGGTCGCCTTGCCCTTGCGGGCGATGTCGCCGGCCGACATCACCACCGTGCCGGACTTCTTCACCCGGGCGAGGACCGGATCCCAGATGAAGGTCGCGTCGATGTCGCCGCGCTCCCAGGCGGCGGCAATCTCGGGCGGACGCATGTTGAGGATCGTCACGTCCTTCTGGCTCAGCCCGGCATCGGCCAGGGCGGCGATCAGCTGGTAGTGGGAGGTCGAGACGAATGGCACCGCGACGGTCTTGCCGCGCAGGTCGGACACGCTCTGGATGCCGGTGCCGTTGCGCGCCACGAGTTGCTCGGCGTCGGCAATCTCGTCGAGGATCCAGAAGAGCTGGATGTCGAGCCCCTGCGAGGCCGCCGCGGCGATCGGGCTCGAGCCCGCCTCGCCGATCTGAACGTTGCCCGACGCCATGGCGCGGATCACGTCGCCGCCGCCGCCAAACTTGCGCCAGGTCACCGTGTAGCCGGTAGCCTTCTCGATCGCCCCCGAGGCCATCAGGGCCCGGAACGGCACCACCATGTCCTGGTGGGCGAAGGTGACCGACTTCTCGGCGGCCCAGGCGGGGCCGGGCGCGAGGAGGCCCAGAACCAGGGGCGTCAGGGCGGTCAGGAGCGTGCGCACCACGGAGCGGCGCGGGTTCGATCGCGGCCTTACGCTGTCCATGTCCACACTCCCCCTTGAGCAAACCGGATCGAAGCGGCTCGGCTTGCGACAGGGTCCGACAAGGCAAGCCCCGTGCACAAGGGGCCAGACTCTGCCCAAATCGTCTCCGACTGGCTCCTCCGCCCCTTGGTGCGCCCCCCAACTGGATGCGTCTTTGGCCTCGCTCTGGATCTCGTCTGCCGGCCTGCCGCGGCGTTAGGTCAGCGCGAACGACGGCCGCCTGTGGGCGCGCAAGGGGAGCGCAATGCTATGAGTGAAGCGACGATTGAAGCCGAGCGCCACGCCCTGCTGGAACGCCTGTTCGCCGCCTTCAACCGCCACGACGCCGAGGGTGTCATGGCCTGCTTCACGCCGGGTGTCGTGTTCGACACCGCCGCCGGTCCGGAGGCGCACGGCCGCCGGCTGTCCGGCCAGTACGCGGTGCGGGCGGCCTTCGTGGCGGTCTGGACCGACATGCCGGATGTGGCCTGGACGGTGTCGCGCCACACGCTGGCGGGGGAGCGAGCGACATCGGAATGGCTGTTCACCGGCACCCGGGCCGATGGTGGCCGGGTCGCCGTGGAGGGGGTCGACCTTTTCGTGTTCGAGGGCCGGCTGATCGCCCGCAAGAGCGCCTTCCGCAAGGATCGCCCGGTCCAGGCGGCCTGAGGGAGGCGGAGCGTGAGTCTGACCCCCGATCCCGTCCCGCGCCCGACCGGCGCGCCCTACGATCCGACCTACGACCCGCTGACCGACGCCACCCCGGGGACGGACCGCGCCTACGCGCCGACCTACTGGGTGGCCACCGCAGGCCCGCCGCCGGCCGATGACGGCCCGATCACGGGGGACGTCGATGCGGACGTGGTGATCGTCGGCTCGGGCTTCACCGGCCTGTCCTGCGCCCTCAGCCTCGCCCGCGATCACGGCATCAAGGCTACCGTCTTGGAGGCCAACCGGGTCGCCTGGGGCTGCAGTACCCGCAACGGCGGCCAGGGTCAGAACGCTTCGGGCCGGCTCAGCCGCTCGCAATGGATCGCCCGCTACGGCCGCGAGACCGCGCTCCGCCTCCACGCCGAGATCCTGGAGGGCTTCAAGTATTTCACCGGCCTCGTGCGCGAGTTCGATCCCGATCCGCAGCCCGGCGGCCACATCTACGTCGCCCATCGGTCCCGAACCTTGGCCAAGCTTTCGGCCGAGTCCGAGGTCGCCAACTCGGTCTTCGGCTACCGCACCCGGATGCTGGGCGCGGACGAGCTGCGGCGCGACTGGATGGACGAGGCCGGGGCGGTCGGCGCGCTCCACGAACCGCTTGGGATCGGCATCCATCCGGGCAAGTTCGCCTTCGGTTACCTCCGGGCCGCACGGGCGGCCGGGGCCAAGGTCCACCCTTCCAGTCCGGTGCTCGGGATCGATCGCGACGGCGGCGGCTTCCGGGTGCGGACACCCCACGGGACCGTGCGGGCCCGCGCGGTCGCGATCGCCACGGGCGGCTATACCAGCCAGGGGCTGCACCCGCGCCTGCGCAGCCGGATCATGCCGATCCTGTCGAATTCTCTGGTCACGCGGCCGCTCACCGCCGACGAGATCGCCGCGACGCTGCGCACGACGACCTTCGTCACCGACACGCGCACCCTGCGGTTCTATTACCGCCGGCTGCCGGACGGCCGGGTGCAGATCGGCAGCCGCAGCGCGATCACCGGCGCGGACGCGACCCATCCACGCCACCTGCGCCTGCTGGTGGACGGCCTGCACCAGAAATTCCCGGTCCTCGAAGGCATCGGGATCGACTATTCGTGGTGGGGCTGGGTCGATGTCAGCCACGACATGATGCCCCGCATCGTCCAGCCCGAACCGGGCGAGCCCCTGTTCTATGCCATGGGCTACGGCGGCAACGGCGTCGCGTTCTCGGCCCAGGCCGGCCGCCGGCTCGCTGGGCTGGTCGCTGGGCGCAGGCCCGCGGGCCTGCCGATCTTCGAGGGAGCGCTCCCGGGCCACCCCTTCGCCCCGTTCCGGCGCATCGGGCAGCGGATGCTGTATCGCTGGTACCATCACCGCGACGAGGCGGCCTGAACCGGCCGCCGCCGGCGGACACGAAGAGGCCGTCCCGTGCGTTCGGGGCGGCCTCTTCGTATGGAGGTGGAGGACCGCGTGGCGTCAGGCGGCCTGGGCCCGGTCGAAATTCGGTGCCTCGATCTCGCCGACCCGGTGACAGGCGACGTAGTGGCCCGGGCCGGTCGCCAGCAGGGTAGGATCCTCGGCACGGCAGCGCTCGACCGCGAGCGGGCACCGCCCGGCGAAGCGGCAGCCGGCGGGCGGATCGATCGGGCTCGGCGGCTCGCCGCGCACGAGGTAGCGCGCCTTCAGGGCGTCCCGCGCGGGACCGGCCGGCACCGCCGCCGAGATCAGCGACCAGCTGTAGGGATGGCGCGGGGCGGAGAAGAATGTCCGCGTCGGCGCCTGCTCGACGATGCGGCCGAGATACATCACCGCGACCTCGTGGCAGAGGTGCTGCACGACGCCGAGGTCGTGCGAGATGAAGATGTAGGCGAGGCCGCGCTCGGCCTGGAGCTTGGCCAGGAGGTTGAGGATCTGCGCTTGGATCGCGACGTCGAGGGCCGACACCGCCTCGTCGCAGACAATGATGTCGGGCTCGGTCGCCAGCGCCCGGGCGATGCACAGGCGCTGGCGCTGCCCGCCCGAGAACTGGTGCGGGAACAGGCTCCGGGCCTCGGAGGGCAGGCCCACCGCGGCGAACAGCCCGTCGAGCCGCGCCGCCGCCCGCCTGCGCGAGAGCCCCTCCAGCAGCCGCAGCGGCTCGGCCACGAGATCCCCGGCGCAGCGCCGGGGATCGAGGGAGGCGAACGGGTCCTGAAACACCATCTGGATGTGGCGCCGCGCCTGCCGGAGCCGGGCGCCCCGGAGGCCGAGGATGTCGTCGCCGCGCAGGACCACCTGACCCGCGGTCGCCGGGACGAGGCGCATGATCCCCTGCGCCGTGGTCGACTTGCCGGAGCCGGATTCCCCGACGATGCCGAAGCTGGCGCCCCGGCGCACGACGAAGCTCACGCCATCGACCGCGTGGACGCGCCCGCCCCCCGGGACCGGGAAGTGGACCTTCAGATCGTTGACCTGCAGCAGGTCCGCCCCGGTCGGGAATGATGCGGCGTTCGTCGTCATGCGGCGCGGGTCTCCGGATGCCAGCAGGCCACCGCCCGGGACGGGCCAGCCTCGGCCAGGGGCGGCTGGAGATTGTCCAGGCAGGTGGCATCGGCCCGGCCGCAGCGGTCCGCGAAGGCGCAGATCGCCGGTCGCCGGCCGAGCGGCGGAACGAGGCCCGGGATCTCACGCAGCGGCCCCGTCCGCGCATCGGCCGCCGCGCCGAGGCGCAGATGCGGCGTGCAGCCCATTAGCCCCCGCGTGTAGGGATGCTGCGGCGCGCGCATCACCGACCGGGTGTCGCCCTGCTCGATACAGCGCCCGGCGTAGAGCACCGCCACGGTGTCGGCGATGTCGGCCACCGCGCCGAGGTCGTGGGTGATCAGCACGATGGCGGTGCCCATCTCGTCCTGCAGGGCCTTCAGCAGGTCGAAGACCTGCGCCTGGACGGTCACGTCGAGCGCCGTTGTGGGCTCGTCGGCGATCAGGAGCTTGGGCCGACAGGCCAGCGCCATGGCGATCATCACCCGCTGGCGCATGCCGCCGGAGAGTTCGTGCGGGTAGGCATGCAGGCGCCGTTCGGCCGCGGGGATCTGCACGGCCCTGAGCATCGCCAGCGCCCGCTCCAGCGCGGCGCGGCGCCCGAGCCGCTGGTGGAGCCGCAGCGCCTCGGCGATCTGGTCGCCCACCGTGTAGACTGGATTCAGGGCCGTCATCGGTTCCTGGAAGATCATCGACAGGGCGCTGCCGCGCAGGGCCCGCAGCCGGGCCGGCTTGGCGGTTGCGATATCCTCCCCGGCGAGCCGGATCCGGCCGCCGGCGCGGGCGAAGCCCTCCGGCAGCAGACCCATGATGGCCAGCGCCGTCATGCTCTTGCCGCAACCGGATTCGCCGACAAGCGCGACGGTGCGGCCGGCCTCGACGGAAAAGCTCAGCCGCTCCAGGACCGGCACGGGGCCGTCCGTCTGCGTCAGGGTGACGGTCAGATCCTCGACGGCGAGAACGGGGGCCATCGCTCAGCTCCGCTTGCGCAGGCGCGGATTGACCGCGTCGTTGACCGCGTCGCCCACGAGGCTGACCCCGAGGACCGCGAGGAAGATCGCCGCCCCGGGCAGCAGCACGGTCCACCACGCCTCCAGGGCGTAGGCGCGGTTCTGGCCGATCATCAGCCCCCAGCTCATCACGTTGGGGTCGCCCAGCCCGAGGAAGCTCAGGGCGCCCTCGAACAGCACGGCGGTGCCGATCGCCAGCGTCGCGGAGACCACGATCGGCGGCGCGGCGTTCGGCAGGATCACCCGGCCGATCAGGTAGAGCGGTCCGGCGCCGGCCGCCCGGGCCGCTTTGACGAAGTCGAGACCGCGCAGGCGCAGGAACTCGGCCCGGGTCAAACGGGCCGTGGGCGGCCAGGACACGATGCCGATCGCGATCGTGGTGATGGCGATCCTTTGGCCGAACAGGGTGACCAGAACCATCGCGAACAGCAGGGTCGGCAGCACCTGGAAGAACTCGGTGACCTTCATCAGCGCCGCGTCGACCCGGCCGCCGAAGAAGCCTGCGAGCGCCCCGAAGGTCACGCCGATCACCACGGTGATGAGGGCCGCCGAGAACCCGACCAGCAGGGTCGCGCGGCCGCCCTGGAGCAGAGCTGCGAGGATATCCTGGCCGAGGTAATCGGTACCCAGCACCGGGTCGCCCCCGGGGGGCTGGAACGGGGCGCCGACGATCTCGAACGGGTCGACCCCGTAGAGGTGCGGGCCCGCCAGCGCGGCGAACAGGAGGCCGATCAGGATGACGGAGCCCAGGAGCCCGCTCGGGTTGCGCAGGAACAGGCGCAGGGCGGCAAGGCCGGGATTCGCCGCGGGACGCGGCATCGGGGCCGCCGCCTCGGAACGCATCGGCTCGGGCCGCACCGCCGGCTCGGCCGCGATGAGGGCGCTCATAACGGCCTCCCGGCGCGGATCCGCGGGTCGATCAGGCGATAGAGGAGGTCGGTGACGAGGTTCGCCGCGATGACCAGCAGCGCCGAGCAGAACAGGATCCCGAGCAGCGTCGGGTAGTCGCGCCGCAGGATCGAGTCGAAGGTCAGCCGGCCGAGCCCCGGCCACGCGAACACGGTCTCCACCAGGATCGCCCCGGCGAAGAGCTGACCGAACTGGAGCCCGACCATGGTGACGAGGGGGATCAGCGCGTTGCGCAGCGCGTGCTTGCCGATCACGATCCGCTCCGGCAGGCCCTTGGCCCGGGCGGTCCGGACGTAGTCGGCGTTGAGCGCGTCGATCATGCTGGCGCGCATCAGGCGGCTGTACTGCGCGACGTAGACGATGCCGAGGATCAGCGCCGGCAGGACCAGGTGCTGGGCGACGTCGAGACCGTAGGCGAGGCCGTGGCGCGGGGTGGCCACGTCCTCCATCCCGGCGACCGGGAGCACCGGCCACAGGGAGGCGAACACGACCAGCAGCATCAGGCCGGTCCAGAACACCGGCGCGGCGTTGCCGGCGATCGCCACCAGGGAGACCGCGTGACTGAGGAGGCCGTTCGGTTTGCGGGCGCCCAGGATCCCGAGGCCGGCGCCGGCGAGCACCGCGAAGCCGAGGGACGACAGGACCAGCACGGCGGTGGCCGGCAGCCGCCCGAGGATGAGGCGCGAGACCGGCTCGTTGAAGAAGAACGAGTAGCCGAGATCGCCCCGCGCGACCTTGCCGACATAGGTCGCGAGCTGCTCGGGCAGGCTGCGGTCGAGGCCGTAGCGCGTGCGGATCTCGGCCATGATCTCCGGCGAGGCACCGCCCATCTCCCCGGCGATGACCTGCGCCGGATCACCTGGCGCCGCCTGGATCAGCAGGAAGTTCAGTACCACCACGGCGAGCAGCAGGCCGACGGCGTTCGCTGCCGTCGCGCCGAGCCTGCGCAGGCCCGTCATCGCTCGGCTCCGGCGGCGCCCTGCGCCCAGGCGACCTCGTCGAGGGGCGAGAGCGGCCCCCAGATCGACAGGGGCAGGTTCGTCAGGCGCTTGTCCTAGACCGCCTTGTAGGGGGTGAGGTTGAGATAGGCGATCGGCGCCTCGGACACGACGATCTTTTGGAACTCGTCGTAGAGCGCCTTGCGCTTCTGCGGGTCTGTCTCGACCGCGGCGGCGTTCAGCAGTTCGACCTTCGGGTTCTTGTACTGCTGGGTATTCGACCAGATCACACCCTTGCGGATATTGGTCGACAGGTAGGTCCGCGCCACGCCGATCACCGGGTCGCCCCAGTTGAAGACGTTGTCCATGGTCAGGTCGAAATCGAAGTTGGAGACGCGCTGCGCCCAGGTCGGGAAGTCCGGCGCAGCGCGGACCTGGAGGGCGATGCCGATCCGCTTGAGGCCGGCCCGCAGGTACTCGGCGACGTTGCGCTGCTGATCGTTGTCGTTGGGGATGTAGTCGATGGTGAGCTGGAACCGCGTGCCATCCGGCCCCTTCTTCAGGCCGGCCTCGTCGAGCAGGGCGTCCGCCTCGGCGATGTCGAGCTTGTAGAGGTCGACGGCCGGCTCGTAGAACGGCGAGCCCGGCACGATCGGGCCGGTGGCCGCCTTCGCGACGCCGCCGAGCAGCTTGCCGGTGATGAAGTCGCGGTTGGCCGCCAGCGCGATGGCCCGACGGACGCGCACGTCGTCGAGGGGCTTCTTCCCGCAGTTGAAGGCCAGCCAGTTGATCGGGCCGATCCCCTCGAAGCCGCGATCCGTCACGGTCAGGGTCGGCGCCTTGACGAGGCGCTCGATATCGCGCACCGAGGAGAGGAACGGCAGCATGCCGATCTCGCGCCGCTCGGTGGCGATGACGAGGCTGTTCTGGTCCGGCAGGATCCGGTAGACGAGCCGCGCCAACCTGGGCCGCCCGGGGATGAAGAACCGGTCGAATCGCTCGAGCTGGATCGACTCGCCCTGCTTGTACTCCACGAACTTGAACGGGCCGGAGCCGACGGGCTTCAGGTTGGCCGGATGGGTCTTGATGTCCTGGCCGTCGCCGTAGACGTGCTTGGGCAGGATCGGCATCAGGCCGGGCGACATGGCCAGCAGCAGCGCCGGGTGCGGGCGCGCGAGCCGGATGATGACCGTGTGGGCATCGGGGGTCTCGACCGTCGAGACCGGCTCCAGCATGGTCTGGAACGGATGGTTGGCCTTGATCACCCCGATCGAGAAGGCGACATCCTCGGCGGTCAGCGGGTGGCCGTCGTGGAAGACGGCGTCCTCCACGAGGTGGAGCGTCACGCTGAGGTTGTCGGGGGCGACGACCCAGGATTTCGCCAGGTAGGGTTGCGGGTTCCACTGGTCGTCGTAGCGCAGCGGGCTCGCGAAGATCTGCGTCGACACCATCCCGGTGGCGATGCCGGACTGCACGGCGCCGTTGAAGTGGCGCGGCACTTGGCTGGTGCCGATCACCAGCGGCGCGGCCGCGTCGTCGGCCAGCGCCTTCGGCAGGTCGAGGATCGGGGTCGTCAGGGGTGCGGCGAGGACCGAGAGGCCGGCGCCGAGGAGCGTGCGTTTGGTCAGGCGCATCGGGTTCGGTCTCCGTGTGGGGTGTGCGGGTGTCGCATCGCGGCGTCGAGGAGGCCGGCGAGCGTCGGGCCGGCTTCGGGATCGGTCGCCGCGATGCCGACGAGTTCGGCTTCGTCCGGCGCAGGCTCGGGCAGCGGCGACAGGCTCCAGCGGCGCCCGACCATCTGCAGCAGGTGCATCCCGGGCCTGTCGGCCAGACCGAGGCGACCCTTCAGCCGCAGGAGTGCGGCCGGCATGCCGGCGAGCGCGCGTTCGAGCGCGGCGCGGTCGAACGCGCCCGCGCGCCGGTAGAGCAGGCGCTGGAAGGCCTCCTCGTGCGGCACCGCCTCGGCCCGCAGCCGGGTCGATCCCCGCCGGGCCCGGTCCGGACCTGCGCCGCCGAGATCGAAGACAGAAGCGGGCAGCGCGGCCGCCACGGTCTCGATGACCGGGACGCCGGGCGCGAGGGCGGCGAGCGTATCCCGGGCTACCGCGCGACCCGCTTCGTCCACGAGGTCGCGCTTGTTGAGAACGAGGAGGTCGGCCGCGCGGATCTGGCGGGCGAGGGTATCGCCCAGGCGCGGGTCGGCGGCGAGGCCCGGCAGGCGCTCGGCATCCGCCAGCACGACGACGCCGCGCAGGACGAGGCCGGGCTCCACCAGGGCGATCTCCGCGATGGCGCCCGGATCGCCGACGCCGCTCGCCTCGATGACGATGTGGTCGAAGGGTTCGGGCTCCGCGAGGACGCGCATCAGCGTGTCGAGGAAGCCGTCGGCGAGGCTGCAGCAGACGCAGCCGTTGGTCAGCCGCAGGGTCTGCCCATCATGGTTCTGGATCAGGCCCGCATCGACGTTGATCGCGCCGAAATCGTTGACCAGCACCGCGTAGCGGCCCTGCGACCCGGCGAGCAGCCGGTTCAGCAGCGTCGTCTTGCCGGCTCCGAGGAAGCCGCCGACGACCGTGAGCGGGCAGCGCGTCGCGGGCGGGGGAAGCCCGCGCCTCATGCCGGCGGCACCGCGAAGACGCGGCCGCCCAACACCGTGGCGTGGACCGGAATGTCTTTGAGCGCCTCCTGGGGTACCGCGTAGGGATCCGCGTCGAGGACGGCGAAATCGGCGAACTTCCCGGCCTCGATGGAGCCGACGCAATGGTCCATCCGCAGGGTGTAGGCGGCCCCCAGCGTCACGGCGTGCAGGGCTTGGGCGACGCTCAGCCGCTCCTCGGGGCCGAGCACGCGCCCCGACGATGTGGTCCGGTTGACGGCGCACCAAGCGGTGAACAGCGGCCCGAGCGGCGTCACCGGCGCGTCCGAGTGGATCGCGAGCGGGATACCGAGCCGCGCCGCGCTCCTGGCGGCGTCGATCCGGGCTGCCCGCTCTGGCCCCATCGTCAGGTCGTGATGGGCGTCACCCCAGTAGTAGAGGTGGTTCGAGAACAGGTTGAGGCACAGGCCCAGGGCCTTGACCCGCCGCAGCTGCGCCTCAGTTGCCATCTGGCAATGCTGGAGGGTGTGCCGGTGGTCGGGACGGGGATGGGCGATCTGCGCCTTCTCGACCGCGTCGAGCGCCGCCTCGGTGGCCTCGTTGCCGTTGGTGTGGATGTGAAGCTGGATGCCGGCGGCGTGGTAGACGCCGACGATCCGGTCGAGATCCTCGGGGGCGACGTACCAGAGGCCGTTCGGCGCGCCGTTGTGATAGCCCGGCGGCAGGAGCCGGGCGGTGAAGCCCTGGATCGACCCGTCGACGACGATCTTCACGATGCCGAAGCGGAGGCGCTCGGTGCTAGCGGCGGCGAGGCGGCCGATCCTGGCGACCCCGTCTTCCGGGGGGCACGAGACCGAGGCCAGAGCCGGCACGATCCGCACCGGCAGTCCCTCGACGCAGGCAGCGCCGTAAACCGCCACGGTCGCGTCCGTGAGGTCGTTGTGCAGGTCGGCGATGGTGGTGATGCCCTGGAGTTGCGCAGCCGCGCCGAACCGGCCCACATCGGCGGCGTCGAGGGTCCCGCTCATCGGGTTGTAGCCGAGCCCCCGGAACAGGCGCAGCCGCGCGGCGATCCCCTGCAGCTCGCCGGACGGCGTGCCGTCCGGCAGCTTCGGCACGCCGTCGATGGCCGTGTGCTCATCGAAGCCGGCCATCTCCAGGAGCAGGCTGTTGACGTTGGTGATGTGCAGGCTGGCATGGTGGACCATCACCGGCCGGGTGGTCGAGACCCGGTCGAGGTCGTGGCGGGTCAGGCGCGCGCCGCCGAGATGCAGCGGATCGAAGCCCCAACCGTAGAGCAGCTGGTCCGGGTCGGCGATGGCCCGGTCCGCCTCCGAGAGCCGGTCCACGACGGCGCCGATGTCGCGCAGACCCGGCACGCGACGTCCGTCCGGGCTGCGGCGGTCGCCAGCGCCGACATAGGTCTGGCGCCAGAGGGTGCCCTCCATCACGTGGGCGTGCCCCTCGACGAAGCCGGGGAGGATGACCTTGTCGGCGAAGCGGCGATCCGGCACCGCGTCGAGCCCGTCGAACTCGGCCGGCGTCCCGACCATCAGCACGCGCCCGTCCCGCACGGCGATATGGGTCGCATCCGAACGCGATGGGTTCATCGTGATGACCCGCCGGGCCTCAAAGAGGGTGATCTCACTCGGCATGGCTGTCCTCGGCACGACGCTTAGGATGCCGGCCGTTCGCCCGGACCGCTAGCGCCAGACGCCGGGGATGAAGGGAGCCAGGGCGCGGCGCCGCCGATCGGAGCTCCGGCCCACGCGGCGATGCAGGTGCTGCCGGGGATGACATGGCCGGTTCGGCGTCCCGAACGGCTTGGTGGCCGACCGTACCACCACACCGAGGGATCAAAAACCTAGGCGGATAGCCTCAGGATCACCGCGGACGATCCGACGATGTGAGCCAAGGTGACCAGCACCGACCCGGTATGAAGCACGCCGAAACGTCTACGATTGCCCATGTCGGTCGCCCCGTTGATGGCCGGCATGAGGATTTGGCGCGCGAGGAGTGCCGTGACGGCGATGAGCCCCAAAATAAGAGCGGAGGTCCTATCGATGCTGGCTGTCAGCGCTGCGCCGAAGAGGGCGCACCCTATGACGAAAACGTAGAAGTGCGGGAAGGCGCGGCGCAGGAGCGGGCCTGCCGCGTCGGCGGGCAGGGCGCTAAACAAGAACGCGGCGAAGCCGAATGAGTACAGGATCATCCCGCCGAACAGGAGGGCGGTCAGGAGGATAGCTGTTTGCGAGAGCATCGGTTTCAAGCCTTATGATTTTCTGATCGCCCTTGCGGGTGGCGTTCGGTTCCCTCGGCCCCATCGATGCCGTGCTCCTTCCTCGGGAGAATACTCCCTTGCTTCACGAGCGAGGTGGGGGGCGACGCTCAGATCGAGTCTTTCAGTGTCTGTTTAGTGCAGGCAGTGAACACGTCGCTGATCGCCAAGTTGGCATGCGCGTCCATGCCCGAAGCGGCATTTAGGCAGGACAACACATCCTTGCGCGGAGCACCTCCTCCGCCGGATTTCTCCAACTGCTGCATAAGGCGGTCCCGGTCGACGCCCGGTGCGGCGCTCCAATCACGCAAAGTGTCCTGCGGTTGCAAGGCCAGGGCTGGCGTTGCAACCGACGTCAGTATCAAAATCACTAAAGAGCGAACCGGCATCTTCGAGGCCCCTCGGTTAGGGTGGTCCAAGAACAATCAAAGTCCCCAACATTTGTTTGTGTCACAGGACGTAGTGACTAAGCGTTGCTGAGGCGGGTTAGAACGAGAAACAATTTCTTCGCTAGCATCACCGGTGGCGAAGAGTGACTCGCCCTGGTCCTCCCTGGACAGTGAGCCATATTCCAGGTCGTGCCTGCACTATCTGTGAAGCCGAACCGCATTGACTATGCGCCTTGGCAGCGCACGTGACCTGCACGGGTACCCGGACCTATGACCGCTTTCGCGCAGCGCTGGCAGCAATCTGTAGGCCTACGTTGGGTCGAAAGCAGCTCCCCCCTTACGGATATCAAGCGCTCGGCTTGTAATCATAGCTTGGCTATCAGCCCTTCGTTGTAGAAGTCGTCGCCGGCTTCTGCTCACCACCGCCTAACCAACCGCGGACGGTGCCGAGGATATCGCTTGGAATTACCACCCACGACGGCAGGAAGCCCGATGCGCTGCCGTTCCAGCGGCCAGCGAGCGTCTGCCTTGCCTGCGCGTCCGACCGGCGGATCTCCATGTCGAGGATCCGCTCCTGGATCGGCAGCGTGGCAAGCTGCGCCTGGGCCGACTGCGCCCGCTTGTTGGCCATAAACGTATCGTCGATCGCCGCCTGGATCGCGGTATTCTCGAAGTTCAGCTCGTCGGCAAAGCCCAGCGTTGTCACGGTGATGCCCATCGGCGCGAACTGGTCGATTACAGCCTTCTCGACGGCGGCCATGATCTCGGCCTTCTGACGGATCGCGTCATCGGTCGAGCGACGGCCAAACTCCCGCGCGAGCGCTGCCTGCACAGTGCGATGGACGTTGCCGTCGACCACCTCGGCTAGCGATCGGCCGTAGAGGACCGAGGCGAAGCGCGCCTCGTCCGTGTCCTGGGCCGAGGGCTTGGTACCGAACCAGTAAAGGAACTTGGCTGCGTCCTCTTCCTTTACGAAGGCGGAGATCACCACCGAGGTCGAGAGCCCGATCGAGTCGGCGGTCTCGAAGCGGAAGCCCTGATCGGCGGCCGAAGTGCCCCGGTTGGACGAGGTCGTCCACTCGCGCGAGACGGGCGTTCGGTCGACGATGATCAAACGCGCGGCTGGCACATAATAGTCTGACAGCGTGCCGGTGTTGGGCAGCTTGGTGTGCGGGATCTGGACACGCTTGGCCGCGACCTTGCTCTCGGAGAGGAAGCGCTCCGAGCCAAACTGCGCCTGCGTTGTCTTCGTGTCCCCGCTCTCTGGGATCACAAAGGCTGATTGGTTCGGTAGGATCTCGATGTACTCGCCGTAGTCGTACTTGCTGAAGTAGGCGCGCGCGGGCTCGGGCGCTGCGGCAGAGGCAAGGCCCAGGACCAAGACGGCGAGTGGCACCCGGCGGGCGGGAGCCAGCCAGATCACTGCTAGAACGGCGAGGAGTGCCAGGAACGGCAGCGTGGAGCCGCCGGCGAGGTCGGCCGCGATCTGCGTCTTCAACGGAGCGATGTCGCTGTCGGACAGCTGATCGACGGCGATGCGACCCGCAGTCATGGCGGCCTCGGTCGAGGCGAGCCGAGGCAGGCCGGCGAAAATGGCCAGGGCGCCGAGCGAGAGGCCGGCGCGGATGAGGGTGGACATGGGAAGTCTCGATCGTTCAATGCCCATGACGGGCGACGGCAATATCAGTGTTCGGGATACGCTTGCTCAGTGGGGCTTCAACGAAGCTCGGCCTTGAGCCGAGCGAGCGTCGCATGGAACTTTTCGCACCTGCGCAAAGGTTGCCGAGCGAGTCTGGTCAGGCTAGTCGCTCGCGGGTTGCAGCCCAGTCCCTCGGGTCGATCTGCCTGACATCCGGTAAGATCGGACTTTCATGCGTCCGCTTCTGGTGACCGGGGAAGATCAACCTGACGACAGAATTGGGTTGGTTGGAGAGCGTCCGCTTTCGTGGTCGCCCGCCTCCGAAGCGGACCGGCAGCTTTCGGCCAGCTTCGGTCGCGTTGGCCAGTGCCTCTGAACGGCTGGGTTGGGTGGAGCCCGGAACGTCCGGTCTCGGTCAGAAATGCTGGGAACCTGACGTTGAACACCGAACCGGGTGTGCCTTTTAGCCGGTCGATAGATCGAGCTATCGGCTGGCCGACGCAAATTCGAGGATGCCTTGAACGAGCTTGCGCTGCTGGAACGGCTTGTCGTGGAACACGCCCCGCTCCGGGATGCTCGACAGGGACGGATCGACGGCTAGGGCCGCTATTGGAACGGCAGCACCGGTGGACTTGAGGCAGCCCGCTTCCGCAGGGCGATTCGACGGGAGCGGACCGCGTAGCCCGATCAGGCGGGGCCTCACGGCCCCGGCCGGGGGGACGCGGTCAACGGAACCGGTCGAGCCCGGATGGCTTGCCCCCCGGGATACACGAATTCGAGGCGAGACCTCGGCCAATCGCGAGAAGTGAGTTTTGGTTGGGTTCGACGTCACGGCGTTGTCGCGGAACGAGCTTGAGGCGGAGGTCATACGCCTGCGGTCGCGGCTGCCGGAGGCGGAAGGCGAGGCGTTCCACTGGATGGCGCTGAGGGAGAACGAGGCGAAGCTCCGCGAGAGCGAAGACCATTTCCGGCACACGGTCGAACTCAACCCTCAGGTCCCGTGGACCTGCGACCCAGTTGGCAACATCACCTCGTACTCGAATCGCTGGCTCGACCTGACGGGCCAGGCCCCGGGCGAACCGGACGGCGCGGGCTGGATGAAGGCCCTGCATCCGGACGACATTCCGCACACGGTCGCGGTGTTCTCGGCTTGCCTCGCCTCGGGCGATCCGGTCGACGTGGACTACCGCATCAACATCGCGGCTGCAGGCGAATACCGCTGGATGCGAGCCAGGGCGCGTCCCCGCCGGGACGAAGCCGGCGCCATCGTGGCTTGGTACGGCGTCGTCGAGGACATCCATGACCGCCGCCTTGCCGAGGAGGCGCTGCAGGCTAGCGAGGCCCGCTACCGGACGCTGTTCGAGACGATCGAGGTCGGGTTCTGCATCATCAGGATGCGCTTCGACGCGGACGGACGGGCGGTCGACTACCTGATCGAGGAAGCCAACCCGGCCTTCGCCCGGCAGACCGGCGCGGACGTCGCCGGTCGGTGGGTCAGCTCGTTCGCGCCCAACCTCGAACGGCACTGGTTCGACCGCTACGGCCGCGTCGCATTGACTGGGGAATCCGCCCACTTCGAGAACTACGCCGCCGTGTTCGGGCGCTGGTTTGACGTGCGTGCGCACCGGGTCGGGGACCCGCGCGACCGCCGCGTCGCGGTCTTCTTCGGCGACATTACCGCACGAAGGAACGCCGAGTTGCGGGCGGAGGCCAACGCCCGCGAACTCCGACTCATCACCGACGCGCTGCCGGTGCTGATCGCGTTCATCGACGCGGGCCATGTCTACCGCTTCGCCAACGATGCCTACCGGGACTGGTTCTTCGTCCCGCCCGGCGAGGTCGTCGGGCGCGATGTCCGCGAACTCCTGGGCCCGGCCGCCTACGCCGTTCGGCGGCCCTTCATCGACCGGGCACTCGGGGGCGAGCCCGTCACCTTCGAGACGGACTGGCCGCACCGCGACGGGCGGCACCGCGTTGCCGAGATTCGCTACCTGCCCCGCCAGGATGACGGCGGCGCGGTCGACGGCTTCCACGTCTTCGTGCAGGACGTGACCGTCCGGGCGCAGACGGAGGCCGACCTAGCCCGCCAAGTCGCCGCCCGGACCGCCGAGCGCGACCAGATCTGGCAAGCTTCGTCCGACCTCTTATGCGTAGCCAACCTCGACGGTTACTTCGTCGGTCTCAACCCGGCTTGGCCGCGGACCCTCGGGTGGACCGAGGCCGAGATGAAGGCGCGACCGTTCCTCGATTTCGTCCACCCCGACGACATCGCCGCGACCTTGGCGGCGGCGGGGGGGCTGTCGCGCGGGGAGGCCCAACTCACGTTCGAGAACCGCTACCGCCGCAAGGATGGCGGTTACGTCTGGCTGTCCTGGAACGCTGTCCCGCGCGACGGGCTCATCTACTCGTCCGTACGCGACGTCACCGAGATCAAGCTGCAGGGCGAAGCGCTCGCGAAGACGGAGGAGGCCCTGCGGCAGTCGCAGAAGATGGAGGCGGTCGGCCAACTGACCGGCGGCCTCGCGCATGATTTCAACAACCTGCTTGCCGGCATCTCAGGCTCGCTGGAACTGATGCAGACCCGCATGTTGCAGGGTCGCATGGGCGACCTCGACCGCTACATGAGCGTCGCGCAAGGGGCGGCCAAGCGCGCCGCCGCCCTGACGCATCGCCTGCTCGCCTTTTCCCGGCGCCAGACCCTCGACCCCAAGCCCACCAACGTGAACCGCCTGGTCCGGGACATGGAGGAGTTGATCCGGCGTACTGTCGGTCCTGCCGTCCACTTGGAGGTCGTCGGCCTCGCGGGGCTGTGGCCGGCGCTGATCGACCCAGGACAATTGGAGAACGCGCTGCTCAACCTGTGCATCAACGCTCGGGACGCGATGCCGGACGGCGGCCGCATCACTATCGAGACCGCCAACAGGTGGATTGACGAGGCCGGTGGCCGCCAGCACGATCTCGCTGCCGGCCAGTACCTGGGCGTCTGCGTGACCGACACCGGCACCGGCATGGCCCCGGATCTGATTGGAAAGGTGTTCGAGCCGTTCTTCACCACCAAGCCTACCGGCGAGGGCACGGGCCTCGGACTGTCCATGGTCTACGGTTTCGCCCGACAGTCCGGCGGACAGGTGCGGATCTATTCCGAGGTCGGCGTCGGGACGACGGTCTGCCTGTACCTGCCGCGCCACTACGGCGAGGCCGACGAGGATGACGTGGCCCGCAGGCTTGCCGAGGTGGAGCAGGCCGGCCAGGGCGAGACAGTGTTGATCGTGGACGACGAGCCCTCCGTGCGCATGCTCGTCACCGAGGTACTGGAAGACCTTGGCTACACCGCCATCGAGGCCGCCGACAGCGTGGGAGGCCTGAAGGCACTTCAGTCGGACGTGCGCATCGACCTGCTGGTGACCGACGTCGGGCTGCCGGGGGGCATGAACGGGCGGCAGATGGCCGATGCCGGCCGCGAGCGGCGGCCGGACCTGAAGGTGCTTTTTATTACCGGCTACGCCGAGAACGCTGTGCTCGGGAATGGCTACCTGCGCCCCGGCATGCAGGTCCTGACCAAGCCGTTCGTGCTGGAAACCCTCGCCACCCGCATCAAGGATCTCATCGCCGAGGCTTGAACCCGCCGGCAGAGGTTGACCTGCGTCATCGTCCGTAGCGACTGGGGTTCCGCTACGGCGTTATCAGGCGCGAACCACCGACCGGAGCCGTCATGCTGAACCCGTTCTGTGCCGACTTTCCGCTCGCCGTGGAGGCTCAGAAGGTCATCGAGTTGCGACTGGTGCGGATCGCATGGCGCGGCGCGGAGGGCCAAGCCGAGATGGGAGAAGGTCGTGGCCGCGGTGGAGGCAGCCAACACCCTGATAGCGGGCGGCGGCCACGGTGATGTCATCGCGCGCTACCGGGAGCACGTTGCGGACAACACTCATTGCCTGATGGCCTGAGCCGGCTTCGGAGACGACAAGCAGGAGACTGTCATCAGCTGACCTCGCAGGCGTGCCCGCCTTGAATGCTCGGCTCGATGAAGCGATTACAGCGACCCCCACATCGATCTTTTTCACGTCTGCGGCCATGTCCGCTTCCGGGAGGCACATAACCGCGCGTGAACGACCGTGTTGGGTCGGAAGCGGGATGGCTGCTCAGGGTGGATTGCGGCTGGTCCGCTTCCAAGTGGCGTAGGCGTTGAAGCAGACTTGAAAAGTCGATCCATTCTGCCCTGCGGTCAGCACCAGATCGTGCTGCCGGGGCCGCATCCCCGCTCTCCAGCGCTTCCAGGTAGGTGCGCAGTAAGGATGCCCGGTCCGGCCGAAAGCTGCCCCCCTCGACCTTGGCTTCGACGATGCGGTCGATCCGGAACATGCGGAACGCTTCGCGCAGACGGCACCATGATAAAACGACCAGTCGCCGCTCCGTATGAACGATCGCCAGCGGCAGGATCGTCCGCAACGTGCCCGAACCGCGCTCATCCGTGTAGTGGATGGTGAGCGCCTCTTCCCGCCAGCATGCCTGCCGGATCAGACCTAGGTTCTGAGCGGACGCGTAGCGTGCCTCGGGGCGATAGACCTTCGATACGCAGTGGAACAGGTGCTGCTCGCGATCGTCCGGCAGTATCGCTGCGACCTTGGCCACGACCGAAGCCGCTGCCGCCGCCAAGTCGGGATCGCCCATGGCGCGCACCTCCGCCATGCCGAGCGCCAACGCCTCGATCTCCAGGCGATCCAACGTCTGCGGTGGAAGCGCGTAATCCTCGGTCAGCCGGTAGCCGTAACCCCGCTCGCCGTCGATCCGGGCTCCGGCGGCCCGCAGGCTGTCGATGTCCCGGTACAGCGAGCGCACCGAGACGCCGGTCTCCTCTGCCAGACGCGCGGCCGTCACCGGTTTGGGCAGGCTGCGCATCGCCTGGAGGAGACGGAAGAGGCGGTCGCTCCGTGCCATCAGCCTACTGCCGGTTTTTGTCAGGTAGGGGTTGGTACATCCCAGTCGCAGGGCTCGGCAACACGCCCTGCACATTTGAGACTGCCATGACCGTCCAGACGACCACTCATCTCAACTTCCGCGGGCAGGCTCGCGAGGCGCTCGATTTCTACCGCTCCGTCTTCGGCGGCCAGCGGACGATCGTCACTTACGGGGACCTCGGGGCGACGCAGGATGCTGTGCAGGCTGAGCATATGATCTGGGGCCAAGTGGCTTCCGATCAGGGCTTCCGGATCATGGCCTATGACGTACAGCCGGAAAAGCCGTGGAACCCGGGGGAGAACGCGTTCTACGTCTCGGTCCGTGGCACCTCGTCTGAGGAGATCACCGCGTACTGGGAGAAGCTTCGCGTGGGCGCGTCGGTCTTGCAGCCGCTCGGTGCTTCGGCTTGGTCGCCGCTCTACGGGATGCTGACGGATCGGTTCGGTGTGACATGGGTCATGGACGTGATGGTGGCCTGACCAGGCATTCTGAATGGCGGGCGATCGAACGTTTGTCCGCCCTCCTGCATCAAAGCCGAAGTGGTGAGCGGCTGGGTTGGGTCGGAAGCGGGAATGCCGCTCAGGGTGGATTTCCGCCGGTCTGCTTCCGAGGGCATGAGGTTCAAAGCGGACACGCATAACCTCCCTCCACAGGCCCTAACTCTGCTCATCCGATCGATCCATAGGTTGTAAAGGCGCCGAAGATTATCGAAAAAGTCGCATCATCAGATCGGTCAGGGTGCGCAATGCATCGTCGTCGAGGGCTAGACTGCACCGGAGCTTGCTCGCCGTCTCCCGCATGAGCCGATCCGTCACCGCACGACCTCCAGGCGTCAGCGAGACCAACACCTGACGCCCGTCCGCCGGGTCTGGCGCTGCTTCGATATGCCCTTCCTTCTGCAGGGTATCGACCAGCATCGACACGTTGGCACGTGAGACCTTCAGCGCCCCGACGATCTCGCGCTGGGGCACGGGTTCGTCGCGCGACCACAGCACAGCAAGCACCTGCCAGCGGCCGGGTGTCAGCGCGTCATCGCCAAGCCAGCGCGCGACGACATTGTCGAGTGCCTGGACGCCTGAGCGCAGAGCAAACAACGCCTCCAGGGCGAGCGCATCGCCGGGCGGAAGGACGGCGTGGTAGCGGCGGCGCACGAAGTCGGGCGGGACGAGCGGCGGGGCTGACGTCTTCCTCGGCATCCTTGACATTGTTAAGCGCTTAACAGAAATGGGTTGCAGGGCGTTGGCTCAGTCCTGAGCCGCACCTTCCCCGGACGGAGTGCGGCATGGGGACGCCGATCCTGCTCGGCATACATCACCTCAAGTTCCCGGTCGCCGACCTCGACCGCAGCCTCGCCTTCTACGCGTGCGCTCTCAGGGCCCAGCGCATCGAAGCTTGGGACCATCGACACGCCGACGGCACACTATACGCCCTGATCCTTGAGGTCCCGGGGCTCGGCACGCACCTCGAACTGCGTCTCGATCCGATCCAGGCCGCGCGTCAGGCCGGCTTCGATCCAGTTACCCTTGCCGTGCGGGACCGGGCCGCCCTCGACGGCTGGATCGCGCACCTCGACACGGCGGGCATCGCCCACTCGCCCGTCCTCATCGCGATCCAGGCGTGGCTCATCGTGTTCGCCGACCCCGACGGCCGGCGCCTTCGCTTCTACACGCAGGAGACCCACGGACTCGAACTCCCGCCCGACGATGGCTCGCCGTGGCTGACCGGAGACTGAGGCAGAAGGAGGTGCCATGTCCAACCCCGTCCTGATCGTCGGCGCTGGCCCGACCGGCCTGACCGCCGCCCTCGAACTCGCACGCCTTGGCGTCCCGGTGCGCCTCATCGACAAGCGGGAGGCGCCAGCTACCACTTCCCGCGCGATCGGCGTCCAGGCGCGGACTCTCGAACTCCTGGATCAACGCGGGCTCGCCGACGAGCTGGTCCACCTCGGCAATCCGGGCCGCTACGGCAGTGTCTACGGCGGCGGCAAGAGGGTCTTCCACCTCGACTTCGCGCATGTCGAGAGCCGCTATCCGTACATCCTGTTCGTGTCCCAGGCAGAGACCGAGCGGGTTTTGCGCGAGGCTTGCGCCCGCCACGGCGTTGCGCCGGAATGGAGGACGGAAATCGTCGGCATTCAGCAGGACGTGCACGCGCACGATATCGCCCCCGTCCACGCCGTCCTCGAACGCCCCGGCCGCGGCCTTGAGCGGGTCGCCGCGCCCTGGATCATCGCGGCGGAAGGGGCGCACAGCCTCGTGCGCACCACCCTCGACCTGCCCTTCGAGGGGCATACCCGCACGGAGGACTACGCGCTCGGCGACCTCAAGATCGACGGCGCGCTAGCTGACACGGACTTCCACATCTTCTCGTCCGAGCACGGCTTCATGGGCCTGTTCCCGATGGGCGGCGATCACTTCCGGCTGATCGCCTCGAATCCCCTGAGCGCGCCCTCGAAGGACACTGCGCCCTCACGCGACGAGTTGCAGGCGATCTACGACCAGCGCTCCCCCATTCCGGCCCGGTTCCACGACCTCACCTGGAGCTCATGGTTCCGCATCAACAGCCGGATGGTGCCCCGCCTCAGGATCGGGCGTCTGTTCCTCGGAGGGGACGCCGCACACATCCACTCTCCGGCCGGCGCGCAGGGGATGAACACCGGCATCCAGGACATGATCAACCTGTGCTGGAAGCTCGCCCTGGTCATGCGAAAAGAGGCGCCTGCCGACCTGCTCGATACCTACGAGGCCGACCGGCTGCCGGTGATGCGCAGCGTCCTATCGCGCACCGACAGCCTGACCACGACGATCGGCACCGAGAACCCACTCGTGCGCACCCTGTTCAACCATCTCGGGTCCTGGATCGTAAGCGTGGACTTGGTCCAAGCGAGCGCCACCGCCACGCTGGCGCAGCTCACCGTCGGCTACCGCGATAGCCCCCTCTCAGAGAATGACGGGCACCCCGGCGCCCTACGTGCCGGTGACCGGATGCCGGACCTACCCGTCCAGCAGCGGAAGGATGGGGCGTGGGTGCAGACGCATCTGCACCGGGCTCTCGACCCGTCACATCCCACCTTCGTACTCGCTCTGCCAAACGCGGGACAATGCCCTGTTGATCTGGCGGGGACCGACGGCCCCGTCGTCCAGCTTGTCCCGGCCGCTGACGATGCGGGGCGGTTCGAGGTGGTGTTCGGGGGTAAGGGCAGCGCCGTATTGGCGCGGCCGGATGGCTATGCCGGGTGGATTGGCCCGCTGGACGGCGCGGCTGGGCGGGTCCGGGAGTATCGGGACCGGTGGTTCGCGAAACGTCATGACACGCCGGCCCGCTAAAGGTGTCCGCTTATGGGAACGTACGGGCAGATGCAGGACGACCGAGTTGGGTCAGCTGTTGGCAGTCGCTCAGTGACGTCCGACCCGGGCGAGCGCCTGCCCCAGGTTGATCAACAGCAGGTCCGTCGCCGCCCGGACCCCAGCGGGCGCGTCGGGGCCGAGCGTCTTTTTAAGAGCCAGGGCCAGATCGGTCGCTTGCTCCAGCGGGTTATCGCTTGGACCCAAATTGCTAACGACGTAGCGCTCGTCCCCATCGTGCATCTCGGTGATGTCGATCAGGATCCCGCACGTGCGCAAGGGGTGCCCAGTTCCGGACAAATAGGTGCGCCCGCGGCTGAGGAGCCAGCGCACGGTTCCGTCCTCGGCTATGACACGGTACTCGACCAGGAACAGGCCACCCGCCCGGGTCACCTCTCCAACATGCTCGATCAGCCAAGCATGATCGGCAGGATGCACGGCCGCCAGGGAGATCAACCCAGTGAGCTCTTTCTCGGCGAGATCCGGGTCGCCGGTCAGCAGCTGTGCCGCACCGGCGTCGTAGACGATGACCTGACGGACATGATCCAAGTCCCATGTTCCGACCACGCATGAGGCTTCGAGGGCATCATATAGGCGCTCGTGCGACCCACTAACCCCCCCGGACGTGGCTACTGAACGATCAAACCGCCGATTCATCGTGTTGTCTCGTATCCAGGCAGCCAGACCAGATTAAACCGTACTCTGGGGTCACCGAAATGACAAAGCTTTCATTTTATGGTTGTATTCTGACGATGGGCATTGCGATAGTAGTAGCCCAGGCAGCTCATCCGGGGAGCGCGGAGGGGCTGGAGAAGCCAGAGGAAGCGAGCATGGGCGACGATGTCAGAGCCCAAGTCGCCATGGACGGCGACGAGACGCCAACACGGAACCTACGCCGGATAGCCGACGCCCTCGGCAGGCCAGTATCTGATTTCTACGGTCCATTGATATTGGATCGCGAGGCCCTGATGTTGCTCACGCTTGTTCAGGACTACCTTGTCCGGGTCGATCTGGGTGCTCGCGAACGTTTCATGCGGGCAGTGGAAGCAATGAACTTCCAAGAGCCCACAGCGTGATGGCAATTACCCCGTGCATCTTGTCTGCCGCGATCACCGCCAGCCCGTAGAAGAACAGATCAGCGGATCGGTCGCGCGTTCTGGCCCGTAGCGACCGCCTTCACCCCAGCAGCCGGGAACGGCGGCGCGACTGCGCTCGGCGTCGACCGTATGCTTTTGAGCGCCGCGCCAATTATTGCCTCCCACCCCGAGCTGAAGTTGCCGGAGGGCTGAAGAACGGCTGCTTTAGGGACGCGCCGGCGCCGGTCCTAGCGGCTGGGTTGGGTCGGTAGGAGGCCGTCCGCTTTTTCGGCGGATCTGCTCCGAAGCGGACCGGCGGCTATCGGCCAGGTTCAGTCGCGTGAGTAGGCGCTTCCGAATGGCTGGGTTGGGTGGTTTCCTGCCGGTCCGCTTCTAGTCGGCGTAGCGATGAAGCGGACGTGCCGCCGCGCCCGTTCACGACCCCACTCGGACATGGCTTAGGCATCGTCTAATGTCTGCTCCTGCGATGAAGCGGACGGCATAATGACCGCAACCAGATCAAACATATGTAACTGTAAGACACTGTAAGGCGATGCTAGGGCTAAGCATGGCTCTGCGCGAAACCATCACCATCTCCGTGCCCCCGGAACTCCGGGCGTTCCTGCAAGGGTGTGTAGCCACTGGCCGCTACAGCAGCGTCAGCGAGGTCGTGCGGGCCGCTCTACGCGAGTTTGAGCGAGCCGAGATGGGTAACACTCCGACCTCCCGGCAAGCGATGGCGCAGCAGACTCCTCCTCCTCATGACCGTGCCTGATCCGATGTCGGGTAGCCTCGACTTCCTCAGCGAGGGTGGTGAGATGGGTGCGCGCATCCGCGTCCACGACTGGGCGGCTACACCACTTGGCGAACCGTCATCGTGGCCGCAGTCCCTGCGCTCCACCCTGTCAGTCTGCCTAAACTCGTCGATCGTCAGTGCCCTCTACTGGGGCTCTGAGTTCGTCTTAATCTACAACGACGCCTACGCTCCCGCTCTCGCCGAGCGCCATCCGCAGGCGCTAGGCCAACCGCTTCGCGAGGTCTGGTCCGAGATCTGGCCCGTGCTCGAACCCCAACTCGAACGTGTCATCGAGACAGGGCAAGGGTTCGCAACAGACCGGCAACGGCTGCTGATGAGGCGCCATGGGCGCATGGAGGAGACCTACTGGTTCTACAGCTTTGCGCCCGTGCGCGGCGAGGGCGGCGCGGTCGCAGGCGTGTTCGTCAACGCCATGGATGTTACGTCGCAAGTTAACGCCGAGCGAAGGCTGCGCGAGCGGGACGAGCGGCAGCGGCAAGTCTTCAGGCAGATGCCCGGCTTCATCGCGATCCTGAACGGTCCCACCCACGTCTACGACTACGTCAACGAAGCCTACGTGACGATAGCGGGTCCGCGCAGCTTCCTCGGTCGCGAGGTGCGAGACGTGTTCCCAGACCTCGTGGGACAGGGCTTCTTCGAGTTGCTTGATGGAGTCTACTCGACGGGCGAGCCGTTCTTAGCCAGTGGTATCCCGATCCGCCTCGGCGGCGAGGACGAAGACCGCTTCATCGATCTTCTGTACCAGCCGATCCGCAACGATGACGGCGTGGTCACCGGCATCTTCGCTGGCGGTTACGATGTCACCGTACAGAACCGCGCGACGGTTGCGTTGCGCGAACTCAACGAGACCCTCGAACAACGGGTGGCCGAGCGCACCAAGGAACTCATGCTGGCGGAGGAAGCCCTACGTCAGTCACAGAAACTTGAAGCGATCGGCCAACTGACCGGCGGCGTTGCGCACGACTTCAACAATTTGCTCACCGTCATCAAGTCGTCTACCGACCTGCTCAAGCGCCCCGATCTCGCCGAGGAGCGCCGTCTTCGTTACGTCGCGGCAATTTCCGATACGGTTGACCGCGCTGCCAAGCTCACAGGTCAGCTTCTCGCCTTTGCCCGGCGGCAGGCCCTCAAGCCCGAGGTGTTCGACGCTGCCGAGAGCGTCCGGGCGATCAGCGACATGATGGGCACGCTCACCGGCTCACGTATCCGCATCATTACGCAGCTTCCGGCCGATCCCCGCTTCATAAATGCCGACCACAGCCAGTTCGACACCGCGCTGGTGAACATGGTCGTGAATGCACGCGACTCGATGAACGGCGCAGGGCAACTGACGATCCGGATCGAGGCCGTCGATCAGATGCCAGCCGTCCGAGCGCACGCGGCGGTGGTTGGGGCATTCATCGCCGTGTCCATCATCGACACCGGCTCCGGCATCCCTGAGGAACGCTTGGACCACATCTTCGAGCCGTTCTTCACGACCAAGGGCGTGGGACAGGGCACAGGGCTTGGCCTGTCGCAGGTGTTCGGCTTCGCCAAGCAATCCGGTGGCGAGGTCGCGGTCACGAGTGTGGTGGGCAAGGGCACTACGTTCACCCTGTATTTGCCGAGCGTCGAGACGATGGGACAGGTAACGGTCGCCTTCGAACCCGAGGTCCCGATGGACGGTCACGGCACCTGCGTGCTCGTGGTGGAGGACAACGCGGAGGTGGGCACCTTCGCGGTTCAGAGCCTGCGGGAACTTGGTTACGTGACCGTGCTGGCAACGATCGCCGAGGAGGCGCTGGCCGAGTTACGACAGGGTGCCGACCGGTTCGACGTGGTGTTCACGGACGTGGTGATGCCAGGCATGACCGGGATCGACCTCGCCCACGAGATCCGCCGTCAGCACCCTGATCTGCCGGTCCTGCTGGCCTCGGGCTACAGCCACGTGCTCGCGCAGAACGGCACCTACGGGTTCGAGCTACTGCCCAAACCCTACTCGATCGAGAACCTGTCGCGTCTTCTGAGCAAGGTCGCGGCGTGGCAACGCCGCAAGCGCATCATGGGCGTGTAGAGTACCGTAATTGTCTGCTGTGTCCGTGTTCCGGACATTTGTTGAACGATTGTCGAACTTCCGCTGACCACCGATAGCAGGCCCTGGGAAGAGCCGCTTCACAGGCGAGTGGTCAGGCCGGTGAGCCAATCCGGAGAGACGTTGACCAGCGCGGTCTCCGCGGCCTTGTCGTAGCCCGTGGCGATCATCAGACCCGTGGCTACCAGAACCAAGCCGAGGGCGGCCTTCAGCCCCTTGCCCAGGCCCATCATCCGATTGCGCCAACGCATCAGCACCTCGCGTGAGAGCGTGCCGAGCAGGAGCAGTGGCAGTGCCGCGCCGAGGCCGAACAGCAGCATGGTCAACGCGACGGTGCCGAGGTCGCGTCCCTGGGAGGCGAGCAGTGAAGCCGCCCCGAGGGTTGGTCCGACGCAAGGGCTCCACACCGCCCCGAGCAGCACCCCAACGCCGAACTGGCCGAGCAGGCCGGCGGTGGAGAAGCCGCCGAACCTGTTCTCCGTCCAGTTGCTCATCGGACCCGCGGCCACGGCCAGCCGCGTCTGCGCCGCCGGGACCATCAGGACCAGCCCGATCAGGATGAGCATGATGGCCGCGCCGGTTCGGAAGATGCCGGCGTCGAGACCGATGGCGAACCCCACGGCCGCCACGAACAGCCCGATGACCACGAAGGAAAGAGCGAGCCCGGCAGCGAGCACCGCCGGACCGAACCTATGCTCCGAGGCCGCCGCGCCCAGCACCAGCGGCAGCAATGGCAGCACGCAGGGGGACAGCACTGAGAGGATGCCGGCAAGGAAGGCGAGGCTCAGGCTCGTGACCATGACGGCTCAGATCGCCTTATCGAGGAGCAACGAGATCGCCTCGGGCTTGGTCTCGCCGGCCGAGCGCCCGGTCTCCTTGTCGCCCTTGTAGGTGATGAGGGTGCTCTGCATCGTCGCGCCGAACTGTTTCACGACGTCCTTGCGGCTATCGAAGTCGACGTCGAACACCTGCAGGTCCTTGAACTTCGGATCGGCCTCCAGCTCGGCGAGGATCGGCTTCTGCGCCGCGCAGGTGGTGCACCACGGGGCGGTGATGTGCACCAGGATCGGCTTGCCCGCCTTCTGGGCGGCCTCGAACGCGGCGGGCGTGTAGGTCATCTCGGCGGCGATGGCGGCGGTGCCGAACAGCATGGGGGCGACGGCGAAGGCGGCGAGCAGGATGCGGCGGGTGGTCATGAGCGCGGATCTCCGTGAGCGGATGCGAGGCGGGGGAACGAGGGTTAGTTCGACGCCTGGGTGATGGCGCGGTCGACGTTCACGCGGGCTGACCAGTCCTTGGCGCTGTCCTGGCCTTTGAGGTCGATCAGCCGGGCGCCGCTGACGTCGACGTTCTTGAAGTCCGCGCCCGCTACCGTGGCCCCAGTCAGGTTCGCCCCGGACAAATCCGAGCCCATCAGCACCACGTCGGTGAGGTCGGCATCCTTGAGGTTGGCGTATTCCAGGCGCGACCGCCCGAGGTTGGCCCCCTTCAGGTTCGCGCCCGCAAGGTTCACCGAGGTGAACACCGCCCGCATCAGGCCCATGGACTGGTTCTTGATGTCGGCGCCGCCTTTCAAGTCTACGAGCGTCGCGCCGCTCATGTTGGCGCCCTTGAAGTCGCCGATCGGCATCGACCGGCTGAGGTCGGCACCGCTGAGGTTGGCGTCCCGGGCGGTGATGCCGAACATCTTCGTTTCCGCGAGCTTGGCGCCGGACAGGTCGGCCTTCAGGAACCACGCCTGTTCGAGGTTGGCACCGCTGAGGTCGGCGCCGCGCAGGTTAGTCTTGTTCAGGCGCGCGGTCCGCAGGTTGGCGCCCCGGAGGTTCAACCCGGACAGGTCGAGGCCGGACAGGGCCTTGTCGTGCAGGTCGATCGGCCTGCCGTCCGCGGCCTTGATCATCGCCTCGACGTCGGCGCGGCTCATCTCGGCCTGGGTCATCGCAGGCGAGGACATGTTGGCGCCGAGGAGCAGATCCTGTTCGGCGGCGGCCGGGCCGGCAGCGAGTGTAGCCAGCATGAAGCTCAGGGCGAGGCGGCGCATCGGGTCACTCCCATCGGGTGCCGTGCAGGGCCGGCGCCCGTATCGTTTTCATTGTGCCGCGATGCTATGCTGAGCTGCTGCACCCGGTCGGTGACCCAGGTCACACAAGTCCGGCGCGGCGGGAGAAAAACGCAACGCGAGCCGGATGATCAGCCTGTCGTCACGGCTGAGAGGGCGACGCCGGTCATGATGGACGCGCATAAGGTCGAGCATTGGGTCGACCGATTTCCACTTCTCCAGGCGCTCAGCCCGGCGCACCTGCAGCTCGCCCGGGGCACCGTGCAGTTCCCGGTGCTGGAGGCCGGCGCCACGGCCTACGAGCTGGATGGTGAATGCGCCAACTACCTGATGTGCCTGGAGGGGCGCACGCGCATCTTCCGCATGTCCGAAGGCGGGCGTGAGGTGCTGATCTACAAGGTCGGCCCTGGCGGTACCTGCGCCCTGACCACGCAATGCCTCCTGTCCGGCGGCACCTTCCCGGCCCAGAGCGTGGCCGAGGAGCGGACTGAGCTTGCAGCTCTGCCAGTGAGCACGTTCCAGCACCTGATGGGGGATAGCGCCACGTTTCGCAGCTTCGTCATGGACGATTACACGCGGCTGATGTCTGGCCTGTTCACGCTCATCGACGAGGTGGCGTTCGCCCCGCTGAAGCAGCGCCTCGCCCAACGGCTCCTGGCTGAAGCCGATCCGCGCGGTGTCGTTGCCGTGACCCATCAGAAGCTCGCCGACGACATTGGCAGCGTGCGCGAGGTGGTGAGCCGCATCCTGGCGCAATGGGCCGAGGCAGGCTTGATCGAGCTGCGTCGCGGCGCAGTCGAGATTGTAGAACGGGCGAGCTTGGCTACCGCCGGTAGGCGGTGAACTGCGGCGCGCGCAGCGTCCGCTTTAGGGCAAAGGGCTCTAAAGTTCGCTCCCCACCCCGAGCCGAAGTTGCCAGACTGCCGACGAATGGCCGCTTTCAGGTAGCGGCGAGGGCCGTCGGGACGGCTGCCATGGGTCGGAAGCGGGATGGCTGCTCAGGGTGGTTTTCAGCCAGTCTGCTTCAGGGCGGCGGATGCATCGAAGCGGATATAGCCGCTGGGCCCGCTTCTGACCCTTCTAGGACCTCGGAGAGGTCTGCTTACCGGCAGTGGGATGCCTATTGAGCAAAGCCTTCTATGCCGACCCCATACGTTCCATTGATCGCGGCATCGAAGATGGCATTTGATTGGCCATAATGGACAAGATCCTCTCGGCCGCCGCCAGATTGAGGCTGTAGCCGTCCCCTGCGACGACATCGTCCCGGCTATCGAGGAGAATCAGGCCGCCGCGGTTCGGAACATAAGGCTGATGCCAGCGCGACTTCGACAACTTTAGCCCGAGGCCCTTCGCCTGCTTCCGGAGCTGCGCAAGACGAAGGGTGTCCTGGTAAGTCGGTGTCAGATCGATCTCGTGCACGGCATCCTCTCACGCCCGTGTCGTCTCAGCCGCAGCCTGCCATGCAGCGCGCCACGGTCGTCGTGCTGGTGTAACGGCTCAGTGCTCGCATACTCAGCCGCTGGAGGCGAGGCCTCTCACCACCGGTAGATCAGGCTGCCAATGACCGTCGCCGGCTGATTACGATTGCAGAACCCGAACGAGCAAGTCTGGTAGTTCCGGTCGAAGATGTTGTAGCCATTAAGCTGCGCGCGGAAGCCCTTGTACTTCGGGTCGAGCGCCGCGAAATCGTAGGCCACCAAAGCGTCGTACAGCGTGACAGCGGTATTGCGCACCGTGTTCTGGTCATCTGCGTAGCTTGAACCGATGTAGCGGATGCCGCCACCGATCTGAAGACCGCGCAGGGCTGAGGACGGCGGGAACGCATAGGTCAGGAACGACGCGTAGGTATCCTGGGGGATGCCCGATACGAGATTCCCGGTGAGCGACTGGCCAGTGAACGAGACCGAGTTTACGAACCGGATATCGACGTGCGTGTAGGCGATGGTCAAGTTCGTGCCCGGGGCGAGGTTGGCGGTCGCCTCGGCCTCGAAGCCCTTCGAGCGCACGGCCCCGCCGGCAGTCTGGAACGCGAGGGAGGACGCGTCGGGGATCAGGATGTTCGACTGGGTGATGTCGAAGCCGGCAAACGCGGTTTGGATGTTGGTGCCGGGGATCAGGTACTTCACGCCGGCCTCGATCTGATCACCGGTAGCCGGCTTAAACGCTTGTCCGTTCCGGTCGAGGCCCACCTGCGGGGTGAAGGTCGTGGCGTAGCTGGCGTAGGGAACGAGGCCTGGCGCCAGGACGTAACCCAGTCCGACCCGGCCCGTGAACGCGCTGTTGTTCTGACTTGAGACCGCGCTGTCGGGGGTGGCGAAATTGTTCTGGAAGACCCAATCGTGGCGGCCGTTCAAGGTCAGGATGAAGTCGCCGAACTTGGCCTGATCCTGCAAATAGACGCCGATCTGCTCCTGGGTCTGGCGCGCGGCAGACCCGAGGGTCGGGGTCGCGATAAACTGCTGGCCGTAGTTCCGCGTGATGAGGTTCAGGTCTGGGGCTAGGCCAAAGCCGAGGCGTTGGCTCAGGCTGTACCGAGCGTAGTCGACGCCCCCGACCATGGTGTGGGCGACCGGGCCTGTGGCGAAGCGCGCCTCCAATTGGTTGTCCAGCGTCTGCTGCACCAAGCCCTCGCGGATGTAGCCGGTGTCGCGCGTGCCGATCGTGTTTGCGTCGTTAATGCCGTTGATGTCGACGTACTTTCCACTGAGAAAGACGCCATAGTGCCGGAAGTTCTGGCGGAAGACCAAATCGGGTGTGATGAAATGCTCGAAGGCGTAGCCGACACGATACTGCGTCTGGTTGAGACCGGCGAAGGCCGGATCGCCCATGTAGTACGGGCTCGCCCGGAAACCCGGGTAGTTGTAGTAGAACGTCGTGGCCGGAGTGTTGGTCGTCTGGAACTCGCTTAGGAACGTGAACGTCGTAGCCGCGTCGGGTTTCCAGGTGAAGGCGGGCGCGATGTTGAACCGGTCGTCGTTGGTGCCGAGACCGATGAAGGTGCCCGCCTCGCGGCGTAGGCCAGTCAGCCGGTAGGCCATGGTTCCACCCGACCCCTCGATCGGGCCGCCGACGTCGAAGTTGCCCTGGAAGCGGTCAAAGCTGCCGGCCTGGAACTGGATCTCGCCGAACGACACAAAGACGGGGCGCTTGCTGGTGATGTCGAGGATGCCGCCGGGCGAGCCGAGGCCGTAGAGGCCGGCGGACGGCCCGCGCAGGATGGTCACGGCCTCCGCGCCATAGGGCTCGATGCGCGGGAAGATAAACCCGCTGCCGATCACGCGCAGGCCGTCGCGATAGGTGCCCTGATTGGTCAGCACGTCGAAGCCGCGGATGAAGATCTGATCGAACCGCGGGTCGAAGCCCGACCGGGCCGAGATGGCGCCGGGGACGTAGTTGATCGCATCGCTCAGGGTCTGGACGTTGCGGTCGTTGAGCTGCTCGCGGGTGACGACGGAGATCGCTTGTGGTGTCTCGATGATGGGCGTGTTGGTCTTCGTTCCCGCAGTCGTCACGCGGGCTGTGTAGCCGGCTATGCCGGATGGGCCGCCGCCGCCGCCACTAGTGGCGGCCGTGCCGCCGTCGCCGCCGCTGAGGTTGACCCCACCGGAGCCCACCGGTCCGGGAGCTGAGCTGCCGGGTCCTGCTGCTTCAACCGAGAGTTCGTTGAGCTGGACGGTTCCGTCCTGCGCCGTCGCAGCCCCGGAAAGGGTGGTGGTGGCCAGAAGAACGGCGAGGAGTAGAGAGCGGTAGGACATGGATCACGCTGACGCGCACCGGAGCGGCACAATGCCCGTGTAAACACTGTTCACGGATCGTTGATCAAGCCGAAAACGTGTTGTATTTCACACACTTACAACGGTTCAAATCTGAAGAAATTCTAAGCTGAAGCTTATCGAGCACCATCTGGTCCTGCGTGAGAGCGAGTTGCCCCAAATAGTGTTCGACCGTGGGTGATCCTAAAAATGCCAACTGCATCACCCCGAACGACTGAGCCCAGGGCGGAGTCGAAGGTCGGCTTCCAAACGTTACGTCAACTCTCGCTTTCCACTCAGAGCCGAAGCTGCCGGGTGTCTGAGGAATGACCGCTTACGGGTAGCGCCGACGCGTGGCCTGTACGGCCGGGTCGGGTCGCTTGCAGAACGTCCTGTGTGGATGACTCCCGCATTGCAAGTGGCGAATTGAGCTTCTGGCGCGTTGGTCGGATGCAGTCTTGTGTCCGGCCTGTCGGTGCAGTCGTTCATGTTGACTGCTGGCCCTGATGGTATCCGCGAGCTGGGTCCCACTCTGCTTCGCGGGCTATGACGCCCTGGACATTCGGCGGGGTGTCCCGGCTCCCGGTCTGACCGGTTCGCCATCAACTCTCATCGTCCTCGCAACCTATAAAAAGTCTCTTTGCCGTGCTTGTCAGGCGGCCGTGGCCGCTGGTGCGCGGTAGGTGCCGCCGCGGGTCATGATCGCCCAGGCGACCCGCGCGGTGCGATTGGCGGCCGCAACGGTCACGACGCGCACCGGCTTACGCTGGAGAAGGGCCGGCAGCCGCGGGTCGACCGAGGTCGGTGTCGCCTTCGCACGCCGGATCAGGGAGGTCATGCCGACGACGAGCAGGCGGCGCAGGTAGCGGTCGCCCATGCGCGAGATCCGACCCAGGCGCTCCTTGCCGCCGCTGCAGTTCTGCAGCGGGGTTAGTCCCAACGAGGCGGCGAACTGCCGACCGGAGCGGAAGCGCTCGGGCTCGCTCACTGAGGCGGCCAGCGCCGTCGCCGAGACGATACCGACACCGGGGATCGTCGCCAGGCGCTGCGACAGGTCGCTGTCCCGATGCCAGGCGAGCAACTCCTTTTCCAGGCGGGTGAGCTGGATCTGCACGGCGCCGATCTGATCGGCCAGCCCGGTCACCACGCGTTGCGCCAGTGGTGGCACCTCGGCCGCGTCTCCGGCCGAGAGCCGGGCCGCTAGTTCGAGCGCGTGCCGCAGGCCCCGCGCCATCTCGATCCCGAACTCGGCGAGCAGGCCGCGGATCATGTTCACCAACTGCGTGCGTTGCTTGACCAGCAGGTCGCGCGTCCGGTGCAGCGCCAGCGCCGCCTGCTGCTCGGTCGACTTCACCGGCACGAACCGCATGCTCGGACGCGTCACCGCCTCGCAGATGGCAGCGGCGTCGTTCGCATCGGTTTTACCGCGCTTCACATACGGCTTCACGTAAGCGGGCGGCATCAGCCGCACGTCATGGCCGAGCTTCATCAGTTCCCGGGCCCAGTGGTGGGACGTGCCGCACGCCTCCATGCCGACCAGGCATCGCGACAGCTTGGCGAAGAACGGCACGACCTGCGCCCGCCTCAGCGACTTGCGAACGACGACTTGCCCGGCTGCATTGACGGCGTGGACCTGAAAGATGCTCTTGGCCAGATCGATGCCGACAGTGGTGATCTCCATGGGGATGGCTCCTGCATCTGCGTGGCTGCTGCGTCGACAGCAACCACATCTTGGCACCGAGATGCCGTCAGTTGGAGCGGGAGCCATCCACCCCATCTGCTTCCGGACGCATGGTCGAGGTCCGACGCTATCCGCGACCGGTCATTCGCGTAACACGCACATACGGAATACGGCTTAATCGTTTTTCCGCCAGATCTCCTCGGCGAGCAGCGTCGCGAATGACACCCACGCGACCAGCGGGATGCCGAGCTGACCGGCGGTCTTATCGGCCTGACTGGCCGCAGCCACGTAGCCCACCGCACTTGCGCCAAGCGCGGCCGAGGCGACGGCGCCCCATCCCGTCGAGCGATGACCGAAGAACACTTCACTCCAGCCCGCGATGCCGACTTGGTTCGCAGCCCAAAACGCCAAGGCTGTCGTTCGCTCGGACGACCCCTCGGCACGCAGCAGCCGGTAGCCGCCATAGGCGAGCGACGCCTGGATGCCGGTCCAAGCGATAGGATAGACAAGGGACGGCGGCGTGTAGTCCGGCTTGTCGAGACGCCGATACCAACGCTGCGTTCGAGGGTGTTCAGGCGTCGGGCTCGCGCGCCGTCCGATCAAAAGCGCCGCCGTGACGGCGCCGATCGCAAGTACCGCGGCCTGGGTCGGGGACAGGCCTCCCGTTCGTGCTTGAATTGCCACGATGATACTTCTCTCTCGATCTCAGCCGTTGATGTGGCGCGGCAGGGGACATCGGCCCAGGGGGCGGGAATTCAGCGGTGGTGATTTATTTGGGTTGAGAGCGGTCGCAAGCGCCAGTCTGAGAAAGGCGTACCTTTTCCAGAACACCGTCCCCGTCCGCTTTCGACTCTTTACAGACCCTCGGAAGGTCCGCTTCGCGGCAACTTCGTGGACAATAACTTACGATTGAATCGTGGGAATATCTGGCCATCTGCTCATAGGCGTAAGATTGGAATGAGCCGAGGTCAGATTGTGCACAAGGTCTGGCGAGCCGTGATGATATGGCCTTCCGGCCGATGATCAGCGGTTTCAGGTCAGCTTGAACGTGATAGCAGGACTGAGCCGCCGTCCGAAATCATCAGTCCGTCGGGATGAAGCGCAGCGTGCCGGCCTGACGCGCTGAGGTCCCGGTATCGTTCGGGTGATTGACGCCATCCGTGATAGTCACTTCCGAGAAGTCGAACGGGCTCACCCCGTCCAGGCAAGCCACGTTCACGGCATATAGATCGGTGTTGGATCGTCGTTGGTGATGCGTGTAGATCCCGCAGCGGGAGCAGAAGAAGTGCTGGGCCGCCCCGGTATGAAACCGGTAGCTCGTGAGAGCCTTTGCACCCTGCAGGATCTCGATCCCACCTGCCTCCGCCATGGCGACCACGGCGCCGCGCATCCGGCAGTACGAGCAGTTGCACCGACGGATCGACTTGAAGCCGTCGCTGAGCGTCACCTCGAAATGCACTGCTCCGCAATGGCACCGGCCAGTCCGAACATTCGCCTCATCCACCATGTCGCCCGCGCCTCCTATTCTAGTTGGCCCCCTGCCGCTCCCTCAAAACCGTGCAGTTGCCGTGAGCAAATCGACTAGGCAGCCAGGCACGCTGCCCCTGCGGCGATTGCGGCGCAGGATGCGAACCGTCGCGCGGTCAGCGTCTCCTTGAGGAACACGCGCCCGATGATGGCTGCGTAGACCACGCTGGTCTCACGCAGCGCGGACACCACGCCCATCGCGTCGTACTGCATGGCCCAGATGACGATGCCGTAGGCGAGGAGCGAGACGAGACCGCCCGTCAGCGCCATCCCGGTCTGCGCCCTGGTGTAGGCCGGTGGTCTCCCCCGCATCAGGAAGTAGATCGGCGGCATCGTTATGCTCCACAGCAGGAACATGCTGTTCGTATAGGCCACGCTGCTTCCGGCCAGCCGGACGCCGATCCCATCCACGACGGTGTACGCCCCGATCAGAACCCCCGTGGTCAGGGCAGCGGGAAGGAAGTCGGCTCGGAGCCCCTTGCCCTGGAAGGCGAGCGAGACGATCCCCGCGGACACCAGAGCGATGCCGATGGCGGAGACGATGTCGATGGCCTCGTGCGCGAAGATCAGCGCGCCGAGAGCGACCAGCATGGGTGAGGATCCGCGTGAGATCGGGTACGTCTGCCCGAGGTCACCGACGCGGTAGGTTCGGACGAGGGACAGGTTGTAGCCGGTGTGGATGATGGCCGAGGTGATCACGTAGGGCCAACTCGCTGCGTTGGGCCATGGCACGAACACCGCCGCGACTGCGGTCACGCAGGCGACTGCGATCATCATCAGCGTCATCGACCACAGCCGGTCGCCACCGCCGCGCAGCACAGCGTTCCATCCGGCATGCAGGATCGCGGCGCACATCACGCAGGCTAGGACGAACGGGCTCATGGAACTGGCTCGGGATTGGTGGCGCGGCGCTGGAGAGCTTCGATCAGCGAGGCAGAGGTTGCTGAGCGGCCGCTCTCATAGCGAGGTGCGGTGATAGGGCGAGCATGATTGGGACGACGGTCAGTGCGGTCACGGCCCCAGCGACTGCCGCCCAGCTCGGCCCGACGGCGTCCCCGAGTCGGCCGTAGAGCAGAGGGATCGAGAGCGCGCTGCCGCCCAGGGTGCAGGTGTAGAACACGGCAAAGGCCCGCTCGACCCGTCCACCCGGGGCCAGTTCCGGCACCGTGCCGTACAGGACTGACGAGGTGCCGTTCAGCATCACGCCGAGCAGTGGCAGCAGGATCAGCGCGGGAGCGAGCGGAAGCGCGATCACGGCCAGGATCGCCGCCGCGGTCCCGACCTCGGTCAGCAGCACGGTCCGGGTCACGCCGAGGCGCTCCCCGAGCCGGCCGCACACGGCCTTGCCGAGCGCGCCGCCGATGAACACCAGAGAGAGCGCCAGCCCCACGGTGGTCAGCGCCGCGCCCTTCTCCTGCAGCAGGAACGGCAGGTAGAGCAGGAAGGCCGGGCGGGCGGCGTTGTCGAGGGTACCGATGGCGACGAGCAACCAGAAGCCGGCCCGACCGCCCCCCGCGTGATGTGGCTGGGCTGTCGACGTGGCTTTGCCCTGCGGCTCTCCTTGTGAGGCGGGATCTCGCGGAAGCAGTAGGCTCACACCAAGAGCGACCACGACGCCCATTCCGGCGACGACCCACAAAGCCATGCGCCAGCTCAAAAGCGTCAGCAGCAGGCCGACGAGGGGCGGCAGCGACGCCTTCCCCAGATCGCCTGTGAAGTTATAGGTGCCGAGTGGCCCCCGTGCGCTCCGTCCGTAGGCCCGGGAGATCACCGCTGATGCTAGTGGATGCTGTGTGCTGCTGCCCGCTCCGCCCAGCGCTAGACCGATACACAAGCCGAGCAAGCCGCCCGACGCCCCCGCAACTGTGTAGCCGACCGCGCTGAGCAAGGTGCCGAGCACCAGCACGAGGCGAGCACCGAGGATCTGCCTGAGATGGCTCGCCGGGATCTGCAGCGCGGCCATCGTCCCGCTGTAGAGGGTGCGCAGCAGTCCGAGGGCGACATAGCCAAGCCCGAACTCCTCCTGCAGGACCGGTAGAAGCACGTAGATCAGGTCCGTATAACCGTCGTGCAGGGCGTGGTTGATGCCGGTCGCTACCAGGGTCCGTGACGCGTCCTGCGACGGGGCAACAGCCTGAGACGAGGTAAGCTGTGGTGCAATCGTCATCCCGCTTCCTACGCCGCCCTCGTCGTACGATGCCGCCCTTTGCCGAAGCCGGCAAACGACTAATGCTGACGCTCGCGTGAGGAAATGTGACCTGATGGGTTAGCTGGCCCTAGGTTCACATCAGTTGCGGCTTAGCGACGAACGAGCGCCTTAAACCGTTGTGATATGCAGTCGGGAACGATCGCGATCGTAGGACCGTCATCCCCCAATATCGGGACCTCACATGCTGGCTTGGTTTCGCGCGCTCATGCCGAAGGAGGACCGGTTCTTCGACCTGTTCGAGCGCCATGCTGCTACGCTCGTGGACGGCGCGGCTGCGCTCCGGGCGCTGCTCGACGGCACTCAGGAGGTGCCAATGGCCTGCCAGGCGATCGCCGACCACGAGGACGAGGCCGACACGATCACCCGCGAGGCGCTGCTCGCCGTGCGCCGAACCTTCATAACCCCGTTCGACCGGGGCGACATCCAAGCCCTGGTCGGGTCGTTGGACGACGCCATCGACCAGATGCTCAAGACCGCCAAGGCCGTACAACTGTTCGAGGTCACCGCCTTCGAGCCGTCGATGCGCGAGATGGGCGCGGTGATCCAAGAGGCGGCGGCCGCCACCGCCGAGGCGCTGCCGAAGCTACGGGCCCTGGGCGAGAACGCCACTATCCTCAACACCCTGACCGAGCGGGTCATCCAGCTCGAAGGCCGAGCGGACGATCTGCACAATGCCGGGTTGAAGGCGCTGTTCAAGGCGTCCCGGCAGGACCCCATGGCCTTCGTAGTTGGGTCCGAGCTTTACGATCACCTGGAGAAGGTCATGGACCGGTTCGAGGATGTCGCGAACCAGATCAGCAGCATCGTTGTCGAGCATGTCTGAGCCGATCGCGTGACCCTCCTGATCGTCCTCATCGGCGTCGCCCTGGTCTTCGACTTCCTGAACGGCCTGCATGACGCGGCCAATTCGATCGCCACCATCGTGTCGACCCGGGTGCTCGCACCCCGCTACGCCGTCATCTGGGCGGCATTCTTCAACTTCGTGGCGTTCCTGATCTTCGGCCTGCACGTCGCCGGCACGGTCGGGTCCGGCATCATCGACGTCACCACGGTGACCGACCGGGTGATCCTGGGTGCGCTCGGCGGCGCAATCAGCTGGAACCTGATCACCTGGTACGCCGGCATTCCGTCGTCGAGTTCGCACGCGCTGATCGGCGGCCTGCTCGGGGCCGGCATCGCTAAGGCCGGATTGGGCGCGATCGTCTGGCCGGGCGTGATCGCTACAAGCGCCGCCATCGTGCTCTCGCCCGCCCTGGGCTTCGGTCTCGGGTTGCTGCTGATGCTGGCCGTGTCGTGGATCTTCGTGCGCTCGACACCCCACGCCGTGGACCGGTTGTTCCGCCGGATGCAGTTCGTCTCGGCCTCGCTCTACTCGCTCGGCCACGGCGGCAACGACGCGCAGAAGACCATGGGCATCATCGCGGTGCTGCTCTACGCCCACGGGGAGGGCGACGGCGCGTTCCACGTCCCGCTCTGGGTGGTCTTGTCCTGCCAGACTGCCATGGCGCTCGGCACGCTGCTCGGGGGCTGGCGCATCGTCCACACGATGGGCTCGAAGATCACCCGGCTATCGCCCATGCAGGGCTTCTGCGCCGAGACTGGCGGGGCCGTGACCCTGTTCGCCGCCACCGCATTCGGGATCCCGGTCTCGACCACCCATACGATCACTGGGGCGATCATCGGTGTCGGCGCGGCTCGGCGGGTCTCGGCAGTGCGCTGGAACATCGCCCAGGGCATCGTGGTCGCCTGGGTGATCACCATGCCGGCCGCGGCGCTAGTGGCGGCACTGATCTACAGCATCTCGGGCTTCGTTCTGCCGTGAAGCAATACGTCTCGCCGTCTGGAACGAGCACGTCAGTCGAGAGCAGGCGCGGGGCGCTTTAGATCAGGCATATCTCACCGACTTTTAGATCGAGGCGTCGTGCGAGGTCACGCCCTAGCGAGCCCACCACCTCCACGTGCACGTCATCCGCCGCCAATGCGTCCACCTGCGCCATCGCCACCGCAGCCGAAGGGGCCAGGATGACGTAGACGCGGACGCCTTCACGCCTCTGATGCACGGCGATCAGATAGGCCGTATGCTTAGCCCGCTTCGTCACCGAGCTACCTCGATCCCAAGCCGGTCGGCGTCAGCCGCCGCGTCAATCCTTGTCGGGCTTTTCCTTGGTCAGGGCGCCCGTCTTGGGATCGACGTGGAACTCCATCTTCACGCCGTTCTTCACGCCCTCGCCTTCCCAGTGCCCGTCGTCAGCCTCGAACTCGGTGATGCTGGTGTAGCCCGCGTCCATGAGCTTCTGCTTGACTTGATCGGCTGGGATCCAGTCCGGTCCTGGCTTATCCGTCTTCGCCAGCGCCGGGCTGGCAAAGCCGAATGCCGTCGCGAGGATGAGAGTAGAGAGAGCCATCGATTTCATTAGCCGTCTTCGTTTCAGAATGTGTCCGATAACGGGCGGCATGTGGGGCGGTTGCGCGGCGAAGTCGTACACGCTCAAATCGCAGCTGACCGGCGCCGAACGAGAGCGCCACGCGGCGCTCGTGATCTAACGTTCGCTCAGCGTCGGTCAAAGGTGGAACGTCCGCTTTGTGACGAAAGGTCAAGGTCCGATTGCCACCCCGAGCCGAAGTTGTCGGACGGCCAACGGATGACCGCTTTCGGGGAGCACCATCCGGGGCCTGTACGGCAGAGGTGGGTCGGTAGGAGGCCGTCCGCTTTTTCGGCGGATCTGCTCCGAAGCGGACCGGAGGCTATCGGCCAGGTTCAGTCGCGTGAGTAGGCGCTTCCGAATGGCTGGGTTGGGTGGTTTCCTGCCGGTCCGCTTCTAGTCGGCGTAGCGATGAAGCGGACGTGCCGCCGCGCCCGTTCACGACCCCACTCGGACATGGCTTAGGCATCGTCTAATGTCTGCTCCTGCGATGAAGCGGACGGCATAATGACCGCAACCAGATCAAACATATGTAACTGTAAGACACTGTAAGGCGATGCTAGGGCTAAGCATGGCTCTGCGCGAAACCATCACCATCTCCGTGCCCCCGGAACTCCGGGCGTTCCTGCAAGGGTGTGTAGCCACTGGCCGCTACAGCAGCGTCAGCGAGGTCGTGCGGGCCGCTCTACGCGAGTTTGAGCGAGCCGAGATGGGTAACACTCCGATCTCACGGCAAGCGATAGCGCAGCGGACTCCTCCCCCTCATGACCGCGCCTGATCCGATGTCGGGTAGCCTCGACTTCCTCAGCGAGGGTGGTGAGATGGGCGCGCGCATCCGCGTCCCGAGATGCGAGCGATGGCAAGCCAAAAATCAGCAGGTAGAAGCGAAAAGTTCTAAACGTGCATTGATTTGTTGTGTTCGCTGGCGCAGATGGCTTGCTTTACTCAAGCAGGTGCGCCGTGAACGAGAATACAGGGACCATCGAGGCTCAGACCATCGATTTCATCGGACTGACGAGCGAGATCGTCTCAGCCTACGTGTCTAACAATTCCGTCCGGCCCGGTGATCTGCCGGAACTGCTCACCGGCGTTCACACTGCCCTGGCCGGTCTCAGCAAAAGCGCCGCTGCGGCGGCTCCGGCAGTCGAGAAGCTCACACCCGCGCAGATCCGGAAGTCGATCACGCCAGACGCGCTGATCAGCTTCCTCGACGGCAAGCCGTACAAGACCCTGAAGCGGCATCTCAGCAAGAGTGGCATGACGATCGAGCAGTACCGGGAGCACTTCGGCCTGCCGCGGGATTACCCCTCGACGGCGGCCAGCTACTCGGCACAGCGCTCGGCGCTTGCCCAGAGTTTCGGGCTGGGCCAACGACGCGAGAAGGTGGTCGCGGAGGCTGCTAAGCCCGCGGCGACCGTCTCCGACAAGCCGAAGCATGCTGGTCGGCCGCGGAAGGCCGCAGAGGCATAGCAGAAGGCGAGGCTACGGATCTTTCCGCTACCGATCCTTCTCTTCCCTCTATCGCGGCGGTTGAGCGCCCTCACGCTCCTGCTCGCGAGCGCACCGGTCGCCGTGCCCTCCCCGGTCACGCGTGGCCGGTGCGTCCTCTTCCTTGCTGACAGCGGCGGTAAGGACGTCCTCACACCATGCAGATGCCAGGCGGGCCAACTTGGGCGCAGTGAAGGCTCTGCAGCGTCAGGCTACAAGCCTCGTCACCGATAACGGTCATTATCGATGGTTAGCAGCGCGCCATTGCCTCAGATCGCACACGCTTGGGGAAATGCGCTTGGGGCAACGAACTTTCAGTTCAGCCCGGGATCACGTCCGGCACGATCCGCGGGATCAGGAAGGTAACGCCCATCGTCGTATTGCGACGCCACACGACCCTGACTGGCAGCGAGGTGCTCGCCCTGCCGATCGAGAGATCGAACGTGTTCGGCACCTTCCTGCCCGAGGCAAACAGGATGCACGCGCCGTTAGAGCTGTGGTTGAGCACCAGGCAGGGGGAATGAACGGGTGTGCCCGCGAACGACGCGCGTCCCTCTAAGAGTCCGTCCGAGAAGTCAGGCTGATCGGGCGAGGCGTCTGACGAGGATCATGACGGCTGCGGCGTAGAGGAAGGCTCGTGCGGAGGCGAGTGTCGCTTCCGGATCCTTCCAGAGGCGTCGGTTGCGGCTGATCCAGGCGAAGAACCTCTCAACGACCCACCGACGTGGATGAACAGCGAAGCCAACCTGATCCGGCGGCTTGCGCACGATCTCCACGGCGATGATCGTCGCGCTCGCTGGCTTGTCGCCGGCATAGCCGGCGTCGGCGAAGGCCTTGGTGATGAACGGGAAGGTCCGGCGCGACAGGCGCAGGACCGGACCGGCTCCGTCCCGGTCCTGCACGTCGGCAGGTTGCGGATCGAGGACGAGCGCACGCCCTTCCGTGTCGACCAGAGCTTGGCGCTTGCGGCCTTTGACCTTCTTGCCAGCGTCGTAGCCGCGCGGCCCGCCGCTCTCCATCGTTTTGACGGTCTGGCTGTCGAGCACGGCTGCAGACGGCGAGGCTTCCCGCCCGACACGCTCGCGATCGGCCATGACGAGGTGATGGTTGATCCGGCCGAACAGCCCTGTGTCGCGCCAGCGGCTGAAGTAGCCGAACGTCGTCGAACGCGGCGGCAGATCCTTGGGGATCATCCGCCAGGAGATCCCACCTCTCAGAACGTAGAAGATGGCGTTCAGGACTTCCCGTGTCGTCCAGAGCGGAGGCCGGCCACAGGACGCTGGCCTCGGCATCAGCGGCGCGATCACAGCCCACTCGGCATCGGTGAGGTCAGTTTCATAGCGAAGGCCCGCGCGGCTATGCTGCCGCCGGGTGGTCGGGGTCCACATGGCGCTTCCAGGTTAGGCTTCAGCACCCTCCTGGAATCATCGCCATCCCGGCCACTCAACCCCGCCTCAGGCCCTTATCGGACGGGCTCTAACGTTGACGTTACACGAAGCTTGGCGCGGCGCTCTAACATCGCAATGCACTACTGAAATGAGATCTCACGATGGCATATAATTTTTAAAACTTTATATATCAGACGAATCATCACAGCTTTAAGCAATTAAAATTGGACCAACGGTTCAAGGAGCGCTACCGTGGGCGCCTTCTATAGAGCGCCCCCCTCAGCAATTATAGATTCCACGTCGACTTGCTCACGTGCTACTTTGCATCAGTCGCTCCGGCTCGGATGCCGAACGGCACAGGGCCGAACCACGTCGTTACGGGATCCGGCCCGCTTCCCTATCCCGCCCGTATCGTCACGGACGCATCGTCAGGGTCGACTGTCTCGACCCGTGGGCAATCTCATACCTTAGCCAACACCCTTTGGATTTGAGCAGCCGCCCATGGGCCGCCCCGGACCGCTGGGATGAGCTGATCCGCGCCTCCGAGTTCGACGCGACCTACCTGCATTTGCGGAAGCGAGCGGCGGGATGACCCTGCATCTTCAGCCGGTGCGGGTCCGCACCAGCAGTCAAGATAGCAACGGACAACTCGTGTTCGCGGACGGCTTCCTCGTGGCAGTCCTGGTTCGGCTCTTCGACTAGCACGGTGCCGATGTGGGCCTGCGGTTCTTGGAAGCTGGCTTCGGCCCGACCGCAGTGATCGGTGCTCCCCTGTTCTTAGACCTGGACGCGGCTCAGGCCTGGATCGAGCGGCATCTCAGCAGCAAGCGGGGGGGGGGGGGGGGGGGGGGGGGGGCGTAGCTTAGGATGCGACTGGAAAGTTTCTCAGGAAACACTCGGTGCCGGACCCGTAAACAGCCGTTCGTATTCGGCTTCCGGAGCGCCGTAGGAGGGGCCGGCTAGAGCGAGCAGCGCCGCGCGATCGCGGACGATCAGGGTACCGCGCTGTCGACCGATCACGCCGGAACGCTCCAAGACCGAGATCGCGCCCGTCAGGCCCGGACGATTGACCCCGAGCATCAGCGAGAGAAACCGATGCGTCGTCGGCAACTCGTCGCGCTCAGTCCGATCGTGGACCATGAGCAGCCAGCGGGCGAGACGCGGCTCCAGGGTGTAGCGGCCGTTGGCTAGGGCCGTGGACGTGGCAAGCACGCCGAGGACGTGCGCATACCGCAACAGGTGATTGTGCAGGCGCGGACTGCTCCGGAGCGCCTCCGAGAAGGCGCTCACGGGTATGATCTGCGCCAGCCCGATAGCCTGAACCCGGGCCTCGTCTGGCGTCCGCTCGGCGTCGAGCAGGATCGGCACGCCAACCATGCCCTCGCATCCGACGAGCCCGACCTCGACCTGCTGGCCATCTGCCGCGACGCTGACGAGCGAGACGATGCCTCGTTCGACGAAGGCAACCCGGGTGATGGGGGTGTCGGCTTTGATCAGCACATCGCTCAACGACAGGACCACGAGTTCGAGGTGCGGCTGCAGGAGACAGAAATCGTCCGGATTCAGGGATCTAAGCAAGCGATTGAGGCAGCTATCCTGCGTCGGTTGCGACATGGTCCCGTTCACTTGGAGCGGGAGGCCCAAGAGCTCTCGGTCGGGAGCACTTGAACGTGCCTGCGTCCTACGCCTGCTTGTCTTTGAGCCTAATCTTCTAAGAGAGCAAGATATCAATCAAATGATGGAGATTTGGTCGGATATCTGACATAGTGGCAGATACCGAGGTGCAGCGATGTGAGCCCCATGCAGCAGGCGCTGACGCGGAAGCTTGAGAGCTTTGAACCGCTGTCCGACCAAGCCCGCTCGGCCTTGAACAACCTGATACTCAAGGTCCGGCAGGTCGGAGCGCGCCAGGATCTAATCCAGGAAGGCGACAAGCCCGACAACGTCCTGCTGATCCTCGACGGCTTTGCCTGCCGGTACAAGGTCCTTCCGGACGGCCAGCGCCAGATCATGGCACTCCTCGTACCGGGCGATTTCTGCGACCTGAACGTGTTCATCCTCGACGAGATGGATCACACCATCGGCACCATCTCGACGTGCCAAGTCGTGGATATCCCGCGCGGAGCTATCGATAAGATCACAGCACAGCACCCGAGCATCGCGCGCGCCTTCTGGTGGTGCTCTCTGGTCGATGGAGCCGTCCTGCGCGAGTGGCTGGTCAATATGGGCGCGCGCGCTCCGGACCAGCGCATCGCGCATTTTCTGTGCGAACTTCTCATGCGCTTGGAAGCGGTCGGCCGTGTTACCGACAACAGCTATGCGTTTCCGCTCACGCAGTCTGAGATCGCCGACACGATGGGCCTGTCCGACGAGCACGTGAACCGGACGCTGCGCGAGCTTCGCGCCCTCGGCCTGATCCACCTCAAGCGACGCGTGCTGACCATTCTCGACGTCGAGCGAATGAAGGCCTTCTGTAGCTTCGCACCGAACTACCTGCACCTGCGCAACACCCGTTGGGGAGAGCGCCGCGACCTGAGTTGGCTTGGCCGCGCCCAGGAGGGCTAGCCGATGTCCGAGCGGGGCAATGTCGAGACGCTGATTGTGCTGCAGCCGATCGCGATCGACACGGGCAGCCTTGACCACGACGGCATGCTGGTGATCGCCAACGGCCTACTCGTGGCAGTGCTGGTTCGCCTCGCCGAACCCGAGCATGCCAATGTCGGAAGTTGGTTCATGGAGGCGGGGTTCGGCCGGCTGCAAGGGCTGAGGGTCCCTGCCTTTCCGACTCTGGAAGACGCAACGCGCTGGCTGCGACGACATCTCAAGCCAGTTTGAGCTATCTCGCCGGTGATCGGATGGGAAATCCTGCACGCAAACTTCAACAGGGACGCTGCGGCAGGGGCCACGGGGCAAACCGTGAGTGAACCCGAACAAGGCAGTGCCGAGGCGGTGTACGTCTCGGCCATGGTCGGCGAGATGATGCGGCGCGTTCTCAACGATGCCCTCGTCAACCTCGCGCGGACGAAGGGTGCGAGCTATCTCGACATGCTCGTGCAGCGTGAGCCAGCCCGCTACGCCGATCTATTCCGAGAGCTGCCGGACGATACAACTGAAATCACCAACACGTTACATGCCTGGTTCGTGATGGAAGGTAGCGCCGCCTTGCGGGCTGTCGTCAAACGCGCAAGCGAGATTAGCGCAGCGCGCTAGGCTGCCGACAGCCGCTTGGTGTTGAAGGCGACGTGCTCGCGGTAGCGGGCGATGACCGTCTCGGGCGAGCCTCCCAACATTAGCGTGGTCATTGCCTCGCCGGCCGCATGCACCTTCTCGACGACCATCGACTGCATCTCGGCGCGGCCCTCCCGGCCGCCCCAGGCAAGCCGAACCATGCGCAGCTCGATCACGCGTCGCGACTCGATCGCCAGCATTATCGACGACAGGAAGGTATTGTACACGGCACACTCCGCACCGCGGCAGATGCGGGCACGGGATAAACGCCGTTCGACGCCTCAGAGATCCAGAAGAATAATATTGAGGGAAGACGCCGCACCCCTGCCCATATATAAATTAGCAACCTATCATCGAGATCCTGGTTTACTTTAAAGCATCATGCTCCCCGTCGCTTATGCTTCGGCGGTTCTCCCGACGAAAAGTACAGCTCATGGGCAGCGGCATTTCTCTTTTAGTACTTGCACTTGGCACGATTGGCGGCGTCGGCTCTTAGCCATTGCGGCTCGAAAGCAGGTGGCAAACCTGAAGGGTGACCCGGAACGCTCCAACCTCATCAAGGATCATGGCGGCACACCACGCCAGAACATGCCGGGGACCGAGCACTGAAACCGCGTCTGTAGTGCCTAGACAGTTTTATCCCCGGCTCGACCCCGCCGCCCGATCTGCTCACGGGTTGGCGGGGCTTGTGCCTTTTCTCACGGCGAGGAGCCGAATACGCGACGCGGCCCGAAATGCAGGATGGGGGAGGGCGGTTAGCCGAGCCTCAACGACATTTCCTAGCAAGGGCCCGAAGTGGGAAAGGCTACTCTTTTTCAGGCGACCTAGGCCCCATAACTGCTGACACACAGTCAGCAACGTGTTCATTTCGTAATTGAGCCGCCTCTCGGTCTTGGCAGAGTCAGCTTCGGCGCTACCGTCTCCGCAGGAAAAAGAACCAGATCAGGATCAGCACGGGGATCGGCACCCCCAAGAGCCAAAGCAGGCTACCTGTCAGCATGTCATCCTCCCTTGAGCGAGGGAGTAAGCCAACGAGGCGCCGATCCGTTCTGGTGCACCTGGCCTACGCGATGGCGGTGAACTACGGACAGGCGTGAAAGACTGGCTCACTGACTATTAAACCACGATCACCGAACCGTCGATTTGATTGACCGACACGACACGCGGTCCGCGAACATCGGGATCCCGCTGCTCCCAGGCCGACAAGGCGGCGTTGGCGGCCTCGACGATCGCCCCCGGAGAGCTGCCGATCCGTGGACGGATCGCCTCAACAAGGCGCGTCAGGATCGTCTGCTCCTCAAGCCGGTGCGCAGGCATCGTGGCTTGCTGGCAGAACGCCACGTAGACGTTCTCGGCGATCACGCGGGCGGCGCGGTCGGGTTCAGGCGTGTCACTCATCTCAGATAGCCCTTCGCCTTCAGATGCTAGGTGGTACGACCTGACCACCCCAACGCCTACCCCTTCCGCTCCCGGAACCGGATCCCGGCCCCGCCGCCGTCCTCCGGATGAACTTCAGGCCGGGGGTTATCACACCAGCCCGGCGAGCCCGTAGGCTGCCAGCGCAGTAATCAGGACTGTGAAACCGACGAGCGAGACGGTGCCGCCGATCCCGCCATGAGCCCCCCCGTCATCGGCCTGCGGCCTTCTTCACATACTCCCAGACCGGAATGCCGCAGACCTGACCTTGCTTGGTCCGGTAGCCTGAGCCGTCTGCGAACACGATCCTGGTGGGTTCCACCTCCAAAGCCTTGCTCCCGGAGACCATCATCACCCCGCAGTAGTCGATCCGCAGCCTTCCATGCTCTGGATGAAGCGCGAACAGCTCGGCCGCCGTCCAACCGAGCGCATGGGCCTCAGCCCCGAGCCGGTCGCAGAAATCGATGGCAGCCTCGCGGATCGGCACCCAGCGGGTCGGCGTCAGATACCGGCAGGGCGAGGCGTGCGGGGATAGATCCTCAAGGGCGCTGCGCCACACGGCAGCGGCGTTCGGGAGCATGGTGGGTGCGAAATCGGAAGCCATACGGCCGAGCTACGGGAGCGAGACCAGGAACGCTATGCGACGGAAAGCGGGGGGGGGGAGGGGGAGGGGGGGGCCCTGCGGGCGACGAGCTGCGGCCCGAGCCGGCACCCTCGATCCCGCCTGACGGCGGACGGCTGCGCCGTCTGCGCGATAACAAAGGAATTCAGGCAGCAAGCCACATCAGCAGGTTGGCAGCAGCACTCCGGCTCAAGCCGAACCGGTCCTGTAGCGCGTTGGCGAGCTGCGGACGGCTGATCCCGATCTGACGTGCGACTGCCCCTTGCGTCATCTGGCGCACCCGCTGCGCATCACGCACGGCCCGCACGAGGTTGTCGGGTAGGACACCGCCGGCATAGTCGCTGAGGGGAGCGCCAATGTGTCTCCACTCCCCACCACCGAGCATGTCGGGGTGCTCAAAAACTCCTTCCTCCGGAAGCGGCTGCGCGACAGCACGACCTGACGGGATCGCCCTTACCTTGGCTCCGGGCGCATGCCCGACAGCGCCGACGCTCGGGCTCAGGCGGGGCTTCCTCGCTGGACTCGGAATGGCTCGTTCTGCGACGTGAGACCGATCCGTCGTGAGCTTTAGGTACTTCGTACCTGGTGCCGACGAAACAGTCTCACGGTCTCGGATCTGAGCGGGGAGGGTGCCGGCTTTCTGGTGCAGGAAGTAGGTCGCCCGACTCATATCGAGAGTGGCCCACGGCTCAAGCCGGGCCTTCGATTGCTCCCGCGGCCGGACCCCTTTGGCGATGCGGTAGGCCTTCGCCAGTTCGGCTTCCCGGGCTCGCTGATCGCTGGCGAACTCTCGGGCCGTCATGCCGGCCGGGCGGATGCGCGCGATCCGCAGCCGCTCCCGCTCATCCGTCGTGAGGCGCAGCAGGTCGCCCAACTCCTGCGCGGACCACCACAACCGTTTCCGGCCGTCGCGCTCCTCAGCCTCGGCGATGCATCCGCGGTTGGCGCTTAGGCTAATACGGGAACGCCAACTCGGCACCAGCCGGTGACGTGCTGCTCAAGATCCTCGGCGAGAAAGCCACCGGCCTTCGCAACGAGCCAGGGCAGGGCGGCTCTCAGGTAGACTTCGCCGTCGTCCGTATCGCAGGGGCCGAGATGGCGGGTGTGGATCAGGCTCCCGATTTCGTGGAGCGTCTGCCGATCGCCTGTCCAGTTCGAGCGCCTGTTGCGCGGGGCCCTAATATTCCGTTCGAGGGCGACGGCTTGGCTCTGTGCCTTCGCGTGCTCCACGGCCTCAGCGGCGATGCGGTCCCAGACATCGAACATCCGAGGCGGTTCGGGATTCCGGCGAGCCATTAGGCAGCCCCCAGCTCGAAGCTGAGCTGAACCGGTTTCCGGTACGGCTAACGGACGGGTCGAGACGGGACACACTCGCCCAGCGCCCGCCGCGTGGAATTGATGAGTGAGATTAATTCGTCGTGGTCCCGAAACCCGCGCTCGAACCACAGATGCACGCCGATCGCCTCATCAGAGACGATGACCCCACCGTGTGCGTCGCTGCGCCGGCCGAGAACATCGGCTGCAGTCAAAGTAGTTGAACGGGCGAGGGGGTCCTGCATTACGGTAGGAGCAGGTGTATCAGACCACACGCACTGAGGTGCGAAAGGCTTCTGCGGATCGTAGGTCTGGCCGTGCTGCGCGGGCATGGTCTCAAGATGGCGAGCGTCAGGAGCGGTGTTGAAGCAAGTTTGCTACTTCGAAGGTTCCGCCGGGTTGGTACCAGATGGTGATGCCGTGCGGGTTGGCAGCGGCGCCTGAGGATCGTGCGCGGAGTCGCCGGTCGGGTTCGCAGCCGGGACCGGTCGATCCTTGTTCTCCGCTATCGAGTGGCCACTGGGGTTCGGCGCATCCTTCGCGGCCGACTCCTCCCGCGGCACCGGCGCTTGGCTCCAGCCGTCCTGAGCGCTTCGGCCCTTGTCGCCCCTTGCGTCGAAGCACTTGATCTCGCCGGGCTTGGTCTAGGCCTGCGCGGATGCGGTGAGCGCCAGGGTTGCGAACGCGGCAAAAGCGACGCTCAGTGGAAGGGGAGAGCGGGCCATCGGGTTGTCTCGGCTGTCGTGAAAACGTTCACGGGCAACCGGTCGAGCCATATACCTGTTCCAGCTTTATAGACCTCTCCGATAACCGGACTGCGCCACTGATGGTCAATCCAAGCCCGGACCGCCAGGAGGAAGCGGCTGCGCCAATCCTGCCCGCCCACATCGAGCACACTGTCCGGGCCATCGCTGGTCTCCACTGGGAGCATCATCGTAAGGCCACACCGGTCCAACGCACTGTCGATCGCATGACCAGCGCCGTTGGGCGCCCACGCTTTTCGGCGTACTCTCTCGCGCGATCCTCGCCTGGGTCGGTTTGAACCTCGTTCTCCCGGCACTCGGTCACGCAGTTTCGATCCGCGACGTTTCGCGTACATGCAGGACGTTGGCGGCGTCCTAAGCCATACGTCACCAGTCTGATCCTGATCACGCAGCGGCACGATGAGCAGCTGGCCGAGCACCTCGCTCAGCTTAACCCTGGAACTCGCGATCGTTTCCGAACAGAAGAGTGCCAAGATCATCGCCCTGATGGAGGAGATGAGGCGTGACCATCCCCACCTCACCGATCGGGTCGACGATGAAGCGGAGGCGATGGCGCGGCCAACGAACCCCCAGGCTGTGCTCGACGCCATCAATGACACGCAGGGCGACCTGCTCTCCACGGAGGGACAGATCACCCCGGCGTAACCTGGGACCAACGCTAGCGGAATAGCTCCGCAGATCGATGTCTGCGGAACCCTGGTAACTATAACTACATGCGCGAACGACGCATATGATGGCGCCGATGACGCTTCATGTGCCTCATACCCATCATGCCCTGCTGGCCGGCTGTGCGCTTCTCTGACGGGCTCTTCACGCTTCCCGGATTGTTCATGTTGCTCTGCGCGCTACCGCCGGAGGGCATCTGAGCGAGAGCCGCTCCTGTGACTGCGAAGGTCAGCGCAGCGGCGAGGGCAAGCGTCTTTATCGACATGATATTTTCCTCCAGACAGATCGCGTTGATCGGTCCGAGTCTGAACAACGCCACGATCGATATTGTTCAGTCTTCCATCAGATTTGCAGTTACAGATCCCGGCACTGTATGAGCCGCAGCGCCAAGGTCTGCACACCGGGCTGGGGGCGGAACGAAGAAACACCCCGGGAGCGGGTGCTCCCGGGGTGTCGCCGACCTCGCGGCCAGGGTGATCGAGCTGGGGGTGCGGAGGTCAGCCGGACGGCTGCTCTTCGGCGATGAGGGGCGGTGAGGAGGACCAACTACCCCTCGCCCGCCATCGCATCGCCCGGCACGGATGCCGGGAGCAGCGCGACCGGATCTCAGTACGAGCCGAACTTGTAGTTCAGGCCGGCGCGGACGACGGCGAACTCGTCGGAGCGGCGGCCGATGCCGCTGCTGTAGACGGCGGGGAAGTTGCTGGCGGCGTTGATGACGAACGCGCCCTGGTTGCGGGTGTTGCGGTCGAGGTTGACGTACAGGCCTTCGACCTTGAGCGTCACGGCCGAGGAGCGGAAGAAGTTCAGGAACGAGTCGGTGGGGAGCGCGTACTCGACGCCGCCGCCGACCGCGTAGCCGGTGCGGAAGCTGTCGTTGCCGGCGTAGCCGCCGAAGGAGCGGTCAGCGCTGCCCGAGCCGTAGGCGAAGCCGCCGGTGCCGTACACGAGGGTGCGGTCGAAGGCGTAGCCGAGGCGGCCGCGCACGGTGCCGAAGTAGTCGAGGCTCGACAGGCCGCGCGGGTCGGTGACGTAGTAGCCGGGGGCGAGGGCGCCGTTGATGAAGGCGTTGTTCCGGCTGCGGCCGAAGTCGAGGTACTGGGCGTCGGCCTCGATGCCGACGACCACGCCCGAGCCCGGGGTGAACTGGTAGTTGTAGCCGATCTGGGCGCCGCCGGAGAAGCCGTCCTGGCTGCGGTTGCCGAAGGTGGCGGTGGTGCCGGCGGCGGCGTAGGGGGCCGGGACGCCGAAGGTGGAGTTGTTGTTGCTGCGGCTGGAGGCGTCGAACGCGTAGCCGGCGTTGATACCGAAGTAGGCGCCCGTCCAGGTGAACACCGGCACGGGGGTGAACACCGGCGGCGGGGCGGCGCGGCGCGGAAGGTCGGCGGCCGAGGCGGCGGCCGTCAGGGCGGTGAACGCGGCCAGCGAGGTCAGGAGCTTGGTCATAACGTAAGGTCCAAATTTCGATCTGACGAGAAGGCTACCGGTCCGTCGATGAAATGGCTGTAGTTTTACGGACACACTGCCGGCTGATGACGTGGGGCTGTATAGTAAACCATCCATGAACATGCGTTGCACGGTCGAAATACAGTGCGATGTACACGACCGGTCGTCGTAACATCTCGGCGGTGGTTTGGTTGCAGCACCCCGTGACTTTGGCCCGGGGCTGTTGCCGAGATGCTACAGAAGCGATCCGCCGCCCTGCCACAGAATTGGCCCGCCATCGGGTATTCAGCCCCCTCATGCCGATCCGGCCCGAGCACCGCTTTTTCTATCCGATCGACTGGCGCGAGCTGTCGCTGGCGATCCGCTTTGGTCGGGCAAAGGGCTGCTGTGAGGGCTGCGGACGGCCGCATGGGCGGATGGTCTACCACCTCGGCGACGGGCGCTGGTGGGACGCCGAGGCCAGCCGGTGGCGCGATGGATGTGGCAGGCGGATCCGTCTCGGGCTGGGTGCCGACATCCTCGGCCGCGCTCGCCGGACTTGGGTCGTTCTAGCTGCCGCGCATAGGGATCACGATACCTCGAACAATGCGGACGCCAACCTCGCGGCCTTTTGCCAGCGCTGCCACATGATCCACGACTGGCCGGAGCATCAGCGAAGGCGCTGGCGCACACTGTTCCGGCGGAAAGTGCTCGGCGACCTGTTCGGTGGCCCCTACGCCTGACGGGTCGCTCAGCGGGTTTAGGGGAAGATGGCGTTCCTGCTGCCGCTCATTAGAGTTCGCCTTAAAGCTCAAACCTTGTCGTTTTCTGCCCCGACACGGTTAGTAGACAAGTCGCGCAAAAATTCGAGGAAGCGCAGCCGCAGGGCTAAGTCATCAATGGCAAAGTACAGTCGCAACACCTCGGCTGCCTCCTCCTGCGACGAGAAAACCCGAGGTAGCGCCGCGCGCGAATGCAATAGATTGAACGCTTCGACGGGCATGTTTAGCGACGCGGCGATCGTCTTCAACCGCATCGTAGCCTCACTGGTGATCGGCCTACGGCCTTGTCGGTCTCCCTCAAAGCCGAGCCCGGGAGGATCCTTGTCCCTCTGGCCCATGTCAGTTCCCACGCATGCTGATAGCTCAAGCATGCGTCCGTCACCCCTGAAGTTGCAAGTCCGAGCCGGAGCACAATCGACACTAGCATGTGAAATCCGCTACGGAATGGCTGTCCTCGACCGAGATCGCCGCCCAGGGGAGACGAGAGTAGATGCCGAAGCGTGGCGTTGTGCGGAACCTGACCCGGCCGAACGAGCTGCGTACTAGCTTGGCGGCCTCAGGCGTTGTCGGCACCTGGGAATGGGACCTGCTGAACCGCTGCGTGTACTATGACGAGCAAGCTGCGGCTTTGCATACTGGCGATCCCGGCCTCGCCGGCCAGCCGGTCAAGGCCCCGGTATCGATCGCCAATGTCCATCCTGAAGACTGCGAGTGGATGGCGCGCGACATGGCCAAAGCAGTGCAGAGCGGGAGCTTGTTCCTAGTCGAGTACCGGATCGTAAACCCCGACCAAAGCATACGCTGGATCCTGTGCCGCGGGCGGATTTACCGGGCCGAGGACGGCCAGGCGGTGCGCTGCCGCGGCATCATGATCGACATCACCGAAAGTCGTGAGACTTGTGAAACAGGCGAGGGCTATGTTGCCCAGCCGTTGCCGCATGAGGAAAGCCTAATCGTGCAGGCAGCTGACCGCTGCCTGGAAGCGCAGGCAGCGCTCGAACAGTATGGCTCACTGCATTTGCTACAAAAGGCGGATGAGCTGCTCCTCGCCGTCGGTCAGGAACTGTCGCGTGAAATAAATGAAGAACAGGTATCGCACCTGCATTAGCGGAATGTACAGTGTGTCTGATCATTGCGTCCTGTTTTCAGTCTATTGGTGTGCCGGCACGTGCCAGGTAACATTGCCGAATAGATCGTGCATCCTCTGCGTTCTTTATCCATGTTGGTTCTCGACTTGGCCCGGGCTCTAGCCGAAGATTCGCCCATCGGTATCGTCGTTACAGGCGGACTTGCGGTGACCGCTGCATGGGCATGCCGCTAGGATGGCGAACAGTGGCCTAGCGTTGAGCGGCGCTCAATCTGCCTGAAGATCCCCTCCCTTGTTCTGCCATTGCTTCCGCTTGAACGGCACGTGATCACAACCTCGTCATGATCTGAAAACTTCAGGCATCCTTAAGGTGATTAACGGAGTGAATTCAATCTCAGCTGAGATTGTAATCTATCTTCGATGGCCGAGATGCTGAATAACAACCGGAAGTTGCTTCCGGCGATCATGCGCGGGACCGCGATCTCACTAGCTGTGGCCAGCGGCGCCATCGCGAGCCTCCCGGATGCGGATCACATCGTATCGCAGAAGGGCAAACGTTTTGGGCCGGGGGACGTCGCACTCCACGTCGGTGAGCACATCACGGTGGTCAACGACGACGACAACTTTGTCCACCAGGCCTACGTCGAAGCCGAGACGTTCGCCTTCGACAGCGGTGATATCGAGCCCGGCGCCAAAGCCGTCATCACCTTCCCGACGGAGGGTGATTTCACCGTCCTGTGCGGCGTTCACCCGAAGATGAAGCTCGCCGTCCACGTGCGGTAGCTGCGCCGCCAGCAGCGCCGATGCTACCGGCGCTCCTTGGCTTACACGGATAGGTCGAACGCCGCTGCTATCGGTCGGAATGCGCGTGTGAGATCGCTGTCCAACCGCCCGACCATGCCCTGCAGGATGCCGTAGGCCTGGCCGCCCGGCATCGGCGCGCGATAGCTGCGTCGTTCGATCAGCGCGCCGTAGACGTCGCAGACGGTCACCAGCCGCACGAAGTCCGGGATCTCCCACCCCTTGAGACCGTCCGGGTAACCGGTCCCGTCGAGCATCTCGTGATGCGAGCGAACCGCCGCCAGCAGTTCACCGTCGAAGGCACCGTTGACGAGCATTGCGTGGCCGCACGCGGCGTGCGTGCGCATCACCGCCATCTCCGCATGGGTCAGTCGACCCGGCTTGTTCAGGATCTCGATCGGCACATGGATTTTGCCGACATCGTGCAGCAGGGTGGCTCTCGTCAGGCGATGGCGGTCCGCCATTCGCAGGCCGAGTGCACCCGAGAAGGCCGCGGCGAGGGCGGCGACGATCAGGCAGTGCTGATGGGTGGCGTCGTCGAACTGCCGGACCGCCCGCACCCAGTCGTAGACCCCGCTCTCGCTGACGGCGCGCACGACCAAGTCGGTTCCGGCATCGGCCACATCCGGCGTGATTGTGCCGCCAGAAAACAGAGCGCCCTGGAAGAACTGCCGAGCCTCGGCAGCCGTCGCTCGTGCAGAACGGGGGATCGGCGAGCCCCGCAATCGATCCAGCGCAGTGGACATCTGCTGCAGGTTGGCCGTGGCGCTCGCGCCCAGGATCTGTGCCTGCGCTTCGGCCCGAGCGACGTTGCCGTGCACGAGAAACAGATACGGCAGACTTTCGGTTCGGACCTTCGCCAAGGCGCGGCGAAGGCGGATGATCGCGTCGGAGGTGAGCGCTTCGATGTCGCTGACGATCAGATCGAACTGCCGGGTCGGCAACTTGTCCTCGTACAGATCGTGGACGTTGCAAGAACCGCGCGAACCGAGATCACGTGCCAAGCGCTCACCACGCTGGACGTCGTCGGTGATCAGCAGAAGCTCACTCATCGCTGCGCCTCAGAGGATCACGTGCTCGTTGAAGGTCAGCGAGCCGAACGGCATCCGGAACGCCACACCGATGCCTTCGGGTGTATGGCGCACTACCGTCGCGAAGCGCTTGCCCACCGTCACGGTCTCGCCGACATCCGGCCGCTCGTCCAAGAGCAGGGCTGCGCCAGTCATGGACAGGTCGGCGACAATCGCTCCGACCGCCTGCTCACCCGGCAGCCTGATCTGCACCTCGCGGTGGGCCGGGACGATGCGGGCTGCCTTGCGTTGGTCGTTTCGCGTCTCGGCGCTGCGCAGCCAAGCCAGCCGCGCTACGATCCTGGAGCGTCGTTCGAGGTTGGCCACCACCTGCAGGACGAAGCTTGCGCGGGAGCCGTGCAGCACAACGCCGTCGATCAGCCCAATGTTATCGAGGTAGCATGCGACGCGAACTCCGCTGCCGGGGAGCGCTCCCTGCACGACGCGACGCAGCTCGATGACGTCGGGGGCTGAAACATCGGCGAGACATGAAACGTCCTCGCCACCGAGCAGGCAATATCTACCCTGGGTTGAAATCGAGCACTGATCCAACACGGAAGCTGTCTCCGTCATCGTATATAGCGGAGTGTGGCACCAACCTGGTTTATAGTTCGTCTAAACCTAAAAGAAATTTGATCCTTGTCGGCGGCTTCGCTTACGCAGGCTGTGCCTGACGGCTCAGCGTGCCGTTCTCATCGACGCGCGCGGCGCAGCTTTTTACCAGATCAAGGAACCGATCAATGTAGGCGAGCCCCATGTCGGTCTCGGCGCACAGAGTCGCGTTGAAAGCGTTGATCCCGACGTCACCGCTCCGCCGCCGCGCCTGCAAATCAGCACGCACCGCGGCGAGTTGCACGCGCTGAGCCAACAGATCCGTCTGGATCACGTCGAGCCGCGCACCCGACAACGTCAGTGCATGTCCTTCCTGCAGCAGCTCTATAGCTGTCACGTCGACGGCGGCGAGCGCGGGTGTGGCGCAGCGACCGGATCGCAGCGGTACGAGCGTGCCAATCATCGGCTCTGCTCCCCCAGGTCGGGGTCCCTTGCGCTGCACACCTCGCCGATAGCATCGGGGGCGTACCCGTACAGGCCGTCCTTGAGCCGATGTTTCAACGCCTCGGCTTCCGCTAGCGCCCAGGCCAGATGCCGATGCGGCGCCATCCGATGATCGAACACGGCGTCGATCCGGTTGCAGCTCGCCGCATAGGGCTCTGCCGGAGTCTCGACGGCTGCACGAAGTAGGTCCCCGAGCCCATTTTCTAGGCTGGCCCGCACGGCGGCTTGCTCGCCCGTATTGTTCATGCCCTCAGCCCACTGCCCGCGCTGCTTCACGCACCTGCTGAGTGGCGGTATCGACCTGCTCGCTCGCTCGCGCGATCGCCTCCATGCCGCCGGCGATCGTCGTCACCCCATGGGCGGCCGTGTGCATGCTGCCCGACATCTCCCGGGTCACGGCCGACTGCTCCTCCACCGCCGCCGCGATCGCCGCTGAGACCTCGTCGAGGGATCGGATCGTGCCCTGGATCGCGCCGATCGCGTTCACCGCCTCGCGTGTGGCTGCCTGAGTCGCGGTGATCTGCCCGCGGATCTGGTCGGTGGCCTTGGCGGTCTGCTCGGCCAAGGCCTTCACCTCGGAAGCCACAACAGCGAAACCTTTACCCGAGGCGCCGGCTCGCGCCGCCTCGATTGTGGCGTTGAGCGCCAACAGGTTGGTCTGCGAGGCAATTCCCTGAATCATCGTCACGACGTCGCCGATCTGTGCCGCCTGCCCGCTCAGGCCCTCGACGATGCCGCTGGTATGACGCGCCTGTTCGACCGCCTCGCCGGCCATGCGCGCGGCGTGGCTGACCTGCTGGCTGATCTCCCCGACTGAGGCCGACAACTCCTCTGCGCCCGAGGCGACACACTGGATGTCGTTGGAGACCTGTCCCACGATGCCAGCCGCCTCTGCCGTCTGTCGGGTGACGTCCTCGACTGCGGCGCCGATCGCGTCGAGATCCGTGCCGATCGCCCGCTGCGCCGCGGCCCGGCGCTGCCGCTCATGCACTTGCGCGGTGATGTCGGCGGCGAACTTCACCACCTTGAGCACGGTGCCATCCGCGTCGGTGATCGGGTTGTAGCTCGCCTGGATCCAGACCTCGTGACCGCCGCGGGCGATGCGCCGGAACTCGCCCGCCGCGAACTCGCCGCGGCCCAGCCGGTCCCAGAACCCCCGGTAGGCTGTCCCCGCCTGCTCAGCCGCATCTACGAATAGGCTGTGATGCCGGCCGCGGATCTCATCAAGACGATAGCCGACCGCGTCGAGGAAATTCTGGTTGGCGTCTAGGATCGTGCCGGTCGGATCGAACGCGATCACCGCTTGCGAGCGGTGCAGGGCGGCGATCTGGCCATCGCTATCCAACGAGCGCAGCTTCTGCGCCGTAATGTCGGCGGCGAATTTTACGACCTTTACCACGCGCCCGGCGCGGTCGAGCAAGGGGTTGTAGCTCGCCTGAAGCCAGACGGCTCGACCGTCCTTGGCGATCCGCTTGAACTCGGCGGCCTGGAACGTGCCCCGCCGCAGGGCTTCCCAGAATGCGCGGTACTCGGCGCTGTCGCGGGTGGCTGCCTCAACGAACATGCCGTGGTGCTGTCCCTGCACCTCGGCCAGCGTGTAGCCCATGGCGGTCAGGAAGTTGGCGTTGGCGGTGAGGATGGTGCCGTCGGGCTGGAATTCGATGACGGCTTGCGAGCGGTCGAGCGCATCGAGCTTGGCCGCCTGATCCGCATGTGTGCGCGTTCCACCAAACATGGCCGATCCCCCAGGATTGTTGTGGTGTTCGACGACGGACCGGGAGGCAGTCGGCCAGCGGAGTATCCCGCCGACACGTCACCCTTCGCATCATCGCTTTCGGCAATACTGGGCAACGAGCGTTAATTTACGCCTAATGTGTCCGATCACGACCAGTATTCGCACCGAACACAACTTATATTAATCCCCGGTAGCAGTTTTCATACCGCCGTGATTAGAAACAATACAACTTATCCGTGCTTAAAGATGGCGAGTTCGCGCAAGAAGGTGGTTAATGGATCATTACCTACCAAGCCGGGCTCGTAGCGACCGGCCGCGCTGACGGTGGGACGCCCGATCCGTCAGCTCACTTCGCGCTCGAACGCCACGAAGTTCTCGATCCGCCCATCGGCAGCGCGCAGGGGCCGGCAGTCGATCTCGACACGATATTTGGACCCGTCCTCACGGTAGTTGGTGCGGTAGCCATGGAAACGCTCACCGGCCATGAGGGCACGATGGAAAGTGTCGAGCGCCGAGCGGCGCGTCTCCTTGCCCTGCATGATCCATGGATTACGACCTATGACATCCTTCAGGTCTCGCCCAATCAGCCGCCCAAAGGCTTCGTTGGCATACAAAACAACTGGGCTAGGCGAGAGGATCGTCGTGTCCGTCATGATCACGCCGACCGTTGCGACATAAGCCAACACGCAAATGATTTCGAATGCCGTCATCTCAGAGAGTCACTATACACGCGACGACGATCTAATAGCGTCGCACGATGCATTCCCGGTCGGCGATATTGACGCTCCTAGATGCATATAATCGGTGTGCAGCCTTTCAGGCTCGGCCCGCCATGCATCTCGCTCCACCTGCACCGCCTTGATGCAGGCGTTCAGATGGCCGGTGTCGATTGCAGTCTAAACGAGCATATCTTGCGCCATAGCCAGTTGCTCGCGCAGCTCGCCGTTTTCCGCCGCCAGGGTCAGCAGAAGCGCCGCCACATCGTCACCCATGCCGATCCTCGTACCGCCTCTTCAGGTTCGCGGCGGGTAGGCCCGAGAGGGTTGCCCCGTCGACAAAGATGCTGGGCCCGAGGTTGCCGGGGCGGGCTTCGTCCGCAGCAGGATCTCGAACACGCTGGGTTCCAGGGCCGTGGGCCGGCGCTCGCGGTCTCCAGTCCCGCCGCCGCACCGACCCTCATGCGACTGCCCGGCCAAGGCTTCACGGGCGAGCCCCGAGGAACCAGCTCGGGCCCACCTGTCGTTGCATGCTCGCCCGCTGCGCGCCATTTGGTGTTCCGCCGCGATGCCGCCAGGATTTGTTCAACTGCAGCCTCGGCCTCAGTCCCAGTCAGAAGGTTCTTGCTGGCGTAGACGAAGCGGTACAGCGCGCTCATGGTCAAGATCCGAGGCTGGTCGATTAAATAAAACATGATTGGTAAATGGAGCAGATAAAGCAACAAATTCTCAGTCAACATGCTAGCATTGAACGGTCTAAACGTGTTTTATCGGCTATCGTCATTGCGCGCGGCTACGTAAAAGTCGACGAGCGACGTATATGATCTTGGCGCAAATTGAAACGCGCGGCGAATTCCGCCGGTGGCATTGGGCGGCCAAACAGATAACCCTGCGCCTCTTGGCAGCCCTTCGCGAGCAGACGCCGGCGTTGCTCCTCGGTCTCGACGCCCTCGGCGATCACCTCCAGCCCGAAGCTGCGGCTGAGGTCGATCACCGCCCGCACGATGGCCGCGTCGTGCCGGTCCTCACACAGGCCGTTCACGAAGCCGCGGTCAATCTTCAATCGTGTCAACGGGAAGCGCTTGAGCAGGCTGAGCGAGGCGTAGCCGGTGCCGTAGTCGTCGAACGCGATTCCCACGTCCATGGCGCGCAGGGCCCGCAGGGCGGCGACCACCTCTGGGTCGTGATGCAAGATGATCGTCTCGGTAATCTCCAACTCCAGGGCGTGCGCCGGCAGCTCAGTCTCTGCGAGCGCGGCTGCGACTCGCTCGACCAAACCGCCACTTCGGAATTGGGCAGCGCAGAGGTTCACCCCGATCCGGAACGGATGCACACCACCTTGCCGCCAAGCCTGTGCTTGGGCGCAGGCAGTGCGCAGCACCCAGTCGCCAACACGCGCTGCGTCCGGACCGTTGTCTAGCACCTCCAGGAACGCGGCCGGCATGAGCAGGCCGAGTTCGGGATGTTGCCACCGGATCAGGGCCTCGGCCCCCATGAGTGCCCCGTCGGACAGGCTTACCTGCGGCTGATAATGCAGTACGAACTCACCCTGCTCGATAGCGCGGCGCAGCCCGTCGCGGCAGGCCCGCTCGCGCTGTGCGACCTCGCGCAGGTCCGGCGTGAACAGGCAGGCGCGCCCGCGCCCATCCATCTTCGCGCGGTAAAGGGCGGCATCGGCGCAAGCCAGCAGTTCGTCTTCTCGCACCCCATGGGCGGGGCTTAGGGCCACGCCGACGCTGGCGCCGAGTCGCAAGATGGATTCCTCGACGCGGTACGGCTCGGAGAGGGCGTCGATTATCGCCCGCCCCTTGGAGATTGCCATCAACGGATCCCCGACGCCGGGGAGCACGACCGCGAACTCATCGCCGCCAAATCGAGCCGCAACGCCCATGGTGTCGACGCAGTTGCGCAGTCGACTCGCCGCCAGCCGGAGTACGGCATCGCCCACGGCATGACCGTGCGCGTCGTTGACCTCTTTGAAGCCGTCGAGGTCGAGCATCAGCACCGCCGCTGGGCGATCCTCCATAATCGCCGCCTCGATCCGGCCGCACAGTACAGCCCGGTTAGGCAGCTCGGTCAGGGCATCGAGATGCGCGAGACGGAACAGGCGTTCCTCTACCATGTGGCGCTGGCTGACGTCGCGCGCGATCGCCCCGAAAGCTGCGTGGCCGTTCTCGGTCCAGGTGCACAAGGACAGCTCGACGGGGAACTCGCGGCCGTCCTTGTGCCGGCAGGTGAGTTCGACAGTGCGGCCGAGCAGCCGCGTCTCCGCCCCGGGCGCGATCCGGCGGAGGTCACCCTCGTGGCCGCCGTGCATCCGCTCGGGCACCAGTATGGCGAGGGGCTGACCAAGAGCCTCGGCGACCGTATGCCCGAACAGGTGCTCGGCGGCCGTGCTCCAGAAGCTCACCCGCCCGTGGGCGTCCGCGCAGATGATGGCGTCCGACGAGGTGTCGGCGATGTGCTCGAAGCGCGATTGAGTCGCACGCCGGGCCGCCTGGACGCGGCGCAGCTCCAGCCGGTCGAGCACGAGTCGGGCTAGGTCGGTGAGGATACGCCTGTCTCGGCCCGTGAAAGCGCGTCGCGGCTTGGGGCTGGCGAGGCAGAGTGTACCGATGGCATGGCCGTCCCCGGTACGTAGCGGCACGCCTGCGTAGAAGCGGATGAACGGGGCGTCGGTGACCAGGGGATTGTCGCAGAACCGTGAATCCCGGGATGCGTCGAGTACGACGAGGATGTCGGCTTGCGCGATGGTCCGGGCGCAGAAGGCGACGTCGCGGTCGGTGTCACACAGGCTTAGGCCGACCTTGGCGTGGAAGACTTGCCGATCGCGATCAACGAAGGAAACGAAGGCAGCCGGTGCGCCGAGCAGGCGGGCGGCGAGTTCGACGATGTGGGCGAGCGACGGATCTGACTCGGCATCGAGGATTTCGTGCTCGGCCAGCGCCTGCAGCCGAGCTTCCTCGTCAGTCTGCGCATATGAAGATGGCACGAGAGGGCTCCGGATCGAACGGGTGAGCGCGGCTGAGTCAGCGGATGAGGTCGCCTTCCGTGTCGGGCAATGGGCCGACATTCGGATCCGCCAGAGTGAGAAGGCTTAGCTGCTTGATCCGAACCTCGGACGCGGCCTCGCGCATTTGGCCGACGGCAACGACAGACGGCAGCCAGTTCGTGGCGATCACGGTGACGGAATGTCGGATGCCCCCTAGCTTAATGATCGAGGGTGCGCCCTGTCCACCCGCGATGAGGGCGAGCAGGCCGAAGGCAGCCGCCAGGGCAGCCTTGACAGGGAGGTGTACGCGCATTGCTGGCTTCTCATCAGGACTATAATCAGTCCTCGCCTGATAAACATGTGGCGGAACCAGCAATTATTTCTGATAGATTCTGTTAATTAATAGTTTATTCCGTCATAAACCGTACTTTTGTATAAGCATGTAACTCCAAACGATCCTCAAATCACGTCAAATGACGGATTATCCACGTTCAGATCAAAAATACAACTTCTAATAGCGCATTCAATAGGGGCCATTAAGGTCGAAAGCTCCCTCTGAATTCTATCATCTGATAGTTTTGAAGTCTAATTCGGGCCGAATCACGCGATCCGGAAGAACGCGACGTCTCCCCCTATCTACAGATGTCAGAACCATCTGATCCGCCGCCCTAACGCAGAGGCGTAGGCCAGCGCGAGGAATGACCCTTGGCATTCATCCGCTCTGCCGAACAGCGGCAGACCGTCACCGCACGGCCGTCGCCACCGCCGAGCGTCGCCGGCCCCCGGTGGATTTCCGCTATCGCAACCTGCCGGACGAGCAGCAGCCCGGCACGATCGAGCCGTGGGAGGCCGTCGCCCCGGTTCGCCTCGACACGTCGCACAGTCGGTCCCTGCTCTTCCTCGATGTCGGTGCCGAGCTGCTGGCCGCTTTCGCCATCGTGGGCGGCGGCATGGTCCTGACCGGCCTCGTCTCCCTGCTCTGACCCGACTCGCACCCCGAGCGGGCCGGTCGTTCAAGGCGCTCGACGCTGCACAGGGGACGTTCGAAGGCTGGGGCAAGCTGCTGAGCCTGGCCTGCGCCCGGTACATGATGGCGGCATCGTCTGCGGTGCTGGGCCAGGAGGGGGGCGCGACCGAGACCGCCGAGCCGGAGCCGGAAGTCGTCGAGGAGCCGGCGCATGCTCACAGCCTCGTCGCCATGCTCGACCTCGCGTCTGCCTCGCTTAGCGATCTGCGGGCGATACAAGACATGGCCGAGAACGTCGAAGCTCTGGCCGACGCTTACACCTGGGGACCTCGCTGCTGTCTGGACTCCGCTCGCAGCGCCGACCCGGTTTTCAACGAAGCCGGCAAGCTGATGCGGTGGATCGGAGACGCCTTGGCCGACGTCCAGACCGCGATCCGCAAGGAGGTTTCTCGTCGGGCGCCGAGCACCGCCTTGGAGAAGGAAACGCGACTGGCGATGCTGGCCGTTCAGACGATCGAGAACGGCGACTCTGCTGAGACCGCGGCCTTTGCCCGCGAGCTGCTGGCGGTCGCCGAGGCTGATCGCATGAGGGAACTATGCCTCGCCGAGGCCCTCAGAGCCCGCACCCAGGCCGGGCCCGAAGTCCGCTGACGGCGGCTCCCTACCCCTCCGTAGCCGTGCGTCCCGCCCCGGCCGGATCCCGCCGGGCCTCCCCTTCATCGCGACCCGAGACCATCACCATGGGCGATGTCCTGACCTTCACCCCGCGTCCGAAACCGGCCGATCCAGATTTGGAGCCGCTGACCGGGCCCGCGCTCCGCGCCAGCCTGGAGGAAGCGGCACAGATCGCCCTCGACGCGGCGGATCGGATTATCGCCGTGCTCGACCACATGGACGGGGATCCAGACACCGAGGACGGCGCGGACGATGAGCCGTCCCTAGCCGCGCCCGAGAACCACACCGGCAGTCAGGTGGTCTACATGCGTGGGAATAATCAAGACCGCGAGGCCGAGGCACCTGAGACCGTTCTGCGGGGGGTGGCGGCCGAGCCGTTGTCCGAGGCTGTCGTCCTGCCCTGGCGCGGGCGGGGGAACGTCATCGCCGCTGCCGGCGTGGTGCTCCTCGACTTGCTGGAGCGTGCCTGAGGCCGAGGTTTGCTATGGGTGGATATTTACCAGTCCGCTTCTGCTTAAACATGTAGCGGAAGCGGACGTTCGAGGGTTCGTGTCAGGCCGCCGCCCAGGCGACTGCATCAGCGCCGGCCGGCAGGCGCATCGGGCAAGCCGGGTCGATTGCCGCGCGCCAGACCGCCTCAGCCACGTCCGAGGCCCGGGTCAGCTCTTCCGTCGCCTGCTGGAAGTTCGCGAAGACCCTCCCCGCCAGATCGCCGTAGGCCTTGGGTACATCCATCCCCATCCGGGTGCGGGCGTTGGTCCCGAACGCCGTCTCCGGCGATCGGCCGGGAATGACGAGATGGGCGCGCACGCCGAATGGCACGAGCTCGTGGGCGAGGGACTCGGTGAAGGCATTCACCGCCGCCTTGCTCGCGGTATAGACCGCCAGCAGCGGCAGCGGCCGCAGAGTCACGCTCGACGTCACGTTGACGATCACCCCCGCGCCCCGTTCCCGGAACTGCGGCAGCACAGCCTGGGTCATGGCGATGGTGCCGAGGGTGTTCGTCTCGAACACCTCCCGGGCGGACTCCATCGACAGGCCTTCCAGGGCGTTCAGTAGCCCGACGCCCGCGTTGTTCATCAGGACATCGAGCGGCCCGGCCTTCGCGACCGCCCGGGCGATGCTGCTGGCGTCCGTCACGTCGAGCGGCAGCACGGTGAGGCGGTCGGACTCCGGGAGCAGGGCCATCTGAGGCGTGCGCATCGTGGCGACGACTCGCCAGCCGCGGTCGAGGAAAAGGCGCGCGGTTTTCAGACCGAAGCCGGATGAGCAGCCGGTGATGAGGGTCGTGTTCATGGGGACCTCCCGTGTGACGCACCACGGGGTGATAGGAGCGCTCTGCCGGACGTGATACGGGCGCAAGTCCATTTTTCATTGGCGAGCGTCCGAAATGGTCGATCCGCTCACCCAGGTCGTCGGGTTGCTACGGCCCGGTGCCTCGTTCTCTAAGTTGGTCCTGGCTGGCGGAGCCTGGACAGTGCGCCGCAACGACCACGGCCAGCCGTTCTACGCCGCGGTGCTGGAGGGGGCCTGCCGCCTCGCGATCGACGACGAGGTGGAGATCATCCTCGCAGCCGGCGACTTCGTGCTGATCCCCGCCGCCAGCGCCTTCGCCGCCTCCAGCCTCGTCGCGCCGTCGGCGGGGCGGGCGCCGCCGCCCCTCGAGGTCGGCCCCGGCGTGTTCCGACTCGGCCCTCTTGAGGTGCCGCCCGACCTGCGCATGCTGGTGGGGCACTGCACCTTCGCCTCCGACGATGTGGACCTACTTCTGTCGCTCCTGCCCAGGTTCGTCCATGTGCGCGGCGTCGGGCGACTGGCGATGCTGCTCGGCCTCGTGAACGAGGAGACTCGGGCGGACAGGCCCGGCCGCGATGTGGTCCTGGCGCGGCTTCTAGAGGTGCTGCTGATCGAGGCGCTCCGGTCCACCACGGGTCCGACGGCGCCCTCGGGCCTCCTACGCGGGCTTACCGACGAGCGCGTGGCCGCCGCGTTGCGCCGCATGCACGAGCGACCGACCGTTCCCTGGACGGTCGCCGCCCTGGCCCGAGAGGCGGGACTGTCGCGCTCGACATTCTTCGAACGGTTCCGGCGCGAGGTCGGCGTCGCGCCGATGGCGTATCTACTGGCGTGGCGCATCGCGCTGGCGAAGGATCTGCTTGGTCGCGAGGGAGCCGGCGTGGCGGAGGTGGCCGAGCGCGTGGGCTACGGGTCCGCCAGCACCTTTAGCACCGCCTTCGCCCGTCATGTCGGCAGACCGCCAATCCACTACGCCCGCGAGCAGCGCGCCCAACCCCGCAGCCCTGCGTCTCTGAACGTCTGAGAAGGGGGGGAATCGGCCCGTCCGCTTCCAAGATCAGTCAGCAGGAAAGCGGACGGTCAAGTCGTGACCGAACTCTATCGCGTGCGCACTGCAGGCCCGCGAATTCAGTCAGGCGGCTCGAACCGTGGCCAGGAAGCGTGCGACTTTCGCTCCGAGATGCTCGGATTGGCGCGACAGTTCGGACGCCGCCCCGAGCACTTGGCTCGCCGCAGCCCCGGTCTCCTCGGCGGCACCCGCCACGCCGGTGATGTTCCCCGTCACCTCGCCCGTGCCGACCGCCGCCTGGGCGACATTGCGAACGATTTCCTGGGTCGCCGCCCCCTGCTCCTCTACTGCTGCGGCGATAGAGGTGGCGACCGCGCTGATCTCGCGGATGCGTCCCGTAATCCCACCGATCGAGGCGACGGCCTGCCCGGTCGACGCCTGGATCTGCAGGATCTGTCCGGAGATCTCGCTCGTCGCCTCGGCGGTCTGCTCGGCCAGCGCCTTCACTTCTGAGGCGACGACGGCAAAGCCCTTGCCGGCCGCGCCGGCCCGGGCAGCCTCGATCATTGCGTTCAGCGCCAGCAGGTTCGTCTGACCGGCGATGGTCGAGATCAGGCCCACGACGTCACCGATCCGGGAGACGGCGGCGCTGAGCGCCTGCACCAGCGTGCCGGCCTGGTCGGCCTCGGCCACGGCCTGCCGGGCGAGGTCTGCGGAGCCATCGACCTGCCGGCCGATCTCCTGGACCGAAGAGCCGAGTTCCTCGGCCGCTGCGGCGACAGTGTTGACGTTGACGGCCGCCTCTTCGGCCGCGGCCGCCACCGCGGAGGATTGGGCGGCGGTCTCGGCCGCCGTGCCGCTCATGGCTCCAGCGGTGGCCTGCAGTTCAGTGGCCGAAGACGATACCAGGCCAATGACACCACCGACTGGGGCCTCGAACCCATCGGCCATGTCCCGCATCGCGCGCTTGCGCTGCTCCTCGGCGGAGGCCCGGGCCAGGGCGGTCTCCTCTTCGAGCTTGCGGGTGCGGACGAGGTTGTCCTTGAACACCTGCACTGCGGCGGCCATCTCGCCGATCTCGCTCCGCTCGCCGGCATTCGGTACTGCGAGGTCAGTGTCGCCATCGGCCACCCGCTTCATGACGCTCGCCATGCGGCGGACAGGGCCCGAGATCGTGAAGACGGACATCCAGCCGATCACCAGCGTGACGACGATGACGACAACAAGCACCAACGCGATCCCACCGCGGGCGCTCTCGGATAGAGCGCCGGTCAGCGAGATCGTTGTGCAGCTCTCGCGTGGGGCCCGGATCGCTAAGGTGCCGTTGACGACCGTAGTTTCAAATCCCGCCGAGAACATCTCCCTGCGCCCGGCAGATACCCTGACGCTGGTGCGCGATCCTCAGACCTTTCTGGCGATGGGTGCGCTCGGCAACGCCACCGAGATCCCGTTTGATGCGGAAGGCATCACTCTGGCCCAAGCTCTGGCGAAGGCGCGTGGCTTGTCCGACCTTCAGGCGGACCCAGGCGGTACGTTCATCTTCCGTTTCGAGCCGGCGGCAGTGGTGCGACGCCTGAAACCCGGCAGTCGCCTGCTAGGCACCGCCCTTGTGCCGGTCGTCTACCAAGCGGACATGCGCGACCCCGACAGTCTGTTTCTAACTCAGGCCTTCCGTATGCGGAACCGCGACCTCATCTTCGTCTCGAAGTCTGATTTAGCCAGCGGCTCAAGTGGCGATGGCGGGTCATCTTTCATTCAATCAACAATCACGAATATCGCTACTTCATATTACTATCTTCGATAAGATGACTGTTCGCTCAGCGTTCATTTGCTACCCCAACCCGAAATTGCCACATGGCCGACGAATGACCGCTTATGGGAAGCGCCCAGGGCGATCCAAGTGGCCGACTTGGGTCGGTAGAGGACCGTCCGCTTATGCGGCGAGTCTACCCCGAAGCAGCCGTTCCGCTTACGGCCAGGTTCGGTCGGCCGGATTGCACCTGTGGTAGTCATGGGAGCAGCTGGGCATACCGCTTTAGGCAGATATAGCTGCACCCTGCAGACTTCAGTGTTTGCGAGCGTGTTCCCATTGGTGGCCGACGTCGGAATTCCGCGTCAACCTGCCGTTATGACCGCTCCGCGCTCCTTACCAGTCGACGCGTTTGCCCATCAGGCCCGTCGGCAACCTGGATCCAAACGTGAGTGCCGTCGGTCGCTCTGCTGCCGACAAAGCGCTGTCAATCCATGCATAGAGGTCCGCCTGCAACGCGGTCAGATCAGCTCCCACCCCGGGTACGATAAAGGCTTTCAAACGAGCCCCCTCTTCCGGCCGCATCAGACGCACCGCTGCATCACCGACCCAGGGCCGATCACGGAGGCGCGCTGCAACCCGGTCAGGGTACACGTTGATGCCGCCCACCTGTACAGCACCATCCAATCGGCCAGCTAGCTCGAACCGACCCCCACCCCGCGGACGGATGCGGTCCGGTAACGAGAGACGCCGCCCGAATCGATGGACGATCTCCGGTGCATCCTCGTTAACTGGCTCGACGAATTGCCAGTGCGGCATGAGGCTATACGAGATCTCCGGCCAGCGGCGTACAGCCACGCCGGCCGTCTCCGACGAGCCGTACACCTCTGTCATCGCTGCCAGGCCGCGTTCGCGGAGCGCCGCGATCAAGTCTCGCGGACACGGGGCGGTCGAGACCACGCCAGCGACGTCCTTCGGCCAGTTGGGCAGCGAGCGCTCCAGCCCGCGCCAGCGATCGGGAAACGTGACGACGAGATCCCCCGGCGCGAGGCTGCGAGCCATCTCAGCAGGGCCGAGCTTCGTCGCATCGATATGGTCGACGCTGAGCGCATCGGGCAGGAGCGCGGCGAACAGAAAGCCGTACGCGTGGTGGGTTGGCACGAGGGAGACGATGCGCCGCCTGTCCCGGAACAGCTCACTTAGGAACGCGATCTCCGTGCGTAGAGCATCGGCCGTGTGCGTCCAGCGCTTCGGTCGCCCACTCGTCCCCGAGCTCGTGAAAGTGATCGAAGCGACACCGGAGCGCCACGCGGCCTCGATCCGCTCGATCCAGGCCCCGAACGTGGTATCCGCAAGCAGCTCATCCTCACCGCCCGCCTCGTGGAGGTGGAACATCTCGTTGACTGCAGAGGCCAGCCACAATCGCTCCAGCGAGTCGCAGCCCAACCCCACTCCCGCGCCGGAGCTAATGTGCGTGGTCTCGGGCCATGCGGGTGGCAGGTGCGCCGGCAGACGCGCTGCAGGATTCCCGCGACCGCGCGCGGCAAGGAGTTCAGCGATAAGAAGGCTTTGCAGGACCGTAGCTAGGGCGCTTCGCGAAAGCATCGCGGGATGACCTGGGTTCAAGCCGCGGCCCGATCTGGGTGTGATAGTTCAACCCGGTCGCGGCCCGCACGCTTGGCATTGTAAAGCGCGGTGTCCGCGGCCGCGAGCAGGCCAGCCAGGGATGCGGCCGGATCCGTATCCAACGCAGAGCAGCCAAAGCTCGCGGTGATGCGCAGCTCGATCCCGCCCGCAACGATCGGCTCACGCGCGAGCGAGGTGCGCAAGCGTTCGGCGACGGCAGAGGCCTTCATCAGCGAGGTCTCCGGCAGGAGCACCACGAACTCCTCACCTCCCAAACGGGCGAAGATGTCCTCAGGACGCAACTCCGCTTCGCAGCGGCGCGCGACTTCGCGCAGCACCACGTCACCCGCCGCATGCCCGTGCTCGTCGTTCACGCGCTTGAAGTGATCGACATCGAGGACTACAAGAGCCAACGATGCAGTATCCCGGAGTGCCCGTACAAGTTGGCGTTCCGCCGTCTCGAAGAAGTGGGCCCGGTTGCTTGCACCGGTGAGATGGTCCCGCGTCAGCATCCTGCGCAAATCGGCTGTGTCACGCCCTTGGCGGGTCACCGCTCTTATGACCAGGGTATATCCCGCGGCAGCCCCCGCTGCCTCATTGCGCACGGCAACCAGGCGCTGGCACCAGTAGCGACCGCCGTCGGCCAGGGCGTGCCAGCCCTCGTGAAGGTACCAGCCGTCCCGTCGCGCCACGGCGATCGCCTCACCGGGCAGCGGCATCGCCGTAGCGCGGTCCGGGCGGTCGAACCATTCAAAGGGTTTGCCCAGGAGTTCGGCTTCCGTGAAACCGGTCTGGCGCGTCGCAGAGGGCGTGACCGCGTCAACGCAGCCGTTCGCATTGATCGAGAGCACAGCGACATCATCGACGCCGTCGAGCAGGGAAGCGAACCACGTCTCGGCTTGCTTCAACCGCCGCTCGCGGGCAACCTGCTCGGTGACATCGGAAAGGGTCGCGACGTAGCGATCCGCGGTCAGCTTCACGATGGTGCAGGCCAGGACGTTCGGCCGCTCCCCGCGCCCGGTCACGATGCGGTGGCCGTCACAAACCGTCCCCTGCGGTGGTGCGAAGCGGTGGATCATGTTGCGCAGTTCCGGCGCGCAGGCGTCCATGACGTCGAACAGGTTGATGACGAACGGACGACCCGCGATCGGCATGAGAAGGCCCATCGCAGCCGGGTTGACCATGCCAATGGCACCAGCCGCCGAGAACTCCACGAGACCGGCCGGGCAGGCATAGAGGAACTGCAGCAGGGCCGCATTCTCGGCTTCGAGGTCAGTCGTCACGGCGGCCTCGCTCAGCGCTGGATCAGGATGTAGCGGCGATCGGTCTGCGGCGCCTTTAGCAGTCGTAGCCGTACGGGCGTGGGGCGCATCCGTAGGGTGAGCACATAGTCGATGATCGCATCGATCTCCGCCTCATCCTCGAACCGCTGAGCCACCATAAAGTTGTTCATGCACTGCGCGGTCACTGAGAAGTAGTGCGTGCCGAGGACGGTCTCCCGTTGAAGACCAGCCAGCCGCGCCTCTGTAACGTTGTAGATTTCGACGATGCCCGCCGGTGACAGTCCGACCACCCCGAACGGCATGGTGTCGAGCTGATCCGCCTCAAGGGTGAGGAGTATGTCGAGAGAGATGGCTTCGAAAGTGAGCACAGCAGGCCTCGCATGTCGGTCCGGAAATGCTCAGGCGGCGCGCGTGCCAAGCCCAGCATTCACGCAAGCCTCCGTTCTTAACTCAGCAGAGCCTCGCTGTGGGAGCCAAGCGGCCGGCAGGCTCGCCACCGCAGGCTTGGCGAACAGGTAGCCCTGGAACAGGTGAATGCCGGCCGCACGCAGTGTTTCGAGCTCGTTTTCTGTTTCAACGCCCTCGGCGATCACCGCGATACCGAGCTGAAGTGCTATTTCGACCACACCCACGACGATGGTCTGGCGGGCGCGCGACGCTCCGATGCCGCGGATCAGCTCCATGTCGAGCTTGATGTAGTCAGGCTGAAAGCTCGCGAGCAGGTTGAGCCCGGCGTACCCTGCACCGAAGTCGTCGAGGGCGGTGGCAAAGCCCTGCTTGCGATATTCGGTGACGATGCGCTGGACGTGAGCGACATCGGCCATGCGCTCGTTCTCGGTAAACTCGAACATGATCTGCCGATGTGCGAAGCCGACCCGACGAGCCGCCTCCAGCGTCGCCCGGATGCATGCGGCTGGCTCATAGACGGCGTTGGGCATGAAGTTGATGGACAGACGGGTATCTGGTTCGACGAACAAGGAACTCGCCAGCTCGATCGCCTTCACACGACACGCCTGATCGAACTTGTAGCGGTTTGCCTCATCGACCATGGCGAGGATATGGCCGGCGCCCTGACCCGAGACGCCTCTGACCAAAGCCTCATAGCCCCACACGCCATGTCGTTGGATGTCGAGGATGGGATGGAACGCCATTGTGAACTCAAAGGGCAGCGACTCACCAGCCTGGCAACCCTGGCATCCCCTTTTCATAGCTCAGGCTTCTCACATCCGCTTTGATCGGACCAAGCTAACAGCTTGACGGTTTCGCTGACGTAAAATTCTGAAGTGAGTGGAGACCCGAGCGAAGGCTCGCTTTCGGAGGCTCGCAAGGCTGTGCGTCGGGGTTAGGTCGGTAACGAGCTGTCTGTTTTCCCGGCTGATTCTCCCCCGAAGCGAAGCGGCAGCTTTCGGCTAGGATCGACCGCTACTGATCGCCCGCGTGACCGTCCCAGATGGGTGGCTTTCAGACGGTCCGCCTTCGGGTGGCGGATAGATCGGAGCGGACATAACCGCCGGGACCGTTCACGACCCACGCCAGACACCGGGATCGCTTGTTGCGCTTCTCCAAAACGGTCGCTTGTCAGTCGTCTCGCAACTTCGGCTGGGGGTGGCTTTGTGACGGTCTGCTTCTGAGCAAGACCCCAAGGAGGCGGACGTTCCCAATCCGCTATATCACGACCCGTTTCGGATGGTACTAACCGTCAAGCTCAGGCGCTAATCGTCACGCGAGAGGCAGTTGTTCCTCAAAATGTGCCGCTGCATTCACATACAATTCAAAGCGCCGAAACAGGACCGCTCGCTTCGCAGGCTTCCGCGCCGTGTCGATGTTCGACCTCGCCTTATCGGCTGGCTTATGCATCTTTTTAGCCAGCTTTCCGGACACCAAGTCGATTTTAGGGCTGCTCTTCTCGGCGTCAGCCTACCCCCTCCTACTTTATCAGTAAGCGTACATGCACAGCTATACTAACATGAAAAAATTTTATATGCCGGAACCGTCAAAAGTGCGAAAATCCAAGAGGTCCGCCTCATGATCTCATCGAGCAGTTGTGGCAAATTTCAGGTTGGTATTTTTTTAGGCAAAAGAGCTATCGAATCTGTTTCAATTATAGTCGAAAAATTACGCCATTCCTGTGGTCAAAGTTATGATATGACCGTATCGATGGCTTGGTTTTTAGCGCTTTCGGACCGATGGAATACTCTTCCGGTAGTGATTTTACTGCACTCCAATCGCATCCCTTTCGGAGCACTTCTGCTTCACGGCACTAAATTCGGACGATTTCCAATAGGTACATTCAGAGGTGGCTACCTTTGTGGTAGGGGGTGCGTCATTGGAAATTCAAACAATTACATGTCTATTATCGAATATGGCACAGCAGCTCTAATAAAGAATAGATTCTCTCACACGATTATTGTCTCACTGCTGATACCGCCCGCCACAATTGACGAGACAGCGGGACGCCAAGCTAACGCAACCCCTTCTAAAAATTGGCAATTTCGCGAAATGAGAAGCTCTCTGCCTTTGGCGGGAGGGATGAGTGGATTGACCTCTCGCTTCAGCCAGAAAATGCGGAAGAATTTTCGATACTATAAAAGGCGCGCCGAGGAGGATTTCGGATGTGTGTTTCATGCTTCGCTCACCTCAATTCAAGCCACAGCGGCCGTGGAACGGTTGCAGGCCGTAGCGGCCAGATTTGAAAAACTGGAAAAGGCTTTGAGACGTCAAAGCGCGATCGAGAAACAGCCTGGCTCGTTTTCTATGGGGCTGACTGATAAAACGGGGGCGTGGGTTAGCTATATATCGGGCTGGAGACAAGGCAAAACTTGTATTGTCGAATGGCAGCTCAATCACGAAAATTTAAATAATTCATCTATGTCTATGGCAATGAGACACTTCTTTTTGCAACACGAAATCGATAACGGAATGGAAGGAGTTGTTTTTTTAGCTGGGACAACGCCCATTTGGAGCAGGGTATGCGAGCCTCAAATTTGCGGTGATTACCTCGCAACTCCTGAAGGCATACCTGGAAAGATAATTCGCGGCGCATACAGCCTCCTACATCCCCGCGGAAAAGTGTCTCAGTTGAGCCGTCTACATAAGAAAAGCGCCGCTTGAACAGGCTTGCCGGGCAAAGCTGCTTATTTTTGTAAGTTATGATCGGAATTTTAATATGTTAATTCACTATTTGTCCTTGCTGCGCACAATTACGACAATAGTTTTTACGCGCAATGCGGTTGGAAGGAATTTTATGCTGCATCGAGCATTAACTCAGGCTCGGCGCCATACTCATCCAATCGATTTAATTTATGGTATTCAAACAAGCGGTTTTGTCCCGAACTTTCTAACCGACTCGGGGCTAAATATATTTAAAATTGGCCTTCGAGAGAACAATCATTATGCAGGTTGTCAACCCAGTTGCGTAAGAATAGCTCTTCGTTCACTCCCGGATACTGCTCAATTTACCTTCTATGATCTTGGTTGCGGCATGGGTCGCGCATTAATAACCGCATCAGAATTTCCATTCTACAAATTAATCGGCATTGAAATATCAGGCGAACTGTGCGCCATCGCGGAGAAGAACGTTCAGAAAATATCAGATTTATTCCCTGGCAGAGCCAAAATCAGCATCGATCGAGCCGATGTAACTACGACTCAATTGAAAGGCGGAAAAATTGTAGTTTTCATGTATCATTCATTCGGTCGGGCAACAATTGGGATCCTTATTTGTAAGTTGGAACAGCTAGCCATCGCCGGAAGTAGCATTTTTGTAATATTTGAGAACCCCGTAAACGGCGATTTAGTCGATCAATCAATTTACTTTAAACGTTGGTATGCAGAACAGGTCCCATGTGATCCCGACGAACTTAACCACCATTCCGACACCGACGATGGTGTAGTGGTTTGGCAGTCTATCAACACCGTAAATCTATATGAAAACAGATGTTCAGATTTCAATATTATCACGACAAAGCCGACGTGGCGCGCAGAGATAGTTTTTGAAGAACAATGAATAGTGAATTGTGATGCATGACTCGTCTTTATAATCTTGAAGGGCTATAACAAAAGTTGAGCTCGGCCTTTTAGCTGTTATGCAGAGGTAATCGAAAACGTAGCGGTTCTACACAGCTTACATCCGCGGCGAAATTGTTAAAAATCGGACGAACGTCCGCTTTGTGGAAGCGCCCGCGGGTATCCGGACGGCTGAGTTGGGTCGTGAACGGTCCCGGCGGTTGTGTCCGCTCCGATCTATCCGCCCCCCGAAGGCGAACCGTCTGAAAGCCCCCCAGCCGAAGTTGCTAGACGGCTGACAAGCGATCGCTTTGGTGAAGCGCAACAAGCGGTCCCGGTGTATGGCTTGGGTCGGTAAGAGGCAGTCCGCTTTTGCGGCGGGTCTACTCGGAAGCGGACTAGCCGCTTTCGGCCATAATCAGTCATCTGGCACCACACCGTCTGCCACCAAAAACTGTCGCGCTGATCGATCGCTACAATCTGATACAAAACTTCGATCGGCCATTGCGCCGGCAGCAATGAATATAGCTTAAAATCTGTTTGACATGCTTATTGCGGCAGTCAGTATATTCGATGGCATGAAGCTAATTCATACCGAGGCGAATCAATCAAAAGGCGATCCGTGGATACATTTACAACGTGTCACCGCGCCGGCATTTGCCCTCGCACCGGCCGCCTTTCTCAAGCATCTACAAGCCCATCAAACAGCAAACGGTGTTTCGCAGGCGGTCACCGCTTACGATAGCGCTCCGATCTTCGACTGGATGATGAGCCTCGTACCGCTCCAGGGTATCTCCGATCAGATCGCTGTCCGCTACGCCGTGCAGCATGGCGGGGTGACCCACGCCGAGATCCAGGCGGCCTTGTCGGTACCTCAGAGGTGCTTGCGCCTTGCGAGTTATTGGCATTTCGAAGGTTGCAGCTATCGCAGGGTCGACCAGACCTGCGCTGCACCGGATCACATCAGCGCCTGCACCTTACCCCTCCCGAGGCTGAGGAAGGGATCGCTGAACCAAGCAGCCTACAGCCTTGCCCTCTTTATTCGCGATGTCTGCGACGGTGACTTCGTCGGCTGGATCGATAAACGGCTCGCCGAGGCCGATCCTGGCCCCGGGGCGCCCGAACGTGGTCCGCGCCTGCGGAAGGCCGTTCTTGGTCCCCTCTGCAGGATCTACGGCATCGGCCCGAAGCTCTGGGCGATGATGCTGGCTGACCTTCTGCTCGGCGCCGACCCGAACCGGGAACGCTGGGTCACAGCCGGATCATGGATGATCGCCGTCGACTCCCTCGTTCATAACTTCCTGCATCGGACGGGCACCCTGGCGCGGTTTGACGCCGAACACGCTTTCGGGCCGGCTTGTACCGCGCCTGGGGGCTGCGCGGCGATCATCGAGGGCTTGGCCTGCCGGATCGATGCCCAAGCCTACAACCCGGACTTCCCGGCGACCTTCCCTCGTTTTGTTCAAGCGGCGCTGTGGGGCTTTTGCGCGGAAGCTGGCTGGGACATCTGCAACGGCAATCGCATCGACGATCGATTAGGTTGTCAGCAGCGGCAGTGCCCAGCTTTCGAGGTCTGTGACCGTCATTAAAACTGACAGACTAGTTGTATGGTCCCGGGATGAGGTGTGACGAGTCGATCCTGGAGCGATTAGGCTCTTTCGTCCAGGCGTTCAGGATGAACTCGGTGGGCGTGAGGCCGCGCAGGGTCTTGAGGCGGCGGGCGAAGTTGCAGGCGTTGACGAAGTCGGCCAAGTGCGCACGGAGTTGCGCGTAGCTGTCATAATGGTAGCGCTTGACCGTCGCGTCCTTGATCGTGCGGTTCATCCGCTCGACCTGACCGTTCGTCCAGGGATGGCGCGGTTTGGTCAGCCGATGGTCGATATCGTTGCGGGCGCAGGCAAGTTCGAAGCTGTGGGCCCGGAAGGTCTTGCCGGCTGCAATCGTACCTTAATGATGGAAGCGGCCAAGGCGACGTTGCCGGGCGTGGTGAAATGGGTGCCGTTGTCGGTGATCGTAGACCTCGGAGGTCTTGATGAACGACAGAAAGTTCATCTCCGAGGAGCCCATCAGCCCCTTCAGGGTCCGCTCCAAATAGGCGTTGTTGCCCACGAAGTTGATCGAGACGATGCCGGTCTTATCGCCCTCGTCGATCTGGTAGATCACGTCGACGCGGCCGTTCGGCAGGTCGACGATGCGGTAGGTCACCTTGGCGGTACCCCGGCTGAAGCGCTTGTAGACGTCGCGGATGCGGGCGAGGTCGGCGTTGATGATCGCTCCGGTGTAGGGCCCGCGTGCCTTCGCCTCGACCTTCTTGTTGCCCTCGAACACCACGCGGTTGATCAGGTTGTTCTCGCGGACGGTCACCACCGTACGCCCGCCCGATTGGGCGACCTTCACATCTGAGAACATGCCGCTCGCCAGCAGATTGCGGCGGGCCTCCTCGGCGGAGCCGGACGCCGTGCCGGTCACGTAGGACCTGATGGCCTCCGCGTCGACTCGTTGGTTGCCCTGGACGACGATCTCATTGGCGCTCGCCTGTCCCGCACATAACAGCACGGCTAGGCTGAGGGCTCCGGCTGCGCAGGATGCAACGAGGCCGATCTGGGGTGACGCCGCCTGGATGGCCGACGCGGGCTTCCTCACGCACGCCGTTCAGCGCCACCTCGTTGGCCTGGACCTGCACCTGGGCGGCGATGACCTGCTCCTTGGCGGTTTCGAGCCGGCCCCAGAAATCGACGATCTGCGCGCGCACCTGGTCGCGGACCTGATCCACCTGGATGCGGGCCTGATCGACCTGCTCCTTCGCCTGCCGGATCTGCGCGTAGGTCTGGCCGCCCTCGTAGATCGGGATGTTCAGCTTGCCGCCGACGAAATCGACGAAGTAAGCCTGGTTCGGGCCAGTCTGGTCGTAGACCTGGCTGAGCGAGCCCTGCAGGCTCAGGTTCGGGACCAGCTGGCCCTCATAAACCTTCACCTACGCTTCCGCCGCGTCGACGGAGTGAATGGCCGATACGATCTGCGAGTGCTCGCGCTGGCCGACGGCGATAGCCGAATCCAGCGAGCACGGCACGAACCGGTCGAGCGGGCGATGACCCGGCTGGTGCGCGAGACCACGGCGGGCACCGCGCTCACGGAGGCGCAGACCCCGCGCAGGCGCCGCACCTCCTTGCGATGGATGCTGGTGAGCAGGGAGACACGGCTGTCGGTCTGCTCCTAACCGGTCAGGGCGAAATCGTACTCGGCTACGTTCACGTAGAGCTCTCGTAGAAGGTAGGTGAGGGCCGGAAAGGTGATGCCGTGGGCAACCAGCAGGCGCACGAACGGCAGCAGTAACCGGGCCAACGGCGCGTGCAGGGCCGCGCCCTCTCGCGATGTGTCGGCAGTCTCAGACATACCCACTCTGGTAGGAGCTTAAGCGTGGGAGGCAACCTCACATAGTACGCAGACACACCTGTATGTGCAATTTCTCGGTTGACGTGGGAAATTTGCACACATAAATGTTGTGGGCATATCTCCCACAACCTTCGAGGTTCCTCGCTGATGCCGCCCGCATCTTACCCTATCGTCTACCCCCCCCCTGCCGCCGATCGCATTCAATCAAACGGCGGCACGCCGCGACCGAGCCCCTGACCTCCCGACGCGCCTGATCCGCCTCGCGTACACGCTCACGGCCCTGGCGCTGCCCGCCGTCGGCGTCTGTGTCGTGGAACTGGTCCGTCCAAACAGTGAGCTGATCGTCCCGCAACTGGTCGCCTCCACCGATTCCTCAGCGGAAATATCGGCTCCCCAACGCCTCGACGAAAGGCGGTGGGACATCGCTCAGATCGCGACTCTTGGCTCCGCCTTCGGGCGGGTGCGGCGATGATCCGGTCTTTAATCGGCTTGTCTTGCCGCGGCGGCGGCGCGTCCAGCCGTCGGCGAGCGCTTCCCGACCTAGCCCTATGCCTGATCCTCGCCGCTGCAATCGTCGGCCCGCTAACCTCGGCAGCGACGCGAGCTTCCGTGAGATCGGCGCACGATCAAAATCCGACGCTGCACCGTGCCCGATGACTTACACCCGCTGCGCCTACCGGCCGCGATCGGCGGGCCAAATCGCGCTCGCGGAGTCGAATGCGTCCGACCACCAACGAGGGCGCCGCCCGTGCAGGTCGACCGCGGCAGCCGGTAGCGGCGCCCATCCTTTCAGCAGCATGTCACGTGAGGCCGAAATGTCGAACAACCCGTACAGGTCGCTGCCGTCGAAGCAGTTCTGGTCCAACGCCGTCACGAACGTGCCGCCTTTCGCCCTGGATCTGCGCTCCGGCGACAACTTCACCATCTCGCCCGACGACCGGGTAGCCACAGCTGGTTCCTGTTTCGCGCAGCGCGTGGCGGCGGCTCTCCATGCCTCGCAGTTCAACTACTATGTCACTGAGACCGCGCCCGCCGGCATGTCGCACGTCCAGGCTCAGGCCCTTCAATACGGCACCTATTCGGCCCGCTACGGCAATCTGTACTACACGCGACAGTTCGTGCAGCTGTTCGATCGGGCATACGGGGCCTTCGAGCCCGAACTTACGACCTGGGAGCGGGCGGACGGACGGTTCGTAGATCCGTTCCGGCCGAGGATCCAACCGGACGGCTTTGCGAGCGCAGAAGAGGTACGGGCGGCGCGCGACGCTCACTTGGCCGCTGTGCGTCGGTTGTTCGAGACGTTGGACGTCCTGGTGATCACGCTCGGTCAGACCGAGAGCTGGCGTTGGCGCGCGGATGGGGCGGTTCTACCGCTCGCCCCCGGTGTTGCGGGCGGCACCTACGACCCAGGCCGCTACGCGTTCGTCAACGTGGGCGTCGCCGAGGTCATCGACGACCTGAACGGTTTTCTGGACCGATTGTGGCGCGTCAATCCATCGGCGCGCGTCGTGATGACGGTTTCTCCCGTCGCGATGGTGGCCACTTATCTTGATCAGCACGTCATGACTTCGAATTGTTATTCCAAGTCGATCTTGCGTGCCGCGGCCGGCGAAGTATGCGCTACTCACGGCGACAGGATCGTGTATTTCCCGTCCTACGACCTCATTACCGGCAGTGCGAATGCCGGGCGGTATTACGATGAGGACCAGCGCACCATCAACGATGCCGGGGTGCGCCACGTCATGCGACAGTTCCTCGGAACCTTTGCGCCGAACCGCGCCGAACCCGCGGCGCATCGAGCTCTCATTGACCTGCAGGCCGAAATCAACTGCAACGCCGCTGTAATCTGCGACGAAGAAGCCATCATACGATAGCTTCTCTCCGCCATTTTTATGTCTCAAGCCACGTCTTCTCACGGCAACGTTAAGTTATTTGACAGAATAATAAACGCAATAATATTTGAATGCATGCGTTTGAATGTCAATCTCTATCAATAATGTAAATTCTATACAGAATTATTCAGCCACACGGAATGTTCGTGAGTTGGATGACGAGTCCAGTGAAAACTTTGCGGCAGGCGCGCTTCATCCGTCGGCGCCGGATCGAACGCTTGCCGGGCATTCGCGCTGCGCTCCGTGCCGCACCGAACGGCTACGTCGCCCTGGTCGGAGACTCGCACGCCGAGTTCCTAGGAACACCCGATTTCGGCGACCGAAGCTGCATCAATCTCGGAGTCGGCGGCAGCACGGCGGCCGATTGTGCACGCCACCTCGCGAGCCTGCATTCGGACGCCCGCGCCACAGCGGCCGTGCTGTTCATCGGCACCAACGATATCCTGCGCTGGCGGCACCCCGCCCGGCCGGCGGCTGCGGACCGCTTCACCGACGATGTTGACCAGATCTTGCAGACCCTTGCCGCGTGGGCGGAACGCATCTTCGTGGCGGCGGTCCCACCGATCGGCCCATGGACCACGGGGCGTGACCCAGCCGCCGTAATGGCCTTTACTGAACGCCTCCGGACGTTGACCGAGCAAGGCGGGTTTACCTTTTTCGATCCGTTCGCCGGGATCCGCGACGGCGAGACTGGTTTCGCGCTGGCGGGACTGCATCGCGACGGCTTTCAAATGGCCGATTATCCCGGCCTGGCCGGGGAGGTGGTTCGGCTGGTCAGCCTTCGCGTCGCGCCTTCTCAGGTGCCGACAATCCGGGCCGCCTCGACCTTGACGCGGGATCGGCATCCCCGGGCGTCGAACAGGACGTTCGGCGCCGGCCGCTCGCGCACCTACCTGACCACGCCGGCCCGTTCGCTCGACGGCTGAGATCGACGCGCGGCATCAAGGACAGAGCCGACGACCCGATCGATCTCAGCGGCGAGTGCCGCGTAGTCGTCTAGATGTATATCGTCGGACAAGAGGCCTGCCCTCACGTGGCCTCCATCGGATGCGCGAATAGCCGCAAACGGATCGAAGAAGACGTGCTGCCCCTCCGCGCAGAGTTGCTCAAGACGATCTGAAAAGGTCGCAACGGCGTCTGCGTCATGGTCCGCCGCCTCGGGGCCGAGGGGCGGCACGGCAGCGACGAAGATATGCTCGGACCAACGATTTAGGATCGCAAGGATACGCTGTACGTCGGCCTCGAACCGTCGCCCCGTGGCCGGCCGTTCCGGGCGATGGCGCCGGGCGATGTCGTTCGTCCCGATGATCAGCACCGCGGCATCGGCTCGCGCCGGTGTATCGAGGCGCGCCATCCGTTTGGCGCAACCTCGGGCGGTGAGGCCGCCGGCGGCGATATTGATGCTCGGCGGTCGACCGGCGATTTGGGGGTGTCCGATCAGAGCCGCGTGTGAGTTGCCGGCGAGCAGCACGCCCCCCTTCGCAGCGGCGGCGAGGTCGATCCGAATTTGCCTCCAGCGCGCATCTGCTCGCTGTCGAAGCAAGCTTCGGTTCCGCCAGTCCTTGACTAACACGTGGACAAAAGGAGCATGCATGATCGTCCTGGCAGCGCGCGAATTATCGTCAGCGCATTTGAAAGCTGGTAAAACTCAGGTACGAGACGATCGGCGGCGCTTGGCGGACTGGGTGCTCGATTGCTAAAATCGCCATTGACTAGGCAGCCATCGCAATGATGCATAAAACATCTTTGGGACGTATGCTCGGTTCTCTATCTAGATCATTCTTTTTCTTCACATCGGCCATGCTGTGCATGAGGTCTTGAGCGAAAAAATAAGCGAAGATTTACATCCTATAAGGGCTTGGAACGACGCCTTGTTGATATATTGGTTTGCATTTTTGCTGATCTTTAGGATGGATGTCTCTCTAGAGATCAGTTACTCCAATGTTTCGCGACCGATACCTCGACCATCTTGGATATGGCGCCGTCGAAGACGAGCATCTCCTCAACCGCCTTGCTGGATCTGAGCCGCTCCGCCAGTGCCTGAACTTCCGCGGGCACTGGCGGTAAATCGGGGAGCGGCACATCGATGCCGAGACGGTCGAACAACATCGACGCGAAGGCGGGGAACTGCGCCTGGTGGCCGACGATGCCGACCCGGGCGAGGACTTCCACCGCGACGATCGAGTTGCCTGGGTCGAGACGGTCGCCTGGCATGCGCGTCCCGAGCTGGCGGGTCAGCGGATTGTAGAGCAGCCGGTAGGCGGGCTCTGGCAGCATGCGGAAGAATCGTTTGAGGCTCTTCGCGTCGGCGAAGTCGTACTCGTCCGCGAAGGACGCGGCTTCCGCGAGCGGACCCAGGCGCCAACTGCGACCGGGGTCGGTCGCGTCGCCTGCCCGCGCCTTCAGCCAAAGCATGCGTGTCGCCATCTCGACATGCGGGTCCTTCAGCAGGATGGCCGTGACCATCAGGTCCGGCGTCATGTAGTTTTCATACCGCGGGATGGTCACGGCCCCCGACAGTAACGCCGACGGCATCGCCTTGGTCGAGAGCAGGCTGGTCATGATCTCGTCCGACAGGCGATGCACGTTGAAATGGCAGTGCTGGAAATACGGGAAGAGCGCTGTCTGAAGCGCCGTCTCCGGCTCGATGCTGGTGTTGATTAGCATGGTCCGCAGCTGAACCGTCCCCTCCGGCGGCAGGCGACGGTAGATCAGCACGTTGGTGTCGGCGTCGTAGAGTTCGAGCTGTGGGATCTCGGGCAGCCCCGGCACCTCTACATCGGTGAGCACGAACGTGCATTGCCCGGTTGCGTGCCAGCCGTTGCGCTTGAACGCCTCATCGATGACGCTGGCCGGAATCTCGGCCACGCGACGTCCAGCGACTGATACCGCAACGCGGCTGATGGCGAGGGGATTATCCGGCACGATCCAGCCGCGGATCGAGTCGCCCTGATCGTGGTCGATGAAGAATCGCATAGTCAGACTGGGGGTTGCCGTCGGATGCTGTGTGCGGCGGGGGCGATCGCGGTCGCAGCGTGCGGCAGCGTCAGTGGTCGCAACCTCGTGAGCAGCTGTGTTCGCGCGCGATTTGGAGTCCGATGCATCCGCCGGCGACGACAACGGCTGCAGCGGCACCAGTCCTGCGGCGGGATGGGATGCAACGGGGCAACATACTCTCGGTCGTTGACGTGTGATTTTTTCCCACGTATACGATTTTTGATGGCGAAGCAACCGTCCTCATGCGCCATGGCATCAGTACTTTGTTTTTCCTGTAATCAGGCGCAAATCTCAAGTCATTGATGCCACATTTAGTGATGAAAGCCCTGGTATGTCTGTCGATTTATTCGTTTTGCTGACGTCGTCTTGAGTCGATGATGAAATTGCCAGATGTTCTCGCGATTCAGAGATTGAGATCGCTTTTTTCTGTTCGTCAGTCGCAGGGCTCACCACGTCTCCTAGTCATCGGGGGAGAGCAAAGCGCGGCCGTCGCGCATGCGATGGCGTGCATCGCACCGGAGGCGACTGTCACGTACAAGACAGCTGATGACGCGACAAAGCTTTATGCAGCGGAGCGGCTCTTAGCTGAGTTCGGCCGGCATGATTTTGTCTTCCTGAGCGCCGACCTTCCGCTGTGCCGCAACGGCGGAGCGATCGCGGGCCTGCACGGTCCCAAGGTCGCGCGCGTTCCGGTGATTACGTTCGCCGCTTTCCACCCCGATCAGGTCCGCGTCGGCTCCTATTCGCGCGTCCCGGTTACGGGCCCGATGGGACAGTCGCATTCCGCGCTCGTCCTGTTCGGCTACCTTTCTCGCCTGTCCCAGGGCGAGGTGTTGAAGCTGTTCCAACGCCGCGTCTTCGAGCGGGTTGGGTATTTCGACGCATGGGACGAGGCGGCCGAGCAGCTGCGTAAGCTCGGCGCTGAGGCTGGCTACGACCTGGAGGCATCGATCGCACGCTGGATGCGGCGTGGCTGCTTCATGCACTCGACAAATCAGATCAAGCTGCACGTCATCGTCGACCTCGCCCGAGAGCTGCTCGATCGAGTCGGGGTTTGCCATCAGCAATGCAACCTTGAGGATTACCTCTCCGGCGATCCCGGCAGAGGGGAGAGTTGGCCGGTCTATCCGGAGATCGCCGCCCATTACGGCTTTGCCGGTAGCGCCCTCTTTTTGCGGCCGGCATCGGGGCGGCGCTCGTCACGCTCGACGATGCCGCTCAACCGGTTCGTCGAGGAGAGTTTCGCCGCATACGCGCGCCTGCCTCGAACGTCATTGGTCAATCGCAGAGTCGCTCAGTGGCAGACCGACGTGGGTCTTCGGGCGGACCTCCGCCGCATAGTGGAGGAGGTGTGATGCTGCTCGGAAGGCGTATCACCGTCGTCCTCCCCGCCTACAACGCGGCTGCCACGCTCCAGCGGACCTACGCGGAGATCCCCCTGGACATCGTCGACGACATCATCCTGATCGATGATGCCAGTCACGACGAGACCGTGGCGCTCGCCCAGGCCCTCGGCATCCATACCCACCGCCATTCCTGCAACCGCGGCTACGGGGGCAACCAGAAGACCTGCTACAGGATCGCTCTGGAACGGGGCGCCGACATCGTGGTGATGCTGCACCCGGACTACCAGTACGCGCCGCGCCTGATCACGGCCATGGCCTCGATGATCGTATCGGGCGAATACGATGCGGTCGTGGCGTCGCGTATCCTGGGCAAGGGCGCGCTCGCCGGCGGGATGCCGATGTACAAGTACATCGCCAACCGCTGCCTGACCCTCGTGCAGAACTGGCTGATGGGTCAGAAGATATCCGAATATCACTCCGGCTACCGTGCCTGGAGCCGGGTGGTTTTGGAGTTCGTTCCACTCCAGGCTTGCTCGGACGACTTCGTGTTCGACAACCAGATGCTCGCCCAGGCGATGCATGCCGGCTTCCGGATCGGCGAGATCTCTTGTCCGACACGCTACTTCGACGACGCCTCCTCGATCGACTTCGAGCGCAGCTGCGTGTACGGCCTCGGCGTGCTCCGGACTGCGATAGCTTACCGCCTGCACCGTCTCGGACTGCAAGAGGCGCCGCTGTTCACGCCGATCTCCAGATCCCGGGATGCGCCGCCTCGGCGGCCGCAGGCGCAGCCTTGACCCTACCGTTCGTCGGAGGGGGCCGGTTCTGGTGCCTGTCCTTCCTGTGCCTCGGCCTGCCGGTCTCCGTCGCGCTGGCGCTGATCGTTCCGCTGGGCGAGGTCGCCGACGAGGCCGGGCACCTCGCCCGTGCGGCCGCGCTCGCCCAGGGACAATGGGTCGGGCATCGCGCGAACGTGCCTTACGCCGACGGCACCGTCCATCGGGTGGCGGGGGTAACGCTCGACTCCCAGTGGGACCGCCTCGCTCGCAGCCGACCGCCAGATTTCGGTGGCACCCTGGCGCCGAGCGATACCGCAGGGAGCGACGGAAATATTTTCATACCGCTTCACACTATCGCGACCTATCCGCCCCTCCTCTACGCCCCCGGTGCGCTCGGTCTGTCGGTCGGAGACGCGTTTGACCTCGATCCCGCAACGACGGCTCGGCTCGGACGGCTCGCGAACATCGTCGCATATATGGTTTTGGGCCTCGCAGCCCTAGCTTATGCCACCCGCGGGCGGGCCGCCCTATTCGCGCTCCTCTGCCTGCCGATGTCGCTCTCGCTCGCGGCATCGTTTAGCCAGGACGGGCTGATAATCGCGCTGGCAGCCCTCGCCGCAGCCCTGCTCACCCCGTGGTCCATGACGGAGCAGGGCGCGCGGTGCCGCCTGTTTGGGGCAGCTCTGGCCATAACCGCGATCGTGTGGGCGAAGCCACCATACGCGCCGATCGCCGCGATGTTGCTGATTCCGCTGCCGCCGGCTCGGCGGGATGGCCGCTTCTATAGGCGCCGGCTGTCCTTAATGGCTCTAACCGTGATACCCGCACTCCTGTGGACTGTGGTTGCCACTGTGTTCGTAGCAGCACCGGTGCCGCGTCCCACCTACGAGGCAGGTCCCCTCTGGTCTACGACTCGTCCGGCACTGTTCAACAGCACCGATCCGACAGCGCAGGCGCGGGTGCTCGTGTCGGCCCCTCTGCGATTCATCACTGTACCGGTAAAGTTCGTATTCAACCTGAAACACTTGATCGTGCTCGCGGAGGGGATGGTCGGCATTTTCGGCTGGTACGATCAGCCTCTACCCGGGGCGCTTTACGTACTGTGGGGCTGCTCGCTTTTTATACCGCTGCTCATCCCCTACCGCGAGCCTTTACCTTCATGGCCTGAACGTATCTTACTGGTGGCGTCAGTCATATTCTGCTGCTGGTTGATCGTGGTATCCCAATATCTGTCCTGGACGAACGTCGGTGAGGAACGGGTGTACGGGCCCCAAGGGCGATACCTGCTGCCGTTGGTCCCCTTGCTGATTTTAGCCTTTGCCAGGAGGCGGACCGGACGGGGCCCCGCACCTGACGGATTTACATATCTTCCGCTCGTAGCCGCGATGATCGATGTCCTCGCCGTGCCTGCATTTTATCTTAGATTTTGAATAATTTGTTGATGATTGATATACGCCCATATAATTACTGACTATTACAGTAAATCTGCCATGATATACACCGAATGGAGCACCCGACCCTGACGCGAGCGTGCGTCGTGCCGTTGCCGGGCCGGATCTACCGGCGTGAGGCGATCCGCGGCCGTTTGCTTGGGCCGGACTGGGATCCCAAGGCTGCCGACGGTCGATCAGGACAACGTTACGATTGCCCGGCACGCCTCAATGACGACGGCTTGAGCGATGACACAAACACGAATTGTCGTACGCGGTAGAACTTGCTGGCCGTACGCCAACATTTTGCGAGCAGGCGGAGTGACGATACGCGTCTCGAAGAAGTGGCGGTCGCTCCACGCCTGTGCCGGCGCATGGCTGACGATCCTGTCTGGTTGCGGTGGAGCGCTGATGCCGGGCATTCAGGTAGGCTTGGACGAAGGCGGCAGCACGTTCGGCTTCGACTCGCTGCCCTTCGAGATCCGAAGGGAGGACGGGCTTCTGCTCAAGGGTCACGCGTCGGTGCGTCTCCTACGCGTCAGCTTTTACACTCAGGATGCGAAGAGGCTTGTCGCGTGCAGTGGCGGTTTCACGCTCGATAGTGCGCATGCGCCTGTGTCTCTGAGTGTGGATTGCACCGGAACTACAATCATGCCTGGGACCGTGACGACGGCACGGGCCGATCGAGGCGAAGGGACGTTCAGTGAGCCGAATGGGCGTATCGCGACGTTCCGCTACGGCGCGTTGCTGGCTGAGGGTCCGTCCGAGAAGTCAGGCTGATCGGGTGAGACGTCCGACGAGGGTCATAACGGCCGCGGCATAGAGGAAGGCTTCAGCCGAGGTGAGAGCTGCAACCTGTGCCGAAGGTGATCACCTTCGACTGCTACGGCTGTCTGGATGTAAGACCTTCTTGGCGTCTGCAACGATGCGGAGGGCGCGATTGATGAGAGTAGAACTGGGCGGTCTGTAGGTGAGATTTGCAAGTGCAGGATCAGCTTCGAGATGCTGGCGCAGCACCATCTCGGGCGAAAGACCGTTGAACGCGCGCTGACGGCGACCCTTGTAGGCCGCGTTGAAGCCGAGCAGCACGATCTCCAGGTCGGCGTGGCTGTAGAGCGTGATGCCCAGTACCTCCCGCTGCGCCCGGCCGTTGAAGCACTCGACCATGCCATTGGTCTTCGGCGTGTAGGGGCGCGTCGTGCCATGCTGCACCCCGTGCCGCTCACAGGCGGCCTCGAAAGCCTAGACCGCGAAGCAGGAACCCCGATCGATGAGTTCGTGAGTGACCCGGAAGGGGAAGGCGTCGAGCGCGTTCATGAGGAAGGCCAGCGCCGAGGCCAGGGTCTCGTCATCCTTGACCGCGAGGCGCACGTAGCGGGTGGCGCAGTCGATTGCAACGTACAGGTAGCGCTTGCGGGTGGTGCCGTCGCGATCACGCAGTTTTGGCAGGTGCTTCACGTCGACGTGGACGAAACCAACCTCGTAGTCCTTGACGGTGCCATGCGGCTTACGGGCCTGCTCGGCGGTCGGCAACCGGTTGAGGCCCTACGCTCTGAGGATGCCGCAGACGGCGTGCCGGTTTAGGTGCGGCAGGAAGTGGCTGACGACGAAGGTCATCGCGTCGAGGGGAAGCCGGTGGACCGGCGGAGCGCGCACACGATGGCGCGCACCTCATCGCTGGCGCGCGAGGGCAGCTTATGGGATTGCGCCGAGCGATCCTGACACGCATCGGGGCCGCAGTTGCGCCATTTGGGGATGGTCTCGGTGGAGACACCGTAGCGCTTGGCCAGCACGTTTGAGCTCTCGGGCGAGCGGGCAATCTCGGCGCGGACAGCCCGGGTGGTGCGGGCCTGGGGATGGATGGCCAGCATCAACGAGCCCTCCTTGCAACACGGCGGCGCACGCCTTCGAACCGCCAAGCGTATGCTTTCATCGCCCAACGTGCCGCCTTTCAACGACGTTCCGCAACCAGACAGCTAAGTATTAAACCTGCTGAACAAGTTGACAATAAGACTAAATACCTATATAAGCTATGGCGGGCGATGCGAAGCTGCTCAAAGCCTGAGGCCATGATGATTCGACCACCGCCGCCACGGAAGCGATCGCACTGCGACCTGAGGCCGAGCTCTTCATCGAGCCTCGCCCACCCATCCACACCAAGCAAGGGGTCCCATCCGGGGCCCCTTTCGCATTTCAGGAGCTTGCCATGATCGCGATCGTCACCACGGCCGAAGAGCAGTCGACGAATTCAAACCCAGCGAGGGGCCCCGACACCGACACCAAGGCCGAACCCCCGATTGCCAAGCCCGCGCCAGCGCTGGTCGTATTCGGCGCCGATAAGGACGGGAAACCGCACGCCTCATGGTTCGCCGAGCCCGATACCGCCCTCGCGATGAAGGCCGCCGAGGTGATGAACATGCGGACCATGCTGCTCAGTACCGAGGCGCATCGAGCCCTCGCGGCGGAGCTTCCTCAGGGCCGAGTGTTCGCCTCGGGGCGGGCATTCGTGCCGTTCGTCAAGAAGGGCCTGTACGACCGCCTAAGCGCCCTGGCTGGGCCGGCCGAGGCCACAATAATTGCGGCCGCAGGCGAGAAGATTGCGAAAGGGCCTGCTACGGCCCTGGACAACGCGAATGACCAAACCCCCAAGGCGACTGCAACCACCGAAGCTCGGTTTCCGCGTAGCTGGGCCGGTGTCGTGGTCGGCAGCCTCGTGCTGATCTCAGAAGGCGAGCAGGACGGCTGGTACGAGGCCGAGGTGATCGAGGCGAAGGCTGGAGGGATCTTCAGCCTACGATGGCGCGACTGGCCGGACCTCCCACTCCTCGTGCGTCGCCGCGAGCACATGGCCCTGCTGCACCCCAATACCGCCGCGATCGAAGTGGCCTGAGGGGGATCTGCCATGAACACCCAGATCTATAGCGCTGGGTCGAGCCCCGCGGCGGCTGACCCCGTCGCGTGGGTGCGGGCCCTGAACGACGCCTTCCGGCGAACCTTCAGCGGTGGGCAGGTGGTCGAGACCCCCGGCGTGGTCGAACTGGCCGAGGCCGACCGCATCGCCCTACTGCTGGCCGTACGCCGCTTCAGCAGCTTTGATCCCGACAACGACCCATACGGCGAGCACGACTTCGGTGCGGTCGAGGTCGGGGGCGAGCGCTTTTTCTGGAAGATCGACACCTACGACCGGGCGCTGCTCGGAGGCTCGCCGGACCCGGCCGATCCCGCGGTCACAACCCGCGTGCTGACGATCATGAGCGCCGATGAGTATTGAGCCGTGAGCGCCGGGCTTCCCACGGACCCGAACGTCAGCCAGAGCGAGGCGGGCGACACATCAAGATCCATCGCTCCCGAGACGACAGGGGCGGCACCGACCAGACGGCGGTTGCTGGCCCTGATGGGCTCCCTGGCGACGGCATCGAATCAGCGGATCGACACCGCGCCAACCACCACGGCCTCGTCGAGCAGGACTCCAACCCCAGACCCGATCCCGTCGCTGTTCGCGGATTTTCAAACCCTGCTGGCCAGTCACGAAGCTGGGCTCGCGGAGGCCGATTGGCTCGAGGCGGGATTGGTCGCGAAGATCGGCTACCCGCGGGTGCGCCTACCTTCCGCCGCCGGCATCCGAGCCCGTTTCGCCGCCGACTAGGCCACCATTGAGCAGCATGTGCCACAAGGGCGCCAGCGCGAACGGCTTCAGCGCGCTTTCCAGCGTCGCCAGCGGCTTTGGGTTGAAGCGGCGGTCAATACTGGCCTGACCGCCGCGCTGGCCCGTGAGGCGGCCGCTGGCGATGACGTTCTGGCAGCGGTTTCGACCCTGCTCGCCACGCCAGCCTCAACCGCAACAGGGATCATGTTGAAGTTGCTGGTCCTGCTGAGCTGGCAGGAACCGGGCGCCTTACTTCGGGACACTTCGCCCTGGCGCGAGCTGCACCTGATCCTATCCGACCTCGACGCGCTGACGGCTTGGTCATGAGCATCGGTCTGGCCCTAGGGTTACGGCTTCGGCTTTCGCCCGGCCCGCAATGGTTTGGGTCTGGCGGCGCCTTGATCCGGTTCAGTCAGCAGGTTGGCGATTGGCACGCCAAGGACGGTGGCGAAGGCTTCGAGGGTGGCGATCGTCACGTTCTCGGACCCGCGTTCGACCCGGCCGACGTAGGCCCGGTCGATGCTCGAGGCGAGCGCCAACCGCTCCTGAGACAGGCCCTGCTCGACCCGCAGCCGACGCAGGTTCCAACCGATGATGCCCCGCGCGTCCATCTCGCGACAGGGCACGATCGACGGCTTGACAATCGACGGACCAACAGTCCCTGATTACCTCAAGCTGTCGGCAACGCAGCATCGCAACATCGACCACAGAACGAAGGGGACAGGGGGATGGGGGGCTACCTAAAAGCGATGAGGCGCTACGCGGTGTTCCAGGGCCGGGCGTCGCGTGCCGAGTTCTGGCAGTTCACCGCTGTGCTTCTCGGCCTGGTGTTCGTGACACTCATCATCGACGCCGCCGTGACCCAAGAAACGGATGTCGTTTCGAAGAAGGACCCCGCAGGTATCTTCACCGCCTTGGTAGTCCTCGCTCACCTCCTCCCGTCCTACGCCGTCACAGCCCGCCGCCTGCACGACACCGATCGGTCAGGCTGGATGATCCTGCTGCTGCTGATCCCCTTCGTCGGACTGGCGCTGATCGCGTTCTCCTGCATGCCCGGCACCCCGGGGCCGAACCGCTACGGGCCGGATCCGCTCGTCGGCGACGGCACGGGCGGGGGCATCGGGCAGGCCGCCATCGGAAGTCCGTCCCCGACCCCCCTCCAGCCCACCACCACCGGCCGGGTCGACGTGATCGCCGAGCTCGAACGCCTGGGCCGCCTGCGCCGGGAGGGGCACCTAAGCGAGGCCGAGTTCGACGTGATGAAGGCCGAGGCCCTGGCACAGGGCCGCCGGTGAAGGCGTCGTCACCCTGATGGACATCCAGCAGATCACCGATGGAGAGAGCCGATGAGGATCCTGTGCAGCATTGCGCTCGCGAGCGCCGTGGCGACGTTCCTGCACCCTCGGCCGGCGTCGGCGCAGTTCGGTGACGGGCTGACCCAGACCGCGATAGCGGTTCAATCCTTCGAGAAGAGCTCCGAGCGCTGCTTCTACGAACCGATCGTAGGCCGGGCGCTCGACCGGCTGCGCGAGCACTACGCCGAGACCGAGCCCTACCGATGGCGACGTGCGCTGCGCGAGAATAAGGATGCCGACGACATCCTCGGCAACATGACCGCCTTCGCGCTGCAAGGCTCACCCTACACAGCTGATCCGAGCTTCAGTGGGTCGCCGAAGCCAGCCGTACCGAGGGACACCCGATGCGTCGGCTCGGGCTTGGCAGTGGGCGCGGCGCTGCCATTCGCGGCACCGTTGATCGGGTTCGATCAGACCCTGCTTGCCGAAGCCAACCGGCTGATGGAGGGCAAGGGACGCACTCTGGCTGTCGCCGTCCCCAACGCGGCAGTGCAAGCGGATGCAGCTCGGCCCAATGCTGCGGCGCCCGAAAGCCCGGATGCTCCTTCCGGTCCGGCGTTGGTGATGAACGTTCGCTCCCCGTTCCGAGGCGCGACGTTCGTCGATGTTTCGCCAGCCACCGCGCAGCAGTTCGGCATCGGCGTCGGCACTTATGGGGCAGTCATGGCTTCCTGCCGGACCGACGACTTCGCGACGTGCAGCAACTTCAAGCGCGGTGATGTGATCGTTCAGGTCGATGGGGTGCCGGTCAGAAGCATTCAGGACCTCAGCAGGGTGGCGAACAGGGTGAGTCCACGTTGGACGATCACTTTCATTCGCAGCGGCGAACGGGTGACCTCGACCTTCCCCGGCTAAGGCGGTTTTCACCGCCGAGGCGAGAGCGTGAGGATTGTACACGTTGGTTTGTCCGCTAGGCGCCTGCACGGGATACACGCGATGCATGGGCTTTTTCGAAGGGTGGGCAGGGGGTTCAGGCGTCGACGCCCAGGTGCAGTTGCCCAAACCGGTCAAACAGCCCCTCGAAGCCCCTAAACCCGCCTCCGAACGGCTCAACCGGGTCAGAAACGCCGCCAGAGCGAGTTTAGATGGTTGCCTACCTTCGAGTCTTGTCATGATCGATGTGAAGTACATAGCCAAGCTCGGCGGGGGGCGACGCGGCAAGGTAGGTGTTTGGGACTGCTGAACCTCGATCCCAACCCGGTCAACTAGTTCCTCGACGCTATCGGATCCATCCTCTATGCCGTTGCCCAATGTGACGGGCGGGAGCTGGGGCGTGCGGTTCAACCATGTTGCCAACCGCGTGAACCCGGGTCATTTCCAGCTCGTTGTGGTCATGTTCGTCGGGCAGCTGGGGTTTGTGGAGCTGCGGCGGACCGAACGCGCCGTTTGGCTGCGGCAACCCGGGGCCAACGTCGACCTTCAGCTCAGCCTTAGCGACACCGGGCACCGAGATCACGACCGGGAGCGCTCGCAGATCTCATTCCTCAGTGACACACCGGAAGCCGACCTCAATCGGTTGGCTGCGTGGTTCACAACGCGGGGGCTGCCGGCTCATATCGGTGCCTACTCCGATCGCGAGTTCTACCTCGACGTGCCGGCGGCGTTCGTCGATTTCGTCCTCGAGGCGATGCTGCCCGAGCTCGCCGCTTACGACGTCGAGGTATGACCCTTTGCGGACCTCCCGCCCCGCCTATTCGAATGTCCGCTTGGAAGGCGAAGCAGCCCTGGAAGCTGGTACTACGCCTAGGACCAGACGGATCTGGTCTTGAACCGCGGATTGGATCTATGAGGCCATGGGCATGTGCATCACGCGCGTCGGCGTGTTCTCGTCGGCCAGCTTGCGCAGGGTCCGCGTGTCCTCGGGCGTCTAGGGTTGCCCGGACTTCGTCAGTGTATTCGCCATCATGCTCTCCTGCGTTTCCTCACGCCGCGGCCTTCACGGCTGGCAGCCGGTGGAAGGGTTCGAACTCCGGGGCGACCTCCCCGAAGAAGTGACGGCGCAGGTCGGGGAGTTGCTCGCGCGCCTCGACGACGGCCCGGTTCTTCATCTCGGCGATGCGCGAGACGTCATCGAGCGTGTAGCGATCCAGCGGGACGGTCTGGTCGATCCGCCAGATCGCCTTGCGGTCGTGCACGTCGCCTGTGATGATCTTCGCGGCGCCGAGGGCGCTGTGGGACTGACCTGCCATGAAGAGCCGGGCGAGGTTCGGCGCCGCACCGAGCTTGCCTCCGATCCGGCTCGGCGCCTTCACGTCGTTGGTCGTTCCGATGCTAAGGATCTTGAGCCGGTCACCCGGCCACCGCAGAACGCCGACCGCCTCGACCGCCGCCACGCCGATAGGATTGTTTGCCCAAACACCGCCGTCGACTAGTTCGATCTCCTCCTTCGTGAGGTAGGGGTCGAGGAAGGTCGGCGCCGCCGCGCTCGCCATTGCGGCATCAACCGCCGGCTGAAGGTAGTCGGTCTCGAAACGCGGGTGATGGGCGGTCTTGTAAAGATAGACGCGCTCCAGGATCGGATGCCAGGCTGGGATGACGAGCCGGGTCTGGCTCTCGCCGATCAGGCGACCGCCGATCACCTCGTCCAGCGCCTCCCGAAGGCTCGTGTTGGAATATTTCGTGCCCATCCAGTGGCGAGTCGACCGCGCCTGCTTCGTGATCCAGTTCGCGATGGGGCCGCGATGTTGGTCGAAGATGGCGGGGCCCTTCTCCTCGTAGAAGCGGAGGATCTCCCCGGCGGTGAGGCCGAGGCTCAGTCCGGCCGCGATTATGGCGCCGGTGGACGTGCCGACGATCAGGTCGAAGTAGCGGCCGATGCGCTCGTCGAGATGCTCTTCGAGCTTGGCGAGGAAGGCGGCCGGAAAGACCCCGCGGATGCCGCCGCCGTCGAGGGTGAGGATCTTACGGAATTCGGGACCGTCGCTGCCGGGTTTCATCACGCGGCCTCCTTTGCAGTCTGAAGGACCTCGATGAGGCCGGGGTTGTTGACGATGATTTTGGCCTCGACATCGGGGGAGACATGGACGCCTCCGCCCCGCCACTCTCCGGTCGCCAGCCAGTCCTCGAAGTACCAGAGCCAGAGGACCGCCCAAGGCACGATGGTGCGGTCCAGCAGCATGGAGGGCCGCCACTCGTAGGCGCTGGGAAGGTACAGGCAGAGCCGCGCCGGCCGCTCGGAGTAGAGATGCGGAATCTTCGCTCCGTTCGCGAGCGAGGTCAGGTCGGGCTGATCGACGAAGGTGGCCGGCACCCCGTTGACCCGATACGTCAGGCGCAGGTCGTACGTGCGCGAGATCGGGGACGGGGAGGCCTGGAACCGCCATGTCAGCGCGCCGCCCGCGATGCCGCCATCGCCCCGAATGATGGGGCTGGCTTTAAGGTTGACGTGCTGCTGGGCGAGCGTAAGGCGCCGCGGACCAGAGGGGGGGCTCATCCGCAGTCCCGCCCGTAGAACGTGTTGCTCCTGACGGGGACAGCGGCCGGCGCGGCCGTCAGCCCGACGAGCGGCGCCACCCCCAGCAGGCCAGAGCGGCGGGCGCTGGCGATCTCGTTGTCGAGCGCGGTGAAGGCGGCGCCGACCGGGCGGGGACCGAACGATTCGTCCATCCGTTTCCGCACCTGGTCGGTGCCATCGACGCGCGCGAGGTTCTCCATGTCGGCCACCGCCTTGGCGTGCCAGGTAAAGAAGGCCTTCGCCTTGTCCGGGTCGTCGTTCCAGCGCTCCGCGAAGTTCTCGTCGATGGTGGTCTCGTTCGGGATGTACCAGCCCGGGGATCCGTCCGGCAGCGTCCGGCCGATGAAGCCCGGCACCCCCCGCAGCACGGCGATCATGAGGTCGAACTCGGTGTCGTAGACTCCCGCCTTGACGCAGCGCTCGTAGCTCCATGCGATCAGCGTGGTGAGGATGACCGAGATCGGCCAGAGGGCGAGATCCTGCCCCTCGAAGTGGACGTCCCGGTGCCGCTTGGCCACTTGGACGATGTTGCAGAGGATGCTGCGGCCGCTGGAGGCGACGGGGAACGGCTCAATGTTGGCGCGGCTCTTGATCGCCTCGTCCACGGTCTTCGTGAGCATGATGACCGGCACCAGCGCAGCGCGGGCCTCGAAAGCCTTGCGGTATCCGCGCGGGTTGCTGCCCTTCCACTCCAGCAGGCTCTTGTCCGGGACGAGCTCGCCCTGGTTGCGGCAGGCGAGGTTCAGGATCGAGGGCGTGATGTCGAGGTGGAACTCGTCCGCGTAGACCAGCCGCCAGCACCGGATCTTCTCCTCCAGCAGCCGGGCGTAGGTCGCGTGCGCCTTAAGGCGGTCGCCGATCACCTTCTTGATGTAGGCGGGCGTCCACACAGTGGTCCCTGCGGGCATGAACGCGACCAGATCAACGTCGTGTTCGTTCTTGCCGATGGGGCGCACCGACGTCCCGAGGGCGGTGGAGCCCTGTAGGTAGATGGAGAGGTCGTGCAGCAGGAAGTGCTCGCCGGCACCGAGCCACCGGGCGACGCCCTCGTAGCGCTCCTTAGCCTGCTGGAGCCGGCTCTCGGTGATGTCGAGCTCGGCGCACATGCGCGCGAGCAGGTTGATGAGGTAGGCCTTGCGGTGTGCCAAGCGGTGATCGACGAACATGCGCATCTCCATTGAGATGGGCGGCGCGCCAATCTCCATAAGTGAAGCCATTTATTGGGGTGCGGCCGAACGTCGTCAAGGGTCCGTTTATCACGAACCCCGGCGGCTTAGGCGATACGCTGGTAGACGAACTCGACGCCGCCCGTATCGGCAACGCTTTCCCGCCGCAGCAGGAAGCCGCTCGACCAGAGCTGCTTGAGCTTCATAGAGGCGTTCGCCACCGTGACGTGGATCGCGTCCGCGATTTCGGCAGCACGTGCGTGCGACCGTGCCACGACGAAATCGAGTGCGGCCTTCGATCCGGCGCTGGGCTCGGAACCGATGAACCGATGACCCTTCGCATCGGCGATGACCAATGGCTGCTCGACACGTCGGGCTGCCGCGTCGATATTTTCCTCAATGTAGGGTGTGGCGATCTCGAACAGGTAGAACCCCTTCTCACCCTTGTAGCGGCGGGCGAGCTGAACGACCGTCTCGGACGCGAAGGAGTAGTCGACCTGCTTCACGCCCTTGAAGGAGATCGGGAAGATTGTCTGGTCGGGATTGCGCTCGACATGCTCGACGAGCTTCGAGAAAACCGGTCGACCCATCTCCCGGCCCCAGCCCTCGGACTTGGGCATCATATCGCGAAGCACGATCATTGGAGCACCTGGTTCATGTCCGTCATTTAAGCGGTGATGATGACGTCAGACAAGAGACAGCTCGAAAGCGATGTGAGTTCCGGCGAGCTTCGGTAACTCCGATGATAGGATGGCGGTGTTTGGAATGTACGCCTCCCCCGAGGGCACCAGCGTCACCGCTTGCGACCTCAGCCGCACATCGAGCGTAGCTCGATATTTGATTGCTTTGGTCGCGCACCCCTTCAGGCCATTCCCGTGAGAGGGGTCGTCGAAACGCGACAAGCCATCGCGGAACATCTCCACGAGCAGGTCTACGTCCCGGACGTGGCGATAGCTCGGATCTCGATCTTCCAAGGGAGGCCTGATGGTTTGCATCAGCCCACGCCCATTATCAGAGACCACGACACGCGCCTTGTTGGAGGCAGGGTACGATTGGAAGGCCGCATGCCCGGTCGCACCGTCGCCACCGTGCAGGTACACGTTCTCGATGAGTTCCGAGAGAATTGTCGACATCGCATCCTCGAATTGCGGGAAATCGGTCCTGGCCCCGCAGGTCGCGTTAATGGTCTCCTTCAGCTTAGAGATCAGGTCGTGGGCATCCATCCCCGGGCGGATGGCACAGATTTCCACGAGGCCCCGATTGTTGCCTCCGAAGACATACGCGCCGGACACGACAGGACGATCCGGCGACACCTCAACCTCAGGCGTGAGGTGATCGAAAAACCCCATCCGGTCGAGGTACCCCATCGCTGGGCCGTCTTCGAACACGAGCCGGACTGGGATGCCTTCCGCGATAATCTGGTTCGAATAGGCAAGGAGGCGGACGCAAGCGTCGAGCAACATCTTGGTCCCGCTCGTCACCTGGAAGGTGACCGGCGCAGGCGAGGCGAAGAGATTTCCCCCCGAACGTACCGCCCTGTCGACATCGCTCGCCCTGAGCCAATTCCCCCCCAGTCGGATCAACATGCTCGACGGCGCTCTTGGAGACGAATCGGCGATGATACCTGGGCGGCCGGGATACCGGCCTCTGACCCACGCCACAGCTACAACTAGGCGCTCAACCCAAGGTTCGTGAGGCTTTCGTCGATCACTAGCCCCTTCTCGGCCGCCCACTTATCAGCGGCCTGGCGCTGCCGGCTGAGGCTGTCGCCGTGCATCTGCTCCGGGCGCGGGAAACGGCTGTATGGGTATGCCATGGCCATAACGGCGACCGTATCGATGCCCAAAGGTCAGGGTCAACTTTATGGAGCACGACATGAGGGCGTTGTGGTCGCCGGACCGACCATTCCATCTCAACGGCAGCTGTCGGATTTTAAGCGGCCATTCAGGTGGTTTTGCCCGAAGTTCCGCTGATGGCGCATAGCGGCACTTGGTTGACCTGATGCCGCTCAGCTGTCGGCTCGGTCATCCCAGCTAAGCTTTGCGAGCGGATCGTCCTTCCAGGCCCTTCAGGCGCCGCCGCAGCCCGGCAATCTCCGAACTTAGCACCCCGGAGATCCTGTACCGCTGCCGGGCCTTCCGCGTACCGTCCGGCCGCCGAGTCGTGATCGTCACCTCGTGGATCCGCGCGCGCTGCTGTGCCTCGACCTTCGCTTGACGCGCAGTCGCGATCGCATTCGGCGGGGATGAGGACACCCGCTTCGCCACTGCCCGCTGACGCGCCCAGGCGTGCAACCCTTCGCCCGGCGAGGCCGCAAGCGCCTGAACCCGGCTCGGCAGCACCTTGGCTGATTCGAGATGCTGGATCGCCCGCACGTCCCGACTGATCAGTTTGCGCGCCGCCAGCAGCTCGGCCGCGGTCTCACCGCCGTAAGAGACGAATCGCTCGACTATCAGGTGCAGGTCGTGGGTCGTGCGCGAGCGCTTGCGCCCGCTCAGCGTTTCAAGCTCGGCCATGATCGCGGTCTGCAGTGGGCTGGCGCTGATTCGGATGTATGTGGCGTAGGCGAGCGCGATGGTCTCAAGGTGCTGCGCGTCCGATGCTTTGCGGATGTTCAAACCCGCCCGCTGCAGCCAACCCGCGCTGTCGAGCGGCTGCGTTCCCGCACCTCGGACCTGATGCAAGAAGTGTTCGGCGTCGGCAGCCACGGCGTCGCGGCTTTCAGCTTCGGCGCTGATTCGATCTGATGCGGCAGGTTCACTAGCAGGCTTTGCCGCATTCGGCTCGGTATGCGCCCTCAACGGCTCGTGGCGGTGAAGCGGCTGGGTTGCGGGGGAGGGGGGACGAGGTCGGTTAAACCGAAAGGCTGGGACCGTATCATTGAGCATGGCCTTGATCCATTCCGAGCAAACGGCCGCGCGTCGGGTTAGCGCGACACCTCGTTGGTATGAATTGGCGACGTGCTGATGGCCGACCAAAGCCAGCTTCGTCCAAGGCTGTCCGGCCCGCTCGACGGGACACAAACTGGACACCGAGTGCGGCGGCTTGAGCTAAGTGCTTGATTTCGTTGGCGCGCCCTACGGGAATCGAACCCGTGTTTTCGCCGTGAAAGGGCCGCTACCAGAGCTCCGGCTAGCTAGGAATTACAATCTAAGTAACTGACAAACAATAATTTTGCGTCGGCATGCTAGCGCTAGCTAACCGGCGTCGGCCCCCGTATATTAGGCCATATTAGATCAAGCAAGCGGTCGGGCTATGGCACGGACGGTCAGAGACGCAAAACTAGAGAGCCGGTCGGCTCGTGCGCGGCTCACGCCTCAGCCCGCACCTTACTGGCGGTGTCTCATCCCCGGTGAGTTGCACCTCGGCTACCGCCGACGCCGCAAAGATGCCCCCGGGAGCTGGGTTGTTCGGCGATACCTTGGGCTCGACGCCGGTGGTGTTGGTCGCTACCGGGCGGAGACGCTTGGTCTCGCCGATGATTATCAAGATGCCGACGGCGCGACTGTCCTGGGCTACGCCGACGCACAACGACTGGCGCACGAGGCGGCCAGCGGCACCGAGGATGCTTCGGCCGTGACGGCCGCGCCTCTTACGGTGCGGGTCGCCGTCGAAGACTATCTAACCTTCTTGCGAGCCGAGCGCCGCAGCGCCGTCGACGCGGAGAGCAGAGCACGCACTCACATCCTGCCCGCCCTAGGTGAGCTGCGCGTGGATGCGTTGACGACGGATCTTCTCGTCCGTTGGCGCGATGGCCTGGCAGCAGAGTTGCCGCGGGCGCGGACGCGTCTTGGCGAACCTCAGCGCTATAAGAATGCTCCGATTTCGGACGATCAGCGGCGCGGTCGTCGAGCGACCGTGAACCGGACGGCCACCGTTCTAAAGGCAGCGCTGAACCGCGCCTTCGAGCACGGGAGAGTGGCCGATGACACCTCTTGGCGACGTCTCAAACCTTACCGAAACGTCGGAGCAGCTCGACCGGGCTGGCTAACGGTTGCCCAAGCTCAGCGCCTGATCGCTGCTGCTGAGGCATCGACCGGGTTCCAGAGGCTCGTTCAGGGCGCGTTGCTGACCGGCTGCCGCTACGGCGAGTTATGCGAGTTGCGGGTGTCCGATTTCGCCCGCGGGCTGCTGACAGTGCGGAGATCAAAATCTGGCAAAGCACGAGATGTGCGATTGACCGAGGAGGGGGGGGCATTCTTCAAGGCGATAAGTGTTGGACGCGACGCCGAAGAGCCCATGTTCGCCCGGGGCGACGGTCAACCATGGGCAAAATCGCTCCAGGGCCGCCCGATGGCGGCAGCATGTCGAGCGGCCGGCCTAGCCCCAATGGGCTTTCACCAACTCAGGCACACTTGGGCGAGTCTCGCTGTGATGGGCGGCGTGCCCTTGCTCGTCGTAGCTCGCAACCTCGGCCACAGTGACACGCGAATGGTCGAGAGGCATTACGGTCACCTAACGGAAACCTACCTCGATGAAGCCATCAAGGCGAGCGCGCCTAGATTCGGAACTGCGGAGGCACTCGCGTGATCGATAGCTCTTCATGGTGTGTTGATCCGCCGCCGTGGGAGGATTTCGATCACGTCTGCAATAGGCGTGACTGGCTAGAATACATAGACAGGCGCCTTGAAGGCCTATTTCAAGAATATCAAGAAGAAGCAGCATCGAGAGAAGGCGAGTTTTTCGACACCATTATGGAACGCAGTAAACATCAACTCTCTGACACGGAGAGGGATGCTCTGCTCATGGGCATGACTAGCTCCAGGTCTACCGAAGGTAGATGGAAGCCGCTCACGAGGGTCATTAGAACAACGGACATATCATCCGAGTTGAAAAATATAATTTCAGATCTCATCGAGTACAACGGCTTCCATCCGAGAGCAAAATTCGAACCGTTAGAAGAAATTACAGAGGATGATTTCGTTATTCATCACCGTTTTATCTGGATGTGCGATTTGCTGCGCAAAATTTATCCGGAGCGGGACGAGAGAGCGGTCGCGGCGCGAGCGAAAGATGTCGTCGGTCATTTCGTCGCCGATGATACGGGGAGGCCCGTGACGGAAGCTAAGGATGAGGTCCGCGCTCTCACGCGAGGTCTGGAGACACGTCCCGAACGGACGAGGCTCAGGCTCATCAGGGCCCGCGTAGAGAGGGGTGACCGATTGCTGCAGATTCCTTGCCGCGTATATACGCGTAAATAGGCCCGACCTCCATGGCCGGGTACGCTCCAGAGGCTTCAAGCTAGCCCCTGGTAGATCCCATGGAATTACATCAGAATCTATTCGTACAAGTCTCTGCTTTTACTATCCCAGAATTCTGCCGAAGAAACGCGATATCGACCCCGACTTATTACGAACTGAGGAAACTTGGCCGCGGGCCGAGAGAAATGCACCTCGGCGCGGCGATCAGGATCAGCGCTGCGGCCGAGAGCGATTGGCAAGCGGCGCGGGAAAATCCGGTCGGCCTAGAGGCTGAAGAGCTTACAGCTGCCGCCGAGCGGCGGCGGGCGAAATCCGCGCGCGCAGTAAAACGCAGCCGCCGATCATCAGCGGAGTTACGCTCATGAGCGCCGAGGCTATCGCCTGCGCCCTCGACGGCCGGCGGAGCGGGCTGGCAGTCGCAAATCCAGCTTTGAGCCGCAAATGCGCGTCTAACGTCCGCTTACGCGCTTTGTTTGCCGCGGGACCTCCGAAGCAGCAGGCCAACGGCCGGCCCTGCCCGTGCTCCGTCCACGCGCGGGAGAAGCCGAGGCCTTTGCGCAGCCACATGCTGGTTCCGGACGCGGCGCTCGCCGCGATGCTGAAGATCCCGGCGTCGGCTGCCTGAGAACGAAGGGCCGGCCCGGTAGCTCGGCCGTAATCTTCGTTTCGGAGCCCCTGAATTCCTCGGTTAAGGTCCTGACATGGATGAGCCCGCGAAGCGGGCGCTCCACAGGCTCTATTCCAATGATGTCGCTTTACCGGTCGACGCTTCGGAATATAGCCCAAGCAAGAGCGCACCGCTAGCTCAACCCATTGAAATACCGGTAGAAACTGTGCCGGCGGCCTGTCCGGCGACTGATCGAACTCAGGTCCACGCCTTCCTCGAACGGCTCCACGCCCTGGCCGCTTCGGCGACAGCCGGGCTCCGCGATCCGGGCCAGCTGCAGCTCTCCTGGATCTTCCCGGACGGCGCCTCTCAAACGGCGCAGTTCGCGATCGGCGAGATCGACCACATGGTCGACGAGGCCGTCCGCCAGTCGAACGCGGGGTTCAACGTCTACGTCGAGGGCCGCACGGTCCGGAGGCGCGCCCGCGGCGAAAAGGGCCGCGGCACCGAGGGCGACACGGTCGCGGCCTTCGCACTCGTGGTCGACGACGACGCAGACAAGGGCAAGGGCGCCGAGATCACGGTGGCGCCGACGTTCACCGTCGAGTCCTCGCCCGGCAACACGCACCGCTGGTACGGCATCGTCGCGGGGCTCTCCGGGCCGGAGGCGAAGGAACTCGGGCTCGCCCTCCGGGCCAACACGGGGGGCGACTCCGATACGGGCGTCATCACCCAGCCCTACCGGGCCGCCGGCACGGTGAACTACCCCACGAAGACGAAGCGCGCCCGAGGCCGGGTTCCGGTCGACACGAAGGCGCTCGCCCTGGACGGCCCGGTTCGGTCCCTCGACGAGATGCGGGCCGCGTTCCCCTACGTCGCGCCGCCCAAGGTCGAGACGGAGATCCCGGAGGGCCTGACGGGCCGGGTCAGCGCGAGCGCTGAGGCGCTGCTCACCGTGCCCGAAGCTCAGGTTGCCGACCGCTCGTCGCAGTTCCACCGCGCAGCCTGGGCGGCCTACCTCGACGAGCTGACGGTCGACGATTTCGAGGAGACGTGCCGCCGGCACCCCGAGGGTTGCGCGGCCAAGTTCCTGACCGGGAGCGATCGTCTCCGCGTCGAGGCCGAGCGTAGCTACGCCAGCATCGCCGCCGCGATCGCCGCGCGTCCTGAGAAGCCGGAGCCCGCTCCGGTCGATCCATTCTATCCGGACACCGCGTTGCCGCGCCCGGAGGCCGAGAAGGCCCTCGACGCCGGGATCGCGCACGCCTTCGACCGCGCTGAGGAGTGGCTCCGCCTGAGAGCGCTCTCGCGGGATCCGGACGTGATGATGGTGCTGCCGCCCCCGCCGGTCGTGGGGCTCCCGGTCGGCACCGGCATTGGAAAAACCCGGGCCGGGATGCGGAAGGTCGTGACGTTCGTCGAGGGTGGGCGCCGGGTCTTGTGGGTCGCTCCCCATCACAAGCTGACGGCTCAGGTCGTGAAGGACTTCCGGACGCTCAAGGCCGACGCGGAGGTCTGGTACGGGCGCGAGGCCACGAGAGAGGCCGGCGAGGAGATGTGCCTCGATCCGGCCGCCGCGAAGCTGGCCGCGTCGATCGGCGCCCCGGTTCAGCAGGCGGTTTGCCACCGGGTCGAGGGCAAGAACCCAGACAGTTCGCCGCGGGAGTTCTTCTGCGACTACTTCCATGCGTGCCCCTACCAAGAGCAGCGGGGGGCGACGCCTCAGATCTGGGTCGTCCCGCGCCAGTTGCTAACGCAAGCGCAGAAGGCGCTCGGCGAGATCGACCTCGTCGTGATCGACGAGGGTTTCTGGCAGTCGTTCGCCGAGCGTCCGGTCTCGCTCGCGCTGGAGGAAATCCCCGCGGCAGTGAGCCTGGGTGAGCGGGCCGGCGCGCGCGAGAACCTTGGCAAGAAGAAGCCCGCGCTGGACGCGTCGCCGGAGGAGGCAACCGCCACGCTCGACGAGCGGACGGATGGCGCGGTGCGGATGATCGAGTGGCGCAGATCGCGGCTCGGGAAGATGCTGGCCGAGCATGTCGCGGCGTTCGAGGCGGAGCAGGATCCGGAGGCGCCGATCGCGGACACCGTGAAGATGGGGCTGCGCCGCGAGATCGTAGAGAAGCACTTCACGGCCGACGCGCTCCAGCAATCCGGCTCGGACGAGTTCCTGCTCAAGGTCGCTTCGGCGCTTCGGCCCGGGATGACGCCCGAGCAGCGCAAGAAGGCGGTCGAGGCCACGAGTGACGCGCAGTTCGCCCTGCGGCGGGCGGCGATCTACCGCGAGATGCGGGCGTTCCTGCTCGACGAGGGGGCCGAAGCGTCCGGCCGGCTCGAGATCCAGCGCAAGCGCGACGGCGACGGTACGCGGTGGACCGTGCGGGCTTGGCGTCTCTCGGAGATCGTGGAGGCGCTGCGCAAGCCGACCGTCCTGCTGGACGCCACGATGCCCGGCCCGGAAATCCTCGCGCCGATCTTCCCCGCCGACGCCTACCAAGCCGTCGAGATCTTGCCGCGGGTCGCGGCGGAGCTGCCACCGAATGTCCGGGCGGTCGCCGTCGTCGACGGGCCGTTCTCGAAGAGCAAGCTCACGCCCGGGAAGGGCCAAGAGGCGAACCGCAACATGGTCGCGGTAAGCCGCTTCCTGCGTGACAGGTTCATGGCTTCCGGGGGCGAGCCGATGCTCGCGGTCGCGCAGGAGGCTTACGAACGATGGCTCTTGGGCCTGCCGCCCAAGGATGCGGCGCCGAGCGAGGCCGAGCCGAAGCGCCAGATCCCGCCGGGCGTCGAGACGCTACACTTCAACAACCTGACCGGCATCAACGGCTACGAGAAGGTCCGGACGCTGGTCTCGATCGGGGGCACGCTGCCGAAGACCGTAGCGGTCGAGAAACTCGCCGAGGTCCTCACTGGGCGCGAGGTGAAGCCGGCCGGCTACGTCCGGGTCAAGCGCGGCCTCCGCCTGAAGGGCGGGAAGGGCTGGGCGGTCACGTGCTGGGAGCACTCGCATCCGCTGTGCGAGGCGATCCGCCGGAACATCTGCGAGGACGAACGCGAGCAAGCCGCCGGCCGGGCCCGGGCCGTTAATCGGAAGCCGGGCGAGCCGCTCGACATGTACGTCCTCGGGAGCGGCGTGGTCGACATGACCTTCGACGCCGTCGAGGACTGGGGGGCTCCTGGGTCGTGGGTCGAGTACGCCGAGGGCGGAATCGTGCTGGCGGACACCGCGGACCTGATGGCCGCCTGGAGGCTGACGGAGAAGGAAGCTCGCAGGGCTGCGCCTCCCTGGAAATCCACAAAGGGTCGCGACGCGCCCCATTCTCTCTATAGAAACTATATAGGGAACAGGGCGGACGGCGACCCTCTGTGGATCGCTCGGCCGAGATCCCTCAGATTCCAGCGCAGGGGCTGCGCCCGAGTCTCGACCGCGTACCTCCTGGCCGGAGCGCCTCGCCCGACGAGTTCCTTGTTCGCCGCACTGACGGCGCTACGGCTCGGCGCGATCGACTGGATCGAGGTTGAGGGCGAGCCTCGGCAGGCCGCTCCCGACTCCAGAGGCGGGGTGCGCGTGGTCCTCGACAGCGCGGCCGACACGGCGCGGCTGTACCCCGACATCTACGTGAGCGAGGACGCCGTGAAAGGACAGCGCAAGCGTGACGGCGGAGCGCCGCATCCTCAGGGGTGGGTCTCGTTCCGCTACCAGCACGCAGGTGCCCGCCAGAAGTGGCGCACTGGCTGCTACGACCCGGAGGCGTACGCTGATCCGGTCGACGTCTGGGTGCGAATCGAGCTGGGTCTCGGCGTCGAGCTGACAGCATTCGAGTTGGTCGCTGCTGATGCCTCGAAGGCTCCAGAAACACGGCGATCCGCGGAGGCTGAGCCGGCGAAAAAGTCCGGCGCCTCAATCGGGGTGTTCTCCGACTTGAGTCCCCTCGACCGCGAATTGCTCTGCGCGGGCATCAGCCTAAAGCGGTTCGGCGCGGCCCTCGCCGCGCATGCCGTTTCAAGCGAAATGATCGATCGATGGAGTCTCGCGACCTAGTCTCCACGCAATCCCACACACCCGCTGCCCCCGCGACGCGCAACCGCGCAGCGAACGGGCCCCGCCCGCGGCGTTCGGCTCTCGGCCGCGGTAACTTTACAGCCCGAGCCCGCGCCGCACGCGTACGGCCCGCCTAGGCCAACCCAATCATCCGCACGATCGAGGCCGGCGGGAACGGCGTCCCGGCCGCCGACGTGTAACCGGCCGCGGCCAACTCGGCCGCCACGTCCCGGAGCGGCCGGCGCCGTCCGTCGACCGGGTAGCGGTGTAAGCGCTTCGCCAGCTCGACCATGGCGGCGTCGCGCTCGGCATAGGACTTCCGAGGCGATATCGTACTTCGCAAACCCAGCGACGTGCGGGCTTAGGCCGCGGGGCAACCTACAGGGCAGCATTCGCTTGTGGATAAGTCGGTCGGTGGCAGGTTCATGAATGCGCACAGCCGCTTAGGAACCGCGCAACTTGGGGTAACAAGTTAACGACCTGTGAAGCGTGTGGGGGTTTCGCGGAACCGTCCACCGGTTTACGGTTTCGTAGTGTGAAGGCGCGACCTTCGTACAGCCGAGCTTGTGACGCGGTGGAATTCTGTCAGCCGTAGCCCCTACCCTGGGAAGGTTGGGGGAGCTTGTAGGGTTTCTGACAGGCCCTACCGAGTTCGGAAATGGTGGCCGCCTCTACCCAGGGGCGGCCGCCTGCATTTCTAGCGGTGCTCACAGAGCACGTGCCACTTCTCTTGCCTCTGCCGAACCTTCTTCTGGTTCGTGTGGTGATAAGTGGAAACCCAAAGCTCGCCCGGCCCGACACGCTTTAATGCCAGCAGATAAGGCTTCCCAGTCACGCAGCTATTATAGACTACGGATAAGCCGTCTCGTCTTTTTGGATCTCGATAGTACTTGCCGCGCTCGACAGCAAAGGTAAGTAGCATCAAGTCATCAATCGTCATATCGGTGGGATGACTCTCAAAAATGTGACGAGCCTCTTTCGTTTTTAGATTTACAATGCCCGGCACACAATTAAGAGCCGAGGCAACGGCGTATGGCACGTTGCCAATATTCAGAATTTGCCGTTGTCCAGCGATGAGCTGTATGAGCTGACTGAGTTCGACGGCCATCAACGCTGCAAGCCCGCGGTGCCTAATCCGCTTTTGTAGGGGCCGCGCACCTCTGGTTGGTTGTGCAGCTTCTACGAGAGAAGATGCAATCTTAGCGACTCAGGCGAACTTGGCAAACCCGATAGGGCTGTGGCTGCGGTCACCCCCCCTCCTTTGCAGTACTGGGCTTTCTTGTCCGGGGCGGTGCCACTTTAGCGAACGTTCGCTCAAACGCCTCCCCCGTCTCATCACAGCCGAGTTCGCGGGCGGTTTGCTTGAAGCGGTCGAGTTGGGCCTTGTGGTCACCCGACGCACGCTTTTGGTGCTCCACCTTAGCCGCCGTCACACATCCTACGATTCTGATTTAAAAGGCCCACTCATCTCAGCTTAAGAGCTTGTTCTCGATAAAATGTCTCCTCGTCTATAAGACCATGACAATGATACCCAGCTTCGCCGTAGACTGCGAAGAATTTTTTTTCGCCGAGCACTTCAAAATTTGCATTCATAAATCTTTTGGTTATATCATTGAAAGCCAATAAGTATTCAGACTTGCTGATATCTTCCGAACGCAACAATTGAACGAGTTTGCTTTGCTCTTCTCGCGTTCGAATTGTTAGATTTATGAGTTTGATCTTTTGATCTTCTGACAGATCGTCCACTCCGGCGGACCACAACATGTGTTCGAGAGCTTCTCTCTCAGATGCGTCGACACTCACATATCTAAGAATGTCATCGGGAGAAGGTGGGCCGCGCCGATCTTCAAGCATCTGCTGCACCTTTATTTTGACATCGAAGACCTCTTGATCCTCGATTTTATCGTATTCGATTAGGTCCGGCGCGTTTTGTGTAAGTCCCAAGCAAAGTATCAAACGCGCTGGCCACGGGCTTGTGCCGTAAGGGCCGAAGCGTCGCTCCGATAGATTATACCCCCGCGCTTGTTCGACCCTTATTAAGCCTGGCGAGAGGATACGGTTTGCTGTTTGGTGGCAGACACCTGTCACGCCGTACTCAATACCAGCTGTACCCCGCATTTTCGATATGCAGTTCGACCAGTACGAATTGCCCAAACCACTGACTATAACTTTACCACCGGAATAATTGCCCCAGCACCGCCAGATCCACCCGCAACTACTTGTAACGTAGGTATGATCCCACATCGGAAGTGTCTGCATGGGGACGGCTCTACCAGCCAGCAAGGCATGGCTTGATCCGCTCACCGCATAGCCTCCAAACGTCGACTGGGTAGGCCATTAGGGCGTTGCAAAACCAAGCTGGGCAATACGCATTGCCAAGCCGTACACCGAAATCGTTGGGCTGTTACCTGATAGGCACGCAGCAGCTTAGACCACGCGACCACTGCGCGGCCCAATGGCGGGCAAACCGGCATGCCAACCGCTCGATAGTCAGTATCTTCGCACAAGTTATCTTCCTTCACCGCCGATCGCAGTTTAGAATAGATATAATCTACGCTTACGCATAGCCTCGTAGGTAGGCGCAATCGGCGTCGAGGGAAAGAGTCGGTCGTGACAGCTTTTGTTTCTGTCAGGTCGCCTTGCTCTGCCTTCGCTTCGGCCCCCGGTGCTTATACCCGGCTACCAACCGTTCGATAGGTGAGCCACTTGCCGACCACGCCGCGCAGCAGATTGTCCGCGCGGTCGAGGTCGCTGACGCGGAGCTTCACGCGGTTGTTGTAGCGGAAATCGAACTCCGCGAGGTAGCGATGCAAGTGCTTCTCAGCGCAGTGCTGATAGATGCCTTTCATGCCGCGCTTGAATATCGAGAAGTAACCTTCAACGGTGTTGGTGTACACGTCGCCACGAACGTACTCACCGTGCGAGTGCTTGACGGTCAGGTGCGATCCGAAGTGAGCCGAGAGACCGACGTACAGGCGGCGCTCATCGGTCATGAAGCGGATCTCTTGGGCGATGTTGTCCTTCACGATGCCGACGACGGCCTCCTTGGTGGCCCTCTCGGGATGAAAGGACCGCACCTTGCCGCCGCGCTGAACGAGCGCCACGACGGCCCGCTTGTGTGACGGGCCGGACTTGCCGCCCTTGGTGAAGGGGAGGCCCTTGCGCTGCTCTGACGGCCGGATCGGGCCTTCCTTCTTGCCGAAGTAGGTCTCGTCAGCTTCGACGGTCTGACCCTCGCCACCGAGCGAGCCGAGGTCGCCGGAGGTCATCGCCTCGCGGATGCGGTGGGACATGAACCATGCGGTCTTGAGGGTCACGCCCAAGGTCCGGTGAAGCTGGTTGCTGCTGATGCCCTTCTTGCTTGACGCCATGAGGTACATGGCTTGAAGCCAGAGGTTCAGCGGGACGTGGCTGGCCTCGAAGATGGTCCCGACAGTGACGCGAAACTGCTTCCGGCACTGGTAGCACTTGTAGAGGCCAACGCGGGTCGCCTTGCCCTGCATCTTGGAAATGCGCTCGAAGCCGCCGCAGTGCGGGCACACCGGGCCTTCGGGCCATAGGCGGGACTCAACCCAACTATAGGCTGCTTCCTCAGTGGCGAAGTGGGCGGCGTTCAAGACAGAGGCGGACATGGCGGCAAACTCTTGATGCTGCTACCATGTCATACCCTGTGGGTTTGGCAAGTATAATACCGCCACTTCCGACCGCCGCACTTGCCGGTCGCGGCCCGCTTCCGGTCGCGGGCAACCTTCAGCTTGGTGACCAGCGACGCCTTCTCGAACTCCGCTACGACGCCGAGGATTTGGCGCACCATGATGGAGGTCGGGGTCTCCTCGACGAAGGCGCCGGGGCTGTCGGCGGCGACAAGCGTGACCCCGCGGGCCTTCAGCAGCTTGTGCCCGGTCTCCTGCACGATGAGGTCGCGGCTGAAGCGGTTCGCGGTCTCGACGATGATGGTCCGCACCCCGTTGCCGGCGATCCTGTCCAGCATGGCCGCGAAGCCGGCCGGGCGTTGACTGGGTCCGACCCACGCACGTCGGCGTCGTAGTACCAGTCGACGAGCCCGTACCTGACCCGTTTCGCGAACGCCCCGATCGCCGCCCGCTGCCTCTTCTCGGAGTCCTTGTCAGCTCCGACGTTCGTCGGGGAGGAGGTCCGGAGGTAGGCAACCGACTCGACTAAACCCTTGCGCGCCATCGTGAACTCTGCCGTACGCGTATCGCTACCCGAACGTAGTAATACGAAATGTGGTCTATAGAAGGGATTGGCCTGACCGGCAGTCTTTGAGCTGTCCTGATTGAGGGGATCAGCCTCGATTAAAGGAGTTGAATATGAAGTACGTCAGAAGCCGAGAGCAGAGCAGATCGCGCTGAAGATGCGCCGTTTATCCGATAGAAAAGTCGATTAGTTTTCCAGACAAAACGGTTTGGTTTTGGGTGGCTTAAGGCCTGTTCCGCCGAATTCAAACTATTCCCCGCAGCTTATCACGCAAAAAGCTAAACTAATCCGTAATTACCGACTATCATTACAGCCGCCTTGACCATCACAGAATATCTTACACTGAGAGTCCGGTGTATTTTTATTGGGAACACAGCATCGTCGCGTGTCTCCAGGACATACGTTCTCCATTTCCATTCGTATGCGCTCGAAACAGGTCGCCTGATTGCGGCAATTGCCGACACGCCCGGAGCGTACATCTACACTATATGCAGATGTAATTGTTACCGTCATAATAACAACTTGGAGCAGCCCAAACCGAGTTTTGCGGAGAAACGTCTGGTGCAGGTTCATGTTGCGTCCTCCAATTCACTGACGAGCTTGACTTTGAATTGATGTTGCGATGGCGCTCGCATTGACACGCGTCTGATGTTGGTTCTGAGCATCGCTTTGTAGCGCATAGGGAAACGTGTTGGGCTTCAGCAACCCAATTGTAATGACGAGATCGTTCGTATATGTATTTTGCGCAGCCAAAAGATTGCCAGTCGTTCCTGAATTGGCCGAGACTAACTTCAGGTTCGGGTTTAATGTTCCGCCAAATGCAGCAATAAAATTCAGGTCTTCAGTAAAGGTGCTATATATAGGCACTTGTGTTATATCGTAATGATATTTTGCTGCATACTTTGGCGGTATTTTATATGCAAAGTTTAAATTATTCACGCGCAAGAGCCGCATCTTATCATCGATAAATTCGCCGATCTTTAAGTCGCTGTCAATCAAGATTCCATTTTGAAACCTGGAACAATCGTGACCATTCTTATGATCATTGTAAAAGGCCAGAATGTCAGCGTTATTTTGTGTCCAAGAAATTGTCTCAGTGCGCGTCGAAGTAGCAGCGCCGGTGGCGCCTATGCCCATTGAAAACGATTGCGGAGTTACGACATTGCCTCCGTTGTTGGTCGGAAAAATCTGAATGGCGTTCCGATAAGGAGTGATAATCGATGCATTCGCGTTTGCACCCCCTTGTTGTTCGGCGGTAATCGTAAGAGTTATTGTCGTGCCGGCTTTTTCAGATACAAGCCAAGGCGACGTCCAGGAACTAGCAGAATTCACCAAGCCGTTTGCCAACTCACAATTGATATGCCTGACGAGCTCATCTTCGTATTTAGCTTGTAGTGAGCCGGTATCGCGGATCGAAGGATCGGGAGCGCCACTTCTCACCGGATTTAGATCGGGCACGAAGAGTCCACAACCTCCCAATAGATAGCACCCGACCCCAACAGATACGAATCTTGAACACCTAAGAAACATGTCAGCGCTTCCAGCGTCGCTCATGATCAGTAAATCGAGCGTTCAAGGACGAAGCAAGCCGACTCAAATACGATTTCGAGGGTGTGCTAAAATTGCGACATTCCGATTGGGGAAGTATTTATCGCTTGGAGGATAACGGCGCTGTCGCATGACAAAGCAGCTGTGACCAGAGTTGGTCGCTGCTCGTTCAGAAAGTGGCGCTCCGGTGAAAAACTGCAGCCTCAACACAGAAATTAAGAACTAACCTATGTCGATCAGCGCATAATCTGTTAGCTCCAAATTCGCTGACACCTGCCGCTGAGACAATGCGTGATAGGTTTCTTTATCATATTAGCTTAGACTTTCTTCGACCAGTCGCCTGCCAGTTCGCTGCGCGATCCATGGTTTTTCAGGAAAGTGCTGCAGCAGGTAGTCACCTCGCTCAGCGGGCGACGTGCCGGCCCCTTCACGCTGCATTCCCAGACGGTCAGGATCCGCCACCCGGCCGCCTCAAGCTCAGCAGCGCCTTCCGCTGATCACGTTGCCGGTTGCCAGAGATCTTCGCTGACTAGAACTCTTGCCGAGTACCCGGCAGCTTGAACATCGGACAGTCATGGCCGTGCCAGAAGCAGCTGTGCACGAAGATAGCCGCCCGGAAACGACGGAATACCATGTCAGGCCGGCCAGGCAGCTCGCGCGCATGAAGCCGGTAGCGCAAGCCGGTAGCGTGCAGGCTATTATTAGCTGCGCTCAAGATAGCTATAGAGGTTTTCGACCTCCGTGCGGATGTCATTCGGTGGTGTTCCGAACCATTCTCCATAGCCATCCGTAATAGTAAAAAGCCACATCAACGGCTCCGTGCCACTGAAGACAAAAAATGCTCGGTCGCGGGGCGGTCGAACAGCCTCGTCCTCTTGGTCATGCCAAGATCGTCTTGCGATAGCCGCGATGGCATAAGCTTGCGAGCTTTTTGTCGAGCGATAGCTCGGCAGTTCGTCGATGGGTCCAGACCCATTCGCTGCGTAATTGAGAACCCAATTCGGGGCCCGTCTCAGGTACGGAAGCGCCCGCACGAAAGAGAGTTGATAGAGACCATCCTGTAGGAGTTCTGAGAGGTAGAGCGGATTAGAGTAGCCTGCTGGCGGCGGCAGATGTACCGGGCCGGACTGCGCTATGGCCTGCATCGGCAGAAGGGCAAGAGTGGCGGCGGCGAGTAGTCTGCGCATGGCGGTGGGCTCCGGGATGGGTGGTGCGTTTAGAGGATCGCCGATGACGCTTCGCGACCTCGATCTCTGTTCGACCCGGGACGTCCGCGAAGGCGGCCCGCTCGCCGAGGCTAACGCTGCGATACAGGCTGCCCTGGAGAGGCCCTTCAGTTGCAGTTTAGCCCCATCTCCCGGCTTTGGAGCTTAAGCTTCCAAAACGTTCCATCGCGAGGATCTCGGCGACCGTGGCCGCGGAGCCGGCGACCTCCAGGATGGAGATCTGGTAGTCGCTCGGGTCCCGGCACTTGAGGCCGACGTTCCCGCCGTGTCCGTCCCGCGCGTAGGAAAGCCACCGTCCGTAGAAGCCATCCCCGCCAATGGCGGAGCCCACGTACTGATCGCGCGTCTTCGGGCATATCAGGAGATAGATCCCTCGCGACACACGCAGAGCCGCTATCCATCCCGCCGGCAGACCCTCCACCTTGGAGAGGGGCGAGATGAAGCGAGCGAACCCGGGGAAGTTGGGCTCACGGAAGGCCTGCTGGAACTCAAGAACGACCTTGTCTTGGTTGTCAGCCCGCTGGATCCACGACCGCTCACCGTCCCCCCAGGCGATCACGAGGCGGCCAGCGAGGTCGTTGAGGCGCTCGTCCGGGATCAGCCCGTAGACGTCGCACGAGCCTATTGGGTCGAAGCCGGCAGTGTGCGGCCATTGGCGCTCGGTCTGGTTCTCGCCGAGGTAGCTGCACCCGTAGAACCCGGCGAGTAGGGTTTCGCCGGCCGGCGTCACGACGAAAGAGGCCCACTGATCGGCTCGCAGCCTCGTCCGGTTCTTGAAGCTCTGCCCCTCCTGGTAGACCTCGAAGGCTGGCCGATCGTCGCGCCAAAGCTCGTAAGGGGTACGGCCCTTCGCGGATCGGTGATCCTGGTGCCGGAGCAGGCGGACGGTGGCGGGTTCGACGCCGGCCTGAGCGAGAAGCGAGTTGAAGCGAAGCGGCATGCTCTTCAGTGCCCCGTCGCACCCTAGAAACTAAACAGCAAAAATACATACATCATGGCAGCACATCATTTCAGCATCACCTAATGATCTTAGAATATTGAATATTCACTTCCAATCACTGTTTTTATGAGAAGACCTCGATCCAATCGAGTATTACGAGCCTCACAAGATGTCTCGGGAACAAGCAAGCAGGCGTGACAGGCAACTCCATGTAGTGGCCGGTCGTTTTGCTCGTGGTCGGGAGAATGCTCTGCGCAGACTGGATCGTTCGAGCAAAGCACTAGTCGCTCCAGCGCGCAGGCGAGGATCCGCGGAATTTGCTCAGCCATGCTGCTTAAGCCACCGAGCGTCCCCTGCCCACCCGCGGTCGAGGTGTAAATTAAGAGGCCGAACCGATCGGGTTGGCCCGTCCCGCTGGCGTAGATCCGCTCTTTTAGAGAGGACAGGGGATAGCCGCACTCCAGGGCCAGCTCAGCAAGCAACGCGTGCGAGAGCGAATGCAGCGCCCAATAGGCAATCCCGAGATGCCGGGGTGGTCGATTGAAACGACGTGCGTCGCGAGCCTCGCCCTCCCGCAGCACCTGTGCCCTGTCAGAGACCTCCGGCCGCGCCAGCCACGTCTTCAGGAAATCAGGTGAGAAGTGCAGGAAGATGCCTTCGCCGAACTGCTCAATCGCGGGCAGCCACTCCACCTCGCGTGCGAGGTCGGCGCCGTCGACAGAGAGCTGTATCTCATCGAGCTCGCTCTCGGCGGAGGTTGGCGGCGGCTCCAGGCGCGTGAAGCCGTACAGGCAGGTGACTTCTCGCAGGCGGTGCACCCGCACCACACCGCGCAGAAGGTTGCTCCATGGCGGAGTGAGCGCGAGGCGATCGCGATCGAGGGTCTCGGCAAACAGAATAGAGTTTGCTCCCTCTTGCCCGATCACCGGCTTGCCGGAGGCGAGAAGGTCGAACTCTGCGATCCGTGGATTCGCAGACGACGCAGCCTCGCCCTCCTCACCCTCCGCGAGCGCGCGCATGACGTCGTCGTCCGAGAATTCGGCGAAGGCCTCCTTGGTAGCCGGGAGAGCGCGCAGAACCGTCAGGAAGTTCGGGAGTGGTCGCAGGCTCTCGATGGTTGCGCGATGCTGCTGGATGACCTCCCGCACTCGACTGTGCTCGCTCGTGAGCGAGATAACCGTGACGGTCTGAGAAAAGTAGGTGTTCGTCGCTGAGCGCGGTAGCAGCCTGAGATCGCTATCGCAGACCTCCTCGGCGAGCCGGCGCGGCTGCAGCCAGGGGCTATGGCAGCCGCACGGACCTAGAAATTTCGGCTTGTAGAGATCCCCAAGCGAGACCGAGGCGCCGCAGGTGCAGCGCACGAAGAGGTCAGCGGGATCCGAACTCACGCCCCGCTCAACCCAGAAGAGTGGCTTGCGGCAAGAGAGGTCGCGGCCGCGGTGGGCGAGGAAGCGCCAGTCGATGTCTTGTAGGTGGCCGCGCGGACACGCAGCAACGAAGCGGATCGGGTTGACGGCACTCTTGCGGCCTCCGCCCCCGTAGGAGAGCTTGCCACTGTTGGTGACGCTCAGCTCGGAAAACTTCACCATGCGCCGTCGCTTTTCCGCGCGAGACTGCGCCCCGTCCCCTTCGGCCTCAGAGTCACCTCCGTCATCCGCGGTGAACCAGGTTGGGAAGAGTGTGACTTCAACACCCGGAGCATTCGCGTCGTGGCGGTCCTCGTCGTATGCTGGCGGTTTTCGCAGGCCCAGGAAAGTTGGGGCTAGCTTGCCGGCGAGTTGGTTGCGCAGTAGCGGCACGAGTCGTTCCTCGGGCAGCTCGACCCAGCCGACGTAACGCCAGCCCTGAAGCCCCGCGACGACGACCGCGTGCTCGGGCAGATCCAGCATGGCGCCCGGCCCGTAGGTCAGCATTAGCTGGCTGAAGCTTTGAGTGATTTCGGCCATCAGAATTCACTTGCTGAGTGGGGCGCCGTCGGGACCGCGCAGCTTCAGTAGGGCGACCGGCTCGGTGTCACGCATCGACCGCCCGGCAGCGAACCATAGGCGGTTCGGCGCCATGTTTGGCGGCGCGTCCAGCGGATCCTGTAGCAGACGCCGCACAGGCTCTTCGTTTGCGTATACGAACTGATCGCCGTTGACCGTCTGGCGGTCAGCGATCTCGGCCCACGCCGCGCTGAGCTCATCGACCCGCGCGAGGCAGCGCACGATCGCGGCCTCCTCAATCCCAGCCACCCGCATCTTCTCTTCGAAGGCGGCGCGCACCGCAGCAACGGCGTGGTCGTTGAAAGAGATGCGGTTGGCGGCCGAGCGCGGGGTGAGGTCGGGCTCGATGTGGCGGGCGGCAGCAACAAGGGTGGCGGCAAGCGCCCGGTCGAGCGAGCGCGTCGCAAATGGTGTCACGCTCGTCGCTTCTACAGCTCGGTAGAAGCTCATGTGGAAGGCCCGGAACTGTTCGTAATGGGTACGGTCGCGCGGCTTGTGCAAGTTCAGCAGCGTTACGACGAGACCGGGTTTCTCTGCCTCGCGCCCAACGCGGGAGGTTGCCTGGATGTACTCGGCGGCGGTCTTGGGTTGGCCCTGCACCACCATCAGACCGAGCCGGCCAATGTCGAGGCCGACTGAGATCATGTTGGTGGCAAGCGCGACGTCGACCGCATCCTTGGCTCGGGCTGGCTGGCCGAGCCGGGTACGCGCCTCGGACACCTTGTCGGTGCTGTAGCGCGACGTTAGCTCCTGGATTTCGCGTAGGGCACGGTCGGCAAAGGGCTGACCCGGCGGCTCCAACCGCACGCGTTGCTCCCCGTAAGTGGCCAAATGAGTGCGCACCTCGTCGTCGACGATGCGCCGGGCACCCCCAAGCTCGCGCAGCGCGTTAAAGTAGCACAGGGCGGTCAGATATGGGTCGGCCGGGTCAGGCTCTGCTCCGGAAGAGAGCGCCTTCGCCCCTGCCAGCAGGGTCTGCAGCGTGCGTAAGAAGACGAGCTTCGGCCCACGTCCCGGTGAGGCGACCCCTGCGTAGAGTCGCGATGGGCTTTCAAGGTCCGTCTTTGCAAAGAAGGAATTGTGGCGGTTGGGGCCGGGTGGTGGGAAAATCGCAGTGCGGGGGCGCCCGAACAGGCTACGGATCTGCGCCTCGGCCCGCCTCACCGTCGCGGTTGAGGCGACAATCTTTGGCCCGCGCCGGACCCCGTCGATGGTGCGTGAGGCAAGGAGGTCAAAGGCGGTCTCGTAGAGGGCCGCCACCGTGCCGAGTGGCCCTGAGATCAGGTGCAATTCGTCCTGGATAATCAGGTCAATCGGACGCAGGGCCGCGCCGATCGGCACCCCGGCGCCGGGCTCGGCAGCGCCGTAGAACCCCGTCGCATCGGCCCGGTCCACCTGGCCGAAGAAGGCGCCTGTCCGGCCCTCCCAGGGGACGTTGGCGAACTTGTCTACCGTGGCGATCATGAAGGCCGGCAGGCGCCGGTAGATCTCTTCGTCCACCACTACGACCGGCAGGCGCTGCTCGCCCGAGAAGGCGCAGTCGTCGCTCTCGCAGCGTAGGTCGAGCCGCTGGGGCGCTTGGCCGTTCGGGTGGAGGTGAAAGCAGTCAGGCGTGAGCGTGGTGCCACACCAGGGGCACGCCTTGAGGGGTGCGGGTGCGGGACCGCGCTTGGCTCGGTACTCGCGGTTCCAGTGCACGGCTGTGCCGGGCTTGACGTTCTTCCCGCTTCCAAGGGTGTTGGGCGTGGCGGCACCCCCGACCCACAGACCGATCTCTATCGGCCATACCCCAAGCCTGCCGGCCCCGCGCCGCTCCAGTTCGAGGGCGCACACCAGGCCCGCTGCCCGCTGCAGCTGATCAAGGGTAAGCAGGCGCAGGGTGTAGCGCATCACCACCGAAAGTCCGGCTCCTTCGAGCCCAGGATGGCTGAGCCGCCGCCGGGCGATCGCGAAGGCGGCGAGGCCGAGATAGGCCTCCGTCTTGCCGCCGCCGGTGGGAAAGAACAGGAGGTCGACCACCGGTCGGTCCGGGTGGGTAGGCTTAGCCAAAGCTTCGAGATTGAGGAGCACGAAGGCAAGCTGGAATAGGCGCCACATCGGCGGCCGCTGCTCGGCCGGCGGCTTCTTGTTCAGCGTCATGCCGCGCTGGCGGTTAGCGCGGGCCATCACGCGGTTGGCGATTGCAAAGGCCTCGCGGCTGACTGGATCGTCGAGGAGATGCGCGATCCCGTTCGCGATGCGGCCTCGCGCTGTCTCGATGTTCGCGAGGCACTCGCGGGCGACTTCCTGGCGGCGCAGGCCGTCGATGCCTGAGATGGAGGCCTCTTGCTGCTGCGCCCAGGTCGCATAGGCCTCCGGCAGGGCCGCGAGTGCCGCGCGGAGCGAGGCAGGGTCGCCTGCAGCCTCGGCAAGGGCCTCCATCCCCCGTGTCACTTCGGATATTTCGATGTCGGCGCCGAGCTTCTCGACCTCCTGTACAGGCAATGGGTTGGTGAAGACCCGCGTCACCCGCCCATCGGCATCCGGCTCGGCCCAGTCGCCCGAGGTGTTGTGGCCCACCGCGAAGGAGTAGACGTCCCGGTAGTGCAGATCGGCGAGGCGCTCGTCGAAATCACCCGCGGCGTAGGAGGCGCGGTCGTCTCGCGCGGCGAAGCCCTCCGCGCAGGTCAGCTCCAGCCGAGGCTGAAAACAGAAGGCGACGTCCCCGAAGCGGCGCAGAGTCTCGGTTCGGGCATTCACCAGGAAGACTGACACCGCTACGAGGTCGCGGTGCACCCCATCGATGCCGGCGGTGCGGGTCGGCCGGGCCGAGACCACAAGTTGCAGTCCGCCGCCCGGCGCTTGGGGAGCAGCGCTCTCCGGGATTGTAATCATCTGCGGCGCGCCGTCCCGGCGCACGTCGAGGCGGATCGGCAAAGACACGTCACGCGGAAGGCGCCGCCAGTGCAGTGTGCGGGGCGCGGGGGCATTAGGTGCCTCCCCCGCGGCGGCGGCGGCTTCGCGGGCAGCGGGCAGGACCACCGCGGGGTCAAGGGGCGGCTCTGTGACGTAATCGCCCCAAGTGATGCGCGCCGTGATCGCCTCGATGTTTCGCGGCAGCAGCACCGTGAGGCCGAGTGAGGAAGGCTCAAAGGAGCGGGCCGGCGGACGCTCGGTGGCGCCATCGTCTGCCGCCGCGCCTGGGCCGGGCGCCCCCTGTTCCATGCCCTCGCTACCACGCTGCGCAGCGAGCCCGAGCTCGGCCGCTTCCTCCTCAGCCGCGGCCCCCTTCACGGGCGCGGGTGCCGTCACTCCCCGACGCGGCCCAAGATATCCGGTGAGGTACCACGTTGAGGGGCTGATACCGGCCAGCACCTCGCGCGCGAGATCACTATCGCGGTCAGGATGCGGGCCGACGAGGTCGCGACGCAGGAGGTCGAGCAATCGCTCCCGAACCTGGACAGCCGAGGCTGGTTTGCCCAGCGCGGACACTCGGTCCACTGATGCCATGGCACCCCCGCTCATTTCGTCCATGCGGCGCTCCCTCTCCCGGCGGTGACACTAGCGGTCGATGGGGCCGGTGCAACCTGAAGATAACTACGTCAGATCGAACGCGTTCTGATCCTGGGCATCCTCAGCAGACTTCCGTCCGCGCGCGGGCTCGATCCCGGCTGCGACCTCTTCGGCGTAGCGCTGTGCATTAAGCGCGAGCAGGCGTGCGAGGACGAGCTCGCGCTGCTCCGCCGGCCAGAAATAGCGGCCCTGGTAGATGTGGTCGTCCTCGGTCTCGGACGTCAGGAATTCAGGCCTCAAATTGTCGGCGAGGTCGTCCCAGCCGTAGGCGCGCAGAACGGCTCGATCCATCTCATTGTGCAATTCGCGCAAGCACTCGATAGTGAGCCTTCGCTCGTCGGGGTTGTGGAAATGGTTATAAGTTTTGGTTATGCCCTCGTCGGCTTCAGCCATTATCATCGCTCGGTGAGCATGATAAGACTTTCCGATACTTTCAAGCTCCGCGAGGACCTCATACTCTCGTGGAAATGGAAAAGTCTCAAAGCAATCCGATGGTGTATAGCAGAATTGATTTCCAAGAGTTGCGCCAAAAAACATCGACCAGATCCCATGAACTCTAGACTGTAATATAGCAAAAGCTCCATAGCTAGATAAATCAAACACATTTACTTTTTGACTAAAAATGGTTTTCGTATTATAAAATTGAAAATTATGATGGGAACTAATCTGCGAATGAACTAAAATTTTGTCTTTATTCGCAATTCGACTAAATAGTTCTGAACGAGACGCCTGATAAGCCCACCACCTCTTCTTAACCGGCTTGTTATTGGCGTTATTGGGGAGGCGATCCCTTTCGGGCTTCACACGAAGACGAACGAGGCCGAGCAAAAACCTCGCGTCAATCTCATGCTCATTTTTGAATTTGCTTAGATTGATTATTTTTCGCTCAGATCGTGCAAACGGGTCGCTATTTAGTTCATCGCCTCCAATATACGGATGCACATACTGTTTCTCATCGGCATGATTGGCAACCAATAAATCGTAGTCTTCCCGTGAATTTGCCTTCTGATCATTGTCATCAAACAAAAATCCCTGTCCATAAATCATTACTCCTTTGGAGAAATAAGGATTTTTTGTCAATATAAATGGTGTTTTATCGTAAGATCCACTTAGAAGGTATGCACTAATACGATCAATTTTTTTGCCATTAAGAACTACCTGAACTGAGGGGCCCTTTGAAACATGGACTACAGAAACGATAATAGCGGCTTCTCCTGGCCATCTATGACGCCGAATAGCTCTATAAATCGTCCCACCAGTTTCGATGATCTGCTGTAAGCCGCCAACTCGAGTATCCCCCTCCGCTATGGTTTTGGTAGCGATAAGACCAAAACTGCCCTCGTTTTTAATGAACGAAAAACTTACCCTGTAGAAATACGCACTTAAATCACATTGATGCCGACAACCTTCGTATTTTCCAGAAATAAACTGAAAATAATTCGCTCCGATCTCGTTGGAAATACGCGCGCCACCTAAAAATGGTGGATTTCCAACGACTGCGTCAAAACCTGGATTATCTCCCAAGAATACTTCTGGAAATTCAATTTCCCAATGGAACGGGCGCCAATTCTGCGTCTTGCGAAATTCATCAGAGGCTCGCTGCAGTCTGCTCCAGTCAGGCTGCATATCAGATGTAAGCCAGCTCTCAACACTTATCCGCTCTGCTTCTCGTGCCCTTGCCTTATCAGCCGAGAAAAAGGCTGCGATCACCGCATCACCGACGATGCGGGCCGGCTCGACCTCGTTGTCGACGCGACGGTAGCGGGCGGTCTGGACCACAAGCGTTACGTCGTCGGCCGCGTTACGGATCGCCTCGCGCCCTTCAAGCGCCTTCGCGACGACCTTCTCGATTATGCTGCGGAAGAGCGGCAGGCCTGGCTTCGAGGCGTCCCAGTGGACTGCCTGGATCTCCTTGCGAGTGAGACCGACGAGGCTGTCGCCGCTCCTCAGGGCGTGGTCGAGGAACTGAAACTCGTGCTCCCGGGCCAGCGTCGCGAGCCAGAGTGACAAGCGCGCGAGATCCACCGCCATTGGATTGCGGTCGACGCCGTAGAGGCACTTCTGGGCCACGAGCCGCCGCGCGTGCGTAGCCTCATCCTCGTCGGCCGGGATCGGCGGCTTCTCGGTTGGGCGCATCGTCCAGGACTGCTCCAGCCGGGCGCCGAGCTGGCGGCACGCCTCGACGAGGAACGCGCCCGAGCCACAGGCCGGGTCAAGTACCTTGAGGGCGAGCACCGCTTCTGGCGGGGCTTCGGCACCAATACGTGCGAAGGCGGGTTCGAGAGCGTGGCGCACAATCGGCTCGGTGAGTGAGCGCGGGGTGTAATGCGAGCCGGAGCGGCGGCGCTCCTCGGTCGGCTGCAGGTAGGGCGTGCCGGGCGCGACGGGCACGGCGTCTGGCGAGGCGCGTTCGTCGATGGCAGAGCCGAGTGCAGCGAGGAGCGTTGCGGCGTCGCCAGCGTCTTTTACGCCCTTCTGCTGCTTCGTTGAAAGCTTTATCCCGCGCTCCTTCAGCCACTTCTGCCGCTCGGAGGGTTTCTGGGAGAGTAGGCTGTCGAGCCCGATGAAGGCCGGCAGGCGCTTCTCGTCGCGTAGCGCAATCATACGCTCCCCCGCGCGCAGAGCGGTGAAGCCCATAACGGTCTCGTAGACCGAGCCGATGCTTTCGACGTCGAGCGCCCGATAGGAAAGCCGCTCACGGATGCGCTCGCCCGCTAAGCTACGGCCCTCCACCGTCATCAGTCCGTGCAGGATGCGCAGCACGGTGCCGTCGGAGACCGGCAGCACCCGCGCTTGGCACCGTGGCTCCCCCGCTGTGCGGCCCTCCAGGAACAGGAAGGCGTCGGGGTCGAACAGCTTGCCGCCGCGCCCCGTCACCCAGCCTGGATACCCACCATGGACGAGGCGGAACACCGCGAGAAGCTGGCCCCAGCCACCGTGGCGCTGGTCCATCGTGTCCGGGTTGAGCGCCTCGTCGGCTTGAAGCCGCGCGTAGAGGGTGCGCACTGAGTAGCCGCTCTCCCAAAGTTGCCGCAGCCGCGGCTCGTCCGACGAGGGCAGTAGGTCGCGGTCCTCCGCATAGAGCAGAAAGACGAGCCGCATCAGACAGGAGAGCAGGCCTTCATATAGGTGGTGCGGTTCGCGCCCAGCCAGCGACTCGATCCCCTCCGGATCAGCCCGGTGCAGGCCGCGTAGCAGCTCGTAGAGGGCGCCCAGCACCTGCCCGGAGAGCTTCTCCGAGACCCTGTCCTGCGCTTCGCGGGAGGCTTGGAGGAGCGCACGAAGCCGCGTTTCTGGTGCGCCGGTGAAGAAGGCCCTGCGCCCGAGGCAAAGCTTCAGCCCTGCAAGCATTGGGCGGCCCTCAACGCGCCCGAGCGCCGCGAGTGGGAAGCTAAGCCAGCCCGCGGTCTCACCGCGTGGGGCGTAGATCAACCGCAACGTGTTGCGAGCGACGAGCACGCCGACGCCGACGCCAGTTTCGCGCACCAGCCGCTCTAGTCGCGCGTGTGGGCTCGCCTCCCACTCTCCGGCGCCGAACTGGTTGCGGCCGTCCGGATCGAGCTCCGGGTGGAGCGCCACCAGCGCTTGCGCTGGCACCCCCTCTTCACCTGGACCGTTCCAGAGCAGCGCCATGTCGGGTGTGAGCAGTGTGGTGTGCTCGGGTACCGTTCGGGCAAGGTCACGGTCGAGGGCCGGACCGCCCGGCGCGGCTGCAACCCGCGATGCGGGCCAGTCCAGCACTGTCTCGAAGAAGCGCCAGGGATCACCAAGCACGAAGTGCTGGTCCTCTGCGCGCTCGGCCGCTGTGGGCAGCCCGAGCGCATGTGCGGCCTCCGCGGTCTCAAACGCCGTCTGGCGGACGGGCGATAGCTCGCGCTCGCGTAGCACGTTCGCGCCGACGACGAGCCCCTCCGGCTGGAGATAATTGAGCCATTCCGCGGTTTCGTCCGGGCGTGCATGGTCGATCATTGGCGTCCTTTCCGCGCCGCTCAGTTCGTCGCGGGCCAGAGATAGACAAGGCTGAGGGGTTCGAGCTGGCGAGCTTGCACGGCGTAACCCTCCCGCACGGCTCGGGGCTCGGCGTCGAGGTCGGTCTGCAGCCGCAAAAGCTTGCCGTCCCAGGAGCGTCGGTCGGCTTCAAACTGACGCAGCTCTCTGTCGCGCTGCTGGCGGTCTTCCGCGGAGGCGAGGTCGAGCTCGAACTGGGTCGGGGCTTCGGCGTCGCGCATCGCCTCGCCCACCTTCTCGATCTGCCGACGCAGCAGCCCGGCCAGCGCGTCGGCCTCCCGCTGTCCATTCTCGGCGAGGTCGGCTACCGCCGCCGCTTCGGCCGCTTCTGCACGGGCTTCGAGGTGCGGGCGCAGGTCTGCGATGTCAGCCGCGACGCTCGCACGCAGCCGCGCTAGCACGCCCTCGCCGGGCGAGATCCCGCGGCGCAGAGCCTCGTCAAGTTCGGCAATCGTGGTCGCCTCACCCGTCTCGGCGTAGGGGACCAGCGGCTCGGCCTCGCGCCGGACGTCGCGCCATTGCGCGGTGACGGGAATGATCTCCTCGTGCAGCCGGCGTGCGCCCGGCCCAAATAGCGACAGGCGACCGATCAGCACCACACGCATACGAGGGTCGCGCGCGACCATTGCGGTGACACGCCCAACCGAGGCGCGGAAACCCTGGCTCGCGAAGCGCGAGATTAATCGCCGCACAAGCCGGTGCTCCAAGTGGAGCTGCACCACATCCTGTGGTTCGGGCTCGCCCTCCGCCACGAGCGGCGGCTCGAACACGAGGCCGCGCACGGGGGTCTCGCGGCGCCAGCGCGCTCGGTCCTTTGGGCGGGCGGGCCGGCCAGGACGCAATTCGTCGAAGAGAGACGCCCAACTTGAGTCCTTGGCGAAGACTGGGTCCTCGGGGTCGAGCCGGGCTGCTTCGCTCACGCTGAACCCACCGGGCCGCAACGCCGCCCCGTCCTGTGCCAGAGCGATTTCGACCACGCGGCGGACGTCCGCGCCCGCCACGCCGACGCGCCTCTTCGCCCGCTCAAGGGCGGCGTGGAGGCGCTCCTGCTCCTCCTTCAGCCGTGCGATCCGGCGCTCCTGCGCCTCGCCAAGTTCCCGCTCGGCAAGAGCCGTACGGCGAGAAGTCTCGCCCTCGATCTCTCGCGCTAGCCGAGCCGCCTCGCCGCGCTGGATGCCGCCGCGCGCCAGCCGTCCCTCAATGCTCAGGCGCAGTACCTCGCCCGAGGCGCCGAGTTCGCGTCGGATCGTCTCGGCCTTGCGCACCAGTGCGTCGAGGACCCGGTCCTCCTCCCGCTGATCGTAGATGAAGTAGCGGCAGCTCACACTCTGGGCAGGCTGCAGCTTGCGGTCGATGCGGCCGTTGCGCTGTTCGAGGCGCGACGGGTTCCAGGGTAGGTCGACATGGATGAGGTCGCGGCAGCGCGCCTGCAGATTGAGCCCTTCGCGTGCCGCATCGGTGCAGACGAGGATACGCACCGGCTCCTTCACGAATGGCGCGTTGAAGGCAATCTTGATGCGATCGCGCTCCTCTAGGCTGGTCTGGCCGGTGAAGACTAGGATGCGTCCGTCGAGATCGACCGCGCCCCGGCTGCGCTGGAGCAGGCCCTCCTTCAGGCGCTCAACAAGCCAGCGCCGAGTATCGTCCCACTCGGTGAAGAGGATCAGACGGCGGTCGCGCCAGTGCTGGCGCTCATCGAGCATCTCAGCCTCGATCCAGTCGAGGAGCTTGGCGATACGCGCGTCCGGTAGGTCACGGACCGCCCGAGTGACCGCGAGCATGCGGTCCACATGGGCAATGGCTGCATCTATGTCGCCGATCTCGGCCCGCGCGGCTTCGGTCGCGGCGCCGAGGAGGTCATCGTCATCCGCAGTCTCGGACGATCCTGCGGCTTCCTCTCCGCGTCGGCGTAGCAGCGTGCGGCGGTGGGTGGCGAGCGTGCGGTCGAAGGCTGCGATTGAGGAGAACAGCCGCTGTTGCAGATTGGCGAACAGGAAGCGAGCACGAGCCCCACCTGCCGCCGAGGCGCGATATTCCTCCAGCATCGCTGCGAGGCGTAGCTCGGGGGCGTCTGGCGGCAGGTCCGCGATCCGGATCGGGTCGACCTTGCGCTCTGGAAAGGGTTGGCCCAGCTGCCGCAGGTCTTCCTTCAGGCGCCGCACCATCACGGGCGCGAGGTCCGCAGGCTCGACCTCGATACCGCGGTGGAAGCGTTGTGGGTCGAGGATCTCTAAGAGAGTGGCAAAGGAATTCGAATGCCCGTTATGGGGCGTGGCCGAGAGGAACAGCCGATGTTCGAAGCGGCGCGCGACCTCACGCACCGCCCGCGTCATCTGGCTCTCGACCGCCCACGCCGCGCCTGCGGAGGGGGCGGCGTGGTGGGCCTCGTCGAGGATGAACATTGAGCGCCCGCGGAATTCGCCCAGAAGATCGCGTAGGCCTCCCATATAGACATCGTCAAACAGCACGCTGTGCGAGACGATGAAGCGCGAGCCGATACTCCAAGGATTGGCTGCAAAGCCGCGGCTGCGACGAGTCTCGATCAAGTGCTCGCGGTCGACAATGGTGAAGTCGAGCCCAAATTTTTGCGCCAACTCGTCCTGCCACTGCAGCAGCATCGAGGCAGGTGCGGCCACGACCACAACGTCGATCCGACGTCGTAGCAGCAGTTCGCGCACGATCAGCCCGGCCTCAACGGTCTTGCCGAGGCCGACGTCGTCCGCGATGAGCAAGTTCACACGCGGCAGTTCGAGCGCTTTGGCGAGCGGCAGGAGCTGGTAGGCGTCGAGCCGGATGCCAGCGCGGAACGGGGCTTGAAATAGCTTGCGATCAGCCGCCGATGCCGTGCGCCATTCGGTGGCACGCAGGAAAGCGCCAAGTCGGTCGGGTCCTTCGAAAGAAGTGCGCAGAAGGGGCGACCAGTCCTGCGGGTCGATGACCTCGACGTTGATTTCCGGCGAGAGTGTCAGGCGTAGCGTCTCTCCCTGAGAGTCATCATCGACTGAGACGAGATCAACTAGTGGCACGCCGCTCGCAGCCCCCACGCCCTCAACGAGCCAGGTCTTTGCTCTTGCTCTAATGAAAGAGCCAAGCAACCTCTCGCCGTTACCTAAAATAGCGTCGGAATTTTCTAAGCTCATGATACGCTTTCGAAACCACGTACTGTCAAATATTTGACTGCTATATTCTTAAAATGATGTATATGACTCCCTTCATCGGCAGAGCTTCGACCCTTCTGTACTCGTAGGTAGCGGCAATTTCGCTGTCAAGCTTGTCACGAGGCGGCCATGTAGCTTCATTCAAACCGCCGTTGCGCAGGCGTTTTGCCGATGGACTGGCATTCTGAACATGTACGCGGCCCCATCGCCGGACCGGTCTGGGCCAAGTCACCTCAATCCTGATCCTCGGCCCGTCCTTGCTGGGAACCGGTGAACCAAACCACTCGGTTCATGCTGAAAACGAGGTTGCCAGCCCGATCTTCGCGTCAGACCAGATCAAGCCTATGGCGGGCACGGCAAACCCCGTCGGCCGCTTCTGGCAGGCGAAGACGTGCTCGACGGCAGCGCGAACCTTCGGCTCTCGGGGTTGCGCTCAGGCGATATGACTTTGCATCGGCTTCTTGCATTGGGATGAGCGGAACGAAGCCGTTGCCCGCAGGTACGCCTAGTTCTGATTTGAGCAGTAGGCGGTGTCAGCCCAAACGCCACAAGCGGTGTTGGCTTTCGAAAGCAGACGGGCAGCTACGCCCCTCGTGGCAAGCCGCGGGGTAGTGACATAGGTCCGGATCAAGCTCAGGCGCATATCGGGCAACGCCGCATATTAGACCGAAATTAGTTCGGCCGTGCCACAGCGCAAACGCCGCACCGCTAACTTGTTGTACTGCAATAAAAACCCTGGCGCGCCCTACGGGAATCGAACCCGTGTTTTCGCCGTGAAAGGGCGACGTCCTGGACCGCTAGACGAAGGGCGCTTTGGCGGGACCGGGGTTCTATAGTCGGAGGCGGCGCGCCCGGCAACCGCTGAAGCGCCACACCGCCTGGGTTTGACCGGAGGCCGGCTTGGGGCGATGGAGGGGCATGCAGCCTCCCCCTCGCATGACCCTCGTCCTCGGCGGGGCGCGGTCCGGCAAGAGCGCCTACGCGGAGGGGCTGATCGAGGCCTGTCCCGGCCCGTGGCTCTACCTCGCCACCGCCCAGGCCTTCGACGACGAGATGGTCGCGCGCATCGCCCAGCACCGCGCGCGCCGCGCCGGGGCGTGGCGCACCCGCGACGTGCCCCTGGCCCTGCCGGAGGCGGTGGCCGGGGCCACGGGGCCTGTCCTGGTCGATTGCCTCACGCTCTGGCTCACCAACCTGATCCTGGCGGAGGCCGACGTGGCGGAGGCCGTGGAGCGGCTGCTCGCCGCCTGCGCCGGCGCGCCGGGACCGCTGGTGCTGGTCGGCAACGAGGTCGGGCTCGGGATCGTGCCCGACAACGCCCTGGCCCGCCGCTTCCGCGACGAGGCCGGGCGCCTGCACCAGCGGCTCGCCGCCCGGGCCGACCGGGTCGTGTTCACCGTCGCCGGGCTGCCCCTCATCGTGAAGCCAGGAGCCCCCGCATGAGCGACGACGCGACCCGCCACCGCGCCAAGATGGAGAAGCGCAAGGCCGTCCAGGACGCCGAGGTGGCGGCCAAGACCGTCGAGAAGGGCCTGCTCCTGGTCCATACCGGCCCCGGCAAGGGCAAGAGCACCGCCGCCCTCGGGCTGATGCTGCGGGCGCTCGGCCGCGGCTGGCGGGTCGGCATGGTGCAGTTCATCAAGGGCGGCTGGGACACCGGCGAGCGCCACGCGGTGGCGGCCTTCGGCGACCGGGTCGCCTGGCATACCCTCGGGGAGGGGTTCACCTGGGAGACCCAGGACAAGGCCCGGGACATCGCCGCCTGCCGCCACGCCTGGGACGTCGCCGCGGGGCTGATGGCCGATCCCACGATCCGCCTGCTCGTCCTCGACGAGCTCAACATCGCGCTCCGCTACGACTACCTCGACCTCGACGCGGTGCTGGCCGCCCTCACGGACCGCCGGCCGGACCTGCACGTGGTCGTCACCGGCCGCAACGCCAAGCCGGCCCTGATCGAGGCCGCCGACCTCGTCACCGAGATGGGCAGCGTCAAGCACCATTTCTCGGCCGGCGTGAAGGCGCAGGAGGGGATCGAGTTCTGAACCTATCGCGGAAAAAAGCCCTGATGATCCAGGGCACCGGCTCCGATGTCGGCAAGTCGCTGATCGTGGCGGGGCTGGCGCGCGCCTTCACCGACCGGGGGCTGCGGGTCCGGCCGTTCAAGCCGCAGAACATGTCGAACAACGCCGCCGTCACCGCCGATGGCGGCGAGATCGGCCGGGCGCAGGCGCTCCAGGCCCGGGCCGCCCGGGTGGCGCCCTCCGTCCACATGAACCCGGTCCTGCTCAAGCCCCAGAGCGAGGTCGGGTCCCAGGTGGTGGTGCAGGGCCGGATGGTCGCCACCGTGAAGGCCCGCGACTACCAGGCCTGGAAGCCGAAGCTCATGCCGGCCGTCCTGGAGAGCTTTTCCCGGCTCGCCGCGGAGGCCGATCTGGTCCTGGTCGAGGGCGCGGGCTCGGCCTCCGAGGTGAACCTGCGCGCGGGCGACATCGCCAATATGGGCTTCGCCCGGGCCACCGACACGCCGGTGGTGCTGGTCGGCGACATCGATCGGGGCGGGGTGATCGCCAGCCTCGTCGGCACCAAGGCGGTGATCGCGCCGGAGGACGCCGCGCTGATCGCCGGCTTCATCGTCAACCGGTTCCGCGGCGACCCGAGCCTGTTTTCCGACGGGATGCGGCTGATCGCCGAGCGGACCGGCTGGGCGGCGCTCGGCCTCGTGCCCCACTTCCCCGCGGCCGCCCGCCTGCCGGCCGAGGACGTGCTCGGCCTGGCCGGCTCGGGCCCGCGCGAGGCGGGGGCCGTCACGGTGGCGGTGCCGGTCCTGCCGCGGATCGCCAATTTCGACGATCTCGACCCGCTGCGGGCCGAACCCGGCGTGTCGGTGGTGCTGGTCCAGCCCGGCACGCCGATCCCCGCGGAGGCCGCCCTGGTGCTGCTGCCGGGCTCCAAGACCACGATCGACGATCTCGACCGGTTCCGCGCCGAGGGCTGGGACATCGACCTGCGCGCCCATGTCCGCCGGGGCGGACGGGTGCTCGGCCTGTGCGGCGGCTACCAGATGCTCGGGCGCACCCTCGCCGACCCGCACGGGATCGAGGGGGCGCCCCGCACGGTGCCGGGCCTCGGGCTCCTCGACATCGACACCGTGATGACCCCCGAGAAGCGCCTCGCCGCGGTCACCGGCACGAGCCTGCCCGACGGCGTGCCGTTCTCCGGCTACGAGATGCATATCGGCGCGACGGCGGGCCCCGACGCGGCCCGGCCGCTGCTGCTTCTGGCCGACGGGCGCCTGGACGGGGCGGTCTCGGCGGACGGGCGCGTGGCCGGGACCTACGTCCACGGCCTGTTCGCGCAGGATGCCCAGCGGGCGGCTTGGCTCGGGCGCCTCGGGGCCGCATCCGACGGCGCGGGCTACGAGGCGGGCGTCGAGGCGGCGCTGGACGGGCTCGCGCGGCACATCGCGGCCCATGTCGATTGCGACCGGCTCCTGGCCCTCGCCCGGTAGACGCGGCCCCGGCTCCGAGACGCGCGCAAGCAGAGGCCGGCCCGGCCCACCGTGGCCGCGCGTCAAAACCCTGCCCCTCCTGAAGAACCGAAGCAGACGGCGAGTTGGCTTGCCGGCGCGAGTCTGCTTAGGACTGTGGCAGGCCTTCGCGACGAAGGGCCGCAGCGAGTTGAGGAACGCCGCATGTCCATCCAAGCGCCCGCGGATGCAGATCTCGCCGCGCGCACCGTCCGTACGGTGACCCTGCGGCTGATGCCGCTCCTCGGTCTGCTCTACCTGATCGCCTATATCGATCGGCAGAACGTCTCCTACGCCAAGCTGGAGATGGTCGGCAGCCTCGGCCTCAGCGAGACCGCCTACGGCCTCGGGGCCTCGCTGTTCTTCCTCGGCTACTTCCTGTTCGAGGTGCCGGCCAACGTGTTCATGGAGCGGGTCGGGGCGCGGATCTGGTTCGCCCGGATCATGATCACCTGGGGCCTCGTCACGGTGCTGCTCGGCTTCACCCGGGGCACGGCGATGTTCTACGTGCTGCGCTTCCTGCTCGGCGTCGCCGAGGCCGGCTTCTTCCCGGGCGTGCTTTTCGCCCTCACCCTGTGGTTCCCGCAGGGGCACCGGGCCCGGATGATCGGCTGGTTCATGATCGCCAGCGCGGTGGCCAACGCGGTCGGCGCGGCGGTCGGCGGCGCGCTCCTCGGCCTGAACGGCGTGCTCGGCCTCGCGGGCTGGCAATGGGTGTTCCTGGCCACCGGAGTGCCGGCGATCCTGATGGCCGTGATCGTCCTGCTCGTCCTGCCCGACGGGCCCGAGACCGCGCCCTGGCTGTCGCAGGCCCAGCGCGACTGGCTCGCCCGGACCCTCCAGGCGGAGCGCGCGGGCGGGGGCCATGTCGATCACGGCAACCCGTTCGCGGCGCTCCTCGACCGGCGGGTGCTGATGCTGGCCGGCGTTTACATCTGCCTGCCGCTGGCCGCCTACGGGCTGGGCTACTGGCTGCCGACCGTGGTCAAGGGCTTCGGCGTCTCGAACCTGACCAACGGCTTCCTCAACATCATCCCCTGGATGGCCACGGCGGTGGCCCTGTGGTGGGTCCCGCGCCACGCCGCCCGCACCGGCGCGCAGGGCGACGCCCTGACCTGGCACGTGGTCGGGCCGGCTTTGGTCGGCGCGGCCGGGCTGGCGCTCAGCGTCGTCCTGCCGGGGGACGCGGTGAAGTTCGCCTGCCTGTGCGTGGCGGCGGCCGGGACCTTCTCGGCGCAGCCGGTCTTCTGGTCGATGCCCGGGACCTTCCTGCGCGGCGCCTCGGCGGCGGCGGGGATCGCGGCGATCAACTCGGTGGGCAATCTCGGCGGCTTCGTGGCGCAGAACGCGGTGCCGTTCATCCGCGACCAGACCCGCAGCGACCTCGTGCCGATGCTGTTCCTGTCGGCCTGCCTCGCCGTGGGGGCCGGCCTGATGTTCGTGGTGCTCTCCGCCCTGCGCCGGGACGCGGAGCGGCGGGGCGTGCCGGCCGCGACGCGGGCGGCCTGAACACCCGACGGCTTGGTGCGTTATGCTTCCTCAAGCCGGCTCGACCGGCAGGATGATGCGACCCCGCGCGCCCGCGGGGTGCCATCGAGGAGGAAACCGCGATGAGTCAGGGATTTCCGCTTATGATTCTCGCCTTCGGAACGCTCGGTGGCATCTGGTTCCTGGCCGCCGCGGCCCGGAAGCAGGTCGCCGACGCCAAGGGCAGCCCGGAGCGCTCCAACGTGATCCAGCATCACGGCGGCGCGCCGCGACCCAACATGCCGGGCACCGAGCACTGAGCGCGTCGTCGACCCTGGTCGAGGCAGGGCCGCTTCGATAAGCGAAGGTCTCAGGTTCGAAAGATCCGGGATCCAGCCCTTTCGAGGTGTACGGGCTGGATGCGGGAATCACGATCCACGGCTGTGACATCGTGAAGAAGCCGCGTGTTTCCCCTTCCCGTGTGGGCTTGCGGACTCACAGATCGAGCCGGGCCACGCGGGCACGGGACGAGGCGCGGGTCCCCCCTCCCGCCCGGGAGAGGGGACCTGTGACGCCTTCCCGAGGCGCGGTGAGAACCTCGTGGCCCCCGTGGGGAGGAGAGCGCGTCTGGTCGGTGTCCCGGCACATCCGGAAACACCTTCAGAGGGCTGGGCATAAGCCCTCTGGGATCCCTCGATCCCAGAGCGGATCACCGGCCGTCAGCCGGCGGCGATCCGCCGGCAATGGTCGAGGGCGGCACCGATCAGGTTGTCGCTGGCCTCCGGCGTCCGGAAGGCCGAATGCGCCGAGAGGGTGACGTTGGGCAGGCCGGCCAGCGGGTGATCGGCCGGCAGCGGCTCGACCGCGAACACGTCGAGCCCGGCCTGCGCGATCGGCCCGGTGCGCAGGGCCTCGACCAGGGCGGCCTCGTCGACCACCGCACCCCGGGCGGTGTTGATCAGGATGGCGCCGGGCTTCATCGCGGCGAGGCGCGCGGCCGAGAGGAAGCCGCGGGTCTCGTCGGTCAGCAGCAGGTGGAGCGAGACCACGTCGCTCTCGGCGAGCAGCCGGTCCAGCGCGACGAAGGCGACCCCCGGATGGGCCTTCGGGGTCCGGTTCCAGGCGAGCACCCGCAGGCCGACGCCCAGGCACAGCCGCGCCATCTCGGCCCCGATCCCGCCGAACCCGACGAGGCCCACCGTCTTGCCGGTGAGCTGCATCCCCTCGGTGCGGAGCCAGGATCCGGCACGCATGCCCCGGTCCATGGCGGCGATGCCCCGGGCGGCGGCCCACATCAGCGCGAAGGCGCATTCGGCGACCGCCGTGTCGCCGTAGCCCTTGATGGTGTGGACCGTCACGCCGAGCTCGGCCTGGAGCGCCTCCGGGTCCATGTAGCTGCGCGCGCCGGTGCCGAGGAAGACGACGTGCTTCAGCCCCGTGCAGGCGCGGGCCACGGCCAGGGGGAGGGCGGTGTGGTCGATCACCGCGACCGCGGCCCCGGCCAGGATCCCCGGCAGGTCCTCCGGGCCGATGGCGGGCTCCGCGTGGATCGCGAAGGGCGGGTCGTCCGGCTGCAGCAGGCGCCGGGCCACCGCCGCTAGGATCTCGTTGGCATCCACGAACACCGCGCGCATCGGCATCTCCCTGTTCCGTCCCCACGATGCGTCCGGTGCGCGGGCGGTGCAAAGCCCCTGCCGCGCCAAGTCGCCTCGCGCCAAGTCGCGCGCGCAGAGGGTCCGGATCAGGCCGTCAGGGCAAGGCCGATGCCGAGAAGCCCCAGCACGAGACCGCCCTGGAGCCAGCAGGCCGTGCGGTACAGCGCAAGCGCCCGGGCGATGTCGTCCGGCGTGGCCTCGGCCCGGCCGTCGCCCATATGGGCGTCGGGGACGAGGGCGCCGTCGTAGACCCGCGGTCCCGCGAGCCGCAGGCCGAGGGCCCCGGCCATCGCCGCTTCCGGCCAGCCGGCATTCGGCGAGCGGTGGCGGCTGGCGTCGCGGGCCATGGCCCGGAACGCGCCGCGGGCGTCGGCGCCGCGCAGGGCGGCCGCCCCGGCGATCAGCAGGCCGGCGAGCCGCGCGGCCGGCAGGTTCACCAGATCGTCGAGCCGGGCCGCCGCCCAGCCGAAGGCGGCGTAGCGCGGAGTCCGGTGGCCGATCATGCTGTCGGCGGTGTTGATTGCCTTGTAGAGCGCACCGCCGGGGAGGCCGAGGCCGCCGATCCAGACGGCGGGCGCGACGATCCCGTCGGAGAAGTTCTCCGACAGGCTCTCGATGGCGGCGCGGCACACGGCCGGCGCGTCGAGCCGTTCGGGGTCGCGCCCGACGATCATCGCCACCGCGCGGCGCCCGGCCTCCAGGCCGCCGGCGCGCAGGGCCCGTTCCACCGCGGCGACGTGGTCGTGCAGGCTGCGCTGCGCGGGCAGGCTGGCGCAGATCAGGCCGAGGAGCAGCCAGGCGGGGAGGGGGCCGGCGAGGCCCGCCAAAGCCGTGAGGCCGAGCACCGGCAGCCCCACCGCGGCGAGCAGGAGCGCCAGGGCGAGGCAGCCCGCGGCCCGGCGCCGCCGGGCGCCGCCGCGGTTGAGGCCGCGCTCCAGGGCGGCGATCAGCCGGCCGATCCAGGTGACAGGGTGGCCGACCGCCCTGTAGAGCGCGTCCGGATAGCCGGCCGCCGCCTCGATCCCGAGGGCGAGGGCGAGGATGGCGAGCGTGTCGGCAAACGTACCGGGCAGATGGACCATTCGGAGTGGAACGTTCTCGCGCGTGAGCCCGCCCCGATCGCCCATGGCGGCGATCTCGGCGCGCTGCGGCTGGCCTTTCCCGACGCGCCGGAACCGTGGCTCGACCTCTCGACGGGGATCAACCCGGTCCCCTATCCCGTGCCGCCGGTGGAGGCCAGCGCCTGGACGCGGCTGCCCGAAGCCGCCGAGGTCCAGGCCCTCCGGGAGGCCGCCGCCGCTTCCTACGGCGCCCCCGGCGCCGGTCACGTCGTGGCCGCCCCCGGCACCCAGATCCTGATCGAGACCCTGCCCCGGCTCCTGGCCCCGACCCGGGTCGCGGTCCTCGGGCCCACCTATGCCGAGCATGCCGCCGCCTGGGCCCGGGCCGGGCACGCGGTGGCGGAGATCTCCGGCCCCGAAGCGGTCGGCGATGCCCGGGTCGTTGTGATCGTCGATCCCAACAATCCGGACGGGCGGACCCATCCGCTGGCGGCGCGCCGCGCCCTGGCCGCGGCGCTCGGCGCCCGCGGCGGCCTGCTGGTGGCCGACGAGGCCTTCGCGGATCTCGAGCCGGTGGAGAGCCTGTGCCCGCATGCGGCGCCGGGCCTCGTGGTGCTGCGCTCCTTCGGCAAGACCTACGGGCTCGCGGGCCTGCGCCTGGGATTCGCCGTCGCCGATCCCGGGACGGCGGAGCGGATCGCCGGGGCGCTCGGCCCCTGGGCGGTGTCCGGGCCGGCCCTGGCGATCGGAACGGCCGCCCTGTCGGATACGGCGTGGCGCGCCGAGGCCGCGCAGGCCCGGGCGGCGGATGCGGGCCGCCTCGACCGGATGATCGCCCGGGGCGGCGGAACCGTCGTCGGCGGCACGCGCCTGTTCCGGACCGCGGCGTTTCCCGACGGGCCGGACCTCTACCGGCGGCTCGCAGCGGCGGGGATCGCGGTGCGGCGCTTCGCCGAGCGCCCGGAGCGCCTCCGCTTCGGCCTGCCGGCCGGGAAGGCGGCGTGGTGCCGGCTGTCGCGGGTGCTCAAGTAGAGCGCCCCCCGGGCGGATGCGGATCGCGGGCCGCCACCAGCACGGCCAGCGCCGAGAAGGCGAACCCGACCGCGCAGACCCCCGCCCAGCCGACCAGCAGGAAGGCCTGCGAGCCGGCATAGGCGCCGAGCGCCCCGAACACGAACAGGGTCGTGAACAGCACGGTGTTGATCCGCCCCCGCGCCCCTGGGACCAGGGCGTAGGCCCGGGTCTGGTTGGCGATAAGCGCGCCGTTGATGCCGATGTCGATGAGCAGGACGCCGAGCGCCACTGCGACGAGCGACCACGTGCCCGCCCAGAGCACCACGAAGGACAGGGCGACCAGGAGGCTGCCGCCGAGCACCACGGGCTTGGCCCCCCGCCGGTCGGTGAAGCGGCCCGACAGGGGCGCCACGAAGGCCCCGCAGACGCCGATCACCCCGAACAGCCCCGCCCCGGCGGCCGAGAGCCCGAAGGGCGGCCCCTCCACCAGCAGCGCCAGGGTCGCCCAGAAGGCGTTGAAGGCGGCAAACAGCAGCGCCTGCGACAGGCTCGCCGTGCGCAGCACCGGCTGGGTCCGGGCGAGGTCGAGGATCGACAGCATCAGGGCGCGGTAGCGCAGGGGATGGGTCTGCACCGTCTGGGGCAGGGTCGCCCGGGCGATGCCCGCCATGACCAGCGCCAGCAGGGCCGCGACCAGGAAGACCGGCCGCCAGCCGAGATGCGCCCCCAGGAACCCGCTCGCCGTGCGGGCGAGCAGGATGCCGGTGAGCAGCCCGGTCATCACCTGGCCGACGACCCGCCCACGGCTCGCATCCGGCGCGAGCTCGGCCGCGAACGGCACCGCCTGCTGGGCGGCGCAGGCAAACACGCCGACGACGAGATGGGCGAGGGCGAGGCTCGCGAGGTTGGGCGCCAGCCCCACCGCGAGGAGCGCCAGGGCGAGGCCGAGGCACTGCCACACGATCAGCGCGCGCCGCGGCAGCGCGTCGCCGAGGGGCACGAGCCCGACGATGCCGAGCCCGTAACCCACGAGCGCCGTGGTCGGCACCCAGAGGGCGGCGCGGTCGCCGAACTCGGCCACGATCAGGCCGAGCAGCGGCTGGTTGTAGTAGATGTTGGCCACCGCCCCACCGGCGATCAGCGTCAGGCCGAGACGGGCTTTCGCGTCGAGCATCGGCGTCACGGCTGGGTCGAGGGCAGGCAGGTACGCCGCCGCGGAAGGGCCATGGTCGGGTCCGGGTCTCGGGGAGGGCATTCGATCCGTCAGCGATACGGGCCCGGCGCGCCGGCCGGCAAGCTGCGGCGATGCATCCCTGCCGGCACGCCCCGCGCCCCTTCACGGCCGCCGCCGTCGCACCATATGCGATCGACAGGGCCGGCGCCGGTGGCGCACGATCGGGTGCCGCACAACACGAAGGCCGGGCGTCGAGCCGATCACGGTTCCGCACCGGACGACGAACGAGAGGGCGGTTCGTTCCGTGCGACCGCAGCAGGAACCGCCGCAACAGGGAGTACGGGATGCCGAACTACCGCGTCGACTTCGCCAAGGAAATCCTCGGAGTGCCGTTCACGATCGGCTCCGTCGAGATCACCCGGGCCCGCGATCCCGAACGCGCCCGCCGCGCGGCCGAACTCCGCTTCGCCCGCCAGCACGGCGTCGGCGACTGGCGGGAGCGGGCCGACCTCGCCACCGTGGCCGAGCGGCTCTGATTCGCGCGGCCCCGGTCGGTCACACGACCTTCGTGCCGGACCGGCACGCTCGATCTTCGCACCCGGCGGACGCTCAAGCTCTGGTCGCGGCGCCCGCACCGCCGTAGAATGGCCGGCAGGATCGGGATGCCGATCCGGCCTCCCCGGCGGGGGCCGGCGGCACGCGTATCCGGGTGCGCCTGCGTCCGAACGGCGAATCGGCGCCGGGGAGCGGGACGCGCTTCGAGTCCGGGCCGACGGGAGCCAGTGCGAGGGTCATGGCGGCGATCTCCTTCTTCGGCGACCTGCTTCAGACCATCAGCGAGCGCGGCCGCGACCTGATCGGCATCGGGCGCGGCGACCTGGCGTCCCGGGCGAGCGCGGGCGACCTCGTCAAGCTGTGCGAGGATCTGATCTCCCGGCGGGGCGAGGCCTCGGGGGTGGCGCTGGCCCGCCTGATCCTCGACCGCTACGCGAGCTTCGGCCAGGCGGAGCGCCACGCCTTCCTCCGGGCCATCGCCCTCGACTTCGACGCGGACCATGCCGCCGTGGACGCGGCGATCGCCGCCTACCGGGCCGCCCCGACCCGGGCGCGGCTCGGCAGCCTGCACGACGCGGCCGAGCCGCGCAGCCAGGAGTTGATCCGCCGCCTCAACCTCGCCCGGGGCGGCACGCTGAGCCTCGTGCGGATGCGCGAGGACCTGTTCGACCTGCGCCGGACGCTCCGCTCCGGCGAGGATTCGGATCCCGACCTGCTGGACGCGGTTGACAGCCTGGATTGCGATTTCGAGCACCTGTTCGCCTCGTGGTTCAACCGCGGCTTCCTGGTGCTGCGCCACGTCGACTGGACCACGCCGGCGCATATCCTGGAGAAGATCATCCGCTACGAGGCGGTGCACGCCATCTCCGGCTGGGACGACCTGCGCGCCCGGATCGAGCCGCCGGACCGACGCTGCTTCGCGTTCTTCCACCCGGCGCTGGCCGACGAGCCGCTGATCTTCGTGGAGGTGGCGCTCACCGACCAGATCGTGCCGGCCATCGCGCCGATCCTGTCGCGGGAGCGCAAGCCGCTGCAGCCGCAGGCGGCCAACACGGCGGTGTTTTACTCGATCTCGAACTGCCAGAAGGGCCTGGCCGGCGTCACCTTCGGCAATTTCCTGATCAAGCAGGTGGTCGAGGATCTCACCCGCGAGGTCCCGACGCTCAAGACCTTCGTGACGCTGTCGCCGGTGCCGGGCTTTTCCGCGTGGCTCGCCCGGGAGCGCCGGGCCGACAGCCCGCAGGGTCTCCTGCCCGAGGATGTCGAGACCCTGCGGGCGCTGGACGATCCGGACTGGCCCGCCGACAAGACCCGGGCCGAGGCGGTGCGCAAGGCGCTGATCCCGGCGGCGGCGGCCTATTTCCTGCGCGCGAAGAACGAGCGCGGGCGCCCCCTCGACCCGGTGGCCCGGTTCCACCTCGGCAACGGCGCGCGCCTCGACCGGATCAACTTCCTCGGCGACACCTCGCAGAAGGGCCTGTCCCAGGCCCACGGCCTGATGGTGAACTACCTCTACGACCTCGCCGCCATCGAGCGGAACCACGAGACCTACGCCAATCTCGGCACGGTGGTGGCATCCCCGGCGGTGAGCCGGGAGCTGCGCGCCAAGCTGCCGCCCCCGCGCGCCGTGGTGCTGGCCGAGGCGTGAGCCGGGGGGCGCCTTCTGTCATCGCGGCAGCGGCTCGCCGCCTGAAAGGGCTCGCCGGGAGGCCCCTGAGGCGGCTATGGGTGCGGGCGACACGAAGGCCCGCGACAATTCAAGCCGCCCGATGACCAACCACCTCTTCTCCCTGATCCGGGACGGCGTACCCGATCCCGCCAAGCCGGTGATCGAGACGCCGGAGGGCCGCCGATACACCTACGCGGACCTGATCGCCCGCGCCGGCGCCTATGCGGCGGCCCTGCGGGCGGCGGGCGTCGCGCCGGGCGACCGGGTGGCCGTGCAGGTCGAGAAGAGCCCGGAGGTCATTTTTCTCTACCTGGGTGTGGTCCGGGCCGGCGCCGTGTTCCTGCCGCTCAACACCGCCTACACCCCGGCCGAGATCGGCTACTTCCTGGGCGACGCGGAGCCGGCCGTGTTCGTCTGCGACCCCGGCCGGCGCGACGCGCTCGCCGAGGCGGCGTCCGGTGTCCGCCAGGTCTGGACCCTCGACGCCGCGGGCGGCGGCAGCGCCGCCGAGGCGGCGGACCGGGCCGGGGCGGCGGGCCGCGACTTCGCCGACGTGCCCCGGGGCCCGGAGGATCTCGCGGCGATCCTCTACACCTCCGGCACGACCGGGCGCTCTAAGGGCGCCATGCTGACCCACGACAACCTCGCGTCGAACGCCCGGACGCTGGTGGAGTCCTGGCGCTTCACCGCCGACGACGTGCTGATCCATGCCCTGCCGGTGTTCCACACCCACGGCCTGTTCGTGGCGACCAACACGGTGCTGGCGAGCGGCGGCGCGATGCTGTTCCTGCCCCGGCTCGACCCGAAGCTGATGCTGACTTTGATGCCCCGGGCCACCGTCCTGATGGGCGTGCCGACCTTCTACACGCGCCTCCTGAAGGAGCCGGGCCTCACGCCCGAGGCCGCCGCGGGCATGCGCCTGTTCGTGTCGGGCTCGGCGCCGCTGCTCGCCGAGACCCACCGGGAGTGGCAGGCCCGCACCGGCCACGCCATCCTCGAGCGCTACGGCATGACCGAGACCAACATGAGCACCTCGAACCCCTACGCGGGCGACCGGGTCGCCGGCACGGTCGGGTTTCCGCTGCCGGGCGTGTCCCTGCGGGTGGTCGATTCGGAGGGCGGCGCGGCGCTGGGCCCCGACGCGGTCGGGATGATCGAGGTGAAGGGCCCGAACGTGTTCCAGGGCTACTGGCGGATGCCCGAGAAGACCGCCGCCGAGTTCCGGGACGACGGGTTCTTCATCACCGGCGATCTCGGCAAGGTCGATCCACGGGGCTACGTCCACATCGTCGGGCGCGGCAAGGACCTGATCATCTCGGGGGGCTTCAACGTCTACCCGAAGGAGGTCGAGACCGAGATCGATGCCCTGCCTGGCGTGGTCGAATCCGCGGTGATCGGTTTAGGCCATCCCGATTTCGGCGAGGCGGTCACCGCCGTGGTGGTGGGCGGCCCGGGATGCCCGGACGAGGCCGGGGTGCAGGCCGCCCTGGAGGGTCGGCTCGCCCGCTTCAAATGCCCCAAGCGCGTCCTGTTCGTGGACGAGTTGCCGCGCAACACCATGGGCAAGGTTCAGAAGAACTTGCTCCGGGAGGCGTATGCGGGGCTGTACCGGGACTGATTGAGGCTCCCGGTTCGGTCCCCGGCGCAAAGGAATACCTCTGCAATCTTCGCGAGCGCAGTGACCCAGGGTCACTGCGCTCCGCGCGTGATAACGGTGCGGGTACGGCTTGCGCCGTAACCCGGTTCAGAGGTTGTGCTGCGTCCGCTCCCCCTCCGGAGGCGTGTGGTCGTCCGGATCGGTCACCTTGCGGGCGGCGGCGTTGAGATTGTCCGGGTCGAGGGCGGTCTGGACGAACTCGCGGCCGATACTGGTCACCTCGCGGGCGTAGCGCAGGCCCTGGTCGCGCACCTCGTCGGCCCAGGGGCCGATGCTCCGGTCCTCCTGGCGGGTGCGCGGCAGCAGCGCACCGAGCAGCAGGCCGGCCGCGACGCCGACCACCCCGACGAGGAGCGGGTTGTCGTCCACGAACCGTTCCACGGCGGTACGGCCGCGCTGGAGGCCGTCGATCCCCTGGCTGGTCAGGTCGTCGAGCGCCCGCAGGTTGCGCCTGTGGAGCGCGCCCGCCCGCTCGCGCACGTCATCGTAGGCCGCCGAGGCGCGTTCGCGGGCCTGATCGGCGGCGCCGCCCAGACGTCCGTTGAGATCGTCGGCGAGGTCCGACACGGTCCGGCCCGCCTGCCCCGCGAGGTCGGCGGCCCTATCGCCCGCCGCCTGGACGCCTTCCTTCACCGTAGCGGACGCCGCGTCCGCGGACGTCGTGGAGCCGCCGCTCGAGAGCGGCGCGGCGCCGTGCGGCATCGGATCGTGCAGGCCGCGCGGGTCGGGCCGAAGGGTGAAGTCACCCGCCGCCGTGCCGGGAGCTCCGGGATCGCCGAGGCCGGCCGGATCCGGGCGGAGGCTCCTGTCGCTGGTTCCGTGCGGCATGCCCGCCTCGGCGGCGATCTGCTCGGGGGTGCGGGAGGGGGTGGCGGGGGTGCCCGGCTTGTCGGTCATGGCGCTGTCCTCGGATGTCCTCTCGGCGGCGCGCGGTTGTCCGCGGGCGGCGCCGTTCGTTCCGGCCGCTCGGCCGGCCTCGGGTCGTTGGTGTCCGGTCCTGCCGGGGTGTCAGATCTCGGTCTTGTCCAGGGGATCGCGCGCCGGGCGCGCGGTCGGGAGATCGGGGTCGTAGCCGCGCGCCGTGCCGGTGTTCAGGGCGGCCACGCGTTCGGCCGAGACCTCCGTCCGCCGGCGCTGGGCGTCGCGCGCCATCCGGTTGACCAGCAGGCCCACGCCGGCCGCGATCAGCAGCACCGGCACGGGGTTGCGCCGCACCGCGTCCAGCGCGCTGTCGTAGGTGCTGTTCAGGGCCGGCACGCGCCGGGCATTGCCCAGCATCTCGTCCACGAGGTTCGGCACCGAGAGCCGGCCCTGGATGCGGTCGATCGTGTCGTCGAGCCGGGCGCGGCTCTCCTCGATCTCCTTCTCGAGGTCGTTCATCGTACTCATCCGGACACGCGCTCCGACAGGGCCTGGGCATCCTGGCGGACCTGACGCGTCGTGCGCGTCGGGGCCAGGGTCGAGAGGGAGAGGACGCTGCGCGCCCACAGGGCCATGCCGAGGGCGAGGGCCAGCAGCACGCCGCCGACGATCAGGGCGGAGAGCCACTCCGATCCGACGATGGTGGCGAGCCACTTCACGAAGGCCCCGATCAGGACCAGCAGGGCGACCACGGCGAACACCGCCGAGCCGACCATGCAGGCGAGGCCGACGATGAGCTGGCGGACGTTGCCGGCCATCTCGGCCCGGAACAGGGCGATCTCCTTGCGGGCGAGCTCGTTGGTCTCGCGCAGGGCATCGCCGATCAGGCTCTGGATGCTGGAGGCGCCGGTCTGGCGCGGATCTGGACCCTGGGCCATGGCGTCAGGCCCGGAAGCTGTCGCGGGCGTCGCCGTCCGACGCCTCCGGCGGCAGGCTCGACGACTTGATGAAGCGGGCGGCGATCAGGCCGGCCACGAAGGTGCCCACTGCCACCGCCACCGGCGCCCGCCGGGCGAAGGATTCGGCCTCGCTGTAGAAATCGCCGAGGCTGCGCCGTTCGATCTGCGAGCCGAGCTGCTCCAGCCCGTCGGCGGCGCTGTCGAAGAAGGCGCGCACGTTTGGCTTGTCGCCGAGGTCGCGGCCGGAATTGCGGATCGTCTGCGCCAGATCGTGGACCGACTGCGCGGCGTCGCTCTTGCGCTGCTCGACATAGGTCTGCGCCTGGACCCGGGCCGCGTCCAGGAGACCGCGCCCGCGCTCGGCCGCCACGTCGGCCAGCCCCTCGACGTCACCCTGCAGGGCACGCCACTGGGCGCGCTCCGGGGTCGCCCCGTGGGGTGCCTCCTGGGACGGCTCGTGGGGCGGATCCTTCAGCGGATCCTTGGGCGCGTTCTGCGGGAACTCAGTGCCGGCCATCTCGAAAACACTCCTCGCGACGCGGGGACGCCGCCGCTCGCGGCGACCGCGGCCCCCGCGATGGCTGAGTAACCGACTGGGCTGTGACCGGTTCCGGTGCCACGTGCAGGCCGGACCGATGCCCGTTCCGGACGCGACTCGCGGCGCCGCTCAGTCCGCGTTCAGGCACGGTCTGGCAGAACCGCCACGCTTCGACAACGGGGACCCGAGCGGCCGTCACCGCCGCGCACGCGGTCGGCCCGGCGGGAAAGGCCTCGACGGGAACGACATGGTGCCAGGACGGAGCGGCCGCCCTGTCCCGGAACGGCACGGGCTCGACTTGACCCGCGCCCGGCTTCACGCTTGGGTTGCCCCAAGACCATCAAAGGATCGCGCAGGCCCCCCGCGCGTTCTGACCATCACGAAGTCTCGATGCAGGCGCGGCAAGGCCCTTGACTTGACCCGCGCCCCTGATCCGGAGCCGACCCGCGTGGCACGCCTTGTGATCGTATCGAACCGCGTCGCCGTCCCGGAGGAGGGCGGCAAGGCGGTCGCGGCGGGGGGCCTGGCGGTCGCCGTCAAGGAGGCGTTCACCGCCTACGAGGGCCTGTGGTTCGGCTGGAGCGGCACGATCGCGGAGGAGCCCTCCGAGGAGCCGACCCTGATCGACCGGGGCCGCGTCCAGTACGCCGTGGTCGACCTCTCGCCGCAGGACCACCTGGAATATTACGCCGGCTTCGCGAATCGCGCCCTATGGCCGATCATGCATTACCGGCTGGGGCTGGGCGCCTTCTCGCGCTCGGACTATGCCGGCTATTGCCGCGTGAACCGCACCTTCGCCCGGGCGCTGGCCAAACTGGTCGAGCCCGACGACATCATCTGGGTCCACGATTACCATCTGCTGCCGCTGGCCGCCGAGTTGCGCGGCCTCGGGCTCGACAACCCGATCGGCTATTTCCACCACATCCCGTGGCCGGCCGCCGACGTGTTCAACTCGCTGCCGGCGAGCACCGAATTGCTGCGCGCCATCGTCGATTACGACCTGATCGGCCTGCAGACCGAGGCGGATGTCCAGAACCTCCAGCGCAACCTCGTCGACACGCAGCGGGCGATTCCCCTGGGCGGCGGCTCGCTGATGGTCGACGGGCGCCGGACCCGGATCCGCGCCTTCCCGATCGGCATCGACGTCGCGGGCTTCAAGGACGCCGCCGAGAAAGCGGGGTCCAACAAGGTGGTGCGCGAGACCATGGCGGGCCTGCGCACCCGCAAGCTGCTGATCGGCGTCGACCGGCTCGACTATTCCAAGGGCGTGCCGGAGCGGATGGAGGCGGTGGAGAGCTTCTTCGCCTCCAATCCCGACCAGCGTGGCAACGTCACCTACATCCAGATCACGCCGAAATCCCGCAGCGAGGTGCCGGAATACGAGCAGCTCGCCCGGGACGTGAACGAGAAGGTCGGCGAGATCAACGGCGCGCTCGGCGATCCGGCCTGGACGCCGATCCAGTACATCACCAAGGCCTATCCGCGGCCCGTGCTGGCCGGGCTCTACCGGGCGGCCCGGGTCGGGCTGGTGACGCCCATGCGCGACGGCATGAACCTCGTGGCCAAGGAATACGTGGTCGCCCAGGCCGAGGACGATCCCGGCGTGCTGGTCCTGTCGAAATTCGCCGGCGCCGCCCGGCAATTGCCCGAGGCGCTTCTGGTCAACCCCTACGACCGGTTCGAGGTGGCGGAGGCGATCCGCGCGGCGCTCTACATGCCCAAGGCGGACCGGCTGGCGCGCTGGAAGCCGATGGTCGAGCGGATGACCCGCGAGGACGTCGACTGGTGGGCGCGCAACTTCCTGGCGGAACTCGAGAATTTCCGCACGGTCGAGCGCGAGCCGCCCACCGCTGCGGCGGCCGCCGAGTAGACGGCGGTGGAACCTTCACTGTCCCGGGTTTTCAGAGGGATCATCCCATTGGCGGGCTCTCGGGGCAGAGCCCCGATGTCGGGCGTCGCCCGAACCCGGCAGGATTTTGCCCGGCCCCCACGAAAGGTCGAAGACCTTTTGAGACCATGACGTTGCGCGGCCTGTCTTCGACCGTCACGGTCACGCCCGGACTCCGCCCATGATCGCCGTCGACGACGGGGTCCCGGCGCCGCTCGGGGCGCATTTCGACGGGCGCGGGGTCAATTTCGCCCTGTTCTCCGAGCACGCCACCGCGGTCGACATCTGCCTATTCGAGCCCGGGGAGCGGCACGAGACCCGCACCGTCCGGCTGCCCGGCCGGACCGACGACGTCTGGCACGGCTACCTGCGCGGGGTGCTGCCGGGGCAGCTCTACGGCTATCGGGTGCACGGCCCCTGGGAGCCGTCCGCCGGCCACCGCTTCAACCCGTCGAAGCTGGTGCTCGACCCCTACGCACGGGAGATCCGCGGCCGGATCCGCTGGCACGACGCCCTCTACGGGCACCGCAGGGGCGGCGAGAGCCGGCGCGAGGACCGGATCGACCGGCGCGACAGCGCGCTTTACATGCCGAAATGCGTGGTCACCGCCCCCGAGGTGCCCGACCTCGCCCTCACGCCCGTGCGCCGGCCGCTCGCCGAGACGGTGGTGTACGAGGCGCACGTCAAGGCGCTGACCCGCACCCATCCGGCCATTCCCGAGGCCGAGCGCGGCACCTACGCGGCGCTCGCCCACCCGGCGATCATCGAGCACCTCGTCAAGCTCGGCATCACAGCCCTGGAGCTGCTGCCGATCCAGGGCTTCGCGGACGACCGCTTCCTGGTCGAGCGGGGCCTCGTCAATTTCTGGGGCTATCAACCGGTGAGCTATTTCGCCCCGGATCCGCGCTACCTGGGGGAGGGCGGGCCCGGCAGCCTGAAGGCGGCGATCCGCGAGCTGAACGCCGCCGGGATCGAGACCTGGCTCGACGTGGTCTACAACCACACCGCCGAGGGCGACCATACCGGGCCGACCCTGGCGTTCCGCGGCATCGACAATGCCAGCTACTACAAGCTCGACCCGGCCGATCCACGCCGCACCATCGACTGCACCGGCTGCGGCAACACCCTCGACGTGAGCCACCCGCGGGTGATGCAGCTGGTGCTGGATTCCCTGCGCCACTGGGTGAGCGCCTACGGCATCGCGGGCTTCCGCTTCGACCTCGCCTCGAGCCTCGGGCGCGCGCCCCTGGCCTTCACCCCGGAGGCGGCCTTCTTCCAGGCGGTGGCGCAGGATCCGGTGCTCGCGCGGGTCAAGATGGTGGCCGAGCCCTGGGATATCGGCGAGGGGGGCTATCAGCTCGGCGGCTATCCGCGCGGCTGGAGCGAGTGGAACGACAAATTCCGCGACGCCATGCGGGGCTTCTGGAAGGGCGATTCCGGCACGCTGGCCAAGGTCACCCAGGGGCTGACCGGCTCGCGCGAGGTGTTCGCGCCGTCCCGGCGCTCGCCGCTGGCCAGCGTCAATTTCATCGCGAGCCACGACGGCTACACCCTCGCCGACACGGTGGCCTACGAGGAGAAGCACAACGCGGCCAACGGCGAGGACAACCGCGACGGCCATAACCACAACGTCAGCCGCAATTACGGCGTCGAGGGCGACACCGACGACCCGGATATCCTGGCCCTGCGCGCCCGCCAGAAGCGCAACATGCTGGCCACCGTGATGCTGGCCCAGGGCGTGCCGATGCTGCTGATGGGCGACGAGCGCTCGCGCAGCCAGGGCGGCAACAACAACGCCTATGCCCAGGACAACCCGACGAGCTGGATGGATTGGAGCACCGATCCGGACCCACACCTCACGGAGTTCGTCGCCAACCTGCTGGCGCTGCGCCGGGCTCAGGCAGCCCTGCGGCGGCGGCGCTTCTTCACCGGCGCGCTGATCGACCGGGGCGAGCCCCTGCGCGACGTGCATTGGCTGGCCCCCGAGGGCACCGAGATGGGGGACCGCCACTGGTCCGACGACGGGCTCCAGGTCTTCGGCATGCAGATCGGCAACGACGGCGAGCCGGGCGACCGCCTGCTGATGCTGTTCAACGCCGGGGCGGGGGCCTGCGACTTCCACCTGGTCCAGGTGGTCGGCGGCCCGTGGAGCCCGGTCTTCGATACGGGGACGCCCACCGGCGCGGTCCCGCCGGATGCTCCGTCCTACGCGGCCGGCGCCGCCGTGCCGCTGCCCGGCCGCACGGTCCTGGTTCTCACGGCGGCAGGCGTAGGGGCGGGCGCGCGGAGCGGGTGGGTGCCGGGGGGTTGAGGGCGGGTTCGACCGCATGATCCCGACCGGATGAGCGGCGAAATCTCCCGTCCTGAGCCTGGCTCCGCGTCGGCGGGGTCCGTTCGGCGATCCTCCGGAGGAACCCGGCAAAGCTTCAGACGCTCCGGCGCGTTTCCGGCCACGCGCGGGGGTGTCGGTCGGATCGGGCACGCCGAACCGTCGAGTCCCGGGCGGATCCGGCGACGGAGCCTCATCCCGCCAGCACCCGCGCCACCTCGGCCTTCAGCACCGGCAGCAGCTCCGCCTCGAACCAGGGCTCACGCTTGAGCCAGCCGTTGTTGCGCCAGGACGGGTGGGGCAGGGGCAGGATTCGGGGGCGGCGCGGCGCGGACAGGATCGCCCGCCAGCGCCGGACCGTGCCGGTCAATCCGCCCTCCGGCTTTCCCAGGTGCCATCCTTGCGCGTACTGGCCGATCACTAGGATCAGGTCGAGATCCGGCAGGCCGGAGAACAGCTCCGCCCGCCAGCGCTCGGCGCATTCCCGGCGCGGCGGCCGGTCGCCGCCCTTGGCGTCGAGGCCGGGGAAGCAGGCGCCCATCGGCACGATGGCGACCTTCGCGGGATCGTAGAACTGCGCCTCGTCCAGGCCGAGCCAGGCGCGCAGCCGAACCCCCGACGGGTCCATGAAGGGCAGGCCGGTGCGATGGGCCCGGGTGCCCGGGGCCTGACTCGCCACGCAGAGGCGGGCGCCGGTGCTGCCCTGCACGATCGGCCGGGGCTCCTGGGGCAGGGGCGGCCCGTAGAGCGGGCTGTCCCGGCAGAGGCGGCAGGCACGCAAGTGGGCGGCGGTGTCTTCGAAGGCGGGCATCGCCCGGAGATGGCGCGGTGCCGCGCAAAAAAGAAACGGCGCGGTGTCGCGCCGCGCCGTCTTCAGTCGGGTCTCTTGCCTTGGGGGAAGGCCCAATCGTTTTACGCCGCCCGAAGCCGCCGGACGGTGCGATTCCTCACGCGCCCTTCACGCCCGACAGGTCGAGGGGCAGCGCGCGCAGGCGTTGGCCGGTGGCGGCGAAGACCGCGTTGGCGATCGCCGGACCCAAAACGGGCACGCCCGGCTCGCCGATCCCGGTGGGCGCCACCTGGCTCGGCACGATGTGCACCTCGACCTTGGGCATCTCGCTCATCCGGGTGGGCGCGTAGGCGTCGAAATTACGCTCCTGCACCCGGCCCTCCTTCAGGGTGATGCGGTTGCGCAGGACCGACGACAGGGCGAAGCCGACCGCGCCCTCGACCTGCGCGCGGATCACATCCGGGTTGACCGGCACGCCGACATCCACCGCCGCCACGATCCGATTGACCCGGATCCCGGCCTCCTGCGCGGTGACGTCGGCCACCATGGCGACGTAGGAGCCGAAGGATTCGTGGACCGCGACCCCGAGGCCGCGGCCCTTCGCCCCAGGCTTCTCCGTCCAGCCGGCCTTGTCGGCGGCGAGCCGGAGCACGTCGGCGAGCCGCGGCGCCTGGGCGAGCAGTGACAGCCGGTAGGCCACCGGATCGACGTTCGCGGCATGGGCCAGCTCGTCGATCATCACCTCCATCACGTGGGCCGTGTGGCTGTGGCCGACCGAGCGCCACCACAGGACCGGCACGCCCTCGCGGCCGTTATGGACGCCGAACCGGTAGGCCGGCAGCGCGTAGGGGGTGTCGGAGGCGCCCTCCACGGTGGTCGAATCGATGCCGTTCTTGACGATCATCGCCTCGAAGGGCGAGCCGATCATGATCGACTTTCCGACCATGACGTGGTCCCAGCCGACCACCGCGCCCTTGGCGTCGATGCCGGCCCGGACCCGGTGCAGTACGGTCGGGCGGTAGTAGCCGCCGGCCATGTCGTCCTCGCGGGTCCAGACGAGGTGGACCGGGGCCTTCTCGCCGTAGGCCTTCAGGATCGTGGCGGCCTCCGCGAGGTAATCGGCGGTGGGGGTCGCCCGGCGGCCGAAGGAGCCGCCGGCCCAGTTGCTGTGCAGCCGCACCCGGTCGGGCGTCACCCCAAGGATCGCCGCCATGGTGGCCTGCTCGATGGTCTGGAACTGGAAGCCCGCGTAGACGTCGTAGCCGCCGTCGGCCGCCCGCTCGATCGTGGCGTTCAGGGGCTCCATCGCCGCGTGGGCGAGGTAGGGGAAGGTGAACTCGGCCTCGATCACCGTGGCGGCCCCCTTGAGCGCCGCCTGCGGGTCGCCGCGCTCGGAGGCCGTCAGGCCGGGGCCCTTGGCGCGCTCCCGGTACTCGGCGAGGATCGCCTCGGACGAGCGGGTCTCGGCGGTGCTCTCGTCCCAGGTGATCGTGAGGGCCTCGCGGCCCTTCATGGCCGCCCAGGTGTCGCGGGCGATCACCGCCACGCCGGTCGGCACCTGCACCACGGCGAGCACCCCGGCGACCTTGCGGGCGGCCGTCGCGTCGAAGGCCTTCACGGTGGCGCCGAAGCGCGGGGCGCGGGCCACCAGGGCGGTCACCTGGTCGGGGCGGCGGATATCCAGGGAGTAGGTGGCCGTGCCGTCGGTCTTGGCCACGGAATCGAGGCGCGGGATCGTCTGGCCGATCAGCCGCCATTCGCTCGGATCCTTGAGCCGCGGCTCCGAGGGCACCGGCAGGGAGGCCGCCGAGGCCGCGAGCTCGCCGAACCGGGCCTGCCGGCCGGACGGCGCGTGGCTGACGACGCCCTTCTCGACCGTGATCTGCGCGACCGGAACCTTCCAGCGGTAGGCGGCCTCCGCCATCAGCATCTCGCGGGCGGCGGCACCGGCCTTGCGCAGCTGGAACCAGGAATTGGCCACCGCGGTGGAGCCGCCGGTGCCCTGGATCGGGCCCATCAGGCTGTTGTTGTAGAGCGTCGCGTCGGCGGGCGCGAACGCGGTGCGGACATTCTTCCAGTCGGCGCCGAGTTCGTCGGCCAGGATCGTGGCGAGGCCAGTGGTGTTCCCCTGGCCCATGTCGAGATGCTTGATCACCACCGTGACGGTGTCGTCCGGGGCGATCCGCACGAAGGCGTTGGGCTGCGCCTTGACGTCGGCGAGGTTCGGGCCGGCGGCGGCGCGGGCGGATTTGGGGTCGAGCCGGAACGCCACCACGAGGGCGCCGGCCCCCGCGAGGAGGCCGCGGCGGCTGGGTCGGGGGGCGGGCAGGCGGCTCGGTCGACGGGCGTTCAGCATGGCGGCGAGGCTCCGGTCAGGACCGCTGGGAGGGGCCGATCAGGGCGAGATCAGGCGAGGCTTCGGGCAGCCTCGTGGATCGCCGCCCGGATCCGCTGGTAGGTGCCGCAGCGGCAGATGTTGCCGTCCATGGCACCGTCGATATCGGCGTCGTTGGGCTTTGCGTTGCCGGACAGGAGGCCGATCGCCGACATGATCTGGCCGGACTGGCAGTAGCCGCACTGGACAACGTCCAGCTTTCGCCATGCCGCCTGGACCGCCTCGGCGACCCGGCCCGACACGCCCTCGATGGTCGTGATCTGCGCGGCACCGACATCGCCCAGCCGTGTCTGGCAGGAGCGAACCGGCTGGCCGTCGAGATGGACCGTGCAGGCGCCGCATTGGGCGATGCCGCAGCCGTATTTCGTGCCGGTGGCGTCGAGCCGGTCGCGCAGGACCCAGAGCAGCGGCATGTCGGGGTCGGCGTCGATCAGGTGTGCGACGCCGTTGACGGTGAGTTTCGGCATGGTCGACACCCTCTCATCGGCGCTGGACGCCGCGGCGTCCGGATTGCGCGCCGCGCGGCACGCTGGGAGCCATGCGCGACGCTAGCGATCGTCACGGCCTGCACGCTGTGCGCCAGCGCACGTCGGGCCGGATGTCCGGCGGTCGCGTCCAGGCCGGAATCCTTAAGATCCGAGCGATGGCGGCAGGTGCTTCTTAACATATCCGCCGCATTCTCGGCGAGCGAATCCCGGCCGGCACCGCCCTTCCCGAGTCTCACCACGCGCATGTCCGATCTCACCGTCGAGATGGTCCAGCGCGGTCGCGGCCCCTCGACGCAGGAGGCCGCCCGCCGCCTCGGGGTCGCCCGCGAGATCCGCTCGGCCCGCGAGAAGCTGACCTCGCAGACCGGCCTCGAACGGGCCTTCGATTACGAGCTGCTGCGCCACTATGCCGAGTACCGGGCCGGGGCCGGCCTCGCGCTGGCGCTGCTCGCGGCGGCGCTCGCCACGGCGGCGACGTTCTGGATCGCGCCGCCGGTCACCGCATCCTGGGCCCTGGCCGTGCTCGTGTTGATCGCGATCAACACCACGTTGAGCCGGCGCTTCCTGCAGGCCGACCCGGCGACGATCCCGCTGGCGCGCTGGCGCCGCCGCTTCCTGATCGGCGAGGTGCTGCAGAGCCTGTCGTGGTCGGCGATGATCGGGCTCGGCGCCACCGGCGGCTGGACCTTCGCGCTGTTCGGCCTCGTCATCGCCTCCGCGGTCACCACCATGCTGGCCGCGACGGTGCCGCTCGCGGCCGTCGCCGCCTTGGTACCGCTGGCGCTGGCCACCGCGTCGCTCGCCGCCTTCTTTCGCGAGATGGACGGGCTCCTCCTCGTCACGATGGCCGGCGGCGCGCAGCTGTTCTTCCTCAGCCTGTCCCGCCGCCTCTACACCTCGACGGTGGGGGCCCTGCGCTCCCGCGCCGAGAAGGACGCGGTGTTCGGCGAGCTGGAGCAGGCCAAGGCCAATTCCGACGAGGCCCGCCGCCGGGCCGAGGAGGCCAACCTCGCGAAGTCGCGGTTCCTGGCCACCATGAGCCACGAGCTGCGCACGCCGCTCAACGCCATCCTGGGCTTCTCGGAGGTGATGAAGAACGAGGTGTTCGGCATCCACACGGCGCCGTCCTACCGGGAATACTCCAACGACATCCACGACAGCGGCATGCACCTCCTCAACCTGATCAACGAGATCCTCGACCTGTCGCGGATCGAGGCGGGGCGCTACGAGCTCAACGAGGAGCCGGTGCAGCTCGCCTACGTGGTGGAGGAGTGCCGCCACATGATGGGTCTGCGCGCCAAGGCAAAGAACCAGACCTTCCACGGGCTGGTCGACGACGCCCTGCCGCGGCTCTGGGCGGACGAGCGGGCCTTGCGCCAGATCGTCCTCAACCTCCTGTCGAACGCCGTGAAGTTCACCCCCCCGGGCGGCGCGATCTGGCTGAAGGTCGGCTGGACCGCCTCGGGCGGGCAATACGTGTCGGTGAAGGATAGCGGCCCCGGCATCCCCGAGGACGAGCTCGGCACGGTCCTGTCGTCGTTCGGCCGCGGCTCCCTGGCGATCAAGACCGCCGAGCAGGGCTCCGGGCTCGGCCTGCCGATCGTGAAGGGTCTGGTGGAACTGCATGGCGGGCAGTTCCAGCTGTCCTCGAAACCCCGCGAGGGCACCGAGGTGGTGGTGACGCTGCCGGCCAGCCGGGTGATGGACACGATGCTGCCCCTCGACCTCGACCCGCAGTCCCCGGCGCCGGCCAAGGGCGCCCTGACCCGGGCGGCCTGACCCGCACGCCGGGGGACCGGTCTCAATCGAGCCCGCCCAGGGCGCAGACCCGGGCCCATTCGGCCTCGGTCACCGGCTGCACCGACAGGCGGGAATTGTTGACCAGGACCATGGCGGAGAGCGCCGGGTCGGCCTTGATCGCGTCCAGCGCCACGGGGCGGGGCATCGCCCGCACGGCCGCCAGGTCGACCATGCCGAAGCGGCCGGTCTCGTCGGTATGGTCGGGGTAGTAGGGGCGGATCACCGCGACGATGCCGACCACCGCCTTGCCCGCGTTCGAGTGATAGAAGAAGCCCTGCTCGCCGACCTGCATGGCCATCAGGTGCTTCTTGGCGAGATGGTTGCGCACGCCGTTCCAGTGCGTCCCGGCTGTCCCGGCCGCGACCTGCTGGTCCCACGACCAGGTCGCGGGCTCGGATTTGAACAGCCAGTGCGCCATCGCCGCGTGTCTCCAGGGCCCCGCCCGTCGCGGCGGCGGGCCCTGCCATAGCCCAGCTTCGTCCCCGGGGAACAGGCCGGATACCGCGCGGGTGCGGCCGGTTGGCGGCCGTCGGGCGGAGGCGCCGGGTCGCGGAACCGGACGCGACTCGGGTTCCGCCGCCGGGGAAAAAGCCGATCTATGTTTGTAGAGATCTTTAAAAATCTGTCATTCGCTGAATATTAAATGATCTTTGCCATCATTACGAACATGATCATGCTCTAACTATCTGTGGTTGTCTTCATGCTCACGGTGGTCGGCTGTTTCGTCGGAGAACACAACCTGTGGCTGGTGGCGCTGGCCGCGCTGGTCTGCACCCTCGCGAGCGTTGCGGCCATCGAGCTGCTGACCCATGCCGTCCGCGCCGGAGGCCGGAGCCGCTACACCTGGCTCGCCGTGGCGGCGGTGGCAGGGGGCTCGGGAATCTGGGCGACGCACTTCCTGGCGATGCTCGCCTACGCGCCGGGGCTGCCGTCGGGCTACGGCGTCGGGTTGACGCTCCTCTCCTACGTCGATGCCGTCGCGATCACCGGCCTCGCCTTCGCGCTGGCCTCGACCGGCGGCCGGATCCGGGCGGCGATCGGCGGCGGCGTGGCGGGCGGCGGCATCGCGGCGATGCACTATACCGGCATGGCCGCCTATCAGGTCCCGGGGCATCTCGTCTGGAACCCCGCGGTGGTGGCGCTCTCGGTGGTCATCGGGAGCGCCCTGGGCGCCGCGGCCCTGGTGGTCGGCCTGTCGGCGGCCGCCTATCGCGGCCGGGCCCTCGGCGCCGGGCTGCTGATGCTGGCGATCTGCGGCCACCATTTCACCGGCATGGGCGCGGTGACCGTCCAGCCGGATCCCGCCGTAGCCATCCCGGAGAGCGCGATCCGGACCGAATGGCTCGCCACCGCCGTGGCGCTGGCGAGCTGCCTGATCCTGCTGCTGGCCGCCGCCGCCCTCGCGCTGGATCTGCGCGAGCGCAAGCGCACCGCGTTCGAGCGCGAACGCCTGCGCAGCCTCGCCAACGCGGCCGTCGAGGGTCTCGTCGTGTGCCGCAGCGGCCAGATCGTCAGCGCCAACGAGGCCTTCGCCCGGCTCACCGGCCTCGACACGGCCGCCCTGGTCGGGACGCGCCTGTCGGTCTACCTGCCGGGCCTCACGGCCGCGGCCGGGACGGCCGACCACCCGATCGAGGCGGAACTCGTCCCGTCGGGCGGGGGGCTCGTCCCCGTGGAGGTGATCCTGCGCCCCTTGGCCGAGTACGGCCGAGAGCCGCACTACGCCGTCGCGGTGCGCGACCTGCGCGCCCGGCGCCGCGCCGAGAGCCAGATCCAGTACCTCGCCCACCACGACGCCCTCACCGGGCTCGCCAACCGCACCAGCTTCCACGCGCGGATCGAGCGCGAGATGCGGGCGGCGGATGCCCTCGGGACCCGGCTCGCCGTGCTGTGCCTCGATCTCGACCGCTTCAAGGAGGTCAACGACCTGTTCGGGCACGCGGCCGGCGACGCGATGCTGCGCGACCTCGCGCTGCGGGTCGGCGGCCTGCTCGACGGCACGCAGCTGATGGCCCGGCTCGGCGGCGACGAGTTCGCCATCCTGACGCCCCAGACCGGCGACTCGGCCGAGCGGCTGGCGGAGCGGATCCTGGCCACGCTCGCGGCGGTGCCGGCGGCCTCCGGCCCGGTGATCGCCACCAGCATCGGCGTCGCGGTCTATCCCGACGACGCCGAGGATCAGCGGGCGCTCCTGAGCTACGCCGACGCCGCCCTGTACCGGGCCAAGGCCGAGGGGCGGGGCACCTGCCGCCGCTACGACGCCAGCATGGGCGCGCAGATCCGCGACCGGCGCATGCTGGAACACGACCTGCGCCAAGCGGTGTCCCGGGGCGAGCTGGAACTCGTCTACCAGCCCCAGACCCAGATCGAGTCCGGCGCGGTGACGGGCTTCGAGGCGCTGCTGCGCTGGCACCATCCGGAGCGCGGGGACGTCTCCCCGTCCCTGTTCGTGCCGATCGCCGAGGAGACCGGCGCGATCCTGGAGATCGGCGCCTGGGTGCTGCGCGAGGCCTGCCGGGCGGCGGCCGGCTGGCCGCAACCCCTGGCGATCGCCGTCAACGTCTCGGCGGTGCAGCTCCACAACCCGCATTTCGTGCAGTTCGTCCACGGCACCCTGTTCGAGACCGGCCTGAAGGCCGAGCGCCTGGAGATCGAGATCACCGAGACCGCGCTGATCCGCGATCCGGCCCGGGCGCTGCTCACCCTGCGCCAGCTCAAGGCGCTGGGCGTGCGGATCGCCATGGACGATTTCGGCACCGGCTACTCGTCCCTGTCGAACCTGCGCTCCTTCCCGTTCGACCGGATCAAGATCGACCGCTCGTTCATCAAGGCGGTCCACAGCAACGCGCAGGGGGCCGCGATCGTGCGCTCCGTGCTCGGCCTGGGGCGGGGCCTCGGGCTCGCCGTGGTGGCCGAGGGGGTGGAGACGGCCGAGGAACTGTCCTTCCTGGCGCAGGAGAATTGCACCCTCGCCCAGGGCTACCTGCTGGGCCGTCCCGCGCCGATCGCGCGCTTCGCCGCCCACACCCACGGGCCCGGGCCGGAGCGAGCGGCCTCCGTGGCGTGAGATTCTCACCCATCGAACCGGGTTCCCAAAGGGCTGAGCCCTTCGGCGGGGCTCGGGGACGGAGCCCCCGCGTCGCCACCCGGGCGGCCCGGGCCCCACACGGGGTCCCGGACCTTCGGGAACCCTAATCGGTCTCGCCGCGCAGCGGCCGGGCGAGCAGGCCGGCGATCACGTCCTCGACGCCGGCCCGGCCCGACACGATCGCCGCGACGGCCTGGGCCACCGGCATCTCGATCCCCCGGGCCGCCGCCAATCCGGCGAGCGCCGCCGCCGTGAAGGCGCCCTCGGCGAGCTTGCCGCCGGCGGCCTCCGCCGGGGCCGCCCCGGCACCGAGCCGCTGCCCGAAGGCGAAGTTGCGCGATTGCGGCGAGGAGGCGGTGAGCACGAGATCGCCGAGGCCCGAGAGCCCCATCAGCGTCTCCGGCCGGCCGCCGAAGGCCCGGGCGAAGCGCATCAATTCGGCGAAGGCCCGGGCGATCAGGGCCGCCCGGGCGCTCTCGCCGAGCCCCCGTCCCGCCACGATCCCGCAGGCGATGGCCAGCACGTTCTTGCCGGCGCCGCCGATCTCGACGCCGCGCACGTCGTCGGTGTGGTAGAGCCGGACGCTCGGGCCCGAGAGCAGGGCGCAGAGCGACGCGGCGAGGCCGGGATCGGCCGCCGCCAGGGTCACGGCGGTGGGCAGGCCACGGGCGACGTCGGCCGCGAAGCTCGGGCCGGACAGGACCGCCACCGGTGTTCCCGGCGGCAGGACCGCCTCGGCCACCGCGCTCAGAAAGCTGTCGCTGCCGCGCTCGATCCCCTTGGCGCAGAGGATCACCGGACCGGCCGTGGCGAGGGGCCCGCGCAGGTCCTCGAGCACGCCGCGCACGGTCTGGGCCGGCACGACCAGCAGGGTCGCCCGGGCGCCGGCGAGTGTTTCGGAGAGCGCCGTCGCGTGGATCCGGGCATGGAGCGGCACGCCCGGCAGATAGCGCGGATTCTCACGCTCGGCCTGGAGCTTGGCCGCGGCCTCCGGGTCGCGCAGCCACAGGGTCACGGGGTGTCCGGCGGCCGCGGCGGCGTTGGCCAGCGCCGTCCCCCAGGCGCCGCCGCCGACGACGTTGATCGGTGCGCTCATGGGGCCTCCCCGGTGAGGTCGAGCCGGTCGGGCGCTTGGCCGCGCGGCGGGCCCGCCGCCCCGGCGATCTTGCCGCGCCAGGCCAGGGAGCGCCGATTCAACAGGGCGAGATCGGCGGTCCCGTCGAGGACCGCCTCGCCCAGGGCGATCGCCGCCTCCAGCCGATCCAGCGGCATGTTGGCGTGGGCGGGCGGGCGGACATGGTCGCGCCAGGGGCCGCCGCAGGCGTTGTCGAGGAGGATGCGGGCGAAGCAATGGTCCAGCCGCACCGGCCAGTCCGGGCGGGCGGCCCCGGGCAGGCGGCGCGCGACCAGGTCCCGCCACTGCGCGCGCCGGTCCGCGTCGGTCATCCGGCCGGGACCGCGTCCCGGGCCGGGTCGGCGGCGAGCGGCCAGCGGGGCCGGGCCGGCGCCGTCAGGTCGTCCACGAGCCCGAGCCGCAGGCGCTCCAGCCCGGCCCAGGCGATCATGGCGCCGTTGTCGCCGCAGAGCGGCAGGGGCGGGGCCACGAAGTCCAGGCCCGCCTCCCCGGCCAAAGCCGCCAGCGCCCGCCGGATGGCACCGTTGGCCGCGACGCCGCCGGCCGCCACCAGGGCGGTCGGCCGGCCGGCGACCCCCGAGAAGGCCCGCAGCGCCACCCGGGCGCGGTCCACCACCACGTCGACCACGGCGGCCTGGAAGCCCGCGCACAGGTCGGCGACGTCGCGCTCGGCGAGTGGCGCAATCCGCTCGGCCTCGATCCGCAGGGCGGTCTTGAGCCCCGACAGGGAGAAATCCGCCTCGCGCCGGCCGAGCATCGGCCGGGGCAGGGCGAAGCGCTCGGGGTCGCCCGATTCGGCCATGCGCTCGACCTCGGGGCCGCCGGGATAGCCGAGGCCCAGGAGCTTGGCGGCCTTGTCGAAGGCCTCGCCGATGGCGTCGTCCACCGTGGAGCCGAGGCGCACGTAATCGCCGACGCCGCGCACGGCCACGAGCTGGGTGTGGCCGCCCGAGGCGAGGAGCAGGAGGTAGGGGAAGGCGATCCCGTCGGTCAGCCGCGCGGTGAGCGCGTGGGCCTCCAGGTGGTTCACGGCGAGCAGGGGCTTGCGGGTCACCAGCGCCAGGGTCTTGGCGGTGACGAGGCCGACCAGCACGCCGCCGATCAGCCCGGGCCCGGCCGCCACCGCGATCCCGTCGAGGTCGGGGAAGCCGATCCCGGCCCGGTCGAGGGCGCGGGCGATCAGCCGGTCGAGCACCTCGACATGGGCGCGGGCGGCGATCTCGGGCACGACGCCGCCATAGGCGGCGTGCTCGGCGATCTGGCTCAGCACCTCGTTGGCGCGGATCTGCCCGACGCCATCCTCGTCGATGGAGACCACGGCGGCGGCGGTCTCGTCGCAGGTGGTCTCGATGCCGAGCACGGTCTTCACGGGGCGTCCCCTCTGTCAGCGGCCTGCCGGGACGGCGTAGTCCGGGCACCGGGCCGGTGCAATGCCGGCCCGGTGCCGGGGCCGCTCAGTCGACGGCGACCATCACGTCGGAGGCCTTGATCACCGCGTAGGCCGGGCCGCCCGCGACGAGCTTGAGGGCGTCGACCGATTCGTTGGTGATCGAGGCGGTCACCACCTGGCCGGGGCTGATCTCGATCTTCACGTGGGCCGTGGTCGCCCCCTTGTCGATGGACACGACGGTGCCCTTGATGACGTTGCGCGCGCTGATCTTCATGCTCTGGCCCGAACTCCGCGAACCGCCCGGGGGGCGGCTTCGGGGGCGGTTCCTACAGCATGACGGCGTCCGGCGCGACCGGTTCAGCGCGGGTCGTCCTCCGGGTCGCCCCCCGCCTCCGGGTCGGCCTCCGGGACGGGGGCGGCGCCCCAGGCGGCGAGCGCGGCGTTGAGGTCGTCGAGGACGAAGTGCCGGGCGCTGTCCCGGTCGTAGCCCTCCGCCAGGAGGTCGTCGTAGTCGGTGAAGACGTGGCGGGCATAGGCGACGAGGGCGAGGCGTGCAGCGGTCCCGGGGGTGGCCCCGCGCAGGCCCGGGCTCGCCAGCGCCCGGCCGAGGACGGAATCGGCCTCGAAGTCAGGCAGGCGCGGGGCGAGGTGGGCGAGGGCATCGGCCACGGCCTCGCGGCGGTTCACGGGCGGCGACGGGACATCGTTCATCGGGCGTGCGGTCGTCCGGGGGGCGATCCTGCGGGGTGCAAACCTGCGGGATGCGATCCTGCGGGCCGCATGATTTCATCACGCGGATCGGTTAAGGTCACCCGGAGAAGAAGGCGGGGGCGACGAACGATCCCCCGCCGGGGAGAGAGCAGGTCCATGGCAGTTCTTCGTCACGCGGTGATCCTGGGCCTCCTGCTCGGGACGGCGCCGGCCCTGGCGCAGAGCCCGGTTGCCAGCGTCGCCCCGGGCGCAGGCGCGAACACGGTGCCGAACGCGGCCCCGGCCGGCGGTCGCCGCCTCACGGCCACGGGGCAGACCAAGCCGCCCCCCGCCTCTCCCGCGGCTCCGCCGACGCCCGTGAACGAGGCCGAGATGATCAAGGCCCAGAAGGCCGCGGAGGCCCGCTCGAAGGCCTGGGACGGCCGGATGCGCAACACGATGGGCTCGATCTGCCACGGCTGCTGAGCCCGAAACGCGGAGGGGCCGCCCGATCCGGGCAGCCCCTCCGTGGCGATCATCTCCGGGGAGACCTTAGCGGGAGTAGAACTCGATGACGAGGTTCGGCTCCATCTGAACGGGGTAGGGCACCTCGGACAGGCTGGGGATGCGGGTGACGCGGGCGGTCATCTTGGCGTGGTCGGCCTCGATGTAGTCCGGCACGTCGCGCTCGGGGAGCTGGCTCGCCACGATGACGATCTCGAGCTGGCGGGAGGATTCCTTGACCTCGATCAGGTCGCCGGCCTTCACTTGGTAGCTCGGGATGTTGACCCGCACGCCGTTGACCTTGACGTGGCCGTGGTTGACGAACTGGCGCGCCGCGAACGGGGTCGCCACGAACTTCGCCCGGTAGACCACGGCGTCCAGGCGCCGCTCGAGCAGGCCGACGAGGTTCTCGCCGGAATCGCCGCGCAGGCGGATCGCCTCGGCGTAGTAGCGGCGGAACTGCTTCTCGGTGATGTTGCCGTAATAGCCCTTGAGCTTCTGCTTGGCGCGCAGCTGCGTGCCGAAGTCGCTCATCTTGCCCTTGCGGCGCTGGCCGTGCTGGCCGGGGCCGTATTCGCGGCGGTTGACGGGGCTCTTCGGGCGGCCCCAGATGTTCTGGCCCATGCGGCGGTCGAGCTTGTGCTTCGCCTGAATCCGCTTCGACATGTATTCGCGTCCTCTCGGTATCGAGATTGAGGAACGCGCCCTCCTCTTCCCGGACGCTCACGGTCCGGGACGACAGGGCGGGAGGATCCCGCCCACGGGTGCGCGTGAAAACGCGACGGGGCCCCGTTGAGGAGCCCCGTCGACGGCCGGTTCCATACGGGAGGCGCGCCGCTGGGTCAACCGCCGCCCGCTCAGCCCATCTCCTCCCAGGTCACCCGCCCGACGCCGGGCAGACCGCGCAGGCGCTCGACGAGGCCCAGGGACCACGCCGCCGCCTCTCTCCCCCGGTAGGCCCCGATGCAGCGCAGGCTTGCCGCCTCGGCATCCGCCTCCAGCACGCGCGAGCGGATCCCGAGGCCGGCACCGGCGAGGACCTTCAGGAGCGTCGCGTGGGAGGTCGTGCGGGGGTCGAACGCGACGGTCATCGTGCCGTAGCTGCGCTGCCTGAGCGCCCGCTCGACCCATCCCAGCCCCTGCAGGGTGGCGAGGGTCGCGCCGGTGGCGCACAGGCCGAGCCGCCAGGCCCCGGCGCCGAAGCACAGGCCGATCACGGTCACCAGCCAGACGGTCGCCGCCGTCGTCACCCCGCGGACGATGTTGCCCTGCTTCAGGATCGTGCCGGCGCCGATGAAGCCGATCCCGGCTAGGACGCCCTGCGCGAGCCGCATCAGGTCGAGCTTGAACAGGCCATTGCCGGTCTGGCCGGTCTCCACGAGCAGCCAGTTGCCGAGCTGCATCGCCGTGCAGGCGGCGACGCAGATCAGCACGTGCGTGCGCAGGCCGGCGGGGTGGCCGAGCTCCTCGCGGTTCCACCCGAGCAGGGCGGCCGCGCCGAAGCTCAGGGCGAGCCGGATGAGGAAGGTCTCGATGGTCGGGTCGGCGAGCATGGCGGGACAGGAAGGCCGATCTAGAGGAAGGGCGCGAGGCGCTCGTCGCGGGCGACGTCGCGGCAATGATCGAGGTAACCGCTCTGATGGAGGCCCATCAGCGTCGTGACGGACGACCACAGCCAGTGCGGGGCGGGCCCGTCCCAGCCCCCCTCCTCGACCTGCCGCCGCCACGCGGCGCGCGCCTCCGGCGCGAGCTGCCGGCCGTGGGCGCGGCCGACCACGACGGCGAGGCTTCTGGCCACGCGCACGCCCTCGCCCTTGGAGAACTGCTCGGCGACGATCTTGAGGTCCTGCGGCAGCAGGGCGCGCACGATCACCGGGGTCGCGCCGATGTGCCCGGCAATCATCCGCTCGCCGAGCGCCGGGGACAGGGCCCGGGCGCCCGCCACGACGCGGTGCGCGGGATCGACGGGGATCGTGGCGCCGGGCACCAGCGGCGCGAGATGCGGCACCGCCTCCTTCACGTCGATCAGCGCCACCCGCGCCCGGTCGTGTGCGCCTTCGATGCGGACGAGGGCCGCGAGGCGCATCCGGCCCAGCGAGCTGCAGCCCTTGATCCAGAAGGCGGCATCGACGAGGTCGATCCGCGCTTCCGCGTCGAGGCCGAGGACCCGCCGGGCGAAGGCGGGTTCGCGCAGGAGCGCCTCGACCCCCGCGTGCTCCCCGGGCTGGAGATCGAGGAAGCGCTTGCCCCGGGGAAGCCGTGCGGATTTACCCCGCAGCCGCTCCTTCGACAGGTGGCGCCAGCGCCGGCCATGGGCGAGGCGACGGGTCGTGGCAACGATCACCGAATCCGCGTCCGGGACGCCGGTCTCGTCCGGATCGGACAGGCCCGCGGCGTAGCCCTCGGCGATCGCCCGGATCATCCGCGCGACCACGAGGCCGGACAGCGGTGCCGTGAGTCCGGCCGTCACGAGGGAGAGGGTGAGCCGGACGAGGTCGAAGGCCGGGTTGCCGACGACGCTCTGGTCGAGATCCCGGATCTGCATCCGAACCCGACCCTCGGCATCGGCCAGGGCGCCGATGTTGCCGAGGTGGCAATCCCCGCAGATCCAGACCGGCGGCCCCTCTGGCAGGGTGCCGGGCGGAAACTGCGCCACCCATTCGTAGAACCGGGCCGTCGAGCCGCGCACATAGGCGAGCGGCGAGGCCGCGATCTTGCACAGGCGCCGGCTCCGCAACAGCTCGGCCTCACGGCCGTCATCGGACCGGACATGGATGTTCATCGCGCGTGTGGGCTCTCGTGCATGATGGGCGCCGCATTGCCGCGCGGCGGGGTCGGCAGCCGCCTCGGCGGCCACGGTGTCATGAAACCGTCATCTCGAAGACGGTTTCCCCATCCGACACTAAATTCCCTTTCACAGGGGCGGAGCGGGTTCGCGACCCGGGACCGCCGACACGGGTGCGCGTGGAACGCGACGTGGACCCACGCGGAGCCCATCGACGGGCGGGCCTTCAGGGGATGGACGCGTCCGGGTCAACCACCGGGGGATTCAGGATGGATGGAACGGTCGCGATCCGGCGCGGGGCGCCAGCGGACGCGGAGGCGATCCGGGCGCTGGTCGAGGCGGCCTACACCAAGTGGATCCCGGTGATCGGCCGCCTGCCGACGCCGATGCGGGCGGATTACCGCGACGCCCTCCGGCACCACCGCTTCGACCTTCTGCAGGTCGGCGACGCGTTGGCTGCGCTGATCGAGACGACGGGGGAGGGCGACCACCTGCTGGTCGTCAACGTGGCGGTGCATCCGGCCTTCCAGGGGCGGGGCTTCGGCACCCGCCTCCTGGGACTGGCCGAGTCGATCGCCGCCGGGGCGGGGCTTGCGCGGCTCAGGCTCTACACAAACAAAAAATACGTCGCGAATCTGCGCCTCTACGGGTCGCTCGGCTACCGGGTGGAGCGGGAGGAACCCTATGACGGCCCGGGCCGGACCCGGGACGACGACGTCACCGTGCATATGGTCAGGGACTTGGCGTGAGCGGCTCGGCGATCGATCCCGCCGTCGTCGCGAGGGCAGCCAAGGGGCCCAGGGCGGCGCGCCCGTACTGAGCGAAGCGCGGCCGGATGGGTTCGCTCCGCCCGCACGGACGGCAGGTCCACGTCCTGCGGCGCCAGGACAGCTTGCCCCTCAGGTCACCACGCTCGGCTCGGCCCGGCCGGTGCGGGGCTCGGTTTCCGCAAGGGCTCGGGCCGCGGCCACGACCGGCGCCAGGACCTCGGCCACGGGCAGGTCGAGCCGGTCCGGGGCGTTCTCGTAGCGCTCCAGATAGACCCGCAGCGTCGCCCCGGCGGTGCCGGTCCCCGAGAGCCGGAACACGGCGCGTGCGTCCTCGGCGAAGCCGATCCGGATGCCCTGGCGCTCGGTCAGCGAGCCGTCCACCGGATCGCGATAGGCGAACTCGTCGGCGGTCGAGACCGTGAGGTCGCCGATCCGGGTCCCCGGCAGCCCGGCGAGCTTTTCACGGAGCGCGTCCATCAGGCCGTTAGCGGCGTCCGCATCCACCTCCTCGTAGTCGTGGCGGGCGTAGTAGTCGCGGCCGTAGGTCCGCCAATGCGCCCGCACCAGGGCGTCGGCGCGCGCGCCCGTGGCCGCCAGGATGTTGAGCCAGAGCAGCACCGCCCAGAGCCCGTCCTTCTCGCGCACGTGGTTCGAGCCGGTGCCGGCGCTCTCCTCGCCGCACAGGGTGATCAGCCCGGCATCCAAGAGATTGCCGAAGAACTTCCAGCCGGTGGGCGTCTCGTAGGCCCGGATGCCCAAAGCCGCCGCGACCCGGTCGGCGGCGCGGCTGGTGGGCATGGAGCGCGCGACGCCGGCGAGCCCGCCCGCATAGCCCGGCGCCCGGTGGGCGTGGGCGGCCAGCAGCGCGAGGCTGTCGCTCGGCGTCACGAACAGGCCCGGGGCCACGATCATGTTGCGGTCGCCGTCGCCGTCCGAGGCGGCGCCGAAATCCGGGGCGTCGGGACCCTGCATCAGCTCGAACAGGTCGTGGCAATGGACCGGGTTCGGATCCGGGTGGTGGCCGCCGAAATCTTCCTTCGGGATCGCGTTGACCACCGTCCCCCGAGGCGCGCCGAGCATGCCCTCCAGGATCGCGGTCGCGTAGGGGCCGGTCACCGCGCTCATGGCGTCGAAGCGCATGCGGAAGCCGGAGGCGAACAGGCGCGACACCGCGTCGAAGTCGATCAGCGTGCGCATCAGCGCCGCGTAATCGGCCACCGGGTCGATCACCGTCACCGTCATGGCGCCGAGCTTAGTCTCGCCGAGGGTATCGAGGTCGAGGTCGGGGGCCTCGACGAGGCGGTATTCGGTCAGCGCCCTGGCCCGCGCGAAGATCGCGTCGGTGACGGATTCGGGTGCCGGGCCGCCGTTGGCGGCGTTGAACTTGATGCCGAAATCGCCCTCCGGGCCGCCCGGGTTGTGGCTCGCCGACAGGACGATGCCGCCGAGCGCCTTGGATTTCCGGATCACGCACGAGGCGGCGGGCGTCGAGAGCAGGCCGCCTTGCCCGACCAGGACCCGGCCGAAGCCGTTGCCGGCGGCCAGCCGCAGCGTCGTCTGGACCACCTCCCGGTTGAGGAACCGGCCGTCGCCGCCGAGCACGAGGGTGGCGCCGGCCTTGTCGGGCAGGGTGTCGAAGATCGCCTGGACGAAGTTCTCGACGTAGTTCGGCTGCCGGAACACCGGCACCTTCTTGCGCAGGCCGGAGGTGCCCGGCTTCTGGTCGGGGAAGGGGGTGGTCGTGACGGTGGTCGGAGTCGTCATGGGCGGGCGTCTCCCGGGATCTCCCGCCTCCATGCCCGCCCGGAGGCGCGGCGTCACGCGTTCCGGCGACAGGGGCGGGTATTTTTCACGCGCTTTGACCGGATCGGGCGACGGAACCGGCGGCCTGTCGGCCGGCCCGCGCCCCGGGGCGTTGCGCCGGCCGGCATCGGTGGGTTGAATCGGTCGAGCCGCCGGCCAAGGCGGACGGGAGAACGCCATGTCGGACAGATCACAGCAGACGCCGCCGGGTGGGGCGCAGCCGGTCAGGGGCCTGCCGCGCCGCCACCTCGTCGGAGCCCTCGCCGCCGGGATGGCGGTGGCGGCCGCGCCGGTCGCGGCGGCGGCCCCGTCGGGCCGGCTGGAGACGGAGGAATTCCGCCTGCCCTGGAGCGAGCCGGGCGTCGAGATCTACGTGCGCAACAAGCGCCCCGCCGGGATCGATCGGTTCCCGGGCGACCGGATCCTGCTCTACGTCCACGGCGCGACCTATCCGGCCTCCACCGCCTTCGACCTGCCGCTCGGCGGGATGTCGGCCATGGACTATCTCGCGGGGCTGGGGTTCGACGTCTACCTCGTGGACCTGCCGGGCTACGGCCTGTCGGGACGCCCGGCCGCGATGGACGCGCCGGCCTCGGACAACGCGCCCTTCATGCGGACCCCCGACTCCGCCAAGGTTGTCGGACAGGTCGTGGACTTCATCACCAAGCGGCGCGGCGTCGAAAGAATCGACCTGATGGGCTGGTCCTGGGGGACCTCGACCATGGGCCTCTACACCAGCACCCACAACGACCGGGTCAACCGGCTCGTTCTCTATGCGCCGCAATGGCTGGCGCGCACGCCGGCCCTGATCGGCGGCAACGGGCCGCTCGGCGCCTATCGCAGCGTCAGCCGGGACAGCGCCCGGGCGCGCTGGCTGACCGGCGTGCCCGAGGACAAGACGGCCGACCTGATCCCGCCCGGCTGGTTCGATCTCTGGGCCGACGCGACCTTCGCCACCGATCCGGTCGGCGCGAAGCAGACCCCGCCGGTCCTGCGCGCGCCGAACGGCGTCGTCGCCGACTCGAAGGCGTACTGGCAGGCCGGCAAGCCGCTCTACGACCCGGGCGACATCCGCGTCCCCGTGCTGATCATCCACGCCGAGTGGGACGCGGATCTGCCGAGCTACCAGGCCCAGGAATACTTCACCAAGCTCACGCACGCCCCCTACAAGCGCTTCGTCGAACTGGGGGAGGGCACCCACACGGTGATGATGGAGAAGAACCGCATGCAGTTCCTCCACGCGGTCGGGGCGTTCCTCACGGAGGCGGATCCGCAGGCGCTGAACTGACGGCTTCTCGTTCGCCGCGCCTTGATCCCGGGCGCGGCAACCGCAGGTCGCTCCTTCTGAGCCTCCAACTCCATCCCCTCATCCTGCGGTGCGGCACCTCAGGATGAGGGCGAGGATGAAAGGGACCGCCTACTCCGCCGCCTGCCGGGCCCCATACCCCAGCCGCTCGTTCAGCGCCCGGATCAGGTTGACGGCCGCCTCGGCGATCACCGTGCCGGGCGGGAAGATCGCCGCGGCACCGGCGGCCCGCAGCGCCTCGTAATCCCCCGGCGGGATCACGCCGCCGATGGCGATCATCACGTCGTCGCGGCCCTGCTCGGTGAGCGCCGCCTTCAGCTCCGGCACCAGGGTGAGGTGGCCGGCGGCGAGCGACGAGACGCCGACGATGTGCACGTCGTTCTCCACCGCCTGCCGGGCGGCCTCGGCCGGGGTGGCGAAGAGCGGCCCGATATCCACGTCGAAGCCGAGATCGGCGAACGCCGAGGCGATCACCTTCTGGCCGCGGTCGTGCCCGTCCTGGCCCATCTTGGCGACCAGGATGCGCGGCCGGCGGCCGTCATTCTCCTCGAACGCCTCGACCAGCGCCCGGACTTCCTCGACCACAGGCGACATGCCCCCCACCTCGCGCTTGTAGACGCCGGAGATCGAGCGGATCTCGGCGCGGTGCCGGCCCCAGGCCTTCTCCAGGGCCTCGGAAATCTCCCCCACGGTCGCCTTGGTCCGGGCCGCCTCGACGGCGAGTTCGAGCAGATTGCCGTCGCCGTCCGCGGCCCGGGTGAGCGCCTCGAGCCGGGCCGTGACCGCGGCCTCGTCGCGCTCGGCGCGCAGGCGCTTGAGCTTGTCGATCTGGAGGCGGCGGACATTGCCGTTGTCGACCCGCAGGAGGTCGATGGCCATGTCGTCGTCGGCCTTGAACTTGTTGATGCCCACGATGGTCTGGCGGCCGGAATCGATCCGGGCCTGGGCGCGGGCGGCCGCCTCCTCGATCCGCAGCTTGGGGATGCCGGCCTCGATCGCCTTGGCCATGCCGCCGAGCCCGTCGACCTCGCAGATATGCTCCCAGGCGCGGGCCGCGATGTCGGCCGTGAGCTTCTCCACGTAGTAGGAGCCGCCCCAGGGATCGACGATCCGGGTGGTGCCGCTTTCCTGCTGCAGGAACAGCTGGGTGTTGCGGGCGATCCGGGCCGAGAAGTCGGTGGGCAGGGCCAGCGCCTCGTCGAGGGCGTTGGTGTGGAGCGACTGCGTGCCGCCCTGCGTCGCCGCCATCGCCTCGATGTTGGTGCGGGTGACGTTGTTGAACACGTCCTGGGCGGTGAGCGACCAGCCGGAGGTCTGCGAATGGGTCCGCAGCGCCAGCGACTTCTCGGATTTCGGGTCGAACCCCTTCACGAGCTTGGCCCAGATCAGGCGCGCGGCCCGCATCTTGGCGATCTCCATGAAGAAGTTGGTCGAGATCGCCCAGAAGAACGACAGACGCGGGGCGAACTGGTCGATGGTCAGCCCGGCGGCCAGCCCCGCCTTGATGTACTCGACGCCGTCGGCCAGCGTGTAGGCGAGTTCCAGGTCGTTCGTCGCCCCGGCCTCCTGCATGTGGTAGCCGGAGATCGAGATCGAATTGAACTTCGGCATATTTTTCGAGGTATAGGCGAAAATATCCGAGATGATCCGCATCGATCCCTTGGGGGGATAGATGTAGGTGTTGCGGACCATGAATTCCTTGAGAATATCGTTCTGGATCGTGCCGGCAAGCTTCTGCGGCGGCACGCCCTGCTCTTCCGCCGCGACGATGTAGAGGGCGAGGATCGGCAGCACCGCGCCGTTCATCGTCATCGAGACGGTCATCTCGTCGAGCGGGATGCCGGAGAACAGCGTGCGCATGTCGTAGATCGAGTCGATCGCCACGCCCGCCATGCCGACATCGCCGGAGACCCGGGGATGGTCGGAATCGTAGCCCCGGTGGGTGGCGAGATCGAAGGCCACCGACAGGCCCTTCTGCCCGGCCGCGAGGTTGCGCCGGTAGAAGGCGTTCGAATCCTCGGCCGTGGAGAAGCCGGCGTACTGCCGGATCGTCCAGGCTTGCGTGACGTACATGGTCGGGTAGGGGCCGCGCAGGAACGGCGCGAGGCCGGGATAGGTGTCGAGGAACTCGATGCCCGCGCGATCCTCCGGCCCGTAGCGGCCCTTCACCGGGATCCCCTCCGGCGTCATCCAGGGCTCGCCCAGAACGGGCGCCGCGACCGCGAGCGATTCGCCGGCGAGCGGGATGTCGGCGAAGTTCGGGATCCGGGAGGTCATGGCGTTGACTCGTTGTGGCGTTTGTCATGCCATTATAGGGACGCGCTTGAGGCGGGCTACTCCCTTGTGGTCGAGCCGGACGGTCTGATTTCAGGAGGCCCGGGACCCAGCCCGTTCACGGTGTTGTCGGATGTTTCGGGCACCGACCCGGCGCGCTTCCCCCTGGCGATCCCGGGGCTTGCCCGGGCAGGAGAACGTGTCTCGGCGCGGACGCGAGGCCGTGGTTCCGGACACGCGCCATCGTCCCCACCCGCCTCGCGGCGCCGGGGGCATGGCCCAAGAAGCAACACGCGGGACGCGGGACGCCGCGGGAACCCAGGTGGTGAGAGAACGCGCGGGATCCGATCCCCGCGGCGCCCGCGGCATCGGCCGGGCGTGGGCCCCGGCCGGTGCCGTCTTTCTCGTCGCGGTGCTTTTCAGCGCGCCCGATCCTGCGACGTCTCTGCAGACGGTCTCGGACGAGGTGCACGCACCTCCGGAACCCGCAGTGAGTCTGTGGCCTTCCAGCCGTTTGCCCGTCTCGTAATGGACGGGTCCGCAGGTCCCTTGGGGTCGGCCCAGAGGAGGGTCGGCGCGGGGGCATTTCCGCAGCCCCGCCGGGTTGGCCCGGTGTTTCTCCGCCCGGATCCGAGACACGCCCCGTATCGGTCACGCCGCCCGGGGCGATGGCGGCTGAGAGCCACCGACGCGGGCACCGCCCCGTCCCCGGACCCGCCCGGTCAGCCACCGGGCGGGCCCCCGAAGGACGGACCGGGATCGCTCCCGGACCGCCGCGGACAGGTGGCGGCTAATGAGCACAAAATAGGAATGTTGTCAAGGGCGGCGTGCTGCTTGCAGTCCCTCCCCCCTCTGCGGGGGAGGGTGGCCCCTGCGTCAGCAGGGGTCGGGAGAGGGGAACCCGGCTTCCGGAAGAGGCGCGGACTTCATGAAGGCCGGCGTTTAGTCTTGCACCGTCGCTCCCCTCTCCCGACCCCCTTCGGGGGCCACCCTCCCCCGCAGAGGGGGGAGGGAGAGACCCGGGCGATGCTTCCCGGACCCGGCCCAAACCCCTTGAGAGTGCTGGATCGAGACCTCTCGCAGGGCTCTACAAGAGCGCGCTGCGCCCCCAGCATCAGGGCTCTGCCCTGATCACCCGCCAAAGGGCGTGCGCCCTTTGGAAACCCCGTCCTGCCTGCGTGCGCCCCGCAGGACGTAGACCAGAGCCCCTGCGAGCATCAGCGCCATCCCGTACCACGTGATCGCGTAGACGAGGTGGTTGTTGGGGAAGGCGATCACCGTGAGGCCGCCCACCGGCAGGCCGCCGGGATTGGGCGCCGCGTCGGCGTCCACGAAGTAGGGGGCGACATCGCTCAGGCCGCGGGCGGCCGCGATGGCGGCCACGTCCCGGGAGTACCAGCGGCCGTCCTTGGGATCGTTGGAGCGCAGGAACGCGCCCTTCGGCTCCGTCAGCCGCAGCAGGCCGGTGACCGTGGCCTCGCCCGCGGCCTGCCCGGCCGCACGGCGCGCCGGGTCCCGGTTTTCGCCGGGCACGAAGCCGCGGTTGACCAGGACGAGGCTGCCATCCGGGCGGCGCAGCGGCGTCAGCACCCAGAAGCCGCCGCCGCGCTCGGTGACCGCCTGGACCAGGGTCTCGCGGTCGTGGAGGAAGCTGCCCGAGAGCCGGACATGCCGGTAGGCGTCGTCAGGGCCGACACGCGCCCAGTCGGCGGGGCCGGGGGCCGGCACGGGCGGCGCGTGGACCCGGGCGTCGACCCGGGCGATCAGGTCGAGCTTCCACGCCCGGCGCTCCACCTGCCACGTGCCGAGGCCGAGCAGGACGACACAGACCAGGGCCGCCGCGACACCAAACACGATGCGGCGCCGCAACGAGAACGGGGCCGGGGAGGGGCCCGCACCGGAGCCCCCCGCCGACCCCGACGGGGTCACGTCCGCACGCCCGCTCAGCGGGCGTTGTTCATGACGTCGTGGGCATCCATCGGCATCATGTTGTGGTTGAGGTGGTACATCACCCACACCGAGCCGGAGAGCATGATCACCACGAGCGTGATGGTGAAGATCAGCGCCATGAAGGTCCAGCCGCCCTCCGACTTCGTGCTCATGTGCAGGAAGTAGATGACGTGCACGACCATCTGGACGCCGCCGAGTGCCAGGATCACCAGGGTGGTGACGAGGCTGTTGTCGAGCACGTTGCCCATCACCAGCCAGAACGGGATCACCGTCAGGATCACCGACAGGGCGAAGCCCGTCATGTAGCTCTGGACGGTGCCGTGCCCGCCGCCGCTATGGGCGTGGGAATCGTGCGTGTCCTGACCGTGACCGGTGAGGTGGTGTGCGTCGGCGCTCATTCGAGCACTCCCATCAGGTAGACGACGGTGAAGACGCCGATCCAGATCAGGTCGAGGAAGTGCCAGAACATCGACAGGCACATCAGCCGCCGCTTGTTCTCGACGATCAGCCCGTACTTGCGCACCTGCACCATCAGCACGATCAGCCACAGGATGCCCATGGAGACGTGCAGGCCGTGGGTCGACACCAGGGTGTAGAACGACGACAGGAAGGCGCTGCGCCAGGGCGGTGCGCCCTCATGGAACAGGTGGACGAATTCCCGGATCTCCAGGAACACGAAAGCCGCGCCGAACAGGCCGGTCACCGCCAGCCAGATCTGCGTCTGCTTCACCCGGTCCCGGTCCATCTCCAGCATGGCGAAGCCGTAGGTGATGGACGAGAACAGCAGCATGGCGGTGTTCACCGCGATGCCCGGCAGGTCGAACAGCTCCTTCGGGGTCGGCCCGGCCGCGTAGCTGCGGCCGAGCACCCCGTAGGTCGCGAACAGCGTCGCGAAGATGAGGCAGTCGCTCATCAGGTAGAGCCAGAACCCGAGCATGGTCGAGCCCTCGGAGTGATGGCCCTCCTCGTCGGTCTGGTAGAAGACCGGCGCCGCGGCGCCGGGGGGTGCAGTCTCCGCGTGCATCATCGGATCACGCCATCTCCAGTTCGCGTGTCCGCTGACCTTCCGTCCGACTGACCGTGTCGGCGGGAATGTAGTAGTCACGCTTGTAGTTGAAGGTATGGGCGATCGCCACGACGAAGATCGCCAGGAAGCTGAGCGCCGCCAGCCACCACACGTACCAGATCATGGCGATGCCGAAGGCGAAGTTCAGGCCCGCCAGGATCGCGCCGGTGGCGGTGTTCTTGGGCATGTGGATCGGCTTGTAGCCCTGCATCGGCCGGGCGAAGCCGCGGTTCTTCATGTCCCACCACGCGTCGGAATCGTGGACCACCGGGGTGAAGGCGAAGTTGTAGTCCGGCGGCGGCGAGGAGGTCGACCATTCCAGCGTCCGGCCGCCCCACGGGTCGCCGGTCAGGTCGCGAAGCTTGTCGCGGTTGCGGATCGAGACCACGAACATGACGATCTGCGAGGCGATGCCGCAGGCGATCAGCGCGGCGCCGATGGCGGCGATCACGAACCAGATCTGCAGCGACGGGTCGTCGAAGTGCTGCATGCGCCGGGTCACGCCCATCAGGCCGAGCACGTAGAGCGGCATGAAGGCGACGTAGAACCCGGTCACCCAGAACACGAGGGCGACCTTGCCCCAGAACTCGTCGAGCTTGAACCCGAAGGCCTTCGGGAACCAGAAGGTCACGCCGGCGAACATCCCGAACAGCACGCCGCCGATGATCACGTTGTGGAAGTGGGCGATCAGGAACAGCGAGTTGTGCAGCACGAAATCGGCCGGGGGCACCGCCAGCAGGACGCCGGTCATGCCGCCGATCACGAAGGTGACGATGAACGCCACCACCCACAGCATCGGCACCTCGAACCGGATCCGGCCGCGGTACATGGTGAACATCCAGTTGAAGATCTTCGCCCCCGTGGGGATCGAGATGATCATGGTCGTGATCCCGAAGAACGAGTTCACGTCCGCGCCCGAGCCCATGGTGAAGAAGTGGTGCAGCCACACGAGGTAGGCGAGGATGGTGATCACCACCAGCGCGTAGACCATCGAGGTGTAGCCGAACAGCCGCTTGCCGCAGAAGGTCGAGGTGATCTCCGAGAACACCCCGAAGGCCGGCAGGATCAGGATGTAGACCTCCGGGTGGCCCCAGATCCAGATCAGGTTGAAGTACAGCATGGCGTTGCCGCCGAGGTCGTTCGTGAAGAAGTGCGTGCCGACGTAGCGGTCGAGCGACAGCATCGCGAGGACGGCCGTGAGGATCGGGAAGGCGGCCACGATCAGGATGTTGGTGCACAGGGACGACCAGACGAAGATCGGCAGCTTCATCATGGTCATGCCGGGCGCGCGCATCTTCACGATCGTGGCGATCAGGTTGATGCCTGAGAGCAGGGTCCCGATGCCGGCGATCTGCAGCGCCCAGATGTAGTAATCGACGCCGACGCCGGGGCTCATGGACGCCTCCGAGAGCGGCGGGTAGGCGAGCCAGGTCGCCCGGGAGAACTCGCCGACGAACAGCGAGACCATGACCAGCATGCCGCCGGCCACCGTCATCCAGAAGCTGAAGTTGTTCAGGAACGGGAAGGCGACGTCGCGGGCGCCGATCTGCAGCGGCACGGCGAAGTTCATCATCCCCGTGACGAACGGCATCGCCACGAAGAAGATCATGATCATGCCGTGGGCGGTGAAGATCTGGTCGTAATGGTGCGGCGGCAGGAAGCCCTGCTCCGAGCCGAACGCCACGGCCTGCTGCGAGCGCATCAGGATCGCGTCGGCGAAGCCGCGCAGCAGCATGACCGCCGCGAAGATGCAGTACATGATGCCGATCTTCTTGTGGTCGATCGACGTGATCCAGTCACGCCACATCGGCCCCCAGAAGCGGTAATAGGTGATGACGCCGATCACGGCGAGACCGACCACCGCCACGCCGGCGAACGTCCCCTGCAGGATCGGCTCCTGGTAGGGGATCTGCTCGAACGTGAACCGCCCGAGGATCAGCTGCTGTAAGTCCAAATTTGCGAACATGGGATCGGCCCGTTCAGTGGGTTCGACGGCGACCGCCGGTCATACGGTGTAAGGCTCGCTCTCCGGGGAGCGATGTCGTCTTTGGTTCATCTGCGTCATTGGTTCAGTTGCTTGGGCGCGATCTGACCGCCCTCGCTCTGGCCCTCGCCGGAGCCCTTGCCCTGGTCCTCGGGCGATGTCTTCCCGCGGGAATCCGGGTTGCCCATGTCGGGCCGCGGCCGCATGCCCTGAGGCTGCGTCTGCCCGTGCGGGCCGGTCCCCGAGGCCGGGGTCGTCGCACCGGGCCCCTCGACGCCGCGCTCCGCCAGGCGGTTGTCGTATTGCAGCCGCTTGTAGTTCGCCTCCGCCTCCTCGCCCGAGGCACCGCCCTGGGCGTCGATCTTCGCCATTTCGCCGACGCACATCTGGTCGGGCCGGGGGCACATGCCGATGATCCGGTCGTAGAGGCCCTTCATGTAGGACTTGTAGTAGCGCGCGGGCTCGGCCTCGCTCGGCTCCTCGAGCTTGAGGTAGGCCTCCTGGCTGAGCTCGCCGCCCTCGGCCTTGGCCTTGGCGATCCACTGACCGAAGGCGTCATCGGTCAGGCCGTGGAACTTGAAGAACATGTTCGAGAAGCCGGCGCCGCTGTAATGCGCCGAGCGGCCCTCGTAGGCGCCCGCGCGGTTGATCACCGCGTGGAGCTGGGTCTGCATTCCCGGCATCGCGTAGACCATGCCGGCCAGCGTCGGCACGTAGAACGTGTTCATCACGTCGGTGGCGGTGATCTTGAACTGGATCGGCCGGTCCACCGGCGCGGCGAGCTCGTTGACCGTGGCGATCCCGTATTGCGGGTAGAGGAACAGCCACTTCCAATCCATGGCGATCACCTCGACCTCGAGGGGCTGGGTGCCGGCCGGGACGTCGCGCTTCGGGTCGATCTTGCTGAGCGGCCGGAACGGGTCGAGGGTGTGGGTCCCGATCCAGGTGAGGGCGCCGAGCGCGATGATGATCATCAGCGGCGCCGTCCAGATCAGCACTTCGAGCTGCGTCGAGTGGTGCCATTCGGGATCGTAGACAGCGTCCGCGTTGGTCGCCCGGTAGCGCCACGCAAAGATCAACGTGAAGGCGATCACCGGCACGATGATCAGGAGCATCAGCCCGGTGGCGGCTAGCACGAGGTTGCGCTGCTGCTCGGCCACGTAGCCGGCCGGGTGCAGCACCACGAAGTTGCAGCCGCCGAGCAGCGTCAGCAGCGGCAGGGCGAGGAGCGACAGGAGGCGCCGCCCGCGACCGCCCCGGGCTCGCACGGTGTCGGTCCTGTCCGGTCGATGGGTCGTGGAGGTCACAGCACGCGTCTCGTCATCCCATGCCGCGAATGCGGCGCTTCTGCCATGCCGCGAATGCGGCGCTTCTGCCATGCCGCGAGTGCGGCGCTCTGCCATGCCGCTGCCGCGGCGCTTCAGCCGTGCCGCGCGAGGCGGCGTTCCTGTCAGATCCCGGACGGCCGCGCGGCCCGCGCGGCCCGCCGTCCCGGCTACATCTGACGCATTTCCGAGCGATCGAAGTACAGGGCCGCGAGGGTGCAGACTGCGCCGGACAGGAGGTACACGCCGATCATCGCCAGCCCGTAGCGCTGCGACAGGAACAGCGCCACGAGCGGGGCGAAGCCGGCGCCGATCAGCCACGCGAAGTCGGAGGTGAGCGCGGCCCCGGTGTAGCGGTAGTGGTTGCCGAGCCGGGCGGTCACCGCGCCAGCCGTCTGGCCGTAGGCGAGCCCGAGCAGCATGAAGCCGATCGTCACGTAGATGGTCTGGCCGATGGCGCTCTCGCCGAACAGGAGCGGCGCGATGATGCTGCCGACGGCGAAGAAGCCGATCAGCGAGGCGCTCATGATCAGGCAGCTGCGCCGTCCGATCTGGTCAGCGATCAGCCCGGAGGCGGCGACCGCGCCGGCGCACACGATGGCGCCCGAGAACTGCACGATCAGGAAGTCGCCGGGGGAGCGGCTTGTGGGGTTGAGCGCCAGCCACGCGATCGGGAAGATCGTCACGAGGTGGAACAGGGCGAAGGCGGCGAGCGGCACGAAGGCGCCGCGCATCACGTCGCCCGCATGGTGGCGGAACAGTTCCAGCGCCGGCACCGGCCGCAGCCGGTCGAGATCCATCATCCGGGCGAACTCTTCGGTGGCCACGAGCCGGAGCCGGGCGAACAGCGCCACGACGTTGATGGTGAAGGCGCAGTAGAACGGGAAGCGCCAGCCCCAATCGATGAAGTCGGCCTCGTCGAGATTGACCAGGAAGAAGGCGAACAGGGCGCTCGCCACCATGAAGCCGAGCGGGGCGCCGAGCTGCGGGATCATCGCGTACCAGCCGCGCCGCTCCCGGGGGGCGTTCATGGCGAGCAGCGAGGCGAGGCCGTCCCAGGCACCGCCGAGCGCCAGACCCTGCAGCACGCGCAGGGCCGCCAGGATGTAGACGGAGGCGATGCCGATGCTGTCGTAGCGGGGCAGGAAGCTCACCGCCGCGGTCGAGGCGCCGAGCAGGAACAGGGCCGTGGTGAGCTTGACGCTGCGCCCGTGGCGCCGGTCGATCGCCATGAAGATCACCGTCCCGATCGGCCGGGCGATGAACGCCAGGGCGAAGATCGCGAAGGCGTAGAGCGTCCCCTTCAGCGGATCGACGAAGGGAAAGAACACCTTCGGGAACACCAGCACGCAGGCGATGCCGAACACGAAGAAATCGAAGTATTCGGACGCGCGGCCGATGACGACGCCGATGGCGATCTCGTTGGGATGGACCTTGTGGTCCCCCATCGCCTGCTGGGCGTCGCGCTCGAGGCCCGTGACCGTAGGTGTGTTCGCACTCATCGCTGGCTGTCGCCCTCGCCGCGCGCCCCCTGGGACGCCTTGGCCGGAACCGCCTCTTGCGGCATGTCCAGAGGTATCGCAACCGGCCCTGGACGCAAGTTCACCCACTGACGCATGCATGCCACCGTGCGCGATCCGCCGAGTCGGCCTGGCCGTTCAGACGCGGTAGTGCGCGGAATTCCGTGACAGGTTGATGTTGTAGTACGGGTCGGCGAGCAGCTCCGGGCCCCAGCGGTCGAGCATCGTGAGCACCTCGCCCTCGAAGCGCTTCTGCTTCTCGGGCGTGTCCTCGGCCCCGCGGCTCTTCGACTCGTGGTGAATGAGCTTGGCGAAGGGCGTCCAGACGATGCGGTAGCCGGCCCGGCGGACCTTCAGGCAGAGATCGACGTCGTTGAAGGCGACCTTCAGGGCGGCCGCGTCGAATCCGCCGACCTGCGCGAAGATATCGGCCCGCATGGCCAGGCACGCGCCGGTCACAGCCGAGACCTCGTGGGCGATGACCATGCGGCAGAAGTAGCCCGGATCCGCGTCGGCCACGCCGAGATGGCTGTGCCCGGCGACGCCGCCGATCCCCAGCACGATTCCGCCATGCTGGATGGTCCGGTCCGGATAGAGGAGTTTGGCCCCGACGGCGCCGATCTCGGGCCGGACCGCGTGGCGGACCATCTCGGTGAGCCAGCCCGGCTCCAGCACCTCGATGTCGTTGTTGAGGAACAGTAGGATCGGCCCGGTGGCCGCTGCCGCCCCCCGGTTGGAGAGATCGGAAAAATTGAAGGCCCCCGGCACCGGCACCACGCGCACCCGCGGATCGTCCCGGTAGCGGGCGAACAGGGCGGCGGTCTCGGGCTCGCGGCTGTCGTTGTCGAGGATGATCACCTCGATGTCGGGGTAATCGGTGGCCGCGAGCAACCCGTCGAGGGTCACCGACAGGAGTTCGGCGCGGTCCCGGGTCGGGATGATCGCCGAGACCCGGGGCGGCGGCTCCGGCAGGGGGCGGATCAGGCGGTTGAAGCCGTTGGGGCCGGCCTCGGCCCGGCCGCCCCAGGGCGCCACGATTTCCTCCAGCGCGCGCAGGCGCGCGGCCTCCGCCCGGGCCAGCGAGCGGTCCGAGAAGGTGCCGGAGCCCTGCGCCGCGCGCCAATGGTAGAGCACCCGCGGGATGTGGCGGATGCGGGCGGGATCGAGGCCGTCGGTGAGCCGGAGCAGCAGGTCGTGGTCCTGGCTGCCCTCGAAGCCGGGGCGCAGGCCGCCGACCGCCCGCAGGGCCTCGGTCCGCACCACCGTGAGATGGTTGATGTAGTTCTGCGCGTAGAGCAGCTCGCGGTCGAAGGCGGCCTTGAAGTGCGGGTCGAACCGGCGGCCGCGCCCGTCGATCTTGTCCTCGTCGCTGTAGATCAGCACGAGGTCCGGAGCGCGGCGGAGCGCCCGGGCGACCTCGTAGAGGGCGTCCTCGGTGAGCGCGTCGTCGTGATCCATGAAGGCGCAGGCGACGCCCCGGGCGAGGCCCAGCGCATCGTTGGTCGCCCGGGCGATGTGGCCGTTCTCCGACCGGGTATGGACGCGGATGCGCGGATCGGCCTCGGCCGCGCGGGCCAGGATTTTTGGGATCGCGGGCCGCGTGGAGGCATCATCGACGACGCAGAGTTCCCAATGGGGGTAGAGCTGCGCGCTGAGCGAGGCGAGGGCGGCCCGGAGCACCTTCGGGTCGGGATCGTGCACCGGCATCAGCACGGAGATCAGGGGCGGGTCCGCCCAGGCGGCGATCTCGGCGGCGATCCCGTCCCGCTCCGCCCGGCGCAGGGCGTGGGTGCCGAGCCAGGCCTCGTAGCCGGTCACCCGCCGGTGGCGCAGGGCCCGGCCGAGGAAGCCCCGGGCCCGGACCTTCTTGCCGAGGACGCGCCAGGTGAGCGCCTGGACAGTCAATCCGGGCTCGCGCAGGAGGCCGCGCAGGGTCAGGATCGGCCGGGCGAGGCGGCGCACCGCGATCCGCCTCAGGTGGGCCGGCACCCGTCCGGACGGGTCGGCGACGCGGAGTTCGGCCGCGTCCTCGGGCAGGCGGCCGATCCACGCGCAGGCGCCTCCGCCCCGCGCCTCCTGGGGCAGCGGCGATCCCGGCCGGCCATCGGACCCGACGAGGCTGATGTCCGGCACGGTGTCCCGGGCCTCCGCCGGATCGTTGGACAGGACGACCTCGACCCAGCGGCCCGCAAGGCCCGGGAGCGCGACGCGCAGCCCGTCCGGGGCCGCCCGCGCCGCGAGGGGGCGCGGCCCGCGCCAGGGCCCGGCGACCTGCACCGGCGGGAGGCGGGATTCGGGGGCCTTCGGCCCGGTCGAGGACACCATCAGAGCCCGCTCGCGTCGGCCGCGGTGGCCCGCACGCGGTCCCGCGGGGGCCCATAGACGCCGATCGTCGCCCCGACCGATCCGAGACGCCCGGCGGAAGCGCGCCGCCCATCGGCTGAGGCCGGGACCCGGACGGGGCCGCCGGGACGGTCCGCCGCGATCCGGCCGCGGGTCGAATCACCCTGATCGTTGTCGATGAAGCGGCGCATGTCTCGAAGCTTGAGGCGGCGGGCCGGCGCTTCGCGGCGCGGCCGGATGCCGGGGGGCAGGCCCATAGCGCATTTTACCGCCCCCGTGCACCTCGTGCCGGCGGACAGCCCGCGGCGGGTGCCCGCCGGTCAGAACACAGGTTCCGCTTGCGCCCCCGCCGGCCAGCCGCTATAGGCCCCGCCCACCGGAGCCGTACAGCTCCGGCCCGGGCGCGTCGCTCAGCGGGAGAGCACTACCTTGACAGGGTAGGGGTTTCCCCCAATAAGTCGCTGATCCGGTTAAGCTATTTCGGCGGTTTCAGGTTCGACGAACTGAACAGGTCGGAACGGAGACGTAGCACAGCGGTAGTGCATTCCCTTGACATGGGAAAGGTCACAGGTTCGATCCCTGTCGTCTCCACCACTACTTCGGGACCGCGACCGGTTTCCCAGTGGTGATCCCAGGTTCGGCGAACCTGGAACAGGTCCGATCAACGGGCTGGACGCCGTGCTGGCAGACCGCCGGGTCGAGACCCGTCCGCCGGCGAAGGCTCGGCGGATCGACCTGCGACCGGGCCTCGACCCGGTGCGTCATCCGTCCGACGCCGAGTAGCCCGCGCAGCTTCGCCGTCACGCCGATCATGACCAGCAGTCCGAAGACCAGGGCGAAGATCGACAGGGTGTGCCGGATCGCATCGGCATAGTCCCGTCCGGCATGGACGATCAGCCAGCCCACCGCGATGAACACGGCGGCCGAGATCAGCGGGATCGTCAGGTCGGGCATCGCCATCAACGGTCCGAGCCGCGGCCCGGTTCGGTATCCGCGTCCGGTCACCGGCCGCGGCGCGCCCGTCTGTCGATGCTCCGGCGCTCAGCTTTCCGCGAAGACGACGCCGAACCGGGCGCCGGTGCGCCGGACGACCGTGCAGCGCCGCGCGGTCTGGTCGATCGCGGTCAGGAGGGTGAAGGCCTCCGGGACAGCGTCTGCCTCGCCGGCTTCGAGCAGCGCGCCCGTGTCCGACATGTTCCAGACCAGGCACCGCACCCGCTTGTCGGTATCGTCGACCAGGATGTGGCCGGCGCTGAAGCAATCCGTCCGACCGGCTAGACGTTTCTCGGCCATCATGTGCATCCCTGAAAAAGCTGTCGGCACTAAATATTGGCGGCTCTTGCTCCGCGGTTGCACACGGGCGGAAAGCATCGGAATCGTTCGTCCCGTGCTTACTGTCGGATGAACGCCGTCGCTGCCTGGGACGGGTTCGGGCCCGCCTGATCGCGGCGCTCGGTCCACGGCGGCCGGTATCGGTGCGACCGCGGCGCTGGGCGGGCGGAGGCCCCGACCCGTGCGGCCCTCCCGGGGCTCATCGTACCCGGACCTGCGCGCCGATCCGGATCCTCACGGCATTCCCGCCGCCGGGTCCCGGCCGACGCCCGACGCGGTCCGCGCGTTTCGTTGCGGGCGCGGGGTCGACATGGTAGGGGCCGGCGGGTTCGATCCCTGTCGCACCCACCGCCCGCAGGACGGCCGCGGCGCATGAATTTCAGGTTCGGCGAGCCTGACGCGGATTCCGCGAACGGCACCGGAAGGGTCGCATGGCCGCCATGATTGCCGAGCGCAGGCACTGGTTCTACGACAGCCGGCTGTTGGTCTGCGCCTTCTGCCTGATGCTGGTCGTGGCGATCTTCTGGCAGGTCAGCCAGTTCGAGGGTTTTCAGCCGATCTTCACCTGCGAGTCCAAGAAGGACATCGATCGTCTGCTGCTCACCTCGGGCATGGATGCCTGCATGGGCAGCGCGCATGCGCAGGTCGACCAGGAGCGCTGCATGCGCACCGTGTACGTCCTGGCCTGCACGAAGGAGCGCTGGCGCTGATCTCGGGCGGCCGCCGATGGACATCCTGGCGGATGATCCGGCGAGATCCCGGTCCGCGGCGCACGACCCGCGCTTTCGGCCGGGACGACCGGCGCCACGACAACATTCCCGCTGAGCCGCTCCGATTTTAAGGCTTCGTTAACCAGTTTTAACGGTTTAGTCATACCAGGTTCCGGCTGGCAGGGAGTGGATGGTCCGTGAGCGAGCTGCAGAGGCTTCTGAACGACCCGCGGTTCCGGCCCGCGGACAGGACCAAGCAGGAGCCCGGCGCCGTGGCCGAAGCCAATCTCGGCAGCGTCCTGCGGGTGGTGTCGTCGATGGACGAGCCGGCCGAAGTCCCGGCGCCGCACGCGCCGCCGCAGGATTGGGACGGGTTGATCCACCGGGTTCAGGCCGCGGCCCGCCAGGCGCGCGTGATCGAGGCGCAGGCTCGGGAACGGGAGGCGCGCATCGAGCACGTGCTGGAGCAGGTCCGCGAGGACATCAGCAGTTCGAACGAGCGCGCCCGCATCGCGGAGATGCAGGCCCGCGAGGCCCAGGTACGCGCCGAGGCGCAGGTCATCGCGGCCGAGGAGCGGGCGAAGGCCGCCGAGGCGCGCGCCCGCGCCGCCGAGGAGCGGGCCCGGCATGCCGAGGCGTGGCTCGGACGCGTCCAAGAGGCGATCCTGGCCGAGTTCTCCGATCTGACCGAGCAGGCCGCGGCGTGAGCGGCTCCGCCAGCGCCGCGCTCGCGTCGCCGGGGAACCGCTCCGGCGGAGCCGCCGGGTCGCGCGACGGCCGGGGCGATCCGGTCGACCGGGTCGTGGCGCTGTTCTCCGGCCCCGCCCCGGCCGCCGCCCCGGAGGGCGACGATTGGTCGGCCTCCCTGGACGCCGTGCGCGGGGTCGCGACCCGGGTGCGCACCCTGCAGAAGAGCGCCCAGGATTCGGTGCGGGCGGCGCAACGCTCGGTCCGCGAGGCGGAGACGGTCGCGCGCGCCGCCACGGATCGGGCCCGGCACGCCGAGGCCCTGCTGCGCGAGGCGGTGGAACGGGCGGAGCGGGCCGAGGCGCAGGCCCGCGCGGCGGGTGAGCGGGCCGAGCGGGCGGAGGCCCAGGCCGCCGAGGCGCGGTCCTGGCTGCGCCGCATGCACGAATGCATGGTCAGCGAATTCGGCACCCTCACCCAGGACGCGGCCCAGGCCTGAGCGGTCAGGGGCGCCGTTCGGGACGACCCTCTACGCGAGCGCCGGGGCCGCCATCACGTCGACCGCGTGCAACGCCCAGGCGAAGGGATCGCCGCGGCCGAAATAGACCGCGATCTCGAGCTCCAGGATCCGGACACAGGCATCGGACAGGTCCGGCAACAGATCATGGCCCTGCCGGTCGCGGACGGAGGTGACCACGGGGAGCGGCCGGCCGTCGCTGTAGATGACGAGCACCTGCGCCTCGGCATGCGGGTCGAGGGGATCGATGCAGTAATGCGCCGGCATCCGCCTGCTCCTCCGCACGCGCCTCGACGGCCGCCCATAGGCGGGCCGTGTAACAGCCCGATGAATATGGCCGTCCAGGCACGACGGACGGGCCGGCCGACGCGGGGTGTCCGCAGCCTGCGCGGCGGTATCCGCAATGCGACCGATCGGCTTAATCCCGCGCATACGCGTGATCGGACAAGAGTGCCGGCTCGCGTCGCCCCGACGTCTGCCGGCAGGATCGCCGTGACGCTCAGCATCATTCTCAGCACGGCACTTCCGCTCCTCACGGGGGCGATGGCCCTCCTGTGGGCCGGGTGGGTCGCGCCGGAGGGGGAGGAGTTCCCCGATTCGCCGGGTGGCCGCGACCCGCGCAGGGGGTGAGGCCGGCCGGGTCCGTTAAGACTCCCTTCACCCTACCGGGCGGGGTCCTGAACCCTCCGGGGCCAGCGCCGTTTCCGGGTATGACTCTGCTCACGATCGTGCCCCCGGCTCAGCGGCTGCCCGGCGGAGCCGTGCGGGGGCGCTCCGCCGGCCCCCGGGACGCCCTGCTCCAGCGGCTCGCCCGGGAGCTGGACGTGCCGGTCGAGCGGTTCTTCGCGGATGCCTCCGCAGCCGAGAGTGCCCCGGGCGCGCCGTCGGACGGGGAGGCCGGCGAACTCCTGGACCTGGTGCGCCACTGGCTGGCCATCGGCGACGGTCAGGCGCGCCGCCGCGTCCTGAGCCTCGCCCGCCAGGAGGCCGAGCGCGCCGGCGCCAGGGCCTGCGCCTGAGCGCGGGGCCGATCCCGAAGACCGGACCCGGGACGATGCGCTAGGATGGGGCCGGGGCCCCGCGACGGGGGCCGGTTCGGGGAGGCCTGACATGGATCTCGGCTTGAGCGGGCGCCGGGCGCTCGTCTGCGCGGCGAGCAAGGGTCTGGGCAGGGGCTGCGCCCTGGCGCTGGCCCGGGAGGGCGTCGCCGTCACGATCACGGCGCGCACCGCCGAGACGCTGGAGCGGACCGCGGACGACATCCGCCGCGAGACCGGCGCCGCGGTCACCGCGGTGGCGGGCGACATCGCCACCGCGGCCGGCCGGGACGCGGCCCTCGCCGCCTGCCCGGAGCCCGACATCCTGGTCACCAACGCCGGCGGCCCGCCCCCCGGCGATTTTCGCGACTGGGACCGGGACGCCTGGATCCGGGCGCTCGACGCCAACATGCTGGCGCCGATCGCGCTGATCAAGGCGACCGTCGACGGCATGATCGGCCGCGGGTTCGGCCGGATCGTCAACATAACCTCCGCCGCGGTGAAGGCGCCGATCGAGCAACTCGGCCTGTCGAACGGCGCCCGCTCGGGGCTGACCGGCTTCGTGGCCGGCCTCGCCCGCCAGACCGTGCGGCACGGCGTGACGATCAACAACCTGCTGCCCGGCCCCTTCGACACCGACCGGATCCGCGGCAACGCCGCGGCCGGCGCCGCCAAGGCCGGCACCAGCGTGGAGGCGTTCCTGGCGGCGCGGGCGGCGGCCAACCCCGCCGGGCGCTTCGGCCAGCCGGACGAGTTCGGGGCCGCCTGCGCGTTCCTGTGCAGCCGGCACGCCGGGTTCATCACCGGGCAGAACCTGCTGATGGACGGCGGCGCCTATCCCGGCACGTTCTGAAGGCGGGCCCCCCGCTTGCATGGGCGCCCGGGGATCACGCGGGGAGGATCATGAGCGTACGCGATACCGTCGAGGCGCGTCTGGCGCGGATCGCGGCCGGCGATCCGGCGGTCTTCACCCGCCTCTACCCCGGGGCGGCCCGGGCGGCGGCCGACGCGGCGGATGCCCGCCGCCGGGACGGCGTCGCGCTGGGCCCGCTCGACGGCGCGATCGTCTCGATCAAGGACCTGTTCGACGTGGCCGGCGAGACCACCCGGGCCGGCTCGGTCCTGCTGGCGGACGCGGATCCGGCGCAGGCCGACGCCCCGGTGGTCGCCCGCCTGCGCCGGGCCGGGGCGGTGATCCTCGGCAAGACCAACATGTCGGAATTCGCCTTCTCGGGGCTCGGGCTCAACCCGCATTACGGCACCCCCGGCAACGCCGCCGATCCGGAGCGCATCCCGGGGGGCTCGTCCTCCGGGGCCGGGGTCTCGGTGGGGCAGGGGACGAGCGATATCGCGATCGGCTCCGATACCGGCGGCTCCGTGCGGATCCCGGCCGCGCTCAACGGCGTGGTCGGCTTCAAGCCCACCGCCCGGCGGGTGCCCCTGGCCGGCGCCTTCCCCCTGTCCTACGCCCTCGACTCCCTGGGCCCGCTGGCCCGGACAGTGGCGGACTGCGCCGCCGCGGACGCCGTGATGGCCGGCGAGGAGCCCCTGCCGCTCGCGGCGTTCCCCCTGGCCGGGCTGCGGATCGGCGTGCCCCGGGGCGTCCTGTTCACCGAGACCGAGCCGCTGGTGGCGGAGGCCTTCGAGCGGGCGCTGGCGGCCCTGTCCCGGGCCGGCGCCCGGGTGGCCGACCACCCGATCGACGACCTGCTGGCCGCCATGGACGCGGCGCTCCCGGACGGGTCCATCGCGGCGATCGAGGCCGCCGCGATCCACGCCGACTGGCTGGACAGCCGGGCCGGGTGCTACGATCCCCGGGTCCACCGCCGGATCGTGGCCGGCCGGTCCGCGTCGGCGGCGGGCTATGTCCGGACGCTGCGCCGCCGCGCCGCGCTGATCGCGGCCCTCGACGGGCACCTCGCCCCCCTCGACGTGCTGGCGCTCCCGGCGACCGCCACCACGGCGCCGCGGATCGCCCCTCTGGAGGCCGACGACGCGGCCTTCCTGGCGGCGAACCGGCTGATGCTGCGCAACACCGCCTTCGGCAACTTCTTCGACCTCACCGGCCTGTCCCTGCCGATGCCCGGCCTCGCCCGCCCGGCGGGGCTGATGCTGCTGGCCCGGAACGGCCAGGACCGCCGCCTGCTGGCGATCGGCGCCGGGATCGAGGCGGCGCTGGCGGGGTAGGGGACCGCCCCTCGGCCGGATCTGGATCACATCGCTGTCGAACGCCAAGGACTTCAAAGACAAGCGCTTTTCCCCTCCCCCTTGCGGGGAGGGGGCAGGGGTGGGGGTGGTGCAGGATCGAGCGTTCCGGTGCCTCCTGCACCACCCCCACCTCCGGCTCCTCCCCGCAAGGGGGAGGAGAGAGCGTCTCGACCAGCGATGTGTGGATCTCGTAGTCACGGGGGAGGAGAGAACGCCGCGTCCACCCACGCCGCCGCGGCCCCGCGCGACGCGCCGCCGGGGGCATGGCCCAACCCGCCGCCGGGGAGACGCGGGACGCCGCGAAGCCCGAACGCAACGTTGCAAAGCCGGCTTCCCGGCGTCCCGCGGACGGGCGCGCGCACCGGCAGGCCGGTGCCCGTCCCCGTCCGATTGTGCGTCCGGTGTCCGTCACGCGGGGGGCGCGAATGACGCTAAGCCGGTCCCGGGTTGCGCATCGCACCCCGGCGCTTCCGAGCGAGCCTTCGTCGCACGCCCCCTCGTCGTGGAGGGCGCCGTCAAACCGCCGCACCGCCCAGGACAGGGTCGGCCTCAAAGCCTTCAGCGGCCGGGGCATTTCCCCCGCCGGCTGCCGCCCAGCCCGAGCCGGGGGGTGTCGCGCTCCCGCGCCCTCATCCTGGGGCGCCCGCGCCAGCGGGCCTCGAAGGAGGGCTCCTGCGAGGCGGCTGGGCCGCACCTCAGGATGAGGGCGCGGGTGGGAATGAGAATCGGCCGCCGCCGTCTCGCACCCCGCATTGCCGACCGGCACCCCATGGTGCACCTTGTGGGTGTCCCAGGCCCGCGACCGCGCGATGCGCCGTCCGCCCGGGGATCCCGGGACCGTCCGCGCCGACTGGCGATCCCAAAAACCATCAGGGAGCCGTCGCATGAACGCACCCACCCCCTCGATCGTCGCGGACCAGTCCGAAGAGTCCGGCCCGGAACTTCAGGCCGAGATCCAGGCGATGCGCGTCGATCTCGCGGCCGCCTACCGGCTGATCCACCGGCTGGGGCTCGACGACAGCATCTACACCCACATCTCGGCGCGGCTGCCGGGGGGCGGGCACCGGTTCCTGATCAATCCCTACGGACTGCGCTTCGAGGAGGTGACCCCCGACAACCTCGTCACCGTCGATATCGACGGGCGGGTGATCGCGGATCCGATGGGGCTTGGCATCAACCCGGCCGGGTTCACGATCCACAGCGCCATCCACGCCGCCCGCCACGACGCGGTCTGCGTGCTCCACACCCACACGGTGGCCGGCGTCGCGGTCTCCTGCCAGGAGGAGGGGCTGCTCGCCCTCAATCAGTGGTCGATGCAGTTCGCCGGCCGCGTCGCCTACCACGCCTATGAGGGCATCGCCCTCGACCTCGACGAGCGCCAGCGCCTCGTGGCCGATCTCGGCGACCAGCCCGTCATGGTGCTGCGCAATCACGGGCTCCTGACCTGCGGCCGCTCGGTCGGCGAGGCGTTCAAGCTGATGCACAACCTGGAGCGGTCGTGCCGGGCCCAGCTGGCCGTCCAGGCCGCCGGCGCCCCGGTGATCCGGCCCTCCTCCGCCGTCGCCGCCAAGACCGCCGGGCAATACGCCGCCGGCTACGACCGCGTCGCGCGCCAGGGGGCGCCCGACAGCGAGTGGGCGGCGTTCAAGCGGATGCTGGCACGCACCGATCCGGATGTCTTTCCGCAGGGGTGAGGCGCGCGCGGCGCCCGGATACGGGCACCGGCCGGACCGGGGCGCCTCGCCCTCCGCGCTCTGCGGGGGAGGGCGGGCACGGGGCAGTTGCGGACCGCCGCATCCGCCGATCCTGCGACGGGTCGCGCGCGGCGCCCCCGCTCACGGCTCCGCTCCGGTGCCGCCCGACCGGTAGCGCTGCTTCAGGAACGCGATGAACGCCCGGGTCTTGGCCGGCACGAAGGCCCGGCTCGGATAGACTGCGAAGATCCCCGCCGAGGCCGCGGCCGCGTAGGCCGGCAGCACCACCTCCAGCACCCCGTCGCGCAACTCCGCCTGCACGTCCCAGGTCGAGCGCAGGGCGATCCCGAGGCCGCCGATCACCGCCTCGCGCACCACCTCGTTGGAATGGGTGCGCAGCGGCCCCGACGCGCTGACCGTGCAGGGGCCGTCCGGCCCGATGAGCCGCCAGGGATTCTGGTTCTCGGTGGCGAGGCAGACATGGCCGCGCAGGTCGTCGAGGGTCTCCGGGCGCCCGATGGCGTCGAGGTAGCCCGGGTGCGCGCACAGCACCCGCCGCACCGGGGCGAGGCGCACCGCCGTGAGGCCGGAACTCGCCAGCGCGCCGACCCGGATCGCGAGGTCGTAGCCCCGCTCCACGATCGATTCGAAATCGTCGCTCAGCTCCAGGTTGAGCACGAGGTCGGGGTGCAGGGCGAAGAAGGCCCGCAGGTGCGGGACGATGTGCAGCCGCCCGAAGGAGCTCGGCGCCGTCACCCGCAGGGTCCCCCGGGCCCGGGTCGCGTTCTGCGACACCAGGCTCTCGGCCTCCGCGATGGCATCGACGATCGGCGCCACCCGCCGGAAGAACTCCGCGCCGACATCGGTGGGGACCAGGCGGCGGGTGGTCCGGTGCAGGAGGCGCACGGCCAGCCGCTCCTCCAGCCGCTTCAGCCGCTTCGACACCACCGCCACCGACAGGCCGAGTTCGGACCCGGCCCGGGTCAGGCTGCCGGTCCGGACCACCCGGGCGAAGATCTCCAGGTCGCTCTGGTCGTGCATTCTCAACGCTGCGGAAAGAATCAAATCCCTTTTGGCGCCTTTTTCGCGGGCGCCAAGGGGTCTAACCCTGGAGGCCTCAAAAAATTTTCACGCGCCGTTCGACTTTTTCTGACGGAGGGCGCCGCCGCAGCGCGAAGGAATCACCATGTCGGGTCTCGTCGTCACCGCCGAACTCCGCAGCTTCCTGGACGCGGAGGCGCTGCCCGGCACGGGGATCGACGCGGACCAGTTCTGGTCCGGCTTCGCGGCCCTCGTCCGGGATCTGGCACCGCGCAACCGGGCGCTCCTCGACCGCCGCGACGGGCTCCAGGCCGACATCGATTCCTGGCACCGCGACCATCGCGGCCGGCCGCACGACCCGGCCGCCTACGCGGCCTTCCTGACGCGGATCGGCTACCTGCAGCCGGAACCCGGCGCGGTCCGCGTGACCACGGAGCACGTGGACGCCGAGATCGCCGCCATCGCCGGCCCGCAGCTCGTCGTGCCGATCTCCAACGCCCGCTACGCGCTCAACGCCGCCAATGCCCGCTGGGGCAGCCTCTACGACGCCCTCTACGGCACCGACGCGATCCCGCAGGACGGCGCCCCCGGCACCGGGTTCGACCCGGCCCGGGGCGCCGCGGTGGTGGCCCGGACCAGGGCGTTCCTCGACGCGACGGCGCCGCTCAGCGTCGGCGCCTGGGCCGATGCCGTGGGCTTCTCCGTGGCGGATGGGCGGCTCGCCGTCGCCCTCGGCGCCGGCCGCAGCGCCGGCCTAACGGGCGGGGCGGACCTCGCCGGCTTCACCGGCGACGCCGCGGCGCCGACCGCGCTGCTGCTGCGCCACAACGGCCTGCATATCGAGATCGTCCTCGACCGGTCGAGCCCGATCGGCCGGACCGACCCGGCCGGCATCGCCGACGTGGTGCTGGAATCGGCCCTCTCGACCATCATGGACATGGAGGATTCGGTCGCCGCCGTGGACGCGGCCGACAAGGTCGCGGTCTACCGCAGCTGGCTCGGCCTGATGCGCGGCGACCTCGTCGCCCGCCTGTCCAAGGGCGGCCGCACGCTCGAGCGGCGGCTCGCCGAGGACCGGACCTACACGGCCCCCGACGGCGGGCGCCTGACCCTGCCCGGGCGGTCGCTGATGCTGGTCCGGCATGTCGGCCACCACATGTACACGGATGCCGTGACCCTCGACGGCGCCGAGATCCCCGAGACGATCCTCGACGCGGCGGTGACCGCGCTGATCGCCCTGCACGACCTGAACGGCACCGGCCCCCTGCGCAACAGCCGGACCGGCTCGGTCTACATGGTCAAGCCGAAGCTGCACGGCCCCGAGGAGGTCGCCTTCGCGGTGGCGCTGTTCGGCCGGGTCGAGGCCCTGCTCGGCCTCGCGCCGCGGACGCTCAAGATCGGCGTGATGGACGAGGAGCGGCGCACGACCCTGAACCTCAAGGCGGCGATCGCCGCGGCCGCCGACCGGCTGTTCTTCATCAACACCGGCTTCCTCGACCGGACCGGCGACGAGATCCACACGTCCCTGGAGGCCGGCCCCATGGTCCGCAAGGACGCCATGAAGGCGACCGCCTGGATCCAGGCCTACGAGGACGGCAACGTCGATGCCGGCCTCGCCTGCGGGCTGCCGGGCCACGCGCAGATCGGCAAGGGCATGTGGGCCGCCCCCGACCGGATGGCCGCGATGCTCGAGGCCAAGGGCGCCCATCCGGAGGCCGGCGCCAACACCGCCTGGGTCCCGTCCCCCACCGCCGCGACCCTGCACGCGCTGCACTACCATCAGGTCGATGTCCGCGCCCGCCAGGCCGAGCTCCGCACCCGGGCACCGGCGACCCGGGACGCCATGCTGACCCTGCCGCTCGCCGCGGGCGCCTTCGCGCCGGAGGCCATCCAGGAAGAACTCGACAACAACTGCCAGGGGATCCTGGGCTACGTGGTCCGCTGGATCGACCAGGGCGTCGGCTGCTCGAAGGTGCCCGACATCCACGAGGTCGGGCTGATGGAGGACCGCGCCACCCTGCGGATCTCCAGCCAGCACATCGCCAACTGGCTGCGCCACGGGATCGTGGACCGGGATCAGGTCGGCGCAGCCCTGCGGCGGATGGCGGGCGTGGTGGACCGCCAGAACGCCGGCGACCCGGCCTACCGGCCCATGGCCCCGGGCTTCGACGGGCCGGCCTTCCGGGCCGCCGAGGCCCTGGTCTTCGAGGGCGCCCACCAGCCGAACGGCTACACCGAGTTCGTGCTGCACCGGTTCCGCCGGGAGGCAAAGCGCCGGGAGGCCTGAGGCTGGCCGGGACCGGATCACGGGTCTCCCAGGGGCGGCAAGCCCCTTGGCCGGGTTCGGGGGCGGCCCCCGAGCGCAGGGCTCAGCCCGGCACCCGCAAACGGTCGCGGCGCTTCTGGAACCGGGACCTCCCGACCCGCGACCGCCCGGGCAACGCCGGTCAGGCGATAGCCCGGGCCTCCCGAGATCCCTCAGCGCCGCTTGCGCGTCATCACGTAGACCAGCAGGTTCGCCACCGCCCGGTAGAATTCCGCCGGGATGGCCTGGTTGATCTCCACATGGTCGTACATCGCCCGGGTCAGGGCCTTGTCGATCACGATCTCGATCCGGTGCTTCTCGGCGATCTCCCGGATGCGCAGGGCGATCAGGTCCGTGCCCTTGGCCAGCACCATCGGGGCGTCGTTCTCGGTCTGGTCGTAGCGCAGGGCGATGGCGTAGTGGGTCGGGTTGGCCAGGATCATTGTCGCGCGGGGCACCGCCGCGATCATCTGCTTGCGCAGCCGGTCCTGCGCCAGGGAGCGCATCTTCGCCTTGACCAGCGGATCGCCCTCGACCTGCTTGAACTCGTCCTTCAGCTCCTGCCGCGACATCCGCAGGTCGCGCTGCCACCGCAGCCGCGTCCAGACCAGGTCCCCGGCGACCAGGGCGATGGTCGCCACGCTGACCGCGGAGATCAGGCGGACCGACAGGGTCAGGAGGAATTCGGGCAGCCCGATCGGGTCCATAAACATGACATTCACGATCTCGTGCCGGTCGGCGCTCAGCACCATGAACGACATGCTGCCGATCGCCAGGAACTTGAAGAGACTTTTCCCGAACTCGACGAGGCCTTGTACACTGAAGATTCGGCTCCAGCCGCTGACGGGCGAGATGCGGGACCATTGCGGCTGGATGCGATTCAACACGATGCGGGGTGCGTTCTGAAAGATCGAGGCCGCGAGCCCGACGACGAGCAGGATCAACAGGACCGGCAGCAGGAACCGCCCCATCTCCAGGGACAGCGCGTGGACGAGGTGCATGGCGTCCCGGCTGGTCTCCACGGGGAAGTTTCGCGGCTGCTCGAGGAGCAGCGCCAGCCGCTGCAGGAGCGGGGCGCCCTGATCCCGCGCGACGAACACCAGGAAAACGAGCAGGCCCAGGATCGAGGCGAAGACGGGGGCCTCCCGGGAGAACGGCACGTTCCCCTGGGCGAGCGCTTCGCCGATCTTCTTGTCGCTCGCGGCCTCGGTCTTGCTCTCCTTATCGTCGTCGGACATCGCGGCGGGTCAGTCTCCAGCGCGCTCCACCGGAGCGGATATCGATTCGGCGGGACGGCGGGCGGTCGAGCGGAAGCCCGGTGCCGTGCCCGATCGCGGCGCGATCGGGCACGGCACTAGCGGATGTAGGTGTCTTCCGAATCGGCCGCGTTGAGCTCGATCTCGCCGCGGGCCGCCATCTCCAGGGCCTGATCGGTGATCGAGCGACGGGCCTCGAGCACGTCCCGCTGGGAGGCGGGCTCGCCGCCCTCCAGCTCGTGCTCCACGAGGCGCCGCGCGCGCGCGGTCAGGCCGCTGAGCACGACGCTGCGCAGCTGGGGATTCGTGCCCTTCAGCGCGAGGATGACCTTCTCGTGCGGGATCTGGTCGAACAGGGTCGTGCGCGCCCGCGGCGTCATGTGGACGATGTCGTCGAAGGTGAAGAGCAGGCTCTTCAGGATCTCCGCCGATTTCGGCCGCGATTGCGAGAGGTTGTCGAGGACCTCCTCCATGCTCTGGCGCTCCATCTTGTTGATGATGTCCGCCATCCGCGAATGGGTGTCCGCCGCGGCGTTGCGCGCCAGATTGATCATGAAGTCCTCATGGATCGTCTGCTCGATCAGCTTCATCGTCGCCTCGACGATCGGCTTGAACGTCAGCATCCGCCGCATGACGCCGTTGCGCAGGGGGATCGAAAGCTGGGCCATCACCTTGGCGGCGCAGGCCGGCTTCACCTTCGACAGGACCAGGGCCACCGTCTGCGGGTGCTCCTTCCTCGAACAAGTAACTCCTGGGTATTCCCCGGGACTCCTTAACACGATGTTCGACAACGGATATTTCAATTGCAGAGTTTCTGGAAGTTCTCTAGCATTCTCCCCAATCCCTGTTCGCGATGTGGGTAGGTGCGAGGGTACGAACAACATGCAAGGTAAGCTCACGGCGCTCGGCGTTGCACGTCTGAAGACGCCTGGCATGTACGGCGATGGCTACGGGCTGTGGCTGCAGGTAACTGGCAAAGGAGCCAAAAGCTGGATCTACCGGTTCACCTTGGCTGGGCGATCGCGCGAGATGGGCCTGGGCTCAGCTCAAACCTTCAGCCTCGCCGAGGCACGCGATCGAGCGCGCGAATGCCGGAAGCTCACCGCTGACGGAGTGGATCCCATCGAGATCCGCAAAGAGAAGCGGCAGCAGGAAGAACTAGAGGCCGCGCGGTCCGTCACCTTCATACAATGCGCCAAGGCCTACTTCGAGGCTCACAAGGCCGGTTGGCGCAATGCGACTCATCTGAAACAGTGGCCGGCCTCGATGGAGGCCTACGTCTATCCAGTCTTCGGCGATCTGCCGGTGGCGGCTATCGACACCGGTTTGGTGATGAAGGTTCTAGAGGGGATTTGGACCACGAAGGCAGAGACAGCAACGCGGGTGAGGGGGCGTATCGAGGTGGTGCTCGATTGGGCCACAACCCGCGGCTACCGGCGCGGCGAGAACCCGGCGCGCTGGAAGGGCCACCTCCAGAACCTGCTGCCGAAGCGATCGAAGGTGCAGAGGGTGAAGCACCATCCGGCACTTCCCTTTGACCAAATGCCTGCTTTCATGGCCGATCTCGCGAAGGAGCCTCGGGTCAAAGCGCGGTTGCTGGAATTCACCATCCTCACGGCAGCTCGTGCCGGCGAGGCAGCGAGTGCGCATTGGTCGGAGTTCGATTTGGAAGCCGCAATCTGGACCCTGCCGGCCGAGCGGATGAAGAGCGGCGCCGAACATCGCGTGCCGCTCTCCGAGCCGGTTTTAGCCATTCTGAGAGGCATAGAAAGAACAGGTAACCCGCTCGTCTTCTGTGGTCCCCAGAGCAGGGACCGCATCGACAACAAGCTTCTGCGCGACTTGCTCGCCAAGCTTAAAGGCCCGGGCCTGACCGTTCATGGCTTCCGTTCAACCTTCAGAGATTGGGTCGCCGAGCGCACATCGTTCTCTCGCGATCTGGCCGAGACGGCATTGGCGCATACAGTGGGCGGCACGACCGAGCGAGCCTACTGGCGATCCGATCTGTTTGAGAAGCGGCGCGAGTTGATGGATGCTTGGGCGGCCTTTACTACACGAAAATTTAAGTGCCGATGAGCCGTCTTCATAAGGAGCAGCTCATTGCTGCCTTTCGGCGGCTTAAACCGCGGCAGGATCTGACGGCCGAGGAGCTTGACCTCAAGATCGAGATCGCAGCCAATCTGCTGGCTGGGATCGGACCTGGAAGTGACAAGCCTCCGCCACCAGCCTTTCGCAAGGCCAATAATCTGGCAGCAATCGAACAGCTTAAAAAAGCTCGCGAACTCGCCCGCACTCTTTCGAAGCAAGTAGGTGACTTTCACGCGCCTACAATCCAAGCACTAGCCAACCAAGGAGTGTTGCGCGATCAATTGACCGATCTGATCAATAAACTGCAGATCTTAACCGAGGCGACCGGAGCAGCGCGCGTACCACAACCGACTGAACAACTGCGTCGTGGCAGACACAAGTCCAATCGGGTTGCTGGCATCAGAAATATTGTCTCGAATACCTACCTGTATATCAGCGGAAACGGCCCTTCAGTGAGCGGAGATTTCCTGCGCTTATCTATAGAGGTTGTCGGCATCCTTGACCTTGGCGTCAAGCCTGCTGGGTTTGCGCGATCGGCCTACAATGAGTTCCGAGCGAAACAGCAATCAGCCGCTGCCATGGAAAAAATAGCCTCAACGAGATGACTATTAGTTCCATTTAGACCGCACCAAATTGTCCTTGCTCCCCTGGAATTTCGGGGAGCTTCTCAAGGATAGCCGCCATGAACGCAATAGTTCAGGGCGCCGCAGGAGACCTGCGCGCGCCAACGGGGAAGCTTTTGCATCGTCGCAAGGATGCGATGGACATGCTCTCGACCAGCAACACATCCCTTCACCGTCTGATCAATCAGGGGAAGCTGAAGGTCGTTCACATCGGCCGATCGAGCTTCATCACGGACGAGAGCCTTCGGGCTTACGTCGCCTCACTGGTGCAGGAGGCCGCTTGAGTCATGAAGAAACCCGCGCATCGCGGGGCGACGGCGGGTCTCTCAAAGTGCGTCCGGCAAGATCGCTTTGAGGGATATGCGCCAACCGAGGTTCCTCGGCAAGCCCCCTATCTCACCACTCGTTTTGGATTGACGCCGTCTATGGCCAGCGTCGTCGCTGAGCTGGCGTTCAGCGTGACAGACCGTTGGGGGCGCACATGAGCGCCCCCTCCCTCTGCATCCTGGCAGTCGATCCGGGCCTCACCGGCGCAGTCGCCTTCTACTTCCCGGCCTATCCGGAGCGTGTGTCCGTCGAGGACATGCCGGTGGTGAACGGCGAGGTCGACGCGCACACCCTGGAGCAGCGGATCCGACAGCTAGGTCCGGCGCTCGCCGCGGTCGAGCGGCAGGGCCCGCAGCCGCGCGACGGCTGCAAGCAGGCCTTCGGCATTGGCGCTGCCTACGCCACGGCCAAGACCGTCGCCACCCTTTGCCACCTCCCGGTGCATTTGGTGACGCCGTCTGTTTGGAAGCGGCACCACGGCATACTCGGCGCGGCGGATCCGAAGGAGGCCGGGCGGGCGCTCGCCTTGCGCCTGTTCCCGGCCTCGGCCGCGAGCTTCAGCCGGAAGAAGGACCATGGGCGCAGCGACGCCGCTCTCTTGGCCCGCTTCGCTGCCGATACGATCAGCTGGGGCGGCGCCGAATGAACGCGCCCTTCCATAGCCCCGAACGGGCGGCAATGGCCGCTCACACCTTCGATGCCGTCGCCGAGGCCGCGTCGATCGCCGAGACTTACGCTCGGACGGCTGCTGAGTTCGCCGCTATCGGGGACAGGCGCGGCGTCGCCTACGCCCTCCGGTGCGCGGGGGCGGCGATCCTCAACGCCACCGAGATCGCCGCATCGCTCCAGCCCGCCGGCTCACGCGGAGGTGCCTGATGTCGGAGCGCTCCTACAACGGCGTCTCGATCGACCAGGCTGACCCGTTCTGCGGCTGGCCTGGTCCGGATCCGGATGCCATGCCGGAGGTCGGGCCGGTGATCCGCGCCCAGCCGTTCCGGTGGCGGGATCCGACGACGATCCCGCCGCGGGATTGGATCTACGGTCGGCATCTGATCCGCAGGTTCCTGAGCACCACGGCGGCGCCCGGCGGCGTCGGCAAGTCCAGCCTCGCACTGGTTGAGGTGATCGCCATGGTCACCGGTCGGCCCTTGCTCGGTGTGTCGGTACCGAAGCCGCTTCGGTGCTGGTATCTGAACCTGGAGGATCCGCTGGAGGAGATCGAGCGCCGCGTGGCCGCGATCTGCCTGCACTACGGGATCAAGCCGGCCGAGATTGAGGGGCGCCTGTTCCTCAACTCCGGCCGGACCACCAGCATCGTCATCGCCACCACCACCCGAGAGGGAACGAAGGTCGCCGAGCCAATGGTGGAGGGCCTGATCCGCGCCATTCTCGACAATCGAATCGACGTGCTGGTGATCGATCCCTTCGTCAGCTCGCACCGAGTCACCGAGAACGACAACGCCGCCATCGACATCGTGGCCAAAGCCTGGAACCGCGTCGCGGAGGATGGCCGCGCCGCTGTCGAGCTGATCCACCACGTCCGCAAGGGCCAGAGCGGCTCCACGGGCGAATACACGGTGGAGGACGGCCGCGGGGCAGGTGCCTTGCTCGCCGCCGCCCGTAGCGCCCGGGTGCTCAACCCCATGACCAAGGAGCAGGCGGACCGCGCCGGGCTGCCGACGAACCGTGGCTACTTCCGTTCCGACAACGGCAAGGCGAACCTCGCCCCGCCACCCGAGCGCAGCGAATGGTTCCACCTCGTGCCGGTCGACCTCTGCAATGGCCCAATCGGCGGAAGCGATCATGTCGCCGTCGTCGAGCCCTGGCAGTGGCCTGATCTGCTGGAAGGCCTGACGGTCGATCACCTTCGCAAGGCTCAGCGCGCTCTCGCGAACGGCCGGTGGCGTGAGAATGCCCAGTCCAAGGAGTGGGCCGGCATCCCGATCGCCGCCGCGCTTGGCATCGACCTCGACGCCGTTGGCAGGAATCGGGTGAAGTCGATGCTCCGGACATGGATCGACACCGGCATGTTCGTGGTCGTCGAGGGCACCGACGAAAAGCGCAACAAACGGTCGTTCGTCGAGGTAGGTGAGGCAGCCTAAAACGGGGGTGAACTGCCCCGCCACACCTTGCCCCCCCCTAAAGGGGGTGGGGCAGGTGTGGCAGTGGGGCAAACCACCCGAGGCGCCACACCGCCCCACCTTGCCACGCCACACCTTTTAATGGTGGGGTAGGAGGATGGAAGACGAGCCCAGTTAGTCGGCCGATAGACGCAACAAAGCCGGGCGGTAGCCGCTAGGATGACGGTGACCGGCTACAGGGGCAGTAGGGCGAGCTGATTGCTCGAAGCGCTGTGGGCTCGGTTCTAAAGTGGTGTTGAGAACGTGGCGGGAGACGGCGGCCGCTCCGCTCGAAAAACCTGACGCAGGCACCGCGCCCCCTCGAAAACCCATGTCGGCGGATGCGCCTTCCGCCGCCGAGCCCGAAAAGCATCGCAACATTAGTGCGTTGAGTTTCGGCATGGCCAGCTACCCACATGCTGGCCCACGATCGCGGGTGTTTCTAACCCGATCTGGCGCTGGTCCTACGGCTTCGGCTTCTGGCTCGGCGGGGCCGACTGATCGGTCTGCGGCTCCATCTTGGACGAGTCCGCTTTCGTGGGCGTGTTGTTCTCGGCCTTCTTGTCGTCGCAGCCGGCCACGCCGACGGCGAGCAGGGCGATGAGAGCGAGGGGCTTCACGGCATTCATGGCGGTCTCCAGCCTGTCCGGTGTAGGGCGCGGTGAACGCCGGGCGGATCAGGACCGTTCCGGCGCCGGCACTGCCGCGCCTCTAGGACCGGACACCGCCGCGTCTATCAATGCGCAAATACAAAGCCATTGATCACGAACAGAACGCCCGCGAACGCCTGGGAACGCCAGGGAACTATACTTGCGGATATTGGACAGTTCGACAGATCTGCCCTATATTTAGCAGCTCACAGTCGAGCGCCTGAATGTCGTTCCAAGCACAGCCCGCCACTACACGCTCGCCCAAGCAGCGCTCTGCGCTCGCCAACGGTAGCCGGCCGTTCCTCGTGACCGTGCCGGGCAGCACCGAGGCGGCACGGCACTACAAGTCCGTCTTGGACGAGGTAGAGGCCGAGCGCGGCGGCAAGGCTGCCATGTCGGTCACTCAGCGCGAGGCGGCCCGCGCCTATGCTGGGCTGGCGGTGGAGTTGGCCAAGCTGCACGCGGCCATGGCGAGCGGCCAGAACGTCGATCTGGAGGCCCTGGGTCAACTGGGCGACCGCATGGACCGCCAGGCCCGCCGCATGGGCCTTCCGAAGGCTCCAGAGCGGCCGAGCGTCCGCGAGCGCTACGCCAGGCGCCCGACATGAACACGGCTTGCCGCCCCCTCTGCACAATGCGTGAGGCCCTGGCCGATCCCGCCATCTTCGCGGAGATCCTCCCGGGTGAGACCTGGGCGCCGTGGCGCGCCATTCTGATCGCCTCCCGGGGCGAAGCTCTGACCGACGACGAGCGGGCGATCTTCACAGCCCTGACCGGTCGCGAGCGCGAGCCCGAGCGCCCTGTTGACGAGCTGTGGGGCATCGTGGGCCGCCGCGGCGGCAAATCCCGCGCCTTCTCCGTCCTGGGCGCCTACCTCGCGGGGCTGGTGGACTACGCTGCCGTCCAAGCCCCGGGCGAGCGGATCAAGCTCCCGATCATGGCTTCGACCACGGTCCAGGCTGCCAAGATCTTCTCCTACATGCTCGGCCTGTTTGAGCACTCCGCTGAAATGCGGGACATGGTGGACGAGGATCCAACCGCCGACACGATCCGGCTAAAGGCCGGCGTCGACATCGAGGTTCGGCCGGCGAACTACAGGACCATCCGCGGAGAGACGCTGGCGGGGTGTTTGGCCGACGAGGTGGCCTTCTGGCACCTGGAGAACAGCGCCAACCCTGACACGCTGATCCTCGACGCGGTGCGGCCTGGGCTGGCGACGACCGGCGGGCCGCTGTGCGTGCTGTCGAGCCCCTATGCCCGGAAGGGCGAGCTGTACCGCACCCACCAGCGGGATTTTGGGCCCAATGGCGATCCGGCTGTTCTGGTGCTGCGGGCGCCGTCGCAGACCATGAATCCGAGCCTGGACCCGGCAGTGGTGAAGCGAGCCTACACCCGGGATCCGGCTGCGGCCTCGGCCGAGTACGGCGCCGAATTCCGGGTGGACGTGGAAGCCTTCATCAGCCTGGAGGCGGTGCAGGCGTGCATGGCGGGCGACCTGCTGGAACGCGCCCCGGCCCCCGGTCTGTCCTACCAAGCCTTCTGCGACCCGTCCGGCGGCGGCGCCGACAGCATGACGCTGGCGATCGGCCATTCGGAGAACGGCATCGCCCACCTCGACGCGGTTCGGGAGATGTATCCCGGCGGCTCTCCGGACTCTGTGGTCGCCAGCTTCGCGGATCTCCTGAAGATCTACGGCCTCGGCTCGGTGACGGGAGACCGGTACGCGGGCGAGTGGCCCCGGGAGCGGTTCCGGGCGCACGGGATCACATACGAGGTGTCCGAGCGGTCGAAGTCCGACATCTACCGCGAGTTCTTGCCGGTCCTGAACAGCCAGCGGTGCAGCATGCTGCCGGTGCCGAAGCTGGAACAGCAGCTTGTCTCTCTAGAGCGGCGCACGACCCGCGGCACGGGCCGGGACATCATCGACCATCCGCAGGTGAAGGGTGCGCACGACGACGTGGCGAATGCTGTTGCTGGCGTCCTCGTGCTGCTCGCGTCCAAGCCGTCGATCCTCGAACTCTACGCACGACTAGCCGGAGACGCTGCATGATTGTGAAAGGCAAAGACTTCTATGGGCATTTCGTCGTTGACGGGGTGCCTATGATCCGTAGCAAGTACGGGGACGCGCCTGTCTCTCAGATCCGCACCCCTACCAAGGACTGCGGCAACGGCCCGTGCACCTGCGGCGGTCATGGTCACGTACATCAGGTGCACGCCAACGACCGCGAGGCCCGGCAGGCGGCCCGCCGGGCGGCTTTCGCGGACGCCGCCCGTGCCGGTGTCGCGGAAGCCTGGCTGAAGGTCGAGCAGGCTACCCGATTGCGCGCCTTCCTCCAGTCCGGCCGGAGGGCTCGCTGATGGCCTACCTCGACCGTATGGGGCGCGAGGGCGTTCGCACCCTTTCTGATGACGGCAAGATCGCCACGCCGGAGCAACTCGCCGAGCGGCGCGCGCGGATCGCGGAGCGTCAGTTGCGAGAACAGCCGATCCGGGCCTTGCCGGCGCCGGAGAGCGACATCGGGAATGAGGCCGAGCTTCGCGACCGTCTGCGGCTCGCCATCGCCGAACGCGCCCTGCGGGACGCGGACTATGCCAGTTCCGTCGAGGCTGCCGAGCGCGGACGCGAGTTGCACCGGCAGGCTGTTGCAGCAGTCGAGGAAGCCGCAGCCGGGGTAAGCCGGCTCGGCGCTGACCTCGCGGACCAGATCGCTCGCTGGGCCGAAGGTGGGGGAAGCGTCCCCCACCCTACGGCGGACGACAGTGGCGAGGCGCACGGCCGGCACGTAGGGGCGCAAGCCCGTGTGGCGTCGGCCGAGCAGGCGTGTATGGCCCTGGCGGCGACCGCTACGGCCCGGAAGCAGGCGGCTGCCGATGCCAGGCTCCGGGTTCAGCAGGCCGTTTACCGCGTCGTCACCCGGGATGCGGAGGTGATCGCCCGGCGCGTCGAGGCGATGCGGGCAGAAGCCGATGCCTTAGCCGGCAGCCTCGCTCAGATCGGGGCGCACTTCGGGCCGAACGCTGTGCTGGGCGCTCCGCACCAATCCGCCACGGCCCGCGTGGTCGGGGGGGCGGTACAGGGCCCCCGCATCGTCGGGATCGAGACGGCGACCAATCGGCGGATGCGGGAGGCGTGGGGCGCCTACGTCCAGGCGCTCGCGACCGATGCGGATGCCCGGCTGAACTTGCCGGAGTTGGCGCCGGAATAGAGATCCGGGCGGATGCCGGGGTGCCTTTCGGACGGGTCGGGCACTTTGACGCCGTTCGGCAGCTCGGGTTCGTCACCTGCGCGGCGCCAAGTCGTTGAGTGGCGCTGTCTAAGTAACCGCGACAGAGGAACGGGGTACTCCATCCCTCAGATCCTCACGACGAAGCCTCCGGCGCGCGCGACGTGCCGGGGGCGCCCTGACTGCCGAGAGGCCAGCCAATGACACTCCAGTACCTTCGGAAGATCAGCCTGACGGTGCAGGGAAGCGCCGGGCAACGCGACTTCTCGCAGCTCCGTGTCGTTTTTCGCACCGAGCAGCAGACCCGGCAGACGCCGAACACGGCCGAAATTTACATTTACAACGTGTCGCGCGCAACGGCGCAGCAATTTGTAGATAAGGAATATACCCGCGTAGTCTTAAGCGCAGGGTATGAGGGCAATTATGGAATTATCTACACCGGCAACATCAAGTTTTCTCGTTTTGGTCAAGAGACACCGGTCGATAAGCGTCTAGACATCTTTTGTGGAGATGGTGACGAAGCGTATAATTATGCGGTGACAAACAAGTCTCTGCCGGCGGGCTGGACGCACATGGATGTGGTGACCGCGGCGCTCGAACCGATGAAGGCCTACGATGTGGCCCGCGGATACATCGCCGGATTGCCCGACACCAAGTTTAACGGACCGCGCATCCTTTTCGGTGCGTCGAAGGACATCCTGCGGGACACGGCCAAGGCCACCGGTACGGAATGGTCGATTCAGAGCAGCAAGCTCCAGATCTTGCGGACGGATGCGACGCTCCCCGGCCCCGACGTGGTGTTGAACTCCGAAACCGGTCTGATTGGTCTGCCCACTCAGACACCCGGTGGCTTTATCGTCCGGTCTCTCATCAATCCGCGCGTCACGCCTGGCAGTGTGCTCAAGATTAATAACGACTCTATTCAACGTGCGTCGCCCGATCTCAGCTTGCACAGCGAGCCAATCAACGCGCGCATACCTTCGATTGATAGTAACGGCAGATACAAAGTCTACGTCATAAATCGGATTGGCGACACCCACGGCGGCCCGGGCGGCCCCTGGTTCAATGAGATGACCTGTTTGTCGGTTCAGGGCGGCGTCTTCCCGCAAAACTTGCGTCAGTACATTACGGATTGAGGTGAAGCATGGCTGACGATGTTTTGCAGTCCCTGTGGATTGCGATCGGCTTCAAAGCAGACGATGGCAGCCGCAAGGTCGCCGAGAAATCGGTACAAGACTATCAGGATGCTGTCGTCCGCGCCGAGAAGGTGATCGAGGACGCCCGCTGGGCCGGCACGAAGACCGAAGAGGAGGTGGCCAAGCTGACCCGCGAGACCAACCTGAGGCTCGCCAAGGAGGCGTTGCAGAAGGCCAAGGATGAGGAGGCTCGCCGGGTCAAGGCTGACCGTGACCAGCAGGCCGCGATTAAAGCCGGCAAGGAGCGGGTCGGGGATTTTCTCAAGGTCGTCGTCGGCGTCGCGACCGCCATCGAGGCGGCAGCCCTGGGCGTGCATGCCGGCGTGGTCCGCATGGCGCAGTCGTTCGATGCGCTCCAGTTCACCAGCCAGCGCACCAGCACCACCGTGCGATCGATCCAGGCCATCGGTTATGCGGCCTCGCAGATGGGCAGCAGCGTTGAAGGCGGAATATCGTCGTTCGAGAGCTTTGCCCGCAAGCTTCAGGAGCCGGGCTACTACGAACTACTCGAGCGGCTGGGTATCAAGACGCGCGATGTCATGGGCAAGCGTGTCGAGGCCGATAAGCTCTACCATGACTTTGGGAAGAAACTCGGCGAGAAGCCAATCTTCCTCCAGCGCGATTACTTGAACGATTTCGGCATCACCGATGAAAAGGCGGGCCGAGCACTAATCAACGGCATGGAAGGATTTGAGAAAGAGTACAACGAAAAGCTGAAGCGCACCGGCCTGGATCCCGACAAGGCCGCGAAGGATGCTGCCGCCCTTCAGCGCACCTTCGGTTCGCTGGGCGCCAGCCTCGACATCATCGGCCAGAAGGTCGCGTCTCGCTTGTTCGACGGCGAGAATAATGCCTTTCAGAAGTTCATCGGATGGCTGGACGATCACGGCGACCAGATTGCCGAGGTGATGAGCCGTATCGCGCAAGTTGTGCTCGAACTGGCGAAGGCGCTCCTTGAGCTCATCACCAGCCCGGAGGCGAAGAAATGGTTTGAGACCATGCTTTCGGCCTTTGGGGATTTCGACAAGGAGACCGGAAAGTTCACGGCTAACGTCGACAAGATGAAGGTCGCGCTCGGTCTTCTCGGCGCCTACGTGGCGACGGACTGGATCAAGAAGATCCTCGGTGCCTTCGGGCTGCTCGGTGCCGGATGGGCCGGTCTGCTCAGAACGTTCGGCATCCCGATCGCTATCGGCGCGGCCGCAACCGGCCACGGATACCAGACGCCGGAGGAGTATCAGGACAGCCTCAAGACCGACCCTGAGGCCAAGGCGTTCGATGACGAGCGCAAGGCGCAGGGCGGCGGCCTGGGGCGGCTGCTGAAGCGCGGCTACAACGCGGTGAGGCGTGCATTGGGCGGCGGCAGCGCCGAGGCGCATACCAACGGGGGCGAGGCTGCGGCGCTCGACGGCAGCTACACCGGCAATGATGGCAGGCGGGCCGCGCGGGGTCGGCTGTCGGCTGCGGGTGCACAGCGCGTCGCATCCTGGATGGAGTTCCTGCAACGGCCAGTCGCCGAGGGTGGCGAAGGTATGCCCCAGGGCAAAGCAATGGCGATGATCGCCACCATGCAGGGCGAGAGCGGCCTGAACCTCGATCCCGGCGGTCCGGACGGCGATAGCGGTCACGCTCACGGCACCGCACAGTGGAGCGACGCCAACGGCAACCCGCGGTTCCCTCTGCTGAAGAAGTACGCTGCATCGCAGGGCAAGGATTGGAGAGATATGCAGATCCAGCAACAGTATCACCGAATGGAGATGCTGGGGCTACCCGGGGCTGTGAGCCATAACCACGCGTATCGGGCGATTATGGCTGCCCCCTCAGACAATCAGGCCTTGTACGAGGCCATCGCCAAATTCGAAAACCCGCAAAAGCACGATCTCGCCTACCAGATCCGCAAGCCTTTCCTTGACCGTTTGCAACGTGGTGACGCCGTCGCGGCAGCACCGGCCGCGCCCGTCACACCGGCGCCAAAGCCGGTCTCCGTTCGCGACGTGCTACCGAACGGCCTGCCGCCTGTGTTCCAGAGCGGCAACGTCCCAGCCTTCGCCATGCCGACCGCGCCGAGCATGTCGACCTCCGACTACAGCCGGACGAACAACATCACGATCAAGCAAGGCGACCTGACAGTGAACGGCGGTCAAGAGCCGCGGCAGATCAGCGAGATATTCAAGTCTGCACAGGGCTATCACACGTCAGATACCATTCGTAACCTTAGGCCGATCTTGACGTGAGGCCGCATGTCGAACGTCATCGCGTTCCGAAAAAAGTTCGAGCCCGAGCGGTTCCCCGTCTACGAACTGAGTTCGGCGATCGAGTACGACGAGCTGTGGTGCGTCTTCGCGGGGCCCGGTGCGCGGCTCGCGCTCCTAGTCGAGAAGGGCGAGGGGCCGACGCCGTTCTACCTCGCCCTGCACGATGGCGCTGGCGGCAAGGCCATGTGCCTGCGGATCTGGGACCCGATCGAGGCGCACGACATGGGCGACGACGCGCTAGTGAACCACTGCATCATGGTCGGCCGGGCGCTCGTGCACACGCACGACGTGCTGGGCCTGCGCATCCCGGCAGGATAGCCGCCGGGGTGGCGGGGTCGAGGGGCTACGGGCGGATCGCGGGGGCGAAACGAGCTACGGCGAAGGCGATGCCGGCGATCCCTATAAGCGCCAGCGTCAACGTTCCGAACGTGAGCGCGATCATCTCTTTGGTCGTCGGAAGCGCCTTCGCCGTAGCTTCGACGTTGCCGATTTTTCCGGTCAGTGTCGCTAGCGATGTGGCGTCGGCTGTGCGATCGACCCGACCTTCGAGGACCGCGAGTTTGGTGTCGATCGGTCCGAGTCGGCGCTCGTTGTCGATCCGCAGATCCGTGATGGCTTTGGTCGTTTCCTTCGCCTCGGCGCGGCCCTCCACGAGCATGCTGGAGATGCCGTCCAGCTTTGCCAGGATGGCCCGATGACCTTCTTCCAGAGCCTCAATGCGAGCGTTCATGTCGTCCGGCGGATCTCCGCTCCCCCTACCACCGCGCGTTGGGTTGCCTCCCCAAGGTAGGGGCCGGCCAGTGATTTTGCTAACCGGGCTGTCAGACATCTGAGGAGCCCCCCTGCGCCGCCTGCGACCGCTTCTGCTTCAAATACTCGTAAATTGGTCGCTCAAGAAATGTTTTCAAATTCCCGCAATTCGTGCATTGGAGCAATACGACTGGCAAAACAGCATCCGTCTGAAAGTTGCTGGTGTCCTGGATCACAAAGCCAGGAACCTGCGCATTCCTCTCCGTCAATACGTCCCAATTCGTGTTTTCGCATAATTCGCATGCTTTATTCTTTAATTTATCATCAAAATATTCGATAGCATCATTGAATGGGACGCTAGGATATTGCGCGCCGCTCTTGACGGTTTCGTCGCTCATCGTGACGCCCGGCTCGCGATTCCACTGACGATGCGAGGCGAGATGCCTCTACCCTACGCGCAAACACGACAACCCCGCCGCCTGCCGGGCGCGGGGTGGTTTTGTCATTGTCCTGGGTGAGGCTTGAAAACCTTCGCGACGGGCCTTGCCGGGCTAGCGTCGCAAATCTGTAAGTGGAATCTCAACACCTTGCTGGGTGAAGAAGCCCCGTTAGACGTGCTCATCTCCCTGTGAGCCCGACCGATTCACCATGCCGGGAGTACCGTGGCACCGTCAAGAGCAATCTTGGCGGGACATACAACAGCCCCTGGGGGTGAAGGTCACGGTGCACGTTCCTACAGACGTGTTCTCAGCCACCCGCCCCCTCGCCGTTCTCGTCGATGAAGATGGCGCCGGCGGCTTCAAGGGCGGCCTACTGGCGAGGCGTAGACGCGGAAGGCTGTGGGCCCATGGGCTGACCGGGCACCTGCGGAGACGGCTGGGGTGATGTCGGGCCAAGCGAGCCTTGATCGTTCTGCAGGGTTTGGTTCGCCTTGGTCTGGATCTGATCAGCAGTCTGCTGGCTGATCAGACCGTAGGAAACGGCCACTGCCAGAGCGATGGCGACGACCGCGCCGATGATCGTCTTGGTAAGCTTAGGCGACATCGGCTCATCCTTCTCATCGGTGTCGCCTCGCTCACGAGGCGGGGATAGGGTCAGTGCCGCACAGGCGACACGACGCCCGTGAAGGGTGCCAAGCCATCCGCTTCTAACATCGAGGTGAATGCGTCGTAGGCCTCCTGGTCTGACGCGAAGGTCTCAGCCCAAGCAGTAGGGCGACCAGACGACAGGTCGACCACGACAAGCTGCCAAGGATCATGCGTCCCGGCATACCGGTAAATCTCGACATCGACAGTCTCGCCATCTTGGCTGAATGAGCCGGATAAAGGCGAGTGTTCCAGGTCGTGATTGTCTAGATCTAGGTCCGGCATCCTTGGCTCCGCTAGGATCGCTTCGCCCTCAATCCTTCCTCGACGAGGCGGCGCATGGAGTCAGCGTTATTGTGGATCGTACATGCGCTCATCCTTGTCTTCGTAAGATGAGTCAGCACCAATCCGGCAGGGGGAGATATATTCCAGATTGGTCGATGGATAGCAATAATCACCGTGCGCACAGTAGCTGATCCGACCGCTCTGTTTCTGAACGCGCATTTGCGTGATCGGCCCGAATTGAGAGCCTGCCCTCATCACGCTCTCTGGACTTTCGATAGCGCCAGTCGGCTTGATGACACGCATCATGCACCGTTCGGTCTTGGCCTGAGCTGCGCCGCCGATCACCGCCGCGAGTGAGGCGGCGAGCAATATGCACCTCATTTCAGATAGCCCTTCGCCTTCAGGTGCTCGGTGAGGATCTGGCGGATGGCCTCGGCCCTCGACGGCGGTGGGCTCGGCTGGTCGTCTCGCCAGCTTTCGACGGCTGCAACAAGCTCAGGCGGCATCCGGATGCCCTGATGCGGCGTGACGCCGGTTGCCGGACGTCCGCGTTTTTTCTGGGTATCAGGAATTGACATCCACATGATTTCCTGGGTATCAGAAAAGCGGGCCGAGGGGAAGCTGTAACTTCCGTCTCAGCCCTGACCACCAACCGCACCAGGAGTGCAGTTCATGGCTATCCATCACCCTACACCGCCCCTCGGCGGCGGTGAACGCCCGCGCTTGCCTTCGGCACAGGTAGGACCTGTCACACAGGCCATCCGCACGATGCGGACCCCAACTTGGCATCTGCATGCCGCCGATCAAGCTATCGCCGCGATCCAGGATGGGCTGGACCGGCACCTGGCCCAGGCGGCCAATCCAGTTCTGGATCCGCGCGAGTTCACCCGCGGCATCCGTGCCCTGTCTCGCACCGAGGTTGAGGATCTCGTCGGCGGCCTGATCGATCTTCTCGACGCCTGGGACGGCGACCCCGACGCAGAGCCCACTCTTGGCGCCCCGGAGCCGATCGTCGCGGCCGGTTACGGACAGGTGCGATGCGCCGCGACGGATCAGGCCAACTGGGCTGACGGTGCCACGCATGACGGCGAAGATGATGCCGGCGAGAACCGGGAGGAGGAGAACGAGCACGGCGGCGACATTCAGGATGAGCCGCACGATCCGCAGCCGGACGACGTGTTGCGGCGGATGCACGGTTGGGATCCTCACGTCGCTGATGGCGCCCTAAAGGCCCGCCGAGAAGCCGAGGCGATGCGCGCCCGCAAGGATCGGGAGGCGCGCGCATGAGCCGGCATCCCGCGTGGTACGCCATCGATAGGATGGAAAACGACACGACGGATCTGTGTCGCTGGGCGAGCGTGCTTAACCGCATGGGTTGTTCCCAAGACCCTATCGACCCGGAGGACGTGTTCGTCATCAGCAAGGTCTTGTCGAAAATCGGCAAGCGCCTCGACGCCAATCGCCGTGAGGCTTTCGAAGCGGCGAGGGGGCAGCAATGACAGCCTCCACCCGCCGCGCCGCACTCGGCGCCATCCTCGCCGCTCCGCTGACAGGAGGGGCTGTCATGGCCCTCCCTTCCGCCTCGCTGCCGCCCTTTGCGCCGTCCGACCTCGTTCAAGCTTGCGATTGGGCCGTCCAGCACCGGGCATGGATCAACAAGGCTGCGGTGGCCGAGGGCTGGGCCGACGAACGCTTAGATCGAGAGTGCGGCCGACACGAAGCTATCGTGGCTCGGGCTGCCGAGGAGGTCTCACGAAGCCCCGCCGATCTGGCGGCGAAAGCCCGCCTGCTGCTCAACGAGTGGTCCGACACGGGCCTGTTAGAGAGCACCTACGGGGACGAACGGCTCGCGGCCACCATCCTGCAGGAGGTGATCAAGCTATGCGCCTAATCTATGCCTTCCTCGCGGTCCGGATGCTCAGGCTCGCCCGCTTCGACCTCGCCCGGTCCGAACGCCTCTACCACGATGGCGATGAGGCTTTCGAACGATCACAGGATCGAGTGCGCCAAGCAGAGGCCTTGGCCAATCGGGCGGATCTGCCGTCGCTTGCCTCGATGCTTTGAGGATGCGCGTCAGCTCACAAAAGAAAGGCCCGGCAGCGGTGTCATCCGCTTCCGAGCCCTCGGACGATGTCGCCAGCAGCGACTGCCCGGTCATTACATGCGGTGGTGCCCGCGCCGATGCATCATGTGACGCATACGGCGGATCGGGTGCCAGCGAACGTCGACGATGCTGTCGTGGGCGCCGGTTACAGCGACGGCCGGGGCCGGGCTGAGAGGGGCCGCCGAGGCAGACGTCGAGAGAGCTGCGGCGCCGAGCGTGGCGAGCAGGGCCGCGGTGATCATCGATGTGCGCAAGGAATGTCTCCTCTCGTACCGCCACCGGGAGCGGTGGCATCTCACGGGCCGTGCAAGGCGCAGATCCTTCCACGGTCAAGCTAGGAAGCCTGGCGCTTGACCGATGGTTCCGAGGGCGCGGCCACCAAATGATCGGGATTGATTTCGCCCCTCACGACCATCGCTCGCGCATCCAGTGCGGGCTTACCCCTTCGCTACACACACCGTGATGGCGGACGCACCGGCGAAAGGACGGCCAGCATCGGCAATCGCCTTAGCTGCCGCTTCGCAGGCCTCTTTGGTGTTGAACTCGACGGATCCGACCGACGCGCCTGATCCGGCCAGCATGATGATGAGCACGTAGACCAACGCATCCTCCTCAGTTCGAGGATGTCACCTACGCCAAAGTGCACCACTCGCGCATCCGGTGCGGGTGTGCCGTTCCCCGCCATACCGCAAGGGTCTCACGAAGCTGCACAAAGGCCGTGGGTTCAGATGTGGGTACGCTCACCCGCCTAACAGGTAAGATACTGATGAATAATGGCAAATTCCCCTCACGCCGAGGATGCTCCTGCCGGGGACCTTGTCGGAGGAGGGCGCCCTGCGCCGCGAGATCTTCACCCTCGGGCAGGTGGGCGACCTGAAAAAGTTCGAGGCCCTGGCGATCCAGTACCTGCGCCGCTTCCCGCACTCGATCTACGCGGGGAATTTCCGCCAGCGCCTCGCCTATCAGCTGACGAAGCTGGATTTCGGCCAGGACGAGGGGCGCTTCGCCGCGCTCGGCCGGATCCTGGACGAGCTCGGCCCCGAGAGCCGGAAGGACCTGTACCTGCTGATCGCCCGCACGGCGATCCAGGAGGGCAAGACGCGCTCGGCCCTCCTGGCCGCCGACCGGGCCTTCGCCCTCTGCCCCCCCGAGAGCCCGGAGGCGCTCCAGGCGCGGCTCTACCAGGCCGCCGCCGAGATCGTGAGCCTGGCGACGTTCCAATCCGGGCTGCGGACCCTGAAAGCCATCGACAGGTCCAGGCTGCCGCGGCGCGACACCCTCCTCCTCGATACCGCCCTGGCGACGGCCGAGGAGATCCGGCGGGGGCTCACCGGCAAGCCCGGCCTGCCGGAGGCCGACACCGCCGCGGCGAAGCCGGCGCAGGCCGCGGCGGCGGCCGACGAGCCCGCCAAGCTGATCCCCCGGGCCCAGGCCATGATCGACCGGATCGATCTGCTTCTGAGGAAGGCGAACCCGTGAACCCGATCTCCGCCACGGTCCAGAAGGCGATCCCGCAACCCGATCGGGACGTGTCGCCCCCGCAATCGGAGGCCGACGCCCCGAACGCGCCGGAAACGGGCGCCAAGCGGGGCTTCTCGGCCGCCCTGCGCGCGGCCTCGGGCCGGCCGGCGGCCCCCCGGGGCGACAGCGACACCGGTGAGGCGGCCGAGCCGGACGGGATTGCCGGGACGGCCGAGTCCGTGCCGGCGGCCCAGGCACTCTTGGCAGCGCCGCCATCCGCAGCCGATGCGGCCAACGCGACAGCGGCGATCCTCGCCAACATCCTGAACGCCGTGACACCGGCGGGCGCTCCCGCGGCCCCCACGGCGGGGGGGCCGGCGGGCGCTCCGGCGGCCGCCACGGCGGGCGACGCGAAGAGCCGTCCCGGAACCGCGGGCGCAGCGGCGGTCGGGGCCACCGGGGGCGATGCCGCCGCGATCGGCACGGCCGCCTCCGCACCGGCCGCGACCGCCGGCTCCGGAGCGCTCCCGGCGGCCGGAACCATCCTGGGGGCGGCGAACACGGCGACCGCGCGGCCGGAGGGGATCGATCCGGGCCGCCTGCCCAGGGTCGCGGTGCTCGACCGGGCGGTCCACTTCAAGCCCGTCGTCGCGAAGCCGATCTTGCGCCCCCCGGCGCTCGCCACACCGCCGGCCCCGGCCTCCGTGGACAGGACCGGGGCTAGGCCGCAAGCCGCCCAGGCCGGATCGCCGGCGCTGACCGCCACCAAGCCTCAACCGAACCGGGCCGGGTTGCCGGAGCTGGTCGCCGCCGCGCCCGGGGCGCAAGCCCTGAGCCTGCCCCAGAACCAGGGCGCACCGGCCCCCGATCCCGCCGGTGCGGCGGCCCGGGCGGCCGGTGCCGGACTGGAGAAGGCGGATGTCACCGCCCTCGCGGATACCCGTGCGATCACGGGAATCGCCAGGACGGGGCTTGCCTCCGCCGGGGGATCCGAGGCGGCGGACGCCCCCGGCCCGACCGGGCTGGACGGGACCGCACCGAGCCTGCCCGCCGGCGCCCTGCCGACGATCGCGGCGGCCATCAAGGACGAGATCGACCGCGCCGCCGCCACCGATTCGGCACCCCGGGTCCAGGCCGATCCGGCGGTCCGGACCGGCCCAGACGGTCCGGTGCGCGTGCTCAGGATACAGCTCAGGCCGGAGGATCTCGGGACCGTCACGGTGGAGTTGCGGCTCACGAACGGCCAGCTCGAAACGCACCTGCGCGCCTCGCAGCCCGAGACGGCGGCCCTCCTGCACAGGGACGCGGCGATCCTCACCGATCTGCTGAAGCAGGCCAACTACCAGGCCGAGGTCACCGTCGCCCAGGCGCGCCCGGCCGAGGCGGGGGGCTTTTCCGGCAACGCCCCCGCGCAGGGGCAGCCCGGCTTTTCCGGGGGCGCCCGACCGGGCCAGGGCGGGGACAGGCAGCGACAGGCGGACCAGGGTCCGGCCGCCGGCAGACGGGAGGGAGAGCGGGGAGATGACACGATACGTCCTCGCGACGGCGGCGTTTATCTGTAGCGCGGTCCCGGCGGCGGCAAATGTCTGCGAGGCCGAGATGGGCCGCGCCTCCGCGCGCTACGGCGTGCCCCTCGGCGTGCTCTACGCCGTCGGTCTCGCGGAGACGGGCAAGCGCGGCTCCCTCCAGCCCTACGCCATGAACATCGAGGGCGCGGCCTATTTCGCGACCGGGCCAGGGGACGTGATCGCCCGCTTCAGGGAGGCGCGGCGCAGGGGCGCGCGCCTGATCGACCTGGGCTGCATGCAGATCAACCACCATTACCACGGCGGCAAGTTCGGCTCGGTCGAGGCCATGATCGACCCGCACGCGAATGTCGACTACGCGACGCAATTCCTCCGGGCGCTGAAGCAGCGGGAGGGCAGCTGGACGCTGGCGGTGGCGCGCTACCATGCCGGGCCGCACAACGACGCGGCGCAGAAGGTCTATGTCTGCCGGGTGATGACCAACATGGTCGCGACGGGCTTCGGGCAGTGGACACCGGCCGCGGCGCGGTTCTGCCGGTGAGGCCGCGCGGCGGATCGGGCTCCGCCGGGGGCCACGATCACAGACCCCGACAGCTTCCGTAGCTGATCTTGATCTCGGTGCGATCTTCCGGGTTGAGCTGGGCCTCGACGAAGTTCAGCTTGATCAGGTCGATCAGGAAAAAATAGACACCGTTCTGGCACTTGATCGCGTTGTGCGGCGAGCGTTCATTCAACCGCGGCGATGCGGGTTGGCACTCGTAATAGTCCGAGCGTCCGGCGGAGATCACGGTCAGCAGGCCGCCGCTTGAGACCAGGGAGAAGGTGCGGGCCTTCTGCGGTGGCGGCGGCGGTTTCGTCCCCTCCGGCACGGCGGCGGTGTCGAGACCGACCGATGCCGCCTCCGTACAGGTCAACGGGCGGCGCAACTGGGACGCCGATGGCGTGATGCTCAGCAGGAGGAGCGCACCGGCGAGGGCTACCCGGTTGGCAATCATCGGCGTGACATCCGTGATTCGTGGGTAGATTCTACCGACAAGCTAGACCGTCGCCGCCCGGTGTAAATGCCGCATGCCCGGCCAGCCGGGTCGATCAACAGTTTCCCGGCGGCATTCGATGGATTTCGATCAGTGACTCATGGTCGATCCGGGATCTTCGGCAGCATCCGGCCGGCCAGCACCGAGGACCACCCGGTCTTCATCGCCCCCCGGCGGCTTCGGGCACCGGGCGCCCGCGAGACGCAAAACCGCCCGGCGCAACGTCGTTGTCCGACAGCCGGCGGCGGCCTTTCGGGACGAGGCTCTACTCTTCGGTATCGTCCGGATTGTCGTTGGCGGCGGGGTCGACTTCGCACCGGGCCGCGAGGGCGAGTCCGATTTCCATCAGCAGCAGCCGCGACAGGAGTTGCATCATCGGCGTACCGTGCGATCCCATCAGCCGGTGGGCGCGGATGGCGGCTCTCACCATGCGGTCAAAACCGTCGTCGTCGGGCATGGCGCTGCCATAACCTGATCGCCCGCGGGAATACAACCTTACGGTTGTACGCCTTTTCGGCAACGGCCGCGGCGACGGGGCGGCCGAGCCCCGCTCGCGACACCGGGCCCGTTGCCACGGAGACCCGGCTCCGATCGGGACGCTACGGCGCGGCCGCCGTCGGGGCCGCCGCGAAGGTCGGGATCGACGCGGGGGCCGCCGCCGTCTCGGGCTTGGCCGCGCGGGCGTCACGCTTCTCGTAGAAGGCGTTGCCGCCGGCTTCGGCCACGTAATGCATGTTGGTGTAGGCGTAGTGCCGCCCCGCGGTGTGGAAATACATCGCCTTGCCGACCTGCGGGTGACGCTCGCCCGCCAGGACGGCGTCGGCGGCGTCGGCGACCTTCTGGAGGTCCTTGTCCTGCATCGGCTTGGTCAGGACCCCCGCGGCGAACTGGCCCGGCTGGCCGACCACGGCACAGATGCCGCCCGGAAAGATCGCATTCTCCAGCCGGTTCATGACCACGGTGCCGACCGCGATCAGGCCGCCCTCGTCGCTCCGGTTCGATTCGAAGTACATGGCCCGGCCCAGGCAATCCCGCTCGGCATCGCTGACGGCCACCGGCGGCTTGTGGCCGGGGATCGATCCCGTCGTGAGCACCGGCGCGGCCGTATTGCAGGCCCCCAGGCCGCAGGCCACGGCCACCAGGACAGGAATGATCTTCGTCCGCTCGCTACCCTGCATGCAGGCCCGCTCCGTTCTGCGTCGTCCGCGTTCCGCTGCGCCTCGGCGCCGGGCAAGCTTGACGGCACGTTCGCGGCGAGGATGTGGCGCGGGTCCGGGACGCCGGCCGGGCCCGGTCGTGTCGCCGAAGAGCCACAGCGGCGGTCGACCGGTCACGGCGGTCCTGACGCGGCGGACCGCCCCTTCAAGGCCGGCCCTGGCCGGTGGCCAGGATGGTCACGCCCACGGCGATCACCGCGATGCCCGCCAGCATCGTCGGGTTCACCGTCTCGCCATACAGCCACGCGCCGCCGATGGCGGCACCGATCATGCCGATCCCGGACCAGATCGCGTAGACGACGCCGATCGGCAACATGTCCATGCTGGTCGACATCAGCCACAGGGCGGTCCCGTAGCCCGCGGCCACGATCAGCGTCGGCCCCGGCCGGGTGAAGCCGTCGGCCGCCTTCAGCGCCAGGGTGGCGGTGACCTCCGCGCCGATGGCGAGCCCGAGGATCAGGAACGGATTCATGGCACGGCGAACTTTCTGCGCGGGACGGCTACGTGAATGCGACGCGGGACGCGTGTAGAGATCTGCCTCGAATCGGAAGCCCCGGCAGATGAAGGATCGCGCCGCCGCGGCACGTCCGATCCGGTTCGTCGACAGGATGTTGTCATCGACAGGACGCCGCCCGATACGTCTCCACGGAATCCATGAACATTTCCGAACCGCCGTCCCACCGAACCTTCGGAAGTCTTTCGCCCGCCGACGGAGTGGGGCTTTCGTTAAGCCCTCCTGACCATGATGACTGCGCGTCGGCCGTCCACCGCGTCGCCGGCCGCGCGACCGTGACGATCCAGAGCGATACAGATCCGACATGACCGCGTCCTCCGCGATCCCGGACACACCGGCTCGCCCGCGCCGGGGCCGCCGCTGGGGTGCGATCGCGGCGGCCGGCACCGCGGCGGCCGCTTGCTGCACCTGGGCCGCCTGCGGGCTGCTGAACGTCCCCGACCCCGTCACCCTCGCGGCCCTGGCCCTGGTCGAGCCGTCCTCGGTGGGCCCGTGGTTCCCGAGCCGGGTCGTCGAGGCGCCGGCGCAGGCCCGGGACCTGCCGTCCCGGCCGCGCCCGCTCCTCGACCGGGTCCCCTGGAAGGGGCGGACCGTCCCGCTCATGGACGTGCTGGCGGAGACCCACACCAACGCGTTCCTGGTGGTGCAGGACGGGGTCCTGGTCCACGAGTGGCAGCGGCCCGGCACCGGTCCGGCGACGCTGTTCCCGTCCTGGTCGGTGGCGAAGTCCATCGTCTCGCTGCTGGTCGGCGCCGCGGTGGCCCGCGGCCAGCTCGCCGAGACGGACCGCGTCTCCGCCTTGCTGCCGGAGCTGAGGAACGGCGCGGTCTTCGGCCAGATCACCGTGCGCAACCTCCTCGACATGGCGAGCGGGATCGCCGTGCCGGAGAGCTACGATCCCCGGCATCCCCTGACCGGCACCGCCGGGATGTACCTGACGCGGGACATCGAAGCCTTCGTGCGCGACCACGCGCATCTCGCGTTCAAGCCGGGCAGCCAGGGCCGCTACCGCAGCATCGACACCGAGCTGCTCGGCCTGATCCTGGCCCGGACCGAGGGCCGGCCCCTGGCCGACATCCTCTCGGACCGGATCTGGAAGCCGATGGGCGCCCAGGCCGACGCCACCTGGAACCTCGACCGGCCCGGGGGGATGGAGAAGGCGTTCTGCTGCATCAACGCCACCGCCCGGGACTTCGCCCGCCTCGGGCTGCTGGTGGCCGATCAGGGCCGGGCGGGTCAGACCCGCATCATCCCGGCCCGGTGGATCGAGCGGATCCTGACGCCGGCCCGGCGCGCGGTCGACGGCTGGCAATACTCGGCCCAGTGGTGGCACGCCCCCGGCGGCGATGCCGACGACATCTCGGCGATCGGCGTCTACGGCCAGTACGTCTACGTCAACCGCGAGACCGGCACGGTGATCGTGAAGCTCAGCGACCACGGCGCCGAGCAGGACGAGATCGACACCCTGTCGGTGATGCAGGCCATCGCGGCCGATCTCGCCGGGGGCCGCAAGGCGCCCTGAGGGCCCGCGCGGGGCGACGGCCGCGGTCAGGCCCCGGTCGGTCAGGCCCCGGTCGGTCCCGCATCCGTCAGGGACGGGCGCCGGGTGATCTGGTGCAGCCGGGCGAGGGACCGCGCCCGCCAGTTGCGGACGAGCCGCCAGCCGACGCGCTTCCACGCGATGGACGGCACCGGCGAGGCGGGATCGATGAGGGCGCTGAGCGCCCGCGTGTAGTCGAGCACCAAACCCGGGGTCCAGGTCATGGACCGGGCGCCGGTGCGCAGCAGGGCCGCCGCCCAGAATTCCGGGGTGGTCAGCGCCGCCGCGAGCCGGCGCCAGGGGTGGCCGCCGCGGCTGAACGCGCCCTCGACCGCGACGTCGAGGGCCCGGGCCGCCGTGGTCGAGCAGTTGCGGCTGATGAAGTTGTAGGTGGCGTCGCCCCGATACGCCTCCCAGAACACCCGCAGCCGGGGGGCGTCGATGCCGTTCAGGGTGACGGCGACGGTGGGCGGGCACCAATCCGCCACCTCGGCGGCGTGGGAGGGCAGGAAGCGCCCGGCCACGTCGTTCTCGGGCCCGGCGCGCAACGTCGACCGCAGGTTGGTCGGGGAATGGTCGACCTCCACCGCGGGGTAGTGACTGATGTACAGGTCGTCCCCCTGGCCCAGGGCCGCGTGGCCCGTGGAATAGCGGCCGGCCGTGTCGACGGAGGCCACGTAGCGCCGGATCAGCCGCTGACTGGCCGGGGTGGTCGCCTGTCCGGTCGGGGTCCAGACATAGACCGTCAGGCTGCCGGACTCGGTGGCGGCCGGCTCCGGTGCGGCGACGCGCAGGCGCCGCGCCCGGAGGCCGATCAGCGCCAGGTTGGCCCCGCTCAGGATCAGGAACATCCCGATGCAGTAGCCGACCGTCCCGGCATACCAGGTCGGCCACGGCTGGAGGTGGAACAGGCCGAACGCGATGCTGAGCGCGCCCAAGGCCACCGAGATCCGCCAGCCAGCGAATTTCAGCAGACTGGCGATCGCGACCCGGACCAGCCCGTCGACCGTGAAGGCGACGCCGAAGATCATGGCGAGCAGGAAATTGCTGTGCCGCGTGGCCATCAGGATCAGGACGGCCATGATCGTCAGAAGGCCCCCCTGAAGGACGCGCAGCCGGCGCGCGGCCCCGACGGCGGTCGCGCCCAGAGCCAGGGAGATCACGCCGTCGGCCAGGAGGATCAGGCCGAACCACCGGTCCGGGACGTGGATCGCCCCGTCGAGGGAATCGACCACCACGACGATGCCGAGCAGCGCCCAGACGAGGCCGACCGCCAGGATGAGGCGCCAGTGCCGGCCCACCGCGGCCCGTCCCACGAGCAGCAGCCAGAGGGGCGCCATCCGGCCGCCCACCGGATCCGCGTTCCCCGGCTCGGCCAGGGTCGAGAGGGCGCGCGGAAGAGATGTCGTACAGGGTCCGGACATGAACGGTCGCCCTCGAAAGTGCACATCGAAGAGCCTCTCGCACGAACGCGGCCGCACCGAAACGGCGGTGCGACGGATCGGGCGAAGATCGGGCGCTGCGCAAGATTCTCCGGAGGCAACATCCGCGCCTTGACTGAGGACTTCCTTAATCGGACCCCGCATGCACGCCCGCGCCCGCGACCGAGACGCGGATCATCTTAACGATCTCTGAAGATCGGACGCACCGCAGGACCCGGCGCGACGGCGGACCGGCGCCGCCCGTCGCAATTCCGGTCTGCCCGCCGGCCTGCGCACCCGTCTGCCCGCGACCGCCCCGCGGGATCGCCGGACCCGCGGGGCGGGGCTTCAGGTGCATCCAAAATACTATATCGCCGTGCGGACACCGGGGCTCGACGGCCGGTCTGACCGCCGGATGCCGGGTCGGCCTTAGACTGATGGATCGGCAAACGTCCCAACATCTCTACAATAAATACAATTGCCTTCGAAATATTATCCGCATCTTCGATGCTCGAGACGCGTGCGGGCACGAACACGCCGCCCGGCACGCGCTACCGCGCGGCCGAAGCGGTAGCGGCCGCGGCGACACAAACCTATGCGCCATTGCGCCGACGGTCGGGGCCCCGCAGCGAACGGTTGGACCGCGTCTCCGGGACTGATTCGCGCGCCCACAGCCGGTCATCGCATGGGCATTTGAAGTCATCGCGCGGGTGATGCCGCTCAATCCCCGAAGGTGCGCAATAATTGTTGCGACTTCACCGCCGGACAACCTCATGTTTACGCGTCCGAGCAAAATATGTTCAGAGTGTATCCTAAGATAAACCCTAGACATTTCATGCCTTTTTTGTATTGTAAGGCGCCAATTTTGGCATATCCGAAGCAGTTCGACAGGGTACGGATGGGGGAATGCCGATCGCATCGTCGGTCTTCCGTCTCCTGTCGGATCGTTTTGCTTCTTCGCGTAACCGGGGGATTCCATGAACACCATCGATCTGTACGAAAAGACCTCAGATCCGAATACGGACCTGATCAAGTGCACGGCTTCTCTGGTCGCGGCTTATGTCTCTCGGAACGCGGTGGGTGTCGGCGACCTGCCTGTTCTGATCGATCAGGTTCACACGGCCATCTCGGTCCTGCAGAACGGCACTTCGGGCGCCGGCTGGACCGGGCCGAGCGCGGCCCAGATCGAGGCCTCGATCCAGCACGATGGCCTGATCAGCTTCATCGACGGCCGGTCCTACAAGACCCTGAAGCGCCACCTCACCGCCCACGGCCTGACGCCCGAGCGCTACCGGGCCAAGTACGGCCTGCCGGCCGATTACCCGATGGTCGCCCCGGGCTACGCCGCCAAGCGGTCGCAGATCGCCAAGGCGATCCAGCTCGGCCATAAGGCGGCCTGAGAGGCGCGATCGCCTCGCCACCGGCAGCGGCCCGATCCGGCCGCCGCCGGTGCGTCGCATCCGGACGGCGCGCGCGGGACGTTCCGGACTCCGCCTTTCCGAAGTCGGGGCCGCCCGATCGGCCTCGCGGATCGCGGCGGTCGGGTTCAGGCCCGCGCCACAGCCAGGGTTCCGTCGTCCATGGCCACGAAGCGGGCCCCCGCGCGGCGGAGCGCCTCGACGGCGTGGAGACGGGAGCGGCTCCCGCGATGCTCGCTGTCGTCCTCCAGGCGCCGGACCGTGGAGTGCGACAGGCCGCTCGCCTGAGCCAGGTCCATCATCGACCAGTCGAGCAGCGCCCGCGCGGCGCGCAGGTGGTGTCCGGTCACGGATTGCTCCAGACCCGCGCGGAGGGGCACGGGAACCCGCGCGCCGGCGCCGACCGGGTATTTGAGACCGCACCGGCCGAGATAGGTTCCGTCGGGATCCCAGACCGGCATCGTGAGGATCCGGAAGTGCCAGAGCTCCCCGTCGGCGAGGCGCTCATGGGCGGTCCCCTGGTAGACCGTCTGCTGCTCGATATGCTCCTCGGCCATCGTCCGGAAGGCCGCCCGCTCCCCGGGAACGATCAGCAGGAAGGGGTTGATGCAGATCTCCTCGAACGGGACACCGTGGACCTGCGCCATCTCGAAGGGCAGCTCGCGGACACGGTCGAGCCCCATCGAGAAGGTGGCGATGCGCTCGGTCAGGTAGAGCGCCGCCCGGCGCCGCCGCTCCTCGTGGCGCGCATGGGCCAGCTGCTCGCGGTCGCTCACGTCGAGGGCCGTGCCGTTGACGGCGACGGGCCGCCCCTCGGCCGAGAAGCGCATCTCCATCGTCAGCGACAGGGTGCGCTGCGTGCCGTTCGGGCGCAGCACCCGGACGATCGCCTCCCGCGGGACATGACCCTGCCAGACATCGGCGAGCGACGGCATCAGGGGCCGGTCATCCGGATGGACCAGGGAGAGCAGCAGTTCGTAATGCGCCTTCGCGGCATTGGGGACGAGGCCGAGCAGGCGGTAGAAGCCCGGGGACCAGACCTGCTCGCCGCCGGCGAAAACCCAGCTCCAGGCGCCGCTGATGCCCCGACCTTCGGTGATGGTCAGGAACTCTCCGGACGAGAACGTCAGGGCACTGAGAGCGGAATGAAACATACCAGAGAACCCGGTGCATTCGACAGATGATTCTCGCCGGCCTCGAACCGAGCGACAGACGAATCGATGGCGCGGCAAGATTCAGGACGCGCCCGGAACTCGGAACACGTTCGGCACCGGCGAGCATTTCACAGGGTCAACCGCCTCGCAACAGTGGAAACCGGTTGCTGGATCGACGCCAGCGCAGGCCTGAACTTCGGACATGGTTTCCGTGCAGGAGACGGAACCCGTGAACCGCGATCTCCCTCACGCGAGCGGACCCCGGCGCCCGTCCGGCATGAGACGCCGCGGCCGGCATGCGTTCGGATCGGACAAGGGAGGCCCTTACCGCGGCACGCACTAAAGCAGGCTTAAACCGCGCAGTTTCCAACCCATGAAACAGATTCATAAGTCTTGTCGCAATGACATCCGCCCGATGACCATCAATATATTCCGAAACAATTCCACATTGAATATTGAAAATACCTATTCATGACAGGTGTCTTTCGGCAGATGCACACGCGAGACAACATCATCCGGCGCGGATATAAGCACGTGCGCCGCCCGGTTCCCGCCGACGCCCGCACGAGCGCCCCGGGGCGCCGAGCCGGGCCGGACGGTGGGGAGCGGGTCGGCACACCGGGAGGAGCCACATGAAGGTCGCCTGCATCGGCGAGTGCATGGTCGAATTGTCGGAGCGCCCGGACGGGAGCCTCGCCCGCGGCTTCGGCGGCGACACCCTGAACACCGCGCTCTACCTCGCCCGCCTCGGCGTCGCGGTCGATTACGTGACCGCCCTCGGCGACGACGTCTGGAGCGCCGAGATGGCGGCGGCCTGGGCACGCGAGGGCATCGGCCTCGACCGGGTCCGCCGGCTGCCGGGGCGGATGCCGGGCCTCTACATCATCCGCACGGACGAGGCCGGCGAGCGCAGCTTCCATTACTGGCGTGACCGGGCCGCGGCCCGGGACCTGTTCGCCGAACCGGGGGCCGCCGGGACCCGGGCCGCCCTGGCGGCATACGACCTCGTCTACCTCTCCGGCATCAGCCTCTCGCTCTACGGCGAGGCCGGCCGCGCGGCCCTGTCCGAGACCCTGGCGGCCCTGCGCGCCCGGGGCGGACGCGTCGCCTTCGACACCAATTACCGGCCCCGCGGCTGGCCCGACCGGGACATCGCCCAGGCCGCGTTCCGGACGGCCCTGGCGCAGGCCGACCTGATCTTCGCCTCGGCGGAGGATCTGGACTGGCTGTTCGGCGCGGCGGGGGAGGACGCGGTGCTGCGCCACCGCGGCCGGGCCGAGATCGTGCTCAAGGCCTCGGGCGGACCCGAGCCGGTCGCCCGGGTGCTGCACGGGGGATCCGACGTGGCGGTGCCGGCCGGGCCGGTGGCACGGGTGGTCGACACGACCGCCGCGGGCGACAGCTTCGCCGCGGGCTACCTCGCCGCCCGCATCGCCGGGCTGGCCCCGGAGGCGGCCGCGGCCCGGGCGCACCGCCTCGCCGGCGCGGTGATCGGGCATCGCGGCGCCGTGATCCCCCGGGACGCGATGCCGGCCCTCGACCGCGCGTTCTCCGGCGCGGGGGCCTGACGGCGGCGAGCGCGTGCCGCCGCCCGGGGCGGGGCGCCCTTGAGACGGGCAAGCGCAGCCGCTACCTGTGCCATCGGGGGATGGCCCCCGCAGCAGGATCGCCGCGCGTCGAGCGGCCGAGAGGGCAGCCGTGGCGCCGAGTCCCCCGCCGATCCAGGTCCCCGAGCCCGACGCCCCCGCGCCCGGCGGCGGCGCACCCAAGACCCGGGTCAGCACCCGGGGCCGGCTGCGCACCTACTTCCTCACCGGCATCATCGTGGCCGGGCCCCTGGCGATCACCGCCTACATCACGTGGTGGTTCATCGCGCTGATCGATTCCTTCGTGAAGCCGCTGGTGCCGGCGAGCTACCTGCCCGACCATTACCTGCCGTTCTCGATTCCCGGCCTCGGCCTCGTCATCGCGTTCCTGGCGGTGACGCTGCTCGGCTTCCTCACGGCCAACCTCGTCGGCCGCTCGGTGATCGAGTTCGGCGAGGTGCTGCTCGCCCGGACCCCGGTGATCTCCGGCCTCTACAAGGGCCTGCGCCAGATCTTCGAGACCCTGTTCTCGGCCAACGGCACCTCGTTCCGCACCGTCGGGCTGGTGGAGTTCCCCGTGAAGGGGACGTGGTCGGTGGTGTTCGTGTCGGCCCCCGCGGCCCCCGAGGTCGAGGGCCCGCTCCGGGCCCGGGGGGCGGCCGCGGACGAGCTGGTCGGGGTGTTCCTGCCCTGCGCGCCCAACCCGACCACGGGGTTCTTCTTCTACCTGCCCCGGGCCGAGGTGGTGGAGCTCGCCATCAGCGTCGACGACGCGGCCAAGCTGGTGATGTCGGCGGGGGTGATCCAGCCGGAGGATCCGCAGGCCCGGCTCCAGGGCATGGCCGCGTCCCTGCGGGCGGCCCACCAGGCGGGCGGACCGGCACCGCGGCGGGAGCCGCAGGACGCGTGACGGCGGCGGGCCGCCGGCCATGAAAAAGGCCGACCCGCGTATGCGGGCCGGCCCTCCGATGCGTCACGGGGATCGACGGATTCAGCGCTGCAGCGAGGCCGTCTGCGGGGCGATGGTCGGCGGGGTCGCCTGCGCCACCGTCACGGTGCCGCGGTGCGCCGTCGGCATCCAGCCGGTGGCGCATTGCAGGACCAGGGCGAGACCCAGCGCCATGCACAGGCCGTTGGCGGCCATCCAGAAGGGGCGCGCCGCCCGCCGCACGGCGGCCTGCAGATCCTCCGCGGTCCGGCTCGCGGCCTCGGCGGCGCGATCCGTGATCGGCAGCAGCCAGGGCTCGGTCGGCAGGGCTTGGATGCCGGCCATCTCGTTTGAGCCCGGCAGGTTTTGGAACAGTCCGTTCGACATGTTCGTCCTCCAGATTCGTCCGTGATGTCCCGGCTTACCGGGCCATTCGTTCATCTGCAGTTAAGGGAAGATTGTGGCTGTTGCAAGGTCGCGGCCCTTGCCGGCGGCTCGCCCGCGGCTTCGACGGAGGCGGCAAAGCTTCCGCCGGAATCCGATAACGCACTGATCCGCAACGCTTTTTCAGGACGGCTGTGACATCGCTGCATCGGATCACCGATCAGGCGGCACCGGGTGCGGGATCGCACCTGAATGCGGGGCTTTCCTGAACAGGGGGCTTTCCTGAACGGCGCCGGTCACCCGGCCCCGATCAGCCGGATCGCGGCCTCGCGCTCGAACAGGTAGAGCAGCCCCCGCAGGGCCTGCCCTCGGGGGCTCTTCAGGCCTGGATCGCGCTCCACGATCATCCGCGCGTCGTCGCGGGCGGCCTCCAGCAGGGCGCCGTCGCTCTCGATCCGCGCCAGCCGGAACGCCGCCAGCCCCGACTGGCGGGTGCCGAGCACCTCGCCCTCGCCGCGCAGCTTCAGGTCCGCCTCGGCGATCCGGAACCCGTCCTCGCTCGACCGCATCATCTCGAGCCGCGCCCGGGACACCTGCCCGAGGGGCCCCCGGTACAGCAGCAGGCACGAGGATGCCTTCGAGCCGCGCCCGACCCGGCCGCGGAGCTGGTGCAGCTGCGCCAGCCCGAACCGCTCGGCGTGCTCGATCACCATGATGGTGGCCTCGGGCACGTCGACGCCGACCTCCACCACCGTGGTCGAGACCAGAAGCTTGGTCTCCCCGGCGGCGAACCGGGCCATGGCGGCGTCCTTCTCGGGCCCCGGCATCTTGCCGTGGATCAGCCCGACCGCGGCGCCGAAATGCCTCTGCAGGTCGTCGAAACGCTCGGCGGCGGCGGCGAGGTCGATGAACTCGGATTCCTCCACCAGCGGGCAGATCCAGTAGACCCGCTCCCCCCCGGCGATCGCCCGGGCGAGGCCGGCCACGACCTCGTCGATCCGCTCGGTGGGCAGGGTGATCGTGCGGATCGGCTGCCGGCCGGCGGGCTTCTCGTCGAGGACCGAGACGTCCATGTCGCCGAAGAAGGTCAGCGCCAGGGTGCGGGGGATCGGCGTCGCGGTCATCACCAGGAAGTCGACCGCCTCGCCCTTGGCGCCGAGCGCGAGGCGCTGGTGCACGCCGAACCGGTGCTGCTCGTCCACCACCGCGAGGCCGAGATCGCGGAAGGTCACCGCCTCCTGGAACAGGGCGTGGGTGCCGACCAGGATGTCGATCTCCCCCGCGGCGAGGTCGGCGAGCGTGCTCTTGCGCTCGGCGGCCCGGTCGCGGCCGGTCATCAGGCGCAGGCGCAGGGAGCCGGCCAGCGGCTTCAGCCGCTCGAAATGCTGCCGGGCCAGGATCTCGGTGGGCGCCATCAGCGCGCCCTGACGCCCGGCCTCCACCGCCGAGGCCAGGGCGAGCAAAGCCACCGCGGTCTTGCCGGAGCCGACATCGCCCTGGAGCAGGCGCAGCATCCGCCGGGGCGCCGCGAGGTCGGCCCGGATCTCCGCCACCGCCCGGGCCTGGGCGCCGGTCAGCGCGAAGGGGAGGGCGGCCTCGATGCGCCCACTCAAGGCGCCGTCGCCGGCATTGACCCGGCCGGCCTTGCGCCGCTGGCGGGCGCGCAGCAGGGCCAGAGCCAGCTGCGAGGCGAGGAGTTCGTCGTAGGCAAGCCGCTTGCGGGACGGCGTCGCGGGCGGCGGCTGGAGCGGGTCCTCGGCCTTCGGCGGGGCCTCCTCGGGACGGTGCTCGGCGCGCAGCGCGTCCGCGAAGGCCGGAAGACGGTTCTTCTCCAGCCAGGCCGCATCCTGCCATTCCGGCAGGACCGGCAGCCGGTCGAGGGCCGCCACCGCGAGCTTGTTGATCGCCCGGGAGGTCAGCCCCTCGGTGGCGCCATAGACCGGCTCGACGGCGGGGAGCTCGGCCAGGCCCGCCTCGTCGACGATCCGGGACGGGTGGACCATCTGGCGCGTCCCGTCCCAGAGGTCGATCCGGCCGGTGATGTAGCGGTGCGCCCCGAGCGGCAGCATCTTCTCCACCCGGGGGCGGGGCATGCCGAAGAAGACCAGCGTGATGTCGTGGCCGGAGGCATCCTCCACCACCACCCGGTGCGGGCGCCTGCCCGAGCCGATCTGGGCCGGGCGGTGCTCTACCACGGTGACGCCGAGGGTGACCGGCTCGCCCACCGGCGCCTCGCCGACCGAGCCCATGAGCTTCCGCGCCACGCCGCCCTGGGGCAGGTGGAACAGCAGGTCCACGACCCGGGCCTCGCGCTCCGGCGTGCCGAGCAGCTTCTCGATGAGCGGGGCCATCTTGGGGCCGATGCCCGGCAGGGTGCGGGCCGGGGCGAACAGGGGATCGAGGAGGCTCGGGCGGAGCGCGGGCGCGCGGACGGCCTCGCCCCCGGGCGCCTCGGGGTCGTTCGGTGCCGCGTCCCGGGGGGCGGCGTCCTGAAGCGCGCGTGCATCTGTCATGGCGGTACGGCGGACATGGTGCCGGAGGCGCCTTATCATCCGGTGCATCCCGGCGCGCCAGTGCGTCGTGATGGCGACCGACCCCGGAGATCGATCCCATGGCCAGCGACTTCCTGCCGGGCTTCGGCCGGCACCGGATCGAGACCGCGCCGGGGGTGACGATCCACGCCCGCTCGGCCGGCGCCGGGCCACCGGTGCTGCTCCTGCACGGGCACCCGCAGACCCTGTCCACATGGCTCCACGTCGCCCCGCGTCTCGCAGAGCATCGCACCGTGGTGGCGATGGATTTGCGCGGCTACGGCGATTCGTCAAAACCCCCGGGCGGGGCGCGCCACGCCGCCTATGCCAAGCGCGCCATGGCGGCCGACGCGGCGGCGGTGATGCGGGCGCTCGGCCACGAGCGCTTCGCCGTGGTCGGCCACGACCGGGGCGGCCGCGTCGCCCACCGGCTGGCCCTGGACCATAGCGGCGCGGTGGACCGGTTGGCGGTGTTCGACATCGCCCCCACGGCGACCATGTACGCGCGCACCGACAAGGATTTCGCCACGCGCTATTTCTGGTGGTTCTTCTTCATCCAGCCCCATCCCCTGCCGGAGACGCTGATCGGGGCCGATCCGGAATATTTCCTGCGCCACCACGTCGAGGGCCAGTCGAAGACCCCCGGCTCGACCCCGCCCGACCTCTTCGCCGAGTACCTGCGCTGCTATGCCGACCCGGCCTGCCGCCACGCGATCTGCGAGGATTACCGGGCGGCGGCCGGGATCGACCTGGAGCACGACGCCGCCGATGCGGACGCGCGCATCACGGCGCCGCTCCTGGCCCTCTGGGGGGCGAAGGGCGTGGTCGGCCAGACCTACGACGTGCTGGCGACCTGGCGCGAGAAGGCGACCGCTGTCTCCGGCCGGGCGCTCGATTGCGGCCACACCCTCCAGGAGGAGCGGCCGGACGCGGTTGTTTCGGAGCTGGCGGCGTTCCTCGCCTGAGCGGGACGCCGGAGGACCGGGCTGCGGCGCCGTGGCCCCGCGGGCCGGAGCCGGCCGCCCTTGGCAGGCGCGCGAAAAGGCGCAGATAGAGCCCGTCGCCGCGCCGCTCGGGTCCGGTGAGCGGGCCAACCGTGCAGGGAGCCATGTCCGACACGCGCGCAGTTCGATTCGACGTCGCCGTGGTCGGGGCCGGGGCCGCGGGCCTCGCCGCCGCCTTGAGCCTCGCCCGGGAGGGCATCCCGACGGCCCTGGTCGGCCGCCACGCCCCCGTGGCGGACGGGCGCACCGTGGCGCTGCTCGACGGGTCGGTGCGCTTCCTGGAGGCGCTGGGCGCCTGGGCGGCGGTGGCGCCGCTGGCGAGCCCGCTCTGCACCCTGCAGATCATCGACGACACCGGCAGCCTGTTCCGGCCCGCGCCCGTGCGCTTCCAGGCCGCCGAGATCGGCCTCGACGCCTTCGGGTGGAACGTCGAGAGCGCCCGCCTGGTCGAGAGCCTGCGCGCCCGCGCCCGGGCCCAAGCGAACCTCACCCTGGTCGAGGCGGATGTCGCCGGCACCACCCCCGGGGAGGCGGCCGCCCGCATCACCCTGGCGGCGGGCGGCACCGTCGAGGCTCGGCTGGTGGTCGGCGCCGACGGGGGCCGCTCGCCGCTCCGGGCCGCCAGCGGCCTGCGCGTGCGCGACTGGACCTACCCGCAGAGCGCGCTCACCACGATCCTGGCCCATGACCGCCCGCACCGGGACGTCTCCACCGAGTTCCACACCCGCTCCGGCCCGTTCACCCTGGTGCCGCTGCCGGGCGGGCACCGCTCCAGCCTGGTCTGGGTGACCGGGGAGACCGCGGCCCGGCGGCTGGCGGCGCTGGACGACGCGGATCTCGGGCTGGCGGTGGAGCGGCAGGCCCGGTCGATGCTCGGGGCCATGCGGGTCGACGGACCCCGCGGCCTCGTGCCCATGCGCGGGCTCGCGGTGGCGCGCCCGGTGGCGCAGCGGCTGGCCCTGATCGGCGAGGCGGCCCACGTCTTCCCGCCGATCGGCGCGCAGGGGCTCAATCTCGGCCTGCGCGACGCCGCGACCCTGCGCGACGTGGTGCTGGGCGCCGCCCGGGACGCACGGGATCCCGGCTCGCGCCCGGTGCTCGACGGCTACGCCCGTGCCCGCCGCGTCGACACCGCCGCGCGCACCGCCGCGGTGGATCTGCTCAACCGCAGCCTGCTCACCGACCTGCTGCCGGTAGACGTGCTGCGGGGCCTCGGCCTGCTGGCGATGGCGCAGCTCGGGCCGCTGCGGCGGCTGGTGATGCGGGAGGGGGTGCTGCCGCGGCTCGGCGCACCGGAACTGATGCGCGCGGCGCGCTGACCGGGCCGCTCGGCTCCGCGGGCCGGGTCGGAATCCCGCCGGGACTCCGTCAGAATTCCGGCTGGGCGGTCACGTAGGCGCCGAGGCGGGTCGCGAGGTCGACCGGGCCGCCGGCCCGGGGTTCGGCGGAATCGCCGATGAGGATCACCGGGATGCCGCGATCGCGCAGCTGGGCGCGCAGCCTGGCCGCGCGGCGGGCATAGGCGGGATCCCGGCGGGTCGGCGCCTGCAGCAGCACAGCGGCCGGCCGTGCGATCACGGCCAATACGTCGTCGGCCGCCTCCATGGAGGCGGTCACGCTCGCGTAGCCGAGGCTGGCCAGCTCGCCCGAAAGGGAACGGTCCACGGCACGGACGCCGTCGTCGACCACGAGCACTTGTTGCAGCGCACCCATAAGCTTGAGCGGTACTCCATCCGGCACGGATTGGAAAGGTAGCCGTGACCACAATCCTTTGCAGAACCCGCGAGGGGGCGGATCGGATCCGTCGGTCCGTGTGCAGATGCGAGACTACCCACGGCGCCTGAGCGCCGGATGAACCGCGGCCGGGGGGACCGGTACCGTTCAGGCGTTCTCCACGGCCACGGCGGTCCCGCCCGACAGGATCGGGCGATAGCCCGCGCTCCGCCACGTCTCGGCGTCGGTCTCGGGGATCGCGCCGCGGGGCAGCGGCGCGGCCGCGCAGGCCGGACCGCGATAGGTGAGGTTCCCCTCGGCGTCGCGGGCGATGGCCAGGAGGGCCCGGGGCAGGGGCGCACGCTCCGGATAGGCCAGGGTCGCGGCGAGATCGCGCAGGCCGGGGCGCGTGAGCACCGCATCCTCGCGGAAGACCAGGGATTCGAGGCGCGGCGGCGCGCCGGCCTCGGCGCCCGCCCGCAGGCCCAGGTCCACGGGCGCCCGATGCACCACGTTGAGGGTCCGCACGGTCCAGGGCAGGGGCAGGGCGGCGAGGGCGGCCTGGGCCACGGCCGGGACGACGAGCCGGGTCGGCACCGGGCGCAGCAGGGCGGATCCGAAGCCGGCCGCTTCGAAGGGAATCACGGTCTCGAGACCAGCGCCGGCCGTCAGGGCCGCGCCGAGGCCGGTCACCAGGCCGCGCAGGTCGTGGGCGGGCAGGAGCGTCAGGATCCGCTCGTCGGCGGCCAGGGGCAGCACGTCGAGATGCGCGGCGATCGCCGCGGCGAGCGCCGCCGCGGTGCGGTAGACCGGCCGCTCCGGATCGCCGTCCGCGAAGGTCACGAGGCCGCGGCTGGCGACCGGTTCGGCCACGCCGCGTTCCAGCGCCATCGCGTCGAGGCTGATCACGCCGTCCGGCACGCCCGGGCCGAAGGCGGCGAGATAGCGCAGCCTGAACTGGCGGATCGCCACGTGGGTGAGTTCCTCCGCGGGCCGGCGCGCCCCGCGGCGGCCCTCGGTCAGCACGCCCAGGAGGTCGGCGGCCTCGATCCCGGCGGAGAGCTGCGCGGAATCCCAGCCGGCCGGCATCGCGCAGGGCAGATGGCCGGCCGCCTCGACGGCGAGGTGGGCCAGAGCCGCCTCCGCACCGCCGGAGAACCACACTCCGATCCGGCTGCCGGGCGGGAGCCGCCACGCGCCGATCCCGCGGGCGAGCCGGCCGACGATCTCGGAGGCGGCCGCGTAGGTCCAGGTGATCGGCGGGCGCCCGCACCACGCGGCCCGGTCGCCCGAATCACGCAGCGCCGTGCGCTCCGGTGCGGAACGCGCCGCCGCGACCAGGCGGGCGGGCAGGCCGGCGGATCGCGCGGACGCGTCCGGTGCGGCACGGGCCGCCCTCTCCGCCACCGCGAACGCGCTCAACCCACCGCCCCCACCGATACTGCAGATCCGCCGGCATGGTCGGCCGATTACGGTTAACCAACCGCTAAGACCGGAGGGTGACGGCCGGCCGGGCCAAAGGGGCCGGACCGATCACGCCCTCGTGCGAGGTCGCGCTTGCAAGGCCGCGCTTGCGGCCGGGCGGGCGCGGGCCTATCGGGGGGCCGGCCGCGGCCCGGAAGGCCCCGAGAGGCCCGCCAGGCCGCGGTGTCATGCCTTCGCCTCATTCCAGGGGAAAGGCAGGCCGCCCGGTCGCCGGGGCGGGAACTGCGCGCATCCGGGCGCCCGTCCCCCCCGATGGCCGGACCGATTCATCCGGAGTTCCGGGAGGCACGCCACGGCGGCGCGCGCCCGGACGGTCCGGGGGACCTGCCGCCAGGCGGGCTCCGCATCCTGCAAGTTCGCCGCACACCACATCTCGTCCAAGGGGTCAGAGCCGATGTCCTTCACCCGCCCCGCGCCGCACGTGCGCGCCGCCCTCCTCGGTCTCGCGGGCCTCGGCCTCGCGGCCGCTCCGGCGCTGGCGCAGCCGAAGAAGCCCGCCCCGACCGCGCCCGCCCCGACCGCCCCGGCACCGGCCGCGCCGGGCACCCCGGCGGCCAACACCCCGGCGGCCCAGACCGGCCCGCAGATCGTGGCGGTGAAGTCCGAGCCGAGCCAGGCCGACTGGACCAAGGTCTGCGGCAAGGACCAGGGCTCGGGCACCGACATCTGCTACACGACCCGCGACTTCGTGTCCGACCAGGGCCAGCCGGTGCTGGCGGTGGCGGTCTACGAGATGAAGAACGCCGCCCAGAAGCAGGAGGTGCGCGTGGTGCGCTACCTGCTGCCGCTCGGCCTGCTGCTGCAGCCGGGCATCCGCTTCAACGTCGACGGCCAGGCCGGCACGCCCGGCCGCTTCGCGGTCTGCTTCCCGAACGGCTGCTTCGCCGAGGCCGGGGGCGTCGATGCCGGCGTCGTCGCGGCGATGAAGAAGGGCACGACCCTCAACGTCTCGGTCCAGAACCAGACCCAGCGCGAGGTCACCTTCGCGGTGCCGCTGGCCGGCTTCGGCAAGGCCTTCGACGGCCCGGCGATCGACCCGAAGGTCCTGGAGGAGCAGCAGAAGAAGCTCCAGGCGGAGCTGGAGAAGCGCTCCGAGGACATGCGCAAGAAGCTCGAGCAGCAGGGCGGCGCCGCCCCGGCCGCCGGTGCCGCCCCGGCGGCGAAGTAACCGCCGCGCAGCGCGCGACCCGCGGGGGCCGGACCGGGCAGGTCCGGCCCTTTCGCGTTCGCGGCCGCCGATGGGCTAACGGATTCCCATCGGGCCCGGACCGGGCAGGACGATCAGGATCCGGAGGTCGTGGTCGGGCACGTAGTCCCGGGCCTCCCACCGGAACGTGGTGGGTCCGATCCTCCGGACGCCCGTGCGGCAGAAGCTCACGACCGCGTCCGGCGTCCCCTTGTCCACCGTCAGCGTGAAGCGCCCGATCGGCGCGGCCCAGTTGCGCGCGGTGGTCACGATGTAGGGCACCACGAAGGCCCGCAGGTGGCCGCTCGCGTTCGGGGCCCTGCCGTGCAGGCGCCGGATCGCCGCCAGCCCGGCCCCGTCCAGGCAGTAGGTCGCTCGGTAACCGGCGCGGGCGGCTTCCTTGGGATCGAGGAGGTGAAACCCGCTGACCGGGGCGTAGCTGTGGGCGATCCGGACCTCCGTCCCGGGCGGGAAGGTCTGCAACCAGTGGAACTTCGCCTCGCTGCGCCACAGCCCCTCGATCGGCCCATCGTTCGGCGCCTCGGTCGTGCCCGCGCCCTCGGGGAACAGGCCGGCCTTGACCAGCTCAGCCCAGTCCGCCTGGCCGAGGCGCTTCTCGGCGGCGGCGAGGTCGGCGAAGCGCAGGGGGTTGAACGGCAGGCCGTGGCGGCGCAGCAGGTCCGTCACCTCGCGCTCGCCCACGAAGGCGCGCTCCTCCAGCGCCGGCTCGACCGGACGGCCGTCGACCGTCACGGTGAAGCCGACGAAGTTCGCCCGCTCGGGCTGCGGCAGCTTGAGGGCGGACGCGCTGAGCAGGCGGCCATCGATCGGCGGCAGCGGGAACGCGATCCGGACCGTGCGCGATTCATCCACCCGGTTGCGGAAGACGTAGGACACGTCGATCCGGTCGAGGCCGATCGACAGATCCTCGCTGGCGAGGGCGATCCCCGGCTCCGGCACCAGGACCAGCCCGCCGGCATCGAGCTCGGCAGCGCTGTCATTGGCGCGGGCCGGAGCGCAGAGCAGGGCCGCGGCCAGGAGTGTCGCGGCGGCGGATCGGGGCTTGGCGGGCATGGCGGCGAACTCGTCCGACGGCACGGCGGCCGTCGGACCGAGGCTAAAGCGCCGCCCGTGTCGGAAGCTTTACGAGCCCGGTCAGTTCGTGGCGCGGGCGCGCATCCGGTAGGCGCCGGCGGCGTCGCGCACGAACATCTCGGCGATCCCGGCATGGCGCAGGGCCTCGCCCGACGTGTCGGGCAGAAGGTTCTGCTCCGACACGTAGGCGACGTATTCGGTCTCGGCGTTCTCGGCCAGCAGGTGGTAGAAGGGCTGGTCCTTGCGCGGCCGGACCTCCTCGGGGATCGACATCCACCATTCCTCGGTGTTGTCGAAGACCGGGTCGACGTCGAACACGACGCCCCGGAAGGGGTAGATCCGGTGGCGCACCACGGCGCCGATGGCGAATTTGGCGGTTCTCAGGGTTACGTCCGTCATGGTTCAGTCCGTCCTGACGGGACAGATAGGTCCGATGACGGGGCCTGTCACCGGGTGGGCGCGGATCCCCCCGTCCCGGCGGCCTGGGCCAGGCGGTCCCGGACCGCGAGCGCCGCGGGCAGCGGCCGCCACAGGACGCTCATCTCGGCGATCAGCCCGGCCGCATCGAGGCGCCAGACGTCCACGCCGTCGAGCCGGTGCGGGCCGGCCGAGGCCCCGAAATACGCGGCGGCCCGCCCGGGCCCTTCCAGGATCTCGCGGATCTCGAAGGCGTCGATCGTCGCGAGCAGCGCGTCGACCACCGGCCGGATCGCGGCCTTGCCGCGCACGGGCTCGGCGGCGAGCGGCGTGTTGAGCACGACGCCGTCGGCCATCTGCGCCAGCATGCCGTCGGGATCCTTGGCCTGCATGGCGGCCGCGAAGGCGCGGACATGGGTGAGGTTCATCGGAGATCTCCTGCGGGTTGGGGGGTCCGGATGCCGCGTTCGGCGGCGATCGCCCGGGCGGTGGCCTCGCGCCGGGCGGTGAGGTCGGCGGCCCGCGCCCGCGCCTGCGCCACGACGGCCGGCGGGGCTGTCCGGGGGGTGCCGCTGTCGAAGGGCGGCTCGGGGGCGTATTGCATCCCGAGCTGGATGCCCTGCGCGGTCTCCGTGCCGCGCAGTTCGGCGGCGAGGCGCAGCGCCCCGTCGATCCCCGCGGTGACGCCGGCCGCGAACACCCAGGTGCGGTCCTCCGCGTCGCGGTCGATCACCACCCGCGCATCCACCGACTCGGCCCCGAAGAAGGGCAGCAGGTGGACCGCGTTCCAGTAGGTGGTCGCCCGGCGCCCCACCAAGAGGCCGGCCGCCCCCAGCAGGAGGGCGCCGGTGCAGACCGAGAGGATGTGGGAGGCGCCCATTGCCTGCTCCCGGATCCAGCCGAGCACGGCCGGATCGCGCATCAGCGCCTCCTGGCCCTGGCCGCCCGGGACATGGAGCACGTCGAGCCGGGGCGCGGCGTCGAGGGTCGCGTCCGGCAGGATCCGCAGGCCGCGCACGTCGCGCACCGGATCGGGGGTGGCCGCGTAGATCCGGTAGGTGCTGTTCGGGATCCGGGCCAGGATCTCGAACGGGCCGGTGAGGTCGATCTGGTCGAGCCCCTCGAACAGGAGCGAGCCGATCTGCAGGTGGGTGTCGGGCGGGATCATCGGAGCCTCCGGGGTGGACAGGGCGACCCTACCGCGTCACGCTCTGGCCCGAATGACAAAGAGCCCTCGTTTTTCGCCAGATGCGCCGCGGCCCGTCGAGGTGCTGGCCTTCCCGTCGGCGCAGCTCCTCGACGTGGCGGGGCCGCTCCAGGTGTTTGCCACCGCCAACGAGCGCGGCGGCGTGGGCCAACCTTACGCGCCGCGGGTGATCGCGGCGGGCGAGCCGACGCTCACCACCTCGGCGGGCCTGCGGCTGGTGGCCGAGCCGCTGCCCGGCGACGACATGCCGGTCGACACGCTGGTGATCGCGGGCGGCCCCGGAATCCTGGCGGCCTGCGGCGACCCCACCCTGGTGGCCTGGGTCCGGGCGCGGGCCGGACGGGCGCGCCGGGTCGCCTCGGTCTGCACCGGGGCGTTCCTGCTGGGGGCGACCGGGCTCCTCGACGGGCGGCGGGCGGTGACCCATTGGCATCATTGCGGCGAACTGGCCGGGCGCTACCCGCGGGTCCGGGTCGAGCCCGATCCGATCTTCGTGCGCGACGGCCCGGTCTGGTCCTCGGCGGGGGTCACGGCGGGGATCGACCTGGCGCTCGCGCTGGTCGAGGAGGATCTCGGCCGCCCCCTCGCCCTGGCGGTGGCGCGCCACCTCGTGATGTTCCTGAAGCGTCCGGGCGGACAGGCGCAGTTCAGCGCGGCGCTCGCCCTGCAGGCGGGGGAGGAGCGGTTCGGGCGGCTCCACGCCTACATCGCCGACAACCTGTCGGGCGATCTCGCGCTGCCGGCGCTGGCCGCGGCGGCGGGGATGAGCGCACGCAGCCTCAGCCGGCATTATCTCGAGGCGACGGGCCTCACCCCGGCCAAGGCCGTGGAGCGCCTGCGGGTGGAGGCGGCCCGGCGGGCGCTCGCCGAGACCGCGCAGCCGGTGAAGCGCATCGCCCGGACCTGCGGCTTCGGCTCCGAGGAGACGATGCGGCGCAGCTTTCTAAGGCACGTCGCGGCGACGCCGCAGGATTATCGGGCGCGGTTCGGGAGCTAGCGCTTTTCCCCTCCCCTGGCGATCCCGGGCTTGCCCGGGATCGCCAGGAGAGGGGCCAGGGGTGGGGGTGGTGCAGGATCGAGCGTTCCGGTGCCGCCTGCACCACCCCCACCTCCAACTCCTCCCCACAGGGGGGAGGAGAGCGCGTCGGCGCAAATGTGTGCCCCTTGTAGGTTCGGGAGAGAGGGGGTTCACCCCAGCTGATACACCGCCGCCAGTTCCGGATCCTTCGCGGCCACGAGCTTCGCCAGATCCACGATGACCTTGGCCTGCTTCCAGGTGGCGTCGTCCTGCATCTTGCCGTCGAGCATCACCGCCCCGGTGCCGTCCGGCATCGCCGCGACGATCCGGGCCGCGAAGGCGACCTCGGCGGGATCCGGCGCGAAGACCCGCTTGGCGATCGCCACCTGGCTCGGGTGCAGCGTCCAGGCCCCGGCGCAGCCCATCAGGAAGGCGTTGCGGAACTGCGCCTCGCAAGCCGCGCCGTCGGAGAAGTCGCCGAACGGGCCGTAGAACGCCTTGAGGCCGTTGGCCATGCAGGCATCGACCATCTTGGCGATCGTGTAGTGCCAGAGATCCTGCTGCGCGGTGGCCCGGGGGGCGTCGCCCGCGGGATCGCTGAGCACCCGGTAATCCGGATGGCCGCCGCCGACCCGGGTGGTCTTCATGCCGCGCGACGCCGCGAGATCTGCGGGCCCGAGGCTCATCCCGTGCATCCGCGGCGAGGCCGACGCGATGGCATCGACATTGGCCACGCCCTCGGCGGTCTCCAGGATCGCGTGGACCAGGATCGGCTTGGCGATCCCGTGCCGCGCCTCGAGCTGGGCGAGCAGCTGGTCGATGTAGTGGATGTCCCACGGGCCCTCGACCTTGGGCACCATCACCACGTCGAGCTTGGCGCCGACCTCGGCGACGAGGGTGAACAGGTCGTCGAGAATCCAGGGCGAGTTGAGGGCGTTGATCCGGGTCCAGAGGCCGGTGCCGGTGGCGGCGAAGTCGGTGGCCTGGGCCATGGCGACGAAGCCCTTGCGGGCCGCCTCCTTCTGGTCGGCGGGGACCGCGTCCTCCAGGTTGCCCAGAACCACGTCGACGGTCCCGGCGAGCTCCGGCACCCGGGCGCGGACCTTGTCGTTGTGCGGCGGCACGAAGTGGATCATCCGCTCCAGCCGCACCGGCAATTCGCGGAACGGGGCCGGCGCGCCGGTGGCGAGGGGCTGGAAGAAGCGGCGGGGCAGTTTCATCGGGTGCCTCTTGTCAGGGCTGGCGTCCGCCCCCGTTAGAGCCGATCCCGATCGCATTGCAATCGGGCCCGATCCTGGATTCCAAAGGACGAGTCCTTTGGCGGGTGCAGGGCAGAGCCTTGCTGTACGGCTCTTCCACCCCCGAGCGGGGGTGGAAGAGCCGTTCGTCGGGGTTTCACCCCGACACCCCACCAAAGGGCTCGCCCTTTGGGATCCCGTGACCATACCCTAGCCCCGCCGGCCGCCGCGGTCGCTCATCCCGATCCGGCCGAAGAAGTCGCCGCTGCCGGCCACGACCACGAGGCGCCGGACCTCGCCCCGCAGGAAGGCCTGGAGGAAGCGGTTGTAGTCGCGGAACGAGACGCAGCCGTTCGAGGCGCCGGGCTGACGCAGCATGTAGGTGTGGGCGAGCAGGCCGTCGCGGCCATGGACCGCGCCGCTGCCGCCGACCGGGGTGAGGCGGATCGCCCGCACCCCGTGGAACAGGCTCTCGCGCTCGGTCAACGCGTAGGTGCCGGGGGGCGTCGAGCCGCGCATGCGCAGGTGGACGAAGCGCGGGTTGTCCATGGCTTCGCCGAGGCCGGAATGGGCCTCCAGCACCTCGCCGGAGGGCAGCGTCACCGTGCGGGCGCTGATGTCGTAGACCGCCGTGCCGGCCACGGAGTCGGGCGCCGGGCTGATCCGGGTGCGCGGGGCCTCGCGCGGCAGGGCGTCCGGGCTGGCATAGGCCAGGGCCTGGCGGGGTTCCGGACCTGGCGCCGCGGCGCCGACGCCGAACAGCTTCTCGAAGAAGGACGGCTCCTCCGCCATGGCGGCGCGGAACACGTCGCGGGTGCGGGGCAGGGTGCGGGACGCCACCCGGGGGGCGGGGGCGGGACGCCGCAGCTCCGGCGGGCGGGCCACCGGGAGCGGGACGAGGGCGGCCGGCGTCGGCTCGGCCGCGGCGAGCCGCAGCGGGGCCGAGGTCGCCTCGGCGACCGTCGTCCTGGGCGACGCCACCGGGGCCCGCGCGGTCCGGATCTGCGCCGCCCTGACCTGCTCGGCGCCGGCGACCTGCCGTGCGATCTCCCGGATCGCCGGGGACGGCTCGGATGCGGCGATCTGCGTGGCGGCCTGGGTGGCGATCTGCGTGGCGACTTGGAATTCGGTCGGCAGCGCCTCGGTGCCGAAGGCCATCGCCGCACCGGAGCCCAGGGCGGGGCTCGGATCGAGCATCCAGGCGATGTTCGGCTGCGGCGCGGCGTGCGGGGCGGTGGCCAGCGCCAGCCGGAGCGCGGGCGCGGCGAGGGGCGCGCGCTCGTCGGGGGCGGGCGGCCCGGCGAGCATCGCCCAGCCGGACAGACTCACCGCCGTCAGGGCAATCATCGCCGTCAGCCGGGTGCGGCGGCGGGCGCGCCGCATGGCGCTGGGATAGGGGGTGCGGGTGCGGGCGACGGGATCGTAGGCGGTCTCGACATAGACGACCCGCGGGGGCGCCGTCCGCCGGGCGGGCTCCGCCATGGGGTGCGCAGTTCGGGGGTCCGCAGTTCGGGACGACGCAGCCTGGGCCATTCGGGGAACTCGCGCACGCGCTTCCCCGTGGGCAGCCGCCGCCGTTCGCCCGCGGAGGCTTGTTCCGCGCGCGTGGCCTGGGTTGCCCGTCTGGGGAGGACTTCAACCGTCCGCCCCATTAAGCGGCCTTATGGTTAAGTCTTGCTGAAGACGCGCACGCCGCGGCGAATACGCGTTCAGGGCTCCTGTTCGGCGGCCTCCATCGGCCCGTGCCGGCGCGCGACCAGCAGGCAGAGCAGGGCCACCGGCACGCCGATCAGCGACGTGCCGACGAAGAACCAGGGGAAGCCGGTCCGCTCGATGACGAAGCCCGAGACCCCGGCGAGCAGGCTGCCGGGCAGGGCGCAGAGCGAGGTGAGCAGGGCGTACTGGCTTGCCGCATGCGCGGTCGCCGAGAGGCGGGACATGTAGGTGATCAGCACGATCGACGCGAAGGCGTAGGCGAAGCCCTCGATCCCCACGGTGGCCGCGAAGGTCCAGAACGCCGCCCCGCCATGGCCGCCGTGCCAGGCGAGGTAGGCCAGGGCGAGGTGCGACGCGGAGGCCGTGACCGTGCCGACGAGCAGGCTCGCCATCATGCCGATCCGCGGGATGATGGCGCTCGCCAGGAACGTCCCGCCGAGCGCGATCCAGAAGCCGAACAGCTTGGTCACCGTGGCGATGTCGGTGTTGGAGTAGCCCAGCGTCTTGAACAGCGGGATCGCCATGGCGCTCGACACGTAGCCGGGCATCCGGAAGCCCGCCACCAGGGCGAGCACGGGCACGGCCAGCGGCCCGAGCCGGGCCAGGAGGTCGCGGATCGGCGCCCAGACGGTCTCGACGAAGCCGCCCGTCGCCGGCGTCGCCGGGGCGGGGGGCTCGGGGGCGAGCAGGGCCGCGACGGTGCCGGGGGCCATCAGCGCGGCCATGCACAGGTAGGCGGCGCGCCAGCCATAGGCGTCGGACAGGTACAGGGCGCCCGCGCCCGCCGCGAGGTTGCCGATCCGGTAGCCGATCTCCGACCAGGACGACATCAGCGCCTGCTGCGCGGGGGGCGCGGCGGTGATCCGCCAGCCGTCGATGACCACGTCCTGCGTGGCCCCCGCCACCCCGAGGGCCAGGGAGAAGGCCACGGTCCAGGCCAGCCAGTGCGCCGGGTCGCCGAAGGCCACCCCCGCCAGCGCCAGCGCCACCAGGATCTGCGTGGCGACGATCCAGCCGCGGCGGCGCCCGAGCCACCGCCCCAGCAGCGGCGGGTCGTGGCGGTCGAGGAACGGTGCCCAGAGGAACTTGAACTTGTAGGCGATGGTCAATTCGCTCATCAGGCCGATGGTGGCCAGCGGCACCTTCGCCTGGACGAGCCAGGCCGATTGCGTGGCGTAGACGAGCAGGAACGGGATGCCCTGGGCGAAGCCCAGCCCCAGCACCGCCATGACCCGCCGGTCGGTGAACAGGGGCTTCAGGAAGGCGTTGGTGTCGGACTTCACCGGGTCGGGCGCGCCGGTGACCTGCGCCGGGTTTGCCATCCACGCCTCTCCTGAGCTGCGTGGGGGAGAGAGCAGATCCGGCCGCGCGGTGCAACGCGCGCGGAGCCGTCGCACCGGGCCTCCCGCAAGGCGCGCGCGGCATCGCTTACACCGCAAGGTCGCTCGCCAAGGCCCGCCCGGGGCGCTGGGCGCCGCCCGCCCACCCCTGTAAGCAGCGGCACCGGGATCGCCGGCCGGACGGGAGCCCCAGGGACCGCCATGAAGCCCATCGACCGCGCCGCCGACGACGTCGAGCCCGGGGACCTGCCGGGCATCCCGCGCCCGCGGGAGACCCTGGGGCTGGTCGGCCACGCGGCGGCGGCCGACGCCTTCGCGGCCGGCATCGCGGCGGGGCGGCTGCACCACGCATGGCTGATCGGCGGCGCCCCCGGGATCGGCAAGGCGACGCTCGCCTACCGGGTCGCCCGGCGCCTGCTCGCCCATCCCGGGGGCGGGGGCCCGCCCGGGCTCGACCTGCCGGCGGGCGACCCCGTCACCGGCAAGGTGGCGGGCCTGTCGCATCCGAACCTCGTGGCCCTGCGCCGCCACCGAATCGCGGGCGCCAAGGCGCTGCCGACCAAGATCTCCGTCGACATGGTCCGCCGGGCCCTGGACCTGTTTTCCGCGACCGCCACGGATTCCGGCTGGCGCGTCTGCATCCTCGACAGCGCCGAGGACCTGAACGCCAACGCCGCCAACGCCCTGCTCAAGGTGCTGGAGGAGCCCCCGCCCCGGGCCCTGTTCCTGATCCTGTCCCACCAGCCCGGCCGGCTGCTGCCGACGATCCGCTCCCGCTGCCGGGCGCTGATGCTGCGCCCCCTGGCGGCCGGGGAGGTCGCCCGGGTGGTGCGCGGGCTGCCGGAGCCGTTCCCGCAGCCCGAGGAGGCGGCCCTGGCCCGGGCGATCGCCCAGTGCGAGGGCTCGGTGGCCCGGGCCCTGGCGATGCTCGACCCGGTCACGTCCGGGCTGGTGGCGGAGGTCGAGACCCTGCTGGCGCGGGCGCGCGATCCCGATTGGGGCCGGGTGCTCAAGCTCGCCGAGACCCTGGCGGGGCGCGACGCGGAGACGCGGTTCGCGGCCGCCCAGGACGCGGTGCTGCGCTTCGTCTCGGCCGAACTCGACCGCCGCCGGGACGAGCCGCCGGCGCGGCTGGCGGCCCTGGTGGAGGTCGCCGACCGCTTCGGCCGCGCGGCCCGGGAGGCGGCGATCTACAACCTCGACCGGCGCCCGGTGGTGCTGTCGCTGTTCGGGGATCTGGCGGAGATCGGGTAGGGGCCGGGCGGAGCCGGCCCTTTCAAAGTGTTTGGATTGGGTCGCGTTCGGGACGTTCCGCCCAAGGGTTCACACCTCTCCACTTGACGCCGACGCGTCGAAAAACGTGCGCTTCCCCTCCCCCTTGCGGGGAGGGGTCAGGGGTGGTGCAGACGGCACCGCACCGTTCGATCCTGCACCGCCCCCACCTCCAACGCCTCCCCGCACGCCCCCGCGATCCCGGGCAGGCCCGGGATCGCGGGGGGAGGAGGGCGACGCGCGTCGCCCATGAATTGCTGCGCCAAACACCGTGAAAGGGCTGGCCGGGCGGGGATCCTGGCGTCGGCCCATCGCGGGGCGGCGATCGAACGCGCGTTCCCGCCCGCCTGCTCGGCATCCGGCCTGCGGCGCTTGGCTCTGATGATGCATCGCGCCCCCGCTCGATCCCTGGCCGCCCGGAATGCCATGACCCACGATCTGCCTCATCGCGCGGCCGTTCGGACGATCCTGTCCCTCGCCCTGCCGCGGCGGGCCCGCCTTCGAAAGGGGCGGGCGTGAGCGACGCGATCGCTTGGGCGGAGCGCCGCCGCATCGCCGAGCAGGCGCGCGGCGAGCGGCCGTGGTCGCTCTGGGGGCCGTATCTGAGCGAGCGGCAATGGGGCACCGTGCGCGAGGATTACAGCCGCGACGGCAATGCCTGGCGCTCGCTGACCCACGACGATGCGCGCTCGCGCGCCTATCGCTGGGGTGAGGACGGGCTCGCCGGCCTCTGCGACGAGCGCGGCTTGCTCTGCCTCGCGCTCGGCCTGTGGAACGGGCGCGACCATATCCTGAAGGAGCGCCTGTTCGGCCTGACCAACGAGCAGGGCAACCACGGCGAGGACGTCAAGGAGCACTACCACTACCTCGACGCGGTCCCGAGCCACGCCTACCTCAAGTTTCTCTACCGCTATCCGCAGGCCGCCTACCCCTACGAGGACCTCGTGCGCGAGGGGCTGCAGCGCAGCCGCGAGGTGCCGGAATACGAGATCGACGACACCGGGATCTTCGATGGCGGCCACTTCTTCGACGTGACCGTGGAATACGCCAAGGCGGATGTCGACGACATCCACGTCACCGTCTCGGCGACGAACCGGGGCCCGGAGGCCGCCGACCTCCACCTCGTCCCGCAGCTCTGGTTCCGCAACACGTGGTCGTGGCGGGAGAACGGCCCGCGCCCGCGTCTGGCGATCCACCCCGAGGGCGGCGTCGCCTGCGAGCATCCCCGCCTCGGCCCCTACCGGCTGGTCTTCGAGGGCGCGCCGGACGTGCTGTTCTGCGAGAACGACACGAACCTGCGCCGCCACGCCGGCCAGCCCGAGGCCGAGGGCCCGTTCAAGGACGGGCTCCACGCGGCGATCGTCGGGGGCGACGCCGCCGCGATCCGGCGCGATGCCGGGACCAAGCTCGGCCTGCACTACGCGCTCCGCCTGCAGCCCGGCGAGACCCGGCGGATCCGCCTGCGGCTGTCGGCGGGGGTGCGGACGCGCCCGCTCGATGCGGATGGCAGCCTCCGGGACCTGCGCGTCGCCGAGGCCGACGCCTTCTACGACGACCTTCAGGACGGGATCGCCGAACCGGATGCCCGTGCGATCTTCCGGCAGGCCGCGGCGGGGCTGATCTGGTCGAAGCAGCTCTATGCCTACGACGTGCGGGTCTGGCTCAAGGGCGATCCGCTGCAGCCGGTGCCGCCCCGCGAGCGCGACGGCGGCCGCAACACCCAGTGGCGCCACTTCGCGGCCTCCGACGTGCTCTCGATGCCGGACACGTGGGAATATCCGTGGTTCGCCGCCTGGGATCTCGCCTTCCACTGCCTGCCACTGGCGCTGCTCGACCCGGACTTCGCCAAGAAGCAGCTCCTGCTGCTGACGCGCGAATGGTACATGCACCCCAACGGCCAGCTCCCGGCCTACGAGTGGGAGTTCTCCGACACCAACCCGCCGGTCCATGCCTGGGCGACCTACCGGGTGTTCGAGATCGACCGCGCCCGCCGCGGCGGACGCGGCGACCTCGCCTTCCTCGAAGGCGTCTTTCACAAGCTGCTGATCAACTTCACGTGGTGGGTGAACCGCAAGGATGCGGGCGGCCGCAACGTCTTCCAGGGCGGCTTCCTCGGCCTCGACAATGTCGGCGTGTTCGACCGGTCGCGCCCGCCGCCGGGCTTCGGCATGGTGCACCAGGCCGACGGCACCGCCTGGATGGCGATGTATGCCCTCAACATGATGCGCATCGCCCTCGAACTCGCGCTCCATAACGACGTGTACGAGAGCACCGCCTCGAAGTTCTTCGAGCATTTCCTGCTCATCGCCGAGGCGATGACCGACATGGGCGGCGAGGGCTTCGGCCTCTGGGACGAGGACGACGAGTTCTACTACGACGAGGTCGACATGCCCGGCGCCGGGCTGCTCCCCTTGCGTGTCCGCTCCATGGTCGGGCTGGTGCCGCTGTTCGCCGTCGAGGTGATCGAGCCCTCCGTGCTCCAGCGCCTGCCGGACTTCGCCCGGCGCCTCAACTGGCTGCTGGAGAACCGCCCGCATCTCGCCCGCCTCGTCTCCCGCTGGGACGAGGGCGGCGTCAAGGACCGCAAGCTGCTGTCGCTGCTGCGCGGCCACCGGATGAAGGCGCTGCTGCGGCGCATGCTCGACGAGGCGGAGTTCCTCTCGCCCTACGGCGTCCGCTCGCTGTCGAAGGCGCATCGCGACCAGCCCTATGCCCTGAACGAGTTCGGCGCCTCCTTCACGGTCCGCTACGATCCGGCCGATTCCACCTCGAACATGTTCGGCGGCAACTCGAACTGGCGCGGGCCCGTGTGGATGCCGACGAACTACCTGATCATCGAGGCCCTGCGCCGCTTCCACACCTATTACGGCGACGACTTTCGCGTCGAATTCCCCACCGGCTCGGGGGAGATGCACACGCTCGCCGCGATCGCCGACGCGCTCCGGGACCGGCTGATCGCCCTGTTCTCCAAGGACGGGGCCGGCCGCCGCCCGGCCTTCGGCGACCGGCCGCCGATCCCGGCGGCCGCGGGCGCCGAGGAGGCCCTGTTGTTCCACGAGTTCTTCGACGGCGACACCGGCCGCGGTCTCGGCGCCTCCCACCAGACCGGCTGGACGGCGCTGATCCTCAACCTGCTGCACCACCGGGCGAAGCCGCCCCCGTAGGCCGCCTCGCAATCGGCGTCGCAGGCGAAGGGCGGCGGCCCCCGCGGGGTTCCGCGGGCCCCGCATGCCGGTATCCGGAGCCCTGCCCCCGGCGCCTCCGGCGGGTGGGGACGCCGATGCGTGTCCGGGGCCGGACGGTGCCGTCCGCGGAGCGGGCGGCGGTTGCGTCCCGGCCGCTGCCGCGCGACAACGCGGGCAGCTTTTCGCGATGATCCGGAACACCCTCGACGTGACGTCCAACACCCCGGCGCAGCCCCAAAAGACCTTCGGCCTCTCGACCGCGATCTCCTACCCCAACGGCGCGCCGCATATCGGCCACGCCTACGAGGTGATCGCCGCCGACGCCATCGCGCGGTTCCACCGGCTCGACGGGTACGACGTGCTGTTCTCCACCGGCACCGACGAGCACGGGCTCAAGATCCAGCAGGCCGCGACCCGGGCCGGCACCAGCCCGCGCGCCTATGTCGACGGCACCGCCGCCCGCTTCCAGGCCATGGCCGACCGGATGGACTGCGCCTACGACCGCTTCATCCGCACCACCGAGCCGAGCCATTACGAGGCCGCGCAGGCGATCTGGCGGCGGATGGAGGCCAACGGCGACATCTACCTGGACACGTACGCCGGCTGGTACTCGGTCCGCGACGAGGCCTATTACGACGAGGCCGAGACCCGCCTGCTGGAGGATGGCAGCCGCCGCAGCCTCACCACCGACACGCCCGTCGTGTGGATGGAGGAGGAGAATTTCCTGTTCCGGTTGTCCGCCTACCAGGACCGGCTGCTCAAGCTCTACGCGGACCAGCCGGACTTCATCGGGCCGGAAACCCGGAGGAACGAGGTGGCGAGCTTCGTGCGCTCCGGCCTCAAGGATCTGTCGGTCAGCCGCACCAATTTCGACTGGGGCGTGCCGGTGCCGGGGCACCCGAACCACGTCATGTACGTCTGGGTCGACGCGCTGACCAACTACCTGACCGTCACCGGCTTCCCCGACGAGTCAGCCGCCGGGAAAAAATTCTGGCCGCTGGATCTGCACATCATCGGCAAGGACATCGTCCGGTTCCACGCGGTCTACTGGCCTGCCTTCCTGATGTCGGCCGGGCTGCCCCTGCCCAAGCGCGTCTTCGGCCACGGCTTCCTGCTCTCCAAGGGCGAGAAGATGTCGAAGTCGCTGGGCAACGTCCTCGACCCGTTCGAGCTCGCCGACACCTACGGGGTCGATCCGGTGCGCTATTTCGTGCTGCGCGAGGTGCCGTTCGGCGGCGACGGCAGCTACAGCCACGAGGCGATCATCGGCCGGATCAACGCCGACCTCGCCAACGACATCGGCAACCTCGCCCAGCGCTCGCTGTCGATGGTGGCCAAGAACTGCGATGGCGCGGTGCCGGATCCCGGCGAACTGGCGGAGGCCGACCGGGCGCTGCTCGCCCAGGCCGACGCCCTGCCGCAGCGGGCGCGGGACCTGATGGGCGACCTCGCGCTCCATACGATCCTGGCCGAGATCTGGGCCGTGGTGGCGGAGGCCAACCGCTACTTCGCCGGCCAGGAGCCCTGGAAGCTCCGCAAGTCCGACCCCGCGCGGATGAACGCCGTGCTCTACACGACGCTGGAGGCCCTGCGCGCCTTCGGCATCCTGATCCAGCCCTTCGTGCCCGGTGCGGCCGCCAAGCTCCTGGATCTGCTGGCGGTGCCGGCCGACCGGCGCAGCCTCGCCGATGTGGGGGAGGGGGGCCGCCTCGTGCCCGGCACGGCCCTGCCTGCCCCCGCGCCGATCTTCCCGCGCTTCGAGCGCCCCGAAGCCCCCTCCGCCTGAGTCCCTTCCGCGTGAAGGACTCTGCCGCCCGCCGGCCCCGAGACCCGATGCTCATCGACAGCCACTGCCACCTCGATTTTTCCGATTTTTCCGCCGACCTGCCCGGCGTGATCGCCCGGGCGAAGGCCGCGGGTGTCACCGGCATGCTCACCATCTCGACCCGGGTCGCCCGGGCCGAGACCTACCGGGCGATCGCCGAGGCCCATCCCGAGGTCTGGCACACGATCGGCACCCATCCGGACGGCGCCGCCCAGGAGCCCGACGTGCCGGCCGAGACGATCGCCGAGATCGCCGC
>NZ_JBYQFA010000001.1:5015000-5862769 GCF_057836565.1 Methylobacterium sp. J-118
CGGCCGTCGCACAGGCCACCGGAATCCGACCCGCCGCTCGAGACACCTTGGCCCCCCGTCCGGGCCGAGGCTCGCTTCGCCACGGGCTCTGTCACGGCCGGGATCGTCTCCGATCCTCGGGCTCGGTGGACAGGCTCACAGCCTCTCTGCAACCCCTGACCCATCCCTGCCCGCGGTGTCGTCGCGTTCCGCCTGTAAAGAGCAGGTGCGGTCGCGTCGGACGATCGACGCAGCAATATCGATTGCGCACAAATAACTTCATATCAGACCATTTTCCTTCAGGTTGGATTTCTGAGACCGATATTCTTGCGTCTTGTTCGCTACTACAGGTCAGATTCGGAATTTCGACTTGACCAACCCGGCAAATGCGCTTGTATCGAGCGACCGAGTCGCGACGCAGTGCTTGCGTTCTGGCGAGTTTCGTCAACACGGGAAGGCAACGCTCAAGACATGGTTCACCCGAACGACAGCAACATCCGCTTCGTCACGCTCGCCTCCGAGATCGTCTCGGCCTACGTGATCCACAATCACATTCAGAGTGCGGATCTGCCGAAGCTCCTCACCGATGTTCACGAGACGCTTCGCGGCCTCTGTTCCGGCAGCGTCAGCGCATCGGTCGCCAGAGCGACCGCGCAGGAGATCCGGCGCTCGGTGAGCGCGGACTTCCTGATCTCGTTCGAGGACGGGAAGCCCTACAAGACCCTGCGCCGTCACCTCACCCTGCGCGGGCTGACCCCCGAAGCCTACCGCGCCAAGTGGGGCCTCCCCGTCGATTACCCCATGACGGCCCAGACATATTCCGAGCAACGCTCACAGCTGGCCCGCTCTCTGGGGCTCGGACACCAACAGCAGCGTCGGGACACCGCCGTGCAAACGGTCGAACCGGAGCCTGCGCCGCCCCCGCCCGCCAGGAAGAGCCGGGCGCGCGGCAAGGAGATCGCCTGACCGGATCCCGGCCCCTTGCGGCGACGGTGTCGTGGACCTGCCGCAATCGGTCACGATAGCGTAGGGGTGCGCGGCGCGCGCCCCTCGTCCCGGCCTGGACGGCGTGCCCGCCCTGACGCCGGAGCCCTGCATGCTGAACCGCCTCGCCCTGCCCGCCCTCGTCGCAGTCCTGATGGCCGCCGGCCCGGCCGCGGCCCAGATGGCGCGCACCGAGGCACGGGACACCAACAGGGACGGGACGGTCAAAGACGGGACGGCCAAGGCCGTGCCGCTCAGCAAGGCCGACGTGCAGCTCTCCTTCGCCCCGGTGGTGAAGCGGGCCGCACCCTCGGTGGTGAATGTCTACGCCTCCCACGTGGAGAAGAGCTCCAGCGCGCGCTCCAGCGCCATGGAGGAGTTCATGCGCCGCTTCTTCGGCGAGCCGGAGGGGGGCCGGGGACCGCGGGGCGACCGGGCCCAGAAATCCCTGGGCTCGGGGGTGCTGGTCGATGCCGACGGGCTCGTCATCACCAACAACCACGTCATCGACAACATGAACGAGGTGCGGATCGCGCTGGCGGACCGGCGGGAGTTCGAGGCCGCCATCGTGATGCGCGACACCCGCACCGACCTCGCCGTGCTCAAGATCAAGGAGCCGCCGAAGAACCTCGTGCCGATGCCCTTCGGCGACGCCGACGCCCTCGAGGTCGGCGATTTCGTGATGGCGATCGGCAACCCATTCGGCGTCGGCCAGACCGTGACGCAGGGCATCGTCTCGGCGCTGGCGCGCACGCAGGTCGGCTCGGCGGACTACCAGTACTTTATCCAGACCGACGCGGCGATCAACCCGGGCAATTCGGGCGGCGCGCTGGTCGACCTGCGCGGCCAGCTGGTCGGCATCAACACGGCGATCTACTCGCAGTCGGGCGGCAGCCACGGCATCGGCTTCGCGATCCCGGTGGGCATGGTCAAGGCGGTGGTCGACGCCGCCCGCGACGGGGCGAGCGTCGTGCGCCGGCCCTGGCTCGGCGCACGCATCCAGAGCGTCACCCCCGACATCGCCGACAGCATGGGCCTCGACCATCCGACCGGCGTGCTGGTGGCGAGCCTGCAGGCCAAGAGCCCGGCCGACGAGGCGGGCCTGAAGCGCGGCGACCTGATCCTCACGGTCGACGGCCAGGAGGTCGCCGACCCGGAGGCGTTCGGGTACCGCTTCGCGCTCAAGGGCGTCCAGGGCCAGGCCCGGTTCGGGATCCTGCGCGGCACAGCCCGCCAGACCGTCGCGGTCAAGCTCGCCCCGGCCCCCGAGACGCGCCCGCGCGACGTGCTCAAGGTGAAGACCCGCTCGCCCTTCCTGGGCGCGACGCTGGTCAACACCTCGCCGGCGGTGGCCGAGGAGATGCAGGTCGACTTCCCCGCCGACGGCGTGGCCGTGCAGGCGGTGGACGAGAACTCCGTCGCGGCCCGGGTCGGGCTGCAGCGGGGCGACCTGATCGTGGCGGTCAACGGCGTGCCGATGGCGACCACCAAGGATCTCGACCGGGTCACCCGCAACAGCCTCAATTCCTGGGAGGTCGCGATCAACCGCAACGGCGAGGTCCTGACCTCGGTGTTCGGGGGCTGATCCCGCGCGATCGCCGGCGACCGGCTTGCGCCCCCGCCCGCGCCCGGTGTTGATGCGCGGATGTCCGACCTGTTCGCCTCCGCGGAGCCCCCAGCCACGCCGGATCCCGGGCGCGCGCCCGGCCCCGAGGCAGCCCGCCCCCTCGCGGACCGGCTGCGGCCGCAGAGCCTCACCGAGGTCGTCGGTCAGGAGCACCTGACCGGCGAGGGCGGCAGCCTCACCCGCCTCCTGCGCGGAAAGAGCCTCGGCTCGCTGATCTTCTGGGGACCGCCCGGCACCGGCAAGACCACCGTGGCGCGGCTGCTCGCCCAGGGCACCGACCTGCATTTCGAGCAGATCTCGGCGATCTTTTCTGGTGTGCCCGAGCTGCGCAAGGTGTTCGAGGCCGCCCGCAGGCGTCGGGCGACCGGACAGGCGACCCTGCTGTTCGTCGACGAGATCCACCGGTTCAACCGGGCGCAGCTCGACGCCTTCCTGCCGGTGATGGAGGACGGTACCGTCACCCTGGTCGGCGCCACCACCGAGAACCCCTCCTTCGAGCTGAACGCGGCCCTCCTGTCCCGCGCCCGGGTGCTGCTGTTCCGCGCCCTCGATCCGGGGGCGATCGCCCGGCTGCTGGTCCGGGCCGAGGCGCTGACCGAACAGGCCCTGCCGCTCACCGAGGAGGCCCGCGGCGTGCTGGTGCGGATGGCCGACGGCGACGGCCGGGCGGCGCTGACGCTTGCCGAAGAGGTCTGGCGCTCGGCGCAACCGGGCGAGACCCTCGACGCCGAAGAGTTACAAAGAATCGTGCAGCGGCGGGCGCCGATCTACGACAAGGCGCAGGAGGGCCACTACAACCTGATCTCGGCGCTGCACAAGACCGTGCGCGGCTCGGATCCGGACGCGGCGCTCTACTATCTCTGCCGGATGCTCGATGCCGGCGAGGACCGGCTGTTCATCGCCCGCCGGCTGGTCCGGATGGCCGTGGAGGATATCGGGCTCGCCGACCCGCAGGCCCTGGTGGTGGCCAACGCCGCCAAGGACGCGTTCGACTTCCTCGGCAGTCCGGAGGGCGAGCTGGCGCTGGCGCAGGCCGCGCTCTACCTCGCCTGCGCGCCGAAATCGAACGCCGTCTACGAGGCCTACAAGGCCGCGACCCGGCTCGCCAAGGAAGCGGGCTCCCTGCCGCCGCCGCGCACCATCCTCAACGCGCCGACCAAGCTGATGAAGCGGATCGGCTACGGCGAGGGCTACCGCTACGACCACGACGAGCCCGACGCCTTCTCGGGCCAAAATTACTGGCCCGACGCGCTGGGGCGCCAGCACCTCTACGCGCCCACAGACCGCGGCTACGAGACCCGCTTGGCCGAGCGGCTGGAGCGGTGGGAAACGCTGCGCAAGGCGCGGCGCGGGGAGGGGTAGGCCGCCCCCGTCACGGGGTTTCCAAGGGCACGCAGTCCCCTGGCGGGTGATCCAACCGGAGCCCGGATGCGGCGGCCCCGCGTGTCACAGGGCCAGCGGCGCGTTGTCGATCACCTCCTTCATCACGAAGAAGGTCCGAGTCTGGCGCACCCCCGGCAGGCCGATCAGCGTGGCGCTGTGGAGCCGGTTGAAATCGGCCATGTCGGAGACGCGGATCTTCAGGATGTAGTCGAAGTCGCCGGCCACGAGATGGCAGTCGAGCAGCACCGGGATCGTCCGCACGGCGGCCTCGAACTCCGAGAAGCTCTCGGGCGTCGAGCGGTCGAGAACGACGCCGACGAAGACCAGCGTGCCCCGCCCGACCCGGGCCGGGTCGATCAGCGCCCGGACCGCCCGCACGAACCCGTCCGCGAACAGGCGCTGGATCCGCCGGTGGCAGGTGGCCGCGCTGGTGCCGGAGCGCTCGGCGATCTCAGCATTGGCCATGCGGCCGTCCGCCTGCAGCAGGCGCAGGATCTTCTGGTCGATCCGGTCGAGCCCTGCGGCCATGGTGGATTCTTTCACCTTGGATCCCGAATTCGAAATCCTCTGCGGCATCTCGGCCTGGCAATGCAAGCGTCAGGCCTTCGACGCGAAAAGATCGAGAGCACCTTCCGGCCGACGTCTGGTAGATTTCCTCGGCGCCTCGCAGACGAACCGGTTTCCCCCCGATCCGGCCGTCCTGTGGGCGTCGCCTCGACGCATCCGGGCCGGGCCGAGACCGCTTCGGCCTGGATGCGTCCCGAGCCCCGGAGAGACCCGATGCTGGACCAATTCGAGCGCTATCCCCTGACCTTCGGCCCGACGCCGATCGAGCCGCTCAAGCGGCTCACCGCCCATCTCGGCGGCGAAGTCGAACTCTACGCCAAGCGCGAGGATTGCAATTCCGGCCTCGCCTATGGCGGCAACAAGCTGCGCAAGCTCGAATACATCGTGCCGGACGCGATCAAGAGCGGGGCCGACACGCTGGTGTCGATCGGCGGCGTGCAGTCGAACCACACCCGCATGGTCGCGGCGGTGGCCGCCAAGATCGGCATGAAGTGCCGGCTGATCCAGGAGGCCTGGGTGCCCCACGAGGATGCGGTCTACGACCGGGTCGGCAACATCCTCCTGTCGCGGATCATGGGCGCGCAGACGCAGCTCGTCGATGACGGGTTCGATATCGGCATCCGCGACAGCTGGAAGCGCGCGCTGGCCGAGGTCGAGGCCGAGGGCGGCAAGCCCTACGCGATCCCGGCGGGCGCCTCGGTGCACAAGTACGGCGGGCTCGGCTATGTCGGCTTCGCCGAGGAGGTGCGCAAGCAGGAGGCCGAGATGGGCCTGCGCTTCGACTACGTGGTGGTCTGCACGGTCACCGGCTCGACCCATGCCGGCATGCTGGTCGGCTTCTCCGCAGACGGGCGCGCCCGCAACGTCATCGGCATCGATGCCTCCTGCACCCCGGACCAGACCAAGGCCCAGGTGCTCGACATCGCCCAGAACACCGCCGCCCTGGTCGGCGCGGGCGACATCGTGGCCGACGACGTCGTGCTCAACGCGGATTACGCCTACCCGGTCTACGGCGTGCCCTCGAAGGAGACCGTGGAGGCGATCCGGCTCTCGGCCCGGCTCGAGGGAATGATCACCGACCCGGTCTACGAGGGGAAGTCGATGCAGGGCATGATCGACCTCGTGAAGAAGGGCTTCTTCCCGAAGGGCGCGAAGGTGCTCTACGCCCATCTCGGCGGCGCGCCGGCGCTCAACGGCTACAGCTACACCTTCCGCAACGGTTGAAGCCGGGCAAACACGGCTCCCATCCCTCCTCACCTCCTGATCCCAGGATGAAGTGGAGGGTGGAAGCGGCGACTCTGGCGTGTGGTCCCCTATATGGCGGCGCGGGACCCGAACCGGAGAGGGCAGGGATGATCGCACCGGCACGCGCGCTGTTCCTGGCCGCCCTGCTCACCCTCGCAAGTCCCGCGGCCCGGGCCGCCTCGGGACCGGCGGTCGAGGCCGAGAACGGGATGGTGGTCTCGTCCCAGCGCCTCGCCTCGCAGGTCGGGGCCGAGATCCTGAAGGCCGGCGGCAACGCCGTCGATGCCGCGGTGGCGGTGGCCTACGCCGAGGCGGTGGTGAACCCGTGCTGCGGCAATCTCGGCGGCGGCGGCTTCCTGGTCCTCCACCGCGCCGACGGCCCGAGCCGGTTCATCAATTTCCGCGAGACCGCGCCGGCCGCCGCAACCGGGGACATGTATCTCGACGCCGCCGGCAAAGTCGTGAAGGGCGCGAGCCTGCGCGGCTGGAAGGCCGCCGGGGTGCCCGGGACCGTGCTCGGCCTCAACACCGCCCTCGCCGCATACGGCACCCTGCCGCTGGCCCGGGTGATGGCCCCGGCGATCGCGCTGGCCCGGGACGGGTTCGTGCTGACCCGGGGCGACACCGACATCCTCGAATCCGGCACCACGCTGTTCGCCGCTCAAGCGAACGTCGCCCGCGTGTTCCTGCGCCCGGACGGGAGCCCCTGGCGGCCCGGGGACAGGCTGGTCCAGGCCGACCTCGCCCGCACCCTCCAGGCCATCGCCGAGGGCGGGTCGGACGCCTTCTACAGGGGCGCCGTCCCCGAGGCCGTCGCGGCGGCCTCCCGGGCGGGGGGCGGCCTGCTGACGGCGGCCGATTTCGCCGCCTACACGGTGACCGAGTCGGAGCCGCTGACCTGCCGCTACCGGGGCGCGACCATCCTGTCGGCGCCGCCGCCCTCGTCCGGCGGCACGACGCTCTGCGAGATCCTCGGCATCCTCGACGGCTACGACCTGCGGGCGGCGGGCTTCAACTCCGCCCGGAGCGTCCATCTGATGGTCGAGGCGATGCGGCGCGCCTATGCCGACCGCAACCTGCTGCTCGGCGATCCGGCCTTCGTCGACAATCCGGTCGCCCGGCTCCTGTCGCCGGCCTATGCGGAGACGCTCCGGGCCTCGATCCGGCCGGACCGGGCGACCCCCTCGGCCGAGATCCGCCCGGATCCCGGCCTGGAGACGCGGGAGCGGGCCGAGACCACCCACATCTCGGTGATGGACAAGGCCGGCAACGCGGTCTCGCTGACCTACACGATCAACGGCTATTTCGGCGCCGGGGTGATCGCCCCCGGCACGGGCTTCTTCCTCAACGACGAGATGGACGACTTCACGGTCAAGACCGGGGTGCCGAACCTGTTCGGCCTCGTGCAGGGGACCAAGAACGCGATCCAGCCGGGCAAGCGCCCGCTCTCGTCCATGGCTCCGACCCTGGTGCTGCGGGACGGCAGGGTCGTGATGGTGGCGGGCTCCCCGGGGGGCTCGCGGATCATCACGATCACCGCCCAGACCATCCTCAACATGCTGGATTTCGGCATGGAGCCGCAGGAGGCGGTCGACGCCCAACGCATCCACCACCAGTGGCTGCCCGACACGGTCTATGCCGAACCCTTCGCGCTCTCGGCGGATACGCAGGCGATCCTGAAGGGCATGGGACACATCATCCACGAGCAGAAGCCCTGGGGGGCGCAGGAGCTGATCGCGGTGCGCGGCGCAGGGCCAGCCGCGCCGGAGGCGGCCTCCTCGGGCAACGACGCCTCGCGCACGGAGCGGATGCGGCCGGACCTGCTCTACGGCGCCAACGACAACCGGAGGCCGGCCGGGGCGGCGATCGGCGAGTAGGGGTTTCCGAGGGGGGAGCCCTTTGGCGGGGCATCGGGGCAGGGCCCCGACATTCGGGCTTCGCCCGGGACCGGGACTGTTCAGCCCTGGCCGGCCTCCCGCGCCACGGCCCGGAACCCGATGTCGCGCCGGCAGAACCCCTCCGGCCAGTCGATCCGGGCCACCGCCGCATAGGCGCGGGCCTGGGCGTCGGTGACGCTGTCGCCGAGCGCCGTGACCGCCAGCACCCGGCCGCCATCGGCCAGCAGCTGTCCGTCCTCGGCCCGGGTGCCGGCCTGGAACACGTGGACGCCCTCGCCCTCGGCCGCCTCGATCCCCCGGATCACCGAGCCCCGGACCACGGCGCCCGGATAGCCGGCGGCCGCCATCACCACGGTGAGCGCGGCCCGGTGGGCGTCGAATTCCAGGCTCACCCCGGACAGGTCGCCGTCGCAGGCCGAGAGCAGGGCCGGCACGAGGTCGGAGGCGAGGCGCGGCATCAGCACCTGCGCCTCGGGATCGCCGAAGCGGGTGTTGTACTCGATCAGCTTCGGGCCATCCGCGGTGAGCATCAGGCCGGCGTAGAGGATGCCGGTGAACGGGCAGCCGCGCGCCCGCATGCCGGCGAGCGTCGGGGCGATGATCTCGGCCATGACCCGGGCCTCGATCTCCGGGGTGACGACCCGGGCCGGGGAATAGGCGCCCATGCCGCCGGTGTTGGGGCCGCGGTCGCCGTCGAACACGCGCTTGTGGTCCTGGGCGGTGCCGAGGGGGATCGCCCGCGTGCCGTCGCACAGGGCGAAGAAGCTCGCCTCCTCGCCGAACAGACATTCCTCGACCACCACCTCGGCGCCCGGCTCGGCGAACAGGGCGGTGAGCGCGTCCTCGGCCTGATCCAGGGTCTCGGCGACGGTGACGCCCTTGCCGGCGGCGAGCCCGTCGGCCTTCACGACGATCGGGGCGCCCTGCCGGCGGGTATAGGCCAGGGCCGGCTCCAGCGCCGTGAAGCGCGCGAAGGCGGCGGTGGGGATGCCGCAGGCGGCGCAGAGGTCCTTGGTGAAGCCCTTCGAGCCCTCGAGCCGGGCGGCGTCGCGGGTGGGCCCGAAGGCGCGGATCCCGGCGGCCGTCAGGTCGTCGACCAGCCCGGCGACGAGGGGGGCCTCGGGCCCGACCACCACGAGACCGATCGCCTCCGCGGCGCAGAAGGCCGCGACCGCGTCGTGGTCCGCGACCGTGAGCTCCGGCCGGTTGGTGCCGTGGCGGCCCGTGCCGGGATTGCCCGGCGCCGTGAACAGGCGGGTGCACAGGGGGCTCTGGGCGAGGCGCCAGGCCAGGGCGTGCTCACGGCCGCCGGAGCCGATCAGCAGGATGTTCATGCGCACGCCACCATGGGCTGAGCTTCTGGGCGAAGCCTGTCGGCGGGGAAAGGATTTTTTCGGGCTTTCCCCGCTCTGCCCAGCCTTTCCGGCCGCTCAGCAGCCGGTGCACACGCTCGTGTTGATGCCGCCGCCCCGCCGCACGATCCCGTCCCGGCTGAGATGCCGGCCGATATGCGCGCCGGCATGCCGGCCCCCGTAGAGGCCCCGGCCGGGCAGATAGGGGGCGTAGGGCTCGAACTGGACGTTGCGCTGGATTGACTGGTTCAGCGTGTTGAAGTCCGTGACCCGCTGCTGGTTGAGCGTGCGGATCTGGCTCTGCAGGCCGAACGAAGCGTTGGCGGCGTTCGGGTCGTTCTGCTGCACCTGCGCCCAGGCGGCGCCCGCCGGGAAGGCGAGCGCCAGGGCGAGGAGCGCGCGGGACGCGGCGCGCATGGCTGTCTCCGTGCTCCGTAGCGGGATCTCTATCGGGGTCGACGCCCCAGGATCGGGCCGGGTTCCGGGGCGCGTCAACCGGACACGACGGGTGATTTCGTCTGCGGCAGGGCATCGATCTGCTTGGGATCCATCCCGAGATGGGCCTGGACCAGGGGGTGCGGGGTCAGCGCCAGCCATTGCGTCAGCGAGACATCGGCGTAGCGCGGGCTCTTGAACATCTCCAGGAAGGTGAGCGTCGTGTCGCTGGTGTTCTCGATGTAGTGGCCCATGGCGAAGGGCACGTAGCCCACGTCGCCCGCCTGGTAGTCGAAGGTGCGGGCCTTCGATTCCGAGCCGAACACCGTCATCCGGCCCGTGCCCGAGAGGTAGTACTGCCACTCGTCGCCGTTGGGGTGCCAGTGCAGCTCGCGCATGCCCCCGGGCTCGACCTCGACCAGCGCCGCGGCGATCGTCACGGAGGCCGGGAACACCGTGGAATCGGTGATGCGCACGCGCCCGCCCCTGGTCCGGATCGGCTCCTGCGCCAGCATCCGGTGGCTGAATGTTTTGGGGATCTGGCCGGCGCCGCCCATGAGGTCGGCCGAGAGCGGGCCGGGCGTCGGCCCGGGGAAGATGTAGAGTTCCTTCTCGGGGATCTTGGCGAAGGCGCTCTCGGGCAGGCCGAAATTCTTGGCCAGGATGTCTTTGGGCGTGTGCGCCAGCCAGTCGGTCAGCAGGAAGGTCGAATCCTCCGAGAACGCGCCGTCATCGAACACGAGCAGGAACTCGCAGCCATCGACCCCGTCGGCCGACAGCCCCTGGATCGAATGCGGGATGCCGCCGGGGAAGTACCAGAGGTCACCCTCGCCGACATCGTCCGCGAAGGTGCGCCCGTCCTGATCGACCGCGGTGATCCGGGCCTTGCCCTTGATCATGTAGGACCACTCGGCCTCCTTGTGCCAGTGCATCTCGCGGACCACCCCGGCCTTAAGGCGCATGTTGACCCCGGCCATGGCCTTCGAGACCGGCAATTCGCGGATCGTGGTCTGGCGCGCCCAGCCGCCCTCCTCCAGCCGCATGTGGCTGTCCGCGAAGGACCATTTCAGGTTCGGCATCGTGCCGTGGTCGGTGGCGGGCGGGGCCAGGGTGAACGGCTCCTCGGCGGCCCGGGGCTGGTTGCGCGGCCCCAGGATGTCGGCCCCCTTGGTGCCGCGCTCGGGCAGCGGGGCGGCGGGGCCGGAGGCCTGCGCCGCCGCGGGGGACGCCATCATGGCGCCGCCCGCCGCGGCGATGATGGCGCGCCTGGAAATCTCGGTCATGGTCGATCGGTCCCTGATGTTCGGCAGGGTAACCGGGAGCGCGCCCGCAGGATCCGGCTCCGATCGTGCAGTGCGGCATCTCGCCCGGACCCCGCGGGCGGCCTATGTATTGAACAGAGCACTGGACGCATCCCGGCCGGTCGGCGAGCGCCGTGACGGCGGTCGATGCGCAGCGCGACCCGAGGGCGAGGATGGCGGACCGGAACAGTTCAGCGGCGGGCGAGGCCGGCCCGCGCGCGCATCGCGGCCGCGTCTGGTTCGCCCTCCTGGCGCTGGCGGGCGCCGGGTTCCTCGGATACCGCTACTGGCCGGACCAGTCCCGGGCGGCGAGCCCACCGCAATCGGCCGAGGCGAAGCCGCCGACCGTGCGGGCGGCCGCGGCCGCGCGGGCCTCCGGCCCCCTGACCCTGACGCAGACCGGCACCACCCAGGCCTTCGACACCGCGAGCCTCTACCCGCGGGCGACCGGCTACATCGTCGCGCGGCAGGTCGATATCGGCTCGCATGTGCGAAAGGGCGACCTGCTGTTCCGGATCAGCGCCCCCGACCTCGACCAGCAGCTGGTCCAGGCGCAGGCGCAGGTGCTGCAGCTGCAGGCGGCGCTGATCCAGGCGCGGGCCATGGTCGACCAGGCCGAGGCCAACCGCCACCTCGCGGACGTGACCAACCGGCGGACCTCGACGCTGGCCGGCACCGGGGCCGAGACCCGGCAGAACGCCGACACGTCCCAGGCCGGCGTGCTCGCCCAGGCGGCCAATGTCGACGCGGTGAAGGCCGCCGTGAAGGTCGCCGAGGCCAACATCGCCGCCCAGGAGGCGCAGGTCGCCCGGCTCAAGGTCCTGACCGGCTTCGAGGAGATCCGCGCCCCCTTCGACGGGGTGGTGACGACCCGCAACAACGATGTCGGCGACGCGGTCACGGCGGACACGAATACGGGGATGCCCCTCCTGACGCTGGCCCGGGACGACGTGCTGCGCATGGCGGTGAACGTGCCGCTCTACGCCGCCGACGGGATCCGCGACGGGCTGAACGCCCGGGTCGAGGTGGCGCAGATCCCCGGAAAGATCTTCCCCGGCAAGGTGGCGCGCTCGTCGACGACGCTGCTCTCCTCCGCGCGCACGCTGGTGACGCAGGTCGACATCCCCAACCCGGACGGTGCGCTCCAGGCGGGCCTCTACATCACCGTCACGCTGGAGATCCCGCGGGTCTCCCCCGCCGTGACGGTGCCGAACGACGCCCTGATCTTCGACCAGGACGGGACCCGCGTGGCGGTGGTCGAGACGGGAGCGGACGGGACCACGGTGGCGCGGATGCGGCCGGTGACGATCTTCCGCCAGACCCAGAGCCTGCTGGAACTGCGCACCGGCCTGTCCGGCGGCGAGCGGGTCATCGTCGGGCCCCCGGCCTCCCTGCGCGACGGGGACCGGGTGGCCCTGCGGCCGGAGGGCAAGGCGGGGGCCTGACCCGCCCGGCCTGCGGCACAAGACGATGCCCCAAAAGACGATGCCCCAGAAAACGACGCCCTATGAAGCCTGGAGCCTGGCCCGCGGATCGGTGCGGGCGAGGCGGGCCAGCAGGTACTCGACCTCAGCCTTCGCCTGGGGGGTGAGCGCCTGCGCGGGCTTGCGCTGCGCGTCGGAGGAAAAGATCCCCCGGCGCTGGAACACGTATTTGCGCACGGCGAGCCCGAGCGGGCCCTGCTGCTGCTCGTAGCGCAGATAGGGAAGGTGGGCGTCGAACAGGTCGTGGGCGGCGTCGCGGTCCCCGGCCCGGCCGAGGCGGACCACGTCGACCAGCATCTCCGGGAAGGCGTAGCCGGTATTGGCCCCGTCGGCGCCGCGCTCGGTCTCGAAATCCAGGAACAGGCCGCCATTGCCGACCAGGATGCTGATGTGACGCATCGCGCCCTCGGCCTCGAAGCCGCGCAGGATCGAGATCTTCTCCAGCCCCGGCCAGTCCTCGTGCTTGAGCATCACGCAGGAGGGATTGTCGGACACGATCCGGCGGATCACGCCGGGCGTCATCTGGACCGAGAAGGTGAGGGGATAGTCCTGCAGCACGAAGGGCACGTCCGGCCCGATCGCCTCGGTGGCGTTGCGGTAATAGCCGACCACCTGGTCGTCGGTGCGCAGGGTGTTGGGCGGCGCGATCATCACGCCGGCGGCGCCCAGTTCCATCACCTCCCGGGCCAGCGCCCGCATGGCCGCGAAGCCCGGCGCCGTGACGCCGACGATCACCGGCAGCCGGGTCCGCCCGAGAACGCGCTTGGCCACCGCGATGCCCTCGACGTGGTCGAGCTTGCCGGCCTCGCCGAGCTGGCCGAGGATCGTCAGGCCGTCGACCCCGGCGGCGCCGAAGAAATCGGTCATCCGGTCGAGGGAAGCCTCGTCGATCCGTCCGTCCGGGTGGAACGGCGTCGGGGCGATCGGCACGACGCCGCCGATATCGCTGGTGAGGAGGGGCATGCCGGTCTCCGCGCTGCTGCGGCGGCCGCCGGCCGCCGATGGCATGCCCCATACTAAAAAATCCCGGGCGCCGCGACGCGCCCGGAACGGATTCAGCCGAGCAGCTTGTCGAGCGTGATCGGCATCTCGCGCACCCGCACGCCGGTGGCGTGCCAGATCGCGTTGGCGATGGCCCCCACCGTGCCGGTGATGCCGATCTCGCCGACGCCCTTGACGCCCAGCGCGTTCACCACCGCGTCGTCCTCGTGGACCAGGATCGCCTCCATCGCGGGAATGTCGGCGTTCACCGGCACGTGGTATTCGGCGAGGTTGTCGTTGAGGAAGCGGCCGGTGCGCGGGTCCATCTCGGCCCGCTCGTGCAGGGCGAAGGACAGACCCCAGATCATCCCGCCGTAATACTGGCTCTGGACGAGGCGCGGATTGATCACCCGGCCGGCCGCGAAGGCGCCGGTGAGGCGGCTCACCCGGATCTGGCCGAGGTCGGGATCGACCTTCACCTCGGCGAAGACCGCCCCGTGGGCGTGCATGGCGTAGGCCGCCTGCGCGGCCGGATCGGCCCCGGCCTTGCCCTGGCCCGCGATGCTGGACCGGCCGGCCCGCGCCAGGATGTCGGTGAAGGCTTCGCTCCGGCCCGGGTCGTCGCGCCGGGTCAGCCGCCCGTCCGCTGCGGTCACGCCGGCATTGCCCGCCCCGTAGAGCGGGGAGGCGGGGTCGTTGGTGGCGAGATCCGAGAGCTGCCGGATCACGTCGCCGGCGGCGGCGTGGATCGCCCCGCCCGCCGTGGCGGTGTGGCCCGAGCCCCCCGCGATGCCGGCATTCGGCAGATCCGAGGAGCCCATCCGGAAGGTGAGGGAATCCATCCCGATCCCGAGCCCGTCGGCGGCGATCTGGGCGAGCGCCGTCCAGGAACCCTGGCCCATGTCGATCGCCCCGAGCTCCACCGTGCCGGTGCCGTCGGCGCGGATCTCGGCCCGGGCCATGCCCTCGAAGATCAGCGCCGGGAAGGTGGCGGTGCCCATGCCGGTGCCGACCAGGAACCCGTCCGTGTCCCGGGTCTGGCGGGGCTGGAGCGGGCGCCCGGCCCAGCCGAACGCCGCAGCGCCGCGCCGGTAGCATTCGCGCAGGCCCTTGGAGGAGAACGGCTTGCCAGTGAGCGGCTCGACCTCGGCGTAGTTGGCGAGCCGGAACTCCAGCGGGTCCATGCCGAGTTCGTGCGCCATCTCGTCGAGCGCGCTCTCCAGGGCGACGCTGCCGGTGGCCTCCCCCGGGGCGCGCATGAACAGGGGCGTCCCGGTATCGAGCCGCACCGCCTCGTGCCGGATGGCGATGGCGGGGCTGGCATAGAGGGTGCTGGTCGCCCGTCCCGCCGGCTCGAAGAAGTCGTCGAAGCTCGACGAGGCGGTGAGGATGTGGTGGTCCAGCGCGGTGAGCTTGCCGGCGGCGTCGGTGCCGAGCCGCAGCGTCTGGCGGGTCGGGCCGCGATGGCCCATCGGCCCGTACATCTGGGTCCGGGTCGGCACCAGCTTGACCGGGCGGCCGACGAGCTTGGCCGCCATGCAGGCGAGCACCTGCGGCCCGGCCGGGACACCCTTCGAGCCGAAGCCGCCGCCGAGATAGGGGCTCTCGATGTGGATGTCGTCGGCGTCGATGCCGAACAGCCCGGCGAGGCGGCCCTGCGACATGGCGAGCGCCTGGGTCGGCATGTGCAGCGTCAGCCGGTCCCCGTCCCAGCTGGCCACGGCCGCGTGCGGCTCCATGGCGTTGTGGTACTGGGCCGGCGTCTCGTAGGTGGCCGCGATGGTTTTGTCCGCGGATGCGAGCCCCGCCTCGACGTCGCCGTCGCTCTCGGTCGCCGGCGCGCCGACGCCCACGGAGGGCGGCGTGAACACGTCGCCCGCGTCGAGGCCGATCCGCGGCGTCTCGGCCGCGTAGGTCGGGGCGAGCAGCCTCGCGCCCTCGGTGGCCGCCTCCAGGGTCTCGGCGATCACCACGGCGATCGGCTGGTTGGCGTAGCGGACCGTGTCGTTCTGCAGGAGGTCGAGGCGGAACGTGAACGGCCCGTCCTTGGCGTCCGGGTCCTTGGCGAGCGCCGGGGCGTGGCCCGGCCGCATCACCGCGACGACGCCGGGATGCGCCTCGGCGGCGGCCACGTCGAGGCCGGTGACCCGGCCCTTGGCGATCCGGGCGACGCAGAGCGCCGCGTGGAGCGTGCCGGGGGGCAGGTTGTCGGCGGAGAAGCGGGCCTGGCCCGTCACCTTGAGGGGGCCGTCGCGCCGGGTCAGCGGCTGGCCGATGCTGGAGCCGTGCCGGATCGCGCCGGCGGGGAGATTCGATACAGGCGTGGAGGTCGCGGTCATGCGGGTCTCCTCAGACGATGCCGAACGGGGAGGCGGGGAGCGCCGGGATCCGGGCGGGCGTGCCCGCGGCCGCCTGGGTGAGCGCGCGGACCGCCACCCGGCGGGCGAGCTCGATCTTGAAGGCGTTGGCCTCGCCGGTGGGCCTGGCGCCGGCGAGCGCCGCGTCGGCGGCCCTCGCGAAAACCTCGGGGGCGGCCGCCTGGCCGGCGAGCGCCGCCTCGGCGGCCTCCACCGGCCAGGGCTTCAGGGCCAGCCCGCCGAGGGCGAGCCGGGCCCGGCCGATCCGTTCGCCGTCGAAGGTGAGGGCGGCGGCGGCCGAGACCACCGCGAAGGCGTAGGAGGTACGGTCGCGGACCTTCAGGTAGCGGGCATGGCCGCGGAAATCGGCCGCCTCCGGGGGCAGGCGCAGGGCGGTGATCAGCTCGCCGGGCCGCAGGTCCGTCTCCCGCTCCGGATGGTCGCCGGGCAGGCGGTGGAACGCGGTCAGCGGCACCGCCCGGGCGCCGTCCGGCCCGGCGATCTCCACCACCGCGTCGAGGGCGGCCAGCGGCACGCAGAAGTCGGAGGGGTGGGTGGCGATGCAGTGCTCGCTCCAGCCCTGGACCGCGTGGATGCGGGTGGCGTGCCCCAGGGCCGCGCAGCCGGAGCCGGGCGCGCGCTTGTTGCAGGGGGAGACGGCGTCGGTGAAGTACGGGCAGCGGGTGCGCTGCATCAGGTTGCCGCCGACGGTGGCGGCGTTGCGCAGCTGCGCCGAGGCGCCGGCCAGCAGGGCTTCGGCCACCATCGGGTAGGTCTTTTCGAACATCGCGTCGTGCGCGAGGTCGCTGTTGCGCACCAGGGCGCCGATCCGGGTGCCGCCGTCCGGCAGCCGCTCGATCGCCGCGAGGCCGGGCAGCCGGGTGATGTCGACGATCCGGGCCGGGGCGGTGACGCCGCCCTTCATCAGGTCGACCAGGTTGGTGCCGGCGGCGAGATAGGCGGTGTCGGGCTGCTGCCCGGCCGCCACGGCCTCCGGCAGGCTCGCGGGGCGGATGTAGTCGAACTGCCTCACGCCGCGTCCTCCCGCTGCTCGGTCCGGGCCGAGGCCGCCTGCGAAGCCTCCTGCACCGCGTCCAGGATGCCCGCATAGGCGCCGCAGCGGCAGAGATTGCCGCTCATGCCCTCGCGGATCCGCTCGGGATCGGTCCCGGCCTGGCCCTCGCGGATCAGCCCGACCGCGCTCATGATCTGGCCGGGGGTGCAGAAGCCGCACTGGAAGCCGTCATGGGCGATGAAGGCCGCCTGGACCGGATGGAGCCGGTCGCCCTCGGCCAGCCCCTCGATGGTCAGGATCTCGGCCCCGTCGAGGCTCGCGGCGAGCGTCAGGCAGCTGTTGATCCGCCGCCCGTCCACCAGCACCGTGCAGGCGCCGCACTGGCCGCGGTCGCAGCCCTTCTTGGCGCCGGTCAGGCCGAGGCGCTCGCGCAGGAGATCGAGGAGGGTGACGCGGGGATCGTCGAGGGCGATCTCGCGCGGCTGCCCGTTCAGGGTGAGCCTGAGGGGAATGGTCATGGGGGTCCCGGCTTGCAAAGGCTGGAACCGTTACAGATAGCCGGACCTTCGCCCCCGGCGAGGCCACGGGTGACGGCGATGTGCGCAACCTCACGATTCGTGCAGCTTGCGCCGATATGCTGACTTGACCGGGACGCGCGCGGACCCGATCCGGTCCGGAACGGGAAAGCGGGGACCCGCGGGTCCGCCGGGGTGACGCGACCGTGTCCTTCGGGTATCGCTTCCCGGGAGGCTTCGCCTCTGCCGGGCCCGTAGCTCAATGGTTAGAGCCGGCCGCTCATAACGGTCTGGTTGCAGGTTCGAGTCCTGCCGGGCCCACCATCGAACCCGGACATGCCCGGCGACCCGCCTCCTCGGCGTTCGCGATCCGGCGATCGCGCATGCGCCGCCGCGCGGGCGCGCCCTTCGTGATCATCCACGGCGAGGCAATGTATTACAGCACAAACAAGCACGCCATCAATATACATGCCTCGCATACGATCCAGACACCGAAGATAGTGACCAGCTCCCAATCCGTCTTCTCGTTGAACTTGGTTGGAGCGTACATGCTCGGCCTCCTTACGGCGCGCGATGCACCGCAATCGGTCCCCGACGATCTGATGAGATACTGACGCTCAGAATATTGGAGCACAGGAATCACCACCGTGCAACCGCCGGCACGGGCGAATTCAAACGCCGAAGCAATATAACAACGCCCGGTCCGCATTTCAGACGAAAATCCGTCCGACCGAAACCTCGTAACAGCCCGTATCGATTGGCCGAGATGCGATTCCCGGGCGCGGCCGCATCCGGCGGACACAGCTCGGCGGCGGAGCCGCGGGCTGTCTGCCCTCCGGCGAATGGTCGTCCAAGCGTCATCGGGCCGGCATAGGGTCGCCCCTCCGCTCATCCGAGCCGATGCGATGGTCCGATGGATTGGTTTGACCTGCCCGAAGACGCCCAGCTGACGTCGGAGACCGGCGCGAGCCGGATGCGTATGTACATCCTCGTCGGGCTGATCGGCCTCGGGGCGTTCGGCGTGGTCGGCACCCTGCTGCACCTCCTCCCGGCCTGACGGCGCCGGTTCCGGGGGACCGGCGGCGCCGGATCCGGGCCCCGGCCGCCGGTCACGCGGCCTGGATGTCGCGGAGGAAGCCGTCGACCTCCTGCTTGACGGCCAGCGACTGCTTGGCCAGCTCGGCCGCCGCGTTCAGGACCTGCGTGGCGGCGCTGCCGGTCTCGCCCGATGCCGTCAGGACCCGGGCGACGTTGGCCGACACGTCCTGCGTCCCCTTCGCCGCCTGGCCAGCATTGCGTGAGATCTCGCTCGTGGCCGCCGTCTGCTCCACCACCGTCGAGGCGATCGCGCCGCTGATCTCGCTCACGCTGGCGATCGTGCGGGCGATCTGCTGCATCGCCTCCGCGGCCTGACCCGTGGCCGCCTGGATCGCGGCGATCTGCCCGCCGATCTCGTCGGTGGCCCGGGCGGTCTGGCCGGCCAGCTCCTTCACCTCGGCCGCCACCACGGCAAAGCCCCGCCCCGCCTCGCCGGCCCGCGCCGCCTCGATCGTGGCGTTGAGCGCCAGCAGGTTGGTCTGCCCGGCGATCCCCGAGATCGTCGTCACCGCCGCGCCGATCTGCTCGGCGGCCGCGCGCAGGCTCGCCATGGCGGCGTTGGTCGCCTCGGCCTCGTGGGCGGCCTGACCGGCCACCGCGTTGGAGCGGACCACCTGCCGCTCGATCTCCTGGAGCGAGGACACCATCTCCTCGGCGGCTGCCGCCACCGTCTGGACGTTGGACGCGGTCTGCTCGGCGGCACTGCTGGAGGCGACCGCCTGGCTGCTGGTGTCGTCGGCGACCCGGGTCATCGCGCGGGCCGTGGCGTCGAGCTCGGTGGTGGCCGCGGTGACGATACCGAGCGAATGGGCGATCTTCTCCTGGAAGGCACGGACGAGCTGGTCGATCCGGTCGGCCCGGTTCTGGCGGGCCTCCTGCTCGGCGGCCTGGGCGGCCTCCAGCTCGGCCCGGGCGATGGCGTTCTGCCGGAACACGTCCACGGCCTTGGCCATGGCACCGATCTCGTCCGTGGCACCCCGCGACGGCACCGCGACGGTGGTGTCCCCCGCGGCGAGGCGGCGCATCGCATCGGTCATGCCGGCTACCGGGCGGATGATGCTGCGGCCGATGACCAGGGCCAGGGCCACGCCCAGCACCAGCGCCAGCCCGACGAGCACGAACTGGACGCTGCGCGCGCTCGCCACCGCGGTCTCCACGGCCCGGGCGTTCTCCTCGACCGCGACGTTGATGCCGTCGCGCACCGCGTTGCTGCGCGCCACGATCACGCCCGTGTGCGGCTTGATGCCGGTCTCGAACACCGTTTTTAGGCCGTCCAGGGCGCTCGCGGTCGTCTGGAAGTTGCTGCCATAGGCCTCCAGCTTCTCGATCACCGCCTTGATCTGGGGGGCGAAGGCGATGCTCCCTTCGGCGCCCTGGAGGGCCTTCAGGGTGGCTTCGGCCTTCTCGACGTTCTTCGTGAAGGTCGCCGGGCCCTTCGGGTCGAGCGTCGCCAGGAAGCGCCAGTTGGCGACGCGAACCAGCAGCACGGCGCTCTCGACGGTCTGGGCGTCGCCGAGCAGCGCCGCGCTGGCGCGGGCGTGCGCCTCGGCGACCAGGGTATTGGTCGCGCTGGTCAGCTCGTCGCCACCCGTGAACAGGCGCTCCTTGGCCTGAGACAGGCTGACGCCCGCCGAAGCGAGGCGGTCCAGCTCCGGCTTCAGGGCGCGGGCGTTGTCTTCGATCTCGCCATACACCTTGCGGCGCGATTCCGTGATCGCCAATCCGATCAGCGTCTTGCCCGTCTCCTCGATGTCGCGGCGCGTCTGCTCCAGGGCGACGATCCGCTCGGGCGTGGGGGCGAGCCGGTACTGCTCGGCCTCACCGGCGAGGCGCGCAGCCAGGCTGTTGACCGAGAAGATCGTCCGCGCAATCAGCTCCAGGCGGCCGCGGAGCGCATATTGCTCGTTGATGACAGATTGCTGGTAGAGCGAATATCCGCTGATACCGGCGGCGATCAGAACAAGCAGCCCAAATCCCGCGTATAGTCGCAGACGAATGCCGATTTTCATAAATTTATAGGCCTCTTTGTCGGATATGATTGTGTCCATGAAACACTATTCCTTGTAATTTAAACGGCACTCTGTCAAGTTTGAAACCATGTTCTAATATTGTTTGGTTTATACGGGTAGCTACACGTCGAGTATCACAAACAATAGTCACGACAGAACGAATGATGGCGGCACTTATCCAAAGTCGGCGTCTCAATAATCCGGATGCCGCACATGCCTGTGCGTCTCGGCAGGGCCCGCCGCCGACGCGCAGCACCCATGCAGGGCCCGGATCCGGTCACCCTCCGGGCGATGCGGAACCGCCGGCCCGGCCGAATCGCGCGTAGAGCGCCGGCAGGACCACCAGGGTCAGCAGGGTGGCGCTGATCAGGCCGCCGATCACCACGGTGGCGAGCGGCCGCTGCACCTCCGCGCCCGTGCCGGTGGCGAGCGCCATCGGCACGAAGCCCAGCGACGCCACCAGCGCGGTCATCGCCACGGGCCGCAGCCGGGTGAGGGCGCCGTCCCGGATCGCCGCCCGCAGGGGCTGTCCGGCGACCACGCGCTGCTTGATGTCGCTGAGCATCACGAGGCCGTTCAGCACCGCCACGCCCGAGAGCGCGATGAACCCGACCGCGGCCGGCACCGACAGCGGCATGCCCCGCAGCCACAGGGCCGCGATGCCGCCGGTGAGCGCCAGCGGCACGGCGCTGAACACGAGCAGCGCGTCCCGCGCGCCGCCGAGCGCCGCGGTGAGCAGCAGGACGATCAGCACGAAGCAGACCGGCACCACCACGGAGAGGCGCGCCCGGGCCGAGGCGAGGTTCTCGAACTGGCCGCCCCAGGTCACGGAGGCGCCTGCCGGCAGCCTCACCTGAGCGGCGACCTGCGCCTGCGCCTCCGCCACCAGCGAGCCGATGTCGCGTCCGCGGACATTGGCGGTGACGACGACCCGCCGCCGTCCGTCCTCGCGGCTGATCTGGTTCGGCCCCTCGCTCACCGAGAACTGCGCCACCTGCCGCAGCAGCACGGAGGCGGCCTTGCCGTTCAGCCCCGGGGGCAGCGGGACGGGCAGGTTCTCCAGGGCCTCCCGGTCCTCGCGAACCTGATCGGTCAGGCGCACCACGATCGGGACGCGCCGGTCGCCCTCGAATACGAGCCCGGCCGCCTTGCCGCCCATGGCGGCGCCGATCACCTCCTGGATCGCCCCGGTGCTGAGGCCGAGCCGGGCGGCCTCGGTCCGGTCGATCCGGATCTCGAGGACCGGCAGGCCGGCGATCTGCTCGACCTTCACGTCGTCGGCCCCCGGGATCCCGCGCAGGATCGCGGCGATCCGGTTGGCGGTCTCCAGCATCGGCGCGAAGGCCTCGCCGAACACCTTGACGGCGAGGTCGCCCCGCGTGCCGGCGAGCAGCTCGTTGAAGCGCAGCTGGATCGGCTGGGAGAATTCGTACACGTTGCCGGCGAGTTCGCTCAGCGCCGCCTCGATCCGCGCCTGCAGTTCGGCTTTCGTCAGGGCCGGGTCGGGCCAGTCCGCCTGCGGCTTGAGCATCACGAAGGTGTCGGAGGAATTCGGCGGCATCGGGTCGGTGGCGACCTCGGCGGTGCCGGTCTTCGAGAACACGTAGGCGACCTGCGGGAACCGGGCGATCACCTGCTCGACCTTGAGCTGCATCGCCTGCGACTGGGTCAGGGAGGTCGACGGGATCCGGGTGGCGTTGAGCGCGATGCTCTTCTCGTCGAGGAGCGGGATGAACTCGGTCCCGAGCCGGGCGGCGAGCAGGCCCGCCCCCGCCAGGAGCAGCAGCGCCGCCCCGACGAAGGGCGCGGGCGCCCGGATCGCCGCGCCGAGGACGGGCCGGTAGGCCGCCTTCAGCCCGCGCAGCAGGGGGTTCTCCGCCTCCGTGATCCGGCCGGTGAGCGCGATGGCGATCAGGGCCGGCACGAGGGTCAGCGACAGGACGAAGGCCGCGGCCAGGGCCAGGATGACGGTCAGCGCCATCGGCTGGAACATCTTGCCCTCGACGCCGGTGAAGGTCAGGAGCGGCACGTAGACCAGGATGATGATCGCCTGCCCGTAGAGGGACGGCGCGATCATCTCCTCGGCCGAGACCCGCACTGTCTCCAGGCGCTCCTCCAGCGCGAGGGTACGCCCCAGGGCCTGCTGCCGCTCGGCGAGGTGGCGGAGCGCGTTCTCGGTGATGATCACCGCCCCGTCGACGATGAGGCCGAAATCGAGCGCCCCGAGGCTCATCAGGTTGGCGGAAATCCTGCCCGCGACCATGCCGGTGACGGTCATCAGCATGGCGACCGGGATGACCAGGGCGGCGATCAGCGCGGCCCGGATGTTGCCGAGCAGCAGGACCAGGACCACGATGACGAGGGCCGCGCCCTCGGCGAGGTTCTTCGCGACGGTCCGGATCGTGGCGTCGACGAGCTGCGTCCGGTCGAGGACCGTCTGGACCACGATGCCCGGGGGCAGGGCGCGCCGGATCTGATCCAGGCGGGCGTCGACCGCGGCCGCCACCGTGCGGCTGTTCTCGCCGATCCGCATCAGGGCGGTGCCGATGACGGTCTCCCACCCGTTCTCGCTGGCCGAGCCGGTGCGCAGGTCGCGCCCGATCCGCACCGCGGCGACGTCGCGGATCCGCACCGGCACGCCGCCGCGGCTGGCCACCACCACGTCGGCGATCGCCTCCGGGCTCTCCAGGCGCCCGGCCGCGCGCACCACGTAGCTCTCGCCGTTCTCCTCCAGGTAGCGGGCGCCCTGGTTGGCATTGTTGGCCTGGAGCGCCCGGGCGACGTCCGCGAAGGACAGGTCGAGGGCGGTCAGCGTCGTCGGGTCGGGCTGGACGTGGTACTGCTTCTCGAAGCCGCCGATCCCGTCGATCCCGGCGACGCCGGGAACGGACTTGATCTGCGGCCGGATGATCCAGTCCTGGACCGTGCGCAGGTAGGCGACCTGCTCCAGCTCCGTCGCGAGGATCTGGCCTTCCGGGGTCCGGTAGCGCCCGTCCGGCTGCCAGCCTGGGCGCCCCGCCGGCACCACGGTCCGCTCGGCCGCCGGCGCGTACTGGACCGACCACATGGTGATCTCGCCGAGCCCCGTGGAGATCGGGCCCATCCGCGGCTCGATCCCGGGCGGCAGGTCCTCCTTGGCCTGCGACAGGCGCTCGGCGACCTGCTGGCGGGCGAAGTAGATGTCGAGGGACTCGGCGAAGACCGCGGTGATCTGCGAGAAGCCGTTGCGCGAGAGCGAGCGGGTATACTCCAGCCCCTTGATGCCGGCGAGCGCCGTCTCGACCGGGTAGGTGACCTGGCGCTCGACATCGACCGGCGAGAGCGACGGCGCCAGGGTGTTGATCTGCACCTGGTTGTTGGTGATGTCGGGCACGGCGTCGATGGGCAGCCGCGTCAGCGCGGCGGCCCCAAGACCCGCCGCCAGCAGCACGAGGAGCAGCACCAGCCAGCGCTGGCGGACCGAGACGGCGAGGATGCGACTGATCATGGTCCGCCGCCTCAATCGTCGTGGCCGGCTTCGGCCTTGCCGAGCTCGGCCTTCAGCAGGAAGGTGTTGCCGATCGCGATCTCGGCGCCGGGCTCGAGCCCGGCGGTGACCTCGTGGGCTTCGTCGTCGGAGCGGCCGAGGGTGACCGGGCGCGCGGCGAAACCCTCGGCCGTGCGCACGAAGACCACGCTCCGGCCCGCGAGGGTCTGGACGGCCGCCTTGGGGATCCGGACCGGGACCACGTCCTCGGCGATCGCGACCTCGGCGGTGACGAAGGTCCCGGGCCGCCAGGCGAGGTCGGCGTTCGGCAGGGCGACCACCACCCGGGCCGAGCGCGTGTCGGCGTTGAGGAACGGGCTCACGAAGATCACCCGTCCCTCCGCGCGGCGCTCCGCCTCGCCCGCCCGGCCCGGGGTGACCGTGACGCGGGCGCCCTCCCGCACCTGGGCGAGATCGAGCGTGGGCACCGACAGCTCGATCCAGACCGTGGAGAGATCGGCCACGGTGTAGAGGTCGGCCGGGTCGCCCTCCTTGCCGACCGCGGTGCCGACATCGACCCGGCGCTCGACGATGCGGCCGGAGAGCGGCGCGCGCAGCGGGTAGCGCCGGAGCGTGGACTGGTTCGGGGTCGCCTCGTCGCGCTTCTGGGCGGCCGCGACCTCAGCGGCGTCGAGGCCGAGCGCCGACAGCTTCTGGCGGGCGAGGTCGACCCGGAGCTGGGTCTCCAGGAAGGCGGCCCGGGCGGTCTCGAAGGCCGCCTCCGAGGCGCTCCGGGAGGCGAGCAGCTTCTGCTGGCGCTCGTAGTTGATCCGCTGAAGCTCGGCCTGGACCTGGGCGGTGAGGTACTCGCTCTTGACGTCGGCGACCTCCCGGCTGTCGAGGATCGCCACGATCTCGTCCGTCCGCACGGGGTCGCCGAGGCGCTTGCGCATCTCGGCCACGGTCCCGACCACCCGGGCCGGGACCCGGGCGATCCGGTCGGTGTCGGGGGTGATGGTGCCGGGCACGAGGAGGTGGCGCGCCAGGGTGCCGCCGCCGACCGGCGCCGTGACGATGTCCTGCCCCGCGACCTGATCGGGCCGCATCCGGATCGCCCCCTCCGCCTGGCCCGCCTCGTGGGCCGGGCCGTCGTGCGGGTGGTCGTCCGGTGCGGCGTGACCGTCGCCGGCGGCCGGGGCCGACGCGAGCCCGGCGACGGCGAGGGCCTGCCGCAGGCGGGCGGGCAGGGTCGGAACGGCGGCACCGAGGGCGATGCCGGCGGCCAGAAGGGCCCCGGCGAGGGCCGCGGACGGGAGGATGCGCATGGGATCGGCTCGGCCGGGACGGCGGGGCGCCGCGCGCGGCGGCCCGGAGGTCCGGTTCAGGGGTCGCGTGAGGGCGGGCCCGGGCCGTTTCCGGTCTCCGGGCGGGACGCGCGCCGGTCGGCGGCGTCAGCTCACGCCCGCGGGGGCCGCGGCAGCCGGTCGGGACTGACGGAGGCGCGCACCTCAGCGCGGCCGGCCCGCAGCGGCCGGCCCGGGACGGCGGCCGGCGCCACCGCCGCGATCTCCAGGCGGGCGGCCTGATGGCAGCCGCAATGGAGGTGGGTGTCGAGGCCGGGATCGACGGTAGCGGCGGCTGCCGGCGCGTCGAGGGCCGGTCCCGCGCCCCGGCCGTGATGGCTGCCCGCGTGGAAGGCGAGATCCGCCGCGAGGCCGAAGCCCGGTCCGGCGACCGACAGCGTCAGGACGAGCGCGAGCATGCGGACGGTGAGCGCCCACCAGCCCCGCGCCCGGACGGCGCGCCCATGCCGAACCCCGAAGATCATCGCGGGGGTTATGGTCGATGCGGGGCGGGGCGCACAAGGGGCCTGTCCCGACGCGGGCTCCGCACGGGCCTGCGCTTCAGGCCGCCAGCCTGAGGACCCAGCCGTAGAAATCCGTCCAGGCCTCGGTCGGGGCCGCGTCCGCGGGGGCCTCGGGCCGGGTCCGGAGGTCCCGGGGGGCGTGGCCATACGCGGCCCGGAAGGCCTGGGCGAAATGCGCGGGGCTCTCGAACCCCCAGCGATACGCCACCTCCGAGATGCGGGCGCCGCGCCCGCCGCCCGCGGCGAGGTCGCGGTAGGCGCGGGCGAGCCGGCGCTGACGGATGTAGCCGGACACGCCCCCGAGCGGGACGAACAGGCGGTACAGGGCGCTGCGCGAGAGGCCGAACCGCCGCCCGAGCGTCTCGGCGTTCAGGTCGGGGGCGGCCAGCTCGGCCTCGATGAACCGGCGGAGGGCGAGGCGGAGCGGGGCGCTGTCCGGGTCTCGACCGGCCGGCCCCGCGCCGGGCAGGCCGGAGGCCGCCGTGCCGAGCAGCAAAGCCGTCGCCTGCGCGGCCGCCGCGGCCTCCGGCTCCGAGAAGCCGGGGGCGTGCGCGGCGAGGGCGCGCAGATGATCGTTCAGCATCCGGCCGAACGGGCTCGCGCCCGGGATCACCCGACCGTGGAGGGAATCGAGCCCCCCCTGATGCGCGCCGAAGAGCCCGCGCGGCAGCACCACCGTCAGGGCCTCGTAGTCCGTGGAGCAGGCGGAGAGCGGCCGCGACAGGTCGAGCAGGCAGATGTCGCCCGGGCCGCAATCCCGCTCGCCGCCGCCGGCCTCGATCCGGGACCGTCCGGAGAGGCGGACATGGGCCAGGATGTGATCGACCCCCATGCGGGCCACGAGGGCGCGTTCGCGGGTGAAGCGCAGGCCCGAGGCGCCGGCACGGCAGAAGATCGCATTGCCGAGGTGCTGGACATGCGACCGGCCGCGGAAGTCCGCGAGATCTTCCTTCCGGATCGCGAAGGTCCAGAACGGCGCGACGGCCTCGCGCCAGGCCGCCGCCTGATGAAGACCTGGCCGCTCATCCTCGAGCCGGAGAACTGAGTTCGATCGCATCACCCGTGTCGTACACCCCCGTGTTCGAGTACTCGTCCGGCCGCGCCTCTTACAGGAGATGCGGCTTTAAAGAAAAGAGGAAGAGACGATGCCCCGCCGGTGATCGAATGCGGACCCGGACAGCGCGGGGGCTTCGCCTGGTTCCGAGAGCCGGCGATCACGGCGATGACGACGCCCTCGACCCGTGAGCGCGTTGCGCGCCGAGGGGTGCCGCGCCTGCTGCCATCCGGGACGACGGGCCGGATACGAGACGTCCCGCGAGCCGGACGGCTGCGGGACGGGAAAGTTGCACGGTCGTGAGGCCCTGGGGTTTCGGCGGTCATGGTTAACGGCGCGTTACCGGCCGCCGGGCGCTGCGCCGCTGCCCATGGCGCCATTGCCGGTGCTTCCGTCGGGCGTGCGCGGCGCGACAGCCAGTCCGGCGGAGCCGGCGACGCGGGCGAGCAGGGCGGACGGGACGGTGCGGCTGGTCATGATGCTCCGTCCCGATCGGGTCTCGCCGTGCCGGCTGTAGCCGGCGATGACCTTGAAACCACCGGCTGCTGCCGGCGACGACCTTGAGAACGCCGGCTGCCGCCAGCTCGGGCCGAACAACGCCGGCCGGCCGGGCCCGTTCCGGGGCGAGACGCTTCGGCGGCGTTGGCACAATCGTTCGTCGCGACCGTTTCGACCGGGAACAGCCGGGCGGGCGCCAAGCTTGTCCGACCAATGGGGCTGTGCGGACGCGAGTGTGGCGTGAAGGTCTTCCGGATCATGCAGGCGGCGACGGGCGTCATCCTCTGGATCGGCGCAGCGCTCGATTCCCTGACGGCCCTGGACGCGATGGCCCACGCGGCCGGTTACCGCGACCGTGCCGGCATCCCGCCCCACCTGCGGGCCGGCGGCCTTCACGTCGAGGAAGTGGAGGCCTGAGGGGGATCATGACCAAGCTGTTCATCGCGCAGGTGCGCGACGCCCGGGGACAGAAGCCCCTCGTCACGGTCAGGGCGGAGGCCGAGGGCGAGGCGCGCCTGTTCCTGACGGCGGCCTATCCGGAGGCCGAGATCGCCGCCATCGCGGAGCCCGGCGACTGGACGAGCGATGCCGATACCGGGACCAGGGCGGGCGATATTCGCGAGCATCCCGGGGTCGCGTGGCAGCCGCCATCCAGCCTGGCCGGCTGAGGCGGGAGCGTTCTGCGCCGGCCTGGGGACAGGTCCGGCGCGCCGGGCCGCTGACGACACGTGCAGCGGCCTCGTCGAGGGGAATTCAGCACGAAGCGCGGAGGCTGCGGCATGATTTCCGGCGATCCGACACCGCGGCTCTTCGCGGCCGCCGCCGCCCTCACCGGCACCGGGATCCTGATGTGCCGCGCGGAGCCGTCCGGGGACGGGATCCTGGTCGGCCTGCTCTGCCTCGGCCTCTGGGCCCTCGGGACCCTCGCGGCGCGGCCGACGCGCCCCGCGCGACCGGTACGGCCGATGGTTCTGGAGGCCGTCGTGGTGGAGACACCCAGGGCCCCGCCGGAATTGCTGCCCGCGCCCCGCCCCGCCGGCCTCCGGACGGCGCCCGCCCGCGGGCTCGGCCTGCCGACGCATCGGCAGCGGGTGGTCGAGCGGCACACGCATCGGCGCCGGTAAAGCATCAGGCCGAACGGTGGTTTCCGGCTTCCGGAGCGATGACGCGAAACCGAAGACCACGCGCATCGTCCGGGTTCCGATATCCCGGACGATGCGCGAGGGCCGTTCCCGGTCGCGTTGCGACGGGGAACGGCTCCGGCTCCGGGTCAAAACGTGCGTTCCTGCGCCGAACCGGCATCCCCTGCGGCGGAACGCACTCGCGACCGGGTCTGCGGGGCTGGAACCGGATCGGCCGGGGGAAAGACCGATCTCGGGCGCGCGTTTTCGGGCCGGATATTTCTGATATGCCATCTGTCCCAAGGGTCGACTGGGGAGGTGTACGTGTCGGGCTGTGTCTTCGCGAGCCGGGACGGGGGATCCTCGGCGCCCGGCGGCCCGGTCGCCGCGTAGGTGCCGTCAGCCGGTCCCGAGATCGCCATGGCCGCGCCCCCACCGCCGGCGCCCTATCGGCTGCACTGCGTCGTGCACCGGGAGAGCGCCAGCGGCATCATCATCCACGACGAGCAGATCCACGCGCCCTCCGAGGCCGCGGCCGTGGCCGACGCGAAGGCCCGATTCGCGCAGCTCCTCTCCGGCCGTTCGGGCTCGGCGGCCCTGAGGGACGCGGCCGGCCGGATCGTCTGGTCCGGGCAGAAGAACACGCCCTCCGGGGCGGGGGCGCCCGAGACCGAATCGTAACGCCGCCGCGGAGAGCGCCGGCCCGGCCGCGTCCGCCGCATCATGCCGGATATCGGCACCGGCACGAGGTGCTGAGTTTCTGATCGGCCTCGTCTTGGTCCGAAAGCCGGCAGCCGCCTGTCGGGACGAGGCTCTAGCGACGCGGCTCCAGATCGATCACCGGACCGGCCGGATCGAACAGCGCGTCGTCGAGCGGGCCACCGTCATCCAGCTCGATCTCTTCGCGACGCCGGAACGGCGCGACCGACGACAGGACGCCGAGGGAGAGAGCTCCGGCCAGGAGGGCCACCAGGATCGCGATCGTCATGACGGAACCCTCGGACGTCGCGTGCGGCGACATGAAGCACCGAGCCGATTAAGGCCCGGTTCCCGCCAAGATGCAATCGAAACACGGCCGGCGGCGGCGCGGACGGGATCGGAGCGCACACGGCGCCGGGTGCGGGGCCGGCGGCGTCACCGCCGCGCGTGCGCCTGTTCCTGATGGCGGTCGACCTCGTCGCGCACGCCGCGACCGGCCATCAGGATCTCGGTCATGAAGGCGGTGATCGCCGCGACGGTGCAGACCAGGGCCGCCCCGAAGCACGCGAACAGGATCGACGCGGCGGCGCCGTCACGCAGCGCCCCGACGAACAGCGTCAGCACGGCCAGGCCGATCAGGCAGCTCCCGAGCGAGGCCAGGGCGACGGCCACGTCGAGCACGAAGGAGCGCCGCCGCAGGAAGGTCAGCCGGCGGGACAGGCGGGCGGCCTCGGCGGTCGTCGCCCGGGCGGCCTCGGCCGAGAGGGCGTCGACCTTGTCGGAGATCCGGCCCAGGCGGGTCGAGAACACGTTGAGCAGCGTCGCCAGCGCCGAGAGCAGGAAGGCGGGGGCGAGCGCCACCTGGATGATGTGCGCGATGCTGTCGGGTTCGGTGGCATTGAGGGAGAAGCCGAACATCGGCGCGCTAGGCCCGCAGGCAAGGCACGCCCGGGCCACGCCCGGGACCGGCTCGGACGGGGAATCGCAGCGGCACCATGCCGACAGGGTCACCACAGGACGGCCCCCGCGCGCAAGCCGCCATCAACGGCCGCGCGACCGGGTTGATGCGCGTGTCCCGGGATCGTGACCGCAGCGCCGGATACGGGCCGGGGAGGGGCGCCACGATCCGCTGATGCCGGGCGGTCCGCTCGGTCACGCTCGACATCTGCCGCTTCTCCACAGGCCGGTCGCTCCGCCCGGGCGCGGGCTGTGCCGGCGCCAGATCGTGCGAGGGTGCGTGATTTACCCCGCGCTTCGTCGTATCGGCGCGACCCTGCACTGCTGAAACCCCATCGGCCAAGGGCATAAACCGCGGGTCGCCGAGATGAGCCGCAATTGTCGGCGGCGGATGAGCCCCGGCGATCACTGGTCATGTCCAGGCGCCGGCCGGTCCGACCCGCGGAAGATTGACGTGAGGTCCCGGTGGAACGCGGCGGCGACCCGCCGGGTCTCCGGGCGTTCGACGGCGGGCACGATCGCAACCGGGCGTCGGTTAAGGGTAACTGCTTTCTGCCGCGCCGAGTGGGCTTGCGGGCCGTCACCCGGTGCGGTCTAACGCACCGGGAAGCTTCCTGGTTGGTCCTGGGAACGTTCACAAGCGAACTCAAGCCCCGCACGCCTTCGCGCGGCGGGGCTTCTTGTTCACGGAATCATCTGGAATACCGGCATCGCGGCACTTTCATCGGGAATGTGCCGCAGCGCACGGGATTATCGGCCGCCCGAAAACATCACTTCGCGCTGTTGCAGCGCTGCACTATCGCGCGGCCGCAACCTGTCGTTCTGTGATCGGGTACACATCCCGCCCAACGGGAGACAGAGGACCAGATGATCAAGAAGCTTCTTCTCGCGAGCGCCGCCACGGCCCTCCTGACCGGCGCCGCCTCGGCCGCCGACCTGCCGCGCCGCGCCGCGCCGCCGCCGGTGTTCACCCCCGTGCCGGTGTTCACCTGGACGGGCGCCTATTTCGGTATCAACGCCGGCTACGCGTTCGACGCCAGCAGCAACAACACCTCGAGCTTCGCCGTCCCGGCCCCGTACGGCAACGGCACGACGGCCTATTTCGGCCAGCGCAACCAGGAAGGTTTCTCGGGCGGCGCCCAGGTCGGCTACAACGTCCAGTTCACCCCGGGCTCGGGCGTGGTCGTCGGCATCGAGGCCGATGCCCAGTACCTCGACTTCGGCCGCAGCCGGAACAACGCCCTGCTGGTCGGCGGCCTGGCCCCCGGCTACTACGTCACCGACCCGCGCGGCCTGTCGAGCCTCGACTACTTCGGCACCGTGCGCGGCCGCCTCGGCTACGCCTTCGACCGCGTGCTGGTGTACGGCACCGGCGGCTTCGCCTACGGCTCGGGCAGCGCTGACCGCTCCTTCGGCGGCTACGCCGGCAACGACAGCTTCCGCACCGGCTACGCGGTCGGCGGCGGCATGGAGTACGCCCTCCCGACCGACTCGTTCCTGAACTTCTTCCGCTCCTCGGCCGTGACGCTCAAGGTCGAAGGCCTGTACGTCAACCTCGACCGCAACACCCGCAACCAGGGCGCGTTCGTCATCAACGCCGCCACCAACTTCCCGGTGGCGTACAACACCCTCGGCCGCCGCTCCGACGAGTTCGCCGTCATCCGCGCCGGCCTGAACTACAAGTTCGGCTCGTACTGAGATCCGACAGCGAGGGCAGTGACTGACGGCCCGACCTTGCCGCTTGTTCGGCAGGGTCGGTTCGGAACGCTGCCGAGTGACCACCCGAACCACGCGGCGCGCCGAACGCGCGCCGCGTGGTTTGTTTTTGGCCGACGCCCGCGCCTCCGACCGCCTGGGGTTTCGGGGCCGAGGCCCGGAGGGCGATGGCTTGCGGGCGATCGTCGTTGAGGTTGGCGGGCTTCCGGCGGTCCGCGCCATCATGGAAATCCGCACGGCTGCGCCGCGTCGGGCCCCGGCCGCCGCGGCGTCATGGACCGGCCCCGGGGGCGAAGATCGACGGTTACAACCGGAACATGTGGCGGCCTCGCCGGTAAGCCCTATGCGCGTCTCGCGCAAACGGAGCTTTCCGCATGTTCATGAAGATCGACCGCCTGCTGACGGATCTGCCGGAGCCGAAGAAGCCGGAGCCCAACGCAGCCGCCGCCCTGCAGGAACTGCTCGGTGGCAAGTATGGCGAGATGTCGACCCTCGGGAACTACATGTTCCAGAGCTTCAATTTCCGCAACAAGACCAAGCTGCGGCCATTCTACAGCCTCGTGTCGAGCATTTTTGCCGAGGAAATCGGCCATGTCGAGCTGGTCTCGACCGGCATCGCTATGCTGAACAACGGCCCGGGCAACCCGGCCAAGGACGTCGACATCTCCAAGGCGCCCTTCGCCGAGATGCAGGATGTCCGCCTCGCCGGCAGCTTCCTGGCGAATGGCGGCGGCGCGATGCCGATGAACGCCAACGCCGCGTCCTGGAACATGGACATGGTGACGACGACCGGGAACCTGATCATCGACCTGCTGCACAACTTCCACTTGGAATGCGGCGCGCGCATCCACAAGCTGCGGGTCTACGAGACCATGATCGAGCCGACCGGCCGGGAAGTCTGCGCCTACCTGCTGGTGCGCGGATCCCTGCACGCCCACGCCTACGCGCTGGCGTTGAAGAAGCTGACCGGCGTCGAGATCGAGAAGATGCTGCCGACCCCGAACATCGACCTGTCGCGGGTGCCCGAGTGTCAGAAGTACCTCGACGAGGGCAAGCACCGGCGCCTCTACACCTTCAGCGAGGCGGATTACCAGGAAGCCGCCGGCGTCTGGTCGAACGACGAGGTGGCGCTGCCGGGGGACCCGCCGGGCAACCTCGAAGTGGTCGACGGCTATCCCGAGGGCGGCAAGATCCCGGAACTCGACGGCAATTACGGCGCCTTCGCGCCGGATTACGCGCCGGAGGAGATCTTCGAGATCGCCAGCAAGCTCTACAAGAAGGGGCGCTGATCACCGCGGGTCCGGCGACGCCGGACCCGGCTACGCCCCCTAATGCGGCGGCACCGCGAGGCAACCGCCGAGCGCCGTCCTCAGCGCCGCCGCGTCACTGTCCGCGACCGAAAAACCCGCCGTCAGGGTCTGATCCCCGGCGCGCGGGCTTGCCTGTGTCCAGGTCAGCCGCGTGCCGGCCTGGGTCAGGGCGAGGGTAACGCCGCGCAGGGGATCCTCGCCCCGGCGGGCGCCAGCCACCGTCAGGCTGAAGCCCGTGTCGGGATCGCGCGTTTCCGCGCCCTGCGCCGGCATCCGCACGGACCGGACGCCGCCGGCATTCGCGACCAGGATGCCGGTGAGCGGCGCCGCATGTCCGTCCCCCTCCAGACCGGCGACATCGAAGCCCTCCGCCGCTGCCGCGGAGTGCGGGACCGTCAGCACCGCCGACAGGCCGGATCCGGCCGGATCGCAGGCGAGCCGCAGGGTGGCCGGATGCTGGCCGGCGCCGAAGGTGGCATGGCCGGAGAGTTCCATGGATCCCGCCACCGGCCGCGACCCATCAGGCAGGACGGGGGTGCCTCCGGTCAGGACGTCCGAGAGCCGGACGCCGTGCGGCCAGGGACCCGCCACGAGCACAGCGACCGCAACCCCCAGAATCGCCAGAGCCACGCCGATCCTGAGCCGCATCCTGTCCTCCACCCGTGGGAAACCCGGGCCGGCGGCATAGCGCATCGTCCTGGACATCGGAACCAGGACGATGCGCTCCAGCACCGTCCCGACAATCGGACCCGGTACGATGCCGCAGGTCCTTGATTCCGCATCATTTTTTCCGAAAGCCGGAAACCACCATTCGGGATGATGCGCGCGGTCTCCGGTTCGGCATCATCTGTTTCCGAAAGCCGGAAACCTCCTTTCGGGATGATGCGCGAGGTCTCTGGTTCGGCATCATCTGTTTCCGAAAGCCGAAAACCACCTTTCGGGATGATGCTCCGGACGATCGCGGCCCGGCCGCAACTGTTCGTTCACCATGCTCGCGGGAACGGCCCACAACCGCAACCTGTGAGCCCGGCGGAAACTCCGTACAAACCGATCGATCCTATGCACGCCCGCTCAACCCTGAGCGTCGCGATGCGCATCAAGATCCTCCTTGCCCTGACCCTGGTCGTCTACGTCACGACCGGGCGTGCGCCGGGCATCCGCGAGCCGCGCAACCCGGATACCGAGCAGGCGGGTGGCCGCATGGTGATCGCGATGAAGCGGGCCTGGTCGTGAGGGTCAGGCCGGCGCCGCGCAGGCCCTGAGCCGGGCGGCCACCAGGGCCTGGAGGCTCCACAGGTGCCGGTCGCGGATGCCGAGCCGCTCGCAGGCCTCGACGGTGCGGAACAGGTACTCGGCGCTCGGGCCGGCATGCCCGCAGGCGACGGCGATTTTTTCCGCAATCTCGGCGTCGGAGAGGCGGCCGGCGTAGCGCTCGCTGGCGCGGTTGGCCAGGAAGGTCAGCGCCGGGACGGTCCCGGCCTCGGTCTGCACCGGCAGCCAGCGGGCGACGTAGCCCCGGCCGCGCATCTCCCGCCGCCAGACCGGCATCAGCGCCGTGCGGATCTCCGTCCAGGGCAGGCGGAACGCGACGCCCCGGCACAGGCCGCCGCGGTCGAGCGCCAGGACGAAGCCCGGCCGCTCCGGCGTTCCGCGGAACCGGCGTTGGAGCAGGCAGAATCGCCGGTGGAAGCCGCGCACGGTCCCGATCCGGCGCTCGGCCACGGGGAATTCCGGGCGCCACATCAGGGAGCCGTAGGCGAAGACCCAGATATCGCGGCCCGCGCGCCCCGCGACGATCGCCTCCAGCCCCGGGCGCAGTTCCGCGTCGCTCAGGAGGTCGAGGGCGCTCGGATCATCGGGCACCGGGACGGAATGGGCGCGGGCGATCAGGTCGAGGCTGAGGTCGAGGGTGCGTGCCGGCATCGGGGACACGGCGGTCAACGCGGCCGGCTCACCGGGCGTTGCCGAGCGTGTCCAGTTCCGGGAAGGGTTGGCTGCGATGGCCGGTGCAGACCTCGTCGTCGTCGATCACCTCCAGCCGGTCGGCCTGGTAGCGCATCACCGCCTTGGGCCGCTCGGGCTTGCCGAAGGTCCGGCCGCTCATCCGGCTCGACACGCAGTAGATCGTCCGGCCGCCATCCGCGACCGGGCCGGCGAGCCGGCTGCCCTCGAACCGCACCGGCAGCAGCGAGACCGAACCGAATTCGACCTGCCTCACGGCTAGGGCGGCGATCCGCGCCTTCAGGGCCGGGGAGGGCGCGTCCTCGGCGGCGGGCGGCTTCGTCGCCTTGGGGGCGGCCAGCGCGGCGGCCGAGGTGATCATCAGGGCGGCGAGAGCCAGGACGGCGCGAGACGGCATGCGGGCGATTCTCCGCGGCCAAGCTACCGCCCCCCGCCGGCCGCGCAAAGGCGGCACGGCCGCCGGGCCTCACGGATCCCGACCACGGCTCGGGATCCGGGCAACAGCATCTTATATGACGGCCTCGACGCGGCTCACGGAGGCCGCGATCCCGATCCTGCCCGCCGGTGATGTGACCCCGATGCAATGGACCGACGACGCGCTGGTGCTGGGCTCACGCCGGCACGGGGAGAGCGGCGTCATCCTGGAGGCGATGACCGAGGCGCACGGGCGCCATCTCGGGCTCGTGCATGGCGGGCGCTCGCGCCGGATGCAGCCGGTGCTCCAGCCCGGCAACCGGGTCCGGCTGACCTGGCGGGCGCGCCTCGACGAGGGTCTCGGCGCCTACGCGGTGGAGCCCCTCGACTCGCAGGTCTCGCGCCTGATCGGGTCGGGGCTCGCCCTCTACGGGATCGGCCACCTGGCGGCCCTGCTGCGGCTCCTCCCCGAGCGCGACCCGCACCCGGCGCTCTATGCGGCGGCCGGGATCCTGGTCGAGCACCTCGACGATCCGGCCATCGCGCCGCCCCTGATGGTGCGCTTCGAGTTGGAGATCCTGTCGGAGCTCGGCTTCGGCCTCGACCTGACCGCCTGCGCCGCCACCGGCGGCAATGACGCCCTGGCCTACGTGTCGCCCCGGAGCGGCCGGGCGGTCAGCGCCTCGGCCGGCGAGCCTTTTCGCGATCGGCTGCTCGCCCTCCCCACCTTCCTGCACGCGGGCGGATCGCCGGGGCCGGACGGCGTTGCCCAAGGGTTTACCTTGACGGGGTACTTCCTCGACCGGCACGTCTGGGGCCCGCGCGGCCTCGCCCCCCCCGAGGAGCGGGCGCGATTCGTTGCGCTCGGTCGCGAGGCCGGGTAATGTTCCTGTTCTGTTCGAACCCGTTCGGCCGGGGCATTCCGGCCAAGCCCCGCCTCCAGATCCGCCACGCCGGCGGGTGACCGCGGCGGATCCGTCATCCGGGTCTCGCCGCACGGCCCCGGGGGCGAGACGCCGGGCGTTCGAAACGTTGCATTGAGGAGCCGTCATGGGCCAGCCCTTCGAGCCGCCATCCGGCGACGGGATCGAGAGCGTCGAGCTGAAATCCGCGCTCGAAGAGCGCTACCTCGCCTACGCCCTCTCCACGATCATGCACCGGGCCCTGCCGGATGCCCGCGACGGGCTGAAGCCCGTGCACCGGCGGATCCTCTACGGGATGCGGCTGCTGCGCCTCGATCCGAATACGGCGCACAAGAAATGCGCCAAGATCGTCGGCGACGTGATGGGCGACTTCCACCCGCACGGCGACCAGGCGATCTACGACGCCCTGGTCCGGCTCTCCCAGGACTTCGCCCAGCGCTACCCGCTGGTCGACGGGCAGGGCAATTTCGGCAACATCGACGGCGACGGCCCCGCCGCCTACCGCTACACCGAGGCCCGGCTCACCGAGGTCGCCCGCCTGCTCCTCGACGGGATCGACGAGGACACGGTCGATTTCCGGCCCTCCTACAACGGCGAGAAGGAGGAGCCGGTCGTTCTGCCGGCGGCCTTCCCGAACCTGCTCGCCAACGGCAGCCAGGGCATCGCGGTCGGCATGGCGACCTCGATCCCGCCGCACAACGCCGCCGAGCTGTGCGACGCGGCGCTCTACCTGATCAACCATCCCGAGGCGACCTCGGCGCATCTCGCCAAATTCGTGCAGGGGCCGGACTTCCCCACGGGGGGCATCCTGGTCGATTCGGCCGAGTCGATCGCCGAGGCCTACCGGACCGGCCGCGGCGCCTTCCGGGTCCGCGCCCGCTGGACCAAGGAGGATCTCGGCCGCGGCACCTGGAACATCGTCGTCACCGAGATCCCCTACGGCATCCCGAAGGGGCGGCTGATCGAGAAGATGGCCGAACTCCTCCAGGAGAAGAAGCTGCCGCTCTTGGCCGACGTGCGCGACGAATCGGCCGAGGACGTGCGCGTGGTGCTGGAGCCGCGCTCGCGCACGGTCGATCCGGTGATCCTGATGGAATCGCTGTTCCGGCTCACCGAGCTGGAGGCCCGGATCCCGCTCAACCTCAACGTCCTGGTCGGCGGCCTCGTGCCGAAGGTGATCGGGCTCGTCGAGTGCCTGCGGGAATGGGTCGACCACCGCCGCGTGGTGCTGCAGCGCCGCTCGCGCTACCGCCTGGGCCAGATCGACCGCCGCCTGGAGATCCTGGGCGGCCTGCTGATCGTCTACCTCGACCTCGACGAGGTGATCCGGATCATCCGCGAGGAGGACGAGCCCAAGGCCGCCCTCATGGCCCGGTTCGAGCTGACCGAACTCCAGGCCAACGCGATCCTCGACACCCGCCTGCGCTCCCTGCGCAAGCTGGAGGAGATGGAGCTGAAGCGCGAGTTCGAGGCGCTCACCGCCGAGAAGGCCGAGATCGATGATCTGCTCGCCTCCGAGCCGGCGCAGTGGAAGACGATCCAGGCGCAGATCCGCGCCGTGAAGAAGACGTTCGGGCCCGAGACCAAGCTGGGCAAGCGCCGGACCACCCTGGCGAGCCCGCCGGATGTCGGCGGCATCGACTTCACGGCGGCCCTGGTGGAGCGCGAGCCGATCACCGTGATCGTCTCCACCAAGGGCTGGATCCGGGCGCTCAAGGGCCACGTCGCCGACCTGTCGGGGGTGGCGTTCAAGGGCGACGACAGCCTGAAGATCGCCTTCCCCACCGAGACCACCCAGAAAATCCTGCTGCTCGCCACGAACGGCAAGGTCTTCACCCTGGAGGCCTCGAAGCTGCCGGGCGGGCGCGGCTTCGGCGACCCGGTGCGGCTGATGGCCGACCTCGACGACGGCACCGAGATCGTGGCGGCTCTGCCCTACCGGCCGGAGACCAAGCTGCTGATCGCAGGCTCGGACGGGCGCGGCTTCGTGGCGCCGGCCGACGCGCTGGTGGCCAACACCCGCAAGGGCAAGAGCGTGCTCGGCCTCGACGGCGACGCCACGGCGGCCGTGCTAGTGCCGGCGGACGGCGACCACGTGGCGGTGGTCAACACCGAGAAGCTGCTGCTGGTCTTCCCGGTCTCCGAAGTGGCCGAACTCGCCCGAGGCAAGGGCGTCCGCCTCCAGCGCTGCCGCAGCGGCGGGCTGCTCGACGCGCACGTGTTCAAGCTGGCGGACGGCCTTCCCTGGCAGGACGGCTCGGCCGAAGGGCGGCTCGCCAACGCGGCGGTGCTGGAGAAGTGGCTCGGCCACCGCGCCGAGGTCGGGCTGATGATGGCGCGCAGTTTTCCGAAGTTCGAGCGGTTCGGGCGCTGAAGTGGGCGTGAAGGCGTGAGGGATCTCCAATCCACCGCCTCATCCTGAGATGCTGCGCGGCCGCGATGTTCCCACATCTTCATTCGACGAGGCCGGATCCGCGCGTCTCCCTCCCCCCTTTGCGGGGGAGGGTGGCCCCCGAAGGGGGTCGGGAGAGGGGAGCGACGGTGCAGAACATAGCTCTGTGCTATGTGAAGGTCGCGCCCCTTCCGGACACCGGGTTCCCCTCGTGCGGGACTTCGTCCCGGCCCGACCCCTGCTGACGCAGGGGCCACCCTCCCCCGCAGAGGGGGGAGGGTGCGCGCGTGGCAGTTCCGGAATGCCATACTCGGCAGCCGGACGAGGATCCCAAAGGCGAAGTGTAGATCCGTCAGGCGATGAGGGCGCGGGTGGGACAGACCCCGTCTCAGTGCGAACGCTGGCCGAGCCAGAACGCGCCGAAGGCCAGCACGCCGCCACCAAATGGCACCGCGAGCAGGAGAAGGAACTGGGCTGTCGTCATGGGCGAAGATCCCGAAGCGGGTGCCGCACACCCCGATGTATGGCGCCATCCATGACCCCGCAAACAACCATGGTGATTGAACGCCGATGCGAACCGGTCCTCCGTCCTCATGAGCGCAGCGAAGTGACCCAGGGTTAGCGAAGCGATCCATCAGCGCGGGGCCGACTGGATCGCTTCGCTCCGCTCGCAAAGACGGCGGCGCCGAAGGGGGGATTGGCACCCCGATCACCGCCCCGTCACGGCCGCCTCGTCCGCCGCCCAGAGGTGCTGCGCCGCGTAAGCGCGGAACGGCCGCCACGCCTCGGCCAGGGCCAGAAGCTCGGCCGCGCTCGGCCGTCCGGTGGCCGTCGCGAGCGCCCGCAGCAGGCCGACATCGCCCACCGGCAGGGCGTCCGGCAGCTTGAGCGCCCGCATGGCGATGTACTGCGCCGTCCAGGGTCCGATCCCGCGGATCGCCGTGAAGCGCAGCACCGCGGCTTCCAGGGACTCGGCCGGGGCGAACAGGTCCCGGTCGGCCAGCGCCGCCGCGGCCAGCGCCCGGATCGCCGCGCCGCGGGCCCGCGGCATGTTGAGCGCCAGGGCGACATCCGCCTCGACCAGATCGGCCGGTGCGGGAAAGACGTGGGTCAGGCCGCCGAACGGCTCCGCGAGGGGCGTCCCGAAGGCCGCCACCATCTTCCCGGCGAGCCCGATCGCGGCGGCGACCGAGACCTGCTGGCCGAGGATCGCCCGACAGCCGGTCTCGAACGGGTCCCAGGCGCCGGGCAGGCGCAAGCCCGGCCGCGCCGCCACGAGCGGGGCCAGAACCGGATCCCGGGCCAGGCAGACGGCAATGGCGGCCGGGTCGGCGTCGCAATCGAACAGGCGGCACAGGCGCGCGGAGACCGCCGGCGCGTCGCCGGTCCCGACGCCGCGGAGCGTCGCCTGCAGGCAGCCGTCGCCGGACTCGACGGTCACGAGGCCGTGCCGCCCCGCGACGCGGATCGTGCGGGCGTAGGCCGCCGCAGGGTCGATCGTCTCGACGCCGGGGATCGCGCGCCTGGCCAGGAAGGCGCGGATCGCCGCCCAATCGTAGGGCGGCCGATAGGGCAGGCGAAGCTCGATCGCCTCCGCAAACGCGAAGGGCGGCCTCTCGGCCGCCCCGCTGCTCGTCGTCCGGGACAGGTCCAGCCTCAGCCGCGGGCGTCGACCGGCACGTAGTCGCGCTGGGCCGGGCCGACATAGAGCTGGCGCGGCCGGCCGATCTTCTGCATCGGGTCCTCGATCATCTCGGCCCACTGGGCGATCCAGCCGACCGTGCGCGCCACCGCGAACAGCACCGTGAACATGTCGGTGGGGAAGCCCATCGCCTTGAGGGTGATGCCCGAGTAGAAATCGATGTTCGGGTAGAGCTTCTTCTCAATGAAGTACTCGTCCTTGAGGGCGATCTGCTCCAGCTCCATGGCGACGTGGAGCAGCGGATCGTCGGTCTTGCCGAGCTCCTTGAGCACCTGGTGCGTGGTGCTCTGCATGATCCGGGCGCGCGGGTCGTAGTTCTTGTAGACCCGGTGGCCGAAGCCCATCAGGCGGAACGGATCGTTCTTGTCCTTGGCCTTGGCGACGTACTTGCCGACGTTCTCGGGGGTGCCGATCTCCATCAGCATCTTGAGCGCCGCCTCGTTGGCGCCGCCATGGGCGGGGCCCCACAGGCAGGCGATGCCGGCCGCGATGCAGGCGAAGGGGTTGGCGCCCGAGGAGCCCGCCAGACGCACCGTCGAGGTCGAGGCGTTCTGCTCGTGGTCGGCATGCAGGATGAAGATCTTGTCCAGCGCCCGGGCGAAGACCGGGTTGACCTCGTATTCCTCGCACGGCACCGCGTAACACATCCGCAGGAAGTTCGAGGTGTAGTCGAGATCGTTCTTCGGATAGACGAAGGGCTGGCCGATCGAGTATTTATAAGCCATCGCCGCCAGTGTCGGCATCTTGGCGATCATGCGGATCGACGCGATCATCCGCTGGCTCTCGTCGGTGATGTCGGTCGAGTCGTGGTAGAAGGCCGAGAGCGCCCCCACCGAGGCGACCATCACGGCCATCGGGTGCGCGTCGCGCCGGAAGCCGGTGAAGAACCGGTTCATCTGGTCGTGCACCATGGTGTGGCGCGTGACCCGGTAGTCGAAATCGGCCTTCTGGGCGGCGGTCGGCAGGCTGCCGAACAGCATCAGGTAGCAGGTCTCGAGGAAGTCGCCCTTCTCGGCGAGCTGCTCGATCGGGTAGCCGCGGTAGAGCAGCACGCCCTCGTCGCCGTCGATGTAGGTGATCTTCGATTCGCAACTCGCCGTCGAGGTGAAGCCCGGGTCGAAGGTGAAGGCGCCGGTCTGGGCGTAGAGCTTGCCGATATCGATGACGTCCGGCCCGATCGTCCCGGATTTCACCGGCAGCGCGATCGACTTGCCGTCCACGGTGATGGTGCTGGGTGCGCTCATGGATCGTGGACCCTTCTGTGGCGACGTGGCGGATGCCGGCCTCGGGCTGCCCGAGCCGGTCCCGGGGGCCTGAGCACCGCGCCGTATGCTGCGGGTGCTCACTGTCATGGGTTACCCAAACGGCACTGCAGCAGCAACGGGGTCGGTGACAACCGGACCCCGACGCCAAGCGAATTCGACCAAGCGAAATCCGGGCCGAAGGCCGCAGGTCCCATCCCGCACGCCGCGGAGACCCTCAGCCCTGCGGCGCTTGATCGCCGAGGCGGGCCAGGGTCTCGTCCCGGCCGAGCACCGCCATGACGTCGAACAGGGGCGGGGAGGTGGTCCGCCCCGTGAGCGCCGCCCGCAGGGGCTGGGCCACCTGCCCGAGCTTGCAGCCGGCCGTCTCGGCGTAGTGGCGCACGGCGTCCTCGGTCGAGGCCGCGCTCCAGTCGGACACCGCTTCGAGCACCGGGCGCACCCCGGCGAGGCGGGCGCGGCCCTCGTCGGAGAGGAGGGCGCGGGCCTTGTCGTCCAGCGTCAGGGGGCGCTGCGCGGTGAGATAATAGGCGCTGTCGAGGAGCTCGATCAGGGTCTTGGCCCGCTCCTTCAGGCCCGGCATGGCCTGGGTGAGCTTGTCCTTCAGCTCCGGCCGCAGGGGCGCCGCGAGGCCGCGCTCGGGCCCGACATTCGGCAGGATCGTCTCGATCGCCGCCACGAGGTCGGCATCGGCGCTGGAGCGGATGTAGAGCCCGTTGAGGTTGGCGAGCTTGGCGAAGTCGAACCGCGCCGCCGAGCGCCCCACCGACCCCAGATCGAAGGCCGAGACCATCTCCTCGGTGGAGAACACCTCCTGGTCGCCGTGGCTCCAGCCGAGCCGCACGAGGTAGTTGCGCAGGGCCGCCGGCAGGTAGCCGAGGTCGCGATAGGCCTCGACGCCGAGCGCCCCGTGGCGCTTCGACAGCTTCGCCCCGTCGGCCCCGTGGATCAGCGGGATATGGGCCATCTTCGGGATCGCCCAGCCCAGGGCCGAGAAGATCTGGCTCTGGCGCGCCGCGTTGGTGAGGTGGTCGTCGCCGCGGATGATCTGGGTGACGCCCATGTCGTGGTCGTCGACCACCACGGCGAGCATGTAGGTGGGCGTGCCGTCCGAGCGCAGAAGCACGAGGTCGTCCAGATCCTTGTTGGCCCAGGTCACCCGGCCCTGGACGGCGTCCTCCACCACGGTCTCGCCCTCCTGGGGCGCCCGCAGGCGGATCACCGGCTTGACCCCGGCGGGGGCCTCGGCCGGGTCGCGGTCGCGCCAGCGCCCGTCGTAGCGGGGCGCACGACCCTCGGCCCGGGCGGTCTCGCGCATCTGCGTGAGTTCCTCGGCGGTGGCGTAGCAATGATAGGCGCGGCCCGCGGCCAGCAGTTCCTCGGCCACCGCCCGGTGGCGCTCGGCCCGGGCGAACTGGAAGATCACGTCCCCGTCCCAATCGAGGCCGAGCCAGGTGAGGCCGTCGAGGATCGCGTCGATCGCGCCCTTGGTGGAGCGCTCCCGGTCGGTATCCTCGATGCGCAGCAGCATCCGGCCGCCCGTGTGGCGGGCATAGAGCCAGTTGAACAAAGCCGTGCGGGCCCCGCCGATATGCAGGTAGCCGGTGGGCGAGGGGGCGAAGCGCGTGACGACGGCTGAGGACATCGGTCCGGTGTGTTCGGGGGCGGGTCGGGAGGGGGCGCGAGGCGCGGCGCGGGGCTCGACACGGCGCCCTAGCACGAAGCGCCGGCTGTAGCACGGGCCGCCGGATGGGTTAAGAATCGGGCCGGGAATCGCTGGGCCGGCGTCGACAGATCGCGCGGATCGGGGCGGCGGCAATGCGGCGGATCGGCGCGAGGCTGGCGGGGGGCGTGCTGACGCGGGCCACCCCGCGCGCGGCGGCGCTCCCGGCGCTGCGCGACTGGGCCGCCGCGGGCCTCGCCCGGGAGGCCGAGCAGCGCCGCCTGTTCCCCTGGCTGGCGGTGGCCTTCGGCGCCGGGATCCTGGTCTATTTCGCGGCGGCGGACGGCGAGCCGGTCCTGGCCGCCCCGCTGATCGGGGCCGCCCTCGCCCTGGCGCCGGTGCCGGTCCTGGGCGCGCGGCCGGCGGCCCTGGCCCTGGCCCTGGCGGCGGCGGCCGCGTTCCTGGGCTTCGCGGCGGCGACCTGGCGGGTCGCGCAGGTGGACGCGCCGATCCTGGCCCGGACCACCATCGGGCCGCTCACCGGCATGGTCGAGGCGCTGGACGAGCGCGAGGTCGGCGCCCGGCTGGTGATCCGGGTGGAGAGTTTTGCCGGGCTCGCGCCGGAGCTGCGGCCGGCCCGGGTGCGGGTCTCGTTCCGCAAGACGCCGATCCCGCGGCCCGGGGAGTCCATCGCGGCGACCGCCCGGTTGCTGCCACCCCCGGAGGCGGCCCGGCCGGGGGGCTACGACTTCGCCCGGGACGCCTATTTCCAGGGCATCGGCGCGGTGGGCTCCCTGGTCGGCGCGGTCACGGTCCGGGCACCCGTGGAGCCGCCGCCCCTGCGCCTGCGCCTCGCCGCCCTGCTGGACGAGGCCCGCAACGCGCTGACCCGCCGGATCGCGGGGGCCGAGGGCGGCCAGGCGGGGGCGGTGGCGGCCGCCCTGGTGACGGGCAAGCGCGGGCTGATCGGCCCGGCCACCAACGATGCGCTGCGCGCCGCCGGCATCTACCACGTGGTCTCGATCTCGGGTCTCCACATGGTGCTGGCCGCCGGCGTCGTCTTCTGGCTGGTCCGGGCCGCCCTCGCCCTGGTCCCCCATTGCGCGCTGTTCTGGCCGATCAAGAAGATCGCAGCCGGCTTCGCCATGGTGGGGGTGAGCGCCTACTGCGCCTTCTCGGGCTGGGACATCGCCGCCGAGCGCTCGCTGATCATGACCCTGATCATGCTGGGCGCGATCCTCGCCGACCGGCCGGCCCTGTCGATGCGCAACCTCGCGCTGGCCGCCCTGATCGCCCTGGCGCGGGAGCCCGAAGGCCTGCTCGGCCCCAGCTTCCAGATGTCGTTCGGGGCGGTGGCCGGGCTGATCGCCTGCGCGCGGCTGATCGACGGGCGCCTCTTCGTCCGGCCCGGGGCGGGGCGGATCGGCCGGCTCGTCGGCACCGGGCTGTCGGCGGTCACCGGCACCCTGGCGACGACCCTGGTGGCGCAGGTCGCCACCGCGCCCTTCGCCACCTACCATTTCCAGACGGTCCAGCCGTTCGGCCTCGTCGGCAACGCACTGACCCTGCCGCTGGTCTCGCTGGTGGTGATGCCGTCCGCGGTCATCGGGATCCTGGCCTATCCCTTCGCCCTCGACCGGCCGGTCTGGTGGCTGATGGGGCAGGCGGTCGGCGGCATGCTGGCGATCTCCGCGTGGATCGCCGGGTTCGAGCGGGCGACCGTGGTGCTGCCGGCCTTCGGCACCGGCGCCCTGGCCGCGATGACGGCGGGCCTGCTGCTGGCGACGCTCCCGGCCTCGCGGCTGCGCTGGCTCGCCGTGCCGCCCCTCCTGCTCGGGCTCGGCCTCGCGGCCCTTCCGGACCGGCAGGACCTCTACGTCGACCGGCAGGGCTGGGGCGCGGCGGTGCGGGGGCCGGACGGCCGCCTGGCCGCCCTCGGCAGCCCCTCCGGCTTCGTGCTGGAACAATGGCTGAAGGCGGATGGCGACGGGCGCCGGCCCGACCGGGCGGCCAGAGCGGGGCCCGGCGGCCGCTGCGACCGGCTCGGCTGTACGACGCTTCTGCCGGACGGACGGGCGGTGGCCCTGATCCGGGACCGGCGCGCCTTCCCCGAGGATTGCGCCCGGGCCGCGGTGGTGATCACGAGTCTCACGGCGCCGCCGACCTGCACGGGGCCGCTGGTGATCGACCGCCGGGTCCTGGCGGCGCACGGCGCCGTCGCCCTGCGCGTCGACGGGGGCGGGTTCACGATGCGCGCGGCCCGCGGCGACGGACGGTCGCTGCCCTGGCGTCCGCGGGCGGCACCGCCGGCCGGCTCCGAGCCGGGGGCGGATCCCCCCGCCGAGGGAACCGGCGGCATGGCCTCATCCGAAGTGCCGCAAGCCCCGGCCGACGCCCCGGCGGAACCGCTTCAGTAGCGGCGCACGAGGCTGACGAGCCGGCCCTGGATCTGGACCCGGTCGGGACCGAGCACGCGGGTCTCATAGGCCGGGTTGGCGGCCTCGAGGGCGATCGAGGAGCCGCGGCGCCGCAGGCGCTTGAGCGTCGCCTCCTCGTCGTCGATCAGCGCCACGATGATGTCGCCGGTATTGGCGGTGTCCTGCTTGCGGATCACCACGAGGTCGCCGTCGAGGATTCCGGCCTCGACCATCGAATCGCCGCGCACCTCCAGGGCGTAGTGCTCGCCCCCGGCCAGGAAGTCCGGGGAGAGGGTGATGGCGTGGCTCTGGTTCTGGATCGCCGAGACCGGCGTACCCGCCGCGATCCGGCCCATCACGGGGATCGAGATGGCCCGGCCGCCGTCGTCGATCATCCGGGTCGCCGCCGGCTGGGACGGCTGGGACGGCTGCCTGGACTTGCCGCCCTCGACCACGCTCGGGGTGAAGCGGCGCGGCTCGGGGGCGGGGGCCGGGGTCGGCGACTGGTGCAGGCTCTCGGGGATGCGGATCACCTCGATGGCGCGCGCCCGGTTCGGGAGGCGGCGCAGGAAACCGCGCTCCTCCAGGGCCGTGATCAGCCGGTGGATGCCCGATTTCGACTTCAGGTCGAGGGCGTCCTTCATCTCGTCGAAGGACGGGGGAACGCCGCATTCCTGCATGCGGCTCTGGATGAACCGCAGAAGGTCCAGCTGCTTGCGCGTGAGCATCGAAGGGGGCCTCGCGGCTTGGCGGACCGCCCCGGGGCGGCCGCTGAAACAAATCGCGAACACGTTAAACGTTCCGCAAGTGTTCCGCAAGCGTAATACGGCCACGCTCGTGTCCCGGCGGCAGAGGCGGGGCACAAACGCATTGACGGCACAAGCGGAGCCGTTTCAATGCACCCGGGCGCCCCGCCGGACAAGACCGGCGGCTCCGGCGGCGGGTCGGTATCGGGCTGGGAATGACGAGGATGCGACAGCTCGCGGCGCCAGGGTCCATCCGTTTCGCCCTGGGCGTCGCCCTCCTGGGCTCGGCACTCGCCGGCTGCACCACCGGCTTCTCGTACATCTCGCGGAACTACGTGGCGCTCACCCCCCAGGTGGTGACGATCGGCTGCAAGGAGCCCTACGAGGTCTACGACAACCGGCAGCTGCGCCGGATGCTGATCGTCTCGAACGCCCTGCGCGAATATGCCGGCTGCAACCTGAGCGAGGTCCGGATCGATCCCGAGCCGGAGGCGACCCGGGTCAAGCGCTTCCGCACCGCCGCCCGCGCCTATCTCGACGAGACCGTGCGGGAGGAGTGCCGGGTCACCGGCGAGACCGTGTTCGATCCGCTGAAGACCGAGTTCGCCTATGCCTGCGACGCGCCGGTCGAGAGGCGGGGCACGGTGGTGCCGCGCCTGCCCGGCCGCAATCCGGGCCCCGCCCAGCGCTGATCCGCCGGGCCGGAGGGGTCCGGCGTCCCTGACCCGCCGGCCGGGACACCGGTGCCGGGGGGATGCGTCAGGCATCCGGCTTCGGGAAGGTGCGCTCGGTGGCGTCGCCGGCCGCCGCCAGCAGGGCGCGCGCGAAGGCCCGGGCCTCGGCCCGGTCCAGCACGATCGCGGCGGTGACCGGCCCGCCCCCGAGATCCGACAGGGCGAGTTCCAGCCGCACCCCCTCGGGCACGGCGCTCGCCTGCAGGCTCCAGCCCGGCCCCCGTTCCGCGCTCTCCGCCATCGCTCAACCCTCCCGGTGCGCCCCGGGAAAACGCCGCAGGCTCCCGCCGGAACTGCCCCGGCCCGGGACTGTTCCCGAGCCGTGCCAAGCGCTTCCCTGCCCCGCCTCGCGGCGTTCCTCAAGACTGCGGGCCCCGGACTCGTGGTGATGCTCGCCGACACCGATGTCGGAAGCCTCATCACGGCGGCCCAGAGCGGCGCCCGTTGGGGCTACTCGCTGCTGCTCCTGCAGATCCTGCTGGTGCCGATCCTCTACGTCGTCCAGGAGCTGACGGTGCGGCTCGGGACCGCCACCGGCCGCGGCCACGGCGAGCTGATCCGGGCGCATTACGGGCCGGTCTGGGCCTGGATTTCCTTTGGCGGCCTCGTGGTCGCCGGGATCGGCGCCATCGTCACGGAATTCTCCGGCATCGCCGGCATCGGCGACCTGTTCGGGGTGCCGCGGCTCGTGAGCCTCGGCCTGCCGGCCGCCCTGCTGCTCGGCCTCGTGTTCACCGGGAGCTACCGGCGGGTCGAGAGGGTGGCGATCGCGGTCGGCCTGTTCGAGCTGGTCTTCATCGGGCTCGCCGTGGCGGCGCGGCCGGATCCGGGGGCGATCGTGGCATCCTTCGCCCACATGCCGCTCGGCGACGGCCAGTACCGAGTCCTGATCGCCGCCAATATCGGCGCGGTGATCATGCCGTGGATGATCTTCTACCAGCAATCGGCGATCGTCGACAAAGGCCTCGGCTGGGACCACGCCAGGCGCTCGCGGCTCGACACGCTCCTGGGCGCGGTGATCTCGCAATGCGTGATGGGCGCGATCCTGATCGCGGCGGCCGCCACGATCGGCAAGGCCGGGCAGGGCACGAAGGACGGTCTGCAGACCGTGGGCGACCTCGCGGGGGCCTTCACGCCGGCCCTCGGGCCGTGGCTCGGTCAGGTGGTGTTCGGGGTCGGGATCATCGCGGCGGCCTTCGTGGCGCTGAACGTCGTGGCCCTGGCCCTCGCCTGGGGTTTTGGCGATGTGACGGGCAAGCCGCATTCCCTGGAGCAATCGCCCCGGGAGGCGCCGGCCTTCTACGGCGCCTTCGCGCTGGTGGTGGCGGCCGGCGCGGTGTCCGTGCAGCTCGTGCCGAATCTCGTGGCGCTCAACATCGCGGTCGAGGTGATGAACGCCCTGCTCCTGCCGCTCGCGCTCGGCCTCCTCATCCTGCTCGCCACCCGGGCCCTGCCGGAGGGGAAGCGCGTGGACGGCGCCTACAAGTGGGTGGTCTACGCCGTCTCGGGCCTCACGATCGCCTTCGCGATGGTCGGCGTGCTCGACGGGATCGGCCTGCTCTGACCCGATTGACGCGGGCGGCGCGATGATGTCTCCCGCGGGCTCCGATCAGGTGGAGTCGAGACATGCAAGAGATCTGGTTCCGTACGGGCGAGGCCACGGTGCTGGCGGCCGAGGGCCAGTACACCGACGCCATGCCGGAGGTGCTGATCGGTTCCGTGCGCGGGCCGGTGGGCCAGGCCTTCGCCTCGATGATGGGGCAGGTCCAGGGCCACACCCGGATGTTCGTGGTGCGCGACCTCAATCAGCTGGTGCGCCCGGCCACGATGATGACCACCAAGGTCACGATCCACACGGCCGAGTATGCCGAGCTCCTCGGCGGCGTGGTCCAGGCGGCCACCGGCGACGCGATCGTGGACTGCATCATCGAGGGCATCCTGCCCAAGGACGGCCTCGACGAGCTGTGCATGATCATCATGATCTGGCTCGATCAGCGCTGCGCCGAGGACGACAACCTCGACCAGAAGGACCTCTACAGGACCAACTACGAGGCGACGAAGCTCGCCATCGCCCGCGCCCTCAAGGGCGAGCCGACGGTGGACGAGCTGATCGCCAATCGGAAGACCGTGAAGCATTACGCGCTGGACGGCGTGATCGAGTACTGATCAGCCCTGCGCAACGGGCGTGTGGACGTAGAGGTCGGCCACCGCGCAGTCGAGGCCGAAGCCGGGGAGGACCAGACGGTCGTCCCCGGTCAGGCGGGTGCGGGTCCAGGTCTCTCGGGTTCGCGCCGATAGGGTCAGGGCGGGGCTCTTCAGCTCGATCAGGAGCACGGCCTCGCACAGCGGCAGGGCTTCGTAGCCGGCGCACTTGACGTCGATCTTCTTCTGGCGCGTGCCGGGAAGCCTGCGGTGGTCGCTCGGAGACAGGATCTCGGCGGCCAAGTAGCAGCGCTCGACAGCATTCAATCCGGCCTCGATGTCGGCCAGATCGAGAACCGCAACGTCGGGCACGTAGATATGGCCCTCGCGAACCGGCCATAGGTCGATGGCGGGATTCTGCAGGGTAACGCGTGGTGAGCCTATCCGCCTGAGGCCGCCGTCGAGAAATCGCTGCAAGGCGCTGGCAATGAACTGATGAACGAGGTTGGGTTGGGCCTGCATCACGATCTGGCCCCCGATGAGTTCCCATTTCTCCTCATCAGGCCGCGTCTCGATGAAGTCCCAGAATCCTTGGTGGGGATCGGTCCTGTCGACGGGCGGAGTCTCGAGAATCGTCATGGGATCATCGTGGGCAGCCCGGGCCAAGTCGACGCAGATCGAGGATCCCGCCGGCGCTCCACTCGGTCAAGGGCGCGTCATCCCGGCGGGATGCGCCCCACCGAGCACAGGGTGCGCATCGTGGTGCTGCCCGGGTCGGTGTAGCAGGAGGCCGACCAGCCGCTCTGCTGGATGAACGACTTGCGCCGCTCCGACAGGGACGTCCGGTAGGCGTTGGCGATGATCGGCTCGACGGTCGCGGCCGGTTCGCCGATCAGGATCTCGGAGGCCGCCGACAGGTCGTGGAAGAAGGTCGCCGAGGGGGCGGGCTCGGCGGAGGTCGCCTGCACGATCGGCTCGGCCCGGCAGGTCACGTCGAACTTGATCGGGCCGGCGAGGCGGATGTCGATGCTCGGGCCGGCCCGCTTGCCGACCCTGCCTCCGATGGCCCCCGCGATCTGGCGGGCGAGGTCGTCGCAGGGATCGGCCCGGGCGGCCGATCCCAGGAGCGGCAGGCAGGCCAGGGCGGCGAGGAGGCGTGGAACGGTCAGGCTCGGCATGGCGGCACTCTACCCGCGGCGCGGCGCCTGTCGAGGTCAGGCCCGCATCTGGGCGAAGCTCGCGAGCCAGGCCGGCGCGACCCGCATCCCCGCCGGCACCAGCGCGTCCGGCGGCGGCCGGCGCACGCAATCCTCCAGATAGGCCAGGGATTCCTCAAGCACCGTGCCGGTGAACGGCTTGGCGATCACCGCCGTCGCCCCCGCCATGTCGTCGCTGAGCGCCCGGGCGTTGGCGGTCATGAACGCGGCCGTGATGCCGCCGAGATCGCGCACCGCATGCGCCACGTCGAGACCCGAGGAGCCGTCCCCGAGGCGCAGGTCGATGAGGACCAGTTCGGGCCGGGTCTCGTGGACGAGGGCGATGGCCTCGCCCGCGGTCATCGCCGTCCCCACGACGCTGTGGCCGGCCTCCTCCAGCATCATCTCGATCTGCATCAGGATGAGGGCTTCGTCCTCGACGACGAGGATCCGCAGCGGCTCGGTCACGGGGCCTCCAGACCGCCGGCCATCTCGCGCGGCAGGCGTATGCTGACGATCGTGCCCGGATCATTGGTCATCCAGGCGATGCTGGCATTGAGCTGGCGGCAGAGCGTGCCGATCAGGCGCTTTCCGAAGGAGCGCTGCTCCATCGCCTGGACCGGCATGCCGACGCCGTCATCGGCGATCTTGATGGTGACATGCGTGCCGTCCGGCGCCACCGTCACCGAGAGCCGCCCCGGGCGGTCGTCCGGGAAGGCGTGCTTGAGGGCGTTGGTGATCAACTCGTTCATCATCAACGCCACCGGCGGCGCCTTGGCGACCGGGATCTCCACGGTCTCCAGGTCCAGGTGCAGGCGGATCCGGTCGCGGCCGGAGCCGCGGACCAAGTCGTTGGCGAGGTCGCGGGCGAACTCGGCCACGTCGAAACGCTCGACGTTGTTGGATTGGTAGAGCCGGCGATGGACCGTGCCGAGGGCCTCGACCCGGGTCAGCATCGCCTCCATGGCGGCGCGCGCCGCGGGATCGGTGATCGCCCGGGTCTGCATGGCCAGCAGCGCCGCGATCATCTGGAGGTTGTTCTTCACCCGGTGATCGACCTCGTGGACCAGCATGGTCTGCGTGGCCAGGGCATCGGTCAGGTCCCGGGTGCGCTTGGCGACCTCGGCCTCGAAGCGGTCCTTCTCCTGCTGGATCTGCATATGCGCGTCGACGCGGTCGGTGACGTCGAGCTGCGAGGCGAAGAAGAACAGAACCTCGCCGGACTCGTCGGCGACCGGGCTGAGATAGAGCGCGTTCCAGAACGGCGTCCCGTCCTTGCGATAGTTCAGGATGTCGATCGCGATATCGGTGCGGGCCTCGACCGCCTCGCGGATCAGGGCGACGGCGCCGTGGTCGGTCTGCGCGCCCTGGAGAAACCGGCAATTGTGGCCGAGCACCTCGGACCGCGTGTAGCCGCTCATCCGCAGGAAGGCGTCGTTGACGTACACGATCGGGTTGTCGGGCAGGCGCGGATTGGTGATGATCATCGCCATCCGCGTGGCGCGCACCGCCGCGGCGAACGGATCGCCCTTGCCCGGCGCGGCGTCGAGCTGGTCCGTCTGATGCCAGGCGTCGGGTTGTTCCATCGTCCCTGCTCTCTCGTGCCCGGCGTTCGTCACCTCCGGCAATCGGCTTCTGCCTGCGCAGTCACAGGCGCTGCCTTAACGGACGATCCACGCGATGGGTTCAGGGCCGGGGCGCTTTGGCGCCGGATTGGGATAGACAGAACGCCGCACCGGGGCCGCGCGGGCCGGCGCGTCCGCGGCGGCGATCCGGGCCGGCCTCAGTGGAAATCCCGGCTCGGATACACCCGCCGGTCCGGGGGCGCGCCGAAATCCGTGGTCTCGGGCGGCAGCTTCATCCCGGCCGCGCGCAGGTCGCGCAGGGATTCGGTGAGATCGCGGAATCCCTCGGCCACCAGATGGACCACCCCCTCGGCCCGCTGCACCCGGCCGCGCACGGCGAGGAACCGGGCCTGCATGGCGGCCCGGCGGTTGGCCTCGAACACCGTCTTCCAGACGATCACGTTGGCGATGCCGGTCTCGTCCTCCAGGGTCAGGAACACCACGCCCTTGGCGGTGCCCGGCCGCTGGCGGATCAGCACGAGGCCCGCCACCGTGACCCGGGCGCCCTGGGGCAGGGCCGGATCGAGATGGGCCCGGGCCGGGATCGCGCCGATCCGGGCGAGCCGGCCGCGGAAGAACGCGACCGGGTGCCCCTGCAGCGACAGGCCGGTGGCGGCGTAATCCTCGGCCACCGCCTCGGAGAGCGGCAGCGACGGCAGGTCCACCGCCGGCTCGTGCCGGAACAGGCCGTCATCGGCGTGCCAGGCGAACAGCGGCAGGGGCGCCTCCAGCAGGTGGCCGCGGCGCTCGGCGCCGTCGGCCTTGGCCGCCCTGCGCGCCGAGGTCCCCTCCAGGGTGCGCACCATCCACAGGGCGGCGCGCCGGTCGAGGCCGAGCGACCGGAACGCGTCGGCCTCGGCGAGCCGCTCCAGGGCGTTGCGGGGCAGGGCGAGGGCCGCCTGCAGGCCCTCGATGCTGGCATAGCCGTTGGCCCGCAGCCGCACGAGCCGGTGCATGGCGGCCTCGGGCAGACCGCTCACCTGCCGCAGGCCGAGGCGCACCGCGTGCCGCTTCGGATCCCCGGCCGGCTCCAGGGTGCAGTCCCAGGCGCTGGCATTGACGCAGACACCCCGCACCTCGACCCCGTGGGCGCGGGCGTCGCGCACCAGTTGGGCCGGCTGGTAGAAGCCCATCGGCTGGGCGTTGAGGATCGCCGCCAGGAACACGTCCGGGTGCCGGCACTTCATCCAGGCCGAGGCATAGACCAGGAGCGCGAAGCTCGCCGCGTGGCTCTCCGGGAAGCCGTAGGTGGAGAAGCCCTTGATCTGCGCGAAGCAGCGCTCGGCGAACTCCGCCGGGTAGCCGCGGCGCGTCATCCCGCCCACGAATTTTTGCTCGAAGCCGCCGATCGAGCCGACATGGCGGAAGGTCGCCATCGCCCGGCGCAACCCGTCGGCCTCGGCCGGGGTGAAGCCGGCGGCCGTGATGGCGATCTGCATCGCGTGTTCCTGGAACAGCGGCACCCCATAGGTCTTGTGCAGCACCGTGTGCAGCTCGTCCGCCGGCCCGTGGTCCGGATGCGGGGCCGGATAGACCACCGGGTCGATCCCCGAGCGCCGCCGCAGGTAGGGATGGACCATGTCGCCCTGGATCGGGCCGGGGCGCACGATCGCGACCTGGACCACGAGGTCGTAGAATTCCTTCGGCTTGAGGCGCGGCAGCATCGACATCTGCGCCCGGCTCTCGACCTGGAACACGCCGACGGAATCGGCCTTCGCCAGCATCGCGTAGGTCTCGGGATCCTCCGGGGGCAGGTCGGCCAGGGTCTCGTAGAAGGCGCCGTGGTCCTTCTCCAAAAAATCGAGGCCGCGCTTGAGGCAGGTCAGCATGCCCAGCGCCAGCACGTCGACCTTCATCAGGCCGATCGCGTCGATGTCGTCCTTGTCCCACTCGATGAAGGTCCGGTCCGCCATGGCGCCGTTGCCCACCGGCACGGTCTCGTCGAGGCGGCCGCGGGTCAGGATGAAGCCGCCGACATGCTGCGACAGGTGGCGGGGGAAGCCGATCAGCTGGTGGGCGAGATCGAGCGCCTGCCGGAGCGCGGGGTTGTCGGGGTCGAGGCCGGCCTCGCGCACGTGCTTGTCCGGCACGTCCTTGCCCCAGGAGCCCCAGACCGTGTCGGCGATCGAAGCGGTCACGTCCTCGGTGAGGCCCAGAACCTTGCCGACCTCGCGGATCGCCATGCGCGGGCGATAGTGGATCACCGTGGCGCAGAGGGCGGCCCGCTCCCGGCCGTAGCGGTCGTAGAGGTGCTGGATCACCTCCTCCCGGCGTTCGTGCTCGAAATCGACGTCGATGTCGGGGGGCTCGCCCCGGTTCTCCGAGATGAACCGGGCGAACAGCAGCCGGTGCTTGGACGGGTCCACGGCGGTGATGCCGAGACAGAAGCACACGGCGGAATTGGCCGCCGAGCCGCGGCCCTGACAGAGGATGCCCTTGCCGCGGGCGAACTCGACCACGTCGAACAGGGTCAGGAAGTAGCGGGCATAGTCCAGCTGGGCGATGAGCTGCAGTTCCTCGCGGAGCGTCGCCTCGACGGCGGCCGGGATGGTGCCGGCATAGCGCCAGCCCGCCCGCTCCCAGGTCTTCTCCTCCAGGTATGCCTGGGGCGTGCGCCCGGGGGGCACCGGCTCGTCGGGATACTCGTAGTGCAGCTGCGACAGGTGGAAGTCGCAGCTCTCGGCGATCTCCATCGTGCGGGCGAGCGCCTCCGGATGGTCGGCGAACAGCCGGGCCATCTCGGCGGGCGACTTCAGGTGGCGCTCGGCATTGGCCTCCAGCCGGTAGCCGGCCTCCCCGATCCGGCAGCGCTCACGGATGCAGGCCACCACGTCCTGGAGCGGGCGCCTGTCGGGATGGTGGTAGAGCGCGTCCGAGACCGCCACCATGAGCGCTCCGGAGCGTTCGCCCAGCTCGGCCAGCAGACCGAGCCGGCGGCGCTCATCGCCGCGCCTGGCGTGGCTCGCCCCGAGCCAGGTCCGGCCCGGGGCGGCCGCGGCCAGGGCTTCGAGCCGGCCCAAAAAACCGTCCGGGGGGCGCAGGCGCCGGCCCGGCGGGATAGCGATGAACATCTGTCCCTCGGCGGCCTCCAGCATCTCGGCGAAGGAGAACTGGCACGCCCCCTTGCGGCTGCGCCGGTTCCCTCGGGTGAGCAGCCGGCACAGGCGGCCCCAGGCCTGCCGGTCCGCGGGATAGGTCACGGCCTCGAACCCGTCCTCGGTGACGAGGCGCACCCCCGGCAGGATGCGGATCGTCAAACCCTCCGCCTTGAGGGCCTGCGCCGCCGCATGCGCCCGCACCACCCCGGCGACCGTGTTGCGGTCGGCGATCCCGAGGGCCGCGAGCCCGTAGGCCGCCCCCTGCACGACGTATTCCTGCGGATGCGAGGCGCCGCGCAAAAACGAGAAATTCGTGGTGAGGGCGAGCTCGGCGTAGGCGGGATGGCTCACGCGAACACCCCGTGGACGAACCACGCGGCCGGGCGGCCGGGGGCGTGCGGCCCGTCGCGGTAGAGCCAGAGCCGCCGGCCGGCCTCGCACTCCACCCGGTAATAGTCCCGGGCCGCGCCGGGCGCGTGCCACCACTCGGCCGCGATCCGCTCCGGCCCCTCGGCATGGACGATCGCGTGGATCCGGGCGCGCCAGCGGAAGCGCCGGGGCGGTCCCTCGGGCACCGTGGACAGCACGTCGAGGGCGGCCTCGCCCCGGGGGAACAGCACCAGGGGCCGGGGCGGGAGGTGATCCGGCCAGGATGTCGGGGCGCGGGTCCAGGGGAGGGGCTGGGCGGCCCGCTCCGGGATGTAGCTCGCCCGCGCCCCGAGGCGCAGGAGCGGCCGGCCGAGGCGCTGCGCCAGGGCGTCCGCGAGGGCGTCGATGCCGTCGCCCTCGGGCGCCGCCCCGAGTTCCGTCTGGCGGGCCGACAGGGCACCGGTCACCGTCACGGTGAGCGCCACGGTCTCGAAGCCGAAGCCGGCATCGAGGCCGGCGCCGAGGCGGTCGAGGCGCAGGGAGACCAGAGCGGCGACGCGCTCGGGGCAGCGCTCGGGCCGGGACAGGCCGAGATCGAGGACGCGCATCACCCCGTCGACCCGGTGCAGCACGAGGCGCAGGGCGCAGGCGCCGAGCCCGTCCCGCTCCAGCCGGGGGGCGATCTCGGCCATCAGCAGCCGGGCGGTGACGACGATGTCCGATTGCCGGCCGATCGGGTCAAGGAAGCCCCGGGCGGCCCGATACGCGGCCTCCGCGGTGAGCGGCGCCAGGGGCTCGGGCCGGCGGCCCATCGCCTGGTCGAGGCGCAGCAGCAGCGCCTCCCCGAAGCGGCGGGCGAGCGGCCCCCGGGCGAGCGCGTCGATCTCGCCGACCCGGCGCAGGCCGAGCCGCCGCAGGCCCGAGACCGTGCCGGGATCGAGGCGCAGGGCCTCCACGGGCAGCGCCCGCAGAGGCCCTGCGGCCCCGCCGGGGGGTACGATCACCCGGTCGGAGGCCCCGTAGCGGGCCAGCGCGAAGGCGCCGCCGGGCGTGTCGGCGAGCGCGATCCGGGCGGGGATTTTTGACCGCGCCAGGCGCCCGGCGAGGTCGTCCACGAGGGCCCCCTCGCCGGCGCGCAAATGGCTCGCCCCGGCGACGTCGATATAGAACCCGTCCGCCGCCTCGGCCGGCCCGAACGGCGCCACCCCGGGGGCGTAGCCCTCCGCCCAGCGGCAGAGCCGCAGAAGGGCCGCCCGGTCGGAGTCGGGATCGGCGGGATGGACCTGGAGCGGCACGCCGATCCGCGCCCGGACCCGGCCCAGGGGCTCGCCGGGCCGCAGTCCCAGGGCGCGGGCCTCCGGGTCGAGGGCGAGGAGCCGCAGGCCGCCGGGCCCCTCGGCCGCCACCGCGAGCGGGCCTTGATCAGGCGCGAGACCGGCCCGCCGCAGCCGCGTCACGGGCCAGTGGCTCAGGCAGACGCAGACGATGCGCGGCATGGTCCCACTCCAGAAGCCAGGCGCCGCCCCGCCCATTGCGGCAGCGTTCGAGCCGCGCCCGCCAGCGCGGGTTGTCCAGGGTGCCGAACCGGTCCCGGGCGGCCGGGGCCGAGGCGATCCGCCAGCGGGTGGCGGCACCGTTGGGCAGCCCGGCCTCGGCGGGCCGCAGGATCACCAGGAGCGGCGGCGCGTCGCCTTGCCCCCCTTCGGCGGCGAGCTGCAGGCGCCGGCCCGGCTTCAGCGGCAGGCCGTCCGCGAGCAGACCGACGAGCGCCGGCAGGGCGCGGGCGTGGAGCGCCGCCTCCAGGGCGCGGAGCACCTCCGCGTCGCTGCCGGCCTCCAAGAGCAGCAGCCGGGCCGGATCGAGGCCGAGGCCGGCCAGGCCGTGACCGTGGGGCAGGGGCTGATTCGGCGCGGCGGCGATCAGCGCCGCGCCCTCCGCGCGGGCGAGGTGGAGGGCGCAGAGCGCCAGGGCGAAGCCCAGGGCCGCGCTCGCATCCGCAGGCTCGGCCGGGGCGACCTCGTGCGGCGGCCCGAGGGCCAGCCCGCCGCCGGGCAGATGCGCGTCGACCGCCGTCAGGCCCAGCGGCAGGACCGGTCGCGGGGCCGCCGGGGCGCCGGGACCCGCCAGGCGCACCCGCAGGGCCGCCAGCTGCTCCCGGGGGCTGCCGGGAGCGGGATCCCGCCCGGTCTGGTTCGCAGGGTCCAGCCCCATCTGCGCGTGCTCCGATCATGCCGGACGATAGGAACATAACAGGAACACGTTCAAACCGTTTCCGCAGGGTCGCGGAATCGGACGCTGGTTCAGCGGCTTGGCCTGTGGATGGATGTGGACGCCTGTGGAATCGGTCGGGCCGCCCGCGACCAAAGCCACGGTTGACCGGGTCCGCGACCCGGGACCACAAGTCGTGTGCCGCGCCAGACGCGGCCGACACGGTCCGAGCATGCGCCCAGCCCTCGCCTTGACGATCCTGCTCGCCCTCTCGGGGGCGGCTTTCGCGCAGCAGCCGCCGGATCCCGGCCCCGCCCCATCCTCCGAGACGCCCTCGCGCCAAGCCAGGCCGCGGCCCCGGCGCGCGCAGGCCCCGAGCCAGCCGATCATGGTCTACGACGCCCGGATCGAGGCTGGCGACCTGCGCATCTCGGGCTCGGTGCGCAAGCCGGGGGCGATCGTGGTCCTGGACGACGACATCTCGGTCCAGGCCGACCGGCGCGGGCGGTTCACCGTCCGGCTCCCCTATCGGCCCGCGACCTGCGTGGTGACGCTCAAGTCCGATCCGGACGAGCGCGAGGCGGTGGTGGCCAACTGCGCCCCCGAGGGACCGCCCGGCCCCCAGGGCGCCGCGGGCACGCCCGGGATGACCGGTGCCAAGGGCGAGGCGGGCGACAAGGGCGAGACCGGCCCGCAGGGGGCTGTCGGACCCCGGGGCGAGGCCGGCCCCAACGGTCCGGTCGGCCCACAGGGCGCGCCGGGTCCGAAGGGCGATCCGGGCGCCCCGGGCCTTCAGGGTCCGCCGGGTCCCGGCGGTCAGGCGGGATCACCGGGCGGGGCAGGGCCCCGGGGCGAGGCCGGCCCCGCCCTCCGGGCCGTGCGCAAGTCCGACTGCGCGGGCGGCTGCACCATCACCTGTCCGTCGGAAGAAACGCTGGTCACGGCCCATTGCCTCAAGGCCGGCGCCCCGGTCTATGACGGGGAGGGCGCCGGCTGCCCGGCGGAGGCCGCGGGCATCGTCGGGTTCTGCGCGCGGCCGTGAGGCCGGCGCCTCAGCCACCGGCGCCGCGCAGCCAGTCGCGCAGCCCGGCGGCGGCGGCCCGGCCGCCCGCGAAGGCGCCCTGGAGCAGGTAGCCGCCGGTCGGGGCCTCCCAGTCGAGCATCTCCCCGGCCAGGAACAGGCCGGGATGGGCGCGCAGCATCGACCGCCCGTCGAGGGCGTCGAGCCGGACCCCGCCCGCCGTCGAGATCGCCCGGTCGATCGGCGCGGAGCCGGTGAGGGTGAGCGGCGCGGCCTTGATCAGCCCGGCGAGCGCCTCGGGCTCCGCGGGGAGCGCGGCCCCGGCGGCCTCGCGCAGCAGGCCCGCCGCCACGGGCGCGAGCCCCGCGGCCTTGCGCAGCCGGGTCGCGGCCGAGTCGCCGGGTCGGGCGCCGGCGAGGCGGCGGGCGAGGGCTTCCCGGGTCAGGTCGGGGCGCAGGTCCACGAGCAGCCGGGCGTGGCCCCGCGCCGCCACCGCCTCGCGCAGGGGACGCGACAGGGCGTAGACCGCCCCGCCCTCGATCCCGGCGGCGGTGATCACCGCCTCGCCCCGGACGGCTTTGCCGTCGCAGGCGAGCGCCACCCGCTTGAGCGGCGCCCCGGCGAAGCGCGCCCGGAACAGGGCGGACCACGCCACGGTGAAACCGGCATTGGCAGGGCGCAGGGGCTCCACCGCCACGCCGAGCCCTTCCAGCAGCGGCACCCAGCGCCCGTCCGACCCGAGCCGCGGCCAGCTCGCCCCGCCGAGGGCCAGGAGGGCGGCCCGGAGGCGGACCACGAGGGGGCCGTCCGGCGTCTCGAAATAGAGCTGCAGGTGCGGCGATCCCGCCCCGGAATCGGGATCTCCCGGGTCCGCGGAAGACAGCGCCTCGGCGATCGCCGCGAGCCGGTGGCGGGTGCGGATCCGGACCCCGAGACGGTCGAGCCGCGCCAGCCAGGCCCGCAGCAGGGGCGAGGCCTTGAAACTCTGCGGAAAGACCCGCCCGCTTGAGCCGACGAAGGTCGGCTCGCCGAGCTCCGCGCACCAGTCCCGCAGGGCCTCCGGGGGGAAGGCCGCGATGGCGGCGTCCAGGTGGCCGGCCGGATGGTAGCGGGACAGGAACGCCCCCCGGGGCTCGCTGTGGGTGAGGTTGAGGCCGCCGCGCCCGGCGATCAGCAGCTTGCGGCCCACCGACGGCATCCGGTCGTACACCGTGACCGCGTGGCCGGCCTGCGCCAGCACCTCGGCCGCGGCCAGCCCGGCCGGTCCGCCGCCCACGATGGCCACCTCTCGGGCGATGTCATGGATGTCGTCGGGCATCCGCCTGGAGAGCGGCAGGCGGCGCGGGCCTGTCAAGATGGGGCCGCGGCCGGCCGGCCTTCCGGGGCCGGACCGTCTGGCTGGGGTGGCCGTGCGAGCCTGCCCCGATCTCCAGCGCATCGTCCCGGATATCAGAACCGGGACGATGCGCTAGGTCTTTAGTTTTGCATCAACTTTTCCCCGAAAGCCGGAAACCGCCTTTCGGGATGATGCTCTAAAGCAAGTCCGACAGTGTCGGCCAATGAACCCGCAGAATCATCCTGTCGTTTTCGATCGGGGCCTGCGACAGTTTCCGTTCAACGACATGGCCGCCCAAACGCGTATAGAACCGAAGGGCAGCCGCGTTGGCCTCGAAAACCCAGAGGTGCAGGCCATCGTCCGCCTGCCGAGAGGCAAGGGCGCGCGCCGCCGAGCGCAGCAGGGCCTCACCGATCTTCCTGCCCCGCATCTCCGGAAGGACGTGCAGGTTGTCCAGCAAGCTGCCCCAGCGCGGATCGCGATCACGGTGTGTCGCGGCGAAGCCGACAAGGTTTCCATCGGCGGTCGCGGCGACGTCCACCAGGAAATTCGCGGACGGCGTGTCGAATTTCCCGAGCCAATGGGAGCGGCGATCGTCTTCGATAGGGCCGGCGAGAAAGACCGGATCGAGGAGTGAACGATAGGCGTCCCGCCAGCTGGCCACGTGGATCGCAGCGATGGTCAGCGCGTCGGTCGCCCGCGCGGCACGGTAGATGATGTCGGCCATCGTCGAATTATGCGCCGGCCGTCGCGTGAGGCAAATCAGGGCCGATCCGGATCCGATGCCGGATGCAGCCCTTCGCTCCGGCGCCTGCCGTGCCCGGATACCTGGAGCGTACCGGCACAGCTTTCACCCCGTCTCAGGCACAAGGCAGGGGACCGCGGGCCGCGTAGGATCCGGGGCTGCGCGTCGTTAAAGCCCCTGTAGTTACGCGCTCGCTGGCGCCGAACCGGTGTCCAGTTTGGCAGCGAATGCCGTATCGCCCGCGCAACCGTGACGCTGCGACCTCGTTCCCGTCCAGCCGGCCGGTCCGGCGCGGACCAGAAAGAGGCTTCCGACCCGTGGCGCTCTCCACCACCGTCCCCGCGACCGAGGCGGACGCCGCCCCGTCCACGCCGGCCGCCTCCGCCGCGCAGGCCCGCCTCAGTCCCCTCGAGATCCGGGCGATCGTCTACGGCCTGATGACCGCGATGCTGCTCGCGGCCCTCGACCAGACCATCGTGGCCACCGCGATGCCGACCATCGGGCTGGCGCTGGGCGACGCCGCCAACCTCCCCTGGATCGTCACCGCCTACCTGCTGGCCTCCACGGCGGTGACCCCGCTCTACGGCAAGCTGTCCGACATCCACGGCCGGCGGATCATGCTGCTGATCGCCATCGCGACCTTCGTGCTCGGGTCGCTGGCCTGCGCGCTCGCGCCGACGATGGTGACGCTGGCGCTGGCAAGGGGCCTCCAGGGCATCGGCGGCGGCGGGCTGATCGCGCTGGCGCAGACCATCCTGGCCGACATCATGTCGCCCAAGGAGCGGGCGCGCTATCAGGTGGTGATCGCTGGCGTGTTCGTGGCGGCCTCGGTGGCCGGGCCGCTGCTCGGGGGCTTCTTCGCCGAGCACCTGCACTGGTCGCTGATCTTCTGGATCAACCTGCCGATCGGCTGCCTCGCCTTCGCGCTGACCAACGCCAACCTGAAGCGCCTGCCGCGCCACGACCGCCGGCACCGGCTGGACTGGCCCGGGGCCGCCCTGATGGTCTCCGGCTCCATCGCCCTGCTGCTGGCCCTGAGCTGGGGCGGCGTGCGCTACCCGTGGAGTTCCGCGCCGGTCCTCGGCCTCCTCGCCCTGGCCCTCCTGCTCGGCGGCGGCTTCGCGGCGCGGCTCGCCACGGCGGCCGAGCCGCTGATCCCCACCGAGGTGCTGCGGAACCAGGTGGTCTACAGTGCGACGCTGGCCGCCTGCTTCGCCATGGGCACCTTCATCGGGCTCACCATCTACGTGCCGATCTTCCTCGAAGGGGTGATCGGCCTCTCGGCGAGCGAATCCGGCCTGGCCCTGGTGCCGCTGATGGTCGGCACCGTCACGGGCGCGACGCTGTCGGGCCGGTCGATGATCTACTTCCGGCACTACAAGCGCGTGCCGCTCGCCATGATGAGCCTCAGCATCGCCTGCTGCGCCGTCATCGCGTGGCAGGGGCGGGCGCTGCCCTTCTGGCTGATGGAGCTGCTGTTCGCGCTGCTCTCCATGGGGATCGGGACGATCCTGCCGCTCTCCACCATCGCGATCCAGAACGCGGTGACGCGCCACCAGCTCGGCATCGCCACGGCGTCGATGAATTTTTTTCGGTCCCTCGGCGGAGCCCTGATCGTGGCGGCCTTCGGCACGATCGTGCTGGGCGGCGTCGCGGGTACGTCCGGGGGCCACGACGTGGAGAGCCTGATCCGCGGGGCCGACCCGGCCCGCCTCGCCCTGACGTTCCGCTTCGTGTTCGTGGCCGCCTGCCTCGGGCTCCTGGCGGCCTTCGCGTTCCTGGCGCTGATGGAGGAGCGGCCGCTCGGCGAGCGCTCTTCGCCGACGATGGGCGGCGGGCCGGCCGCGGGCGGGCATCCGGAGGGCGACGCGGCCGAGCCGATCGGGCCTCCCCACCGCCAGGATGGCGTGGGGCCGTAGCCGGCGCATCGTCCCGAACGGCGGTGCCGGCCCCCGGGACAGAGACGACGCGCTTGCATCGCACGCCGCGCGACGGCAGCGAGGCAGAGACCACGAGCTTGACTGTACCGCCTATCGCGGATGCATTATGGTGCGCCCTCGCCTGCGATGATCGCTCCTGCATCGCCGCTTCCATCATCGACATCGGCCCGTTGCCGTATCGGCGCCGGTGATCGATCGGGACGGCATGGTCTGCGATCTCGCGGCCGCCGATGGCAGGCCCCGTATTGTCTAGGTTCAAGAGCGCGTTATGACCGGCCGATCTCCCCCTGATACAGGCACGTTGCTGAGCAGCTTCGTCGCGGATCAGATGCGGCCGTGGCAGGATGCCTCCTTCGGCGTCGTCGACCTGAATGATCGCCTGAAACGATTGAACACTTCTCCGTCCATCGGCCTGTTCCAAGCAACGGACGATACCGTCAGCCTTCTCGACAAGCCCGCGGACGTATTCGTACATCCCAGTTACGTATCGAGATTTCACTGCTACCTGAGGCTATTGATCGAAACGTTCCGCGCCTTTCCCACGCGGCGAGACATGCTGATCGCGGTCGACATCCAGGATGAGGCGCCGGACCATGAAGGGCTTCCCGTCTTCTCGTTTCAGAAGTTGGCCGGCCAGCGCAACCTGCTCCTACCCGATGTCGACCTCATCGCCCTCGACTATCTCGGGGCGGCTCCGCAAGACCACCGCGCCTACGCGGACAAGACGCCGGTGGCCACCTTCTGCGGATCGACCACGGGCGGCGGTCACATCACGGCGGACGCGGTGCGCGGGGCCCGCTTCCCCCGATTGCGCGCAGCGCGGTTCTTCGCCGATCGCCCCGAGGCCGACTTCAGGCTGACCTCGGTCGTGCAATGCGATCCGGAGGCCGATGCCCTGATGCGCGCCGAAGGTTTCGGCACCGGCCCCCTCGACTGGGACTTTACCTACCGCGGCAAGTTTGCGCTGTCCCTCGACGGCAATGGAGCGGCCTGTTCCAGGCCGGCGATCATATTGAAGAGCAACTGCGTGCTGATGAAATACAGAAGCGATTGCCTGTTGCATTACTCCAGCGGCCTGATCGACGGCCGCAACATGTTGGACATCACCAGCGAGGAACAGGTCATCGCGATCGTCCGGGAGGAGCGGCGGTCCCCGGGTCTATACGCGCCCATCGCGGCGGCCGGGTCGCACTTCGCCGAGAACGTGCTTTGCAAGGGGGCGGCTCTCAACTACACCGGCGCCCTGCTGAAGGCGTATGCCGACAGAGTTCGATAGGCTCTCGACAAGTCCAGGCTTGCGGACATCCTGCACAGCATTCGACGCCAGCCGAATCGATGGCGCGACGGGGAACGATAGACCATGGCACAGATAACGGACTCCCCTTATACTGGCCTGCTCTACCAGGATTTCATCGCACGGCTCGTCCTCGAGCGGGAAGCACGGACCTACCTGGAAATCGGTGTCCAAAACGGGATCAATCTGTCCAAGATCTCCGTCCCCTCCGCTTTCGGCGTCGATCCTGGGTTCGCCTTGACGGTCGATCCGACGGCGGGGAAGGAGTCGTTGCGCCTCTATCGGATGACGAGCGATCGGTTTTTCCGCGATCACGCCGACGAAGTCCGGTCCGCCGGACCGTTGGATTTCGCATTCCTGGACGGCATGCATCTGTTCGAATACCTGCTTCGGGACGTGTACAACACCGAGCGGTTGTCCGGCCGCTCCGGCTTGATCACCATCCACGACTGCCTGCCGTTCGACGGCGAGATGATCGAACGGCAGAACAATACACCGGGGCGGACGCCCGGTCCGTGGGCGGCGGCCTGGACGGGTGATGTCTGGAAGATCATCCCCATCATCCAGAAATACCGTCCGGATCTCAAGGTGATCCTCGTCGATTGCGCCCCGACCGGATTGGTCTGCCTCACCAACCTCGATCCGTCCTCGACCGTCCTGGAGGATCGCTATCTCGACATCGTCGCGGAGTTTCACGCGATGCCCAACGACCGGGCGGCGCTGGAGGCCTTCTTCGACGGCCAGCAGATCGGCTCGGCCGAAGCCGTGGTGGCCAATTTCGGCCACTCGCTCCCGTTCCGGATCTAGATCCGCTCCCCGATCGCGGGCGGCGCCAGATCCGCGATGCGACGGGCTCGCTGACACCGAACCGGTCTCCACCTCGGCGGGGCGCGCTCCACCCGGCCGTCAGCCGCCGCGCCTGCCCTTGATTCGCCCGGATCACCGCTTACCTCGGCCCCATCGGCTGCGGGCCCCTCTGGCGGGCGCTTCTCAGCGCCCGTGATGTCGGAGCCGATGCTTTCCATTCGGAATCAGCATCAGGTCCCGCGCATGATGGACGTCCTTACCGTCGTATGGCTCGGCAAGCCGTTGTGGATGTGGCTCGGCTTCCACGTCCTGATCGCCTGCCTGCTCGCCTTCGACCTCGGCCTCCTGCACCGGGACAAGGAGCACGAGATCGGCGTCCGGGAGAGCCTCCTGCTCACCGGCTTCTACCTCGCCCTGGGTCTCGCCTTCGGCGGCTGGGTCTGGTGGTATCTCGGCTCCCAGGCGGGCGAGGAATACGTCACCGGCCTCGTGGTCGAGAAGTCGCTGTCGATGGACAACGTCTTCGTCATCGCCATGATCCTCACGGCGCTCGGCGTCCCGCGCGCCGCCCAGCACCGGGTCCTGCTCTGGGGCATCCTGGCCGCCGTGCTGCTGCGCGGCCTGATGATCGGGCTCGGCGCCGCCCTGGTGCATCAGGTGCACTGGGTGCTCTCGCTCTTCGCCGCCTTCCTGATCTACGCCGGGCTGAAGATCCTGCTCTCGGGCGAGGAACAGGCGGGTGACTTCCAGAACAGCGCCGTCGTGCGCTGGTTCAAGACGACCTTCCGGGTCACGCCCGACCTGCACGGCCAGCGCTTCGCGGTGCGCAGGACCGACCCGAAGACCGGCCGCAGGGCCCTGTGGTTCACGCCGCTGGCGCTCGCCCTGGTGCTGGTCAACGGCGCCGACGTGATCTTCGCCGTCGACAGCGTGCCGGCGATCTTCGCGATCACCACCGACACCTTCGTGGTCTACACCTCCAACATCTTCGCGATCTTGGGGCTGCGCGCCCTCTACTTCGCGCTGGCCGCGATGGTCGACCGCTTCGCCTATCTCAAGACCGCGCTCGCCTTCATCCTGATCTTCATCGGCGCCAAGATCGTGGTCGCCGACACGTTCGGCCTCGTGGCGGTCCCGCCTTGGGTCTCCCTCGTGGTGACGCTGGCGCTGCTGGCGGCGGGCGTCGGCTACAGCCTGTGGCGGACCCGCGGCGAGGACAAGGCGCAGCGGGACACGGGCCAGCCCGAGCGTGAGGCACGGGCCCACGGGGCGTAGGGCCCCCCGGCTTCGCCGTGCGCGCCGCGATCCGGGAAACGGGAGCGGGGCCCGGCGCCGACCCCGGACGATTTGCCGGCGGTGCCTGCGCATCCCCCGGCCCAGGCGCGGTCCTGCGCGGGTCGATGTCCCGGCCGTCCGGGTTCTATTTCGAATCGTTGTAGGAGGCGATCGAGGCGAAATCGACCATCGCCCAGCCGTCACGGCTGCGGCTGAACTGCGCCTTCGCGACCTCCGTTCTGCCCATCTGCATAAACTGGAATTCGCAGTTGAAGACCTTGTCATCCGTTACGGCATCGCACCGGCGGACCTTGAAATCATGAAAGGCCGGCGACGTTCGCTCGTTGAAAGGAGCCATGGATCGAAACGCCTTCTCGATCTCTTCGCTGGTCAAGCCCGACTTTCCACATCCGCCAAGACAGAAGAGAAGCGCGAAAGCCATGGATGATATTGACTTATTCATGTCCGCCAGCTCATAGACAGGGTAGCGGCCGTCGTGGATCCGCTCACGGATGCCAGTATGGAAAACAATCTGAACAGCACCTGTCTGCAAGACATGAATGCTTGAAAAAGTAGATTTTAACTTTCAGTTCAATTCACAGACACACGTGTCTATCTGAAGTAGACTCGGGTATCGCGGCCATCGATGCTGCGGCGGCGCGAAACATCTCCCTCCGCGCGGATCGGCGTTTTACCCCGACGCCCCGCCAAAACGGGAAGAACGCTCTGGACATGCGTCAGCCGAGGGCCGCGATCAGATCGCGCAGGGTGGTGATGGTCGAGGCATCGGCCACGCCGTCGACCCGCGCCTGCCGGAAGTGGCGCTGGAACGCGGTGACCACCGCGTGCGTGCGCGCGTCGAACACCCCGGAAACCGGCAGGTCGTAGCCGTAGAGGGCGAACATCGCCTGCAGCGCCTCCACGGGCTGGCCGACATCGCCCTGGGCGAAGAACCGTCCGTCCCGGAGGCGTGCCGGCGGCACGAAATGGCCGATCCCCGCCGCCGCGAGGCTGTCCCACGGAAACGTCTCGCCGGGATCCTCCTTGCGCTCGGGGGCGATGTCGGAATGGGCGAGCACCCGCTCCGGCGGGATCGGCCAGCGGCCGAGGATGTCCCGGCCCAGCGCGATCACCGCGGCGACCTGCGCCTCCGGGTAGGGCGGCAGCCCGCCGGCATGGCCCGGATGGACGATCTCGATCCCGATCGAGCGAGAATTGAGGTCGGTCTCGCCCTTCCAGGCGCCCGCGCCCGCGTGCCAGGCCCGACGCGCCTCCGGCACCATCTGGACGAGGCCGCCATCCTCGAAGACGAGGTAATGCGCCGAGACCTCGCTCAGCGGGTCGCGCAGCCGCGCCAGGGCGGCGGCGGCGCTGTCCATGCCGGTATAGTGCAGGACCAGCGTGTCGAGGCGCCCGCCCCGGCGCGCGCCGTGGTTCGGCGAGGGGGCGACCCGGCGGGCGAGGGGGCTGTCCGGGATGAGGCTCACCGCACCCCGCGCTCCTGCGCGATCCGGTCGTAGGCGGCGTTGATGGCGGCCAGCCGCCGGGTGGCGATCGCCACCGCCTCGGCGGGCAGGCCCCGAGCCAGCGCCCGGTCGGGATGGTGCTCGGCGACCAGCGCCCGGTGGCGGGCCTTCAGGGCCGCCTCGTCGGCGTCCCGGTCGAGCCCGAGGACCGCGTAGGGATCGTCCGGCAGTCGCACGTGCCGGGCGGCGATCCGCTGGAACGCGGCCTCGTCGAAGCCGAAGATGCCCGAGACGGCGCGCAGGTAGCGCTCCTCCGCCTCGTGGAGCGCCCCGTCGGCGCCGGCGATCTGGAACAGGCCGTCGAGCACGTCCTCGAGCAGGGCCGGCTCGTCGCCGAAGGTCGCGGCGAGCTGGCGCGCATAGGCCTCGAAACCGTTCGTCGTCTTCTTGGCGAGGTCGAACAGGCGCTCGACCCCAGGCCGCGCCGCCGCGTCCACCCGCACGACCCGGCCGAAGGCCTCGACCTCGGAGGGCAGCACCACGCCGTCGGACTTGGCCATCTTGGCGGCCAGCGCCACCAAGCCGGTGGTGAACACCACGTCCCGGGGCGTCCGGCCGAAGGGCGCGCCGACCCGGTCGAGCAGGAAATGGCCGGCGACGCCGCCGACCAGCGCCCCGAGGGGACCGCCGATCGCGAGGCCGAGGCCGGCGCCTCCGATCTTGCCCCAGACGCCCTGGGACTCGGCCGCCGCATTCATGGCCAGACCGGTTCCGGGGCGATTCGTGGACTCGGTGCGATCATCGCGAGGGGCTTTGCGTCCGGCACCGGGACGCCCCGGCCGAGGGCCGGGATAGCCGCTCCTCAAGCCCCGCGGAAGGGCCGGGACGCGCCCGGCCCGCCCCCGTCTCAGCGGCAGTAGACGTTGCCGTAGGCGTCCCGGTAGGTGCCGTAGGGGCAGGCGGGCGCGGTCGAGGCGCCCACGATGGCGCCGCCGGCGCCGCCGATCGCCGCACCGGCGAGGGCACCGCCCGCGCGGCCCGTGGCGGCCGCGCCGATCGCCGCGCCGGTGAGCGCACCGAGGCCGGCACCGCCCAGCGCCCGGTCCTCGGGGGTGTTGCAGGCGCCGAGCGAGAGGGCGGCGATGGTGGCGAGGGCGGCGGCAGTCAGCTTCTTCATGGTCCCCAGAACTCCCTTGGCATCCGGTCCGGCCGTTGGCCGTGATCGTGACGGATCGCGCCGAGCTTAGCAGGAATGCTAATGGCGAGCCTACGGCTAAGGTTCCATCGGCCCGGGACCGGAGTTGCGCCCGGTTCCGGTCTCGCCCTATGCCTCGGCCCCGAGGGGCACCCCGGCCGGGGTGCAGCAGGTCTTGTCCGAGGGTCCCATGCCGACAGCCACCACGATCGTCCGCCGGGCCGCGGTGCGCTCCGACCGCGTCGCCGACACGGTGAGCCTCGACCACGCGGGCCGGGCCGCGCTCCCGGGAACCCTGGTCGCCGAGGGGGGGCTCGGCTTCGCGGTGGCACTGACCAAGGCCGCGACCCTCGATGACGGCGACGCGCTGCGCCTCGACGACGGCCGGCTCGTGGCGGTGCGGGCCGCCGCGGAGGATCTGTTCGCCGTGCGCGCCGAGAACCCGGCCCGGCTGATGCGCCTGGCCTGGCAGCTCGGCAGCAGCCACGTCCCCGCCGAGATCGCCGCGGAGGCGCTCTACATCCCGGCCAGTGCCGCCACGGCCGAGCTGGTGCGCGGCCAGGGCTGCCTCGCGAGCCCGGTCTCGCGGGCCTTCCGGCCCGAGAACGCGGCCCACGACCACAGCACCTGCGGCCACGATCACGGGCAGGGGCACGATCACGGGCACGACCATCACGACCACGACCATCACGGTCCCGAGCACGGCCATGGGCATGCCCACACGCACGGCCACGATCACGGCCCTGACCACGCCGGAGGCCATGCGCATGACCACGGGCATGCGCATTCCGAGCAGGGCCATGCGCATGACCACGGGCATGCGCATCCCGAGCAGGGCCATGCGCACGGCCCGGGCTGCGGCCACGACCATTAGAGCCGCGCCCGATCGCGTTGCGACAGGGAACGGCTGAAGGGCCTGGATGTGACGTGCGCGCGCCGCCGAACCGGTCTCTGACGTCGGCGGCGACCGCTCCAGGGCCTGAACTCAATCAGCGTGGCCGTGATAACGTCTGAGAAGGGTGGGTTTTCGCCGGTCCGCTTCCGGGCGACAATCGAAGAGATCAGGCATCGCCGTCGCACCCGGTCGCGACCCTCTGCGGACCCACAGACCGGCTCGGAAGCCGTTCAAGAGACCGACAGCATGTCGGGCAAACCCGCAAGATCGTCCAGCTTGGCGTGCGGCGGCCAGTCCGGGTTTAGCGGCTCGCCGACCCGGTCGATCCACACGGACCGGATGCCGAGTTCGTGGCAGACCTTGAGGTCGGTGAACTGTCCCATGCCGACGTGCACGGTCTCCTCCTTGGTCACGCCCAAGGTGGCGTAGGCGTGCAGGAAGAGCCGGTGGTCGGGCTTGTAGGCGCGAGCCTGCTCGGCGGTGACGACGAAGTCGATCGGCACCCCGATCGCCGCGACGGTGCCGGCGATCAGGTCGTCGTCCGTATTGCTGATGACCGCGAGCCGGTAGCGTGTGCGCAAGCGATCGAGCGCGGCCGGGACGTCGGGGTGCGGCTCGATCCGGCCCAGGGTCGATAGCAGCATCTCCTCGTCCTCGGGCTTCGCCGTATGACCGGCCTCGGCGAGGGTCACGGCGAGGGCAGACCGCAGGACGGACTTGTAGTCGCAGTAGGGCGGGCGCTGCTGCCGCTCCACGGCGGCGCTGCGCAGCCGGTCAGCCAGAGCGACCGATTGATCTTGCGCGTCAGGCTCCGTGAGGCGTTTGGCCAGGATCGCGCGGGCCGCAGACCGGACAGCGTCATGCCACCGGACCAGAGTCCCGTAGCAATCGAAGGTAATCACCTTCGGCACAGGTTGCAGTTGCAGCATGATCGGTCCCACCGGGCGGTCCTGCGCGAACTATCCCTGCCCGCAACGTCCGATGTCCACCTCTGAGGCGAGGTTGCCGGACGGCCCACGCATGGCCGCTCATGGCAAGCGCCCGTGGAGACCCAAGCGGCCAAGTTGGGTCGAAGGCAGCCGCCGCACGCTCAAGCCGATCGAGTCCCCTCCCGAGAGGCGTGACCGGAGCGGATGACACTTCGGCGCGAGGCGATGCCGAGAAGCCGGCGGCCCGAAACGGCCCCGATCGATCCGATCGGGTGCCGTTGTCTTTTCAGGCCCCTCACGCCGAAGGACCGTCGCCCGCGCCGTATAAGTCTCGGCGTTCAAACTAAAAGACCGGCTCACCATAAATCTACCGACGATCCAGGCGGAAATTCCATTTTCTGGCAGGCAATTTTTCCTCAAAATTTTGGAGCAATCCGCTAATTATTGGCCAATAGACTTCACTTTTGACTGTTGCCGACCTGCTACAGAACGTTCCGAACGGATCGTTTACCTCGGACGACACATCCTGTCCTTGGAACAATCAGGCATGCGCAAGATCCTCACCTCCATGGCTGCCCTCGCAGCGTTGACCGCGACCGCCTCGGCCGCCGATCTGCCCCGCCGCGCCCTTCAGCCGGTGCCGGCTCCGCTGCCGGTCTTCACCTGGACGGGCGCCTATTTCGGCATCAACGCCGGTTACATCACCTCGACCCAGGACACCGCGTACACCGCGGGTACCCTGGTCAGCCGCAGGGTGATTTTCCCGAGCTCCTACACGAGCACGATCCCGCTCCCGCGGGACGGCTTCACGGGCGGCGGGCAGGTCGGCTACAATTATCAGGTCACGCCAGGCTCCGGTTTCGTCGTCGGCGTCGAAGCCGATGCGGCCTACACCGATCTGAAGCGCACCCGGAGCTTCCAGAACAAGGTCATCGGCAACAACACCTACAGCCAGTCCGGCGACTACCTCGGGACCGTGCGCGGCCGCCTCGGCTATGCCGTCGACCGGACCCTGTTCTACGCGACCGGCGGCTTCGCCTATGCCAATCAGATCTACCGCGGCAGCTTCTTCCAGTTCGCGGGGCTGCCGCCGGTCTTCTTCGGCACTCGTTCGCGCACCGAGACCGGCTACGCGGTCGGCGGCGGCGTCGAGTACGCCCTCCCCACCGACTCGTTCCTGAACGTCTTCCACTCCAACGCGGTGACGGTGAAAGCCGAGGCGCTCTATTACGACCTCGGCAGCCGCACGGTCCCGCTCCTGCCAATCATCGGGAATTTCGGATCCTTCGCCACGCGGTTCCGGAACGAGGGCGTGCTCGGGCGCGTCGGTCTGAACTACAAGTTCGGCTCTTACTGAGACCCGGCCGCCAGCCACCCCGCCGCGCCCTCCGGCACGGCGGGGACCCGTCCGGTCATGGCGGACCTGCGGGCCACCCCGGCCCCGCCGCACCGTCCCTCGACCTGAGCATCCCCGGCCCGATCGGACCGGCCGTTCGCGCCGCGGAGCGGCCCTGGAGTCTCTCCCGGGATGTCTCGCATCGTGGGGGCGGCCCCAGGCGTCCCGATGACCGCCTCGACCGAGCCCACGGATCCCGATCCATGGTCGGGATCCGTGAGGTTCGGCGGACGGCCGCCGGCGCGCGGGCGGTGTGCGATGAATCGGGCTCATCGCAATCCGGTGTCAGGCCTGGACGGCGTGCTCCAGCTCCGCCTTCGACATCCGAGACCGGCCGGGAACGTTCTGCGCCCGGGCCTTGCGCATCAGCTCGGCCTTCGTGGTCCCCGCCGTCTTGCCGCTTGCCTTGCCGGCCGCCTTGCCGGTCTTGCGCGCCGCGGCGGCCTTCTTGGCCGCGGCCTTGGGCTGCTTCGAGAACTGCTTGCCCTTGGCGGTATCGGCCCGCTTCTTGGCCGTGCTGGCGTCGTACTCCGCGTCGCTCAGGGTCTCGCGGGCCTTCTTGGGCAGGTAGCGCTCGCCGGTCTTGCCGCTCGCCTTGCCCGACTTCGTATCCCACTCCTCGTCGGTCCATTGCTTGAGGTGGTTGTCATCCGCCTTCTTGCCCGCGTAGCCGCCGCCTTCCTTCTTGTATTCGGCCGTCGCCATCTGCGCCTTGCGCGCCGACCACTGACCGGGCTTGCCGCCCTTCTCCGACTTGGTGACATCCTTCTTGACTTTCTCCCACAGCTTGGGATCGGTCTTCTTGGCGGTTCCCGACATCGTCGTGTCTCCGAATAAAGATTTGGCAGACAACACCAGGCCCGCGGCTCCGTTCCGGCGGCGCGGCGCGCGGACCTGACGCGCCCTGCTTTATCCCCGGCTATGTCGGCAGGCCCGACGGGTCGGGGGCTATCGACGGGCGTCGCGCCCGACCGGCACCGGGAGCCGATTCCGCCCTGTAGAGCCGCCCGGGACGTCCAATCGCTTGTTTCCGGACGATTACGGCCAAGGTCAGCCGCTATTCAGGCGCGATGACCGATCTGCCTCGCCCTCGTGCCGGGCTGGCCCGGCGCGAGCCCGAACAGAAGGTCTGATCATGATGCACGTGAAGATGCTCGCGGCCGCCGCGGCCGTCATCGGCGGCCTCGGCCTCGCCTCCGCCGGCGCGGCGCCCCTGACGCCCGTCGGGACCGATACGATCGCCGGTCCCCCGGCGGTCGGCACCGTCGCCTTCGGCTGCGGCCCCGGCTGGGCGCCCGGCCCCTACGGCCGCTGCCGGCCGATCTACCGCCGGCCGCGCTTCTACGGCCCGCGCTGCTTCTTCCGCCCGACGCCCTTCGGGCCGCGGCGCGTCTGCCGCTACTGAGGCGATCGCGCGGCGCGCCCGGTTCCGCCGAACCCTGGCGGCCCCCGCGTGTCGATCCGAAGGACAGGCGACCGCGCCCAGGGAACGGCCGCCTGTCCTGTCGTCCTGTGATCCCGGGACACGGCCGGATCCCCGGGTGATCGCGGACGCGGTCGACGCGGCGTCGCGCGGCCGGCGTTGCCCGCGGGTGGTTTCGACCCGCGGGCGACCGCCAGACCCGCGGGCGACCGTCAGAATGGAGGATGCGAAGACGGGGCGAGACGGCGACGCTGCGTGGGCGGATCACGGATGACCCGTGATCGATCGACCCGACGGAGGCTGGATCATGATCGTCGCGTTCCTGAAGTCTATCCGGAGCCGGCGTGCCGCGGCGCGCAATCTGCACGTCCTGTCGGCGCTCGACGACGCGGCGCTCCACGATATCGGCCTTGACCGGCGGACGCTCCGCGCCTTCTGCGAGAACGGCTGCGCGCATGCCCCCGCGCCGTCGAGCCGGCCGGAACCACGCCGCGCGGGTGCGATGCCCCGCGGGCTCGGGATCGCCTTCCGCTGAGCCCCGGCCGGGATGGACCGCCCCGGACCTCAGATCTCGATACAGATCTTGCCGAAATGGCGGTTGCTCTCCTGGTGGCGGAAGGCTGCCACGAGATCGTCCAGCGGGTAGCGGCGGTCGATCACCGGCCGCAGCCCGCAGGCCTCGATCCCGCGGATCATCTCGATCTGGTGGCGCCGGCTGCCGACCAGCACGCCCTGCAGGCGGATCTGTTTCAGGAGGGCCGGCACCAGCGGCAGCTCCCCCGCCAGGCCCGAGAGGATGCCGATCACCGAGACGTGGCCGGCGACCCGCACGGCGGCCATGGACTGCTCCAGCGTCGCCGGGCCGCCGACATCGAGCACGTGGTCGACGCCGCGCCCGCCGGTCAGCCGCCGGGCGGTCTCGCCCCAGGCCGGGTCGGCGCGGTAGTTGATCCCGTGGTCGGCGCCGAGTTCGCGCAGGCGTTCCAGCTTCGCGTCGCTGGAGGAGGTGGCGATCACCGTGGCGCCCGCCGCCTTGGCGAATTGCAGGGCGAACAGCGACACGCCGCCGGTGCCCTGCACGAGGACCACGTCGCCGCTCTTGAGGCCGGCATCGGCGTGGAGCGCCCGCCACGCGGTCAGGGCGGCGGTGGTCAGCGTCGCCGCCTCGGCGTGGTCCCAGCCCCGCGGGGCGTGCGTGAAGGCCGTCGCCGGCGCCGTCACCCGCGCGCGGGCGTAGCCGTCGACCCCGTCGCCCGGCACGGTGGCAAAGCCCTCGACCCGCGGCGTGCCCTCAGTCCAGGTCGGGAAGAACGTGCTGACGACCCGGTCGCCCACGGCGAAGGCGTCGGTGCCGGGGCCCAGGGCCTCGACCTCGCCGGCCCCATCGGACATCGGGACGCGGGGCTCGCTCGGGCCCCACAGGCCGCTGACCACGGCGTAGTCGTGATAGTTGAGCGAGCTGGCCCGCAGGCGGACGGTGATCTCGCCGGGGCCGGGTTCCGGGACCGGCCGCTCGCCGAACCCCACCCGATCGAAGCCGCCCCCCGGCTGGACGATCACGGCCCGCGATACCGATCCGATCATGGCGCACCCTTGGCTGCGGGCGGCCGCGGCCGCCCGGGAGGCCGATGGTGGCAGGCCGCGGGGGCCGCGTCGAGCCGTGTCGGGGGATCGGCGGCTTCGCCGGCCGGCCGCCGCCCTCAGGCGCGGATGCCGACCAGGAAGCGGTCCATCTCGGCCGAGAGCCCCTCGGACTGACGCAGCAGGGCCGTGGCGGCCATGAGCACCTGATCGGCCGCGCCCCCCGTCCGCTCCGAGGCCTGGGCCACCCCGGCGATGGTGCCGGTCACCTCCGCGGCACCCTGCGTCGCCTGGGCGACGGCGCGCACGATCTCCCGGGTCGCCGTGCCCTGCTCGTCCACGGCCGCCGCGATCGCGGTCACCACGCCGTTGATCTCGCGGATCCGGTCGATGATCGTACCGATCGCGCCGACCGCCGCGCCGGTCACGCCCTGGATCCGGCCGATCTGCGCGGTGATCCCGTCGGTCGCCCGGGCAGATTTCTCGGCGAGCGCCTTCACCTCGCCCGCCACCACCGCGAAGCCCCGGCCGGCCTCCCCGGCCCGCGCCGCCTCGATGGTGGCGTTGAGCGCCAGCAGGTTGGTCTGCGCGGCGATGGACGCGATCAGCCGCACCACGTCGCCGACTTCCCGGGCCGCCGTCTGCAGCTCGGACACGAGGCCGGCGGTCTGGTCGGCCTCGCCGACCGCCTGGTGCGCGAGGCTCGACGCGTCGCCCGCCTGGCGGCCGATCTCCTGGATGGACTGGCCGAGTTCCTCGGTCGAGACCGCGACGGTGGTGATGTTGGCCGCCGCCTCCTCGGCGGCGCTCGCCACCGCCCCGGACTGGCTGGCCGTCTCCTGGGCGGTCAGGCTCATCTGGTGGGCCGTGTTCTAGAGCGCCCCCGCGGCGGACGAGACACGGTCCGCGATCTTGGCCACCGCCTCCTCGAAGGTCCGGGCCAGATCCAACCGGCCGCGCCGGCGCTCGGCGGCGGCGGCGGCCTCCGCCTGCTGCCTGCGCGCGGCCTCCGCGGCGGCGTTGCGGGCGACCATGGCCTTGATCTCCTCGACCGCGCGACCGACGATCCCGATCTCGTCGCCGCGCCGGGCCTCCGGGATCGCGGCCCCGATATCCCCCCGCGCCATGCGCTGCAGCGCGGCGACGAGGCGGTAGAGGGGCCGCGCCACGCCGAGGATGACGATCGCCGCCGAGAGGCCCAGGGCGACGAGCAGCCCCCCCAGGGCGGACCCGATCAGGACCATCCGGGCCTGCGCGGTCTCCCGCTGCGACGCGATCTTCGCCTCGCCGAGACGGGCTGCCGCCTGCGCTTCGTAAGCCTCCGCCGCCGCGTTGAACCGCGCCCGGATCTCACGGCCCGCGACGACGCCGACCTGGATCGCCGCGGCCCTGTCGTTCCCGAGGGCGAGAGCGTTGGAGCGGTCGAGCAGATCGAAATAGTCGCGCGCGATGGTGCCGAGGTTGCGCTGCATGTCCCGGATCTCCTTGCGCCGCGAACCCGCGGCGAGCGTCTCGAGATTGTCGGCCACGGCCTTGACGGCCGCATCGTATTGTTTCCTGAAGGCCGGACGGTCGATCTCCGGCTGGCCGATGACGATGTTGCGGTTCATGAGGGTCGCGTCGACGAATTTCTCGCGGACCTGCGCAAACATTTCCAGACGCGAAAAATAATAATCGACCATATAATTGCTTCTCTGCTCCATAAGATGGAGCGCATTCATCGAATAAATTACGATAAACGTGCTGGTGCAGACCATGATCAAGATGGGTACGGATATTTTGACGAGCAATCCGGCGTTCTGCAGGATGCGCATGCTTCTCTCTCTCCCACGTGCTCTCGTCGCGACGGTACCATGACAGGGCCTCGAAATCTCCCGACGTTTGCACTGCATGTTTTGAAATCGTCGTGGATTTATCGAGCGTTTTATAAATCAATAGATGAATAAGACAGCACTCAATTTTGACGCCTGTCTTCTGATCTCAAGAAATCAGATTGTGCTTTGCCAGGACCGAAATGGCCTTCGCGTTCGGGCCCCACATCCCGAGCGGCGGTCGCCGACGCTCAGGATGACGCGCATCGGACGCTTCGTGCCTCATCCCGGGCCGGGATTCACCGGATGGATCGGGATCCCATCCTGGTCGCTCGCGGGGGAGGGGACGCCCCGGGGCGATGCCGGAACGGTCCGGTGTCACGACCGTGCCGCCAGGGGCGGTCGCGCGCTTCGAAGGGCCGGATCCCCGTCGAGTTCCCCCAACCACAGGTCCCGCGCGCGGGGATGCAGACCGTGGTGCCCGGCCCCGATCCGCGCTCCGTGCCCCGTCCGTGCCCCGTGCGGGCTGGCGTCACGCCCTCCGGACGCCGCCGAGCCGCAGCCCGACGCGGCGCAGGCTGCGCCGGACCCGATGGCGCAGGAGCGCGGCGCGCTCGGCGAGGCTCAGCCGGCGGAGACAGAAGACGTGGGACACCCGCCCGAGCCGCGGGCCCGGATCCGGCTCGCCCTTGCGCAGGGGGATGTCCGGGCGCTCCGCCGATTGCGCGATCGTCAGGACGCGGGCGCCCCGGAGGGTGACGCTGCGGAACATCGCGCGCGTGTAGTAGGAGAATTCATCGTAGGCGACGAGACCGCGCCCCCGCCCGGTCTCCGGATCCTGCACCATCAGCGTGCCCGACCGCGGCCCGTAGGTGACGAGGATGCCGATCACGTCGCGGGGCCGCCCCAGGGGGATCTCGGCGCGGGCGCCCTCGGGAATCTCCCGGAAGTGCAGCGGGATGCCGTTGCGGCGCAGATCGAACCCGCAGACCTGGCCGGGGAGGGTGCGCAGGGGCAGCGATTCGAACCGGCCCGGCAGTCCCCGGAACCACGGGATGTAGTCGCGGCCCGGCGGCGGCGCGCGCAGGAAGCTGTAGACCAGGGTGCCGTAGAGGTCGGCCCCCGCCGGGCTCGCATGGGTCCCGTCCCTCAGGAGATAGGTGATGTCGCCGGCGCCGGCCGCCGCCACGGGGGCGGCGATATCGAGGGTCCGGATGCCGTAGAGGGCGCGGTACTCCGCGAGCAGGCCGGCGACGGGCTCGGCCGCGTAGTCGACCCCGCCCTGGTGGAGGTTGAGGAAGGCGACCGGCAGGTTCCGCCGGGCGGTCCCGGCGAGGATGTCGTCGAGATAGGCCCGCAGGGTCGCGCCGTCGAAATAGCGGACGTTGCCGGTGAACAGCTCCAGGAGGACGTGGTCGCAGGGGATCGCGTCCAGGATCTCGTCGATGAGGCCGGCGATGGAGGGCAGGGAGTGGCCGCCCCAGCCGCTCCGGACGAAGGTGACCGGGCGGCCCTCGGCCTCGGCCAGGGCGTTGGCCCGCTCGACATAGCCCGGCAGCTCCGTGACGCTGTAGCCGAGACAGAGGACGCGGACCATCGGAAGGGGGAACCGCTCGGCTCACGGTCGGGGAGGGGGATCGGGCCAGGTACCAGCCGATCCCGCCCGCGTCGAGGCGGCGGTCCTCAGTCGAGCACGATCGGGTAGCAGCGGGCGCCCACCGAGGCGGCGAGCACCTGCACGGCGCCCACCGTCGAGACGTCGCCGGCCACGTGGACCACGTCGGTGGAGCGCAGGCTCGGCAGGTGGGCGGTGAGGGGACCCGAGCGCACGTCCGGCGGCCGCTGGCGGCCGCGGTCGGCGCAGAGCACGATCCGGGCGACGCCGGTGCGGCGCAGCCAGTCCAGGCTCTCGCGCATGTACAGGTCGAGGGCGTCCCGGGCCCCGACCGCCAGCGCCATCTCGCGGGCGGGCTCGACGTAGCGGGCCGCCCGGGCGATCGCCCAGATCGCGCCGAAGCCGGCGCCGGCCGCCACCAGGACGAGGCGCCCGCCCCCGGGGCGGTACTGCCCCCGGCCCAGGGGGCCCTTGAGGCGCACGGGCTGGTCGAGCCGGATCGCGTCGACCGGGCCGCCCTCGGGGTCGCAGGCGACGTGGAACACCGCCTCGTTGATCTCGGCCGCGCCGTCGACCCGCAGGGTCGGGGACAGCGTCAGCGCTTGCATCCCCGCGAAGGTGACCAGCGCCTGGTGGCCGGGTTCGAGGGTGGGGCGCCGGGTCAGGGTCGCGACGATCTCGACGATGCCGGGGCTGAGCCGGCGGATCTCCGTGACATGGCCCTTGCGGACGGTGACGGGTTGGGCCGCCGCCGCCTCCTGGCCCGGGATCGGGGCCCCCGGGAGGGCCGGCCGCAGGGCCTCGGCCCGGGCCCGGCGGGCCGGCGGACGGCGCCCGGACGGCGCGACGGCCCCCTGGCCGGCGAGGAGGGTGCCGGGCTGGGCCTGCAGCGGCGCGATCATGCCCTCGGCGAGCGCCGCCTCGAGCGGCGTGTCGCCGGTCGAGACCCGCACCGACCGACCGTTGACGACGAGCGAGCAGCGCGCCCCCATGGCCTGACCCCGCATGTCCGCCGCGCGATCAGCGGGCACGGATCAGGAGCGAGTCGACCAGGGCCGCCCAGCGTTCCCGGGTCGCGCGGACGTCGTCGGTCGGGGCCGATTCGGTGAGGAGCTGGCGCTGCGCCCGCAGCGATTCGACCTCCTGCCGCTGGGCGCGGAGCACCGCCTTGACCACCTGAAGCTCGGTCTCGAGGCGGACGATCTCGTCGGCCTCGTCCAGATCGTTCGACAGGCCGTCCAGCAGGTCGTCGGCAGCCGCCTCGGCGGGGCGCGGATCGCGGCCGGGGCGGGGCAGACGGGTCCGGGCCTGCTGCTCGAGCCGCACCGGACGCGCCATCAGGCGGCGCACGAGATCGGAGCTGCCTGCCTGCTGGTAACGCCGCGCCGCCTCGGCCATCCGACCATCCCCATCCCGGGCGCTGAAGGACCCGTCCATCAACAGGATCTTGCGCGGGCATGGTTAAGGGCGGCTTAAACCGATCGATCGCTTTGTGCCCGTTGGCGGGACGCGACGGGCCCCCAAGGCATGTCCCCGAAACTCCGGCCCGGGAGCCCAACAGGGTGCAGGGTCGTCACCGCCCCTGCCACCGCGTCGATCGCCGGTCGGCAACGGACCGGATCGGCCGGGCCGGCCCGACCTCACGCCGCCTCCGGCGCCGCCCCGACGATCTGGCGGGCCTGGAGCATGGTCATCGGCTCGCCGAAGGCCGGGCCGAGCGCGTATTCGCAGCCGAGCCCGGCGAGCGCCTGGGCGTCGGCCTCGGACTCGCAGCCCTCCGCCACGATGGCGAGGTTCAATTCGCTCGCCATGCGGACGATGGAGCGCAGGATCGCGGTCTGCCCGGTGCCGATCTGGCGCACGAAGGTCGAATCGACCTTGATCGTGTCGAAGGGGAAGCGCTGCAGGTAGGAGAGCGCCGAGTAGCCGGTGCCGAAATCCGACAGGCACAGGCCCGCGCCGAGGTCGTGGATCCGCGCCAGCATCTGGGCGGCATATTCCGGGTTCTCCATCACCAGGCTCTCGCTGAATTCCAGCTTGAGCGAGCCCGGCAGCGCCCCGGAGCGGGCCAGCACGGTCTTCACGTCGTGCAGCAGGTCGTGGCGCAGGAGCTGGCGCGAGGACAGGTTGCAGGCCGCGAAGATCGGCGGCTCGACCTCCAGGGAGCGCTGCCAGGCGGCGAGCTCCAGGGCGGTCCGCTCCAGGGCGAAGATGCCGAGATTGACCACGAAGCCGCTCTCCTCGGCGAGCGGCAGGAAGGTCGTGGCCGGGATGCGCCCGAGCTTCGGATGGTCCCAGCGCAGGACGGTCTCAAACCCCGCCACGGTGCGGTCCTCGAGGCGGACCACCGGCAGGAACAGCACCTTCAGCTCGTTGCGCTCGATCGCCTTGCGCAGGTCGCTCTCCAGCATCAGCCGGTCGGTCCGGTCGGTGCGCATATGGGCGCGGAACACCTCGATCCGGTCGCCGCCGTTGCGCTTGGCCTGGATCATGGCGACCTCGGCGCTCTTGAACACCTCCTCGCGCTTCAGGTTGGCGCCGGCCTCGTGGAGGGCGAGCCCGATCGAGACGGTGAGGAAGATCTCCCGGTCCGCGTAGGTGATCGGCGTGGCGATCGCCCGGCGGATCATCTCGGCGAAGGCCAGGATCCGGTCGGGCTCGCGCTCCGACAGCAGGATCACCGCGAACTCGTCGCCCGCCACCCGGGCCAGCGTGTCCTGCGGCCGCAGCAGGCGGCCGAGCCGGCGGGACAGGGTCAGCAGGATCGAATCGCCCGCCGACAGGCCGATCGCGTCGTTGATGCCCTTGAACCGGTCGACGTCGAGCACGAGCACGGTCGGCTTGAGGCGCGGGTCCTGGCTGGCGAAGGCCAGAGCCGCGTCGAGGCGGTCGCCGAACAATTCGCGGTTGGGCAGGCCGGTGAGGCTGTCGTGCACGGCGTCGTGGAGCAGGCGCTCCTCGGCGGTCTTGATCTCGGTGACGTCCGCGATGGTGCCGACCACCCGGATCACCTCGCCGTCGGCGCCGATCACCGGCCGCGCCTTCAGCCGGTACCAGAAGAACGTGCCGGCGGCCGAGCGCAGGCGGAAATCGTGGACGATGCGGCCGCGCCGCTCCTCGATCACCGTGTCGAGGGCCGCCGAATAGCGCTCCACGTCGAACGGGTGGAGCGTGCCGAGCCAGTTGGTCGCCGGCCCCTCCAGGGTGCCGCGGGGCAGGCCCAGCTGGGCCTCGATCTCGGGACCCGCAAAAACCCGGTCGGCGGGCACGTCCCAGTCGAACACCACGTCGCCCGCCCCGGTCAGCGCCAGCGCCCGGCGCTCCGTGTCGGACACGAGGGCGTGGCTGAGGCCGCCCCCCGCGAAGGCGTGCTGGAGCACCGTGAAGCCGATCAGCATCACGATCAGCACGAGGCCGCCGATCAGCGCCGGCTGCACGAGGTCGCTGCCGATCTGGCCGGTGACCGCGAAGCCCGCCGCCGTCACCCAGATCACCAGCAGCAGCCAGGTCGGCACCAGCAGGATCGCCCGGTCGTAGCCGTTATGGACCGCGAGGTAGAGGATCAGCAGCAGCCCAATGCCGGCGACCGCCGCGATGGAGATGCGCGCCACCCCCGCGGCCACCGGCGGGTCGAACACCGCGAGCCCGACGAGGCCGGCCAGGAAGGCCAGCCAGAAGAACGCCACGTGGCTGTAGCGCACGTGCCAGCGGGCGAGGTTGAGATAGGCGAACAGGAAGACCAGGAGCGTCGCCCCGAGCACCGCCTCCGCGGAGGCCCGGTAGACCCGCTCGGCAAGTTCCGTGACCGGGAAGACCCGCTGCAGGAAGCCGAAATCGATGCACGCATAGGCGAGCACCGACCAGGCGAGCGCGGCGGCGGCGGGGAAGATGATCGCGCCCTTGACCACGAACACGATGGTCAGGAACAGCGCCAGCAGCCCGCTGATGCCGATGATGATGCCCTTGTAGAGGGTCAGGCCGGCGGCCTTCCGGCGATAGGCGTCCTGGTCCCAGAGGTGGAGCTGGGGGATGTTGGCGCCGCGCAACTCGGCCACGTAGGTGATGGTCGTGCCGGGATCCAGGGTGATGGTGAACTGGTCGGCTTCCGGATTCTCGTCCCGCTCCGGGCGGATGCCCTGGCTCGCCGTGATGGCGGCGATCCGCGAGCCGCCGAGATCCGGCCAGATCACCCCGGAATCCACCAGCCGGAAATGCGGGGCGACCAGGATGCGGTCGATCTGCTCGTCGGTGTCGTTGGTGAGCGCGAACACGATCCAGTCGGGCCGGGCGCCGGCATCGCGGGCCTTCACGACGATCCGGCGGACGATGCCGTCCTTGCCGGGCGCCGTGGAGATCTGGATCAGGTCGCCGTCCGAGCGATAGCGCTCGATGGCGGAGGTCAGGTCGATCACCGGCGCGTCGAGGGTGACGCGCACCGCCTCCACGGCCCGGGCGGGACCGCTGAGCGCGAGGGCACCGACGAGGCCGCCGACCAGGGTCAGGAGGAGGGCGAGGATGCGCAAGGGTGTCTTGACTTCCGGCCGTGCGAGAAGCGGCATCGACCGCCCGGGCGGCCTCGATCGATAGGTGCGGGCCCGACCCGGGGCAAGGTCGCCCCGGGGCCGGTCCACATGCCGCGGATCGCGCTCCTTTGCGGCCAAATCAAGTTGGGCGGGGCAGGGGCCGGCCGTTCCGGGGCGTCTCCGGGCCTGTCCGGCTCGGATTCTCCCCTGCGCGCCGATCCCCGTCGGCTTCACAGATCTTCCTCGGCGCGTGGGCGCAAGCGGCTCCGCCTCGCTCCCTCCCCCCTCTGCGGGGGAGGGTGGGCCGGCCGTCAGGCCGGGTCGGGAGAGGGGAGCCCGGCTTCAGGATAAGGCACAGCCTTCATGGCGGGCGCAGCTTCATCCTGCACCGTCGCCCCCCCCGAGCGGGACTTCGCCCCGCCCCCCTCCGGGGGGCCCCCTGCCCCGCAACGGGGAGGGAGGGAGGGCGCACGGCATGGCGCGCGCCCGCGCGGCCCACCAAAGAATCACGCCCCCCGGAGCGCGGCTCCGATCCGGTCCAGGCTGGGCAGCTTGCGGATCGGGCCGATCGCCGCCAGCGTCGGTGCGCCCTTGAGCATCGCGGCGGCCGCGGCGCGGACATCCGCCACCGTGACGGCGTCGACCTTGGCGATCACCTCCCCGGCGGGGATCACCCGGCCCCAGGCCAGGATCTGGCGGGCGTTGCGCTCGATCCGCCCGCCCGGGGTCTCCAGCGCCGAGAGCAGCGAGACCTTGAGCTGCGCCTTGGCCCGGGCGATCTCGGTGGCGTCGAGGTCGCGGGCCGCCCGGGCGGTGGCCGCGAGTGTCACGTCCACGAGCTCGGGCAGGTCCGCCCCCGCGGTCCCGGCGCCGATGCCGAACAGGCCGCAATCGGAGAACGGCCAGTGGAAGGCCTGGATCTCGTAGGCGAGGCCGCGGGTCTCGCGCACCTCCTGCCAGAGCCGGGAGGTCAGGCCGCCGCCGAGCACCTGCGCGAACATGTGCAGCGCGTAGTAGCCCGCGTCCCGGAACGACAGGCCCGGCAGGCCGATCACCACGTTGGCCTGTTCGAGCTTGCGCGGCATCCGCCGCTCGCCGCCGCCATAGACCCCCGGGACAGCGGCGGGCGCCCCCGCGGCCGGCAGGGCGCCGAAATGCCGCTCGGCCGCCGCCACGATCGCCTCGTGGGTCACGGCCCCGGCCCCGGCCACGACGATGCGGTCCGGCGTGTATTCCCGGGCGAGATAGGCGCGGATCCCGGCCTCGTCGAAACTCCGGATCGTCTCGGGCCGCCCCAGGATCGGCCGGCCGACCGGCTGGTCCGGGAAGGCGGCTTCGGTGAAGGCGTCGTAGACCACGTCGTCGGGGGTGTCCTCGACGGCGGCGTATTCCTGCAGGATCACGCCCTTCTCCCGGGCGAGTTCGCCGGCGTCGAACACCGAATCCGTGAGGATGTCGCCGATCACGTCGAGGGCGAGGCCGGCATCCTCGCCGAGCACCCGGGCGGTATAGCTCGTCCCCTCCGTGGAGGTGGCGGCGTTGATCTCGCCGCCGACATTCTCGATCTCCTCGGCGATTCTCTGGGCCGAGCGCGTCCGCGTGCCCTTGAACGCCATGTGCTCGATCAGGTGGGACAGCCCGGCCTCGTCCGCCCGCTCGTTGCGCGAGCCGGCCCCGACCCAGACGCCGAGGCTGGCGGTGGCCACGCCCGGCATCGGCTCGGTGACCACCGTGACGCCGTTGGGCAGCTGCGTCGTGCGCAGGGACGGGGAGGCGGCGTGCGTGGAGAAGTGCTGGTTCATCAACGGCTCGTCGCGTGGGGGGCCGAATCCGGCGCGGGATCCCTCCCCCGTCTGCGGGGGCGGGTGGCCCCCGAAGGGAGTCGGGAGTGGGGAACCCGGCTTCCGGAAGGGGCAAAAGCCTTCATGAAGGCCGAGCGATGTCCTGCACCGTCGCTCCCCTCTTGCGGGACTTCGTCCCGCCCCGACCCCTGCTGACGCAGAGGGCGCCCATTGGGCCACCCCCCCCCCCGCAGAGGGGGAAGGGGGACCGTCGCGCCAAGCTCACGCGCCCCTCGTGATGCGGGCGCGCGCGCGGATCAGCCGCTCCACGGCGGCCTGGTCGTTGGCTACCGGGGTCATGCGCTCGGGCCGGTCCATGAGGTCGGCGAGGTGCGGCGGCAGCGGCGGGCGCAGGCCGCCGGTGGCCTTGGCGACCGCGTCCGGGAACTTGGCGGGGTGCGCCGTGGCGAGGGCGACGACAGGGGTTGCGGGGTCCTGCTCCAGGAGCCGGCGGGCGGCGCGCACGCCGATGGCGCTGTGGGGATCGAGGACCACCCCGGTGGCCGCCTGGGTCAGGGCGATCTCTTCCATCACGTCGCTCTCCGGCACCGCGACGGCGTCGAACTCGGAGCGGATTGTGGCCAGCACCTCCGGGCTCAGGGAGAAGCCGCCGGACTGCTTCAGCCCGGCCATCAGCCGCGCGAGGGACGAGGCGTCGCGGCCGAGCGCCTCGAACAGCAGCCGCTCGAAGTTCGACGAGATCTGGATGTCCATGGAGGGCGAGGTCGTGGGCACGACCCCGCGCAGCGCGTAGGCGCCGTGCTCCAGGGTGCGCACCAGGATGTCGTTGGCGTTGGTGCCGATCATCAGCCGCTCGATCGGCAGGCCCATCCGCTTGGCGACCCAGCCGGCGAGCACGTCGCCGAAATTGCCCGTAGGCACCGCGAAGGAGACCGGGCGGTGGGGGGCGCCCAGAGCGACCGCGCTGGTGAAGTAGTAGACGGCCTGCGCGGCGACCCGGGCCCAGTTGATCGAGTTGACCCCGGACAGGCGCACCGCATCGGCGAAATCGGCGTGCTGGAACAGGGCTTTGACCAGGTTCTGGCAATCGTCGAAGGTGCCGTCGACGGCCAGCGCGTGGACGTTCTGGGCCGGCACCGAGGTCATCTGCCGCCGCTGGACCTCGGACACGCGCCCGTGCGGGTAGAGGATGAAGATGTCGACCCGGTCGAGGCCGCCGAAGGCCTCGACGGCGGCCGAGCCGGTATCCCCCGAGGTCGCACCCACGATGGTGGCGCGGGTGTCGCGCTGGACGAGGACGTGGTCCATCAGCCGCCCGAGCAGCTGCATCGCCACGTCCTTGAAGGCGAGCGTCGGCCCGTGGAAGAGCTCCAGCAGGAACAGGTTGTCGTCGAGCTGGGTCAGCGGGCAGACCGCCGGATGGCGGAACGTGGCGTAGGACTCGTCGATCATCCGGTCGAGGTCCGGGCCGGCGATCTCGCCGTCGATCAGCGGGCGGAGCACGCGCTTGGCGGCCTCCGCGTAGGGCCGGCCCGCCAGCGCGGCGATCTCCGCGCGGCCGAGCTGCGGCCAGGTCTGGGGCACGTAGAGCCCGCCGTCGCGGGCGAGGCCCGCCAGGAGCGCGTCCGAGAACGAGAGCGGCGCGGCCTCGCCGCGGGTCGAGACGTGGAGCACAGGGGCCTCCGAGGAAGGCGCCCCGTCTACACGATGCCGGCGGGCGTGTCGAAAGAAGAGGGCGGTCTCCGCCGCGCGGCCGGTCTGCCCGCGGGGCAGGGCCGGTGGTTTAACCGGGGCTGAACGGCACGGTTCAGGGCCGGTTCGGACACCGACGCCTATCAGCCGGATGGCCCGGCGACGCGCGGATCCCTGCGCAAAGATGCGGGCGGACCGATCCTCGAAGAGAGCCGACATGACCCGAATCATCGCCCTGGCCGGCGTCGCGGCCCTGCTGTCCGGCACCGTGGCCTTCGCCCAGACCCCGCCGCCGCCGCCCGGCGGCCCGAGACCCGGCCCCGAGGCCGGTGCGCCGCCGCCGCCGCCCCCGGGCGGGCCCCGGCGCGGCCCCGGCCCCGACGGCCCGCCGCCCCCGCCGCCGAGGGGCGCCCATTTCGTGATCGCGCGCGGCGACGCCCGCCTCGACGTGAAATGCGCCGACGACGAGACGACGAAGGCCTGCGCCGACATCACCCTGCAGCTCCTCGACAAGCTCGCGACCCTCCGGTCCGACGCGCGCTGACCCCGCCGGCGCCGGGCGCCGCCGCTCAGGCGTTGGTGCCCGGCGCCTTGATCAGGCGGCAGCCGGTGATGCGCCAGCGCCCGTCCGCATCCCGGGCGAGGCTGTATTCGGCGGTCCAGTCGACGCCGTACTCGTCCTGGATCGCCACCGACTGCGTCACCCCCGCCGCGTCCGTGTCCTGCGCTTCGCCGAACACGAAGCTGCGGTGGCGGTAGACCGGGCGGTACTGGTTGCGCACCATGCCGAGGAACAGGTCGGCATTCGGGAACAGCTCCCGGATCGCCGGTGCGGCCTGATCGTAGGCGGCCTGCGCGTCGTCGCGGCCGAAGGCCTGTTCCTGCGCGGCGATCACCGCCCGGGCCGCCGCCCGGCCCCCCTCGTCGGCGGCCGCCGGTCCCGCGAGGCCGAGGACGAGGAGGAGGGCGGGCCACGCGCGCATCGCTGTCACTCCGGCAAGACCGAACCGAGACTTATCATCGACGTCAGGAAATGGTCTCCGGTTCGGCGACGACAATCGGCGCGCGACATCGCATTCAGACTTCCCGCATGGAAACCTGTTCTGGCCCTGCGGCCCGCACGCATCGAGCGCGCATGGGTTGGGCAGGCATCGCGCTGCGGTTGTGCAAGCCGCTGGAAAGAGAGGCATTTTCGCGCCGAATCGCCGCCGCGGGTTTGACCCTCCAGCCCGGTTTTGCGAGCCTCCGATCGGCCGACTCAGGTCCCGGGCGTCGGGAGCCGGCCCGGTGGAGTGCAGGTGGATGACGCAGAGCGAGGCCGCGACGGGGGCGCCGTCGCCCGGGGATCCCGCCGGCGGGACGCCGGGCGGACAGGCGGCCATGAGCCTCGGGGTGTTCATCCCGATCGGCAACAACGGCTGGCTCCTGTCGGAGAACGCCCCGCAGTACCGCCCGAGCTTCGCGCTCAACAAGGCGATCACCCTGAAGGCGGAGGGCTACGGGTTCGACTTCGCCCTGTCGATGATCAAGCTGCGCGGCTTCGGCGGCAAGACCGAGTTCTGGGACCACAACCTCGAATCCTTCACCCTGATGGCCGGGCTCGCGGCCGTCACCACCCGGATCCGGCTGTTCGCCACCGCGGCGACCCTGTGCCTGCCGCCGGCGATCGTCGCCCGCATGGCCGCGACCATCGACTCGATCTCGGACGGGCGCTTCGGCCTGAACCTCGTCACCGGCTGGCAGAAGCCGGAATACGACCAGATGGGCCTGTGGCCGGGCGACGCGTATTTCGCCAATCGTTACGCATACCTGGCCGAGTATGCTCAGGTGCTGCGCGCGCTGTGGGAGACCGGCGTCAGCGACCTCAAGGGCACGTATTTCCAGATGAACGATTGCCGGCTGAGCCCCCGGCCGCAGGCGCCGATGAAGATCATCTGCGCCGGCCAGAGCGGGGCGGGGCTGGCCTTCACGGCGCAGTATGCCGACTACAATTTCTGCCTGGGCAAGGGTCTCAACACGCCCACCGCCTTCGCGCCCGTGGTCGACAGGCTGGCGGAGGCCAGCGCGAAGACCGGGCGGCGGGTGACCTGCTACGCCCTGTTCATGATCGTCGCCGACGAGACCGACGCCGCGGCCATGGCCACCTGGGAGCACTACCGGGCGGGGGCGGATGCCGAGGCGATCGCGTGGCTCGGCCGCCAGGGCGCGGCCGACACGACCTCCGGGGCCGACACCAACGTGCGCCAGCTCGCCGATGCCGCCGGGGCGGTGAACCTCAACATGGGCACCCTGGTGGGCAGCTACGCCACCGTGGCCGCCATGCTCGACGCGATCGGGGCGATCGCCGGGGTGGAGGGCGTGCTGCTGGTGTTCGACGATTTCCTCAAAGGGCTCGACGCCTTCGGGACGCGGATCCAGCCGCTGATGCACACGCGCCGGCACATCGCCGCGGCGCCGCTGGCGGAGGTCGCGTGATGGGCGCCGCCCCCGCGGGGTTCCGCGATGCAAGGGGCCGGCACGGCGGCGTGACGCTGCCGGCCCGGCCGGAACCGATCGCCTTCGATCCCGCCGCCACGGTGCTGATCGTGGTGGACGTGCAGAACGCCTATGCGAGCCCGGGGGGCTACCTCGACCTCGCGGGGTTCGACGTGTCGGGCACCGGCCCGGTCATCGCCCAGATCGTCCGCGCGGTGGCGGCGGCGCGGGCTTCCGGGATCCGGGTCCTGTGGTTCCAGAACGGCTGGGACCCGGACTACGTCGAGGCCGGCGGCCCGGGCTCGCCGAACTGGCACAAGTCGAACGCCCTCAAGACGATGCGGCGGCGACCCGACATGAACGAGCGCCTGCTCGCCAAGGGCTCGTGGGACTACGCCCTGGTCGACGCCCTGAAGCCGGAGCCCGAGGATATCGTGCTCGGCAAGCCGCGCTACAGCGGCTTCTACAACACGCCGCTCGACAGCATGCTGCGGGCAAGGGGCGTGAACACGCTGGTCTTCACCGGCATCGCCACCAATGTCTGCGTGGAATCGACCCTGCGGGATGGCTACCACCGGGAGTATTTCGGGATCGTCCTGGCGGATGCCACCCATCAGGCCGGGCCGCGGAGCCTGCACGAGGGGGCGCTCGCCAATATCGAGACCTTCTTCGGCTGGGTCTCGGACGTGGCGTCGTTCGAACAGGCCCTGGCCGCGCAGGCGCGCACCGCCGCCGGATAGACCGCCCGCCGTCCCGGCACCCGCAACGCGAAAGTCCCGAAAAAATGCCGAAGCAGGTCGTCGTTCCGCCGGGTTCGGCCAAGCCCCTGGCGCCCTATGTGCCGGGCACGCTGGCCGACGGGGTGCTGTACGTCTCGGGCACGCTGCCGCTCGATCGGCAAGCCAACGTCGTCCATGTCGGCGACGCCGGCGCCCAGACCCGCCACGTGCTGGAAACGATCAAGGGCGTGGTCGAGGCCGCGGGCGGCACGATGGACGACGTCACCTTCAACCACGTCTTCCTGACGGACTGGGCCGATTACGCGGCGATCAACGCCGTCTACGCGGAATACTTCCCGGGGGAGAAGCCGGCGCGGTACTGCATCCAGTGCGGGCTGGTGAAGCCCGACGCCCGCGTGGAGATCGCCTCCGTGGCCCATATCGGCCGGTGACGGACGGTCCGGCTTCGACCCCTCGGTCGCAGGTCTGGCCGGTCTCGAGTGTCCCGCAGGCGCCGGGCGCCGCGCCCGGTCATGGACCCGGCGTCGCGCGATCGGGAACCTGCGGGACACCCCGGGCGGGACGGAGCCCCGTCACCAACGGACGTTGAAGCTTCCCTTGATGGCGTGGCTCTCTGCCCGCTCACCCACCTGTCCGACATAGGCTACGCCCACTGTCGTGCTGGTCGCCACCTGCCAGTCCAGACCGACCATGGTCACCAGCGCATCCCGCGCGACCGGTGCGCCCGCCGTCTGGAACGTCTGCGTCCCACCCCCGAAGGCCAGCAGCGCGGACGGGACGACATCTCCGAACGCCCGCCGGTAGCCGATCAGACCGCGCGCGACCACCGGGCGCTCCGTCCCGAACAGATCCAGCAGCACCTGCCCCTGGAGGCCGGTCGTGGCCGTCTGGATGTCGTAGGAGCGCCCGAACACCGTCAGCGCCGAGGCGCCGCCCACCTCCGTGAAACCCTCGCGGTGGACGTGCAGCGCAGACCCGCCCACGAACGGCTCGACATAGCCCTGCGCGCAGGCGAACCGGTAGCCGACCTCGCCGAAGCCGTAGGCGCTGTCACCCCCCCGCCTTGCCGGTCAGCGCTTGGCTGAAGCCGGGGAAGATCACGGTACGGCGCGTGTCCAGCGCATCGCCCGAGTAGACCGCCCCGAGCCGCACCTGCAGCGGCCCCACCGGCCCGCGGGCATAGATCGCAGCCAGACCGCTCTCGATCTGTCCGGTCGACTGCCGGGCGCTGACGTCGAAGGCCGTGAGGCTGTAGCCGGCCGCGATACCCGCCTGCCACCCGTCCAGGGGTCCCCCGAGCACGCCCGGCGCGGTCTCGATGCCGAGCATGAACCCGCCGGCCTGCGCGGTGAGGCGGTCGGTGTTGGCGGTTCTGGCGGTCTCGCCGAACGCGCCGAAGACCTGGCCCCAGACCGCGTAGGTCGGCGGCAAGGGCCGCACCGGTATGAGGCTGACGGTCGGGGCGCCGGACCCGCCGGTGGTGTAGGTTGCCGGCAGGGTAGTGCCGGGGGCGAAGCGCTGGCCGATCGAGCCCGTCAGGCCGGGGCCGCCGAGGCCGAGGCCCTGAGCGAAACCGTTGCTCTCGCCGAAGCGCAGGTGGTCGAAGATCGTTTCCTGGACCAGGAAGGCGATCTGGGCTTGGGCGCTCGCGGCACTGGCCTGGACCTCGCCCGAGAGGGCGTTGAGCGCCTGGATCGCACCCGGTGCTGACTGTGTCAGGACCGCCGAAGCAACCACCGCGGCCGGCGTCGTGGACTGCGTCGCGGCCGGTGTCGTGGACTGCGCCGCGGTCGATGTCGTGGACTGCGTCGCGGCCGATGTCGTGGACTGCGTCGCGGCCGGTGTCGTGGACTGCGCCGCGGCCGATGTCGTGGACTGCACCGCGGCCGGTGTCGTCGGCTGCGTCGCAGCCGGTGTCGTGGATTGCGCTGCGGCTGGCGGCGTTGATCGCGTCGCGGCCGGCGTCGCGGCCGGGGGTGTCGTCGAGACTGCGGCCTGGACAGCTGTGGCGGTGCTGGTCTGGTTGGGCGTGGTCGACACGCTCTGGACCGGCGCGGTCTGCGTGAGCGTCAGCACCACCGTGTTGTTGGGATAGCTGAGGCTCGGCGTCAGGAACGCCATGTTCGAAGTTACGGACCCGAACGTACCGGACACGGTCTGAGCGGCGAGGATATTGTAGGTGTTGGAGGCCGCGTAGGTGCCCGAGCCGGCCAGCACGGAGACCTGGGCGCCGCCCAGCGTCGCGACACCGGTCGCGGCGATGCGATCGGAGGCCGTGGGCGTGGCGCGGACAGCGTAGGTCGCGCCCGCGGCGAAGGTGACGGATCCATTGACCGTCAGCGTCGTGGGCGCACCCGAGACCGCACCGGGACTGACGAGGCCGCCGTTGGCGACGGCGAGACTCCCGATGGTGCCGGACCCCGCCAGCGTCCCACCGGAGCCGACCGTGAACGGTGCCGCCGAGAGCGAACCGGTGACGTTGAGAATCCCGCCTCTGACGGTCCAGGGGTCGGACAGGGTGTTGTTGGTCCCTGTCAGCGCCCAGGTGGAGGCTCCGGTCTTCTCGTAGGTGGAAAAGCCCTGATACTGGGCCGTGGGCGAGCCGACGGGGCCGAGCAGGGATGCGTCGAAGCTGGCATTGGTCGCGCCGCCGAGTGCGAACGTGGCGGTGCCACCCTGCACCACCGCGAGGCCGGTGACGGTGTAGCCCGCCTGCAGTTCCAGGCGGTTGGTCCCGCCGGTGAAGGTGATGGCATTGGCGCGCGTCGTACCGTCGCCGCCGAGGCCCCCCGAGACGGTGCCGGCGTTGACGACGCTCAGGTCGGAACCGGTGATCCCGGCGCCTCCAAGGCCAGGGGTGCCGTTGGGGCTCCCCCCCGCGCCGTTTCCGGCCGCGCCGCCATTGCCACCGCTGATCGTGCCGGAATTGGTGATGGCCGCGCCCGCGCCGACGATGCCGGGACCGCCCGGACCGCCGTTTCCGCCCCGACCTCCGATTCCGTCGCGTGAACCTGACGTGTTGTTGACGCCCCTGGGCTGACCGGCACCGCCGTCGCCGCCGGTCCCGCCGCTGCCGCCGGTCACCGTGCCGGTATTCGTGAACGTTGCGTTCGTCCCGGTGAACGAGACGCCCGCGGCGCCGGCGCCGCCGTTTCCGGCATCGCCGCCGTCACCGCCGCTGCCGGTCCTGTTCGGTCCGCCGCTCACGCCGCCGGTCCCGCCGGCGGCCCCCGCGCCACCGGAGCCGCCGATGATGGTGCCGCTGCTGGTGAAGACGGCGTTCGGTCCCGAGAACGAGACGCCGAAGCCGCCGGCACCGCCGTCGCCGCCATGACCGCCGGCGCCGCCGTCGGTGGTGTAATTGAGCAGGCTGTCACCCCCGCCGGTGGCGCCCCGGCCGCCGGCACCGCCGAGGCCACCCTGGACCCGGCCCCCGTTGGTGAACGCGGCGCCGGCCCCGGAAAAGACAGCGCCGATGCCGCCGGCACCGCCGGTGCTGCCGGAGCCCCCGGCACCGTCCGTGCCGCTGAAGTACACTCGTCCCCCGGGGCCGCCGTCGCCCCCAACGCCGCCTGCACCGCCTCCGAGGGTGCCGGTGTTGGAAAACGTCACGCTCGAACCCGTGACCGACACGCCGGCACCGCCAGCGCCGCTCGGGCCGCCATCCCCGCCGTGCCCCGCGGTCGCCGGGGAGAAGGGAGCGCTGCTGTCTCTGCCAGCGCCACCGGTCCCGCCGGTGCCGCCGGCCCCGCCGGCCCCGCCGGTCACGGTTCCCGCGTTGCTGTTGCTCGCATTGCTGCCGGAAACGTCCGCCCCTGAAGTCCCCGCCGTGCCCGCTCCGCCTGTCGCACCTGCCGTCCCGGTGGCCCCCTGTGTACCGGCCGCACCTGCGGGACCGACGTTGCCAGCTCCACCGGTTATGGTGCCACCTGACCCGTTGTTGAGCGTCCCGACATTCACACCCTGCGCCAGGACATGTCCGGGCGCCACCGCCATCGCGAAGATTCCAACGCTCGCGACCGCGGCCGAAAATGTAAGGGCCTGGCGCAAGTCAAGCACACTATAAGTGGGTGTTTTCATGATTGATCTCGCAGCCTGATAAAAAAGCTCCAGAGCCTATGGAATTTTTCACCGTGACGCGTGTTTGCAATTCAGATTTTTAAGCGCAAGTGACAGGGCATCATCCGGCCATCGAAAAATTGTAACTGACGGATTTATGCAACATTCGATCTCGAAATATTGCAAATATATATTCTAATATTCGATCATGTATATTTGAATTGTTATATTAAACATCGAATTTTATGATTTATTGACCAAACTGGTCGAATTTTCAGGGATGAAAATTTGAATCGGTCCGGATCGACCGCGTGGCGCGCGGATGCGGCCGCGCACAGGTCCGGGAGGTCGCCGCGACGGTGTGCGCACGCGGACCGGCCCGGCATCTATTATTCGCGACGCGCGCATGTCCGGGACGCGACTCGGAGATCGGGCCCGGTCGGCTCCTGTCGGCTCCTGCCGGCTTGGGCCCGAACCCGTGGGATCAGCCGGTCGGCCGCGCCAGAAGGCTTCGCACGAGGCCCGGCAGCGCCGCCGCCAGGAGGCCGGCCGCGCGCAGCACCGCCGCGGCCTCGTCCGGCGCGCGGCGGGCGAGCGCCAGGGCGAGCCGCAGCGGCACCTGCGCGCCGAAGCTCGCCGCCGTGACGGCCAGGGCGGTCGCGGTGCCGTGGTGCTTGCCGGCGTAGAGGATCTGGCTGCGCAGGAAGTAGAACAGCCGCCGCGCCCGCACCTGCCGGGTCGTGCCCTGGCCGAGATGGCGGGCGACCGCCCCGGCCACGTGCCGCACGCAAAAGCCCGCCGCCCGGGCGCGGGTGCAGAGGTCGACATCCTCCCAGTAGACGAAGAAGCGCGGGTCGAACCCGCCGAGGGCCCGGAACAGGTCGCGGCGGATCATCAGGAAGGCGCCCATCACCTGATCGACGGCGCGGTCCTCCGCGTGGTCCCAGTCGAGGAGGAAATGCGGGGGCACGAGCCCGATCCGGTCCAGCGCCAGGGCGCGGCCGAGGAGGCCGAGCGCCGAGGGGGCCCGGGCGCAGGAGCGCGCAGTCCGCCCCTCGGGGTCAACGAGCCGGGCGCCGACGATCCCGGTCCGCGGATCGGCCGTCAGGGCGGCCCGGGCCAGGCGGAGCGCGTCGGGCGCCACCTGCGTGTCCGGGTTGAGGAACAGGATCGCCGGGGCGTCCCCGGCGGCGGCCCCCTGGTCGCAGGCCCGGCCGAAGCCGCGATTCTCCGCGTTCCGGATCAGCCGGAGGGGGCGGGGCAGGGGCGGCAGGTCGCTCGTCGAGTCGTCCCGGGAGGCGTTGTCGACCAATATGACCTGCACGGAGCCGGCATCCTGGACGGATGCGAGGCTCGCCAGGCAGGCGTGGAGCAGGGTGCCGCCGTTCCAGTTGACGATCACCACGTCCAGATCGGCCCGGGGGGCAGGGCGGTCGGTCAAAACAGGTCCTTCGGCGGGCCGAGGCGCCCGAGGGCGCCGTCGCGGGCGGCCGCGAGGAGCCGCAGCAGCACGGCGGGCCGAAAGCCCGAATCCGCCCAGTAGAGCCCGGCCTGGACGGGCAGGTAGGCGGCCTGGGCGAGCTTCCAGCGCAGCGGCACGTGCGGCAGGCGCCAGGCATAGACCGCGTTGCGCAGGTAGGTCGCCATGCGGAACAGGGGCTGGCGCGGCATCGTGATCCCGAAGGCGCGGATCACCCCGCCGCCGACCCGGTGGGGGATCGCGACGGCGCGCGCGAGATAGCAGCCGAAGCCGAGGCTCCAGGCGCGAAAACACCATTCGAGCTCGACCCCGTCGATGAAGAAGTCGGCGCGGAACGGGCCGATCCGGGCCAGGGCGGCGAGGTCGATCAGCGAGCCCGAAGTCGCCAGGAACTGCACCGGGGCGAGGTCGCCGCAGGCCCGCGCGCCGGGGCGGCGCGGGTAGGCCGGCGCCTTGTGGCCGGGGGCCGGCGCCGGGGCGGGGCCCACCACCGCCGCCGGGATCCCGGCGGCCCGCAGCCGGCCGCGGGCCGCCAGCAGCGCGGCGGCGAGGCCGGCCGGCGGCTCGGCATCCTGGTCGAGGAGCAGGAGCGCGTCGGCCCCCGCGGCCCGGGCGGCCCCGGCGATCCGGTCGAGCGCCGCGGCGATGCCGAGGTTGCGCCCCTCCGACAGCAGGGGCACCCCGGCGCGGGCGAGGCGCGCCGCGTCCCCGGCGGCGAGACCGCCATTGTCGAAGGCGATCACCGCGGCGTAGCCGGCCGGGACCTGCGCCAGGACGCGGTCCACCTGGCTCGGGTCCGGCCGGAACAGGGTGATCCCGACGGCGACGCGCCCCAGCCGCGGATCAGGCACCGGCCGTATCCCGATGGCGGCCGGTCACGCCCGCTCCACCGCGGCGGTCGCCGCCTCCAGGGCGGCCGTGATGGCGGCAACCTGCCCGGCGTCGAGCGGCCCGCGGGCGAGGCGCATCTGCAGGGCGAGCGTCAGCCCCTCCCTGGCGCGCACCAGCGCGGGCGGCGGCCCGTCGCCCCGGGCGGCCTCCGCCTGCGCCATCCGGGCGAGGATCGCCTCCAGGGTCGGGCGGTTGCCGTCGAGGACGGCCTGGCCCTCCGGGGTGATCGTGTGCAGCCGCTTGGTGCCCTCCCCTTGGGTCACCGTGACGTGGCCGAGTTCCTCCAGGAGCGTGAGCGTCGGATAGACCGTGCCGGGGCTCGGGCTGTAGGCGCCGCCGACCCGCTCCTCGATGGCCTTGATGATCTCGTAGCCGTGCCGCGGCTTCTCGGCGATCAAGTGCAGGATCACGAGCCTCAGGTCGCCATGGGCGAAGAAGCGCGCGAGGTCGCCGCGGCCGCCGCGGCCGAACATCCGGCGCTCGCCGCGGCCGTGAGGCCGGTGGGGACCGTGCCGCCCGTGGGGATCGCCCCCCATCGGGCCGCGATGGGCCCGGACGCGATAGGCGTCGAAGGGATGGGTGTGGAACGGATCGCTGCGGAAGGTGTCCATGGGATCGGGATGCCCCTATGTCGACTCACTCTCGATATGACGTATTTTTAGATATATCGAAATTCCGCCGCGTGCAACGGCTCGGGCGGGCGACCCGGCGCTCGGATCTGCGGGGCCGCCGCGTCGGGACCAGGATCGTCCGGGGGCGCCCCGGTTTACGGGCCTCGCCGGTTCCGTTAGTGCGACCGGTCACCGACCCCGCCATCCCGCACATCCCGACGCCCCCCCGACAGCCGCCCATGACCCGATCCGAGACCGCTGCCGTGACCGCGCCCCGTGGCGGCAGGCGGTGAGGGCGCCTCCGCCGAGCCCCGAGACGCGCCGCGGGACCTCCGCCCCGCAGCAGATCCGGCGCCGCCTCGGGGTCGGCGCCGACAGGGCGCGGGTCCGGACCGAACGCCCCATCGCCGAGGACGCCGCATGATCTCCGTCAACGAGGACATGAAACAGGAGATGCTGCGGCGCGGCATCTCGGTGCTGCATCCGGCCCCGTTCGGCCTGCCGGAGGATTGCACCTTCGAGCCGCCGTGCAGCCTCAAGTGGATGGGGGTCGATTACTGCCTCACCATGGGGGCGTTCTCCTACGCGGTGAGCGGCTATTATTTCGGCGCCGACATCGCCCGCTACTGCTCGATCGGCGAGAGCGTGCAGGTCGGCCGCGGCAGCCACCCGGTGCATTGCGGCTCGACCTCGCCGCTGTTCTACACGCACCACGCGGCGGTGTTCGACCGCGTCGATCCGCGGGCCGAGGATTACGAGATCTGCGGCCCGTATCTCTGGCCCAAGCGCGTCCGCATCGGCAACGACGTCTATATCGGCCACGGCGCCTTCCTGATGCCCGACATCACCATCGGCGATGGGGCGATCGTCGGCGCCATGGCGGTGGTGACCAAGGACGTGCCGCCCTACGCGATCGTGGCCGGGAGCCCGGCCCGGGTGGTGAAGATGCGCTTCCCCGACACACTGATCGAGCGCTACCTGAAGGTGCAATGGTGGCGCTACGCCTTCTGGGACCTGCGCCAGTGTTCGATCACCGACCCGGAAAAATTCCTCGACGCCGTGGAGGAGCGGATCGCCGGCGGCATGCAGGAATACCGGCCGGACGTGATCCCGCTCCGGTCGCTGGTGCCGGGGGGGTGAGGCTCAGTGCCGGGAGAGGGCGAACCGCACGAATGCCGCCACCAGCGCGTCGGCGGCCGGCTCGCTCAGATCGCTGAAGCAGAGCCCCTCGCCGACGAACACGGTCCACACCCCGTCGTAGGTCGCTTCCTTGCGGATCTGCATGGCCGCCCTCCGGTGTCGCTTCGGAGCAACGGGCGAGACGGCGGAGCGTTGCCTCGGCGGGACCGCATCGGAGCGGCCTTCGCGGCGCTGCCGGGATCGCAGGCGCCCTCCGAGGGGAGGGGCCCCGCAAGCCGCGTCAAGCGGCGACTGCCGCCCGGCCAGGCCGGGGCGACGCGCCCTCGGAGGGCGGGACGCGCGGTCCCGATCAGACGGACGGACCGGTTGCGAGCAGTCTCTCGTCCGCCTCGCTCAACGGCCGACCGGCGGCCTTGCGGTAGAGCACGCCGAACCGACGCACGACCGATTCCCAGGTGTGCTGGGCGACGACCTCCCGCCCGCGGGCGGCGAGTTGGTCCCGCATCGGCGCATCCGACCACAGCTTGAAGAGAGCGCTGGCGATTTCGCCGCTGTTGTCGGGATCGAACAGGAGCGCCCCCCCGGCCGTCTGTGCCGGAAGCGACGTCGCGGTGGAGCAGGCGACAGGGCAACCGATCGCGAACGCCTCGTAGATCGGGCAGCTGGTGGCCTCGAACTTCGTCGGCACGACGACACCCCGAGCCAAGTGATAGAGCAGGACCAGATCGCGATGGGCGATGTAACCGCCCCACCGGATGCAATCGGTCACGTTCAGTTCGGCCGCCCGCTCCAGGATGCGCAGCGAGAACGGCGTGAACGCACCCGTGAACACCATGAGTGGCGCCGTCAGACCCTGGGCCCGCAACAGGGCGGCGGCCTCCACCAGGCGGATGTGATTCTTGTGCTCCCAGCCGGCCGCCGGATAGAGCAGGAAACCGCCCGGCTGAAGCTGGAGACGCTCACAGATCGCCCGAACCTCGGCGGGTGTCGGCGGCGTGCGGTCGGAGGCGGGCGGCGCGAACGGAATGATGGGCATCTTCTCGAGCGGTACGCGGTACTGCCGATGGACATCATCGGCGATCCAGCGCGAGGCCACCGGAACGATCGTCGCTGCTCTGCAGAAGTACTGATAGATGACCTCGCGATGCCGGAGATCATCGTCGGAGAAGAACTGCGGCAGATGGAGATGCTGGAGATCGTGCGGATGGTAGAGGAGCGGCAGATCGGAATCGAGCGTGAATTGCGTCGGGGCGTGCACCGCCGCCACACCTGCGGCCCGCAAGGGTCCGGTGGCGTCTAAGAGATTAACCTGAAGGGTCGCACTCGCATCTTGGAAATTGAACATCCGCTTGGCCACTTGCGTGCCGGCCAGCCTCAGTTCGCGCTCGCGCACGGGTAGGGCCTCCCCCTGCAGCGGCAGCAATTTGCAATGATCGGGCATGATGGCGCGCAGATCGTCGCGCGCCGCGGAATCCACGATCAGAGAAAATCTGAACGCGTCCGGCGGGAGATGATAAAGATGCGTCACCAGTCCGCGCGTGACCTCGGCCACGCCGCCGGCCGCCCCGAGGTTTGCCCGCGCGTCGATCGCAACATGCAGCTGTTCGGACACTGAACGCAGCCCCTTCCACAATCCCGTCCACCATCTCTGGCCTCCGTCTCATCACGCCGGATCCTTGCCCAGGGCTGTCTCACCAGGGGATGCGGCCGTACCGGCGGTTGAGCGTCGCGTATTCCGTCCGGCTCTCCTGAATGAGGGCCGGATCGGCGGCGATCCGAGCCATGCCCGAGCGGGAATGCACCAGGCGCGTGACCAGGGGCGCCAGCAGGGTATGGCGCTGCAACTCCGAATTGGCCCCGCCGAGTCGCGCGACGTTGGCGATCCAAGGCCGCACCTGCTCCGCGAGTGCGACGGTCGCGGGCGCCAGGGCGTCGATGAGGTGGCAACGCCGGATCCCGCTGTCACCGAGCCGGCCGAGCCATTCGTTATCGAGATGCCAGCGCATCGCGGGATCGAAGCGGCCGACGCGCCGGAGGGTGTCGCGCCGCATGATCCAGCCGGACGGCGTCGGGAAGTCGTTGATGCGGACGATCTCGCCGCTCTCGTCGACTTCGAGCTGGGTCGTCGAGACGAAGCCGTAGCTTCTCAGCGCCGCCGAACACAGATTCAGATAGTTCTGGTTCCAGCGATCGTCGTCTTCCAGAAATGCGATGCAGTCGAATTGACTTCCGACCGCATCGATACCGGCATTCAGGGCTCCAGCCTGAGAACGACCGTCGCTGCGCGCCCAGACGATATCGCTGCGCTCCGCAAGATGCGGCGGGATATCCGCATCCGTGTCGATGCCCACAATGAAACTGAGCCTGACATTGTTCTCTACGACGACGGACTGCGCCAATGCGCTGGCGATCGCGCGCTCCACGAAATACTTACTCGTCCGCGACTCGGGCTCAATCCGCTGCAGGCGCGACGGTATGATGACCCCGACCGATAAGGCAGTGGCTGCCACCTGTCCCTCCGACCCCGACGCTCGATCAGCTTTCAATATTGAGACACTTATTCCCAGCAAGACCGCTGATTATATATTACATATAGTAATATATCTTCTAATATCATTGCCGTTCCGAGGTTTTTATTTGCATAACATTAGTTATTGTAGACACTCATATCGATTTGATTCGCTCATCTCCAAACAATGACATGCCTATCAAGCATAGTTTGTGAGTTATATGCCACACAGAGACGCGTCAAGCGCCGTTTAGGGTCAAAAAATCGACTTTCTCGCGATTTATGCGAGATATTTTGGAGTAAAAATTCGGATTTTTATTTAAGATAAGAAATTTATATCACCGTATAGTTGTTCAAAAAATTTCACATGGCATGGGTCAAGTCGCGCGTCAGTCGCCTTGCGCCAAAAAGGGCTTTCCAGACGGTGCGTGTCGCTGGGATGATTTTATATCATTTTGAAGGATTTGATTAAATAGTTTGCAGAGCAGCATATCTGCGTTTGCCGAGACCTTGGACGTTGGGAAATGCTCGCCCGACGACGTGGTCCGAAACCAGCTTTGCGTTGCGGGTCCTCGCTCCCAGGATGCCCACCGGCGTTCAGGCAAGGCCTCGCGGGGTCCGCCTGGACATAGCCGTCGCGTCGGATCAGCTTTCACTGTCTCAATCGACGCAGTAAATACCGATCCCTTAGAGTTCGATATTTTGAATTATTTACGAAATTTCCCATATGATCAAAATAAATACTTACGGCTTTGCCGTCGAAGGCGTTTGACGGTGCCCTGCGGCCTTACGCTCCATGACACCCTCACCCCGCCAGCACCCGCGCCGCCGCATCCCCGAGCGCCCGCACCCCCAGCGCCAGGTCGGCGTCGCTGGTGTCCTCCGCCCAATGGTGGCTGATGCCGCCGATCGAGGGCACGAACAGCATCGCGGCCGGGAGGATCCGGGCGACGTTCTGGGCGTCGTGGCCGGCGCCCGAGGGCATCACCTGCCAGCCCCCGGGGCAGACCGCCTCGGTGGCCTCCGAGAGCGCGCGCATCAGCGCCGGATCGCAGGGGGCGGGGATCGCCTTGGACAGGGCCGTCAGCGTGGCGGGGCAGCGCTCGCGCCGGTTCGATTCGCGCACCAGCGCTTCCAGACAGGCCTCCATCCGCTCCAGCACCGGCATCGCCACGTCGCGGAACTGGAAGGCCACCTCGGCCCAGCCGGGGATGATGCTGTAGCCGCCGGGATCCAGGGTGATCCGCCCCGTGGTCCAGGTGCTGCGCGGGCCGCAGACCGTCGGGAATGCCCGGTCGATCGCCGCCAGGAGCCGCACCGCCGAGAGACCCGCGTCCCGGCGCTCGGCCATGGTGGTGCCGCCGGCGTGGTCCTGGTTGCCTTCGAACACGATCCGGAACTGCCAGATCGCCACGATGCCGCTCACCACGCCGAGATGCAGGCCGGCGGATTCGAGCTGCGTGCCCTGCTCGATATGCATCTCCAGGAAGCCGCGGTAGCGGTCCGGGTCGAGCCGCATCCGGGGCAGGCCGGCGAGGCCGGCGGTCGCGAGCGCCGCGCGCAAGGGGGTGCCGTCGGTGCGGTTGCGGGCTTCATCGATCTCGGCCTCGGTCAGGTCGCCGATCGCCGAGCGGCTGCCCAGGAAGCCGCCGGAGAAGTGGCCCTCCTCGTCGGCGAAGGCGACGACGTCCACCGGCAGCCCGGCCCGGGCCAACGCCACCCCGGCCACGACGCCGAGCGCCCCGTCGAGCCAGCCGGCCTCGTTCTGGGTCTCGATGTGGCTGCCGACGAGGAGATGCGGGCCGGGGCCGCGATGGCGCCCCAGCACGTTGCCGATCCCGTCGATGGATGCCTCCAGCCCGCAGGCCTCTAGCCTGGCCATCAGCCAGCGGCGGGATTCCATGTCGGCGGCCGAGAAGGTCGGGCGGTGGACGCCGGTGCGGAACCGGCCGATCGCGCGCAGTTCGTAGAGGTCGGCCAGGAAGGCTTGGGTGTCGATCGCAGTCATGGGCGGCCCGGGTGCTGAACACCCGGACCGTGCAAGGCCCATGCGCGTACGGGGTTTCCAAAGGGCTCCAGCCCTTTGGCGGGGTCGTGGGGCGGAGCCCCGCGATCGGGCGGAGCCCCGCAATCGGGCGGAGCCCGACAGCAGGGCGCTGCCCTGCACCCGCAAAAGGTCCCGGACCTTTTGAAACCGGGACGCGGCGCTATTCCGCCGCCTGTCTCCAGTCCGCGGGTTGCGCCCCCGCCATCCAGGCCCCGAGGTCGGCCCGGGCCCGGTCGGTCAGGGCGCGCTTCTTCAGCACCGCCTTCTCGGGCCCGCGCAGGCGCCGGCCGGTCTCGTTGCGGGGCGCCTGCGCCAGGGGCGGGAACAGGCCGAAATTGACGTTCATCGGCTGGAACGAGCGCGGGGCATTGGCCTCGCCATCCGCCGCGACATGGCCGCCGGTGATGTGGGCGATCAGCGCGCCCAGCGCCGTCGTCTGGGGCAGCGGCGCGAGGGGGTGGCCAGCGGCCTCCGCCACCGCGAAGCGGCCGGCCATCAGCCCGACCGCAGCGCTCTCGACATAGCCCTCGCAGCCGGTGATCTGGCCGGCGAAGCGTAAGGACGGCCGGGCCTTCAGCCGGAGGGTGGCGTCGAGCAGGCGCGGGCTGTCGAGGTAGGTGTTGCGGTGCAGGCCGCCCAGCCGGGCGAACTCGGCCCGCTCCAGGCCGGGGATGGTGCGGAAGATCCGCACCTGCTCGGCATAGGTCAGCTTCGTCTGGAAGCCGACCATGTTGTAGAGGGTGCCCAGCGCGTTGTCCTGGCGCAGCTGGACGATCGCGCAGGCCTTGACCAGCGGGTCGCGCGGGTTGGTCAGCCCCACGGGCTTCATCGGGCCGTGCCGCAGGGTCTCGGCGCCGCGCTCGGCCATCACCTCGATCGGCAGACAGCCGTCGAAATAGGGCGTGCCCTCCCACTGCTGGAACTCGATTTTTTCGCCCTCCACGAGGGCGGCAACGAACCCGTCGTACTGTGCGCGGGTCATCGGGCAGTTGAGATAGTCGGCCCCCGTGCCGCCGGGGCCGGGCTTGTCGTAGCGGGACTGGAACCACGCCACCTCCATGTCGATGGAGTCGCGGTGGACGATCGGCGCGATGGCGTCGAAGAAGGCGAGGGACTCGGCGCCGGTGAGCCCGCGGATGCCCTCGGCCAGGCCCGAGGCGGTGAGCGGGCCGGTGGCGACGATGCAGGGCCCCCAATCCTCCGGCGGCAGGCCCTCGACCTCGCCGCGCACGAGGGTGACGTTGGGGTGCTGCTCCAGGGCCCGGGTCACCGCGGCGGAGAAGCCCTCACGGTCGACCGCGAGCGCCCCGCCCGCCGGCACCTGGTTGGCGTCGGCGGCCCGCATGATCAGCGAGCCGAGACTGCGCATCTCCTGGTGCAGCAGCCCGACGGCGTTGGCCTCGGGATCGTCCGACCGGAAGGAGTTCGAGCAGACGAGCTCGGCGAGCCCGTCCGTCCGGTGGGCCTCGGTGCCGCGCACCGGGCGCATCTCGTGGATGACGGCGCGGTGGCCGGCCTCGGCCACCTGCCAGGCGGCCTCGGACCCGGCGAGGCCGCCGCCGACGATGTGGATGGTCTGTGTCATGCCCGCGATTAAGCACCATTCGCCGGCAGGGTCACCGGTCCGGCGGCGAAAAGGGCGCGGGGCCCGGCCGTATCCCGGCGGCTTAGGCCGCTTTCGGTGCGGGGCGCCCGGCCGGCTGCGGTCCCGATACGCGAAGGACCGTCGTCCGGATCAGCGGGCGGCGGTCCTTCGATCGGCGTGCGGACGCTGCGATCAGGCGCGGGCGATGCCGTGGATCTCGCTGCGGTTGATGCCGAGATCGGCAAGATCGCGATCCGACAGGCGCGACAGCTGGGAAACGGTGTCGCGGTACCGGAGATAGGCGCGTACGCGGCTCAGGACGCTACGGGCGGCGGACATATGTGCTGTGACCTCTGCTCGGGCAGACGATGACGCTTCCTTGCGCATCGCTGCCTCTTGTTGGTGCAACGCACATATAAACCCGCTGCAGCGCAGCAGGAGTCCCAAGCTCAAGCATCAGACCTGCGATGATTGCATGACCGGATTAAGAAATCGGCAAGGTTTACGAATGGTCATTCTTTAGGCGCATGTCGGTCCGGGACACCGGCCTCTGGCGCGTGGCGCCGGCCGCGAAGCGCCCCGATGACCGGGAGCGAGGGGCGTGCCCGCTCCCCCAGGTCTCACGGATCCCGACCGCGGATCGGGATCCGTGAGGTCCGGTATCAATAGAACGGGCGCGGCCCGTAGAAGCCGTAGGGCCGGTAGACGGGCCGCGGCCGGCCGTAGCCGTAGCCGTAGCCGCCGTAATAGACCGGACGGCGCCAGGAGCCGTAGGGCCGGGGGCCCCAGTTCGGGCGGCAGAGACCCCAGGGATTGGGGTGGAAGCCGGGGCCACAGCCGCCGGCCGCCTGGGCGGAGCCGGCGAGCCCGAGGCCGCCGGTGACCGCGGCCACCAGGATGAGCGCCTTCACGCGCGATGCGCCCGGAATCGTCATGACGGGATCTCCTCGTTCACATCCGGCGGATCGACGGCCGGTCGCGGGAGATTCGGCGCGGCCGCCTGAACCGACGCTGAGCCACAGGTTGTACCGGGGACAGGCTCGCGGCGGCCCGGGCAAGTCCGCACGGGCAAGTCCGCACGGGCAAGTCCGTGCAGGCAAGGCCGCGCACGCCGCAGGGGTGTCCGGACCGTCAGTGCAGCGAGGGCGTGCGCAGGAACCGCTCCCGATCGGCGGAGACCAGGGCGAGCTTCACCCCGCGCCCCTCGCGGCGGACGTTGAGCGGCACCCGCACCCCCGCCGCGCCGAGCGCCCAGACGCTGCGGAACAGGGCGGCGAGATCCGCCACGGGCTCGCCGGCCACCGCCTCGATCACGTCGCCGGGCTGGAGGCCGCCGGTCTCGGCCGGGCCGCCATCGGCCAGCCCCATCACCACGATGCCCTCCTCGCTCTCGGTGGCGTAGAGGCCGAGCCACGGGCGCGGCGGCCGGTTCACCCGCCCGCGCGTGGCGAGGTCGTCGAGGATCGGCGGCAGCAGGTCGATGGGCACCACCATGTTGATCGGGCGCGCGCTGCCGGAGCCGCCCTGCTGCAATTGCAGCGAGCCGATGCCGAGCAGTTCGCCCTGGGGGCCGATCAGGGCGGTGCCGCCCCAATGCGGGTGCGCGGGGGCGGTGAACAGGGCCTCGTCCAGGACGTATTCCCAGTAGCCGGCGAATTCCTGGCGGGCGACCACCTCGACGGCGACGCAGCGCTGGCGCCCGCCCGCCCCCGCCAGCACCGCCCGGTCGCCGGTCTTGAGCCCGGCCGAACGGCCGAGCTGCAGGGCCGGCACGCCGAGGTCCCCCAGCGCCTGGACGAGGCCGAAGCCGGTGGCGGCGTCGAAGCCCAGGACGTGGCCGGGCACCGAGCGGCCGTCCCGGGTGGTCAGCCAGACGGTCTCGGCCTCCGTGACGAGGTAGCCGATGGTGAGCACGAGGCCGTCCTCGCGGATCACCACGCCGTTGCCGGCGCGCTCGGTGCCCAGCGTCTCGGCCGTGAAGGCGCCGTCCGGCACCCGCGCCGACAGGGCCAGCACCGCCGAGAGCGCCCGGTCGAGGTCGTAGCCGTAATCCGCCGGCCTGGGCTGGGCCTGCGCGGGGATCTTCCACTCACCCTGCGTCGCCATGAGAGTCCTTCGGCTCGTCCGCGCCCTGGCGGGAACCGGGCGCACGAAAGCGCACAAGATAGGATGCCCGCGCCGCCGGCGACACCCATGCGAGGCCACCCGCACGCCATTCGCCGCACCGGCCAAACGAAGAGACCGCCCGGCCGGGGCCGGGCGGTCCACCGTCCGGAGGGACGGTCTGTCGAAGCCTCCGGTCACCCGCCGCGGGGCGGGGGACCGGGGGGCGCGTCTCAGTACTTGCGGACCAGCGGCGCCGGGATCGGCGACGCGGCGGCGACCGGCGAGTACAGCGGGACGATGAACCGGATCCAGCCGTCGGTGGAGTAGTCGCTGCGGGTGCGGCCGAACGCGTTGGTGTAGCTCGCGCCGGTCACCACGTCGCGGGCGACGTAGGCCTGGACGGTGAAGATCTTGAAGTCGTAGCCGACCAGCCCGCCGATGGCGAAGCGGCCGCGGTTGCCGGCCGCCGCGCTGTACTGGCTGATGTCGAAGTTGTAGGTGCCGTAGGCGACCGGACCGATCTCGAAGTTGCCGAACTTCTTCGTCGCGGTGATGTCGAAGTTCAGGGCGTCCGACAGGCGCAGCGGGCCGATCGCGGCGCCGACCTGGCCCGGGAAGCGGCCGGGGGAGTCGTAGATATTGGCGGTCAGGTTGCCGGTGATGTTCCAGCCGTCGCCGGTGTAGCTGCCGGCCACGCCGAAGCGGTAGGTGTTCGAGGAGAGCTGCGGCAGCACAGGCGTGCCGGTGACAACGCCGTTGACGACGCGGCCATTGATCGACCCGCGGTCGCCGTCGAGGTCGTTCAGGTACACGCCGCCGAGCAAGCTGACGCCGAAGTTGCTGCCGAGGTCGAACGCCCAGATGCCGCCGACGAAGGTGCCGACGTTGATCGAGATGTCCTTGTTGGCCTGGCCCGCCGGGTTGCGGGTGAAGGCGAACACGGTCGGGGGGGCGACGAGCAGCTCGACCCGGCCGCCGAGCGGCACCAGCGGGGTCGACCAGACCAGGACCGGGATGTTGACGGCCGTGTCGGCGTCGTTCCGGCCGTCGGTGCGGCGGTAGGTGAACGTGTTGATCGCGTAGATGCCTTCCGGCAGGGGCGCGCCGACGGCGAGGCCGACCTGCTCGCCCGGCACGGTCGTGGTCTGCGCCTGCGCGATCGTCGACGTCATGCCGACCGTGAGCGCGACCGCGCCGGCCGCGAGCCAGTGTTTCATCATTTTCTCATTCCTTCCCAAGGTCCCAAGGCATCCGTCCCGCATTCGGCATTTCCATGCCGGTCTGCTCGCCCATCGCGGCTGCCGGCTTCGGACCTGCCGAGCGCCCCCACGGAGCCTGCCCGTCTCAACGTCTGCAACTATTCTACAGAGACCTGCGGAAAGACAGTGGAATGCTCGCTGAAACGGCACAACCGGCCGAACCGTTGCGCAAAAGCCGCATTTTTGCGGCGATGCAACACTGTCCACAGGACCGGCGCGGAGCGTCCCATCCGGAAGAATATCGTTGAATGGTCAAGCTGTTGGCGCCGCGGTTCGCGGGAGAAACCGGCAAGCCCGAGGGGGGCGATCGGGCATGGGGCGCGCCGACCCTGCGGGCCCGGAGGCGGCCGAAATCCGCGTCCGGACGCGTCGGCGCCGGGTCCGGACGGCGGCAGGACGGCTCGAATCACCCCGGATGCGGACCGGATCCGGCTGCCACCCGGCAGAACCTGCCGGGTCGGAGCACCCTGCGCCACCGGATTCGCGCGTCGTAGGCGACCGGGCGGGTGACGCGGCGGGCTACTCGGTGGGCTACTCGGCGGCGCTGCGGCGGGCGGGACGCCGCTCCAGCACCGCGCGCAGGAACCGGCCGGTATGGCTCGCCGTCGAGCGGGCGATCTCCTCCGGGGTGCCCTGGGCCACCACCCGGCCGCCGCCGTTGCCGCCCTCGGGACCCATGTCGATCACCCAATCGGCGGTCTTGATCACTTCGAGGTTGTGCTCGATCACCACCACCGTGTTGCCCTGGTCCACGAGCTCGTGGAGCACCTCCATCAGCTTGGCGACGTCGTGGAAGTGCAGGCCGGTGGTCGGCTCGTCGAGGATGTAGAGGGTGCGGCCGGTGGCGCGCTTCGACAGCTCCTTGGACAGCTTCACCCGCTGGGCCTCGCCCCCCGACAGGGTGGTGGCCTGCTGGCCGACATGGACGTAATGCAGGCCGACGCGCTTGAGGGTCTCGAGCTTCTCGCGGATCGCCGGCACCGCCTTGAACAGTTCGGCCGCCTCCTCGACGGTGGAATCGAGCACGTCGGCGATCGACTTGGCCCGGTACTTCACCTCCAGGGTCTCGCGGTCGTAGCGCTTGCCCTTGCAGACGTCGCAGGTGACGTAGACGTCGGGCAGGAAGTGCATCTCGATCTTGATCACGCCGTCGCCCGAGCAGGCCTCGCAGCGCCCGCCCTTGACGTTGAACGAGAAGCGGCCGGGCTGGTAGCCCCGCGCCTTGGCCTCCGGCAGGCCCGCGAACCAGTCGCGGATCGGCGTGAACGCGCCGATATAGGTGGCGGGGTTCGAGCGCGGCGTGCGCCCGATCGGCGACTGGTCGATGTCGATGACCTTGTCGAGGTGCTCCAGCCCCTCCAGCCGGCCGTAGGGGGCCGGGTGCTCCAGCGCGCCGTTCAGTTTTTTTGCGACGGCCTTGTACAGGGTATCGATCACCAGGGTCGACTTCCCGCCCCCCGAGACGCCGGTGATGCAGGTGAAGGTGCCGAGCGGGATCTCGACATCCACGTCCTTGAGGTTGTTGCCCCGTGCGCCGAACAGGCCGAGCTTGCCCTTCCGGCCCTTGCGACGCGCGGTCGGCGTGCGCACGGACATCTTGCCCGTGAGGTATTGGGCGGTGAGCGAGGCCGGGTTGGCCAGCACCTCGGCGGGCGTCCCCTGCGCGATGATCTCGCCGCCGTGGATGCCGGCGCCCGGGCCGACATCGACCACGTAATCGGCCTGCAGGATCGCGTCCTCGTCGTGCTCGACGACGATCACCGAATTGCCGAGGTCGCGCAGGCGCTTGAGCGTGCCGAGCAGGCGCTCGTTGTCGCGCTGGTGCAGGCCGATCGAGGGCTCGTCCAGCACGTAGAGCACCCCCGTGAGCCCGGAGCCGATCTGCGAGGCGAGGCGGATCCGCTGGCTCTCGCCGCCGGAGAGCGAGCCGGAGCCCCGGGCGAGCGTCAGGTATTCGAGGCCGACATCCACCAGAAAACTCAGGCGGTCGCGGATTTCCTTCAGGATCCGGACCGCGATCTCGTTCTGCTTCGGCGTGAGTTTGTCCGGCAAGTCCGAGAACCAGCGGTGCGCCTCGGAGACCGAGAGCGCGGTCGCGTCGGCGATGTCGGCCATGGCGATCTTCACGGCGAGGGCCTCGGGCTTGAGGCGCTTGCCGCCGCAGGCCGCGCAGGGCGTCTCGCTCATGAAGCGCCCGATCTCCTCGCGCACCGCGTCGGAATCGCTCTCCTTGTAGCGGCGCTCCAGGTTCGGGATCACGCCCTCGAACGGCTTGTTGACCGTGTATTTGCGCAACCCGTCGTCGTAGGCGAAGCGGACCGCCTGGCTGCCCGATCCGTACAGCACGATGGCGCGGGCCGCCTCCGGCAGGCCCTGCCAGGGCACGCTCGTCTTGAAGCCGTAATGCTCGGCCAGCGCGTCGAGGGTCTGGCCGTAATAGGGCGAGGTCGACTTCGCCCAGGGGCCGACCGCGCCGCGCTTCAGGCTCAGGGCCGGATCGGAGATCACCAGCTCGGGGTCGATCCGCATCTCGTGGCCGATGCCGCTGCAGGTCGGGCAGGCGCCGAACGGGTTGTTGAACGAGAACAGCCGCGGCTCGATCTCCGCGATGGTGAAGCCCGAGACCGGGCAGGCGAAGCGCGACGAGAAGGTGATGGTCCGGGGCGTCTCGCCCTCCGGGACGTCGGCGAACACGATCTCGGCGATCCCGTCGGCGAGTTCCAGCGCCGTCTCGAAGGAATCGGCCAGCCGCGCGGCGATGTCGGCCCGGACCACGATCCGGTCGACCACCACGTCGATGTCGTGCTTGAACTTCTTGTCGAGCTTCGGCACGTCGTCGATCGCGTAATATTCGCCGTTGATGCGCAGCCGCTGAAAGCCTTTCTTTTGGTACTCGGCGATTTCCTTGCGGTATTCGCCCTTCCGCCCGCGGACCACCGGGGCGAGCAGGTAGAGCCGGGTCTTCTCCGGCAGCTCCAGCACCCGGTCGACCATCTGCTGGACGGTCTGGCTCTCGATCGGCAGGCCGGTGGCGGGCGAATAGGGGATGCCGACCCGCGCCCAGAGCAGGCGCATGTAGTCGTAGATCTCGGTGACCGTGCCCACGGTGGAGCGGGGGTTCTTGGAGGTCGTCTTCTGCTCGATGGAGATCGCCGGCGAGAGCCCGTCGATCTGGTCGACATCGGGCTTGGACATCATCTCCAGGAACTGGCGGGCATAGGCCGAGAGCGACTCGACGTAGCGGCGCTGCCCCTCGGCGTAGATCGTGTCGAAGGCGAGCGACGACTTGCCCGAGCCCGAGAGCCCGGTGAAGACCACGAGCTTGTCCCGGGGGATCGTCAGGTCGACGTTCTTGAGATTGTGCTCCCGGGCGCCCCGGACCGCGATGACCCGCCGGTCCAGGTCGGGCGTCGGCGCGGCGTCGAACAGGGCCTCCAGCTTGGCGTCGGTGGCGGCCTCCGCGGCCGCGCCGGGCCGGGCCGGGCGCCTCTTTTCGGATCCGGCGCGGTCGGGCTTGGGCTGGGGTGCCTTGCGCTCAGGGGTCTTGGCAGCGACGGGGGTCTTGGCGACAGGGGTCTTGGAGGGCGCCTTTGGAGCCGTCTTGGAAGGTGCCGGGGCGGCGGCTTTCGGAGCAGCACCGGCGCGGCTTGCGGCACGACTTCCAGCTTGGGCTTTGGCCATGAGGGCAGCGGTCTTTCGAGGCGTCGACGCAGTCGGATCGGATTCCGGATCGGATTCGCGCGCGGGCCAGCCGCCGCTCCGACACATGTCGAGCCCGAGGGGGCCGACGGCAAGGTGGGGGCCGGCGGGACGCAGGCCCGTCATATGCCGCCCTTGCTAGAACGAAACGCGTACGTCGGCAACCACGCGGTGAAAGGCAACCGTCGTTGCGAGCGAAGCGAAGCAATCCAGTCGGCGCTACGCTCCCCGGTGTCGCGCTGCCCGGGGTCACTTCGCTGCGCGCGTGATGACGGAGAGCGGAGCCAAAGCGGTATGGCCCAACCCATCCGCCATGTTGCGCAGCAGCAGCCAAGGCCCCACGTCGCGTCGGACTGATTTCGGCGCGCGCTTTTCCGTTCCACCCCCAGCCCCTCCCGACCGCAGGTGCCGATGCCGACGCTCGACCTGACCGCCCCGGCCGCCCGCGGCGGAGCCGAGGACCGGGCCGCCGGCCGGCAGCGCCTGTCCACCCGGCTGCTGTTCCTGATCGTCGGCATCGCCAATGCCACCTGGGCGCCCCTGGTGCCGCTGGTGAAGGCCCGCGCCGGCCTCGACGCGGCGGGGCTCGGCCTGCTGCTCCTCACCTTCGGCATCGGCTCGATCCTGGCGATGCCGAGCGCCGGGGCGGCGGCTTCGCGGCTCGGCTTCCGGCCGGTCCTGCTCGCCGGGACGCTGGCCCTGGGCCTCGCCCTGCCGGTGCTGGCCACGGCCTCGGGGCTCGTGCCGCTCACCGGGGCGCTGCTGCTGTTCGGGGCCGGGATGGGGACGGTGGATTGCGTCATGAACCTGCAGGCGGTGGCGGTGGAGCGCGCCGGAGGCCGGCCGATGATGTCGGGCTTCCACGGCCTCTACAGCCTCGGCTGCATCCTGGGGGCGCTCATCGCCAGCGGCCTGCTGGCTGCCGGGATCGGCGCGGATCGGAGCGTGCTGCTCCTGGTCGCCGGCCTCGCTTCCCTGTTCGCGGCCTCCTGGCCCGGCATCCTGCCGGCGGACGGAGCAGGCGGCGGCGGACCCGCCTTCGCGCTGCCCCGCGGCCCGGTGCTGGTGCTCGGCCTGCTCTGCTTCGTGGTGTTCCTCACCGAGGGCTCGGCCCTCGACTGGAGCGCCCTGTTCCTGATCCAGCAGCGCGGGCTCGACCCCGCCTGGGCGGCGCTCGGCTACGCGGCCTTCTCGGTGACCATGACGGCCGGGCGGCTCGCGGGCGACCGGATCGTGGCCCGGCTCGGCCGGCGGCGGGTGGTCGTGCTCGGCGGGCTCCTGGCGGCGGCCGGCCTCGCGCTCTCGGTCCTGGTCCCGGCCTGGGAGGCGGCGCTCGCCGGCTACGCCCTGGTCGGGGCGGGCTGCGCCAACATCGTCCCGGTCCTGTTCACGGCGGCCGGCCGCCAGACCGCGATGCCCGCGCGCGTGGCGGTGCCGGCGGTGACGACGCTCGGCTATGCCGGGGTGCTGGCGGGCCCGGCCGTGATCGGCTTCGTGGCGCAGGCGCTCGGCCTGCCCGCGGCCCTGCTGATCGTGGCCGCCCTGCTCCTCGGCGTGGCGGCGGCCGGGCGGTCCCTGCGGGTCTGAGGCTCAAGCCCCGGCGTTGCGCGCCATGAAGGTCGCGGGGCTGCCGTCCTCCGGGTTCACGAAGACGATGTCGGTGGGCGCCCGCCGGGGGGTGTCGATCGACAGGAACACCACCGGCTCCCCGGGTTCGAGCTCCGGCATCGCGTGGATCGTGCCCTTTTCGAAGAACAGCAGCTGGCCGGGGCCGAACGCCGTCACGGCGGCCGGGTCGCCCAGCCAGACCCGGCCCCGGCCCGAGAGACAGTAGAGGTACTCGTCGCAGGTGGCATGGTAATGCGGCGGGGTCGGCCGGTAGATCCGGAACACCCGGGCGCTCGCCGCCGCCCGGTCGGTCAGGTAGGTGTCGACCAGGAGCGTCGCCGCGCTGTCCGGCAAAGCCGCCGCCAGCGCCGCCAGGTCGAAGATGCCGGTCCCCGGATCCGCCTCGGCCATCGCGTTCCCCTCACGCCACAAAGCCCGGGACACGATCGCGCCCTTGGCGCGTCCGGGGGCGCTGGAGGGGCGCGGCGTCGATCCGCCCGTGATGCTCACCCAGGATGGCGCGCAGGCGGCCCGGGTCAACCCGGCGTGCGCGCCCGGTCGAACAGGATCACGACGCCGCTGCGCGAGATGGCGGCGGACGGTCTGGCCACGCGGAAAATCTACGCCACATCACAACCAGTGGTTTAATACACCGCCGACAAGCTTTTCTCACCTTCAGCACAGCTATATTCAATGCAAACATCTTTATCTATCCGTCTGTCGAAGTCACTGATGCTGATCAGAACGCCGCCCGAATGTAGACCTACAGAGATCGCCGATCGCCTTGGTAAACCGGACCTTTACCAAATGCGGCGACATCGGGGGTTCTGAAGCCGCCAAGACCCGAGACCGCCGCAATGCCCGTCCTCTCCTCCCTCCGCGCCCGCATCCTGGTGGTGGCGCTCGCTCCGACCCTGGCCTTCGCGGCGGCGGCGGGCCTGGCGGTGTCGGACCAGTGGGCGCGGCGCGCCGAGATGGACCGGGTGGAGACCCTCGTCGGCCTCGCCTCCCGGATCAGCGCCTTCGTGCACGAGGCCCAGCGCGAGCGCGGAGCCTCCAGCCTGTTCCTGGGCGCGAAGGGGGCGCAGTTCGGGCCCGAACTCGCGGCCCAGCGCGGGCGCACCGATGCGGCGCTCGCCGGCCTGCCCGAGGCCATGGCGGCGGCGACGGGCTTCGGCCCGGCCTTCGCGGCGCGCGGGTCGGGTTTCACGCGGGTGCTCGCCGGGCTCCCGGCGCAGCGCCGGGCGGTGGACGCCCTGACGCCGGGCGTGCCCCAGGCGGCGGCGTTCTATACCGGCCTGATCGGCGAGGGGCTGGGGCTCGTGCGCGAGATGGGCGGGGTGATCGACGAGGCCGGCCTCGCCGCCCGGGCGAACGCCTACGCGGCCTTCCTGGCCCTGAAGGAGGCCGCCGGCCAGGAGCGGGCGGCCGCCTCGGCGGCCTTCGCGTCCGGAAGCCTCGACCTCGCGGCCGCCCGCCGGCTCGTCACCCTCTCGGCCGAGCAGGCGACCTATGCGGGCCTGTTCCGGGCCGGGGCCGGGGCCGGGCAGGCGGCCCTGCTCGACGCCGCCGAGGCGACGGAGCCGGCCCGGGAGGTCGCGCGCCTGCGCCAGGCCGCCCAGGAGACGATGCCGGGCGCGGCCCTCGCCTTCCGCGACGCCCCCGCCTGGTTCCGCCTCGCCACGCAGCGCATCGATGCCCTGAAGGGCGTGGAGGACCGGCTGACCGCCGATCTGGTGGCCGCCGCCGGCGCCGTGCGCGCCGGGGCCGACCGGATGCTGACCCTCTGGGCCGCCGGGGGCCTCGCCCTGTTCGCCCTCTCGGCCGGCCTCGCGGTCTGGCTCGGCACGGCCATCGCCCGGCCGCTCGCCCGGATGGCCCGGGTGCTGGCGGCGATCGGCCGGGAGGAGGGGATGGACGCCGATCTGGACATCCCCACGGGCGGCCCCCAGGAGGTCCGGGCGATCGCCGCGGCCGCTCTGACGTTCCGCGACAGCGTCGCCGAGCGCCGCGCGGCCCGGGCCGCGCAGGAGCGGCGCGCCTCCGAGACCGACGCCGCCCGGCGCCAGGCCGCGCTCGGCCTCGCCGACAGCTTCGAGCGCCAGGTCGGCGGCATCGTCGAGGGGGTCTCGGCCGCCGCCGCCCAGCTGGAGGCCTCCGCGCACGGCATGGCCCGGGCCGCCCAGGACACCACCGACCTCAGCCGGGCGGTGGCCGGGACGGCGGATTCGGCCGCGCACTCCGCCGATACGGTCGCGGCGGCCACCGAGGAACTCACCGCCTCGGTGCGGGAGATCGGCGTGCAGGTCGGGGCCTCGGCCGATCTCGCGGCCTCCGCGACCCGGGACGCGGACGGCATGGCCGGGGAGGTCCGGCGCCTCGCCGCGGCGGCCGGCAGCATCGGGGAGATCGTCGCGATGATCTCGCAGATCGCCGGGCAGACCAACCTGCTGGCGCTCAACGCCACCATCGAGGCGGCCCGCGCCGGGGAGGCCGGCCGCGGCTTCGCGGTGGTCGCCGCCGAGGTGAAGCACCTCGCCGAGCAGACCGGCAGGGCCACCGGGGAGATCACCGCCAAGGTCGCGGAGATCACCGACTCCACGGAGGCCTCGGTCCGGTCCATCGGCGGCATCACCGAGGTGATCCGCACCCTCGCCCGGATCGGCGCCGAGATCGCCGCCATGGTGGAGCAGCAGGGCGCGGCCACCGCCGAGATCGCCCGGACCACCGCGCAGACCTCGCAGGACACCCGCGAAGTCTCGGGCCACATGGCGGGGGTCGGCACGGCGGCGAACACCGCGAGCCAGGGCTCGGCCCAGGTGCTGCAGGCGGCGGGCGACCTCTCCCGGCAGGCGGGCGCCCTGCGCGAGGCCGTGGGCGGCTTCCTGACCCGGGTGCGGGCGGCCTGACCGGGCCGGTGCCCGCTTCGGTGGCGCGCGCGGATCATCGCGGGGGGCCACCTTTCGGGACGCTGCGCAGAGCCGCCCCCGGCCGCGTTGCGACGGGGAACGGCTCCGGCTCCGTGTCGGAACGTGCTTTCTTGCGCCGAACCGGCATCCCCTTCGGCGGAACGCACGCTAGATGAGCAACGGGCCGCAGGGCCAGATCGGGAAGCGTGTCACGCCCATGGCCAGCCTCAGCGTCGCGATCGCATTCGGCGTTCGCCTGCTCCTCGTGCTGCTGTTCCTGCCGTTCAGCGCCCTCGACAAGATCCTGAACTTCAGGGGGGCGGTCGGGCAGGCGCGCGAGGCGGTGCACGCCACCGCGCCCGCCACGGCGCTGATCCTGGCCGGGCTCTGCGTCGAGATCGGGATGTCGCTGGGCATCCTGACCGGCACCGCCGACCGGGCCGCCGCCTTCGTGCTGGCCGGCTATTGCGGGGTCACGGCGCTGCTCTGGAAGCAGTTCTGGGTGCCGGGCGACTTCTGGTCCGGCGGCACGGGCCGGGGGCTGTTCTGGGATTTCCTGAAGAACGTGGCGCTGGCGGGCGGCTTCCTGCTCATCACCTTCGGCACCGGCGCCGGGACGGTCCAGGACTTCTTCGCCGACCCGCTCGCCTCGTCCCACCCCTACGCGGTCCAGGACCGGCCGTAGGGGCCGATCCTGGCTTCGAGCGATCCGGGGGACCTCCTGCGGGTGCAGGGCGCAGGCCCTGCGGAGTCCTGTGCCGGCGCCTCACCCCTTCGGGATCGTCGCGGTCATCGAGGGCCGGCCCTCGAACGCCGCGTACCAGGCGGCGGTGGCCGGGCGCCCCGCGCGCCAGGCGAGGTCGGGGAAGCGCAGGTCGAGGTAGCCGAGCGCGCAGGCCATCGCGACCGTGCCGATGTCGAGGGTCGGCATGCCGGCGACCAGGGCCTCGAACCGGTCGAGCGCCGCCGCGATCTTGCCGGTCTGGCCGGCCTCCCAGGACTCCCAGCGCTGCGCCTCCGGGCGCAGCACCCGCTCGTAGCGGGTCAGCAGCGCCGCATCGAGCAGGCCGTCGGCGAGCGCCTGCCGGACCAGGGCGTCCCAGCGCGCCGCACCCTCGGGGAACAGGCGCGGACCGGCCGAGAGGCCGTCGAGGTACTCGCAGATCACCCGGCTGTCGTAGAGGGCGGTCCCGTCCTCCAGAACCAGCGCGGGGATCTTGCCGAGCGGGTTGTGGGCGGCGACCTCCGCGGCGGAGCCGGTCGGGGACGCCGTGGCGGCCGTGACTTCGATCCGGTCGATCAGCCCGGTCTCGTGGGCGAGGACCAGCACCTTGCGGGCATAGGGGGAGGCGGGGGAGTAGAAGAGCTTCATCGGACCGTCCCGGTTGGTCGTGGCGCCGTCGCGGCACCCTGGGCGCGCCGCCGCCGGGACCTCGCACCGATGGGACGGCGAATCCAGTCCCCGCCGGACCGTCAGACCTTCCGGGTCATCCCGAAGCCGGCCCGCACCGCCCGGGCCCGGTTCCCGCGCGTCTGCCGGGCCCGGCTGCGCCACGCGAGGATGGCGGTCGCGGTCCGGTCCAGGAGCAGCATGCACAGGCTGCCGACGATCGCCAGCACGCAGGCAGCGCCGATCAGAACGCCCCAGATCCCGGGAGCCGGGATGACCATCAGGCACAGCAGGCCGAAGATGGCCGCGCCCGGTATCCACTTCGCCATCGCGCCGCCGCCTGAGACCGGTGGGATTTCGTCTTTAGGGATCCTGTGCCGAGGGACTTAAAATCAATTGCCAGGCGTTTGGATCTCGCAGAGATTTGTCACTTCGACCGGTATTTTCGTATTGATAGGTTTATGATCGGTAACACATCGCCACGGATAGCGGCCGGTCCGGGCCTGGATGTCCGGATGTCCGGAACGATGCGCTAATCGGCCGGCGGCAGGGTCCGGCCTTCGCTGACGAGGTGGTAGAACCGGCCGTCGAACATCTGCATCACCGCCTCGGTGGCGGCGTGGGATTCCGGGCGGATCGAGGAGGCCAGGCAGGCGTCGAGCGCCGCTTGGTCCAAAAAATCCATCTCCAGGATCATGGCGATCGGCCGCGCGTCGGGATCCTTGGAGACGAGACGCTGGACCCGCACCGCGATCACACCCGGGAAGCGCCGCCAGAACGGCTCCAGCTCCGCCCGCACCCGGCGGAAGAACGCCTCGTCCTGGCCGTCGCGCACCGTGCCCTCGTAGATCGCGGTCCTGGTGAGCATCGGGCGTCTCCTGAGGGATCCTCCGTCAACGGCCGGCGGCCGGGATCGCTCCCGGCCGGTGACAGCACGCACCCGCTGTCCGCCGAACGGGCAGGATGCGGGGAAACCGGGCTTCTCCCGCGCGGCCGAATCGGCGTATCGAGGGATCAGCCCATCGCGACGATGCGGGAGAGACCGGGATCGCCCCACAGAGGGGGACCCGGCGCCGACGGAGCAACCGCCCCGGAAACTCTCAGGCACCGGAACCGTGTCGTCAGGGCGATCTGGAGAGCGGTGCAGCGGGGAAGCCCGTGGGCACCCGCCGAAGGGGACGTTCGCGTGGAGCCTTGCCAGGGCCGCGCGGATCAAGCTCTCAGGCATCGGGACAGATGGGGCGCGAAAACCGGCCGACCGCGTGAGGGCGGCCTTCCCGCGTCCAGACGTTCCGGAGTTCCCGACCCATGACCCATATCGCCGTGATCGGCGCCGGCATCACCGGCGTGACGACCGCCTACGCGCTCACCCAGCGCGGCTACCGCGTCACCGTCCTCGACCGGCAGCGCTACGCCGCCATGGAGACCTCCTTCGCCAATGGCGGCCAGCTCTCGGCCTGCAACGCCGAGGTCTGGAACAAGCTCTCCACCGTGCTCCACGGCGTCCAGTGGATGCTGCGCCGCGACGCGCCGCTGCTGATGAACCCCACCCCCTCCTGGCACAAGCTGTCCTGGATGGCGGAGTTCATGCGGGAGATCGCCCATTACCGGGAGAACACCGTCGAGACCGTGCGGCTGGCGCTGAAGGCGCGGGCGGCCCTGTTCGCCATGGCGGAGGCGGAGGGCATCGATTTCGACCTGAAGACCCGCGGCATCCTGCATTTCTACCGGGACCGGGCGAGCTTCGAGAAGGCGCATGCCGTCAACGCCCTGTTGCGGGAGGGCGGGCTCGAGCGCCACGCCGTGACCCCCGAGGAGATCCGCACCCTCGAGCCGACCCTCGCCGGGACCTATCACGGCGGCTTCTTCACGCCCTCGGACGCCACCGGCGACATCCACAAGTTCACCCGCGGCCTCGCCGCCGCCTGCGCCCGCAAGGGTGTCCGCTTCATCCAGGATGCCACCGTCGAGACGATCGCGCCGGGGGAGGGGGGCTACGCCGTCGGCTGGCGGCAGGCGGGCCAGCAGGCCGACCATCCGGCCGGCGCCCAGCAGGTCCTGCACGTCGACGCCGTGGTGATCTGCGCGGGCTGCGCCAGCCGGCACTTCGCCGCGATGCTCGGGGACCGGGTCAACGTCTATCCGGTGAAGGGCTACTCGATCACCGTGAACCTGATGACGCCGGAGGCGCAGCGGGCGGCCCCCGAGGTGAGCATCCTCGACGAGGCGGCCAAGATCGTCACCAGCCGCCTCGGCGACGCGCGCCTGCGGGTCGCCGGCACGGCCGAGTTCAACGGCTTCAACCGCGACATCCGCCACGACCGGATCCAGCCGCTGGTTGATTGGACCCGGGAGCAGTTCCCGCTGGTCGACACCGACCGGGTGGTGGCCTGGAGCGGCCTGCGCCCGATGCTGCCGAACATGCTGCCCAAGGTCGGCCGGGGCCGCCTGCCGGGGGTCTTCTACAACACCGGGCACGGCCATCTCGGCTGGACGCTGTCCGGCGCCACCGCCGAGATCGTCGCCGGGGCGCTCGCCGCCGCGCACGCCCCGGAGGGGACCAGCCTGCCGCTCGCGGCCTGACCACCGCGCCGGCGCGGCGACCGGCGAAAACGATCCCGGTCCGGGGCCGGCCATACGGGGCCGGACCGGGATGAAACGCGCCGTCCTTTCGGGGGGACGGACGGCGCGTTTCCCCAGATTATTTTGTATTCTATCATCGAGACGCCCCGGAACCCGAGCCGCGATGCCCGCGCCCCCCGCCTATCTCGATCCCGTCACCCGGGAGACCTACCCGATCGAGACGCCCCGCTGGCGGGCGGATTCGGGCGGCCCGCTGATGATCACCGACCTACCGGGGATCGGCCGGGACGCGATCGACACGGGGGTGCGGTCCCTCTGGCGCTACGCCGCCGCGCTGCCGGTGGCGGTGGCCGACCCGGTCACGCTCGGGGAGGGCTGCACGCCGCTGGTGCGCCGGCCCTGGCGGGGCGGCCACGCCCATTTCAAGCTCGAATGGTTCGCCCCCTCGGGCAGCTTCAAGGATCGCGGCGCGTCCGTGATGCTGTCGATCCTGCGCCAGCAGGGGATCGACGCGGTGCTGGAGGATTCCTCGGGCAATGGCGGCGCCGCGGTGGCGACCTACGCGGCCGCCGCCGGGATGCGGGCCAGGATCCTGGTCCCGGCCTCGACCTCCCCGGCCAAGACCGTGCAGATGCGCGCCGTCGGCGCCGAGGTCGAGCTGGTCCCCGGCACCCGCCAGGACACCGCCGACGCCGCGATCCGGCAGTCCGACACGATCTTCTACGCCAGCCACAATTGGCAGGCCCATTTCCTCCAGGGCACCAAGACCCTCGCCTACGAGCTCTGGGAGGATCTGGGTTTCTCCGCGCCCGACAATGTCATCATCCCCTGCGGCGCGGGCAGCAACGTGCTCGGCTGCGACATCGGCTTCTCGGAGCTGCTGCGCCGGGGCGCGATCACCCGCCTGCCCCGCCTCTACGCGGTTCAGCCCGCCCATTGCGCGCCCCTGCACGCGGGGTTCACGGCCGGCGCCGCGGATTACGTGCCCGTCACCCCGCGCCCGACGCTGGCCGAGGGCGCATCGATCGCCCAGCCCGTCCGGGGCCGGGCGGTGCTGGCGGCCCTGCGCCGGTCCGGCGGCGGCACCGTGGCGGTCTCCGAGGCCGCGATCGAGGCGGCCCTGATGGCGCTCGCCCGCTCGGGCCTCTACGTCGAGCCGACCTGCGCGATGGCCGCGGCGGCGCTCACCGACCTCACCGCCGGCGGTGCGATCCGGCCCGGGGAGACCACCGTGGTGGTGCTGACCGGCACCGGCATCAAGGCGACGCCGCGCATCGCCGAGCTTCTGGGCCTCGCCCCCTGACGGGACCCGCCAATACAGATCCGGAGGAAACACCATGCGCAACAACATCCCCGCCAGCGTCGGAATGCCGGTCGAGGAGGTCGACACCCCCTGCCTGCTGGTCGATCTCGACGCCCTCGAGCGCAACATCGACACGCTCGGCCGCTTCATGACGGAGCACGGCCTGCGCCACCGGGCCCACGCCAAGACCCATAAATCCTCCGACATCGCGGTGATGCAGATCGAGCGGGGCGGCGCCTGCGGCATCTGCTGCCAGAAGGTCAGCGAGGCCGAGGCTCTGGTGAGCGCCGGCATCCGCGACGTGCTGGTCTCCAACCAAGTGACCGCGCCGAGGAAGATCGAGCGCTTGGCGGCCCTGGCCAAGCGGGCGCGGGTGCTGGTCTGCGTCGACGATTCCGGCAATGTCGACGCCCTCTCGGCGGCGGCCGTGACGTACGGCGTCACCCTCGAATGCCTCGTGGAGATCGATGTCGGCGCCGGCCGCTGCGGGGTCGCCCCGGGCGCGCCCGCTTTGGCGATCGCCAAGAAGATCGCGGCGGCGCCGGGGCTGACCTTCGCGGGCCTGCAGGCCTATCAGGGCAAGGCCCAGCACGTGCGCGACTACGCCGAGCGCAGGGCCCTGATCCAGGCGGCGATCGACGACACGAAGCGCACCGTCGACCTGCTGACGGCGGAGGGTCTCGCCTGCGCCATCGTGGCGGGGGCCGGGACCGGCAGCTTCGCCCTGGAGGGCGGCAGCGGCGTCTACAACGAGCTGCAATGCGGCTCCTACGTCTTCATGGACGCGGATTACCAGCGGGTGAAGGACGCCGAGGGCCGGCCGATCGCGGATTTCGAGAACAGCCTGTTCATCTACACGGCGATCATGAGCAAGGCGAAGGCGGATGTCGCGATCTGCGATGCCGGCCTGAAGGCGCAGAGCATCGACAGCGGCCTGCCGAAGGTCTTCGGCCGGGACGACGTCGAATACATCAAGTGCTCGGACGAGCACGGGGTGCTCAGCGATCCCGGCAACGTCCTCAAGCTCAACGAGCGCCTGAAGCTGATCCCCGGCCATTGCGACCCGACGGTCAACGTCTACGACTGGTACGTGGGCGTGCGGAACGGCCGGGTCGAGGCGATCTGGCCGGTCACCGCCCGCGGCATGACGTTGTAGATGGGTTTCCAAAGGGCCTTCGGCCCTTTGGCGGGGTATCGGGGCGGCGCCCCGATACCGGGCGAAGCCCGGCGGCAGGGCTCTGCCCTGCACCCGCAAAAGGTCTCGACCTTTTGAAACCTTAACTTTGGAGGTCTTCACGTCATGCGCTTCATCTCGGAGGACGAATCGGCGGCGCTGGTCGATCACGCCATGGCGTTCGAGGCGGCCCGGGAGGCGCTGGTCGCCGCGGTGGCGCCGGGCACCACCCTGTTCCCGGCGGTGCTCGGGCACGGCTCGGAGCCGGCCAACCGGTTCTCGATCAAGTCGGGCTCGACCGCCGGTTACGCGGGCCTGAAGGTCGGCTCGTTCTGGCCCGGCAACCCGGACCGGGGCCTGCCCCGGCACAATTCGGTGATCCTGCTGTTCGACCAGGCGGTCGGCCGCATCGACACGGTGATCGAGGCGGGCCGGGTCAACGCCTACCGCACCGCCGCCGCCGACGCGGTGGCGGCCAGCGTCCTCGCCCGTCCGGATTCCACGGTGCTCGCCGTGTTCGGGGCCGGAAACCAGGCGGCGTTCGAGTGCGCGGCGCTCGCCCGGGTGCTGCCGATCCGCCAGGTCCTGGTCGTGGCCCGGGACACGGCCAAGGTCGCGGGCTTCGCCGAGCGCTTGGCGGGGCAGGGGGGATCCGGGATCGCGGTGCGGGCCGCCGCCGCCCGGGAGGCCTGCGCGGCCGCCGACGTGATCGTCACGGCGACGCCGGCGCGCGCCCCGCTGTTCGAGGACGCGTGGGTCCGCCCCGGCACGCATGTCGCCGCCATGGGGGCGGACGCGACGGGCAAGCAGGAGCTGCCCCCCGCCCTGCTGGAGCGGGCGCAGCTGTTCTGCGACCTGCCGGAGCAGGCGCGCACCCTCGGCGAGTTCCAGCACGCCTCCGCGCGCGCCCTGGCGGCCCTGCGGGCGATCGGCGACGTGCTCCGGGCCGGGGAGGGGGGCCGGACCGATCCGGAGGCGATCACGGTGTTCGACTCCTCCGGCATCGCCCTGCAGGACCTGACCATCGCCCGGGCGATCCTGGCCAAATGGGCGTCCAGAGGGCATGACCCCTCCGGCGGGTGATCGGGGCGCAAGCCCCGCACCCGCAAACGGTCGGGGCCCCTTTGAAACCGGGATTGCGCATGCAGGACAGGCAGATCCGGGTCATCGGGATCGGCACCGGCGATCCCGAGCACCTGACCCTCCAGGCGGTGCGGGCGCTCTCCGACATCGACGTCGTGTTCGTGCTCGACAAGCGCGCCGAGACCGCCGACCTCGTGGCGATCCGCAAACGGATCTGCGCGGCCCATATCCGGAAAGCCCATCGGGTCGTCACCGTGGAGGACCCGCCCCGGGAGCGCCGGCCGGCCGATTACGGGAGCACCGTCGAGGCCTGGCACGCGGCCCGGGCCGCGCGGCTGGAGGCGGCCTTCGCGGCGGAGCTCGGGGCCGGGCAGATCGGGGCGATCCTGGTCTGGGGGGACCCGGCCCTCTACGACAGCATCCTGCGGATCCTCGACCGGATCGCCGCCCACGGACGCGTGGCCTTCGCCCGCACGGTGATCCCCGGCCTGTCCAGCGTGCAGGTGCTCGCCGCCCGCCACGGGGTGCCGCTGAACGGCATCGGCGGCGCGGTGCTGATCACCACCGGCCGGCGCCTCGCGGCCGGCTGGCCCGACGGCGCCGACAGCGTCGTGGTGATGCTCGACGGCGATCCGAGTTTCGCCCATCTCGATCCGGACCTGGCGATCCACTGGGGCGCCTATCTCGGCGGCCCGGACGAGATCCTGATCGCCGGCCGGCTGGGCAGCGTGGGCGACGAGATCCGCCGGATCCGGGCGGAGGCCCGCATCCGGCACGGCTGGATCATGGATATCTACCTGCTGCGCCGTGACCGCGCCGCCGCGGACAGCGGGGACGCGGCCCGCTGATCGGAACCGGAGACGACGCACGACGCGGCGCCCCTGGTCAGCCCCTGGTCAGTCGGGGATCGCGAAGCCGATCGACAGGCACAGGGCCGCCACCGCCGTCAGGGCCATTGCGGCCTGCCGGACCTGATGCCAGCGCGCGTTGCGCGCACGTTCCTCGGAACTGGCGCCCAGCTGCAATTCGTCGTCGAACCCCCTCACGAAGGAGTCGAAGTTCGGGAAGGCCCGGCGCGCGAGCCAGATCCACACGCCGACGGCGACGAGGCTGAAGGCCCAGCCCCCGTAGGTAAACGCATCGTCCAGCATCCGGCGCGTGCCTCTGAGCCTACGCCCCCCTCGCCACCCGTTCTACGGAAGGTTGAGGAGTTTGCCTAGGCGGGACAGCGGCGTCCGCGGCCGGTTTGGTGTTTCCGAACGTGTCCGGCGCAACGCCCCGGAACCCCGTCGCGCCGCTCCGCGACGTTTCAGGCCCGGCCCAGGGCGTAGAGGGTGATGGCGGCGGCGTTCGAGACGTTGAGGCTGCGGATCGCCCCCGAGAACGGGATCCGGGCCAGGACGTCGCAGCAGCCCCGGGTGCGCTCGCGCAGGCCCTTGCCCTCGGCGCCCAGCACGATCACCAGCGGCCGGGCCACCGTCAGCGCGTCGAGGCTCTCCGGCGCGTCGGAATCGAGCCCGACCCGCGTGAACCCCCGCTCGCCCAGGGCGATCAGCGCCTCGGCGAGGTTCCGGACGGTCACGAACGGCACGTGCTCCAGCCCGCCGGAGGCGGATTTCGCCAGGACCCCGGTGGCGCCCGGCGCGTGGCGCGCGGTGGTGAGGATCCCCGACACCCCGAAGGCCGCGGCGGTGCGCACGATGGCCCCGACATTGTGCGGGTCGGTGATCTGGTCGAGGGCCAGCAGCAGGGCGTCGGCCGGCAGGTCGTCGAGCCCGGGGGCGGGCAGGGGCTCCGCCTCGAGATAGAGGCCCTGGTGGACCGCGTCCGGGCCGAGCAGCCGGCCGATCTCGCTCGGGCGGACCAGTTCCGGGGTGATCCGCAGGGCGCCGCCGAACTCCGCCTCCAGCCGCGCGGCCGCGTTCTCGGTGGCGAGCAGCCGATGCAGGCCGCGGGCCGTGTTGCCGAGCGCCTGGACCACGGGATGCCAGCCGTAGAGCACCGCAGGTCCGTCGTCGTCGAGGTCCCGCCGCGGTCCCTTCGTGAAGGACCGGTTCCCGGGCCGGGTGCCCGGCCCCCGGGGTCCGGACGGACGGGGGCGGGGCGGCCGGCCTTCGGGGGCACGGCCGTCGGTGCGGCGGTCCGTCATCGGAACGCGATCGGGGAGGGGGGCATCGGCTCGGCCTTTCTGAAGGCCCTCTCGGGCGCTCCCGAGAAACCGGGCGGCGCGCTCCGCGTCAAGGCGCCCGTCGGCGACCGGGTCGGGAGCGGGGATGCGGTCGTGCCGTGGTCCCGGGCGGATCCGGAATGTGGACAAGACCGGCATATTCCCTTGAAACCATGTGCAGACGTGCCCGTCCAGAGGTGCGTTCGTCAGAACGAACGAGCTCCGACGCACTAGGAAGATTATCTGTAAGAATCTCTCAGAGAGTCAGTTCAGCAAGCTATATGGGGTTCGAAATTCGTGAGCTGCGCCAGGGCATTGAGCCTGTTTCTCGTATCCGACTCTGCGCGGTCGCGCATCGAACTCTGCGCCCGGACGTATCGGAGTCTGCGCCGGTGCGGCACGGCGGCGTATCGGAGTCTGCGCGGCGGCGTATCCGATTCGGCGCGGATTCGAGCCGGGCGCGGTGGATAGCGGGGACGGAATGCGCACCCCCGGCCGTATCGAACTCTGCGCCGGATGCGGCGACCGATCCGGGCCGTATGCAAGTCTGCGCACTCGGCTGTCCGCGGCCCGGGGAAACGGGGCGGGAAGCGGGGATTATCGGGACAAGCCGGACCGCCCCCGGACTTCGGCGGCCGAATCGTGGCATGGCAGGATCGGGCCGCCCTCCCGTCTGCCGGGAAGGCGCGCGTCCGTGCGATTCGGGCCGAGGGGCGATGGGCATCGAGGAGAAGATCGCCGACATCCACGATCCGGACCTGCGGGCCGAGGTCGAGGCGGCGCGCGGCGGCTTCCTGTTCGCGCAGATCGTCGAGCACGTCCTGCATCGCCAGCGCGAGCGCGACGCACAGGCCGCCCTCCTGGGGGAGGCGGAACTCCGCCGCGCCGCCCTCTCGCGCGACCAGCGCCGCCGCGACGCCGTGCGGCTCGTGATCGAGAGCGAGCCGGCGCTGCCGTCGAGCCTCCAGCACATCCACTCGGTGCTGGCCCTGTGCGGCCTGCCCTACCGCGACCCCGGGCCGGTCCGCGAGTTCTCGCGGACCTACGGGCGCAACTCGCTCAGCCTGATCGCCGGACGGATCAAGGACCCCGAGACCGGCGCCTTCACGCCCCAGGGGCTGCCCTACGGGCCGAAGGCCCGGCTGGTGCTGCTCCACCTCTGCACCGAGGCGGTACGCCAGCGCAGCCCCACCGTGAAGGTCGCCGAGACCCTGTCGGGCTTCATGCGCGAGATGGGCTTCGCGGTCACGGGCGGCGAGCGCGGCACCATCCGCCAGTTCAAGGAGCAGCTGAACCGCCTGGCCGCCTGCTCCATGCAGATCGGCCTCTGGGACGGGCGCGACAGCGCCACCACCCTCAACGTCCCGCCGTTCCGCAGCCTGGAACTGTGGCGCCCCCGCGCCGGCGAGGGCGACGACACCGCGGGGCGCACCGTGCGCTTCGATCCGGAATTCTACGAGACCCTGATCCGGCACGCCCTGCCGGTCGACGTCCGGGCCGCCCGCGCCTTCTCGGGCTCGGCGCGCAAGCTCGACCTCCTGTTCTGGACCGGCTACCGGCTGCGGTCCCTGCAGCGGCCGCTGCGGCTGACCTGGTCCAACCTCCACGCGCAGTTCGGCGCCGAGAACGCCTCGATCCGCAGCTTCCGGCAGGCGTTCAAGGCGGATCTCGCCCATCTGCGCGAGGTTTTCCCCCGCCTGCCGATGATGCTGGACGACGGCGGCCTGACCCTGCACCCGGCCGATCCGAGCGCGCTGCTGGTTCCGCCCCGGCCGGCGGCCAAGGGAATACGGGCGCGGCGCTGAGCGACCGGCCCGGCCGGCGGGCGGCGATCCCTGACACGCGCGGCAGACCGCGCTCGATCCGTGAGCCGGCCGGGCACCGGACAAGCACGATGGAATATTCTATCTGACCGGCCGGCCTGGTAGGAATATTTTGGAGGGCTCGCACGGAAGATAGCGACCTCTGTTCCCTAGGGAGGGAAAGCGTGTATGTTCCCTCCGACGAGAGGGAATGGCCGATGGGATTGTCCGACGCCGAGATCGCGATGCGGCTCGAAGCCTTGCGCCGGCAGCGCGAGGCGCTCGATCGGGACATCGCGGACCTCATCCTGTACCGCGACCTCGGCCGCCGCCTGGGGGCAGGGGCCGCGACCCGCGACCGGACGCCCGAACCGGGTGCCGGCCCCGCCGACGGTCCGGCGCCCGAGCCGGACGCGGTCCCGCTCCCCGCACCGCCAATCGCGGGGCGCGCGTCCGGCGGCGGATCCTCCGGGACCGCGGAGACGCGCGGGGCGGTCCCGCCGGCCGTGGCCTTCACGGAGGATGCGGCCGGTGCCCGGCGCTACGGGCGGGCCCTGGTCCAGGCCGCCTGCACGGCGATCGCGCAGGCGGGCCGGCCGCTGCACGCAGCCGAGATCCTGGAACGCCTCCTGGGCCAGGGCTTCACCCTGCCGGGCCGGGATCCCGTGGCGGCCCTCAACACCCGCCTGTGGAAGCGGTCCGGCCCGGGCGGACCTTTGCGCCGCGTCGGCGAGGCCACCTATGCGCTGGCAACCCCGGATTCGACGCCCGCGTGACCCTGCGCGGACGGGTCACGAACGCGTGACGGATCGCCGGCCGCGGGGCCGGGTCCCCCATATTGGGGTCGCGCGGCGGGCGAGCCGGATCGTACCGTCGCCGCGGCAGGGCGATCCGCCGTCTCGAAGGCGGCGGCATAAGCCGCGCCGGAGATGGGCCGTTCGGGCCGGGGAGGGGACCATGGGCGGGATCGACCGGGATCGGAGCCCCGGAGGCGGGTGGTGATGCCGGCCCTCGTGAGCCCGGCGGCGCAGGCCTGCGCCTTCGTGCTCGGTTGCGCGGTGATCCATGCCGCCCGGGCGCACGCGGAACTCCTCACGCGCCTGCTCGTCGCCGCGGCGATCGGCGCGGCCGTGCTGGTGCTGCTCGTCGCCTCCCTCGCCTACGCGCCGGGGGCCGACGAGACCTTCGACGAGGTTTCGGTCTACGCGGCCTCGTGAGCCCCGCGCCGGACCGGCCGGCTCAGTTGATCAGGCAGAAGCCGGCGCCGGTGCCGACCCGGCGATCCTGGGCGCACCAGGGCCGGGCGGGCCCGGACTTCAGGTCGGCGAGCGCCTGTTTCCCACCCGGATCGCCGCGTGCCGCGCGGGCCCCGAGGGGGGACTGGCCGGCCCTGGCGCCGACCGGCACGGCCGGGCCGGCGTCGGGGCGGTCGGTATCGGCTCCCCGTTCAGGCGCAACGAGGCTCGGCTGCATCAGATCGGGGGGCGCCAGGGTTGCGAGCCCCGGCATGTCCTGCGCGGCGGCGGCGCCGCACAGGATCAGACAGGCGGCGGGCGCCGCGAGGAACCTGAGCATCGACGAAGCTCCTGCCGAGAATGACCCTGTCGGCCAGGCCTGCGCAGCAGGACCGACCGGCGGGGCGACCCTAGGCGGCGGCGCGTTAAGAGCGTGCCAAGATTTAGGATTAACCAAGTCCCAAGTTCGTATATCGGTCTGGTCTATGAAAACGATCGGACCCTGCCGGATGTGCGGCCGATCGATACGTTCGATTCCCCGGGCGCGACGGCCTATCCCGACCGCCGGGGGCGGCATCGTCCGGGGCGATGCGGGAGCCGCTGACGGAGCGACCGGGCGCGCGTGCCGCGCGGTCCCCGAAGTGACCCCCGATCCGGCTGAGCGGTGGTGACCGGCCACCGCACCGACCCGGGGCTCTGCCCCGAGACCCCGCCAAAGGGATGATCCCGTTGAAATCCACGGGATCGGGTCGACAGGCGATCCTGCGCGGCAACGGGCGCGATCACAGTCCATCATCCTGATCCCGACCTTCAGGACGATGCCCTCAAGCCACGATCTCACCGTGGCCCCATCCCGGGCGACCACCGCCAAGGCCGGCAGGCGACCGGAGCGGCGTCCGACCTGCGGGGAGGGGACCCAACCGGCCCTGCCCCCGATCGACGGCGCGGTCCGATCCGTCCGGCCACGGGGCTGCCTCCGACTCCGAGGCGGACGATCTCCGACACCGTCGTCCCGGCGGAGCGGCGGCCCGGCTTCGGTCCGGTGACGCCGGAACCGCCGACAGACCGCAAGACGACACCCCGGCTGCTCTCGGCCGATGCCCATCCGGAATTCGCATAAGATATATTATGGAACTAGACACATCGATGCGGCGGGGTGAGGGGGCCTGGATCGCCGTGCGGTGGCGGTTCGGCAAAAATCCAGCCGACGGAAATCCAGCCTTCGGGAACGCTGCAGCGGACGGGGCGGCGTGCTCCGCCGGACTCGCCGAGGCTGCGCTGAATCTGCACCGGGCCGGCCGGGCGAGGGCGGTCCCAGTCCCCTCCCCGCGCGGATGTCACGCGTCGTACCCGGGCCGGCGCCGCACAGCGCCGAGAATCCGCCCGTCCGGCGCCCGGCACTCGATCTGCTCCGACAGCCGGCCGGGCCGGATCCGGATCGCCGCCGGCCGGGTCAGGCAGGCGGCGCGGTCTAGGAACCCGGCTGCGGTCATCGGCGCGTCCCGGCCGCCGCCGAGGCCGCGCCACCAGTGCACCGCCTTCTCGCGCTCGTAGCCGCTCCGCTCGGGTCGCAGGCGCACGTGCCAATCGGCCTCCGCGGCGCCGTCCCGCCAGCCGATCACGAGGTCGAGTCCGTCCGGCGCGGCCTGCAGGCTCAGCCCCGTGACCGGATGCCAGGCGGGCTCCGGCACGGGGGCAGGGCCGCCCGGTCCGATGCCGTGCGCGCCGAGATCGGTCGAGAGGATCGGCAGCGCGTCGTCGGCCGCCGCGTCGTGCGGGGGCAGGGCCTCCGCCTCCGGCTCGGTCCAGCAGGCCTCGCAGGTCGAGGCGTTGAGGGCGATCAGGGCACCGCAGCCGGGGCAGGGCTTGGCGCGCAGGCCCCCTGCCCCGCCGCGCAGCTGGCCCTGGACCTCGGCGGCGCTCCGGACGGTGACGGCATCCACCGGGCCGTGCATCCGCACCAGCCCGGCATAGTCGAGGATCAGCGCGTCGGCCTTGTCCGGCGCGCAGCGCAGCGCCCGGCCGACCTGCTGCACGTAGAGCCCGGTGCTGCGGGTCGGGCGCAGGAGCGCCACGAGATCGACCTCGGGAACGTTGAAACCGGTGCCGAGCACCCCCACCGAGGTCAGGCAGCGGATCCGTCCGGCCCGGAACCCCGCCACGATCCGGTCGCGCTCCCGGCGGGGCGTCTCGCCCGAGACGGTCTCGCAGGCATAGCCCTCCGCCCGCACGGCGTCGCGCACGGAATCGGCATGGGCGAGGCCGGCGCAGAAGGCGAGCCACGCCCGCCGCCCCCGGCCATAATCCACCAGTTCCGCGACCGCGGCCCGGGTGATCCCGTCGCGGTTGACCGCCGCTTCCAGCTCCCCCGGGATGTAGTCGCCCCCGCGCCGTCCGACCCCGGAGACGTCGAGCTGGGTCAGCGTCGCCTTGGACACGAGGGGCGCCAGAAACCCCCGCCGGATCAGGTCGAACGTGTCGGCCTCGTAGGCGATCCCGGAGAACAGGCGGCCCGCGCCTTCGTCGAGGCGGCCGGAATCGAGGCGGTAGGGGGTCGCGGTGAAGCCCGCCACCCGCATGCTGGGGGTCGCCGCCCGCAGGCCCGCCAGGAACCGGCCGTAGCGGGTGTCGGCGGCGCGGGGGATCAGGTGGGCCTCGTCGACGATCACGAGGTCGCGCGGACCCACCGCGTCGAGCCGGTCGGCCACCGACTGGATGCCGCAGACCAGCACCTGCGCCCCGGCCTCCCGCCGCCGGAGCCCGGCGGAGAAGATCCCGGCCGGCGCCTCCGGCCAGTAGCGGGTCAGTTCGGAAAAGTTCTGGGCGACGAGCTCGCGGCTATGGGTGACGATCGCCACCCGGGCGCGGGGGTTTTCGGCGAGCGTTTCCCGGGCGAGGGCGGCGATGACCAGGGCCTTGCCGGCCCCGGTGGGCAGCACGACCAGGTGGCCGGGCGCCGCCGCGTCGCCCCCTCCCCGCCCCCAGGCGGCCGAGAGCGCGTCGAGGCTGGCGCGCTGATAGTCCCGCAGGCGCAGCATGGCGGCGGTCTGGAGCATCGTCCCGAAGGATGGTCACCGGGTTTCGGAGAAAGACGATGCGATGTCAAAGGCCGACGGCCTCGACCCGGTTCCGATCTCGGGGCCGGGGCCGGGGACCTGCGCGGCGATCGCCCCCGCGGTGGTGAGCCAGATCCGGTCCCGGTGGGCCGCGATGTGGGCCAGCGCCGCCCGGAGCGGCCGCAGCCGGTGGGGCTGCCCGACGATGTAGGGGTGGAGCGCGATCCCCATCACCAGGGGGGCCGTGGCGGATTGCTCCAGCATCTCGTCGAAGGCGTCGACGAGCGCGTCGGCGAACTGGCGGCCCGTCTCCTTGCGGGCGACGATCGCCGGGATGTCGTTGAGTTCCTGCGGGTAGGGCACGGCGAGGATCCGGCCGCCGCCGCGGGTCGCCATCCAGGTCGGCTGGTCGTCGTGGCACCAGTCGAGCAGGTAGCGGTAGCCGGCCTCGGCGAGCAGGTCGGGCGTGACCCGCGACTGGGAGATCCACGGGCCGAGCCAGCCCGCGGGCGCCCGCCCCTCCTGCCGGGTCAGGATCGCGGTGGCCTCCGCGATCAGGGCGCGCTCCTCCGCCTCCGGCAGCGTCCCCTGGCGCTCGGCATTGGTGCGGCCGTGGCCGACGATCTCGTCGCCCCGCGCCCGGAAGGCCTCGATCAGGCCGGGGCAGTCCCGGTAGAGCCGACTGTTGACCAGGACGCTCGCCGGCAGGGCCAGGGCCTCGAGGGTATCGCGCAGCCGCCACGCCCCGATCCGGTTGCCCCAGTCGCGCCAGCCGTAGTTCAGCACGTCGGGCTGCGGGCCACCCGGGGCGAGTTCGGCCCCGAGCCCCGCCCCGAAATCGAAGGTCTCGAGATTGAGCCCGACATAGACCGCGAGCCGCCGCCCGCCGGGCCAGTCGTAGACCGGCCGGTCGGGAAGGGCGCTGTAGGCGTAACGGCCGTGCCGGGGATCATCCATCGCGGGGTCCGGGGTTCGGATCAGATCCCCGCGAGATAGGGCGGCGTATCGGCGAAAATCATGGTTTCGAAAGGTCGAGACCTTTCGCGGGTGCAGGGCAGCGCCCTGCGGTACGGCTCTTCCACCCCCTCGCGAGGGCGTGGAAGAGCCGTTCGTCGGGGTTTCACCCCGACACCCCACCAAAGGGCACGCCCTTTGGGATCCCCTGATTTCAGGTCCGGCAGGTCGCGATCAGGCGGCGCACGAAGCCCGCGCAGGCGTCGAGCTCGGCCCGGGTCACGTACTCGTCGGCCCGGTGGGCGCGGGCGATGGAGCCGGGGCCGATCACCACGGCGGGCACGCCGCCGAGCCGCTCGAACAGGCCGCCCTCCGTCCCGTACGAGACCTTGGAATGGCCGTTGCGGCCGGCGAGCCCCTTGGCCAGGGTCACGATCGGCGCCTCCGGGTCGGTGTCGAGGCCCGGATAGTCGATCAGCGGCTCGACTTCGACGTCGCAGGCCGGATCCACGGCCCGCATCAGCGGCGCCAGCGTGTCGGTGGCGTAGGCGATCGCCGAAGCCGCCAGGGCCCCGGCATCGTCCGCGCCGATCGCCCGGTACTCGAAGCTGACGCTGCAGGTGTCGGGCACGATGTTGAGCGCCGCGCCGCCCTGGACCACGCTCGACAGGCCGGTGGTGTGGGGGACGTCGTAGAGGCCGTCGCGGGCGCCGTCCCGGGCGAGCGCCTCCGCGGACAGCCGGACATGCTCGATGAACCGGGCGGCGTATTCCACCGCGTTGACGCCCTGGGGCGCCAGGGCCGAGTGGCTGGCCTTGCCCCGGAAGGTGAGGCGGGCGGCCGCCTTGCCCTTGTGGCCGACCACCACCTCCATCCCGGTGGGCTCGCCCACGAAGCAGCCGAGCGGGCGCGGGACCCGCTCCAGCATCCGGGCGATCAGCGGGCGCACCCCGAGGCAGCCGACCTCCTCGTCGTACGAGATCGCGAGGTGGAGCGGGGTGGCGAGGTCCGCCGCCGCCATCTCGGGCAGGAGCGCGAGGCAGACCGCAAGGAAGCCCTTCATGTCGGAGGTGCCCCGCCCGTAGAGCCGGCCGCCCGCCTCCCGCAGGGTGAACGGGTCCGACGACCAGGGCTGGCCCGCCACCGGCACCACGTCGCTGTGGCCGGAGAGCACGTAGCCGGGGCGGCTCGCGAACGGGCCGAGGCTGACGAGCAGCGCCGCCTTCCGGCCGGTCTCGTCCGGCACCCGTTCCACCGCGGCGCCGTGGCGGCGGCAATAGGCCTCCGCCCAGTCGATCAGCGGCCGGTTCGAGCGGTCGCTCACCGTGTCGAAGCCGACGAGGGTTGCCAGCAGCGACACCGGGTCGGGGGCCTCGGCGGCGCGCGGGGCGGCGTTCTGTCCGGGCTCTGTCATGGACCGCGCGAATCATCAGGAAGGACTGGCCGGGACTGTACGGGGTTTTCGGCCGTCGGGGGATCCCGGAACCGGAGGACCGCCCGCCGCGTAGCTGCCGGTGCAGGCCCCTCCCGTCGAGCCCGAGACCCATGCGCCCCCCGCCCAAGGCGATCTTCCCGGCCCTGATCCTCCCCCTCCTCCTGCTGACCCTGGCCCGCGCCGAGGCCCGGCCGCAGCCGGGGCGGCATCCACGGCCGGCCTCCGAGATGGACCGGACGCTCGCCCGGATGGCCGACCGCGACCGGCTGCGGGACTGGCGGGCCTGGCAGGAGCCGCGGCCGTTCGCCCGGATCTTCGCCCCGGCCACGCGCGAGCGGGTCGCGGCGCCGCCCTTCACGGGCTGGGGCTACGGCGGGACGATCCCGGGGGCCTGGCCGGGTTACTGACCCGCCTCGACCCGATCCCGGCATCCTGCCATGGTGCGGGTGATGGGGATGCCGGAGACAACCCACGATGGTTCTGGACTTCCGCCTGGACGATCCGACCCCCGCCGATCCGCGCCGCCACTGGACCGCCCTCGATCCGGAGGCGCGGGACGCCTGCTACGACAACACCCGCGCGGTGGCCGACAGCGCCCGGCAGATCGCGGCCCGGGACGCCGCCTCGGCTGCCTACCGGGCCGCGCATCCGGGGCATCTCGACCGGCCCTACGGCCCGGGCGCCCGCAACGCCCTCGACCTCTATCCGGCCCGGGACGGCACCGCGCCCTGCCTGGTCTTCCTCCACGGCGGCTACTGGCAGCGGGGCGCCCGGGAGCTGTTCGCCTGCTTCGCGGAAGGACCGAACGCCGCCGGCTGGTCCGTGGCGATGGTCGGCTACACCCTCGCCCCGGAGGCGCGCCTCACTCAGATCGCGGCCGAGATCGGCACGGCCCTCGACTGGCTCGCCGCGCAGGGGCCCGCCCACGGGATCCGCGGCCCCCTGGTGCTGTCGGGCTGGTCGGCGGGGGCGCTGCTCACCGCGGTGCAGCTCGGCCACCCGGCCGTGGCGGCGGGGCTCGCCATCTCGGGTGTCTACGATCTCGCGCCGATCCGCCAGACCGGTCTCGACGCCAAGCTCGGCCTCAGCGACGCGGAGGTCGAGACCCTCTCGCCCCTGCGCCTGCCGGCGGTGGGCAAGCCCCTGTGCATCGCCTACGGCACCGGCGAACTGCCGGCTCTGATCCACGATGCCCGCAACCTGCATGCCCTGCGGGCGGCCGCCCACGCCCCCGGGCCGCTGCTGCCGGTGCCCGGAGCCGAGCACTTCTCGGTCCTCGACGCCCTGCGCCGGCCGGACGGGATCCTGGTCCGGGCGGCCCACGCCCTGCTGGTGGGCTGAAGGATCCGGGGCGGCCGGGTCATATTTGCAACTCAGGATGGAGATTTCGCATCCCCCTGAGGCGCCGCACCCTTGTTGCGCCCACCGGTGCGTGCTCAGACGGTGGGACGACGGCTTGAAGTCGAGAAGGCTTGGTCGACGGAGACGGGCCGGATCCGCGGGAGATCGGATGCAAGCGGTCGCGCGATCGAAATCCCCTTCTGCAGCCCCTTCTGCGACCGCGTCTACGGCCGGGCCGGCCGATCCCCCGGGCCGGACCGATCCACGCCGCGGGTTTCCGGTGCCGCGGCTGCGCGTGGTCCTGGCGCTGGGCTTCGGCACTCTCGGCTTCCTGGCCACCCTGGCACTCGCCGCCCTGGTGAGCCGCGAGGCGAGCCGCCGCCTCGAGGCGGAGGTCGGCGGCCAGCTCGCCGAGATCGCCGGCCAGATGGCCCGCAGCCTCGATCTCGGCATGTTCGAGCGCTGGCGCGACATCCAGATCGCCGCGGCCTCGGACAGCCTGCGCGATCCCGGCATCGGGCCGGCCGCCAAGCGCGCCCTGATGGAACGCATGCAGGCGACCTATCCGGCCTACGCGATCATCGGGCTGATCGATGCGGACGGGCGCGTCGCGGTGACCAGCACCGGGGCCCTGGAGGGGACGGACGTCTCCGGCCGGTCCTATTTCCGCCGCGGCCGCGAGACCCCGTTCGTGGAGGACGTGCACCCGGCCAAGCTCCTGCAGGCGGTCTTGGCCCCGGGCCATGCGGCCCGTGAACCCGGTTCCGTCCATGAACCCGGTCCTGCCCATGAACCCCGCCCCGTCCATGAACCCCTGCGCCTCCTCGACGTCGCGGCCCCGGTCCGGGCCGCGGACGGGCGCGTCGTCGGCGTGCTCGCCGCCCATCTCGACTGGACCTGGGCGCGCGACATGGCGCGCACCCTCGAAGGCTCGCTCCGGGGTCGCCGCGAGGGGGCCGAGATCCTGATCCTGGCCCGCGACGGCACCGTGCTCCTCGGGCCCCCCGCCCTGCTGGGCGGCCCCCTGCCCCGGGACGCGCTGGCGGGCGGGCGGGTCCTCGACCCGCAGGGCACGAGCCGGGTCGGTCCCTGGCCCGATGGCACCGCCTATCTCAGCGCGCGCGCCGCGACGGCGGGCTACCGCGACTATCCCGGCCTCGGCTGGCAGGTGGTGGTGCGCCAGACCGCCGACCGGGCCCTGGCGGCGGCGGCGGCCCTGCGCGGGGACATCCTGGCGGCGGGCAGCGCGGTGGCGCTCGCGGCGGCGCTGCTCGCGTGGCTGCTCGCCGGCCTGATCGCCCGCCCCCTGCGGGACTTGGCGGCCGCGGCCGGGGCGCTGGGCCGCGACCGACCCCTGCCGCCGCTCCCCCGCTCCCTCGTGTGCGAGGGCGAAATGATCGCCGACGCCCTGGGCGCGGCGGCCGACGAGCTCGCCCGGCGCGCGGAGGCCCACCGGCTGCTGATCGACGAGCTCAATCACCGGGTGAAGAACACCCTGGCCACCGTGCAGTCGATGGCGGCCCAGAGCCTGCGCAATCTCGGCGGCGGGGCCGCGGCCGGGCGCGACGCCTTCGAGGCGCGGCTCCTCGCCCTGTCGCGCGCCCACGACATCCTGACCCGGGAGAGCTGGGCGAGCGCGGATCTGCGCAGCGTGGCCGACCAGGCCGTCCGTCCCTTCCTGGGGGAGATTTTTCCCGCGGAGGCCGCCTCCGGCGGGGCACCGCCCGGCGGGGCGTCGCCCCGCCTGTCCCTGGAGGGCCCCGACCTGCGGCTGCCGCCCGAAGGGGCGCTCGCGCTCACGATGATCCTGCACGAATTGTGCACCAACGCGGTCAAGCACGGCGCCCTGTCGGTCCCGGGGGGCCGGGTGGCGCTGGCCTGGACGCTGGAGACCGGTCCGGGCGCCCGGACCCTGCGGCTGAGCTGGCGCGAGCGCGGCGGTCCCCCGGTCGTGCCCCCGGCCCGGACGGGATTCGGCACGCGCCTCCTGGAGCGGGGCCTGGCGGGTCGAAACTCGGCCCGTCTCGCCTACGAGGCCGACGGCTTCGTCTACGTGGCGGCGGTCCCCCTGCCGGTGGCCCGCGCGGAGGCCGTGGCACCGCCGCCGGGCCTGCGGGCCAGGCAATCCCGCTCCTGATCTCGTTCCTGATCCCGCTCCTGGCCCCACCGCGGAACGCGACCCGCGCTCTCATGGCCCCGGACCCGGGAGGCGCTCGGCGGCGCGGGACGATCGATCCGCGGCGCGCGTCCGCTGGCCGAACCCGTCAAACCCGCGCGGGCGCGCCGAGAGGCGTGCGCGCACCGGGTCAATCCGAGGCGGAGGATCGGGAAGCTCCGCCTGGTCCCGTGTCGGGACGCACATCCGACCGTCCCGGCGGCGCCTATGCCCATGGTCGCTCCGACGGCCCGGGCACGCGCCCGACGTCGGCGGATGACCGTGCGGGACGACGCGATCGGGCCGGGCTCCGTCCCGGGCGGCCGCATCCCCCGCTCCCCCCGACCCCCCACCGTCAGGGATCCCGTCATGAACAGCCTCATCCAGGGCATCGCCAGCTTCCAGGGCACCGTCTTCCCCGGCCAGCGCGCGATGTACGAGCAGCTCGTGCGCGACGGGCAGCACCCGAGCGCGCTGGTCATCGCCTGCGCGGATTCCCGCGTCTCCCCCGAGCACATCACCCAGGGGCCGGGTGATCTGTTCGTCTGCCGCAACGCCGGCAACATCGTGCCCCCGGCCTCCGATGTGATCGGCGGCGTCTCCTCGGCGATCGAGTACGCCGTGGTGGCGCTCCAGGTGCGCGACATCGTGGTCTGCGGCCATTCCGATTGCGGCGCGATGCATGGGCTGATGAACCGGAATCTCCTGGCGCGGATGCCCAGCGTCGCGGCCTGGCTGCGCCACGCCGAGGCCGCCGAGCGGATCGTCTGCGAGGCCTATCCCGAGGACATGGACGCGAAGGCCCGCCACCACGCCCTGGCCCTCGAGAACGTGGTGGTGCAGCTCGCCAACCTGCGCACCCATCCGAGCGTCGCGGCCGCGCTGGCCAAGGGGAGCCTGCGCCTGCACGGCTGGTTCTTCGAGATCGAGACCGGCGCGCTCCTGGCCTATGACGGCGCGGGCGGGCGCTTCCGGCCGATCGCCGGGTCCGACATGCCCGTGGCCCAGGATTCCGGCGCGCGCCGCCGCCTGCGGGCGGCCTGAGCGGGCCCGGCGCAGGGGAGCCCGAGAAGGCCCCTGCCCTCACGCCGTCAGCGGCACCTCCAGCCGGAAGCAGGCCCCCCGCGCCCGCGGCGGCGTCGTGAGGCTGCCGCCGAGCTGGCCGGTCAGGCTTCCGACGACCCGCATGCCGAGGCTCTTCGAGGCGCGCCCGATCGCGAAGCCCGGGGGCAGCCCGACCCCGTCGTCGGCGACCTCGACCACGAGGCCCTCGGGCCTGGCCTCGGCCCGGACCCGGATCTCGCCGCCCTCCGGGTGCGTCCCGGGCGGGTAGGCGTATTTGAGCGCGTTGGTGACGAGTTCGTTGACCAGGAGCCCGATCGGGATCGCCCGGTCGGCCGAGATCCGGTGCGGGGCGGCCGTGCAGACGAGCCGCTGGCCCGGCTTGCCGCTGGCGAGATTGGCCACGAGCTTCTCCAGGAACGGTGCCAGATCCAGCTCGCCCGGAACCCCCTCCCCTCCGCCTTGCCCTTCGGCCTCATCGCCTTGCCGCCAGAGCTGGTCGTGGACCCCCGCGATCGCCTCGACGCGGCTGCGCGCGTCCGACAGGGCCGCCCGCACGGCCGGCTCGGCCTCGGCGGCGCGGGCCTGGAGGGCGAGCAGGCTCGCCACGATGGCGAGGCTGTTCTTGACCCGGTGGCTCATCTCGCGGGCCAGGAGATCCTGGCGGGCGAGCGCGGCGCGCAGCAGGCTCTCCGTGCGCTGGCGCTCGATGGCGCCGCCGAGCAGGTTGGCGAAGCCCTGCATGAAGGCGATGTCGGCCTCCTCGAACATGCCCTCGCGGGTGTCGTCCACCTCCAGCACCCCGAAGGCGCCGTCCCGGTTCTCGATCAGCACGTTGATCGCCCGGCGGATGCCGTGGTCGGCCATGAGCTGGGGCGTGCGGAACCGGGTCTCCGCGGCGAGGTGGTTCGAGATCACCGGCCGGCCGGTCTTGAGGGCGAAGCCCGCCGGGGAGGCGAGGTCGGCCCCGACCCGGGCCCGACCGATCACCTCGGGGCCCCAGCCGACGCCCGCCCGTACCAGCAGCGAGTCGGCGCCGCGCCGGTATTCCAGGGCCTTGCAGAACTCGGCGCCCATGCCTTCCGCGCACAGCGCCGCGGCCCGCTGCAGCAGGTGGTCGACGTCGGTGCCCCGCAGGGCCTCGACGCCGAATTCCGACAGGATCGCCTGCTGGCGCAGGCGATAGTCGAGATCGGGACGCACAAGCCCCTGCGGCGCGCTGGGGCTGGCTTCCACTTCGGTCAGGTCGGTCTGTGCGGTCATGGAGGGCGGCAGATTAGCAGGAAGACAGTCCCGGTGCGATGCGCGCGTGTCGGCGATGCCGCACCCGTCGTCGCACCCCCGCCGGCATCCGGAGCCGCCGGCCGCGTGCGGCGTTCGTCCGTCGGGCCCGACCCCGGGGCTGCACGCAGGGATCGCAGGCGAGGACAGCAGGCATGGCCGACGACGTGAACGGACTCTCCGACAAGGCGCTCTCGATCTTCGCCTTCGCGGCCTACCATCGGCTCGTCAGCGGCGAGCGCGTCACCTCGGTGATCCGCCGGGACGGCGCCGGCCACGAGGCCGATCCCGAGGGCGTCACCGAACTGGCGGGGCGCGGCCTCGTCACCGCCGGAGAGGCCCAGATCGACCTCGGCGAGACCGCCCAGCAAACGGTCGAGGCGATGGTCGAGGCCCTGCGCCGGACGGTCGGCCGCTGAGGCCGGCACCCACCGGCGCGACCGGCGGCGCGCCCGTCGACCGGATGCCGATTCCGGGGCGTGCGCTCCGGTCCACCGGGATGCGCGAACGCGCGGTCCGGCGTGACGGTCTCGAGGGATGCGAGTGCGGGGGCGGGTCTCGGCGGCATGGCGATCTTCTTCACCGCGGACACGCATTTCGGCGATCCGCACATCCTCCGGCAGCGCCGGGCCCGGTTCGACACCGTCGAGGCCCATGACGAGGCCCTGGTCGCCGGCTGGAACGCCGTCGTCGGCCCCGGAGACAGCGTCTGGCACCTGGGCGACTTCGCCGCCCATGCGAGCCGCGCCCATTGCGCGGCCATCTTCGCCCGGCTGAACGGGACGAAGCGCCTGATTCGGGGCAACCACGATTCGAACCGGGTGCTGGATCTGCCCTGGGCGGAACCGCCCGTGGACAGCGCCCGCCTGTCGATCCCGGACGCCGAGGGCCGGGAGCACCGCCTGTTCCTGTCGCACTACGCGCACCGGGCCTGGCCGGGCCTGTGGCGGGAGACGCGCCACCTCTACGGCCACAGCCACGGCTGGCTGGCCGACACGACCCGCTCCTGCGATGTCGGCGTCGATGCCTGGGACGACCGTCCGGCCGCGCTGGAGGCGATCCTGGCGCGGCAGGCGGCGGCCGGGCACGCACCGGAGGAACTCGCGGCCCACGGGCTGCGCTGACCCCCCGGACCGGGGTGGGACGATGCGCCATCGCTCCGGTCCCCGAAACTCCGTGCGGCCGGGCGGTTGCCGTCGCCCCGCCGCGGGCCGATGTAGGAGCCATGCCTCACTTCGAACCCCAGAACGCCGCCCCGAGACCCGCCGCTTCCAGACAGGCCGCGCGGACGGGGCCCGGCGGAGCACCCGCCGCCCTGCGGGTCATCCCGGTCGCGGGCGGCCCGGTCCTCGACGCGCAGACGCGCGTGCGGCTCGGCCGCCAGCTGCGGGCGATGTACGATCCGGTGATCGACGAGGTCCTGGATCCGCGCCTGGCGGAGCTGCTGCTGCAACTCGACGCGGACCGGGCGGACGGCGCTGCGCGCTGAGGATCCGAGGGGGCTCCCGTCGGTGGATCGGGGGGATGTCACACCGACGGGAGCCGAGCCGAGCCGACGGATCGGCCCAACCCTCCTCATATCGCCCAGGTCTGTGCCCGGGCGCTTTTACCTAAGTCAAATTCCTGATGAATACATCTGGATAAATGCCGAATTTGATCGTTCGACGTTGAAAACGGCGCTCGCCGTCGATCAGGCCGTGGTGCCGGTCACCGACAGCATCACGCCGTCGCTGCCGATCTCGTCCCCTCCGTAGCCGAGCATCCGCGCGAGCTGCTCGCGGGCGCGCCAGACGCGGCTCTTCACGGTGCCGATCCGGCAGTTCATCACGGCGGCGGCTTCCTCGTAGCTGAGGTTCTCGATCGCCACGAGGACCAGGGCCTCCCGCATCATCGGCGCGAGCCGGTCGAGGGCGGCGCGGACGTCCTGGAGGTCGAGGTGGCCGCCCTGCTCCGGGATGCTGGTCAGCCGCTCGGCGTAATTGCCGTCGGTGTCGGCGACCTCCCGGCCGTGCTTGCGGTGCTGGCTGTAGAAGACGTTGCGCAGGATCGTGAACAGCCACGCTTCCAGATTGGTGCCGGTGGTGAAGCCGCCCCGGCCGCGCCAGCCGCGCAGCAGCGTGTCCTGCACGAGGTCGTCGGCCGCCGCCGGGTCGCGGGTCAGGGAGACGGCGAAGCGGTGCAGCGCCGGCACCACCTCCAGGAGGCCGGCGCGGAAGGACGCCTCACGCGCGCCCGATTCCTGCGCGAGCGCGGTCTCGAGGCGGGCCAGGAGCTCGGCGAAGCGGTCCGAGGCGGACCCCGGCGCCGGGCCGATCCGGTCGTAGGTATGGCCGAGCAGGCTGCCGAGATGGGCGCGCACGGCCTCCGGCAGGCCGTGCCGGGCTTCCTCGACGGGATCGAAGAGGGATGAGCCTGCGGTGTCGGGCATTCAGGTCCGGGCGTCGGCGCGGGCCGGTCGAACCCGCGGGATCGTTGTGGCGTGCCCGGGCGGCCGATGCCGCAACATGGGTTAGCGCTTTCCCCGAAGGCCATTCGGCCGCGGCCGCCGGCCTGGGTGGTTCACCGTGCATGTTTCAACTGCAGGGCGAACCGTTGCACGCGATGCGGCGTTCCCCTCGCAGCTGCGGCTCTTCGGACGCGTCGTCACACGCCTCGGAATCTCCGCCCCGTCGCCGGCCCGACCCCGTCCGAGATCCGCCATGCCAGCCCCCGAACCCGCCCGCCCCGAGGATGCCGGTCCTCAGGGACACGCCTCCATGGTCTGGACGCTGGCCCTCGCCACCGCGCTGATCGGCGTGGTCGCCCTCCCGCGAACCCGCCCGCACGGGGGGCGGCCCGCCGGACCGGCCCCCGCCCAGGACGGGGCGCGCCGGCCGTCCCCCGCGCATGCGGGGGACGCGGCGCACGCCGTCGCCCGCAGCCAGACCGATCGCGGGCGCGCCGCCGCGGGACCCACCGAGATCCCCGCCAAGGGCTGGAAGGACATTGCGCTCCGCACCTATCGCGCCATCGGCGAGAACCGGCTCTCGCTGATCGCGGCCGGCGTCACCTTCTTCACGCTCCTGGCGATCTTCCCCGCGGTGGCGGCCCTGGTCTCCTGCTACGGCCTCGTGGCCGACGCCTCGACCATCAACGACCAGCTCGCCAGCCTCCAGGGCATCCTGCCCCAGGGGGCGCTGGAGATCGTGGGCGATCAGGTCAAGCGCCTGAACGCGCAGGGCGACACCACCCTCGGGTTCAGCCTGCTCCTCGGCATCGTCCTGTCGATCTGGAGCGCCAACGGCGGCATGAAGCACGTCTTCGACGCGCTCAACCTCGTCTACAACGAGCGCGAGAAGCGCAACGTCGTCATGCTCAACCTCGCCTCCCTCGCCTTCACCGCGGGGGCGCTGCTGTTCCTCGTCCTGGCCCTGGCGGCGGTGGTGGTCCTGCCGGTGGTGCTGTCCTATGTCGGGCTCGGCACGGATGCGTGGTGGCTGACGCTCCTGCGCTGGCCGACGCTGCTCGTGGCGGTCCTGTTCGGCCTCGCCATGCTCTACCGCTACGGTCCCAGCCGGGACGCCCCGCGCTGGCGCTGGGTCACGCCGGGGGGCGGCCTGGCGGCCCTGCTCTGGCTGGTCGCGTCGCTGCTGTTCTCCTGGTACGTCGCCCATTTCGGCAGCTACAACAAGACCTACGGCTCGCTCGGCGCGGCCATCGGATTCATGACCTGGATCTGGCTCTCGACCATGATCGTGCTGGCCGGCGCCCAGGTGAACGCCGAGATGGAGCATCAGACCGCCGAGGACACGACCGTGGGCGAGCCGGAACCCCTGGGCACGCGCCGGGCGCACATGGCCGATACGGTCGGGGCCGCCACGTAGACCGTATCGTTGACCGTTGCCGCGCGGGATCGCCTGTCGACCCGATCGCGTGGATTCCGAGGGGATCGTCCCTTTGGCGGCGTCTCGGGGCAGAGCCCCGCGGATGGCGCAGGGCACTGCCCTGCACCATCGATGGACCAGGATGGCTCCGTTCGAGCCGCGGGTTTCGGGCGAAACGCCGCGGTCGCGGTCATCCGCCGAACCTTGCCTTGCCGCGTCCGCGGCCGATCTGTGCGAAACGTCGTGATTCACGGCAGATCGACCGGCAGACGATGCACATCCACCTCGACGCGCTCGGCGGCGTCGCCGGCGACATGTTCGCCGCCGCGCTGCTGGACGCCTTTCCCGAACACCTGGAGGGCGTGCGCGCCAGCGTGCGCGCGGCCGACGCGGGCATCGCCTGCGCGGTTCAGGCCCACAACGACGGCATCCTGCGCGGGCTGCGCTTCGCCGTCTCGGCCCCCGGGGCGGACCGGGCCCCCGCGCCGCATCGGCACGATCACGGTGGGCACGCCCACGCCGGGCACGCCCACGCCGGACACGCCCACACGCCCCATGATCACGGGCACGATCACGGCGATGACGGGCCTCACGGCCACCGGCCCTGGTCGGAGATCCGCGCCGCGCTGACGGCGGCCGACCTCGCCCCCGCCGTCCGGGCGCATGCCCTCGCCATCTTCGGCCACCTCGCCGAGGCCGAGGCCCGGGTCCACGGCCTCGCGGTCGAGGCGGTGGCGTTCCACGAGGTCGGCGCCGTCGACTCGATCGCCGACATCGTGGCCGCCGCCCACCTGATCGCCGCCCTGGAGGCGCGGAGCTGGAGCGTCTCGGCCCTGCCGCTCGGGTCCGGCCGGGTGAAGACCCAGCACGGCCCCCTCCCCGTCCCGGCGCCGGCCACGACCCTGCTGCTCGAAGGGTTTTCCACCCTCGACGACGGGATTCCCGGCGAGCGCGTCACCCCCACAGGGGCGGCGATCCTGCGCCATCTCTGCGGCGGCGCTCCCGGGCGGGGCCGCCCCCGGGGCATCCTCGGGCGCACCGGCATCGGCTTCGGCACGAAGGTGCTGCCGGGCCTGAGCAACTGCCTGCGCGCCCTGGTGCTGGAGGATGACGCCGCCGCGGGGAGCCGGCGGGATCTCGCGGTGATCGCCTTCGAGGTCGACGACCAGTCGGGCGAGGATCTCGCCCTGGGCCTCGACCGGCTGCGCGCCGAGCCCGGGATGCTGGACGTCGTGCAGGCCCCGGTCATCGGCAAGAAGGGCCGGATGATGGCCCATATCCAGGCCCTGGTGCGGCCGGACAGCCTGGAGGCCGCCATCGAGGCCTGCTTCCGGGAGACCACCACGATCGGCCTGCGCTACCACCGGGTGGAGGGCGCGGTGCTCGACCGCGACGCCCGCACGGTGGAGCAGGGCGGCCGGCCGGTCCGGGTGAAGGTCGTCGACCGGCCGGGCGGGCGCACCGCCAAGGCCGAGGCCGACGACGCCCGGGACCAGGCGGGCCACGCGGCCCGGGCGACCCTGCGCCGGGAGGCCGAGCGCCGCGCGCTCGAGCAGGAGGAGGGGCGGTGACGCGCCGGCATCTCGAATCGGTCCTGTCGGGGCTCGGCCCCGTCGCGGTGGCGGTGAGCGGCGGGGTCGACAGCCTGACGCTGGCCACCCTCGCCCACCGGCTCACGCCGGGGGCGACCCTGGTGGTCCACGCGGTCTCGCCGGCGGTGCCCGGGGAGGCGACCGCGCGGGTCCGGGCCGAGGCCGCCCGCGAGGGCTGGGACCTGCGCGTGATCGAGGCTGGGGAATTCGCCGACCCGGCCTACCGGGCCAACCCGGTCAACCGCTGCTTCTTCTGCAAGACCAACCTGTACGGGGCGGTCCGGCAGGTCACCGACCGCCAGATCCTGTCGGGGGCCAATCGCGACGACCTCGGCGAGTACCGCCCCGGCCTCGACGCCGCCCGGGCGCACGGCGTCCGCCACCCCTACGTGGAGGCCGGGTTCGACAAGGCGGCCGTCCGGGCGCTCGCCCGCGACCTCGGCCTCGGCGCGGTGGCGGAGCTGCCGGCCGCGCCCTGCCTGTCGAGCCGGGTCGAGACCGGCATCGCCATCGAGCCGGAGACCCTGGGCTTCATCCACGCGGTCGAGCGGCTGGTGGGCGGGGCCCTCGACGCCGGGGCCGGCGCCAAGCGGGCCGTCCGATGCCGGGTCCGCGCCGAGGGCGTGGTGGTGGAGCTCGATGCCGAGAGCCTCGCCGCCCTCGCCGCGGAGGATCGCGAACGACTCGGGGCCGGCATCCGGGCGATCGCGCCGCCGCGTCTGGCCGGGCTGGTCCGCTTCGCCCCCTACCGGGTCGGCAGCGCGTTCCTGACGGGGGCGTCCCCATCATGAGCGTCACGGAAGAATTCACCCTCGATTTCGCCCGGCCCGAGCGGATCGGGCTGGAGGAGGCGATCTACTGCGCCGGCAAGAATCCGGAACAGATCGACGCGATCCTGGCGGCCGCCGGCGCCCGGGGCGCCTCGCTCCTCCTCACCCGCCTCGACCCGGAGAAATGCGCCCGCCTCCGGGAGACGGCGCGGCTCGACTATTGCCCGGTCTCGCACACGGCCGTGTTCGGCGCGCCGCCGGAGGTCAGGGGACCGGCCCGGGTCGCCGTGGTGGCGGCCGGCACCTCGGACGTCCCCGTCGCCCGCGAGGCGCTCCGGACGCTGGCCTATGCCGGCCGGGCCGCGACACTCTTCGCCGATGTCGGCGTCGCTGGCCTGTGGCGGCTGACCACGCGGCTGGAGGAGATCCGGGCGCATCCGGTGGTGATCGTCGCCGCCGGCATGGACGCGGCGCTGCCGAGCGTGGTCGGCGGCCTCGTCGCCGGCGCGGTGATCGCGGTGCCGACCTCCGTGGGCTACGGCGTCGCCGCGGGCGGGCGCGTGGCCCTCGACGCCGTGCTGGCGAGCTGCGCGCCGGGCATCACGGTGGTCAACATCGACAACGGCTACGGCGCCGCCTGCGCCGCCCTGCGCCTGCTCAACGCGGCAGGACGCCTCGCCGAGGAGCGCGAACGATGACCCGGTACGACCTGTTACCTCCCCTCACCCGGACATCCGCGAACGGAGACAGCCGATGGAACGCCGCAGCTTCCTACAGGGCGCCGTGCTCGGCGCAGGGCTTACAGGGACTACTCTGGCGGGCGCCGGCAGCGCAGGTGCGGCCGTGAACGCCCCCGCACTCCCGAACACCCGCCCGCAGGACCCCGCCGACCTGCCCTTCGTCACCGATCCCGGCGAGCGCCGGGGCGAGATGCTCTACCGGACCTTCGGGAAGACCTCCGAAAAGATCTCCGCCATCGGCATGGGCGGGTTCCACCTCGGCAAGAGCGCCGTGACCGACGACGAGGCGACCCGGCTGATCCATGCCGGGATCGACCGCGGCATCACCTTCATGGACAATTGCTGGGACTACAACGACGGCCGCTCCGAGCTGCGCATGGGCGCGGCGCTGGCGCAGGGCGGCTACCGCGACAAGGTCTTCCTGATGTCCAAGATGGACGGGCGGACCAAGGCGGAGGCGCTCAAGCAGATCGACCAGTCGCTCCTGCGCCTGCGCACCGACCGGATCGACCTCGTCCAGCACCACGAGATCCTGCGCTTCGACGATCCCGACCGGGTCTTCGCCGAGGGCGGCGCCATGGAGGGTTTTTTAGAGGCCAAGAAGCAGGGCAAGCTGCGCTACATCGGCTTCACCGGCCACAAGGACCCGCGCATCCACCTGCAGATGCTGGCGGTGGCGCAGGAGCGGGGCTTCCACTTCGATTCCTGCCAGATGCCGCTCAACGTGATGGACGCGCATTTCCGCTCGTTCGGCCATCTGGTGCTGCCGCACCTCGTGGCCGAGGGCATCGCGCCGCTCGCCATGAAGACGTTTGGCGACGGCGTGATCCTGAAGGCGGACGCCCCGATCAAGCCGATCGAGTACCTGCACTTCTCGTTGAACCTGCCGGTCTCGGTGGTGATCACCGGCATCCAGAACCAGCGCGACCTCGACCAGGCGTTCGAGGCGGTGAAGACCTTCGAGCCGATGGACAAGGCGGCGGTGGCCGAGCTGCTGTCGCGGTCCAGGCCCTACGCGCTGGAGGGCAAGTACGAGCTGTTCAAGACGAGCGCGACCTTCGACGGCACTGCCAAGAATGCGGCGTGGCTCGGCGAGGATGTGCAGAGCGTGCAGAAGCTCGCGCCGACGATGGAGTAGGTCGGTCGCAGAACGGCGCGCGCTCCCTCCCCCCTCTGCGGGGGAGGGTGGCCCTCGCGTCAGCGAGGGTCGGGAGAGGGGAGCGCGGCTTCAGAAAGAGGCGAGGCCTTCAAGACGGACAATAGCGTCCTCCTGCACCGTCGCTCCCCTCTCCCGACCCGCTTCGCGGGCCACCCTCCCCCGCAAAGGGGGGAGGGAGAGGTGGCCCCTCTCACGCCACATCCTCCAGGCGGATCGGCAGCCTCCGGATGCGCCGCCCGGTGGCGTGGTGGACGGCGTTGGCGATGGCCGCGTTCACCCCGATGATCCCGAGCTCGCCCAGCCCCTTGAGGCCCAGGGCATCGACCTGATCGTCGGGATCGGGCACCAGCAGCGCCTCGACCTCCGGCGCGTCGGCCGCCGTGGGCACGAGATACTCGGCCAGGTCCGGGTTGCGGTAGGCGGCGCCGTCGACCACCGTCTCCTCCAGGAGCGCCGAGCCGAGGCCCCAGATCATCCCGCCCGTGAGCTGGCTCCGGGCGGTGAGCGGATTGAGGATCCGCCCCGCCGCGAAGGCGCCGGTCAGCCGGGCCACCCGGATCTCCCCGGTCTCGGCATGGACATGGACCTCGGCGAACTGTGCCCCGAAGCCCCAGGACACGGCCTGCCCGCCGCCGCCGAGGGAGAGCCCGATATGGCCCTGCCGCAGGGCCGCCAGGGCCGTGTCCCGGTCGCCCCCCGCGGGCACGAACGCGGCGAGCGTCTCGACGCCCCCGGGCCCGACCGCCTCGGCGAGCGCGATTCCCGTCCCGTCCGGGGCCGCGAGCCGCCCGCCCCCGAGGTGCAGGGTGTCCGGATCCCGGCCGGCGAAACGCCCACCCTGCCCGGTCGCGGCCTGCGCCAGGACCGCGCGGATCTGCCCGCAGCCGAGCGCCAGGGCGTTCATCAGGCTGGTCGTGGTGCTCGATCCGCCGGAGATGCCCGCCGCCGGCAGGTCCGTGTCGCCGAGCCGGACCGTGACCCGCTCCACCGCCACCCCGAGCCCGTCCGCCGCGCCCATGGCGAGCAGCGTGGTGATGCCGTTGCCGATCTCGTGGTGCGCGCAGGCCACCTCCGCGGCGCCGTCCGGGCCGAGCCGGACCCGCAGCGTCGCGGCGGCGATCTTTACGGGTCGCACCGAGGTGGCGCAGCCGAGCCCCACCCGCCAGGGACCATCGCGCATCGAACCCGGGCGCGGCACCCGGCGCGACCAGCCGAAGGCCTGGGCGCCCGCGTCGAAGCAGGCCATCAGCGGCCGCGTCGAGAACGCTTTGCCCGAGACCGGATCGACCGCCGTGTCGTTGCGCCGGCGCAGTTCGATCGGGTCCATAGAGAGCGCCACCGCCATCTCGTCGACGGCGCTCTCCAGGGCGAACAGGAACGGCACCTCCGGGGGCGCCCGCATCGGTCCCGGGGTGTTGCGGTCGACCCGTACGGCCCGCTCCTCGGTCCGGATGTTCGGGCAGGCGTAGAGGCTGGCGGTCACCTCGGCGCCCTCCATGACGAAGGGATCGAAGCGCGAGGTCACGGTCTCGGCCTCGTGCACCAGGGCGGTGAACCGGCCCGTCCGGTCGGCCCCGAGCCGGATCCGGTGGCGCGATTCCGGCCGGTAATTGGCGATGGTGAAGCCTTGCCGCCAGGTCGGCACCAGGGAGACCGGCCGGCCGAGGCGCTTGGCCGCCAGGGCGACCAGCGCCGTGTGCTGCGACAGCGCGAATTTCGAGCCGAAATGGCCGCCGATCAGGCCGGCCACCACCCGCACGTTCGCGGGATCCAGCCCGAGCTGCGCCGCGAGCCCGTGCTGCACGGCGCCGACGTAGCGGGTCGGCTCGTGCACGGTGAGCCGGTCGCCGTCCCAGGCGGCCCGGGTGGTGAACAGCTCGATCGGGTTGTGGTGCTGGACCGGGGTCTCGTAGCGCGCCTCGACGCGGACGGCCGCCTCCGCCAAGCCGGCCTCGGCGTCGCCCCGGGCGATGTCCGCGTGGTGGGGCTTGAGGTCGGCGAGCCGCACGGTCTCGGCCCCGGGCGCGTCGAAGCCCCCGGCGGCGGGCTCCTCCGTGTAGGTGACCCGGACGGCGCCCGCCGCGGCCTCGGCCACCTCCAGGGTCTCGGCCACGACGAGGGCCACGATCTGCCCGGCATAGGCGACCGCGTCGGATTCGAGCGGCCGGTGCGTGCTGTTGGCGTAGCCCCCGGCCATCAGGTGCTTCACCGGCGCCACCGCCCCGGAAAAGTCCTTATGCGTGAAGAGGCCGAGCACGCCGGGCATGCGGGCCGCGGCGGCGAGGTCGAACCCGGTGATCCGGCCCCGGGCGATGGGGCTGGTCACCAGGGCGGCGTGGGCGGTGCCCGCCTCCGGGCCGGTGCGGTCGGAGCTGTAGAGGGCCCGGCCCGTGACCTTGTCGGGCCCCTCGACCCGGGTGTGGGCCTTGCCGAGTTCGGCTCCGGAATCCCGCGCACCTGCAGCCATGCCGCCCTCCCGATCAGCGCCCTGCGATCCACGCCCTGGCGGACGCCGCGTCCGGGAGCAATCGCCGGGGCGGCCGTCCGGCTCCGCATTCCCGCGGCGGGGCGACACCATGCAGCGGCGGGGCGGCCGTGGCGCGCCGGTCCTCGGAGCGCCGCCCCCGCCCCCATGCGACGCCGGCCCGGACGCTGCACCGTCCGGCGAGACGGCCGGCCGCCGCGGCTGTATGAGACGCCGAGCCCGCCGGCGCGTGCGTCGGCCCCCCATCTGAGACGGAGCCGCCCATGACCGGACACGAGCCCGAGCCCCTGGACGACGTCACGCGCCTGCACGCGAAGCTGTCGGCGCTGGAGATCGTGCTGGGCGTCCTGATCGGGCGCCTGTCGGAGGAGAATCCGGAGATCCGCGAGGACGTGAAGCGCGACGTCGCGGCGATCCTGTCCGACCTGCCGATCGACGGGCCGAGCGAGGAGATGATCGCCGCGGAGGTGCGCCGGGCCGCCGAAATCCTGACCAGCGTGTCGATCGGCTGAGAGACGCTCAGCGGGGCGGCATCCGCAGCGCCCCGTCCAGGCGGATCGTCTCGCCGTTCAGCATCGGGTTCTCGCAGATGTGCCGGACGAGGGCGGCGTATTCCGACGGGCGCCCGAGCCGGGGCGGGTACGGCACGGAGCGGCCCAGCGCGTCCTGCACGTCCTGGGACATGGCCGCCATCATGGGCGTCGCGAAGATGCCCGGCGCGATGGTGACGACCCGGATGCCGTGCCGGGCGAGTTCCCGGGCGATCGGCAGGGTCATCGCGGCGACCCCGCCCTTCGAGGCCGCGTAGGCGGCCTGCCCGATCTGCCCGTCGAAGGCCGCGATCGAGGCGGTGTTGACGATCACGCCCCGGGCGCCGTCCGCATCGGGCGCCTCCCGGGCGATCGCCTCGGCCGCCAGCCGGATCATGTTGAAGGTGCCGACGAGGTTCACCGAGACCGCCCGGGCGAAGCTGTCGAGCCGGTGCGGTCCCTCGCGGCCCAGGACCTTCTCCCCGGGCGCGATCCCGGCGCAGTTCACCAGCCCGTGCAGGTGCCCGAAGGCGTCGAGGGCCGCCCGGACCGCCCCCTGCCCGTCCGCCTCGCGCGTGACGTCGGTCGCCGCGAAGCGCGCCTGCGCGCCCAGCTCCGCCGCCACCCGGGCCCCCGCCTCCCGGGCGATGTCGGCCACCACGACCCGCGCCCCCGCCGCCACCAGGCCGCGCGCCGCCGCTTCCCCCAGCCCCGAGCCGGCGCCCGTGACGATGAAGACGCGATCCCTGACCATCCCGGCTTTCCCCGACCGTCCCGGGCCGCCGCCGCGGCGCGGCCGCCCCTGAGACCCCCGACCGAGGGTCCTGTGGTGACGTGCTTGTGGTGACGTGCTTTCTCGCACCGAACCGGCATCCACTCCGGCGGACGGCACTCTAGCGCGGCCGCGCCGGAGCCGGAAGCCGCCGGACCCGGACCGGGCGACGGCCAGCGTGGCCATTGACGTGTGAAATTTTCCCACTTATAGATCGGCACCGTCGGCACGCAGTATTGGAAAGTATTTCCGTGTGTTTCCGGCGCCTGAATGATGAAAGCCTGACTTCTCCGTCGCCTGCCTGCGGTCACCGATAGTCGATCCGGCCCGTGCCCGCTCCCTACCCCGCCCCGGCCCCCCGGCGCGGCCGATCCCTCACGCCTGCTCAGGACAGCCATGCGCGCTCCCTGGATCGAGACCGCCATCCGACACTGGCGGCACCGGCGGATCGTCGGGCGGCGGCTCGCCGAACGGCGGCCCGACCTCCGCGCCGCGCTCCGCGCCGCCACGCCGGACAGCGTGCTGCTGGCGGGCAATTCCCACGCGGAGTTCATCGGCACGCCGGATTTCGGCGGCCGGCCCAGCCTCAACGTCGCCGTCGGCGGCAGCACCGCGGCCGATTGCGCCCGCCACCTCGCGGATCTGCCCGTCCCGGTCCGCTGCGCGGCCGCCGTTCTGATCATCGGCACCAACGACATCCTGCGCTGGCGCCACCCGGAGCGGGACCGGAGCGTGCGCCGGTTCGAGGCCGAGGTCCGGCGCATCCTGGACCTCCTGGACACCTGGTCGGCGCAGGTCTTCGTCGCCGCCGTGCCGCCGGTCGGCGCCTGGACGACCGGCCGGGACCCGGCCGCCGTCGCGATCTTCTCGGACCGCCTCGCGGCGCTCTGCGCCGCGCGGGGCCACGCCTTCTTCGACCCGTTCGCCGCCCTGCGCGCCGGCGCTGGCGGCCTCGCCGGGCCGGGGCTGCACCAGGACGGCGTGCATCTGGCCGACTACACCCGTCTGGCCGCGGAGGTCGCCCGGCTGGCGGTGATCGATCCGGCGCGGTCCGGACCGCCCGCGTCCCGACCGGCCGCGCCGGTCCCGGCGGCCAACCTCCGGGTGCTGCGCGCGGCCTGGATCGGCCGCCCGTGAGGATCGCCGCGCGTCTGGGTGCGGTCGTCCGGTCGCGTCCCCTCCCTCCCCTTTCCCCCCTGCCCCCGCGGCGTGGCCCCGGCCCGAACCGAGCCAGGGGCCGGCCGGGGGTGTATGCTGGAGACCCATCGATTCGGCGCCCGCGCCGTCGGCCCGCTCGAGCGCGGCAGGAGACCCAGCGCTGCGATGCCGTCCTTCGACACGCCCGTTCCGGTCGGCGCCCTGGCCCTGCTGTTCCTCGCCTTCGCGGTGAAGCAGCTCGCGGCGGATTTCCTGCTCCAGACCACCTGGATGGCGCAGGGCAAGGACCGCGCCTCGGCCTGGGCCGTGCCGCTCTGCGCCCATACCGGCCTGCACGGGTTGGGCACGCTGCTGATCGCGCTGCCGGTCAAGCCGGCCCTGTGGTGGCTGGCGCTGGTGGATTTCGCCGTGCACACGGCGATCGACCGCGGCAAGAGCCTGATCGGCCGGCGCACGCGCCTCCCCGCCACCGACGCCCGGTTCTGGTGGCTGATCGGCATCGACCAGTTCCTCCACCAAGCGACCCATATCGGTCTGGCGGCGATCCTGGCGGCGGCCTGATCGCGCGGATCCGGGGGCCTCATACCGGACCGCGATGAGCCCGACCCCGGATCCGGGAGACCGGGTCTCAGTGCAACTCGACCTCGAGCAGCCGGTTCGTGTCGGTGAGCTTGCCGGCCAGTTCCAGGATCAGGAAGCGCTGGACGTACAGCGCGAGGTCGGGGCGCTCGCGCTCCATGCGGGCGAGGCCCGCCCGGTCGAGGCCGGTGACGCGGCAGGGGCTCTCGGCGATGGCCGTGGCGGTCCGCCGCCCGCCCTGCACCAGCGCGACCTCGCCGATCACCGTGCCCGCCGTGGTGGTGCGCAGGCGCATATGGGGACGCCCCGGCACCGCGATCTCGATCGAGACGAGGCCCTGCTCGAGGAAATACAGGGCGTCGGCCGCCTCGCCCTGGCGCATCAGCGCCGCGCCGGTGTCCAGGGTGCGCACGGTCACGTAGGGGGCGAGGTCGCCGGGCTCGATCGCGCAGCCGAGCTGATCCGACAGGTGCTGGGCGAAGCGCGCGGTCGCGCCGGCCCCGGAGATCCCGGTCTCCGACAGCAGCGTCGCCTCGGCGGCGCGCAGGGCCTCGTCGAGGGTCGGCAGGACACGGATCCGCGGTCCGGCGGTGAGGCCGTTGCGCTCGATCAGCCGGAGCGCCTTCGCCCCGAGATGCACCAGCAGCACGTCGAAGCCCTGCGCCTCGGCGCGCTGCCCGATCTTCCGGAACGCCACGAGCGCCGAGCTGTCGAGGCCGACGCAGTCCCGGAAGTCCAGGACGAGCACGCGCAGGGTTCCGGCCTCCGCGGCGACCCGCTGGTAGATCGCCTGGCCGTTGAGGAAGAACAGGAAGCCCTGCAGGGTGTAGATCCGCGTGCGCGTCCCGGCCTCGCGCAGCAGGGCGGCGGTGTCGGGCGCGCGGATGATGCTGCTGCGCCGCTCCGCCCCGGAGAGCACCCGGCGGATGGTCGGGATCCGGGCGTACTGGACCGCGAAGATCAGCATCGCCAGCAGCATGCCGGTCAGGAAGCCCACTGTCGCCCCGAACAGGGCGGTCGTCGCGCACACGGCCAGCGCCACCGCGACTTCCCAGGGCAGCAGGGTCCGGTGGGCGCGGGAGAGGTTGAAGAGGTGCCCCAGCGCGATGGCGATGAGGGCGCCGCCGGCCAGGGGGCGGGGCAGCAGGCCGAGGGCGCTCGCCCCGAACACCAGCACGGCCGCCATGACGGTGAGCGTCAGCCACCGGCCCAGCCACTGGCCGCCGCCGATAGTGTGCAGGTACAGCGTCGAGGTCCGGTCGAATCCCATCACCGGGCTGCCGAACAGGCTGCCGAGGACGTTCGTCCAGCCCGCGGCGACGAAGACCCGGTCGATGCCGAACTCGCGCCGCAGGTCCAGCTCGACGCTGACGACGTAGAGGATCTGGATGATGACCGCGACCAGCATCTCGGTGGCGATCTTCGGCAGGATCGGCAGGAGCAGGGCGGGATCGAAGGCCGGGAGGCCGCCGATGGCCGGTGCCTGCAGCAGGGATCCCGGCGGCAGCGGATCGACCAGCCACCCGGCCGCCTGGGCGGCGGCCGTGTCGAGACCCCGGGCCGACAGGCCGAGATGCACCAGGGCGAAGCTGGCGATGACGATGGCGGGGAAGGTCCCCCAATGCGGGAGGCGCCGGGGCAGGTAGAAGGCGCAGACGCCGATGCCGAGGGTCAGGGCGATGCGCCCGAGGGTGCCGGGATCGATCGGGCCCGGGGTCGGCGTCACCGGATCGAGGCTGCCCAGCACGGCCGCGAGCGCGTCGTCGATATGGGCGCCGATCTGCACGCCGCTGCGCAGGAGCAGCAGCCCGACGCCGGACAGGAAGCCGGTCAGGATCGGGTAGGGCAGCAGCTGGGCCACCAGAGAGGCGCGCAGGCTCCCGAGGGACACGAAGGCGAGGCCCGTCAGCAGGGTCGTCACGCCGCAGGCGAGGAGGACGATCTGGCCGACCGCGTCCGGATCGGTCACGCCCGCCCCGTGCAGCTGCCCGGCGATCGCGGCGGCGATCGCCGCCTGCACGATGGCCGCCGCCCCGAAGAACGACAGGGAGATCACGATGTCCCGCTTGAGCGCCGCGAAGACGAGGCCCCCCAGGACGTAGGCCGCGAACATCGCCGCCACCCCGGCGGTGCGGCTCTCGGCGAGGGGACCCGAGAAGATCAGCTGCGAGTACACGATGAGATCGAGCACGATCATCATGGTCGCCACGCCGGCGGCCAGGATCGTCCGCGACACGCGCGCCGACACCGCGCGCGCCGCGCCTCCGGCGGAGGTCCTGTCGGTGGTCGTCATCGGCACGGGATCCGGGTCTACGAAGCTCCGAGGGAGCCGGGACTCAGTTCCGCGCCGCCGCGCGATCCGCCCGGGGCCGTCGGAATCAGGCTTGTCCGAACTAGCGCCTCGTCATCGCGGCCGCACGCTTAAAATTTCATGATGATCTCCGGATGCGTCCAGAGATTTCACGCACGCCGTCCGGCCGACATCTGGGGTTGCGGCCGCCTAGCCCGGCCGGCACCCCCGGATCGGTCTCGGTGCGGCGCGCAGGACTGTCGAAGTCTTGCGCGGAAGCAGGCCGCGTCCGGGGACGTGCGGCGACCGTCCCGCGGGCGCCCGATTCGTCAGTGCGCCTCGCTGTAGCGCTTGGTCGACTTCTGCTCTTTCTTGTAGGCGGTGATCGCCGCGGAGCAGCCCGGCGTGAGGTTCTTGAGATTGGCCTTGAAGCAGGCTTCGACCTCGGGGCCGCCGGGCGCGTAGGCGCTGCAGTAATCCATGTAGTCGCCGGTGCAGTGCTGCTTGAGGGCCTCCCGGGCCGGCGACGGCTCCGCGAAGGCCGCGGCGGAACCGAGGGACAGGCCGATGGCCAGGAGGCCGGTCAGGGCCGTCTTGGTCGAAGTCATGGATATCCTTCACGCATCCGGGCCGCGCGAGCGTGTCGCGCGGCGATGGGCCGGACGGATGCGAGCCAAGAATGGCGTGACCATGACGCCCGGATGGCGCGCGTGCAGATCAGCCATGTCTGCGCACCGGTCAATGCGCCCCGACCCGCTGGGCCGGCACGAGGTCGTTGGCGATGATCTCGCCGAACGGGCCGTCGTTGCGGGCGTTGCTCGCCGGGCGGCCCGTGGTGGCGCGGAGCGGCAGCTTCGGGAAGACCAGCTCGGCGAAGCGGTAGGCCTCCTCCAGGTGCGGGTAGCCCGACAGGATGAAGCGGTCGATCCCGAGGTCGATATACTCCTTCATCCGGTCGGCGACCTGGTCGGCCGAGCCGACCAGAGCCGTCCCGGCCCCGCCGCGCACGAGGCCGACGCCCGCCCAGAGGTTGGGCGACACCACGAGGTTTTCGCGCCGGCCGCCGTGGAGCGCCATCATCCGGCTCTGGCCGACGGAATCCTGCCGCTTCAGGGTCTCCTGTGCCTTGGCGATGGTGGCGTCGTCGAGCTTCGAGATCAGCGTCTCCGCGGCGTCCCAGGCCTCTCCTTCCGTCTCCCGGGCGATCACGTGCAGACGGATGCCGTAGGAGAAGGTTTTTCCACGTTCCTCCGCGGCCCGGCGCGCGGAGGAGATCTTCTCGGCGACCTGGGCCGGCGGCTCGCCCCAGGTGAGGTAGACGTCGCAATGCTCGGCCGCCACCGCCATGCCGGGCGCCGAGGAGCCGCCGAAATAGAGCGGCGGGTAGGGCCTCTGCACCGGCGGGTAGATCAGCCGGCCGTTCTCGGTGCGCAGGTGCTCGCCCTGGAACGTCACGGTCTCGCCCGAGAGCAGGCCCCGCCAGATCGTCAGGAACTCGTCGGTGACGGCGTAGCGCGCGTCGTGGGACAGGAACACGCCGTCGCCGGCGAGCTCCACCGGGTCGCCGCCGGTGACCACGTTGATCAAGAGGCGCCCCTCCGAGATCCGGTCGAGGGTCGCGGTCATGCGGGCCGCCGCGGAGGGCTCCATCAGGCCCGGCCGCACCGCCACCAGGAAGCGCAGGCGCTCGGTCAGGGGCGCCAGCGCCGAGGCGACGATCCAGGAATCCTCGCAGGAGCGCCCGGTCGGCAGCAGCACGCCGTAATAGCCGAGCGCGTCGGCGCCCTGGGCGATCTGGCGCAGGTAGCTGAGCGAGACCTCCCGGGCCCCCTCCTGGGCGCCGAGATAGCGGCCGTCGCCGTGGGTCGGCAGGAACCAGAGGACGTCGGCGCGCCCGTCATTCGGTGCGGTCATCGGAGTCTCCGTCACGATTCAGGCGGCCTGCGGCGCGCCGAGCAGATGATCGAGGATACGGCCTTCGAGCCGCGCCAGATCCGGATCCCCGCGCCGGCGCGGGCGCGGCACCTCGACCCGCAGGTCGAGGGCGATGCGTCCGGACTCGACGACGAGGATGCGGTCGGCCAGAGCCACCGCCTCGGCGACGTCGTGGGTGACCAGCAGCGCGGTGAACCCCTGCACCCGCCAGATCCGCTCGATCAGATCCTGCATGTCGATGCGGGTCAGGGCGTCGAGGGCGCCGAGCGGCTCGTCGAGGGCGAGCAGGCCCGGCCGGCTCACCAGCGCCCGGGCCAAAGCCACGCGCTGGCGCTGGCCGCCCGACAGGGTCGCGGGCCATTGCCCGGCCTTCTCGGTGAGGCCGACCTCGGCGAGCGCCGCCAGCGCCCGCTCCCGGCGCCCGGCCCGGGTGCCCTGGCCGGACAGGCCGACCGCGACGTTGTCCACCACCCGGGCCCAGGGCAGGAGGCGCGGCTCCTGGAACATGATCCGCCGGGGCGGCTCGGACCGGCGGGGGTTGCCCTCCGGCCCCTGCAGCTCGATCCGGCCGCCGGTCGGCGTCTCCAGCCCGAGGATCAGGCGCAGCAGGGTGCTCTTGCCGCAGCCGGACCGGCCGACCACCGCGGTGAACCCGCCGGCCGGCAGGAACAGGTTGAGGCCCGCGATGACCGGATGGCCGTCGAAGCTCTTGTGCAGGTCGCGGGCGGTCACGGCGATCCCGCGGGTGGACTCCGCCGCGGACCGCGCCGGTTCCGGGTCTCCGGCCTGCCGGGGGGCGGTCGCTGCGTCGGGAAGCGCCTCGCGGCGGACGGCGTCGAGCAGCATCAGGCGCTCCTGTAGGCGGGGTTCCAGGCGAGGCAGACGCGCTCCAGCTTGCGCGTCAGCGCGTCGGCGAGCTTGCCGAGGGCCGCGTAGATCAGGATCGCCAGCACGACGACGTCGACCAGCATGAACTCGCGCGCCTGCATGGCCATGTAGCCGAGCCCCGAGGAGGCCGAGATCGTCTCGGCGACGATGAGCGTCAGCCACATGATGCCCAGCGCATAGCGCAGGCCGACGAAGATCGACGGCAGGGCGCCGGGCAGCACCACCCTGGTGAACAGCTCGGTGCGGGACATGCCGTAGACGCGGCCCATCTCCACGAGGCCCGGATCCACCGCGCGGATGCCGTGCAGGGTGTTGGCGTAGATCGGGAAGAACACGCCCAGCGCCACCAGGAACAGCTTGGCCTCCTCGCCGATGCCGAACCACAGGATCACCAGCGGGATCAGCGACAGGTGGGGCACGTTGCGGACCATCTGCACCGAGGTGTCGGTGAGCGTCTCCGACAGCCGCGACAGGCCGTTGGCCAGGCCCAGCCCGAAGCCGATGCCGCCGCCGACCACGAAGCCCGCCAGGGCCCGCAGGGTGCTGACCCCGAGATTGGTCCAGAGCTCCCCGGTCCGCCCGGCCTCCCAGCCGGCCCGGACCACGTCGAGGGGCGCCGGCATGAACCGGTTGGAGACGAGGCCCGCCGAGACCGCGGCCTGCCAGCCCAGGAGGATCGCGGCCGGCAGCAGCCAGGGCAGGGCCGTGTCGCGCAGGCGCGCGCGGGTCAGAACAGGCATCAGCGGGTCTCCCCCCGGTTCTCGGCCCGGCGTTCGGGCCGGGTCCAGACCGCGTCGGCGACCCGGACGGGTCTGGGCAGCAGGCCGAGGCCGTGGAAGGCGTCGGCGACCTTCTGCTGGTCGGCCACGGTCGCCGCGTCGAGGGGCGCCACGCCGTAGGACAGGCGGCCCAGCGCGACGCCGAGGATCGGGGCCGGGATGCCCACCGCTTGCGCCAGCTCCGCCGCCACCGCGTCCGCGTGGCCCTCGGCCCAGGCATCGACCGCGCCGATCGCTGTGAGCACGGCCGAGACGATCTCGGGGCTCGCGTCGGTGAAGCCGCGCCGGGACAGGTAGAACTGGCGGTTGGGCGCGAGCCCCTGCCCGTCCGCCAGGACCCGGGCGCCGGTGGCCCGCTCCGCGGCGGCGAGATACGGGTCCCAGATCGCCCAGGCGTCGACCGCGCCGCGCACGAAGGCGGCGTTGGCGTCGGCCGGGGCCAGGAAGGCGAGCCTCACCGCGTCGTAGGGCAGGCCGGCCTTCTCCAGGGCGCGCACCACCAGGACATGGACGTTCGAGCCCTTGTTGAGCGCCAGCGTCCGGCCGCGCAGGTCGGCGAGGCTGCGGATCGGGCTGTCCTTCGGCACCAGGATCGCCTCGCCCCTCGGGGCCGGCGGCTCGGCGGCGACGTAGCGCAGGTCCGGGCTCGCGGCCTGCGCGAAGATCGGCGGGGCCTCCCCGGCCGAGCCGAAATCCACCGCCCCGGCGTTCAGCGCCTCCATCAGCGGCGGCCCGGACGGGAATTCCGACCAGACCACCGCGGTGCCGAGGGGCTGGAGCGCCTGTTCCAGGGTGCCGCGGCCCTTCAGCAGCACGAGGGACCCGTATTTCTGGTAGCCGATCCTTATCGTGCCGCCCGCGGCCCGGGCGGGGCGCAGGGCGCAGGCGGCCGCGAGGCCGAGGCCCGCCGACAGGAGCAGGCGGCGGCTCGGGGCGAGCCCGGCGGACGGCGCCAGGGACAGGGCGCGGGGCGTTCGGTCGGTCATGACTCAGCCGTTGCGGGCGGGGGGCGTCCAGACCGCGTCGGCGATCCGGACCGGTTTCGGGATCAGCTTCAGGGCGTGGAAGCGGTCGGCCACGCGCTGCTGCGCGGCGGCGACGCGGTCGTTCATCGGGCCGATCACGTAGTCGGTCCGGTCCACCGCCCGGCGGGTCGCGGCCAGCGGCACGCCGGTGCCCTGCGACAGGAGCTCGGCGACCGCACCGCGATTCTGCGTGCACCACGCCGCCACCTCGGCAAGGGCCCCGATCACCGCGGCGAGCACCGGGGCGCGGCTCTCCGCGAAGGGCCGGCTCGCCAGGAAGAAGTTGTTCTGCGGGGCGATCTCCGTGGCGGAGGCGAGCACGCGCACCCCCTCCCCCGCCTCGGCGATGGCGAAGTACGGGTCCCAGATCGTCCAGGCGTCGATGCTGCCCCGGGCGAAGGCGGCGGCGGCATCCGCGGGCGCCAGGGTCACCGGCTCGATGTCGGCGTAGCCGAGCCCCGCCTTCTCCAGGGCCGCGATGGTCAGGTTGTGGGCGCTCGACGCCTTGGCGAAGGCGACCCGCTTGCCCTTGAGATCCGCGAGGCCGGTGAGGGTCGAGCCCTTCGGCAGCAGGATCCCGGATCCGGAGCCGCCCGCCTCCTGGGCGGCGGCGTAGACGAGGTTGGACCGCGCCGCCTGCGCGAAGACCGGCGGCGCATCGCCGGTCTGCCCGAAATCGATCCCGTCCAGCGACAGGGCCTCGAGGAGCGGCGGCCCGAAGGAGAACTCGATCCAGCGCACCGTCTGCCCGAGGGGCGCCAGGCGGCGCTCGAGGATCCCCTGCTGCTTGGCGACCACCAGGATGCCGTTCTTCTGGTAGCCGATCCGGAGGAGTCCCGGTTCGGCCGCCCCGGCGCTCCGGGCGGTGGCGAGGCCAGCCGGAAGCGCCAGCAGGCCGGCGAGCAGGGTGCGGCGGTCGAGCATCGCGGGGCTCACTCGGCTGCGGCGAGCGCGACCGGGGCCGAAGCGGCCGCGCGGTGGACGAGGAGCGCGGCGAGCTGCCCGCCCGCCTCCGCGGCGCGGGCCCGCACGCCGGCCTGGGTCAGGACGCCGTCGTCGAAATCCGCGTCCGAGGCGTAGACCGCGGTGGGGATCTGGAGCGCGCCGAAGAAGCCGAAGAGCGGCCGGAAGGCGTGCTCCACCACCAGCGCGTGGCGCAGCCCCCCGCCGGTGGCCACGATGGCCACGGGCTTGCCGGCCAGCGCCCCCGGATCGACCAGGTCGAACAGGTGCTTGAACAGGCCGGTATAGGCGCCCTTGTAGACCGGCGAGCCGACGACGAGCCCGTCCGCCTCCTCGATGGCGTCGAGCACCGCGCGGGCGGGCGGCGGCAGCCGGTCGCGGGTCCAGGCGGCGCCGAGGCCGGAGCCGGCATCGACGAAGTCCAGGATGCGGGCGTCGAGGGCGGCCTGGGCGCTGGCCTCGCGAAGCACCGCGTCGACCAGCGTGCGGGTCTTGGACGGCCGCTGCACGTTCGCGCTCAGCCCGACGAGTCTCGGTCGTGTCATTCTGGCTGCCTTGTGCCTTGCGATGGGCGGGACGGCGAAACGCTCCGGCCGGGACGGACGAAAGGCGGCGCGGCCGGATCTCGGAACGGGCGACTAGAATGGATCGCCCCCTATCCGCAGGTCAATGAAACGGTTTTCCCTATTCGTCGGAGCGAGAAAAATGTTCTCCCCGTAATCCGGCGTCATGGGTGAAGTTTCGTCTCGCTCCGGATGCGGATTTTTCTCGCCGGAGACAGGGCCTGAGCCCGCAGGCCGCCCGGAAAGCCCGACAGATCTCCCGATCCCGGGGCCGGGAGGACGATCATCCCCCGGCGGGGCGACGGCGGGAAAACGCTTCCCCGGGATCCGGAGACCGCCCGCGGTGCCGGCCGTTCGGGCCGCGCGCCGACGGGGCGCCCCGGCCCGCGGCGCGCGCCGGGTTCGGGGGCTGTGCGGTTGCGTGCGGGGAGCCGCGCCCGAAATCCCGCATTGACTTCTAGATTATAGCTGTTCTAATTCGCAACAGAACGGCACGGAGCCGATCTTCACCGGGAGATACGCGACATGGCCAACGCCCATTGCGAGAGCTGCAAGTTCTTCGACGAGCACACCGGCAACGGCGCCGCGCCCCAGGCCGATGCCGGCCTGTGCCGGTTCAACCCGCCGGTCAGCCAGCCGGAGCCGGAATCCAAGGGCCTGTGGCCGGTGGTCACCTCGAGCGACTGGTGCGGCCACTTCACGGCCGAGATGACCGCGGCCGAGTGAGCCTCCGGGGCGCTCCGCGTCTCGGCGCAGGCTGAACGGCCGGGGCCGGCCATCGCGGCTGGCCCCGGCCCGTCTGCGGCGAACGGATGATCCCTCGGAAACGACAGGGCCGCGCGGATCGTCCGCGCGGCCCTGTCGTTTCGTCGGTCCGCGAGCCGGGCGATGCCGGCTCGCGCGGGTCGGCGGCCGTCTCAGAGGCTCCCGGGGCCCTTGGAGAAGCCCGCCAGGGTGAACAGGTCCACCGAGAGCTTCGCGCCGACCACGAAGGCGTCCGGGATCGGCTTCGGCCGGAATGGGAAGCGGGTCTGATCCGGATCGATCACGTATTGCAGGTTCGGCATCAGCCGCACCGCCGGGGTCAGCTGGATGCCGTAGCTCAGCTCCAGGATGGTCTGCAGGGATTCGACGTTGCGGCTGCCGAGCCCATAGGAAGCCCGGGCCGCCCGGATATTGGCTGTGCCCAGGGGCGAGAGGTGCTCCATGGCGAACACGAAGCCGAGGGTGTCGTAGGGCCGGCCCGGGAAGGTGCCGGTCAGCACGGCGCCCCCCTCCAGGAAGTAGTCCTGGGTCTGTCGACCGCCGGTCCCGAACACCGCGGCGCCGAACAGGGACAGGCCCTGGACGCCGTTCGGATCCGGACGCCAGACCATCTGGTCGAAGCGGGCATAGACGGCCGAGCGGCCGAACCGGGTCAGCGGGTCGAGGCCGCTGAACAGCTGGGCCCCCCGACGCATGTCGAGCACCGGATCGCTATAGTCCGACTGGTCGATGATCGCGCCGACGCTGTAGTTGCGCGGCAGAGCGTCGTTGCCAAAATTGGTCGAGTAGCCGACCTCCACCGGCACCACGACTCCGGTGGCGCCGTTGGTCGACCAGTCGATGCCGTTCTGGTTGTCCTGCTGATCGCGGGGATTCACCTCGTAGATGCCGGCATGCACGAACACCTTGTCGGTCACCCAGGCCTTGGCATGGGCGCCCCAGGTGGCGATCGGCCACCAGGTGATGTTCGTCATTTTGAATGCCGATTTCGGCGCACCACAGGTTCCATTGTTCTGAAAATTGCAGTAGAACGGCGAGGCAAGGAAGTTCGGGTTGGCCAAAAGGCGGCCGACCTCGATGTCGAGGCGGTTATCGAACAGTTTCTGCTCGTAGGACAGCGACGAGAGATGCACGGTCTGGCCGCCGCCCCAGATCTCCTGCACGCTGGTGTTGTTGCCGATCAGGTCCCGCGACAGGCTGCGGCCGTGGCGGTCGGTCACGATGGCGTGCATCGAGCCGCCGTCGATCCCGGCGAGGCGGCCGAGGTCGGCGTCGAGGCCGAAGAAGACCTGGCCGGCATAGTCCGAGCCCTGGCGGAGGCCGCCCTTCGGGTTGGCGGCGAACTCGCCCGTGTAGTTCAGGATCGCGGTGATCCCGTGCCCGAGGTCGACGGTGCCGGGCGGCAGCGACGGCGGGGCCGCGGTGGCGCCCTGCGTGATGCCCTCGGCCGCCGCGCTGCTTGGACCGGCCGCGCTCCGTGCCTCACGGATGACCCGCCGCCGGGCGCGGTTCGCCCGGTACTGGGCCTTCTGGGCCGGGCTGGCCTTCGGGCCCGGATTCACCAGGGATGGCCCCCCGTCCGGCGCGGTGGCCACGCCTTGAGCCTCGGCCGAGCGGATGCCGGCCGCCATCGTGGTGCAGAGCGCGAGCGCTGCCCACCGTGCATGCTGTCCTATCATCGTAACTCCCCCTTAACCGCGCGGCCTTCTGGGCTCTGTCGCGTTCGTGTCCCGCAGGGGGGCCCTCCCGGTCAGTCCGTGAAGGCCTCCACGTTGCGGCGCTCGCCACGCAGGAAGGCGTCGGCGGCGTGGATCAGTGGATTGAGGTCGACGTCGCTGGCGCCGGAGCGGACCAGGGCGGCGAACCGGTCGTAGAGGCCGCGATACTCGGCCTCGGGCGGCAGGGGCTGGTCGCGGCCGTTTACGGCCAGAACCGCGCCGCCCTTCGACAGCACGAGTTCCCCGTCCTCGGTCTCGACCCGGATGTCCCAGGTCTGGGGGCCGGTCTGGCGCCAGTCGAACGCGGCCTGGATCGGGGTGCCGTCGGAATCCGTGAAGCGCAGATCGGCGGCGATCGGCGCCTGCCGGTTCTCCGGGACCGACAGGGTCGCGCCGGTGAGGACGAAGGGCGGCAGGATGTGGGTGGCGATCGACAGGGCGTTGATCCCCGGATCGAACACGCCCATGCCGCCCGCCTCCCAGATCCAGTCCTGGTTCGGATGCCAGTGCCGGACATCCTCCAGCCAGGCGATCGACACCGACCGGATCCGGCGGCCCGACAGCCACTGGCGGGCGGGCTCGACCCCGGGGGCGTAGCGGGAGTGCCAGCTCGCGAACAGGCTGACGCCCTGCGCCCGCGCGGCCGCGACCAGGATCCCGACCTCGGCCAGGGTCGCCCCGGGGGGCTTCTCCAGGAAGACGTGAAGCCCCGCCGCGATCCCCGCCCGGGCGGCCTCGAACCGCGCCTGGGTCGGCTGGCACAGGACGAGGGCGTCGAGGTCGTGCCGCGCGGCCAGCATCGCGTCCAGCGTCCGGTAGCTCGGCACCCCGTCGAGGCCGCCCTGGCGGCTCGCCACCGCCGCCAGGGCGTAGTCCGGGGAGGCGGCGATGACCGGAAGATGCTGGTCGCGGGCGATCTTGCCGACGCCCACCAGCCCGATGCGGATCGGCTGCGCCATCTCAGAGCTCCCGCGCGCAGGGTGCGGTCGCCGGGACGCCGCGCACCCGCCGCGCCAAGCCTTCGGCGCCCGAAGCGCCGCTTTGCGGCCCGTCCGGCTTCCGAACCTGAAGGCGTGATCGACCCATCCCGATGTCCTCCGAGGGCGGCCTCTGCGGGCCGCCCCGATGCGCGGCCGAGGCCGGCCGCGCGCCTGTGCGTGACCTGCGCCTGTCCTTCAGCCGCCGGGCTGTGGTTCGAGGGCGCCGTCGATCCGGCGCACGAGATGCCAGGGATTGTCCGGGCGCAGGGGCGGCGGCAGGAGCGCCGCGGGCAGGTCCTGGTAGCAGACCGGGCGCAGGAACCGCTCGATCGCCAGGGTGCCGACCGAGGTGCTGCGCCCGTCCGACGTCGCCGGGAAGGGACCGCCATGCACCATCGCGGGGGCCACCTCCACGCCGGTCGGCCAGCCGTTGGCGAGGATCCGGCCGGCCTTGCGGGCCAGCAGCGGCACGAGCCCGGCCGCGAGGGGCTCGTCCGCGGGGTCGAGCTGCAGGGTCGCGGTGAGCTGCCCCCCGAGGGATTCGATCACCCGGGCGACCTCCGCGATGTCGGCGGCCGCCACCAGGATCGCCGCGGGTCCGAACATCTCCTCGGCCAGGGTCGGATCCGCCAGGACCCGGCTGGCCTGCGTGCGCAGCAGGGCGGCGGGGGCGCCCCCCGGTCCGGCCGCCGTCCCGCGGGCCGCCACCGTCACCCCCGGGCGCTCCGCCATCGCGGCGACGGCGCCCTCGAACCGCGCCCGGATGTCGGCCGTGAGCATGGTGTGCGGCGCGCTCGCCCGGATCGCCGCCCCGGCGGCCTCCGCGAAGGCGTCGAGCTCCGGCCCCGCGATCCCGATCAGCAGGCCCGGATTGGTGCAGAACTGCCCCGCCGCCAGGGTCAGGGACTGGACGAAGCCCGCCGCCAGGGCCGCGCCCCGGTCCCGCAGGGCGGCGGGGAGGAGCAGGACGGGATTGACCGCGCTCATCTCGGCATAGACCGGGATCGGCTCCGCCCGGCCGGCCGCCACCCGCATCAGCGCCAGCCCGCCCCCGCGGGACCCGGTGAAGCCCACGGCCTTGATCCGGGGATCCGCCACCAGGGCCGCGCCGAGGGCGTTCGACGGCCCCGGCAGATAGGAGAACACGCCCGGGTGCAGGGCGCAGTCCGCCGCCGCGCCGCGTACGGCCCGGGCGACCAGCTCCCCGGTCCCGGGATGGGCCGGGTGGCCCTTGACCACCACCGGGCAGCCCGCCGCCAGGGCCGAGGCGGTGTCGCCGCCAGCCACCGAGAAGGCCAGCGGGAAGTTGCTCGCCCCGAACACCGCCACCGGACCCAGGGCGACGTGGCGGCGGCGCAGGTCCGGCCGGGGCAGCGGCTGGCGCTTGTGCTGCGCCGGATCGATCGTTGCCTGGACCCAGCTGCCCGACCGGACCAGCGCGGCGAACATCCGGAGCTGCCCGACCGTACGGGCCCGCTCGCCCTCCAGCCGTGCGCGGGGCAGCCCGGTCTCCGCCGTCGCCCGCGCGATCAGGGTTTCGCCGAGGTCGGCGATGCGAGCGGCCACCGCCTCGAGGAAGCCGGCCCGCGCCGCGGGATCGGTCTCCGAGAAACTCGGGAACGCGGCCTCCGCCAGGGCGCAGGCCGCCGCGACCTCTTCGGCGCCCGCCGACGCGAAGGCCGGTTCCAGGGCCGCGCCGGTCGCGGGATCGGCGGCCCGGAACGTCTCGGCCGTCGTCACATCCGTTGCGCCGACCAGGACGCTGCCCCGGATCGTCGCGTCGCTGGCGGGTTCTTTACTCATACAAATAAGCTAGATCAGATTCCTCTGGGCCGCAAGAGTTCCGGTCCCTTTGCTTATAGGTGTCGACGCTTGCACTCGTACAACTTCCAGATACGATCCCGGCGTTCCTGGCCCGTCCCGGTGGCTCGGACCGGAGGCCATGGGTGAGACAGGATCGCGGATACGAGGATGTCAGGCTCCCGCTCGCGTCGGATTCGCGGCGCATCCACGGCTCGGTGGCGCGCGACCTCGGTGCGGCGATCCTGGCGGGGCGCTATGCGCCGGGCGACGTCCTGCCCGGGGAGATCGAGTTCTCGGAGCAGCTCAAGGTTTCGCGCACCGCCTATCGCGAGGCGATCCGGATCTTGAGCGCAAAGGGGCTGGTGGAGAGCCGCCCGCGCACCGGGACGCGGGTGAGCCAGCGCAGCCGCTGGAACCTGCTCGATCCCGATATCCTGGCCTGGGCCTTCGAGTCGGAGCCGAGCGAGACCTTCATCCGCGACCTGTTCGAGCTGCGGATGATCGTCGAGCCGGCCGCGGCGGCGCTCGCCGCGGCCCGGCGTTCGGGCCTCGACATCGCCCGGATGGGCCATGCCCTCGAGGAGATGGGCCGCCACGGCCTCACGACGGAGGCCGGCCGGGCCGCCGACCAGGCCTTCCACACCGCGATCCTGGAGGCCGCCCGCAACGGCCCGCTGATCGCCCTGTCGAGTTCCATCGCGGCGGCCGTGACGTGGACGACGATCTTCAAGCATCGCCGCCAGGGCCTGCCCCGGGATCCGATGCCCGACCACCGGGTCCTCTACGAGGCGATCGTGGCGGGCGACCCGGAGGCCGCCCGCGGGACGATGACCGATCTGGTCCGCCTCGCCCTCGCCGACACCGAGACGGCGCTGCGGCCTTAAGAGTCCGGGATCCCAAAGGGCGAGCCCTTGGGCGGGGCATCGGGCAGAAACCCGAGTCCTTTGAACCCGATATCGGGCTTCGCCCGAACCCAGCGGGCTCCGCCCTGCACCCGCGAAAGGTCCCGGACCTTTCGAATCCGATCAGTGGTTGTCGCGCGGCAGGCCGCTGGTCTGCGCGATCCGCTGGAAGCGCTCGGCGCCCTCCAGGATCGCGCCCGTATGCATCTGCCCCACCGCGGCGCGCTGCATCGCCTGCCAGGGGGTCTGCGAGGCCGGGTAGGCGTAGCCGCCGGCCTCCTCCAGGGCGCGGCGGCGGCGGGCGAGTTCGTCCGCGTCGACCAGCATGTCGGCGGTGCCGCGGCGCAGGTCCACCCGCACCCGGTCGCCGGTCCGCAGCAGCGCGAGGCCGCCGCCGGCCGCCGCCTCCGGGGAGGCGTTGAGGATCGACGGCGAGGCCGAGGTGCCGGACTGGCGCCCGTCGCCGAGGCAGGGCAGCGCGTGGATTCCGGCCCGGATCAGATCCGCGGGCGGGCGCATGTTCACCACCTCGGCGGCCCCGGGATAGCCCACCGGCCCGGCGCCCCGCATCACCAGCAGGGTCTCCGCTGTGATGCCGAGGCTCGGATCGTCGATCCGGTGGTGGTAATCCTCGGGCCCGTCGAACACCACGACCGGACCCTCGAAGGCGTCCGGATCCTCCGGGTTCGACAGGTAGCGGTTGCGGAACTCCTCCCCGATCACGCTGGTCTTCATCACCGCGGCCTCGAACAGGTTGCCGCGCAGCACCAGGAAGCCGGCCGATTCCATAAGGGGGGTGTCGATCGGCCGGATCACGTCCGCGTCCTCGATCGTCGCGCCGCGGCAATTCTCGCCGATGGTGCGCCCGTTCACCGTCAGGGCGCCCTCGCGGATCAGGCCGCGGCTCATGAGCTGCGCCACCACCGCCGGAAGGCTGCCGGCGCGGTAGTAATCCTCGCCGAGATAGGCGCCGGCCGGCTGCAGGTTCACGAGCAGCGGCACGTCGAGCCCGTAGGTCTGCCAGTCGGCGATGTCGAGTTCGACCCCCATGTGCCGGGCGATCGCCGCCAGGTGGATCGGCGCGTTGGTCGAGCCGCCGATCGCCGAATTGACCACGATGGCGTTGAGGAAGGCGTCGCGGGTCAGGATCTCGGAGGGCTTCAGGTCCTCGGCCACCATCGCGACGATGCGCTTGCCGGTCAGGTAGGCGACCTCCTGCCGGTCGCGGTAGGGGGCGGGGATCGCCGCCGAGCCGGGCAGCATCATGCCCAGGGCCTCGGCGAGGGTGTTCATGGTCGTGGCCGTGCCCATCGTGTTGCAGAAGCCGGTGGAGGGCGCCGACGAGGTGACCAGCTTGATGAAGCCCTCGTGGTCGATCTCGCCCGCCGCCAGCATCTCGCGCGCCCGCCACACGATGGTGCCGGAGCCGGTGCGCTGGCCCTTGAACCAGCCGTTCAGCATCGGCCCCACCGAGAGCGCGATGGCCGGGATGTTCACGGTGGCGGCCGCCATCAGGCAGGCCGGGGTGGTCTTGTCGCAGCCCGTGGTCAGCACCACCCCGTCCAGCGGATAGCCGTAGAGCAGCTCCACGAGGCCGAGATAGGCGAGGTTGCGGTCGAGGCCCGCGGTCGGCCGCTTGCCGGTCTCCTGGATCGGGTGGACCGGGAATTCCAGCACGATGCCGCCGGCCTCGCGGATGCCCTCGCGGATCCGCTCCGCGAGGACGAGGTGGTGCCGATTGCACGGCGACAGGTCGGACCCGGTCTGGGCGATGCCGATGATCGGCTTGCCCGAGCGCAGCTCCTCCAGGCTGAGGCCGAAGTTCAGGTAGCGCTCCAGGTAGAGCGCCGTCATGTCGATGTTGTCGGGGTTGTCGAACCAGGCGCGCGAGCGCAGGGGGCGTGCAATCGGTCGGTCGGTCATTGGCGGGTCCGGTGAGCGGGGCTGGTCGAGAAGCGGTAGGTGATCACGTTCCGGTAGGTCTGGCCGGGGTCGAGCCGGGCGGACCCGAAGGCCGGCTGGTTCGGCGTGTCGGGGAAGAGTTCCGGCTCAAGGGCGAGGGCGTCCGACTGCCGGTAGGCGAGGCCGGATTTGCCCACCGCGGTCGCGTCGAGGAAGTTTCCGGCGTAAAACTGCACCCCCGGCTGGGTGCTGGCAATCTCCAGCACCCGGCCGGATCCCGGTTCCTCCACCCGCGCCACGAGGTGCGGCTCGGCGGTGGGGGCGCCGGTCACCACCCAGTTGTGGTCGTAGCCGCGCCCGCGGGCGATCTGGACGTCCCGGCCGTCGCGGATGCGCGCGCCGATCACCGCAGGCTTGCGGAAGTCGAAGGGCGTGCCCGCCACCGGCAGGTGCTCCCCGGTGGGGATCAGGGTGGCGTCGACCGGCGTGTAGCGCTCCGCCGGGATGGTCAGCGTCTGGTCCAGGATCGACCGGCCCGAGCCCTCCCCCGCGAGGTTGAAGAAGCTGTGGTTGGTCAGGTTGACGATCGTCGGCTTGTCGGTGGTGGCCTCGTAGGTGACCGTGAGGGTGTTCGTGTCGTCCAGCCTGTAGGTGGCGGTCGCCGTCAGCGTGCCGGGATAGCCCTCCTCGCCGTCCGGGCTGACGTAGCGCAGGGTGACCGACGGGGCCGCGCCGCCGGTCACGCCGGTGATGGTCCAGAGCCGCTTGTCGAAGCCGGCCGCGCCGCCGTGCAGGGCGTTCGGGCCGTCGTTGGTGGCCAGCGTGTAGGCCTGCCCGTCCAGGGTGAAGCGGCCCGCCCGGATGCGGTTGGCGTAGCGCCCGACGCTCACGCCGAAATAGTTGGGCTTGGCCAGGTAGCCGGCGAGGTCGTTGTAGCCGAGCACCACGTCCGCCGGTTTGCCCGCGCGATCCGGCACGTCGAGACACCGCAGGAGCGCCCCCCAGGAGAGGATCCGGGCGGTGACCCCCTTCCCGTTGGTCAGCGTCACTTCCTCCACCGTCCGCCCGTCCGGGAGCGTGCCGAACACGGTCCTGGACGGCGCCCCGGCCTGAGCCAGGGCCGGGATGGCTACACCGGCGCACACGGCCACGAGTCCGACTCCACGCATCGCTTCCTCCCCTGTTGTGGATCCCCCGTCCCGGCGATCATGCGCCGGTTCGCGACGGGGGCCGCGGTTGATCTCCGCGAATCCGATCATATACTCCTACAAATAAAATGGACAACACGGCGCCCCGACAGACCGCAACGTCGCCGTTGGCGCTCTCCGCCGCGACGGGCCGGTCAGGGCTTTTCTCAATATGGCGGTCGCGCCCCGCTGCGCGTCCCGAGCCGCCGGGCCCTCTCTCAGTCGGTCTTGCTGAAGGCCAGGATCCGATCGGCGCGGGCGTCGCTGGAGCGATTGCCCGGTTCCTGCAAGACCGCGGAAGAGATCTGCTTCATGGCATCCGGATCTCGGGCCTCGTACCGGCCATCGTACAACCCTGGGGCCGGAGGTATCGTATCCGGCCGCGCCGACGAGAGGACCATCGGTGAACGTACGGGTGTGGTGGGGCCGCCCATGCCGAGGCCTCCGGTGACGAGCCTCGATGGGCCTGCGACCGATACGATGCGGGGCAATCCAGCCCGAGGCTTGCGGGGTGTCGCTGCCGGGGCAGGCTGAGGATGCCGCATCGCCCCGTCCAGGTCTCGTCCGCAGCTGCGATGGTCGGGCGCGTCGGCGCTGTCCCGGTTGACGCCCGCGACACCGGGCGATACTCGGACAAATGAGCGGAGCCAAGCTGGCCCTGGGCAAGCGGGCCCGGGGTAAGGCGGCCCGCCGAGAGAGGAACCGCTCGATGGCAGCACCCATCGCGAGCGCCGGGCCGGCTGCAGCCGGGACCGGCGCGCAGGAGCAGGTGAGCGCCCGCCCGGCCCTGTCGCTGCTGGCCAGCCTGTTCTTCATGTGGGGCTTCATCACGGTCATCAACAACACCCTGCTGCCGCACCTGCGCAGCGTGTTCGACCTCGACTACACCCAGACCACCCTGATCGAGTCGGTCTGGTTCATCGCCTATTTCGTCGCCTCGATGCCCGCGGCGGCGCTGATCGCCCGCGTCGGCTATCAGCGCGCCCTGGTGATCGGCCTCGGCATCATGGCGGCCGGCACCCTCGGCATGGTGCTGGCGTCCCACCGGGTCTCCTTCGCGATCACGCTCACGGCTCTGTTCGTGATCGCGAGCGGCATCACCCTGCTCCAGGTCGCCGCCAACCCCTACGTGGCGGTGGTCGGCCCTCCGGAGAGCGCCCCGGCGCGGCTGAACCTCGTCCAGGCCTTCAATTCCCTCGGCACCACCCTGGCGCCGCTGTTCGGCGGCTACCTGATCCCCGGATATTTAGACTAAAAATCAATTTAATCAGGCGCTTATCTTTTGGTTTTGGGCGTCTACCCACATCTTAGCCCATGCTGATTTGGCGACTTCATAGGTACGGTTTAGGACTGATCCGCCCGCACGGGATGCACGAGCGGCGTTCGTGAGAGGGCGCGCCAAGTTTCGTGCAGCCAGCGCAGGCTCGAACTTGGCCCCAACCCTGATCAGTTTTGAGCAAGTACTCGCTGCCCTTGCCAGGACTTGCTCCCTAGTGAACCATCGTCGGCGGCGCGAATCAGCGCGCTTTGTTGAGGTGCTCCCATGCGATTTGCGCTTCTTACTAGTTTGGTCCTGATGGCGATCGGCGCAGTCGGGTCATCAAGTGCCATTGCGATGAGTTGTAACGAACGTAACAAAGAATGTTTTAACTTCTGCGAGACCAATTTCGCGAAGAAGCCTGCTTGCACGTCGCAATGCGCAGATGCTATGCCGAAGTGCATGCAGGATGGGTGCTGGAGCACCAAGATGTCCAACAAATGCGGTTACACAAAGAATTGACCAGTTGGGCCCATTGCTTGAGTAAAGCTCGTGTCCTGCCGCACGCTCTTTGCATCCGTTATGAGGTTAGCGGCTGCGGGCGCTTCGCTGACCTCCACGCTCGCCTTAAAGCTGTCTAAGCCGACTAGGCCAAACGGCGGGCGTGGCTGCACGGTTCTTGCCTCGGTAGCGGCGTCGGTTTGGTCCCACCGACCTCCACGCCCGTCCTGCTATCTCAGCTTCACAAGGACGGGCGTGGATGCTCGGGATCGGCCTACCCAACAGGCGGCGTCAGGATCGCTTGCTCACGCGCCTCGAAGTCCGGCTCGTCACCGAAGCCGAGGAAGCCGGCAGGCAGCTCGGTACGGGTCAGCGACAGGATCGCCCGAGCCGTGGTGGCCAGCTTGTCCTCATTCTCCAGGCATCAGTGCGATAGCGCGCCCTCGACCTCGAAGGCGGCTGCGAGCCAGACTACCGCGAGCCCGGCCATTGTGCGTGGCGCAGGCAGGCCTAGTACCTCACTGAGGAGACGTCTCAGCACGTTGTCGACGGCCAGGGCTGCCTTGTAGCGCTCGGCGTCTGGATCCTCGACCTCGAACACCCAGCGCACGGCCATGGCGGCGGCGTGTGCGGCGATTAGGCGATCCTGGTGCGGCAGGTGCGGATCCTGAGCGCCATGGCCGATGTGAGCCTCAAGGCGCTGGCGCAAAGCCGCTGCGCGCTTGGCCAGGGTGGCTGGTGTGGCGGGACCGCTGGCGTCGGCCTCAGCGAAGTGCCGGCTTAGCCCGTTCTCGATGGCCGCGATGGCCTGATCGGCGGGATCGGCTGCCCGCATCGCACGGATTGCGTGGGTGACGGGGCCCGGCTGATAGCTGCCGGACAGAGGTAATAAGGGCGTGCGTGTGCTATGGGCGTGGGTAGCCATTGACGTAGCTCCAGTGCGTGGATGGTCAGGCCCGGCTGAAAATCTCACCTTCCTGTCGGGCCGCTTTCTTGGCACCATGGATCTTATGGGCACGCAAGAAACTTTGACACCAAAGAAACGCCGTGGCCCTAAGCCAACGGGCCAGGGCGAGCCGGTCACCGTTCGGTTGCATCCCGAACATACCGCCCCCCTCGATGCCCTGATCGACGCTCGACCGGATCCAAAGCCATCGCGGCCGGATATCCTTCGTGAAGCCCTCACCGAGCACCTGAAGGCGAAGGGCTATCTTAAATGAGGCTGACCCGGGCCCAAATGATGATGGGCGTCATCGTCGTGGCAGCCGGCGCCGTGAATATCCTTAACGGGATTGGCTACGAACATCCGCAGGTGATGGTTCTAACAGCCGGCCTCACGGCCGTAGGTTTGGTCGCCGCGGTTTTTCGCTGATCTCATTCGCCCGCGTGCGAACTTCATCGCAACAGTTGCGCCAGTGCATCGCTCACGGATCTGTTACTCCCAGCAACACCCAGGAAATGAACGCCGATCAGCTTCGGGCCAAGGGAGTTGACCGATGCAGAATGAAATCCAGAAAGCCCGCAGCCGTGCCATCGACCGCGCTTTGCTCGTTGCGGCTCTCATCTCACTCGGCTTCGGCATGGTTACGATGGTGAGCGGGCTGTTGAGGTAGGCAGGGCAGTCGAAGTCGATCCCGCACGCTCTACATGGCTCGCATGCCCACGCTCGGCCTCACGCTCCCGCTCCGCATCTGCATCCTCGATGACGCGGCCTGCGTCGAGGATGCCAACGGCCGGCGTACCGGTTTCGTGGCGTGGTCAGACGGTAGTGGCGACGAGGGCGATGAACCGTTCACCCGGGCCGAGGCCATCGAGCAGGTCCGTCTAATCGCAAGCGCCTGGGCTGCCGCACTGGTCAGCGGGGGTACCCTCGATACCGGCCCTGCACCCGAGGCGGGTGCTGCAGCCGCCGAACCCTCGCCGAAAGAGTGAAGCCGACGCCGTCATCTTCATCGAGGAGAACGGCGAGGGGCCGAGATCCGCTTTCGAGAGCGGAAGGGGTGAGCGTTTCCGCGGCCGATATCGAGTAGCGGTGCGCCCTCTCTTCTGGAACACGCGACCAGATGTGCAGGTTCGAACCCCATGGCACGCCGCGTTGGCGAGTCGACGACGACTAGGATACTGCTATGGCTACCGGCACTGTGAAGTGGTTCAACGAGACCAAGGGCTACGGCTTCATCCAGCCCGATGACGGCGGCGGCAGAGACGTGTTCGTCCACATCTCGGCTGTCGAGCGCGCCGGCATGCGCAACCTGATCGAGGGGCAGAAGATCTCCTACGATGTCGAGGCCGACCGGCGTAGCGGCAAGGAGAGCGCCGCGAACCTGAAGACGGCTTGACCGTAACAGGCCGGCCTATGGATCGATGATGCCGCCTCGGCGGTGGCGTCATCGCCTGTAGGCTGGCACAACGTGCTGATGGCCAATGAAGTCCCGCACCCCTACTCCATCAAGGTCTCGCCGCTTCCCAAACCGGAAGGCCACTTCCAATGGGCGATCCGTCGGAGCGGCACGCTGATCGAGCGCTCCGACCGGCCGCATCGTAGCGAAGCCAAAGCCTTTGAGAGCGCCATGGAGGCTGTCGAGCGGGCGATGAAGCCAGGGGCTGATGGTGGCCGCCGCTGAGCACATCCTACTGACTGCCGCACCTCGCAGAGAAATGACCGAGCTGCACGCGATCGGTTAACCTCGTTCAGAGCATGGCGATCGTGAAGTCGCTAGGGCGTGGTCATGGCGAACCGGCTCATGACGCTCAATCTGTTCGACACCCTCGACATCGTCGACGACGACGTCGCTGCCGTCATGAACGCCTACATGGCCGACCCGGCCTCTGATCCGGTCTCGTTCGGCAAGGGCTATCGGATGGACCCGGCTGCAGCCATCGCGGACCACCCCTTCGCCAAAACTTTGATCGGCCAACCTTGGGCGAGCTTTGAGCTCCGGCGCGCTGCCGTGCGAGCCGCCATCATGCTCGCAAAGCCAGAGCGACTGTGAGCCGTCGATTGGGTCAAGCTTTCGCGTGCAGGCCCCTTGTCGCAAGGGGTGGCACCGAGCCCCATCAGGCCGTGTTCGAATTGTGCGCCGGGGCCACTACCCCTTAACCTCGCGCAGACCTGACCTCGAAACCCCGTGGCGCCTATCCCTCAGCCTCTTGCGCTTCGGCGGAAGCGTGGGGCTCTACAGGGCGACGCGAGGGCCAAACCACGCGGCCTGCATCGTCCTTTAGGCTGGCCAATCCCGATCGCATCCCAAGAAGCTGGGTGAACCGTTCCTCGGCCTCTCTGACAGCCTCAGCTTCGGTACGGGCTTCGATCCGCTGAGCGTCGAGCGCGATGCCACTCACGCATCCACGGTGGACCACGCATTGGAGGTGGAACACAGCCATGCCCGAAGGCATGCATGGGGGTTGCCATGTAAAGTCGGTCACGGAGCTGGGCGGCCATATCATCACGGCTCGTACAGCCACGCGGACCCTGACCGCACCGCCGCTGGTTGCTGCTGGAGTTGATCTGGGAAGCTCGCGTGGGCAATGTCATTGTGCACGATCGCGGCGGGGGCGGGGGCACTCTCAAACCCTTCTCACAGAGCACCTGAAAGCGAAGGGCGACCTGAAATAGGCCGTATTCGCTCCAGCGGATTGCAGCCCTACATCTCGTGCCGAACGACACAGCAAAATCCGCTGCGATCGAACGGATGAGCGCGCCATGACGAAGCTTGCCCTTGTCGCTTCCCTCGCCACGCTGCTCGGCAGCGCAGGTGTCGCTCAGGCTCAATCCTACAGTGCGCCAGCCGGTGAGCCTGCAGTGACCGAACCAGGCGGCACCGAGGGTCGGGACGGCCGAGCCAATGTCCTCGAAGGCATTCGAGAAGGGGAGGCCGTTGGTGTCCCGCCACGGGCAGCAGAAGAGTATGCCGGCGAGCGGCGGCTGCGTCGTAGGGAGGACCGGCGCCTTGAGGAAGACGATTAGTCCGAAGCTTCTGCTCATCCGCCGCCTTGTGGAAGAGGCGCTGCAGTTGGGACGATCACGCAAAAGGATGACTCGATGCCGCCGAAGCTCACCAAGACGATCATCGGTGCGGTCATCGCCATCGCTCTCGCGGCGGCTGTCTCCTACGGCTTAATCAGCCAGCAGACCGCTGACCAGATCCAGACCCAGGCGAACCAGACGCTGCAGAACGATCAAGGATCGGCAGGCTCGGCCTCAACTCAGTCGCCGGCGTCGCCATCAAGCTCAATCCCGCAAGCACCTGCGCAGCCAGGGGCTTCTCCGCAACCTCCTGCACCAGCTCCTCGGCAGTAGCACCGCCCGTGAAAATGGCACTTAAGCGGACTGATCTTCAGAGGGGGACTGTATGCGCAAGGCGCGTTTGAAGCGCAGGCTACCCGACAGCCTGACCCAGCATCTGACGGATCCGAAGATCGTGGTCTTCAAGCCTCGAACCAGTCGGCGTCGCCCCTACCGCCTGTCCGAATTGGCGGAGAAATTTACCATCTCGGCTGTGACAATGGTTGTCGTCGTGCTGGCCGGCGGGCATCTTTTGGGCGCGTGGTAGCTGCCATCGAGGCCACCGGTTTGGAGATCATTCCTGAGAACGGCGGGGCCGGAAGCCGGTATCGAAGCGGAAGGTGTGAGCAGACCCAACGATGAGATTGCTGGCTAAAGCGATCGGTCCCATTTGGGGAAAGGTCGCATGGACGGCCACTGGAGACCGTGATGCTTAAGCTTCTGAGCACGCTCGCTTTCTTTTCCCTCGGAAGCGCCGCTATCGCAGCGGACGTCGTTCAGGCCACCTTCCCCGAGAAATCGCTCGCATCGCACCAGACAGCCGAACAGAAGGTCATGTGCGCGAACGGTCAGAAGGGTGTGTCGGGCGGCTACGAAATTACCAACGACAGGATGCTATTGTCAGCTAGCGCTAGCCATCCCTACACCGACGGCACAAACACGGGTTGGCGTGTTGCGATCGTGAACCAATCGGACGAGAACGCGGCACTCAACGTCACTGCCTACGTGGTGTGCCAGTAGGCATCAGATCGGCTGGGTGGCCATATCATCACAGCTCGCCTGGCTACGCGCACCTCTGTCGGAGCTCGCCAAGAACGAACATTGAGCGGTTGCTCCGGGGCCCGAAATTTTGCATCGCTCGGAACAGACGCGGACCGCTAGCATATCTCTCGATGCGGTCAGGCCCGACCGCGGGAGATCCTACCGATGCGCACCTTGCTGATCCGCTCTGCCATCACATGCTTGGCCTTCGCTGTGGTGTCTGCCCAAGCTGCTGCGCCGGCGATGCCTGGCCAGACTCCCAAGGGTCCGGCCCTAATAGATGCCAAGAACATGACCCTTTACACCTTCGACAAGGACTCGGCCGGCAAATCCGCCTGCAACGGCACCTGTGCGGCGAACTGGCCAGCACTTACGGCTGCTCCCGGCTCTGCGGCGTCCGGCGACTGGACAGTTGTGGCGCGCGACGACGGCACCACGCAATGGGCCTACAAGGGCAAGCCGCTTTACACCTTCGCCAAGGATACGAAGCCCGGCGATGCCAATGGCGATGGCGTGTTCAACGGAGCATGGCACATCGCCAAGCCCTGATCGTATCCGCCGCCTCGTAGAGGACGCCTTGAAAGCGAAGCGGTCCTAATCACTGCCGAACGGCCTGCGCCAAGCTTGTCGAAATGAGCCAAAACTGTGGCGGCTGGATCACGCGGTGCTGGAATTTACCGGTTGTTAACATTTGATTATGGCGTGCCGCCAAGCTCCGCGGGATCATAGAACTTCACTTGATCGGGGCTGCTTGCAATGCCCGTATCTATCTACGATCGCCTGCACGCCTACGTCGTGGTCGCCTTGATGATAGGCGGTGGCACGATGATGGGAGCGGCGTGGATTTGGGATACCCTTTGACAGTTCGGCTCGACGAGAGCCCGAATGCAAAGGGCTATCTGAAGTGACATGATTGTGAGCGATTTGGCTCTGCTGTTTACGAGAACTGATTTCAGGTCCACGATGCCGCCTTAAGGCGGGCTCATTCAGCATCCGCGGAGAGCTTATGCTGAACGAACTGTTGCTCAAGGTTCGTAGGCCAAAGAAGCACCTATCGAAAGGTGAGTCAGTTAAGCCGCCGATGGCTGCGGGGAACGCCAAGTTGGCGCCTATACAGCCGCTGCTTCCACCCCCTGCGGGCAACGATGATCTGACGGGCGAAATCTTTGAAGAGGTTCGTCGCGAACTATGCCGTGCAGGTTATTTGGGCTCCTGACCCACTACGCCGGCTCGAAAAGGAAGCGTTGAAGGCGAAGCGGTCCTGACGGAGGCGGCCATGAACCCTCGCGTGCTAGCCATAATGGTCGCGCTGCTGGCCGGCTGGATCGGGATCGGCGTCCTTGTGATCTCCTACGGCACGCCGCTCGGCGTCGCCCTTTACGTCCTGGCGATTGTGGCTACGAACCAAAGGGTCTGGCGGCTGCACTGACCCCATCCCCTTCCTCGTGAAAGAGGCGCTCACTGCGGGGCTGGCCTGAACCACGCGTCTTGGGGTCGGCACACAGTCTGCGTGGGCTGGCACATGATAGGCCCTCTGAGTGACACGTACCGAAACCGCCTCCGGCTTCTGAGGGAGCGGGATCGCTTCTACAGGCCGGGTAGCTCAACCTTGAACAGTCTGGCCCGGAATGGCTTGATCGCTCGCACCGGCCGCCATGATCGCTTCGGCCGCGAGGAATGGATGATCACGGAGGATGGCAGGCAAGCTGCTGCCGGGATCGCGCTCAAGCGCGCCAGCACCAGCTCGCATCAGGTGATCCAGCCCCCGAGTTCACCGAGGTCGTGAAGCCGGTGGCGTCATTTTCATCAAGGAGAATGGCGAGGGACCGGGGGTGAGGTTGAGGAAGGTTGTTACCGGTCCTGGTTGAGCCACCCACGATCCAACCTACCTGCATGCGTGCACCAATTGCATTCGCGTCGAACGAAGCGATCAGCGTTGATCGCATCGCAATTTTGAGATACCGTATGGCGCCGCCATGGAGGTTCCGATGCTACGTCTCTGCTCGGGGATTAAACGAGATTAAATCCCACTTCGATAGGTCTTCTGCCGACGTCAAGGGTAAATTTCGATCGCGCCTTCGTGCTTTATCGAGTTTGCCGGAAAATGAATGGCACGAAAATCTCTTCAAAATACTGCACGGTGATTGCGAAGGTCTATCAGAGATCAGGTTTTTTGCTGATAAAACTCAGCAACGACCGCTGGGATTTAAATCCGGCAACGATGAATACACAATTCTTTTCTGGGCTAAAGAAAAAAACGATCGTTGGGTTCCACCCAACGCTTGCAGGCAGGCTCTCAATCGGAAGGCTGAGGTTGAGCGAGATGACAACCACGCATGCAACCTCTGGATTACATTATTCTGAAGGGCTCGTCGACGAAATTTCGGAAGATAAAGAAGCCCGAGATGTCTACGTTGCTGATCAAGTTCGCGTACGCCTCGCTTTGATGATCCGCGCCTTGCGGGAGCAGCCAGATAGAAAATGGACTCAGGCCGAACTTGGACAGAAAATGTCTAAGACTCAGAGTGTCGTGTCCCGGATTGAAGATCCCGACTACGGAAAACTTACCCTGCAAACGTTGTTCGAAATTGCGGCCGCCTTTGATCTACCCCTTTGGATTGATTTGCCAGAGTGGGACGAATGGCTAGCACGCAGTCAAAATATGAGCGCTTCGAATTTACGACGTACATCATTCGATGCGGAAAAGATTAAAAGTAGCAATTTTTGCGATAGGCAGGGTAAGTTGATCACGATGCCCGTTGCCGAAGGTGATTATAACACAACCGCTCTATATAATGTTCTGGCTAGGCTAGACCTTAAGAGCGGACCTCAATTGGTCGGCAACCAAAGTCTGTCGCCAGCCATTGACCTGACCAAATTCGGACAGGATGCAAAGCAATCAAGGGCCAGATTTGGTCAGGATCCATTTGCTTTTGCCGACATCAATTCACTGAATAATTGGGGCCAGTATGAAGCTCATTAGCATCCTGCAAGCTTCAATGGCGGTCCGAGTTTCGCCGGAAGATTACGTGCCATCGGTCGAACCTCCTGCACAGGATGTAGCAAGTCTCTTGAATGCGCGATATAACTTTCTTTCAGTTAATGTGGGCAGTTCAGGTGCGCCTACTGTAATGATGCAGGGCGCATTAAGGGCTGACGATAAACCTGCCCGCGCAATCGGCCACATGATATTCGTCCAAGATGGATGTGTTATATCTGCTGCCAACACGGACACGTGTCACGAAATTTTTGAAGATCTTTCTTCATTCCTGATTTCGACATTTAGCTATAGATATCAAGTTGAGAAATGCAAAATATCATATCAGAGTGCGATAGTCGTGGAATTATCGCCGGAATTTTCGGAAGCTAGCTCCCTGCTTTCATCAATGTCGGAAATTGTTAGTGCTTACACAAACGACACTAGTCGAGCATATCTCAAGAGACTGTCATTTGGTTTAGGTAGCCCGTTGCAAGATAAGCCTGGCTCGGTGATACAGCCATCTCCGCTGGATGCGGTAGAGCGCGCTGACTTTATGATTGAACGGCGTGTAGGGCATCCTGTGAACATTTCGCGATTCTTCAGCACTGCCCCATTTCAAACGCAAGAACATATCAATGCTTTGGAGAAGATTGAGGATGTGAACCTATCTAGCGTGCGGCGAAATAAGCCTCGCGCACGTTGATTTGTACCCTGGCGGCTGCGGAATAAAGTTGTTTTCACTCTGCCTTCGCCATCTGCCGCCCGTGGTTCTGCACGATGTCGCGGAAGAGGTTTCCGGCGGTCGCGAGTGCGGCCACGCGAATGGAGCGTTATCTAAATAGGGGTAGTGCTCCAGAGCACACCGCGAGATGGTGTGTGGGGATTAACCATATCTCGCACCGTCAACGCCGCTGAGCTACGAGGCGTGGGTGCTGGAGGGTCTCCACCATGTTGGCTCGCACCGTCATCAGCCTCGCCGCCCCAGTCTTCTTGATCGCCTCATGGGCTGCTCCGTCCCTGGCACAGTCCGCCGCGAATGGTGGTCCGAAGCTGCTCATCCACGGGAACTACTGCGGTTCGGGCAACAACGCCCCGCTGCCGCTGATCGACGCCCTCGACGCCGCCTGCGCTCGGCACGACGCCTGCACGCCGGATGTCGGCCTGCCCTCGAAGGCCTGCAACCTTCGGCTAGAGCGAGAGGCGGAGGCAGTCGCCCGGGATCCGCGTCAACCGGATGATGTCCGTTCCCTAGCTGGCTTCGTAGCCTCCTTCGCGGCGTCCAACGCGTCGAGTCCCGCTTCGTCGGTGCTCCCGGCGAGGTTCGCTCACTGAGAGGCCGGGGGTTTAGCTCCCACCCGCCGGAGCCATCGTCCGCCCTCGGCTCAGCACCACGTCCTGAGTAGGTTGCCGAAGGCGGAGGTCACCCAGGATCCGTCCTCGGCCTCTGCCGCTCCGCTGGTCGTCCTCCGGCCCGATCTGCTCGCGGGGTGGGGGGCGTCCGGTCCCACCAGCGTGTGAGCCGAGCCGATGTGCGACGCGGCAGGGGGTGGGGGTCAATTATCACTAAGGTCCAGTCGGCCCTCCCAGGGTCCGACCTACCGCCCGTAATGCGGCTCGATTGGCTTCACCCTGCACGTAGCTGATGACGCGGTGCCGAACGGCCACGTCCTCGAGCTTCTCGAACGCTCGGATCAACTCAGCATTCTCTGAAAGGCTCAAGCCTTTCGCATCGTTCAGCTGTCGGGCTACCCAAAGGGTCTCAATCGAGATGCCGAGCGCGTCGGCAATCATCGACAAAGCCTGCGCCGTATCATCCATGCCTCGGGCCCTAGGCTGGTTCTAAAGGCGCGACCGTAGGTTTGCATACAACTGTCTACAAATCACGGAAGCATGCGTCGCAGCGAACGAGCTGCCGGTCCCGCTTCAGGTGCATGGCTAGTTCTGCGTGAGGGGGTGTCACTTGGATCTGAGGGTGATGCGCGCTGTCGGGCTGTGCAGATGCCCCGTGCCTGGTGTGACTTGCGGGGGATCCGGGGTACGAAAGGCCCGCGCCGGCGAACCGGGCGGGCTGAAGGGGCTCGTGGTCTTAGAGCCCGTCCGATAAGGGCCTGAGGCGGGGTTGAGTGGCCGGGATGGCGATGATTCCAGGAGGGTGCTGAAGCCTAACCTGGAAGCGCCATGTGGACCCCGACCACCCGGCGGCAGCATAGCCGCGCGGGCCTTCGCTATGAAACTGACCTCACCGATGCCGAGTGGGCTGTGATCGCGCCGCTGATGCCGAGGCCAGCGTCCTGTGGCCGGCCTCCGCTCTGGACGACACGGGAAGTCCTGAACGCCATCTTCTACGTTCTGAGAGGTGGGATCTCCTGGCGGATGATCCCCAAGGATCTGCCGCCGCGTTCGACGACGTTCGGCTACTTCAGCCGCTGGCGCGACACAGGGCTGTTCGGCCGGATCAACCATCACCTCGTCATGGCCGATCGCGAGCGTGTCGGGCGGGAAGCCTCGCCGTCTGCAGCCGTGCTCGACAGCCAGACCGTCAAAACGATGGAGAGCGGCGGGCCGCGCGGCTACGACGCTGGCAAGAAGGTCAAAGGCCGCAAGCGCCAAGCTCTGGTCGACACGGAAGGGCGTGCGCTCGTCCTCGATCCGCAACCTGCCGACGTGCAGGACCGGGACGGAGCCGGTCCGGTCCTGCGCCTGTCGCGCCGGACCTTCCCGTTCATCACCAAGGCCTTCGCCGACGCCGGCTATGCCGGCGACAAGCCAGCGAGCGCGACGATCATCGCCGTGGAGATCGTGCGCAAGCCGCCGGATCAGGTTGGCTTCGCTGTTCATCCACGTCGGTGGGTCGTTGAGAGGTTCTTCGCCTGGATCAGCCGCAACCGACGCCTCTGGAAGGATCCGGAAGCGACACTCGCCTCCGCACGAGCCTTCCTCTACGCCGCAGCCGTCATGATCCTCGTCAGACGCCTCGCCCGATCAGCCTGACTTCTCGGACGGACTCTTAGGGCCGAACCGGCGTGCGCTACAGCAAGGCCTGTTTCGCGCCTGTGTCTAGAACATCACTTCCCACTCGGAGCAGCAGTACTGCCCGTCGCGCCGTTGCCGCCGCCGCTACCGGCAGGCGCACCAGGCGTCTTGTTGTTTACCCCGCTGGCGCCGGGCTTCATCATCTGGGAGTTCGACATCATCGAGCTCTTCTTGCGATGGCGCTTCGCCCGCACGGTAGTGAGCATATCGGACGGCGACGAGACGCTAGCGACCGGACCGACTGGCACCGCGGCGGCTGGGAATGACAGGATTGCCGAACCGGCTGCGGCAAGCACGGTGAGGGTCAGGAAACGCATAAGATATCTCCTTGCCGCGACGCGATGGATTGCATCCGGCTCAGGGGAGATAATTCAGGCACCCGCCGCGTCAATAAGCTTCGTCCACCTGCCCGAGACGTCATCTGGCTCCTTCTCCTCGCGACATTCCGGAAAAGTTGCGGGAGGTAGAGCCTCAATCCGCCCGCCGCATCTACGCGCTGCTACGCTGGTCGGCCTCGCCAAAGCACGACATCTCGAAGAGGCGGTAGCCGCTAAATCGGTTTCGGCAGAGTCCGGCACCGACCTCGGCAAGATCGTGGATCAGTCCGGCCACCGGGATCCGGGGACGGTGACATCCGGCGGGCGAGCGCCTTCAAGGGGCACAGTGGGACCGGCGTTCTGTAGGCTGGTGGCTCGGCGCCTGATCTCCAAAGCATTGATCACCCATCAGCAACACAGGTGGAGAACCACCAGCTTATAACACGATCGTGAATTTCAGACGGCCTCTATGTCGTAATCCCTGTCTCGATTTCGCCCTCCTACAACGCTGTACCTATGATGCCGGCAATGGAAGCGTCGGCGCAGCGAGCCTGAGGCCAGCACAGATGTCGATCGCGCAGATGTTTCGCGGCACATTGATGACGCCCGTGTGGCTCACCCAGCTCGCGACCGGAGCGAAATCCTTCGTCGATAACCCGATCCTCGGCTCGGAGCGGCTCAACCGAGCGGGCCTGCACACCCTGCGCGTGCGCATCGCCCATGCCATGGCGGCCCTGCGCCGCCGCCAGCTCGCGCATCTCGTCAGTGCGCACGACCGAACCAACTTCGCCCGCGACGGCTTCATCAAGCGCGCCGACTTCATGCCCGCCGACCTGCACAGGGCTGTCTACGCCGAGGTCACCGGCGTCGCCGCTGAAGGCCGCGAGCAGGTGCAGGGCGACACCGTCACCCGCCGCATCCCGCTCGATCCGGAGACGCTCAAGCAGATGCCGGCCATGCGCCAGCTGCTAGCGATGCCCGAGTGGAAGAACCTCCTGCGCTACGTGTCGAGCTTCAACTGCGAGCCGATCCTGACCGTGCAGACCATCCTGTCTCACGTCACCGACGCGCCCCCTGACCCACAAACTAACTTCCACATCGACACCTTCCATCCAACCATGAAGGCGTGGCTGTTCCTCACCGACGTCGCCGCCGACGAGGGACCGTTCACCTACGTGCCGGGCTCGCACCGCCTGACCAAGCGCCGGCTCGCCTGGGAGCGCCGCACCGCCATCAACGCCGCGAGCGGCCTCGACCGGCTTAGCGGCCGCGGCTCGTTCCGGGCGAGCTCCGCGGAGCTGAAGCGGATGGGTTATCCCGACCCGGTGGTCTTCGCGGTCCCGGGCAACACGCTGGTGGTGGGCGACACGGTGGGCTTCCATGCCCGCGGCCCGTCGCTGCGGCCAGCGGTGCGCATCGAAGTCTGGGCCTACGACCGGCACAACCCGTTCCTGCCGCTGGCCGGGGTCGACGTCTGGTCCCTCACCGGGCTGGCCCGTTGGCGCACCCGGATCGAGTGGTGGCTGCTCGACCGGCTGGAGCAGTTCGGCGTGCGCCGCAACGTCTGGCGTTCAGTCGGCCCCCTTACCGCCAACGCGCCACCCCGGATCGTGTGAGCGAGTATAAGCCATGCTACGGCAGCGCGTGATCGCGTCGCTGGGCTCCGCTCCATCCCAACCTGTTATGATCGTGCGACAACCTTTATGCCCAGTCCACTATCCGGAGGCTGGCAGGCGACGCTTGTGCATGCTTTCGCCTGCTCTGGTCGTGGCCTGCATACCGGACGCCGTGCCACAGCCCGGATCAGTCCCGCTCCAGCCAACTACGGCATCGTCTTCCGACGGACGCTCACAGACGGGCGGCTTGTGGATGTGCGGGCCCAGTGGCGTTATCGCGTGTCTCAACCGCTGTGCACGGCGCTCTGCTCCGAAGAGGGTATCCTCGTCCGCACGGTCGAGCACCTGATGGCGAGTTTGAGCGCATTGCGGATTGATAACGCGTTGATCGAGATCGGTGCCGAGGAACTACCGATCTTCGACGGCAGCGCAGCCCCTTGGTGTACGGCGATCCGCAACGCTGGCCGCGTCGAGCAGAACAGCCCCCGCCGGTTCATCCGGGTACTTCAGCCTGTCACGGTCGAGCAGGGTGAGCGTTCTCTTCACATCCAGCCGGGCGAGGGCCTGCACATCACGGGCCGCATTGCGCTGGCGCATTTCGGCCGCTTGGCTTGGTCGGGTCCGATCACGCCGGAAAGCTTCTGCACCGAGATCGCGCCGGCACGCAGCTTTGGTCGCTATGGCTGGGCGATGCTCGGTCGGGCCTACGGCTTCGTGGCGCGCAAACCCTTCCTGCAAGGTGTTAGCCCCACCTCGGCGGCTCTTCTGGTGCGAGGTCGAGTTCTTGGGGGGATGCAGCTCGCGGAAGAGCCGGTCCGACATCGCATTCTCGACGTCATCGGGGATTTTGCTCTCGCGGGTTATCCCGTCGAGGTCCGCATCACCGCTGAGCATACCGGGCACGAGCTAAACCACGCCTTGGTGGCCAAGCTGATGCGCACTGAGGCGGCGTGGGAGCTGGTTTGAAATCGTGAGCGATAGCTCATCCCATCGAGACGTTATCTTCAGGTTCGGTACAGGCTCTCAGGGCCACGCTTGAATGACTGACAGGACGGCCAGCGGGGACCCACGATGTCGTGTGCTACATCTGGCATCCTCCGGATCGCCGCTGTCACGACGATGTTTCTCGTCGCGGGTCGACCTCTGGTAGCGGCGCCGACCTGGGCTCCCGCCTCACCTTCCGCCGCTGAGGATGTGACCTTCCTCGATGCACTGACTTGGGGCGTCACGCCCTCGGCCTTCGCGGCCCTGCGCGCCGAGGGGCGCGATCGTTGGTTGAAGGAGCAGCTGCGCCTGCCGACAGGCCTGCACCTGCCACCGGACGCACAGGCGCAGGTCGATGCGCTTACCCCGAAGGCCGGGTTGTTCGAGCGCGTGCTGGCGCTCGATGCACAGGCCAAAGCCGCCAACGCCGAGCTCGATCCGGAGGTGAAGAAGGCTGCTCAGGGCGCCTACCAGAGTGCCCTGAATGGGGCGGCTCGCGACGCCACCGCGGCCTGGGTCCTCCGCGCTTTGTACAGTACAAACCAGCTGCGCGAGCGGCTGACGTGGTTCTGGTTCAACCGCTTCAACGTCCATCAGGGCAAGGCCAACCTGCGGGCGATGGTGGGCGATTACCTCGACACGGCGATCCGCCCGCACACGCTCGGGCTCTTCCGCGACCTGCTCATGGCGACGCTGCGCCATCCGGCGATGCTGCGCTACCTCGACAATGCCGACAACGCCGCCGGTCACGTCAACGAGAACTACGCCCGCGAGATTATGGAGCTGCACACGATGGGTGTGGGCTCCGGCTACACGCAGGGCGACGTGGAGGCGCTAGCGCGCATCCTCACGGGTGTCGGCATCGACATGCGGCCCGAGGACCCGAAGCTGCGCCCGGACCATGCGGCCGACTTCATCCGCGACGGGCTGTTCGAGTTCAACCCGAACCGACACGATTATGGTGACAAGCTCTTCCTCGGGCACACGATCCGGGGGCGTGGTTGGCCTGAGGTGGAGGAGGCGCTCGATCTCATCAGCCGCGATCCGGCGACGGCAACCAACGTCTCACGCGCGCTCGCCGCTTACTTCACCGGGCGACGGCCAGACGACACCCTCACGGCGCGGCTCGCCGCGGTGTTCATCCGTACCAACGGGGACATCGCCGCGGTGATGGAGGCTCTGGTTCATGCCCCTGACTTCACGGCGGCGCAGGCGGGAGCGTTCAAGGACCCGGTGCGCTACGTGCTCTCGGCCGTTCGCCTCGCCTATGATGGGCGGGTGATCCGCAATACTGGGCCGGTGCTCGGCTGGCTCAACCGTCTCGGCGAAGGCCCTTTCAACCGATCGACGCCAGACGGCTATCCTGTCGACGCCGCAGCCTGGAGCGGCCCGGGGCAGCTCGCCACGCGCTTCGAGATCGCACGACAGATCGGCTCGGGGCCGGCCGGCCTGTTCAAGCCGGCGTTGCCTGACCAGCCGGACGAGCCCGCCTTCCCGCTCGTGGCCAATGCCCTGTACTTCTCGACCCTCGCCGGGACGCTGAGCCCGGCAACGCGTGCAACGCTGGCCCAGGCGGTATCGCAACAGGACTGGAATACGCTGTATCTCGCCTCGCCGGAGTTCATGCGATGAACCGTCGCGATCTGATCCGCGCCTCGGCTGCGCTCGGTCTCTCCACGGTCGCGGGTCGCGTCTGGGCGGCGCCGCGGGCGGATGCACGCCTGCTCGTCGTGTTCCTGCGTGGCGCCTACGACGCCGCCAACGTGGTGATCCCCACCGGCAGTGAATTCTACTATCACGCGCGACCCAACCTCGCGGTGGCGCGGCCCGACCCGGCTGATCCCAAGGCAGCCTCGGCACTCGATGTCGACTGGAGCCTGCACCCGGCGCTGCGCGACACCATCCTGCCGCTCTACGCCAAGGGTCAAGCCGCCTTCGTGCCGTTCGCCGGCACCGATGACCTCACCCGCAGCCACTTCGAGACGCAGGACACGATCGAGCTCGGGCAGACCATCGGCGGCTCGCGCGACTACAATTCGGGGTTCATGGCAAGGCTTGCCGCCGAGTTGACCCGGGTTCGGCCGATCGCCTTCACCGATCAGATGCCACTGATCTTTCGCGGCCGCGATGCGGTGCCGAACATCAACATCGCTGGCGTCGGCAAGCCCGGCATCGACGACCGCCAGGCGAAGCTGATCGCCGCGATGTACCGGGAGACCAATCTCGCCGGCGCGGTCGCCGAGGGATTTCGCGTGCGCGAGCAAGTCTACCATGCGATCTCTGATCGCGCCGATCAGGCCGACCGCGGGGCGGTCTCATCGAAGGGGTTCGAGCTGTCGGCGCGACGCATCGGCCGGCTGATGCGCGAGACGTTCAACCTTGGCTTCGTCGATGTCGGCGGCTGGGACACGCACGTGAACCAGGGCGCGGGCACCGGTTATCTCGCCGACCGGATGGGTGAACTCGGCCGCGGGCTTGCGGGCTTCGTCGAGGAGATCGGTCCGAGCTGGCCCGATACCGTCGTGGTGGTGCTATCCGAGTTCGGCCGGACGTTTCGCGAGAACGGCAACCGCGGCACCGATCACGGCCACGGTAGCGCCTACTGGGTGCTCGGTGGTAGCGTTCGCGGCGGCCGCATCGCGGGTCCTCAAGTGCGCATGGACGAGGCACATCTCTCCCAGAATCGGGATTGCCCAGTGCTCACCGATTACCGCTCACTGCTCGGCGGCGTGATCCAGCGGCTGTACGGGCTCGATCAAACCAGCTTGAACAGGGTGTTTCCAGGGGGGCATCCGGCCGACCTCGCTCTAATTTGAGTACAATATCACCGAGCCTGAGCCTGGCAGGAATTTCATGTGGTGGCAGCGGGTTGAACATCAGGCTGCCGTGGCCTGAGTAAAGCGCTTATCAAAGATGACGGCGAACTGCGCCTTGGCTATGCCATGCTCACTTGGGCCTATCTTCCACCCCCACTCGGATCCGCTCAGGATCAGGTAAAGGATGTTTAGGGCGGCCTCATCTACCAAGAAATGGGATTAGATCAAGAATAAGCCGCGGGCTACGCTTCCCGCGGCTCTTCATGCAGTTACCAAGCCGACAAACGTGCGAGTTTCAGTACTTCCGCATAATCGGCTCAGGCGACATGGATACTGGATCCGCACCGAAGGCGTACTTGAAGCCCGCATAAATCGAAAGCGGCTGCGCCAGTGTCGTGGTTCGTGGGTCATTGATCGAGAGGTTGCCGGCAACCGCGCCCGTCTCCGCGAAGGTGCCAAACGTGGTGTAGCGATTGTTTGTGAGGTTCGTAATTAGACCAAATATCTCAAGGTTCTTTGTAAGCTGGTACTTCGTTGTGAGGTTCATCACGTAGTACGCTGGAAGCTTGCGGTTAAGGTTAGACTCGTCGCCGCGGTAGTAGGAGGCTGAGAACGCTTGGACATTCACGCCAAATCGCCATTCGGGTGTGATGTTGTACTCGAACCCAGCCTTGATCTGATGATCGGGAACCAAGGGCATCTTATTGCCGGGGCGAACGAGGATGCCGCCATTCGGGACGATATCGCCGGACAGGGCGCCCCCGCTCGCTCCGGTGCTGGCAAGCGGATTGTTGGGTGAGGACAATGTGCCCTTGAACTGGAAGGTCGCATCGATCAGCGCGTAGTTGGCGTAGATCAGTAGGTCAGGCGTGACATACTCGGCGCTGACTTCGATGCCTTGCCGCTGCGTCGCCGGGACGTTGACATAGTAGGCCCGGGCGGCGTTCCCGGGGGTGGCCAACTGGATCAAATCATTTTGCAGATCCGTGCGGAAGACGCCGGCCTTATAAGTTAGGCGACCGCCAGCGTATAAATCCGGGATGACGCCTCGGAAGCCGGTCTCGTAGGTCTGTCCCGTCACCTGCTTCAGCGGCGGGTCGGCCACAAGCGAGTTTGGAAGCAGGCATGGCTGGCTCGGACTGGAGCAGGATAACTCCAGCGGCGTCGGCGCGCGGTTCGACTCCGAGTAACTGCCGTAGAGGTTCAGGGCCGGCGTGAACTGATAGGTTAGACCCGCGAGCGGATTGACCTTCGTGTACTCGTGCGTGCCCGTCACGTCCGGAGAGAAACCGGTGAGGTCACGCGTCTGAATGCGGGCATAGTTGAGCCGGGCTCCTGCGGTGAGCGACAGTCGATCGGTCACGTCGAGCGTGTCGGTGGCGTAGAGGCCGAGATACAGGTTCGAGCCGTCGACCGAACTCGGCGCGATGCCGAGGGCACCGAGGGTGCGGACCATTTGCGTGCCTAGGCCGGGGATCGTGCCATAGTAGGGATTGTTCGGATCGACCGTGACCGAGAGGTTCGGGTTTAACACACCCAGCTGGCTGGACGACTTGAACGAGAAGTCGGCCGCGTCGACGCTGCCGCCGACCACGAACGTATTGCCGAGGCCGAAGATCTTATCGCGATTGGCGGCCTGGAGGGAGCCACCATAGCCGGTAGCCTGGGTCTTGGTCGTGTCGATCGTGGCGTAAGGGACGTTCGCCAGGAACGGGATCTTTTGGTTCTGCTGGCCGAGGATCAGGAACTGATTGGCGAATGCATTCCGGGCGGCGGTCCCCTTCGCGGGTGCGTTCACGTTGAAGGCATCATCTTGAAAGCAGAGGAAGCCGCGATAGCTCGACTGCTTGCTGCATTGCTCGAAATTGCCCTGGTTTCCATCGACGTAGTTCTGGCTGAAGCGACGGAAGTAGGCGTTACCGGCAAGGTCCCAGGTCGGCGAGAGGTCGACCCGGCCGGTGAGCTGGATCGTGCCAACCTCGGTGGTGGTTGTCTGCGGATATGTGAAGATCGCACGCGGATCGACGTGGCTGAAGTCCACCGGGGTCGCGGCGGCCGCGCCGAAGAAGCTGCGCGCGGCCATACCGATCAGGTGGAACTCGGAGTCGGGGGTGCGGTAGCCGAGGTCGGCGTAGAGGCGACCGATCGTGCTCGGGTTCTCGTAGCGCCAGCCGCGGTCGTTCAGGCCGTCGCCGGTGAAGTACAAGCTCCAATCCCCGGAGACCTTGCCGTATTCGAGGTAGCCGGCGGTGCGTGCGTCTGAGCCGCCCCAAGCGCTGATCTCGGTACCCTGCCAAGTAAAGCCGTTCTTCATCTGGATGTTGACGGCACCACCGATCGCGTTGAGGCCGAAGACCGGATTACCGGTGACGATGTCGATGCGCTGGATCGCCTGCGGGGGGATCAGGTCGAAATTGACGATGTCGCCGAAGGCCTCGTTGATGCGCACGCCGTTCTGGTAGACGGCCAGCCCTTGCGGCACGCCCTGGACCGGCGAGGCGGTGAAGCCACGGTAGGTCACGTCGACCCGGTTCGAGTTGCCCTGCGAGTCGGACAGGTTGATGCCGGGTGTCTGCCGTGCCAGCGTGGCGATGACGTTATCGGTACCACGGTCGATGTCGATCTCCTGTGCCGTCACGGTCTCGACGGTGCTGGGGATCTTGTTGAGGGGTTGTTCTGAGCCCCGAAGGCGTAATCCACCGGCGGGCGCCGGTAGCGTCGGAGCCGCCTGGGCGGCGTTATCGAGGTTCTGCACGCGGCTTGAATTGCCCCCGCCGGCACCGACTGGCGATGTCGAAACTACACTGATCTCACCGAGCGTCACGGCTTGCTGCGCCTGTGCCAGTCCCGGCATCATTGCCACGGACGCGATCAAGCTGCCGCGCAAGGCGCGCATGTGTTCCCCCAACCAAATCTCAGACTACGCCCCGCTTTTCTCGGGTGCGCTAATCTGATCGATGCTTGATCTCCGGCTAAAAATAAATCACGAGACCGTGTTTATCCGATATTTTGAAGCTGCAACAAAGCTTTGACTCGTATTGTGGCTTCGTCGCCACATCGACTGCGCGTTAATCTTGGATCACCATGGGGTATAGAGGCAAAACTGAGCGGGATAATTCGGCAATCCTACTGCTCTAACGGCGATGTGATTTCTTATCGGACAGTCCCGACGATACGTGTGCCAGGCCGATATCGGGATCTGCGATGGCCGAACATACCTGTTCTCTCAGGGAACGCACGGTCCCCCACACATCTCGGGGCACAGCGGGACGCGGGATGATCATCGCAGTCGGCCGTAAGCTGGTCGCTGTCGCGTACCAGTTCCAAATTGGAGACCCGTCCGGGACCATCACGCCAGTCTCTTCCTCAAACGCGACGCGCGATGCGCTGAGAAACATGTGGCCCGAACCAACGGTAATCCTGCGTCAGGAGGATGGCCAGCACGTCGATATCGCAATTACGGACTTCGATGCGCGAGAGGCGACCTTCGAAATAGTCTGCAACTATTAGATAGTTCCGTATAGTATCGTCGCGCCGAGGTCCTGCAACCGCAGGTGAAGCACGGTGCGATGGAGCGTTATCGCCCGTTTTCGATTGTGTCAGGGTTGAGCGCAGGGGACGGATCGCCCGGTTTGCGGCCGAGCTTGCAGCTTTTCGCCGAGCGGGAGCGCCGGTCCGAATAGGATGGTGCAACCATCGGATAGTCTCGGGGCAACCCCCATTTCTCGCGGTAGGCCTGCGGGGTAAGGCCCAGTTTAGCGAGGTGCCGCTTGAATGACTTGTAGGACCGTCCATCCTCGAAGCTCATCAGCGCATCGGGGCTGATCGATCTTTGGATCTGCGCCGGCGTGAGTTTCGAGACGGCAGGCGGCATCGGCTTCAACGCACTCAAGGAGAGATATCTCGGGCCAAGCACTTCTATTAGATCGCGTACCGAGCGAGGCAACTCACGTTGAGGTGCAGTGGTGCGGGATGACGCAGCTCATGTAATTTTTGTTTCGCATTCGACGTTGGTTCGGTCTCTATCGTCGCGTTTGACGCCGTCGGATGACATGTTTGTCATCGCGAGTCCTCGCCGACCCGCCGGACCAGATGTCCGTAGAGCTTAAAATGTCACGATCGATCGTCCGGCACTGGGCGTCACGTCAAGGCACCGTTGGCCCGCAACCATGCACTGTACCAGCCCGGCCATGCCGCGCTCGCTGTGCCGGGTCGCCCCATCGCGAAGCCGTGTCCGCCATCGGCTACGACATGCAGATCCACAGGGACGCTGGCCCGCTCGCATGCCCGGGCCATGATCCGGCTGTTCATCACGTCGGAAATCGGGTCATCTTCCGCCTGTGCGAGAAACACAGGCGGGCAGTGTGATCGCACGTGCTGCTCGACCGACCATTCCGCGCTTGCCGCCGGATCGGGGTGACGCCCAACAAGTTGGACCCGCGTCGAGGTGTGGTCGTAGGGCGGCTCCAAGGTGATCACCGGGTAGATCAGCGCGGCTTCCGCGGGGCGGGCCGAGAGACCGTCTGTGGCATCGATGGGCGTGTACGATCCGAAGGCCGAGCGCGTGGCAGCGAGACCCATGAGGTGGCCGCCGGCCGAGAAACCGAGTACCCCGACCCGATCAGGATCCACCCCGTAGCTTCGTGCTCCCGCGCGGATGACGCGAATTGCGCGCTGAGCATCTTGCAGGGGCGCCAGCGGACCGGTGTCCCAGTCCTCACGCGGCAGACGATAGGCGAGCACGAAGGCAGTGATGCCGTGCGCTGCGAGCCAGCGGGCGGCCGGGCGTGCTTCCCGCTTAATTTCGATGCGCTTGTAGCCCCCACCCCCGGCTACGAGCATGGCCGCGCCGTTCGGCTTAGCGGGAACAAAGACCTCCAAGCTTGGCACAGCGATGTTGCTGATTGCGCCTTTGGCGTCGACTACTGCCGGCCTGGACGGACCGCCACCACCCGGCGGACCACCAGCCCACAGAGGCACGATCGTCCGGCCGCCCGGCCCGGCATGGGCATGCCCCGCAGCGGCAGAGGCGATAGCCGATAGGATGAATGTTCTACGCGTGACCGGCATGGGGGTCCGTCCATGTTTTGTGATGCAGGGACACCTTCGGAGGGCTGGACGGCGAGGTTGAGCGAGCCGCGTGCACGGCAAGACCAGCGGATAAAGCGATCAGCAACAAGCGGACGATGAGCGTCATGGCAATGGTGTCACGAGTTCATCGTCGGCTGGCACAATGCCATCAGGAGCCCAGTGGTTTAATGGTGAGGCCAGGACGGCATCACACGCGGGTAAAGGGCCAGTTCTGAGAGAGGACGGCGCCGGACACGTTCCGATGAGGGGTTCAGCGCCGTCCATTCAGGCAGCGGGGTTCACTAGAACCGGCGCGGGCCGTAGAAGCCGTAGGGGCGATAGTACGGGCGAGGCCGATAGTAGCCCCAGCCTGGGCCATAGACCCGGCGCGGCCCCCAGCCCCAGTTCGGACGACAGATGCCCCACGGATTAGGATGGAAGCCGGGGCCGCATCCGAAAGCAACCGTTTGGACAGTGGCATTACCTGCGAGGGGTGCCGGTGATAAGGGGGCAGCCTCAGCGATCGTAGCAAGGCCACCGGTCAGGACCGCGGCCATCGCGAGCACCTTCGCGTGCATCATGACAGTTCCTCCATCGCTGTCCGTCGGCAACTTGCCGACCGGGCGATGACTAAGCTGCGCCGCTGTCGATGAGCGGGAGCTGAACTATCGATGTCTATTTTGTGGCATGTGTATCAATTGGTCTCAAGTTCAGGTCGCACGAGTGCATTCAGTCGACGACGCACAGTCGATCACATCAAGTTGAACGATTTTCATTATGCTGAGGCGGAGAGATCCACGTGGGGGTTACAGCCCACCCAATCCGATCGGAGGGATCGCTATGGATATAGGCCGGATCCCGTGATGACGTTGTTCGGCCCTGTGCCGTTCGGCGTTCGCGCCGGAGCGACGGCTACTGTGTAGCGCGCGGTGGCGGCGACGTGCCCGCGGTGAGTGCTGAGGGTGTTCGGCAGACAAACGCGGACGCTGAGCAGTTCGTCGGCATCGAGTTGGCTGATGCGTTCGCAAGCAGATTGCTCGATGCCGCGCCCATCGCATTTTGAATACAATCCGCTGGACGAGCATCGCCCGAGGAGCGTTTCTCCATGCCCCCGGGGTTTGTCATGCGCTTCGTGCCCGTTTGTTGTCCGCACTGCGGGTTATCGTTCAGCGTCGTCGTGTCTAACCAACACCGCTCCGCGCGCGTCGATCGGGAGGCCTGGCGTAGGATCTGTCCGCGTGCCTGTGAGGCCATGGAGCCGCGGCTATGCAACGATTTTCGCGCGGTGGTCATGTCGGTGCTGAGCGAAGGTGAGACACCGGTGCTGGTCGGTGAAAAACAACGAGTAGAGCATCACCGAAAGCCTGGACCAGGTCGCGGCCATAAGGGAAAGATGATTGTCTGAGCCACTGGTACCCGCGGACCGTGATCGGCTACATCCAGCGGGCGAACGCGTTCAAGGGGCACTCGGGAAGCGGGTTCCTGTAAGAGACAGGACTTGCTAAACGCCGCCGCGCTTCAATCCTCTGGCGTGACGCAAGTCCCTAAGAAGGCCTTCCGCTCTGGACCCTCTCTTAGCTTCTGGTTACCCGCCCGCTGCCGACAGCGATCGAGTACCGCCGGGTCAACGGCTGATGCCGCTTCCTCGCCGGCAGCGGATGCGCCCGAGGCCGGCTTTCTAGTCGGCTCTGACGTGCTTTGTGCGTGCCCCACCGTAGGAAGGCAGGCAAGGGCAGCTACAGCGGTGAAGAGTGCGAGGGAGGGTCGCATAGGTGCCGCCGAGGCTTCGAATGCCGAGCTCACAACGTGAGCACCATCTGGGGCGAAGGTGCAACGTTGCGACATCGCCCACATCGTCGACGGCCATCTTTAGCGCCATCTCGATGACCTGCTACCTTGGACTCATCCGGCAACGCCAACCCTCACAGCCGTGGCCTGAAGGCAAGGCTCTAGAACTACCGAAGCCTTGGAGTGGTAAATCTGTGGCCTTACTTTGGTAAAACATACCTCGCGACTAAGGGAAGATCATCGCGCCAGAGCGCGCATCGCGTTTGATAATCAGTTAATGATGAGCGAAGCATTCTATAATCTGATAAGTCAACGATAGGCTTTCCGCAGAAGTATGGGCGCCGAGGCGGGCGGGGATAATAGTTGAAGAAGATTGCTGCCCTGTTATTCCCCGTCGCAGGCTTGCCACGATGATAGTAGCGCGCTGTGTCACAGAATATGACGCTCCCGCTCGGGCCGACGCACGTTACAATATCCTCCGAGGACAGGCTTCTGCCGGCAATACGTTCTAGTTTCTCGTGCCTCGCAGGGCGCGTGTATAGGTTGCTGCCGTTATAAATCCTTTCACGTATCATTTCAAACGGACCGCCATCTGCATCGACCTCATTTAAGTAAACAGCAACTTTGACAATACTTTCATCTTCGCCGTCGAGATGCCATACTCTAGCACCTCGTTCTCGCCCATCTGCCAACGTATAAAAAAAGTTGAACCCACCAAAAGCAACAGGCAGATCTAAGTAGCATTCGACGATTTTGAGGATCCTTTCCCCAAGTCCGAAAAAATATATCTCGGGGCGTTTTTCTAATTCTGGTTTGTTTGCTTGAATCAAATATGGATCAAAAGCACCTGACGCGCCATTGGTAAGGCGCGCTTCAATGTCTTGACGCACTACATCGGCTGCGCTTAACATTTCCCTGGTTTTGGGAAGATTTAGATCGTTTAAATGAGTCTGATATATGCCTGTATCACGCAGAGCCTGAACAGCTAACTGATCGCAATGATCAAGCAAATCTATGTCAAATCTCTGCGCAGCGCGTATAAAATCATAGTGACGTTCGATGCGCCGCCTTGCTACCGGCGTTGACATTGCTCCATGCAAAGCAGATCGGGCAAAGTTGTCCAGCTTCCTATGAGCGCGGCCGATGATGCGCATTTTAAGCGATCCCTCTGAGCCCCTTCATCTTAGCAAATCATATGCCGCAACAGAAGAGCATATCAAACTATGGCCAAATAGAAAAATATTTCACTCTCCCCCACTTGCTTGTGACGATAGTACATATTGATTAATTCTAATCTGAGTAATGGAAGGTATCCCTGATTTCACCCCATCCAAGGTCAAGTATTGCAACTTTCAATTGATCAAGACTTTAAACCGCAACTTTCGATGCGATAAAGGAGAGATCGCAAATCGATCGCGTCTGGCACAGCGCAGTGGTGCCATAATACTGCTTCGCTTCAGGATTGAGGCCAAGTCTATCGACACGGTCGTCGTGCGCGCCAGCAGGGAAGCGCAGAAGCTCGGCCCCCAAATGCTCAATCCCCCGGCTCGACGCACGTGTTCATGAACGTCGCTCGCTCCCAGCCCTTGAGCTTCTTCTGCGCAGCTTCGCGCTTACAGCGCGCAAGCAGCTCGGGGTCGGCGTCCGTCATCTTGTCGTCGCCCCCCCTGAGGTGAACCGGCATTCGGCTTCTCCGCAGGGACTGGCGCATTCTGCGCGAACGCGACGGTGGTGAGAGTCGCGAGGACTGCTGCGGCCGAGATCGAACGTCTCATCGCCATGCTGCCTGAGCTCCATTGCATAGGCATCCCCCTCGCTGCGTTGTGCGGCGAAGGTTCGGCAGAATGCTACTCGCGTGTACCCTGCGCCTCTGCGACGTCGTTGGTCTTCCGTGCCCGTCCAGCCCGCTTCGGCTTATCGGAGACGGTCTCAGCAGGCTCAGCAACCTTCGGAGCTGCCTCCCTGCGCCTCTGGCCCAGCCCGAAACTGTGAGCGAGCGCCGAGCGCTGCGCCGAGTAGCTGGCGGCCGTCGAGGGGTAGTCCCGCGGCAATCCAAAGCGCTCGCGGTACTGCTCGATTGTCATGCCGTTGCCGGTGACGTGCCGTTTCAAGGTCTTGTACGGCTTGCCATCGAGGAAGCTGATCAGCGCGTCCGGCGTGATCGACTTGCGGATCTGGGCGGCTGTGAGCTTCTCAGTGGCAGGAGCAGTAGATGCGCCGGCATTGCCAAGCCCCGTGAGTGCAGTGTGCGTACTGGCGATCAGCTCCGCCATGTCGGCAGGCCGTACCGAGTTCTTGGACACGTAGGCCGATACGATGTCAGCCGTCAGCTCAATAAAATTGACGGCCTGGACCTCAATGGTTTCGACGTTCTCGCTCACGATGTACCTGATTTTGAGTAAGACATAACGATCTATCGTCGCGCGGCAAAACGCAATACGCTCTTGAGGAAGTTCTCTTCTTGTAGGCACCTCTGAGATGATGCCGAGCCCCGACCTTGAGCGGTTCGCCACGCTGATCGCCGATAACGTCGTCTCGGCCTTCGAGCGCGAACGGGACGGGGTCGGTTGGTTTATCGGTGCCGGCCGCGACATGGCCATAGGCGGGGTGATGCGCGAATTGCTGGGCGTCATGCCCACCGATGACAGCGCCGTCCTCTCCGCGGCCTGTAACCAGTTCTTGGATAGGCTGACCCCCATGGGCATACCAGGCCCGCGGGTCGAGGCGGTCGACACCGACGATGGGTCCGGGACGATGACGGCGACCTAGAAAGCGCGGCATGGGTAAGCCGCCCATCTACTCGTTCGGGATATGGCCGGTGGAGATGCGCGCCGAGACGGTCGCAGCCTACGTTGAGGAGCCGAGCGTGCAGGCTTTCTGGGCCAAGGTACGCTGCGGGATCTACCCGCAGCCGTTGCGCCAGAAAGGCTATCTGCCGAAGTGGCATCGGGAGGTCATAAACTACCACGTCGCCCAGCGGCACGGGCTGCACTACGAATGGCCGCGGGTCGTTGAGGACGTGGAACACTTGATCTGAGGCGTGGCGGGGTCAGACTGCCCCGACGAGGAGCGGGTGACGCTGAAGCCGCTCAGGCATCTCGGAAAACAGCGCCTCGACCACCATCCCGAACACCGGCCCATCGCAGTCCGGCGCCGCCCCTTTCAAGGCGAACAAACGCACCATGGCATCGTGCCACCGGGCATCCAGATCGCCTGCAGTCGACGCATCTGAGCGACCCATGAGCGCGGATCTGAAATCCTGCGGGCTGCCATAGCCGAGCCCGCGAGCCATCCCCTCTGCGATGCTGTCGCTCGGGCCGGCCCGGCCGAGATGGTAGGCGACCAGGACATTGAGGATCCGGGCCACGGGGTGCATCGGCGACGGCGCACCGCCCGAGACGAACCGCTCTTCCAAGGCCTCGATGCGTCGCAGGAGGGATAGGCTCGGCACGGTCTCGACCTCATTCCCACGGGGCGGTGGCGACCCGGCACATGGCGGCGTAATCCTCGGCGAGCTGAGGCAGGGTCGCGGTCGCGAAGTATGCCGCGGCTTCCGGCGAAGTCGGATCTTCCTCGGTGCAGCGTGGCCTCATACCGCTGCGCAGCTTCCTTCCGTTCCTCAGGCGTCAGCCGGACGGGCACCGTGGGGCGGGTCGCCTCAAGCCGGGCGAGGCGCCTAGCGAGATTGCTGGAGTTCATCGCGGTCCGCCCCCACTTTTTCGACCTTGGTCCCGTAGAACGCGAACGCGGCCCGCACACAGGCGGACGAGTAGTCGAACCGGATCAGCCCGTTCGGGCCGTAGAAGGCATCCGCCGTCTTGTGCTGGTAGTTCTTGAACGGAGGCACCCCGCCGAGGATGCCAGCCCAGGTCTTGAACAGCGGGTTGTCGTAGGCCCTTTCCTCGCACGATCCCGACGGTGCATATAGCTCGACCAAGCGCGGCCAGAGGGCCGCCATCTGCTCACGGATGGTCTCCGGGTCCATTGCTGTAGCGGCATCCGCCTCCGCGCGGTCGCCGTAGCCCAGGAGACGGGCGAGCCCGTTGCTCAGGGTGTCGGCCTCGTCCCGCGGATAGTCGCTGAAGTGCTGGACCGCGTCTCGCAGCAGGTGCTCATAGAGACCGGGCGGCATGGCGTAGCTATCGCTCCGCGCCGTGGCCTGCCGCTGCTCAAGGCGGGCGACCCGCTCAGCGAGGCGCAGGCTCATGCGTGCAGTCCCGGGCTGTCGAGCTTGAAGGTGAACCACTCGCAGCCCTTCGGCCACCGTCCAGCCGGCGGGGCCGCCGCGCGCTCTTCGTCCGTCAGAAGGGCGGGCGACAGGTCCCGCGGCGCATCGCCCTCAGTCATCCCGTAGGCGCCGACGTTCATGACGAACACGTCGTCACCCTCGTGGATGGCGTGGCCACGCTTCCGCAAGAAGGCGACGATGTCGCCGGTCGGGGTCCCCTGCGAGGCCTCAACCTGGAACGTGAGATGCTTGCCGGTCGAGGGCGGAACAGCCGCCGCCTCCAGCCGCGCTATCCGATCGATCAAGCCCGCCATTGCCGCCTGCCTCCTGCCGATGTCTGCTCCGCGGCTTGCTCCAGTGCGGCAAGCCGGGTCGCGACGTCCCGGACCTCGACGGCCTTCACGTGCGCCTCAACCAGCTTGCTCAGCTCGGCTGCCTCGGCCGGCGTGATCTCACCGTCCGCCACCCCCTGCATCAGCGCCCGCGTCGCCTTGGTCAGGTCGGCAGCGGTCTCAATCTCCGGCAGGGTGAAGCTGATGGTCCGATCCTTCCGGGGCGGGCACAGCCGGTCGAGGCAGAGCCGCATGGCCGGGCCGTCGCCGTCCAAGGCCATCTCAATCGCCTTGCGGGTTAGAGCCTCGGCCTCGCCGTCTAGGATCGCCTCGATAGCTTGGGTCGTGCGGTTGCGAGCGCCCTTCGGTCGGCCACCAGGGTTGCCGCTCCGGCCGGCGCCGAACTGGGTTTCCTCGCTCGGCATGGCTCAGCCTCGGGCCTCTCGGGTGTCCTGTAAGAACAGGAAAAAAACAGGGATCGGCATCATCGGTAGCAATCCGCTGTGATGTCCTTCAGCGGCAGGTCTCGCCCGGGCGCAACCATGATCCGTATGATGTTCAGGTCTTCATCCCTGATGTCGTGGCCGCACTCCCGGAGGAGCGCGGTCGTGGCACCTTCGGGGAGGTCTTTCGGGCCCTTGATCGCGAAGTGGCGCACCGTCCGGTGCTGCGGCGGGCGGATGGCGCTCTCCAGCTTCTGCAGGCGTGCGTTCAGGTCTCTCATGCCGCACGACCCTCGATGTGTGTGATGAGATCCGGTGTCACGTCACGCGGACAGCGCTTCAGGCCGATTCCTTCAAGGATGCGCTTCAGATTGCCGGACTGCCGCCCGTAGAGGTCGAGGGCATTCGGGTCCGCCTCACCGGCTCCCGCGAACTGTGCCTCCATCCGCTCCAGTTCAGTGGCGATCGTGGCCGCACGACGGATCAGGGACCGCTCCGCCTTCAGAGATCTCGGACGCGCCGCCGAGGTCGGCGATGTGCAACTCAATGAGATCCTTCATTCGCCGCCCCCAGACCGTGCGTCCGTCGAGACCGACGCCGAGGCGGTTGCCGTTCGTGACCGTGCTGCGTCCGAGCCCTTTCATGACTTTTCCCGACCTGAACCAGCGATATCACGCCAATAATATAGCACATGCTATACAGTGTCACGGTCGTTTACGATGGTTGGGTCCGCAGCTTGCATCGTCGACGCACCGCACCGGGGGGGGACGTGACACACACCTACACAATCCGTACGGCACGCTGTGGCGAGAGCCTGACGGTGCCTTGTGCGTCAGCATGGGTCGCTCTGGAGAGACGCAAACTCTTCGAGCAGCAAGGTTGGAGCGTGGAAGTTTTCGACCTGAATGGTGCGTCGACACCTAAAGCACGGCTGGAAGTTCTATCTCAGCTCGACGTCAATGCGGCGGCGAGGGCCAACGAACCCTGACCGTCAGACTAAGCGTCAATCCGCGCCAGCAGCCTTTGCGCCTGCGTTGTGCTCCAACTGCCGCCGCCAAATCGTTGCTGAGGTCTCCCGCTTGCATGGCGCGGCGCTCATCGGGAGGCGGACGTGAACCACGCCTACATTATCCACGCAGTGCGCGGCCGTGAGACCAAGCAACTGCCCTGTGCCTCAACGTGGGTGGCCGTGGAGCGACGCGATCTCCTGATCCGACAAGGCTGGAAGGTTCGCATAGTCAACCGAGCAGGAGCGGCGGTGAGCGATAGCCAGCTGGAAGCCGCGGCGCAGGCTGAGGTCGAGGCTGCGGTAGGAAGGAAGCCGGAACTCAACTGATCCGCGCCAGCGGCCAGCTGATGCAAGGCGAAAGGCATGCGGTGATGAAGCCGGTTATGCCGCCGTCCGCCTCGCCACCTTCAGCACCTTCGGGCCAGCTACGATGCGCACCTGTGAGCCCGTCGCCCTGAGGTATGCGGCCTGTTCCAAGAGCCGATCAGCGATGGCGCTGCCTGGCTGCCGCCGAATGAGCGCATGCGCCAAGTCTTCCAGCTTAATCAGATCGTCCGCCGACTGAAGCTCTTGTTCGGCGGCCAAGACCAGTTTCCAGAATGAAATGAATTCACCGGACATTTATTAATGGCTCCTGCAATGCAGTCACGGACAGCCGGATTGCAATCACCGTGCCGCATGGCGGCGGTGTAAGCAATGAGCATTGCGATAAATGCAGTTACGCAACAAGGCGTGCCAAGACCCGGGAGGCCTGAGCGGCCGTCCAAGAACCGCCACGGGCCGTCCGAACGCCACGGGCCTGTAACTCGGCTGCGATGCCCCGCAGGGACGTGATACCCGCTGCCTGCAGGCTGGCGATCACCGGCAGCACATTCTTGGCGAAGGCGTCGGCCTCGGCACGCTGGATGGCCGTTCCCTTGGCGCTGGCCTCGGCCAGGTTCGTCTTGTTGCCGAGGATGCCCTTGCCGACCTTGCTGGCCAGCGCCGCCTTGGTCCGTGCCGAGATCATCGCCCGCTCCTTTTCGGCGAGCGCGGCGTACATGTGCAGGACGAACGGATCCACGTCCTCGCCCAGCTCGGCGACGATGAACGGCACCCGCTGCGCCATTAGTCCGGCGATGAACGCCACGTCCCGGGAAAGACGGTCGAGCTTCGCCACAGCGACCGCGCACTTGGCTTTGCGCGCGGCGGTCAGGGCTGCAGCGAGCTGCGGGCGACGGTCGAGCGCGTCGGCACTCTTGCCGGTCTCCACCTCCACGTACTCGGCCGCGATCTCATAGCCATGGGCCGCCGCGAAGCTCTGGACGGCCGTGCTCTGCGCTTCCAGCCCCAAGCCACTGCGCCCTTGGGCTCCGGTCGAGACCCGCAGGTAAGCGATAATCTGGCGGGAAGCGGCCGGCATCTTGTATTCTCCTGCGTCGTGTATCAACATCATACGGTTGTATGAAAATGATACGCAAGCGAAGAATGGCGGGAACTCAGGTTTAGCCGACGTCGATGCACTGAGGATCGGCCCTCGGCGGGCCGGGAGGAATTTTCGGGCGGCGGGGTTTGTGTGTCGGGCTACTCGAACAAGAGTCTCAAGCCCCTTCAGATCCTCAGCCCGCGAACCTCATCCTGTCTTCTCCACAGCTCCCTGTTGTCACCCTATGTTGTGGCGACACTCGATGCTGCATGTGACACCACCGACCAGCTTTCACGGTATGCCTCGAGGAGGCCATGATTGAGAGTGCGCCACAGACGGCGAGGGAGTTCCACACGGAACCGGATGACAAGCGCTGGTTACTGACACGAGATCTGAAGACGGGGCGGACTTACGTGCTCTATCGTCACGGCGAGAATGAACTGCCGGTTGAACTCGACCTCGTCTCTTTCTTGGTGCTGTTCCAGGGGCAGGAAAGGGACGAGCTGCTTCAGCTAATCGCCTCGCTGTTACCGGACGCTGGGGCGCCGATGCACGACGTCACCAATGTCGTCCGGTCACCTCGGTTTATGTCCCGGTGGATGCCGAACCGGCAGGGCTAATTCGGGATAGCAGTTGCGTGTGCTTTAGCCGCGCTCTGCGACCAAGGCTTGATCCTGCTGCCGATCGACCTCGACGCGGATGCCCCGACCCGCCATCAGGATCTCGGTCAGGAAGGCTCCGAGCCCGCAGATGGTGAAGAGCAAGCCGGCCCCGAAGCAGGCGAACAGTACAGAGGCCGCAGCCGCATCGCGCAATGCGCCGACGAACAGAGTCAGGATCGAGCTGAGGATCAATCCAGCGCCGAGACAGACGAACACCACGGCTGCATCGAGCACGAAGGATCGCCGCCGAAGGTATGAGAGCTGATGCGAGAGGTGGTGAGCTTCCGCGGCACCCGCCTCATTGAGGTCCCTCGCTGTTGCGTTCACCTTGTCGGCGATCCGCGCGAGACGGGCCGAGAACACATTGAGCATCTGCGCCAGGCCCGCGAGGATGAAGGCTGGTGCCAGTGAGACCTGGATGATGTGGGCGATGTCGTCGGGCGAGTGAGCCCCAAGCGTGAAGTCGAACACGATCTCACCTCAGCGCTCGGCCGAACGATAGCCGACTACTGCTTAGAATGGTTGAGCTTTGGTGAAGGGGGCTCGGCAGGGCCCGTCGCCCGACAACGGATCGTTAACCACGACGATCTCCTGTGGATGGGTGCGGCTCGACCCGGCTGCGATCACTTGACCTGTCGGCGACGGAGATCGGCGATGGACCAGCAGGCCGGAGACGATCACGAAGACCGCGGGCAGATGGTGGGTTAGCAACACCGCTGCGGCGATTCTCATTCCGGCGAGATGGATCGCTGCTCAGGTGGGACGAGCACCGGAACCCCTCACAACGCTGGCCAACGTGTGCCTGTCGGGTGCTTGAGACCTACCAGTTCCGTTGCCGGAACGGTCCCTATCCGCCCTGCGTTCACTGCGCCCGTCACCAGACAGGCTGGAGATCGCCATGAAGGCCGTGAAGCCCCTCGCACTCATCGCCCTACTCGCTGTCGGCGTAGCCGGCTGCGACGACAAGAAGGCCGAGAACAACACGCCCACGAAGGCGGACTCGTCCAAGATGGAGCCGCAGACCGATCAGTCGGCCCCGCCGAGCCAGAAGCCGAAGCAGTAAGGCCGGCGCCAGATTGGGTTAGAAACACCCGTGATTGTGGGGCGCGATGTGGGTAGCGGCCCGGGCCAAAATCCAACGCGCTGCCGCTGCTGTGTTTTTCGGCCTCGTTGGCGGAAGGCATATCCGCCGACACGGGTTTTCGAGGGGTCGCGGTGCCTGCGTCAGATTTTATCGACGGTGGCGCCTGGACGTGAGCGCATCTGCCAGGCCTATTTCCGAACCGATCCCACAGCGGCTTGAGCGATCTGATCGCCGTCCTGCCCGTCTAGCCGGTAACCGTCATCCTAGCGGCCACAGCTTGGCTTTCCCGCGTCTATCGGCTGGCTAACCGCCGTCGCGCTCTCCTGGCGTGCACCACCTAGGACGAGTGTAGCGGTGCAAAGTGGTGCAGTGATGCCCTTGGGGATCTTTGCGACACTGCACCACCTGCACCACCCCCTTATAGGGTCGAGCAGTGGTGGTGGTGCAGATCCGGCCCATTTTCAGGCATTATCCAAGGTGGTGCACGCCAGAGTACCGACCTCGACAAATGTTCGTGTCTGCCGGTTGTGATCCAAGCCCTCCACCGTCACGAACATGCCGTTGGCGGTCCAAGTCTTGAGCAGCCGCCCGATGCGTTGGCGATCGGCTTTGCTGGCTGGATCCAAGCGCAGCGCCTTGGCGATGGGTCGGCCGATCCACTGCGGCGACTGCGGGCTCTGCCGCCACGGGCCGCCGGCCATAACCTCGGCCTGCACTGCTGTTAGATCCCGCACCTCGATGCCCGCGAAGGCGTCCGGCCATTCCCATGGCTCGACGACGGCGACGTCGTCGCTGTCGTCCACCAAGCCTGCCGGGCCGTTGCCGAGGGATACGGGCGTGAGGTGAAACCACTCGGAGCGGTCAGGCGGCGGCGCGAGGTTGCTCTTGCCGTTGTCCACCCGGAAGTATCCGCGGTGCGTGTCCAAGCCCGCACGCTCGGCCTCATCCTTCGTCATGGGGTTGAGAACCCGGGCGCTGCGCGCGGCAGCAAGTAGGGCGATGGCGCCACGACCATCCTCGACGGTGTACTCGCCCGCCGGTCCCATGCCCTTGCGGACGTGGTGCACCAACTCGATCGCGGCGTCTCCGCCGTCCGCCACCCGATTCCAAGCCTTGGCCACGAGGTCGATTTCGTCGTTCGAGTTCTCGGAAATGCGGTGCGAGGACACGAACGGGTCGATCACCAGCACGTCGATCAGGTGCGCACCAATCTGATTGATCAACTCCTCGATCAGCGGCTCGGCGAGTTTCACGCCGTCCTTGGTGCGGGTCGCCAGGACGATGCTGCTGGTGCGGCCGGAGTCGAGGAACAGCCGCCCCTCAAGCTCATGCGGATCAATATCGTAGTGCATGCAGATCGCGGCCACGCGGCGCTCGATCTCTTCGAGCGGATCCTCGCCGTTCCAGTACCAGACCCGCAGGCACTTCGGCACGGGTACGCCGAGCAGGGGCCTTCCGGTGACCATGGAGATGGCCTCGACCAGCAAGAGGCTGGACTTGCCGACGGCACCGGGCGCGACCGTCGTGCTCAGGAACTTGCGGATCAGATGCTTGCCGTACACCCACTGCCTCACCGGGATCGTCGCCGGGTCGCGATAGACGTAGGGCGTGGCACGGATGAGGGGCGGCGGACGACCCCCGGCAGCCGGGCGCAGATGCTCGATGGTATAGGCCGGCTCAGGCATGCCGCACCTCCGGGATGTCGTTGAGATCGGCGCCCGCGATGGTGGAGCGCACGAGGAAAACCTCGCGGCCGGCACGGCGCCAGCGGTCGGCGCACAACTCGGAGGCGCCTCGGCCGGCCGGATCGTCATCGACCGCGATCCAGAGACATTCGATGCCGGGCAGAACCGGGAAGCTGGTGATCCCGCCCGCGTTCAGGACGGACCACACAGGCGAGGCGCCGAACTCGGGCAGGCGCCGGAGCGAGAGCGTGGTCTCGATCCCCTCGCCGATTCCCAGGCAGGTCGTGACCTCTTCGTCAGCCGTGAGTTTTACGGCGCCGCCGCGAATGCTGCCGAGGGCGAGGCGGTCCTTGCCGGCAACCTCGACCTTCTCACCTTCATGGTTCAGGGCCGTGCGGTGCACCGCCTGCGGTTGGTTGGTGACGACGTTCCGGACCAGCGCGACCATGGCCGGCGTCCGAGTCCCCGCGAATGGACAGGTCGGATGGAAGCGGAGGCAATCTTGTACATTGTACAAAGTTTCGAGGCCGCGACGCGCGAGGTAGCGGGCGACCGGCGATTCGGTGGGCTGCCGGCTTTCACGCCAGATCCGCAGGGCTAGTGCCGTGCGATCCGAGCCCGGTTCAAGGTGTACATTGTCACTCTTGATCGGCGCTTCGAAAGGCTGCCCAACTTGGGCACCCATGCCGAGCCGATCGCGCACGTAGTCCCGGCAGGCACCAAAGTCGTCACCGGCATGAGAGTGCAGGGTGAACCCGCCCGGAGCCGAGGCGTCGAACAGGATGGACAAGCTGCGGTCTTGGCGGGTGTGGCCGGGACCGGGGCAGACGATGCCCCGGCCGACCACCTCGCCTCCAAGCGCACGCGCTGCGGAGCGAAGGTCCATCATCACGACACCTCCCGTCTCGACGGGCGGATCGTGGCCGCTGCCTCACTGGCAGCTAGGAGCGCCCGGCCGGCGCACCCGAGGGCGTGAGCCATGCCGGGTCCGTCTTGCGCAGAAGCGAGGTAGGCGGCGGCTTCTACGTACCGAGCGGCTAAGCCAGCCCGCTCCGCGACCGCATCGAACGCGAGCGGCGCGCAGGGTATCGTTCCGGAGAGCGTCATCGCGTTGCCCTCCAGCTATCGACGGCCGGGAACGCGAGTTCGGCAAGCACTGCCGCGGTGGCGGGCGGCAAGCCGAAACGGCTAGTGAGCCTATGGACGCGGAATGGGGTGGGTGCTATTTCAGAATGGTCAATCTGGCGAGATAAACATTCCGAGGGACGTGAGCGCTGGCCGGCGCTCCGTCCCTCAACTGTTTTCAAGACCATCTTGCTACGCGGCCTCCTGCACCAAAGACGCCACGTAGGCGCGCAGGCTCTCGTCCGTGACGTAGCTCGCCCGTCCGATATGGACGACCTTCAGCTTCCCCTGCTCGACCAGCCGGTGGAACGTGGTGTTGCTGACGCTGAGAGTGTGCTGAGCGTCGAGACGACGATGCAAAAGCTTCCCCGTTGGGGCGCGCAGATCTCCTGCGGCGCCCTGAACCAGTGAGTTCATGGCTGCTTTCCTTGGTGGGTTCCCCGAAGTCCCGGGGGACGGCATCAACTTGGGATACTGAACGCGCTCAGTCGACCCAGCACGCTGCGCAATCGTGATAGCTCTGCGCGCAGACTTATTAGGTCTGCGCATTTGCCTTTGATTGTGGCCTCCAAGAGCGCGTCCGGCGATAGTTGGTGGCCCAAGCTGTAACGGACCGCAGACTCGGCTTGCTCAGGCCGGGTTTCAACGGCTCGTGTGAGAGCAGCTCGAGAACGGCTCCCAAGAGACGCTGACCATTGAGTCCACTATCAACGAGTTCACCAAAATGTTCATCGAGAAGTTGATCTCTTCTGGTCTGTTTCTTGGCTGATGCCTTCCGCCCCGGCTCGGTATGTTTGCTTGAAACTTTCTTCTTTACATACAGCCATGCGCTCTCAGTGACGCCGCCTTTATCTGCGCCCTGTACTAGGCCGGCAGTGAAATCATCTAGCTGTTTGATCAGTCTTCTATATAATTCAGGACTAAGCTGCTCGACGGCAGCCATCGTGATTTCGATATCGCTCCAGCGCGGAACCATCTCCTGCCTAGCGTAATTCAATGCGCCGCGATCATTTGCGCTCAGATGATCAAGTTTTAGCGCTTTCTGAACATTAGTGTCGATTTCCATCGCTCGGCGCTTCAGATTGCGCTTGGCCTCCTCGGCGCGCTTACTGTCGTGCTCGTCATGCCACGCCTTAATCTGTTCCCAGGTCCACACGTCCTTCATGATCGCGTTCCGGAACAGTAGAGCGCCCAAGCGTCCATCAGCTCGCGCCGCTTCTCGAACAGATCGGAACGCCGGTAGGCGCGCTCCGTCGCATCGCCGACCGTGTGCGCCAACGCCATCTCGGCGAGGTCTCGTGGGAACGAGGTGCATTCGCCGGCCCAATCGCGGAATGACGATCGGAAACCGTGAACCGTCGCATCGACGCTGGCGACCTTCACCAACATGTTGCGCAGAACCTTGTCGCTGAGGCGTCGCTTGCTCCGGCTGCCCACGAAGACCAGCGTGTCGTGGGCGCCCTGCATCCGCTTAAGAAGCACGAGGGCCGGTGCTGACAACGGCACCCGGTGCTCGACCCCGGCCTTCATCCGCTCGGCTGGCACGGTCCAGATCCCGGTCTCTAGGTCGATCTCGGACCAGAGAGCGCCGGTGGCCTCGCCGGATCGGACAGCCGTCAGGATCGCGAACTCCAGGGCTAGGGCCTCGACAGCATCTTGATTGCGGAGTTCCGCCATGAAGGCGGGCACCTGGGCGAAGGGCATCGCCGCGTGGTGCTTAACCTTCTTCACCTTGGATCGCTTCGGCAGCAGGTTGGCGATGTGCCCGCGCCAGCGGGCCGGGTTTTCGCCGCGCCGGTAACCCCGGGTCGCAGACCAATCGAGGACGGACTCGATCCGCCCCCTCACCCGCTTGGCCGTCTCCGGCTTGGTTGCCCAGATCGCCTCCAGCGCTTTCATCACCTGGGTGGTGTCTATCGACTGCACCGGCAGGTGCCCGAATACCGGGTAGGCGTAGGCCTCCATCGAACTCGACCACTGCGCGATGTGCTTGTCGTTGCGCCAGCCGGCCTTGTGGGCCTCGAAATAGGCTTCGGCGCAGCCACGAAAGGTGATTGTCCTCGCGGCCTCTAGCGCCGCCTCCTGGCGCATTTCCCTGCGGGTCTCGATCGGGTCGATGCCATCAGCCGTCAGCTTGCGGCAGTCGCGGGCTCGCTCTCGCGCCTCGGCAAGGCTGAAGGTGTGGGCCGAGCCCAACCCCATCTCCCGCGCTCGCCCGGCCAGCGCGAACCGGAAGATCCAGCTTTTGGCCCCCTTGCCGGTGACCTGCAGCCATAGGCCGTGCCCGTCGCCGTACATGCCCGGCGTCTTCAACCTTGCCACGCCGAGGGCCGTGAGCTTACCCTGCATATGGTTTTCACCCGCGCTTCTACCCACATCATAAACGCGGATTTGGGGGGACGCCAAGGGTCCACGGGGGACGCCGGCTTTGAAAAAGCCATGCATGATCAGACCTTTGAGGGATTGCTGGGAACGGCCAGGAATGCAGGTTCGGCGGCTACCTGATCCTCGGCCGCTCGACCTCGGGCAACGCCGCGGCGGGCACCGTTCTGACCCCCGCCGAGCGCCTGGCGGACGCGCAGTCGGTGCAGCTCCCCTACCTGATCGTGGCGGCGATCCTGATCGGGCTCGCCGTGGTGATCGCCCGCTTCCCGCTCCCCGCCATGGGGGACGGCGGCACCGCCCGCCGGGCCGCCGGGGCCGCGCGCGCCGGCCGATCGCTCTGGCGCCACCGCAACCTCGTGCTCGGCGTGCCGGCGATCTTCATCTACCTGATCGCCGAGATCGGGGTGTCGAACCTGTTCATCAGCTTCGCGTCGCAGCCGGAGATCGGCGACCTGACCCACGCCCAGGCGTCGCGCTACCTGTTCCTGCTCTGGGGCGGGATGATGGTCGGCCGCTTCGCCGGCAGCTACCTGATGCAGAGCCGGCCGGCCGAGACCGTGCTGGCCGCGGCGGCGGTCGGCGCCTGCGCGGTGATGCTGGTGGCGGCCTTCGCCACCGGCCCGGTGGCGCTGTGGGCGCTGATCTCGGTCGGGCTGTTCCACGCGATCATGTTCCCGACGATCTTCACCCTGGGCATCCGCGGCCTGGGGCCGCTCACCGAGGCGGGGGCCGGGCTGCTGATCATGGCGATCGCGGGCGGAGCCCTGGTGGTGGCGCAGGGCTGGGCGGCGGACCGGTTCGGGCTGCAGCGCTCCTTCCTGATCACGGCCGCCTGTGAACTCTACGTCCTGGCCTACGCCCTGTGGGGCTGCCGGCCCGGCCCCGCCCCGTCGGCCTGACCGGAAGGGGGAATCCATGGATCCGAACATCCGCATCGTCCCCCGCGCCGGGCGCGACCGGCTGGGCGAGGGGCCCATCTGGGTGCCGGAGCGGGCGCGGCTGTTCTGGGTCGACATCGAGGCGCCGGCCCTGAACTGGCTCGACCTCGCCGGCGGCGGGACCGGCACGCGCCCGTTCCCGGAGCCGCTGGGCTGGATCATCCCCCGGGCCGGACGGCGGGACTTCATCGTCGGGTTGAAGAGCGGCTTCGCGACCTTCGACCTGGAATCCGGCCGGCTCACGCCGATCGGCGACCCTGAGCCGGACCATCCGGACAACCGCCTGAACGACGCCAAGGTCGATTTCGCCGGCCGGATCTGGGCCGGGAGCATGCACCAGGCCGAGACCGCGGTCTCGGGGTCCCTGCACCGGCTCGACCCCGACCTGACCTGGCAGCGGATGGACGGCGATTACGGCGTCGCCAACGGGCCGACCTTCAGCCTCGACGGCCGGATCATCTTCCACAGCGACAGCGCCGCCCGGACGGTCTACGCCTTCGACCTCGCCGCGGACGGGACGCTCTCGGGCAAGCGGGCCTTCCTGCGCTTCCCGGAGGATTGGGGCTGGCCCGACGGGATGACCACGGATGAGGAGGGCTGCCTCTGGATCGCCCATTGGGGCGGCGGCCGGCTGAGCCGGGTGGATCCGGACGGGCGCCTGATCCGGGCGATCCCCCTCCCCGCCCCCAACATCACGAGCTGCGCCTTCGCGGGCGACGGGCTCGACCGCCTGTTCGTCACCTCGGCGTCCCGGGGCGCCGAGTCCGTGCCGGAGGCCGGGGCCCTGTTCGAACTCGACGTCGGCGTCCGGGGCCTGCCGCCCCGCGCCTTCGGGGGCTGAGAGCGCCGCGGCCCGGATCGCGCGTGCGGTCGCAGGATCGTGTGCCGGCCTCACCCGGATAGGGGATGCATCGCCCCGGTTCGGTCTCTACGAAGAAGGTCTCCGAGACGAGATCACCTCAAAGCCCGCCCGGCCCGTGCCGCGGCGGGCTTTTTTGTCGGCGCGGGTGGGCCGCCGCGGCGGCCGGCGGCCTCACTCCGCCGCGCGGACGCCCCCGAACTGGGCCGCATGCAGGCGGCCATAGGGGCCGTCCGCGACCAGCAGCGCCGCGTGCCGGCCCTGTTCGACGACGCCCCCCGCCCCCAGCACCACGATCCGGTCGGCGTCCTGGATCGTGGCGAGGCGGTGGGCGATCACCAGGGTCGTGCGCCCGCTGGCCAGATCGGCCAGCGCCCGCTGGATCTCCCGCTCGGTCTGCGTGTCCAGCGCCGAGGTCGCCTCGTCGAGGATCAGGATCGGCGGGTTCTTCAGGAACACCCGGGCGATGGCGATGCGCTGCTTCTGGCCGCCCGACAGCCGCACCCCGCGCTCGCCCACCACCGTGCCGAGCCCCTCGGGCAGGGCGTCGATCATCGATCCGAGCCGGGCGCGCCGGGCGGCGGCGTCGATCTCCGCCTCCGTGGCGTCGAGGCGGCCGTAGGCGATGTTCTCCCGGATCGTCCCGGCGAACAGGAACACGTCCTGCTGCACGATGCCGATCTGGCGGCGCAGGGAAGCCAGCGTCAGGTCGCGGATGTCGATCCCGTCGATCGTGATCCGGCCGGACTCGACCTCGTAGAAGCGCGGCAGCAGGGCGCAGAGCGTGGTCTTGCCGACGCCCGAGGGCCCGACGAACGCCACGGTCTCCCCGGCCGCCACCGCGAGGTCGAGGCCGGTGAAGACCGGCCGGCCGGGGCCGTAGCCGAAGCCGACCCCCGCGAAGCGGATGTCGCCGCGCAAGGCCTCCACCGCGCGGGCGCCCGGCCGGTCGGTGATGTCGGGTTCGGTGGCCAGCAGCGCCTGGTAGCGGCGGAAGCCCGCGACGCCCTTCGGATAAGTCTCGACCACCGCGCCGATCTTCTCCAGCGGCCGGTAGAACACCCCGACGAGCAGCAGGAAGCCGACGAAGCCGCCGGGCGTCAGGTCGCCCCGGACCACGAAGGCGGCGCCGCCGAGCAGCACCGCGATCTGCACGAGGCGCAGGCCGAGATAGTTGATCGACAGGCCCGCCGCCATGAGCCGGTAGGCCTCGAGCTTGGTGTCCCGGTAGCGGGCGTTGTCGCGGGCGAACAGGGCGCGCTCGTGGGCCTCGTTGGCGAAGGCCTGGACGACCCGCATCCCGCCGACATTCTCCTCGATCCGGGCGTTGAAGGCGCCGACCCGGCCGTACTGCGCCTGCCAGTTGCGGGTCATGCGGCCGCCGTAGCGGATCGACACGAAGGCGATCACCGGCAGGATCGCCCCGGTGATCAGGGCCAGCGGGGCGTGGACCATGAGCATCAGCGCGAAGGCGCCGGCCAGGGTCATCACCGCGATGAACAGGTCCTCGGGCCCGTGATGGGCGACCTCGCCGATCTCCTCCAGGTCCTTGGTCACCCGGGCGACGAGGTGGCCGGTCTTCTGGGCGTCGTAGAAGCGGAAGGACAGCTTCTGCAGGTGGTCGAAGGCCCGTTCCCGCATCGTCGTCTCGATGTTGATGCCGAGCACGTGGCCCCAGTAGGTGACCACCACCATCAGCCCGGCATTGGCCACGTAGATCAGCGCGAGCCCGGCGGCCGCGAGCACGATCAGCCCCCAATCCTGCCGGGGCAGCAGGGAATCGATGAAGCCCTTCACGGCGATGGGGAAGCCGAGCTCCAGCAGGCCGGACAGCACGGCGCAGCCGAAATCGACCAGGAACAGGGTCCGGTGCGGCCGGTAATAGGCGAGGAAGGCCTTCAGCATCGCGGCTCGGATCGGCGTTTCGCGGCGCAGTCGACGGGGCAGAGCGCGCCGCAGGACGGCACCCCCGGCAGGCGGTGGCGCAGGCAGCAGACACGCCGGCGCCGGCAGCCCGAATCCCCCGGGCAGAGCGCCTGGGCCAGGGGGCTCATAGAGCAGCCCGGCCCGCCGCGCCATCCGAGGCCGGACGCGACGTCGTCACAGGACGAGGCCTCCGGGGCGCCGAGTTCCCGGGCGACGTGGTCGAGGATCACTGCGGCGTTGCCCCACAGGATCCGCGGGGCGATCCCGCACCGGGTGTGGCACAGGTCCACGAAGGGGCGCAGGTGCGCCTCCACCAGCCCGGCGAGGCCGGGGGCCGGGCAGGCTGTGCGGCCGGGCGCGTCCGCGGGGAGGCGGAAGCGGCAGGGCCGGCCGGCCCCGTCGCATTCGAGGCTCACGGCGTCGAAGGCGAGCGGTAGCGGCCGGCCGAGGCGCACCAGGGCGGTCAGCGCCGGGGTCGCGAGGGCCGCGAGGTAGAACTGGCTCCAGTACGAGACCAGGACGCGCCGGTCGCGGCCCGCATCCGGGCCGAGCCCCGCCGCGAAGGCCGCGAGGGTCGCGTCGAACACGCCGGGATCGCGCAGGGCGCGGAGCGGCGTCGCCGCCGGGCCGCCGGGGCCGGCCGCGACGCCGTCCCGGTAGGCCGCGAGGGCGTCGGGGACCCGGGCGGCCAGTTCGGCGATCAGTCGGGCGGTCATCGCAGCCCCGCCCGGTCGGCCCGCAGGGTCCGGTTCACCGCGACGGCGAGCCAGGCCACCGCGACCGCGTAGGGCGCCAGGGCGGCGGCGAAGTAGCCCGGCCAGCCGATCCAGCCGGCCAGCGCCGGGGCGGCGACCCGCAGGGGCATCGCGGCGAAGAAGGCCGCCCCGAACAGCAGCGCGTAGTCGGTGGCGGGCTTCGGCCCCTGGGCCCAGCGGTAGATCATGTTGAACACCGGGACGCCGAGGAACCCGCCGGCGACGAAGTTCAGGACCGTGGCGGCGACCGCGAGGTCCGCCATCCCGCCCGCGCAGGCGACGGCCATCAGCCCCCCGGAGGCGAGGATTCCGGCGGCGCCCAGGGCGATCAGCCGGACCGTGCCGAACCGGGCGGCGAGGCCGCCCGCCGCCAGCGCCATGACCAGATTGACCGCCGGCAGGACGGTGCCGGTCAGGAAGCCCACCGGCCCGAGCGGGACGCCGAGATCGAGCAGGGCCAGGGCGTTGGGCCCGGAGAGCAGGTAGGCGGCGGCGAAGTAGGCCCCGAGCACCAGCACCCGCCCCCCGAGGACGCGCAGGCGGGACAGGGAGCCCGACCATCGCTCCGGCCGGTTCCCGATCCCGCGGAGGCGCGCCTCCGGGTAGCCCAGGATCGGCAGGAGGCAGAGGGCGTCGAGGGCCGCGCAGGCCAGGACCGCCCCGTGCCAGCCGATCCGGTCGTAGGAGCCGACCAGCACGCCGACCCCCAGGATGCCGCCCAGGGAGGCCCCGGCCAGCTTGGCGGAGGCCACCGCGGCGCGCCGGTCCGCCGGCACGGTCTCGACCACCAGGGCTTCGAGGGCGATGTCCATGGTGGCCACGCCGGTGCAGGCCGCCACCGCCAGGGCGAGGAGCAGCGGGAGCGGCCAGTGCTCGCCGAGGCTGAGGACGGCGAGCAGGAGGATCGTCGCCCCCTGCGCGGCCGCGATCCAGCCGATGCGGTGCGTCAGGACCGGCAGGCGCAGGCGGTCGAGGAGGGGAGCCCACAGGAATGTGAGCCCGACCGGAAGGTTGATCAGCTGGAGCAGGCCGACCTCGGCAAGTTCCACCCCCCGCGCCCGCAGGATCAGGGGCGCCCCGCCCGACAGGAAGCCGAGCGTGGCCCCGAAGGTCACGTACAGGCAGACGAACGGCGCCAGCGGCCGCAGGCCGGCCAGGGAGCCGGCGACCCGGGTGCCGAGCGCGAGTCCGGCGGGTCCGGTCACCGCGGCGGGGATCCGGCGGCGGCCCGGAGGCTGCAGTTTATAATCACACCAATCTATTGATATACCAAGGTTTTTACTGCTTAGAGGGATCCCGTCCGGGGATCAAGCCGACAGCATCGAGTCGCCTTCCGGACGGCGCCGCGACGGTGCGCGCGCCGTATCGGATCGGGGACCGAACGGGGGAACCGGGCCAACTGTTAACCATCCATCAACCATGTTCCGGGCAGATTTTCCCATCGCAGGCCCAGCTTGGAGGGAAGATCCATGACCCGACGCCGGGATTTCGACGCGCTGAGCGAGGCGCAGATCGCCACGGGACGCACGCGGAAGCGCTGGGTCGCGCCGAAGGCCGAATTCCGGCCGGTCGCGCCGCAGGCGGTGGCCGAGCTGCTCGATACGATCCAGCACGTCGCCGAGGCGGCCACGGGCGAGCGCAGCTTCCTGCACCTGCGCCCGGAGGCGCGGGCCGCCCGGGGACGCTGAGGACCGGCTCCGGCGTCAGGCTTCGGTCCGCGCCACGGCCCGGGCGTCCCGCTTCACCTGCCGCCAGGTCCGCCAGGGTTCCAGGTTCGAGAGCGCCATCCGGCGCGCCCCGAGCCAGCCGAGCCACAGCGCCATGGCCAGGAAGGGCGCGGCGACGATCAGCGCCGCCGGCGCCTCGGAGCCCAGCGGCAGCGCCAGCAGCTTCACCACGCCGTCGAGGCCGAGGAAGAAGGTCACGATCAGGAGCACCGGGATCGTTCCCACGATCGCGATCAGCGACGCCAGGGTCCGGATGTTGCCGTCGACCTCGATCCGCGCGAGCGTCAGCACCGCCTCGACATGGGCCGCGCCTTCGCGCAGGGCCGCGACCAGCAGGGCCAGGGTTCCGTCGGGGCTTTGGCGCATGGGGCGGGATCTTCCTCTGGGGCGCGTCCGCGAGGCGGCGGATCGGGTCGGACCGGGCCTGTCGGAGGGCTGGGTCCCGACGCGGCGCCGGGCCAACGGAGCCGCCGGGGGAAGCGTTCCCCGCCCCCGGCCCTCACCACAGCAGCAGCACGGCCGCGAGCACGAGCAGCGTCGCGAGGCCCGCCAGGGCGACGGCCCGGTTGACCCCCGCCCGGTCGTCCGGCTCCGCCCCCGGCGCCGCCGGCCGCGATCCGGATTCCGCCCCGGAGACCGCCGCGTCCGCGCGCTCGGCCGGCCGGACCGGCGGGGCGAGCCCGGGATCCCGCGCCGGGGGGATCGCCGGGGCCGGGATCGGCCGGTCGGCGGGGGGGCCGAAGGCGTCCGGCTCGACGCTGATTCCCGCGGCCTCGAGTTCCAGCATCACTAGGACGAGGGCGTCGACCTCCATGTGCGCCACCGGCAGCGCGGCCCGCAGGTCGTCCGCCGAGAGTTCCCCCCGGGCCCGGCCGAGGGCGACGAGCCGGTCGAGGGTGCCGCGATCGATGGTCTGGGACATGCCCTGATCCGCCCCGCTCAGCCCCGGACCATCCGCGTCAGGACCGCGTCGTTCCAGAGTACGCGGTGCAGCACGGCCATGGCGATGTGGCCGAGCAGCACCGCCAGCAGGAGGAAGGCCAGCCAATGGTGGAGCAGGTCGCCGGGCGCCACCATCCAGTCGATCTTGCCGTCCCGCGCCGCCATGACCGGGAGGCCGTAGGGCGAAAACGGCTTCCCCGACCCGTATTGGCGCAGCAGGGCGAGGCCGGGCACGACGATCATCAGGGCGTAGATCACGGCATGGCCTGCCACCGCGGCACGGCCCAGGCGCCCCGCATGCGGCGGGCGCCGGGTAAGGTTGGCGAGGCCCCAGGCCCCGCGCAGCAGCACGAGGGCGAACAGCGTGAAGCCCAGGGTGAAGTGGCTGCCGCCGACAAAGCGCGTGAGCGCCGTGTCGCCAAGGCCGACATAGAGCAGCGCCCCCGCGAACTGCCAGGCGAACAGCGCCGCCATCAGCCAGTGGAATCCGCGGCTGACGCGGCCGTAGCCCTGCGGCGTGTCGCGCCAGACGGCCCGGACCGGTCCGGCGCGGTCGGCCGGGCTCCGGCTCACGGGGCGCCTCCGTCCCAGAGGTCGGAGACCCGGTCCCCGGCCGCCAGGATTTCCTCCGCCGCGCTGGTGAGCGCCCGATCCGGCCCGGGCTGCCGCAGGTAGGTGGCGAGGTCGCGGGCGCGCTGCTCCAGGGGATGCCCGCGCAGGAAGCCCTGCAGGCCGACGGAGCGCTGGGCGAGCTGCAGCACGTCGAGCCCGGCCTTCTCCACGGCGAGCCGGGCGAGGTTGACGAAGGCGACGACGCGCGCGGGCGGCACTGTTCCCCCCGCGGCCACTGCGGCCGCCCGCGTCACCCAGTGCCTGGCGCCTTCGACCGCGATGGCGCCCTCGCCGAGACGCGCGAGCTGATGCGGGTCGGTCCCGCGCCCGGTCCGGACGAGATGCGCCCGCCACACGTCGAACACGGCCTCGATACCGCCGAGCTGCACCGCCGTGAACCGCCACGCGCCCCCCGAGAAGGCCGGCTGGCCGAAATACGCGTCCGGATCGCCGAGGACGGCCTCGGGCCCGAGGGTGATCCCGCCGAAATCGAGGGTCCCGGTGGCCGAGGCCCGCATGCCGTGGGCCCGCCACGCCGAGAGGTCGGCCCGGGTGCCCGGCTCCAGCGGCACCACCAGCATGAGCGTGCCGCTTCCCTGCGGACACCGCGCCGTGACAAGGGCGCGGGTCACGAAGCCCGCGCCCGAGGCGAAGGACTTCGCGCCGCTCAGGTGCAGGCTCTCCGCGTCCGCCTCGAGGGCGAGGCCGGCCCCGGCCGGTTCGGTGTTCCAGACGCCGAACAGGTGGCCCGCCCGGGCGTCGGCGAACAGGCGCGCGCGCTGGCCGGCCGCGCCGTGCTGGGCGATGAGCTGGAGCGCGTTGACGTGACCCTCGTAGAGCCGTCCGAGGGCGAGGCTGCCGTAGCCGATCAGGCGCAGCACCTCGGACAGCGTCCCGGCGCCCGGCTCCGCGCCGAGGCCCGCCCCGCCCATCGCGGCCGGGACCGGCGCGGCGAGCAGGCCCAGGCGGGCGAGGTCGGCGACGTCCGCGCGCGGGAACCCGTCGTCGCAATCCTCGGCGCCGGCGCGCAACGCCGCCGACAGGGAGACCGCGCGCGCCGCGGCCTCGGCGTCGCGGATCAGATCGGGCGGCGTCCGCTGGTCCATGGTGTCCTTCCGACGGCCGCGGCAGGGTGCATCCCGACCGTGCGGTCGACCACCAGCGCCTGCTGCTCGGGGTATACGCGCATCCCAGGGGGTCGGGTCCCTCGTGCTCTGCGGCCAGAGCGCACGCCGCCGACGGGGAGACCGGTCCGGCGTGAACGCGCGCATCACATCAAGGACTTATACCAAGTCTGACCGATCCCGTCCCGGGGTCGGGATCGGCGCGGTCCGGGGGACGAAAGCCAAGACGGGGCCCCGCTCCCGCAGCCGCCCGACGCGCGGGTCGCCGGGCCTTGCCCCGGGGCGCCCATGGGCTAGCCTGCGGGCCGATTCCATCGGGGGCCGGGCATGGCGATCGAGACCGTGGAGGCCGCCGGCCGACGCCGGGGCGCCGACCTCCTGGTGGAGGTGCTGCGCTCGGAGGGCGTGCGCTACATTTTTGGCAATCCCGGCACCACCGAATTGCCGCTCATCGACGCCCTCACCGAGGCGCCGGACATCGCCTACATCCTCGCCCTGCAGGAGGCGACCGCGGTGGCCATGGCGGACGGCTACGCGCAGGGCGCGCGCCGGCCCGCCTTCCTCAACCTGCACACGGCGGGCGGCCTCGGCCACGCCATGGGCGGGCTGGTGAACTCGCAGGTCTCGGGCACGCCGCTGGTGGTCACCGCCGGGCAGCAGGACCTGCGCCACGCGCTCACCGACCCGCTGCTGATGGGCGACCTCGTGGCCATCGCCGACCCGGTGATGAAATGGGCCCGGGAGGTGACGAGCCCGGACCAGATCCCGATCCTGCTGCGCCGGGCCTTCCACGATTGCGCCGCCGCCCCCTCCGGCCCGGTCTTCCTGTCGCTGCCCATGGACGTGATGGACGCCCTGACCGCGGTGCCGGCGGGGGAGACCTCGACCATCGACCAGCGGGCGGTGGCGGGCTCCCTCGACCGGCTGGCCGAAAAACTCGCCGCGATCGCGCCGGGCCGCCTCGCCCTGATCGCCGGCGACGAGATCGACGCCTCGGACGCCTCGGCCCAGATGGTGGCGCTGGCCGACCTGCTGGCGGCACCGGTCTACGGCTCGTCCTGGCCGGCCCACATCCCCTTCCCGACCGCGCACCCGCTCTGGGCCGGCAACCTGCCGACCCGGGCCGATTCCATCGCCGAGATCCTCGGGCGCTACGACGCGGTGTTCGCGCTCGGCGGCAAGTCGCTGATCACCGTGCTCTACTCGGAGGTCTCGGCGGTGCCGCCGGGGGTGCGGGTGTTCCAGCTCTCTGCGGATGTCCGCGACCTCGGGCGGACCTACGCCACCGGCCTGTCGACGGTGGGCGACATCCGCGCCTCGCTCGACGCCCTGCTGCCGCTGCTCGGCCCCCGCCTCGCCGACCGGGCCGCGACGTTCGCGGACCTGCGCGCCAAAGCCGTGACCGCCCGGGCCGAGCGCCGGGCGGCGCTCGCCGCCGCCGCCGACGCGGCCTTTGCGGATCCGGTGATCGCCCCGCTGGTCGCCGCCCGGGAGGTCGCCCGGGCGGTGGGGGCGCAGACCACCATCGTGGACGAGGCGCCCGCGACGCTGACCCACCTGCGCACCTTCCTCGACAGCCCCTCGGCCCATCAATACGCGGCGATGCGCGGCGGCGTGCTCGGCTGGGGCATGCCGGCCGCGGTGGGATTTTCCTTAGGCCTCGACCGCGCGCCGGTCGTCTGCGTGGTCGGCGACGGGGCCGCGCTGTACTCGCCCCAGGCCCTGTGGACCGCCGCGCACGAAAAACTGCCGGTCACCTTCGTGGTGATCAACAACGCCGAGTACAACATCCTCAAGACCTTCATGAAGGGCCAGGCGCACTACGCCTCGGTGCGCGCCAACCGCTTCATCGCCATGGACCTCACCGACCCGCGGATCGACTTTCTGGCGCTGGCGGCCTCGATGGGGGTGCCGGCGCGCCGGGTGACCCAGGCCGCCGACATCGCCCCGGCGATCGAGGCCGGGATCCGGTCGGGGGGCGCCAATCTGGTGGAGGTGGTGGTGCGGGCGACGTGAGGGGCGGCTAGTCCAACCCCGGCACCGGCACCCCGAACGCCGCCGCCAGCAGCACCGCGTTGAGGCCGAGCACGACGGCCGCCCCCGCCACCGCGGCCGCCTGGGTGAGCGGACCGTTGGCGAAGGCCCCCATCACGCTGCGGCGGTGGGTGAACACCACCAGGGCCACCATCGGCACCGGCAGGGCCAGCGACAGCACCACCTGCGACAGGACCAGCGCCCGGGTCGGATCGACCCCGATCGCCACCACCACGAAGGCCGGCAGCATGGTCGCGAGCCGGCGGACGAGGAGCGGGATGTGCCAGCCGGTGAAGCCCTGCATCACCATCTGGCCGGCGAGCGTGCCCACCACCGAGGACGAGATCCCCGAAGCCAGGAGCGACACCAGGAAGGCCGCCCCGGCGGCGGGGCCGAGCAGCGGCGTCAGGGTCCGGTAGGCCTCGCCGATCTCGGCGACCGCGCTGTGGCCGAGATGGAATGCCGCCGCCGCCATGATCACCATGGCGATGTTGACGAGGCCGGCCAGCAGCAGCGCCACCACCACCTCGCGGTTCGAGTAGCGCACCAGCAGGCGCCGGTCGGACTCGTTGCGGGGGCTGCCCCGCCCCTGGGTCAGGCCGGAATGCAGGAACAGGGCGTGCGGCATCACGGTGGCGCCGATGATCCCGACCGCGATGGTCAGCGCCTCCGCGTCCGGGATCCTTGGGGTGACGAGGCCCCGGGCGGCCTCGCCCCAGGCCACCGGCGCCACCAGCAGCTCGACCGCGTAGCAGAGGCCGATCGTGCCGACCATCGCGCCGATGGCGATCTCGAGCGGCCGGAAGCCGCCGTTCTCCAGGAGCAGGATCGCGTAGGTGATCACCGCGGTGACCGCCATCCCGGCCATCAGCGGCAGGCCGGTGAGCAGCGACAGGCCGATGGCGCCGCCTAGGAACTCCGCGAGGTCGGTGGCCATGGCGGCGACCTCGCTGATGCCCCACAGGCCGAGGCGCACCGGGCGGGTCGTCGCGTCCCGGCAATGCTCCGCGAGGTTTTTTCCGGTGACGATCCCGAGCTTGGCCGAGAGCGCCTGGAACAGCATCGCCGTGAGATTGGCGAGCAGCACCACCCAGAGCAGGCCGTAGCCGTAGCGGGCGCCGGCCTGGATGTTGGTGGCGAAGTTGCCGGGGTCCATGTAGGCGATCGACGCCGTCACGGCGGGGCCCGCGAACAGCAGAAACCGGCCCCTTCCCCCCGGCCGTCCGTCGAGGACGTCGCGGATCGCGCCCTCCGCCCGCCCGCTCATCGTCCCCGGGGCGGCGCCCCCCGGGACCGTCGCGGCGTTCGGCGCCTCCATGCTCACCCTCTCGTCAAAGATATAGCCCAAGCTATAATCAGGGTTGGCCGAGCTGGATTCAAGGGGGCATTTGCCGAGCCCGTGGGACTCCCCTCCCATGGCCGGTTCTTGCTAGACAGGTCCGGGGCGGCGCGCGAGCCGAGGGGGGAGAGCCGATGCAGGAACCGTCCGAGCAGGGCGCGCCCGAGACCGTTCTGGTCGATCCCGAGCAGCACGTGGAGAGTTTTCGCCAGGCCCGCGAGGCGCGGCGCTCGGAACTCGTCGAGGATTACGTCGAGCTGATCGACGACCTGATCGGCGATGGCGGCGAGGCGCGGCAGGTGGACATCGCGGCCCGCCTCGGCGTGGCGCAGCCGACCGTCGCCAAGATGCTCAAGCGCCTGTGCGAGGACGGGTTCGTCCAGCAGCGGCCCTATCGCGGCGTGTTCCTGACCGAGGCCGGCCGCCGGCTCGCCGCCCAGGCGCGGGAGCGCCACCGCATCGTCGAGCGCTTCCTGCGGGCGCTGGGGGTGAGCCCCGAGACGGCCCGGCGGGACGCGGAGGGCATCGAGCACCATGTCAGCGCCGAGACGCTCGCAGCCTTCCGCGCCTTCGTGGAGGGGCACGGGGGGGCGTGACGGGCGACGGGCCGCGTTGTGATCGATGCATCTGCGTGCGTCATGCGGGCTCGGCCTCCGGAATCGCGCGTGCCGCTGCCCTGGCAGGTCGACCAAGAGCCTCTCATGGAACGCCCGCTGCGCTCTCGTGGGCTGAGGGCGGCCTTCGGATGACCGGACGTCGCGTGAGGAGCTCTCGGGGCACCTGATGCAACGCCCCACGGTCAGATCTGCCTACGCAAAACGCCTGACACGCGCCGGTGCGCTGGCGGTGGCCAAGTTGGGCCTCGGTCCCGCCGTGCGCGGTGAAATCATCGCCGGCGCAGCGCGCGCAGCCTTCACGGCAACCTGGCTCGGACACCAGCGCCGACCGGTCACGTGGGACTGGGCCGCGCTGTCGGCCAAGTTCCAGAACGTCCATCCGAAGTGCTTCAACGCTGCGATCTGGCACGACGAGACGCTGTGCGGCTTGGCGGTCGGCGCCGTGAACCAGGACAGGTTCGTTGCCCTGGACTTCCTCGAAGGCAATCCTGATCCAACACATCCGCTCAAGGGGCAGGTGATCGAGATCGCCCTCACGATGGCGGAAGCCTACAGGCAGCTGATCGGTGTGCCGGAGCTTCGGCTTCATCACGTCGACCCGGGCCTTATCTCCTCGTACACGGTGCAGGGCTTTGCACTTGCCCCCGACTTGGGTGACCCTCATCATATGGTCCGGAGGTGATCCCAGTGCCGAAAGTTGCGCTCGTGCCAAAACCGGCTGCGCCCGACCGCAGGGTGACGCGCGGCCCCCTCGGTCGGGAGCACCGGGGCCTTCCTGATATCGAGCAGGCGGCGGCGGCCTTCATGGCAGCGGATCTTCCCTGGTTGGCACCTGAGGCGAGAGAAGCGCTTGTGGCGGCGCCGGAGGTCCACGGTCGGCCGGACGGCGAAACACCTCCGCTGCCGGCGACGTGAGTTCGGCGCTGACACCGCAAGACGGCTCTCCGATGGAGGCGCAGCGCTGATCGATGCCGGAGGATTGCTCGTACCCGAAGGCGTACCTGAGCCGGCCGCCCCGTCCTCACCCCGTCGCCGCCGCCACCTTCTGGCGCAAACCCAAAATCACCGCGCGCAGCATCTCGGCCCCGGACTCGCCGTCATCCGGCAGGATCCCGGTGCGGGAGGCGTAGATCCGCTCGTGCACGAAGGCGAGCTTGGCGATCACCGTCGGCGTCAGCTTGAACGGGTAGAGCGCCGGCTGGCCCATGCTGTGGGAGAGCGAGTTGATCGCGTAGGTCAGCGGCAGCCACGCGGCGATCAGCCGGTCGAGATCGGCGTTGTTGTAGGGGTCGAAGTCGATCACGGTCGGCGCCTGCCGCCCGTGGCGCAGGCGCGGGCGCACGTGCAGCTCGAAGGTCGAGGCGGTTTCCACCGTGTCGACGATGTGCAGGTAATGCGCGAAGGTCTCGGCGAAATCCTCCCAGGGATGGGCGGTGGCGTAGGCCGAGACGTAGGATTCGTCCCAGTCGGCCGGCGCACCCTTCGCGTAGTGGTCCTGCAGGGCCAGGACGTAGTTCCGGCTCTCGTCGCCGAACAAAGCCCGGAAGGCCCCCATCGTGGGGCCGTTCATGACCAGCAAATACCAAAAATAATGCCCGATCTCGTGGCGGAAATGGCCGAGCAGGGTGCGGTAATGCTCGCCGAACAGGATCCGGCGGCGCTCCCGCTCGACGTCGTCGGCCTCGGCGATGTTCATGGTGATCAGGCCGTTGATGTGGCCCGTCAGCACCGGCGGCCCGCCGGAAAAGCTCTCGGACGGGTCGACCAGGAAATCGAAGGCCAGCCCGTCCGTGTACTGGGCGCGGGTGGCCAGCGGCAGGTTTAGGCGCAGCAGCGAGTAGAACAGCCGGTGCTTGGCGGCCTCGACCGGGCGCCAGCGGGCGAGGTTCCAGGGCTGCGCCAGGTCCGGCACCACCCGGTTGTGGCGGCAGGCGGTGCAGTAGATGTCGGGGTCGTCCTCCGGCACCAGCCAGTTGCAGGCCCCCGAGAGGGCGTTGTTGCACAACCGGTAGCGCCGGCCGGGATCCGCGTAGGCGTGGAACACCGGGGCGCCGCCCATGAGCGGATGGGCCGAGTGGCCCTGCGGCTCCAGGGCCGAGACTTCGTGGACCGCGCAGACATAGCCCAGACGCCGGGCGCAGCTCTCGCAGGCGGTCGCCTCGAAGGTGACCGGCTGGTCGCAAGCCTGGCACTGGAAGATCTTCATCGTGCGGTCCCGGGCCGGCAGCGGGCCCACTGGGCGGTCAAGCGGGGCCGGGCGGCAAAGTTCCGGCCGGGGCGCGGCGGCGGAAGGGCGCCGCATGGAAATTGCTTGTCACGCGGTCTGTGTCGCATAACCGCCCGGCGGGGGCCGGCGTTCGGCCCGCCGCGGCGCCCGGGACCGGCGACGAGACCGCGTTCGATCCTTCCGATGGAGCCATCGTGTCGATCAAAGCTGCCCTGCACCACGTCACCCATTACCGCTACGACCGGCCGATCAGCCTCGGTCCCCAGGTGATCCGCCTGCGCCCGGCCCCGCACGCGCGCACCAAGGTCCCGGCCTACGCGCTCAAGGTGACCCCCGCCAACCACTTCCTGAACTGGCAGCAGGACCCGAGCGGCAACTGGCTCGCCCGCCTCGTCTTCCCGGAGAAGGCCGACGAGCTCAAGATCGAGGTCGATCTCACCGCCGACATGGCGGTGATCAACCCGTTCGACTTCTTCGTCGAGGATTACGCCCAGACCCACCCCTTCGCCTACGATCCCGACCTCGCGGAGGAACTGGCGCCCTACCGCGCCCTGGTCGACGCGGACGGCCCCGAGATGGAGGCGCTCCTCGCCCGGCTCCCGGAGGAGCCCAACACCGTCCTGTTCCTGGTGGCGCTCAACGGCCTGATCGCCGGCGAGATCGCCTACGGCGTCCGCATGGAGCCGGGCGTCCAGACGCCAGCCGAGACCCTGCGCCTCAAGAGCGGCTCCTGCCGGGACTCGGCCTGGCTGCTCGTGCAGGTGCTGCGCCGGATCGGCCTCGCCGCCCGGTTCGTCTCCGGCTACCTGCTCCAGCTCGTCCCCGACACCACCGCGGTCGACGGCCCGACCGGCGCGTCGGCGGACTTCACCGACCTGCACGCCTGGGCGGAGGTCTACCTGCCGGGCGCCGGCTGGGTCGGCCTGGACGCCACCTCGGGGCTGCTCACCGGCGAGGGCCACATCCCGCTGGCCGCCACGCCGCATTACCGCTCGGCGGCGCCGATCTCGGGGGCGATGGAGCCGGCCGAGACCACCTTCGACTTCGCGATGCGCATCACCCGGGTCGCCGAGACGCCGCGGATCACCAAGCCGTTCTCGGAGGCGGTCTGGGCGTCCATGGACGCGCTCGGCGAGCGGGTCGACGCCGACCTCGCGGCGCAGGACGTGCGCCTGACCATGGGCGGCGAGCCGACCTTCGTGTCGGTGGACGATTTCGAATCGCCCGAATGGACCATCGCCGCCGTCGGCCCGACCAAGCGCGGCCGCGCCGACCAGCTGATCCGGCGCCTGCGCGACCGGTTCGGCCCGGGCGGCCTGCTCCATTACGGCCAGGGCAAGTGGTATCCCGGCGAGAGCCTGCCCCGCTGGGCCTTCGCCCTGTACTGGCGCAAGGACGGCAAGCCGATCTGGACGGACCCGGCCCTGATCGCCCCCGAGATGGCCGCGGGGGAGGCGGGCACCGCCACCATCGCGCAGGCCCGGGCGCTCGCCGACGCGCTGGCCCGCCGCCTCGGCCTGTCGGACTACGTGATCCCGGCCTTCGAGGACGGCGACCTCTGGGAGAAAAAGACCGCCGAACTGCCGGTCAACGTCACGCCGGCCGCGGCCCGGTCCGGCTCGGTGGAGTTCGACGCGCGGTTCCAGCGGGTCTATGCCCGCGGCCTCGGGGAGCCGGCGGGCTACGTCCTGCCGCTGGCGAGCCTGCCCACCGGCAAGGACGGCGATGCCGACCGGGTCTGGATCTCGGAGATGTGGGACTTCCGCCGGGGCCAGGCCTTCCTGGTGCCGGGCGATTCGCCCCTCGGCTTCCGGCTGCCCCTGTCGTCCCTGCCCTACGTGCCGCCCGAGCACTATCCCTACTACCAGCCCCAGGACCCCCTGGAGCCCCGCGGCCCGCTCGCCGGTGACCCGATGGCCAGGACCGTCGTCAACGGGGCCGGCATCACCGGCGTCGCGGTGCGCACCGCGCTGGCGATCGAGCCCCGGGACGGGATCGTGCGGGTGTTCATGCCGCCGACCCAGCGGGCCGACGAGTATCTCGAACTCGCCGCCCATCTCGAGGCGGCCGCCGCCGGATTGAAGCTGCCGATCCACATCGAGGGCTACGAGCCGCCCTACGACCCGCGCATCGGCCTGATCAAGGTCACCCCCGATCCGGGCGTGATCGAGGTCAACGTCCACCCGGCCGCCTCCTGGCGCGAGGCGGTGGCGATCACCACCGACCTCTACGCCGAGGCCCGGCAGACCCGGCTCGGCGCGGAAAAATTCATGGTCGACGGGCGCCATACCGGCACCGGCGGCGGCAACCACGTGGTCATGGGCGGCGTCACCCCAGACGATTCGCCGTTCCTGCGCCGGCCCGACCTGCTGAAGAGCCTCGTGCTCTACTGGCAGCGCCACCCGGCGCTCTCGTACCTGTTCTCGGGCCTCTATATCGGCCCGACCAGCCAGGCCCCGCGCATGGACGAGGCCCGCCACGACGGGCTCTACGAGCTCGAGATCGCGCTGGCCCAGATCCCGGCCCCCGACACGCCCAACATCCCGCGCTGGCTGGTCGACCGGGTGTTCCGCAACATCCTGGTCGACGTCACCGGCAACACCCACCGGTCCGAGATCTGCATCGACAAGCTCTACTCCCCGGATGGGCCCACCGGCCGCCTCGGCCTGCTGGAGTTCCGGGCCTTCGAGATGCCCCCGGACGCCCGCATGAGCCTCGCCCAGCAGCTGCTGCTGCGGGCGCTGGTGGCGTGGCTGTGGCGCGAGCCGCAGACCGGGGGTTGTGTCCGCTGGGGCACGAACCTCCACGATCGCTTCATGCTCCCGCATTTCCTCTGGTCCGACTTCCTCTCGGTGCTGGAGGATCTGCGGGTGGCGGGCTACGCTTTCGATCCGGTCGCCTTCGAGGCGCAGGCCCTGTTCCGCTTCCCCGTCTTCGGCACGGTCGAGCAGGGCGGGGTCCGGATGGAGCTGCGCCAGGCGCTGGAGCCCTGGCACGTGATGGGCGAGGAAGGGACCAGCGGGGGCACCGTGCGCTTCGTCGACAGCTCGGTCGAGCGACTGCAGGTCAAGGTCGAGGGCTTCGTGCCCGGGCGGCACGTCATCGCCTGCAACGGCCGCCGCCTGCCCATGGCCGGCACCGGCCGCGGCGGCGAGGCCGTGGCGGGCCTGCGCTTCAAGGCGTGGCAGCCGGCCTCCTCCCTGCACCCCACGATCCCGGCCCATTCGCCCCTGACCTTCGACATCCTGGATGCCTGGAGCGGGCGGTCCCTCGGCGGCTGCCGCTATCACGTCGCCCATCCGGGCGGCCGCAACTACGAGACCCACCCGGTCAACGCCTACGAGGCGGAGGGAAGGCGCCTCGCCCGCTTCGAGCCCCTCGGCCACACGCCGGGACGGGTCGAGATGCCGCGTGCCGAGGCCAGCGCCGAGTTCCCGCTGACCCTCGACCTGCGGACACCGGTCCCGCAATGATCCCCGATGTTCAGGCATCCGGGTCGGGATCGTGGTCCGGTCGATGGAGGGGGCAGACCAGACCTCCTACGCGCCCTCCCTCCCCCGTCTGCGGGGGAGGATGGCCCGGCCGTCAGGCCGGGTCGGGAGAGGGCAACCCGGCTTCCGAAGAGGGCGCAACCTTCATGCAGGCCGGTGCCTCGTTCTGCAGCGTCGCTCCCCCCTTGCGGGACTTCGTCCCGACCCAACCGCCTTCGGGGGCCTCCCTCCCTCACAAAGAGGGAAGGGTGGGCGCGTGGGGGCTCCGGACCGCCTCAACGATGAGCGGACTGCGCTCCCGAACCCGGTGTGTGGATCCGCAAGCCGCAATGACCGGGGGGCCGTGATGGAGGCGGCGCTCGCGGCAAGCCTCGCCCGGACCGAGCCGGCGGAGGACCCGCGGGCGCGCGTCGCCCGCTGGACGGCGGATTACCGCCCCGCCCCGGGCCGGCCGGACGAGTTTTTGGGCCCGGACGGCCAGCCCCGCGGGGCGTGGCCGCGCCTGCTCGACCAGCTCGGCGGCCTCACGGAGCCGGAGATCACGGCCCGCTTCGTCGCGGCGGAGCGGCACATCCGGGACGCGGGCATCTCCTTCCGCATCGCCGGGGACCAGCGCGAGCACCCCTGGCCGCTCGGCTGCCTGCCCCTGGTGATCGAGGGGGCGGAGTGGGAGGCGCTGAGCGCCGGCATCGTCCAGCGCGCGGAGCTGATGGAGGCGATCCTCGCCGACGTCTACGGCCCGGGCCGGCTGGTCGAGGAGGGGCTCCTGCCCGCCGCGATCGTGGCCGGCACCCCCGAGTTCCTGCACCCGCTCCACGGCGTCGTCCCCCCGGGGGGCCATTACCTGAAGCTCTACGCCGCCGATCTCGGCCGGGGTCCGGACGGGCGCTGGCAGGTGCTGGCCGACCGCACTCAGGCGCCCTCGGGCCTCGGCTGGGCGCTGGAGAACCGCATGGTCCTGGCCCGGACCTTCCCGGACTTCTTCCAGGATCTCCATGTCGAGCGCCTGCCGGCCTTCTTCCAGGCGTTCCGCGACGGGTTGGCGCTCGGGGCCGAGCGCGCGGACCCGCGGATCTGCCTGCTGACCTCGGGCCCCTACAGCAGCACCTATGTCGAGCAGGCGGCGCTCGCCCGCTATCTCGGCCTGATGCTGGTGGAGGGGGACGACCTCGTCATGCAGGACGGCCGCCTGCACGTGCGCACCGTCTCGGGCCTGAAGCGGGCCGATGCCCTGTGGCGGCGGATCGACGCCGACTTCCTCGATCCCCTGGAGCTGAACCCGGCCTCGCGGCTCGGCGTGCCGGGCATCCTCGACGCCCTGCGCAACGGCTCCCTGGTGATGGCCAACATGCCGGGCTCGGGGCTGGTCGAGTCGGCGGCGCTCGCCCCGTATCTCGACGGCATCGCCCGCCGGCTGCGGGGCGAGCCCCTGCGGCTCGGCCACCCCCGGGCGTGGTGGTGCGGCGACCTGGAGGGCCTCGCCCACGCGCAGGCCAACCTCGACAGCCTGATCCTGCGCCCGGCCGCCACGCCCCAGCGGGGGGCGGGGCGCGACGCGATCCTGGCGGGCCCGGCCCTGGCGGCGGAGCGCGCGCAGGTCGTGGCGGCCCTGCGCGACCGGCCCTTCGACTACGTCGCCCAGGAGGCGGCGCCGCTCTCGACCATGCCGGGCTGGGAGCGCGGGGCGGACGGCCTCACCCTCGTGCCCCGCCCCTTCGTGGTCCGCGTCTTCGCCACCCGGACGCCGCTCGGCTGGCAGGTGATGCCGGGGGGCTTCTGCCGGGTCTCGGAGGGGGCGGATGTCGACCCGATCGAGATGCGGCTCGGCATCCGCTCCGCCGATGTCTGGGTGCTGTCGGAGAAGCCGGTCGCCGCGCCCCTGATCGGATCGCACGCGGCCCCGCGGGTGCGGCGGGTCGGCGGCCACCTGCCCGCCCGGGCCGCCGACGGCCTGTTCTGGCTCGGCCGCTACCTGGAGCGCGCCGAGGCGGTGATGCGGCTGGTGCTGGCCCATCTGCGCAGCGTCGGCGACGCGGTCGGGGCCGACATCTCCGGCGCCCTCGACACCCCGGCGGCCCTGGCGCTGCGCGCCCTCCTGCACGAATGGGGCGCCACCGGCGCGGCCGACCTGCCCACCGCCCGCCTCGCCCAGGAGGCCCTGGCCGGGCGCGAGCGCGCGGGCTCGGCCCGCGCCCACATCGTCTCGGCCCGCCGCAACGTCGCCGCCCTGCGCGCCCGGCTCTCCGGCGAGGCCTGGCGGGTGCTCGCCGACCTGAACGAGCTCCTGTCCCTCGATCCCGATCGGGCGCTGACCGAATCGCAGCTCGCCGGCCGCGCCGAGCGGGCGCTGAGCCACCTCGCGGCGCTCTCCGGCCTCACCCACGAGAACATGAGCCGGGCGGAGGGCTGGCACTTCGTCGAACTCGGCCGGCGGATCGAGCGGGCGATCAACACCTGCACCTTCGCGCTGGCCTTCGCCAACGACGAGGCGACCCCGGGCTGCCTCGGGGTGATGCTGTCGCTCTGCGATTCGCAGATCAGCTACGGGCGGCGCTACCTGCAGGGGGCGGCCCTCGACCCGGTGCGCGACATGGTGGTGCTCGACCCCTACAACCCGCGCTCGATCGCCTTCCAGGCGGAGGCGATCGCCCGGCACCTCGACGACCTGCCGGCGCTCTCGGCCGACGGCATCCCCGAGCCGCATCGCCGCCTCGCCTCCCGGATCCTGGCGGAGCTGCGCAGCGGCGAGGCCGCCGATTTCGACGCCGTGCGCCTCACCGCCCTGGAGACCGACCTGGAGCGCCTCGCCGACGGCATCGCGGCGCGCTACTTCCCCACCGGGCCGAATGCCCTGCGCCCCGAGAAGCTGACGGGACTGGCTTGATGACCTGCGCCGGCAACGCCCTCGCCACGGGGACGGTCTGCAGCCCCTGCCGCGCCGCGCGGCCGCCGGGATGATCTACACGCTGCGCCACCGCACCACCTACCGCTACGGCAGGGCGGTGCGCTTCGCCCGCTGCGCCCTGCGGCTCAAGCCGCAGGACGGCGAGGGGCAGAGCGTGCTGGCGAGCGCCGTCACCATCGACCCGAGCCCGACCACGGCGGTGATGCGCCGGGACTATTTCGGGATCGACGCGATGGCGATCACCCTGGAGGTGCCCCACACCACCTTCAGCGTCGAGGCGCTTTCCACCGTGCGGGTCGAGCGCCCGACCCCGCCGCCGCCGGAATCCGGCATGCCCTGGGAGCGGGTCCGCGACGCCGTGGTGGCCGGGCGCGAGCTCGGCGGCCGGGCGCCGGTGCACTTCCTGTTCCCGACCGGCCGGGTGCCGCTGCTGCCTGCGGTGACCGACTATGCCAGGCCGAGTTTCACGCCCGGCCGCAGCGCCTACGGGGCGGCCCACGACCTGATGCTGCGGATCGGCGCCGATTTCCGCTTCGATTCCAAGGCCACCACCGTCTACACGCCGCTCGCCGAATCCTTCGCCCTGCGGGCCGGGGTCTGCCAGGACTTCGCCCACGTGATGATCGCCGCCCTGCGGGGCATGGGCCTGCCGGCCGCCTATGTCAGCGGCTACCTGCGCACCGTGCCGCCGCCGGGCCGCCCGCGCCTGCGCGGGGCGGATGCGAGCCACGCCTGGGTGGCGGTCTGGTGCGGCGCGGGCTGGCTCGGCCTCGACCCGACCAACGGCGTGGCCGTGCGCGACGACCACATCGTGGTGGCGCGGGGCCGCGATTACGGCGACGTGGCGCCGGTCGACGGCATCGTCAGCGGCTCGGGCAAGCAGCGCCTCAAGGTCGAGGTCGACGTGATCCCGGATACCGAGACGCAGGATCTCGCGCTGGTGGGGTGAGACGGCGGGGGCTACGAAAACGCGACGGGCCGCGTCTTCGCCCTCCTCGCCTTGACGGAGTTCGACCCGCGTTCTTACATGTTACATGTAACTGGATGCGAGACTCGGATGGGCACGCCGGTCGTCGAGAGAGTTCGGAAGCGTCGAGAGGCATTGCGCGCGGCCGGGCTTCGGCCGGTGCAGATCTGGGTTCCGGATTCGAGCCAGCCAGGTTTCGCCGAGGAATGCCGGCGCCAGTCGTTGCTGGTGGCGGAGGCCGATGCGGCCGATGACGAACTGAACGCCTTCCTCGACGCCGCGCTCGCCGATCTCGACGATCCGGCCGAGCCGTGAAACGCGGCGATCTCGTCACCGTCGCCATGGCGGGGGATTTCGGAAAGCCGCGTCCGGCACTCGTGATCCAGGCCGACACCTTCGTGCAGACCAACTCGGTGACGGTCCTGCTGCTCTCGTCGACGCAAGTGGATGCCCCGCTGATCCGGCTGTCCGTGCAGCCAACACCTCAAAACGGCTTGAAAAGGCCGTCTCAGGTCCAGATCGACAAGGTCATGACGGTCAGGCGGGCGAAAGTCGGGCCGCCGATCGGGCGGCTCGATGACGTGACCCTGTTGGCCGTGACGCGGTCACTCGCGCTATTTCTCGGCGTCGCATAGCGTCGGCGGCTGCCGAACCCAGTCCTCACCACATCGTCTTCGCCGCCCGCTCCGGCCATTCCGCGTCGTAGCGCTGGCCGCCGATCTCTCCGGCGGTGAGCGCCGCCAGGATCGCCCCCGGGCTCGGCAGGCGTGCCGGATCGACGCGGGATTCCGGATCCCACAGCCGGGCGCGGATGATCGCCCGGGCGCACTGGAAGTAGATCTCGTCCACCCGGATCACGAGGGCCGTGCGCGGCGCGTGGCCGTCGACGCTGAAGGACGCCAGCAGATCCGGATCGGCCGAGATCAGGGCCGTGCCGTTCACCCGCAGGGTCGTGCCCGAGCCCGGGATCAGGAACAGCAGCGCCACCCGGGGATCGCGCACGATGTTGCGCAGGGAATCGATCCGGTTGTTGCCGCGCCGGTCGGGCAAGATCAGCGTGCGCGGATCGGCCACCCGCACGAAGCCCGGGCCGTCCCCGCGCGGGCTGCAATCGAGTCCCTCGGGACCGCTCGTCGCCAGCACCGCGAAGGGTGAAGCGGCGATCAGCGCCGCGTAATCCGGTGTGACCGAGGCCGCCACCTTGGCGGTGGAGGCGGGCGCCGGGGGCGTGTGGTAGATCGCCTCCAGCGCCGCGAGGCTGTCGATGATCACCCCGCTCACGCGACCGTCCCGCCGGCCGCGAAGGCTTCGTGCTCGGCCACCAGGGCGCCGGACAGGGCGGCGTCGATCAGCGCGCGGGTTTCCGCCACCCCGTAGAGCGCCACGAAGGAGCCGAAGCGCGGGCCCCGGGGCTCGCCGAACAGCACGTTGTACAGGCTCGTGAACCAGGCCTGCGACACGCCGGGCCGCCCGTCCGGGCTCTTGGCCTTGCCGGACGTGTCGGGGAAGTGGCGCCGCCCGACCTCGTAGACCGCCGCCTGCAGGGCCTCCGGATCGGTGGAGCCGGCATGGCCCTCGAGCGTCTCCGAGAGGTCCGCCAGGGCCGCCCGCTCCTCGGGCGTCGGTTCCCGGTAGGTCTTGGCGGGCCGCACGAAATCCGAAAAGTACTTCAGCGCGTGGACCACCAGCCGGTCGAGGCCCGGATGGGTCTCCGGCCCGGTCTGCGGCGCGTAGCGGCGGATGAAGCCCCACAGCACGGCCGGATCCTCGGTGTTGGCCACCGCGGCGAGGTTGAGCAGCATCGCGAAGGTCAGGCTCGCGCCCTCGACCCGCTCGGGCTCGGGCGGGTTGCCGGCGTGCAGGTGCCAGACCGGGTTGCCGAGCCGGAGCTTGGCGTCCTGGCCGGCATAGCGGTCGAGGAAGCCGATATACTCGTCCACGTGACGCGGGATCACGTCGAAGAACAGCCGCTTGGCCTCGCGGGGCTTGTTGTACATGAACAGGGCGAGCGAGTCCGGCGTGCCGTATTTCAGCCAGTCGTCGATGGTCAGGCCGTTGCCCTTCGACTTCGAGATCTTCTGGCCCTTCTCGTCGAGGAAGAGTTCGTAGTTGAAGCCCTCCGGGGGCTCGCCGCCGAGCGCCCGGGCGATCCTGCCGGAGAGCTTGACCGAATCGATCAGGTCCTTGCCGGCCATTTCGTAATCGACGCCCAGCGCCACCCAGCGCATCGCCCAGTCGGGCTTCCATTGCAGCTTGGCGTGGCCGCCGGTCACCGGGGTCTCGTAGCGCTCGCCCGTGGCGGGATCACGCCACACGATGGTGCCGCTCTCAGCCTTCACCGCGTCGATCGGCACCTGCATCACGTGGCCGGTGACCGGGTGGAGCGGCAGGAACGGGGAGTAGCTCGCCGAGCGCTCGGCGCGCAGGGACGGCAGCATGATCTCCATCACGGAATCGTAGCGCTCCAGCACCCGCAGCAGCACCGCGTCGAACCGGCCCGCCCTGTAGTAGTCGGTGGCCGAGGCGAATTCGTAGGCGAAGCCGAAGGCGTCGAGGAAGCGGCGCAGCTCGGCGTTGTTGTGCGCCCCGAAGCTGTCATGGGTGCCGAACGGGTCCGGCACCCGGGTCAGCGGCTGGTTGAGATGGTCGGTGAGCATCGCCCGGTTCGGGACGTTGTCGGGGACCTTGCGCAGCCCGTCCATGTCGTCCGAGAAGGCGAGCAGCCGGGTCGGCACCGCGTCGCGGGTCAGAACCCGGAAGGCGTGCCGCACCATGGAGGTGCGGGCGACCTCCCCGAAGGTGCCGATATGCGGCAGGCCCGAGGGGCCGTAGCCGGTCTCGAACAGCACCTCGGTCTTGCCGGATTTCTCCAGCCGCGCCACGAGCTTGCGCGCCTCCTCGAAGGGCCAGGCGGCGGCGTTGGCGGCGGCCTCGATGGTGTCGGGGTCGAGGGTCAGGGCTGGGGGCGCGGCTTGCATGTCTTCTGGGATGAACGCGATGTGGACGCGCGCACCCTAGAGCGGTTCGCACCGGAGCGGAACGCCCGGCGGTGCAATGCGAAGACCCGCTCACCCGCAGGCGCCCTGTTGCGGGCGTGTCGCTCAAGCTATCGGCCGCCGCGCCGTGTGCCGGATGCTGCGCACGATGACTTCATCGGAACCGACGCGACAGGTCATGATGTAGGGGTGAGGTGTCACGACGATGCGCCGAATGCCACGCCGGTCAGTCGTCTGGCCAACATAGGGATGTCGGAGAAGGAGCTCGAAGCACGCGCCGATCCGCTGCAGGACGGCGTCGGCACCCGCCGGATGATGGCGCGTGATATCGGCCAGCACGTGATCGAGCTGGCGCGCGGCGGTGCGGGTCAGCCGCAGCCTCACAGGCCATACTTCGCCCAGATGGCGCGGACTTCCGCATCGGTGGCATATTCGCCGCGGGCCTCCTCGGCGTCGGCTTCGTCCTGCTCCGCCGCCTCCTCCGGGGTGAACTGGTAGACCGAGTCCTCATCCCCCACGAAGGCCAGCATCAGGCGCGCGATCGCGTCCTGCAGGTCCGGAGACAGGTCGCGCGCCTTCGCCACGGCCTGTTCGAGAAGATCCGTCATGGTGCCTCCGACAGCCGAAGCCCGGCGGGCAGGGTTCCCGATTCCCCGCCGCGATGAAAGCCCTCAGAACGGGCTCACCGGGAAGAACCGCAGGTACAGTTCGGTGTACTTCCCGTCGTCCCAGACCCGCTGCAGCGCGTCGTCCAGCGCCCGGGACAGGGCCGCGTCCTCCTGGCGGGTGATCAGGCCGATCCCCTCGCCGAAATAGCGGTTCTCCAGGTAGTCGCCGCCGGTGAGCGCGCAGCACGCGTCCGCCTCCTGGCCGCCGACATAGAGGGCGAGGTTGAGGCCGTCGGCGAAGAGGTAGTCGATCTCGCCGCGCTTGAGCGCACCCTCGGCCGCCGCAAGATCGGTGAAGTCCTTCGGGACGGCCTTCGGGAAGAAGGCCTTGAGGTAGGCCGCGTGGGCGCTGTTGTCGATCACGCCGACGCTCCGGCCGGCGAGCGCCGCCGCCGAGGGGAGCGGCAGGCCCCTGTCGGCCCGGGCGGCGAAGCGGGCCGGCCACCGGAAATACGGCCGGGTCGTCAGGAATTTCTCCCGCAGCTTCGCCGTCAGGGGGATCGCCGCCGCGACCACGTCGCCCTGCTTGCCGTCCAGCGCGTCGAGCAGGGTGTCGAAGCGGCGCGCCTGCACCGTGCAGGGGATCGTCAGCTTCTCGCAGACGGCCCGGGCGAGCTCGACCACGAAACCCGTCGGGTTGCCGTCGGGGCCGGCGAAGTGCAGCGGCGGGAACTCGTCGTCGGTGAGGAAGCGGACCGCCCGGCCGGTCTGGGGCGCCTCCACCCGCTCGCCGCGGCTGCGCGGGTTCCAGAAATCCGGGACCGTGACGGCGGGGGTGCCAGGGGTGGCACTCTGCGGCTCCGGCGGCGCGGCGGCGGCGGCGGGGCGCGGTCCGGTGCAGAGGGCGGCGGCGACCACGACCGCCGCGACCCGCCATGGGAATCCTGTCCGCCCGCCTCTTGACGGCGGGGCGGGGGCGGTGCTCCTCTCGGAGCGCGGGGCTGGGGACTGGCTCACCCCCCTCCTCTATCACGACCTGGGGCCACCGGGGGAGCGCCGGCGTGCCGTTCCAGCCTCCCCACGCGTTGCCGCCGGAGATCGCGTTCCTGCGCGCCGAGGGCGTGGACGGGCGGTTGCTGGACCGGGCGGCCGCCGACGCGGCCGCGGCCGGCACCGACGCGGCGACCGCGCTCCTGAATGCCGGCCTGATGGACGAGGCGGCGTATTACCGGGCCCTGGCCTGGGCGCTCGGCACCCCCTACCTCGACGGGCCGATCCCGTTCGGCCCGGGCCTGCGCTTCCCCGAGAGCCTGGTCGCCGGTCTCGCGCCCCTGGCGCTCGGGTCGGTTGTCCCGTCGGTTGTCCCCTGCGTGCTGGCGCCCCGCGGCCGGGTGATCGCCGACCTGCTCGACCGCCCGCGCCGGACCGGCCTGCCGGCCCTGACCAGCCCGACCCACCTGCGCGAGGCCGTGTTCGCCGCGATCCCCGGGCAGGTGGCGGATCACGCGGCCAACGACCTGGCGCGGCACGCGCCCGAGCGCGCGACCGCGCGGGAGCCGGCCTACTGGGGGCTGCTGGTGCTCGCCCTCGCCCTCGCCGCGGGGCTCTGCCTGTGCGCGGCGCTCCCGGCGCCCCTCGCCCGCGCGGTGCTGCTGGCCGGGCAGAGCCTGTTCCTGGCCATGACGACCTTCCGCATCGCCGCCCTGGTGATCGCGGCCCCGGTGACGGCCGAGGTGCCGCCCCTCGCCGACGCCGACCTCCCGGTCTACACGATCCTCGTCCCCCTCCACCGGGAGGCGGCGGTGGTGCCGGCCCTGCTCCGGGCGCTGGCGGCCCTCGACTATCCCCCGGCCAAGCTCGACATCAAGCTGCTGCTGGAGGCCGGCGACCGGGAGACCCGGGCGGCGCTCGCCCGCGTGCCCCTGCCCGCCCGGTTCGAGGTGATCACGGTGCCGCCGGGCGGCCCGCGCACCAAGCCGCGGGCGCTCAACGCCGCCCTGCCGCTCGCCCGCGGGGACCTGCTCACCGTCTACGACGCCGAGGACGCCCCCGATCCCGGGCAGTTGCGGCTGGCCGCCGCGCTGTTCGCGCGCCTGCCCGAGCGGACCGCCTGCCTCCAGGGCCGGCTCGTGATCGACAATGCCGGCGATTCCTGGCTCAGCCGCGCCTTCGCCCTGGAATATGCCGGCCTGTTCGACGTGCTGAACCCGGCGCTCGCGCGGTGCGGCCTGCCGGTCCCCCTCGGCGGCACCTCGATGCATCTGCGCACCCGGGTGCTGCGGGCCCTGCGCGGCTGGGACCCCGCGAACGTGACCGAGGACGCCGATCTCGGGATCCGGCTGGCGCTCGCGGGCTACACGGTCGGCGACCCGCCGAGCGCGACCATCGAGGAGGCGCCCGCCCGGTTCGGGCCGTGGCTCGCCCAGCGCACCCGCTGGCTGAAGGGCCTGGTCCAGACCAGCCTCACCCACGGGCGCCATCCGCTGGCCAACGCGCGCCGCCTCGGGGCGTTGGACATGCTCTGCGCCGTGGCCCTGGTTCCGGGCACCGTCGCCTCGGCGCTGGCCTATCCGGTGTGCCTCGCCGCGGCGGCCTGGGCCTTCCTGGTCCGCGAGATCCCGGCCGCCCCCGTCTTCCTCGACAATCTCGCCACGGGGCTCGCGATCACCCTGTTCGGGACCGGGCTCGTCGCCCTGATCCTCCCGGCCCTGCTCGGCTGCGCCCGGCGCGGCTGGGGCGACCTCGCCCAATCGGTCCCGTTGATGCCCGCCTATTTCCTCCTGGTCAGCGTGGCGGCGTGGCTGGCGCTGATCGAGCTGGTCCGCGCCCCCGAACGCTGGAACAAGACCCCGCACGGCCTGGCGCGCACGTCCCGGAGCGGCCGGCTGCGACCCGTGCGCGCCGTCCCGGCAACCGCCCTTCGGGACGAGGCCCCGGGTCACACCCGCGGGCAGCCCCCGGCGCGGGATCGCGCGTTCTCATGATCTGCATCCGCCCGGCGCGCTGAATCCGGCGCGACACTTCCAGCACAACACTTGCCGCGCAACACTTGCGGCTCTCGTGCCGTTGTCGTCCGAAAGCGGATGATCACCAATGGCCACGATCGCGATCCTGATCGGCACGCAGGCAGGGGCCCGGCTGCTGGCCGCCGCCTCCGAGCGGGAGGCGGCCCTGTCGGCCGAGGCGTTCCTGCTGCGCCTGCCCGTCCGGGCCCTGCCGGCCCCGCTCTGGGTGCAATGCGCCGACCCCGCGGTCAGCGGACGCCTCACCGGCTATCTCAACGCCCTGCAGGCCGAGCAGGTGCGCGAGCGCGCCGTCCGGACCTGACGCGTGCGCGTGAATCCGGCGGTCGTCGGCGTTCGACGGACGCGATGCCCGTCGCGACATCCGCCCATCGTTCCGGTTCCGGTTTCCGGGGCGATGCGCTAACGCCACCGGCATGAGCGAGACACGCGAGACGGGCCGATCCGGTGGCGCCGGGGCGCCCACCGGGGGCGCGCCGGCGGAGACCCCCCTGGGCAGGCTCCTGGGCCTGATGGCGGTGCTGCGCGACCCCGTCCGCGGCTGCGCCTGGGACGTGGCGCAGACCCCGGCCAGCATCGTGCCCTACACGATCGAGGAGGCCTACGAGGTCGCCGACGCGGTGGCGCGCGGCGACCGGGACGACCTGCGCGACGAACTCGGCGACCTGCTCCTGCAGGTGGTGTTCCACGCCCGCATGGCCGAGGAGCAGGGCGCCTTCGCGTTCGACGACGTAGCCCGGGCGATCGGCGACAAGCTGGTGCGCCGCCATCCGCACGTGTTCGCGCCGGACGGGACGCTGCTGCCGGCGGGGTCGCCGCTGCGCGATCCGGCGCAGGTCGAGGCGCAATGGGCGGCGATCAAGGCGCAGGAGCGGGCGGCCCGGGCGGCGGCGGACTCCGCGCCGGACCCGCTGGACGGGGTCGCCCGCGCGCTCCCGGCTCTGGCCCGGGCGGAGAAGATCTCCCGGCGGGCGGCCGCCTACGGCTTCGACTGGGACGACGCCGCCCAGGTGGTCGGCAAGGTCCGGGAGGAGACCGACGAGGTCGCCGAGGCCCTGGCGGCGGCCGACCGGACGGCCGTCGCCGAAGAGATCGGCGACCTCCTGTTTTCGGTGGCCAATCTCGCCCGCCATGCCGGGATCGATCCGGAGGCGGCCCTGCGCGACGGCACCGCCAAGTTCGAGCGCCGCTTCGCCGCCATGGCCGCGCACCTGCGGGCGGCCGGCGGGGACCTCGGCCGGTCGGACCTGTCCGCCATGGAGGCCGCCTGGCAGGCGGCGAAGCGCGACGAGGGGGATCATCGGACCGGGTAGCGCATCGTCCCGAAAGGTGGAGACCGGCTTTCGGAACGAGACGATGCGGATCGGAAAGCGAGCGCATCGTCCAGCAAGGGGGTGGCCGGCTTTCGGAAGGGACGATGGGCCGGGCCGGCGCGACGATCCTGCGCGGGGCGCGGCCATCCCCGAGGGCTCGACAGGCCCCGACCGGCGGATATGTTCCGCCCATGCGTCTCGCCCTCCCCGCCTTCGCCGCCCTCGCGCTCGCCGCGTCCCTGTCCCGGCCCGCCGCAGCCGAGACGATCGTCCAGGGGCGGTTCGGCTGCCACAGCCAGGAGGTCACGGACCGCCTGTTCAAGCTGGTCATGGCCGGCGACGAGTCGGGCTTCGGGCAACTCCTGCGGGGCAGTCTCGCCAGCGGCGAGTGCCGGTCCTGGAAGCCCGGAGAGGCGGTCCGGCTGGAATCCCGGACGATGAGCTACGGCTGCCTCGCCCCGGAGGGCGCGCAGGACCGCTGCTACTGGACGCCGCTGAGCGCGATCGCGACGCCGAACTGAGATCGCCGGGGCCGGAACCCGGTCCCTCAGGCCGCCCGCACGGTGCTGAGGAACCTTTCGACCTCGGCCGAGAGCTGCTCGGCGTGGCGCGACAGGTCCGTGGCCGCCGTGAGAACGTGGTCGGCCGCCCGGCCGGTCTGCTCCGAGGCCTGGGCGACGCCGGCGATGTTGCCGGTGACCTGCTGCGTTCCGGCTGTCGCCTGGCCGACATTGCGTACGATCTCCTGGGTGGCCGCGCCCTGCTGCTCCACCGCCGCCGCGATCGTCGCCGCGACCGCGTTGATCTCGCGGATGCGGCCCATGATCGTGCCGATGGCCCCCACCGCCTCGCCGGTCACGCCCTGGATCTGGGACATCTGCCCGGCGATCTCCCCGGTGGCCTTGGCGGTCTGGTTCGCCAGTTCCTTCACCTCGGCGGCGACGACCGCGAAGCCGCGCCCCGCCTCGCCGGCCCGCGCCGCCTCGATCGTGGCGTTGAGCGCCAGCAGGTTGGTCTGGGCCGCGATGCCGGAGATCAGCTGCACCACGTCGCCGACCCGGGTGGCCGCCTCGCTCAGCGCGCCCACCAGCGCCGCGGTCTGATCGGCCTCGCCGACGGCCTTCTGGGCGAGGTCGGTCGAGCCGGTCACCTGCCGGCTGATCTCCTGGATCGAGCTGCTGAGTTCCTCGGTGGCCGCCGCCACCGTGTTGACGTTGGCGGCGGCCTGCTCGGCGGCCACGGCCACGGCCGTGGATTGTTCGGCGGTCTCCTGGGCGGTCGCCGACATCCGACGGGCGGTCTCCTGCAGGGTGGCGGCCGCGGACGAGACCAGCCCGACGATGCCGGCCACCGCCCGCTCGAAGGCGTCGGCGAGGTCCATCATGGAGCGCTTGCGCTGCGCGGCGGCGGCGGCCTCGTCCGCGTGCCTGCGCTCCGCCTCCTCGGCGGCGCTGCGGGCGACCATGGCCTTGATGCCCTCGACCGCGCGGCCGACCGCGCCGATCTCGTCCCGGCGGGCCGCCACCGCGAGGGCGGTGCCGCTCTCGCCGCCCGCCATGCGCTGCAGGGCGGCCACCAGGCTGTCGAGGGGGCGCGTGACCCCGAGCACCGCGATCCCGCAGGCGACGCCGAGCGCGGCCAGCAGCCCGACCACGGCGGTGACGATCAGGATGGTGCCCGCGCGCTCGACCTCGGCCTGGGTGGCGCGCTTGCCGTCGTCGATCTGCCGTTCCACCTCCTGCATGTGCCCCTGCATCGCCGTGTGGAACGCCTGACGCATCGCCTGCGCGTCCTTCACCGAGATCTGGATGGCCCCGTCCCGGTCGCCCTTGAGGGCCGCGAGGTTGCTGCGCGCGACGATCTCGAACACCGAAGCGGCGGCCGCGCGAATGGTCTCGATCTTCGCCTTCTCCGCGTCGGTCTTCGATGCGGCGATGAGACGGTCGAGGGCGTCGAGCGTCGCCTTGGCGGCCTCGTCGTAGCGGCTCTTGAACGCGACGAGGTCGACCTCCGGTTTTCCGATGATCATGTTGCGGTTCATGAGGGCGGCGTCGCCCAGATGGATCCGGGTGTTCTGGAGCCCCGTCAGGCGACCGGCCAGATAATCCCCGACGTAACTGCTGCGTGCCTGGATCGAGGACATCGTGCTGAGCGCGTAGAAGACGGTGATCGCGCTGATCAGGGTCGTGATCGCCAGGGGCGCGACGATCTTCGTAAGAATCTTGATGTCGTCGAGGAGTCTCATCGGAAGCCAATCCAGCGGTGTCGGTCACCGGGCGCGCGGTCAATGCTGCCTGCGCCGGTCTGGCCGCTGTCGCGGTTGGCGACGCCCTAGCACGCTGACTCTCTCTGCTCAATGAATAAGCATAATCGAATCTGCAGAACGGATTCCAATCTCGGACGAATGCAGTTGGCATCATCCGACAGGTAGGAGATATATTCGAGTATCGATTTAAATATTTTGGGTATTCGGCTGATCGATCGCGTTATTCGTCCCCGTCGGAAGATCGAGGCTGTCGTTAACCGGTCCTCTCGCCCGCGGCGCGTCCCGGCGGCGCAGGACGGGCGGGGCCGGCGGCGCCTAGCGCCGCGTCCTGGATATCGGAACCAGGACGCGGCGCTAGGCCCTTGGTTTGGCGTCATCTCTTTTCGAAAGCCGGAACGCACCGCTCGGGATGATGCGCGGGAGCGGCGCCTTCTCTTGGGAGCGCTCAGGCGGCCTTCTCGTCCTTGGCCTAGGCGGCCTTCCTGGGCCTAGGCGGCCTTCCTGGGCCTAGGCGGCCTTCCTGGGCCTAGGCGGCCTTCCTGGGCCTAGGCGGCCTTCTTGCCCTTGGCCTTCGGCGGCTCGGCCGGCGGCTCGGCATCGTCGCCGGGCGTGCCGGCGGTGTTGATCGACGTGGCGATCTTGGACAGCAGGGCGTCGGTCTTCTTCTCCTCCTGCAGGGTCTCGTCCAGGAGCTTGGCGGCGTCCGCGTAGCCGAGCTGGGACGCCCAGGTCTTCAGGGTGCCGTAGCGGGCGATCTCGTAATGCTCCACCGCCTGGGCGCAGGCGGCCAGCACCGCGTCGGCGGCGGGGCTGCCCTCGAAATCCTCGAGATCCTCCTCCATCTCGGAGACGATGCCCTGCATCGCCTCGCAGGTCTTGGCGCGGGCGGGCTTGCCGATGATCTCGAACACCTGCGTCAGGCGCTCCACCTGCTGGGCGCTCTCCTCGGCATGGGTCTCGAAGGCCTGGGCCAACTCCCCGTGCTCCGCCGCCTTGGCGGATTTCTTGAGGGCTTTCACCGACTGCTTCTCGGCGTAGTAGACGTCCTTCAGGGTCTCGTAGAAGGCGTCGTGCAGCGTCTTCTGCTTGGCCATGGCGGTCTGTCTCCGTTGCGGCGCCACCCTCGGATCGGCGGCCACCGGACGGGCAACGCCGGTCCAGCCAAGCGTATCCGGCCGATCTCGTCCCCCGCCGGAGGAATTTTTCGCCCGGCGGCACCGGGTCCTGTCCCCGGCCCGGGATCCCGGGATCAGGGCCTGCCAGGATCCTGGGATCCCGGGATCACGGTTTTCGGGCGATCCCGGCCGGTCTGCTGGATCGGCGGAACGGCCAGTCGATCAGGCCGCCGGCCCAGAGCGCCGCCCAGACGAAGACCGGCTGAAAGGCGAGCCGCGGGCCGTGGTACCACCAGGAATCCGGGATGCCGTCGACGTGGACGTGGCCGAAGGCGTGCTTGAGGTTCGCCGGGTAGACGCAGACCGCGTAGAGGGCGAGGCCGATCGCCGCCGCCCGGCGGAATCGCCCGGTGAGGAGGCCGACCGCGCCGGCGATCTCGCACAGGCCGGTGGCCTGGAGGACGAGGCGCGGCGCCGGCACCCAGTCGGGCATCAGCGGCAGCATCGCGTCGGTGGCCACGAGGTGGACGACGCCGATGAACAGGTAGACGGCCGCGAGCCCGTAGCGCAGACGCCGCCGCCCCGTCTCGATCGCCTGATCGGTCATGCAACCCCGTCCTCCGGTACGCCGCAGGCCCGGGCCACCCGGGCGCGCAGCGCCGTCATGAGCCGGGCCGAGGCCGGGTGGCCGGCGCCGGGAAACGCCCTGTCGCCGATGGCCGTCACGGGCGCCAGCAGCCGCAGGGAGTTGGTCAGGAACACGGCCTCGGCGCCGAGGAGGTCGGGCAGGCTCAGGGACCGTTCCTCCGCGCGCAGGCCGCAGCCGGCGGCGAGCCCCAGAACCTCCGCCCGCACGATCCCGGCCAGCACCCCGTCGGTCAGCGGCGGCGTCGCCAGGGTCTGCCCGAACAGCGCGAACAGGTTGCCGGTGCCTGCGCAGGCGACGCGGCCCCGTGTGTTGCGGAACAGAGCCTCGTCGAAGCCCGCGGCGGCGGCCTCCCGGGCGGCCAGCACCGCGTCGAGGTAGCCCAGCGTCTTCAGCCGGGCGGTGGGCGCCGTGTCGTTGCGGGCGATGGCCGTGGGCCACAGGCGCAGGGGCGCGAAGGCCGCGCTCCGGGCGCTCGGCGCCGCGGTGGCGAACAGGGTCGGGTGCGGATCCTCCGGGGGCTTCAGGCCCCGCGGGCCGGAGCCGCGGGTGAGGGTGGTGCGGATCGCCAGCCTGTCCGTCTCCCCCCTGCCCTGCCCGGCGAGCGCCCGCATGGCGGCGCGGATCCGTTCCGGCTCGGCCGGGATCCCGAGCGTCGCCGCGGAGGCGACGAGCCGGTCGACATGGGCGTCCTCGAAGGCGACGCGGCCGCCGAGCGCCAGCGCCGTGTCGAACAGGCCGTCGCCGAGCGTCAGGCCGCGGTCGGTGTGGTCGAGGGGCGCGTGCGTCCCCGGGACGATCGCCCCGTCACGCCACAGCATCGCGGCGTCCCTCCGGCTGCGCGCGCCAGGCGCGGGCCAGGCCCAGGAAATTGGCGAACAGGGCGTGGCCGCCCTCGGTCAGGACCGATTCCGGGTGGAACTGGATGCCGTAGGTCGGGTGGGCCCGGTGCGAGAGCGCCATCACCTCCCCCTCCGGCGAGACCGCGTCGACGGTGAGGTGCTTCTCCATGCCGGGCTCCGGTGTCACCACCAGCGAGTGGTAGCGCCCGACCGGCATCGGCGCCGGCAGCCCGGAGAACAGCCGCTCGCCGGTATGGGCGATCGGCGTCGCCTGCCCATGGAGCGGGCGCTGCGCCCGCGCGACCGTGCCGCCGAAGGCCGCGCCGATGGCCTGGTGGCCGAGGCAGACCCCGAGGATCGGCACCGCACCCGACAGCTCCCGGATCGCCGGCAGGGAAATTCCGGCCTCCGCCGGGGTGCAGGGGCCGGGCGAGACCACCAGGGCCTCGGGGGCGAGCGCCCGGATGCCGGGGACGTCCAGCGCGTCGTTGCGCACGACCCGGACCTCCTCGCCGAGTTCCTCCAGGTAGCGGACCACGTTGAAGACGAAGGAATCGTAATTGTCGAGGACGAGGATCATGCGAAGGCCTCGAACACCCGGGCGGCCTTGGCCAGGGTCTCGTCGTATTCCGGCCCGGGCTCCGACAGCAGGGTCACGCCGCCGCCGGCCTGCAGCACCGCCTGCCTGTCGTCCATGAACACGGTCCGGATCGCGATGGATGTGTCCAGCGCCCCGTCGAAGCCGATCCGGCCGATGGCGCCGCAATAGAGCTCCCTCGCGTCGCCCTCGATCTCCGTGATGATGTCCATGGCCCGGATCTTCGGGGCGCCGGTGATCGAGCCCCCGGGGAAGGTGCCCTCCAGGAGGTCGAGGGCGTCGAGCCCGTCGCGGAGTTGCCCGGTCACCACCGACACCAGATGGTGGACGTTGGCGTAGGTCTCCAGCCCGCAGAGCGTGGGCACGGCGACGCTGCCCGGCGCGCAGACCCGGGACAGGTCGTTGCGCAGCAGGTCGACGATCATGACGTTCTCGGCCCGCTCCTTGACGGAGGCCTGGAGCGCGGCGGCCGCCGCCCGGTCGGCCTCCGGATCGTCGAGGCGGCGGGCGGTGCCCTTGATCGGGCGCGTCTCCACCTGCCGGCCGTCGAGGCGGATGAAGCGCTCAGGGGAGGAGGAGGCGACGCGCAGCCCCTCCAGCTCGAGATAGGCCCCGAAGGTCGCCGGGTTGGTGGCGCGCAGCCGCCGATAGAAGCCGAACGGATCGAACCCGGCCGGCAGATCGGCGGTGAAGCGCTGGGCGATGTTGGCCTGGTAGATGTCGCCGGCGCGGATGAAATCACGGACCTTTTCGACAGCCAGCTCATAGCCTTGCCGGTCGAAGTTCGAGCGCCACGCGAGCGGTGTGCCCGGCCGGTCCGGTGCCGCATCCGCGGGCTCGGCGCTGCCGAGCCGGTCGGCGAAGCCGGCGAGCCGCGCCGCCGCCCGGGCCTGGCGGGCCTCCGGGTCGCGCTCCGGGAAGCCGGTGGCGACGAGCCGGCTGGTGCCGGCGGCGTGGTCGATCACCAGGGCCGTGTCGTAGAGGTTCAGGGCGATGTCGTCGGTGAGCCCGGCCCGCCGGGCCGGGGCCGCGACGCGCTCCAGGGCCGCGCCGAGATCGTAGGCGAGATAGCCGATCGCCCCGCCCGGGAAGGGGTTTTCGGGGTCGGGCGCGATCCGGTAGGGCGCGAGGCAGGCGCGCAGGGCCGCGAAGGGACCGCCCGGCACCGGGCGCCCGTCGAGGGTCGCGCGCCCGTCGCGGTAGCGGAAGCGGGCGAACGGGTCGGCGGCCACGATCGACTGGCGCCCCAGGGACTCGTGCCGCATGGCGCTGTCGAGGAAGGCGAGCCCGGGCAGGGACCGCAGCCGGGCCGCTGCCGCCACCGGGTCGATGAAGGGGATCTCTCGGGTCCACATGGCCGGGTCCGGGGCCGCTATCCTCTGGCTATGCGTCATCCGCTGCCGTCGCACAGGCGATGCCGCGGGGGAAGCGGCAGTTCCACGCAGGCACCGCCGCTCGGTGCGGGCAGGACGTGTCCGCGGCGCAGGATACACCCTGAGGCGGACACCGACGCTGACGGTCGAGCGCGACCGGCCCGCTCCTCCATGCAGGCCAATGACCTCATATTTTTCCGTCGGATAACAGGCGCGAAGGGCTCCGGGTCTCTCCCTCCCCCCTCTGCGGGGGAGGGTGGCCCCTGCATCGGCAGGGGTCGGGAGAGGGGAACCCGGCTTCAGAATGAGACGGGGGCCTTCAAGACGGGCATAAGCCTCGTTCTGCACTGTCGCTCCCCTCTCCCGACCCCCTTCGGGGGCCACCCTCCCCCGCAGAGGGGGGAGGGAGACGTGGGTGTGTCAGGCGGTTGCGCTTAGCCGCGAGCTTTGTGTGCCTCCGGCAGGATGCGAGACACAGGGCAAACGCTCATGTGATCTCTGAGGAATCATTTAGAACCTTCTGCAAGAGAAAAGGGTTTTTTGATTTATCGTAGCCTCGCGCCCCGGGCCGGCCACCCCTGCGGCGGACGGTCTCGCGCGGGCGGGCTGGAACCGCTATAGGGATGCGACCCCGAATTCTCGTCCCCGCGCTCCGTGTGGCTGCCCCACCGGCCACACGCGGGCGGCGTCCGACCCGTCGAATGCGCCCATGACCGCCACCGCCACGCCCGCCCCCAGCGGATCCGCCCCCAAGGCCTCGGCTCCAAAGATCTCGTTCGTGTCGCTCGGCTGCCCGAAGGCGCTGGTCGATTCCGAGCGGATCCTCACGCATCTGCGTGCGGAGGGCTACGAATTGGCCCGCCGCCACGACGGGGCCGACGTGGTGATCGTCAACACCTGCGGCTTCCTGGATTCGGCCAAGGCGGAATCGCTCGCGGCCATCGGCGAGGCCATGGCGGAGAACGGCCGGGTGATCGTCACCGGCTGCATGGGCGCCCAGCCGGAGGAGATCCGCGAGAAATACCCCGACCTCCTGGCGGTGACCGGGCCCCAGGCCTACGAGTCGGTGGTGGCCGCCGTCCACGAGGCGGTGCCCCCGGCCCACGACCCGTTCCTCGACCTCGTGCCGCCGCAGGGGATCAAGCTCACCCCGCGCCACTACGCCTACCTGAAGATCTCGGAGGGCTGCAGCAACCGCTGCAGCTTCTGCATCATCCCATCGTTGCGCGGGAACCTCGTCAGCCGCCCCGCCGCAGACGTGCTGCGCGAGGCGGAGAAACTCGTCACCGCCGGCGTGAAGGAGCTGCTGGTGGTCTCGCAGGACACCAGCGCCTACGGGGTCGATATCCGCTACGCCGAGAGCCCCTGGCGCGACCGGAGCGTGCGGGCGAAGTTCTACGATCTCACCAAGGAGCTCGGCGAACTCGGGGCCTGGGTGCGGCTGCACTACGTCTACCCGTATCCGCACGTGGACGAGGTCATCCCGCTGATGGCCGAGGGCAAGGTGCTCCCCTACCTCGACATGCCGCTCCAGCACGCGAGCCCCTCGGTGCTCAAGCGCATGCGCCGGCCCGGCAACCAGGAGCGCCAGCTCGACCGGATCCGCAGCTGGCGGCAGGTCTGCCCGGATCTGGCGATCCGCTCGACCTTCATCGTCGGCTTCCCCGGCGAGACCGAGGCCGAGTTCGAGGAGTTGCTGGCCTGGCTCCAGGAGGCCAAGCTCGATCGCGTCGGCTGCTTCGAATACGAGCCGGTGGCGGGCGCCACCGCCAACGCGCTGGGCGACCTGGTCCCGCCGGCGGTGAAGGCCGAGCGCAAGCGCCGGTTCATGGAGACGCAGAACGGGATCGCGCTCCGGCTGCAGCGGGCCAAGGTCGGCAAGCGGCTGGCCATGATCGTCGATGCCGTCGAGGGCGGCGTCGCCCGGGGCCGGTCGAAGGCCGACGCGCCGGAGATCGACGGCACCGTCCACGCCGCCTTCCGGCGCCCGGTCCGGGTCGGCGACATCGTCACCGTGAAGGTCGACCGGGCCGAGGCCTACGATCTCTACGGCAGCGTGGCCTGATTTCTTCGGACTTCACGCGATCCCCTGTGCGCTACGGGACCGGGCCGGTTGACCCGGGCCTCCAGTCCTGTGTGTTTGGAACATAACAGGAACTCAAGCCCGGCACCCGAGGCGGCGATGGATCCGGAGGTCGCGCTCCGAAAGATCATCCACATCGACATGGACGCGTTCTACGCCTCCGTGGAGCAGCGCGACGACCCCGCCCTGCGCGGGAAGCCGCTGGCGGTGGGCGGCTCGCGGGAGCGCGGCGTCGTGGCGGCGGCGAGCTACGAGGCGCGGACGTTCGGCGTGCGCTCGGCCATGCCGTCGGCCACCGCCCGGCGGCTCTGCCCGGACCTGCTGTTCGTGAAGCCGCGCTTCGAGGTCTACCGGGCGGTCTCGGAGGAGATCCGCGACGTCTTCGCCCGGCACACGGCGCTCATCGAGCCGGTGGCGCTGGACGAGGCCTATCTCGACGTCACCGAGAATTTCTTGGGGCTGCCGACCGCCACCGCGGTGGCGAAGGCGATCCGGGCCGAGATCCTGGAGCGCACCGGGCTCGTCGCCTCGGCCGGGGTCTCGTACAACAAGTTCCTGGCCAAGGTCGCCTCCGACCACCGCAAGCCGAACGCCCTGTTCGTGATCACCCCCGCCATGGGACCGGACTTCGTGGCGGATCTGCCGATCGGCCGGTTCCACGGGGTCGGCCCGGTCACCGAGGCCAAGATGAAGCGCCTCGGGATCCACACCGGGGCGGATCTGCGCGCCTGGACGCCGGAGCGCCTGCGCGAGATCTTCGGCTCGTCGGCCGCCTACTATCACGCGGTCGCCCGCGGCATCGATCACAGGCCGGTTCGGGCCCACCGGGTGCGCAAGTCGATCGGGGCGGAGACCACGTTCTCGGAGGACACCGCCGCCTTCGCGGTCCTGGCCGCCCGCCTCGCCCCGCTGTTCGACAAGGTCTGGGCCGGGGCCGACGCCAAGGGCATGCGCGCCCGGACCGTGACCCTGAAGCTCAAATTCTCGGATTTCGCCCAGGTCACCCGGGCGAAGTCGCTCGCCGCGCCGGTCGCCGACCGGGCGAGCCTGGAACGGATCGGCCTCGACCTGCTCGCCGGCCTGTTTCCCCTCCGGCGCAGCGCGCGGCTGGTCGGCGTCTCGCTGTCGGGCTTCGCGCAGGGGGAGATCGAGGGGCCGATGCAACTCGGGTTAGAGCTATAGAGAGGCGATCAATTTTAGGTTACGGGTCCTATGCTGCGACGCAACGCCCATTGTGCGATGCCGCACTTTCGGTTCGGCAGGGCAACACCAGATTGGCGGCACGGCGTGCAGCACCGTACGGACGGGCGCCGCCGAGAGAGAAGGACCCTGTCCATGACGAAGCCCACTGCGCTGGTCGCGACCGCTGCCCTGACGCTGGCCCTGTCGGCCGGCGCCGCCCTCGCGGACGGCAATTCCGCCTTCAGCGCCTCCAACACGGCGCTGCTGATGGGCAACACCGCGAGCCCCGGCCGCCTCTATGTGCCGACTGAGAGCGACGAGGACCGGCTCTTCACCAACTCCATCGCCGCCCCCGCCCCTGCCGCCGCTCCGCATGGGCAGAAGGTGCCGGCCCGCATGCCGGCCCGCTGAACGAACCGCAGGCCCGGGCGCCTGCTCGACGCCCGGGACAACGTGAGGTTTGCATCGTTCGGGCGTTCAGGCTCAGGCGTTCTTGCGCGGCCGGTGGTTCGGATCGATGCCGCCGTCGAGCTTGGTCTCGTTGTCCACGTCGCCCTCGAAGGTCGAATCCGCCTGCAGATCGGCGGGGTCGGCGCCGCTCATGCCCTTCGAGGTGCCGATGCCGGGATTGCCCTTGAGGTCGGCGTCGGTGGGCGTCTCGGTCTTGGGGTGCTTGCCTGACATGCTGGCTCCTGTCGCGTTCCGGAGCGAGGCCAACGCGTCGGGGCCGATGCGGTCGCCCGGGGCCCGTGCGGCGGTTCGCCTCCGGGGCCGTGCGGGCGCTCAGCCGATCTCCGCCGCCGCGATCCGGTGCACCCCCGCCGCCCGCATCCGCGCCCAGGCCTGCGCGAGGGATCCGTCGACGTCGATCCCGCGGACGGCATCGTCCACCACCCAGACGTCGAAACCCGCGTCGCGGGCGTCGAGCGCGCTCCAGGCGACGCAGAAGTCGGTGGCCAGCCCGCACAGGACGAGGCGGGTGATCCCGCGCTCCCGGAGCGCCCCGCCGAGGCCGGTGCGGGTGGTCCGGTCGGCCTCCAGGAAGGCCGAATAGCTGTCGACCCGGGGATCCAGCCCCTTGCGGATCACCAGCCCGGCCCGGTCGGTGTCGAGGCCCGGCGCGAAACCCGCCCCCTTGCTGCCCTGGACGCAGTGCCGGGGCCACAGCACCTGCGGACCGTAGGGCAAAGCCACGGTCTCGAAGCTTGCCCGTCCCGGATGATTGTCGGCGAAGGAGACGTGGTCGGCCGGGTGCCAGTCCTGCGTCAGGGCGACGTGCTGGAACTGTTGCTGGAGCGCGTTGACCGGGCCCACCACCGCGTCGCCCTCCGGGACGGGCAGCGCCCCGCCCGGCAGGAAATCGACCTGCACATCGATCACGAGGAGCAGGTCGGCGCCGCCGGGCGTCACGGCTTGAGCCCTACGGCAGCATCACGATCGAGCCGGTGGTCTCCCGGCCCGCGAGGTCGCGGTGCACCTGCTGCGCCTCGGAGAGCGGGTAGGTGGCATTGACGGTGATCTTCACCGCGCCGTCGCCGACCACCTTGAACAGGCGGGCGGCCGCCTCCTCCAGGGTCGCGCGGTTCGACGAGAAGGTCGCCAGCGTCGGGCGCGTCACGTAGAGCGAGCCGCGCGGCGCCAGCAGCCCCAGGTCGAGCCCGGTGATCGCCCCGGAGGCCGAGCCGAAGCTCGCCAGAAGTCCCAGCGGCGCGAGGCTGTCCAGCGAGCCCATCAGGGTCGCCTGCCCGACGCCGTCGTAGACCACTGGGACGCCCTTGCCGCCGGTGATCTCGCGCACGCGCTTGGCCACGTCCTCCTCGCGGTAGAGAATGACGTGGTCGCAGCCGTTCCGCTTGGCGAGCTCCGCCTTCTCGGGGCTGCCGGCTGTGCCGATCACCGTGGCGCCGAGGTGCTTGGCCCACTGGCAGGCGATCAGGCCGACGCCGCCGGCCGCCGCCTGCCACAGGATCGTGTCGCCGGGCTTCACCGCGTAGGTCCGGTGCAGCAGGTACTCCACGGTGAGGCCCTTCAGCATCATCGCGGCGGCGGTCGTCGCGTTGACGCCCTCCGGGATCGGCACGGCCGCCGAGGCCGGGATCACCGGCTCCTGCGCGTAGCAGCCATCCGCCACCGAGCCGTAGGCGACCCGGTCGCCCGGCTTGAACTGCGTGACCCCCTCGCCCACGGCCGTGACGGTGCCAGCGCCCTCCTTGCCGGGGGTGTAGGGCAGGTGCGGGGACTTGTAGGCGCCGGTGCGGAAGTAGATGTCGATGAAGTTGACGCCGATGGCCGCCTGCTTGACGCGGATCTGCCCGGGGCCCGGCTCGGCCAGGGGCACGTCCTCGAACTGCATCACCTCGGGGCCGCCATACGCGTAGACCCGGATTGCCTTCGGCATCGTCGTACTCCCGCTCGCCGCCCCGTTCGGGGGCGTTGCAGCCGCAGATAACGGAGCGGCCGCCGGAGGCAATTTCTTTTTGCCGTTCGCCCTGCGGTTGTGGCCCGATCCGGGCCCGGATCCTGGATCCCGCGCCCCCGGCCGCCTATCTTGGTCCTGCCCGCCCCTCCGACGCAAAAGCCCCAAACAATGTCCGGCACCACCCGCACCAGCGCCGATCTCGATCCGCGCCGCCGCCGCCTGCTCTTCCGGTCCTGGCACCGGGGCATCCGCGAGATGGACCTGATCATGGGCCGCTTCGCCGATGCCGAGATCGGCACCCTGACGGAGACGGAACTCGACCAGTTCGAGGCGCTGATCGAGGTGCCGGACCGCGACCTGTTCAAGTGGCTCACCGGCGAGGCCGAGACGCCCTCGAACTACGACACGTCGGTCTGGCAGCGCGTGCGGGCGTTCCACCGGCACGACGCGCCGATCCATTCCTGACGCGAGGCCGCCATGGACGAACCGAAGCCCAATTACGACCACCCCGCCCGGTCGATCGCCACCGAACTCGTGGTGCGCATCATGCTGGAGATGATGGAGCGTTCGGATCCGGCGCTGCGCGGCGCGATCCTGCGGCAGGCGACGGACCGGGCCGCCGCGATGACCGCGCACATGCCCAACGCGGATTTCTTCCGCGGCCGGGTCGAAGCGGCGCTGGCCGAGATCGTCGGGCCCGACGCGTAGGGCTCAGCGCCCCTTCCCGGCCGCCCGCATGTGGTGCCGCAGCACGGCGTTGATCCGGGCCTGATAGCCGCGGCCGGCTTTTCGGAACTCTTGTAGCACGTCGCTGTCGAGCTTGAGCGAGACGGCTTCCCAGCGCCCGGCCGACGGTCACGCGGCGTTCCCCGCCGTACTCGCGTCGATCGTCCAACAGATCGAGCCGCGCGTCGTCGGCGAAAACCTCGGCCATATCCAACAGGTCGAAGTGCCGCGCCTCCAGCAGCAGCGCACGCTGTCCCGAATTGCAGCCAAACACGCGTTCCATGCTGGAGCGTCGCCGCCATATAGGGCACCGTCAGCCACCCCAACGCCGCCGGCGGGATGCTTTATCACGACGGCTCAATGGGCTAACGCCGGCCCGCGTCAGCCCTCCCTGTGCCCGGCGGGACTCCCCGCGAAAGACCCGATGGCCAAGCCCCAGCCGAAATCGTCCCCGAAGCCCCCTGCCCCCGCCGCCAAGCCGCAGGTCGCGCGCTTCGCCCTCCCGAAATCCTCGGCGCTCGCCCAGGCGATCGACGCCCTGAAGCGCGGCGACAGCCCGGTCCTGGCGAGCGCCCCCGAAGGGTTCGACGCCCTGGCGCTGGCCGACCTCGCCCGCGCCCTGGCGCCGACCGTCGACGCCCCCGCGGTGCTGGTCCACGTCGCCCGGGATTCCGGGCGCTCGGCGTCGTTCCAGGCGGCGCTCGGCTTCGTCGCGCCCGAGATGGACGTGATGAACCTGCCGGCCTGGGACTGCCAGCCCTACGACCGGGTCTCGCCGACCACGGCCACGGCCGCCGCCCGGATGACCGCTCTGGCCCGCCTGGCCCGGACCCGCTCCGCCGAGGACCGCCCGCGCATCCTCTGCACCACGGTCAACGCCCTGGTGCAGCGGGTGCCGCCCCGGGCCCACATCGCCCGGGAGGCGCTCTCGGCGGCGATCGGCAACGTCATCGCCATGGACGACGTGGTCGCCTGGGTGGAGGCCAACGGCTTCCTGCGCACGGGGACGGTGCGGGACACCGGCGAGTACGCGGTCCGCGGCGGCATCCTCGACCTGTCGCCGCCGGGCCTGCCGGCGCCGATCCGCCTCGACTTCTTCGGTGACACGCTGGAATCGATCCGCGCCTTCGACCCGGAGACGCAGCGCACCACCGGCCAGCTCCGCTCGCTCGACCTGATGCCCATGAGCGAGGTCCAGCTCACCACCGAGACGATCCGGCGCTTCCGCCAGGGCTACATCCAGAGTTTCGGCGCCGCGACCCGGGACGACCGGCTCTACGAGACCGTGAGCGAGGGGCGGCGCTACGCCGGCCTCGAGCACTGGATGCCGCTGTTCTACGACCACCTCGACACGCTGTTCGACTATCTGCCCGGCGTGCCGCTGGTGTTCGATCCGCAGGTGGAGGACGCCGCCGCCGAGCGGATCAGCTTGGTCCAGGACTATTACCAGGCCCGCGAGGGCGCGATGAAGACGCCGCAATCGGGCGTCGCCCCCTACAAGCCGCTGCCGCCCCGGGCCCTCTACCTGACGCCGAACGAGCTGAAGGAGCGGATCGGCACCGCCACCGTGGCGCGGCTGACGCCCTTCGCGCAGCCCGAATCGCCTGAGCGCGCGGTGATCGATTGCGGCGCCAGGGCCGGACGGACTTTTGCGCCGGAGCGGGCCGACGAGAACGCCAGCGTGTTCGACGCGGCGGTGGCCCATATCCGCGACCTCCAGGGATCCGGTCATCACGTGATCCTGGGAGCCTGGTCCGACGGCTCCCGCGACCGGCTCTGCGGCGTGCTCACCGATCACGGCCTCAGGAAGCCCGTGGCGATCACCCGGCTGACCGACGTCTACGCGCTGAAGCGCGGCGCGGATTCGGCCGTGGCGGTCTGGGGCCTGGAGGCGGGTTTCGTCGCGGGCGACCTCGCGGTGGTGTCCGAGGGCGACATCCTGGGCGACCGGCTGGTGCGCCAGAAGCGCAAGGCCAAGCGGCCCCAGGACGTGATCCTGGAGGTCCAGGCGCTCCAGCCCGGCGACCTCGTGGTCCACGCCGACCACGGCATCGGCCGGTTCTCCGGCCTGAAGACGATCCACGCCGCCGGCGCCCCGCACGATTGCCTGGAACTCGCCTATACCGGCGGCCTGCTGCTCCTGCCGGTGGAGAACATCGAGCTCCTGACCCGCTACGGCTCGGAGGATTCGGAGGTCGCCCTCGACCGGCTCGGCGGCGGATCGTGGCAGGCCCGCAAGGCCAAGATGAAGCGCCGCATCCTCGAGATGGCGGGCGAATTGATCAAGGTCGCGGCCCAGCGCTTCGTCCGGAAGGCCCCGTCCCTCAAGGCGCCCGAGGGCCTGTACGAAGAATTCGCCGCCCGCTTCCCGTTCGAGGAGACCGAGGACCAGGCCAACGCCATCGACGCGGTGCTGGACGACCTCAATGCCGGCCGGCCGATGGACCGGCTGGTCTGCGGCGATGTCGGCTTCGGCAAGACCGAGGTGGCGCTCCGCGCGGCCTTCGCGGCGGCGATCTCCGGCAAGCAGGTGGCGGTGATCGTGCCCACCACCCTGCTCGCCCGCCAGCATTTCCGGACCTTCGCCGAGCGGTTCAAGGGGCTGCCGGTTCAGGTCGCCCAGCTCTCGCGCTTCGCCAGCGCCGGGGAGATGAAGCAGGCCCGCGCGGGTCTGGCCGACGGGACCCTCGACATCGTGGTCGGCACCCACGCGCTGCTCGCCAAGAACATCGCCTTCAAGGATCTCGGCCTGATCATCGTGGACGAGGAGCAGCATTTCGGCGTGGCCCACAAGGAGCGGCTGAAGGCGCTCCAGGCCGACGTCCACGTGCTGACCCTCTCGGCGACCCCGATCCCGCGCACGCTCCAGCTCGCCATGACGGGGGTGCGCGAGCTCTCGATCATCGCCACGCCCCCGGTGGACCGGCTGGTGGTGCGCACCTTCGTGACGCCGTTCGACCCGCTGACCATCCGGGAGGCCCTGCTGCGCGAGCGCTACCGCGGCGGCCAGGCCTTCTACGTGGTGCCCCGGATCGAGGACCTGGCCGAGGTCAAGAAATTCCTCGACGCCGAGATGCCGGAGATCAAGGTCGCGGTGGCCCACGGCCAGATGGCGGCCGGGCAGCTGGAGGACGTGATGACGGCCTTCTACGAGGGCAAGTTCGACGTGCTGCTCTCGACCACGATCGTGGAATCGGGCCTCGACATCCCCACCGCCAACACGCTGATCGTGCACCGGGCCGACATGTTCGGGCTGGCCCAGCTCTACCAGCTGCGCGGCCGGGTCGGGCGCTCCAAGGCCCGGGCCTACGCCCTGTTCACGACGCCGGCCAACCGCCAGCTCACCGCCCAGGCCGAGCAGCGGCTCAAGGTGCTGCAGAGCCTCGACACCCTGGGGGCGGGCTTCCAGCTCGCCTCCCACGACCTCGACATCCGCGGCGCCGGCAACCTCTTGGGCGACGCCCAGTCCGGCCACATCAAGGAGGTCGGCTACGAGCTCTACCAGCAGATGCTGGAGGACGCGGTCACCGCGCTGAAGGCCGGCATCGAGGACCTGCCCGAGGAGGCGTGGTCGCCGACCATCGCGCTCGGCGCGCCGGTCACCATCCCGGAGGATTACGTCGAGGATCTGGGCGTGCGCCTCGCCCTGTACCGGCGGCTCGCCACCCTCCAGGACGACGCCGAAATGGAGAGCTTCGGGGCCGAGCTGATCGACCGGTTCGGGCCGCTGCCGCCGGAGGTGGAGCAGCTCCTCAAGATCGGCACGATCAAGATCCTGTGCCGCAAGGCCAATGTCGAGAAGGTCGAGGCCGGGCCGAAGGGCGTGGTGGTCCATTTCCGCGACCGGTCCTACGCCAACCCGCAGGGGCTGGTGGCCTACGTCGCCGAGCAGGCCTCCTTCGCGAAGGTGCGGCCCGACATGAGCGTGGTGTTCGTGCGCGAGCTGACCACGGTCCCGGCCCGGCTCAAGACCGCCACCGAGGTGCTGCGCAGCCTGGTCAAGATCGCCGAGCGGGGGAAGAAGGCCGCCTGAGGGGGCGGGGGGCGGTGCAACATCCCGCCCGACAATCCCCCTCCTCCTGAAGTGCGGCGAAGCCGCCGCGAAGGAGGCCTCCAGGGATCGCGCGATCCCCGGGAGCCCTGACCTCGGCGGCGCCCTCACGCCGCATCGCCGCGGCTGCCCTCCCCCGGGAGCAGGTCCGGCAGCCGGGTCGCGACGGCGGCGCGGATCGCGGCCTCCACCGCGTCGGGGTCGCGGGCCGCGTCGATCACCGCGCAGCGCTCGGGCTCCGCCCGGGCGATGGCCAGAAAGGCCTCCCGCAGCCGGACGTGGAAGTCGAGGGCCTCGGCCTCGAACCGGTCGGCCCCCTGCCCGCCGCCGCGCACCGCCGCCCGGGCGAGCCCGACCTCGGGGGGCAGGTCGAGGATCAGGGTCAGGTCCGGCCGGGTCGGGCCGACCACGACCCGCTCCAGGGCGGTGAGGACGTCCGGATCGAGGCCCCCGGCCGCGCCCTGATAGGCCCGGGTCGAGTCGATGAACCGGTCGCACAGCACCGTCTCGCCCCGCTGGAGCGCGGGGCGGATCAGCCGGTCGAGGTGGTCGATCCGGGCGGCGCAGAATAAAAGGGCCTCGGCGAAGGGGCCGTAGGGCTTGGCGACGCCGCCGAGCAGGGCGGCGCGGATCTCCTCCGCCCGGGGCGAGCCCCCCGGCTCGCGGGTCACGCAGACGCCCCGTCCGGACCGCGCCCGCAGGGTCTCGGCGAGGCGGGCGATCTGGGTCGACTTGCCGGCCCCCTCCCCGCCCTCGAAGGTGACGAAGGCGCCCCGCGCCTCCGCGGGATCCCCGAAGCGTGGCACGATCACGGCTGCGCGGTCACGACGGGTTGGCGGCCCCGGCCCCGGCCTTGTCGCTGCTCTTGTCGCCACCCTTGCCGGCCCGGTCGAGGGCCTTGCGCACGAGGCCGGTGCCGAATTCCAGCGCGGCGTCCATGGCCCGCTGCGGCAGCGTGCCGGGCTCCACCGCCGCCCCGGCGTAGAGCGGCTGGTCGAGGGCGACCGTGTCCCCGCGCTGGATGCGCAGGGCGCCGACCGGCTGGCCCTCCGCCACGGGGGCGACGAGCGGCCCGGTATAGATCGCCTTGGCGCTGACCCGGTCGCTGGAGCCGCGGGGCAGCAGCACCCGCACCGGCTTCTTCGCCACCAGCGGCACGGAGCCCGCCTGGCCGCCATACACGGAGGCCTCGGCCACGGTCTCGCCGGCCCCGAAGATCTGCCGCGTCTCGAACGCGCGGAAACCCCATTCCATCAGCTTGCGCGCCTCGGAGGCGCGGTCCCGGGCGGTCTTGAGGCCCGACACCACCAGCACCAGCCGCTGGCCGTTCTGCACCGCCGAGCCCGTGAGCGCGTAGCCGGATTCCTCCAGGTAGCCGGTCTTGAGCCCGTCCGCGCCGATGTCGAGGGTCAGCAGCGGGTTCCGGTTCTGCTGGCGGATCTTGTTCCAGGTGAACTCCTTCTCGGAGAAAATCTTGTAGTAGTCCGGGTAGGTGTCGATGATGTGCAGCGCGAGCTTGGCCATGTCCCGGGCCGTGACCTTCTGGTCGGGGGCCGCGTAGCCGGTGGCGTTGCGGAAGGTCGAGTTGGTCAGCCCGATCTCCTTGGCGCGCTGGTTCATCAGCCCAGAGAACGCCTCCTCGGAGCCGGCCATGTTCTCGGCGATGGTGATCGCCGCGTCGTTGCCCGACTGCACGATCAGGCCGCGCAGCAGGTCCGACATCCTGATGCGGCTGTTGACCTGCGCGAACATCGACGAGCCGCCGCCCCCGGCCCCGCCGCGCTTCCACGCGTCCTCGGTGACGGTGAACTCCGTGTCCATCGACAGGCGGCCGGATTTCAGCGCCTCGAACACGATGTCGGTGGTCATCAGCTTGGCCATGCTGGCCGGCGAGAACCGCTCGTCGGCGGCCTTCTCGAACAGGACCGAGCCGGAATCCGCGTCGATCAGGATCGCGTGCGGGGCCGCGGTCTGGAAGCCCTGCGCGGCGGCGCCGGCGAGGCCCGCGCCGAGCGCGCAGGCGGCCGCGAGAAGGGTGAGAAGGGTCCTGCGCATCGCCGCTCCGTCCCGCGCCTGTCGTCCGGCCGGAGGAGACCCCGGCCCTATCCCAATAACAAGCGTAACCATATTACGGTTTCGGCGCCGGATCGAATGCGAAATGTCTCATCGGCGGCCGGATCCGCCCCCGGGCTCCTCCCCCGGGCGGTCGGACGCCGCCGGGGCGTCAGTAGATCCCGGCCATCCGGGACGGCCGGGTTCCGGCGGCGGCCGTCCGGGTCGGCGCCGTGTTGGCCGGCGTGGCTTTGATCGCCGCCGCCTTGACGGCCGGGGCGGCCTGCGGGGCGGCCGCATGCACCGCCGCCCCGCGCGGCGCCGCGCCGGCCTTGACCGCCGCGTCCTTCACCATCGCGATCTTGACGGTCGTACCCTTGCCCGGCGCCGCCGCGGAGGCGAGGCGTGCCATGGCCTGCTTGGCCGGACCCGGCATCGCCGCCGGTGCCGCCTGGGCGAGCTGCGTCGGAACCGGGGTCCGGGCCGGGCCGGAGACCGCGGACGGCCGCCGGCCGGCCTCGGCCAGGGCGAGGCGGCCCGGTGCCGCGGCCTTCGGGGAGGCGCCATGCCCGGCCGCCTGCGGGGCGGCCTCGATGGCGGCCGGGTTGAGCCCCGCGACCTTCAGGTTCGCGCCTCTGGCGGCGATCGGGGCCGGGTGGAACTCCCGCACCCGCGGGGCCGTGGGCTGCACCGCCGCCGGGACCGTCACGGCGGCCGCGGCGAGCACGATCGGGGCCCGGACTGGCGCGGGCCGCGGCGCCGGAGACGCGGCGGGCTCCTCGGGCTCGGGGGCGGGCTTGAAGGCGAGGGGCGCGGGGGCGGAGCGTTCGTAGCGCTCCGGCTCCTCGGAGGGGCCGAGATCGGCCATCATCACGGCCGAGCGGCCGGCCGGGCGCCCGTCGGTGCGCAGGCTGGCCAGCAGCTTGCGGTCGTCGCTGCCGGCGACCGAGGCCTTGCCGACATACTCGACGCGGACATGCGCGGTGCCCTGGCGGTGGAAGCCCAGCGCGTCGGCGGCCTCCTCCGACACGTCCATGACCCGGCCAGCATGGTAGGGGCCACGGTCGTTGACGCGCACCACCATCGAGGAGCCGTTGTCGAGGTTGGTCACCCGGGCGTAGCTGGGCAGCGGCAGGGTCGGGTGGGCGGCCGCGATCGAGTGGCGGTCGAACACCTCGCCGTTGGCGGTCATGCGCCCGTGGAAGGCGGAGCCGTACCAGGAGGCGAGGCCCTCGCGCACGTAGCCCTGCGGGTTCTCCTTGGGCACGTAGGTCTGGCCGGCGACCACGTAGGGCTTGCCGGTGTAGCGGCGGCCGCCGCCCTTCGGGATGACGTCGCCCTCGTTGTAGAGGCGCGGGCTCGCCTTGACCCCGTATTTCGGATCGACCCCGTTGCCGGCTGCGAGCTTCTGCTGGGGCGCGGTGGCGCAATTGGCCGTGGCCAGGGCCACGCCCGAGACGGCCAGCAGCCGCAGGGCGACGCGCGCAGGCCGGGAAAGGGTCGTGCGCACCATCGTGGACTTCACCAAACTCTACGCGTGACCGGGGTCCGGACCGGACCGGACCCGGCCGCGCCAAGAGGCTCGCGACCGGGTCCACCCAGAATTGTAGCGATCGCGTAAAGGAAGCCTGAACGCTGCCGGCGGCGGGGGTTCAGGGGGGGGCCGCGCGTCTCCGACGGCGCGGGGCGGCCTCAGCGGGAGCGGGTCTCGGTCAGCTGGGCGATCGACCGGGCGCCGCGCTGCTTGAACAGGAGGTCGAGGCCCTCCAGGATCAGGGCGTGCATCTTGGTCCGCTCGGCGAAGGCGAGGTCCCGGACCTGATCGTAGACCGGCGGCTCCAGGTAGACCGACATCTGGCGGGCGCGCTGCTTGAGCGTGGCCGCTTGTCTCGGCGCCGGGGGCGCCAGGGTCAGGGCGACGATCTCGGCGCCCTGCGGCCGCGGCGCCGCGGAGGATCGGGCCGGCGGGCTCGCCGAGGCGACGATCGCCGCGAGGCTGAGCTTAGGCGGCTTGGACATGCTGGCCCGTCCTCAGGGACTGCGTGCGGCGCTCGATCCAGGACCAGAGGCGGCGGACCTCCCCGGCGGCCTGACCCTTGGGGTTGAACTCGGTGACGCCCTGCCCGAGGCCGATCGCGTCCTGGTGGTCGGCGCGGGCGACGATGTTCACGTCGGGCAGGATGCCGAGCACGGCGAGCCCGTCCGCGGCGTCCCGGACCCGGTAGGAGCGCGGCGGGGTCTGGTTGAGCACGAAGGCGAATTTCTTCTCCAGCCGGTAGACGGCCGCCAGGGTCGGCTTGAACGCGCGCAGGTCAGCCGGCGTCGGCCGGCACGGGATGATGCAGAGATCCGCCGCGCGGATCGCCGACAGCGTGCCGGTGGAATCGACGCCGGGCGTATCGATGAACACGTAGTCGTAGGCCGAGTCGCGCAGGCGCTCCATCACGGCATCGATCTGGGTGGCGTCGATTTGCGCGACCTCCGGGCCATCGACGGTCCGGTGGTCGGCCCAGTCCGAGATCGTGGCCTGGCGGTCCATCTCCAGGATGCAGACCGTGTGGCCCGCCTCCCGGGCGGCCACCGCCAGGGAGATGCACAGCGTGCTCTTGCCGCTGCCGCCCTTCTGCGTGACGAAGGTGATCGCTTTCATCCTGGGCGTCCTCCAGAAGGCCCCGCGCATCCGTCCGGGCGCCTGCGACTCGCGGTCACGGCGCCGCTTGAGCCAACCTCAGGTGGCTGGATCGCCCGGTGCCGCGATCCCGGAGCCCGAGGAGGCCCATGGGCACGGTGGCGCCGACATGGTTAACGGAGCGTTAAGAGCGCGTTTGGCCCGCCTCATGCAGATCGCACCGGCGCACCTCGAAAGATCCTAAACTTCAGGTTAAGATTTTTGGCCTGAAATGGGTTAACAGACTTCCCACGTCGGCGTCGATACCGTAGCTTGGGCACGACCGACATGGGGAGTCTGCGGGGTTGATAACCTCAAGTTTAAGAACGTCGGACATCCCCGCGAGGAATGGCATGGCCGAAGCCCCGATCCCGCAATCCGTCCTCGACGCCTCCGGCGTGGTCGGCACGTGGGTCCACGACTACTGGGCCGGGCAGCTGGAGCTCTCGGCCTCCTTCGCGGGCCTGCTCGGCCTGGACCCGGCGGCTGCGGCGAGCGGCGTGTCCCTCGAAACCTTCCTGGACCGCACCCATCCCGAGGATCGCGTCCGGATCGAGAGCTACCTGCATGCGGCCGCGGTGATCGGCGGTTCCGTGGAGGCGGAGTTCCGCACGCGGGACACCCGGGACGGCATCCGCACGCTGCTGATGCGCGGCCGGATCGAGCACGATCCCACCGGGCGGGCGACGCGCGGGCGCGGCATCGCCATCGACCGGACGGAGGAGCAGGCGGTCAACCTCGTGCAGAGCGAGCGCGTGGTGAACCGGATGGCCGAGCACATCATCGCCCTGCGCGACCTCGCCCGCGCCCTGCATCGGCCGGCGCTCACCGACCGGATCGAACACCTGATGATCGAGATCGGCTTCGAGCTCGCCCGCTTCCTGCCCGAGCCCGAGGACGAATCGCGGCATTGAAGCGGGTTTCCAAAGGGCGAGCCCTTTGGCGGGGTTCGGGGGCGGAGCCCTGAGATCTTGGACCCTGAGATGTTCTCCAGGGCGCCGCCCTGGACCCGCGAAAGGTCTCGACCTTTCGAAACCACGACTGGAGCCGTCGACGCCGGCAAGCTACTGTCCCGACAACGAATTGCCGGGGAGGACGGGATGGCCCGCGACACGATCTACGACCGCGACCTCGACCGCGTGCCGGCCAACCACCAGCCGCTGACCCCCCTGCTCTACCTGGACCGGGCGGCCCGGGTGTTCCCCGATCAGGTCGCGGTGATCCACGGCGCCCTGCGGCGGCCCTATCGGGACCTCTACGCCCGGGCCCGCCGGCTCGCCTCGGCCCTGGCCCGGCGCGGGATCGGCCGCGGCGACACGGTGGCGGCGCTGCTGGCCAACACCCCCGAGATGATCGAGTGCCACTACGGCGTGCCGATGACCGGGGCCGTGCTCAACACCCTCAACACCCGCCTCGACGCCGCCGCGATCCGGTTCTGCCTGGAGCACGGCGAGGCCAGGGTGCTGATCACCGACCGCGAATTCTTCCGCACCGCCGCCGCGGCCCTGGAGGGACTGGAGACCAAGCCCCTGGTCATCGACGTCGATGATCCGGTCTATGACGGCCCGGGCGAACGCCTCGGCGAGACCGACTACGAAGCGTTCCTAGCGGCCGGCGATCCGGACCACGACTGGCAGCTCCCGGACGACGAGTGGGACGCGATCACACTGAACTACACGTCGGGCACCACGGGCGACCCGAAGGGCGTGGTCTACCACCACCGCGGCGCGGCGCTGCTGGCGCTCGGCAACGTCGTCACGGGCGGCCTCGGGCAGCACCCGGTCTATCTCTGGACCCTGCCGATGTTCCACTGCAACGGCTGGTGCTTCCCCTGGACCCTGTCGATCGTGGCCGGCACCCATGTCTGCCTGCGCCAGGTGCGGGCGGACGCGCTCTACCGGCTGATGGCCGAGCACGGGGTCACGCATCTCTGCGGCGCGCCGATCGTCATGCAGATGCTGATCAATGCCGCCGATTCCGAGCGCCGGGACCTGCCCCGGCGCGTGGCCTTCTTCACGGCCGCCGCCCCGCCCCCCGAGGCGGTGCTCGCCGGCATGGCCGAGGCCGGGTTCGACGTCACCCACCTCTACGGGCTGACCGAGAGCTACGGCCCGGCGGTGGTCAACGCCTGGCACGCCGATTGGGACGCCCTGGCGGCCGATCAGCGGGCGGCCAAAAAAGCCCGCCAGGGGGTGCGCTATCCCGTGCTGGAGGCCCTCGACGTGCGCGATCCGGACACGCTGGCGCCGGTGCCGGCCGACGGCACGACGATCGGCGAGGTGATGATGCGCGGCAACGTGGTGATGCGCGGCTACCTCAAGAACCCGGCCGCCACGCAGGCCGCCTTCACGGGCGGCTGGTTCCGCACCGGCGACCTCGGGGTGAAGCACCCGGACGGCTACATCCAGCTCAAGGACCGCTCGAAGGACATCATCATCTCGGGCGGCGAGAACATCTCGTCGATCGAGGTCGAGGATGCCCTGTTCAAGCACCCGGCGGTGGCGGGCGCCGCCGTGGTGGCCAAGCCCGATGCGAAATGGGGCGAGACGCCCTGCGCCTTCGTGGAGCTGAAGCCCGGGGCGACGCCCACCGCCGACGAGCTGATCCAATGGTGCCGGGGCCGGCTCGCATCCTACAAGCTCCCCCGCCACGTGGTGTTCGGCGAGCTGCCCAAGACCTCCACCGGCAAGGTGCAGAAGTTCGTCCTGCGCGCGCGGGCCCGGGAGGAGGAGGCCTGAGACCGAGGCTCGCCGGAACCGCCCGGCCGGTCAGGTCCGCGGGGGATCCCGGCGGTCGGCGCGCACCGGGACGCGCACGGCCCGGGCGTCGCGCAGGTCGGCCAGGACCTGGGCGAAGAACGCCTGGAACGACACCAGGCTGAATAGGGCGATCGAGGCGACCAGGGCGGCGGAGACCAGGGTCTTGGCGGTTGCGGGGTCCACGGCGGGGAGTCCTTAGCTGAATCGCGCCGCGGACGGTCCGGGCGAGGCGCCCACGATCACGGCGTCGGCACCATCCCAAGGTGGGCGTGCCGGCCCCGCGCCGCCAGCGCCGCATGGTCGCGCCTGGCATGCGTCCACGTTCGGGCTCGCCGGGTCCCGGACGGCCTGCGCCCCGCCGGCACTGGTGCGGCGGCGGCGCGAAGACCGGGACCGTGCAGCTTTCCGAGGTGGCCGAGCGTTGCGTTTCCCGCAATAAGCCCCCCGCGCGGAGCGGGGTGCATCCGGGAGAGACGGCATGGCCGGCAACGGCATCGCGAACGGCGCCCTCGCGGCCTGGTTCGCCCTTCAGGCGGCGATCCTGACCGCGGGGCCATCCCGCGCCCAGGAAACGGTGCCGGCGCAGGTGCCTACGCAAGTGCCTACGCAAGTGCCCGATCCAGGAAAGGTCCCGACGCCGGCATCGCTGGCCTCCGGCCCGGCCCCGGGCGAGCCCGTGACCCGGGCCGGCTATTTCTACGTCGGCGGCCGCTACGCGAAGCTCGGCGACAAGACCGTGATGATCGGCCAGATGTTCGTGCAGTCGCGGACCCCGGAGCGGGTCACCCAGCCCTACCCGGTGGTGATGGTCCACGGGCTCGCCCAGACCGGGGTGAACTTCCTCGCCACCGCGGACGGACGGCCCGGCTGGGTGCAGCGCTTCGTCGAGAAGGGCTATCAGGTCTACGTGCTCGATCAGGTCGGGCGCGGGCGCTCGGGGACCAACCCGGAGGTCTACGGCCCCTACGACCGGCTCGGCACGCGCAGCCTCGAGAGGACCCACACGGCGCCGGAGGTCTACGACCTGTACCCGCAGGCCAAGCTCCACACCCGCTGGCCGGGCGGGGCCGGCGTGCAGGGCAATGCCGGCTTCGACCAGTTCTTCGCCAGCCAGGTCCCGTTCCTCGCCAACAGCCAGCAGACCGAGGAGCTGGTCGATCCCGCCCTGATCGCGCTCCTCGACCGGATCGGCCCGGCGATCCTGCTCACCCACGGCCAGGGGGCCCTGTTCGGCTGGGCGGCCTCCGATGCCCGGCCGGACCTCGTGAAGGCGCATGTGGCGGTGGAGCCGAGCGGACCGCCCTTCTTCGACGTGCAGTTCCGCGGCGGCAAGGAGTTCTGGGAGAAGGCCGGGGACGGGCGCACCCGCGCCTACGGGCTGACCCGCATGCCGCTGACCTTCGCGCCGGCCGTGAGGGCGCCCGAGGACCTGATCGTGGCGCAGGAGGCCAAGGGGCCCGACAAGGGGCCCGACAAGGGGCCCGACAAGGGGCCCGACAAGGGGCCCGACAAGGGGCCCGACAGCAAGGCGGCGGAGGGGCGGGTGCGCTGCTGGCTCCAGGGCGAGCCCGTCCGCACCCTGCCGAACCTCGCGAAGGTCCCGACCGTGCTGGTGACCGCGGAGGCCTCCTTCCACGCCCCCTACGATGCCTGCACGGCCGCCTTCCTGACCCAGGCCGGCGCCAAGCCCGACGTGATCCCGCTGGCCGACCGGGGTCTGGGCGGCAACGGCCACATGATGATGCTGGAGACCAACAGCGACGCCGTGGCCGATCTCGTGGCCGGCTGGCTCGCGGGGCGCGTCCGGTAGGCCGCCCCTCCCCTATCCGCCCCGCCGGGCTCGGCCCGGCTTGCCACCGATGCGTGTCTCGACCGCAACAGCCCTCGCCCGATGCGCGAGGGCCGCTTGCGGCAGCGCATGGCTGCGCGTAGGTCTTGAAGACGAAAGACCAATCAAAACAGTAGTTTAGCACAATTCTAAACAGCGCGGCATCGGCGGCGGGGGCCATCCCGGCGATCGCGGCCGGCTGCCCGTGGCGTCGCATCCGGCCAGGTCCCATGAGAGTTGCTCACCCCCGTTTCCGCACCCCGCTCGCCCGCACCCTGCTGGCCGGTGCCTCGTTCGCAGTCCTGGCGCAGGCCGCGCCGAGCCTGGCCCAGGACGCGCCCCGCCGCGGCGTCGGTTCGCCGGCCGGGAGCAGCGTGCAGCTTGGGGAACTGAGCGTCGAGAGCCAGGGGGGCGGCGCGCCGGTCCCCGTGGCCCGGGCGGGCGCGGCCGCGCGGGCGGTGGAGAGCCCGACCGGCCCGGTAGACGGCTACGTGGCCAGGCGCTCGGCCACCGCCACCAAGACCAACACGCCGCTGATCGAGACCCCGCAATCGATCACCGTGGTGGGCCGCCAGCAGCTCGACACCCAGAACGCCCAGACCCTGCAGCAGGCGACGCAATACGTCGCCGGCACCTATGCGGGCACCTTCGGCGCCGACACGCGCCTCGACTATTTCCAGCTGCGCGGCTTCGTGGCCAGCGATTACGGCCTCTACCGGGACGGCCTGCAGCTCCTGAACTACGGCTTCGCCTATTATCGGGTCGACACCTACGGGCTGGAGCGGGTCGAGGTGCTGCGCGGCCCCGCCGCGGTGCTGTTCGGCGCCGGCAATCCCGGCGGCCTGATCAACCAGGTCACCAAGCGCCCGACCGAGACCCCGTTCGGCTCCATCGAGGTCGGCGGCGGCTCCTTCGACCAGCGTTACGCCGCCTTCGACGTCGGCGGCCCGGCCGACCAGGAGGGCCATTGGTTCACCCGCCTGACCGGCTATGCCCGCAACGGCGGCACACAGGTCCAGGGCGCGCCGGACGACAGCTACTACATCGCCCCGGCCTTCACCTATAAGCCGGACGGGTCGACCAAGCTCACCATCCTGTCGAGCGTCCAGCACGACAACACGGCGGTGACCTCGAACTTCCTGCCCTATTACGGCACGGTGAAGCCCACGGTGCTGGGCCTGCGCATCCCGCGCTCCCTCAACGTGGGTGACGCCGGCTTCAACACCTTCCAGCGCGACCAGGCCTCCATCGGCTACGAGTTCGAGCACGTCTTCGACGACACCTGGGCGGTGCGCCAGAACGCCCGCTACGCCTTCGCGGAGAGCAACCAGAATTCCTATATCGGCCAGCTCGGCTACGCCGACGCCCAGCAGACCCAGCTCGCCCGCTACCTGTTCCGCGACCACGCCAAGGTCGCCCAGCTCGACGTCGACACCCAGGCCGAGGCCAAGTTCTCCGACGGCTTCTTCCGGCACGATGTCCTGATGGGCGTCGAGTACCGGAACTTCCAGATCCACGACAACCAGGCCTCGGGCTTCCCCGGCCCGAACCTCAACATCCTCGCGCCGATCTACGGCCCGCAGACGGTCTCGGCCACGCCCTACCTGATCCAGGCGGACTCGTTTCAGCAGATCGGGCTCTACTTCCAGGACCAGATCAAGCTCACGCCGGAGCTGAGCCTGATCCTCGGCGGCCGCCAGGACTTCGTCGAGAACACGGTCTACGACCGGCTGACCCCGTCGAACACCAACGGCCGCAACGACAGCGCCTTCACCTACCGGGCGGCCGCGATCTACAATTTCGACTTCGGTCTCGCGCCGTACGTGATGTATGCGACCTCGTTCCAGCCGCTGATCGGCACCGACATCAACGGCCAGACCTTCAAGCCCGAGACGGGCGACCAGATCGAGGGCGGCGTGAAGTTCGAGCCGCCGGGCCAGGGCTATTTCCTGACGCTGGCCGGCTTCGACATCCACCGCAGCAACGTGCAGACCCCGAACCCGGTCAACACCCTGTTCCAGACCCAGATCGGCGAAGTGCGCTCCACCGGCTTCGAGGCGCAGCTGGTGGCCAACGTGCTCGACGGCCTCAACGTGGTCGCCTCCTACACGGTGTTCGGGATCAACAGCGTGCGGGGCAATGCCGACCAGATCGGCCGCGTCCCGGTGAACACGCCGGAGAACCTCGCCAACCTGTTCTTCGACTACACGATCCCGGCCGGCGACTGGCGCGGCTTCGGCTTCGGCGGCGGCGTGCGCTACATCGGGCGCTCCTTCGCCGACGTCGCCAACACCCTGCGGTTGCCCGACTACGTGCTGTTCGACGCGCAGGTCCACTACGATTACGAGAACTGGCGCTTCCAGGTGAACGCCACGAACCTCGCCGACCGGCGCTTCGTCTCCTCCTGTCAGGCGGAGAATTCCTGCTTCTACGGCGACGCCCGGCGCGTCCTGGCGAAGGTCAGCTACAAATGGTGAGAGGGGTCACCGCGTCTCCGCGGTAGAGCCGCGCCCGGTCCCGGTCGAGGCCCCCGGCCCGCCGCTCTCCGAGGAGCGGGCGGGGGCCAATCGGTCAGCGCATGTGCCGGCGCATCATGTGGTGGCGGTGATGGCGGTGCATCATGCGATGGCGCATCATCCCCGACTGCATCCGGGCGTTGCGGTGCATGCCGCCGAAATTGCCGTTGCCCTGGGCGGCGGCGTTCCGGTCGAGGCCGTCGCCGGGGGCGGCCAGGACCGGGGCCGCCGTGCCAAGGACGAGGCCGAGCGCGAGCGTCGCGCCGAGGATGATCTTGTTCATGGGACGAGTATCTCTCCGCGACCCTGCGCCGCGCCGACCGAACGGGTTGCGGACGATCCGGTTCCGGATGCGGCCCGGAATTGCGGCGCGGCATCCTGTGACAGGGCGCAGGGCCGCCCCGGCCGCGACCGCTTCCTCCGATCCCGGCCTCGCCTCACCCGCCCGGGGGGAGGGCCGGATCAGGCCCCCGGACCCGCCGCGATGGCCAACAGGGTGAGGGGTTCGGGCAGGGTCGCCTGCGGCACCGGGACGGCCCGAATGCCGGCCGGCAGGGCGCCCCGGAGCAGATCCAAGAAATCCCCCGAGGCGGCGACCTCGATCTCGGCGGCCTTGGCCTGGGCCTCGATCCGCGACAGGGCGTTCATGGCCGGGCCCAGCACCGTGTACTCGGCCCGGACCCCGTCGTCGAACACCCCGACCAGGAGGTCGCCCGCGTGCAGGGCGACCACGACCCGCAGGGTGAACAGCCCCTCCGCCGCCCGGGCCGCGTTGAGGGCGGCGATCCGGCGGCGGAGCGACAGGGCGCAGGCCAGCGCCGCCCGCGCCTGCGCGGCGGGCGGCCCGACCACGAACTGCACCAGCACCGCGTCGCCGATATACTTGTCCACGAGGCCGCCCCGCTCGGCCACCGCCGCCTGCGCGGCCGCCCGGACGGCGAGCAGGGCCGCCACCATGGTCTCGGGCGGGTGCTCCCGGGAGAGCCGGGAGAAGCCGCGGATGTCGAGGATCATCAGGCAGGCGTGGCGCCGGTGGACGCCCGGCGCCGAACCGCCCTCCTCGGCGGCCAGATCGAGGGCAACCGGATCCGGCACGAAGCGGGCGAGCCGGGCCCGTTCGTGCTCCATCCGCAGCGCCCGGGTCACCGCCCCGCGCAGGCGGCTCACGCCGTCGACCACGAGGAGCCCCGCCGCCACGAAGGTGGCGAGCCCGGTCACCTGCGCGGTCGGGAACGTGTCGGGCCCCGGGAACAGGTCCGGCCGCATCAGGCCGGCCAGGAAGGCCGCACTCCAGCAGGCGGTCACGAGCCCGCAGAACACCAGGGTCTGCGCCACCCGCATGCTCAGGCCGGTCTGGAGCAGGAGCAGGAAGGCCGGCAGGCGGCTCACCGCGTCGGCGCCGAGGCCCGCCCCGCCCCCGGCCAGCATGTGCTCGATGATCACGTAGACCGCGAGCCCGGCATTCAGCCCGGTGCCGGCCCAGCTGCAGCGTGTGGCGCGCGCGCCGCCGCTCCGCTCGCCGAGCCCGAACCAGACCGTCCCGAAGCCGTAGAGGCCGAGGATGAACCAGTGGCTGAGGGCGTGCAGGGAGCCGTCATAGGCCTGGGCCGCCATCAGCAGCACCAGCACGATGATGGCGCGCAGCCCGAGCAGGCGCAGGCCCCCGCCCGCCTGCATGGCCCGCAGCACCGCCGCGTCGTCCGAACCCGCGGCCGCCCGGCCCTCGGCCTGCGCCCGGGCGGGGAGCGGGGCGGGAAGCGGCGGCCTCTCGGCGCCGCCCGGGGCCATCAGCCGCCCCGGTCGAGGCGCCGGGCCGCCGCGAACCGGTTGAGGAAGCGCGGCTCCTTCTCGGGGGCGATCCGCACCGCGAGGTGCAGGGTGCCGTCCGCCTCCGCGCGCCGGTCAAGGATCTCGGCGTTCTCGTAGAGCCAGTTCAGCGCCGCCCCGTCCTCCGGCGGCAGCGCCACGGCGAAGCTCGCCCGGTGGCGCCCGATCCGCGCCTCGATCCGGCTGTTGAGGGCGGCGAGCCCCTCCCCGGTCAGCGCCGAGACCAGGACCGGCGCGGCGCTGTCGCGGTCGTTGCGGACCTTGCCCTGGCCGCTGAGATTCATCAGCCGGGTGCGCTCGTCGTCGTCGAGCAGGTCGGCCTTGTTCCAGACCTCGATGATCCGCTCGGCACTGGTCTCGATGCCGAGTTCCCGCAGCACCTCGCCGACATCCTCGGCCTGGGCCTCGGAATCGACGTGGCTGACGTCGCGCACGTGCAGCAGCACGTCGGCCTCGATGGCGTCCTCCAGGGTCGCCCGGAAGGCCGCGATCAGGGGCGTCGGCAGGTCGGAGATGAAGCCCACCGTGTCGGACAGGATCACGGTCTCGCCGTGGGGCAGCTTGGTCGCCCGGGCGGTGGGGTCGAGGGTGGCGAACAGCATGTCCTTGGCGGTGACCTCGGCCCGGGTCAGCGTGTTGAACAGGCTCGACTTTCCGGCGTTCGTGTAGCCGACGAGCGCCACGATCGGGTACGGCACCCGCGCCCGGCTCTGCCGGTGCAGGCCGCGGGTGCGCACCACCGCGTCGAGGTCGCGCTCGATCCGGGTCATGCGCTCCTGGATCATGCGCCGGTCGGCCTCGATCTGGGTCTCGCCGGGGCCGCCCAGGAAGCCGAAGCCGCCGCGCTGGCGCTCGAGGTGGGTCCAGGAGCGGACGAGGCGCGACTTCTGGTAGGCGAGGTGCGCGTGCTCGACCTGGAGCGTGCCCTCCCGGGTCGAGGCGCGGCGGCCAAAGATCTCCAGGATCAGGCCGGTCCGGTCGATGACCTTCGCGCCCCATTCCTTTTCCAGGTTGCGCTGCTGCACCGGCGACAGGGCGCAGTCCATCACCACGAGGCCGATCTCCCGGGCGCGGATCAGGCCGGCGATCTCCTCGACCCGGCCCTTGCCGAGATAGGTCGCGGGGCGGATCCGCGGCAGGCTGACGGCGAGGCTCTCGACGACGTCGAGCTCGATGGCGGCGGCCAGGCCGGTGGCCTCGTCGAGGCGCGCCTCCACGGAGCGCGTGGGCGCCGCCGGCCCGTGCCCGGACCCCGATGCGCCGCGCGCGAGGTAGGGGCCGATCACCAGGGTGTGGGTCGCCGCGGCGATCTCGCCCTCGGGGGCGGCCTGCGCCTGGAGGCGGGCTTCGCCGGACGTCAGCGTCTCGCTCATGCAGCCTTTAGCGCCGCCGGAACGCCGGCGGCTTCGTTCGAGAAGTCGGATTCGACAGAATGGTGATGCGGGCGGGCCGGGCCAAGATGCCGGCCGGGAACCGCCGCAGATATCCCACGGCGGGATGGGGCCCTCACCCGCCCCCCGCAGAGGCTGTGACGTTCACACGCCGCCTCCAGATGAGGCCAACGGCCAGCCCCAGGTGCGTCCCCCTCCCCTCTCTGCGGGGGCGGGTGGCCCAATGGGCGCCCTCTGCGTCAGCAGGGGTCGGGAGAGGGGAACGCCGCTGTAGGAAATGTCGCGCCGCTCGATCCATCCTGAACCGTCGCGCTGCCCCTCTCCCGACCCCCTTTCGGGGGCCACCCTCCCCCGCAGAGGGGGGAGGCAGGGCGGGTGTCAGCTCCGGAGCGGGCCTGAAGTCCAGCCGGAGCGATACAAATGCCGATGTTTGAACCGCGTGGCCCGCCCGGGAGACCGGACCCGCGCCGTCCAAGCCCAGGGCGGTTCGGGACGGTGCCGCCTTTCCGCGAAAATCACGCCTTCTCGGCGGTCTCGTCCGGCTCGAACAGCTGCACCGGATGGCCCGGCATGATCGTGGAGATCGCGTGCTTGTAGACCAGCTGGGAATGCCCGTCCCGGCGCAGCAGCACGCAGAAGTTGTCGAACCAGGTCACCACGCCCTGGAGCTTGACGCCGTTGACGAGGAAGATGGTCAGCGGGATCTTGTTCTTGCGGACATGATTGAGAAACGTGTCCTGAAGGTTCTGTGCGCGTTCGCCCGCCATCTTCTTGGCCTTCTTGTTGTCCCGGCTCGATCCGCCCGGGATGGGTATGTCGCGGGCCGGATCACCGACCATCCCGCCCGCGGCTTTGTATACAAGCACCATGACTTGGTGAAAGCGTGGGTGCAAGCAACCCCCGCTTCGGCGTCATCCGTGACGGATCGGCACCACTCTCACCGCGTCGGCCCGGCTCTCCCGCTCACGGGCCGATACCCAGGGACTTCAACTTCCGGTGCAGGGCCGAGCGCTCCATGCCGATGAACTCGGCGGTGCGCGAGATGTTGCCCGAGAACCGGGCGATCTGCGCCACGAGGTACTCGCGCTCGAAGATCTCCCGGGCCTCCCGGAGCGCGAGGCTCATCAGCTTCTCGCCGCCCGCGCCCCCCGGCGTCGTCGGCACCAGGGCGCCGATCTCGGAGGGCAGCATCTCCGAGGTGACCTCCTGCTCCGGGTCGGCCTGGGTCAGGATCATCAGCCGCTCGACGTTGTTCTTGAGCTGGCGGACGTTGCCCGGCCAGTTGTGCGACTGCAGCACCGCCATCGCGTCCTCGGCGATCCGGCGCTTGGGCAGGCCGGTCTGGGACGAGATGTTGTCCATGAAGAACTGAATCAGCTCGGGCACGTCCTCGCGGCGCTCGGACAGGGCCGGCACCCGGATCGGCACCACCGAGAGCCGGTGGAACAGGTCCTCGCGGAACCGGCCCGCCGCGATCTCCTCCTGGAGGTCCCGGGAGGAGGACGAGATGATCCGGACATCCACGTGGACCCGCGTCGTGCCGCCGACCCTTTGGAAATTCTGGTCGACCAGGACGCGCAGGATCCGGCTCTGGGTCTCGCGCGGCATGTCGGCGACCTCGTCGAGGTAGAGGGTGCCGCCATGGGCCTCCTCCAGGGCGCCGACCCGCCGGCCGGTCTCGCCCTCGACCCCGAACAACTCCGCCTCCATGGTCTCGGGTAGGATCGCGGCGGCGTTGAGCAGCACGAACGGGCCGTTCGACCGGGCCGAGGCCTTGTGCAGGCTGCGGGCGGCGAGTTCCTTGCCCGAGCCCAGCGCCCCGGTGATCATCACCCGGGCGTTGGTCGGGGCCACCCGGTCGAGGGTCTGGCGGAGCTGGTTGATCGCCAGGGAGGCGCCGACGATGCGGTTGGTGGTGCCGGAGCGCGCCGTCAGGTCGCGGACCTCGCGCCGCAGCCGCGAGGCCTCCAGCGCCCGCTCGGCCACCAGGATCAGCCGGTCGGCCTTGAACGGCTTCTCGATGAAGTCGTAGGCCCCCGCCTTGATGGCCGAGACCGCGGTCTCGATGTTGCCGTGGCCGGAGATCATCACCACCGGCAGGTCGGGATTGGCCGCCTTGATCAGGTCGAGCACCTGCAGGCCGTCGAGCCGGGAGCCCTGCAGCCAGATGTCGAGGAACACCAGGTGGGGCCGGCGCGCCTCGATGGCGGCCAGCGCCTCGTCCGAGCCGCCGGCCGTGCGGCAGCGGTGGCCCTCGTCGTCCAGGATCCCGGCCACGAGGTCGCGGATGTCGGCCTCGTCGTCGACGATCAGGATATCGGCGCTCATGCGTGCATCTCCGCGATCCGGGGGGCCGTCGGCGCGGCGCCCTTCTCCTCTGTCGTGACGGGACTGGTGCCGGGGTTCGCCCCGGCCGGCTCGGGCCCGTGCTCGCGCGGGATCCGCATCCGCACCTGGCCGCCGCGGCCGGCGGGATTGTCGTTCAGTTCGATCCCGCCGCCGTGCTCCTCAAGCACCTTGCTGACGATGGCAAGCCCCAGCCCGGTGCCGCCCTCGCGGGTGGTCATGTAGGGCTCGAGCAGCCGCTGGCGTCCCTCGGCGGGAAATCCCTTGCCGTTGTCGGTGACGGCGATCACCGCGAACCCGTCCTCGACGGCGAGGCTCAAGCCGATCTTGCCCTTGCCGAGCTCGGCCTCCGGCACCTCGGCCACCGCCTCGACGGCGTTCTTGAGGATGTTGGTGATCACCTGGCTGAGCAGCCGGATGTCGAAGGCCGCCACGATCTTTTCCGAATTGGCCGCGCCGCCCTCCGCCGCGCCCGTCTCGGCCGAGAAGGCGAAGTCGATGTCCGGATGCGCCACGCGCATCATGAACAGGTTCTGCTTGGCGATCTCGGTGAGGTCGTTCGGGGCGATCGCCGGCTTGGGCATCCGCGCGAAGGCCGAGAACTCGTCGACCATGCGCTTGATCTCGTCGACCTGGCGCACGATCGTGGCGGTGCACTGGTCGAACACCTCCTTGTCGGCGGTGATGACCTTGCCGTACTTGCGCCGGATCCGCTCGGCCGAGAGCTGGATCGGCGTCAGGGGGTTCTTGATCTCGTGGGCGATCCGGCGGGCGACATCGCCCCAGGCCGAACTGCGCTGCGCCTGGACGAGGTCGGTGATGTCGTCGAGGGTCACCACCGAGCCCCGGGACGAGCCTTGCGCCTGCTCGCTCGTCACCCGCACCGTGATGGTGCGCTCGCCCCGCGACCGGGCGAGCTGGATCTGCTGCTGCTGCAGGCTGCGCGGGCGGGCCTCGCTCTCGGCGAGCACCGGGGCGAGTTCCGGCACGGCCCGGGCCAGGGACTGGCCGACCAGGGCGTCGCTCTCCAGGTCGAGCATCCGCTCGGCGGCCGGGTTGGCGATGGTGACGAATCCCGACGCGTCGAGGCCGATCACCCCGGGCGAGACCCCCGACAGCACGGCCTCCGTGAACCGGCGGCGGGTGTCGATCAGGTCGCTCGCCGCGAGCAGGCCGGCATGCTGGCGGCGCAGTTCCTGGGTCATCTTGTTGAAGGCCTCGCCGAGATGGGCGAGGTCGCCGCTGGTCTTCCTGGTCGGCACCTGGGCGTAGAAATTGCCCGACGCGACCTGGTCGGCGGCGTTGATCAGCCGCCGGATCGGGGCCACGAACCGGTTGGCGAAGTTCATGCCGAACCACACCGCCGACAGGAGCGCGATCAGGGCGATCAGCAGGAACACCGACGCGAAGGTGATCTGGATCGAGCGGCGCAGGGAATCGTAGGTCAGGTACTCGGCCGCCGCCGCCCGGGACACGCCGGGGAACTCGATGGCGAGCTGGCTGACCTCCCGCTGCACCATCAGCACGGCGTCGTCGTAGGCGGGCATCCGCACCAGGGCGGCGAAGACCCGCCCCTCGGTGGGCAGCAGGCAGATCGGGTCGGCGGAGGTCGCCGCGTCCTCGAAGGCCGCCGCCGAGGGCAGGCGGTTCGTCTTGAGGACATCGATCTTGGCCCGGGCCACCACCTCGGTGGGGCCGCGCATGATCTGGGCGACCGGCAGGCCGAGATTGGTCGCCCGGGTCGTCAGGAAGGTCTGGAACCAGTCGCGGTTCACGTCGAAGTTCGGCCGCGCCCGGGTGAGGTCGTCGGCCAGGATGCGGATCTCCCGGGCGAGGCTCTGACACTGGTTCTCCTGGTAGGCGTCGGCCACCTCCACGGATTTCAGCACCACGTCGCGGACCCGGTCGGTGAAGCCGAGCGACAGGCCGCGGTCGATGGTCACGGAGGCGACCACCGCGAGCAGGATCGTCGGCAGGATCGCGATCAGGCTGAATAGGCCGACGATGCGGGTGTGCAGCCGCGCCACCGCGGCGTTGGCCTTGCGGGCGTGCAGGAAGACCCGCGCCTCCCAGGCGATGATGAAGGCGAGGCCGAGCACCAGGGCGGCGTTGATGCCGAGCAGCGTCACGCCGTAGGCGGGCGTCGGCGTCACCCGGATCACCCCGGCCAGGATCAGGAAGGTCGCCAGCGCCGAGATCAGGGCGGTGACCACCACGGCGGCCCCGACCCAGCCCGGACCGCGGGGGCCCGGCCGCAGCGATTCCGCCAGCGCCGCGTCCTGACCCGTCCCCTCGCCCGTCCCTTCCGGGTCCGGCGCGGGGCCTTCCTCTGTCGGTGAGCGCTGCAGGAACGGCATGACTGGTGCAGGGCCACAACAGTGTGGCGGAATTAATACGACTCGGCCCGTCGATGATGACGCGCGCAAGTTGAGTTCATCGCGGGTCCACCACCACACGCCACGCCGCGGCGCCGGGATTTTCCGGTGGCGACTCGGCCGGCCCCGGGCGTAACCCGGGGCCGGCCGCGCGGCGGGGCCGGAGGAGGACCGAGGCATGACCGGCGTTTCCCCCGCCGCCGCGATCCGGGTCGGCCTGATCGGCTACGGCTATGCCGGCCGGACCTTCCACGCGCCCCTGATCCGCGCCGTCGCCGGCCTCGATCTCCGGATGGTCGGCTCGCGCGATCCCGCCCGGGTCGAGGCCGACCTGCCCGGTCTGGCGGTCGTCGCCGATCCCGTGGCGGTCGCCACCGCGGCGGCGGTCGACCTCGTGGTGATCGCCACCCCCAACGACACCCACGCCCCCCTGGCGCGGGCGGCCCTGGCGGCGGGCAAGCACGTGGTGGTCGACAAGCCCTTCACCCTCGACCTCGCGGAGGCGCGCGCCCTGCGCGACGCGGCGCGGCGCCGGGGCAGGCTGCTCGCGGTGTTCCACAACCGGCGCTGGGACAGCGATGTCCTGACCGTCGGCAGAGCCATCGCCGGGGGCGTGATCGGACCGGTCCGGCATTTCGAATCGCATCTCGACCGGTTCCGCCCCCAGGTCCGCGACCGGTGGCGCGAGGGCGACGGCCCCGGGAGCGGGATCTGGTACGATCTCGGGCCCCATCTCCTCGATCAGGCGCTCCTTCTCTTCGGCCTGCCCGACCGGGTGACCGCCGCCCTGGCGCGGCTCCGGCCCGGGGCGCGGTCCGACGACTGGGCCCACGTTGTGCTGGACTATCCGGGCCTGCGCGTGGTGCTGCACGCCAGCATGCTCGTCGCCGGCGGGTCGCCCCGCTTCCGCGTGCACGGCGAGGCCGGCAGCCTGATCAAGCACGGGCCGGACCTCCAGGAACGGCAGCTGCTGGCGGGCCTCGCCCCCGGGGCGCCGGGATGGGGCGCGGATCCGGACGCGCTGGAGATCCATGACGGGGCCGGGCGGGTGACGCGTGTGCCGGCCGTGGCCGGGGACCAGCGCCGATTCTACCAGGGCGTGGCCGAGACGATCGCCCGGGGGCCGGTCGACGACGCGGCGGCGCTGGAGGCCGTTCGCGTGATGGCCTGCCTCGAGGCGGCGCTCACGTCGGCCCGGACCGGGGCGTCGGTCGGCCTGGCGCTGGCGCCGGACGAGCGGGGGCCTTGAGCGGGCGGCGTCGATCCCGACGGTCGGGGCATTCGGGGGCGGGATCCGGCCGGCCGCGACCTTTGCGCGCGGCCCGGCCGCCGCGTCCGGCCGCGGCCCTGCCGTCGCGTCTGGACGCGGCCCTGCCGTCGCGTCGGGACGCGGCGGCCGGGACCTTGACCCCGGCGGCCGCGGCCCCTAGCTCCGATTATGGAGGCGAACGGGGTCTGGTGGCCCTCCTGGTCTTCAAAACCAGCGGTACGCCAACAGCGTACGGTGGGTTCGATTCCCATCCGCTTCCGCCAAATCCGTCCCCGAGCCTGCACGGCACGACAGGGCCCCTGCGATCCCGACCGGGGTGAAGCCCCGTCGGCGTTCCGCCCGGCCCTGAAACCATTCCGCAGGCGGGACGCGTCCGGGATCTCAGGCCGTGCCGCCCTCGATCATCGCCCGGATCCGCGCCACCAGGGCTTCCATCGGGAAGGGCTTGGTGATCATCGCCATCCCGGGATCGAGGAACCCGGAGGCGCTCGCCGCGGTCTCGGCATAGCCGGTGATGAACAGCACCTTCAGGGCGCGCCGGGTCTCGCGCGCCTGATCGGCGAGCTGGCGGCCGTTCAGCCCCGGCAGCCCGACATCGGTGACGAGCAGGTCGATCCGCCCCGGGGTCTGCAGGACCCGCAGCCCGGCGGGGCCGTCCACGGCTTCGAGCACCCGATAGCCGAGATCCTGCAGCACCTCGACGATGAGGTCGCGGACGACCTGTTCGTCCTCGACCACCAGGATCGTCTCGCCGGCCCCCCGCCGCATCTCGGCGCCGGCGACGGAGCCCGTCCGGATATCGGCGTCGCCGTGGTGCCGGGGGAGGTAGAGGGTGATCGACGTCCCCGTGCCGACCGCGCTCTCGATCCGCGCATGGCCCTCCGACTGCTTGGCGAAGCCGTAGATCATGCTCAGGCCGAGCCCGGTGCCCTGACCGAGCGGCTTCGTCGTGAAGAACGGGTCGAACGCCCGGGCGATGACCTCGGGGGGCATGCCGGTGCCGGTGTCGCGGACGACGATGCGGACGTACTCGTCCGGCGGCGCACCCGGTCGCGGGGCGGCGTCCGTGTCGGCGAGACGGCCGTTGCCGGTCTCGATCGTCAGCGTGCCCCCGTCCGGCATCGCATCGCGGGCGTTGATCGCCAGGTTGAGGATCGCGTTCTCGAGCTGGTGCGGGTCACACAGGGTCGGCCACAGCCCGGGGGCGGTCTCGATGCGCAGATCGATGGCCTCGCTGATCGTCCGGCGCAGCAGGTCGGACATGCCGACGATCAGGGCGTTGGCGTCGGTGACGCTCGGATCGAGCGGTTGCCGACGGGCGAAGGCGAGCAGCCGGTGGGTCAGCGCGGCGGCCCGGTCGGCCGAACTCATCGCCGTGTCGAGATAGCGCCCGAGGGTCTCGATCCGGCCCTGGGCGATGCGGGACCGCATCAGGTCGAGGGACCCGACGATGCCGGTGAGCAGGTTGTTGAAGTCGTGGGCGATGCCGCCGGTCAGTTGCCCGACCGCCTCCATCTTCTGCGACTGGCGCAGATCCTGTTCCATCCGTCCGCGCTCGACCGCCTCGGCGCGCAGGCGGTCGTTGGCCTCGGCGAGTTCCCGGGTCCGCGCCGCGACCTGGCGCTCCAGGTTGGCCCCGGCCGCGCGCAGCTGCCCGGCCTGGGCCTCCAGCTCGGCATACAGCGCGACCACGCCCCGGTTGGTCTCGGCGAGTTCGGCGTTCAGGCGCCGCGCCTCCTCCTCGCGCTCGGCCAGGTCGGACAGGCTGCGCAGGAGGTCGCGGTTGTGCTCGCGCAGGGTCGCGCCGGGATCCTCGGCCTGCGCCCGGGCCGCCGCGTCGGCGAGGGCGGCGAGCTTCGGGCCGGTGAACGCCTCCCCGTTCGGCGGCAGCAGCTTGCCGAAGGTGACGACCGTGCCCTGCCCGGGGGCGGACGCGATCTCGAACCGGTCCATCAGGCGGCGCGAGCCGGTGATCCCGATGCCCAGGCCGGTGCAGGAGCGGTAGCGTCCCTCCAGGATCTCGGCGAGATCGGCGATCCCCGGGCCGCGGTCGCTGATCCTGACGACGAGGAACTGCCCCTCGCGATCCTCGTCCAGGCCGTACTCGACCTTGCCGCCGCCGGCATAGCCGTAGGCGTTGCGCGCGATCTCGGAGACGGCCGTGGCGATCCGCGTCTGGTCCTGGACCCCGAAGCCGATCCGGTCGCTGATCCGACGCACGCGCTGGCGCACCGCGACGATGTCGTCCTCGTGCGCGATCGGTGCGGTGAGCAGCGGCCACTTCACGCGGGCCGGTTCCGGATCACGACCACGGTCGCGTCGTCGCGGACGCGGGTGAAGTCGCGGTAGAGCACCCCCGCGATCAGGCTCGGATGCGCGCCGATCAGGCCCGGGTAGGCCTCGAGCGCCCAGGCCGTGCCGATGCCGTCCGAGCACATCACGAACAGGCCGTCCGGGTCGAGCCGGTACTCGAATTCCTGGATGCGGCGGGCGACGTGGCCGGCGGTGCCGGGCAGCGAGACCGTGCGCTTGGTCCCGCCGGCCCCGACCGCGGCGCCGGCGACGTTGCCGATGCCGGCGAAGGTCACCTGCGCCCTGTCGGGATCGTAGCGCGCCACCGAGACGGCGCCCCCGCGGGTATGCCCGAGGCCGGCATGCACGGCGGCCAGGATCGCGCCGGGCGGCGCGTCCTCGTGCTTGCGGAACAGCCGGACCGCCTGATCCGAGGCCTGGGCGGCCAGGGGACCGTGCCCCAGACCGTCGGCGACGATCGCGGTCCATCCGTCGCCCCGGCGCCGGACGCAATAGGCGTCGCCATTGGCCGTCTCGCCCTTCAGAGGCACCGTGACCGCGCCGACCGTCGCCTGCGGGGCCGCCGAGGCGGCGACGGACTTCTGCAGGCGGGCCACCACCGCGGTGCCCCGTCCGGGCCAGGATATGACGTCGAAGGCCTGCGACTGGCGCCGGACCGCGCCGAGGCCCGTGCCCGCGCTCCCGCCGGTCGAGTGGCCGTCGCGCAGGGCGTCGTCGACGTTCGGGAAGCCGGCCCCGCGATCGAGGGCGAGGAGCTCGATGCCGGTGCCGGTCTCGTCCTCGAAGGTGCCGATCAGGACCTCGCCCGCGGTGCCGTACTTGACGAGATTGGTCGCCAGCTCCGTCGCCACGATCGCGACGCGCCCGGCCGCGGTCTCGTCGAAGCCGAGGCCCTGGGCCATCGTCACGGCCCGTCGGCGCGTCTCCGCCACCTGGCTCGCCTCGGTCACGGGCACGCTGAGCATGGTCATTTCCAGCGGGCGATGGTGACGCGGGTGCCGACCCCGGGCGTCGATTCGATATGGAACTCGTTCGAGAGACGTTTCGCTCCCCCCAGCCCCAGCCCGAGGCCGCCGCCGGTCGTGTAGTGGTCGGTCAGCGCCCGGGCGATGTCCGGGATGCCGGGGCCCTGGTCCACGAAGCTCAGGCGCAGGCCCCGGCGCGCGCCCTCCTGCATCACGTCGAGGCGGACCTCGCCGCCGCCGCCGTAATCCAGGGTGTTGCGCGCGAGTTCGCTCGCCGCGGTGATGATCTTGGTCTGATCCACGAGGCCCAGGCCGATCCCGACGGCGCGCACCCGCACGGCCTGGCGCACGCGCACGACGTCGTCGCTGGTGCGGATCGGCAGGACCTCAGTCGTCGTGACGGGCACGTGCACTCTCGAGGTCGTCGTCCTCGGCGAGCCGGTCGCGGATCATCGCCAGGCCGCGCTCGACGTTCAGCGCCGTCCGGATGCCCGTCAGCTCCAGGCCGAGTTCGACCAGGGTGATGGCGACGGCCGGGCGCATGCCCGCCACGACGGTCTCGGCGTCGAGCACCCGGGAGATGGCGGCGATGTTGTCGAGCATCCGGCCGATGAACGAATCGACGATCTCCAGCGCGGAGATCTCGATGAGCACGCCGCGCGCGCCGGTCCCGGCGATCCGGGCGGTGAGGTCCTCCTCCAGGGCCAGGGCGAGCCGGTCGTGCATGTCGACCTGGATGGTGACGATGAGCACGCCACCCAGCTTGAGGATCGGGATGCGGTCCATGGAATCGGCCGTCGATCAGGAGGCGGTCGGGGACAGGGCAGATTGCCTGCGGGTGACGATCCGGCCCGTCCGCTTCAGGGCCAGGGCGAAGGCATCGGCCAGGGTCGATTTCGAGACCACGTTCAGTTCGACGCCGAGATGGACCATGGTCTGGGCAATCTGCGGCCGGATGCCGGAGACGATGCAATCGGCGCCCATCAGGCGCGCGGCCGCGATGGCCTTCAGCAGGTGCTGGGCGACCAGGGTGTCGACGGTGGGCACCCCGGTGATGTCGATGATGGCGATCTCCGCCTCCTCGTCGACGATGGCCTGGAGGAGGTTCTCCATCACGACGCCGGTGCGGGCGCTGTCCAGGGTCCCGATCAGCGGCAGGGCGAGGATCCCGTCCCACAGCCGCACCACCGGCGTCGAGAGCTCGGCGATCTCCTGGCCCTGGCGCCCGATGACCTCCTCGCGGCCGGCGAGGAACACCTCCATGGTGTGCAGGCCGAGGGCGTCGAGGAGATGGCTCGCCGCCCAGGTGCCGCCGGTCGCGGCCGCCGGGTCGCCGCCATGGGTCCGGTCGATGGCGGCGAAGACCGGCTCCTTGAGCGAGAACACGAAGTTGGCGGTATCGGTGGGCGTGAAGCCCTGGATGGCGCGCGAGCGCGAGATCTCGGACAGGGTGTCGCGCAGGGCCGCATAGGCGTCGGCCCGGACATCCGTCCCGGCGGCCGCGAGGCCGTCGCGCAGCTGCTCCAGGACCGTGCGCGCCTGCGTGTCGAGTTCCGCCTCCCGGATGCGGCCCGTCTGGAGCGAGCCGCCCGCCTTCAGGAGCGCGAGCCAGGCCGCGCGGATCCCCGCTTCCTCAGCGGCGACGGTCTGGGTCAGCGCCGCCGTTCCATCGACCGCCATGCTAGAAATCCCGCAGGTTCACCAAAGTCTTCAAACAGCCTCTACCTGAAGCGCGGCCATATCGATAGCTAATCGTTGCCCAAGCGGCCGGAGCGAGACCGTCCTGATCCGGTTTGGATACGATCGAGTGTGATCGGCGTGCGGTTTCTGGCGTGGTCGAGCGCCTTTCCCGGGCCAAGCCGGGGATCGTGGACGGGCCTCGGTCTGAGCCGCGTGCGCCGGGGCGCGGTCTCAGGTCGGGTCGCCGTAGCCGGAAAGGTCGGGCTCCCCGGAGGGACCGCCGAACAGTTTCGCGCCCGCGCGCCGGATGGCGGGCGTGCTCGCGACCTTCAGCACCCCGTGGAGCAGGCGGATGCCGAGCCGCGTGCGGGGGTTCATCAGCTTCGGCGCGAGCGTGGGGACGCCCTGCGCCTTCGCGACGAAGGGGCGCATGACGCGCGCGTAGGCGGCGACCGCGGCGGCGACCGCGTCGGTGCGCGCCAGCTCGCCCGCCAGCACGCGGGCGCCCGTGAGCGCCAGCGTGGTCCCGATCCCCGCCAGCGGCGTCGCGCACCACGCCGCGTCGCCGGTCAGCACGACGCGGCCGGCCGACCACCGCGCCATCCGCACTTGCCGCAGGACGTCGACGTAGAAGTCGTCCGTCCCCTCCAGGCCGGCGAGGACACGCTCCGCCTGCCACCCGGCATCGGCGAAACGCGCCCGCAGGTAGGCCTTCTGCCGGGCGGCGTCCCAGCCCTGCTCCGCGCCGGGCGGCTGTCGGAGCATCAGCATCGCCCGCGTGGTGCCGTGCCGGTCCGGCCGCAGCGCGATGCCGCGCCCGCCCGTCGCGTTGAACCAGCGCCACATCCGGTCGTCGTCGGGCGTCCGGGGGATGGTGAAGTAGGCGATGGTCAGGCCCATCCACCGCGGTTCGTTCTCCCCGGGAAAGACGAGGTCCCGGGTCGCCGAACCCACGCCCTCGGCGACGATCACCGCATCGTAGCGCTCGACCCCGCCGCCCGCGAAGGTGACGGAAGCGGCCGCATCGTCCTGGTCGATGCGCGCAACGCGGTCGCCGAAGCGGAAGCGCGCCCGTTCGCGGGCCGAATCGTAGAGGAGGCGGGCCAGGTCGCCGCGGAGGATCTCCATCTCGGCGGTCGGGCCGTCGCCCGCGAACCCGGCGACGTCGAACCGGGCCACCGCCCGGCCCCGGCCGTCGACCCAGGCCGTGCCCTCCTCGCCGGTGCCGTTGTCGAGCGCGGCCCGCTCCAGGCCCATCCCGCGCAGCACCGCGCGGCCGACGCCGCGGACGTCGATGTTCTGGCCGCCGTCCCGGAAGGCGGGGGCCCGTTCGACCACCGTGACGTCGAAGCCGCTGCGGCTCAGCCACCAGGCGGCGGTGTTGCCGGCGATGCTGGCGCCGGTGATCAGGATGCGACGCGCCATGGGGAAGCGACCTCCGGGTGGGGCAACACGGCCCCGCGCAACCGGTTGCCATCGGGCGTGTCGGCCCTTCGCGCCGCCCGGACGCCGCGGCGGCGTTTCCGCGCCTCAGGCGACCGTCACCCGCACCCGGTGCCAGCAGGTGCAGAGATAGCCCTTGTGGTTCCAGGTGTCGTCGGGGCGCGCCGGCTGGGTCTGGCCGGCCGAGTCCCAGGCCCGGACGGCGAGCTCGTGCTCCCCGGGCGGCAGGTCGAGTTCGGCCGTCCAGAAGGTCCAGGCGAACGGCGCCTCGGGGGCGTGCTCCAGGGCGGCCTGCGCCCAGCGCCGCCCGCCATCGCCGGAGACGTCGACGCGGATGACGGCCCGGTCGCCCGCCACCGCGTAGCCGCGCACCGCGTTCGGTCCGGCCCGGAGGGCCGCGCCGCGCGCCGGCTCGCAGATCGCGGCGTTGAGGGGCATCGCCTCGATGGTGTGCCCGCGGGTCGGGTCGGCGGTCTCGGCCGTCACGTCGGCCGGGTACAGCTTGTAGTCGCCGGCCTGGATCGGGTTGTCGGAGGGATGGGCCTGGACCGTGATGCGCCGGAGCCATTTGGGGCTGCGCACGCCGGCGAAGCCCGGCACCACCACCCGGACCGGGAAACCGTGCTCGGGCAGCAGGGCTTCGCCGTTCATGGCGTAGGCCAACAGGGTTTCGGGGGCCATCGCCTTGGCGAGCGGGATCGAGACCCCGTACGGGTGCCCCTCCACCGTGTCGTGGCTCTCGAAGGCGACGTGGAGGTCCGCATCCGTGCCGATCCCGGCCCCGCGCAGGACGTCGCCGAGCCGGACGCCCGTCCAGTCGGCCGTGCCGATGGCGCCCCCGTCCCACGGATCGCCCGAGACGGGGGCGACCGCCCGCATGTCGGCGCGACGATTGCCGGCGCACTGCATCGTGGCCGTCACCGTGACCGCGGGGAAGCGGGTGCGCAGGCCGTGCAGCGTGAGGTCCAGCGCGGTGCCGACCGCGCCATCGACGATCAGGCGCCACGTGTCCGGATCGATCTCCGGCAGGTCGCCGTGGGAGCGGACGTAGAAGTCGCGGGCGGGGGTCCGGTAGGCGTCCCGCAGCCGGCCGAGGGGCGGTTCGGCATTGTAGGGCTGGTCGCCGTGGACGATCAGGCGCGCCTTGCGCTCGGACAGGCTCGACATCGGGGCTCCGGTTCGGCGGGGACAGGACGCCAACGCGCGACGCGCGCAGTCGCTCAACCCGCGCCGGCCCGGATGCGAGCGGTGGATCGCGGCGGATCCCGGTGAGGGTCACCGGATCGGATGCGCGTCAAAACCCCTTCGAACCCCTTAGAATCCGTTGCCCGCACAGATCCGGGCGGAGGCGGCGGAGCGCCGCGGATCCGCGCGTGCCGGACATCGGCTGCGCCGCGCTCTCGACAGTCCGGACCGATGACTTCATGTTCGTCATTATCCGAAGGGTTAGCTGCAGTGAAATTGGCGATCGTGACGGTTCAGAACGGTGACTTTCCCGGCCGGTTACTCCGATGGGCCGCTCCCGTACCGGGGGTTCCTGGCCCGCGCCGGCCCGTAGGCCCCGCGCCGTCCGCCGGCCGCCTTCCCTGAGGCCGGCCATGCTGGACACCCTCGTCACGCTCTTCCCGCCCGGTCTCCGCGCGGCGCTGCGCGCCAGGGCGGCGCCCTTGGTGGCTCTTTGGCCGGCCCGGCGACCCGGCGGCTCCGTCCCCCTGGCGGGCCGCGACCCGAAGCCCGCGGCGATGCGGCCCCTCCGCCCGCCGGTCGCCACGAACGACAACCCGCTCCTGGCCGTCCACGAGGCCGTGGAGCGGGATCTGCGCGCCAGCGGTCACCTGCGCTGAGGCCGTCACCGCCCGGCCGGGACGGGACGGTCGGCCGCCCCGGCCTCGATCCAGTGGCAGGCCGTGGTGCTCCGCAGCGCGGCGCAGTCGTAGCTCCGGCCGCCCAGGGCGACCCGGTCGGCGATGCCGGTGATGTCGGCGCGGGGCAGTGCGGCGCAGCCGAGATGGTCCGCCTTCGGATCGGCGAGCTGCGCGGCCGCCGCCTGCGCGCCGCCACGCATCAGCATCCGGTAATTGGCCAGCGACGGGCAGCCGATCACCGGTGGCCCGGCCCGCCGCTCGGGGGCGGCCCGGCCCGGGGCCCGGCCCGCCGGCTCGCCCGAGGCCGGCAGCGCCGACAGGGCGAGCGCGACGAGTGCCATGCGGAGACGGAAGCGTGTCATGGGCCGCTCCTAGCATGACGCCCCGGCGATTTCGCGGCCGTCGCCGGGGAGGCCTGCGGCGGCGGCAGGGCTCGGATGCGGCGTTTCAGGCTTGACCGGACGCCCGCCATTTGCGAGCGCCGCGGATGAGCGTGGAGGAGTGGCCATGGCGACGGCGATCGACAGCGACCAGAAGCTGCACTTGGTCTTCGGCGGCGAGTTGCAGGATCTCGACGGCATCCGCTTCCGGGACATCGCGAACCTCGACATCGTCGGGATCTTTCCGGACTACGCTTCGGCGCAGGCCGCATGGCGCGCCAAGGCGCAGGCCACCGTCGACAGCGCCCAGACGCGCTACTTCGTGGTCCACCTGCACCGGCTGCTGGAACCCCCGGTCGCCTGAGCGGCCTGTGCGCACATCCGTAAGGACTGCGTGAAGGCATTGTGACACTTCCGGCCCGCTGCTAAGAGCCTCGCCCGTCATCGCATCGTTCCGGCCCATCACGGGACCGGTCATCGGAGCGCGGCGGGCAGCCCGGCCGCGAGTGAGCGGCCGCCCATGAAATCCTCCATCAAGATCGTCGCCGGGAATGCCAGCCGGCCCCTGGCCGAGGCGATCGCGGCCTATCTCGAGCTGCCGCTCGCCAAATGCATGGTGCGGCGCTTCGCCGACATGGAGATCTTCGTCGAGCTGCAGGAGAACGTGCGCGGCGAGGACGTGTTCATCGTCCAGTCGACCTCGTTCCCGGCCAACGACCACCTGATGGAACTGCTGATCATGATCGACGCCGCGCGCCGGTCCTCGGCCCGGCGCATCACGGCGGTGATCCCCTATTTCGGCTACGCGCGGCAGGACCGGCGCACCTCGGGCCGCACCCCGATCTCGGCCAAGCTGGTGGCCAACCTGATCACCGAGGCCGGGGCCGACCGGGTCCTGACCCTCGACCTCCATGCCGGCCAGATCCAGGGCTTCTTCGACATCCCCACCGACAACCTGTTCTCCGCCCCCGTGATGGTGCGCGACATCAAGGAGCGGCTGCCGAGCGCCGACCGCATGGTGGTCTCCCCCGACGTCGGCGGCGTCGTGCGGGCACGCGCCATCGCCAAGCGGATCGACTGCCCGCTCGCCATCGTCGACAAGCGCCGGGAGCGCCCGGGCGAGTCCGAGGTGATGAACATCATCGGCGAGGTCGAGGGCCGCTCCTGCATCCTGGTCGACGACATCGTCGATTCGGGCGGCACCCTGGTCAACGCCGCCGAGGCGCTGCTCAACGCCGGCGCCAGGGACGTCTCGGCCTACATCACCCATGGCGTGCTCTCGGGGGGCGCGGTCTCGCGCATCGCCGCCTCGCGGATGAAGGAGCTGGTGATCACCGATTCGATCCAGCCGACCCAGGCCGTCAAGCTCGCCCGCAACATCCGGGTGGCGACCATCGCGCCGCTCCTCGGCGAGGCGATCGGCCGGACCGCGACGGAATCCAGCGTCTCCAGCCTGTTCGACTGAGCGCGGCCCCCGGAAACTGAGCCGCAGTCCCGTCCGGGCGGGAGGGCCCTATCTGGCCGGTTCGGCACTCTCTTCGGTCTGGGAGCGGACACTGGGTCGGGCGCGCATCATCGGCATCCACGGGCTCGCCAACAAGCCGCCGCGCGACGAGAAGGCGGCGTGGTGGCACGCCGCGATGCGCGAGGGGCTCGCCCGCAATCTCGGGCTGCAGGTGCCCGAGGCCGGCCTGCCCTTCCGCTTCGTCTACTGGGCGGACCTGCGCTACCCGCAGCCGCTGACTGGCGCGGGCAACCGCGAGCCCTACCGCCCCGATCACGGCCTCGGCCCGTTCCCCTCGCCGGCGGGGGATCCGGCCAGCGCCGCGCCGACGCTCACCGACCGGATCTATCGCGGCCTCTCGCACCTGCAGGAGGCCACCGGGCTGACCCCGGTGGACGACCTGATCCTGGAATACCGCCTCGACGACCTCTGGGGCTACTATGCGGACGCGGCGTTCCGGGCCTCCACCCGGGAGCGCCTGCGCGTCGCCCTGGCCGAGGCCGCGGGGGAGGACGTGCTGATCGCCGCGCACTCGATGGGCGGCCTGATCGCCTACGACGTGCTGCGCGCCGCCGAGGCCGACGGGACCCCCCTGCCCCGCTGCACCCTGGTCACCCTCGGCTCGCCCCTGGGGCTGGCCGAGCTGAAGCTGAAGCTCGCCGACGAGCACGGCGCCCTGCGCGTCCCGGCCGCGCTGACCGCCTGGACCAACCTGATGGACCGCCAGGACATCGCCACGGTGGGCGACGATCTCGGGGCGATCTGCGCGCCGAACGCCGCCGGCGTGCGGGTCCGGGACGTGCCGGTGATCAACGCCTACCGGGGGCCGGACGGGACCGAGAACCGGCACAAATCCTACGGCTACCTGCGGACCCCGGAATTCTCGAAGGCCGTGGCCGGGTTCCTGGCGGCGCCTCCGGCGGAGCGCGGCTGATCGGGCCGCCGTGCCGGCCGCGCGGACCGCCGCCCGGGAAAAAGAGGCGGCGCCCGGGCGTGGCCGTCAGCGGAGCGCGGCGGCGGGGCCTTGCGCGCACCGGCGCGAGGCTGTCCACTCGCCGCCAACGAAGCCCGGCGCCCGATACGAACCGGCCGGGCCGCAGGGAGGATCGATATGGTGCGCGCGTCGCGGACGGGCTCGTTTCGGCTGGGTCGCCGCCGCCTCCTCGGGGTGGGGCCGGCCGCCCTCCTGCTGGCCGGGCTGGCGCTCGTCGCCCCCGCCCGGGCCGAGGATGCCAGGGTCCGGATCAGCCGGCAGCCGGGCTTCGTCTACCTTCCCGCCGTGCTCGCCGAGCAGCACAAGCTCATCGAGAAGCACGCCAGGGCGGCCGGCCTCGGGGAGGTGACGGTGGACTGGGTCAACCTGACGAGCGGCGCCGCCGGCAACGACGCGCTGCTCTCGGGCAACATCGACATCGTCGACAGCGGCTCCACCAACATGCTGCTCCTGAACGACCGGACCCGGGGCGACGTGAAGGGCCTGTGCGGCGTCGGCTCGACGCCGATGCTCCTGCTGACCCGCGATCCGGACGTGAAGACGGTCAAGGATTTCTCCGGCAAGGACAAGATCGCCCTGCCCTCCGTGAAGGTCTCGTCGCAGGCGGTGCTGCTCCAGATCGCCGCCACGAAGGCCTTCGGGCCCGAGAACGCGACCAAGCTCGACCCGCTCACCGTCCAGCTCGGCCATCCCGACGCGGTGGCGGCGCTGGCCAGCCCCCGCAACGAGGTCAACAGCCACTTCTCCCTGCCGCCGTTCCAGCAGCGCGAATTGCAGGATCCGGCGATCCACGTGGTGCTGAACTCCTACGAGCTGGTCGGCGAGCCGGTGAGCAACGCGATCTTCTACGCCCGGACCGGCTGGTACACCCGCAACCCGAAGCTCGCCGCCGCGATCGTGGCCGCCATCGACGAGGCCAATGCCGAGATCGCCAGGGACCCGCTCCAGGCGGCCAAGGACTACGTGGCGGCCACCAACGAGAAGACCCCGCCCGAGACCCTGGTGGCGATCATGAAGGAGCCCGGGACCAACTTCTCGACCACCCCCTACGGCATCATGCTCCAGGCCCGGCACTTCTACGCGATGAAGACCATCAAGGCCGAGCCCAAGGACTGGAAGGACACGTTCTTCCCGATCGTCCACGGGCTGCCGGGGAAGTAGCCCCCGGCGCCGCATCCGCCCGTCAGTGCGCCTCAACGGGCCCGGCGGCGCGCTGGGGCTTCTTGAGGATCGCCACCACCGCGAGGCTCGCCACGAGGCTCACCCCCACCAGCCAGAACCCGTCCGCATAGGCCATGACATAGGCCTCGCGGCGGACCTGGGCGGCGAGCTGACCCAGGGCGACGCCCTTGGCGGCCAGCGGGTCGGCGAGGCGGGCGTGCATCCCGGCGGCGAGCGCCGCGAGCCGGTCCTGGGTCCGGGTCGCGTTGACGGTGATCGCCTCCGCCAGCACCGAGAAGTGGAAATGCTCGCGCCGGTCGATCATGGTCGACAGGAGGGCGATCCCGATCGAGCCGCCGAGGTTGCGCATCATGTTGGACAACGCCGAGGCGTCGGCGGTGTCGCGCGGGCTCAGGCCCACGGTGGAGAGCTGCGAGAGCGGAATCGTGAACAGCGGCTGGCCGATGGCCCGCATCACCTGCGGCAGGATCAGCTGGTCGGCGCCGACGTCGTGGGTCAGGCCGACATTGATCCAGCAGCTCGCGATGAAGAACAGCGTGCCGGTGACCACGAGGAGCCGCGCGTCCACGGCGCGCATGAGCAGGGGCATCATCGGGAACAGGACCAGCTGCGGCAGGCCCGACCACATCACCACGGTGCCGATCTGCTCGGCGTTGTAGCCCTGGATCTGCGCGCAGTAGACCGGGATGATGTAGATCGACCCGTAGGACACCGCGCCCAGCACGGTCATCAGCACGCAGGCGCCCCCGACCGAGCGGCTGGCCAGCACCCGCAGGTTGATGAAGGGCCGCGCCGCCGTCAATTCGCGGACGATGAACCCGGCGATGCCGGCCGCCGCCAGCCCGCTCGCCTCGACGATGACGGGGGAGCCGAACCAGTCCTTGCGCTGGCCCTCCTCCAGGACGAAGGTCAGGGCCGGCAGCCCGGTCGCCATCAGGCCGATGCCGATCCAGTCGCCCTTGAGCAACTCGCCCCAGCGGGCCGGGGCCTTCTCGAAGGCGCCGAGCTGGATCGCCGCCGCGATCGGCCCGAAGATCAGGTTCAGGTAGAAGATGTAGTGCCAGGACAGGTTGTCGGTGAGCCAGCCGCCCACCGTCGGGCCGATCGCCGGCGCGAAGGTCGCGGTCAGGCCGAACAGGGCGATGCCGACCGCCTGCTGGCTCTTCGGCAGGCGGGTGCGCACGATCACGATGGCGGTGGGGATCAGCACGCCGCCGGTGAAGCCCTGGCCGGCCCGGAACAGGATCATCTGGCTTAGGGACGTCGAGAGCGCGCAGGCCAGCGAGAAGGCGGTGAACAGCATCGTGTTCACCGCGAGGTAGCGGCGCAGGCCGATCACCGAGGACAGCCAGCCGGTGAGCGGGATCACGATGATCTCGGCCATCAGGTAGGCGGTGGAGATCCAGCTCCCCTCCTCGGTGGAGGCGCCGAGCGCCCCCTGGATGTCGGCGAGCGAGGCGTTGGTGATCTGGATGTCGAGGATCGCCGTGAAGGCGCCGAGGATCGCGCCGAACACGGCGAGCCAGTCCCGGAGGCTCGCCTTCTCGGAAACCGCCACGGGCGGCACGGCGCTCATCGGGGCAGGGCCTCGCTGACCAGCGCCGCCGGGGCGGGCTTCGGCCGGCCCAGGGCCGGCTCGACCGGATCGGCCGTGTGGACCGTGGCCTCCACCGACAGGCCGGGGCGCAGGCGGGCGACCAGCGGGTCCGTGGGATCGAGGGCGATGCGCACGGGCACCCGCTGCACCACCTTGGTGAAGTTGCCGGTGGCGTTCTCCGGCGGCAGCAGGGCGAACTGGGCGCCGGTGCCCGGGGAGAAGCTTTCGATCCGACCCTGGAATTCGTGGTCCCCGAAGGCGTCCACCGTGAACGTCACGCGCTGGCCCTCGACCATGTGGCCGGTCTGGGTCTCCTTGAAGTTCGCCACGCAGTAGATGTCCCGGCCCATCGGCACGAGGGTCAGGAGGCCGGTGCCGGCCGAGACGACCTGGCCGACCCGCAGCGCCCGGTCGCCGGCGACGCCGTCGATCGGGGCGGTGACGGTGGTGTAGCTCAGGTCGAGCGTCACCCCCTCGACCTTGGCCTGCGCCCCGGCGAGGCTCGCCCGGGTGCTGGCTTCGAGCGCCTTCAGGCTGTCGATCTGCTTCTCCGCCGCGTCGAGGGAGGCGGCGGCCTTGTCGCGGGCGGCGTGGCGCTGGCGCAGGTCGGCATCCGCCTGCTGCTGGCGCTGGACCGTGCCCGAGCCGGTCTGCAGCAGGTTCTGGTAGCGGGTGTATTCCTGCTGTGAGAAGGTCAGCGCCGCCTCGGCATTGGCGAGGTCGGCCCGCGACGAGGCGACCTGCGCCCGCTGCTGGATGATGGCCGAGGCGACGCCCAGGATCTGCGCCTTGTCCTTCTCGACCTCGGCCTCGGCCTGCTTGAGCTGGACCCGGTAGGACCGGTCGTCGAGGCGGGCGATCACGGCGCCGGCCTTCACCGGCTGGTTGTCGCCGACCATCACCTCCGCGACGATGCCGGCGACGCGTGGCGCCACCGTGACCTTGTCGGACTGCAGATAGGCGTCGTCGGTGGTCTCGAGGAAGCGGCCGATGGTCCACCAGTGCCAGCCGTAGCTCCCCGCCCCGCCGAGGGCGAGCAGCCCGACCAGGGGCAGGACGACCCGCGCCCGGCCGCGCCGCGGCTTCACCGCGGGGGTCGGGACAGGCGCCGCGCCGCCCGCGACGGGCGCCGTGCCGCCCGCAACTGGGTCGGCGCTCTTGAAGCTGTCGCTGCGACGTGCGTCCATCAGGTCTGGCCAGAATTAAAACGGTACGGTATCGTTTTGATAATCCGAACGACGCTGTCAGGCAAGGAGGATCGCGGGTGACGGTCACGGAGATCGAGGGGGCGGAGGCCGGGCCGCGGCGGGGCGGCCGGCCGACCCGTGCGGAGGCGACCCGGCGCGAGGCGCACCTGATCGCCGTGGCGACGGCCCTGTTCCTGGAGCGGGGCTTCGACGCCACCTCCATCGACGCGGTGGCCGAGGCCGCCGGGATGAGCAAGCCGACCGTCTACGCCCGCTACCGCGACAAGCGGGCCCTGTTCGAGGCGGTGCTGCGCGAGCGGATCGCCGCCTGGCTGGCGCCCCTGGCGGCGGCCGCCGAGGCGCAGGCGGCCCAGGCCGGGACCGACGATGTCGAGGCGACCCTGCACGATCTCAGCCGCACCCTGCTGGCCCACGGGCAGTCGCCGGGGGCGGCGATGCTCAAGCGCAACCTCGTGGCCCAGGCCCTGCAGTTCCCCGAGCTTGCCCGCCTCGCCCACGAGGAGGGCTGGCTGCGCGGCGTGCGCGCGGTGGCGCAGCTCCTCGACGCCCTCGCCCGGCGCGGGCGGATCGCGGTGGCGGACCCTGAGATCGCCGCCGACCTGTTCCTCAGCCTCGTCCTCGGCCGGTCGTCCCAGGCGTCCCTCTACGGCATCGCCACCGACCCGGAGACCCAGGAGCGGCGGCGGCAGGCGGCGGTGCGCCTGTTCCTCGACGGGGTGCGCCCGCGCTGACCGGCGGCCGGCGCCGGAATGTTGTTGGGCGGCCCGGGCCGCGCTATGTTCGGGAGTGGGACCGGCGGTAGCCGCCGCCGGTCCCTGGCATCACCCGCTCACGCGGGTCAGCCAAATCCAGACAAACGGGTGGACGGCGAGGCGGAGTCGGAAGCTCCACTCGCCGTCTGCCTGTCTGGACCATGCCAGAGAGATGACCATCCTCTGCACTCCCGGCCGCAACCGGCCGCGTGCGGCCTTCGCGGGTGAGTCGGTCAGGCTCACGGCCCGTTTGTAGCCGGCCTCCGGACGCCGGTTAATCGATCCGCGGCCGCCGAACCGTCGAACCCGCGATTGCGCCCCTCCCGGCCCCGGCCTATAGTGCCCCATCCCCATTCAACAGCGTGAGACGGGACATCCGGATCGACCATCCGGAGCCCGCGGCCCGATGCCCGGCCCCCGTCCCGCCAGGCCGGAGCACGAGAAGACATGTCCCAGGGTCCGCTGATGCCCAAGGCGACCGCCGTCTGGCTGGTCGAGAACACCTCGCTCGCCTTCGAGCAGATCGCCGATTTCTGCAAGCTCCACCCGCTGGAGGTGAAGGGCATCGCCGACGGCGAGGTCGCGGCCGGCATCAAGGGGCTCGATCCGGTCTCCACCGGCCAGCTCACCCGCGACGAGATCGAGAAGGCCCAGAAGGCGCCGCACTACAAGCTCAAGCCCGCCGTCTCGAAGGTGAAGCTGCCGGAGGTGAAGCGCACCACCAAGGGGCCGCGCTACACCCCCCTGTCCCGCCGCCAGGACCGGCCGAACGCCATCCTCTGGCTGCTGCGCAACCACCCCGAGTTGAAGGATGCGCAGATCATCCGCCTGGTCGGCACCACCAAGTCGACGATCCAGCAGATCCGCGAGCGCACCCACTGGAATTCGGGCTCGCTCCAGCCGATGGACCCGGTGACGCTGGGGCTCGCCACCCAGATCAACCTCGACTTCGAGGTCCAGCGCGCTGCGGCCGACCGCCCGGCCGCGGTGGCGGCCGAATCCGGGGCCTCGCTCCTGCCCACGGAAATCTCCACGGCCCGGGAGTCCGAGCCCGAGGAGGCGGAGGAGCATGGCGGTCGCGAGGAGCGGCTCGATGCCGATTCGGTCTTCGCCAAGCTCAAGGGCCGGCACCAGGACGAGGACGACGAGGCGTAGCCCGGCCGTCCGCGGGGCCGCGGCACGGAGACGGCGCGGGGTTCAGGTCCGGGCCGCGTCGAAGGCCGCCAGGAACGCCGTGAGGTTCTCGGGCAGGGCGGCGCAGAGATAGCCGCCCTCCTGCACGAGGGCCGTGGGCAGCCCGGCCCGGGCGATCCGCGCCGCCGCGCCGGCGAAACCCGCCCGGGTGACGCTCAGGGCGCCGATCGGGTCGTCCCCGGCGGCGTCGAGGCCGAGCGCCACCACGAGCCCACGCGCGCCCCGCGCGGCGATGGCCGCGAGCCCCGCCTCCACGGCGGCGAGCCAGGGCCCGTCGCCCGAACCCTCGGGCAGCGGCAGGTTGCGGTTGAAGCCCGCCCCCGCCCCCGCGCCGGTCTCGTCGGCATAGCCCGCGTAGAACGGGAAATAGTTCGCCGGATCGGCATGCACCGAGACCGTGAGGATGTCGGCGCGCGTGTAGAAGATCCCCTGCGTGCCGTTGCCGTGATGCACGTCGATGTCGAGGATCGCCACCGGACCGCCGGTGGCGGCGCGCATCCGGGCAGCCGCGATCGCGCTGTTGTTCAGGAAGCAGAAGCCGCCGGCGGACTCCGCGTAGGCGTGGTGGCCGGGCGGCCGGCACAGGGCGTAGGCCTGGCCCAGGGCCAGGGCGGCATCGGCGGCCGCGACGGCACATTGCGCCGCGCCGTAGACCGCGGGCCATGTCCCGGCGCGGATCGGCGTCGAGGTGTCGGCCATGTAGAGGCCGGCGAGCCCGAGGAGGCCGGCGGGCTTCCGGTGCATCTGCGGCCGGGCGAAGGCGCCGGTGAGGATCTCGTCGGCGATGCCCGGCATCTCCGCCCGGCGCGTCCAGGCCTCGGCCAGGAACGCGACGTAGTCGGGATCGTGGACCGCGTGAATCGGGCCGAGGCCATGGTCGCCCGGCTCCGCCAGGACGTGGCCGCCCTGCAGCGCCGCGTCGCGCAGGATCGCGTAGCGCGCGGCCTGCTCGGGATGCGGGATCGGCGTGCCGCGCCGCATGTAGAGCGCGGGATCGTGCCGGGCCGAGTCGGGGCTGTGGAGGACACGCATCCCGCGAGGCTAGCGCATCGTCCCGGACATCGGAACCGGCACGATGCTGTAGGTCCTTGATTTCGCATCCTCTTCTTCCGGAAGCCGGAGGCCGCCTTTCGGGATGATGCTCCCGACCGCCCCGCGCCGACACGGAATCCGGTCCGGCGGGAGGGGATCGGGGGCGATCGAACGCCGCGTCAGGCCGTCCGTCCGGGCCGGCCGTCCTCAGGCCGTGCGGCGGTCAAATGAGGTCGACCGTGCCGTCCGTGCGGACGACCTTCGGGCAGCCCGTCGCGTCCACCAGGCGTTGCGCCGCGTCCAGGGAGCTGTGACGCTCCCGCGCGATCGCCGGCACCGTCATCCATCGCGCGGTCATGCCGAGGCTCCGTCCGTGATCCGCCGGGGTCCCGGCGCAACGGCGGAACCGGCGGCGGCTTCACCGGGCCGTCCTCCCGGGCGACGAGGGTGTGCGGGTTGCGGACGAGCCAGCCCGCGGGCTCGGGCGCCGCGGCGGCGATCTCGCGGAACAGGGTCGGCACCCGCGCCCAGGGCTCGGTGACCGGTCCGGCACTCGGCCGGATCTCGGCCTGTCCCTGCCCGCCGGCGACGCCGATGTCCGGCCAGCGCGCGCAGAAGGCCGCGACGCAGGCCGGGTCGAAATGGCGCCCGCTCTCGGCGCGGATGCAGGCCAGGGCCGCCTCGAAGGACATCGCCGCCTTGTAGGGCCGCTGCGTCGTCAGGGCGTCGAACACGTCCGCCACCGCGACGATCCGGGCCGCCAGGGGAATCGCCGTGCCCGCGAGGCCGTTCGGATAGCCGCTGCCATCCCATTTCTCGTGATGCGCCTCGGCGATCTCGGCGGCCAGCCGGATCAGCTCGGACGCGCTCCCCCCCAGGATGCGCTTGCCGATGATCGCATGCGTCTTGATCAGGGCGAACTCGTCCGGGTCGAGCCGGCCGGGCTTCAGCAGGATGCCGTCCGGAATGCCCACCTTGCCGACATCGTGCAGCGGCGCCGCGAGATAGAGGCTGCGGCAGAAATCCGGGGCGAGCCCGAGCCCCTCGGCCACGATCTGGCTGTAGCGGGCGACCCGCCACGTGTGGTCCCCGGTGTCGTTGTCGCGGTACTCGACCGCCAGGGCCAGGCGGAAGATGATCTCCTCCTCGCGCTCGCGCATGTGGCGCAGGGCCGCCTCGACCTCGCCGTCGAGCCAGGCCGCCTGTTCGGCCAGCCGCCGCACGGCCTTGGCGAGGCGGATCACGTTGCGCAGCCGCACGGTCATCTCGACGCCCTGCATGGACGTGTCGAGGAAATCGGACGCCCCCGCCTCCAGGGCGGCGAGCCGCACCGCTTCGGAGATGTCGTTGGTGATCATCACCATGGGCACCTGCGCGTAGTGCGGGATCGTCCGCATGCACCGGATGAAGGCGATCCCGTCCATGGCGGGCGAGTGGCAATCCACCAGGACGAGGTCGAAGGCCTTCATCTGGGCCTCGACGAGGGCCGTCGCCGGATCGGCGTAGTCGGTCACGTTCACATCGGGCTTGGCCTCCAGCAGCCGGCGCAGCCGCAGGCGCATAGTCGCGCTGTCGTCAACCAGAAGCGCGTCCATCACGGGCTCTCAGAGCGTGTGGCGGGCGCCCGCGGACGCCCGGACCGGTGCGCCGTGTTCGCTTCGGTGACAGGCGCCAGGGATCGTTTTGCCATCGATTCAGATGATCCAGACCGTGTCGGAGATCATTGGACTGTCTGAGTTAATGACCAGTGAATAATGCTTTCGATCTCAAGAAATATAAGCTTCGATTGTTGCATATAAATATCTATCTTTGGCCTGAAAGGGTAGTTTTTGACGTGTTTGTACCAGACTTATCGATGTTAAGAGCAGCTGATAGCTGCATCTACTGTACTGATTTGGGTGCATAGCCATCAACAGAATTGCTCCGGGCCGGGCCACCCCGTCTTCGGGCGCCCCGGGTGCCGCGTCGGCCCGGGCGCGCTGACATGCGGCCGGGCCGACGCTACCGTCGTCGGACGGCGCGACGCGGCGGGTGGACGGAGGGCGCCAGGACGATGATGCGGTTCGATCTCATCGATCTCGGCCTGTTCCGGCACGTGGTCGAGGCCGGCTCGATCACCCATGGGGCGGCGCGGGCGAACCTCGCCCTGGCGGCGGCCTCCACGCGGATCCGGCTGATGGAGGACTCCCTCGGGGCCGCCCTCCTCACCCGGGGGCGCCAGGGCGTGAGCCCGACCCCGGCCGGGCGCGCGCTCCTCGTCCACGCCCGGGAGGTCCTGGCCGGGGTGGAGCGCCTGCGCGAGGAGATGTCGGCCTTCTCGGGCGGGGCCTTCGGCCAGATCCGGGTGCTGGCCAACACCAACGCGCTGACCGAGTTCCTGCCGGACGCGCTCTCGGCCTTCCTGGCCGATCACCCCGGGATCGGCGTCGAGGTCGACGAGCGCACCTCCGAGGAGATCGTCGGGCTGGTGGCCGAGGGGGTGGCCGATCTCGGCATCCTGTCCGGCACGGTGGATACCGGCTCGCTCCGGACCTTCCCGTTCCGGGAGGACCGGTTCGTGCTGGTCGCCGCCCGGGACCATCCCGTGGCGGGGCGCGGGGCGATCCCCTTCGCCGAGGTGCTCGGTCACGACCTCGTCGGCCTCGACCGGCGCAGCGCCATCAGCCGGTTCCTGGTCGCCCAGGCCGCCCGGGAGGGACGCCCGATGCGCCTGCGGGTGCAGTTGCGCGACTTCGACGCCGTCTGCCGCCTCGTGGAGGCCCGGGTCGGCCTGGCCATCCTGCCCGAGAGCGCGGCCGCCCGCGCCGCGCAGGGCCTCGCCCTCGCGGTGGTGCCGCTGGCCGACCCCTGGGCGCGACGCGACCTGACCCTGTGCCTGCGCGACCTCGACGGGCTGCCGCCGTTCATCCGCGCCTTCGTGGCGCAGCTGCGCGGCTGAGAATCCGGTTTCATATGGGCGAGCCCTGCTGCGGGTCCGGGGCAGAGCCCTGGTCCTTCAGGGGCTCCGCCCCCGAACCCCGCCAAAGGGCCGAGCCCTTTGGAATCCGGGGACGGCCCTAGCTCGGTACCGCCTGGATCACGTTGCGCAGGGTGCCGATGCCCGCGACCTCGGTCTCCATCACGTCGCCGGGCTTGAGGAATTCCGGCGGCTTGCGGGCGTTGCCGATGCCGGGCGGCGTGCCGGTGGCGATGATGTCGCCCGGGACCAGGGTGAGGCCGCGCGACAGCTCGGCGATGATCCGGGCGACCTTGAAGTACATCTGCTGGGTCGAGGCATCCTGCTTGATCACCCCGTTGACCCGGGTCTGAAGCCGGAGGTCGGCGGGGTCGAGATCCGCCGCGGGGACGATCCACGGGCCGATCGGCCCGTGGCCGTCGAGGCTCTTGCCCTTGAACCATTGGCCGCCGTGGAGCTTGATCTGCATGTCGCGGGCGGTGGTGTCGTTGATGACGCTGTAGCCGAAGACGTGGCCCATCGCGTCGGATTCCGCGATGTTGCGCCCGCCCGTGCCGATGACCACGGCGAGCTCCACCTCCCAGTCGATGGCGGTCGAGACGGTCGGATCGTAGGGAATCGGGTCGTAGGGCCCGTTCACCGTGTTGACGCCCTTGGTGAAGAACACCGGATGGGCCGGGTATTCGGCATGGGTGCCGCGGACCGCCTGCCCCTCGGCGAAGTGCTCCAGGTAGTTCCAGCCGACCGCGTAGATGTTGCGCGTCGGCGCCGGGATCGGGGCGAGGAGCCGCACGGTCTCGACCGAAGGGCCGTCGCCTGACGCGGCTATCCGGCGGACGCGCTCCAGCGCCGCCGGCCCGGCCTCGATGAGCGCGACCATCCGCGCGGCGTCGAAGCCGAGATCCGGGACGCGGGACAGATCGACGATGCGGCCGTCCGGGCGCACGGCGCCGAGCCGGGGCGTGCCGCCCGCCTCGGGGACGAACGTGGCGAGGCGCAGCGCCCCCTGGCTCCCGCCCGCGGGCGGGATCGGCCGTCCCGGGCCGGCGTCGGGCGCCTGCGCGGCGGCAGGCGCCGCCAGGACGCCGGCCGCCGTCGCGGCCGCCGAGAGGTGCAGGAAGTCGCGTCGTGTGCTCATCATCGTCCTCCGTTAACGCCGCGTCGGCATGCGCGGCGCTGCGTATCTGGCGCATGTCCCGCGGCACCGCCGCGTTGAATCGAGGCCCGTCCCGTCACGGCGGGCTGCCGAGGGAACGCCGTGGCCGCCGCCACGACGCGCCCGGGCGCCGGCCAGGGTGCGAGACTCGGGCGAGCCCGGCCGTATCACGAAGCGGGTCTCCGGAAGCCCGGCGGCGCGGGCCCGGGCCATGGCGGGCGTTGCATCCATCGTGACGCCGTTCCGGGTCGTGACCCTGTTCCAGACCCCCGGCAGCGCGGGGGTGACCGGGCCGATGACGGGGCTGCCCGCCCTGCGGAGCGCGGCGGCCGCCCTGGTCGGGCCCGCGCCCCGGCGCGAAAGCCACAGCCCGGCACGGATCCCGTCGGGGGGTGGATCAGCCTTGGCCGTCATTGGACACTGCCTACTGGCTCGTATATCACCGGGATCAAGCTTGGCCAGAAGGGCTGAGTATTGCTTTCGGGTGGCAATATGGTGTCGCGGATCGCGGTTCTAGGACTCATCGTGCTCCTGGCAAGTGCCTGTTCGCGTTTGCCGAGCGTGCCCACCGCGTACAGTTCCCTTCCGCCGGTCGCGCCGGCCCACGAGCTCGCGCGGACCGTGACGAGCCCCACCGCGACGAGTCTCGCTGCGACAAGTCTCGCCGTGACGGCGGTTCCGGAGGCGGCTTTGCCGGCCATCCGCATCCCGGGTGCGGGTCTGGGACGCGGTGTCGCGACGGGTGGAGGACAGGGTGTGAACCCCACGGATGTCCTGGAGGCCTCGGCGCGGGCGCGGCTGTCCTGGACGGTCATGCGCCCCGCGGAGCTGACCAGGCCGCTCTTCATGGACCGGGCGCTCGTGCACGCGAGCGTTGCGGAGACGGGGGCGCTCGCCGCGGACCGTCCGGCCGCCAAGGCCGCCGCGCCGACCTACAACCGGGAGGTGGTGATGGACCGCCTGGAGCAGGATGGCCGCCGCGCCGCCAAGCCGATCTGCTCCGGCTGCTGAGCGGCGCGCCGGCTCCTTCCCCAGTCCCGGCGACACCGCGGATCCTGACCCGGATCCCGTGACGCGCGGCGCGATCTCGTCCGCGTCGGTTCAGCGAGCCGCCGGAGCGGACCGCCTCAACCCTGCTCCGGACGCTCTCGGGCGTTCCGGTCCGCTTCGTCCCGGCGCGCCGCCCGGGCCAGGGCGATCAGGTCGGCGGCGCTCGGCGCGCCGCCCGTCCCCGGGACCGCGCCGACCAGCAGCAAGCCCGGCGGCACCGTGCGGATCCGGCCCCGGATCCGGCCCCCTTCGGCGCGCGCCGTCCGGAGGACAATTCCTAGATCGATCGGATGCGCCATGGGGCCGGGCTCCCCCGTCAGCGGGGATCGGGCCGGGGACGGGGCCGCGGTATGGGGATGGTGACCAGCTCGCCGGTCGTCGGATCGAGGATCGTCATGGGCGCTCCCGTGGCAGGGCGCCATGGCAGGCCCGAATTGTGTTTTAACCTTGGCCTTTGAGGCGCCGGCCCACAGTTTTCGTGGCCGATGTCGGCTCGGTGCGGTCGGAACCTATTGAATAGCCGTCACGACAATTGAATTCGATCCTGCATCCCGGAGCCTGCCTTCGCGTGTCCCGCGCCGAACCCCGGGTCGCCGCCGGGGCGGCCGGGTCGATCACCGTCGGCTCCAGCCTCCCGCCGCGCCCGCCGCCCTTGGCGTTCCACGGGATGCCGGCCGCGACGGGGTCTCCCCGCGGCCAGGCGGCGTCCGCTCCCACGGCGCGCGTCGACGATGGGCGGGCTCGCCGCCATGGGCGCCACAGCGTGAGGCCCCGGCAGCCGCGGGGGGCTCGCGGACGCGCCAGATCCGTGATCCCGGGCCGGTCAGCCCAGCCGGACCCGCCAGATCTCCGCGGCGTACTCGCGCATCGCCCGGTCGGAGGAGAACCACGCCATGCGGGCGGTGTTGCGGATCGCCTTCGCCCACCAGCCGCGGGGATCGCGCCACGCGGCGTCGATCGACCGCTGCACCCGCCAGTAATCGTCGAAATCGGCGGTGAGCAGGTACTGGTCGCGGCGGCGCAGGTCGTCGGTGAGCGGGCGGAACCGGCCCGGCTCCTCCGGGGAGAACCGCCCCGCGGCGATCATGTCCAGCGCCGCCGCCAGACGCGGCGAGGCCTGGATCGCCCGCGCCGCATGGTCCGGCACGGCCAGCCGGTCCCGCACCCCGTCGGCCTCCAGGCCGAAGATGAAGATGTTCTCCGCCCCGACATGGTCGCGGATCTCGATGTTGGCGCCGTCGAGCGTCCCCACCGTGAGCGCGCCGTTGAGGGCGAACTTCATGTTGCCGGTGCCGGAGGCCTCCATGCCGGCGGTGGAGATCTGCTCGGACAGGTCGGCGGCCGGGATGATCGCCTCGGCCAGGCTCACCGAATAGTTCGGCAGGAACACCACCTTCAGCCGGCCCGCGACCTCGGGATCGTCGTTCACCGCCTTGGCGACGTCGCAGGCGAGCTTGATGATCAGCTTGGCCTGCACGTAGCTCGGGGCCGCCTTGCCGGCGAAAATCTTCACCCGCGGCGTCCAGTCCCGGTGCGGCTCGGCCTTGATCGCCTGGTAGAGCGCCACCGTCTCGACCACGTTGAGGAGCTGGCGCTTGTACTCGTGGATGCGCTTGACCTGGACGTCGAACAGCGCGTCCGGATCGATGTCGATCCCGGTGCGCGCGGCGACGAGGGCGGACAGCGCCTCCTTGCGCTGCCGGCGCACGGCGGCGTAGCGCGCCACGAAGGCCGGATCCTCGGCATGGGCCTCGAGGCCGCGCAGCAGCTCCGGATCGTCGAGGACGCCCGCCCCCACGGTCTCCACGGCGAGCCGGGTGAGGCCCGGATTGGCGTTGTGGAACCAGCGGCGGAAGGTGATGCCGTTGGTCTTGTTGACGATCTTGTCCGGGTCGAGGGCGTGCAGGTCGGCGAAGACCGTGGAGCGCATCAGGTCCGTGTGCAGCGCCGAGACGCCGTTGACCCGGCGGGCGCCGTGGAAGGCGAGGTGCCCCATCCGCACCCGGCGGCCGTGCGATTCGTCGATCAGCGAGATCGAGGCGAGGTAGGCGGCCTTGTCGGTCTCGGCGCCCTGCCGGCCGTGCTTGGCCTGCTCCTCCAGATGCATCCAGTTGATCAGGTAGATGATCTGCATGTGGCGCGGCAGCAGCCGCTCCATCAGCTCCACCGGCCAGGTCTCCAGCGCCTCGGGCAGGAGGGTGTGGTTGGTGTAGTGCAGCGTGTTGGTGGTGACGTGCCAGGCATCCTCCCAGGACAGGCCGTACACGTCCAGGAGGAGGCGCATCAGCTCCGGCACCGCGATGGCCGGGTGCGTGTCGTTGAGCTGGATCGCCGCGTGATCGGGCAGGGACCGGACGTCGCCGCGCTCGGCCACGTGGCGGGCCACGAGGTCCTGGAGGGAGGCCGCGGTGAAGAAGTATTCCTGGCGCAGGCGCAGCTCCTGGCCCGCGGCGGAGGAATCGCTCGGATAGAGCACCCGGGAGATCGCCTCCGCGCGCATCCGCGCCGCCACCGCCCCGACATGGTCGCCGCCGTTGAACAAGGCGAGGTCGACGGGCTCGCCGGCCTCGGCCTTCCACAGGCGCAGCGCGTTGACGTGGCGCCCGCGCCAGCCGACCACCGGCACGTCGTGGGCCACCGCCCGCACGGTCTCGGCCGGCTGCCAGTGGCGCCGGATCACGCCCTCGGCCTGCGAGGACATCGTGACCGTGCCGCCGAAGCCGATCGCGTAGGTCGCCTCGGGCCGGGCGAATTCCCAGGGATTGCCCTCGGCGAGCCAGGTCTCCGGCGCCTCGCGCTGCCAGCCGTCCTCGAAGGATTGCCGGAACAGGCCGTGGTCGTAGCGGATGCCGTAGCCCATGGCCGGGATGCCGAGGCTGGCCATGCTCTCCATGAAGCAGGCGGCCAGCCGCCCCAGGCCGCCGTTGCCGAGCGCCGCGTCGGGCTCGGCCTCCTCCACGGCGTCGAGATCGACCCCGAGTTCCCGGAGCGCGGACCGGGTGGTCTCGGTGAGGCCGAGGTTGTTCAGCGCGTCCGACATCAGCCGGCCGATCAGGAATTCCAGCGACAGGTAGTAGACCCGCTTGTTCGGCACCCGGCGTTCGGCGGCCATGCAGGCCGCCACGATCCGGTCGCGCAGCGCCAGCGCGGTCGCCGCGAACCAGTCGCGCGGGCGGGCGGCCTCGGGCGTCCGGCCCAGCGCGAAGGTGAGCTTGGCGCGAATCGCCTCCCGCAGGTCCACCACCGCGTCGCCGCTTGCGGACAGGGCCGGGGCGGTCCAAGACACGGGCGCCGGGGCCTCGGGCGCGCGCTCCTCGCGGGAGGCATCCTGCGGCGCTGGCCGGATCAGAACATCGTTCAACACGTGCGCGTCCCCCAAAGTCTGGCCCCCGGCTTTTGGCGCCGGGGCAATCGTGGGCGGATTATCTCTTCTGTGGATTGCCGCCCCGTGAACGGGCGGGCGATCCGTGCCCCGAAGCGTCCGAGTGTGCGGCCGGCTTCCGGCGAAGTCGTGGCAGCGCTGCGCCTTTACGGCGCACGGGCACGGCCCGGGAGATATGGCACGCATTCGTGACATTCCAGTCACACGCGTCCGATAGGCAGGCCGCACTGCCGGTCGCGGGCGGTGGGGTTTGCCGCTGACCCTGAGCGGGTTTCGCAAAAGGAGCTGCTGATTTTGCGACGAAAACCTTCAGCCAACCAAGGATCTGAGCGGACGCAGGATTGGCCTTCCCACGGTCCATGACAGTCGTGCGCCGACTTGTTTGGCAAGCGCAACGAGCCCCCTCTCCCGTGCGGGAGAGGGTTGGGGTGAGGGGCGGGAGGAATCAGGATGGAGCGCGCCATCGACGCGCGTAAAGGCCGAGCCTTTTCCTGAATGTTCTCATCCCGCACCCTGTCCCTTTCCCGCACGGGAGAGGGGACCCGCGCCCCATTCGGCGAGGATGGCGTCGCTGTCGCGTACGGTGTGGCTCGCCAATTTAAGTCTGCTCAGGGCGGCAACGCGAGAGGCGCAGCATGACCGACACCGTCTGGTGGAAGCGCGGGACCGTCTACCAGGTCTATCCCCGCTCCTTTCAGGACACGAACGGCGACGGGGTCGGCGACCTGCCGGGCATCACGGCGCGCCTCGACCACCTCGCCTGGCTCGGGGTCGACGCCGTGTGGATCTCGCCGATCTACCCCTCGCCCATGGCGGATTTCGGCTACGACGTCGCCGATTACTGCGGGATCGACCCGCTGTTCGGCACGTTCGCCGACTTCGACGCGCTCGTCGCGGAGGCGCATCGGCGCAAGCTGCGGGTGATCCTCGACTTCGTGCCCAACCATTCCGCGATCACCCATCCGTGGTTCACGGAGAGCCGCGCGTCGCGCACGAGCCCGAAGCGCGACTGGTACATCTGGCGTGATCCCGGCCCCGACGGCGGCCCGCCCAACAACTGGCTGTCGAATTTCGGCGGCCCGGCCTGGACGCTGGATCCGGCCACCGGCCAGTATTACTACCACGCCTTCCTCAAGGAGCAGCCGGACCTGAACTGGCGCAACCCCGCGGTGCGGGAGGCCATGCACGCCGTGCTCCGCTTCTGGCTGGAACGCGGGGTCGACGGGTTCCGGGTCGACGTGATCTGGCACCTGATGAAGGATCCGGCGTTCCGCGACAACCCGGTCAATCCCGACGCCGCACCGGGGGCGCCCGGGATCACCCGCTTCCTCCAGGTCTATTCCGCCGACCGGCCGGAGGTGTTCGACGTGATCGCCGGGATGCGGGCGGTGCTGCGCGGCTATGGCGAGCGCGTGCTGATCGGCGAGATCTACCTGCCGGTGGAGCGGCTGGTGGCCTATTACGGCCCGGACCTGACCGGGGCCGACCTGCCGTTCAACTTCCAGCTGATCCAGACCCCGTGGCGGGCCGAGGCCGTGGCCGACCTCGTGGCGCGCTACGAGGCCGCCCTGCCCCCGGGCGGCTGGCCGAACTGGGTGCTCGGCAACCACGACCAGCCGCGCATCGCCGCCCGGGTCGGGGAGGCCCAGGCCCGCATCGCCGCGATGCTGCTCCTGACCCTGCGCGGAACGCCGACCCTCTATTACGGCGACGAGATCGGCCTCGGCCATGTGCCGATCCCCCCGGGGCGCGCCCGGGACCCCTGGGAACGCAACGAGCCTGGGCACGGCCGCGACCCGGAGCGCACGCCGATGCAGTGGGACGACAGCCCGCGGGCGGGCTTCTGTGCGGGCTCGTCCGCCGCCGAGCCCTGGCTGCCCCTCTCGGAGGATTGGGCGACCCGCAACGTCGAGGCCCAGCGCTCGGACCCGGCCTCGATGCTGACCCTGCACCGGCGGCTGCTGGCCCTGCGCCGCGACCACGCGGCGCTCGCGGTCGGCGACTACCGGGGCGTGCCCCTCGGGGTCGAGGGGGTGTTCGCCTACGAGCGCGTCCTCGGCGGCGAGGTCCTGCGGATGGTCCTGAACTTCGGCGGCGCGGCCCGGAGCCTGCCGCTGCCCGACGGCGGCTGGAGGGTGCTGCTCTCGACCCGCCCGGGCCGCACGGGCGAGGCGGCCCGCGCCGCCCTGGCCCTCGACGCCGCCGAGGGGGTGATCCTGCGCCGCGAATAGAAGTGTCGGCGGCTGGAGGGACTCCGTCCGGGTGCAGCTCATGCCGCATTGCACGCGGCGTAACCGAAGTTTAACGCAGCCAGTGGCCTATTTTGTGCGTCGCAGCGGAACCGTCGCGACGGAGGAGCATTGACTGTGGTTGAGATCGCGACAGCCGTGTCTGCCCGATCGTCTGCCAGACCGGGGCATCCCGCCCGGCCAGGATCAATGCCGATGCTCGATGCGCGCCGTGGTGATCCCTTCGCCGATCGGCCGTCGGGCGAAGGGGACGGCGCCGTTCATGTCCCTTCGGCCGCCCGGCCGGCCTCGCTGCGCCGCCGCATCCTCTACGCAACCCCCGAGATGGCCGATTTCGTGAAGACCGGTGGTCTCGGCGAGGTCTCGGCCGCCCTGCCCCGGGCCATGGTGCCGCATTACGACATCCGCGTCCTGATCCCGGGCTACCGGGAGGTCCGGGCCGCGTTCCCCGAGATCCCGGTGGTCGCGCGCCTCGACGGCTTCGCGGGGGTCCCGGCCTGCGACCTCGGCCTCGTCGAGGCGGCGGACGGGCTGCGGATCTACGTGCTGCTGGCGCCCGACCTCTACGAGCGCGACGGCACGCCCTACGGCGACGCCCACGGCGATTTCGGCGACAACGACCTGCGCTTCGCCCGGCTCAGCCTCGCGGCCGCGGAGATCGCCGCCGGCATCGATGCCGATTGGGCGGCCGATCTCCTGCACCTCAACGATTGGCAGGCGGCGCTCGCCCCGGCCTATCTCGCCTGGCGCGGCCGCCGGATCCCGAGCGTGCTGACGATTCACAACCTCGCCTATCAGGGCCTGTTCCCCCGGGACAGCCTGGGCCGCCTCGGCGTTCCGGACTCGGCCTTCCAGGTGGACGGCGCCGAGTTCTACGGCCAGCTCTCCTTCCTCAAGGCGGGGATCTTCTACGCCTCGCAGGTCACCACGGTGAGCGAGACCTACGCCCGCGAGATCCAGACCCCCGAGCTGGGCTGCGGCCTCGACGGGCTGCTGCGCACCCGCGCCGGACAGGGCCGGCTCGCCGGCATCCTCAACGGCATCGACGAGACCTGGGATCCGAGCACCGACCCCCACCTCGCGACCCGGTTCGAGGTCGACGACTGGAAGGGCAAGCGCGCCAATGCCGAGGCGGTGCGCCACCAGTTCGGGCTGGCGGTCTCCCGCGGGCCGCTCTTCGCCATCGTGTCGCGGCTCGTCCACCAGAAGGGCATCGACCTGAGCCTGCAGGCCGCCGAGGCGATCGTGGCCGAGGGCGGCCAGCTCGTGGTGATCGGCCAGGGCGAGGGCCGGTTCGAGCAGGCCCTGCGCGGCCTCGCCAGGCGCCATCCCGACGCGGTCGGTGTCCATGTCGGCTTCGAGGAGGCCCAGGCCCGGCGGATGTTCGCGGGTAGCGACTTCCTGCTGATGCCCTCGCGCTTCGAACCCTGCGGGCTGGCCCAGATGTACGCCCAGCGCTTCGGCTCCCTGCCGATCGTGCGCCGGACCGGGGGCCTCGCCGACACGGTCGAGGACGGGGTGACGGGCTTCACCTTCGCCGAACCCTCGGCGGCATCCTTCGGGGCGGCGGTCCGCCGGGCGCTGGAGGCCTTCGGCCAGAAGAAGCGCCTCAACGCCATGCGGCGGCGGGCCATGGCGGCCCGCTTCGGCTGGGATCGGGCCGCCGACAACTACGCCGGTCTCTACGCCCGCGCCATCGGCAACAGCCCGGCGCTCCGCTGGCGCGCCGCGTAGGGTTTTTACAGACGGATCGGCTCCTCGCCCTCCCCCCTCTGCGGGGAGGGTGGCCCCTCCTGACGCAGGGGCCACCCTCCCCGCAGCGCTACGATGCGCACAATTGCTGGCCGACACGTTCGCGCCTCCCCCGTGCGGTGAGGCGTTGGCGGTGGGGGTCGTGCAGGATGGAGCGGTGCGGTGCCTTCTGAGCCACCCCCACCCCTGACCCCTCCCCACAAGGGGGAGGGGAAAAGCGCTCTGTTTTCAGCGTGTTGGCGTCAGACTGAGATGTGTGAATCCGGTAGCCCGCAGAGGGCGGGCGGGATTTACGTCACCGCTCCAGCACGAAGATCATCGTGGCCAGCGGCGGCAGGGTCAGCGACAGGGATTGGGCCTGGCCGTGGCTCGCCTGTCCGTCGCTGTGACCGCCGCCGTTGTTGCCGAGGTTCGAGCCGCCGTACACGCCGGCATCCGAGTTGAACGCCTCGCGGTAGAAGCCCGCCTCCGGCACGCCGATCCGGTAGCCCTCCCGGGGGATCGGGGTGAAGTTCGACACCACGATGGCGACCTGGCCCGGCTCGGCGCCCTTGCGGGCCCAGGCGATGACGCTGTTGTCCTGGTCGTCCGCCACCAGCCACTGGAAGCCGGTCTGCTCCACGTCGCGGCTGTGGAGGGCGGGCGTCGCGACGTAGAGCCGGTTGAGGTCCCGGACCACGTCCTTGACGCCCTTGTGCAGGGGATCGTCGAGCAGGTGCCAGTCCAGGCTGGTGTCGTGGTTCCACTCCCGCTCCTGGCCGAACTCGCCGCCCATGAACAGCAGCTTCTTGCCGGGATGCCCCCACATGAAGCCGAAATAGGCGCGCAGGTTCGCGAATTTCTGCCAGCGGTCGCCGGGCATCTTGTTCAGCAGCGAGCCCTTCCCGTGCACGACCTCGTCGTGGGAGAGCGGCAGGATGAAGTTCTCCGAGAAGGCGTAGAGCAGCCCGAAGGTCAGGTTGTGGTGATGGTAGCGGCGATGGATCGGATCCTCCTGCATGAAATGCAGGGTGTCGTGCATCCAGCCCATGTTCCACTTGAAGCCGAAGCCGAGCCCGCCGGTATAGGTCGGGTGCGAGACGCCGGGCCACGAGGTCGATTCCTCGGCCACGGTGATCGTGCCCGGGGCGTGGCTGTAGGTCGCCTCGTTGGTCTTGCGCAGGAAGTCGATGGCGTCGAGGTTCTCGTTGCCGCCGTAGCGGTTCGGGATCCACTCGCCCTGGCGGCGCGAATAGTCGAGGTAGAGCATCGAGGCGACCGCATCCACGCGCAGGCCGTCGAGGTGGTAGTGCTCCAGCCAGAACCGGGCGTTGGCCGCCAAGAAGGTCGCGACCTCCGTGCGCCCGAAATTGTAGATGTATGTGCCCCAATCCTGGTGGAAGCCCTGGCGGGGATCGGCGTGCTCGTAGAGGTGCGTGCCGTCGAACTGGCCGAGCCCGTGGGCGTCGAGCGGGAAGTGGCCCGGCACCCAGTCGAGCAGCACGCCGATGCCGGCCTCGTGGGCGGCGTCCACGAAGGCCGCGAATTCCTCCGGGGTGCCGAACCGGCTGGTCGGGGCGAACAGCGAGACCGGCTGGTAGCCCCAGGACCCGTCGAACGGGAACTCGGTGATCGGCAGCATCTCGATATGGGTGAAGCCCAGATCCTTGACGTAGGGGATCAGCCGCTCGCCCAGCTCCTTGTAGGTGAGGTAGCGGTTGCCCTCCTCGGGCACCCGCGCCCAGGAGCCGAGATGGACCTCGTAGACCGAGATCGCCGCGTGGCGCGGGTCCTTGGCGCCGCGGGTGCTCATCCACCCGGAATCGCGCCAGTCGAACTCCCCGGTCCCGTGGGTGACCGAGGCGGTTTCCGGCGGGTGCTGGGCCGCGAAGGCGACCGGGTCGGCCTTGAGCGGGATCAGGGCCCCGTCGGGGCCGCGGATCTCGAACTTGTAGCGCACGCCGGCGGTGAGCCCGGGCACGAACAGCTCCCAGATGCCGCCGTCCTGCCAGAGGCGCATCGGGTGGCGCCGCCCGTCCCAGTCGTTGAAGTCGCCAACCACGCTGACCTTGCGGGCATTGGGCGCCCAGACGGCGAAGCGGAAGCCGTCGATGCCGTCGAGCCGCCCGGACTGGGCCCCGAGCATCCGGTAGACGAGGTTGGTGCCGACCTCGCGCAAGGTCGCCACGTCGTACTGCTCGATCGACGAGCCGAAGCCGTAGGGGTCGTAGCGGCGGCGCTTCGATCCGTCCCAGGCCTCGACCTCGATCTCGTAGAGCGGCCGGTGCTCGCCCTCGACCCGGGCGACGTAGAACCCGTCCGGGTGGCGCTTCTCGAAGGGCACGCTGCGCCCGTCCATCACCAGGGTGGCGGCCCGGGCCTCGGGCAGCACGGCGCGCACCTCCCAGGCATCCGGCCCGGCCCGGTGGGGGCCGAGCACCGCGAACGGGTCGCCGTGGCTGGCGCTCATCAGGGCGGCGATCGCGTCCGGATGGACGCTCGGCGCCGCGGCGGCGGAGCCGGGGACCTCTGCGTCCCGCGCCGTCGCCGCTTCCGGGTCGGCCCGCGTTGCGAAGGTCTCGTCGATCGCCGTCATTCCGATGCTCCGGGCTCGTGTCGGTCCGCGTCCAGAATGGTGAGAACCCCGCGGGCGGGAATTTCGATCCAGTCCGGCCGGTTGTTGGCCTCGTAGTCGACCTCGTACAGGGCCTTGGTCAGGAGGCACAGGCGCAGCAGCCGCGCCCGCGTGCCCGGGTCGGTCACGGCGGCCCGGGAGCCCACGACCGCGGCCTCGTAGCCGTCCAGGAACGCCGCCTCGATCATCCCGCGCCAGGCGGTGGCGGCGTCGCGGGCCCGCTCCTCGGTGTCGCCGAACCGGGCGGCGATCTCGCGGGTCACGGTCTCGGCACCATACGCGAAGGAGCGCATCAGCCCGGCCACGTCGCGCAGGGGCATCGACTTGGCCCGGCGCTCGTCGGCCGGGCGCGAGGGCTCGCCCTCGAAGTCGACGATGATCAGGTCGCTCTCGGCGACCAGGACCTGCCCCAGGTGGTAGTCGCCGTGAATGCGGGTCTTGTAGGCGCCCAGAGGCGGCGCGTCGGTGAGCGCGTCGATCAGCGTCTCGACCTCCTGCCGGCGCGGGAGGAGGGCCGCGCAGGCGGTCTTGCCGGCGTCGAGGCCGCGCTCGGTGAGCCCTTTCAGCGCCCGGAAGGCGCGCTCGGCCTGGTGGCGGGCGTCCCGGGCGAGCACCGCGAGGTCGGCCTCGGTGAACGGCTCGGCCGCGAAGGCCGGGTCGTCGGTCTCGGTCGCCAGCGCCGCGTGCAGCTCGGCGGTGCGCCGCCCGAGCAGCTCCGCCCAGGGCCGATGGGCCTGGAACGCCTCCTCAGGGGTCGCAGCCTCGCTCTCGGGGGTGAGCACCACGGTCTCGAAGTCCCGGCGCAGGCCCTCCAGCATCAGGGTCCAGGCGTCGCCCTGGTTCATGACGAACTTCTGAAGGACCGCCAGCGCCGTCCGCGTGCCGTCCTCGGCCACGTGTTCGAGGGTGCCGAGGAGCGCGGGGGTGTTGGAGAACCCCGCCTGCTCGGTGAGGAAGCGCCCGACCTCGATCTCGGGATGCATCCCCGGCTGCAGGCGGCGCAGGAGCTTGAGCATCATCTTCGAGCCGATGGCGATCGAGGTGTTGCTCTGCTCCGCCGAGAGCCGGCGGATGTCGGCCACGTCGACCGTGACCTCCGGGTCGAAGGCCGAGGTGGCGGCGAAGACCAGCCGCCCGCTCTCGGTGGGGATCTCGCGGGCCCGGCGCATGTCGTCGATCAGGCCGGCGGCGAAGTCGTTGGAGCCGGCCGCCCCGTAGAGCAGGCCGGTGCGCGGCCCCCGGCGCACCCGCGCCACCGCGAAGGGCAGCAGCGTCTCGTCCTCGCGGCCCTCGTCGACGCCCACCGGCACGAAGTACTGGTGGGTCTCGCCGTTGGCGAGCTGCACGTCGAGGCGCGGCAGGAGGAAGCGCGCGCTCCCGTCCACGTCCTTGACGGCGGCGCAGTCGATCACCTTCACGCCCCTGATCCGCGAGCCCTTGGCGCCGAACCAGCGCCGGCTCGTCAGGAAGGGCGGCACCACGGTGCGCTCGAAGGCGACGCGCTCGCGGCCCGACATCAGGCTCTCGATGCCGCCGGTCAGCACCAGGGTGAACAGCTCCGGCGGCTCCTGCTGCGGGCCGATCGCCCCCGAGCGGGCGGCGCTCAGGGAGAACCAGTAGAAGCCGTAGGACGGCAGGGTCAGCAGGTAGGGCAGGTCGCCGATCGGCGGGAACTCGGTGCCGCCGGTGAGCTCGATCGGCACCGCGGTGCGCAGTTCCGACAGGTCGAGCTGCACCGCCTGGGGCGCGCGCGACAGGTTGGCCACGCACAGGACCCGCTCGTCCTCGTGCTCGCGGATCCAGGCGAGCACCTTGCGGTTCGACGGATACAGGAACTGGATCGTGCCGCGCCCCAGGGCGACGCTGTTGTTGCGGATCGCGATCATGCGCCGCGTCCAGTTCAGCAGGCTGGTCTGCGCCTGGATCTGCGCCTCGACGTTGATCGCGTCGAAGCCGTAGATCGGGTCCTGGATCGCCGGCAGGAACAGTTTTTGGGGGTTCGCCCGGGAGAAGCCGCCGTTGCGGTCCGGGGTCCACTGCATCGGCGTGCGCACGCCGTCGCGGTCGCCGAGATAGATGTTGTCGCCCATGCCGATCTCGTCGCCGTAATAGAGCACCGGCGTGCCGGGCATCGACAGGACGAGGGACTTCATCAATTCGATCTTGCGCCGGTCGTTCTCGAGGAGCGGCGCGAGGCGGCGGCGGATGCCGAGGTTGATCCGGGCCCGCCGCTCGGCGGCGTAGAACGACCAAAGATAATCGCGCTCCTCGGCGGTCACCATTTCGAGCGTGAGTTCGTCGTGATTCCGCAGGAAGATCGCCCATTGGCAGCCCTCGGGGATCTCCGGGGTCTGGCGCATGATGTCGGTGATCGGGTGCCGGTCCTCCCGGGCGATCGCCATGTACATCCGCGGCATCAGCGGGAAGTGGAACGCCATGTGGCATTCGTCACCGTCGCCGAAATACTGGGCGGTCTCCTCGGGCCACTGGTTGGCTTCCGCCAGCAGCATCCGGTCGGGATAGCTGGCATCCAGCGCCGCCCGGATTTTTTTGATCACATCGTGGGTTTCGGCGAGGTTCTCGCAGTTCGTGCCGTCGCGCTCGATCAGGTAGGGGATCGCGTCGAGGCGCAGGCCGTCGACGCCCATGTCGAGCCAGTAGCGCATCGTCGCGATGACCGCTTCCAGCACCTTCGGGTTGTCGAAGTTCAGGTCCGGCTGGTGGCTGTAGAACCGGTGCCAGAAATACTGCTTGGCGACCGGGTCCCAGGTCCAGTTCGAGGCCTCGGTGTCGAGGAAGATGATCCGCGTGTCCTTGTACGGCTCGTCGGTGTCCGACCAGACGTAGAAGTCGCGCTCGGGCGAGCCGGGGGGCGCCTCCCGGGCGGCCTGGAACCAGGGATGCTGGTCGCTGGTGTGGTTGATCACGAGTTCGGTGATCACCCGCAGGCCCCGGTCATGGGCCGCCGCCACGAAGGCCTTGAAGTCCTCCATGGTCCCGTAGGACGGGTTGATGCCCTCGTAATCGGCGATGTCGTAACCGTCGTCGCGCAGCGGCGAGGGGTAGAACGGCATCAGCCAGATCGCCGTGACGCCGAGGTCGCGGACGTAGTCGAGGCGCTGGGTCAGACCCTCGAAGTCGCCGATCCCGTCGTTGTTCGCGTCGAAGAACGACTTGACGTGGATCTGGTAGATGATGGCGTCACGGTACCATTGCGGGTCGCTGCGATCGATCATCGCGTCGCTGCCTCATCGGTCGGATCTGACGGGACCGGCGGGGGGACCGGCCGGGACGCGGTCGGTCGGCCGCCGCGCGGGTGCAAGGGTCGGCGACGGGAACGCCCGCCGCAGGATTCAACTGCCATGGCCGAGTGCCACGGGCGCGCTCAGCCCGCAACCCGCCGCGGCGCCCGGAGGCGCCAGATCACGCAGGATCGCTCGGCCGGATCGAGGGCGATGCGGTGGGTCTTGCCGCGCAACTCGAACGTGTAGCCCTGGAGCAGGTCCTCGACCTCGACGGCACCGTCGTCGGGCAGGCCGAACAGCCAGAGCGGCACTTCGTAGGTGCATTCCTGGCGGTTCTTCGGATCGAGGTTGACCATGGTGAAGACGCAATTGTCGCGCTCCGGCGTCGCCTTCGCGTAGGCGATGATCTGATCGTTGAAGGCCCCGGTGAAGACGACGTTGCGGAAATCCCAGAGGGCCGGGTTCTCGCGCCGGATCGTGTTGAGCTTGACGATATGCGCGCGGATGTTCCCCGGCCGGTGATCGTCCCAGGCCTTCAGCTCGTATTTTTCCGAGTTCAGGTACTCCTCCTTGCCCGGATACGGCGCCGCCTCGCACAATTCGAAGCCGTTGTAGATGCCGTAGACCGACGACAGGGTGGCGGCGAGCGTGCCGCGGATCACGAAGCCGGCGCGCCCGCTGGTCTGGAGGAAGTACGGGTTGATGTCGGGTGTGTTGGCGAAGAAGTTCGGGCGGTAGTACTCGCCCATCTCCCCGGCCAGCTCCAGGGCGTAGTCGGTGAGCTCCTGCTTGGTGTTGCGCCAGGTGAAGTAGGTGTAGCTCTGCTGGTAGCCGGCCTTGGCGAGTTTCTTCATCATCTTCGGCCGGGTGAAGGCCTCGGCCAGGAAGATCGCATCCGGATAGCGGCCGTTGACTTCGCCGATCACCCATTCCCAGAACGGGATCGGCTTGGTGTGCGGGTTGTCGACCCGGAAGATGCGCACGCCCCGGGCGCACCAGCCGAGCAGGATGTCGCGCAATTCGATCCACAGCCCGGGCAGGGCCCCGCCGTAGAAATGGACGTTCGAGATGTCCTCGTACTTCTTCGGGGGGTTCTCGGCGAATTTCAGCGTGCCGTCGGGGCGCCACTCGAACCATTCCGGGTGGTTCTTGATCCAGGGATGGTCGGGGGAGCACTGGATCGCGAAGTCCAGCGCGATCTCCATCCCGTAGGCGTGGCTCGCCGCCACCAGCCGCTCGAAGTCCTGGAGCGTGCCGAGGTCGGGATGCACGGCCTCGTGGCCGCCCTCCTCCGCGCCCACCGCGTAGACCGAGCCGACATCGCCGGGCTCGGCCTTGAGGGTGTTGTTCTTCCCCTTGCGGTTGGTTCTTCCCACGGGGTGGATCGGCGTGAAGTAGAGGACGTCGAAGCCGAGCTCGCGAATCTCGGGGAGCCGCCGGATCACGTCGTCGAAGGTGCCGTGGCGGTTCACGTCCATCGATTGCGAGCGCGGAAAGATCTCGTACCAGGCCGAGAACCGGGCCGCGAGGCGGTCGGCGATCACCGGCAGGGTCACGGGATAGCAGGTGAGGTTCACCCGCTCGGCATTCCGGCGCACGAGGCTCGCGGCGTCAGGCTGGAGGATCCGGTCGAGCTGGGCGGGCGAGCCCGCCTCCTCGGCGGCCAGCGCCGCCACCAGGGCGGCGAGGCGCTCGGCGTCGCGGCCGCCCCGGGTCCGGGCGAGGGCGGCGGCGGTCTCGACGACGGTCACGCCCTCGATCGTCTCCAGGCGGATGTCGACCCCGGCCGCGCGCTTCTTCAGGGTGTCGCGGATCCAGGAGGAGAACGGGTCGCGCCACGCGATCAGGGTGAACTCGTAGCGGGCGTTTTTCTCCAGGGGGAAATGCCCGGCCCAGCGGTCGTTGTCGGCGAAGACCATCGGGTCCTCGCGCCAGCCCTCGCTGCCGGCGACCCGCGACAGGATCGCGGCGTCGATGATCTCGTGGCCGTCGGAGAAGATGTCGGCCTCGACCCGCAGGGATTCGCCGACGATCCGCTTCACCGCCGAGCGGCCGCCGTCGATCTCGGGGGTGACCGCCTCGATCACGACCCGGCCCTCACCGTCCGGGGAGCCCCGATCGGGGAACTCGGCGGCCTGCTGGGTGCCCGCCGCGAGGATGCGCAATTCGCCCGGGAGCAGATCGATGGCGCTGCCGGGATGGAAGGCGATCGGCTCGGCCCCGGGCGTCCGGTCGACGAAGGCGCCGAGCATCCCGCCGGTGCGGGCGATCAGCGTGCCGGCATCCACCGGCACCGGTCTTTCGGTCGGATTGTAGAGCACGATCAGCCCGTGCCGCGCCGAGGCCGGATGGCCGGTGTCGAACCGGGCGAGCGCCACCAGGTCGCTGTCGGGCGCGGAGATCCGCAGCTGCGCACCCTCGACATTGGCGGCCGGCAGCTCGGCCCGCAGGGCGTTGACCGCCCGGACATAGCCGGAGATGTCGATCCCGGTCTCGCTCTCGCGGTCGCGCGGGGTGGTCTCGACCACGTGCAGCGCCCGGCGGTAGCCCCACTCGTAGCCGATCGGCATCAGCACGCCCGCCGAGAAGAAGGCGGCGAGGGCGTAGCGGGTGCGCAGATGCGCCGCCACCGCCTCGGGGCCGCCGCCGATCCCGGCGGCGAGGCGCTTCATGTCGTGGTTCTCGGGGAAGGCGATGGAGGGCGCCAGCACCCGCAGGCGCTCGTACTGCTCCAGGGCCCAGGGCTTCTGCAGGTCCCACCACGCGAAGGAGTTGAACAGGTAGTCGAAGCCGGCGCCGGCCGTGGCCTTCGCCTCCTCGAAGGTGCAGCCGAGGGTCTCGGCGGCGAACAGGCAGGCGGGATCCCGGCCCTTGGCCTCCCCGATCAGCACGCGCCAGGTCTCCGGCGGCACCTTGTAGGCGGCATCGCACCGGAAGCCGGCCACGCCGAGCCCCTGGAGCCGGGCGACGTAGGCGCCCCAGATCCGGGTCAGCTCGTCCCGGGCGGCTTGGGTGTGGTAGTCGAGTTCGGCGAGGTCGCCCCAGACGGTGCGGATCGACGGATCGTCCGGATCCACCGCGGCCGGGTGCATGATCGAGCCGTCGGGCTCCTTCATGAACAGGTCGGGCCGCTCGGTGGCGAGCCGGGCGTTGTCGGCGGTGTGGTTGATCACGAGATCGGTCATCACCGACAGGCCGGCGGCCTTGGCGGCGGCGCAGAAACGCTGGATCTGCGCGTCGTCCGGGGTGCCGTCCTGGTCCCGGAACCGCTCGTCGAGGCGCTCGGGATCGGCGACCGCGTACAGGCTCCGCGAGCCGCCGGTCTGGTGGAACGGGTTGAGGTAGATCCAGTCGAAGCCGAGGCTCGCGATGCGCGGCAGCTCGGCGGTCCAGTCCGACACGCGCCCGACCAGGAGCGGGAACAGGTTGTAGATCCGCGGCCCCTCGGCCCGGGGCGCCAGGGCGGCGGGCAGGACGGCCTCGGCCCCGGACGTCGCGGCGGCTTTGGTCGGTGCGTTCATGCTGGCCCCTGGCTCCCGTTCACTGTGTCGTAACGCCCGAAGCGTGTGGCTGTGCCGCGCGGTTCGACGTGTCTCAGCAGAGTTGGATGACACGGCTGCGGAGGGACGTTTTGGAATACGCGCTGCCGCACCTGCCACCCTGCGCGTCCCCTCCCCCCTTTGCGGGGGAGGGTGGCCCGCGAAGCGGGTCGGGAGAGGGGAGCGACGGCGCAGACGATGCCGCGCTGCTCACCGCTGCCCTGGCCTTTCCGGAACCCGGGTTCCCCTCTCCCGACCCGGCCTGACGGCCGGCCCACCCTCCCCCGCAGAGGGGGGAGGGAGAGAAGCGGGGGCGCCGGTCCCCTCACGATTCCCGCCGCAGCACCACGTAGGGCAGATCGCGCAGGAGGACGCCGAGATCGGCCCCCTCCCCTTCGACGATCCGCCCCGTCGCGAGGTCGCGCCAGCGGGTCCCGACCCCCAGATCGACCCGGGTGCCGGCAAAAGCCTCCCCCGACCAGGTTGTCTCGCCGACGAGCCCGGCCACGAGCCGCGGCACCGCCACGAACAGGTCGCCGCCCTCCTGGCCCGGATCGGTCCGCCGATAGGCGATCACGTGGTCGGCCCGGGCGCCCGCGGCCGCGACGGGCTCGTAGGCGGCGCTGGCGTAGAAGTCCGGGCGCTCGGCCCGCTCCGTGAGGAGCCGCGCGAGCGTCGCCTGCTTGACCCGCCCGTCCGGCCAATGCGCCAGCAGGGCCGCCGGTTCGCCGCCCTGTTCGAGCATCCGTTCCAGGGCCGGGTAATCCACCGGGCGGCGGTTGTCGGGATCGACGAAGGAGAAGTCCCAGAGTTCCGTGCCCTGGTAGGTGTCGGGCAGGCCCGGCAGGGTGCATTTCAGGACCGTCCGGCCGAGGCTCGCCAGCATGCCGAGATGGGCGAGCCGCCGGGCGAAGGGCCGGAGCGCGCGCAGGAAGTCGGAGCCCGGGGCGATCAGCGCGGAAAACAGCTTCTTGACCGCGCCCTCGTAGACCTCGTCGACATTGACCCAGCTCGACCGGCGCTTGCCCTCGCGCATCGCCTTCTCGCCATAGGCGATCAGGCGGTCGCGGAACGTCGCGATCACGGCGGGCTCGTCCCGCTCCAGCAGCTCCAGGGGCCAGGCGCCGAGGATCGCCTGAAAGAACATCCACTGGTCGTTGGCGTCGGGGGCGGGCTCGCCGTCGATCCGGGCGAGGTGCGGTCCGGCCGCGCGCTGCCACAGGTCCCAGGCCCCGGCCCATTCCTCCGGGATCTCCGAGAGGGCGAGCAGCCGGGTGCGGGCATCCTCGCCGCGCTTGGTGTCGTGGGTCGCCGTGGTGATCATGGCGTTCGGCCAGTCGCGGGCGCGGGCGACCTGCAGGTCGTGGAAATGCTCCGCGTCGATGCCGTATTCCCCCGGATCGCCGCCGACCTCGTTGAGGCCGAGGAGGCACGCGTACCGGTAGAACAGCGTGTCCTCCAGGCTCTTGGCCATGACCGGGCCGGTGAGCTGCTGGAACCGGCGGCGGAAGCGCAGGGCCACCCGCGGGTCCGGACGGCCCGGGCCGGTCGTCTCGATCCGCCCGAGCAGGACCTCGGCGGCGAAGTCGTGGACCGAGCGGTCCGGCAGGCCCGACCAGCGCTTGGCCTTGGCGACCGCGCCCTCGATCAGGCGCACGTCCTCGGGCTCGACCTCGCCCTCCTCCAGCTCCGGCGGCAGATAGCTGCGGTAGGTCGGGAAGCGCGCGATGATCTCGATCAGCGCCCGGCGGAGCGCGTTGACGGTGAAGTCGCGGGTGCGCCGGTCGGCATCGGCGACCTCCTTCAGGTCGGAGGTCAGCACCTCCAGCTCGCTGGCGAAGCTGATCTCCAGGATCTCGGCCTTGGCGGCGCGGAGCTGGAACCCGTAGGGCTCGTCGAAGCCCGTGGCCCAGGTGTAGAGGCGCTCGACCTTCCCGCGCCTACCCTTGTCGACCAGGATCCCGTCGAGCTGGTTGAGCACGTCGTAGCCCGTGGTTCCGGCCACCGGCCAGGGCCGCAGCCGCTCCCCGGGCTCCAGGATCTTTTCGACCACCACGTAGAAGCCGGGGCCCACGGCGGCCTGCAGCGCCCGCGCGTAGCCCAGCGGGTCGGCCAGCCCGTCGATGTGGTCGACGCGCAACCCGTCGATCCGGCCCGCGCGGACGTGCCGGAACACGGTCTCGTGGGAGCGGTGGAAGATGTCGGACAGCTCGACCCGCAGGCCGGCGAGCGAGTTCACGTCGAAGAACCGGCGGTAGTTGATATCGCTCGAGGCCACCCGCCAATGGGCGAGCCGGTAGGCTTGGGCCTCCAGCAGCCGGTGCAGCGGCCCGAAGCTGTCCGGCCGGCCCTTGAAGCCGTTGAGCAGCGCGAGCGTGCTGGCGGTGGCCTCCTGGATCAGCGGCGACACGCCGTAGATCTCGGCGAGCCGGCGCTTCAACCCTTCCGCCTCCTCGGGGAAGCCTTTGCGGCGGGTCTCGTCGGTGTCGATCGCCATGGCGCGCAGGCGCTCGGAGATGGCGAGCAGCTCCGCGGTGGTGTCGTCGTCCACCGCCCCGATGGCGGCGATCACCCGGTTGAGGATAGTCGGGTAGCTCAGGGGCCGGATCGGCAGCTGGTGCTCGTAGTGCCAGACGCTGAAGGCCCCGGTCTCGGGGTCGAACTTCAGCGTCAGCGTGCCCTTCTCCAGGGCCTCGCCGTAGCGGTCGCCGAGGAACGGGATCACGAGATTCCGCCCGGCCCCGAGGCGCTGCCAGTCGATGTCGAAGGCGTCGGCGAAGGGCGACAGGGAGCCCCATTCCAGGACCGAGAGCCACCAGGGATTGTCGGCTCCGCCGACGCCCATGTGGTTCGGCACGATGTCGAGGAGGAGCTTGATCCCGTGCGCCCGCAGGGTGTCGGACAGGGCGACGAAGCCCGCCTCGCCGCCGAGTTCCGGGTTGAGCGCCCCGTGGTCGACGATATCGTAGCCGTGCGTCGAGCCGGCCCGGGCCTTTTGGAGCGGGGAGGCGTAGACGTGGCTGATCCCGAGGGTCTTCAGATAGGGGACGATGCGTTCCGCATCCGCGAAGGTGAAGTCCTTGTGGAACTGGAGCCGGTAGGTCGATTGCGGCGGCGGCACCGCGAGCCGGGCGGCCCCGGAGCGCGGCCCCCGCGCCTCGGCCGAGAGCGCCGCCGCCAGCTTGGCCAGCGGGCCGCCGGGGGCGGCGATGTCGGTCAGGTCCCGGTCGAGCTTGCGCCGCCAGTTCGGGTAGCCCTCGGTGGAACCCGGGACGTTGGCCTGGGCGAGTTCCGAGACCACGTCCTCGTACTGGACGGCGGTCAGCATCGACGGCGCCCGGGCGAGGTAGCGGGCGGCGGCCTCGAAGGGCGCGGCCTCCGGCGGCTCGGCCGAGGGCAGCAGCTGCTCCCCGGCCAGCGCCTCGGTGAGGCGGCGGCGCTCGACCACCCGCTCGTTGCGCTCGGCCTCGGCGCGGTCCTGATCGTACAGGCCGAGCGACTGGCGGGTGTCGGTGTCGACCCCGCGCCACCAGCCGACGAAGGTCGGCAGATCGTGGGTGGTGATCGCGGTGAGCGCGTCGCGCGGATAGGCCGACGGGGCCTTGAATCGGCCGTCCCCTTCCCGCTCGAAGGCCAGGATCCGGTAGCTCAGCACGCCGGCCCGCATCAGGGCGTCGGAAAACCCCTCGGGGGCGGTGCCGAGATCCTCGGCGATGACCAGGCACTTGTTGCGGTGGCTCTCCAGCCGCAGCACCGCCAGCATCGGCTCGAACGGCATGGCCACGTAGGCGCCGGCCTGGGCGCCCGCGCCCAGCGGGATCAGGAACAGGCGGGCGAGCTGGAAGGCGTGGTCGATCCGGATCGCGCCGGCGTGGCGCATGTTGGCCTGGACCAGGGCTCGGAACGCCGCGAGGCCGTCGCGCTCCATCGCCAGCGGGTCGAAGGCCGGTAGGCCCCAGTTCTGGCCCTTGGGGGCGAGGAGGTCCGGGGGCGCGCCGATCGACACCTTGTCGGCGAAGCGCTCGGGATGCGACCAGATCTCGGAGCCGCCCCGGTCGGCGCCGACCGCGAGGTCGCGGTAGAGCCCGACCCGCATGCCGGCCCCGAGCGCCGCCGCGGAGGCCTCCGCGAGCTGCCGGTCGGCGAGGTACTGCAGCCACGCATGGTAGCCGACGGCCTCCGCGTTCTCCGCCGCGAAGGCCTGCACCGCCTCCGTGCCGGCACGGCGGTATTCCTCCGGCCAGTCGCCTAGCCAATGGGCCCCCTGCCCCCGGAAATGCTCCGCCAGGGCCTCGAACACCGCGTGGGCTTCGAGATCCGCGCCGCCCTCCTGGCGGAAGCGCTGGAAGCCCGCGTCCGTCCCGGCCCGGGCCGGCGAATCCGCCCACAGGGCCCGGAGCACCGGCTCGAGCACGTCGTGCACGCCCTGGTGGTCGACCAGCGCCGCTTCGCGCAACGCCGTGATGGCGTCTTCGCGCGCGGCGAGCAGCGCCTCGGCCCGGGATCCCGCCAGTCCCGGCAGGCTGCGGGGCGCGATGAACAGGGTCTCCAGGAACAGACGCGAGGACGGCGAGTAGGGGGAGATCTTGGTCCGGTCGGAGGCGAACAGGGCGTGGACCGGGCTCAGGCCGAGGAAGGCCGCCCCGCGCAGGGCCGCCTCGCGGGCCGCCTCGCCGGCATCCGCATAGGTGCCGATGCCGATATTGGTGGCCGAGCGCAGGCCGTAGAGCTGCGCGGCCAGGCCCCAGTCGGAAGCCCCCTCCTCTGTGTAGGGCCGCGGGCGCCAGCAGCGCTGCGGCGCGGCGATCACCCAGGCCTCGGCCCGGCTCTGCCCGGCCTGGACGGTGAGGCGGTGATAGCCCGGCGTCAGCGGCGGCAGCTCGAAGCCCGGCTCCGGACCCTGCAGGTTGGCCCGGCCCTCGCGGGCGGTCCCGCGGGCGTCCACGAGGCGCCAGACCAGGGTGTGGGGCGCGCCGTCCTGAACGCGGACCGGCACCCGGGCGGTGCGACGGGCCTCCACCGGCAGGAGCGGCGGGATCGGGCCGCGGCGCAGATGCTCGACCTCGGCGAGGCTCCCGGCGATCGCGGCCTCGTCGTCCACCGCGAAACCCAGGGCCGCGAGCAGGCCGCGGCGCACCTCCAGGGAGGTCTCGACGGGCTTGCCGAAGGCGTCCGTGTAGCCGGCGGCGACGCCGACCAGGTCGGCGAGCTGTTCCAGGGGGCTCACGAGCGGGACTCCGAGAGGAACACGCCGGTCCAGGAAGGCAGGTCCCGTCCGGTCGTGTCGGGGGCGTTGGTCCAGACCACCCGGGCGCCGCCCGGATCGACCGCATAGGCCGCGTCCCCGAAATTGGCGACGCAGCGCAGGGTTCCGGCGCCGAAGCGCCACGTGCAGTCGACCACGTCCGGCCGCGGCAGGGTCGCGGCGGCGCCCCGATAGCCGGACTTCGCCAGGGGCACGACCACGTCGCGGCGCAGGGCCAGCAGCCGCGTCGTCTCGGCCAGCACCTCGCGATGGGGCGAGCGGTCGCGCTCCGACCAGTCCAGCTTCGAGGCCTCGAAGGTGTCACGCTCCGTGGGATCGGGGATCTTTCCGGTATCGTCCGCGAAGGCGGCAAAGCTCTTGAATTCCCGGCGGCGGCCGTCGCGCACCGCCGTGTTCAGCGCCTCGTCCGGGGCGAAGTCGACGAAGAACAGGAACGGCGCCGAGGCCGACCATTCCTCGCCCATCCAGAGCATCGGGATCTGCGGGGCCAGCAGCAGCCCGGCCCGGGCGAGATCGAGTTTCTTCGGATCCGCCAGGTGGCTGAGCCGCTCGCCCAGCGCCCGGTTGCCGACCTGATCGTGGTTCTGCAGGAAGGTCACGAAGGCGGAGGGCGGGAGGTGCCCGGAGGGCTCGCCGCGGGGGTGGTTGTCCAGGGTCGCGAACGGCTCGCCCTGATAGGCGAATCCCTCCGCGAGGCACCGGGCGAGGTGGGCGACCGGTTTGTCGGCAAAGCTCTTATAATAGCCGGCGTCTTCGCCGGTGAGCAGCACGTGCCAGCCATGGTGCAGGTCGTCGGCCCATTGCGCGTCGTGCATCTTCGGCCGGCCGGCGGCGTCGCGCTCCAGCCAGCGCGCCTGATTGGCCTCGTTCTCCAGCATCAGGTGGATCTGCCGGTCCGGGAAGGTCTTGCGGACCGTTTCGCCGAGCTCGGCCAGGAAATGGCGCGGCGAATCGTCGAGGATCGCGTGGACGGCGTCGAAGCGCAGGCCGTCGAAACGGTATTCCTCCAGCCAGTACAGGGCGTTCTGGATGAAGAACTGCCGCACCGTGGCGCCGCTCTCCTTGCCGTCGAAGTTGATGCCCGCGCCCCAGGGGGTCTGGTGGCGCTCGGTGAAGAAGGTCTTGGCGTAGGCGTGGAGGTAGTTCCCGGCCGGGCCGAAATGGTTGTAGACCGCGTCGAGATAGACCATCAACCCGAGCCCGTGGGCGGCGTCGATCAGGCGCTTGAGGTCGTCCGGGCGGCCATAGGCGCCGTCGGGCGCGTAGGGCAGCACGCCGTCGTAGCCCCAATTGCGCGAGCCCTTGAAGTCGGCGAGCGGCAGCAGCTCGATCGCGGTGACGCCGAGCGCCTTGAGGTCGGGCAGGCGCGCCTGGAGACCGGCATAGGTCCCCTCCGGGGTCGCGGTGCCGACATGGCACTCGTAGATCACCGCCTCCTCGAAGGGCCGCCCGGTCCAGGCCTCGTCCGACCACGCGAAGGCGCGCGGGTCGAGCACCTCGCTGAGGCCCCCGACGTCGTCCGGCTGGAAGCGGGAGGCGGGATCGGGGACGACGAGGTCGCCGTCGATGCGGAAGCCGTAGCGGGCGCCGGGCTTGACCCCGGGCAGGGCGGTGCGCCGCCAGCCGCCGCCGGATTCGGGCAGGGGATGGTCGGTGCCGTTGACGACGAGATCGACGCTCTTGGCGGTGGGGGCCCAGAGGGCGAAGCGGACGCCGCCCTCGACCATCTCGGCCCCGAAATCCATGCTGTGGGCGCGCCGCATCGGGCCACCGTCCTCGTCATTGGCCGCGCGCACCGGGGCGCAAGCGCGGCAGGATCTATCAGATGGTGGGAGAAGGCCCCGGGGTCGATCAGGTTCCCGCGGTGCAGCTATGGCGGGGTGATGAGACGGCAACCGTGCGAAAAATGGCGCGGTGGTCGGGGCCGGGCCCGGCCGGGCGGCGCGGGCGGCAGGGCGCGCGCCAGGGCCGGTAGGGGCGATCGAGCGTCCGGCGGCCGATTGACAGCCCCGGCCGGGCCGTGATCCGTGCCGCGAGCCGGAAGGACGCCCGATGACCGACACAGCCGACCCCCGCGACCGCCTGATCGTCGCCCTCGATCTGCCCGGCGTGCCCGAGGCCGAGGCGCTGATCGACCGGATCGGCGAGGCCGCGACGTTCTACAAGATCGGCTACCAGCTCGCTTACGCGGGCGGGCTGGCGCTGGCCGAGCGGCTGGCGGCGCGCGGCCTCAAGGTCTTCCTCGACCTGAAGCTCCACGACATCGGCAACACCGTCGCGGAGGGCGTGCGCTCGGCCTCGGGATCCGGCGCCACCTTCCTCACCGTGCATGCCTATCCGCAGACCATGCGGGCGGCGCTCCGCGGGCGGGGCGCGGGCCTGAAGATTCTGGCCGTGACGGTGCTGACCTCCTACGACGATGCCGACGCCGCCGAGGCCGGCTACGCCCTGCCGGTGGCGGAGCTCGTGGCGAAGCGGGCCGCCCAGGCCGCGGAGATCGGCATCGACGGCTTGGTCTGCTCCGCGGCCGAGGCGGTCTCGATCCGGCGGATCGTCGGGCCGGAAAGGCTGATCGTCACCCCGGGGATCCGCCCGGCGGGCGCGGCGGCCGGCGACCAGAAGCGGGTCATGACGCCCGGGCAGGCGCGGGACGCGGGGATCGACCACGTGGTGGTCGGGCGGCCGATCACCGGTGCCGCGGATCCGCGGGCCGCGGTGCAGGCGATCGTCGCCGCGCTGACCTGATCCCCTCCGCCATTGCCTTCGGACGCCCGGGATCCACTTCGCACCCGAGCGAGGAGGCGCCGGCATGACGAAGGGCTACTGGATTGCGCGTGTCGATGTCCGCGACGCGGAGGCCTACAAGGACTATGTGGCGGCCAACGGTGCCGCCTTCGCCAAGTTCGGCGGCCGCTTCCTCGTGCGCGGGGGCGCCCACGAGGCGGTGATGGGCCAGGCCCGGTCGCGCAACGTGGTGATCGAGTTCCCGAGCTACGAAGACGCCCTCGCCTGCTGGAACTCCGACCTCTACCAGGCCGCCAAGGCCAAGCAGCGCGGCGGCGTCGAGGCCGAGATCCTGGTGATCGAGGGCTATGACGGCCCGCAGCCGAGCGCCTCCGAGCCGGCGCCGGAAGCCGGGGCGGCCTCCGAGTAGACGTGCCGCTGGAGCGCCGGTCTGACGGCGCGATCGCCGGCGCGTGACGCTTTTGACGGACGTGTATCCCGATCTTCTCCTTATCCCGAGGTGCTGCGAAGCAGCCTCGGAGAGGCGTCCCGGGATCGCCCGGTAGGGAGAACGCCGTGCCAAGGCAGCGCCTCGGCGGGCCTTCGCGGCAGCGGAAGCAGGCCGGGCGCCGTCGGAACAGGATTCGCGTCCGGCGCGCTACGGTCGGGGTGCCGTCGGCGCCAGGCTCCGCAGCAGGAACGCCGTCATGGCCTCCACGGGCGGCACCGGCTGAAGCATCGACGTCCCGACCAGCACCGGATGCGTGTAGCGGGCGATCGCGGCGTGGATGCAGGCCGCCGCCAGAGCCGGGTCCGCGGCCTCGAACGCGCCGCGCGCCACGCCGTCGCGGATGATGCGCTCGAACCCGGCGGTGATCCGGGCGACGTGGTGGCGGCAGACCTCCCAGCTCTCCGCCATTGCCGCCTCGATCATCTCGTGCAGCCGGGGGAACGCCTCGCAGCGGCGGGTGCAGTCGCGGTGCAGGGTCTCGATCGCCGCCACGAGCCGCGCGGTGGCGTCGAGGCCCGGCCGGTCGGCGATCTCCGAGATCAGCGCCTCGACCTCGCCGATCAGGCGCTCCAGCACCGCCTCGTTGATCGCCTTCTTCGACTCGAAGAAGCGGTAGACGTTGGCCGGACTCATCTTCAGCGTCCGGGCGATGTCGGCCACCGTCGTCTTCTGGTAGCCGATCTCGCGGAAATACGCGTCCGCCGCCGTGAGGATGCGGCTGCGCGTGTCGGGCGCGCACTCCTCCGCGACCAGTTGGATCGTGTCATCGACGGACATGGGTCCTCAGTAGGCCATGCGGACGCGGAGCGTCAAAGAGAGGGCGCGACGCGGGTTCCCCCGCGCGGCGCCTGCGGCCGGTGGGCGCGTGCGGAACCGGGTCCGGCGGCGCCCATTGCCCCGGCATCCGGCCGCGACCGCGGCGCGCCTGCGAGGAAGCACGATGACCCTGACCGATACCCGTGCCCTGATCACCGGAGCCGATTCCGGGATCGGGCAGGCGACCGCGGAGCTGTTCGCCCGCGAAGGCGCCGACGTGGCGATCACCTACCACACCGACGAGGCCGGTATCCGCGAGACCGCCGCCCGGGTCGAAGCCGCCGGTCGCCGGGCGCTGGTGCTCCAGCTCGATGTCGGCGATCCGGCCGCCGTCACGGCCGCCTTCGACCGGATCGGCAGCGAGTTCGGCACCCTCGACGTGCTGGTGGCCAATGCCGGGCAGGCGATGAGCGGCGTGCCGGTCGCCGAGATGGACGACGGGTTGCTGGAGCGGATCCTGCGGGTGAACCTGATGGGGCCGCTGTTCTGCGCGCGCCCGTTCATCAAGATGCGCCGGGCACAGGGCGGCAACGGCAAGATCGTGTTCGTCTCCTCCGTGGCCCAGCACCTGCCGACCCCGGAGAGCGCCCCCTACGGCATGTCGAAGGCGGGGCTCGGCTCCCTGTGCCGGTCCCTGTCGCGGGAACTCGCCGAGGACCGGATCAACGTCAACAACGTCGCCCCCGGCCTGATCGAGACCCCGATGACCGCCGACCGCTTCGAGAGGACGGAGGTGCTCGACCGGTCCCTGGAGCGGATCCCGTGGCACCGGGCCGGCCAGCCGGAGGAGATCGCCCGGGCGATCCTCTACCTCGCCTCCGACGCGTCCGATTACGTCACCGGCCACACTCTCGTGGTCGATGGCGGGCTGACGATGCAATGGGGCGGGGCCTAAAACGACGCGAGGCGCCGGACCCGGGTCCGGCGCCTCGTACGCTGAGCGGGCTCGGCGGGGGACGGCCCCCGCCCGGGCCCTACGAGCCGAACTGCGAGCCCAGCCGCTCGAGGTATTCCGCGAGGTCGACGCCGCCGACCCGCTTGCCGTAATCGAAGCGCATCCCCTGGCGGATGTCGACGCTGGCATCCCGGGTCGTCAGGGTGAAGGGCCGGACGCAGACCCAGGCTCCGTCGCGGCGGTGCTCGAAGTAGCCGAGGATCTCGTGCTTGGCCATAACCTGTCCTCCGGAACCGTGTTTGGAGACATAACGGTCACACCCGCCACAGGTTCGCCCGCCGGGACTGTTTTTCGTGTCCGGATCGGCGGATATCGCGTGTCCGGAAACCGGAAGGCCCTCGGGGGCGGTCCGGCCTGATCTCGCCTGAGCTTGGCCATGACTGGCCGAACGCTCGCGGCTCGGCTGGTTCCGTCACGGGCGGTCTGGTCGCGGATCCCGCCGGAAGCCCCCTACCGGTCGGCCTTCGCGCCGGCGGTGGTGAGCTTGATGTAGCGCTCGGTGGTCGGCCCGATCAGCGAGCGCACCGCCGCGGCCATGCCCTCTTCCTCCTTCAGCGATTGCTGGAAGGCCGTCCGATGGCCCTGCTGGCCGGCCGCGTCGCCGATCACGAGCAGCGACTCGTAGGCCGCGATCTCGAAGTTCTCGAAGGCGTGGTTGGCGTAGGTGTTCTTCAGGATCTCGTCCTGGGCCGGCGCGTGGCCGAGGGCCATCATGTTGCCCACGAAGCCCAGAAACCCCTCCTTGAGGGCCGAGGGGCTCTCGGACAGGCTCTGGAGCGCCTCTTCCAGGCGCTGGCGCTGGCCGTGCGTCTCGGCGATGTGGCGGCGCAGGGCCTGCTCCATCTCCGGATAATGCTCCAGGCGCTCGACCTGGCGCTCCATGATCTGGAGCGCCTGCATCTCGACGGCATGGGTGTTCTTGAGGGCGGTGACGTAGATCTCGTGCGTGTCGGTGGCCATGGCCGATACCTTTGTTAAGCTGCGGGATTTGAGGCCCGTACAACCAGAGAACGCAGGCTCGGCACGGCCAAGTTCCCTGCGGCCCGTTCCCATCCGGGTCGCCGGCCCGCTTCGGCCCGGCGCGGTGGTGAGCGGGGGGCGCCGCGCCGGGCCGAACCAACGAATTCGTGTGACGACAAGGGGTTAGCGACCGTGGCGGCGGCGCCACAGCGCGTCGGAACCGGTCGCCGGCCGGCGTTTTCCCCCGCCTCCGGGGTACCCCGCGGGGAAACGTCATGCGAGCGTCGTAAGCCACATCCCACAACCTCGGGCTGTTCGCCGCGGATCCCGCCCGGGGATCCCCGACCCCGTTGGGTGAGGACCGATGCTGCGCCTGAACCTGCCGAGCGCCCGCGCCACCGCGGCGGCGACCGGTCTCGCCCTCGGTCTCACGGCCGGTCTCGGAGCCGGTCCGGCCCGGGCCCAGACCGTCGCCGAGATGGCCGCGCGCATGGACGCGATGCAGCGCCAGATGCTGTCCATGCAGCAGGAACTCGCCGCCCTGCGCCGGCAGTCCGGCGCGCAGAGGGCGGCGCTCGCCGGCGAGACCCGGGAGCGCCGGGTCCTGTCGCGGGATCAGGCCCGCCTCGCCGCCCGGACCGAGCACCAGCAGCGCGTCGCGCAGGCGGGCGGTCCCGGCGGGGCCCGGCCGGGGGTGAGCGAGCACACGCCGGTGATCCTCGCCAACGACCTCGTCTGCAACGCCGGCAGCTACGCGCTCGGGCCGGCGATCTGCTTCACCCCAGGGGGCTTCGTCGAGCTGGCCGGGATCTTCCGCAACCCCAACACGGTCTCGGACACCGCCACCGACTTCAACGGCATCCCGTTCCGCAACAGCCCCCAGTCCCGCGAGAGCGAGTTCCGCTTCTCCGCCCGGCAGAGCCGGCTGAGCGGGCTGTTCACCGCCCGGGTCGAGCCGACGCTCCAGATCTCGGGCTATTACGAGATCGACTTCCTGGCGGCCGGCACCACCTCGAATTCGCGCGAGAGCAACAGCTACACGCCCCGCGTCCGGCAGATTTTTACAACTGTCGACGCCCTCGATAGCGGCTGGCACGTGCTCGCCGGCCAGGCCTGGAGCCTGGTCACCACGGACCTGTCGGGCATCACGCCGCTCAAGGAGCAGATCCCGCTCACCATCGACGCCCAGTACGTGCCGGGCTTCAATTGGACCCGCAACCCGCAGGTGCGCGTCGTCAAGGACATCGCCCCGGGCCTGTGGGCCGGCCTGTCGGCGGAATCGCCCCAGAGCGTCCTGCCGCCGAGCCCCTTCGCGGCGCCCAGCCTCGTCAACGTCAACAACACCGGCGACGCGGCCGGCCTGCTCAACAATTCCACCACCTACTCGAACAGCAGCATCCCCGACCTCATCGGCAAGCTCGCCATCGAGCCGGGCTTCGGGCATTTCGAGCTGAAGGGGCTGGTGCGCTTCTTCGACGACCGGCTGAGCCCCACCACCCTCACCACCGCGACCCGTCTCCCCGGCCACTCCGACACCGCGGTGGGCTACGGCATCGGCGGCGCCGCGACCCTGCCGGTGATCGACAAGCGCCTCGATCTCCAGGTCAGCGGCCTCGTCGGCCAGGGCATCGGCCGCTACGGCTCCGCGCAGCTGCCCGACTTCGCCCTGAAGGCCGACGGCTCGATCGCGCCGGTCCCGGCCTTCCAGCTGCTCGCCGGCGCGGTCGCCCACGTCCAGCCGGGCACCGACGTCTACCTCTATGCCGGCTGGGAGCACGCGTCCCGGGCGGGCGCGCCGAACGCCACGGGCTACGGATCGCCCACTTTGGTGGTGACGGGCTGCGACGTCGAGGGGGCGGCGAGCGGGACCTGCCAGGCGGAGACCCGGGACATCCGCCAGATCACCGGCGGCTTCTGGCACGACCTGTACAAGGGCGGCTACGGCCGCCTCGTGGCGGGCGCCCAGGTCTCCTACACCGAGCGCGACGCGTTCCGGGGCGCCTTCGGGATCGCCCCCTCCAACCACCTCGTCACCGGCCTGACCTCCCTGCGCTACTACCCGTTCTGAGCGCCGGGGCGGCCCTTCCGACCGAGGGCGCCGCGCATCGCGACGCGGCGCCGGGACCCGCGGGCCCGGTCAGTGCAGCGCGGGGTCGTGCGCGATCCGCTGCCGCGCCGCCAGGTGCCGGCCGATCTCCAGCAGCAGGGTCTCGGTCAGCGCCTGCATGCCTGCGTCGTCGAGCTGCGAGACCGCGTTGTGCAGCGACAGGCACAGGTCCGCGGTCCGGTTGAGGGCGTCGTCGATGCTGGCGCCGTCGCGCTGGGCGAAGGCGGTGCCGGCGGACTTGCTGTCCGAGATCTCGACGATCACCCCCCGGCCCGTGGTCGGCTGGCCGGCCTCGTCCAGGTAGAAATGCCCGCGGGTGAACACCCATCGCAGCCGACCCGCCGGCGAGCAGACGCGGTACTCGGCCGCGTAGGAGCCGCCGGACTCGACGCAATCCAGGATCACCTGCGCGATGTGCGCCTTGTCGTCCGGATGGACCGCCTCCAGGATCTCCGCGAGGCTGACCCCGGCGCGCGACCGCGCGGGGCTGATGTTGAACAGCAGGGCGCTGACCGGATCGGCGCGCGCATCGTCCCTGGCGATGTCCCAGGTCCAGAAGCCGACGCCGCCGGAGGCCTGGAGGGCCGCACAGAGCGCCGCCTCCGACACGACATCGTCCGCCGCCTGGTCCATCTGAACTGTCCCTCGCTGGTCGGGGCGGTCCTGCGCCGTGTCGCCCCGTGCCCGTGGCCGTCTCAACTGGAAGTCGATGATCGAGAAAGGCCGGTCTGCCAATAAGCGCCTCTCACAAAACGCCTGCGCCGCCGGCTTCCCCTCCGGCGAGACCGCGCGCCCCGCGGTGGCGGGTGCGAGCCGTCGCGGGCGACACGTCCATGGCAAGGCTTTGCCGACGCGCCGTTCTTCGTGGGTAGAGTGCGGCCCCGATCGTGGCCCGGACGGGTCGAGAACGCCTTACGGCAACGCTTGCGCCTGTCCATCCTCCGCAATCGCTACTGAGGCGTGGCCATATTATTATTGCTTACCGTGGGTTCATGAACCCGCAGCCCGCAGACGGATATTCTAAACGCAAATTAGTTGTAGGGAAGCTGCCGATTTGGCGCTATGTGATAGCGTCCACCCAGCTCGGAGACTAGGATGCGCCGTCTAGCACTCGAATCCGCAGTGCTGTCCCTCCTGGCGTCTACGGTCGTCTTCCCGGCCACCTGCTACGGCAAGCCGAAGCAGGTCAGGTTGCCGATGCTGGAGGTGCCCAATGATCTCGGCATCATCCTCAACAAGCCCAATTTCGGCAGCCGCTCGACGCTGCTGCGGGCGCCGGTCGAGTTGTCGGACGCCAATGACCGGCGGGTCCTGGCGCGGGAACAGCTGATGTGGCAGCGCCTCAACGGCTCCCTCTGCACCGGCTGCGGCGAGACCCAGGTCGTGCGCAAGGTCAATTACGTGGATCCGGTCGCCGTCCTGAACGCGAAGCCCGCCGCCGCGCCGGAAAGGGCCGTGGCCCGGTACGCGGCCGTGCCGCCGCGGATCGCCCGCGTCCGTCTTGCCCACCGGCAGCACCGCAATTCGCGGCTGTACGCCTATTACAGCAGGCTGCGCTACGCCGTGCTGAAGTGGCGGCGGCACCACCACCGCCGACGAGTCCGGGCCGTCCAGCACAATCCGGCATCGCCCGCATAGCCACGCGACGCCGCGCGGGCGGGATCAGGCCGCCCGCAGGGCCTCGATCTCGGCGATCGTGACCGCCGTGCGGTCCCGGAGCGTGCCGAGCATCGGGGCGACATCCGCCCCCGACTGGCAGGCCGCCTCGACGGCCCGGCAGGTCTCGGCCAGCGCCGCGAAGCCCACCATGCTGGCCGCCGACACCATCGCGTGGGCGTCCAGCATGAGCCGGTCGCGGCTCGTCTCGGGCGCGGCGGTGCCGAACCGCTGGGACAGCTCCTTGGCAAGCATCGCGAGCAGATCGTTCATCCGCGCCCGGCCGATCATCTGGGTCATCTCGTCGAGGACGGCGCGGTCGATCGTGCCGCCGGGGGACGGCGGCTCCGCGGGCCGGTCGGTCCAGCGGTCGATCGCGGCGAGCAGCGTCTGCGCGCGGAACGGCTTGCCGACATGGTCGTCGAACCCGGCCGCACGCAGCTCGGCCACCTGCTCCGGCAGGACGTTGGCCGTCATCGCCACGATCGGGACGCGGCCCGGTGCATCGCCGAGCGCGCGGATCCGCCGGGTCGCCGCGATCCCGTCCATCACCGGCATCTGCACGTCCATCAGGACGAGGTCGTAGGGCCGGGCCTGGACCGCCGAAACCGCGGCGACGCCGTCGCCCACCACGTCCACCGCGTGCCCGGCCCGTTCCAGGATCGTCCGGGCGAGTTCCTGGTTCAGCGGCACGTCCTCGGCGAGGAGCAGGCGCTTGCCGGTCGCGCTGAGACGGGCCGAGGCGGAGGCCGCCGCGGGCGCCGCCGGGGCGGTCTCGGGCAGCGCGGCCTCGAACCAGAAGGTCGAGCCGCGCCCCACCGTGCTCGCGACGCCGATCGTCCCGCCCATCAGCTCGACCAGCGACTTGGAGATGGCGAGGCCCAGGCCGGTCCCGCCGTACTCGCGGCTGATCGAGCCGTCGACCTGCGAGAACCGCCGGAACAGCCGGTCGCACTTGTCCGCCGGGATGCCGATCCCGGTATCGTCGATCTCGAAGCGCAGGGTCGGCGCGCCGGCCCCGCCGCCGGGGCCGGCCAGGACCCGCAGGCCGATGTGTCCCGCCGGGGTGAACTTCACGGCGTTGTTGAGCAGGTTGAGGAGAACCTGGCGCAGGCGATCCTCGTCGCCCTCGAGCCAGGCCGGCAGGCCCGGCGTCCAGGTGATGGTGAGGGCGAGGCCCTTGCGCTCGGCCGACGGGCGCACGATCGAGACCGCGTTGTCGATGAGCGCTTCGAGGGCGAAGGGCCGGGGTACGATCTCGACCTGCCCGGCCTCGACCTTCGAGTAGTCGAGGACGTCGTTCACCACCGTCAGGAGCGCCGCCCCCGCGGTGCGGATGTGGTCGGCGTGCCGGCGCGCCACCGGTCCGAGGTCCGTCTCGTCGAGGAGCAGGTCGGCGTAGCCGATCACGCCGTTCAGCGGCGTGCGGATCTCGTGGCTCATGGCCGCCAGGAACTCGCTCTTGGCCGCGCTCGCCCGCTCCGCCTCCAGGCGCGCGGCGTCGGCCGCGGCCTTGGCGGCGAGGAGCGCCGCCTCGGCGGCCTTGCGGGCGGTGACGTCGATGTTGAGGCCCATCATCCGCCGCGTCCGGCCGTCCGGCCCGGGGGCCCCGCGCCCGACGCCGTTGATCCAGCGCACGCCCCCCTCCGCGGTCGGGACCTGGAACTCGATCGAGAAGGTCTCCCCCGTCTCCGCGGCCGCGGCGGCGGTCCGCAGGGCGCACTCCCCGTCCCGGCGATCGATCAGGCTGAGCCAGGTCTGCGCGTCGAGCCCGTAATCCCGGTCGGTCTCGATGCCGTGCAGGCGCGCGCTCTCCGCCGACCAGTCGATCCGGCCGGTGTCGAGGTCGAGGTGCCAGGTGCCCGCCTTGGCGGCCTGCTGGGCCAGATGCAGCAGGCTGCTCGCCTCCTCGACCTCGCGGCGCGCCGTCACGATCTCGTCGATGTCGAGGGCGGTGCCGAGCATCCCGACCATCGTCTCCCCGTGCCAGATCGGCAGGAGCACGAGCTTGTGCCAGCGATAGGCGCCGTCGTGCCGCTGAAGCCGCCCCTCGACCTCGTAGGCGGTCCGCCGTTCGCGCGCCGCGCACCACAGCTGCTCCATCCGCTCCGCGTCCTCGGGATGGTTGCGGGCGATCCGCGCGGCCCGCGACGGGCCGATCGGGCCGTAATAATCCTCGAAGCGCCGGTTGACGTAGGTCGCCTCCCCGGTCCCCGTGCCGGCGATCCAGACGAGCTGCGGCAGCGCGTCCGCCAGCGCCCGGTAGCGCGCCTCGCTCAGGCGCAGGGCGTCCTCCGCGGCCTTGCGGCCGCTCACGTCGCGCAGGGTGGCGACGTAGCCATCCGCCTGGCCCGTCACCCCGTCATGGGTCAGGCTGAAGGAGATCTCCAGCCAGACCCAGTGGCCGTCCCGGTGCCGGTAGCGCTGGCAGGTCAGGGCCTGTTCGGTGCGGCCGCTGGTCAGGCCGTCGAGGACGGCGCGGTAGGCCGCGACGTCGTCGGGATGGACGTCGGCGAGGGGCTGCGTCCCGATCAGCGCCTCCGGATCGTAGCCGAGGACGGCGCGCACGGCGGGGGAGACGTAGCGGCGGCAGGTGCTCAGGTCGGACCAGATGATGATGTCGGTGGCGTTCTCAGCGAGCAGCCGGTAGCGGCGCTCGCTCTCCTCCATCGCGCCCTCGGCGATCCGGTTCTGCGTCACGTCGCTGAAGGTCAGGACCGCGCCGCCATCGGCGAGGGGCGAGCGGCGGACCTCCAGGGTGATCCCGGTGGGCAGGCGCCAGTCGAACAGCGGCGGGAGCGCCCGCAGGTCGCGGCCGACCAGCCCGAGCCGCAGGTCGGATTCCGCCGCCGCGAAGTCGCCCCGGGCGCGCTGGTAGGCGTGGATGTCCGGGAAGGCGACGCCGGCGCGCAGCACGTCGCCCGGCAGGTCGAGCAGCTCCGCGGCGGCGCGGTTGAACACGCGGACCCGCTGCTCGGCATCGAGCACGACGAGGCCCTGGTCCATGCTGTCCAGCGTCCCGTGCAGGAGCCGGTCGGTTTCGTGGGCGCGCCGCTCGGACCGGACGAGGTCGCTCACGTCGAGGAGCATGCCGTGCAGGGCGACGAGCGTGCCGTCGGGTCCGAATTCGGGCACGCCCTGGATGATCGCGTCGAGGTGCGAGCCGTCCGGACGCATGATGCGGGCCCGTGCCTGATAGGGGCTCGCCGGCCGGTTTCCGGACAGGATCCCCTCGACCCGCGCGGTCACGGCGGCGCGGTCGTCCGGATGGTAGCAGGCGAAATGGTCTTCGAAGGCGAGGTCGCGCGCCTCCGGCGCCCCGAGCAGGCGCGCGAGCCCCGCCGACCGGGTCACCCGGCGGCTGAGCGGATCGAGGCGCCACTGGCCGAATCCGGCGGCTCCGTCCCAGGGGGCCGGCTCGCCCGTGGCCGGGGACGCGGCGGGGCTCGGCGGCGCGACCGGGGAAGGCGCGTCTGTCTGCATCGGCGCTCGCGGATCCGTTCGACCGGCGCGAACCGCGCCCCGAAGCACCGACGGCGGTGCTGAGACGGCAGCTTTCTCACCCGATGGTTGCGGAATCCTTGCCGCGACACCTGCGGCATTCGCGCCGGCCGCTCCGGCACCCTTCGTCATCCCGCCCCATCCAGGCTGTGGGCGCCCCGTCGGCCCCCCGTCGGCCCCGAACACGGCCGGGCCGGTGGGAACCATCCGGGCCGCAAGCGGCTTCCTCGCCGACCCGTGGGAGAATCTGCTCCCGCCAACGGTCTCGAGGAAACGCCTGCCCTCACCGGCGGCGAGAGAGGACACCCCCTTGCGCACCACGATCATCACCGCTGCACTGATCGCCGTCTTCGGCAGTGCCGTCGCCCTGCCGGCCTCGGCCGCGCCGATCGGGCCCGGCGCCGCCGCTGCCCCCGCCGACATGGTCACCCATGTTCAGATGGACCGGATGGAGCACCGCATGATGCACCGCCGCATGGAGCGCCGGATGATGCGCCACCGGATGGAGCGTCACATGATGCGCCGCGACATGCGCCACCGCATGATGCACCGGATGTGAGGCCGATCCGCCGCGGGGCCTGCCCCGCGGCGGCACTGCACGGGTTGGCCGTCCGGCCTCCGAACCGCCCGCCTGCCGCGTATCGGCGGGTGCCGCCCGCCCCGATCTCACGGCCAAGCCTATCGAACCATTCCCGGTGCGATGCGTTTCACGCCACCGGAAGAAGGATCTGGAACAATGAAGGCGCTTCTGACAGCGGCCGCGGTGAGCCTCGGTATCCTGGGCGTGGTCGGCCCGGTCTCGGCGCAGCCCCGTCCCGATTACGAGGATTACGGCGATCGCGGCCGCGACCGCGTCTATCGGGATCGCGGCGAGGACGAGTACCGGGATCGCGGCTATCGCGACCGGGACGAGTATCGCGGGCGCGCCACCTTCGAGTTCGACGAGCGCGAGTACCTGCGCTGCAATCCGGATGTCCGCCGCGCCATCGCCAACGGCCAGATGGAATCCGGGGCCGCGCATTACCGCACGTTCGGGCGTCGGGAAGGCCGCCGGCTGAGCTGCTGACCGGACGGCGTGTCGTGGCCGTGCCGAATCCACCGGTACACGGCCTGACCTGACTGGACGTCGCCGCGGGGACGCGGCGGTGGCCACGGATTATGCTCCCGGCCCGCATCGCGGCGCGCACCGGAGCCCCCATGTTCGACTTCAGCCAGCTCCGGTGCTTCGCGGCCGTCGCGGAGGAGCTGCATTTCGGACGCGCGGCGGCCCGCCTGAACATGACGCAGCCGCCCCTGTCGCGGCAGATCCAGGTGCTGGAACGGATCCTCGACGTCCGGCTCCTGGAGCGCACGAGCCGTTCCGTCCGGCTGACCGCGGCCGGGCGCAGCTTCCTTCCCGAGGCGCAGCGGATCCTGCGCCTCGCCGAGGCCGCGACCCATGTGACCCGGCAGGTCGCGGCGGGACGCGCGGGCGTCCTGAAGCTCGGCTTCACGGCGGCCTCGGCCTACGACGTCCTGCCCTGCCTCGTCTCCGCGGTCCGGCGGACGCTGCCGGACGTCACCCTCGCCCTGCGCGAGATGGTGAGCAAGGATCAGATCGCGGATCTGCTGGCCGGCCGCATCGACGCCGCGCTGGTGCGTCCGCCGGTGACGCATCCGGACCTGACCGCGATCCGGGTCCTGGCCGAGCCCCTGGTGGTCGCGCTGCCGGCGGCCCATCCCCTGGCGCCGCGCGACCGGCTCAGTCCCGGCGATCTCGGTGGCGCGGCGCTGATCGGCTACGCGCCGAACGAGGCGCGCTACTTCCACGATCTCACCCGCGACCTGCTCGTCGAGACCGGGATCCAGCCGCGGATCGTCCAGCAGCTGACGCAGATCCACTCGATCCTGGCCCTGGTCCGGGCCGCGGTGGGGATCGCCCTGGTCCCGGCGGCGGCCGAGCGCCTGCGCTTCGCGGATGTGGTGTTCCGCCCGCTCGCGCTGTCCGCGCCGCGGCCGGTCGAATTGCTCCTGGCCTGGCGGCGCGATGCGGACGATCCCCTGATCGCGCAGCTGGTCTCGATCCTGTCGGACATGCCGGCCGGCTGATCCCAACGGGCGCATCGATGCCGCGCTCGCATCGATCGATCCAGCCTTTGGCTTTGACCTCGGGGCGGAAGGCTGCGCCTGATGGCACCGGACGGCGCGCAGACGCCCGGTGCCCAGGGAGGGACTCGCGATGGACAGCCTCACCAACCGCTTCAAGGCGGCGCTCGCCGAGGGGCGCCAGCAGATCGGCCTGTGGTGCAGCCTCGCCAGCCCGATCTCCACGGAGATCGTCGCCGGGGCCGGGTTCGACTGGCTGCTCCTCGACATGGAGCACTCGGCCAACGACCTGCGGGACATCTACGCCCAGCTCCAGGCGATGATGGAGGGCCCCACCCACCCGATGGTGCGGGTGCCGAGCGATGATCCGATCACCATCAAGCGCATCCTGGATGCCGGCGCGCAGTCGCTGATGATCCCCAATATCGACGATGCCGAACAGGCCCGGCGGGTGGTCGCGGCGACGCGCTACGCCCCCCGGGGCATCCGCGGCTTCTCGCAGGCGCCCCGCGCCGCCCGGTTCGGCCGCATTCCCGATTACCACACCCGCTGCGAGGCCGAGATCTTCGTGGCGGTGCAGGTCGAATCGCGCCGTGCCCTGGACAATCTGGACGCGATCGCCGCGGTCGAGGGCGTGGACGGGGTGTTCATCGGCCCCGGCGACCTCTCCACAAGCCTCGGCTATCTCGGCCAGCAGGGTCACCCCGAGGTGGTCCGCACCATCGAGGACGCGGTCGCCCGGATCGGGAAGGCCGGCAAGCAGGCCGGGATCCTGACCCCGAGCGAGGAGCTGGCCAAGCGCTACATCGCCGCCGGCACCCGGTTCACCGCGGTGGGGTCCGATATGGGGCTGCTCGCCCGCAACGCCGAGGCTTTGGCCGGGCGTTTTCGGACGCCAAGTTGAGGGGATGGCGATGCAGGCCGAGAGCGAAGCCCCGTCCCGCGAGCGCCCGTCCGGCGACCTGCCGCGCACGATCCGCCTGAGCGAACGGGACAACGTCGCGATCGTGGTCAACGCCTTCGGCCTGCCGGCCGGCACGGTGTTCCCGGACGGGCTGGAGCTCGTCGAGTTCGTGCCGCAGGGCCACAAGGTGGCGCTCACCGACATCCCCGAGGGCGGCGACGTGCGCCGCTACGGCGAGGTGGTGGGCATCGCCACCCAAAACATCCCGCGGGGCGCCTGGGTGGAGGAATCCCGGGTGGCAACGCCGCTGGCCCCCGCCCTCGACGCCCTGGACCTGGCCACGCGGGTGCCGGCCCCCCTGCCCCCGCTCGAGGGCTACACCTTCGCGGGCTACCGCAACCCCGACGGGTCGGTGGGTACCAAGAACATCCTGGCGATCTCGATCAGCGTGCAATGCGTCGCCGGGACCCTCGACGTGGCGATCCGGCGGATCAAGCAGGAGCTGCTGCCGCGCTACCCCAACGTCGACGACGTGGTCGGCCTGACCCACGCCTATGGCTGCGGCGTCGCCATCAACGCCCCCGAGGCGGTCGTGCCGATCCGGACCCTCCAGAGCCTCGCGCAGAACCCGAATTTCGGCGGCGAGGTCATGGTCGTCGGCCTCGGCTGCGAGAAGCTCGTCTCGGAGCGCCTGCTGCCTGACAACGGCGCGGCCGGGAACGGGGTGGTCCGCCTCCAGGACGAGCGCCACCGGGGTTTTTCTGCCATGCTCGACAGCATCCTGGCGATGGCCGAGGCCCGCCTGGAGGTGCTGAACCGGCGCACCCGCGAGACCTGCCCGGCCGCCGACCTGGTGGTCGGCCTGCAATGCGGCGGCAGCGACGCCTTCTCGGGGGTGACCGCCAACCCGGCGCTGGGCTTCGCGGCCGATCTCCTGGTGCGCAGCGGCGCCACCGTGCTGTTCTCCGAGGTGACGGAGGTGCGCGACGCGATCCATCTCCTGACCCCGCGGGCGAAGAGCCCGGAGGTCGCCCAGGCCCTGATCCGCGAGATGGCCTGGTACGATGCCTATCTCGCCAAGGGCGAGGCCGACCGCCGGGCCAACCCCTCCCCGGGCAACAAGAAGGGCGGCCTCAACAACATCGTCGAGAAGGCCCTGGGCTCGGTCGCCAAGTCCGGCACGAGCGCGATCTCCGGCGTGCTGGCTCCCGGTGAGCGCGTGCGCGAAAAAGGCCTGATCTTCGCCGCGACGCCGGCGAGCGACTTCGTCTGCGGCACGCTCCAGCTCGCCTCGGGCATCACCCTGCAGGTGTTCTCCACCGGCCGCGGCACGCCCTACGGTCTCGCCCAGGCCCCGGTGATCAAGGTGGCAACCCGGACCGAGCTCGCCGAGCGCTGGTCCGACCTGATCGACCTCGATGCCGGCCGGATCGCCACCGGGGAGGCTACGATCGAGGCGGTCGGCTGGGAGCTGTTCCACCTGATCCTCGACGTGGCGAGCGGGCGCAAGCAGCCCTGGTCGGACCGCTGGGGCCTGTTCAACGACCTGACCCTGTTCAACCCGGCGCCGATCACCTGAGACCGGGGGGCCCGGCCACGGCCCATGCGTCCCGCGGCGTCGTCAGCTTGGCCGGAAACTGGTAGGCAGCCGGCACCGCCATGACGCTGCCGATTCCCTCCCCCCGGACCGTGCTCTTCCGCCTGCATTGGGCGCTCGGCCTCACCGCCGGTCTCGTGCTCGCCCTGATGGGCCTGACCGGGGCGCTGATGAGCTACGAGGAGGCGATCACCGCCTTCGCCAACCGCGACCGTCTGGCCGTGGTCGCCGGCGATCGCGCGGCGCTCCCGCCGGCGGCCCTCGCGGCGCGGATCGAGGCCCGGGCGGGCGGCCGCCGGGTGAGCGCGCTGACCCTGTCGGACGACCCGCATGCCAGCGTCGCCGTGCGCTTCGCCCGCGATCCGGAGACCCGCGAGCGCCCGCCCGCCCTCTATGCCGACCCCTATGACGGCGCGGTGCTGGGCCCCGTGCGGCTGGAGGCGGCGTTCGCGACGATCCGGGACCTTCATCGCTGGCTGCTGCTGCCGGGCGGCTCGAAGGGCTGGGGCCGCACGATCACGGGGGCCTGCACGCTGGCGCTGCTGGCCTTCCTGGCCACCGGCCTCTACCTGCGCTGGCCCAAGGTCCACCGCTGGCGGATCTGGCTGAAGCCGAGCCTGTCCCGCCCCGGCCGGCCGCGCTGGTGGTCGCTCCACGCCGTGGCCGGGACGTGGTTCCTGCCGGTCTACCTCGTCGCCGCGCTGACGGGGCTGACGTGGTCCTACCCGTCGGTCAAGGACGCCGCCACGTGGCTGCTGGTGGGCGACCGGGCCGCGGGCAAGCCCGCCCGTGCCGGCCGCAGGGCTGCCCCCGAGGCGCCGGGCGACGCATCCGGGCCGGCGGCCGTCGACCGCGCCTGGGCGGCGTTCCGGTCCGGCGCGGGGCGCGAGGCCGGGGTCGCGACCCTGACCCTGCCGGACCTCGACGCGAAGGCGATCCGGATCCGCTGGTTTTCGAAGGGCGTCGATGATCCGAGCGCCCGCAACGAGGCGCGCTACGACGCCGCCACGGGGGCGCTCCTGTCGGCCGAGCGCGCCGCCGACGCGCCGCTGGGCCGGCGGATCCTGGACAACATCTTGGAGGTCCATCGCGGCCGCTTCTTCGGCGCCCCGTTCACCCTGCTGTTCTGCCTCGCGGCGCTGGCCCTGCCGGGCTTCGCGGCGACCGGCCTGACCCTCTACGTCCTGCGTCGCCGCGCGGATACGCGGCGCCGGAGCGTCCTGCCGGGGGCGAAGACCGGGTTTCCGAAGGGCGAGCCCTTCGGCGGGGTTCGGGGGCGGAGCCCCTGAGAGACCCGGGCTCCGCCCTGGACCCGCACAAGGGCTCGCTCTTTTGAAACCCTGATCGTCCCCGATCCGACCCGGCTCACAGCCGCGCGGTGATCGTCGCCAGCACCGAGAACGGCGCGCCGGGGAGATTGTCGGTCGGGCTGAAGGGTTGCTCGATGTAGCGCCTGTCGGTCAGGTTGCGCAGGTTGATCGAGAACCGGGCGTGCTCGCCGAAGTCGTAGAACACGGCGGCGTCGAGCCGGGCATAGCCGCCGACCGTGTAGCTGTTGTTGAGGTCGCCGGTGCGCCGTCCGACATAGGTGATCCCGGCCCCGACGTTCCAGCCGCGCAGGAAACCCTCCTGGAACGCGTAGGTCGACCAGATGCTGCCGCTGAAGGACGGCGCTCCCGGCAGGCGGTTGCCGACCGGGTAGACCTGATCCTTGGTGATCTGCGCGTCGAGGAAGCTGACGGCGCCGATCACCTTCCACCCAGGCAGGATCTGGCCGGCAAGGTCGGCCTCCACGCCCTCCGAGCGCTGCTGGCCGGTGATCACCGAGTAGAGGCTGTTGTTCGGGTCGGTCCCCGACACGTTGTTGCGGGTGATGCGGAAGGCGGCCGCCGACAGGGTCAGGTCGGGGGTGAGGTCGAGCCGGCTGCCGATCTCGTAGAGCTCGCCGGTTTCGGGGGGCGGGTTGGTGACGTTGAGGATGTTGGCGGTCTGCGGCTTGAACGAGGTCGTGTAGCTTGCATAGAACGTCAGCGGATCCACCGGCCGGTAGACGAGGCCGACGCGCGGCGAGGTGCCGGACAATTGCTGTTCGGGTGGGATCGTGCGCGAGGTCGGAATGCGGCTGAAATAATACTGCGTGCCGGTATCGTAACGGACGCCGATCAACAGTTGCAGACCGAGGCCGAGATCGATCTGGTCTTGCACGTAGAGGCCGTTCAGCTCGTTCTTCTGCTTCAGATCCGACTGGAATTGGAGGCCGACGATGGCGGATCCGGGAACCGGGTTCAGGAAGTTGACCGACGGGTAGTTGGTGCTCTGCGTCGTGTAGGAATGCCGGTAGCCGTTGCTGTATTCGATCCCGGCCAGCACGGTGTGCCGGAAGCCCAGCAGGTCGAACTTCGCCACGATCTCGGTCTGGCTGTCGACGGAGGCGTAGGTCGAGTAGCCCGCGGTCTCGCGCCGGCTCACCAGCGTGTTGCGGCTGGCGAGCCCGGTCGCGCGTGTCGCCAGGAAGTTGAAGCCGCCCCATTGGGCGTTGAGGACTTCGCGGAGCGTGATGTTCTCGTCGAGGTCATGCTCGACTTTCAGCAGGCCGAAATTCGCCGTGCCGTTGTAGCGGGAGAACGGCTCGCCGTAGTAGCGTGAAATATTGTCGAGCGGGACGCCGCCGTTCCGGGCGACCAGCCCCTCGTCATACTGCGAATCCAGCCGCGTGAACTCGCCAACGAACGAGACCCGGGTATCCGGGCTCGGGTTCCACGTGAAGGCCGGAGCCACGAAGGTCCGGGAATTGTCCCGGTCGCCGAAGTTGCGGAAGGTCGGGTCGGACTGGCCGGCGAAGCTGAGGCGTCCGGCGAGGCCCTCCACCCCCTCGATCGCGCTCGACACCGAGCCCTGGACCCGGCGGAAGCCGAAGCTGCCGCCCTGCAGGTTGATGTCGCCGGACGGCGCCAGCGTCGGCTGACGCGTGACGATGTTGATCAGGCCGCCGGGCTCGCCCCGGCCGTACAGCACCGAGGCCGGACCTTTCAGCACCTCGATCCGCTCCACGTCGGCGAGATCCCGGGTGACCGTCGAGAAGTTGCCGGCCTGGTTCAGAAGCACGCCGTCGATGGCGTAGGTCTGGGTTCTGAAGCCGCGGATGATGAAGGTGTCGCTCCGGCCCTGGATCGTGCCCCCGGGCTGGACGCTGCTGACGTTCTGCAGGGCGTCGCCGAGGCGGATGTCCTGCTGGTCGACCAGCACGTCCCGCGGCACCACCTGGACCGATTGCGGCGTGTCGCGCAGGGGCGTGTCGGTCCGGGTCGCCGTGGCCGAGCGCGTGGCCCGGTAGCCGGCGACGGGGCTGCCGGCCCGCTCGACCGCGGGACCGGTGCCGGTGACGCTCAGCTCGGAAAGGACAACGTCGCCCGATGGACCGTCAACTTCCGCCTGTACGGAAGTCGTCGCCAGAGAAAACAGAGTCGTCGCGAAAACACGTCCAATGGAGAGACTGTTTCCACGGCGCTTGCGGCGAATGCTGTCCGTACGTCTGCGGCCCCCGGGCATAGTTTATAATCGCTCTCAAGAGAAACCGCACCGATCGGGTGTACGGATCCTTGAGCGAAGCGCCGATGATTTTTCAATGCGCGTGCGCGGGATGCGGCTTGGATTCGACCGTAACTTGCCGGACGTGACCAAGCGGACACATTGTCGCATTGGAATAACTTGAGATCGCCGAGCCGATTTGCCCGGACTCCGCAGCGTGCGGAGGCTGCACATCCCGATACGGGATCTCCCGCGCGACAGTCCTGTGGACCCTGCGGCAGGGCGCGTGCACGGGCGGCAAAGCGCGTCGCCCGCCCGGGAAGATGGTGGCCGGCTCGCGAGAGGCGCGGTGCGGTTCGCCCGCGCGGGGGCGGCGGCTCTCGTCCGCCGGATCCCACGGATCCCGGACTTGCGGGATCCGTGCGACCGGGTCTCAGCCCTGCAGGGCCGGCTTGAGGGCGCCGGTCCGCTCGTGGAAGTCCGGGCCGTTGGTGGTGCGGGCCACGTGCCCGGCCCGGATCAGGTAATCGCCGAAATGCTCGCCCGGCTGCCGGCCCTTCGCGTAGTCGGCGAACAGCGGATCGAGGGTGTCGCGGATCTCGGAGGCCTGCACGTCCTCCCGGTAGAGCTTGCTCAGCCGCGAGCCGTCGAAGGCGGCGCCGAGATAGAGGTGGTAGCGCTCGGGGCCGCGGCCCACGAGGCCGATCTCGGCGATGAACGGCCGGGCGCAGCCGTTCGGGCAGCCGGTGGAGCGGATCGTGATCTCCTCCTCGGCGAGGCCATGGGACGCGAGGCTCTGCTCCAGCTCGGTCATCAGGTCCGGCAGGTAGCGCTCGCTCTCGGCCAGCGCGAGGCCGCAGGTCGGCAGGGCCACGCAGGCGATGGAATTGCGCCGCAGCGCCCCCGCTCCCTTGGTGAGCCCGTACTCATCGACCAGCGCCTCGATCGCGGCGCGCTGCTCCGCCGGGACATTGGCGATGATCACGTTCTGATTGGCGGTGAGGCGGAAATCGCCCGTATGCACCTCGGCGATCCGGCGCAGGCCCGAGAGGAACTGCGCGCCGCCCTCGATGTCCTTGATCCGCCCGGACGGGACGTAGAGCGTGAGATGGTGCCGGCCGTCATCGCCCTCGGTCCAGCCGAAGCGGTCACCGTTGTTGGTGAAGGTAAACGGCTTCGGTGCGGCGAGCGGCTTGCCGATCCGCGTCTCCACCTCGGCCCGGAACGCGTCGAGCCCGTAGCGCTCGATCGTGTACTTGAGCCGGGCGTTCTTGCGGTTCTTGCGGTTGCCCCAGTCGCGCTGGACCGTCATCACCGCCTCGGCGACCTTGATGGCGTCCTCAGGCTCCACGAAGCCCATCACGTCGGCGGTGCGCGGGAAGGTGTCGGGCTCGCCGTGGGTCATGCCCATGCCGCCGCCCACCGTGACGTTCCAGCCGGTGACTTGGTTCTTCTCGTCGAGGATCGCGATGAAGCCGAGGTCGTGGGCGAAGATGTCGACCTCGTTCGACGGCGGCACCGCCACCACGGTCTTGAACTTCCGCGGCAGGTAGGTCCGGCCGTAGACCGGCTCGACCTCGGCTTCCTCTTCGCCGCCGGCCACGCGCTCGCCGTCGAGCCAGATCTCCCGCCACGCGCTGGTCTTCGGCAGCAGCGAATCGGAGATGTCCTTGGCGAGCTGGTAGGCGGCCCTGTGGGCGCCGGCCTGGGCGGGGTTGGTCGCCGCCATGACGTTGCGGTTGACGTCGCCGCAGGCCGCGATCGTGTCCAGCAGCGTGGCGTCGATCGCCGCCATCGTGCGCTTCAGGTTCGACTTGATGACGCCGTGATACTGGAAGGTCTGGCGCGTCGTGGCGCGCAGGGCGTTCCCGGCATAGGTCCGGGCGATGTCGTCGAGGACCAGCCATTGCTTCGGGCTGATGACGCCGCCCGCGATGCGCAGCCGGATCATGAAGCTGTAGGCCTTGTCGAGCTTCTTCTTGGTCCGCTCGGGGCGCAGGTCGCGGTCGTCCTGCAGGTACATCCCGTGGAACTTCACGAGCTGCCCGTCATCCTCCGAGATCGCCCCGGTGGCGTGCTTCAGGAGCCCGTCCGCCAGGGTGCCGCGGAGATAGCCGCTGGCGATCTTGATGTGCTCGTTCGCCGCGAGCTGGGCCGCCCGGGCGGCCTCGGCATCGGTGATCGGCCGCTCGGTCGGCGGGGTCTCGTAGACGCGCTTGGTGTCAGTCATGGGCGTTCGTCTTCAAATGATCAAACCGCTTGCCGCGTGACCTCCCTCCCCCCTCTGCGGGGGAGGGTGGCCCTCGCGTGAGCGAGGGTCGGGAGAGGGGAGCGCCGGGACCGGAGATGTCGCGACGGGCGATTCATCCTGAACCGTCGCGCTCCCCTCTCCCGCCTGCTCCGCAGGCACCCTCCCCCGCGGAGGGGGGAGGGTTCCGTGTGTCTCAGTATACGTCCTGCTGGTAGCGGTGGCTGCGCTCCAGCGCCGCGACCTGCGCCTCGGCCTCGGCCGGGCTCAGGCCCTTGGCGGTCTCGTAGGCCTTCACCACCGCGTTCCGGACATCCTTGGCCATGTTCTTGGCGTCGCCGCAGACGTAGAAATGGGCGCCGCCGTCCAGCCAGGAGACCAGCTCCCGCGCGTGATGGGTGATCCGGTCCTGCACGTAGACCTTCTCCGGCTGGTCCCGGGAGAAGGCCACGTCGATCTGCGTGAGCGACCGATCCTCCAGGGCCTCCTGCCATTCGAGCTGGTAGAGGAAGTCGTGCAGGAAGTGGCGGTCGCCGAAGAACAGCCAGGACCGGCCGGGCGCCTCGATGGCGCGGCGCTCCTGCACGAAGGCGCGGAACGGCGCGACGCCGGTGCCCGGCCCGACCATGATGATGTCGGTGGCCGGGTCCTGCGGCAGGCGGAAATGGCGGTTCGGCTTCAGCCGCACGCGCAGCTTGGCGCCGTCGCGGATCCGGTCGGCCACGTGGACCGAGGCGACCCCGGAGCGGGCCCGGCCGTGGGTCTCGTAGCGCACCGCCACGATGGCGAGGTGGACCTCGTCGCCGACCTCCTTCCGCGAGGAGGCGATCGAGTAGGCCCGGGGCGGCAGCGGCCGGGTGATGGCGGTGAGGTGCTCGGCCGTCAGCGTCGCCGGGAAGGTCGCGATCAGGTCGATCAGGTGCCGGCCCTCGATCCAGGCCTTGGCCTCGCCGCTCTCGATGAGCCGCTGCGCGTCCGTGTGGCCGGTGGCCTTCACGAAGCGCTCGATCGTGGCGGCCGACAGGGTGGTGATGTCCCGTTCGGCGAGGAGCGCGTTGCGCAGGGCCGCGTCGCCCGAGAGCCCCGCGGCGGTGAGGATCTCGTCCACCAGCTGCGGATCGTTCTCCGGGAAGAGCTCCAGCGAATCGCCCGGCTCGTAGGCCGGGGCGCCGTCCTCGAAGGCCAGCGCGAGGTGGATCGTCTCCTTGTCGGAGCGCGAGGAATTGAGGTTCACGTGCTCGACGACCTCGACCACCAGCGGCTCGCGGCTCGGCTCGGCCTCGTCGTCCTCACCCGCGGCGACGCGGGCGAAATCGACCGCCACCACGTTGTCGGCCGCCTCCGCGGGGGCCAGCGCCTTGAGCGTGGCCTTGATCCAGTCGGCCGCCGGCTTCTCGAAATCGAGATCGAGGTCGGCCCGCTCGGCGGCGCGCTTGCCGCCCAGGGCCTCGAAGCGCGCGTCCAGCGCCTTCCCGATGGCGCAGAACTCCGCGTAGGAGGTGTCGCCCAGCGCCAGCACCGCGAACTCGACGCCGTCGAGGCGCGGGGCGCCCTCCCCCATCAGCTCGCCGTAGGCCCGCACGCCGCGCGCCGGCGGCTCGCCCTCGCCCCAGGTGGCCGCGATGGCGACGAGCTTGCCGGCCTTGGGCAGGGTCGCCACGTCGAGGTCGGCGAAGTCCACGATCTTCGGCTTGAAGCCCTGCTTGCGCGCGAGCTTCGCGACGGTCCCGGCGAGCGCCTCGGAATTCCCCGACTCGCTCGCGTAGATCACCGTCAGCGGCGCTGCGGCCTTGGGCGGGGCGGCCGGCACGGCGGCCGGCTGCCCGCCCGCGGCGTCGAGCCCGGCCAGGAAGCCGGCCAGCCACGCGCGCTGCGTGGGGCTCGCGGCGCCGAGCACCGCGTCGAGGCTGGCGCGCTCGCCGTCCCCGAACGGGGCAGTGCGCGGGAGGAGATTCTGGCGTGACATCAGGTGACCATGTCGGGGCCTACGGGGCCGGTGTCAATCGAGAAACGTTCGTTTTGCAGAACGGGCGAGGATTAGAACATCACGTTCGTTGCGCTGCGAAGAAAGAGAAGATCATTCTCCGACCACCGCAAGGACCGGCCCGGTTCCGGGCAGGTGCCGGCCGTTCTTGGGCGGGGCCGGCAACGGCAGGGCGGTGGTGGATTTCACCTTTTCCATGGCGAAGCGCGAGGTGACGTTCTTGAGCGGCAGCACCGCGATCAGGTGCTTGTAGAAGCTGTCGTAGGCCTGCATGTCGGCCACGACGACCCGCAGCATGTAATCCACATCGCCGGCCATCCGGTAGAACTCCAGCACCTCCGGCATGGCCGAGACGGTTGCGGCGAAGCGTTGCAGCCAATCCTGGGAGTGGTCTGCGGTCTCGATGGAGACGAACACCGTCAGCCCGAGGCCCAGCTTCACCGGATCGAGCACCGCCACCCGCCGGTCGATGACGCCGTCGGCCTCCAGCTTCTGGATGCGCTTCCAGCACGGGGTCTGGGACAGGCCGACGCGCTCGCCGATCGCCGCGATGGAGAGCGTCGCGTCCGTCTGCAGCAGGGCGAGAATCTTGAGATCGATCGCGTCCAAGGCTGTCTCCGTGGGGTCCGTCCACGCGGGTGAGGCCCGCGATCGGTACAGGGTCGCCCGGGGGCGGTGAAGAAGATTTTTTCACCTGGGTGCCGCGGGGCCGCGGCGGCCGCTGTGTGCAACCGCACGCCGGACCGCGTCTCCAGGCCCGACAAGCGCGCCGAAGCGCCTTGACTTCGTTCGGTATAGCGAACATCTCGACCCCTCGACAACGGGGTGCGGCACCGACCGCGTCCTTATCCCTTCACGAACCCCGGGACATGGTGCGATGACCCGTCTTGACCGACAGACGGCCGAAGCCCTCGCGGAGCGGCTGTCCGGGCTCGACCTTCCAGGCCGCCTTCACGCGATCGCCGCCGCGATTCCCGGCCGCCTCGTCTTCACCACGAGCCTCGGCGTCGAGGATCAGGCGCTCACGCACGCGCTGGCCATGGCGGGCCTGGCCAAGGGGCTGACGAAGGGTCGGGTCGCGATCGTCACCCTCGATACCGGCCGCCTGTTCGCCGAGACCTACGACACCTGGGCCGAGACCGAATCGGCCTACGGCATCCGGATCACCGCCTACGCGCCCGAGCGCGCCGCCGCGGAGGATTTCGTGCGGGACGAGGGCATCAACGGCTTCCGGCGCTCGGTGGCCGCCCGGCAGGCCTGCTGCGGCTTCCGCAAGGTCGAGCCCCTGGGCCGCGCCCTGGAGGGCGCCAGCGGCTGGCTCACGGGTCTGCGGGCCGGCCAGTCGGCCAACCGCGCCGAGACGCCGCTCGCCGAATTCGACCCCGCGCGCGGCCTGATCAAGCTGAACCCGCTGGCCGATTGGACGCGGGCGCAGGTCGACAGCTTCGTGCGCGACAATTTCGTGCCCTACAACGTGCTGCACGACCGCGGCTTCCCGTCGATCGGCTGCGCCCCCTGCACCCGCGCGGTGAAGCTCGGCGAGCCGGAGCGCGCCGGCCGCTGGTGGTGGGAGCAGGAAGACAAGAAGGAGTGCGGCCTGCATGTCGGCCAGCCCTCCGCGTCGGTGCAACCGGGCCAGGAGCCCGCAATCTTCGAAAGCAATCCAGACGTGAAGACCCGCCAGCCGGAGTTCGCCCGATGAGCGCCGCCCTCGCCGCCGCCGTGCAGCCGAGCGCCCCTGCCGACCGCCTCAGCCACCTCAAGCGGCTGGAGGCCGAGGCCATCCACATCTTCCGGGAGACGGTCGCCGAGGCCGAGAACCCGGTGATGCTCTACTCGATCGGCAAGGATTCCTCGGTGCTGCTGCACCTGGCGCTCAAGGCCTTCGCGCCCGGGCGGCTGCCGTTCCCCCTGCTCCACGTCGACACCACGTGGAAGTTCCGCGAGATGATCGCCTTCCGCGACGCCCGCGCCAAGGAACTCGACCTCGATCTTCTGGTCCACACCAACCCGGACGGGCTCGCCCGCGGGGTCGGGCCGGTGAGCCACGGCTCCGAGGTCCATACCGACGTGATGAAGACGCAGGCCCTGCGGCAGGCCCTCGACAAGTACAAGTTCGACGCCGCCTTCGGGGGCGCCCGCCGGGACGAGGAGGCGAGCCGCGCCAAGGAGCGGATCATCTCCTTGCGCACCGCGCAGCACCGCTGGGACCCGAAGCGCCAGCGCGCGGAGCCCTGGCACCTCTACAACCTCAAGAAGAAGCGCGGCGAGTCCCTGCGGGTGTTTCCGCTCTCGAACTGGACCGAACTCGATATCTGGCTCTACATCGAGCAGGAAAACATTCCGATCGTGCCGCTCTACTTCGCGAAGGAGCGCCCCGTGGTGGAGCGCGACGGCCAGCTGATCATGGTCGACGACGACCGCCTGCCCCTGGAGCCCGGCGAGGTTCCGCAGCAGCGCCTCGTCCGGTTCCGGACGCTCGGCTGCTACCCGCTGACCGGCGCGGTGGAGAGCGACGCGGCGACGCTGCCCGAGATCGTCGGCGAGACGCTGGCGGCGCGCACCTCGGAGCGCCAGGGCCGGGTGATCGATAAGGACGGTGCGGGCGCCATGGAGCGCAAGAAGCAGGAGGGCTATTTCTGATGACGGTGCACCAGGCTCCCACCGCGTTCGGTGACCGTGCCGCCACCTATCAGGCGTTCCTGGCCGCCCACCAGAACAAGGCCGTGCTGCGCTTCATCGCCTGCGGCTCCGTGGATGACGGCAAGTCGACCCTGATCGGCCGGCTCCTGCACGACACCAAGCAGATCTTCGACGACCAGATCTCGGCGCTCCAGCGCGACTCGCGCAAGCACGGGACGCAGGGCGCGGAGATGGACCTCGCGCTGCTGGTGGACGGCCTCCAGGCCGAGCGCGAGCAGGGCATCACCATCGACGTCGCCTATCGGTTCTTCTCCACCGACACGCGCTCGTTCATCGTGGCCGACACCCCCGGCCACGAGCAGTACACCCGCAACATGGCCACCGGCGCCTCGACGGCGGACGTGGCGGTGATCCTGGTCGACGCCCGTCAGGGGCTCACCCGCCAGACCCGGCGCCACGCGCTGCTGGTCTCGAATCTGGGGATCCGCCGGGTCGTGCTGGCGGTGAACAAGATGGACCTCGCCGGCTGGGCGCAGGGCACCTTCGACGGCATCGTGGCGGGTTTTTCCGACTTCGCCCGGGGGCTGAATTTCTCCGAGGTCAAGGCGATCCCGCTCTCGGCCAAGAACGGCGACAACGTCGTGGAGGCCGGGGTCGCGGCGCCCTGGTACACGGGCGGTCCGCTGCTCCGCTACCTGGAGACCGTGCCGGTCCACGCGGAGGCGCTGAACGCGCCGTTCCGGATGGCGGTTCAGTGGGTCAACCGGCCCAATTCCGAGTTCCGCGGCTATAGCGGCCGGATCGGCAGCGGCCGGGTCCGCCCGGGCGATTCCGTGACGGTCCAGCCCTCCGGCCGGACCTCCACGGTGGCGCGGATCTACACCGCCGACGGCGACCTGGCGGAGGCCGGCGAGGACGAGTCGGTCACCCTGGTGCTCGCCGACCAGATCGACGCCTCCCGCGGGCAGGTGATCGTCGCGACGGACGCGCCGATGCGGGTCACCGAGACGCTGGACGCCCGCCTGTTCTGGGCGGCCGAGACCGATCTCAGCCCGGGCGCCAGCCTGTTCGCCAAGATCGGCACCGCCACGGTCACCGCGACCGTGGAGCGGATCGTCTCGCGGATCGACCCGGAGACCGGCAAGCCCGGCCCGGCCGAGCGCCTGTCGGCCAACGACATCGCCGACGTGTCCCTGCGCCTCGACCGGCCGGTGGCGGTGGACGCCTACGCGGAGAATCGCGAGACCGGCAGCCTGATCCTGATCGACCGCGAGACCACCGATACGGCGGCCTTGGGGCTGGTTCTGGCACCCACGATCCAGGCGTCCCAGCCGGCGGCTTCACAGGCTGGCGAGAAGGGACCGAGCCTGCTCGGTCGCCTCGGACGGTTGTTCGGGCGCTGAGCATCCGGGGCGCCGGACGGACATCCGCTCCGTCGCCCCGGAACGCCTGCGTTCACAGCCTTCGCATCACACCCGCAGCACGATGAAGCGGAGCACGAGGATCGCGAGCAACAGGCCGAAGAGGCCGCCGTGGGACCAAGCGAGGTAGCAGGCGAGACCGCCGGCGAGGACGAGCGCCGGCAGGCCGATCCGCAGCCTGCCGAGGATCGCGAGGGTCGGATCGGGGGCCGTATCGTGAAGACCCGGCACCGTCCGCGTCGGGTTGGGCGGAAAGGGTTTCCCGCCCACGATGAAAGCGGCGATCTCGGGCCAGTGCGCCTCCCCGATCCCGGCCCCGTGTCCGCCCAGGAGGTAGCGGTACTCGGTGAGGGCCGGCCGCAGCCCGGCATCCCGGAAGCCGTCGAAGCCCGCGCCCCCGAGATCGAATGCGCGGATCCACTCGACACTCTTCGGCAGCAGGGCGACCACCCAATCGTCAGCCGCCACAATATTCTGGAAGGCCGTGATGCGTCCATTATTGAGCATCTGCGCCCACGGGTAGTCGCGGCGCACGACGCTGCCGGCAAACAGGACGTGCCTGAAGTGGATCGCCGGATAGTCGGTCAGCGCCCGCGCGGCGAGGTACGTGCCGTTCGAGTGCCCGACATAGTGAAAGTCGGATTTCGGGTACTGCGCGAAGGCCGTCACATACTGATCGGCGAACCACTCGACCTTCTCGCGCCGGATCCACGGCAGCACGAACGGCAGCATCGCGAAGTAGCCGTAGCTGGGCGTCCAGCTTCGGAACTGCGTGACCCCGCTCTCGGCCTTGCCGCCATTGTCCCGGACCTTCTCGGCGATCCGGTGCGTCCAGAATCCGTCGTCGCGGATGCCGTGAATCACGAACACCGTGTTGCCGACATCGAAATCGACGGCGTCGATCTCATCGACGAGCAGGGCCGGATCGAGGGCGGCCTTCGCCAAGGTGGGGCGCGTGGCCGTCAGGGCCGTTTGGACCAGATGCCCGCGCCGGAGGGCGGCCGGATCGCCCGCGAGCGTGATCGCCTGTGCATGGTCGGTGTCGGGCAACTCGATCAGGAAGTAGTCCTGCTGGGTCGGACCGGCGGGGGCTGCCGTGTAGCCGGTCTCCTGGAAGGCCCATTTGCTGCCGTCGACCGCGAGGTCGACCTGGTCGACCGGCGAGATCAAGTCGTCCTGCGTGCCGAGCATCTGGATGAGGATCGGACGATCCTTGTCGACGAGGTGGGGCGGCGGGTTCCTGCGATAGGCGAGCCAGTGCAGCCGGGTCTGCGCCATGAACGGCGCGCCGAGCCGGAAATCGAAGGCGGTCGGGGTCCAGCCTTTCCCCGGCGTCGGAATGTGACCGAACAGGCCGACGAGGTTGAACAGGATGGTGTAGTACCAGCTCATCCGCTCGGAGATCTTCCAGCCGCGGTTGAAGGCTGCGAGCATGACGATGCGCTCGACCTTGTAGGCCCAGTCGCGCGGCCTCTGATGGCCGAGATCGCGCTCCTGCCGGAAGTTGCTGGGCCAGCCGGCCGCGACCAGGAACAGGCGCCGTGCCACTGTGGCGCCGACGCTGTGGCCGACGAGGACGATCCGGTCGGGCTCGCGCAGGCGCACCTGCTCGTCGATGCCGTCGAGCAGGAGGCCGATGATCGCGCCGGCCCGTGCCCCGGAGAGCCAGCTCCCATGGGGAAGGTCCGGGGCGAAGATCTGTGTATCCGGTCCGTAGGCGATCCGGGCCGCGGCGATGACGTCGCGCAGACGGTGCGCCGAACTTCCGAGACCGTGCACCACAACCACGAGGGTCCGAGCGGCCGGCGCAGCGCGCGCTGGATTCGCGGCAGTCTGGCTCATGGCGGCGCCCGTCCGTTCGGTTTCGGGTGTTTTAACTTCCCGTCGCGGCCTCGTAAATTGATTTCACGGAACAGACGTCTTTTTTGGTGAGGCGTTGGCCCGTATCCATGCACCAGATAGAAGGTATCTGGGGCGCAATCGGCCGTATTCCGCCGGGATAGAGTGCGGGATTCCCTATCCGACGGTCCCCGCAAGGCCCCAGGCCCGCGCCAGCAACGTGTAGGATTCCCGCCGCGCCGCCTGGTCGGGAATCGCCGAGACGATCATCAGCGCGTCCGCTTGCGTGTGCTCGACCAGCTCCGCAAGTCGCGCCCGCAGGGTCTCGGGGCCGCCCACGTGCAGCTTGTCACGGCCGCGCTCGATCTGGGCCCGCTCGGCCTCGGAATATGGATAGGCCAGCGCCTCCGCGAGGCTCGGCAGCGGCCGGTACTCCCCCCGCTCCCGTCGGAGCGTCGACAGGCGGGCGCTCGCGGCCAGCCGCTCAGCCTCGGCATCGGTGGCGGCACAGATCGCCGCCACGGTCAGGATGGCGTGTGGCCGGGCGCCGAGCCGCGTCGGCCGGAACAGGCGGCGATAGGCCAGCATCGGCGCCTCGGCGGGCATCCCGGAGAAGTGCTGCGCGAAGCCGAAGCCGCAGCCGATCTCGCCGGCGAGCTGGGCGCTGTAGTCGGAGGAGCCGAGCAGGAAGAGCGGCGGCAGCCTCACATCCGCCGGGCTCGCCGTGATCCGGGCGAACGGGTGCCCCTCCGGGAAGCCCGCGTCCCAGAACAGCAGCTCCTGCAGGCGGTCGAGGAAGTCGTCGTTGCCGCCCTCCCCCGGCGCCTCCCGGCGGCGCAGCGCCCGGGCCGTGAGGCCGTCGGTGCCCGGCGCGCGCCCGAGGCCGAGATCGATCCGGCCGGGGAACAGCGCCTCCAGCACCCGGAAGCGCTCGGCCACCATCAGCGGCGCGTGGTTCGGCAGCATGATCCCGCCCGAGCCGACCCGGAGATGGCGGGTCGCGGCGGCGATCTGGCCGATCATGATCTCGGGAGCCGGGCTCGCCACGTTCGGCAGCGCGTGGTGCTCGGCGAGCCAGTAGCGAGTGTAGCCCAGCCCATCGACGTGCCGGGCGAGCGCCAGGGTGTCGTGCAGCGCCTGCGCCGGGGTCGAATCGGCGCTGACGAAGGAGAGGTCGAGGACGGAGAGCGGGGTCATCGACAAGAGATAGGGGTGCGGGTCGGCCGGCGCGAGGGCGCTGAGGCTGGCGGCTAAGGCGCGGGCGCGGCCTCAGCCCGTTCCGTCCTCTCGATCCCGGTCCTGAAACAGAGCGTCGACGTTCCGCCCTCCGTAGAAGACGTTGACGATTCGCACCTGATCGTCGTCGACCCGATAGGCGATCACCGCCGAACGCTCGAACGACACCGTCCGCAGCCCGGGTTCCAGATCATCGCGCGGGCGGCCCCCATGCGGCGCGTCGCCGATACGCTCGCACCGACCGACGAGCCGGTCCAGAAACCGGTCGGCAACGTCCGGATCGCGACTCGCGTCGTAGACCCATTGGTAGATCTGCAGCAAATCGAACTCGGCTTCCGCGAGGAAGACGACTTCAGCGCGCTGCATTCCCATGGGCTTTCAAGGTCGCGGCGTGAAGCGCTTTGATCTGGGCTCTCACCGCATCGAGACTCAGCGGCGGCCGCGGGTCGTCGAGAGACTGACGGATGCGGGCTCGGATCGCGTCGAGGCGTTCGGCATCCTCCCGGCGCCGGCTCTGCCAGGCCTGTACCGCGTCCTCCATGGCCGCCCCGAGCGAGGCGTATTCGCCGGCCTCGACGCGCTCGCGCAGGGCGCGGACCGTCTCGGGGGGCAGCGTCACACTGATCGTCTCGGCCGGTGGCATAAGTCGCCCGCGTCAATCGCCCGCTTTGGTTCGGCACCAGACTAGCATGGAATCGGGCCGGCCGCGCAGCCTTGTCCGCACCGCACCGTCGGCCTAGGGTCCCGCCCGCATTGCGGGCGCCCAAGACTGTCGCGCCCCTCACGGAGATCGACACATCATGGCTCTCCTCGCCGACGTCCTCTCGCGGGTGAAGCCGTCCGCGACCATCGTGATGACCCAGAAGGCCCGGGACCTGAAGGCGTCCGGCGTCGACGTCATCAGCCTGTCGGTGGGCGAGCCGGATTTCGACACGCCGGACCACATTAAGCAGGCCGCGATCGAGGCGATCCACCGCAACGAGACCCGCTACCCGCCGGTCTCCGGCATCGCGCCCCTGCGCGAGGCGATCGTGCGCAAGTTCAAGCGCGAGAACGGGCTCGACTACACGGTGTCGCAGACCATCGTGGGCACCGGCGGCAAGCAGGTGCTCTACAACGCGTTCCTCGCCACCCTGAACCCCGGCGACGAGGTCGTGATCCCCCGCCCCTACTGGGTGTCCTACCCGGAGATGGTCGGGCTGTGCGGCGGCACCCCGGTCTTCGCCGACACCGACATGGACCACGGCTTCAAGCTCCAGCCAGAGGAGCTCGACCGGGTGCTGACCCCGAAGACCAAGTGGATCGTCCTGAACTCACCCTCGAACCCGTCCGGGGCCGCCTACACGCGCGACGAGATGAAGGCGCTCACCGACGTGCTGCTGCGTTATCCCGACGTGCACATCCTGACCGACGACATCTACGAGCACCTGACCTACGGCGACTTCGAATTCGTCACCCCGGCCCAGGTCGAGCCGCAGCTGATCGAGCGCACGCTGACCATGAACGGCGTCTCGAAGGGCTACGCCATGACCGGCTGGCGGATCGGCTACGCGGCCGGGCCCGAAAAACTCATCAAGGCGATGGACTTCGTGCAGGGCCAGCAGACCTCGGGCGCCACCACGATCGCGCAATGGGCCGCGGTCGCCGCCCTCGACGGGCCGCAGGATCACCTCGCCACGTTCCGCGCGGCCTTCCAGGGCCGGCGCGACCTCGTCGTGTCGATGCTCAACCAGACCAACGGCCTGACCTGCCCGACGCCGGAGGGCGCCTTCTACGTCTACCCGTCCTGTGCCGCCCTGATCGGCAAGAGGACGGAAGCCGGCAAGACCATCGAGACCGACGAGGACTTCGTCACGGAGCTGCTCCAGGCCGAGGGCGTGGCCGCGGTGCACGGCTCGGCCTTCGGGCTCGGCCCGAACCTGCGCATCTCCTACGCAACCTCGAACGCGGTGCTGGAGGAAGCCTGCCGGCGCATCCAGCGGTTCTGCGGCTCGCTGCGGTAGGCCCCCGGGGGCTCCTAAGCGGCTGGCTGCTCACGGCAGCGGGTCGCTCCAGGGATCGAGGAGCGGGGCGCGCGCGGCGACGAAGTCCGCGGTGTTGCGTGTGACCAGCGTCAGTCCTGATACCAGCGCGGTCGCGGCGATGAGCAGATCGGGCTGAGAGAACGTATGCCCGCTCCGCCGGCCTTCATCGACGAGGAACCGCCAGCGCACCATCACATCCTCGTCGATCGGCAGGACGCGCGGTCCGAACATCGGGCGGAGCTGCCGGTTCAGCCAGTCGGTCAGCTCTGTGCGGCGGGGGCCGTCGGCCAGCCGCTCGATGCCGAACCGCAACTCGGCGAAGGTTACCACGCTCACGTACAACGCTTCGAGCGGCTGCGTGGTCATGAACGCGACAACGCGCTGCTCCGGTCGAGGGCGGCGCAGCTCTGACAGGATATTGGTGTCGAGCAGCCAGCGCGTCACAGATCGACGTCGCGGACGGACATCATGACCGGTTCGGGCTCGAGATCGACATCGCGATGGGGCGATGCCTGCAGGACCTCGACCAGCGCCTTTCCTGTCGCCGTCGCGGTGAGGCGGCGGAACTCCTCGGCGGAGATCACCACGACAGTGTTTTGACCGTCGACGGTCACGTGCTGCGGACCATCGCTGCGCACGCGGCGAACCAGTTCGGTGAAACGGGCGCTGGCATCCTTCAGACGCCACGGCCCGGATGGCTCGGCAGGGCGCACCGCAGGATCGGACATGGGGGAGAAGATACCGGCGCAGCCGGGGCCCGTAAAGGCGATCGCGGCGCGCTCTTCGATGGGCCGAGCCGTTCGGAGAGACCCTGGTGCGGCATTTCCCGACGGGCGTATATCGGTCCTCACCAAGGCACCCCTCTCGTCCCGTCGGAGCCATTCCATGCCCACCATCGCGGTGATCGCCCCCGGCGCCATGGGCAGCGCCGTCGGGGCCCGGCTTGTCCAGCACGGCGCCCGCGTCCTGACCGCCCTCGACGGGCGCGGGGCTGCGAGCCGGGCCCGGGCCGAGGCCGCCGGGATGGTCCACGCGGCGGATGCCGACCTCGCCGCCGCCGACCTCGTGCTCTCCATCGTGCCCCCCGCCGACGCGGAGGCGCTGGCCCGGCGCCTCGCGCCCGCCCTGGCGGCCGCCCCACGCAAGCCGGTCTACATCGACGCCAACGCCGTCAGCCCGGATACGGTCGGCCGCATCGCCGGGATCGTCGCCGCCACCGGCGCGCCGTTCCTCGACGGGGCGATCCTGGGCCTGCCGCCGCAGCCCGGCACCAAGGGGCCGCGCGTCTACGTCTCGGGCGCCGACACCGCCCCGGCCCTGGTCCTGCGCGATCTGGGCCTCGACCTGCGCGTCTGCCCCGGGGATGTCGGCGCCGCCTCCAGCCTGAAGATGAGCTATGCCGGCCTCAACAAGGGCCTGACGGCGCTCGCCGCGATCATGATCCTGGCCGCCGAGCGCGCTGGGGCCGGCCCGGCCCTCCTGGCCGAACTCGCCGAGAACGAGCCGGCGCTGCTGGCCCGCTTCGCCAAGGGCCTGCCCGACATGGCGCCGAAGGCCTACCGCTGGGCGCCCGAGATGGCGGAGATCGCCGACTTCCTCGGTGCGGACGCGGCCGGCCGGCAGGTCTTCACCGGCTATGCCGGCCTCTACCGGCACCTCGCCGCACAGGCCGGCGAGGCCGACATCGCGGCCCTGATGCGCTTCGCCGCGGCCGCCGTGACGCGCTGATCGCCGCGGGGGCGCCGAAACGATCCCGCCTCTGTTGCCGGCTCGGCTGTCAGCCTCTACACGGGCTGTCCCCGGCCGCCGATGCGCCTGAAGGTTTCGCGAGCCCGCTCGGGCCTGCATGGCAGCGGGGTCGGTAGTGACGGGGCGGTCCGGACCAGTTCTCTGGGTCGTTCCTGTGAGGCTCAGTGGGCCGAGTCGCTGCAGGAGTGTCGGGAGCGCGGGGAACAGGAACCGCGGGTTCGGCGCAAGGCCCACATCGCTTCCCCCGTTCGACACCCAGCAGCGCGGACCTGACCCGTTCCGGGACGGGCCCGCCCGGGGCGATTGCGGCTTCGTTCACGCTCCGGGGCGATGATGCCACGAGGCCGGGGATCCGGTCCGGCGTAACCGCGTTCTTTCGGGCCTGAGATCATGCGAGCCCTGCTCACCGGCGGCATCAAGGCGATCCTGGCGGTCGCCGCGCTGTCCACCGCCGCCCATTGGACCCTGCGCGTGCAGAGGGAGGCCGCGCTCCCCGTGGCGGCCGCCGCCGCGTCCGAGCCGGCCGTGACGGGATCGATCGAGCCCCGTCGGGTCGAGCGTCCGCTCGCCGCCGCGGGCGCCCCGCCCGCCCCGGTGGTGCCGGCGGCGGGGATCGGTCCGGTCTCGGGTCTCGACCAGACGCACCTCGCCACCCTGATCGCCGGCGCGACGCCGTCGAAGCCGAAGCTCGCCAAGGCGGCGACCCGGACCGCGTCGGCCGAGAAGGTCGCGGCCAAGCGCTGAGCCGGCCGCCTGCCGACCGTGCCGCCTGCATGGTTCCCCTGCAAGCCGGCCGATACCGGAGCGGGCGCGCGCGTGGCAGGAGTATCGGCCTCCAGCGAGGTTGAGCCGAGATGCGCACGCGGGTCGCGACGTCCGTTACCGATGACATCGCCCCCGCGCGCCCCGCCCCCGACGCGGATCTCGCCGGCCGCCGGAGGCTCGTCGGCATCGCGCTGATGTGCGGGGCGGTCGCCTTCTTCGCGAGCCTCGACGCCTGCGGCAAGACGCTGGCCCGGGCCGGGGTCGACCCGCTGGTCACCACCTTCATGCGCTACGCGGCGAGCGTCGCCATGATCTCGCTGTTCATCAACCCGGTGCGCACCCCCGCCGTGGTGAAGAGCCGGCGGCTGCCGCTGCAGATCATCCGCTCGCTGCTGCTCTTCGCCTCCACGGCCCTGAACTTCCTGGCCCTGCGCTACCTGCAGATGGCCGAGACGATCTCGATCCAGTTCGCCGCGCCGCTGACGGTGGCTCTGCTCGCCGGGCCGCTGCTGGGCGAATGGTCCTCCCGGGCGCGGATGGCGGCGATCGGCGTCGGCTTCCTCGGCGTGCTGGTGATCGTGCGCCCGGGGGTCGGCGGGATGCACCCGGCCGCGCTCCTATGCGTGGCCAACGTGGTCGTCTACGCCTTCTACGCGATCATCACGCGCAAGCTCGCGGCCTACGATTCCACCGCCACCACCATGTTCTACACCGGGCTCGCGGGCCTCGGCCTGATGGCCCCGCTCCTGCCGTGGATCTGGTCGAGCCCCGCCAGCCTGACCCAGTGGGCGCTGCTGCTCGGGGTCGCCCTGTTCGGGACGCTGGGCCACTGGCTGCTGGTGCTGGCCCATGCCCGGGCGCCGGCCAACGTGCTGGCGCCGTTCATCTACACGCAGCTGCTCTGGTCCGTGACCTTCGGCTTCCTGCTGTTCGGCGACCTGCCGAGCCGCTGGACCGTGGCGGGCGCCATGATCGTGGTCGGGTCCGGCCTGTATCTCCTGGCGCAGGAGACGATCCGCCGGGAGGCGCGGCCGGCCGCCTGAGGCGACCGGCCGGGATCAGCTCAGCGACCAAGGCGTTCCTGGCGGTCCATCCGATCCTCGCGGCGCTCTTCGCGGCGATCCTCGCGGGCGCGGCGGGCCGGATCCGGATCGGTGCCGAGCACGCCGCCGACGGTGCCGGTGGCCGCGCCCATGGCACCGCCGACGACCCCGCCCACCGGGCCGGCCGCGGCCGCACCGTCCTCGGCGCCGCGCTGGGCGCCGCGGGCCGTGCCCTGGGCCTGCGCGGCACCCGCGAAGGCCAGCGGCGCCAGGGCGAGGGTCGTGATCAGAATCTTTTTCATGGGGGTTTCTCCGGTCTTCCTCTAGGACGGCTCCGCGCCGCCTCGGGCGCGGAGAATGTCCGGGTCAACGGCCCAGGCGCCGAAAGGTCTCATCCGCGCTCGCATTCGCGTGATCGGCCCTGCCGCTGGCCTCGGGCCGGGGCGGCTGATAGAGAACGCGTCATGCCCGCTTCGTGCGCCCCGCGCGGCCCCGGCCGCCCGATTCGAATTACCGGCCCGGCCTCCGCCTGAGGGCCCGCTTCGGCGCGGCCGCGCGGAGGTCCGGGATCCTCCTGCCGCCTGACCCGAACCTGCCGGCCGTCCGCCGCCGGCCCGACCGCCGATGCGAGATCCGATGACCACCCCCGAGACTGCGCCCGCCGCGCCCGCCCGCGACTATTCCAAGACCCTGTTCCTGCCGCAGACCGAATTCCCGATGCGCGCCGGCCTGCCGGTCCGCGAGCCGCTCCTCATCGCGCGCTGGAACGAGATCGACCTCTACGGCAAGCTGCGCGCCCGCGGCCGGGGCCGGCCGAAATTCGTCCTGCACGACGGCCCGCCCTACGCCAACGGCAACATCCATATCGGCACGGCGCTCAACAAGATCCTGAAGGACGTCGTGGTGCGCTCGCAAGGCGCGCTCGGCTTCGATGCCAACTACGTCCCGGGCTGGGACTGTCACGGCCTGCCGATCGAGTGGAAGATCGAGGAGCAGTACCGCGCCAAGGGCCGCAATAAGGACGACGTGCCGGTGATCGAGTTCCGGCAGGAATGCCGGACCTTCGCGGCGCACTGGCTCGACGTGCAGCGGGAGGAATTCAAGCGCCTCGGCGGCACCGGCGACTGGGACCACCCCTACGCCACCATGGCCTACCCGGCCGAGGCGGTGATCGCCGACGAGCTGATGAGGTTCTCGATGTCGGGCCAGCTCTATCGCGGCTCGAAGCCGGTGATGTGGTCGGTGGTCGAGAAGACCGCGCTCGCCGAGGCCGAGGTCGAGTACGAGGAGCACGTCAGCGACACCGTGTTCGTGGCGTTCCCGATCCGGGACGGAGCCGACGCGGCGCTGAAAGACGCCCGGGTCGTGATCTGGACCACGACCCCCTGGACCATGCCGGGCAACCGCGCCGTGGCCTATTCCAAAAAGATCGCCTATGGGCTCTACCGCGTCACGCAGGCACCCGCCGACAACTGGGCGACCCCCGGCCAGACCTATGTGCTCGCCGACAGCCTGGCCGCCACGGTGTTCAAGGCTGCCCGCGTCGAGGCGTTCGAGCGCGTCGGCGACGTGCGTCCGGAGGCTCTCGCCGCGCTCACCCTGAACCATCCCCTGGCGGCGCTCGGCTACGGCTTCGCCGTCCCGATGCTCGACGGCGACCACGTCACGGACGAGTCCGGCACCGGCTTCGTCCACACGGCGCCGGGCCACGGCCGCGAGGATTTCGAGTTGTGGATGGCGAGCGGCCGTCTGCTCGCCGAGCGCGGCATCGACCCGGCCATCCCCTACACGGTGGATGCCGACGGCGCCCTGACCAAGGCCGCCCCCGGCTTCGAGGGCAAGCGCGTCCTGACCGACAAGGGCGAGAAGGGCGACGCCAACAAGGCGGTCATCGCCGCGCTCACCGAGGCCGGGGCGCTCGTCGCCCGCGGCGTGCTGCGCCACCAGTACCCGCATTCCTGGCGCTCCAAGAAGCCGGTGATTTTTCGCAATACGCCGCAATGGTTCATCGCCATGGACCGGGCGGTGGACAGCCTCGGCAACCGGTCCCTGCGCGAGGTGGCGCTCCAGGGCATCGACGACACCCAGTGGGTCCCGCCGCAAGGCAAGAACCGCATCACCGGCATGGTCGCGAACCGGCCGGACTGGGTGGTCTCGCGCCAGCGCGCCTGGGGCGTGCCGATCACCGTCTTCGTCCACAGGGAGACCGGTGAGATCCTGAAGGACGCTTCCGTCAACGCCCGCATCCGCGACGCCTTCGCCACGGAGGGCGCCGACGCGTGGTTCCGGGACGATGCCGCCGCGCGGTTCCTCGCGCCCGACCACGACCCGGCGTCTTACGAAAAAGTCACTGACGTCCTCGACGTCTGGTTCGATTCGGGCTCGACCCACGCCTTCGTGCTGGACGATCCGGAGGCCTTCCCGGGGCTGGCCGGGGTGCGGCGGGTCCGCGACGGCGGCCAGGACCGGGTGATGTACCTGGAGGGCTCGGACCAGCACCGGGGCTGGTTCCAGTCCTCGCTGCTCGAATCCTCCGGCACCCGCGGCCGGGCGCCCTACGACATCGTCCTGACCCATGGCTTCGTCCTCGACGCCAAGGGCCTGAAGATGTCGAAGTCGAAGGGCAACGTCGTCGCGCCCCAGAGCGTGATCAAGGATTCGGGCGCCGACATCCTGCGCCTGTGGGTGGCGGCCTCGGACTATACCGACGACCTGCGCATCGGACCGGAGATCATCAAGACGTTTGCGGAGACCTACCGCAAGCTGCGCAACTCCCTGCGCTGGATGCTCGGCTCCCTGGCGCATCGGGTGCCGGGCGATGACGTCGAGTTCCAAAAAATGCCGGAGCTGGAGCGGCTGATCCTGCACCGGCTGGCCGAGCTCGACGGCGAGATCCGCGAGGCTTACGCGACCTTCGACACCAAGCGGGTGGTGGCGCTGCTCAACGGCTTCATGACCGGCGACCTGTCGTCCTTCTACTTCGACGTGCGCAAGGACGCCCTGTACTGCGATCCCGTCTCCTCGGTCCGCCGCCGGGCGGCCCTGCAGGTGATCGACGCGGCATTCCACCGGGCGGCGATCTGGCTCGCCCCGGTGCTGGCCTTCACCGCCGAGGAGGCGTGGCTCGACCGCTACCCGTCCGCGGATGGCTCCGTGCATCTCCAGACGCTGCCGGACACCCCGGCCGCATGGCGCGACGACGCCCTCGCGGAGCGCTGGCAGAAAATCCGGCGGGTGCGGCGGGTGGTCACCGGCGCCCTGGAGATCGAGCGCGCGGCCAAGCGGATCGGCGCGAGCCTGGAGGCGGCGCCGACCGTTTACGTGGCCGATCCGGAGCTTCTGGCCGCGCTGGAGGGCTGTGCCTTCGCCGATACCTGCATCACCTCGGACATCACCGTGGTGGCGGGCGAAGGCCCGGCCGACGCCTTCCGCCTCGACGAGGTCCGCGGCGTCGCCGTGGTCCCGAGCCCGGCCGCGGGGCGCAAATGCGCCCGCTCCTGGCGGGTCAGCCCGGACGTGGGCAGCGATCCGGATTTTCCCGACGTGACCCCCCGCGACGCCCAGGCCCTGCGCGAGTGGGACGCGGCGCATCCGGAGGCGAGCGCGGCGTGAGATCGCTCGCGACATCGCCCTCCCCCCTCTGCGGGGGAGGGTGGCCCCCGAAGGGGGTCGGGAGAGGGGAGCGCGGCTTCAAGAGAGGGCGCGACCGATATGAAGGACACTGCGTTCTTCTGCCCCGGCGCTCCCCTCTCCCCCCCTGCTTCGCAGGGTACCCTCCCCCGCAGAGGGGGGAGGGAGACGCGTGCTGGGATCGACGCCCATGACCCCCGCCCGCGCCGGCCTGCTGGCCCTCCTCCTCACCCTGGTGCTCGACCAGGCCTCCAAGCTCGGGCTCTATGTCGGCACCGACCTCGTCCTGACCCAGCCCTGGCGGCTGGCGCCCTTCGCCGACTTCGTGGTGGTCTGGAACCGGGGCGTCTCCTACGGGCTGTTCCAGCAGGAGGGCGGGCTCGGGCGCTGGCTCCTCGTGGTCCTGTCGCTCGCCGCCGCCCTCGGGCTCGGGATCTGGATGATGCGGGCGGGCTCGCGGCTCCTCGCGGTCGCCCTCGGGCTGATCGTCGGCGGCGCGCTCGGCAACGCCGTCGACCGGGCCGTCTACGGGGCGGTGTTCGACTTCGTCCACCTGCATGCCGGCGGCTGGTCCTGGTACGTGTTCAACGTGGCCGACGCGGCGATCGTGGCCGGGGTGATCGGCCTGATCCTCGACAGCCTGTCCCCGGCCGGCCGCAGGGGACGGACGGCGCCCGCGCCGGGCGATCCGGCCCCGCGCCTGTGATCCGTGCGACACAATGGGCGCCCTGCCCGATCGCCCTGGCGCGACGTAGCCAAGGCGCCATACGATCGCCGGAAACCGGTCTCAGGCCGGGACCCGTCGGATCGGGCCGCGCCGCGGCGATCCCTGAGCCGGACTCCCCCGTCCGGAACCCGTGAGGCAGCATGACCGCGCATCGCAGGCTTCGTCTTCTCCTTCCCGCCGCGGTCGCCCTGACGCCGCTCCTCGTGGCCGGCGCCCAGGCGCAGGAGCGCGGCGAGTTCATGCGCGACGCGCTGTCGGGCATCGGCCTGCTGGAGAAGCGCCAGGACCCGATCGACTATCACGAGCGGCCGCCGCTGGTGATGCCGCCGAAGATCGACGGCAAGGCCCTGCCCCAGCCCCGGGCCCGCTCCACCAGCACCGCCTGGCCGAAGGATCCCGAGATCGTGGAGCGCGAGCATGCCGCCGCGGAGCGCCGCCGCCCGACGGGCAGCCAGGCCCGGGGTCGCTACGACGACAACAACGCCACCCTCTCGGTGGACGAGATCCGCAACGGCCGCCGCGCCGGCGCGAACGTGACCACCGAGGCCGAGCGCAAGCCCGGCGACAACAACCGCGACGACAGCCTGCTCAGCCCCTTCGAGCTGTTGAAGGGCAAGAGCGCCAACGCCGAGCCCGCCGACGTGGAGCCGAACCGCGACGTCCTCACGGATCCGCCGACCGGCTACCGGCAATCGCCGAAGAAGCTGGCGCGCCCGCCGTCGAACGACCCGATCAACAACGCCAGCCGCGAGCGCGAGGAGGCGGATCCGCAGGCCTATCTCCGCCAGCGGGCGCAGCAGTAACCGGAGCGCCGTGGCGCTGTTGCAACGGCGGCCCGGCGTGGCAACATGTGGTGTTTGCCCCGGTGCGGTTCTTGCCCGCCGGAGGCCAGGACGGTCCCGACCCGCGCGCATCCCGAGCGGTGGCGCACGGCGGGGCCGGCAGAAGGAAAGCGGAATGCACCTGTTCAGGACGGCGACGCCCCCCCTCTTCCCGCTGCGTCCGGGCTCGCCCTTCGGCGCCAGCGCCGGCCGGGGCGAGGCCGCGCCGTTCGGGCGTTCCGAGGCGGGCGGACCGGAGGTCACGGCCTTCACCCTCGACAACGGCCTCGACGTGGTGGTCGTGCCCGATCACCGAGCCCCCGTCGCCACCCACATGATCTGGTACCGCAACGGCTCGGCCGACGATCCGCTGGGCCAGTCGGGCATCGCCCACTTCCTCGAGCACCTGATGTTCAAGGGCACCGAGACGCACCCGGTCGGCGCCTTCTCGAAGGCGGTGTCGGGCCTCGGCGGCCAGGAGAACGCCTTCACCAGCTACGACTACACCGCCTATTTCCAGCGGGTCGCCCGGGACCATCTCGGCACCATGATGGAATTCGAGGCCGACCGCATGAGCGGCCTCGTCCTCGACGACGCCGTCGTCGCCCCCGAGCGCGACGTGGTGCTGGAGGAGCGGCGCATGCGGGTCGAGACCGACCCCTCCGCCCAGCTCTCCGAGGCGATGGCGGCCGGCCTGTTCGTGCACCACCCCTACGGCATCCCGATCATCGGCTGGATGCACGAGATCGAGGGGCTGAACCGCGAGCACGCGCTGGCCTATTACAAGCGCTTCTATACCCCCGAGAACGCCATCCTGGTGGTGGCCGGCGACGTCACCCCGGACGAGGTCCGGCGGCTCGCGGAGACCACCTACGGCCACGTCACGCCCCAGGGTGCCCGGCCCGAGCGCCTGCGCCCCCGGGAGCCGGAGCCGAAGGCGCTCCGCCGGGTCGCGGTCGCCGACCCGAAGGTCGAGCAGCCGACCCTGCAGCGGCTCTACCTGACGCCCTCCTGCATCACCGCCCGCGACGGCGGCTGCCACGACCTCGAACTGCTCGCCGAGGTGCTGGGCGGCGGCTCGACCTCCTATCTCTACCGCAAGCTGGTCCTGGAGACCGGCCTCGCGGTCAATGCCGGCGCCTGGTACATGGGCTCGGCGATCGACGACACCCGCTTCTCCGTCTACGCGATCCCCGCCGAGGGCGTGCCCCTGGAGAAGCTGGAGGAGGCCGTGGACAAGGTCCTGCGCCGCGCCCCCGCGGAGGCCCTGGACGCCGAGGCGATCGAGCGCGCCAAGACCCGCCTCGTGGCCGAGACCGTCTACTCGTCGGACAGCCAGTCGTCGCTCGCCCGGATCTACGGCTCGGCCCTGGCGATCGGCGAGACGATCGAGGAGGTCCGCCGCTGGCCGACCGACATCGAGGCGGTGACGCAGGATCGCCTCAAGACCACCGCCGAGCGCTGGCTGACGCCGGCGCGCTCGGTCACCGGCTACCTGACCAAGGCGCAGGATCCCGACGCCCCGGTGGCGATGGCCGCCGAGTAACCCCGCGCGCGGCCCCGTCCGCCCGCCGCCGGGCGGTGTCGGGGCGCGCACCGAACGGGAGCCTTGGCCCGCTCCGCCGCCGCCCGAGACAGAGACAAGAGGTTCCCATGAGCTTGACCGAGACCTTGGTCGAGACCGTCGCCCCCGCCGCCAACTCGCCCACCACGGCGCTGCCGGTCGCCACCGCCGCCGGCGTCGAGGCGTGGCACGTCGAATCCCCCGTGGTGCCGATGATCGCCCTCGCCTTCACCTTCGAGGGCGGTGCCGCGCAGGACCCGGCCGGCAAGGCCGGCTGTGCGCAGATGCTGGCGCGGCTCCTCGACGAGGGGGCGGGCGACCTGACCTCCGACATGTTCCAGGAGCGGCTCGCCGCCCGGGCGATCGAATTGTCGTTCCATGCCGGGCCCGACGCGGTCGGCGGCTCCCTCAAGATGCTGGTCAAGCACGCCGACGAGGCCATCGGGCTCCTCGCCTTGGCGCTCGCCAAGCCGCGCCTCGATCCCGACGCCGTCGAGCGCGTCCGCGGCCAGGTCATCGCGGGCCTGCGCTACCAGCAGAACGATCCGGGTGTCCTGGCCTCGCGCCGGTTCTTCCAGGAGGCGTTCGCCGGCCATGCCTATGCCCACCCCTCCTCGGGCACGGTGGAGAGCATCGCCACGATCACCCGGGACGACCTCCTGGCGATGCATGCCCGCATCATCGGGCGCGGCCGGGTGAAGGTGGCGGCCGTGGGCGCCATCGGCGCCGAGCAGCTCGCCGAGGGCCTGAACCGCGCCTTCGGGTCCCTGCCGGAGGCCGGGTCGCTCAAGGCGGTCCCGCGCACGGAGGTGCAGGGTCTCGGCCAGCGGATCGTGGTCGATCTCGACGTGCCGCAATCGGTGATCCGCTTCGGCATGGCCGGCGTGCCCTGGCGCGATCCGGACTTCATCCCGGCCTACGTGCTGAACCACATCCTGGGCGGGGGGGTGTTCACCTCGCGCCTGTTCCAGGAGGTGCGGGAGAAGCGCGGGCTGGCCTACTCGGTGGGGACCTCGCTGGTCAGCCACCGGTCGGCCTCGATGACCTGGGGCTACACCGCCACCAAGAACGAGCGCGTCGGCGAGGCGCTGTCGGTGATCGGCGACGAGATCGGCCGGCTGATCACGGACGGGCCGGACGACGACGAGCTGCAGAAGGCCAAGGACTATCTCACCGGCTCCTACGCGCTGGGCTTCGACACCTCGACCAAGATCGCCCACCAGCTGGTGCAGATCGCCTTCGAGGAGCTGGGCATGGACTACATCGCCCGCCGCAACGCCCTGGTGTCGGCCGTCACCCAGGCCGACATCCGCCGTGCCGCCGCCCGCACCTTCGCGGACGGGAAGATGCTGGTGGTCGCCGCGGGACGGCCGGTCGGTCTCTGAGGGCCTGTTCGACGGGCGCGCGCGGTTCGCTCCCGTCATGGTTTCGAAAGGTCGAGACCTTTCGCGGGTCCAGGGCGGAGCCCTGGAGATTATCTCGGGTCGAACAGGCTGTCGCTTTTCTCGAGCGGCGGTTGAGGCAATGGTGGACGCATGACCGAGCTTCTTGACCGAGCCGTGCAGACCGCCCGCGCGCTGTCCCCCGAGATGCAGGACGAGATCGCTCGGCTCGTGCTGGCCTATGCGGGCCGGGACGAGGCCGTGATCGAACTCACGGCTGATGAAGTCACCGATCTCATCGAGGCGCAGGCCGAGAGGATGCGCGGGGACTTCGCGACGGAGGCCGAAGTCGAGGCCGTCCTGACCAAGTATCGCCTTTGAGGCTTCGCTTTCAGCGGCGTGCCCTGCAGCAGATCGACCGCGCCCTGGGCCACATCGCGGCGCAATCCCCGCAGGGCGCAGCCAAGGTCGAAGCGCGGCTGACAGCCCTCATCGCAGTCGTGCGCGATCATCCTCATATCGGCGCGCGGACGTCGATCCCGGAGTTCGGCGCATCTTCCTGACACCCTATCCCTACCACATCGACTATTTCATGGGCGACGATGAGGTCGTCGTGCAGCGGTTTCGCCACGCGGCCCGCAAGCCGTTATCCGGCATGGGCAGGCCATGACGACCGAAGCCAGGATGTCGATTCGCTAGGCGCAACAGCCTTTTCCGGGCTCTGACGAACCGCGGCAGTCCTGTGTTGCTATTCTTAAGCCGCCTCGCTCGCCAGGGGAGCGATCCGCTCGATCTCCGGCCCAAGGGTCCGCCTCAAGGTCTCCAGCTCGAACTGGCGTTGCAGGTTGAGCCAGAACTCCGCGCGCGTCCCGAAAAAGCGGCCCAGGCGCAGCGCCGTGTCGGTGGAGACCCCGATCTGCTCGGCGGCGATCCGCTCGATCCGCGTGCGCGGAACGTGGCAGGCACGCGCGACCGACCCGGCGGACAATCCCGAGGGAATCAGGAAATCCTCGCGCAGAACCTCGCCGGGATGCAGCGGCGGCAGGACGACGTCGGTTTCGTACATCATGGCCCCGCCCTCGCAACGCCGGCTCCAATCCCCACCTGAGGCCGATCGGCCTGAACCCCCGGACCCCCATGCAGCTCACCGGCATCCACCACCTCACCGCGGTGACCGCCCGCGCGGCGGAGAACGTCGCGTTCTACACCGGCACGCTGGGGCTGCGCCTCGTCAAGAAGACCGTGAATCAGGACGACGTCTCGGCCTACCACCTGTTCTACGCGGACGGTCTGGCGAGCCCCGGCACCGACATCACCTTCTTCGACTGGCCTGCGCCCCGGGAGCAGCGCGGCTCGAACAGCATCACCCGGACGCATCTGCGCGTCCCGGGGGCGGCCGCCGTGGCCTGGTGGCACGCGCGCCTGCGCGAGGCCGGGATCGTGGAGGCCGAGCCCGTCCCGCGCGACGGGCGCCTCACCGTCGATTTCGAGGACCCGGAGGGCCAGCGCCTCGCCCTCGTGGACGATGGCGGGACGGGCCCCGAGCATCCCTGGGACGGCTCGCCGGTGCCGGCCGCCTACCAGATCCGCGGCCTCGGGCCGATCCGGCTCTCGGTGCCGGATCCCGGGCGCACGGCGGCGGTGCTGACCGCGGTGCTGGGCATGCGCCGGGACCGGGCGTTCCAGACGCCGGACGGGCCCGTCGCGGTCTACGCCATGGGACCCGGCGGCCCGGCCGCCGAGATCCAGCTCCTGGCCGATCCGTCCGCGCCGAGCCGGCAGGGGGCGGGGGCGGTGCATCACGTCGCCTTCCGCATCCCGGACGCGGATTACGGAGCCTGGGCCGACCGGCTCAAGGCGGCCCGGGTGCCGACCAGCGGACCCGTGGACCGCTATTACTTCCGCAGCCTCTACTTCCGCGAGCCCAACGGCATCCTGTTCGAGATCGCCACCGACGGGCCCGGCTTCACCGCCGACGAGCCCTTGGAGACCCTGGGCGAGCGCCTTGCCCTGCCGCCGTTCCTGGAGCCGCGCCGGGCCGAGATCGAGGCCGGGCTGAAGCCCCTCCGGCCCGGAACCATCGGCTGACCGCCGCCCCGTCCGGCGACAACCCTGCCATGTCCGGGACGGCGCTGCGGACGGCACCGGGGAGGCTCAATATTCGAACGATTCCAGGCCGTTCACTTCTTCCGCGGGTGTGATCCCAGCGCGCCTTGACGGGCGTGCTGCAACTGCGAAAGAAGCAGCGCCTGTATATCCATCATCCGAATCCGGGTGGTTCGGCGGGGATCCGCCGAACCATAAGACCCGGATCGTCGGGACCGTGTGCCGAGCATCAGAGGATTCGAGGACTGATCCGTCGATGAGCAAGTTCTACGAGGAGCGCGTGCTGTCGGTGCACCACTGGACCGACAACCTGTTCTCGTTCCGCACCACGCGGGACCCGGCGTTCCGGTTCCGCAACGGCGAATTCACGATGATCGGCCTGGAGGTCGAGGGGCGGCCGCTGCTGCGCGCCTACTCGGTGGTCTCGGCCAATTACGAGGAGGAACTGGAGTTCTTCTCGATCAAGGTCCAGGACGGCCCCCTGACCTCGAAGCTCCAGCATCTCAAGGTCGGCGATCCGATCATCGTCGGCAAGAAGCCCACCGGCACCCTGGTGCTCGACAATCTCCTGCCCGGCCGGCACCTCTACCTGCTCGGCACCGGCACGGGGCTCGCCCCGTTCCTGTCGATCATCAAGGACCCGGAGACCTACGACCGGTTCGAGAAGGTCGTGCTGGTCCATGGCTGCCGGCAGGTCCAGGAGCTCGCCTACGGCGAGACCATCACCGAGTCCCTGCCCAAGCACGAGTTCCTGGGCGAGATGATCTCGAACCAGCTGATCTACTACCCGACCGTGACCCGCGAGCCGTTCCGCAACCGCGGCCGGATCACCGATCTGATGGTCTCGGGCAAGCTCTTTTCCGACATTGGACTGCCGGCGATGTCGGTCGAGGCCGACCGCTTCATGCTCTGCGGCTCGCCCGACATGATCCGCGACACCCGCGAGCTGCTCTCGGGCGGCGGCTACGAGGAAGGCAACCACGGCGAGGGCGGCCACTACGTGATCGAGAAGGCCTTCGTCGAGAAGTAGTGTTTTGCGACTTCGCGTTCAGCCCGGTGCGGTTCGCCGCGCCGGGTTTTTTGCTGCACGCGATAGACCGGCGCCAGGGCCGGGGGCGCCGGCGGGTGCGCCAATCGTTTCAGGCGCAGTCTCCCCCGAAAGCCGGCGACGACTTTCCAGGGCGAAGCCTATTGCGCCACCGTCGGCATCCCGTCCGCGAACGGGCCGCCGCCGGCGCTGAACAGCTTGCGGAGGAAGCCCGGGGCGATGGCCGAGAGCGGGTTCACGCTCACGTCCGGCGTGGCGAGCTTGCCGGAGACGCGGAAATTGACCGCGAACAGGCCCTCGTTGTGCCCGCCCCCGAGCAGCGGCCCGAGCAGGGGCAATTGCGAGGCGACGTTGTTGAGCCCGTAGAGCGGCACGAAGGTGCCGGTTATGTCGGTGCGCTCGCGGCTGGTATCGAGCCAGCCCGACAGGGTGAAGCCCATGGCGGCGTTCGAGATCGCCGCGTCGCTGAAATCGACCCGGCTGCCGCTGCGCACGAAGTTGGCCCGCATCCGGTCGAAGGTGACGTCGCTCGCCCCCCGGCCCGGGGCAATCCGGCGCCCCCGGGCGGCGTCGGTATCGGCCGGTTCCGGCCCCTGCGCCATGATGCTCGACAGGGCGGGCTCGTTGCGCAGGATGAAGTCGCGGATCTGAACGACGCCCGCCTGCGGGCCGTCATTCAGGCCGATCCCGGCATTGAGCCGGCCGCCATACATCCGCCGGTAGACGTCGACGAAGCGCAGGGTCGCACCGGCATCGGCCGAATCCACCGCGAGCGTCGGCACGCCGCGCTCGCCCCGGGCGACGGAGGCGGCGAAGGGCGCCGCGCGGAAGCGCCCGGTGATGGTGGCGGCCCGCAGGGTCTTGCCGTGCAGCGACAGCCGCAGGTTGGCGCCGGTCAGCGCCTCGTCGTTGAAGCCCGTGACGATCGGCACCTGAATGTCGGCGTCGATATCCTTCGGGTTCGTATCCTTCGCTTCCTTGCCGCCCTTGCCGTCCGGTCCGCCGAGGGACTTCAGGAACGGCCGGGCATCCACCACCGCGCCCCGGACCACGACCTTGTAGCCGCCGCCGGTCCGGTCGAGGCTGACCCGCAGGTCGTCGCCGGGCGACAGCTTGACGTTCGTCAGCTCCGCCCGCTCCAGGCCGCCCTCCGGGCTGATCGCGACGGTGCCGCGGGCGGAGGCCGGGGCCGCGTCAAAGGCGAAGTCGCGCAGGTCGAGGCCCTGGCCGCTATCCACGAGGGTGAAGGTCAGCCGTCCCGGCTTGCCCGCCGGCTTCGTCAGCCCCGGCAGCAGCCCGTCGATCCCGACCTTGGCGAGATCGGCCTCGACCCTGATCGGCGGCTTGCCCGTCCCGGGCCGGCCGATCGGCACGACCGCGCGGACCGGGATCGTGCCGGTGAGCTGCGGCGCCGTCGGCAGGCCCTTGCGGCCCCGGACGGCGTCGTCGAGCGACAGGTTGACCACCGCCTCGCCCGGCTGGCCGACCTTCGGCTGGCGCAGCTCGACCGAGACGGGGGCGCCCGCCACCCGGCCATCGCCCTTCAAGCTGAAGGCGCCGCGATCATACGACAGGGAGAACCGGCCCGCCTCCAGCCGGTCCTTGCCCATCACCTTGTCGACCGACAGGTCGGCCAGCGTGCCGGTCAGCGTCACCGGCAGGTCGGGCAGATCGACGATGTGCTTGAGGTCGAGGGGGAAATCGACGCGCAGGTCGGCGCTGCCCTTGATCGTGGCGGGGTCGAGATCGACGCTCATCACGCTCTTGAACAGCTTCGCCTGGAGGACGGACGCCATCCCGTCGGCGCCCCCGGAGAGCCGCATGCCGATCTGCGCCACCACCCGGTCGGGGGTGATCTGCGGGATGACGAAGCTGCCGTCCGTGATCGCCAGCCCGCGCCCGTCCGGCCCGTGGACCTCGGCGGTCACGTTGCGCACCGTCGTCGAGCGCCCGGTGATGGTTCCGACGACGTTGCCCTTGGTCACCGGCGGCGCGTCCGCGGTGACGTCGATCGCCGCGTCCGAGACGTGGAAGTCGATATGGACCGCGTCGTCCGGGGCCGGCTCGCCCCGGGTGGCGGCGGCCAGCACCGTCCCGGACATCTTCACCCGGATGTCGACGGACTCGACGCGGCCGTGCCGGAGCTGATCCACCAGGTAGGTCCGGGCCGGCGGCGCGATATGCTCCGGCCAGAGGCGCAGGCCGGTCCGGACCTCGCCGTCGCGGCCGACGATGTGGAGGTTGAGCCCGCCATCGTCCGCCGTGGTGCCGATCGTCCCGGTGATCGCCCCGGTCACCCCCGGAGCCGACAGGGTGAGCGCGTCGATGGCGATGCCGCCGTCCCGGCCCGAGAGCTGCGCGTCCATCGCCTTGATCTTCACCGGCGCGTCCTGCGGCGTCGCTCCGCGCAGGGTGGCGTCGCGGCCCGTCAGCGTCGCCGTCCAGGCCGTGCCCGCGCCCGGTGGGCTGCCCGCCCACGCCCCGCTCAGGTGCACGGCGTTGCCGGCGCCCCGATAGTCCAGGCCGGTGAGCGCCATCACCCGGCCGGCCTCGTCCCAGTCCAGCGACGCGTCGAGGCTCTCGACCGTCACCGGGTTGAAGTCCTTCTCCTCGATCAGGAAGGTGCCGTCGCCGGTATGCAGCTTGGCGGTCATCGTCCGGACGCGCCCGGCCGCCAGGCTCACGTCGGCGCGGGCGGAGACCTTCAGGTCGGTGGTCAGCGGCACCTCCGACTGGCCCGAGAGCAGCAGCAGATCGGTGACCGGCAGGTCGTCGAGGGTGATGCGGCCCGAGCGCTCCTGCCCCTCGCCGCCGTCGCGCAGCGAGCCGCCGAACCGCCATTCCCCGTGCGGGCCGTCGAGCCGAAGCTCGAAATTCCGGGTGCCGTTGACCGGATCGCGCCCGAACAGGCCGTTGACCCGGGCGAACACCGCGCGCTCGTGGCCCTCCTCGTCGATCAGCCGCAGCCGCGCATCGGTGACGCGCGCCCGGTCGAGGGCGCCGACCACGCCGCTCGGATCGAGCACCACCCCGAAGATCGACGCGATGGCGGCCGAGAGCGGCGAGACGCTGCCCCGCACCCCGTCCACGCTCGGCGGGGTGACCGGCTCGATGTCGACGGGGCGGTTGGCCTCTGAGGCCGCGAAGGCGATCGAGCCGTCCCGGTGAATCAGCGCGGTGGTCTGGGTCTCGCGGAACTCGATCGCGCGCGGCTGCAGGTTGAGCCGCAGGAGACCCCACAGATCGAGGCTGACCAGCGCCAGGGGCGCGCGCACCACGAGGGCGCCCTGCGGATTGCGGATGTCGAGCCCGGAGAAGCGCAGGCTGAGGGCGTTCTCGCGGTCGAGTTCGAGGCTGCTGCCGCGGATGCCGATGCTCCAGCCCGGGCCGATCCGCTCGGCCACCGCGGCCGCGACCCGGCGCGACAGGCCGTCGATCTGCAGCGGTCCGTTCGACAGGCGCAGGGCCATCGAGCCGATCCCGGCGCCGAGGACCAGTACCAGGGCGAGCGCGCTCACGAGGCAGAAGCCCCCCACGCGCCGCGCCCTCCCCCGGGGCCTGCCTGCCGACGTCGTCTCGTCCGCCATCGGGACCCTTGTTCCGGGGACTCTGCGCGCGGGGCTCCCGGGCTCCGCGGCCGGTGGATCGAAGCGCGCCCCCGCTTTACAGCGGCGGCGACTCCGGTTTTGGCTCGGGTGTGCGCGGCGCAATCGCGTGCTGCCGGGCACGCGATCGGTTGCACACCATCATTCGGCCGAAAGGAAGGCACGATGCCGCTATCAGAGGGTGATCCGGCTCCCGATTTCGACCTGCCGGCCTCGGGCGGCGGGCGGATCGCGCTGTCCGCGCTCCGCGGTCACAAGGTCGTGCTCTACTTCTACCCGAAGGACGACACGAGCGGCTGCACCCTGGAGGCGCAGGATTTCAACGGCCTGCTGCCGGACTTCGCGGGGGCCGAGGCGAAGGTCGTCGGCGTCTCGCCGGACCCGGTGAAGAGCCACGACAAGTTCTGCGGCAAGTACGGGCTCGCCCTCCCCCTCGCCTCCGACGAGGCCAAGGGCGTGCTCGCGGCCTACGGCGTCTGGGTCGAGAAGAGCATGTACGGGCGCACGTACATGGGCGTCGAGCGCACCACCGTGCTGATCGACCGCGCCGGCCGCATCGCCAGGATCTGGCCGAAGGTCAAGGTGCCGGGCCACGCCGAGGCCGTGCTGGCGGCCGCCCGGGCCCTCCCCTGACGGATCGGAGGGGCGCGGCGCGACGGATCCTTAACCTTACGGGGGCCTCAATGGCGGATCCCGCGGGGCCGTCCGATGCTTCCTCCGAAGATCCTCCCGCCCCGCGCGCCGCTCCGGGCCCTGCCCTGGCTGGCCGCCGCCTGCGCGCTGCTCTGGGCCCTCGGCGCCTCGTATCTGATCGTGTTCCACGACGACGTGCTCGCGGGCTTCGTGGCCCGTCAGGGGGCGATGCGTGACGCCTACGAGGCGCGGATCGCCGATCTGCAGGACCGGATCGTCCGCGACCGGGACGGTCGGGACGGCACCGAGGCCGGCCTGGCGCACCGGGTCGCGGCGGCGCTGGAGCGGCAGGCCGAGCTGGAGCGGCGCATGGCGGCCCTGGCCGGTCTGGAGCGCCAGGCTCTGCCCGATCCGACCGTCACCGGCGCGCTGGCGCCGCGCCCCGATGCGGGCCTGGACTCCCGTGCGGGTCCGGAGACTGGTGCGGGCCTGGAGCCGGCCGACGATGAACCGCTCCTGCGCCCCGGCGGGGGGGCCGCGCCGGACCGGCCCGACCGCCCCCTGCCGCGCCGGAGTGCCCTCGAGACCGAGACCGGCCTGATCCGGCTCGAGGCGCGCCTGGCGGGTGTGCAGGCGGCGCAGGGGGAGCGCCTCGCCGGCCTGGCCGCGCGGGCCGGCGACGCCGTCCGTTGGATGCGCGGCCTGATCGGCCGGACCGGTCTCGATCCCGGGCGGTTCGACGCGCCGGCCGCGGGCCTCGGCGGCCCGCTGGTCCCCCTCGACGCCGGCATCCTGGACGCGGCGGGCTTCGAGTCCGGCCTGGCCCTGGCCCGCCGGGCGCTGATGGAGAGCGAGCGCCTGCGCCTGACGGCCGCCGCGCTGCCGCTGGCCCGGCCGATCCGGGGCGCGGCGACCGTATCGAGCCCGTTCGGCACGCGGCTCGACCCGTTCACCCGCGGCCTCGCCCTGCATACCGGGCTCGACCTGAAGGCGGAATACGGCGAACCCGCCCGCGCCACCGCCCCCGGCCGGGTGATCGCCGCGGAGGCCGCGGGCGGCTACGGCAACATGGTGGAGATCGATCACGGTCACGGCCTGACCACCCGGTTCGGCCATCTGGCCCGGATCGCGGTGCGCCCGGGGCAGCGCGTCGCCGCGGGCGACGTGGTCGGCGCCGTCGGCTCCACCGGGCGCTCCACCGGGGCGCATCTGCACTACGAGACCCGCATTGACGGCGCGCCGGTCGACCCGCAGCGCTTCCTGAATGCCGGCACGGCCCTCGCGAGCGCGCAGCGCGACGCCGACTGAATCCGTCGCCGACCGGGCCGGTCCGTGCTAGCCTCCGAGCCGGAATCGGAGGCCGTCATGGCATTGGCTGTGCAGCGCGACGCGCGCATGAGCGTCGCCGAATACAGGCGCTGGGCGGAGCCGCGCCCGGACGAGGAGCGCTGGGAGCTGCTTGACGGCGAGCCCGTGCTCATGGAGCCCCCGAGCGCCCGGCACCAGCGGATCGTCACGAATCTGGTCAAGCATCTCGACGCCCTGGCCGAACGACGCGGTTGCGGCGCCTATCCGGGGCTGGCGATCCTCAGCGCGGCGATGGACGATTACGCGCCCTACCCGGATGTCGTGGTCCATTGCGGACCGATGCCGCCGACCGGCTTCGTCGACGATCCCCTGGTGATCGTCGAGGTGCTCTCGCCGGGGACCATGATCAACGATCGGGGGCGCAAACTCGATTTCTACGCCACCGTGCCGAGCCTGCAGTCCCTCCTCATCGTCTATCAGAACGAGGCGCGGATCGAGGTCTGGCGCCGGGATGCCGGCTGGGCCATGCGGGTGGCCGCCGCGGAGGCCGTCGTGGACCTGCCGGAACTGGGCGGAACCCTGCCGCTGGCCGAGGTCTACGCCCGGGTGGCTTTCTGAGGTGCCGCCGGTGCGGGCGCGCCGCGCCGATGCTAGTCTGAGTCCGGAACGGAGGTCGGCTATGGCTCTGGCCGCGAAGCGAGACGTGCGGATGGACGTGTCGGCGTTCCGGCTCTGGGTGGAGACCCGCCCGGAGCACGAGCGCTGGGAACTGCTCGATGGGGACCCCGTGCTCATGGCCCCGCCCCGGGAGCAGCATCAGCGCATCGTGATGAATCTAGCGGGACGCCTCGATTCGCTGGCGGAGCCGCGGGGCTGCCGCGCCCTGCCGGGCCTGGCGATCCTCAGCGCCGCGATGGACGATTTCGCGCCGATCCCCGACGTGGTCGTGCGCTGCGGGCCGCCCCTGCCGGACGGCTACGCGCCGGATCCGCTCCTCGTCGCCGAGGTGCTGTCACCCTCGACCATGAGCCTGGACCGGGGCCGCAAGATCGATTTCTACCGGACCGTGCCGGGCCTCGCGGTCCTGCTGATCGTCTATTCCGACGAGGCCCGGGTCGAGCTCTGGCGGCGGGACGCGGCGGACTGGAGCGTGACGGCGCTCGGGCTCGACGGCACCGTGACGCTGCCGGAGCTTGATGGCGCCGTGCCGGTGCGCGACATCTATCGCGGCCTCAGCGTCTGAGCCGCACCCGATCGCAACGGCCGGCTTCCCCGGCCCGCCAGAGCACCAAGGCACCGACTTGCCCCATTTCGACGATTTCTACGCGGCCAAGCTGCGCGGCTCCCTCGGTGTGACGGACGCGGACTCGGTGCTCGACCTGCGCGGCGCCAACCGGGCCACCGCCGAGGCCTCGCTCAAGGACATGCTGGAGCGCAGCCGCTTCGCCAAGGGCAAGACCGTGGCGATCCGACTCGACCCGCCCCCCGAGGGCGGCGGCGAGACCCTGTTCCAGCCGGCCGGGCGCCTGCTCCTCGACGCGAAGCGCCGCGGCCTGATCGAGCGCCTGCAGACCCTGCCGGGTCAGGACGGGCTCGGGTTCTACGTGGCGCTCGCCGGGCGGGCCGAGCGGACGCCGCCATAGGGCATCGGCCCGGGTCCCCGTGCCGGCCATGGATTGCGTGCGCGCGGCCGGGCGTTGGCCGGTCCCGCCCCACCGGATGCCGCCCGTCGATGCCATCCCCGCCGAACGTCCGATCCGCCGCGCCCCGGGGCCCGGCATGAGCCCCCTCCCCGGTGGCCGCAACACGATCGAGCGCATCGCCCGCCTCGGCTACGGGGCCCGGGGCGTGGTCTATATCGTGGTCGGTGCCCTGGCGCTGCTGGCGGCGCTCGGGCATGGCGGGCGGGCCGGCGACAGCCAGGACGCCCTGCGTACCGTGCTGGCCGGACCCTTCGGGTCGGCGCTCGTCGGCCTGATCGCGCTGGGCCTCTTGGGCTTCGCCCTCTGGCGCCTCGTCGAGGGCATCACGGATGCCGACCGGCGCGGCACCGCGATCAAGGGCCTGGCGGTGCGCGGCGCGCACGTGGTCAGCGCCGCGCTCTATCTCGGACTCGCCGCCAGCGCCGCCTCCCTGAGCCTCGGCCTCGGCATGCGCGGCGGCGACGGCGTGCATGACGGGACGGCGTGGCTCCTGGGCAAGCCCTTCGGCCGCTGGCTCGTGGCCCTGGGTGGCCTTGCGGTCGTCGGCGGCGGCTTCGGCTTCCTCGGCAAGGCGTGGCGCGGCGACGTCACCGACCGACTCGCCCTCGACGCGCAGGCCCGGGCGCGCTGGGCCGGCCCGATCGGCCGCTTCGGCTACGCGGCGCGGGGCCTGGCCTTCCTGATCATCGGCGGGTTCCTCGTGGCAGCGGCGTGGCACCAGCGCTCCTCCGAAGCCAAGGGGTTGGCCGAGGCCTTCGCGCTGCTCCGCGCCCAGCCCTACGGCTGGATCCTGCTGGGGCTCGTGGCGGCGGGCCACGCCGCCTTCGGGGCCTTCGGGCTGATCCAGGCCCGCTACCGGCGCATCGAGGCCCCGGACATCGACCGCGTGGACGATGCCGCCGGCGCGGCGGCCCGGGCGCTGACCTGAGCCGCGTGCGCGACCCGGATTCGGCGGTTTGTCATCCGCCGCGATTGTAAACGGCCGCCCGGACCCCAAGTAAAACGGACCCTCCGCGCAATCCTGTGCCATGGGCGACGCAGCGGAGACGATGATGGCCCGAACCTTGATCACCGGTCGTGCACAGACCGTGACCACCGAAGACTTCAACGAACGCGTCCGCATCGTGCTCGTCGACAAGCTCGACCCGGTCAAGGGCCGTGTCTACCGGAAGAACTTCAAGACCGGCTTCACCGGCGCGTTCGTCAAGTAGGCGGTACCGCGGCCGCCCGGGCGGTCGCGCGTCCGTGTGGCGCGGCGCCGATGCCGCGCGTTGACAGGACCGGTGGCGCGGCGGATACCCCGCGGCACCCGATCCGGCCCCCGATGCAGCAGCGCCTCTACAAGACCGCGGTGATGGTGGCCCACGACCTCGCGGCGACCGCCGCCGCCGTGGTGCTCACCTTCCTGTTCCGCTTCCAGGGCGGGATGCTGGACGAGCGCCTGCACGCCCTGCCCCTCCTGCTGCCGCCGTTCCTGGCCTGCGCTGGGCTCGTCTACGGCCGTTTCCGGCTGTACCGGACCAAGTGGCGCTTCGCCTCCCTGCAGGATCTCGCCGGCATCGTCCGCGCCGCGAGCGTGCTGGCGCTCGCCCTGCTGGTGACCGACTGGGTCCTGGTCTCCTCCGACCTGTACGGCTTCTACTTCTTCGGCAAGATCGCGATTCTTCTGTACTGGGTCCTCCAGATCTTTCTGCTCGGGGGGACCCGCCTCGCCTTCCGGTACCTCAAGGACACCCGGTCCCGGCAATCCAGCGCCCGGGCCGCCACGGTCCCGACGCTGCTGCTCGGGCGCGGCGCCGATCTCGACGTCCTGATCCGCGCCATCGAGGCGGGCTCGGTCAGGAAGCTGGCGCCCCGGGGGATCCTCTCGCCCCGGGCGGACGAGACCGGGCAGTTCATGCGCGGCGTGCCCGTGCTCGGCGGCTTCCGGGATCTCGAACGGGTGGTGGCGGACCTGGCCGCCGGCGGCGAGCCGGTGCGGCGGCTGGTGGCCGCCCCGAGCGCCCTGGTGCCGGAGGCTGCCCCCGACGACCTCCTCGCCCGCGCCCGCCGCCTCGGCCTGCCGCTCGCCCGGGTGGTCGGGCTCGGCGAGGGCGCGCAGGGCCCCGAACTGGCGCCGCTGGAGATCGAGGATCTGCTGCTGCGTGCCACGGTCGCCATCGACCGGACGCGGCTGGAGGCGTTCCTGACCGGCCGCCGGGTGGTGGTCACCGGCGGCGGCGGCTCGATCGGTTCGGAGATCTGCCTGCGGGCCGTGGCCTTCGGGGCCGCGGCGGTGCTGGTGCTCGATTCCTCCGAGCCGGCGCTGCACGGCATCCTCACCCACCCGGCGATCCTGGCCGCCGAGGCCGCGGTGACCGGCGTGCTCGCCGATATCCGCGACCGGACGCGCACGCATGAGGTCATCGCGGCGTTCCGGCCGGACTACGTCCTGCACGCCGCCGCGCTCAAGCAGGTGCCCTACCTGGAGCGGGACTGGCAGGAGGGCATCAAGACCAACGTGTTCGGCTCGATCAACGTCGCCGAGGCCGCCGTGGCGGCGGGCGCCCGGGCGCTCGTGATGATTTCCACCGACAAGGCGATCGAGCCGGTCTCGCAGCTCGGCGTCACCAAGCGCTTCGCCGAGATGGTCGCCCAGGCGCTGGACGCGGAGCAATCCGCCCGGCCGGACCCCGCGTCCCCTCCGCCGACCCGGCTGATCGCCGTGCGCTTCGGGAACGTCCTGGGATCGGCCGGCTCGGTGGTGCCGGTGTTCAAGGCGCAGATCGCCCGGGGCGGCCCGGTCACCGTGACCCACCCCGACATGGTCCGCTACTTCATGACCGTGCGCGAGGCCTGCGACCTGGTGCTGACCGCCGCCTCCCACGCCGACACCGAGGCGCGCGCCGCGGCCGAGACCGAGCGCGCCGCGGTCTACGTGCTCAAGATGGGCCAGCCGGTGCGGATTGCCGACCTCGCTGCGCGGATGATCCGGCTCGCCGGCTTCGAGCCCGGCGCGGAGATCGAGATCGCCTTCACGGGGGCGCGGCCGGGCGAGCGGTTGAACGAGATCCTGTTCGCCCGGGAGGAACCCCGGGTCGCCCTGCCGGGCATCGACGGGGTGATGGCGGCGCGGCCGGTCTTCGCCGACCGGGGCCGGCTCGACGGCTGGGTGGCACAGCTGCGCGACGCCGTGGCGGCGGGGGATCGGGCGGCCGCGGAGGCGGTGTTCGAGGCGGCGGTGCCGCATTTCCGCGAGCGCCACGGACAAAGGCCGCCCGGGCGTGCGACGCGTGCCGCGGTGACGATCGAGGCCGACCCGTCGGCCGGTGCGGCGCCGGCCGTGACCGGCTGATCGGGCACACGCCCGTCACGTCTGCGGGCTATGACGTCCGCGCGTCTTGCGTTGAAGGAAGAGAGCGCCGCCGCCCTCCTCTCCCGTGCGGGCTACGGGATTCACAGATCGGGTTTGGGGTCATCGCCCGGTCGACGGCCATGGCAGTTCAGAACAGCCACGCGCCCACCCTCCCCCCGCAGAGCTACGGACTACACAGGTTTCGATCGTAGCCGTGGGCGCAGAAGACGCGGGTCCCCTTTCCTATGCGGGCTACCGGATTCACACATCGGGTCTTGTATCGCTCCGGCTGGACTTCAGACCCCGCTCCAGAGATGACACGCGCCCTCCCCCCTCTGCGGGGGAGGGTGGCCCCTGCGTCAGCAGGGGTCGGGAGAGGGGAGCGCGGCTTCAGGACAGGGCGCGACGGTCATGACGCGCTAGTCCCATTCTGCACCCTCGCTCCCCTCTCCCGACCCCCTTCGGGGGCCACCCTCCCCCGCAGAGGGGGGAGGGAGACGCGACTGTGTCCGGCCGCTGCCCTCTATCGTCGAAGATGTGTGCATCCGGTAGCCCGCAAGGGAGAGGGACGCGGCGCGGTCTACGACAGCACTGGTACCTCAAACTTGTGTAGCCCGTAGCCCGCACGGGAGAGGGGATCTGCGCCCGGTCCTGAAGACCCATCCCCGATGCGTGAATCCCCTCGCTCGGCGATGCGGCGCAGGCCGCCATCGTGCACTTGGTCCGGGCTCCGATGTAGGAATACGGCTCTCCCGAAAGGGAGAACAGGCGCGACACGACAGTCCGGCGCTCAACCCCCGTCCCGCGCCAGCCGCACCAGCCCGTCCCGCGTCGGCCCGGCCGGGCGCCATCCCAGAGCCGCGAGGCCGTCGGCGCGGGCCTCCAGGCCCTCCGCCACCCGGGCGAACTGCGCCGCCCGCCCGGTCAGCCGGCAGGCCAGCCCGAGGAGCCTCGCCGGCACCGGGACCAGCCCCGGATTGCGGCCGAGGCCGGCGCGGAGCGCGGCGATCATCTCGGGAAGGCTCAGCGGATCCGGGTCGGCGGCGATCAGCGCCCGGCGCAGCGGCTCGGGCGCCCGCAGCACCGCGTCCACGGCCGCCGACAGACTCTCCAGGGCGATCAGCGAGCGCCGCGCCGTCAGCCCCCCGAGCGGCAGCGGATAGGGGCTGCGGGCGAGCCGCAGGAGCGCGGCCATGTTGCCCTTCACGCCGGCGCCGTAGACCAGGACCGGGCGGAGCGCGACCCAGTCGAGCCCGGTCTCGGCGAGCGCCCGCTCGGCCTCCAGCTTGGAGCGGCCGTAGGCGTCGGTCGGCGCCGCGGGATCGCCCTCGCCGATCACGCCGGGCGCGCTGGCGCCGACCTGCGCGCGGATCGAGGACAGGAACACGAACCGGCGCACCTTGGCGCGCGCGGCCGCCTCCGCGAGCCTGCGCGTCGCTTCGGTGTTGAGGGTGCGGTAATCGTCCTCCGGGGCGCCCGACATCGCATGGGCGAGACCGGCCGAATGCACCACGGCGTCGACGCCGCTGAGCGCCGCCGCCATATTGATCGGGCGCGTCAGGTCGCCGACCACCGCGCTCGCCGCGCCCTCCGGCAGGGCCGTGGGCCGGCGCAGCAGCACCCGGACCCGGTAGCCGCGGGCCGTGAGGTCGGCGAGCAGGCGGCGGCCGATGAAGCCGGTCGCCCCGGTGAGCGCGATCGATCCGGTCACGGGCGGGCGGCACCTTCGGCGGGGGCCGGCGCCGGGGCGCGGGCGAAGCGGCGGAGCAGGGACGCGACCAGGGCGAGCCCGGCCGCGAGCGCCGCGAGGGTGACCGGCCAGGACGGCCAAAACAAGGTCGCGGCGGCGAGCGCCGCCAGCGCGAGATTGACCGCGAACACCCGCCCCACCACGCCCGGAACCGTCAGGCCGTTCACGGTGGCGCGCTGGTAGTAGTGGCCGCGATGGGCCTCCCAGACCCGCTCGCCCCGGGCCGCCCGGGCGGCCAGCGTCAAAGTGGCATCGGCCACGGCGGTGAGCGGCAGCAGCAGAGCGGCCGCGAGGCCCCCCGCCAGGGCCAGATGCCAGAGCAGCCACGCGGTGACGAGCCCGACCGGCAGCGCGCCGACATCCCCGAGGAAGAGTTTCGCGACCGGCCGGTTGAACGGCGCGAAGCCGAGCATCGCCCCGAGCAGACAGGCCGCCACGAGCGTCGGCAGCGGCGGGAGGCATCCGGTGAGCCCGAGCAGCAGCAGCGCCCCGGCCACCGGGACGGTCTCGGCGACCGTCATCCAGTCGAGCCCGTCCATGAAGTTCGTCAGGTTCACGAACCAGAGCCCCGCCAGCAGCGCGAGGCCGCGTTCGAACCAAAGGGGTGCCCCGGGCAGGAGCCGCCCGTCGAGGTGCCAGACCAGCAGCCCGACCGCGACCGCCTGCACGGCGAGCCGGAGGGCGGCCGGCAGCGGTCGGAGGTCGTCCACCGCACCGAGGAAAGCCAGGGCCAGGGTACAGCCTGCGAGCCAGATCCAGTCCGGCCGGCCGCCGATCTCCGGCGCGGCGATGAGCAGCCCCGAGATCGTCAGGAGCGCCGTCACCACGGCGATGCCGCCGCCCTGCGGGGTCGGCACGGTGTGGCTGGAGCGGGCGTTCGGCCGCGCCAGGGCGTAGCGCCGGAGCAGCGGGAACAGGCGCAGGATCAGCCCCGCCGAGAGGGCGGCGGCCAGCGGGACGGCGAGGAGGAGGATCGTGGGCAGGGCGGACGGCATGGCGCCGTCCTACGCGATCCGCCGCGCAGCCGGGAAGGGGCGGGGTCGGGCCGCCCGCGTGGTGCGGAAGCGCGCGACCTCGGCTCCCGATGCTCGGACTGACGCGACAGCGCGCGCGGCCCCGAGCCCCTGCGCGGCGGCGGAATGGGCGAGGCTCGCGAGGGTGCCGGTCACCGCGCCGGTGCCGGCGGCCGCCTCGGCGACGTGGCGGACGATCTTCCGCGTCGCCACCACCTGCTCCGCCTTGTTCGGTGCGCGATCGAGACGCGATTCGCCTTGCGCGTGGCCCGGTTCAGTAGACCTGCGCATCCGCCCGCGGCCGGTCGTCCCGGCGCTCCAGGCTCTTCTCCACCACCTTGGCCAGCCCGACCATGATCTGGTCGATGGCGTAGTCCTTGGGCGTGTAGACCGCGCGCACGCCCATGTTCTTCAGGACCAACTCGTCCTCGGGCGAGATGATGCCGCCGACCACCACGGGGATGTGGTCGAGCCCCGCCTCCCGCATCTGGGCCCGGACCTCGCGCACCAGCGGCACGTGGCTGCCCGACAGGATCGACAGGCCGACCACGTGGGCGCCGGTCTCCTTCGCCTTGGCGACGATCTCGGCGGGCGTCTGGCGGATGCCGTCGTAGGTGACGTCGAAGCCGACGTCCCGGGCGCGCAGCGCGATCTGCTCGGCGCCGTTCGAGTGGCCGTCGAGCCCGGGCTTGCCGACCACGAGCTTGGGCGTCTCGCCCAGGCGCTCGCCGAGATCGGCGATCAGGAGCTTGGCCTCCTCGGCCGCCCCGGCGGAGACCGTCTCCACGCTCACCCCGGTGGGCGCCCGGTACTCGCCGAAGACCTGCCGCAGGCGCTCGCCCCACTCGCCCGTGGTGACTCCGGCCTTCGCGGCCGCGATCGAGGGCGGCATGATGTTGGCGCCGGAGCGCGCCGCCTGCTCCAAGGCGTCCAGCGCCTGGCCGACGGCCCGGTCGTCGCGCTTGCTGCGCCACTCGCGGATCCGGCCCTGCGCCTCCATCTCCACCGTCTCGGAGACGGAAAAAATCGCCCCCTCCCCGGCGGTGAGCGGCGAGGGCTCGCCCTGCTGCCACTTGTTGACGCCGACCACGATCTGCTCGCCGGCCTCGATCGCCGAGATCCGCTTGGCGTTCGACTCGACCAGGGCGCGCTTGAGGGCGCCGGTCTCCACCGCGGCGACCGCGCCGCCGATGCCGCCGATCCGCTCCAGTTCCGCCCGGGTCTCGGCCTTCAGAGCCTCGACCTTGGCCTCGATGACCTTCGAGCCGTCGAAGATATCGTCATATTCCAAAAGATCGGTCTCGAAGGCCAGGATCTGCTGCATGCGCATGGACCATTGCTGGTCCCAGGGGCGCGGCAGGCCGAGCGCCTCGTTCCAGGCCGGCAGCTGCACGGCCCGGGCGCGGGCGCGCTTGGACAGGGTCACGGCCAGCATCTCGATCAGGATGCGGTGGACGTTGTTCTCGGGCTGCTGCTCCGTCAGTCCAAGGCTGTTGACCTGAACGCCATACCGAAAGATGCGCTTCTTCGGGTCGTCGATGCCGTAGCGTTCCTGCGCGATCTCGTCCCAGAGTTCGGCGAAGGCTCGCATCTTGCAAATCTCGGTGACGAACCGCAGCCCGGCGTTCACGAAGAACGAGATCCGCCCGAACACGTCGGAAAAACTCTTTTCGTCGAATTCGGGGTCGTCGCGCACCGTGTCGAGCACCGCGATGGCGATGGCCAGTGCGTAGGACAGCTCCTGGACCGGCGTCGCCCCCGCCTCCTGCAGGTGGTAGGAGCAGACATTCATCGGGTTCCACTTCGGCACGGTCTTCGTGGTGAAGAGGATCACGTCCTTGGTGAGCCGCAGGCTCGGCGCGGGCGGGAACACGTAGGTGCCGCGCGACAGGTATTCCTTGATGATGTCGTTCTGGGTCGTGCCCTGGAGGGCGTCGAACGGCGCGCCCTGCTCCTCGGCCACCGCCAGGTAGAGCGCCAGCAGCCACGGTGCCGTGGCGTTGATGGTCATCGAGGTGTTCATCTGGGCGAGCGGGATGTCCTGGAACAGGGTCCGCATGTCGCCGAGATGCGCGATCGAGACGCCGACCTTGCCGACCTCGCCGCGCGCCAATTCGTGGTCGGGATCGTAGCCGGTCTGGGTCGGCAGGTCGAAGGCCACCGACAGGCCGGTCTGGCCCTTGGCGAGATTGCCCCGATAGAGCGCGTTGGATTCGGCCGCGTTGGAATGGCCCGCATAGGTGCGGATGATCCAGGGCTTGTCGCGGCTCGACTTGTCGCTCTTGGTCTCCGCGACGTTCGCGCCCATCCCTCGCCTCCATATGATCTTATGTCCGCGCGCGGGGCGCGGTCTTGCGGCCACCGTAGCGAAGCCTTGGCGACGCGTCATCCGGGACAGACGTGCAAGTCGCTCCCGCGGGTCCCGGCCGGCCTTTAAAAAACTTGCCCGCCCGGACAGCCCGATTTGAGGGCTGTCTTCGGTCTTCGATCCGTCCAAGGCCAGGCAGTCGGTCCCGATACGCGAGCCGGCGGCGCGCGAAGGCCGGAATCACCCCGTCGGGCGATCGTCCACCCCCGATCCCGGGGCGGAGGATGGATCGCTGGTATAAAGTCCACCCGATCTTCGGTTCCGGGGCGGCGCAAGGTCTCGGACCCGACACCCGCAAGGCCGGCGCGGAATAATACTTGGCCTGCCGAAAAGCCGAATTTGAATACGCGGGCGCCGTCCCTGTGCCGGGGCCTTTTTCCTGTCGGAAACCCTTCGGTTTCGACTTTCGGCCCACTTGGACACCTTCGGCATCGCCGCTATAGCGCGGGGGAGAACCGCGGCCTTCTAGAACCACGCGGGACGAGAGGAGAGCGAGATGGCGGCGAGCGCTGCGGTCGGTCCGGCAACCGGCGAGGTCAAGGACCTCTACGAGATGGGCGAGATCCCGCCGCTGGGTCACGTGCCGGCCAAGATGTATGCCTGGGCGATCCGGCGCGAGCGCCATGGGCCCCCGGAGCAGTCCCACCAGCTCGAAGTGCTGCCGGTCTGGGAGATCGGCGACGACGAGGTGCTGGTCTACGTCATGGCGGCGGGCGTCAACTACAACGGCGTCTGGGCCGGCCTCGGCGAGCCGATCTCGCCCTTCGACGTGCACAAGGGCGAATACCACATCGCCGGCTCGGACGCGTCGGGCATCGTCTGGAAGGTCGGCGCCAAGGTGAAGCGCTGGAAGGTCGGCGACGAGGTCATCGTCCATTGCAACCAGGACGACGGCGACGACGAGGAGTGCAACGGCGGCGATCCGATGTTCTCGCCGACCCAGCGGATCTGGGGCTACGAGACCGGCGACGGCTCCTTCGCGCAGTTCTGCCGGGTTCAGTCGCGCCAGCTGATGCACCGGCCCAAGCACCTGACCTGGGAGGAGGCGGCCTGCTACACGCTGACGCTCGCCACCGCCTACCGCATGCTGTTCGGCCACGCGCCGCACACGGTCCGTCCGGGCCAGAACGTCCTGATCTGGGGCGCCTCCGGCGGCCTCGGCGTGTTCGGCGTCCAGCTCTGCGCGGCCTCCGGCGCCAACGCCATCGCGGTGATCTCGGACGAGTCGAAGCGCGACTACGTGATGAGCCTCGGCGCCAAGGGCGTCATCAACCGGAAAGACTTCGACTGCTGGGGCCAGCTTCCGAAGGTGAACTCCCCTGAATTTCACGCCTGGACGAAAGAGGCGCGGAAATTCGGCAAGGCGATCTGGGAGATCACCGGCAAGCAGGATGTCGACATCGTGTTCGAGCATCCCGGCGAGGCGACCTTCCCGGTCTCGGCGCTGGTGGTGAAGCGCGGCGGCATGGTGGTGTTCTGCGCCGGCACCACCGGCTTCAACATCACCTTCGACGCCCGCTATGTCTGGATGCGGCAGAAGCGGATCCAGGGCTCGCACTTCGCCCATCTCAAGCAGGCGTCCTCGGCCAACCAGTTCGTGCTCGACCGGCGGATCGACCCGTGCATGAGCGAGGTGTTCCCCTGGGACAAGATCCCCCAGGCCCACACCAAGATGTGGAAGAACCTGCACCCGCCGGGCAACATGGCCTGCCTGGTCAATTCCCCCCGCGCCGGTCTGCGCACCGTCGAGGACGTGATCGAGGCCGGGCCGCTCAAGCGGTAGCCCGCCCGGCCCCGGGGGCGGCGCGCCTGGCCAGTGCGGGCCCGTGCCCGATGCAAGTGCGGGCTCGCGCCCGGGCCGCCCGATCGGCTAAGCTCGTCCGTCCCCCGCCGACTCGGCGACTGGCTCGGTGCGTGGGGACGCGCGGATGACGGGCCTGCGAGATCCTGACCGGACCCTGCCCCGAACCGAACCCGGGGGCTGAGGATTTGACAGGCGACGACGAGACTTACGTGTACGACGAGGCCACCGGCGAGTGGCTGCCGCCGGGGGCGGCGGGCGCGGCCCCCGAGACGGTGGCGGCCCCCGAGACGGTGGCGGTCCGCGACGCGGCCGGTACCATCCTCGCCGACGGCGATTCCGTGACCCTGATCAAGGACCTCAAGGTCAAGGGCGCCAACCAGACCCTGAAGCAGGGCACGGTCATCCGGTCGATCCGGCTCACGGACGATCCGGAGGAGATCGACTGCCGCCACGACACCATCAAGGGCCTCGTCCTGCGCACCGAGTTCGTGCGCAAGCGCTGAGCCCGCCGCGGGCGGAATGCGGCGGTGCGCCTAGCGCTTGCGCGGCTCGTCCTGCGGCAGGTGGCGCCCGTAGACCTCCTGCTTCTCCGCCCGCTCCTGGATCAGGTCGGCATAGGCCTGCCGCATCTCCGGGGAGACGCTGATGCTCTTGCCCTTGGCGGCCTTGCGCTTGGGCGCCTTCTTGAAGGTGTTGTTCGTCTCGCTCATGCCGGCCCCCTCGAACCGTGGCGGCGTCGCGCGGCCCCTAGGCCGATTCGGGTGTCCGGCCGCCGCCCGGGGCCGGACAGGCGCCCTGTAGCGCATCGCGGCGGGGGACGCACGGTGGCACAGCGTCGGCGGGGATCGAAACGGTGCGATCTGGCCTGCCGCATCGGCCTCTGCCAGGATCGGGCCGTTGGATCGGGGGCGAACATGGATTCGGGCGGATCGTGGCTGGACGGGATCCGGGGCGCGACGGTGCTGCTCGCCGGCCTCCTCGCCGCCGCCCAGACCCAAGCCCAAGCCCAGGCCCGGCCGGTCCCGCCCCGGGCTGCGCCGGCGGCCGGGATACCGGTCGATCCCGCCTTCGAGGCGGCGAAGGCGGCGTTCGAGGCCCTGCCCGAGGCGGAGCGCAGGGCCGTCCAGGAGGCCCTGGTCTGGACCGGCGACTTCAACGCCGTGGTCTCGGGGGCGTTCGGGCGGCGGACCTTCGAGGCGCTCGACGCCTACCGGACCCGCGCCGGCGGGGCCGACCCCCTCGACCCGCGCGGGCGGGCGGCGCTCCTGGCGGCCGGCGCCGCGGCCAGGGCGGCGGCGCGCTTCCGGGTCGCCGTGGATCCCGGCAGCGGCGCGGCGATGGGCGTGCCCGAGCGCCTGCTGGCGAAGCGCACCGCCCTCCCCTCGGGGACCCGCTGGCAGAGCCAGGACGGCCGCGTGACCCTGGAGACCCGGGCCTACCCGCCGGGGACCGAGACCCTGGACAGCCTGTTCGAGAAGGCCACCGCGCCGCTGCCGAGCCGCAAGGTCACCTACAGGCTGCGGCGGCCGGACAGCGTGGTGGTCACCGCCGAGACCGGGACCGGCCGGTCCTATATCCGCTACGCCGCCGGGCCGGCGGGCGTGCGCGGCTTCCTGTTCGGCTACGACCGGGCCCTGGCGCCGGAGGTCGACCGCCTCGTGATCGCGGTGGCGAACGCCTTCGCGCCGTTCCCGGAGGCCGCCGCGGTGCCGACCGATCCGGGCTCTGCGACGGCCCGACCGGCTCCGGCCCGGCCCGAGGCCGGCCCTGCCCCGGCACAGGAGGTCTCCAGCGCGGGGGCAGGTCTCACGGTGGCGCCGGGCCGCGTGCTCACGGCCGCCGCGGTCTTGGAGGGCTGCGCCCTGCCCCGCATCGGGAGCGCGCCGGCCCGGATGCTCGCCGCCGACCCGGCTGGTCTCGCGCTCCTCGACGCGCCGGGGTCCCCCGCCCCGCTCCGGCCCGCAGCGCGGGTGGAGCCGGTCGGGGCCGAGGACGGCTTGATCGCCCTCGCCCCGGGCCCGGACGGGATCGGGGCCGCCCCCGGAAGCGCGGTCGGGGGCGACGTGATCGCGGCCCTCCAGCCGGGCTCGGCCGGCGCGCCGGTGCTCGACCGGTCCGGTCGGCTCGTCGGGCTGGTCGCCCGCTATCCCGCGGCGCCGCGCCGGGTCGCCGGGATCGTGCCCCCGGCGCGCCTGCCGCTGGTGCCGGTCCGGGCGATCGGCCCGTTCCTCGCCGCCCAGGGCATCGCCGAGGCGAAGCCGCTTCAGGACGGCGGCCCCGGGGCGGTGGCGCGGGCGGTGGTGGGCATCGCCTGCCGCTAGCGCCTCCCGAGGGCGCGGTCAGGCGCGAGGCTTGGGGGCCCTTGGCTTGGGCACCCTGGCCATCCAGCCCGCGCCCGCCTTCGAGGCCTCCGCTGCGCTCCGGCGCCCCCGGCGAAGGGCGGTCGGGGTGGGATGCCGAACGCCGGTCCATTCCGTCATCGCAAGGTCGACGACCGCGGTCCGGCACGTTCGGGAGCGGCGCCGGCGCACCGTCCCGCGAAATCGCGATCGGGACGATGCCTTCGTCCCTCGATCCGCCTCACCCCGAACGCCGGAGGCCGTCTTTCGGGGTGAGGCTTCGGGCAACGGCCCGCGGATTACAGCCGGCCGGTGACCAGCAGGACGATCAGCACGATGAGCAGGATGCCGCCGAGGCCGAAGCCGGGGCCGCGATAGGCGCCGCCGCCGAGGAAGCCGCCGCCACCGAAGGCCAGGATGATCAGGATGATGAGGAGGATGGTGACGAGGGACATGGTCGAACTCTCCGGACGGTCGCGCTGATGCGAGCGTGACCGTTCAAACGCTGCGACATTCCGTTCCGTTCAACCCCACGCCACGCTTTTGTGAGGAAAGTTTCGGATGGGCGCCCGGGTCTCAGGCGTGCCAGTCCGGCAGCGCATCCCCGGGCGCGTCGAGCCAGCCCGGCACCGGCAGGTTCCGCTCCGTCAGGAAGGCCGGGTTGAACAGCTTCGAGGCGTAGCGCGCCGCCCCGTCGCACAGGATCGTCACCACGGTGTGGCCGGGCCCGAGTTCCCAGGCCAGCCGGATCGCCCCGGCGACGTTGATCCCCGAGGAGCCGCCGAGCGACAGCCCCTCCTCCCGCATCAGGCCGAACACGATGTCCAGCGCCTCGCGGTCCGGGATGCGGAAGGCATGATCCGGGGTGAAGCCGTCGAGGTTCCGCGTGATGCGGCCCTGGCCGATCCCCTCGGTGATCGAGGACCCCTCGGCCTTCAGGGTACCGGTCGTGTAGTGGGCGTAGAGGGCCGAGCCCTCCGGGTCCGAGAGGGCGATCTTCACCTGCGGATTGCGGGCGCGCAGGGCCTCGGCGGTGCCGGCCAGCGTGCCCCCGGTCCCGGCCGCGCAGGTGAAGCCGTCGACCCGGCCGCCGGTCTGCGCCCAGATCTCCGGGCCGGTGCCGTCCACATGGGCCTGCCGGTTGGCGACATTGTCGAACTGGTCGGCGAAGAAGGCACCCGCCGGTTCCGTGGCGGCGAGCTTGTCCGCGAGCCGTCGGGCGACGTGGACGTAGTTGTTCGGGTTGGCGAAGGGTACGGCCGGCACCTCGACGAGGCGTGCCCCCGCGAGCCGCAGGGTCTGCTTCTTCTCCTCGGACTGGGTGACCGGGATGACGATCAGCGTCCGGTAGCCGCGCACCGACGCCACCAGGGCGAGGCCGATGCCGGTATTGCCGGCGGTGCCCTCCACGATGGTGCCGCCCGGCCGGATCAGGCCCCGCGCCTCCGCGTCCCGCACGATGGCGAGCGCGGCGCGGTCCTTCACCGACAGGCCGGGATTGAGGAACTCGGCCTTCCCAAGAATCTCGCAGCCGGTCGCCTCGGAGGCCCGGCGCAGGCGGATCAGCGGCGTGTCGCCGATGGCGGCGAGGACATCCGGAGCGGTGCGATTCGGTTCGGTCATGGGCGGGAACCTAGGCAGGTGCGCCGGGGCTGGCGAGCGTCACCCGAACACATGCCCCCCGTTGATCCGCAGGCCCACCGGGTGCCCGGCCGGGTAGCGCACGCCGTCGAAATCCTCCACGGCGAGCAGGTGCCCCTCGGCATCGGCCACCTCGATCCGCTGGCGTCCCTGCGTCCGGTAGGAGCTGCGCACGGTGCCGGTGAGATGCGCGGTCTCGGGCTCGGCGAGCTGCAGCTGCCAGGGGCGCACGTAGAGCTTGACCGGGCCGATCACCCCGGCGGGCGCGACCACCGGCGTCTCCCGGCCCCGCACCAGGACGCGGCCGCCCTCGGCGATGGCCTCGACCTCGACGGAATCCCCCAAAAACTTCATCACGGTGGCGGAGGCCGGGTGCTCCTGCACCTCGTCGGGGGTGCCGACCTGCTCGAGGCGCCCGTGGTCGAGCACCGCCACCCGGTCGGACAGCTCCAGGGCCTCGTCCTGGTCGTGGGTCACGAAGATCGTGGTCTGGCCGGTGCGGTCGTGGATCTCCCGCAGCCAGCGGCGCAGGTCTTTTCGCACCTGGGCGTCCAGCGCCCCGAAGGGCTCGTCCAGCAGCAGCACCCGGGGCTCGACCGCGAGCGCCCGGGCGAGCGCCACCCGCTGGCGCTGGCCGCCCGAGAGCTGCGACGGATAGCGGTCGCCGAAGCCGGAGAGCCGGATCAGATCGAGGAGGTCGCCGACCCGGCGCTTGATCTCAGGCCTGGCCGGCCGGTCGGCCCGGCGGCGCGCGTTCAGCCCGTAGGCGATGTTGTCGGCCACGCTCATATGCTTGAACAGGGCGTAGTGCTGGAACACGAAGCCCACTGCCCGCTCCTGCACGGGCAGGCCGGTGGCATCGTCGCCGCCGAACAGGATCCGGCCCCGGTCCGGCGCGTCGAGCCCCGCGATGATCCGCAGCAGCGTCGTCTTGCCGGAACCTGAGGGGCCGAGCAGGCCGATCAGCTCCCCCGCCCGCACGTCGAGGGACAGGTCGTGCAGCACCGCCGCCGTGTCGAAGGTCTTCGAGACGGTCTCGACCCGGATCGCCGTCGACGGGCGATCCGAGGGGGCGTCAGTGCGCCCGGCCGCCCGCGAGCTCGCCTGAGAAGCGCCATTCGAGGACGGATTTGAGGACGAGGGTGATGAGGGCAAGGGCGGCAAGGAGCGAAGCGACGGCGAAGGCGGCGACGAAGTTGTACTCATTGTAGAGGATCTCCACGTGGAGCGGGATGGTGTTGGTCAGGCCGCGGATGTGGCCCGACACCACCGAGACCGCCCCGAATTCGCCCATCGCCCGGGCATTGCAGAGGAGCACGCTGTAGAGCAGGCCCCAGCGGATGTTGGGCAGCGTCACCGTGCGGAACGCGTGCAGGCCCGAGGCGCCGAGCGTCAGCGCCGCCTCCTCCTCGGCGGTGCCCTGCTCCTGCATCAGCGGGATCAGCTCCCGGGCGACGAACGGGAAGGTCACGAACACCGTAGCCAGCACGATCCCCGGCAGGGCGAACAGCACCTGGATGCCGTGATCGAGCAGGAATCCGCCGAACAGGCCCTGGGAACCGAACAGCAGCACGTAGATCAGCCCCGAGACCACCGGCGAGACCGAGAAGGGCAGGTCGATCAGGGTGATCAGCAGGGATTTCCCGGGGAACTCGAACTTGGCGATCGCCCAGGAGGCGGCGAGCCCGAACACCACGTTGAACGGCACCGCGATCGCCGCCACCGTCAGCGTCAGGCGGATCGCGCTCCAGGCGTCCGGCTCCCGGAACGCGTCCAGGAAGGCGGCCAGCCCGTGCGACAGGGCCTGGGTGAAGACCGCGATCAGCGGCAGCACCAGGAACAGCGCCAGGAACGCCACGGCGATCCCGATCAGGACCGCGCGGGTGGCCGCCCCCTCGGAGGCGACCGAGTCCGGCTTGGCCGACGGCACGGAGGCCGGGGAGAAGATCTCAGACATAGCCGAACCGCCGCCGTGACCAGGTCTGGATGAGGTTGATGGCGAGCAGCGTCAGGAACGAGATCCCGAGCATGATCGTGGCGATCGCCGCCGCCCCGCCATAGTCGAACTCGGAGAGCTTGATCACGATCAGCAGCGGCGCGATCTCCGACACGTAGGGCAGGTTGCCGGCGATGAAGATGATCGAGCCGTACTCGCCGACCCCCCGAGCGAAGGCGAGCGCGAAGCCGGTGAGCACCGCCGGGATCAGCGGCGGCAGCACGACCTTGGTCAAGGTGACGATCCGCGTGGCGCCCAGGGTTGCGGAGGCCTCCTCGATCTCCTTGTCGATCTCGGCGATCAGCGGCTGCACGGTCCGCACCGCGAAGGGCAGGCCGATGAACACCATGGCGATGAAGATGCCCACCGGGGTGTAGGCCGCCTGGATGCCGAGCCGGGCCAGGGGCGCGCCGACGAGCCCGTCCGGCGCGTAGAGCGAGGCCAGCGCGATGCCGGCGACCGCGGTCGGAAGGGCGAAGGGCAGGTCCACCGCCGCGTCGACGAGCTTGCGGCCCGGGAAGCGGTAGCGGGTCAGCACCCAGGCGACCAGGAAGCCGAACACGGAGGCCACGAGGGCGGCGAGCGCCGAGACGCCGAAGCTGATCCGCAGGGCGCTCGCCACCCGCGGATCGGTGGCGACCCCCCAGATCCCCCAGAGCCCGAGCCCCGAGGCCTTGGCGACCAGCCCGGCGAGCGGCAGCAGCACGATCAGCCCGAGGCAGGTCAGCGTGTAGCCGAAGCTGATCCCGAAACCCGGGATCACGCTCGGCCGGCGGAAGGTGCGTTTGCGACGCGGCGTCTCGACCATGGTCCGGAGCCTCAGCGGCCGGCGCGGCTCAAGCGGTCGAACAGGCCGCCGGCGTCGAAGTTCCGCTTCTGGATCTCGTCCCAGGAGCCCTGCAGGTCCTCGATCTTGAACAGCTTGATCTCGGGGAGCTGGGCGAGGTCGGCGGGCGCCGCCGCGTCCCGCTTGATCGGCCGATAATGGTGCTTGGCGAAGATCGCCTGGGCGCGGTCGGTGTAGAGGAAGTCCAGATAGGCCTGGGCGGCCTTGGTGGTGCCCTTGCGCTCGGCGTTCACCGCCACGAGGGCCACCGGCGGCTCGGCGTAGATCGAGCTCGGCGGCGAGACGATGTCGAACTTGTCGGCGCCGAACTCCTGGAGCACCAGATAGGCCTCGTTCTCCCAGGTCGGCAGCACGTCGCCGAGGCCGCGCTGGGCGAAGGTCACGGTCGAGCCGCGCGCCCCCGTGTCGAGCACCGGCACGTTCCTGTAGATCTGCCCCACGAAGGCGTCGGCCTTGGCGGCGTCCTTGTCCTGACCGTAGGCGTAGCCCCAGGCCGCCAGGAAGTTCCAGCGCCCGCCCGCCGAGGTCTTCGGGTTCGGGGTGATCACCTTCACGTCGGGCTTGGCGAGGTCGGCCCAGTCCTTGACGCCCTTCGGGTTGCCCTTGCGGACCAGGAACACCACCGTCGAGGTGTAGGCCACGCCCTCGTTGGGGAGCTTGGTCCGCCAATCCTCCGGGATCTTGTGGGTGAGCCGGGCGATGGCGTCGATGTCCGAGGGGATGCCCAGGGTGACCACGTCGGCATCGACGCCGTCGATCACCGTGCGCGCCTGCGCCCCCGAGCCGCCGTGGGAGGCGCGGACCGTGATCGCCTCCCCGGTCTTGGCCTTCCACTCCTCGGCGAAGACCGCGTTGATCTCCCGGTAGAGCTCACGGGTCGGGTCGTAGGAGACGTTGAGCAGGGCGGTCTCGGCGGCGGCCGGGTGCGGGCCGGTCCACAGGCCGGCCCCGGCCAGCAGGGACAGGGCGACCGCCCGGACGATTCGGCTTCGACCCGCAGCGTACGTCATCCCGTCCGATCCCCGGCCATTCGCGGTTGCGATGCAGGGGTCGCCCCCCGGAGAGCCAGAAATCGTTCGTTTTATCGAACGAAGTCAAGTCCAGCCGCGAAAATGCCCGATGCCCTGCGGTGGGGAGAATCCGGGAGACCGTTAGAAAGGCAAGCGTCGTCAGGGACGTAGCCGGCTAGAAGGCATGGATCTTCTCCCGAGATCGGATCGAGGGGAAGAAACATGACGTCTCGGCTGGTTCCATAGAACGAACGATCTATTGTGTGGTGGCGCACACCGATCTTGCCCGCAGGTCCGCCTGCCGGGCGTGACGAGCCCGCTCGTCCGAGCGCGCCTGTAAAATTCCGGTCCGGATCAGACCTTCGGCTTGGTGAGCTGGGCGATGAGCGCTTCCAGGCGCTGCGTCACCGGGGCCGCGAGGGCCTCCGCGTAGTAGACACGCAGGTTCTGGCCGAGGTGGCGCCGGATTCCGGTGGGAAGGGGTGTCGCGCGCGCGGCCGGTCCGGGCGGAGATGGACGCTCGGGATGCGGCTTCGACATGATCGGGACATCCTGGCATCGGCTCCGGACCAGAATGGCAAAGCTTGGTTAAGGACAAGTCTCCTCCGGCCGGGCGGGGCGCACCGACCGCCGGGGCGGTGTCGCAGGCCGGAACTGGCGCCGCCGGGGACACGTTGCCCACCTTTGACAATCCTGCTGCCCGGAGCCGCCCGTGTCCCGCCCGATCCCGTTGACGACGTTGGTATTTCTGGTGGCGGTCATGGCCGGATCGCCGTGCCTGGCCCAGACGAAGCCCGGGGAGATCAAGGGCGTCGACGCGATGGGCGACAAGTCCCGGAGCGCCCAGGACGGATGGAGCCAGGCTCCCGTGCCCCGGGAACAATCGGCCGCCAAGGACGCGCCGGATCCCGGCGGCCAGTCGACCAAGGAGAATGCCGACCGTCCGGTCCCGAAGGCCGAAACGGGCGGCTCCTCCGCCACCGAGCCGCAGGCGCCCCTGGAACACCGGACCGCGGGGCCTTCGGGAACCAATCCCGCGATTCCGAGCAAGTAAAAAAACCGTTTCCCCGGAGGATGATACCGGACCGGGGAAACGGGCCGCTTCATCCGGGACAGGATCGGATGCTGTGTCACGCAACCGCACTTGCCTCGCGCACGCTTTTTTGGGACACCCTGGAATTATACCAGATCGCTTTTTTGTGAGGCGGAGATGACGGTCCAGGTCTCAAGGCGCGGCTTGCTCAGGGGGGCCGGCGCCGGCCTCGCGGGCGGCACGCTCGGCGCGCTCGGGTTCGGCGGCCTCGAACCGGCCATGGCGGCCGCGGTGCGGCCGTTCAAGCTCGCGCAGATGCGCGAGACCCGCAACACCTGCCCGTACTGCTCGGTCGCCTGCGGCGTGATTCTCTACAGCCTCGGCGACCGCTCGAAGAACGCCCGCTCCTCGGTGATGCATATCGAGGGCGACCCGGATCATCCGGTCAACCGCGGCACCCTCTGCCCGAAGGGCTCGGCGCTGCTCGACTTCGTGCATGCCGAGACCCGCACCAAGTACCCGCTCCACCGCGCCCCGGGCTCCTCGGAGTTCAAGCGCGTCTCCTGGGACTTCGCCCTCGACCGGATCGCGAAGCTCATGAAGGAGGACCGGGACAAGAACTTCGTGGCCAAGAACGGCGACCTCACGGTCAACCGCTGGACCACGATGGGCTTCCTCGGCGCCTCGGCCACCACCAACGAGACGGCCTGGCTGACCTACAAGACAGTCCGCAGCATGGGGGCCCTGGTCTTCGACAACCAGGCCAGGGTTTGACACGGTCCGTCGGTCGCCAGTTTGGCGCCCTCCTTCGGACGCGGTGCGATGACCAACCTCTGGATGGACATCAAGCACGCGGACGTGATCACCGTGATGGGCGGCAATGCCGCCGAGGCGCATCCCTGCGGCTTCAAGTGGGTCGTCGAGGCGAAGGCCCATAACAACGCCAAGCTGATCGTCGTCGATCCGCGCTTCACCCGCACGGCCTCGGTGGCCGATCTGTACTGCCCGATCCGGCAGGGGTCGGACATCGCGTTCCTGTCGGGCGTCGCGAAGTACCTGATCGACAACGACAAGCTGCAGCACCGCTACGTCTCCGCCTACAGCAACGCCGGGTACGTGGTCCGCGAGGGCTACGACTTCAGCGAGGGCCTGTTCGCGGGCTACGACGCCGACAAGCGCGACTACGACAAGACCACCTGGGACTACGAGATCGGCCCCGACGGCTACGCCGTGGTCGACGAGACGATGCAGCACCCGCGCTGCGTCATGCAGCTCCTCAAGAAGCACATCGCCATCTACACGCCGGAAATGGTGGAGCGGATCTGCGGCTCGCCGAAGGAGACCTTCCTGAAGGTCTGCGAGATGATCGCGACCACGTCCTCTCCGGAGCGGACGATGGCCTCGCTCTACGCGCTCGGCTGGACGCACCATTCCAAGGGCTCGCAGAACATCCGGGCGATGTGCATCGTCCAGACGCTGCTCGGCAATATCGGCATGCTCGGCGGCGGCATGCAGGCCCTGCGCGGCCACTCCAACATCCAGGGGCTGACCGATCTCGGGCTGATGAGCAACCTCATCCCCGGCTATCTGAACATCCCGGTGGAGAAGGAGCCCGATTACGCGAGCTACGCCGCCAAGCGGCAGTTCAAGCCGCTGCGTCCCGGGCAGACGAGCTACTGGCAGAACTACAACAAGTTTTTCGTCTCGTTCCAGAAGGCAATGTGGGGCGACTACGCCACGAAGGAGAACGACTGGGCCTACGACTACCTGCCCAAGCTCGATGTGGCGACCTACGACGTGCTGCGCGGGTTCGAGCTCGCTAAGCAGGGCAAGATGACCGGCTACGTCATCCAGGGCTTCAACCCCCTGATGTCGTTCCCGAATCGCGCCAAGATGACGGAGGCCTTCTCCAAGATGAAGTTCATCGTGGTGATGGATCCGCTCAAGACCGAGACGGCCCGGTTCTGGGAGAATCACGGCGAGTACAACGACGTCGATCCGACCCAGATCCAGACCGAGGTGTTCGAGCTTCCGACCACCCTGTTCGTGGAGGAGGAGGGCTCGCTCTCGAACTCGAGCCGGTGGCTGCAATGGCACTGGCAGGCCCAGGAAGCGCCGGGCGAGTGCCGCTCGGACATCGAGATCATGTCGGGGATCTTCCTCCGCATGAAGGAGGCCTACAAGAAGGATGGCGGGGCGTTCCCGGACGCGATCGTCAATCTGAAGTGGGACTACGCGATGTCGGAGTCGCCGACGCCCGTGGAATTGGCCCGCGAACTCAACGGCTATACCCTGGCGCCGACCCCGGACCTGAACGGGACCATCATCCCGGCGGGCAAGCAGGTCGACGGCTTCGCCCAGCTCAAGGACGACGGGACCACCGCCTGCGGGTGCTGGATCTACTCGGGCTGCTATACCGAGAAGGGCAACATGATGGCCCGCCGGGACAACAATGATCCCGGCGACCGCGGCATCGCGCCGAACTGGGCCTTCGCGTGGCCCGCCAACCGGCGCGTGCTCTACAACCGGGCGTCCTGCGACCCCGAGGGCAAGCCCTGGTCGGAGAAGAAGAAGCTCATCGAGTGGAACGGCAAGCAGTGGATCGGCTTCGACGTGCCGGATTACGGCGTCACCGTCGCCCCCGATAAGGGCGTCGGCCCGTTCATCCTGAACCAGGAGGGCGTCGCCCGCCTGTGGACCCGGGGTCTCATGCGCGACGGGCCGTTCCCGACGCACTACGAGCCGTTCGAATCGCCGGTGGCCAACATCCCGTTCCCGAAGATCAAGGGCGCGCCCGCGGCCCGCATCTTCAAGGATGACCTGGCCGATCTCGGCGACGCGAAGGAGTTTCCCTACGCGGCGACGAGCTACCGGCTCACCGAGCACTTCCACGGCTGGACCAAGCATGCCCGGATCAACGCGATCCTCCAGCCGGAGGCGTTCGTGGAGATCTCCGAGGAACTCGCCAAGGAGAAGGGCATCGCCAGGGGCTCATGGGTCCGCGTCTGGTCGAAGCGCGGTTCGCTCAAGGCCAAGGCCATGGTGACCAAGCGGATCAAGCCGCTGATCTGCGACGGCAAGCCCGTCCACGTCGTCGGCATCCCGCAGCACTGGGGCTTCATGGGTCTGACCAAGAAAGGATGGCACCCGAACTCGCTGACACCCGTGGTGGGCGACGCGAACACCGAGACGCCGGAGTTCAAGGCTTGGCTCGTGAATATGGAGCCGACCACGCCGCCGTCGGACGCGGTCGCATAGGGGGAGCTGACACATGGCCGACTACAGCTCCCTCGACATCCGCCAGCGCTCCGCCTCCACGGAGACGCCGCCGGAGATCCGCCGCCAGGTGGAGGTCGCAAAACTCATCGACGTGTCGAAGTGCATCGGCTGCAAGGCCTGCCAATCGGCCTGCGAAGAGTGGAACGACCTGCGCGACGACATCGGCGTCAACACCGGCAGCTATCAGAACCCCCACGACCTCACCCCGAAGTCGTGGACCCTGATGCGGTTCACCGAGTACGAGAACCCGGAGACCCAGAACCTCGAATGGCTGATCCGCAAGGACGGCTGCATGCACTGCACCGAGCCGGGCTGCCTCAAGGCCTGCCCGTCGCCGGGCGCGATCGTGCAGTACTCCAACGGCATCGTCGACTTCATCGAGGAGAACTGCATCGGCTGCGGCTACTGCGTGAAGGGCTGCCCGTTCAACATCCCGCGGATCAGCCAGACCGACCACAAGGCGTACAAGTGCACCCTGTGTTCGGACCGGGTCGCGGTCGGTCAGGCCCCGGCCTGCGCCAAGGCCTGCCCGACCGGCTCGATCATGTTCGGCACCAAGCAGGCGATGATCGAGCAGGCGGAGACCCGGGTCGAGGACCTGAAGTCGCGCGGCTTCGCCCATGCCGGCCTCTACGACCCGGCCGGTGTCGGCGGCACGCACGTCATGTACGTGCTGCACCATGCCGACCAGCCGAGCCTCTATGCCGGCCTGCCGAACGACCCGAAGATCTCGCCGCTGGTCGCCTTCTGGAAGGGCGGCGCCAAGGTGTTCGGGCTCGCCGCCATGGGCTTCGCCGCGGTGGCGGGCTTCTTCCACTACGTCACGGCCGGCCCGAACGAGGTCGTGCCCGAGGAGGAGGAAGAGGCGGTCGAGTATGACGAGGCCAAGCGCCGGGAGACCGGCGGCGGCGAGGCCCGGCCGCACTGAAACGCGACGGTCTCCCTCCCCCCTCTGCGGGGGAGGGTGGCCCCCGAAGGGGGTCGGGAGAGGGGAGCGACGGTGCCGAAGAAGGCTGCGGCCTTCATCACCGCGCCGCCCCTTTCTGAACCCGGGTTCCCCTCTTGCGGGACTTCGTCCCGGCCCGACCCCTGCTGACGCAGGGGCCACCCTCCCCCGCAGAGGGGGGAGGGAAAGGCGCGCGGTTCCGGAATCGACAGGGTGGAGACGGCACCGCCGCCACACCCTATCTTGTACGAAACGGCCGCCCCGCGCCGCGGAGCCGGCCCCGTCAGGCGAGTGAAGGCCGATGACGATCCACAGCGATATCCGCGACGGCGATCCCCGCCCCCTGCACCACGCCAAGGCCGAGACGCCGGAGGTGCTGTACGTCCCGCGCTACACCGGCGTGCAGCGCGTGAACCACTGGATCACCGCGATCCTGTTCACCCTGCTGACCCTTTCGGGGCTGGCGATGTTCACGCCCTACCTGTTCTCGCTCACCGGCCTTTTCGGCGGCGGGCAGGCGACCCGGGCGATCCATCCCTGGTTCGGCGTGGCGCTCGCCGTGAGCTTCTTCTTCCTGTTCGTGCGCTTCTGGAAGCTGAACATCCCCAACAAGGACGATGTCGCGTGGTCCATGAAGATCGGCGACGTGGTCACCAACCGTGAGGACCGGCTGCCCGAACTCGGCAAGTACAATGCCGGGCAGAAGGGCGTGTTCTGGGGCCAGACCGCGCTGATCGGCGTGATGTTCGTCACCGGGCTCGTGATCTGGAACACCTATTTCGGCGGCTTCACCTCGATCGAGACCCAGCGCTGGGCGCTGCTTGCCCACTCGCTCGCCGCCGTGATCGCCATCGCGATCATCGTCGTGCACATCTACGCCGGCATCTGGGTGCGCGGCACCGGCCGGGCGATGGTCCGCGGCACGGTCACGGGCGGCTGGGCCTATCGCCACCACCGCAAGTGGTTCCGGCAGATCGCCGGCAGCAAGGCCCGCGACGGCGCGGTGGACAAGAGCGGATCCTGAGGCGTGGCCAATTTCTTCCGGCGCAAGCCCGCGGCGCCGGCCGCGGATGAGTCGACCCCCGTCGCGGCCGAACCGAAACCCCGCCGCCGAGATTTCTCCGAGCTGCAGCCCGACCCCGACAAGATCGGGATCTCGGGCTCGGTCCCGTTCGTGCGCCTGCCCGATCCGGCGACGCTGTTCGCCGACCGGGCCGAGCGCCTGATTGCGATCGCGCCCGGCCACCCGCTGGAGGCCTATCTCCGGTTCGTGGCCGCGATCGCCCGGGCCCAGGCGACGCTCCAGGCGAAGGGGCCGCCGGCCACCCTGCCGGACGCGGCCGATCTGGCGCTGCGGAGCGAGCACGGCATGCCGCCCCTGTCGCGGCACAGCCTGGAGGCCGATACGGGCTTCGACGCCTGCCTCCTGGGCCTCCTCGACGCCGTCGACCTCGCCACGGCACCTGAGGCCTCACAGGCGGCGCGGGAGACCCTGCGCGCGGCGTCCCCGGCGGATCGCCTCGACCTCGCCCTGCAGGTCTTCGAGGGGGCGCTGCCGATGGACCGGATCGCCGAATGCGTGTTCGTGGCGGCAGCCCTGCAGATCCGCCTCGCCGAACAGGCCGCCCGCCTCGACACCAAGGTCCTGAAGCCGGTGGCCGACGGCGTCTGCCCGTGCTGCGGCGGTGCCCCGGTGGCGAGCGTCATCGTGGCCTGGACCCCGGCCGACAAGGCCCGCTACCTGAGCTGCTCGCTCTGCGGCACCTTCTGGAACCATGTCCGCATCCGCTGCACCGCCTGCGGCGCGGGCGAGGGCGTCAGCTATTACGGCCTCGACGAGGTCTCGAAGGACGTCCAGGTCGAGACCTGCACGACCTGCCACAGCTACATCAAGCACCTGCACCAGCACCGGGCGCCGACCCTCGACCCGGTGGCGGACGACATCGCCGCCTACGGGCTGGATCTCAAGATCGCCGAGGAGGGGTTCCGGCGGGCCGGGCTGAACCTGCTGTTCGTGATCTAGCTGAACTGCGCCCGCGTTGGGGCAATCCCTATCCTAAGCCAATCCCCCTCATCCTGAGGTGCCGCGGAGCGGCCTCGAAGGAGGGCTCCAGGAATCGCGCGGCCGGCTGGAGGGCTCCTTCGAGGCCTCCGCTGCGCTCCGGCGCCTCAGGATGAGGGAGATGGGTTGGACGCACGTTGAGGATTGAAACCAGAGGCCCCAACGGCGCGCCGAACCGAAAGACTCCGCTCACCGATACCCGTACCGGCTCTTGGCGGCGGCCAGGAGATGCACAGCCTCGCCGGACTTGCCGGCGGCGCATTCCGAGGCGGCCTGCGCCAGATCGGCGTTGAAGCGGTCGCCCACCGGCTTGTTGAGATTGCCGGTGGCGACGTCGCTGTCGACGATCGCCTTGGTGCGCGCGATCTCCGGGCCGCAGCCGCTGCCCGTCGGGAGGGCCAGCGGGGCCGGGACGATGGTCGAGGGCTCCGCCACCGCGGGCGCGGCGCGCTGCTGGCAGGCCCCCAGCGCCGCGACGGCGAGCACGGCGAGGCTGAGGCGCATCGGGAGACGGGACGCGGGCACGGCGATCATCCTGTTGGGGCGCGAGGGGCCGCGCCGCCCGGGTTTTGAGCCGAGCTTGGCAGCGGGTCAATCGCCGCCGCGACGGGACGATCGATCACAGGATGCGGGGCGGCGGATACCCGCCGCGCGGAATTCCGGTGTCGTCAGAGGGGCTTGGCGCGCGCGGCCGCCGTCACGGTGCCGCCGCGCACGCCAAATTGTGACGGCGGCTACTTCGCCTTGTCGGCCAGCGCCTTCAGGCCGGAATCGTAGATGCCCTGGACCGCGTCGACGGCAACGGTGTCCGGCGCACCCTTGGCGTTGAAGGTCCCGGTCCAGGTCACCTTCGAGCCGGAGCCGGCGGGGGCGACCGAGAGGGTCGACTTGTAGTCCGAGACCGGCAGCGGGCTCTCCAGGATCGTGTAGGTGTAGCTCATCACCTTGTCGTCCCGGGAGACCTGCTCCTCCTTGATGGTGCCGCCGCCCTTCAGGCTGAGGGTGCGGACCTTCATGCCGTCCTTGTCGGACAGGGCGCATTTCTCGATGGCCGGGTGCCAGTCGCCGATGCCGCAGAACTCCCCGATCGTCTGCCAGACCTTGGCCGGGGGCGCGGCGATGTCGGCCGAGCGCGTCACGTCCAGGGCGTAGCCCGGCACGGTGGCCGCGGCGAGCGCCAGGGCGGCGAGGGGAAGGGACCGGCAGAACGCGAAAGGCATTTCGGGGGTGTCTCCATCCGTGTCGGATCGCGGCCGCAGCCGCGTGGGCTCTGGGGCCGCGGTGGAGCTAAGCCTGGACGGGGTCCGCGGCAATGGGCAGGCGCCACCGCGCATGACGTTCGCACCCGGACCACGCGACCGGCGGTCGTCCGGGCGGAGGGGCCTTGCCGGGCCCCCGCCGGCGCCGCCGTGCGGGACGCGGGCGGCCTACCAGGCGTCCGTCGGGTTCGCGTCGACCGGGTAGCCGTAACCCACCGCCGGCACGTAGGTCGGGCGGCTCTCGTAGTAGGCCGGCCGCGGGCGGCGGCCCATCTGGTCGCCATCCGCCTGCAGGAATTCCGGCGCGTCGGATCCGCGGCGGCGGGCGACGCGGATGGCGCGCGGCTCACCCTCGGCCACCGGCATGTCCGCGCCCTCGATCACCACCCGGGTCCGGCCCATGCCCTGCGCCTTCACGAGATTGAACAGGGTCGCGGCATTGCGCACCGACAGGCGCACGCAGCCATGCGAGGCCGCCCGGCCGAGGTTGCGGACGTGGTTGGTGCCGTGGATGGCATGGCCCTGGTTCGTGAAGAACATCGCGAAGGGCATCGGGGCATCGTCCCACTCCTTCGAGAAATGCGCGCGCTCCATCCGGAACGGGCGGTAGGACCCGGACGGGGTGTCGTAGCTCTCGACACCCGTGGAGACGGGCCAGGAATAGCGGGGCTGACCGTCGACCGCGACCTCCATGCGCTGCGTGCCCTTGTCGACGCTGACAAGCACGTCCGCTGAGGCGGGCGCCGGGATTGCGGCCCACAGGAGCAGGCCGGACAGGACCGAGACCAGACCGATACGCATGAGCCACTCCGACTGCGAAACCGCGACGGTTTGCCGATTGGCTAAGCCGTTGGCAACACCGCGGTTCCCGGCGCAGGCGGTCACGCTTTGCGGAGCGCGGGCCTGCGGTCCCCCGCCCGCCGCCCGGGCCGCGCCCGAATCGAGCTGAGATCCCGCCTCGGTTGACACGTGTCCGGGGCCGGGCGCTTCCTCCCGATTGTAACCTGCCGGAGATCCCATGGCCCTCGACCCCGCCCTCGTCGCCGAGATCGAAGCCTCCGTGGCGGAGGGCTTTGCCGATCAGGTCGCCCACACGCAGGCGCTGGTCCGGTTCGCCTCCCTGCGCGGCGCCGAGCATGCCTGCCAGGACTACGTCTTCGACCGGTTCCGATCCCGCGGCTACGCCACCGAGCGCTTCGCCATGGACCGGGACGCCATCGCGGCCCATCCGGGCGGCTCGAAGATCGACCCGGCGCACCACTCGGACGCGCCGATCGTCGTCTGCCACCACCGGCCGAGCACCGAGACCGGGCGCTCCCTGATCCTGCAGGCCCATGTCGACGTCGTGCCGACGGGCCCCCTCGACCTCTGGACCCATCCCCCCTTCGACCCGGTGATCGAGGGCGACTGGATGTACGGCCGCGGCGCCGGCGACATGAAGGCCGGGCACGCGGCCAACCTGTTCGCCCTCGATGCGCTCGCCCGCCTGGGCCTGCAGCCGGCGGCCTCGGTGACGGTCCAGTCCGTGGTCGAGGAGGAATCCACCGGCAACGGCGCCCTGATGACCCATCTGCGCGGCTACAGGGCCGAGGCCGTGCTGATCCCCGAGCCGGAGGACGAGAAGCTCGTGCGCGCCAATACCGGCGTGCTGTGGTTCACCGTCGAGGTCCGGGGCGTGCCGGTCCACGTGCGCGAGATGGGTGCGGGCGCCAACGCCATCGACGCCACCTACCGGGTGATCGGCGCGCTCCGCGAGGTCGAGGCCCGCTGGAACGCCGAGGCGGCCGGGCACCGGCACTTCGAGGGGGAGGACCACCCGATCAACCTTAATATCGGCCGGATCGCGGGGGGCGACTGGGCCTCCTCGGTCCCGGCCTGGTGCCGGATCGACTGCCGGGTGGCGCTCTATCCGGGTGTGCCGGCGGCGCGGGCCGCGGCCGAGGTCGAGGCCGCGGTGGCGCGATTCGCCCGCACCGATTCGTTCCTGGCCAACAACCCGCCCCGGGTGGCGTTCAACGGCTTCTTCGCCGAGGGCTACGTGCTCGACGCGGGTTCCGAGGCCGAGGCCGTGCTCGGCCGCGCCCATGAACGGGCGATGGGCGCGCCGCTTCAGAGCTTCATGAGCGCGAGCTACCTCGATACGCGGGTCCACGCCCTCTACGACCGGGTGCCGGCCCTGTGCTACGGGCCGAGAGCGGAGGCGATCCACGGCTTCGACGAGCGCGTGAGCCTCGCCTCCGTGCAGCGCTGCACCACCGCGATGGCGCTGTTCGTGGCCGAATGGTGCGGGACGGAGCGGCGGCCGGGCTGAGACGCGCCGTGTGCTGACAGGCGCTACACCCCCGCCCCGTACGCCGCGCGCGTCGCCTGGAGCCCCGCATCGAGGTCGAAGCGGGGCTGGAAGCCGACCTCCGCGCGCAGGCGGGTCACGTCCGCCGCGATGCAGGCCGGCTCGCCCGCAGCGAGCGGCCGGGCGCCGAAATCGATCCGGTCCGGGCGGCCGGTCAGGCGGCCGATCCGCTCCAAGATCGCCCGCACCGGCGGCGCCGTCCCCGAGCCGATATTGACCGGTCCCGCGACCTCCGAGTCGACCAGGGCCGCGAACGCCCCGGCCGCGTCCGCCACGTGGCTGAAATCCCGGCGCTGGTGGCCCGGGCTGGTGCCGAAGCGCGCCCCCGCCTCAAGCGCCCGGATCGCGTCGCCGACCAGCCGGCCTGGCTTCTCCCCGGGCCCGTACAGGAAGAACAGCCGCCCCCAGGCGAGGGACAGGCCGGTCTCGCCCGCATAGGCCTCGAGGACGCGCCGCGTGCCGTCCTTGGCGGCGCCGTACAGGGTCGCGGGCGCGCAGAGCGCGTCCTCGCGCAGGTGCTCCGGCCCCCAGGCATATTCGGCGCAGGTGCCGGCCGCGACCGCCCGCCCGCCCCCGGCCTCCCGGAAGGCGCGGACCAGCGCGAGGCTCGCCGCGACCCAGTCGAGGTTGGCGGGCGAGCGCCAGTACAGGCCCGGCTCGGCGTACCAGGCGAGGTGCAGAAGGTGGCTCGCCCGGACGGCGCCGACGACACGCCGCATCGCCGCCGTGTCCAGCAGGTCCACCGGGTGAAAGGTGGTCTCCGCGGCCGGCGGCCGGCGTCCGAGGGCGTGGACCGCGAAGCCGCGGGCCTGGAGCGCCGGGATCGCGTGGGCGCCGACGAACCCGGTCGCCCCGGTGAGGAGGACGCGGCGCGCGCCCACGCTCATACGACCGGATCCGCGCCGGTCCAGGCCGGATAGGTGCGGTCGCGCTCGGCGATCACCGCCACGGGCTCCGGCCAGGCCACGGCGAGCGCCGGGTCGTCCCAGCGCAGGCCGCGGGCGGCCTCGGCCACGTAGGCGCGGTCGATCATGTAGAGCACCTCCGTGTCGTCCCGCAGCGTCTGGAAGCCGTGGGCGAACCCCGCCGGGATGTACAGCGCCGCCCGGTTCTCCGCCGAGAGCTCGATCCCCGCCGCCCGGAGATAGGTCGGCGAGCCCCGGCGCAGGTCGACGATCACGTCGTGGATCGCCCCCATCGTGCAGCGCACGAGCTTGGTCTCGGCGTGCGGGGCCAGGGCGTAGTGCATCCCGCGCACCGTGCCGCGCAGCCGGTTGAACGACACGCTCGACTGCCGGAACCGGCCGACCAGGCCGCGCTCGGCCAGCGTGTCCTCGCAGACCGTACGGGCGAAGAAGCCGCGTTCGTCCGTGTGCGGGCGGATCCCGATCCGATAGGCGCCCGCCAGCGGCAGCTCCTCGACGATCACCGGCCTACTCCACGCTCAGGCTCGGGATGCAGGTGACGAAGCGTCCGCCCCAGGCGCGGATCCCGGCCATCTCGTCCATGACCTCGGCCTTCAGGTTCCACGGCAGGATCAGCACGGTGTCCGGGCGCAGCGCCAGCAGCGCCTCGGGGGCGATCACCGGGATCCGGCTGCCGGGCAGGAGCCGGCCCTGCTTGTGCGGCGAGCGGTCGGCCACCGCCGTGACCAGCTCCGGGCCGATCCCGCAATAGTTCAGGAAGGTGTTGCCCTTGGCGGCCGCCCCGTAGCCCACGACCCGCCGGCCCGCCCAACGCTCGGCGATCAGGAAGTCCAGGCTCGCGCATTTGATCGCGACCACGGACTCGGCGAACCGCGCGTAGCCCTCGGCCGAGAACAGGCCGCCGGCCCGCTCGGCGTCCAGCACCCGCGCCACGGCGGGCGTCGGCGCGTGCGGCCCGTCGGCGTGGCAGAAGAACACCCGCAGCGAGCCGCCATGGGTCGGCAGTTCCGCCACGTCGAACACCCGCAGGCCCGAGCGCTCCAGGATGCCGGACACGACACCGAGCGAGAGGTAGGAAAAATGCTCGTGGTAGATCGTGTCGAACTGCTTGTGCTCGATCATGCGCAGCAGGTGCGGGAACTCGAAGGTGCCGACGCCGTCGCGCTTCAGCAGCACCTGGAATCCGGCCACGAAGTCGAGGATGTCGGGGACGTGGGCGAGGACGTTGTTGGCCGCCATCAGGTCGGCGCCGTGGCCCTGGGCCTTCAGCCGCTCGGCGGTGGCGCGGCCGAAGAACGCGACCTCGGTCGGCACGCCCTTGTCCCGGGCCGCGGCCGCGACGTTGGCGGCCGGCTCGACGCCGAGCACCGGCACGCCGCGGGCGACGAAGTACTGGAGCAGGTAGCCGTCGTTGCTCGCGACCTCCACCACCGTGCTGTCCGGCCCCAGGCCGAAGCGCCCGGTCATCGCCGCGACGTAGGCCTCCGCGTGGCGCAGCCAGCCCGCGGAGAAGCCGGAGAAATAGGCGTAGTCGGAGAAGATCTGCTCCGGGCTCTCGAACGCTTCGAGCTGCACCAGCCAGCAGGTCTCGCAGACATAGGCGTGGAGCGGGTAGACCATCTCCCCCTGCCCGGCCCGCTCGGGCGGGACGTAGGCATTGGCGAGCGGCGACAGGCCGAGATCGGCCACGGTGCGGGTGAGCGGCGCACCGCAGGATCGGCAGCAGGCCCGGGCCGCGGCGGCGGGGAGAGGTTCCGTTCCTGCGCTCATGCCCGGTCCCCCGTCTCCGCCAGCGCTGCGTAGCGCGCGATCTGATCCAACGTCAGCGCGGCGGCGTCCGCGCCCTCCCCTTGGGCGCGGTACCACGCCCCGGTCCAGTCGAGCGCCTCGGCGAGCGCCAGCCGCCGGTCCCAGCCGAGATGCGCGCGCGCCTTCGACGCGTCGACCTTGAGGAAGGTCGCCTCGTGCGGGTGGGGGCCGGCGGCAAGCCGCCACTGCGCGCCCGCCCCCCAGCCCCGGGCGAGCCCGGCCACCACCTCGGAGACCGGCCGGCAATCCGCGTCGGCCGGGCCGAAGTTCCAGCCTTCCGCGTAGCGTCCCCCATCCGCCCCGCACAGGGCCTCGGCCAGCGCCAGGTAGCCCGAGAGCGGCTCCAGGACATGCTGCCAGGGCCGCACCGCACCCGGCGCGCGGATCTCCACCGGCGCGCCGCGCGCGAAGGCGCGCACCGCGTCCGGGACCAGGCGGTCGAGGGACCAGTCGCCGCCGCCGATGACGTTGCCGGCCCGGGCGCTGGCGATCCGCGCGGGGTGGGCGCCTGCGCCGAAGAACGAGGCGCGGTAGGCGCTGGTGACGAGCTCGGCACAGCCCTTCGAGTTGGAATAGGGGTCGCGCCCGCCCATCGGCTCGTCCTCGCGGTAGGCCCAGACCCACTCGCGGTTCTCGTAGGCCTTGTCGCTCGTGACGATCACCACGGCGCGGACCGACGGGCAGGCGCGCACCGCCTCCAGCAGGTGGACCGTGCCCATGACGTTGCTGGCGTAGGTGCCGACCGGGTCGGCGTAGGACGGCCGGACCAGCGCCTGGGCGGCCAGATGCAGGACGATCTCGGGCCGCGCCTCGGCCACGCAGGCGGCGAGCGCCGCGGCCTCGCGCACGTCGCCGATCCGGCTGTCGATCCGGGTGGGCAGATCGGTGAGCGCGCACAGGCTCGGTTCGGTCTCCGGCGCCAGCGCGAAGCCGGTGACCCGGGCGCCGAGATGCGTGAGCCACAGGCTCAGCCAGCCGCCCTTGAAGCCGGTATGGCCGGTGACCAGCACCCGCCGGCCGGCCCAGAAGCCCGGATCCGGATTGCGCGCGCCCATCACCACACCATCCAGGGGGCGGCCCGGCGCGTCCAGAGCGCCTCGAGCTGGTTCTTGTCGCGCAGGGTGTCCATCGCCTGCCAGAACCCGGTATGCCGGTAGGCCTGGAGCTGCCCCTCGCGCGCCAGGCGTTCCAGCGGCTCGTTCTCCCACACGGTGCTGTCGCCCGTCACGTAGTCGAGCACGCGCGGGTCGAGGACGAAGAAGCCGCCGTTGATGACCGCGCCGTCGCCGGCGGGCTTCTCCCGGAAGTTGCGGATCGCGTCGCCTTCCAGCTCCAGGGCGCCGAACCGCCCGGGCGGGGCCACGGCGGTCAGGGTCGCCATCCGGCCGTGGGCCCTGTGGAAGGCGGCGAGCGCGGTCAGGTCCACGTCCGAGACCCCGTCGCCGTAGGTCATGAAGAACGGCTCGGTCCCGAGATAGGGGCGCACGCGCTTCAGCCGGCCGCCGGTCATGGTCTCGGGCCCGGTCTCGATCAGCGACACGCTCCAGTCCTCGGCGCCGCTGCGGTGGAACTCGATCGCGCCCGTCCCGGTCTCGACGGTGACGTCGGAGAGGTGGAGCCGGTAGTTGAGGAAGAATTCCTTGATCATGTAGCCGCGGTAGCCGAGGCAGATCACGAACTCGCGCACCCCGTGGGCCGCGAAGCCCTTCATGATGTGCCACAGGATCGGCTGGCCGCCGATCTCGACCATCGGCTTCGGGCGCGTCCCGGTCTCCTCCGACAGGCGCGTCCCGAGGCCGCCCGCCAAGATCACCGCCTTCATCCCTGCCTCCCCGGCAATCCGTCGGTCCCGCCGGAGCGTCGCGCCGCGCCGGCGGCGCGGGGGCCGGCCTTCCACTCCGATCCCGTGCGGCTTACGCGCGAAGGCCGATGCTGTACAACCCGTCATCACCCCGGGCGGCGACGCCTCCTCCGGACGCGGCCGGGTCGGCGGGAGCCCCCGCCCGCGCGGACCCCCCTCGTCACGCCGGCCGGCAGCCTCTATCAGCCTCGCCGTGAAGGCCCGCGGTCCGGCCGCCCGGGCCGGCCACGCCGTCGGAGTGCCCGAAGACCATGTCGACCCGGACCGCCGCCGTCCTCTACCTCGCCCGCGGCTACGACGCCGACCACGCCGACCGGTTCCGGCGCTTCGCCGCCTCCTACCGGGCGCATCCGGCCGGCCACGACCACGCGCTCTACGTGATCTTCAAGGGATTCGCCGACGCCACGCAGCGCTCGGCCGCGGAGGAGGCCTTCGACGGCCTGCCCGTCCAGGCGATCGACACCGACGATCTCAGCTTCGACCTCGGCGCCTACGCGGATGCCCTGTCGCGCGTGCGCGAGGACCACGTCTGCTTCCTCAACACGAACGCGGAGCTCAACGCCCCGCACTGGCTCGCCAAGCTGCTGCGCAACCTGGACAGCCCCGGCGTCGGCCTGGTCGGCGCGACGGGGTCCTTCGAGAGCCTGCGCTACATCAACCGCCTGTTCCCGGATTTCCCGAATCCGCACCTGCGGACCAACGCCTTCGCGATGCGGCGGGAGCATGCCGCCGCCCTGCTCGGCACCTACGCCATCCGGTCCAAGCTCGACGCCTTCTTCGCGGAGAGCGGCCCGGACGGCCTCACCCGGCGGGTCATGGCCCTGGGCCTGACCTGCCTGATCGTCGGCGCCGACGGGCGCGGCTACGCGCCGCCGCTCTGGCCGGAGAGCGAGACCTCCCGGCAGGGCAGCCAGGCCAACCTGCTCGTGCACGACAACTACACGCGCGGCTTCGAGGCGATGGACGCCCGCGCCCGCACCGAGGTGACCTTCGCATCCTGGGGCCGCGCGATCCCCGCCACCGTGATCGAGGCTTAGGACCCTCGGACGCGATGGTTTCGGAAGGTCCGGGCCCCAGCCCATGTCGAGGTGTCGAGCGGCCCTCTGGAAACCCGGCTCAGAGCCGGTCGTCGAAGGCCAGATTCGCGGCCGGGTAGTCGATCATCAGCCGGCGCTGGGCCTCGGTGTTCGCCCAGTCGCCGATCTTCATGTACCCGCCCCCGACATCCCGGACCTCGATGGCCTGGCCCACCGTCTCGATCGACTGGAAGCCCTGCGGCCAGTTGCACGAGAAGTAGAACACCTGCTCCACGCGCTCCGAGACGTGGCAGACGCCGGGGCCGAACGAGCCGAAGCCGAAGACGAGGTAGCGGCCGTCGGCGATCGCCGCGACGTCGGCGGCGAGGGTGCCGCTCTGCGTCGTCAGCGGCAGGCCGATCTCCGCGACATAGGCCTCCAGCGCCGGGATCACCGGGTTCGCCCGGTTCTCGAACACCATCTTGACCGACCGGATCCGGCCTTCGCCCATCAGGCGCTCGATCACCATCCGGTAGAAGGCGAGCGGCGGCTGCGGGTAGTTCGGGTCGATCCAGGTGCTGAAGATGTCGCCCGACCGGATGTGGATGATCAACTCGTCCGCGGGCTTGGCCGGGAACGCCGCCGGCAGGCCGTTGAACACCCGGCGGATGTAGGTGTGGACGATCGCGCGCACCGGCAGGGGATCGCGCGCGTTCACGAGGGGCTGGAACGGCGAATCGAAGAACATCCCCGACAGGAAGTAGCCGTCGTCCGGCAGCGGCTCGTCGGCGGGGATGAACGTGATCCCGGCGCAGGTCAGGCGCTCCGTGAGGAAGATCACCTGGCTCCGGTCGATCTTGGGGATCTTCACGAGCTTCAGCCCGAGGGCGCGCGCCACCGAGATGGCGATGGCGTACTGGACGAGGCAATTGCCGAAGGCGCCGTTTTCCAGGAGCGCGAGGCCGACGATCGCCTTGGCGCGCGGATGCGGCGCGCACACGAGGCTGTAGGAGGTGTGCAGCACCGCCTCCGGACGCTCGTGCAGGATGTTGAAGGCGACGCCGAGCTGGCTGCGGAAGGCGATCAGGTCGAGCGCTGCGGCGGCGCACCAGACCTGCAGCCGCCCGGGCGTCGCCCCGGCTCCGGCGGGGAGCACCGCGCGGACGTGGCGGGCCCAACCCGCCACCCCGGCGGCGAGGGCCAGCCGGATCGCCCCGTCCGCCTCGGTCAGTCCCGCCGGCTCCACCTCCGACCACGTCAGCCCGTCGGACGAGACGGCGAGCCGGAGGGCGGCCCCCGCCCCGCTCCGGCCGTCCTCGACCGGGCTGACCGACACGGCCGAGATCGGGAAGCGCGCGCCGAGATCGACCTGGAGCGTCAGCGCCATGCCGTCGTGGGCGCGTGTCTGATCCCGGGTGGCCGCGACATCCACGCAATCTTCGGTCCGATCGGCTGCTGCGGCCATGCGATGCTCTCGTCGGCTCCCGGATGTCCCCGTCACGGTCGGCGGACCGGCATTTACGGCGGCGCGCGGGCGGCCGGGTCGAGCCGCTTCCGCCCGTTCCGGGGCGATGGCGCGCGGGCGCGTCCGACAGGGCCACGCGGTGACGGGACCGCGTCACGCCCCGCGCGGGCGCAGCTCTAGCCGGATGTCTCGCGGCCAGGCAAGGCGCGGCGGCCGCGGGATGGCCTGGTGCCGGCAAGGCGGTTGACCGCGCCCCCGCGACCTGCTCAGAGCCCGGCGATGACCGCGCCGTTCGACGATCCGGACCTCTACGTCAACGTCGCCCTGGGCAGGCCGGCGAGCCAGAGTTCCCGGCCGGCCTGGTGCCCCCTGGGTCCGGACGGGCTCGTCGACGGGGATTTCAGCCGGGAATACAACGCCCATACGGAAGCGGAGCCGCCGGCCTGGTGGCAGGTCGACCTGGGCCAGCGCCTGCCCCTGGCGGCGATCGTCGTCCACAACCGGCGGGACGTCGCGCGGGAGGCGGCCCGCTCGCTGCGGGTCGAGGTCTCGGAGGATGGGACCGCCTGGACCCTGATCCACGCCGGGCTGACCCATTTCCGGGCGAAGGGGCAGGCGATCCCCCTGCAGCTTCCCCTGGCCGGCTTGGTCTGGGCCCGCTTCGTCAGGGTCTCCCTCGACGAGCGCCAGCCGCTGGTCCTGACCCAGGTCGAGGTCTTCGTCGAGCGGCCGGCCCTCGAACTGATCCGCCTGCGCGACGCGATCGGCCTCGACGTGCCGCTGCTGGCCGAGACCCCCGGCGCGGTCGAGCAGATGAGCTACGCCCTCGTCGGCGCCCCCGGCACCCGGGACGCCCCGCTGATCGGCGTGTCGCTCGTGCTCAACGCCGCCCTCGGCAACGGCCTGATGCAGCACTCGATGGCGATCGCCATCGCCCGCAGGCTGGGCCTGCGCTACGTCAAGCTCGCCACCCGGGAGAGTAGCGGGGTGATCGCCCGTACCGAGCCGATGGAACTCGGCGGCCTCACCTTCCTGCCGGCCGCCGACCCCCTGCCCCCGGGCGGCTGGTTCCTGGAGGGCTATTTCTGGGAGCTCGAGCACCACACCCGCTTCGCCCGGGACCTGCTGACGCCGCAGGAGAAGCGCGCGATGGTCCGCACGGTCATCCACCCGCTGTACAACCTGCTGCCGCCCGTGTTCGCGCCGAAGCCCGAGGACGAACTCATCATCCATCTCCGGTCGGGCGACGTGTTCAGCACCTGGGTCAACGCGGCCTATATCCAGCCGCCGCTGTCCTTCTACACCCTGGTCATCGACCGCTTCCTGGAGGCGGGCCGCATCGGCCGGGTCAAGCTCGTCTACGAGAACCGCCTGAACCCGGTGATCGAGGCGCTGAAAGCCCATCTCGCGGCCCGGGCGATCCCGTTCACCGTGCAGAGCGGGACCATCGTCGAGGACACCGCCGCCCTGGTGAACGGGCGCCACCTCGTCTTCGGGTTCGGGACGCTCGGGCCGGCGATCTGCTACCTGTCCGACTCGGTCGAGACCGTGGTCACCTTCGCCAACGGCTACGATCACCGGTTCCGGGAGATCCCGACCGTCCGGAACGTGGTCGAGGTGGTCGATACCGGCGACTACATCCGGCCGGGCGGCTGGACCAATTCCCCCGAGCAGCGCCGGACGATGATCGACTACCCGGCTGCCAACCTGCGCCTCGACGGGACGATCTGAGCCGCCGGATTTATGGGCCTCCGGCACAGAAAAAGGTAAGCCGGCTTCGATGTTCGCGTATCGCTGCCGGATGGGGGCAATGGCCGTACCTGCGCGCCCTCCCTCCCCCCTCCCGACCCCCTTCGGGGGCCACCCTCCCCCGCAGAGGGGGGAGGGAGACGCGCGGGGGGCGGCCTGGCCTGCATCCGGCCGCGCTGTGCGAACTCCGTAGCCCACACGCGAGCGGAGACCCGCGCCCTCTCTGCCCAGAGCATGACCGCGACGGCGATTGAAGCCCGGATCGCCCGGGACGGCGATCAGGCCGCGTCCGCGGCGGCGAGGCGCTCCGTCCCGGCCGGCGCCGGGTCCAGGCCGTAATAGTCGCGCATCAGATCGCCGTACTCGGCCGCCGCGATGGGCCCGCGGATCCGGCCGCGTGGCGAGACGTCGACCGCGAGCAGGCGGTCGTTGAACCCGGACGGATCGTGGATCAGCCCGTAGGGCAGGACGTGCCCGTGCGGATAGGCCCGCAGCCGCTCCCCCTGCGCGCCGAGGTCGAAGGCCACCACCGGCAGGCCGGTGCGCAGGCCCAGGGTCAGGGCGTAGGAGTAGGTCTCCGGCCAGATCGCCGGCTGCAGCACGATGTCGGCGAAGGCGCGCGCCGTGAGGTCCAGGGCCTCGTCGTCGCTGCTGTAGCGGCCGGTCTCGGTCACGCCGACGGCCTTCAGCGCCGGACGCAGCGCCGGGTCGGAGAAGCCCACGATGGTGAAGTCGATCGGCAGGTCCCGGTCGCGGGCATCCACGGCGAGCGCCTGGAGGAAGCGCGCGCCCTTCATCATGTTGATAGCGCCGAGTACCGCCACCCGGCGCCGGCCCTCCTGGCGCTTGCGGATCGCGGGCCGGATCCGGCGGTCCGCCTCGAAATGGGGCCGCACGGTGATCGCGAGATCCGGATAGGCCGCGGCGAGCCGCCCGGCCGTGTCCGGCGAGGGGGCGAAGACCCGCGCGGCACCGGCCAGGAACCCGCCGAACGCCGCCCGCCGCGCCTCCGGATCCGGCTCCTCAAAGCCCTGCTGGTCCGCATTCAGGCAGCCGCGGCAGACCGGGACCGGGGCGAGCCCGCAATAGCTGCCGTCGGGCTGGACCAGGTGGTTGCGGTGGCAGACCGGCGAGAAGTCGTGCAGCGTCCAGGCGTAGGGGCGCCCGGACTCCGCCACCAGCCGCATCATCGTCCGCGCCGCCGACCAGCGCAGGCCGGCCAGCGAGTGGACGTGGATCACTTGCGGCGCCAGCCAGCCGAGGAACTCGGCGATCTGGGCCTCGTCGTGGGGGAGATACAGGCTCTCGACCGTCGGCAGGTAGAGCAGGTCGCCGCTGCGGTACGAGACGTTGATCTGGAGGTTGCGGTCCCGGTCGACCGACAGCAGGACCACGCTGGTCCCCTCCCCCTGGAGTCGGGCGATCATGTCCTCGATGTGCCGCTGGATGCCCCCGCCCCAGCTATGGGTCACGAACAGCACGGCCCGCTCCCGGAAGTGCCGGGCCAGCCGGTACAGGTCGATCCGCGCCCGCGTCCGGCGGCCGGGATCGGCCTGGACGAACTGGCCGACCACGGCCGGATAGTCGGGGTGCTTGGCGAGCAAGGCCGCCTGCCCCTGGTCGTACTCGCCGCCCTCGTCGAGCCCGAACGAGATCTGGCCGGCGTGATAGACGAACACGTCTTCGGCGAGCAGGTTGACGTAACCCGCCTTGAGCGCGCGCATGCACCAGTCGTTCTCCTCGCCGTAGCCCTTGCCGAAGGCGATTTCGTCGAGAACCCCGACGGCCTCCAGGGACGGCGCCGTCATGTACATGCAGAAGCCGACGCCGGTGGGCACCGTCACGGCATGCCCCCGGTTGATCCGGGCCACGGCGGCGTCGAGCTCGGGCCGGGCGATCTCCAGCTGCATGCTGTTGTTGGCGTTGAACTTCGGATAGCTGCAGATCGTGGCGTTGTTCGACAGCGGCGTGATGCTGCCGACAAGCGGCCGGGCCTCGGCATGGGCGACCAGGCGGTCGAGCCAGTCGCCGAAGACCTGGGCGTCGGAATTGAGCAAGACGACGGCCTTGCCCTGGCGCAGGGACAGGCCGCGGTTGACCGAGCGCACGAAGCCGAGATTCTGCGCGTTCTCGACGAGGTGGAACAGGCCGCGGCCGGCGAGATCCGCCAGCTCCGCGGTGAGACCCGGATCGGGCGAGCGGTCGTTGATGGCGAGCAGCGTGAACCGGGTCCGCTGCCGGGCCGACAGGCAGGCATGGATGGCGCGCAGGGTCTCGCCGCGCCCCTTGTAGACCGGCATGATGACGACGACGTCGGCCCCGGCGATCGGCAGGGCCCGGGGCAGGCCGTCCCATTCGTGCGGTTCGGGGGCGGTCATGGCCGGCCAGGTGCCGAGATCCTCGGGGCAGGCCATCAGCCCGGCGGCGTGGCCGGTGCGGACGTAGTGCAGGAACGGCGATTCCCCCGCGGCCAGCAGGTGGCCGTAGGTCTTGCCGTAGAAATCGTACGAGAAGCGCTTGTTCGGCAGCCGTCCCTCGTGCTGGCCGTGGGCGACGAAATGGGCGAGCGGCCCGCCCCGGGCCCCGGCGACGTCGGGATAGCGCCTCGCGTAGAAATCGGCGTCGAAATGGGGCTCCATCAGGAGCGCCTCGTCGGCCAGGGCCTCGTCCGCCTCCGAGGGCGGCGCCCCGTAGCGCGGGTCGAAGGTTCCGGCCGCGACGTCGACGCCGAGCATCACCGCGGTGGCGAGGTGGTGGACGAAGGGCGCCACCCCGGTCTCCAGCACGGAACCGTGCTGGTCGAGGTAGTCCTGACCGTTGAAATCCGCGCGCGGATTGCGCCCCGTCCGCCAGCCGCGCTCGCAATAGTCGCGGACCGCGTCGACCGTATCGGGCACGCCGTAGCGCGCGCGGTAGTAGGCGTGATCGAAATGCAGCGCCGCCAGGGCGGTCTGCAGCCGCAGATACGCTTCGCGGTCGACCGGCTCGCGGCCGATCTGCGCGATCCAGGCCGTGTCCTCCACGGGCGGCCGTTCCGGGCGAAAGCCGCAGACGCGCAGCAACGTGTAGAGCGTCGCGTGCTGCGGTCCCGGATCGCGGCCCTCGCGCCAGCCCGTGCTGGCGAAATGCGCGTAGGGCCGCAGGCCGCTGCCGCGCACGTCCGCGTAGGTCGCCCGGTACCAGTCGTCGTCGACCGCCGGGAAGCTGATCTGGCCGGGACCCGAGAACGGCGTCTCCCCCGCGAGCAGCGTCTCGGCGATGGTGCGGAAGAACGGGTCGCCGCGCACCACGCGGTTGTCGGCCCGCGCCTGCACGAACCCCGCCGGGTCGAAATCCTGGCGCGGGCTGCGCATCTCGCGCCATGCGCCGGCCGCGTAGGCGCGCAGGAGCTTCTCGTCGGACCGGTCGTCGCCGCGGCCGCGGTAATAGGCGGCGTCGAAATACGGCGCGATCGTCGCGATCCGGAAGGCCACCGCCTCGTCCTCGCTCGCCGGCCGCGCCTTGCCGCCGTGCCGGACGTAGTGCAGCAGCGGATTCTCGGTTGCGTAGCTGATGCCGTGCGACAGGCAGTAATACGGGACGTCGAAGTTCGGCGACGGGTCGCGGCCCTCGCGCCAGCCCGAATTCATGTAGTGGCTGCCGGGATCGACGCCGGCGGCCCGGAGGTCGGGGTTTCCGGCGAGATAATGGTCGCCGTCGACGAGCCGGCGCGCGAGGCGGGCCGCGCGGCGGGGGTCGGGTTGCGGGATCGCCTGCACGCCCCGAGCCAGCAGGGCGCGCAGGTAGTGCAGGAACGGATTCACCTCCGTGTGCGCGAGGAACGGGTGCGCGGCGAGGTAGGCGGCGGTCGAGAAGTCCGGACGCGGGTCCCGGCCCTGGCGCCAGCCGGTGCGGAGATAGTCGCGCAGCGCCGCCGGGCCGCCGATCCCGTACCAGCTCTCGTAGAAGGCCGCGTCGAAATGGGGTGCGAGGGCGGCGAGCTGCTCGGCCTCGGCGGTCGGATCGGTGGCGGCCGGCAGGCCGCCGCGGGCGAGGAGGCGCACCAGGGGATTGCGGCTCGCGCGGGTCTCCGGCGCCCCCGCCCACCGGTGATAGCGCCCGTCGAGGCGGCTCAGCGCGCGCAGGGCGCCGCTGTGGGCGATGGCTTTGCCGACGGTCCGGCCGAGGCCGCTCAGGCTGCGACGGCCGCCCCGGGTGAAGCGCAGCACCATCACGGCACCTCTCGGCTCGGGCGCAGGGCGCCCGCAGGGCTCGCGGGCGCGGTCGCGCGGATCGGGTCGGTCGGGCTCATGAGGACTTGGTGCCGGAGGACTCGGTGCTGGGGCGGCGGTCGATGGCCGCGCGGATGTGGTCTCGCTGAGCGCACTAATGGAACCGCTCGGCCCCGTAAACTCGCCCGCCCGCGCCCTCAGGGCACCGGCTGGCCATCGTAGTTCGGCGGCCCCAGCCGCAGGACGGCCGCGTTGTAGTAGGGATCGTGCGCGATCCGCGCCCCCCAGCGCCGCGTGAAGCGCGCGGCCTCGTCGGCCCGGATCGGCGATGGCCGCCCCGGGCGCGTGTCGGCCAGCACCGCCCCCGGCTCGTAGACGACCCGGAGGCCCGCCGCGCGCCGGCCGAGGCAGTAGTCGACGTCCCACAGCGCCCCGTCCAGACCCGCGTCGAAGCCGCCGGCCGCGCGGAACGCCTCGGCCCGGGTCATCAGGCAGGCGCCGCTCACGGCGAGGAAATTCCGCGCCGCCGCCGCGCTGAAGAAGTAGCCGTCGGCGCCGCCATGGCCCTCGCGGATCGGCTCGGGGCTGCCACCGTTCATCACGATGCCCGCATGCCGGAATTGCCCGTCCGCACCGATCAGGCGGGCCCCGACGACGCCGATCGCGGGCTTGTCGAACTGGATCAGCATGCGCTCGATCCAGTGGCGTTCGACCGGCTCCAGATCCGGATCGAGGAAGAGCAGGAACGGGCCCGTGGCCGCCCGGGCGCCGGCGTTGAACCCCCGCGCGGGGCCGGCCGCGGGCTCGGCCGCGACGGTCCGGCATCCGGCCGCCCAGAGCGCCCCCGCCTCGGCGGCGCCGGCCTCCCGGTCGAGGACGGCGACCACGTCGAGGGAGCCGTGGCTCGATGCCTCGCGGATCGCCGCGATCCGATCGAGGAAGGCCGCGACCGCCCGCGGCTCCCCGCCGGCGGGCCCGAGCGCCAGCGCGGCGATCAGCGAGACGGTCTCGTCGCGCGGCCCCGGGGCGACGGCGTAGCGACGTGCGCCGCGCGCGGCCTCGACGCGGGCGCCCGCGCGGCCGGTCCGCGCCAGGTGCTCGCCGATCAGCGCCCGCTCGGTCTCGTCCGCGCCGGAGCGCCGGTCCGGCCCGCGCAGCAGGATCCGGCGCAGGTGCCGCACCGGGGCGCCCGCCGCCCCGAGGCGCAGGCTCAGCGCGAAGGCGCTGCGCGCGTCCGGGACGAGGTCGGCCACCGCCGCGCCGCGGTAGCAGGCCGCCCGGCCGATATAATCGACGCTCTCCAGGTAGTCCGGGCTCCAACCGGGCTTGAAGAACGGCAGGATCCCGTCCGGCCCCTCGATCTCCTCGTCCCCGTAGATCAGGTCCGCCGCGGGGGCCCGGTTGATGTCGCAGGCGAGGTCGTAGAGGGCGCGTGGCGGCAGCGCGTCGCCGGCCTTCAGCCAGAGCAGGTAGGCCTCCGTCCGATCCCGGAGGGCCTCGGCCGCGGCCGCCCGCGTGTCGCAGACCTGGATCCGGTCGTAGATCTGCCGCGCCAGCGAGGCGCGCGTGCGCGCCTCCGCCTCCGCATCCCCGCCCTCGACCAGCACGACGAAGGTCGGCCGCACGACCATCAGCCCGATATGGCGGTGGATGTCCTGGATCTCGGCGGCGAGCGCCAGCCGTTCGGCGGCGACGCGCCGGGCATGGAGGGCCTCCAGCGGCAGCGGCGCCCGACCCTCGGCGCGCCCGGCGACGGCGAAATGGGCGAGGGGGTTGAGGCCGGCGCGCGCCACGTCGGGGTGGCGTTCGAGATACCAGCGGGTCGAGAAGTCCGGGCTCGGATCCCGTCCCTCCGCCACGCCGAGATGCAGGTAATGGTGCAGCGGCGTCTCGTGGGCGTCGATCAGGTCCGGATAGGTCCGCAGGTACCAGCCGCCGTCGAACAGCGGGTGCGGCTCGGAGCCGATATGGACCCCGCGCGCGATGTAGTCGGCCAGCGGATCCGCATCCGGGCCGAGTTCGGGATGGCGCGCCCGGTACCACGCGGCGTCGAACAGGGGGTTCGGATCGATGCCGGCCCGGATCCCGTGCGCCAGATAGTGGACGAGGGGGTTGGCCGCGCCGAGATCCGGGACCCGGCCGCGATACCAGCCGCTGTCGAACAGCGGGTGCGGGTCGCGCCCCTCCCGGCCGCCGTCGCCGAGGAAGTGGACCAGGGGGTTCTGCCCGGAGCCGGCCACGTCCGGATTGCGCGCGAGGTACCAGGACGTGTCGAACAGCCGGCAGGGGTCGCGGCCCTCGGCGGCGCCCCCCGCGATGAAATGCGCGAGCGGGCTCCCCCCGCTCGCGACGAGATCCGTGTTCCGGGCGCGGTAGAAGGCGGCGTCGAACAGCGGATGCGGATCGAGCCCGGCGCCGTGCCGCCGGTAATGCAGCAGCGGGTTGCCGCCCCGGGCCGCGGGGTTGCGCTGCAGATACCAGGCCGCGTCGAACAGGGGATGCGGGTCGGTCTCGCCGCGGTCCTTCAGGTAATGCAGGAGCGGGTTCGCCCGGGCCTCGGCCGCCTCCGGCACCTGCCGCAGGTAGTGGGCGGGATCGAACAGCGGGTGCGGGCCGAGGCCGGCCCGGGCCCCCTCGGTGAAATAATGGATCGCCGGGTTCATCCCGCTCTCGGCGACGTCCGGCGCCTGGTCGAGGTACCAGGGCGAGTCGAACAGCGGGTGCGGCTCGGCGCCGTCCTCGGGATCCCGGCCGAGATAATCGAGCAGCGCGTTCTCCCCCGCATCCGGGAACCGGCCGCGGTACCACGCCGTGTCGAACAGCGGATGCGGGTCGTAGCCGAGCCGCGCGCCGGCCCGCAGGTAATGGACGAGGGGGTTCTCGCCGGTGGCCGCGACCTCCGGGTGGCGGGCGAGATACCACGCGCTGTCGAACAGGGGATGGGGATCGACGCCCTCCCGGCCGCCATCGGCGAGGAAGTGCAGCAGCGGGTTGAGTCCCGCCGCCCGCACGTCCGGGCGCTGGCGCAGGTACCATCCGGTGTCGAACAGCGGATGGACGTTGCGGCCCTCGCGGCCCCCCTCGGCGAGGTAGTGCTGCAGCGGGTTCGCCCCCGCCCCGGCCACGTCGCTGTTGCAGGCGAAGTACCAGGCGGTATCGAAGAGCGGGTGCGGATCGAGCGTCGCGGCGGCGCCGTGCGTGACGTAGTGCAGGAGCGCGCCCGCCCCGGCCTGCGGGGCCTGGGCCCGGTACCACGCGGTGTCGAACAGGGGGTTCGGATCGAACCCGGCCTCGGTCCGGTGCGCGACGTAGTGGGCGAGCGGATCGTCGGCCGCCTCCGGATGGCGGGCCGCGTACCAGGCGGGGTCGAACAGGCCGGATTCCGAGATCGCCTGCGCGACCGCGGCGGTCTCGGGGGATACCGCGCGGGCGGGCTCCGAACGTTCCGGAGCGGACAGGTCGGAGTGCGGCGCGGCGTCCATGTCGTCCTGAGGTCTCGAGCGGGCGCAACTGATAGCCAGGGCTCCGGCGGGCCGCAACGGCCGGCTCCGAGATCGCCCGGGCGCCGCGCGGCCTCCCGGGACGCGGCCCTAACCGTCCGCGGGCCGCAGCGTCGGCAGTTCGGAGGGCGGCGGCCGCAGGTCCTGGCGCTCGGTCGGCGGCAGTCCGTCCCAGGCCCGGCGCAGCCTGTCGTAGGCGCCGCGATAGCGCTCCAGGGCCCGCTGGATGTCGGTGGCCGCGGGCAGCGCCGAACCGTCGATGACGGGCGCGCCGGCGGGCCGGGGGATGGGGCCAACGCCGGTGATGCTCACCCGGTCGGTCCGTACGCGCAGCAGGTCGGCCGCTTCCGACAGCCGCGCGGCATAGTCGGCCAGCGTTCGCCGGCAGGTGTAGAACTCCGCCTGTGCGAAGGCATAATCCGCGACGGTCAGGGCGGCGTTGGTCATCGTGGTCATCCCGCGCGATCCCGTCGAAGCATGGACGATGGACACCGGTTCGGCGGCGCGCGCGGTCGAGGGCTCGACGCCGTGCCCGGCACCCGGCGATCCCATCCCGCCCGAAGGAGGCCTCCGGCCGGCCGCGCGATCCCCGGAGGACGCCGCTGCGCTTCGGCAGTTCAGGAAGCGGGCGTGGCTTGGATCGCCCTCCCCTCGGGAAGGACCGGTCCCGTCAGCGTGTCGCGTAAAGTGTGGCAATCCGATCGCGGCGGGCTTTAGGGCCCTCGGAACGGCCGAGTCAAGGCAGTGCCCGGGGGCGGTGATCAAGTCCGGATGCCTCAGTCCGCCGCCGCCGCGACGTTCGAGGCCCCGCCGGCATCGCGCGACTCGGACGCGAAGATCGAAAACGACATGCCAAACTAAGTCCCTCGGGCGTCGAAGCTCCGGGTCGGGAATGGCCTCGGGGCGCCGTTCTGGGGCGGCGTCGGGCGACGCCCCGACCCCAGGTCGCGGGTTGCCGTCAGGCCGCGCCGGGCCGGACGATATTCAGCAGGCCGACGAGTTCCTCCGCCATCCTTTGTCGGCCGCTCGCGTTGTAATGCACGATGTCGGTGAAGACGCTGTCCGTGTGATCGAAAAACAAGTCGCTGAGATCATGGACGGTGAAGAATTTCCGCCGGCCGAATTTCCGGTCGTAATCTCCGACGACGGCCTTCAGCCTCGTGTATTGACGATCGAGATACTCGAGAAATTCGAGCGTGGCGAACGACCGTTCCTCTTCCGACAGCGCCGGTTTGCGCACCACCATCGGCTGCAGGACGAGGTGGATGGGAATGCCGATGCCCGTGGAGAGCCGGCCGATGCGGTCGACCGAGAGTTCGAAATTCCGCACCACCTCCCATTCCCAGGCGGCCTCCTTCCAGCACGTCACCAGCCGCAGGTTGCGCAGTCTCGAAAAGAGGATTTCCAACATCGCGCGTTGATCCACGATGCTCGCCGCGCGGGTGTCGGTGCCCTGCGAGAACAGGTCGTCGTGGATGGCTTCGATGGCGAACTGATTGTACGGCTGACCGGGGCGCGGGTCGAAGGTCCAGGGCTGGAAGACGTCCGTTCCGCCGGCGAGGATGACGATCGCGTCCGGCTCTAGATCGATGAGCTTCGTCGTGATCAGCATGATCGCCTGATTCAGGCAGTTGGAAATGGCGCCGAAATTGTAGACGTGCGCGCCCGCTCCGAGGCTCTGACGGAGCACGGTCTGGACGCGGCCGGGGACGGTATCGGCGGTGTCGAGGCCGTCGACCAGGGTGCTGTCGCCGACGATGAACACCCGGGCCGCCTCGGCCCTGCCCCGGGGGCCGACCGTCACGTCGTTGCGGTATCCCAGGCCGTCGTAGTGCCAGCCGTTCTCGAAGATCTGGGACGACGGCTTCCCGGCGAAGGCGACGTAGGGCGCCGGATACCGGATCCGCGCGTCGAACGTCACGAGGTGCCTGAGCAGCTTCTGCTTCTCCGCGTCGATATCGGGCTCGGTCGTCATGAGGTTTCCATGGCTCTGCCGTCGAGAGCGCCGGCTGCGATGCGCTCACGCCTCCCGCGCGCCTTGCGTGGCACGCGCTTTGGAGCGTCAACCCATGGGCGGTAAAGGTCGCTCCCGCGCGGCGGTCGGGACGGCGATGCGCCGGAAGGGATCGGCGTGGGGGGATCGGGGCGGCGCGCGGGGCATCCGCGCCGATCGACGCCGCGTGCTGCAAGCCCCCGCGGGGAGACCGACGGCGACGGCCGCGCGCCGCGCGATCGGCTGGTCGCCGACGATGCGCCCGGATCGCCGGTCGATCCGGGGCGCGGGCCTCAGCCGTCGAGCCCGAGCATCAGCCCGAGATTCTGCACCGCCGCCCCGGAGGCGCCCTTGCCGAGATTGTCGAGGCGGGCCACCAGCACCGCCTGCCCGTGGTCGGAGGCGCCGAACACCCGCAGCTCCAGCCGGTCGGTGTCGTTGAGATCCTCCGGCTCGATCTTCTCGCGGTGCGCCCCCGTGCCGGCGCCCGGCACGACCTGCACCAGCGGCTGGCCGGCGTACCAGTCGCGCAGGGCGGCCTCCAGGTCATCGGCTGCGGGCCGGCCCGGCAGCGCGTCGAGGTGGAGCGGGATGCTCACCAGCATGCCCTGCCGGAAATTGCCCACGGACGGCACGAAGATCGGCCGCCGGGACAGCCCGCCGTAGCGCTGCAGCTCCGGCACGTGCTTGTGGGCGAAGCCGAGGCCGTAGAGCTGGAACGGCGGGGCCGTGCCCTGCTCGAAGGCCTCGATCATGCTCTTGCCGCCGCCGCTGTAGCCGCTGACCGCGTTGACGCTGATCGGGTGATCGGCCGGGATCAGCCCGCCCTCCACCAGGGGGCGCAGGAGCGCGATGCCGCCGGTCGGGTAGCAGCCCGGATTGGCCACCCGCCGGGCGCGGGCGATCGCGGCGCCCTGCACCCCGGTCATCTCCGGGAAGCCGTAGGTCCAGCCTTCGGCCACGCGATGGGCGGTGCTGGCGTCGAGGACGCGCGGGCCGCCGCCGGGCAGGCTGTCGGCCAGCGCCACCGTCTCCTTGGCGGCCTCGTCCGGCAGACAGAGCACGACGAGATCGACCTCGGCGAGCAGCGCGCGCTTGGCCTGCGGATCCTTGCGGTGCTCGGGGGCGATGCTGCGCAGGGCGACCCGCCCGTCGCGCTCCAGGCGCTCGCGGATGCCGAGGCCGGTGGTGCCGGCCTCGCCGTCGATGAACACCGTGGGCTTCGTCGCGCCGTCGCCAGCCATCGTCCGTCTCGCTCTTCGATCCTCACGCGCCGCCCGACTCGGGCCCCACGGTCACCGATCAGGTGAGCGCGGTGCCCCATCCTGTCAACGGCCGCGCCGCAGCCTGAAAATGCGAAAGGGCGGCCCCCGCAGGAACCGCCCTCTCCGTGACACCTCTGTGACCGGATCTCAGCGCTTCGAGAACTGGAAGCTGCGGCGAGCCTTCTTGCGGCCGTACTTCTTGCGCTCGACCACGCGGGCGTCGCGGGTGAGGAAGCCCTCGCGCTTGAGCGGGGCGCGCAGTTCGGGCTCGTAGTAGGTCAGCGCCTTCGAGAGGCCGTGGCGCACGGCGCCGGCCTGGCCCGAGAGACCGCCGCCGGCGACCGTGACGTTGATGTCGTACTGGTCGACGCGGCCGGCGATCTCCAGCGGCTGGCGCAGGATCATGCGCAGCACCGGACGGGCGAAATAGACCTCGACCGGACGCTTGTTGATCGTGACCGTGCCGTTGCCCGGCTTGATCCAGACGCGGGCGACCGCGTCCTTGCGCTTGCCGGTGGCGTAGGCACGGCCCTGTGCGTCCAGCTTCTGGACGTGGATGGGGGCCTCGTTGGCGGGGTCGACCGCGCCGGTATTCGCCCGGTTGAGGTCGGCGAGGGACTGCAGGGTCGCCATGATCAAGCGCTCACGTTCTTGCGGTTGAGGGCGCCGACGTCGAGCGCCTGCGGCTGCTGGGCCTCGTGCGGGTGCGCGGCACCCTTGTAGACGCGGAGGTTGCCGAGGATCTGACGGAAGAGCGGGCCGCGGGGCAGCATGCGCTCGACGGCCTTCTCGACCACGCGCTCGGGGAACCGGCCCTCGAGGATGAACTTGGCCGTGCGCTCCTTGATCCCGCCCGGATAGCCGGTGTGGTAGTAGTAGCGCTTCTGAACGTACTTGCGGCCGGTGAACTTCACCTTGTCCGCGTTGACGACGATGACGTGGTCGCCGCAATCGACGTGGGGCGTGTAGGCGGGCTTGTGCTTGCCGCGCAGGCGCATCGCCACGATCGACGCGAGCCGGCCCACCACGAGGCCCTCCGCGTCGATCACGATCCACTTCTTGTCGACCTCGGCGGGCTTCAGCGAGGTGGTCTTCATAGCCAAATCCCAGGGGTTCCGACGCGTCCGGCTCCGACAGGTCGGGGCCCTCCGGCATCGGGGTGCCGAAAAACGAGCCGCCGCGTGGGGTGCACGCGGCGGCGGTGCCGAGTGCATAGCCGGACCCGGATGGCGGGTCAACACGGAATCGCGAAATCGCGAAAAATCGCTCTTCTGCAACGACTTATGAGATGAGGTATTAGAATACCGTCAACGGTCCCCGCGCCGGCCCCGCTCGGCGATGGTCAGCCGCTGGACGCCCCGGCCCGCCAGCACGGGCTTCCTGGCGCTGAGGATGCGGGAATTCACGCCGGTCCAGCCGATCTCCCCGGAGAGCCGCCCGTACTCGATCTTGGGGCAGCGGTTCATGATCACCGTGAGCCCGCGCGCCTCGGCCCTGGCGGCGGCCGCGTCGTCGCGCACGCCGAGCTGCATCCAGATGACCTTGGGCAGGGGCGAGAGGGCCAGCGCCTCGTCGACCAGGGGACCCGCGGCGGCCGAATTGCGAAAGATCTCGACCATGTTGATCGGCGGGCCGCCCAGCGTGGCCTGGACCTCGGCGAGCGAGGCCGCGACCCGGCGCCCGAGCAGATCCTGGCCGGCGAGTCCGGGATTGACCGGGGTGACCGCGTAGCCCCGGTCGAGCAGATATTTCAGCACGATCCAGCTCGGGCGCGCCGGGTTCGCCGAGGCTCCGACCAGGGCGATCGTGCGCGTGGCGTTCAGGATCGCGCGGATCCGCGCGTCGGGGTAGCGTGCGTGCCGGTCATCGTCGCCCGTCTCGATCATGGCCTGTGTCTCATCCCGGGGTTCGTCGCAGGGCCGGACATCGCGGCGGTCACAGCCGCCAGACCTCGTAGCCGATCCCCTCGAAGTCGGCCCGGTCGTACAGCCCCTTCACGTCCACGATCAGGCCCCCGGGCTTCGCCCGCGCGGCGATCGCCGCCGGCCCGAGCCGGGCGTAGTCGCCGTGCGGGACGGCGATCACCACCGCGTCCGCGTCCCCCGGCAGGTCGGCCCAGTCGACGAGGTCGAGGCCATAGGCGGCCCGGGCCTCCGCTTTCCCGGCGCGGGGGTCGTGGACCGACACGGCGCAGCCGAATTCCCCGAGCTCCCGGATGAGATCGGCGACCTTGGAATTGCGCACATCCGAACAATTCTCCTTGAAGGTCAGGCCGAGCACGATGACCCGCGCGCTCCGGCCGCCGCCGCCTTGCCGGACGATGCGCTTGACCGTCCCGCGGGCGACGTGGGCGGCCATGCTGTCGTTGATGCGCCGCCCGGCCAGGATCACCTGCGGGTGGTGGCCGATCATCGCGGCCTTGTGGGTGAGGTAGTACGGGTCGACCCCGATGCAGTGGCCGCCGACGAGCCCCGGGCGGAACGGCAAGAAATTCCACTTGGTCCCGGCGGCTGCGAGCACCTCCAGCGTGTCGAGGCCGAGCTTGTCGAAGATCAGCGACAATTCGTTCATGAGGGCGATGTTCAGGTCGCGCTGGGTGTTCTCGATGACCTTGGCGGCCTCCGCCACCCGGATCGACGCGGTGGCGTGGACCCCCGCCTCGATGATCGATCCGTAGAGCGCGGTCAGCCGCGCCAGGGTCTCGGGGCCGTCGCCGGAGACGATCTTCACCACCCGGGCGAGGCTGTGCTCCCGGTCGCCCGGATTGATCCGCTCGGGTGAGTAGCCGACGAAGAAATCCGTCTTCCAGTGCAGGCCGGAGCACCGTTCCAGGACGGGGATGCAGATCTCCTCGGTGGCGCCGGGATAGACCGTCGATTCGAACACCACGGTCGCCCCGGGCCGCATGTGCTGCCCGACCAGCGCCGAGGCCCGGATCAGCAGATCGAAATCCGGGCGCTGGGCCGCGTCGACCGGGGTCGGGACCGTGACGATGATCACGTCGGCCGCCGCCAGCCGGGTCGGGTCGTCGGTGACCGCGAGGTGTTCGGCGGCCCGGAACGCCGCCGCGTCGATCTCGCCCGCGGGATCGCGCCCGGCGCGGTAGGCCGCCACCTTGTCGGCGGAGTGCTCGTAGCCGATCGTGGTCCGCGTCCGGCCGAAGGCCAGGGCGAGCGGGAGCCCGACATAGCCGAGGCCGACGATTGCCACGCTCTCCGCCACGCCGGATCCCTCAGCGGACGCGAAGGCGCCGATCACCGCGCCGCCCGCCGGGCGCGTATAGGGGCGCCGCGCCCCCGCGTCGATCCGAAACGCGCGGGGGATGGCGCCAGGCCCGACCTTCGCCGGACCGTCGATCCGGCCCGAAAGACCGGCGCTGACGCCTGCCGAGCCCGCTGGCGGCCCTTCCCCTCAGCCCTCCGCCTCGGCGGGATCATCCCACTCGATTCGGCGGCGGCGGATGGCCGGGACGGAGGCGGCGATGCCGATCCGGACCGCCGTCCCCACGATGGCGATCACGGCGCAGACGAGGAGCACGGAATCGAGCACGGCATTTACAGCGGTTATCGGCCGGCGCGATGATGCCGGGCGGCGCGCTGGCGGGCGCGCGTGTTGTGGAGGCGCCGCATCTGCTCCTGGAGGACGAGGTCCTCGTGCAGCGAAGGGATCGCCGGTGCCGACGGAAGCGGGGCTTCCATACGGTCTTCGCCCTGGGGATAGACTGATTTCATCGCCGCCCTCCTCAGTAGTACATACGCATGAGCTTAGCCATTTAGCGATCGATTGCAACCCGGCCGGCGCGACGGGCCGATCGTGCGGCTCCGGCAGGCGGCGTATGGTTAACCGCCCGTCCCGGCCGCCGGCTCAAGATGCCGGGAGGATGCGACGGCCGGCCCCCGGTGCCTTCGCTGCAGTGCGGCGAGATCCGGCATGTCTCTCGCCGCGGTTTGCGAAATCTTAAGGGGTGTTGCGGGTCATCGATGGCCCGATAGCCCTGTCCTGTGCAGGAACGTCCGCGTTGCGGGGCCCGGCTCGACCGTCGACAATGCCCGGGCCGGCTGCCTCCGGGACGTATGGCGGCGCGATCCCGCTCGGGACCTGCGGATTGCGGTCACGTCGTTTGGATATGGGTTCGAAGCTTCGCCTGAACCCGAATTGCTAAGATCTATGCTGACCGTAGACCTTGTCGTTAATCGGTCGGTAACGAATTCATCCTATTGGCGGGACAGGGGCCGACCGATGGGGTCGGCTCCCTCTGTCGGGCGAGGCTCCGATGCTCTTCCTGGTCGTGGCAGCACTCGGCGGCGGCGTGGCGACGGCCGCCCTGCTGGGGCCCGTCAGTCCGCTCGCCGCCTTGATCACCGCACCGTTCGTGGCCAGCGCCGCGGCCGTGCTGGCCAGCTTCCTGATGGTGTGGCGCGGCAGCCGCGACGGTCAGGCCACGCCGACCCTGGACGCGCAGACCGACGCGATGGTGGCGGCCCTTCGGACCTTGACCGACCAGGCCAACGCCGCCGCTCCGGCGCCGCAGGCTCCGGCGGACCGCCACAGGGTCGCCTGAGCCCCGTCTCGCCCGTGGGGCGATCCGGTGGCGCTCAGGCCCCTCGCGGGGGTGCGGACGCCGTCCGTGTCCCGTGGCTCGGCATGCGCGCGCCCATGACCCTGACATAGGCCGCCCGCGCCATCAGGCGCTCGGCCAATGCGCTGCCCGGATGCCGGCACGCGAGCGTTCGGGCCGTATCCTCCATGGTCTCCGGCTCGATGCCCCACTGAAGCTGTTCTTCCGCGGAGACCAACAATCTCCAGAACGGGATGAATTCGTCCGACATTGGCACAGAATCCTGAGCGACTGACGTGCTGCCGGATTCATTGCAATTGGCGGGCATTATCATGGTGGCGCGTCTCGGACCGATGCAGAGCACCGCGCGTGCGACCAATCCCGGAAGAGGCCGGGAGCGGTGGATTGCCCTGAAGGCAGGTCTGGACGCGCGCGTGAGAGCCGTCGTCGCCGATGCCGAGCGGATGACGTCTCCGGTCTGACCCGCGGCGGGATCGATCAGCGCACGACCGGCGCCGTCGCGCGCCGACACCCGCGGCGGTGTCGATGGGCGGGTCGGCGCGGGCGTTCCGCAGCCTCGGGGATTGGATCGACGCCTCCCGCACGCCCGAACCGCCGCGTTCCGTGCGAACACCCCGACGGTGGTCTCGGCGGCCGCGGCCCCCAAGAAGGCGGGCGGCGGCCCGGGGGCGGGTGAATTGCGCACGCGGTTTAACGCGCCCGCGCCCGTGGCATCCCACAAGGCGGTCGGCCGTCGACGATATCCCGGACTGGAGCCGTCGTCACGCCCGATCACGGCATACCGCGGGGCGGATCAGGGTCACGTCCATTCAGCCCTCCAGGGCGACCGCGGTGCGGATCAGGTCGAGGTCGGTCCCGCGCCCCCCAATGATCGACAGCCCCAGCGGAGCGCCGTCGACCTGCGCGCCCGGCAGATTCACCTGCGGAACGCCGGTGAGGCCGCCGTGGCTCGTCAGGCACGCGATGCGCTCCCGCAGCGGGTGCAGCGCGCCGAGGGGCAGCCCGCGCCGGGGCGCCGGGAACGGGGTGGTCGGAAGGCACAGGATGGTGCCGGGGGGAAGCAGCCGCGCGAGGCGGGCCCGGGCCTCGATCCGCATCAGGCTGGCGGCGCTGCGCTCGGCATCGGTCATCGTCGCGCCCTGGATCAGGGACCGGGCGACCGAGAAGGCCAGGCGCGGGTTGCAGCTATCGAGCCAGGGCTCGAAGGTCTGCCAGGCCTCGCTGCTCTGCAGGACGCGCTGCGCCCGCTGCCACACGGACAGGCCCTGCGGCGCCAGCGTCACGTCGCGGCGATTGCCGATCAGCGCGGCCAGGCGGTCGATCCGCGGGGCCAGCGCCTCCTGGACCGCCGCGTCGGCGAAGCCGAGCGCGTCCGCGGCCACGAGCAGCGTGTGCGGCAGGTGGTCCGGCATCGCCTGGCCGAACAGGACCTCGCCGACCCGCGCGAAGGTGCGCGCGTCCCGGGCGAACCAGCCGCAGGTATCCGAACTCGGCGCCTGGACGCAGATCCCGGCGAAGTCGATCCGGCCGTGGGTCGGCCGGATCCCGTAGAGGCCGCAGAAGCTCGCCGGCACGCGTACGGAGCCGCCGGTATCCGTCCCCAACGCGAAGTCGCAGGCGCCCGCGGCCACCGCCGAGGCCGAGCCGCTCGACGAGCCGCCGGGCACCCGGTCCGGCGCCGCCGGGTTCAACGGCGTCCCGTCATGGGCGTTCTCGCCGAGGATCCCCAGGGAGACCTCGTCGGTCACCGTCTTGCCGACGACCGAGGCGCCGGCATCGAGCAGCACCTGCACCACGCCGGCGTGGCGGTCCGGCGTCGGGTAGACGCGCGGCCAGTCCGGATTGCCGCCCCCCGTGGGGAAGCCCGCGACGTCGATCAGGTCCTTGACGGCGAAGGCGAGGCCGGCGAGCGGTCCGGTTGCGGCGCCGGCGACGCGGGCCCGCGGCCCGGGCAGGAACGGGTCCGTGGAGAGGGGCTGCTCGGGCGTCATGCGGGGATCGGCTCCTGCCACTGGGCGCCGGGCACGGCGGCGAACAGCGCCCGGGTGTAGGGGTGCTTGGGCGCGAAGAAGATCTCGGCCGTGGGGGCGACCTCGACCACCTGGCCGGCCCGCATCACGGCGATCCGGTCGCAGACCTGCAGCGCGACCCGGAGATCGTGGGTCACGAACAGCATGCTGAGATGGAGCCGCGCCTTGATGTCGGCGAGCAGCGCCAGGACCTGCGCCTGCACGGAGACGTCCAGGGCCGAGACCGGCTCGTCGGCCACCAGGATCTCGGGCTTCATGGCGAGCGCCCGGGCGATGCCGATCCGCTGGCGCTGGCCGCCGCTGAACTCGTGCGGGTAGCGCTGCGCCGCCGCGGGGTCGAGGCCAACCAGCGCCAGCATCGCGCGCGCCTCGGCCTGCGCGGTCCCGGGCTCGGTGCCGTGGATGATCGGCCCCTCGGCGACGATGTCGATCACGCGCTGGCGCGGGTCGAGGGAGCCGTAGGGGTCCTGGAACACCATCTGCACGCGCCGCCGGTGCGGGCGCATCTGGCGGCGGCTCAGTTCGGCGACGCTGTGCCCGGCGAGGAGGATCTCCCCGCCGTCGACGGGCATCAGCCGGGTGATCGCCCGGGCGAGCGTGCTCTTGCCCGAGCCGCTCTCGCCGACGAGCCCCAGGGTCTCGCCCCGCCGCAGGGTGACGTCCACGCCGTCGAGGGCGCGGATGACGCGGCCCCCGAACAGGCCCCGGGCACCGTAGGTCTTCTCCACGTTCCGGGCCTCCACCACCAGGGGGGCGGTGCTGGCGGCCCGGCGCGGCGGCGGCGCCAGCTTCGGCACGGCGGCGATGAGGGCGCGCGTGTAGGGATGCTGCGGCGCCCCGAGCACCGCGGCCGCGGGCCCCTGCTCGACCAGGACGCCCTTCTGCAGCACCGCCACCGTGTCGGCGATGTCGGCCACGACGCCGAAATCGTGCGTGATGAACAGGACGCTCGTGCCGTGCTCGCGCTGCAGGGCGCGGATCAGGTGGAGGATCTGCGCCTGCGTGGTGACGTCGAGCGCCGTGGTCGGCTCGTCGGCGATGAGCAGCCGCGGGTTCAGCGCCAGCGCCATGGCGATCATCGCCCGCTGGCGCTGGCCGCCCGAGAGCTGATGCGGGTAGGCGCGCAGGAGCCGGGCCGGGTCGGGCAAGTGGACGCTGTCGAGGAGCGCGAGGATGCGCGTCCGGCGGGCACCGCGCCCGAGCGGGGTGTGGATGCGCAGGACCTCGTCGATCTGGCGCCCGATCGTGTGGAGCGGGTTGAGCGCCGTCATGGGCTCCTGGAAGATCATCGCGATGCGCGCGCCCCGGACGCCGCGCATCCGCCGCGGCGTGATCGCCGCGAGATCATCGCCCTCGAACTGGATGCGGCCGCCGGCCACCCGGACGCGCGGCCCCGGCAGCAGCCCGAGGATCGCGCGGGCCACCATCGACTTGCCCGATCCACTCTCGCCGATCAGGCAGGTGACCGCGCCGGGGCGCAGGACCAGATCCAGATCGGTGACGGCGTGCGGCCGGTCCGCGCCGGGCGGCAGCGTGATCGTCAGCTTCTCGATCTCGAGGACGGCGTCGCTCATCGCTCTCGCAGCCTCGGGTTCAGGACCTCGTTCAGCCCGTCTCCGACGAGGTTGATGCCGAGGACGGTCAGCAGGATGGCGAGCCCGGGGAAGGTGCAGATCCACCACGCCGACCGGAGGACCGCGCGGCCCGAGCTGATGATCAGCCCCCAGCTCATCACGTTCGGATCGCCCAGGCCGAGGAAGGCGAGCCCCGCCTCGATCAGGATCGCCGTACCGATGAGCAGCGTCCCGACCGCGATGATCGCCGAGGTGCAGTTCGGCAGCATGTGGCGGAAGACGATGCGGGCGTCGCCCGCGCCCAGGCCGTCGCAGGCGAGGACGAATTCGCGGCCGCCGAGCGCCACGAACTCCCCGCGCACGAGACGGGCTATGCCGGGCCAGGAGACGGCCACGATGGCCACGACCTCGCTGCCGAGCGACGGCGAGAGGATCGCCACGATCAGGATCGCCAGCACGAGGGCGGGGATCGTCTGGAAGAACTCCGTGAGCCGCATCAGCGCGACCTCGACGCCGCCCCGGTAATAGCCGGCGAGCCCGCCGATCAGGGTCCCGAGCAGGATCGCAGCCCCGGTCGCGCTGAGGCCGATGATCAGGGAGGTGCGGGCGCCGTAGGCGATCTCGGCGGCCACGTCCCGCCCTAGCGTGTCGGTGCCGAACAGGAAGGACCGGCCCGGCGGCTGGAGGGCCGGGCCGACCAGGCGGAACGGGTCGCCGGGATAGAGCAGCGGCGTGAGCGCCACGAGGACGACCAGTCCGACGAGAACCGCCGCCCCGGCGAGCGCCAGGCGGTTGCGCGCGAACCGCGCCAGGGCCGTGCGCATCGCTAGAGTTCCATCCGCGGGTCGAGGCCGACATAGACGAGGTCGACGACGAGGTTGATCACCACCACGAGGCAGGCCGAGACGAAGAAGATGCCGAGGAGCAGGTTGAGGTCGCGCGACTGGAGGGCGTTGAACGCCAGGGTGCCGATCCCGGGCCAGCCGAAGACGGTCTCGACCACGATCGAGCCGCCGATCAGGTTGCCGGCCTGCACGCCCGCCATGGTGACCACCGGCAGCAGCGCGTTGCGCAGGACGTGCCCGGTCATCACCCGGGCCTCGGTCTGGCCCTTGGCGCGGGCGGTGGTGACGTAATCCATGCCGATCTGCTCCAGCACGGAGGCGCGCATCACCCGGGCGTAGACGGCGAGGTAGAACAGCGCGAGGGCGACGGCCGGCATGACCAGGTGGCGGCCGACGTCCCAGACCTCGTCCCAGCCCTCGTTGTCGGCGCCGACCGTGTCGTAGCCGCTGGTGGGCAGCCAGCCGAGGCGGATGGCGAACACCACGATCATCATCAGCCCGAGCCAGAAGCCCGGGGTCGCGTAGGCCACGAGGCTGAGGAGGGAGATGATCCCGTCGCGCCAGGAATTGCGGCCCGTCGCGGCCACGAGGCCGAGGAGCGTCCCGATCAGCAACGCGGCCGCGAAGGCGGTCAGCATCAGCAGGCCGGTGGGCCAGAGCCGGTCGACGATCAGGCTCGCCACCGGGCTGTCGTTGCGGAACGAGTAGCCGAGATCGAGGTGGGCCATGTTCAGCAGATAGACGCCGAACTGCGCCAGGAGCGGCCGGTCGAGGCCGAACTTGTGCCGCAGCTGCTCCATGTATTCGGGGCTCGCCGCCCCGCTCTCGCCGGCCAGTACGGAGGCCGCGTCGCCGGGCGCGAGGTGGATCAGGAAGAAGTTGAGCACCACGATGCCCAGCACCACCGGGATCGCCAGCAGCAGCCGGTAGCCGAGGAAACGCGCGAGCCGCACGGGACTACGTGTCCATCCAGGCCCGCTCGAAGGCTTGCTGGGTTCCGAGGGGGCCGGTGGTGTGGTCCTTGAGGCGCCGGTTGAAGACGCTGACGTATTGCACGTCGATGAGCCAGATCATCGGGCTGTCCTCGGCCAGGATCTGCTGGACCGTCTTGTAGAGCGCGCTCCGCTTCTCCGGGTCCGGCTCGCGCGCGCCCTCACCGAGCAGGCGGTCGACTTCGGGATTCGCGTAGAAGGTGTCGTTGACGAAGGTCACGCCCTTGCGGATCTGGCTGGTGAGGAACTGCTTGTTGAGCCCGTAGACCGGGTCGACGCCCTGGCTCAGGAACGGCTCGTTCAGGTCGTAATCGTAGTTCGTGTAGACCCGCCGCAGCCAGGTCGCGGTGTCCTCCGAGCGGAGCGTCACGTCGATGCCCACGATTGCCAGGGCCTGCTTCAGGTACTCGGCCTGCCGCAGCCACTGCTCGCCGAAGGAATTCACCTCCAGGTGCAGGGGGAAGCGGGTCCCGTCCGGGCCGCGCGGGGCGCCGGCCTCATCGAGCAGCCGGTTGGCGATGTCGAGCCGGTCCGGGACGTCGTACTGGCGCACGTCGTCGGTGTAGAGGCCGGCGGTCTTGAACTTGCGGCTGAGCGGTCCGGTGGCCGGCAGGCCGTAGCCGAACATCACGTCCCTGAGGATGACCTTGCGGTCGATGGCGTAGGCGATCGCCTGGCGCACCGCCTTCTTCTGGAGCTGCGGGTGCCGGCCGTTCAGCTCCAGGACGCTCTGGGCCGGCGTCATCTCGTAGCCCTTGGTGGTGAGGTCGAGGATCGGGTTGGTCTTCATCCGGGCGAGGTCGGCGTAGTTGACCGCGCTGTACCCGGCGAAATGCGCCTCACCCGCCTCCATCGCCGCCGAGCGGGTGGCCGCGTCCGGGATGAACCGGGCGACGATCCGGTTGAGATACGGCAGGCCCGGCTTCCAGTAGGCCGCGTTGCGGTCCAGGCGCACGGACTGGCCCCGCTCCCAGCTCACGAACTTGAACGGACCGGTCCCGATCGGCTTGTTGGCGCTGGGATTCTGCAGGACGTCCGTACCCTCGAACACCGAGCGGCACAGGATCGGCAGGTCCCGCCCGGAGAGCGCCTTCATGATGTAGGGGGCCGGGTTGGCGAGCCGCAGGACCGCGGTCATCGGGTCCGGCGTGTCGACGGCGACCAGCTCCGCGAGCATGACCGGGGCGATCGGATTGTACTTCTTCAGGATCTCCATGAAGGAGTACTGCACGTCGGCGCTGGTGAACGGCTTGCCGTTGTGGAAGGTCACGCCCTCCTGAAGTGTGAAGGTGATGGTTCTGCCGTCGGGGGCGACGTCCCAGGCCTTGGCGAGGTTCGGCTGCGGATTCTGGTCCCAGTCGTAGGTGCACAGCCCCTCGTAGACCTGCGTGGCGATCGGCGGGATGTTGCCCGCCGACACCGCGTAATGGGCCAGGGTCGAGGGCTCGGGATGCACGATCATCACCATCGTGCCCCCACGCCTCGGCTCGGCGGCGCGCGCGCCGCTCGCGGCGGCCGCGAGCCCGAGGGGAAGCGCCAGCACCGTGCGGCGGGAGAGATCGGTCACGTTGAACGAAGGGGGCAAGCCGGAAGACTCCTCAGGCGTCCCACCGTTTTAGCAACACGCGTGCCACGCACGAGAAGACTTGACGGGTTCATTACACCGGCAGGTCAGAGTCTCTTCTTATCAGTTCCCGCCGATCGCGCCGACAGAGCTGGCGAGATGTTCCAAAATTTCGTGCGCGATGTCCGATGACTTGGCGGCGGCCTATCCTTAGAGGCGGCGCGTCGGCGGAGTGGACGCAGAGCCGCCTCGGAAGATCCTTCTTCCCGAGGCGGGTCCGCGGTGGGCGCGAAGCCGGAATCCCAGTCTTCGTCGGGGGCTCAGCGCGATCTTCGATGTGGAATTCGCGAAACGATGGCCTCGCTCATGCGCGAACGCTCACGGCCTGCTTCCCCGCAGGGGGCCGCATCCTCGATCGAGTCCCGCCGACGGTCCTCCGGCTCGGTCGGGCCGGGTGCGGACGGCCCGAGGCTCGGCAGGGCGTCCCTAGGCCCGGCCCATCGGTGCCGTCGGATCGTCCGAGCGGATGCGGCTAGCTCCGCTGTCCCAACCTCCGCGTGCCGAGGGCGAGGCCGAGCAGCGCGGCGGCCCCGACGCCGGCCCAGACCAGCCCGGCGCTCATCGTCCCCGCCGACGGGACACCCTTGCGCGCCCGCCAGCCGCCATCGGCGCCCGTTCCCTGCGGGATCGGCTTCTCCAGCGCCCCGTGGGTCCGCGGCCCCGGGTCGGCACGGTCCAGGGCGAAGCGAAACCCGGCGCCCATCATGCGCTCGGTCAGTGCGGGCGCGAGCGCGTAGCCGGCCTGGGCGAGGCGGGCCGGCCAGCCGACCGCCGTCTCGTGGCGCGGGTGCCGGACCAGGCGCAGGTAGGTCGCGGCCACGTCCTCCGGCGCGTAGTAGAGGTGGCCCGGGTTCAGCGTCTTGCCCGTGACGTTGGCCCCGTGTTCGAGGCCGGGCGTGTCGACGATCGCCGGGAACACCCCGCACACGTGGATGTGCCTGTGGCGGGCGAGTTCCTGGCGCAGGCTCGCCGAGAAGCCGCGCAGGCCGAACTTGCTCGCGGTGTAGGCGGCCGCGAACGGCGTCGGCGCCCAGCCGCCCATCGAGATGGTGTTGATCAGCGTGCCGTGCCCCTGGCGCCGGAAGTGCGGCAGCACGGCGTAGGCACCGTGGATGGCGCCCATCAGGTTGATCTCGATCGTCTGCCGGTGCAGGGCGAGCGGCGCGTCGAGGAGCGGGCCGAACACGCCGGCCCCCGCGTTGTTGATCCAGACGTCGATGCCGCCGAAGGCCCGGCGCGCGCCCTCCGCCAGCGCGAAGACCGCGTCGGAATCGGTCACATCCGTCGGGATGGCGACGGCCGCGCCGCCCGCGTCTCGGATCTCCCGCACGATATCGTCGAGCACATCGGCACGGCGGGCCGCGAGGACGACGCGCGCGCCTCTGGCCGCGAAGGCATAGGCGGCGGCCCGTCCGATGCCGCTCGACGCGCCGGTGATCACCACCGTCGATCCGCGTATCTGCGCCATGTCTCGCATCCCCGTCCGTCGATCTCGGTCAGCGAACCGGGGCGGGACGGTCGTGTTCCTGCGGCAGAGTCACCGCCCGTCGTCGGGCGCGGCAGAGACGTCAGGGACCGCGCGGGCGGGGCGGCGCGTCGCCCTTGTGCATCGCCCCGACTTGACCGACCTTCGCACCGCCGCCGCCGTCACGCCGACGGAGGAGGGTCGGGGGCACCCGACATCCGCCGCCTCGACGGCACAGCCCGGCGTGGCGCGCGTGCGGCTCGGCCTCGGTCAGCGTGCGGGCCGGATCGGTCCTCGGATCCCTCCCCGACGGGAACCGGGCGCGCCCCGCCCGACTAGATCCCGGTCTGCCACCTCACCCGGGGACCGATGCCGATGCCGAACCCAGTCCAGTCGGCTGTCCGCGCCGCCCTCGAGGGCGGCGTCGCCCTGGTGGCGGCCTGCAACCGCCTGCGCCTGCCCGGAACGCAGAACCCCTTCGTGGTCGGCGTTCACGAACCGATGCGGGAAGAGCTGACGCTGCGGGACCTCGCCGTGACCGGGGCGATCCCGCCCGGGCTCGACGGCCTCTACCTCAAGATGGGGGCCAACCCCGTCCGCCCGGCGAGGCGGGGCCACGATTGGTTCCTCGGCGACGGCATGGTGCACGGTCTCGCGATCGAGGGCGGCAAAGCGCTGTGGTATCGCAACCGCTGGATCGGTTCCCGCACCGCGGCCGCCGCGCTCGGCCGTCCCGCCGCGTCCGGGCCGCGCCGGGGCGGCAACGACACCGTCAACACCAACGTGGTCGAGATCGGCGGCCGGATCTTCGCCGTGGTGGAGGCCGGCAGCTTTCCCGTCGAACTCGCGCAGGACCTGGAGGTGCAGCGCTACAACCCGTTCGATGGGACGCTCGCCGGGTCCTTCACCGGACACCCGCACCGCGACCCGCTGACCGGCGAGACCCACGCGATCGCCTATGACGGCCGCGTCTGGGACCAGATCCGCCACGTCGTCGTCGCGCCGACCGGGCGGGTCGTGCGGGACGTGCCGGTGGCGGTCGCGCACGGCCCCTGCATCCACGACTGCGCGATCACGGCGCGCTTCGCGATCGTCCTGGATCTGCCCGTGACCTTCTCGCTGCGGGCCCTGCTCGCCGGTTACCGCTTCCCGTTCCGCTGGAACCCCGGCCACGGGGCCCGCGTGGGCCTCCTGCCCCGGCAGGGCGAAGGCGCCGACATCGTGTGGTGCGCCGTCGAACCGTGCTTCGTGTTCCACGCCGCCAACGCCTACGACGACGCGGATGGACGGGTGATCCTCGACGTGGTCGCCTACGAGACGGTGTTCGCCTCGGCCGGGGGCGGGCTCGACAGGCCGGGCCGGCTCGAACGCTGGACGATCGACCCTGGCACGAAGCGGGTCGCGCGGCGGGTCCTCGACCCCGCGGCGCAGGAGTTCCCCCGCATCGACGAGCGGCGTCTCGGGCAGCGCCACCGGTACGTCTACACCGTCAGTGTCCCCGCCGACGGCAACACGCAGCTGGCCGGGGCGACAGAGCTCTACAAGCACGACCTGGAGACCGGCGGCCGCCGGGTGCACGCCTTCGGTGCCGACCGCGTCCCGGGGGAGTTCGTCTTCGTGCCGGCGCGCGCCGGGGCCGCAGAGGACGAAGGCTGGCTCGTCGGGTTCGTCATCGACACCGCGAACGACACGACCGACTTCGTCATCCTCGACGCCCGATCGTTCGAGGCCCCGCCCATCGCCCGCGTTCGCCTCGCGCACCGGATCCCGCCGGGCTTCCACGGCAACTGGTTCCCGACCCGCCCCCCGGCCTGACCGGCCATCCGTGGCGACCGGGGTCTTCGGCGAACGCGATCCCCCACGACCGCCCCGTCCGGACCGGCCGCCGGGCCCCTCAAGCCGCGGCGGTCCGGCCGATCACCGCCGTCATGGGGTCGCTGGCCCCTCCCTCCGGCTTCAGGACGCGCACGTCGAGATCGGCGAAGCCGGCGCGCTGGAGATACAGGCTGACGAGGCGCGCATGTCCCGCGCCGTCGAGGGCGTTCCAGATGGCCACCGCCTTGGTCGGGAAGCGGCGGTTCGAGAAGCTGATCACCACCGGGGCGCCCGGGCGCAGCACGCGGGCGATCTCGGACAGGACGGCGACCGGCTGCTGCAGGTACTGCACCGAGACGCAGACCAGGGCGGCATCCGCGCAGGCCGTGTCGAGGGGCAGGTGCGGGTCGGCGTTGAGGTCCTGCACGAAATGCCGGGTCAGGCGCGGGTTGGCGGCGAGTTCCGCGGCATTCAGGCCGTGACCGATGACGCCGGCGTAGGCGACCTCGTCCGGCAGGTGACTGACCCAACTCGACATCAGGTCGAGGACGACACCGCCCGCAGGGACGACCGTCCTGTACATCTCGGTCACGGCCGCGATCGCGGCGGCGTCGATATGGGTGACGAAGCGCGGCTGGGCGTAGAACAGGGGATCGGGATCACGATCGTGCTTCGCGAAGGCCTCCCGCGGGAAGTCCGACAGATCCTGGGTCGTCATCGGTACCGCCTTCCTGTCCGATCCGGATATGCGCCGCCCGACGGCCTGGGATCCGCGCGGGGACCGCGTCTTCGAGGGCGCGCGGCGCGGCGATCCACAATGTCCTCCCGCCGGGCTGCGACAGGCGCCGCGCGGTCGCTCGTCGTCACCCGCGGCAACGCCCACAGGATATCCGGATCGTCCGGTTCACGGGGCGCCACGGCGTGCGACTTAATCGGCAGCCGACGAGAGCCCTCAGGACGGGGCGCCGGACCTGGAGCCCGGGGCATCACGCGAACGGTTGTTCCGTCAGCGAGCGCCGAAACCGGCCACGCCCCTCCAGGCGGGTCGAGGGCCTGTGCCGTCAGAGCCGATCCCGCTGACGCGGCGGCGGCCTGCGATCAAGGATTCGAGCGGAACAGCCCCTCCGTAGCGAGGCCCAGATCGATCGTCGCGCGCCCACCGGGCCCGATCCGACGTCAGTTGCTCAATTCGCCGCGGACCAGCTTGAGAAAGCCCAGCGCGGTGGACGAGAGCGGGTGCCCCGGGCTGCCCAGGACCGTGACCGTGTAGGTCACCGTCGGCCGCAGGCTGCGCGCGATGACCTGTCCCTTCAGGGCGCGCACGGTGACGGCCTCCGCGATGGTGAAGCCGAGGCCCGCGGCGACCATGGCGCAGGCGGCCGCCGCGTTCTGGGTCTCCGCGACGAGCCGGGGCGTGACGCCGTTGTTGGTGAAGAGTTCGTCGACCTGATCGCGCAGGCGATACTGGCGACCGAGCGAGATGTAGGGCTCATCGTGGAGCTCGGAGAGCGGAACGACCTTGTTGCGCGCCAGGCGATGACGGGGCGGCAGGACGACCAGCCCGGGCAGTTCGATCGGTGGGGCTGCCACGAGCGCGCTGCGGCCGACCGGCAGGGCAAAGCCGAGATCGGCATTGCCGGCCTGCACCAGATCGTAGACCTCGCGCGAGCTCGCCACCACGAGCGAGATCCGCACGGGCTGCACGTCGGTGGCGAATTGGGCCAGCAGCCGGGGGATGAGCGACAGCCCCATGAGCGGCATGGCCGCGACGCGCAATTCGCCGCTTCCGATTCCGCGCATGTCGTCGATGGTGCGATCCAGGCGGTCGGCGGCCGCAAACAGCGTCGCGACGGCGCCCTCCAGCTTCACGGCCTCCGGCGTCGGCTGGAGGTGGCGGCGCGAGCGGTCGAAGAGCGGCAGCCCGGTCTCGTCCTCCAGGCCGCGCAGCAGCTTCGTGACGGCCGGTTGCGAGAGATACATCCGCTGCGCCGCGCGGCTGACCGAGCCGCTCTGCATGACCGCGCGGAACGCTTCCAACTGGCGGAGCCGGCTCGGCGTCATCGAAAATCCCGCCCCTCGCTACCGTGAGGAATGAAACGGCAAAAATTATGAATTTGCCTCCCTCGTCAAGAGATCGCACGTTGATCAGCATTCGGGACTGATACGTGGCGGAGATGCTCAGAACAGGAGCGCCCTGCCCGCTTCTTGCTCACGAACAGCTTTCCGATTGCTCACGGGGGCAAAGCAATGCTGCGGCCGATACTGGGTCTTCTCACCGCGATGGCGGCCGCGCTCGCCGGGGCGGCATCCCCGGCCTCGGCCGAGCCGCGCCTCACCGTCGCCGGGTACGGCGGCAGCTACGAGCAGATCATGCGCACGAGCGTGATCCCGGCCTTCGAGCGCGAGAACGACGTCAAGATCGACTACCTGACCGGCAACTCCTCCGACAACCTCGCCCGGATGCAGGCGCAGCGCGGCAACCAGACGGTCGGCGTGGCGGTGCTCGACGACGGCCCGATGGTGCAGGCCGTGTCCCTCGGCCTGTGCCGGAAGCTCCCGGACGCGGTGCGCGACGCGGTCTACCCGATCGCCGTCCTGGGCGACGACCACGCCGTCGGCACCGGCTTCGGCTTCACGGGCATCGCCTACAACACGAAGCTGTTCAAGGAGCGCGGCTTCCCGGTGCCGACCTCCTGGATGGACCTCGCCCGGCCGGACTACCGGCAGCGGATCGCGATCCCCGGCATCGACAACACCTACGGCGTCCACACCCTGGCGATGATGGCCCGCATCCATGGCGGCAGCGACAGCGACATCGCCCCGGGGTTGAAGGTCATGCGCCAGCAGATCAACCCGAACGTGCTCGCCTACGAGAGCAGCCCCGGCAAGATGAGCGAGATGTTCCAGTCGGGGGAGATCTGGCTGGCCGTCTGGGGCTCGTCCCGGGTCGCCGCCATGCAGCAGGCGGGCTTTCCCCTGGCCATCGCCCGGCCGAAGGAGGGCGCCGTCGTCCTGATGACGGCGGGCTGCGCCATCACCGGCAGCCCGGAACCGGCGCTCGCCGACAAGTTCCTGGCCTATCTCGTCTCGCCGAAGGTCCAGGAGATCTTCGCCACGCAGTACGGGGCGGGCCCGACCAACCGCGCCACCAAGCTGCCGCCAGAGGTCGCCGACCGCGTGATCTACGGCGAGGATCAGGTGCGTTCGCTGATCGGCCTCGACTGGGACGTGGTCAACCGCAACCGCGCCGACTGGACCCGGCAGTGGCAGCGGCAGGTCGAGCGCTGATGTCCGCGCCGGCCTTCCTCACCCTCGACGGTCTCGGCAAGGATTACGGCACCGTCACCGCGGTCCGCGACGTCAGCCTCGCGGTCGCGCCGGGCGAGTTCCTCGGCCTGCTCGGGCCCTCCGGCTGCGGCAAGACCACGACGCTGCAGATGATCGCCGGCTTCGAGGCCCCGAGCCGCGGCCGCATCCTGATGGAGGGGCGCGACCTGACCGGCACGCCGCCGGCCCAGCGCGGCATCGGCCTCGTGTTCCAGTCCTACGCGCTGTTCCCGCACATGACGGCCGCCGAGAACGTCGCCTTCGGCCTGGAGATGCGCCGGGTGCCGAGGCCCGAGCGGGGCCGGCGGGTCGCCGAGGCGCTGGCGCAGGTCCGCCTCGGGCACCTCGCCGAGCGCTTCCCGCGCAACATGTCGGGCGGGCAGCAGCAGCGCGTCGCCCTGGCGCGGGCGCTGGTGGTCGAGCCGCGCCTGCTGCTCCTCGACGAGCCGCTCTCGAACCTCGACGCCAAGCTGCGTGAGGAGATGCAGGTCGAGCTGCGCGAATTGCAGCGCCGGATCGGCGTCACCACGGTGCTGGTCACCCACGATCAGGCCGAGGCGATGGCCCTGTGCGACCGGGTCGCGATCATGCAGGGGGGCCGGGTCGTCCAGATCGACGCCCCCTGGCAGGCCTACGACATCCCGGCCGACGCCTTCGTGGCCGATTTCCTCGGCCGCAGCAACCGGCTGCCGGCGCGGGCCGCCTCCGGCCACGCGGAGGCCGCGGGGCACCGCTTCTGCCTGCCGCCGGAACTCGCCGACCGCCAGGGCGACATCCTCCTGACGATCCGGCCCGAGCGCCTGCGGATCCGCTGCGAGCGGGCGCCCGAGAGTCCGCCCGGCCTCGAGGGGCGCGTGCAGGCGCGGCTCTTCCTCGGCGGGTTCTGGCTCTACACGGTGGAGACGGCTTTGGGCGCCTTCGTTGTCATGGCCCAGAACACCGGCGCGACGCCCCTCGACGAGGGCGCCGCGGTGACGCTCGACTGGGACGCCCACAGCCTGCGGCGGCTGGAGCCGGTATGACCCGCCTCGACCGCCTCACCCCCGCGCTGCTGACGGCGCCCTCCGCCCTCGTCTATGCCGGGGCGCTGCTCCTGCCGCTGGCCGGCGTGCTGGCCCTGAGCCTGCACGGTTTCGACTTCGAGAAGGGCGTGCTGCCCAGCTGGGGGCTCGCCAATTACCAGGATCTCTTCACCGATCCGCTGTTCGGCGAGGCCCTGGCGCGGACCTTCCGCATCGCCGGGCTGACCACCTTGATCTGCCTCCTCGTCGGGGTGCCGGAGGCCTGGATCATCCACCGCATGGACCCGCGCTGGCGCGGGCCGATGCTCCTCGTCGTGGTCGGGCCGCTGCTTGTCTCGGTGGTGGTGCGCAACTTCGGCTGGATGGTGCTCCTCGGCACGAACGGCCTCGTGAACCAGGCGCTCACCGCCCTCCACGTGCCCGGGGCGCCCTTCCGGCTGATGTTCACGGAGGGCGCCGTGGTGGTCGGCCTCGTCCACGTGATGGTGCCGCTTGTGGTCCTGTCCGTCTGGGCGAGCCTCGGCCGGCTCGATCCGGTGCTGGAGCGGGCGGCGACCAGCCTCGGGGCCGGGCGGTTCACGGTGTTCACCCGGGTCGTGCTGCCCAACGTCATGCCGGGCGTCATGGCCGGCGCGCTGATGGTGTTCTGCCTCTCGGCCTCGGCCTTCGCGACCCCCGCCATGCTGGGGGGCAAGCGCCTGAAGGTCGTCTCCAGCATGACCTACAACGAGTTCCTCAACACCCTGAACTGGCCGCTCGGTGCCGCGCTCGCAACCGTGCTGATGGCGGCGATCCTCCTCACCACGCTCCTCTGGACGCGGCTCGTCGAGAAGCGGGCGCTGCGGCGCCTCGGCGCGGTCGCGCAGGGAGGCCCGGCATGAGCCGCAACGGCCCCCTGGCGCTGGCCTTCCACGCCCTGTTCCTGGCCTTCATCCTGGCACCGCTGCTGGTGGTGATCGCCGTCTCGTTCACCAGCCAGGGCTACCTCGCCTTGCCGGTCGACGGCCTGTCGCTGCGCTGGTGGCGGGCGATCGGCGACAACCCGCGCTTCCTGGAGAGTTTCTGGTACAGCACCCGCCTCGGCGTGACGGCCGCGACCCTCTCGGCCCTGATCGCGGTCCCGGCCGCCCTGGCGATCGCGCGCTGGCGCTTCCCGGGGCGGGGCACCCTGGTGGCGGTCCTCGCCTCGCCGCTGATGATCCCGCACGTGGTGCTCGGCGTCGCGCTGCTGCGCTTCTTCTCGGGGTTCGGGCTGTCGGGCAGCTTCGCCGGCCTCGTGGCGGCCCATGTCATCGTGATCACGCCCTACATGCTGCGCCTCGTCGGCGCCGGCCTGTCGGGTCTCGATCCGCGCATCGAGCGCGCCGCCGAGAGCCTCGGCGCCGACCGGCTCACGGTGTTCCGGCGCGTGACGCTGCCGCTGATCGCCCCCGGCCTCGCGGGCGGCTGGATCCTGGCCTTCGTCACCAGCTTCGACGAGCTGACGGTGAGCCTGTTCCTGGCCTCGCCCGCCGCCAACCCGCTGCCGGTGCAACTGTTCAACTACATCGACCAGATGACCGACCCGCTGGTCGCGTCGGTCTCGGCGGCGCTGATCGTCGTCACCGCCCTGGTCCTCTTAGGCCTCGATCGCTTCTACCCGATCGACCGCCTGCTCACCGGGGAGCGCCGCGCATGACCGGACACCAGATGCAGGACGCGATCGTGATTGGCGGCGGCCTCGTCGGCGCGGCCATCGCCTACGGCCTGCAGCGCCAGGGTCTGTCGACGGTTATGCTCGACGAGGGCGACGTCGCCCACCGGGCGAGCCGGGGCAATTTCGGGCTGGTCTGGGTCCAGTCGAAGGGCCTCGGCGCGCCGCACTATCAGCACTGGACCCACGCCTCGGCCCGGGCCTGGCCGGAACTGGCCGCCGATCTCCTCAAGACGACCGGCATCGGCGTCGGGCTGCATCAGCCGGGGGGGCTGCATTTCTGCTTCTCGGACGACGAGATGGCCAAGCGCGACGCGCTGATGGGCCAGCTGCGCCGGGAGGCCGGCAATGCCGGCTACGAATACCGCATGATCCCGGCCGCGGAGCTGCGCGACCTGGTGCCGGGCCTCGGGCCGCAGGTCGTGGGCGCCTCGTGGACGCCCTATGACGGCCACGCGAGCCCCCTGCATCTCCTGCGCGCGCTCCACGCGGCGTTCCAGGATCTGGGCGGCCTCTACCGGCCGAACGCCAAGGTCACGGCCGTCACGGCGGCTCCGCGCGACTTCGCGGTCGATATCGGGGCGGAGACCGTCCGTGCCCCGCGCCTCGTCCTGGCCTCCGGCCTCGGCAATGCCGAGCTCGCGCCCCTCGTCGGTCTGTCCGCCCCCCTGCGGCCGGAGCGCGGGCAGATCCTGGTCACGGAGCGCACCCGGCAGGTGCTCGCCCTGCCGACCCATGTCGTCCGCCAGACCGAGGAGGGTTCGCTGCTGCTGGGCGACAGCAAGGAGGACATGGGCTTCGACACCCTGACCCAGACCCCCGCGATCATGCGGGCCATCGCCCAACGCGCGGTCCAGACCTTCCCGTGGATCGCCGAGCTCAACATCGTCCGGGCCTGGGCGGCGCTGCGCGTCATGTCGCCGGACGGCAAGCCGATCTACGATGAATCCGAGCGCTACCCCGGCGCGACCATCGCCAACTGCCATTCGGGGGTGACGCTCGCCGGCGCGCATGCCGGCCTGCTCGCCCCGATGATCGCGGCCGGCGCGCTCACGCCGGACCTGTCCCCCTTCAGCGCGAGACGCTTCGATGTTCAGAAGGCGGCCTGAGGCCCGTCCGGCCCCCGGGGACCGGCTGGTGGAGGTCTTCGTCGCGGGCCGGCCGGTCCGCGTGCCGGAGGGCGCCTCCGCGGCCGCCGCGGTCCTGCTCGCCGGCCTGCCCGCGATCCGGACCACCCCGGTCGGCGGCGCGCCGCGCCTGCCCTACTGCATGATCGGCGCCTGCTTCGACTGCCTCGCCGAGATCGACGGCGTGGCCAACCGCCAGTCCTGCCTCGTGCCGGTCGCCCCGGGCATGCGGATCGAGCCGCAGCGCGGCGCCCGCGCGGCGCGGATCGAGGACGCCGCATGAGCCACGATCTCGCCATCGTGGGCGCCGGCCCGGCCGGCATGGCCGCCGCCATCGAGGCCGCCGCCCTCGGCCTCTCGGTCGCCGTGCTGGACGAGCAGCCCGCCCCCGGCGGCCAGGTCTTCCGGGCGGTGGAGGCCGCCTCCGGGGACCCGGCGCTCGCCGGCGAGTTCCTCGATTCCGGCGGTGCCCTGGCGGCGCGATTCCGCGCGGCCCGGGGGATCGACTACCGCCCGCGAACCACCCTCTGGCACCTCGACCCGGATGCCGGCCTGCTGTCCGTGGCCTCGGACGGCGCCACCGCGGAGATCGAGGCACGGCGCGTCCTCCTCGCCACCGGCGCCCAGGAGCGGCCGGTGCCGATCCCCGGCTGGACGCTGCCGGGCGTCATGAGCGCGGGCGCCGCCCAGATCCTGCTCAAGACCGCCGGCGCGGTGCCCGAGGGATCCGTGGTGATCGCCGGGCAGGGGCCGCTCTGCTGGCTGCTGGCCGTGCAACTCCTGCGCGCCGGGGTCGAACGGCTGACATTGCTCGAGACCGGCGCCGGCGGCGCCCTCCGGGACGCCCTGCGGGCGGGCGGTCTCTGGACCGGCCGCAGGCTCCTGACGAAGGGCATCGCCCTGATGCGCGAGACCCGGGCGCGGGGCCTCACCGTGGTCCGCAACGTCCGCGACCTGCGGGCCGAGGGCGACGGCCGGGTCTCGACGGTGCGGTGGCGCCAGGGGGGCCGCGAGCAGGTGCTTCCCTGCGACACGCTCCTCCTGCACGAGGGGGTGATCCCGTCGACCCACATCACCCGGGCGCTGGGCCTCGACCACGATTGGGACGACCTGCAGCTCTGCTGGCGGCCGCGCCTCGATGCCTGGGGCGCCACCAGCCATCCGAACCTGGCCGTGGCGGGCGACGGCGGCGGCATCGGCGGCTGGGAGGCCGCCGCGGCGGGCGGACGGCTCGCCGCCCTCGACGCGGCCCTCCGCCTCGGCCGGCTGGACGCCGCCGCCCGCGACGCCCGTGCCGCGGAGCCCCGGCGCGCGCAGCGCGCGGCCCTGGCGCTCAGGCCCTTCCTCGACCGTCTCTACCGCCCCGCCGCGGGCATCCTCGCCCCCGCCGACGACACGGTCGTCTGCCGCTGCGAGGAGATCACGGCCGGGCAAATCCGCGGGGCCGCGCGCCTGGGCGCCGCCGGCCCGAACCAGGTCAAGGCGTATCTGCGCGCCGGCATGGGCCCCTGCCAGGGCCGCATGTGCGGCACCGTCGTCGCCGGGCTGATTGCCGAGACCCGCGGCGCCTCCATGGAGACGGTCGGCGCCCTGCGCCCGCGGGCGCCGTTCAAGCCGATGACGGTGGGTGAATTGGCCAACGGGCGGCCGGACGCGATGCCGGAGCTGACCGCGTGAGCGCCGCGGACACCCCCCGCGCGGTGATCGTGGGCGGCGGCCCGGCCGGTCGCGCCGCCCTGGCCGAACTGCCCGGCGCCGTCCTGATCGCCCGGCCCGACGCCACGGCCTGGCACGCCGAGCCCGGCCGTGTCTGGGTCGAGGGCGACGGGCGGGTCTGGGCGGAGCCGTTCGACGTCCTGCTCGTCTGCGCCGACGAGCCGCTGCTGCTCGCGGCGCTCGGCTGCGCAATCTCGGACGGCCGGGTGCGCACCGACGCGGACGGTCGGACCAGCGTGCCCGGCATTGGGGCGGCCGGCCGCGTCGCGGGCGCGGCGACGGCACGGGCCGCGGAGCGGCAGGCGGTCGCCGCGGCCCGCGCCCTGCGCGCCGGGCCCCCGATCCAGCCGTCGCCGCCGTCGGCCGCGGACCCCGCCGTGACGCGGCTCGATCCGGTCGCCCTCGCGGCGCTGCTCGAACGGCCCGCCGGACCCGGGCGGACCGGGGCCGCGCTCGCGCAGGGTGCGATCCTCGGCGCGGTGGTGCCGGCCCGGCCCGTCGGTCTCGCGGCCCTGGCCGGCCTCGCCGCGACCCTGCCGGAGCCGGTCCCGCCGCAGGGGGACGAAGGCGCGCTCGCATGACCGATCCCGACATCCTCGTCGTCGGCGGCGGCCTGCACGGCCTGTCCGCCGCCCTGTTCCTCGCCCGAGCCGGTCGACGCGTCCGCGTGCTGGAGGCCCGACGGGTCGCGGCCCAGGCCTCGGGATACTCGGCGGGCGGCGTGCGCACGCTGGGCCGCCACATCGCCGAGGTGCCGCTCGCCCTGGAGGCGGTCGCGCGCTGGCACCGGATCGCGGACCTCGTCGGCGACGGCTGCGGCTTCCATGCCGCCGGGCAGGTCCGGGTGGCCGAGAACCGGGCGGAACTCGCGCTCCTCTCCGAACGGGTCGCGCGCCTGCAGGCCGGGGGCTGGACGCACGAGGAACTGGCCGACGCCGCGACCGTGCGCCGGCTGCTCCCCGCGGTCGCCGAGCACGTCGTCGGCGGCATCGTCGCGCATCGCGACGGCTTCGCGGCCCCCCTGCGCACGACGCTCGCCTTCGGCCGCGCCGCGCGGGCCGCCGGAGCCGAGATCGTCGAGGAGGCGCGCGTCACCGCCGTGGAGCGCCGTGCCGGGCGCTGGCACCTGCGGACCCGCGGCGGCGCGGCGCACGCCGCGCCCCTCCTGGTCAACGCCGCGGGCGCCTGGGGCGGCCGCCTCGCCCGCGCGGCCGGGGAGCCGATCCCCCTCGGCTTCAACGCCTTCCAGATGCTGCTCACCGACGCGCGGCCGGCGTTCCTGGCACCGGTGGTCGGGGCGACCGGCCGGCCCCTGTCCTTCAAGCAGTCCGAGAGCGGCCACGTGATGATCGGCGGCGGCCACAAGGGGCACGCGGATCTCGACACGGGCGCGGTGCAACTCGACGTCCCGCGCCTCGCCTACTCGGCGCGCACGGCCCTCGACCTGTTCCCGATCCTGCGCGGCGCGCGGATCGTGCATGCCTGGGCCGGCATCGAGGGCGTCACGCCGGACGAACTGCCGGTCATCGGCCGATCCGCCGTGGCGGACGGCCTGGTGCACGCCTTCGGTTTCTCCGGGCACGGCTTCGCCCTGGCGCCCCTCGTCGGCGAGATCGTCGCCGGCCTGCTGCTCGACGGCGCCGCGCACCACCCCATCGCGGCGTTCGCACCGGCCCGCTTCGGCCAGCCGGGCGCCGTGCCCGAGACCCGGTCGGCGCTGCTCCAGCCCGCCGGTTAGAACCCCCGCAAACGGAAGGACACGTTTCGATGATCCAGCGCCATATCCGCACGCCGATCATGCACCGCGTGGTGGAGCACGGCGGCGTTCTCTACTTCGGCGGTATCGTGGCCGAGGATCGATCGGCCGCGATGAAGGGCCAGACCGAACAGATCCTGGCGCGGATCGACGCGCTGCTCGCCGAGATGGGCAGCGACAGGACCAAGATCCTGACGGCCACGCTCTACATCACCGACATGGCGCTCAAGGACGAGATGAACGCGGCCTGGACCGCGTGGTTCGCGCCCGAGATCCTGCCGAGCCGCTCCACCATCGGCGTCGCCGAACTCGGCCCGCAGGTTCTGATCGAGGCGGTCATCACCGCGGCCCGCTGAGCCGTTTGGACGGGTTCATCGGACCGGCGATCAGGCGCCCCGGATCAGCGGCGGGAACGGCCCCGTCGCCGATCCGCCAGCCCGGCAAACCCAAGCGGGCGACGGGAAGACGTCCCCCGTCGCCCGATCGAAACGTCTTCAGCCGCCGCCGAGACGTAAGCCTTTGATTTCAGTGTGCTTCGCGGCGGATCAGCCACGGGGCGAAAGGCTGGCGGAGGGAGCGGGATTCGAACCCGCGATACGGTTTCCCGTATACACACTTTCCAGGCGTGCGCCTTCAACCACTCGGCCACCCCTCCAGCCGCGAACCGGGCGCCCGGGCGCGCCCGCAGGGCGCCGGACGCGGCCTGGGCCGCGCGGTGCCGTGCTGTTAGCCGGGTGCGCCGCCGCGCGCAAGGCGCGGACGGCGTGAAAACCGCCCGGCCTTGGGTCTCAGGCCTCGTCGTCGAGGTGGAAGCGGACATGCTCCACGTTCGCCCGCTCGAAGGCCTGCATCACGTGCTGGTACGAGCGCTCCATGGCGTCGTCGCCGCTGCCGGGGCTGTCCTCGGGCTTAAGCACGAACATCAGCAGCGAGCGCCCGGTCACCGCGTAGCCGGTGCCGAACCGGAAGCTCTCCACGTCCTGGCTGTCGGGCAGGTTCGTGTCGAGGAGCCGCGTCCAGGCCACCCCGCCCACCGATTCCGGCAGCGTGAAGGTCACGAGGTCGTGGTGGGCGTTGAACATGATCAGCAGGGTCGCGTCGCCGCCCCGGCGGTGCAGGCCGGTGGCCTGGGCGCGGCCGTCGAGCTGGACCGCGAAGGCGCGGGCGCCCCCGTCGGTCCAGTTCTCGGGGGTCATCTCGCTCCCGTCCGGGCGCAGCCACGCCACGTCCTTGACGCCGAACTCCTCGTCGTACCGGCCCGTGAGGAACCGCCCGCGGCTCAGGATCGGCAGGGCGTTGCGCAGGATGATCAGGCGCTGGGCGAACTCGGCCAGATCCCGCTCCTCTTCGCCGATCGCCGCCCAGTCGAGCCAGGAGACCTCGTTGTCCTGGCAATAGGCGTTGTTGTTGCCGTTCTGGGTTCGGGCGAACTCGTCACCGGCGAGCAGCATCGGCGTCCCCCGGGACAGGAACAGGGTCGCCAGCATGTTGCGCATCTGGCGCAGCCGCACCGCCCGGATCACCGGATCGTCGGTCGGGCCCTCGGCGCCGTAATTGTACGAGAGGTTGTGGGAGTGGCCGTCGCGATTGCCCTCGCCGTTCGCCTCGTTGTGCTTCTCGTTGTAGGCCACCGTGTCGTGCAGGGTGAAGCCGTCATGGGCGGTGAGGAAGTTCACCGAGGCCCAGGGCTTGCGCCCGCGCTTGTTGAACTTGTCGGCCGAGCCTGCGAGGCGCGCCGCGAGATCCGGCAGCAGCCCGCCGTCCCCCTTCCAGTAGGCACGGACATCGTCGCGGAACCGGTCGTTCCACTCGGCCCAGCCGGGCGGGAAGCCGCCGACCTGATAGCCGCCGGGGCCGCAATCCCACGGCTCGGCGATCAGCTTGACGCCGTTGAGCACCGGGTCCTGCCGGCAGGTGTCGAGGAAGCCGCCGCCCTCGTCGAAGCCGTAGGGCTCGCGGCCGAGGATCGTGGCGAGGTCGAACCGGAAGCCGTCGACCCGCATCTCGGTCGCCCAGTAGCGCAGGGAATCGGTGACGAGTTGCAGCACCCGCGGATGCGACAGGTTGAAGGTGTTCCCGGTGCCGGTATCGTTGATGTAATAGCGCGGCTCGTTGGGCAGCAGCCGGTAGTAGGAGGCGTTGTCGACCCCCTTGAACGACAGGGTCGGGCCCTTCTCGTTGCCCTCTGCGGTGTGGTTGTAGACCACGTCGAGGATCACCTCGAGGCCGGCGCCGTGGAAGCGCGAGACCATCTCCTTGAATTCGGAGAAGGCGAAGTCCGGCACCGCCGCGTAGCGCCTGGCGGGGGTGAAGAACGAGATCGTGTTGTAGCCCCAGTAATTCACCAGCCCCTTCTCCTGCAGGTAATCGTCCTGCACGAAGGAATGGACCGGCAGCAGCTCCACCGAGGTGACGCCGAGGCTCTTGATGTAGTCGAGCACGTCCCGTGTGCCGAGGCCGGCATAGGTGCCGCGCAGCTTTTCCGGCACCCGCGGGTCGAGCTTGGTCATGCCCTTGACGTGGGTCTCGTAGAAGATCGTCTTCTCCCACGGCACGTTCGGCTTGCGGTGCCGGCCCCAGGTGAAGGCCGGATCGATCACCCGGGAGCGGCGGTTGAACGGCGCGCTGTCGCGCTCGTCGAAGGTCAGGTCGTCGCCCGTCTCCATCTGGTAGCCGAACAGGGCCGGGTTCCAGGTGATCGAGCCGACGAGCCCCTTGGCGTAGGGGTCGATCAGCAGCTTGTTGGGGTTGAACCGGTGGCCGGCCTTCGGCTCGTAGGGGCCGTGGACCCGGTAGCCGTAGATCGTGCCCGGGCGGGCATCGGGCAGGTAGCCGTGCCAGATCTCGTCGGTGTATTCGGGCAACTCGATCCGCTCGATCTCGCGCTCGCCGGCATCGTCGAACAGGCAGAGCTCGACCTTGGTGGCGTGGGCCGAGAACAGGGCGAAGTTGACGCCGAGCCCGTCCCAGGTGGCGCCGAGCGGATAGGGTTGGCCTTCCTCGATGCGCGTGCGGGTCGCGCGGGCCTGTGAAGCAGGACGTCGGGAATCGAACATGGACACTCCGGAACGCGACCCGCACGGCCACGTGCCGCTGCGGGGAGCGTCCAGTGAACGTGCCGGCAACTGCGAAGCTCCCGCGATGCCGCAAAAATCCCTGCCGGCGTCGTCCCGTGGGGGCCATGCCGCTACGCGAGGCGAGACCGTTGTCATCGGAGCGGGCGCGGCGCGCGGACGGGCTCAGGCCCGCTTCGGCAGAGCCTGCGCCAGATAGGCCCGCACGAAGCCCGGCATGCGGGCCGGGTCGATCTCCGCGGCGCTCCGCATGACGGCGATCCCGGCGAGTTCCGGCTCGGCCTCGCTCCGGAGGTGGTCCGCGATGCGCGCCGCGATCACCGCGGCCGGCTCCGGGAAGCGCACGGGGCGCAGGAAGGCGAGCTGGTCCTCGCCTTCGAGGAGGATCCACGCCGTCTCGGCCGCCTCCGGCAGTTCGAGGCCGGTCTCCTCGGCGAGTTCCCGGGCGGCGCTGCCGGCGAGGTCGACCGCCGTCCCGCGCACGTCGTCCGGGTCCGGGGTGCCGCAGGGGAAGTAGAGCTGGCCGGCATTGGCCGTGTGGGCGCCCATCGCGCCGAGGAGGACGGCGCCGTCCGCCGTCCAGGGGACGATCGCCGCGAAGGCGTTGCGCACCTGCGGATCGGCGTGCCGGACATGCCGGTAGTAGGTGAAGATGGAATAGCGCGTCGCGAACAGGTCGAGCTGGGCGACCCCGTCGACGATGGCGTGGGCGCAGCACAGGAGGACGGTGCCGTCGAACAGGCCGGGGCTGCGGGCGATCCGGGCCTGCCAATGCGCCGCGATGGCGGCTTCGTGCGCCCGCGGAAAGGCCCAGGCGTGATCCACGAACCGCGCCGTCACGTCGGTGAGGCGCGTGCTGCGAAAACCCTCAGACATGCAGCGTGCCGTCCGAGACGATCACCGCGGCGCCGCCGATCTCCACCGCGCGCAGGGCGCCCGACGCGAGGGTGAGCTGGAGTGCGATCGCGCTCGGCCGGCCCATAACCTCGCCCTGGCGGATCGCCACGTCGTGGGTGCCGTCCCCCATCGCCTCGAACTGCATCAGCACCCCCGCGAAGGCGGCCGCCGCCGCGCCGGTGGCGGGATCCTCCGGGACGCCGAGATCCGGCGCGAACATCCGCACCCGCCAGCTCGCGCCCGTGCCCTCCGGGTCCGGGGCGTAGAGGTAGAGCCCGTCCCCCGGCTCCGGCGCCTGGGCCGGCCGCGCGGCGTCGAGGGCCGCCACCGAGCCGACGGGCACGCAGGTGAAGCGGGGGCCGACCCCGTGGCGGCTCGGCGCGTGCCGGCCCGTGCCGATATCCCGGGGCTCCAGGCCGAGGAGCTGCGCCAGCAGGGCGGGCTCGGGGCCCGGACCGAGATAGTCCGGCAGGACCGGGAGCCTGAACCGCGCCCGTCCGCCGCTGCCATCCGCCAGGGTCTCGACCACGCAGGGCACGACCCCGATCTCCTCCTCCAGGCCGAAGGCCCGGGCATCGCCCCGCGCGGGATCCCGGAGCGCGAGCAGCACCGCGGTGCCCACCGTCGGATGACCGGCGAAGGGCAGCTCCCGGCCGGGGGTGAAGATGCGCAGGCGCGCCCGGTGCCGGGCCTGCGTGGGCGGCAGCACGAACACCGTCTCGGACAGGTTGAACTCCCGGGCGATGGCCTGCATGGCGGCCGCGTCGAGGCCCTCCGCGTCGAGCACCACGGCGAGCGGGTTGCCGGCGAGCCTCTGCGCGGTGAACACGTCGAGGGTGACGAAGCGGCGCGCCATCGTGTCGGACCTTCCGTGTCGCGCGGGCCCGGCGGCGGGACGGCCGCGATTCGAGGGCGGGGCGCGCCTTTGGTACATGGTGCGGCGCGCCGTATCGACCCGGCCCGGGGGCCTGGACGGCGTGCGGACCGAATCTGTCGCGGGGGGATCCATGGGTGAGACGCTGCACCGCTACGCCGTCACGGTGACCTGGACGGGCAATACCGGGACGGGGACCGGCACGTCTGGCGGCTATGCCCGCGCCCACACCCTGTCGGCGCCGGGCAAGCCGCCCATCGCCGGCTCGTCCGATCCGGCCTTCCGGGGCGATCCCGGCCGCTGGAACCCCGAGGAGCTGCTGGTGGCCTCGCTCGCCGCCTGCCACAAGCTCTGGTATCTCGGCCTGTGCGCGCAGGCCGGGATCGTCGTCACCGCCTACGAGGACGCCGCCGAGGGACGCATGACCGAAGAGGCGGGCGGCGCCGGCCAGTTCACCGCGGTCATCCTGCGCCCCCGCGTGACCATCGCGGCGGGTTCGGACCCCGACGCGGCCCTGGCGCTGCACCGGCGCGCGCACGCCCTGTGCTTCATCGCCCGCTCGGTGAACTTTTCCGTGGCCCACGAGCCGACGATCGTGCGGGAGGGGACGTGAGGGCGGATGCGCGCGGTCCCGCGCCTCACACCGCCTCGACCGAGAACACCGCGCTCGGATTCACATATTCCTCCTGCGCGGCCACCGTCAGGATCTCCCGGGACCCCGCCTCGGCGGTGCGCCTGAGCAGGCCGTAGACCGAGGCCGCCGCCGCGCCGAGCGCCGTGGCGGCCGAGCCGGTGCGGGCGTAGTGGACCAGGAACAGGGCCGCGATGCAGTCGCCGGCGCCGTTCACCGCGATGGCGAGCCGCGGGGTGCGGACCCGGAACACCCGGCCCTCCGCCCCGGCCAGCAGGTCGATGCTTTCGGCCGGCGTATCGGCACACAGAGCCGAGGTGACCAGCACCACCCGCGGCCCCCGGGCCTGGAGCGCCGCGATGGCGGCGGCGGCCTCCGGCAGGGTGCGGCTCGGCAGGCCGGTGAGCAGGTCGAGCTCGAACTGGTTGGGGGTGAGGATGTCGGCCACCGGCACGGCACGCTCCCGCAGGAACGCCTCGATCCCCGGCCGCACGTAGACGCCCTCCGCGACGTCGCCGATCACCGGGTCGCAGCAATAGAGCGCTTGGCGGTTGGCGGCCCGGACGGCGGCCACCGCCTCTAGGATCGCCTCCCCGATCGCGGCCGAGCCCATATAGCCCGACAGCACCGCGTCGCAGGTGGGAAACACCCCGCGCTCGCCGATGCCCCGCACCACCTCGCGGATCGCCTCCGCCTCGAAGACCGGGCCGCGCCACGCCCCGTAGCCGGTGTGGTTGGAGAACTGCACCGTGTGGACCGGCCAGACCTCGACCCCGAGCCGCTGCATCGGGAACACCGCCGACGCGTTGCCGACATGCCCGTAGGCGACGTGGGACTGGATCGACAGGACGTTCAACGCGGGTGATTCCCGGTGCCGTGGGGGTGCCGAAGCTGTCGGCGATCCGGGGCGCGGGTGCAAGCGCGGGGGTGCGATGGGCGCGGGGTGGTTTGGCCTCGGCGGTTGGTGACCGTCTCCGATGGTCTGCGACGCGCGGTTCGGCGGCTTTCTGCCCCGGGGCGGCCGGAGCGTCGAGGCGGGCCTCCTCAGTGCCGCTGCCCTACGGCCCTGCCCCGAAGGCACCGCGGTCGTTTGGCCCGGCTGCGATCCGAGTGCGGCTCGTGCGTGCCGTACCGGCTGCGCATTCGTCATCCGGCTCGGACGAAACGGCAACGCTTTTATTAGACTTTGAGAATAATACTACTGCTGAACAGGTCTAGAGTTGGCTACAGCGATGCAGATCGTGGCGGGCGGTAAAGCGGAAGACAAGACGGTCGCGCTCTCCGAAATCCTCGGCGCCCTGAGCCACGCCCTCGATCTGACGGAAGGTCAGCCCGTGGGTCATTGCGTCCGCGCGACGTGGATCGGCTTCCAAATCGGCCGGAAGCTTGATCTGCCTGAGTCGAAGCTCTGGGAGCTCTATCACACGATCATATTGAAGGATCTCGGCTGCTCGAGCAACGCCGCGCGCATTTGCGAGCTCTATCTATCCGATGATCTCAGTTTCAAGCGTGATTTCAAGACAGTGAGCGATAGCCTTCCGAAGGTGCTCGGCTTTGTCTTCTCGCATACGGGCCTGAAGGCCGGTTTGGCCGAACGCTTCCGTGCGGTGCTCAATATCTTGCAGAACGGCGGCTCGATCGTCGACGACCTCATCCAAACCCGCTGTCAGCGCGGTGCCGAGATCGCCCGGCAATTGCGGTTCCCCGCGAGCGTCTGCGAAGCCATCCACACGCTGGATGAGCATTGGAACGGCGCGGGCCGGCCGGACCATCTCGCAGGCCCTGCAATCCCGCTCTACGCACGCGTGGCGCTGCTGGCTCAGGTCGTAGACGTCTTCCACACGACGGCCGGCCCCGCGGCCGCGATCGCCGAGGTGCGGACACGCTCGGGGACATGGTTCGATCCTCAGGTTGTGGCCTGCTTCGAGGCCGTCGCGGCCGAGCCCGGCTTCTGGGAAACCCTGGCCTCGGACGAGGTCGAGGCGGCGGTGCTGGCCCTGGCGCCGCACAGTTCGATCGTCGTGGACGAGGACTACCTCGACGATATCGCCCGTGCCTTCGCCCAGATCATCGATGCCAAAAGCCCGTTCACCTCCGGCCACTCGGAGCGGGTCGCGGTCTACGCCGACATGATCGCGGCCGAACTCGGTTATACGTCGGAACGCCGCCGCTGGCTGAAGCGGGCGGCGCTGCTGCACGATGTCGGCAAACTCGGGGTCTCGAACGCGATCCTCGACAAGAACGGCAAGCTGGACGAGGCGGAGTGGCGGGACATGCGCAATCACGCGTCCCTATCCGAAACCATCCTGACCCGGGTGGCGGCGTTCCACGAGATGGCCCTTGTCGGCGGCGGCCATCACGAACGGCTGGATGGCAAGGGTTATCCGCGCGGGCTTGCAGGGGATGCGATCGCACCCGAGACCCGGATCGTCTCGGTGGCGGACGTGTTGGACGCGCTGACCGCCGACCGTCCCTACCGGGCGGCTATGCCGCTTCAGAAGGCGCTCGGCATCATGCGCGCGGATCTCGGTACGGCGTTCGACCCGGCCTGCTTCGCGGCGCTCGAGCGGGCGCTCGCCGCGATCGAAGGGGATCTGGCTCGGGCGGCCTGAGCCGCGCCGCTGCGATCCCTCCGGACAGATCCTCGATCCGCCGCTTCAGGATGCGGACCTGCTCGGGCGAGGGGGGCGCCTGATCGCCCTTCGCGTAGGCCAGCAGCAGGTAGACGGCGCGATCCACGAGAACGTATGTGAGCACGCGGCCGCCGCCGCGCTTTCCCCGCCCGGCGCGGGGAACCCGAACCTTGCGGATACCGCCGGTCCCGGGAATCAGATCGCCGGCCTGCGGATTGGCCGACAGGTGGTCGACCACCGCATCGCGCTCCGCCTCATCCATCACGCGCTCCGTAGAACGCAGATAGATCTCGGTCTCGACCCCGGTATGGAGCGGCCTCTCCATACCGGGAAGAATAAGCCGATTCCGAAGGTCCGCCCATGGCGGCGCTTCTCACTTGCGCCTCCAGGCAAGCCTAAACCCGAAAAACCCTTGTCCCCCGCCCGCCCCCACCTCAGATGCGTCCGGTCGCCCCGCCGCCCCCCGAGCCCGATGGACATCGAAGCCCTGCGCACCGCGACCCTTGCCTTCGTCGAGGCGCACAAGGTCTGGACGCCGCTGATCGCCGGGGGGCTCGCCTTCTGCGAGTCGATCGCGGTGCTGTCGCTGTTCGTGCCGGCCACCGTGATCCTGATCGGCATCGGCGCCCTGGTCGGCGGCGCCGATCTCGCTTTCTGGCCGGTGGTCCTCGGGGCCGCCTGCGGGGCCGCCCTGGGGGATTGGGTCTCCTACGAGGCCGGGCGCTGGCTCGGGCCGGGGGCCAAGACGAAATGGCCCCTGCGGCGCTATCCCGACCTCACCGCGAAGGCCGAGGCCTTCATCGGGCGCTGGGGCATCGCCGCGGTGGCCCTGGGGCGGTTCTTCGGGCCGGCCCGGGCGCTGGTGCCGCTGCTCGCCGGCATCCTCGGGCTGTCGCGGCTGCCGTTCCAGGCGGCCAACGTCGCCTCGGCGCTGGTCTGGGCCTTCGTGCTGCTCGCCCCCGGGGCCGGGCTGCTCGCGTGGCTCGACCAGTGACTCGGCTCAACCGATGACCCGGCGCGCCCGCTGATGCGCCGCTTCCCGCCGGAGCGCATCGTCTGCCTCACCGAGGAGACCGTCGAGACCCTGTACCTGCTGGGGCAGGAGGACCGGATCGTCGGCGTGTCGGGCTACGCGGTGCGGCCGCCCCGGGTCCGGCGGGAGAAGCCCCGGGTCTCGGCCTTCACCAGCGCCGACATCCCGAAGATCCTGGCGCTGGCGCCGGACCTCGTCCTGGCCTTCTCCGATCTCCAGGCCGAGATCGTGGCCGACCTCGCCCGGGCGGGCATCGCGGTCCACCTGTTCAACCAGCGCGACGTGGCCGGATGCCTCGCCATGGTGCGCACCCTCGGCGCGCTGGTGGGCGTCCCGGAGCGGGCCGAGGCCCTGGCGGCGGGGTTCGCGGCGCGGCTGGCGGAGGCCGAAGCGGCGGCGCGGCACCGCCCGCCCGTGCGCGTCTACTTCGAGGAATGGGACGCGCCGATGATCTCCGGGATCGGCTGGGTCTCCGACCTGATCGGCTATGCCGGCGGCCGGGATGTCTTCCCGGCGCTGAGCCGGCAGCCCGCCGCCCGGGACCGGATCGTCACGCCCGAGCAGGTGGCGGCGGCCGCGCCGGAGGTGATCCTGGCCTCCTGGTGCGGCAAGAAGGTCAATCTCGACCGGATCCGGTCGCGCCCGGGCTGGGCGGCGATCCCGGCTGTGCGCGACGGGCGCATCCACGAGATCAAGGCGCCGCTGATCCTGCAGCCGGGTCCGGCCGCCCTCACCGACGGATTCGACGCGATCCGGGCCTGCCTGGGCGGCTGAGGCCGGGGCGCTGCCGCGCCGCAGGTGACGGATGGCGTCCGGATCGGCAGGATGTCCCGATTCGGCACAGACACACGCCCCGATCGATGTCCGCTTCCCTCAGCCTGCCCGATTCCGCCGCCCCGGCCGTGGAGGCGCTGCTGCCGCCGGACCGGCGCCAGTCGCCCACCGCCCTGCGCATCCAGCGCGGGGTGCGCCGGCTGTTCTCCGAGATGGGCTGCGTCACCCTGCCGGAATTCTCCCTCGTCAACGGCCGCCGGGCCGATGTGATCGCGCTCTGCGGCGCGGGCCGGCTGACCATCGTGGAGATCAAGTCGAGCGTGGCGGATTTCCGCGCCGACCGGAAATGGCCGGATTACCGCGACTTCTGCGACCGCTTCTTCTTCGCGATCCCCGAGGACGTGCCGGAATCCCTGATCCCGGAGGCATGCGGCCTGATCGTCGCCGACGGCTACGGCGCCGGGATCCTCCGGGAGGCCCCGGAGCACCCGCTGAGCGGCGCCCGGCGCAAGGCGGTGACCCTGCGCTTCGCCCACAGCGCCGCGCGCATCCTCCACGCCCTGGCCGATCCGGGTGCGGTGCGCGAGGGCGCGCTCTGAGAGGGGTTTCCAAAGGGCTTGAGCCCTTCGGCGGGGTTCGGGGGCGGAGCCTTCGAGATTTGCAGGGCTTTGCCGTGGACCCGCAAAAGGCCTCGGACCTCTTGAAACCCTGACGTTTCTCGGAAGACCGCGCTATGGCCGATCGATGACGCCCGTCGCCCTGTTCGAAGTGATCCTCGCACTGCTCGGGGCGGCCCTGCTGGTGTCGCTGGCCGCCGGGCGGCTCGGGTTCCCGCCGGCCGCCGCCCTGGTGCTGGGCGGCATGGCGCTCGCGGTGGTGCCGGGCCTGCCGGCCTTCGACCTCGATCCGGACCTGATCATGGTCCTGTTCCTGCCGCCGCTCCTGCTCGCATCGGCCTATTTCACCGTCTGGCGCGATTTCCGCGCGAGCCTCGGCCCGATCCTGTCCCTGTCCCTCGGCGCGGTCCTGTTCACGACCCTGGCGGTCGGGCTCGTCGCCCACGCGGTGGCGCCGGCCCTGCCCTGGGCCGCCTGCTTCGCGCTGGGCGCCATCGTCTCGCCGCCGGATGCCGTGGCCGCCAAGGCGGTGCTCGCCCGCGTCGCCCTGCCCCGCCGGATGATCACGGTCCTGGAGGGCGAGAGCCTCGTCAACGACGCCTCCGGCCTCGTGCTCTACCGCTTCGCCGTGGCGTCCGCTCTGACCGGAAGCTTCAGCGCCTCGGCGGCCGTCGGCAGCTTCGCCTGGCTGGCGGTGGCCGGCGTCGCGATCGGGCTCGCCTGCGGGATGGTGGTGAACGCCGTCGTGCGGCGCCTGCACGACGCCAACGCCGTCACGGTGCTGAGCTTCCTCGCCGCCTACATCGCCTACCTGCTGGCCGAGGAGGTCCACGCCTCCGGAGTGCTCGCCGTGGTGGCCTGCGGCCTGATGATGGGCGGACGCGAGCACGAGACCTTCGACGCCCAGGCCCGCCGCCACGCCGTGGCGGTGTGGGAATTCGTCGTCTTCGTGCTGGAGGCGCTGGTCTTCGTGCTGATCGGGCTGGCGCTCCGCGGCGTGCTGGCGCGGACCGGCGGCGAACTCGGATCGCTCTCGTCCGGGCTGCCGCTGGCGCTCGCCGTCACGGCGGCCTGCGTGGTCGCCCGCCTGCTCTGGGTCTTTCCCGCCGTCTACCTGCGGCGGATCCTGTGGGTCCGGGTGCGGGCGCAGGAACCCGCGCCGAGGCCGGCGGTGCCGCTGATCGTCGGCTGGGCCGGCATGCGCGGGGTGGTGACCCTGGCGGCGGCCCTGGCGCTGCCGGTCGACTTCCCCGGCCGCGACGCGATCCTGGTGGCGTCCTTCGCGGTGATCCTGTTCACCGTGCTGGTGCAGGGGACGACCCTGGGGCCGCTGATCCGTCGGCTCGGCCTCGACCCCGCGGCGCAGCTGCCCGACGGGCAACTCGATGCGCCCATGGCCCGGGTGGTGGTGCACGAGGCGGGGCTCGCCGCCCTGGAGGGATTGGTGCGTCCCGAGACCGGGGGCCTGCAGCACCCGCGCCTCGTCGAGGAGTACCGCCGCCGGGTCCGGGCCGCGTCCCGGGATCGTGACGAGCGCGCGGCGCTCGCGGCCGAGAAGACCGAGCACTTCGCCGCCGCGCTGCTCGCGGTGCGGTCCGGCCGGTCGGCCCTGATCGGCCTGCACCGCGAGAACCGGATCCACAGTTCGGTGCTGCGGCAGCTCGAGACGGAACTCGACCTGGAGGAGCTCCACCTCAAGCGCTTGGCCGGCACCGCGCCGGCCCATGGTTAGTTCGGGGCGCGGCCGTCAGTGGGCGGCGCAGCCATCGGCCGGCTGGCCGTAGCCGCTGTAGACGACCCGCACCTTGCGCAGGCAGGTCGCCTTGGGCGCCGCCGCCACCGGGGCGACCTCCACCGGCTCGACCCGCAGGGTCGCGGCGATCGGCTGATCCTCCGCGGTGGCCAGCGCGCGGCTGGCGCTCATCACGAAGGGCGTGGCGACCAGGGAGGAGATGGCGAGCGCGGCGAGGACGGCGATGTTCTTGCGGCCGAAGGTGTCGATGGTGCGAGCATTGCGCATGGCTGGTCGTCCGATGCATTCGAGTCGGCAGCGCGAAGGTGCCGAGATCCCCTGTTGGACTGATAACTTGGCCGTCAGCTCGGCGGTTCCGGCTTATTGCCCGAAAACCGCCCGGCTTCGGTGTCCCGCCGCACCCGGGGCGTCTGAGCTCAGAAGATCTTGCGGTACTGCACGAAGCCGGATTTCTCCGCGATCCGGTCGTAGAGCAGCATCGCGTCGGTGTTGGTCGCGTGCGTCAGCCAGTGGACGCGGGCGCAGCCCGCCGCTTCGGCGACCGCGTAGACGTGGGCGATCAGCCGCCGGCCGATCCCGAGGCCCCGGGCGCCGTCCGCCACGAACAGGTCCTGCAGGTAGCAATAGTCCCCGACCGTCCAGGCCGAGCGGTGGCGGATGTGGTGGACGAGGCCCAGGGCCTCCGTCCCGCGCCAGGCCAGGGCGCCGTCCACGGGCTCGGCCGGGTCGTTGAGCCGGGCCCAGGTGGTGTCGGTGACCGCCTCCGACAGGTCGACCTTGTAGAAGGCCTGATAGCCCCGCCAGAGCGGCCCCCACGCCGCCCGGTCGCCCGGTCCGATCGGGCGAATCGCGATGCCGGCCGTGTCAGCGTCCATGATGTCCTCCGGGTTCCGTCCGGCGGGATCGGACCATCCTCCGCCCCGGATGCGCAAGCCGGGGCGCCTTGCACCCCCGCCGGCCCGCACTTAAACCGGCGCGCCGGCGGTCCGACCGGCCGCACGATCCCGAGCCGCCGACACCCATGTCCCAAAAGAAATCGTTCCAGGGGCTGATCCTGACGCTTCAGGAATTCTGGGCGGCGCAGGGCTGCGTGATCCTGCAGCCCTACGACATGGAGGTCGGCGCCGGCACGTTCCACCCGGCCACGACCCTGCGGGCGCTCGGGCCCAAGCCCTGGAAGGCGGCCTATGTCCAGCCCTCGCGCCGGCCCAAGGACGGGCGCTACGGCGAGAACCCCAACCGGCTCCAGCACTATTACCAGTTCCAGGTGATCCTGAAGCCGAACCCGCCGAACCTGCAGGAGCTCTATCTCGCCTCGCTCGCCGCCATCGGCGTCGACCAGACGCTCCACGACATCCGCTTCGTCGAGGACGACTGGGAGAGTCCGACGCTCGGCGCCTGGGGCCTCGGCTGGGAGTGCTGGTGCGACGGGATGGAGGTCAGCCAGTTCACCTATTTCCAGCAGGTGGCGGGGTTCGAATGCGCGCCGGTGGCGGGCGAGCTGACCTACGGGCTGGAGCGGCTCGCCATGTACGTGCAGGGCGTCGAGAACATCTACGATCTCGACTTCAACGGCGCCGCGGGCGCCGACCGGGTCACCTACGGCGACGTGTTCCTCCAGGCCGAGCAGGAATATTCCCGCCACAACTTCGAGGCGGCCGACACGGCGATGCTGTTCCGCCAGTTCACCGACGCGGAGGCCGCCTGCCGGTCCTATCTGGACGCGGGCGCGCCGGCCGCAGAGGGCGAGCGCCACCGCATGGCGCAGCCGGCCTACGACCAGTGCATCAAGGCGAGCCACGTCTTCAACCTGCTCGACGCCCGCGGGGTGATCTCGGTCACCGAGCGCCAGAGCTACATCCTGCGGGTGCGGGACCTGGCCAAGGCCTGCGGGGCGGCGTGGCTGAGGACGGCGGCCGGGGGGGCGTGAAGCGGACCCTCGGATTGCACTTTATGAAACGCGCTGACCTCCTCGAATCACCCAGCGGCCGCTTGGTTCCGGCTATCGAGCGTCCAACGGACCGCGGGCCCTGATCGATTCGCCCGCCGGCCCCAACGGAGCCGCTTGAGCCCTCGCGCGTTGCAACCCCCGCCAACCGGCGCGCCCCGGCGCGTCCGCAGACGCGGGAACCGTTCGATGAAAAAGTCCCTCCTCGCCCTCGGCATCCTCGGGCTCGGCCTGGCCCCGGCGCTCGCGGCCGATCCCGGCCCCGAGGCGGTGGTCAAGAAGCTCTACGCCGAGCCGCATCCGAATCATTCCGCGGTGTACTCAAAACGGCTCCAGGGCCTGTTCGACGCCGACGCCAAGCAGGCCAACGGCGCCGCCGGCAACCTCGATTTCGACTACCGCCTCAACGGTGAGCCCCTGAAGCCCGACACGGTCAAGGCCCTGACCTTCAAGGAGGCCACCGAGGGTCAGGACCAGGCCAAGGTCACGGTGGAGCGCAAGGGCGGCGACGGCTCGAAATCCATCGTCTACGACCTCGTGCGCGAGGACGGGAGCTGGAAGGTGTCCGACGCCCACGCGATCGGCGACCGCAAGTGGCAGCTCTCGACCATCCTGAAGGGCGAGGCGCGCTGAGCCCCCGCCCGCGGCCCTCGACAGGCCTGCGGCGCGGCGATATGGCCGCGCCATGCCCGACCTCCTGCTCGAACTCCGCTCGGAAGAGATCCCCGCCCGCATGCAGCGGCGCGCGGCGGAGGATCTGAAGAAACGCGTCACCGACGCGCTGGTCGAGCGCGGCTTCCTCTACGAGGGCGCCAAGGCCTTCTCGACGCCGCGGCGCCTAGCGCTGCACGTGGCCGGCCTGCCCGCCCGCGGCGAGGCCGTGCGCGAGGAGCGGCGCGGCCCGCGGGTCGGCGCCCCCGAGGCGGCGATCCAGGGCTTCCTGAAGGGCGCCGGCCTGGCGCGCCTGGAGGACGCCCAGACAATCACCGACCCGAAGAAGGGCGAATTCTACCTCGCGGTGATCGAGCGCCCGGGCCGTGCGACCCTGGACGTGCTGGCCGAACTCCTGCCCGAGATCATCAAGACCTTCCCCTGGCCGAAATCCATGCGCTGGGGCGCGGCCTCGGCCGAGCCGGGCGCCTTGCGCTGGGTGCGCCCCCTGCAATCGATCGTCGCGACCTTCGGCCCCGAGACCGAGACCCCGGAGGTCGTGCCGTTCACGGTGGGCGGGATCCCGGCCGGGACCGTGACCTACGGCCACCGGTTCCTGGCGCCGGAGCCGATCGAGGTGCGCCGGTTCGACGATTACATCCAGGCCCTGGAGCGGGCGAAGGTCATCCTCGATCCCGACCGGCGCAAGGACGTGATCCTGCACGACGCCCGCGACCTCGCCTTCGCCCGCGGCCTTGATCTCGTGGAGGACGAAGGCCTGCTGGACGAAGTCGCCGGCCTCGTGGAATGGCCGGTGGTGCTGCTGGGCTCCTTCGACGAAGCCTTCCTCGCCATCCCCGCCGAGGCGATCCGCGCGACGATCCGGGCCAACCAGAAGTGTTTCGTGCTGCGGAAAAGCGGCTCGGAGGATCTGGCGCCGGCCTTCATCCTAGTCTCGAACCTCGTGGCCACCGATGGGGGACAGGCCATCACCGCCGGCAACGAGCGGGTGGTCCGCGCGCGCCTGTCGGACGCCAAATTCTTCTGGGACACGGACCGGGCGGTTCCGCTGGAGGACCGGCTGCCGAAGCTCGACGCCATCGTCTTCCACGAGCGAATTGGGAAACAGGGCAAGCGGATCACTCGCATCGCCGCACTCGCGAGGGAATTTGCACCGCTGATTGACGCTGATTCCAAGCAAGCTGAAGATGCCGCCCACCTCGCCAAAGCTGACCTCGTAACCGAGATGGTTGGCGAGTTCCCGGAGCTTCAGGGCCTGATGGGCCGCAAATATGCGGCCCTTCAAGGCAAGCAACCCAGCGTCTGTGCCGCCATCGAAGAGCACTACAAGCCGGTCGGTCCCACCGACCGGGTGCCGAGCGATCCAGTCTCGATCGCAGTGGCACTGGCCGACAAGCTCGATACGCTGGTGAGCTTTTGGTTTATCGATGAAAAGCCGACCGGCAGTAAGGATCCGTACGCGCTTCGAAGGTCCGCCCTCGGTATGATCCGAATCATTATCGAGAATGGATTGCGGCTCAAGCTATCAGAGCACGCATTCGAGGCGTATAAATATTTGGTTCCTGATATCACCGGCGAAGAGACGGAAAGCGAGGCTTTTCCGCGGATCTTCAATTCATCAGATGGCAATCTTCTCGCTTTCTTCGCCGACCGCCTCAAAGTCTACCTCCGCGACCAGGGCGCCCGCCACGATCTGATCGACGCCGTCTTCGCCCTCCCCGGCCAGGACGACCTGCTGATGGTGGTCCGCCGGGTTGAGGCCCTCGGACAATTCCTCGACACCGAGGACGGGAAGAACCTGCTCGCGGGCTACAAGCGCGCGGCCAACATCCTGCGCATCGAGGAGAAGAAGGACGGCCACGCCTACGATTCCGAACCCGACGCCGCCCTCGCGGCCGCCGGCGAGCCGGCGGAGCGGGCGCTCGCCGAGGCCCTGGCCAAGGCGCGGGAGACCGCCTCTGCGGCTGTGGTCCGCGAGGACTTTGCCGGCGCCATGCAGGCGCTCTCGACGCTGCGCGCGCCGGTGGACGCGTTCTTCCAGGACGTGACCGTCAACGCCCCCGATCCGAAGCTCCGCGCGAACCGCCTGCTGCTGCTCAACGCGCTCCGCGCCGCGACGCGCGAGGTGGCGGAGTTCTCGAAGATCGAGGGGTGAGGCACGCCGGTCTCCCTCCCCCCTTTGCGGGGGAGGGTGGCCCCCGGAGGGGGGGCGGGAGAGGGGAGCGACGGTGCAGAAGAGGGCACTTGCCTCTCTTGAAGGCCCCGCCCTTTCTTGAACCCGGGTTCCCCTCTTGCGGGACTTCGTCCCGGCCCGACCCCTGCTGACGCAGGGGCCACCCTCCCCCATAGAGGGGGAGGGAGACGCGCGCCTCATCCGTGATCGTGGTGCCCGTCGGTTTCCGGCAGGGTCAGGCCGAAATGGCTGACGAGATCGGCCACCTGCCCCGGGCTGAGCTGCCGCGGGTTGAGGTTGCGGAGTAACAAATACAGCTTGGCGGTCTCCTCCAATTCCTCGGTGGCGAAGACCGCGCCCTCCAGGCTGTCGCCGGCCACCACGGGTCCGTGATTGGCGAGCAGCACCGAACTGTACTTCCCCGCGAGCCCCCGGATCGCGTCCGCCACCGCCGGGTCGCCGGGGCGGTAATAGGGCACGAGCGCCGTGCCGCCGGTGCGCATCAGGTAGTAGGGCGTCAGCGGCGGCAGCACCTGCTTCGGGTCGATCTCCGGCAGCATCGAGACCGCCACCGCGTGGGTCGAGTGCAGGTGGACGATGGCCTTGGCGCCGCTCCGGCTCTCGTAGAGCGCGCTGTGCAGCGGGATCTCCTTGGTCGGCTTGTCGCCGGAGACCAGCCGGCCGGCGTCGTCGAGCCGGGAGATCCGCGCCGGGTCGAGGAAGCCGAGCGAGGCGTTGGTCGGCGTCACCAGCCAGCCGCCGTCGGGCAGGCGCAGGGAGATGTTGCCGGACGAGCCCGGCGTCAGGCCACGCTCGAACAGCGAGCGGCCGTAGCGGCAGATCTCCTCGCGCAACGCCGTCTCATTCATGCGGTCGCTCCCTCGATCAGCGTGAAGCCGAGATCGATCCGTTTGGCACGCTCGCCCATCACGCAGTTGGCGGCCTGCCGGCCGATCTCCAGGCGCGGCGTGCGCACCGTCGACAGGGGCTGGGGCATCGCCGTCGCGAAGTCGAGCCCGTTGAAGCCGAACAGGGCGATCCGCCCCGGCACGGCCAGGCCCGCCGCCAGGCACGCGAAGTAGCCGCCGAGCGCCATGTCGTCGTTGGAGAAATAGACCGCGTCGAGGTCCGGGCGGCGCGCGAGCAGCGCCTCCAGCCCGGCCCGCCCGGAACCCGGCGAGGACGGGCCGGGGCGGATGTCTTTGCCACAGAGCGCCAAACCTGACTCCGCCAGGGCTTCCTCGAACCCGGCCAGCCGCTTGCCCGCCCGCAGGTCGACGGCGAGATCGTGGCCGAGATAGGCGATGCGGCGGTAGCCCCGCCCCACGAGGTGGCGGGCGCTCGCCGCCCCCACGGCCCGGTTGGAGAAGCCGACCACGGCGTCGATCCCGGCCCCGTCCGTGTCGATCATCTCGACCACCCGCAGGCCCCCGGCCCGCGCCAGGGCCACCGTCCCGGGCGTGTGCTCCAGCCCGGTGAGCAGAAGCGCCGCCGGGCGCCACGACAGGAGCGCGGCCACGAGCGCCTCCTCGCGGTCCGCATCGTAGTCGCTCACCCCGATCACGCACTGGATGCCCTCGGCATCGAGCGCCGTGGTCAGGCCGCGCAGCAGGTCGGGAAAGACTACGTTGGCGAGCGAGGGGATGACGACCCCTGCGAGCCGCGTGCTCGCCCCCGGCCCGGCGAGGCTCCCGGCCAGCCGGTTCGGCACGTAGCCGAGCCGGGCCACCGCCTCGGCCACCCGCTCGCCGGCGCGCTTGGAATAGGAGCCGTGGTTGCGCAGGACCCGCGAGACCGTGCTCTCGCCCACCCCGGCCTCCCGGGCGACGTCGGTGAGGGTCACGAGCCGCCCCGGCGGCTGAAGGTCGTCCATGGCCCCGCTCTCCCGGCGCGATTTTTCTTGCGACGACGATCACTTCTCCCACGCAAACCCCCTCATCCTGAGGTGCCCGCGTCAGCGGGCCTCGAAGGAGGGCTCCAGGGATCGCGCGGCCGGCTGGAGGGCTCCTTCGAGGCCTGCGCTGCGCTCCGGCACCTCAGGATGAGGGGGGGTGATGGGAAGACCGTCCTCGGCGCTTCGACACCCGACATACCCGCCTGCATTATTCCGCACAACCGGATTGGCAGCGCTGCCAAAAGGAGATATGCCACCGGCCCAGCGCTGCCAACCGTGCGGCGAAGACCATCGTCCGAGGGCCCCTGCCCCGGACCCGGGAGAACGCCGATGCCGGTCCAAGCCGCTCCGCTGGGGAGTGCCGCCGCACCCAGGGACGAAAAATCCTTCGTCGACCGCACCTACGTCAAGGTGTTCTGGCGCCTCGTGCCGTTCCTGATGCTCTGCTACGTGGTGGCGTATCTCGACCGGGTGAATGTCGGCTTCGCCAAGCTCCAGATGTCCCAGGAGCTGAAGTTCTCCGAGACGGTCTACGGGCTGGGCGCCGGGATCTTCTTCCTCGGCTACTTCCTGTTCGAGGTGCCCTCGAACGTGATCCTGCACCGGGTCGGCGCCCGGGTCTGGATCGCCCGGATCATGATCACCTGGGGGATCATCTCCGGCGCGTTCGTGTTCGTGAACTCGGAATGGACCTTCTACGGGATGCGCTTCCTGCTCGGGCTCGCCGAGGCCGGGTTCTATCCGGGGGTGATCCTGTACACGACGCAGTGGTTCCCGGCCCATCGCCGGGCCAAGGTGATCGCGGTGTTCATGGCGGCGATCCCGATCTCGGGCATCTTCGGCAACCCGCTCTCGGGCCTGATCATGGACGGGTTCAACGGCGCCCACGGCCTGTCCGGCTGGCAGTGGATGTTCCTGATCGAGGCGGTGCCGGCGGTGCTGGTCGGCCTCGCGGTGTTCTTCTACCTCGACAACCGCCCCACCGAGGCCAAGTGGCTGAGCGAGGCCGAGAAGCAGGTCCTCGAGCGCGACATCGCCGCCGACAACCACGGCAAGGAATCGAGCCCGCACTCCATCGCCACCGTGTTCCGCAACGGCCGCGTGTGGTTCATGAGCCTGATCTACTTCGCCTTCGTCACCGGCCAGTACGGGCTGACCTTCTGGCTGCCGACGATCGTCAAGGCGTCCGGGGTGCAGGGCAATTTCAACATCGGGCTGATCAGCGCGATCCCGTTCCTGTCCGCCGCCATCGTGATGGTCCTGCTGGGCTTGAGCGCCGACCGGATGCGCGAGCGGCGCTGGCACCTCATCGTCCCGGCCCTGCTGGGCGCCGTCGGCTTCGTGGTCTCGGCGAGCGCCGGCTCGACGACGGTCGCGGTGGCGGCGCTCTCGGTGGCGGCGGCCGGCGTGCTGACCTGCTCGCCGCTGTTCTGGTCCCTGCCCACCGCCTTCCTGAGCGGCGCGGGCGCGGCGGCCGGCATCGCGCTGATCAACTCGGTGGGGAACCTCGCGGGCTTCGCCAGCCCCTACGTGATCGGGGCCCTGCGCGACGCCACCGGCAGCACCGCGGCTGGCATGTACGCCCTCGCCGTGATGCTGGTGGTCGGCGCGGCCTGCGTGTTCGTCACGCCGGCCCGGATGGTCAACCGCTGAGGCCTTGAGCCAAGCGCGCCGGTCTCCCTCCCCCCGCAGAGGGGGGAGGGTGGCCCCTGCGTCAGCAGGGGTCGGGTCGGGACGAAGTCCCGCAAGGGGGGAACCCGGGTTCAGGAAAGGGCGCAACCTTCATGAAGGCCGGCGTTCAATTCTGCACCGTCGCTCCCCTCTCCCGACCCGCTTCGCGGGCCACCCTCCCCCGCAGAGGGGGGAGGGACAAATGCGGCTCCCGATGCACCCCACTCAGCGACGTAACGACCCCTTCCACCACTCCAGGCAGGAGCCGCTCCCGATGACCAACCCAACACACCGCGCCGCGGTGATCGGCCTGGGCTCCATGGGCTCCGGCATGGCCGGCTCGCTCCTGCGGGCGGGCTTCTCCGTCGCCGCCTGCGACGTGAACCCGGAGGCGGTGGCGCGCTTCGCCGCCGCCGGGGGACGCGCCGCCGCCAACCCGGCCGAGGCGGCCCGGGACGCCGACGTTGTGGTGAGCGTCGTCGTCAACGCCGCCCAGACCGAGGCGGTGCTGTTCGGCGCCGCCGGCGCCGCCGGCGCGATGCCCGAAGGCGCCGTGTTCGTCTCCTCCGCCACCATGGACCCGGCCGTCGCCCGGGCGCTGGCGGCAAGGCTGGAGGCCACCGGCCGGCACTACCTCGACGCCCCGATGAGCGGCGGCGCCGCCCGCGCGGCGGATGGCGGCCTCACCTTCCTGGCCTCGGGCTCGGCGGCGGCCTTCGCGAAGGCCCGGCCCGCCCTCGATGCCATGGCGGGCACGCTCTACGAGCTCGGCGACGCCGCCGGCCAGGGCGCGGCCTTCAAGATGATCAACCAGCTGCTCGCGGGCGTCCACATCGCCGCCGCCTGCGAGGCGATGAGCTTCGCCGCCAAGCAGGGCCTCGACCTCGCCCGCGTCTACGAGGTGATCACCAAGTCGGCGGGCAATTCCTGGATGTTCGAGAACCGGGTGCCCCACATCCTCGACGCCGATTACAGCCCGAAGAGCGCCGTCGACATCTTCGTGAAGGATCTCGGCATCGTGCAGGACATGGCCCGAGCCGAAAAATACCCGGTCCCGGTGGCGGCGGCGGCGCTTCAGATGTTCCTGATGGCGTCGGGCGCCGGCATGGGCCGGGACGACGACGCCTCCGTGGCGCGGCTCTACGCGCAGGTCTCGGGGGCCAAGCTGCCGGGTCAAGCGTAGCCGGATCGAGCGTAGGGAGTCCCAGAACAATGCCGCGCTTCGCCGCCAATTTGAGCCTCATGTTCAACGAGGTTCCGTTCCTCGACCGATTCGAGGCCGCCGCCAGAGCCGGATTCGACGCCGTCGAGTTCCTGTTCCCCTACGAGCACCCGCCGGAGGCCATCGGCGCGCGGCTCCGGGGCAACGGCCTGACCCAGGCGCTGTTCAACCTGCCGCCCGGCGATTTCGCCAAGGGTGAGCGTGGCTTGGCGGCGTTTCCCGAGCGCTTCGATGAACTGAAGGCGGGGGTCGAGACGGCTTTGCGCTATGCCGAGGCGACCGGCGTCGGCCGGCTCCACCTGATGGCGGGGCTCGCGCCGCACGACGACCCGCGCGCCGCCGAGGCCTATCGCCGGGCGGTCGCCTGGACGGCGCAGCGCCTGGCGCCAGCCGGTCTCGACCTCGTCCTGGAGCCGATCAACGGCCGGAACATGCCGGGCTACTTCCTCAACGATTTCGGCCGGGCGGCGGACCTGATCCGCGACCTGGCGCTGCCGAACCTGAAGCTCCAGTTCGACCTCTACCATTGCCAGATCCTGCACGGCGACGTGACCATGCGGCTGCGCGCGCTGATGCCGATGATCGGCCATGTCCAGACCGCCAGCGTGCCGGACCGGCACGAGCCCGGCACCGGCGAGATGGATGATGTCTTCCTGTTCGACGAGCTGGACCGGCTCGGCTACGCCGGCTTCGTCGGCTGCGAGTACATCCCGGCCGCCGATACCGTCGCGGGCCTCGGCTGGCTCGCCGCCTACAAGGGGAACGCCCGATGAGCCTCGCCCTGGGATGCGTCGCCGACGACTACACGGGGGCCTCGGACCTCGCCAACACCCTGACCAAGGCGGGCCTGCGCACGATCCAGACCATCGGCGTGCCGGAGGCGGGCCGCGCCCTGCCCGAGGCCGATGCGGTGGTGGTGGCGCTGAAGAGCCGCTCGATCCCGGCCGACGAGGCCGTGGCGCGCTCCCGGGAGGCCGAAGCCTGGCTGCGGGCCCGGGGCGCCGCCCACGTGATGTTCAAGGTCTGCTCGACCTTCGATTCCACCGACGCGGGCAATATCGGCCCGGTGATGGATGCCCTGCGGGCTGACGCCGGCGAGGCCATCGCGCTGGTCACCCCGGCCTTCCCGGAGACGGGGCGCAGCGTCTACCAGGGCAACCTGTTCGTCGGCGCCGTGCCGCTGAACGAGAGCCCGCTGAAGGACCATCCGCTCAACCCGATGCGCGACGCCAACCTCGTGCGCGTGCTCGGGCGCCAGAGCGCGAGCCCGGTCGGCCTCGTCGACACCGCCACGGTCGCCCGGGGCGCGGAGGCCGTGGCGGCCCGCCTCGACGCCCTGGCGGCCGAGGGCAAGGGTGCCGCCATCGCGGACGCGATCTTCGACAGCGACCTCGAAGTGCTCGGCTGGGCGATCGTTCGACGCAAATTCTCCGTGGGCGCCTCGGGCCTCGGGCTCGGCCTCGCGCGGGCGCTCGCCGCCGACGGGCGCGGCACGAAGGACGCCGCCGGGGCGGCGATCGGCGAACCGGTGGGCGGAGGCGCCGCCTGCCTCGCCGGCAGTTGCTCGCAGGCAACGCTGCAGCAGGTCGCCGCCGCGGAGGCGCTGATGCCGGTGCTGCGCCTCGACCCGGCACGGCTGCTCGCCGGTGCCGACGTGGTCGCCGAGGCCCTGGCCTTCGCGGAGCAGCGCCTCGCCGCCGGCCCGGTTCTGATCGCCTCCTCGGCGCCCCCCGAGGCGGTGCGCGCCCTCCAGGCCCGGCACGGGGTCGACGCCGCCGGCCACGCCATCGAGGCGGCTCTGGCCGCCATCGCCGAGGGGCTGGTCGCCCGGGGGGTGCGCCGGCTCGTGGTGGCCGGGGGTGAGACCTCCGGCGCGGTGGTCGACCGGCTCGGCCTCAGCGCCTTCCTGCTCGGCCCCGAGATCGCCGCGGGTGTCCCCGTCCTGCGTAGTGCCGGACGGCCCGAGCCGATGCTGCTCGCCCTGAAATCAGGCAATTTCGGCGGCCCGGATTTCTTCGGCCGCGCCCTCGACATGATGGCGTGAAGCCTCACACTGTGACCGGAGGAATTGCATGCACGCCCTGATTCTCGGCGCCGCCGGCATGATCGGCCGCCGCCTCGTGGACGCCCTGGTGAAGGACGGCCGGGTCGGCGGCCAGCCGCTCACCGCGCTGACCCTGCTCGACGTGGTGCCACCGACGGCGCCGGCGGGGTTCTCCGGCCCGGTCCGGGCCGAGGCCGCGGATCTCACCGCCCCCGGCGCCGCCGATTCCGCCATCGCGGGGCGCCCGGAGGTGATCTTCCACCTCGCCGCGGTGGTCTCGGGCGAGGCCGAGGCCAACCTGGAACTCGGCTACCGGGTCAATCTCGACGGCACCCGCCTGCTCCTCGACGCGATCCGCCACGCCAACGCGGCGGACGGCTACCGGCCGAAGCTGGTCTTCACCTCCTCGCTCGCCGTGTTCGGACCGCCCTTCCCCAAGGTGATCCCGGACGATTTCATCCTGCGCCCGGCCTCCTCGTACGGCGTCCAGAAGGCCATGGGTGAACTGATGCTCGCCGACTACGCCCGGCGCGGCTTCCTGGACGGGATCGGCCTGCGCCTGCCGACCATCTGCGTGCGGCCGGGCAAGCCCAACAAGGCGGCCTCGGGCTTCTTCTCGGGGATCATCCGCGAACCGCTGGCCGGCCAGGAGGCGATCCTGCCGGTCCCCGATACCGTGCGGCACTGGTTCGCCAGCCCCGATGCGGCGGTGGGCTTCCTGATCCACGCGGCCGGGCTCGACCTTGCGGCGATCGGCCCGCGGATCAGCCTGACCATGCCGGGCGTCTCGGCGACGGTGGCCGAGGAGATCGAGGCCCTTCGGCGGGCGGCGGCCGACAGGGCCGTGGCGCTGATCCGGCGCGAGCCCGACGCGACCATCGCGCGGATCGTCGGCTCCTGGCCGGAGGCGTTCGAGCCGGAGGCGGCCCTCGCCCTCGGCTTCCGGGCGGACGCCTCCTTCGACGCGATCGTGGCGCAGCACGTTGCGGCGTTCCACGCCGGGTGAGGCGTTACGTCAGGGCGGAGCGGATATCGGTCTGCGGGAAATCATCGCCGACGAACAGCAGGGGCACGCCGTGGACCTGCGCGCAGGCATAGGCGAAGCAGTCGCCGAGGTTCAGGCGGGCGGGGTGGCGGCCCTTGCCGAAACGGGCATGGGCGGTGAGGGCGAGGGCGGATTCCGCCGCCGAAATCGGCACGACTCGCAGACCTGCGATACGGATGAACGCGGCGATTTCCGTCTCGGCGTCTGCCACGGAGATCGCCTTCTTGCGCGCCACCGCGACCACCGTCTCGAAGACGGCGATGCCCGATGTCAGCGGCGTCATCGCGCCATCGAGGCAGTCCAGCAGGACGGCACGCTCCGGCTCGGCCGTCAGGATCGCCACGAGAGCCGAGGCGTCGACGAACATCACTCGTCGTTCAGGCTATCGTAGAACGCCTTGTCGGCCTCCAGGCCCGTGCGCGGTACGGCATCCATCTTGTCGAGCAAGGGTTTCAGGCGTTCCGCGAGCGGCACGCGTCGGCTGCGCCGCGCGATCTCGTTTTCGAGCGCGATTCGCACCGCTTCGGTCTTGCTCACGCCGGCCCGCGATGCCAGCGTCTCGGCCAATTGGTTGACCTCTTCGCTGCGGATGTTGAGCGGCACGACAGCCTCCGTGTAGACGCAGGGAGGCTAGTGCCTACACACCAGAGCCGCAAGCGCGGCGCGTACCCCGAACAAGGATCCCGATGACCCGCCTCGACGAGGCCCGCGCCGCGCTGAAGAAGACGTTCGGCTACGAGGATTTCCGGACCGGGCAGGACGAGGTGATCGGCGCGGTGCTGGACGGCGACGATGTCTTCGCCGTGATGCCCACGGGTTCGGGCAAGTCGATGACCTATCAGCTCCCGGCGCTCATCGATTCGGGCCTGACCGTGGTGGTGTCGCCGCTGATCGCCCTGATGCACGACCAGGTGCAGCAGATGCGCAGCGTCGGCGTCGAGGCCGCCACCCTCAACTCGACGGTGACGGAGGCGGAGTCGCGCGAGACCTGGCGCAGCCTGCGGTCGGGGGAGCTGCGCCTCCTGTTCGTCTCCCCCGAGCGCCTGCTGATGGAGGGCTGCATCGAGGCCCTGCGCGGGGCCGGGGTCCGGCGCCTTGCGGTGGACGAGGCCCACTGCGTCTCGCAATGGGGCCACGATTTCCGGCCCGAGTACCGGGAGATCGCCCGGGCCCGGACCGCGCTCGGCGACATCCAGACCCTGGCGCTCACCGCCACGGCCGACGCGGCCACCCGGACGGAGATCGCCGAGCGGCTGTTCCCGCAGGGCCGGCCGCCGAAGATCTTCGTCCATTCCTTCGACCGGCCGAACATCCGGCTGACCTTCCAGCCCAAGGACAACCCGGCCCGCCAGATCGAGCGCTTCCTGAAGCACCGCCGGTCGGAGAGCGGGATCATCTACTGCTCCTCGCGCAAGCGCGTCGAGCAGCTCGCCGAGACCCTCAGGAAGGACGGGTTCGACGCCCTGCCCTACCATGCTGGCCTCGATCAGGGGACGCGGATGCGGAACCAGGACCGGTTCCTCCAGGAGGACGGGGTGGTGATGACCGCCACGATCGCCTTCGGCATGGGCATCAACAAGCCCGACGTGCGCTTCGTCTGCCACGCCGACATGCCCAACAACGTCGAGGGCTACTATCAGGAGATCGGCCGCGCCGGCCGCGACGGACTGCCCGCCGACACGCTCACCCTCTACGGCCTGGACGACATGGCGCTCCGCCGCCGCCAGATCGACGAGAAGGAGATCTCCGACGAGCGCCGCCGGGTCGAGCGGCGCAAGCTCGAGGCGATGATCACCCTGTGCGAGGGCGCGACCTGCCGGCGTCAGTCGCTCCTCGCCTATTTCGGCGAGACGAGCGGCGCCTGCGGCCGCTGCGACCTGTGCCGCGGCGGCGTCACCCTGGTGGACGGGACGGTCCCGGCGCAGAAGATCCTCTCGGCCATCGTCCGCACCGGCCAGCGCTTCGGCGCGGCCTATATCTGCGACGTGGTCCACGGGAAGGAGAGCGAGCCGATCCGCCGCAACGGACATGCGAGCCTGAAGACCTTCGGGGTCGGTGCCGACAAGCCGGTGGCGGCCTGGCGTGCGATCCTGCGCCAGCTCTTCGCCGCCGGGGCCATCGCCGAGAATGCCGACGGCTACGGCGGCCTGTCCATGACCGAGAAGGGCGAGGCGATCCTGTACGGGCGGGAGCCGGTCCAGCTCCGCCCGGATCCGGAGCTGAAGGCCGAATCGCGCGAGCGCCGCCGGGCCGCGCCGCGCGAGGATGGCGAGAGCACCCTCTCCGAGGCCGACGAGGCCCTGTTCCAGCACCTGCGCGGGCTGCGCGCCACGCTGGCCCGGGCCGAGGGCATCGCGGCCTTCATGGTCTTCCCCGACCGGACGCTCATCGAGATGGCCCGTCAGAAGCCCGTCGACCTCTGGGCCCTGCGCGCGGTCCACGGGGTCGGCGAGCGCAAGCGCGAGGCCTACGGCGAACGGTTCGTGACGGCGGTCGCCGAGTTCCTGGCCCAGCCGCCGGCGGCGTAGGACCGGATCGGAGGACGATCGCCCTCGGCGCGCCGGGCCGGTTCGTGTAGGCAGGGCGCCCGCCTCTCAACCGAATCGATCGGACCCGTCATCTCGATAGAAGTGCCCGTCGCCGAGGCCCCGCGCCCCGGCGAAACCGCGGCCCCGTCGGTCGCGCGCGATCCGCGGACGCTGACCTCCCGCATCGTGTTCTACCTGCCGGGCTTCGACCCGCGCGAACCCGAGACCTATTGGGGCCTGTTCCGCCGCGAGGCCCGTCTCACCGCGGCGCGCCGCGGCGCCGCCATCGCGGTGGGCGATCCGGTCCGTTCGGCGGACGGGATCGCGCTCGCCTGGACGGTGCGGGCGCGCGGCGTCTCCACCCGCTACGTCCTCCTGCGCTGGGACGACGTCGTCCGCGCGCGCTTCCCGCAATCCGGCTGGGCGCGGCTGACGGGCGTCCCGGTGCTGCTCTGGCGGCTGTGGCGGTCGGGCTACATGGCCGACCTGCGCCGGAACGGCTGGCGCTTCTTCACGGTGATTTATGGCGTCCACGCCATCTACGGCGCGCTCGTCCTGCTGAGCCTCGGCGCGGCCTGGGGCCTCGCGACCCTGGCGCCGGCCGCGCTCCAGCCCTGGCCGCTCCTGGCGGTGCCGCCCCTCGCCTACGCGATCCTGGCGGGGCTGATGCGGGCGACCCGCGGCAAGCCCTTCTACGTCGCGCACCTCGTGGACGACACCGCCTTCACCCACGCCTACGCGGCCGGGGCGGCGCCCGAGATCGCCCCCCGGCTCGACGCCTTCGCGGCGCGCATCAGGGCCGCGGAGCATGAGGCCGACGAGGTGGTGGTGGTCGGCCATTCCTCGTCGAGCTTCCTCGGCATTGAGGTGCTGGACCGGGTGCTCGCCCATGCCCCCGGCTTCGGCCGCGGCGGGACGCCGGTCACCTTCGTGAGCATGGGCAGCGTCATCCCGTGGCTCGGCCTCGACCCGGCCGCCCAGGGATTCCGGGATGCACTCCTGCGCTTCGGGCGGGCGGCGCAGATCCGCTGGCTCGACCTGCGCGCGCCCTGGGACTGGCTGTCGATCCATCAGGGCCACCCGCTCGCGGCCTGCGGCCTCGTCCCCCCCGATCCCGGGCGCCCGGCCGTGCTCGGGGTGATGATCAGCGATCTCATCACCGGCGCCGACGTCCGCCGGCGCCAGTGGAACCTGTTCCAGATGCACTTCCAGCTGCTCATGGCGAGCCAGAGCGGCAGCGGGTTCGACTATCTCGATCTGGTGACGGGACCGGAGCCGGTGCATGCCCTCGCGGCCCGATGCCGGGGGCACGCTCCGGGCACGGACGGCGAAGCCGAACTCTGACCGCAGGGGGCCGAGACGCGCCCCGGACAACCCCGCCCGGCCGTGGCGATCCACCCCCGTCCGCCCTCGATCGGCCCCGGGATGTTGCCAGCGCGGGCGCTTCCGCTCTAGAGCCGGGGCAGCCTGGATCCCCGCCCGGTTCGGGCTCGCCGCGGCACGCGTCTCCCGGGACGGGCCGCTTCCTGCCGAGACCGCCGCATGTTCCGCAACGACGTTCCCATCACCCCCGAGCTCGTGGCCCAGCATGGACTGACGCCGGACGAGTACGCGCGCTTCCGCGGCCTGATTGGGCGCGATCCGACGCTGACCGAACTCGGCATCGTCTCGGCGATGTGGAACGAGCACTGTTCGTACAAGTCCTCCCGCAAGCATCTGCGCGGGCTGCCGACCTCGGGCCCACACGTGATCCAGGGGCCGGGCGAGAACGCGGGCGTCATCGACATCGGCGACGGGCTGGCCTGCGTCTTCAAGATGGAGAGCCACAACCACCCAAGCTACATCGAGCCCTACCAGGGCGCGGCGACCGGCGTCGGCGGTATCCTGCGCGACGTGTTCACCATGGGCGCGCGGCCGATCGCGGCCCTCAACGCCCTGCGCTTCGGCTCCCCCGACCATCCGCGCACCCGCGCCCTCGTCTCCGGGGTCGTGGCGGGGGTCGGCGGCTACGGCAACTCCTTCGGCGTGCCCACCGTCGGCGGCCTGACCGGCTTCCACCGGCGCTACGACGGCAACATCCTGGTCAACGCCATGGCGGTGGGCCTCGCCCGCACCGACGGGATCTTCTACGCGGCCGCCGCCGGAATCGGGAACCCGATCGTCTATCTCGGCTCCAAGACCGGCCGCGACGGCATCCACGGCGCCACCATGGCGTCGGCCGAGTTCGACGAGGCCACCGAATCGAAGCGCCCGACCGTGCAGGTCGGCGATCCTTTCGCCGAGAAGCTGCTGCTGGAGGCCTGCCTGGAGCTGATGGCCTCGGGGGCGGTCATCGCCATCCAGGATATGGGCGCGGCCGGGCTGACCTGCTCGGCGGTGGAGATGGGCGCCAAGGGCGACCTCGGCGTCGAACTCGACATCGACAAGGTGCCGGCTCGCGAGGAGGGCATGACCCCCTACGAGATGATGCTGTCTGAGAGCCAGGAGCGGATGCTCATGGTGCTCAAGCCCGGCATGGAGGCCGAGGCCGAGGCGATCTTCGTGAAGTGGGGCCTCGATTTCGCGGTGATCGGCCGGACCACCGACACGCTGCGCTTCGTGGTCAAGTGGCACGGGGAGACCGTGGCCGACCTGCCGATCAAGGAACTCGGCGACGAGGCGCCGCTCTACGACCGGCCGCACCTGGCCAACACCCACCTGCCGGTGCTCGCGGCCTCCGAGGTCCCGGCCCCGGCCTCGCTGACCGACGCGCTGAAGCGCCTCGTCGGCTCGCCCGACCTGGCGTCCAAGCGCTGGGTGTTCGAGCAGTACGACCACTTCATCCTGGGCAACACCGTGCAGAAGCCCGGGGGCGACGCCGCCATCGTGCGGGTCGAGGACGGGCCGAAGGGCCTCGCGCTGACCTGTGACGTCACCCCGCGCTACTGCGAGGCCGACCCGGTCGAGGGCGGCCGGCAGGCCGTGGCCGAGGCGTGGCGCAACATCACCGCGGTCGGCGCCAGGCCGCTCGCCATCACCGACAACCTGAACTTCGGCAACCCGGAGAAGCCCGAGGTGATGGGCCAGCTCGTCGGCTGCCTCCAGGGGATCGGCGAGGCCTGCCGGGCGCTCGACTTCCCGGTCGTGTCCGGCAACGTGTCGCTCTACAACGAGACCAACGGCGTCGGCATCCTGCCGACCCCGACCATCGGCGGCGTCGGCGTCCTCGACGACGTGGCGCGCCACGCCACGATCGCCCTCAAGCGGGAGGGCGACGTGCTGGTGCTGATCGGCGCCGGCGAGGGCTGGCTCGGCCAGTCCGCCTACCTGTCGGTGATCGAAGGCCGCGAGGAGGGCGCGCCGCCGCCGGTGGATCTGGCGCTCGAGCGCCGCAACGGCGACTTCGTCCGCGGCCTGATCCTCGCGGGCACCGTCGACACGGTTCACGATCTCTCGGATGGCGGCCTCGCGGTGGCGCTCGCCGAGATGGCGATGGCGGGCCGCCTCGGCGCGGCGCTGCCCGACGTGCCGGTGGATCTGGCAGCCCACGCCTACCTGTTCGGCGAGGACCAGGGCCGCTACCTGCTGGCTGTGAAGCCGGAGGCCGCCAGCGACCTCCTCGCCGCCGCCGCGGCCCAGGGTGTCGAGGCGGCTTCCGTGGGCGTCACCGGCTCCGACCGTTTGACCCTGCCGGGCGGCGAGACCATATCGCTGGCCGACCTCACCGCGGCGCACGAGGGCTGGCTGCCCGCCTACATGGCGAGCCAGCCGGCGGCTCCGGCGTCCTGAACCCCCGACCCAAGGAATTTCCCGATGCCGATGGATGCGGGCGAGATCGAGCGCATGATCCGCGAGGCCCTGCCGGACGCGCAGGTCGAGATCCGCGACCTCGCGGGCGACGGCGACCACTACGCGGCGACGGTCCTGTCGTCGGCCTTCAAGGGCAAAACCCGGGTCGCCCAGCACCAGATGGTCTACGGCGCCCTCCAGGGCCGGATGGGCGGCGTGCTCCACGCCCTTGCGCTGACCACGGGCGTCCCGCAGGATTGAGCCTTCTTGCGGGAGCGCTCCCGATGGACCGACCGAGTCTCTACGACGACGATATCGTGACCTGGGCCGAGGAGCAGGCGGCGGCTCTGCGCGCCCTCGGAACCCGAGGCGATCTGTCGAATGCACTCGATTGGGAGAACGTCGCCGAGGAGATCGAAAGCGTGGGGCGATCCCATTTGCGGGCGGTCGAGGGACTGCTGATCCAGACGCTCGCCCACCTCCTGAAGCGCGCCTCCGCGCCCCTCGCCCCATCAAGCTTGCATTGGAGGGAAGAGATCGCGACATTTCAGATCACGGCCTGGAATGCCTACGAGGCGTCTATGCGGCAGAGGTTGAACTGGCCCAGGATCTGGAAATCTGCGGTCACGACCGCGGAGGCTGGTCTCGGTGCCTATGGGAATCAGCTTCTTCCGGGGTTGCCGGAGGCGTGCCCGATCGTGCCCGAGGACCTTCTGTCGGACCATTTCGATATCGATCGTGCGCTGCGAACGATCGCCGCCTCGGTTGCACGCCGCTGATTGAGACCGCACATACGAGACCGTAGAACTGAGGATAGAGTGATGACCGACGCCAACACGACCATCCAGAACGAGATCACCTCCCAGGACGTGGTGGTGTTCATGAAGGGCACGCCGCAGATGCCGCAATGCGGCTTCTCGGGGCAGGTGGTGCAGATCCTCAATTACCTCGGCGTGCCGTTCAAGGGCGTGAACGTGCTGGCCGACCAGGAAATCCGCGAGGGCATCAAGGCCTTCTCGAACTGGCCGACCATCCCGCAGATCTACGTGAAGGGCGAGTTCGTCGGCGGCTGCGACATCACCCGGGAGATGTTCCAGTCCGGCGAACTGCAGACCTTCCTGGCCGAGAAGGGCGTCCCGGTGAAGACCGCCGCCGCCTGAGTTTATCGGGACTTCGCGAGACGGATCGGGGCGCCTGCGGGCGCCCTTTTGCGTGCCCGTTTGCCATCGCGCCCGGTCGGGTCACCCGTGGGCCGGGCGCATTCGCGTTCGCCGGTGCGATCGCGTATACCGAAGTCTTTCCCATCGCACGGATTGTTTGAACGCCATGGCGACGCCGTCGCTCGACAGCGCCCGCGCGGCCGAGGCCGCGATCGAGAAGGCCCCCGACCTCCAGCCGGAGGCGCTGCCCAGCCGGCGGCCATCCCTGGTCGGCCTCACCCGCGATGCCCTCAAGGCGCAGCTCGTCGGCATGGGCGTGCCCGAGCGCGAGAGCCGGATGCGCGCCGGCCAGATCTGGCACTGGGTCAATTTCCGCGGGGCGAGCGACTTCGCCGCCATGACCAATGTCGGCAAGGCCCTGAAGGCGCAGCTCGCCGAGCACTTCACCCTGGAACGCCCCGAGGTGGCGAGCCGTCAGGTCTCCCGCGACGGCACCCGCAAGTGGCTGCTGCGCATGGCGCCGACCAACCCGCAGGAGCACAACCGCGGCGCCGAGATCGAGTGCGTCTACATCCCGGGCCCGGACCGGGGCACGCTCTGCGTGTCGAGCCAGGTCGGCTGCACCCTCACCTGCTCGTTCTGCCACACCGGCACGCAGCGCCTCGTGCGCAACCTCTCGGCCGCCGAGATCGTGCAGCAGCTCGTCACCGCCCGGGACGAGCTCGGCGACTGGCCCGGCCAGATGCCGAGCCGCGACGCGGGCGGGGCCGGCGAGGTCGGCCGGCTCGTGACCAACGTCGTGTTCATGGGCATGGGCGAGCCCCTGTACAACCTCGACGCCGTGGTCGACGCGGTGGCGGTGATGTCGGATCAGGAGGGGCTCGGCCTGTCCCGGCGTCGGATCACGGTCTCGACCTCCGGGGTGGTGCCGCAGATCCCCCGCCTCGGCGAGGCGGCCAACGCCATGCTGGCGATCTCGCTCCACGCGGTGCGCGACGACCTGCGCGACGAGCTGGTGCCGCTCAACCGGAAATACCCGATCGCCGAACTGCTCGAGGCCTGCCGGACCTATCCGGGGCTGAGCAACGCCCGCCGGATCACCTTCGAGTACGTGATGCTGAAGGGCGTCAACGATTCCGACGCGGATGCCCGGGAGCTGGTCCGCCTGCTCAAGGGCATCCCGGCCAAGATCAACCTGATCCCGTTCAACCCCTGGCCGGGCAGCCGCTACGAATGCTCCGACTGGGACCGGATCGAGCGCTTCTCCGAGATCGTGTTCAACGCCGGCTACGCCTCGCCGGTGCGCACGCCCCGGGGCCGGGACATCCTGGCGGCCTGCGGCCAGCTCAAGAGCGAGACCGAGAAGCTGCGCGCCCGCGCCCGGCTGATGCAGGAGGAGGGTCTCGGCGTAGAGAGCTTCTACGCCGGCGCCGACGACTGAACCGCTCACAGTTTCGAAAGGTCGAGACCTTTCGTGGGTGCAGGGCTCCGCCCCGACACCCCCCCGGCCAAACGGCACGCCCTCTGGAAGCCCGTACGGGCGCGGCGGCCCCGGAGCGTGTGCTTGCGCGCCCTACTTCACCGCCCCGACCGTCACGCTCCCCGAGGCAGTCCGGCCGAACCGGGCCGGGCGGTACATGTCCTCCACGGTGGCCCCCGGATGCACGTAGGTCCCGGGTGAGACCGCCCGGACCGTGTAGGCCACGGTGAAGAAGGCCGATTGGCCCGGATCGAGGTCGTAGGCCGCGACGAACCGGTCGTCGCGGAACTCGGTGTGGACCGGCTGCACGTCGGACTTGGCGAAGGCCAGCCCCTGGAGCGCGTCGGCGTCCAGCAGCTTCGGATTGTCGATCTCCAGGCCGGCCGGCAGGGGATCGACCAGCAGGAGGCGCGCGGCCTCCGCCTTGGCCTCGGTGACCTTGAGCACCACCACGAGCCGGTCGTTCTGGCGCAGGCCGCCCGCCGGATCGACGGGGCTGCCGTCGAGGCGGTGGAAGCTCCGCTCGATCGTGTAGCCCTGCGCCGCCGCCGGCTCCGGCGCCAGGGGGCTGCCGTTGACGGTCACGGCGACCTGCACGGGGCCGCGGCCGGTATTGACCAGCTGCACGCCCCGGTCGCCCAGGCCCGCCTCCCGGTAGACCCGGGCGAGCATCCCGGTCTGGGGCGCGCCGTCCAGGGTGAACGACAGGGCGCCGCCCTCGTTGGACAGGCTCTCGGCGGCGAGCACCAGCCAGGCATTCTCCTGCGTGCTCGTCACCCGTTCGGCCTGCTGCTCCTCGCCGAGCACCGCCACCACCGGGCCCAGGGCCGCCTGGGTGAGCCCGCTCTCGGCCGCCAGGGTGATCAGCCCGGCCCCGTCGCGCAGGCGGGAGCCGTAATCGGTGCGGTACAGGCCCCTGTCCCGTTCGCCGCGCAGCACGGCGAGGGCCGAATCCATCGCCCGGGCGGCCCGGCCCCGGTCGCCGAGCAGCGCCAGGGCGGCGGCGAGCTGCGCCCGTCCCAGCGCCGACGAGAAGGCGGCGAGCTTTGTGTCGGCGAGGTAGCGCAGGTCGCCCATCACCGGCCGGCCGTTCCGGGCGAGCACATAGGCCGCGTAGGCGAGGTCGGCACCGCCGTTGCGCACCTCGGTGGCGTTGGCCACGGCGTTGCGCAGGTAGTCGAGCGCCTGCGCGAACGCCTTCTGCGGCACCGGGACGTTGCGCTCCCGGGCGCGGGTGAGGAAATCGGTCACGTAGGCGTCGAGCCACAGGTCGCCCGACCCCTGCGCCGACCACAGGCCGAAATCGCCGCTCGAATCCTGGCGGGCGAGGAGCCGCTCGACCGACTCGCGCACCCGCTCGTCCGCGCCCGCGTCGAGGGCGAGCTTCTCCAGGGCGGCGAGCTTGTTGACGTAGAGCAGCGGCATCGCCCGGCTCACCACCTGCTCGGAACATCCGTAGGGGTAGCGGTCGAGCGCCCGGAGCAGGGCCGCGACGTCGACCCCCGTCAGGGGCGTGGCCGAGAGGGAGACGCTGCCGGTCCCGGGCTGCAGGTCGGCGAGGAGATCCGGCGTCAGCGTCAGACCCGCCCCGGGGGCGAGGCTGCGCACCGAGCGGCGCAGCAGGGCGCCGGTCCCCGGGGAGATCCCGAGGGCGAAGCTCTGGCTCAGCGGCGCGGTCAGCCCGGGGCCCGACAGGGCGAGGTCGAGCCGGACGGTGCCCGGGCCGGCGGCGGTGAGCGGGATCGCGAACTGGCCCTTGGCCCCGGCCTCCAGCCGCAGCGTCTGCCGCAGGGCGCCGGCGCCGACCACGACCGGGCCCGCCGGGCTGAGATCGACCGTGTAGTCGCCCGCCTGCCCCTCGACGTTGTCGAGGGCCACGAACAGGCGCGAGCGGTCGCCGGTGTCGAGGAAGCGCGGCAGCGTCGCCGCGAGCACGACCGGATCGCGGATGATCACGTCGGCCTGGGCCTGCCCGACCCGGTCGCCGCTCCAGGCGGTGACCATCACGCGGCCGGTGCCGTTGAAGGCCGGGAGCGGGAAGGTGACGGTGGCCGCCCCGTCCGGCCCCACGGTCACGACGCCGGAATACAGGGCCAGCGGCGCCTGGGTCGGGGGCGAATCGGCGAGTTCGGCGCCGCCCGCGTCGCCGCCGGAGCGGATCGCCCCGGCCGAGCCCTGCATGCCGTCGATCAGGTAGCCGTAGAGGTCGCGGAATTCCGGCCCCAGCGCCCTCTGGCCGAGGAAGTACTGGGTCGGATCCGGCGCCGCGTAGCGGGTCAGGTTGAGGATGCCGACATCGACCAGGGCCACGGTGATCCGCGCCGGCTCGCCGGCCTTCAGCCCGCTGAGCTGGACCGGCAGGGTCAGGTCCTGGCGCGGGCGTGCCCGCTCGGGCGCCGTCACGGCGACGCCGAGGCTGCGCCGCGCCCGGTCCACCGAGAACCACGCCAGCCCCAGCGCCCGGCCGGGCAGGCGCTTGGCCGCCTGGTCGAGGGGCCGGTAGGCGGTGGCCACCAGATAGGCGCCCGCGCCCCATTCGGCCTTCACCGGCAGGTTGACCGTGGTGCCGCCCTCCGGCACGCCGACCTCCAGGGTCTCGTGCACCCGGTCGCTGACCACCATCAGGCTGGCCTGCCCCCTGAACTTCGGGCTCAGCCTGGCCCGCAGCGTGTCGCCGGCCGCGTAGGCGGGTTTGTCGAGGGTCAGGTCGAGGAGGTCGGGCGCGTCCGCAGTCTCCGAGCCGCCCCAGCCCACCTCGAAACCGAGGCTCGCGCCCGCCTCGGGGGCGCCCGGGGCCGAGACCTCCAGGCGGTAGCGGCCGAGGCTCACCGGGGCCTCGATCCGGCCCGGCGCGCCGGCCTTCAGATCGACGGTGCCGTCGGCCACCCGCCGGGCCGTCTTGACCGCCTCGAACGACCAGCGCCCGTCCGCCCGGTACCATTGATAGGACTGGTCGATCCGCGACAGGGTCCAGCTCACCCCCGGCCGGGCAAGGAGCGCCCCCTCGGGCGTCGCGAGCACCACGTCGAACCCCGCGATCCCGCCGTCCTTGAGATCCGCGAAGCCCTTGCGCAGGGCCAGCACCGGATGATCCGGAAGGATCGGCAGGGTCAGGCTGCGCGACAGGGCCCGGCCGCCGGGCTCCCCCACCGCCAGGGTGATCTTCGCCTCCAGGGCGCGCGGTGCGGCAACCACCGGCACCGGCACCGTCACGGCGGCGGCGCCCCGCGCGTCGGTGGTCGCGCGGTCCTGAAGCTCCTGCGTGACCGGCTCGACGGCCTCGTCGTCGAGGCCGATGGCATAGCCCTCAAGCCCCGCGATGCCGCTCGCCGCGGCGGCCTGGACCACGACGCTGCCCGACACGTCGAGATCCGCCCCCGGGGCGCCGTAGAGGTAGCGCGCGGCGACGTCGACCTGCGCCGCCTCGCCCCGGCGCAGGGCCGGCTGCCGGGGCTTGAGGCTCACCTCCAGCCGCTCGGGGACGTAATCCTCCACGAGGAAGCTGGTCTCGCCGATCGCGGGCGCCTTCGGGTCGGTGTAGGCGGTGACCCGCCAGGTGCCGTGCATGGAGCCCGACAGGAGCGGCAGCGGCAGCGCCCGGCCGCCGAGCCCCTGGTCGGGCACCGAGACGCGCCGGTACTCGACGCCGTCCGGCCGCTTCACCACCAGGGTCAGCGGCAGGTCCGGGACCGCCGCGCCGCGGGAGTCGCGCAGGAGGGCGGTGAGCTGGACGGTCTCGCCCGTCCGGTAGACCCCGCGCTCCGGGAACAGGTAGGCGTCGAGGCCGCCGGCCTCGGGCCGGCCCTTCACGCCGCGGTCGGTGAGGTCGAAGGCGCCGAGGTTGAGGTCGAGGAAGCTGTAATCGTCGCCCCGTTGGGCGACCACGAGGCTCGGCGCCGTCCCGCCCTCCCCGCGCGCCAGCCCCGGATCGAAGGCGGCGTGCCCCTGCGCGTCCGTCGTGCGCGTGCCCAGCACCTCGTTGTTGCGGGCGATCAGCCGGATCTCGGCGCCCGGCATGACCTGCGCGGAGGCGAGCGAGCGCAGGACCACGTGGACCCCGTCCCGGCCCTTGGTCGCGGTCAGTCCCAGATCCGAGACCACGAACCACTGGGTCGCCTGGGTGGCGTAGCCCGCGTCGTCCGACGCGGCCGTGCCGGTGGGCCGGGCCAGCATCACGTAGATCCCGGGCTCGAGCTTGCCCACGGCCTGCAGGACCGGGAAGGCGGTGACCGCCTCCTGGTTCAGTTCGGCCGTGGCGGTGTCGAGGGTGCCCGTCCAGACGCGCACGCCCTTCTCGGACGCGATCGTCCGGGCGGTGGCGCCGCTGAGCTGACCGAGGAAATCCTCGGAGCGCAGGGTCGGCAGCAGGCCGCGGTCGCCGATGCGCAGCACCTCGACGTCGAGCTTGGCGGCGTTCACCGTGACCAGGGGCACCCCCGCCTGGCCCGTGCGCGGCAGGACGTAGTTGCGGCCGGTGAAGCGCACCTGCGGGGCGCGGTCGCGCACGTAGATCTCGTAGTCGGCAGCCTTGAGCAGGCTCTCGCCGATCGCCGAGGGCAGGCCCTGGCGCAGGACGATGGCGTAGCGACCGCCATGCCTGAGCCCGTCGACGCAGATCTGGGAGCCCTCCCCGGTCACCGCGGCCGCGCTGCTGCCCGACACGGCCACGAAGGGGGCGAAATCGGTCTTGGGCTTCACGGCTTCCGAGAAGGTGAAACAGGCGCGCGGGGCCGCCCCGTCGGCATCGACCGTGTAGGCGAGGATGCGGAAGCCGTGCGCGGCCCGCAGCGTCTCGTAGGTCGCGCGGACGGCACCGTCGTCGGCCAGCGCCAGGCTCGCCGCGTAGGCATCGAGGGCCGGGCGCCAGAGTTCCTGCTCGGCCTGCGTGGCGCCCAGCAGCGCCAGGGACGCCGCGGCGTCGCTGGCCGAAGCGGCGCGCTCGTAGGCGCGGTAGGCGGCGGCCGTCGCCCGATCGCGCAGGCGCGCCCGGCCCTGATCGTCGTTCTCGTCCAGCGTGGGGGCGGCCGCGGCGGCCGCGCGCGCGTAGGCCTGCCAGTTGCGCGGATCGGCCGGGTCGGCCGTCACCGCGGCAGCGAGCGGCGCGAGGGCCTCGTCCGGCTTGTCGGCGGCGAGCAGCGCCTGGCCGGCGGCGCGGGACGGGCCGGCCGGCCGGAGCGGACCGCCGGCCTCCCCCTTGAGCGCCGTCTCGAGGCGGATCGCCTCGCTGGCGAGGTCGGTCCGGACGAAGGTTTTGGAGAACGGCGCGGCGGCCGCCGGCCGCGGGGCGGTGCGGGCCGCCGGCGCGGTCTGGGCGAGGGCCGGCGCGGCGGCGCATCCGAGCAGAAGCAGGACACCCGCGAGCCGTCCGAGTCGCGCCATCAGCCTGTCCCCCGAGCCTGTCCCCGAAGTGTCGCCTCCCCGATGATTCGCTCCCGGGGCCGTCGCCCGGGAGCCTAGCACCGGCGGAGGGCGCCGCAATGCTTCGGGCCCCGGGGACCCGATCGGGGCCGCTCAGAACGCCTTCAGGACCTGCTCGGTATGCTCGACCGCCACCGGCCCGGCGAAGCAATGGGAGACCAGGGCGCGGTAATCCTGCCAGGGTTGCGAGCCGGTGAAGTCCTTGGTGTGGGCCTCCAGCGTGTCCCAGTGGATCATCAACCGGTAGCGCTGCGGATGCTCGATCGAGCGCCGCACCTCGAAGGCCCGGCAGCCCTTGGCCTGCCTGAAGATGGCGGAGGCCTCGGTGATGCCCGCCTCGAACGCGGCTTCCATACCCGGCTTGATCTCGATCTGCGCGATTTCGAGGATCATGGTGTGACGTTCCTCTCTCAGGTCCGAAGGGGGCGGCCGAGCTTGGCCGCCAGGATGCGCTGCGGGCTCAAGGACGGGTCGGCCTGGGCGGTGACCGGCAGGTAGGCAGTCTGTTCCAGCATGTAGCGGCCGCCCATGGCCCCGTGCATCACGAGGTCCGAGAAGGTCACCCAGGTCGCGCCGGGCTGGAATTCCACGTCGGCCTGGGGGGCCTCGACCTGGTAGGTCTCGTCCTGCTTGAGGGCGTCGTGCAGGTGCAGCATCAGGTGGTCGTATTCCGAGCGCTTGGCCTTGGTGATGCGCAAGGCCGCGAGCAGGCGGGCCGGGAGCGGCGCGTAGCCCGGCAGCCGCGGCAGGAATTTTTGGGCCATCGACCCGAAATCCTCGCCGACGCGCCAGCGGCGCGGCTCGCCCGACGGGTTGATGTTGCGGAACACCCGCAGGATCCGCTTCTCGCCGATCGGGTTCGACGGGAAGGCGTCGACGTGGAGCCGGGTGTCGTCGCGCCGCCAGCTGAGCTTGCGTTGATCCACGTCGAAGGGGCGGTAGGAGGTGCCGGCGAGGCTGACCCGGTCGGCGTAACCGGGCAGGTAGGTGCCGATCAGGTCCCGGGCGAAGGCGCGGTACCGGATCAGGAGCTGGCGCAGGGCCTCCTGCTCCTCCGGGGTGCCGGCCGCCCCGCGCAGCTCTGCGGCCTCACCGCGGATGCTGACGTTCTTGGCCTTGCCGTCCGCGAAGGGCCGCGCGGTGAACCGGCGCTCGAAATCGCTGAACGGGAAGGGCAGGTCCGGGAACAGCAGCACCGCCCCGGCCTCCAGCTCCCGGGCCAGGGAGCCCTGCGTCTCGCCGGGGACGACGGTGCGGATCGGGCTGATCATCGTGTGCGGGCTGGCGCTGCCGGAACGGGTCGGCCCCCTGTAGCCGAGCCGCCGCGGGGACACCAGGGGCGGCGGTCCGGCGCCATTTCCGGTGGATGACACCGTCCGTCCACCGACACGGGGGCGGGCGCCCGTCCCGGGTGCTTGCGCAATGGTCGCGTTCCCGGCACGTTCTCGCACCAGTACCGGCCCCTGAGCCCGGCGGAGGATGGCGCCGATGGCGACCCTGAAGGAATTCGAGGAAGCCCTGCGCGAGCACGGCATGAACATGGCGCTGGCGCTCCTGGAGCGCCTGCGCGAACGCGACCGCGCGACCCGCACGGTCAAGCCGGCCCGGCGTTTGACCGGCCAGAAGATGACTCCGGAGCTGGCCCGATCAATCCTGGACCTGCATGCGACGACCGGCATGACCCAGCAGGAGATCGCCTTCAAGGTCGGGGTCAATCAGGGCCGGGTGAACGAGGTGATCAAGCGCGGCAAGTGGCTGACCGACGATCCGAGCGCCCCGGAGGCGGTGGCCCGCGACAGGGCGGTCGCCCGGATGCGCGGCGACCCGAAGCCGAAGAAGCCCGCCGCCGCGGCGCGTCCCAAGGAGCGGAAGACGGCGGCCCCGAAGGCGCGCAATCAGGGCCAGCTGGCGCTGGGGGATCTGTAGGAGACGGCGAGCGGGTTTGGTCGCCCCTCCTAACAGACCCCCTCATCCTGAGGTGACCGCGAAGCGGGCCTCGAAGGAGGGCTCCAGGGATCGCGGCGCCATCTCGAGGGCTCCTTCGAGGCCTCCGCTCCGCTCCGGCACCTCAGGATGAGGTGGTTGGATGGGATGACGGCACCGGGGCACTCCGGTCCGCTTACCCCGCAGGCGCGAAATGTCCGCGGTAGCGGGCGCCGATCGCCTCCACCGGCAGCGTCACGAACACGTCGGTGGTGCCGAACTGGCGGTCGATCACCGCGCCGTCGCCGAAGGTGGCGCCGAGGCGCAGGTAGCCTTTGATCAGGGGCGGCAGCGCCTGCAGGGCGGCCTTGGGGTCCACCGCCTCGCGCGGCAGACGATCCATCGCCACCGCGCGCTCCGGCAGCGGCCGCACCCGCCAGCCCTCGGGGGCGCGGGCATGGTGGTGGAGGAAGGCGAGCGGCAGGGCCAGCCGGTCCGGATCGGTGCCCTCCAGGCTGGCGCAGCCGATCAGCGCGTCGATCCGGTGGTGCAGGACGTAGGCGTAGATCCCCTGCCACAGGAGTTCGACGGTGCGCTTGCTCCGGTAGGGCTTGAGCACGCAGGAGCGGCCCAGTTCCAGGAGCCGCCGGTGGCCCTGGGCGGCCAGCAGCGGCGCGAGGTCGTACTCGCCCTCGGAGTAGAATCCGGCATGGCGCTCGGCCACGTCACTGCGCAGGAGGCGATAGGTCCCGACCACCTTGGGCCGGTGCTCGACGAACGGCTTCTTCCGCCGCTTGGCCTCGTGGTCCAGGACGAGGAGGTGGTCGCAGAGCGCGTCGTAGGCATCGGCGTCCCGGCGCGACAGGGCCGCGAGCCCCGTGGGGACCGCCGACATCTCCTCGTAGAACACCTTGAAGCGCAGGCGCTGCGCCCGGCGGATCTCGGACTTCCTGGTCGCCAGCCGCACTTCGAGGTTGCCGATCCGGCCCAGGCTGCGGCCCTCGAACGGTTCGGGCAGGCGGATCGCCTGCTCGGCCGACAGGATTTCGGCGATGCCGGCCGGGCCGCCCGCGAGGTCCCGGCGATGCATCTGCCGGCGGCGCAGCTTCGCGATCGGCGCGCCGACGCCCCATTGCACGCCCCTGTGCCAGCCGGCTCCGAGCGCGCTGTAGGCTCCGCGGGCGAGATTGGCGACCATGGTCCGGTTCACTCCGGGCGCGCGTCATGCGCCGCTTCGCCGGAAACAGAGCACGAAGCGCACACGCGATTATGACAGCCGACACATGAAAAGCCCCGGCCGGGCGGCCGGGGCGCTTCAGAGCTTTGCAAGAGGGTCCGAAGCTCGCGTGCGGGCGGGATCAGGCCGCCTGCTGGACCGCATCCTTGCGGACGTCACCCTCGATCACCGGGGCGCCGGCGCGGCCCGCCGTGGCGATCTGGATGCGGCGCGGCTTCTTCGCCTCCGGAACCTCGCGGACGAGGTCGATGTGGAGGAGGCCGTTCTCCAGGGCCGCACCCGTCACCTGGACGTGGTCGGCGAGCTGGAAGCGGCGCTCGAAGGACCGGGCCGCGATGCCCTGATGCAGGAACTCGGCCTTGGACTCGGCCGTGCGCTCGCCCTTCAGCGTGAGCGCGTTCTCCCGCACTTCGATCGACAGGTCGGCCTCGGTGAAGCCGGCGACCGCGACGGTGATGCGGTAGGCGGTCTCGCCGGTGCGCTCGATGTTGTAGGGCGGGTAGGTGGGCGCAGCCTCGGCGCTGGCGAACTGGTCGAGGGCGGAGAACAGCCGGTCGAAGCCGACGGTGGAGCGATAGAGGGGGGCGAGGTCGAACTGACGCATGACATATCCTCGTGTGAGCAACATGTTGGATCGGTCCGCCCGAAGGGGCCGGACCCGTCTCTCGTGCCGCCCGGAGGCCGGCACGGGTGAGATATCGGGAGGGAAAAATCGGGCTTCAAGTGGCCGCGCCATGGCGGCCGGCGGGATTTTTTCGCTACGATCCGGCGGTGGACCGACGTGCTGAGGTGGGCCCGTGAGACGCTTCGACGGTGAGACCGGGGGAGAGCCGCCGCTGCTGACCCTGCGCGGCACGCCCGACAACCCGGTGCCGCCGGGCGGCACGCTGATCGCGGTGGGCACGCGCGACGATTTCACCCTGCGGGCGGCCTACTGGCCTGCGGCGACCCGGACCTGCCGGGGCACGGTCTGCCTGCTGCAGGGCCGGGCCGAGTTCATCGAGAAGTATTACGAGACGATCCACGACCTGCGCGCCCGCGGCTTCGCGGTCGTGGCCTTCGACTGGCGCGGCCAGGGCGAGTCGGACCGGCGGGTGGACGATCCGCACAAGGGTCACGTCGCCCGCTTCGACGATTACCGGCTCGACCTGAGGGCCGTGGCCGAGACCGTGCTGGTGCCGCTGATGCCGGAGCCGCATATCGGCCTCGCGCACTCCATGGGCGGCTGCGTGGCGCTCCTGGCCGCGCTCGACGGCGCGCTGCCGTTCCGCCGCCTCGTGGCGCTGGCGCCGATGCTGTCGATCCGGATGATCCGCTGGCCGGCGGGGGCGGCCCTGCTCTCGCGGGGCCTGCACCGCCTCGGGCTCGGGGGCCGCTACATCCCGTTCGGCAAGCCGGTCTCGATCGCCACCAACCCCTATGCCGGCAACCGTCTCTCGCGGGATCCCGTCCGCTACGCCCGCAACGCCGCCGCGGCCCGGCAGGTCGGTGCCGGCGCCGTGGGCGACCCGACGATCGCGTGGCTCTCCGAGGCGTTCCGGGCGATGGCGCGCCTGCGCGACCCGCGGGCGGCCCCGCGCATCGCCGTGCCGACCCTGATCGTCGCGTCGGGGGCCGACCCGGTCTGCGGCACCCCCGATACCGAGCGCTTCGCCGCGCGGCTCAAGGCCGGGCACATCCTGGTCCTGCCGGATTCGCGCCACGAGATCCTGTCGGAGCGCGACGCGATCCGGCAGGATTTCTGGGCGGCCTTCGAGGCGTTCGTGCCGGGCTCCCCCCTGCCCTCCCACGCGGAGGTCGCCACGCACGCCGCGGTGCCGGTGGCCTGACGGGGTTTCGAAAGGGCGAGCCCTTTCGCGGGTGCAGGGCAGCGCCCTGCTGGGCTCGGGCGAAGCCCGACATCGGGGTTTCACCCCGATACCCCACCAAAGGGCTCGCCCTTTGGGATCCCAAAGACTTCAGCCGCCCAGATCTGGATCGATGTCGCGGGGGCGCACGAACCGGTCCAGGCGCCCCTGCCCGGGGGCGATCTCGGCCCAGCGATCCGTGTCGAAATCGATCACCACGTAGGCGGCGGTCGGAAATTCGAGGGCCAGGCGGTTGCGGGCGTCGCGCGGCCCCTCCCCGGCGAGGTCGGCGGCGAGGTCGCCCAACCCCGGATTGTGGCCGACGACCATCACCGTGGCCGCCGTGTCGGGCGCGGCCCCGATCACCGCCAGGATCCGGTGTGCCGGCGCCTCGTAGATCTCCGGCTGCCAGCGGGTCTCGGGGTCGCCGAGCGCGGCCGCCATCGCCGCCCAGGTCTCCCGGGTGCGCTGGGCCGTCGAGACCAGGGCGAGGTCCGGACGCAGCCCGTCCTGCGCGAGACGGGCGCCCACCGCCGGCGCCGCCCGCCGGCCCCGGGGGTTGAGCGGACGTTCGCGGTCGGCGACGCCCGCCGGTCGGTCCGACTTGGCGTGCCGCAACAGGATCAGCCTGCGCATGACGTGAGCCCCTGGCCAGAAATCCGGACCGGCGCCGCGGTCTCGCCGGGCCGGGTTAGCCGAAAGCGCGGCGCGCGGGAACCGCGGCGGTTCGGATGTCAGCCGCCCCGCTGCTCCCGCCGCATCATGAAGGCGAGCTTCTCGAACAGGCTGACATCCTGCTCGTTCTTCAGGAGCGCCCCGTGCAGCGGCGGGATCAGCTTGCGGCCGTCCTGCTCGCGCAGGGTCTCGGGGGCGATGTCCTCGGAGACGAGGAGCTTCAGCCAGTCGAGCAACTCCGAGGTCGAGGGCTTCTTCTTGAGGCCCGGCACCTCGCGCATCGCCAGGAAGGTCCGCAGGGCCTCCTCGACGAGGCGGTGCTTGAGGCCCGGATAATGGACGTCGACGATGCGCTGCAGCGTCTCGGCGTCCGGAAACGTGATGTAGTGGAAGAAGCAGCGGCGCAGGAACGCGTCCGGTAGCTCCTTCTCGTTGTTCGACGTGATGATCACGATCGGCCGGCGCACGGCCTTCACGGTCTCGCCGGTCTCGTAGACGTGGAACTCCATCCGGTCGAGTTCGGTCAGGAGGTCGTTGGGGAACTCGATGTCGGCCTTGTCGATCTCGTCGATGAGCAGGACCGGCCGCTCGGGCGCCGTGAACGCCTCCCACAGCTTGCCGCGGCGGATGTAGTGGCCGATCTCCGAGACCCGCTTGTCGCCGAGCTGCGAGTCGCGCAGCCGCGAGACCGCGTCGTACTCGTAGAGGCCCTGCTGGGCCTTGGTGGTCGACTTGATGTTCCAGACGATCAGCGGGGCGTTCAACCCCTTGGCGATCTCCTCGGCCAGCACGGTCTTGCCGGTGCCCGGCTCGCCCTTCACCAGGAGCGGCCGTTCCAGGACCACGGCGGCGTTGACCGCGGCGGTGAGGTCGGGGGTCGCGACGTACGACTCGGTTCCGGAAAATCGCATCGCGCTCTCGGAGAAACTGGCCTGGACGCAACCGGTAGCGCGTGGCGACGCCGCCCGGCAAGCGAGCCGGGCCTAACCCTTCTCGTGCCAGACGCAGTTCCGGGCCAGGATCTCCAGGTTCACGTCGGATTTCTGCGGCTGCGGCAAGGTCTTGCCGTCCATGGCGAGGTCGATCTTGATCTCGACCTGCCCCTTGGACTCGTTGGAGCGGCGGGAGAAGTAGCAATATTGCTGGTAGGGCTGGTCGGCATTGTCCTTGAAGTTCCAGCCGGTCACGATCTGCCCGTCGAGGTAGGGCACCTGCTTGAACACCGTGAAGGTGGTGTTCACCGCCGCCTTCGAGGCCGGGGCGGCGTCGCTGCCGAGCTGCGCCCGGGTGGGCGTCGGCGTGCCTCCGCCCATCTTGGGCAGGCCCTCGAGCTTGAGGGTGTTGTCGGTCAGCGTGACCTCGCCCTTGGTCTTGAGGGTCACGTCCGAGAGCGCGGTCTGCATGGCGGCGGCGATCTTCTCCGCCGCGGTGTCGAACTGGTTGAGCGTCGCCCAGCCATAGGCCGCCGCCCCGACGCCGATGCCCGCGAGGCACGCGAAGGCGCCGAAGCCGAGCGCCCGGAACAGGAAGGCGCGGGCGGCGACGTAGCTCGAATCCGCCCGCAGCCGGGAATTCACCTGCTGGGCGAGGGCGACGTTCTCCGGCGTGCCGTTGGCGACGTAGTTCATGCGCCGGCTCCCGCGGCCGGGAGGGTCTGGCCCGGATGGGTCTGTCCGGGCAGGGCCTGCTGGCCCGGCACGGGCCGGTTCATCGGGATCACCGCGCCCGAGGCGTTGGCCGCCCGGGGCAGGATCGGCTCAGGATTCGAGCGCAGGGCGTCGGCGATGGCGTCCAGCATGTAGGGGGCGGCCTCCGGGTTCACGGCGGCGCCGAGGTCGTCCTCGTCCATGAAGGTCCGGCGGGTGGAGACCGCGCTCAGCGCCAGGATCGTCGACGCGAAGGCGGCGCAGAGGGCCGGCACGAACACGAAGATCCGCAGGAAGGCGTGGACCTGGCGCTCGCTCACGTCGATCGGGTCGACCCCGTAGACCATGGCGGTGAAGGAGTGGAGCTGCGAGCGGTTGACCGCGTTGCGATAGGCCTGCTCGGCATCGGCCACGTGCCGGTCGGCGGCGCCGGGATCGAGGGCCGCCCGGGCCTTGCGGGCCTCCTCGAGGTTCTTGATCAGCGCAGCGCGGTCCGTTGAGGCCTTGGTGACTCCCGCCGAGAGGGCGGCCACCCGCGGGTCGGCCAGGCATTTCAGGTTCTGGTACTTCCGGCCCTTGCTGTTGGTCCCGAAGACCCGCTCGCAGCGCTGGGCCGGCAGGCCGGCGAGCTGCTGGGCGTTGTCGGAGGCGCGCTTCTCGATCTGGTCGAGTTCGGCCGTGTACTGCGCCACGCGCTCGTCGGCCGCCTTGATGCGGTCACCGATCGTGGCGCGGTCGGCCTGGGCGTCCTTCAGGGCGGTCTTGGCCTTGGCGGCCTCCATCAGGCGCGGGTGGAACATCATCTCGCCGAGCTGCGACACCGACTTGGTCGTCACGCCGGCGGCGAAGACGATGCCGAGCACGGCGAGGGCGCGCACGAAATACGAGCGCTGGGTGCGGGCCAGGATGCCGAGGGGGACCCGGCACAGCTCCACGGCGGCGTAGACCAGGGGCGCCAGCAACATGAAGTAGAACGCGTGCCAGTCGCCGTCGCTGTACACGCTGGCGAACAGCCACGCGCCCCAGAGCGAGGCGCCGATCACCATGAACTCGACGAGGTAGGCGATCGCCACGTAGCCCCACTTGACGCGGTAGCCCCGGTCGACGTGCCGCTGGTGGCGCCAGCGGTCGGATTCGAGCCTCCATTCCCGCTGCTCGCGCTTGCGGTCGCGGCTCGGAGGGGCGGCCGGGCCGGAGAAAATCGATTTGATGGAAATCATCGGCCTCGTCGCATCCATCGGGTCCAGTCCCGGGCACGGCCCGCCCACGCTTAACCCTCGGTTAACTCCCGCGTGTATGCGTGCATTGTGCCGATTTTGGGCCGCGTTGCACGCCTCGACCGTCCGGGCGCCTGTGGGCACCGGTCCGGTGGCCGAAATGTCTCACCCGGATCGTGTATCCGGCTTGTGTCAGATCGCACGCGGCCGGCCGCGCCGGCGCCGAAACCGGTTGCCCGCCGGGCGGAGGCGACCCATGATCGCGCAGCCGTGATCGGCGCCTGCTCCGTCCCGAACAGCGAGGTTCGATCCGCCGCCGATGCCAGAGCTCCACGCCGGCTCCTACAAGGAAGCGATCCTGTTCCTCGTCACCGCGGGCATCGTGGTGCCGTTGTTCCACCGTCTGCGGATCTCGCCGGTGCTCGGCTTCATCGGCGCCGGCGCCCTGCTGGGACCCTACGGCCTCGGGCGCTTCGCCGACGATCATCCCTACGTGCACCTCTTCACCATCGGCAACCGCACGGAGATCGCGCATCTCGCCGAGTTCGGCGTGATCTTCCTGATGTTCATGATCGGGATCGAGCTGTCCTGGGAGCGCCTCAGGATCCTGCGCCGCCTCGTCTTCGGCCTGGGCTCCCTGCAGGTGGGCTGCTCCGCCCTCGTCCTCGCGATCATCCTCTACGGGTTGAGCGTGCCGCTGGCCGGCGCGGTGATCGTGGGGATCGGGCTCGCCCTGTCGTCGACCGCCGTGGTGCTGCCGGTCCTGGCGGAGCAGAAGCGGCTCAACGCGCCCACCGGCCGGGCGAGCTTCGCGGTCCTGCTGTTCCAGGACCTGGCGGTGGCGCCGGCCCTCTTCGCCATCGCGGTGCTCGGCCGCGACGACGGGGGCGACAAGGGCTGGGCGCTCGCCATGGCCCTGGGCCAGGCGGCCATCGCGCTGGTGCTGATCGTGATCGCCGGGCGCCTCGCCCTGCGCCCGCTGTTCCAGCTCGTGGCGCGCACGCGCTCCACCGAGCTGTTCATGGCGGCCTGCCTGCTCGTCATCGTCGGCACGGCGCTGACCGCGGCGGCGAGCGGCCTGTCGATGACGCTGGGCGCCTTCGTGGCCGGGCTTCTGCTGGCCGAGACCGAGTATCGCCGGGCGATCGAAGCGACCATCGACCCGTTCAAGGGCCTGCTGCTCGGGGTGTTCTTCGTCTCGGTGGGCATGAACCTCGATCCGGCCCAGCTCATGGCGACGCCCGGCGCGATCCTGGGCCTCTCGCTGGCGCTGGTCCTGATCAAGGCCGCCGTGGTGGTGATGGCCGCCCCGGTGATGAAGATCCCCCGGCCGGTGGCGATCGAGACGGCGCTGCTGCTCGGGCCGGGCGGGGAGTTCGCCTACGTGCTGATCGGCGGCGCGATGGCGACCGGCCTCGTGCCCGAGGAGGTCGGATCCGCCGCCCTGGTGGTGACCACCGTCACGATGATTATGATCCCGGGGCTCGCAGCGATCGGCCGGCGGCTCAAGCTGCGGGCGACGGCCAACGCCCGGGCCGCCGCCGGGACCGAACCACTGCCCGACCGGGTGGAGAACCGGGTGATCGTCGCGGGCTTCGGCCGCGTCGGACGGCAGGTCGGCGAGATGCTGGAGCGGCACAAGATCCCGTATCTCGCCCTCGATTCCGACCCCGCCCGGGTGGCCGAGCAGCGGCGCGCCGGCGCGCCGGTCTTCTTCGGCGATTCCGGAAACACCGAGATCCTGCGCCGCTGCGACATCGCCTCGGCCCGGGCCCTCGTGGTGACCCTCGACAATCCCCGGGCCGTCGAGGCGGCGGTGACGGCGGCCCGCGCCGAGCGGCCGGACCTGACCATCGTCGCCCGGGCCCGCGACGCCCGCCACGCCACGGCGCTGTACGAACTCGGCGTCGACGACGCGGTGCCAGAGACGATCGAGGCATCCCTGCAATTGTCCGAGGCGGTGCTGGTCGATGTCGGCGTGCCGATGGGTCTCGTCATCGCGTCGATCCACGAGCGGCGGGACGAGTACCGGGCCCTCCTCAAGAAGCGCGAGAACGAGGCGAAGCCGATCTTCCGGGCGCGGCGCACCGTCGGGAAGGCCCTGGGCAAGCCCGCGGTGAAGCGGGAGCCCGGGCGCCGGGAGGAGGCGGCCGGCCAGGAGGCGTGAGCCAGGGGCCCGTCCGGCCCGGGATCGCCGCGCGGGCCTCGTCCGGCGCGGCTGGCCTCAGGCCGGGGCGGGATGAGCCTCGGCGAGCTTCGGGCGCCGCACGACGCGGTTGCGCTGCGCCGGCTCGAACCCGTCGGCGAAGCTGCAGCGGTAGACCAGCTCGTCCGCCGGCCCGAGGCCGGTGACCAGCGGCACCGTCACGGTGTCCCCGGAGAAGCGCCAGCCCCGCGCGCCCTTGTCCCAGTAGAGCCAGACCGTTCCGGGATAGCCCCGCAGGGTGAACACCGCGGCCTTGCGCGACAGGGCCTGCACGGCGCGCGGCGCGTACATGCCCTTGTCGCGGTAGCCCTCCCGGGTCGCCTCCGGCTGACGGTCCATGAAGGTGTTGCGCACCAACTGAATCGTCGCGCCCGGCTTCCCAAGAAACCGCTTGAAATCCGTCAGATTCCGCAGGATGACCGCCATCGCAGGTCTCCTCGCTTGCCCTGTCCGGTCCGCGTGGCCGCGTCCGCACACACTCGATCCTTCGAGTTGAGCGATTCCCATGACCGAATGAGTGACCGCACGAGGCGTCCGACGGCACATATCAACAGATTCGATGACTTATACCCAGCTTCTGCGGCGTGAGTGTCCGGAGAGACTCCGCGCGGCGTCGGAATCGACCGGTGACGCGGCGCTGAATCTTGTCGACCATCCCTGAAGATTCGGAATCCGGTCCGGGAAGTCCTGCCAAGCTTGGTCCAAGTGACTCCGATTCGCCTGGACTTGACCCGCGCCGCCGGCTGGCGCGTTCTTGGCGGATGCTGCTGCAGTTCTTCACGGCCCTCCGGGACGCCAAGGTCCCCGTCTCCCTGAGGGAGTACCTGACCCTGCTCGATGCCCTCGACCGGGGACTCGCCGGGCACGAGGTCGAGGCGTTCTACTTCCTGTCGCGCACGGCCCTGGTGAAGGACGAGTCGCATCTCGACCGGTTCGACCGGGTGTTCGGCACGGTGTTCAAGGGTCTGGAGACCCTGGGCGAGGCGGTGGAGCCCACCGCCGTCCCCGAGGAATGGCTGCGCAGGATCGCCGACAAGTACCTGACCGAGGCCGAGAAGGCGGAACTGAAGGCGCTCGGCTGGGACAAGCTGTTCGAGACCCTGAAGCAGCGGCTGGCCGAGCAGAAGGGGCGCCATCAGGGCGGCTCGAAATGGATCGGCACCGGCGGGACCTCGCCGTTCGGCGCCTACGGCTACAATCCCGAGGGGATCCGCATCGGCCAGGACGGCAACCGCAACTTCCGCGCGGTGAAGGTCTGGGACAAGCGTGCGTTCAAGGACCTCGACGACGACCGGGAGATCGGCGCGCGCACGATGCGCCTCGCCCTGCGGCGCCTGCGCCGCTTCGCCCGGACCGGCGCCGCCGAGGAGCTCGACCTCGACGGCACGATCCGCGCGAGCGCCCGCCAGGGTTATATCGACGTGAAGCTGCGGCCGGAGCGGCGCAATGCCGTGAAGGTGCTGCTGTTCCTCGATGTCGGCGGGTCCATGGACTGGCACATCGAGCAGGCGGAGACCCTGTTCTCGGCGGCGCGCTCGGAGTTCAAGCACCTCGCGCACTACTATTTCCACAACTGCCCCTACGAGGCGGTCTGGACCGAGAACCGGCGCCGGCACGAGGCGAAGACGCCGCTCTTGGACGTGATCCGCACCTACGGCAGCGACTACCGGGTGGTGTTCGTGGGCGATGCCTCCATGAGCCCCTACGAGATCGCCGCACCGGGCGGCTCGGTGGAGCACTGGAACGCGGAGGCCGGCGCCGTGTGGATGCAGCGCCTCCTCGATCACTTCCCGAAGACGGCGTGGCTGAACCCGGTGCCCGAGACGCATTGGGGCTACACCCAGTCGGTCGGGATGATGCAGCGGCTCGTCGGCGGCCGGATGTTCCCGCTCACCCTGGAGGGGCTCGATGCGGCCGCGCGGTCGCTGGTGCGGTGAGGCGCCGTTTCCTGGTGCCGCCGTCGCGGTGCTGAGCGCCCGCTGCCGCCGTCTTTGCGAGCGCAGCGAAGCCGCCCAGCGGTGCCATGCCCGCCGACGTCACGCTGCCCCGGGTCGCTTCGCTGCACGCGCGATGGCGTGTTAGAGGCAGGCCGGCGGAACCGACCGGAACCGAAGCCGGATCAGCCCTGCTGGGACGGCGTCGTCACCACGAGCCCATCGAGCGCCGGGGTGATCTTGATCTGGCAGGACAGGCGGGAATTGTCGCGCACGTCGCTGGCGAAATCGAGCATGTCCTGCTCCATGTCCTGGGCCTTGCCGACCACCTCGATCCACGCGTCGCCGACGTAGACGTGGCAGGTCGCGCAGGCGCAGGCGCCGCCGCATTCCGCGTCGATGCCCGGCACGTTGTTGCGCAGAGCCGTCTCCATCACGGTCGCGCCGACACTGCCTTCGACGGTCCTCTCCGTCCCGGCGTGGTCGACGTAGGTGATCTTGGGCATGCTGGGGGCTCCGGGCTCGCGTCGGGCGCATTCAGTCCAACGGGCGGCGTGACTGCTTGGCGGCTGAAACTTCGGAATGCAAGCGCGGCAATTGACGCCGATCCCGGTTCGATCGCCGCATCGCGGCCGGGCCCGTCAGGGGTGCCAGACGGCGACCGCGGCGAGCGCCGCCGCGACCGCGTCCGCGAGGTCGTCGAGGGGCACCGGCCCGCCGCCGTCCCGCAGGCGCGTCTCCGCGGCATCCGCCAGCGCGTGGATCCGTGTGGCGCCGACCCCCGCGGCCGAGCCCTTCAGGGTATGGGCGAGGTCGGCGCGCTCACCCCGCGGGAGGGCCGGGTCGGTGAGCCGCGGCAGGATCGACCGGCACTGGCCGGCAAACAGCATCAGAACCTCGCGGGCGAGGTCGGCATCGCCGCCGGTCTGGGCGTCGAGCGCCGCGCGGTCGATCGGCGGCATGATCGGCGGCATGCCGGGGCTCCCGGACTCGGTGTTCTTCGGGGATTGCGGGTCTGATCCACACAATTCACCCCCCGATTCGCCGGCTGGGGATCGCGCCGGACCCCTCCCGTGCGGCAGGATGCGGAGGCGGTGAGCGGCAGGGTCGGTAACCATTCGGTTAACGTTTTCTGGGGCCGGCCGGAGGCTCGGGTATCGGCAATCGCTGCCCAGGTCTAATCTTGTAATGGTAAACGGGGCGTTGCGTCTCCGGCATCCGCCTCCCCAGGTGCCGGTGATCCCGTGTGACGAGGCGTTGAATGGCGACCGAGAAGAAGCTGAAGGATCCGGCCGAGGCCGCGCTCTCTGCGATCGAGCAGGCGCTGAACCTCGACGCCCTGACGCCGACCGGCCCCGAGGGTCGCGCCGAGCCGCGCCTGCCCGATGTCGGTGACGCCGATCCGCTGCTCGACGGGAACCTCGACCCGGTCGGGCGGACCATGCCGCCGCGCCTCGACCTCGACCCGCCGCTCGCCTCCGACCTGCCCCCGCCCGGCCTGGAGCGCCCGCGCCGCGAGGGCGGCCTCCTGCCCCCCGACCGCTCGCTCGTGGCCAACGACGACCGGCGCAACATCGGCATCCTGCAGCAGACCCTCCGGGTCCGCTCCTCGCCGAAGCCCTACCTGTTCGCCCTGGCCGCCGGCCTCGCCTGGATCGGCGCCCTCGTGCTGATCGCCTGGACGAAGTCCGAGGGCGACCTGCGCGTCGTCGTCGCGGGGCTCTCGGCCCTCCAGGCGAGCGTCGCCGCCGCGGCCCTGTTCGGCCCGGTGGTGCTGTTCGTCATCGCCGCCATGCTGGCGGTGCGCGCCCAGGAGATGCGCCTCGTCGCCCGCGCGGTCGGCGAGGTCGCGGTGCGGCTGGCCGAGCCCGAGAGCTTCTCCACCGACGCGGTCCTGACCATGTCGCAGACCGTGCGCCGGGAGGTGGCGGCGGTGGGCGACGGCGTCGAGCGGGCGCTTGCCCGGGCCGGCGAGCTCGAGACCCTGGTGCGCGGCGAGATCGCCACGCTGGAACGGGCCTATTCCGACAACGAGATCCGGATCCGCTCCCTCGTCGAGGAGCTGGTGGCCCAGCGGGAGGCCATCGTCACCAATGCCGACCGGGTGCGGACAGCCATCACCGGCTCGCACCAGAGCCTGAGCCAGGAGCTGGAGGGCGCCTCCGACCGGATCGTCTCCGCGGTGAACGGCGCGGGTGAGCGCGTGACCGGGGCTCTGGCGACCCGCGGCGCCGCCATCACCGCCTCCCTGGGCGAGGCCGGCGACCGGGTCGTCGGCCTGATGAACGCCCGCGGCAGCGACCTCATCGACAATCTCACGGCCACCAGCCACGCGGTGCGCGGCAGCCTCCAGGAGGTCGGCGAGAGCCTGACCCGCACGTTCCAGGGCCACGCCGGCGAGGCGACCGGCGCCTTCGAGGCCGCCGGCACCGCCCTGGCGGGCCGTCTGTCCGAGAATGCCGGCACCCTGGCCCGGAGTCTCGAGGAGACCGGTGCGCGGGTCGGCGCGGCGCTGGAGCGACAGGCCGGCGCGGTGCGCGAGAGCTTCGAGCGTTCGGCGACCGGGCTGGAGACCGTGTTCCTGTCGCGCGGATCCGAGCTGACCGACCGTTTCGGCGCGATGGGTGCCGAGATCACGGCGCGCTTCGCCGAGACCGGGTCGGCCCTCACGCAGGACATCGCCGGCCGCGGCACGGCGTTGCGGGGCGAGATTGAGAGCGCGGGCCTGGCGGTCGCCGAGACGATCGAGGGGCGCGGGCGCGACGCCCAGGCTGCCCTGGCACTCGCCGCCAGCGGCGTCGGCGAGACCCTGACGGCCCGGGCCGGCGCGGTTCGCGACGACCTGCTCGGCGCCGCCGAGCGGATCGCCGAGGCCCTCGCCGAGCGGGGCGGCGGCGTCGCCGACCGGATGGACGGCATCGCGGCGCGGCTCGACGAGACCGTGACGGTGCGGGCGGCGGATCTGGAGAACCGCGTCGCCGCGGCGGCCGAGCGCGCCGGAAGCGGCATCGCGCGGCGGACCGACGCGGTCGCGGCCAACCTGGAGGCCGCCTTCTCGGCGCTGGGCCAGGGCTTCGAGACGGGGGCGGCCTCCGCGGTCAAGTCCCTGCGCGGCACGGTCGAGGGCCTGTCCGGCGAGATCGACGGGCGCGCGGCCGAGGCGGTCGCGGCGCTCCGGCGCGGCGCCGAGGAGGCCACCACCGCCCTGCACGGGACGACCGAGGCCGCCACCGGCGCGGTCGAGACCCGGACCCTCGAGGCCGTCCGGGCCTTCGAGCATCGGATCGCGGATTCGGCCGCCGCCCTGGCGGCGCGGACCGAGGAGGCGGCCGAGGCGCTCGCCGCCGCCGCCGAGCGGACGGGCACCGCCGCCGAGGCGCAGGCCCGCGACGCCGCCGCCCGGCTGGCCGCGACCCTGGAGACCCTGCGCACCGCCTCCGCGGAGGTCGCCGGCACCGTCGAGGCCGAGACCGCGTCCCTCATGGCCCGGTTCCTCGAAGCCGCCGATCGCGCCGGGACGGATCTCGGGAGCCGCGGCACGGAGGCGGTCTCGGCCGTCCGCGCCGCCCTCGACGATCTCAACCGCGAACTCTCCGCCCGCACCGGCGACGCCACCGGCAGCCTCGCCGAGGCCGCCCGGGCGATCTCGGACGACCTCGCCGCCCAGATCGGCGCAATGGAATCCACCTTCGGGGAGCACGGCCGGAGCGTCGCGGGCCTGCTCGCCAGCCACGCCGACGAGACCCAGGCCCGGATCAGCGGCACCGGCCGCGACATCGTGCTCGCCGTGGCGAGTCAGGGCGCCCGCATCGCCGACACCCTCAGCCAGACGGGCGCGCGCTTCGCCGAGACCGCCGACGGCCGGGTCCGGGCGATCGACGAGACGCTGGGCAGCCGCCTCGCCACCCTGCAGGAGACCATCGCCCGCGGCGACATCCTGGCCGACCGGATCGGCCGCGACACCGCCGCCCTCGGAGAGACCGTCGGCGCCCGGCTGGAGGAGATGGACCGGCTCATCACCGGCAAGGGCCAGGCCGTGGCCGAGACGATCTCGGCCCGGGCCCGCGAGGCCGGCAGCCTGATCGAGACCCATCTCGGGGGGCTGGAGGAGCGCTCCGCCCAGCGGGCCGCCGAGATCGGCGCGGCCGTCGCGGACCTCGTCAGCCACATCGACGGCCAGCTCGGCAGGCGCGCCACCGCGATGGACGAGGCCCTGCGGTCGCGCACCGACGAGATGGCGCGCATCGTGGCCGAGGGCCACCGCGGCCTCGTGGAGATGCTCGATGGGCGCACCTCCGGGCTCGGGCAGGACATCGCCCGGCACACGGGCGAGATCGCCCGCCGGATCGAGGAGAGCGCCGGCCACTTCGACGCCGGCGTGATCGGCCGCCTGCAGGCGATCGCCGACACGCTCGACGAGCGCGCCCGGCTCGTGGACGAGAGCTTCGGCGTCCAGGCCTTCGAGGCGATCCGCCTCATCGAGGCGCGCACCCGCGCGGTGGACGAGGAACTGGCCGGCCGGACGCGCGACCTCGTGGCGATGGTCGCCGACCGGACCGGCGGCCTCGACGGCGCCATGGCCGAGCGCGTCCGCGCTCTGACCGCCACGATCGAGGCGGCCACGAGCGGTCTCGAGGCGTCGCTGTCGGGCCGCGCCGAGGCCCTCGTGCGGCTGGTGGACGAGCGCACCGAGAGCGCCGACGCGACGCTGGCCGCCCGCACCGAGGCCGTGCGCGCCGCCTTCGCGGAGCGCGCCGATCTGCTCGGCCGGCTCATCGACGAGCGCATCGCCGCCGTGTCGGGCGAGCTCGACGAGAAGGGCCGGGCGGTGTTCGGGGCGATCGGCGGCCGGATCACCGAACTGGCCCGCCTGCTCGACCGCGGCGGCACGTCGCTGGCCGAACTGATCGACCAGCGCGGCGAGAGCGTCCTGGCCAAGCTCCAGCAGACCATCGCGGATGCCGAGCGCATGCTCGACGCCGGCGAGGGCCGCCTGGGCCACACCCTGTCGAGCCGCACCGCCGACATCAGCGGCCTGCTCGACGACGGCGTGCGCACGGTCCATACCCTGCTCGACGACCGCACCAACCAGATCCGCGTGATGCTGGACGATCACGCCGGCACCCTGGCCGCCACCCTCGACGGCCGCATGGGCCCGATCAACGCGGCGCTGGACGGCCGCGGGCAGGCCCTGGTCGCCGCCCTGGACGGTGCGTTCGGCACCGCGACCGGGGCCCTGGACGACCGGACCCGGCAGCTCGGCAGCCTGTTCGACGAGCGGCTGGGCCACCTCGAGACCCTGGTCGAGGGGCGCGGCAACCGCCTCGCCGACACCCTCGGCGAGCGGGCCCAGTCCCTCAAAACCCTGTTCCAGGAGGCCCAGTCGGCCCTCGACGCCGTGGTGGAGGACGGCGGTGGCCGCTTCACCGCCTCGGTCGACGCGCGCATCCAGTCCCTGCGCGGCGTGCTGGAGGAGGCCCCCGCCGCCGTCTCGGCGCTGGTGGAGACCCGCGAGCGCCAGCTCGCCGCCACCCTCGATTCCCGCACGCAGCGCCTCCAGACCCTGTTCGAGGAGGCCCAGACCGGCCTGCGCGACCTCGTGGACGGGCGCGGCCAGGAGGTCGCCGACGCCATCGCGACCCGGACCGAGGGTCTGCGCACGATCCTCGACACGGCGCCCGGCCAGCTGGCGGACCTGCTGGATAACCGGCTCTCGGACCTCCAGGGCCTGTTCGAGCGGGCGCAGGGCGAGATCGACCGCCTCGTGGAGACCCGCGGCCGCCAGATCGCCGGCACGATCGAGCACCGGACGCAGGCGCTCCAGGCGACCATCGAGAAGGTCAATCCCGCCATCGCCGGCCTGCTGGAGACCCGCGAGGGCCAGCTCGCCGAACTCCTCAAGGAGCGGACCGGCGAATTGCAGCTCTTGTTCGAGCGGGTACAGGGGCGCCTCGGCGCGATCGTCGAGGGGACCGGCCGCGACGTGTCCGAGCGGGTGGATACGCGGATCGAGGCCCTGCGGACGACCTTCGAGGAGGCGCGCGCGGCGATCGAGGGGCTGCTCGACGAGCGCAGCCGGACCCTGATCGACGCCGCCCAGGGCCGCACCGGCGCGCTGGTCGAGGTGTTCGACACCCGGCTGCGCGACCTCGACGGGGTCGTGGAGGGCCGCGCGGCGGCCCTGGCGCAGGCCGTGGAGGCGCACAGCGAGGCCCTGGCCCGCGGCGTCGATGCCCGCGCCGACGCCTTCACCCAGCGGATCGACAGCCGCATGCGGCTGTTCGCGACCCTGGTGGCGCAGCGCGCCGACACGCTGGCCAACGCCTTCGACGACCGCCACGAGGCCTTCGCGGGCCTGATCGACGAGCGCACCGCGACTCTCGTGGCTGCCCTGGACGAGCGGGCGCGGGCCCATGCCGAGCAGGTCGACGCCCACAACGCGGCGCTGGCCGAGACGCTGAGCCGCCGCGAGGCGACCCTGGCGGGCCTGATCGACGACCGCACGGAGGCCCTCGGGGCCGGATTCGAGCGGCGGATCAACGCCCTGGGCACCCTCGTGGACGCCCGCGGCGAGGCCCTGTCCCGCCGCCTCGCCGAGAGCGCCGAGGTCCTGGTGCGCGCCATCGAGGAGCGGGGCGGTGCCCTCCTCGCCGGCCTCGACGACAGCGGACGCGCGGTCGGCGACACCCTGGAGGGGCATGTCGAGCGCCTGCGGGCCGCCATCGACGGGCCGATGCTCGACCTGTCCCATGCCCTGGCCGACCGGGCCGACGCCATCGAGCGGGCCCTCGCCGAGACCGGCCTGCCCCTGGCCGAGAGCCTGCGGGAGCGGACCGAGGAGCTGGCCGTGCAGTCGCGGGCCTCGGCCGAGCTGCTGCGCGCCGCCGTCGAGGACGGGGCGGGCCGCACCCTGTCGGAGCTGTTCGAGACCAACGACCGGATGGGCCGGGAACTCGGCACCCTGCTCCAGCGGATCGAGACCGCCAACGCGGCGCTCGGCGAGCTGGTCGCCGGGGCCGACACGAATCTCGGCGCGGTCGAAAGGAGCCTCGCGGACCGGATCGAGCAGGTCCAGGGGGCGCTGCAGCGCATCGCCGCCGAGACCGGAAGAGCCAGCGCGGGTGTCTCCGCGCAGGTCGAGGCCCTGCGCGGCGCCGCCGACGGGGCCCTGAGCGAGGCGTCCCGCCTGGCCGAGACCCTCGACGACCGGGGCCGCTCGCTCGGGGAGCAGACCGCCACCCATGTGGCCACCCTCGACCGGGCGGCGGCCTCGCTGGCCGCCATCGAGGAGCGGCTGGGTTCGGCCCTGTCGGGCCGCGAGACGGCGCTCACGGAGGCGCTGGCCACCTTCGAGGCCCGCGCCGCCGCCCTGGAGCAGAACGGCAACGCCCTGGCGCAGACGATCGAGCGCACGCTGCGCGCCGCCGAGGAGCGCGCCCGCAGCGTGGGCGAGACCCTGACCCGGACGGCGCAGGGCGCCGGCGCCTCGGTGACGAGCGCCTTCGCCGACCTGAAGGACAGCGCCAGCGCCGAGGGCGAGAAGGCCGCCCACGGCGTGCGGCAGGCCATCGAGGAGGCGTCCCGGGAGATGCGCAGCGGCTTCCAGGAGGCCCAGGCCAGCTTCGGCGACTCCTTCTCGGCGCTGCGCGAGATGGCGGGCTCGATCCGCGGCGAACTCGACGCGACCCGCGCCGAACTCGCCAAGGGCGTGCTCGACCTGCCCCGCGAGACGCAGGACGCCACGGGCGAGATGCGCCGGGTGGTGGCGGACCAGATCAAGGCGCTCAACGAGCTCTCGACCCTGGTCTCCCGCTCCGGCCGCTCGGTGGACGTCGCCCAGCCGCAGGCCCAGCGGCGGGTCGCCGAGGGCGGTGGCCGGGCCGCCGCGGTGCCTGCGGCCGCCCAGGCCGCGACCCAGGCCGCGATCCAGGCTCCTGCACCGGCCCCGTCCTTCGCGTCGGCCCCCCCCGCCATGCCGCCCCTGACGCTGCCGGCGCCCCCGGCGCGGTCGCGGCCCGCGGCGGCCGGTCAGGCGGCCCGGATCGAGGCACCGCGCACGGCCGCCCCGGCCCGCCCCGCCGGCCCTGCGCAGGCCGGGGACAAGCGGGGCTGGCTGTCCGACCTGCTGACCCGCGCCTCGCTGGACGACGATCAGGAGGCCGAACCGGGCGCCGAGGCACTGGCCGCCGCCGCGCCGTCGGGACGGCGGACCCCGGTGGCCGCCGCCGAGACCGGGCGGATCGCCCTCGACACGATCTCGACCGACATCGCCAAGATGATCGAGCACCGGACCGCCGTCGACCTGTGGGAGCGCTACCGGCGCGGCGAGCCGAACCTGTTCGATCCGCGGATCTACACGCCCCAGGGCCGGACGACCTTCACGGAGATCCAGCGCCGCTACCGGGCGGATGCGGAGTTCCGCCGGAGCGTCGACCGCTACGTCAGCGAGTTCGAGCGCCTGCTCGGCGACGTGGTCAAGAACGACAGCGACGCCAAGCGGACCGACGCCTATCTCACCTCCGAGACCGGCAAGGTCTACACGATGCTGGCCCATGCCAGCGGGCGCTTCGACGGGGCGTAGCGTGCTGTCCGCCGCAGTGGATGCCGGTTCGGCTTAGGAGAGCCCGTTCGAACAAGGAGCCAGAGCCGGTCCCCTTCGCAGCGCGACCGGGACCGGCTCTGGAAGCAGCCCTTTCAAGGTGTTTGGGCTGGGTGCATGGATCACGATCCATGGCTGTAACATCGTGAAAAAGCCGCGTGTTTCCCCTCCGCCTTTCGGGTTTGCGGCTTCACGGATCGAGCCGGGCTACTTGGGCACAGGACGGGGCGCGGGTCCCTTCTGCCGTGCGGGCTACGATGTTCACCGCGTTTCCCTCCCCCCTCTGCGGGGGAGGGAGGGTGTGTGGCAACGCCGGACCGGCACACCCGTCGACCGGGCGATGATACCGAACGCGAAGCGTGAATTCGCTGGTCCGCACAGGAGAGGGGGCCTGTCGCGCCTTCCCGAGCCAATGTGTGGACATCGTAGCGATGGTGAGGGGGATCCCGCGCCTGGTCGGTGTCCCGGCACCTCCGGACACATCTTGAAAGGGCCGGGTTCTGTGACGCGTCCCGCCGGCCTGCCCCGGGACGGGCGGCGCCGTCACAGCAGGCCGAGGCCGACCAGCTCCCGCCGCAGGGCTTCGGGCATCTCGGCGAGGTCGCCCGCCGCCGCCGCGCCGAGGTCGGCCGGCGCATCGTGGGCCGTGAGGTAGCGCCAGCCCTGGAATGGGCGGCAGGGCCGGGGGGCCACCGGGACGAGGCTTGGATCGAAGACCAGGCGGCAGCGCGGGATGCCGTCCTCGCCCGTCACCGGCTCGATCGCGGTGATCGCCTGCCGGCAGGAGAGGGTCCCGCGGATCACCCAGTAGATCGAGCCCTGGCCGCTGATCTCGCGGTGCCGCTTGGGCAGGGTCCGGGTGACGTGGGACGGCGCGGCCGCCCGCCCCTCCCGGAGCGCCTCGGCCAGGACCCGGGCCTGCCGCGCTTCGAGATCGGCGATCGAGGCGGGGCCGACGCAGAGCTTGATCAGGTGCAGGGCCACGGGCGCGCGGTCTCGGTTGTCTCGGCGGGGGCCCCTGATAGAGCATGATCGGGCAAAGGGGGACCGGGTCTTCCGGACCACCTGCGCGCCGGCGGATGCCCCATCCGGGGCGCCGCCGGTCCGTTCACGATGCGGCGCGCCGGTCAGGCGAACAGGGCGAGCCGCTGCTCCGGCGACAGGGCGTCGATCTTGGCCAGGCTCAGCGCCGCCTCCCCCTGCCCTGCCTCCGTCTGCATCCCGCCCGGCGCGGGGGCGGCCGCGACGATCCCGGCCCAGTCGAGTTCGAGCATTTCCCGGGCCGGCTCGCTGTCCGCGTCGGCCCCGATCTGGGCGCCGTCCGAGACCGGCAGGAACACGAGATCCTCGTGCAGCGCTGGGCTCCCCGGCCGGGCCACGAGGGCGGCCGCCGTCACCGCCGGGACCTCCATGCTGATGTAGCGATCGATGTCGCTCTGGCAGAGATCGCCCGCCTCGGCCTCCCCGGCGCCGGCCCGCGCGCCTGTCCCGGCGCCGGGCGGGGACGGCACCCGCGCGGCCCTGTCGCCCCAGATCGCGATCATCGCCGACAGGCGGTCTTCGAGGTAGCGCAGGGTGTAGACGATCCGGGCGGTGCGCTGCGCCGTGAGGTCCTGGAACGAGCAGGCCGTGTAGATCGCGGTCGCGTGCAGATCGAGGGCGTCGCAGGCCGCCGCATCGGCGCCCCGCTCGCGCAGCGTCCAGGCGGATTCCTGGATCGCCTCGGCCGAGCCGAGGATGTCCGACGTCGCCCGCTCGGTCTCGCGCACGATCCCGTCGAGGGCCAGCGACGCCTGCGTCAGACGGGTCTGCTGGCGGTCCGCGGCGCTGATCGCCGCGATCTCGCTCTTGGTCCGGCTGATCGCTTCGGCCATCTCGACGAGGTTGCCGCGCATCTGTCCGAATGCCTCGTGGCCGCGGTCGGCGACGACGTTCCGCTCCAGACGGGCGATCGCCCCGAGCAGCGTCTCGGTCTCGGCCCCCCGGTTCCGGCGGGCATGCTCGGCCAGGAACCAGCGCCCGCGCTCGGAGGCGGCGATCGTCGCCGCGATGGCGTCGTACTCGGCCGGCGCGTTCGGGCTCGGGGTGGCGGGACCGGACATGAGCTTCCCTGAACGCCCGCGGCGAGCGCGACACCGCGGCAATTTGACAGGATCCGTTTAACGGGCACTTACGGGGCGGCCCGCCGCCGGGCCTCCCCGAAAGCCCCCGAGCCCGTCTTGCCCCGCCCGTCCGGCCCGGCGCGCCTGTCGCTGCTCTACGCCGTGGTCTTCACCGAGATCGGCATCGCCATGCCGTTCATGCCGGTCTGGCTCGACGCCCTCGGGCTCGATGCCGGGGTGATCGGCGTGCTGCTGGCGCTGCCGATCGCCACCCGGATCGCCGCGACCGCGCCGCTGATGAGCCTGCTCGACCGCGGGCTCGGGCCCCGCCGGATGATCCTGCTCGGCAGCCTCGCGCTCAGCCTGACCTACGCGCTGATGCCGACCGCCGCGGCGATCGCCTGGCCCTGGCTCGCCGCGCTGATCGTGCTCAACGCGGTCGCCGGCGCACCGCTCGTGCCCTGCATCGACTACCTGACGCTCGCGGCCGTGCGCCGGGACGCCCGCCTCGCCTATTCCCGGATCCGGATGGCGGGCTCCGTCGCCTTCCTGCTGGCGAACCTCGCCGGCGGGCTCCTGCTCTCGGCGCTGGGCGGCCGGCTGGCGGTGCCGCTGCTGCTCACCGGCCTCGCCCTCGGGGCGGCCCTGGTGGCGTGGCGCAGCCGCGCGGTGGCGGCCCTGCCGCAGCCCGCCGCCGGCGCCGGACGGCCGCGCCTGCCGCCGATCCTGTGGCTCTGCATCGGCGCCGCCGCGGCGATCCAGGCGAGCCACGGCGCGATCTACGGGTTCGGCAGCATCTACTGGATTGATCGCGGCATCCCGGCGGCCTGGGTCGGATCGCTCTGGGCGACCGGGGTGCTGGCCGAGATCGCGCTGTTCGCCGCCCTGCCCGCCCTGCCGGCGGCGTGGCGCAGCCCGGTGCGGCTCCTGGCCCTCGGCGGGGGGGCCGCCATCCTGCGGGCGATCGGGATGTTCCTGCTCGGCGACCGCCTGGCCGCCCTGGTGCCGCTGCAGGCCCTCCACGGCCTGACCTTCGGGGCGACGCAGCTCGGCGCCATGGCGGCGGTCTCGGCCTACGCCCCGGAGGGCGCCCGCGGGCGCGCGCAGGGCACGCTCAGCGCGGTCAATGCCGGTATCTCCGTGGTCGCCACCCTGGTGAGCGGCCTCGCCTACCGGGCCGGCGGCCCCCTCGCCTTCCTGCTGATGGCGCCGCTGGCCGCCGCCGGCCTCGGGCTCGCCCTCGCCGCCCGCCCTGCGGCAGGGGTGAGGGCGGACACGGATCGTCAACCGTAATGTCGACATAACCGCCCGGCAGGGTGGTGCCTCGATCGAGGAGTGAAGTCTTGCTGAGCGAGGGCATTGTTCCCGCCGCCTTGGCGGGCGCATCGGTGCGGGACCGGACGTCGGACGGCCGGCTGGCGCTCGACGGCCGCTGGACCGCCGACCAGGCGCCCGCCGTCGAGGCCGCGGCCGCGCGCATCGCGGCGGCCGGCCGGGCCGGGCCTGTGGCCCTCGACCTGGCGGGGATCGAGCGCCTCGACACCCTGGGCGCCTGGGTCCTGGAGCGCACCCGCGCCGAGATCGAGCGCGCCGGGGGCGGCCTCACCTATCTCGGCGTGCGGTCCGAGCACCGCACCCTGCTGGGCGAGGTCCGCCTGCGCGAGCCCGAGGCGCCGCCGCCGCGGCGTCACGGCCGGATCGTGGGATGGCTCGATGCCACCGGGCGCCGGACCGTGCGCGGGGGGCAGGAATTCGTCACCGCCCTCGCCTTCCTGGGCGAGCTGATCGCCGCCTGCGGCCGCGTCGCCCTGCGGCCCGGCACCTTCCGGGGCACGGCCCTGGTCAACCAGATCGAGCAGGTGGCCCTCAACGGCACGCCGATCATCGTTCTGATCTCGTTCCTGGTGGGCGGCATCGTCGCCCAGCAGGGCATCTTCCAGCTCCAGCGCTTCGGCGCCCAGACCTTCGTGGTCAACCTGATCGGCCTGCTGATCCTGCGCGAACTCGGCGTGCTCCTGACCTCGATCATGGTGGCCGGCCGCTCGGGCTCGGCGATCACCGCCGAGATCGGCTCCATGCGCATGCGCGAGGAGGTCGATGCGCTGCGCGTCATGGGCCTCGACCCGGTCGAGATCCTGATCGTGCCCCGGGTGCTGGCCCTGATGATCGGCCTGCCGATGCTGACGCTGATCGGCGACATCGCGGCGCTCGCCGGCGGCGGCCTCACCGCGATGCTCTACGGCGGGCTGACCCTCGACCAGTTCCTGGCCCGGCTCCAGGCGGCGGTGGGCATCCACCACGTGATGGTCGGCCTGATCAAGGCGCCGTTCATGGCGCTGACCATCGGCATCATCGCGACCATCGAGGGCTTCGCCGTGGAGGGCTCGGCGGAATCGCTGGGACGCCACGTCACCGCCTCGGTCGTGAAGGCCATCTTCATGGTCATCGTCCTCGATGGCCTGTTCGCGGTGTTCTTCGCCGCGATCGATTTCTGAGGCCGCCCCGATGGATGCCTCGATGACCGCCCCCGCCCCGATCATCCGCGTGCGCGACCTCGTGGTCGGCTTCCGCGACCGCGACATCCTGAAAGGCCTGAACCTCGACATCCGGGCCGGGGAGATCCTGGGCTTCGTCGGCCCCTCCGGCCAGGGCAAGTCGGTGCTGACCCGGACGATCCTGGGCCTCAACCCGAAGCGGGCCGGCACGATCGAGGTGTTCGGCCGCGACGTGGACGACCTGACCTACGCCGAGCGGCGGCGGATGGAGCAGCGCTGGGGCGTTCTGTTCCAGCAGGGTGCCCTGTTCTCGTCGCTCACTGTCAAGCAGAACATCCAGGTGCCGATGCGCGAGCACCTGAACCTGTCCGAGCGCCTGCTCGACGAGTTCGCCCGCCTCAAGATCGAGATGGTCGGCCTGAAGCCCGACGCCGCCGACAAGCTGCCCTCGGAACTGTCGGGCGGCATGATCAAGCGCGCGGCTCTGGCCCGCTCCCTGGCGCTCGACCCCGAGATCCTGTTCCTGGACGAGCCGACCTCGGGCCTCGATCCGATCGGCGCGGGCGAGTTCGACGACCTCGTCTCGACGCTGAAGGAGACGCTGGGGCTCACCGTTTTCATGGTCACCCACGACCTCGACAGCCTCTACACCGCCTGCGACCGCATCGCGGCGCTCGGCGACGGCCAGATCATCGCGGCCGGCAACATCGACGAGATGCTGGCGAGCGACCATCCCTGGCTGCGCGCCTATTTCCACGGCAAGCGCGCCCGGGCCATCGCCACGGGGAATGCGGCGGCCCATGCCTGACCGCTTCCCCATCCCGATCCCGCCCCGCTCCTGTCCGGGAGTTGAGGCCCGACGCCCGGACGGGTCCCGTCCGCCAGGCAGAAGAACAGGCTGAGCGCATGGAAACCCGCGCGAACTACGCCCTCATCGGGGCCTTCACCATCGCCGTCATCCTGGCGGGCTTCGGCACCGTGCTGTGGCTCTCCGGCGGCTCGTCGCGGCAGGTCAGCCAGACGGTGCGGATCGTCTTCTCCGGCTCGGTCGGGGGACTGTCGCGCGGGTCGAGCGTGAACTTCAACGGCATCAAGGTCGGCGAGGTCACCGATATCCGCCTCGCCCCGCAGGATCCGCGCCGGGTTCTGGCCCAGATCAAGGTCGAGCCAGCGACGCCGCTGCGGGCCGATACCCGCGCCCGGCTCGATTCCGCGATGCTCACCGGCGTCTCGGTGATCTCGCTGTCGGGCGGCAACGCCGATGCGCCGGCGCTGACCCCGATGGCCAACGGCGAGCCGCCGACGATCTTCGCCGATTCCTCCGACATGCAGGACATGATGGCGCTCGCCCGCCAGGTGGCGCAGCGGGCCGACGACATGCTGGCCCGCCTCGACCGGCTGGTCTCGGCCAACGAGGGCGCGATCAACCGCTCGCTCACCAACGTCGAGACCTTCTCCAAGACGCTGGCCGATGCCGGGCCGAACATCTCGGCCCTGGTCAAGGCGGTGGACGGCGCCAAGCTCGGCCACGTGATCGACAACGCCGACCGCTTCTCGGAGGCCCTGTCCAAGGCCAGCCCCGACATCGAGGGGAGCCTGCACGACGCCCGGTCGCTCGCCGCCAAGCTCAACGCCTCGGCCGACAAGATCGACGCGGTGCTCAACGGCGCCCAGGGCTTCCTCGGCTCGGCCTCGGGCCAGGAGGGCTCCAGCACCTTCTCGGAGATCCGCGCCGCCGCGGTCTCGGTGCGCGACGCCGGCAAGGCCTTCCGGGTGATGTCGGAGAACCTCGACAAGCGCACCGCCAGCATCGCGACCAATTTCGGCCGGCTCAGCGGCACCGGCCGCCGGGAGGTGGAGGCCCTGTCCGGGGACGGCCAGCGGACCCTGAGCACCCTCAACCGCACGGTCCGCAGCCTGGAGCGCGACCCGAGCCAGGTGATCTTCGGCGGCAAGCCGTCGTTGCCGGAATACAACGGCGGCCGGTGAAATCACCGGTCGCCGGGCCGATGTGTCCCGTCGCACGGCACGGATGCCGCGGCGGCGTAGTTTTAACCGCATAGCTTATACAGCTCCGCCGTTCGCCGGTGGGGCTTTTCAGGTTGCGTGTATGGTCCGCTCGTCCCACATTGCCGCCGCTACGCTGCTCGCTGCCCTGCTGGGCGGCTGCGGCGGCGGCGCCGCGCCCCTCACCTTCGACCTGGCGGCCCTGCCCGCAGCCGGGCGGCCGGTCGCGGCCGTCCGCTCGATCGCGGTCTCGGAGCCGGTGGGCATCCAGCCCTTCGAGGCCGACCGGATCATCGTGCGCGAACCCGGCGGCGCCCTCTCCTTCCTGGGCGGCGGCCAATGGGCCGACCGCCTGCCGCGCCTGATCCAGACGCGGATCATTCAGAGCCTGGAGAATTCCGGTCGGCTGCGCTCGGTGAGCCGGCCCGGCGACAAGGTCGTGGCCGATTACCAGCTGATCAGCGAGATCCGCGCCTTCGACGTCCAGGCCGGGACCGGGGAGGCGGTGGTTGACCTGTCGCTAAAGCTCGTGGCCGACGGCACCGGCAAGGTGACCGCCGCCCGGATCTTCACGGCCCGGGTCCCCGTGGCCAAGATCGATGCCGGTACCAGCGCCCACGCCCTCGATCAGGCGCTGATCACCGTGCTGGCCGACGTGGTGCGGTGGGTGAATACGGGGCGGTGAGGCCGCATCGTCCGCAAACGCTCTGGCATCGTCAGACGGTGCGCCTCTGGAAGGATGACGTCCCGTCCACGCCCTCATCCTGAGGTGCCCGCGCCAGCGGGCCTCGAAGGAGGCCTCCAGGGATCGCGCGGCCGGCGGGAGGGCTCCTTCGAGGCCTCCGCTGCGCTCCGGCGCCACAGGATGAGGTGGAGGATTGGACGGGCGGGGCCCTTTCGGACACGCCCTACGATCTGCGGCTGAGCGCCCTCGCCGACGCCGGACCTGTCTCGGCGAAGGCGCGCTCTACCGCAGCGCCTTGGCCAGCACGACGTTGAACGGCCGGAAGCCGCGCCCCTGGAAGAAGCGGAGGGCCTCTTCGTTCCGCGTCCACGCGTCGAGGACGAGGCGATCCACCTGCAGAGCCGTGGTCGCGCCTTCCACCGCGCGCAGGAGCGCCGTCGCCACGCCGGCATGGCGGGCGGGATTCACGGACCGCGATGCGCTGGATGTAGATGCGCCGGCGCGCTTGCGTGAGCACGGTGGGGGGACGTTCCTGCAACTCGTACCAGAGATAGCCGACCGGCTCGGCGGACTGCTCGGCGATCAGAAGGTCGTTCTCGGGCTTGTCGAGGAGGCTCGCGAAGAAGGCCCGCAACTCGGCCGCATCGACCTCGGCTTTGAAGACGTCCGGCTCCAGCCGCACGTGCAGCGCCTGCACGATAGCGTTCAGCGCGACCAGGACGTGCAAATCTGCCGGCGTGGCGGGACGTACGAAGACCGCCTGCTTACCAGCCATGCCGATCTAATTACGCGGCTCAAGTTCGAACGCGGGCAGAGTCTCGTCGGCTCGATACACACCGACCACGACGACCCGCTCCGGACGGTCGCGGGTGACCGCCAGGACGGCTCTCATGTCACCGGCGCGAACGAGGAAAGCCTCCTCGCCGCTGAGCATACCCAGGCGAACGACATCGTCCGAATGCGTCAGTGTTTCGCGATCCTGCGCGACACGCTCGACTCGTTGAAGAAGCCGATCCACATCGACGGTTTTGAGGCCCTGCGCGCGCATGTGATCGACGGCGTGCTGGGTGAAGACTGCGTTCATGTCTGGCGATCCCCCGGCTCGGATCCGAACATGCGCTTGATATCGTCGAGCGTGCGCAGCTTCCCGTCTCGGATATCGCGTTTTGCCGCTTCGATCATCGGCCCCACCAGTTCCTGCAACGCAATGCCCAGGACATCTGTCTCGCTCAACGCGCGACGCACCCGATTTTCAGAGCGGGCGGCGCCCCACCCGTATAACCCCATGCCCAGGAGGACGATCAGGAGCAGCTAGAACGAGCGGCTGTGTGGCGTTGCACTCCAGTCGAGAGTCTGTACTCCGTCGCGTGTCGTCGTGATCTCAAAGATGTAGGCGCCCGACAGCACGGTGCCAACCAGACCAAGCAGGCCGAGGCCGAGTGCTTTCATGAGCGGATGGTCGAAGAGCAACCGCCTGATGCGCTCCACCGAGCCGCCTCTGATTCTGATAGATCCCGTTCGGCGTTAGAGATTGTTTCAGGCAGCGCGTCCGCGCAAGACGACCGCTTGGTTCCTCACTCCATCACGGCGGCCTTCAGGATCACCACCATGGTGGCCCGCGCCGGTCCGTCGGTGCAGCGCACGAGGTGGGGCCGGTCGCAGCGGTAGCGCAGGGTCTCGCCGGCCCGGGCCCGCTGCACGATGCCGCCGATCTCCACCTCGAACGCCCCCTCGGCGACCGACAGTGATTCCACCGAGCCGCGCTGGTGCGGGTCCGAATCGAGAACCCCGCCGGGATCGGCCGTGACCTCGTACCATTGCAGCCACTCGATCGTCTTCAGCCAGCCGATGATGGCGAGCCGCACCTTGCCGTCCTCGGAAACCAGGATCGGCGTGTCCGCCCGGGAGGTCTTCTCGATGAACGGCTCCTCGTCGCCCGCCGCCAGGACGCGCTCGATCGAGACGTCGAGGGCCTGGGAGAGCCGCCAGATCGTGGCGAGCGTCGGGTTGGTCTCGTTGCGCTCGATCTGGCTAATGATCGACTTGGCCACGCCCGATTGCTCGGCGAGTTCCGAGAGCGACAGGTTGTAGGCCTTGCGCAGGCGCTGGATGGTCTTGCCGAGCTGGCCGGAGAGCACCTGCGCCCCGGTCAGCAGGTCGCGCCCGCGTCCCCGGTCGGGCCGTTCCGCCTGATCCTGCATGATCTCCGGTCCGCCTGCGCCGTTCCGTTATCCGAACGATCGTGCGCTTCTTCAAACGCAATCGCCGCCCGGGCGCAAGGCGGAGGGGGCTCGGCGCACTGGAAAGCGCCGCCGCCCGCCCGGTCTACGGCCAGAGGGCGTGGAAGTGGTGGACCGGCCCGTGGCCCGCCCCGACGCCCAGGCGGTCCGCGGCGGCGAGCGCGGCCGTGAGGTAATCCTTGGCGCTGGCCACCGCCTCCGGCAGGGTCAGTCCCCGGGCGAGGCCCGCCGCCACCGCGGCCGAGAGGGTGCAGCCGGTGCCGTGGGTGTTGGCGGTGGCGATCCGCGGCGCCGCCAGGGTCCGCAGGGTCCCGTCCGCCGTCACGAGGTGGTCGATACTCTCCCGCCCCGTCCCGTGGCCGCCCTTGATCAGCACCGCCCGGGCGCCGAGCGCCACGAGCCGCCGGGCCTGCGCCACCGCCGCGGCGTCATCCTCGGCGACCGACTCGCCGAGCAGCACCGCGGCCTCCGGCAGGTTGGGGGTGATCAGGTCGGCCCGTGCCATCAGCCGGTCCCGGAGCGCCGCCACGGCGTCGTCGGCGATCAGCCGGTCGCCGCTGGTGGCGACCATCACGGGGTCGAGGACGACGGGAATCGCCCCGGCGTGGCGCGCGAGACCCTCGGCCACCGCTTCGATCACCGCGGGCCGGGACAGCATGCCGATCTTCACGGCGCGCACCGCGAGGTCGGAGAACACGCTGTCGATCTGCCGGGCCACGAACGCCGCCGGCACGTCGTGGATGCCCTGGACGCCGAGGGTGTTCTGCGCGGTCAGCGCCGTGATCACGCTGGCGCCGTAGACGCCGAGCGCCGAGAAGGTCTTGAGGTCGGCCTGGATGCCGGCGCCGCCGCCGGAATCCGAGCCCGCGATGGTCACGGCGATCGGCACCGGGCCGCGGCTCATCGGGCCGCTCACCGCGTCCGCTCCGCCAGGGCGGCGTCGATCCGGGCGCGCAGGTCCCGGGCGCGCGGGCGCACCGGCTCCGCCCCGAACAGGGCGGTGATCACCGCGACGCCGTCCGCCCCGGCGGCGATCACGGCGGCGGCGTTCTCCAGGCCGATCCCCGCGATGGCGCCGAGGGGCAGGCCCGCGCCCCGGGCGAGGCGCGCCCGGAAGGCGATGCTGGAAAAGCCGTCGAGGCCCACCGGCGGGTCGGGGTTGTCCTTGCTGGTGGTGGCGAACACGCCGCCGATGCAGGCGTAGTCCACGGGCAGCCGGTACAGCTCGTCGGCCTGGGCCGCCGTCTTCACCGTGAGGCCGATGATCGCGTCCGGCCCCAGGAGGCGGCGGGCGTCGGCCGGATGGAGGTCGCACTGGCCGAGATGCACGCCCTCCGCCCCCGCGGCGAGGGCGAGGTCGACCCGGTCGTTGACCAGCACCGGCACCCGTCCGCCCACCGCCTCCCGGATCGCCCGGATCCGCGCCAGGGCGGCGCGGGCGTCCGGGATGTCCTTCTCGCGGTACTGGAGCAGGGTGCAGCCCCCCGCCACCGCCTCGGCCCCGAGGCGCCCCAGCCGGTCGCCGTCGCCGCCGCAGATTCCGACATCGAGGAGACCGTAGAGCCGCAGGTCGACCGCGCGGCCCCCGGTCGATGCGGCGTTCGCGCGCTCTGGCATCGCTGTCGCTCGGCCCCCGCCCCGGCCGGCGCCGCGCCGGCCCGTCCCGGGCGGCCCTGTTTGGGCAGCCCCCGCCGGCTTGGCAAGCGTGTCCCATGCGCCGGTGCCGCGCGGTCAACGGCGGCGTTGACGCGCGGCGATCCTGCCCCCCTATAGAGCGCGCGCCGCCGGAGCGGATGCCGGTCGGCGGACGCGCGCGCGGTGGATCAAGATCTTAGGGCGGATCGGCGGGGAGAGGCGGTCGAGGGACGATGAAGGGTGCCGCGGCGCAGACGGGTGCGCGCGGGGCGCAGGCCCCGCCGGAGCGCTCCTCCGTAGGCCTCGTCGCGGTGATCGTCGCCGCGACCGGGGGGGAGCCGCGCGCCCTCACGATCCGGGTGCCCGACCAGGCGCCCGGCCGCGGCGACGGCCTGCCGGCCGGTCCGCTGGTTCCCGAGCACGCCACCCTGGAGCGGGGCCTGCGCGCCTGGGTGGAGCGGCAGACGCACCAGCGCCTCGGCTACGTGGAGCAGCTCTACACCTTCGGCGACCGCGACCGTTCCGGGGCCTCGGACATGGCGGAGGTGCACTCCCTCTCGGTGGCCTATCTCGCCCTGGTCCGCGAGGAGCGCCCGGCCGGCCTCGCCGAGGCGGCTTGGCAGAACTGGTACCGCTACCTGCCCTACGAGGATTTCCGCAACGGTCGTCCGCCCCAGCTCGACGCCATCGCGGAACGGCTCTCCGCCTGGGCGGGGGAGCCCGAGGACCGCGCCACCCGGACCCGCCGCCTCGACCGCCTGGGCCTGACCTTCGGCATGAACGGCGGCACCTGGAACGAGGAGCGCGTGCTGGAGCGCTACGAATTGCTGTTCGAGGCCGGGCTGATCCCGGAGGCCGGCGGCAATGCCGGCCCGGCGCTCCCGAACGACCCGGCCGGCGTGCCCATGGCCTTCGACCACCGGCGGGTTCTGGCCACGGCGATCGGCCGGCTGCGGGGCAAGATCAAGTACCGCCCGGTGGTGTTCGAGCTGATGCCGCCGGAATTCACCCTGCTCCAGCTCCAGAAGACCGTCGAGGCCCTGTCGGGGACGCAACTGCACAAGCAGAATTTTCGCCGGCTCGTGGCGCAGCAGGGGCTGGTGGAGGAGACCGAGAGCGTCACCAGCGGCGCCGCCGGCCGGCCGGCGCGGCTGGTGCGGTTCCGCCGGGAGGTGCTTCTGGAGCGGCCCGCGCCGGGGCTGCGGCTGCCGTTGCGGCGGGTGGGGTAATGGGGCTCGGCTGCTGCGGGCTGGGAGCACCCGGTCGATGATTGCCTAGGCGACGGCTTTCGCCACCATCTCCGGATGCTGCCCGATCACCCGCATGTAGGCGATGGCGAAATCCGGTGCCGTGGTCCGCGCCTGCTCCCAGTCGCGCAGCGTGCCGATCGAAACCCGGAAGCGGCTGGCGAACTCGGATTGCGACAGGCCGAGCCCGGTCCGCGTCCTGCGGATCAGGCGGGCACGCTGACCGCGGTCCAGCGCCTCGGCCGTCGTATCGAAATCCTCGACGTCCGCCGGATCAGCCGGCAGCGCGATAGGCTCGCTCTTCACCCGTGTTGCTCCTTCTCACCGAGATGAAACGCGCCCGGTCCACACGCCAGACGAAAACGCCGGTGAACAGCGTCCCCTCCACCAGCCCGACCACCTTGAACCGTTCCTCTCCGTCGATCTCGCGAATGCTGGGGATGAGCAGATGATCACCGTCCTCGAAGATCCGGTCGCCAAACGCCAGGGACAGCTTGTGCTTCCTGCGATTGCTCGCATCCTTGGTGGGAGCGAACCGGTCGGCCGTCATCGAGCGAGACGATACGGAATTTCCGTATGGTCATCAACGGTCGCTCTCAACGCCCCTGCAATGGCCTCGGCCTGTCGCCGTGGCGTTCGGCAGGCCGAGGCCATCAAGCAGGCACAGGATTGGCCCCCGCCCGGCACCGCAGGAGAAACCGCATGACGACCAAAACCGAAAAGCAAAAAATGCTGTCCGGCGAGCCCTACCGGCCCGGCGACCCGGAACTCGCCGCCGACGCGCGGCGCGCCCGCGCCTGGATGGTCCGCTACAACGCCACCCTGGACGCCTCCCCCGACGAGCGGCGCGTCCTCCTGCGCGAACTCCTCGCCCATGTCGGCGCGGACGCGGTAATCCGGCCGCCGTTCTTCTGCGATTACGGCCAGCACATCGCGATCGGCGACGGGGTGTTCCTCAACTTCAACTGCGTGATCCTCGACGTTGCCCCCGTGTCGATCGGCGACCTCACCCAGGTCGGCCCCGGGGTGCAGTTCCTGACCGCCGACCATCCGCGCGATCCGGCGCTGCGCCGGGCGGGCGTCGAATCCGGCCGGCCCATCGTGGTCGGGGCGAATGTCTGGATCGGCGGCGGCGCGCTGATCCTGCCCGGCGTCACGGTGGGCGACGACGCCATCATCGGCGCGGGCGCCGTCGTCACCCGCGACGTGCCAGCGGGCGCGACCGTCGTCGGCAACCCGGCCCGGCCGCTGCCGCGGGGCTGACGGCGCCCCTACCCGTAGGTGTGGTCCTCGGCCGGGAAGCGCCCGGCCCGGACCTCCTCGGCATAGGCCTTCACGGCCTCCTCGATATGCCCCCGCAGGCTGCCGAACTGGCGCACGAATTTCGGCGTGCGCTCGGACAGGCCGAGCATGTCCTCCAGCACCAGGATCTGCCCGTCGCAGACCGCCGAGGCGCCGATGCCGATCGTGGCCGCCGTGACCCGCGGCGATGTCGCGATGGCGCGCGCCACCGGCTCGACGATGCCCTCCAGCACGATCGCGAAGGCCCCCGCCTCGGAGATCGCCCTTGCGTCCTCCAGGAGGCGACGCTCGTCGTCGGGGGCGCGGCCCTGGACCTTGAAGCCGCCCATCGTGTTCACCGCCTGGGGGGTGAGGCCGATATGGCCCATCACCGGCACGCCGCGCTGGACCAGGAACGCCACGGTCTCGGCGAAATGCGCCCCGCCCTCCATTTTGATCGCCCCGGCGCCGGTCTCCTTCAGCACCCGGGCGGCGTTGAGGAAGGCCTGCTCCCGGCTCGCCTCGTAGGAGCCGAACGGCATGTCGACCACGACGAGCGCCTTCTCGGTGCCGCGGATCACCGCCTGGGCCTGGAGGATCATCATCTCCAGGGTCACGGGAATGGTCGATTCCATCCCGTGCATGACCATGCCGAGGGAATCGCCGACCAGGATGAAGTCGCAATAGGGGTCGACGATGCCGGCCGTGTGGGCGTGATAGGCGGTGAGCGCGATGATCTTGTGCCCCTCGGCCTTGCGCTTGCCGATATCGATCGCCCGGAGCCGGCGGGACTGCACGACCTGCGACATGGTTCAGATCCCTTTCGGTATCCGCGCGTCTCCCTCCCCCGCAGAGGGGGGAGGGAGACGCGCGTGTCAGGCCTCGTCGCGCTTCTTACACCGCCCTGCCCCCCGGGTCAGCGCCCCGCCTGCGGCTCGGTCCCCGCCTGCCAGGCCGGATCGACGCGCAAGGCCGCGGTCTCATGCTTGTCCTGCCAGCCCTCGACGCCTTCGGGGAACCAGCGGATGCCGGTATAGCCCTTGCGCACCAGCCGCTTGGCGGCGTTCCAGCTGCCCCAGCACTCCACATGGCAGAAGACCACGACGGGCTTGGCCCTGTCGTTGCCGGTCAGCGCGGCGACGCGCGCGTAGAACAGCGCCTCGCGCTCGGGCGCCAGGGGTTCGGCCCCGGCCTCGGGCAGCCAGACCGCGCCCGGGATCGAGGGGTGCACCGGCAGCCAGAGGCGGCCGGCGGGGAAGTTCGACGGCTTGCGGTCCGGCGCCGCCACGTCGATCAGCACCGGCTTGTCCGGCCCCGCCAGCAGGGCGGCGACGGCGCCGGCGTCGACCACCGCCGCGCCCGTCAGGGTCGGCGGCGTATAGCCCTTCGGTGGACCGGCATAGAGCCCCTCCGGCTCCGGGACGTTGACGGGGGAATCGGCCGGCGCGGCGGCGAGGCCGCCGAGCGCCGCCAGGGCCGCTGCGATCCGGACGATCGGGCCTGCGGTCCGCATCGCTCAGTTCGTCGGGCTCGGCGGGGTGAAGCTGTGCTGCCAGTGCCCGCCCTGGTTGTCGGAGGCCGCCACCTGGATCGGCTTGCCGTCCGGCTTGAACGCGAAGTTGATCACCGGGTTCGAGGAGATCGAGATGTCGCCCGTCAGGGTGAAGACCGTCTGATCGCCGGCCGAGACGACGATCTTGTCGATGTAGCGGGCCGGCGTGAAGTCCCGGGTGACCTGGTTCATCTGCATGCCGGAGAAGTTCGGGTGGCGGACCATCAGCGTCGCCTCCACGGGCTGGCCGGGCTGGGCGTCGGCGAACTTCATGCGCATGTCGCCCATACCCTTCATGGCCTCCTCGTCGCTCATGCCCATCGGGGCCGAGCAGCCGCCGGACGCCTTCACGAACTGCTTGGCCTCGTAGAGCTTGCCGTCCTGCGTCTCCACCACGGCGTGCATGTCGGTGTAGTTGTTGACCCGCACGCGCAGCTTCAGCTCCGCCGGGTCGGCGGCCGGGCCGAACGCGAACCGGGCCGCGTAGGGCGCCGGGTTGTCGTCGATGATCAGCGACACCGCCTTGATCTGCCCGTCCTTGGGCATGGTCAGGGTGATCGGCACCAGGGCGGCGTCGAGGGCGCGCACGGGCGCATCGATCTTCACGAGGCTGTCGGTCGGCGTGATCGCGCGGTCGCCGAAGATCGACGTGGCGATCTCGTGCCAGCGGGCGGCCCGCTCCTGATCCGTGTCGGAGGCGCCCGCGGCCCGCGCGGCGCCGGCGAGCGGCCCGGTCACGGCGGTCGCCGCGAGGGCGAGCCCGAGGGCGAGAACGGTCCTGTTGATCCTGGAGGTCATGGCGTGTCTCCCGTCTGGTTACGATAGGGCGGTCCGGAAACTTAGTCCCACTCGAGTTCTTGGTAGGCTACGGTAACGTTGCGGCCGTTGTAGGTGTCGAACAGCGCCCACTTGTCCCGCTGACCCTTCGCGACGCTGTCGACCGCCTTCTCGATCGACACGTCCTTGGCGATCGCCGCGCGGGTGCCGTCGCGCAGCGCCGTCAGGTAGCCGGTGAGGTCGGCGAGCGCCGGGGCGAGATCCACCGTCACCGGCCCGTGGCCCGGCACCGCCCGGGCGGGACCCATGGCCTTCAGGCGCTCGGCCTCCTTCAGCCAGCCCTTCAGGCTGCCGTCGAGGGAGGGGATGCGGTTCACGAACAGCAGGTCGGCGGGAAACAGCAGGCCGCTGCCCGAGTCGATCATCGACAGGTCCGAGGTGGTGTGCGCCGGGCCATGCGCCGTGAAGGTCAGGCGGCGGTCGCCGAGGTCGATCTCGGCCGTGTCGGCCACGGTCATCGTCGGGTAGACCACCGGCCCGGTCCGGTCTTCGCCGAGGAGATCGCTCAGGCGCTTGCGGTAGAATTCGCCCCGGGCCGAGAGCGCCTCGGTGAGCTTGGCGTGGCCGATGAAGACCGGCTTGTCCTGCACGAACGCCCCCGCCCCGAAGACATGGTCCGGGTGGACATGGGTCAGCACCACGTGGGTGATCGGCTTGGGGGTGCGTTTGGCGATCTCGGCGCGCAGCCATTGGCCGTCGGCGAGGCTGCCGCCGGATTCGGTGACCAGCACGCCGTCCCGGCCGATGACGAAGCCGATATTGGCGATGGCGTCGGCATTCTCGGCGGTGGCGTCGGCGATCAGGCCCTTGCGCATGAAGATGCCCGGCCCGACCTCCGCCATCGTAAAAGATTCGGCGGCGCGGCCGAGGGTCGGCAGGCAGCAGAGGCACAGGCCGCCGAACAGCGCGCCGCGCCGCGATACGGTGCGGCGGCCCGCGACGACGGATTCCCACGGTTGGACGGCGGACGCCGTCATGCCGAATCCTCCTGATCTTGTTATCTACCATTAAGTAGGTAGATCTTTGGGCGGGCAAGTGGCAGACAGGGGAACGGACGCCGGACGGTGACACGTTCGCGCGAGCCGGACGAGACGGTTCAGGCGATGCGAGACACCCGCGCCGAGCTGCTGATGCAGGCCGAGACCCTGGTCCGGGGGCGCGGCTATGCCGGGTTCAGCTATGCCGACCTCGCGGAGGCGGTGGGCATCCGCAAAGCGAGCATCCACCACCACTTCCCCACCAAGGTCGATCTCGGGGCCGCCCTGGTGGCGGCCTACGCGGCCCGCTACGCCGCCGCCCTGGCGGTGATCCGCGCCGACGGTACGGACGGGCCGGGCCGGGTGGAGGCCTACGGCAAACTCTATCTGGGCGGGGTCGAGCAGGGGCTCGGCTGCCTGTGCGCGGCGCTCGCCATCGAGGGCGAGGCCCTGCCCGAGCGCCTCCGCCGGGACATCGCGGCCTTCTTCGCGGATCACCTCGCCTGGCTGGAGGCGGTCCTGCGGGAGGGCCAAGCGGCGGGAAGCGTGCGCGCGGGCGCGGATCCGGCGGCGCTTGCCCGCTACGTCATCGCCACCCTGGAGGGGGCGCTGCTGATGGAGCGCCTGTTCGCGAGTCCCGACGCCTTCCGGGGGACGCTGGCGGTGCTAGTCGATGGGCTCAGGACGCCATGAAGCGCGCGTAGCCCGCCGCCCGCAGCTGGCAGGCCGGGCAGGTGCCGCAGCCGTAGCCCCAGGGATGCCGCTGTCCGCGCGCGCCGAGATAGCAGGTGTGGCTCTCCTCGACGATCAGGTCGACCAGCGCCGCCCCCCCCAGGGTCTCGGCAAGGCTCCAGGTCTGCGCCTTGTCGAGCCACATCAGCGGTGTGTGCAGCACGAAGCGGCGGTCCATGCCGAGGTTCAGCGCCACCTGCAGCGCCTTGATCGTGTCGTCGCGGCAATCGGGATAGCCGGAATAGTCGGTCTCGCACATGCCGCCGACCACGTGGCGCAGGCCCCGCCGGTAGGCGAGCGCCGCCGCGAAGGTCAGGAACACGATGTTGCGCCCGGGCACGAAGGTGTTGGGCAGGCCCGACGCTTCGTAACCGATCGCCGCATCCCGGGTCAGCGCCGTCTCGGAGATTTTGCCCAGGGCGTCGAGGGCGATCGTGTGGTCGTCGCCGAGGCGTGAGGCCCAGGCCGTATCGATGCGCCCCATCCCGTCCCGGAGCGTGGCCCGGCGGTCGAGCTCGACCCGGTGGCGCTGGCCGTAGTCAAAGCCCAGCGTCTCGACGTGGTCGAATCGGTCCAGCGCCCAGGCGAGGCAGGTCGCCGAATCCTGGCCGCCGGAGAACAGCACAAGCGCTGAGTGGTCACCCGGTCTCACGGTCTCAGTCGCCATCGTATTCCGCCCAGGACATCGGGGTCTCCGCGACCCGCACCCGGGCGAGGCCCGGCAGGTCCGGTCGCAGGCGATGCCAGATCCAGGCCGCGATGATCTCGGCGGTGGGATTCTCCAGGCCCTCGATCTCGTTGAGGCAATGGTGGTCGAGCCGGGCGAGCAGCGGGCCGAAGATCGACTCGATCTCGTAGAAGTCGATCACCCAGCCCGTGTGGGGATCGACCGGCCCGGCCACGGTCAGCTCGACCCGGTAGGAATGCCCGTGCATCCGGTGGCAGCGATGGGTCTCGGGCACGTTCGGCAGGCGGTGGGCCGCCTCGAAGGTGAAGGCTTGGGTGATCTTCATGGGGGGGTTCGCGGGCTGGGACCGATTTCGCACCCGCAATAGCGCCGACCGGCCGTCCCGCGCAAAGGCGCTGTGTCCCGGGGCGTGCCCCGCGCCGCCCCGACGGCCGAGGATGGCCGCTGTGGCGAAGGTCAGTCCTGGCCGCTCTCCTCCGACCACCGCGCGTACCACGCCTTGAAGATCCGCAACTGATTCTCCGCGTAGTAGCGCTGCCCGGCGCTCAACGCGTCGGAGGCGTTGAAGTGGAGCGCGTATTCCGCGTTCCCCTCCAGCACCATCAGGTGCTTGTAGTACAGGACGAGGTCGGTCCCCTCGTCGAAGCTCGACAGGATCGCGAGGGCGGCGTCGAGCTCCTCCGCCCGCCGCCGGGCCAGGACGTCGCCGGCGGCCGCCTTCTCGCACAGGGCGACGAGGTGCAGCACCTCCCGCGGCAGGACGTTGCCGATGCCCGTGATGGCGCCCCGGGCGCCGCAATTGACGTAGCCGTGCACCACCTGCGTATCCACCCCGACCATCAGGGTGATGTCGGGCGCCTGGCCGGTGATGTGCTCGGCCGCGTAGGTGAGCGCCTGGGCGCCGCCGAACTCCTTGAACCCGACGAGGTGCGGGTACCGGTCGCGCAGGCGGAAGAACAGTTCCGCCCGGGTCTCGAAGCCGTAATAGGGGCTGTTGTAGATCACCGACGGCAGGTCGACGGCCGCCTCCAGGATGCCGGCGAAATGGGCCTCCTGCGCCGCCGCCGAGCTGCCGCGCGACAGGACCCGCGGGATGATCATCAGGCCCTGCGCCCCGGCCGCTTTGGCGTGGGCCGCGAGCGCCGCCGCCGCCTTTGGGTTCTGCGCGCCGGTCCCCACGATCACCGGGACGCCGGCGGCCAGCAGCCGCTCGACGCCCGCCATCCGCTCCGCGTCGGTCAGCAGCGGCCAATCGCCCATCGAGCCGCAATAGACCACCGCCGACATCCCGGCATCGACGAGGTCCCGCCCCTTCCGGGCGAGGGCGTCGAGATCGGGCGTGCGGTCCGGCCGGCAGGGCGTCATCAGGGCCGGGATCGTGCCGGAGAAGATCTGTCGGTCGGAGGCCATCGCCGGCTCGTCTGCTGGGAGGGGGATCGTCCCCGCCGGCCTGGCGGCCTCGCGGGACGGCGCGTCTCCCCATGGCAGCAGCGGGCGATTCGGGCAAGGATTTTATACAATCAACCGCGGGATCTATGGCTTTGGCGCCGTGCCCAGAAAGGCCATCAGCGAGGCGGCGACGTGGTCGATATGGTCGGCCAGGAGGGCACAGGCGGCCGAGGCGTGACCGTTCCGGCACAGCCGGACGATCTCCCGATGCTCGCGGTCCGCTCGCTCCAGCTCCGCCGCATCGGTGGAGAGCTGCAGGCGGGTGTAGCGGTCGCACTCCGCCAGCAGCGCGCCGACGATCCCGAGGGTGCGGGGGCGGTCGGCCCGGCTGTACAGGAGCAGGTGCAACTCCGTGTTGAGGGTGCCCCAGCGCGCAGTCGCCCCGTCGCGCAGCGCCGCCGCGTAGTCCTCCAGCAGGGCGTCCGCCCGATCGAAGTCGCCCCCGGTCAGCCGGGGCGTCGACAGGGCGAGGAGGCGTGGTTCGAGAACGCCCCGGAGTTCGAGGGCTTCGGCCGCGTCGGCCGGCGAGAGCGGGGCCACCGTCGCACCCCGGTGCGGGTGGATCCGCACGAGGCCCTCAGCCTCGAGCTGGAACAGGGCTTCCCGGACCGGGATCCGGCTGGCGCCGAACTCCGACGCGAGGCCGTCCTGGCGGAGCTGCGAGCCGGCCGGATAGCGCCCATCGAGGATGCGCCGCCGGATCTCGAACCCGATCGAACTTGCGATGGTCCGGTTCTTCATGGTTCGCTCCCCATCCGTCCCGGAAGCGCCGCGGGACCCTTGACGGCAGCAGTCGGGTGTTGAAATTGTATAAAATCGATCGGGCGTCGGGGCTCGATCCGGAAAGGGTGCCCGCGATGACGCTCGACCGCCGCCAGCTTCTGGCCGGGACCGCCTGCGCGGCCGCCGCCGGCATCGGCCGCCCGTACGTCGCCCGGGCCCAGCCCGGCGGTAGCGTGCTGCGCTTCATCCCGTCGACGCCGCTGCCGTCCCTCGATCCGATCGTCGCCACGAGCTACGTCATCCGCAACCACGGCTACCTCGTCTACGACACGTTATTCGCCACGGACGAGAACTTCCGGATCCAGCCGCAGATGGTGAGCGACTGGCAGACCGCGCCCGACGGCCTGCGCTGGACCTTCCATCTCCGGGACGGCCTCAGCTTCCACGACGGCACCCCCGTCGAGGCCAAGGACTGCATCGCGTCCATAGCGCGCTGGTCCAAGCGGGACGCGTTCGGGCAGACGCTCGCGGGCTTCGTGGCGGAATACGGCCAGGCGGACGCGCGGACCTTCACCATCAGTCTGAAGCGGCCGTTCCCCCTGCTCCCGGCGGCTTTGGGCAAGCTGTCCTCCAACGTGCCCTTCATCATGCCGGAGCGCATCGCGCTCCAGGACGCGTCCAAGCCGATCGCCGATGCCATGGGCTCCGGGCCCTGGCGCTTCGAGGCGCGGGAATGGATCCCGGGCCAGAACGCGATCTACACCCGCCATGCTGGCTACCGGCCCCGGGAGGAGGCGCCCTCCTGGGCGGCCGGCGGCAAGGTCGCCAAGGTCGACCGGATCGAGTGGCTGGCGATCACGGAGGCTTCGGCGGCGGTCGGCGCGATGATCCAGCGCGCGGTCGACTGGTACGAGCAGCCGGCGATCGACCTGATCCCCGTGCTCAAAGGCAAGCCGGGGATCGAGATCCGCAACGTGCCGCTCGGGCTGATCCTGCTGATGCGGTTCAACCACACGCAGCCGCCGTTCAACAATCCCGAGATCCGCCGGGCCGTGATGATGGCCATGAAGCAGGACGACTACATGCAGGCGGTGGTGGGCGACCCGGACTACTACCGGGAGGCCAAGACCTTCTTCACGCCGGGCTCGCCGATGTCGACCGGCGCCGGCGGGGGCGCCGCCATGCAGGAGGACCTCGCCAAGGCCAAGGCGATGCTGGCCAAGGCCGGCTATAAGGGTGAGACGATCGTGCTGCTCGCCCCTGCCGACCAGCCCATCGCCTACAACCAGTCGCTGGTGACCCAGGACCTGCTCAAGCAGCTCGGGATGAACGTCGACCTGGTCTCGACCGACTGGGGCAGCTTCATCGCCCGCCGCGGCAACCGCGGGCCCGTCGATGCCGGCGGCTGGTCGGTCTTCCACACCCTGTGGTCGGGGGCGGACGTGCTCAATCCAGCCCTGCACCCGCTGATCCGGGCCAACGGTCCGGCCGCCTGGTTCGGCTGGCCGGACGACCCGACGCTGGAATCGCTGCGGAGCGAATGGATCGCCACGGGGGACGAGGCGCAGCAGAAGGCGCTGGCCGCGCGCATCGAGGCGCGCGCCTTCGAGGTCGTCCCCTACGCCCCGGCGGGCCTCGTGCAACAGCCGATGGCCGTCAGCACCAAGCTCAAGGGCATGGTCATGGCCCCCGTCCAGTTCTTCTGGAACATCGAGAAAACCGGCTGAGACCCGTGGCCCATGAGGCTGACGCCTCGTGGGCCAACCGCCGCATGAGCGGCGACGCGCGTTCGCGCTTACTGACGGCCAAACGCTGGAAGAGTCCGTGTCTACGGCCGTCGGTATGATCGGGGATTCCAAAGGGCCGTGTCCCTTTGGTGGGGGGCCGGGGTAAAACCCCGACGCGTCAGCCCGTGGGAGCCGCTCCCTTCCCGGACACCCCCGCTTGCGCGAAGGTCGCCATGCCGGTGTGGCAGGCCAGCGCCCCCTTGAGCATGCCCATCGCCATGGCGGCACCGGAGGCCTCGCCGAGCCGCATGCCGAGCGCCAGCAGCGGCACGAGGCCGAGCCGCTCCAGAACCTCGGCGTGGACGCCCTCCGCCGAGACGTGGCCGGCGAGGCAATGGTCGAGGGCGGACGGATCGGCGGCGTGCAGCACGGCCGCTGCGGCGGTCGCCACGTAGCCGTCGATCACCACCGGGATCCGCTGCAGCCGCGCCGCCAGGATCGCCCCCACCATGGCGGCGATCTCCCGGCCGCCGAAGCGGGCGAGCACCTGGAGCGGATCGCCGAGATGGCCGGCATGGTGGGCGAGCGCCGCCTCCACGGCCGCGACCTTCCGGCTTAAGCCCTCCCGGTCCACGCCCGTGCCGTGCCCGACCCAGTGGGCGGGATCGCCGCCGAACAGGGCGGCATAGAGGGCGGCGGCCACCGTGGTGTTGCCGATGCCCATCTCGCCGATGCCGAGGCAGTCGGTGCCCGCGGCCACCGCCTCCATGCCGAACGCCATGGTGGCGACGGTGGCGCGCTCGTCGAGGGCCGGCCCTTCCGTGATGTCGCCGGTCGGCAGGTCGAGGGCGAGGTCGAACACCTTGAAGCCGAGCCCGTAGGCCGCGCAGATCTGGTTGATCGCGGCTCCGCCCGCCGCGAAATTGTCGAGCATCTGCCGGTTGACCGCGTCCGGGAAAGCCGAGACGCCCCGCCGCGTCACCCCGTGGCTGCCGGCGAAGACGCAGACCAGGGGGCGGTCGAAACTCGGCGGCGCCTTGCCCTGCCAGGCTGCCAGCCAGGACACGAGGCTCTCCAGCCGCCCGAGGGAGCCCGCGGGTTTGGTCAGGGTGGCGTCCCTTGCGGCGACGGCGTCCTGCGCCTCCTGGTCGGGTCCGGGCATCGCCCGCAGCAGGTTGCGGATATCGTCGAACGGGCTGGCCTCGGTCATGGCGGCGATGATTTCCTGTGGGCGCGGGCAGACGGAGCCGGATCGGGGCGGGTATACCGGGCCGGCCCGCGCCACCGGCGGGCGGTGCGGGAGACCGCGATGGACAGGCAGACCGGCGGCGAGGCCGACTGGCCCGGGCGCGGCGCCCTGTACGACCTCGCCGGGTGCGTGCGGTTCTACTCCCGCCTGCCCGTGCCGCAACTGCCCGGGGAGCCGGATCCGCATCGCAGTCCGGATTTCACCCGCCTGCCGCGGATGCTGCCCCTGGCCGGCGTGATCGTCGCCCTGCCGGCCGCCCTGGTGCTGGCGGCGGGCTGGTGGATCGGGCTCGGGCCGTTCCTGGCGGCGACGCTTGCCGTCGCGGTCCTGGTGGTGGCCACGGGGGCCCTCCACGAGGACGGCCTCGCCGACGTGGCGGACGGTTTCGGCGGCGGCACGACCCGGGAGCGCCGCCTGGAGATCATGCGCGACAGCCGCATCGGCGCCTATGGCGGGGCGGCGCTGGTGCTGGCGCTGGCCCTGCGCATCGGCGCCCTGGCGACGCTCCTCGACCGCACCGGCTACGCGGCCGCCACCGCGCTCGGGCTCGCCGCCGCTGTGTCGCGGGTCGCCGCCCTGGCCCCGATGGTGCTGCTGGAGCCCGCACGCCCGGGGGGGCTCTCCGCCTCGGTCGGACGCCCGGATCGGGCGAGCCTCGCCACCGCCCTCGGCCTCGGCGCGGGTCTGGCGCTCGCCGCCGTTCCCCTCGGCCTGCCCTTCGGCGGCATCGCGCTGATGATCCCGTGCGCGGGCCTCGCGGCCCTGGGCCTGACGCGGCTGGCGCGGAAAAAGATCGGCGGCCAGACGGGGGACGTGATCGGGGCCTGCCAGCAGGTCTCCGAGATCGCCGCCCTGCTGGCCCTGGTCGCGGCGGCGGGGTGACGCCCCGGCCGCGGCGCCCTGATCGGTCATGACCTGGCCACGATCCGCCGGCCAGGGTTTTCGGATGCCGCCCGCGCAAAAACCCTCCTCCCCCTGCACCGGGGTCTGCGTGCTCGAACCCGTCACCGGGCTGTGCCGCGGCTGCGGCCGGACCCGCGACGAGATCGCCGCCTGGGGCAGGATGTCGGAGTCGCAGCGCCGCACCGTCATGGCCGGGCTCGGCGCCCGGATGCGCGCGGCCCACCTGACGCCGCCGGAGGTGGCGCAGCCGTCATGATCCTGATCGGGCTCGCCGCCCTCGCGCTGGTCCTCGCCGCCCTCGTGCTCAGCGACGGCAGCGACAGCGTCGGCGGCCTGATCGGGCAGGACCAGCTCGCGAGCCTCGCCTGGACCGGGATGATCCTCATCCTGGTGGTGGCCGGGTTCTGGCGGACGTTCACCGCCTCGCTCGGCGCGAACCTGCGAGCGCTCCTCGCCTGGGCGCTGATCGGCCTCGCCCTGGTCATCGGCTACGGCGAGCGGGATCGGCTCCGGGGCCTCGGCGCCCGGGTGGTCGGTGCGGTGCGGCCCGGAACCGCGATCCCGGGCCCTGACGGTGCCGTCACGATCGTCCGGCGGGCGGATGGCGAATTCCGGGTCGAGGCCGAGGTCAACGGCCGACCGCAAGCGTTCCTGTTCGATACGGGCGCGAGCAGCGTCGTCCTGACCGCCGAGAACGCCGCCGCCCTCGGCCTCGCACCCGCCGCCGCGGCGTTCACGGCGCGCGTGTCCACGGCCAACGGCATCGCCTACGCGGCGCCGGTCCAGCTCGACTCGCTCAGCATCGGTCCGATCACGGAGCGGCGGCTGAACGCCATGGTGGTCAAGCCCGGCGCGCTGTCGGCCAATCTTCTCGGACAGAGCTTCCTGCAACGCCTGTCGGGCTATGCGGTCCGTGGCGACCGCCTGATCCTGAGCCCGCCCTGACGGGCCTTCGGCTCAGGCCGCCCGCGCCGTGGGCACCTCCCGGGAGACCAGCGCCACGGCCTCGCGCAGGGTCGAAAGCCCGGCCTCGGGCCGCAGCCCATGGGTCGAGAGGTGGCGCCGGTAGGCCCGGGCGCCGGGCCGGCCGTTGAACAGCCCGAGCATGTGCCGGGTCACCGCGTGGAGGCGCTCCCCGCTGGCCAGGATCGCGGCGATATACGGCTCGAACGCCTCGACCGCCGCGAAGGCGTCGGGGGCCGGTGCGGGGGTTCCGAACAGCGCGGGATCCACGCCCAGAAGCAGGGCCGGCTCGGCATAGGCGGCGCGGCCGATCATGACGCCGTCGACCTCGGCGAGGCGGGCTTGGGCGGCGTCGAGATCGCGCAGGCCGCCATTCACCGCGAGCGGCAGGCCCGGCAGCCGCTGCTTCAGCCGTGCCGCCCGGCCGTAATCGAGCGGCGGCACGTCGCGGTTCTCCTTGGGTGAGAGGCCCTGGAGCCAGGCCTTGCGGGCATGGACGATCACCCCGTCGACGCCCGCGGCCACCACCGCGTCGGCCAGGGCGTCGAGGGCCGCCTCGGGATCCTGATCGTCGACCCCGATGCGGCACTTGACCGTCACCGGCACGGCGACCGCCGCCTTCATGGCGGCCACGCAATCGGCGACCAGGGCCGGCTCGCGCATGAGGCAGGCGCCGAAGCGGCCGTCCTGCACCCGGTCCGAGGGGCAGCCGACATTGAGGTTGACCTCGTCGTAGCCGAATTCCGCAGCGATCCGCGCGGCCCGCGCCAGCTCCGCCGGGTCCGAGCCGCCGAGCTGGACGGCGACCGGGTGCTCGACCTCCGAGAAGCCGAGCAGGCGCTCGCGCGGACCGTGCAGCACCGCCCCCGTTGTCACCATCTCGGTGTAGAGCCGCGCGCGCGTCGAGAGCGTCCTGTGGAACGCCCGACAGTGGCGATCCGTCCAGTGCATCATCGGGGCGACGGAAAAGCGCCAGCCGGCGAGAGGGTCAGGGTCTTTCGGGGCGGCAATCACGTGCTGTCGCTTTCGTCATGTCCCGCGCCTCACCGTGCGCCATCGGGCCTCGGATGGATCGCCATCCACCCGTGTTGTGCGTGCCGCGCCGCGATGGGACGCCCGCGCGTGAGATCCGGGCGTTGGGTTATCATGCCCGGATAGTCCTCAAAAGAGCGGGGGGCGGCTCGTCGCGGAAGCGGGCCTGCGGCCGGCGCGTCGAGGAGACACCCTGTATCTTCTCCCGGGCCCCTGCGGCCGGCCCTGCGCGCCAGCGTCTTGACCGGCCCGCAATCACCGCCCGCCGGATGAAAGCCTGCCTCCGTGACGGCGGTGCGCGTCGAACCGGCCGGGATCCATCAGAACGCGCGCCCCCGAAGCGACCGCCGGTTCAGCCCCGGAGCCCGTCACCCCCCCCGGGCGGGCCGGTCGGCCAGGGCAAAGCCCCGACGCCGAGCCCGCCATCCAAGCCGCCGATTGCGGCGGTGTCGACACGGCCACCGCCGCGATCGGGGCATTCGCATCGGCGTGATCGACGCGCAGACGGCCCGTCGCCCGTCGAGGGCACCGATCAACCTGCACATTCCCTCACGCTCGATGGCTGGTGATATAATTCGATCCCTCAACAAAACATAGGATACTTTTTCAGCGAAGGCGAAATCCAAATGACTGAACGCCAAAGACATGTTTTACAAATTAAAAAAAGCGAATTGAAAATCAAAAAATCTCTAATGTGAAACAGAGATTGTCTGAAATTTTTGAAACGCGAAAAAATAAGATACAAAATTGCCTATCATAAAAATCTACCTGCGTAATGAAATAATACAAATGGAATATTTGCTTCAAAAAAATCAAACTTTACTTGAATGGTCGTTATAACAACCCATGGTTTTCTCGGCTTAACTTGACAGAGCGACGATTTTTGAAGCTAAGCACACCCCTTCAGCGTAACGGCGGCGGGGTCGATCGCATGCATCAACCGCTCAGATTGCTCCTATCCGGCCCTGGCTTGATCGGCCTCGTCCATGCGGCGCGAATCCGCGAGCGGGACGATTGCGTCCTGGCCGCGATCGTCGCTCCGGACAGGAACGGCCACCGCGACGCCGCCGAGGGCATCGGGGCCAGTTTCCACACCACCATCGAAGACGCGCTGGCGGGCTCCCGCTTCGAGGGTGCGATCATCAGTTCACCCAACGGGAACCACGGCCCGCAGGCGCTTTCCTGCATCGCAGCCGGTCTGCCGACACTGGTGGAGAAGCCGCTATCCGATGACCTCGGCACCGCACGGGCGATCGTGGAGGCGTCCGAGAAAAGCGGCGTCCCGGTGATGACCGGACATCACCGGGCGCACAGCCCGTTGCTGCAGCGGGCCCGCGCGTTCGTCCAGGCGCCAGAATTCGGCCGGCTGGTGACCGTCCAGGGCTCGGCCCAGTTCTACAAGCCCACCGAATATTTCGCGGACGGACCTTGGCGAAGCCGGCCGGGCGGGGGGCCGGCCCTCATCAACCTGATCCACGAGATCGGCATCATGCGGTCGCTATGCGGCGAGGTGGAGCGTGTTGTCGCGCTCGCTAGCAATGCCGTGCGGGGGTTCCCCGTTGAGGACACCCTCGCGATGGGGCTCCGCTTCCACAACGGATGCCTCGGCACTTTCATCCTCTCGGATGTCGCAGCCAGCAGCAAGAGTTGGGAGATGACCAGCGGCGAGAATGCAGCATATCCATACTATGAGGATGAATACGCCTACCATCTGGCCGGTACAAATGGATCGCTCGATTTCCCAAGTATGAAGGCAAGACTTTATTCCGGTGCCGAAGCACCATCCTGGTGGCGACCCTTCGAGAGCCGCGAACTCGAGACCGACCGGGCCGACCCGCTGGAGCGCCAGATCGCCCATTTCATCGACGTGATCCGCAGTCGGGCCACGCCGCTCGTGTCTGCACGGGATGGCTACAACAACATGGTGGTGCTGGACGCGATCCTACGGGCCGCGAAGGACGGCCGGACCGTCGTTGTGCCGCACTAAATGTACCCAGATCTATCAGTGCTCCCGAGCACTGCAGAACGGAAACTTGGATTATGAGACCGGTACTCTTGCTGGATCCGGCGTTCTCCGCGCTGCCCATATACGATTACCTTGCTCAAAGGGGCATAGACCTCTGGGTCATGGGCTCGCGCGCAGATGACATCCTGGCCAGGAAGGCCGGGGCCCGTTGGGTGCAGCAGGATTATAGCCAACTGGAGGCGGTGAAGATCTGGCTCCACGAACACGATTGCGGACTCGTGGTTCCGGGATGCACGGATGTCTCGCTCGCGGCCGCGGCCGCCGCCGCTGTCTCCCCCCATATCGATCCGCCGTCCGTGATCGACGTCCTGAGCGACAAGAGGAAGTTTCGCGAGCTCTGCCGCGGACTTGGCCTACCAGCGCCCCCCGTGGTGCCTGAGACCGCATTTCCCCGCGGCGGTCTTTTCATCTGCAAGCCGGCCGATTCTTTTAGCGGGCGCGGTATCACGATCTTCGACGGCAACAATCTTGGAGATTTCGCCGCCGCCCGTCGTGCGGCGACCGAGACGAGCCCGACCGCCTCGATCCTCGTCGAGGAGTTTATCGCCGGTCCGCTCTACAGCTACACAGTTTTCGTGGAGCGGTTTGAGGCCACGCAGGCTTTTTTCGTCAAGGAAGGTTCCTCCGCCAACCGCTTTGCCGTCGACACGAGCTTCGTCGTCCGAAACATGCCCGCGGCGCTGGCATCGGCTTTCGCCGCCTATGTCCACCGGATCAGCGAGTACCACGACCTGAAGGACGGGCTTCTCCACATCCAGTTCGTCCTGCGGGACGGGCAGCCGTACCTCATCGAGGCGACCCGCCGCTGCCCCGGCGATCTCTACGCGCTCCTGATCGAATACGCGACGGGTTTCCCCTACGCAGCCCGCTATGCGTCCTACTTCATCGGGGAGACAGTGACGGGCTCCTCGGATCTCGACCGTTTCGTCGTCCGGCATACGGTCACGTCGACTCGAAGCGGCATCAATTCCGGCTTGGAATTGAAGCATCCGCTGCCGCTCCGCGCCTTTTATCCGATCCAGCGAATGGGCGAGGCCCTTCTTCCGGATCAGAAGGCCAGATCCGGCGTCCTCTTCCTCGAAACGACTTCTGCCGAGGCCGCAAACGATCTCTACGAGTCTTTTTTAAGCCGCGAAGTCTACGAAGACTGTCCGACGACGGAGGATCGACTTTCGAAGGAAGGGTATGATTAGGGATATGATTGCGTATAATCAAGTATTCGGCTTGCTCACAATTTCAACGGTCAATTTTAAATGATGCCGGCATTCTCGCATCCCATCTTCATAACCAAGCCGATGTTGCCGCCTCTGTCGCAACTGTCCTCAGGGATGGAGCGCGTCTATCAAAGCGGCAACGTTACGAATATGGGTCCTATGCATCAGGAATTGGAACTCGAACTGCGCGCCGTGCTCGGCGGCCATAATTTAGTCTTGTACAATAACGGCACGATCGCGCTGATGGCTGCGTTGCAGGCGCTTGACCTGCCGCCCGGCTCTGAAGTCATTACGACTCCGTTCTCGTTTGCAGCCACCACCCATTCCATCAAGGCCGTCGGGTTGCAGCCGGTCTTCGCCGATATCGAACCGGAACACCTGACCCTCGATCCTATCGAAGTCCGCAAGAAGATCACGGATCGCACCCGCTGCATCCTGGCCGTGCACGTTTACGGATTCCCGTGCCGGCTCGATGAACTTGCCGCCATCGCCGCGGAGCATGACCTTCGGCTCGTCTACGACGCGGCGCATGCCTTCGCCGCGACAGTCGGCGGTCGATCCATCGCCGATTTCGGTGACGCAAGCGTGTTTTCTTTCCACGCCACGAAACTCTTCAACACGATCGAGGGTGGAGCGGTGAGCACCGGTTCGCTGGAGCGCTACGACCGTCTTAAAAACTACCGGAATTTCGGCATCATAGACGAAGATACCGTGGATAGCGTCGGCTTGAACGGCAAAATGAGCGAAGTCCATGCTCTCTTCGGGCTGTTGAATCTCCGAACCTACCAGCAGGAATTGTCCCGGCGCCGGGATGTCAGGGCGATTTACACCGAAGAGCTATCGCCCGTGCGGCAGGTCCACATCCCGGATTATCCCGCTTGCGTCGGCGGATCTTATCAGTATTTTCCGATCAGGATAGAGCAATTTCGAGATGTGATATATCACGAACTTAAAAGATTTAATGTCTTCAGTCGCAGGTATTTCTACCCTCTCATCGCCGATTTCAAACCCTATCGCCACCTCGCTCCCCTCGACAGTCTGCCGGAGGCCAGGAAGGCAGCCCAGGACGTTCTCTGCTTACCTTTCTACGGTGATCTGGCAGATGGAACGGCGCGCAGTATCGCTCACTTGGTGCGATCCATCATCGACAGGCATGCCCGATAGGCCAACACGGCGGCCATTGGGGAGGCCGCAGGGTGTAACGGAGCAGGTTTCACGGAGCGCCTGTCGTACATCATCGTTCATGCGAGGTGATTTATGCGCGGTTCAGCGTCGAATTATGACTTGAGATCGCTCGATCCTGACGTCATGGAGCTCGTGAAGAACAATTTCGATCCCTATTTCTACTTAATAAAAAATCCGGATGTCAAGAAATCCGGGATGGATCCGTTCGCGCATTTCCTTCAAAACGGCGCTTCCGAGTTGCGAGATCCAAATTCCAGGTTCTCGACGGCGGCCCATATGAAGGCGCACAAAGATGCAATTCCCGACGGGATGCATCCGTTCGTTCATTATCTTACGGCGTTTCGAGGCGAAACGACGATTGACGACCTTAAGAGTCAGGTCAAAGAGATCGAGCATTCCTTCGATCGCGATTTCTACTTGGGACAAAACTCGGATGTCAGCCAGGCCGACTTCGGTCCGGAAGAGCATTATCTGCTCCACGGTCATGCTGAGGGACGCGACCCCAGCGCGAGCTTCGCGACGCGCTGGTACCGGGCGCAGTACATGGTCGGTGAACCAGCCGCACTTAACCCGATGCTTCATCTCATCCGGTATGGAATGGACCGCGTATATCCGGCCCGCCTGGTCGTGACAGATGAGGAGCTCGTCGCGTTAGAAGCCGGCTTCGACGCGGATTTTTACCGTCGCAGCTATCTGGATCCGTCCGAGACCTCGATTGAGCCCATTCGACATTACCTCACGATCGGGTGGTTGCTCGGATTTGATCCGAATCCGAATTTCTCGACATGGTTTTATCTCAAGGTTTATCGCGGTCGGCTCAAAGTCGGCACCAATCCGTTCACGCATTACATGCTGCAACGCAAGAAGGAGAACTATGTCAGTTCGCACCGGCTCTCCGAAGCCGAACAGCTGCCTGAGTTGGTCGAGGCCTTCGATCCCGATTTTTACTTGAGATGTCATCCAGAGATCCGAACTGTAGGCCTCGATCCGTTCGAGCACTACATGCTCATCGGGTGGAAAGACGGGTGGGATCCGAATGCTGAATTCTCGACGATTTTCTACGCGAGAGCTTATGCGGATGTAACCGAATCGGGCCTTGTGCCATTCTTGCATTATGTAAAACATGGCGAGCAACGTGTTGCCAAGTCACGGCGACCTTACCTTGAGGTGGCGCCTGGAATCGAGCGCTTCTCAACGGATCAGATCTTCGCCCGCTATCAAGATATGACGTTCCCTCTACGTCTTGAGACAACAAAGCGGCTCATCGTCATGGTTGTGCCGCAACACGATGCCATGAGTGGGGGCATCTTCTCGATGTTCTCGATCGCGAAGACTCTTCGGAGCTTGAAGCGGGAGCACGGCTATGACGTCGTCGTGATGACCGCTCCGAACCTCGAGGGGGCGACCTATGCGCGACAGACAAATTTCCGCAACGATGAGAATGTGTTTCGATTCGATCAGCTTACATACTGTCAGGGCGTTGAAGAATTATATATTCATATTCCGGAGTATACCGCACCAGGATTTATTGATCGATGCTCGGGGGACGTCATACGCTATCTGTCATCGCGGAAAAAATTATACATCAACTTGCTTAATCAAAACATCGAACTCATGCCGGATGCCAGCACCTTCGTGGCGTTGCGTCGCTTTGCCGACGAGCTCAGTCAATCGGTCGCGCATCACGCCTACTTCAACCAGGCGGAAGCCGATCGCCGAAATCTGCCGACATTGCTGCTACCGGCTTATACGGATCTCCGCGGTTACAGAAAAATTCCGGCAAAACATAAGAGCGATCTTTTAATCTACTCGCTCGATGACGCCATTTACAAGACGAGCTGTCTGAAGCGTGTGCGGGAAGCGTTCCCGCATTGCCAGCTGATCGAGGTGCGCGGCATGCCCTTCGATCATTACATGGAGTTGGCGACCCGCTGTCGCTTCTCGATCTCGTTTGGCGAGGGCTTCGATGGCTACGTTGCACAGCCGATCTTCCAAGGCGGTATTGGGATAACGATCTTTCGCAAAGAGTTTTTCCCATCGGAAGATTTTCTGCGGTTCCCCAATTTCTTTGAGAGCGCCGAAGCTCTGATCGATGGTATCGTCCCGTTGATGACGCGCTTAGGGCGGGATTGTGCCGCCTACGATCGTCTCAACCATGCCCTGGTCGCCGAATACGACAAGCTCTACAGCTTGGAAGATTACGAACGACGCGTGAGCATGCTGGCCGAACGGAAGTTCGAGATTTTTCCGCGGCAGATGGTTTGATCGCGGCGGCTCGAGGCGGCCGCTGTCGCAGGTGCCGGGTCACCCACACGCCCACGCCGCACCGTGGCGCTCGGTTGTTCGGGCGCGAACGGGGAGACCGGCGTGCCGTTCCGGCCGCGGCGGCGCCCCGACCCGGTCGCGGATGGTTCGCCGCGGCCGGGTCTCCCGCGCGCTCGATCGAGGGGCGCTGTCAGAGCACCGGCATCGCCCCCGCCACCGTGACGAGCGCGCCCGACGTATAGCTGCTCTCGTCCGAGGCCAGCATCACGTAGGCCGAGGCGAGCTCGGCCGGCTGGCCCGGACGGCCGAACGGCACCTGGCTGCCGAACGAGGTCACCGCATCCTGGCTCATGCCGGACGGGATGAACGGGGTCCAGATCGGCCCGGGCAGCACGCCGTTCACGCGCACGCCCTTCTCGGCGAGCAGCTGTGCGAGGCTGAGCACCATGTTGCTCAGGGCGCCCTTGGTGGCGCTGTAGGCCATGAGCGACGGCATCGGGTGCTTCGAGTTGACCGACGAGGTGAAGATCACTGAGCCGCCGGGTTTCAGATGGGCGAGCGCCGCCTTGGTCACGTAGAACGGTCCGAACACGTTCGTGCGGAAGTGATCCTCGAAGATGCTGTCGTCGATGGCGTCGAGACCCTGGTTCGGCTGCTGGAACGCCCCGTTGTTGACCAGCACGTCGAGGCGCCCGAAACTCTCCACGGTGCGGGCGACGATCTGGCGCCCGTAGGCGGGATCCTTGAGGTCGCCCGGCAGGAGCAGTGCGCGCCGGCCCGCCTTCTCGATCCACTGGCCCACCGCCTCCGCATCCGCCTGCTCCTCCGGCAGGTAGGAGATGGCGACGTCCGCGCCCTCCCGGGCGAACGCGATGGCGACCGCGCGGCCGATGCCGCTGTCGCCGCCGGTGATCAGCGCCGCCTTGCCGGTGAGCTTGCCCGAACCCGCATAGCTCGCCTCGCCGTGATCGGGTTCCGGGGCCATGCGGCCGGTCTTGCCGGGGAAGCTCTGCGGCCGCGCCTCGAAGGGCGGGCGGGGGTACTTGTGCAGCGGGTCGGTGGTCACGCGTCGTCTCCGTTTGGAATGCCGGTCCAACCAGGAAGCCTCCGGGGTGTTCCGGCCCTGCGGCACCTCCGCGCCCGCCGCTGCGGGATGTGCCTGTCCGGCGCGACGACACGGAACCCGGCCCAGACGGCGCATCGACACAGCGCAGCAACAGGCGCCCGTCAGTCTCTGCGCAGAGGAGACGCCACGATGACTGAATTCCAGCCGGAGGATCGCGCCGCCCGCGTGATCGATCGTGTCCTGCTCGGCGCAGCGATGCTCTCGCTCACCTTCGGCCTCGCCACGGGCCTCTGGGGCCTGCTGCAGTGAGCCCGGTGCGGGATGCCGCCGGGATGTGCGGCGCGTGATCCGGATCGGACAACCCGGCCGGCGCCGATCGGGGATCGACCGCACTGCCGCCGCACTGATCGCCGTCGGACTCACGGTCCTCGTGCTCGCGCTCCTGCTCGCGGGTTTCCCGTGACGGGCTGCGGCGCCGGGGCGTGGACGCGATGCTGAACCGAGCCGTGCTTGCGGCCGTCGTGCTCGCGGCGGCCGCGTTCCTGATCTACCTGGCCAACCTCGCCCGCGAGGCCCTGTCGCCGAACGAGCCCTACGCCGCCAGCATCGGGCTGACCCTCGACCAATGTATCGCCGCGCAGGACGGTCTCTCGACCGCGGAGGCCCGCGGCTATTGTCGGCGCCCCGTGCCGAAGCGCCTCTGAATCGCCCCGGATCGCATGCGGTCAGGGGGCCCGGGATCGCCCCCCGGAAATGGGGCCCTCCCAGCGCCGCCCCTCATTCAGGCGACGTGAATCCGCTCCACGACCAAGCCGCCAGCGACGTGCGAGCGGCCTGCTAACTTACCTCCACCTGCACCACCCCCGGCACGGTCCGGAGCTGGCCCGCGAGCGTCGGGGTCGCCTGGAACTTGCCCGGCAGCCGGATCTCGACCTCGCGCTCCCCGCCGTCGAGCTTGAGGATCAGCGACACCTCGCTCTCGCCGCGCATCGACAGCCGCTGCTGCACCGGACCGACCCCGCGGGGGTCGCTCAGGTGGATGCGGATGCCCTTCTGGTGGCGGGCCACCGCCTGGTCGAGGGGCTCGGCGGTGAGGATGCGGGCGCGGACATCCTCGCCCTCCAGGTTCGCCTGGAGCTGCAGCACCAGGGGGCGGCCCGGTTCGAGGATGTCGCGGTACTGGCCGAGGCCCTCGGAGAAGATGATCGCCTCGAAATGCGCCGTCCGGTCCGAGAGGGTGACGATGCCCATCTTGTTGCCGGTCTTGGTGCGCCGCTCGGCCCGGTCGAGCACCGAGGCCGCGACCCGGCCGACGCTCGAGGTCCCGGCCCGCACCACCCGGCAGAAATCGGCCCAGCTCTGCACCCGCAGCTTGTCGAGCAGGTCGCCGTACTCGTCCAGCGGGTGGCCCGAGACGAAGAAGCCGATCGCCGCGTATTCGCGCTTGAGCGTGTCGGCCATCGGCCAGATCTCGTGGGGCGGGATGCGCAATGACACGTCGTCCGCCACGACGCCGCCGAACATGTCGGTGACTCCGGCGGATTCGGCCTCCGCCGCGCTGGCGGCGAGCTTCATCATCGGCTCCACCGCCGCGAAGGCCCGGGCCCGGTCGGGCTCGATGCAATCCAGCGCCCCGGCCTGGACGAGGCTCTCCAGGGTGCGCTTGTTGATCATCCGCGGATTGACTCGGCGGGCGAGGCAGTCGAGGTCCTTGAACGGCCGGTCGCCGCGGGCCTCCACCAGCGCCCGCACCGCCTCGCGGCCGACGCCCTTGATGGCGGCGAGCGCGTAGAAGATTTTTCCGTCGCGGACCTCGAAGACCTCGCCGGAGGTGTTGATCGAGGGCGGCTCGACGGTGATCTTGAGGCGCTGCGCGTCCTGGCGGAATTCCGCGAGCTTGTCGGTGTTGTCGATGTCGAGGGTCATGGCGGCCGCCAGGAACTCGACCGGATGGTTCGCCTTCAGGTAGGCGGTCTGGTAGGTCAGCAGCGCGTAGGCGGCCGCGTGGCTCTTGTTGAAACCGTAATCAGCGAACTTGGCGAGCAGGTCGAAGATCTCGTTGGCCTTGGCCTTGGTTAGGCCGCGCTCGATGCAGCCCTTCAGGAACCGGTCGCGCTGCGCGTCCATCTCGGCGCGGATCTTCTTGCCCATGGCGCGCCGGAGCATGTCGGCCTCGCCGAGCGAGTAGCCCGCCAGGACCTTGGCGATCTCCATCACCTGTTCCTGGTAGACGATGATGCCGAACGTCTCCTTCAGCATCGGCTCCAGCTTCGGGTCCGGGTACCAGGACGCCTCATTGCCGGCGTCACGGCCGAGCTTGCGCTCGCAATAGACCGGGATGTTGGCCATCGGGCCCGGCCGGTAGAGCGCCACGAGCGCGATGATGTCCTCCAGCCGGTCGGCCTGCATCTCGCAGAGCGCCTTGCGCATGCCGGCCGATTCCACCTGGAACACGCCGACGGTCTCGCCCCGGCCCATCGGCTCGTAGGTCTTCGGGTCGTCGAGCGGCAGGCCCGCGAGATCGATGTCGATGCCGCGCTTCTTCAGGAGATCCGTGCAGCACCGGAGCATGGTGAGGGTCTTCAGGCCGAGGAAGTCGAACTTCACCAACCCCGCCTGCTCGACCCACTTCATGTTGAACTGGGTGACCCGCATGCCGGTCTTCGGATCGCGGTAGAGTGGGACCAGCTCCTCCAGGGGTCGGTCGCCGATCACCACCCCGGCCGCGTGGGTCGAGGCGTGGCGGTGCAGACCCTCGAGCTTCTTGGAGATGTCGATGAGCCGGCCGACGATCGGCTCCTCCTCCATGGCCTGCTGGAGCTTGGGCTCGCCCTCGATCGCCTGGGCGAGCGTCACCGGGTTCGCCGGGTTCTGCGGCACCAGCTTGGTCAGCTTGTCGACCTGCCCGTAGGGCATCTCCAGGACACGGCCGACATCGCGCAGCACGCCGCGGGCGAGAAGCGTGCCGAAGGTGATGATCTGCCCGACCTGCCCCTCGCCGTAGCGCTGCTGCACGTAGCGGATCACCCGCTCGCGGCCCTCGACGCAGAAGTCGATGTCGAAATCCGGCATCGAGACGCGCTCGGGGTTGAGGAAGCGCTCGAACAGCAGGCCGAAGCGCAGCGGGTCGAGGTCGGTGATCAGCAGCGACCACGCCACCAGCGAGCCGGCACCGGAGCCGCGGCCCGGCCCCACCGGGATATCGTGGTCCTTGGCCCACTTGATGAAGTCGGAGACGATCAGGAAGTAGCCCGGGAACTTCATCGACACGATGACGTCGAGTTCGAAGGCGAGGCGCTTGCGGTAATCGTCTTCGGAGAAGCCGGGTGCGGTGCCGTGCTGCTTCAGGCGCAGTTCCAGTCCGGCCTCGGCCTGACGGCGCAGTTCGGTCGGCTCGTCGGCCGAGACCGCCTGGGCACCCGCCTCCGAAGCCTCGGCCAGCGCGTCGGCCATCGGGGGCTTCTCGCCCGCCGCCACGGCGCCGAAATTCGGCAGGATCGGCTTACGGGTCCGCGCCCGCACGGCGCAGCGCATGGCGATCTCCACTGTGGCCTGGAGGGCCTCCGGCAGGTCGCGGAACAGTTCGGCCATCTCGGCCCGCGTCTTGAAGGCGTGGCTCGGCGTCACCCGCCGGCGGCGCTCGTCCGAGACGATCCGCCCCTCCGCGATGGCCAGCAGGGCGTCATGGGCGTCGTAATCGTCGGGCTTGGCGAAATAGGGCTCGTTCGTCGCCACGATCCCGAGGCCGTGACGGCCGGCGAGGTCGAGGAGCGCGGTCTCGACCCGCCCCTCCTCGGGCTGACCGTGGCGCTGGAGCTCGACATAGAGCCGGTCCTCGCCGAAGGCCTCCTTGAGGCGCTTCAGGCGGGCGAGCGCCAGTTCGGGCCGGCCCGCCCGGAAGGCCGCGTCGAGGGGGCCCGACAGGCCGCCGGTGAGCGCGATCAGCCCGTCCGAGGATCCGACGAGCGCCGCGGCATCGAGGCGGGGGGACTCGCCGAGCGCGGTGTCGAAATAGGCGCGGCTCGCGAGCCGCAGCAGGTTGGCGTAGCCGGCCTCGTCCTGGGCCAGCAGCACGATGCTGTGGCTCGTCGGGGCGTTTCGCTGGTGGGGATCCGCGGCCTCGAACGCCACCGAGAGCTGCACGCCGGCAATCGGCTGCACGCCCTCCCCGGCCGCCTTCTCGGAGAATTCGAGCGCCCCGAACAGGTTGTTGGTGTCGGTGAGCGCCAGGGCCGGCTGCCGGTCTGCGACCGCGGCCTTGATCAAGGTACCGACCTTCAGGGCGCCTTCGAGCAGGGAATAGGACGAATGGACATGGAGGTGGACGAAGCCGACCTCCTTGAGCTGACGTGGCATGGCCGACCTTGTACAGGGATCGCCCAGCATCCCCCCTCGCCGTCACCAAGTCGACGTAGGCCGGGCCATCGGCCGACGATATCCACCGGTCGTGCCCCTTGAGCACCAGTTCCGGCCGCCTCTGTGGATAATCGGTCGCCGAAGGGTGATCGCCTGTGCATAAGCCCTCGGCGGTGGGAACCGGGCGGCCATCGGCGAAAAACCGCTAACGCACCGGTGCCAAGGCTATCGCCCACGCCCCCACCGCCGCGAACAGCATCCCGAACGCCATGAGCTCGATCATCAGCTCGACCATCCCGGTCAGGACCAACCGCTTCTGCATCGCCGTGCCTCCCGTGTGCCCGGCCAAGTATGTTCATGTTTTGTTCCAGGGAAAGGGCCAGCGCGCGTCAGGCGGTCACGTCTTGGGGTTACGGTAAAAAGTGTCTTGATGCGCATCGGGCGGGCTGGCATGCCCCGCCCTCGAAACGAGCCCGTCACCGCATTGGGGGGGTTGTAAGGAGCAAGCCATTCCCGCGCATCCGACGGCCGAGAGCTTCGACGTCGCCTTGGTGGCCGTGGGCACGCATGGCGACGTGCTGCCGTTCATCGCGCTGGGGCATGAGCTGCTCGCGCGCGGTCACGGCGTCTCGCTGGCCGCCCCGGCCCCGTTCGAGGCGATGGCGCGCCGGGCCGGCCTCGCGTTCCAGCCCCTCGGGACGGTGGCCGATTACGAGGCGGTGATCCGCCAGCCGGATCTGTGGCATCCGCAACAGGGCTTCCGGCCCATGTTCGACTATGCCCTGCGCATGGCGGAGGCGACCTGTCTGTGGCTGGGGGCGACCCGGGCGCGCGGAGTGAACCTGCTGGTGGTCGCCTCGCCCCTCGGTTGGGGCGCACGACTCGCCCAGGATCTCTACGACCTCCCGACCGCGACGCTGCACGTGATGCCGTTCCTGATCGAGAGCCGGTCCGATCCCCCCCGTCTCCCCGGGCTCGCCCTGCCGCGGCTGCTGCCGGCGGCGCTCCGGGCCTACGTCAATCTCGGGGTCGACCGGTTCGCGGTCGGTCCGTTCACGCTGCCGCCGCTGAACGCCCTGCGCGCGCGCCTCGGACTCGATCCGGTCCACCGGCTGCGGCACTGGTGGAACAGCCCGACGCGCATGCTTCTGATGTTCCCGGACTGGTACGCGGCTCCGCAGGCGGATTGGCCCACCCAGGCGGTGCAACTCGGCTTCCCGCTGGTGGACCGGTTCGGCGACGTGCCCACCATGCCGCCGGAGCTCGACGCCTTCCTGGCGGCGGGCGACGCGCCGATCGTCTTCACCTACGGCTCGGCGATGCGCCAGGGGGCCGGCTTCTTCGACACCGCGGTGCAGACGTGCCGCCGCATGGGTCGGCGCGGCGTCCTGCTCGCCCCCCAGGGCGGGCAGATCCCCAAGCCACTGCCGGACGGGATCATCCACCTGCCCTACGCGCCCCTGAGCACCCTGTTGCCGCGCAGCGCCGCCCTGGTCCATCACGGCGGCGTCGGGACGGTGGCGCAGGCGCTGGCGGCGGGGATCCCGCAACTCGTGGTCCCGGTGGCGTTCGACCATTTCGACGAGGGGCGGCGGCTCAAGGACCGGGACCTTGGCGCGACCGTGAGCCGCCGCGCCTTCCGCCCCGCTCGGGCGTCCCGGATCCTGCGCCGGCTGCTCGCCGATCCCGCGGTGGCGCGCGCCACCGCGGCGGCCCGGGCACGGATGGCGGAGGGCCGCGACGCGATCACCGAGGCCTGCGACCAGGTGGAGGCCCTGGCGGCCGCGCGCGCCGCGGCGACGCATGCGGGGCGCGGCCGCGGATCGCCACCCGCGCCTTGAGCGGGCGCGGCACCGCTCCGGTTCCGGAGCGATGCCGCGGGATCACGGGCCCAGCAGCACGAGCGCCGAGCCGATCAGGGTCATGACGACGCCGCCTGCGAAAGCGCCGATCATGACATAGGAGAAGGGCTTGAGCGTCACCCGTCGCCGCGCCGGATCAGCAGCGGTGACCGCCCGCGGTCTGGCCGTACTGCTTGACCGGCCGGGTCTGCTGGTTGGCGTTGCCCTCGGCGGCCGAACTCATCGGGCAGCCCTCGTAGAGCGGCGTATCGTGGACGCCGAGGCCGAGCCCGAGCGCGCCGGTGGTCTCGGGTGCGGCGGTGGTGAAACCGGTCCAGCGGGCCCCGTCGGAGGCCAGGGCGGACGGGAGCGGCGCGGCGGCGAGCATGAGCGCAGTGACGGCAACAGCAATGCTAGTCTTCATGGTGTCTCTCCAAATTTTATGCAGGGCGATCGTCTCAGATCGGCACTGCTTATCCTCAACAACTGCAATATAGTTGGAAGATAAACTTCGCGGCGTGACGGGCCGCACGTGGCACGACGGATTAAAACGCGCGGGCGGTTCGGCGTGTCGGGCGCAGGGCCGGCGCCCTCCGGGCCCGCCGGTGCGTGTGCCCGTCCTCAGTCGAGCGGCGTGATCAGCCCGTCGCGGATCGTCACCCGGCGGTCCATGCGGGCGGCGAGGTCCAGATTGTGGGTTGCCACCAGGGCCGCGAGACCCGAGGCCCGCACCAGCGCCATCAGCACCGAGAAGACGTGGCCGGCCGTGCCCGGGTCGAGGTTGCCGGTGGGCTCGTCGGCCAGTAGCAGCCGCGGCCCGTTGGCCACCGCCCGGGCGATGGCGACGCGCTGCTGCTCGCCCCCCGACAGCTCCGCCGGGCGGTGCGGCAGCCGCTCCTTGAGGCCAAGGAAGCTCAGGAGCTCGGTGGCCCGGCTCTTCGCCTCCGGGGCCTTCAGGCCGCGGATGAGCTGGGGCATCACCACGTTCTCCAGCGCCGAGAACTCCGGCAGGAGGTGGTGGAACTGGTAGACGAAGCCCATCTCCTCGCGCCGCAGGCGGGTGCGCTCGGAATCCGCCATCGCGGCGGTGGGCTGGCCGCCGATATAGACCTCCCCCCCGTCCGGCCGCTCCAGGAGCCCGGCGAGGTGGAGCAGCGTCGACTTGCCGGCGCCCGAGGGCGCCACCAGGGCCACCAGCTCCCCCGGCCAGATCGCGAGGTCGGCGCCGCGCAGGATTTCCAGCGCCCCCTCGGCTTGGGCGTAGCGCCGCTCGACGCGGGAAAAGAACAGGGCCGGCACCGGCTGGTCGCCGGCGATCTGGCTCGAGTCGGTCATGCGCGGGTGGCCCGTCAGCCGTAGCGGAGGGCCTGCACCGGATCGAGCCGGGCGGCGCGCCAGGAGGGATAGAGCGTCGCCGCGAGCGACAGCAGCAGCGCGGTGATCACCACGGCGGTGATCTCCTTCGGGTTCATCTGGGCCGGGATCTCGGCCAGGAACCGCACCGTCGGATCCCAGGCCCCCGGAAACAGCACGTGCTGGATCGGCTTGATGTTGAGGGTGATCAGGACGCCCAGCGCCAGCCCGCCGAGCGTCCCGACGACGCCGATCAGCGCACCGTTGATCAGGAACACCCGCATGATCGTGCCGGGCGTCGCCCCCATTGTGCGCAGGATCGCGATGTCGCTCGACTTGTCGCGCACCAGCAGGATCAGGCCAGAGACGATGTTGAGGGTCGCCACCACCACGATCAGGCTGAGGATCAGGAACATCACGTTGCGCTCGACCTCCAGCGCCCCGAAGAAGGTCCGGTTGCGCTGGCGCCAGTCGGTCAGCAGGATCGGGCGCTCGGCCGCCATCTCCAGCGGCTCGCGCATCTCGCCGACATGGTCGGGCTCGTCGACGTAGATCTCAATCATGCTGACGTCGCCGTCCTTGTTGAAGAACGCCTGCGCCTCGGCGAGGGGCATGAACACGAAGGTCTGGTCGAACTCAGTCATGCCGACCTCGAACACCGCCTTGACGGTGTAGCTCTTGGTCCGCGGCGCGGTGCCGAACGGGGTCGAGGAGCCCTTGGGCGTCACCAGCGTGATCGTGTCGCCGGCCTGCAGGCCCAGCGTGTCGGCGAGGCGCCGGCCGATCAGCACGCCGGTGCCGTCGTCAAAACCCTCCAGGGTGCCGCCGCGGATCGAGGACGAGACCGCCGCCAGGGCGTCGAGGTCGGCGGCGCGCACGCCGCGGATGATCACGCCCGAGCCGCCGTATTGCGACGAGGCGAAGGCCTGCCCCTCCACCAGCGGCACGGCGGCGCGCACCCCCGCCACCTTGGACAGGCGCTCCGACAGGTCGGTCCAGTCGTTGAACGGCCGGTCGATCGGCGTGGCGAACAAGTGACCGTTGATGCCGACGATCTTCGACAGGAGCTCCGCCCGGAAACCGTTCATCACCGACAGGACGATGATCAGCGTGGCGACGCCGAGGGCGATGCCCAGCACCGAGAAGAACGCCACCACCGAGACGCCCCCGCCCCGGCGCCGCGCCCGCAGGTAGCGGCCGGCGAGGATCCACTCGAACGGCGCGAACGGCGCGGTCCCCTGCTGGCGGAACGAGGCCGCGAAGCCCCTCACCCGGTCGATCGCCGCGGATGCCGCCATCGGAGCCCTCAGACGCGCCGGATTCGCGCCAGCAGGTCGACGATCGCGAGGCTCTCGCGCTCGCCGCCGGCGCGCCGCTTCAGCTCGACCTTGCCGTCGGCCAGCCCCTTCGGCCCGACGATCACCTGCCAGGGCAGGCCGATCAGGTCGGCGGTGGCGAATTTCGCGCCCGGGCGCTCATCGCGGTCGTCGTAGAGGACCGTCAGGCCGGCGGTCTCGAGATCCGACTGGATCTGCGCGCAGGCGGCGTCGGTGGCGGCATCACCGACCTTGAGGTTGATCAGAGCCACGTCGAAGGGTGCCACGGAATCCGGCCAGATGATCCCGGCCTCGTCGTGGCTGGATTCAATGATCGCCGCCACCAGCCGGCTCGGGCCGATGCCGTAGGACCCCATATGGACCGGCCGCTCGATCCCGTCCGGCCCGGCGACCTTGGCGCCCATCGGCTCGGAATACTTCGTGCCGAAATAGAAGATGTGCCCGACCTCGATGCCGCGTGCGGCGAGGCGGCTCTCCTCGGGGACCTCCGCGAAGGCCGCCGGCTCGTGCATGTCCTCGGTGGCGGCGTAGTGCGAGGTCCAGGCATCCACGATGCCCTGGAGGCCGGGAATGTCGTCGAAGTCGACCGTTTCCGGCGGGATGGCGAAGTCGAGATAGGCCTTGTCGCAGAAGACCTCGCTCTCGCCGGTCTTGGCCAGGATGATGAACTCATGGGACAGGTCGCCGCCGATCGGGCCGGTCTCGGCACGCATCGGGATCGCCTTGAGGCCGAGGCCCGCGAAGGTGCGCAGGTAAGCCACGAACATGCGGTTATAGGCGTGGCGGGCGCCGGCCTGATCGAAGTCGAACGAGTAGGCGTCCTTCATCAGGAACTCGCGCGAGCGCATCGTGCCGAAGCGCGGCCGCACCTCGTCGCGGAACTTCCACGAGATCTGATAGAGGTTCTTGGGGAGATCCTTGTACGACCGGACGCTCGCCCGAAAAATCTCGGTGACCATTTCTTCGGCGGTGGGGCCGTAGAGCATCTCGCGGTCGTGCCGGTCCTTCAGGCGCAGCATCTCCTTGCCGTAGGCGTCGTAGCGGCCGGATTCCTTCCAGAGTTCGGCGGACTGCACCGTCGGCATCAGGATCTCGATGGCGCCGGAGCGGTCCTGCTCCCGGCGGATCACCGCGCAGACGCGCTCCAGCACCCGCAGGCCGAGCGGCAGCCACGCGTAGATGCCGGCGGCCTCCTGGCGGACCAAGCCGGCGCGCAGCATCAGCCGGTGCGAGACGATCTCGGCTTCCTTGGGCGTCTCGCGCAAGGTCGGCATGAAGTAGCGGGAGAGACGCATATCGTCCGGTCTTGGATGTTGGATCCGGCCGGGAGGAGCCGCGGCGCGCCGGCACACAACACGCCGGAGACGCAAATTACAAGCACTGCACGACCACGGCGCGGCGTAATCGCGGCGAACCGGAGGCGCCCTCGCCTTTCAGCCGCCCGCTGGCCGAAACAGAGGCGATCTGCCCGTTTGCCGGCAAGAAAGCGCAGATTTTTCGCTTGGACCCGGTGACAACACGAATTGTTGTTCCTATAAGCGTCCGGCGATGTTTGCGATGCCCGGAAGAGGCGGCGCAAGGTCCGAGTCTCGGGAGGAAAAACGACCGCCCCGCAGGAAATGCGGAGGACTTTAATGGTCGAGCCAGTGAAGCTTGAAAGCAAGGCCTCGGGCCTTGCTTTTTTTATTTCAGGCGCAGCAACGCGGCGGCGCTTCTCCGGGGCCGGCCGCGGCGTCCCGGGACGCTGTGAAGACTGGTGAAAGCGCGGAGAAGACGCGGCTTCGGCTCGCGTGGGGCAGGCCGTTAACCCGGCAGGCTGTTGCGCCGCACAGGATGGGCTCAGCAGCCTGGGTGAGCCCGCCATGCACTTCGAGATTCGCCAGGCCGAAACGGGCTGGGCCTGGATCCTCCGCAACGAGGCCCGTGAGACGATCGCCGAGTCGGATCAGACCTTCCCGTCGGCCGCGCAGGCCTCCGCGGCGGCCCTGGCCTTCGCGCATCTCGTGGCGCGGGCGGGCAAGTCGCTGACGGTGACCTCGTCCTCCGGAACGCTACTCTGAGCCTGTCACAGCCCCGTCAGTGGGAACACCGCCAGCGCGATCAGGAAGGCGGCCCCCGCGACCAGCGTCGTCCAGATCGCCTTCTCGCGCAGTCGCGGCGCCGCGGGTGCGCCCGGATCCTGGCCCGGCACGATGTGGGTCGCCCGGCGTTCGGGCTGGTTGCGCAGGGGCAGGATCGCGAAGAGCAGCGTCCACCATACCACGAAGTAGAGGGCGATGGCGCCGCCCACGGTCAGCTTGAACAGGCCCACCCCCGCCGCCACGAAGGCCGCGACCAGCACCGTGATGACGACGAGCGTCACCGGCGTCGAGCGGGCCAGCGTGGTCATCATGGGCTTCAGACCTGCTCCAGCTCGACCAGGGTGCCCAGAAAGTCCTTCGGGTGCAGGAACAGGACCGGCTTGCCATGGGCGCCGATCCGCGGCTCGCCGGTGCCGAGCACCCGGGCGCCCTGCGCCTTGAGCGTATCGCGGGCCGCCAGGATGTCGTCGACCTCGTAGCAGACGTGGTGAACGCCGCCGCCCGGGTTGCGGGCCACGAAGGCCGCGATCGGCGAGTCATCCCCAAGGGGCGCCATCAGTTCGACCTTGCTGTTCGGCAGTTCGACGAACACCACGGTGACACCGTGCTCGGGCTGCTGCAGCGGCGGCGTGACCGTGGCGCCCAGCGTATCGCGGTAGACCGCGCAGGCGGCCTCGAGATCCTGCACCGCGATGGCGACGTGGTTGAGACGGCCGATCATGTTTGGTTCCTCCCCACGAGAGAAGCCCTCTTTTCGAGAGCGATTTTGTTCGGCTGGAGGCTCAGCCGCCACTGGCGGACGCTACGTGCCCCCCTCCCGGGCGGGAAAGGGGACGCGCGTTGCATCCGGCCAGCGTCGGATGAGCCGGTACCTCCTGGACACTAGAGCGCCCTGAAATCGGCAGCCAGTCTCAAACCTCCACGACCTGCACGTGGCAGGCCGGCTTCTTGCCCCAGACCTCGTTGACGGCGGTGCGCACCGCCCGGTCGACGCCCTTCTCGACGCCCTCCGAGTCCTTGAGCTTGCCCCGGGACATCCCCGACAGGGTCCGAGTGACCGCGTCGACCACGGTCTCGATCAGCGGGTCGCCGGACCGGCCGCGGTTGGGCAGGCCGATGATGTCCACCGCCGGCTCGCCGAGCACCACCCCGTCCTCGTCGATGGCGATGGCCACCGAGACGAGCCCGGCCTGCATGAGCTTGCGCCGCTCCGGGATCGCCCGGTCCTTCTCGTCGATCAGGACGTCGCCGTCCTTGAACAGGCGGCCGGCCTTCACGTGGTCGATCACCGCGGGCGTGCCGGGGCTCAGGCGGATCAGGCTGCCGTTGCGGGCCTTGACCACGTTCTGGACGCCCTGCGCCCGGGCGAAGCGGGCATGCTCGTCGAGGTGGAGCGCCTCGCCGTGGACCGGGATCGCGGTGCCGGGGCGGGTCCACTTGTACATCTCGACCATCTCGTCCCGGCGCGGGTGGCCGGAGACGTGGACGAGCTCGGTGCGGTCGGTGATCACCTCGACGCCCTGCTCGATCAGGTCGTTGATGATCGACCCGACATCGCGCTCGTTACCCGGAATCGCCCGTGAGGAAAAAATCACCCGGTCGCCGGCGGTCAGGCCGATATCCGGATGGTCGCGCCGGGACACGCGGGCGAGCGCCGCCCGCGGCTCGCCCTGCGAGCCGGTGAGCAGGGCCACGACCCGTTCGCGGGGCAGGCTCTTCCAGGAATCCGCCCGGCGGAACTCGGGCAGCCCGTCGAGGTAGCCGCACTCGCGGGCGACGTCGATCACCCGGTCCATGGCCCGGCCGACCGCGACGATCTCGCGGCCGCAGGCCACCGCGGCCTCGGCGACCGCGCGGATGCGGGCGACGTTCGACGCGAAGGTGGTCACCGCCACCCGGTGGGGGGCGTCCGCGACCAGCGTCTTGAGGGTCTGGGCCACCTCGCGCTCGCTCGGTGAGAAGCCCTCGCGCACGACGTTGGTGGAATCGCAGACCAGCGCCAGGATTCCCTCGTCGCCGAGGGCCGTGAACGCCTCGGGCGAGGTGACCTCGCCGGCCACCGGGGTCGGGTCGATCTTCCAGTCGCCGGTATGGACCACGAGGCCCGCGGCGGTGCGGATCGCGATGGCATTCGATTCCGGGATCGAGTGCGAGACCGGGACGTATTCAAGCTCGAACGGCCCGATGGTGATGCGCCGGCCGGGCTTGACCTCCCGCAGGTCGACCTTCGGCGCACCGGGTTCGGAGAGGCGGCGGGTCTCCAGCAGGTTCTTGGCGAAGCGCGTCGCGTAGACCGGCACCTTGAGCCGCGACCACAGTTCCGAGATCGCGCCGATATGGTCCTCGTGCGCGTGGGTGATGAAGATCCCGAGCAGGTCCTTGCGCCGCTCCTCGATGAAGGAGAGGTCAGGGAACATCAGGTCGATGCCCGGCATGTTCTCCTCGCCGGCAAAGCCCATGCCGCAATCGACCATGATCCACTTCCGGCCCTTCTCCGGACCGAGCCCGTAGAGGGCCGCATTCATCCCGATCTCGCCCACGCCGCCGAGCGGCAGGAAGACCAGCTCCTCCTGTCCCATCACCATCTGTCGTCGTCCAAACTCAGGCCGCCGTCGCGGCCGATCCGAAATGCACCTCGCCCGCCGTCACGGTATGCCGGTTCCCATCGGGGGCGAGGATCACGAGCCGCCCCCCCTCGTCGATCGTCTCGAACACGCCCCGCAGGATGCGCCCGCCGCTGTGCACCGCGATCTCCGATCCGAGACCGGCGGCCCGCGCGAGCCAGTCGGCGCGCAAGGCAGCGAAATTCCGTCCCCGGTCCCAGGTGCGCGCCTGCGCGGCCATCCGGTCCGAGAGATGTTCCAGTAGCGCTTCGGCGCCGCCCGCGTAACCCATCGCGGCCAAGCTCGTCGCGCCAAGTCCCTCGGGCGCTGCCGCGACGTTGACGCCGAAGCCGATCACTGCGGCGCGCCGGCCCCCCGGCAGGGTCTCGGCTTCCAGCAGCAAGCCGGCGAGCTTGGCCCGACCGCGTAGCACGTCGTTCGGCCATTTGAGTTGGAAAGATCGGGTGTCGGGCTCCGATCCGGTATCCGGCAGGGTGCCGCAGGCCGCCTCCAGCGCCTCGATCAAGGCGAGGCCGGCCACGAATCCGAGCTCGGCGAGGTGGTCCGGCGCCACACCGGCCACCGGCCAGAGCACGCTCGCCGCGAGATTGCCCGGCAGGGACGCCCAGGCATTGCCCCGCCGGCCGCGGCCCGCCTCCTGGCGATGGGTCACCACCCAGAGCGGTCCGGTCTCACCGGCCCGCGCCTGAGCCATCGCCTCCGTGTTGGTGGAGCCGAGGGTGTCGTGGACGTGCAGGCGGTGGCCCTGGGCGCGGGCCTCGGGCCCGAGTCGATAGCGCAAGGCGATCCTAGAACAGCGACCGGGCGGCGCGGCTAGCGGCGCCGACCAGCGGTCCCGGGAGCAGGAAGAACAGCACCACAACGACGCTCGACAGCGCCAGGACCACGCGCAGGCCCGGGGCCATCGCCTCGTAGGGCTCCTTCGGCTCGTCGAAATACATGATCCGCACGATGCGCAGGTAGTAGTAGGCGCCGACCACGCTGGTGACCACGCCGATCACCGCCAAGGTGACGAGCCCCGCCTTGATGGCGGCGGCGAACACGTAGAACTTCGCGAAGAACCCGGCCAGGGGCGGGATGCCGGCGAGCGAGAACATCATTGCGGCGAGGCAGAAGGCCAGCCACGGATGGGTGCGCGACAGGCCGGACAGATCCTCGATCGACTCGAACATCACGTCCCGACGCCGGAGCGACAGGATGATCGCGAAGGTGCCGAGCGTCATCGCGAGGTAGATGATCATGTAAGTGACGAGCCCGCTGATCCCCTCCTCCGAGCCGCAGGCCAGTCCGATCAGGGCGTAGCCGATATTGGCGATCGACGAGTAGGCCATCAGGCGCTTGATCGAGCTCTGGCCGATGGCCGCGAAGGAGCCGAGCGCCATCGACACCACCGAGACGAAGATGAAGATCTGCTGCCAGATCGCCGTCACGTCCGGCATGGCACCGATGAACACCCGGACCGTCATCGACACCGCCGCCATCTTGGGCGCGGTGGCGAAGAAGGCGGTCACCGGGGTCGGCGAGCCCTCGTAGACGTCGGGGGTCCACATGTGGAACGGAACCGCCGACATCTTGAAGCAGACGCCGGCGGCCAGGAACACGATCCCCAGCACGATGCCGAGACCGGCATTCTCGTTCAGCGCCGAGACGATGCCGGGGAAGGAAACGGTGCCGGTGAAGCCGTAGACCAGGGAGGCGCCGTAGAGCAGCATCCCGGAGGAGAGCGCGCCGAGCACGAAGTACTTCAGGCCGGCCTCGGTGGACTTGGCGTCGTCCCGGTGGAAGGCGGCGATCACGTAGGCGGCGAGCGATTGCAGCTCAAGGCCCAGGTAGAGCGCGATCAGGTCGTTGGCCGAGACCATCACCATCATGCCGATGGTGCACAGCACGATCAGCACCGGGAATTCGAACCGGTCGATGCGCTCGCGCTTGAAGAAGTCGTGCGCCAGCAGGATCGTCGAGGCCGAGCCGAGCAGTACCAGCGACTTCATCACCTTGGAGAAGGAATCCGACACGAAGGCGCCCGACAGGGTCGTGATCCGGCCATGCACCGGCTGGGAGATCACCACCGAGAGGGCGACGAGGAGCAGCACCAGGGCGCCGACGCTCACGGTCTCGGCCGAGCGCTCGCCGCGCCAGGCGCCGTAGAGGATCAGGACCAGGACGCCGATGCCGAGGATCAGCTCGGGCAGGAGCGGTGCCAGCGAGGGCAGGACGGAGTGGACGGTGGGCATGGTGTCCGCCTCAGCGCGGGATCGGCAGCGCGGCCGCGGCCGTCTGGGTGTTCGAGAGGGCGGCCTTCATGCTGGCCATCAGCGCGTCGGTCGAGGGCGCGAACACGTCGAGCACCGGGGCCGGATGCACGCCGTAATAGATCGTCAGCGCGACCAGCGGCGCCAGGATGATCTTTTCGCGCAGATCCAGATCCAGGATGCCCTGGAGGTTCGGCTTCTCCAGCTTGCCGTAGATCACCCGGGCGTAGAGCCACAGGGCGTAGGCCGCCGACAGGATGATGCCGAAGGTCGAGAAGAAGGCGACGTTCGGGTTCGCCTTGAAGGCGCCGAGCATCGACAGGAACTCGCCGACGAAGCCGGAGGTGCCGGGCAGGCCGACATTGGCCATCGTGAACACCATCATGGCCACCGCGTAGAGCGGCATCCGCTTGACGAGGCCGCCATAGGCCGAGATCTCGCGGGTGTGCATCCGGTCGTAGACGACGCCGACGCAGAGGAATAGCGCCCCCGAGACGATGCCGTGCGAGATCATCAGGAACAGCGCGCCCTGGATGCCCTGCTCGTTCAGGGTGAACAGGCCCAGCGTCACGAAGCCCATATGGGCCACCGACGAGTAGGCGATCAGCTTCTTGATGTCGGTCTGCATCATCGCGGTGAGCGACGTGAAGATGATCGCGATCACCGAGAGGGCGAAGACCAGGGGCGCGAAGTCGTGGCTCGCCACCGGCAGCATCGGCAGCGAGATCCGGATGAAGCCGTAGCCGCCCATCTTCAGGAGGATGCCGGCCAGGATCACCGAGCCGGCGGTCGGCGCCTCCACGTGGGCGTCGGGCAGCCAGGTATGGACCGGCCACATCGGCATCTTCACCGCGAAGGAGGCGAAGAAGGCGAGCCACAGCCAGGTCTGCACCTGCACCGGGAAGCGGTACTGCAGCAGGGTCGGGATGTCGGTGGTCCCGGCCTGCCAGTACATCGCCATCACGGCGAGCAGCATCAGCACCGAGCCGAGCAGGGTGTAGAGGAAGAACTTGAAGCTGGCATAGACCCGGCGCTGCCCGCCCCAGATGCCGATGATCAGGAACATCGGGATCAGGCCGGCCTCGAAGAACAGGTAGAACAGCAGCAGGTCGAGCGACTCGAACACGCCGATCATCGTCGTCTCGAGGACGAGGAAGGCGACGAAATACTCCTTCACCCGGAAGTGGATCGAGTGCCACGAGGCGCCGATGCAGAACGGCATCAGGAAGGTGGTCAGCAGGACGAGCGGGATCGAGAAGCCGTCGACGCCGAGCTTGAACCGGATCGTCTCGGCGAGCCACGGATGGCTCTCGACCAGCTGGAAGCTCGCCGAGGCGGCGTCGTAGCGGCCCCAGGCCACCAGCGAGAGCACGAAGGTGACGATCGTGGTGGCGAGCGCGGCCCAGCGGCTGTTGCGCGCGACGGAAGCCTCGTCGCCGTTCAGCGTCAGGATGAAGGCCGCGCCGCAGAGCGGCACGATCAGCAGGCCGGAGAGGATGCCGAGGCCGAGCATGTCAGTGTGCACCCTTGGGCAGCCCGGCCATCAGATACCAGCTGATCAGGCCGGCGACGCCGATGAGCATGACGAAGGCGTAGTGGTAGAGGTATCCGGTCTGGAGGCGGACCACCCCGCGGGTCACGTCCACGACACGGGCCGCGATGCCGTTCGGGCCCAGCCCGTCGATGATCCGGCCGTCGCCCTGCTTCCACAGGAACAGGCCGAAATCCTTGGCCGGGCGGACGAAGATCCGATCGTAGATCTCGTCGAAGTACCATTTGTTGAGCAGGAACCGGTACAGCGACGGCTGCTGCGCGGCGAGCGCGCCCGGCAGTTCCGGCCGGCGGATATACATCCAGAACGCCAGGACGAAGCCGAGGATCAGCATGATCAGCGGTGAGTAGGAGACCAGCGCCGGGACCTCGTGGATCTCGTGCATGATGTGGTTGTTCGGGCCGTGCGCCAGGGCGTGGCCCCAGAACGCGTCCATGCCGGAGCCGATGAACCGGTCGTGGAAGATGATCCCGGCGAACAGCGCACCGAAGGCGAGGATCGCCAGCGGGATCGTCATCACCAGCGGGCTCTCATGGGGCGTATGATCGCCGTGCCCGTGATGGTCGTCGGCGACCACGTCGCTCTTGTGGGCCGGCTCGATATCGTGGCCCTTGTCGTCGTGTGCCGCGCCCTCGGTGTGGCCGGGGGGCCCGTCGGCCTCGTGCGCCATGGTCGAGTGCGCCACCGCGGGGGCGTCTGGGTGGTCGTGCGCGGCGTGCACACCCCAGCGGGCCGGACCCTCGAAGGTCATGAAGAACAGCCGCCAGGAGTAGAACGAGGTGAAGAACGCCGCCACCACCACGCACAGGAAGGCGAGCGTGTGCCCGGGCCGGGTCGAGGCATAGGCCGCCTCGATGATCGCGTCCTTCGAGTAGTAGCCGGCCGTGTAGGGGAAGCCGATCAGCGCCAGCGACCCGATCGCCATCATGGCGCTGGTGTAGGGGATGTAGCGGCGCAGGCCGCCCATGTTCCGCATGTCCTGCTCGTGGTGCATCGCGTGGATGACCGAGCCGGCGCCCAGGAACAGCAAAGCCTTGAAGAAGGCGTGGGTGAACAGGTGGAACACGCCCGCCGAATAGGCGCCGACGCCGAGCGCCACGAACATGTAGCCGAGCTGCGAGCAGGTCGAGTAGGCGATCACCCGCTTGATGTCGTTCTGCACGAGGCCGATCGTGGCCGCGAAGAAGGACGTGATGCCGCCGATCACCGTGACGACGACGAGCGCGTTCGGCGCCTCCTCGAACAGCGGCGACAGACGCGCCACCATGAATACGCCCGCGGTCACCATGGTGGCGGCATGGATCAGCGCCGAGACCGGGGTCGGGCCCTCCATAGCGTCCGGCAGCCACGTGTGCAGCAGGAACTGCGCCGACTTGCCCATGGCGCCCATGAACAGGAGCAGGCAGGCCAGCGTCAGGGCGTTCCAGTCGTAGCCGATGAAGTGGAAGCTCAGGGTCTTGATCGCATCGACCTTGCCGAAGATCGCGTCGAACGCCACGGAGCCGGTCAGCACGAAGACCAGGAAGATGCCGAGCGAGAAGCCGAAATCGCCGACCCGGTTGACGATGAACGCCTTCATAGCGGCGGCGTTGGCCGAGGGCTTCTCGTACCAGAAGCCGATCAGCAGGTAGGAGGCGAGGCCCACGCCCTCCCAGCCGAAGAACATCTGCACGAGGTTGTCGGCCGTCACCAGCATCAGCATCGCGAAGGTGAACAGCGACAGGTAGGCGAAGAACCGCGGCCGGTGCGGATCCTCCTCCATGTAGCCCACGGAGTAGAGGTGCACGAGGGTCGAGACGGTGGTCACCACCACCAGCATGACCCGGGTCAGGGTGTCGACCTTGAAGGCCCAGTCGACCTGGAGGTCGCCGGCCGAGAACCAAGCGGCGACCTGCACCCGCTCGGCATGGCCACCCTCCAGGAACACGACCCAGGCGAGCAGGGCCGTGAAGGCCAGGAACGCCGTGGTGATGTACTCGCAGGCCCGGGCCCCGATGTACCGGCCGAACAGGCCAGCGATCAGGAAGCCGATCAGCGGGAAGAAGACGATCGCGTGATACATCGCTCTCTTGCAGTCCGTCCTCCGGGCCGGCCGCTGGGCGGCGGCGTCCGGATGTGAATCGGGGCGCGCGGGGAGGGAGGCCCTAGCCCTTCATCATGCTCACGTCCTCGACCGCGATGGAGCCGCGGTTGCGGAAGAACACCACCAGGATGGCGAGGCCGATCGCCGATTCGGCGGCCGCGACCGTCAGGACGAACAGGGCGAAGACCTGTCCGGTGATGTCGTTCAGCTGCGTCGAGAAGGCGACGAGGTTGATGTTGACCGAGAGCAGGATCAGCTCGACCGACATCAGGATGACGATGATGTTCTTGCGGTTGATGAAGATGCCGAGCACGCCGAGCGTGAACAGGATCGCCGCGACGGTGAGATAGTGGCTCAGGCCGATCATCGTTCGAAGCTCCCGGCTTTCATCAGACCTCGACGCCCTGGCGCGAGGGCACCTTGCGGGTCTCAACCGCCATCGCCTGGGTGCGGGCGTTCTGGACAGCGATGTCCTGGCGCTTGACGCCCGGCCGGTCGCGCAGGGTCAGCACGATGGCGCCGATCATGGCAACCAGCAGGATCAGGCCGGCGAGCTGGAAGAAATAGGCGTAGTCGGTGTAGAGCACCCGGCCGAGCGCCTGGGCGTTGGTCAGGTTCTCGGCCGAAGCGACGTTGCCGAGCGGCGCCTGGACGAGGCCCGGATCGATGGTCCAGGAGCCCACCACCAGCAGCAGCTCGACCAGGAAGATCGCGCCGATCAGGGCGCCCACCGGCAGGTATTGCTGAAAGCCCTGGCGCAGCTCGGCGAAGTCGACGTCGAGCATCATCACCACGAACAGGAACAGAACCGCCACCGCGCCCACGTAGACGACCACCAGGATCATCGCGAGGAACTCGGCGCCCATCAGGACGAACAGCCCGGCGGCGTTCACGAAGGCGAGAATCAGGAACAGCACCGAGGCGACGGGATTGCGCGAGGCGATCACCATGAAGCCCGACGCGACCGTGACGCTCGCGAACAGGTAGAAGAAGGCGGCTGCTGCGGTCATGCGCTGGTCGGGATCGGCCGCCGGAGCGGCCCCTTCTGCCGTGCGTGGAAACGGGCCGCAGCGGGCGGCCCGTCTATAGAACCCGGTCGGCGGGGGCACAACAGCGCCCCCGGCATGGCTCTAGAGCATCGCTCCGGAAAGCGGAACCGCCGCGATGCCCTAGATCCCTGATTCGACATCATCTTTTCCGAAAGCCGGGGCCTGCCTTTCGAGATGATGCGTTAGCGATACGGTGCGTCCATCGCGATGTTGCGGGCGATCTCGCGCTCCCAGCGGTCGCCGTTCAGCAGGAGCTTCTGCTTGTCGTAGAGAAGCTCCTCCCGGGTCTCCACCGAGAATTCGAAGTTCGGCCCCTCCACGATGGCGTCCACCGGGCAGGCCTCCTGGCACATGCCGCAGTAGATGCACTTCACCATGTCGATGTCGTACCGAGTCGTCCGGCGGGTGCCGTCGTTGCGGCGCGGACCGGCCTCGATGGTGATGGCCTGGGCCGGGCAGATCGCCTCGCAGAGCTTGCAGGCGATGCACCGTTCCTCGCCGTTCGGATAGCGGCGCAGGGCATGCTCGCCCCGGAAGCGCGGACCGCGGTGCCCCATCTCGAAGGGGTAGTTGATCGTGGCCTTCGGCTTGAAGAAGTAGCGCATGCCGAGGATCATCCCCGACACGAATTCCTTCAGCAGCAGGCTCTTTGCGACCTGATCGAGCTTCATGGCCCGGATCTCCGATTCGGCGGGTGGGCTCAGGCGCCCGGCGCGAGGCCGGTCAGCTTGAGCACGAAGGCGACGACGACGACCGAGACCAGCGAAATCGGCAGGAAGACCTTCCAGCCGAGGCGCATGAGCTGATCGTAGCGGTAGCGCGGCACGATGGATTTCACCATCGCGAACAGGAAGAACAGGAAGCTGGCCTTCAGGATGAACCAGATCACGCCCGGCACCCAGGTGAACGGCGCGAACGGGATCGGCGACAGCCAGCCGCCCAGGAACAGCACGGTGCCGAGCGCGCACATGCTCATGATGGCGACGTACTCGCCGAGCATGAACAGCAGATAGGGCGTCGACGAGTATTCGACCATGTAGCCGGCCACCAACTCCGACTCGGCCTCGGGCAGATCGAAGGGCGGGCGGTTGGTCTCGGCGAGCGCCGAGATGAAGAACACCACGAACATCGGGAACAGCCACAGCCAGTACCAGCCGAACAGGCCGAGGCTCGTGTCCTGCGCCATCACGATGCGCGAGAGGTTCAGGGAGCCTGCGCAGAGCAGCACGCAGATGATCACGAAGCCGAGCGAGACCTCGTAGGAGATCATCTGGGCCGCCGAGCGCAGCGCGCCCAGGAAGGCGTATTTCGAGTTCGAGGCCCAGCCGCCCATGATGACGCCGTAGACGCCCAGGCTGGAGATCGCGAAGATGTAGGTGATGCCGACGTTGATGTCGGCGATCGCCCAGCCGTCGGCGAGCGGGATCACCGCCCAGCTCGACAGGGCCAGCATCGCGAAGACCAGCGGCGCCAGCAGGTAGATCGCCTTGTTGGCGCCCGCCGGGATGACCGGCTCCTTCAGCACGAACTTGAGCAGGTCGGCGAAGGACTGGAACAGGCCGAAGGGGCCGACCACGTTGGGGCCGCGCCGGAGCTGAACCGCCGCCCAGATCTTCCGGTCGGCGAGCAGCGCGTAGGCGATGAAGACGAGGAGCGCGGCGAGGAGCACGAAGCTCTTCAGCACGATCAGGAGCACGGTCCCGAGGATTTCGAGCGACGTCATCGGTCTTGGCTCCTACTCGGCCGCCGCCAGGGGGCGCGCCTCGGCGGCGCGCTCCCGGGCCAGCCGCGAGCACTCTGCGAGGATCCGCGAGGCGCGGGCGATCGGGTTGGTGAGGTAGAAGTCGGTGACCGGCGAAGCGAAGGCCGGACCGGTCGCGGTGCCGCCGAGGCCGGCGAGCCGGTCCAGGGCCTCCGCGACATTGCCGGGCTCGACTGCGCCGACCGCCGCGAGATGCGGGTGGGCGGCGTAGAGCGCCCGGCGGAGCGCGGTCAGCGAATCGAAGGGCAGGCGCTGACCCAGCACGTCCGAGAGGGCGCGCAGGATCGCCCAATCCTCGCGGGCATCGCCCGGCGGGAAGGCGGCGCGGTTGCCCAGCTGGACCCGGCCCTCCGTGTTCACCCAGGTCGCCGACTTCTCGCTGTAGGCGGCGCCCGGCAGGATCACGTCGGCCCGGGAGGCGCCCCGGTCGCCGTGGGTGCCCTGATAGATCATGAAGGCGCCCGGCGGCACGGCGCGCTCGTCGGCCCCGAGGTTGAACAGCACGTCGAGGGCGCCCGGCTCCAGCATCCCCGAGACGGCCAGGCCGCCCTCCCCCGGCACGAAGCCGAGGTCCAGGGCCCCGACCCGGGCGGCCGCCGTGTGCAGCACGCCGAAGCCGTTCCACCCCTCCGAGACCGCGCCGACCGCCTTGGCCAGCGATGCGGCCGCGGCCAGGATGCCGGGCTCGGCGTTGGCGCCGACGATGACGAGCGGCGCCTTGGCCTCCTTGAGCACCTCCAGGAAGCTGTGCTCGCCGCGGGCGAGCGCCGCAAGGGAGTCCGGGCCGGCGCCGATGTAGTGGCTCGGATAGGTCAGATCGACCGGCTCGCCGATGACCCCCACCGCCAGCGGTGCCATGCGCCAGCGCTTGCGGATGCGCACGTTGAGCAGCGAGGCCTCGGTGCGCGGGTTGGCACCGACGATCAGGATCGCGTCCGCGCCCTCGATCCCCGCGATGGTCGGGTTGAAGATATAGGAGGCGCGGCCGAGCGCCGGGTCGAGCCCGGTCTCGGTCTGGCGGCAATCGAGGTTGGGCGTGCCCAGAGCGCGCATCAGTTCGCGCAGCGCAAACATCTCCTCGACCCCGGCGAGGTCGCCGACCACGGCACCGATGCGCTTCGGATCCGTCCCCTTCACCTTGGCGGCGATGGCCTGGAACGCCTCACCCCAGGAGGCCGGGCGCAGGCGGCCGTTCTCGCGCAGGTAGGGCCGGTCCAGGCGCTGCATCCGCAGCCCATCGATGTGATAGCGGGTCTTGTCGGAGATCCACTCCTCGTTGATCTCCTCGCTGACCCGCGGCTCGATCTGCATCACCTCGCGGCCGCGGGTGTCGATGCGGATCGACGAGCCGACCGCATCCATCACGTCGACCGATTCGGTCTTGTTCAGCTCCCAGGACCGCACGTTGTAGCTCTGCGGCCGATGCACCAGGGCCCCCACGGGGCAGAGGTCGGCGACGTTGCCCTGGAGCTCCGAGGCCATCGACTGCTCGAGGTAGCTCGTGATCTCCATGTCCTCGCCGCGGCCGATGGCGCCGAGGTCGGGCACGCCCGCCACCTCGGCGAGGAAGCGCACGCAGCGGGTGCAGTGAATGCAGCGGTTCATCGCGGTCCGCACCAGCGGGCCGATATGCTTCTCCTCGACCGCGCGCTTGTTCTCCTGGTAGCGGGTCGAATCGACCCCGTAGGCCATGGCCTGATCCTGGAGGTCGCAATGGCCGCCCTGGTCGCAGATCGGGCAGTCGAGCGGGTGATTGATCAGGAGGAACTCCATCACCCCTTCCCGGGCCTTCTTGGTCAGGCCGGAGCGGGTGAGGACCTCCGGCGGCTCGCCGTTCGGGCCGGGGCGGCAATCCTTCACCGCGTAGGCGCAGCTCGCCACCGGCTTGGGCGCGCCCTTCAGCTCGACGAGGCACATCCGGCAATTGCCGGCGATCGACAGCCGCTCGTGGAAGCAGAAGCGCGGGATCTCGGCTCCGGCGGCCTCGCAGGCCTGGAGCAGGGTGTATTCGGCCGGAACCTCGACCTCGGTGCCGTCGACGCGGATTTTTGTCATCGGTGCCATCTCAGTGCGGGGCGTCGGCGAGATCGAGGCGCCGCTCGGTCCGCTCGATGCGAAGCTCGACCCTGTCGATCCGCCGCAGGTCCACGAGCATCAGGTTGTCAGGCTGGCTCGTCACGGCCTCACTCCGCGGCCATCGGGATCGGGTCGGAATGCGGGTTGGCCGTGTAGCGATCGATCCGCTTCTCGATCTCGGGGCGGAAGTGCTTGATCAGGCCCTGGATCGGCCAGGCCGCCGCGTCGCCCAGCGCGCAGATCGTGTGTCCCTCGATCTGCTTGGTGACCTCGAACAGCATGTCGATCTCGCGCTTCTGCGCGCGGCCCTCGGTCATGCGCTGCATCACCCGCCACATCCAGCCGGTGCCCTCCCGGCAGGGCGTGCACTGGCCGCACGACTCGTGCTTGTAGAAGTACGAGATCCGGGTGATCGCCGCGACGATGTCGGTGGACTTGTCGAGCACGATCACCGCCGCCGTGCCGAGGCCGGAGCCAAGGCCGCGCAGCGTGTCGAAATCCATCTTGGCGTCGATGATCTGGTCGGCCGGCACCAGCGGCACCGACGAGCCGCCCGGGATCGAGCACAGCAGGTTGTCCCAGCCGCCGCGCATGCCGCCGCAATGCCGATCCACCAGCTCGCGGAAGGTGATGCCCAGCTCCGCCTCGACGTTGCACGGCGTGTTGACGTGGCCGGAGACGCAGAAGAGCTTGGTGCCGGTGTTGTTCTTGCCGCCGAGCCCGGCGAACCACGCGCCGCCCCGGCGCAGGATCGTGCCGGCCACCGCGATCGACTCGACGTTGTTGACCGTCGTGGGGCAGCCGTAGAGGCCCATATTGGCCGGGAACGGCGGCTTGAGCCGCGGCATCCCCTTCTTGCCCTCGAGGCTCTCGATCAGCGCCGTCTCTTCACCGCAGATATAGGCGCCGGCGCCGTGGTGGACGTAGATGTCGAACGGGTAATCGTGCACGTTCGACTGGCCGACGAGGCGGGCCGCATAGGCCTCGTCCACCGCCTTCTGGAGGGCGTGCTTCTCGGCGACGTACTCGCCGCGGATGTAGATGTAGCAGGCATGCGCCGCCATGGCGAAGCAGGCCAGCATGCAGCCCTCGATCAGGAGATGCGGATCGTGCCGCATGATCTCCCGGTCCTTGCAGGTCCCCGGCTCTGACTCGTCGGCGTTGACCACGAGGTAGTGCGGGCGCCCGTCGGACTTCTTGGGCATGAACGACCACTTGAGGCCGGTGGGGAAGCCGGCGCCGCCGCGGCCGCGCAGGCCCGACGCCTTCATCTCCTCGATGATCCAGTCGCGGCCCTGCTCCAGGAGGAACTTGGTCCCGTCCCAGGCGCCGCGCTGCTTGGCGGCTTCCAGGCCCGGCGACTGCAGGCCGTAGAGGTTGGTGAAGATGCGATCCTGATCCGACAGCATGTCCTGAAATCCTTCAGCTGACCGGAGCGTCGGTGATGTCGAGGCGGCGTTCGATGCGGGCGAGCCGTGAGTCGAGGGCGCCGAAGGCCTCGTAAAGGTTGCCTACATCGGCCTGAACGGCGTTCATCTGGACCTGCTGCGCCTGCAGACTGATGCGCATGCCTTTCAGCTCACCACGCACGTCCCGTAGCCCCTCATCCACAGTGCCCAGGCGCATCTGCATTGCCTTCAGTACTTCGTAGATTAGGTCGTTCGACACCTCGGCCATGGCGGTCACGCTCCGGTGCCCGACAGTGCCTTGGCCTGCCCCACCCAATCCTCGCGGTCGATGCGACCCGGGAACGCGAGGTAGGTGCCGACCCAAGTGATTTCGTCGCGGGACCAGGCGGCGATCTGGTCGACATGGTAGATGCCGAGCCCGTTCAGGCGCTGGCTGTTGCCCGGGCCGATCCCCCTGATCCGGGTGAGGTCGTCGGGTTGTCCGGCGCGGGCCGCATCCAGGCCCGGCGGGCGCTGGCCGACCGCGTCGGCCTTCTGTTCGGGGCTCGCATCCTTCGGCAGCGCCGCAAGCGCCCCGGCGACGCGAGCCTCCTCGGCCTCCGCGGCGACCTCGCCCTCGCTGGCGCCGGACGCCTCGGGCTGTTGTGGGACCACGTCACGGTCCGGCATGGCCTCATGGCCCTGCTCGCCCGCGGCCGGCTCTCCTTCGGCGACGCGCTTGGCCGGCGAGTCAAGCACGTCCGCGTCGCCCGGGCGGGCGGCGCCGTGCTTGGCGGTGGAGCGGCCGCGCTCGGCGGCGTCGGCGCGGTCCTCGGGCTTGACCGGCGTCTCCCCCGCGGCCGCGCGCTGGGCCGGCGCGTCGGACACCGTGCGCTCGACCGGACGGCCGGCATCGGGCCGGGCTGGCTTCGGGTTCTCGGCGGCCTGCTGCGTAGCTGCGGCCGCCTCGCCGGTCCCCCCGGCCGGCTCCTCGGCCTTGCCGGCCTCCTCGAAGCGCTTGCGCCAGGCGCCGATCCGCGATCCGTCGAACAGGGTCGGGTCCGTGAGCGTATTCGCGCCGCCCAGGGGCTCGGAGGAGACGCGCCCGGTCTGTGAGCCGACCTTGACCGGCCGACCGGCCGCCAGATCGTCCATCAGCGTCCCGAGCGATTCGGGGGTCAGGTCCTCGTAATAATCCTGGTTGATCTGCACCATCGGGGCGTTGCAGCAGGCGCCGAGGCACTCGACCTCGAGCCAGGAGAAATGGCCGTCGGCCGAAACGTGGCCCGGCGGTCCGAGCCGCGCCTGGAGCATCTCCTTGAGGCCCCGCGCGCCGCAGGAATCGCACGGCACCGTGCCGCAGACCTGGATCCAGTACCGCCCGACCGGCTCCAGGGCGAACATCGTGTAGAAGGTCGCGACCTCCAGCACGCGGATGTTCGGCATGCCGAGTTCGGCCGCCACCGCCTCGATGGCCGCCCGCGGCAGCCAGCCGCCGTTCTGCTCCTGCGCCTTCCACAGGAGCGAGATCACCGCGGAGGCCTGCCGGCCCTCCGGGTACTTGGCGATCTGGGTCTTCGCCCACTCGGCGTTCTCGGGCGAGAACGCGAAGTTTTGGGGCTGCTCGGAGGCGGGGGCGAGTCTGCGGTTGGCCATCGCTCTAACTTACCGATCCACTTCGCCGAACACGATGTCGAGCGTGCCGAGCACGCACGAGACGTCGGCGAGAAGGTGCCCACGGCACATCCAGTCCATCGCCTGCAGATGCGCGAAGCCCGGCGCGCGGATCTTGCAGCGATACGGCTTGTTGGTCCCGTCCGACACCAGATACACGCCGAACTCGCCCTTGGGCGCCTCCACGGCGGCGTAGACCTCGCCCTCCGGCACGTGGAAGCCTTCGGTGTACAGCTTGAAGTGGTGGATGAGCGCCTCCATCGAGCGCTTCATCTCTCGGCGCGGCGGCGGCGCGAACTTGCCGTCGAGCGCCGCGATCGGGCCCTGCCCGGCCGGTTCGCGCAGCTTGGCGCAGCACTGCTTCATGATCTTGGCCGATTCCCGCATCTCCTCCATGCGGATCACCTGCCGATCGTAGGTATCGCCGTTCCGGCCCACCGGGATGTCGAAGTCCATCTCCTCGTAGCACTCGTAGGGCTGCGCCTTGCGCAGGTCCCACGGGATGCCCGAACCGCGCAGCATCACGCCGGAGAAGCCCCACTCCATGCACTCGTCCACCGACACGATGCCGATGTCGACGTTGCGCTGCTTGAAGATGCGGTTGGCCATCACGAGGTCGTCGAGATCCTGGACGACCTGCAGGAACGGGTCGCAGAACGCCTCGATGTCGTCGACCAGCTTCGGCGGCAGGTCCTGGTGGACGCCGCCGGGCCGGAAATAATTGGCGTGGAGCCGGGCGCCGGAGGCACGCTCGTAGAAGATCATTAGCTTCTCGCGCTCCTCGAAGCCCCAGAGCGGGGGCGTGAGGGCGCCGACATCCATCGCCTGCGTGGTGACGTTGAGCAGGTGCGACAGCAGCCGGCCGATCTCGCAGAACAGCACCCGGATCAGCTGGGCGCGCCGCGGCACCTCGATCCCGGCCAGCTTCTCGATCGCCAGGCAGAAGGCGTGCTCCTGGTTCATCGGCGACACGTAGTCGAGCCGGTCGAAATAGGGCGTCGCCTGCAGGTAGGTCTTGTGCTCGATCAGCTTCTCGGTGCCGCGGTGCAGCAGCCCGATATGCGGATCGACCCGCTCGACCACCTCGCCGTCGAGTTCCAGCACGAGGCGCAGCACCCCGTGCGCCGCCGGGTGCTGCGGGCCGAAATTGATCGCGAAGTTGCGGATGTTGTGCTCTGTCACTGACAGTCTCCGCGGTTCAGGCCGAAGTCTTTTTCTCGTCGCCGGGGAGCACGTAGTCGGTGCCCTCCCACGGAGACAGGAAGTCGAAGTTGCGGAATTCTTGGGTGAGCTGGACGGGCTCGTAGACGACCCGCGCCTGGTCCTGGTCGTAGCGGACCTCGACGAAGCCCGTCAGCGGAAAATCCTTGCGCAGGGGATGCCCCTCGAAGCCGTAATCGGTGAGCAGGCGGCGCAGGTCCGGATGGCCCGAGAACAGGATGCCGTAGAGGTCGTAGGTCTCGCGCTCGTACCAGTTGGCGGCCGGGAACACCTCGATCGCCGAGGGGACGGGGGTCACCTCGTCGGTCTGCACCTTCAGCCGGATGCGCGCGTTGTGGCGCAACGACAGCAGATGGTAGACCACGTCGAAGCGCTTCACGCGCTGCGGGTAATCCGCGCCGCAGATATCGATGAAGCTGCGGAACGCGCAGGCCGGATCGTCCCGCAGGTAGGTCAGCGCGTAGACGATGTCGGAGGCCTGGACCACCAGCGTCAGCTCGCCGAACGCGATGGCATGCGACACCACCGCCGGGCCGAGGGCGCCGACGACGCGCTCGGCCATCGTCGTGAGGGCCGCCTCACCGCTCGCGGGCTGGGTGTGCGACAGGATCGAGATGCCGTTCGTCATGGCCGCCCCTCAGCGCTCGATCGTGCCGGTGCGGCGGATCTTCTTCTGGAGAAGCAGCACGCCGTAGAGCAGCGCCTCGGCGGTGGGCGGGCAGCCGGGCACGTAGATGTCCACCGGCACCACCCGGTCGCAGCCGCGCACCACCGAGTAGGAGTAGTGGTAGTAGCCGCCGCCGTTGGCGCAGGAGCCCATCGAGATGACGTAGCGCGGCTCCGGCATCTGGTCGTAGACCTTGCGCAGCGCCGGGGCCATCTTGTTGGTGAGCGTCCCGGCGACGATCATCACGTCGGACTGGCGGGGCGAGCCCCGGGGCGCGAAGCCGAAGCGCTCGCAATCGTAGCGCGGCATCGACATCTGCATCATCTCGACCGCGCAGCAGGCGAGTCCGAAGGTCATCCACATCAGCGAGCCGGTGCGGGCCCAGTTGATCAGCTCATCCGTGGTGGTGAGCAGGAAGCCGCGGTCAGCGAGCTCGTCGCTGATCGACAGGAAGGTCGGATCGTCCGCACCGATCGGCCGGCCGGTGTTGGGATCGATGATCCCCTTCGGCTGGGGCGCGACCGCGGGCGCGCGGGACAGGCTTTGGGTCGTGTCGGTGATCAGGGCCATCGGCGACTCGGAATCCGGTGCGGGCGGGGGCTGACGGGACTCAATCCCACTCAAGGGCGCCCTTGCGCCACTCGTAGACGAAACCGACGGTCAGCACGCCCAGGAAGACGATCATCGACCAGAAGCCGAACCAGCCCAGATCACCGAAGGTGATGGCCCAGGGGAACAGGAAAGCGACCTCAAGATCGAAGATGATGAACAGGATCGCCACGAGGTAGAAGCGCACGTCGAACTTCATGCGGGCATCGTCGAAGGCGTTGAAACCGCATTCGTAGGCCGAGAGCTTCTCGGGATCGGGGCTCTTGAAGGCGACGAGGAACGGCACGACCAGTAGCGCCGTGGCGATGAACAGTGCCACGCCGATGAACACGATGAGCGGCAGGTAATCCGCCAACAATCCGGTCATGCCAGGGCCTCGCGAGACGTAGAAAACCGCGGTGCGACGCCGACCCGGATTCGCCCGTGGAATTGTTCTTATGCCAGGATGCGCGCGGCCGGAGGCTTAGTCGACCTGCCGAGCCGTGACAATGGCTTGTCGCGTCGCACAAACCACGCCGTCCCTCACGTCGGGAGATGGGGGCGCCGGGCGCGGCTGCAACACGACGGAAGCGCGCAGGCCCCCGGGGCGGCCCCGCGACGAATCCGACCTGGATGCGCTTGACAGCGCCCGAAGCGGCCCATAAACCCCGCCCCGTCGCCGGGCGAAACGCCCCCTTGAGGCGACCACGCCGTGCGGGCGTAGCTCAGTTGGTTAGAGTGCCGGCCTGTCACGCCGGAGGTCGCGGGTTCGAGCCCCGTCGCCCGCGCCATTCATATCAGTCACTTAGCTCCAAAATCGCAGGCGCCGTTCAACTCGCGTTTGCCGGGCCGTTCAACTTTTCGCCCTCGATCTGTTCTGTCGTGCTCGTCGCCGGGCGTTCAGTCGCGCGCGATCAACCGCTTGGACGGCGTCGATATCGACCGGCTGGTACGTCCGCTCCAGCTCGGCGTTGGCGGCGATGGAGTTGGCGAGCTTCGCACCCAAGTGCTCCCGTGACGCACCCCCTGCCCTGGCTTCGATCGCTACGGAGCGTCGGATGTCGAGCATCTGCCGCGTCTCCTTTGGGTCGACCAACCTCCGCAGGTTCCGGAAATCCTCAGCCAGTGAGTTCTTCCGGTATGGCGCCCCCTCGCGCGTCCGAAACAGCGGCGTAGACGGAAGCGGCCGCAGGCCGAGCCCGTCGAGGTAGGCGCGGATCAAAGTGGCAGATCGCCTTGACAATGTGCCGATCACCGCCTGCCCCGTCTTAGCCCGGCCGATCTCGAAGGCGCCGAATCGGCCGATGCGCACGAGCTGGCCGGCCGTGAGGGATCGGGCATCGACCGGCGAGAAGGCCGTATCCCACATGATGGACACGAGACAGGCCAAGCCGCGGTAGCCCTCACGCCAGGCGTAGTGGATGATCCGCCGCAGCTCGTGCTCCTGCCAGACCGCCTTGCGGGCCGTTGGCGTTACGCGGCGCACGCCCAGCGACGGGTCGGCCCCACGGGCGCAGTAGAACGGCCGGCCCCCACTCATGGCGGCCGCCACGACCCACAACGCCCGCCAGATTTTCATGGCCCGGTGCGCTTCCCGGACGCCTGCCGTCTCGATCAGGTCGGCGTACCAGGCGTCGATTAGATCATAGTCGACCGTGTGCGGAGCGACGTCGCCGAAGATAGGGGCGATGTAGCGCCAGCCACGCCCCCAGTCTTCCCGCGTGCGCGCCTGTTTGCGGTTCCAGCCTTCCGTGGCGCGGTACCGCTCGTAGGCCTCCCCAAGCGATCCGCGCGGCCATTTCGGCTGCTCGGCCGCCTTCACGCCCTTGCGGTGCGCCTGCCAGCGCTCGTTCCAAGTCTTGGCCTCGCGCCACGCATCGGGGCCGTCGGAACCTAGTGCGATCAGCGCGAAGCCAGCAACCTTCATCGTCGGCGTCGGACACCAGTAGGCCAAGCGTTTGCCGTGCCGTTCACGGACGACGAGGTAGGGAATTTTCACGGTGCCCACCGGTTCGCTTCTCCGCGAGTCGCTGCCTGGCCACTGAAGCGTCCCGCGCTTCGCCGGAGACTGTCAATTCGGGGAAGAGATCAGGATGTCGCCTACGGCGCCAACGATCGATCGCCTCAATGCAGTAGTGGCCGGAGGTCGGGTCCGCGGTCGGGAAGCCACGTCGGCGCAGCTCGGGCAGCGCCAACTCGAATTCGCGCACGCCAACGAAGCCCATGCGCGAAGCGACCTTCGCCACTGGGACATCTCCGATTTCTGGGATGTGCGGTGGTCGGCTCACGCCCCTCTCCCCGCGCAGGTGTGCTGCCTCATCCGGGCCACCCACCGCTAGTGGAGGGTGCCGGGCGCCAGCCCGAGCGCCGCGAGCATTCCGTCTGGCGCTAGCTGATCGGCCGCGGCACGATCGAAACCGCCCCCGTTTTCAAGGATAATGAAGCGCCCCTTGTAGTGCGCGAACCAGTCCACTGACTCGTTGCCCGTTGCCGCTGCACCGTCTGCTACACCTGTCATCACACCCTGCGAGGTGTACCGCTTATCGCCACCTTCATTTTTGAGGGTGTAGCAAGGTGTACCAGGTGTGACACTTTGAAATTGCTTATCTTTTTCCGATGCTGAAGGTGTGTCAACAGGGTGTATCACCGGGTGTACGGTTGAGCTTGGTACACCTGTTACACTTGGTACACCTGTTTTTTGGGTAGAGAGGGATTTCGTGATTTCGCGCAGTCGGAGGCGTAGGTCAGGACGCATCGGAGCCTCCATCGAACACGGCTGCCGTGATTACGTAAACCCGTAGCTGTCCGGCAGGAGTCCGCTCTGGCCGCTGGAGCTTCGTCTTATCTCGCTTGAGCATCCCGTGATCAGCTAGGATGCGCGCGGTCGCTACTGGGTCGAGGCCAGAGCAAACTTCCGATTTCCACATTTCGGGCAGGACCAGCCATACCCGTCCATCACCATGACCCCGGCGCCAGCCAACGCGATTCGGAACCGGGCGGGCGTCGGTGTGGTCCACAATTTCGAAGCGGCTCTCGCCGTGTGCCTCAAAGAATCGCCTAACCTGAGCAATAGCTTCACGGACCTCGGCTGGTTCGATGCCGCCGCGCGACCCGATCCAGTCTGCCAGCGCCCGCGTCGCCGCCGCCTCTGCCTCACCCTCCCCCCAGGGCACGATGTTGAAGGTGCGAGCCAGCTCGCCCGCCGCGGCGATCATGCCGAGCCGCGCGGCAGCTCGCCGGATCTGCCCGTCAGCGTCGGCCGGCGAGTACTCGGTGACGAAGCTGTCCACGATGTCGACGACGAGAGCCCGGGCTTCCTCCTGCCCCATGTCCATCAAGGCGCGGACGAAGGCCGGCCCAGCCTCGCCGTAGGCCAATAGGGCGGCCTTCTGCAGGGCTTCGGCGAGACGGGCAGGATCCCCCTCTGGCCCGGCGTGGTCGAACAGACCGAGGCCGCGGCCGGCATCGGCAGGGACATCGAGCAGACGCACAGCTTGACCCGCGTAGGCCTTGCGCTGCTTGTCCTCCGCGATCTTGGCTGCCATCGGCAACTCGCCGGTCGAGAGCGTGAGCACCCTCCACGTCATCGGCGCTCGGATCGAACCGTCCCGAGCCGAGCGGCCCTTTCCGACACCGGAGGCCAACTGGTAGACGGCCGCCGCTGCATCCCGACCATCGGCCACCCCGATTTCATCGAGGCACAACAGCGTATCCGTGACGATCGCCGCGGTGGCCTCCTGGGCGTTAGCGGTAGCTCGCCAAGATCGGACAAAGCCGGGATCTGAGGCACCACGGCCCCAGACGCTCGCCGCCGCCTTCAGCGCCGTTGTCTTCCCACGGCTAGACTGGCCGTAGAGGTTCACCCCACCACCTTCGCCCCCGACAAGATCAACGAGCGGCCCGGCGAAGGCTGTGGCAACCGCCAGGATGAGGCGACCGTGCCCAGCGGTCAGCCGTCCGACACTGTCGCGCCAATCCTGCAACGTTCCCTTTCGTGAATAGGGTGCTGCGGCCGCTCCAGTCAGGACCACCGTTTCGGTCTCGGGCTGGCCGATCACCGCATCTGGCAGAACGAATACCCGCTGCTCGCCGATCACGTGCCAGCCGGTACGGTTCACGATGGTTACACGCGCGGCTACACCAACTCGGTTCAAGTAGTCGCAGAGCGCCCCGCGACCGGCGCGGGAGATCACCAAGCCGCGCGCTGCGAGGTCGGCGGCCAGGGCGCCCGTGTCACCGTGCAGCGCCGAGTCAGCCACGGCATGTTCGTGGCGGCGGCCATCTGGATCGCGCCAGCGCAGCCACCGAGCCCAGCCGAAACCATAGGGATCTCGGGCACGGCCGATGACCTCGAACGGCGCCGAAATCCACATGTCCTCGGTAGTGGCGCTCTCGCCCCGCCCCTTGGTGATTTTCGCCTTCAGCCCATCACTGTTCATGACGAAGTGGCCGAAGGAGACGTAGCTCGGTGCTGGCTCAGCGCGATCAACATGTTGAAGCACGACAGCGGCGAGTGCCTTTGGCTGCCAGCCGTCCATGTCGAGACCGTCGGCAGCGTCCCAGCCGTCAGGCGGTGCGCGGTGCTCACTGGACGGTAGCGCTGCAGCAACCCGTGCGGCGTCTACTATGGTGATCATGCCAGCGCCGACTGCGGCCAACTCTCGCTTGACGTCGAGGGCGTAGCCGAGACCGGGGGCGTCATTATCCGGCCAGATCATCACCGGCCGGCCAGCTAGCGGGGTCCAGTCCGCTGACTTGGCCGCCTTGGCCCCGCCTGGACTGGTGACCACCACGCTGTTCGGGAATACCTTCTGCGCGGCGTCAGCAGCCTTCTCGCCCTCGCATACGATGACCGAAGCGTTTGGGTGAGAGGCGAGCTTGTTCAATCCGTAGAGAGGCTGCGGCCCCGGCCACTTCGCTTTACGCCATTTGAGGCGATTATCGACTCGCCACAGTGTAACTGGTGCGAACTGCTTCCGTTGGTTAAGTGGATCGTAGCGAATAGTGAAGCCGATCAACTTGCCCGCAGCGTCAAGATACTCCCACGCCCTGCTATGCCCACCATGATCTTGGTGATAAAAATTCGGCTTCGGCGCGTCGTCAGGCACCGGCAGCAGACAGACGCTTGATGCGCTATGGATGTGATCTGAAGCTGTTTCGCGTCGGACCTTCGGTAACCCGAGTGGTTCGCCTAGATCGTTTGTGAGTTGCTGGAGGCCATTGATCACCGGCTCGTCTCCGTGTCGACGGAGAGGAAGAGAGCGAGTTCGCGCGCAGCCTCGAACTGCCGCACGCCATATCGCCATGCAACGAGGCTAATCAGGTCGCCACCCCGTTCGCCGGTGGCGAAGTCAGCCCAACGTCCGGTCCTGACGTTCACCCTGAAGGAGCCGGCGTGGCTGTCGGCCCGGTTAGGGTTGAGCGCCGTGTACTCACGTCCGCGGAGCGTGCCGCCGGGAATGACTCTGCGGATGATCGCCTCGGCGTTGACCAAAGCGGCCGCGTTGATGCGCAAGAAATCGGGTCTCGCGGCCGGCTCTTCTGGGCGGTGAGGCTTGACCTGCTCAGCAGGCATGCGGTTGCTCTCGCCGGACTCTTCAGCCCAGCCCGAACCATTAGATTTCGGCATTACCCCTACTCCGCGACGAGCTGAGATAACGGCAGAGGGATGCCGAGCCGCATGTATAGATGTTGGATCGGAGCGCTTTTGCGGTCGCCTGAGAGATAAGCTTTCAAAAGGTCCTGCTCATCTTCGAGAAGAGCCTGCAGCGCCACCCTACTTACGTATAAGTCGCGAGATATCACGCGTCCGATGTTATGCCGCTTTGACCACATCCCGATCGTTGCTGGATGAACGCCAGCATATTTCGCTGCCGCTCTTGCCCGCATGGCCTCTTCTGGAATGAAGGGACGAAGGATCGCAGGGCGTAGGGCCTCGGCAGGCCTTTGCGGGTCTGCTGGGGGACGATCTGCGACAGTCGTAGAGGCATCTTCAGAATTGTAAACTTTCCGCATGATCTAAACTCACATCAGATCATGCTCAGCGCGGCTATTATCGCGAGCAGCTGGGGCCATAGTCATATAACTAGCTTCGAGGTCGCCGAGTGGCAGATCTCGAACTTGCGACTCAGGTCCGGCTTTGCTAGGTCATTTTCGCCTTCGTGAGCATATGGGGGCAAATCGTATGCGTCAGCTGCCAGGCATTCCGCATACGATTCCAGTGAGCCCGGTCCGGAGATCCTCCGAACCGGGCTTTTTCATATAATGAGCGTTTTCCGTTCACAGCAAGCAGTTTCAGCGCTTTCTGCAGCATCAGCACGCCTCAATGGCTAGGGGCAGCGACAACCAGCGCTTCGGAAGAAGACAAGGCGACTGAGGGCCTCGCGCCAGCGTCCAAAAATATTGTACGTGATCTTCTCGTAAATCCAGAGGGTTAGGCCCTGTCTGGCTCTTGTTTGACGCATTTGCAGGGCGTGCAGTCCAGCGATCAGGCCGTTCCCGGTAGTAACTATATGTGCGTCACGAGCGTCACATGATGAAGATCATGAACTTCTACGGATTGGTCAGGACCACGCAGCTTGGCAATGGCGCACAGCGTTTGGAAAGAGGAACACGCCTGCTCTCCGGCACCATTGTAAGATGCTCACGCTGACGGCCACGATGCCGTCAGCAGGGTCGCCACTGCTCCGGCCACGGGGCAGTCGCCAACGGCGTATGCGACGCCCGCCGCTTCCAGAGCGCGCGTCGAGCTGACGAAGACGATGGCGACGCCCAAGGTGGCGAGACGACGGCCGATCATCGGCATTGCTGGCCAAGCCGGTGCGTACCGTGACTGCCGGCGTCCTGCTCGGACCATAGCACCGCCCTGGCCGCATCACAGAGCACCGCGGAACAGACGATCGCGCTCGGCAGGACACCGCAGTAGGTCTGTGCGAGTTCCACGGCCTCGCCAGTCGTCTCGGTGGCGATGGCCACCGTCTGGCGCGTCGTGCCCGTGTCCGATCCGGCTGAGTTCAGCATGAGCGTCAGACGGTAGGCTTGTATCACCATAGCTACCCCCTCCCTACGATCCTGGAACAAAATACCGGACCTTTGGCCTGTCGGAAGCACGCGAGGCTGGGCGAGCCGTGATGATATGGCCTCCCGGCCGATGCGCCTTGATCCACGTTCTCATCTAGCAGCCTTCGCTGTAGATCCGCTCTCGATGGCTGAGAAATATTCTTGGTGGGTTCGCGCCAAGCTGGCGGCGACCGCACTGCTCTTGATGCTCGCGATTCTGATCGTCGTGGCACGACGGATCGCACGTCTTCCGTGATCAGAGTAGCGTCGCGACATGGCCAATACCGATGATCCGAACCTCAAAGCCGCGGAAGCCCTGGTCGCGGCCGGCTACATGGTCGAGCGCTTCGACGAGGATCCGAGGCTGTGGCGGGTGAACGGTAACGTGATGACCGACGCTGAATTACTCGACGAAGCGAAGCGGATTGGACTTATGGACGGGTAGGGCCGCGTGCAGTAGCTCTCCGGCGTGGCCAAAGAGATCCCCAGCGTCGGCGACCTGCGCCGCAGGTCCAAGGTGACGGACGACGAGATCGCTACCGCAACCGCTGCCTACCTGAATGACGAGAACGCCGCGCCGTTCGCCTTCAAGTCCGCCCCAGCTTTGGTCGGCCGGCGGTCAGGTCTGCCATTCGGATCCGACCCACAATCATAGCAGCTGCCCTAGTCGCATAGGGGTACGCCGATTGCTCGGAAAAGAGGCCATCCGCGGACAATACGATCCAGCGGAAGCATCCCGGGTACAAAGGACAGGGTACCGTCGCGAGCCTGTAAATGCTGGCCAACGTATCAGCCTCATTGATCAGGCAGAGCGATGGATGGTGGAAGGGCTCCGACAGGAGCCCTCCCGACGCTGAAGGTGAGCACCTTACATGCGGCGCATCATCCGCTTCTTCATCATGCGACGGCGCATCATCCGCTTCTTCATCATCATTCGGTCGCCGTGCATCATGCGGACCTGCGTGACGTCCGGGTGATGGAGTTGAAGGCCGTTCACCGACATCGGGGCAGCTGACACGGTGCCGACACCGAAGGCGAGACTGCCGAGCAGGGTTGCGGCGGCGAGCGCAAAGGTTGTCTTCCTCATCGAGATCTCCAGAGTTCGGCGGATATGCCAGTTCGAAGCCAGAAAGGCTTGAGAACCCCACGACCGCAGGGCGGCGCCCATAACAGGGCGGTAGCTTCCCCCTACGACCCTCTTCAGGCGATAGTTTCAGCGGCTAACGAAATAAGATGACGATTTTCCCCAAAATGCGGGCGCATACAGCTAGCCCAACATCGGGATTGCACAGCCGATACGGCTCAGCTTGTTCACGGCTCGACTGATCGGATGCAGAATTTGTGATTGTGCGTGAAACTATTTAGCCATGGTCCCCGTATCATGGCGGCGCGGTCAGCCCCGACGGCGCAACCGCTGGAGCTGCACGTGACCCGTATTTCCCTCTCAATCGTTACAGCCAGCCTTATGCTTGGTACTCTTTGCCCTGCTGGTGCAGCTACGAAGAAGGTGCGGGTGCCGAACCAGTTCGACGGCTCCTGGACCATCGTCGCCACGACGACTGAAGGACCGTGTTCAGGCAACACGAGCTATTACGTGCAGATCAGGGATAGCGACGCTTCGATCCCCGGTGAAGCAATCGACATCGCCGGCGGGGTATCGGCAGGTGGTGCCGTGCAGGCGACGATCACCAGCGGCGCGAACAAGGTGCCGATCGCCGGTAGCCTCACCGCAAAGGGCAGCGGCAGCGGTACATGGCGCACGTCCGGCGGACTGGTCGTGTGCAGCGGCAGCTGGAGTGCCAAGCGGGCAGGCTGAAGAGCCCCGTCGACCAATCCAATCATGAGCCGGCCGGGCGAGCCGTGTCGGCAGTGGCAGTCCGTCCAAGTTCAGGCCCCGCTGGCCGATCAGCTCACGAGTTGGCGGGGTAGGTCGTCGATCTCACCGGCGGTTGTAGCGTCCTTTTACGCGTGAGGCGCGTTCCAGCCGCGGTTCCGCCCCACTGGACCCTTCTGCCATTGACGTCTCCTCCCGCATCGTGGTGCAGAACCGTGGGCGGCAGATGGCGCAGCCGCATCAGCGAGAAGCCGGCACCAGGTCGTTGCTACGGTTCGAATGAGACGTGCACGCGTGCCAGGCAAACTCGGACCGGTCCTGGTTCTCCTTGCCGTAGCACCGACCGATCTGATTGAGACGGGAGTTCAGCCGGGTGCGCCGATCACACTCGGCCGCACTGGCGTCGCCGGGCGAGCCACGGCACGCCTCATCAGCTGCGGTGTAGGCCTTGATGAGCTGCTTCGCTGTCGGCTCGGTTGCCTCTGCTCCGCCGGCAGCAACGACCAGAGCGAGGGCAGCGAGGGTTGTGCGCATGGGGGGAGGATAGCCGCTGGGATGGCGGTGTCGAGGTGGTAGCCGGGGTAGCGCTATCGGCCCCGCAGGAAGAAGAACCAGATCAGGATCAGGACGGGGATCGGCACCCCTAAGAGCCACAGCAGGCTACCTGTCAGCATATCATCCTCCCTGGGTTGCCTGAGAAATCCCGCAGATTGCGGATCCGTTCCGGCGCGCCGCGCCTACGCGATGGCGGTGAACTACGGGCAGGCATAAGCCGGCGGACTTCATAGGCACAACAAACCAACCGTCGGTTGTATTGCGGAAACTGTTTCGGTTTCTGCATGCCTCATAAACTGAAAAGGGACTCTTAAGACAGTTGGCTTAGTCTGTAGCTATGACACGGCTGCCAATATGAATCAGCGACAGGCTCTAACGCAACATATCGTCGTCGTTCCTGCGCTTTGTCTGCGCTCCAATAGACAGGAGTTCCATGCCGTCACTGTCGACATGTCGGTGGAAGGTCTCAGGCTGCGATCGTCTACGCTGCCAAGTTCCGACGAGTGGTTGACCTGTAACATCCGCAGCGTTGGGATGATTGAGGCTCGTGTGAGCTGGGTCGGTACTTGCGACTTTCTAGTCCGACTTACGGGCAAGGACCCTACGCCTGGTGAAGTAGCCAGGCGCTTGATCGAGTTGTCGCGTGGACAGGTTAAGATACAAGAGACAGTACGCACCGACCGCCGGATCGTGCCGCAACGGACGGCGGTGCAGGTCACGCTGGCGGATGGCACACATGTCGAAGCGACGATCCTGAACTTTTCAGCGTCGGGCGTGGCGCTAGCGCTCGACGTGCCACTGGCTGTCGGTCAGGAGGTTGTGGTTGGCCGGCGCCGAGCAACAGTTGCGCGTCTGCTCACGCAAGGGGTCGGTGCGGCGTTCGTTGAGCCGCTTGATGGCGCCATCAGTGCGGCCACGGTGCTCTGATCGTCGCGCCACGCGATGGCGGCCGACCGCGGACAGGCGTAGTCAGCGAGGTTCAAAATCGGTCGTGTTGAGCGAATGTGCCGTTCGCGCGGTCTGGTTCATCACAGAGCATCCCACATCCGGCCGCTCCCATCATCGCGCCGCCGCCTATCATCAAGGCGACCACGATGTAGCGGTGGGAGCCATCGTAGGACAGCATCGGCATCGATGGCAGCCTCAGAGAGCGTAGCCATTGATGCCCAGATACTGAGTTCAGCGGCTAGCGCAAAACCTGAGCAGTTCGTCAATTCAGAATTTGCGTGATCCACAGGCCACAGCTCCGCTGGCCCGCCCCACACGTCTCTAGCCTCAAGCCTTCCTCAGCCGCACCCCAGGCCCCTCGCTGTTCTCCTCGATGAAGATGACGCCGGCAGCTTCACGACCTCAGTGAACTCGGGGGCTCGATCACCTGATGCGAGCTGGTGCTGGTGCGCTTGAGCGCGATCCCCGCAGCAGCTTGCCTGCCATCCTCCGTGATCATCCATTCCTCGCGGCCGAAGCGATCATGGCGGCCGGTGCGAGCGATCAGCCCGTTTCGAGCGAGGCTGTTCAGGGTTGAGCTACCTGGCCTGTAGAAGCGATCTCTCTGGCTCAGCAGTCGGAGGCGGTTTCGGTAAGTCTGGTTCAGTGGGCCTATCATGTGCGAGCACACGCAGACTGTGTGCCGACCCCAAGACGCGTGGTTCAGGGCAGCCCCGCAATGAGCGCCTCTTCCACGAAGCGGGGAATGGCGTCAGCCCTCGTCCCCGGTGTTGTCATCCTTGAAGCCGTCGAAGCCCTTCAGCGGCACTCCGGTTCTGAACAGACCAAACTTGCGGCCGAGATCGTCGAGTCGAGCCCCAGCCAACGCCAACGCAAGCCCGCCGTGGCGCCCTGTGCCGAGCTAGACCATGCCGAAAAGGGGCCTTTTAGGTGTCGCGGAAATGAGCGCCACTCCCTGGGGACGCCCCTATTCCGGAATAAAACACCGAGGTTCTCTTATGGGATGCCTTACAGCGGGTCGGCAGGCGGGAAGCGGGCGCCTGCGGAGAGCAAAGCCTGCACCAGTGCATTCAACTGTGCGATCGTGACTGCTGCCTCACCGGGACTGGCCTCAGCCCGCAGCACGACGCTGATAGGTACCTCTGCTCGCGTTGCGAGTTTCCTAGAGTCCCAGCGGAGAGACGAGCGCGCTGCGCGGAGGTGAGGACCGGTGATCACCCCTTCCGCCCCTGGTCGTGTCTACCCGCCTGACCTTGCGGCGCCCGTCACCGCAGGGTCAATCGTGCCGTGCGGCTATAAAGTAGACGATCGCTCCTACGACCCCGATAGCGATCAGAACGCCGATGACCAGCCATATTTAGCCGTTGATCACGCGTTCACCCCTTTCGGTCTCGGAACCGGATCCCGGCGCCGCCCCCGTTCTCGGGGATGAACTCAAGGCCAGCAGCTTCGAAAACGTGTCGCAGTAGCTCAAGGGTCGAGCGCTTTGCCTCACCATTCTCGGCACGGTTCAGCGTGTTACGGTGGAGGCCCGTTTTCTCCGCGAGCATCGGATTTGACCAGCCCAGGGCGGCCTTCGCCATCCTAATCTGCTCGACGGTAAGCACGGGAGCGGACTGATCGTCGGCACTCATATGCTGATAGCACCATTTTTGTGTTGACAGCACAATCGTGCGGCCCCATGTTGTGCTGGTAGCACAGCAGAGGGGCTGTCGTCCATGTCTTTCCGCACCGTCACCTGGACCCAGATCGACCGCGCCGGCCAGGACAGCCGCACCAAGATCCCCGCCGGTCTCCTGAGTGCCCGCGCCCTGATCCAGTTCGGCGCTCGCACCCGCCCCCTCGTCGTCGCAGGCCGGTACGACCGCGCCGCGATCATGGCCGCCGCCTGCAAGGCCGCCCCCGGCATTCAGGAGCGCTGCGGCGTCTCCCGCGCCGAGGCCATGTCCTCCGCCCTCAAGGCCGCTTGGCAGGTCGCCAAGGCCGCCCGCCGCATGGCCGCGCACTGAGGAGCCGCATCGCATGCCCGCCCGCATCAACCGCCGTGCCCTCGCTGCCGGCCTCCTCGCCGCCACCGCCGCTCCTGCGGTCGCCAATGTGCCCGCAAATCTGCGGGGTCGTCCCCTCCGCGGCGACGACACCGCCCGCCTGCCTGACCACGCCGCGCTCTGGGCCCGCATGCCTCTGCCGTTCACGCCCGCCGAGGCGTGGCACCTGCTCTCGCCCGCCACCCAGGCCGAGATCGGCGCCGCCGTCATCGGCATGGTGCTGGCCGAGTACGTGTCTGGCGACATGCATGGCGACCACGATCGCTTCTACGACGATGCCCTGCGCGACGACGCCATGGACACCGGCAGCGATCTGCTCACCCGCATTGAGCAGCGCCTGTGGGTGCTGTTCCCCGACCTCTACGGCCCCGAGGGCGATCACCCCGCCTGGGCCCTGAATTCAGGCCTAGCGCCGCCCGCCGCCTGACCTGACACGCCCCACCGCGGGGCGCCCCCTTCACCACCAAGCCGACCCCACGAGCCCTCACCGGAGCCCGAACGATGACGCACGTCCGCATCCCAGATTTCAGCCAGCCCGTCCCGGTCCGCAGCACCAGCGCCCGCACGGGCCGCCGCCAGACCCCGCTGGATCGCCGCTACCGCAACCTGCCAGACGAGCCGATCCCGGGCGAGATCGAGCCGTGGGAAGCCGTGACGCCTGTCCGCCCCGACACGTCGCACAGCCGCAGTCTCCGCTTCCTCGACGCCGCTGGCGAGCTGCTGGCCGCCTTCGCCATCATCGGCGGCGGCATGGTCCTCACCGGCCTCGCCTCCCTGCTCTGAGCCGACCCGCACCCCGAGCGGGCCGGTCGCCCGCGTCCCTTTCTAGAGGTCCCCCATGAAGCCCGCCCGCCGCCTCGTACGAGACGACCAGACCACGCCGCTCCGGCAACGCGCCACCGCGCTCCGAGCCGAGCTTGCCAAGGCGACCCGCCCCGCCGCCGCCCTGCCGCCGGCCGGCAGCCCCGAGGCGCGCGCCGCCTTCAAGGCGGCGGTCCACGAGCACAGCCGCCGTCAGCAGTTCGCCGCGGAGTATCCCGAACTGACCCGTGAACCGCTGCCGATCTGGACGCAGGAAGAGTTGAGCCGGGCGACGAGAACCGGCGAGATCACGGCAGACGAATGCGCCCGTCTCTCACAACGGGCGTCCGAGCGCGAACTGCGCATGGCGGCCCTTGAGCACGAACTCAATCTGTCCGCCCTCTTCGCCCTAGCCTTTGCCAACGAGTTCCCAGAACCCGCCCCGGATCAGGGGGGTGAGATTGCCCCGCCAGCCTCGCCATCTACGCGCTAACCCCGCGGCGGCGCTCCGCGCCCGCACGCCCCCGCCTCAATCCCATCATCCCGTCCCCGCCGCAATTTCATCGGCGATCGGTGGAGAACCCCGACATGGGCGCCGTCCTGAAGTTCACGCCCCGCCCGCCTCGACCGCCTGGTGGCGGGGGCGGGTCCGAGCCCTTCACCGTCGAGTTCCTCCGCGCCGAAATCGAGGCGGGGGTCCAAACCGCGCTGGACGTCGCCGATCGCTTCATCGCGATCCTCGATCGCATGGACGGCGATCCAGACATTGAGGGCGGCGAGGATGGGGAGCCGAGCCTTGGCGCACCTGAGGGGCATGAATGCCAAGTTATCTGGATCCGCGGGGGTGATACGGATCGGGAAGCATCCGCTCCGGAAGTGCCCCTCCCCGAGATCCAGGCCGCGGGTCGTTGACACCGGTGGCGCACATCCAGGTTGCTGAGCACCCCTGTGCCATGTTTGTACTTCGTTAGAAGAGGATCTGACCGCCATGGCGCAGACGCCACTGGAACTCCGCAAGCAGTGCTCGGTCGAGTCGAAGGTGCGCATCGCCGCTGATGCTCGAACCCGCGAGGCGGATGCCCGTGCGGAACGCGACGCTTGGCACAAGCGAGCAGAGGGCGCGGAGGCGGCGCTCGCCGCTTGGGGCTGACCTCGCGCCAATCTTCCGCCGCGCGGTCTCAGGCGTGGTGCCGTGGCTGCTCACCATCGCCAGATGCGCTGCCGATGGCAGCCTGAGCTATCCCTGCCAGCCATCGTGTTGCGGTTGTGTCACCTGCGCGTTCGAACGGAAAATTACCGTCGCAAAATCGCGCAAATAGGCTGATACCCCCCTAGCTTCCAAGTTTGGTTTGGCCTACAAGGGAGCCTGCGAAGAACCAAAACGGCCCGGCGCTGATGCGCCTGGGCCGTTTCGCGTTTCTGGCCATCCTTGGCGCCGAACGCGCCAGTAATCGAGCCCCTCCGTTTCTTTTGGACTGGACCGACCCGGCCGCTGCGGCGCGGGCGTTCGCGCACGTCCCGCCGCCTGGAGATCCAGATGACCGATCTGTCCAACCCCTCGACCCAGACGGTACGCGCTTCCGAGGTGCGGCAGCATCTCGGCGCCGGCCAGCCCGAAGTTGATCTGCTGTGCGGCGCCCGACAGGTTGGTGCCTTCATCGGCTGGACCTCTCGCCAGGTTCGCCGGGCGGACCAGTTGCGCACGCTGCCGACGTTCCGGATCGGCCATCGCATCGCGGCCTCACGCTCGGGGCTGACCAAGTGGCTCGCGGAACGCTCGGCCGCTGCTGCAGCCGATCTCGGCCGAGACGGCTGACCAGCCCTAAGCCGACCTTTCTCACACAGCCGAGTTTCAGATGCTCGACACCACCCTGCGCGTTCCCGCGCCCGAGAGCGTGCCCGCCTGCGAGTTTTTGGCCGACGTGGACAGCCTTCTCGAGGCGAAGGTGCCGGCCGTGCGCGACGCGTGCGTCATCGGCATCGATCCGGGTCTCAAGGGTGGCATCGCGATCCTGTACGCCTCCGCCTTGGACCGGGTCATCACGCTCGACATGCCGCTGGCTGGTAACGAAGTCGATCCGCACGCCCTGAAGCGGATCGTCCAGACGTACGGTCCGACCGTGGGCATCGTGGAGCGTGTCGCCTCGCGCCCGACCGATAGTCGCCCCTCAGCGTTCAGTTTTGGCGGCTCGTACTACACGGCGAGAACGGTTCTCGCCCTCTCACATGTCGCCGTCCATTTGGTGACTCCGCAGACCTGGAAGAAGCATTACAAGCTGACCGGCGCGGAGGATCCCAAGGAAGCCGCCCGCGCCTTGGCCATCCAGCTATATCCGGCCAATGCCGATCAGTTCGCGCGCAAGCGCGACCACGGCCGCGCCGATGCGGCGTTGCTCGCAAAGTTCGCCGCCGTCACTTTCAACGGCTAATCGGCGCCCCCCTCCCCCGAATTCCCAGATCCGGCGGCCGGCCAGCCGTCGGAGCGCGCCCCTGCGCCCGCGTCCGCTCCGCGGAGACGCGGGGGCGCGCGCCCCCTTTGAGCGGACAACTCCCATGCCACAGTCCCTCGCGCCTCGGCGGCTCGGCGACGACGTTCGTCACCACCTCGAAGGCGTTGCCCTCGAAATCCGTGCCGCGGCGGAACGCGCAGCTACCTGCGCCGCGGTGGACGATGCGGATACCCTCCGCCTAGAACTGCGCCTCATCGCGCTGGCGAGTGTCTCCGCCCTCGAAACCCTCAAGGCGATGTCTGAGGCGGAGGAGCAGGCCAATGCCTGTCAGGCTGCCTGATGCCGAGCCTCTCTGAGATCGCCCGCGCGCTGCGCGGCCAAGTCATGGGCCAACAGGTTCTCGCCCCCGGCCCCGGCCACTCCGCCCGAGATCGCTCCCTATCCGTCCGCCTCTCCGAGGGCTCACCGGACGGGTTCCTCTGCCACTCGCACGCCGGCGATCCCTGGCAGGCTTGCCGTGATCATGTCGCCGCGGCACTCGGGCTTTCGTCCGACCGCTGGCGCAACACAGCCCCGCCCGCCCCCTCCGAACTCGCCCGCCGCGAGGCCGCCCGCCGCCAAGCCGAGGCTTCCGAGCGCGCGGAGACTGAGCGCCAGCGCCGCCGCGCCATGTCTTGGTGGAACGAGGCGCGGCATCCGGCCGATACCCTCGTCGCCACCTATATGCGCGAGGAACGGGGACTGCCCTGGGAGGCGGTTGAGGATGCGGCCGGCCACGCGCTCCGCTTTCATCCGTGCTGCCCCTTCGGCGAGGAGACCATGCCTGCGCTGGTCGCGCTGATCCGCGACGTGCGCACCGGCGAACCGATGGGCCTGCATCGCACGGCGCTCACCCCCGAGGGGAAGAAGCTCGGCCGCAAGGTCTACGGCGGTTCGAAGGGCGGCGCCATCATGTTGGACGATCCCGCCGACGTAGCTTCCGGCTTGGCCGTAGGCGAGGGCCTTGAAACCTGCCTTTCGGCACGCATGATGGGCCTGCGGCCGGTCTGGGCGCTCGTGTATGCCGCCAACGTCGGCGCGCTCCCGGTTCTTTCCGGCATCGGATCTCTGACCGTGCTGGGCGAGCGTGATCCGAATGGGGTGAGCGACCGAGAGTGCCGCGCCGTCGGCATCCGTTGGCGTGAGGCGGGCCGGGCGGTGGACATCGTCATGCCGACCGTCGGCAAGGATATGAACGATGCCCTACGTAGCGGGGTGTCTGCATGACCGCCGAAATCCTCGACGGCCGCGAGCTATTCACCCGTCGCCCGTTCAACCTCCCTGAAGAGGATGACAGTCGCTTCGCACCTGCCGAGGATAGGGATGCATCCCAGCCCGCAGTCCGCGTCTCGGCAACTCCCTACGTGTGGAAGGACTCGCGTACGATCCCCCCACGACAATGGCTGTACGGGCGGCACTACATCCGCCGCTTCACCACAGCCACGGTCGCCCCAGGCGGCTTGGGCAAGTCGAGCCTCGCCTTGGTCGAGGCGCTAGCGATGGCGACAGGGCGCGCTCTGCTCGGTGTCCAAGTGCGGGAACCGCTGCGGGTGTGGCTGTGGAACGGTGAGGATCCACGCGAGGAGATCGAGCGCCGTGTCGCTGCGATATGCCGCCACTACGGCATCACGGCCGACGACATCGGCGGGCGGCTATTCCTCGACAGCGGGCGCGAGATGCCGATCATCATCGCTGAAAAGGTCGCCGAGGGCGTCGTCGTGCAGCGCCCGATGATCGAAGCCGTGACGGCAGAGATCCTCGCCCGCGGGATCGACGTGATGAGCATTGACCCTTTCGTATCTTGCCACTCCGTGCCGGAAAACGACAACGGCGCGATCGACCGGGTGGCAAAGGCTTGGGCCGGGATCGCCGAGACAGGGCGCTGTGGCGTCGAGATGGTCCACCACGTGCGCAAGGCCGGTGCGGGGCAGATCGCCTACACCGTCGAGGACGCCCGCGGCGGCTCTTCCCTCATCGGCGCCGTACGCTCGGCACGGGTACTCAACAGCATGTCGCCGGATGAGGCGGACAAGGCCGGGATCGCCCCCACCGACCGTCGCCGGTTCTTCCGTGTGGACGATGGCAAGGCCAACATGGCCCCGCCGATGGAGAAGGCGGACTGGCGGGAACTGGTCAGCGTCGGTCTCGACAACGCCAACGACACCACCCCAGAGGATTTTGTGGGTGTGGTCGCCGAGTGGACGATGCCCGGCCTCTTCGATGAGATCGAGATCCCCGACACCCGCCGGGTCCAGCAGGCTATCGCCGAGGGCGAGTGGCGCGAGAGCCCGCAGTCGCCGAGATGGGCTGGCTTCGCCGTCGCAACCACCCTCGGGATCAACATCGACACCAAGCCCGGCACCACCCGGGTGAAGGCGCTCCTCAAGGCCTGGATCGCCAACGGCGCGCTGAAAGTGGACCGCCAGCACGACAGCGCCAAGGGGCGGGATCGGCCGATCATCATCGTCGGCGCGTGGGTTTGACCTCGCTTCCTTCCGAGTTCCCCCACCTCACGAGGTGGGGTGGGGATCGGTGGGGAAGTGGGGGCAGCCCGACCCCTCTGCGCCCCACCCCCACCCCACCTCTATTGGGGTGTGGGGTGGGGTGGGGGAGCCGGTGGGGGTTCAGGATCCGGCCTTTCGAGGTGGGGAAAGATGATCCAAAAATTCGATGAATTGGCCCGGCACCGCTCAGCCGCGGACGCCCTGCTCCGCATCGTCGTCTTCACGGTTCGTGAGCAGGCCCGATCCGCCTCCGCCGCCGGCGAAGCTTCGGATCTCACCGCCATGATCGCGGATCCGGTGAACGCGCCGTGCCTCGCCGACCTGCGCCGCATCGGCCTGGACTTGGCCACCACGCCGGCAGGAGAGGACATGACGGCGCTGATGGTCCAGGTGGCGGAGATGGATGCCGTCTTCGCCGGCTGGCGGGCCGCCATTCTCGAAGCTGCCTGGGCGGGGATCGGAGGGTCGAGCACATGATCGGCCCCATCCCGCCCGGCGACCGGTTCGGCCCTTGGGCCGATGGCCTGGACGACGCCGAGCTGCGTGCCCGCTGCCGGTCGATGCAGGCGCTCACCCGCCTTCTGTGCGGCCCTCGCGGCGTCGAACTCGCCACCTTCCTTGCTCGCGGTGAGCGCGATCCCGAAGCCCTCGTTGCCGCTCACGGCGCGCTGAACCGCCTCGCCTCCCGCGATCGGCGCGAGGTGCTCACCTCCTACTCTGCGCTCGCTCGCGCCGCCTGAAGGCTCCTTCACGATGCAGATCGTTGATCACCTCGCCGGGCTCGTTCCCGGGCCGGGGCTCTTCCGCATGCCCGCGGGGGTCTACCACGCCGATCCGGCCCCAGAGCCGTCCCTGTCGTCGTCCCTCGCCAAGGTGATCGTAGATCGCTCGGCAGAGCACGCATACGCCATGCATCCCCGGCTCGGCCGCGCCCCCGACGCCGACGATGCCGAGGGCAGCCGGGCCATGCAGACTGGAACGGCCGTCCATCGCTTGGTGCTCGGGGCCGGCGCAGAACTGGCGGTGATCGACGCGGACGACTGGCGCACCAAGGCGGCCAAGGAAGCCCGCGCGGAGGCCATCGCCGCTGGCAAGGCCCCAGTGCTCAGGTCCGACCACGCCACCGCCTCAGCGCTCGCAGAGCGCGCGACGGACCGTCTCGCCCGCATCCCCGACTGCGAAGGGTTTTTCGACGCTCCGTCGGAGGTGGTCGGTATCGTCCAGCACCCATCCGGCGCTTGGCTTCGGGTGATGCTCGATAAGATCGAGATCCGGCGCGACCGTATCATCCTCTGGGATGTGAAGACCGGCCAGCAGAGCGCGGCTCCGCAGGATCTCGGTCGGCGCATTGAGGGCATGGCTATGGAAGTCCAGGCCGCGCTCTATGTCGATGTGGCCGAGCGGCTGTTCCCACGGATGTCCGGCCGGATCAGCTTCCGGTGGGTGTTCTGCGAGAACGAGGCGCCGAACGCCGTCACGGTCGCGGAGATCGACGCGGCGACGCTGCACATAGGTCGCCGAAAGATGGCGGTGGCGCTGCACCGATGGAACGAGGCTTGCGCCTCCGGGGTGTGGCCCGGCTACCCCGCCGAGATCATCCGCCCGGAGTTCCCCGACTGGGCGGCCAAGCGCTGGGGTGAGCGCGAGGAAGCCGATCCGACCCTCGCCCGCGTCAACTTCGATCTCAACGCCTCGCCCTTCCGCCCGCTCGACTGGGATCGTGCCGCATGAGCTTCACCTTCGCCCCTGCGGCCTCGTTCACCGAGCGAGCCGGTGTGTTCGTCAGCCTCACCGGAGGGACGAACAGTGGCAAGACCTATAGCGCCCTCCGCCTCGCCCGCGGTATCGCCGGCCCCGAGGGCAGGATCGCCGTGCTGGATACCGAAGCGGGCCGTACGCTCCACCTAAAACGCGATTTCGCGTTCGACGCCTCAGTCATGGAAGCGCCGTTCCGGCCCGAGCGGTTCGCCGAAGCGGCAGAGTCCGCAGAGCGCGCCGGCTACGCGGCCCTCGTGATCGACAGCTTCAGCATGGAGTGGGTCGGCCTCGGCGGCGTGCTGGACTGGCAGGCCGAGGAACACCGGAAGCTCGGTGGTCAGGACAGCAAGAAGGGTCAGTCGTGGGTGAAGCCCAAGATGGCCCACAAATCTATGGTCTATGCCCTGCTTCAGCGGCGCATCCCCATCGTGTTCTCCATCCGCGGGGAGGAGACGTTCGTCCCGCCCAACACGAAGCTGTTCAAGTCGATCACGTCCAAGACCTTCTCCTTCGAGGTGACGGTGTCGTTCCGGTTGGAAGCCGACCGAAAAGGCCACATTGATCTGTCGGACCCGAAGTCGTGGAAGATGGAAGGGTGCCACCGGGACATCTTCCGGCACGGCGAGCAGCTCGGCGAGACCCACGGTGCGGCCTTGGCTGCTTGGGCGCGCGGCGAGATGCCGGCCCCGGCCACGGACGGCGCGCCTCGCCAGAGCGGTCGCGAGCGGCTGATAGCGGCGGCGCAGGCCGAGGCGGCGAAGGGCACGGCCGCCCTACGCGCTTTCCTGTCCGACCGTACCGAGCCGCAGGCCGCCGCTCTCGCCCCGATCTTGGCCGAGTTGCAGTCGAGTGCCGCATCGGCCGATACAGGATCTGACTTCCCGGGGGACTGGCCGGCACATAAGGTGGCCTGAGCAATCAGCATCTTGTTCGCTGAGGTTTGCGCCCCATTGACGCGCCCTCGATAGCAATAGAGGCTTAAGGCATAGCTTGAGGATGTGCCATGCTTCGTCCCATATTGTTGCTTGCCATGTTTCTGTTTCTATCGCCTGCAGCAGCGGATGACCTGCTGATAGGGAAAAGTCTCGTCACGAACCAGCATGGGCAGCCGATATGCACAGAGAAGGGAGAGCTGCAAGAATATATTATGGCCGCGCTCAATAAGGGCGCGCAGTGGGCCAATCAGCTTTCGAGCTGTGGGATGCTTAAAGCAGGACTGAAAGTAGCTGTCATTGAAGATTATCCGAGCGACAGCGACATCGGTCACGTCGTGAAGGTTCGTGTTTTCAGCACGCGGGGTTCGGCAGTTGGATATACCTTAAGCCTCGGACTAGAAGACAAGTAGCGCCAACCGGCACTCAAGCGGTTGCTCACGCTGCTGCCGCGCTCTTGGCTACCTTTGCCTCTGACGCCCAACGGGCGAGCGCAGCTTCGGCTTCTACCGGGTTCTCACGGATCCGGCGCACGGTCTGCCACGTCAGGCCTGTCTCGGCGGCGACCAAGCTCAGGCCAGCGTCTTGCGCGAGGCGCGTCCGGACGGTGTCGAGTTGCTCTCGTGTGTAGGACGGGCGGCGTCCCTTGTAGGCGGTCCGTCCGGTCTGTTCCTTGGCATAGGCGATACCGGCCCTCTGCGCCTCCCGGGTTGCTTCGAGTTCGGCCTCTCCGGCCGCGGCCATGAAGGCGATCAGTGCATCCCGGATCGCGCGCTGCATCGGATCCTTGGTCGCGCCATCGAAGGTCATGTTCGAGATCACGGTGCGGACGATGACGCCGCGCCGCATCATCTCGCGCATCACATCCACCACGTCCTCGTACGACCGGCCCAGGCGGTTTAGCCATCGGACTACGAGGGTGTCACCCGAGCGCAGCAGGTCGAACAGGCGGCGCCCCTCGGGCCGGTCGCGCAGCGGCTTGCGCCCGCTCTCGCCGTGGTCAGCCACCACGACGTCGAGGACGAAGCCTTTCTCCTCGGCCTGGATCTGCTGATGAGCGAGCGTCTGCTCGGCGGTCGAGACGCGGGCATAGAGGATGGTCTGGGACACGGCGATTTCATCCGCTGGGATGGCATCCACATAGATGCATATCCGAAAGCTCGACACAACCCTATCGGATAACGCTGCACAGCCTGCATGCGTCATCCGGAAGGCCATACCCTAGCGAATGTAGATCCGTAAGGAAAACATTCCCTGTTCCCGTCCTGTAATTTCAAGGATCCGCCCGATGACCATCGGCTTCCAGCCGGGCCAGTCCGGCAACCCTGCGGGCAAGCCCCGCGGCGCGAAGAACCTCACCACTCGGGCCGTAGCCGCCCTCCTGGAGGGTGAAGCCGAGGCGCTGACCCGCAAGGCCATTGAGATGGCCCTCAACGGGGATGGCCCCGCCCTCAAGCTCTGCATGGATCGGCTCTGTCCTCCAAAGCGAGACCGGATGGTGGAGTTCGATGCCCCGCCCATCGTCTCTCCCGCCGATCTGCCGAGGGTAACCGCTGCCCTCGTGGCCGCCGCTGCCGCCGGTGAGATGACGTTCGCCGAGGCCGCCGACTTCATGAAGATCGTGGCGGGGCATATCGAGGCCCTCAAAACCAGCGATTTTGCGGAGCGTCTCGCGGCGATTGAGGCTGCCGAGAACCAGGCAGGCCAGCCATGATGGGCAACCTGGAAACCCGCCTCCGCCGAATTGAGGCGCAACGGATGATGGCGGTGCAGGGCGTCGAGGTTGTGATCATCCCCGACCCCGCACCCGCCGACTGGCCAGCCTTCGAGGCCGAGCACGCCGCCTGCGCGCCGCGCCGGCACCTGATCTTCATTGAGTTCATCGACGCGGTGCCCCAGCCATGAACCGGTCGCTCGCATCCATGGAGGCCCGCCTGGGCCGCCTTTCCAGGGGCCGCACCGCCGAGGGTGCTCGTCCATTCGCGATCGTGTCCGAGACCGGTGCCGACTTGGAGGAGGTTGCGCGTCAGGCAGCCCAGAGCCCCGCCGGCCGCGGCGCGATATTCCTCCTGCCCGGGAACGGCCGTGGTGACGGCCCGAAGCCGTGGGGCGCGCCATGAACGCGGCGTGGAAAGCTCTCGAAACGCGTCTCGCCCGGGTGGAGCGGAAAGGCGCCGCCGAGACCCGCGACCCCGAGATGGACCGGCGCATCTGCGGCGTTCTGGCGGTCGCCATCGCGATCGGGCTGGGCGGTTACCCTCGCCCCTCGGACCAGCCCTATGGCTTCCCCGACAGCTACAGCGACGCTTTTGCCCGGGCGCTGGGCCACCCCGATCGCGACGCGATGGACAAGGCCGACCTTACGGCGCCCGAGAACTGGACGCTGCGGATTGAACGTGCCCTCACCGCTCTATGCGAGCGCGATGGTCAGGGCCCTGCTCATATCACCGCCGAACGGCTGATCCGAGCGTGCGCGGCGGTGTTCGCTGCCGGCTCAGTTAAGGCGTCCGACCCGATCTGTGCGGACTTGGCCACATGGGCGATCGCCTCCGGCGTGAGGCTCCAATGAGACAGCCAGCCTCTCGCTTTCTCACAATCGACGCGGATCGTCGGATGTCGGCGTCCCTGGCAGCTGCGACGAGCTCCGGTCTCGTCGTCTACGACGAGGTGCAGCGCCTGCTCATGCTCCTCGGCGAGACATCCGTCCGCCACGGCGCGGGTGCGTTCAGCCCGACCGAGACCGCGGCTCTTTCCACATGGGCTGCCAGCGTCGAGCCATCGCTAATTGCCGCAGCCGCGTCCCTGCACGAAACCCGGTCCCGCCTGCGCCGCGCCGCGGGGTTTCGCAGGCCGGCCTAACGCCGGACCCCTGTCCCGTCCCCTTTCCATCCAGAACCGGTCCCCCGCATCTAGCGGCTGGGCTCGCGCACCCACGAGACCAACATGCTCCAAACCACATCCGGTTCAGACCACCCTCTGCGTTGGAAGCCTCTGACGCCACTTGCCGATGATCCCCAGAAGCAGCCTACGAAGCCGTATCCCGGTGTGGACCCTGAGCGGGTCCGAGCGCTCGCTGCAAATCCGGCCTTCCGCGAACGCGTGTTCCTCGTGTCATCGGGCGTCCCGTTCGAGATGGCGTTCGCCATGGACGATGAGCACTGCGCGGCGCAGTGTCAGATCATCCGGGGGCGTTTGAACGGCGCTGGCACCACGGCTTTCTGACACGCATCCGGGGCCATCCCCTCACAAGTTTCGGCCGCGCCGGTGCGGTCGGACCCGGCTCTGTCCGGGCACCTCTCCGCTAAGCAGAGATAATCACCGGCTCCCGAACGTCGCCCGTTGTAGCAACCCTTCCCAGCCCGGAGAGCCTTCAGGCCCCGGAGCCAACCGTCCGCCTGCGACGCAGGCCCTTCCTAGGAAAACTCCATGCCCATCACGATCCACGAGGCCGGTGAGGCTGCCCCCGTGTCTGCCCCCGCCCCGGCCCCCGCCGTTGTAACTCAGCCCGCCACCGCACGTCCCGCGCCGAAGCCTCCCAATAAGAATGGCAGCACCGCAACGCTTACGGATGCGAGCGGTCGACGGATTGGCGTGCGGGCCCTGTCGTTGGTAGACGAATTACGGTTGACTCGTTTGCTAGGAGGTACAAATTCAGCATTCATGTGGTTCTGCATGAAGCTGGCCCATATCACCGAGATTAACGGTGAAGCAGTGTCTATGCCATCAAGTGAAGGACAATTCGACGTTTTGGCGCAGCGCGTCGGGTACGAAGGCATGCGAGCGATCAACGCTCACCTTGAAGCTGAAGCCAAGGTGGAGGAGCTCCGCTTGGAAGAGCACCGGGCCGCGGTGGGAAACTCGTAAGGCACTCCGTCTTCCGGGCGAGGCTGAACCTCATCCGGCACGGGGTGCCCCCTGACTATGTCGACGCCATGGATAGGGCTGAGTTCGAGGCGTCGCACATCACTCTCGAAGAACTCGCCACCGGGGCAGAGTTCAACCTGGACACGTGGTCGTGGCCAGAGAGGAACGGAGGCTGACCGGAATGCGCTCATTTTCCGACATCCGGTCATTCACCGCCTACATGCGCGGGAGGGTGGCCACCCTCCCGGCTGCGCGCCGCCGCGGGCTTGAACGGGGCGCTCACGTCCTGCTCACGGAGGCGAAGGCGCTCCCCGGAACATACTCAGCCGGGTGGCCGCACCTCGCGGCCGAGACGGTAGCTCACAAGGGTGCGGGCGACAGTCCGCTTCTCGAAACGGGCGAGTTCCGCGAGAGCCTCGGGGCGACGGTTTCGAGCGACCGCGCGGCATCCGTCGGCACGAACGACAAGCGCGGACCCTGGTTCGAGAAGGGTACATCCAAGATGCCGCCGCGCCCCGTGTTGGGTGAGGCGCTCGCCCGTAAGGGCCATGAGGCTGCCGAGCAAGTCACCGCAGCCGTCGCCAACCACATCAACGGCAAGAACTAGGGGCCCCAGATGGGTGTCGTGTACGAGACCGCAATCGACCTGAAGATCAAGGACGATGCGGGCCGCGTAATCATGCGCATGCTCCAGAACATGGAGAAGCTCGATGATCGTGCGAAGAAGGTCGGCGCGGCGATCTCGGCCTGGGGGAAAGCCCGAAGTGGCTCCGGTGCGATCGGCGGTGATGTTCGAGAACTGGAGAAACTCCGTCAGGAGGCCATGAAGGCGGAACGCTACTTTGCCAAGTGGGGAAGCAGCGTCGGCTCGGCGAACTCGGCTCTTGAGACCACCGCCGGTCGTGTCTCTGCCGTCGCCAGCGCAGCCGCCTCGGCGACCCGGCATTTCCGGGACTGGCGGCGTGAAATCGCAGCGGCCGAGCGCGGCATGCGTGAGTTGCGAGAGGTTCGTGCGCCGCGGTCCCCGAACGCGGGATCAAGCGTCCCGAGGGGCGAGCCACGTTCCCGCGGCGGCCATGGTTCCCCACGCGTTCGGTTCGGCCACGGGGCGGTCAACTTGCTCGGGGCCAACATCTACGAGCCGAGCCTCATCGCGGGCGTAGCCATGGGGCACGCCACTGAAAGCCTGCTTCACGCCGGTGGCGAACTGAACGCCGAGATCTCCCGTTATCGTATGTCTGGGGCCTCGCGAGAGAACGTAGAAGCCGCGGTGCGCGCCTCGTATTCAAGCACCGCTCAAGTTCCCACAGTTGGCGTCTCGCACAGCTTCGAGATGCTGCGCGAGGTTGCGGGTGAGACCGGCGACGATGCCGGCGCGCGCGAAATCCTGCCCGACCTCGCCCGTGCTCGTACTGTCCTCGCGGCTGCGACAGGCAGATCCGGTAAAGAGGACATGCTCCGACTCTTCAAGTTCATCGGCCTGCGCGGCGGCGCGATTGACGAAGAACACCATAAGATCGATGTCGCGAAGTTCCGGTCTGAGTTGAACTCGGCGGTCCGCGCTCTCGTGGCTGGCCAGGGATTGGTCACGTCCAACGACCTGCAACAGTTCATCAAGCAGGCTGGTCCGATGGCCAAGGGTATGTCGCCCGACGACATGTTCGCGACGGTTCTCGCGTCCATCGAGGACATGGGTGGCGCCCGGACTGGTACGGCGTTGACGGCGGTCGGCCGGCAGGTATTCGGCGGCATCATGACGCCAGCGATAGCCGATCATTGGGCCGAACTCGGCATGTTCAATTATGCGGAGGGTGGCAAGGGCGCGGGCTGGGGACGTAAAAAGGGTAAGAAGGGGGAACAGGGCAAGCTATGGATCAAAGATCCGAGGCTCGCTGTAAAAGGATACGATGTTCTTGATAAGGAGGGTATCGGCGCTTGGATCGAAAAGATCGCTCGCCCTGCCATGGAAGCACATGGCGTCAAAGACCGTAACGCGCAGAACAAGGAACTATATCAGTTCGCCAGCACCGAGACAGGTCGCCGGATCATGGGCCTGTTCCTGAGCAGCCCCGAACAGATTGAGGCAGTGAAACAGCGGTTTCGCAATGCGCTTGGTATGGATGGGTACGATAAAATACTTGAAGGATCGGATTATAATACTTCTGTTAAGGCCCTTGGGGAGTCTTTCGAAACTTTGAAGACATCGCTAAGTGATGCGCAGGGCGTGGCTCCGATGCTAATGGGTCTCGCCAGAGGTGTGGCTGCTTTAGCGAACGCCGCGAAAGAGCATCCGGCCCTTGGATCCGCGGTAACCTTCGGCATGGGTGGGGCAACCGCTGGAATGATGGGGTTTGGCGCCTACAAGGTGCTAACCGGGTTTGGTCTCCCCGCCGCGGCCACTCAGCTCCAGACGGCGGCAGCCCACCTAGAAGCAGCCGCGTTGAGGATCGGTGGCAGGGGCGCGGCAACAGAGGCCGCAGACGCGGCCAAGAATGCGGCCCCCGCAGCCGGGATCCTGACTGCACTCGGTCTTACCGGCATCACCGTTGGAACGGCGGCCGGGGCAGCGTTCGCCGGATATGCGACCGCGAAGGTCATGCCCAAGATCGCGGAGACGGAGGGGCCGGGGGCGATTGATCCTGCCACTGGCGAGCATCTTGATACCAAAATCCCCGAAACCACGCCCTGGCTTCGGAACTGGATAAAAGGCTGGTTCGGCGGAGGAGCGGAGCCGGCCCCATCTTCCGGTCTCGGATCGGGGATGTGGCCCCAGCCTCCACGGCGCCCATCCGACACGGATCTACAGGCGGGCGGTAGTCCCGTTGCTCAGATCCAGCAGGGGAGTGAGGCTCTGTCCGCTGTGGGCCAAGCTGCCGCGACCGCCCAGCCAAACTTCGTGGGGGCAGCGGACGGCATCAACAAGGCGAACGAGGCCGCCGCGGCTGCGCCGGGCGCCTTCAACGGCCTAGCAGGGGCCATCTCCAGCTTCATATCGAGCATCGGACGGATGGGGGCCCCCACTCCAGCGGGCGGCGGCGCTGCGCCGGCTGCCCCAGCGGCGCCCAAACCCTCGGCCAGCTTAGCACCCGCTCCGGCGCGGCAGGTACCGATCCACGTGGCCACGTCCGTTCAGCTCGACGGCCGAACCGTAGGCCGAGCCGTGACGAGACACCAGGTCGCCTCTCTGGATACGAGGAACGGCTTGGGGCGCTTCGATGACAGCGGCCTGAAGACCCCGGTTGGGTTCTCCGAGCCCGTCACGGCATGAGACTATCGCCTCGCCCGCGGCGAAAGCCGAGGGCGGGGGCTGAACGATAACTACACTTATCTTCCAGCCACCCCTTCTGGAGATCCGCAGGCGACCAACAGCTACCCAGCGAGGCGGGGCTACGCGCGAGCCTTCACCTTCCTCGCTCGGGGCGCGGACGTCAGCTTGAACGTAGCGGCCCGTGCTCCTGTGCCAGCGCTGACATAGCCCGTGGCGTCGCCCTCCGACGCGACCCGCGTAAGAACGGCGCTGACCCTAGACTGCCAGCCATGATCGGTCGCGCTAAACCTGGCCGCGATCTCGGCTTCTAGCCGCATCAATGCCGGCGGGTCGCTTTATCCACCCCACCCCAGGCGCCCAGGCCAGCTCCTCACCGGACGGCTTATCGCGGCCAAACACGCCCTGCCCGACGCCGACTTATCCGACCCTATCGCACCACTCTGACCGTCGAGAATAAGCTGTTATCGACGCTAAGGCAGAACCATGCCCAACGAATTGATCTGTCTCAATAATTCATCTCTGGACGAAGCACCCGCCGCGAACCTGCCGGCGACGGTTTCGAGCATCGCTGATCAAGCCCGGGATTACGCGGCGCTCGCGCGCTCCGGAGCGACCCGGAAAGCGTATGCTTGCGATGTCCGTGCCTTCGTGTCGTGGTGCGAGGCGCAGGGCCTGTCCGCGATCCCGGCGCACCCCGGAACCGTGCTCGCGTACCTGATCGAGAACGCTGGCGCGCTGAAGGTCGCCACCCTCCGCCGCCGCCTCATCGCGGTCCGGCAAGCGCATGCGGAGGCGGGGTTCGAGCTCGACACGTCGGCGCCGGCGTTCCGCGATGCCTGGGCGGGTCTCCAGCGAAAGCACGGCGCACCGCCGAATAAAAAGCGCGCACTCCTCACTGCCGAGTTACGCCGCGCCGTGGAGGCGCTGCCCGAGACGCTCGCCGGCCGGCGCGACCGTGCGCTGATCCTCGTGGGCTTCGCGGCAGCGCTGCGCCGGTCCGAACTAGCCGGGCTGGAGGTTACGCGCCGGGATGGCATCTCTTGGGTCGAGGATGGGCCGGATGGTCTCGTGATCCATCTCGGCCGCACCAAGACGGACCAGAGCGCGGCGGGTGCTGAAGTCGGCGTGCCGTACGGCTCCGACCCTTCGACGTGCCCGGTCAGGAACTTCCGCGCCTGGATCAAGGCCGCGAAGATCAAAGCCGGCCCCGCCTTCCGGTCGATCAACCGGCATGGGGGGGTTGGGAAAGCCGCCCTCACCGGCGCAGCAGTGGCGGGGATCGTGAAGCGCGCCATCGTGGCCCTCGCCCTGCGCGAGGGCGCGACGCAGCGCCAAGCCGAAGGGCGCGCCGCCGCCTTCGCTGGCCACAGCCTCCGGTCCGGCCTCGCCACATCGGCCGCGGCGAATGACGCGCCAGGGCACGCGATCCAGCGCCAGCTTAGGCACAAGCGGTATGACACGACCCTGGGCTACATCCGCTCGGGAGCGCTGTTCAAACAGAACGCGGCGGGCATGGCGGGGCTGTAGGAGCGCTCGCCCATCTGCTACAGCGCTCGCTTCCCCGCACGCGTGCCCAAGGCGTTCGCAACACCCGGCGGCCGGCGCGTCCTCATTGCCGAGCATCAGAACGGCCGCTCAGTTCCTCGGCTCGCGCCAACCTACGGCCTGAGCCTCGGCCTCGGAGCAGAACATCCGCTCGCCCGACGCCTCATCGATCACCGTCCGATCATAGAAGCGTGAGCCGGGCACGTGGTAGATGTGGTCGCCGCGCCGATTGATGTTGCCCTTGATCGCGCAACCTCGCATCGCCGGGGCCTGCGTCTCAGCCTTAGTGGATGGAGGGTTCTCGAGACCCGCCGCGCGCTTCCCGCGCCGCCATTCTGCCGGCTCATCGAACGCCCCGGCCCAAATCCCGCGCTTGGCGGCCCTGGCCTCGGTGTCCAACGGCACATAGTCCGAAGAGTAGCGCCGATAGGCGATGGCGTGCCCCTCCCGGACCATCCAGGCGTTCAGATCCTCGCCGCCCTTCCGGCACACCGCGACGGTGCGGCCATAGCGGTCGGTGTCTCGGGGCTCGCACGTGATCGGCGCCTCGCCGATCCGATCCGCGAGAGCGAAGGCGGCGCGCTGGCCGCAGCGATAGGACTTGCCCGCCGCGTCCTGGCAGGACTGCGCGCTCTCGGGCGCATCGATGCCGTGCAGCCGGATCCGCACGTCACGGATCACCACCGTATCGCCATCCGTCACGGAGGCGCGGCCGGTGATCGGCTCAGCCGCGAGCGCCGAGCCGACCAGCCCGAGGGCGAGGATGGTGAGGAGGGCTCGCATGCGCCCTCAGTGCCAGCGATGCCGGCGGTGATGCCCCCAACGGCGGCCGTACCGATGGGCGAAACGGTAGCCCCCGCCTCCCCACCCGACAAAGTGCTTGCCCGCCATGCCGCGATGGCAGTGATGGCGGGCGCCGTGGCCGTGGCAGCCGTGGCGGTCGAGCGCGCCTGGTGAAGCGTGGGCCGTGTGTGCCAACAGCGAAATGAGCGCCGCAGCGGTTAGGGTGAACAGCGTGGTGCGCACGGTTAGTCCTGATGCGAGGCGCATTTGCCATTCGCCTTGCGGTAGCCTGGGCCGCCACGGGCCCCACATCGCGCCTCGGCGACGGTGGACGCCAGGACGCTCAAGACCATCATGGTCGCCACAGTCACAGTGGCGGCCTTGGTCGCACTCAGCGCGCGCATCGTGACCTGTCGGCTTAGCATCGGCTTCCGCCTGTTTAGAGGATACTGCCTCGCTCGCTCTCAGGTTGTCCAGGCCTCCGATCGCGCCACCCTAGGGCTTCATTCTCAACATCGTGTCTAAACGAAAAAGGCCAGCCTCGCGGCTGGCCCTGATCGCGGTCCTGATGCCAGGCCTTACTCGGCCGCAGTCATCTCGGCGGTGAAGTGGCCGCACCAGTCTTCAGCAGACACCACCGGCCACAGGCCCTTGGACTCCGGGGCCGGCTGGCTCACGGGCGGGTTGAACCGGCACAGACCCGCATCGCCCTGCGTGGCGGCACCGTTACCCTTGTGCTCGTCGAAGAATTTGCAGCTGTCGCAATGCGCGTTGGCCATGTGGGTGCTCCTGTCTGTCGGTTGATCCGTCCAGTTGCGAATTAGAACAGATCCAATCTGAACGGTCAACGGACACAGCGCTGAGCAGTTCCCCTCCCCGAGGCTTGCCAGCCTTGATCCACAGCGCCCCTACCTCGCATGCGACAGCTCGCCCGATTATGGCCACGCTGAAACACTTGGTCGCCGGACCGCTTTATAGATTCATGTCAGCTTCACGCCGCTTTCCCATCGTTGCCGAGGATGAGCCCATAATCCGCATGGAAGCGGTCGCCATGCTCGACAGCCTCGGCTTCGAGGTGCTGGAAGCCGACTGCGCTCACATCGCCCTGGACCACCTGAACTGCGGCAAGAAGATCCACCTCCTCTACACCGACATTCGGATGCCTGGCGGCATGTCGGGCGTCGACCTCGCGCACGCTGTCGCGTCGCGGTGGCCCGAGACGGCGATCATCGTCTGCTCAGGGTGCATGCCCGAGGTGGCTGAGGATCTTCCCGAGGATGCGCACTTCATCTCGAAGCCGTGTGCCGAAAAATTGGTTCGCACGGCGCTGACGGCCCTGCAGCTGCACTGAGCAGGAAAGCCTACGAAACGGGACTAGCTGTCCCCTGCGTCTCGCTTCCGCTCATCGCGACGGTTGAGCTCTCGCGCTTTCCGGGCGCAAGCGTGCCAGCCTCCGTGTTCACCATGTTCACATGCGGCCGGCCCTTCCATCCCATCGGCGCGGAGCGAATCGGTTCTCATGGGGCGGCAGGGATAGCTCGACCCAGTAATGAAACTCTTGTTCGTTCCACCGTATTGACCCGACAACTGCATCGAGCGACGCCGCCCCGTATTGCTCATTGCAGAAGCGCCCGGCCCAGGATCATCTCCCCTGGGTCGGGCTTTTTTGTCTATCAGCAACACATTGATACAAAACTGCGACGCCGTGGGTATTTCACGGGCGGATCCGTTTTGCGGTTACCCAGGTTGTTTGGTGACGACATGGATAGGAGATGATCCTGTGAAACGTCTTGCTCTCGCTTCAACGGCGCTGCTGGCCGCCATCGCCTTCGTGCCGACCGGCGCTGATGCCCGCGGCTTCGGCGGTGGTGGCTTCCACGGTGGGGGGTTTGGTGGCGGTGGCTTCCGCGGCGGCGGCTATGGCGGCGGTTTTCGCGGCGCTGGCTTCCGCGGCGGCTACGGTGGCTTCCGCGGGGGATACGGCGGTTACGGTCGAGGATACGGCTATGGCCGCGGTTATGGCTACGGCGGCTACGGTCTGGGTCTGGGCCTGTTGACCGGTGCAGCTGTCGGATACGGCCTCGCTGGCGGCTACGGGTATCCCTACGGCGGTTATGGATATGGCTACGGCGGGTATGCTCCGGTGGGCTACTACGGCGGACCCTACGGCTACTACCGCCGCCCGTACGGCTACTACGGTGGGTACGGATACTGAGTCCGACACAACCATACGGTACACCCGGTCGTAACCGGGTTCTGCCATCCCGCTGATGGGCCGCGTTGCGTATCGGCCCGACCGCCGGTGAGATCGGACGCTCCCCCGCCCCGTGAGCAGATCGGGGTGGGGCCGAGCGGCCGATACGGAGATAGGTGCCCATGCCGGGTCAGACAGAGAGGAAGCTGTCCGACGTGGAGCTGGACCAGCTGGCACGCCAGCTATTCGCGGAAGTGCGGGCACAGCATGTGGAGAAGCCGGGCAAGCCACCTGGCGATGCGACCGGCGATGCTGGTGTAGACCTACTCGACTGGCTGCTGGACGGCAGCGACGACGCTGGAGATGGCGACAGCGGCGATTGACAGCCCTGCATCGCAGCCACGTTCGAGAAGGGCCGCAAGTGGTGGGCGGCTATGCACACATAAGTTGCAACCGGGAGTGGCCCTTGAACATTGAGGAAGCATAGCCATTCAGCCCCCAAGTCCTCCTATGTTACTCATCTCATCCCTTGTCGTAGGTACGTTCGTACTCGCTACATCGTTCTCGCTCGTCGCTGTGCTGACGGACTAAGGCTCCCGCCGAAAAGTCCTGGTGGGAACTTCGATCAGACCCCGCGCCTTGGCCTCCCACAACTTCAAGGGAGGCCAACATGGGCTCGGACGTAGACGCGGCACGCGAAGCTTTCGGGACCGTGCCGCCAGGCCGGCCGATCGGTGAGGTGAAGAAGCCTGATCCGGCGGCTGGCAGCAGTGGCCCGAACTCGCCTGGCAGCCCAGAGCCGGACGACGGCGTGGGGCCGGAGAGTGGCGGCTACGACAACCGGCCGGACATGCCCAGGCCCGACAACGCCAAGGGCGGCCACGGCGCCGGGTGACGTGCGCCGGCCGATCCGCGCGGTGTCCATCTGGGTGACGTTGCCGTGGCGGTCGCGGTATGCCCGGGTGGTGTGGTCACTGCGGATTTCCGCAGTGACCGGGTAAAGCTCACTGCGCAGGCGAGCTACGGTCTTTCCATCAACCGCACACCGCCGCGCCACCTCGCGGTCGGACCATGGATCGCCTGTGGCAGGATCCACGGCCACAAGCTCGTCCCGCAGCAGGATCGACACCGCGCGCCGCTTGTCGGCGTTGGTGCGCCGCAGGCCGTGTGTAGCGTTGGACCCCACCGAGTGCAGGATGGCATCGCGCAGGCCACCCTGGCGCACGTCGCACGGCAGCTCGCCCAGGCGTGCGTGCAGGCCCGCGGCGTGGCGATCCGTTGGTTAATCCACCGGATGCTTCCCACGAACGATGCCACATGTTATCGCCGGCCAACTTCGGATTAGACCAAGATTGGATCGATGGGAGCAGCCTTCTATAGTACCAACCCATGGTTCTCGACGGAAATAGCCGAGCGGTATCGAGAGGGTAGGTATTTCGCATGGATCTGCGAATATTTTGATGCTGCGGAAGCACCGGCGGGCTCGGCCGGATCTCTAATCGCACCAAGCTCAAATCCCCGCAAAATCTATGAAGACCTGCTCTACGAATATCGTGCTCAAGAAGAACATCCTAGAGTTATACGCGATCACAGAAAAACCTTTCGCCGTCTTGCAAAAGACTGGAAGGCAAAGGGTGAAATAAACGATACCCAGCTCGCAGAAATTATTGCAAGCGTTAACGCTCCATCATGGAAAATATGGAAGCCTGTGCTTTACGTGATTCCTTCACGCAGTATCGATCCTGCACGGGTGATATCGGTATCCCGACCTGCCCGTGCCGGTTACGGACCAGAGCATCAAATCCTAGATCTTACCAGAGACGAATTTGATATTATCGATCTCTCGGAGCTTAGAACGCGATGATACATGCAATCGCTGATCTTGAGCGTGAGCAGGCGGCTGGTGTACTTGCCAGAGCGGCCCTATCACTCGAATACGGGGACAGCACCAGCGAAACTTCGTCAGAGGTTGAGTTGCGCCATGCGGTGATCACCGAGGCGCGGCGCGAACTGGGATTGTCTGATGAGGACAATAGCGACGAGGCAATCGAGCAAATCGGCGATTTGCTCGACCATGAGGCAGATCGGCTTACCAAAGAAGTCGATGCTAAAGCGGCCCTGCTTCGTTTGGCTGAGAGGGGAGACCTCCCTTCCGATCTATACGAGATAGAGATAATACCTAATATAAGCGAAGTTTATGGTAAAGAATTGGACTTCGAAACTAAAATAATTGAAACGACGATCAGATCACCTTCGATAGAGCAGCACTATGGTGCGGACAGGCGCGCTCACGAGCCGGCACTTATATCATTGTTCGTAAAACACTTCAGGACTAGATTTTATCTAAAGGATTTCTATATGCTCGTGGCCGGGCAACGTAAAGGTTTCGTGATGGCGGTACATCAAGCTTGGAGATTGTACCCGTCAATTGTGGGCTTTACTGGATCAAAATCACCCGTGGAGTGGTTGCAAAAATTCTCAGATCAATATGCAGCTGACGTAACTGTAAACGGCAAGAAAGGACACTTTTTCTTGTTCGAGGAAAGCGTTACGCATCATAATATCAACTTGCCAGTAGGTCAAAACGTTTACCTGAGTCGTTTTGGTCAAAATAATCCTGATACTGGAGAGGCCCAAGCTGCACTTATAGTATCAGTGGATCTAAAAAAATATCAAAAGACGTTGGCTGACATGAAGGTTGAAAGAAAAGATATGCTTGAGAATTTTGTAGAAGCAAGGCCGGCGAGAGATTGATGTGGAAGTGGGGCGTCGTTTTTCGGCGACCGTACCGGCGTGCTTCAGCTTTCAATCGTGGGCTTTGCCAACGCAGGTGTGCCAAGCCCGCTCGAGCGCAGGCAGGTCGGCCGGCCCGACACCCGCAAGCGTGAGAACCAGGGCCAAGTCCTGCACGTGCGCACTTCGGCTATTCATCGGACGCGCCGGCCACGGCAAAAGCCATCTCGCTCGTGGCTCTCTGCAGCTCTTGGCGAGCCATGCCATCCGCCAGCGCAATCAGGCTGGCGAGCATGAGCCCAAGCAGCAGGAAGCGACGAACGGTGGGTGTAGGGAGCAGCATGGAAGGCGCTTCAAGGAGACGCCTGCACCGTAGCTGAGCCGTATGCGGCTGGCTGCCGCGTCGGGAACACAGTGGTACGAAAAGCGAACGGTCGAGCGCAGATCAGCGGCGCCAGTGCAGGAGCGATCGGCGCATCAGCTGGCGGACCGCGAAGGCAAGTGCAGTCTCGTAGGATACATCGCCAACATCGCCTGCGGGCTCATCGGCACACAGCTGCGCAAACACGGCTCGAAGATCAGCATTGGGCATCAGCGCACCCTCCGGGCGGCAAGCCTCACGGAAGCGCCTGCATGGTTAACGACTAGTTAACCGGCCCCGATCCCGTCTACGTACTTAGATACGGGTTGCGAATACAGCATAACTGACGCTGTCGCGGCGATCAGACTGCTTATTCGCAAACGCGGACGCGGCGGATGTGCTCGACGCCGTAAGGATCAATGTAGCCACGCCGCTCAACGTGACAGACTTCCTCGACGTACACCGGCGGCGGGGCGCGGTAGACCGGCTGGCCCGGGTAGTACCCGTTGTTGGCCGAGGCGATCACGCTGCCGGCGACGACACCGCCGAGCACGCCGAGCGCGGCGGCACCGCCGACCCCAATGCCATCGCGGGCCTGGGCAGCTGGCTGGCTGGCGCATAGGGCGAGGACAGCCAGGGCGGCCGTGCCAGCGGTCTTGAGGGATCCACGCATCGCTGTTCTCCACGACGTGCAGGCGCCCCCGCGCGCATCGGCAGCGCGGGGGCGCATCCACCGGCGCGTGCCGGTGCGGCCACTCACCGGTGGCCACGATCAGGGTGCGACGGGGTAGTTAAAGAAGCACTTCGGACGGTTGTCAGTAGCGCCGAGGTGGCGGCGGGGGCGGCCCATCATCGTCGTCATCCGGCAGGGGCGGCCCGCGGTGATGATGCGGGGGCGGCGGCCGGTCGTCATCGAAGTCCTCGCCCGGCGGCGGTGGTCGAAAGCGATGCGGAGGCGGCGGGGGCCGGTCGAAATCCTCCTCGCCTGGCGGGGGCGGCCGCGTGTCGTCGTAGGGCTGGGCAGCGGCCCCGGCCGTCGCAAGGACGAGCAGGGCGGCGCCAGTGAAGAGTGCTCGCATGTGGACTCCTTAAGGCCGGTGAGCAAAGGGAGGCGGCCACATGAACGGCCGGTGACTTGTTCGGTTGCGCCCGAGATACGGAGGGAGGCAATCAGGTGTAAGGGCCGCCAAATAGGTCGCCCATCGCCTTGCGTTGGAACAGCGTGCGCCAGCGCCGCCTCTGATGCTCCGGCCGGTCGTGGATCATGTGGCAGCGCTGGCAGAAAGCCGCGAGGTTGCCACCCGCGTTGTTCGTGGTGTCGTGGTCTCGATGTGCTGCGGCCAGGACCACGCGCGTCGGCCTAGCGCGACAGAGGATATCGGCGCCGACGGCGATCCGGATCCGCCTGCCCCAGCCATCGCGCCAGCGGCTAGCGTCCGCGTCCCACCACCGCCCGTCACCGAGGTGGTAGACCATCCGCCCATGCGGCCGGCCGCAGCCCTCGCACCGGCCCTGCGCCCGGCCGAAGCGGATCGCCATCGACAACTCGCGCCAGTCGATCGGGTAGAAGTAGCGATGCTCGGGCTGGATCGGCATGACGGCGCAGTGTGCCTGCCAGGGTGAAGAAAGCGTAGCTGTAGGGCGGCGGCCAAGCCTGCACAGGGGTAATCGCATGTTGATGGCGCGGGGACGCTCCATCCTCCCCGCCTTTGGATGCCTGACTCGGCAGTTCGCAACCGCCTACCCACAGCCAAGCTTAGCAGTTGGGGGCGTGCATGGTGGGGATGGCCGCGAGGAAGGTGGGACGGATCGCGCGCATGTGGCCGGGGCGAGCCCAGTCGGCGCCGGCGATGCCGTCCGCGGTCCACCGAGACGCTCGCTCTGACCCGCCGCCGTCTCGCCCCCTGATGGCCGCCGAGCTGATCGCTATGGCGCGCGCGGCTCGCCGAAGCGCGGAAATGTCAGCGGCCGATTGAGGGGGGCTACCCTTGGTCCGGTTAGGTGATGCTGGCATCCAGCTGAGCGGCTCGGAGGCTCACGACGGGATCAGAGTTGCTGCGTGGGCCACCGCGTCCCGGATCGCCATCAAACCGGTCTAGGGCAGCGATGATGCGATCTGCCGTATCCAGAGCCTCCCGCGCGGCCGCCTCGAGCTCCGCGCGGAACGCCGCCCGGTCGAGCGCTGTGGCAGCCGCTTGGCCACTGCGGCCCGAGGACTCTGGGCACCGAAACACGTCGCCCATTGGAGGTCTCCACCACCGCATGGATCGGATGGCGCGATGGTCGCGGTGGAGGATAGGATAAGAGGTGGCGCCGGGCACTGGCCGGCGACCAGAAGATCACTGCAGTTGGACATCCGCGATGGCGTCGAGGATTGCGTAGATCTCATCCGCGAGATCGTAGCTGATCAGTGTGCGGAGCTCGGTCACGTACTTGGCCAGCTCGACCGCACCGACCGGAGTCTCGGGTGAGATTCCCATGAGAGGTCCGCGCAGATGATCGATCAGCGCATCGACGGCTTCGGTCACGACATGCGGACGCTCACCATCAGGGGCATCAGGCAGGTGCCGTACCCTCTGGTAGGCCGGGAATAGTTCACGGCCGCTGCGGATCACCGCCAGCACAGGATCAACCGGACGATCGGCCACGCGCGCGCGCAGGCCCTCGGAGCGATCGCGTAGGGTGGTGGAGGGGGGCGCCTCGGGGCGCGGCTTCTTCGGTTGGACCATGTCGATGTCTCCGGATGTAGGATCCGCAGGCCTCCGGCCCACGGGGTGGGGCAAGAGCGTTCAGAGCAGGGTGGCGAGACCGGTGAGGACAGTACCGCCGCCGATGATGACGGCCGCAGCCAGGACCTCGCCGGCGAAACTGGCCAGATGCATCAGGCGCCGCCGGACCGCCTCGCGCGGGGCTTCGGCCTGGCAGGCCTGGGCGTAGAGCTCCACCGGCTGGGCAAGACGCTCCATGGGTGCGTCCGCGGGCAGCATGTCCGGCAGCAGATCTGAGCCGGCGAACCGCGACAGGTCAGCTTCACGGGTGAGGACGAACCGGTCGAGGTAGCTCTCAGCCCCGGCGGTGATTGCGACCTCGCGGATCAGCCAGCGCAGGTGGCGGACGAGAGCGAGGGCGCCGGTGTGAGAGCGGCAGGGGGTTGCCAGCAGATCGTCGAGTGCGGCTGCCAGACCGATCTCCGCGATCTCGAGCGGCCGGCCGGTCGCGGCCGCCTGATACACAGCCCAGGCCTCGGCGTGGGCGTCGATCGCGGCCAGCACCGGGTCGGCTGCTTGAGGGCGGATCGAGACCACCACGGCGGTGGGCCGAGGGCTGAAATCCGGTATGCAGGCGTGCGTCATCGTTCGGGCTCCAGTGAGGGCTCGTGGGGACGGGTCGGCGGTGGAAGGGGAAGGGTCCCGTTTGGGCGCCGATCTCAGGCCGGCTTAGGACGGATCAGGGCTTCAGTGCGCAACCATGTGCCGGGCGAGCTTAGCGGCGCCCCAGGCAGCCTTGAGCGCCACGGATATCGCCTCGGCCCAGATGCAGCCGAAGCGCTCCTGATGGAGCCGAGCCGCCTTCGCGGCAGCCTGCATGATCGCGGAGCGGTCGAACTTGCCGGCAACAACCAGTGGGCGTCGGCTGAGGCGAACGGTGAGGTTCACCGAGGCCTTGGCGGCAAGGAGGCCGGCCGGGATCTTTGCGCGGTCGTCGCGGATGTCGCGGAGAGCGTCATTCCAGGAGATGCGGCGCTGAAGTGGCATGGCTGATCCATCAACCTATGGAATAACCATAGGATGGTGCTCATCCTGAGGCCTGTCAATAGACCTATGGCTCAGCCATTGAATTTGTCGTGGCCTCGGGGTACCGTCTGGTATGGAGATTGATCCCTGATGGCCGAGCAAGCGATCCGACTGACGCCCCGGCTATGCCGAGCCGCGCGAGCAATGCTTGGATGGCGCCAAGCGGATCTCTTCGAAGCATCGCGGGTGCCCACGCCTACGATCGAAGCCTTCGAGCTTAAGCCCGAAACCGCACGGATGATGGGGGCCAACATGCGGGCCTTGATCGTCGCCTTCGAAGCCGCCGGCCTGGAGTTCATCCCCGAGAATGGCGGTGGACCCGGGATCCGTTTCAGGGACCGTCGGTCATGAATGCCTACACCGTCGAGCAGCTCGCTCCCGGCAGCTACGACGTCCAGCTCAACGGCAGCCCCGTCGCGGCCCTCGTGCGCGAGGTCGACCGCAACGACGCTGTCCTCGAGTGGCTGGTCGAGTTACTCGACGAGACCCCGCCGACCGAGCGGCCTGCGCCATTCACGGTGTAGATCGGATCGAGACGTCGGGCAGGCCGAGCCACGAGGCCATCGACCGAAGCTCGTCGAGCATCCGTTCCATTGTGTCCGCCGGCGCGCCCGGCTCGAGGTGCGTGCGCAGCACGATCAGGGCGCCGGCCCTGCGGTCCGCTTTCAGGTCGACGCGGGCGACGAGCGCGCCGTCCATGAGGAACGGCAGTACGTAGTAGCCGTGCTCGCGCTTGTGGGCGGGCGTGTAGATTTCGAGGCGGTATCGGAACCCGAACAACCGCTCCGTCCGCGGCCGATGCCAGACGACCGGGTCGAACGGCGAGAGGAGGGCTGCGCCGGCATGCCTGCGACCGGGCCGGGCATCCTTGTGCAGGTAGGCCTGATGCTCCCACCCACGGACATGCACTGGAACGAGGATGCCCGCCTCGACGAGCTGCTCGATGGGCAGGCGCGCATCGGCCGGCGAGAGGCGGAAGTAGTCGCGCAGGTCGTTCGCGGTCGCCACGCCGAGCGCCTCCGCCGACCGTGCGACGAGCTCGCGCCGGGCGTCCACGGGGTCTGGGGTTGGTCGTGCGATGACGATCCGGGGCAGCACGCGCTCGGGTAGGTCGTAGACGCGCTCGAAGCTCCCCCTTCGATGCGTCGACGCGACCAAGCCCGCCCAGAACAGCCATTCGAGCGTGTGCTTGGCGTCGCTCCAGTTCCACATGCCCTTGGACGCCTTCGGGCTCGACACGTCGGAGGCCGCCAGCGGTCCCTCCCGTCCGATGCGGGCGAGCAGAGCGTCGGCCTCCGCGCGCCGCTCGCTCGCGAACGGCTCAAGCCGGCTCCAGACGCCGCGGCCCTCGCGGGCGCGGTCCATGCGCCAGCGCAGCAGGGGGTGCAGGTCGATTGGCAGGAGGGACGCCTCGTGGCCCCAGTACTCGAAGAAGCACTTCGAGCTGGCGACCGCCAGGGTATCGAGGGTGCCGCGATCGTACGGTCCAAGGCGCGAGAACAGCGGCATGTAATGGGCGCGGACGAGGACGTTCACGCTGTCGATCTGGAGCAGGCCCAGCCGGCCGATCGCCCGGCGCATCCGTGCGGTGCCGACCTCCGCCCGACGATCTGCCCTGCCGAAGCCCTGGGCGGCCAGAGCGATGCGGCGCGCCTCCGCGTTCGACAACTCGAGCGTCAGAGTCAGTCTCCCGGGCATGCGTGACGGAACGATCCGCCCCGCTCGCCGGCCGGATCTTCCGCCGAGACCGATACGATCCCATCGCTGGGGAAGACAACCGGCGGAGATCGACCGCCGATCGCGGAGATACCGTGGATCGACGACGACCCGTACAGGTAGGGACACGAACGGGTGCTGCCTCGGTACCGAACCGAGGAAGGCGACCACGTCTCGGGTGCCTGCGTCTAGGTCCGTCGACGACCGCGTTTTCCGGACGCCTCCAGAGGCCTCGCCGCGCGTTCGAAACCGGCCCAGGGATCCCGCGCGAGAGCTGCGATCCGACCGGGGACGCTGGCGACGCCGAAGCGCGCTCCGGAGCCTAGCGAAGGGAGCTCCTCCCAACCCACCGGGACGGAGACCGGCGCTCCCGGGCGTGCCCGGGTCGAGAAGGCCGCGACCGCGGTCGCGCCCCGCTGGTTGCGCAGGTAGTCCACGAAGATGCGGTTGTCCCTGGCCTTCTTCGAGACCGTCGCGACGTACAGGTCGGGCGCGTCGCCGGACATCTCGGAGGCTAGACGCTTCGAGAACGCCTTCGCCTCGTCCCAGCTGGCCTGCGGTTCGATCGGGACGACGACGTGCAGTCCCTTGCCTCCGCTCGTCTTGACGAAGGCCCCGAATCCCGAAGCCCGCAACCGCTCGCGGACTTCGGTCGCCCCGGCGATGAGATCGCTCCATCCGACGCCCGCACCCGGATCCAGATCGAAGACGAGACGATCCGGCCGATCCGGATCGGCGGCCGGCGCCCCCCACGGGTGGATCTCCAGGACGCTCGCCTGTACCAGGGTCCGAAGACCTTCGGGGCTCCCGATCACGACGGCGTTGCCGGCGTCGTCGCCCAGGACCTGGAGATGGCGCTCGTCCATGCCTGCCCAGCCGTGCTTCTGGTAGAAGCAGGATCCGAGTCCATCCGGGCATCGGAGAAGCGACAGCGGCCTACCCACAACGTGCGGCAGGATCCGGTCGGCGATTTCGGCGTAGTATTCCGCCAGCCCCTCCTTAGTCAGGCCGACGTCGGGCCAGAGCACGCGATCCGGATGCGTCAGGGCGGCGAGCGCCGCGGCCCCCCGCTGCCGCGTCTTCGGACGGGCCTCCGCCTTCCGGCGGACGACTTCGTCCGGCGACACGTCGGGCCGAAGCGACTTGAACGACGCGTGCCGCAGCTGGTCGTCGACTGTCCAGCCGCGGAAGGTCACCTCGCAGACGAGCCGGGGCTCGACCCAGCGGGCGTTGCGGCGCGCAAGCGGCGGCATCTCGGCGTCGAAGGGCGGCGACGGGATGCGAAGCGGATCCAGTTCGGTCCAGAGATCCCGTGCGACCGCGTCGCGGAAGCCGGTGCCCACCCGCCCGACGTGGACGAGGCCGCCGGCGTCATCGTGCGTGCCCAGGATCAACGACCCCACGGACTTGGGTGCCGTGGTCGACGGCATGTAGCCCGCGACCACGAACTCCTCCGAGGAACTGCACTTGATCTTGCGCCAGGCATCGGTCCGACCCGACCGGTAGGGCGAGTCCGCGCGCTTGGCGACGACGCCTTCCAGTCCAAGCCGGCAGGCGTGGCGCGCCATGGCCTCGCCGTCGGCGGCGAGATGCTCGCTGAACCGGATGCGGCCACCCGGCGGGGCGTCGTCGAGACTCTGCAGCAGCAGATCCTTGCGTTCGGTCAGGGGCAGCGCCCGGATGTCTCTGCCGTCCATGTAGAGCAGATCGAAGGCGTAGAAGATCGCCGATCCCGTATCGCCGGCGGCGAGCGCCTGCTGCAGGGCGGAGAAGCTGGATACCCCGCTCTCCGTCTCGACCACGATCTCGGCGTCGATCAGCGCAGAGGGCAGCTTCATGGCCTTCAGGGCCTGGGCCGTAGGTTCGAACTTCGCCGTCCAGTCGAGGCCGGAGCGCGTCAGCAGCTTCACCGAACCCCCGTCGATGCGGGCCTGCATGCGGTAGCCGTCGTGTTTGATCTCGTACAGCCAGCCGTCGCTGGTCGGCACGCCGTCGACGAGGGTCGCGAGCGCGGGCTCGACGAAGGGCGGCAGAAGCGCCTTGCGAGCTCCCTTGGAGCGGCTCGCCGGCGGCTTCGTCTTCCGCTCGGCGGCCACTTCGGCGCGTGCGGCATGATCGGCTCTGACGACCCCGTCCACCGCCAGATCCCGATTGGTCCGGCCCGATAGCACCGACGCCTCGTGCTCGACGAGGATGTCGCCCTCGCTGCGGGCATGCTCGTCGTCGGCCTTCATGAGAAGCCAAGGTTGCTTCTTCTCGCCGCCGCGGCCCTTCATCCGCACGAGGTGCCAGCTCCCCCCGAGCCTCTCGCCGTGTAGGGCGAACTCGAGGTGCCCCTTCTCCAGCCCGGCGGCCGGATCACCGACGGGCTCCCAGGAACCGGTGTCCCAGACGATCATGGTTCCGCCACCGTACTGGCCCTTCGGGATCGCGCCTTCCCAGCCCAGGTAATCGACGGGGTGGTCCTCCGTCCGGACGGCGAGCCGCTTCTCGGCGGGCGACAGGCTTGGTCCGCGGGTGACCGCCCAGCTCTTGAGAACTCCGTCCATCTCGAGACGAAGGTCGTAGTGAAGGCGCCGGGCGTCGTGCTTCTGGACGACGAACCTCGCCTTGGCGACCTTGCGGCCGCGCTTCCCCTTGGGCTCGGGCGAGGCCCCGAAATCTCGCTTGTCCCGATACGGTCTGAGCAGCTCGGCCATCGCTTCGTGGAAACGGGATCGGCTGGATCGAGTTCCTGGACGGATCCGGACGGCGGGGAAATCTACAATAAACGACAGGTTATCCACAGGCGTATCTGTGGAGGAACGAGTCGAGTTCGACTCTCGTTTAACCGTCAAACTCCCAATCGGCGCTCTAAGGATGCATCGATTGGGGTGGATACTTGAACGGTTTCGGGAGATCGACGTGGCAGCGCGCGCCAACTGGAAAGGTCATCTTCGACTTTCACTCGTTTCCTGCGCGGTCGGATTGTATCCGGCAGTCAGTTCGTCGAGAGAGCTGAAGTGTCATACGATCAACCGCGAGACCGGAAACCGTCTCAAGCAGCTGATGGTCGACTCCGTCACCGGCGACACCGTCGAGCGCGACGATCAGGTCAAGGGCTGCGAGATCGCCAAGAACGAGCTCGTGCCGATCGAGGACGACGAGCTCAGCGAGATCGCTTTGGAGAGCACGCACACGATCAACATCGAAGCTTTCTGCCGGCGCGACGAGGTCGACGAGCGCTACTTGGACAAGCCGTACTACCTCGCGGCCGAGGACAAGGTCTCTCGCGAAGCCTTCGCCGTCATCCGGGATGCGATGAAGAAGAAGGGCATGGCCGGGCTCGGACGCATCGTCATTTACAAGCGCGAACGGGTGGTGCTGCTCGAACCGTACGGCAAGGGCCTGCTGGCCACGCTGCTGCGCTACCAGGACGAGGTCCGGTCGCCGACGGCCTACTTCGAGGACATGCCCGACGGCGATCCGACGGCCGAGATGCGAGCGCTCGCCGAGGAGCTGATCGCGCGATCCACCCGGAAGTTCGATCCCTCGAAGTTCGAGGACCGCTACGAGGAGGCACTGATCGCCCTGGTGAAGGGGAAGGCCCCGAAGCCGGCGAAGGGCAAGGGCAAGGCGAAGGCCGGTGCGCCGAGCTCCGGCAACGTCGTGAACCTGATGGAAGCCCTGAGGCGCAGCATCGACTCCGAGAAGGTCGTTTCGCCGGCCAAGGCGCAGCCGCGCAAGACGGAGACTAAGCCCTCGACGCCCGCGAGGAAGCGCGCTTCGGGCAAGGCTACCGCGGGCAGGACCCGAAAGGCTGCTTGACCGGCCGTCTGTCCGGCCGGCGCACCGCCGAGATTATTGCGTACTAGCCCGGCCGTGACGGTTCCAAGGTAACGGCTGCCAGCCTGTCCATCACCGACCCAACCCAGTCATGTGATCGGTCGTCGGCACTTCCTATAAGCGGTTATTGGTCGGCCGTCCGGCAATCTTGGCTAGGGGTGGTGAACGGACCTCGGCCTTGCGCTTCAAACCAGACGCCCCGCTACGCACCGGGCCTCACTGTGGGCGCGGTTTGAATCATCCAAGGAAGCGAGCCTTCGATGTGACAGATGTTGCCCAACGGCTACGCTCGTGTCGCAACTCTGCATCCCACGCACAGGAAGGCCACTTAATCCGTTCTGGCATGCAATAACGGCCGATCCGACTACGGAGAGGCTTGGACTGCGGAATGACGACAGCTGGGCTTATCCGACCGATCCATATCGCTGCCCTTTCCGCCTCGCTCACCTACGGGTTGGCCGGCATCCCCGTGCAGGCTGGTTCATCGGCACAACCTGGACAGACTGTAGGGCAAGCCCCAGGCGCGCCATTGCCGATCGGGCTCTACTTCATTGACACGTCCAGTTTCGGCTCGCGGGACATCACCCCACGCGGCACCGACTCGAACATCAATCTGCCGTCCTTCATCTGGGCGACACCGGCAGAGGTGGTCGGCGGACGGCTGCAACTTGTCGTGCTACAGCCGATCACAGCTTCGAGCACACGGGGCGCGGCGTACCAGAGCGGGTTCGGCCAGACGCTGCTCGCTGCGCAGGTGGCCTGGAAGCTCGGCAACAATATCAACTTCAGCTACCTGCTCGGGGCCTACCTACCCAGCGAGACCAAGATCGTCATCCAAAATCCGGTTCTGCACCAACGTTTCGCCATCACATACAATGGCGATGGATGGAACCTGACAGGCAACTTCCTGTACGGCACCTTCTTCGATACTCGATCGGCCAGCGGTACCTTTTACCCCGACTTCCTCAACCTCGACCTCACGGCCACCAAGCATTTTGGCAAGTGGGAAATCGGGCCGGTAGCCTTCGGATCGACCGACCTTCCGACCAACAATCCGTCCTATGCTCGGCAAGGCCAGTTCGCCGTGGGCGGCCTCGTGGGCTACAACTTCGGCGCGGTCAATCTCCAGGCCTACGTTACGCGGGACGTTGTTCAGCGCAATTACGCAGGACTTGAGACACGCGGCTGGTTGCGCGTAACCGTGCCGATCTACCAGGATAAAAGCGAGACGCCTGAGCCTAGCCCTATCCTGCGCAAGTTCTGAAATCGTCTCGGGCATGCGTGATGAGGGGCGTTATCCCCCTGCGATGGATGAACGAACGCCCCTTGCCGGATCCTGCATGCCTGAATGGATCGGATCAGCCAGGACTCAAGGCGGGTCGTGAGCGGGAGCGGCGACCATGTCCGCTTTTACGCAGTGTCGCCCGGAAGCGGACCGGCGAAAATCCACCCAATCCAGCCATTCAGCGGCGCCCGCCAACGCGACCGAACCTGGCCGAAAGCCTCCAGTCTGCTTCGAACAAGAACTGCCGCCAAAGCGGACATTGAAGTGGGCACGACGCTAATGCTGCTACGCCGACCTCGCCTTTCTCAAGCTGAAAGTACCTTGAGCCTTTCGGCCAAAGTCGCCGATGCGAAGTCGCCGCGATTGAGGATCTGGCTGGCGCCGCGAAGCTTCCTCCGGTCGTCCGCCGAGAATTCGCGACCCGTAAGTACAATCACTGGGATGTCCGAACAGCCGGGTACGGCTCGAACGCCCTCCAGGAAACCGAAGCCGTCCATGATAGGCATGTTAAGGTCGACGATCACGACGTCCGGCCTGGTATCTGCCGCGTGCTGCAGGCCTTCTTCGCCGTTCGCGGCTTCCACTACCGACCAGCCGTCCTCCTCTAGGGTGGACCGCATCGCCATGCGGGTCACGGCCTCGTCTTCGACCAGCAGCACGGTGCCGCGCCGGTCCGTCTCCGCCAGCCTGAACTGGTTCACGATTTTGCCGAACCGTGACCAGTCGACCGGCTTTAGCATGTAGTCCGAGGCGCCAAGCGACGCTGCAAGATTGCGCTGGTCGACGGACGTCACCATCACGACTGGGATCGACGCAAGCTTTTCGTCCGCCTTGATCTGGCTTAGCACGGACCATCCGTCCACACCCGGCATCATCACGTCCAGCAGGATGGCCCGCGGCCGCAGCCTCCGGGCGAGTTCGAGCCCGCTCCTGCCGTTCGCCGCTGTCTGTACCTGGAAGCCCTCGCGATGAAGGAATCTCGTGGTGAGGGCAAGTTGGTCCGTATCGTCGTCGATGACCAAGATGACATCGCCCACCAACTCATCGTCTGCGATGACGTCTGGATCAGGTGATGCTTGCTCGTCGGCTAGGGGAACGAAAGTCGCTGGCACAGTGAACGTAAAGGTGCTGCCCTGGCCCAGGACGCTGGACACTGTGACCACCCCCGCGAGCATGTCGGCGAAGGAACGCGTGAGCGAAAGACCAAGCCCGGTCCCGCCGAAGTTGCGCGTCGTGGAAGCATCAGCCTGCTCGAAACGCTGGAACAGGCGTGACACCTGCTCAGCTGTCATGCCTATCCCGGCATCAGAGACGGCGAACGAAAACCGGTCGACACCTGAGGCGTCCGTCGTGCGAGAGGCGGCAAGTGTGATAATCCCGCTTTCCGTAAACTTGGCTGCATTGCTCAGGAAATTGAAGAGTACCTGCCGCGTCTTGGTCAGATCGGAATGCATACGGCCCAGCTCGGGTGCCATCTTTAATTCCAGCTTATTACCCTTCTTACCGATCAGCGTAGCGACCGAACTCGCGACGTCGCGCAGCATGTCATCCACCGCGAAATCCTCGGCGTAGACCTCCATCTTGCCGCTCTCGACCTTCGAGAGGTCCAGCACGTCGTTGATGAGCCCGAGCAGGTGACGGGCGTTGCGCTCGACCTTGCCAATGTCGGCCACAAGGTCCGACGCATCGCAGCCGTCCGCGATCTCCTCACCCATCATCTCGCTGTAGCCGATGATGGCGGAAAGCGGTGTGCGAAGTTCATGGCTCATATTAGCCAGAAAATCGCTCTTCGCCGTGTTAGCCTGCTCGGCCGCTTCCTTAGCAGCCTCCGCCGCAGCGTTAGCGCTGGTCAGCGCCGCCTCCCTGTCGACGAGGACGTGGTTCGCTGCGTTGAGCCGCCCCAACGTAGCTTCATTCTGCACGACGGAGCGGCGCAACGCGTGGCAGATCCACAGCATGGTCGCACCGACCGTCACGTACTGACACAGCAGCGCGACGTCGACGCCGCCGAGTATCCCGTCGCGCGTGTAGAACCACGCGGCGATCAAGGTGGACAACAACAGCGCCAGCGTCCCGGCCCCCCAGCCGAAAGCCAGAGTGACGACCATGAGGACAGGAATGTACAGCAGGAACGGAGCGACATGGGCTGGAGCCAGGAACCGAACGAACGTCATGGCGCCGATCAACAGCAGCGTGACACCGTAGTCGGTTACCGGCGAATGACGCCGGCGGGCGACTGTCCCGATCAATTTGTGCAAGCTGCTCATGGGTAGTGAGTGTCACGACCTGCGAGCTATGGAAAGCGAGCGGTGCCCGCCACTGTCAGCCCTGAACGGAACGAACGTCTTCGCGGGTTGTCCGGTGCGGTAATCACGCTCAGGCGGCCGAGCCGACCGCGTTTAGCGCGTAGTGGCCGACTGGATCTGGCCGCAAGCGGCTGGTCTGCTTCAGAGACGGTACGCCGGAGAAGCGGACGGTCTTGTTGCGACCCAGCTCGGCCGGTCAGATCGCCGTCGGCGCTTACTGAAAGCGGTCATTCGTCGGCCACCTTAGCAACTTCGGCTCGGGTCGGAAGCAGACAAACGAGCAGGCGCAAATGATGTTGGATGCGTACCTGTTGGCATGCTTATGTGTGAATGACTACATCTTGGCTACGCGCGCGACACTAGCGTTGTGTCCAATCAGCCCGCTTTGTAGGGTCTGAACGTTCCTTAGGACGCTTATCAAATCGAAGCACCTCGATCCAAGTCCACTTCTCGCCGCGCAGATTTTCAATACCTCGCGCATTTAAAATATCTGCGATTTCCGCTGGGTCAGAAACTCCACCCATCCGAATCTCTTGCATCACGAAGCAAATCTGAGCCGCTCGCTCGATACGATCTTTGCGATGCTTTTCCATAGGGTGAGGTATATTTACAATTTAGGCCGAAAATGGCCCGCACCGTTGCCAGTGCGAGCCAAACGTGGGTAGTTCTGAACTACTGTTCAGTAACGCTCAGTACTTGCGCACCAGCGGCGCCGGGATCGGCGAAGCGGCGGCGACCGGCGAGTACAGCGGGACAACGAACCGGATCCAGCCGTCGGTGGAGTAGTCGCTGCGGGTGCGGCCGAACGCATTGGTGAGAGTCGCGCCGGTCACCACGTCGCGGGCGACGTAGGCCTGGACAGTAAAGATTTTGAAGTCGTAGCCGATCAAACCACCGAGGGCGAAGCGGCCACGGTTGCCAGCTGCCGCGCTGAACTGGCTGATGTCGAAGTTGTAGGTGCCATAGCCGACAGCACCGATCTCGAAGTTACCAAACTTCTTCGTCGCGGTGAGGTCGAAGTTTAGGGCATCCGAGATGCGGATCGGGCCGATGAAGTTGCCGACCGAACCACTGAAGCGACCGGGCGAGTCGTAGATGTTGGCGGTCAGGTTGGCGGTAATGTTGTAGCCGTCGCCGGTGTAGCTGCCGGCGACACCGAAGCGGTAGGTGTTCGAGGCAAGCTGCGGCAGCACAGGCGTGCCGACCGGAATCCGACCCGCACCAGAGATCGGGTTCGCGGCGGTAGTGCCGTTGAACAGCGAGCCGCGATCACCGTCGAGGTCGTTCAGGTACACGCCACCGAGCAAGCTGACGCCGAAGTTGCTGCCGAGGTCGAACGCCCAGATGCCGCCAACGAAGGTGCCGACGTTGATCGAGATATCCTTATTAGGCGATCCCGCCGCGTTGCGGGTGAAGACGAACACGGTCGGGGGCGCCACGAGCAGCTCGACGCGGCCGCCGAGCGGCACCAGCGGGGTCGAGTAGACGAGGACCGGGATGTTGACGGCCGTGTCGGCGTCGTTCCGGCCGTCGGTGCGGCGGTAGGTGAACGTGTTGATGGCGTAGAGGCCTTCAGGCAGCGGCGCACCGACGGCGAGACCGACCTGCTCACCCGGGACCGTGGTCGATTGCGCCTGCGCGATCGTCGACGTCATGCCGACCGTGAGCGCGACCGCGCCGGCCGCAAGCCAGTTCTTCATCATTTTCTCATTCCTTCCCAAGGTCCCAAGGCATCCGTCCCGCATTCGGCATTTCCATGCCGGTCTGCTCGCCCATCGCGGCTGCCGGCTTCGGACCTGCCGAGCGCCCCCACGGAGCCTGCCCGTCTCAACGCAGGAAATATCCTACGGTTAGCGATTGATTGGTAGCCCGAACTGCTCAGGTCCCAAGCATCGATACGCAGTAGTGGCAGAAATGCACCATTTTTGTCGCGCTGCAATATGTAGGGTCGGGTCCCACCCCGGGCCTCATCAGCACACACCTCTGAGGCGGCCGCGCCATCGCGCCAAATTTGTTACCAAAATCTTAATCAGGCTGAAATTCACTGATTTTGTAGTCCGATAGGCCGTCGAGAGTTCGAGCAACTCGCCAACAATTAGCAGTGTTTGTGATGAGGACGTGGCGGCGCCAAGCTTGGTCGGACGGGCTTGGCCTGGTGCTGATCGCCATATGCGAACCCTGGTTCGTCAAGCGCTTCGGGAACCTGACTACCTCCGGCGGGCCCCATGCGCGCTTGGCAATATTGTGCACCGACAGCGAATCAGCGCACAGCTCGCGCAGCACTGCCTCGCCGCCTCCCGCTTCGACGCGTTTGAGCGCCGCACCGGGTAATGGATCAGGGCTATAGAGGTTCAGAACGCAGCTGAGCGTTCTGCCGCGTATGGGCTCGGATCCGCCGAGCCATCCGCTCGAGATCGCCTGGGACCATGCACCGTCCGTCCTTAATGGCATTTATGGGTAGTGAACGGGTCAGGCGACGATGTCTGCTTTCATGCATTGCTGCCTTAAAGCGGACCTGCCGAAATCCACCCAACCCAGACGCCCGGAGGACAATCGGCGGAAGCCGAAGCTAGCCGAAAGCAGCTGGTCCGTTTCAGAGAAGACCCACCAACAGAGGGACAGGCCGCCATCCAACTTTACTGAACAAGCTAATCTACGGGGCCCCCGAAGTGGACATTCGCAAGTTAGCGCTGTCGAGCTATGTTGCGGCGCAAAAGGTCAAACTTTGCGTGCGCAGCCGCCGTCGTGCAGGGTTGAAACGTTCATAAAGCCTTTGCTAAAGAGGAACATGAGCACAACGGCTTCTAAGTGAGAGCAATTACAAGAGGACTGCGCACAGCTCGGTTTCAATCTTAGGGTGGTACGGAGGTCAGAGTACACTCCCATTTCGCTGTGTCGCGCAACATAAAACTCGAATTCTTCGACGTGGAGTGTGCCATGGCGGCGGGTTTAACCCTCGCCGCTCAAGCGCTTCGGCTGGCAATCAAGTCGAGGCCATCATTTGCGGATACCTCCGCTCTACGTGCGTCCTGTCGAAACTGTGGGATGTGTAGCAAGGTCTGCGGCAGCGCACACAGGGGCTGGGCACGCCCGTACAGGTAACCCTGAACATTATCGCAACGTTTGGCGTGCAGCAGGTTCAACTGTTCGACGTCTTCGACCCCTTCAGCAGTGACCTCCATGGAAAGGGCCCGGGCCATCAGCGTGACGGCTTCCACGACGACGGCGCTTTCCGGTCGGTCGCGAAGGTTGCGGACAAACGACTGGTCTATCTTGATCGTATCGAACGAAAAGCGGGTGAGGTAGCTGAGCGAAGAATATCCGGTGCCAAAGTCGTCGAGCGCGATCCGAACGCCCCGGCTCCTCAGGCGCGCCAGGTTGCCGAGGACGTCGTAGTCGCGATCGAGCAGAATGGATTCGGTGATTTCAATCTCAAGCAGCTGCGGATGCAACTTGGTACTGTCGAGAACCTCAAAAACGTGCTCGACGAAGTCAGATAGCTTGAAGTGGTTGGATGAGATATTGACGGCAACGCGCCGGCCCTGCCACGCCAGTGCATCCACGCACGCCTGGTGCAGTGCCCAGCGCCCGATCTCGACGATAAAACCCGTAGACTCGGCGATAGGGATGATCTCGGCCGGCGAGATCCAGCCTTCGGTGTCGTGGTGCCAGCGCAGCAGCGCCTCGAAACCCTTGATGCTTTCGTCCGATAAACGGATTTGCGGCTGATAGTGAAGTTCGAAGCCGCCGTCGGTCAAAGCCTGGCGCATCTCCCGGTCCAGGCGCCGGCGCCGCGCGAGGCGCTCATCGAGCACCACGTCGTAGCGCTCCGCCCGGCCCTTGCCCGCCTGCTTGGCGCTGTACAGAGCCAGATCGGCGCGCGCCAGAAGCTTCGCGTCATCGCTCGCGTCCTCGGGGGCGACCGCGATGCCGACACTCGCCCCAATGGCTAACAGCTCGGTCTCGATGCGAAATGGCATGCCGACGCGAGACACCAGGGTCGCAGCGAGCGCTTCGGCCTCTCCACGCCCTTGGCCCGTCAGCAGGATGGCGAACTCGTCGCCGCCGAGCCTGCTTACCATGGCGGCCCGCGGAGCGAGCTCGCGCAGGAGCTTGGCGACAGAGACAAGCAGCATGTCTCCGGTGCCATGCCCGTACCGGTCGTTCACGGCCTTGAACCCGTCGAGGTCGATGCAGAGAAGCGCGGCCTCGTTCGCGTCTGCGCTCGCGCATGCCGTGTTGAGTGCGTCCTGGAAGGCCGCGCGATTGGGCAGGCCGGTCAACACATCGTGGGTTGCAATATGGCCAATGCGAAGCTCCGCCTCGCGATCGCGGGTCACGTCGGACCCCACGCCGCGGTAGCCCCGGAACTCCCCGCCGGAGGAGAAGCACGGCTTGCCATTCAACGTCCACCAGCGATCGAGCCCATCGACCCGCAATGCGATCGTCGAAGCTTGGAGGGCGTCGCGGATGGCCATCGACTGAGCGACAGTCGCGATAGTGCCATCGTGATCACCGTCGCGGGCGTACCTCGCCAAGACCGTGACGAAGACCTGCTCCTGGATGGCCTCGATCGGGCAGTTCAGCGCGGCCGCCATGCGGGCGGGCGCGTGCCTTAGACGGCCTTCGACGTCGGTCTCCCACAGCCAGTCGCTTGCGCCTGCCTCGAAGTCGTTGAGCAGCAATGCGATGGTCTGACCTTGTTCGGCAACTAGCAGGCGATCGTAGATCCGCTCGCGGGCGTAGCGCGCGAGACGGTGCTGGCTGACGAAGACGAAGGTCGCGTAGATGGCCAGCAGGATGGAGATGTATTCGAAATAGGGCGGCTGCAGAACGCACAGCGCGATGGCCGAGCCAGCTACGATGGGGATGACGAGGGCCATGGAGACGGCCAGCAGCGGGCCAACCACGAAAGCGTCGGAGACGAGGCCCGCAGCGGTGGCGATCACGATCTGCTGATGACCGCCATCGGCGTCCTTAAACAGGACGTAGGGCATCGTCGACCAGATCGCTCCAATGGTGAAGGCGAGGCCGATTGCAAGGCGGCGTCCGCGCCCGATCGTCGAAGAGCTCGATCGGGGAATGGCGTCCTTGAACTTAATCGCGAGCGTGATGGTGACGGCGTTGGTGAGGCTCATGGCCGCCACCAGGCAGATCAGGTGGGGCTTGGGCGCGCTCTGCCAGAAGAAAACGCTCATGGAAACGGCGATGGCGACGTGGGCGATCGAGGAATAGTTCGCCACCGCCACGGTCTCGTTCACGAGCGCGGCTAGGATCGACGTCTCGTGCCGCTCCGGCTTACCCATGGCGGGACCCGCGAGGCGCGACCGAGACCGGCATTCCTCCCGTGGGGCGCAGCGTGATGCGCATTTGCGCGCGAGGCGGTGTGTACTGCAGGTGACGCAGCCGATAGGTCGGGAGGAGGCTGGCCAGCACGACCAGGCATTCCGTCATCGCCAGTCCAGCGCCAATGCATACCCGCGGCCCCGCGCCGAATGGCATATAGGCGAAGCGCTCCCGTCCGGCCGAAAGGCTGGGCGCGAAACGATCGGGATCGAAGGCTTTGGCACGGGGCCACAGGCGTTCCTGACGGTGGAGGGCATAGATTGGGATGTGAATCGAGCTTCCAGCCTGCACGGTCGTCCCACCTAGCGGCACCGGCCGGGTCGTTCGACGTACGATCAGCGGCGCGGGAGGGAACAGCCGCATGCACTCCATCAGCACCTGCTGGGTGTAGACGAGGCGATCGACGCAGGAAGGATCGCCGGTGAAATCTGGGTTGATCGCCTCGATCTCATCGAGAACCCGCCGCTCGATCTCTGGATGGTCGTTTAGCAGCCGCAACGTCCAGGTTAGCGCGAGGGCCGTCGTCTCGTGGCCCGCGGCGATAAAGGTGAGGAGATTGTCGACGATGGCCTCATCGTCCATCGGCGTGCCAGTCTCTGGGTCCCGAGCACTTAGTAGCATCCCGAGCAAGTCCGTGCCCCGCCCTCCCGAGGTCCTTCTGCGGCTCACGATGGCGGCCATCGCCGAACGCGAGGCCATCGCCGCTTTGGCCCCCGCCCCTTGGCGGGGATGTGGTACCCAAGACGGCACGCCCACCATCGCATAGGCCATCTTCCAGTTGGTGGTGCCGATATAGGTTTCCAGTGCCCGCTCGAAGGCATCGACGTCGAGCGCGCTGTCGCCCGACACGAGGGCCGCCAGGATGATGTCGAGCGCTGTCCGCATCATGTCCTGGAGAAGGTCGAATGGCTCGTGCGGGTCGCGGAGCGACCAGCGCGCGCCCGTCGTCTGGGCGGCCTCGTGCATGCGGGGCACCAGCGAGCGGATGCCGTCCGGCCTGAAGGCCGAAGCGACAGTTCGTCTCTGCAAGCGCCAGGCGGCCCCGTCGCTGGTGAGAATGCCGTTTCCGAGCGCCAGCACCAAGGCCCGCTGTGCGACCTCCTCCCGCGCCAGCGCGTCCGCGTGATCGACCAGCAGGGTCCGGATCAACTGCGGGTCCGTGATGAATACGGTGATGCGTCCCAGCAGTCGCGTCTCGACCAGCGCCTTGGAGTAGACAGCGTCCGGCCATACGTCGATGAGGCTTCGAACCATCGTGGCGATCTGCATGGGCAACCGAGCGGTCGCGCCAATCCGCGCCAGCAGCCTCGTGGAGCCTGTCGAGCAAACCTGAAGCTTGCCGGCGGAAAGAAACATCGTGGACCTTTCAGCGGCCTGCATTGCTCGGGCTAGGGGCCAATCGAGGCCGCGTCGTCGTTAGGGTCAGGGCTGGCGGAGGAAGCGCACGGTCTTGCAGACGAGTCCGCCGAGCACACAGCCTTCCGTCACGAGCCGATCGCCCATCAGGACCATGGTCCCGGAATAGTCGCGCCCATCCTCCGGGTTGTGAGCCGAACCGGACCAGCGATTGGCTGTCGACGCCTTCATGTCGTAGAAGACCCGATCGCCTATGCGGCCCGGCCCGGTGGCATCCCTGAGCCAGACGATGTGCCCGCAGAGCGCGTCCCGGCAGGGCGCGATCCGCACGCTGCCCGCGCCGTCCTCGCGCCTCCAGACGCCCTCCGGACCTGCAGTACTGGCGGCGCAGGTGCCAAGCCAGAGTATGGAGGCCAGAGACCAAATCGGTGGTGTTGATATACGGGGCATGAAGCGGACGAACACCGAGACGCACTGTCGAGACATTAACAATTTAAATTCGAACCGTTAAAGAAAGCTTCGACAACATAAATTGTGACTGCAGCCTACCAACGTCGTGATCAGGTGCGGGGCGATCGACCGGAGAATGAGATTAGTTCGGCCTCCGCGACTCTTCCTCCACCCCACGTCATGATGGGGGTTGCCGGCTCGGCACGGGGCGGGGTCCAGCCGGCTGGTCATACTCTCGACCCCACAACCGCGACGCGGTCGAACAGGCTTTATTGCAGCTTTACTTCTTTCAAAAATCGTGACCGGCATGACAGAGTTTTGAGCTCGACCCGTATGAGTTGTTTCCACAAGAGGGTCGAGCTTAGAATTTGTAGAGCAGACCCGAACTCAAGACGACAGGATCAAATCGCACGTTGGCCTTGATCGGTACTGCACCGAGATACCCGCGTGCCTGCGTCCCAAGCCATGCTGCCTTGACATCACCAAAGACGCCCCAGTGCTCGTCGAGCATGTAGTTTGCGCCGATCTGGCCGACCACGCCCGCAGCGGAACCTACTTTCAAATTTCTCGCTGCGCCGTCCTTCTCGCTGAACACGAACGTCGCGGCGGGTCCGATTCCAACGTAGGGCTGTAGCCGACCCAGACTTAAGAAGTGGTACTGCACCGTTGCAGTTGTCGGCGCATAGATGATCGAGCCAAGGCGTCCGACCGTGCTAATAGAGCCCGCGCCATCGATCCGGGCTTTCGGAGGAGCTCCGCCTGTCACCTCGATCGCGAAGTTCGGGCTGAAGAAGTAGCCGGCCTCCAGCGATGCCGTAACTTGCGGCTCAATGTCGATGTTCGCGCCCGGTATCCGTGAACCCAAAGCGCGGACGCTCGCGCTTTCGTTGAGAATCAAACCCGTGACGCCAGCGCGCAAGAAGAACCGGCCTTGGATCGGTTCGGAAGTATAGGCTGCGGGCGTCTCAGCTGGAAGATCGGCGGCGCTCGCGGCGAGAGGGACTGTGAACGCAAGCGCGACGACGGCGGGCAACAGGACAGGTTTCATTGGCGGGTCCGCATTTGTTCTCTGAATAATCGCTACGCGCCGATGGTTAATAGACGTTATCCGAGGACCATATCGAGTCTACGGGAATTACGGTGCCAGGCTGCAGTGAACGCGAGTTTGCAGCCCAACGACGATTTTGCCAATTCGCACAAAGTGCATCACGATTGCATAATGGCACAGTGTCTGAATGATCAGAAAAATCGAACTTCAACAAACGACAAATAGTCAGAGTGGAGTATCCCTTGGTCAAAAATAAATCTGTTGGCATTCGGAGCGTGAGTAAATCGGGGTGCGTCTTCCGTGTTATCGTAGACGAGCGTTTTATCCGGTTTGACGTCCGATAATTAAATTGATTTGGTTACGAGTTGCGCCCATTTTCATGGGATTTCCTAGGCCGCTCTTATGCGAATGGCCCAATGTCGCATTCGTGATGCCGGAAGTACGCTATTGAGGAGCGCCCAAGGCTCCTTGAATGACCGGGATGGGCGCCAAGCGGCCGGCCAAACCTGAACGGGCGTTAGCCGTCAGTCGGGGGGTGTGCGGTTAAGTCCACGTTGAGCGGAGGGGTTTATTCCGCAGCCAGGCCGTTGGCATGTTCTGTAGTAGTCGGACGAGGTCGATGGAACGGTCAGCTCAGCCAACGGATACCCCATCGGCGGCGGCCGCTGAGAAGGATGCGGTGATCGAAGCTGCAGAGGAGGCGGTCCTAGAACCCCTCGCAGACTTCCCGCATATCGACCTTCGATCGGGTGTGGAGCCGTGGGAGAAGCGTCGCGCCGCCGGCAAGATCCTGCGCTTGGAACTGCCCCACGCTGCTCATGCCGATCTCAGTATCGCCGGCGATCGTCCCGACGCTGTCGCCCTCATTGAGGCGGCGCACGAGGGGCGGCAATTACACCTGATCCCGCTGCGGGTCGCCCGTATGGCATCTTCGCCGTTCGCGTTCCTGCGCGGCGCTGCTCAGGTCATGGCCTGGGATCTGGCACAGGGGCCGCGCGGCGCCATCGATGTGGTGATGAACGGCGATGCGCATATCGCGAACTTCGGGCTGTTTGGCTCACCCCAGGGTGACATGGTGCTCGACCTCAACGACTTCGACGAGGTCACAGTCGGGCCCTGGGAGTGGGACCTGAAGCGCCTATGCGCGAGCATCGAGGTCGCCGCGCGGGACGCCGATGTCCCCCCAGCGGAACGGCGGCAAGCGGTTCTGAGCGCGGTAGCGGGTTACCAACACACGATGGACGATCTGGCTCCGCAAGGTTCGCTCGACGTGTGGCAGCGCGCGGCGCGAGCCGATGATCTGGCCTTCGCCGGCATCGAGATCGACGCGCGCTCGCAAGCTGTCGTACAAAAGGCCGTCGAGAAGGCGCGGCGAAAGAACAATACGAGCTTGCTCGATCAAGTGGGCGAGCGTCGCACGGACGGTGGCTGGCGCTTCCGCGAGGAGCCACCGATCCTCGTCCGCGTCGATCAGGCCACGCGCGAGGCCGTGACGACCGGCCTGGAACGCTACGCCGAGACGCTGCCGCGCGAACGGCGGTTCATGCTCAGCCGCTACCACGTGGTCGATGTGGCTCACCGCGTCGTCGGCGTCGGCAGCGTCGGCACCCGGGCCTACGTCGCGTTGCTATGCGGCAACTCGGATCAGGATGCACTCTTCCTCCAGGTCAAGGAAGCCGTGCGACCGGCCCACGCGCCGTATCTACGCGGCATGCCTCAGCCCTACGCCAGCCACGAGGGCGAGCGTGTGATCTACGGCCAGCGCCTCCTGCAGGCCGTGGGCGATCCGCTGTTGGGGTGGACGAAGATCGACGGGCGGCCGTTCTACGTCCGGCAGATGAAGAACATGAAAGGTGAGATCCCGGTCGCGCGGATGACGGGCCGGTCGCTCCTGTACTTCTCGCACGCTTACGGAGCCCTGCTCGCCAAGGCTCACGCACGCACCGGGGATGCGGCGGCGATCGCGGGTTACTGCGGCCATGACGGCCGCACCGACCTGCGGGAGGCCCTGGCCGATTGGTCGATGGCCTACGGCGATCGTAACGCGGAAGATTATCGGGCTTTCCGGGACGCCATCTCAGCCGGCAGGCTCAATGCGGCCGAGGATCCGCATCTTTGACGTTACGTGTGTAATGGCAGCTTGGTCATTCGGCCATCGTCGTGATCTCCGACGCGGCGGCATGATCCGATCCGAGCCCACCATGCTGATACTCGGCGGGATCAGCCCCATAGAGCGTTCTCAGGAGCGCCGAGAGATCCGAGAAGGACAAGCCGGCCTTCTGTACGACGCGGTCGGCCTGCCCGGCCAGCTGACGGAAGTCGTCCGCCGTGACGTCCTTGGCGGTCAGCACCACGACGGGGATGTCGTACCACTCCGGGCGCGTGCGCAACAGGCGCAGGAACCCGAACCCATCCAGCTCCGGCATCATCAGGTCGAGCAGGATGAGACGGGGTTTATGCTCGGCTACCGCCGTCAAGCCTGCCCGGCCATCCACCGCCGTCACCACCGTCCATCCGTCCCGGGTCAGCTGCGTGGTCATCAATGTGCGTAGGTCTGGATCGTCATCCACAATCAGCACGGGTCCGTCGTGCGGCTTCGGGCGGAACCGTTCCATCGCCTCCTTCAGCTGCACCCAGTCGACCGGCTTCTGCAGGTAATCGGTCGCACCGAGCGAGAAGGCGAGGTTCTGCTCGTCGAGCACGGTGACCATGATCACCGGTAGATCACCCAGATCCGGGTCGGCGCGCAACGCGCGCAGCACGGCCCATCCGTCCATGCGCGGCATGGTCACGTCGAGCAGGATCGCCCGTGGGCGTCGAGTACGGGCCTGCTCCAGCCCCGCCTTTCCGTCGGGCGCTGTCGCGACGTGGAAGCCTTCCTTGGTCAGGAAGCGCGCGAGCAGGTCGCGGGTCGCCTGATCGTCGTCGATGACCAGAACCTCGCTGCCCTGCACGGCTTGATCATCGAATCGCGGCACGCCGGACGATGATCCGGGCGGTGCGTGTATCTCCTCGCCTCCGGCCGCGCTCGCTAGAACGGTCAAGGTGAAGGTCGTGCCTTGGCCCTCACGGCTCGCGACCGCGATGTCACCGCCGAGCATATGCGCGAACGCCCGGGTGATCGCCAATCCCAGCCCCGTGCCGCCGAAGCGCCGCGTCGTCGAGGCGTCTGCCTGGCTGAAGCGCTGGAACAGTCGCGCCACTTGCTCCTCGGTCATGCCGATGCCGGTATCAGACACGGCAAAGACTAGTCGGTCGCCCTCGTCATCCGTCTGCCGGCGTGTCGACAGGGTGATGCGCCCGCCTTCCGTGAACTTGGCCGCGTTGCTCAGTAGGTTGATCAGGCACTGGCGAAGCTTGGTCGCGTCGGTGTAGGCGCCGCCGAGCCCGTCCCCGAGATCGAGAACGAGGGCGTTGCCCTTCTTCTCGACCAGCGCCTCGACCGTCGCTGCGACATCGCGCACGGTCGCAGCGATATCGAGGGTCTCGGGATACACCTCCATGCGCTCGGCCTCGATCTTCGAGAGGTCGAGGACGTCGTTGATCAGCCCGAGCAGGTGACGCGCGTTCGCCTCGATCTTCTTCATGTCCGGGAGCAGGTCCGCCTGACCGGCGTCCTCCATCTCCTCCTGCAGCATCTCCGAGTAACCGATCACCGCCGAGAGCGGCGTGCGCAGCTCGTGGCTCATGTTGGCCAGGAACTCGGATTTGGCGCGGTTGGCCTCCTCGGCAGCCTCCTTGGCCGCTGCGAGCACGTGCTCGGAACGCTTGCGTGCGTCGATGTCGGAAACGACGACCACACCGCCGACGAGCGCGCCATCCGGATCACGCATCGGCGCACCTGCGAAGCCGATCCAGGCGTGCGAGCCGTCGCCGCGCCGGTAATCGACTTCCAGCTCCGCCTGAGGCTCGCCTTCGCGTACCACCTGGATCAGCGGCCACTCCCTCGGCTCGACCGGCCGGCCATCCTCGTGGAAGCCGACCCAGCGCGCCGGTCCCTCACCGGGTTGCGCGGGCAGGACCCCGTGCCCCAGTATCGCCTCGGCCCGGGCGTTGTGGCCGGTGATCCGGCCGGACGGCGCCTCGGCGATGAGCACGCCCACCGGCAGGGTATCGAGCACGGTTCGCAGCAGCGCTTCGCCCACGCGTACCTGCGCCTCGGACAAGGCCGCTGTGGTCACATCGGCGACCACGACTCCGACCCCGATCGCCGCCGGCCCCTCATCTTGACGCAGCGGATAGAAGCTCATGCGGAAGTGGCGCGTCCCACCCGGCGCGCTCTCGCTCGGCACGGTCACAGGCACGTCGGCGCTGACCAAGCCATGATCGCGTGCCGCTTCCACCAGCGGAGTGAGCTGCTCTTCCAACCTCGGCAGCAGGGTCCAGATCGGTGCACCGAGATCCGCCCCAAAGCCGCGCTCGCTCATCGTCGCCAACGCACGGTTCATGTGGCGGATCTTCAGATCACCGTCGAGGAAGCCCAGCCCGACCGGCGCGTTGGCGAGCACGCCCTCGAACAACCAGCTGCTGCGCTGGCTCTCGCGGCGGCGGACGAGGGCGAGGCGCGCCAAGAGCGCCACGGCGAGAGTGGCGCAGAGCAGGCTGAACGCGGTCAAGATGGTGTTGCGCAGGCTGTCGCGGCGGTCGATCTCGGCCAACGCTTCGTCGGCGCGCTGGTCCGCAACTGCGGTCGCAGCGCGGATCGCATCCATCAAGTGCTTGCCCTCGCCGGTCGCGACCAGGGCCGCAGCGGCGTCGGAGCCTCGGTCGCGACGGATGGTCACGACCTGGTCGGAGAACGCTCTCTCGCCTTCGATCAGCGTGCGCACGGGGGCGAGCGCCGCGACGGCAGGGTCAATGGCCGTGTGGTCGGACGCATTAAGGTAGGCGGCTTCCTCCCCGATGCGGTTGAGTGCGTCGGCGTAGGGTTCGAGGTACTCGGGCATACCGGTCAGGGCGTAGCCGCGCATGCCGGTCTCCAGATCCTTCATGGTCGAGACCAGGCGATCACTGTGGCTGATCAAATCGCGCTGGCGCGACTGCTCCCGGCGAGCGGCATCGCCGGCTGCGAAGTTCCAACCGACTAGGGTGACGGCTAACGCGAGCAGTACGTAGGCCAGGGGCGAGCTCGGCAGACCGGCAAAGGGTCGAGAGCCGTGCCAACCGGGGCGTCGTATGAGCGAGGCCGTATTGGGCATCTGATCTACCTATGCCCCTGGCATCCAGGCACAGGTTACTCGTAGCCCTCGAGGCCTATGGACGCGAGCCCTCCCTGATTTAGTCACCCTTACGCACATGGCCCCGCGTAGCCATCGTGACTGTGAATGTCCGCTAAGAAGGAGCGTTCGATACTCATCGAATGACCGGGATGGGCGCTTTTCTGCCGGGCTGCTCTGAAAGCCCCCCGACAATGAAGCCGAGGGGCCGAACGCTCAAATCTCAGTTCCCTCTGCCAAGGTCAGCGCATCCTCGACGCCGACCCCAAGGTACCGGACTGTGCTCTCAATCTTGGTATGGCCGAGCAGGATCTGGACGGCACGCAGGTTGCCGGTCCGCTTGTAGATCAACGACGCCTTGGTGCGGCGGAGGGAATGGGTTCCGTAGTCCTCGCTGCGTAGCCCGCTGCCCATGACCCACTCATCGACGAGGCGCGCATACTGCCGGGTGCTGATGTGCGTGCCGCCGTCGAGCCTGCTTGGAAAGGCATAGTCGTCGAGCGTGCCACCCCTGGCCTCCAGCCATGCGAGGATGCTGGTACGGGCGGGTTCGAGCAATTCGAACTGCACGGGCCGACCGGTCTTGCGCTGGATGACGATGGCGCGGCTACGGACGCGACCCCCGCTGACGAGGTCGCCGATCTTGAGCTTGACGATGTCGCAGCCGCGCAGCTTGCTGTCGATGGCGAGGCCGAACATCGCGCGCACGCGCACGCGCCGTTCGCGGTCGAGCCAGAAGCGGATGGCCCAGACCTGCTGAGGTTTGAGGGCCCGCTTGGCGCCGAGCTTGCGGCCGGCGTTCCAGGCTGGTCGCCCTTTCGTAGCCGGATCGTGTGCAGAGTGTCCCATCGTCTGTCTCCTTGCCGGCCCACGCCGACAAGGCGAGGAGACACCCGAACCGAGGCTCTGGAGACGGAAGGCAGATGCGGACGTTCCGCTGGCGACCCAATCCAGCCGTCCGGACCGCCTTTGGCACTTCCACAAAGCGGTCGTTCGTCAGATTGCGTTCACGCGGTCGCTTCGTTTCGCGTATCGGGCAGCAAGGACTGTATGACTGGTGCCAAATTCGCCGCCATAAGCTCGTGCGCCTCGGCAGAAAGATGCCCCGACCATTCCGACCAGAGCGATCGACGATTGTGGGTCGATAGCTTTTTTACGTCTGCAAAGAGATCGTAATGCCGGATACCGGTCGCGTTCACGAGTTCCTGAAATCGCGGACGGTAACAGGTTGGATCCTGCCCCGACTCGAACGTGATGTAATGCGGAATGGTCACCAGTAGCACCGGAGTGGGACTCGCCGAGATCCATCGCTCCATGATCGACCGCAGCAAAACCCAGCTCGGATTACCTACATCGCTATATTCTTGGAGCATCCTGAACTTCGGAAGCCGAAGGATGCAGCTTTTCACGATTTCGTGCAGGGGCTCCAAGGCTCGCGGTAACTTCGGGGCCGAACCCTTTTTTCCAGTGACCTGCGTGAAAAGATTGGTCTCGTGGGCGGAGTAGATGTGCGATTTCAATTCCTCAGGTAGCGTCTGCTCGGTCCAGATATGCTTCGGCACCGGAACATTGCGAAGCTTTAGACAACCGTCAACAATCTCAAAATACGGTTTTGCGTAGAAAACTGGCGAACCGTTGGGCCCGCGCGACTCGAAAACCCTGCGGGATATACGCCGGATGGTCTCAACATATGTAACAATGATTAGCAAGTCATGCTGGACATCGCAGAGACGATCATATAAGAGATAATGTTGATCAGGGCCAGTGCCGTGGATACCGTAGTTATAGACTTCAAGATTTGGGACCTTCTTCTCCAAAAGATCGCTAAATCGTTTTGCGTTGGAGATGCCGTCACCAGCCGTTTGCGAGTCGCCGAACATCACTGCCCGCAACTTGCCGGGCGTCCGTTCGGGAGTGAATTCGCGTTCCGATCGAAATCCGGCGGCGTTGGTGCGGATCAGGTAACCGCCGGTCTTTCCACTCACGCGGAGCTTCAAGCTCGGAATATAAAGGGTACCGACGGCCGCATCATGTTGCATCATCGTCCGTGTGACGAAGGGGTCATACCGAGATGACGCGAACTTCATGCGCGGGTATCTTTCAATTGTTTGTAGCGTTCCGCCAGGTCGGCACGCCGGTCGACGACGATCCTGCGGTGGGACGCCGGCCATTTATCGTAGTAGTTTGTCTTCTGGAGCGATTTTGCTCCGCGCAGGACGGCGGCTAAACTATTGACGACCACAATAAAATATGGCTGACCGGCAGATCCGGGATATAGACTGTTTGAAGTTTTCGCGACGCCCGTGTTCAGAAAAATATCACTTGGGATGAGTTCGGTATTAAGCGTATCGACAAAATCGCTGATGCCGAGGGACCACTGGACCCGCGGTGGGAAAACGATAACCCGCGTCTGGATGCCGGCGGAGTCGCGCATGGTCGAGGCTTGCTCGCGGATGAAGTGGCGCGGGTCGCCGGACCGCCACACGGCTACATCTACGGCGCGCGCCAACATGGCGGCTTGGGCATAGGGGCAGGGGGCGAATTTACCGTCGTAAAACTCATTCGGGACGACGATGAACTCCTTGATCCATTGCAAGACCTCTTGTTCGATCTTTTCATAAAGCGTCATGGTGAGAACCTGCTAGAACATGGCGTAGCAGAAGACGCTGACCGACCCGTCATGGTCGGCGGCTTCTTCTTGCAAAGCGGAGGCGATCTTCCTCATCGTGGGGACGAGGGAGATAAGGTCTGCATCGCCTGAAGCCTCCCAGAATGCGGTTAGTCCATCGATGAGCTGTTCAGGTGTGTTGAACACCGAACGCTCGAAGTCGGCCGCTGCCATCGACGCGGTGAACGGTCGCGAAAAATAGGACCCCTCGTCTTTTACGGGATCCGGCTGAAAGCAGGCGGGCTCACCACGCGTCCGTCTCGATTTTGCGAGCGGGACGAGGCCGCGATCGAACAGCTCGGCACTCAGGCGCTGGGAGGGGGGCAGGTCAGTCGAGTTCATACTGCGTCTGCCATTCGCTATCGTCACTCAGCACGGGCTGCTCGGATTTCCAGAGCAGTCTGTCTTCCAAAACGAGAAGGTCGACGTCGGTGCGCATGAAGCAGCGGTAAGCATCCTGCGGGCTGCAGACGATCGGCTCGCCACGCACATTAAAGGATGTATTGATCAGCACCGGACAGTCGGTATTTTTATAGAACGCTTCCAGGACGCGTCGGAATTCGGGGCTTGCGTTGTCGCCGACGGTCTGCACACGGGCCGTGAAGTCGACATGCGTGACGGCCGGTATGTCGCTCCGGACTTGGTGAACGATCGTGAGCAGGTTGTCGTCATCGCCGAGGTGCAACTCGACGGCGTGCCGCCGCTCCTCGCGGACAGGCGCCACGAGCAGCATGTAGGGACTTTCGCCTTCTAACTCGAAATAGTCTGCCGCATGTTCTGCGAGCACCGCGGGAGCAAACGGCCGAAAGCTTTCCCTGAACTTGATCTTGATGTTCATACGGCTCTGCATGTCGGGCACACGCGGATCACCCAGGAGAGACCGCGCGCCCAGGGCCCGGGGACCGAATTCCATCCGGCCACTGAAGAGCGCCACGATCTTGCCCGCCGCCAGCGCGTTGGCAATGCGACGCGCACGCTCGGCCGGATCGACGACGAGGTGGCTGGGCGCGTCCGTACGGTCGACGAAGGCGGCGATTTCCTGGGGTGAGAAGGCTGGACCGAGCAGACTGCCCTTGAGCGCATCCTGCGATCGCCCGGGGGGGCGGGGTACCCCGAACACGGTGTGTGAGGCCAGCAGAGCCGCGCCGAGGGCCCCGCCGGCATCACCGGCAGCGGGTTGGATGAAGAAGCCATCCAGCCCGGCTTCTCTCCAAACGCGTCCGTTCGCTACACAATTAAGGGCGACACCACCGGCCAAGGCTAGATTTCTCGACTGCGTCTGGCGCTTCGCGTGCTTGACAAGCTTGAGGACGATTTCTTCGGCAACGTGTTGAATGGATGCGGCCAGGTCCATTTCGCGTCGGGTGATCATAGTATCCGGCTTACGAGCCGGGCCGCCGAAGAGGTCTTCGAACCGCGTGTTAGTCATCACCAGCGAGTCGATATACCCAAACGCGCGCGTATCAAGCCGGAAGGATCCGTCCTCGCGGATGTCGACCAGTTCGTCGCGGATCAGGTTTGCGTAGCTGGGCTCTCCGTAGGGAGCTAAACCCATCAGCTTGTATTCGCCTGAGTTGACCTTGAACCCGCAGTGATAGGTGAATGCACTGTACAGCAAGCCGAGGGAATGCGGGTATCGTAGCTCCTGAAGCAATTCGATGTTCGAGCCTTTTCCGATACCAAGCGTACAGGTGGCCCACTCTCCGACGCCATCGATCGTGAGGATGGCTGCTTCATCGAACGGGGACGGAAAGAAGCTGCTGGCAGCGTGAGCCAGATGGTGCTGCGTGCCGAGCAGTCGCGGGACCTCTCCGAGAACCAATTCCAGATCCCGTGCCAGCCAAGCCTTCGGACCTAAGAGCGCGCGGGAGGACGCCATGAACTGATCGCGTCCCGCTGGTGCAACCGCTATTGCGCTCTTGACCGCGCGATCCACCGTGAGCATCGAGTTGTCGTAGAAGACGACGCCGTCCAGTTCCGACGCGTCTATGAAAGCTTCGCTCAAGCAATAGTCTATGGCCTGTCGTGGAAAGCTGGAGTCGTGTTTCTTGCGCGAGAACCGTTCCTCCTGGGCCGCAGCGACGATTTCACCGTCACATACGATCGCAGCCGCCGAATCGTGGTAGTAAGCTGATATTCCGAGAACCTTGGCAGCCACTGGCGCATCCCTTGGGCGTTGTTTTATTTGCGCATAGTCATATCTTCCGCTTGAGCTCGGCGAAATAGACACAACTAAGTCAACACTCGCGCGATGTGCGGAACTTAAGATCAGGTTGGACCGATCTATTTTGCATTTTACTTGCAGTTTCGGAGCTTGGCTGACACCTAAAGCCACTTAGGTACTTAAGTGCCGCGCAGGCCGCTCCAGCAGGAGCTGCCAATAAATAAATAGAATAAATTGTCGCTCTGCCCTCACTTAGATTAATATTTATCGCCATAAAGCTGAATCGTCAATATGTCGCAGTACTCAATTCCAGGGGCAACTTGGAAATAATTTGTTACAATTGTGCGGTTTTTCCATTGGTGTTAGCTTTCGCCGGACGTCGCCGATTTGCGCGAAGTGGATGTGAAAGATTGGATAAGACTGATCGGGTTAGTTAATCATGATGGAGTAGAGACGCGGTATGATTTCGCGTCTCATCATCGACACGCAGTCGCCTGATTAGATCTAATGCCACCAGCTCGTAGTTCAAACCCTCCTTGGCGAAGCTTCTGCCTATCCGAGGGCTGGATTTGAGCGAACGTCCGGTATTATGGCTTGAGGATCCAGAAGCAGACGGGCAGGAAACCACCCAACCCAGCCGTTCATCGGCGCCCTTCAACACGGCTGGAGCTGGCCGAAGGCAGCACGTCCGCTTCGGAGACGGTTCGGCACAAAAGCAGACGATCTCCCCACGGCCCCACCCTGCCGTACCAACTCATTGCCATCGAGCTCGGAAGTCGACGATCTTCGCGTCGCTTCAACAAGGATTTGATGCTTTTCTTGAACACCATCCGCAACGGATTGCTTTGCAACAATGCTCGTCTGTCACTGCTGCAGACTTTCAAGCCAGATCCGCGAGCATCAAAGCGGCTATTCATCCAGTCCAAGCGGATGAGTTCATCCATCCGGAGCGGTCCTGGCGAGTAGGGACCAGAGGTCAGTTACATTCGCTACGCGCTTAAATTCAAGCGATAGCGATAGGCATCTCCCCGGAACAGGCCCTCAACGTACTCGATCATAACCGAGTCCTGATTGTAGCTGTGGCGCTTGATCAATAGGCAAGGGAGCGGCCGTTCGAAGGCGAAGATCTCGCATTCGTCCGCCGTCGGCATAGTCGCCTCTACCGTCTGCTCGCAGCGCACGAGACGGCCGCCTGGGTGCCCGCCTAGGAAGGCATAGACGGAGCCGGAGAGATCGCCGGTCTCAAGGGCGGGCACGGCGCGGATGTTGTACCAAGCGACCTCGCGTGACATCGGCACGCCGTCGCCAGAGCGAACGCGCGTCAGTCGTAGGAATGGGGCCGTCGATGGCAGGCCGAAGATCGAGGCGATGGAGCGGTCCTCAGTGACCGCCCGTTCCAGAATGCGCGACGACGGGATCTTCCCCAACTCCCGCATCTCCTCCGTGAAGCCCTTGAGCCGGTCCATGCCCGGCCGCACGGGCTCGGGGGGACGGCGAACGAGGAAGCCGGAGCGCCCACGCGGCACGAGGAGTTCGTCGTCACTGAGCTCGGCATAGGCGCGCTGGACCGTGACGCGGCTGACACCTAGGCTATCGGCGAGCTGGCGCTCGGCCGGCAGGATGACGCCCGGCGGCAGCGAGCCCGACAGGATCAACTCGCGCAACTGCCCCTCAATCTGCCGGTACAGCGGCATCGCAGTGTCGCCGCGCAGGCGTAAGAGAGAGAGCACCGAGGGACGCTCGCCTTCCGCGAAGTCCGGGTCGACCTCACCGTTCATCGTCCGATTTTTGGGGCGCACGTCTGATCGACCTCCGGTACAGATGCTTATAACGGATAAGCTCGGAGTGCTCCATGCGTGTCTTCGTCATCGGAAGCTTCGTGATTGCCTGCTCGGTCAAGGTCGCGCGGCTGCCGCAGGCGGGCGAGTCCCTTGATGGCTTGGCCTTCCTAGCCGAGCCTGGTGGCAAGGGATTTAACCTCGCGATCGCCTCGCACCAACTCGGCGTCGCGGTGGATGGAATCTTTGCCGTCGGCACGGACGTGTTCTCCCCGGTGGTCCGCTCGACCTTCGCGAAGGTCGGGTTCTCCGAGGATATGCTGGTGCCGCATACAGGCTCGACGGGCGCCGGCGTCGCCTTCGTCGATGCAGCCGGCGAGAACTGTCTAGCAGTCTGCCTCGGCGCCAACCTCGCCCTCGGTGCGGAGGACATCCGAGCCGTCGCCGCTCGTGTTGGGCAGGCGGACCTCGTGGCAGCGACTTTCGAATCGCCGGACGCCCCCATTCGCGAGGCCTTCGCCCTGGCGCGGACGCTGGGCCTTCCCACTCTGCTAAACCCTTCACCAGTGCGCCCCATCGACCCGGCGATCCTGGCCGACACTGCGATCCTCGTCGTCAATGCAATTGAGGCCGCCCACCTCAACCTAGGAGCTCCCGACGTTATCGCCGACGCCAGGGCCACGACGCCGACCATTGCCGCCATGTTCGACGGTGGCCTCGACCTCTTGGTGGTGACCCTGGGTGAGCGCGGCGCGATGGCGTTTCGTCCTGGGCTGCCGCCCCTACGCCAGCCGGCGTTCGCGGTGGCGGCAGTCGATACGGTCGGGGCGGGGGACGCCTTCACGGCCGGGCTATTGGCGGGCCTGCTTGCAGAAGAGCCCCTCGAAGCGACCCTGCGTCAAGCCGCGGCCTGCGGTGCGCTCACCACCTGCCGGTTCGGGGCCTTCGACGCCTTTCCGACTGCGAAGGCGTTGGCCGCCTTTCTGGACGAAGCCGCCCGATGACTCACGCCACACCTAAGCATTGTGTCGTCTGCCCGCTGAACATCGAGAGCGAGGCGACAATGCTCAGCAAATCCGCCTGCCGCTTGGTCCCGGTTTTGTTGAAGATCGAGTTGAGCTGGGTGCGGACAGTGCTTGTCTGTACGCCGACGCTCTCGGCGTAGCTCTGCAGGCGCAAGCCCCCGGCCAGCGCTTGGAGTAGGCGCGTCTCCGCTGGGGTAAGGTCGAACAGCAGGTTGAGGAGACCGTCGTCCGGAATTGCCCGCGTGCCAACGTGCACAAGGATGAGCAGTACCGCCGCCGCACCGAAGACGTCGCCGGGGTGTCGTTCCAAGCGCATGACGTGAGCAATCTGAGGGCGGTCGTCGGAATAGCTGCGCACCGGCATAGTCTGCGCCGTGTGCCGCCCACCTACGACGTTGCTGATCGCGTCCTGCAGTAGCTTGCTGTTGATCACGCTCTTGAATAGCAAGCCGCCGTGCTGGCCGGAGGGTAGGACCTCCTCCCGCTCCTGCAAACGGGCATTTATGGTGAGCACCCGCCCCGAGGCCGACAGGACCGCAGCGGGAAGCCCGATCTGATTGAGCGTCATGGTGGTGACGCGAGCGCGCTCGCAGCCGAACTGGGCGCTGAGCTGGCAGGCGCGCACGAAATGGGGCCGCAGAGCGTCGAGCTGAGGTAGGATGGCGGCCTCATGGGGGCCGGTTTGGGCCCGGCGTTCGGCGGTGACGATCGCGACGTCGCCGGTAGGCAGGGGAATCGTTGTCCCCACCTGCCAGAACGGCTTGTCGATTTCGCAGGGCAGGCCGTCATAGGAGCCCGGCACGAGGTCGACGTCACGCATGAAGCCGGCATGGGCCTGGATGCGCCACTGGGTCGTGCGCCCACTGCCGCGCCAGCAGGCTGCGGCCGTGTGATGACGTAGGCGCTGCTCAAAAGCCGGTGAGGCAATCCAGCGGGGCATTCCGACGGGGGGTAGCACCATGAGCACAGCGCCATCCGAGTTCGCCGTATCGCCTAGAGACTGGAGAACGTCTGGCCAGAGCTCCGGGGTGCCCGCAGCCTCGTAAATCCGATCGATAAGAGCTTCCCGCACCGGCACGCCCCACGAAAAGCTAACTGATCGCGGTAAGACCAATATCAGTCCAAAACTGGCAGCGGTATCCTTCAAACAGATGATGCTTTTGGTGAGGGACGGTGCGCCGAGCACGTATTCAGTAAGCCCGCCGTCCGGACGCTCCAGCGGGCGCGGCGGCGACGCAGCCTCCGCAAACCAAAGCGCGGCTGTGCAAGTATCTGAGGAAATGCTGCTTTCTTGCTCGGGTAGGACGTAGGCCGCGAGCCTGTAGCAGCACAGGCGGTGCCATCCGCCGGACGGAGGATGATCAGATTCCAGCCATCCTTAAATTGTCAGCACACGGAAGGAACAGCCATGAAAACAATTGCCGCCAGCCTGATCGTTGTCTTGTCCTGCACCGGGGCCTGGGCCGACGAGTTGAACGACCTGCCAGAGCTCGCCTGCGCGCAAGCTTCCTCGGCCGTGGAGCGTGCGCAGATTGGGTGCCCGGACGCGAACAACGCGGCAGCTGAGCCCCGGCCGGCCGCTTCTCCCCTCGACCGCGTGGAAGACGACTAGGTGCATTCCCAGCGCCATGGGCGTCATTGCCACGGCCCTGCTCGCCGGCGCAACTCTTGGTCTGTCCATCGCCGCGCCGATCGGGCCGACGAGCTTACTTTGCATTCAGCGAACACTGTCAGGGGGCCTACCCATCGGCCTTGCTACCGGGCTCGGCGTCGCGACCGTGCATCTGTCATACGGGGCCGTGATCATGCGCTGGGGCGCGGACCTGGCTGCGGCGTGGTCGAACGGGGCCGTGCTCTCCCTGGTCTCGGGGGCAGTGCTACTCGCCCTCGCGGTCCGGGTGCTTCGCAGCGTCTCGGTGCTGCATGCGAGCAGCGAGCGCCGCGACACCCTGGCCGCGAGCTACGGCAGTGCAGTTGTGCTGGCACTGGCGAATCCGATCACCCCCGTGCTGTTCCTGGCCGCAACGCCGGCCCTCCTCGCGCGCGGGACCGCGCCACTACAGGTACTGGCGGCCGGCGTTTTCTTGGGATCGTTCGGCTGGTGGGTTGTGTTCAACACAGCCGTGTCCTTGTTTCGGCGCTGTGTCACCAGTCATGTTCTGAACCAGCTGAACAAGGCCGCCGGCCTCCTCCTCGCCCTTCTGGCGTTGAGCCTGCTGGTTCGGGGACTAGACGGTAGCATGGCAGGCCGTTGGGACAACCCGAGCAGCAGCGGGGCAATCGGCGCGGCTGGCCAACCTCCGGGCCGGCTCTGAGTCGCCGCTCAACTCAGCCTACGATTATCACACCATCGTCACCGGTCATGGGTTCCTCGGAGCGCTCGCAGGGGCCGTGGCGGATGCAGTATTCGCCCTCTTTGCGATGAGTATGATCGAAGGTTCAGGAGGGGGGCGCTGAGCTGGTGATCCGGCCTGAGTCGATGCCCACTTACGGATGCCGGCCAGGGGCACCAGATAGACAAGATGGACACTATGAGGTCTGACGACGTCGAGCGAACGACCGGTTCCGTCGCATCACTCAACAAAGGCGGACAGACCGCTTCCCACCCATCTGAGACGTTCAGGCGAGCGATGCGTGGCGGCAGATGCTGGCCGGAGGCCGCTGGTCCGCTTCGGAGCAGATACGCCGAAAAAGCGGACGAGCTCCTACCGACCCAACGGGGTCGCCCGAACAGCTCTCAGCGCTTCCCGAAAGCGGTCGCTCGTCCTCGTCGCAGTATCGAAAAGTTGCCGAGCCGGTTGGTCGGAGGTAGTCTCGGCAGTGTCGCGAAAAACGACCGCCCAGCGTAGGGCCGTCGAATGCACGTCATCCACGCTCCTCGCATGGATCGACCAGCGTCTCCGAAGCAATCGCCCGATGATCTCGGGCAACCGTGGTGACTGGCCGTTGAAGGCGCCGGTCGCACGCGGTCGCGGGAGCGCACCCATGCGACAGTCGATCACGATCCTCGGCGCGGGCCCCGGTGGCCTCGTGCTGGCCCGCATCCTCCATCTCCATGGGATCTTGGCAACGGTCTACGAGGGGGAGCCATCAGTCGATGAGCGGGCCCAGGGCGGCCTGCTCGACATCCACGAACCCACCGGGCAGATCGCCCTGAGGGCCGCGGGGCTCCACGACGGCTTCCTCCGCCTAGTGCGCCCCGGTGAAAACGCCAAACGCATCGTGGATCGAAGCGGCCATATCCTGTTCGACCGACCCGGTGACCCAGCGGACCATCGGCCCGAAATTGATCGCGGTGACCTGCGGCGGCTGCTCATCGCCTCGCTCCCCGCCGGGACGATCAGGTGGGACCACCGAGCGGCTACGGTCACCGCCTGCGGCGACGGACGGCACACGGTCGCCTTCACGAACGGCGCGACGGTCACCGCCGACTTGCTCGTAGGCGCGGACGGGGCTTGGTCGAAGGTCCGCCCCATGCTCGCCCACGCCACACCCACCTATGCCGGCGTGTCGTTCATCGAGACGACAGTTCGCGACGGCGACAGGCGCATTGCGGCCAGTGCGGAGGCGATTGGCGGCGGTACGCTGATGGCCGTGGCACCGGGCCAAGGCATCCTGGCCCACAGGTATGCGGACGGGCGGCTGCACACCTACACAGCGTTGAAGAGGCCGGCATCCTGGTTCGACGCCATCGACGTCCGCGACACCAAAGCTACCTTGGCCCGCGTCGCGGCCGAGTTTGCTGGCTGGGCCCCGCAGTTGACCGCCCTCATCACGACCAGTGACGACGATCCCGTCCTCCGTCCCATCCACGCCCTGCCGGTCGGCCACCGCTGGGATCGGGTGCCCGGTGTGACCCTCGTCGGCGATGCGGCGCACCTGATGTCGCCGTTCGCGGGCGAGGGAGCGAACCTCGCCCTCTACGACGGCGCCGAACTCGCGAGGGCGATCATCGCGTCGCCCGACCACATCGGCCTCGCGCTCACCGCATACGAGCAAAGCATGTTTCTTCGAAGCGCGGAGATCGCCGCTGTCTCCGCCCGGAACCTTGCCCGGTTCTTTGGCCTGGAGGCTCCCCACAGCGTCGCCGCGATGTTCGCACCTAAGCCATCGTGAGCGACTGGCATCGCGGCTGAGTGCGAGGACGGCGTCCGCTTCGGATCATTCCAGTCCAGAAGCGGACCATCTCCCTTCCACCCCAAGCAGTCATTCCGATAGCGACCCAACCCAGACGCCTGGGCCGCCGTCATCCCTTCTCCGAATCGAACGTTCGTCAGCCGTCCGGCGACTTCAGCTCGGGGTGGAAAGCGGTCATCGCCGTCGATGCTCAAAGCGGACACGAGGCTAGATCTGCCGGTTTCTCTTTGGGCGCACTCAAATAGTCACCGGTGATCGGACTGCTTCAGGCCGCCGGGCCGACGCAGGCTCGACGACATGAGCTTGCGCAGCCGTCGCGGCGAGCCTGCCGAGGCCCGTGACCAGGATCCGGGACCTGCTCCGGGATGGTCGGCACAACGGGCATATTCGTTACTCTTCGGCAAGCGTGCGCCGGGTGACGGGTCAGAAATCGATCGCGTCGCTCGGGTGGGCGACGCGCTCCTTCAGGGCGTCGGACATCGGGAAGCTCAAGTTCTCGCCGTGGGGCGGGATCGGGCTCTCGAACCACTCGGTATAGAGCTTGGCGAAAGCCCCCGAGGCCATCATACCCTTCAGGACACCGTCCGCGAGCGCCTTGAATTCCGCATCATCCCTACGCAGCATCAGGCCGTAGGCCACCAGATCGTAGGTCTCCGGGAGGAAGATGAGGCCGGCCGGATCGGGCGCGCGGGATTTCAGGCTGGCGAGCAGGATGTCGTCCTCCATGAAGGCTGCGGCACGCCCGCTTTGGAGCACCAGCATCGACTCGCCGTGGTCCTTGGCCTGGATGACGTTGAAGGTGCCCCCTTTGGCCTTGATGCCGAACGCGAAGCCGACCGCGTTCGAACCCTGCGTGACGACCACGGTCTTGCCGTCGAGGCCCTTCACGTCGTGGATGCCGGATGAGGCTTTGGTCAGCCATCGGGCCGATGACACGAAGGTCGCGACCGTGAAGGCGACCTGCTTGAGCCGAGCGGCGCTGCTGGAAGTGCCGCCGCACTCGATGTCGATGGTCCCGTTCTGCATGAGCGGGATGCGGTTGGCGGAGTCCACCGGCTGGAGCTTGACCGCGAGGTTGTCGAGCTTGAGGTCGCTCTTGATCTTGTCCACGACCTGCGCGCACAGGTCCATCGAGAAGCCAACCGGCCTCTGATCGGCGCCGAGGTACGAGAACGGGATCGAAGCCTCACGATAGCCGAGCGTTACGGCCCCCGTGCGCTTGATCTTATCCAGCGTCGGGCTCTCGGCGGAGGCTACCGTCGCGGCAAGACCAAGCGCGAGCGCGCCGGATAGTCGTACGAACGCTCGACGCAGGGACATCGGTCTTCTCCTCTTGATGATGACAGACCCCGTTCGGGTCTCACGAGGCCAAGCGGCGCGGATGCCGTCAGCGATGAGGGTGGAGAGGCTTGGTTCCTAGCCGAGCTTGGACAGCGCGGCCGTGCGTGCGTGCGTCGACGGCACGTTGCGGGCGCGGATGGCCTCGATCAGCCGGTCGATGTCCGCCGTGGTGTTGAACATCCCGAGCGACACGCGGATACCGTCGCGCTCGGGCGAGACGCGGATGCCGTTCTGCGTGAAGTAGTCCAGCCACTCAGATGCAGGCAGGGCGACGACGTAGATGTGTGGGGCGCGGTGCTGCCGGTTGCGCGGACCGACCAAGCCGACGTCGAGCTGGTCGAGACGCGCGATGAGGTAATCGCCGAGATCGAAGCAGTGGCTCTGGATGTTCTCGATGCCGACCGTGTTGATCAGGTCGATGGCCGCGCCGAGGCCCTGGATTGCCGGGAGATTGTAGTTACCGAGTTCGAACCGGCCGGCCGTCGCCGGCAAGGACATGTTGTCCGACCGGGCGATGAAGTCCATCGGCGGCTCGGCGAGGCTGGCGGCGGCCAGGTAGGCCGGCTCCAGTTCGATCTTGGAGGCGTCCCAGTAGAGCAGGCCCAGCCCCTGGGGCACGAGCAGGCCCTTATGCGTGCCCGAGCCGATGAAGGTCGCCTTCATGGCTTTCGCATCGATCGGCGTCACGCCGATGCCCTGCATGACGTCCACGACGAAGTAGAGACCGTGCTCCTCGCAGAGGTCGCCCACGCTATCCACATCGAACCGGTGGCCGGCGTGGAAGGTCACGTGCGACATGGAGATCGCCCGCGTCCTCTCGTCGATGCGGGACCGGAAGCTCTCCGCGTTCACCACCTCGGTCATGGGGATGAACACGACCTCCACGCCCTTCTTCTTCAGGTTGAGGAAGGCGTAGGCGTTGTTCGGGTGGTCGCCGTGGATCATCAGCACCTTGTCGCCGGCCTTCAGCGGCAGCGCGTGGGCGGCGATGTTCATGCTCTCGGAGGTGTTCTTGGTGAAGGCGATCTCGTGCGGCTGCGCGCCGAGCAGGGTCGCGACCTTGGCGCGGGTCTCTTCGAGCCGGCTGAGCCAGATCTGCTTGGGACCGGCGGTCTCGAACCCTTCGCGCAGGAAGCGCTCGTACGCTTCCTTCACCGGACGGGATAGCGGGGTCTGGAAGCCGCTGTCGAGGTAGACCACGTGCTCAGCGGCCGGAAACGCCTGACGAACGGCGGCGACGTCGTAGTGCTGGCTCATGATTTCTCCGGTAGCGCGGACGCAACGAAGCATCGTGCCGGGAGCTCCGGCGATTCCTTCGATCATCTCAGGCTATGAATGACGCGGATGCCGCCAAAATCGCCAATACTTGCTCCTGAGCTGAGCATGTCGGCGGCATGACTCGAGAATACACTGCAGCGCCTTGGTGTCGAGATAGATCATCACGCAGCGGTATTTATCATTCCGAAATTTGAGAATTATCGAAATCGTCATTGTCCTGCAGGACGGTGCTCGACAACAGGGCGGCCGCCTCCTGGAGGGGACCAAGGAAGGCGTCCAGATCCTCGAAGGCGACACGCGCCGACGGCACGGAAACCCCGAGGCACGCGATCAGATCGCCTTTCGGCGAGACGATTGGGACGGCGCAGCCGACGACGCCGAGGACGTATTCTTCGTTGGTCTTGGCCCAGCCCCTGCGCCGAATCACGTCCAGCTGGCCCAGGAGCGTCTTCGGATCGGCGATCGTCGTGGGGGTGTACTGCGCGAGCGGCAGGGAGTGGGCGAGCCTTTGCCGGACCTTGGTGGGCAGGCGGCTCATGTAGATCTTGCCCGTCGAAGTACAGTGCAGTGGTGCAGCGGGTCCAGGATTGAATTGCAATCCCTGCTGTTGCTTGGTCTGCACGCTGTCGACATAGGCCACCGCGTTGTCGCGGACGATGCCGATCTCGCATTGCTCGCCGATCCGGTCGGCCACGGCGCTCAGGACGGCGTGCCGCCGTACGGTCCGGAAGGCCGCCCCAATGGTCTTGGCCGAGAGGGTGACCAGGGTGCTCCCGACAACGTAACGCTTCGTGCCGAGGGCCTTCTGGACGAGGCCACGGTCCTCCAGATTGCCGATGAGGCGATGCGCGGTCGGGAGTGGCAGAGCGAGCGCAGCGGCGATCTCGGCAGCCGAGAGGGCCTTCCTCTGCTCTGCCACGAAGGTCAGGATGGCCAGGGCCCGATCCAGTGGCCCGTCGCGGAACCTGTCAAGCTCATCGGCCACGATGGATCCGTTTTGCGAGTGGCGTCCGGCTGTGCCCTACAGGAGCGAACCTGCATAGGCTTCGTCTCTGGTGAGGCTACCGAGCTGTGGCATCAGCAGGAGACGCATTCGCTGGCCAAACGGTTTCCGGCCAAGCTCGGTCGTTCGCGAACATCGGACTGTCAGACAGCAGACCCTCTGAAGGCCCCAAAAGCGTCGGGACCGGGCTCGGCGGCGATGTCCGCTTTCATACATCGCCGTCCCGAAGCGGACCGGCAGAAATCCACCCCAAGCGGTCATTCGGCTTGCGACCCAACCCGGCCACCTGGATCGCCATGAACGCTCCTCGTAAACAGCCATACGTCGACCTCCGACAATTACCGCTCTGGGTGGGTAGCGGGAGTGCATCGGCCACGCAAAGGATGTCTGGAGCACGACCACGGCGGACGATCCTCCCGCTACCGCTTGGCCTCCAGGTCAGCTTCGATCAGCGAACGGATGCGTTTCGCCATCGCATCCATCGCGAACGGTTTGGTTAACACCGCCATCCCCGGCGGAAGAGTGCCGTTGCCGAGGATCGCATTCTCCGCGTAGCCGGTGATGAACAGCACTTTCAGACCGGGCCGGTGAGAGTGTGCCGCATCGGCCATTTGCCGGCCGTTCATGCCACCCGGCAGACCCACGTCCGTCACCAGAAGGTCGATGCGCACATCCGACTGAAGCACCTTCAGCCCCGCCGCGCTGTCGCCCGCCTCGATGGCAAGGTACCCAAGATCTTCCAGGATGTCGGTGATGAGCATCCGGACTGACGGCTCGTCGTCCACCACCAGCACCGTCTCGCCCTGATCGGACCGATCCAGCGCATCGAGCTTGGCGTCACCTTCCTCGTCCTCGACCTCGCCGTAGTGGCGTGGCAGGTAGATGCAGATGGTGCTGCCCGCGCCGACCTCGGAGTAGATGCGCACCTGCCCGCCCGATTGCTGGGCGAAGCCGTAGATCATCGACAGGCCGAGGCCGGTGCCCTCGCCGATGGGCTTCGTCGTGAAAAATGGCTCGAATACCCGGGCGATCACGGTCGGGCTCATGCCGGTACCGGTGTCAGTCACACACAGGGACAGGTACTGCCCCTCCGGCATGTCGAGCTTGCGGGAGGCCCGCTCGTCGAGCCACTTGTTGTGAGTCTCGACCGTGATGCGCCCGCCATCCGGCATCGCGTCCCTGGCGTTGATGCACAGGTTGAGCAGAGCGTTCTCAAGCTGCGACGGGTCCACCAGGGCGGGCCATAGGTCGGAGGCTCCAACCACCTCGACCGGAATGCCTGGGCCGACCGTGCGCTGGACCATCTCGTACATGCCGGTGACGAGCCGGTTCACGTCGGTAGGCTTGGGATCGAGCGTCTGGCGGCGGGAGAACGCCAGCAGGCGGTGGGTAAGGGCGGCGGCGCGCTTCGATGCTCCTTGCGCGACCGTCATGTACCGCTCGACGTCGTTGAAGCGACCCTGCTGCAGGCGGTTCTGCATCATCTCCAGGGAGCCCGAGATCCCCGCGAGCAGATTGTTGAAGTCGTGGGCGAGGCCGCCGGTGAGCTGGCCCACCGCCTCCATCTTCTGCGACTGGCGGAGCGCCTCCTCGGCCTTGCGAAGCTCGGTGATGTCGGTCGCTTCTGGCATGATCTCGATCACACGACCGTCGTTGTCGCGTACAGGATGCATCCCGAAGTCGTAGATGCGCGTCTCGCCGTTTGGCAGAAGGAGCGGTAATTCGGTTCGGATGCTTTGCCCGTTGCTGGCCGCCCCTACCGCTCCCTTCACGAGATCGCTCACGCCGGACGAGCTGGTGAACCAAGGGGTCAGCCAGAAGGGTCGACCAACCACATCGGTCAGTTCCGCGCCGATCGCTTCGAGTGAAGCCGGGTTGGCTTCCAGAAGGGTGCCATCGAGTTCCATGATGCCCATCAACTGACGGGTCAGATCGAACACGACCCGCTGACGCGCCTGGGATGCATCCAGGGCTTTCCCCTGTGCGGCAATCTCTTGGACCCGTGCGGTCACCTGTTGTTCAAGGGACGCATTCAACTCCCGCAGGGCCAAGTCGGACGCGCGCCGCTCGGTCTCGTCGCGGGCGATCTTGAGGAAGCCGAGTTCCCGACCGGCCGCGTCATGCAGCTCTCGCAGCGAACCGTTGAGGAAGACGCGAGTGCCGTCCTTGCGCAGATGCCAGCGGACGTCCGGTGCCCGACCCTCCGCGCGCGCATCTGCCAACTCTTCGATAGGCTGCCCTAACTCACGATCCTCCGGTGTGAAGAGCACGTCGGCGCTCCGGCCGATGATCTCTTCGGCAGCGTATCCGAAGATCTCCGAGGCACCGGCAGACCAGCCCGTTACGATCCGCTCGCCATCCGTGGTCATGATGGCGTAGTCGGTGGCGGCCTCGACGATGAGGTGTAGGCGTTGCTCGCGCTCACGCAATTCCTCGGTCGCTGCATGCATCTCGGTGACGTCGGTGCCTTCGACGAAGATGCCGACCACGGCCCCCGCATGGTCACGGATCGGTTGGTAGATGAAGTCGAGGACTCGCCGTTCGCTCGGTGCGCCCGGCGTGCGCTCCAACCAGATTTCCATGCCGCGCCCGATAAACGGCTCACCCGTCTTGTAGACACCATCGAGCAAGTCGAAGAACGGCTGCCCCGCAACCTCACCAAGCGCCTCCCGAACTGGAAGACCGATCATGTCGCGCCCGCCTATCAGTTGCTGGTAGGCGTCGTTGGTCAGCTCGAAGCGGTGGTCCGGTTCGCGCAGCACCGCCATGAAGCTCGGGGCTTGCTTGAACATGTCGCGCAGGCGGTCGCTCTCAGCTCTCAGCGACAGATTGAGCCCACGTAGGCTGTTTTCCAACGCCTTGCGCTTGGTGGTCTCGGTCAGGATCGAGATCACCCCGCCGGTGCCGTTGGGCGCGGTATCGTCATCGATCGGGCTGAACCCATAAGTCCAGTACGCATCCTCAATGCGACCTTGGCGCAAGATTGGGACGTGTTGGTCCTCGTACCATGTATGCCCGCCGCCATTGCGGACCTTGGCGACCTCGGAACCGATCACCGGCCAAATCTCGCCCCAACTCTCGGAAGCCGGACGGCCGAGCGCGGAGGGATGGCGCTCGGGTCCCGCAGAGGGCACGAAGCCGTCGTTGTAGAAGAACGTCGCCTCCGGCCCCCAGAAGATATGCATGGGGTGATGGCTGTTGAGCAGCAGGCGCACCGCTGTGCGCAGGCCGGAGGGCCAACCCTCGGGCTCCCCGAGCGGGGTCGTGGTCCAGTCGTAGGCGCGCATCAGCGTGGCCATCTCGCCCACCCCGGCGAGGAAGTCGCGGCTACCCAACATCGGATCAGGCGCAGCCAGAAGGGGTAGGAGGCTGCCCCGCCATCGCTTGCTGGACGACCGGGGACTTACCCATCTCGACGCGCTCGAACTCCCGCAGGGCGGCCCGTACGACCTCGCTGACGCTGCTGTAGCGGCCGGTGGCGACGCATCCTTGCAAGAACGCTCGCATTTCCGGAGGCACAGATATTGTGATGGGTTCGCGCATGGCCATGTTTGGGCCTAGCAGTAAATTACACTGTCATACTTCCACATATGTTTGTTTGATTGAGAACAGGGCGTATTCCCCCCGTCCACGATTGCGAGCATTGCCCTGTGCCGGCACGAAATTTCTAAAAAGGGTGTGAGCAAGCGTGGCGACAAGGCCCGCTTCTGCACATTTTCGCCTTATAGCGGACCGTCTCAAATCCACCTCCGGCGGCTATAGGGCGTCGTCCATCACCCTTCCGAGAAGCGGACTTCCCAAGGGTCTGTGAAGGGTCGTGAGCGGGCACGGACGCGATGTCCGCTTCTATCGATTGCTGCCCGAAAGCAGACCGGCGGAAAACCATCCATCCTGGTCGCAGGCGATGGTCAGCCGAGTTGCCCGTTAGCGGACATTCCCAGGGCCAGCGAAGGGTCGGAGGCGGACGGCTCCATGCTTGAGATTTCGGCCACCTAGTTCAGCGTTCGACGCCCGTGAGCCATCAAGGGCGTTCTTTAGAACTTAGTCCGCCCGGTCCGCCGGCGCGGGCTTTTTCCTAACCTCAGCTCAGGTTGCCGGCGATGGCGCTGAACTTTGCAGCGAGCCGTGAACCCACGAGCCTCAGCGAGCCGATGATAACCACCGCGATCAGAGCGGCGATCATGCCGTACTCGATAGCAGTGGCGCCGGTCTCATCACGAATGAATTGCCGTAGCAGCCGAGGCATCGCACGGATCCTGCGCCGATTGGGGCATCACGAACCTGTGATAACGTCGGTCCGTTTATGGAATGTAAAGATCTGGTTCCCGCCGCATCCTGCAAAACCGCAGGTGGCAGATGGCGGAGGCGGACGGGAGCAGTTGAACCAATGGGATGCGCCGACGCTTCCTCTCGGTCTGATGCGCACCTCCTGCGCTGAGGCCCGGAGAAACTCCATGCGCATCCTAGTACTCGCGTCGCTCGCTGCAGCTGGCCTAGCCGTTCTCTCTCTGCCGGCAGCTGCTGTGCCCGCTGGACCTGTCACCGGCATTTCGGCGACGTCCAGCATGGTTGCCCCAGTGCGGATGATGCGCCGCTATCGTATGCGGCGGCCCCCGATGACCTGGGTCCAGAGGCGAGGGTCGCGGCGCTGAGGCACTGCATCATTCGCAGTTGCTGCAACGAAGCCCCGCCGGCCTAACCGCGCGGGGCTTTTTCAGTCCAAAGCCCAACCTACTGGTCGGTGATGGAAAAGTGTGCCCGCGCCGTCATCACCAGCCGGCCGGTCTCATCGTAGGCTTCGGCGAGAAATTCATTGATACCCGTTCGCTCACCTTCGTCCTTTAGGATGACGGTGAGCGTCCTGCGAAGCAGCTCGCGAAGGGCGAAAAGATCTGGAAGATCGACGCCCTCATCGTCTATGACATCGACGTGATCAGACGTGGCGATAAAGTAGCGTGGCACATGACGCTCCGCGGGCCAGGGCGGCAGCACGCGGCTCTTCCAGTCACCGACGCCCGTATCAACTGCCGGTGATTGGGCATTCTTAGTACGGGGTTTCTGCAAATATAGCATCATATGTTGTAAAAAATTAATCCCGCCGATCGAAGCGCCTCAATCCCTTCTACTAACATGCGTTATAAACACGAAATATTGAATTCGACTGCTGAGACGTAAGGCGATTTGAGGCGTTTGCCGGCATGTCAGACGCTGCGATCACCCCGAGTACGACCGGCACAACGCTGGCAAGAATTGCGGAGCTGCTCGATGTTCCTGTCGAGTCGTTTGCCGTGGCGAGAGCCGACGGCGATATCCAAGGCCTTGTGAGCCTTCTGCGCCTATGGTCGGAGATTGAGGATGGTCAGGGTCGCCAGCGCGTCTTGAGCTTCGCCCGCATGGAAGCCGAGCGTTCAAGCTCATCGGCGCGGGTCAGGGAAGTTCGGGTCGCCGATCGTTAAGGTGATGTTACGCTTCGCCGATAAGACGTGTTTGACGGCTGGAAGCCATTCAGGGCGCCTCCTTGAACTCAGCCCGCTCGGTTCGCCGTGGCGGGCTTTTTCGTTCACCCTGCCGTCAGATTGTATCGCAATTGAATTGCAACCAGAAGCGGTAATTGCTAGGTGATGGCGCCCAAGATGAAGACCCTACTTAGCCCGCCCGGTCCGCCGGCGCGGGCTTTTTCGTGCTCGAAGGTCCGGCAGCTTTTCGGCGTGCGCGTGGGCAGCCTCATTGCCAATCGCGCAGGATCTGCGACCCTGTGGGACTGTGCCGGGCGAATCATCCGGTTCACGAAACGGCTCGATACCGTAGAGGGCGACAACGCGATGGACACGCGTCACCCCACCATCTTTGAAGCGATCGCCGAGGGAGCGCACGCGCGAGCGGTCGGCCTGCCGAAGGATAGCTGCCCCTATCATGCAGATATGCCGGAGCGCCGGGCGTGGATGGACGGTTATGACGGCACACCCAGAGAAGATGGGCCCGACGTACCCATCACTGACGCCTGAGCCTTGCCTGCCGCCGGCAATCTCTTTCAAGACGTCGTGTAACGGAGCGGCGCCCAGATGCAGAAAGCGGATTGAGGCTCTACCGGCGCCGACCCTTTTCAAGGACGTGGTCCTGCGGCGGGGGCGCCCGATGGCGTCTGCCGACGGGGGTTATGGCTGCTTGGGCTTCTCGGTGGCCTCGTCAGCATCCGCTCGGTTGGCAGAATGATCTTGATACTGGTCCGTCTGCACGCCTTTGCTGTCGAGGCCGCGCTCGTCATCGTGCTGAGCCTTGTCGCGGTTGCTCAACACCTCGTTCTCACCGAGCACACCTTCTGGCAGTTCGGTCATCGCGCCAGAGCCAGAACCCTTACCCTGAGCACCGGGGTGCATACCATGTTTGCCGGCGTTCGCCATCGTAGCGCTCCCGTTACGGAGGGCCTAGCTGAGGCTGACCCTGTTTCTGAACGGGGCCAACCTGTCGTCGTAAAGTCCGTTCCTGCGTCAAGCCAACGCGCTGACGCCAGAACCACGACCTCGACCGCGGGCAACCTCTTCCGCGACATCGAGCATGACCACGGGCGGCAGATGGCGGAGGCGAAGTAGCATCAGCTTCGGCCGGGTTTTGGCGAAGCTGGCCCATAGCGCACTTCCAGCTCGGCCCGACCCGCATCGGTGATCTGGTACTCGGCGCTGTCCTTCTCGGGATCCGTCCGCCCGGTGGCAGCTACGAGGCCGAGCACCTCCAAGCGACGCATGTAGGCGGTCACCGGATAGAAGCGTGCGCCAGTCTCAGAAAGCAGGCGGAGGCGGTACAGGCTGGCGGGCGGGAGCTTGTGCATCGCCAGGCAGTGTACCAATCGACGGCTGCGAGGTCAGGCCCCGCTCAGAGCCTGCGCCCCCGGCAGCGACGACGAGAGCGAGGACGGCGAGGGCTGTGCGCATCCCGGCAGTATAGCCGCCGGGATGGCGGCGTCGAGGCTATGTGATGTGGAAGGCTTCCATGCTTATGATTTTCGAGCACCCACAAAAATGCCTGTCAGAACCATGCCAACGAGGCCTATGACTGTCACCCCAGTGCTGCCGACAAGATATTTTAGAACATCGGAGTCGACCGAAAAACCTTGAATTTTAAAACCGTCTAGCAAAATAGTCACAAAACTTAGTCCACAATAGGCAACCATGAACCTATAGGTTTTTACAGCAAAAGGCTCAATAAGATTATCTAAAATTGCCGTTGTGGCATTCTTGCGCTTTTGTTCGCGCAATTCATCCTCAAGAACCAGTTTTTCCTGCGTTATACGATCGAATTCGGCCAGAAATCCACTGAATTGTTCTTGCGTATATTTTGCGTCTGGCGCCGGTATGGAGACCGGCGCGCGCCTGAGATCGTCGAGACTAGCTCTTTCTTCAGTGGGCACGCCCGGCCCGAGCTAAATCTAAATAATGCCGGCGAATGAGCGAATCCTGTATATCAGAGTCGCGCCCAAGTTTGACGTATGTTTCTGTCCAAGGGGTTCCCGGTTGATGAGTCATTCTAGACAGTTCAGCGCCAGAAAAACCGTTGTACTTATCCCAAACTAAATCGATTATTGCTTGTTCGTCAGCACTTAAACTGGCTGGAATAGGTCTTGATGTTTCCGGATCCTCCAAAAGCTTAGTGTCCTTCCCGAAGCCATACCTTTTGATATGGTTCCAAATTGACCTGAATACCGGCCCTCCATCCCAAGCCTCAGCGCTCTCAGCAACCAATGGTTGGCCATTGATAGCCAAATTCCAGCCGTGAGCGATGTACACGAGCTTCTGGATCCACATCTGAGCTGGGAGCCCAAACGCGCTGCGTCGTCTCAGAAATTCGTTTGCTATGCCCTTGGGCGAGTGGTTCGGCATTTGATGGTACCGCCCCGCACGTGCGGCCCCCCCTCGAATCAACAGCCCGCGCCGGATCGTATCCGCGCGGGCATTCATACCATGTAGTGGATATCGGACAAAAAGCGAACCATCGGCCTTGACGTGCCTTCCGTCGCCGCGCCCCCGGCCCCTCGCCGTTCTCCTCAATGAGAATGACGCCGGCGGCTTCGAGGGCGGAAAGACTTAGAAGAGCGCCACGAGCGCAACGCCGGCCACCATCAGGAGGCCGCCTAGGACCCGCCAGAGGCTGGCCGGATGCTCCTCGAAGCCCACCCACCCGAAATGGTCTAGGAGGATCGAAGTCACCACGCCTGCGGTGACCAACAGGCCGAGGAACACCCCGGCTCCGACTTGGCGGGCGATCAGCAGTTGGGTGATCACGATCCCGCCACCCAAGATACCGCCGCCCCAGGCCCACCATGGCACCTGTGACAGCTCCTGCGGCGTTGGCCATGCCAAGCGACGGGACACAAGGCCAGCGACCAAGACAGTCAACGCCGTGCCGATCCCGACGACCAGACCGGCGACAAGGGGCTGAGAAAAGCTTCTGGCCAGCGTGCTGTTCTGGCCGGGCTGGATGGCATTCGCGATCCCGGCGATCAGCACGGCGCCGTAGAGGTACCACATGGTCGAGATCCAATCGGTGAGATCTCGCTAGGTAGGGCGCTCAGCGCCTCTTCCATGAGGCGGGGGATGGGATCAGGCCTCGTCCCCGGTGATGTCATCCTTGAAGCCGTCGAGGCCCTTCAGCGGCACTCCGGTCCTAAACCGGTCGTACTTCCGGCCGATGCGATCGAGGAACGAACCATACGCCATTCTAACGAGATGCCGCTCGTGATCAGCAACGACTCGCAGGAGACGGGCGCGGAACAACTCATCGGGCTCAGGGCAGCTCATGCCCGGTTCAGTAGCGCAACAAGGCCACTCGCGATAAGCCCGGCGCCCAGCACCTTCAGGGGAGCGTGCTCGATGCCTTCGTTTGCGAGCAGATGCGTACCTGTCGCTGCCACGACCGCTACACTCACGATGGTCGCGATCCGGCTCACCCCTAGAGATCCTCGCGATGCTGCACGTAGCCCTAGCCGGTGAGCCAGTCAGACCGATCGGCTTGCGGTAAGATAGAGGCCGCGGTCCTGCACGTCGCGCAAGATCTCCTCAGCGTTACCCATCGCAGTAATGCCGAAGCTATCGACCATTCCATCGACAGCAAACTTGTCCAATCGCTTCCACAACTTGTGGCCGCCCGGCAGGTTCGCACCGTCACGGTCTGCGGTGGCCGCCAGCCGTGAACCATCAACTTCAGCAAACGTGTAGATGTGCTTCACGGCAACTAAGCTCCGCATGTTGGGCGGCTATTTCAGGTGGCCCTTCGGCTTCAGATGCTCAGCGCGCTCATCCGCTATCCTTGCACCTCCGCTGCCGCGTCTTTCATCACGCCGGCGACGAGCGTGTAGGTCTCGGTCCAGGCTTCCCGGACATCTGGGGTGAAGTCGGGCCCAAGACCCTGCTCCAGGGTCCAAAGCAGGGCGGCACCGACCGGCTCGTAATGGGCGGCCTGCGTACCGTAGGCGACGTGCTTGCGCCCAAGATCCTGGAGGGCCGGAACCACGGTCTCCGGATGGCCGAGATTGGCCACTGCCAACCCTAGCATGGCCATTAGTTTCTGCTTCTGCTCGGTCATGTCCTCGTGGAACATTGGGCGCACCTGCGGGGCGATCTCGAACAGTTTGCTGTAGAACAGCTCAGCCGCCGTCCCGGCGATGGGCCGTACCTTCGCGAAGCTGTCCTGCACGAGTTTCACCTGTTCAGGGGTCATCCAAGCTCCTCCGATGTACGCGCAATCAGGACTGCTTTAGCTTCAGCGCTTCCTTGGAAGCAGCTACCACGCGCGCACCAGGTGCCCGCCGGCCAGCACGATGATGGTGAGGGTCACGGCCGAGACGACGAATTTTTGCGCTCTCCCGGACACACGATAGGGGCTACGCGCTCTGGTCCGCGGCTTCAGGGCTATGATCTTCGGATCCGTCAGATGCTGGGTCAGGCTGTCGGGTAGCCTGGGCTTCGTGCGCTTCATCTAAGGTAGCTCTTGGCCTTCAGGTGCTCGGTGATGAGCTTTCCGACTTAGAAGTCGGCTGGCCGATGGCCACAGTCAAGCCGAGCCAGATCGTATGTGGCCGCTTCTCCGATCATCAGTCGGGGCGTTCACCGCCCGGACCCGCTGACGCTCAGCCTCATCCTCGGCCGCATGCCGCTTCTTCGCGGCAATCACCTCCTCGATCCAGGCGATGGCGGACTCGTGAGCCTGCACGACCCGCAGGTCGCCGAGCGCCTGCCTGATCTGCCAGCGATGCCAGGACCGCACATCGGCGAGTGCCTGGAGGTAGGCCTTCTGCTCGTCGGTCACGGCTCTGCCCGCGGTACTTGCGCGGCTCGTGCGCCCGGTTTGGCCGCGTCGATCGTGGCGAGGTGGTCCCGCCCGTCCTGCGTGATGAACCACGCGGGGATCTTCCGACCCGGTCCCTGTGCCGGTCGGGATACGACCAACCCGAGCTTTCGCAGGATCGGCATGGCGGACGGGTATGCCTCGTATCGCAGCCCCTGCGGGTAGAGCAGGCAGGCGCGTAGGGCGGCGAGCTGACGGCCGCGGACCGGGGCGTGCGGCTCGGCGGGCATGGCGCCCGGCTATTGCAGCCCGCCGGGGGAGTCCATCAGGCCCAGCCGGATAGCCGACGCCAAAAGGTCGCTGTCGGTGAGCGACTCTCCGTCGACCAGCCACAGGGCGAATCGTCGCTCCACGACTCGACCTGGCGGCCGAGTGCCCGAAGCGCATTGACGGCCTCAAGGACCGGGTCGGCGACGTCGAGCGTCATCCCTGGACCGGGAAGCCCATGATGATCGCGGTTCTCACCATCGTGCGACGCATGCTCGGCAAGGTCGCCGCGTCGGCCAGCAGCTTCTTGGCCTGCGGGTGCATCTCGATCGCCTTGGCCATGCCGATGGTGTGCCCGGACTTGAACGCGAACGGCTTGATGTCTTCGTCCTTCAAGTAGGCAGCCGTCGCTGCCTCGATTTCCTCGTCCGTCACCTCGGACTTGCGGCGCAGGTCGCCGACGGATGGGATCTCTTTGGCCATGCCGCCGGCCTATTATCCGGGCTTGCGCCCGTCAAACTTCATTCCCGGCCCGAAGTGAGTTTCCAAAGGTAGAAAGTCTGACGGTGCTTTGATGCGTCAGCATTTCCGCCCCGCCTGTCACGCCGGAGGTCGCGGGTTCGAGCCCCGTCGCCCGCGCCACGTCCTTCCAGATATTCCTCGAGACCTTCTCCGCGATCGAGCCAGGGACCCGTTCGTGTCCGAGGGCAGCCTTGGCATGGGGGAGGGTTTCCAGTCTTTGGCCGGGCCGCCTTCGGCGCGTCGATCCCGGGGCACGCCGACTGAATCCGGTCAGTGACTGCCCGAGCGCGCCGCGGATCGCGGCACGCATGCGCGCTCAGGGCCGCGGGACAGACGCGACCATCTCGATCTCGACCCGTGCCGCGAGCGGCAGTGCCGCCACGCCGATCGTCGTGCGCGCTGGATAGGGTTCGGCGAAATAGTCCGCGTAGACCCGGTTCATGGCGGCGAAGTCGGCCATGTCGGTCAGGAACACGGTGCACTTCACCACATCCCCGAAGCCGAGCCCGGCCGCCGTCAAAACCGCGCCGAGGTTTCGGAGGCATTGGTGAACCTGCGCCGCGATCCCACCCTCGACCAGCCGGCCGGTCGCGCCGTCGATCGGCGTCTGGCCGGACAGGTAGACGGTATCGCCGACGCGGACACCGTGCGCGTAGGGGCCGACCGCCGTCGCGCCCGGAGCGATCACGGGACTTCTGCTCATCTGTGGGATCTCCTTGATGGCGCGTCGGGCTGGGCCCGACGCGCGCCGGCCGTCCCGTCACCAACGCCGGATCACCGCCCGGGTGCGCCGCCGCGCGTCACGCCGGCCCACAAGCAGGAGGATCGCGTCGCCGGTGCCCGGCACGCCGGCATCCGCCACGTCCTGCGGCGTCAGCCCGATATCCTTCAACTCGCGCTCGGTCAGCGTCGAGAGACGCTGCAGCACGCGCCGGTTCATCGCCCCCCGCGACAGGCCGGCCCGCAGGTCGGCGCCGAACGCGGCGAGGGATGCGACCGCCCGGGCGATCCACGGGGTCCGGGTTTCGGCTTCGGCGGTCTCGGTCAGGCAATGGTCCATGGCTCCCCCTCCTCTGTCTCTCCGGGGCCGGGTGACCGTGGAGCGGCAGGGCTGGCAGCGACAGGAACACTTCGGTACGGTTCGAAAGAATTGTCCGGCAGAATGAGCAGTACGGATGTCGCTGGCCGTCAGAGCCCCGGGAACCCGCGTCGAGGCCGTGGCCGGGGAGATCCGCGAGCGGATCGCCGCGCGGCGGCTCGTCCCCGGCGTCCGGATCCCGTCGGTGCGGGCCTTCGCGGATGCGATGGGCGTCTCGAAATCCACCGTCGTGGAGGCCTACGAGCGGCTCGCCGCCGAGGGCGCGGTCGTGGCCCGGCCGGGCTCGGGTTTCTACGTCGCCGGCAAGACGCGGCCGCTCTCGCTCCAGGCGATGGGGCCGCAACTCGATCGGATCGTGGATCCGCTCTGGATCACCCGGCAGGCGCAGCAGGCGGGTTCGGACCAGCTCAAGCCCGGGGCGGGCTGGCTGCCCGATTCCTGGATGCCCCACGAGGCGATCCGGCGGGGCCTGCGCCGGGTGGCCAAGGCCGACCGCGCCGAGATGACCGATTACGACCGGCCCCTGGGCTACGAGCCCCTGCGCCACCAGATCGCCCGCAAGGTCGGCGAGAAGGGCGTCGGCGCCGAACCCGACCAGATCGTGCTGGTCGAATCGGCCACGCAGGCGCTGGACCTGGTCTGCCGGTTCCTGCTCCAGCCCGGCGACACCGTGCTGGTGGACGATCCCTGCTACTTCAACTTCCTGGCGCTGCTGCGCGCCCAGCGGGTCGCGGTGGTCGGCGTGCCGATGACCCCGGAGGGGCCGGATCTGCCGGTTCTCGCCGCCCTGCTGGAGCGGCACCGGCCGCGCTTCTACCTGACCAACGCGGCGCTCCAGAACCCGACGGGGATGAGCCTCGCGCCGAAGGTGGCGCACCGGCTGCTGAAGCTGTGCGAGGCCCACGACACCCTGATCGTGGAGGACGAGATCTTCGGCGATCTGGAGCCCGATCCGGCCCCGCGGCTCGCCGGCTTCGACGGGCTGGAGCGGGTGATCCAGATCGGCAGCTTCTCCAAGACCCTGTCGGCGGCCGCGCGCTGCGGCTGGATCGCGCTCCGGGCCGACTGGGTCGAGCCGTTGGTCGATCTCAAGCTGGCGCTCAGCCTCGGCAACGGCCACGTCACGGCGGCCCTGGTGCACAGCCTGATCACCGAGGGCTGCTATCGCCGGCACCTCGCCGAGACCAAGCGGCGGCTCGCCGGCGCCATGGTGCAGGCCTCGGCGGAACTGCGCGCCTGCGGCCTGGAGCCCTGGGCGCAGCCCCGGGGCGGGTTCTTCCTGTGGATGCGTCTGCCGGACGGCCGCGACGGGGCCGCGGTCGCCCGCCGGGCGCTGGCCCGGGGCATGGTGCTGGCCCCGGGGACCTCGTTCAGCCTGTCGGAGGCCTGGAACGGCTACATGCGCTTCAACGTCGCCCATTGTGCGGATCCGCGCATCCGCCCGATCCTGCGGGAGGCGCTCGGCTGAGGCGGGGAGGTCAGGCCGGCAGGACGAGGTCCGCCCGCAGGCCGCCGAGATCTCCGTGCCCGAGAGTCAGGCCGCCGCCGTAGAGTTCGGCGAGCTCCAGGGTGATCGGCAGGCCGAAGCCGTGGCCCGGCACGCCCTCGTCCAGGCGCCGGCCGCGCGCCATCACGGCCTCGGCGGCCGCGCCGTCGAGACCCCGCCTCGTCCTCGACGCGGATGCGAACCACCCCGTCCCGGGCCAAGGCGGAGACCTGCACCCGCCCCCGGCACCAGCGGCAGGCATTGTCCACGAGGTTGCCGAGCATCTCGTCGAGGTCCTGGCCCTCGCAGGCCACCGAGAGGTCGTCCGGTACGGCGAGATCAAGGGCCACGCCCTTCTCGGCGTAGAGGCGCGCCAGGGCGTCGCGCAGGTCCGAGAGCCGCGGGGCCAGCGGCGTGCGGCCCCGGGCCGAGCCGGCGAGCGCCGCCGCCCGGGCCCGGCGCAGGTGATGGCGGACCCGGCGGTCCATATCCTCCACCTGCCGGCGCAGGCCGCCGTCCGGGTCGCGGGCGGGGTCGGCCAGCGCCATCGACAGGGTGGCGAGCGGCGTCTTGAGGGCGTGGGCAAGGTTGGCGACGTGGCCCCGGGCGCGGTCGAGGTTCTGCGCGTTCTGGTCGAGGAGCGCGTTGAGTTCCGCCACCACCGGCGCGATCTCGGCGGGCTGCTCCGCCGGCACCCGCTCGCGCCGGCCGGCCCGCACCGCCGCGAGGTCGGCGCGCAGCCGCCTCAGCGGCGCGAGGCCGAGGCGCACCTGGACGGCCAGGCCGGCGAGCAGGCACAGGCCGAGGATCCCCAGCGCCAAGGCGAGGCTCGTCAGCGCCTCGCGCAGCGGGCCGCGCAACTCCCCCTCCGGGGCCGCCACCACGATCGTCGCGGGCGGGGGCCCGGGCAGGGCGAGCACCCGGGCGACCAGCGGCTCGCCCTGCGGCCCCGTGCCCGAGGCCGGGTGCGGCCGGCCCGGATCGTCCTCGGGCCCCGGATCGGACAGCCGGATGTCCCCGCCCCGCAGCGAGCCGGAGCGGATCGTCTCGGGTCCGCGGTGCACCTCCCAGGCCCAGCCGGGGCCCGGCCGGTCGTAGGGCGGCGCATCGAGGGTCTGGGGCAGGATCCCGGCCTCGAGCCCGGCCCGGAGGGCGACGATCTGCGTGTCGAGCCGCCCGTCCAGCTGCCCGCGCACGAACCGGTGCAGGATCACCCCGATGGCGAGGCCCGCCACCACCAGGGCCGCCAGGACCAGGATGAGGGCGGCGGCGAGCAGGCGGGCGCGGAGCGAGCGGCGCGGCGTCCCCTCGCCCATCAGGCGGGATCCGCGTGAAGGCGGTAGCCGTGGCCGCTCACGCTCTCGATCCGCGCCGGGGCGATCTTCCGGCGCAGGCGGGTGATGATCACCTCCACGGAGTTCGAATCGACGTCCGCGTCGCCCTCGTAGACCCGCTCGATCAGGTGCGGGCGCGGCACCACCGTCTCGCGGTTGAGCATCAGGCAGGACAAAACCCGCCATTCCAGCCCGGTGAGCTTGAGCGGCAGGCCCTCGTGCTCGAAGGCGCCGAGGCCGGGATCGAAGCTCAGCGGCCCGCAGGCGATCCGGCTGGCGCCGCCGCCCTGCGACCGGCGCACCAGGGCGCGCAGGCGGATCACCAGCTCCTCCACCCGGACCGGCTTGACGAGGTAATCGTCCGCCCCGGCCTTGAAGGCCGCGACCTTGTCGCTCCAGCCGTCCCGGGCGGTGAGCACCAGCACCGGCAGGGTCCGCCCGGCCGCCCGCCAGGCCCGCAGCACCGAGACGCCGTCACCCTTCGGCAGGCCGAGATCGAGCACGACCGCGTCGTAGCCCTCGGTCTCGCCGAGATGCTGGGCGTCCTCGCCGGTGGCGGCGTGGTCGAGCACGAAGTTCTCCCCGCGCAGCACCTTGGCCACCTCGGCGGCGAGCGCCGCGTCGTCCTCCACCAGCAGGATCTTCACCCGTTCCCTCCTCCGGCCCCGGTCTCCGCAGATCGGGCCGTGCCCGGTCCGACAGGCCGTGCCGGACCGGATATTCCGTGTGGCGTCCCGGTGAAATACGCGCCTGAGATCGCCTCTCCGTCAGCACGCGCGCAGCGACGTGACCCAGGGCAGCGCCACGGCCGGCATCGCGGCGCTGCTGGATTGCTTCGGTGCGCGCGCACAGACGGCGGCGTCGAAGCACTGAGCGGGACGCCGCACGATCCCTTTCATCCACCCGGCCCCAAAACCCAATGACCACGGGAATTTAGGGCGAGGTCCTCATGGACTGTGTCAGTTCGATCGCCCGACATCAGCCCGCGTCCTCAAGCCCTTGAGACCGCACGGGTTCCCCGCGACGCCGCTCTACGGTGACGGGTTTAACCGGACCTGAACCATCCGGTTCAGACCGGATTGGAGCCGCCCCCTTACGAAGGGGCCACGGATCGAACGGATCCGGACCCATCGAGAGGACGAGAGATGAGCGACGAGACAACCATCGACGGCACCGCCCGGGAGATCCGCGGGCCCGCCGCCGGTACCGAACCCCGCGGCCGGAGCGCGATCCCCCGGCGGACCTGGGTGGTGGGCGCCGTCGCGGCGCCCCTGGTGCTCGGCGCCCTGGGCCTGTCCCTGGCGCAGGGGACGACCTTCCAGCCGACACCCGTGGAACCGGTGGCGATCCAGGCGCTGGCCCCCTCCGGAGCCATTGCCGTCAAGGGCGCAGTCGCCGAGATCTTCGGCAACAAGTTCGTGGTCCAGGACGGGACCGGCCGGGCGCTGGTCGAGACCGGCCGTGCCGGCGAGGGCGGCGGCCTCGTCGCCAAGGGCGAGGCCGTGACCGTCCAGGGCCGGTTCGAGCAGGGCTTCCTGCACGCCAGCGTCCTCACCCACGGCGACGGGCGCAAGGTCCTGCTCGGTCCGGCCGGCGGGCCGCCGACGGGCAGCCTCGACTGGGCCAAGGATCGGATCGGCCTCGGGCCGAAACCCGATGTCGCCGCCCTGACGGCCACGGTGCAGGCGGCCGGCTACAGCGACGTGCGCGTCACCGGCCGCGGCCCGCGCCACCTGGAGGTCGCCGCCAAGGACCGGGACGGGGGCGAGCACCAGCTCCATGTCGGCTTCGACGGACAGGTCCGCGAGCGGCCGGTCCCGGGCGCGCGGCCCTGAGCCCTGGGCCGGTTGCAGGGGATCGATGCAACCGTTTTCCCCCTGCCGCGTCCTCCTGTCTCTCACCCGGACAGGAGGCGCTCCGTGGAACCGATGAAGCCGATGGAACCGATGAAGCCCATGGAACCCATGAAGCCGATGAAGGGCATGGAGCCGTTCTGGCCCAAGGATCTCGGCGATCCGTCGACCAGCGGCTCCCAGAACGGGATGAAATACGCCTTCTTTCCGGACAAGCACCGCCTGGTGATCGAGCGCGACGGGCAGGTCTCGACCTACGATAGCGGCGACCATCGGATCGGCGGCGTCGCCCAGGCCGACGGGGCCACGAAGTCGCTGACCTTCACCAGCCAGAACGGCGACGTCGACCTCGGATCCCTGAAGAAGCTCGACTGAGCCCGGCGTGGACAGGCCGGGGCGGCGCGCTTAAGCCCGGCCCGGCCATGCGAGACGCCCCGCCGACCCCGCCGACGCCATGCGCGCGCTGATCGACCTCGTCCGCGCCCTGCGGGCGCCCGACCGGCGGCGCCTCGCGCTGATCGCCCTCGGCCTCGCCGGGGCGGCCCTGCTGGAGGTGGTGGGCGTCGCCTCGGTGATCCCATTCCTGACGCTGGTCGGCGACCCCGCGGCGGCGGCCCGCATCCCCTACCTCGCCCAGGCCCGGTCCATCCTCGGCCTGACCGATGAGCGCGGCTTCCTGCTGGTGACTGGCGGCGCGGCGCTGGCGGCGATCCTGGTGACCGCGCTGGCCAATGCCGGGCTGACCTACGCGCAACTCCGGTTCACGCATCTGGCGGGCTACGGCTTCAGCCGGCGCCTGCTGTTCCGCTACCTCGACCGGGAGCGGCTCTTCTTCGCGCAGGCCAACAGCGCCGAACTCGCCAAGAACGTGCTGTCCGAGACCGACCGGCTGGTGGTCGGCGCCCTGACGCCTGCCACCGTGCTGGCCTCCCGGGCGAGCTCTGCGCTCGCGGTGATCGCCTTCCTGCTGGCCTACGCGCCGCAGCTCGCGCTGATCCTCGGCGGCGGCTTCGGGGGGCTCTATGTCGGGATCTATCTCGTGATGCGCGCCCGGCTCGCCCGGCTGGGCAGCCGGTCGGTGGCCGACAACGAGGCGCGCTTCCGGATCGTGCAGGAGACCTTCGGGGCGCTCATGGAGCTCAAGCTCTACGGCCGGGCAGAGGCCTTCGCGGCCCGGTTCGACGCCCCGGCCCGCGCCTACGCCCTCGCCACCGCGGCCAGCCTGCTCACCGGCCAGATGCCGCGCTTCGTCATCGAGGCGCTGGCCTTCGGCGGGGTGATCGTGGTGGTGCTGTTCGCCCTGGCTCAGGGCCTGGAGGTGGCCGGGATCCTGCCGCTGCTCGGCCTGTTCGCCTTCGCGGGCTACCGGATGCTGCCGGCCTTCCAGAACATCTTCACCTCGGTGGCGCTGCTGCGCTTCACCCTGCCGGCGGTGCGGGTGATCGTCGACGAACTCGCCGACGAGCGGGCGCCCCCGCCCCGCACCGCGGAGCGGCTGCCGTTCTCCCGGGAGATCCGGCTCGAAGGGATCGGCTTCGATTACGGCACCGGCCGGCCGGCGCTCGCCGGCATCGACCTGACGATCCCGGTCAACGCCACGATCGGCCTCGCCGGGCGGACCGGCTCGGGCAAGTCGACCCTGGCCGGTCTGCTCCTCGGGGTGCTGAGCCCGGGCGCCGGGCGGATCACCATCGACGGGCGCCCCCTCGATCCCGGCACCCTGCCCGCGTGGCAGAACCGCATCGGCTACGTGCCGCAGGACGTGTTCCTGGTGGACGGCACGGTCGCCGAGAACATCGCGCTGGGCCTCGACACGCCGGATCCCGCCGCCGTCGAGCGGGCGGCGCGGCTGGCGGGCGCCCACGACTTCGTCTCGGCCCTGCCGCACGGCTACGGGGAGCGGGTCGGCGAGCGCGGGGCCCGGCTCTCGGGCGGCCAGCGCCAGCGCATCGGCATCGCCCGGGCGCTCTACCACGACCCCGACGTGATCGTGTTCGACGAGGCGACCTCCGCCCTCGATGAGGAGACGCAAGGGGCGGTGATGCGGGCGCTCCGGGCGCTCTCGGGGCGGCGGACGCTGATCCTGATCGCCCACCGCCTCTCGACCCTCGAGGGCGCCGACGCGGTCCACGTGCTGGAGGCGGGGCGGCTCGTGGCCTCCGGGGCGCCCGGGACAGTGCTGCCGGGGCTCGGCACGGCGGCGTGAGGAGGCGGATCGGTCTCAGTCCACGCCGGTGATATCGCCTGACGGTGAGGCGACTCCAGCTGCTCAGGCCGCCTGACCATCGATCCGTTTCGGATCGCCCCCCTTGGTGGCGAAATCGGTCTCGATCGTACCCTGCAGCCGGCCGATCAGGTTCTTCAGTCGCGGGTTCACGGCAGGGGGCTGCGCGCCGGCTCCGCCGAACCAGAACAGCGTGACCAGAGTCGAAAGGCCATCCGCATCGACAAGACGCTTCAGGCGATCGAACCTCCGATCCTGATCTGCACGGGACGCGTCGTGGGTCAGAACATCCACGATGAATGCGGTATGATCGGCCAGCTTGGGCGTCTCGACGTGATCCTTCGAGCTCAGCAGCCAGTACCCGGTGCCTCCGACCTTCTCCAAGCCGCGCTTGCCGAGCCTGTAGGTCTCGCCCTGTCCGTAGGCGAGCGTCGGCGTGACGCGCAGGAGGCTGGACAGGGTGGACGCGTCGAGGCGGTCGCCCTCGAATCGGAGGGTCGCGAAGGCCTTCAGGGCGGACGACGGGTCAGTCTTCGTCATAGATGTTGCCGATATCCTCGCCGCGTGAATCGGTCACGTCTCCGTTGTCGTAGATGATGACGTTATCTGCGCCCCTGAGCCGAGCCGCCGCCTTGATCGAATGAATCGCGGCGCTCACATCCTCCTCCGGAAGCCCGAGCGTCTCGCTGACATAAGGGACCGGATGGCCACGCCTGTTCCAGATGACCCGCCGGCGCGTGTGGTTCCGGGACATGACGCAGGAACACGATACCCTCTGGTCTGCGTGACTCACGCACCGGTGCGGCCGAGACGAGCGATCTTAGCAAAGCCGTCCGCTGCCGGAAGCCGTTCGCGACAGGAGGACCGTCCCGGTCGACACCCCTTGCGCGGCCGCCCGCTTCCGTTACCTCGCCTGCTGCGACAGATGACCGGGAGACCACCGTGACGACGCGCATCGCGCTGACCGCAGCGGACGGCACCACCGCCGCGCTCGCCACCCACGGCGCCGAGCCCGTCTCCTGGCGGGTCGGCGGGACCGAGTATCTCTGGAGCGGCGACCCGGCGCACTGGAACCGCCACGCGCCCTGGCTCTTCCCGGTAGTCGGCGCCTCGGCCGGCGGTCAGGTGACGGTCGGGTCCGAGAGCTACCCGATGGGCCAGCACGGCTTCGCCCGGGACCTGCCCTTCACGGTGCTGGACCGGAGCGCGGAGGCGGTGACCCTGCGCCTGACCGACGGACCCGAGACCCGGGTGCACTACCCCTTCGCCTTCCGGTTGGATGTGGCCGCCCGGGTGCGCCCGGCGGGTCTCGATCTCGACGTGACCGTCACCAATCCCGGCGATGTCCCCCTGCCCTACGCGCTGGGCTTCCATCCGGCCTTCCCCTGGCCCTTCGCGGGCGGCGAGCGGGCCCGGGACGGCGGCTACGCGGTGGCGTTCGAGCACCCGGAGCGGCCCTTCGCCCCGCAGGTCGGTCCCGGCGGGCTGCTGCTGCGCGACGAACAGCCGATCCCCCTCGCGGGCGCGGCGCTGCCCCTCGATCCGGCGCTCTTCACCGAGGCCTTCGTGCTCCGGAATGCGAAGAGCCGCTGGATGCGCTTCGCCGGACCCGGACGGGCGATCCGCATGGAGATGGCGGATTTTCCCCATCTCGCCGTCTGGACCAAGCCCACGGCGCCGTTCCTCTCCCTCGAATGCTGGACCGGCTACGCCGACTGGGCGGATTTTTCCGGCACCCTCGCCGAGCGCGATTCGCAGCGCCTGCTCGCCCCGGGCGCCACGGCACGCCACGGCGTCCGACTGACCCTGGAAGGCTAGGGCATGCGCGTCTGGGTGGCGCGGCCCGAGCCCGGGGCGGCCCGGACCGGCGCGGCGCTGACGGCGCGGGGCCACGTTCCACTGGTGGCCCCGGTCCTGGTGGTGCGGCCGACCGGGGCGGTACCGCCGGACGGGACGTTCGACGCGCTGCTGCTGACCAGCGCCAACGCGGTACCGATCCTGCGGGACGCCGCGGTCCCGCGGGGCCTGCCGGTCTTCGCGGTGGGCCCCCGGACGGCCGCGCTGGCGGAGCGCGCCGGCCTCGGCCCCGTGCGGGAGGGCCCGGGGGATGCCGGCGGCCTCGCCGCCCTGGTGGCCGGCACGCTCGCGCCGGGGGCGCGCCTGCTCCACGCGGCCGGGGCCGAGCGCAAGCCCGAGCCGGGGGCGACGCTGGCGGCGGCGGGCTTCTGGGTCGCGACCTATGTGGCCTATACGGCGGAGGCTTTGCGCAGCCTGCCGGATTCCGTCGGCAGTGCCTTGGGCGGCGGCGCCCTCGACGCCGCCCTCCATTATTCCCGGCGCAGCGCCGCGGTCGCCCTCGCGCTGGCGGAAGGCGCGGGCCTGGGCGGAGCTTTCCGCCGGTTGAGGCATTACTGCCTGTCGGCGGATGTCGCCGCACCCCTGGAAGCGGCAGGTGTTCCGGTCCATTTCGTCGCGGTGCGTCCGCGGGACGTGGACCTGCTGGATGCTCTCACGCCCGCGCCCGGCTAGGCGTGCGGTGACAGGGAGGCCCGGCCGCCGTATCTCGCCCTCGCGCCCGGGGCCGTGGCGGTGCTAGGGGGGCGCGGCGACGCCGAAGAGTTGGAGGACTTGCCCGTGACGCCACCACCCAGCGACGCCGACAAGCCCGGATCCGGTGGCCGCAGGCCCGATCCCGCGCCCGCCAGACCCGGGCAGCCCAATCCGTCCGGGGCGGAGACCCGCGCGTCCGCCGCGCCGGCCGGCGTGACCGGAGGCCCGAAGCCGGGCCTGCCGGGATCGTCCGGGGCCGCCAAGCCGCCGCAGACGGCCGTTGTGCCGCCGCAGACAACCGTTGTGCCGCCGAAGCCGGCGACCGAGCCGGTCGTGGCCGCCAAGCCCGGCGCGATCGACACGAAGCCCGAAACGGGCAAGACCGGCTCCGCGGCGGACGGCCCGAAGCCGTCGGTCGGCCCGGCCGCGCAGCCGAACGCCGCCAAGCCCGACGTTTTGACGTCGGAGGCCGCCAAGGCCGCGGATTCCAGGGATACGTCATCGAAGCCCGAGACCGACAAGGCCGAGCCACCGAAGTCGGGGGCCTTCGCGGCGTCGGGCCCGGACGCCGCGAAGGCGGGGGCGTCGACGGCCACGGCCGGCGGGCGCGTCGAGCCCGGTAGACCCGATCCCGCGCGGAGCGAGCCGCCGAAGCCCGGCCAGCCGGGGGCGGGCCCGCAGCCGGGTTCCGGCCCGCGTCCGGGCGCATCCGCCTCGGGTGCCGCGGGCACGGTCGCGGCCGGCGCGGTGACGTCCGGGCCGATCATCGACATGAAGGCCAAGCGCATCCCCGATCCGCCGCCCCCCGGCAAGGAGGCGTCGAAGGAGCCGTCACGGGAGTCCGCGAAGGAGCCGCCGAAGGGGCCGATCCCGGGGGTGGCTCCCGGCGGCGCCGCGTCCGCCGCCGCGGCGCCGGCTGCCCGGTCGCGCGCCGGCTTCGGCTCCCTCGCCACCGCGGGTTTGCTCGGCGGCGTGATCGGGGCCGGCCTGTTGTTCGCGGCCGAGACGGCCGGTCTCGGCCCGGACCCGCGCCTGAACGCCCTCGATCAGAAGCTCTCGGGTCAGATCGCCGCCCTCGGCACCCGCCTCGACGGGCTCGCGCCCCGGGACGCCCTGGCTGCCCTCGACAAGCGGGTCGCCACCGCCGAATCGTCCGCCAAGCAGGCCCTGGACAAGGCCGCCAGCGCACCGGCGGCGGCCGCGGCGAACGGATCCGTCGCCGCACAGGCGCCGGCCGTGCCCGCCGATCTGGCGGCGCGGCTCGACAGCCTCGATCAGCGCGTGGCCGCCCTCCAGGAGGAGCCCGGTCGGGACCAGCCGGCGGAGTCCAAGCTCAACGCGGTCCAGGACAACGGAAAGCAGTTCACGGATCTCGATGCGCGGCTGAAGGCGCTGGAAGCGGACGGCGCCAAGCCGGGCGCGGCCGAGGAGGCGTCCAAAAAGATCGCCGCGCTTCAGGGTGAGGTGGAGCAGAGGACCAAGGCGAACGCCGATGCCGATGCGGCCCTCGGCCAGCGCCTCGACACGCTCCAGCAGGCGCTCGACGCGCGGGTGAAGGCCGCTACGGAGGCGGTCCAGGCGGCCACCCAGGCGAGCCGCACCGCCGCCGAGGCGGGGCAGACCCAGGCCGCGGAGGCCACGAAGGCGGTCGACCGGCGCCTTCAGGAGCAGGCCGACAAGATCGCTGCCCTGGACAAGAGCGTGGCGCAGCGCGCGGAGGCGGCCACCGTCCAGGCGGCCCTGCGGGTGGTCGTCGCCGACCGCGTGGCCGCGGCCCTGGAATCCGGGTCTTCGTATGCGGAGCCTCTCGCGACCCTGCGCAAGCTCGATCCGGCCACCGAGGCGCAGGCCAAGGCGCTGGCGCCCTTCGCGGAGGCGGGCGCCCCCACGGCGGCTCAACTCGCCGACGCGTTCCGGCCCATCGCCGAGCGGATCGCCGCGAAGCGGCGGGCGCAGCGGGTCAAGACCGCCGCCGGGACAGGCGACTTCCGCGCCAAGCTCCTGAGCATGGCCGACGGCCTCGTGCAGGTGCGCAAGGCCGATGCCCCGGCCCCGGAGGCCGCCGATCAGCCCGAGGGCAAGGTCCAGGCGGCCTTGGATCAAGGCGACCTGCCCGCCGCCGCCACGGCCTTCGCGGCGCTCCCGCCCGAGGCGCGGGACGAGGCCGGCGATTTCGGCGCCAAGCTCAAGGCGCGGGCCGAGGCCGAGGAGGCCGCGCGGACGCTGCTCGGAACTGCCTTCAAGGCCCTCCCGACCGGCACCGCGTCCGCCCCCGAATCCGCCCCCGCCGCGTCCCCCGGCCGCTAGGACGGTGATCGCCGCGATCCGCGCCCTGCGCGGCCGCAACCTTTCCGGGCGGGCGTGCAGGCGCTCCGCCCCTCCCGCACACAGCGACCGTCGCCGCGCGGCCGTCGACAGGAGACACTGATCCCATGTGGCGCGCCCTCGCCTTCCTGGCCCTGCTCGCACTCGCCGCCTTCGGGGCGGTCTGGATCGCCGACAGGCCTGGCACCGTCACCATCGTGTGGGACGGGTACCAGATCGGCACCAGCCTCGCGCTCGCCCTCGTCGGCGTGATCGTCGCGGCCGTCGTCCTGGGGCTGCTCTGGGCGATCGTGCGCGGCGTCATCGGCCTGCCCGAATACCTGGTCCGCGGCTCCGCCGAGCGGCGCCGGGCCAAGGGCCTCTCGGCCCTGTCCCGGGGCATGGTGGCGGTGGGCTCGGGCGACCCCCTGGCGGCCCGCCGGTTCGCGGGCGATGCCGAGCGGCTCCTCGGCACCGAGCCGCTGACCCTCCTGCTCAAGGCGCAGGCGGCGCAGATCTCCGGCGATCGGGATGCCGCCGAGAGTGCCTTCCAGCGCATGGTCGACGATCCGGAGACCCGGGTGCTGGGCCTGCGCGGCCTGTTCGTGGAGGCCCGCCGCCGGGAGGACGAGACCGCCGCCCGCGCCTACGCGGCGGAGGCCGCCCGCCTCGCCCCGAGCGTCACCTGGGCCAACGAGGCCCTGCTCGAGGCGCAGAGCGCCGACGGGGACTGGGTCTCCGCCCTGGAGACCATCGAGCGGCGCTCCTCGCTCGGGCTGATCGACAAGGCCGGCGCCCGGCGCCAGCGGGCCGTCCTCCTGACGGCGATCGCGGGCGAGCGCGAGGCCGGCGAGCCCGAACTCGCCGCCGAGCGCGCCCTGCACGCCATCAAGCTGGCGCCCGATCTGGTTCCGGCGGCCTGCATCGCCGGGCGGCTGCTGGCCCGTCGCGGCGACCTCCGGAAGGCCGCGCGCATCGTCGAGGCGGCCTGGAAGGCCAACCCCCATCCCGATCTGGCCAAGGTTTATCTCGGCCTGCGCCCGGGCGACTCCGTCCGGGACCGCCTCGCCCGCGCCGAGGTCCTGGCGAAGCTGTCCGTCTGGGATCCGGAGGCCCGTCTCGCCCTGGGTCAGGCCGCCCTCGACGCGCGGGACTACAAGCGCGCCCGGGAGGCCGTGAAGCCCTTGCTCGCCGAGCGCCCGACCGTCCGCGCCTGCCTGATGATGGCGGCGATCGAGGAGGCCGAGCACGGCGCCGCCTCGGGCCAGGCCCGCGAGTGGCTCGCCCGGGCCGCTCGGGCCCCCCGCGACCGCGTCTGGATCGCCGACGGGATCGCCTCCGAGACCTGGGCTCCGGTATCGCCGGTCAGCGGCCGGCTCGACGCCTTCGCGTGGCGGGAACCGCCGAACACGCTGGCCGCCCCGGCTGCGGTCGAGCCGGAATCGGAACCGGCCGCGCCCGTCCTGGTCCCGGCCGGACCGAGCGGACCCGGTCCGGTCCCGATCGAAAAGAGCGCGCCGGGACCGAACCCCGCCGTCGCTGCGCCGACGACGGGCGCGCCGAGGACCGCCGGGACGGATCCGGTCTCGGCCGGGATGGCAGCGGTCGCATTGCCGGCCTCCGGCTCCGCCGATCGCGCGGTGCTCCGGACCGGATAACTGGCTTCGTCGCGGTTGCGCGGGCGCTCCGGGATACGGCCGGTGGTACAGGTGTTGTATAAGGGCCGTAGACATCCCTCTAGCGCTGTCCGTCGCGAGACTGTGATCCCGGCTGTGCACCGCGCCGCCGCCGACTCGAGGACCCGATCATCCGCCTCCCCCCGCCCGCTTCGGACACGCCGCCGGCCCGGCCGGATCCCCGAGTCGTTTCGTGTCGCGCGGTGCGGCCGTGACGGTCCTCGACGATGACGGCGAGCCGCGGCGGCAGGTCGGCGCCCTGCCGTTCCGGCAGGGGCGGGACGGCAAGCCCAAGATCCTGCTGGTGACGTCCCGGGAAAGCCGGCGCTGGGTGATCCCCAAGGGCTGGCCGATGAAGGGCCGTAAACCGTTCGAGGCCGCGGCCCGGGAGGCCTACGAGGAGGCCGGGCTGCGCGGGGCGGTCGGCAAGCGGCCGATCGGCCATTATCTCTACCAGAAGCGCCTGAAGAACCTCGAACCCGTCCTGTGTCAGGTGAAGGTCTTTCCGCTGGAGGTGCGCAAGCAGCTCAAGCACTTCCCCGAGGAGAACCAGCGCGAGTTGCGCTGGTTCTCGCCCAGGGACGCGGCCGAGGCGGTGTCCGAGCCGGGTCTCGCCGCCCTCATTCGCGCCGCCTGCCGCACGTAAAACGTCCGGATGGAACGTGCGGCGTTGCCAACGCGGCGGCGATCCGTTATGGCCCCATTCGGCCGGACGGACACGCCCCCCGCGGGGCGCTCCGGTCACCTGCTGCGGTAGCTCAGTGGTAGAGCACTTCATTGGTAATGAAGAGGTCGACAGTTCAATCCTGTCTCGCAGCACCATACACTTAGCTCGGATTTCGGGCTCTCCATAAAGCCTCTGGGTAACGCATCGGGTAACAGCCGATGCACACGATTTCGCGTCCTTTTGTCCGCACGAGCTGCGTTCCTAGGCTGCGGTGTCCGACAGATTCACCTGTCGACAACCTCGGAAGCCAGCAATTTCGAGGTCCCCTATTCGCTACCCTCCGGCGCCGCCTAGGCGGGTGTGGAGTGCGTAACGATGGCCTCGATTAAGATCCGCGTGGCGGGTGACGGTTCGTTCGGCGTCTATCGGAACGGGGCGGCCGTCGCGTCCGGCCTGACGCGGGCTCAGGCCGAGCGCTGCGCGACGGTTCTGAGCTGGATTGCACCGAGCCACTAGCCCTTCCTGTCTGATCGGATCCATAGCCGGCATACCCCGAGTGTCGCACGCTCTTTGCTTTCGACGCCGCGTCGGCGGCGTTGGGCGCCTTGCCGACCTCCACGCCCGTCCCGCGGCAACTTTCTCGGAAGCAGCGGGCGGGCGTGGACGCACAGTTTTTGCTACGCTGTCCTGTCGGGTCTCCTCTCGACCTCCACGCTCGCCCTGAGCATCGCCCCCGATGCAGACGGGCGGGCGTGGTTGCCTCGGAGGGGGTGATTCCCTCAGACCACAATTTGGCGCCTAAGCCATTGAATTGATTGGGCTTAGGGGCGAGTCTCTCATGGATGATTTCCACGAAAACGACGTTCGCCGTGATCAGCCCGGCCGAGTTGAGGATTTTACGTCAGGTTGATGCAAAAGGCCGCCCGCGGCCGAGCCGGGGTATCAGTAAAGGTTCAGCTGATCCGGCTGGCCAGCACGGCAAGCCAGAGCCGCCGCGTTCGTCCTGCGGGCACGGGCCCGGACAAGCGCCTCATCGGCGTGACGCCCGAGCATTTCGGCGCGAGCGTGCTCCGCGAAGGCGAGGCGGATCTGAGCCAGGGCGAGGAAGGCGTATATCATGCGCATGGCATGCCCTCCCCGTGCCGCATTAACCTCGCATGCGATGGCGAGCGCGATGCACTCGAGGTAGGCGAAACCGGTATCGGCGTGAGACCGTACCTCCGCTTCGGCCTCCTCGATCGGCCAGATGCGCGCGAGGCAAGCGGCCTTAGCCATACTGTCGGCCCAGCTCGACGAGGGAAAACCGGCTACGAGCGCACGCAGACGTCCGCTCTGGCAGCTGTTGTCCTTCGTGGGCCATTCATCATCCGGGCGGTCGTCCATCACGGCGCGTTGAGCGTCGTGCTCCTCTATCAGCTGAGTGAGGCCCGGCGAGACGGTCGGGGTGGCGACCGCCGGCACGGATGCCAGCGGGGCCGCGAGGATAGCGCCGAGCGCGGCGCGGCGGGTGGAAGCGCTCATCGTGCCCTCCCCGCTGCAGCGTCGAACGCCTCGTTCCATCGGGCATCGAGGCGCTTGCCGACCTCGGCCCGGACGTTGCTGATGACCCAGACTTCACCCGGGTCAATCATGCACGTTCCGGTGCCCATGTGATTGAGCACGCCGGCCCAGCGCTCGACCGCCAGGATGTCGTCCTCCATCGCGGACATGGGACGATAAGCAGGGTTCTGGCTCATGCGCGCGCCTCCCGATCCTTGCGAGCGCGCATCGCCTCGGCTTCGCGGCGAGCCTTGCGAGCCCCATCGGCGACCCGCGGGTCATACCCGTGCATCCGAGGCACCACGTCGTCCGGCTGCGCATCGTGCGGCTCGTCCTGGATGTCGCCGCCGTGCTCGTTCTCCTCCTCGCGATCGGAGCCAGCATCGTGCTCCTGATCGTCCGAGTTGCCGCCGGCCCAATGGTCTTGATCGCTATGACGGCAGCGATCTTCATACCCCCAGCCGCCGGTGGTGATCGGCTCCGGCGCGCCGAGGCTGGGTTCCGCGTCGGAATCACCGTCCAGCACATCTAATAAAGCGAGGTCGGCCTCGATCCGGTCGGCGATCCGGCGGCGCAGATCGCGGACGCGGTGGCGGTCGACACCATCCTCCTCGACGAAGTAGCGGATCAGGCCCTCACGGATGGCCTCGATCGCGGCATCGGCGTGCGGCAGCGGCTCGGCCGCCCGCATGGCGCGGATGGCCTGGGTGACGGGGCCCGGCTGCCTACCGAGCCCCTGGCCTAATAAGGGCGGGGCACTGCGGGACAGAGGTAATAAGGGCGTGCGTGTGCTATGGGCGTGGGTAGCCATTGACGTAGCTCCAGTGCGTTGATGGTCAGGCTCGTCGCGGTGCTCCAACACCTCGGCGGGCCGCTTGCTGCTGCAAGCCGCTGTCTGTATAGTGTCTATACACGGCCGGCGTCAAGACACTGTCTACACATGCAGCAGCGAAAAAAGACGGCGCAGGTCAATCTGCGCATCGACCCGGCCTTGAAGGAAGCGGCTGAGTCCGCCGCCAAAGAAGATCAGCGCTCGCTCACCTCCCTGGTCGAGAAGCTCCTTACCGAGCACCTGAAGGCGAAGGGCTACCTGAAGTGAAGATCATTACCGTTGGCGATCGCGGAGCGATCAGATGCGTGCAATCCTCATTGCCGCGGTAGTCGCGATCGCGGTTGTCGCAGTCGTGGTTCTCAGTCAAGTCGTGACGCACGGCTAGGGCGAACCTGATTCGCTGTGGCCTGTCGACCACGCAAATTCTGAATTGGCCAAACGTTCAAATTTTGCGCTGGCAGCCGGCGGTAGGCTAAGTGCATCACTGGGCTCGCTTCTACGAGCATACGCCCATGCCGATGCCTCTCTACGACCGCCTACACCGCTATATCGTGGTTGCGCTGCTGTGCGGCGGTTTAGCTATGATCGGAGCGGCTTGGCTCTGGGACGGCTTGTGACGGACTGATTTACCGGCCAGGGCTACGTGCAGCATCCGAGGATCTTGAGGGATGAGCCGGATCGCGACCATCGTGAGTGTAGCGGTCGTGGCAGCGGCAGGTACGCATGTGCTTACAAACGAGGGCGTCGAGCACGCTCCCCTGAAGGTGCTGGGCGCCGGGCTTATCGCGAGCGGCCTTGTTGCGCTACTGAACCGGGCATGAGCTGCCCTGAGCCCGATGAGTTGTTCCGCGCCCGTCTCCTGCGAGTCGTTGCTGATCACGAGCGGCATCTCGTGAGAATGGCGTATGGTTCGTTCCTTGATCGCATCGGCCGGAAGTACGACCGGTTTAGGACCGGAGTGCCACTGAAGGGCCTCGACGGCTTCAAGGATGACATCACCGGGGACGAGACCTGACCGCATCCTGCGCCTTGTAGGCAAGATGCTGAAGGCGGACGGTCGAAGCCGGCTCCAAGCACTCTACATGGTTCACATGCCCACGCTCGGCCTCACACTCCCGCTCCGCATCTGCATCCTTGACGACGCCGCCTGCGTCGAGGACGCCAACGGCCGACGTACCGGGTTCGTCGCCTGGTCGGATGGTGGTGCCGACGCTGGCGATGAACCGTTCACGCGTGCCGAGGCTATCGAGCAAGTCCGCCTTATCGCGAGCGCCTGGGCCAACGCGTTGGTCAGCAGCGGCACGCTCGATACCGGCCCCGCCCCCGAACCAGGCGCGGCCGGTGCCGAGCCATCGCCGGAAGGCTGAGGGCGCCCTCGAAGCCGCGGGTGTCATCTCCATCGAGGAGAACGGCGAGGGGCCCGGGGTGCGGCTGAGGAAGGCCGGCGGGTGAGCGGAAGAGGCGTGGCATTCCGAGCCTCTGCAGCGGCCAGCCGATTACTCGGGTGCTCGCACCATCAGGCCAACGATCGGCAAGTCTGTTCTATTTTTTCAACGAACGTTTTGAATTTGATAAATAGTACTCCCCGCGCAGTAATGATTTAAAATAATCCTCGTCTAAGAACCGCAGCAGAGCTTTCAGTTTTGCTCTTTCAGTCGGCAGAACGATTGAAGTTGTTCCATTTACGTCTATTGTAACTACATCAATTCCAACAAACTTTGCATGTTGTTTTATTTCGTCAAGAGGGACGTCTTCAAGTATGCCACTCTGCATGATGAAAGAAACCTTCCGCCTGATCACTGTATCGGACGCTTCGATCAGAGCCTGCATGTCATCAACTTTAACATTGCCAATCGAAGCAAAATTTTTGAGGTCTTCATCCGTTGCGTCCTTATAGTATCTGCTCAAATCGAATATTCTACGGATCACCGCAAAGTTAAAGAATTCCAATTTTTTGTTCGTAAGTATTGCACATAGTTTATCGTCCAAGGTCAACCCAATACCTTCGACTTTCTTGTACACGTCGGCTGAATGGAAAAATGAAAATCCACGGTTCGAAAGAACTCTTCGCTTGTCAAAGCTTTGAAATAAAATAATCTTATTCGCTCCTTCGACCCGTCCTGTGAAAATTGCCTTGATGTCCTCAAAATCGGCGCTGTCGGGCCTTATAGGTAAAACTGACAAAGGACTGGCAATCGCCGCGTGCATTTCATCGAGGTCTTCGAAATCATCAATAAATAGCACTTCTCCATCGTCTGGCTTATATTTGCCGTCGAAAGCAATCGACTCGGCGGCGGCCCTTCTGAAGTCAGCTTCCTGTTGGCCGAATATTTTCTGAAGTTCTTTTTGGACATCGCCGGCCAGCTCGAATTTTGTTACCCTTCGAGCGCTATTTTTAGATAAAGCAAATAGATTCATCGCCCGACCTCAAGAAGCATAGACCCGGATATCTTCTTTACCGTTTTGACATCTTGCGGTTTTAATATTTCTTTGTTTGTAATTAAGGTGAAGACCATGCCATTACCAGATTCGATTTTGTAAAATCGATAGCTAAGCAACCGCATTACAGGGCTTGGAACGGTCGCGTCAGTAAACCATGCAAAAATGCTGGCAAAAACAACAAGAGACCCTAGTGTCCATACCGAAATATCGCCAGCTTTGATGAAAAATGGCAAGATATATGTCACGACAAGTCCCAACATAAGCGAGTCATAAGACTCTACCTTCTTCGCTTCGAAATTATATTCTTCCCCATAATATCTTAAGGTGGCGATGATATAGATCACAAATAGGCAGCCGATAATACCAGCAATCATGTAGTAGGCGCCATCCCATACATTCCCCGGCGGCAGCATGCGTGCGACGCCGAGGCTGATGAGAGCCGGGGAGAATGCGGTCACGAATAGTGCCGCTTTGATCGAGTTTCTCATGGGTGCAGGTCGCGCGAACGAACCATGAATCTATTGAGTCCCATACGGCGAGGCAAGCCTTCGGCAGGCAGCGTAAGGCGTGCTAGATCCGCCTCGATCGTACCGTCGAGGTTGATGCTCTCGACACCGTCTTGGCTCCAGCTATCCTGCCGGGATGCGCACAGCCCTCGCCGCCCTCGCTCTCGTCGTCGCTGCCGGGCGGGTGCAGGCTCTGAGCGGGGCCTGACCTCGCAGCCGTCGATTGGTACACTGCCTGGCGATGCACAAGCTCCCGCCTGCCAGCCTGTACCGCCTCCGCCTGCTTTCTGAGACTGGCGCACGCTTCTATCCGGTGACCGCCTACATGCGTCGCTTGGAGGTGCTCGGCCTCGTAGCAGCCACCGGGCGGGCGGATCCCGAGAAGGACAGCGCCGAGTACCAGATCACCGATGCGGGTCGGGCCGAGCTGGAAGAGCGTTATGGGCCAGCTTCGCCAAAACCCGGCCGAAGCTGAAGCAACTTCGCCTTCGCCATCTGCCGCCCGTGGTCATGCTCGCTGTCGTTGAGGAGGTTGCCCACGGTCGAGGTCGTGGTTCTGGCGTCCGCGCGTTGGCGTGACGCAGGAACGGACTCTACGGCGACAGGTTGGCCCCGTTCAGAAACAGGGTCAGCCTCAGCTAGGCCCTCCGTTACGGGAGCGCTACGATGGCGAACGCCGGCAAACACGGTATGCACCCCGGTGCTCAGGGTAAGGGTTCTGGCTCTGGCGCGATGACCGAACTGCCAGAAGGTGTGCTCGGTGAGAACGAGGTGTTGAGCAACCGCGACAAGGCTCAGCACGATGACGAGCGCGGCCTCGACAGCAAAGGCGTGCAGACGGACCAGTATCAAGATCATTCTGCCAACCGAGCGGCTGCTGACGAGGCCACCGAGAAGCCCAAGCAGCCCTAACCCCCGTCGGCAGACGCCATCGGCCGCCCCCGCCGCAGGACCACGTCCTTGAAAAGGGGCGGCGCCGGTAGAGCCTCAATCCGCTTTCTGCATCTGGGCGCCGCTCCGTTACACGACGTCTTGAAAGAGATTGCCGGCGGCAGGCAAGGCTCAGGCGTCAGTGATGGGTACGTCGGGCCCATCTTCCCTGGGTGTGCCGTCATAACCGTCCATCCACGCCCGGCGCTCCGGCATATCTGCATGATAGGGGCAGCTATCCTTCGGCAGGCCGACCGCTCGCGCGTGCGCTCCCTCGGCGATCGCCTCAAAGATGGTGGGGTGACGCGTGTCCATCGCGTTGTCGCCCTCTACGGTATCGAGCCGTTTCGTGAACCGGACGATTCGCCCAGCACGGTCCCACAGGGTCGCAGATCCTGCGCGATTGGCAATGAGGCTGCCCACGCGCGCTCCGAAAAGCTGCAGAACCTTCGAGCATGAAAAAACCCGCGCCGGCGAACCGGGCGGGCTGAGTAGGTCCGTGGTCTCAGGAACGAACTGGCTTGCGTCGAAGCAGAGCCTGTTCCGAAGCTGTGGCTATAAGATCACTTCCCACCGCCGCTGCCGGTCGAGCCGAGACGCGAGGGCTGGCCTTCGTTACCAGCGGCTGCGGAGTCGGTGGCGACGCCATCAGCGGCGCGACCGGTCGGGGAGTAGGTCGCAGCCGGTGAATCACCGGTCGAGCCAGGCTGGCGCGTGACGACACCGGGCGCGCCGGGCGGGACGATGACGGTGGTGCTGGTCGGGGTCTCGATCACCTGGGCAAAAGCAGGGGTCGCCAGAGCCGTGACGAGCGCGGCAACGAGGGCAATCTTGGTCATGTCGATCTCCTGTCGGGATTGGTGCGGCAGGAAACTCCTGATGCGCCGGCACAACTCCGCTGGCCCCATAGAGATCCGAAATTCTGACGGCTGTAAAATACCGGCGTGTGCCTTCGCACGCCGTTTGCTTTCAGTCACACAACTACCGCATCGCTGCGGCAACCAGTGGTAGAGCCTCAATCCGCCCGCCGCATCTGCGCACGGCTGCGCTGCACAGCATCCTGGGACAGGTTGCCAGCGGTCGAGGTGCGGACGTTCGTCTCATGTCCCGGCTCTTCCCGCTCGACCTCGGCGCGCCATGTCATTGGCCAAAACAGGGAGACGCACCGATGGACCGTGAGCGCGATCGCGACGTAGCCGAAGACCTGATCGAGGATGCCCGGAAGACGATGGGCGACAGCGAGAAGACGGAGCGGCCGGGCCAGGGCACCGATCAGCCCAGCGGTGACGATCCGGCCAAGACTCCGAAGGAGTGACGGCGCTCAAGCGTCGGCCCTGCTCGACCTAGCTCACGCTTGGGGAAACGCCAGCTCTCACGCCCCCTTGCCGTACACCCCATCCGGCACGCCGCCGCCCTGGATCTGCCCCATGCCGTTGAAGGGCTCTGGGAACTCCGCGCCGGCGGTCAGGCGGCCTGTCCGCTGCCCGAACCGTACAGGCCCGGCGCGCCGCCTGCGCCGCTGGCCTCGATCCTGTTCCCGCCGCCGAGGCGCCCCGGCAAGCACATGTCCAGGACGGACAGCGTGCCCTCGGGGCCTTGCGTGCTGGTGACGCCCTGGATGGCGAGCTGCATGCGGTTATCCGGGAACATGAAGGGGTCGTAGACCGTGATCGTCTTGCCGATCATCTCCAGCCACAGGGTGCTGCTGTCCTTGAACCAGCCCTGCACGGTGTAGCTGCCTGACAGCATGGTCACGTAGTTCTCCGCCAACTCGTGGTTGGCGCGCATCTGCATATCCTGCTTATCACCGGGCATCTCGGCGGCGAAGCTGAAGGGCCGATTCCGGGTCACGGCCGGATTGATGGCCGTGGCCTTCACATCTCGGGCATCATCCCCGAAGGTCTGGTCGTTGCCCGGTCGCTGACCAACCGCGTCGATTTTGTCGTAGGCGTTCTGATCGCACATCAGCAGCGAGCCTGCCTTGATGTTGCGGCCCAGTTCGAGTTCGGCGCCGGCGCCCGGACGGCCGTCGCCGCGGTATGCGACCAGATTTCCGTCGGCATCGTCGCGCAGGAACACGTTCCGAAAGCGACACAGACGCTCGAGGAAGACGAACACCGTCTCGCCCATCTGGACGTTCACCTTTGGGAAGACCTTGTCCGCCCCGTCAGTACTACCCTGGAGCTGAAATTTGATCCCGTAGGGCTGCAAAACCGCGCCCGCGATCTGGCTCAGCGAGTAACCTTTGAACTCGCCTTTCTCGTGGTTGACCGTCGAGTTGACGATGTCGGCCATCTTCGACGTGACCGTGATCTGAAGCCCGTGCTCCTTGTCGTTGTAGGCCGGCTGCCGCGCCGAGATGACGCCATCGATCACCTTGTGGCCCGCGAGGTTGATGACCGCACGATCTGACACGCGCAGCTTCAGCGCATCCCAGGTCGGAACGCCCGCCTCGCTCGGCGACGCCGCGGAGAAGGTCGCCATGCTCACGACCTCGCCGAACGTCCGATTGACCGAGATGGACTTCCAGTTGAGGTAGCGCTTCCCGTTGACCAGGATGTAGGCGAGTTCGTTCGGGTTCGGCATCGGTCAGGCTCCTGCAATCCGGGCGATCTCGGCGACGCGGGCCATGGTCAGACCGCCTCCGTAGAGGCGAGCTGCGTGGCCTGATGTGTCTTCACGGGGACCTCAGAGGCCGGCGTCTGCTGCACCGCCAGGATGCGGGGCGGGCTGACGGATGTGTCGATCACCGATGCGGTCCACGAGCCGTCGGCGAGCGCGGCTCGAACGCGATCGTTCTTGACGCTCTCCGCTGGAACGAGGCGATTTCCGCTAGCGGTCGGGCAGGTCATATAGGACCAGCAGTCCCCTTCGATGCAATGCCACAGGCGGCCGTGCCGGGCGTCGTTCGCGGCCAGAGTAGCAAGATCAGTATAGGCGTCGATCATTTCCGGATGCCCCAGAGGCCACAAAGGCGCGGGCCTAACGTATGGCGCTGAGGGTGATCGTCGCTGGGCGGGTTCAAGACGACAATTCTGTTTTGACGTTGCGTTAACAGTGCAGACTACTGCCTTAAGGCGATCTGGTGCGCGATGGATCCGGCGCGACCGATCGGTGAGCGACTGGGCGGTAAGCTTCACACGTGCGGCGTCGCCTGGTTGACCGGCGCAACACTCAACAATTTCAGCGACACGGGTCATGGTCAGGCCGCTCACAGGTCGGTCGAGACGCACGCCTCGCGCAGGGCGCTGAGGATGATCGTCTCCCGGCGGGTCAGCTCCTCGACCTCGATCTGTAGGTCGCTCACGAAGACCGCGGCATGCTCCAGGCGCTCGCGCTTCAGCGGCGTCTCGCCGTGGCTGCGGATCGATGCGCCAAGGCCCATGCGCCAATGGTGAACGCGCTCCAGTTGGCGGACCGTGTCGCGCTTCCGTAGACGGATCTCGGCGATGGCTTGCCGCGCCTGCATCACGGCCTCATCGAGGTTCGTCGGTTCGGGGATCACTGGGCCGCCTCCGCGAACACGCCGTCGCCATCCGGCAGCTCGCCGAGGTCGGCCTGCACGACCGGCTCGGCCTTCGTCATCTTGGCGCCGATGATCGCGGTGGCGTTGTCGGCTCGGAACCCGCCGATGCCATCGGGGCGCAGGCCGGCGTTCGGGTTCACCGCCAGGATGGCAGTGATCTGCTGGCCCTGGACGGATGAGGGCGAGAAGCCGACACCCATCTCGATCGCCTTGGCTGCGATCGGCTCCGGCAGGGTGGCGCCGCCCTTCAGCACGCCGACCTGGTGGCCGTTCGCGCGGCGGTAGCGGGCGGGGCGGGACAGCACGACTTGCACCTCGGGCCACACGAACGCCGTCGGGATCGTTTCTGCGGGTTTGGTGACGGGTGCCGGTCCAGAGCCCTGGCGGACCGCCATCGCCTTCGCTCGCATCTCGCCGGCCACCCGGGCGGCGACGGTGCAGGCGTCGGGACCGATCTCACCGGCCACCGACTTGCCGTTCAGCGGATCACGCGGCAGGACGCCGGCCCGGCGCGCCGCGGCGGCTACCAGGGCGTATTCGGGACCGCCGCCGAGAAGGTCGCGCTGAGCGTCCTGCCGGCAGGTGTCGACCAGCGATTGCCTGGCCTCATCGAAGGCTTCCGCGGCATCATCCAGGCGGGCAGCCGCGGCCTGGATACGCTCAGCGCGCGCCTCGATCTCGCTGGCTACGGATTCCCGTGCCCGGCTGTCGCGCTCGGCGTCGCGCCGCTGCCGGGCATCGTTGAGTTCGGAGGCCAGGGTTCGCACCGCGTCTTCAAGGCCGGCCCGGCGATCGATTGCAGCACGGCAGGCATCGGCCGCCTTCCGGGCGGCGGCAGCATCGACATGCTCGGCAACGAGCAGCAGGCGCTGCGCGGTGATCGCCTGCTCGGCCTCGGTCGATGCGGACTCCAGCCGGCGCACCACGCCCGCATGCCGGGTTTCGAGGTCTTGAACCTCGGCCTCGATGCGCTTCAGGACGTCCCGTCGACCCAGCATGCCCGCTCCTCAGATCTGGGGAGCGACGCCAGCGATGACACCGACGCCGCTCCTACCGCGTCACCAGCCGAAAGCTCTGGGAGCAGCGGGGGTAGTGTGCCGGGTTCAGCGCGCTTGAGAACCGAACAAAACCGAACAGCTGGGAGTTATGCGCCGCTTCCAGGAGTAGTCTCATCGGCCGTGCGAAAGCAAAACAGCACGTCTATCTCGCCGAGTGCGTCGAGGATCATCTCGCGCAAGATCGCCTCGAACCCTTCCCGGCTGCGCACCTCCTGCATTCGAGGCACGATCGCTTCTGGGATAGCGGCGATGCGCCGGGCTGTCCGGGCCATCACCTCATTCACCTGCGGGTTGCCGAAGTTTACGGGCTCGCCGCGGAGTGCTCGGCTCACCGGGCCCATGTCGCCCAACGCGTTGTCCAGCTCTGCCTCGATCCGCAACTTGAGCAGCTCGCCCGTTAGCGGCATCTTGTTTTCCCCTAGCATCACGTACAACCTCCATATTTTCCGGATCTGACAACTCAGTAAGTATTTGATAGACTTCAGCCTCTATGATCGAAACTAGATCTTCAGGCTTCTGCGGGTTAAAGCGCATACGAACTTTAGATGGCAGATTCAAGAAGTGTGATCTGACGACGATTATGTCTCTCGTTACGTGATCTATCACGTCGTCAATCAGAACCATCTCACCTTGGCTGAGGGCGTTCTTCATCTCAGTTTGAATAGCGAGTGCCCGGTCCTTGCGGGCCCGCTCCTGGGCCGGATCCAGGATTTCGCCGTTCGCGTCCGGCGCCGGCCACATCGCGCGGATCGCCGTCACGATGAACCAGGCTGGATTGCCCGACAGCTCCCCGTCAGCGGGAACACGCTTGAGAGCGTTCGCGACGGTCCGCCGATCACTGTCCAGTTCGACAGCCAGCGCGCTCAGCGACCAAAGCCGCTTGGTCATTGCCATTGCACAGGTTTCCGCTCTGCGATGTGGTGGAACCTACGGGAGTTGATCGCTGGAGAAGTGTCGGAGTCGCGCGTTACCTCCGACCCTCCGGTACCATGGAAGTACCTCAGGTTGCATTTCTTGGATATGTACAACTCAGATGGAGGGGGAGCCTGGGGCCTACCCATGAGCCGCCTCGCGCTGCGACGGGAGATGCAGTTCGAGGTGCTTCCCGACCCGCCTGGCGGTGCCGTTGTCGAGCCCACGCTCAGCACGTCGGCGGGCCGCGTCGTAGGAGATCCGCAGCATGCGGCATGCGAGCGGGACCGGAACCCACTCGAGAGGCTCAGGCTGGCTCAAGACGGTCGTGAGCGGCGCGGCAGCCGCCACCGTGCTCCTGAGTGCCTGGACCGCATCCCGGGCCAACCTCAGACCATCAGGGTCACGGTTGACGCGTCCGGCCTGATGCGCCTCGACGGCCTCGGCCTTCGCCAACGCGTCGAGGACGGCGGTCCACTCGGCGGGCGTCATGGCAGCACCCCGGAACTTTGAGGCTGCCCATGCGTGCTACGTAAGTCACGAAGCAGTGTTTTCTCAAGTATTACCGAGATCGGCCCATGAATAGCATCAAAAGATTGCTTTCTTCGTTTGCCCAATTCATGACGGCAAGGCCGGCGTCGGATGAAAATCGTCAATTGATGACATCGAGAAATCCTGGAGAGTATGGCACCAGTGACGGCGGCAAGCCGAGCGACTTCAATGGCGACTACCGCAGCGCCAGCGAGATGCTGAAAGAGCGCCTCAGCAAGCGATTCCCGCACAACTTCCATGCGCGGGTCGGATCCAACGTGAACAGCACGCGCGACTTCAGTGACGAGCGCGCCGAGGCAATCGACACGGCGTCGGCTGCGATAGCTGCGGCCCTTCGCAAAGGTGCGACGGCCAAGCAGGCAGCTGAAGCCGGCGCGGCGAGCGTTGGGATCTAAGGAGCGACCGCAGGCTTGCCTGGTACGTGCCCGCACCACGGGGGGTGTAAGATGAGTAAGATTGTAAGATTGGTGAGGGCTGCTCATTCGGCATCTCCCTCACCGTACCGGTCTCGCGATCTTACAATCTTACCGTTCTTACAGGGGTTATGGACCCCTGAGAGACCGTAGAGGCCACGTCCCACCTTCTCGATCTCGCCGGCGCTCGCCATCCGAAAGAGCATTACGTCGAGGGCGTTGCGGTTCTCGATGCCGGCGCTGAGCATGATGTCCTTCGGCGACATCGGCTCCGGCGACTGGCGCAGCGCATCCAGGATAAGGTTGCGCTCATCGCTGCGTCGGACGTCGGCCGCCGCGCCCAGCATGGTCCAAGCGCCGTTTGAACGGTCGAAGGAGAGAGCGCTCTCGATCTCCTCGATGTCGCGGCCACGCCCGTAGAGCGTGGTGCCTTGGCTATCCCGGGCCAGCACCAGCGTCGTGTCGGCGGTGCCCGTGAGCCCCGTCGACCCTGAGAGGCAGTCGAACGGATCCTCAGCTTCAGCCTTGCGGGTGTGGTGGATCACGACGATGGCAATACCGAACTCGGCCGCCAGCCCCTGCAGGCCTTCCAGGGAGCGCACGTCGTAGTCGTAGATGCCCTCGTTGCCCTTCATCGCAGGGCGGACCTTGTTGAGCACGTCCACGATGACGAGCCGCGGATCGGGCCGGCTCTCGATCCAGGCGCGGATATCGTCGAGGCCGCCGTCGTCGAGCCGCCGGCAGTTCAGATCGTAGTGCAATCTTTCCGGGAATCTTACAGGGATCTTACAGGCGGTCGTCGGCAGCAGCTGACCGAGCCGCTTCTGCAGGCGACGCTTGTTGTCCTCCAGTGCGAGGTACAGGACATCGCCCTGCTCGACCTCGATGGTGCCGAGCGCATAGCCGCCCATGGCCACGGCGATGGCGGTGCCGAGCAGGAGCCAGGACTTCCCCAGCTTGGGCTTGCCGCCGAACAGGGTGAGCCCTTCGGCGAAGATCCCCGGGACGATGTAGCGAATGGGGGGCAGGATCTCGTCCATCAGCTCGGCCGCGGTGGCGGATCCGAAGCGGCGTGGCGGGAGCTTCACCGGCAGCGGTGCGAGCCGCTCGATAGTGTAGGCGGCATCAGCCATGGGCCACCACCTTGAGCGCATCGTTGATGTCGTCACCCTCGGCGGTCGCCTTGACGAGGAGCACCTCGCGGCCAGCACGCCGCCAGCGATCGGCACAAAGCTCGGACGCACCGCGGCCTGCCGGATCGTCATCGACCGCAATCCAGAGGCATTCGATCCCGGGCAGCACCGGGAAGCTGGTGATCCCGCCCGCGTTCAGGACCGACCACACGGGGGTGTCCCCGAATTCGGGGAGACCCTGCAGTGAGAGCGTCGTCTCGATGCCCTCGCCGATGCCCAGGCAGGTGGTGACGTCCTCATCGGCCGTCAGTTTCACCGCCCCGTCGCGGATGCTGCCGAGGGCGAGCCTGTCCTTGCCGTTCACCTCGATCTTCCGACCGTCGAAGCTGAGCGCGGTGCGGTGGATCGCCTGCGGGGCATTGGTGACGACGTTCCGGACCAGGGCGACCATGGCCGGGATCCGGGAGCCCGCGAAGGGGCAGTTTGGATGGTATCGCAGAACGTCCTGGCGCGCGGCTGGCACTCCGAGCCTGCGGCGGTTGAGATAGCGCTCGACTGGCGTTCCCGTCGGCGGCTGGCCTTCGTCCCATAGAGTCAGAGCACCGGCTGTGCGGCTAGGATTGGCCGTGGGTAGTTTCGGCCCAAGTTGGGCCGAAATCTCACGCCCCGAAACTGGCGCAACGTGCGCTGGTTTCTGGACAAGTTGTCCAGAAATGCCGAGCCGATCCCGCACGTAGTCCCGGCAGGTACCGAAGTCGTCGCCGGAATGGCTGTGAAGCGTGAAGCCGTTCGGCGCCGAGGTATCGAACAGGACGGAGAGGCTACGGTCGCGCGAGCTGTGGCCCGGACCGGGGCAGAGAATACCCCGGCCTGAGACCTCGCCCCCGAGCATGCGTGCCGCGGAGCGAAGATCCATCATCGCGCACCCCGCCAGCTGTCCACCGCGGGAAACGCCAACTCGGCCAACACTGCCGCGGTGGCAGGGGGCAGACCGAAGCGGGTGGCGAGATAGTCTTGTCGAAGCGCCTGGGCTGGCGTATCTCTCTGAGCGTCCACCTGGCAGTAGACATTCTCGGAGACCCGCCGCAGCCCGCGCTGTGCGCGGGTTTTCTGTTTCATGGCTCAGGCGGCCTCCTTCACCGAGAGGCGTGCATCGAAGCGATCAAGGGATTCCTCGCTCCAAAGCCGCCGGCCGTTCACGATCAGATCGGGCTTCGGAAAGTCGACCTTCCCGTCGTGGATCCACCGCCACAGACCCATTTCTGAGATCCCGCCATAACGGCGGCGAACCTGGGTCGCGGTGCAGTAGAGCTTCTGTCGATCGCTCATCTTCACACCTCCAAACGCGCAAGAACTCTCGCGCTCCAAAGCAATGTGCTTTGAACGAGGGCTGAAATATACGTTGGTGATTGGCCGCAATTGACCCCTAAGCTCGGGGGTCAATCAGGTCTAATCGCCACCACTTTTTGGGTGGCGATCGACGTCAATCGCCACCCGCCGGGCTTTGGTTATGTCGATACCCAAAGCGATCGCAGTAGCGCCGGCCGAAGACAAACAACGGTTCAGCTCGGAAGGCGTTGAAGCGGGCAAGCACTTCGCTGTCGACCGAGTTGCCATCACGCTTGGCATAATCTGGGTCGTCGTCGAACACGGACTTAAGCCGCCCTGCCTGTAGCGCTACGGCACAGCCCCGCCGCAAATTAGGTACCCTATCCCAAGATCGCAGCGTCTCGGCCGAAACCTCCATCGCGACGGCGACACGGCGTTGGGCAACCTGCGCCTGCAGGCCCTGGCCTCGAAGGTTGGCGACATGCTCGAGGGCGCACGCTCGCATCTGATCCCACGACCAAGCGTCGTCGTGTCGGCCCATTGTTTGCGGTCGTAAGAGGTCCTGCACCTCACCATTGTCGAGCGCATCAAGGCCAGCCGCGAGGCGATGCACCATCCATCTCGGCAACAGCACCGGCATGGGATCGACGGCTGGGCGGTGTGGATGCGGCCCCGAGCGCTCATGGATGGTGAGAACAGCCTTTAGCGCTGCGCGCTCGCAGTCCTCCCAATCCGCTGGCACGGTGAGGCGACGATTCAGTCCTGAGATGTCGAGAAGCCAATCACCAAACTCAAGGGTCAGCAGCTGCCAAACGACCCGGGCCCGGGACGCTGTAAGCATCGCGTTGTCCGTTTCACCTTCAGATATGGCTTGGTTATAGGCGAGATGCAGCAACCGCAGCATCTCGACCGCCTGGTACGCCCGGTCCTGAATTTCGTCCGGCCACGTAAAACCCGGCACCTTCAGCACGTAGGTGTCCCAGAGTTCGTCGCGGCGCGCTTTCCTCCAGGCCTCATCCATGCCGGTCGCCTTCGGCAGTGATCGATTCAACATGCGCCGCCCAGGCTTCCAGCGCGGCCCGCTTCTCGTCGAGGTACTGGTACCGGTTGTAGACCGCAGCCACGCCTTTGATGACGCCGGATCGGTGATTCAGCACCGCTTCGATGACGTGCGGGTCGGTTTTGAGTCGGGCCATGCCGGAGGATCCGGTTCGACGCAAATCGTGGAAGGTCCAGCCCTCCAGGCTCTTGCCACCGTTGGCAGCCTTGATCTCGGCATCCAAGCGCGTCTTGGCGCGCGAGAAGCCGCGAATAGGCCCCTCCCCCGTCGTGGTCAGGAGGAAGTCCCCCTGGATTTTGGGTAGGGCCTTCAGGATCGCCTTAGCCGGCTCACTAAGCGGAACGATGCTCGATGACCCGTTCTTGGATCGTGCGGCCGGCAGATGCCATTCAGTGCCCCGCTCGTGCAGCTCGCCCTTTGTGATGCCGGCCACCTCGTCGCGCCGCTGCGCCGTGAGGATCAGCAGCTTCACGAAGGGCCCGAACGGCCACCCTACCCTATCGGCACCCAGCCATACCGCGCGCAGCTCGGCGTCGGTCAGCACGCGGTCGCGCGTCGTCTCCTGAGACGGCGCCTTCACGCCCGTGCAGGGCGAGGCTGTGATAATCGAGCGCTCGACACACCAGTTGAAGAACTTCCGGACGGTCGCCAGCGCCCGGTTCGCCATTACAGGCGCGCCACGATTCACGATGCCGTCGAGCAGGTCCAGCACGTCCCGTCGGCTGATGCTCTCCACTTTTCGGCGACCCCAGACCGGCACGACATCTTTGTGCAAGATCTGCGCGGCCGTCTCCGCGGTGCTCGGCTTGTTGTGCTTGCGGACGTGCCGCTCGAGGAAATCCTCGACCACGCTGGAGACGAGGTCATGATCCACCGGCCGAGCCCGGTTGATCCTAGCCGTCTCGATCTTCTCGGCACCGGGGTCCCGTCCTAGGGACAGGGTGCGCACTGCCTCCCGGGCTCGGTCGCGTGCAGCCGGCAGGTCGAGGGCTGGGTACGGGCCAAGCATCATCTTCCGCGGACGGCCGCCGAAGCGGTAGCGCACGCACCAGCCCTTCCGGCCGGTCGGATGCACTATCAGGTAGAGCGAAGGCATCCCCGCATCGGGGATCTCGCGGCGAACAAGTGGGTCCGGTTTCAGGCGTTCAACGGCTTGCACGGTCAGCACCTTCGCGGTCATCTGTCGTGAGCCCTGGGTATCAACTGGGTAACGCGATCGGCTCGTTATGGCCTGTTACCCAATGATATTAACAATGGCTCACAATGTCGCCAAGTGCCAGTGCTGATTGCGGTTTTTCCCGGCCTCAATCACCTGATCTGTTAGGGGCTGTTTGGCCCCGGCAGGTGTTTGGTAATGAAGAGGTCGACAGTTCAATCCTGTCTCGCAGCACCAGTAATCTTCCAACGATTTCCATAGGTTGGGTTTAAGCGACCAGCCGGCGATGACCGTGCTCTTACAGGGCGGTCTCACAGGTTGTCGCTTCGTATTGCCGTACCATCGGAGGACCCGAAGCCAGGGGTCCAGAACCGACGTCAACGCACCCCGATCGACCCTGTTGAACGGTCGAAGGGGCGAACCGTCGCTCATCCCCTCGTCCAAGCATCGTTGAGGACTTAGGAGCCACGGGGAGCACGGGTCAGACATGCCGCGCGGATGGTGTCCTGAAACGAATCTGGAACGCTGATGGCGGGCGTGACCCATCCACCACACGGATGAGAGTGGGGGTGGTCGCCATCTCCATGACTGAACCTGAACCCGCTCCCATCGACGTTCCCTTGCCGCCCACGATCACCGCCCCCGCTCCGACCGTGGGGGATCTGTTCGAACGTCGAGCCTCAAACTGGACGGACACGCGGGCACCGAACACGATCGGTGAAGCCGCTGCGAGTCAGATTCAGACGCCTGGGAGCACGGCAACAGCGACGACGGGCTGACTGGCCAGCTTCGCCCATTGCAGACGAGCGTCGTGTCCCACCTGCGGTGTTCTACTTACCCGAACCACCTGTCGATCGTGCGCCGGTGCGCGACGTCCGTTCCCCGCCCGATGCCGAGGATGGGCCACCGCCCCGAACTCGGCGGTTTATTTTCGGACGACCTGAGAGCAGCGTGAATTGTCCCTGAACCTGTATCACGAGCCGCGGAGCCAGCCACAGTTGTTTCCAATAAAAACTTCGCTCAGAACACTTATAAAATCTTCTTTTATCTTGAAGAAATAATTTGTGACAAAAAAGTACTTACTTGACTTAATATTTTCTCAAATTAGGTCGAATTGATATTCATCTGCATGATAGAGCCGAACGATGGGTCTAAAAATCGGATTCAAAATTGATAATCTATGATGCGATCGGCAAAAAGATGCCTTCTTCCGGAGACGGCGCAGGATTTCATAACGACGTCGTTGAGCGGGCCGTGCCGGTTCGAACGCCGTTGCGGGCAGACTATCGAACCACCGCTTTTCTAACGGTCGGCCACCGTGCCCACGAAGGATTTACGCAGGCGCCGGGCTGATTCAAAAGGGTTCCCCCTTCGACAATCGACCTAGAAACGGCCTTGACCTATACAGCGCCACGAATACGCTACGGTCACGCTTTGGCCTTTCAATTATTAGGAGCCGGTGATGAAAACTCTGGCAAAAAATATTTTGAAGAAAACACCTGGGTTATTGCGATTATTGCATACGGTGCAAAACGACAAGCCCTTCATCACACGACGGATCGAGGGGATTTTCTCGAAGAAAGAGAAGGTTTTCTTTGTGCAGGTTGGTTCAAACGATGGCTTGCATGGGGATCCACTTAATAAATTAGCCAGATACAACCCAAAGTATACGGGTATATTCATTGAGCCAGTCAAGTATTCTTTCGAGCAATTAAAATCGAATTACGGCAATGAGGGCAGATTCATATTTTGCAATAGAGCGGTTTCGGATGGCCCGAGTAGAAAATTTTATTACGTTTCCAGCGATGCCAAAAAAGAGATACCCAATCTCCCTGAATGGTGGAACCAGCTGGGGTCCTTCGACAGGAATCATATCGTTAACCATCTGGATGGGAAGCTTGAGCCGTATATCATCGAAGATCAGGTGAGATGTTCAACGTTGAACGAAATTTTAGTCGAGCATAAGGTGGATAAAATTGACTTCCTTCATGTTGACACCGAAGGGGCCGATCTTGCTGTCTTAAAAACGATGGATTTTTCGACCTTCTTACCGACAGGTGTTTTGTACGAGAAAAAACATTTATCGACGGACGATGCCGCAGAGGCAAAACATATGCTGATCAAGCAAGATTATAAAATCTATGATTATAAAGACGATGTATTGGGTATACAAAGGTCTGCCATCTGAGCGGCTGGATTCGGGCCGGGCTGATTGCGAGATCGGCTTGGACGGGAAAAGCTGGGATACAGCGCTGACGGAGCCCGAGCGCGACGCGGGCTGTGCGGATGCCGCACCGGATCGAGATACGGACTGCGCATGGCAAGAGCATCGCCGTCGCCTGCACGGAGGCGGATGTCTTCGAGCACAGCTCCGACCGCTGGCGCCGAGGAATGCGGCGATCAGGCCGGGAGGATGACGGATCTGGCGCGCAGGAACACGCGGCTTCGTCGTCTGGTGGCCGATCGTCCCGGTAAGCAGGGGCTGGCGGCGGTCGCCTCGGGATCCGGAGGGCAGCGCCGGCAAAACCTGCGGCCCCCGAGCGACGCCGGCCGGTGGCGGAGGATGGGGTGGGATGGCCAGGATACGGACGCATCCGCCCCCGCCACGAGCGCCTGTTTGCGCAGGCCCGCGTCTCACACCATCGGCGCATGCGATCCCCGGGCCGCTGGGCGGCGGTAGGTGCATCGTCCCGGCTTCCGGCAGGTGTCGGGCACCCATCCCGAACGCCACGCCCGCCCCGCACGCATCTCCCCCCTCCTCTGTCTGAGGGGCGGGCGGGCATCGCGGCCACGCCCCAGCCGCGATGAGGGGGGAGCGGGCGGGGCGCCGGCCGGACGCTTGAACTCTTCCGCGCGGCCTGTTCTTATTGCTAACGGAACAATATGCGGAGGGCTCGCCCCGTAATAACCAATCGGCGTGGTCACTTGCCAGGACGGATGGCCCTGGGACAGGCTCGGGTCCGATCGGCCACCGGGCAGAGACGGCCGCCCCCGGCGCGCACCGGTCCGGGATGGCGCCGAGGCATCGGCGGCTCCGGAGCGGGGCTCGATCCGCACCGGGCACCCAAGGCGAAGGGCTGAGGCGCATGACAGAGTCCGGCGATAAGCCAGACAAGATGGCTGAAGTCGCCGGGCTGGCGGCCGCGATCGCCGATCGCATCCTCGACCAGCACGCGGCCGGGACGTCGATCCCGCCCGAGCAGTTCCGCATGCTCGTCCGCGCGGCTCGCATGCTTCTGGACAATGAGGTGCCATGGCCACCATCCGTCGAGCACGTCGTGATGGAGGTCGCCCAGCGCTTGCAGGCTGCTGAGGCGCCATCGGCCGAGGCGCTTCCGGGGCCGAAGGGGGACGATGTCGTCGTGCATCTGACACGGTCTCTGAGCGCCTTGAAGCGGTCGTGACCATCCGTGGAGGGGGGGCGGCCCACGATCACGCCCGGCCGCGGTGGGGCTCCCTGCGTGGCGGCCTCACCGTCACGGCCGACCCCTGCGACGTGGGAGCGCCATGCGCCGGCCGGAACGGTCGCGCCGCGATGGAGCAAAGCCGGCCGGTTCTTCGTTGCGGTGGGCGAGGCAGGCGGCATCGTGGCCCGCGCCGGTGCCGGTCCGGGCCGGTGCATCGACGCCGTCCGCCATTCGCAGGCGGCATGTCGGCGGCGCCTCCGGGTTGAGCGCGTCCGTCAGGAGGGAGGCCGGTTGGCTCATTTGATCTCGATCGCCGCCGCGGCAGGTGCGGCGGCCCTGCTCAGCTGCGGAGCGGCGCGGGCGGCCTCCGACATCACGATCGCGGCGATCGCCACGGGCCGGCTCTACGTGGTCGGCACCACCGATCAGCCGCACATGCCCGTGGTTCTGGATGGCCAGTTCCGCACCGAGTCGGACGACGGCGGCAAGTTCCAGTACGAGCTGGTCTACCATCCGGCACGCTGCATCGTCTCCGCGACGATCGCCGGCAAGGCCTACCCGGCGGTGGTCAGCAATTGCGGCGAGCAATGCACGCTGCCCGCGCCCGGCGGCGCCGGAATCCCGCAGCAGGTCTCCGGCAAGCCCCCGCCGCCGGCCCCGACGCTGTCCGCCGCCGCGAGGCCCGGACCCGAGGGGCCGGCCACGGGCGATCCCGGACCGGTCCCGCCTCGGTCCCCCATCGCGCGTCCCCCGCTCCCGCCGCAGAGGCCGAGCTTCGGCCCCGGCAACTGAACGGGCCCGGTCACTCGCTGCACGGGGGAACGCGTCCGGGCTCGGGCGTCGATGCGAAGCCGCTTGGGACGTCCGCCAAAACGGCTCAGGCTGGCGAGGCGAGGGGCTTGCCCTTCTCCACCGTGTAGGTCCCAGCCACCCGTGTGGCCCCCGACCCGTTGCGCAGGCTGTGCGGGGCGACGGCCGGGATCTGGAAGCTGTCCCCGGCCCGCAAGGTGCGGTTCGGCTGGCCGTCGACGAGCAGTTCCGCCTCCCCTTCCAGGATCACCGAGGATTCGATGCCCGGATGCGTGTGGCGGGCGACCGTCGCCCCCGGCGCGATCTCGGCGGCGACCTGGACGACGACGTAGCGTCCGTCCGGGAGCTCCTCGGTGCTGAGGATCTTGCGCGTGACGCCGGAGGTCTGTCCCACCGACTGTGCCTGCGACTCGACGGCGACGGCCGCGAAGCCGGTCGCCACCGCGCAGAGCGCACAATTCACGAAGCCTCGTCTCGACAGCATCGGCGCGTCCTCCCGATCGTGGTCTTGTTCTTTCGAAGCGAATAGTTTTCATCCGCGATCGCAAGGATGCGCCAGTTCAGAGCACCTTGCAAAGACCCCGCTCCCTGCGGGGCCGCCGCATGAAAAAAGCCCGTTCCGGCGGACCGGACGGGCTTGAGTGCGCCATTGGGGTTTGGGAAGTGCCGAATTACCCCGCCGGGCGCTGGACCGCATCGCCTGTTTGACGGAGGCCGCGGACCGAAGGGTTCTCGGCGGCGGTCGACGGATCAGAGGTCGCGGGCCGTCACGCCGAAGGGTCCGTTCGAGGACCGTCCCCGACCCGACAGACGCGAGACCGCGCGTGGCCGACGGATCACGGACCCGCCGACCAGAGGGCGTTATCGGCTGCGCGCGTTCGGATCGCGGACGGCGCCCGCTGCGGCTGCGCTCAGCGCGGCACTGATCACGACGAGGAGACTTGTTGAGATCACGGCACAGGCTCCATTCGATCGAGCCAAACAGCACCAACGCTGGTTAACAAGCCATTAAATCGTCCCGAAAGAGGATCGAATGGCGTAACCACTGAAACGACTTGTAGAGCTAAACCAGAACCGTGGCGAGCCGCATGCGCGTGTCGTCAACAGCCAAGCCCCGTGGCGGCGCCCGGCCGGGGACGGGACCGGCTCCGCGGCCGGGGATGCGCCCGCCGCGACGGGACACGGCACCGGGCTCCGGTTTCGAGGCGTCTTCGCTCTCCGAGCCTGAAATCCGCTGCGCCGTGCAGCCCCTGCAGCGCGGTGCGAAGGGATGGCCCGGCCTCTCCTTGCGGGGACGATCCGAAGGGGGGCTCAGCCCAGCGTCTCGGTTCCGGTCCCCGGGACGGCGCGTACGAGCCAGCGCTCGTCGAGGTCGGTGGCGTTTCGCGCGGCGATGGGCTGCGTGTCGTCACCCTCGGCGAAGACCACGATGTCGTCGGGGCCGACGTCGCGGGTGGCGTAGAAATCCCACCGGCGATGGATGACCCGCGGTCCCCCGAAGATCCGGAAGGCGTTCCAATAGCGGTCGTCGCGGAAGCCGACATAATGGACGCAGCGCGCCACCCGCCGCCGCCCGTCAGAACCGCCGCCCGATCAGCCGCGCCAGGCGCGGTCGCAGGGGCAGGAAGAGGCGGTAGGCCATCTCGGCGATCATCAGCGCGGGTCGGCGGCCGAAGACGCGCCGGTCGAGCAGCCGGCCGAGCCAGCGCCAGCCCGGCAGGGTCGTCCAGAGGCGGGCGAACGCCTCCGCGCCGGAGACCAGCCCCCCATCCGCGGTGCGCACGTGGAAGCGCCGCAGGGCCGTATCGCGATCGAGATCCGGTCCGAGCGTCGGCGCGGCCACGGTCCGGCCGACATCGACGAAGGCCAGCCCATCCGCGCCCGCGCACCCGCGATAATGGTCGATCTCTGCGCGGCAGAGCGGGCAATCGCCGTCGTAGAAGACCTGGAGCGTCTGCCCCGATGCGCCGTCGCTCATGCCTGCACCGAAGCTCCCAGATCGATCATCGGCCCCTGTCCGCCAGCGGGGCCCGTCCTCAATTGGCGGCCGGGATCAGGATCAGTTTGCCCTTGAATGGGGCGTCGGCATTCCGCGTGCTGGTGCAGGCATATTCTTCCTGACCCGCCTTCATCGTCCGCAGACGCAGCGTGCCTTGGCCGTTCTGCTTGACGGTGTAGCCCTTCTCGCTCGCCACGTGGACCAGATCGCCGTCCGCGTGCAGGACCAGGCCGTTCTCGAACTGACCGGGCGCGGTGAGCGTCACCGGCGCGTCGGCACTGCTCACCACGTGAAGCGCGATGTTCGTATCCGCCGGCAGCTGCAGTTCGGCCGGGTCGCAGACCGGCTTCCCGTCCTTCATGCTGATGGTCAGCTCCACCGGCGGCATCGCGTCGTTTGCCGGAGGCGGGAGGGGCTTGCCCTGCGCGAAGGCCGGCCCAGCGACGAGCAGCGCGACGAGGGCCGCCGAGCCCCGCGAGAAATTCAGCATCCGAGGCGTCTCCTGGACGGGGGTCCGGCCGCAGCCGACCGCAGGATCAGGAAAGGCGACGCGCCCCGCCGTGTTCCCGGGCGCAACGCCGCACCGAGGCCGCGCCAGGCCCGGATGCGGTCCCCGGATCTCAGTCGAGGGCGTAGCCGAGCAGGCCCTCGGTCGCCTGACCCTCGCACCGCGCGTCGGTCGACACGAAGTGATCCCGGCCGCCGGCCAGGCAGCGGAAGATCGGATGGCTGCCCGGCCGAGGCGCGTCGTAGAGGTAGCCGGTCTGTCCCAGCGGGGTCCGGCCCTCGCAGCGCGCATCGCGACTGAGGAAATGATCCGCGCCGGCCATGCAGCTCATCAGCATGGCGGTGCCCGGTCTCGGGAGGAGGAACAGCGCACCAAGCGCGTGCTCGATCCGGTAATCCGGAGCGATGTAGCCCGTCGTGACCCAGTGGCCGCCCGGTCCGAGCGCCCGCTTCAGGGGGGCACGGTCGGAGGCCCGGGTCTCGGTCGCCGCGGCGATCCGCCAGGTGCCCGGATAGGGGTCGCCCCCCGAGAAGTAGACGGTGATGTTCGGCAGGAACGGGCCGATGTTGCCGAAGGCGTCGCGCTGGAAGCCCGGGCTGTGATTGAGATAGAAGCCCGTCACATCCGCGTTCAGGTAGCCGACCGGGCTCCATTTCGCCGGGCTGCCGCCCATCAGGGCTTTTATCGGCATCCTGTAGAGACCCATCTGGAAGGTCTCGCGATCCGGGTTGCGCGCCGGATCCTTGCAGGCGACCCGCTGGCAGTCGCGCCCCGGCAGGCCCGTGATCACGTAGACGTCGCCCGAGGACGGGTCGTAGGCGAAATCCGAATTCGGGTTGATGGTCGCGCCGTCGGTCGTGCCGTTGGGCACCCGCACCGGCGGGTCGAAATGCACCCCGTCTGCCGTATGGCGCACGTAGAGATCGCCGAACCCCGGCACCCCCTGCGGGCCGGTCAGATCGGTGGTGAACACGTACAGGCTTGAGCGGCCGTCGATGTTGATCGTGGCCGGTTGCCCGGTGCCGTAATTCCCCTGCGCGACCGCCGGGTTGATCGGGGCGATGACCGGCGTGGGGTAATCGACCCAGGTCACCTTGTCGTTGGAGAAGGCCAGGCCCGTCTGGTTGTTGTGGCCCGGCAAATTGTCCGATCCCGAGTAGTACATGGCGTACGCGTAGGACCGCCCGTCGACGGGATTGCGGAACGTGCCCTTGATCACGCTCGGATCGCAGACATACTGGCGGTTCCAGGACCCGGGCGTGGGCTGAAAGACGACCTGCGCCGGGGAGAACCCGGCCTGCGCGCTGTAGGCGCGATGGAAGATGACGTCGGTCTTGCCCTGTCCGCACCACCAGATGTCGGTCGTCCCGCCTTCGGTGATGACGCTCGGGGCGTAGTTGTACCCGCTCGGGTTGGCCTCGTTGACGAACAGGGCCTGCGCCTCCGGCCCCTGCCAGCCGGCCTGCCCCGCCGTGGACAGGACCAGCGCTGCAACTGCGGCTGCGACGAGCGATGCGTGCGGCGATCTCCGTGTCACGACTGTCCCTGTCCTGCGTTCCGATCGCCCGACGCCTGCGCCGCGGCGCTCGGAACGGCCTCGAAGACCCGGTTATATCGTGCCGCGACCGCGCGCCCAGCATGTCCGGGCCTCCCGGGATCGGCGGTCGCGATGAGGGCTGCGGCGATCCGCAACGGCGCCCGAATCGGCCGCCGCGCCGGGTTGACGCGCGTGCCGAACGCTCCCACACTAGCGCGTACCGTTGCATCCAAGTGCCTGTGCGGCCACAGGAAATACGAGACCCGCGCGCCGGCCCGGCGCCGATTCCGTGTTCGGGCGGGGCAATGGACGGGGTCCGTGACGGCGCCCCAGCACCGCGCCGCGATCATCCGCTGAAGGGACCGTGCGGACGTGAATTCGACAGCCCTGTTCACGATGGTGAGCCTCGTTCTCGGGTGGGCCCTCCTGGCCGGCGCCGCCCTCGTGAGCGGCCGGCTGCCGACCTTGGCATTCCTGATCCTGACGCTGATCGCGCTCTACCTCTACGTGCCCTGGGTGCGTCTGCGCGCCAGCGGGATCGACGGATCGAGCCGGCCGGTCCGGTTCTGGACGAACGTCGCCATGCTGATCGTCAGTGTGGCCGCCTGCCTCGCCCTCGGGGTGATGCTCGCCCGGAGGACCGGATTGCTGTGATCGCCCTCGGGCCGCAGAGCGCGCCGGCCGCCGGCCTCAGTGTTTCGTCAGCGTCTCGACCACCGCATCCGGCCCGATCGTCTCCGAGAACCGGGCCAGCCGGCTGCGGCTCGGCTCGCTCAGGCCGCCGGCATGGGCGAAGGTCGTCAGCGCGATGCCGACCAGGAAGCGCGCCTCGTCCGCCGTCACGGCCCGCCCGCTCAACGTGCTGGCTGCGCCGCGCACCGCGCGAACGGCTTCCTGGAATGCCGGGTCGTCTTCGAGGTCCGACAATCGTGACATGCGCGTGGTCCCGGGTTCAGCGTGCGATCAGGGCGGCACGGTCGCGCTTCTCGGCCCGCCGCCGCGATGATCTTCCGTCCTGGCCGGAAGATGCGCCGGGGTGTGGGACAGATCTTCGATCCGAACATGCGTATCGAAACCGTCCGACCGACGCGCAGATTTGTCGAGGCTATCAGCCAGGGTGTCATCGATCAATTCGAAGATCTCGGTCTTGGCTGATCTATGTTGCAGACATGGGTTCGGGATCGCGCGCTGATGGCCGAACCGCCGGTCCTGTCCCCCGCCGGTGATCGGCCGTCATGCGTCTGCACGCGTCCGACGGCGGTACGATCGCCGCACAGGTTCCCATCCTCCCGGGCATCCTCCGGCCATCGCCGACTTGCGGTGCCGGATCGGCACGTGGATGCCGCCGCCGCCAGGTCTCGCGGGCGGGATGCCCGCAATCCTGTCCTGAGCGCGATCATTCGGTGTCGCAGGGGTCGTCCCGGGCGCGTAGGATCCCTCGACCCTCACGCAGCCCCCGTTCCCGCATGCCGTTGCAAGTGCTCGTCCACCGGATCACGGTTCTCGGCCTGCTCCTGGGGCCCTGGGCCGCCCAGGCCCGGGAGATGCCGGGGCCGGCGGCGCGCAGTTGGCTCTCCGATCTGGTCACGCGGATCGACGCCGCGGACCGCGCCGAGCGCCGGACGGGTCCCGGCCGGAGGGCCGGCACCGTGGTGGTCCATATGGAGATCGCGGCAGATGGTGCGGTGCAGCAGGCCGAGATCGAGCGCAGCTCGGGCTCGCCGGCGCTCGATCGGCGGGCGCTCCGCGCCGTTCAGGCCGTCGGCCTGCTGACAGCGCCGCCCGCCGGGTTGCTAAGTGGTTCCGGAATGGCCCATCTCAGCATCCCGGTGGACCTCGGCCGCTGACCGGTAAGCCGAGGGCGTGGCCGCAGCCAAAAGCGATGTCATCAATATCGGCTATCGATCCAATCTGTTTGGATCATGTTGCTCTGCAACGTAGATATCTCCTCGAAGCCGGGCCCGAGCCCGGACATCGAGAGGATCGCGTATCATGACTGTTCGTACCTTCATTCTGGCCGCCCTCGCCGCCATCCCGATGACCGGTGCCGCGCTGGCGGACGACACCGTCACCCTGACGCCGCCGCTCTACCGCGAGCAGGCCCGGGCCATCGCCACCGTGCGTCCGGCATCCGAACTCGCCACGACGCCGCGCCTCGTCCCGGCCTCCCCGGCGGCTCCGCGGATCGTAGCCGCCGCCGCGCCGACGCGGTGATGCCGGCGGCGTCCCGACCGTGTCGCGGGCATCCTGTCCGCGACACGAAAACGGTTCGATGGCCGGACACCCGGCGGCTGCCGGCGCGCACCCACAGGTGAGGAACGGCGCAGTGCCGTCGTCCGGCCCCCTCCCCGCTCGCCGCGCATCGTTGGCATGCCCCACGGGGACGGCTCCCTCCCGGCGGCGGGTGTATCATGACCCGAAATGGAGGGAGTCATGGCCTACAAGATCACGTTTCGAAAAGGAAAGCGGATCAGCGCGACGAAGCTCTGGCCCTGCGATCTGGAGGCCGCCATCGCCCACGCCAGAGCACAGCTTCCGCACCAGCAGGCACTGAGCGGCGTAACCTCCGTGAGCGTAACCTGCGAGCGGACCGGTGAAGTCGTCTTCACCCTGACCGAGCGGCAGCCCGAGACCGTCGATCTGTAGCCGGGTCTCCCCGGGGCCCGGCACCCGCGTCCGGAGCCTACTCCCGGAGATGGACCGTCCAGGGGTCTGTGAACACGTATTCTTCGAGGTTTCCGCCCGGGCCGCCGCGGTCGATGACCACGAAATCCTGCGGCGCCCCGAACGGCGTCAGCACGCCGTGCCACGTGCCCCGCGCGTAGCAGATGCCCTGGTGCGGCCGGGTGGTGACGAAGGCCTGCGGCGGACCGGGTCTTCCGCCCTCGTCCGGGCAGACCACGACCAGGAACGGCGCGGCGCTCAGCGGGACAAAGGCCTGCGCGCCGAGCGGATGGCGCTCGACTAGGCTCAGGCGCAGGGGCAGCGCGTAGGGCTCCGCCTCCACCAGGCCGATCACCGTGCGCGCCCCCTCGCCCACCACCTCGACCTCCGCCAGATCGTGGAAGCGGCGGGCCAGCCCGGCGTTCATCGGGCGCGGTGCGGCACCCGCCCCGTCGATCACCGTGCCGAACGGCGCGAAGGCTTCCGCCGTGAGAGGCCGGGCGAGGACCGATCGGGCCGCGGGGGGCGTCGCCGGCGCACTCATCGGGCGAGCCCGCGCGGCGCGAGGGCCGGATGCCGGTTGACGTCCTTGTACAGGAGGTAGCGGAACCGGCCCGGACCGCCCGCGTAGCAGGCCTGTGGGCAGAAGGCGCGCAACCACATGAAGTCGCCCGCCTCGACCTCGACCCAGTCGCGGTTGAGCCGGTAGGCGGCCTTCCCTTCCAGCACGAATAGGCCGTGCTCCATCACGTGCGTCTCCTCGAACGGGATCGTCCCGCCGGGCTGCAGGGTGACGATGGTGACGTGCATGTCGTGGCGCAGATCGTCGGGGGCGACGAAGCGGGTCGTGGCCCAGGCACCGTCGGTGCCGACCATGCCGACCGGCGCGACCTCGGCCTCGTGCGTGACGAAGGCCTCCGGCACGTCGAGGCCCGGCGCGGGCTCGTAACGCTTGCGGATCCAGTGGAACCGCGCCGGCTCGGCGTCGCCGTTGCGCAGGCGCCAGGGCGCGCCCGGCGGCAGGTAGGCGAAGCTTCCGGGGCGCAGGGCGTGGGCATGGCCGTGGAGCTCCAGGTTCGGATGGCCCGCGACCACGAACAGCACGCCCTCGGCTTGACCGTCGGGCTCGGGCGCCGCGCTGCCGCCGCCGGGGGCGACCTCCATCAGGTACTGGGCGAAGGTCTCGGAGAATCCCGACAGGGGGCGTGCCAGGATCCAGGCACGGGTTCCCTCCCAGCCGGGCAGGAAGCTCGTGACGATGTCGCTCATCACGCCCCTGGGGATCACCGCGTAGGCCTCCGTGAACACCGCCCGCCCGGTCATCAGGCTCGTCTGCGCCGGAAGGCCTCCGCAGGCGGGATTGTACAGCGGTGGGGTCATGGAAGCTCTCCGATGCTCCGTCCGTGGATCGGGACGGTCCCGCGCCGGGCTTCGCCGGCGGCCGGGCACTGTCAGGCCGATTGGCGCCGCACGCCCGGCGCGTCAAGGATCGCCCCGCGGATCGCTGTCCCTTCCTCGCGCTGCCGGCTCCCGTTCCGGAGCGGCCCGCCCGAGCCCCCGATCTCGGCCGCGATCGCGTCGATCGCCGCCCAGTGCTCGGTTTGACACCCAGCATTCCATTTGGCGCAAGTCGATACGGACTGGACAACTACCGTCCGGCTAAGTATTTCCCCTGCAGAAATGGGAGTTCGATGATGCGCGTTGCGGTCTTCTTATGATCTTAGTGTGTCCTGTCATCGGGTCCTGCTTCGGCCCGACGGAAGATGGACGATCGCGCCGCGCTCCGGCCGAGAGCCCCGATGTCCGACAAGACCGATGTTACGAACCGCATGGGCAAGGCGATGAGGTCTTTGTCCGCCATCGGGAACACCCGGGAATTGACCTTGAGCAATAGGGTCCGCACCTGCGGCGTGCTGCAAGCTCGGCGTCTTCGGACGAGGAGTAGCCGCCGGGCGCGATCCGGCGCCCTTCGGCCCGGCGTGGTGCTCCCGCGGAAAACCAGTGCGAATGATGAGGGCGGGGTGTTTCGAATGGAGAAGAGCGTGATGCGGTCTCTCGGTCTCGTCGTCGTGACCATCGCCCTGTCCATGACCGGATCGATCCTGCGGGCCGAGGAGCCGGCCGCGCTGCCGCCGCAGACGCTGAGCGCGGCCAAGCTGGCGGGTCTTGCCGGCTTCGTGAACGTCTCCTGCGACACGCTTCGCACGGACGGCGAGCGCTTCAAGGGGGCGATCCGGGCGATGGGTGTCGATCCGGCTGAGCTCGACCGCGGTGCCCTGATGCTGCAGGCGCGGAGCTATCTCGTCGCGTACCAGAGGGACGTACCGGGCAGCTGCACCCGTGCGGAGGCGCTGTTCGGCCAGTCCGGGCGGATCATTCCGGGGATCTTCGTCCCGCGCTGACGCGTCGCCCCACGCGGGGGATGCCGGTTCGGCGTGAGACGTCACGAGCGAAGCACCGACACGGCGCCGCGCTCCACCCGTTTGCGAGGAACCGCCGGGGCCGGGACCAATCGGCACGACCGCGTGATGATGGCGGCGGCCCTCGATGCCATCCCGTCCTGACGGAGCCGTCGGCGGGGGCGGCCGCGACATCGTCCGGACAAGCTATACGGACCGACTCAGCCTATAAGGCCAGCCCGCTGCGAGCGGCGCGCCGGCTTCCACGAGGCCTCCTCCCCCGGGCTGTGAGCCTCATCACACGCAACCGGTGCAGACGGTTCGGTCACGCACGCTTAGGCGAACCGCTCGCGATCAGGGCACTTTCCATCGGGTTCGTGTTTGACGGTCTCCCGATTTTCTGACCCGTCAGCAGGGACCTCAGAATGTCATGATGGTGTGGAAGCGGCGGACAAGTGAATCAAGGCTGCCCAGATCGAGCATTCGCGCGACATCCGGATAAGCGGCCATCGCATCGATGAGATCGGGGCGGCCCGCGACTTGGCGCTGACCGGACAGGACCGCCAGCGTGACCGCCGCGCGGATTGCGGCGAAACCATCGAGCCCGAACTCCAAACTTTGAGCGGTTCGCATCCGCGCCGTCTCCGCATCACCCTGGACCATCCGATGTTGACCGTCGAGATAGGCCGCGATGCCAGGCACGGCGGCCAAGCATGGCTGGTCGAGGGCTGCCTGCCGCAGCGCCGGATCGGGTGAGAAGAACCCGTGCAGCGCCGCCAGGATCGCCCGCTGTTCAGAGGTCAGCGTCTGATCGACCGTCGCCCGTGTGAAATCTGTGAGATCTTGGTCGAGCCCGAATTGATGGAGGAGGCACAGAGTCTCGATCGCCTGTGCATCGCATGGGGGACCGCGCCGCCGCGAGACGACGACTTCTGAGGGGATCGTGTTCTCGAAGCCCGACGGAAAGCGCCGGAACATGCCGAGATGGTGGAGATGGAAGCGCTCGTATCGATATTCGGACGGGCGGCGAATGCCCGCCTTCCCGTGCGCGTTGAATGAGACGAACAGCCCATCGTCGGACAGTGCCTCCTCGATCCAGGACAGGTACGCCTCGACGGTGTCCCGATCCATCTCCTGCAGGCTGAACGAGTTCAGGATCAGGTCGTAGCGCATGCCAAGGCGCGGTAGAGCCCCGGGCAGCAATCCCGCCAGCGTCCGGCCGGGCAGGTCGTCGATGCGCCCCCCCTCGCATCCGATCAGGAACGGTTCCCGTGCCAGGGTGGCGCCGAGATAGGTCATCGACAGCAGAAGATTCTCAGGAAGGTCGACGATCGTATAGTTCTCGATCGGCAGGAGATGGTGGAGCTGATAGGCTGCCGCACCCCAGCCCGCGCCGATCTCCAGCACCCGCAGACGCCGTTTCCGCGGCCCATGGGCCGCAACGAAATGGCTGACGCGTTGGGCGGTTGCGGCGTTCACCCAGAATGCGGCACTGCGGCACACGTTGTGTGCCTCAAAGACGTAAGGCGCGCCCAGCGCCGGCTCATCGACGGTGGCAATCTGCTCCGGCTCGACCGACCAGCGAAAAATCTCGGCGTTCCGGGCGTGATGCTGCCTCTCGTGATCGAGGCTGCCCTGACGTTCGTCCGCCATGCCGTAGCCGAAACCATCGCGGCGGAAGCCCAGGAACGCGCACAGGTCGGGGAAGTTCGGTCGGCTCTGGAAGAGATCGCTCCAGAATTGGGATGTCCGCCCCGCAACGCTGGCCGCGGAACGCGCGGCCTCCGCGCCAATGAAGTCCTCGATGGCGGCCAGATGGCGGCCCAGGTCGGCGACGGTCGTCAATGCATCATCCATCAGTCAGAGCGCGGCGGCTTCACGTTCGCGCCCGCGCCCAGAGAGGCCCAGGGCGATCACAGCCACGCCGCCGTGCTCCACCTGGATTCAACGCGCTCTTACGCCGAACCGATATCCACTCCGGCGACGCGCGCTCGACAGCATCGTCCCGAAAACCGGACCCGGCGCGATGCCGTAGGTCCTCGGTTCCGCATCGTCTTGTTGCCGAAAGCCGGCGGCCACCTTTCGGGCTGATGCCCTAGGCGTGGCCAGCACGCATGTTCCGTTCGGCCAGCCAAGCCTCGACCTGCGCCCGGGCCCCCGGCATCATCGGGCTGAATTTCTCCAAGATCGGCTCGCAGACCTGATAGGGGTGGTAGAAGTAGTTGGTCAGTGCGTAGCGGGTGCCGGCCCGCAACGGCGCGCCGCGATGAATACCCGCTGTGTTGGCGAGGATGAGGGTGCCCTGGGGCGCCACGAAGCGCCGGCGCGCCGCGAAGGTCCGCCGCACCAGACGTTCGACCTCCTCGGGTGACATCCGGCTGTTCGGGGCGGCGGGCAGGTCGCCGAGCGCCGTGTCCATCGTGGCGCGCCAGCGGGAATGGCTACCGGGCAGGTACTCGAACGGCCCATTATCCTCTGTCGTGTCGGACAGATAAAGGATCGACTTGAACTGGAAGCCGAAGCCGTCCCGGTGCCAGCCATCGCCCGAGCCGTTATTCGCATCCGTGGCGTCGATGCGAGCGCCGAGCGTCGCGAACGCATAGAGTTCGAGGCCTCCATGCGCCTCGCCCATACCGATCAGGAACGGATCGTCGTGGAAGCGGGCGAGTTCTTCGCTTACGGCCTCGACGCCGAACATGCGCTTGTCGGCGTCCCCCGAGAACCGGCGCACCGCCTCCGGGTGGTCCGCAATCAGGCGGTCGAGTTCGGCGCGGCCCCGGGCGCACTCCTCGGCGCTCCAGTAGTTCGGCACCACTGCGAAGCCGGTTCGATCGATTGCCGCGAGCAGCTTGCCCGCATCGGAGCGGATACGCGTCATCTCGGCCAGCCGGGCGGCGCGATCCATCGCCTGCGCGTTGCCGATCTGCTGCGACTGGATTGCCTTCCAGTGGCGCCGCGTTTCAAGTGCACCTTTGACGTTGAGCATAAGCAATCCCCGTTCCACGCACGCCACTGGCTCTGAAAATGGGCATTCTGATGACACCCAAGCATCCCCGCGAGCCGAACTGATACAGCTTTTAGTAATGCAACTTCGCCGTTTCGAAATCGATCGACTTTCCCGCCTCGAACGTCTCACAGGTCCGAATTCTTAGCGCCCTGAGATGCTCGATGCCGTGTTTCGCCCGCGAGAGCGCGAGATCATAGATCTCCAGGGCCAGGTTGAAATGCCCGTAAATCTCGGCAATGGCCGCACATTTGGCCGCATAGGCTGGATCTTCTAATCTGTCGGCGATCTCGATGGGGTCGCGGAAGTATAGCAAATCGAGACCGACGACTTGAGGCTTGGAATTCAGTGGCTGGGTCTCGAAATTTCGACGCTGCCAGGCGGCCGCCACCTGAACATCAAACAGGGAGAAGCCCTTGCCCTGCATGAGGAGCATCACCTCGGCCGTCGTTCCTTGGCCGGCATGGATTTGCTGCGTCCAGGTCTCGATGAGAACCGCGAAGGCGCTGTCGGACAGGACCTGGCTGCTCCCTTTCAGGATCTCGTACTCGGCACCCTGGGTGTCGATCTTCACGAAGTCGGGGTTGAGCCCGCGCTTGCGCGTGACTGCATCCAAGGTCCGCGCTGCGACCTCGACGGTCCGAGTCGTGCGCCTGGGTGTCGCGTGTTTGGAGCAGAATCGCTCAAGGTAGGCGAAATTCGGCGGCCACGTGCTCGATGTACTCTCGATCTCGCCGATATGAATCTGGACGGTCCCTGTCTCGGACCACAGCGCACAGCGTTCCAAGTACCAATGCGGATTGGCCGTTTCCCACTCGACGATTGCCTGCTCGTCCGGCTCGAAGGCGAGGACAATGAGGAGGTCGGCCGGGACGTGGGCCCAGGGGCCTTCGAGCGTTCCACGCGCTCCGGCATCAACGAAGCAGAGCGGCTGAGATGCGACCAGTTGCCGAAACGCAGCGGTATGAGCGACATTCATGGCCTGGATCCGTATCCTACTGCTGCTGCCCGGGCCGGGACCCGGCCGCCACCCGATCAGGTCGATAGGCCGCTCCAGACGTCCGACAGACTGTGCCGTCTCGCTCTAGCGCACCGTCCCGGAAACCAGAACCGGGACGGTACACCAATCTTTTGACTCACAGCGTCTTTTCAGGACGCCGGCGGCCGCCTGTCGGGACGATGCTCTCGACCATGGCATATCGGGACGGAAAACGGCCCTGCCCGGCGGCCCGCACCCAGCGCCACCCGCGGTGACGCGGCGCCCGGGTCGGTCAAATCGACATCTCAGCGAGGGCGACCTCGGGATCCGCAGCCCCGGCGATATCGGCGATGGCGTCATCGGACGCCGACATCGCCCAGGCGCACAGGGTGTTCAAATCCTGCTCGATCCGGTTGCCTCCCGTCGCCAGCCTGTGGTGGCGGCCGAGGCGAATGTCGAGGCCGCTCGGATTCAGCGCCGCGTCGGAGGCCGCTGCGCCCCGTGAGGCCGCCTGTCGATGAATGAAATCATCCAGACGGGATGCCGAGGCTGCGGCGTTGAACTCGGACGAGACGCGGTGCCAGTCCGCAGCGTCCGGGTCGTTGCGAACGAGCGCCGTCACCATCGCGTTGGCCATCTCATCGGCTGTCTCGAACGATGCCTGGAAAGGCAGCCTGCGCAGATGTTTGGGCAGGATGCTCGCAACGTTTTCGCGGCAGACGACCGGCATGCCGGATGCCCATGCATAGGCCGCTGTTCGGCAGCGTCGCTCGATCGGCGCCGCGTGTACGAAGATTTTGCTCGAGGCGTAGAAATGAGCCAGCGTCTCCAGATCGAGCGGGAAGGGATAATCCCAGTCCATCGTCATGAAGGTGAAGTTCTGCCGCTCCGGCCGTGTGAACATACCCTCGAAGAATTGTCGTAGATTGCCGGTCTCTTCCATCTCGCCCGGGGGCTCGAAGGCGCAGAGAAACAGCACACGCACGACAATCCCGCGATCATAGAGGTTGCGGACGGCGCGGAAGAAGTCCGGAATGCCCTTGAAGTTGACCGCACGGCATATGTTCAGCACGTCCCAGAACGGACGCTTGCGCGCGGCGCGGTCGAATGCGGGGGGAGAGAAGTTGCAGGCGTCGATGCCGACGCGCGAGAATGCCACCCCATCGCGCTCGCGAAGGTCATCCTCGCCGGCCATGCTGAAATCGAACAGCGGATCATAGTGGAAGTTGTCGTCGTGCCAATTGTGATGCAGGCCGACGAAATAACGCGCCTTGAGTTGCTCGACGCGTTCGCGCAGGCCGGCATCCTGGAAGATGAGGGTGTCCCGCTCGGGCGTCGTGAACGTGATGCAGCCCTTTGCCGAGCCGCGGGGCGCTTTGAGGAGGCAGGCCATCGGAAGCGAGTCCGCTCAGGAAAAGTGCAGGAGGTGGACTTCGTCCTTGTCGACATCGACCTGATGGACGTCGAGCCGCAGGCATCCGACCTCGGCGAGAAGGCCCTCATAGGCCCGGCGAGACATCGAGCGCCTGAGGTAGGGAACCGGTGCGGAGCCTGTCCCCACATCCATCATTCTCAACTCGGTCATGTCGTGCGCATGCCAGGGCGGCTCGAAGAACCGGATCATCACCAGATCAGAGAGGTTGCGTGCCGCCAACAGGGCCTTTTGAGGCGATTGAAGCATCTCGATGACGTGCGAGAACAGTACGACGTCGCAACCCTCTCCCTGCAGGCCGGGGTCCTGGATGTCGGCTTCGACGAAGCTGATCGCGGCGTCGGTGCCGGCATGCGCGCGCCCCGCCTCCAGCAGGACGGTGGAGAAGTCATAACCGATATACCGGCAGTTGAGACCTTCCGATCGGAAGTAGGGGCCGAGATGTCCGTTGCCGCAGCCAAAATCGGAGAGAACGAACGGGCGCGCGCCGAACATCTCCGCCAAAAGCTGCCGCATCAGCGTCTTGCTTTGCAGCGAGGGATGCCCGTAGCCGTTGAGGTAGATGTCGGCGATCTCGCGATCGAAGGCCGACCAACTCGCCTTCAGGACGGACATCACGAACCTTTACCGGGCCGCAACCAGGCGCGGATCGTGGCGAACGCGGATCGAAGACGGCCGGCGGGACGCGGAGCGTCGCTCGCGCGCGCGACCGGGGGCGGCGCCGGGTCCGCTGCGATGGTTGGCCACGACCGACGCCGCAATGTCCCGAGCCAGGCCACCGGGACGGGGATGATGCTTTCGCGGTACCCGGTGCTGAGATGCACGCCGGTCATTCAGCCTCAGCCCTCTCGTTCGCGCGCGGCAGACGTCCGACGCGCGGCAGCGGCGCGGCCCGGACGAGGCTCCTTAACCGATCCGTCACGGCCATGGCTATACCGGGCAGGCCGCCTGGCGGCTCGATGGCGGTCTCGATGCGACGCAGGGCCTCGATGCCCGTTGCTGCGAAGAGGCGTCGGCGCAAACCCCGCATGGCCGCCCTCATCTGGCGAGGCTCGCCGCGGAGGGTGTCGGACAGGGCAGCCCTGGCCGCTGCCATGTCCTTCACCTCAATGCCGGCCCCGGCGGCGTCCAGGTCCGGGGAGAAGCGCGCACTTCCGGTCAGATTGATGATCAGCGGCACGGCCCCCGCCCCAACCGCCTCAATCAGCGTCGTCGAGAAAATCGATACCGCGACCTTGCAGCGGACGAGCACGTCGGCAAGGGGCGCGACCGTCGCCGGGACCAATTCGATGTTCGGGCGACCGGCGAAGATTGCAATCTCGTCGGGCGTCAACGGGGCTCCCGGATGCTCCCGGACGAGAACGACGTGATCGGGGAAGCTGTCGGCGGTCCAGGCGACGAGATCGAGCATGGCCGCCCAGCCTCCCGGCGTGATGAGACGCGAATTCTTCTGGAGGAAGAAACCGACGGCCCTGCGTGCCATCACAGACGGATCGTCCGCGATCTGCAGGAGATGATGCCCGGTGATGCGGAAGCGTTGCTTCGGGTTGTGCGGCTGCAAGAGGTCGGCGAACAGGCCACCCCACATGCACATCACGTCGAAGTGCAAGTTGCAGAAACCGGGGTGAATGAAGGGCGACCAACCTTGCTGGATGCAGACCGAGCGGATGCCGAGCGCCCGGGCCGCACCGGCAATGAGAACATTCGGCGGGCTATTTCCTTCGGCCACGATCACGCGTGAGCAGCCCGCGGATCGCAGCCCGGCGCGCAGGGCGTCATGATCGCAGCAATAGGCCGACCAGGGGTCGAGTTCCGGTGTCACCCGTCCGGCCGGCCGCCGCCCGGGCAGGGGTGTGATGCTGACCACTGGCACACCGGCCGCCGTGAGAAACGGCAGCAGCGCCGGCGCGTCGTAGATCAGGAAGGCCGCGCGACCCTCGAAGCGGTCCGCCACCGGCTTGAGGTAGCGGAGAAACTTTTCCGCCCCGACGTGGAAGAGGATATCGCGCCCCTCGGCCCCGTTCCAGAACGTGACCTCAGCGGCATTGTGAGGGGCTTCCGAGCGGTCTCGCAGCCGCGCCGCGATCCCGCGCACCGTCGCGCTCAGGCCCGGGGGCGCGCTCGTTCGCTTGTCGAGGAGATAGGGCCGGATCACCTCCGAGGTGGCGGGGAGTTGGGCGTTCGTTTCGCCCGTCTTGAACGCTTGATAGAGCGCCTCGTCGTTGACGGTCGAGAAGTACAGGTGGCGCTCGATGAGCGGCGTGAGATCGATGCCGCGGTAGGTCAGGGCGGCGGTGTTCGTGCGCGTTCGGTCGCCCGTGCAGGCCGCGATGGCCCTGGTGAGTTCATCCATGAAACGACTGGCGTCGGGATCGATCAACGGGCCGACCGGATGGTCATCCTGTTCCCGCGTCACGATCTGTCTCGCATCGTCTATCATCCCCAGACCCAACACGCGGCCCGACCCGAGCGTCGGGACGCGACACGCCGCCTACGCTGTGGCCGGCGGCCACACAAGGAATCCGTCGAGCCCGGTCGCACGCTCCCCCAAGCAGATCCCCTCGGATCCCGCAGGGTTTGCCTCTCAAACAGGTCGACCACAGGGAGAGATTATAATGGCGTTCGGCACTCAACCGTTATCGCGCGCCGGTGGGAGGCGACGAACGTATGACTGCCTCAGGCGCACGAATCCCCGCCGCCCCGCCACGTCGATCCAACTCGCGGAGGCTATCTTTCGCGACCCGCCGACCATCGACGACGCGTCGCAGAACGGTGCCGCGCCGGGCGTCGACTAGAGACGGCCTTCCAAGCGATCCAGCGCGATCCAGAAGCCCTCGCCGCCATTTTTATGCCCCTGCCAAATCTCCGGGATGAACGGAATCCCGGGAGACAGGCGGTCGAGATCGCGGCACAGGGTGGCGAAATCGATTTCGCCCTCATCGATCTGCACACCCTCGCCGTCGACGCCGGCGGCATCGACGATGTGCAGGTGCCCGGCCAGCGGCGCCAGAAGGTCGACGAACTGTTGAAAGTCGCGCTTCCGGGTGTTGGCGGCGAGCTTCGAGTGTGACGTGTCGAAACACAGCCGCATCCCCGTCGAGCGACAGAATGCGACCGTGTCCTCGGGGTCGACGAATAGGTTGCAATGCAATTGGCCGCCCAGATACCACGGGAATGGCGGCAACGTCTGTGGGAGGATCTCGACGCCTGCCGTGTCGAGTTGCTTCAGGCTCTCGGCGACCCGATCGTATAGGGTCTCTCGCATCTCGACGGGCAGAGCCGCGTCCCGGGACATGCCGCCCAGACTGGCGATGATCGGAACGCGCTCGGTCTGCGGAAACCAGACAGCCAGCTGCCGAGTCACATCGATGACCCGTTGGAGATGGCGGATCGAAACCTCGCGGTGGCGTGCGTCGTCGGAGGCGAGGTTCAGGATGTGATCGTCCGGGAACAGGTCCGGGCTATGCGTCACGAGCCGCATGGGCAGCGGCGCATCGAGGAATGACGGAATGTCGACCTCGAGGTCCCTGTACGAGAAATGGAATTCGAGAAAATCGATCGGCAGGCCGCGCTGGAGGACGCGCCAGTCGTGATAACGCACCGGGATGCCCCAGGGCCGTCTAAAATTGAACGCGCGTGCCACGGGCAGCGGTGTCTGAAGATCGCTCGGGAAGAAGCACTCACCGGGCTTGAACAGCCGCTTCGCGGTCTGGCCGACGAGGTCCTTGCGCCGGTTCGGCTGCAATCCGGTTCCCGGACTCATCACGGCGATCATGCTCTCGCTGATGACCGTGCCGGGCCGAATGAGCTTCGCAGCGACAAGACTCTTCGCGAGGGTTTCCCGGTTCATGCGCTCGCCCGGCGAGATCCGGCGGGCATCGGCGCGGCCCAGGGCCTCCTCGACATCGCGGATCGCCTGCACCATGGCGGTGAATTCGTCCGGCTCCAGGCTGACCTTGTGGTCGTTGCCGAGCATCGAACGGTCGAGGGTGATGTGCTTCTCGATGACCGACGCACCCCGTGCGACCGCGGCGATCGCGACCGCGAAACCGCGCTCATGCCCGGAATATCCGACCGGACACCCGGCGACACGCTGCAGGCGCTCCAGATAGGCCAGATTGACGTCCTTGAACGGTGCCGGATAGGTCGAGTTGCAGTGCAGAACGACGAAGTTTGCACTCTCGTCGCGCAGGACGCCGCAACTCTCGATGATCTCGTCTTCCGTCGACATGCCGGTCGATAGCATCACTGGGCGGCCCGACCGGGCTGCGGCGCGCAGGAGATCATGGTTCGTCAGATCGGCCGAGGCGATCTTGAGTACAGGGATGCCGTAATCGACGAGCCGGGCAGCGCTGGGCAAATCCCAGGGCGTGCACATCGGCAATATGCCGCGCTGCCGGCAATAGTCGAAAGCCTCCTCCATTTCAGCCGGAGAGAGTTGCGAGCGCGCCAGCATATCCAGCGTATATTGGGCACCCAGATCGGCACTGACGTTCGTCGCCTGACCGCCGTCCAGATAGAGCGAGCTCATGTCCCGCATCTGGAACTTGGCGCAATCCGCCCCCGCTCGGACCGCCGCATCGATGAGGTCCTTGGCCGTAGCCAAGTTGCCGTTATGGTTGATCCCGATCTCCGCAATGATGAAACACGGCTCGCCTGGGCCAACGCGGCGGTCTTCGATGCTGAAGCCGGTTTGATGACTGCGCCGGGCGACCGCGACCAAACGCTCTTGATCATCGACAAGTGGAATGAACGCGATCTGCTCGCTCAACATGCCTGCCAAGACTGTGGGCGATGTATCGACCGGACGTGTCAGGAACGACTTGTTGGCGATCGTTCCGACGGATTGTGTCAGGTCAATGCCGTGTCCATCGGCCACCCAGCGCCGAAAGTCGCCATCCGTCAAAACGCTGTCGATCTTTCCGTCCCCGGTCAGGCATATGACGAATTGCAGGCGATTTTTCGTGATCGCGCCGAGCGCATCGATAATCGACGCGCTCGCATTGATGACGAGCTCTCGATATTTACGATCAATAATCACTGTACGATGACGTCCTGCAGCAATTTTTCAGCTAAGCGAATGTCGTCTGGCGTGTCGATGTCCACGCTCTCCGAGCGATCCATGGGGAACAGGACGATATGGCCGCCGAGCCTGTTGCCTGCCTCACGGAGCGTGCGGGTTCGGGTGACGTAAATCGACCCGTTCTCCTCGAAGAGACGCTCCTCCTCCCGCAGATCCTGCCGGCGTGGCCGATGCTTGTAGTCGTAAGTTGCGGTCGCGCTATGGGGATTCCGCCACAGGAAAGGGTGAATTTCGGACACCGATACAAGGCTGTCGGCTCCCGCCTCACGGATCCGTTCGATCGCGGCATCGATCCGGCCTGGGCGACGGACGGGGCAGGTTGCCTGCAGGAGAACGACGAGTTCCGGCTGGTACGCCGAGGCGCCCAGTGTCTCCAGCGCATGGATCATGACGGACTCGGTGGACGCTTGGTCGGTTGCGAATGCGGCCGGGCGAACGAAAGGCACCTCGGCGCCGCAGCTGAGCGCAACGGCGGCAATCTCGTCGCAGTCAGTCGAGACAATCGTGCGTTCGACATGCCGTGCGGCCAGGGCCTGGTCGATTGTCCACGCTATGAGCGGTCGACCTGCAACCGGCGTGAGATTCTTGCGTGGGATACCTTTCGATCCCCCCCGCGCTGGAATGATTGCAAGCGTTGACATCGGTTGCCTTCTACCAGTTCGGCGCCGACCGAACTAGAGCACGCGCATTGGGCCGGTCCGTATGCGACCGCCGGATGGGGAAGGGCAAGACGTTCCGTTGAGAATGGGGACGTTCATGGGATTCCGCTCTCGATCACGGTCCTGGACGCGCCGGACGGTCATCGTCGCGCCGCGGCCCGGTTTCAGGATCGCGCGGACCAACGGTTCTCGGTGACGCCGCCTCGCGCTGCAAAGGAGCAAAGTCGCGAGGGGCAGGACGCGACCGCCGGCGGGCCGAGACGGGCGAGCGATCTAAAGAACGATGAGGATTGGTAGCGTGCGGCGGATATCGGCTGCCGGTTGTGGACGCGTTGGCTGAGCCGCAGGGGTCGCAGGCCCGCAGCAGCCGACTTTACCGTTCGGGAGAGGTCGTATTTTGGCCGAAGTTCGGCGCGATGGCCATTGTGTGGAAGGTGGGTCCTGATCGATGTCCAGCACCGAGCGCCTGCCGCGCAGCGCAGTAGAGTCGTATTTGCATGTGCTGTACGCGCTGATGCTGCGCGATATGCGGACGCGCTTCGGTGGATCACTGTGGGGATACGGCGTGGTCGTGCTGTGGCCATGCGTCCACGTGTTCATGCTGATTCTGATCTACAGCTTTCAGCATCTCCCCGTCCCGGTCGACGGCAGCTTCGCGGTGTTTTTCGCCAGCGGCGCCGTGCCGGTCTTGATATTTCAGTACATATCAAGAGAGGTCATGAAGGCGGTCATTATGAACAGGCCGCTGACCTACTATCCACAGGTCAAGTTGTTCGACATCGTCTTTGCCCGGGTGCTGGTGGAAATCGTGACCGGCTTCCTCGGGCTCGTCGTCGTATCCCTCATCCTGGTGGCGATCGGCGATAATCCGCTTCCCATCGATCCATTCACAGCCGTGGGCGGGTACAGCGCGGCCATCCTGCTCGGCATCGGCATCGGAACGATCAACGTCGCGATTGTCGGCTTCTTCCCCGGATGGATCATCGGCTACGCGTTGTTCAGCATCATCATGTACGTGTCCAGCGGCGTGATGTTCATGGCCTGTTTCATGCCGGATCGAGTCTACTATTGGATGAAATTCAATCCCGCCGTTCAGGTCGTGGAATGGGTCAGATCGGCTTACTATCCCGCGTTTAATCTGCAAGTCGATTATCTCTACGTGTATATGTTCTCCCTCACATGCATGACGGTGGGATTGCTGCTGCTCAAACACGTCGTGGCGAAGCAGAGCTGACGCGAAATCTTTCTTTGCTATGCCGCGAGCGGCCCATAGGGCGCGATGAGCCCGCGTTTGGTTGCGGCTCTCGCGCTGAAAGGACACCGCGAGCCACGGCGCTGCCGGGATGGTGCGGCTGTCCGCATCCCGGAGGATCAACGCGGGGGATTGATCCCAGCCGGAACGGCCGACCGTGTCTCGACGGTGCGGCGGTGTCGATTTGCCGACGAGCCCGGCGTAGGGTCATGGCTAAGGAACCGGTCTGCGGCCGAGCCTGCGCCGCGCCCCGTCTCCTCCGCCATACCGGCGCCGACCCATGCCGGCGCGGGGCTGGAGCGAGACGATCCGGCCCGGCCGGACACCGATCCGTAGCCAGGCACAGGAACCAGATCGTTGACCGAGGATGCCCGCGCCGCTGACTCACGCTCAGGTCCCGCCGCGGATCTGCACGGCGCGTTCGATCGGGGCTGGTACACCCTGCGTTACCCGGACGTCGCGTCGGCGCAGGTCGATCCCGGCGCGCACTACGCCACCCACGGACAGGCGGAGGGGCGGTATCCCAATCCCGAGGCCGAGATGAGGGCTCTCGGAGAGATCGTCGACCCCGCCTGGTACCGCGCGCGCTATCCGGACGTGGCCGCCACGGGCGCCGATCCGGTCCGGCACTACCTCCTCTACGGTCGGGCCGAGGGCCGCTTTCCCAACGCCGATCGCGAGCCGCGGGAGGTCTGGAACACCCGCTTCGATCCGACCTGGTACCGGGCGCGGAACGCGGATCTCGGTCCCTACCGGGACGACCCCCTGGAGCATTTCCGACGGATCGGCCTCCTGGAGGGCCGGGCGGCCAATGCGGCCGAAGAGGATCGGGCGGTATGGCACGGCATCTTCGATCCGGACTGGTACCGCGCCCGCAATCCCGATGTCGCCCGGCGCGGGCTCGACCCCCTGGAGCACTTCCTCACGGAAGGCCTCGTCGACCGCCGCCGCCCCAACCCGCACGCGGTCCTCGAGTCGGAGCCGGTCACGGCGGCGCGGCTCGATCGTCTGAGGGGCAGCGCATTCGCCGCCGAGGTCGCCCTGTTCGTGACGCACACGAGCGACGGCGCGATCAAGCCGCATGTCGTCCACCATGTCGCGGGTCTGCAGCGATGCGGGATCGCCTGTGCCCTGATCGTGGTCTGCGATGACGGTGACGCGCCGGTCACGGGCCCGGCCCTCGACCGGGCCGAACACGTCTTCCGGCGGGCGAATGCGGGTTTCGATTTCGCCGCCTGGGCCCACGTGCTGCGCCGGCATCCCGAACTCTTCGGCGCGGAGATCCTGTACCTCGTCAACGACAGCGTCTTCGGCCCCACGAGCCCGGAGGCGCTGGAGCGGGTGGTCGCCCGGATCCGGACGAGCGCGGCCGACCTCGTCGGCCTGACCGACAACGCCGACCGCGGCTGGCACGTCCAGAGCTACTTCCTCGCCTTGAAACAGCGCTTCCTCGGATCCGCGGCGGGGCGGGCGTTCTTCGACGGCGTGGTGTCGTACACCCACAAGAACGACGTCGTGAACGAGTACGAAACGCAACTGGCACGCCACGCGACGGCGCGCGGGTTTCGCGCGGAGGTCCTGTTCCCGACGCCCGACTGGCTCGACGCGACGCTGCACAACTGGCGCAGGCTCCTGCGGGCCGGCTTCCCCTATCTCAAGGTCGGGACGGCGCGGGCCCTCGTCCCGGACGTCGAGACCACGGATTGGCGCGCCGAGATGGCCGGGCGCGGCTACGACACGGCCCCGGCGGACGCGACGCTGGCGCAACTCGCCCGGGCGGGGGCCGGGGACGACGCGGAGCGCCGCATCCGCGCCGAGATGCACGCGTTCCTGGCGGCTGGGGCGACGATCGACCTGACGCCGGGCGCGGCCCCGCTCGTCTCGGTCCTCGCCGTCCTCGACGGACGCCCGGCGCGGTTCCTGCACCTGATCCGCGTCCTCGCGGAACGCCGCCGCGCGCCGGGCGAGGTCGTGATCGTCGACAATGCCGCGATCGATGACACGCATCACGTCCTCGGGCGGCTCGCGGGCGCGACCATCCTGACGCACGTGGCGCCCCTGCCGCCGCTGCGCGCGGCCCGCCGGGCCCTCGCCCAGGCCCGGGGGGGCATCGTGGTCCTCTGGCGCCCGGAGGCGGGGCGAGCCTGCGGGCCGGAGGCGCCGGCCGGCGCCGGGGCGGCGGACGGGCAGCCCCTGCGCGACCGTCTGGAACAGGTCTGGCCGGCCGGGGACGGGCTGCGCATCGCGGAACTGCAGGTGGCCGCAGACGCGTCCTGGTGCGCCCTCGGCTTCGAGCATCACGGCGACCACCTCGGGGTGGCCTACGCCATGTGGCGTCACGATGCGCCGCGGGCCCTGGAGCAGCTCGTCGACCTTCTGGAGCCGTCCCCGGAGGGGGACGTTTTTGATCCGAACGTGCTCTGACGGAAACGCCCTCCGGGCGATGCCGGGCCCTTGGGGGAGGAAGGACGCGCTGACGCCGGAGCCGTAGACCGCCAGCGTTTCAATCGACCGGGCTTCGCGGCAGGTCGCTCTGAGACCGAATACGATCGGAAGCACCGACACCGCCGCGAACAGGAGCCGCGCGGGACCGGGCGAGCGGTTCCGCGCGGCCGCCATCGTGACCGCGGCGTGTGCCCCAAAGGACGACGGCGAGGCCCCGGCGGCATAGGCGCGGAAACGGTCCCCCGCGGCCGCCGGGTTGGATGTGGCTTACGGAATCAGCTTGTCCGCCCGAAGCTGCCCGAACAGATCGTAGAACGCGTCGTCGGTCGGCTGATACGCCGTGAAGCCGAGGCGGCGGCTCTTGCTCATGTCGGTGACGACCTCGATCGGCCGGCCGAGATCGGCATCCGTGTGCCAGGGGGAGGCGAGTTTTTCGAGGTTCGGCTCGGCGAGGCCGTGGCGCTGGGCGATCTCGGCCCAGGCCGGCCCGTCCTGCGCCATCCGGGGTTCGAGGGGGCGGTGCGTGCCGTCGAACGGCACCGCCTCGATCCCGAACCACGCGGCGATCCGGCCCCACATCCAGCTCCACCGGAAGACATCGCCGTCGACCACGTTGAAGGCCTCGTTGGCGGCCCGCGGTTCGGTGGAGGCCCAGAGCAGGTGGCGGGCGAGCTGCCGCGCGTCGGTCATGTCGGTCAGCCCGTTCCACTGCGCGGCCGAGCCCGGGAAGACGAACGGACGCCCCAGCTCCCGGCACAGGGTGGCGTAGCAGGCGAGCGTCGTGCCCATGTTCATGGCGTTGCCCACCGCCTTGCCGATGATCGTGTGCGGGCGGTGCACGCTCCAGGTAAAGCCGTCGCGCGCGGCGGCGGCAAAAACCGCGTCCTCCTGCGCGTAATAGAAATTCTCGATGTCGAGCCGGCCCTGGTCCTCGCGGAACGGGGTCTGCGGCAGGCTGCCTTTGCCATAGGCCTCGAACGGCCCGAGATAGTGCTTGAGCCCAGTCACCAGGGCGACGTGGCGGACGCTCTTCTTCGGGCGGAGCGCGTCGAGCAGGTTCTCGACCATGGCGCGGTTGACGCGGATCATCTCCGCCTCGGTGGGGCGCCGCTGCCAGGTAGCGAGGAACACGTGGGTCGGTGCGACCTCGGGGAGCGCCCGCTCCAGGGAGGCCGGATCCTGCAGGTCGCCCGCCACCGGCTCGACGCCCGCCTGGTCCACCGGATGACGGGCAAGGCCGGCCACCCGCCAGCCCTCCTCAGTGAGCAGTGCTGCGGTGGCGCTGCCGACGATTCCGCTGGCGCCGACGATCAGGGCGGTGTTCGACATGCAAAGCCTCGTGCCCGGGCCAAATCCGGGTCCGGGGCAGATGGGCACGGGCGGTGTCGCGACAACCCCACCGTGCAGGGCGGACACCCATGCGGTGGGATCGCGTCCTGGTCTCGAAAGGTCGAGACCTTTCGCGGGTCCAGGGCAGAGCCCTGGTGTCGGGCAGCGCCCGAGACGGTCAGGGCTTTGCCCTGACAATCCACCAAAGGGCACGCCCTTTGGAAGCCCGGACGGAGACCGCTCAGGCGGCCCGGTCGATCGCCGCGCCCAGCACGTCCACGATCTCGCCGATCTGGTCCCTCTCGATGATCAGCGGCGGCGACAGCGCGACGATGTCGCCGGTGACCCGGGTGAGCAGGCCGCGCGCGAAGCAGTCCACGAACACGTCGTAGGCACGCTTGCCCGGTGCGTCGGGACGCGGCGCCAGCTCGATGCCGGCGATCAGCCCGATGGTGCGGATGTCGATCACCCCCTTGCGTCCGCGCAGGTCGTGCATCGCCGAGGCCCAGTCGTCGGCGATGTCGGCGACGCGGGTCAGCAGCCCCTCGTCCCGGTAGATGTCGAGGGTCGCGATGCCGGCCGCGCAGGCGATCGGGTGGCCGGAATAGGTGTAGCCGTGGAACAGCTCGATCCCGTCCGGGCCGTTCATCAGCCCGTCGTGCACCGCCCGGCTCGCGAAGACCGCGCCCATCGGCACCGTGCCGTTGGTCAGCCCCTTGGCGCTGGTCACGAGGTCCGGGACGACCCCGAAATAATCCGTCGCGAAGGGCGCGCCGAGGCGGCCGAAGCCGGAGATCACCTCGTCGAAGATCAGCAGGATGCCGTGCTGGGTGCAGAGCGCGCGCAGGCGTTCCAGGTAGCCCTTCGGCGGGACCAGCACGCCCGTGGAGCCGGCCACCGGCTCGACGATGCAGGCCGCGATGGTCTCCGCCCCGTGGAGCGCCACCAGCCGCTCTAGATCCTCGGCGAGTTCCGCCCCGTGCTCGGGCTGGCCCTTCACGAAGGCGTTGCGGGCCGGGTCGTGGGTGTGGCGCAGGTGGTCGGTGCCGTTGAGCTGCGGGAAGACCCGCCGGTTCGACACGATGCCGCCGACCGACAGCCCGCCGAAGCCGACGCCGTGATAGCCGCGCTCACGGCCGATCAGCCGGGTGCGGGTCCCCTGCCCGATCGCCCGCTGGTAGGCCAGCGCGATCTTGAGGGCGGTGTCGACCGATTCCGAGCCGGAATTGGTGAAGAACACCCGGTCGAGGCGCTTGTCGGGGCCGCCGGGGGCGATCTCGGCCAGGCGCTCGGCGAATTCGAAGGCGATGGGGTGGCCCATCTGGAAGGTCGGGGCGAAGTCGAGGGTGGAGAGCTGATGCTCCACGGCCGCCGCGATCCCCCGGCGCCCGTGGCCGGCATTCACGCACCAGAGGCCCGCGGTTCCGTCCAGGATCGTGCGGCCGTCGTCGGCGGTGTAGTGCATGCCTTCGGCGGAGACGAGCAGGCGCGGCGCCGCCTTGAACTGGCGGTTGGCGGTGAACGGCATCCAGAAGGCGTCCATCGCGGGCGTGTTGCGGAGCGGATGATCGGTCATGGGGCGGCTCTCCGGGGCGAACGGCGCGGATCGGGCGACCGGGCCAGGGGACACCTTCGCCGATCCGGCAACAAGTCCTTTTCTGGCCGCCGGCAACCCCTTGCAGGAACGGGGCCGAGGACGGCACTGTTGCGGGATCCGCAACACCTGAAACGGGGCCACGTAGGATGAGCATCGATGTTGGCGCCCGGCTGCGCTTCGTGCGTGCGCGCCACGGCCTGTCGCAGCGGACGCTCGCCAAGCGGGCCGGGGTGACGAATTCCGCGATCTCGCTGATCGAGGCCAACCGGGTGAACCCCTCGGTGGGCGCCCTGAAGCGGATCCTCGACGGGGTGCCGATCGGCATGGCCGCGTTCTTCGCCCTGGAGCCGGAGCCCGAGCGCAAGGTGTTCTTCGCGGCCGAGGAGCTCACCGAGATCGGCCGGCGCGCCGCCAAGGGGGCGATCTCGTACGCCCAAGTCGGCGACAGCCTGTTCGGGCGCAAGCTCCAGATCCTCAAGGAGCGCTACGAGCCCGGCGCCGATACCGGCCGGGTGCCCCTCTCCCACGAGGGCGAGGAGGGCGGCATCGTCCTCTCCGGCCGCCTGGAGGTGACGGTGGACGCGGAGCGCCGGATCCTCGGCCCCGGCGACGCCTACAGCTTCGACAGCCGCCGCCCACACCGCTTCCGCTGCGTCGGGCCCAACCCCTGCGAGGTGGTGAGCGCCTGCACGCCACCGAGTTTTTGAAAAATGGCGGGCGCCAGGACTCCCATCCAATCCCCTCATCCTGAGGTGCCGGCGCGCAGCGGAGGCCTCGAAGGAGCCCTCCAGCCAGCCGCGCGATCCCTGGAGCCCTCCTTCGAGGCCCGCTGACGCGGGCACCTCAGGATGAGGGGATTGGATGGAGGTGCCGGCTCGTCGTGGAGATGCAACCTTGGAAGACCGCGACAGGCGACTCCACGTCCGGTTGAAACACGCGCCCTTTCGCGTGCAGGCGTTGCGGTGGGCTGCCCGGCTGGGCATGAGGACTTACGCTTGAATTCATAATGCCACGCGAGGATCGATGGCCGCCACCACCGCCGCTCCGGTTACCGGGACCGGAACGAACCAGTCCGCCCGGGCGGCGCTGGCGGCCTTCGTGGGCACCACGATCGAGTGGTACGACTTCTTCATCTACGGCACCGCCGCGGCCCTGGTGTTCGGGCCGCTCTTTTTCACGGCGGAATCGCCCTACATCGCCACGCTCTCGGCCTTCGGCACCTTCGCGGTGGGCTTCCTGGCCCGGCCGCTCGGCGGCCTGATCTTCGGCACGCTCGGCGACCGGTTCGGGCGCAAGCGCGCCCTCGTGGCGACCCTGGTGATGATGGGCATCGCCACCTCGGGGATCGGGCTGCTGCCGACCTACGCCTCGGTCGGCCTGTGGGCGCCGGTGCTGCTGGTCGTCCTGCGGCTGATCCAGGGGCTGGCGGTCGGCGGCGAGTGGGGCGGGGCGGTGCTGATGGCCGCCGAGCACGCGCCGGCCGGGCGCAACACCTTCTATGCCTCCTTCGCGCAGCTCGGCAGCCCCGCCGGGCAGATCCTGTCGCTCCTGGCCTTCCGCCTCGCCGGCCTCCTCGACAAGGAGAGCTTTCTGGCGTGGGGCTGGCGGGTGCCGTTCCTCATCAGCATCCTCCTGCTCGCCGTGGGGCTCGCGATCCGCCTCGGCGTCGCGGAATCGCCGGCCTTCGAGAAGGCCCGGGCCGCGGGCGGCCCGCCGCCGGCCCCCGTGCGCGAGGTGCTGACCACCTGCCTCAAGCCGGTGCTGCTCGCGGCGGGCGCCAACACCTTCGCGATCGCCTCCGTCTACCTGTTCAACACCTTCATGATTGCCTTCACCACGCAGTATCTCGGCATCGCCCGGGGGACGATCCTCGACGCCCTGCTGATTGCCGCCGTCGTGCAACTGATCATGACCCCGGTGGGCGCCCGGATCGCGGAGGCGATCCGCAACGAGCGCCTGTTCCTGCAGGGGACACTGATCTGGGCGATGCTGGCGCCCTATCCCCTGTTCTGGCTGGTCGAGACCAAGTCGGTGCCGCTGATCGTCCTCGGGCTCGCCCTCAACGTGATCGGCAGCGCGACCTTCTACGCGGTGATCGCCGGCTACCTCGCGGGGGCCTTTCCGACCCGGATCCGCTACACGGCGATCTCGATCGCCTACCAGTTCTGCGGGGCGCTGGCCGGCGGCCTGACGCCGATCGTCGGCACCGTCCTGGCCGAGCGCTTCCAGGGCCATTGGTGGCCGATCGCGGCGTTCGGGACCGTCCTGGCCGGCGTGTCCTTCGTCTGCGTGACGCTGATCGGCGGCTACCGGGCCCGGCAGCGGGGCTTCCTCGACGGATGAGCGCCGATCGCTCAAAGGCCCCGGATCCGGCTAACGCCGGATTCAGGTCCGCGATGTAGGATCGGCGTCATGGATCCCGTTTCCGCCACCGCCGCCGTCCAGATGCTGGCGTCGTCCCAGAACCAGCAGATCGGCATCGCCGTCGCCCGGCAGCAGGTCGCATCGGACAAGGCGGTCGCGGGGCTCGTGGCGGACAGCGCCCAGAGCGCGGCCAGCGCCGGCCCGCCGGCGCCCGCCGGACAGGGCCAGAGCGTCGACCTGCGGGTCTGAGCGCGCCCTACCCGAAGCCGTAGAGCCGCCGCGGATTGTCGACGAAGACCATCCGGCGGCGCTCGTCGTCCGGCACCCAATCGGCCATCAGGTCGAGGAGCGCCGCGGTCCGGGGCGGCCCGTCCCAGGCGGCCACGTGCGGCCAATCCGAGCCCCAGAGGCAGCGCTCGGGGGCCGCTTCGTTGAGGGCGCGGGCGAAGGGGATCGTGTCGGCGTAGGGCGGCCCGGTCACGGAATCCCGGAAGGCGCCCGACAGCTTCACCCACTGGCCGTCGGCGACGAGACCGAGCAGCGCCTGGAAGCCCGGATGGTCCAATCCGGCCGACGCCGGCATGTGGCCCATATGGTCGAAGACCAGCGGCACGGCCAAGCGCGACAGGCGGCCGGCGATCGGCGGCAGGTGCCTTGCGTCGAGCAGGAACTGGAGGTGCCAGCCCATCTCCCGGGCCAGCGCCCCGTAGGACTCCACCGCGTCGAGCCCGACCCCGCCGCCGAACAGCACGTTGAGGCGCAGGCCGACCACCCCGGCCTCCTTCAGGGCGGCGAGTTCCGTATCGGGCAGGCCGAGCGGGATCACCGCGATGCCGCGCAGGCGCGCCCGGTTGGCGCGCAGGGTCTCGACCATCAGCCGGTTGTCGGTGCCGTGGACGCTGACCTGGACGAGCACGCCGTTTTCCATGCCGGTCCCGTCGAGCATCGCGAGATACCGGTCCGCAGGGGCCGCCGGGGGCGTGTAGCTGCGGTCCGGCACCAGCGGGTAGGCCGGCGGCAGGCCGATCACGTGGGCGTGGGTGTCGACCGCGCCGGGTGGCACGGCGTAGCGGGTCGGGCCGCGGGGATGCGGGTCCGGGGCGGGGCAGTCTCGGATCTCGGGCATGGTCAGGAATCCGCGTGCAGGACCTTGCCGCGGGTCTCGGGCAGGGCGAAGGCCGCCAGGAAGAACACCCCGTAGGCGATGGCCGCGAAGATCGCGATGGCCGAGGCGAGGCCGGCGCGCTCCGACAGGTAGCCGACCAGCGCCGGGAACAGGGCGCCGACGCCCCGGCCGAAATTGTAGCAGAACCCCTGCCCCGAGCCGCGCAGGCGGGTCGGGTAGAGTTCGGTCAGGAAAGCGCCCATCCCGGAGAAATAGCCCGAGGCGAAGAACCCCAGCGGGAAGCCCAGCACCCAGAGCATACCGTTGGAGAGCGGGATCTGCGTGTAGGCGACGACCACCGCGATGGCGCCGACGGAGAAGATCAGGAACAGCGGCCGTCGCCCCAGGCGGTCGGCGAGCCACGCACCGACGAGGTAGCCGGTGAACGAGCCGACGATCAGCGCCGAGAGGTAGCCGGTGGAGGAGACGATCGAGAGGTGGCGCTCGGTGGTGAGGAAGCGCGGCACCCAGGTGGTGATCGCGTAGTAGCCGCCCTGGCAGCCCGCCGCCGCGAGCGAGGCGAGCAGGGTGGTCTTGAGGATCGGCCCCGAAAAAATCTCCCAGATCTGCGGCCGGTCGCCGGAGGCGGCCGCCCGGGCGCGGGTCTCGGCGGCGACCTGCGGCTCCTCGACGTAGCGGCGCAGGTAGAACACCAGCAGCGCCGGCAGTGCGCCGACCCCGAACATCCAGCGCCACGCGGTCTCGGGCGGCAGCAGCGAGAACAGCACCGCCTGCGACAGGACCGCGAGGCCCCAGCCGATCGCCCAGCCGGACTGGACGGAGCCGACGGCGCGGCCGCGATACTCGGCCCGGATCGTCTCACCGATCAGGACGGCCCCGGCCGCCCACTCGCCGCCGAAGCCCAGCCCCAGGATCGCCCGGGCGATGAGCAACTGGTCGAAATTCTGTACGAAGGCGCAGAGCAGGGAGAAGACCGAGAACCACAGGATCGTGATCTGCAGGGTCAGCACCCGGCCGATCCGGTCGGCGACGAAGCCCGCGAGCCAGCCGCCCAGCGCCGAGGCCAGCAGCGTCACCGTGGCGGCGAGCCCGGCCGTGCCGGAATCGACGTGCCACAGGGCCATGATCGTCCCGATCACCAGCGGGTAGATCATGAAGTCCATGCCGTCGAGGCACCACCCGGCGGCGCACGCCCAGAAGGTGTGCCGCTCCGGCGGCGTCATGGAGCGGTAGAAGGCCATGAGGCTGGCGTCGCGGATCTCGACCGCGTCCACGCCCGAATGCCCCTGCCCGGTTGCCATGCTCATCCGCCCTCTCCCGCCGCCCGATACGTGTATCGGCGTCCGGGACGGAGCTGTCCAACGCCGCGGGGGGATCAAGCAAAGAAAAGGCCGCCCGAAGGCGGCCTCTCCAGTCTTTTCGCTGTCGAAACGCGGCTCAGTAGCAGCGCTCGACCAGGACCCGGCGGTAGCCGTAGGGGGTCCAGCGCACCCGCGGGACCGTGTAGCAGCCGCCGCCGCCGCCGTAGCCGTAATCGCCGCCGTAGCCGTAGCCCACCGGGGCGTAGCCGCCGCCGTAACCGTAGCCGCCATAGCCGCCGTAGCCGTAGCCCGGGTAGCCGTAGCCGCCGTAGAGGCCGCCGGCCGCCAGTCCGAGCCCGACGCCGAGACCCAGGCCGCCGAGGCCGTAGCCATAGCCGCCGCGATAGCCGTAGCCGCGGCCGTAGAAGCCGCGGCCGTATCCGCCGCGGAAGCCGGCGCCGCGGAAGCCGCCACCGAAGCCGCCGCCCCGGAAGCCGCCGAAGCCGCCGCCGTGGAACCCGCCGCCGAAACCGCCGCCATGGAAGCCGCCGCCGCCGAAGCCGCGGGCATCCGCGCTGGCCGGCGCGAGAGCCAAGGCACCCGCTGCCAGCAGGGCCGAGCCGAGCACTGCACCCTTCATCACGTCATCTCCGTCGAAAACCGCCCTCTGGGGCAAGAAACGTGGAAGGCGTGAAACAGTTCAGGCGGCGCCCGCGACCTGCCGACGCTGGCCGGCAAGCCCCGGCACGGCTCCGGACTCGAAAATCGCCGCTTTCCGGGGTGACAGGCGCCCCCAGCGCCCTCAAGCCCCTGAAAAGCCGGCACGGACCGAGTGATGACGATGCGCCCCGCTCACGCCCTGTTGATCATGCTCCTCGCCCTGGCCGTACCCGGCCGGGCCGTGGCGGCCCCGGAGCCCTGCCGGGCGATGGAGGCCCAGGGCGAGAGCTTCACGGTCTGCACGATCGATCTGCGGCGGCAGCGCCTGCAGCTGTTCTGGCTGCAGGCGGACGGGCGGCCCTACGGGGCCCTCGGGACGCTGGCCGCGGCGCAGGGCAAGCCCCTCAGCTTCGCGATGAATGCCGGCATGTACGACAAGGACCAAGCGCCGGTGGGCCTCTACGTCGAGGGCGGGCACGAGATGAAGCACGTCTCGACCGCCGACGGTCCGGGCAACTTCCACCTCAAGCCCAACGGCGTCTTCTGGGTGAAGGGCGAGCGGGCCGGGGTGCTCGACACCGCCCATTATCTCCGGGCGAAGATCCGGCCGGACTACGCCACGCAATCCGGCCCGATGCTGGTGATCGACGGCCAGATCCACCCGAAGATCTCCGTCGACGGGCCGAGCCAGAAGATCCGCAACGGCGTCGGCATGGCTGAGGACGGGCACGTGGCGATCTTCGCCATCTCCGAGCGGCCGGTGACCTTCGGGGCCTTCGCGCGGCTGTTCCGGGACGATCTCGGCTGCCGCAACGCCCTGTTCCTGGACGGCTCGGTGTCGAGCCTCTACGCGCCCAATCTCGGCCGCACCGACATCAGCCGGCCGCTGGGACCGCTGGTGGGGGCGATGGCCCGCTGAGACGAACGCTCAGCGTTGCCCGAAGGCCGTATCCGTGAACAGGTCCTTGTACTCCCGCGGCTGCGAGCGCCAGTACTGCTTCGGCGCCCGCACCCGGGCGCCGAGTTCGGCGGCGGCGTGCCAGGGCCAGCGCGGGTCGTAGAGCATGGCACGGGCCAGCGAGATCGCGTCCGCCCGGCCCTCCTGCAGGATCGCCTCCGCCTGCTGAGCTTCGGTGATGAGCCCCACCGCGATGGTGATGAGACCGGTCTCGGCCTTGATCCGCTCGGCATAGGGCACCTGGTAGCCCGGCCCGAGGGTGATCGCCTGCTTGGGCGAGACGCCGCCGGTGGAGACGTGGATCGCGGGCGAGCCGGCCCGCTTCAGGGCCTGGGCCAGCGCCACGGTCTCGTCGAGGTTCCAGCCGTCCTCCACCCAGTCCGTGGCCGAGACGCGCAGCCAGACGGGGCTGCCCGCCGGGACGACGTCGCGCACGGCGGCGTAGACCTCCAGGGGGAAACGCATGCGGTTCTCGAGGCTGCCGCCGTACTGGTCGGTGCGCTTGTTGGCGAGCGGCGACAGGAACTGGTGCAGCAGGTAGCCGTGGGCCCCGTGCAGCTCCACCGCTTCGATGCCGAGGCGCACGGCGCGCTTGGCCGTGGCCACGAACTGGTCGCGGATACGCTTGAGGTCGGCGCCGTCGAGGGCGTGGGGCGGGACCTCGCCCTCCCCGTGCGCCACCGGCGAGGGCGCCTCGGTGCGCCAGCCGTAGGGGTGCTCCGGCGGGATCTGCTGTCCGCCGGCCCAGGGGGCGTCGCTCGACGCCTTGCGGCCGGCATGGGCGATCTGGATGCAGATCGGGATCGGGGCGTATTCGCGCACAGCGTCGAGCACCCGGGCGAGCGCTCGCTCGCATCCGTCCGAGTACAGGCCGAGATCCCAGGCGGTGATCCGCGCCTCGGGGGAGATCGCGGTGGCCTCCAGCGTCAGCAGGCCCGCCCCCGAGGCGGCGAGATGGCCGAGATGCATCATGTGCCAATCGGTGGCCTCACCGTCCCGGGCCGAATACTGGCACATCGGCGCGATCAGGATGCGGTTCTCGAGCGTGAGCGCATCGAGCGTCAGCGGCTCGAACAGGCGGGCGGTCGTCGCGGCGGTCATGGTCGGCTCCGGAGGCGTGGTGTCAATCTGGCGCAGGACGGACCCGCCGGCCAGTGCGCTCCGGCAGGGCAGCCATGACGGCGCCGTCGCGCAGCCGTGGGGCGTTCAAGAGCCTGTCATCGGGACGGCGTGCCGGGAACCTGCCGGCGCGGCCACCGGTTTTTGACGTTGTCACCACGACGCGAACCGCCTGAGGGGGTGAGATCGCCCGAGGTTCCGATGATGCTCGCAAAACACGCCGCCCCGTTTCTTCTTTCCGCCGGCTGCGCCGTCCTGGCGGCGCCGTCCCAGGCCCAGCCCGCTGCCTTCGGCGGACCCAAGATCCTGATCCACGGCAATTACTGCGGTCCGGGCAACAACGCCCCGCTGCCGCCGATCGACGCCCTCGACGCCGCCTGCGCCCGCCACGACGCCTGCACGCCGGAGGGCGGGATGCCCTCGCAGGCCTGCAACCTCCGCCTCAAGCGCGAGGCCGCGCTGATCGCCCGCGATCCGCGCCAGACCGACGATCTGCGCGCGATGGCCGGCTTCGTGGCGGCCACCGCGACCCTGATCCCGTCCGAGCCCGGCCCGCAGCGCGCGCCGACTGCCCTCGCCGCCACGGTGCGGCCCGGCGCCGACGCGCCGGTCCTGTCCCGGGGTATGCCGGAGGCCGAGCCCGGCCTCGCGCCGGACGACGACGCCGACGCCGACTGAGGGACGTCGGCGTTCCGGCCGCGCCGCCCGGCCTCAGGTCCGGGGGCGCGGCTGGAGTGTGTGGGACAGGAAGAAGCGCACCATCGCGCCGCTCGCGTCCGGGCCCCGCGGCTCCGTGTAGGAGCCGGCCGGGCTGCCCCCCGACCAGGCATGCCCGACCCCGTGCAGGACCCAGTATTCCTGGACCGGACGTCCATCCGCATCGCTGCGGGTCGTGCAGGTATAGGCGATGCCCCCCGGGCTCGTGCCCCGGCTGACCGTCTCGGCGAGGCCCGGGGCCGCGCCGGCCTGGGCGATCACCTGATCGCCGTTGGCCGGGTGCACCGTGCGGTCGCCGTCGCCGTGGAACACGATGGTCGGCACCGCCTGACTGTTGCGCCCGGTGACCCCCGCCTTGCCCTTCATCGCCGCGAAGGCCGTCGGCATGTCCCGGGCGGCGCCGCAGGCCAGCCCGGAATGGACGCCGACGGCGGCGAACAGGTCCGGGTAGGTCGCCGCCAGGATCGCCGCCGCGGCGCCGCCGGCCGAGAGTCCCGCCGCGTAGACCTTGGTGGGATCGCCCGAGAACTCCGCCAGCACCGCCCGGGCGATGCCGGCGATGAGTTCCGGCTCGCCGCCCGCGCGGGCCTGATCGCCGGCCGCGTACCAGTTCCAGCACCGCTGCATGTTGGCGGCCTGCGACTGCTCCGGATACGCCACCAGGAACCCCTGCGCCTCGGCCAGGGCGTTCATCTGCGTGCCCGCGGCGAAATCATCCGGATTCTGGGTGCAGCCGTGCAGCATCACCACCAGGGGTAGCGCTTGCCCGGCATGGCCGCTCGGGACGTAGACCTTGTAGCGCCGGCTGCCGGCGGCCCCCGTGAAGACCCGCTCCTCGAACCGGGCGCCGGGCGGGACCGGGGCCGGCGATCCCCCGCTTCCCGCCGGGTGGCCCTCGCGCAGGCCGCGCATCATCGCCGACAGGTCGAGCCCCGCCTTGGGGCGCGCGTTAGAACCCGCTTCGGGCTCCGCCGTGCCGGTCCGGTCCGGCCGGGGCGCCTTCCAGGCGCCGCCGGGGGCGGCGGGCGCCTCCATGTCGATGATCGCGCTGTCGCCGCCCGCCGGAGCGGGGCGATCGCCCGGTTGCCCGTAGCTCTGTTTCCACCGGGCGAAGGCCGCGGCCTGCTCGCGCCGGAGCTTGGCCATCGCGTCGGTGAACCGGCCGGTCGGGTCGGCACCGGAGCCGAAGCGGCCGGGATTTAGCCCTTCGAGCTTCGACGGATCGCGTTTGGAGAGGTCGAGTTTGGGAAAACGGAACATGGGGCCGATCCTTCGGGAAGCGGTTCGGACGCGGCCGGACGGTTCATCCGTCTCTGGGACCGGTGCATCGGGGGGCGTCAGGTGATCCGGTCGGCCAGGGCGGCCTTCACGGCGGGGCTGGCCTGGAAGGCGCCGAGCACCTCCACGGCGGCGATGGCGGCGCGGGCCAGTTCGGGGGTGACGTCGCCCGCGACGGTGGCGAGGCCCAGGACCTGGATGTGCAGCGGCGTCCCGGCATCCCGGGCCGCCTCCAGATCGGCCCGGGTGTAGTGCGCCACCCCCAGGCGGAGCTGGCGACGGGCCACGGATTGGCGGACCGCCTCGTTCTGGCGGTCGAGCTGGTTGCGCACCGCGGTGCGGATGAAATCGGCGCGGTTGGCGTAGAACCCGTCGCGGACCATCAGGTCGACGCGCCCGAGATCGACGAAGCCGAGATTGACGGTGATCTTCTCGCTGTCCGGGACCTTCGGGCGCGGCGCGTTTACCGGCTCGCTCATCGGGTTGGAGTCTCCAGGCCATCCGGTTGGATGGTCTAGAGATGGCTATGGGCGTGGTACTTACAAGGGCTGGCGGAGCGACGGCGTCCGTCGGCGGTCAGTCGGCGCCGATCCCGCGCGCCTTCAGGCTCTCGCCGATCTCGTCGAGGGCCGCGGAATCGTCGATCGTCGCCGGCATGGTCCAGGGCTCGTGATCGGCGATGCGTTTCATGGTGGCGCGCAGGATCTTGCCCGAGCGGGTTTTTGGCAGCCGCGGCACGGTCAGCGCCAGCTTGAACGCCGCCACCGGGCCGATCTCGTCGCGCACCTTGGCGACGAGTTCCCGCTCGATCGCCTCGGTCGGTCGGTCGACGCCGGCCTTGAGCACCACGAAGCCGCAGGGCACCTCGCCCTTCAGGGCGTCGCGGATGCCGATGACCGCGCATTCCGCCACGTCCCGATGGCCGGCCAGCACCGCCTCCATGCCGCCGGTGGACAGGCGGTGGCCCGCGACGTTGATGATGTCGTCGGTCCGTCCCAGCACCGTGATGTAGCCGTCCGCGTCGATCACCCCGGCATCCGAGGTGTCGTAGTAGCCCGGGAAGGTGGCGAGGTAGCTCGACCGCATCCGCGCATCCGAACCCCAGAGGGTCGGCAGGCAGCCGGGGGGCAGGGGCAGGCGGAGCGCGATCGTGCCCATCGTGCCGGCCGGGACCGGCTTGGCGCCCTCGTCGAGCACCGCGACCGTGTAGCCGGGCATCGGCACGCAGGTGCTGCCGTGCTTCACCGGCAGCAGGCCGAGCCCCAGCGGGTTGCCGGCGATGGGCCAGCCGGTCTCGGTCTGCCACCAATGGTCGATGACCGGCCGGTTCAGCATCCGCTCGGCCCAGGCGACGGAATCCGGATCGGCCCGCTCGCCGGCCAGGAACAGGCTGCGGAAGGCCGAGAGGTCGTAGTCGACGATCCGGGCGCCCGAAGAGTCCTCCTTCTTGATCGCCCGCAATGCCGTCGGTGCTGTGAACAGGCAGACGACCCCGTACTCGGCGACGACCCGCCAGAACGCCCCGGCATCGGGGGTGCCCACCGGCTTGCCCTCGTAGAGCACCGTCGTGCAGCCGTGGAGCAGCGGCGCGTAGACGATGTAGGAATGGCCGACGACCCAGCCGATGTCGGAGGCGCAGAAATAGGTCTCGCCGGGGGCGACGCCGTAGAGGTTCGGCATCGACCATGCGAGCGCCACGAGATAGCCGCCGGTGTCGCGGACCACGCCCTTGGGCTTCCCCGTCGTGCCCGAGGTGTAGAGGATGTAGAGCGGGTCGGTGGCGGCGACCGGCACGCAATCCGCCCGCTCCCCCGCCGCCTGGGCGGCCGCCACCGCCTCGGCCCAGTCGCGGTCCCGCCCCGGCACCAGCGTCGCGGGGCTCTGCGGGCGCTGCAGGATCAGGCAGGCATCCGGCTTGTGGCTGGAGGCGGCGATGGCCGCGTCGAGGAGCGGCTTGTAGGCGACCACCCGGTTCGGCTCGATCCCGCAGGAGGCGGCCAGCACGACCTTGGGCGCCGCGTCCTCGATCCGCACCGCCAGTTCGTTCGCCGCGAAGCCGCCGAACACCACCGAGTGGACCGCGCCGAGCCGCGCGCAGGCCAGCATGCCGAACAGCGCCTCGGGCACCATCGGCATGTAGAGGATGACCCGGTCGCCCTTGCCGACGCCGAGCCCGGCCAGCACGGCGGCCAGCGCCGCCACGGCGTCGTGCAACGCCCGGTAGGTGATGCTGCGCTTGGTGCCGGTGACGGGGGAATCGTAGCGGATCGCCACCTGGTCCGCCCGGCCGCCCTCGACGTGGCGGTCCACCGCGTTGTGGCAGGCGTTGAGCATCCCGTCCGGGAACCAGCGGCCGTAGGGGCCGGACTCCGCCGCGAAGGCTCGGCTCGGCGCCCGCGACCAGGCGAGCGCCCGGGCCGCGTCGAGCCAGAACGCCTCCGGATCGCGGCTGGCCGATTCGTAGATCCCGGGATAGCGGCCCGGCAGGCTGGCGGTCGTCATCGTCTCGGCGTTCCCCCACCGCCGCTCTCCGGCGGTCGGCGCAGAGTAGATCATTCCTGCGCGGGCGCGAGGCCGGTTCGGTCCCAACCCTGACGATCGCGCGATGGCCCCTGGCTCTCCGTCGAGACGGGCTGCAGCGGCTCAGCGCGCATCACAGGAAAACCGCCGCACCGGGGCTCCCGATGCGGCGGCGTCCGTGGTGTTTGAGTTTACAGTCCGGGTGGACGGATCAGCGCTTCAGTGCAGCGTGCCGCTGCCCGATTGCAGCCTGTTGATCTCGTCCTTGAGGAGGAGTTTCCGTCGCTTGAGCTCGGCAATGCGGAGGTCGTTTGCCGAAGGCCTGTGGATCGCTTCCTGAATCTCGCGCTCGAGGGCTTCGTGCTTCCGGGCGAGTTGGCTCAGATGCGTCTGCAGCGACATGAGTCGAATCTCCTGTCATCGTTTCGACATGCCGAGACTGACACAGGATGCCGCACCTGTTGAAGCGTTTTCTCTGGTCAAGCTTGGTGAATGCTTGCCGGTCCGGCTTGTCCCGCGGAAGGGCGTGACGCATGCTCTGGGGTGATGAACGGTTTACGGGTCCGCGGGTGACGATGGCGGCAGAGTCGGGTGAGAGCGCGCAGCCGGACCTCGAGGTCGAGCTGGCCCGGTTGCGCGAGGAGCACCGGGACCTCGACAGCGCCATCGAGGCGCTGGAGCACAGCGTCGCCGGGGACCAGCTCCAGATCCAGCGCCTGAAGAAGCGCAAGCTCACCCTGCGCGACCGGATCTTCCACATCGAGGATATGATCACCCCGGACATCATCGCCTGATGCCGGTGGACGCCGCCGGGCCGCGCCTTGCCGCGGGCCCGCGCCGCCTGTAAGCGCCCTCTTTTGCCGGGATCAACGATGGCGTCGCCTCCGGTCGCGATCATCATGGGCAGCCAGTCCGACTGGGCGACCATGCGGCACGCCGCCGAGACGCTCGACGCGCTGGGCGTGCCCTACGACGCGCGGATCGTGTCGGCCCACCGCACCCCCGACCGCCTCGTGGCCTTCGCCAAGGGCGCCGTGGCAGAGGGGTTCAAGGTCGTGATCGCGGGCGCGGGCGGCGCCGCGCATCTGCCCGGCATGGCGGCTTCCATGACCCGCCTGCCGGTCTTCGGCGTGCCGGTGGAATCCAAGGCGCTGTCCGGGCAGGACAGCCTGCTCTCCATCGTCCAGATGCCGGCCGGCATCCCGGTGGGGACCCTGGCGATCGGCCGGGCCGGGTCGGTCAACGCGGCCCTGCTGGCCGTATCGGTTCTGGCGCTCGCCGATCCCGATCTGGCGGAGCGCCTCGAGGCATGGCGTGCGGCCCAAACCGCATCGGTGGCCGAGCGGCCGGAGACGGAAGCGCAATCGTGACGGACCAGACCCTCGGCCCCGGCTCCACCCTCGGCATCGTCGGCGGCGGGCAGCTCGGGCGCATGATCGCGCTCGCGGCGGCCAATTACGGGCTCAAGGTGCACGTCTACGCCCCCGACCAGGACAGCCCCGCCTTCGACGTCGCCGCCTTCACAACCTGTGCGGCCTACGACGATCCGCAGGCGCTGGCGGCCTTCGCGGCGAGTGTCGACGTCGTCACCTACGAGTTCGAGAACATCCCCCACGCCACCGCCGACATCCTGGCCCGGCACGCTGCCCTGCACCCGAACGCAAGGGCGCTCGCCACCACGCAGGACCGCCTGTCCGAGAAGGACTTCATCAACGGCCTCGGCATCCCGACGGCCCCGTTCCGGGCGGTGGACGCGCCCGACGACCTCGACCGGGCGATCGAGGCCATCGGCCTGCCGGCGGTGCTCAAGACCCGCCGCTTCGGCTACGACGGCAAGGGCCAGCGCATCCTGCGCGCGCGCTCCGAGGGCGACCGCAACGCGCTGTTCGCCGAGTTCGGCGGCGCGCCGCTGATCCTGGAGGGCTTCGTCGCGTTCGAGCGCGAGGTCTCGGTGGTCGGTGCCCGCGCGCGCGACGGCAGCTTCGCGGCCTTCGACCTGTGCGAGAACGAGCACCGCGACCACATCCTGGCGCTGACCCGGGTGCCCGCCCCCGGCCTGACGGCCGAGACCGGCCGCGCCGCCCTCGACATCGCGAAGCGCATCGCGGACGCGCTCGACTATGTCGGCGTGCTCGCCGTGGAGATGTTCCTCGTCCGGGAGGACGGGGCGGAGCGCCTCGTGGTCAACGAGATCGCCCCCCGGGTCCACAATTCCGGGCACTGGACCATCGAGGGGGCGCGGACCTCGCAATTCGCCCAGCACGTCCGGGCGGTCTGCGGCTGGCCGCTCGGCGACCCGGCCCGGGTCGGCGGGCTGCCGGTGGAGATGCGCAACCTGATCGGCGACCAGGCCGACGACTGGGCCGCGCTGCTCGCCGAGCCCGGCGCCCACCTGCACCTCTACGGCAAGGGCGAGGCCCGGCCCGGACGCAAGATGGGGCACGTCACCCGGCTGGGGTCCGATCCGGCCGGTTCCTGAGGCTTCGAGGGCACACCCGCGCCGCCGCGTGACGGGCAACGACCCCGAGGCCCCGCCGGGACGCCGCCGGGTCATACCTTCGCCACATCCCGCCGCTTCCACGATGCCGTGGCCGGTGCCCGATGCCGTCGTGCGATTCACCTGCGCCGCCCGTGTCCTCCCAGGACGGGCGACGGGTCGTGTCAGCCCGCGGCGCTTCTTAAGCCGGCCTTCACCGTGATGCGCGACGGTGCCCCGGATGGGGTGGGCCCGGCGCGCGGCGCGGGCACTTGAACGGCGAGGGGCGGGGCGGGCGCGCGGGATGCGCGCCGCGCCTCGGGGAGAGTGGGGCGATGATCGTACGCAACGGGCGGGCACGGAAGACGGTACTGATCGGTGCGGTCCTGGTTTCGGCCGCGGCTCTGGCCGGCTGCGAGACCGTCGGCAGCGCCGCCGGCCCGCGCCAATACGCGGTGCTGGAGACGGACACCACGGGCGCCACCACCGTGAACATCGCGTCGCTGACCGAGGTCGTGCAGCGCAACCCGAACGACGCCGCCGCCTACAACACCCGCGGCGCCGCCTATGCCCGGGCCGGCCAGTTCAACGACGCCATCGCCGACTTCACCAAGGCGATCCAGATCGACCCGAACTCGGCCTCCGCCTACAACAACCGGGCGCTCGCCAGCCGCCAGATCGGCCGCGATGGACCCGCGCTGCAGGATTTCAGCAAGGCGATCGGCATCGATCCGAATTACGGCCCGGCCTATATCGGCCGCGCCAATGTCGAGCGCGCCCAGGGCAATCTCGACGCCGCGCTGTCCGACCTCAACGTCGCGATCCGGCTGATGCCCGAATCGGCCGAGGCGTACCACGCCCGCGGCCTCGTGCGGCAGAAGCAGGGTCAGGAGACCCAGGCGATCGCCGATTTTGACGCCGCCATCGACCGCGACCCGTTCAAGTCCGCCCCCTACGCGGCCCGCGGCCAGAGCCTGATCGCCACCAACCAGTATCCGAAGGCGATCGAGGACTACAACGCGGCGCTCAACGTCAACAACAAGGACGCCACGTCCTGGGCCTATCGGGGCCTGGCCTACGAGAAGTCGGGCCAGCGCAAGGAGGCGATGGAGAACTACCAGCGCGCTTCGGCGATCGACCCGAACAACGCCGTGGCGCGCGCCGGCCTCGGCCGGGTGCAGGGCGGGGTCGGCTCGCTGTTCAACTGATCGCGCGACGATCCGAAAACGGAATCCCAAAGGACGAGTCCTTTGGCGGGTGCAGGGCAGAGCCTTGCAAAACAGGTCTCCGGCCCCCTTCCGGGGGTCGGAGACCTGTTCATCGGGGTTTCACCCCGACGCCCCACCAAAGGGCTCGCCCTTTGGAAACCCTTATTCGCTTGGATCACGCCGCCAGCAGTCCGTTCTCACCCTGCGTGATCTGCCGAAGGTGGTGGGCGGTGTCGCCGAGCTGGTACTCGATCATGGCGAGCCGCTTGAAGTGGTGGGCGCCGATATATTCAAGGGTCATGCCGATGCCGCCGTGGAGCTGCACCGCCTCCTGGCCGACATAGCGGCAGGCCTTGTTGATCTGGACCTTCACGGCGGAGAGGGCCGCGGCCCGCGGCGCGGCGTCAGGCGTGTCGACCATCATGGCGGCGTAGAGCGCCATCGAGCGGGCCTGTTCCAGCTGGATCAGCATGTCCACGGCCCGGTGCTGCAGGGCCTGGAACGAGCCGACGCTGACGCCGAACTGCTTGCGGGTCTTGAGGTAGTCCACGGTCAGCCTGTGGAGCGCGTCCATGGAGCCGACCGCCTCGGCGGCCAGCGCCGCGATGCCGTGCTCCACCACCCGCTCCAGGAGCGGCAGGCCGCCCTCGGGGTCGCCGAGCGCCGCGTCGCCTGGGAGCGCCACGTCCGAGAAGGACACCTCGGCGGCTCGGCCGCCGTCCTGGGTCGGATAGGCTTCGATCGCCACCCCCGCTGCATCGGCCGGCACGAGGAACAGGCCGATCCCGTGCGGGTCGCGCCGCTCCCCGGAGACCCGTGCCGACACGACCATCAGGCCCGCCGCGTCGGCATTGGGCACGACGCTCTTGGCGCCGCTCAGGACGAAACCGTCCCCGGAGCGCCGGGCCGTCGTCGCCACGTCGGAGAGGTCGTAGCGGGACTGGCGCTCGGTATGGGCCAGGGTGAGGCGCAGGTCGCCGGCGACGAGGCCCGGGACGAGGCGCTCTTTCTGCGCCGGGCTGCCGCCGAGCCGCAGGGCCGTCGAGCCAAGGACGAGGCTCGCCAGCAGCGGCTCGACCACCAGGTTTCGACCCACCGCCTCCATCACCAGCATGGTCTCCACCGGCCCACCGCCGAGCCCGCCCTCCTCCTCGGCGAAGGGCAGGCCGGCGACGCCGAGCTCGGCGAAGGCCGCCCAGCCCTCCGCGGGGAATCCCAGCGCCGCCTTCAGCCGCGCCTGCCGGCTCTCCAGCGACGGGTAGAGGTCGGCACAGAGCCGCTCGACGCTGTCGCGCAGGAGCGACTGGTCCTCGTTCAGGTCGAAATCCATGGTGTTCCCTCGCGGATGGTCGCGGCGGCGGCGCTCATCCCACTCACACCCTCATCCTGAGGTGCGGCGCAGCCGCCTCGAAGGAGCCCTCCAGGGATCGCACGGCTGGCTGGAGCCCTCCTTCGAGGCCCGCTGATGCGGGCACCTCAGGATGAGGGTGTGGATGGGATGGGCCCGCCGCTCACAACCCCAGAATGCCCTTGGCGATGACGTTGTGCTGGATCTCGTTCGAGCCGCCGTAGATCGAGACCTTGCGGTTGTTGAAGTAGCTCGGCGCCGCGGCATCGACCCAGTCGAAGCCGCCGGGCAGGTTGTTGGCCCCCGCCCCCCGCGCCGGGGCTGCGAGCGCGAACGGCCCGGCGAGTTCGACCAGCAATTCGGTCGCCGCCTGCTGGAGCTGCGAGCCGCGGATCTTGAGGAGCGAGGAGGCCGGATCGGGCTCCACCGAATCCGCCCGGCCCTGCTTGGCCGCCACCCGCATCTGGGTGATCTCGAGCGCCTTCAGCTCGACCTCGACCTCGGCGACCCGGGCGCGGAAGGCGGGATCGTCCCACATCGTGCCGGGCCCGGCCGGCATCTCCCGGGCGAGCCGCTTGATCCGGGCGATCCGCTCCTTGGTGAGCCCGATCCGGGCGATGCCGGTGCGCTCGTTGGCGAGCAGGAATTTCGCGTAATCCCAGCCCCGGTTCTCCTCGCCCACGAGGTTCTCCACGGGCACCCGGACGGCGTCGAAGAAAACCTCGTTGACCTCGTGCCGGCCCTCCAGGGTCAGGATCGGGCGCACGGTGATGCCGGGGGTCGTCATGTCGATCAGAAGAAAAGAGATGCCGCGCTGCTTCTTGGCCTCGAAATCGGTGCGGACCAGACAGAAAATCCAGTCGGCGTGCTGGCCCAGCGTGGTCCAGGTCTTCTGGCCGTCGACGACGTAGTGGTCGCCGTCGCGCACGGCCTTGGTCTTCAGCGAGGCCAGATCCGAGCCGGCGCCGGGCTCGGAGAAACCCTGGCACCACCAATCGTCGAGGTTGGCCGCCCGGGGGAGGAAGCGCGCCTTCTGGTCGTCCTGACCGAAGGTCGCCAGCACGGGCCCGAACATGTAGCAGTTGAACTGCTGCGGCAGCGGCACCGCCGCCTGGAACAGTTCTTCCGTATAAATGTATCGCTGGATCGAGGTCCAATCCCGGCCGCCCCATTCCTGCGGCCAATGCGGCACCGCCCAGCCCTTGGCGTTGAGGATCCGCTGGCTCGTGACGTAATCGTCCTTGGTGAGGCTGCGGCCCTCCGAGACCTTTTTTCGAATGTCCGCCGGGATTTCTTCGCGGCAGAAGGTCCGGACCTCGTCGCGGAACGCGAGTTCGTCCGGCGTGAAGCGGAGATCCATGGTCAGCCTCCGATCTCGAACAGGCCGGCGCAGCCCTGGCCGCCGGCGACGCACATGGTGACCACGGCGTAGCGCGCCCCGCGGCGGCGACCCTCCAGCAGGGCGTGGCCCACGAGCCGCGCCCCCGACATGCCGAACGGGTGGCCGACCGCGATGGCCCCGCCGTTGACGTTGACCTTGTCCGGGTCGATGCCGAGCCGGTCGCGGCAATAGACTGACTGCGACGCGAAGGCCTCGTTCAGCTCCCACAGGTCGATGTCATCGACGCTGAGGCCCTGCCGCTCCAGGAGCCGCGGCACCGCGAAGACCGGGCCGATGCCCATCTCGTCCGGCCCGCAGCCCGCCGACGCGAAGCCCCGGAAGGTGCCGAGCGGGGTCAGTCCCCGCCGTGCGGCCTCCGCGGCCGACATCAGCACGCTGGCCGAGGCGCCGTCCGAGAGCTGGCTGGCATTGCCCGCCGTGACGAAGGCGCCCTCCCCGCGCACAGGCTTGAGCTTGGCCAAGCCCTCGAGCGTCGTATCCGGCCGGTTGCCCTCGTCCTTGGCGAGCCGGGTCTCGATCTCCCGGGTCTCGCCGGTGGCCTTGTCGGTCACCGCCATCACGGCGGACATCGGCACGATCTCGTCGTCGAACAGCCCGCGTGCCTGGGCGTCCGCGGTGCGGCGCTGGCTCTCAAGCGCGAAGGCATCCTGCGCCTCCCGGGATATCCCATAGCGCTGCGCCACGATGTCGGCGGTCTCGATCATCGGCATGTAGATCGCCGGCAGGTGCGCCTCCAGCCAGGCATTGCGGGTCAAGTCCCGCTGGACCTTCGGCTGGACGAGGCTGATCGACTCGACGCCGCCGGCCACCGCCACCGGCACGCCGTCGAGGATGATCCGGCGGGCGGCGCTGGCGATCGCCTCCAGCCCCGAGGCGCAGAAGCGCGAGACCGTGACACCGGCCGAGTCCACCGGAATTTCCGCCACCAGGGCGGCGTGCCGGGCGACGTTGCCGCCGGTGGCGTTCTCCGGATAGCCGCAGCCCAGCACCACCTCCTCGACCGCCTCCGGCTCCAGCCGCGCCCGGTCCAGGGCGCCGCGGATGGCGTGGGCGGCGAGGTCGGCGCCGCGGGTGAGGTTCAGCGCGCCGCGATGCGCTTTGCCGATCGGCGTGCGGGCGGTCGCGACGATCACCGCGTCGGTCATGCCGGGGTCCTCCGGGGTTTCCAAAGGGCGTCACGCCCTTTGGTGGGGTGTCGGGGCGACGCCCCGTCGGATGCGGCCTCGGCCGCCAGCAGGGCGCTGCCCTGCACCCGCGAAAGGTCCCGGACCTTTCGAAACCGGGACGCGGCCCGACAGGCCATCAGGCCGTCGCCTTCCAGTCGGCGAAGCGGCCGCCAGCGTCCGCCAGCCTCCGCAGCAGCGGGGCCGGCTCCTGGCTGTCGTCACCGGTCTCGGCCGCGAATCGGGACAGCGCCCCGGCGACGGTCTTGAGCCCGACCGTGTCGGCCCAGTGCATCGGGCCGCCGCGCCAGGCCGGCCAGTTGTAGCCGTTGATCCAGATCGTATCGATGTCGCCGGGCCGGGCCGCGATGCCCTCCTCCAGGATCCGCGCGCCCTCGTTGACCATCGGGTACATCAGCCGCGCCACGATTTCTTCCGAATCAAAGCTGCGGCGCGCGATGCCGTGCTCGGCGGCGGTCTTCTCGATGAGCGCGTCCACCTCGGGATCGCGGGTGCCGGTGCGGGCGCCGTCCGGGTAGAGGTAGAAGCCGCGGCCGGTCTTCTGGCCGTAGCGCCCCTGCTCGGCGAGGGAGTCGGCGATCGGCGCCCGGCCGCCGAAATCCTTGCGCGAGCGCCAGCCGATATCGAGGCCGGCGAGGTCGCCCATGGCGAAGGGGCCCATCCGGAAGCCGAAACCGGTGACCGCCGCGTCGACCGCGTGGGGCAGCGCGCCCTCCAGCAGCAGGCGTTCGCCCGCGCGGCTGCGGCGCTCCAGCATGCGGTTGCCGACGAAGCCGAAGCAGACGCCCACCGTCACCGGCAGCTTGTTGAGGCGCTTGCCCAGGTCGACGGCGGTGGCGAGCACCTCCGGGGCGGTCCTCTCGGCGCGGACCACCTCCACGAGGCGCATCACGTTGGCCGGGCTGAAGAAGTGCAGGCCGAGCACGTCCTGCGGCCGGCCGGTCATCGCCGCGATGGCGTTCACGTCGAGGTAGGAGGTGTTGGTCGCCAGGATCGCCCCAGGCTTGGCGATGCCGTCGAGCTTCGAAAAGATCGCGCGCTTGACGCCCATATCCTCGAAGGCCGCCTCGATGACGATGTCGGCCTCGCCCGCGTGTTCCAGGCCGACCGCGCCGGTGATCCGGCCGACCCGCTCCTCCCGCTGGGCCTCGGTGATCGAGCCGCGCTTGGCCGAGCCGGCATAGAGGTCCTTCACCCGGTCGAGGCCGCGCTCCAGGGCGCCGGCCTCGGTCTCGATCACGGTGACGGGGATGCCGGCATTGGCGCAGCACATGGCGATGCCGCCGCCCATCGTGCCCGCGCCGATCACAGCGGCCGTGTGGATCGGACGGCGGGGCGTGTCCTTCGCCAGTCCCGGAACCCGGGCCGCCTCGCGCTCGGCGAAGAAGGCGTAGCGCAGGGCCTTGGAGCGCGGATCCTCCACCAGGGCCCGGAACTCGGCCCGCTCGGCCGCTACGGCGGCGTCGAAACCCTGCTCCAGGCCGGCACGCACGGCCCGGGCCAGGGCGTGGACGTTGGTGGCGTCGGGATCGCGCTTGACCGCCTCGGCGGCCTGGGCGTCGAATTTTTCGCGCGCTTCCGGCGTGAGCTTGTCCGACCGGTCGCGCACCCGCGGAAGCCGGCCCGAATCCGCGATCTCCAGGGCGCGGGTCCGGGCCGCCGCCACGAGGTCGCCGAGCACCACGGCATCGACGATGCCGAGCGCGGCCGCTTTCTCGGCCGAGACCGGCGCGCCGGTGAGCATCATCGGGAAGGCGGCGTCGGGCCCGATCAGGCGGGGCAGGCGCTGCGTGCCCCCGGCCCCCGGGATGATCCCGAGCTTGATCTCCGGCAGGCCGAGCGTGGCGGCGGGCGCCGCGAGGCGGCCGTGGCAGGCCATCGCCAGCTCCAGGCCGCCGCCCAGCGCCGCGCCGCCGATCGCCGCCACCACGGGCTTCGGGCTGGCATCGAGCCGGTCTAGGATGTCGGGCAGGCTCGGCGCCTGCGGCGGCTTGCCGAACTCGGTGATGTCGGCGCCGCCCACGAAGACCTTGCCCGCGGCCGCCAGCACGATCGCCCGGACCGAATCGTCCGCGATGGCTTGGCCCATGGCCGCGTCCAGAGCCGCCCGCAACGCGGCGCCGAGCGCGTTGACCGGCGGATTGGCAAGCGTGAGCACGGCCACGCCGCCATCGACCTCCTGACGAACCAACCCGAGCCTCCCTGTCGTTCTGCGATGCAGAATGATCGTCTGCAATTTCGCGGAATGTTGGTCCGAGCGAGGGCCCGCGTCAAGAATGGATCCCGGCTGCCGACACTGCGACTGCCGCTGTTCCGCATTGCAGAAGCGCGCTCGGGCTGCCGTTTGACCGCCGCCGGGGGACCATGCCATCAAAACGGCTCTGGGCGGGCTGGGACTCGGCCACGACCGCTGCTGGGGTCGCGGGCGGATCGCGGGAATCACGGGGAGGATCGCGGTGCGCGGCATCGAGCGGGGCGAGCGGCCCGGAGGCGCCTGTGGGGCGGCGGAGTGCGGGCGGTGAGCGACGGTCCCGAACAGGTCTCCGGGGCCCGCCTGCCGGAGATGCTGCGCGGCCGGCTCGCCCTGCCGGTGATCTGCGCGCCGATGTTCATTGTCTCCGGGCCGGACCTGGTCATCGCCCAGTGCCTGTCCGGCGTGGTCGGGTCGTTTCCGGCTCTGAACGCCCGGCCCGCCGACCTGCTGGACGAATGGCTGACGCGGATCACCCGCACCCTCGCCGAAGCCCGGGCGGCGGACCCCGCGAAAAGGATCGCGCCCTTCGCGGTGAACCAGATCGTTCACGCCTCGAACGACCGCCTCGCGCAGGACGTTGAGGCCTGCGTCCGGCACCGGGTGCCGATCATCATCACCTCCCTGCGGGCGCCGGACGCGGTGATCCGCCCGGTCCATGCCTATGGCGGCGTGGTGTTCCACGACGTCACCACCGTCCGGCACGCCGAGAAGGCCCTGGAGGCCGGGGTCGACGGGCTGATCCTGGTCTGCGCCGGCGCCGGGGGACACGCCGGCACGCTCAGCCCCTTCGCCCTCGTGGGCGAGATCCGGCGCTTCTACGACGGGCCGCTGATCCTGTCGGGGGCGATCACCTCGGGCGCGGCGATCCTGGCCGCCCAGGCCATGGGCGCCGACCTCGCCTATATGGGCACCCGCTTCATCGCCACCCGGGAGGCGAACGCGGTTCCGGCCTACAAGGACATGATCGCCGGCAGCGCGGCCGCCGACATCGTCTACACCCCGTACTTCACCGGCGTGCCGGGCAATTACCTGACGCCGAGCATCCGCGCCGCCGGGCTCGATCCCGAGGCGCTGCCGGTGCGCGACAAGACCGCGATGGATTTCGGCAGCGGCAGCGTGAAGGCGTGGCGGGACGTCTGGGGCGCCGGCCAGGGGGTCGGCACCATCGCGGATGCGCCGGCCACCGCCGACCTCGTGGCCCGGCTCGCCCGGGACTACGCGGCGGCCCGGGCCGGCCTCGCGGGCCTCTCCGGGGACTACGCCGGCGCGGCCGTCCCGTGAGCGTCCGCGTCGCCGATCCGGAGCCCGGGATCCGGCTGGTCACCCTCGACCGTCCGGAACGGCGCAACGCCCTCGACCGGGCGGCCTATGCCGGCCTGACCGCCGCCCTCGACGCGGCGGGACGCGAAGAGGCCGTGCGCGCCGTGGTGCTCACCGGCGCGGGCGGCTGCTTCACTGCCGGCAACGACCTGAGGGATTTCCAGGACGTCGAGACCGCCGGCGACAGCCCCGGCCTGACCTTCCTCAAGGCCCTGCGCGCCTGCCCGAAACCGGTGCTCGCGGCCGTCGAGGGGCACGCGGTCGGCATCGGCACGACCCTGCTGCTGCATTGCGACCTCGCCTATGCCGGGGCCGGCGCCCGGTTCCGGCTGCCGTTCACGGCTCTGGGCCTCAGTCCGGAGGGCGGGTCGAGCTACTTGCTGCCCCTCGCTGCGGGCACGAAGCGCGCGGCCGAACTGCTCCTGCTCGGCGAGCCCTTCACGGCGCAGGACGCGGTGTCGGCCGGTCTCGTCAACGCCGCGGTGCCCGAGGGGGCGGCGCTCGATACCGCGATGGCGAGAGCCCGGTCGCTCGCCGCCCTGCCCCCGGCCTCGATCACCGCGACCAAGCGGGCCCTGCGCCGGGGCCACGACGACAGCGTCGCCCGCGCGCTGGCCGAGGAGGCGCAGGTGTTCCACGCGCTCCGCCGGAGCCCGGAGGCGCAGGCGGCCTTCGCGGCGTTCCTGCGCCGATGAGTGCGGAGGGGGCGGTGCTGCCCGATCCGGCCGGGCCGGGTGCCGAGGGGGCGAAGGAGGACCGCCACTTCGTCACGGCGCTGGCCCGGGGGCTGGCGGTGCTGGCCTGCTTCGGCCCGGGGCGGACGAGTCTCGCCAACCACGACATCGCCGAGGCCTGCGGGCTGCCGCGCTCCACCGTGTCGCGGCTCACCTACACCCTGACCAGACTCGGCTATCTCCAGCACATGCCTGAGCTCGGCCGCTACCGGCTCGGCACCGCGACCATCGCCCTCAGTTCGGCGGCGCTGGGTGGGCTCGACGTGCGCGGCATCGCCCGGCCGGTCCTGCGGGCGGTGGCGGAGGCGGCCAATGCCTCGGTGGGGCTCGGGGTCCGCGACCGGCTGAGCATGCGCTACGTCGACTGCCAGCGCGGCCCGGCGGCGATCTCCCTCAACCTCGATACCGGCTCGCGCATCTCGCTCGCCCGCAGCGCCATGGGCCGGGCCTACGTGGCGATCTGCCCGGACCGCGAGCGCGTGGGCATCTACGAGGACCTGAAGGCCCTCGACCCGGTGGCGTGGCCCGCCCTCCGCGCCGGCCTCGACCGGGCGGTGGCCGAGCACCGGGAGATCGGCTGCTGCACCTCGTTCGGCGAATGGCAGGAGACGGTCTGCGCCATCGCGGTGGGGTTCCATCCCGGCGGCGGCCTGCCGCCGATGTCGGTCAATTGCGGCGCCCCGACGGTCATCACCGACCCGCGCTTCCTCATGGAGGTGGCGCGTCCGAAACTGATCGCGGCCGTGCGCAGCCTTGACGGCGTGATGGGCGCCTAGCTGATGACGAGCTGGTTCCCAAAGGGCGAGCCCTTTGGCGGGGCGTCGGGGCGGAGCCCGACACCGGTCGAAGACCGGCAGCAGGGTTCCACCCTGCACCCGCAAAGGGTCGAAGACCTTTTGGATCCGGAACATTCATGATGCGCGACCCCCGCACCGAGGAGCCCTCCGATGGATGCTGATCCGGCTCACGACCTCCCGCTCGCCGGGATCCGGGTCCTCGACCTGTCCCGGGTCCTGGCGGGGCCGTGGTGCGCGCAGGTGCTCGGCGACCTCGGGGCCGACGTGATCAAGGTCGAGCATCCGGAGCGCGGCGACGACACCCGCGACTGGGGGGTGACCACGACCCCCGGCAACACCTCGTATTTCGACAGCGTGAACCGCAACAAGCGCTCGATCGGCGTCGACCTCGCCACGCCGGAGGGGCTGGCGATCGTCAGGGCGCTGGCCCGCGACAGCGACGTGCTGGTCCAGAACTTCAAGACCGGCGGGGCCGAGAAGCTCGGCCTCGGCTACGCGGCGCTCGCGTCCGAGAATCCCGGCCTGATCTACTGCTCGATCGCCGGCTACAGCCCGGCCGGCTCCGAGGCGGGCCGGCCCGGCTACGACCTCGTGGTGCAGGGCGAATCGGGCGTGATGGCACTCAACGGCGAGGCCGGGGGGCCGCCCCTGAAGTTCGGGGTCGCGGCGGTCGACCTGTTCACCGGGCAATACGCCGCCCAGGCCGTGCTCGCGGCTCTGTTCCAGCGGGAGCGGACCGGGCGCGGCCGGACCATCGACCTGGCCCTGTTCGATTGCGGCGTGGCCCTGACCTCCTATTACGGGCTGGAGGCGCTCGCCCGGGGCATCGACCCGCCCCGCTACGGCAACGCCCATCTGTCGATCGTGCCCTACGGGGTATTCGAGGCCGGGGACGGGCCGGTGGTGATCACGGTGGGCAACAACGCCCAGTACCGCCGCTTCTGCGAGCAGGTTCTGGCGCGGCCGGACCTCGTCGCCGATCCGCGCTTCGCCACCAATCTCGACCGCTCGAAGAACCGCGCCGCCTTCATCCCGATCCTGGAGGCCGAACTCGCCACGTGGGAACGCGCGCCGCTGATCGCCCGGCTGCGGGCGGCGGGCATCCCCTGCGGCGAGGTGATGGGCCTGCGCGAGGCGCTGACCTGCGACAGGGCCCGGGAGGCCGGGCTCGTGGTCGAGGGCTCCGGGAACGCGCACGTGATCGCCCCGCCCTACCGCCTCGATGGGCGGCGGCTGCCGGTCCGCCGGATGCCGCCGAGCCTGGGGGATTCGAGTGCGGAGATCCTGGCGGAATGCCTGGACGACCCGGCGGAGGCGTGGGCGGCGCTCAACGCGAAGGGCGTGGTGCGGTAGCGGCGACGCGCGCCCTCACCCGGCGCCGTGCGCGGCCGCCAGCCGGGCCCGGGCATCGTCCAGCACCCGGTTCAGGGCAGCGTCCCACGCGACCCGCGGCTGCCAGCCGGTGGTGGCGCGCAGCCGGCCGGCATCGCCCGCCGCCATCGGGATCTCGGCCGGGCGCACCCGCTCGGGGGCGATCCGGATCTCGAAGGGCACGCGGGCCCGGGTGCGCAAGTCCTCGAGCACGCTCGCGATCGTCCGCGGCACGCCGGAACTGATATTGAACACGCTGCCATCCGCCAGGGATTCCGCCCGGCCGATGAGATCGGCATAGGCCTGCGCCACGTCGGCCACGTCCAGGAAGTCGCGGTGCGAGGAGAGGTTGCCGACTTCGAGGCGGGGCGGCACCAGCCCGGCCTCGATCCGGGCGATCTGGCCCGCGAAGGAGGCCACCACGAAGCGCTCGTCCTGGCCGGGTCCGATATGGTTGAACGGCCGCAGCACCACGAGCTTCACGCCGATCCGGGGCAGCAGGTCGTGCAGGAGCTGCTCGCCGACCCATTTCGACCGGGCATAGGTGTTGCGCGGCAGCGGCTCGGCCGCCTCGGTGAGGGCGTGGCCGGCCAGGAAGGCGCTGCCGTAGACTTCGCCGGAGCTGACGAAGAAGAACGTGCAGTCCGGCACGGCTTCCACGGCGGCGACGAGGTTCATCAGGCCGTTGACGTTCACCCGCCAGGTCTGCCCGGGCCCGCTGGCGGAATCCGCCACCGAGGCGAGGCCGGCCAGGTGGAGGATCGCGGTCGGCCGGAACCGGTCCACGAAGCCGCCGAGGGCGGCGTCGTCGAGGAGGTCGACGGTCTCGTAGGTCACGCCCTCCGGCAGGCGGGGGGACGGCCCCCGGCCGATCCCCGCGACGCGATCCCCCGCCGCCGCCAGGAGCGGCAGGACGTGGCCGCCGACGAAGCCGGCGGCGCCGGTGACTAGGATGCGCCTCACGCCCGGACCGCCGGTTCGCGGTGCGCGGGCGCCGCTTGCGCGCGGCTCGGGATGGGATGCGCCATCTAGCCCGGCTTCCGGGTGCCCCAGCGCACGCTTCCGCCGCCCCGCCCCGGCGAGCTGCCGGCATCGGCGCCGATCGCCGGGCCGGAGGCGGTCTGGGGCCTGTGCTGCGAGCCGGCCGCCATGGGCTTCGATGCCAGCGTGTCGGGCACTTCGGACAGCAGCTCCTCGTCCCGATCGGTGGCGAACTGACCCGCCTTGCGGTAGGTCCAGAGGTAGCCCGGCACCACCGCCTCGGCGGCGGTCGGGAGGATGCCGAGGCCCTCGAAGGTCCGGCCCTCGGCCTTCGCCGCTTCGGAGACGACGTTGTCGTTCTGGAGCAGGATCACCTGATCGCGGGTGAGCTTGAGCGAGTCCGGCAGCAGGCCGAAGGTCAGGGTGTCGGCGACCTCCAGCATGCGGGCCTGAAGCTTGGCGACCGGCAGGGGCAGATCGACCACGACGCGCTTGCGCTGGATCGTCTTGAGCATGTAGCGCACGAAGTGCTCCAGCGTCCCCACCTCCGGGCCGCCGAGTTCGTAGACCCGGCCCCCCGCGACCGTGCCGTCGACCGCCCGGGCGATCGCCTCGGCGACATCGCCCACGAAGGCCGGCTGGAAGCGCGACTGCCCGCCGGCCAGCGGCAGGACCGGGAGGGCCCGGGCGAGACCGGCGAACCGGTTGAAGAAGCCGTCGCCGGGGCCGAAGATCAGCGACGGCCGGAACACCACCGCGTCCGGGCAGGCGGCGAACACCTTGGCCTCGCCCTCGGCCTTGGTGCGGGCGTAGAGCGACGGCGAGGCCGGGTCCGCCCCGATCGCCGAGACCTGGATCATCCGGGCCCCCTGCCGGGCTGCCGCCCGGGCGATCGTCTCGGCCCCCTCGACCTGCAGCCGCGCGAAGCTCTGGGACCCGGTCTCCTGCAGGATGCCGACGAGGTTGATCAGCACGTCCGCGCGCTCGGCGGCGCGGGCCACGGACTCGGGGTAGCGCAGGTTGGCCTGGACGGCCACGATCTGGTTGACCTGTCCCAGGGGTTGCAGGAACAGCGCGAGGTCCGGCCGCCGCACCGCCACGCGGATCCGGTAGCCGCGCTTGGCCAGCGCCCGCACCACGTGCCGACCGAGGAAGCCGGAGCCGCCGTAGATCGTCACGAGCTGGGATTGCGGGCGCAGCAGATTGGGGCCGGCCATGGTGGCGGGGCCGCTGTCCTGGGGCGTGTTCGCCGCCGTATCCGCGGTCGGGCCCGCGGTCGTGTTCTGGTGGCCGGTCATCGCCGTGGTCTCGGGTTCCGCGCGCGCCCCGGGGCGCCGTCAGGGCGCCTACTTAGAGCGGGGCCCGAGGGCGTTGCAATCAGGTGCGGTGCGAAGATCGCGGTTTGCGCCGCTTCCTGACGCCTTAGGGCTCCCGCTTCGGGGTCCCGGTGTGCCGGGGACATGCCCGGCGGAGGCACGGAACGGCTGCCGGTCCCGCGCATTCTTCCGGTCTCGCGCGCCGCGTCGGACGGTGCGGGCGCGGTTCGCCGGAGAATTCGATGATTGTCGGGATGCTCGTTTCAGCGGCGATCGCCGCCTTCGGGCTGCTTGTCGCCCTCGGCTGGATCGGCCATCCGATCGACGCCCAGCTCGTCAGCAATTACGGCTGGAGCATCCTGACGATCGGCGTCGCCCTGTTCGTGCTGTTCGGATTCCGGCGGTTCGACCGGGCGCGCAGGGCCCGCGCGGCGGGTCGCTCCGTCTGAGGCGGTTCAGGCGACCTTGATCCGGCGGCGCACCTCGCGCGCCACGGCGGGGCGGCGGGTCACGGTCCGGGGTGTGCCCACGGTGATGCTCTGCGATTCGCGGGCGATGAAGGCGGTGGGCATCTCGGCCTGGAGATCGGCCTCCATGTCGCGGAGCGCCGTGTCGGAATGGGCCGGATGCAGGTGGATGATGGCCAGCGCCTTCACGCCCGCGACCCGCGCCAGCTCGACGCCCTTCTGCCACGTGGAATGGCCCCAGCCCCGGCAGGTCGGGTACTCGCCGTCGGTGAACATGCCGTCATAGACCATCAGGTCGGCGCCGGCGACGAACCGGGCGAGCTCCGGGTCCGGCCAGGGATCGCTGTGCTCGATGTCGCTGATCAGGCACAGGCGCCGGCCGCCATGCTCGAACCGGTAGCCCACCGAGCCCTGCGGATGGTTCAGCGGGATCGTGTCGACCCGCACCCCGTCCGGGAAGGTCAGGGTCTGCCCCGCCTCGAACCCATGGTGGTGGAAGGTGCAGCACAGCTTGTCGAGGGTAACCGGGAAGAGCGGCGGCGCGAACAGACGGTCGAGGGTCGGCCCGGCCGATTCGCCGCCGAGATTGCCGCAATAGGTGTTGATCACGCGGTCGCAGTCGAGGACCGCGGGCTTGAAGAACGGCAGACCCGCCGTGTGGTCGAGATGCAGGTGGCTGAACAGCAGGTCGACTTCCCGGGGCAGGTCGGTGCGGTGGCCCTGCCCGAGATTGTAGAGGCCCGAGCCCGCGTCTACGATGAAGAGGCGCTGCCCGCAGCGCACCTCCAGGCACGGCGTGTTGCCGCCGAACTCGGCGTATTGCGGGCCGCTGACCGGGGTCGAGCCGCGCACGCCCCAGAACCGGAGGACGAGGTCTTGGTCGGCCGCCGGGAGGGCCGGCTCAAAACGATTGGACATGGCGATCACGAATCTGCGGACGTCAATCCCGATCCGTTACGATCGAAACCCCGTCGCCGTTCCGGGAAGAGTGCTCTGATTACGGCAGGCCGACGGAACGAGAGTACCGTTCGTCCCCTGCCGTACCATGAATTGGTGTGCCGAGAGCCCCCGTGATGTGCGTCTTCGCACACGGACGGGTCGCCGGGCCGGGCGCTTGCATGCCTCAAGGGCCTTCGGCCGAGGCCAGGAGACCGGGCGTCGCGCCGGGCAGATTCGGGGAGCCGGGAACCCGGCCGCCGAGGCCGGCGGCGAGCCAGGAGGGCAGACCGTCGCCGTAGCGGGTCGGCAGGGGGGCGGCCAGCGCCCCGAACGGGTCGGCGGCGCGCTCGTAGACCGGGACGAAGCCGGCCATCCGCCGGGGGGACAGCACGGAATCCGCCGCGGCCCAGGCGGCCCAGACGGATTGAGGCACCGGGCGCGGGGCGCGGTGCGCCGGCACGACCACCACCTCCTGTCCGGCGAAGGCCAGGGCCTCCGGGCGGCTGATGTCGCCGACCGTGCCGCCCCGGGCCGTGTAGGCCGCCCAGAAGGCGTTCTGCCCCCCGTCGGAATAGGTGATGCGCACGGCGGGCTCCCCGGTCTCGGCCAGGGCGGCGATCCGCGCGTCCTCCACGGCCCGCCGGGTCGCCACCGCCGCCTCCACGGCGGGATTCCGGGACGGGGCGAAGGCGTAGCGGCCGGCGGCCACCGAGACCTGGAGCTCCTCGCGGCTCGCCTCGAACCGGTCGGACCCGGCCTTGAGCTCGCGCCAGAACGCGATGTTCGGGTCCAGCCGGTGCCGGCCCATGGCCTCGGCGGTCATCCGGAACGGGTAGGACTGGAACTGGAACGCCGCCTGCCCGCCCTTCAGGGCGTCGCGGGCGATGGCGTAGATCTCGCCGACCGTGCCGTCGGTCATGGCGAAGCAGCCCATCGACGAGCAGATGCCGTGGACCATCACGGCCGAGCCGGTGGACCCGTGGGCCCGGTCGTAGGCGTTGGGATAGCCGACGTCGAAGGACAGGTAGTAGTGCGAGTTAGGGTTCATCTGGCCCCGGGGCACCGTGTAGAACCCCTCCGGGGTCTGCCGGTCGCCGCTCCGGCGCTTGGGCCCGAGCTGCCCGGACCAGCGGCAGATCGGGAAGGTCTTGATGAAGACGTAGCCCGACGGGCCCTTCTTCCAGACCTCGATCTCGGATTCCTTCTTGTAGGCCCGGAACAGGACCGGGGACGCGGCCGTGACACCCTTGTGGGCCATCAGCGCCAGGGTGGCGGCCGGGATCGGCGCCTCGGCCTTCCCGGCCTGCGCGGCGGCCGGGCCGCCATGGGCCACCAGGAGCGCCAGACCGGCGGCGAGCGTTATCGGGAGCGTTCGAGGCATGAACCGTCCGCACTGGATCGGCCGGAATGGCGCCGGACGGACGCGGGCCATCGGCTTGCCGGGCCATTGCGGCGGCGGTGAGGCTGTGGCTCGGACCGCACCGACGGACGGGCGCGGCTGATCCGATTCGGGCCGTCGTCTGGGGCTTGGCGACATGCGCTGCGCGGTCGAAGCCGACGGCGGCCGGCACGGCTCCAGAAACGGGCCATCGCCCGATGTATGACGCGCGGCCCTCATCGTCAGAACGCCACGCGTACGCCGCCGACGATGTTGCGCGGTGCACCCGCGAATACGGAGCCGGTCGCCTGGGCCAGGACGCGCGCTCCGTTCGGCTGTCCGTTCACCGCGCTGATCGTGTCGGCGACGTTCTGGGCGGCGTTCGTATAGACCTGACCCAGCACGTTGCGCGCCTCGACATAGACGCTCACGCGTTTGGCGAAGCCGGCATCCGCCCGACCCGAGAGCGCTCGGTCGTAGTGGACGTTGAGGTTGACGATCCCGAAACCCGGGGCTTTCAGCACGTTGGCGTTGTCGAGCGGGAAACCGCTCTGGGAGACCGCCTCGACGAACGCCCCGAAGCCGTGCAGCAGGCCGGTCGTCCATTCGTGGCCGAGCCGTACCAGCCCCGCATCGACGGGCACGCCCGGGATGTGCCGGCCCACCCGATCGAACGTGGCGGTCCTCGCCCCCGCGCTGAGTTGCTCGGTGTACCGCGTGTAGACTTGGTCGTCGTGGGTATAGGCCAGCGTCGCCCGCCACCCGTCCGGAGACGCCCAGGTCGCGCGGACCTCGACGCCGCGGTGCTCCGAGGCCGGCGCGTTGACGATGAACGGCAGGAGGCCGCCGCCGGGCGATTGCGAGACGAGTTCGTCGCGCAGGAACTCGTAGAAGCCGGTGATCGACAGTTGCAGTCCTGGCAGCGGCATCCAGGTCGCGCCGAGGTCGAGTCCGAGGTTGCGCTGCGGCCTCAGCAGCGTGTTGTTGCCCGGTATTCCGGCGGGCGTGATGAACAGGCTGGTGCCGCCGGGGTCGCGTAGGCGGTCGCCGCGCGGGCGAGGAACCGCCAGTCCGCGCTGGGCCGGTAGGTCAGCGACAGGTCCTGCGCGGCGTTGAGGAAGGTGCGGTCCACGCCGGCCCCAGCTCCAGCCGTGCCGCCCGGGGTCGTCGTGTAGAAGATGTTGCGCCCCGCGACGCCGGTCGCCTGCGCGCCGAGCCCGGCCGCCACCGACCACCGTTCGGACAGCTGTAGCTCCACCCGAGCCCGTGCGCCGAGGTTGTCCTGGACCGCCCGCTGGTCGCTGGTCAGCGCGCCCAGGCGCGGCCCGCTGTAAGGGGCGCGGGTGTAGATCGCGGCGTGGGACTCGATCCGGTCGTAGGACAGCGCCGCGTAGCCGGTCGCCGGCAGACCGAACAGGTCGGCGCGCCGGGTCACGTCGGTGAGGAGGTTCTGGGACGGGTACGAACCCTGGGGTGAGGCGGTGTAGAACGGCTGGAAGAAGTTGCGCTCATCGAGCACCGCCTGCGCGCTCCAGGTGGTGAATGCATCGAGGTCGTGCTCGTAGCGCAGGCCGAGGACGGTGCGCCTGTCGTCGCGCAGCAGCGCCGCCTCGCTCGCCGTCACGGCCACCGTCGCGCCGTAGGCGCCGTTGGCGAAGTAGGCGTAGGTCGTGCAGCCCGGCGCTGCCGTGGCCGCCGCCGCGCAGCCGCGCTGGTAGGGGTTGATCCTGTACTGCGCCAGCGACGCGCGCGCCGGGACATCGGCGTGCAGCTGGTTGTCGATGGCCTTGATGGTGAATCGGTCGTCCGGGGTCGGCGCGTAGCGCGCGATCAGGTTGACCGTCTGCGTGTCGTAGCTCGCATGATCCTGGTAGCCGTTCGCCCGTGCGTCGCTGAGGAACAGGGCGAGATCGAACGGGCCGCTCGCCCGCCCCGCGGCGGCGTAGGTGTTGAGATACCCGAACGAACCGGCGTCGGCACCGATCTCGTAGCCGTCGATCTCGGCGCCGGTGCGGGTCCGGAACGCGATGGCGCCGCCGGTGGCGTAGTTGCCAAACAGCGCCGATTGCGGCCCGCGCAGGACGGTGACGTCGGCGTAGGCGTGCGGGTCGGTGAGGTCGAAGCGCGAGCCACCGTCGGGCTGAGTCAGCGGGAAGCCGTCCTCGACCACGGCGATGGAGCGGTTCACGCCGGTGGAACGGGCGTTGGCGCCGCGGATCGAGACGATGACGTCGCGGCCGCCCGTCCCCTGGCGCACGGTGACACCGGGGCTGTCGAGCAGGATCGAGCCTATGTCGGCGGCTGGCCGATCGGCGATCGCGTCCCGCCGGGTGATCGTCGTCGCGGCCCCCCCGAACGTGATCCCGACGCCGGGCGCTGTGCCGCCCGGCGGGGTTGGCCCCGCATCGCCGCGCGCGGCCCACGGTTCGGCGTCGGCAGGCGTGGGGGCGCGGTCGAGGACGACGGACAACTCCTCAAGGTCGCGGGGTCGGCCGGTCTGCGCGGCGGCGTGATCGGTGCCGAGGTAGGCGCATGCGCAGAGGGCTAGGAAGGCTGGGCTACGCAAGAGCCGTCATCTTCTTCGGAGCGATAGTCTTGCGGCGATACCCGCCTTGATCTTGTTATCTCGGGGCATGACGCTCGCTCAAGGCGCCGTATCAATGAACTGCCGAGCTTGTCTCTGCAAGGGGACGGCTATTCAAGTCCAGGACAAAGTATCATCGGCACCTCGCTCGATCCGGACGCGGGCGACCGTGTCTCGCCTCCGAAAGCGCGAGGTCCTGATCGCGGCGCGACCGCGTTAGCGCGCCCCCGTCGAAGGACGGCTGCGCCCCGAAATCTCCCGACCGGGGCCGCCTCAACCCGCCGGGGCGAGTTCGGCCTCCGCGGGCACCGTCACCGGTCCCACCACCGCGCTGTTCTCCACCGCGATCACCGCGTCGAACGGCGCGAAACCCTCCGACACGGCGGTCCCGGGCAGGCAGACGATCAGGCCGCGCCCGGCCCGCGCCCGGCGCAGCCCGAGGAGGCGGTCGTGCAGGTCCTCCCTCCGCTCGTCGGGAGCGAGGGCGACGACCAGGATGTCGGGCTCGCGGGCGAGGCAGCGGACCAGCTCGATCGCCATCCGCTCGCGGGCGTTGATCGCCCCGTCCGCCAGCGCGCCGGTGCTCGGCTGGATCTCGACCTTGCTGTCCAGCCCGAGCCCGTAGACGGCGGCTTCGAGCCCCTCCTCGGCGAGCACGCGCCGGACCAGCGCCCGCACCCGCGGCTCGGCATTGGCCTCGCCGAGGCTGATCCGGCCGAACAGCAGGTTCTCCTCCAGGCTGGCGGCCGGGTTGACCCGGCCGGGATCGTGGAACTCCACCGCGCCGGCGAGATGGGCCGGCAGCATCCGCGCGAAGGAGCGCCGCGCCTGGACCAGCCGCGCCTCGAACGCGGCGTCGATCAGGCCGAAGCGGTGGCGGGACTCGCTGTAGCGCAGGGCCAGTCCGATCAGGCGCGTGCGGTCGCGCTGGCCCGCCGGCCCCCGGCGCAGGCTGGCGGCGTCGGCCAGGCGCACGACGAGATCCTCGAAATAGCCCCGCTCCGAGGCCTGGAACAGCGAGTAGGCGTCGAACAGGGGATGGTCGTTGGGCAGGTCGGCGAAGATCTCCACGGTGCTGCTGGCCACCGACAGGCCGATCTCCGTCAGCGGCCGGACCAGCCCCTCGGCCTCCAGCACCGCCCGCAGGTAGGGATGGCGGGCGAAGCGCAGGGGCGAGAAGGCGCCGCCCACCGGCTCGCCGAAGAGGATGTTCTCGCCGATATTCGCCTGATGGTTGTAGCGGTCGGGGTCGAACGGCTCGACCAGGCGCTCGGCCCCCTTGGCGGCCAGGGCCACCCGCATGGTCCGGCGGGCGGCGACGACCGCGGCCGCGAGCCGCGGCTGGGCCGCGGGGTCGAGCCGCCCGGTCAGGCCGCGGGCGTAGACGAAGCCGTCGAGCCCGGTCAGCCGGCTGAGCCCGATGAGCGCGATGTCGTCGGGGGCGCGGGCCGGGTCGGTGCCGTAGAGCAGGTTCTGCCGGAGCGAGCCCGCCATGAGGATCGCCTCGCCGGCCGCGAAGGCGATGCGCCGGGCGCGCTCGGCGGCGTCGAAGCCGCGCAGGTCCGTGCCCGCATAGGTGACGGCGCCGGCCGTCGGCTCGACCTGCCCCGCCAGCACCGCCGCCAGCGCCCGGGCGCCGCTGCCGCGGCTGCCGGTGATCGCCACATGGCCCGGCATGGTGACGGCGACGTCGACGCCGGTCAGCCGCTCGCCCGTGACCGGATCGAAGGCGCCGACGCCCTGGGTCGCCAGGAGCCCCGACCGGGGCAGCGGCACGGGGGCGCCGGTCCGTGCCCGCCGGCCTTCGAGGGCCGCGATGATGCGGGCGAGGTCGCGGAAGCGCGGGCGCACGGCCCGGCGCACCGTCCAGAGGCGCGCGCAGATCGCCGCGAGCCAGCCCGCGAGGCCGAAGGCGCCCGCCGCCGCCAGGAGTGCGGCCGGATCCACCGGCGGCGCCGGCGGCACCCCCGGCGCCGTGCTGCGCCACAGGGCGGTGCCGACCGCGATCGCCGGCAGGATCACCGCCAGGGCGAGGGCCGGCGCCCGGGCATAGGCCAGCCGCGCCTCGGCGCGGGCCACGGTGCCGCGCATCGCGCTCACGCGGGCCGCGATGCGCGTCCGTTCCAGGGCGGCGGCTCCGTGGTTGCGCACGGCCGGCAGGCGCCGGACGAGGTCGTTCAGGTTCTCCTCCGCCCGCGCGCCGGTGCGCAGGCGTAACTCCTGCCGATCCCGCGCCCGTTCCAGCACCAGCCCGTAGGCGAGGCCGACCGCCGCGAGGCCGGCCATTGCCGCCGGGACCAGCCGGGGCGCCGCCAGCGCGGCGAAGCCGAGGGCCAGGATCAGGGCGGCGAGCGTCATCGCCGGCAGGACGATCCCGGCCGCGAGCAGCCGGTCGGCCCGCGCCAGCATGTCGCCGACGAGGCGGGCGAGGCTGCGCGCCTCGTCCCGCGCCCCGGCCGGGGCGTCGAGGATCGCCCGCAGGACGCTGTCCCGGACCGCGTCGGCGGCCCGGTTCTGGGCCTTGAAGCACAGGCGCGCCACCCACCAGCCGAGGGCCGCCAGGATCAGCGCGCAGGCGGCGATGCACAGGAACGCCGCGAATTCGAGCCCGGCGGGACGCAGCGGCAGGCCGGGTGCCAGGACGAGCTCGCGGCCCTGGAGCGGTACGGCGAGGCGCAGGAAGGGCAGCGCCGCCGCCCCGTCGCGGGGCAGCAGTGCCACGAGGTCGCGCAGGCAGAGGAGGGCCAGCGCGCAGAGCGGCACGCCGATCCCGACCGCGAGGGCCGCCGCCGCGGCATGCAGACGCCGCGCGGCACGCCAGGTCAGGACGAGGGGATCGGATTCCATGCGTCTCCGGGCGGGATCGGGGGGCCTTCCGCGGCCAGGGGCATAGCGCATCGCGCCGGAGACCGGAACCGGTGCGATCCGCTAGCTTTTTGATCGGCATCGCCTTTTTCTGAAAGCCGGCGGGCCCCTCTCGCGACGATGCCCCAGGGCTCGGCGCAGGGCGCGGGACCTGTCGCTGCCGCACTGCGACATGTCCGCCAGCCTGATCCAAGTTCTGGTTCCGGTCTGGAAGCGCTCTAGGTTATGGACCGCAGCGCACGGCTCCCGATAGGGGCGCCGCCGCGGCGCAACGCGGCCGCTTCGGTCGCCCGGTCCGCGCGCGGACCGGCCTGCGGCATGGGTCTGGCTGGGATCGGAACGTGGGGCGACGCGTGTGGCCAGGAGCTGAGCCGATCGAACGCGATCTCCCGATCATTCCGTCGTCCCGCGGGCGCGGCTGATGGCGCAGCTGTTCACGCCCGGCGCGGACGCGCTCTACCGCCTCGCCCTGATGACCGGCGTCGCCTGCCTGGTCGGGCTGCCTGTGCTGGCGGCCGGAATCGTGCGCTCGAACTACGTCACCGGCGTCGGCGTGGCGCCGGCCCAGCCGCTGCCCTTCAGCCACAAGCACCATTCGGGCGAGCTCGGCATCGATTGCCGCTACTGCCACACCACCGTCGACAAGGAGGCCACAGCGGGCATCCCGCCGACCCAGACCTGCATGACCTGCCACTCGCAGATCTGGACCGGCTCCGACATGCTCAAGCCCGTGCGCGACAGCTACGCGCAGGACATCCCGCTGGAATGGAAGCGGCTGAACAAGCTGCCGCAATACGTCTACTACAACCACTCCGTCCACGTGACGAAGGGGATCGGCTGCTCCACCTGCCACGGCGACGTGACGGCGATGCAGATGACCTACCGGGCCAACGCCTTCGAGATGCGCTTCTGCCTCGACTGCCACCGGGCGCCGGATAAGTATGTCCGCCCGCCCGATCAGGTCTGGAACATGACCTGGACGCCGCCGGCCGACCAGGCGGCCCTCGGGCCGAAGCTCGCGGCCGAGTACCACATCCGCGGCGGCGCGCGGCTCACCGAGTGCGGGATCTGCCACCGATGACCGGCCCTCCCGATTTCCCGGCCCTGCGTGCGAAACTCGCGAGCGGCGACGGCCCGCGCTTCTGGCGCAGCCTCGACGCCGTGGCCGACAGCCCGGAATTCCGCGATTACCTCGCCGCCGAGTTCCCCTCGGCCTCCCGGCTCGCCGCCGCTCCGGAGCGGCGCGGCTTCCTGAAACTGATGGCGGCCTCCTTCGCGCTCGGCGGGCTCACCGCCTGCGGCGGGGCCGGCGGCCGCGACCACGAGGTGCCCTACGTCAACCAGCCCGAGCGGATCGTGCCGGGCACCGACCTGGCTTACGCCTCCTCGGCGCTGTTCGACGGGTTCGGCAACGGCATCCTGGTCACCACCCGCAACGGCCGGCCCCTGAAGATCGAGGGCAATCCCGACCATCCCTGGAGCCGCGGCGGCACCGACGTCCTGGCCCAGGCCTCCGTGCTCGGCCTCTACGACCCGTTCCGCTCCCAGGCGGTTCAGCATCTCGGCCGGCCGAGTTCCTGGGCGGCGTTCCGTGCGGCCCTGCAGGCGCAGATGCCGGCCTGGCGCGAGACCGGCGGCGCGGGCCTCGCCCTGCTCACCGGCCCGGTGACCTCGCCCACGGTGGCGGCGCAGATCGCCCGGCTGCGGGCCGCCTATCCGGCCCTGCGCTGGCATGTCGGCGCGGGTGCCGGGCGCGCGGGGCTCTACGAGGGTGCCCGCCTTGCCTATGGCCGGCCGCTGGAGACGATCCCCGATTTCGACCGGGCGCGCACGATCGTGGCGCTCGACGGCGACTTCCTCGACCTCGGCCCGGGCCAGGTCGGGCTGTCCCGGCGCTGGAGCGCGGCCCGGCGCGCGGCCTACGCGGAGGGCCGGCTGCTGACCCTGCACGCGGCGGCGCCGACGCCGACGCTGACCAGCGCCAAGGCGGATGTCTCCGTTCCCGTCCAGGCTGCCCGGCTCGAAGCCCTCGCCCGGGCGCTCCTGGGGCTTGCCGAGGGCGGCGCGGCACCGTCCGGCGACGATCCGGTGGCCCGCTGGACGCGGGGCGCCGGCAAGGCCCTGACCGAGGCCCGGGGCGCCAGCCTGGTCACGGCCGGGCTCACGGCGAGTCCGGCGCTGCACGACCTGGTCCACCGCCTCAACGGTGCGCTCGGCAACACCGGCACGACCCTGCGGCACACCGAGCCCGCCGAGGCGCAGGGGGCCGGCACGCTGGCGGACCTCGCCGACGCGATGGCGCGCGGCGCCGTCACGGCGCTGATCGTGCTCGGCGCCAACCCGGTCTACGAGGCGCCCGGAGCCCTCGATTTCGCCGCCGGGATGGGGCGCGTGCCGCTCAAGATCCATGCCGGGCTCTACGCCGACGAGACCGCCGCCCATGCCGACTGGCACCTGCCCGTGGCCCATCCCCTCGAATCCTGGGGCGACGTCCGGTCCCTCGACGGGACCGTGGGGCTGATCCAGCCGACCATCGCCCCGTTCTACAACGGCCGCACCCTGCCGCAGATGCTGGCCTTCCTGGCGGACGGCACGGGCGGGGACGGCGCCGAGGACGCCCTCGGCCTCCTCAAGGCGCGCTGGCGGGAGCAGGGCACGGACGAGGCGGCGTTCGAGGCCGGCTTCTCGGAGGCCCTGCGCCAAGGTTTCTGGGCCGACAGCGCGCGGCCGGCCGAGACCGTGGCGCTGACGCAAGCTGCTGCGATTTCCCCCTACGGTGTTCACACCCCCCCGGCCGAGGCGACCTCTCCGCCTGAACCCTTCGACGGAACGGATACGCCAGATCTGGCACGCGCCCTCCCTCCCCCCTCTGCGGGGGAGGGTGGCCCTCGCGTGAGCGAGGGTCGGGAGAGGGGAGCGACGGTGCAGAGTAAGGCTGCGGCCTCCATGAAGGCTGAGCCCCTTCCGGAAACCGGGTTCCCCTCTCCCGACCCCCTGCGGGGGCCACCCTCCCCCGCAGAGGGGGGAGGGAGACACGTGAATCCGGAGGCGCCATCGACCGGCGCCCTGGAGGTCCTGTTCCGCCCCGACCCCACCGTCTGGGACGGCACCCCGGCCGACCTTGCCTGGCTTCAGGAACTGCCGAAGCCGCTCACCAAGGTGGTCTGGGAGAACGTGATCGCCCTCGGGCCGCGGCTGGCCGAGCATGAGGGGATCGCCACCGGCGACATCGTGCGGCTGGAGGCGGACGGCCGCGCCGTCGAGGGGCCGGCCTGGATCCTGCCGGGACAGGCCGACGACACGCTGACCCTGACCCTCGGCTACGGCCGGGACGTGCCGGATCACCTGTCCCGCGGCCTCGGCTACGACGCGTCACCCCTGCGACCGGCCGATTCGGGCTGGCGGCTCGCTGGCGCGCGGCTGACGAAGACTGGCCGGCGCAGCATGCCGGCGACCACCCAGCACCTCGGCACGATGGAGGGGGAGGACATCGTCCGGGTGCAGGCGCTCGGCGCCGCGCCGGTGGGCGACCCGAGGGGCGCGCCGAGCCCCGCCTCGTTCTACCCGCCCCCGGAGAGCCAGGACCGCTGGGTCGCCGCGCAATGGGGCATGGCCATCGACCTCGACGCCTGCACCGGCTGCAACGCCTGCGTCACCGCCTGCCAGGCGGAGAACAACATCCCGGTGGTCGGCCGCGCGGAGGTCGAGAAGGGGCGCTGGATGGGCTGGCTGCGGGTCGACCGCTACTACGCGGGCGACCTCGACGCGCCGACCACGCATTTTCAGCCGGTGCCGTGCATGCATTGCGAGCAGGCGCCCTGCGAACTCGGCTGCCCCGTGGAGGCGACCCTGCACGACAGCGAGGGCCTGAACCTGCAGGTCTACAACCGCTGCGTCGGCACCCGGACCTGCCAGAGCTACTGCCCCTACAAGGTCCGCCGGTTCAACTACCTCGACTATACCGGCGGCATGACCCCGGTGGAGCAGCAGCAGCGCAACCCCGAGGTCACGGTCCGCGCCCGCGGCGTGATGGAGAAGTGCACCTACTGCATCCAGCGGATCACCGCGGCGCGGATCACCTCCGCCAAGGACGCCCATGCCCCGATCCCCGACGGCGCCGTCGAGACCGCCTGCCAGGGCGCCTGCCCGACCCGGGCCATCACCTTCGGCAACGTCGCCGATCCGGGGAGCCAGGTCTCGGCCGCCCGCAGGGATCCCCGGGAATACGCGCTGCTCGGCCACCTGAACACGCGGCCGCGCACCACCTACCTCGCCGGGCTCGCGCCCGCCGCGGATCGCAGCGGTCGGGAGGGCTGAGCATGGCCGGCGCTCTCGTGGATGGTTCCCTGATCCCGCCGGAGGAAACCCTCCAGGGCATCGGCGGCGCCGTGACGGCGATCCCGCTGACGCATCCGGGCAACCGGCGCTGGTGGATCGCCTTCGCGGGGGCGGGGGCGCTGCTGGGCATCTTTGCCGTCACCCTCGCCTACCTGCTCTATGCCGGCCCGGGGATCTGGGGGAACAACAACGCCGTCGTCTGGGCGCTGGACATCGCCAGCTACGATTGGTGGATCGGCGTGGCCTCGGGGAGCCTCCTGGTCTCGGCGATCCTGCTCCTGCTCGGGGCGGAATGGCGCGGGGCGGTGAACCGGGTTGCCGAAACCCTGGCGCTGCTCGCCACCGCGGCTGCCGGGCTCTACCCGATCATCCATCTGGGTCGCCCGTGGTTCTTCTTCTGGAACCTGCCCTACCCCAACACCTACGATCTCTGGCCGCAGTTCCGCTCGCCGCTGCTCTGGGACGCGATCGACATCGTGTCCTTCCTGGTGATCTGCGTGAGCCTGTGGTTCATCGGGCTGCTGCCGGATCTCGCAACCCTGCGCGACCGCGCCTTCGCCGAGGCGATGCGCCAGGCCGACGCCAAGGCGCCGACCCGCGGGCTCGCGCTGCTGCGCGCGCAGGTCTACGGCATCGTCGCCTCCGGCTGGCGCGGCTCGGCGGCCCATTGGCAGATCTGGGTCCAGGCCTACCAGACGGTGGCGCTGCTCGGCGTGCTGCTGGTGGTCTCGGTCCAGACCGGCGCCTCGGTGATGCTGGCGGGTTCGCTGATGCCGGGCTGGCACAGCACGCTTCTGCCGGTGAGCTTCCTGATCAACGCCGTCTATTCTGGCGTCGGCGTCACGGCGATGATCGTGATGCTGATCCGCCTGGTCTACGGCCTCGATACCCTGGTGACCCCGCGCCACCTCGACGTGCTCGGGCGCCTGCTGCTCTGCCTCGGCTGCGCCAGCGCCTATTGCTATGCCGCCGAAGCGTTCGACACGTTTCTCAACGGCGACGCGCAGGGCCGCGCCGTGCTGGTGCGGCGCCTGACCGGCGACCACGCTCTGGTCTCCTGGACGGCGATCCTCGGCCTCGTCCTGCCGGCGCAGGTCCTGTGGTCGGCCCGGGCCCGAACGGCGCCCCTCGTCCTCGCGGCGGTCGGCCTGCTGGTGGCGATCGGCGCCTATGCCGACCACGTCATGGTCCTGGTCGTGACCCTGACGCAGGATTTCCTGCCCTCCTCGCGGCTTCCCTACGGGGTCGATCCCTGGGGCATCGCCACCTTCGCGGGCTCGATCGGCCTGTTCCTGACCCTGCTGCTCCTGTTCCTGCGCTACCTGCCGGCGGTCTCGATCGTCGAGAGCCGGCGCCTCGCCCTGGCGGAGGTCCCGGCCGCGCAGGAGGCCGCGCGCGCGGCCACGTCCCGGACCGCCGCCCGGCCGGAGGAGGATCCGGTGGCGGCCCCTCTGTGGGGCGTGTCGGCCACCTTCGCGAGCCAGGGCGACCTCGCCGCCGCCCTGCAGGCGGTCTCCGGCCTCGGCCCCGACCACGTCCGCCTCGACGGGCACGGCCCGGTGCCGATGCCCCGGACCCTCCGGCCGCTCGGCCTGGAGGGCCGCTCGATCCTGCCCTATGCCCTGGCCGGGGCCCTGCTCGGCGGCGCGGGCTTCTTCGCGATGTGCGTCTACGCCACGGCCTACGATTACGTGTTCCTGATCGGCGGGCGGCCGCGCCTGTCCTGGCCGTCCTTCGTGGTGCCGAGCCTGTCCTTCGCCACGATGGCGGGCTGCGTGGCGATCCACGGCGCGCTCCTGGTGCTCAACCGCCTACCGCGGCTGAACCACCCGGCCTTCAACATCCCGGGCTTCCTGCGCGCCTCGGACGACCGCTTCTTCCTCACCGCGGAGGCCCGGAGCGACCGGTTCGACGCGGGCAAGATCGAGCGGCGGCTCACTGGCCTTCCGGCCGAGGCCGGGCGCCCCCTCGAGATCCGGCGGATCCCGCGATGAGGCGCGCCCTCCCCCTCGCCTTCCTCGCCCTGGCGCCGCTCTCGGCCTGCGGCGACGCCGACATGGCCGATCAGGCCCGGGCCAAGACCTGGGACCGGAACCCGTTCTTCCCCCGCGCGATCACCATGCGCCAGCCGGTGGCCGGCACCGTGCCGCGGAACGATCCCGCCCGGCCGGCGCCGCAGCCGGAGACCGTCAGCCGCGACCTGCTCGACCGGGGGCGGCAGCGCTACGCGGTGTTCTGCACCCCCTGTCACGGCCAGGACGGGCGCGGCCAGGGCATGATCGTGGCGCGCGGCTTCCCGCAGGCCGGCAATCTCGCCGCCGAGCCGGTCACCCGGGCCTCCGCGGCCGAGCTCTACGACGCGATCTCCAACGGCCGGAGGGCCATGTTCGGCATGGCGCAGATGATCCCCTCCGCCGACCGCTGGGCAATCGTCGCCTATGTCCGCGCGCTCCAGCTCAGCCAGGACGCCCCGGTGACGAGCCTGCCGGAGTCGGATCGGGCCCGGCTGGAGGCGACCCGGTGAGGCGCCCCGCCCTCCTCGGCCTGGCCGGCCTCGCGCTCCTGGCCTGCTGCGGGCTCGCGGGCGGTTGGCGCGGGGCGGCGGCCTCGTACCTCGCCGCCTGGCTGGTGCTCCTCGCCCTGCCGGTCGGCGCCCTGCCGGTGGTCATCGTGGCCGAGCGCTTCGGCCAGCGCGTGCGTGCGCGCGGCGGCGTCGAGATGCTGGCCGGCCTGCGCCGCCTGACGACTTTGATGCCGGTGGCGGCCGTGCTAGCGCTGCCGCTGCTCGCGGCCGCGCCCCTGCTCTATCCGTGGGCCGGCGCCCCAGCGCGCACACCGCTCGCCGCCCTCTGGTTCACGGTGCCGTTCTTCGCCGCGCGGGTGATCGCCTATCTCGCCGCCTGGACCTGGCTGGCGCTGCGCTTCGCCCGGCCCTTCGACGCCCCCGGCGAGGGCCGGACCGTCCCGGCGGTGGGCCTCCATGCGGTGATCGGCACGCTCTTCGTCACCGACGTGATCGCCTCCCTGGACCCACGGCTCGATTCGACCCTGCTCGGCCTCCTGGTCATGACCGCCTGGAGCGGCCTCGCCTTCGCGGCGGCGATCCTGCTGGCCTGGGAGGAGCCGGAACCGGTGGGCCGCGGTCGGACGGCCCCGGGGCGCGGCCGGCTGGTGCCCCTCGTCGTCCTGCTCGGGCTCTGGGCCTACCTGCACTTCGTGCAGTTCCTGATCGTCTGGTCGGCGAACCTGCCCCCCGAGGTGGCGTGGTACTTCGCCCGCGGCGGTTGGCTCGGGCGGGCCCTGTCGATCGCGGCCGGCGCCGTGGCGGTGCTCGCCGGGCTCGCGACCCTCCGGCCCGGTCGGCCGACCACGCGGATCCTGGCCGGGGCGGCGCTGGCGGTGCACGCCCTCGAGATGTTCTGGCTCGTCACTCCCGCGATCCGCGACCGGTTCGTGCTCCGCCCGAGCGACGGGCTGGCGGCCGGTGCCGTGGCCTGCCTCGCCGCCGCGCTCCGCCCCGCGCTGCGCCTCGGCGCGGCCGCGTCCCCCCGCCGCGCCGGGAGGCCGGCATGAGCGCGGGCGGCCCCTCCGGCCTGATCCCCGCCATCCTGGCGGGTCTGACCCTGCGCGGCAGCTCTGTCCTGAACGGGCGCCCGTCGCGCCCGCCCGCCAACAGCCAGCGGGACCCCGACGACCCGGGGCACGAGGTCCGCGACGTCAATGTCCGCAACACCGCCCTGGTCATGGCCGGCCTCGCGCTCGCGGCCCTGACGGTCATCGGCACGATGATCTGGCTGATGAGTACCTTCGCGGCGGGCCAGCGCCGGGCGCTGCCGACGCTGACGCCCCAGCAGACCGCCCGCCTCGCGCCGCCGCCCCCGAACCTCCAGGCGAACCCCTATGCCGATATCGATCGCCAGCGGGCGGCGACCGAGGCGCATCTGGCGGGCTACGGCTACCGCGACGCGGCCCGCACCCGGGCCCGGATCCCGATCGGGCGCGCCATGGATCTGATCGTCGGCCGCCCCCTCGACCCGGCGGAGCCCGTCGCGCGATGACGCCGAGCCACGATTCCCTCCAGCTCTGGCCCGCCGCGGTCTCGGCCGTCGCGAGCGAGACCGACCTGCTCATCCTGGCCTTCACGGTGCTGACGCTGCTGCTGACCGTGCCGGTCTTCGTGGCGATCACCTATTTCGCCGTGCGCTACCGGGAGGGCTCCGCGGCGGACCGGAGCCCCTCGGGCATCCGCTCCAACCTCATCGAGATTAGCTGGATGCTGATCCCGTTCCTGCTGACGCTGATCTTCTTCGTCTGGGGCGCGAAGCTGTTCGTCCAGTCGCGCAACCCACCCCCCGACGCCCTGGTGGTCGAGGCGGTTGGCCGGCAATGGATGTGGAAGTTCCAGCACCCCACCGGCCAGTCCGAGATCAACGACCTGCACCTGCCGATCGGCCAGCCGATCCGCCTGCACATCATCAGCCAGGATGTGATCCACGCCCTCTACCTGCCGGCCGTGCGCCTGCAGGTCGCCGCCCTGCCCGACCGCTACACCGACCTGTGGTTCAAGGCCGACAAGACCGGCACGTTCCACCTCTACTGCTCGGAATATTGCGGCACCGACCATTCCGTGATGGGCGGCGAGGTCACCTTCATGAACCCCGGCGACTACCAGGACTGGCTGACCCATGCCGGCGCCCAGCAGGGCAAGGTCGCGGCGGGGCGCGCCCTCTACGAGGCCTATGGCTGCGCCGGCTGCCACGAGCCCGGCTCCCCCGTGAAGGCCCCGAGCCTCGCCGGTCTCTACGGATCCGAGGTCAAGCTCGCGGACGGCCGCACCGTCACGGCCGACGCGACGTGGTTGCGCGAAAAAATCCTGAACCCGAACGGCGACCGTCTCGCCGGGGGCGGCAAGCAGGTCATGCCGAGCTTCGCCGGCCGGATCCCGGCGGACGAACTCGGGACGCTGATCGATTTTTTGAAAGCGTATCCGACTTCAAAGGCAGCGGACGCGACACGATGATGAACGGCGTCACCCTGGACATCCTGCCGTCCGATCACCGGGCGGGCCGCTCCCCCTCCCCCCTCTGCGGGGGAGGGTGGCCCCCGAAGGGGGTCGGGAGAGGGGAACCCCGCTTCCGGCAGGGGCGCGGCCTTCATGAAGGCCGGCGCCCTGTTCTGCACCGTCGCTCCCCTCTCCCGACCCCTGCTAACGCAGGGGCCACCCTCCCCCGCAGAGGGGGGAGGGCAACCCGCGCGATCGTCCCAACGCTTGGCCTTCATCCCCTTCTATTGCGGGCGACACGATGAGCGCATCGGGCAGCATCGGCGGCACCGCCCGCCGGGAACCCCACGCCGCGGAAGCGACGATCGGGCGCAAGGCCGACTACCTGCACGCGGAATCGACCCTGCGCTCGTGGTTCCTCACCACCGACCACAAGCGCATCGCGATCCTGTACCTGACCTCGATCACCGGATTCTTCGTGATCGGCGCCCTGGCGGCCGGGATCGTGCGCCTCGCGCTGATCGTGCCGAACGGCGCGATCATGGCCAACGACACCTACAACAAGGCCTTCACCATCCACGGGGTGGTGATGGTCTGGTTCTTCCTGATCCCGTCGATCCCCGCGACCTTCGGCAATTTCCTGATCCCCCTCATGATCGGGGCCAAGGACCTCGCCTTCCCAAAACTCAACCTGACGAGCTGGTACGTGTTCATGACCGGCGCCCTGTTCACCCTGGTCTCGGTGGTGCTCGGCGGGGTCGATACCGGCTGGACCTTCTACGCCCCGCTCTCCACCGCCTTCTCGAACACCTGGGTGCTGCCGGCGCTGATCGGCGTCACCATCGTGGGCTTCTCGTCGATCCTGACGGGCCTCAACTTCGTCGTGACGATCCACACCATGCGGGCGCCCGGCATGACGTGGTTCAAGCTGCCGATCTTCGTCTGGACGCACTACGCCACGAGCCTGATCTTCCTGCTGGCGACGCCCGTCATCACCACGGCGCTGATCCTGCTGATCGCGGAGCGCGGCTTCCATATCGGCGTGTTCGACCCGGCCTATGGCGGCGACCCGGTGCTGTTCCAGCACCTGTTCTGGTTCTACTCGCACCCGGCCGTGTACATCATGGTCCTGCCCGGCATGGGGGTGATCTCCGAGATCGTCCCCGCCTTCGCGCAGAAGAAGCTGTTCGGCTACCGCTTCGTCGCCTACGCGTCGATCGGGCTGGCCTCGGTGACCTTCTTCGTCTGGGGCCACCACATGTTCATCAACGGCCAGAGCGACCTGGCCTCGCTGGTGTTCTCGGCCCTGTCCTTCGCGGTGGCGGTGCCCTCGGCCGTCAAGGTCTACAACTGGACCGCGACAATCCATAAGGGGAGCCTACGGCTCGACACGCCGATGCTCTACGCGATGGGCTATATCGGCCTGTTCGTGCTCGGCGGGCTCACCGGCCTCTACCTCGCGACGCTGGCGATCAACCAGCACATCCACGCGACCTATTTCGTAGTCGCCCACTTCCACTACATCATGGTCGGCGGCACGGTGCTGGCGTTCCTCGGCGGCCTGCACTTCTGGTGGCCGAAATTCACCGGCCGGATGTACAGCGAGCCCTGGGGCCGGGTCTCGGCGCTGCTGATCTTCCTCGGCTTCAACGTGACGTTCTTCCCGCAATTCATCCTCGGCTATCTCGGGATGCCGCGGCGCTACGCGACCTACCCGCCGGAGTTCCAGCTCCTCAACGTGCTGTCCTCGGCGGGCGCCACGATCCTGGCGGCGGGCTACATCTTCCCGATGGTCTACCTCGTCTATTCCCTGTGGTCCGGGCGCAAGGCCCCCGCCAACCCGTGGAACGCCAAGGGGCTCGAATGGGAGACCGCCTCCCCGCCGCCGACGCACAATTTCCTCACGCCCCCCGAGGTGCCGCGCGTCCCCTACGACTACCCGATCCAGTCGCAGGAATCCCAGGATCAGCACGGATGAGCGAGTCCCTGGCGGACGGCGTCGGGGTCGCCCGCGCCGGACATTTCGAGACCGTGGCCCAGCAGCGCGCGGCGGCGACGCTCGGGATCTGGGCGTGGCTGATCACCGAGCTGCTGCTGTTCTCGGCCCTGTTCCTGGTGGCGCTGATCACCCGAATCCAGCACCCCGAGGCCACGGTGGCGGCGGCCCGGCACCTCAAGTTCTGGATCGGCGCCACCAACACGGTGGTGCTGATCTGCTCGTCGCTCACCATGTCGATGGCGATCGAATTCTCGCGGATCGGCTGGCAGCGCGCCATGGTCCGGGCGATGCTGGCGACGGCGGCGCTCGGCGGCCTGTTCCTGGTGCTCAAGGGCTACGAGTACTACGCCGACTGGACCGAGCACATGATGCCGTTCCTCAGCCAGCGTCCCTTCGCGCTCGCCGAGACGCCGGCGGCGCGGCTGTTCGTGAACCTCTACTACGTCGCCACGCTGCTCCACGCGCTCCACCTGTTCACCGGCATCGGACTCCTGCTCGGCATGACCTGGATGGCCGCCAAGGCCGGCTTCCTGTCCCGCCACCAGAACTGGATCGAGGTCTACGGCCTGTACTGGCACTTCATCGATCTGGTCTGGATCCTGGCCTTCCCGATCCTCTACGTGGTGAACCGGTAGGATGCGCAGCCCCCTCGCCGCCCTGAGCGCCGACGACCGCGCCCTCCTCCGGAAGCGCCTGCGCACGCCGGTTCTGACCTTCCTGGCGCTGCTGGCGCTGCTCGCCGTCAACGTCACGCTGGGCGCCACCCTGCCGTTCGCGGAGGTCTGGATCGTCGAACTGCTGGTGGTCGCCGTGATGGTGATGCTGATCCTCCTCGTTTCCATGGAGGTGATCCACGAGCCGCCCCTGATCCGGCTGTTCTCGGGGCTCGGCTTCTTCTGGGTCGCCATCATGGTCGGAATGACGCTGACGGATTATCTGGCGCGGTAGGAGCCAGGACACGCGCGTGACCGATCCCGTACGCGTCGAGCAGACGAAGCTGCTCGCATCGGCCCTCAACACGGTCGCGACGTCCTGCGTCACGGTGGGGATCGCGACGCCGCTGGCCGGTTATATCTACAATGTCAGCAACTTCCGTACGCTGGTCGAGCCCTGGGTTCTGCTTATCGGAACGACCGTTTGGCTTTCGATCGCGGTCAGCCTACATCTAGGGGCAAGGCGCGTGCTCAGGGGATTAGCCGGATGAACGCGAGTTTTGTCGTCGCCTTCGTCGTGACGCCCGCACTGGTTCTCGCTCTTGGCTGGACGGCGGTGTTCCTCCATGAACGTGCGCAGCGTCGGACGGCCGGACGCGTGTCGGGCGACTGAACGCCCGCCGCGGGCCACCTTGGATGGCGTCAGACCGACGATCCCGCGCGACCCTCCTGGACTGATTTATCATGTGCGAATTGCTCGGCATGAGCGCCAACGTGCCGACCGACATCCGCTTCTCCTTCGCCGGGCTGGCCCGGCGCGGCGGCGAGACCGGGCCCCATGCCGACGGCTGGGGCATCAGCTTCTACGACGGGCGGACCTGCCGCAGTTTCCACGAGCCCGAGCCGAGCGCGCGCTCGCAGCTCGCCCGGCTCCTGCGCGACATGCCGATCAAGAGTCGGATCGTCGTGGCCCACGTGCGCAAGGCCAACCGCGGCCGGGTCAGCCTAGAGAACACCCACCCGTTCGCGCGGGAATTGTGGGGCCGCCGCTGGACCTTCGCGCATAACGGCCAGCTCAAGGGCGTGAAGCGCCTGCCGCTCGGCGGCTTCATGCCGATCGGCAGCACCGACAGCGAGCACGCCTTCTGCTGGATGCTGGGCCGCCTGCAGGAAAGGTACAAGGCCCTCCCCCGGCCCAAGACCCTGGATCGGGCCGTGGCCGACCTCGCGGGCGGGCTGCACGGGCTCGGCGTGTTCAACATGCTGCTGACGGACAGCCGGACCCTCTACGCCCATTGCGGCAAGCGCCTCTGCTATCTCACCCGGCGGGCCCCCTTCGGCAAGGCCACCCTGATCGACGAGGACTGGCAGGTCGATTTCGCCCGGGAGACCACCGAGCACGACATCGTCACCGTCATCGCCACGAAGGCGCTGACCCGCGATGAGCGCTGGACCGATCTCGCCCGCGGCGATGTCCTCACCCTGCGGGACGGGGCGATCCGCCTGTTGAGACCGGCGAACGCATCTCACGGGTAGGTCGGCCGAGGGTGCATGGCTGCGCCCGATGCGCTAGAACGCCCGTAACAGGAAAGCAGCGGCCGGATTTCCATGGGTTCTGGCCGGCAAGCGATCCGCCTCGACCCCCTCGGGACCAAGGGTCGAGCCACGAAGAGCTGACGAGTGCGACACGCATGACCCGCGACGACACCGACACCGTCCTGTCCGCGGAGGACGGGACTCGGGATGGCCGCCCGAACCTGGCTCCCGGCATCCGCACGCATCTCGGGGAACACCTGCGCACCGTCTACGAGCGGATCGGCGAGGAATCGCTGCCGTCCCGGTTCGCCGAGCTGATCGAGAAGCTGGAGGCGGCGCTCCGCGCCCGGGGCGAGGCGATCGAGCCGGAATTCCGCAACGGCCTGCTCGCCGCGGTGCCGTCCCTGCGCGCCTTCGCGCTGTCGCTGACCTCGAACCCCGCCCGGTCCGACGACCTCGTCCAGGACACCCTGCTCAAGGGCTGGCAGCACCGCGCGCGGTTCCAGCCGGGGACCAACCTGAACGCGTGGCTGTTCACGATCCTGCGCAACATCTTCTACTCGGATCACCGCAAGCGCGTGCGCGAGGTCGAGGACCAGGACGGGTCCTACGCCGCCCGGCTCGCGACCGCCCCGCACCAGGGCGACCGGCTCGACGTCGAGGATCTGCAATCGGCGCTCGCCAAGCTGCCGCCGGATCAGCGCGAGGCGCTGGTGCTGGTCGGGGCCGAGGGCGTGTCCTACGAGGAGGCCGCCGCGATCATGGGCTGCAAGGTCGGCACGGTGAAGAGCCGGGTCAGCCGTGCCCGCAGCCGCCTCGCGGAGCTGCTGGGCTACGACGAGGAGGATCTCGGCTCCGACCGGTTCATCCAGTCGGCGATGCCCAAGGACGCCTAGGGTCGGGACGCGCGATCCGGCGTTAGCCATATTCGGCACGCCGCGAAAAAGATGCATCCGATTCCGGGGATCGGGCGTTACCGGGCCGAGCTTCGCCGCGTGTCCGCGGCGGAACGCCACGGAACGGAGAAGTCCCGCATGACCCTCAAGACCCTCATCGCCGCCTCGGCCCTCGTCCTGTCCCTGCCGCTGGCCGCCCAGGCCCAGGGCACCATCCCGGGTGCCGAGCGCGGCGCCGCCGCCGGTGCCGATGCGGCCGGCCCGATCGGCGGGATCGTCGGCGGCGCCGTCGGCGCGGCCACCGGCACGGTGGGCGGCATCCTCGGCGTCGACATGGCCCCGCGCTTCCGCAGCTACGTCCGCGAGCGCAACGTCCGCTCCTACGACTATGACGGCCGCGTCGCCGTCGGCTCCACCCTGCCGGCTTCGGGCGTGACCTACTACGACGTGCCGAGCGAGTACCGCGTGCAGCCGGGCTACCGCTACACGGTGGTGAACGATCGCCCGGTGCTGGTCGACCGCGGCCACCGCATCGTCGAGGTCATCGACTGATCCTGCGGGCCGGTCACGCGCCGGCCCCCTGGACCCCGGAGCCCCCGCTCCGGGGTCTTTCCGTTGGCCGCGGCCGTCGGCGCAACGCTTCCTGCGACCGGCCGTTGATATACGGTTCGACCCGTGAGGCGACCATGAGCGACCATACCAGTGAGCCCGGTGCCGTTCTGCCCGAACCGGTGCGCGATCATCTCGGCCAGCAACTGCGCGGAGTCCTGCCGGTCGAGACCGACAAGCCGCGCTTCCTCGGCGACGATTCCGTGCCCGACCTGTTCGAGCCGCAGATACGCCGGCTCGAGACCCGGCTGAAGACCCACGAGGAGGGCACCGGCGCGGTCGGCCAGGTCCTGGACCAGATCCTCGACGCCTTCGGGGTCAAGCCCGGGGAGACGGACGGACGCGAGGGTTGAGGCTCAGACCCGCGGCTTCGCGGCGAGGAGGTCGCGGATCTCCGACAGGAGCTTCACGTCAGCCGGCACCTCGGCGATCGCGTCGGGCTTCTTGTCCTCGGCCCGCTGGAGCTTGTTCATCGCCCGGATCACCAGGAACAGCACGAAGGCGACGATCAGGAAGTTGAGCGTCAGGGTCAGGAACTGGCCGTAACCCAAGACCGCGCCCTGCTTCTTGGCGTCCACGTAGGGCAGGCCGGCCTGCACCTTGGACGAGAGCGGGATGTAGTAGTTCGAGAAATCGAGCCCGCCTGTGACCGCGCCGATCGCCGGCATGAACAGGTCCTGGACCGCCGAATTGACGATGGCCCCGAACGCGGCGCCGATGATCACGCCGACGGCGAGATCAACCACGTTCCCGCGCAGCGCAAACTTCTTGAACTCTTCGAGCATGAACCGACTCCCCGCCGAATGCTGCCAAGATAGGGGTCGGTTCCGCGCGGGCCAGGGTCAATCCAGCCCGGTAAGCTCATTCGGCAGGAGGGCCGTCCTGTCCTCGGCGCCGGCGGCGAGCTCCGCCTTGAGCCGGCGGCGGTACTGTGCGGCGACCACCGGGATGGTGGCGAGGTAGCCGGCGCTCACCGCCACCAGGGCTTCGAACGGGTAGCTGATCAGGATGCCGAAGGCCGCGACCCCGAACAGGAAGATCGGCAGGACGAGGCTGCGCGGCACCCGCTTGCCCATGGTCTTGCCCGAGTAGGTCGGCACCGTGGAGACCACCAACAGGGCGATGCCCAGCACGTAGATCAGGATCGCCGGCGCGGCCCAGCGCTCCAGGCCGAAGCCGAGGAAGTGCAGGTAGAGCGGCAGCATCGCGGTGAGCGCCCCCGCGGGCGCCGGCATGCCCACGAAGAAATCCTTCTTCCAGTCCGGCCGGCCCGGATCGTCCAGCATAGCGTTGAAGCGGGCGAGCCGCAGCGCCATGGCGATGGCGAAGATCAGCGCCACGATCCAGCCGGCCGACTTCAGGTGAAACAGCACGAAGCCGTAGAGGATCAGGGCCGGGGCGCAGCCGAAATTGACGAAGTCGGCGAGCGAATCGAGCTCGGCCCCGAAGCGCGAGGTGCCCTTGAGCAGCCGCGCCACCCGTCCGTCGATGCCGTCGAGGACGCCGGCCACCACCACGGCGATGACGGCGGGCTCGAACTTGCCCTCGAAGGCGAGCCGGATCGCCGTCAGCCCGAGGCAGAGGGCCATCAGGGTGATCATGTTGGGCGCGATCATCCGGAACGGCACCGGCTTGAACCGGCGCGGGCGCGGCTCGTTCGGATCGGGCGCGAAGGGTGGGAAGAGATCGTCCATGGCCGTCTAGATCCGCTTGAACAGCCGTTCCGGGCTGCCGCCGAGATCGGCCAGCACCGTCTCGCCGGCCACCGCCTTCTGGCCGAGCCCGACCAGCACGCTGGACCCCGCCGGCAGGTAGACGTCGACCCGCGAGCCGAAGCGGATCAGCCCGAACCGCTCGCCCACGCCGAGCACGTCGCCCGCCGAGACGAACCCGACGATGCGCCGGGCGACGAGGCCGGCGATCTGCACCACGCCGACGCGCTTCGCCTGCCCGGCATGGTGGGTCTCGATCACCATCCCGTTCCGCTCGTTGTCGTCGCTGGCCTTGTCAAGTTCGGCGTTGAGGAACAGGCCGGGCGTGTAGTGGATCTGGCCGATCCGCCCTGCGACCGGCACCCGGTTCACGTGGCAGTCGAACACGTTCATGAAGACCGACACCCGCAAGGTGGGCACCTGCGGCAGGTCGAGTTCCGGGGGCGGCAGCACCGTGGCGATCAGGTTCACGCGCCCGTCCGCGGGCGAGACCACGAGCCCGTCCACTACCGGGGTGACCCGCTCGGGATCGCGGAAGAAGTAGCAGACCCAGAGGGTGAGGATCAGGAAGATCCACCCGAAGAACTGGGAGAAATAGCCGGCCAGCACGGTCAGCACGATGCCGATCAGGATGAAGGGATAGCCCTCCTTGTGAATCGGCACGAGCGTCCGGCGGATCGTCTCGATCAGGTCGGTCATGGGCTTTTCGGACTCAACGGCGCCGCGGGGGGCATCGGGCGGACATGTCGGACGCGCGGATGGCAGCCCGCCGGGCCGCCGTCAACTTTCCGCCGGTTCCGCGCCATGCCCGGACCGGTGCGTGACGAAACGGGTTCGTCCTGCCGAAGGCCCCCGACCCCGATCGGAATGCTGCCCCGGGCCGGACCGAGGCCTGATCGCCAGATCCGGGCGGAGGGAGGGTGCAGGCGGATGAATGCCGGTGCGGGCCTGCCCCTCCCTCCGCGCGTGGACGTGCCTCAACCCAAGGCTCACAGGATTGAGGCCGCCGCTGAACCCCGCGCGCAGTCCCGTTCGCCCGCAGCGAGATCCGGGATGCGCGGACTGGTCCTGGCGACGCCGGACGGCGCATCTTCGATCGACGCGTGGCCCACGGGGCGAGCGCGGGATTCTCACGGCTCCGCGATCGACCGGTGCGGCACGGCAGGGCCTATTGTTGCGGCTCGCCCTGGGTCCTCCGCTGCCTGCTCTCGAGGCGCGCGGCGATCGCCTGCCAGCGCGCCGACTCGTCCTGGTCCGGCCTGACGCCGGAGGCCGGGAATTTGTCGAGCGTACGCGGGTCGAAGGTTTGTGCGACGCCGCGCGCGCCGCGCGGATCCCCCGCGGTGACCAGGCTCTGGAACAGGGTGCGCGCGGCCAGAACCTCTCCGGCCGCCAGGAGCCGCTCCGCCTTGACGTTGAGGGCCTCGTCGACCGAGGAGGCGGACCGGGATCTCCGGTGACGCGCCGTCGATCTCTGCGCTCTGGCAGCCTGGCCCTCGGCGTCAGGGCGGCTGTCGGGGAGAAGCGCGGGGGCCGGGGGGCGAGCCGTGACGGCGCGCGTATTCTCCACCGACGCCGGTCTGCTGCCGGAGCGGACACCTGGGCTGGCCTGATCCGCCTGTGGGCCGCCCAACGCCTCGGAATTGCCCGGCGGTGCGAGCGACGCGCTGTCCGGCCCCTGCGCGGGCTGCGCCTCGGCGCCGCGCGCCTCCGGTATCGGCGCGCCCTCGGACGTGGCGGCCTGGCGATCCTCGGTGTCTGCCGTGGCCGTCGACGCCGCCGGAGGCATCCCCGTCAGGATCGGGAGCGGGTCGTTCGTCAGCGTCGGTATGCCAAGCGACCCGCTCTTCAACAGCGGCCCAGTCTCTGGCGGTCGCGGGGTCGCGGGCGGTTGTGCCTGGCCCTCTGAGGGTGCGCCGGGCTGAGACGCCGGGGGGGGCGCGTCCGGGGGATCGATTGCGGTGGCCGACGAGCCCCGGATCCGGTCACTGATCGTGGATTTGAAAGCGTTGACGATGTCGTCTGGCCATTTCAGGGTGTTGTATTGCGCATATAGAATATAAACGGCAGCTGCGGCCGGAATGACGACAGTAAAAGCGGCTATGACTTTGTAATTTATTCCCCTGTGTTTGGCTGAAGGCCGCCCATCATTTTGATGGAGCGATTCCTCGTCCGAGGCGCGAAATTGCGCCGCATCCTCGCGGACGGACGTTTCTGAGATCTGCCCTGCTTCGTTCGTCGAAGCCGTCTCCTGCGGCTTCGGCCGGCCGATCTCCCCGTCGACACCACTTCCTCGGGCCCCCTCCACTGCGTCGCGGAGCGCCGCCGCAGGTCCTTCTGCGCCTGCACTCTGCAGGTTCGGAAGGTCCCGACCCTGTCCCCCGGGGCTGCCGTCGCTCAGCGGTACATCGCTGTCGCGCCGAAGATCGTCCGGTCCTCGATCGTTGCGGTGATGCGCGTAGGACAGCGGGGAAGATGTTTCGAAAGGTCCGTACGCCGTCGGCGTATCCGACGCGGGGTGAATGTCCGGGATCGGGCGTGCAGCGGAACCGTGCCCGTCCTCCGCTGACGGATCGAAATGGCGTATCTCGGCGACCGGCGGAGCAGGTCGTCCCAGGTAAGCCGGCGCCCGCGCCGCGCCGTCGGGGGGGGCATCGCCCCGCAACGTGTCGGTGAGGTCCGGAGCGGGCTCGAACGTGCTGAAGATCAGCGAGGGTTCGCTGAGATCATCCCGCGTATCGGGGGGCGGATCCAAGGGGATGGACCGGGCACCGGGGTCTGCCACATGGGTCGGATGCCCGGTGTGGCTGACGCGCTGATGGAGGAACGTGACGGGCGCCGCGCTCAGCCCGTCCGCGACGGCGATGCGTCCGTCGTCCTGCGCGAACAGATCCGGGGTGGGATCGTCCTGCCCATGGGCATGCCCGTGCGAGGCGTACGGAAGCGGCGGCGCGTCGCGATCAAGATCCCAACCCGCGCCGGGATACGCTCCGGGTTGGGCGTCGTCCTCGCCGAAGAACTCGGTCCTGCCCGCCTGGAGGAAGCCTGCGTGCGGGTCGTCGTCGTCCGTGACCGGCGTCGGATGGGCGTCGTGTTCCGGCCGCAACGGATCGGACTGGTCCTCCAACGGGTTCGACGCTCGGTGAACGCCGCGGAAGACTCTGCGTCGGGCGCTCGCGTCTGAAAGGTCGTCCATGGGGTCGTTCATCAAGTCGGGGGCGCGCTCATCCGGGCCGGACACGACTGTGGAGCCGGGCAGACATCTTGACCGTTCGCCCGGCCCACGCCTGCCTGGCAGGTGCGGTAGGCATTAAGACCCAGATCTCTATTGATATCGATAACGTGAAAACCTCGGAAGGGCTACGCGCACGGGCCAAGGCCCGGCGTCACCGGGCGGGGACACAGCGACCCGCCGGCCTCGGCGCTTCGCCCCGGCGAGCGGATGAGCGTCACGTTGACCCCCGCTCAGCCCACATTGTACCAGATCAACCCCTCCACCGGGACGCTTGAAAGCCCCTCAAGACAGTTCCGCGGTGTGCGGGGCGAGGACGGCCGGCGACCGGACAGTTCGTACGGCGCTCTAGACTGGATGCGGGACCATCGAACATGGCCATGGACTTGGTGCTCGCAGCCTGCGGTGTGATGATCGGTCTCCCGATCGCCCTGTTCGGGTTCATGCGGCTCGACGAGCGGCCCGGCCGGATGAGTGTGGCGCTCCTCCTCCTCGGCCTGCTGATCACGTTCGGCCCGATCGTCAACGCGAGCATCGCGCATTACACGGCGACGAGCGGCAACGGGCGATACAGCGCGTGGTGAGCCGCCCTCCCCGCGTGCATGGTCCGCGTCGTCCGGTTCGCGCGCCGGTGGCCGTGGCGACGGGGCGGAGGCGGTGAACGCGTGGGATCTCACCGCCGACCAGCGCGCCCAGCTCCTCGATCCGGACCGACATCTCCAGGCCCTGTCGCGCATCGCCGCTGAAGCCCTGCTGGCGGGCGCGTGGGAGACCGCTTACGTCGCCGCGGATCGGCTCTGCCGATTGTCCGTGCGGGCTCGGGCGCGCGGCTTCCTCTTTCGGGCCGAAGCCGTACGGCGGCTCGGCGACGCCGCGCACGCCCGTGCGGACATCGAGAAGGCGCTGGAACTCGACCCGACCGACACGCTCGTCAATCTCCACGCGCTCCGGTTCGCGGAGGGGGAAGCCCGCCTCGACGCGGCGCAGGCCCTGGTCGAAGATCCGAGAACGCCCGTCGATGCCCTGCGGATCGCCGTCGCGGTCCTCCAGGATCAGCAGGCCGGCATCGTCGGGCGGATCGAGGCGGACGACGCAGGCTTGCGGGGCTGGGTCACCTGGCCGGCCGGACAGCGGCTGGAGGGCACGATCCTCGGCGCGGGATCGCCGGAGCACCGCGTCGTCGCGGCCGAGCCCGGGCACCCACTCGCCGGGGAGCGCTACCACGCCGCGGCCTTCGCGTGTCCCCGGCCGGGCCTCGGCGCGGTCGAGATCCGGTTGTCCTGCGATGGCGCGTCACCGGCCACCCGCCGGCAGACGTTCCCGCCGCGATGTCCCCCCGGAGCCGATCCGCCGCAGCCGCGATCACCCCACGCGGACGACGCCTGCGTGCTCACGGTGATCGTGCCGGTGTTCGAGGATGCCGAGGCGACACGGATCTGCCTGGACAGCCTGGAAGCTCAGATTCTGCCGGGGCGGCGCTGGCGGATCATCGTCATCAACGACGCGAGTCCGAATGCCGCGCTGGTCGCGGATGTGGCGCGACGCGCGGCGGAGGGACGGCTGACCCTGATCAGCAACGGTTCCAACCGGGGGTTTGCCGCTTCGGTGAACCTTGCCGCGAGCCAGACCCGGGCCGGCGATCTCCTGCTCCTGAACGCCGACACGATCCTGCCCGACGAAGCGCTCCAACGCCTCGTCGCGCTCGCGGCCGCGACGCCGAACCTTGGGACGATCACGCCGATCTCGAACAACGGCGTGATCACGAGCTTCCCCAATCGACACGCGGCCAACGACCTTCCCTCGGTCCAGGAGCTGGCGGATTGGGACCGGGCCGCGCGACTGGCCGCCCCGGAACCGGTCGCGCTTCCGAACGGGATCGGGTTCTGCCTGCTGGTCACGCGGGCGTGTTGGACCGCGGTCGGCGGGATGCCGCTCTCCTACGGACGGGGCTACTACGAGGATGTCGATCTCTGCCTGAAGGCGCGCCAGCTCGGGTTCCAGAATCTCTGCGCGACGAACTTGGTCGTGGGGCACGCCGGATCCCTGTCGTTCGGCGCCGGGAAACGCAGGCTCGTGGTCCGCAACGCCGCTAGCCTCGACCTGCGCTACCCGGACTATCGCGCCGAGATCGAGGCGTTCCGCCTGGCGGATCCTCTCCGCGTCGCCTACGCGGCGGTCGAGCGTCGGATCGCCCCTCCCCCCTACGACGTCGTGATCGTCAATCCCCTGCCGACGGTCGGTCCCGCGCTGGCGTCCTGGCTCGCGCATTGGCGCGCGGCCGGCCTGCGCTGCCTCTGGGTGGAGCTGGATGGGCAGGCCTGCGATCTCCGGGTCCGGCTCCGCGGCAGCGCCGGCGGCCTGCCGCAATCCTTGGGCTTCGCCCTCGGGGTGGCGCGGGAGCGGCGCGCCCTGGTCGCCTACCTCAAGGCCGTGCATCTCGACCGCGTCGTCGTGGTCGCGCCGGAACGCTGCCCCCGGGTCCTGAGCGCGCTCTGCGACAGGCTCGGCGTGCCCGTCGACCTCCTCGTCGCCGGGGCGCGGGATCTCCTGCCCCCCGCCCCGGTCCCGCCGGCGCAGGCTCCGGCGGAATCGGCACCGCCGGAGGCCGAACTGAACGGCCCCCGCGACCTCGCGCGGCTCTGGAGGCGCGCCGACCGCCTACTGTGCGGCGACGGCATGACCCTGGCGCGCGCGCGGGCGGCGCTGCCGGCGCCGATGCGCCGGAAGCTCGTGCCGCCGGCCGCCGCGGCGGGAGCCCGCCCGGATGCCGGAGTCGACCGGACCGTCGCGGCGAGCCCGGATCGGCCCGCGTCCCGTCGCCTGCGCCTCGGGATCCTGAGCCCCCTGCCGAGCGCGGCGGTGAGCCGTCTCACGCTGGCGATCGAGGCCCGCTCCCGTCAGGTCGGCGCCGCGGTGCAACTCTTGGTCATCGGCGGGACGCTGCACGATCTCGGCCTGATGGCGGGGAGCGCGACCTTCGTCACCGGGCCCATCGCCGCCGACGAGATCGCCGAAAGCGCGACGCGATTCCGGTGCGCGGCGCTGCTGCTGCCCTATCGGGACGCGCTGTTCGCGTGCCTGGAGCAGGCCGCCTGCGGGCGCCGCGCCTATTTCGACTGGTCGGACGGCGCCTACGGGCGGGAACCCGGCGACCTTGTCCTCGATCCGGCGATTTGCGACACTGACGCGGCCGCGCAGATCGTGCGCTGGCTCACAGCCCCGTCGAATCCATCGTCTTGACCGCTCCGAGCGCTCCTCCGGCCATCGCGCATGCGGCGCACCCTTACGTCGCGCAGGTCGAACGGAGCGGGCCGGCCGCGATCACCGGGTTCGTCTACGATCCGGCGGACCCCTCGGCCCACCCCGTCGTCGAGCTGACGATCGACGGCCTGCCCGTCGCACTCGCGCGGGCGGAGATCTATCGGCCGGACCTGGAGCGGGCCGGCATCGGCGACGGCCGCTACGGCTTCAGCTTCGTGCTCGCCCCGGAGGCCGTTTCGGGGGGCGGCCTGGTCCAGGTCGGGCTGGCCAATCTCGCCATCGCGCTCGCCCCGCCGATCCCCCTGGATCGCCCGGCCGTCACCCGCGGTTCCCCCGGCGGCGAAGCGGGATCGGTCGAATGGCGCGGCGGTCTCCACGTGAGCGGCTGGCTCGCCCCGGGCCGCGATCCGGCGCGCCTGCGCGCCCGGGTCTGGATCGACGGCGAGTTGATCGTGGAGGCACGGCCCGACCGCTGGCATCCGCGCGGCCGCGGCGGCGAGCCGCCGGCCCCCGCCTTCGTGCTGCACCTGCCCGACCGGTTCGCGACCGGCCTGACCCGGCAGGTGATCGTGACCGACGGGGCCGGCACGCCCCTGAGCGGCAGCCCCCTGACCCTGGTGGCCTTTCCCGACCCGCTGGAGGAGCTGGCCGCCCGGGCCTACGGGCCGGACGCCGGGACGACAGCGGCCCGCGCCCGTCTGTTCGACACGCTGCTGCCCCGTACGCTCCCGTTCGACCAGCTGAGACCCTGGCTGCGGCGGTATCCGCCGGCCGCGCCCGCCCTGCGCGCGGGCCGATCGGCCGTCGCGATCGTGGGGGATGGGCCGGCCGACGTCGCCCGCACGCGCGACAGCCTCGGCGACAGGCCCGACCCGTCCTGGCCCGTGGCGGTCCTGCCCTCCCCGGATCGCATCGGCTTCGACCCGGCCGATCTCCTCGCCTTCCTCGACGGCGCAGCCGCCGGCTCCGACAGCCTGCTGATCGTGCCGGCGGGCATCATCCTGGAGCCGGGCGCCCCCGGACGCCTCGCCGGGGTCCTGGAGGCGGATCCGGACGCGCGTCTCGTGTACGGGGATCTCGCCGTCGGTCCGCCCGACCGGTCGACCATCCTGGCCTTCCCGAGCTTCGATTACGAGCGCTGGCTCGAACAGGGCTACGGCGCGCTCGTCTTCGCCCTGCGCCCGCCTTGTGCCGCGGAGGCGGCGCGGGCCGGAGCCGACAGCCTCTACCGCCTCGCCAACGCCCAGTTCGACGATCTCCCCCGGGCCCGCGCGGCGGTCGTGCATCTGCCGGGCGTCGCCGGGATCCTGCCGGACCTCGACCTGCCGGCGGCGACGCGGGCGCTGGCCGCCGCCACGCTCCGTCATCTCGAGGCGCGGGCGATGCCGGGGGAGGTGCAGCCGGGCCGCGGCGCGATCCTGCCCGCCGTGCGGGTCACGCGCCGGCCGGCCGAGGCGGAGGTCAGCGTCATCATCCCGACGCGCGATCGCGCCGCGTGCCTGGCGCGCTGCCTCGCGTCGATCCGGCCGGCCCTCGATCGGGCGCGGGCCGAGCTCGTCGTCGTGGGCACGGGCTCCTCGGATCCGGCCATGGCGGCGCTGCTCGACGGGGTCCGGGCGGCGGGCGGTCGCGTCCTGGCCGAGCTGGGACCGTTCACGCAGGCGCGCCTGATCAATCGGGCCGTGAAATCCGCCCGCGGCGCCCTCGTGTGTCTGCTCGACGATGACGTCGAGGCGCGCGGCGACGGGTGGCTCCCGGAGCTGCTGAGCCGCCTCGGCGAGCCCACGACCGTGGCCGCCGGAGCGGTGCTGCGCTGGCCGAGCGGCCTCGTCCGGAGCGGCGGCATCGTCCTGGGGCCGCAAGTCGCGGCGAGCCCCGCCATGACCGATCGGATGGCCGACGACGCGGGCTACGCCGATCTGCTCCGGGTCGCATCCGAACCCAGCGCCGTCACCGCGGCCTGCCTGCTCGTGCGCCGGACGGCCTATCGAGCCGCCGGCGGCCTCGACGAGCGCCACTTCCCGATCCACTTCGGCGCCGTCGACCTCTGTCTCAGGCTCGGCGCGCGGGGCGGCCGCGTGATCCTCACACCGCATCTCGACCTGGTGCATCACGGGGTCTGCGATGACGATCGGGGCCTGTCGGCCGGCGCGCGCGCCCGCCGCGCGCGTGAACTGACCGCCCTGCGCGCGCGCTGGGGCGCGACCCTGCTCGCCGATCCGGCCTACAATCCGCTCCTGGCGCTGTCCGAGCCGCCCTACACGGCGCTGGCCTGCCCGCCGCGGGCCCAGGATCCGCGCCGGCGCAGCCTCGGGGCGCCGGCCGCGATGCCGTCGGGACTGTGAGAATTGGCTCGCCGCCGCGTGCGATGGTAAGCGTAGTCGGCGATCAAAAAACAACCTGATGTCACTCTTGTCGGGGGGAATAGCTGTTGTTCGGCGAAGCTCAATCCGCGCACCTGAAGCGCGTCCTGAACACGGGCAGTGGTCCCTTCAATCCGTTGAAGCTGCATCCCGCCTTTCGCACCGGCGGCTGGCACGAGGTGCGCCTCGACATCGACGCGCGCCTCAACCCCGATCTGGTCGGCTCGGTTTTCGACATGCGCGCCCTGGTGCCCGACGCGTCGTTCGACGCGATCTGGTCGTCCCACAACGTCGAGCACCTGCACACGCACGAGGTGCTGCCGGCGTTTCGCGAACTCCGCCGCGTCCTGAAACCGGACGGGTTCGCGCTGATCACCTGTCCCGACCTGCAGGCGATCGCCTCGCTTGTCCTCGAGGGCAAGGCGGAGGCCACGATCTACACGGCGCCGGCGGGGCCCATCTCCACGCTCGACATGCTCTACGGACATTCCCAGTCGATCGCGTCCGGCGGCGTCTACATGGCGCACAACACGGGTTTTACCGCGGACCGGATGGCGCGCGTCTGCCTCGACGCCGGCTTCGCGGAGGTGCGCACGACCAAGGGCGGGTTCTTCGATCTCTGGGCGCTCGCCCTGATGCCGGAGGCGCGCAGCGAGCGGCTGGAGGCGATCTTCGCCGGGACGGAACAGCGCGCCCTGACCCAGTGACCGCCGTCAGCGCGGGGCGCGTCGCACCGCGTTCGGGCCTCGAACCTGGGTAGCACCGGACCTCATGAACATCCTGTTCGTTCACACGAACTTCCCGGCGCAATTCCGGTACCTCGCCGAGGTCCTGGCGGCCGACCCCGCACACCGGGTCGCCGCGATCGGATCCCAGACCGCCGGCCAGCTGCGCGGGGTCAGGCTGGAACGGTACCACTTCCACGACGTCGGGCACGCGGCCGTGCATTCCTTCGCGCGCCGGTTCGATTCCGAGGCGCGCCGGGCCGAGCAGGTGCTGTACACGCTCATCGCGCTCGAGAATTCTGGGTTCATCCCCGACGTGATCGTGGCCCATAGCGGCTGGGGCGAGACGCTGCCGCTGCGCGCCAAGTTCCCGCGCGCGCGCCTCATCGTGTACTGCGAGTACTTCTATCGCGAGCACGGCCAGGACGTGCATTTCGACCCGGAATTCCCGCAATTCGGGGTCGACGGGATGACCTACCTGCGCGCCAAGAACGCCAGCCAGCTGCTGGCCCTCGCGGAATGCGATCTGGGATTGTCGCCGACCCTGTGGCAGCGCTCGACCTATCCGGACGCGTTCCAGGGCAAGATCGCGGTGGCGCACGAGGGCGTCGACACCGAGGCCGTCCGCCCGGACGACCGGGCCGTGTTCCATCTGCCCTCGGGGTTCGCGCTCACGGCGCAGACCGAGGTCCTGACCTTCGTGGCGCGCAACCTCGAACCGCTGCGCGGCTACCACGTGTTCATGCGCGCCCTCCCGGAGATCCTGCACGCCCGCCCGCAGGCGCAGGTCGTCATCGTGGGCGGCGACGGGGTCTCGTACGGCCCGTCCTCGCCGGACGGCCGGACCTGGAAGGACGTGTTCTGGGGCGAGGTCGCGCCCCGGCTCGACCCGCGCCGGGTGCACTTCGTCGGCGCCCTCGCCTACGGGCACTACCTGCAACTCCTCCAGGTCTCGCGCGCCCACGTCTATCTCACCTACCCGTTCGTGTTGTCCTGGTCGCTGATCGAGGCGTTGAGCGCCGGGTGCCTCATCGTCGGCTCGGACACGGCCCCGGTGCGGGAGGTGATCACCCATGGCCAGAACGGGCTGCTCGTGCCGTTCTTCGACGCGCGCAGCCTCGCCGCCGCCGCCATCGCGGCGCTCGGCGACCCCCGACGCTTCGCCGGGCTCAGGCAGCGCGCGCGGGAGACGGCGACCGCCGGCTTCGAACGCCGCCGCGCCGCCGCCGGGCAACTGGCCCTCCTCCAGTCGGCGCTGCGCTGACCCGACCCGCCAGCCGCACCGGAGGGCGTCGCGCGAAAACCCGCCGCGGCCGGGGCGGCGGAACGCCGTAGCGGCTAACGCACCAGCAACAGGCGCCGCGTAACCTTTTGATTCGTGCGGCGTTCTCCGCTGCATGGACGGAGGTTTCGACGTGGCTGAGGCATCCTGCGACCCGAAGGACGTGGCGCTCGCCGCCCTCACCAACCTGATCCGGCTCATGGGGGCCGAACTGGTGGCCGGACGCCATCGCGACGACATCGCCGTATTCGAGCGGGCCGTGCGCGCCAAGGTCGGCGCGGTCGAGATCGCCGATTGCCCGACGGAGACCGTGCGGGCCGGCCTCGCCCTCGCATCCGCCCAGGTCGAACAGGCCCTCGAGCGGATCCGCCGGCAGGCCCAATCCACCTGCACCCCCGCCCTTCCGCGCGGCACCCCTGGCAAGACGGCCGGCAGCCCGTTCCTGCACTGAGCCTGTCGGACCGCGCGCGATGCAGCGGAGGCGAGGGTGTCGGTGCCTTGTGCGCGGTCAAGGGACAGGCCTGGATACGCGGCGCCCTGTTCTCGCGATTTTACAGGGCCTCCGGTACAGCGGGCCGGCTTTCACGGCCGGATGGCACGGGTCCAGCCCGCGCTCAGTGGCCGCCCGTCGCGCAGAAGCCCCCAGGCCGAACAGGCGGCGGGGGACCGGCCTCGCAGCCGGCCCCGCCGACCTCATGCGAACATGTCGGGCTGGGTCTCGGCGATGTGATTGTACAACGTCTGGAAGTGCAGCCAGCCGATATAGTCGCTGCCGACGTGCTCGCGGCTGTAGCGGGCCGTCTTCTCCGAGAGGAGCTGCGGCTTGATCCCGCTGGCCTCGACCAGGAGTTGCTGCTGGCAGACGCGCTCCAGGGCGATGAACCAGAAGGCCGCATCGTCGATGCTGTGGTGGCTGCAGGTCAGCAGGCCGTGGTTCTGGTGCAGCACGCCGCGGTTGCGGCCGATCTGCTGGGCGACCGAGAGGCCGCTCTCCTTCTCCACGGCCACGGCACCGGCCGAGGCGCCGATCACGGCGTGGCTGTTGTAGAAGGCCGCCGCGTCCTGGCTGATCATGTCGAGGGGTCGGCCGGTGGCGCACCACGCGGTGCCGTAGGTGGTGTGCGCGTGGCACATCGCCATCACCTCGGGGTGCTCGTCATGCACGGCGGCGTGCAGGACGAAGCCCGCCCGGTTGATCGCGTGGCGTCCCTCGACGACCCGGCCCCTGTGGTCGGCCAGGATCAGGTTCGACATCCGCACCTGTGAGAAGTGCACGCACATCGGGTTGGTCCAGTACAGCTCCGGACGCTCGGGATCGCGGATCGTGAGGTGTCCGGCGAAGCCGTAGTCGAAGCCGTGCATCGCGAAGGCCCGGCAGGCGGCCACGAGGTGCTTCTTGCGGTAGTCGCGCGCCTCGGCATGGCTGGCGAAGTCCGGCATCTCCGGGAAGATCAGGCCGGCCTGCTCGGGCTGGTAGATCGAGGTCCGCTTGCGGCCGGCATCGTCGTCGGGCAGGTCGAGGGTGGTCGCCGCGTCGTGGGAATGATCGTCGAGCATGGCATATCCTTTCAGTCGCAGTGGGGGGCGGGGTATCAGCGGTTGACGAGGCGCTTGGGCACCGTCAGCGCCAGGAGGCTGCCCAGGGCGAGGCAGGCGGCGAGGGTGTAGACGCCGAGGCTCGTGGACTTGGTGGTGTCGACGATCCAGCCGATCAGGTAGGGGCTCACGAACCCCGCGAGGTTGCCGACCGAGTTGATCACCGCGATGCCGGTGGCGGCCGCCGCCCCCGCCAGGATGGCGGTGGGCAGGCACCAGAACTGGGCCAGGGTCACCAGCACGCCGATGGTCGCCACGGTGAGCGCCGCCTCGGCGACGATCAGGTCGGTGCTGAACCGGATGCTGACCAGCCAGCCCGCCACCCCGACGAGGCCCGGCACCGTGATGTGCCAGCGCCGTTCCCGGGCCGCGTCGGACAGGCGCCCGACCGTGATCATCGCCACCGCGGCGGCGCCGTAGGGCAGCATGGTCAGGAGGCCGATCCGCAGCGGATCGGAGACGCCCGCGCCCTTGATCAGGGTCGGCAGCCAGAAGCCGACGCCGTACAGCCCCATGATGAAGAAGAAATAGATCCCGCAGAGCAGCCAGACCCAGCCGCTGGTGAAGCCGTCGCGGAAGCGGTGGGCGGTCACGGCGGCGCCGTCGGCCGCGATGGTGCGGGCGAGCAGCGCCTTCTCGTCGGGCTTGAGCCACTTCGCCTTGTCGATGCCGTCGTCGAGATAGGCGAGGACGCAGAAACCCAGTACCAAGGAGGGCAGCGCCTCGATCAGAAACAGCCACTGCCAGCCCGCGAGGCCGCCCGTGCCGGCGAACGCATTCATGATCCACCCGGACAGTGGGCCGCCCACGAGTCCGGCGATCGGGATGCCGGTCATGAACAGCGCGATGATGCCCCCGCGCCGCTCGGACGGGTACCAGTAGGTCAGGTAGAGGATCACCCCCGGAAACAGTCCGGCTTCCGCGAGGCCGAGGAGGAAGCGCAGCACGTAGAACCAGGTCGGCGACGTCACGAACATCATGGCGGCCGAGATGACGGCCCAGCTGAGCATGACCCGGGCGATCCAGATCCGGGCGCCGACCTTATGCAGGATCATGTTGCTCGGCACCTCGAACAGGAAGTAGCCGAGGAAGAAGATGCCGGCGCCGAGGCCGTAGATCGTCTCGCTGAACTGGAGGTCGCCCAGCATCTGCAGCTTGGCGAAGCCGACATTGACGCGGTCCAGATAGGCCGCGACGTAGCAGGCGAATAGGAACGGCACGAGGCGCCACGTGACCTTGCGGTAGACCCGCGTCGTTTCGTCGAGACTGGGCTCGACGAGGGTCATGACCCCCTGTGCCATCGCGTCGTCTCCCTAGACTTTATCGTTCCGCGACCGTCTCTGCGGTGCGAGCGGCACTATCCTGCACGGTCGGGGCGTTGACAAACGACGATTTTTCACGCGTTTCATGAATTCAATTCATGGATTGCCCATGCGCCGGATCCCGAGCTTCCCCGCCCTGCGGGCCTTCGAGGCCGCTGCGCGCCTCGGCAGCTTCGCCCGGGCGAGCGGGGAGCTGCACCTCACGCCGTCTGCGGTGAGCCACCAGATCCGGGCCCTGGAGCGCTGGTTCGGGCGCGCGCTGTTCCGGCGGGCGAACCGCCAGGCGACGCTCACCGCCGACGGCCAGCGGCTGCTCGCGGGGCTGACCGGTGCCTTCGACGCGATCGAGACGATCTGCGCCGACCTGAGCCCCCCGCCGCCCTCGTCGCTCGCCGTGCACTGCACGCCGAGCTTCGCGGCCAAGTGGCTCGGGCCCCGGCTTCCCGCCTTCGTGGAGACGCATCCCGGCATCGCGATCCATCTCTCCACCAGCGCCGATCCGGTGGATCTCGGCCGGCACGGGGAGATCGACATCCTGATCGCCTATGGCCGGCCGCCGCGCGGGCCGGGCCTGGCCGTCGAATCCCTCGGACCGGAGGAGATCGCTGCCCTGTGTACGCCGGAGCTCGCCCGGACGATCGGGCCGGTCGGGCCCGGGGTGGCCGGGCGCTTCACGCGGCTGGACTCGTCCTTCAGCCCGGTGCGGTGGCCGGACTGGTTCGCCCGCAACGGCCTGCCGGTCCCGGCGGCGGCGGCCGGTGCGGCCTTCGATCGGGGCTCCCTGGTGATCTCGGCCGCGGTTCAGGGACTCGGGGTCGCGCTCGAGACCCTGCGGTTCGCCGAAGGCGAGATCGGCGCGGGCCAGCTCGTGCGCCTGGGCGGCGGCCAGGTCGAGAGCCTGTACCGGGACCTCCACTTCATCTGCTACCGCGAGCGGGACGGGGCGCTGCAGAAGATCCAGGCCTTCCGCCACTGGCTCCTGGCGGTGGAGGAGGCGAGCCGGGCCCGACCGCATCCGCCCGCACGCGACGGGGCCGGGTCACGGTGATCCCAGCCAGAAGGCATCGCCGGCCGCCTCGGCCTGCCGGGTCAGGAAGTCCGAGACCAATCGGACCCGCGGCAGGTCGCGGGTGTCCGCGTGGGCGATCAGCCAGTAGGCGCGGACGATGCGCACCGCCCCCGGCAGGACGGCGACGAGCTCCGGGCAGGTGCGGGCCAGGAAATGCGGCAGGACGGCGAGGCCGGCCCCGCCCCGCACCGCCTCCAGCTGCGTGATCACGTTCGAGATCCGCGCCTGCGGATGGATCGCCGCCGAGACCTGCGGCAGGTAGTTGAGCTCGCTCGTCCAGAGCAGATCGTCGACGTAGCCGATCCAGCGGTGGTGCGGGAGGTCGTCCGCAGACCGGATCGCGCCCGCCGAATCCGCGTAGGCCCGCGCCGCGTAGACGCCGAGCGCGTAGTCCACGAGCTTGCGGGCGTAGAGCCGGCCCGTCTCCGGACGGGTCATGCCGATGGCGAGGTCGGCCTCCCGCTTCAACAGGCTGAAGCTGCGCGGGTTGGCCACCAGCTCGATCTCCAGGGCCGGCTGGGCGGCGCAGAATTCGGCGAGGCGCGGGGCCAGGAAATAGGTCCCGAAGGCCTCGGGGGTGCCGAGCCGGACGGTGCCGCCGACCTGATGCGCATCCACGTCCAGACGCGCGCGCAGGCCGATCGCCACACTCTCCATCCGCTCCGCATCCGCCAGCAGCCGCTCGCCGTCAGCCGTGAGGGCGAAGCCGGACGGGCGTCGGTCGAACAGGCGCGTGCCCAGGGCGCCCTCCAGGGCGGACAGGCGGCGGCTCAGGGTCGAATGGTCGATGCCCATGCGCTGGGCGGCGATCGTCAGCCGCCCGAGCCGGGCGACGGCCAGGAAGGCGCGCAGGTCGTTCCAGTCGAAGTCGGACATCGCGCCCCGCCGGTGCCAGGCATGGGAATTCGCGCACGGCGCCTTTGCAATCCTTCGCATGGGCGTGCGCGAGATCGAATGATAATTCCGATCTCGCAACAAAGTGCAAACGCGGCGGGGACCGGGCCGAAGCCGGACCGATCGCGGATCGTCCAGGGAGAGTGCCACATGGCCTTGTTTTCGAAGCTTCAGCGGCGGGCGCAGGAGGGGCGGCCCGTGCGGGTCGGCCTGATCGGCGCCGGCAAGTTCGGCTCCATGTACCTGTCGCAGGCGCCGCGCACGCCCGGGATCCACCTGATCGCCGTGGCCGATCTGTCGCCGGACCGGGCGCGCCAGGCGCTGCGGCGGGTGGGCTGGGACGAGGCCGGCTTCGCGGCGCGCGGGATGGAGGCGGCGGCGCAGGCCGGCACGACCTTCGTCACCGAGGATGCGGACGCGATGATCGCGAGCCCCTTCGTGGACATCGTCATCGACGCCACCGGCAGCCCGGCCGCCGGCATCCACCACGCCCTGACGGCCTTCGCGCACGGCAAGCACGTCGTGATGGTCAACGTCGAGGCCGACGTGCTCGCCGGCCCGCTGCTGGCCCGCCGGGCCGCGGAGGCCGGGGTGATCTACTCGATGGCCTCGGGCGACCAGCCGGCGCTGATCGCCGAACTCGTCGACTGGGCCCGTACCATCGGGCTTGAGGTGATCTGCGCCGGCAAGGGTACGAAGTACCTGCCGGCCTACCACGCCTCCACGCCCGACACGGTCTGGGGCCATTACGGCTTCAGCGCCGAGCAGGTGGCGGGGGGCGACTTCAACCCGCAGATGTTCAACTCCTTCCTGGACGGCACCAAGTCTGCGCTGGAGATGGCCGCGGTGGCCAATGCCTGCGGCCTGACACCCCCGCGCGACGGGCTCGCCTTCCCGCCCTGCGGTGTCGACGACCTGCCGAGCGTCCTGCGGCCCGTGGCCGACGGCGGCTGCCTCACCGAGCGCGGCACCGTCGAGGTGGTCTCGTCGCTGGAGCGGGACGGGCGGCCGGTGTTCCGGGACCTGCGCTGGGGCGTCTACGCGGTGTTCGAGGCGCCGAGCCCCTACGTGCGCGACTGCTTCGCCCAGTACGGCCTCAAGACCGACGACAGCGGCCGCTTCGCCGCCACCTACAAGCCCTATCACCTGATCGGCCTGGAACTCGGGATCTCGGTGGCCTCCATCGCGGTCCGCGGCGAGGCCACGGGCGCCACAGGGGACTGGCGCGGCGACGTGGCGGCCACCGCCAAGCGGGCCCTGCGGGCGGGGGAGAAGCTCGACGGCGAGGGTGGCTTCACCGTCTACGGCAAGCTGATGCCGACCCGCGATTCCCTGGCGCAGGATGCCCTGCCGATCGGGCTTGCCCACAACATGGTGCTCAGGAACGACGTGCCCGCCGGCCAGGCCGTGCGCTGGAGCGACGTCGCGTTCGACGCCGGCCAGGAGGCGATCCGCGTCCGGCGCGAGATGGAGGGCCTGTTCCGGCAGGAACTGGGCCTCGGCGCGGCCGCCCGGAAGGTCGCCTGAGCCGCGCGTCCGCCCCGCCCCCCTGAATGGGAGCCCGCCCCGCCCATGCGGCGGAGCGGGCCACAGTCCAGCACGACCGCGACAGAGCCCACCCAACGGGCCGATCGGAGGAAACCATGGACCATGCAACCAGCCTCGGCCTGAACGCGCGGGTGGCGGAGACGAACGTCTATCGCAAGATCACGTGGCGGATCATGCCGTTCATCGTCGTCTGCTACCTGTGCGCATATCTCGACCGGGTGAATGTCGGCTTCGCCAAGCTGCAGATGATCTCGGATCTCGGCTTCAGCGACGCCGTCTACGGCTTCGGGGCCGGGGTCTTCTTCATCGGCTACTTCCTGTTCGAAGTCCCGAGCAACCTCGCCCTGCACAGGCTCGGCGCCCGGGTTTGGATCGCCCGGATCATGATCAGCTGGGCGATCATCTCGGCCCTGACGCTGTTCGTGGCGACCCCGCTCCAGTTCTACGTGGCGCGGTTCTTCCTGGGGCTGGCCGAGGCCGGGTTCTCGCCCGGGATCATGCTCTACCTGACCTACTGGTTCCCGGCGAAGAAGCGCGGCTTCGCCCTCGGGTTCTACTACATCGCGATCCCCCTCGCGGGCGTCGTCGGTGGTCCGGTCTCGGGGCTGATCCTTGAGCATTTCAGCGGCTCCACCGTGATGAAGGCCTGGCAGTGGCTGTTCCTGCTGGAGGCGGCGCCCTCCCTGCTGGCCGGCATCGCCGTGCTCTTCCTGATGGTCGACAGGCCCGAGCAGGCCTCCTGGCTGACCGAGGCCGAGAAGGCGGAGGTGAGTGCCGAGCTGCGCCGGGAGGACGGCGAGAAGGTGACGCACGCGTCCTCGGCGGCCTTTCTGCGGGATGCGCGGATCTGGAAGCTCAGCGGCGTCTACTTCATGACCATTATCGGTCTCTACGGGATCAGCTTCTGGCTGCCGTCCATCGTGAAGGAATCCGGCATCACGAACGTCGCGACGATCGGCTGGCTCTCGGCGATCCCCTACCTCGTCGCGATCCCGTCCATCATCCTCACCGGGATCAGTGCCGATCGCACCCGCCGGCGCCGGGCGCATTTCGCCGTGGCCCTGGCGACCGGCGCGGTCGGCTTGGCGCTCGCCGGCTATGTCGGCCAGAGCCCCGCCGCCGCGGTGGCCTGCCTGTGCGTCGGCACCGCCGGCATGCTCTCGGCGCTGTCGCTGTTCTGGGGTGTGCCCTGCGCGTTCCTGGCCGGCACCTCGGCGGCCGCCGGGATCGCGACGATCAACTGCATCGGCAACCTCGCTGGGTTCGTCTCGCCCTACATGGTCGGGGGGCTGAACGTCCTCACCGGCAATCCGGCGATCGGCCTCTACGCGGTGGCTGCCTGCATGCTGGTGGGCGCGGCGTTGATCCGGATCATCCCGGCCTCGCTGAGCGATCGATAGCGGCGCCTTCGCCGATCCGAAGCCGTGGGGTCGGGGCGGGTGTCATGGAGCCGGACTTCTGCGAACGGCCCGGCCTCGCGGGTGTCGCGCTGAATGTCTCCTCCGGCTCCGGGTCCGAATGGCCCGGAATGACCGGGTTGGGTGCCAAGCGGCCGGTCGGAACCGGCCGAGCGCGGTCAGGCCGCTGCCGTGAGGTCGATGCGGCCATACAGGGACCCGTGCCGGAAGCGGTCAGGACGGGTCCCGCAGGCGTCTGCTTCCGATCCGCAGGGTTTGATCGTCCGCGGCGAACGGAAGCGTCGCGCGATCGGAACGCACGACGCTTCCGTCCCCCCTGCGACGGTCGGTCCTGCCGGCCTCCGAGGGGTGTGGAACGCCAGCCGCGGGAGATGCGCATCAGTCGGCCGCCGCCGTGCGCGGGGCCACCTCCCCTCCGGCGATGTGCACGACATCGCCGCTGGCCAGGAACTCCTGCGGGTTGTCGATGAGTTTTTCGGCGGTCGTTATGCCCAAGCGCACCTCGACCTCGTTGCCGAGGTTCCGGCCCAGCGTCACGGGCTTCAAGACGACCCTGTCGTCGTCCGCCACTTCCGCCACCTGCGTGCCGTTGCGGTCAAAGATCAGCGCGGTGGCGGGCACGCGCAGAATGCCGGGGTCGGAGGGCACGTGGAATCGGACCTCGACAAACGCGCCCGGCCAGAGCTTGCCCTCGGGGTTGTCCGCCTGAAGCTCGACCAAGCCCTTCCGGGAATCCTCCGCGATCGCGTTGGACATGGACGTGACCTCCGCGGTGAACGGCGAGTCCTGCCCAGGCACCCTCAGGGCCGCCTGAAGCCCTGGCTTCATCACGGCCAGGAAGGCCTGCGGCACGTTCACGTAGACGCGCACGCGATGGATGTCAGACACCCGATAGAGCGGCCGCCCCGCCGTCCCCCCCGCCGTGAGCAGGTCGCCGATGTCGACATTGCGCGCGGTCACGACGCCGTCGAACGGCGCCTTGATCTCCTTGAACCGCGTCAGCTCCTCCAGGCGCCCGACGTTGGCCTGCTGGGCGACGATGTTTGCCTTGGCCACCGACAGGGCCGCGGCCCGGGAGGCCGCGGTGAAGCGGTCGGTGTCGCCGCGCTCCTCGCTCGACCAACCCTGTGTCACGAGGCGGGCGGTGCGCTTGTTGGTGGCCGCGCTGAGGTCGGCGTTCGCCTGGGCCTGATCGACCGCGGCCTGCAGCTGGACGAGGGTGGCGCGCGCCTCCGCCAACTGCTGGTCGAGGTCGGGCGCCGAGATCTCGGCCAGGATCTCATCCTTGCGCACCCGGGCGCCGATATCCCGATGCCAGGCCGTGACGTAGCCGCTGGCGCGCGCGTAGAGCGAGCCCGTGTAGAAGGCGTTGAGCGACCCGGGCAGAGTCAGGTCCTCGTCCATAGGGCCGCGCCGCGCCTGCACGACCCGGACGGTGGGTACCGCTTGGCGTTCGGTCCAAGCCTCGACGTCCTGCATTCCTTTCGCCCGGTCGCCGATGCCGAGCCAGGCCAGCGCCGCCGCGCCGACTGCCACGCCGGCCAGGAGCAGGCTGACCCTGCGCGCCGACGGCGTGCGGGGCGGCGCGAGGGGAGGTTCGACGCGATCGCGATCGATGTCGTCTCGGGGATGCATGCGGGATCCGGATCAGGCGGACGAGGACGGGACGGCATGGGCAGCGGCGTCGAGCGGCGTCGTGCGCCGGCTTCCCGCTCGACGCGGCCGCCCGTGCACGATGCCGAAGACCACGGGCACGAAGAACAGCGTCGCCAGCGTTGCAAACAGCAGGCCGCCGATGACGGCGCGGCCGAGCGGCGCGTTCTGGCCTGGCTCGATCGCCATCGGCGCCATGCCGATGATCATGGCCAGCGCGGTCATCATCACCGGCCGCAGCCGCGTCGCTCCGGCTGCCAGCGCGGCCTCGAGCGCGCTGCGCCCGGCGCGGAGCTGCTCGCGGGCGAAGCTGATGACCAAGATCGAGTTGGCGGTGGCCACGCCCATGCACATGATCGCCCCGGTCAGCGCCGGTACCGAGACGTGCGTGTGCGTCGCAAACAGCATCCAGACGATCCCGGCCAACGCCGCGGGCAGCGCCGTCACGATGACGAACGGATCGATCCAGGACTGGAAGTTGATGACGATCAGCAGGTAGATCAGCACGATCGAGAAGGCGAGACCGACGAGCAGCTGCTGGTAGGCCTGCGCCATGGTCACCGCCTGCCCGCGCACGGTGACGGTCGACCCCTTCGGCAGGTCGGATTTCGTCGCGTCGATCGCCCGTTCGATGTCCGCCGTAACACCGCCGAGGTCGCGGTCCTGCGTCGTGGCCAGAATGTTGACGGTGGGCGCGATGTTGTAGTCGGTCGCCACGGCGCTGAGCGGTTCAGGCGCGATCGAGGCCAGTCCACCCAGGAGCTGTTCCGAGCGGGCGGCGGTAATCGGCAGGTTGTTGAGGTCGCCCAGCGTATCGATGGCGTATTGTGGCGTCTGGACCGAGACCGGGTAGGACACGCCGTTGCGCGGGTCGAGCCAGTAGGTCGGGGCCGTCTGCGTGCTGCCGGACAGCGTCGCTTGGATACTCGTGGCGGCGTCGCCCTCGGTGAGGCCGACGACACCCGCGAGCGCGCGGTTGAAGTCGACCCGGAGGGCTGGGTTGCGCGCCTGCTCTTGGATGCGCGCATCGGCGACCCCCGCCACGCGTCGGACCCGGGCCAGCAGCTTGTTGGCGTAGGCGCGCCCCCCAACAACGTCGCGCCCTGCAACCTGCACGTCGAGCGCGGCGGGGGAGCCGAAGTTCAGGATCTGGCTGACGATGTCAGCGGGCAGGAACGCGAAGGTAACACCCGGAAAGTCCTGCGGCAGCCGCTCGCGGAGGGCGCGGGTCAACGCGGCCGTCGACGGGCCGCCCGCCGCCTCCCCCTGGCCGCCGGCCTCGTCGAGGGTCACCAGCATGTCGGCGTCGAAGGTGCCGATGGTGCCGCTGTTGCCGTAGGAAATATTGATGCCGCTGATCGGAAGCCCGATGTTGTTGACGACGCTGGCCACGCGCCGCGCGGGGATCAGGGCGCGCACGCGCCCCTCGACCCGCCCGGTCAGCGCCGTCATCTCCTCGATGCGCGTGCCTGTCGGCGCCCGCAGGTGAATGCGCAACGCGCCCGCGTCCACATCGGGGAAGAAGTCGCGCCCGAGGTAGGGAACGAGGCCGAACGACAGGGCGACGACCCCGAGGAAGCCGGCCGCGAACGTCTTCCGATGTGCCAGCGCCAGGGCGAGCAGCCCGAGATAGGCCTGTCGCAGCGCCTCGAAGCGGCGCTCGAAGCCCCCCTGAAACCGGGCGAACGGGCCCGGCTTGGCGGCCGGGTCCTGTCCGTGGGTGTGCTCGGTCAGCAGGTAGCGCGCCAGCGTCGGCACCAGGGTATAGGTGAGCGCGTAGGACGCGATCATCGCGAACACCACCGCCATCGCCAGAGGTCGAAACAGGAAGCCCGCCACGCCGCCGAGCGCCAGGAGCGGCACGAAGGCGATGCAGATGCAAAACAGGGCGATGGTGGCCGGCGGCATGATCTCCTGAGCGCCGCGGGTGATCGCCGTGACGATATCCTCGCCGAATTCCTCCATGTGCCGGTTGATGTTCTCGATGGTCACGGTGGCGTCGTCGACGAGGATGCCCACCGCCAGCGCGAGCCCGCCCAGCGTCATCACGTTGATGGTCTGCCCGAGCGCCGACAGCGCGATCAGCGAGCACAGCACGGCGAGCGGGATCGAGACGGTGATGATCAGGGTGGAGCGCCAGCTGCCCAGGAACACCAGGATCATCAGGCCGGTGAGGGCGGCGGCGATCACACCCTCGCGCACCACCGCCACCACGGATTCCCGCACGAAGCCGGATTGATCGGCGACGTACTTGAGGTCGACCCCGGCCGGCAGGGTCGCCTGGATGGCCGGAAGGCGCGCCTTGACCTCGGCGATGATGTCCAGCGTCGAGGCGTTGCCGATCTTCAGGATCGACATCAGCACGCCCTTCTTGCCGTCGAGTTGGACGACGTTGGTCTGGGGCGGCGAGCCGTTGCGCACGTGGGCGACGTCGCGCATGAACACCACGGCGCCGTCGACGACCCTGACCGGCAGGTCGTTGAACGCCTCGATCGTCTTCGGGGAGTCGTTGAGGTCGACGATCCACTCGAAGGTCCCGATCTTCTGCGTGCCGACCGGGTTGATCAGGTTCTGCCGGGCCAGTGCCGCGCCGACGTCGGCCGCCGACAGGCCGTGCGCGTGGAGCGCCGACTGGTCGAGGTCGATCTGCACCTGCCGCGCCGCGCCGCCGTAGGCGTAGGGCAGCTGGGCCCCGGGGATCGTGGTGAGCTGCGGCCGGATGAAATTCTGGGCGAGGTCGTTGAGGGCCGTCTGCGAGAGGCTGTCGCTCGACAGGGCGAGCTGGATGATCGGCACGCTCGACGCGTTGTAGGCGAGCATCAGCGGCGGCGTGATGCCCGGCGGCAGCTGCTTGAGCTGCGTCTGCGAGATCGAGGTGACCTGCGCTTGGGCGGCGGTGATGTCGACGCCGGGCTGGAAGTAGATCTTCACGATCCCATAGCCCGGGACCGACTGGGATTCGATGTGCTCGATGTCGTTGACCGTGGTGGTCAGAGAGCGCTCGAACACGGAGACGATCCGACCCGACATGTCATCGGCCTGCAGACCGGTATACTGCCAGACGACACTGATGACCGGGATGCCGATACGCGGGAAGATATCGGTCGGCGTCCGGACGATCGACATGACCCCGAAGATGAGGATCAGGATCGACATCACGACGAAGGTGTAAGGCCGCAGCAGAGCCAGTCGGACGATCGCCGCCATGCCTTGGATCCGCCTCAATCAGTTCGGTTGACGAAAGCCGCCGACCGCGTTCATCCGCATACCGTATTATGCATTCATAGGGCCAGTGCGGCAATTTGATGATGTCGATCGCGCGTGACGATCAGAAACATCGAGAGACAATGTCTGGATTCTAGACAACAAGGATGTTTCTGCTAATATAATATTAAAGATTGCTCGGATTAGATGTCCAGATCGTGAAAATTTTCGTGACGGTAAGTCCGTGGGTTGCGTTTGGCCCTTCGCGATTATCCGTCACCCAATCGCGGGGCGTTGCCTTCAAGCATTCGCTATCGGATCGCAGAATAAAATCGACGCTCCGCACGCGGCTTTGAGCTGAGACAGCGCCCTGGTTTGATGAATTCAGCCACGCAGCAGCTATGCGCTGGGCCACTCTGGCGCGGCTTCGGCGGTTCCTGGCATGACCAGGATGGACGCATTTCAGACATGACATGCCCTGCTCCCAGGGGCCCGCCGGCCGGCAACGCACATCGCGCCGCCGGCCGACTGTGTCTTCAGTCGCCGCCGCAGCACTCGGGTGTAGCAAGGCGATCTCATCCCGCCGGCGCGTCGGCATCGGCAGATCCGGCCCGTCACGCCATCGCCGTGTGACCTCGCCGCCCGGCTTTGAGACACGACGACGGCGTCATACCAGCCGTCCACCTCGCCCTCGGTGATCGGCACCCGGCAGCCGATCGCGAGGCCGGCCCAGCTGCGCGGGTATCGGGGATCTGGCGGACCTCTCTGGCCGAAGCAGCGATCGTCGCCGGCCGTGGGCGTCTCAGGGCGCTCGGTGGCCAGTTCGGTGGTGAGGGTGGTCGATCCCGCCGATCCGCCGGCGCGGGCTTGCACGCGCGCGTAGGCCCCGGTTGTCCATGAGCCGGGCCGGAGCCAAGATCGCCGCTGGGGCCCCACTGCGTCGACACCGTCTCCCCGGCAGGACCGTGGGGCGCCGTCTCGCGCAGAGGTGATGCCGGTGCCTGATTGCCAAGCTGCGGCAGGGGGCGCAGGCCGAGGTCGGCTCGAAACGCGGGACTTTCCGTCCGAATGTCTATCACAACGCTGAAACCGACCGCCAAACTGCGCGACGGGCTGCCGCCCGGCCAGCGCGGCCGGGCCATGGCCGCGGTGCTCACCGGGGTGGCGCTCGCCACGCTCGATACCGCGATCGCCAACACGGCGTTGCCCACCATCGCCGCAGATCTCGGGGTCGATCCCGGCGCCTCGGTCTGGATCGTGAACGCCTACCAGCTCGCGGTCGTGGCGACGCTGCTGCCGATCGCGGCACTCGGCGAGATCGTCGGGCAGCACCGGATCTACGTCGCCGGGCTCATCCTGTTCATCGGCGCCTCGCTGGTCTGTGCCCTGGCCTGGTCCCTGCCAACGCTCGTCGCCGCGCGCGTGCTCCAGGGGATCGGGGCGAGCGCCCTCATGGCGGTCAACATCGCGCTGATCCGCTTCATCTACCCCGCGCATCAGCTCGGCCGCGGCGTCGGGCTCAATGCCTTCGTCGTCGGCGTCGGCTTCGCGGTCGGTCCGACCGTGGCATCGCTGATCCTGCTAGCCGCGCCCTGGCCCTGGCTGTTCGCCGTCAACGTGCCGATCGGCCTCGGTGCTCTCGCACTGGCCTGGATCGCCCTGCCCGACACAGGACGGTCCGGGCACAGCTTCGACGCCCCGGGCGCGCTCCTGAACGCGGCCGCGTTCGCGCTGCTCGTGCTCGGATTGGGCGAGGCGGCACACGAGGAACCGCTCTGGCGCGTCATGGCGGAGATCGGCGCCGCGCTCGTCTGCGGCGCCCTCCTTCTCCGTCGCCAAAGGAACCACCCGGCGCCGATGTTGGCTGCCGATCTCCTGAAGCGCCCCCTGTTCGCCCTGTCGGCGTTGACCGCGGTGTGCGCCTTCGCGGCGCAGGGCCTCGCCTTCGTCTCGCTGCCTTTCCTGTTCCAGCACACGCTCGGCCGCTCGCAGGTCGAGACCGGCTTCCTGATGACGCCCTGGCCCGTGGTGGTCGCGCTTCTGGCGCCTGTGGCCGGGCGCCTCTCGGATCGGTATGCCCCAGGTCTGCTCGGCGGGGTCGGGCTCGCCGGCCTCGCGGTCGGAATGGGTCTGCTCGCGGTGCTGCCCGCGAATCCGAGCGTCCCGGATATCATCTGGCGAATGGCGATCTGCGGGGCTGGATTCGGCTTCTTCCAGGCCCCGAATCTACGCGCCATCATGACGAGCGCGCCGCCGGCCCGCTCGGGCGGGGCGAGCGGCATCGTGGCGACGGCGCGGCTTCTCGGCCAGACCCTGGGCGCTGCCCTCGTCGCTGCGTGCTTCGCGGTCGCGGGCGTGCACGGATCGGCGCTCGCCATGGGCCTTGGGTGTGCCTTTGCCGGATTTGCAAGCGCGGTGAGTTTCCTGCGTCTGGCCGTAAGTTCATAAGGTCGTCGCCGGCTGGCGAGCCACTCGCCTTGCTCGGCGGGGCGGAGCCACTCGCTGCCGATGCCCAGGCCAGCATGAATCCGCGCAGCGGGATGACGGTCCGACCGGGCGCGATCCAAACCGACATAGAGCCAAAGGGAGAGCGGGCATGATAGGATGGCGGGCGCGCCTCGGCTTCCTGGTTCCTCCGGGTAATCCGACGGTCGAGGTCGAGATGGGCGCTCTGGCCGCCGTGACGGGCGTCTCCGTCCACTACACCCGGATGAACGCGACCGGCGAGACCGGCAGTCTCGCGGGACAGGATGCGCGCAACCGCGAGCAGATCGCCGGCCTCGACGCGAACATGGCCCTGCTCTGTCTGGTCAAGCCGAAGGTCGTCGTGCTGGCGCACACCGCGACCAGCTACACGCTCGGGCAGGCCGAGGAGGCCGCTCTCGTGGCGCGGATGGAGGAGCGCTACGCCACGCGCTTCATCACCGCCTTCGGGAGCGTCGTGGCCGGGCTCCGGCACCTCGGTGTCCGCACGATCGCCTTCGGCACGCCTTACGCGCCGGAGGCGACCCTGCAGGGCAAGGCGCTGCTCGAGGCGCACGGCTTCGCCGTCGTCAATCACGGCAACTTGCCGGGCGTGCGCAACATCTACGACGAGACGGCGGAGCGGGCCTACGGCCTCGGCCGCCTCGTGGATCATCCCGACGCCGAGGCCCTGGTGCTGAGCGGCGTCGGGATGCCCACCCTTGCGACGATGGCCACGCTGGAGCGCGACCTCGGCAAGCCCGTGATCTCGGCGGCCTCGGGTATGATGTGGAACGCGCTTCGCGCCGCGGGCCTGCGCGAGGCCGTTCCGGGGTACGGCGCCCTGTTGGCGGGAGCCGATGGCCGGTCTGAGGGTCGCTGAGGCGCCCCCCGCGGCGGTGCGAGGCTCAGTGCCGCGAAGGCACCCCGAACGAGACGGCCGGGAGGGCCCCTTGCGGACACGAGCGGCAGCGATCGGCTGGTACGGCCAACTGGATGCGACCGAGCGCCGGACGTTCTGGGCCTGCTTTGCCGGCTTTGGCCTCGATTCCATGGACAACAGCATCTACGCGCTGGTGATCCCGGCCCTGATCGCCACGCTCGGAATCACGCGGCCCGAAGCGGGTTACCTCGCGACCGCGGCGCTGTTGGGCGCGGCGGTGGGGGGCTGGGGCGCCGGCGTGGCGGCGGACCGGATCGGCCGGATCCGCGTGCTGCAAGGGACCATCCTATGGGTCGCGCTGTGCACCTTCGGCGCCGCGTTCGCGACCGGATTCGCGCCGCTGGCCCTGCTGCGCTTCGGCCAGGGCATGGGCTACGGCGGCGAGGCAGCGGTCGGGGCTACCCTGATCAGCGAGGTGGTGCGGCCCGCCCTGCGCGGGCGCGTCGCCTCCGCGGTCAGCAGCGGCTACGCCGTCGGCTACGCGGGTGCCGTGGCGCTGTTTCCGATCATAGCCAGCCTGTTCCCGCAGGACCTCGGTTGGCGCGTGTTCTTCACGATCGGGCTCATCCCGGCCGCGGCGGTATTCCTCATCCGCCGGTTCGTGCCGGAATCCGGCGTGTACGCCGAGAGCGCCGCCGCATCGCGCCGTACCGGCGGACTCGATGTCTTGCGGATCTTCACGCGTGCGCATCGGCGGACGACGCTCGTGGCCGCGACCCTGTCGACGGGTATCTTCGGCGGCAATTACGTGATGATCATCTGGTTGCCCACGTATCTGCGGACCGCGCTCGGCTTCACGGTCGCGACCAGTGCGGGGTACCTCGCCGCCAACATCGCCGGCTCGCTGGTCGGCCCCCTCCTCTACGGCCAGTTGGCCGATCGGGTCGGCCGCCGGCCGGCCTTCGGCGTGTTCCTGCTCCTACAAGCGCTCAATGTGAGCCTGTACGTGTTCGCCGCGCCGAGCCTCGGCCCCCTGATCGGGCTGAGCTTTGCCCTCGGCGCCTGCCAGAACGCCCTGGCGTCGGGCATGACGCCGACCTTCGCCGAGTTGTTCGAGACGAGCCTGCGGGGCAACGCCCAGGGCTTCTGCCTCGGTGGCGGCCGGGGGTTCGGCTCGGTGATGCCGGCCCTGGTCGGGCTCATCGCGGCGGCCGCTCCGCTCGGCACCGCGATGGGCGCGTGCGCGTTGGGCGCCTACGCCATAGCTTTCGCCGCGACCCTGGCGCTACCCGAGACGACCGGCGTCGACCTGGGAGGCGTCGGCGCACCCGATGTTGGGCCGCGATGATCCGAGCCGCGCCCGCCAGGCACGATAGCCGTTCGCGCGGGATGGTTTTACGATGTCTGCCGCGATCCGGCTGCAGTGCGCCGCGACGTCCCACGCATGCGAGCGGGATCTCCCGCGCGCCCGTCATCACCGCTGGACGGCGTACGACAGCGGGCGGGGTAAAGGTCAGGAGAGACCCATGGACATCGACCGACGCGTCCTCCTGGCCGGCGCGGCCGCGCAGTTCCTGCCCACCCGCACCGCCTCGGCCGAGGATCGCCCCATCCCCCCGGTCAGCGGCCGGATGAAGGCAATCGTCGCCGGACCGGAGGGGGCGAGCCTCACCGAGATCGACATTCCCTCCCCGAAGCCGACGGAGGTGCTCGTGAGGGTTCGGGCGGCCGGCCTCAACCGCGCCGATCTCTCCGTCGCCGCCGGGCAGCCGCACGGCCCGGCCGGTGATTCCGGCGCGGTGCCGGGCCTGGAATGGGCCGGAGAGGTCGTGGCGGTCGGCGCGGCCGTGAGTGATATCCATCCCGGTGACCGCGTCATGTGTTCCGGCGCCGGGGGCTACGCCGAGTATGCCGTGGCGGATCACGGGCGGACCCTTCCGCTCCCCGCGGGCCTGTCGTTCGAGGTCGCCGCGACCCTACCGGTCGCCCTGCAGACGATGCACGACGCCCTGATCACGCAGGCGCGCCTGCAGCCGGGCGAGACCGTGCTGATCCAGGGGGCGAGTTCCGGCGTCGGGCTGATGGGGCTTCAGATCGCCCGGTGGCGCAAGGCTTCGGTCGTGATCGGTACGTCGCGAAGCCCCGAGCACCGCGCGCGCCTGTCCGAGTTCGGCGCCACGCTGGCTATCGACACCAAGGATCCGACCTGGCCCGAGCAGGTGCAGGCGGCGACCGGCGGTCGGGGCGTCGACGTGATCATCGATCAGGTCTCCGCGCCGGTGGCCAACGGCAACCTGCAGGCCGCAGCCGTGCTCGGACGCATCGTCAACGTCGGCCGGCTCGGCGGCAGCCGGGGCGAGTTCGACTTCGACCTGCACGCCACGAAGCGCATCAGCTACATCGGCGTGACCAACCGGACCCGGACGATCGAGGAGCAACGCGCGATCACCGCGCGCGTCCGGGCCGACCTGGGGCAGGCTATCGCGACCGGGGGCTTCAGCCTGCCGATCGACAGCCGGTATGCGCTGGCCGAGGCGCCGGCCGCGCTCGCGCGCATGAAGGCGAACGCGCATTTCGGGAAGATCGTCCTGAGCGTCTGACGCCCGGCCCGCATCGTCCAGGCTACGCGGCCAGCCCCACGGCGACCGCAGCGCTCCCGGCCGGATCGTCGCGCTTCAGCGGCGCGATACCGGGTCACGCGATCGCATCCGGCCGGCGATCATGGCGCGCCGATCGCGCCGATCTCCGCCTCTCGGCGCCGCGGCCGGACGCGCGGGCTGCCGCATCGCGGGATCGGCATGGTCGAGCGATGTCCGCCCTGCGATCGCCGCAAGAGCACTTCGCGCGGTCCCGTTACGCCTGCGCCCGCCGGACGGGTGAAGCCGTTCTGCCGCGTGCTCGAGTTCCGCGGGACGACCTCCACGGCGATGGGGCCAGGGTTTGGATGCGGGCACGAGTTTCGCGATGGCGATCCGGACATCCGGCGGAGAAGATAAGGGACACGATGGCTGACCAGATCAACCGCCGGAGCGCGCTCGTCGGCATGGCTGCCACCGGCGCCCTGTCGGCGGTCAGTCCCGGACCGGCCACAGGTGCGACCGGTTCGAACACGACCGCCTCCGCCGCCGAACTGGCTGCCGCGATCCGGGGCGGCCGGCGCTCGGCGCGCGAGATCGTCGATCTGCATCTCGAACGTATCGCCGCGGTGAACCCGCGCTTGAACGCCGTGGTCCAGCTGACCGCCGATGCGGCGCGCGGGGAGGCGGACGAGGCCGATGCGATGTTGGCGCGTGGTCAGGTCAAGGGCCCGCTCCACGGTGTTCCGGTCACGATCAAGGACACGCTCGAGACGGCCGGCACGATCTGCACGGGCGGTACCCTCGGGCGGGCGCACTCCGTGCCGAAGACCGACGCCACCGCCGTCGCGCGGCTGCGGGCGGCCGGAGCGATCGTGCTCGGGAAGACCAACGTGCCGGAGTTGGCCGGAGCCCTGGAGACCGACAATCTCGTCTACGGGCGAACCAACAATCCCTACGATCTCGCCCGCACCCCGGGTGGAAGCAGCGGCGGCGAAGCCGCGATCGTCGCGGCGGCCGGCTCGCCGCTCGGCCTCGGGACCGATGCGGGCGGCAGCATCCGTGTCCCGGCGCATTACTGCGGCCTCGCCGCGCTCAAGCCGACCGCGGGGCGCGTCCCGCGGACCGGCCAGTTCCCCCGGCCGATGGGCGCGCGCAACGCGGTCTTCCACGTCAGCCTGATCGCCCGGAGCGTGGATGATCTGGCGCTGGCTCTGCCGATCATCGCCGGGCCCGATGTTCAGGATTACACCGTCGTCGACATGCCGCTGCTCGACAGCCATAGCGTCGATATCGCGACGTTGAGGCTGGCGTATTTCGATGACGATGGCCTCGCATCGCCCACCGCCGAGATCGCCGCGGCCGTACACCAGGCGGTCGAGGCCCTGGCACAGGCGGGCGTGGCCGTGACGGAGCGCCGGCCCCCGGACGCGGCCAAGGCAGGGACCATCTACTACGATATGACACGCGGCGACGGCGCAGCCGGTGTCCGGGCCTTCCTGAAATCGGTGGGCACCGAGCAGATCTCGCCGCTGTTCGAGCGGTCGCTGCAGTCGCGCTCCTCGCCCGCGATGGGCAGCATCACGGAGGCGCTCGCCGCATTCAATCGCTGGGATGCCTACCGCAACGCGATGCTGGCCTTCATGCAGGATTACGATGCCCTGCTCTCGCCGGTCCTGCCCTACGTGGCGCCGCCACATGGCACGAGTTTCGACGAGGAACTGCAGAAGGGCATCGGTTACGCGCAGATGCACAATCTGACCGGCTGGCCGGCCGCGACGGTGCGCATCGGGACATCGCCCGAGGGACTGCCGCTCGGCGTGCAGGTAGCGGCTCGCCCGTGGCGGGAGGATGTCGCGCTCGCCCTCGTCCGGCGACTCGAAACCCGCTTCGGCGGCTGGACCGCGCCCAGCATCTAGGTCGGGGCAGCGAGCCCCGTGAGGGATCTGCCGGACCGGCTGATGCGCGCCGCGTCGGCGGCCCGTACGGCTACGCTCACCGAGCCGACGGCTCTGGAGGACGGCCGGAGGCCCGACGAAGGCGCCGCTTGAGACCGGCGCGCGCTCTGCCGGACGCCGAGGACCTGCGGCGGATGATTCATTCTGAGTAGCTGCGGAAGACAGCGCCTGCGCAACGTTCCGAACGCTGCGGCGCCCGCACGGATCGACCGTCGAACGATCGACTGTTCAACGTCGTCAGCCGCTGGTCACTCCGGACGAACTCCGATCTCGCGCAGATACGACGCCGTCGCCGGGTGCAGCCAAGCGGCCGGTACGGTCGAGGCCAGGGTGCGCGGGTCGCTCTCGCGGCCCTGGGGATAGGCGCGGGCCAGGGCCTCCCGACCTCGGTCGATCGCCCGCACGAGCCGGGTGACCCGGGCGGCGTCGAGGCCGGGTCGAGCCAGGATGAAGCTCCAAGACCCGACGGTTGCGATGGGGGCATCCTGTCCGCGGAAGGAGCCGGCCGGGACGGTCAGGCGGCGCATCGAGGCGCGCAGGGCCAGGATCTTTGGGATCGCCTCGGGCGCAGGGCCGAAGAAGCGGGCGCCGCCGGGCGCGTCCGCGAGGGTCTTGAAGCTTGGCCAGCCGAGGCTTGCGCCCCACAGAGCCGTCGCGCGGCCGTCGAGAACTTGCGTTGCGCCGTCGCCGGCGTCGTCGAGGAGGATCGGCGTGATGTCGCGGTCCGGATCGATGCCGGAGCCTTGGAGCACGGTTCGCCCCATGATCGTGAAGCCCGAGCCGCGCGTGCCGAGCGCGACGGCACGGCCGCGCAGATCCTGCACGTTCTGAATCGGACTGGAGGCGGGGACCACAAACATGCCGGGCGAGGCATCGATGGGTGCCACGACCGACAAGCCTTTCCCGTCGGCCGGTCCACCGGACAAGGCCTCGTAAGCATACTCACCCTGCACGAGGGCCAGGTCGAGCGTGCCCGTCTTGAGCAGGGTCAGGTTTTCCGTTGAGCCCTTCGTGATCCTCGGCTCGATCACCACACCTCGGTCGACCTCACGGACGGCGGCGATGAGCGCCCGGCCGAAGGCGGGGAATGAGCCACCGGGCGTCGCCGTCCCGAGCGTCAGACGCAGCTCTGGCTCAGAGCGTTGAGCGCGCGCGGGTCCGGTCGCAGCGAGGGTGATGATCCCGAGGAGCAGTTCCCGTCGCCGTCCCATGCTGCGCTCCACCGACGGGCCCGTCCCAATGCGTCAACCACCGCTTCCGGTGCCTGGCGAATTCCGGACCGTCTATGGACGTGAGATTTTGACCACTGATTTGTTCCGCAGTCGCGTTGCGTTGCCGCGATGCCGCGCGATCGACAGCATCGGATCGCTGGGCATTGGCGTGCCGAAGGGCGGGCGTTAAAGCCCATGCCATGTTCGATGACGCAGCCGCTCAGCGCTATCTCGCGGGATTAGCCCCGGTGGCTATGGGGTCCGTGCGCTGGCTGATCTATGACGATAAGCGCCAATGGGTCTCGGTCGTCGATGGTGAGATCGCCTCGCTGCGGGAGGATTGCGCACAGGTCGTCGGCGCCTCGGTGGAGGCGGATGCCTGCGCGTCATTCGGCGATGCGATCCGCGCGTTCCTCGCCGAAGGGACCGATCGCACGCCGCAGATTGTCGCCCTGTCGTGCGCTGTGTTGATGCAGAGCATCGGCGATCTCGACGCGGTCTTCGTCCAGATCCAGTCCGGGATCATGGCGACCCTTGTTTCCGCCGAGGACGTCGTCGTCAGGCCCGTCGCCGTATCAACGTGACCGGACGGATATTTTGGCTCCGGCAGCTCGCGGGCGACCGACGCGCCTGTGAGCCGCTGCCCAGCCTATACCCAGCTGAAGAACACCGTGCGCGACCTCGGCATCGAGGCGGACGGCGCGCTGGTGATGTCCGCGCAGACCGTCATCTGACGATCACCGCGGCGGCCACAAACGCCGTCGCACCCCGGGGCCAAGCCATAAGCTTTGCTTTGGGGAGCCCGCTCGCCATGTAGCGGGCCATGATCCGACTGATCCCCAGCCTGCCCGCCGTCTACGTCGTCGCACGCGTGGTGTGGCCCAGCCCGTGGCCGCTCGCGCTCAAGCTCAGCGTGACCGTCCTCCTGCTCGTCGCATCCCAATACCATCTCTGGTGTCGCCTCTCCTCCGGATCGGTCTTCGCGCCGGAGTTCCCCCGCCCGGTGGTGATCCTGTTCAACGGGGCGTTCGGGGCGCTCGCGCTGGCGACACCGATGCTCCTTGCCCTCGATGCCGCGTCGCTGGTGGGCTGGGTCCTGTCCGGGGGCGGATGGGCGGTCCCCATGGCCTGGCGCTACGTGGCGGTCGTCGCGGCCGTGGTGCTGGCGGTGGTGGCCGTGTCTCAGGCCGTGCGCGTACCGCCGCTGAAAGACGTCATGGTGGCGATCCCGGATCTGGCCCCCGGCTTCGACGGCTACACGCTCCTGCATCTCTCCGACCTGCACATCAGCCGTCTGTTCCCTGAAGCGTGGGCGGAGACCGTGGTGGCACGGGCCAACGCCCTCGGGAGCGACCTGATCGTGGTGACGGGCGACTTCATCGACGGGTCGCTTGCATCCCGACGGACCGACGTCGAGCCCCTGCGCGCCTTGACGGCGCGGGACGGCGTCTGGGCCGTGCCCGGCAACCACGAGTACTTCTTCGACTTCGACGCCTGGATGGCCCACCTCGCCGGGTTGGGGATACGCGTTCTCGCCAACGCCCACACGGTCCTCAGGCGCGATGGCGGTGTGCTCGTGGTGGCGGGCGTGACCGACCGCTCGGCGCCCGCGACCGGTCATGCGGGTCCAGATCTCGCCGCTGCGCTGGCGGGCGCGCCCGCAGGGGCGGCGGTCGTGCTGCTGGATCACCAGCCGGCGAACGCGGCACGGGCCGCCGCACACGGGGTGCGGCTGCAATTGTCGGGGCACACCCATGGCGGCATGATCCGTGGGCTGGACCGGCTGGTGGCACGGGGCAACGCCGGGTTCGTCTCCGGGGCGTACCGGGTCGGGGGCATGCTGCTCTACGTCAGCAACGGCACCGGGCTGTGGCCGGGCTTCGCGCTTCGGCTCGGCCGCCCCTCCGAGTTGACGCGGATCACGCTGCGAACCGCGCCGTGACACCGCCTGTGGCGCTCAGCTGAGCAGCGCAAGCGTCGCCGTCGCGCGAGGACGGCGAAGTGGCAGGATGAAGCGATGATGACTACGGATCGACCGGAGCGCGTGAGGCCGCGCCGCGTCCTCCTTCTTGGGGCGACCGGCACGATCGGCCGGGCGACCGTGCGGGCGCTGGTGTCACGCGGTCACGAGGTCGTCTGCCTCGTCAGGCGCCCCGCCGACACCGCCATCCCCGCAGGCGCCACCGAGCGGATCGTGGATCTGACCGATCCGGGATCGCTGGCGCGCGCGGGCGTCCGCGGCGAACCGTTCGACGTCCTGGTGTCGTGCCTCGCATCGCGCACCGGATTGCCCGACGACGCCTGGGCGATTGATTACGGCGCGCATGTCAATGCCCTGCACGCGAGCCGGGCGGCCGGCGTGACGCAGGTCGTGCTCCTGTCGGCGATCTGCGTCCAGAAGCCGGTCCTGGCTTTCCAGCACGCCAAACTGGCCTTCGAAGCGGAGCTGATCGGTTCAGGGCTCGACTACACGATCGTTCGGCCGACGGCCTTCTTCAAATCGCTCTCGGGGCAGATCGATCGCCTGAAACGCGGCAAGCCGTTCCTGGTTTTCGGTGACGGGACTCTGACAGCCTGCAAGCCGATCAGTGACGACGACCTGGGGCGCTATCTCGCGGACTGCCTCGACGATGAGGACCGGCGCAATCGCGTGCTGCCGATCGGCGGGCCGGGCGAAGCGATCACCCCGAAGGCGCAGGGCGAGCGGCTCTTCGCCCTGCTCGGGCGCGAACCGCGCTTCACCCACGTTCCGGTGGCGCTCCTGGATGTGATCGTCGCCGTCCTGGCGACGATCGGACGATGGGTGCCGACCGTGGCCGCCAAATCCGAACTCGCGCGGATCGGCCGGTATTACGCGACCGAGTCCATGCTCGTGTGGGACCCGGCGACCGGGCGATACGATGCGCAGGCCACCCCTTCGACGGGGTCGGAGACGCTGTTTGCCTATTATGCGCGCGTGATCGGTGGTCAGGCCGTCGCCGAACGTGGCGACCACGCGGTGTTCTGACGATGTTCCGATCCGAATGACGCGAGCTGATCGAGGGACCATCCGTTAAAGGTGGATATCGGGCCTGGGCCGCCCATCACTGCGGCGTCTGCTTCGAGGGTGAGCGCCGACTTTGTTCGACCCGGCGCGGCAGCTCCTGCGGCAGGGCGGAGCGCCGATAGGGTGAGCGCGTCCGCCACGCCTTGATCTCCGGGACGGCTCGACCTCGGCCAGTACGCTCATCGGTGGCTCGGGGCATGATCTGCGCGGCGGCTGGCGTGTTCAGGGTGAACGCCCGCTTCGAGACCTTGTCGGCTCGGCCTGGGCGACCGTGCTGCTGCGCGTCCGTTGCCCCAACGGCCAAGGCGAGGCGATATGAGCACCCCCGTGCCGACGGGCTGAGGCTCCCGCGCGAGCGGCAGAGGGTCCGGCGATCGCATTAACCGCAAGTTCTATCCGGCCGTGTGCGGGGCCAGGGCAGTGGTGGGGCTGGTCTCGCCGATAGCTCAAGGCGTTGGCCGTGCATTTCCACACCTCAGTCCTGATCCACCCCCTGCCCTCACCGTCCCGGACGGCTCCGGGGCTAGTGTCGACCAGCGGCCTGGCCGCACCCCAGGCGCGATGGCGGTGCGCTCGTGGTGGCGGGCGTGACCGACCGCTCGGCGCCCGCGACCGGTCATTCGGGGCCAGATCTCGCCGCTGCGCTGGCGGGCGGGCCCGCAGGTACGGCGACCTGTTTAAGCGATTTTACAGGGAAACAAGCACAGCAGGCCAGATTTCACGACCGGATTGCACTGGTCTAGCAGGCGCTTAGTGGCCGTCCGTCGCGCTGAAACGTCCAGGCCGAACAGGTGATAACAGGTGCTCCCGGGCTCGGATCAGGCTGTTTGCCCGACGAAACCGCCTCATGTGCGAACCCGTGCGGCCTCCCCGCGATGAGGTGTTCCGCGACGCGTCGAGCGGCGGTCGGTTCTGCCCTCGCGTCTCGACCGGCGCAGGCCTCCCGGCGGCCAGACGTTCGAGCCGTCGCCAAGCCGTCCTGTAGCTGCGGGTCTTAGGTTCCTCCTCCCTATGGGCTCCGATCTGCCTTCACGATTTTGGGTCGAGGTCTAAGCCATGGGGTTCGGCCGCTGAGCGTCGGATCGAACGAGAATCCAAAATTTTATCATACGATCGACTGGAATTATGGTGCGGATGGAGCGTGAATACTCGTGCGGCGGGGCGTTTTCACTGCTCGATTGCCGGCGAGATGAGTATGAGCACACGTCCTTCCAGTAGCGCCACCTTTCCGCCGGCAAATCGTCAGCGCTCGGCCGCCGCGCTGCTCCGTGTCCGGGGCCTCGACGGTCGGAGGCGAGGCGATAGGCGCACCCCCGTGCCGACGGACTGAAGCGCCATCGCGCGAGCGGCAGAGGGTCCCCGGCGATCACGTCGCCCCGCAAGGCCTGCCCGGCCTCGTTGCGGGGCTAGGGCAGTGGCGGGGCTGGTCCCGTCGCTCGTTCGAGGCACGGCCGTGCATATCCACACCTCAGTCCAGACCCATCCTCTGCCCTTACCGTCCCGGGCAGCTCCGGGACCGGCGTCGCCCAGCGGCCCCGCTGCGCTCCCGAACCTACCGCGCTCCTCTCCGCTCGCAGCGTGAGGGCGGCGATGTCGAACCGCAGCATCTCCTGGGCTGCCGCCCTGCGCGAGCTCAAGGCCGATCGCGCCGTCCGCTCCCCCGTGCGCGAGGAGCGTCTGCGCACCAGCGCGGGCCTGCGCGGCGCGCCCGCTCTCGCCATGAGCGTGTGGCGCGGGTTGTCGAGCCGGCGCTACGTCGTGGTCGTGCAGCCGCTCGACGCTCCCGATCTCGTCGCCGAGCATGCCGCGGTCGTCCTCGCGGTCGCCCGCGATGAGCGCGGGCGGGCCTGGATCATCGCTGCCCGCGCCTGCGAGGCCGGCGATCCCGGATTTCTCGGTTGGCTCGCGGCCTGCGCCGGGCTCGGGGCGCGCGAGCTGCACGCGTATCGGTTAGCGGAGACCGCGCCCGAGCGCGCGGCGGTCGCGGCCGACCTGAGCGGACCGGCTGCCGTGACCGCCGCGGGGGTGGCGTGATGGCGCGTCGGGAATTCGGGAAGGCGGTGCTGCGCGCTGCCCTTGCCCGCGCGGACGGGCGCTGCGAGGGGCGGCTCGCGGACGGCAGCCGTTGCCCCTGCGCGCTGCAGGCCGGGCGCTTCCATTACGACCACATCGTCCCGGCCGCGTTGACGGAGGATGCCTCCCTGGAGAACTGCCAGGTTCTGTGCCGACCCTGTCACGCGGCCAAGACGGTGGTCGATGTCGGCGTGATCGCGCGGGTGCGACGGGTCCGCGACCGGCACGCCGGCATCGCCGACCCGCACCGACGACCTTTGCCGGGTGGCAGGGCCAGCCCGTTCAAACGGTTGATCGGCGGTGGCGTCATCCGCCGCGATACCGGCGAGCGGCTCGATCGGGGTGAGCGATGAGCGGTGGCCGCAGGCCTCTCCGGTCGCCTGGGGTGGGTGTTCCCAGACAGGCAGGCACGCGCGATCGCACCTGCAGGCGGGATCGCGACCGTCCACCCAATTCGGCTCGATGCCCGTTGACCTTTGATCTGGCCGTCGATAGGCAGTGTTAATCCTCTTATATGAGGTATTAGGGAATTCGCCGGCTTCCATCCTGAATTCGGATGAGCTGTAGCGTCATCCCTTCTCCGGTAGCGATTCCTGCGATGCAGGAGATCCGGGCATTCGTACTCCGCTGATGTTGCGCGGACGACGGCAGACCTGGGACAGACTTCGCCGTGTCGTAGCCTCGTGCTGCGGCCCGCTGAAGCTCGCGTCCATCAGCCACTCGTCCCGTCCTTCGCGGAGTTCGACCGCTATGTCCTCAACATCATCAATCCGGGTCCGCCAACGTGTCGTACCCGCGCGCGCGGAATCGGCATCGCCGCCTGTCTCCGACGCGGGGGCACCCGCGCCCACACCCAGCATCGCCGTCACGCACCAACCGGTTGCCGCCGTTCGGCCGTCCGAGCAGCCGCTGCGCAAACGTGGACGTGGCCAGGTCGAGCGCCTCGCCGCCAACATCGAGCGTTTCGGCTGCCTCGTTCCACTCCTCGTCACCGCGTCCGGAGAGATCATCGACGGCCACGCCATCTACGAGGCCTGTCGGCGGCTCGGACACACGAGCGTGCCCACGATCGTCATCGACCATCTGTCAGACGCCGAGATCAGGGCACTTCGCCTGTCGCTGAACCGGATCGCGGAGAAGAGCAGCTGGGACGCGAATGCATTAGCGACCGAGTTCGCGCACCTCCTAGCGATCGAACCCGACCTCGTCGCCTTCAGCGGCTTCGACCTGCCGGAGATCGACTTCGCGCTCACGGCGCTCAGTGTCGGGGAGGCTGACCCGACCGACGTCGTTCCGGATCCCCCGGCCATGCCGGTCTCGCGTGTCGGCGATCTCTGGACCTTCGCCGGAGGTCATCGGCTCCTGTGCGGCGACGCGCGCGCCGGCGAGAGCTACGTCGCCCTGCTCGCCGGGCAGCGCGCACAGAAGCTCTCGACCGACCCACCCTACGGGTGTGCCATCCGTGGCCATGTCAGCAGCTCGCACGGCGAGTTCATCCAAGGCTCCAAGATGAGTGAGGCGGAGGCAGAGAGCTTCTTCGCCGGCTTCCTCGACGCGGCCGTTCCCCACCTCGAGGACGGTGCGATCGCAGAGATGTTCATCGACTGGCGCGGGATGCTTCCGCTCGTGAACGCCGCCCGCGGTGCCGGCCTGACCCAGCTCACGACCTGCGTCTGGGACAAGGGCACGGGCGGGATGGGGTCCCTGTATCGCCAGCAGGCCGAGTTCGTGCTGGTGATGAAGCGCGGAGCGGCGCGGCACATCAACAACGTCGCGCTGGGCCGGCACGGGCGCAACCGCACCACGGTCTGGTCGGCCCCCGGCCTCAACGGCTTCGGACGCGGTCGGCAAGTTGCGCTCGCCGCGCACCCGACCGTCAAGCCGGTCGGCCTGATCGCCGACGCGCTGCTCGACACCTCGCACCGCGGCGGACTGATCCTCGACCCGTTCTGCGGCTCGGGCACGACACTCCTGGCCAGTCATCGCACCGGCCGGGTCGGACACGGGGTCGAGCTCGATCCGACCTACGTGGACGTCGCGGTCGGGCGGATGGAGGCGCTCACCGGCGCGCCGGCGCGCCACGCGCGGACGGGGCTCACCTTCGCGCAGGAAGCGGAGCGGCGCGAGCGCGAGCCATCCGATCAGCTGGCGGTCGCGGCCGCCGCGCTCGAAGCTTGAGGGGGTCACCATGTCCGATGAGCCGATCGAGCTGAACGACAATACCGTCACCGACGACGATCTCGCGACGCCGGCCTCGTTTGCCCGGGAGGACGCCGACGCACGGCCTCGGCCCGCCCGGGCGGCCGGCGGCCGCTTCGGCCCGGGCCAATCGGGAAACCCGCGGGGTCGGCCCCGCAAGGCTCCCGAGGCGTTCCACGCGATGACGGCACGCGTCTTGAACGAGACGGTCACGCTCACGCTCCAGGGGCAGCGGGTCGAGATGACCTGCGCCGAGGGGATGTTTCGCGCGATGTGCCACGCGGCGATGAAAGACCCGCGCCTGGGTAAGGAGGTCTTTCGATACGCCGCGGCGCGCGAGGCCGGGGTCGATCCCGGCGTGACGGAGGCGAGCCTGGCGCAGAGCGAGGCCGCGTTCGAGAACTATCGCGTGCGGATGCGGCGCCAGATCCTGGCCGAACTCTCCGCATTGAGCGCGGCGTCCTCGGGTGTAGGCGACAACGACAATCCCGGAGCTGCGGTCGAGCCGGAGGACGCGTCGTGATCGCGCCTGCGGCTATGATGCCGGGGGTCGTGCGCGGCGATCTCGCCACCTTCGTCGAGCAGGCCTTCGCCACGCTCGAACCGGGGACGGCGTTCTCGGCCAACTGGCACTACGAGCATCTGTGCTGGGCGCTCGCGCGGGTGGTGCGCGGTGACCTGCGGCGGCTGATCATCAACGTGCCCCCGCGCTCGGGTAAGTCGATCATCGCCAGCGTCGCGTTGCCGATGTTCGCGCTCGGCCACGATCCGAGGCGGCGGATCATCTGCGTCTCCCATACCGAGGATCTAGCCCGCAAGTTCAGCCTGGATCGGCAGATGGTGGCGCAGAGCCCGTGGTATGGCGCGGCCTTCCCCGCGTTCAGGCTGGTCGGCCGGCGCCCGCGCGACCTCGAGCTGACGACGACAGGGCGCGGCTCGGTCTTCGCCGCCGGTATGGGCGGGGCGGTGCTCGGGCGTGGCGCCGACCTCATCGTGATCGACGATCCGATCAAGGCGGTGGACGCGCTCTCGCGGGCCGAGCGGCGTCGAGTCAACGAGGCGTTCGACAACACCTTGCTCACGCGCCTGAACGATAAGCGGCGCGGCGCAATCATCATCGTGATGCAGCGGCTCCACGCTGACGATCTGGTCGGACACGTCCTGGAGCGGGATACGTGGGAGGTGGTGTCGCTGCCCGCGATCGCCGTAGATGAGACTTGTCATCGCCTGAGCGATGGGCCGGGGGACGTCTACCGGCGCCGGGCTGGGGAGCTGCTGCACCCTGAGCGCGAGCCGATGACGGTGTTGGAGCAGATGCGCCGCGCCCAAGGCTCGCTGACGTTCCAGGCGCAGTACCAGCAGGATCCCGCGCCTGCCGGCGGCAACGTGATCCGCCGCGAGTGGCTCCGCACCTACGAGGCGCGACCGAACCGCTTCGACCGGATCGTGGTGGCGTGGGATACGGCCTCGACCCTGTCGGAGGCGAGCGACTGGTCTGTCGGGACCGTCTGGGGCGCCGTCGGGCTCGACTACTATCTCCTCGACGTGGTCCGGGACCGTTTCGAGGCTCCCGACCTGCGCCATGCCATCGTCGCGCTGAGCGAGCGGTGGAGGGCGGACGTGACCTTGATCGAGAAGACTGCACTCGGCCACGCGCTGCTACAGGATCTGCGCCGGACGGGGGCGCTGTCGCCGATCTTGGTGGAGCCGCGCTACGACAAGGAGGCGCGGCTCCTGGCCCAATCCGCTCGCTTTGAGGCGGGGCAAGTGTATCTTCCGACCGAGGCGCCGTGGTTGGGCGCATACATCACTGAACTGCTGGCGTTCCCGAACGGCCGTTACGATGACCAGGTGGATGCCACCACCTATGCCTTGCATTACCTGACAGCACGGCGGCCGCGAATCGAGCCGCCGGCGCGGCGCAGCCGGGAGAGCATACGAGGGGTCAAGAAACGGATTTGCGCGGTGGAAGCCACGTCCGCATCCGTCAACTCAGATGCCCCATCCCGCGATGAGACGCGCGTGAGTTACGAAACGGGGCGTCGCATCGTCCACGTCCCCGCTTCGTTCCCAATCCCGCCGCTCGAAGAGCGAGAGGGGGCGACCAGACGAAAATCCCGTCGCTCGTCGGGCAACCGCGATTGAGCCCGAGCGGGTACTTCGAATCGAAGCCGGCCCGCACGGCATCGGCGGCGCGGCGGCCGGATGGGATCTCGGAACACTGCTGCCGCGTGATGAGGGCCAGCCGCCAGGGGAAGGCCGCGGGCTGCCCATCGCGGGCGAGCACGGCGGCGAACGGAGCATCAGCGTAGATCGGGCCGCGGGCGTCGCACAGCCCGAGATCGGCTGGCCGCGCGAGAACGCGCCGGGGGCGACCGCAGTGGTCTCGGTCGGCACGCCGGCGTCCAGCGTGCGATCGAGGGACACCTTCGGCCTGCGTGATCACGGCGCGTTCTACACCTCAATTCGAAAGCACTGGCGATCTTAGCCCGCCTCAACCCGGTCCCCACCGGTATCCAACCCTGGGCGATCCAAATGCCCGCGTGGCGAGAGCGGCCTAAACAGGGTCCGGGAGAGAGGCTTAAGGTTTCCGCCTGATGGGGGCCAATCTGGTCCGGGTGCGCCTGTAACGCGCCCCGAGCCCGGTGACGCGTGTCGCCCGATAGCAACAGGCATGGGCCGCGTTCGGGGGCGTCGGCCGGATCGATTGACCGTCGCGGCGTGCGCCGGAGATAGAGGCTTTCCACGCCCACGGTTCTTCTGTTGCCGGTAATAGATCACTCGTGCGACACAGCGATCGTCAGTCTTCCCCGCCTTCGACTGCCCCGGCTTCACCGGTGCGGGACGTCGCTGCACTCCCCCCGAACGCTGCGCCCGCGGCCTCTCTCGCACGGCTCCCATGCAGGTCATCTCGATCGTTCAGCAAAAAGGTGGCGTGGGTAAAACGACGCTCGCCATCAACGTCGCTGGCGCCCTCAAGCAGCGCGGCCTGTCCGTGATGGTGGTCGACGCCGATCCGCAGGGGTCCGCGACCGCCTGGGCCTTCCCGCGCAAGCTGGGGTTTGAGGTGAAGGCCGAGCTCCTGGCCAACGGCACGCTCTCGATCTGGCTGCGCAACATCCTCAAGCAGCGCGCCGACGTGATCCTGATCGACACGCCGGCCGGCCTGAGTTCCGTGTTTCGCGCCGCCGTCGACGTCGCCGATCTGGTGCTGATCCCGTGCGGGCCGTCGAGCCTCGACATCAACGCCGCCCGCACAACGCTGCTGAACGTGGTCTCCGCGCTGCGCAGCGACGCCCGATCGCGCACGCAGATCGCCATCGTCCCGACGCGGGTCGACGTGCGCACCCCGGAGGGGCAGCAGATCACCGACGAACTCAGCGCCCTCGGCGAGAATGTCAGCCCCCCCTTGAGCCACGACGTCTATTTCGTGCGCGCGTTCACGCAGGGCGTCTCGGTGACGGCCGCGGCGCCGGCGAGCAACGCCGCGCAGGAGATCAAGGTCCTCACCGACTTCCTGCTCGAATCGCTGGCCGCGAGCGGCGCGTGACCGGCGCGGGATCACGTCGGTCCGCACCCCACCCCGTCAAACGCCCTCCCCTGACGTCGCACAGCGCCGGGAATTTCGGGACCGCGCGAACGTGCGCCCGGTAGACCTGGGACCCTGGGATGGTCCTAGGTGCGGCCCGGCGGCGGTCACGGCCGTTTGCGCTTCAACCACTCGCCGGTCTGCTCGGAGAGATGCGTGGCCGCCCAGGCGGTCGAGGGGGCGACTTCGATCAGGAGGAGGCTGTCGTCCTTATGCAGATATCCGAGCAAGCTCTCGCTGAGGACCCGCAAGGTTTCCGTGCTCTCGATCAACCACGCGCAAGACTGCGCCTGATGTGCATCGATGGCGCTGAGATGGCCATAGAGCACGCTGTAATCGTGGCCGACCGCCCTCATGTCGAAGCTGGCAAGATAGATCGCCATCGTCTCGCTCGCCGGGTGAAACACGCATCCCGATGACGGGCACCGTAGGCGCGGCGCGGCCCCGTGTCATCGCGCGTTTCGCGTGCTCACGCGAACGCTATCCCGGGCGCGCGGCTGGCAGGGGAACGCCCGCAAGCCCGGCGCCGCGCGGCCGCCGCCGTCCTCGCCCGGCACCGACTTCGCACATGTGAGAGGCCCGCGACGGGACTGCCGCGCGACAGTTTCCCGGTAGGCATCGCCGGCCGGCGATTCGCGCTCGAAGGCGGACGGCCCACATCTGAAGGCCGATGCTCCCCGCGCCGCATCAAAATTCTGCCGCCTTCCGATACACTGATCATCCCGACCGACACGGGGCCGAATCACCGTCACCGGCCTGAACGCGCGTCGCGGTCGTTCGAACCACCGCCACGGTGTGCTGCAGCGCTCAGATTGCGGCGCGCAGACAGTCTTGGGGCTTCAGGGCGAGAAACTATACTGGTCTCACTCAAATGAATGATGACAGGCCCTGTTGACGGTTTATTAAGTATTGAACTGCCTCAGCCCGCCGCGTGCTGAATTGTTAACGATTCCGGGCCGGGCTGAGAAACGGCATTTTCCGATCGAGAGCGTCGGAAAACTGCTGAACCACAGATCCGGCGCCGCCAGCGGCAGACGGGCGTAACGGGCTGATAAAGTTCAATAAAAACAGTCTCAATCTCGATGTTCTCGGGCTGCCCGGACGACGCTCTGGGTTGATTCTCGCCGTGTTTTCGTTGCGATTTTGCAACGCGGTAACCCTAAGTAGAATTGCCATTGAATCCTGGTTTAAGTTTTCATTGACCGAATTCAGTAGTGTCTCGTAAACAAAGACCAGATGCGCGCCGAGCGCTCAGATCGAATGCGGAAAGGGACAATGGCTGAGCGCGTCACATCCGTGCCGCTGGAAACGGGGCTGTACGTGCTGCGGTACGTCCAGGCGCCGACAGCCAATGGTGCGCCGCACGTGTTCGTGCGGCCGTCGCCGGGCAGCGAGGATGTCGTCGAAGTGATCTCGCCGCCCGGCGAGCGCCCCGGATCGATCCCGGCCCCGGGCGGGTGCGTGGTCGTGCGCGCCGAGCGGGCGAGCAGCCTGCACATCACCATCTCGTCCGCGCTCGCGTCTGGGGGTACCGAAGCCGAGCTGCGCCTGGAGTCGCTCGCCGGTGAGGCGCGGCCGGGCGCATCGGTCCAGGGTAGGGCGCAGCCTTCGGTCCCGCAGCCCGCGGTTTCGCCGCCCGCCCCCCGGCTCGACGTGATGGCGCATGTGTCGCGCCGCGGCGATGTCCGGGTCAGCGACGGGCGCTGGGTTGCGGGGCCTGATAGCCCGGCGCCGATCGAGGGTCTACAGGTCAGCCTCGTGGGTCAGACGGCCGGCCTTTCCCTTGAGTATCAGGTCCAGGTCAGTGGACCGGGCGGTGCCTGGACGCAATGGATGACTGACGGGTTCGCGGGGACGCGTGGACAGTATCGTTCGCTCCTCGGCGCCCGGCTGCGCTTGGTCGGGGCGAGGGCGCCGGAGTTTCAGTTCGAGGCCGAGGCCTTGTTCCTCGGCGCGACGGTCATGCGCCTCAAGGGGCAGGCGATCGAGGTGATTAGCGGCTCGGGGGTCGATCCCCTGGTCGGTCTGAACCTTCTCGTCGCAGCAGCCCCGGCCGCTCGCTCGGCCAATCCTGTTCCTCAGCGGTCGGCGAGTGAGCCGGCCGCAAGCCCTGAGCCGGCCCCGCGCGCAGGACGTGTGCGCGTGTTCCGGTCGGCGGGCCTGCGTTGATGCACCGCCAGACGGCGGATGGACATAAGACTTTTATAGAGGGGGCGAGTCGTGGCTGTTGACTACGCGACGCAAAACATCTCCGGCACCGAGTCGGACGGATATATCTCCGGCGCGACGGTGTTCGCGGACGCGAACGGGAACGGCGTCTACGATTCGGGTGAGGCGAGCGCGATCACGAACGCTCTTGGGCAGTTCTTCCTGCAGAACGCCTCTGGCCCCCTCGTCGCGACGGGCGGCGTCGATACCTCGACCGGTCTGGCGATCACGACGACTCTCACGGCACCGGCGAGCGCGACGGTCATCACGCCGCTGACGACGCTCGTCAGCGCGCTGCTGCCGTCAAATGCCACCGCGGCCGACGTCGCAGCAGCGGAGAGCACTGTCGCCAAGGGTCTTGGGATCACGCTCGCGTCGGGCCAGAGCCTCCTGACCTTGGATCCCGTCGCGGGCACGCTCAGCGGCGACGCGGCCGCGACGCAGACTTACATCGCCGGCGCCAAGGTGCTGGACACGATCTCGGTCTTGGGCGCCGGCCTGAGCAGCCAGGGAGGCGTTTCGGCGGCCGCGGCCACCAACAGCGTCGCCGCAGCGCTCGCGCACCAAATACAGGCGTCGGCGGGCTCCGGGCAGGCCCTGAGTCTGAGCGCTGCCTCGACGCTGCAGAACGTCGTCGCCGCGGCGGCGACGTCGGCGGGCGCCAACATCAGCACCGGAGCCGCTTCGAGCATCAGCACCATCGCGGCTTCCAGCAACACCGCCCTAGACACCGCCGCCACCGGCGCGGGTGGGGGCCAACAGCTCCTGAGCTCGAGCGCCGCCGTGCAGCAGGTGGCGCAGGGCGCGACCACGTCGGCGCTGTCGAGCGTCCCGGCCGGGCAGTCGCTGTCGTCCGTCGAGACGCAGTACACCGGCTCGAATTTGAGCAACGCGATCGGCTCGGCGACCGTCGGAAGCGGGGGCTCGGGCTCGAGTCCGGTCTCGACCACGGTGGGCACCGGCCCGGACCATCTGGTGCTCAAGGTCAGCCAGGACGCCTACCAGGGCGACGCGCAGTATACGGTCTCAGTCGACGGTCAACAGATCGGCGGCACCCTGACCGCAAGCGGCGCGCACGTCGCCGGTTCGACCGCGCAGGACGATACTGTCACCGTGCAGGGCAGCTTCGGCGCGGGTCCGCACACGGTCAGCGTCAACTTCCTCAACGACGCCTACAACGGCCCGGGCAACGACAGAAATCTGTACGTCGACTCCGCGAGCTACAACGGCGCGGCCGTCCCCGACAGCAGCCTGAGCCTACTCCAATGGGGCACACAGGGATTCACCGTGCCGCAGGGCACGAGCACGAGCACGCCGGGCACTGGAACATCGGGTTCTGGCACACCGGGCACCGGTATATCGGGCGGCGGCTCGAGTCCGGTCTCGACCACGGTGGGCACCGGCCCGGACCATCTGGTGCTCAAGGTCAGCCAGGACGCCTACCAGGGCGACGCGCAGTATACGGTCTCAGTCGACGGTCAACAGATCGGCGGCACCCTGACCGCAAGCGGCGCGCACGTGGCCGGTTCGACCGCGCAGGACGATACTGTCACCGTGCAGGGCAGCTTCGGCGCGGGTCCGCACACGGTCAGCGTCAACTTCCTCAACGACGCCTACAACGGCCCGGGCAACGACAGAAATCTGTACGTCGACTCCGCGAGCTACAACGGCGCGGCCGTCCCCGACAGCAGCCTGAGCCTACTCCAATGGGGCACACAGGGATTCACCGTGCCACAGGGCACGAGCACGCTGGCGAGCGGGACGAGCACGCTGGCGAGCGGGACGAGCACGCTGGCGAGCGGGACGAGCACGCTGGCGAGCGGGACGAGCACGCTGGCGAGCGGGACGAGCACGCTGGCGAGCGGGACGAGCACGCTGGCGAGCGGGACGAGCACGCTGGCGAGCGGGACGAGCACGCTGACGAGCGGGACGAGCACCACTCACGACACGATGGCAAGCGGCTCCAGCTACAGTCACAGCTATCTCACGGGCGGTCAAAGCACCTTATATAACGGACCGGCTGGCGACACCCTTTATGGAGGGTTAGGCGCTGGCGCCCACGACACGCTAACCGCCGGCAGCGGCAACGATCTTCTGTCCGTACAATACGGCAACAACGTACTTCAGGCCGGCGCAGGTCTCGACACGCTCCAGGGCGGGAGTGGGCACGACACAATGTACGGCGGTGGTCAGAGTGTGCTTAACGCAGGGTCTGGCGGCGACACGCTCTATGGGGGCCTCACTTCTGGAGCACACGACACCCTTAATAGCGGAGCTGGAAACGATCTTCTCACCGTCACCCAAGGCGATAACGTTCTCTTTGGGGGCGCAGGCGTCGACACACTTCAAGGTGGCAGCGGACATGACACCCTATATGGCGGTGGTCAAAGTGCCATAACTGCTGGCTCTGGTGGAGATACCCTGTATGGCGGCCTTGGCAGCGCGGCACACGACACCTTAATGGGCGGTGCCGGAAACGACTATCTGGCCGTGAAGCAAGGGAACAACGCACTATACGCTTCCGGGGGAATGGACACGCTAAACGCTGGGTCCGGCAACGATACGCTCTACGCTGGGTCAAGCAACGCAAAGCTTTATGGCGGCTCGGGGCACACAACCTTTGAAATTAGTGCATCTACCGGGAATGACACTATTGTCGGCGGATCCGGTTCCAGCATCGTGAACATCGCCGGCCATAATTCGACAGATGCTAAATACACGGCGAATAACGACGGTTCGACAACGATCATGTTCGGCGAGGGCTCTCAATCTGTGACGGTAACGAACATCGACACACTGCATTTTGATGGTAACAACACCGATCATAAGATAAGCTAAATAGGTCGGCCAGATTTGGAGCCGGATCAAAATTCGACGATTAAACTGAAAAAAGGGGTGGTTAAAACCACCCCTTTTTTTCATCAAACGACCGCCACACTCTCAGCTTACTAAACTGTTGATGCGCGGTTCACCGCTAGCGCTGAGTCACAGTTTAACATGCGGTCTTTCTTCGCAATATCTGAAGAGCTAGAATCAGCGGGTCTTCTGATGAAACAAGTAGCTCAGTCCCAATCAACGGCGGTCGACGCCACTCTTTCGGGATTTGCCGCTCTAAATTGCCTCACAATTGTCGCCAGGCACCACGGAATTCACCTATCACCAAAACAAATTATGCGAGATAATCAACTCGGGTCTGCGAAAATTACGCCGAACGTTTTGCTTAGCTGCGCCGAACAAGCCGGGCTCCGCGGAAAGCTCCTTAGTTTAAGATGGCGAAACTTACTTAATTTACGGCGCGCGCTTCCGGCCATCATTTATCTCAAGAACGACACACCGATGGTTCTGACGCGGATCGAAGCGACCGATGCACTGGAACAAGTAATCCTTCTCGATCCTGACGCGCCCGAAGATGCGCCGCTTATTCTCGACCGTGTGCGGCTGGAAGAGACATGGGGCGGAGAAACTCTTCTCCTAAAGCGAGATTATAGTATCAAGGACGAGGAGCAGCCGTTTGGCATTGGATTAATTTCCTCGCTAATCTTTCGCGAGCGACGTATACTTAGAGACATTATAGTTTCAGCCGTCGCTCTAAGTCTGCTATCCTTAGTGCCAATTCTATTCTTCCGTCTGATGACGGATCGGGTGATTACACATCATGCCATGAGTACCTTCGCAGTGCTTTGCTTAGCTTTGGCGCTATGTATCGTGTTCGAGACAGTGTTCTCAGCGTCGCGGCGTGCTCTACTGCTTCACCTTACGACCCGCGTTGACGTAAAGCTATCAACCCTTATATTTGAGCGCGTATTGCGGCAGCCAGTGGAGCTATTTGAGACTACACCGGTCGGTCTAATCGCGAGAAACATGTACGAGGCTCAAAAAATCCGTGTATTTCTGAGCAATCAGCTGCTCGGAACAATGTTAGATAGTATTTGTCTTATCATATTTATTCCGGTGATGTTTATCTATAGCCCTCTTCTCACGCTAATTGTCCTCGTATGCTGCGCTTTAATTGTGGCCTGGACGATGGCAATGCTGCCTGCCGCGAGTCGGCGCTCGAGCGCTCTAATTGCGGCGGAGGGGATCCGCGGCTCCTTTATTGTTCAGACCCTTCAAGGAATCCGAACGATCAAATCACTGGCCTTAGAGTCCCGCCAAATCCACCAATATGAGGTTCATGTGGCACGTAGCGCGAGCCTGCGCACCAAAGAAGGTTACCTGGCAAATCTAATTCAATCAGCCATTTTGCCTGTCGAACGCTTCATGATATCCGGAACACTTGCAGTTGGTGTCTATGCGGCACTGGAGTCAAATAATTCTGCAGCTGTCGCTGAAATATTTATGTTTCTCTTATTAAGCCAAAGAGTCGTCGGCCCTATGCGGCAAATGGCACAATTAGTTGAGCAGTATGAGGAAGCAAAGTCTTCCGTCCATCTTGTAAGCTCAATGATAAACAACGCTCCTGAAGATATGCGATCAGGACAAGGGGTCCGCCAGCCACTAACCGGCAAGCTCGAATTCTCATCGGTACGTTTTCAGTACCGCGGCGCAACAAGTCCAGCATTAGATCAGGTGTCATTTGAGGTGCCGGCCGGGAGTACTCTAGGAATAATGGGTCGGAGCGGCTCAGGTAAAACAACCGTGACACGGCTGCTGCAGCGCCTCCATTCAGACTATGATGGCCTCATAAAGATCGACGGGATAGACGTTCGGGAATATGCATTGGACCACCTTCGCGGAAGCCTCGGAGTGGTTTTGCAAGATAATTTCTTATTCGCTGGATCGATTCGAGATAATATTGCCGCAGCAAAGGCAGATGCAACTTTCGACGAAGTGGTCAGAGCAGCAAGAATGGCCGGGGCCGAAGAATTTATCGATCGGCTTCCGAGCGGTTATGATACTTATGTTAATGAAGGCTCTACTAATCTTTCTGGCGGTCAGAGGCAGCGTATAGCAATTGCGCGCGCACTTATCACAAATCCTCGCATTCTTATTCTTGACGAGGCTACGAGTGCTCTCGATCCAGACAGTGAAGCGATTGTGAACGCTAACTTAAAACGCATCGCGGAAGGTCGTACAGTAATCGTAATATCTCATCGTTTGTCGTCGCTGGTATCTTCAGACGCAATTCTTGTATTGGAGCGCGGACGAGTGCACGATATTGGGAAGCATGCTGAACTTCTGGATCGATGCGATATTTATCGAGACCTGTGGAATCAGCAAAATGCTTCGACACGCCGCGCTGATCCCAAACTGCGGATTGCGAGTTAGAAGGGTTGTCATGAGAAAAAATTCAGTCGACCTCGATCTTCGGCGTTTTCAATCCGAAATTGATGAGGTACGAGAGGCGCCAGAACCAATCATTCTGCGCGTCACTGTCTGGATCGCGACAGGCGTCCTGTTGATATGTATCGCGTTCGCTGCCGTCGCGCGCGTAGATCGTGTCGTTACTAGTGACCGCGGCAGGATCGTTCCTGCCAAAGGCGCAATTTTATTTCAAGCACTCGACAACTCGCTAATTAAATCTCTGGACGTCCGTGAGGGTGATCGCGTTACGAAAGGACAGTTGCTAGCGACACTTGATCCGACGTTCGCGGAGGCTGACGTGGTGCAGCTTGAGCAGCAACTTATGAGCCTGGATGCGCAGATCGCTCGGGCAAAAGCGGAGCAGCAGGGGGTGATGTATGCTCCGAAGACAGTCGACCCGCTGAAGGATCAGTATGCCATTTTGCAGAAAAACCTTTATGAGCAGCGCGCATCTCAGCTCAAATCACAAATATTCAGCTATGATCAGAAGATTGCACAGACACAGGCTACCATTCAACGTCTTCAGGGTAGCGAAGCGCGATATAAAGAGCGGGAAAAAATTTCGCAACAGATTGAGGGAATGCGTCAGACACTCGTTGAAAAACAGGCGGGCAGTTTACTTAACTTGCTTACTGCTAGCGACTCTCGACTGGAAATGCTAAGGATGATGGAAGATGGACAGAACAGCCTGGTGGAGGCACGTCACCAGATTGCGTCGCTAACGGCCGACCGGGACGCTTTTGTTCAGCAGTGGATGTCTACAAGTAGTCAGGATTTGGTGGCCGCTCAGGGCACGCGCGATACTGTTGTAGCGCAACTAGCCAAAGCGGCGCGACACAAGGATTTGGTGAGGCTCATCGCGCCCGAGGATGCGATTGTCCTGACCCGCGCCAAAGTCTCGGTAGGATCGGTGCTGAAAGAAGGCGAGACACTACTCACGATTGTGGCCGAGAATTCGCCGATCGAGGCTGAACTGAATATTTCAGCAAGAGAGATTGGATTTGTGCGAGCTGGCGACAATGTGTCTATCAAAATAGACGCCTTCCCGTTTGTTGAGCATGGTCTAGCATTAGGAAAATTGAGTTGGATAAGTGAGGGGGCATTCTCGCTTGATGAAGATGGTAAGCCAGTGGAGCCTTTTTATAAAGCTCGTGTCGTTATTGGTGAGATGCGCTTTGTTCGTGTGCCGGCCACTTTTCGGCTTATCCCAGGTATGACATTGAACGCAGACATTCATATAGGGCAGCGGTCTGTTCTTGGATATCTGGTCGGTGGAGCAACATATGGCGTGAACGAGGCTATGCGGGAGCCATGAGATTTCATGGTTTCGTCGATTGGGTACGTCAGCTTTGGGCTCATTTCCGGTTTTTCAGGTCAAATCGACTCATGCGGCTGGGACGTGCTGCGTCGGCGCACCGCTACATCGCGGCCGCTGCACGCTTAGGGCATGTTGAAGCAATTTACCGGCTTGGCCTGAGCTACAGTCAGGGCTTGGGGTGTACTCGGACCGGAAGTGAAGCAGTACGGTGGTTTGAGATAGCCGCCGAAGCAGGGCATCGGGATGCACAATTTGAATTAGGTGTTGCCCTTTTGGCTGATCATGAGCTCGAGTGGTGTACTGGCTTATCTGCTCGGTGGGCGGAGGCCTCGCTTCAAAGGGGTGGGTTAGCAAGTGAAATTGTTTTCCCGCGTGGGTTGTCGATCAATAAGAATAATGATCACGCGTATATCTGGCTCCGCCGATCAGCTGAAGCAGGCAAGCCGGAAGCTCAAGCCAATGTTGGCTGGCTGTTATTGAAAGGTATTGGATGTGAGTCTTCGCCTAGCGAGGCCCGGCATTGGCTTATGTTAGCGGTTGGTCAAGACATAGGTCAAGCTGCGCTTGGGTTGGCTGAGTTGTTCGGTGACGACAGGTTGGGCGAATTCGATTTGCTTCAGCGCAAACATTGGTTGCAAAAAGCGGCAGATTTAGGCAATGTATCCGCGGCATTTCAATTGGGGATTGCGCTTCGCGTAAGTCCACAGTCTGAATCGGATAAAGAAAAAGCTGAGGGATATCTAGTGTTTGCGGCTGCGCGCAAGCACAGCGGAGCAGCCTATGAGATGGGGGTCGTGTTAATTCAGCGAAGCGAAAACCAAGGGGAAATAGAGCGTGCTGCTGAATATTTCCGATCTGCAGCTAAGATGGGTCATGTCGAGGCTTCTTTCGTCCTTGGGTGTTTATACAGTCGTGGTGAGAAGCTAAGATTGGATCTTCGAGAGGCAGCTGATTGGTTTCGCCGCGCGGCTGATGCGGGGCATGTGGAGGCGCAGTTTCAGATCGGATGTCTTTTCGCTCGAGGTGAGGGTATTCCGAAGGACTTGGTGCACGCCGCGCGTTATTTTGAAATGAGTGCTAATGGTGGCCATTTGGCGGCGGCTCTCAATACGGGAGTTTTCTATGAAACGGGCGAAGGGGTGGATCAGGATGTAAATAAAGCTATTGAGTGGCTTAGGGTTGCTGCGAGTGGCGGCTTGCCGCAAGCCCAGGTCCGACTAGCTCATCTGCTTGGCTCTGGGATGGCTGGTTCTCATGATACAGCTTCTGCGGTTGAATTCTTCGAACTTGCCGTAAAACAGAACGATGTTGAAGGGGAAGTTGCCCTCGCTCGATTATTGATCGCGGAGCAAAAAGGAGAGGCGCCTGACCGTGCTGTCGCGCTACTAAAAAGTGCGCTGTCTAAAGGGCATTTGGGCGCGGCGGAGTTTGTTCTGTCTAGCTCGTTTGCTACTATAAAGTTCGACGCTGCGGTCGTAGCTGCACTGGACGTTTTGAAATTTGCGGCTGCTGCGGGGTCAGCGCGCGCAATGACTCTCTTGGCGATTGAATTACTTCACGGCCGGCATTTGACGAACAACGTTCTGGAAGCCGAACGTTTGCTGTCGAGAGCGTCTGAATTAGGTGATCCAATTGCTAATTTTGAGCTGGGCGTATTTTATTGCAAGCGCAATCGTGATTCGGACGATCTTTCTCGGGGACTTCGGTATTATATCCGAGGCGCCGAGCTTGGTCACATCGTTGCGCAATATAACGCCGGGATCATGATGCTGAATGGCTACGGTGCTGCTCAGGACGTCGATCGAGCTTCCCAGTATTTGATTTCTGCAGCTGCTCATGGTCTAGATCAAGCAAAAGCAGCTCTTGAAAAGTTTGGCAAGCAGTCATCTCGTCATATCCCGGGTAATACAACTGTTGAGTTAGACAAAATTCATTAATCTACTTCGTTCTTGGCTTTCGGAATCATCTAAATCGTTACTAAAAAGCTTCTTCTGTTTGCCTCGCCTTCGGTTGGATAGTGCTTGCGGAAATATTAGGCAGGTTGTTTACATGCAGGTCATCGAGACCGAGATCCCGGACGTGAAGCGCATCGTGCCCAAGCGCCTGGGCGATGCGCGCGGCTGGTTCTCCGAGACGTTCCGGGTGGACGCGCTGGGGCGGGCCGGCATCGCCAACACCTTCGTTCAGGACAATCAGTCCTTCTCGGCCCCGCAGGGCACGATCCGCGGCCTGCACTTCCAGATCGCCCCGCGCGCCCAAGCCAAGCTCATCCGCGTGCTGCAGGGCGCAATCCTGGACGTGGCGGTCGATATCCGCAGCGCCTCGCCGACCTTCGGCAGGTTCGTAGCCGTGACCCTCGACGCCAAGACGGGCACGCAGCTCTTCATCCCGCACGGCTTCGCCCACGGCTTCTGCACCCTCACGCCCGACGTGATGGTCGCCTACAAGGTCGACGACTATTACAGCCCCGAGCACGACCGGTCGCTCGCCTGGAACGATCCCGAGATCGGGATCCCGTGGCCGGTCTCGGGCGATGGTGCGATCCTGTCCGACAAGGACCGCCGCGCCCCCCGGCTCACCGAGCTCGGGCGCGCCTTTTGACCGGCCAAGCCGTAATTTTGTCACGGCGCGCAGCCTTCTGCTGCCCCGCCATCCCGTTTCCGACCCGTCCGAGGAGGTAATCCGCCATGCGCATCCTGGTGACCGGAGGCTGCGGCTTCATCGGCTCGGCGCTGGTGCTGCACCTCGTCGAGGATCTCGGCCACGAGGTCTGCACCTTCGACGCGATGACCTATGCGGCCAATCCAATCTCCCTGGCGCCGCTCGCCGACAACCCGCGCCACCGCTGGGTCGAGGCCGATATCTGCGACCGCGCCGCCGTGCAGACGGCGTTGGCCGAGTTCCGCCCCCAGGCCGTGATGCACCTCGCTGCCGAGAGCCACGTCGACCGCTCGATCACCGATCCGGGCGCCTTCGTGCGCACCAACGTGATCGGCACCCAGACGATGCTGGACGGGGCCCGCGGGTATTATGAATCCCTGCCGGAGGCGGACAAAAAGAGCTTCCGGTTCCTCCACGTCTCCACCGACGAGGTCTACGGCTCGCTGCCGCCGGATGCGTTCTTCACCGAGGAGAGCCGCTACGACCCGCGCTCGCCGTAGCTCGGCGGTGCGCACCGTAGCCATTCAGCATCATGATCCCGGCGTTATATTGCGCAGCCGCAAATTTCAAAACGTCCAGTGCAGCTACGACCGCAGCGTCGAACTTTATAGTAGCAAACGAGCTAGACAGAACAAACTCCGCCGCGCCCAAATGCCCTTTAGACAGCGCACTTTTTAGTAGCGCGACAGCACGGTCAGGCGCCTCTCCTTTTTGCTCCGCGATCAATAATCGAGCGAGGGCAACTTCCCCTTCAACATCGTTCTGTTTTACGGCAAGTTCGAAGAATTCAACCGCAGAAGCTGTATCATGAGAACCAGCCATCCCAGAGCCAAGCAGATGAGCTAGTCGGACCTGGGCTTGCGGCAAGCCGCCACTCGCAGCAACCCTAAGCCACTCAATAGCTTTATTTACATCCTGATCCACCCCTTCGCCCGTTTCATAGAAAACTCCCGTATTGAGAGCCGCCGCCAAATGGCCACCATTAGCACTCATTTCAAAATAACGCGCGGCGTGCACCAAGTCCTTCGGAATACCCTCACCTCGAGCGAAAAGACATCCGATCTGAAACTGCGCCTCCACATGCCCCGCATCAGCCGCGCGGCGAAACCAATCAGCTGCCTCTCGAAGATCCAATCTTAGCTTCTCACCACGACTGTATAAACACCCAAGGACGAAAGAAGCCTCGACATGACCCATCTTAGCTGCAGATCGGAAATATTCAGCAGCACGCTCTATTTCCCCTTGGTTTTCGCTTCGCTGAATTAACACGACCCCCATCTCATAGGCTGCTCCGCTGTGCTTGCGCGCAGCCGCAAACACTAGATATCCCTCAGCTTTTTCTTTATCCGATTCAGACTGTGGACTTACGCGAAGCGCAATCCCCAATTGAAATGCCGCGGATACATTGCCTAAATCTGCCGCTTTTTGCAACCAATGTTTGCGCTGAAGCAAATCGAATTCGCCCAACCTGTCGTCACCGAACAACTCAGCCAACCCAAGCGCAGCTTGACCTATGTCTTGACCAACCGCTAACATAAGCCAATGCCGGGCCTCGCTAGGCGAAGACTCACATCCAATACCTTTCAATAACAGCCAGCCAACATTGGCTTGAGCTTCCGGCTTGCCTGCTTCAGCTGATCGGCGGAGCCAGATATACGCGTGATCATTATTCTTATTGATCGACAACCCACGCGGGAAAACAATTTCACTTGCTAACCCACCCCTTTGAAGCGAGGCCTCCGCCCACCGAGCAGATAAGCCAGTACACCACTCGAGCTCATGATCAGCCAAAAGGGCAACACCTAATTCAAATTGTGCATCCCGATGCCCTGCTTCGGCGGCTATCTCAAACCACCGTACTGCTTCACTTCCGGTCCGAGTACACCCCAAGCCCTGACTGTAGCTCAGGCCAAGCCGGTAAATTGCTTCAACATGCCCTAAGCGTGCAGCGGCCGCGATGTAGCGGTGCGCCGACGCAGCACGTCCCAGCCGCATGAGTCGATTTGACCTGAAAAACCGGAAATGAGCCCAAAGCTGACGTACCCAATCGACGAAACCATGAAATCTCATGGCTCCCGCATAGCCTCGTTCACGCCATATGTTGCTCCACCGACCAGATATCCAAGAACAGACCGCTGCCCTATATGAATGTCTGCGTTCAATGTCATACCTGGGATAAGCCGAAAAGTGGCCGGCACACGAACAAAGCGCATCTCACCAATAACGACACGAGCTTTATAAAAAGGCTCCACTGGCTTACCATCTTCATCAAGCGAGAATGCCCCCTCACTTATCCAACTCAATTTTCCTAATGCTAGACCATGCTCAACAAACGGGAAGGCGTCTATTTTGATAGACACATTGTCGCCAGCTCGCACAAATCCAATCTCTCTTGCTGAAATATTCAGTTCAGCCTCGATCGGCGAATTCTCGGCCACAATCGTGAGTAGTGTCTCGCCTTCTTTCAGCACCGATCCTACCGAGACTTTGGCGCGGGTCAGGACAATCGCATCCTCGGGCGCGATGAGCCTCACCAAATCCTTGTGTCGCGCCGCTTTGGCTAGTTGCGCTACAACAGTATCGCGCGTGCCCTGAGCGGCCACCAAATCCTGACTACTTGTAGACATCCACTGCTGAACAAAAGCGTCCCGGTCGGCCGTTAGCGACGCAATCTGGTGACGTGCCTCCACCAGGCTGTTCTGTCCATCTTCCATCATCCTTAGCATTTCCAGTCGAGAGTCGCTAGCAGTAAGCAAGTTAAGTAAACTGCCCGCCTGTTTTTCAACGAGTGTCTGACGCATTCCCTCAATCTGTTGCGAAATTTTTTCCCGCTCTTTATATCGCGCTTCGCTACCCTGAAGACGTTGAATGGTAGCCTGTGTCTGTGCAATCTTCTGATCATAGCTGAATATTTGTGATTTGAGCTGAGATGCGCGCTGCTCATAAAGGTTTTTCTGCAAAATGGCATACTGATCCTTCAGCGGGTCGACTGTCTTCGGAGCATACATCACCCCCTGCTGCTCCGCTTTTGCCCGAGCGATCTGCGCATCCAGGCTCATAAGTTGCTGCTCAAGCTGCACCACGTCAGCCTCCGCGAACGTCGGATCAAGTGTCGCTAGCAACTGTCCTTTCGTAACGCGATCACCCTCACGGACGTCCAGAGATTTAATTAGCGAGTTGTCGAGTGCTTGAAATAAAATTGCGCCTTTGGCAGGAACGATCCTGCCGCGGTCACTAGTAACGACACGATCTACGCGCGCGACGGCAGCGAACGCGATACATATCAACAGGACGCCTGTCGCGATCCAGACAGTGACGCGCAGAATGATTGGTTCTGGCGCCTCTCGTACCTCATCAATTTCGGATTGAAAACGCCGAAGATCGAGGTCGACTGAATTTTTTCTCATGACAACCCTTCTAACTCGCAATCCGCAGTTTGGGATCAGCGCGGCGTGTCGAAGCATTTTGCTGATTCCACAGGTCTCGATAAATATCGCATCGATCCAGAAGTTCAGCATGCTTCCCAATATCGTGCACTCGTCCGCGCTCCAATACAAGAATTGCGTCTGAAGATACCAGCGACGACAAACGATGAGATATTACGATTACTGTACGACCTTCCGCGATGCGTTTTAAGTTAGCGTTCACAATCGCTTCACTGTCTGGATCGAGAGCACTCGTAGCCTCGTCAAGAATAAGAATGCGAGGATTTGTGATAAGTGCGCGCGCAATTGCTATACGCTGCCTCTGACCGCCAGAAAGATTAGTAGAGCCTTCATTAACATAAGTATCATAACCGCTCGGAAGCCGATCGATAAATTCTTCGGCCCCGGCCATTCTTGCTGCTCTGACCACTTCGTCGAAAGTTGCATCTGCCTTTGCTGCGGCAATATTATCTCGAATCGATCCAGCGAATAAGAAATTATCTTGCAAAACCACTCCGAGGCTTCCGCGAAGGTGGTCCAATGCATATTCCCGAACGTCTATCCCGTCGATCTTTATGAGGCCATCATAGTCTGAATGGAGGCGCTGCAGCAGCCGTGTCACGGTTGTTTTACCTGAGCCGCTCCGACCCATTATTCCTAGAGTACTCCCGGCCGGCACCTCAAATGACACCTGATCTAATGCTGGACTTGTTGCGCCGCGGTACTGAAAACGTACCGATGAGAATTCGAGCTTGCCGGTTAGTGGCTGGCGGACCCCTTGTCCTGATCGCATATCTTCAGGAGCGTTGTTTATCATTGAGCTTACAAGATGGACGGAAGACTTTGCTTCCTCATACTGCTCAACTAATTGTGCCATTTGCCGCATAGGGCCGACGACTCTTTGGCTTAATAAGAGAAACATAAATATTTCAGCGACAGCTGCAGAATTATTTGACTCCAGTGCCGCATAGACACCAACTGCAAGTGTTCCGGATATCATGAAGCGTTCGACAGGCAAAATGGCTGATTGAATTAGATTTGCCAGGTAACCTTCTTTGGTGCGCAGGCTCGCGCTACGTGCCACATGAACCTCATATTGGTGGATTTGGCGGGACTCTAAGGCCAGTGATTTGATCGTTCGGATTCCTTGAAGGGTCTGAACAATAAAGGAGCCGCGGATCCCCTCCGCCGCAATTAGAGCGCTCGAGCGCCGACTCGCGGCAGGCAGCATTGCCATCGTCCAGGCCACAATTAAAGCGCAGCATACGAGGACAATTAGCGTGAGAAGAGGGCTATAGATAAACATCACCGGAATAAATATGATAAGACAAATACTATCTAACATTGTTCCGAGCAGCTGATTGCTCAGAAATACACGGATTTTTTGAGCCTCGTACATGTTTCTCGCGATTAGACCGACCGGTGTAGTCTCAAATAGCTCCACTGGCTGCCGCAATACGCGCTCAAATATAAGGGTTGATAGCTTTACGTCAACGCGGGTCGTAAGGTGAAGCAGTAGAGCACGCCGCGACGCTGAGAACACTGTCTCGAACACGATACATAGCGCCAAAGCTAAGCAAAGCACTGCGAAGGTACTCATGGCATGATGTGTAATCACCCGATCCGTCATCAGACGGAAGAATAGAATTGGCACTAAGGATAGCAGACTTAGAGCGACGGCTGAAACTATAATGTCTCTAAGTATACGTCGCTCGCGAAAGATTAGCGAGGAAATTAATCCAATGCCAAACGGCTGCTCCTCGTCCTTGATACTATAATCTCGCTTTAGGAGAAGAGTTTCTCCGCCCCATGTCTCTTCCAGCCGCACACGGTCGAGAATAAGCGGCGCATCTTCGGGCGCGTCAGGATCGAGAAGGATTACTTGTTCCAGTGCATCGGTCGCTTCGATCCGCGTCAGAACCATCGGTGTGTCGTTCTTGAGATAAATGATGGCCGGAAGCGCGCGCCGTAAATTAAGTAAGTTTCGCCATCTTAAACTAAGGAGCTTTCCGCGGAGCCCGGCTTGTTCGGCGCAGCTAAGCAAAACGTTCGGCGTAATTTTCGCAGACCCGAGTTGATTATCTCGCATAATTTGTTTTGGTGATAGGTGAATTCCGTGGTGCCTGGCGACAATTGTGAGGCAATTTAGAGCGGCAAATCCCGAAAGAGTGGCGTCGACCGCCGTTGATTGGGACTGAGCTACTTGTTTCATCAGAAGACCCGCTGATTCTAGCTCTTCAGATATTGCGAAGAAAGACCGCATGTTAAACTGTGACTCAGCGCTAGCGGTGAACCGCGCATCAACAGTTTAGTAAGCTGAGAGTGTGGCGGTCGTTTGATGAAAAAAAGGGGTGGTTTTAACCACCCCTTTTTTCAGTTTAATCGTCGAATTTTGATCCGGCTCCAAATCTGGCCGACCTATTTAGCTTATCTTATGATCGGTGTTGTTACCATCAAAATGCAGTGTGTCGATGTTCGTTACCGTCACAGATTGAGAGCCCTCGCCGAACATGATCGTTGTCGAACCGTCGTTATTCGCCGTGTATTTAGCATCTGTCGAATTATGGCCGGCGATGTTCACGATGCTGGAACCGGATCCGCCGACAATAGTGTCATTCCCGGTAGATGCACTAATTTCAAAGGTTGTGTGCCCCGAGCCGCCATAAAGCTTTGCGTTGCTTGACCCAGCGTAGAGCGTATCGTTGCCGGACCCAGCGTTTAGCGTGTCCATTCCCCCGGAAGCGTATAGTGCGTTGTTCCCTTGCTTCACGGCCAGATAGTCGTTTCCGGCACCGCCCATTAAGGTGTCGTGTGCCGCGCTGCCAAGGCCGCCATACAGGGTATCTCCACCAGAGCCAGCAGTTATGGCACTTTGACCACCGCCATATAGGGTGT
>NZ_JBYQFA010000002.1:0-76841 GCF_057836565.1 Methylobacterium sp. J-118
CTCTAGGCTGGCGCGGAGTGTGGCGCCGGCCAGCGGCTCCGGGATCTCTGGAGCGGCCGGTTTCGGACGGAGGGTGAAGGTCAAGACATCGCCCATGGTGTCAGGTCTCTGGTCGCGATGGAGGGGAGGCCCGGCGAGGGTCCGGCCGGGGCGGTACGCACGGCGACAGAGGAGTGGGGAGCCGCTGCCAGCGGTCCCGGCGCTCGGCCTCGGCGATGTCGACGGTGCGGCCGTCGTCGACCACGGGCGGACCACGCTGCATGTCGCGCCAGAGCGAGTGCGACAGGGATTGATCCGGGTCGGGGAGGTCGCAAATTTCGCTCAGCAGCGCGTTGCGCCTGTAGTGCGAGAGAACCCGAAGCTTGACCCGGAAGCCTTCTGCCGTGAGGGCTGGTTGGCTCGCCAGCTGGTGCGCTAGGGTAGCGGCAGCGTCGCCCGCGTCGGCCGCATCGGCTTCCAACCGTAGATCCTCGGCGGGTAGCACGGCATTCCAGGCAGCGATGGCTGCGGCCTCGCGGGCACGGGCCGCCTCGAACTGGTGCCCGAGCCGCAGCAGCTCGGTATCGTCGCTGGGCTCCGCGGGAGACACGCGCGGTTCGGGGGCGGCCTGGGGGCTTCCGGTGTGCTGGCCGAGCTCGACTTTTAGCTCAGCGTCGCAACCGGAGGGGAGGTCGAACCGCTCAGCGGCAAGGCGCCTAAGGTCGTCGGCGGCACTCTCAATCCAGCCTTCGTGCAGCGCGTCCAGCGCGGCCTTGAAAAGGATCGCGGGGAGGGTCTGCATCGGAACCTCGCTGTACCCGTCAACAAGGTCGTCCAGCGCGGTCTCTATGGGGCCACAGATATCCCGGGCCGCAGCGTAGCCTTGAGCGTCCCGCGCCACTGCAACCCGCTTCCGCCATGCCGTGTGCTGTTCGTGAGTGAAGCCGTCGCCGGGGGGCGGCCCTGCGGCTTCCTCTGCCGCGTCGGCGATGGCCCGCCACGCGGCCTCGGCTGGAATGTGTTGGCGCAAGAGCGGGAGCGCCTGAGGCATCAGGTCGAGGAAAGCGGCCTCCTCGGGGCTGACAGCCGGGCCGGGTGCAGGCGACGACGGGGCAGCGACAACGGTCCGGAGGGTCTGGCCGGAAAGGCTGCCGTGCAGCTCGGCAGAACGCTCGTGAAGGGCGGTGGCAGGGCTACGGCGGATTAGGTTGCGGAGGGACGTGCGGAAGGACATCGCGGGATCCTCGAGGAGAGGGGGCGCGGGCAGCCGGCCCGCGGCGGGTTGCGGGTCGGGTCAGAGCAGGGAGGCGAGGCCGGTCAGGACCATGCCGCCGCCGATGATCGCGAAGGCGGCCAGCAGCTCGGCACCGACATCGAGGAAGCGCAGGGCGCGGCTGTGCGACGTGTCGGGGCGGACAGGCGTCACGGCCTGCCACGGCTCGATCGTGCCGGGCTGCTGCTCGTCCGGCAGATTGCGGTAGCGGCGATCGACGGGGAGCTGGCGGCGGGCGGGGGCGTGCGCCGCGGTAGCGCGCCGGACCGGGACGGGCTGGCTGAAATCTGGGATGCGGACGTGCGTCATCGTTCGGGCTCCGGTGAGGGCTCGTGGCGGTTGGTCGTTGGTGGCGAGGAGGTGCGGGCTGGGGCTCAGCCGGGCGGGGTCAGAAGGTCAGTGAGCGGCGGCGCGGCGAGTGGCCTTGGCGACCTGCCAAGCGGCTTTCAGAGCGGAGGACATCGCCTCGCGGCGGGAGACGCCGCAGCGCTCCATGATGCCGGGGGCGGCCTTGCAGGCGGCGGCCATGATCGCCGCGCGGTCATACTGGCCGGCGGTGGCGAGGGGGCGGGTACGAGCGCTGAACTGGATGAGGGCGCGGGCGCTGAGCAGGCCGGCGGGGATCTTGGTGCGGCTGTCCTGGCCGGCGCGCTCGATGTCGGTCCAGGTGACGGTGCGGCGAGACATATCGCTTGCTCCACGATTACCGTGTGTGATAAACGGATATCGTGGATGCGGATGGCTGTCAACGCTTTCCGTGTAAAAATCTCGGAAAGCGTGGATCAGCTCCGATGTCTCTAACAGCCGCACAGTCACGAGCCGCCCGCGGGCTGCTCGACTGGTCACAGGCGGAATTGGGGAAGCGCTCGAACCTGAGCGAGAGCACCATTCGAGATTTCGAGAAGGGCCGTCGGACGCCTTCGCCGAACAATCTTTCTGCCATTCAGCAGTCCCTCGAAGCGGCCGGCGTCGAGTTCATCCCGCAGAACGGCGGCGGGGCCGGCGTGCGGATGCGCCAGCCGTGAACAAGGCGGCTCGCAACGAGCGGATCAAGATCACGGCGACATGGTTCAACGGGGCCGCGGTGGCGGCACTGGCCGTCGGGTGCTTCGCGCCGATCGTGGCCTACGTCACGTCGAGCACGCATATTCCCCTGGCGGATCTCAACCTGCTGGTGGCCGCTTGGTTGTTCATGAGCGTCAGCCTACATCTGGCAGCACGTAGGGTTCTGCGGAGGATTGAAGAATGACCGGCGGGTTCGTGTCTGCTGCCATCATCGCCCCGCTGCTGCTCGCGGCGGCTGGCGGCTTCGTCTACTGGTACACGGGCCAGCAGGACCGGCGCGACGCGGCCGAGCACGGGCGGTAGGCCGTCTCTCCTCCCCCTGATCCCGGCGGCTTCTCCGCCGCATGGGCTGCCGCCGGAGTCGGCGCGGCCGCGGTTGTGTTTGCGGCGATCCAGGCTGTCGTCGCCTTGCGGAAGCTCCGGTTCGATCTGTTCGCCCGGCGGTTTGAAACCTGGGACGCGACGAACGACGCGATTGAAGCGCTGCGGGACGTCTGTCGCAAGCTGAGGATCGGAACGCCCGAGGACAGCGATGGCGGAGAGGCACGTCGGCAGTTCATCCGCCTTCGCTGCCAACTGCGGTTGCTATTCCCACCCGAAGTCGATGCGTGCTGTGAGCGCATACAGTTGGCGTTCCAAGAGTATGCAACCCTGGGCATGATGATGGAGCGCCCGGCCGCCCCGAGTGATCAGACTGCAAAGGTGTATATCGCTCAATTTGGAGAGTACACGCAGGCGCTCGACAAAACCTACCGGCTTCAAACTGAACTGCTAATTTTGGCGACACCGTACATGAAGCAGTACGGTTGGCTTGAAATATACGGCACACCCTTCGCAAGAGGCGTAGACGGGTACGTTCGAGCGTTCATCGATAAAAAGTTCCTGCCTCTCAGGCACCGTCAGCCACCGGAGCAGCCATGAGCCCGCGCTGGGCCCGGATCGGCGGCACCGTCTCGCTGGCGGGGTTTACCGCTCTCGTCACGGCCCTGGCGGTCTGCGGGTTCGTGGGGCTAATGTGAGTGCCCGCTGGCCGGGCGGCCATACCATCATGGCTCGCCCGGCCTCGCGCAGCTTACCTGTCGCTACGGCTCGCCGGCGCTGCGCTCGGCATTTGCCAGCATACTCTGTGACCCTAACATCCTGCGTGCCTCGGCCAGCAGGACAAGATGCTGAACGGCAGCCGGGCCCGTAGGTGGGATTGATCGGCTCGCCTCGGCAATCAGACCCTGAAACTTCCTTCGATCGAGTCCTCGCCAACTCGTGCATGCTCGCACCGCCTCTAGGACAGCTTGCATCGCCTCCAGCCGATATTCAGCGGCCCTCCTCTGTATCTCTGCCCTTTCCGTGCGTGACTCAGCTTCCGCGATCTGATCGACCATGGCCTGGGCCGAGCGGAGCGTGCTCAAGGGGCTCGTTGCGATCTGGCGAGACTGGTCAGCGAGTTCGATGACGATGCGATCCATCAATTGCGCACGGATTGCCTGGAGATCGCTCGCATCAGGGGTCTCACGGCCCTTCCGTAGCCAGGCGTAAAACTCGGTGGCCTCGGCCTCTACGATCTCTTCCGCGCGCAGATCGAGATAGCCCATGGTGGCAAGCTCAAAGAGCATCAAGTGAAAGCTCGCCGGCACGAACACCCAGTTGTGGGCGTCGACGTAGTCGGACCGCGTCGCAACGGTGAGCTGTCGATGAGCTTCGTCGAACGAGAACGCGATGACGGCCTGCCGCGTATCGTCCATGCCCCAACCAGGCGCGCCGCCCTTGTTGGACATGCGCATCGCGTACTCGAAGTGCGTTCGGACGTCGTGGCGAACCCGCCTCTCTTGGAATGCGATGATGGCGTCGGCCGTCGTCGAAGGGTGTCGATAGAAGTCGAAGCATTTCCGCTTGTCGGGGACGGCGAGGATGATGATCCCGTCGGGACGGATCAGCGTCTCAGCGGCCTTCAGAAAGGTCACGACGTCAGTCGTGTGTTCGATGACGTGGCTCGCGATGAAGGCATCGAAGGTGCCGTGCTGATCTGCCGGCACAGCATCGGCGATAGAGCCACCCTGCCAGACGAAGTCCACCTCTTCGATCCGAGATGTGTCTTGGTCGGCGTACTTGATCAACAGCTCTTCACGGGACGCATGGTCGATCACGAAGGTGTTCCAGCCGTTACGCTTGGGCGCCAGTGGACTGAAGCTAGGTCCGACCTCAATGAGGCGGGCATCCTTGCCTAAGGACTGCAGAAGGCGTTGCGTTCGATCCATACGCGCCTGCTCCTGATCGCGCAGCCGGCGTACACGAACCAGAAACGTCAGTCACGAGGCCGTAAGTCTGGATGTACCTGCCTCAATCAGCGACGCAGCGTTAGGCCGGGCGGATCTCTGTGAGAAAGCCGCCCGGCCTCGCGCACCTTCCGACCGCTCCCGCGGCTGGTGGCATTCAGAAGGCCAACCAGCGATCCCTCGCCAGCTTGCGGGCATAAATTCTTGAGAGCTTGATAGCATGCAATCTCGCAAACTTGTCAATTTCGGATCGTGCGGGCCTTTAATCTCGTGGTCTTGGGATCCTGCTGAATACGCATCTCGCCAGCGGGCGGGCTCGCGGGCTCGTTGACAGGATCGCTCGCGGGCTCGATTGCTGCCGAGCTTGATCGCACGAAATGGGGGCGAATGTGCAGGTGATTGCGGTCACGGCCCGGAAGGGGGGCGTCGGTAAAACGACGCTCTCGATGCACCTGAGCGTGCTGGCGGCTGCCGGCGGGCGCCCTGCCCTGCTGATCGACACGGACCCGCAGCGGTCGCTCGCATGGTGGCATCAACTCCGCGGACCGGACGAGCCGAAGCTGATTGAGGCTGACGCGCGCGAGCTGCCGGAGCTTGTCGAGGCGGCCCGACGCGAGGGGTTTGGCCGGGTCATCATCGATACCCCGCCGCACGCCGAGGACAGCATTCTCGCGGCCATGCGGGCGGCAGATCTCGTGCTCGTCCCGACGCGGCCCGGTCCGCTTGATCTGGCGGCTGTCGCCTCGACGCTGGACCTGGCGCAGCGGGTCGGTAAGGCGCCGCTCGCCGTCATCAACCACGCACCTGCCCGCACCGGGTCGGCCGAGCCGGCGATCGTCGCGGAGGCGCGGGCGGCGCTGGGGAGCATGGGCGCGACCGTGGCGGCGACGGCGCTCGCCAACCGGGTGGCCATGTCCCACGCGATCCTGACCGGCTCCACAGTCAATGAGCACGAACCGGACGGGAAGGCCGCGTCCGAGGTCGCGGCGCTCTGGCAGGAAGTCGAGGCGGCCCTTGCCGCCGGAGGAAAGAAGGCACGATGAGCAAGGCGCCCCGCCCTACCCTGGACAGCCTCGCCGGTCGGTTCGCCCGGAAGGATCCGCCGGCCGTCCCTGGCAACGTTATCAGTGAACCGCCCGCGGCGGCCGAACCTGCCGCCTCGTCGTCTGACCCCGCCTCGACGGCTGCGGCGACCGTGAAGGCGAAGGCGGATGCTCGGGTGCAGATCCTGACGCGCATTGATCCCGCCACACGAAAGCGGCTCAAGGTCATCGCGGCCGAGCAGGAACGGACCATCCAGGAGATATGCGAGGAAGCCATCCGCGATTTCGTGGCGCGGCATAGCAAGTGAGCACGATCCCAAGCTTGCGAGCTATTATGATACGAGCGGTGGGAGCTCTCGTTGTCGTCGGCCTCGGCCTGCCGGCGCGATCGGCCCCCGCGCAACGGCCATACGTCCTAAGCACGGCCACCACGGCGGTCCTGGCCACCATCTGCAGAGAGAGCAAGAACCCGCTCGGCGCGAACTTCTGCACCGGCTACATCCTGGCGGCCTTCGACCGCATGTCGATGTCGCGCGAGATCTGCCCGAGCGCTGGGGTCGGGGTAGAGCAGGTGCTGGCCGTGGGCCGGCAGTTCATCGAGACCCGTCCCGAGTTGTGGGACCGCCATCCGAGCTACGTGCTGGAGCTTGCCTTCAAAGCTGCGTTCGCCTGCCCGGCTGAGTGAGAGCAAAATCCCATGCCTTCTTGATACGTTGCGGTCTCGTAATCTTGCTATCAAGATCACCTGATCCGAGGATTGCGCATGTCGACCGGCGAACGGGTAAACACGACGATCCTCGGCGCTGCGGCCGAGCACTACGTCATGTGCCAGCTTCTCCGACGTGGCATGATTGCAGCCCTCGCCCCAACCGGCGTGCCCGACGCCGATATCATCGTCTCGAACCGGTTGGGCAGCTCGCTCGCGGCGGTTCAGGTCAAGGCACGGAACAACGTCGGGAACGGCGGCTGGGTGCTGAAGGCCAAACACGAGAAGATCCGCCGGGCACTACTGTTCTACGCCTTCGTGGATTTCGGGAAGAGTCTCGACGCCCCACCTCAGTCCTGGATCGTGCCAAGCGCCATCGTGGCTGAGGTCATCACCGAGAACCATGCCGCGTGGCTGGCGGCGCCCGGGCGCAACGGGCAGGCGCACCGGGACACCGAAATGCGCAGCCTCATGCACGACTATAGCCGGCGGGGGCTAGGCAGGGCGCGAGGTTGGCTCGACCCGTACCGTGAGGCCTGGCATCTCGTCGCAGCCGCATCAGACGGCACAGTTGCGCAAGATCTTATGGCCTGATCTGCATCGCAATCTTGCTATCACGATCCCTCGCGGACTTGCTACCGAGCCATCCCGGTTGTAGCTTCCGATAACAGTGTTTCTCGGAAGTTTGAACGTTAGGCCGCATCAATGGTTCTGGCATGCGCGATAGACAGAGGCAGGGCATGAGCGAGGCGAGTTCGATGGATCGTCTAACTGCGCTGTGCGGCGCCGCCTCAGCCGCCGCGCGGAACATGGGCCTGACTACCGCCCCGCAGGATCTGCCAGCCGAGCATTGGCAGCGGGTCCTATCCGCCGTCGAGGCGGGCGCGCGGATGCGTGGCACGGTGCTGCCGTTCGGCTGGCGGGATGCCTTGGCCGAGCAAATGGGCCGGACGGGGCTTGATGCGCACGACGGGCCGGTGAACTGAGTAGATGTCAGCCTTCGCCCTGGTGGCGCCACTCATCACGAAGGCGCAAAGTGCGACCGCTCAACGGCGGACCGGCTCGACGATGATGCCTGACCCTCGAAGCTCACGCGTGGCTTGGATCGGCGCTTGGGGCGGTCTGTTCGGCGCGGTGGTCTACAGCCTCGTGCGGCCCGAAGAGATGCTTCCTGTCAATCGCGTCCTCTTCGGCTTCGACTCGACGCTGATGCTGATCTGGCTCTTGGTCATTCTCTACGTGGGTCCAGGCGAACGATCGTGACATCCGGGCTTCCAACCATAGGGCCCGAGTTCGAGGCCGAGCTTCCCGCCGAGGCAGCCGCGATCATCCGCGCCTACCAGCAAGCGAGCAAGGCGGACTCTACCGTCCGGGCCTACACCTCGGATGCCAAGGTGTTTCAGACCTGGTGCGCCCGATACGGGTTCCGGTCGCTGCCGGCCACGCCCGAGGCGGTGGCGGGGTTCCTGGTGGCAGAGGCCGAGGCCGGGCGGTCCGCGTCGACCATCGGCCGGCGGCTCGCCGCGATCGGCTACGCGCACAAGCTGGCCAAAGCCACCGACCCAACCGATGACGAGGATGTCCGCGCCACCATGAAGGGCATCCGGCGCCGCATCGGCGTGGCCCCGACGCAAAAGGCCGCCGCGACGGTCGATGTCCTGCAGATGCTGCTCGCGCGCATCCCCGACACCCTGACGGGCAAGCGGGACCGGGCACTGTTGGCGCTCGGGTTCGCAGGTGCGTTCCGACGCTCCGAACTTGTCGCTCTCGACGTTGCCGACCTGATCGAGGATCCCGAGGGCCTGCGGGTTATGGTCCGCCGGTCCAAGGTCGATCAGGAGGGCAGGGGGTTCGAGAAGGCCATCCCGACCGGCCGGTTCATTCAGCCCGTGCGCCTCGTGCGCGAATGGCTGGCGGCCGCCGGCATCGTCTCGGGCCCGGTGTTCCGGCCGGTCTCGCGATCGGGCCGGGTGCGGGGGAACTGTGCGCAGCTCGCGCCCCAGGCTGCCCGCCTCACGGATCGGTCCGTCGCCAACATCATCAAGGCCTACTGCACGGCCGCCGGGTTCGATGCGGCGCTGTTCGGGGCACACAGCCTGCGGGCCGGCTACATCACGACGGCGGCCGAACGCGGGGCCGATCTCGCCCGGATCATGGATCAGTCGGGCCACCGGGATCCGCGGACGGTCGTCGGGTACATTCGCCGGGCCAACGCCTTCAAGGGGCACTCGGGGAGCGGGTTCCTGTGAGACGCAGGACTTGCTAGACGCCGCCGCGCTTCAATCCTCTGGCGTGACGCAAGTCCCCATGAAGGCCTTACGCTCCGGCCCTTCCCTCAGCTTCTGAGCCTCCGCCCGCTGTCGGCAGCGGTCGAGTACCGCCGGATCAACCGCAGATGCCGCTTCCTCACCGGCGGGCGCACCTGAAGCGGGTTTCGCGGGCGACTCGGACGTGCGCTGTGCGTCGGCTGCCCTAGGAAGGCAGGCGAGGGTAGCCAGAGCGGCGAGAACCGCGAAAGAGCGGCGCATGATCAAGCCAGGCCGTCATCGGCTGCCTTGTCCGGATCATCGGGCGTGCGCTCGGCATCCTTCACCGGATCCTTGCTCTCGGGCTCGCTGCCGGTCGTCGGGTCCGGCACGTTGACGTTCGGGATCCGCACCGTCGGCGGCACCACGCTCACACCCGGTGGTTTGTCTGTCTCAGCCATGACCATGCCGTCCCTCGTGGCGCCTGTGTCGTCGCGCGGATCAGCGACCCGCCCGACGTCTGCTTTGAAGGTCACAGATCCTGCGCGATTGGCAACCACGGTAGACAGACGGCGATTGCCTCAACCTCGATCAGCGCCGCGATCTGCTCATTTGCCGCCGCCGCCACCCTGGGGCAGGGGCCGCTCCGGCTGGCCGGCATTTCCACCAGCTGCAGAGTTGTTCGTCACAGTGTCAGCCGGCTGCCCGGTCGGCGTCCCCGTCACGGTGCCCGGCGCACCGGTCGAACCCGGCTGAGGTGCGGCTACGCCAGTTGCGCCCGGGGCTGTCCCGGGTGGGGTAGCCGCTGGTGCCTGCGCGAACGCTGCGCCTGAGAAGAGCAGCATGAAAGGGATAGCTGTGACGAGGGTGCGCTGACGCATCGATGCCTCCGTGCCGAAGAACGCCGGTAACGCGTATGTGAGCGGGATGGTTCGCGATACTTCGGAAGCCTGATCGCGCAAGTTCCTCACGCTGGGATGCGGTCGATGCTGGCGGTGTCCTCGGCGGACACGCCGTTCTCGCGGTGGCGGAAGTCGGAGAGCGCCCGATAGACCTGCAGCCGCGCCCGCATCACCGAACCGAGCGGCCGGTGCACCGCGAGGCTGTGCGCGGGTCGGAAGGTCATCACCTCGTCGAAGTATCGCGCCCGCTCCGTTGAATAGGCGTCTTGGCTCGGCAGGCGCAGTGTAGCCACGGTCCGGTAGGGGCTTACCGAGACAGGCCAATCGACCGACGCGTCCTCGATAGGTTGCCTCTCGGCGTCGGCCCAGAGCTGGGCCTTCAGCTCGAACACCACATCATGCTCGCGGAAGAAGTCGATTGCCGCGTGGCGGAAACCGTCCTCGTCGACGTGTGGGTCGAGCCGCCACTCGGATAGGGCGCGCTGTGCCTCGGCCGTGGGAACGGCCGCGAGCTTGGCCACGTAGTCGCCAAAACGGATCGGAGCCTGGCTGAAATAGCTGTCGGCTAGGGGATGGCTGTACGGATGGCCGAAGAAGTCGGCGAACGCGCTCTCCGTCCCGAACGCGTGCAGCACCCGATTGAGATTGCGCATGGTCGACGAGACCGCGCTCTTGACCCCCTCCGGCAGCGCGGTGGACTTGCCGATGACCGTGCCGTCGCGCAGGAAGCCCGCCGCCGTACCCGAGGGGAAGGTGGTACCAGTCGCGAGCACGAAGTCCTGGGTATCAACGGCATGGCCGGGCAGCTTCTCGCCGGGGACGTCGAACACCTTGATGGACATGCCGCGATGGGTCGAGACGCGGTCGCCAAGTGTCTCGCCCGGCCCCTGCGCGAAGCGCACCGCGACGGGGTGGAGGCCGGGGCTGGAGAACAGCCCTTGGGCCAGTTCCGGCGGTAGGCCGGGGGCGATCGTGAACTCGCCGGTGACGCAGGCCGAACTCTTGGCGTGGCTGGCACGGACCGCATGGTGCTCGCGCTTCTCGACCGTCTCGGACTGCTGCGTCATGCCCTTGATGATGCCGTCGATCGTCGCCTGCTCGTCTGGAGCTGGCTGCTCGATGTCATGGGTGTAGCGCAGGTAATTCATTCTTGGGCTCTCACGCGCGGTTCTTTGGATGAAGTTCCGTGCGCATGGCCAAGTTCCTAATCGTCCGCTCCGGCTGGAGACGTGGCGCTCACTTTCACGGCGCTGATGCACCATTCAGCATCGCGTCGTAGTCGGACGCTAGCTGATGCAAGCCGGAGGGAACAGGCAGCTCCCCCCTACGCCTCAAGCCTCAGGGCTTCCCTCAGACTTCCGCGGCCGACCGGCATGCTTTAGCTTGTCGGAGACGGTCGCCACGGGCTCAGCGGCCTTCGCGGCCGCCTTCTTGCGCTGGCTGCCGAGGCCGAGGCTCTTGGCGAGTGCGGAGCGATGCGCCGAGTAGCTGGCGGCCGTGGAGGGGTAGTCCCGCGGCAGGCCGAAGTGCTCCCGGTACTGCTCGATCGTCATGCCACTCTTGCTGAGATGCCGCTTCAGGGTCTTGTACGGCTTGCCGTCGATGAAGCTGATCAGCGCGTCCGGCGTGATCGACTTGCGGATCTGGGCGGCTGTGAGCTTCTCAGTGGTAGGAGCAGCAAGTGCGCCGGCATTGCCAAGCCCCGTGAGTGCAGCGTGCGTACTGGCGATCAGCTCCGCCATGTCGGCAGGCCGTACCGAGTTCTTGGACACGTAGGCCGATACGATGCCAGCCGTCAGCTCAATAAAATTGGCGGCCTGGGCCTCAATGGTTTCAACGTTCTCGCTCACGATGCACCTGATTTTGAGTAAGACATAACGATCTATCGGTGCGCGGCAAAACGCAATACGATATGCTGAAGAAGTTCTCTTCTCTAGGCACCTCCGAGATGATGCCGAGCCCCGACCTTAAGCGGTTCGCCACGCTGATCGCCGATAACGTCGTCTCGGCCTTCGAGCGCGAACGGGATGGGTTGCCCTTTCACCCGACCATGCGTGTGACCGTCGTGTCCGTCTTGGTGCGCAGCCTTCTGCTCGTCCTACCTACTGCCTCCAGCGACGACCTCGCAGCAGCGTGCAATCGTGGGCTCGAGGATGTGGTCGGCGCGATCGGGATCGGCGGCCCGCACGTCGAGGCGATCGATCCAAGCGATGGGGCGGTGACGATGCGGGGCGTCTGAGCGGACCGTCGGTGCAGAAGATTTCATTAACTATATGACCGGCACCCTGCTCATTGTCAGCCTGCAGGTGCCGCCGTGAACCGAGCTTATCCCGTCAGCGCCGAGGATCCGGCCGGTGATTGCCCGGTCCCGATCGACATGCTCAACCGCCTCTACCGCGCAGGGCCCGAGGCATTGTCCGATCAACTCGGCGGCATCCCCGAGGCGACACGCGCCCGGCTCGCGATCTACCTCTACGGGCGCAGCCACACCCGCCACCTCGGGGTGCAGATCGCCGCGACCTGCGAAGGAGCCAGCCTACGCCGTGTGGCCGGGTTCGTCGGCAATGCGCTCTACGATCTCTCCCGACAGAACCCTGCTGCGTGGTCGGAAGCCAGCCCTTCGACCGGTGGCAGGCGCGGGGTGAGCCTGGCGGGGTTGCGAGCCACGGCATCACGCTGACACACGGGCTGAGCACTCGACCGCTCTACTGCGCTGCCTTCTGTCGCTGCTGGGCCTGCCAGTCCGCGATGAACGCCTCGATCTGGCCGGCGAGGTCCTTGTCGGCAGGCCTCGGCGACTCGCGCAGGCCCGACACCATGGCCCCAAAAGACGGCCACTCGGTCGCCATCTCGTTCAGGCCGAGCACAATCTGCCGGTCGAGCTCGGAGTCGGGCATGCGGGCAAGGCTGCTGAACCGGGGGCTCGCCTCCAGCCGGGCGATCTTCGCCTCGATCTCCTTGATCCTCATGACAGCCGTGCCCTCAGATCCCGGTAGTACGTCGCCACGTCGTGGTCACACGATCGGATCCGAGCGATGAGGTGCCGCTCCTGCGGATCCTCGGCCGCGTCCCACGCGTCCATCAGCTCATCGATCCCACCGGCCGCGACCGCCAGCCTGCGCAGCCGGTTGAACAGCGCCTCCTCGGCCTGGTCGTAGGACAGGTGGTCGAACCGGCCGGTGCCCCGCTTCGCCTCCAGTCGCGCAAGGCGGGTCTCGATCTCTCGGATCCTCATGCGCCCTGTCCCTCCAGTGCCGCGAGGCGTCGGTGCAGGTCGGCGGCCGTGATCGCCTCGATGTGAGCGCTTACTGCTTTGCCGACGTCGGCAGCCTCGGACGGTGTGATCTCGCCGGAGGACACGGCGCGCAGCAGGGCCTCCGTCGCCTTGGGCAAATCCTCGGCTGTCTCGATGGTCGGCAGGTCGAAGGTGATGGAGCGGTCACGCTTCGGGGACAACAGCCGGTCGAGGCACAGCTTCATCGCGCCGCCGTCGCCTGCAAGCGCCTGCTCGATGGCCTTGCGGGACAGGGCTTCCGCCTCACCCTCGAAGATGGCCTCCAGGGCCAGCGTGGAGCGGTTGCGCGAGCCGCGGGGGCGACCGGCGGGGTTGCCGGACTGGCCTTCGGGGAATGGTTTTCCGTCGCCTCGCATGGTCAGATCTCGGCGGTTGGGCTAGCTGTAAACAACAGCGAAAGAACAGCCAGGTCCGATGATAGATAGCACCGGCTACGGAATTTCACGACTGCCCCATCCGTTCGGTCCTGGCATAGATCCGCTAAGGCCTCGCATAGGGTCGCGGTATGAGTATCGGCCTGAGCCGGCGTCTAGCCTCTTTTAATTGGATCAACAGCACGGCGATTTCGGGTGCTCCGCACATCCCACTCCGCCAAAAAGCACTGGATTGGACCGAACCTTGCGCGAGAGCGCGTGATCACATCGCCAACGTAGAACTGAACGCCATGGATCCCACTACGAACCCGCCCAACCTCCCCTCAGTCCTGTCTAAATTACTACAGCCGTGGCTTGACGTCGTCGAGATAGCAGCTGCTGACAATGGCTTGGATGTAATGAAAATCGCTGTGGAAGTCGTCGTCAGCCTACCGCGGCTTGTTGTGATGACACCATATCTTGAATGCGTTATCGCAGAGGCGCGTCTAGCATCGGACAATCTGGGTATAAGCTTAAACCAGGACGGAATTGATCCCTCTAAGCCCAGGATCGAGGCCATGAAGAGGCTGGACGCCTTGGTCATGCAGTTGCGCGAAGCAAAGCTGAACGATCAAGCCAAGGGCTTGGCCTAGACCGGTAGCTGGTTGGGCGGAACGCGAGCCCATCCAGCCCGTTACCGGCCAAGCTTGGGAGGAGATCGACATGAAGCACATCATCGCTGGAGGGCTGCTCGCGGTCGGACTGCTCGCTATCCCGAGCGTGCCAGCAATCGCGCAGAGCATCGACATCGGGCCGGGCGGCGTGCGGGTCGATCCGCGCTCGCCCCGGGAACGTGAGGCTGACGAGATCCGCCGAGAGGATCGGCGAGAAGAGTTCCGTGAGGAGCGACACGACGCGATCCGCCGCGAGGAGCGCCGTCGCGAGTTCGACGAGGATGGTCCGCCCCCGCCTCCGCGCGATCGATACTGAGATTGATAGATCGGTAGCCACGGCGGGGTGCGAGCCCCACCGATTGTCTGTCCGGCGTTAGGTACGTTCCCTCCCGTTGGGTCCCGGTAGCAGATCGGCCCAAGCCGCGCGCAGGATCGCGGTGCGGGCGTCGGCCCGGCTCGCCACGACGCAGGCCTACGCCAACAGTCTCGGGAGCGGCCAGGCGCTGCCGGCGACGTCCGCGCCCCGCGGCGCCTCGATGGGCTCGACAGCGCAGCAGGGCGGGTTCGGCCTCGGTGGTGTCGTCGGGCAGGGGTCTGCCGTTCCGGGGCAGTCTTCCCCGACGCCCGACGCCGCGACACTGGCCGGTCAGCCGACGGCGCTGGACGGGTCGCAGGACCAAGGGCCGCAGCAGTCCGGCCCCTACGGCGGTATCGCCAGCGCGCTCAAGAGCATCGCGGGCGGGCAGCAGAAGCAGGGCCAGAAGGCGGCGGGCGGCGGCGGGATGGCGCCCCCGAAGATGGATGGGCGAGCGATGACGCTACAGCAGGCCCGGCAGCAGTTCGACGCGAGCCGGTTCTACTCGATGCTGCCCCGGAGCAGTCGGGCCGGGTGACGAACCGTTCCACGAGCGATTGGCCTCAAAGAGGCACGCGCTGGTCAAGCCCGCACTGACCGCCCCTGTGACACTACCGCCGGGACACATCGTGCGCAATCGACTGTTCCCCACGCCCACAGACGAAAGAACCTTATGACCAAGCTCATTCTCGCCGCGGCTTTCGCCGCAGCGCTGACGACACCTGTCTCTGCACAGGTCTTCGAGACCCCGACCAGCACCACCGTGATTGTTCCGCCCGGCGCTCCCGGTGTTGTGACGCGCCAGCCCGGCTCCACCGGGGAGGAAGGTGCAGCCAGCTACTCTCCGACGGGTCGTGCTGCCGATAGCATCTCGACCGACTCCGCTGCTTCCGGCAATGAGGGGCAGCCGTCGCGGATGGGTTCGACGGGCAGTGGCGGCGGGAAATAAGCCTTATCAACAATCGTTAGATACGTGGTGTAATCGCCGCGACCAAAGCCAAAGGCCGTTCTTTTGAAAAATTGGAACGGCCTTTTGTATGTTCTGCAGACCGACATCAAGCTGTCTGATTGGACAGAACAGTTGACCTATTTCGATGGTGCTGCTGGGTTATTGCCCGATGGGGCCGCTGCCTGTTGCTCGACTGGCGCTTGAGGATCTTCGCCTGGCTTGTAGGTTGTCGGGGCAGCTGGCACGGGCCGCTCCTTGTTCTGCGCGACTGACTTCCCGCCGGGGTTGGGGGCATCTTTGGCTGCGGACTCCTCCCGCGGCACTGGTGCTTGGCTCCAACCATCCTGGGCACTTCGACCTTTATCGCCCATCACATCGAAACCCTTGATCTCGCCGGGCTTGGTCTGGGCCTGCGCCGATGCGGTGAGCGCCAGGGTTGCGAACGCGGCAAAGGCCACGCTCAGTGGAAGGGGAGAGCGGGCCATCGGCTTGTCTCGGCTGGCGTGAAAATATTTGAGTGCAACCTGTCGCGCCGTCGGCATGTTCCGGCTTCACAGAACTGTCTCAAAAACGAGATCGCACCGCCGATGCCCAATTTAATTCTCGACCGCGAGAATAAAGGGGCTACGCCCATCCTGCCTGCACACATCGAGGACACAGTCCGCGCAATTGCGGATCTGCATCACGAACATCATCGTAAGGCCACACCGGTCCAACGCACCGTCGCCCGCATGACCAGCGCCGTCGGGCGCCCACGCTTCGTCGGCGTACTCACTCTCGCAATCCTCGCCTGGGTCGGTTTGAACCTCATCCTCCCGGCACTCGGTCACGCCAGTTTCGATCCGCCACCTTTCGCGTACATGCAGGACGTTGGCGGCGTCCTGAGCCTATACGTCACCAGTCTGATCCTGATCACGCAGCGGCACGATGAGCAGTTAGCCGAGCACCGCGCTCAGCTTACCCTGGAACTCGCGATCGTTTCCGAGCAGAAGAGTGCCAAGATCATCGCCCTGCTGGAGGAGATGAGGCGTGACCATCCCCACCTCACCGATCGGGTCGACGATGAAGCGGAGGCGATGGCGCGGCCGGCGAACCCCCAGGCTGTGCTCGATGCCATCAAGGACACGCATGGCGACCTTCTCTCCACGGAGGGACAGATCACCCCGGCGTAACCTGGGACCAACGCTAGCGGAATAGTTCCGCAGATCGATGTCTGCGGAACTCTAGCAGCTACAACTACATGCGCGAACGACGCATATGATGGCGCCGATGGCGCTTCATGTGCCTCATACCCATCATGCCCTGCTGGCCGCCCATGCGCTTCTCTGACGGGCTCTTCACGCTGCCAGGATTGTTCATGTTGCTCTGAGCACTACCACTGCCACTGCCGGCAGGCATCTGAGCGAGAGCCGTTCCCGTGACGGCGAGCGTCAGTGCAGCGGCGAGGGCAAGGGTCTTCATCGACATGGCGTTTTCCTCCCGACAGATCGAGTTGATCGGTCCCGGTCTGAACGCCGGCGTGGTCGTTATCGTTCAAGCGTTTGCGCAGCCTCAAATGCTACCCGTCTGCTCGGCTACGTGGGCGAACACAGCGCTGACGAGGTCGCGGCTGCGGTAGGGTTTGGGCACAAAGCGCACCCCCAAAGGAAGGTCACCGCGCTCGGGCTGCTCGACGCCCGAGACCAGCAGCAGACCGATCTGCGGCCACCGCGCTCCGACCAAGCTGACGAGCTGATAGCCGTTCAAGGCGCCGTCCGGCATCGAGATGTCGGTGATCAGCACCCGGATATCGTTGCGGTTCGCGAGCAAGCCGACGGCCTCATCGGCGTGACGCGCCTCGAAGACGATCAGTCCGGCGTCGCTCAAGGTGTCGGCCAGCTCCATCAGCAGTAGTGGCTCATCCTCGACGACAAGTACGCCGATCTGATGCTTGGCCAGCGGTGGTCGAGCCGTAGCTGGTTCGCTCATGAAGTGGGCTGACCGAGATAGTTGGTCACAATACTGAAGCGCGAGTCAACCAAGGTCACAGCCTTACGAAGGCGCTCCTCAATGACGCCGAAGTGCTGGCGCGCAGCGCGGTCGTAGATGTCAATCTGCGTCTTCCTGTGCAGCTCGATCGGCATAGCGGGCACCATCAGGCTGAAACGGCGTTACCCGGTTGACTCAGGTTGTGTTTCCTCAACCGTGACCTCGTGCGTTCGGTTGCAGCTCACAACCCAAGCGCGAAATTCATCTGAACCATCCACGTTAAGGGCTATTAACCCAGATCAAGAGCGGTTTCAGAGCTGCTCACCTCCCACCAGGTCTAGAGCCGCGTTGAGCATGCGAACCGTCGACCCGTACACACCTTCCCTCGGCTCCTCACATGATCCGGTACTGCACGGTGTAGCGATCGGATTGGCGGACCTGTTCCCCCCCGTCGACCATCCTGCAGGCTGCGCGGACAGGGCTCAGGACACTCACGACGTCATTGCTGAGCCTGCTTGGATCTCTGCAGATACCTCGGATAGCGAGATTTGACTGCACCGCCACTGGCCAGTTCCCATCGACGCTCTGAGAAAGCGCGTTTAGCGGCGCTCAAGCTCGGCGGCATCGAAGCTCAGCGCGACTGCGCCGGCAAGGCCGCACCGAGGCCAAGGGGAGGGGTGTTAGGCCCCGGCGCTGCTGTGCCGGCGCTTACGCGGCGGCTTTGTCCGCTGCAGTTCGCATGTAGGCGAGAAGTCGCTCGCGCATTTCAGTGTCGTGCATCGCCCGGAACAATCGCAGAAGCTCCTCTTCCTGCTTGGCCCTTATGGCTACGGTCACCGGCCCGCGCGGATGCGTGAAGAATGTCGCGACTGGGATGCCGAGTGCGCCTGCGATCTGCTCAAGCATGCTCTGAGCGGCCTCATATGCAGCATTGTCCATGAGGGCGTTCCTGAGGGCCTACACGTGAGGCAGCGCCAGAAGCGGGCACCTCCGAGAATGGTATACGATTGCATACCCGCTTGGGTTGCAAATTAGCCGAGCTGTCTACGTTACCCATACACTCAGTGGATGTTGGCGCTCGCATCGCCCTGCTGAAATCCGCGAGCCAGACGCCTCCCGACGTCGAAGAGTAGGCTGTCGATCGCCGGCAGCAGTTCATCGGCCACGCCGAGAGCAGTTGCACGCGCCATCAGGAGGTGATCTGCCAGCACGTCAAGCTTCGACATCGGCGCGAACTCGCCGACGGCAGACGCAGCTCGAAAGGTCTGAAGCTCGGCCCTCGCGACGAACCCGCTCTGGGTAGGTTCAAGGCTCCGGATCATGCCGAGATAGCCGATGAACGTTCCGCAGCCAGGCAGGTGCGAAGGCGCAGCGGAGTCAGCAACCCAGACGTAAGCGCCATCGTGCCGCCTGAGGCGGTAGTGCAGGACGAACTCGCATTGCAGGCTGCAAGCCTTCAGGAATGCATCCTCCATCATCCCGCGTTCGTCAGGATGGATGACTTTGGCCCAGCCACCCCCAAGTGCCGCTGGCGTTTCCTGACCCGTGAACGCGTACCATTCCTGGCACATGTAGGTCGTCTCTCCTGCAGCATTCGTCGTCCAGATCATCGTGACTTCCCTAGGACGAGTTACATCGCAGATACGAGCACCCACGTTGCGCGGCCGGACAGAGCAAACTTCTGCTGTTGTAGGCGGTTTCCAATCGGCGTCGAGGAGATCGCCTGACCGTCCGTCGGAGTTCGTCAGACCGTCCGGTCATATGATGCCACGGCGTGGGGCAGCCTACGCGGCCACTCGCCCCAAGGCGCCGGCCCCTCCTGCGGATCGTAAGTCTGGCCACGGTGGTCGGGCATGCGCTCAGGATGGCGGGCGGCGGGGTGGGTGTCGAGGCAATCTTGTGCTCCTGTCACAGTGCCGCTTCCTCACATCAGCGAGAAAGAGGCTCTTCGACCGGGAACAGCCCGAGTTGCAGACGGCTATCCCTGCAGTTTGTACCTGCAGGAGAACGGGTCCGATGAAAGCACTCACGTGGCAGAGCCGAGGCAAGATCACCTGCGAGACGGTACCCGACCCCAAGATCGAGCACGGGCGCGACGTCATCATCAAGGTCACCGCCTGCGCGATCTGCGGCTCCGATCTGCACCTGATGGGCGGCTTCATGCCCACCATGGAATGCGGTGACGTCCTCGGCCACGAGACCATGGGCGAGGTCATCGAGGTCGGGAAGGACAACCAGAAGCTCAAGGTCGGCGACCGCATCGTCGTGCCGTTCACGATTTGCTGCGGCGAGTGCCGCCAGTGCAAGTGGGGCAACTGGAGCTGCTGCGAGCGCACCAACCCGAATGGCAAGATGCAGGCGGAAACCTACGGCTACCCGCTCGCTGGGCTGTTCGGGTTCTCGCACATCACCGGTGGCTTCGCCGGCGGACAGGCCGAGTACCTGCGCGTGCCCTATGCCGACGTCGGCCCCATCGTGGTGCCCGAGGGCCTTACCGACGAGCAGGTGCTGTTCCTCAGCGACATCTTCCCAACGGCCTACCAGGCTGCCGAGCACTGCGACATCGGCCCGGAGGATACCGTCGCAATCTGGGGCTGCGGTCCGGTCGGCGTGCTCGCTGTGAAGTGCTGTTACCTGCTCGGAGCCAAGCGTGTCATCGCGATCGACAGCGTCCCCGAGCGGTTGGCGCTCGCCCGTGAGGCCGGTGCCGAGACCATCGATCTCGGCAGTCAGAACGTGCAGGACACGCTGATGGAGATGACCCATGGCCTCGGGCCCGACTCGGTCATCGAGGCAGTCGGCATGGAGTCTCATGGGGCGGACACCACGCTTCAGAAGGTATCTTCCGCCATCATGGAGCACACCGTCAGCCTGGAGCGGCCGTTCGCGCTGAACCAGGCAATCCTGGCCTGTCGCCCCGGTGGCAATGTCTCGATGCCGGGCGTCTTCGCCGGGCCGGTCGGGCCAGTGGCGCTCGGCGTTCTGATGAACAAGGGGCTGACCCTGAAGACGGGCCAGACGCACATGGTCCGCTACATGAAGCCGCTGATGGAGCGTATCCAGAAGGGCGAGATCGACCCGTCCTTCATCATCAGCCATCGCTCCACCAACCTGGAGGATGGCCCAGCGCTGTACGACATGTTCCGAGACAAGACCGACAACTGCACCAAGGTCGTGTTCAAGCCACACGGTTGAGATTGAGCCCGAGCCGCCCCTTGTATCAGCAGTGGGGCGGCTACCCAGCTACTGCACGTGCTGACGTCAGCCTATCTGCGCACGACGTCAGCCCGAATTGGGCGCACAGGGCAAGGCACAAGCCCTGATCTTTCAGAGTACGGCCACAGGTGCTTTGCGTGCCCGTGTCAGCCGCTGATAGGGAGTAACGGGGGAGTGCCGGGGTCAGGGGTCAGCCGCTGATCGGGAGTGGCGTTACTTTCGGCCTTGCCGATGCCCTCGCCGAGGCCGCCTAGGAACCGCTCACAGAGGGATGATCCGCTTCTTCGGGTCGTCCCAATCCTTCCACCCCGTGCCCTCGTGGAAGCCGCTCAGCGCGTCGAAGGCATCATCTACCTTCCGCAGGTCCCAGATGACCCGAGAGCCGATCCGGAACGGTTGAGGCATTCGGCCTTCCCTCACCAGTTCGTCGAATTTGGGCGCGCTGATCCCGACGTAGCGGGCGGCCTCCTGCCGACTCAGCCCACGCCGGGGCACAACCTCCACCCGGGGCGCGAGCACTGCGTCAGGATCCTCGGGGCGGCGCTTCGGCATCGTGCCCGAGCCCTACCGGGACCAGAGTAGGACGGAGGTGGCCCTAGCCTTGGCCGCGTTCTCGCTCTCCTCCTCGCCGGGTCGGGCGAACCGCTTGAGATGCACGGCATGCTGGAGCGCGGCCGTCAGGTCGGCCTCCCACCGATCACCGAGCGCCTGATAGTTACCCTCCGGCCAGTCGGTTCCCGGATCGCCAGGGGTCCCGGGCACCAGTACCAGGGCAATGTCCACGTCGCTGTCTGGACGCGCCGTGCCCTTTGCCCGGCTCCCGAATAGCCAGACCTCGGCTACGTTCTCATTGCTGGCAGCCCACGTGCGGATGGCCTCAGTCCACTCGGGGCGCACGTCCATCTCGGGCCTCCTTAGTTTGCCTTACCGCTACGCTTCTTTCACGCATGGTGGCACAGTCCGGCCCTTATGCCGATCCGGCCCGAGCACCGCTTCTTCTACCCCATCGACTGGCCGCAGCTCTCGGCCGTGATCCGGTTCGGCCGGGCGCAGGGCCGCTGCGAGAGCTGCGGGCGGCCGCATGGTCGGATGGTCTACCACCTCGGCGATGGGCGCTGGTGGGACGCGGACGCTAGCCGCTGGCGCGACGGCTGGGGCAGGCGGATCCGGATAGCTGCGGAGGCTGACATCCTCGGCCGTGCCCGCCGAACCCGGGTGGTCCTGGCCGCCGTCCATCGGAACCACGACACCGCGAACAACGCCGACGCCAACCTCGCGGCCTTCTGCCAGCGCTGCCACATGATCCACGACCGGCCGGAGCATCAGCGGCGGCGTTGGCGCACCCTGTTCCGGCGGAAGGCACTCGGTGACCTGTTCGGCGGACCTTATGCCTGAATCGATCAACGCGCGGTCTGAGGAACCGCCATCGCCGAGGCATTAGCCGGTGCTCCGTCCGAGCCTCCCACGATGCCGATCAGGTCGGCTTCCGTCAGCGAGACACCATCCGGATCGGTGATCGTGATGTCCTGTCGCCCGGCTGCCTTGAAGTCACGGAGCTTGCGTAGCGCCCACTCCGCCGTCGGGCACTTGTAGGTAATGATGCCATTCTTCGCAGCGCCCCGGACGACGTAGAGGCGGCGCTGTTCCATCACACGTCGATCCCGGCAGCCCCCAAGACGGCCCGCTGCTTCAAGATGCCGATCCGGTGTGTGCGGATCACACGCTCAAGGTCAAGCACGGCAGGGTCATCCTTCTCACGCAGAGCGGCGGTCGCTCTCGCAAGCGCGGCAATGACCTGTTCGTCGAGCAGGATGTTGAGGGCGAGCCTGCGCTGAAGACAGTCGCAATGATGATCCATGTTTCGGCTCGGCTCTGACATGCAGCCTCAACCGGGCATATCGGCTGCGGGTTCAAACCAGCGATGCAGCGGCGCAATTTCGACCATTGTTCAGCTGTTTGAGCACGGGTTTGGCGCGTGCAAGCTCCAAATCGCTCGGCCATCTGGGGCGGAGGTAGACAGCGTTCGCGCCGAGGGCTTGGAAATCCAAATCGAGATCGCGTGCGATGGCGACCGCCGCATCGTCATCGGCTGCAGTTATCGTGCGCTCGGCGAGTGTCGGACCAACGACGCCGTCCTGTTGACGACAGACAGCACGGAAGATGATGCGCGCATGCCCTACCCTGCGTTTGCTGAGAGCATCACGGCGTCAGTACCGATCTCGGCACCGTTGTAGCCGAGTATCCGCGCAAGCTGGTCCCGGGCCCTCCAGATACGGCTCTTCACGGTCCCGACTTGGCAACCCATGACCGCGGCCGCTTCGTCGTAGCTCATGTTTTCCACTGCGATGAGGATCAGGGCTTCCCGCATCACTGGATTGAGACGGTCGAGAGCTGCGCTGACATCCTGTAGGTCGAGGCGGCTGGATTGCTCAGGCAAGGTGACCATGCGGGCCGCGTAGCTCCCATCGTCGTCCTGAACCTCACGATGCTTGCGCTGTCCGGTGTAGTAGAAGTTGCGGAGGATCGTGAAGGTCCACGCCTCAAGGTTCGTTCCTGGAAGGAAGCGGTGCCTGTTTTTCCAGGCCCGGAGGAGGGTTTCCTGGACGAGATCCTCGGCTGCAGATCTGTCCCGGCAGAGCGATAAGGCGAAACGCCTGAGCGATGCCGCTGTGGCGAGGAGTAGTTGCTGGAACTCAGTGTCGTTGCGAGTATGGGCAGCACCGACATCTGCATCGAGCTTGGCCAGGAGATCCGCGAAGCGCTCGACAGCGCTCGCTTCGGCGTCGGTCTGATCCTCAAGCCCATAGACTGCCGCTATCAAACTGCCGAGGTGCCGTCGGATTGGCTCCGAGAGGATGACGTCAAGCGCACGGGATGCGGCCTCGTCTGCGCCCTCGGCTTCGGTCGGTTCTATGGTCGTTCGAGAAGCCAAGTTGGAGCGCCCTGTTCAGATCGTTCGATAGAACGGCCAGGTACATGTCTTCACGGCATAGCTCGGCCAGTGCGACCAACCGCGCGGATTCTCGCTCGGTCTGATCGGTCGAGGTTGCCCGCCGCTCGTCGGCAGCTCTTCTTCGGCTCCGTTTTCCTCGATTCTCCCAGATCCAGAACCTGAGTAGACGTGGTGGTCGCGCTTTTGACCCCTCCCCCTTGCGAGAGGGAGGGTGCTGCCTGCTCTCTCCGGTTCGAGAGAGGATCGCCTTTCCGCGCCAGCCGCAGCCAAGCCAGCCACTCGCGGCTCACGATGCGCACGATGTTCGTGTCATTGCGCCAGCCAGTGACCTGCCGCTCCTCGACGGTCACGAACCCGAGCCGCACAGCCTCGCGGATCGCGTTCTTCACGGTCGTGCGAGACACGCCGGTCACGGCCGCTAGGTTGTCGATCGCCAGCCGGCAGTCGCCACGCCGGGCGGTCTCGGCCGCCACCAAAGCCAGCACAGCGGCCTCGGCCAGAGTGAACCGGGCTGCGAGACCGGGCGGCAGGCGGCCAGAGGCGGCCCAGCGGCGGCGACGCTCCATCGAGGCGCCCGTGCGTGGCCGGGAGCCGACGCCGGGCCTCCTGGGGCTTCCCACGCATTTTTGCGCGGGCAGGCCGATCGAATGCCTGGCTGTTCCCCCTGAGTTCGGGCTCTGTCCGGATCGCGGTCCATTTTTGGACAGCGTTCGCGTTTCGATCAGCCCGGACAGAGCTTCGGCCTCGGCCTCCGTGACCTTCCCCTCCCCATAGGAGCGCCACAGCAGTGCCGTCACTTGCGGCAGGGTGATTCGGCTCGCGGCCTCGATGGCGCGCCTCAACTCGTTGGCAAACATGGTCCTCGGCCCCGTGAAAGGGCCGCAACAGGTCGTTCCGGGCCGCCACAGGGGCGTCCGGTCCACAAGGTCAAGCCTCATCGTCGCGGGAATTGGCGTTCCCGCTTGACGCCCAGGGGCGTCTCATGGCTTGTGAGGAATTGCAGCAGGCCTCACAGGCCCTTTGATTTCGACGGCCCTCCAGTTTGGCGACTGGGGGGCCGTTGGCTTTTCAGGGGTCGACTTGCGGCGGCGGTGTCTCCTGATGGTGCCGGCGACTCGCGCGAGGCGCGCGCCAGCCGGACATGGCATGTCGGCCGGGCGGCACGGTTAAGTCAACGTTGGGGCGATCAGACAGCAGGAACCAGAGGCGGCTCGACCTGCTTTCGCACCCGACTCAATCGGAGCGATAGCATGGCGACCAACGGCACCCCGCGGCCTCACCAGACCCGCAACGACACCGACTTGAACGCCAAGAAGGTCTCGATCGAAGCGCTCAACGCCCGATTAGCCGATGGCATCGACCTCGCGCTGGCGGTCAAGCAGGCCCACTGGAACCTCAAGGGCCCCTCGTTCATCGGCATTCATCTGATGCTCGACGGTTTCCGTACCGAACTCGACGACCTGAACGACAAGGTCGCTGAGCGCGCCGTGCAGCTTGGAGCCACAGCGCTCGGCTCGACGCAGGTCGTAGTGAAAGGCACGAAGCTGCCGCCGTACCCGACGGGCGTCTACGCGATTGCCGACCAGCTTGCCGCGCTGATCGACAGCTACGCCGCCTACGCCAACGCGGTGCGGGAGAACATCGACCAGACCGACGAGGCGGGCGACCCTGACACGGCCGACCTATTCACCGAAGTCTCGCGGGCGGTCGACAAGCAGCTGTGGTTCATCGAGGCCCACGTGCAGGAGCCCACCGGCGAGATGCGCGACGGGAACCAGGGTCGCTAAACGACCTCCCACGACCTTCAACCTAGCCCTCTGCCATGGCCTGAAGAAGTGCGGTGGGGCTGGGTTAGGGCAACTGCTGCCCGCATCTGGTTGATCGCCTCTTACTCTTCGGCTTCCAGCCGCCGACGAACGTAGCGTAGGGCTGGCGGACGGGAGGCCATGGCCGTCCTGAGAGCCCTGCGAAAAGCCGCCTGCGACCGTCGTAGCCATCCCTCAAACACGGGCGATCCCTTAGGTGAGGAAACCAAAAAAGGAGGGCAATCGTGCCGGTGTCATGGATTGAGGCGCTCGTCGCCATCAACCAAGAGATCGTTGCCTGCGATAGGCGCTTCCACCGTCAGTGCATTCTGGTGGCCCACTTGTCCGAGCATGGACAGGTTACAGCCGAGGAAGAACTACTGCTCGCTTCCTACATGACGAGCCTCACTCTGATCCGTGCGCACCGCGACGATCTCTTAGCTGATGCCCCGACCGACGCATGAACGCCTTTAATCCCGAACCCCTGGGGCCGGCTACGACCCTTCCGGACGTCAGGCCAGATCCATCCATAGATCTGATTTCTAGCAACAGCTGATGTTCTACGGTGGCGCATCCCCGAGGGCGCGTCGCCATCAGCCAATCTTCGTCGATGATCAGAGGGGCGCACTCGATCTCAGCAGGACCGTCGCGGCAACGCGAAGACGGCGAACACCTGTGATCAGGCGCCAATATCACGAGCTTGACAGTATCGTGTATTGCTATCAGCAAGACAGTCCCGTAGCCCGCTCGGGTACGAAGGACATCGCCGCTTGAGGAAACCGCTCGCCATTCGGATCGACGGAGAGGTCCTCGCCGCCGCGAAGCTGTGCGCTCGCCAGGACAACCGTACCCTAACCAACCTGATCGAAACTCTGTTGCGCGAGCGTATCGCGGCTTCAGCATCCGTCGCAGCTGATTGCATCTCAGCACAGGCGCCGACCCGAGGATCGACCCGTGCAGACTGATCCCACGCCGCGCGCCACTCTGCCGAAGGCGCCGACCGGCATCGACGGCTTTGACGATGTCACCTACGGCGGCCTCCCAGCTGGACGTCCATCCCTCGTCTGTGGCGCTGCAGGCTGCGGCAAGACCCTGTTTGCCACCACCTTTTTGGTCAACGGCGCGACCCGGTTCAATGAGCCTGGCGTGTTCATGAGCTTCGAGGAGCGCGCCGAGGACCTCGCGGCCAACGTTGCGTCCCTGGGCTACGATCTCGATGGTCTGATCTCCGCCGGCAAGCTCGCCGTCGACCACGTCCGCGTCGAGCGTAGCGAGATCGAGGAGACCGGCGAGTACGATCTCGAAGGCCTGTTCATCCGTTTGGGCTTCGCGGTGGACAGCGTCGGCGCCAAGCGCGTGGTACTCGACACGATCGAGACCTTGTTCGCCGGCCTGAGCGACGCTGCAGTGCTGCGCTCCGAGCTGCGTCGGCTGTTCGGCTGGATCAAGGATCGCGGCCTCACCGCGATCATCACCGGCGAGCGCGGCGAAGGCCAGCTCACGCGCCAGGGTTTGGAGGAGTACGTCTCGGACTGTGTGGTGCTGCTCGACAATCGGGTCGAGGACCAGATCACCACCCGCCGCCTGCGTATCGTCAAGTACCGTGGCTCCGCTCATGGCACCAACGAGTACCCGTTCCTGATCGACGAGCAGGGTATCAGCGTCCTGCCGGTGACCGCGGCCGACCTGAGCTACGACATCTCCGATCAGGTGATCTCGACCGGCATCGACAGCCTCGACGCGATGTTCGGCCCCGGGGGCGTGTTCCGCGGCTCCAGCATACTGCTCTCCGGCTCGGCCGGCACCGGCAAGACCACGCTCGGCGCCCACCTCGTCGACGCAGCCTGCGGGCGCGGCGAACGCTGCCTCTCGTTTGTGTTTGAGGAGAGCGGCGAACAGATCTGCCGCAACGCCCGCTCAGTCGGGCTCAATCTTCAACGCCACGTCGCGACCGGCCTGTTGCGGTTCGAGGCGGCGCGCCCGAGCTTGTACGGGCTGGAGATGCATCTCGCCCGGATGCACCGGGACATCGAGCAGTTCCAGCCACAGCTCGTGGTGATCGATCCGATCTCGGCTCTGCGCGGCCCGGAGGTCGAACTGCAAGCGACGCTGCTGCGCATGGTCGACATGCTTAAGAGCAGGGGCATCACCGCGGTGTTCACCAGCCTGCGCACCGACGGCGCCTTCGGTCAAGCTGGCGATCTCGGCCTGTCCTCGCTGATGGACGTGTGGATCAAGCTCCAGGAGGTCGAGGCCAACGGTGAGCGCTCGCGCACGCTCTACGTGATCAAAGCCCGGGGCATGAGCCACTCGAACCAGGTGCGCGAGTTCCAGATGTCGGCCGTCGGGCTCAAGCTCGTCGACGCCTACATCGGCCCAGCCGGCGTGCTCACCGGCACCGCGCGGGTCGTACAGGAAGCCCTGGAAGAAGCCGACGCGCTGCGGCGCCGGCACGAGAATGAACGCCGCAAGCGCGAGGTGCTACGGCGGCGGCAGTTGATCGAGCGCCAGATCGCCGAGTTGCGTGCCAGCCTGGAGACGGCCGAGGATGAGGAGGCGCTGCTCGTCGACGAGGACGCCCGGCGCGAGACGCTGCTGACGGCCGAGCGCGTCGAGATCGGGCGCCGGCGGAGCGCCGCAGAATGACCGAGATCACCTCACCCTCCGGCGATCCAGTCTCCGAGGCCGACCTCGATCCCAGACAGTATCACCTGCGCCTGTACGTCGCCGGACAGACACAGAAGTCGATGGCCGCGCTGGCCAACCTCAAGCGGGTCTGTGAGCAGCACCTCGCCGGTCGGTACGAGATCGAGGTGATCGATCTCCTCAAGAACCCGCAGCTCGCCGCCGGTGATCAGATCCTGGCGATCCCGACGCTGGTGCGCCGGTTGCCAGCACCGCTGAAGCGGATCATCGGCGACCTGTCCAACACCGAGAAAGTGTTGGTCGGGCTCGACATCCGCCCGCGTGGTCCCGCCACGACTGCCACATCTTGAGCCATGACGGGGCAGACGCGCCAAACCCGGCCGAGTACCAGCTGCGTCTGTTCATCGCCGGCACGAGCCCGCGCTCGCAGCGCACGATCGAGAACCTGCGCCGGATCTGCCGCAACCATCTCGCTGGTCGCTTCAGGCTGGCGATCATCGACATCTACCAGCAGCCGGAACTGGCTGAGGCCGATCAGGTCGTAGCCGCGCCGACCCTGCTGAAACTGACGCCCCTCCCGGTACGCCGGATCATCGGCGATCTCTCGGACGAGGGACGCGTGCTGCGCGGTCTCGGCATCTTCCCACCTCCCGGAGACGATGATGAGCCCGGCCTCTGAGGTCCCGCTCGATCCGCGCGACGCCCGCATCCGCGAGCTTGAGGCGCAACTCGAAGAGAAGGACGACACGCTCGCGGCGATCCGGCGCGGCGACTTCGACGCGATCGTCGTTGAGGGACCGAACCAGGAGCGGCTGGTCTACACGCTGGAGAATGCCGATCGACCCTACCGCGTGCTGATCGAGCAGATCCAGGAGGGCGCATTCACCCTCAGTACGGATGGGGCGCTGCTGTACTGCAACCCGGGGGTCGCGGCGATGCTCGGCGTTCCCCCGGATCAGCTGGTCGGGCAGCCGCTGCACGACTTCGTCGACCCACGTGAGCATCCGACTTTGACGCAGCTGCTCGTCGAGGCTGACGACAGTGGCAGCGCGCGGGGCGAGCTCTGCCTGCACACGACTGCCGGGGCGTACCTGCCGACCAATGTCTCGTTCAGCCGACTGCGCCGCGGCGATGGCGTTGCCCTGCTGTGCGGCGTGTTCACCGACCTGAGCGAGCAGCGGCAGCATTTACATGAACTGGCCGAGGCCAACGCTCAGTTGAAGGCGCAGGGCGAGCAGCGCGAGCGGGTCGAGGAAGCGCTGCGTCAGGCGCAGAAGATGGAGGCGATCGGCCAGCTCACAGGCGGCATCGCCCATGACTTCAACAACCTCTTGACGATCATCCGCTCGTCGACCGATCTACTGCGCCGGCCCGACCTCGCGGAAGAGCGCCGCCGCCGCTACGTCGACGCCATAACCGACACGGTCGATCGCGCCGCCAAACTCACCGGGCAGCTCCTGGCCTTTGCCCGGCGGCAGTCACTCAAACCGGAGGTGTTCGACGTCAACGAGCGAGTGCGGCACGTGACCGACATGCTCGGCACGATCGTCGGTGCCCGCGTGCGCATCGAGCGCGACCTTCACCCAGAGCCATGCTGCATCGAAGCGGACGTGAGCCAGTTCGAGACCGCCCTAGTCAACCTCGCGGTCAACGCCCGCGACGCGATGGACGGCGAGGGCACGCTGTCGTTGCGCATCCAGTGTGGAGCCGGGATGCCGGCGATCCGATCACATCGGGCCGATCCGGGTACCTACGTGGCGGTGTCGGTGAGCGACACCGGCTGCGGTATCGCCCCGGAGTTGGTGGAGCGGATCTTCGAGCCGTTTTTCACCACCAAGGAGGTGGGTAAAGGTACCGGCCTCGGCCTGTCCCAGGTGTTCGGCTTTGCCAAGCAGTCCGGCGGCAACGTCGGGGTCGAGAGCGCGACCGGACGGGGCACCACCTTCACGATTTACCTGCCGCACGCGCAGAACACGATCAGCGTGGTCGAACCGGAGGCGCTGCCGGCGCGCGGCGTCCAACGCGATAATGGGCGCGGACAGCGCATCTTGGTGGTCGAGGACAACGCCGAGGTGGGTGCGTTCTCGACGCAGCTGCTGCAGGACCTCGGCTACGTCACGACCTGGGCGGCGCGCGCCGACGAAGCGCTGTTGATCTTGTCCGAGCGGCGGGGCGAATTCGAGGTGGTGTTCTCGGACGTGGTCATGCCAGGCATGAACGGCGTCGAGATGGCACGCCAGATCCGCCGACTGTACCCGGGCCTACCGGTGGTGTTGACCAGCGGCTACAGCTACGTCCTAGCTGAGGACGGCCGGCACGGCTTCGAGCTGTTGCACAAGCCCTATGCGGTCGAGGAGCTCTCGCGCGTGCTGCGCAAGGTGATGACCCGACGGTCGCGCATCTCGACATCCCCGGCGTGATCCTTCGTTCAATCTAGTCCAACTTGCGCAGAGCTTGCACCAAGTACTCGACCTCGCCGTCCCGGAGACGGCGTGCAGACAATGAGCCCTCTAGCGTCCGGCTACGAAGCGCTTGCGGACGTCAAAAGGCTCGTGCGCTGGGATCGGCTTTCCACCCTAAGCAGACCTCGGCATCACGCTCGCTCCAGCAGGTCGAGGAGCAGCGTCCCGGCCGCTGCGATGACGTTCCCCCGCCCGCGCCAGGGCAGGATCGTCGCCTCGGGCAGCAGCTTGGCCGCCACCTCCGACAACGCAGTCTCAGGCGCCTCGGCCTCTCGGTCCTGGTCGTTCCTGCGCATGTAGACCACCTGTGAGCTGGTGGCGTTCTCAGGTGCGGCCAGGAACGGCTCAGCGTCCCCGCCATCCTCAAGGTCGGTGTCGCCGTCCATGTGGTCGAGCACGGCGATGATGCGGTCCGCCGCGTCGAGGGCGATCTGGGCAGCCTCCTCTAGGCTGGCGCGGAGTGTTGGTCCGGTGAGCGGCTCCAAATCTGGAGCGGCCGGTTTCGGACGCGGGGTGAAGGTGAGCACGTCGCCCATGGTGATGGTCTCGGGTCACGATGAGGGGGAAGCCCGGCGGGATCCGACCGGGGCGGTACGCACGGCGACAGGAAGGGGGAGAGGGGCCGGTCAGCCGCCCCACGCCTTGGCGATCTCGGCATCGCCGTTCGGGGAAGCGGACTCGAACACAGCAAGGCGCAGCTCGCGGCGGACGCGGTTGCGCTTCGCTTCCGTGGCGTCTGGCCCGACCTTGCGGGCGTACTCGGCCAGCGCGATCCGGTGCAGGCGTTCCAGCTCCAGGCGTAAGCCCTCCCGGACGATGACGAAGCACTGCGGGTCATCCGCCGGGTAGGCCATGAACCCCGGCGGTGGGCTGTGCCAGTCGGTCGGATCGGCCGGAGGCGTCAGAGCCGTGCTGCTGGACAGATTGGCGATCTCGCGCAGGATCACGCGCGTCAGCCGCCTATCGACGGTCAGCTTGACTTCGTCTTCTGCCGCGTCCCCGATGGTATGCGCCATGATATCGTGAAGCACGAGGCGCGCCTTCGCCCGCACGTCCGCCATGCTTCGGGAGGGCTCGTTGATCGCCTGCAGAAACACAGCGTTGTAGTCGTCCAGCGCAACGTCGAGCTGTTCGTCGCCCCAGTCATTGGCCCGGCTCAACGACGGGATGGCGTTCCAGTCGATCGCGGCTTGGTCGCATGCCTGGGCGAGTGGCGCGGACTGGGCGGGGGCCGCGTCGGGAGCGACCGGCTTGAACGCGGCAGTGCGGCTCGCCGTGGCGGCGGCGCGTTCCTTGAGGGCCTGACGGGACGAGTCTCGGCGGAACAGGCTGGACAGCTTGAGAGAGGGCACGGGCGGCCTCCGGGGATCACAGGATGACAGGAGGCGCGGCAGGGTGGCGCCGCGCGGTGGCGGCGTCAGGCGGCGTGTTCGGCCTTGGCTTGGGCGATGGCCCATGTCGGGAGGGAGCCGGCACCGGTGTAGAAGGCTTCGTCCCGGTCCTCGTGGTCCGGCTCGTCGCCGAAGCCCACGAAGCCATCGGGAAGAGGGGTGCCGGTGAGCGCTAGAACGGCACGCGTCAGCCCGACCGCGGCGGTGATGGCCGGGTCATCGTTGGTGTATTCGGCCTCTGCCAGGATCGCAGCGGCCAGCGCCGCGAGGGCGAGACCCTCAGTGGTGGCGGGTGGCGACAGGGCGAGAACTTCCCGGGCTGTGAGCCAGAGGCGTTGCCCAACAAGATCCGCGGCGCGCTCCTCGACGGTGCCGAACCCCGCGGTATTGCTGATCGGGCGCCGGGCTCAGTCCTCGGCATAGGCGGCCAGCAGGCGGGCGCGGTGCTCGGCGCGCTCGGAGGGGCGCACAGGCATCGGTGCGGGCGGTAAGGCGCGGCCGGGAATGAGCGCGGCGACTTCGCGTAGGACCGTCACCATCGCGCGGTCGTCGGCAGTGTCGCTTAAGCTTAGCACCTCGCCGTCGCTGGCGATGAGGATGCGGGCTTTGGCCGCGAGGTCGTCGAGGCCGACCGCGGGCTCGTCGGCGACCCGCCACAGCACGTCGTCGATCTTGCTTAGCTCAGCCTCTAACCGGTCGTCCGGCCAGTGGTCGTCCGGGGCTGCGGTGTCGTTGATCCAAGCCAGATGAGCCACAGCAGCATCACATGCGCGGGCGAGGTCGGATGAGGCGGCCGATGCCGCGGTGGCGGCGAGCGCCGGTAGCGAGACGGAGGCGGCCACCGTGCTGGCGACGACGGTCCGGCGGGTCTGGCCGGTTAGGCTGCCGTGCAGCTCGGCCGAACGCTTATGCAGGGCGGTGACGGGGCTACGGCGGATCAGGTTCTTTAGAGAGGCACGGAAGGACATCGCGGGATCCTCGAGGAGAGTGGCGCGGGCGACCGGCCCGCTCGGGGTGCGAGTCGGGTCAGAGCAGGGTGGCGAGGCCGGTCAGGACCATGCCGCCACCGATGATCGCGAAGGCGGCCAGCAGCTCGGCACCGACATCGAGGAAGCGCAGGGACCGGCTGTGCGACGTGTCGGGGCGGACAGGCGTCACGGCTTCCCACGGCTCGATCGTGCCGGGCTGCTGCTCGTCCGGCAGGTTGCGGTAGCTGCGATCGACGGGGAGCTGACGGCGGGCGGGGACGTGCGCCGCGGTGGCGCGCCGGACCGGGGCGGGCTGGCTGAAATCTGGGATGCGGACGTGCGTCATCGTTCGGGCTCCGGTGAGGGCTCGTGGCGGTGGGTCGATGGTGGAGGGGTGCGAGCGCCGGTCAGGCCGACGCGACTACGGGGTCAGTGAGCGGCGGCGCGGCGGGCGGCCTTGGCGACCTGCCAGGCGGCCTTGAGGGCGGAGGACATCGCCTCGCGGCGGGAGACACCGCAGCGCTCCATGATGCCGGGGGCAGCCTTGCAGGCGGCGGCCATGATCGCGGCGCGGTCGTATTGGCCGGCGGTGGCGAGGGGGCGGGTGCGCGCGCCGAACTGGATCAGGGCGCGGGCGCTGAGCAGGCCGGCGGGGATTACCGGCTTGCTGTCGTGCAGCGAGCGGGAGAGGCGGGTCCAGGAGACGGTGCGGTGGGACATGGCGACCATTCCAGGCGGGTAGCGCTTCCTTTTCGGCAGCGCTTGACCTAAAATGGACTATTCGCTGCCGATGTCAACCCATTTTGGGCGCTCGGTGGCCTAATTTAGGCATCAGAGGGCCAGATGCTTACGGGTGCGCAGATACGGATGGCGCGCGGCTACCTGAATTGGTCGGTCGCGAAGCTGGAAGAGGCGTCCGGCGTCTCCGCGACCACGATCAAGCGCATGGAGAAGAGCGACGGGGTTCCAAACACGATGACGGACAAGCTCACGGAGATCCGTCGGGCGCTTGAGGGGGCTGGCTTGGAATTCACGCCCGAGAACGGCCACGCAGCAGGCGTCCGTCCCAAGGTTAAGCCGTGAGCCCGCGCTGGGCCCGGATCGGCGGCACCGTCTCGCTGGCGGGGTTTACCGTCATCGTCTCGGCCCTGGCGGTCTGCGGGCTCGCGGGGCTAGTGCCTTGATCGCCAGCGTCGAGTTCACCAACGGCGGCGAGCCAGGCGTAAAGCTGCGCCGGAAGGATCCTTCGTGACCTACACCGTCGAGCAGCTCGCCCCAGGCAGCTACGACGTGCTGCTTGATGGCTGCCTTATTGCAGCCCTAGCGCGCGTCGTTGAGCGCGAGGGGCTGAGCAACGTGTGGCAGATTGAGTTGCTCGACGAGATACCGGCGGCCCAGAGGCCGGCACTGTTTACATCCCAATGGCACACTTTCGAGTCGCGACCGGCCGCTCTCAAATGGCTCGGCATCCGAGAGACGGGCGCCGAGAATGCCAGATGAACCAGGTCTGGAGCCGCCTCGTGGCGATCGGCGTGGCTGTTGTGCTCGTCACGGCGCTGAACCTACTGGAAGCGGCCGACTTGGAATACGCGTTCGCGGATTGCGCCTTTGCAGCCATCGCGGCTGGCATCGTCGTAGCGGCAGCGGATCTCCGTCCATGACCTCCGACCTGGAGTTCATCCCCGAAAACGGCGGTGGGGCCGGGATCCGGTTCCGGGAGCGGAAGGGATAGAATATCGCATTGAGCCAGTTAGCGCGTCGACGACTTTCTCCGGCCGGTATTTAATATGCGCAGCTTCATCCTCGCCGTCAGCCTCATCGCTATCGCCGCCCCCGCCCCAGCGCAGACGCCTAAACGCGGCAACAAGGATCTGAAGACCTACTGCTCCGGAGACGCCGTCACCTTCTGCAGCGGTAACGATCCGAATAGCCCTGAGATGGACGCCTGCTTCCAGAAGAACATGGACAAGATCTCAGAGAACTGCCGCCGTGCGATCACCGTCTACAAAGCCGGAGGCGGGAAGTAAGGAAGCGAGCTGCGAAGCTCCTCACCGAGCATCTGAAGGCGAAGGGCTATCTGAGATGAGCGACACGCCTGAACCCGACCGCGCCGCCCGCGTGATCGCCGAGAACGTCTACGTGGCGTTCTGCCAGCAAGCCACGATGCCTGCGCACCGGCTTGAGGAGCAGACGATCCTAACGCGCCTTGTTGAGGCAATCCGTCCACAGATCGGCAGCTCTCCGGGGGCGATCGTCGAGGCCGCCAACGCCGCCTTGTCGGCCTGGGAGCAGCGGGATCCTGATGTTCGCGGACCGCGTGTCGTGTCAGTCAATCAAATCGACGGTTCGGTGATCGTGGTTTAATAGTCAGTGAGCCAGTCCCTCACGCCTGTCCGTAGTTCACCGCCATCGCGTAGGCTAGGTGCACCGGAACGGATCTGCGGTCTGCGGGCTTACTCTGCCACTCCAGGGAGGACGATATGCTGACGGGTAGCCTGTTGTGGCTTTTAGGAGTGCCGATCCCCGTCCTGATCTTGATCTGGTTCTTCTTCCTCCGTGGGCGGTAGCGCCTCCCAGGCAACTACCTCGACACCGCCATCCCGACAACTACCCTGCCGGGACACGCTAGGCTCTCGCTATTTAGGCATCAGCCATAGGCAAGTCGGAACCGTCCTCGGTCGGCGTACCGTCGTAGCCCTCTAACCAAGCCTGACGCTCGGGCGAGTCCGCCGGATAAGGGCAGCTGTCCTTCGGTCGACCGATTGCCCGGGCGTGCGCCCCTTCGGCGATCGCTTCCACGGTGCTGGGCATGCGCGTGTCCATCGATCCGACAACGTGGTGAGGCTCAAAAAGGCGACGCGCCTCAATCGGAAGCGCATCGCAAGTCGGCTCGTGGTCTCATCGACGAGCCGCGCATCAAGCAGCAAGGCTCAAACCAGAATTACTTCCCGCTGGGCGCGGCGTAGCTGCCAGTCGTCCCGTTGCCGCCGCCGCTGCCGGCGGGCGCACCGCGAGTGGTGTTCCGGACGAAGCTGGCACCGGGGTACTTCCGCTGCGTCCGCATCATCGAGCGTCGGCCCATGCGGTGACGTCTCATCCGAACATTGGTGAGCATATCGGAAGGCGAAGAGACGCCAGCTACGGGGCCAGCTGGCACGGCTGAGGCCGGAAGGACCAGGTCGGCGAGGCCAAAACCAGCAAGCGCGGCGAGAACAAACATTCGCATGGAATTTCTCCTTGCCTCAGCGCAGGAGTATTGCGTCGGCCTTGGAAAATCCTAAAACAAGGCGGCAGTTCACTGCTCCAAGGGCCCGCGACTCAGCACCGCGTGCTTCAACGGATCACCAGCGACCAGCCCCCATCCGCCATCGCCATCTGCCGCCCATGGTTCTGCACCGCGATGCGGAAGGGGCGCCAATGGCAGAAGGAGCCAGTGGGGCGGAACCGCTGCTGGAACGCTCCTCACGCGTAAAAGGACGCTTCAACCGCCAGTGAGATCGACGCCCTCCCCCGCCAGCCCGTGATCAGATCGGGCGGCGGAGCTGAGCGCGTGTTGTGCCAGACGAGTGGGCGTAACTGTGCGAATTGCCGGCCTTGTGCAGACAGCGATCACCGTGGCCTAGGGCGGACCCCCTGCCGGGGAACACGCTCTCCGGTGGCGGCTACTCAGCTCGACCGGCCAAAGCGTCCGCTATGCCAGACCAAGTAGCCTAGGCCGGCTGCCACCCCGGCGAGCGTGGCGACAAAAGCGCCCTCACTCGACATGACCCCACCCACGGCGTTCCGCCGCCGGCTCTGTAGGGCCTTCGTCTTGGCGCGCACGAAAGCCCGTGTGGCAGCGGCAGCCTCCTCAGGCAAGAAGAGCGTCTGGGCTGCCGGGATCAGTTCGTGAACGTGCCGATGCAGGTGTTGATCCACGAGGAAGGTCACGTCCTCGAACGTGTTGAGCCAGCCGGCTCGGTCCCTCTGCCGGTAGCGAGCGAGCTGCTGAAGCTGTCGCCTGAACTCTGCATGGCCGCGGTGCAGGTCCTCGATCAGAGCGCGTGTCTGGCTTTCACGGCTCAGGGGACCGTATAGGCTCGCCTCAACAGCGATCTCGTGCCGCTTCAGTTCGTCCATGAGATCGGCCAGCATCCGCTCTCGGCTACCGACGGCACGGGGATCGTTGAGCGCGTAGGGGATATCGCGGATCAGGCCGCCGATGTTTTTGTGATCGCGCTCAATGAGCTGCCAAACGTCCATGCACGTCTTTCCTATTGGTGGCGTAGCAACGGCTTGAACCCCCTGTCCTCGTTGAACGTTCCTACGACCTCACTGGGGTCAGCTCCTGCAGGATTAGATCGATTGCTCGGACGAGCCGCTCCGCAGCATGGATCGCTGCGGGATCTCGCGACATCGCGATTGCAGCCTGTTGCAACGTGCGGAACTCGCGAAGGCGGACGGCCGGGTCGACACCTCGGGCGCTGGCGGATTGTACGAGGCCTTGGACCAGCTCGCGTGCCAAGCGCTCGTCGAGGCCCGGCGCCATCCCGCTCGACGACGGCGGATGGACCGTGTTCATGCACGTTTCGGCTGTCGAGCGGGTCGACCTGCGCCACTTCGGATGGCGTTGGCCACCCACCTGCTCGATCAGGCCTTCATCCTCTAGAACATCGCACGCCAGTTTGACGACCTCCCCTCGCCGCCGCGTCGTGATGCCGGCCCGCTCGGCAAGCTGCAGATTGCTCATGGGCTCATCGGCAAGAGCGTTGAGGATGTGGGCACGGACCGAAGGTGGTCGGCTCATGATCACACGGACCCTATTAGCTTTGACAGCATCAGGTCGCCGCCAACGTAGCTCCCCCCGCAACGGTTTAGCCGCTCTGACCGTTCATGGATCCCTTGAGGAATTCCTGCCGCCCTACGGATGCCTGGATCGATGCTGACGAAGCGATCTCAAGGAGATGATGAGACAGAGGACCCGGCCGGAGCGGGGCAAGCGCTGATGAAGGGAGAGGCTGTTGCCTGCGTCTTTGCAGAGCACGGCGGCGAGCTGAGTGGCCTCAGTCGCGAGACGCTTGCCCATGACCTCGCGAGGATCGTCGAACCGCTGCTGAGCACCTGCACGAACGCGGAGTGGATCGAGGCCATCAACGCTCGTCTTGACCTGCTGGAAGGCGACACCGACAAGCCAGGACCTCGGCTTGTGCGGTTCGAGGCAAACGGCGTCCCGGAGATGACGGCACCGGTGCGCTGAGGTCAGGCTGCGGTTCCCGCCCTTCAAGCGAGGCTTCGCGCCCTGTCGGAGCCCAAATCCAACCAGAACGGTAAGGGCAGAGGCGGATGAAAGCGCCGCCCTCCTCAGCCATAGCCGAGGGACTGGGACGGTATCGAGCCCCGCATCGTGTGATCAGATCGGGCGGCTGGCCCAGGGTGATCGACGTTGGCTCAGTGGTAGCTCACTGCTCCGAAGTCGGCCCTACCTCGGAGATCAGGCCAGCCGACAGCGCCTTTGTCAGCGCTCGCGCGATCACCTGCGTGATCGCTTCCGCCTCAACCGGCCCGACACGCTTGGTCGAGACCCGCCGATCAGGATCGCCGGTGAAGTAGACGTAGGCTGCGGACCGCCCAGCCGCATCAGTGATGCCGATGGCGCCGTTCAGCCGACGGATGCGCAGCGGGAGCGAGAGGCCGAGGTCGGTCATTCCTTCACCTCTGGTGACAGCAGGAGCCGCTACATCAACGAGATCGCGTCCTTGCGGCGGTAGGCTTCGAACGTCCCTCTCGGTTCCGCGGCCGTCCTAACTGTTGCCCCGCTTGGCGCTGAGATGCCGCTCGATCCAGGCCTGAGCCGCGTCCAGGTCCAAGAACAGGGGAGCACCGATCACTGCGGTCGGGCCGAAGCCAGCTTCCAAGAACCACAGGCCCACATCGGCACCGTGCTGGTCGGAGAGCCGAACCAGGACTGCCACGAGGAAGCCGTCCGCGAACACGAGTTGTCCGTTGCTGTCTTGACTGCTGGTGCGGACCCGCACCGGCTGAAGATGCAGGGTCATCCCGCCGCTCGCTTCCGCAAATGCAGGTAGGTCGCGTCGAACTCAGAGGCACGGATCAGCTCATCCCACGCCTTCACCACCAGGGTGTGCCGGTGCAGCGTGATCAGCCCGCGACCGCGCATATCCCGCAACACGCGGTTGATGTGGACGGGCGTCATACCTGTGGCATCGGCGAGATCGGTCTGAGTGATCGGTAGGGGGCAGCGGTGGTCACCCGCCAGACCGACCGCCTCCTGCTTCAGGTACAATTCGCATAAGAGGTGCGCCAAGTGCTCGAATGCCGGGCGGCGCCCCATGGCGATCAACCATTCCCGGAAGATCGCCGCGTCGATCAGCGTGTCACGCCAAAGCGTGGCCGCGATACCCGGGAAGCGGTTCGTGAGGTCGTGCATGCTCTCGTGCGGGATGAACGCGACCGTTGACCGGGTCATCGTCCCGAGGTTGTGGTCCATCAGTGGGATGTGCAGGCTCTGCAAATCCGGGGTGTCGCCCGCAATGTGGAACGAGAAGATCTGGCGCCGTCCCTCGCTCAGGAACTTGTAGCGATAGGCCCAGCCTTCCAGGATGACACAGCACTGAGTCGCGAGGTCGCCCTCCCGCACGATGTCCTGTCGGGCCGGCAGGGTCCGCACCCGGACCGGCAGGCTCTCGATCGCATGCCGCTCCTTATCGGAGAGGCGGCTGACGCTCTCCAGCTTGCAAATGAGCGGATAGAGGGCGTGGGGAAGCTTCGAAGCCATCGTGGCGTCGCCTCGCGTTGCAGGCGGAAGCGCATGGCTCTTCCAGGCGGCAGCACCTGTTTCAAAACGGCTGCCGATTTATCACGTGTACAGCCCATGTCAGCGCCACATGCGATCCTGGGATAGGATTTCTCGCGATTGCCTCAGGGCTTCACGAGCAGGACGTTCACAGCCTTGGCGAGAACGTGGACGGTGTCGCCCTCCTTGAGGCCCAACGCCTCCACCGAGTCGATCGTCATCACCGAGGACATCCGGTCGGTCGTGCCGACCAGTTCGACCTCGACTTAAGCCATCACGCCCCCGCGCTTGATCGCCGTCACCGTGGCGGGGATGTCGTTGCGGGCACCGTGCTTCGTGGGTCGTCCTTCTAAGGCCACTGACTTGGCCGGGTAGCTCAACCTACGCCAGAGCCACCGGCTTTTTGAGGCTCAGCGACCAACACAGAGAGCAGCAACGCGCTCAGCGAGCAGGTCGCTCGTAAGAGGTGCCTCAGGGTGATCGCGCCTCACCGCCGCTGAAGGCATCTCGGGGAATTCGGCTTCTTCCAGGTCCTGGACCAAGCCGAGGCCACCGTGCGCCGTGATCACTCGCATCCCCTCGGCGCCGTCACTGTTCGCCCCACTGAGCACGACCCCGACGACGCGCTCGCCGTAGGTTTCGGCCGCTGAGATGAACAGGGGATCGGCGGCCGGACGCGCGAAGTGCACCTTGATCCCCTGATCCAGACGGATCGCACCGAAGCGCAACCGCATGTGGTGGTCGGGTGGCGCAACGTAGATATGGCCACGCTCGATCGCCTCCCCGTGGCGTGCGAAGGCTACCGGAAGATTGCCACGTTGGGTGAGGATGTCGGGGAGGCCGCTTCGATGTGTCCCGATGTGCTGGACGATGAACACGGAGGCGCGACACGTGCTGGGCAGAGCCTCGACGATCCGCATGAGCGGACCGAGGCCACCGGCGGAGGTGGCGATGACGATGATTAGGCTCATCTCATTGGGACAATCACCGTAGCAAGTGCTGGTTCAGTTCCCCTGATGACAGAAGACGCGCGATCCATCGTGCCACGACGATCAGAAGCGCGAGCATCAAGAGTAGTGCGGTCGCCGCCAGCTTGGCGCGAACCCACCAAGAATATTTCTCAGCCATCGACGGCAGATCTACAGAGAAGGCTGCTGGATGAAAACGTGGATCTAGGCAGATCGGCCGGGCGGCCATATCATCACGGCTCGCCCGGCCAGCCTGTTATCGGATCGGGCGGCGGGGTCGAGCCTGCCTCGCCGATTGTCATCCCGTTGGCGTACCTCCAGTCACGGCACCAGATCTGAAACTCGATCGTCTCGCCCCTCGTAAAGGGCAGATGACTCGTAATCATCTGCTCCCGGTGTCGTACCTTACCTCTCGGTCCACTCGTGTGAACGTAGTGCCCTGCACCGCCCATGCGGGATGCTTCCGATGGATCATTACGTCGGTTGACGGCCAGCGATTGGAGCAATCGTCCTACTCTTATGCAACAGCAGCCGGGGCGCGAGCGGTCGGCAATATGCGGCGGCGTGAGATAGATGCGAAGGTGTAACCACCTCTAAGCTCTCTCCCCACGTCATCAAAGCCTTAGCCTCCAACCCCTACAGAGCACAGGTAGTTCTGGAGAGATCAGCAATGGTCAAGCTCACCTCTGATGCAAATTAGAAGCTGCGCAATAAAATCACGTCAAATGATGCTTCCATAAGCCCGCTATAAATTTGACTCCTCGTTTGAAACTTATTCGGCTCGCCGTTCGTACAGAGCTGTTTTGCTCAGTTTTACTCCAATGCACAGATCGAAAAGACGATTTTATTTAGGAACTTAGGTGGGATACCGGGGCTTCTCCGTAGGTTCGGGTGGGATATCCGCCCTATCTGGGAGATTTTAGATGAAAAATATGACACTCGCGCTCGTCGCCGTGCTGTTTGGCGGCTTTGCCCTCGGTGCAGGATCCGCATCGGCTGCGCCGATGTCTGTTAATGGCCTCCAGTCTGATGCTGGCATCACGCAAGTCCGGATGATGCACGGCGACCGAATGATGATGAAGAAGCGCATGATGCGGAAGCGCATGATGAAGAAGCGCATGATGATGAAGCACGGCATGTGATTTTGAGGCGCTCTGCGCTTCCGGAGGTCCCAATCCAGGGGCCTCCACCCTTGTCAAAGACCGCTCTGAGGGAGTCCGTTTGCCTCGAACCTACCTGACACGCTCGGCGCCCGACACTGGCGAGGTCGAGACACGACGCTGGATGTTCCGGCACCCCGCCGTGATCCGGGCCACCCATTGGGCCAACGCGCTCTGCCTGCTCGTCCTGCTGATGAGCGGTTTGCAGATCTTCAACGCGCATCCAGCCCTTTACTGGGGCAAGGCATCGACCTTCGATGCGCCACTGCTGGCGATGTCCTCGACCGAGGACGACCCGCCCAAGGGCGTGACCACGGTGCTGGGTCGCGCCTTCGACACGACCGGCTGGCTCGGCTCCTCCGCTGGAGCCGACGGCGAGCCCGCGGATCTTGGCTTCCCGTCCTGGCTGACCCTGCCGAGCGACCAGGACCTCACCGGCGGCCGGAGCTGGCACTTCTTCTTCGCCTGGGCCTTCGTCCTGAACGGCACCCTGTACCTGTTCTACGGTCTGCGCAGCGGGCAGCTGCGCTTCCGCGTCGTTCCGCAGCGCGACCAGATCCGGCACTTCGGTGCTTCGATATGGGAGCACCTGACGCTGCGCTTCCCGCAAGGGGATGAAGCCAAGCGCTACAACGTCATCCAGAAGCTCACCTACGCCCTCGTGCTGTTCGTACTCCTGCCCGTGCAGGTGCTAGCGGGCCTGGCGATGTCGCCGGCCATGGACGCCGCGTTCCCGTTCCTGCTGACCCTGTTCGACGGACGGCAGTCAGCCCGCACTGTCCACTTCGTCATGGCGGCCTTGCTGGTCCTGTTCGTGGTCGTTCACGTCGCCCTGGTTCTGCTCTCGGGCTTCTGGAACAATATGCGTGGCATGCTCACCGGCTGGTTCGTGATCGACCGCAAGGTCGAGCCGGCACCCGTTACCGGGAAGACCCGGGCATGAGCCGCTTTCTGAGCCGACGCGTCCTCCTGACAGGGGCTTCCGCCGCGGCTGCGACGGCTATGCTCGGCGGGTGCGACCGCCTGGGCAACGCGGAATGGTTCAAGCGCACGCTGAAGACCGGCGAGGACGCCAACCTGTTCGTCCAGCGGCTGCTGCTCACCAACCGGACGCTCGCACCGGAATACGCCGACGCCGACATCTCGCCGGTGTTCAAGCCGAACGGAACCGAGGACCCGCCGGACAAGGGCTACAAGGCCCTGGCGAAGGGCAAATTCGCCAAATACCACCTGGAGGTCGGCGGCCTCGTGGAGGCGCCCTTCAGGCTGTCCCTGGCCGAGCTCCGCACGCTTCCCGCCCGCACCCAGGTCACCCGGCACGATTGCGTCGAGGGGTGGAGTGCCATCGGCAAGTGGACCGGGGTGCCGCTCGCCGACCTTTTGACCCGGGCCAAGCTGAGGCCCGAGGCGCGCTTCGTCATGTTCCACTGCGCCGACACCATGGACCAGGGTGGCGATGACGATCGTGAGGACGACGGCGCCACAGATGACAGCGGTTCGCAAGAAGAGGCGCCTGCCGGCAATGCCAACCCGAACATGACCAAGCAGTCGGGCGGTGGCGAGAGCAAGAAGGACTCGGGCGGCCAGCAGGCGTCGGAAGACACCGCGGCCAGCGGCGGGTCGCCGGTCCGGTACTACGAGAGCATCGACCTCGTGGACGCCTTTCACCCGCAGACGATCCTCGCCTACGAACTGAACGGGCAGGCGTTGCCGGTGGCTAACGGTGCGCCCCTGCGCCTGCGCGTCGAGCGCAACCTCGGCTACAAGCAGGCCAAGTACGTCATGCGCGTCGAGGTCGTGGAAAGCTTCGCCCATATCGGCGAGGGCAAGGGCGGCTACTGGGAGGACCAGGGCTACGCTTGGTACGCCGGCATCTGAGCCGAAGGATCGGACGTGAGATGCGCAACCAGATCCTTGCCAGAAGGGTCTGTAAGCGAGCCCGATGCAACAGGCCGGGACCAGCCGTTGAGCTGCATCCCGGCCTCGCGCACTCCCGACCGCACCGCGGCGGATAATCCTGAGATGGGCTCGAGACCGGTTCCGGGAAGCCGCTGTGTGTCGCCGGCGTCCTCGCGGGTCTGTGTTTCATCCGGTTAAACGTCCGTTCGATCGGACGTAACACCCAGCGAAATCAGCATGGCTTCCGCTTTCGTCTCCTATCTGCGCGTCTCGACGGAGCGGCAGGGTCGATCCGGCTTGGGGCTGGAGGCGCAGCGGGGGGCCGTAGCCGACTTCCTCTCGGGCGGCTCCTGGCGCCACGTGGCCGAACTGGTCGAGGTGGAGAGCGGGTCGCGGGACAACCGCCCTCGCCTCTCGGAAGCCATGGCGCTCTGCCGGCTGCACGGGGCCACGTTGGTTATCGCCAAGCTCGACCGGCTCTCCCGTGACGCGGCTTTCCTCCTGAACCTGCAGAAGGCTGGCGTGCGGTTCGTGGCGGCCGACATGCCGGAGGCCAACGAACTGGTGGTGGGCATCATGGCCGTGGTCGCCCAGGCCGAGCGCAAGATGATCTCGGCCCGGACCAAGGCCGCGCTGGCGGCCGCCAAGGCGCGGGGCGTGCGGTTGGGTAAGCCTGAGAACCTGTCGAACCGCGAGGCCGGCCAACTACGCGGGCGGGAGCGACAAGCGTGGCGAGCAACGGAGCGAGGCCAGGACCTAGTGCCTGTCATCGCGGCCATGCGATTGGAGGGTGCCGTATCGCTGCGCCAAATCGCGGCGGCGCTGAACGCGCGGGGCATCCCGGCGGCCCGCGGAGGGGCGTGGTCGGCCGCTCAGGTCCATAGAGTGCTGGCAAAGGCGTGAGATTGCCGAGTGTCGCATCGACTGCTTGGCGGTCATCAAGCTACTAGATAGCTGTCAGCTACCTAAAGATATCAGAAAGCTACCTAGTAGCTGTAAGTTACTTGATGGGAATCGGCTAGCTATCATCTAGCATAAGTTATCTGTTAGCTACCTGTTAAGCTACGCATGACGTCCTGCGTAGAGGCATCCGAGCTAGGAGGAACCATGCCCGTCATCGCCTTTGCCAACCCAAAGGGCGGGTCTGGAAAATCGACCAGCGCGCTGCTGTTGGCGACCGAACTGGCCACCAAAGGAGCGTCCGTCACTATCATCGACGCTGATCCGGAGCGCTGGATCAGTCAGTGGGCAAAGCTACCCGGCAGGCCTGAGAACGTTATTATCATCAGCGATGTGACTGAGGAGAGCGTGGTCGACGCCATTGATGCTGCTGAGCGCGACGCTGCGTTCGTAATTGTCGATCTGGAAGGCACGGCTAGCTTGTTGGTAGCCAATACCATCGGCATGGCTGATCTGGTGGTGATCCCGACGCAGGGATCCAGCATGGATGCGAAGGGCGCGGCCAAGACCATCCGCCTTATCCGCAACTCGGAGAAGCTGTCTCGCCGGCGGATCGCCCATGCGGTCCTGCTCACGCGCACGGGGGCAGCCGTCACCTCCCGTGCTCTGCGCAACGTACAGGAGCAGCTGCAGGCCGGTGGCATCGCCATGTTCGAGACGGCGATCGTTGAGCGGGCCGCTTTCAAGGACTTATTCGATTTCGGCGGTACGCTGGCGGGGCTTGCAGCAGCACAGACGGGTAATCTCGAAAAAGCGATCCAGAACGCCCGCGAATTCGCGGGGGAAGTGGTGTCGAAGCTCAAAGCAGCTGCGAACGAAAGGTCGGCAGCGTAATGGCTAGCAAAGAGCGCGCTTCGCTCGGGTTCGGCGATGAGCTCGACGATATCGACCCGTCGGCCTGGGCAAAGCCGAAGCCGCGCGACGACAAGCCTACAGCTGAGGCAACGAGGCAGGCGGCTGAAGCCACCGGTTTCCGAAGCCGAGAACCTGTCAGAAGCGAGCCATTTACGGCGACGACCCGGCAACAGCGCCGACGCCGGACGGGTCGGATAGCCCAGCTGAACCTCAAGCTGAAGCCTGAGACGATCGAGACGTTCACCCAAGTCGCCGACGCGAACGGGTGGGGGCTCGGCGAGGCGTTCGAGCGCGCTGTCGAATTACTGGAGCAGAGCACCGCAAAAAAATGATAGCTGGTAGCTACCAGCTTGCCTAGACAGGTACTCTCTCCCGCATCATGGATCAGTCGGGCCACCGGGATCCGCGGACGGTCGTCGGGTACATTCGCCGGGCCAACGCCTTCAAGGGGCACTCGGGGAGCGGGTTCCTGTGAGACGCAGGACTTGCTAGACGCCGCCGCGCTTCAATCCTCTGGCGTGACGCAAGTCCCCATGAAGGCCTTACGCTCCGGCCCTTCCCTCAGCTTCTGAGCCTCCGCCCGCTGTCGGCAGCGGTCGAGTACCGCCGGATCAACCGCAGATGCCGCTTCCTCACCGGCGGGCGCACCTGAAGCGGGTTTCGCGGGCGACTCGGACGTGCGCTGTGCGTCGGCTGCCCTAGGAAGGCAGGCGAGGGTAGCCAGAGCGGCGAGAACCGCGAAAGAGCGGCGCATGATCAAGCCAGGCCGTCATCGGCTGCCTTGTCCGGATCATCGGGCGTGCGCTCGGCATCCTTCACCGGATCCTTGCTCTCGGGCTCGCTGCCGGTCGTCGGGTCCGGCACGTTGACGTTCGGGATCCGCACCGTCGGCGGCACCACGCTCACACCCGGTGGTTTGTCTGTCTCAGCCATGACCATGCCGTCCCTCGTGGCGCCTGTGTCGTCGCGCGGATCAGCGACCCGCCCGACGTCTGCTTTGAAGGTCACAGATCCTGCGCGATTGGCAACCACGGTAGACAGACGGCGATTGCCTCAACCTCGATCAGCGCCGCGATCTGCTCATTTGCCGCCGCCGCCACCCTGGGGCAGGGGCCGCTCCGGCTGGCCGGCATTTCCACCAGCTGCAGAGTTGTTCGTCACAGTGTCAGCCGGCTGCCCGGTCGGCGTCCCCGTCACGGTGCCCGGCGCACCGGTCGAACCCGGCTGAGGTGCGGCTACGCCAGTTGCGCCCGGGGCTGTCCCGGGTGGGGTAGCCGCTGGTGCCTGCGCGAACGCTGCGCCTGAGAAGAGCAGCATGAAAGGGATAGCTGTGACGAGGGTGCGCTGACGCATCGATGCCTCCGTGCCGAAGAACGCCGGTAACGCGTATGTGAGCGGGATGGTTCGCGATACTTCGGAAGCCTGATCGCGCAAGTTCCTCACGCTGGGATGCGGTCGATGCTGGCGGTGTCCTCGGCGGACACGCCGTTCTCGCGGTGGCGGAAGTCGGAGAGCGCCCGATAGACCTGCAGCCGCGCCCGCATCACCGAACCGAGCGGCCGGTGCACCGCGAGGCTGTGCGCGGGTCGGAAGGTCATCACCTCGTCGAAGTATCGCGCCCGCTCCGTTGAATAGGCGTCTTGGCTCGGCAGGCGCAGTGTAGCCACGGTCCGGTAGGGGCTTACCGAGACAGGCCAATCGACCGACGCGTCCTCGATAGGTTGCCTCTCGGCGTCGGCCCAGAGCTGGGCCTTCAGCTCGAACACCACATCATGCTCGCGGAAGAAGTCGATTGCCGCGTGGCGGAAACCGTCCTCGTCGACGTGTGGGTCGAGCCGCCACTCGGATAGGGCGCGCTGTGCCTCGGCCGTGGGAACGGCCGCGAGCTTGGCCACGTAGTCGCCAAAACGGATCGGAGCCTGGCTGAAATAGCTGTCGGCTAGGGGATGGCTGTACGGATGGCCGAAGAAGTCGGCGAACGCGCTCTCCGTCCCGAACGCGTGCAGCACCCGATTGAGATTGCGCATGGTCGACGAGACCGCGCTCTTGACCCCCTCCGGCAGCGCGGTGGACTTGCCGATGACCGTGCCGTCGCGCAGGAAGCCCGCCGCCGTACCCGAGGGGAAGGTGGTACCAGTCGCGAGCACGAAGTCCTGGGTATCAACGGCATGGCCGGGCAGCTTCTCGCCGGGGACGTCGAACACCTTGATGGACATGCCGCGATGGGTCGAGACGCGGTCGCCAAGTGTCTCGCCCGGCCCCTGCGCGAAGCGCACCGCGACGGGGTGGAGGCCGGGGCTGGAGAACAGCCCTTGGGCCAGTTCCGGCGGTAGGCCGGGGGCGATCGTGAACTCGCCGGTGACGCAGGCCGAACTCTTGGCGTGGCTGGCACGGACCGCATGGTGCTCGCGCTTCTCGACCGTCTCGGACTGCTGCGTCATGCCCTTGATGATGCCGTCGATCGTCGCCTGCTCGTCTGGAGCTGGCTGCTCGATGTCATGGGTGTAGCGCAGGTAATTCATTCTTGGGCTCTCACGCGCGGTTCTTTGGATGAAGTTCCGTGCGCATGGCCAAGTTCCTAATCGTCCGCTCCGGCTGGAGACGTGGCGCTCACTTTCACGGCGCTGATGCACCATTCAGCATCGCGTCGTAGTCGGACGCTAGCTGATGCAAGCCGGAGGGAACAGGCAGCTCCCCCCTACGCCTCAAGCCTCAGGGCTTCCCTCAGACTTCCGCGGCCGACCGGCATGCTTTAGCTTGTCGGAGACGGTCGCCACGGGCTCAGCGGCCTTCGCGGCCGCCTTCTTGCGCTGGCTGCCGAGGCCGAGGCTCTTGGCGAGTGCGGAGCGATGCGCCGAGTAGCTGGCGGCCGTGGAGGGGTAGTCCCGCGGCAGGCCGAAGTGCTCCCGGTACTGCTCGATCGTCATGCCACTCTTGCTGAGATGCCGCTTCAGGGTCTTGTACGGCTTGCCGTCGATGAAGCTGATCAGCGCGTCCGGCGTGATCGACTTGCGGATCTGGGCGGCTGTGAGCTTCTCAGTGGTAGGAGCAGCAAGTGCGCCGGCATTACCAAGCCCCGTGAGTGCAGCGTGCGTACTGGCGATCAGCTCCGCCATGTCGGCAGGCCGTACCGAATTCTTGGACACGTAGGCCGATACGATGCCAGCCGCCAGCTCAATAAAATTGGCGGCCTGGGCCTCAATGTTTTCAACGTTCTCGCTCACGATGCACCTGATTTTGAGTAAGACATAACGATCTATCGGTGCGCGGCAAAACGCAATACGATATGCTGAAGAAGTTCTCTTCTTGTAGGCACCTCCGAGATGATGCCGAGCCCCGACCTTGAGCGGTTCGCCACGCTGATCGCCGATAACGTCGTCTCTGCCGTCGAGCGCAGTCGGGATGGGTTACCCTTTCACCCGACCATACGTGTGACCGTCGTGTCCGTCTTGGTGCGCAGCCTTCTGCCCGTCCTACCTACTGCCTCCAGCGACGACCTCGCAGCAGCGTGCAATCGTGGGCTCGAGGATGTGGTCGGCGCGATCGGGATCGGCGGCCCGCACGTCGAGGCGATCGATCCAAGCGATGGGGCGGTGACGATGCGGGGCGTCTGAGCGGACCGTCGGTGCAGAAGATTTCATTAACTATATGACCGGCACCCTGCTCATTGTCAGCCTGCAGGTGCCGCCGTGAACCGAGCTTATCCCGTCAGCGCCGAAGATCCGGCCGGTGATTGCCCGGTCCCGATCGACATGCTCAACCGCCTCTACCGCGCAGGGCCCGAGGCATTGTCTGATCAACTCGGCGGCATCCCCGAGACGACACGCGCCCGGCTCGCGATCTATCTCTACGGGCGCAGCCACACCCGCCACCTCGGGGTGCAGATCGCCGCGACCTGCGAAGGAGCCAGCCTACGCCGTGTGGCCGGGTTCGTCGGCAATGCGCTCTACGATCTCTCCCGACAGAACCCTGCTGCGTGGTCGGATGCTATCCCGTCGAACGGTGGCAAGCGCGGGGTGAGCCTGGCGGGGCTGCGAGCTGCGGCATCAAGCTGACACACGGGCTGAGCACTCGGCCACTCTACTGCGTCGCCTTCTGCCGCTGCTGGATCTGCCAGTCCGCGATGAACGCCTCGATCTGGCCGGCGAGGTCCTTGTCGGCCGGGTGAGGGGATGCCTCCAGGCCCAGCACCATGGCACCGAAGGACGGCCACTCCGTCACCATGGAGTTCAAACCGTCCACGATTTGGCGGTCGAGTTCGGCATCGGACAGGCTGGAGAGTGCGCCGAACCGGGGGTTGGCCTCCAGCTTGGCGAGCCGGGCTTCCAGGAGCTTAGAGTACATTTCCCATCACTTCCTCGATCCGGGCGAGGCGTCGGTCCAGGTCTACCGCCTTGATCGCCTCAACGTGCACACCGATCGCCGTGCTGACATCCCGGGCTTCGCTGGGTGTCAGGTCGCCGTCGGCAACCGCCTGCATGAGCTTCGCGGTGGCGATCGGCACGTCCGCGATCTTATCGATCGCCGGCATGTCGAACTGCACCACGCGGTCTTTCCGGGGCGGGCACAACCGGTCGAGGCAGAGACGCAAAGCGGGTCCGTCGCCATCCAAAGCCAGCTCGACGGCCTTCCGGGTCAAAGCCTCGGCCTCACCGTCCAGGATCGCCTCGACGGCCTGGGTGGTTCGGTTACGGGTGCCCTTGGCCTTTCCGGTAGGATTACCGCTCTGCCCGGGCTGAAACTTGCCTCCGTCGCTCATAGCCTATCCTATCGCGTCCCGATCATAGACTTTATCTATCGTAATGGTTCCAGCTCCGTCACCTGCAAATGCAGGCGGAATGCAGGTGTCCGCCTCCTGCAGCATCGTGTCTCGGGCGCTCTCGGCCAACGCCTGCAGGGCGGCGACGGTGGCTTCGTGTCGGATCTCGTCTGTCTTCCCAGCGTTGCTCCCCATCAATGGAGCAGGTCCGGTATGAACCTCGTCACCCTTCTGCTCATCATCCTGATCCTCGCAGCCCTCGGCGGCGGTGGCTACGGCTACTATGGCGGCGGCTACAACGGCATTGGTGGGATCGGCCTGGGGGGCATCCTGATCATCGTACTGATCGTGCTGCTGGTAACCGGACGGCTCTGACGCACTCGGGTGAAGGCAAAGAGTGGATCCGGTGGATACGAACGACCTGCCGCCAGTGCTGGCAAAGCTGCTCGCGCCCTGGTTGGCGGCCATCGAAGTATCCGAACCTGGCATGGGTGATCACGTCACGGCGATCGCCGCACACTCCTTCATGAGCTTGCTCCACAGGATCGAGCTGACACCTGCACTGGAGCGAGCGCTCGTCAATGCGCGCGCGGCCACTGACACGCTAGCGACGACCCTGGACCGGAAGCGTGCCGTACCGTTGCGGGTTCGCAGAGCGACGCGTCAGGCGATAGCCACCCTGATCGAAGCTCTGCGCGATACCGAGCCCAACGCCGTCACCAAGGAGCTAGGGCTGGGTTGGTAGCCAACCGGTCGGAACGTAGGCCGGCCAAGCTCGTTACCGGCCTAGCTTTGGAGGATCGGACGTGAAGCACATCATCGCTGGAGGGCTGCTCGCGGTCGGACTGCTCGCTATCCCGAGCGTGCCAGCAATCGCGCAGAGCATCGACATCGGGCCGGGCGGCGTGCGGGTCGATCCGCGCTCGCCCCGGGAACGTGAGGCTGACGAGATCCGCCGAGAGGATCGGCGAGAAGAGTTCCGTGAGGAGCGACACGACGCGATCCGCCGCGAGGAGCGCCGTCGCGAGTTCGACGAGGATGGTCCGCCCCCGCCTCCGCGCGATCGGTACTGAGATTGATAGATCGGTAGCCACAGCGGGGTGCGAGCCCCACCGATTGTCTGTCCGGCGTTAGGTACGTTCCCTCCCGTTGGGTCCCGGTAGCAGATCGGCCCAAGCCGCTCGCAGGATCGCGGTGCGGGCGTCGGCACGCTCGGGGTCCGCCGCCGCGGCTGCATCCATCAGCCTATCCAGGGCAGCGAGACCGCCAGCGGCGTCCGCCTCCAGGCCGGCACGGAATAGAGCGGACCGGAAGGCGATGGCCGCCGGAGCGGCCGGGCCGTGGCGCTCGATGCCCTGGATGAGGGTGAGGATGCTGGCCGGCGTCGGTGGATCGGGGAGAGCGGCAATCACGGCGCCTGCCTCCCGATCCCGGCCCAGGCCACGCCCTGCACACTCTGCTCGCTCACGGGCGCGCACGCGCGCGAGGCCGAGGTGCGGCTGGGATGGGGGAGGCGGTCGGGGTTAGGCTTGCGGGGCATGGCGGCTCCTTCAGGCAGCGGGGCTACGGGCGGGGCGGCGGGGCGACCTCCCGGACCGGGGCTCGCCGAGGTATTTCCGCAGGTGGCGGCGAGCGGGGGTGCTGCGGACCTTGGCGGCTCGCCATGCCGGTGGCGATGGGAAGATCGTCAGCATCTCGACGTGCTCGGCCGGCCGCTCGTCGAAATCGCCGCTCGGCTCGTCACCGTAGAAGCCGCGGATCTCGTAGCCGGCGCGCGTCTTCCAGGTGAGCGGGCCGCATTCGATGGCGGTTCGGTTCGTGTGAAAGGATAGGATGTCGTCTTCACACCGACGCTGCGCGCGCCAGTAAACGACCAGATCCGACCGGGTGAGGAGGCGTTGAGCGCCGAGCCGTGGGGCCAAGGCTTGGCAAATCGGCCCGGCGTCGACCGCGAGACCGCACCTCTCCAGCATGATGAGGAAGCGGGCGAGATCGACCACAGACACGCGCGGCAGGCCTTCAGCGTCGCGGGCTCCACGGGTCGGGCGCTCGAACACGTCCTGCGTCGGGATGCCGAATACGCGCATCAGCTCGCGCGTCGTCACCTGCCACAGGCGGGGGTCGGTCTCGATCAGCAGGGTTTCGATCTCGAATACCGTCACCCAACCATCGGCGAGGGCGCGGCGCACGATGCGATCGGCCGCCGGGCCGGGCGGTCCTGGCTCCTCACGATACAAAGCGTTGTGCAAGGCTGAGATGAAGCGGCCGGGGGCGATGATGTCCATGTCCCGCATCCCTCACGCCGTCGCCTGAACGGGGTCGCGTCGCGACCACTGCTCCTCGAACTCGGCCTTGAAGGCCTCGACGCTCTCGTACTCGCCGTTATGGTCCCAGCATCGACCGTCCGGCCCGACGATGGCGAAATCCTCCATCCGGCCTCCGGGCGTGATGGGCTCCAGAAGGTTGTCGGGGCCACCGCGTGAACGGAAAGCTACGACCGGCATCAGATGATAGGTGACGGCCCGATCTGGCTCAGAAGTATCGGGCGTTACCGCACGCAAAGCCTGGTAGCCGGCGGGCGCCGGGATGATGCGGTCCTGCTGGTTACTCAGCCACTCGGTGTCAGCGTTCACGGTTAGCGTGTCGCCATTCGTGAACTTGATGATCGACCGAGGCGTGCCGCTGACGGTAGGTGCTGGCTCGATCCAGAGGATCTGACTGGCGTTGATGAGTTTGCTGCCAATCTCAATGAACATGGTGACTTCCTCGAAGCGGGGGTGAGCAGTGAGCGCGTGACCTGCGCGCCTACCATGAGGCGGGTGAGGCGCTTTGAGGCGGCAATTCCGCAAACCCCTCATGCGTGCGTGCGTGCGCGTATGGGGGTGATGCGGAAACGACGCCTCAAAGCGCCTCAGCGCCTCAGAACTCGCTCGCGGCATGGCCGGCCCCTCGGGTGGCGTCGCGGCGAAGCTCGATGCCTGAGAACCCTCTGGCCCGCCCCCCGGCAGGGGTCGGGACGTTTTTGACGATAGGGAACTGTCGCTTCTGGAGGGCCTGCGAGAAGGCACGTTCGGTCCCAACCGGCTCGCTGCTGGCTCGGGCGTAGTCCGACCACGAGCCGAACAGCTCGTTGGTTGTGGCCTTTCGATAGGGATTGGCCTTGTCGACGACGCACGCCTCGTCGAGCCACTGGCCGAACACGTCCTGCTCAGCGAAATACTCGGCGGTGGCGCCCGAGACGACATCGGGCCGGGTGAGGCCGTTGGCCTGCCAGTCGAGACACCCGACGATCAGCCAGCGCAGGATCGACGGCCATTCGGCCCTCAGCTTCACCTCAAGCTGCTGATCGGCTACCGCGGGCTTGAAGTTGAACGGCAGCAGGTTGAACCGGCGCCGAGCCGCGTCGTCGACCGTCGAGAGGCTGGGTTTGTCGTTGCCGATGAGCAGGAGCTTCAACACCGGGTCAAACTCGAACTCGTCCTGGCGCATGTAGCGGGCGCGCATCCTGTCGCCGCCGGTGAGCTGCTTGATCCGGCTCTCGGCCCACTGGCGGCCCTGCTCGGTCTCGGAGGCCGTGACGAGGCGTTTGCCGCGCAGGGCCGCGATCTCGGTGGGGTGACGGTCGTACTTGGAGGCGGTGAACGTCTCCATGGCCGCCATCATCGCGTAGTCGGCGAGGATGCCGCTGAGCACGCGGATCAGGACGCCCTTGCCGTTCCCGCCGCCGCCGTAGGCGAAGCACAGCGCCTGCTCGCGGGTGTCGCCGGTCAGGCAGTACCCGCCCCACTGTTGGATAAACCGGATGAAGCCCTCGTCGCCCTGGGTGACATCGCCCAGGAACCGCAACCAGGTCGGGCAGTCGATCATCTCCGTGGGCTCGACGGCGGCGAGCTTCGTGATCCCGTCGCGCGGATCGGCCGGGCGCAGGTCGCCGGTGCGTAGATCCACCGTGCCGCCGGGCGTGCCGAGCAGGAACGGGTCACGGTCCCACGCCTCGGCGGTGACGGCCAGCGCCTCGTCGCCTCGGGCGAACCGTTCGACGCCCGAGGCGAACGTGACCTTGCGGACCTCTTTGAGGACCGAGTCCTTGGCGCCATCCGAGGTCTCGCGGCCGAGACGCCGCGCGTACTGGAACGCGACGTCGGTCTCGTCGCGCTGCCAGTGCTCCCCGCTCCAGCGGAACCATCCACCGGTGTGGTGGCAGTATCGGAGCTTGCCGGAGAACCGCTCCGCGAACACCCGGGCGACGCCGTCCTGTGTGACCACGCCTCCGTCCAGCTCGGCTGCCTGCGCGAGGTCAGCCTGATCGCTGCCGCGCCCCCCGCCGCCGGTGTTCTGGGGCCCCCTACCCCCTTGCGCCGAGCCGCCGGACCGCGCTCGGCGCTCGGGGAACTCGCGAGGCTTGGCGGCCCCTGACGTCAGTCCGGACTCGATGGTCGCGAGCGCGGCGTGCTGGCCGTCGTCCTGAACGAGGCCGCTCGCCACCGCAGCGTCGTAGAGGCGGCGGGTCGCCGTGCCGGCATCGAGACGCCCGGCGCCGACTAGCGTGCCGAGCTTGAACGCGGCGGTGTTCAACGCCTTGTTGCGCTGGCCTCGCGGCGCGGTCGCGACCGCTGCACACTCTTCCTCGACGGCGCGGGCGATGTAGCTGTCTGGCACCTCATCCATGAAGATGCGCGAGCGCGCACCGTTCGGCGGCGGCGGTGCTGCCTTCTCGCTGGTCTTTCTCGGCTCGGGTGGAGGTACCGGAGCGGGCTCGGGCTTCCTGAGGAGGTCGAGCAGCCAGTCGGGCGCGGGCTCGTGCTGGAACGCCAGTTCGGGGCGCTCAAGGCGATATTCACGGCCGTCAGCCATCCGGCTCGGTGGGGCGATCACGTAGCCACCAGCCCCGCGCACGTCGATGCCGGGCGGCAGGCTGCCGGGGCTGTTCGTGATGGTGATGTCCGCCGGGTAGGCGAACAGGAGGTGCCGCCCGCCGCGAGGGCTGACGTGCGCGTGGGTGGTCGGCACGTAGTCGTGTGCGGCCGCCAGATCGCGCCAGGCTGCGAGCCCGTCCGGGTCTCCCGGCTCCTTCGGCACGTCGGGGTCAATCGCGAACACACCGGCCTCGGGGCCCATGCGCAGCCCGATCATGGCGCGCGGGTACTTGCGCCACCACTCGCGGATCTGCGCCTCGTCGCGGGTCGCCTTGTTGAGGCCGCCGGTCTTCGGGATCGGCTTGCCGTCCGCATCCTTGTCCCGCGGGACGAGCGGTTGCTTGTCCATCGGGTCGCATGGGAACACCGGGAAGCCGCGGCGGGCGTAGGCGAGTGCATGGTCGACCATGCTGGCAGAGGGCTGGAATTCGTTGGCCGTCATTCTGCCGGCCCTCCTTCACGGTGTGAGGATGAGGTACGGCGATGGTGCTCGGCGTAGATGCGATAGCCCTCTTCGAGGGCCACCACGTCGAGGGCAACGCCGAGCACCCCGTTGCTCGCGTCTTGGAGGGCCTGGGCGATCTCATAGAGATCATCGAGGCCGGTTTCAGCGAGAGCGACCGCCCTCGGGATGCCGACGATGGTGCCGATGATGCTGCGGGCGATGGTCATGCCGCCTCCCCGCGCTTCACGGTTTCGGGGCGGGCGAAGGCCGAACACCAGTCGTTGCCGAGCACGTCAGGCCACAGGGCGTCGCCGGTTTTCTTGTCCCGGCGCGGAGGCTTGGCGCGGCAGTCGCCGCGGGGCTGCTCGCCGATCGCACCAAGGACCCCACGGCCGCCGTAGACGTAGGCGGTGCTGGTCTGGGCGAAGTGCTGGCACCAGGCGCAGGCCTTGGCCTTACGCGGAGGTTTGATGAGGCGCTGCATGTCAGGCCGCCTCCCCGCGCTCGCCCGGCTGGGTGGGCTCGAAAGCCCGGCACCAGTCGGTCGCCGTCACGATCGGCCACGCCGCGTTGGTTGCACCGATCTCCTCGGGGTCGCGCGCGGGCGGGTGTCGAGGCAATCTTGTGCTCCTGTCACAGTGCCGCTTCCTCACATCAGCGAGAAAGAGGCTCTTCGACCGGGAACAGCCCGAGTTGCAGACGGCTATCCCTGCAGTTTGTACCTGCAGGAGAACGGGTCCGATGAAAGCACTCACGTGGCAGAGCCGAGGCAAGATCACCTGCGAGACGGTACCCGACCCCAAGATCGAGCACGGGCGCGACGTCATCATCAAGGTCACCGCCTGCGCGATCTGCGGCTCCGATCTGCACCTGATGGGCGGCTTCATGCCCACCATGGAATGCGGTGACGTCCTCGGCCACGAGACCATGGGCGAGGTCATCGAGGTCGGGAAGGACAACCAGAAGCTCAAGGTCGGCGACCGCATCGTCGTGCCGTTCACGATTTGCTGCGGCGAGTGCCGCCAGTGCAAGTGGGGCAACTGGAGCTGCTGCGAGCGCACCAACCCGAATGGCAAGATGCAGGCGGAAACCTACGGCTACCCGCTCGCTGGGCTGTTCGGGTTCTCGCACATCACCGGTGGCTTCGCCGGCGGACAGGCCGAGTACCTGCGCGTGCCCTATGCCGACGTCGGCCCCATCGTGGTGCCCGAGGGCCTTACCGACGAGCAGGTGCTGTTCCTCAGCGACATCTTCCCAACGGCCTACCAGGCTGCCGAGCACTGCGACATCGGCCCGGAGGATACCGTCGCAATCTGGGGCTGCGGTCCGGTCGGCGTGCTCGCTGTGAAGTGCTGTTACCTGCTCGGAGCCAAGCGTGTCATCGCGATCGACAGCGTCCCCGAGCGGTTGGCGCTCGCCCGTGAGGCCGGTGCCGAGACCATCGATCTCGGCAGTCAGAACGTGCAGGACACGCTGATGGAGATGACCCATGGCCTCGGGCCCGACTCGGTCATCGAGGCAGTCGGCATGGAGTCTCATGGGGCGGACACCACGCTTCAGAAGGTATCTTCCGCCATCATGGAGCACACCGTCAGCCTGGAGCGGCCATTTGCGCTGAACCAGGCAATCCTGGCCTGTCGCCCCGGTGGCAATGTCTCGATGCCGGGCGTCTTCGCCGGGCCGGTCGGGCCGGTGGCGCTCGGCGTTCTGATGAACAAGGGTCTGACCCTGAAGACGGGCCAGACGCACATGGTCCGCTACATGAAGCCGCTGATGGAGCGTATCCAGAAGGGTGAGATCGACCCCTCGTTCATCATCAGTCACCGGTCCACGAACCTGGAGGATGGCCCGGCGCTGTACGACATGTTCCGGGACAAGAAGGACAACTGCACCAAGGTCGTGTTCAAGCCACACGGTTGAGACTGAGCTCGAGCCGCCCCTTGTGATCAGGAGAGGGGCGGCTACCGAGCTACCGCACGTGCTGACGTTACCCTCTCTGCGCCCGACGTCGTGCCAAATTTGGCGTACAGGGCAAGGCACAAGCCCCGATCTCTCAGAGTACGGCCACAGGTGCTCTGCGTGCCCGTGTCAGCCGCTGATAGGGAGTAACGGGGGAGTGCTGGGGTCAGGGATCAGCCGCTGATCTAGAACGGCGTTACCTCTACATTCTTCAGGCTCGCGGACCTGGCTCGATCGCTTCCGTAGGCCTTCAGGTTTGTAGACCCTCTCCCTGCGCTTACAGCAGGTGTTGCGGTGTCTAGTACAGTGCCAACGCCGCACCGCACTGTAGGGGTTCCATTAACAACCTAAGGGCACAACAGCAGACGAACGCAATCTCGGGTCCCTGCTGTGCGGCTTCCCTCAATCCTCGTCGCAGAGGACGCGCGCATCGCCGCGCTGGCTCAGTACGATCTCATCGACTCAGCGCCAGCACCAGCCTTCGCTCAGATCGTCGCCCTGGCCGCACGCTTGTTCCAGGTCCCGACTGCGTTCGTCTCTCTGCTCGACCGCGACCGTCAGGTCTTCCACGCCAAGGTCGGCCTTGACCTGTGTGAGACGGACCGAGAGGTGGCGTTCTGCTCGCATACCATCACGCAGCGTGACGCCCTCGTCGTCCTCGACACCGCCCTCGATCCACGCTTCCACGACAACCCGCTCGTCACCGGACCGCCGTACATTCGCTTCTACGCCGGCATCCCGCTGCACGCGCCTTCAGGCCATGCCGTCGGTACGCTCTGCCTCGCCGACACGCGGCCGCGCAACAGCTTCTCCGACGCCGACCGGCAGATCCTGCAGCAGCTATCCGATCTTGTCCTCGACCGCATGGAGCTGCGCCGGCTGGAAGTTGCCGAGCGAGCAAGCCAGTCGCGCTTCGTCCAGATCGCAGCGACTTCGCCGGACGGCATCGTATGTGCCGATGCAACGGGCCACATCACCTTCTGGAATGCCGCCGCCGAGCGGATGTTCGGGCACAGTGCCGCCGAAACGATTGGGCAGCCCATCGACCTGATCGTGCCCGAGCGGATGCAGGGTGGTCATGGCGGTGGCCTGCACCGCGTCGCCGGCGGGGGCAAGCCCCGGCTCCTGGGCAAGACGGTAGAGCTGCCAGCTCGTCATAAGGACGGGACCGAGTTCCCGATCGAACTGTCGTTGTCGCGCTGGCAGGAGGAGGGGCGGGCCGCGTTCGGCTCGATCATGCGCGACATCCGCGAGCGGCGCGCCAATGAGGACCGTCTGTTCCGCCTCGCCCACCTCGATCCGCTGACCGAACTGCCTAACCGGGCTGTACTGTGCGAGCGGCTGACCGAGATCGTTGCCGCCGCACGTACCGTGTCGGTGCTGATGTTTGATCTCGACGGCTTCAAGGAGATCAACGACAGCCACGGGCATGCCACCGGCGACGCGGCGCTCAAGGCGATCGCCGCCCGTCTGCTGGCATGCGTTCGCCCGATTGACACGGTCTCTCGTCTAGGCGGGGACGAGTTCGTACTGCTCATGCCCGACACTGCCGATCCGCTGCGGGCGGCCGAGGTGGCGGATCGGATCATTGCTGCTGTCGCGGAGCCGTTCGAGCACGAGGGTCAGACGCTCCGCCTCGGCACTAGCGTCGGCATCGCCCTGGCCCCGACCCACGGCGAGAGTGCGGACGACCTGCTCTCGTGCGCGGATCTGGCCCTGTACCAGGCCAAAGGCGACGGTCGGCATTGCCACCGGCTGTTCACCCCCGTGCTGCGGCAGCAGGCACAGCGCCTGCACACCTGCCGCGACGAACTGGGTCGGGCCGTCGAGCGCGGTGAGTTCGTGCTGTTCTATCAACCGCAGGTACGCCTCAGCGATGGTGTGCTGGTCGGGGCAGAGGCGTTGATCCGGTGGCAGCACCCGGAGCGAGGTCTGCTCGTGCCTATGGCATTCCTCGACGCGCTGGATACCAGCCGGTATGCCGCCCAAGTCGGCGACTGGGTGCTGCGCACCGCCTCTGAACAGGCCGTGATATGGCGCAACGCGGGAACACCTGAGTTCCGGATAGGGGTGAACCTGTGCAGCGCGCAGGTCCAGCGCGGCGATCTTGCTGAGACGGTCCAGGCGATCCTACAGGACACCAACTTGCCCGCTGCTGGCCTCGAACTGGAGATCACCGAAAACATCGTACTACGCCACGATGCCGAGGTGATCGCAGCGTTGCGCAGCTTACGCACGGCCGGGGTGGGCATCGCATTCGACGATTACGGCACCGGCTACGCGTCGCTCAGCCTGCTCAAACGCTTTCCGTTGACCCGACTCAAGATCGACCGCTCATTCGTGACCGGCATGCTGGCCTCGCACCAGGATGTAACGATCGTGCGGGCGATCCTGCAGCTTGGGTGTGGGTTCGGGCTCGCGGTGATCGCCGAGGGCATCGAGACAGAGGCGGAGTATGCGCGTCTGCGCGAGAAGGGTTGCCAAGAGGGACAGGGCTACTTGTTCGGCAAGCCGATGCCCGCAGACGTGTTCGCAACTCGGTTCGGTCTCGGAGTCCGGCAAAAGGCGGAGGCTACATCGGCCGCCGCCTGATGTCCCAAGCGAGGCAGGCTGTAGCGTTTATCCCGGCACAAGCCCCTTAGCGCTACGCTTTTTTCACGCCGGGTGGCACAGTGCGGCCACCATGCCGATCCGGCCCGAGCACCGCTTCTTCTATCCGATCGACTGGGCGCAGCTCTCGGCCGTGATCCGGTTCGGCCGAGCGAGAGGCTGCTGTGAGGGCTGCAGACGGCCGCACGGGCGGATGATCTATCACCTCGGCGATGGCCGCTGGTGGGACGCGGACGCGGGACGATGGCGCAATGGACGGGGCAGGCGGATCCGTCTCGGGCTGGGTGCCGACATCCTCGGCCGCGCTCGCCGGACTTGGGTCGTTCTAGCTGCCGCGCATAGGGATCACGATACCTCGAACAATGCGGACGCCAACCTCGCGGCCTTTTGCCAGCGCTGCCACATGATCCACGACTGGCCGGAGCATCAGAGGCGGCGCTGGCGCACGCTGTTCCGGCGGAAGGCACTCGGTGACCTGTTCGGGGGCCCCTATGCTTGAGACGACAGCGACGTGACCGTGTGCATCATCGGCACCAAGAGGCGGCACCACACCACCGGATAGGACCCTTATCGATGGCGCCTGTTGTCGTGGGATCAGCGGACGGCAGGTGCGCGATCGCTCGTTCAGTAGGCCTGTTAGCCTCCATCAGCATCACGGCCGAGAAGCAGCAGAGCGCCAGGGCGGCAATCCAGAGAACGCCTCTCAGGGTTCGGGTCGTTCGCTTGGACATATCGACGACGGTGACGGTCGTCGGTTAGCGAACCCTTGCACGCTCACGATGCGTCCGGCGAGCGCTCGGGACCGGACCTGCGCGCCGGCGATTGTCGAGGGCCGTGAGCCGGCGCTTGCGGTCTCCAGTCCCGCCGCCACACCGACCCTCATGCGACTGCCCGGCCAAGGCTTCACGGGCGAGCCCCGAGGAACTGGCTCGGACCCGCCTGTCGTCGCGTGCTCGCCCGCTGCGCGCCGTTTGGTGTCGCGAACGCCTCGGGCGCGCGTCCGGGGGAGGCAGGTGCTGTAGCAGCCGGCCGAAGCGGTGTCGCCTGTGTCAGCCCGTCCTTAGGACCTCCCTGCCCAAGCGCTCGGCCTCCTCCCGCCACGCATCACGTTCGATCTGCATTCTGCAAAGCGCGGGGAACGATCAACCGCGCAAACAGATGCCTCAGGGCGCACCTCGCGCGAACGGAGCTTCCCGCATGTTCATGAAGATCGACCGCCTGCTGACGGAGCTGCCAGAGCCGAAGAAGCCGGAGCCCAACGCGGCCGCCGCCCTACAGGAGCTGCTCGGTGGCAAGTATGGCGAGATGTCGACCCTCGGGAACTACATGTTTCAGAGCTTCAACTTCCGCAACAAGACCAAGCTGCGGCCATTCTACAGCTTGGTGTCGAGCATCTTCGCCGAGGAGCTTGGCCACGTCGAGGTGGTCTCAAACGGCATCGCCCTGCTGAACAACGGCCCAGGCAATCCGAAGAAGGACGTCGACATCTCCAAGGCGCCGTTCGCCGAGATGCAGGACGTGCGGCTCGCCGGCAGCTTTTTGTCGAACGGCGGCGGCGCGATGCCGATGAACGCCAACGCCGCGTCCTGGAACATGGACATGGTGACGACGACCGGGAACCTGATCATCGACCTGCTGCACAACTTTCACTTGGAATGCGGCGCCCGCATCCACAAGCTGCGCGTCTACGAGACCATGACGGAGCCCACAGGCCGCGAAGTGTGTGGCTACCTGCTGGTGCGTGGATCGCTTCACGCCCACGCCTACGCACTGGCCCTGAAAAAGCTCACCGGCGTCGAGATCGAGAAGATGTTGCCGACGCCCAACATCGACCTCAGCCGCGTGCCAGAGTGCCAGAAGTATCTCGCCGAGGGCAAGCATCGGCGCCTATACACCTTTAGTCCGGACGACTACGCCGAAGCGGCTGGCGTATGGTCAAACGACGAGGTTGCTCTGCCGGGCGATCCGCCGGGGAACCTTGAGGTGGTCGACGGCGCTCCCGAGGGTGGCAAGATCCCCGAACTCGACGGCAACTACGGCGCGTTCGCGCCGGATTACGCGCCGGAGGAGATCTTCGAGATCGCCAGCAAGCTCTACAAGAAGGGCCGCTAAGCCCTCTATGTTCGTGGACAGCAGCCAGACCCTTCACAGACTGGTTGCAACATTGAGGTGGCCCCGCGGATCCAGACCGCGGGGCAGTCGGCGGCTACTTGCCGCTCGGCGCAGCACCGCTTCCGGTGGCGCCATTGCCGGTGCCGCTACCGGCGGGCGCACCGGGTGTGCTGACGGGCGGACCACCGGTGGTGCCCGGACCCGTGCCCGTGCTCATCGTACCTGTGCCCATCGAGCTGCTACCGCCCTCCATGGACTTTTCCGAGCTGCTCTTCACCGAGCCCGGATTGTTCATGTTGCCCTCGGCGCTGCCACCACCGGCCGCGGTCTGAGCGACAGCGGCACCGGAGACCGCCAGTGTGAGCGCGGCCGCTAAGGTCAGTGTCTTCATCGACATGGTGCTTTCCTCCAGACAGATCAGTTCGACCGGTCCAGGGCTGAACGTCGTCGCGTTCGATATCGTTCAAGCGCCAGAGATGATCTGATCCTCGATCGGCCGGTACATTAGAGGCGACGCTGGCGTGCGCTGTTCCAGCGCAAGGCGCTCGGAGATCTGTTCGGTGGCCCCTACGCCTGAGTCGACATAGGGGCACATGATCATTCTGGAAACATAATCGCGCTATCTCACTTGGCGGCTCGACGAGCTGAGCTCGAGGATTGATGCTGGATCGTCCGATCATTGGCCTTGCCGTGTGGCTTTCAAAGCCCGTCGGCTTCCTGACGACCTGCTTCACCGTCGCTGCTGGTCTGGGCGCCGGCTTCGTCCTCAGCTTCAACGATCACTGGGCGCTCGTCTTCAACCTGTTCCTGTCCATCGCTGCCATGCTCTTGGCAGGTGTCATTCTGGTGGCCGGCGCTCGTGATACCGCCGCTATCCAGATGAAGCTGGATGAGCTGATCCGAGCCGTCGAAGACACCGATGAACGTCTTATCGGGGTTGAGGAACGGAGCGCCGAGGAGCTGGCGCTGATCAGGCAGGACCGGCAGCCTTCCTCGCACGCTCCAGTCGATACTGAGGCTTGAGGCTCGGGAGCGCGGTGTTGCTCGCGTCAGCTCCTTTTGAGCGCTATTGGCGATGCCACCATCGTTGCGGCTGCCGCTCGAAGCCGTCCGCAGTTCTGATCAAGAAGGATCGAGCATGCCGAATACCTTTGGCCTCAACCGCACGCTAGGCGGTGCCATCGGCGTCATCGCGCTGGTGTCAGTGCTCAGCAGCGGGGCAGTGCTAGCAACACGTAATCAGTTGCAGGAGGCGACCGACGCCCTCGACCGCTCGACCCAAGTGGTCCGCAGCCTCGATGCCTTCCGCACCGCTATGCTCAACCAGGAGACCGGCCTGCGCGGCTACCTGATCACCGGGCGGGAGAGCAGCTTGGAGCCCTACCGCGCGGGTCGGCCGGCCATCGACGAGACGATCACGCGTCTGACGACCTTGATCGGCAACGATGCCGAGCGGTCGCGCCTGTTGGCCGATGCCGTGACGGCGGCGCGCGCCTGGCAGATTGATATCGGCGAGATCGCCATCCGAGAAGCAGCCAATCCAGCGACGCGACCGGATGCGGTGCGCATCGAGGCTGAAGGCCGGGGCAAGCAGTTCTTCGACGCCCTGCGCGGGAAGCTCGCCGCCATCGACAATCTGGAAGAACGGACCCGTGCGGAGCAGGTCGCGCGCGTCGCAAAGGCTCAGCGTGATGAGAGCTTTGCCCTGTGGGGTGGAACCCTGCTCACGCTCTTGATCTGCACGGCGATCGGCGTCGCCATCAACCGCCTGATCGTCTGGCCACTAGTTCGCGTGATGAGCTTCGTCGAGCACGTCGGTGAGGGCGACCTTTCAGGCAAACTCGGGGATGGAGGGCACAACGAGATCGGCCGCTTGGGACGCAGCCTCAACGCGATGGTCGCCGGCCTCGCCGATCTCGCCCGGACCAACCGCACTGCCACCGCCGACCTGAACGCGGCGGCGGCGGAGATCCGGGCGTCGGCGCAGGAGCAGGCGGCCTCGGTGGAGGAGCAATTTGCGGCCGTTCAGGAGACCGCCGCGACCATGGATGAGATCACGCATTCGGGGGCGCAGATCGGCAAGCGGGCGACCGAGGTGATCGCCACCGCCCAGGCGACCGCGCAGACCTCGCGGCAGGGCCTGCGCGCGGTCTCGGACACCGCCCGGGCGATGGAGGCGATCCGCGAGCAGGCGGAGGCTGTGGCAGGCAACATCGTCGGCCTGTCGGAGAAGACCCAGACGATCGGGGACATCATCGAGACGGTCAACGACATCTCGGAGCGCACGCACCTGCTGGCGCTCAACGCGGCCATCGAGGCGGCCGCGGCCGGGGAGAGCGGGCGCAGCTTCGCGGTGGTGGCCTCGGAGATGAAGCTTTTGGCCGACCAGGCGAAGGCGGCCACCGGGCAGGTGCGCGGGCTTCTGGGGGAGATCCAGCGGGGGATCAACACCTCGGTGATGCTCACCGAGGAGGCGGTCAAGCGGGCCGCGTCCGGCAAGACCCGCTCGGACACGACGCAGCGGACCATCGAGGAGATCACCGCCCGGGTGGAGGAGAACGTGCAGACCTTCCAGCAGATCGTGGCCTCGACCAACCAGCAGCAGCTCGGCATCGAGCAGGTGATGCAGGCCCTACATGGCATCCGGCAGGCGAGCCAGCAGACCGCGGCCGGCACCCGCCAGGTCGAGACGGCTTCGGCCAACATCACCCAGCTGGCCCAGTCACTTATGGGTCTGGCCGAACGCTACCGGCATTGACTCTCCGGGTGCGTGGCTTCCGCTGTGAAGAGTTGCGCGCGGGCGATGAACAGGTCGATCTGCACGATGCCATCGTTGATCGCCGTGACGAGATTGGCGTGGGCCGCGTCGAGCTGAGGGTCGGCGGTCGGCTCGCAGCTACGCAGATCGGCGAGCACCGCCATCATCTGATCCCGCTGCTCTCGCATATCTACGAGGATCACCTCAGCCCGTGCCGCCTGCAGACTCGTCGCTTGGCCGCTAGCAAGCAGATCCACAGCAGCGACATCGACGCGGTCGAGTGCTTTTTGCTGCTGCCCTCTCTTGCGTAGCGGGACGATGCTCTCGCTCATGATCCTGCGCCCGCGGATATCCCGCCCTACACGAAGAGGACGTCGCTCCGGCGCCTCCAAGTACATGCTCGGAACGCGACACCGTCAATGGCAAGCGCCATCAGAAGCCTCGACCTGATTTCCGTCCTGCGACGCTCGCCGCTCGGCCCTTAGATCGCGCTCGGCCATGAGCCAGAATTGCAGATCGTAGCCATCGGGACGGTGATGACGGTCCCATAAGTCGTAAGCGCGTTCACGGATCTCATCAGACGAAAGCACCTCGGCTGGTTCCATGGTGTGTGCTTCCGTGTCGACGATTGTAAAAACGGCTTGGAGGCCATGAGCCGGCGCTTGCGGTTCCTGTCCCCCGCCGCACCGACCCTCGCGCGGCCACCCGGCCGAGGCGTCATGGGTATGGGTTGAGGAACTGGCTCATCCCGTACCTGTCACCGCGCGCTCGCCCATAGTCGCGTCGTCTGGCATCGCGAACACCTCGGAGGCGCCTATAGGCGAGATCGCCTCTCTAACAGACCCGACTGGGTTTGACGCATGTCCGAGGTAGCCTCAGGCGACCTCGGCCAACAGGCGTTCCATCTGCACGTCAGCCAAATAATTCATGAGCCGACAGGCCATGTCAGAATTGGTGCACTCGACCGACACCGACACCGGGAGAGCGATCCGTGCGACGGTCGCGATGACGGACTCAGCCTTCAGCGCAGCCTCGCGCGCCGAGGACGCCGCGAGAAGCCGTGCACCCTGAGGCGTGTCGATCAGGATTGCGATGCTGGCCATGGCGCCTTTAACGGACGCGCAGCCAGAATCGTTTCGTGCTGGGCGCGGTTTCCTCGTTCGTCAGACCGCCCGGCCGCAGACGGTCACCGCATGGATTGGCCGCCTTGACCACCCGCGCGGCTTCGAGGTCGACCTTCCGATCTGACCCCTCGTGCGGGCGTTCGGCATATCGGTCCGCGGCCTGCGCCTAACGCATGGCTCGAACCAACGTACGATAGACTGACTTCAAAGAAGCGTGCGTTGGTTGAAGCCTCACTGCCCGTACCTGTGACACTGCTGCGGGGACACATCGCGCGCGATCAACTGTTCCCCACGCCCACAGACGAAAGAACCTTATGACCAAGCTCATTCTCGCCGCGGCTTTCGCCGCAGCGCTGACGACACCCGTCTCTGCACAGGTCTTCGAGACCCCGACCAGCACGACCGTCATTGTTCCGCGCGGCGCTCCTGGTGTGGTGACACGGCAGTCCGGTTCAACCGGCGCCGAGGGGGCAGCCACCTACTCGCCCACCGGCCGTGCCGCGGACGGCATCGCGACCGACTCCGCTGCTTCCGGCAACGCAGGTCAGCCCTCGCGCGTCGGGTCGACGGGTAGCACTGGCGGCGGCAACTCGGGGCAGTGAACCACCTCCAGCCCGCCCGGTTCGCCACGGCGGGCTTTTTTGTCCGGCAGTGTCTCTAGCCAATCACTAGCCAGACCAGCAGGAGCGCCACGACCGAGCCCGCGACTGCGACCCCCATCAGGAGCGGGCTTGGGAGCTGATCCGTAGTGTCGACGTCCTTACCCTGACGGTGCACCGGCCTATTGGTAGCTTGGTTGCTCGCCGAGCTGGTGTTCACGTCTGGATAGATACGCGGGCTCATAGGTTCTCCTGCCAGTAGGCGAGCGGGCAAGTGGCCCCCACTCTCATGAGAAACAAAATCAGAGCTGCTGGCCGCGCTTTGATGTGTCGCGGTGCTTCATGAAATCCCAGACCAGGTAGGCCGGGAACGGGATCATAATGGCGAAGAAAATCCAGTCGAACATCTGCGGCATAGCGCGAGTCTCCTGCGGTCTTTAAATCGCCAACTCGTATTAGGCTCGGTAGATCCGATCTCATTTTCTACAGCCCGACATTACCCAAGCGCAGCGCTCAGATCTCGTGCGCGTTCACTTCGCCAGCCTTTCGCCGCTGCGACGCGCCTTCGACGGCCTTGAGAATTTGTGCGGGGACACGGTGGGGAACATGCCTTCGGGGTTTCGATTGCCGAAGGACATCTATGGTGGGCTGAGTTGGAGAACGAGGCGCTCATGGTCCAACAGATCCCAGTCGGCTCAGTGGCCCGCGCTGATGATCCAGAGCGCGACGCATTACGTGATGACGCGACCCACGAGATCGCCCCGGACCTCGCCTATCGGCGACTTGCGATCGTCAACGTCGTTTTCCTTGGCCCGCCGAAGGCTGGAGATCGCGGCTGGGTTCTGATCGACGCCGGCATCCTGGGAACGAAGAATCTGATCAAAGACGCAGCTGAGGCTCGTTTTGGTCCGGGCGCTCGACCGTCCGCAATCGTCATGACTCATGGCCACTTTGACCATGTCGGGGTGCTGGAGGATTTGGCGGAGGAGTGGGATGCGCCGATCTACGCGCATCCCCTGGAGTTCCCGTACCTGGATGGCAGCGCTTCCTACCCGCCGGCTGACCCGAGCGTCGGAGGTGGGGCGATGGCGCGGCTTTCCCCCCTCTACCCGACGAAACCCGTCGACGTGTCGTCCCGTCTTTTAATGCTTCCCGCTGACGGTAGCATTCCGCCGATGGCCGGATGGCGCTGGATTCATACGCCAGGCCACGCCCCGGGACACGTCTCGTTCTGGCGCGAGGCTGACCGCACCCTGATCGTCGGCGACGCCTTCGTGACGACAGCACAGGAATCTGCCTACGCCGTCGCGACGCAGGAACCGGAGCTGCACGGTCCTCCGATGTATCTGACGATCGATTGGACAGCAGCGCGCGATTCGGTGCGGACGCTCGCTGCTCTGAAACCTGAGCGCGTCATCACCGGCCACGGCAGGCCGCTGCAGGGCCCTGAAATGCGCCGCGCGCTAGGTGCCCTCGCTGAGGACTTCGATCGCGTCGCGGTGCCGGAGCACGGTCGCTACGTGACGGACCCAGCTCGTCCTGAAGACGGATCTGCCTACCGGCGCCCGTGAAAAAGCGGGCGCTTCTTCCGTTCGTCATACCGTCCATCCCCATATCCTCACCGCATGGCTCGACCGCTTCCACCACCCGCGCGGATTCTCGTACGGTCTGATCGGTCAAGGTCGCCCGCCGCTTGTCGGCAGCCCTTCTTCGATTCCGCATCCACACCCTCCCTCTGTGGATCTCCCCTATCCGTGGGGTGAGCCGTTTTGCACCCTATGCCGCCCAACAGCGCCGGGGCCACAGACCGCCCTCCCCGCCGGAGCCACTGCAGCCACTCCCGGCTGATGATCCGGACCACGTTCGGTTCGTTCTTCCGGCCCTGGTGGCGCCGCTCCTGAATGGTCAGCAGGCCGTCACCCTCGGCCAGCCGGATCGCGGCCTGAGCGAGTCGCCGGCAGACACCGGCCCGCGCCGCGATGGCGTCGATGCACAGCCCGCAGGCGCCGTTGCGGGCCATCTCGTCGCCGACGATCCGCAGGACCGCGAGCTGCCCGGTGGTGAACCGTGATCCGAGCGCAGGCGGCATCGGGCCCGAGAAAGCCAGCCGACGGCGGCGCTCGATCGCCACGGATCGCTCAGGAGCGCGCTGCGGGCGCCTCGGCGGGAACAGCGTCACACGGCCGAGCGGAATGCCGACGGGCGCCACCGCCTCGCGCACGGCGCTCCTGCGGGTGTGCAGCGCCTCGGCCAGCCCTTGGGCCTCGGCATCGGTGACGGTCTCGGCGGCGTGGGCCTGCCAGATGGTGCGCGACAGGTCGTCGAGCTGCGCGAGCGTGCGCGCGCCCTCGATCGCCGACCGCATGGTGGCGTGAAACATCGTCCTCGGTCCCTCACGGGCCGCGGCTAGGGTCCAGGCAAAGCCTTCCCGTTGACGGAAACGGGTTCCGTCTTGACTCCCGGGCGGGAGCTATGGCTTGTGAGGGGAAGCGACTCGGCCCTCACAAGGCCCTCGGAATTTCAGCAGCCTCTTCCTTGCCGGGAAGGGGCTGTTGGCTTTTCAGGGTCTATCTCGCGGCGATGGTCTCCTGAATGGCGGCAGCGACTCGCTATGGCGAGTGCAGCCGTAACGGTCCATGTCGGCCGGGCGGCACGGTTAAGTCAACGTCAGGGAATGATCAGCGCGTCTATGCCTGCCGGAGCACCGACCGTCGCGGACCTGCGCAAGGCGGGTATCATCACGAGCCAGGAGATCGTCGCGACGATCGACGTCTACCTGCGGGATCCGGCGGCTGGGCCCTATCGCTTCCCGAGCGGCCATATTCTCAACATCGCGACCATCGTAGAGGCGACGCCTGCCCTGAAACGGGTGGAGCGAGCCGGGCCGCAAGAGAAGACGTTCCGGTCGGTGCTGGCCGCTCCCGTCATGGCGACCTGTGCGACTACGGCGTAAATCATCGGCCGCTCGGTCCCCGTAGCCTCGCATGCGCCTATACGACCCGCAGCGGATCCGCTCAGTGCAGCCGCGGGTCTCGCGGCGGAGTGAACGCCGCTGCCGACTGCTCATCCGGTAGTGACGCCGCGATCTGGCGGCCGAGTTCGAACAGCAGCGCCTCCAGCAACGGACGGAGCCGGGCGGCGCTGTCATCGTCGAGCTGGTGCATGTGCTCCCAGAGCTTGAGGGCGCCATCGGCCATGTGCTCGGCGGGCGAGCCTGCTGCCTCGCGCTCGGCTAGGTAGCGTGACGGTCCGTTGACGTGCCCTTCGGCACGCGTGTCGGTCACGTCGATGACGATCCCGCGCCCGCGCATCCGGCCGTCTGCACCTCGCTCGTAATGTCCGCGCACCAAGACCCAGCGCACGATGCCGAGCGCAGGCATGATGCGGTGCTCCCACACGAACAGGCCCCCTTCCTCGCGCACGCTACGACGCAGCTCCGGGTCGCGGGCGACCTCATCCGGATGGAAGATCGAGAACAGCTGCGCGCGGGAGATGCCCTCGGCGATCTCCGCCTCGGGCAGTCCGTACATCCGCCCCATGACCGCATCGCCGCGAATGCGATCCGTGCTGACATCCTCCTCCCACAGGCCGATGCTGAGAGTGGTCAGCGGCAGCGAAGCCGACGACACGATGCTGTTCGAGGATCGACGCGGCATGCACCATCCAGGCCTTATTGCAACATAGGTCGGGATTTGCAGCACAACTTTTCGTCGATCTGCAACTGCGATATACAATCGCACGGTCACAATCATAGTGGGTCTGAGATGGCCGAACTCGACAAAGGCGACGGCCGAGATATCCGTCTTCCCTCAGCGGAAAAGGGTGCACAGGCGCGCGAGCGCGAACGCAAGCTGCGGACGTTGAGGCGCCTCAGCGAAGCCCTTGGCAGGCCAGTCGAGGACTTCTTCAAGGCCAGCGCCGATGCTGATGCCACCGAGGGCAAGGTAGACGGCGCAGGAGGGAAGTAGGGACGGTGCGACCGCGCACTTGCCTCGCTGTGGCGGTCTCGGCACCCATAGCCGCATGATCGGATCCGAGCTTGTCGCCCGCATCGCGGCGCGGAACCCGCACCTCTACGCCAAGGATGTCGAGGCGGTGGTCGACGCCATCCTCAACCGGATCGCCGACGCATTGGCGGACGGTGACCGTGTCGAGCTGAGAGACTTCGGCGCCTTCGCTGTGCGAGACCGTGAGGCGCGGATCGGCCGCAATCCGCGCTCGGGCCAGAGGGTCATCGTGGTGGCCAAGCGGAGCTCGCACTTCAAGCCGGGTAAGGCCATGCGGGCACGCCTCAACCTCGTGAAGATTCAGCCGGAGGGAGAGGCGGAACGGCTGCTGCGCGCGTCTTGATTGCGAGGGGCTGTTCGGCCCAGGAACTGGGCATGCAACTGGATACAATATTTTAGGTTGGTTGCAGAATTGGGAGGATCGGCAGTTAGCGACCGCGCCACAAGCGCATCGTCTGCTCGATAAAGCGCGATACGATGGCACCATCTAAGTCCCCCTTTGGCCTGTTGGCCCGCAGGTTAGGAGGTGCTGGCTCTCTGCCAGTCGCGGCTGAACGCGCGGTCCTCGGCTTACCGCTCATCATACGGACGATCGAAGCTTCTCGGGACATCAAATATGAAGGTGGTACATCGGACCATTGCTGCGTGATCCTCGACGGCTGGACGTGCTGCTATCAGCTCTTGGCCGATGGCCGACGCCAGATCTTGTCGTTCCATGTGCCCGGCGATCTGCCGGACCTGCAAAGCCTGCACCTGCCGTCACCAGATTTTGGGATGGCTACGGTGACCCGCAGCATCGTCGCGTTCGTGCCGCACACAGACCTGCGCAAGTTGTCCGATCAGTGTCCTGCCATCGCTCAGGCATTCTGGCGGGAAGCCATCGTCACCGCGGCTACGCATCGGGCATGGATCGTCGGCCTCGGTCGGCGCGACGCACGTCAGAAGCTCGCTCACCTCTTCTGCGAGCTATACCTACGCCTCGAAGCTGTCGGTCTCACCGATGGCCGCAGCATGCCGATGCCGCTCCGGCAGACCGATTTCGCCGACGCGCTGGGCCTGACCTCGGTACACGTGAACCGGACGCTGAGAAGCCTGCGCATCGAAGGTGTGGTTGACCTGTATGGCCGCCGATTGACGATCCACGACTGGGAAGCCTTGTGTGCCATCGCTGAATTTAACCCGAGGTATCTGCACTTGGCCGGTAGGTAACTCGCTTTCGTCTGATGGGCGCTCCGGTTCACGTGATGCAACCCGATCGGCCCAGGTGTTCCGTCCCGTGAACTCTTTTGCAGCGCATGTGTTTAGCCCGGCATTGGCCTTGGAGGCGCTGATGGCCCACTACTTTTTTGACGTGAGCAACGGCAGTGACGTCAGCGACGATGTGGGCCTCGATTTCGACGATGCCCACACCGCTTCGCAGGAAGCGCTTCGGTCGCTTCCCGACATGGTGAAGGATCAGCCGCTCGGGACTGTCGGCGAGAAGGTCAGCGTCACGATGCGCGACGATCACGGTATCCCGGTCTACCGAGCCACCCTCACGATCGAGGGCGAGTGGCTGACACGGCAGCCGTAGGCTCTCATCTCTCGCGTAGCGTCAGCTGTGCGAGATGCGTGGGACGTTTAAGCCTCGCATGAGCTTTGCTACGATCACGAGGTCGGGTCTCCTCTCGACCACCACGCTCACCCGGCGATGCCTCCCCCCAAGGTCCATCGGAAGGGCGGGCGTGGATGCTCTTCGGGGTTCCTAGCAAATCCTGGTAAAGTCGCCTGCACCTCCCTGACGTGCTCGGGCTCGGGGACACCCGGCAGCAGGGCGGCGATAGCCTCGTGGCAAGCGAGCCACCGTCGCATCAGGCGCACCAGGCCCTACCGGCTGCATCCAACACATGCCCGCCGCCTGGGCAGCCGTCGGCGCTTTCCAAAAGCAGTCATTCGCCAGCAGCGCGGCTACTTCGGATTGGGGCGGTCAACGGAAGTTGACTAAATGCCCGAGAGCAGATCTGCGGTTATGTGCCCAACGCTATAGGACTACAGTCATTCAACGGCGTGAGCTCAAGTGAGCCCAGCTTGTCGAGAATGGTTCATTAAAACCCTGTCGCTACAACCCTAGCGCGCACCGACTGGGATGATCTTCGCCTCCCGGCCGGACAAGTGGGTGAGTAGATGGTTGCAATTGCGTCCAACGAAGCGGACCGGCTGGCTGCCCTGCGCCAACTCGCGATCACAGATACGCCGAACGAGTCGCACTTCGACGCCGTCTGCCGTCTGGCGCGCGATCTGTTCTCTGTTCCGATCGCCCTTGTTTCCATCGTCGAGGCCGACCGGCAGTGGTTCAAGGCCAAGTGCGGCACGAACCTGAGCGCGAGTCCCCGCGATGCATCGTTCTGCACCTACACGATCAGGTCCGACGAGGTCCTCGTCGTTGAGGATGCCGAGGCCGACGCGCGCTTCGCTTCAAGTCCGCTGGTTTCAGGCGAACCCAGCCTCCGCTTCTACGCAGGGGCGCCGCTCGTGCTTCGGCCTGGCGTCCGCGTCGGCGCGCTGTGCGTGAAGGACACGATCCCACGCAGCTTCTCGAGTGAGCAGACGCGCCAGCTTCGCGATCTCGCCGAGATCGTCGTGGCGCACCTGCGGCTGCACGAGAGCACGCGCACGCGCGAGGCCGAGGGTCTCGCTTTGCGCGCGGCCCAAGACGCACAGCGCGTGGCTGAGACAGCAGCCTCGTTCGGCCATTGGCGGATCGACGTGGCGACACGGACCATGACGTGGTCCGATGGCGCCGCGGCAATCTTCGACCGTTCGCTGCCCGCCTCCGGGCGGATCGACCTCGACGCGTACCTGCTGCTTCAACACCCCGAGGAGCGGGAGGCAGTCCGCTGTTGCATCGACGAGGTGATTGCCGGGACTGATCCTGAGACTATCGGTGGCTATCAGCGGCGCGGGCGCATCGTCCGCCCGAATGGCGAGGAGCGCGTCATCACCGTTCGTGGCGTGCCGGTTCGGGACGTGAACGGCATCGTGACGGCCGTCTACGGCGTGGTGCTGGATGCGACCGAGCACGCGCGTGTGGAGGCGCGCCTCCACGAGAGCAATGAACTCCTGCGTACCACCCTGGAGAGCATGGATCAGGGCCTGATCGTCTACAGCTCTGACCGGCGCGTGCGCCTGCATAACCGGCGCGCGTGCGACCTTCTCGACCTGCCCGACACCGTCCTGCACGACGGCAGTCCCTACAGCGCCATCAACGCGTTCCAGGTCGCGCGTGGTGAGTTCCGGACCAGCCCGGCGCCCCTGGTCGCAGCACTAGACGCAGCCGATCTTGCCAGCCTGCCGGACGTATACGAGCGTGAGCGCCCCGATGGCACGAGCCTGGAAGTGCGCGTCGTGCAGCTGCCGGATGGCGGGTACGTGCGGACGTACACGGACATCACGCGCCGCCGCGAGAGCGAGGCCCGCTTGCGCTTAAGCGAGGAGCGGCTCGCCCTGGCGCTCGATAGCGGCGAGGACTGCCTGTTCGACTGGAACCTGATCGACGGGACCACCTGGGTGTCCGAGCGCTGGCGCAAGAGACTCGGGCTAGTGGGCGAGCGCGCCCAGCCCACCATGTCGGGATGGATCGAGGCAGTCCATCCGGACGATCGCGAGCGCGTGATGACCGCCACGCGCGCGCACCTGCGGGGGCAGACCCCCACGCTCGAATGCGAGTACCGCATCGGTCAGGCGGAGGAAGAGGCATTCTGGGTGCTCGCCCGCGCCCGTGTGGCCGGTCGTTCCGCGGACGGCCGAGCGCTGCGGTTGGTCGGCACGCTGATCGACATCTCCCGCCGCAAAGAAGCGGAGGCCCGCATCGCTCACATGGCGTTGTACGACGCACTCACCGGCCTGCCGAACCGCAACCTCTTCCGCGAGCGTCTCGATGATACGCTCTGCCGGGCCGCCCTGGCGCCGAACCGCCATGCCGTGCTCGCACTCGACCTCGATCGCTTCAAGGCTGTCAATGATACCTACGGCCACGTCGCTGGGGATCAGATCTTGTACCTCGTGGCCGAGCGCCTCCGCTTGGTCCTGCGAGAGCAAGATACCGTGGCCCGGATCGGCGGCGACGAGTTCGCGGTGATCCTGAACAACATCGACGGAGAGGCGGAAACTGGCCAAATCTGCGAGCGCATCATCGCCACGGTGGACGAACCACTCCTGCTCGACGGGTCAGCGATCGACATCGGTGTGAGCGTCGGGGTCGCCATGCTGTCTGCCGACGGTACCACTGCTGAAGAAGTATTTCAGCGCGCCGACATGGCTCTATTTGAGGCAAAGGCCACGGGCCGCGGCACCTACCGATTGTTCGAAGCCAAAACGCACGCCCGCATTGCCGGGCGCAGCCTACTTGCGCTGGACATGAAAGAGGCGATCCGACGCAACGAATTCCGGTTGGTGTACCAACCGGTGGTCGATGCCATGACCGGCGCGGTCGTCAGCTTCGAGGCGCTGATGCGCTGGGACCACCCGACGCAGGGCGAGATCTCGCCGGGCACATTCATCCCATTGGCCGAAGAGACTGGGCTGATCGTGCCGCTTGGCATCTGGGCACTGCAGGAGGCCTGTCGCGAGGCGATGAACTGGCCCGCCTACATCCGCGTGGCGGTCAACGTCTCGGCCGTGCAGTTGCGGCGCGATGGCTTGGAGGCGGCAGTGCTCTCAGCTCTGGCCGCGAGCGGCTTGCCGGCGGGGCGGCTGAAGCTGGAGGTGACCGAAAGCGTGCTGATGCAGGAGGCGGACACGGTGCTGGCCTGCCTGTACCGGTTGCGTGGCCTCGGGGTGCTCTTTGCGCTAGACGATTTCGGTACAGGCTACTCATCCTTGAGCTATCTCCGCCGCTTCCCGTTCGACAAGATCAAGATCGACCGGGCGTTCATCCGTGACATCGCGGACCCGGACTCGGCGGCCATCGTGCGGGCAGTGGTGGGCATCTGCGAGCGGCTTGGCATGGGGATCGTGGCTGAGGGGGTCGAGACAGCCGAGCAGCTCGACCTTGTGCGCCGGGAGGGCTGCACGCAGGTTCAGGGCTTCCTGTTCAGCCGGCCTCTGCCATCGCGCGAGGCGCGCCTATACATCGAAGCTGCTCAGGCGAAGGCGGCTCGACCGCCTCTGAAAAAAAGGCGGCTTTGACTCACCCGCTGATGGCATCAGGCCGCTCCAGCAGGTCAAGGAGCAGCGTGCCGGCCGCCGTGATGACGTTGCCGCGGCCACGCCAGGGCAGCACAATCGCCTCGGGCAGCGGTTCGGCTATTACACCCGATAGCGGATCGACCTCACCGTGTATGGGTTTGATCAATCTTGAACGCTTTGACCGCCGTCGTCTCAATCGCGGCCATCGCGCGGGTGTTCGCCATTGAGTCGGACTGAGGACGCCCGCGCGGGATCGTACGAGCACCGTTCGTTCGATCAGCTCGTTGTGTAAGCCGGTGCGCTGATCCTGTCTTGCAAATTTGATGAGGAACATGAGTGATCGCACAGCGCGAAAAAACGCGTTCGTCGAGGATACGCTTATGAAATCCGTTGTGTTTTTTTCCTCCTTAGCTTTAACAATATTCTCTACGTCAACTATTAGCATTGCTATGAGCTGCAATGCTCGTCACTCGGAATGTATTAAATTCTGCGAGACTAGCATGAGTAAGCGGGCGGGGTGTACGTCAGCGTGCGCAGAAGCATTACCAAAATGCATGCAAGATGGTTGTTGGAATACTAAAATGTCGAATAAGTGCGGATACACAAAAGGCTGATGTGACCTTGCTACATCCCAACAGCCTCGACGGCGGCCGGGCCGAGAGGTTTGGTCTCGCCAGTGGACGCGGGTGCGCACCGGGACACGCCAGCGCGTAAGGTCAAGCAAAGGCAGGCCCCCGCCTCAAACCGATCGGCGGCCTGGGGGGGGGGCAAGATACTTCGATGCTTGGAGGCTCTGGCGGGAGAGCCAGATGTGCACAATCCCCCGAAGTTAGCCCCCCACCCCCAACGACGTTCCTGGCGTGCGACCAGAACGAGGATCAGCCGCATCGGTCGGTCTCCCAAAGTTGTGGTAGTCCGATCGCCATCTCGAACAGAGCGATGGTGGCTGCAGTGAGTACGTTTCCTTTGCCGCCCCACGGGATGACCGGGAACAAGATCACGGCCCCGGGGTTCTTGGCGGCCACCTCCGGCAGCGCGGCCTCGGGAACCTCGGTCTCGCGGTTGTCGTCCGCGCCGCGCATGTAGACCACCTGCGAGCCAGTGGCGTTCTCAGGAGCGGCCAGGGACGGCTCAGCGTCCCCGCCATCCTCGTGGTCCGCGTCGCCGTCCATGTGGTCGAGCACTGCGATGATGCGGTCAGCGGCGTCGAGGGCGATCTGGGCAGCCTTCTC
>NZ_JBYQFA010000003.1:0-54183 GCF_057836565.1 Methylobacterium sp. J-118
GGAAGCGGACCTGGGAGACCGAGTCCTGCGTGGCGGTCCGGACCGCGAAGGTGCCGGCGTTGATGCCGGCGATGTTGGCGTAGGCGGTCGGGCTCTTGTCGAGATCGATCGCCCGGCCGTTCTTCAGGCCGATCTGGGTGTAGAAGCCCTCGACGCCGATATCGAGGTCCTTCACCGGCGACCAGATGATGCTCGCGCCGGCCACGAACTGGTAGGTGTCGCGCAGCGCCTGGCTCAGGTTGTAGAACCGGGTGCCGGGGACGCCGACGGCGTTGGAGCCGAACGGGTTGCTGCCGGCCAGACCGCTCACGAGGCTGTAGATCGCACCCTGGGCGAGACGGGCGCTGTTGGAGAAGCTCTGCTCGCCGTAGGAGCCGAAGAACGCCGAGCGCCATTCCGGCGACCAGTAGTGCAGGTACGAGGCGACCGCCGTGAAGCTGGTCGAGGTCTGTAGCTGACCCGTGAACGGATTGACCGTCGCGTCAGCGAAGTACTGGGCGAACTTCTGACCCTGGATCGTCGTGGTGCTCTGCGTGTACGAGCCGGTGTACGAGGAATAACCGGTATAGAGCTGCGCGCCCTCGCCGTAGGCACCCTGCAGGTACAGGGCGTCGCCCGGCGCGATGAACGGGGCGTTGATCTTCAGGCCGCCCTGCACCGCGAAGCCCTGGACGTTGCTGGTATGGGCAGGGGCGACGATGGCGCCCGTGCCGGTGCTGGCGGCGGTCGAGAGGTTGCCGACGTTCAGCTCGTGCGTGGCGGCGGAGAGCTGGGCCGAGCCCCAGGCCTGGTCGAGGCGCACAACGCCGACGAAATCGGGCAGACGCGAGCGCTCGATGCTGTCAATGTTGCCGTAGCGGTTCGGGCCGACGAAGATCGGGGTCGGCTGGTTGGTCACGCCGAAGTTCTGCGTGCTACCCGTGTTCAGCGTGGCGGCCACGTTGAACGGCGAGAAGATCGGGGTCCGGCGGAAGACCGGATCTTCGATCGAGATCGTCGCCGACAGGCCGTTGCCGACCGTCGCCGTGTAGGCGAGCAGGTTGGTGGAGAAGTTGTCCGAACCGGCGGTAGCACCGGCGAACTCGAAGTCGTGGGCGTAGAAGTCGAAGAACGACGACGCGCGACCGGCGGTCAAGCCTGCGAACTGGATGAACGCCTTGTCGACGTTGGCGAACTGCTGGTCGCGGCCGAAGCTGTCGGTGCCGATGCCCGGGTAGGCCTGGCCGATACGCTGCTGGGTGCCGGAGGTGCCGACGCCGGAATAGCCGGTCCGGGCGCCGGCATCCAAGCGCACGAAGGCGCGCAGGGTGCCGTAGGCGGTCTGAGTGCGGGCATCGAGGTTGATGCGCATCCGGCCCTGGTAGCCCGACGTGTCACCGGCAGCGCCGGCCTGGCGGGTGTAGCTGGTCTGGTAGCCACCCTCGAACCGGGCGCGGCCCGAGATACGCAGGCAGGTGTCGGTGCCTGGAATGTAGAAGAAGCCGGCACCGTAGGCGGTGCAGACGCGGACGTACTCGATCGGCACCGCCTTCTTGACCGGGAGGTCGGCGGCGTGCGCGGCGCCCACCGCCGCGAAGGCGGCAGCGGAACCGAGGAGGGAATTCTTCAGGAAATTCATCAGCAACCCCAAAACTTCGAGACCCGTAACTGCGGCCATGCCTGATTTTTCAGGTCACACCGCCCATTCTTGTTTGGGCCCGCGTCTTGGTGGCTGGCTCCAGCAGGCCCGCGTTTAGAAGAACCTTGCTGGTGCAGGACCATGCCGGAATTGCTACGCTCAGCAAAATGATTTCAACTCAGACACAATCGGTTCGAGGAAACTGTGCCGGTTCTGCCACACATTTGACAGTGGCTTTCGATCAACAGCGCTGCTGCGGTAGGCAGCTAGCCGGGTGGCCACATCATCACGGCTCGCCCGGCCCCACGCACCAGCGTTCGCTATTGTCACTTGATTAGAGCCGTTCTAATTCAAACGAGTATCGTCGGATGGAGCGAACCGCATGCTTGATCAGGATGGCTTATTCTGGCTCAGCGATGCGCAGTGGGCTGTCATTGCCCCCCATCTACCAGCCAATCCCGAAAGCCGCAGCGACGATCGACATGCGCTGTCCGGCATAATCCATGTCTCGTTCAGCGGATGTCGCTGGCCGGATTGTCCGAAAGTCTACGGCTCCCCCGGCGGCATCTATCAGCGCTTCAGCCACTGGCGTCACCGCCCGTTCTGGTCGTCCATGCTGAAGGCGCTGTCCAACGCTGGTTGGACAGACGAGGCTCGTGCCCTCGACCCCGTCGCGATGGCGCGAGCTCGACCACGGCGTCGTGGCCTCAGGATTGACCGCAATTGGCGTCCCCAAAGCCAAGCAGGCATTCGATCCAACACCGATTAGCTTCGCCTGCTCTGCGCTGGCTTGACGATCCGCCTCAGGTTCGAACCGTTAGGCTGTCGTCACCACTTGTAGCTGATCTTCGCCAGAACGCGTCGGGCGTCGCCATAAAAGCATGACGTAGCCGACTGGCAGGATGAGACAAAACGCTTATCGGCGATGTTCGTGGCATTCACTTGGAAGCGCCAGTTCTGGTAATCATAGTGTATTTGCGCGTCGAAAAGCACGTATTCTGACACCTTCAGAGTGTTGGGCACATCAGCGAACGAACGCCCCACGTAGCGCACGCCGCCGCCGAAGCCAAAGCCGCGCCAGTCGCCGGTCTGGATCGTGTAGTCAGCGAACAGCGAGGCGAGGTTTTCGGGGATATTGACGGGGGTCTTGCCGATCCGCGTTGGGTCAGCGTCCTTGACCGTGGTGAACCCGAAGTCCGTGAACGAGGCGATGAGGTTGAGGCCGTCGAACAGGTTGGCCACCAGCTGCGCCTCGAAGCCGGTGGAGCGCACCTCGCCGACCTGGGTGTTGAACAGCGTGTTCACCGGGTTGGGGGTGAGCACGTTGTTGCGGTGGATGTCGAAGCCCGCCAGCGTCAGGAAGTAGCCCTGGCCCGGGGGCTCGAACTTCACGCCGCCCTCGATTTGCTCGCCGGTATCGGGCTTGAAGGCCCGGTTGTTAATGTCGGTGCCGATCTCGGGCTGGAACGAGGTCGAGTACATCACGTAGGGCGCGAGACCGAAGTCGAAATTGTAGATTGCCGCCACTCGGTAGGTGAAGGCGCTGTCATTGCGGCCATTGGTATTGGACGGTGTCAAACGATCGTAGACCGTATTCTCAACGAAGTCCTGACGGCCACCGACGACCAGAGTCAGCTCCGGCGTGAGCTTAATCTGGTCCTGGAAGTAGAGGCCGACCTGCTGGAACGAGTCGGCGTTGACCAGGTACGGTGTCGCTGAGACCGTCTGCGGACCGTAGGTCGGCGCGAGGATGTTCAGGTTCGGGCCGGGGAAGCCGGAGGCTTGGTTGTCGTGGACCTGGAAGTTCCGGTACTCCACGCCCATCAGGAAGTCGTGCCGGAAGAAGCCGTCGGAGAACTTGGCCTCGGCCTGAGTATCGACGTCGAGCTGCGCGACCTTGGCGTGGTCCCGGAATAGGTAGCGGGCGAGCTGGGTCTGCTGGGCGTCGGCGTAGCCGAGCTGGCCAATATAGGAGTTCTGGAAGCTCTCGGTAATTCCGTAGCGGGCGTTCTGGCGCACCGCCCAGGTGTCGTCGAAGACGTGCTCAAACTCGTAGCCGATGAAAGCCTGATCGCGCTGGAAGGTGTTGAAGCCGGCGTCACCCACGTTGAGCGAGCGCGGGATGCGTAGACCCTCAGCCTGTGGTCGGACGGTTCCATAATAGGGCAGGAAGTTCGAGGTCACCGCCGTGTTATCGTGCTGGAAGCTCGACAGGATAGTGAGCTTGGTCGACCCGTCCGGCTTATAGGTGAAGGCCGGAGCGATGTAGTAGCTGTCGTCCGGGGCGCCCTGGACCTGCGTGCCGCCGTTGCGGGCGTAGCCGGTCAGGCGGGTGAACCAATGGCCCTCCTGGTCGGCCGGGCCGCCGACGTCGAAGGCGGCGTAGCGCTGATCGAAGGACCCACCGCCGACCTCGATGTAGCCGAATGGGTCCTCGGTTGGGCGCTTGCTGATCTGATTGATCAGGCCGCCGGGATTGCCGGCGCCAAACAGCACGGCCGAGGGACCGCGCAGCACCTCGACCCGCTCCAGCCCGAAGGTGTCAACTCGACTGTAGGCGAAGCCGTAGTTCAGGAGCTGCAGGCCGTTGAGGTAGAGGCCGTAATCGCTGACCACGAAGCCACGCAGCTGAAAGTAGTCGATGCGCGTGTCGGCGCCGAAGGTGCCCGCATAGGTGCCGGCGACGTACTGGGTCGCCTGCGTCAGGGTCTGGGCGTTCTGGGTGTCGATCTGCTGGCGGCCCACCACGGTGATCGATTGCGGGGTCTCGATCAGCGGCGTGTTGGTCTTGGTGGCGGTGGCCGAGCGTCGAGCCACGTAGCCGTCGATCGGACCGGTCGGACTCTCAACGGCGCGCGAGGCTGCAGTGGCCCGGGCAGCCGAGACCGGCCCTCCGCCGCCCTGGCTCTCGACGCTGAGCTCTTGAAGCTGCACGCTGCCCTCGGCCGGCGGGTTGGAGCCGCCGTGGCGCGGCTGCGTCGCCTGCTGGGCTTGCGCGACCTGCATCGCCATCAGTGACACACTAGCGAGGACGAAGACCCGCAAGACTCTGGGCCGGAGAGAAGAGATAATCATATTACGCAAGCCCCAAGCCTACTTTGGGCAGCCGTCCGCTATCGCCGCAGAAGGGTTGCAGCGTGGCCGCCGTGCTGTTTAGAACAATGATAAACTACTGTTTTTGCTAACTTTTCTGACCCACCGTTAAGGTGAAGGTTGCAGGTGAACAAGCCGCCCAAATCATAACGATGGGGGTTGTGGCGCCGCAGTAACAGCAGCTTGTCGCGGCGATGATGCCTGCAGAATGTCAGTCGTGGGTCGAGCGCCCATGCAGACGGCTGGGACAAGTCGACCGACTGCATCCTAGCCTCGCGCACCTCCCGACCGCTCCCCGGCGAATAATCCTGAAGAGGGTTCTCAAGTGGCCCTGAGGAAGCCCTGGTGTGTCCACGGTGTCATCGCTAGGGTGTGTTTCATCCGGTTGAACGTCGGTCACACCAGCCGCAACTCTCCTGGACCGAGCCGGATGCGCTTCACCAAGGCGCGCGACAGGCTTCCGACCATCTCGACCTTCGTTTGAGATGGGACGCTCAACGCCACAGCTGCCGCGTGGCCAAGGGCGAGCGTGCACTTGCTTCGCTTCCCGACCTCGAGCGCAACCACAGCCAAGACGGCCTGCTCACACGCGGCTAAGGCGGCAGCGAGCGCCGGAGGCAGATAGCCGGCAGCGGCCATACGGCGGCGGCGAGCGAGGCTATCGGGCGTAGAGTGCGAGAGCCTGTACGATGCTGCGTGCGGGCAGGCGGCGCCCCCCTCCCCTTGAGGGAAAGGGGCGACCATTGGAACGAGTTGCGCCGCTACGACCACGAAGGGCTGAGCCTTTGTAGGAACTGATCGAGCTGCGCCCCGCCGGGCGTTCAGCAAACCGTCCAGCGTCTGGGCTTGCTCGTCTGAGAGACCGCCGGCAGCATCGGCCTTCCAGACGGCCGCGGCGATTTCGCCCAACCGGTCGGTTGCGGCAGCCTCAACCGCCCCTCGGATGGACGATCTGCCCTGACCACCCGGCCGGTACGTGACCCGCCCTCGTGGCGGGTTTCGTATTTCTAGGTCATCAACTCGCCGCTTATGCAGCATGCCGCATAAGTGGCTTGGCAGTTCTCCTGGCAACCGGCCAAGACGGCTGCCGATGACCGCCCCTTGCCAAAGCCTGCACAATTGCACGGTCGATCCGCGACGAAAATCCCTCTGCGCCAGCTTGCTACTGCTCCTGCAAGGCGATCTCTTGGCTGAGGCCATTGCCCCGAAGCCCAAGAACCCGTTCACGCCTTGGCCCTAACGCCTTTTAGGCCGCATGCCCAAACGCACTCTAGCCCGCGAGCACAAGAAGGCCTGCGTGATTTTGCCCGCCACCCCAAAAGGGCATTTGGCCTTCAGGCCGCTCGGGTTAAGGGTCCGTTGGCTATTTGGGCCTCAGCTCGCTTGGGCGCTGGGGAGGCGCACAACAGGGAGCTAGGGCAATGGCAGTTATTTCCGTTTGCTCAACTAAAGGCGGCGTCGGGAAAACTACCCTCGTGATCTGCCTGGCGGACGCCTATGCGCGTCAGGGCGGCAGCGTGGCCATCATCGACGCGGATCCGAACGGACACGTTTCCTCCTGGCGCGAGCGGGCCGGCGAGGATTGCGGCGTGGACGTCATTGCAGAAGTAACCGAAAAGACCGTCCTCGACCGGATCTCTGACGCCGCCTCGCGCTACAGTCTCGTGTTCGTAGATCTCGAGGGTGCCGCCTCACAGGCGGTCACGTACGCCATCGCCGAAAGTGATCTCGTGCTGATCCCAAGCAAGGTGTCGGGCATGGATCTGCAGGAGGTCTTCCGCACCTACGAGGTCGTGCAGCGTGCGGAGAAGATGCTGCGCCGGCCGATCCCGGCCCGGGCAGTCTTCACTCAAATGTCGCCGTTGGGCAGCCGCGTCGCGCAGCACGCCCGCACGGAAATTCAGGCCGCTAGCATCCCGGTACTTCGGACCGAGATCATTCAGCGAGCGGCCTATCAGAGCATCCATTTCACGGGCGCCACACCGGCCCATCCAGACGGCGACCCCAAAGCCTTGCAAGAAGTCGTCGGCACGCTCGGCGAGCTCCTTGAGGTCTTGGCGGTTCAACAGGAAGCGGCTTGAGCACGATGATGAAGCCCACCTTTCAGCCTGCCCCTCGCCCTCGGCCTCGCATCTCGCCCGAGGACGCGCAGCAGCTTGCCGCGGCAAACGGCGACTTGGGCTTCACGCGGCCCTCGTCCGCACCTGAGGCGCGGGCCGCGGAGCCAATGCCGCCCGCCGACCCAGCCGAGCCGATAGCTTCATCTACCCCGACAGCCCAAGAGCCCAAATCCTCACTTGCCCCTATGAAGGGGACCGCCCTTAAATTCGAAGTGCCAGATACGGTGTGGACAGCACTGCGGCAGGAGGCGCTAAACCGCAGGGTCACAGTAAAATACTTGGTCCTCGAGGCCTTGGCCGCGAAGGGCTACAACGTTGATCTGGCGGCTGTACCTGAAGACGGGAGACGTCTGCGATGATCCAAATGGCCATCGTTGCAGTTCTTGCGGCAGCTCTCAGCGCCGCTACAGCCGGTGCAGGCAGCGCCCCGGGTTCTGGATAATCGCCGTAGCTTTCCTGGACTTTGTGGGCTTACCGGTAGAAGGCCGTGCATCGGCTCCGGCGATCGCTCTTAGCCTCCGAGCCGAAAGCGCCGGGCGATGAGCTCTCGGCCGAGGAGCGGGTCGATAATTCGTCGCTTTCCGACCGTGCGGCGGCACGGATGTGCGAGCTGCAGGCGCAGCGCGCACATCCGCGGTGCGGCCAGTGGCGCGAGATTAATCCTGCAGCTCGAGGGCTAGCGACAGGCCATACCCAGCGGGTGGGAGCTCTTCCGGTGCGAGAAGAGGACTTGCCAGACGGTCGAGCCCCCCGTCATGCTCGGATCTGCCGGATCGGCGCTCGAAACCTACGGTTTTCCGCGACCATTGCGACCAATCGCGACCAATTTTCAAAATGGTCGCAGCGCTAAAAATCGAGCTTCACCAATCGCTTAAGCGATCCCGCGACCATTGCGACCAATTTTGCGCCCGCCTGCGCATAGGAACGTTTTTGCGAAAACGCCCCGTTTTCTCTCTCATTATCACACGAACCTAGAAAATTGGTCGCAATGGTCGCATGAGCTATATAAATATCTAAAAGGAAAAGGGAATTTGGATCGCGACCAATTTTCAGAATGGTCGCAATTGGTCGCAATGGTCGCAACCTCCGGGGTCAGACCGTGAAAAAAATCGTGAGACGATCGACGTCGAAGCTTGATTGCTCGCGCCTACCGGGAAAAGGCCGTGCATCGGCTCGGGAGCGCCTACTCGATCGCCCTCGGGCTCACCGGGCCGAAGGCACCCGGCGGTGGATTCTCGGCCGAGGAGCTGGTTGACATCTCGTCGTTTTCGGCCCGTGCGGCGGCGTGGACGAGTGAGCTGCAGGCGCGGCTCGCCACGGCGTCCAAGGCACGCCTCAATCTCCTTGATGCCGAGCTCGGTCCGGTTGCTTTCCATATCGAGCTCGACGTCAGGACGGACATCCTCGGTCGAGGTGCGGAGAAGGCCGCGCCGAGCACTGGGTCGACGTCCACGCGGAGAATAGCGCTCCATCCGCCAAAATCGAGCGTAGAGGCGAGTGGGCCGATCTGCGCAACTTCTTCTCCCTGCCCGCACGTGGTATGGCGCCTGACGGCCCTCCTAATGGCATCGATGATGGGGCTGGATGACCAGCCCGGCTGGCCGGCCTTATCGACATCCAGCACATGCACGCGGTGATCGTCACCACGACACTGCGGATCCGCGTTACGTGCCGGTAAGCTACCCGACTTTGCCCATTGCTCATGTGAGACAGGCCAAGGCGGCCTGCTGCGGCACAGCGTCAGCGCTGCTCAAGACGCCTAATGGGTTCAAAGGCTCGAGCATCGCGAAAGCGGTATGAAAGGCGGCTCGGCCATGAACTTCACGGTGTCGGCCGACTCAACGGTCGGGGCCACCGTTATCCGGCGGCTTAAGTCGACCCTGCTCCGTGGCTGCAACGCACCGCCGGCACCAACTCGGCCGGGCAAGACACACTTCAGCGCAGGTCATGCACCTGCGGCGGCCCCAACCTGCATCTTGGCCGTATGAGGCGGGTCCCTCCCCAGCCGATCTACTTCGCGGGGCGCAACCACCCGAGTTTTTTCCAGTAAATCAGTTTGAATTTCAGGGCTAACGCCCCCTAACACTCATAAAAAGCACCTAACGACTCTGCTTTCATCCCACATCCTCGATCATGATGTAGTAGGCGGATGGACAGGACGGTATTGTGGAAGGCGTTGCGACAGACCGTCGGACTAGGCCCGCGCGAACAGATCTAGCTGCCTCGCCTCAATGCGAGCTCGCGACCGGGACTTCGGAGCGGGGTGCTTCTGCCTCGACGTAGGGCAGACGGGCAGACCAATGCCTGGCTTGCCATGGAGCACGGCACCGACGATCCAGCAGCCGTCACCGCGATGAAATACGTTGGCGGTGTGAGGTCCGGCCCGCACGATCTCCTGCACGAGCACCTCGTCGACGTCCATGCTGAACACCGCCGTAAGCAGACACGAGAGCCCCAGCGCCTCTACATCGAAGGATTGAAACTCCGCAGCGCGCTGCCGCCAGACCTGGCGCACGGCACCGACGCTGGTGTGGGGGAACGGGTTAGGAGCCGGTTGCGTCGCGGTATCCGCGATGAAGGCCGCGATCGCGTGCCGGTCGGCTATGTCGATGGCCGTGAGCAGAGAAGCGGCGAGCGGGCGTCGGCTAATCGGCATCTGACCCCGGATCATGTGGCATCGCCCTTATAGGCCGCTTCGCCACTCTTCGCTAAGCTCGGAGGCATCGGACTTAGGGAGAGCGCTCAGGCCACAGCCGGTACCTGCTTGCCCTACTGCAGGCATGAGCATCACCGATGCTCGGCTCCGCGCATCGCCGCCTCCACCCGCCGGATCGTCGCTCGGCTGACCCTGAGTTCTCGTGCTACCGCCGAGGCTCCCTGGCCCTCACGCAGAAGCTGCTCTGCCAGCCGTCGTTGCTCCGGGGTGAGGCTCGCTGGTCTCCCGATCGCTTTGCCCTCAGAGCGTGCCCGTGCCAGACCAGCCTGGGTGCGCTCGATCAGAAGGTCACGCTCGAATTCGGCGACTGCGTTGATCACCCCCATCGTCAGCTTGCCGGTCGAGCTGGTGAGGTCGACGCCACCGAGCGCCAAGCAATGCACGCGTACGCCGATGTCAGCCAATCGCGCGACCGTGCCGCCGACATCCATCGCGTTGCGGCCCAACCGGTCGAGCTTGGTCACCACGAGGACATCACCATCCTCGAGCCGATCGAGCAGGCGGACAAAGCCGCGGCGCTGAGAGGTCGTGACGCTGCCCGACACGGTCTCCGTGATCACGCGCTGTGGCTCTACTTGGAAGCCTGCGGCTGCGATCTCCTGGCGTTGATTGTCGGTGGTTTGCCCGAGGGTGGACACGCGCAGGTAGGCGAAGGTGCGAGGCATAGCCAAAATCTGGTCGAAAGTGGTGGCCGAAACTAAATGCTGGCTGAAACCACCGCAAGCCTATGTTTCGGCCAGATCTCGCGCCGCTGGCCGAAACCGTTCGGTTTCGGCCATCCTGCCGGGGGGAGAAAATCCCGCGGCAGGCCGATGAGCTTCCAACACTTACGAAATGCCATATCGCGGTTTTGTGGCAGCTATCGCGGAGCTGCCATCTTTCTGAGTAGCGGCACCTACTGAAGTATGGCTAAATATCCCTCAATCGCCATAGGATGACATCAGGCTGATCGGATCATATTGCCATGAACGCGACTCTATCTAAGATCGACGCGGGTGGTCGACTGATCATCCCAGCCCAGGCGCGAAAAGCCCTCCATCTTGAGTATGGTGGGCCCGTCGTGCTGACACTGGTGGACGGTGAGCTTCGGGTGCGCTCGGTGGCGTCCGCCATGGCCGAGCTTCAAGCCCAAGCTTTCCCCTTCCTGTCCGGCGATAGCGCCTCGGTGAGCGCCTTCCTCGCGGCGCGGCGCGCAGAGGCTGCTAGGGAGGAGGGCATGCCAGTAGACACAGATCAGACTGCCCCATCCTCGAGGGAGCTGGATCGTGGCGCGTAGCGTTCTGGATGCCTCGGCGCTGCTCGCCTACCTGCGCCAGGAGCCCGGATGGGACCAAGTGCTTCAAGCCTTCACCGGCTCCACCACGATGACGACCGTGAACTTCGGCGAGGTGGCTGGGTGGTTGGTCCGCAACGGCGCCGACGAGGCGGCCGTACGGGGTCTACGGACCGGCCTTGTGTTCCCCCTCACGCCGGTCGACGATGATCTTGCCATTCGCGCAGCCCTGTTCGAGCCGCTGACCCGCTCTAAGGGGCTTGGGATCGGAGACCGGCTCTGTCTCGCCTTGGCCGCCCGCTTGGACGCTGTCGCAGTCACCGCCGATGCCGCATGGCAGGAGATCGCTGAGGCTTCCGGCGTCGAGGTGCAGCTCATCCGTTAAGGTTTGCCAACCAAACACGACGTTTGGCCGACAGTAGATTTACCGACGCGTGTTACCGACAGCGGCGGAGCTGTCTGGTTGATTTTCACCCCAACCCGCCGGGCTGTCGGGAAAACGGTCGTTTTTCGCACACAACCGATCGCGCTACCTGCCGTTGCATTCCAATAGGGCTCGCTGACTGGAACTATCCCGCTGGAACGTGGTCGTTCCAATAGGGCAAGCTGAATGGAACGGCCGTGCTGGACCTTGGCGGTCTGAATGGACGTTGTGCCGGTGTGAAATCCCGTCTTGTGCCGATCCACAGCCCTGACGACACGGCAATAAAAAAGGCCAGCCCGAAGGCTGGCCCTGCGTTCCCCTGAGGGGATGCGACGGGAGTGGTTTACTCGGCGGCAGTCATCTCTGCGGTGAAGTGACCACACCAGTCCTCTGACGACACGACCGGCCACAGTCCCTTCGACTCCGGCGCCGGCTGGCTCACAGGCGGGTTGAACCGGCACAGACCGGCATCGCCCTGCGCAGCAGCGCCATTGCCCTTGTGCTCGTCAAAGAACTTGCAGCTGTCGCAGTGCGCGCTGGTCATATCGGTGCTCCTATCTGACAGTCGATCCGCTCTGCTACGAATTAGAACAGATCCAATCTGAGGGGTCAACGACCGCGGCATCGGCGAGTTCCGGCCTTGCTGATGGCTGCCTGTGGATGACAACCAGATCGGAATAGCTATGGAGGCTGTCTCACTCGTCGGCGCGCCCGAAGCGTTCGCGACACTGCACAGCGTGCGGAAGGGTGCCGCGTTCTCGGTCAGCACCGCTCGACACAGCGCAAGTGCGCCGTGGTGGTCGAGAACGAGGCCGCACTGACCACCGCCATCGTCGCGCTGGCTCTCCAGTACGGGCGCTACGGCTACCGTCGGATCACCGCGCTGCTCAGGCGCGATGGCTGGACGGTCAACGTGAAGCGGGTCGAACGGATCTGGCGGCGGGAGGGGCTCAAGGTTCCAGCGCGACAGCCGAAGTGGGCCCGCCTCTGGCTCAACGACGGCTCGTGCGTGCGACTGCGGCCAGAGCGACCCGACCATGTCTGGTCGTACGACTTCGTCGAGCACCGGACGCATAACGATCGCAAGTACCGGATGCTGAATGTCCTCGATGAGTTCACCCGTGAGTGCCTGGCGATCTGCGTATCACGTAAGCTGAAGGCGCACGATGTGATCGATGTCCTCTCGGATCTCTTCAGCCTGCGCGGCGTGCCTGGCCATATCCGCTCGGACAATGGGCCTGAGTTCATCGCTCGATCTGTCCGAGATTGGATCGCAGCGGTCGGCTCAGAGACCGCCTACATCGAGCCTGGCAGTCCGTGGGAGAACGGGTACTGCGAGAGCTTCAACGCGAAGCTGCGGGATGAACTCCTCAGCGGCGAGGTGTTCTACACCCTCAAGGAAGCCAGCGTCGTAATCGAGCAGTGGCGGACGCACTACAACAGCATCCGGCCGCACTCGTCACTCGGCTACTGCCCGCCTGCGCCGGAGGTCGTCATTTGGCTAACCGAACCGAGCGGCTCTGTGCCGTCCGCTCACCCGGCCATCGTCACACGACCGACGATGCACTAACTTCGAACCCGGGCCACCAGATGGGGGCAGGCCACTCAGAGGCTCGAAGCTGCGAGAATGAGGCTGTATTCCGACCGGACGCCTTGAGACTTTCTGCAATTTCCCCTCGGATCTCCTTGGGATATTGCTTTAGCTGTCGACAAAGAAGCCATTCGACAATCAGACCTTGAGCCATGTTGTCAGCGGCCAAGTTGCGGAAAGCCTCAACTAGGTCCTGAAATTCATCGTTCTCTTGCTGTTTGGGCAAAGGCAACCTCCTCGCCGACTCAGTACGGGAGGCTGAGATTACCCATAGTGAGCTCGTCCGTCGTCAGGTCGCGAAGATGGCGCCGATCACGCCAGCTGTGAGCACGATGGTAAAGAACATGGGCGCCGCCCGCTCGGACCACGGCCGCGCTCGGGACAGGATGAAGCTGTAGACCAGACCGTAGGTGATGAGCACGCCTATGCCTTCACCCACCATTGCGTCGCCGAAGAGGTCGTAGCTTCCTGCAATAGGATGATCCCGGCGTAGGTAGATGAGGAGGCCGCCTATCGCGGCGTAGGCCGCGGCTCCAAAGCCAGCCCACCACGGGGCCGTGCCGGTTTTCATCTGGGTCTGATGTCCACGCCACATCAGCGCTAATAGGAACGCGTTGAGGATCGTGGCCGCGGCGATCGGCCGATAGAGGCTGGCGTTGGTCACGGGGCGCTCGGGGGTGCCCGGCAAAGATGGCGAGCGTCGGGTCTGGTGTCGAGGTGTCAGGCTGTTCGCGCCGAACGCACCTGCACCCGCTCAGCCCTCCCGCCACGCATCCCGCTCGGTTCGCATGGCCTCGACGAGGGCGTGCATGTTGCCGGCGTCGATCGCGGTCTCCATCGGCAGGAAAGAATTGATTTAGAGGTGGCATGCCACCATCCCACCACAGTGGCCATGACCGCAAGGTTTCTAATTCCTCCGATGCAGCGATGGGCGCGCCCGTTCCGATCGGCCCGAACCTGGATCGCCCTCGGTGTTCTGGCTCCGGCCGGCATGGTCGCGCTCTCCGGGCTGATGCTGTTCGATCTGCGGCAGGACGCCTGGGACAAGGCCGAGCAGACGTCCAAGAACCTTCTGCAGGTCCTGGAACGCGACATCGCCCGCAACATCGAACTGTACGATCTCTCGTTGCGCGCTGTCGTCGATAATCTCCGGGCCCCCGGCATCGACAAAATCAGCCCAGAACTACGTCAGCTCGTTCTATTCGACCGTGCCGCTACGGCCCGCGACATGGGCGTAATGATTGTCACTGATGAGAACGGCGACAGCATCATCGACGCGAGTGCAGTACCAGCACGCAAGGTCAACTACGCTGATCGCGCTTACTTCCGGGCACAGAAGGCACAGAACAATCTCGGTCTGTACATCAGTCAGCCATTGTTCTCGCGTCTGCTTGGTAGCCGCATGATCGTGCTGAGCCGCCGCATCAACAAGCCCGATGGTTCATTCGGCGGTGTGGTGCTGGGGACCCTCAACCTGTCCTACTTCACGCGTCTCTTCGACCAAATTGGTCTCGGCCCAGACAGCGCGATCAACCTGTACCTGCGTGATGGCACGCGCATCATGCGGTACCCCTATGCCGAGGCCGATATCGGCGTGAATATCGCCAGCGCCGCGACCTTCAGGGGCTTCCTGCGTGAGCGCAACGGCAGCTTCGTCGAGACGTCGGTCCGTGACGGCATCGAGCGCCATTACACTTTCACCCAGGTGGGCGATCTACCGCTTATCCTCAACGTGGCCCTCTCGGCACGGGAGATTGGCGCCGAATGGCGCTCGAATGCCCTCGTCATCGGTAGCATCGTCGTGGTGCTGTGCGGCGTGACGATCGCTCTGTCGCTGCTGTTTTGGCGCGAACTGCGCCGACGCGAAGCTATGCAGGCTGAACTCGAAAGGCTGTCGCTGACCGATGCTCTCACCGGTCTGCCGAACCGTCGAGCCTTTGAGGATACCGGGTCACGTGCCTGGGAGGCTGCGCGGCTCAGCCGCAAGCCGCTGTCTTTGCTCATCGTCGACGCTGACCACTTCAAGCGCTTCAACGACCGCTATGGCCATCAGGTCGGGGATGAGGTGCTTCGAGGGTTGGCACTTTGCCTATCTGCGAGTGTCCATCGCCCGCACGACCTCGTCAGCCGGATCGGCGGCGAGGAATTCGCTATCCTCATGCCGGATACGGATCAGTCGGGCGCGCTCCGCATCGCCGAGAAGGTTCACGCCGAGGTGTCCACCCTAGCAATCGGATCTGCCGGCATCGGAGCGGGTGCCCTCACGGTGAGCATCGGTGTCGCGGCCGTCATGCCAAACGGTGGGCAGACCACGGGGCTGACGGACCTCTACCGCCTTGCGGATGGCGCGCTCTATGAAGCCAAATCGGGAGGTCGCAACCAGACCCGCTGTGCGAAGCAGCAGGATACCCCGACCATTCAGCACAAGCTGCAGCTTGTAGGGGGCCCGTAGCCGGGCAAACCGTTGGGACGCTCTTGCTCATGCGGCGACGGCGTCACAGCGGAAGCGTTGCGAGGGATCCGCAAGTGCCTGTTCCAGTTCCTGCCGAAATCCCTCGGCTCCGTCCCGCCAGCTAGCCGGATCGGCTTCGTACAGCGCCATGACCTCGTGGAAGCGCTTGTGCGCGCGCCCGAAGTTAGTGTCGTGCAAGCCGTGTTTGTCGAAGAACACGCCGATGCCACATGCATGCGGGTCTTTGGACGCCTCTTCCCACGCGACTGGAAGAGGCTGGCCCATCAGCGTGCGGCACGCTTCCACCACCCGCAGGTGACCGGCATAGGCACCCAGCAGCGATTTCGGCGTCTGCTCCACTGCCCTAGTCGCCCTGGGACGACCCGCCACCCATGAGGCTATGGCTTCCCTCGGCATCGGCCGCGCGATCCCGTACCCCTGACCAAGATCGACCCCAAGTACGCGCAGGGCATCACGGATCTCGACCGTCTCCACGCCCTCGACGACGAGCCGCTTGCCGATGCTGTGAGCTAGGTTCTGAAGGCTGAGCACGAAGTGCAGGTCTCGGGGCTTCTGTCGGAGCCCGCGCGCAAACGACTGGTCGAGCTTCATGATGTCGACGGGCAGGTCGCGCAGATTGATCAGGGACGAGTAGGCGCTGCCGATATCGTCGAGTGCGATGCGGATGCCCAGCGCACGTATGGCCTGCAGGCGTTCTGACATTCGAGCAAAATCCGGGGTCGCGTGGCCTTCCAGAAGCTCCAGCACCACTGCGCCGTCCGGATTGAAGGTGTGACGATCAAGTACGTCGCGCAGAAGATCGACGAACCCGTCCGTGAGAACTAGCGGCACCTCGACATTGACGCTGACGTAGGGGCCTGGGCCATCACCTGCCAGGCTCTGTCGCATCGAGACCGCTTGCCCGAGCATCGTGCGAAATAGTTCGATGAGGTCGTCCTGCGGCAGGCCGGACAGAAAATCCGCCGGCGGTAAGAGCCGGTCGCCACGCATGAGGCGAGCGAGCGCTTCGTAGCCGACGATCTCGCCTGTGCGCAGATCCTCGATCGGCTGAAAGGCAGCCTGAACGTTAGCATTCAACTGGTTTGGCTCGAGGGCACTCCGGTTACGTGGCTTGTAGACCCGACGTGGGCGCTTGATCATCAACTTTCCTGGTTGAAGGCGAGCTAACCGGGGTTGAGTACGACCCAGGATTGCAGCCTGATCCAAGTTAGATTTATCAGCCGTTAACGGCTGCGACAAAGCGGCACATATTTACTAGGTCTGCTTGACCTGCCGAACGCTGACAGATCGTGTCCGCATAGCTCGGCCAGCTCTCTCCTGGCCACGGTCGCTAGACCTAAAATGGTCAATGGCCGGGCGAAGGGCTGCTGCGAGGGCTGCGGACGGCCGCATGGGCGGGGATGGTCTACCACCTAGGCGACGGCCGTTGGTGGGACGCTGAGGCTGGGCGGTGGCGCGACGAGTGGAGTAGGCGGATCCGGATCGCTGCGGAAGCTGACATCCTTGGACGAGCTCGCCGGACTTGGGTGGTGTTGGCTGCAGCCCATCGGGACCACGACACCGCGAACAACGCCGACGCCAACCTCGCGGCCTTCTGCCAGCGCTGCCACATGATCCACGACCGTCCGGAACATCAGAGGCGACGCTGGCGCACGCTGTTCCGGCGGAAAGCGCTCGGTGACCTGTTCGGGGGGCCCTATGCTTGAGACGACAGCGACGTGATCGTGTGCATCATCGGCACCAAGAGGCGGCACCACACCACCGGATAGGACCTTTATCGATGGCGCCTGTTGTCGTGGGATCAGCGGACGGCAGGTGCGCGATCGCTCGTTCAGTAGGCCTGTTAGCCTCCATCAGCATCACGGCCGAGAAGCAGCAGAGCGCCAGGGCGGCAATCCAGAGAACGCCTCTCAGGGTTCGGGTCGTTCGCTTGGACATATCGACGACGGCGACGGTCGTCGGTTAGCGAACCCTTGCACGCTCACGATGCGTCCGGCGAGCGCTCGGGACCGGACCTGCGCTTCGGCGCTTGTCGAGGGCCGTGGGCCGGCACCTGCGGTCTTCAGTCCCGCCGCCGCGTCTCACGCGACCATGCAGCGGGTTGATGACGCGCCAGTTGTAGGCGCCTCATGCCGGATGTGAGAGATCTCGGGTTCCCCGATCCACCTGTCCCGTCTTGGGTGCCCCTCGGACGGTCGTACCTAGAGGTCACGGTGTCGCTCTCAATCGCCCAACGCATCCTGCTCGGCTTCGCTGCCGTAACCCTGATGATGGTGGCGCTGGGCGTCTACGCGATCATCCAGCTCGGTTCGGTACGCGAGGCCACCGATGGCATCGTAGCGCGCGACCTCAGGCTCGCCCGCCTCATCGACGATCTTGGCAACGACACCCGCGCGATCGGCAACCTGCGCCGGAACGCCGTCATCGACTTCTTGGTGCGCGAGCGTGGCGGTACCACCGACCCTGCCCTCGTCGGCAAGCCGATCGGCGAGACCGCGGCGGCTTGGCGGCAAACCGCCGATCAAGTCGAGGCTGCGCTGAGGGCGCTGGTCCGGTCGGCCCAAGAGTATGAGCCCTTGGCCTTATCGAGCGATCGGGCATCCAACTGGAAGAAGCTCGGCGCGCGAGCGACCGAGACCGCGGCTTTCTTCACGGGCCTACGCACTACAGCCGAGGCATTGTTCTCTGCCGTAGCCGCCAAGGACGTCGCCGCGGTCATCACTCGGAATGCCGAACTCAACCAGACCCAGGCCGCGTTGCTGAAGCGTGTAGACGGAACTCGCGACGTGCTCGACGACAATTTTGCAGCTGGCCAACGCAGGGTCAGAGAAATCCAAGAGAACTCAGGCTTGTCGATCTATCTCACGCTGGCAGCCGCAGTTCTGCTTGCAATGGCCATCACATGGCTGATCAGCCGCTCGGTGGTGCGACCACTCAAGGGCCTGATGACCTTCGTCGATCGAGTCGGTGAAGGCGACCTCTCAGGCCGGCTGGAAGCGCGTGGGCGTGACGAGGTCAGCCGCTTGGCCACCACCATCAACGCGATGGTCTCGGGCCTGTCGGACCTGGCGCGGACCAACCGTGCGACGACGGCCGACCTGAACGCGGCGGCGGCGGAGATCCGGGCGTCGGCGCAGGAGCAGGCGGCCTCGGTGGAGCAGCAATTTGCGGCCGTTCAGGAGACCGCCGCCACGGTCGACGAGATCACGCATTCGGGGGCGCAGATCAGCAAGCGGGCGACCGAGGTGATCGCCACCGCCCAGGCGACCGCGCAGACCTCGCGGCAGGGCCTGCGCGCGGTCTCGGACACCGCCCGGGCGATGGAGGCGATCCGCGAGCAGGCGGAGGCTGTGGCAGGCAACATCGTCGGCCTGTCGGAGAAGACCCAGACGATCGGGGACATCATCGAGACGGTCAACGACATCTCGGAGCGCACGCACCTGCTGGCGCTCAACGCGGCCATCGAGGCGGCCGCGGCCGGGGAGAGCGGGCGCAGCTTCGCGGTGGTGGCGTCCGAGATGAAGCTTTTGGCCGACCAGGCGAAGGCGGCCACCGGGCAGGTGCGCGGGCTTCTGGGGGAGATCCAACGGGGGATCAACACCTCGGTGATGCTCACCGAGGAGGCGGTCAAGCGGGCCGCGTCGGGCAAGACCCGCTCGGACACGACGCAGCGGACCATCGAGGAGATCACCGCCCGGGTGGAGGAGAACGTGCAGACCTTCCAGCAGATCGTGGCCTCGACCAACCAGCAGCAGCTCGGCATCGAGCAGGTGATGCAGGCCCTACATGGCATCCGGCAGGCGAGCCAGCAGACCGCGGCCGGCACCCGCCAGGTCGAGACGGCTTCGGCCAACATCACCCAGCTGGCCCAGTCACTTATGGGTCTGGCCGAACGCTACCGGCATTGACTCTCCGGGTGCGTGGCTTCCGCCGTGAAGAGTTGCGCACGGGCGATGAACAGGTCGATCTGCACGATGCCATCGTTGATCGCCGTGATGAGATTGGCGTAGGCCGCGTCGAGCTGAGGGTCGGCGGTCGGCTGGCGGCTACGCAGATCGGCGAGCACCGCCATCATCTGATCCCGCTGCTCTCGCATATCTACGAGGATCACCTCAGCCCGTGCCGCCTGCAGGCTCGTCGCTTGGCCGCTAGCAAGCAGCTCCACAGCAGCGGTATCGACCTGGTCGAGAGCAAATTGCTGCTGACCTTTCCTGCGTAGCGGGACGATGCTTTCGGTCATGATCCTTCGCCCACGGGTGTCCAGCATGCCGACTAGACGGATTGATACGCCGTCAGGGCGCCCGACCTGTAGCATGCGCTCAACAACACGTTGTCTAGGTCGGTATTGCGGTAACCGCGCTGCACGGGCATGCCGCTAGGATGGCGAACAGTGGGGCTAGCGTCGAGCGGCGCTCAATCTGCCTGGAGATCCCCTCCCTCGCTCTGCCATCGCTTCCGCTTGAACAGCACGTGATCACAACCTCGTCATGATATGAAAACTTCAGGTATCTTGAGGGGCGATTAACCGAGTTAATTCAATCTCAGCTGAAATTGTGATCTACTTTTGGTGGCCAAAATGTTCAATAACAACCGGAACTTGCTTCCGGTGATTATGCTCGGGACCGTGATCTTGCTGGCTGTGGCCAGCGGCGCCATCGCGAGCCTCCCGGATGCGGATCACATCGTATCGCAGAAGGGCAAACGTTTCGGGCCGGGGGACGTCGCACTCCACGTCGGTGAGCACATCACGGTGGTCAACGATGACGACAACTTCGTCCACCAGGCCTACGTCGAAGCCGAGACGTTTGCCTTCGACTCCGGTGATATCGAGCCCGGCGCCAAAGCCGTCATCACGTTCCCGACGGAGGGTGATTTCACCGTCCTGTGCGGCGTTCACCCGAAGATGAAGCTCGCCGTCCACGTGCGGTAGGCGCGTATTTCGACCCGTCTACCGGTAGCGCTTCAGATCGTGGGGATGGCTGCTAGGCCCGCATACAGGGCTTCGTGGCCGACGTAGTACAGTGCCAGGAAGGTCGCGAGCGCACCGCCGTAGTAGGCCGGCGTCCAAGCCGCATCGCGGACCCGCACCACGGACCGCACATCGTCTGCGGCGATCCCGAGCAGCACCACGATGATGCCCGAGTGGCCGATCGCGTCGACCTTGCCGAACTCGAACACCGCCGAGACGAAGATTGCCGCCAGGATGATCGCCGACATCCGACGCACCAGGGGCGTCCAGATCAGCGCGAAGGCCAGGGTGAACTCGATGACGCCGGCGGCCTGCATGAACAGCTCGGGGGTCGCGCCCATGGTCATCTGCGGCTTGGCGGCCAGCAGCGGATCGGTCCACTGCGGGTAGGCCCACTTCTCGACCGATGCCCACATCAGCGTGATCGCGGCAGCCCACCGCACGATGTCGAGGGGGCGAACGCCGAAGGGCTTCAAGCCGAGGCTCTGGCAGATCAGGTAGGCGGCCACGCCCAGGAAAACCGGATAATCGGCGAGGTGGAAGACGCCGTACTGCGCCGTGGCGTAGCTGAACAGGAAGACGATACCGAGCCCGGTGAGCGGCATGGTCCGGCGCCAGATCAGGCACGCCGCCATGGCGAGTTGCAGCCCCGGGATCCAAGCCACGTCGGTCTTCAGTTCCGGGGTCAGGATGATGCCGCCGAGGTCGAAGAGCGAAACCAGGAAGAAACCCAGCGTGGCGCGGACCAGCAGCTCGGTGTCGATGCGGATCCGCGTGGTCACGCGGTCGAGGGCGTTGAGCAGCACGCCCCCCAGGGGCGTACCCTCGGCCAAGCATCCGAACATGAGGCACAAAAGAGCGAGCCCGGTCAGCCACTCAAAGTCCAGGCAGAGCACCTGTTCGAGGCCACGCGGTTGGCCGGCGACGTCGTAGGCGCAGAACCACTTCACGTGCGCGCTGGCCGAACCTGTGCCGGCGAGCAGAAGTAGGGTCGGCGGCGCAGCGAGGCTCGCGAGAGTGCGCAGACCCAGGCGGAGTGAGAGCCTGGGCGCCGTGACCCGAACCATGTTGACCTCGGAGGGTGAGACGGGCGGCCAGCCCGCCTACGTATTTCCTCACAAAGCTGAGCTTCGCGCCAACGAATTATTAACCTCTGTTACACGATGGTTAATACGGTGGAATGAGTTGGATAAAGAGCCGGCAACTGTGCAGATCTGCGCTTGGCGTCGTAAATGTGCTTACAAGATAGGCAAATCCGCATCAGCTGCAGGCGGCCCTATCCGTGCAACTGCCCAAGTGACCTGAGGCGACGATGAGCCCTGTGGGACCCCATTCCATCGTTCCATTTGATGAGGTTCAGGGTCTCAGAGCAGCCCTGGCCGGTGCCTTTGCTGAGGGAGTGGATCTGGGGCCCCGTGAGGAACAGATCCGCGCCCTGGGGGAATCGCTGGAAACGATGATCGAGGCCTTGCGCCTAGAGCTTGTCGGCCTCGGCGAGCTACTGCAGGTCGATGACGTGAAAGATGCCGTGGAGTTGGATCTCGAGCAGCTCATCCGTATGGCAAAGGCCGCTCGCACCTACGGCATAGGCGAGGCTGGTTGAGGTTGCTGATATGCAGAGACAGGCCGTGAGCCGGCGCTTGCGGTCTCTAGTCCCGCCGCATCGCACTGACCCTCACGAGACCGCCCGGCCGAGGCGTCACGGGCGAGCCCCGGTGAACTGGACCGGATGCGCCTGTCGTCGCGTGCTTACCCACGCCGGGCCGTGTGACGTCGCGAACGCCTCGGGCACGTATGCGGGAAGGATCAGTGCTGTAGCAGCCGGGCGTAGCGATGTCGCTATAGGCCTCGTATGCGGGCTAGGGCAGTCCCTGCGCTCTCTGCCAATGCCTCTAGCCGATAGACCGTGCCCGGATCGATGGTGACAAAGCTGCACCAATACGCCCCGAGAGCGGCCACGGACTCGGGGGAGCCAATCGGCACCATCACAAGGCTGCGCATTGAGGTATGATGGTAGGCGGCAGCAGACAGACGCGGATCAGCCTCGATATCCGGTACGATCGCAGTCTCATTGTTGAGCATCGCCCAACCCGAGATACAGGCATCCAGTGGAAAGCGGTACCCGCGCCACAGGTAGCCAATCCCATCCTCGGCGACGTAGTGGCAGCAGTCGCCTTCCCGCAGCACGACGGCGATGCTATCGGACCCGGCGATCTGCCGCGCTGTATCGCGCAGGATCGTCACGATCTCGTCCAGCGAACGCGAAGCTTCAAGCCTGCGATTAATCTGGATGAGCGGTTGATCAGACTGAAGACGATCCTCTGACATCCGCTCAAGCTACAGGATCAGCCCTCAACGGTCCACGCGCCGCATCACTGACGTGGCTTGGCGGCAGCAATAACCTTAAGCCGCATCATCCGTAGCTTCGGCGATCCGCAACGACCAGGCGACATGCCCGTCCGAGTTGACGAGGTAGATCGCGTTCGCCTTCAAGCTGGCCATATCCAGTTCAGTGGCTTTGGCACGAGCGACAGCCTCAGAAGTATCCTTGGCCGTGATCGTCTCCTCGTACACCGGTGTGCTCAGCAAACCATCCGGGGCTCGGTAGGCTGCGCAGAGGCGATAGTTTCGCATCGTTCGTCAGATCGTCCAGCTACATGTGCTCAAGACATAGCGTCGCCTAGCTTTGCCGGACCCGCGACAGAATCGCGCCTGGTCGCGACGGTGGCCCGAACCACTGCCTCCCGGCAGCCCTTCCTCGATTCCGCGTCCACAACCTGCCTCTGTGGATCTCCCTTATCCGTGGGGTGAATCGTTTTGCACCCTATGCCGCCCAACAGCGCCAGGGCCACGGACCGCCCTCCCCGCCGGAGCCACTGCAGCCATTCCCGGCTGATGATCCGGACCACGTTCGGTTCGTTCTTCCGGCCCTGGTGGCGCCGCTCCTGAATGGTCAGCAGGCCGTCACCCTCGGCCAGCCGGATCGCGGCCTGAGCGAGTCGCCGGCAGACACCGGCCCGCGCCGCGATGGCGTCGATGCACAGCCCGCAGGCGCCGTTGCGGGCCATCTCGTCGCCGACGATCCACAGGACCGCGAGCTGCCCGGTGGTGAACCGCAGGCCAAGGGCGGGCGGCATCGGACCGGAGAAGGCCAGTCGGCGGCGACGCGCAATGGCCACGGATCGCTCAGGAGCCCGCTGGGGGCTTTTCGGCGGGAACAGCGTCACGCGGCCGAGCGGAATGCCGACTGGCACCACGGCCTCGCGCACGGCGCTCCTGCGGGTGTGCAGCGCCTCGGCCAGCCCTTGGGCCTCGGCATCGGTGACGGTCTCGGCGGCGTGGGCCTGCCAGATGGTGCGCGACAGGTCGTCGAGCTGCGCGAGCGTGCGCGCGCCCTCGATCGCCGACCGCATGGTGGCGTGAAACATCGTCCTCGGTCCCTCACGGGCCGCGGCTAGGGTCCAGGCAAAGCCTTCCCGTTGACGGAAGCGGGTTCCGTCTTGACTCCCGAGGGGAATTCATGGCTTGTGAGGAGCATCGTCTGCGGCCTCACATGGCCTCTGGGTTTTCAGCAGCCTCTTCCTTGCCGGGAAGGGGCTGTTGGCTTTTTAGGGTCTATCTCGCGGCGATGGTCTCCTGAATGGCGGCAGCGACTCGCTATGGCGAGTTCAGCCGTAACGGTCCATGTCGGCCGGGCGGCACGGTTAAGTCAACGTCAGGGAATGATCAGCGCGACCATGCCGGCAGGACCTTCGACCCTCGCGGACCTGCGCAAGGCAGGTATCATCACGAGCCAGGAGATCGTCGCGGCGATCGACGTCTACCTGCGGGATCCAATGGCTGGCCCCTACCGCTTCGACAGCGGCCACAGCGTGGACATCGCAGCTCTCGTGAACGCGACCCCCGCCTTCGGGGCGGTGGACCGATCAGGACCGCAGGAGAAGGCGTTCCGGACGGTGCTGGCAGCCGCCGTCATGTCGGCTCACCCGACCCTGCCGTGATCCTCGGCCGCTCGGCCCCGCCCCGATCTGCTCACGGGGCGGGGGAGCGTCCGATCTCACCAGCGATGAGCCGGGCCGATACGCAACGCGGCTCTAGGGCAGGATGCACGCGGCCTGTTAGCGAGGCATCAGCAAGCTGACGTTGAAGGCATCCTGGGTCGGGACCGTTTCAGGTAAGCGCGTCCCCGAAGGTGAGCACCAAGGTAGCCCGGGGATGAGCGAGGAAGACGTCGAGTTCGAGCACTCTCCGCTGTCCGGCCCAGTCACGCGGGATGGCGAGACGGTCGAGGTCGAGATCTATCGTTTCCCTGGCACGCCAGAGTGTTGGCGCATGGAGGTTGTCCACCTCTCCGGCTGCACCCGATGGGACACGACGTTCGCGACCGATGCGGACGCACGGGTTGCCTTCGATGAGATGGTCGACGCTGTCGGCATGGCGCCCTTCGTCGGCCATCGGCCCACGGCGTGGAACTGATCACGTCTCCGCGGCTCGAAAAAGCCCGCGCCGGCGACCCGGGCGGGCTGATCCAGATCCGAGCATTGGGGACGAAAGATCGAACCTCCGCGCGTCATACCATGGCGCGGTTAAAGAAAAGCCCGCCGCTGGAGGACCGGGCGGGCGAGGCAGGGAGGCGTCCCGAATGGCTACCGGACGTCGAAAGCATTCCTCACGCCGCACGGTTAATGAAACCTTAGCTCGTCCCGGCGCGGTTGCTGCCTGCAGAATGACGCGGCATCGCTCACGCATGATCCGATCCGAGCTTGTCGCCCGCATCGCGGAGCAGAACCCGCACCTCTACGCGAAGGATGTCGAGGCGGTGGTCGACGCCATCCTCAACCGGATCGCCGACGCGCTGGCGGACGGCGACCGCGTTGAGCTGCGCGACTTCGGTACGTTTGCGGTAAAGGAACTCGGCGCTCGCACGGGCCGCAATCCGCGGACGGGCCAGAGCGTCGCCGTCGCGGCCAAGCGGAATGTCCAATTCAAGGCGGGCAAGACCCTGCGTGCGCGGCTGAACCTCAGGCCGGCACACCAGGAGCGCGAGGCAGAGCGTCTGGTGCACGCCTCTAGGTCTTAACCCCAGGAATAATGCGATATCTTCTGCAACGCGGTTTGACGGCTCGTTGTTGTGGCGGCGATCTTCAGCATCCGTCCGCGAGGCAACGAACCGCCAATGGCTCCCCTCCCCTCGAACCCCGGACCATCCCGCGACCCTGTTGGACAAGCTTCGACAGTCTGGACGCTGGCGCTCGCCACCGCCCTTATCGGCCTCGTCGCGTTGCCGAGGCGCTCGACGACGCGCAAGCCCAGCGGGGCCCAGGGTGAAGGTGATGCACAACAGGCGTCGCCCTCACATTCCGGCCAAGAGGCCCACGAGGTAGCCCGTACTCAGGCCGACCGCGGACGCCAGGCCACACGGCCAACCGAGATCCCGGCCAAAGGCTGGAAAGACATCGCCCTGCGTACCTACCGCGACGTGGGCGAGAACCGGATCATGCTGGTGTCGGCCGGCGTGACCTTCTTCGCCCTGCTGGCGATCTTCCCCGCGATCGCCGCCCTGGTGTCCGTCTACGGTCTCGTGGCCGATGCCTCGACCATCAACGCCCAACTCACCAGCCTGCAGGGGATCCTGCCCCAGGGCGCGCTCGACATCCTCAGCGACCAGGTCAAGAACCTGAACGAGAAGGGCAACGCGACGCTGGGCCTGAGCCTGCTCGTGAGCGTCGCTCTGTCGGTGTGGAGCGCCAACGGTGGCATGAAGCACATCTTCGATGCGCTCAACCTCGTCTACAACGAGCGCGAGAAGCGCAACTTCTTCGTGCTCAACCTCGTCTCGCTAGCGTTCACCGCTGGTGCGCTGCTGTTCCTAATCCTGGCGCTCGTTGCGATCGTCGTACTGCCGGTCGTGTTCGAGTTCATCGGCATCGGCAAGGACGCCTGGTGGCTGGCATTGCTGCGCTGGCCCGTGCTCCTGGTCGCCGTGCTCGGCGGCCTGGCAGTGCTGTACCGCTATGGCCCTAGCCGGGATGCGCCACGCTGGCACTGGGTCACCGGGGGGAGCGCGGTAGCGGCGGTTCTCTGGCTCGGAGGCTCGCTGCTGTTCTCGTGGTACGTCGCCCACTTTGGCAGCTACAACAAGACCTACGGTTCGCTCGGGGCGGCGATCGGGTTCATGACCTGGATTTGGATCTCGACGACGATCGTGCTGTTAGGCGCGCAGATGAACGCCGAGATGGAACACCAGACGGCCGAGGACACCACTGTAGGCGAGCCTCAGCCCCTGGGCTCGCGGGGAGCGAAGATGGCCGATAGTGTCGGGGCCGCCGCAGAGTAGGTGTGCGCTCCTCAAAGCTCAGGGTCGCACCTCCGTTTCTGTTCAACCGCCTGAGCGGAGCGTTCGGCGTACAGAGGCTGCCCCTCGGCCCGGTTCGCGAGGATGCGCTCGCGCAACAGAACTGCGCGGCGTGCGATCGCTTTAGCGTCGCAGGTACGGCAGGGACCGCCGCGACCGGCAGCGCGGCAGTTGTTGGGGTTCTGGCAGGAACGGCGTGGCACAAGGCCGATCATAGGCATCTCACGCGACCGCCGTCACGCTCAAGCCGCTACAATCCAACGACCTAGTCCTGCCGAGCTCGCTAGCGTACCTGCCCACCATGGCCAAGCGCATCAAGCTACTCCCGCAGGAGCGGGGTACCGTCCTGTTCGATGTCGTCTTTGAAGACGGCAGTCGCGCCTCGAACCGGCGCGTGCCGATGGATATCCTAGGCGGCCTAGATGGCGATCAGCCGGCCCGCGATCTCATCGAGCAGCAGGAGGCCGAGATCGCCCAGAAAGCCGGCCGATCGCCGCGAGCGATCCAGAACCTAATGCGCGCTGCCAAGCCAGAGCCGAAGCCTACGCGGGACTAGCGGGACTTTCGTTCGGCGCCCTTCTGCACCGTCGCCCGCACCTGCGCGACGTGCGACGGCTCAGGGCGACCAAGTAAGGCGCCGATCGCCTCGTGGCAGGCGAGCCAGCGCTGCATCGTCAACGCCAGATCAGTCCCGGCTATGTCAAAGCCGTAACGAACCACCCGCCGATTGACGGCCTGCAACCGGCGGTTCAGCCAGCGGACACGGGCCAGCAGGATCAGAAACCGGGCCATGTCAGGCCAGGACAGGAGCTGAGCGGCTGCGGCGATCTCGGGGTGGGTCGGGATGACGGTCGGCATCAGCGCACCTTGGCGAGGTCAAGGAGTACAGCGCCTGCTGCGGAGATAACGTTCCCGCGGTCGCGCCAGCGCAGCGGCTCCACCTCGATCACACTCCCGGTGCTCTCGGCCGCCACACTCGACAGAGCTGGCCTGGCCGCCTTTCTACTGGATACCATCGAACTCAGGGTTGAGCGACTTTGAGATCACACCTAAGAGCTGTGTAAAAACAGATACTGTTAACCAGTATAGTGTGAGTACAAGTGATATTTTGCGGACTTAACCTGCATTCAATTCGGAATTGTTCCTGATGAGGAACCCCGAAAAACGGGTTGCTACAACCAGAAAGTTTGATCGATGTCGTCCATCACCCTCTCGGCCGCGACCCGTCAGAACCTGCTTTCGCTGCAGGATACGGCCTCGCTCCTGTCGACCACCCAGAACCGCCTGGCCACCGGCAAGACGGTCAATTCGGCGCTCGACAACCCGACCAACTTCTTCACCTCGCAGGCCCTCGACAGCCGCTCCACGAGCTTGAACTCCCTGCTCGACGGCGTCTCCAACGGCGTCCAGTCGATCCAGGCCGCCAACCAGGGCATCACCTCGATTCAGAAGCTCGTGGATCAGGCCAAGTCCCTCGCCAACCAGGCGCTGTCGACCCAGCTCACCACGACCGGCACGGCGACCAACGCCTTTCCCACCACCACGAGCACTGCCTCCACGACGGCCCTGTTTACGATCAACGGTACCTCCGTGTCGGCGACCTTCGCCGCATCGTCGAGCATCACCGCCGTGGTATCGGCGTTGAATTCCGCAGTCAGCTCGGCCAGCACCACGTCGAGCGGATCGTTCGGCGCCGGCGCGATCTTCTCGGTCGATAGCACCGGCACCAAGATCGTCCTGAACGCGCAGGCCGACGTGGAATTCCAGAACTCCACCAGCCAGGCGGCGCTCGGCTTCGCGTCGTCCTCGACCACAGCCTCGACCTATGGCACTGCGGCCAGCACGGTGGTCTCCAGCGACCTGGCCGTGTCCGGCGTCAGCCAGCGCAAGTCCCTGGCGCAGCAGTACAACAATCTGCTCAACCAGATCACCCAGCTCGCCGGCGATGCCAGCTACAACGGCGTCAACCTGATCGCCGGCACCGGCAACAACCTGACCATCAAGTTCAACGCCACCGGCAGCTCCAAGCTGGACGTCTCGTCGGTGGACGCGACCGCCAGCGGCCTGGGCCTGACCTCGGTCACCAACTCGAACAGCTCGACGAGCTCGAACGGGCTGGGCAACTTCCTGCTGAACTCCGACGTCAACTCCACGCTGACCACACTGACCAACGCCGGCAGCGCGCTCGACTCGGCGGCGAGCAACCTGGGCTCGAACCTCTCGGTGGTGCAGAACCGGCAGGATTTCTCGAAGCAGCTCATCAACGTGTTGCAGACCGGCTCGGCCAACTTGACCAACGCCGACCTGAACCAGGAAGCCGCCAACTCGCAGGCGCTGTCGACCCGTCAGTCGATGGGCATCTCGGCTCTCTCGCTGGCCAACTCGGCGCAGCAGGGCGTCCTGACGCTGCTACGGTAAACCTCAGTACCGTCACTGAAACGACGGCCGGGGCACCTAACCCCGGCCGTTGCATGAAAGCGTGGTTGTCATCACGCTCGCTCCAGCAGGTCGATGAGTAGCGAGACGAGGGGCTGGATGGCATCGACCCGGAGGGCCTGACATGTTTTCTCACTGCTTTTTGGAAAGAGAAGCGACAACAGTGACCTACACCGTCGACCAACTGGCACCCGGTAGCTACGACGTGCTACGCGACGGCGCGGTGGTGGCGGGTCTCGTGCGCAGCGTCCACCGCAACGGGCCAGGCGATACGTGGCAAGTCGAACTGCTGGATGAGGTGGCGCCTGCCGAGCGGCCTGCACCGTTCATAGCTCAACGGCACGTCTTCAAATCGCGCTCGGCCGCCCTGGAATGGCTCGGCATCCAAGAGGCTGATGCTACTGCCGAGCCGAGCGGATGAACGCCATCAAAGGGCGAATGCTGGCGATCGGCGTGGCTGTCGTGCTCGTGAGCGTCGAACGAGCGCTTGAGGTCGCGGGCTTGGAGTACGCGTTCGAGGACTGCGCCATTGCTGCGGTCACGGCAGCCGTCATCGTAACGGTAGTGGACTGCACGCTATGACCGCCGCCTCTACCTTCATCCCCGAGAATGGCGGCGGGGCCGGGATCCGGTTTCGAGGCGGAAGGGTTAGGGCCTGCCTCACCGCACGCAAACAGCTGCCGTGTGGGTCGACTGGAACAACCAGCGGCAAATACCCTTTTATTCAGGTTTAAGAACCTGGAGGAAACATGTCCAAGATCCTGAAGATCGCCACCGCCACCGCGATGCTTGCGCTGTCAGCGAGTCTCGCTGTCGCTGCGCCGTGCAATGTCGGCATGACGACGAATGCTGCTACTGGTAAGGATACCAGCTCGAATGTTGACGGTGGTTCGACCGCCAAGGTGACCCCGGGGGCCAAGGGCGAGTCTCCCGGTACGGTCGGCGCGATGAACAACACCGGCGCAGCCATGAAGGATAACGGCTCGAAGAAAGCCCCCGAAGGTGAGCCTGTGAAGCCCGGCGCCGACAACTGCTGAGTCTGCATCACCGGCCGGGGCCATCTCCACGACGTGCTGAGCTTGGTGCGGCCCCTGGTTGGTAATGCGGGATCGTCCAAGTCCATGCCCATCCTGCATCACGGGCCACGTCGCGTACCGGCACCTCGCCCTAAGGAACGGCACCGAGCCCCGTCAGCCCAAGATAGGATCGGGCGGCGGGGCCGAGCCCGCCCATCCACGTAAACCTTCGTTAACCACAGTTTCGGCACGTTGCTCGCTATCAGCCTGCAGGTGTCGTCATGAACCATACCCGTTCGCTTAGTGTCGACGATCCTGCTCTCGATTGCCCCGTTCCGCTGGAAACCCTGGGCCAGCTCGCCAAAGCCGACCCCGAGGCAGCACTCCTGCTCCTCGACGGCATCACGGAGGCGACCCGGGCGCAGCTCGCCGTCTGGCTCTACGGCCGCAGCCACACCCATGAGATCGCCGTGCGCGTCGCCGCAACGTGTGAAGGGGCGGCCCTACGCCGGGCCGCCGGTCTCGTCGGCAATGTCCTCTACGATCTATCCCGGCGCCCCTACACAGCACCAGCTCATGGCATGCATGGCGGTGGCGGACGGCGACAGGTCAGCCTCTCGGCGGCTCTCGCGGCTCCGCGGCCCGGGCGGTCGCTTAATGGCCCACCACCGTCACCCCGTTGAAGCACGATGAACGCTCTCAAGGATCTGCTGACCCGCTTCGGCCGGACTTTCACGGCCTATGCCGGCGATGAAGCGCTGATGCAGGCGGGGATCTCGGCTGCCGCCAACGTCATCGTAGCTGACGGCGAGGTGGCGGGTGACGAGTTCGAAACCGCGCTGGTCGGCCTGCGCGCCAACCCGATCATCGAGAAGGGCTACGACCTCCTGATGCTGGAGGAGGCGCTGTACGCGGCGATCGCCCGGGCTCGGACCCGAGCGGGCCGCGTGGAGAACCTGCGTCGGGTGACGGCGATCGCGGGTCGCCCGATAGAGCAGCGGCAGGATGCGTTCCTCGTGGCCGCCGATGTGGCTGACCATGAGGGCATCAGCGAAATTGAAGACAAGGCGCTGACCGAGATCGCCGTGGCCCTCATCGTCAATAAGTCCGAGCTGATGCAAACTGTGGCGACTCGGGTTACGCCTCGGCAGTGAGCCATGGCGTAGTGGCATCATCGTTCGAGAGCAGGTCGATCAGCCGACCCAACACCTCGCATAGACGTGATCGAGCCGCGTGCACCCGATTAACCTCGTTCGGAGCACGGCGTTCGTGGAATGGCTATGGCGCCGGTATGGCAAACCGGCTCATGACCCTAGACCTGCTAGCCACCCTCGACATCGTGGATGACGATGTCGCTGCCGTGGTGGACGCATACATGACTGACCCGGCCTCCGGTCACGTCTCGTTCGGCGAAGGCTATCGCATTGACCCGGCTGCCGCCGTCGCCGATCACCCTTTCGCTAACACGCTGATCCGTCAGCCTTGGGCAAGCCCGGAGCTTCGACGGGCTGCCGTCCGTGCCGCCATCATGCTTGCCCAGCCAGAGCGGCTGTAGCGGTGGAGTCTGCCCCTGACCGCATGGCCTAGCGCCTTCCTGCCTGGAATGAGGTGCTCTGATGACGATCGCCGTCAGACGATCGTCAAAACCTAACTTCCGCCTCAGAAGCCGCTACACGGGGCTATGCCTGTCCGTCACCACCTCCAGCACATCATCGAAAGCGCGATCGATTTTGCCATCATCGGCACCGACCTGAATGGGGTCGTCACGGACTGGAATGCTGGAGCTGAGAACATCTTCGGCTGGAGGCATGACGAGATCGTAGGCGTGTCAGCCGAACTTCTCTTTACCGCTGAGGACCGTGCCGCTGGCCGCCCCCATGAGGAGATGGGTCTTGTGGTTGCCGATGGTCGGGCGAGCGATGAGCGATGGCATCTCCGCAAGGATGGCACCCGATTTTGGGCATCGGGCGAATTGATGCCCCTGCGCATCGAGGACGGCACACACCAGGGTTACGTCAAGATCGTCCGCGACCGCACGCACCAGCATGAAGTTGGCGCGCGCCTACGCGAAACCCGCGATCGGTTCAAAACACTCCTCGAAACCGTCGAAACAGCCTTCGCCATCGTAGAAGTTAAATTCGATGCCAACGATCGCCCAGTGGATTACCGCTTCCTCGAAGCCAACCCTGCCTTCGAGCGTCAGGCTGGCGTCAACCTACGCGGAAAATGGGTCACCGAGTTCGCACCGAACTTGGAGCGCTTCTGGTTCGAGACCTACGGACACGTCGCATGGACCGGTAAGCCAGCGACCTTCGAGAGCTACGCCGAGGCTTTCGGGCGCTGGTTCGATGTGCGAGCTATCCGCGTCGGCGAACCCGCCGAGCGGCAGATCGCCATTTTCTTCAACGACACCACTGAGCGACGGATCGCAGAAGAGCGCCTGCGCACCAGTGAAGCGCTGGCCCGCGAGAACGTGCAGCGCGTGCAACTCGCCCTCGCAGCAGGGGCGATCATCGGTACCTGGCACTGGGATTTGCCCACCGATCGGTTCACCGTCGATGAGGGGTTCGCACGCAGTTTCGGGCTAGACCCCGCGCTCGGGCGAGAGGGCATCCCACTCGCCCAGATCGTCGCGACCGTTCACCCCGACGATCAGGCGGGACTCGCTGCGGCAATCAATGACGCGATCAAGCGAGGTGGTGCTTACGCGCATCAATATCGCGTGCGGCGCACCAATGGCAGGTACTACTGGATCGAAGCGAACGGACGCGTCGACCACGATGCGAATGGTGCGCCGTCGAGCTTTCCCGGCGTGCTCATCGACGTCGAGGAGCGGCGCGCCGTCGAGGCAGAGCGCGATTGTGTAGCCTCGGAGTTGCGCGCCCTCAATGAAAGCCTTGAGCAGCGCGTGGCTGAGCGGACAGCCGAGCTAATGCGGACCGAAGAACAACTGCGGCAATCGCAGAAGATGGAGGCTGTAGGTCAGCTAACCGGCGGCGTCGCGCACGACTTCAACAACCTACTTACCGTCATCAAATCATCGACCGACCTGCTGAAGCGTCCTAACCTCGCTGAGGAGCGGAGGACACGCTACATCGCAGCGATCTCTGACACCGTCGATCGAGCGGCCAAGCTGACCAGCCAACTGCTCGCCTTCGCGCGACGACAGGCGCTACGGCCCAGCGTGTTTGACGTTGGTCAGAGTGTGCGGATGCTGAGCGAGATGGTCAGTACCCTGACAGGGGCGCGCATACGAGTTGCAACCCATCTGGACGAAGAAGCGTGTTTCGTGAACGCCGATCCGAGCCAGTTCGACACCGCCATCGTCAATATGGCCGTGAACGCCCGTGATGCGATGGATGGGGCGGGGGAAATCACGATCCGGGTCAAAGCGGTCGAAGAGATCCCGGCTGTCCGCGCGCATCCGGTCGTTGTGACGCCCACTGTAGCCGTGTCGATCAGCGATACCGGCAGCGGCATCGCACCCGCGGATTTGGAGCGGATTTTCGAGCCGTTCTTCACGACCAAAGATGTCGGTCAAGGAACAGGGCTGGGGTTGTCCCAGGTCTTCGGTTTCGCCAAGCAATCGGGCGGTGAGGTGATCGTCGAGAGCGTGGTCGAGCAGGGCACGACGTTCACGCTCTATCTGCCTCGCGTGCCTGCGCCGGTCGAGGTTGCCATTGAGTGTGATGACGAGGCAACTGCCGATGGCGGGAACCTGTGCGTGCTCGTAGTGGAGGACAATCGGGACGTCGGGGACTTCGTGACCCAAACTTTGAAGGAACTCGGGTATCGCACGCACTGGGTCGAGAATGGACAAGCTGCACTGCTAGCCCTGGCTGAGGAGCCGAACGCCTACGAGATCGTCTTCTCGGACGTCGTGATGCCGGGAATGACCGGGATTGAACTCGGCCGCGAAGTACGGCGCCTCTACCCCGGCCTGCCCGTCATTCTGACGAGCGGCTATAGCCACGTCCTGGCCCAGGAAGGGGGGCACGGCTTCGAGCTGCTCCAGAAGCCGTACTCAGTCGAAGCCCTGTCACGGGCCCTGAGCAAGGCGGCATCCAAGCGACGGCGCAAACGCTCGACGAGAACGCGATGAAGGCCAACCGGTCTCACCTTCAGCCTTAGGCCTAACCGGTGGCCGGGCGGCCATACCATCACGGCTCGCCTGGCCTCGCGCACTGACCACGCCCTTCTATCGGCGGCCGTGAATGACCAAGGCGAGCAGATAGCCAATCGCGCCGGCCAAGATGGCAAGACCTAAAGGTGACTCCTGCGCGTGCGGCCTTAACGCCTCGTTGCCGCGCTGGTACACCCGCTGCGCGTCTGGATAGCGCTCGCGAGCCTTGTCGAACGCATCGCCCGCGAATTCCCGCGCTTGCTCGGCCGCATCGCTGAGCGTGTCCTTGGCCTGCCCGTACAGGTTCTGAGCCGAGCCCTTCAGCTCGGTGACCTTAGCTTCAGCCTGGGTCTGCTTGTCCCCGGTCAGGTCGCCAGCCGCGCCCTTGACCTTGCCGCCGAGTTCTTTCGCGGCGCCTTTGACACGATCTTCGTCCATGGCTCTCCCTCCTCAGTATCCGAACGGATTGGGGACATCGGGCCAACAACGCGCCAGGAGCGCCTTTCGTCTCGACGGTAAGACCACGCAGTCGGCGATGCAGCGGAACCGTATGAGGTACTTATGGTTCCTCCTCATCGAGAGTGCCTCGGAGGAGCGGCCCAATGCCGAACGGTGCTCAGAATGATCAGGGGCGCGCGGCCGATCCAGGTTTTGGCGAAGCGCAAAGCTTTGCCAACGCGCTGCGCGATCAAACTCAGGGCTATGTCGAGAAGCGCAAGACCGACGCGGCACGCCTAGTGTCGGACATCGGCAGTGCCATCCGCGACACGGGTGCCAGCTTCAATAGCCTGCCGCAGTTGAAGGAGTTCTTCGATCAGGCCGCACTCGGCGTCGATGTGCTGGCCGAGGACATCTCGCGCCGCAGTTTCAACGAAATGTACGACGAGGTCCACGCTGCGGTTCGACGCCGGCCCGCTCTGGCGACAGCGGCGGCTGTTGCTGCCGGCTTCGCGCTTTTCCGCATTTTCAATGCATCCAAGCTTCGGGCGATCCCGCGCTCTCATGCAGTCGTGCCAGTCGACGCCTTCCCGCCGCCGGACGCATAGGGGGATAGAATGGCCGAGCCAGGATTGCGCAGCATCCCGATCCTTGTCGGCGATGCGGTCCGCGAGCTGCGGGATCTCGTCGGCGGCGAGATCGCCCTGTTCCGTACCGAAATAGCGCAGGGCGTTCACCGGATCAGCCTCGGTCTCAGCCTGTTGATCGTAGCGGCCGTGTTCGCCATCGCAGGCCTGTTCACGCTGCTCCTAGCCCTGGTGAAAGGCATCGCCGTCCTCATGCAATCGGATGCGCTCGCCGCGCTGATCGTGGGTGGCGTCTTCCTCCTTCTTGCGATCGGTCTTGGGCTGTTCGGACGCAACAAGACGTCCCTGTCCACGCTGGAGCCGACCCGGACGGGGCGGCAGGTCAAACAGGACGCCCAGGTTCTCACGGATCGGATCGACACATGAGCGACTCGCCAGACAAACTGGAGCAGGACGTCGAGGCGAGCCGTGGGCGGCTGGACCGGACGCTGGCCGATCTGCAGGCCCGGTTCAATCGCCCTGGGATCCCACGTGACTTTGCCGAACTCCGCCGGTCAGGGCAGGCGGCAAGCGCAACCGTCGAGCGGTTTGTGGAGGATGTGCGGGTCAATCCAGTGCCGGCGCTGCTGATCGCGGCTGGCTTTGGGCTGCTCGTCTACGAGACCTTCCGAACGGCGGCGGAGCGGAGACGTCTGGTGGATATCACCGCTGGAACAGCAGTGGCGACGACGGATCGCCATCTACCGGAGAACCATCCAGACCGCATGCACGCAAGGCTTGACGACGCGCTGGAAGAAAGTTTCCCTGGCAGCGATCCGGTCTCGGTTCGGATCACAAAGTAAGCCCTTCGGGAAGCCGGCATGAAAAGCCGGGACCAGCCGTTGGGCTGCATCCCGGCTTCGCGCGCTCCCGACCGCACCGCCGCGGATAATCCTGAGATGAGTTTGAGACCGGTTCCAGGAAGCCGTGGTGTGTCGCCGGCGTCATCGCGGGCCGGTGTTTCATCCGGTTGAACGTCCGTTCGTGCATCGGTCACTCAGGGCCACAGGGAACGGGAAGCCCATGAGCACGGCCGTTTGCCCGCGCTGCGGCCTCACGGAATTCCGGACGGATCAGGAGGGGGCCGCCGATGCCGGAGCCTGGGCCGAGAAGTTCGTGCGCATGTGCGAGCACGTACACGAGCGCCGACACCTGAAGGACCTGCGGACCCACACGTGCCCCCATTGGGCCAAGGCCATGCAGGACGCCGCCGAGGCTCAAGAGAAGCGCCGGTGAGCGCCGGGGCCTTCGTCTCCTACCTCCGGGTCTCTACGGGCCGTCAGGGGCGCTCAGGGCTTGGCCTCGAGGCGCAGCGCCAGGCCGTGGCCGACTTCCTCGCCGGCGGATCCTGGCGGCACGTAGCCGAGCTCGTAGAGGTCGAGAGCGGGGCGCGGGACACGCGACCCCGCCTCGCCGACGCCCTAGCGCTCCGCCGGATCCACGGGGCGACGCTCGTGATCGCGAAGCTCGACCGCCTCTCCCGTGATGCCGCCTTCCTGCTGAACCTGCAGAAGGCCGGCGTGCGCTTCGTGGCGGCCGACATGCCCGAGGCGAACGAGCTGGTGGTCGGCATCATGGCCGTCGTCGCGCAGGCCGAGCGGAAGATGATCTCGTCACGCACCAAGGCGGCGCTGGCAGCCGCTGGCGCGATGGCTGGGGCAGGCGGATCCGGATAGCTGCGGAGGCTGACATCCTTGGACGAGCTCGCCGGACTTGGGTGGTGTTGGCTGCAGCCCATCGGGACCACGACACCGCGAACAACGCCGACGCCAACCTCGCGGCCTTCTGCCAGCGCTGCCACATGATCCACGACCGGCCGGAGCATCAGCGGCGGCGTTGGCGCACCCTGTTCCGGCGGAAGGCGCACGGCGATTTGTTCGGTGGGCCTTATGCCTAATCGAGCAAGCCGACCTGAGCCGTGGTGTATGTGGCCTAAGCGACGGCGCGGTCTGACACAGCCACCATACTCTGTCCGGCCGGGACCTCGGGGCCACGAGGGGCGCTACGGATCTCCTGCGGATCCTCGTTGAGGACCGCAACCAGGGTTCGGGCACGGTGCATCCACAGATCGCGCTCGGCCCGCAACCGGTCGCATGCGACGTGGATCTCAGCCATGGCGACGCGCAGCTCGTCCACCGTACCTCGAAGCTCCATTGTCCGGCCGCGCTCGTCCGCTAAGGCAGCCTTCAAGATCGCCAGGGCAGCAACGGGAACGGCGCCTTTCTGGTCCGGGCTCGTGCTATCCCGTCCGGCTCTTGCCACCGCCTCAGGCCTGAGGCGCGCCAACTCCTCGCGCAGCTGCGACACATCGAGCGACCGCGGGGCGGGAGCGTCGAGGGCCGGAGCGTCGATAGGACCGCCAAGTGCCTCCTCCTCCAGTACGAGATCGTGCAGCATCGTGAACACCGCATCCGCGTCCAGACGCTTGAGCTCGAACCCACTCTCCACCGCCAGCTCATTCCACAGCGCCTGACCGCGTGCCGACTGCCCGACGAAGGCCATCGACCAGTTCACGAAGCCGCGCACCTTAATCGGGCCACCCTCCAACACCGTCACGTCGCCGTGGCGAGGGTCGCGCTGGATGCGCTCGAACGTCTCCTCGACGCCCTTCTGCGGCCCTTCCAGCACCTGCGCGAAGGCGCCGCCGTTGAACATCAGCGCGCCGGTGACTCCCACGCGCTCGTTGTTCCGGCGCGATGCTGTCAGGATGTGTTCAACGGCAGCCTCAGCCTCAGTCCCTGTCAGGAGGTTCCTGCTGGCATAGACGAGGCGATACAGCATGCTCATGGTCAAGATCCGAGGATGGTCCATTAAATAGGAGAGGTCTGGTCAATGGAGCACATAAAGCAACAAATTATCAGTCACCATGCCTACATTAAACAGTCTGAACATGCTGTATCGGTTATTGTCATTACACGCTTCTATGTAAAAGTCGACATGCGGCGCATATGATCTTGGCATAAATTGAAGCGCGCGGCGAATTCCGCCGGTGGCATTGGGCGGCCAAACAGATAACCCTGCGCCTCTTGGCAGCCCTTCGCGAGTAGACGCCGGCGCTGCTCCTCGGTTTCAACACCCTCGGCGATTACCTCCAGCCCGAAGCTGCGGCTGAGATCGATCACCGCCCGCACGATGGCTGCGTCGTGCCGGTCCTCACACAGGCCGTTCACGAAGCCGCGGTCGATCTTCAATCGGGTCAACGGGAAGCGCTTGAGCAAGCTGAGCGAGGCGTAGCCGGTGCCGTAGTCGTCGAACGCGATGCCCACGTCCATGGCGCGCAGGGCCTGCAGGGCGGCGAGCACCTCCGGATCGTGACGCAGAATGATCGTCTCGGTGATCTCCAACTCCAGGGCGTGGGCCGGCAGCCCGGTCTCGGCGAGCGCGGCTGCGACTCGCTCGACCAAACCGCCGCCTCGGAACTGGGCCGCGCAGAGATTTACCCCGATCCGGAACGGATGTACGCCATCTTGCCGCCAAGCCTGTGCTTGGGCGCAGGCGGTGTGCAGCACCCAGTCGCCGACCCGGGCCGCGTCCGGACCGTTGTCGAGCACCTCCAGGAACGCGGCCGGCATGAGCAAGCCGAGTTCAGGATGTTGCCACCGGATCAGGGCCTCGGCGCCCATGAGTGCCCCGTCGGACAGGCTTACCTGCGGTTGATAGTGCAGCACGAACTCACCCAGCTCGAAGGCGCGGCGCAGCCCGTCGCGGCATGCCCGCTCGCGCTGTGCGACTTCGCGCAAGTCCGGCGTGAACAGGTAGGCACGCCCGCGTCCATCCATCTTCGCGCGGTAAAGGGCGGCATCGGCGCAAGCCAGCAGTTCGTCTTCTCGCACCCCATGGGCGGGACTTAGCGCCACGCCGACGCTGGCGCCGAGTCGCAAGATGGTTTCCTCGACGCGGTACGGCTCGGAGAGGGCATCGATCGCCGCTTTGGCCGTGGCATCCGCCACCAAGGGATCACCGACGCCGGGCAGCACGACCGCGAACTCGTCGCCGCCATAGCGGGCTGCGACGCCCGTGGTCCCGACACAGGCGCGAAGGCGCTGGGCCGCCAGCCGAAGCACGGCATCGCCTACGGCATGACCGTGCGCGTCGTTGACCTCTTTGAAGCCGTCGAGGTCGAGCATCAGCACCGCCGCCGGGCGATCCTCCAGGATCGCAGCCTCGATCCGGCCGCGCAGGACGGCTCGGTTCGGTAGCTCGGTCAGGGCATCGAGATGCGCGAGACGGAACAGGCGTTCCTCGACCATGTGGCGCTGGCTGACGTCGCGCGCGATCACCCCGAAGGCTGCGTGGCCGTTCTCGGCCCAGGTGCACAAGGACAGCTCGACGGGGAACTCGCGGCCGTCCTTGTGCCGGCCGATGAGTTCGACAGTGCGGCCGAGAAGCCGCGTCGCCGCCCCGCGCGCGATCCGGCACAGGTCACCCTCGTGGCCGCCGCGCATTCGCTCGGGCACCAGGATGGCGAGGGGCTGGCCCAGAGCCTCGGCGACCGTATGCCCGAACAAGCGCTCGGCGGCCGTGCTCCAGAAGCTCACCCGCCCGTGCGCGTCCGCGCAGATGATGGCGTCCGACGAGGTGTCGGCGATATGCTCGAAGCGCGACTGCGTCGCGCGCCGGGCCGCCTCGACGCGGCGCAGCTCCAGCCGGTCGAGTACGAGACGGGCGAGGTCGGCGAGGATACGCCTGTCTCGGCCCGTGAAAGCGCGTCGCGGCTTGGGACCGGCGAGGCAGAGCGTACCGATGGCATGGCCGTCCCCGGTGCGGAGCGGCACGCCGGCGTAGAAGCGGATGAACGGGGCGCCGGTGACCAGCGGATTGTCGCGGAACCGCGGATCCTGGGATGCGTCGAGCACGACGAAAATGTCGGTCTGCGCGATGGTCCGGGCGCAGAAGGCGATGTCACGGTCGGTCTCGCACAAGCTCAGGCCGACCTTGGCGTGGAAGACCTGCCGATCGCGATCGACAAAGGAAACGAAGGCAGCTGGCGCGCCGAGCAGGCGGGCGGCGAGTTCGACGATGTGGGCGAGCGACGGGTCTGGCTCGGCATCGAGGATCTCGTGCTCGGCCAGCGCCTGCAGCCGAGCCTCCTCGTCAGTCTGCACATGTGAAGGTGGCACGGGAGGGCTCCGGATCGAACGGGTGAGCGCGGCCGAGTCAGCGGATGGGGTCGCCTTCCATGTCGGGCGCTGCGCCGACATTCGGATCGGGGTAGGCGCGGGCGAGGGCGGCGAGCCGCTCAACCGTGGCGAGGCAATCGCGCAGATCATCGCTCGCGCCGATCCGCGCGAGTTCATGGCGCAGCGTCCTCGCCAGTGTCTCCAACGACAGGCCCAAGCTGCGGATCTGCGGCCCACGCGGGCCAGCGACGCCTTGCTCGACCATCTCAGTCAGAGACGCGCTCAGCCGACGAGCGCCTTCAGGGTTGATCCGAGGGCTGATCGGGAAGATCTCGGCCATGACCGCCTTACGCTGCCCGAACGGTGGCGAGGAAGCGGCCGACCTCGGCTGCGAGGTGCTCGGACTGGCGCGACAGCTCCGAGGCCGCACCCAGTACCTGGCTGGCTGCTGCGCCCGTGTCCTCGGCCGCACTCGCGACACCCGCGATGTTGTGTGTCACCTCGCCGGTGCCCATCGCGGCCTGGCTGACGTTGCGCACGATCTCCTGGGTGGCAGCGCCCTGCTCCTCCACGCCAGCTGCGATCGAGGTCGCCACACCGCTGATCTCGCGGATCCGCCCAGTGATACCGGCGATCGCCGTGACCGCCTGACCGGTCGAGGCCTGGACCTGAGCGATCTGTCCGGAGATCTCATGTGTGGCCTTCGCGGTCTGCTCGGCCAGGGCCTTCACCTCGGAGGCGACCACGGCGAAGCCCTTACCAGCCGTTCCCGCGCGCGCCGCCTCGATCGTAGCGTTGAGCGCCAGCAGGTTGGTCTGCCCGGCGATGGTCGAGATCAGCCCGACTACGTCGCCGATACGCGCGACCGCGGCGCTCAGCTCCTGCACCAGAACACCGGCCTGGTCGGCTTCGCTTACCGCGAGGTGCGCGAGGCTCGCCGATCCATCCACCTGGCGTCCGATCTCCTGAACCGACGATCCGAGCTGCTCGGCGGCGGCGGCGACGGTGTTGACGTTGGCGGCGGCCTCTTCGGCTGCGGCGGCCACCGCGCCGGACTGGGCGGAAGTCTCACCCGCCATCGCCGACATCGAGCCGGCCGTGGCCTGCAGCTCGGTCGCAGAGGACGACACCATGCCGATGATGCCGCCGACCGCGGCCTCGAAGCCGTCGGCCATCTGGCGCATCCCGGCCTTGCGCTGCTCCTCGGCGGCCAGTCGCGCCTGCGCGGTCTCAGCCTCCAGCTGGCGGGTGCGGATCAGATTGTCCTTGAACACCTGCACGGCGGCCGCCATTGCGCCGATCTCATCGCGGCGCGCACGGTACGGCACCTCGGCTTCTGCATTGCCGCCGGCGACCACATCCATCGCCTGGGTCATGGTCTGGATCGGACGCGAGACGCGCAGCAGGCCAAAGGCGGCGGCGGCGCAAGCGGCGGCGAGCGCTAGTGTCACGGCGACGTAGGTGGCCAGTGAGGCGGCATCGGCTTCAGACATGGCTGCATCGGCATCCCGGCGAGCCCCCTGCTCGTTCAGGGTGACGTCGCGCGAGAGATTGGCGCGGGCCTCGTCATAGAGGTTTGCAGTCTCGGGTGCGCTCATCAGCTTGAGAGCAGCCGGCTGCTGACCGGCCTCCATCAGGCGCCGCATCTCGGCATCTGCCTGCTCGAAGCGTCCCCAGGCAGAAGCAAAGGCATCATAGAGCACGCGCTCCTCCTTTGAGGAGATCAGTGGCTCGTAGGTCCTTCGCGCCTGAGCAAGCTTCTCGTGGGTTGTGACGAGCTTGGCCCCGTTCTCGGTCAGATGAGCTGGCGTATCGGACAATATGAGCAGACGCAGCTGCTTGATCCGGACCTCGGAGGCTAGCTCTCGCATTTGACCGACAGCGACGACGGACGGCAGCCAGTTCGCCGCGACCTCGGTGACGGAGTGTCGGATCCCTGCGAGCTTGAAGATCGAGAGTGCGCCCTGGCCGGCGGCGATGAGGGCGAGCAGGCCGAAGGCGGCCGAGAGTGCCGCCTTGAGGGAGAGGTGCAGGCGCATGGTTCATGCTTCTCGCAGAAATATAGATAGTCCTCGCTCTGCAGTCAGCGGCGAGATTGACAACAATATTGAGTGACTTCGTTAATTGATGGTTTATTTCCTTCTATATCGAACTAGCTGGACAACATAGGTCTTCAAATAGACGCTAAACCACATCAAATGACTGTTTTTTACATCTGCCGCATCAAGATGCAACCCCTAATTGCGCGTTTACTCGCGGAATAAGGCCTATCACCTCGTCGTCGACAACTGCGTCATTTGATAACTTTCCGACGTATCGCTCAGGATGGAATGTGAGATCTGACGGAACGCTGCACCTTCCCACATCTGCGGATGCCACGATCCTCCGATCGACTGCCTTGCCGCAAAAGCACAGGCCAATACGGAAAAGGACCATCGGATCTGTTCGTCAGACCGTCCGCCCGCAGACCGTCACTGCATGGCTCGACCGCCTCCACCACCCGCGCGGATTCTTGCACGGTCTGATCGGTCGGGGTCGCCCGCCGCTTGTCGGCAGCCCTTTTTCGGCTCCGTTTTCCCCGATTCTGACAGGACTAGAACTTCAGTAGGCGTGCGCTGCGGGGATTTGCACCCTCCCCCCTGAGGGACGGATCCCTTCCGGGCCAAGCGCAGCCAGGCAGTCCACTCAGCCGAGACGATCCGAACGATGTTCGGCAGGTTGCGAAAGCCGGTGACAGGGCGCTCCTCGACCGTGACCAAACCGAGCTTGCGAGCCTCCCGGATGGCGTTGCGCACCGTGGTCTCGGACACGCCGACGATCGCCGCGATGTGCCCGACCGCCAGCCGGCAGTCGCCCCGGCGCGCGGTCTCGGCAGCGACCAGGGCGAGCACGCCTTGCTCGGCGTGGGTGAACTTGGCGGCGAGACCGAGCGGCATGCGACCAGAGGCTGCCCAGCGGCGGCGGCGCTCCATCGAGGCGCCCGTGCGTGGCCGGGAGCCGACGCCGAGCCTCCTGGGGCTTCCCACGCATTTTTGCGCGGGCAGGTTGATCGAATGCTTGGCTGTTCCCCCTGAGTTCGGGCTCTGTCCGGATCGCGGTCCATTTTTGGACAGCGTTCGCGTTTCGATCAGCCCAGACAGAGCTTCGGCCTCGGCCTCCGTGACCTTCCCCTCCCCATAGGCGCGCCACAGCAGCGCCGTGACGGATGGCAGGGTGATTCGGTCGGCCGCCTCGATCGCGCGGCGGATCTCGTCTGCGAACACGTGTCTCGGCCCCGTGAAAGGGCCGCAACAGGTCGTTCCGGGCCGCCACGGGGGCGTCCGGTCCACAAGGCAAAGCCTCATCGTTGCGGGAATTGGCGTTCCCGCTTGACGCCCGGGGGCGTCTCATGGCTTGTGAGGGGTAGCGATACCGGCCTCACAGGCCCTTTTGATTTCGACGGCCCTCCAGTTTGGCGACTGGGGGGCCGTTGGCTTTTCAGGGGTCGACTTGCGGCGGCGGTGTCTCCTGATGGTGCCGGCGACTCGCGCGAGGCGCGCGCCAGCCGGACATGGCATGTCGGCCGGGCGGCACGGTTAAGTCAACGTCAGGGAATGATCAGCGCGACCATGCCGGCAGGACCTTCGACCCTCGCGGACCTGCGCAAGGCAGGTATCATCACAAGTCAGGAGATCGTCGCGGCGATCGACGTCTACCTGCGGGATCCGGCGGCTGGGCCCTATCGCTTCCCGAGCGGGCACAGCATCGACATCGCAGCGCTCGTCGCTCTCAAGCTCAGTCGCGAGGAGATCAGAGACCGGGCTGGCCCGCAGGATAAGACATTCCGGACGGCCGTGGCGGCGGTCGTCATGGGGGCGCAGCCGACCCCACCGTAACCCTCGCTCGGCCCCGCCCCGATCTGCTCACGGGGCGGGGGAGCGTTGATATTACGGACCACGCTCAGTGGATCCTGGCGCTCCGCGGCCGTTTCGGAGCTGGCGGATCGTCCTGCAGCGAAGTCGCGAGCTGGCAACCGACCTCATGCAAGAGGGCATCGATCAGCAGACGGAGATGAACCGACTTGTCCGCCTCCAGGGTGCGGATCAGCTCGCAGGCTTCGATCGCGCGATCAGCGATGCGTTCCAGAACAGCACCCGGCGCCTCGTAGGCCGCGACGAAGCTTGCTGGCCCATCGATCTGTCCATCGGTCCGGCTGTCGGTGATGTCGATGACGATCCCGCGCCCACGCATCCGACTATCTGTGTCCTTTTGGAAATGACCACGTGCCAACACCCAACGGACGGTGTCAGGTACGGGCACGATGCGATGCTCCCACACGAACAGACCACCTTCCTGGCGCACGTGACGCTGGGGGCTTGGATCCGCTCGCAGGTCATCCGGATGGAAGCGTGTGCTGAGATGCGCCCACGAAAGCCCTTGCTCTGCCTCATCCTCGGACAGCCCGTACATCGCAGCCATGACCGCATCGCCACGGATGCGGTCGGAGAAAACATCATCCTCCCATATGCCGATGTTGAGGGTCGTTAGCGGTAGTGAGGCTGAAGATAGAGCGTTCTGCGACGACCGACGCGGCATTGAGTACCTATGCCATTTACGACCATGGGAGCTGCATTTTCACAACTTTCCGTAGCATCGCAACTGGGGTACTCAATCAGAGGATCGTGAATACCACGGGGCATGATGGGCGAGGGCGACACAAAGAGCGGCCGCGACATCCGCCTCCCTTCGGGGGAGCAGGCCGCTGCGACACGTGAGCGCGAGCACAAGCTGCGGACGTTAAAGCGCCTCGCGGACGTCCTTGGCAGACCGGTCGAGGATTTCTTCAAGCCCGACTCCGATGGCAATGCTGTCGGGAGCAAAGTGGACGAAGAGGAGCGAAAGTAAGGGCCGCTGCCGGGTCGTGCTTGCACCTTCTCCGGGATCTCGGCAACTAACCCGGCATGATCCGATCCAAGCTTGTTGCCCGCATCGCGGAGCAGAACCCGCACCTCTACGCCAAGGATGCCGAGGCGGTAGTCGACGCCATCCTCAACCGGATCACCGACGCGCTGGCGGACGGTACCCGCGTCGAACTGCGCGACTTCGGTACTTTGCCCGTACCGGCCGCGAACACGTAGCTGTGCACCTCACGCAGTCGCTCGCGTTGTGCGACGGGGAGGGTGATCAGGTCTCCCATGACAGCGCTTCCGTCAGGATCCGCGAGCCTACCGTACGCTGTGTGACTGTCGGCGGATAGCTGGAGCTGGATCTGATCTGTGTAAGTGTACGCGGGCTCAACACAGTGCAGTCTGCCCAACTCCGGGTGCGGGTGGTCAGGCGCATGCAATCTCCTGCCGAGACGGTTCTACCCTCCTTGCTCATGGTCGAGCTCATCGGCCTACTGGGCGACTTTCCACCCGACCAGAACCGGCGGCGGGCCGAGGTGCTCGGCATCCGCTTGGCGGACTTGGAACACCGTGCGCGTTCGCAAGAAACAACGCCCGAGACGGTGGCGGCGATCCGAGGCGCGCGCGTGCTGCTGGATCTGGCGGAGCTGCCGCCACTGCCGCCGTCGGGCACAAACACGTGACGGCCGATCTCGCGCCGACCAACCTGCACACCCTGGCGATAAGCTCGGAGGCGACGGAGCGACTGCTTGGTCGCCGAGCTCCGGACGGAACGCTCGTGCTGGTCGATCCGGCCCTCATCAAGGCCGCTATTGAGGTTGGACGAGAGCAGGTGGCCAGCGTCAGGACGATGCTGGCGGAAGTGCCGCACGGCCTGGCGGACCCGTGGCGAGGATCCGTCGACAGCCTCGTCGCTGCAGTGGCCGAGGTCGACGATCTGCTCGACATGCTCCGGAAGGTGCTCTTCCTGGCGGGTGGTTGAACACGTCGAACTCATCTCACGCTCCTCCCGGCTGCGGCGGCAGCCCAGCTCACGCCGCGGTGATGGCGGTCTCACGTGCGTCGGCCCGGTCGGGCCGGACGCGCGAAGTGTACCTTGATCCCCTGATCGAGAAGGATCGCACCGAAACCCAAACGCATGTGGTAGTCGGGTGGGGCGACATAGATGTGGTCGCGCTCAATGATCTCCCCGTGCCGCCCGAAGGTGGCCGGAAGACTGGCGCGTTGGCTAAGGACTTCGAGAAGGACGCTCGGGTTTACCCCAATGTGCTGCACGACGAACACGGAGACGCGGAAGTTTGACGGCAAAGCCTCGACGATCCGCTTAAGCGGTTTGCGGCCGCTAGCAGAGCTGGCAATGACGACGATGGCGCCCATTTCCTTGCTACAATCAACCGGGCAAGCGCAGCTCAGTCACGCCTGGCCGAATGTCCGAGCTACTCGGCAGCTTCGGCTGCCTTCCGCTCCGGCGCCTTATCGATGACGATGAGCACAGAGGCGGTGAGTATGTTCATGCCAGCTTCGTCGCGAACCTCGGCACGGTACTGAGCAGCGGGCCGTCCCTTATGCTCGGACCCGAGCATGTCGGCCAAAGTCTTGCGGACAACCTCCCGCACAGCAGCCTCGTCCGGCAACTCCTGGCCGACGTCATCTATGGCGACAATGCTGTCGAAAGTGTCGATGAAGAAACGGGGCATCAGGCCCTCCGCGTCGCAGGCGGGAGCGCTCGCCTCACCCAGCCGTCAGCGCCTACGGTCGATCAGCCAACGATGCCTTTCTGTGCCGTGTCCGACCGAGAGGCGCCACAACACACATTTGATTTGCAAGCCACATGACTGCGCAGGCTGAATAGATTGAGGCAGCAACCCAGAACCGAGCGATAGCAGTTAAAATGACCCACATATGTAATAAATCGGAACTTGATTTGGGTTGGGGATTTGCCCCGCACATACAGCTGTTCGGTCTCGGACCGACGTCCGACTGATGGCGGAAGGAAGCCTCACGGTTCCTCGTTCTCAGCGCGGCCGAGCCGCGAGAGAGCACGAATGTCCAACCCGCTGATCATGAAGCTCGAATACGGAGCGCGTCTCACCGACGAGGACCGTGCCGTCCTACACGACCTCATCAGAAGAACTCGTCGCGTCGCGCGGCGTACGGACATCAGCCCCGAAGGCGAGCGGCCAGAGAACGTGCACCTCGTCGTGGAAGGCTTCGCCTGCCGCTACAAAACCCTGACCGATGGGCGGCGCCAGATCATGGCGTTCCTGGTACCGGGCGACTTCTGCGACCTGCACGTGGCTATCCTCGGCGAGATGGACCACAGCATCGGCACCAGCTGGGGCTGCACCATCGTGGATATCCCGCGCTCGGTCATCATGCATCTAACGGCTCACCACCCCCGCATCACGCGAGCGCTCTGGTGGGCGACCCTGGTCGATGAGGGCACGCTGCGGGCGTGGCTCGTCAACATGGGGCAACACGAAGCCAACCGGCAGATGGCGCATCTCGTCTGCGAGTTGCTCGTGCGCTTGCGAGTCGTAGGCTTGGTGAGCGAGGATAGTTTCGAATTTCCAATGACCCAGGACGATCTTGCTGACGCGTTGGGTATCACCAGCGTGCACGTGAACCGGGTCCTTCAAGATCTGCGAGGTCAGGGCCTGCTCGAATGGAAGAGCAAGCGCCTGCGCATTCCCAACGCTTCGCGATTGATGGACTTCGCCGAGTTTGATCCGAAGTATCTCCACCTGAACCCACGCGACGATGACGAACGTAGTCTCTCGGGTACGTCGTAGACTGGCTTCTGCGGAACGTCCCATCCTGGGCGAAGGTTCAAGGTCCACTCACCACCCCAAGCGAACCTCAGCATCAGGCTCGCTCCAGCAATTCGAGGAGCGCCACGCCGGCCGCCGTGATGACGTTGCCGCGGCCACGCCAGGGCAGGATGTCCGCCTCGAGCAACGGCTCGGCCGCCACCCCCGGCAGCACGGTCTCGGGCGCCTCGGTCTCGCGGTCCTGGTCGTTCCCGCGCATGTAGACCACCTGCGAGCCGGTGGCGTTCTCCGGCGCGGCCAGGGACGGCTCAGCGTCGGCGCCGTCCTCGTGATCGGCATCGCCGTCCATGAGGTCGAGCACGGCGATGATGCGGTCCGCCGCGTCGAGGGCGATCTGTGCCGCCTCCTCCAGGCTGGCGCGGAGCGCGGGCCCGGTCAGCGGCTCCAGATCTGGAGCGGCCGGTTTCGGACGGAGGGTGAAGGTCAAGACATCGCCCATGATGTGTCTCGGGTCACGACGAAGGGAGGGCCCGGCGGGATCCGGCCGGGGCGGTACGCACGGCGACAGAGGAGTGGGGAGCCGCTGTCAGCGGTCCCGGCGCTCGGCCTCGGCGATGTCGACGGTGCGGCCGTCGTCGACCACGGGCGGACCACGCTGCATGTCGCGCCAGAGCGAGTGCGACAGGGATTGATCCGGGTCGGGAAGGTCGCAAATTTCGCTCAGCAGCGCGTTGCGCCTGTAGTGCGAGAGAACCCGAAGCTTGACCCGGAAGCCTTCTGCCGTGAGGGCCGGTTGGCTCGCCAACTGGTGCGCTAGGGTAGCGGCGGCGTCGCCAGCGTCGGCCGCATCGGCTTCCAACCGTAGATCCTCGGCGGGTAGCACGACAGTCCAGGCAGCGATGGCTGCGGCCTCGCGGGCACGGGCCGCCTCGAACTGGTGCCCGAGCCGCAGCAGCTCAGTATCGTCGTTGGGCTTTGCGGGAGGCAGGGGCGGTTCGGAAGCGGCCTGGGGGCTCCCGACGTGCTGGCCGAGATCGGCTTTCAGATCAGCGGCGCGCTCCTTGAGGGCCTGGTGGGATTGGTCTCGGCGGAACAGGCTGGGCAGCTTGAGAGAGGGCACGGGCGGCCTTCGGGATCGCAGGATGACAGGAGGCGCGGCAGGGTGAGCGCCGCGCGGTGGCGGCAGTCAGGCGGCGTGTTCGGCCTTGGCTTGGGCGATGGCCCATGCCGGTAGGGAGCCGGCACCGGTGTAGATGGCTTCGTCTCGGTCCTCGTGGTCCGGCTCATCGCCGAAGCCCACGAAGCCATCGGGAAGAGGGGTGCCGGTGAGCGCTAGAACGGCACGCGTCAGCCCGACCGCGGCGGTGATGGCCAGGTCATTGTTGGTGTATTCGGCCTCTGCCAGGATCGCGGCGGCCAGCGCCGCGAGAGCGAGACCGTCAGTGGTGGCGGGCGGCGATAGGGCGAGAACTTCCCGGGCTGTGAGCCAGAGGCGTTGCCCAACAAGATCCGCGGCGCGCTCCTCGACGGTGCCGAACCCCGCGGTGTTGCTGATCCGGCGCCGTGCCCGGTCCTCCGCATAAGCGGCCAGCAGGCGGGCGCGGCGCTCGGCGCGCTCAGGCTGCGTCGTCCGGCAGGTTGCGGTAGCGGCGATCCACCGGGAGTCGGCGGCGCTTGGCGGGCGCGTGCGCCGCGGTAGCGCGCCGGACCGGGGCGGGCTGGCTGAAATCTGGGATGCGGACGTGCGTCATCGTTCGGGCTCCGGTGAGGGCTCGTGGGGTCGGCTTGGTGGTGAAGGGGGCGCCCCGCGGTGGGGCGCGTCAGGTCAGGCGGTGGGCGGCGCCATGCCTGAAGTCAGGGCCCAGGCGGGGTGATCGCCCTCGGGGCCGTAGAGGTCGGGGAACAACACCCACAGCCGCTGCTCAATGCGGGTGAGCAGATCGCTGCCAGTGTCCATGGCGTCGTCGCGCAAAGCGTCGTCGTAGAAGCGATCGTGGTCCCCATGCATGTCGCCGGAGACGTACTCGGCCAGCACCATGCCGATGACGGCCGCGCCGATCTCGGCCTGCGTGGCGGGCGAGAGCCGGTGCCACGCCTCGGCGGGCGTGAACGGGAGCGGCATGCGAGCCCAGAGCGCGGCGTGGTCGGGGAGCCGGGCGGTATCGTCGCCGCGGAGGGTAGGCAGGCTGTGCCCACCTTTGGCAGCAGCGGGAGCGGCCGTGGCGGCGAGGAGGCCGGCGGCGAGGGCGCGGCGGTTGATGCGGGTGGACATCGGTGCGGGCCTCAGTGAGCAGCGGCGCGGCGGGCAGCCTTAGCGATTTGTCAGGCGGCCTTGAGGGCGGAGGACATCGCCTCGCGGCGGGAGACGCCGCAGCGCTCCATGATGCCGGGGGCGGCCTTGCAGGCGGCGGCCATGATGGCGGCGCGGTCGTACTGGCCGGCGGTGGCGAGGGGGCGGGTGCGAGCGCTGAACTGGATGAGGGCGCGGGCCGAGAGCAGGCCGGCGGGGATTACCGGCTTGCTGTCGTGCAGGCTGCGGGAGAGGCGTGTCCAGGAGACGGTGCGGTGGGGCATGGCATTGATCGCTCAGTGACCGTGTGATAGTCTGAATATCACTCCATCATTCAATGATCAACTGGCGCTCAGGTGATATTTTGAAAATCACAGGCCAACAGCTTCGCGCTGCCCGCGCTATCCTGCGCTGGACCGCTCAGGATGTGGCCGACGCGGCCGGTGTCGGGGTCGCTACCGTGCGTCGAGCTGAGATGCAGGAAGGTGCCCTTGGGGTGACTGCAGCCAACGAAGCCGCAATCCGGCGCACCCTCGAAGCAGCCGGCCTGGAATTCATTCCCGAGAACGGCGGTGGTGCCGGGATCCGGTTTCGGGAGCGGAAAAACTAACATTTTGTCGGTGTGGGTAGTTGTCACACCGCATAAGCAGGAACAACGCCGACTAGGTGCGCTTCCTTCATGATTGAAAATTCTTGAGGAAGCATGTCCAAAATCTCAACTATCGTCGCCACTGCTGCGATCATTGTACTATCAACCGGCGCCTCGATTGCTGCCCCATGTAATGTGGGCACAACTACAAACATGTTGAGCTCGACCAAAGACACCAGCTCAAGTGTCGATGGTCATGCGACCGGCATGGTATCGCCCGGTGCCAAGGGCGAGTCTCCCGGCACAGTCGGAGCGATGAACAACGTTGGGGTGTCCACAAAAGATGATGGATCGAAGAAAGCCCCCGAAGGACAGCCTGTAAAGCCTGGCAGCGACAATTGCTGAGCGATAGGCACGAAGAGGGCTGCCCATGAAACCATATCTTATTCTCCCAATAGCATCTTTCCTCCTTGCAGGTGGTTCGGCCTTCGCGTCTTCATGCTCAGAAGAAGTGACGACACTGCAAAAGCGCTTGAACAGTTCCGGCGCACGCACGGTCGCTGGTGAAAGCCAAGTTGGCGCAACACCGCTCGGCACCAATAAGGCTTTGGATAAAGCTCCAACATCCATGCCAAGCAATGCGGCTGATCGTTCCTCCGCTGGAGGCGTGGAGGAAGCGCGTAGCTTGGTGGAGAAAGCAGCCGCTCAGGAAAAAGCCGGCGATGCTGAGGGTTGCCGCGATACCATCCTGAAAGCAAAGGAAATCGCTGGCGCTCTGCCGTAGAGGACAGATGTCAACGGTGTACCCCCTCGCCAGCCCAAGGTTGGATCGAGCGAGGGGAAACAAAACCGAAGGCGGATCAGATCGTCACATTCAGCCCGCGGGCGGGGTCAAAGTCAGCTTACCCTTGAACGGGTCGTTCGCATTCCGATTGCTGGTACAGGCGTACTCTTCCTGTCCAGGCTTCATCGTCCTTAGGCGTAGTATTCCCTGGCCCTTCTGCTTGATTGTATAGCCCTTCTCGCTGGCAATGTGAATAAGGTCTCCGTCGGCGTGTAGGACTAAGCCGTTCTCAAACTGACCAGGCGCTGTAATTGTGATGGGTGCGTCGGCGCTGCTTATGATGTGTAGAGAGACATTGGTGTTGGCCGGCAGAAGGATCTCTGCGGGATCACAAACTGGTTTCCCGTCTTTCATGCTGATGACCAATTCTACTGGCGGCATCGCATCGCTTGATGGCGCTTCTAACGACTTGCTCTGAGCGCAGGTGGAACTGATGAGAAGGAGGGTCGCCAGGGAAGCCGTACCAGCGAGAATACGCTGCATGATGATATGCTTTCTTTCATGATGCGCAGCTAAAAACAAAGGCTGGCATCAGCGAAAGCATTTTCGCTGACTGACGTTCCCAGACACAAGGTCGCAGAACTTAGTAATTATGGACAGAGGTTTGTGATACTGACTTATGATTGTTTTATCAATAAAATTATCTATCTAACAGGACAAAATTTGATTTAATGGTTCTTTTGGTGGTCATCGCGCCGACTATAGCTGTGGTTGGTGTTGCCGGAACCCTCAGCACCGACCAGCTCACCCTAGTATCGAAGCGCATCGCAAGTTGAGAAGTGGCCTTCCTTGGCGGTATCAGCGGAGCTGCGTAGGATATTCGCGGCGCACTCCCGCTGGTATTTACCGCGTGAGGTAGCTCGGAGAAGTCACCTGCAAGCTGTGACCGGATCGAGCGGCGGGAACAATTCGCGTCTCCGTCGTCCCCATGAGAGACGGGCCGACGCGGCCGTCAATCATTCATAGGAGCAGATTAGGGTGATCACAGGTCTGCAGCTCCTCGCAGCATGGCTTTCTATCCGCTGAGCGCCTGGAGATCTGACCCGGCATGCCAAGGTGCCTGTGAGCGTTGTGGAGCGGGCTGAAAGCAGCCCCGGCGAGCCGGCGGTCACGATCGCACATTTGAACGCCCTAATGCAGGCCCTGCAGGCTGCGGGCGCCAGCTTCCCATCTGCTGATCCTGGTGCGCAACCCAGCGAATGAAAGAGAAGGCAGCTTGGAGGCCGGGGCCCGGAGTTGAACCGGACGTGCGGAGCTTTGCAGGCTCCTGGCTGGACACTCGCCCACCTGGCCATCGCCTTTGAACCATAGCGCCTATGCAGCCTCAAGGTAGCGCGGTGAGGGATCCTCAGATGGCTGCTAAGAAGCTTAGTGAGCTCCTACCTACCATGCCCATTGGCCCAGAGCTCATCCCCGAGAATGGCGGGGGGGGGCCGGGGTCCGGTTCCGGGAGCGGAAGGGGTGAACGCGTGATCAACGGCTACATATGGCTGGTCATCGGCGTTCTGATCGCTATCGGGGTCATAGGGGCGATCGTCTACTTTATAGCCGCACGGCACGATTGACCCTGCGGTGACGGACGCGGCAAGGTCAGGCTGAGGATAGACACGACCAGGAGCGGAAGGGGTGATCACCGGTCCTCAACTCCGTGCAGCGCGCTCCTCAATCCGCTGGGACCCTAGGAAACTCGCAACGCGAGCGAAGGTACCTATCAGCGCCGTGATGCGGGCTGAGGCCAGTCCCGGTGAGCCAGCGGTCACGATCGCACAGTTGAATGCGCTGGTGCAGGCTTTGCTCTCCGCAGGCGCCAGCTTCCCACATTCTCAAGCGGACGACAGTGAGGCGCCGCCGTGACCGTCTTGTTCCGATCGCTGGAGATGGCATTCTTGGTGACATGCCAAGACGCTACATGCCCACATACAGCGTCCTGATCCGACGCTGCTCACTTCGACCGCAAGGCTTTCGGTGACTGCTGATTTCATCCGACGGTGCGCACAAGATTCACGCCCCGATCTCTTATGACACCGAGGCCGAAGCTCGGGAACGCGGGATGGCTGAACTGTAGGAACTTTTCGGAGAGAAGCGCAACACGCTCTAACCCGGCGGAGGTGCTACAGTCACCATAGCCGCGGCTGTCATAGCATTCCAGAAGGTCTTTACCTGCGTGCCATGTCCCACCTTCTGTTCCAAGAAGTCCGACAATGCCGTGACGGGTAGGGATCTCTTTGGCCATAGCTCTAGGCGGCAGGGCCGGTGAAGCGGCGATCAGGTAACGGAACCCGCACAACAAAAAGCCCGGCCTTTCGGCCGGGCTAGGTGGGGTCCCTTAGCAAGGGGACATCAAGACTGCCGCTTTGGAGAACGACCGGTCCCGATCTGGGAAATTAGAAGTCGCGCTGGACGCGGAAGCGG
>NZ_JBYQFA010000004.1:0-44492 GCF_057836565.1 Methylobacterium sp. J-118
ATGGTCACTCCCTTGGGCGGGTCGTCCTCGGTCGAGGACATCGCCAGCAGTGGCGCGTCGAAGGTCGATGCCTTGCCCCAGTAAAGGGCTGGATGTGCGTTGAAGATCTGCAAGCCGCTCATCAGCAGGACGAGCAGGCAGAGCGCGTTGACCCAATGGGTGAGACGGATGACGACCGGGTGCCGGAACATCCAGCGCCGACGCTCGATCTCGGCGGTATCGGGTGCGGAGCGTACTAGGTAAGTGCGAGACACGTCGTGAGCCTCCTCGGTCAGGGCGAAGCAGGCTTCGATAGAAGGGCTCCTGTGGGAGCCCTCCCGAATGCTGGACCTAAATACCTCACATGCGGTGCATCATCCGCTTCTTCATCATGTGATGGCGCATCATCCGCTTATGCATCATGTGCTTCTTCATCATCATGCGATCGCCACGCATCATCTGCACCTGCGTGATGCCAGACTGATCGGCCTGTAAGCTGTTGACGGACATAGGGGCTGCCGAGGCAGCGCCGGCGCCGAGGGCGAAGCCGCCGAGCAGCGTAGCGGTCGCTAGGGTCAGCGTTATCTTCTTCATGCGAGATCTCCTTCAGAGCGCGGACTTATCGCCCGCATGGCTCGTGAAAGACTAAAACTATCGCCTAAGTTCCTAAGAGAGAACGATTTTTATCTGATAGAAAGCGGACAAAGATTACACAAAACCACCTTATACGGATGACGAGACGCGAAAGTTTCACGCGCGGATCAATTTTTTTACATTCTGCTATAAATATTGTGCTTGGCGCATGTTTTCGACTATTTTCTAATCTGCATTATTGACGAGCTTGACCGCGGCATCGCAGCCTGTCCTGTGGCGCCACGATTTCGCCGCAAATGGGAGGTGCTCGTGATCCGCTCGGCTCAACCAAAATGCGATACTGAGTATCAGGCCACCGCGAGCCCGCGCCGTGGGCTCCTCAAGGCCGCCGGCATCCTCGTCGCTTCAACAGCCTTCCTGGAGCTGAACCTCGCCGAAGCCTTCGCGCAGCGTGGCGCCACGCTCGCCGGCGGCACGGTCGACCTCGGCCAGGGTGACTTCGCCGTTCTCAACTACGCCTACGCTCTGGAGCAGCTGGAGGCCGCCTTCTACACCCAGGTGCTGCAGCAGCCCTACCGCGGGTTCAACCCCTCTGACGAGCAGAGCCTCACCGGCATCCAGAGCCACGAGGTCGCCCACCGCGAGTTCTTCCGCTCCGCACTCGGCGGCAACGCCATTCCCGACCTCCAGGTCGACTTCGGCCGGGTCAACTTCGCCAGCCGCCAGAGCGTGCTCGGCACCGCCCGCACCTTCGAAGATCTCGGGGTGGCCGCCTACAACGGCGCCGGCCAACTCCTGCGCAACCCGGACTTCCTCGCCAAGGCCGGCTCGATCGTCTCGGTGGAGGCGCGCCACGCCGCCACGATCCGCGACATGCTCAACCCTTACAGTGCGGCGTTCGCCGGCAACGACATCGTGGACGGCAACGGCCTCGACCGCGCGCTCGTGCCCTCGCAGGTGCTGCCCAAGGTGGTGCCGTTCGTCCTCACCCCAGTCAGCGCGAGCCAGCTGCCGTGATCGCCCGGCCGACGCTCGCCCCTGCCACAGAGGACGCCACCATGACCGCATCCACGCCTGCCGCTCCCACCCTGATCGAGACGCTCGATCCCGACATGACTGCCCGGATGACCTCGCGCCGAGGCCTGTTCACCCGTGCCGTCGGCACGCTCGGGGCGCTCGCCAGCGCGCCGACGGTGCTCGCCGTCGCCTCCACCGAAGTCTTCGCTCAGGGCCTGCCGGGACAGGTGGTGGACGTGCTCCGGTTCGCCCTGACCCTGGAGTACCTGGAGGCGGAGTTCTACCGCACGGCGCTGGCCACGCCCCACCTGATCCCGGCTCGCTACCGTGCCGTGTTCTCACAGCTCGCCAAGCACGAGGCCGCGCATGTGCGGTTGCTGCAGGGCGCGCTAGGCGCCGCCGCGATCCCGTCTCCGGCCTTCGACTTCACGGCCAAGGGCAAGTACCCGGACGTGTTCGCGAACTTCGACACGTTCACGACGCTGTCGAGCACGTTCGAGGACCTCGGCGTGGCGGCCTACAAGGGTCAGGCTGGCAACCTGCAGGGCACGCCGGTGCTGACGACGGCGCTACAGATCCACTCTGTCGAAGCGCGGCACGCGGCAGAGGTGCGGCGGGTGCGCGGTTATGTCGGTTGGGACGGCGCCTTCGACGCGCCCTTGACCAAGGCAGCGGTGCTGGCCGCAGCTACGCCCTTCTTGGCCGGCGGCGCCTGAGCGATATGGGGCTTACGAAGTGAGGCTGTGGCGGGGCCGCTCGGTGGTCCGCCGCAGCTTGAATTTGAGAGAGCCTGTTCGCGAGCAGGCACGCCGCTTAATGAGCGGGGGTGGCCAAACGGTCAGATCTTCGTGTTGATCTCCCGTAGCCGGATATTGCCGACCGCTCGTGCTCCTGCCGCCGTGGCATAGGAGTAGGGTGACTGCTCCAATCGCTGGCCGTCAACCGACGTAATGATCCATCGGAAGCATCCCGCATGGGCGGTGCAGGGCACTACGCTCACACGATTGGACCGAGAGGCAAGGTACGACACCGGGAGCCTATGATTACGAGTCATCTGCCCTTTACGAGGCGCGAGACGATCGAGTTTCAGATCTGGTGCCGTGACTGGAGGTACGCCAACGGGATGACGATCGGCTAGGCAGGCTCGACCCCGCCGCCCGATCCGATAACAGGCTGGCCGGGCGAGCCGTGATGATATGGCCGCCCGGCCAGCGACCCCAGTCGGCAAGCTGGGTCGGCGGTGCTAATCGGTCCGATGCCTCTCAGCTCTCCCAATCTCCGGCAGCGCTCTATAGTTTATAGCCGCCGACTGACTTCCCGTTACGCCTCAACCAGCGAGCGGATGCGGGCAGCCATGGTCTCGATCGGAAACGGCTTGGTCAGAACCGCCATACCAGGCGCGAGATGTCCATTGCCGAGCACAGCGTTTTCCGCGTAGCCGGTGATGAACAAAACCTTGAGGTCGGGGCGGCTTACCCGCGACGCGTCGGCCATCTGGCGGCCATTCATACCGCCGGGCAGGCCCACATCTGTCACCAGCAAGTCGATGCGCACGTCCGATTGCAAAATCTTGAGGCCCGTAGCACTGTCACTCGCCTCGATGGCTGTGTAGCCAAGGTCTTCTAAGATGTCCGTGACGAGCATCCGCACAGTCGGCTCGTCGTCCACGATCAGCACCGTGGCACCCTGATCAGAGCGCGGCAGATCGGCGATCTTGGCCGCACCGGCGGCGTCCTCGACCTGACCGTAGTGGCGCGGCAGGTAGATGCACACCGTCGTGCCCTGGCCAACCTCCGAGTAGATCCGCACCTGGCCGCCCGACTGCTTGGCGAAGCCGTAGATCATCGACAGGCCCAGCCCCGTGCCCTCGCCGATGGGCTTGGTCGTGAAGAAAGGCTCGAACACCCTGGCGACCACTTCCGGCGGCATGCCGGTGCCGGTGTCGGTCACGCACATCGAGAGGTACTGGCCCTCCGGCATGTCATGCTTCCGGGCCGCCCGCTCATCCAGCCACTTGTTGGCGGTCTCGATGGTGATGCGGCCGCCGTCCGGCATCGCGTCGCGCGCGTTGATGCACAGGTTCAGGAGGGCGTTTTCGAGCTGAAGTGGATCCACCAGCGCAGACCACAGCCCGGACGCTCCGACCGCCTCGACGAGTATGCTTGGCCCGACGGTACGCCGGATCAGCTCCTCCATCCCGTTCACGAGCGCGTTCACGTTGGTGGGCTTGGGGTCGAGTGTCTGCCGGCGTGAGAAGGCGAGGAGGCGATGCGTGAGGGCCGCTGCTCGCCTGGTCGCTCCCTGCGCCGCTGTCATGTAGCGGTCGATGTCCTTGAGCCGGCCCTGCTGCATGCGAGTTTGCATCAGCTCAAGCGAGCCCGAGATGCCAGCGAGCAGATTGTTGAAGTCGTGCGCCAGACCGCCGGTGAGCTGGCCGACCGCTTCCATCTTCTGAGCCTGGCGCAACGCCTCCTCGATGACTGCGCGCTCGTCGAGCGCTTCGGCGACCCGGCCCTCCAGCGTCGCGTTCAGCTCGCGCAGCTGCGCCTCGCGGGCATGCAGCTCCTCCAGCCGCGCCCGCGCCTCGTACTGGCGTCGCCGGCCACGCAGGGCGGCGACGACACCGCTGATCAGAGTGGTCGGGTGGAACGGCCGCTCCAAGAAACTGACGTTGCCGAGAATGCGCGACAGCCGCGCGGCTGTCGGGTTGCGGTCCGCTCCGCCCTGACGGGTGAGCAGAATGAACGGCATGTCCGACCACGCCGGTTGCTCGGCTATCCAGCAGCTGAGCTGGGCGAGGTCGGCGGTCCGCACCGCCTCCTCCGTCAACAGCGCCGCCCCAGCGGTCTCGCCGAGGCTCCGCACCAGTCCAGGTAGGTCCGGCACGACCAGGGCTGAGATACCGCCCTCCGTGAGTAGACGCCGCGCCAGCTCGTCGTCGCGCCCGTGCGGTGCGAGGATCAGCACGCGCTCGGACAGCGGGTTGTTTGCGGCCGTCACGGCTGGTTGCTGTCGAGGAGCGTCTCGTCCTGTATCAGGGTGGGGATGCCGCGCAGCACGCCTTGGAACCTGCGTAGCGGCTCGCCGACCCGCAAGCCGGTTTTGGTGATGCGGTACTCGCGGATCGTGTCCTCGTGCGCCCCGGTGCGCTTCTTCATCACCGAGATGGCCCGGCGCACCTGACCCAGCGCCTCGAAGTAGCGCAGCAGAACCACCGTATCGGCGAGGTAGGTCACGTCGACCGGGCTCTGCATGTCGCCGACCAGCCCGTGCTGAGCCACGGTCAGGAAGGTCGTGGCGCCCTGGCGGTTGAGGTACTGCAGCAGCTCGTGCACGTGCAGGATGAGTGCGCCTTCCTCCGGCATCGCCGCCTGGTAGCCGTTGAGGCTGTCGATCACGACCATCTTGGCCTGCGCTTCGTCGACTTGGCGGCGCACGAGGTGGGCGAACTCGCCCGGCGACAGCTCGGCCGCGTCGACCTGCTCGATCGTCAGCTGGCCCCGGTCGCGCAGGCCGGCGAGGTCGAAGCCCATCGCCCGGGTCCGCTCCAGCAACAGTCCGAGTTCCTCGTCGAACACGAACATCGCTGCCTTCTCGCCCCGGGCAGCAGCGGCGACGATGTACTGGACCGTGAGCAACGACTTGCCGGTGCCGGCTGGCCCGAGGATCAGCGTGCTCGACCCGGTCTCGACCCCACCGCCGAGCAGGGCGTCGAGTTCGGCCACGCCGCTCCCGAGCTGGCGGCGGCTGAACGTCGTCTTGTGCTCCAAGGCGACGAGGCGTGGGAACACCTCCACCCCGCCGGTGGAAATGCTGAAGTCGTGGTAGCCGCCGCGGAAGCGCTGGCCGCGGTACTTCACCACCCGCAACCGACGCCGCTCGGCGCCGTAGTCGGGCGCTAACTCCTCCAGACGGACCACCGCGTGCGCGATGCTGTGCACGGTCCTGTTGTGGGCGTCGGAGGTGAGGTCGTCGAGCAGCAGCACGGTGGTACCGTACCGGGCGAAGTAGTGCTTGAGGGCGAGGAGCTGCCGTCGGTAGCGCAGCGAGTTGCCGGCGAGCAGGCGGATCTCGGACAGGCTGTCGAGCACGACGCGGACGGGCTTGACCGCCCCGACCTGCTCGAAGATCGCCCGGGTGGTCTCGCCGAGTTCGAGGTCGGAGGAGTACAGCAGGCTCTGCTGCTGTTCGGCATCGAGCAGGCTCTCGGGCGGGATCAGCTCGTAGACCTCGATGAGATCGCTGATCGTCCAGCCGTGCGAGCGGGTGGTCTCGCACAGCTCCTCACGCGTCTCGGACAGGCTGATGTACAGGCCGCGCTCGCCCCGGTGCGCGCCCTCGATCAGGAATTGTAGGGCGATCGTGGTCTTGCCCGTGCCGGGGCTTCCCTCCAGCAGATAGAGGCGGTCACGGGTGAAGCCGCCGCCAAGCACGTCGTCGAGGCCTGTGACGCCCAGCGCCGCTTTGCTGGTGGGTTCAGCGGGTGCGGGCATGGCCAGTCAGCTCTGTCTTGAGGGCCTCGGGCAAGGCGTAGGTGGGGATGCGTGGCAGCACCTCGGCTAGGTCGGCCGCGGCCCGAGCGAGGTCATGCGCCTGCTGGAGGCTCAGCCAGAAGTCGCCGGGCAAACCGGACAGACGGGCGAGGCGCACCGCCATGTCTGGGGTGACCGCGGCGGTGCCGGCTAGGACGCGGTGCAGGGTCTGCCGGCAGATGCCCAGCTCGCGTGAGGCTTGGGTAACCGACAGGCCGAGGCCGGGCAGCACTCGCTTACGCAGCACGGCTCCTGGATGCGGCGGGGTCGTCTCAGATCTGCGCATGGACGAGGCCTCTCGTACCGAGCCCGTAGCGTCAGACGCGACAGATGCCAATAGGCTAGCTCATGCGAGCAGCACGTTCGGACGTGCTGTTCTGAACCCGGGCTCAGGCCGCGTGCGCCAACCGCTGCTCGATCCAGTCCTGTGCCTCGTCGAGATCAACGAACGCGGGTGGGGTCACGGTGTTCACCCGCCCAAATCCCGCCTCCAGAAACCACTTCCCGGCCTCATCCTCATACTCGTCGGAGAGGCGCACCAGCACTGCCACCAAGGAGCCATCGTGGAACACCAGTCTGCTCTCCTGATCAGCATCCCCAGTCGCGACCTGGATAGGTTGGAGGCGTAGGCTCATGCGGCGGCTTGATCTCCCAGATGCAGATACTCGGACTTGAACTCCGCCAGTAGCTTGAGGCGTGGCAGGTCCAGGATCGTCAGGTGCCTCTGCTGAAGTTCAATCAGCCCTTCCGACCGAAGTTCCCGGAGCGAGCGGTTCACGTGCACGCTCGTCTGCCCCGTCGTGTCAGCGAGATCCTGTTGAGTAAGGGGTAGCTCGAAGCGGTTCCCGTCTGCCCGGCCGATTGCTCGCAAGCGCAGGTGCACCTCGCAGAACAGGTGCGCGAGCTGCTCCACGGTCGTGCGGCGGCCGACGTTCGACAGCCACTCGCGCAGGGTCGCCTCGTCCACCAGCTTAGACTTCCGCAGTGCGGCCGCGACGGCCGGACGTTGCAACAGGTCCCAGATCGTATCGGGCGCAATCCGCGCGACCCTGCAGGCCGACAGCGTACAGATCGAATGATCCATGGCTCTGAGCAGTGCCCCGTCCACGTCGCCCGCATCGCCAGGAATGAGGTAAGCCACGATCTGCCGCGTGCCGTTTCCCCGTAGCTTGTAGCGACAGGCGAAACCGTCCAGGATCAAGAACATGCCATCCGGCGGCTCGCCCTCGCGGATCAGATCCGTTCCAGCTGAGACAACCTGCGGGTTCTCGCTGATCTTCAGCAGCGCGGCTCGGTCCGCCTCCGGCAGCGGTACGAAGCCCTCCAGTTTGCGCAGGAATGGATTACCCGCAGCCTCAAGCTTGCTGTCCGCCATGATCCCCCGCGCCCTCCCGTGAGCCAGTCGGCTCATCGTGGTTCCCGTCATATGTTGGGACCGCACTTAGCTTAGGTTAGCTCGCGCGCAACCTGGTTCGGTTCCCCGGTGTGAAAGCCGACGTTCGGAGCTTTGTCGGAGATCACACGCAACGCTCGGCAGCATTGCCGCTGCTGTGACGCGGCAGTAGGCCGGTCGCACCGTCTGCACACTGTTCGGGGCGTGGGCGGCTGGGAGACGCGACCGTGCTCTTGCCTCGACGTAGGAAAGAGCCGTGGACCAGCCTCAACGGTCGAGTATCAGCAACCGTCTCCTGAAGATGCTGTCGGATGAGGATTTCACCCGGCTCGCTCCACACCTGCATCTCGTGGAACTGCCACTACAACACATGTTGATCGAAGCCAGCCAGCCGGTGGAGCACCTCTACTTCATCGAGAGCGGCATATCATCGATCACCAACGAGGGCTCGTTGGGTAGGGTCGAGATCGGCATCGTCGGCCGCGAAGGTGTGTCCGGTGCCGTGCCGGTGCTGACCGGCGGCGACCGCATCCCGAATGACCAGTACATGCAGCTACCCGGCGAGGGATACCGCATCGACGCGGACGTGCTGAGCGCGGCGGTCGAGGAGAGCCGCTCGTTGCGTCGGCTTCTGCTGCGGTACGTGCAGGTGGAGTTCGTGCAGGTGCGCCAGACCGCCTACGTCAACGCCACCTACACGATCGAGACCCGCCTCGCGCGCTGGCTACTGATGTGCCACGACCGGGTGGACGGCGACGAACTGCGGGTCAAGCACGAGTTCCTATCGATGATGCTCGGCGTTCAGCGCTCTGGCGTGACGCTGGCGTTGCAGAACCTGGAAGGCGGCCGCTGCATCCAGGCTCGGCGCGGGCGCATCACGGTGCTCGACCGCGAGCTTCTGGAGACGGTGGCCGATGGCAGCTACGGCCCGCCCGAGGCCGAGTACGCGCGGTTGATCGAGGGTGCCTGATGCCGCGCTACTTCCTCAACCTGCGCTACGGCCGGGACAAGCTGGCGATCGATCCGGAGGGCGAGGAGCTACCCGATCTGGACGCGGCGCGGTCACGAGCGCTGGAGGCGGCGCGGGATCTGATCGCGCGTACACGCTCGTACAGCGTGCGGGACTGGTTCACCTGCACCTTCGAGATCGTGGACACGGCGGGACACTCAGTACTCACGGTGCCGTTCAGCGACACCGTTCCAGACGTGGAGGACAGCGACACCGAGGCTACTTCGACGTGACGAGCCCGTCTCCGACCTACGAGTCATCCTCTCAAATCTGCGACGTGAAGATAGAAGGAGACTGGCGCCCGGTCAGCCTCGATGAGGCGGTAAGCCGCTATGCTCTGGCCGTGCAGTGCTGCCCGGCTTGCAATGGACGCGCGTCGATCAACGGCTCCTACAGCGGTCTCGGCTTCGGCAAGACGATCACACGCCGGAGAGCACACGGTGGCTGCCCGCCCAAGCCGGAGACGTTCTCGGGCGCACCATTGTCTCATCCGCAGGCACTTACCTGACTTCCGGCTCGGCCCCGCCGCCCAATCTGATCACGGGCTGGCGGGGGAGGTCGTCTATCTCACCGGCGTTCCAGCAGGATGCGCCAGCCGGGTTACGTCCGAGTGTACGGTGCCTCGCGCAGGGTGGCCGCGCGAGGTGAAGGAGTTGCGTGCGGCTTAGTACCCGTAGCCGCCGTAGTAGCCGTAGGGCCGGCGGTAGTAGCCATAGGGGCCGCCGTAGTAGCCCACGGGAGCGTAGCCGCCGTACCCGTAGCCGTAGCCGCCATAGGGATAGCCATAACCGCCGGCGAGGCCGTATCCGAGGGCCGCGCCCGTCGCCAAGCCAAGGCCTAATCCCACGCCACCGTAGCCATAGCCGCGGCCATAGCCGTACCCGCGACCGTAACCGCCATATCCCCCGCGGAAGCCACCATAGCCACCCCGAAAGCCGGCGCCGCGGAAGCCACCGCCAAATCCACCGCCGCGGAAGCCGCCGCCATGGAAGCCACCACCACCGAAGCCGCGTGCATCAGCGCCGGTTGGCACAAAGGCGAGGGCGGCTAGCAGCGCCGTCGAGGCAAGAGCAAGACGTCTCATCAGGATCATCTCCTATCCAGGAAGTGTGATCCATGAACTCGGTCGACCGCACGACGGATCCCATCGCCGAAAGCACGAGAAGTCGCAGATTTGTATCAAGTTATTGCTGAATAGACATAAAAACCCGACCAAGGGGAGATGATCCTTGGCCGGGCGCATCCGAGTCGAGCAGTACGGGGCGGTAGTACTCGACACGGTTGCTTGGCCAACTAGTAGTACGGGCACCAGTTCCCCGGCGTCGGCTGCTAATAAGACTCCGTAGCCAGTTGCCGCCAGCGGTCGAGCCGATACGCAACGCGGCTCGGGATGCAGGATGTCAGGGTCCGGTTAGCCGAAGCCCTGCGATGAGGGCCGGCGGTGGTCCCGGAATGGGAAGGGTCAGGCGCTCTTCAGATTGGCTGCGCTCTCCTTGCCGCTGCGCCGATCGGCCTCGACGTCGTAGGAGATCTTCTGCCCCTCGATCAGGTTACGCATCCCTGCGCGCTCGACGGCGGAGATGTGCACGAACACGTCCTTGCCGCCATCGTCAGGCTGGATGAAGCCGTAACCCTTGGTCTCGTTGAACCACTTCACAGTGCCGGTAGCCATAGAGGTATTTTGGTCGTCTTCGGCTTACCAAAGCGGCGTGCCGTCCTATGCCGGCGGCTTGTATGGCGACGGACGACTGAACGCCACCGTTCCATCTGCCTCTGTCGCAGTCTCGGGCATGAGGCACTTTGCCAAGCGACCAGGAGTGATTTCGAGCATCGGTTTGAGGGCGCGAGCATGGCCAAGCCGCCCTGGGGGAGCGATGACGTTCAGAGCCTTAAGGGGGAAGTGCTGCCGGACAGTTCGCAATGCAGGCGCCAAGTCCGAGTCGGCGCTGATGATGAGCGCGCGGTCATATCGATCAAGAAAGGCATCTGCTGTTATCTGTACAGCAATTGCCACATCAGTCTCTTTTTCCTCATGCCCAACCCATCGGGCGCCACATGCTCGGCACTGTTGTTTCTTCTCCTTAAAATGCCCGATAACACATTCAACTCTAGCGTGTCGCTGCGCCTTGATAAACTCTTGATGCCTAACAATGGACTCAACCTTCCACGTTGGCAGAGCAGTAAAGAAATAAACATTGGTCAGTGTTTCGTTGCTGCCACAAATATTAGAAGACAACTGGCGAAGATCTACCCACTTGAGGTGAGGTTTCTTAAGATCATCTATGGCGTGATAAAGATTGAAGCCGTCAATATAGGCAATTACACGCCGCATCAGGAAGCTCATGAAAACGAAAAGGCCGCAACCCCCGGAGGAATTGCGGCCTATCCACCGGGACATGCCACGGTGGGAGTGCGTGCCTGCTTAAATGCACACCGCGACGTGGCACGGCAAGGGACCGCGCGGGATTTCCCGCATCAAATGTAACGGCGCAACACCCAAGCCGGATCTACCCCTACCCCTTCCGCTCCCGGAACCGGATCCCGGCCCCGCCGCCGTTCTCGGGGATGAACTCCAGGCCGGCGTTCACGGCACCAGCCCCACGAGCCCGACGACAGCCAGAGCCGTGACGATCGCGGTGAAGCCCACCAGCGAACCCGTGCCGCCGATCTTGGCCTGAACCCGGCGCCTCACCGGCCCGGCGCCTTCCTGGCGAACTCCCAGACCGGGATGCCCCAGACCTGACCTTGCTTGGTCCGGTAGCCTGAGCCGTCTACAAACACGACCCTGGTGGGCTACACCGCCAAAGCCTTGCTCCCGGAGACCATCATCACCCCGCAGTAGTCGATCCGCAGCCTTCCATGCTCTGGATGAAACGCGAACAGCTCGGCCGCTGTCCAACCGAGCGCATGGGCCTCAGCCCCGAGCCGGTCGCAGAAATCGATGGCAGCCTCGCGGATCGGCACCCAGCGGGTGGGTGTCAGATACCGGCACGGTGAGGCGTGCGGGGATAGATCCTCAAGGGCGCTGCGCCACACGACAGCGGCGTTCAGGAGCATGGTGGGCGCGAAATCGGAAGTCATACGGCCGAGCTACGGGAGCGAGACCAGGAACGCTATGCGACGGAAAAGCGGGGGCGCCCTGCGGGCGACGAGCGGCGGCCCGAGCCAGCACCCTTGATCCCGCCTGACGGCGGACGGCTGCGCCGTCTCGATGATACCGAAGGAATTCAGGCCGCAAGCCACGTCAGCAGATTGGCGGCCGCACTCCGGCTCAGACCGAACCGACCTTGTAGCGCGTTGGCGAGCTGCGGACGGCTGATGCCGATCTGACGGGCGACCGCCTCCTGTGTCATCTGCCGGACCCGCTGCGCATCGCGGACCGCACGCACGAGGTCGTCCGGCAGGACCCCGCCGGCATAGTCGCTGAGGGGAGCACCGATCTGTCTCCACTCCCCGCCCCCAAGCATGTCAGGGTGCTCAAAAACTCCTTCCTCCGGTAGCGGCAGCGCGACGGCACGACCGGACGGGATCGCCCTTACCTTGGCTCCGGGCGCATGACCGACAGCGCCGACGCTCGGGATCGGGCGGTGCTTCCTCGCTGGACCCTGTACGGTCCGTTCTGTGACGTGAGACTGGTCCGTGGCGGGCTTAAGATGCTTCGCATCTGGTGCCGACGAAACAGTCTCACGGTCCCGGATCTGGGCGGGGAGGGCGCCGGTTTTCTGGTGCCGGAAGTAGGTTGCCCGGCTCATCCCGAGTGTCGTCCATGGCTCAAGCTGAGCTTTCGACTGTTCCCTTGGCGTGGCCCCTTTGGCGATGCGGCGAGCCTTCGCCAGCTCGGCTTCCCGAGCGCGCTGGTAGGCCACGAACTTCCGCGGCGTCATGCCGGCCGGGCGGATACGCGTGATCCGCGCTCGTTCCCGTTCGTCTACCGTGAGGCGCAACAGGTCGCCCAATGCCTGCGCGGACCACCAGAGCCGTTGCCGCCCGTCGCGCTCCCGAGCCTCGGCGATGCCCTCGCGGATGGCGCCGCGGTCGAGACGAGGGACGATGACGCGGCACCAACCGGCGACGCTTTCCTCAAGATCCTCGGCGAGGGAGCCGCCGGCCTTCGCGATGATCCAGGGGAGGGCGGCGCGCAAGTAGGCTTCCCCGTCGTCCGTATCGCAGGGGCCGCGGTGGCGAAGCTGTATCAGGCTGCCGATCTCGTGGAGCGTCTGACGGTCGCCCGTCCAATTTGAGCGGCGGTTTCGGGGTGCCCGGATCTTTCGCTCAAGGGCGAGGGCCTGGCTCTGCGCCCGGCCCCGCTCCACCGCCTCGGCCGCGATCCGGTCGAAGATGTCGAACATCCGTGGCGGTTCGCGAACGTGGCGGGCCATCAGGCGGCTCCAAGTTCGAGGCTGAGTTGCACCGGCTTCCGGTACGGCACCAGTGCGGGGAGAAGCGAGACCCGTTCATCGAGCAGCCGCCGGGTGTGGTTGATCAGTGAGACTAATTCGTCGTGGTCCCTGAAGCCGCGCTCGAACCAGAGATGCGCACCGATCGCTTCATCCGAGACATAGGCCCCGCCGTGCGCGTCGCTGCGCTGGCCGAGAACATCGGCGGCAGTCTGAGCGATGGAACGGGTTAGAGCGTCCTGCACGCTGGTCTCTCGGCAGCTATGGCTAATCTGAACCTTTTGGCTGACGCCTCAAGGTAGCGTTGTTCACCTGACCGGCCCCTTCAGTAGCAAGGGCAACCCCGCTGAGACATTCGGAGCCCTGCCGCTGGGATTGGCTGGATAGAGCATCCTGCGCTTTGTCTCGGCCGGGATCACTAGAGTGTTACCCTTGCCGTCCGGGTAGGCTGAGTCCCGGATCACGACTTTTGTAGCCCAATCCATGCTCAGCGGGTTTTTGCGCAGTCCTACGTCGTGAGCCGCTCGTTCGATAACTGCGGCAGTATCTGTGAGTCCTTCCGCTTCATACAGCTCGCGGTAATACTGGGATTGGCCGCCCTTGTTTCTTTTGTGTTCGTGGTACATCGTAGTAATAGCTGGATCAGTGACTTCGCTTAAAAAAGGCGCGAGCCCATCGTTCCCACGCATCCACCCGTACATATCAACTCTTGTCACTTGACGATCAGGGTTGATGTTCTCAAGCCGGACGATGCAAGCAGACAGAATTGCTTCGACGTGCTTATCAATTTGGTATGATGGAAATCCTTTCTTGCCGGCCCCTGCGAAATAGTTATCGAGAAGACTGCGCTGATCGTCTTTAATGCTCCGTAACAAGCAGTAAGCCTCATGCGCGAGACGAAGGCGTGGGTTATCTTCACGCTGAAAAGGCGATGCTTCGTTCTGAAAAACTTCTCGTGTCAGCGTTGTGAGGAAAGACAGTATGCAAGCAAGGCGCCCCTGATCTGAGGTCTGATCATCACTTAGAACGGCCGGATCAAGGTCCCACGCGGCGCGGAATAGCGCCAACGTCTCGTTCTTGAAAACCCGAAAATCAGTCTCCTTGATTTTACCGCGCTCAGACACCTGCATACCTTGCGCCTGCTGCTTGGCCTTGGCCTTGGCGTGTGCTCGTCTCTTCGCCCGATCCTGAGAAGTCTGCTTCGGCATGCTGCATTTCCACCGGTTGCCAGGATGTTCTAGTGCCGCTTCTCGCCTATGGGCGCGCGGGAGCCTTTCAGTCAGTCAGTGTTCTTCGCGGGTGCCGTCTTTGCGGAGACGAAAGCGGACGCCTGCGCCCCCGCCATTCTCGGGGGTGAAATCAATGCCGGCCTCTCGCAAGGCGCGCTCTATGCCAGCCAAATTGTTGTGGCTCGGTACCCGCCGTCCGCGCTCGAAATCCCGGATCGTTGACAGCCCGAGGTGAGCCGCCGCCGCAAGCTGCTCTTGCGACCAATCTAACAGAGCGCGGGCTGCGCGAGACAAGGCAGGTGTCAGCATAGCGAGAGAATAGCGGATCATATTTTTTCGTCAACTAGCCCACAAAGGCGTTGACAAGCGACTGTCATATCATCAATCTCATTTTCAACGTATTGATATGACGGACGACGCAAATGTCCCACCGCACCGTCTCTTGGACCCGCCTCTCCCGCTCGCTGCATGACAGCAAGCCCAAGATCCCCGCCGGCCTTCTCAGCGCCCGCGCCCTCATCCAGTTCGGCGCCCGCACCCGTCCCCTCGCCACCGCCGGTCGCTACGACCGCGCCGCCATCATGGCCGCGGCCTGCAAGGCTGCCACCGGCATTCAGGAGCGCTGCGGCGTCTCCCGCGCCGAGGCCCTGTCCTCCGCCCTCAAGGCCGCCTGGCAGGTCGCCAAGGCCGCCCGCCGCGCCGCCGCTCACTGACCCCCTGAGTCCAGAAGCCGTTTTTGGGCCTCTGAGCGCCTGAAAGCCGCGTTCGCTCAGTGACTTGGGCGAGCGAGTCCACCCTCACTACCGACCCACCGCCACGAGCCCTCACCGGAGCCCGAACGATGACCTATGCCCGCATCCCGAATTTCTCTCAGCCTGTCCCGGTGCGCAGCACCAGCGTCCGCACCGGTCGCCGTCAGATCCCACTGGATCGCCGCTACCTGAACCTGCCCAATGAGCCCGTGCCTGGCGGCATTGAGCCGTGGGAGGCCGTGGCACCGGTCCGCCCCGACACGGCGCACAGCCGCAGCCTCCGCTTCCTCGACGTCGCCGGCGAGCTGCTGGCCGCCTTCGCCATCATCGGCGGCGGCATGGTCCTGACCGGCCTCGCCTCCCTGCTCTGAACCCAGCCCGCACCCCGAGCGGGCCGGTCGCCCGCGTCCCTCATCCGAGGATCCCGCGATGCCCTTCCGCGACACCCTCAAGCGGCTCATCGGCCGCACACCGCAGGCCCCGACCTTGCGAGACCGCGCCGCCGACCTGCGCGCCAGCCTCAACCGCCGCGCAGTCGTCGCCGGATCGGTCGCTGCTGCCGTGCCGCTGCCGGTGATCGCCGCGCCTGCCGTGACCGCGCTCACCCAGCCACACCCCGACGCTGAACTGCTGGAGCTCGCCGAGCGGTGGCTGGAAGCCCGCGACGCTGAGGAAGCGGTGAGGGAGGCATGGAGCGTCGCCTACAACCAAGTCTACGCCATCATCGTCACCTGCCCCTCCGAGCTATTCGCGACCCACGACGATCGGACGTGTACCAACGCCGGCTGGCGCTGGCCGACGCTGCTGGGCGTGAGCCTTCGGCACGTCGCCCTCGATTGGGGGACCCCCGAGGGCCACACCGAGCAGGCCTGGACCGGCAAGGCGCTGCGCATCGCTATCGCTCGCGCCGTTCAGATGTTCGGCCGCGGGGGTAAGACGCCGGGACGGATCAGGCGCTGGAAGGCCCTGCTGCCGATCGCTGATGCCTTCGACGCCCAGGTGGAGGCGATCGAGACCGCGACCGACTACCGGCGCCTCAGACAAGCCCGCCGGGATGCAGAGGACGCGTTCCGAGATCTCAACCGCGAGGTCGGCCGGCACGTCGCTACCACACCCGAGGGTATGGCCGCGCTGGTTCGGGTGATCGGCCGCTACTCATGGAAGGACACGGGCGGCGCCTGGCCGAACCTGCTGCGCAGCGCCGCCAACGTCGCCGGTATCGACCTAGGCAGCCTTGAGCACGAGCACGCCTCGACGCGCGCCGATCGCGCCTGACGCCGCCACCGCGCGGCGCTCGTCCCGCCGCGTCTCCCGTCATCCTGTGATCCTTGGAGGCCGCCCGTGTCCCCTCTCAAGCTGTCCAATCCGTTCCACCGTGCCGGCACTGCGCCTTCGCTCAAGCGTCGCGCGGCCGCGCTGAAATCCGACCTTCTCAGCCTGGCGGCCCGACCGGCGAGGCCGAACCCGCTACCTTCGCCCGGCTCGCCGGAGGCCGTCGAGGCTTGGCGCCGGGCCTGCACCGAGTTCGACCGGCTGACGTTCCTGTCTGAGGCCGAGTATGCCGCCTTGCGCATCGGCGACAGCTTCACGCTCTGGACCACGGATTGGGTGAAGGCTGCCCAGCGCGGCGAGTTCACCCGGTTCTCAACCCGCGAGATGCCGGCCGCGAAGGCTAAGACCGCCGCCGAGTTGGCCGACCTTCTCGTCATCACCACCCGCCGGGATCTGCGGTTCGCCGAGGCGCAGCGGCAGACAGCCATCCGCGAGCTGTACGCCTTGGCCTACCCCGACGGCGAGGACCCGGCACTCGAGCCTGATCCGATCCACTCCGCGATCGCCGAGAGCTACCGCGCCGAGGACGCGATGAGGGCATTCGGGCTGGACCCCGCCTCGACCGCGCGGCCGAACTGGTTCCTGCGTGAACGGGCGCTGACGGAGGCGCAATCCAAGGCCCGGAACGACGTGTGGCTGACCACGCCGACTACCCGGGCCGGTCGCCTCGCCCTGGTCGACTACGCCCGGTTTCAGGTCGCACTGTTCACCGGCGCCAGTGTCGAGGATCCCGACTGCCCGGCCTACCTGTTCCGGGAGATCATGGGCGCCGTCACCGCGGCGTTCGAGGCTGACTGCGCCCCGCCGAACGCCAGCGCAACGCACGACCTGTCCGGCTGCGACCTCGCCCAGCTCGCCCGCCTCTACGAGACTTGGGAGGGCGTGTTCCACCACCTGACCGGCGCCAGCGAGATCCCGTGCTTCACCGCCGATCGATACAGCGGGCGCACGCCGGCCGGCGAGGTGCTGGATCGTGAGTACGACCGGGCGAGCGCCTTCCTCAGCGCCATCGCCGACGAGATCAGGGGCCGCACGGCGACCACCGCCGACGAGCGCAACGAGCGCTTGGGCGTGCTCATCCGGGACGAACTGAACACCAACGGCCGACCGGTCAACGATGCTCTGTTCGCCGAGCTGAACGCCCAGCACGAGTGCTGAGCCTCCCTCCCGTAGCCGTGCGTACCGCCCCGGCCGGATCCCGCCGGGGGACTACCGGTCCAACCCCACCGAGACCCAAGCCATGAGCAAAGTCGTGATGTTCCCGGGCCGCCCGAGCCTGCCCGCCGCCAAGCCGATCCCGCGGGAGGAGTTCGAGCGCTTAGCCGAACTCGCCCTCGACATCGTGGACCGCATCGTCGCCATCCTAGATGAGGGCGACGGGGATCCTGACCGTGAGGACGGGGGAGAAGCGGAACCCAGCCTCGGGGCGCCCGAGAACCATCACGGTTCGCAGGTGGTCTGGCTTCGGGGCACGGACCGCGACCTTGAGGCCGAGTGATGCCAACGAGGCTGCCGAGACAGACGCCAACCCTCAGGGAGGGGATCCGGTTGGCCATCCTGCTCGCGGCCTTCCACTGGCATGGCCTACGGAGGCGGGCCGCAGCACGCCGCATGGCTCAGATCGGGACGGACCGTGACCTTGCCAAATGGCAGAGGGCTGCAACGCGATGGCTCGCTTGTAGCGATCGGATCACCGCCTTGCTCGCGGATCTGGAGCCGCCGGAAGCGTGCCAGTTGCGTGATAGGCTGGCCAAGAGCCGGAGGCTCCAGCAGGGATAGCCACATAGCCGCCACGGGCTAAGTTTCTCTTAGGGGTACGCGCCAAGTGCGTACCCTTCATGCCGGCAAGCTCACGGTAGGCCACGGCAGCGAGAGGTAGATGACGGCATCAGTACGGCAGCGGCTACGGTAAGAGCAGGGGTATCCCACCACACGCACTGATGGTGCATGTAAGCTCATCACGACTGTGCCGGCTTGGCCGCGCCAAGACCGATCGCCCCCAGGGGAGTTATTCGCCGAGAACTGAGACAATCGCTTCAATAGGCAGGAGGGGCGTCGACCTCAGACTGCACAACAGGGGCGTTGATGCCATATTTCCGCAACACGTCTACGACAACTCTTCTAAATTCTGGACCAGATGAAGGACTTACATACACCCTTTCTATAGCACTATTGATATTACACTTAATATAAAGTCCTTTTTCATCCGCCCGCTCAATCCAGTCGTACTTTGTAAAAGTATTAGGCCACGCATACAATACAGCGCGCACTTCGTTCTCGTGCTGGAATGACTTTCTTTTATTGATCGACTGCCACAAGATGTTGTCCAAACCGATATAATCTTTCCTATAATCAATGTATTTAACTTTTCCAACGAATATTTCGTCAGGAAGTCCATTTAATAGCTTATCAAATGTTGTGCAAATCGCAATCGATTCTGATTGTGCCGTATATAGTTTCCACATTGCACTGGACTCTTCTTCGTTGAGGTGCCAGCAGTTAACGTAAAAGCTTTTTCTGCTCTCTTTCGCATCTAATAGTTGCTGTAATAGCACAGCCCTAAGATCGCTAAAATCTCTCTCAATTTCTTCCTTCGGTAAATGGATCATTGACTTTAGTGTAATTAGATCGATGTTATCATGCATCGGCTTTGTAAATACACCTTCATACTGATCTTCGAAACCATCGAGGCGCCTGAAATACAATGCGCCTCTTTGAACAATTGATAGTAACTTCCCTAAGTTCATGTAGCGCCACAGCAGCGAGCGCGGATCTTCGGGGGCTTCAAAACAGTAATGAGGTTCACGTGGCACGGATCCGCCTTTCGTCGGCTGATAGCAACATATGTGAAACCGCTCCGATAACCCTGGGCATCGAATTGGCATTAGGCAAGGCTGAGCGACGGCTCTCAAGCCTTCGTCATATTATCCGGTCGCAGACCCTCACCGCATAACTCGGCCGCCTCCTCCATTTAGGCGATGCTGTGCACTCAACCGCTCGGCCTCCTCCCACCAAGCGTCTCGCTCAGTCCGCATGGCCTCCACAAGAGCATGCATGTTGCCGGCGTCGATCGCGGTTTCCATGAGCATGTCCTAAGCGGAGGCCAGTTGCTCGCGCAGCTCGGCGTTCTCGGTTGCAAGCGCTAGGAGGAGAGGGGCCACGACATCGCTCATTCTTGCTACCGCTGAAACCGAGGGGGCGAAACACGATCCGTCTCGGTTTCGTCTCTTTTCATCTCAGATTGGAGATAAGTCAAAAGCGACTCGTAGTAAGGAGGTTTGTCCATGATAGCAGAAGCATATCTTATACTTGTCGTTTTAGCCCGATTTGAGGCCCTTAGCCACAGCGATTTCAAAAGATTATAGCTACTTTGCTCGCCTCTAACGCAGTAAGCGCGCGATTGACTGTAGTCTAACTTTCCGCAGATGCCGTCTACATCGTGATCTGGGATAGGTGGACCCGCAAGCGTATCGGGCGGAGGTCCGTCACCCCGTTCGCCATCTCGTTCAACTGCCCCACGCGCAACGTACTCTGGCGGCCTTGATCCGGCGTCGCGTACAGGCTGTCCGGTCTTCGGATCAATATCGACTGCTGGATAGCCGTAAGTCGAGATCCGGTTCTTGATGTAAATCGGAGGCGCGTCGTCGTTCGGGCATTTGATCGATTGGTCAAAGCGCATGCTCTTGGACCATTTGCATGCGGGATCGGCAGTTGGGTCGGCGGCGGCCTGCCGCAGTCGATAGTTGAGCGGCATCGAGACCGACAGGCTTTGCTGCGTCACCCCGGCAGGTGCAGCCGGCAGGTTGTCCCGCACCGCCGCCAGCGCGGCGGTATCGACCTGATCGACGCCGCTCGAACGGGCGAGGCTCACGTCTCTCACCTCACCTGACTGAAGCACGGTAAATCGAATCACGGCCGTGCCACCACGGGTGCCTAAGACGGCCTGCGGGTTCATCCGCCCGTGGATGGCTGCGCTGATCGCGCCCGCCCACTGTCGCAGTGGGCTTGGGGTGCCATCCTCGGCCAACGCTTGATGCGCCACTCCGATTGCGAGAACCGCCAGCACAAGCCTCAGACACATCGGACACCTCGCGGGATCGGGCTCACTCGTATCATAGCTCGGCCTTCTGCTGCCGCCTTCGAAGTCAGCGTGGCTTAGCCCAAGCCACCACCCGCGCGGATTCTCGCACGGTCTGATCGGTCGGGGTCGCCCGCCGCTCGTCGGCAGCCTTTCTTCGCTTCCGCTTTCCTCGATTCTTCCAGATCTAGAACCTGAGTATGCGTGGCGGTCACGCTTTTGACCCCTCCCCCTCGGGCAGACGTAACGGACGGGGATGATCCAGATCTGGCTAGCGGGTCGCGCGTCCGTGCCAGCCGCAGCCAGGCCGTCCATTCCCGGCTGACGATGCGGACCACGTTGGTGTCGTTGCGCCAGCCGGTGACCTGCCGCTCCTCGACGGTAAGCAGGCTGAGCCGCACGGCCTCGCGGATCGCGTTCTTCACGGTCGAGCGGGATGCGCCAGCCACGGCCGCCAGGTTATCGATCGCCAACCGGCAGTCGCCACGCCGGGCCACCTCGGCCGCCACTAGGGCGAGGACGGCCTGCTCGGCCAATGTGAACCGTGCCGCGAGCCCCGGTGGCAGCCGCCCCGAGGCGGCCCAGCGGCGGCGGCGCTCCATTGAGGCATCCGTGCGTGGCCGGGAACCGACGCCGGGCCTCCTGGGGCTTCCTACGCGATCTGACGCGTTCTCAGCCGCATCCCCCATCCGGGGTGTGACAGTTGCCGACCCGTTCGGGTTCTGTCCGGATCGCGGTCCATTTTTGGACAGTGTCCGCGCCTCGATCAGCCCGGACAGCGCCTCGGCCTCGGCTTCCGTGACCTGCCCGTCGCTGTAGGCGCGCCAGAGCGCAGCCGTCACGGTCGCCAGCGCGGCGCGCGGGGCCGCCTCCGCCTGTCGGCGGATCTCATCGGCATAGTTCATCGAACCCGGTCCCTCACGGGCCGCGGCTAGGGTCCAGGCAAAGCCTTCCCGTTGACGGAAGCGGGTTCCGTCTTGACTCCCGAGGGGAGATCGTGGCTTGTGGGAGACAGTCACGTCGGGCCCACCAGCCCCAGGATTTTCAGCAGCCTCTTCCTTGCCGGGAAGGGGCTGTTGGCTTTTCAGGGTCTATCTCGCGGCGATGGTCTCCTGAATGGCGGCGCGACTCGCCTGAGCGAGCCTGGCCGTGACCGCCCATGTCGGCCGGGCGGCACGCGCAAGTCAACGGCAGGCCTTCTGGAGGCGGCACATGGACCTGTCGGAATTCCGGATCGGCTGCGAGTTCATGACCGCCGAAGGCACGCGCCGCTGGCGCTGCACCGATGTCGGCACACGCACCGTGGTCGCGATCCGAGTGGACGAGATGGACCTAGCCAGGTGCGAGCCGGGGAAGCCTATCAGCACCACCATCGTGCCGGGCGTCGAGGCTGAGGCGCAGGGCTACTTTGAGGGGCCTCCGTACATCGTTGCCGAGCATGTATTCGATGAGGACGACCGCGAGGGCTGCGAGCCGACCCGCTGATATCGCTTGCCGGCTCGCTCGGCATGTCTTATAGTCGTTTGGCTATAGGAATGCGCCATGCCCGATCAGCCCGAGCCATCGCGCCAGGTCATCTTCGTCGCCTCCGCGCGGCGAGACATCCAGGCGATGCCCGCGGAGGTCCGGCGCGAGTTCGGCCAGGCGATCTTTGAGGCCGAGTGCGGCGGCAAGCACCCGCATGCCAAGCCGCTGAAAGGCATCGAGGTCGTCGAGGTCGTGACGGATTTCGACGGGGACACGTTCCGGGCCGTCTACACGGTGAGGCTCGCTGGCTTCCTCTACGTGCTGGACGCCTTTCAGAAGAAGTCGACCACCGGCCGGAAGACCGCGACGGTTGATCTGGATCGGATCAGGACGCGGCTCGCTGCCGCCAGGGAGGATCACAAGCGCAGAACGAAGACCCGGGACGCCGGCTGACCCCGGCGATAGAGGCCCGCGCCTGATAATCGCGGGCCATACCCTAGCAACCATGAGAGATGATCCCCGATGTCCGACACGCTCGTTCTGCCCGCCAAGCCCCGCCGTGCTGCCAAGGGTGCCCGTGCCACCGTGGTCGCCGATGTGATCAATATGGTTGCCCAAGAGCCGGTCGAGTTCGAGGCCGGCAGCGGGAACGTCTTTGCCGACCTCGGCCTGCCCGAGGCGGGGGACGAGGCGATCAAGGCGCGCCTCGTGATGCGTCTGCGCGCCGAGATGGACCGCCGGGGGCTCAATCAGACCGAGTTCGCTCAGGTGCTCGGCGTGAAGCAACCGGATGTGTCCAACCTGCTGCGCGGGCGCGTGCTCGGCTTCTCGCTGGAGCGGATGTTCGAGTTCACGCGTGCGCTCGGCGATGACGTGGAGATCACTTTGCGACCATCAAAGGCTGAACGACGTGGGCGCATGTCCCTGAAGGTGGCCTGACGTAGAGCCCGAAGCAGTCCTCAGAGAACGATGATCGGGCACCAAAAAGATGCGGTCGGCGACGACATCCCACCAACGCTGCTGGGGTTGATGTGCTGTACGAGGAAAAGCGATCTCAAAAAACTCGCTCAACGAACGGTGATCGCCCGAGAGGAACCGGCTAACATTATTTTGGCGGCTCTCTCGGGCGTGCTTCCGTGGCTTCATCAACGGCACCATCGCAATTTCACGCCAGAACATCTGGAATGGGGTGAAAAAGATTTTGCGGCAATGAGGGACAGCAAACCGGGCAAGGCCTCGCCTGCGGCGCAGAAGGCAATGAATAAGACTATGTCCATGTTCAACGAACGCCGTCTGCTGAATGGACATTTGTTCTATACGCCAGATCTATCGAACTGGCACCTGATATATTTTGATCAGAGGGACTATTCGGAACGGAATAATCATTGGACGCAGGGAAGCCATCTGCACTTTATAAATTATCTTTGGCCACAACGCGACGCGCAATCAACATGGAACGAGTTCTGCAGCGGTAATCCGATAATGCGCGGGTCACTCCATGTCGCATGGAGGAAAAACGAGCCCTTGCAAGCTCAGCGGCGGCCAACTCCGATCAACGAGCCGGAAGGTCTCTGACAGCAAAGCGAGGTTAGCCCTCGTGAAGCACGACAGCCCATCTCGACAGCCGCGCTTCCTGCGCCCATCTTGCCGGGATGCGCTACGCCCTCGCCGCCGTACTGATCGCCTACGCACTTCCTGCGTCAGCCGCCCCGCAACCTCCTACCGTCAAACAGCTCATTGCAGCCTACCTGACGGCGGATGAAGGCTGCCGCGGATCGCCTTCAGTAGATAGCGAATGCGAGCGCCGCACCCGCCTAAACTCGCGTCTAAACCAAGTCGGTTGGTGCTATGGTCGCGACGACCAGGGACGTGCTGATTTCGTGTGGCACCACTGCACTGTCGGCTCTCGCTTCACTACCGACCTAACCGCAAATTAGGCCGTCCCGTAGTCAGCCGCGGCCGTGAACGACCGATTGCCGACCGACTCACGCTTCAGTTCGGCCATCATCGACTTGGGATCCTGCACGCCGTGAAAATGGAAGTCGCCGTTGTACTGCGTTTCGGTGCGGGTGCTGTTGTCCTGCGCACCATGGTTGACGACCGAATTGGAAGTGAGCAGCGCCTGTGCGAGGCTTGAGTTGGCAGAGGCTGCCTGGGCCCCGACTTTCACGGCGTCGAGCGCCCCGGTCTTCGCGGCCTGCGGCGCGACCACGATGGGTTGCCTCCCATCCCCAGCATACGGAGCGGCCCCGCTTTTGAAGCTGTCCGGCAACTGAAAATGCGGCGTGTCCTTGAAGCTGCCGAAGCTATCGCCGCCCCACTGGACCGGGACGCCGAGTTCATCCGACGCCTGCTTCATCGCCCGGTTGATCTCGGTATACTTCTTCGCGTCTAGATCCCCCACCGCCGGGTCTCCATTGGCCCGAACATCAATAGCCCGGCCGGTCAAGTGCTTCGAGTTCATGGTGTGCGACCACTTGCGGTCAACCATCTCTTTCTGACGCTCGATGGATCGTAGGCCCTCGTGGATATGAAACTTGACGGCGCTGAGCTGCTGCGCACGCTGGTAGACCCGCATCAGATCGCCGTTGACGCCGGTCCCATCGGTCGGGAGGGGCGAGCCGTCAGGATTACTCGTGGCCGCGGTGCCTGCGGTTGTGTTGCCTGTGCCTGACCCGCTCGAAGGCGCCTTCGTAGCGCCGACGAGCTTACTCATGGCCGCGGCAGTCCGAGCCGTGAAGTCATCCGTGCCTGCGCTAGGGTTCCAACCCTCTGCGCGCTCATACATCGAAGCGCCGATTGCGGCTTCATAAGGATTAGTTGCTGCGTTTAGCTGCTTGAGAGATTTTCCTTCCTTCCCATTCAGTTCTGTCAATGCATACTGCAATTGTTCATCAAAATCGGTGTGCCCCTGAATGGGGATACGACGATCCGCAGTCAGCCATTGACCTATGCCGAACGCGCCGCTTTTTGGGTTGACGGAGGTCGGCCCTCCAGGAGCCTCTACAGCCGACCATCGAGCTACAAGCGCGCGCGCCCCTAGTTCGGATACTCCGCCTTTTACCAACGTGCTGATGGCGTGCTGCTGTCGCTCAGCCGTCCACCATCCGCCAATACCGGCGTTCCCCGACAGCTTCCGCTGCGCGCCAATCTCAGCGCGGCGGTGGATGCCATCCTCGCTTCCGAGCAAGCGCCCGATCCCGCGCCGCGCAGCATGATACCCCCGCCGCAGCACGCCGCCGAGACCGGCCGCACTCGCAGCCCCCGTGTTCTCATCGTCCGACCGGGTGATGACGCCGGGCTTCTCCGCGTTCGGCACGGCCGCGTCCGTCGCTACGGAGGTGCCGACGATGGCAGCCGCGGCAGCGCCCGCAGGCGTCGCCAGGAAGGCCAGCAGCCGCCCGATGCCGCCCGCCCCGTTCGATGCCCCCATAGCCAGTCGGATCAGGCCGAGAACCCGCAGCAGGGCGAACAGCTTCGAGAACAGCCACACACCCAACAGGGCTTCGAACACGACCTTCCAGCCGCCGACCGCCTTGGCCGCCTCGTTGCACCCGACTGCAAAATCCTTGATCGCCGTCCCGATCGCGCTCCAGTCGATGGACCGTAGGTAGTCCGCGAGGAGCTTGACCTTCTCCGAGATCTCGGAGCGCAGCCACTCGCCGTTGACCTCGTACCACTTGACGAACTTCTCGATGACCTCCGAGATGGCCGGCGAGAGCTGGGTCCAGATCGTCCGGCCGAGCCCCGTCGAGATCGTGGTCACGTCGGTCAGAGCGGTCGAGAAGCGCTGCGCCGCGTCCGTGTCCCGCTTCGTGACCACGCCGCCGAGGCGCTGAACCTTTTCGAAGGCCTCCTTCACCTTCGCGCTGCCCTGGACCATCAGGGCGATCGTCCCGGGGTCCAGCCCGGCTTCCCGCAGCAGGGTCGACGTGTAGGATACGCCCTGCCGGTCGCTCAGGGCCTTGGCGGCGTCCGCCGCATCCAGGATGGTCTGCTGTGTGTCCTTGCCGAACCGGATGGCCTTGCCGGACGCGCCCGCGAGCCGGGAGAGCATGTCAAAGGTCGCCGACCTGCCCGTCAGCTTCACCTCGTTGTAGGCGTTGGCCAGCTTCTCGAACGAGCCGACTGCGGCATCCGCCGAACCGCCGCTGCGCTCCACCGCCTTGCCGAGCGACGACAGGGCCTCGGGGGTCGTATCGAGCGACTTCGCCAGCCTGCCGAGGGCAGCGTCCGCCTGCGTGATGTCCCGCACGAAGTCACCGACCGCCTTGCCGGCCGTGAAGATCGCGTAGAGCTTCAACGCGCTGCGGATGACCGAGCCGAACGAATTGGTGATCTTGTCGTGCGCGGCCTCAACGGCCTTGGCGTGCTTGGCCTGCTCCTTCTCGATTTCCTTTAGCTCTTTGATCGTCTCGCGCTTCATCCTCTCGAAATCTTGCTTGTTCGAGGCGACGACGCGGGCGCGCTGCTTCCCGACGCGGACCATCTCTTCGTAGTATTGCCGCGCGTCCAGCCCGAGCGTGACCGCGATGGCGTCCGTGATTGCAACGCCCATGTCAGGCCTCCCCGGCGACCGAACGGCGCCCATCACTGCTGCACATCGGCGGCCCCCGTCTGGATGGTGGTCTGCCACTTCCCGCCCGGCAGCTCGGACTCAAGCTCATGCTCGACGTAGGTGATCGCCCAAAGGCCGCACGCGGGGGTGAGTTCGGACTGGACCTGGATCCGGCCACCCATCTGGACGGTCGGGAGGTACGCGGTCTCCACCTCGACGGCCGCCTGACGGTAGCGCGGATAGCCGATCATCCCCGTGCCGGGAGAGATCAGGGGGACCGAGCCCTGCCGCGAGCCACCCGGCTTCCACACAGCCAGCGTGTCCCGGTCCACCGTCATCAGGCATCGGCTCGCGTGCATCACCGCGACAGCCTGCCGGTAGGCGCCGCCCGGGAGGTAGGGGTTGCGCAGCAGCGCATCCACGCCGTTGTTCTCGAACTGCCAGCCACCCTTCTGGCAGATCTGCTTGAGCACCGCGTCGGCCTTGACCGGCCCCTGCATCGTAGTCGGTGCGACCTTCGCCACGGCTCCCGCCATGCCGGCATGCGCAGCCACGCGGAACGCGACTTGTGGGGCCCCCTGCATATCAGGATAGCCGTCGAGGATCGTGCCCGCGAAGACGAGGGACGGCGGCTGCTCCTCCTCGTAGGCATAGAGCTTGACCGTGTTCGCGTCCCGCAAGCTGTACTGCCGGCCCAGCGTCGTGAGGGCGTTCATCTTGCTCAGAGATAGCCCGTAGATCGCCGCCTGAAGCTGGCCGAAATCTGGCGCGCCCGGCTGCGTGATGTGCGCCGAGACCCGCAACCCCGTGAGATAGACGCTGTTGCCGCCGCCCGAGAAGGTGTTCGACTTCAGCGTCAGTTCCACGTCGATGCATTTGCGGGTGAACGACACGGCTAGGACCCCGAGCCCGTAGACGGGCCGCTGTCGCCGTATGCGCTGCCGAGGATGCCGGTCACGGAGACCTGCCCGGCCGTGTTTCGGATCTGCACCTGTCCGGTGAGCTGGCGATCCTTGAACGAGGTGAAGAAGGTGCGGGCCTCCACGACGCCCGGCACCAGCAAGGCCGCGTCTTCGAGTTCCGCGCGCAGCAACAGGAGAGAAGGGGCGTGCCCGAGCACCTGATCGAAATACGGGATACCCCGCGCCTGATCGTAGTAGACCTCACCCGCGAAGGTTCGCATGCTCGACGCGGCGTCCTGAGCTTGCGCGTAGGGCTCAGAGGCGACGGCAAGGTTTCCACTGCTGTCGATGCACAAATCCCAGGTTTCCTGGTCGAGCAGAAGCGTCTTCATGGGCTACGTCCCTGCCGTAGGTGGGCCGCTGTTGCCGTGCGCGTGGCCCTGAAGGTCGATCTGGTCGGCCGTGCCCTTGCCGGCCGTGACGTTGCCGGGCGACGTGATGTTGCCCTTGGTGTCGATCTTCACACCGTTCAGGTTCCAGCCGTCCGTCTTGTTGGCGACCAGAGTGTTGCCGTTGCGGTCCTGGATCGTCAGGCCGCCGCCGCCGCTAGCGTCATCGAACCGGATGAACTGCTTCACGGCCTGGGCCTGCCGGGGCAGCACCGCATGAAAGACCGCATCCGACATGGTCGACCGGCGAAACGACCCCGGGTTGCCCGCCTGCCAATCGCTCGCCTGGGATGACGAGTGGTCTCGATCGAACACCGAGAAGTGCGCCCGGTCGCCCACACTCGGGTCGTTGACCACGACGCTGTCTCCCGACTGATTGCGGGGGACCGGAACGCCATAGATGGTCGCCGGCTTCTGAGCCTGCCCGAGGCCATCCACGTCCGACAGCACGGGTTGGATATCGACCGTGCAGGGCTGCGTCAGAGAATTGCGGTTATGGACCGCGATGATCTCGGCGACGAAGTGCGTGCGCTGCTCGCCCTGGATCTGGCGATGCAGGAAGGCATGCCGGTTCAGCGGCGAGTTCTGCCCCGTGAGGGGGAGTTGCCCGACGTTCTGGCCGTCACCGCCCGTTGATGCCCCTGCGCTCATGCTACCTGCCCTGCTGTCGAGCCTGCTGCTCCTGCATGACCCGCGCGTTGTTCGCGTCGATCACGATGATTTCCAGCATTCCGTGGAGATCCTTCACGCCGTAGATCGTCTGCAACTCGTGCAGCGTGGCCTTCCCGCTGCTCAGGACAGTGCCCATGGGTCGGGACCAGTTGGCGTAGGGCCGCCAGCCGCGGGGTTGCCCGGCATCGACTGACGGGCTGATTTTGAGAGGCTTGCGAGCCGCGAAAAATTTATGTGCAGCTCTACGATCTCCTTCCGCAGCATCAGGCGCGTGGAGATCTCCTCAATGTCTTCGGACACGAGACCGCGAGCCAGGGATAGTTGCTGCGGGTTTGGACAGGCCTGAACACACGTGAACATCTGCCGCCATAGAGGCTGCACGACCTCGTACTTGAGGCCGCGTAAGGCATCGACGCCCATGGCGGCCAGTCCCGCCATCCCGGCATCCTCGAAGTCGTCAGGCACCTCGGCGCCGGCAGAACTCAGAGCCAGCAGCGCCCTTAGACCCCAATCCTCGGCATCCTCGGCGCTCAGCTCGGTCAGGAGAAAGGTCTTTCCCTTGTCCCGGTTGTCGTCATCGACCTCGGAAAGGGTGATGTACTTCGTTCTGCGGGCCATGCTGCTTTCCTCTAGGATGAGATGCCGGGCACGGACCCGACGCTGAACGAGGTGAAGGTGTCGGGGCCGGCGGGCATCAGGCCGCTAATCGTGGAGGACGTGACGGGGGCGGCCGAGGAGCCGGGAACCGTAGCCTCGGGGATCTGCTGGCCCGTCACGGGGTCGTAGGCCGTCAGCTCACCCACGTCGGCGGTCGCGGTAGCGTTCACGTCGAACCCGCTGACGTTGTAGCCCCCGGAGAAATCCTGCGTGCCGACAGAGGCGATCTGCGCAGCCGTCGCGTCCGTCGCCTGCACCGTGCCGCCATCGACGGGGGTGGCGCCTGACGGGGCTGCGGTATCGCCGACGCCGCCGGTCGCACTCGGATCGGCGCCGGACGTGGCGGACCCGCCTGTGCCAGCCGCCCCGGGTGCGGACGCCGAAGCCTGCCGGATCTCTCGGCACCAGAGGGCGACCATCAGCAGGCCGACGCCGCGCTGTGAGGTGCGGGAGAAGTCGTAGTGGGTGACGTTGAGGTTCCGCCAGACCTTCTCCGGCATCACCGCGTCATAGAAGTTCAGGTCGCTCGCGATGGCGGCGACCGAGTTGAGCAGGCTTGTCCGGTTCGCCAAGCTCCCGCCCGCCATGAAGACGAGTCGAACATCGAACGGGACGTTGACCTTGTTGAAGGATGCAAAGGCGCCCTGCTCCACGGGATAATCGCAGACCGTCCACTCGCGCCGATGGTCGAAGGCCGCGATACCGTCCGCCTGAATGACGCTCTGACCATTGCGGAACAGCCCCCATTGCTGCGAGCCGTTGACGAACGCGGCCAAGGCAACGGGATCGTCGGCTGTCAGGAGTGTCGGGCGGACATCGTAGCCCGGGGCGAAGGCGACGGCGGGGACACCTGGCAGGTTCGGGACGGCGACCAGTTCGGGCATCAGTCCACCACCTCGGTCGCGTCGAGGTAGACGAGTTGGAACCGGGACCCGAGACCGTCATAGGTCGGGTCGTCGGTGCCCTGCGTGTCCTGAAACATGAGATCGCCCAGGAAGCCGAGATAGGCCGAGCGCACGAGGCGGTTGCGGTCGAGGCAAGGGACGCCCGCCACCAACAGCACTTCGTTGACGTAGAGATCGGCGAAGAGGCCGAAGCCCGTCTGCTTGACGGCGATCCGGCACGGCTGGTTGCCGAGCTGCGCCTTTACGATCTGGCTCGGGACGGCCTGAAGCGGGATGGTCTGCAAGAGTAGCATCCTTACAGAGCGCCTCAAGGACGAAGCGCCGACAGAAACAAGCTACAACGACCAGAACATAGGCAAACCAGCGGTTTCTCTATGCCGCATAGAGAAACCGGGCGTTTCTCTATGAAGGACGTGTCGTAGGTTCTCCTCACTCTCCCGAGCGAGGTCCCCGATGTCGTCGGAAATTGAGATCCTTCCAGCCGAAGTTCCGGCCCTTAGTCTTCCGCCTGGCGTCAAGGCGCCCGAGAACCTGATCTTGAGCGAGACCGAGGCGGCGCGGTTTCTTCGCGAGCCAGAAGCGCGTCTCCGTTCACGCCGCTGCGCCGGCACGGGCCCCGTATTCATTCGGCCGGAAGGCGAGTCCTGGGCAGTCCGATACTTTGTCTGGGATCTCGTGCGGTGGGCCTACGAACACCGCCAGAGTGAAATGCCGCGCGTGCCCCGAAACGGGTCGCGTAAAGCCGCGGCTTCAGCCGCCGCCTAACCCGCTTCAGCGGGGCAACCCGCTGGCCGGATCCATCCGCGCCGAACCGGCCGGCGCTTCACCAGCCCCAGACGAAAAAACGGCCCCGCACGAGGGTCGCTCGCCGGGGCCGATTGAAAGTTTGAACTGTGCCCACATCACATAGCGTTCGGCGGCAGCGTCCGCAATCCGTCCCGACATCCCTTCCTGATATGCCGCCCGTCGAGGACCTGCGCACTCGCGCCGTTCTCGACCGGGTTCGCAGCCAGGCTCTCGCGAGCGTCATCGCCGCGCACGCCTACGCCGTTGCGGAGCGCCGGATATGACGGCGCCCGTCACCATCTCCCCGGCAGCCTGCCTCACGTTCGACGCGATGGCTGAGGCCGCCAGCCTCGCCGAGGCCTATGCCCGGAACGCTGTCGAGTTCGCCCTGATCCGAGACGTCCGCGGCGCGGTTTACAGCCTGAATTGCGCCGCCAAGGCCCTCGCGTCGGCCGCCTCGACCGCCCAGGCGCTCCGGCCCGCCCAGCAGGACGGGGGCGGCCGATGACGCACCCACGCATCCTCATGCCCGCCGCCAAGGCGCTCGCGTGCGCGAACTGCACGGCTTGGTCTCATTGGGATCACGTCACCGTCGGTCAGGACGGCCCCGGCGGCTTTCGCGTCATCGGCCGCAAGCCAACCGGACAGTGCCGGGCGAACCCACCGACCACCAATCCAGACGCGATCGGATCCGAGACCGCCATGTGGCCTGTCGTCGGCTCTGAGGACTGGTGCCGGCAGTTCGAGCTGCGCGATCAGCACGAGGTGGCGGCATGAGCAACGTCGTCGCCTTCCCCTCGCCCATGTCCACCCAGCGCACGCCGGTCGCCATCGAAGTAATCGTATGCCCGACCGCGGACATGTGGATTGCCTGGTTGCTCTTGCCCTGCGGCCGCTACGTCGCTCTTGAGCGCACGCCGGCCAAGGAGCACGCGCTCCGGGACGCGCGCGCCTACTCCGCCCGGCACCGGGACATCCCGGTCTCGGTGCTCGGTGGGCCGCTCGCGGTCATGCTGGATCAATCGGTGCCGAGCCGGCGCCGCCGAGGCGAAATCTCGATCTGGCTGGATAAGCGTGCCGATGAGCGCTGGCGCATCGACCATTGGTCGGCCTCCGGCGACTCCGTCGGCTCTGTCGGCGCGGCCGCCTCGCTCGCAGAGGCCGTGTCATTGGCCCACGACGCCGCGCGGCGGCTCGGCGCGACCTTCGACCAGGGCAGCACTGCGTGAACGCGCAGGCTCCCCTCGTCGCCGACCGGGCAGTGGTGCGCACCTTCGTGGAGCGCATCCACGCCCACGCCGCGACCGCCACCGCCGGGATGCGCGACCCAGGCGCGCTTCAGCTCGTCATCGTCCATCCGGCCGGCGGCAATGCCCTCGCATTCCAGTTCGAGGTCGGCGAGACCGAGTACATGGTCGACGAGGCCGCGCGTCAATCGAACGGCGGGCACAACGTCTACATCGAGGCGCGGACGGTCCGGCGGCGCGCGAGGGGCGAGAAGGGTCGCGGGTCGCTCGCGGACACAATCGCCGCGTTCGGCCTCGTGGCCGACGACGACGCCGACAAGGGAAAGGGCAGTCGCATCGACGCGACCCCGTCGCTGGTGATCGAGTCCTCCCCGGGGAACACGCATCGGTGGTTCCTGCTGGCCCAGGCCGTCCCGGCGGATCGTGCCGCGCGCATCGGTGCGGGGATCAAGGCCAAGACCGGCGGCGACTCGGATACCGGCGTCGTGACCCAGCCGTTCCGGGTCCCGGGGACGGTGAACTATCCGAGCAAGACGAAGGTCGCCCGCGGCCGCGTCGCCGCGCAGACCGGGATCATCAGCCTCGATGGCCCGCTCTGGACGGCGGACGAGATGGAGGCCGCGTTCCCGGCCCCGAAACCGAAGGCCAAGGCCAAGGCGCGCCCCAACGCCTCGTTCGAGGGCGAGACAGGTTCCACCGGGCGCACCAGCCCCGCGGCCGAGGCCCTGGCGGCCGAGACCGACGTCCCGAAGCGCTGGCCCCAGTTCTTCGCGGCCGCCAAGGCGGCCTATGCCGACGGCCTGTCGCCCGACGATTTCGAGGCGCTGATCCGACGCTACCCAGAGGGCTGCGGCGGCAAGTTCCTCGCCCCCCGCGACCGGCTGCACCGCGAGGTCGAACGCGCCTGGGACTTCATCCAGGCGAAGGTCGACGGCGCCGCCCAGGAGCCGGCCGAGCCGACATACCCGGATCGGCGCGCCCCGCTCGAGGAGGCCGAGGCGCAGGCCCGCAACGTTGTCACCGACTTCTTTGGGCGGCACGTCCCAGCCTGGCGCGTCGAGATGAAAGCCTGGGAACGCGCTCACGCCCTCTGGAAGGGGGAGCACGACACTTGGAAGGAAGAAAGTCGGAGCAACCCGAAAGATGCGGGCAGCGAACCCGTTGAACCAGCAAAGCCCGCACCCGTAGCTCTGGCCGCCCGGATCGAGCCCGGCATCGGCAAAACAGCCCTCGCTATCCACGAGGCGGCCGAGGCCTCTCGGGCCGGCATCGTGACCGTCTACGCCGCCCCGAACCATTCGCTGCTCACGGAACTTGCCGAGCGGTTCGCAGGCGAGGGCGTCGAGGCGAGGATCTACCGTGGGTACGACGCGGAGGACCCCGACGCGCCGGGGCTCAAGATGTGCCTCGACCCCCAGGCGGCACAGGATGCCCGGGACGCCGGCGCTACGGTGGCCACCGCCGTGTGCAAGAAAAAGATCGACGGCCTGGAGTACCGGTGCGCCTTCATCGACCGCTGCGGAATGGAGCGGCAGCGTAACGCTGACGCCGCCGTCTGGCTCGTCCCGCACAGCCTGCTCGGACACCAGAAACCGAGCTTCATACCCGACCCCCATGCCATCGTAATCGACGAGGGCGTGGTGCTCGGCGCCCTGCCGGACAAGCCAGCGCGGATGACGCTGGACGCCATCGAGCGCGCATCCGTCGAGCTACCCGGCGGGTTCAAGGCCTTCACCAACTTCGCCAACGACCTCACCAGCGCCCGCGGTACGCTGCTTCGCGCCCTCCGCGCGCACCCCGAGGAGGGACCAGTTCAGCGCGTGATCCTGGAGCGTCATGGCGTCACCCGGGCGCTGGCCGCCAGCGGCTACAAGATGGAGTGGGACCGAAAGCGGGAACCCGACATGCTGCCAGGCATGCCGCCGAAGGCCCGCAAAGCGAGCGTCGCCGTCTTTGGCCCGCACAACGCCGAGATCCGGCTGCTGGCCGGCATCTGGGCCGAGCTGCGCGACTTCCTCGCCGGGAATGCGGAGGCATCCGGACGCCTGTCGCTGCGGTACGACAGCGAGATCGAGGCGCGCGTGCTGGAGCGCCGTTCACTCGACGCCGTGGTGTCGTCGTGGTCGGCGCCCGTGCTGGCGATCGACGCGACGCTGCCGAAGGCCCCCCTGCTAGAGCCCGTGATCGGTCAGCGCGTCGAGATCCGTGCCGACATCACCGCTCGCTGGAGCGAGCACGTCACGGCCCGCCAGATCCTCGGCAGCCCGACCACCGCCTCGAAGCTCGGGATCATCGAGGGGCAGCAGCCGGAAGAGGCGAAGCGCGTCGTCCACCACCTCCTGCGCCTCATCCGCCTACGCGCCGCGTTGGCGTGGCCCGGCATCGTAGCTGTCATCGCCCCCAAACGCCTCGTCGAGATCCTGAAAGGCATCGGCCTGCCACCGAACGTCGAGACGGGTCACTATGGCGGCATCGCCGGCATCGATCGCTGGAAAACCGCGCGGGGCCTCATCACCATCGGGCGGCTTCAGCCCGGCCCGCCGGTCGCCGAGGCCATGGCCGGCGTCGTCTCAGGCTGCGTGCCGGAGCGGATCAAGCCCGACGACAACGGACGCTGCTGGTACCCAAAGGTTGAGGCCGGAGTGCGCCTCACCGACGGCTCCGGCATTCGCGTCGAGGCCGAGCGGCATCCTGACCCGGTAGCGGAGGCGCTACGGGCCCAGGTCACGGAGGCTCAGTTGATCCAAGCCGTCGGGCGGATCCGCCCTCTACGTCGAACCGCCGAGACGCCGGCTTTCGTCGACATCATCACCGACGTCCCCCTGCCGGTCAGCGTCGATCAGGCCGTGGCCTGGAAGGACGCCCTGCCGGGAGGGTGGGCCAATATGGCGCCGGCCAGCGTGATCCTGGAGAGCGAGACCGACATCATGGCGGCATTCCCGGATCTGGCCCCAACCCGAGACGCGGCCCGTGAGAACACTGTCGCGACGATGGGGGTAATCTCTATAAGGGATACCCTTATAGGACTTACCCCCGCTGTCGCGACAGTGTTCGCGTACAAGCGGCAGGGCCGCTCTGAGCCGGCATCCGGCTACCTGCTGCCGAACCGCCCCGCGGATCTCTGGCGCTGGCTCACGGATCACATCGGCCCCCTTGAGTGGCTGACGGTCGACGGGCGGCCCGTGACCCCGCCCGGTGAGGGCATCGCGCTCGACAGTCCCGCAGACATGGCCGCTGCCTGGCCTGCTCGTTGGACCACGGCCGCGGCCGCCCGCGACTGGCGCGCCCGGAGCGGCGGGATGAAGCTGGACAAGGTGTCGACGCCCTTCCGCTATCAGCGCGCCGGCCGCGCCCAGAAGTGGCGCAACGGCGCTTATGACCCCGCGGCCGTGCTGGACCTGCGGGCCTGGCTCGAAACCCGTCTTGGGGCGCTGGCAGGGTTCGAGATCCAGGCGACCGAGGAGGCCGCGCCTGCGCCGCCCGCGGCCGCAGCGCCGCCCGCGCCCTTCCTGCCGCCCGCGCCTGTCGTCGTCACCAACCAGGCCGCGAAGTCGGCCGCCCTAGTCGGTACGCTCGGGCGCTGGCTCGAACTGGTCGGACGGCCCGTCGACGTCGAGGCGTGCGAAGAAGCGCCTTTCTCCCCTGCTGCAGCTTTCGCCTGAAGGACCCACCATGCCCCGCAAGTCCGACCCCGACCGCATGCCCCACCCCGGCCGCACGTCGGCCGAGCGCCGCGCTCTCGACCGCATCGGTTGCGGCGAGCCGCCCCGGTGCTCCCCGAAGACGCTCCGCAACCTGCTCGACGCCGGGCTGATCATTGACCAGGGCGGCGAGACCCGTCGCGACGCCCTCGGCACGTACAAAATTCCGAAATTCGGGATGCCGCTCCACATCCACTTCGCTTGGTGCTCGGCCGTCGCGTTCAGCGACGAGGAGATGGAAGCATTCGAGCGCGAGCTGGAGGCCATGCCGTGAGCCAGCCCGCCACCCCCATTGAAGCCGCCGCCGACGCCCTGTTGCAGGTCATCGTGAAAGGCGCTCGCGAACGCGCTGCCGCCGAGCCAGCCCGGCCGATCCAGGCTACACCCTTCGTCTGGCGCGACCCGACCACGATCCCGACCCGCGAAGCTCTGGACCTGCGCGGACTTATCTCGGATCCGATCGGTACCGCCTGTCGGGCCGAGCTGCGCCGGATCGGTCGCGCCCTGCACGCCGCGGACCCCGAGGCGGACCTTCCGGCTCTCGCCGTCGAGATCGCCGAGATGGATCCGAGCCATGCCGGTTGGCGCGCGATCGTGCTGGAGATGGTGTGGCACGGGATCGGAGGGCCGTCGACATGACGACCACCGGCATCCTCGCCCTCGTGGAGAGCATCGAGCAGCGAGGCGCCGACGCACCGGCTGCCCTCGCCTTCCGGAGCGCCCTCATCCGCAAGCTCCGCGAGGCGCACGCGGCCGGCGGTCCCGCAACCCTCGACGCCATCCGGCGCGAGATCACGGCCGCGGACCCCCGCCGGACCAAGGCCCGCGCTGCCATCCTGGCCGCCGCATTGTCCGGCTTGTTGGAGAGTAACGGAGATCCTGCGTGAGTGCGCTGTCCGCGACGCACGGGCTGCACTACTGCCCGCGAAGCGCCTGCTGGATCTCGGCCATGCTCGGCTTCTGGGCCGCAGCCATTCTCGTTTCCGAATGCCACGAGGACACTTGGGCGCGGCCCATGGGGGTAAGCTTCGAGGCGTCGGCTGGACTGATGGCCCCATTCTGGGCCAACGCGATCATACCGGCCATAAGAGCCAAGCCGATCGTAATGCTGGCGAGGATCGGCGTGAGGTGCCGCGCGTGCTCGCGCCATTCGTGGATCGCTGCACACCCGAAGGTGAAGGCCGCGGCTATCAAGACCGCGAACGCCTGTTCGGTCATGACATAGCCTACTGTCCCGAGATCCATTTCGATCACAGATGCGCGTATGAGAACGCACAATCCTTTCGTCCAACTTCCGTCCGGTCTCCGAGAAGGCTACGCCCGGAGGCGATGATCTGGACGGTCTGTCGGCTATGGCATGCCGTCCGCGCCATGACCTCCAAATCGCGCAGATACGAAATCAGCAACTCGTGCGGAACTTCATCTGTGTTAAGAGCTTCGCCAACTTTCGACGAAACGTTATGCTCAAGCTCAGCCCAGAAATTGCCGGGAATTTCTGTTTGATGGATCATGGATGCCGCTCGTTCTAAAGGTGCGGACCCTTGTTGGCTATCAACGAGCTGAGTACTCTATCGGATGATGGGGTTCGAACCATTTTAATGGGCGGCTTTATTAGCCGCGAGCGCGCCGCCATCAATGCCGGCATTGAGACGGCCCCCCAGATGGCGCTCACCGCGGCCGTGACGATGGAGACCCGGAACAACGCCCGAGAGGTCCGCCAGCAGGCCGCCGTCGCAGCGCTCTACGGTCTCGCGGCTGGTTTGCACACGGCGTTCATCGCCCCGCCGGCCGAGACCGATCCCTTGCACCGCATCATGGCGACGATCGCCACGGACCCGGCCGAGAGCGGCGCCGTCGAGTGCCCGACGTGCAAGGGCCGGCTGGCCTGGGCGCGGGATAGCCACAACGGCCACCTTCACGGGCAGTGCGAGACTGCCGGGTGCCTCCGGTGGATGCAGTAGGAGCGAGGCCATGACAGTCACGGTCACGGGAGGCGACAAGCTCGAAGCGCGGCTGAAGGAGATCGAGGCCAACCTGCGCCGCGCCTCCACCGTCGAGGTCGGCTGGCTCGACGGGGCGACCTACCCCGATGGAACGCCGGTCGCCCTCGTGGCCCTCATCAACGAATTCGGCAACCCAGCCCACGGTCAACCGCCGCGCCCCGCGATCCGGAACACCATCGCGGCCAAGTCGACGGAGTGGCGGGACAAGTTCGCGGTGCTGCTCAAGGCCAACGGCTACGACACGGATAAGGCGCTCGCGCTCATGGGTGAGATCATCAAGGGCGACCTGCAACAGGCCATCACCGACTACTCGGGGCCACCCCTGAAACCGGCCACCGTCGCGCGGAAGGGCTTCGACAAGCAGCTCGTAGACCAAGGCATCGAGCTTGCCGGCATCGACTACCGGGTGAAGTGAGGACGAGCGATGCGCTACATGGGCGGATGCACCGAGTGTTTCACGATCTGGTGGGGCTGCCGCTGTCCTCTCCGGTGCGAGGAGTGCGGTGCGGGCTACCGGGACGATGGCAACAGCAACTGCGGCACGCCGGGATGCGATACTGGACTGCGGCGGCGTTGGGCGATGCAGGCTCGGTGGGACGCGGAGCTTGAGGCGAGCCGGGCCGAGATCCAGTGCGAGGCGATCAATTCGGCCGAGCCTGAGAGCCAAGGGGATCACGAACCGTTACCCCCCTCGCTTCCTGAAGCCGAGATGGGCTCACCATCCGTTACCCCATCTGATCCTGATCTGCCGGAGGTCGAAAGGGGGTCGCAAAGCGCTACCCCCTCACCGTTAGCGCCTCGCCGACCGCCCGTCCAAAATGGACAGGCCCGCAAGCCGACTGCCAGGTCTGCCGCCCGCCCGACCTCTCGCCCGGATAAACCTGCCCACCGCCCCGTGGCCGAGCGCCGTGCCGCCGTCGAGACCTTGCTAGCGGAGGGCCTTTCGGATCGGGAGATCGCCCGGCGGGCTGGCGTGTCACCCTCGACGGTGTCCGCCGTCAGGAAAGCCCAGGAAGCCGCTAAATTTGGCGCGTGAGGCCGCTCCCTCGTTTTATCGGTGACACTACCGGATTTCGGACAATGGCCGTCCTGGGCCAAATCTGGCGATCCTAATGGCAATGTGGGCAACGCTCATATCTAACCAGGGCTCGCGATGACTGCCGGCAAAACCCAATGCCCGCCCGGCCGCCAGCCTCGCCTACCAGCTACCGAAAACTACCCTCGCAGGACTGGGTCGGAAAACTCGTGGCCTACCTGCGCGTGACTGCCTCCGAAAACTCCAGAAATTCCCGCGATGACTGCCTCGGAAAACTCTTCGCGTAGCGGCTTCCGAAAAATAGCCGCTCACCGGCCTGCGCGCTCTAAATCTCCCTACTTTAGAGGCGGCGGCAGTCCCTTTTTCAGGTGTTCGGGTTGTTCGGGTTGGCCCTCGAGCGCGCCTGCGTATCGTGCGCTTAATTCCGAACGGTGTGGCTATTTCCAGCTACTTTAGCCACGCAGTGCCGCCTCGCGCGCCTGCGCGTATTGCTGCCGAAACTCCGGTCCGGCTTTGCTACTCATCGCTACTTTAACAAAGGCGCCGGCCTCGCGTGTCGCGCGCGTACTGGGCCCGAAACCCCGCCCGATCCCAACATTTACCAATAGGCCGATGCTAACATTTGCTAACAGGCCCGGACCGGCTCTGACCTCAACATCCTTCAACAGGCGACCGGTACCGGGGCGGAATATTGGGCGGTATTTTAATCGGGCTCCGGTCCGACCCTCGGCCAATATTTTCCGTTTTTTTATTCGGCCTTCGCCCGCGCGCCCCGCTCTGATTTTTGTTGATTGTTTTTCAAAGCGGGGCCGGTCCGCGCCGGCCCATTTAGGGTGTGCGGGTTGTGCAGGTTCGTCCATTTTGGACACCCGCATGCTATCGACCGAGACGGGCTAAGACACTGACCTTTAAAGCTTTTGCGGACTCTATGGCCCCTGTCTCAGCCTCGCGCGCGCGGGCGCGTACTGGTAGCGAAACTCCCCGCTGAGGTCAGCAAAGGTCAACAGCCCGCGCCGGCCATCTGTCGCCTAGTTGCCCAGGCACTGGCCCCCTACTGAGACGGCACGATACCTGCACGCACCCGGCGCGAGCCCAGCACGGAGGCGGCACGGTCCGAGCGGTGAACGATCCGTCCGTAGCCCCGCGCGCGTGCGCGTACTGCTCCCGAAATTCGCCCGCGAACTGAAGGTTTGGAAGCGTCTAAACAGCCCCCAACCTTAACAATTAATAACAGGCGGACGCCTCTCGACCACAACAAATCACAACAGGCAGGCCCCTCGCGTGCGTGCGCGTACCGTGCGCTAAACTCAGGGGGTAGCGTTCTGCGACCCCCTTTCGGAACCGCCGCCCCTCCCCTCGCGCGCGCCTGCGCGTACTGCTCCGAAAACTCAGGGGAGGGGGCGTTTCACCACCCCCTTTTCATAGGCGGGAAAAACCAAGGCGACGGCATTCGTCGGGCTGGTTGGGTGCCGTGCCCTCACGCACGGGCGCGCGTATTGGGCGCAAAACCCGCCGCTCATCACTAAACATCACTATTTTAGTGATGCTCCTCGGCCACGAAGCCGGCCCAAAATACGCTCTCAGCACTCATCGCGCCGTCACCCTCGCGGCTACGCGCTACATCGCACTCGTCGCTCCGGCTCGGATGCCGAACGGCACAGGGCCGAACCACGTCATCACGGGATCCGGCCCGTCCCCTACCCGTCCCGCATCGTCACGGATCCGTCGACCATGCTGACCGTCTCGACGCGTGGCCCAGCCCACCCCTGATCCGGCAGGGTGGCGAGGTAGCGCTTGCAGGCGGCGGCCAGCACGCCGTCGAACGGCGTCGGCATCACGGCCACCAGCTCGCGCATCAGGCCACCGATTGCCGCCTCCCGAGGTTGTGCCGCGAGGTCGCCCCCGTCCAACCGCTCCAGCGCCGAGACGACGTTTTCTGCGATGATGCCGGCGGCGCGGATCTGATCGCTGCGCATCGGTGCGCTTCCCCTTTCATAAGAACCCCGACCCGGAGTGCCCCTTGAACGCATTCGCCCGCCGGATGTAGCCGACCACCGTGCGCAGATCCCGGTGGCCGGACCGGTGAAGGGAGCCGCTATCATAAACGCAGAAGCCGGATATCTGATTGCTATCTTGCGACTATCTAGCGTCAATCATAAGACTAGATTTCTAGCTTCTATCGAAGGCCTCGACCGCCATTTCCAGCGCTTCCGCGATGGTGATCCGGCGATGGTAAGCGATCCGGCGCAGCGCCTCGTGGGCCTCTGGCTTGATCCTGGTGGCGAACGGCTCCCGACCAGTCCGCCGAAGGGTCCGACCGTCAACCTTGCTCGGATCGAAGGCTGGCGGCGGCGGCGCGGGTTGCGGATAAACAGCCTGGGCGACCTGCACGGGAACGGCTTGGATAGGCGGCGGGGGCTCGGCCGCCGCAACCGGCTCGGGTGGCGCCGGAGACGTAGGCTCGGCCGGCGCGTCCTGCTCTAGTTGGTCTTGCGCGGCCATCAAGCGGGCGACGGCTTCCGCATCCATGCTGGCCCGGTTTCGGGGCTTCGATGCCATCACAACGACTCCAGACGAGCGCGAACCGCAGCGGCAAGCGCCGCGAACTCCAGACCAGACGGGGACTCGGCGGGCACAGCCTCGCCGGCCGACAGGGCATCGGCGACGACCGCCTTCAGCGTGATCGGCGGCGCTACCGGCTCGGTCAGGCCGGCCAGCGTGCTGACGACGTCCCGCCCCGATCCTGTCCGCCGATCGACGCGAGACGGGACGACGAGGATGTCCGGCCGCCCTCGCCCGCCGGCCTTCCGGTGTCGCCGCACGATGCCGACCGTCTCGGCCGCCCCCCGGATATCGAGCATCGAGGCGCCGACCGGGATCAGCGCCAAATCGACAATCGCCACGACAGCGCCGAATGCAGCGCCCAGCGCACCGGGCGCGTCGATCACGACGAAGTCGGTATCCTGCGCCCGCACGGCCTTGGTCCAGGCCGCGACCGCCTTAGCCTCGACCTCCTCAAGAAGCTGCGCCTCGACCGGAAAAGGCAGCAGGCCCATCTCGCTGACCGCGACGGCATGGCCGGCTGGATCGGCGTCCAGGACGACGACCTTCGCACCGCTTCTTACCAACACGGCCGCAAGGTTTAGGGCGATCGACGTCTTCCCAACGCCACCCTTCGTCGATGCCAGGCCTATCAATTTCGCCATGCAGCAACCTGTCTGACTGATAGCCGCTATCTGTCCGCAAGACAGTTTCTTTCTGGCCGCCATCACACGGGCAGATTGCGGTTAACACCATCTTAACCGTGGCCATCAATCCCCGCCAGAACCCGCCACACCTGCGCGGCCGACCACGCTCCGCCGCGAGCAGCCGGGATGCCTCGGGCGTTCAGTGCCCCCGCGATTTGCCGGAGGGAGACGGCGCCCTCGGCACGCACAGACGCGATCACCGGCCCCAGATCCAGGCCGCGCTCCGCCGCTCGCCGCGCCTGCCGGGCTCGCCCGCGCTCCTGGCCGGCCTCCCGGTTCGACAGGTTCTTAGGCTTGCCCAGGCGCACGCCCCGCGCCTTGGCGGCCGCCAGCGCGGCCTTGGTCCGGGCCGAGATCATCTTGCGCTCGGCCTGGGCGACCACCGCCATGATGCCGACCACCAGTTCATTGGCCTCGGGCATGTCGGCCGCCACGAACCGGACGCCAGCCTTCTGCAGGTTGAGCAGGAAGGCCGCGTCACGTGACAGGCGATCGAGTTTCGCGATGACCAGCGTGGCGCCGTGAAGCCGGCAGAGCACCATGGCCTCCGAGAGGCGAGGGCGATTGTCCCGGGACCCGCTCTCCACCTCGACAAGCTCGGCCACGTGCCGCCAGGAGCCACCCGCGAGAAAATCGGCCACTGCCCCCCGCTGCGCCTCCAGCCCGAGCCCGGATCGGCCCTGCCGCTCGGTCGAGACCCGCAGGTAGGAGACGAAAGCGTAAGCCATGCTAATTTCGCGGGGTGTCTCGTCTGATCGAACGGACGTTTAACCGGATGAAACACCCGCCCACGAGGGCGCGGGGGACACACCGCCGCTTCCTCGCGGCCACCCTTGCGCCTATCTCAGGATTATCCGCCGCGGTGCGGTCGGGAGTGCGCGAGGCCGGGATGCAGCACGACGGCTGGTCCCGGCCTGTTGCATCGGACTCGCTTACAAATCCTTCTGGCAAGGATCTGGTTGCGCATCTCACGTCCGATCCTTCGGCTCAGATGCCGGCGTACCAAGCGTAGCCCTGGTCCTCCCAGTAGCCGCCCTTGCCCTCGCCGATATGGGCGAAGCTTTCCACGACCTCGACGCGCATGACGTACTTGGCCTGCTTGTATCCGAGGTTGCGCTCCAGCCGCAGGCGCAAGGGCGCGCCGTTCGCGACCGGCAGGGCCTGCCCGTTCATCTCGTAGGCCAGGATCGTCTGCGGGTGAAAGGCGTCCACGAGGTCGATGCTCTCGTAGTACCGGACCGGCGACCCGCCGCTGGCCGCGGTGTCTTCCGATGCCTGCTGGCCGCCCGAGTCCTTCTTGCTCTCGCCACCGCCCGACTGCTTGGTCATGTTCGGGTTGGCATTGCCGGCAGGCGCCTCCTCCTGCGAACTGCTGTCACCTGCGGCGCCGTCGTCCTCACGATCGTCATCGCCACCCTGGTCCATGGTGTCGGCGCAGTGGAACACGACGAAGCGCGCCTCGGGCCTCAGCTTGGCCCGGGTCAAGAGGTCGGCGAGCGGCACCCCGGTCCACTTGCCGATGGCACTCCACCCCTCGACGCAATCGTGCCGGGTGACCTGGGTGCGGGCGGGAAGCTTGCGGAGCTCGGCCAGGGACAGCCTGAAGGGCGCCTCCACGAGGCCGCCGACCTCCAGGTGGTACTTGGCGAATTTGCCCTTCGCCAAGGCCTTGTAGCCCTTGTCCGGCGGGTCCTCGGTGCCGTTCGGCTTGAACCACGGTGAGATGTCGGCCTCGGTGTATTCTGGCGCCAGGCTGCGTTCGGTGAGGAGCAGGCGCTGGACGAACAGGTTGGCGTCCTCGCCCGTCTTCAGCGTGCGCTTGAACCATTCCGCGTTGCCCAGGCGGTCGCACCCGCCGAGCATAGCCGTCGCAGCCGCGGCGGAAGCCCCCGTCAGGAGGACGCGTCGGCTCAGAAAGCGGCTCATGCCCGGGTCTTCCCGGTAACGGGTGCCGGCTCGACCTTGCGGTCGATCACGAACCAGCCGGTGAGCATGCCACGCATATTGTTCCAGAAGCCCGAGAGCAGAACCAGGGCGACGTGCACGATCACGAACAGGACCAGCAGCGCCGCCACGACGAAGTGGACAGTGCGGGCTGACTGCCGCCCGTCGAACAGGGTCAGCAGGAACGGGAACGCGGCGTCCATGGCCGGCGACATCGCCAGGCCCGCTAGCACCTGCACGGGCAGGAGCACGAACAGCACGAGGGCGTAGGTGAGCTTCTGGATGACGTTGTAGCGCTTGGCCTCATCCCCTTGCGGGAAGCGCAGCGTCAGGTGCTCCCATATTGAGGCGCCGAAGTGCCGGATCTGGTCGCGCTGCGGAACGACGCGGAAGCGCAGCTGCCCGCTGAGCAGACCGTAGAACAGGTACAGGGTGCCGTTCAGGACGAAGGCCCAGGCGAAGAAGAAGTGCCAGCTCCGGCCGCCGGTGAGGTCCTGGTCGCTCGGCAGGGTCAGCCAGGACGGGAAGCCAAGATCCGCGGGCTCGCCGTCGGCTCCAGCGGAGGAGCCGAGCCAGCCGGTCGTGTCGAAGGCGCGACCCAGCAC
>NZ_JBYQFA010000005.1:0-39063 GCF_057836565.1 Methylobacterium sp. J-118
CATCTATCACGTCACCAGCCGCGGACGCGGTCGGAAGGTGCGCGAGGCCGGGCGAGCGGTGATGATAGGGCCGCCCGGCTTAGACGTCTTCCTCATCGTAGCTTGGGGTGGGGCTGAGAAGGTTCTCAGTGGCCGCCCGGTGCCGGACCCGTAAACAGGCGCTCGTATTCGGCCTCGGGAGTGCCGTAGGAGGGGCCGGCTAGAGCGAGCAGCGCCGCGCGATCGCGAACGATCAGGGTACCGCGCTGTCGACCGATCACGCCGGAACGCTCCAGGACCGAGATCGCGCCCGTCAGGCCCGGACGATTGACCCCGAGCATCAGCGACAGAAACCGGTGCGTCGTCGGAAGTTCGTCACCCTCGGTCCGATCGTGACACATGAGCAGCCAGCGGGCGAGACGCGGCTCCAGGGTGTAGCGGCCGTTGGCCAAGGCCGTGGCCGTGGCCTGCACGCCGAGGACGTGCGCATACTTCAACAGCTGATTGTGCAGGCGCCGACTGTGCCGAAGCGCATCAGTGAGGGCACTTACCGGCATGACCTGCGCTAGCCCGATAGCCTGAACCCGAGCCTCGTCCGGCGTCCGCTCGGCATCGAGTAGGATCGGCACGCCAACCATGCCTTCGCATCCGACCAGTCCGACCTCGACCTGCTGGCCGTCCGCCGCGACACTAACGAGCGAGACGATGCCTCGTTCGACGAAGGCAACCCGCGTGATCGGGGTGTCGGCTTTGATCAGCACATCGCCCAACGACAGGATCGCAAGTTGGAGGTGCGGCCGCAGGAGATCGAAATCGTCCGGATCCAGGGATCTGAGCAGGCGATTGAGGCAGCTGTGCTGCATCGGTTGCGACCTAGTCCCGTTCACTTGGAGCGGGAGGTCCAAGAGCCCTCGGTCACGAGCACCTGAACGTGCCTGCGTACGACGCCTGCCTGTCTTTGAGCCTAATTTCTTAGGAGCACAAGATATCGGTCAAATGATGGAGATCTTGTCGGATATCTGACATATTGGCAGGCATCGAGGCGCAGCGATGTAAGCCCCATGCAGCAGGCGCTGACGCGGAAGCTCGAGAGCTTCGAACCCCTCTCCGACCCAGCTCGCTCGGCCTTGAACAACCTGATACTCAAGGTCCGGCAGGTCGGCGCGCGCCAGGATCTGATCCGGGAAGGCGATAAGCCCGACAACGTCCTGCTGATCCTCGACGGCTTTGCCTGCCGGTACAAGGTCCTTCCGGACGGCCAGCGCCAGATCATGGCCCTGTTGTTGCCCGGCGATTTCTGCGACCTGAACGTGTTCATCCTCGACGAGATGGATCACACCATCGGCACCATCTCGCAGTGCCAGGTCGTGGACATCCCCCGTCGGGCCATCGATGAGATCACGGCGCATCACACGAGCATCGCGCGCGCCTTCTGGTGGTGCTCCCTGGTCGACGGTGCCGTCCTGCGCGCGTGGTTGGTCAACATGGGCGCGCGGGCTCCGGACCAGCGCATCGCTCACCTCCTCTGCGAACTTTTGATGCGCCTGGAAGCGGTCGGGCGTGTCACCGACAACAGCTACGCGTTCCCACTGACGCAGACCGAGATCGCCGAGACGATGGGACTGTCCGACGTGCACGTGAACCGGACTCTGCGCGAGCTGCGCGCGCTCGGCCTGATCCACCTCAAGCGCCGCGTCCTGACCATCCTCGACGTCGAACGAATGAAGGCTTTTTGCCGCTTCACACCGAACTACCTGCACTTGCGCAGCACGCGCTGGGGTGATCGTCGCGACCTGAGTTGGCCCGGTATGGCCCAGGAGGGCTAGCCGATGTCCGGGCGGGGCAACGTCGAGACGCTGCTTGTGCTGCAGCTGCAACCGATCGCGGTCGACACCGGCAGCCCCGACCGGGATGGCATGCTGGTGATGGCAAACGGGCTGCTCGTAGCCGTGCTGGTGCGCCTCGCCGAACCCAAGCATGCCAATGTCGGAAGCTGGTTCATGGAGGCGGGGTTCGGCCGGCTCCAAGGGCAGAGGGTCCCTGCCTTTCCAGCCCTGGAAGAGGCGAGCCGCTGGGTACGACGACATCTCAAGCCGGTTTGAGCGATTTCGCTGGTGATCGATGGAAAATGTTGCCTGCAAACCCCAACAGAGACGCCGCGGCGCGGGGCTATAGGGCAAATCATGAGCGAACCCCAACAAGGCAGTGCCGAGGCGGTGTACGTCTCGGCCATGGTCGGCGAGATGATGCAGCGCGTTCTCAGCGACGCCCTCGTCGACCTCGCACGGACAAAGGGAGCAGGCTACCTCGACATGTTCATGGAGCGCGAGCTGGCCCGCTACGCCGATCTGTTCCGGGAGCGGTCGGACGACACGCCTGAAACCACCAGCGTGTTGCGGGCCTGGTTCGTGATGGAAGGCAGCGCAGCCTTGCGGGCTGTCGTCGAGCGCGCGAGCACCGAAGCTCGGCGCGACTGACGCGTCGCATCAGGCTGCCGACAGCCGCTTGGTGTTGAAGGCGACGTGCTCGCGGTAGCGGGCGATGACCGTCTCGGGCGAGCCTCCGAACATCAGCGTAGTCATTGCCTCGCCGGCCGCATGCACCTTCTCGACAACCATCGACCGCATCTCGGCGCGGCCCTCACGGCCGCCCCAGGCAAGACGTACCATGCGCAGCTCGATGACCCGTCGCGACTCAATCGCCAGCATTATCGATAAAAAGATGGGATTATACACGACAAAACTCCAAATATCAGTAGATGCTGTCTAGATCAATGTGGCGTGCACCAACATTGATCCTCCCTAAAAATGATAAGAAAAGACGCCGCACCCCAGATATGATCGAAAGCGGCAACCTCTGATCCTGGGCTTAGTTCGACATGTAGCACAATGCTCCCCGTCGTCCTTCCTTCGGCGGCTCCTTCGACGAAAGGCTTCGCCTATGGGCAGCGGCATCTCTCTATTATTTTTAGCGCTCGGCACGATCAGCGGCGTCGGCTTCTTGGCCATGATTGCACGAAAGCAGGTGGCGGATCTGAAAGGCGACCCAGCGCGGTCCAACCTCATCAAAGATCACGGCGGCGAACCACGGCAAAACATGCCCGGGACCGAGCACTGAGCCCATGAGGACGGCTGAGACGGTGATCGATAATCCGGCTGAGGCTGCGGCGCGTGAACGAGCGCAGCAGAACTCTCTCGGCAACGGTCCGGGCGACCGGATGTGGGCGGATCCTTTCCCGATGAAGGGATCCACGATGAGCGCCGGCTTCGCGCTGAGCGCGGACCAGCGCGCCACGTTCAGCCCTGCGGCGTGGACGGAGATCGCGTCCGAGGGCGATACAGCCGAGCGGCCGGAGGGGCTCCTGCTTCCGAGCGAAGGTCCGCGCGCGAGGCTCGGCATCCTCGCGCTGTATGAGAGCCCCAGCAGGGCGCAAGCCGCGACGGCCACGCTGGTCGCGGCCGGCATCCCCGAGCGGGCAATCCGGCTCGTGGTCGCCCCCATCGGACTGGATGACGGTCGCGCGGAGGCGGGCTCATCGCTTCCCAACGGCTCCGGTCTTCAGGATAGGCTCGAGACGATCGGCGTGGCTCCGGAAGCGCCGGACGCCTGCTGCGCGCGCTTGAAGCAAGGCGCAGCGATGCTCGATCTCTTGGTCGCGGACAAACAGCGGGACCGCGTCATGGGCATCCTGAAGGATCACGGCTCGGTCGATCCGACGCTGCGCCTCGCGACGTGGTGCGCCGAGGGGTGGGGCGGCACGTCGCCCGTCTCCACGGAGGGTTGGGGCGGCTATTCCGCTACCTCGACCGGCGCAACCGATATCGCGACGCGGCGGGAGTAAGTCGATGTCCATGTTCGCTCCCGTCCGATCCGAGAAGACCGACCTCGACGCCGTGCGACGTTACGCGGTGAGCGTCATCGCGCAGTCCGAAGGCGAGGACCTGCAGATGAAGGCGGTCACCCTGGCGCTGCTCGGCGGGATCATGTGGCGCAGCAAGCCAGGATCGACCGAAATGACCCAGGATGGTGATAGCGGCAACGCCATCCTATCGACCACCCTCGGCGGCCGCCATCTGAACTTCTCCTACGACCAGAACACCGAGTCGATCGCGATGCGCGAGGGCCGGGTCGACGGCCCCATCCTGCACAGCTTCTGCAATCGGACCCTGATCGGAGATTTCGAGACGGCCTTCAGTGCCCTATGGCGCTGAAGGCTATCGCTGAAGTAGCATCCATCTGCACCAGCAGGTTGATTGGCATCGAGATCAGCACGCGCAGGCCCTCCGGCTCCAGTGGTAGGCGATCTTGCCACTAAGATGGCCGCCGACGCTGCGCCGGACTAGGGTTGTGCAAAACCAGACATGTTCGGGTGGTTACGCGATCGGCGGGGCGCCACGCTCGCACCAGATCAGGCTGCCGAGGAAAGTCGTCCGAGCAGCGGTGAAAGTCCTGAGGTCCGGAAAATATTTGTGCGATGCCATTGTTTTCGGAGTGCGAAGTCAGTCCCGACGGCGCGACCGTCGGAGCAGTCTATGACACGTATCGCCGTCTCGATCCTTGCGGCTGCCTTCGTGACAGGCGTTCTCTGTCCGGCCGATGCTGCCACGAAGAAGGTCCGGGTCCCTAACCAGTTCGACGGTTCCTGGACCATCGTAGCCACCACGGCTGAGGGGCCCTGCTCAGCCAGCACAAGCTATCACGTGCAGATCAAGGATAGCGACGCCTCCATTCCTGGGGAGGAAGTCGACATCGCCGGCGGTGTATCGACAGGTGGTGCCGTGCAGGCGACGATCACCAGCGGCGCGAACAAGGTCCCGATTGCCGGCAGCCTCGACACCAAGGGCGGCGGCAGCGGCACATGGCGCACGTCCGGCGGACTGGTCGAATGCACCGGTAGTTGGAGCGCCAAGCGGGCGGGGTAAATGGAACGCTGCCCCGCCGCCCGATCCGATCACGGGCTGGCGGGGGAGGTCGTCGATCTCACCGGCGGTTGCAGCGTCCTTTTACGAGTGAGGAGCGTTCCAGCCGCGGTTCCGCCCCACTGGACCCTTCTGCCATTGACGTCTCCTCCCGCATCGTGGTGCAGAACCGTGGGCGGCAGATGGCGCAGCCGCATCAGCGAGAAGCCGGCACCAGGTCGTTGCTACGGTTCGAATGAGACGTGCACGCGTGCCAGGCAAACTCGGACCGGTCCTGGTTCTCCTTGCCGTAGCACCGACCGATCTGATTGAGACGGGAGTTCAGCCGGGTGCGCCGATCACACTCGGCCGCACTGGAGTCGCCGGGCGAGCCACGGCACGCCTCATCAGCTGCGGTGTAGGCCTTGATGAGCTGCTTCGCTGTCGGCTCGGTTGCCTTTGCTCCGCCGGCAGCAACGACCAGAGCGAGGGCAGCGAGGGTTGTGCGCATGGGGGGAGGATAGCCGCCGGGATGGCGGTGTCGAGGTGGTAGCCGGGGTAGCGCTATCGGCCCCGCAGGAAGAAGAACCAGATCAGGATCAGGACGGGGATCGGCACCCCTAAGAGCCACAGCAGGCTACCTGTCAGCATATCATCCTCCCTGGGTTGCCTGAGAAATACCGCAGATTGCAGATCCGTTCCGGCGCGCCGCGCCTACGCGATAGCGGTGAACTACGGGCAGGCGTAGTCAGCGAGGTTCAAGATCGGTCGTTTTGAGCGAATGTGCCTTTCGCACGGTCTAGTTCATCAAAGAGCGTCCCAGACCCAAGCCGCTCCCATCATTGCCAGCCCACCACTCACCAGCGCGATCACGAGGTAGCGGTGAACACGATCGTAGAGGAGGATTGGCATCGTCGGTGGCCTACTGAAGCGTGGCCATCAATGCCCAGAGACCAAGTCCTGGGGCTAGCTCAAAACCTTAACAGTTCGTCAATTCAGAATTTGCGTGATCCACAGGCCACAGCTTCGCTGGCCCGCCCCACGCCACTTCGGCCTCGAGCCTTCCCCATCCGCACCCCCGGCCTTCTTGGTTCTCCTCGATGAAGATGACGCCGGCTTCAAGGGCGGCTTTCGGCAAGTTTGCCATGCCCTCAGAACCCTCCGGCCTTGGCATGAAGCGTCGCCTGCAGGATGGCGAGCGCAGCACCTCCTGGATGTCGCACGGGCTCTAGTCCAGCCGGGCGCTTAGCGTGCCCCATTCCGGGCGGCTGCAATTTCGCTTCGCCTGGCCCCGGTCCGCTCCTCGCGACGACGCCCCACTCGGGTAGCGCGTGTTCGAGCGTGATTAGTGCGGCGTCCGTCCACGCCTTCGACTGCATGAAGAAAGCGAACCGCACCTTGGTGTCAGGATCCTGCTGGCCGGTGGTCGCGAACCACACCTCGGCGAAGAGCGGGCGCGATGGCTCGCGGGCTTTGGCGACCTTCTCAATGAGGACCCCCATAGCGGTTACGCCGGACTTCATACCTGCTGCACTGGCAGGTCTTTCTCGCGCCGGAACGCGCCCAGGAAGCGTGTCAGACCCGTCAGCGCGCTGTCGCCTTCGCTGGTTCGCTCTATGCCGGCGCCTTCAGCCAGCTTCCCTGAATTCTCGGCAAGCTCGTGGAGCACCTGCTCAACCAACGGCGGCCACGGCACGCCATTGTCCTGCAGCAGACGAGCCGCACTTGCCAACGCGGTGATTTGAGCGGGCGGAACGGACAGATCGAAAATCTGAGCATCAAGGACGCGTTCAGCGACGGCGGTCGCGAGCTGTGCCACCTGGGCAAGTTTGGCCGTCTGCATAGCGTCAATCACCGGGCTCATTTCAGATAGCCCTTCGCCTTCAGGTGCTCTGTGGTACGACCTGACCCCTCTAATTCCTACCCCTTCCGCTCCCGGAGCCGGATCCCGGCCCCACCGCCGTTCTCGGGGATGAACTCCAGGTCGGAGGTCATGGACGGAGATCCGCTGCCGCTACGACGATGCCAGCCGCGATGGCTGCAAAGGCGCAATCCGCGAACGCGTATTCCAAGTCGGCCGCTTCACCATGCCGGTATCTGACGCCTACCCGCTGGGTGCCGATCCGCGAGGCTGCCATCGATTTCTGCGACCGGCTCGGGGCTGAGGCCCATGCGCTCGGTTGGACGGCGGCCGAGCTGTTCGCGCTTCATCCAGAGCATGGAAGGCTGCGGATCGACTACTGCGGGGTGATGATGGTCTCCGGGAGCAAGGCTTGCCGATCTCGGACTGCGAGCGGATCAGGCTGTAGAGGTTGCACATGCAGCAGACTCGCCGAGGCCGCGGTAGATATCAGGACCGCGAGATGACGAACGCTGCCCCGCCGCCCGATCTGATCACGGGCTGGCGGGGCTCGGTGCCGTTCCTCACGGCGAGGGGCCAGTACGCAACGTGGCCCGGGATACAGGATGGGGGAGGGCGGTTAGCCCAGCCTCAACGATGCCGGACGCCGGGGTCCCGGATCGGGATGCCGGTCGGTAGTACCAGTCGGTCCAGTCCCGGCCTGGACCGACTGGGACTTGTCATCGTTCTAGATCTTAGCTGCTCGACTGGAAGCGGCAGCATGTCGCTTGAGCAGCAGATTGCTGTGGCCTTCGGGGGACAGGAACGGTAGCGGACCATCAGCGAGTTGCGCCGCGGTGTGCTTCAGGTGCCAATTTGCGCAATGGGTTACGCCGCTGACCTCGATCGTTCCAGTCAGGAAGACGAGCGCCATGGTCCCCACGATGGTCCCCACGAAGCCAAGCCAGAGCGCTTCGTCGACAGCCTCCTTACGCGCTGAAGCTCGCTCCCATTGCGTGGGCACGAACGCTTGTTCAGCGACGAGGATCAGGCAGGACCAAAACATGGCAGTTCGCTAAGTGCTCAGGGCGAGGGCCCGTTCCGTTGGTTTGCACGTAGCGGTAAACCGTCTGTGTGCAGCGTGGCCCTGCCGCCTGTGAAGCGGCGCGCCGTGGAGTAGGTCACCCTAATCGCTTGCGCGATATCGGCTTGGGTGACGCTGGCAGGGCGGCGCGGCACTAAGAGTTCAACGGCTGATCAGCGAAAAACCCGAACGCGGGTACTGCGGGGTTGCCGAAGCACATCCTCACGACGCGCTCGCCCAGCGGGTACATCTCGCGCAGATGCACAGTGAGCCCCAAGGACTCCTCGGCCGCCCTTTCCGCCGGGTCGTACCAGCCATCATCGAGGGTCGCCACGACCATCCCAGCCCGCTCAAGTTCGGTGGCGGGGGCGATCCAAGAGCTCAGTGGCATGGTGGCGTACATCAGCTTCGTGAAATGATAGGTCTTCCGCACGTCGTCGTCGACCACGCCCAGTTCCTGCTGTGTGAGATGATTGTTCTGGGCTCGGTACATGGTCTGCAACAGGTGCAGCGCCGGTTCGGTCAGCGCATTAAGCGCGCGGGCGATCTCCAGCCGCTCGGCTGGTAGGAGCGTAGATATGCCCAACTCCGTCACCGCCCTCGCTAGGGCATCCGCCATGCGCGGGTTCGTCTCCGACAGCATGCGCCGGATCGCGGCGTGCGCGGAGAGCTGGTAGATCTCATCCGCCTTCAGCCGCTCGCGGGCTCCGGCTTCCATTCGATCGATGCGTTCGCCGAGATCCCCGAGCAAGCGGTCGGTCAGCCGCGCATTGCCGTAATCCACGGCGGCCTGTCCGAGGTCGAACACTAGGGCCGCCCACGGGATGGTGCTCAAGGCTGCCTTCGCGCTGAGCACGCCGACCTTCTGGAGCACCTGTGCACCCGCGCCCATCGGCACGGCGCTGTTCGGGCTCGGGATGACCTCGTCGATCAACCTGCGACTCCTCCAGTAGACGTTGGTCCCGCCTGACGGCGGACGGCTGACGCCGTCTCGGAAACATTGAAGGGTTAGGCCGCCAGCCATTCCAGCAGGTTGGTTGCCGCACTCCGGCTCAAGCCGAACCGGCCCTGTAACGCGTTGGCGAGCTGCGGACGGCTGATCCCGATCTGACGTGCGACTGCCCCTTGCGTCATCTGGCGCACCCGCTGCGCGTCGCGCACCGCCCGCACGAGGTTGTCCGGCAAGACCCCGCCGGCATAGTCGCTGAGGGGCGCCCCGATCTGTCTCCACTCGCCCCCACCGAGCATGTCGGGGTGCTCAAAAACTCCTTCCTCTGGTAGCGGCAGCGCGACGGCACGACCGGACGGGATCGCCCTTACCTTGGCTCCGGGCGCATGCCCGACAGCGCCGACGCTCGGGATCGGGCGGTGCTTCCTCGCTGGACCCTGTACGGTCCGTTCTGTGACGTGAGACTGGTCCGTGGCGGCCTGTAGGTACTTCGTACCTGCTGGACACGAAACAGTCTCACGGTCTCGGACCTGAGCGGGGAGGGCGCCGGCTCGCTGCCGCCGGAAGTAGGTCGCCCGGCTCATCCCCAGCGCTTCCCACGGCTCTAGCTGAGCCTTCGATTGCTCCCGGGGTCGGGCACCCTTGGCGATGCGCCGGGCTTTCTCCCGGGAGGTTTTCTCCCGCCGTTGGTACTTGGCGAACTGACGAGCGGTCATCCCGGCCGGGCGGATCCGGGTGAGGCGCAATCGCTCCCGCTCGGCTACGGTGAGGCGCAGAACGTCCCCAAGCTCTTGAGCGGTCCACCATAGGTGCCGCTGCCCGTCGCGCTCCTGGGCTTCCGCAATGCAGCCGCGGACGCTATCCAAGCCGAGGCGGGGAACAGCGACGCGACACCAGCCGGTGACGTGCTGTTCCAGCTCCTCGGCGAGGAAGCCGCCGGCCTTCGCAACGAGCCAGGGGAGGGCGGCCCTCAGATAGGCTTCGCCGTCATCGGTATCGCAGGGGCCGCGGTGGCGAAGCTGGATGAGATCCGCGATCTCGCGAAGGGTCTGACGATCGCCTGTCCAATTCGAGCGCCGATTGCGGCGACGCTGGATCTTCCGTTCTTTTACGAGCGCGATGGTCTGGGCCTGTTCCCGCTGCCGTACCGCTATCGCCTCGGCCGCGATGCGGTCGAAGATGCTGAACAACCGGGGCGGCTCACTATCCCGGCGAGGCATCAGGCGGCCCCCAGCTCAAAGCTGAGCTGAACCGGTTTCCGGTACGGCGCGCGGGCGGGACAAGGCGGGGTGCGCTCGTCTAGCGCCTGGCGCGTGTGATTGATGAGTGAGACTAATTCGTCGTGGTCCCGAAACCCGCGCTCGAACCACAGATGCGCCCCGATCGCCTCATCCGAGACGATGACCCCACCGTGCGCGTCGCTGCGCTGGCCGAGAACATCGGCTGCGGTCTGAGCGATGGAACGGGCGAGGGCGTCCTGCATGGGACTGTCAAAGCTAGGATTGACCTGGGGGAGGGGCAATAGCTGCCGGCGCACGGCCGGGGCTAAGCGAGATCAATCCAGCCTTCGGGTCAACGATCATGATGCGACGCTGCTCAAAAGCCGAAGTCGCGCCCAGATCAAGGGGCGACAGATGCACCCAGAGCACTCGCACTGTCCAAGTGAGGATTTTAACTATCGTGGTCGCTCCATGGTTTTGTAAATATACTTTGTTCTTATTGACTTTTCGCCCCATTTGCCTGTCGCCATAAGACAACGTGTCAGGATTATACATCTTGCGTTGCGCCTTCTTTCTGAAGGCTTCCGACCCCTCGGGCACAAAGGCTGCAATCTCAGATATGTCGAGCATCAAGTCTAAGGCTGAGGTTTGCGCACGCCTGTCTTTGTATTGCGCTTCAAGTAAGCTTTCGGCGCAAACTATCAAAATTGCCTGTCTACAAAATTCACTAGTCTCGAGTTCGTTATTATCCAATTTCATTGCGCTGCAAAGCCGGTGGAGCGGGTGTCTCTGTCCGTTCATGAGATCTTCTATCGTCTCGGCAGCATACGCCGCCGCCCGGACCCTAGCGTCGATCATGATCTAAGGTGAAAGCGTCTCGGCGCTGATCTGGATCGACAGGTTCAAAATCACGGCAGGGTCGGGTGAGCCGACATGACGGCGGCTGCCAGCGCGTTCCGGAACGTCTTCTCTTGAGGACCGGCGCGCTCTTCGCGATCGAGGCCAGGCGTCGCATCCGCGATGGCCGAGACATTGATGCTGTGCCCGCTGGCGAAGCGGTAGGGGCCCGCCGCCGGATCCCGCATGTAGACGTCGATCGCCGCGACAACCTCTTGGCTCCTGATGATACCTGCCTTGCGCAGGTCCGCGAGGGTCGAAGTTCCTGCTGGCATGGTCGCGCTGATCATTCCCTGACGTTGACTTAACCGTGTGACCCGGCCGACATGCCATGTCCGGCTGAGGCGCTTTCTAGCGAGTCGCCGGCACCATCAGGAGATCACGCCGCCGCAAGTCGACCCCTGAAAAGCCAACGGCCCCCCAGTCGCCAAACTGGAGGGCCGTCGAAATCGAAAAGGGCCTGTGGGGCCTCACGCACCCCCCACAAGCCATGAGACGCCCCCGGGCGTCAAGCGGGAACGCCAATTCCCGCGACGATGAGGCTTTGCCTTGTGGACTGGACGCCCCTGCGGCGGCCCGGAACGACCTGTTGCGGCCCTTTCACGGGGCCGAGGACCATGTTTGCCGACGAGTTGAGGCGCGCCATCGAGGCCGCGAGCCGAATCACCCTGCCGCAGGTGACGGCGCTGCTGTGGCGCGCCTACGGGGAAGGGAAGGTCACGGAGGCCGAGGCCGAGAGCCTGTCCGGCCTGATCGAGGCGCGAACACTGTCTAAAAGTGGACCGCGATCCGGACAGAACCCGAACGGGGCGGCAACTGTCACACCCCGGATGGGGGATGCAGCTGAGAACGCCTCAAATCGCATAGGAAGCTCTAGGAAGCCTGGCGTCGGCTCCCGGCCACGCACGGACGCCTCGATGGAGCGCCGCCGCCGCTGGGCAGCCTCGGGCCGCATGCCGCTCGGTCTCGCCGCCAAGTTCACCCACGCCGAGCAAGGCGTGCTCGCCCTGGTCGCTGCCGAGACCGCGCGCCGGGGCGACTGCCGGCTGGCGGTTGGGCACATCGCGGCGATCGTCGGCGTGTCCGAGACCACGGTGCGCAACGCCATCCGGGAGGCTCGCAAGCTCGGTTTGGTCACGGTCGAGGAGCGCCCTGTCACCGGCTTTCGCAACCTGCCGAACATCGTTCGGATCGTCTCGGCTGAGTGGACCGCCTGGCTGCGCTTGGCCCGGAAGGGATCCATCCCTCAGGGGGGAGGGTGCAAATCCCCGCAGCGCACGCCTACTGAAGTTCTAGTCCTGTCAGAATCGGGGAAAACGGAGCCAAAAAAGGGCTGCCGACAAGCGGCGGGCGACCCCGACCGATCAGACCGTGCGAGAATCCGCGCGGGTAGTGGAATCGGTCAAGCCATGCGGTGACGGTCTGCGGGCGTTCGGCAGAACGGATCAATGCCGATGGTCACGCCTCGCACCGCCCTATGCCTTTGCGGCAAGGTGGTGGATCGGAGAGTCGTGACACCCATAGAGATGACGAGGTGTAGTGTTCCCTCGGATCGCATGATCCAACCCGAGCAAGGTGTCGAAGGAGCTGTCAAAAGACGGAATTCTCGATAGCGGGATTTCGAGCGCCATCCCCATTATTTAACCCGCAATTATGAGTTGTATTATGGCGATATGACGGTTGGAAGCAGTCATTTGACGTGTTTTAAGGCCAGTTTAGAACTATTTATCGATAAATTTTTGCAGCGTTTTCAGAAATAAACTTTTAATTAGTGGAATTAATCAGAAATGTTGATGGCTCCGACGTATTCTGTCGAGCAGGAAAAGTTTTTATTCCTGATCAGAAGATGGAAAGATGCACCTCTCGCTCAAAGCTGCGCTCGCGGCTGCCTTCGGCCTGCTCGCCCTCATCGCGGGTGGGCAAGGCGCGCTCTCTATCATCGAGCTCGGGGGTATCCGGGACTCTGTGTTCGATGTGGCAGCAATACGGCTCCCGTCCGTGGTGGCGGTCGGGCAGATGCGTGAGGCTGCGTCCGAGGTCCGTATTAAACAGCTGCGCCTGCTCACCCTGTCGGATACGCCGGCTCATCTGGCCGAGAACGAGGCCAAACTCGCCGCGACCCACGACAAGCTCGCGCAAGCGCGCAAGGCTTACGAACCGCTGATCTCCTCGACGGACGAGCGTGCGCTCTACGATGCATTCGCATCTGCATGGAAGCGCTTCGAGCAGGCCGATGCCGAGATGCGTCGTCTGATGGAGACCGGGCAACAGCCGTTCGCCCTCAAGCAGATGACCGCCCCCGAGACCGCAAACCTCTACGACGAAGCTCGTGCCGATCTCTCGCGTGACGTCGCCCTGAACGAGCGAGGGGCTCGCCGGGATGCCGACGCGGCCGCATCCGAAGCCGACACCGCCACACTGACCGCCTACGTCGCCGTCGCCTTGGCGCTCGTTGCCGCCTGCGCCGCCGCTGCCTTCGGCCTGCTGCGCGTGTCTCGTCCAATCCAGACCATGGCACGGGCTATGGGCGTGCTCGCCGGTGGCGATACAGAAGCGGCGGTGCCCTATCGCCTGCGCCGGGATGAGATTGGTGCGATGGCCGCCGCCGTGCAGGTGTTCAAGGACAACCAGATCCGCACCAGCCAGCTAGAGGCTGAGACCGCGCAGGCACGGCTGGCCGCCGAGGAGCAGCGCAAGGCCGGCATGCGCCAGATGGCCGATGGCTTCGAGCAGGCGGTCGGCGGGATCATCGGCTTGGTCTCAGCCGCCGCGACCGAGCTGCAGGCCACCGCCGGCTCGATGTCGGCGATGGCGGGTGAGACTTCCGCTCAGTCCGGCGCGGTGGCCGCCGCGGCCGAAGAGGCCGCCGCCAACGTCAACACCGTCGCCGCCGCCGCCGAGCAGCTCGGATCGTCGGTTCAGGAGATCGGACGCCAGGTGGATGGATCGGCGAGCCTCGCGCACCTCGCGGTAAGCGAAGCCGACCAGGCCGGTGTTCTGGTGCAGGAGCTGAGCGCCGCGGTCACGCGTATCGGCGACGTAGTCGGGCTGATCTCGACCATCGCCGGGCAGACCAATCTCCTGGCGCTCAACGCCACGATCGAGGCCGCCCGCGCCGGTGCAGCAGGCAAGGGCTTCGCGGTGGTCGCCTCCGAAGTGAAGGCCCTGGCCGAGCAGACCGCCAAGGCCACACACGAAATCTCCGGACAGATCGCTCAGGTCCAAGCTTCAACCGGTCAGGCGGTCACGGCGATCACGGGCATCACCGGGCGGATCCGCGAGATCAGCGGCGTGGCGACCTCGATCGCAGCTGGCGTGGAGGAGCAGGGCGCTGCCACCCAGGAGATCGTGCGCAACGTCAGCCAAGCCGCCATGGGTACGGGCGAGGTAACCAGCAACATCGCCGGCGTCGCGAATGCAGCCGAGGAAACGGGTGCAGCGGCGAGCCAGGTTCTGGGCGCAGCGTCCGAGCTGTCACGCCAGTCCGAGCACCTCACGGCTGAGGTCGGACGCTTCCTCGCCACCGTGCGAGCGGCGTGAGGCGACGATGCCTGAGGTTTACCTGTTTCCGAGCCGGCTGAACCGCGAAGGCGCGGAGCGCCTCGCCGAAAGCCTGGAGCAGGCCCTTGGGGCCAATGTCGACCACGGTCCGCGCTGGCCCCAGATCCGCTCGCTCGGATTGTCCCTGCAGAATTTGAGCCGTGACTTGGAGCATGAGGTCGACCGGATGGGGTCCATCTTGGATCCGACACCGGAGATCGAAGCCTTCCGCGACAGTATCCATCGCCTGGCCGATACCTTCTCGCGGCTCGGCACAATGGCGCGAGCTTATCCGTACAAGGCGTGACCTCTTCCGGATGCCCGACCTTCGACCGTACCCACGCATGGAGTTGGCTTCGATGGACGTCCTCCTCGTCGACGACAGCAAGGCCACGTTGCTACACCTCCGGCGTCTGCTGGAGGCCGAGCATGGAGTCGTCGTGACTACGTGCACCGATCCGCTCGCCGCACTGGTCGAAGCCCGAACCTGCGCCTTCGACCTCGTGCTGGTCGACCAGCACATGCCCGAGATGGACGGCATCGCGTACATCCGCGAAATTCGGGCCATACCACACTACGCCCAGGCGCCGATCGCCATGATCACCAGCGACATGTGCGACACCGTCAGGCTCAGTGCGCTGGAGGCGGGGGCCACCGACTTCCTCGACAAACGGGCCAAGGGCGTCGAGCTGAGCGTGCGGCTGCGCAACCTCGTGCGCCTAGCCAGTGCCGTGCGTCACTTGGACGAGCAGGCGTCGCGCATGGCTGGTGAGATCGAGCGGGCGACGCGCCGGCTACGTGAGCGGGAGGCGGAGGTCATCTTCCGGCTCGCCCTGGCCGTCGAGTACCGGGACAACGACACCGGCGACCACACCTGGCGCGTTGCCCGCTACAGCCAGATCATCGCAGAGGCGATGGGTCTGCCCGAGGAGTTCTGCCGGCGCCTGTACCTCGCGGCACCGCTACACGACATCGGCAAGGTGGCCGTGCCGGACGGGATCCTGCTGAAGAAGGGGCGCCTTGATGAGGCCGAGTTCGCCGTCATCCGCACGCACCCGACGATCGGTAGCCGGATCTTGGGGGACAGCGGCTCGGAGCTGATCAGCCTCGCCGCCGAGATCGCGGAGGCACACCACGAGAAATGGGATGGCAGCGGCTACCCGCACGGCCTGAGTGGCGAGGCCATCCCTCTATCAGCGCGGATCGTCGCGGTTGCGGACGTGTTCGACGCCTTGACCACGGTGCGACCATACAAGGTGGCGATGCCGTTCGGTGAGGCGCGGAACTGCATCCAGGCTGACAGCGGCCGGCATTTCGACCCCGCATGCGTGGCGGCGTTCGCGTCAGCCTGGGCGGCGGTTTTGGCCGTGCCCGAAGCGGTGGTCGAGTTGCGTCTGGGATCGATGGCCCGGACGACCGAGCCCTGGGCGCGCATACCGGAATTGCGACGCGAGATAGCCGAGGGCGTGGAATAGCGCCTTAAGTTCCTCCTACGACTCCTCGAACACCGCGAGTGCTCGCAGAGCACCGGTCAGGGGATCTCCGACTGCGATCACGGGCTCATAGCGTCCCGCTACGCCGGAAGCAGGTCGGCCGAGGCGTCTGATCACCTCCCGCTCGAATGCGACGAAGCTCTCGATCCGCCCACTGGAGTCGCGGAGCGGGCGGCAATCGATCTCGGCCCGGTACTTGGTGCCGTCCCCGCGGTAATTGGTGACGTAGCCGTGGAAGCGCTCTCCAGCTGCCAAGGCGCGTCTGAAGATATCGAGCGTTTCCTGGCGGGTTTCCTTCCCCTGCATGAAACGGGGGCTCTGCCCGATGATCTTGCCGAGGTCGCGCCCGACGAGGCGTGCGAAGGCAGGATTGGCGTAGCGGATGATCGGCCCCGGCGGATCAATCGCCACGTCCGTGACGACGATGCCTACGGGAGCATCTTCCGCCAGGGCCCGGATCAGGTCGAGAACCATCATGGATGGAAAATGCATCAGACAGGAAATGTATCCACCATAATCAGATGCGATGCTGGCCGGCGAAGAAAGCGATTAAATGATTCAGTTCTGTGAATATTAAACAAAACTAAACTAAAACTAGAGCTTGTATACGTAACAAAATGTATTTTTTGTTGACGGCGACGTAACTATTATTCATTTGGATGCATTAGGGTCTGGTTCCGGAGACGAACGCATGCCCGACACTAGGTACGGTTACACGCCCCCCGTCAATACTGCCTTGCGATGGTTGACAGATCCTGGACGTGCAGCTTCGCCAGCGATCGCAAACGTGCTGCTCGGCGAGTTATTTTCGACTCCGAACGCGGTCATAGCGGGTGTCATAAATGGCTTGGTGCTCAACGGCGCAGCGTTGTTGATGGATCGAGGGCAGATTTTCGCGCTGTTCATTGTGGTCGATGTCTTTCTCGTGGCTGCGCGTTTAGCGGTGGTGCGGCGAGCAGCGACGCTCGCCTCGCGCGGGATGCCCACACCCACGGATCTGTATCTCGTCACGGCCACGCTTTGGTGCGGACTCCAGGGAGGGATGGCGTTCGCCGCCATGCGTACCAACATACTTCCATTGCAGCTTCTGGCTGCGACAACCGTCATGGGATTGATCGGGCCGATCTGCGCTCGCAATTACGCCGCCCCGCGCTACGCGCTCATGCTCGTTTGCATGTGCGACCTGCCTTTTGTCGTCGGCGCTGCCGTGTCTGGAGAGCCCTGGCTGCTCGTCCTCCTTCTTCAAACGCCCTTGTTCCTCTTCGGGGTAATGAAGATTATCGAGCGATTTCAGACTATGGCAATCACAAACCTGACGGCGGAGCAGAATAATCGTCATCAGGCGAGGCACGATGCGTTGACCGGACTACTCAATCGGTTCGGCTTGATGGAACAGCTTGATGCTCGTCAGATAGGCTTTAGAAATCGCTTCGTCCTGTTTTATCTCGATCTCGATGGCTTCAAAATTATCAACGACTGTCACGGTCACCAAGCTGGCGACAAGGTCCTGAGAGCGGTCGGTGAACGTCTTCGAGAAAGTGTTCGCGACATCGACATCGTATCGCGCCTTGGGGGCGACGAATTTGTCATCGTCGCACCAGAGCTTTCACCGAGTTCAGTCGAGCGTTATGCCGATGCACTCATCCAAAGTATCGCTGGCCCGCCTTACCTGCTTAATGCAATAGGGCTGCTGCGGGTCGGCCTCAGCATCGGCTCTGCGCGCTTTCCAGAGGATGGTGAGTCGGGCGACGACCTCCACCGGAAGGCCGATGCCGCCTTGTACGAAGCCAAGGCTGCGGGACGAGGTGTCCATCGCAGCTTCATGCTTGTTTCATCCAAGCTCGCATCTGAGACTATCACTGCTCCTGCCGCCTGATTGCCTACGCTTCTCATCAGACGCTCGAAGGCCTGCTATCCCGGCCGAGAATGCCGAGCTGCGCGAGCAACTGGCCTCGACCCAGGACATGCTGGTTGAGACTGCGGTCGACGCCGGCAACATGCACGCCCTCGTCGAAGCCATGCGGACCGAGCGCGATGCGTGGCGGGAGGAGGCTGGGCGGCTGCAGACGGGGTCAGCGTGCTTCCATCTCAATCCGATGGACGCCGGCCGAAATCAGTCGGCTTGGCAGGATAGAGTTGGCTATCTGGACGCAGTCCGAGCACGCCCATGACGCGGTCACGAGCCCCCGCCTCGGTGATAGGCAAGCCATCCTCAAGTCTGGCAAGCACCTCGGGGGCGACCTGTGCGAGCGCCGCCAGGGTCTCAATCGAGTAGGCACCTCGTACGCGGGCAGCATGGATCTGCACGGCTAACGCTGCATCCAAGGTCGCGGGCTTGTCGTGTTGTTCGCTCATGGGCGAGCGGTACGTGCCGGCGTAGCCTCAAGTTTCGCCCGGACACATTTTTGTAGATGGGCTATTCCATCCCGGCGGGCTGAGGGCGCGGTAGGCCAAGCTCGTTAAGGCCGAGAAACAGGGCAAACTGCGTCAGCACGGTGAGTGGAGCCGTGCAGTCGCCACCGTTCTCGATACCCGCGATGAGTTCGGGTTCGACGTGGACGAGGCGCGCTGCATCGGGAAGAGATAGACGCAGCCGTGCTCGCGCCGGACCGGCGTGCTTCACGAGATTGTGGAGCACGACCTCCCGCTGATCCTCAACCGCATCCATAAAAGGTGCCCGAGCCGCTAGGACCTGTGGCCCTCACGAAATCGTTACATCCAGCCCGAGTTCGGAAAAATACCCAGAGTTGCACGCATGACCTGCGTCGGCTGCAGGTTGTGTCACCGCACCCAAACTGACTACCCTCCCTTGGCTTCGTATTTGCCTCTCACTGTACGTGGAGGGTGAGCTTCATCTTCGGGTGGATGCCGCACTGGATGATGAAGTCGCCCGGCTCCTTAAGCGTCAGCGTGGCCTGCTTCCCCGGCTCCTGATCGCCGGCATCGAACGCGAACCGATCGGCCTCGATGAAGGCGTGATGCACAGCGTTCTCGTCGCCGTTGACCAGTGTGATGGTGTCACCCCGATGCAGGAACAGGTCGGTCGGCGCGTAGTGCCTGCCCTTCTGCAGCACGATGCTCATGGCACTGGAGAGATCCGCGCGAGCCGATCCAGCCGCGGCGAGCGCGACGGTCAAGGCAAGAAATAAGGCGGTGGTTCTATAGGCACGCATGTTCCGACCCGGATCAATGCGAACCTTTTGCAGGAGCGTTCGATAAGGGAGCGGCTGAAGAACGCGTAAAATTTGAACGATCGCCATTCAGCAGGATCGACCACCCGCCCCCTGCTCGCCATCTTGAGCCCATTACAGCGCAGCACGGCCAGACCTACGATCTGCAGGAGGAACCGGTACCCCGGGGGGGCTGGTTCGGCCTCGTCGAGCGCCCCATGCTTCAAGCGTAGGGACCGCCGAACAAATCGCCGAGCGCCTTCCGCCGGAACAGGGTGCGCCAACGCCGCCGCTGATGCTCCGGCCGGTCGTGGATCATATGGCATCGCTGGCAGAAGGCCGCGAGGTTGGCGTCGGCGTTGTTCGCGGTGTCGTGGTCCCGATGGGCTGCAGCCAACACCACCCAAGTCCGGCGAGCTCGTCCAAGGATGTCAGCCTCCGCAGCTATCCGGATCCGTCTGCCCCAGCCGTCGCGCCAGCGGCTAGCGTCCGCGTCCCACCAGCGCCCATCGCCGAGGTGGTAGACCATCCGACCGTGCGGCCGCCCGCAGCTCTCGCAGCGGCCCTGCGCCCGGCCGAAGCGGATCGCCATCGATAGCTCGCGCCAGTCGATCGGGTAGAAGAAGCGGTGCTCGGGCCGGATCGGCATGATGGGGCTGAATACCCGATGGCGGGCCAATTCTGTGGCAGGGCGGCGGATCGCTTCTGTAGCATCTCGGCAACAGCCGCGGGCCAAAGTTACGGGATGCTGCAACCAAACCACTGCCGAGATGTTACGACGACCGGTCGTGTACATCGCAATGTATTTCGACCGTGCAACGCATGTTCATGGATGGTTTACTATACCGTCCCACGTCATCAGCCGGCAGTGTGTCCGTAAAACTACAGCCATTTCATCTACGGACGGGTAGCCTTCTCGTCAGATCGAAATTTGGACCTTACGTTATGACCAAGCTCCTGACCTCGCTGGCCGCGTTCACCGCCCTGACGGCCGCCGCCTCGGCCGCCGACCTGCCGCGCCGCGCCGCCCCGCCGCCGGTGTTCACCCCCGTGCCGGTGTTCACCTGGACGGGCGCCTACTTCGGTATCAACGCCGGCTACGCGTTCGACGCCTCCAGCCGCAGCAACAACAACTCCACCTTCGGCGTCCCGGCCCCCTACGCCGCCGCCGGCACCACCGCCACCTTCGGCAACCGCAGCCAGGACGGCTTCTCCGGCGGCGCCCAGATCGGCTACAACTACCAGTTCACCCCGGGCTCGGGCGTGGTCGTCGGCATCGAGGCCGACGCCCAGTACCTCGACTTCGGCCGCAGCCGGAACAACGCCTTCATCAACGGCGCCCTCGCCCCCGGCTACTACGTCACCGACCCGCGCGGCCTGTCGAGCCTCGACTACTTCGGCACCGTGCGCGGCCGCCTCGGCTACGCCTTCGACCGCACCCTCGTGTACGGCACCGGCGGCTTCGCCTACGGCTCGGGCAGCGCCGACCGCTCCTTCGGCGGCTACGCCGGCAACGACAGCTTCCGCACCGGCTACGCGGTCGGCGGCGGCGTCGAATTCGCGCTCCCCACCGAGTCGTTCCTGAACTTCTTCCGCTCCTCGGCCGTGACGCTCAAGGTCGAAGGCCTGTACGTCAACCTCGACCGCAACACCCGCAACCAGGGCGCGTTCGTCATCAACGCCGCCAGCAACTTCCCCGCCGTCTACAGCAGCGGCATCGGCCGCCGCTCCGACGAGTTCGCCGTCGTCCGCGCCGGCCTGAACTACAAGTTCGGCTCGTACTGAGATCCGGTCGCGCTGCTCCCGGCACCCGTGCCGGGAGATGCGATGGTGGGCGAGGGGTAGTTGGTCCTCCTCACCGCCCCTCATCGCCGAAGAGCAGCCAATCGGCTGACCTTCGCATCCCCAGCTCGATCAAACTGGCCGCGAGGTCGGCGACACCCCGGGAGCACCCGCTCCTGGGGTGTTTCTTTGTTCTGGGAGTTGGGCGCTGAGAGGTTCAGCCGATCGCCCAGAACAGCGGCAGGGCGCCAGCCAAGAACAGGGCCGAGGACAAGAGCACGGCCAAGCGCTCGCGATGATAGTGGATGAAGGCGTGGAAACTGGCGAACATGGCGATGCCGGATCGGGGAAGGCATCTCACGCTCGCCCCTGAACCTTGACCAATCAGAGGCATCCGACGTCGTCCACAGATGGTCGTCGATGCGTGTCACCACCGAGCCACATGCGACTGGATGTGCTCAGGCGCACCCCGCGAAGGCGGGGCTGGGCGTATCCGTTTCGTCGTGGCCGTCATTGCCCCCTCAGGCGGCCCGACCAGCGGCGCAGTGACCTCAAGGTTGCTGCGCCGTTGTCGTATAAACGCTCAGCTTACGGCTCAGGCTATGCCGCTACCGCCTCGGCGCCTCTGGCTGCTGGTTTGGCGTGCGCGCATCCCGAGCGCGGTAGAGGATCCGTTAACCTTGCCGCCCCACCATGCTCTCAGCGATCGGCTCTGGCCGCGCGCCGGAAGAGCAGCACCGGGGTCGTCTTGAGACGGCGGGCCTTGGTGCGGCCTCGCCAGCGCAGTCGCGGTGACGCTCCCAGAAGCTGCTCCAACCTCGTAGTGGTCGCGCAAGATTTTGGATCTTTCGAGAGCACACCGCCGCTAACGCAACGTTAACCACATCGGTTGTGCACTGCGAGGTGTCCAGAGAGACTAGCCATGCGCCACATCCACGTCGTGCCCGGTCTGCGCCTGCGGTTTGCTGGCCGCGACGAGACCTTCGACGAAGGTGTTGAAATCGGTCTCCTCGCGGCTCAACTGGCATCGGGCGTAGCCGAGTTCACGATGACCTTGGCCGCCAGTACACTGGACCAAGCGCGTATGCTGGCGACGAATATGGGCTACCGCCTCCACGTCACGACGATGGATGAAGGCACGCTCGAAGTGATATTTATTACTGGAAGCCGCCGGCCCAAACTGCAACTTGTGCGTAACAAATCCTCGTAAGCTCATTGGTGCAGTTACTCGGCCGGAGATCTGCTCGGCGAGTGCATCCGAGGCGATCGACTAGATCAGGATCGACAAAACGCGGCGGTCTGGGCTTTTCCTCGCATTCGAGCGTTGGCGCTTCGGATGGAGATACCCCGATGGTCGATGAGGCGCGCCACATACAGATGCGGCAGATCGTGGCTGGTCTATCTGAGGGCGTGATCCTGATCGAGCCGGATCAGACCATCGCTTACGCCAACGATGCCGCCGTGATGATGCACGGCATTACCGATGTCGGCGATCTTGGCGCCACCGTGTCCGAGTACCGTGCGAACTTCACGCTGCACTACCGCAATCATCGGGAGATTGGCCCGCTGCAGCATCCCCTCGACCGGGTGCTTTCAGGCGAGGTGTTCCGCGACGTCGTGGTCGAGCTGGTCCCGACCCGGGATCCAACACACAGGTGGATGCACCGTATACGCAGCCTGGTGACCACCGATGCGGCCGGCACGCCGAGTGGCCTCGCCCTGGTGATGCAGGACGTGAGCGAACGCTATCAGGCCGAGGCCCGGTTCGAGCGGATGTTCAACGCCAACCCGGCCCCGGCGATCATCTGCCGGATCGCCGACCTGCGCTTCGTGCGGGTCAACCACGGCTTCCTCGACCTGACCGGCTACCATCGCGATGATGTCCTCGGCCGAACCTTCTGCGAGATCGACCTGCTGCGCGAGGCCGAGCGGCGCGAGATGGCGATCCATCGCCTGCACGAGGGACGCACAATCCCACAGATGGAGGCTCAGCTCGCCACGCCGTGCGGCCGCGGCCGGTACGTGATCGTGGCCGGGCACGCCATCGAGATGCCAGGCTCTGGCGGCATCGAGCCGTGCATGCTGTTCACTTTCGCCGATTTGGAGGATCGCCGGAAGGCCGAGATGGCCCTGCGCCACAGCGAAGAGCGCTTCGCCAAGGCGTTCGATCTCTCACCGGTGCCGAGCGCGTTGCTGGACGCGGACGGGCTGGAGATAACCAGCGTCAACCAGGCCTTCGCCACGACGTTCGGGCATATTCCCGATACCGTCGGCGGCCAGTCGCTCGCCGATCTCGCGCTCTGGGTTGATCGCGCTGAGCAGCGCAAGTTCTCCCGCGATCTCAGGCGGCTTGGCAGCGTGCGCGGCTTCGAGGCTGTGCTGCAGGATGCGGCGGGCGCGGAGATCGACTGCTTGGTCTCGGCCGAGCGAGTGAGCATCAACGATGAGGCCTGCGTGCTGTGCGTCCTGCAGGACATCACCAGTCGCAAGCTCTCGGAGCGCGAACTGATCACCGCCATCGAGGCGGTGATGGCGGACGCGTCGTGGTTCAGCCACGGGGTGATCGATAAGCTGGCGACCCTGCGCCACCCGACACGGTCCGGTCGGACGTCGCCCGGGGTCGAGAACCTGACGATCCGCGAGCAGGACATGCTCACGCGGATCTGCCAGGGCGCCACCGACCGGGAGATCGGCGCCGAGCTGAAGCTGTCGCCGAACACGGTGCGCAACCATGTCTCAGGGCTGTACCGCAAGCTCGGGGTCAACCGCCGCAGCGCGGTGGTGGTGTGGGCGCAGGAGCGCGGCATTGGGCCGAACACGCGTCACCGGCGCTGAGACAAACGAAAACCGTGACAGAACTACCAGGCCGGCTTGGTGCAAATGTACTTTATATAAATCGTCGGAACTTCTACTAAATCGCCTAATTACACGGTGGTAGCTCTGCTCACACGAGCATCTCGGAAGATCATCCTGGCGGGTTGATACGAGGAGATCCGTGTGGCCGAGCGTCGAAAGGTGCTCTCGCCCGACTATGCCCGGGCGCTGATCAAGGAAGCCATCGGCATCATCGAGGGCGACCGTGCGATCCAGGCGGAAGCCGCCGCCGAGATCGCTGCCATCGAGGCGGCATACGCGTCGTCGAACCCCGAGCCAGGACCCAAGCGCTCGACCTGCTCGTGATGCTGGAGCGGGAGCTGACACACGGCCCGCAACCAGTTCGGTCAGCCCGGCATCGCGGGGCTGAACCTCGACCGATCTGCTCGTCACCGTCGTCGGCGTGGTGGTCGGGCGGCGGCTCGACCACGCCCTAATCGGCCACCGGGTGCTCTGAGCCCAGTCAAACCCGCTTCCGCCGACTTCAGGCCGAAGATCGAACCACACTGAACTGAAAGTACCGACCATGGCGTTATCACCTGACACCACCCGCGCGGCCTACGACCGCGACCTCCCCACCGCCAGTGCGGTCTCCCCTGCGGAGGACATGCGCACGATGGCGCTGCACTCCATCTCCTGGGGGGCGGTGTTCGCCGGCGCGGTGATCGCGCTGGTCGCCCAGGTCATCCTGAACATGGTCGGGCTCGGGATCGGGCTCTCGACCGTCGACCCGGCCGGTAACGGCACCCCGACCGCGGGCAGCCTGTCCTCGGGCGCCGGGATCTGGTTCGTGATCTCCGGCATCCTCGCCTCCACCGCTGGCGGCTGGCTCGCCGGGCGCCTCTCGGGCAAGCCGGCCAACACTACCACCGCCTATCACGGGCTGATCGCCTGGGCGGTTTCGACCCTGGTCGTTGTCTACCTGTTGTCCTCGGCGGTCGGCGGCATCGTCAGCGGCGCGTCGAGCGCGGTGTCGAGCACGCTGGGCGGCGCCGGTAACCTCGTCGGCGGCTCGGTGAAGACCGCCGCACAGGCTGCCGCCCCGTCGCTGCCGGGCATGGACAACCCGTTCTCGAACATCGAGAGCCAGGTCCGCAATGGCACCGGCAATGACCCTGAAGCCCTGAAGAACGCCGCCGTCAGCGCGATGCGCGCCGCGGTGACCGGTGACGCTGCCCAGCAGAAGGACGCCCAGGAGAAGGCCGCCCAGGCGCTGGCGAAAGCGCAGAACATCCCGGTCGATCAGGCCCGGACACAAGTCGCCCAGTACGTGCAGCAGTTCAACGACACGGTCGCCAAGGCCAAGGAGCAGGCCAAGCAGGCAGCCGATGCCGCGGCACGGGTCGGCTCACAGGGGGCGCTCTACGGCGCCCTGGCGCTGATCCTCGGCGCACTGGCCGCCTTCTTCGCGGGCCGCGGTGCGGCGGTCGATCCGGTGGTGAGCCACACCGGCATCACCGCCACGACCCAGCGTCGGATCTGATCATGAGCGATCCCGCCGCCAGCCAGCCGAAGCTCTCACAGACGCAAGGCGTAGAGACGGCGGAGGTCACTTTGGGCGAGGAGGTGGTTCTCCCGCTGATCGAGGAGACCGCTCGCATCGACAAGCAGGCGGTGGAGACCGGGCGGGTGCGGGTTTCGACCCGGACGGAGACCGTCGATCAGGTCCTGCGCGAGAGCCTGCGCAGCCAAACGGTCGAGGTCACCAGGGTGCCGGTCAACCGGACGCTGTCCGAGGGCGAGGTCCCCCCGGTGATCCGCGAGGAGAACGGGGTGACCGTCATTCCCGTTCTCGAAGAGATCCTCGTCGCCGAGAAGCGCCTCGTCCTGAAGGAGGAGGTGCACGTCCGCCGAAGCTCCGCGGATGAGGACGTCGAGGTCCCGGTGACGCTGCGTAAGCAGCGCGCCGTGGTCGAACGCGTGAGCCCGGACGGCCACGCAAGCGAACAGATCGATCCCCCTTCAGCTCAGGAGACAACACCATGACGCAGACGATCACCGCGCTGTTCGATCGCCCGGCCGAGGCGCAGGCCGCGCAGGCCAAGCTTGTCGCCGCCGGCATCCCGCAATCGGCGATCAAGCTGGTGCAAGGTGCCCAGACGGCGCGCACGAGCGGCTCGTACGACTACCACAAGGACGAGGGCGGATTTTGGGGCTCGCTCAAGGACTTCTTCATGCCCGAGGAGGATCGCTACGCCTACAGCGAGGGCCTGAGCCGCGGTGGCACGCTGCTGACCGCGAGCGTCGAGCCGGCGCAGACCGAGACGGCCTACGATGTCCTGGAGCAGCACGGCTCGGTCGACCTCGACCAGCGTGAGAGCGCGTGGCGCAAGGAAGGCTGGAGCGGGTACTCGGCGACGGGCGGCACGACGACGGCCAGCTCGACCACGGGTACGACAGCAACCGGAACGGCGGCTACAGGAGCCGCGGCCCTGAAGGGTGCCGGGACGACCACGGGCGAGACCGACTACATCCCGATCGTGGAGGAGCGGCTCAACGTCGGCAAGCGCGTGGCCGAGAGCGGCCGGGTGCGAGTTCGCTCCTTCGTCGTCGAGAAGCCGGTTGAGGAGCAGGTCACCCTGCGCGACGAGACCGTGCACGTCGACCGGCGCGCGGTCGACCGGCCGGTGACGGCGGCCGACGAGGCCTTGTTTGCGAGCAAGACCATCGAGGCGACCGAGATGCGTGAGCAGGCGGTGGTGTCGAAGGAGGCCCGCGTGGTCGAGGAGGTCGGCATTCGCAAGGACGCGGGTCAGCGCACCGAGACCATCACTGACAAGGTGCGTCACACCGAGGTCGAGGTCGAGGATGAGCGCGGCAACGTCAGCCGCACCGGCACGACCGGCACCACGACGACCGGGACCACGCCGGGCACTCGCAAGCCGGTCTGATCCACCTGAGAGCGCTGCCTGGAGCTTGGATGCACCGGGCAGCGCACCCTGCCGATATCAGACGTCGGATTGGCCGTCCCTCTACTACCACCAGACAAACAGGCCCTGCCATGTCCCTGAACCGCTCGATCCTCATCGTGTTGCCCTTGCTCGCAGCAGCGCCCGCACTGGCGCAGACGACCGTCACCGGGCAGCCGGCGACGAGTGGTGCTTCCAGCGCGACGTCCGGCGGCCAGAACGCCGTGACGCGGCCGAACACCGATCACAGCCACGACGGCAAGGCAGCCGCCACCGGCACGGGGGCGAACGTCAAGTTGGAGCGGGGCGCCAACAGCTTCACCGAAGGTGAGGTCCGCCGGCGGCTTGAGCGAGCCGGCTACCACGAGGTCAAGGACCTGAAGAAGGATGGCGACGGCATCTGGCACGCCAGCGCGATGGTGGACGGCAAAGCTGCCAGCGTTGGCCTAGACTTCAAGGGGAACGTCGCGGTCCAGTAGCCGGTCCCCTCGCTCGATCTGTCCCACCCGAATATCTCGGAGTCATCCCATGCCAGCACAGACCCTCTCGGCCCTGTACGACCGCTACGACGACGCTGCGGCGGCTGTGACGAAGTTGGAGGCGGCCGGCGTGCCGCACTCGGATATCAGCCTCGTCAGCAACAAGGCGGAGACCGGCAATGCCGGAACGGGCGACACGGCAGACCATGCTGCCACCGGCGCGGGGACGGGCGCGACGCTCGGCACGATCCTGGGCGGTGGCGCGGGCCTCCTCGCCGGCCTCGGGCTGATGGCCATCCCAGGCGTTGGTCCGGTCGTGGCCGCCGGTTGGCTCGTGGCGACGCTGACCGGTGCGGGCATCGGTGCCGCAGCGGGCGGTTTGACCGGCTCGTTGACCGGCGCCGGTGTGACTGAGACCGACGCGCATGCCTACGCCGAGGGTGTGCGCCGCGGCGGCTCGCTGCTGACCGTGAGGGCGAGTGAAGCTCACGCCGGTGTAGCCACGCGCATCCTGGAGGAGCACGGTGCCGTCGATCTCGACGCGCGTGCGCAGGGTTGGGAGAGCGAGGGCTGGAGCGGCAAGACTGCCGACGAGGCCCCAAGGGACACATCGACCTTGATCGGCTCGGACGCGGCCGCCGGCTCGCTCGTGCGCGAGAACGATGCGGTGAGCGCTCCCATGGCCGGTACGGACACGTCGATGTCGGGTGCCCGCAGGGTGCGTGTCTACAACCACCCAGTCTGATCCTCGGCATCCATCCTTGGGTCCGGCCTCATCGTCGACCCATACGATCATCCCGGCCTGAGGGCCGCTCCCGGAGCACCACCCATGGGCCTACTCGACAGCATCATCGGCAGCGTGGTCGGCGGTAACGCCGGTCAGCAACAGGGTGGCAGCGCTAACCCCCTCGTCGGCGCCCTGATGAGCCTTCTGGTCGCGCGGGCCGGAGGCGGCGGCCTCGGCGGCATGTTGGGTAACTCGGGCGGCGGCATGGCTGGCGCCAGTCAGGGCGGTCTCGGCGGTCTGCTCGGCGGCGGTGGGGCCAGTGGGCTCGGTGCCCTCGTGGATCAGTTCACCCAGGCTGGCCACGGCGGGGCGATCAACTCGTGGATCGGCCAAGGTCAGAACCAACCGATCGCGCCGCATGACCTCGGCGACGCGCTCGGTCCCGAGACGGTAGGCCAGCTCTCGCAGCAGACCGGCATGGGCAGTTCCGACCTGCTGTCGCAACTCTCGCAGTTGCTGCCCGGCGTGGTCGACCAGCTTACCCCACAGGGTCGTATGCCGACCGAGCAGGAGCACGCGCACTGGTAACGTTCTTCGCGACCGATCACGCCGCCGTTTTATGAGATCACCCTTCGTCAGTTGCAGCAGGGCATATGTTCTGCGGTGCTCGACAGCCTGTCGTGGCAGACCGACCTGTCGCACGGCGAGTTACTTTTCCGGCTCCCACAGGAGCTTCCCTCAGTGGTGAACCGCTACGCCCCTGATGGCAGGTTACCCGTGCGCTGACGCGGTGAGCCTGAGGACTTTCCGCACGCCGGTGGAGGACGACCTCACCCGGACGCGCCGGTCGATATGACCGCAACGAGCACCGTTATGGTGCCGAACGAGGAACACAGCCATGGCCCAGAACGCACACCACGAGGCGGCCAAGCATCACGAGGCAGCCGCCAAGTCGCACAAGACGGCCGCCGAGCACCACGAGAAGGGCGACGCCAAGGCGGCCGGCAAGCACTCCGAGGAGGCCCACGGCCATTCGGCGAAGGCGCACGAGAGTTCGACTAAGGCTCACGGCAAGAGCACCGGCAAGCACTGATCGACTCTCGTAGAACCAGCCGGGCCCGCGATGCATGTGGGCCCGGCTGCCAATTCAAGGAGGGACACCATGGACGAGAACCGCATCACCGGCGCCGCGAAGGAACTCGGCGGCAAGGTTCATGGCAAGGTCGGCGCCGCGATTGGCGACCGCGAGACCCAGGGCAAGAGCAAGATGACCGAACTGAAGGGTTCGACCGAGAACCTCGTCGGACAGGCCAAGGACGCGGTGCGCGACGTGGCCGACCAAGCGAACGATCTCGCTGGTGAGGCGATCAAGAAGGGGCGCGAGCGCTTCCCTGAGGCCGAACATGCGTATCGACAGGGCGGTGAGGTGCTCAGCCAATATGCGAAAGAGTCGCCGCTCATAGTCGTCGCGATGGCGGGCGCGCTCGGTTACCTTCTTGCACTGGTCATCCACGGTCGGAAGTGAAGGCCGCTTCCGTGTGGATTATGCCGCTCGATGCGATCCGAGGCCATCCATGACCGCTGGTGCCAGGGACCTCGAACGCGACGTCGAGGCGAGCCGGGCTTGGCTCGACGGGACCCTCGATCGGTTGCAAGCGCGGTTGCCCTACCCTGCGTTTGCTGAGAGCATCACGGCGTCAGTGCCGATCTCGGCACCGTTGTAGCCGAGTATCCGGGGCCTGTCGCAAGCCGTATCGTAGGCCGCAGGAAAGGCGAGAACCGCCTTGTTTTCAGATCTCGTTAACCTTTTGAAGCCCGAAGCAGACCCCAAGCAGCTGGTTCTGCTCGCGCACGGTCCACGCGCCGGCAAAGCCGAAGCCCTTGCGCAGCCACAGCATGGCCTCGAAGCCGCAGATCGTGCGGCGCGCCGTATGGAAAGAGCGGAACCCGCCGACCCGCGTCATCGCCCGCTTCACCCGGAAGTGGTCGCTCTCGATCCCTTGCTGCAGGTGCTTGGTGACGTAGTGGAGGGGTGTGCGGGGTAGCAGGCCGTCGCTCCTCGCAGCTACGATGGCGGGCGGATAGGTTCCGGCGCCGTCCGTGCCGATCCGATCAGGGGCGAGAAGCGGCTGGTCCGCCAGCATTTTACGGAAGAACCGCTTGGCCGCATCGAGATCGCGCCGGGCGGTCAACAGGAAGTCGACCGCGTCACCGTGCTTGTCGATGGCCCGGTATAGGTAGCGCCACTCGCCGCGCACCTTGATGTACGTTTCGTCGATCCAGATCGAGCCGCAGTGTGGCCGGCGGAATGCGCGCAGCCGCTTCTCGATCAGCGGCGCGTAGGCGAGCACCCAGCGGTTCAGGGTTGAGTGGTCCACCTCCAGACCGCGTTCCAGGAACAGCTCTTCGATGTCACGGTAGCTGAGCGGGTAGCGCAGGTACCAGGACACCGCCTGGACGATCAGCGCCGCCTCGAAGTGCCGGCCCCGGAAGTCGGCCTTGGCGCGCTGTTTCAGCTTGGCGGCGATGGTGTGGAGGGTCATGAGCCGGCTCCAAGGCGGAGGCGGCAAGCTGGGCGGGTGTGGCTAACGACCCATGAACGAAGGGCCGTCTGGGTTTGCGACACGCCCATTGGAACCTCCTGAAAGTACCCCAGGCTTGAGAAAGGTTCGGGGGCGTCGCGTTCCAGCAGAGTGCGGACGCCGGTATCGCCCAACCACGGGGCAGCGCCGACGAGGTTAGGTCGGCGCTAGGCGTTGCCGCAGCCAGCGCGTCGCCTCCTCCAGGTCCAGGAAGGTCGGAGACTTGTTCCCCTGCAGCCGGCCGAACCCCGCTTCCAGAAACCAGCTTCCGACATTGGCGTGCTCGGGTTCGGCGAGGCGGACAAGAACCGCCACAAGGAGGCCGTTGGCGATCACCAGCATGCCGTCACGGTCGGGGCTACCCGTGTCGACCGCGATCGGCTGCAGAACGATCAACGTCTCGACGTTGCCCCGCTCGGACATCGGCTAGCCTTCCTGGGCTCGGCCGAGCCAACTCAGGTCGTGGCGCTCTCCCCAACGGGTATTGCGCAGGTGCAGGTAGTTCGGTGCGAAGCTGCAGAACGCCTTTAGCTGCTCGACGTCGAGAATGGTCAGCACCCGGCGCTTGAGGTGGATCAGGCCGAGGGCGCGCAACCCGCGTAGGGTTCGGTTCACGTGCACGTCGGACAAGCCGATCATGTCAGCGATCTCGGTCTGCGTGAGTGGGAACGCGTAGCTATTATCGGTGACACGCCCCACCGCCTCCAAGCGCATCAAAAGTTCGCAGAGGAGGTGAGCGATGCGCTGGTCCGGAGCGCGTGCGCCCATGTTGACCAGCCACTCTCGTAGGACCGCACCGTCGACCAGGGAGCACCACCAGAAGGCGCGCGCGATGCTCGTGTGATGCGCCGTGATCTCATCGATAGCCTGACGGGGGATGTCCACGACCTGGCACTGCGAGATGGTGCCGATGGTGTGATCCATCTCGTCGAGGATGAACACGTTCAGGTCGCAGAAGTCACCTGGTACCAACAGGGCCATGATCTGCCGCTGGCCGTCCGGAAGGACCTTGTACCGGCAGGCAAAGCCGTCGAGGATCAGCAGGACGTTGTCGGGCTTGTCGCCTTCCCGGATCAGATCCTGGCGCGCGCCGACGTGCCGAACCTTGAGTATCAGGTTGTTCAAAGCCCAGCGAGCTTGGTCGGACAGCGGCTCGAAGCTCTCGAGCTTCCGCGTCAGCGCCTGCTGCATTAAACCGCCCTCCCAAAAGAGAGAACGAGGTGATCGTTCGAAAGGTGCCTCTCGAAGGAACGCCAGACCGAGCCCAGTCGATCTAGCGACGACACCGCGAGCACGACATTGGATGCCTGCGCCCTGTCCAGTGATCGATGATCCGCCCGGTAAAAGACCCCGCCACCCGAACCGGGCGACGGGGCTTGAGTACGCTTGGGTCGGAAGGAGCCGTGCAGGCGATGAAGGGGCAAGGAACGCTCGCGCAGCTCGCTGCGCTCGCAACATCACAGCTACAGCTTGCTACCCATGGCAGTGACCGGAGATGCCCATCCGATCAAAAAGCAGGTTTCACCGAAATTTACCCTCAATAGAGGCCAGGTACCCCAAAGCGGTGATTAATTTTTCGTAAAAGGTTCGCGCAATTGTCTTTTGATAAGGGGACGGAGCGCAGTTTCCGTAGCCTGACGATAGCTTGACACTTCGTCATGCGAGACCAACGCGCGGGAGCCGGCAATGGCAACAGGAGCTCTGTGGGATCGTCTCTCCCTGGCGCTGTCCCCCGGCCCGAATGGCTACGGTTCGCCTCGACGCCGGTCACCTCCAATGCACCGCCTGTTCGACACCGGAACGATCGAGGCGGTGCGGCGTGGCCTGTGGTCCGTTGAGACCCTCAGCCGGTGCATCGTCGAGGCGAGCCCGGACTGCATCGAAGTACTCGACCCGCAGGGCAATCTCCAATTCGCCAACCCGACCGCGCTGCAGCAGCTGCGCAGCTGCGACACCGCTGAGAACGAGGGAGAACCATGGTCCCTATCCTGGCCCGAGGAGGCGCGGGCGGCCGTTTTAGTTGGGCTCGAAGCTGTGCGCGAGACCGGCGTCGCCCGCTTCAGCCATTGGCGTCCGGGGATCTTCGGAGAGGCGCGCTACTGGGACGTAGCCCTCTCGCGCATGCTGGACGATGACGGGGGTCCCATCGGCCTGCTTGCGGTCTCGCGGGACATCACCGCATCGGCGAAAACCCAGGCCGATCACGAATTGCGCAGCCGTGAACTGAGCCACCGTCTGAAGAACGTCTTCGCCCTGGTCAACGGCCTCGTCACCCTCTCGGCACGCGACATCCCGGTAGTGCAGCCGTATGCACGGACGCTGCGGGATCGGTTCACCAGCCTCGGTCGGGCGCTGGAGTACCTGCACGCGTCGCCCCAGGATAAGGCTGCGCCGCGTCCGGCGCAGACCCTGCAGGCGTTACTGCGCGCCTTGCTGATGCCTTACGACGGCGTGGGCAGCGCGCATCGCCGTATCCGGTTCTTCGGCGGAGCGGATGTTCCAATCCGCGACACGGCGTTGACCAGCCTCGCGCTGATCATCCACGAACTCGCGACGAACGCGGTCAAGTATGGCGCCCTATCTGGTGATACAGGCACCGTCAGTCTGAGCTGTCGCCGCTACGACAAGAGCATCAGCCTGATCTGGTGCGAGCGTGGTGGACCGCCGATCGCGCAACCGCCGGAACATGCTGGGTTCGGCGCAACCTTGGTCCAGCGCAGCGTCGGCGGCCAGCTCGGCGGCAAGATCGCTTATCACTGGGGGCCCGAAGGCCTGCGCGTGGTGATATCTATACCGATTGATCTGCTGAAGCAGACGGAGGCGACCTGACGCACGCTGGCAGACCTCGTGATGCTCAGCGCTGATCCAATCCGCTTGGACAAGCACTAGGTTGTGACCATCGAAAGCAAGCAGGAACTCGTGCGGCTGGATGCTGCCGACGATGTGAATGGGCTGGCGGTCGCACGCGATCAGGTCGAGCTGCGGAACCGCGTAGCTTCGCAGATACAAACCAGCTCTCGCCGCGTTCAGTCAGGATCGGACATAGAACTGGATCAGGCTGCCCGCAAACAGACCTTCTGAACTTCCGAGAAGGGTCCAGGCTGTGTGAAAACGCGGTGATCTGGTAAAGTAAACCCCGATCTAGGGAGGTCGGGATGAAGCGTTTCATAGCAGGCGAAGATCGTCAGCAGATCACACTCCTTCCCGATTGCCTGGACGACTACATCACCGCCGACAATCCGGTTCGCCTCGTCGAGGTGTTCGTCGATGAGCTCGATCTGCCCGCGCTCGGCTTCCCTGGCGCCGTGCCGGAGGCAACGGGCCGTCCGGCCTATCACCCGGCAACGCTGCTCAAGATCTATCTCTACGGCTACTTCAACCGCGTCCCGTCGAGCCGCCGCCTCGAACGCGAGAGCCAGCGCAACATCGAGTTGATCTGGCTCACCGGCCGGCTGATGCCCGACTTCAAGACGCTGGCCGACTTCCGTAAGGACAATGGCCCGGCCATTCAGGCGGCCTGCGCACAGTTCATGGTGCTGTGCCGCCAGTTAAACCTGTTCAGCAAAGCGGTCGTCGCCATCGACGGCAGCAAGTTCAAGGCGGTCAACAATCGCGACAAGAACTTCACCGCCGCCAAGGTCGAAGCCCGTTTGGTGCAGATCGAGGCGAGCATCGGCCGCTATCTCGCGGCGCTGGATCGGGCCGACCGCGCGCCGAGCGACATCGCCGAGGCGCGCACGACGCGGCTCAATGAGAAGATCGCTCGTCTGCGCGAGCAGATGCAGGTTCTCCAGGCGATGGGCCGGCAAGTCGAGGCCGCCTCCGACGGCCAAGTCTCGCTGACCGATCCCGACGCGCGCTCCATGGCGACCAGCGGCAAAAGCACCGGCATGGTCGGCTACAGCGTCCAGGCCGCGGTGGATGCCGAGCACCACTTGATCGTGGCGCATGCGGTGACCGGGCCGATGCGCGCGAGTCCATCATCACCGCGGCGTGGGCTTGTTAGCGGCCTGGACCAAAGGAGGCCTGAAATGAGCGCCGTCTCTCCAATCGCTCAGGTGGCTCAGCATTTCCTCGAGGATGTCGAGCATGCCATCGAGCTCGGCCACGGCCGCGGCCAGGCTGTCGGCGGATCGCTGCCAGGGTTCCATTTCGTCGTGCGGTATGCCCCCCAGCATTCTCTTGACGCTCGCCACCTGCTCGCGTCCGGCCGCTATCGCCGCTTCGATCAGGGACGGATCAACCGGTACGAGCGTTCCATCGGCGGTTCGGCGACCCAAAAGCCGCTGCATCGAGTCCAAATTCACAGACAGCGTGAGCAGGTTGGTGGACGTGGAACCGTCTATCATCGGGTTGCGCTCGACGGCGGTAGGGGCGGTAGGGGCGGTAGGGGGGGTAGTTCCGCCAGATCCAGCAGCACGCGCGCGCCCTGGATCGCCGCCAGCGTCTCAGGAGCCGCTCCTTGCCAGCGTGCTCTACATTCCAATTCCCACAGTCGGAGCCCAAGCACCGCGGCCCGTCGTGGGTTTCGGGCGAGTGGAAATTCGTCCAGCAGGCCGATGAGCTCGGCCATATGCGAGCGTGGGATGTCTGTCTCGGCGATAGATTGCATGCGCCCGACCCTCCGCACCCCGAGCCGGGGAGGCTGCATTGTCTCGAGAACACATGCTCCATCAAATTTAGGATCTGGATGCAGATCTCTGCCGATGATCAGGCCGCATACGGCGCGGTCGCGGCCCGTCCAGTTCGCTCGTGGGTCCTGACGGGAGCGCTACCATGGGCGACATCCTCACCCTCCCCGTCGTGCAACGCGAGCGACTGCGTGAGGTGCACAGCTACGTGTTCGCGGCCGGCCTCATCCTGGTGCTGATGCTCGACACGGACGAGGGCGCGCACCAGCCGCGGCGCCTCGCCCTAGTCGGGCCTGAGCCGCTGCCGATCGAGACGCTGGCCGCCTACCACCACGATGCCGACGGGCGCCGGAGCGCGGACAAGATGGCCGCCGCGGTGCTGCGAGCGCTCCAGCTCGCCGAATGGACCACCCGGGTGAGGTGGCGGATCGCCCCCCCCCTTTTTATAGGCGGGAAAAACCCTCTCGCATGCGCCCGCGTACAGCTCCCGAAACTCCCGAGGGAGCGCTAGACGGCTCACCCGAACCCGGCTCTGATCGCCGCGTTCGAGATCCGGACCATGCGGCTTACCTCCCGGCGCAGCTCGACCATCTCGGCCGTGTACATCCCGGTTCGATAGGCGCCGTTCCGCTCACCCTTCTGTCCGCCGCTTCCCCTTCCCCCGCCGTGCATCCGGCATCGGGCCTTCTCCCTCACCGCCGGCGACATGCACGGGGTGCCTGCCCTGGTCTGGGCACAGCATCTCCGGATTAGCCTGAAGGGCGAGGGCTGCCGGTCCAGTGAGAGCGGGTGCATGGGCTTGGCTTCCATTTTCGATGTGGCCCCCTCCGGCCCCTCCCGGTCCCCCGGTGACATTGCCGACGATGGCCTGACCACCGGCATGGACGTGGACGTGTTCGACCGTGACCTTCTGGGCGCCCCCGCGGCGGATCTTGGCGAGGGCTTCGAGCTGCGTCGTGTAGGTCCGCAGCATCTTGGTCGCGAGCGTGCCGAACCGCTCAATGTGCTCGGGGGCCGCTGCACACTTGGCCTTGGACAGCATGTCCATCGCCAGCGCGTGCGTGCCGAGCATCTGCACGGCCAGCATGGTCTCTGCCTCGTTCTCGGGGGCGATACCCGCTATGGCCGCGATGCCGGCGTTGATCTGATCCTGGCTGGGCATCGGCTTGCCGCGGCTGCGCATGATCTCACCGACCTCGCCGCCCGTCCGGTTGGCAAAGTCTGCCGAGACAGTGCCGAAAGTGGCGCGATGCACGACCTCGAACCCGCCATAGTCGTTATGCGGGATGCCGACCGTGATGTCCCCGCCTTCGATCTTCTTGACCTCATAGGCCAGGGGTTCGGTTCGGCCCCGGCAGTAGGCTTTCGCCTTCTCCATCGCGGCTCGTTCCTGTGCGTTCGGCTCTCGCTTTGGCTCGGGCGGTTTAGCCTTGGGCTTGCGCTTGGTCATAGGAAGCCGCTCCCCGAGTGTCCCTTGAAGGCGTTGGCCCGGCGAATGTACCCGACGACCGTCCGTGGGTCCCGGTGGCCCGACTGGTCCATGATGCGGGCGAGATCCGCCCCACGCTCGGCCGCTGTCGTGATGTACCCGGCCCGCAGCGAGTGCGCGCCGAATGTCGAGGCATCAAGACCGGCGGCCGCGCAGTAGCGCTTGATGATATCGGCCACGGCTTGCGTGGTCAGGCGGGGCGGCAAACCGGACACGATGTCCGTTTTGCGCACGTTGCCCGACCGCGACACCGGCCGGAACACCGGGCCCGAGACGATGCCAGTTGCGTCCAGCCACTCGCGCACCAGGGCTACCGGTCGGATGAACCGGCCGTGCGGGATGGCCTTTTCAAAGCCCCTGCCCTCTTGGTCGACCTTGCTTCGGCGGACCATGACGCGAATGCCCTCGGGATCCTCGCGCAGGTCCTCGACATCGAGCGCCACCAGTTCGGAGCGCCGGAACGCGCCCGCGAAGCCGAGGGCGATAAGAGCGCGATCTCGCTTGCCCGTCAGACTGTCGGGCGTCCGCATCAGGAGAGTAGCCAGGATCTCCGCGGTTGCGGCCGCCTTCTGCGTCGGGGCAACGCCTACCTTGCGCCGGGCGCCCTTCATGGCGGCGCGCACGCCTTCATCATCTGTCGGATCGGCGACGCCGGCCAGCTTGTGTGCGTACCGGATCGCGGCGAGCCTCCGGCCGAGCGTCGAGGCAGCGCGGCGGTTCTCCGCTTCCGACACGATGAAGCCCGCCACGGCCTCAGGGCTCGCCGGCATCGGTCGGAACCCGTACCGGTCGCACCACGCCTGAAACACCAGCACGTCGCCGCGATAGGCACGCACCGTCGAGGGCGCCTTGCTGGCCTGCTGATAGGCGCGGACGATCGCGGCTGCCTCCGCGGGCAGTCCGGCCTCGACCGGCTCGCCGATCAGGATCTCAGAGGTCGGCATCGCAGCCCCGCCCGGCACCCAGCGCCGCGGCGAACATCTCGCCGAGAACCGCGTCCGCCCAGTCGTTCGGTAAATCCATGTACCGGGAGGCGTGCCGCACGAGGCCGCACCATACCCGGCCCTCCTCAAACTCCACGAGGCCGCACCATACCCGGCCCTCCTCAAACTCCAGGGCCGGGCATGGGCCTTCCGTGCCGGCGCCGATGTACTCGACGGCGAGATGGCACGGCTCCTCGGCGCAGCAGTAGCCACAGCCGTTGCACGCTGCGCCTTTGGCTGGCTTCACCGGCAGGCACTGGCCTTCGGTGCCGTCTATCAGATGGATCGTCGGCATAGGCTCTGCCTAGCAGCCAAACTTTCGAGAATGACCGTTATCGAAAGTTACAGCCGATTTGGCTCCGAAGCAAGTCCGCAGGTACGTTCGTGCTTAGCTACGTGCTTACGTAATGACGTAGGCAAGCGCGCACCCACGCACCCACGCGGGTGCGGCTTGGGCTCAACCGCCCTCTCGCTCAAGGTAGGCCATCAACGCCGCCTCGATGATCTCCTGATGGCTGGCGTCACGCTCGAACGCGAACCGCCGGAGCCGCTGATAGCGCGGTTCGGACAGCCGGAGCGTGAGCGACTTCGTGCGGGGCTCCGCGTCCGACTGCGGCCGAGGTACGGCGACCGGCGCAACTGCGGGTTTGGGATCCGGCGCCGGGGCGCCAGTGCCAGGACCGGGCGCCTCGCCCCGCTGCGGCACGTCGGACGGCCTGGGCGCACCCTTGGCCTGGATCAGCCCATCGAGGGACGGTGTCTGCTTCGCCGCCATGGTCAACGTCTCGCTTTCGCCTTGCTTGCGTCTTTACGTAGTTGCGTCAGTACGTACTCAAGCACTTCCTTCACCTCGCGCGCTGCCGCGGTCTCGGGCTCGAACTCCGTCACGGCCTTGCCCGAGATCGCCGCCGTCGGGAAATCCGTCCGATCGTGGATGACGGTCGGCGCGAGCTTCCCGTGCTTGGCGAGCGCCATCACGGCTTGCATCTGCAACCGGGTCCGCGGCTTGGCCTGCGTCAGCACGAACACGAACGGGCACCCGGCATCCTCAATCAGCGCCAGGGTATCACCCACCGCGTCGAGGTCGTCGGGGGAGGGGCGCACCGGCACCACGGCGAGGCTGGCGTGCGCGAGCAGGCTGCGCAGCTCGGGGCGCACCGACGGCGGCGTGTCGACGTACAGGAACTCGATCCCTGCCGCGGCCAGCCGCTCGGCGCCCGCCTGAAAGTCGGCGACCTCGATCCGCACGAGCGCAGGCTGCGAGGCCTCGCGCCGGTTCCACCAGCTCGTAAGCGACCCCTGCGGGTCCGTGTCGAGGAGCGCGGTGGCATGCCCAGCTTGGTGCGTCGCCACCGCGAGACTGCGCATCAGCGAGGTTTTGCCTGCGCCACCCTTCTGGCTCGCCACCACCACGACGTGCATCAGTGCCTCACTGCGTGCTTACGTAATGACGTAACGACGTAGCTGCGTCAATCCGTAGCTGCGTCGGTGCTTCGAATCATCGGGCCGCCCGAGGCCGCGCCGCCATCTATCACGT
>NZ_JBYQFA010000006.1:0-37026 GCF_057836565.1 Methylobacterium sp. J-118
AGGACGGCACCGTCGACCAGGGAGCACCACCAGAAGGCGCGCGCGATGCTCGTGTGATGCGCCGTGATCTCATCGATGGCCCGACGGGGGATGTCCACGACCTGGCACTGCGAGATGGTGCCGATGGTGTGATCCATCTCGTCGAGGATGAACACGTTCAGGTCGCAGAAATCGCCGGGCAACAACAGGGCCATGATCTGGCGCTGGCCGTCCGGGAGCACCTTGTAGCGGCAGGCGAAGCCGTCGAGGATCAGCAGGACGTTGTCGGGCTTGTCGCCTTCCTGGATCAGATCCTGACGCGCGCCGACCTGCCGGACCTTGATTGTCAGCCCGTTCAGGGCCGAGCGAGCTTGGTCGGACAGCGGCTCGAAGCTCTCGAGCTTCCGCGTCAGCGCCGCCTGCATTAAACCGCCCTCCCAAAAGGGAGAACGAGGTGATCGTTCGAAAGGTGCCTCTCGAAGGAACGCCAGACCGAGCCCAGCCGATCTAGCGACGACACCGCGAGCACGACATTGGATGCCTGCGCCCTGTCCAGTGATCGATGATCCGCCCGGTAAAAGATCCCGCCACCCGAACCGGGCGACGGGGCTTGAGTACGCTTGGGTCGGAAGGAGCCGTGCAGGCGATGAAGGGGCAAGGAACGCTCGCGCAGCTCGCTGCGCTCGCAACATCACAGCTACAGCTTGCTACCCATGGCAGTGACCGGAGATGCCCATCCGATCAAAAAGCAGTTTTCACCGAAATTTACCCTCAATAGAGGCCAGGTACCCCAAAGCGGTGATTAATTTTTCGTAAAAGGTTCGCGCAATTGTCTTTTGATAAGAGGACGGAGCGCAGTTTCCGTAGCCTGACGATAGCTTGACACTTCGTCATGCAAGACCAACGCGCGGGAGCCGGCAATGGCAACAGGAGCTCTGTGGGATCGTCTCTCCCTGGCGCTGTCCCCCGGCCCGAATGGCTACGGTTCGCCTCGACGCCGGTCACCTCCAATGCACCGCCTGTTCGACACCGGAACGATCGAGGCGGTGCGGCGTGGCCTGTGGTCCGTTGAGACCCTCAGCCGGTGCATCGTCGAGGCGAGCCCGGACTGCATCGAAGTACTCGACCCGCAGGGCAATCTCCAATTCGCCAACCTGACCGCGCTGCAGCAGCTGCGCAGCTGCGACACCGCCGAGAACGAGGGAGAACCATGGTCCCTATCCTGGCCCGAGGAGGCGCGGGCGGCCGTTTTAGTGGGGCTCGAAGCTGTACGCGAGACCGGCATCGCCCACTTCAGCCATTGGCGCCCGGGGATATCCGGAGAGGCACGCTACTGGGACGTAACCCTCTCGCGCATGCTGGACGATGACGGGGGTCCTATCGGCCTGCTTGCGGTCTCGCGGGACATCACCGCATTGGCGAAGGCTGAGGCCGATAACGACCTGCGTAGCCGTGAACTGAGCCACCGCCTGAAGAACGTCTTCGCCCTGGTCAACGGCCTCGTCACCCTCTCGGCACGCGACATCCCGGTAGTGCAGCCGTATGCACGGACGCTGCGGGATCGGTTCACCAGCCTCGGTCGGGCGCTGGAGTACCTGCACGCGTCGCCCCAGGATGAGGCTGCGCCGCGTCCGGCGCAGACCCTGCAGGCGTTACTGCGCGCCTTGCTGATGCCTTACGACGGCGTGGGCAGCGCGCATCGCCGTATCCGGTTCTTCGGCGGAGCGGATGTTCCAATCCGCGACACGGCGTTGACGAGCCTCGCGCTGATCATCCACGAACTCGCGACGAACGCGGTCAAGTATGGCGCCCTATCTGGTGATACAGGCACCGTCAGTCTGAGCTGTCGCCGCTACGACAAGAGCATCAGCCTGATCTGGTGCGAGCGTGGTGGACCGCCGATCGCGCAACCGCCGGAACATGCTGGGTTCGGCGCAACCTTGGTCCAGCGCAGCGTCGGCGGCCAGCTCGGCGGCAAGATCGCTTATCACTGGGAGCCCGAAGGCCTGCGCGTGGTGATATCTATACCGACCGATCTATTGATGCAGACGGGGGCGAACTGACGCACGCGGGCAGACCTCGTGATGCTCAGCGCTGATCCAATCCGCTTGGACAAGCACTAGGTTGTGACCATCGAAAGCAAGCACGAACTCGTGCGGCTGGATGCTGCCGACGATGTGTATGGGCTGGCGGTCGCACGCGGTCAGGTCGAGCTGCGGAACCGCGTCGCTTCGTTGATACAAACCAGCTCTCGCCGCGTCCGGTCAGGATCGGACACAGAACTGGATCAGGCTGCCCGCAAACAGACCTTCTGAACTTCCGATAAGGGTCGAAAGAAGCCTATGGGCTTTACGCGGGAAAAATATGCAGCATCGCGCCGATCACGCCGAGCGTCCCCATGCCAATCAGTGCCGCTGTGATGTACAATCGCATCCAGCTTTCACTGTTGGTAGATGAGCGGCCGTCGTCGTCAGGATCGTCAAGCCAATCTGTCACGTGGTCCTATTATATCGGGCATGTTGGGGAGCATCCCTATGTACGCTGTGCAACGAGGTAATGGCCTTGACAGCCTCCTCCGGCTTGCCTGTGGCCTTCGAGCGATCTGCTTGATCGGCTATGGCGCATTCGCTAGCGGCATGATGACGTGCATAAAGCTCGCCAGGCTAGCGCTCCGTACCGGGTGGAAGGGCTTGGCCTGAGCTTCGCAGTACCGTTTTAGATGAAGGCTCGCCTCGTGGCTGACACAGCTCACGGGAAACACCGCCAGATCCGCTTGCCCAACCAGCCCCGCCAGGAGGCAAAGGTTGTCCTCGATGCCGCCGTCGTGGTTGAGCAGCTTGCCGCCCCTGGCCTCCACAAAGCGGCGAAGATTGGCCACCTGACGCTGCCGACCGCCGACATAGAGGATGATCCGCCCGTCGAGCCGTGCTGATGCTCGGTCATCGGGGGTATCCGTGCTCGGTACATCCAGCGCCGCTTCGAGTGCAGCCAGTTCTTGTTCCACGGCTGACCGGCGAGCTATCTCCGCGGCAAGATCTGCGCTGAGGCGTTCAGCTGCACCAGACAGTACCGCAAGCCGCTCCTCCAACGCGGTCGCATGCGCGGTCTCCCGGGCGAGCCGTACCTCTAGGCCGCGCGTGGACGGTGGCTTGATGGACGTTGTCGACGGGATGGAGCGCTCGGTTTCGATCGCCCGGGTGCGCTTCCCGAGATCGTCGCGCTCGCGCATGAGCGCCATGATGCGCTCATCCCGTGCCGCGATCGCTTCATCCCGTCGGCCCAACTCCTCTTCGAGATGGCGCAGGCGGCGGATATCGGCCCGGTTCGACTGACCGACGAGGTGCGAGAGCATGTGCACCTCCCCGAAGATATCCTGCACCAGGGGCCAATCGGTCGCCGGATGGGTTATTGCCGCCCAGTAGGCGCCAGGGATCTCACCGCGTTCGAGGTAAGCCCTCCACAGGGCCCGTACCGCATCGGCCGTGCGAGCCTCATCGAAGCGCTCGATTTCCCGCTCATGCCGCCGATCTAAGGTCTTCTGCAGCAGACGAGCCCCACCATCCTTGCGGCCGGCGATCTGGACGATCTCGCCGTGCAGCCGGTGCTCGCTGATCGTCCGCGCGTCAGCCCGGCCGAGTTTGGCCAGGATCGCGCGAGCCTCGGCGTTGGTCAGACAGGTGCCGACGATCGAACAGTGCAGGTTCTCGGCAAGCTCCCAGATCCGATCGCGTGGCTTGTCAGCCGGGTCGACGGCAGGCGGCACGAATGGTGGGTGGCCGGCCGACGTGAGAGCGCGCAGGGCAGGACCGTCGAGGTAAGCATGTGGCGGCATCGGCGTCTCGGCAGGCGCTATATCCGATCAGATATAGCACTCTGTCCAAAAACAACCGGCTTGCCTAGGGGGAGGCCGTGGGCGGCTCGTCGTCCGCGTTCCGTTCAGAGGCGACGATCCGGTCGAGGAATGGGGCTGCAGCGCGATCGGCGGCACGCTCAATCGCGCGGTAGTGCGCCACGAGATCGGTTCCGAGGGCCGACAAGCGCGCGCCGCCCCCCGCCTTGCCACCGATCTGAGCCTCGACCACCGGCTGTCCGAACCCGCTGTTCATCGCCTCGATCAGCATCCACGCCCGGCGATAGGACATGCCGAGCGCCCGTCCGGCCGCGGATATCGAGCCGTGTTCGGCGATCATCTCCAAGAGCTGCACCTTGCCGGGACCGATACGGTTGCCGGGCCCGACGTCGATACGGATGCTCAGGCTTGCCATCGGACCTTCTTGAACACTCCACCCATCATCACAACGCGCCTCGCCACCGGTCGTAGCTGCGCAGGATTGAACCCTTCCCCACGCTGTATCCAAACGTATATAGCCAATCGCCGAGAGGGAGGCTCACCGAACCCTCTTCCATGCGCTCCTGGCTGAGCGGTCCTCCTTCAACGAGGTCGAGACGATGTTCCAGTGCACCGGCTACGCTGCCCAGAGCGCCGAGGCGCCGCTCGCGCCGTTCAGCTTCGAGCGTCGTGATCCGGGCGTATCCGACATCGAGATCGAGATCGTCTACTGCGGCGTCTGTCACTCGGACCTTCACACGGTGCGCGACGAGTGGGGCGGCACGCTCTACCCGTGCGTGCCCGGTCACGAGATCGTCGGTCGCGTCACTCGGGTCGGTGCCGAGGTCACGAGCTTCAAGCCGGGCGATCTGGCCGGTGTCGGCTGCATGGTCGCCTCCTGCCGCGAATGCGCCAGCTGTCGCGATGGGCTGGAGCAGTACTGCGAGCCGGGCTTCACCGGCACCTACAACGGCCCTGAGCCGCAGACCGGGGGGCACACCTTCGGCGGCTATTCGAGCCACATCGTCGTCGACAGCCACTTCGTCCTGCGCATCCCGGAAAACCTCGACCTCGCCGGTGTCGCCCCCCTGCTGTGTGCCGGCATCACCACCTACTCGCCGCTGCGTCACTGGAAGGTCGGACCGGGTCAGAAGGTGGGGATCGTCGGGCTCGGTGGCCTCGGACACATGGGCCTGAAGCTCGCCCACGCCATGGGTGCGCAGGTGACGCTGTTCACGACCTCGCCGGGTAAGGAGGCGGACGCCAAGCGCCTCGGGGCCGACGCGGTGGTGATCTCGAAGGATGCCGACGCCATGGCCGCGCTGGGCGAGAGCTTCGACTTCATCCTCGATACGGTCGCGGCCGAGCACGACATCAACGCCTACCTCGCTCTGCTCAAGCGTGACGCCACGCTGGTCCAGGTCGGGGCGCCCGAGAAGCCGCTGCCTATGCAGGTGTTCAGCGTGATCTGGCGGCGGCGCAACTTCGCCGGCTCCCTGATCGGCGGGATCGCCGAGACCCAGGAGATGCTCGATTTCTGCGCCGAGCACGGGATCACCTCTGACATCGAGATGATCCCGATCGACCAGATCGAGACCGCCTATGCCCGCATGCTCAAGAGCGACGTGAAGTACCGCTTCGTCATCGACATGGCGTCGCTTTCGAAGGCGGCCTGAGCCCTCACCTCGACGTGCCTTCACCGCAGCCCCTCAAGGACCCACACCGTATGCGCAGTCTGATCCGCACCGGCCTCGCTGCCGCCCTGCTCCTCGCCGCCGGTGCGGCGCAGGCAGCAGACACCGCAACGGTCTTCGCCGCGGCCAGCCTGAAGAATGCCTTGGACAATGCAGGGAAGGCGTTCACCGCCCAGACTGGGGTCGAGCTCAAGGCGAGCTACGCCGCATCCTCAGCCCTCGCTCGACAGATCGAGAGCGGGGCGCCCGCGGACCTGTTCGCTTCGGCCGACCTCGAATGGATGGACTACCTCGCCAAGAAGAACCTCGTCCGGCCGGAGACCCGGGTGAACCTCCTAGGCAACCGCCTCGTCTTGATCGCACCGAGCGATACCAAGGAGACCGCAGTCGCCTTCACCCCGGAAGCGTTCGCGAAGGCGCTTGGCCCGGACGGTCGGCTGGCCACCGGCGAGGTCAACTCGGTGCCGATCGGCAAGTACGCCAAGGTCGCCTTCGAGAAGCTCGGCCTCTGGGGTGGTGTCCAGCCCCGTCTCGCCCAGAGCGACAACGTGCGAGCTGCTTTGGCGTTGGTCTCGCGCGGCGAGGCGCACCTCGGCGTGGTCTACGAGAGCGATGCCCGATCGGATCCCGGCGTGAAAGTCGTGGGCGTGTTCCCTGCGGACAGCCACCCGCCGGTGGTGTACCCGTTCGCGGTCACCGTGGATGCAAAAGGCGAGGGCGCGCAGCGCTTTCTGGACTACCTCCGAAGTGCCGCGGCCAAGCCGTTCTTCGAGGCCCAGGGCTTCAGCATCGTCGACGGCGGCAAAAGGTAGTCGGCCTCTAGACGGCCAGGCAGGAAAGCGAACGTCGTGAAGATCAGCGCACGCAACATCATCAAGGGCACGGTGGTCTCGATCGATAAGGGCGCCACCACGGCGCACGTCAAGATCGAGATCACCCCCGGGCAGGTGGTCACCTCCTCCATCACCAACGAAGCCGTCGATAGCCTCAAGCTCGTGGTCGGCGGTCCGGCTTATGCCGTGATCAAGGCGTCCGACGTCATGATCGCCGTCGACTGACGATGTCGGTCTCCCGCGCCATCCTCGTCGCCGGACTGATCACCGTCTCGGTCAATGCGGCCACGGCTGAGGATGCCCCGGCCTGCGCGAGCTTCGCATGGTCGATGGCGCGGGAGCGGACCGCCTTCGCTTCGCCGAACCTGCCCACTCTGGCATCCGGTTCGGCTCTGCCGAGCGATGCTGGCGCGGCGCAGCTGACGCTGAAGCCTGCTGCGGAGATCGAGCTACCTGTCCCGTCCGAGAGGACGATGAAGCCCGACACGTTCGCGGGCTTCGTGACGGCTACGGTGCCGGCTGCGGGCACTTATCAGGTGACGCTCTCGGACGATGCTTGGGTCGACGTCAGCCAGGACGGTCGCTCGACCCTCAAGCCCACGGCCATCAGCGGTAAGGCAGGCTGCCCGGACGTGCGCAAGAGCGTGCGTTTCGCTCTCGATGCCGGCTCGGTGACGATCGAGATCAGCCGAGCCCCTGGCCCTCAGATCAAACTCGACCTCCTCAAAGCCGAGTAGCTCTGCGCTGGCGCAACAAACCCTTCACGGCTCGCTGATCGGTCCGAGTTCGTGGCGGGCGAGGATCGCCTGGCCTTTCTCGGAGACGAGGAACAGCGCGAGTTGCATCGCGTCCGGATTGTCGGTCAGCAGCGCCATGCCGTAGGTCGCCGGCACGGATAAGTTCGGCGGCAGCTGGATTAAGCTGAGGCCAGGGGCCTCCTTCATCGTGCCGCCCTGGCCGCTGCAATAGTACAGCAGGGCGTCGGCGTTGTTGCCGAGGAACACCGTCGCGCCGGGGCTGCGCCCGGCCATCGGCACCATCGTGTTCGGCGAACCGAGTAGCTTCAGCGCCTTCGTGTTCAGCGTCGCTTTGGCACCGGGGTGAACGGCTTCGGCCCGGCCGAACACGGCTTGAGCGTAGTCGCCACCTGGATCAGCGCCGGGCGTCGAGGTCGCGAGTCGCAGATCGGGCTTGAGCAGGCGATCGAGGAGATTGTCGGTGGACAAGCCGAGATCGGCACGGGCAAGCACGCACAGCTTGTTGCGGGCGAACGGCACGACAGCTTTAGCCTTGCCAGCCTCCACAAGACGACGCGGTCCAGCGAGGTCGGCTGAGAGGTAGAGATCCGCCGTCTCACCGCCTTCGAGGCGCTGCCGCAGCAGCCCTGCAGGTCCGAAGGTCGGAGCGGCCACCGCTTCGACAGGCAGGCCGGTGGCAGCGATCACGTCCTTGAGCGCAGCCACGAGACTGCCGGCGGCGTAGACCCGAACCGGTTCCGCTCGTGCACCGGACACGGGAGCTAGAGCGAGGGCGCCGAGGAATGCGGCACGGCTGAGGAGGCGGGTGGAGAGCGAAAAGCGCGTGAGGGACAACAGCGGCTCCGGATGACCCAGCATCGTTATATCCAACTGGATATAGCCGACAAGCAACCAACGTCATCCCCGCAGTGAAGCCGAGCGCGTGACCGCTTGGTCAGCCCTCAGTTTCGAAATCACCCGCCTGCGGTGGGGCTATCGGCGTGAACAGGGTCCGGTCAGGCTTCAGGTCGAGGAGTGGCGTCCCATCCAGGCAGTCGAGGCCGCGCACCGTCAGGATGTTGCCCTCGATCGACACGAGCGTGACAATAGATGTGCCGATCGGGTTCGGTCGCACCGGCGAGCGCAAAGCGAAAGTGCCCCGCGTCGTGCCATCGTTGGCTGGGCTCTGACGCACGAGGTCACGTCGGGACGCATTGAGCCAGTACAGCACCTCGAGGGGCAGGAGCGGCAGGAATAGCCAACAGCTCGCTGGCTAGGTGGCTCACCAGAGGCCAACCGCGAAGCGTGCCGCGCGCCCGGGACATGGCCCGGGAAAGCGTTGGCTTAAGCGTGCTCTCCAATCAGCAGAAGCGCCCTGGCGTTGACTTAGCCGTGTCGAGCAGCCGACATGCCGTGTCCGGCTGGCGCGCATCTCTTGCGAGTCGTCGGTGCAGTCAGGAGAACCAACCGCCGCAGTAGGACCCTGAAAAGCCAACAGCCCCGACCCGGCAAGGTCGAGGCTGTCGAAATCGAGATGGCTGTGAGGCCGCTTTGCACCCCTCACAAGCCATGAGACGCCACCAGGCGTCAAGTCAGAACCCCGGTTCTGACAACGATACCGGCTTGTCTTGAACGGAGCGCACAGCTTGCGCCGCCGATCGTTCCTCTGTGGCCCTGTCAGAAGGGCCGAGACACGTGTTTGCAGACGAGATCCGCCGGGCGATCGAGGCGGCAACCCGAATCACCTTGCCGCAAGTGACGGCGCTGCTTTGGCGCGCCTATGGAGACGGCAGGGTCACGGAGGCCGAGGCCGAGGCGCTGTCCGGGCTGATCGAGGCGCGCACGGATGCCCCCGCAGCTCGCCGGCAACCGGCTGCGACCGTTGCCGAGACCACGGCTGCGTCCCGTGCCCGCCAGAGCAGCCCCAAAAGGCCCGGGGTCGGTTCGCGCCCACGCACAGATGCCTCAATGGAGCGCCGCCGCCGTTGGGCCGCCTCGGGTCGGCTTCCGCCAGGCATCGCAGCCCGGTTCACTCTGGCCGAGCAAGCGGTCCTCTCCCTCGTGGCGGCTGAGATTGCGCGGAGGAGGGACTGCCGACTCTCCGTGCCGAACCTAGCCGCAGTCGCCGGTGTAGCTGAGACCACAGTGCGCAACGCCATCCGCGAGGCCCGGAAGCTAGGTCTTGTAACGGTGGAGGAGCGTCAGATCAGCGGCTTCCGCAACGACACTAACATCGTGCGCATCGTCTCGCCCGAGTGGGTCGCTTGGCTGCGGCTGACGCGGACCCGAGACCCACTATCCAAACTTCGATCGTCCGCCCCAGCCTCTGCGGCTCAGAGGGGAGGGTGCAAATCTGCGAACCGCACGCCTACTGAGGTTCTAGTCCTGTCAGAATCGGGGAGAACAGAACCATCGAAATGCTGCCGGAAGGCAGCGGGCGACCTCGACCAATCCGAGCGGGCAGGAATCCGTGCGAGTGGTAGAAACGGGCGGGGCTATACGCCGATGGTCTGATACAGGCCCTCGTACCCGCCGAGATTCGCGGAGAGGCCGGCCAGGAAGGGGCGCCAGCATGCGCCCGGTGCATGGAGTCGTTCGGCATGACGGACGCCGCATCTGGCCACCAAGACGTAGCCGAGACCTTCTCTGGACCCGTCTCGCTGGCACCGGCGGGCCATGGTCCGGCCGCGGTCGAGGAACCGACCGGGGGGGCCGAGCACGGTGAGGGTCCCTGCGGGACCAGGGCCGCACGAGGAAGAGGGGCTGGGTTTCGGGCATAGCCTCGATGCCTTACCCACACCCGGGAGATATCCGGCGGAATCCTTAGGGGTATCCGGCCGGTATGAGATAGAGATGGAACCGGGGCAGCTCTGGGAACAAGAGGGCCAGCGCCGACCGCGGGCCCGTCGCGGTGCTGGCGCGTTGCGCCCTGCTGTTGCGAGGTCGAGGAGGCCGGCGGGGATCCGGGGCCCCGAGGAGGGCCCTGCGGAGCCAGGGCCGCACGAGGAAGAGGGCAAGGCGCCCGTCCTAACCCTCCGGCTCGATCACGCTCAGGAGCCCCGCCGCGTGCGCGAGAATGGCCTCAGGATCGGCGCCGACCGTTGCGGCCTCCCGGAGGAAGGCCCGGAGCTGTGCGGGCTTGCTGCGCTTCCCGGAGGGCACCGGCGGCGTCGAGAGTGAGGAGGCATTCGACGACACGGGCGGCAGGGGTGAGCCCTGCCCGGTTGCTCGGCCGGTTGGCCGAGGTCGGGACTGGAAAGGATCGCATCGCCGAACCTTCAATGCGCGCGGGCGCCGCGGGCGATCTTCGCAGCCTGCCATGCGCCCTTGAGCACCGCCGACATGGCCTCGGCCCACGGGCACCCGAACCTCTCCTGATTGGCCCGTGCGGCCTCGACGGCAGCGGCCATGATGGCGGCGCAGTCGAACTGGCCGGCTACGACGAGGGGGCGGCGGAAACGGGCGAAGCCCTGGCACCGGGCCCGGGCCGAGATGAGGCCCGCAGGGACTTTCGCGCGATCATCCCGCAGGTCCCGGAGGGCGGCGTCCCAGGAGATCGAGCGGCGGAAGAACATCGAACCGGCCTTGCGTTTCATCCAACTTCGGATAATTTATCGCATGTCGGTCAAATGACACGTGAAAAACTCCGATGTCGGATGAAAAAACCTTAGTTGCCGAACAGTGCCGGGCCGCCCGGGCGCTTATCGGATGGTCTCGGGCCGATCTGGCGGAGCGCGCATCCGTGGCCGCCTCAACCCTCGCAGACTTCGAGGCGAACAAGCGGGAGCCCTACGCCCGGACCCTCGCGGACATACGGCGCACCCTTGAGGCCGCGGGCGTCAGCTTCATCGAGCCCGATGCCGGCGGATGGGCCGGCGTGCGGCTGCGGAAGGCCCCGACCGCATGACGGGGTATGATTTCTCCGACGATTACGCCGAGCCCCCGGAGGAGCGGCAGATCCGCCTCCTCGCCGCTGCCGTGGGGATCCTGTTGGGCGACGAGGAGGCGGACACCGCAACCCTGCAGATCCGCCTCGGGCCCCACGAGGTGCGACGGGCCGAGGAATGGGTTGAGAGCCGGGCGGAGGCGTACAGGTACGAGGCCGGCCTGAGCGCCCGAAGCGCGCGCATGAAGGATGCGACCGCGACTCTCTTGCGCATAGAGAAGGCCTGCGCCGAGCTGGCGCGCGCCTTCGACGAGGCGAGCCCGGACGCCTACAGTGTGTTGGCCGGCCAAGGCCCCGGGGGATCGAACTATCGGCACCTCGCCTGGGAGCCCCGGGGTAGCGGCTCCGCTCGCGACTTTCAGACCCTTCTCGCGATCACCGGCCGTTACCGCCTACCGATTGGCCCAGACCACGGCCCGGAGGACCGGGTCACGGACATGCTCTCCATCGGGCCCACGGCCGTACAGCCGCGCACGGTTGCCTCGGGAGGCAAGGTCTACACCGTTCCCGGGGAGCCGGTGTTTTGGTCCGAGGCCGCCGCCGCGCTCGGGATGAGTATTGGCATGCTGCGCGAGGACTTCGACGAGAGGTTTCAACAGCACGACATCGGAGGCAAGCAGGCCAAATACAGCGAACAAGTCAGAGGCGACCCTAAATGGATCCTTGCCCGAGAATGTGCGATCGTATCATATGATTTTTCAAAGTATTGGAGTGAAGATGCATTGTCCAGTGGAAGAACGGGAAAGTTTGCCCGACTGGTATTTGCCGTCTATGAATTTGCTATAGGCGAAGAGTTATGGATAAAGAACGAGCATAAAGGCAAGGGTGATGGGCTAGATGGTTTAGATAAACACGTAAGGCGAGTGATAAACATCTCGCCGCGACTTAGTGCGCTAAATCAAAAAGGAAGCAACATTTCAGAAGAGGAGCGGAAAGAGCGGGAACGGCTGCAATTGTTTTGGAACACTGGCAGGGAGCCGAAGGGCTCAGGGACCGCCAAGACGCCCAAGCCTGCGAAGGCCGCCAAGAAGATCAGGGCCAAGAAGGCCACGCACCCCGAAGCGGCCTGAGCCGCCTGCCCGGCATCCGCAGGACTGCATATCAGAAAGATATCCTAGGGGTATGCGCGAGAAACCCGCCGGGGGTCGGGATGGCCCCGGACGGGCCTCCTCAGTTCATCTAACCCGCATCCCGCGCCAGCTTCTCCGCGATGGCCTGTAGGATCCAAGTGTTACGGGGGAGCTTGACGACGCTAGCAGCTCGCGCCCGCTCCAACCGATCGAACAGGTCGCTATCGGCCGGGAACTTGAGGGGGTGCTGCGCTCCCTTCCCGCTCCTGTCCGGTGCCTCGACGGATGCAGGCTCAGGGACAGATCCGCCCCTTGCGAGGAAGTCCTCGACGGCACCGGCCGACTTCGCGACGGGTCGGGCGGGTTTCGGGCTCAGGCCCATGGTGCAATCTCCTGTCGATCTCAGTTGGATATCTTAAAGGTATCGAACAGATGCCCATACAAGGCCGTGACCTCCTCGCTGGCCTTGGGATCCTGTGGCCGCAGCTCGACCACGGACAGGCCCGAGGCCGCCGCGTTGGCATAGGCTTTCCGGGTGCCGAGGGAGGTCGGAACGAATTCCAGGCCCGGCTTGCCGCGGATTAGCTCGGCGGCCTCGGCGTTCTCCGCCCCTCGGGCGTCGGCCCGATTGATGAAGGCCAGGGCCCGGAGCGACGGGTTGACGGCGCGGGCCTCCTCGACCAGCTCGGCCACCTTGTCGAGGGTCCAGACGTCGAACGACCGGGGGGCGAAGGGCACGAGGTACACGTCGCAAATCGAGAGGGCGGCGCGTTGGCTCACTGTGTCCCGGCCGCCGGTGTCGATGATGACGTGCGAGTGTTTGGGCGCGAGGCGCTGGACGCCCGAACGGACGGCCGCGCCGGTTAGGGCGATGCAGGTATAGCCGGCGCCGCCGGGTCGGGTCGCCTCGCGCAGGTTCGTGAAGTCCGTAGAGGTCTCCTGATCGTCGGCATCGACGAGGAGGACGTCGCGGCCGGCGGCGGCCAGGAGGATTGTCAGGTTCGTGGCGACGGTCGACTTGCCCGACCCGCCCTTAGTGCCGCCAACGACGGTGATCATGCGCCCGCTCCCGATACCCGCCCCATACCGGGAAGATATCTCGCGGAAGCCGGGCTGACATCTGGTTAATATGGTCGGGAGATGGAAGGCATCGACCTCAACGACGAAGCGCCCTCCTGACGGCGGCAACCGGCAGGAGGGCCAGGGGAAGGACCGAGAGCCTAAGGAGGGCCCCGCGGGGCCGGGCCGCACGAGGGAAGGGGTTCGGGCTGGTGGGCTCTATCCGATTAGGCCGCGAGCGTCCGGGCGAATGGGGTGGCCTCGCCAGCGGGAAGGATCGAGATGGATGCCGAGGAACCACGGGGCGCCTCTAGAGCGGCGCGATCTCGTGGAAGGTCTCGGCTGTCATCCTCCCCGTCCCCGACATCCTCGTCGTCCTCGGCCGCCGCGCCGAATGAACACATGAAGTCGTAAAGGGATAGATCGCTCTCCATTGACCAGTGACACCGATCTTCGAAAGCTTCATTCAAGTGTGCTAGCTTGATAATCTCGTTGAATGCGTAGTGAGAGCTAACAAGATCGAGAACATTGAATGTTCCTAATGCAGTTTTGAGTGCAGGACCCCGCGGGGTCATTATGATAGTAGGCGCTCCCAACTCTGATGCGCCAATGTGAAAAGACGATACGGCCGTGCCTGACATTGCTTGGTAAACCTACGCCTAGGACGCCGACATTTTCTCGGCAATACGCAGGTTGGACAGGTCGCGACGCAGGTTCTCATTGCGAATGCAAAGCATTCGCTTGCAAACACTGATCCATGAGGACGTTGGGCGGGCGACTTGCCAATCCAGGCCCGCAAATCATTTGCGAACAACGAAGGCGTAGCACGACGGAATGAGCCGTCAATGGGTTTTTGGTGCCAAATATAGCGACGATTCAACCTAGGGGCGCATGTGGCGGCCCCGCCACAGGATTAGAGCGCGTCGTCGGCGTCGAGCTTCTGCACGACGTCGCGGATCCCCTCCAAGATAATTGATTGGATCGAGCGCCGATCGCGGCTCGCCAGACGCACGAGATCCGCCTGTGCCTGTGCGTCGAGGCGCACGTTGTGAGAGGCGGCCACCTCTCGCGCGCGGCGAGGCCGCCCCGGCGGTCGCTTCGGCTGTTGAGGCAACAAGGCTTCCTGCATATCCGCCTCCGGAGGTAGGGCGCCTGCATTGTCCTCGACGGGGGACGTCGCCGCCAGGGGCTTGCGTGCGCGGGGCGGGGGAGCCCCTTCGCGGCGGGCCATTTATGGTCTCCTAGCAGCTTGGCCGTTACGGGCCGAACATGCCAGCGCTTGCGCCATCTAAACCTAGGCCGTTACCGCAGGTTGTCCGGGGCGGCCACCTATGACGGGCACCGCCCGCGCGATGATCGCGCAATACCCACACGCAATGCGAGGGGCGCGACGGAGAAAGGGCCACGATGGGTAAGAAAAAGGACTTACGACGGGCGATCAAGGAGGCCGAGATGTTTCCGCTTCCTGCACCACCCCCGCCTCCACAGCCGCGTCCCGGCGACGACAAGCGTGTTCAGATCAGCATGGTCCTCACCGAAGGGGATCGGCTCCGGCTGAATATGCTTGCGTTCAAGCTCGGCACGTCGACACAGCGTCTCGGGCACCGAGCCTGGAATGCGTTCCTCGCAAGCCACGGCCAGCCCGGCCTAACGCCCGTCCTCACCGGCACAAGAGGAAGGGAGCCGGTCGAAAAGTAGGCCGCGAGGTCTAGGATCCGGAAATTCCGGTCCGCAGCCCGTACGAGCGCTAATTCCCAGGCAGAGGGGTCGGGCCGCCAGACCGGCCCCATGCGTTAGGACCTACTTCAAGAGGTGCGGTTACACGGGGCCCAGCCGATGCCCGTCCAGGGTTTCGGAACTCTCAACAGCCGCGCGCAGACCACACGAGCCCTCAAGGCCAGGCCGCCTTCGCTCTAGATTGATATGACAACGAGTCGGCACCGGAGCGGGTGCGCGATCGATGCAGTGGTGCCGCGGAAAGCCCTTCCTCATATAAGCGCCCGCCGACGAGGTGGCTTCCCGTCGTTCGGTAAGAGCCCATGTCTATGTGCCCCGGGCGAGGTGTTGGTTGCGTCGCCAACCTTTTCGCGAAGACTCCCCTTCTCGCCTGACCGAGCAATCTCTTCGGCGGTAGCCTCGCGTGCGCCAAGTTCCCGGGCGGCTCTCTCGGCGTGCTCAATCAGGCTCTTCCCGCCTGGCCCGCTTAACGCCTCGATGAGATCGGTCCTCTCCGGCGGAATGCTTCTCAGCTCGCCGCTCAACAGTCCTTTGAACGCTTCCGTGGCTGGGACGAGATGGTAAGCGTTGCCGCCCTCCTGCTCGTGCACGATTACCGCCTGATCACCGTGGACCGCACCGGTGACATAACGCACCGTCTGTGACTTCCGGGGCGGTCGGCCGCCGCGCTTGCCGTTCTCGCGCGCCGCCTCGGCCTTGCGTTCACTTTTCACCGAGCCTCCTGTGCGGCCAAGCTGCTGCGCCATCCAAGCAGCCGTGCCGAACACCCCATCGAGGAGGCCAGCGACGCCGATGTCGGCATCGAGCCGAGGGAAATGCAGGCCGAGGCCTGCCGGTGCGATTAGCACGTCGCGCAAGTCCTCATCCGCTGCACCAGCGAGACCCTGCACCTGGTCAACGGGCACAATCAGGGCGATCCCTGTCGAGAGCCGGATTGAGAGGCGGCGGCCGGTCGAGAAAAAGCGGGCGGATGACACGACGCCGCGCGCTCGCCGCGCGGCACCAGCACGGTTGGCAGCCTCGAACTCAGCCTCGCTGATTTCGTCAGTCGTCTTGGTCTGGCGCGCCAAAGTGGGCCTCCCAATCGTCACACAGGGTCGGGATCACCTCCGCCAGCTCCCTGCGGATGCGGTTCACCCGGTGAAGCGCGAAGCCATGGTTTTCTCTCAGGGTCGGCGGGCCGTCCGGACAATTGAGCACGAACACCACGACGTTCGCTCCATCCGTGACATGGACGTGTCGCGGCTCGTGATCATTCGAATAGAAGCTCACGCGTAGGCCCGGCAGATCGACCGACGTCTTCGGCATAAAACCACAAACCCAACCGCTTGGGAACGTGTGAGCGGGTACGAGGTTGCGGCGCTCGGTGCAACTGTGGCCGATGTCAGTGGGCTGGTGAACGAGCCTTGCCGATGACGCGATGCACCGACCCCTTTCCGATGCCGAGACGCGCGGCTATGGCGGCCATGCTCAGGCCCTCGGCTGCCAGGGCCTCGATTTCTACCGCCTTGGCCCTGGCGGTGGGTTTGCGGCCCTTGTAGGCGCCCTCCGCCTTCGCTTTAGAGATGCCCTCGCGCTGGCGCTCCAGCATCATCTCGCGCTCGAACTGTGCGACACCGCCGAGGACGTTGAGCATAAGCTTGCCGGTAGGGGTTAAGGTGTCGACACCGAGGCTGACGATCCGCAGGGCGACACCCTTAGCGGTGAGCGCGTCGAGGATCGTGCCGAGATGCGAAACGGACCGGGCCAGCCGGTCGAGCTTCGTCACAACGAGGGTATCGCCCTCCCGCACGAAATCGAGGGCAGCGGCGAGCTGCGGCCGGTCCTCGACCGAGGACACATGTTCCTGATACAGCCGCTCGCACCCGAGCGCATTGAGGTCTCGCACCTGCGCCTCAAGGCCGGCGCCTTGTTCCAAGGTCGAGGTGCGGGCGTAGCCGACTAGCATGGCGGGGATCCAGTCCGGTTCGTTCCAATAGGATCATAGACATAGAACGTGCGATCGTTCCAAAAGTCAACACCACTTTATCGGAACGACCGAGCAGAGCGTGACCGTTCCAGGGATCGCCGTTCCGCTAGGGCAGGCCCTATTGGACCGGCTCTGGCAATGGGTTTCGGTGTACGAGCTTGCAGCAATCGCTTTGGGAGCGGGTGCAATGGCTGTAACGGGTGGCAATCGGACCTCGACCTTTCGTCCCAAAGCGGACGTGCCACATCCAACCCAGTCTTGCCGTTAAGGCCAACACGCACTGTTACCGAGCGCTGACAAAAGAAACGGTGTTCCATTAGGGCTTGCGTAATGGAACCGCTTCGCTGGAACTTGGACTGCAAGAAAGGACGTTACCTCGGTACGCCATCCTGGCTCGTAGGTTCATCCAGTCGGCTTTGCCGAGATGCGGTTGTGGCGATACGACAATAAAAAGTGCCAGCCTGAATGCTAGCTCTTTGTTCCCCTGAGGGGACGCGACGCGAATGGCTCACTAAGCCACTAATCGCGCAGCGGCTCGGGCTTTTGCCCGTCCGGCAGGATCTCCTTGATATGCTCCCGGACCATCTCGGCCGAGAATGGCTTGCCGAGGAAGCGTGCCCCCTCCGGTAAGTCGCCGGAGCAAGGGCGAGCCTGCCCGGATGCGACGACGATCGCGATGTGCGGCCACTGGCCGGCCGTTTCCCTGGCAACGGCAAAGCCGTTGCGGGACCCAGGCATCTGTACATCGGTGAACAACAGCACGATCAGGGCGTGCTTCTCAGCCAACAGGGCCATGGCCGCGTCGCCGTCTCCGGCCTCGAAGGTGTGGAACCCCGCCTCCTCTAGGATGTCCATCGCGGTCATACGGATCAGCGCATCATCGTCCACGACGAGGGCGTAGGGCACGTGCGATACAGGCGGTTGGCTCATCTGGTGAAGGTACCCGATGCTTGAAAAAAGTTTGGGGCACCATGTTCCGGCACTGCGCCGAGACCCGTGTCGCCCAACCACGGGGCAGCGCCGACGAGGTTAGGTCGGCGCGAGGCGTCGTCGCAGCCAGCGCGTCGCCTCCTCCAGGTTCAGGAAGGTCGGAGCCCTGTTCCCCTGCAGGCGGCCGAAGCCGACCTCCAGAAACCAGCTTCCAATATGCTCGTGCTCGGGCTCGGCGAGGCGCACCAGCACCGCCACGAGCAGGCCGTTGGCGATCGCCAGCATGCCGTCGCGGTCAGGGCTGCCGGTATCGACAGCGATCGGCTGAAGCACGATCAGCGTCTCGACGTTGCCCCGCCCGGACATCGGCTAGCCCTCCTGGGCCATACCGGGCCAACTCAGGTCGCGACGATCACCCCAGCGCGTGCTACGCAAGTGCAGGTAGTTCGGTGTGAAGCGGCAGAAAGCCTTCATTCGCTCGACGTCGAGGATGGTCAGGACGCGGCGCTTGAGGTGGATCAGGCCGAGCGCGCGCAGCTCGCGCAGCGTCCGGTTCACGTGCACGTCGGACAGGCCCATCGTCTCGGCGATCTGGGTTTGCGTCAGTGGGAACGCGTAGCTGTTGTCGGTGACACGCCCGACCGCTTCCAGGCGCATGAGTAGCTCGCACAGAAGATGCGCGATGCGCTGGTCCGGAGCCCGCGCGCCCATGTTGACCAACCACTCGCGCAGGACGGCACCGTCGACCAGGGAGCACCACCAGAAGGCGCGCGCGATGCTCGTGTGATGCGCCGTGATCTCATCGATGGCCCGACGGGGGATGTCCACGACCTGGCACTGCGAGATGGTGCCGATGGTGTGATCCATCTCGTCGAGGATGAACACGTTCAGGTCGCAGAAATCGCCGGGCAACAACAGGGCCATGATCTGGCGCTGGCCGTCCGGGAGCACCTTGTAGCGGCAGGCGAAGCCGTCGAGGATCAGCAGGACGTTGTCGGGCTTGTCGCCTTCCTGGATCAGATCCTGACGCGCGCCGACCTGCCGGACCTTGATTGTCAGCCCGTTCAGGGCCGAGCGAGCTTGGTCGGACAGCGGCTCGAAGCTCTCGAGCTTCCGCGTCAGCGCCGCCTGCATTAAACCGCCCTCCCAAAAGGGAGAACGAGGTGATCGTTCGAAAGGTGCCTCTCGAAGGAACGCCAGACCGAGCCCAGCCGATCTAGCGACGACACCGCGAGCACGACATTGGATGCCTGCGCCCTGTCCAGTGATCGATGATCCGCCCGGTAAAAGATCCCGCCACCCGAACCGGGCGACGGGGCTTGAGTACGCTTGGGTCGGAAGGAGCCGTGCAGGCGATGAAGGGGCAAGGAACGCTCGCGCAGCTCGCTGCGCTCGCAACATCACAGCTACAGCTTGCTACCCATGGCAGTGACCGGAGATGCCCATCCGATCAAAAAGCAGTTTTCACCGAAATTTACCCTCAATAGAGGCCAGGTACCCCAAAGCGGTGATTAATTTTTCGTAAAAGGTTCGCGCAATTGTCTTTTGATAAGAGGACGGAGCGCAGTTTCCGTAGCCTGACGATAGCTTGACACTTCGTCATGCAAGACCAACGCGCGGGAGCCGGCAATGGCAACAGGAGCTCTGTGGGATCGTCTCTCCCTGGCGCTGTCCCCCGGCCCGAATGGCTACGGTTCGCCTCGACGCCGGTCACCTCCAATGCACCGCCTGTTCGACACCGGAACGATCGAGGCGGTGCGGCGTGGCCTGTGGTCCGTTGAGACCCTCAGCCGGTGCATCGTCGAGGCGAGCCCGGACTGCATCGAAGTACTCGACCCGCAGGGCAATCTCCAATTCGCCAACCTGACCGCGCTGCAGCAGCTGCGCAGCTGCGACACCGCCGAGAACGAGGGAGAACCATGGTCCCTATCCTGGCCCGAGGAGGCGCGGGCGGCCGTTTTAGTGGGGCTCGAAGCTGTACGCGAGACCGGCATCGCCCACTTCAGCCATTGGCGCCCGGGGATATCCGGAGAGGCACGCTACTGGGACGTAACCCTCTCGCGCATGCTGGACGATGACGGGGGTCCTATCGGCCTGCTTGCGGTCTCGCGGGACATCACCGCATTGGCGAAGGCTGAGGCCGATAACGACCTGCGTAGCCGTGAACTGAGCCACCGCCTGAAGAACGTCTTCGCCCTGGTCAACGGCCTCGTCACCCTCTCGGCACGCGACATCCCGGTAGTGCAGCCGTATGCACGGACGCTGCGGGATCGGTTCACCAGCCTCGGTCGGGCGCTGGAGTACCTGCACGCGTCGCCCCAGGATGAGGCTGCGCCGCGTCCGGCGCAGACCCTGCAGGCGTTACTGCGCGCCTTGCTGATGCCTTACGACGGCGTGGGCAGCGCGCATCGCCGTATCCGGTTCTTCGGCGGAGCGGATGTTCCAATCCGCGACACGGCGTTGACGAGCCTCGCGCTGATCATCCACGAACTCGCGACGAACGCGGTCAAGTATGGCGCCCTATCTGGTGATACAGGCACCGTCAGTCTGAGCTGTCGCCGCTACGACAAGAGCATCAGCCTGATCTGGTGCGAGCGTGGTGGACCGCCGATCGCGCAACCGCCGGAACATGCTGGGTTCGGCGCAACCTTGGTCCAGCGCAGCGTCGGCGGCCAGCTCGGCGGCAAGATCGCTTATCACTGGGAGCCCGAAGGCCTGCGCGTGGTGATATCTATACCGACCGATCTATTGATGCAGACGGGGGCGAACTGACGCACGCGGGCAGACCTCGTGATGCTCAGCGCTGATCCAATCCGCTTGGACAAGCACTAGGTTGTGACCATCGAAAGCAAGCACGAACTCGTGCGGCTGGATGCTGCCGACGATGTGTATGGGCTGGCGGTCGCACGCGGTCAGGTCGAGCTGCGGAACCGCGTCGCTTCGTTGATACAAACCAGCTCTCGCCGCGTCCGGTCAGGATCGGACACAGAACTGGATCAGGCTGCCCGCAAACAGACCTTCTGAACTTCCGATAAGGGTCGAAAGAAGCCTATGGGCTTTACGCGGGAAAAATATGCAGCATCGCGCCGATCACGCCGAGCGTCCCCATGCCAATCAGTGCCGCTGTGATGTACAATCGCATCCAGCTTTCACTGTTGGTAGATGAGCGGCCGTCGTCGTCAGGATCGTCAAGCCAATCTGTCACGTGGTCCTATTATATCGGGCATGTTGGGGAGCATCCCTATGTACGCTGTGCAACGAGGTAATGGCCTTGACAGCCTCCTCCGGCTTGCCTGTGGCCTTCGAGCGATCTGCTTGATCGGCTATGGCGCATTCGCTAGCGGCATGATGACGTGCATAAAGCTCGCCAGGCTAGCGCTCCGTACCGGGTGGAAGGGCTTGGCCTGAGCTTCGCAGTACCGTTTTAGATGAAGGCTCGCCTCGTGGCTGACACAGCTCACGGGAAACACCGCCAGATCCGCTTGCCCAACCAGCCCCGCCAGGAGGCAAAGGTTGTCCTCGATGCCGCCGTCGTGGTTGAGCAGCTTGCCGCCCCTGGCCTCCACAAAGCGGCGAAGATTGGCCACCTGACGCTGCCGACCGCCGACATAGAGGATGATCCGCCCGTCGAGCCGTGCTGATGCTCGGTCATCGGGGGTATCCGTGCTCGGTACATCCAGCGCCGCTTCGAGTGCAGCCAGTTCTTGTTCCACGGCTGACCGGCGAGCTATCTCCGCGGCAAGATCTGCGCTGAGGCGTTCAGCTGCACCAGACAGTACCGCAAGCCGCTCCTCCAACGCGGTCGCATGCGCGGTCTCCCGGGCGAGCCGTACCTCTAGGCCGCGCGTGGACGGTGGCTTGATGGACGTTGTCGACGGGATGGAGCGCTCGGTTTCGATCGCCCGGGTGCGCTTCCCGAGATCGTCGCGCTCGCGCATGAGCGCCATGATGCGCTCATCCCGTGCCGCGATCGCTTCATCCCGTCGGCCCAACTCCTCTTCGAGATGGCGCAGGCGGCGGATATCGGCCCGGTTCGACTGACCGACGAGGTGCGAGAGCATGTGCACCTCCCCGAAGATATCCTGCACCAGGGGCCAATCGGTCGCCGGATGGGTTATTGCCGCCCAGTAGGCGCCAGGGATCTCACCGCGTTCGAGGTAAGCCCTCCACAGGGCCCGTACCGCATCGGCCGTGCGAGCCTCATCGAAGCGCTCGATTTCCCGCTCATGCCGCCGATCTAAGGTCTTCTGCAGCAGACGAGCCCCACCATCCTTGCGGCCGGCGATCTGGACGATCTCGCCGTGCAGCCGGTGCTCGCTGATCGTCCGCGCGTCAGCCCGGCCGAGTTTGGCCAGGATCGCGCGAGCCTCGGCGTTGGTCAGACAGGTGCCGACGATCGAACAGTGCAGGTTCTCGGCAAGCTCCCAGATCCGATCGCGTGGCTTGTCAGCCGGGTCGACGGCAGGCGGCACGAATGGTGGGTGGCCGGCCGACGTGAGAGCGCGCAGGGCAGGACCGTCGAGGTAAGCATGTGGCGGCATCGGCGTCTCGGCAGGCGCTATATCCGATCAGATATAGCACTCTGTCCAAAAACAACCGGCTTGCCTAGGGGGAGGCCGTGGGCGGCTCGTCGTCCGCGTTCCGTTCAGAGGCGACGATCCGGTCGAGGAATGGGGCTGCAGCGCGATCGGCGGCACGCTCAATCGCGCGGTAGTGCGCCACGAGATCGGTTCCGAGGGCCGACAAGCGCGCGCCGCCCCCCGCCTTGCCACCGATCTGAGCCTCGACCACCGGCTGTCCGAACCCGCTGTTCATCGCCTCGATCAGCATCCACGCCCGGCGATAGGACATGCCGAGCGCCCGTCCGGCCGCGGATATCGAGCCGTGTTCGGCGATCATCTCCAAGAGCTGCACCTTGCCGGGACCGATACGGTTGCCGGGCCCGACGTCGATACGGATGCTCAGGCTTGCCATCGGACCTTCTTGAACACTCCACCCATCATCACAACGCGCCTCGCCACCGGTCGTAGCTGCGCAGGATTGAACCCTTCCCCACGCTGTATCCAAACGTATATAGCCAATCGCCGAGAGGGAGGCTCACCGAACCCTCTTCCATGCGCTCCTGGCTGAGCGGTCCTCCTTCAACGAGGTCGAGACGATGTTCCAGTGCACCGGCTACGCTGCCCAGAGCGCCGAGGCGCCGCTCGCGCCGTTCAGCTTCGAGCGTCGTGATCCGGGCGTATCCGACATCGAGATCGAGATCGTCTACTGCGGCGTCTGTCACTCGGACCTTCACACGGTGCGCGACGAGTGGGGCGGCACGCTCTACCCGTGCGTGCCCGGTCACGAGATCGTCGGTCGCGTCACTCGGGTCGGTGCCGAGGTCACGAGCTTCAAGCCGGGCGATCTGGCCGGTGTCGGCTGCATGGTCGCCTCCTGCCGCGAATGCGCCAGCTGTCGCGATGGGCTGGAGCAGTACTGCGAGCCGGGCTTCACCGGCACCTACAACGGCCCTGAGCCGCAGACCGGGGGGCACACCTTCGGCGGCTATTCGAGCCACATCGTCGTCGACAGCCACTTCGTCCTGCGCATCCCGGAAAACCTCGACCTCGCCGGTGTCGCCCCCCTGCTGTGTGCCGGCATCACCACCTACTCGCCGCTGCGTCACTGGAAGGTCGGACCGGGTCAGAAGGTGGGGATCGTCGGGCTCGGTGGCCTCGGACACATGGGCCTGAAGCTCGCCCACGCCATGGGTGCGCAGGTGACGCTGTTCACGACCTCGCCGGGTAAGGAGGCGGACGCCAAGCGCCTCGGGGCCGACGCGGTGGTGATCTCGAAGGATGCCGACGCCATGGCCGCGCTGGGCGAGAGCTTCGACTTCATCCTCGATACGGTCGCGGCCGAGCACGACATCAACGCCTACCTCGCTCTGCTCAAGCGTGACGCCACGCTGGTCCAGGTCGGGGCGCCCGAGAAGCCGCTGCCTATGCAGGTGTTCAGCGTGATCTGGCGGCGGCGCAACTTCGCCGGCTCCCTGATCGGCGGGATCGCCGAGACCCAGGAGATGCTCGATTTCTGCGCCGAGCACGGGATCACCTCTGACATCGAGATGATCCCGATCGACCAGATCGAGACCGCCTATGCCCGCATGCTCAAGAGCGACGTGAAGTACCGCTTCGTCATCGACATGGCGTCGCTTTCGAAGGCGGCCTGAGCCCTCACCTCGACGTGCCTTCACCGCAGCCCCTCAAGGACCCACACCGTATGCGCAGTCTGATCCGCACCGGCCTCGCTGCCGCCCTGCTCCTCGCCGCCGGTGCGGCGCAGGCAGCAGACACCGCAACGGTCTTCGCCGCGGCCAGCCTGAAGAATGCCTTGGACAATGCAGGGAAGGCGTTCACCGCCCAGACTGGGGTCGAGCTCAAGGCGAGCTACGCCGCATCCTCAGCCCTCGCTCGACAGATCGAGAGCGGGGCGCCCGCGGACCTGTTCGCTTCGGCCGACCTCGAATGGATGGACTACCTCGCCAAGAAGAACCTCGTCCGGCCGGAGACCCGGGTGAACCTCCTAGGCAACCGCCTCGTCTTGATCGCACCGAGCGATACCAAGGAGACCGCAGTCGCCTTCACCCCGGAAGCGTTCGCGAAGGCGCTTGGCCCGGACGGTCGGCTGGCCACCGGCGAGGTCAACTCGGTGCCGATCGGCAAGTACGCCAAGGTCGCCTTCGAGAAGCTCGGCCTCTGGGGTGGTGTCCAGCCCCGTCTCGCCCAGAGCGACAACGTGCGAGCTGCTTTGGCGTTGGTCTCGCGCGGCGAGGCGCACCTCGGCGTGGTCTACGAGAGCGATGCCCGATCGGATCCCGGCGTGAAAGTCGTGGGCGTGTTCCCTGCGGACAGCCACCCGCCGGTGGTGTACCCGTTCGCGGTCACCGTGGATGCAAAAGGCGAGGGCGCGCAGCGCTTTCTGGACTACCTCCGAAGTGCCGCGGCCAAGCCGTTCTTCGAGGCCCAGGGCTTCAGCATCGTCGACGGCGGCAAAAGGTAGTCGGCCTCTAGACGGCCAGGCAGGAAAGCGAACGTCGTGAAGATCAGCGCACGCAACATCATCAAGGGCACGGTGGTCTCGATCGATAAGGGCGCCACCACGGCGCACGTCAAGATCGAGATCACCCCCGGGCAGGTGGTCACCTCCTCCATCACCAACGAAGCCGTCGATAGCCTCAAGCTCGTGGTCGGCGGTCCGGCTTATGCCGTGATCAAGGCGTCCGACGTCATGATCGCCGTCGACTGACGATGTCGGTCTCCCGCGCCATCCTCGTCGCCGGACTGATCACCGTCTCGGTCAATGCGGCCACGGCTGAGGATGCCCCGGCCTGCGCGAGCTTCGCATGGTCGATGGCGCGGGAGCGGACCGCCTTCGCTTCGCCGAACCTGCCCACTCTGGCATCCGGTTCGGCTCTGCCGAGCGATGCTGGCGCGGCGCAGCTGACGCTGAAGCCTGCTGCGGAGATCGAGCTACCTGTCCCGTCCGAGAGGACGATGAAGCCCGACACGTTCGCGGGCTTCGTGACGGCTACGGTGCCGGCTGCGGGCACTTATCAGGTGACGCTCTCGGACGATGCTTGGGTCGACGTCAGCCAGGACGGTCGCTCGACCCTCAAGCCCACGGCCATCAGCGGTAAGGCAGGCTGCCCGGACGTGCGCAAGAGCGTGCGTTTCGCTCTCGATGCCGGCTCGGTGACGATCGAGATCAGCCGAGCCCCTGGCCCTCAGATCAAACTCGACCTCCTCAAAGCCGAGTAGCTCTGCGCTGGCGCAACAAACCCTTCACGGCTCGCTGATCGGTCCGAGTTCGTGGCGGGCGAGGATCGCCTGGCCTTTCTCGGAGACGAGGAACAGCGCGAGTTGCATCGCGTCCGGATTGTCGGTCAGCAGCGCCATGCCGTAGGTCGCCGGCACGGATAAGTTCGGCGGCAGCTGGATTAAGCTGAGGCCAGGGGCCTCCTTCATCGTGCCGCCCTGGCCGCTGCAATAGTACAGCAGGGCGTCGGCGTTGTTGCCGAGGAACACCGTCGCGCCGGGGCTGCGCCCGGCCATCGGCACCATCGTGTTCGGCGAACCGAGTAGCTTCAGCGCCTTCGTGTTCAGCGTCGCTTTGGCACCGGGGTGAACGGCTTCGGCCCGGCCGAACACGGCTTGAGCGTAGTCGCCACCTGGATCAGCGCCGGGCGTCGAGGTCGCGAGTCGCAGATCGGGCTTGAGCAGGCGATCGAGGAGATTGTCGGTGGACAAGCCGAGATCGGCACGGGCAAGCACGCACAGCTTGTTGCGGGCGAACGGCACGACAGCTTTAGCCTTGCCAGCCTCCACAAGACGACGCGGTCCAGCGAGGTCGGCTGAGAGGTAGAGATCCGCCGTCTCACCGCCTTCGAGGCGCTGCCGCAGCAGCCCTGCAGGTCCGAAGGTCGGAGCGGCCACCGCTTCGACAGGCAGGCCGGTGGCAGCGATCACGTCCTTGAGCGCAGCCACGAGACTGCCGGCGGCGTAGACCCGAACCGGTTCCGCTCGTGCACCGGACACGGGAGCTAGAGCGAGGGCGCCGAGGAATGCGGCACGGCTGAGGAGGCGGGTGGAGAGCGAAAAGCGCGTGAGGGACAACAGCGGCTCCGGATGACCCAGCATCGTTATATCCAACTGGATATAGCCGACAAGCAACCAACGTCATCCCCGCAGTGAAGCCGAGCGCGTGACCGCTTGGTCAGCCCTCAGTTTCGAAATCACCCGCCTGCGGTGGGGCTATCGGCGTGAACAGGGTCCGGTCAGGCTTCAGGTCGAGGAGTGGCGTCCCATCCAGGCAGTCGAGGCCGCGCACCGTCAGGATGTTGCCCTCGATCGACACGAGCGTGACAATAGATGTGCCGATCGGGTTCGGTCGCACCGGCGAGCGCAAAGCGAAAGTGCCCCGCGTCGTGCCATCGTTGGCTGGGCTCTGACGCACGAGGTCACGTCGGGACGCATTGAGCCAGTACAGCACCTCGAGGGGCAGGAGCGGCAGGAATAGCCAACAGCTCGCTGGCTAGGTGGCTCACCAGAGGCCAACCGCGAAGCGTGCCGCGCGCCCGGGACATGGCCCGGGAAAGCGTTGGCTTAAGCGTGCTCTCCAATCAGCAGAAGCGCCCTGGCGTTGACTTAGCCGTGTCGAGCAGCCGACATGCCGTGTCCGGCTGGCGCGCATCTCTTGCGAGTCGTCGGTGCAGTCAGGAGAACCAACCGCCGCAGTAGGACCCTGAAAAGCCAACAGCCCCGACCCGGCAAGGTCGAGGCTGTCGAAATCGAGATGGCTGTGAGGCCGCTTTGCACCCCTCACAAGCCATGAGACGCCACCAGGCGTCAAGTCAGAACCCCGGTTCTGACAACGATACCGGCTTGTCTTGAACGGAGCGCACAGCTTGCGCCGCCGATCGTTCCTCTGTGGCCCTGTCAGAAGGGCCGAGACACGTGTTTGCAGACGAGATCCGCCGGGCGATCGAGGCGGCAACCCGAATCACCTTGCCGCAAGTGACGGCGCTGCTTTGGCGCGCCTATGGAGACGGCAGGGTCACGGAGGCCGAGGCCGAGGCGCTGTCCGGGCTGATCGAGGCGCGCACGGATGCCCCCGCAGCTCGCCGGCAACCGGCTGCGACCGTTGCCGAGACCACGGCTGCGTCCCGTGCCCGCCAGAGCAGCCCCAAAAGGCCCGGGGTCGGTTCGCGCCCACGCACAGATGCCTCAATGGAGCGCCGCCGCCGTTGGGCCGCCTCGGGTCGGCTTCCGCCAGGCATCGCAGCCCGGTTCACTCTGGCCGAGCAAGCGGTCCTCTCCCTCGTGGCGGCTGAGATTGCGCGGAGGAGGGACTGCCGACTCTCCGTGCCGAACCTAGCCGCAGTCGCCGGTGTAGCTGAGACCACAGTGCGCAACGCCATCCGCGAGGCCCGGAAGCTAGGTCTTGTAACGGTGGAGGAGCGTCAGATCAGCGGCTTCCGCAACGACACTAACATCGTGCGCATCGTCTCGCCCGAGTGGGTCGCTTGGCTGCGGCTGACGCGGACCCGAGACCCACTATCCAAACTTCGATCGTCCGCCCCAGCCTCTGCGGCTCAGAGGGGAGGGTGCAAATCTGCGAACCGCACGCCTACTGAGGTTCTAGTCCTGTCAGAATCGGGGAGAACAGAACCATCGAAATGCTGCCGGAAGGCAGCGGGCGACCTCGACCAATCCGAGCGGGCAGGAATCCGTGCGAGTGGTAGAAACGGGCGGGGCTATACGCCGATGGTCTGATACAGGCCCTCGTACCCGCCGAGATTCGCGGAGAGGCCGGCCAGGAAGGGGCGCCAGCATGCGCCCGGTGCATGGAGTCGTTCGGCATGACGGACGCCGCATCTGGCCACCAAGACGTAGCCGAGACCTTCTCTGGACCCGTCTCGCTGGCACCGGCGGGCCATGGTCCGGCCGCGGTCGAGGAACCGACCGGGGGGGCCGAGCACGGTGAGGGTCCCTGCGGGACCAGGGCCGCACGAGGAAGAGGGGCTGGGTTTCGGGCATAGCCTCGATGCCTTACCCACACCCGGGAGATATCCGGCGGAATCCTTAGGGGTATCCGGCCGGTATGAGATAGAGATGGAACCGGGGCAGCTCTGGGAACAAGAGGGCCAGCGCCGACCGCGGGCCCGTCGCGGTGCTGGCGCGTTGCGCCCTGCTGTTGCGAGGTCGAGGAGGCCGGCGGGGATCCGGGGCCCCGAGGAGGGCCCTGCGGAGCCAGGGCCGCACGAGGAAGAGGGCAAGGCGCCCGTCCTAACCCTCCGGCTCGATCACGCTCAGGAGCCCCGCCGCGTGCGCGAGAATGGCCTCAGGATCGGCGCCGACCGTTGCGGCCTCCCGGAGGAAGGCCCGGAGCTGTGCGGGCTTGCTGCGCTTCCCGGAGGGCACCGGCGGCGTCGAGAGTGAGGAGGCATTCGACGACACGGGCGGCAGGGGTGAGCCCTGCCCGGTTGCTCGGCCGGTTGGCCGAGGTCGGGACTGGAAAGGATCGCATCGCCGAACCTTCAATGCGCGCGGGCGCCGCGGGCGATCTTCGCAGCCTGCCATGCGCCCTTGAGCACCGCCGACATGGCCTCGGCCCACGGGCACCCGAACCTCTCCTGATTGGCCCGTGCGGCCTCGACGGCAGCGGCCATGATGGCGGCGCAGTCGAACTGGCCGGCTACGACGAGGGGGCGGCGGAAACGGGCGAAGCCCTGGCACCGGGCCCGGGCCGAGATGAGGCCCGCAGGGACTTTCGCGCGATCATCCCGCAGGTCCCGGAGGGCGGCGTCCCAGGAGATCGAGCGGCGGAAGAACATCGAACCGGCCTTGCGTTTCATCCAACTTCGGATAATTTATCGCATGTCGGTCAAATGACACGTGAAAAACTCCGATGTCGGATGAAAAAACCTTAGTTGCCGAACAGTGCCGGGCCGCCCGGGCGCTTATCGGATGGTCTCGGGCCGATCTGGCGGAGCGCGCATCCGTGGCCGCCTCAACCCTCGCAGACTTCGAGGCGAACAAGCGGGAGCCCTACGCCCGGACCCTCGCGGACATACGGCGCACCCTTGAGGCCGCGGGCGTCAGCTTCATCGAGCCCGATGCCGGCGGATGGGCCGGCGTGCGGCTGCGGAAGGCCCCGACCGCATGACGGGGTATGATTTCTCCGACGATTACGCCGAGCCCCCGGAGGAGCGGCAGATCCGCCTCCTCGCCGCTGCCGTGGGGATCCTGTTGGGCGACGAGGAGGCGGACACCGCAACCCTGCAGATCCGCCTCGGGCCCCACGAGGTGCGACGGGCCGAGGAATGGGTTGAGAGCCGGGCGGAGGCGTACAGGTACGAGGCCGGCCTGAGCGCCCGAAGCGCGCGCATGAAGGATGCGACCGCGACTCTCTTGCGCATAGAGAAGGCCTGCGCCGAGCTGGCGCGCGCCTTCGACGAGGCGAGCCCGGACGCCTACAGTGTGTTGGCCGGCCAAGGCCCCGGGGGATCGAACTATCGGCACCTCGCCTGGGAGCCCCGGGGTAGCGGCTCCGCTCGCGACTTTCAGACCCTTCTCGCGATCACCGGCCGTTACCGCCTACCGATTGGCCCAGACCACGGCCCGGAGGACCGGGTCACGGACATGCTCTCCATCGGGCCCACGGCCGTACAGCCGCGCACGGTTGCCTCGGGAGGCAAGGTCTACACCGTTCCCGGGGAGCCGGTGTTTTGGTCCGAGGCCGCCGCCGCGCTCGGGATGAGTATTGGCATGCTGCGCGAGGACTTCGACGAGAGGTTTCAACAGCACGACATCGGAGGCAAGCAGGCCAAATACAGCGAACAAGTCAGAGGCGACCCTAAATGGATCCTTGCCCGAGAATGTGCGATCGTATCATATGATTTTTCAAAGTATTGGAGTGAAGATGCATTGTCCAGTGGAAGAACGGGAAAGTTTGCCCGACTGGTATTTGCCGTCTATGAATTTGCTATAGGCGAAGAGTTATGGATAAAGAACGAGCATAAAGGCAAGGGTGATGGGCTAGATGGTTTAGATAAACACGTAAGGCGAGTGATAAACATCTCGCCGCGACTTAGTGCGCTAAATCAAAAAGGAAGCAACATTTCAGAAGAGGAGCGGAAAGAGCGGGAACGGCTGCAATTGTTTTGGAACACTGGCAGGGAGCCGAAGGGCTCAGGGACCGCCAAGACGCCCAAGCCTGCGAAGGCCGCCAAGAAGATCAGGGCCAAGAAGGCCACGCACCCCGAAGCGGCCTGAGCCGCCTGCCCGGCATCCGCAGGACTGCATATCAGAAAGATATCCTAGGGGTATGCGCGAGAAACCCGCCGGGGGTCGGGATGGCCCCGGACGGGCCTCCTCAGTTCATCTAACCCGCATCCCGCGCCAGCTTCTCCGCGATGGCCTGTAGGATCCAAGTGTTACGGGGGAGCTTGACGACGCTAGCAGCTCGCGCCCGCTCCAACCGATCGAACAGGTCGCTATCGGCCGGGAACTTGAGGGGGTGCTGCGCTCCCTTCCCGCTCCTGTCCGGTGCCTCGACGGATGCAGGCTCAGGGACAGATCCGCCCCTTGCGAGGAAGTCCTCGACGGCACCGGCCGACTTCGCGACGGGTCGGGCGGGTTTCGGGCTCAGGCCCATGGTGCAATCTCCTGTCGATCTCAGTTGGATATCTTAAAGGTATCGAACAGATGCCCATACAAGGCCGTGACCTCCTCGCTGGCCTTGGGATCCTGTGGCCGCAGCTCGACCACGGACAGGCCCGAGGCCGCCGCGTTGGCATAGGCTTTCCGGGTGCCGAGGGAGGTCGGAACGAATTCCAGGCCCGGCTTGCCGCGGATTAGCTCGGCGGCCTCGGCGTTCTCCGCCCCTCGGGCGTCGGCCCGATTGATGAAGGCCAGGGCCCGGAGCGACGGGTTGACGGCGCGGGCCTCCTCGACCAGCTCGGCCACCTTGTCGAGGGTCCAGACGTCGAACGACCGGGGGGCGAAGGGCACGAGGTACACGTCGCAAATCGAGAGGGCGGCGCGTTGGCTCACTGTGTCCCGGCCGCCGGTGTCGATGATGACGTGCGAGTGTTTGGGCGCGAGGCGCTGGACGCCCGAACGGACGGCCGCGCCGGTTAGGGCGATGCAGGTATAGCCGGCGCCGCCGGGTCGGGTCGCCTCGCGCAGGTTCGTGAAGTCCGTAGAGGTCTCCTGATCGTCGGCATCGACGAGGAGGACGTCGCGGCCGGCGGCGGCCAGGAGGATTGTCAGGTTCGTGGCGACGGTCGACTTGCCCGACCCGCCCTTAGTGCCGCCAACGACGGTGATCATGCGCCCGCTCCCGATACCCGCCCCATACCGGGAAGATATCTCGCGGAAGCCGGGCTGACATCTGGTTAATATGGTCGGGAGATGGAAGGCATCGACCTCAACGACGAAGCGCCCTCCTGACGGCGGCAACCGGCAGGAGGGCCAGGGGAAGGACCGAGAGCCTAAGGAGGGCCCCGCGGGGCCGGGCCGCACGAGGGAAGGGGTTCGGGCTGGTGGGCTCTATCCGATTAGGCCGCGAGCGTCCGGGCGAATGGGGTGGCCTCGCCAGCGGGAAGGATCGAGATGGATGCCGAGGAACCACGGGGCGCCTCTAGAGCGGCGCGATCTCGTGGAAGGTCTCGGCTGTCATCCTCCCCGTCCCCGACATCCTCGTCGTCCTCGGCCGCCGCGCCGAATGAACACATGAAGTCGTAAAGGGATAGATCGCTCTCCATTGACCAGTGACACCGATCTTCGAAAGCTTCATTCAAGTGTGCTAGCTTGATAATCTCGTTGAATGCGTAGTGAGAGCTAACAAGATCGAGAACATTGAATGTTCCTAATGCAGTTTTGAGTGCAGGACCCCGCGGGGTCATTATGATAGTAGGCGCTCCCAACTCTGATGCGCCAATGTGAAAAGACGATACGGCCGTGCCTGACATTGCTTGGTAAACCTACGCCTAGGACGCCGACATTTTCTCGGCAATACGCAGGTTGGACAGGTCGCGACGCAGGTTCTCATTGCGAATGCAAAGCATTCGCTTGCAAACACTGATCCATGAGGACGTTGGGCGGGCGACTTGCCAATCCAGGCCCGCAAATCATTTGCGAACAACGAAGGCGTAGCACGACGGAATGAGCCGTCAATGGGTTTTTGGTGCCAAATATAGCGACGATTCAACCTAGGGGCGCATGTGGCGGCCCCGCCACAGGATTAGAGCGCGTCGTCGGCGTCGAGCTTCTGCACGACGTCGCGGATCCCCTCCAAGATAATTGATTGGATCGAGCGCCGATCGCGGCTCGCCAGACGCACGAGATCCGCCTGTGCCTGTGCGTCGAGGCGCACGTTGTGAGAGGCGGCCACCTCTCGCGCGCGGCGAGGCCGCCCCGGCGGTCGCTTCGGCTGTTGAGGCAACAAGGCTTCCTGCATATCCGCCTCCGGAGGTAGGGCGCCTGCATTGTCCTCGACGGGGGACGTCGCCGCCAGGGGCTTGCGTGCGCGGGGCGGGGGAGCCCCTTCGCGGCGGGCCATTTATGGTCTCCTAGCAGCTTGGCCGTTACGGGCCGAACATGCCAGCGCTTGCGCCATCTAAACCTAGGCCGTTACCGCAGGTTGTCCGGGGCGGCCACCTATGACGGGCACCGCCCGCGCGATGATCGCGCAATACCCACACGCAATGCGAGGGGCGCGACGGAGAAAGGGCCACGATGGGTAAGAAAAAGGACTTACGACGGGCGATCAAGGAGGCCGAGATGTTTCCGCTTCCTGCACCACCCCCGCCTCCACAGCCGCGTCCCGGCGACGACAAGCGTGTTCAGATCAGCATGGTCCTCACCGAAGGGGATCGGCTCCGGCTGAATATGCTTGCGTTCAAGCTCGGCACGTCGACACAGCGTCTCGGGCACCGAGCCTGGAATGCGTTCCTCGCAAGCCACGGCCAGCCCGGCCTAACGCCCGTCCTCACCGGCACAAGAGGAAGGGAGCCGGTCGAAAAGTAGGCCGCGAGGTCTAGGATCCGGAAATTCCGGTCCGCAGCCCGTACGAGCGCTAATTCCCAGGCAGAGGGGTCGGGCCGCCAGACCGGCCCCATGCGTTAGGACCTACTTCAAGAGGTGCGGTTACACGGGGCCCAGCCGATGCCCGTCCAGGGTTTCGGAACTCTCAACAGCCGCGCGCAGACCACACGAGCCCTCAAGGCCAGGCCGCCTTCGCTCTAGATTGATATGACAACGAGTCGGCACCGGAGCGGGTGCGCGATCGATGCAGTGGTGCCGCGGAAAGCCCTTCCTCATATAAGCGCCCGCCGACGAGGTGGCTTCCCGTCGTTCGGTAAGAGCCCATGTCTATGTGCCCCGGGCGAGGTGTTGGTTGCGTCGCCAACCTTTTCGCGAAGACTCCCCTTCTCGCCTGACCGAGCAATCTCTTCGGCGGTAGCCTCGCGTGCGCCAAGTTCCCGGGCGGCTCTCTCGGCGTGCTCAATCAGGCTCTTCCCGCCTGGCCCGCTTAACGCCTCGATGAGATCGGTCCTCTCCGGCGGAATGCTTCTCAGCTCGCCGCTCAACAGTCCTTTGAACGCTTCCGTGGCTGGGACGAGATGGTAAGCGTTGCCGCCCTCCTGCTCGTGCACGATTACCGCCTGATCACCGTGGACCGCACCGGTGACATAACGCACCGTCTGTGACTTCCGGGGCGGTCGGCCGCCGCGCTTGCCGTTCTCGCGCGCCGCCTCGGCCTTGCGTTCACTTTTCACCGAGCCTCCTGTGCGGCCAAGCTGCTGCGCCATCCAAGCAGCCGTGCCGAACACCCCATCGAGGAGGCCAGCGACGCCGATGTCGGCATCGAGCCGAGGGAAATGCAGGCCGAGGCCTGCCGGTGCGATTAGCACGTCGCGCAAGTCCTCATCCGCTGCACCAGCGAGACCCTGCACCTGGTCAACGGGCACAATCAGGGCGATCCCTGTCGAGAGCCGGATTGAGAGGCGGCGGCCGGTCGAGAAAAAGCGGGCGGATGACACGACGCCGCGCGCTCGCCGCGCGGCACCAGCACGGTTGGCAGCCTCGAACTCAGCCTCGCTGATTTCGTCAGTCGTCTTGGTCTGGCGCGCCAAAGTGGGCCTCCCAATCGTCACACAGGGTCGGGATCACCTCCGCCAGCTCCCTGCGGATGCGGTTCACCCGGTGAAGCGCGAAGCCATGGTTTTCTCTCAGGGTCGGCGGGCCGTCCGGACAATTGAGCACGAACACCACGACGTTCGCTCCATCCGTGACATGGACGTGTCGCGGCTCGTGATCATTCGAATAGAAGCTCACGCGTAGGCCCGGCAGATCGACCGACGTCTTCGGCATAAAACCACAAACCCAACCGCTTGGGAACGTGTGAGCGGGTACGAGGTTGCGGCGCTCGGTGCAACTGTGGCCGATGTCAGTGGGCTGGTGAACGAGCCTTGCCGATGACGCGATGCACCGACCCCTTTCCGATGCCGAGACGCGCGGCTATGGCGGCCATGCTCAGGCCCTCGGCTGCCAGGGCCTCGATTTCTACCGCCTTGGCCCTGGCGGTGGGTTTGCGGCCCTTGTAGGCGCCCTCCGCCTTCGCTTTAGAGATGCCCTCGCGCTGGCGCTCCAGCATCATCTCGCGCTCGAACTGTGCGACACCGCCGAGGACGTTGAGCATAAGCTTGCCGGTAGGGGTTAAGGTGTCGACACCGAGGCTGACGATCCGCAGGGCGACACCCTTAGCGGTGAGCGCGTCGAGGATCGTGCCGAGATGCGAAACGGACCGGGCCAGCCGGTCGAGCTTCGTCACAACGAGGGTATCGCCCTCCCGCACGAAATCGAGGGCAGCGGCGAGCTGCGGCCGGTCCTCGACCGAGGACACATGTTCCTGATACAGCCGCTCGCACCCGAGCGCATTGAGGTCTCGCACCTGCGCCTCAAGGCCGGCGCCTTGTTCCAAGGTCGAGGTGCGGGCGTAGCCGACTAGCATGGCGGGGATCCAGTCCGGTTCGTTCCAATAGGATCATAGACATAGAACGTGCGATCGTTCCAAAAGTCAACACCACTTTATCGGAACGACCGAGCAGAGCGTGACCGTTCCAGGGATCGCCGTTCCGCTAGGGCAGGCCCTATTGGACCGGCTCTGGCAATGGGTTTCGGTGTACGAGCTTGCAGCAATCGCTTTGGGAGCGGGTGCAATGGCTGTAACGGGTGGCAATCGGACCTCGACCTTTCGTCCCAAAGCGGACGTGCCACATCCAACCCAGTCTTGCCGTTAAGGCCAACACGCACTGTTACCGAGCGCTGACAAAAGAAACGGTGTTCCATTAGGGCTTGCGTAATGGAACCGCTTCGCTGGAACTTGGACTGCAAGAAAGGACGTTACCTCGGTACGCCATCCTGGCTCGTAGGTTCATCCAGTCGGCTTTGCCGAGATGCGGTTGTGGCGATACGACAATAAAAAGTGCCAGCCTGAATGCTAGCTCTTTGTTCCCCTGAGGGGACGCGACGCGAATGGCTCACTAAGCCACTAATCGCGCAGCGGCTCGGGCTTTTGCCCGTCCGGCAGGATCTCCTTGATATGCTCCCGGACCATCTCGGCCGAGAATGGCTTGCCGAGGAAGCGTGCCCCCTCCGGTAAGTCGCCGGAGCAAGGGCGAGCCTGCCCGGATGCGACGACGATCGCGATGTGCGGCCACTGGCCGGCCGTTTCCCTGGCAACGGCAAAGCCGTTGCGGGACCCAGGCATCTGTACATCGGTGAACAACAGCACGATCAGGGCGTGCTTCTCAGCCAACAGGGCCATGGCCGCGTCGCCGTCTCCGGCCTCGAAGGTGTGGAACCCCGCCTCCTCTAGGATGTCCATCGCGGTCATACGGATCAGCGCATCATCGTCCACGACGAGGGCGTAGGGCACGTGCGATACAGGCGGTTGGCTCATCTGGTGAAGGTACCCGATGCTTGAAAAAAGTTTGGGGCACCATGTTCCGGCACTGCGCCGAGACCCGTGTCGCCCAACCACGGGGCAGCGCCGACGAGGTTAGGTCGGCGCGAGGCGTCGTCGCAGCCAGCGCGTCGCCTCCTCCAGGTTCAGGAAGGTCGGAGCCCTGTTCCCCTGCAGGCGGCCGAAGCCGACCTCCAGAAACCAGCTTCCAATATGCTCGTGCTCGGGCTCGGCGAGGCGCACCAGCACCGCCACGAGCAGGCCGTTGGCGATCGCCAGCATGCCGTCGCGGTCAGGGCTGCCGGTATCGACAGCGATCGGCTGAAGCACGATCAGCGTCTCGACGTTGCCCCGCCCGGACATCGGCTAGCCCTCCTGGGCCATACCGGGCCAACTCAGGTCGCGACGATCACCCCAGCGCGTGCTACGCAAGTGCAGGTAGTTCGGTGTGAAGCGGCAGAAAGCCTTCATTCGCTCGACGTCGAGGATGGTCAGGACGCGGCGCTTGAGGTGGATCAGGCCGAGCGCGCGCAGCTCGCGCAGCGTCCGGTTCACGTGCACGTCGGACAGGCCCATCGTCTCGGCGATCTGGGTTTGCGTCAGTGGGAACGCGTAGCTGTTGTCGGTGACACGCCCGACCGCTTCCAGGCGCATGAGTAGCTCGCACAGAAGATGCGCGATGCGCTGGTCCGGAGCCCGCGCGCCCATGTTGACCAACCACTCGCGC
>NZ_JBYQFA010000007.1:0-36165 GCF_057836565.1 Methylobacterium sp. J-118
GGAACCGCACTTGCGAGACCGAGTCCTGCGTGGCGGTGCGAACGGCGAAGGTGCCGGCGTTGATGCCGGCGATGTTGGCGTAGGCGGTCGGGCTCTTGTCGAGATCGATTGCCCGGCCGTTCTTCAGGCCGATCTGGGTGTAGAAGCCCTCGACGCCGATATCGAGGTCCTTGACCGGCGACCAGATCAAGCTCGCACCGGCCACGAACTGGTAGGTGTCGCGCAGCGCCTGGCTCAGGTTGTAGAACCGGGTGCCGGGGACGCCAACGGCGTTGGAGCCGAACGGGTTGCTGCCGGCCAGACCGCTCACGAGGCTGTAGATCGCACCCTGGGCGAGACGGGCGCTGTTGGAGAAGCTCTGCTCGCCGTAGGAGCCGAAGAAGGCTGAGCGCCATTCCGGCGACCAGTAGTGCAGGTACGAGGCGACCGCCGTGAAGCTGGTCGAGGTCTGCAACTGCCCCGTGAACGGATTGACCGTCGCGTCAGCGAAGTACTGGGCGAACTTCTGACCCTGGATGGTCGTGGTGCTCTGCGTGTACGAGCCGGTGTACGAGGAGTAACCGGTGTAGAGCTGCGCGCCCTCGCCGTAGGCACCCTGCAGGTACAGGGCGTCGCCCGGCGCGATGAACGGGGCGTTAATCTTCAGGCCGCCCTGCACCGCGAAGCCCTGGACGTTGCTGGTATGGGCAGGGGCGACGATGGCGCCCGTGCCGGTGCTGGCGGCGGTCGAGAGGTTGCCGACGTTCAGCTCGTGGGTGGCGGCGGAGAGCTGGGCCGAGCCCCAGGCCTGGTCGAGGCGCACAACGCCGACGAAGTCGGGCAGACGCGAGCGCTCGATGCTGTCAATGTTGCCGTAGCGGTTCGGGCCGACGAAGATCGGGGTCGGCTGGTTGGTCACGCCGAAGTTCTGCGTGCTACCCGTGTTCAGCGTGGCGGCCACGTTGAACGGCGAGAAGATCGGGGTCCGGCGGAAGACCGGATCTTCGATCGAGATCGTCGCCGACAGGCCGTTGCCGACCGTCGCCGTGTAGGCGAGCAGGTTGGTGGAGAAGTTGTCCGAACCGGCGGTAGCACCGGCGAACTCGAAGTCGTGGGCGTAGAAGTCGAAGAACGACGACGCGCGACCGGCAGTCAGCCCGGCGAACTGGATGAACGCCTTGTCGACGTTGGCGAACTGCTGGTCGCGGCCGAAGCTGTCGGTGCCGATGCCCGGGTAGGCCTGGCCGATGCGCTGTTGGGTGCCGGAGGTGCCGACGCCGGAATAGCCGGTGCGGGCGCCTGCATCCAAGCGCACGAAGGCGCGCAGGGTGCCGTAGGCAGTCTGGGTGCGGGCATCGAGGTTGATGCGCATCCGGCCCTGGTAGCCCGACGTGTCACCGGCGGCGCCCGCCTGGCGGGTGTAGCTGGTCTGGTAGCCGCCCTCGAACCGGGCACGGCCCGAGATACGCAGGCAGGTGTCGGTGCCCGGGATGTAGAAGAAGCCGGCGCCGTAAGCGTTACAGACGCGGACGTACTCGACCGGCACCGCCTTCTTGACCGGCAGGTCGGCGGCGTGCGCGGCGCCCACCGCCGCGAAGGCGGCAGCGGAACCGAGGAGGGAATTCTTCAGGAAATTCATCAGCAACCCCAAAACTTCGAGACCCGTAACTGCGGCCATGCCTGATTTTTCAGGTCACACCGCCCATTCTTGTTTGGGCCCGCGTCTTGGTGGCTGGCTCCAGCAGGCCCTCACATCGAATTGGCTTGCTGATGCAGGATCATGCCTGAACTGTTACGCTCAGCAATACGGTTTTCATTCAGACACAATCGGTTCGAGGGAACCGTGTCAGTTCGGCCACACATTTGACAGTGGCTTTCGATCAACAGCGCTGCTGCGGCAGGCAGCTAGCCAGGCGGCAATATCATCCCGGCTCGCCCGGCCTCGCGCACTCCCGACCGCTTCCGCGGCTGATGCGGTTCAAATAGCGCGAGCAGCTCTGCACCGCTACGGCGCTTCGATGCTTTCGCGCTGTAATGCTTTAGCGCTAAACACCTATCGCACGATGGTGCTACCAGACCGTAGCGCTTTCGTGTCGTCGTGCCTTGCTGCTACAGCGCGACAGCATCACGAGGGGGCCATGCGAACGATAACCCTGGTCACACAAAAAGGCGGATCCGGAAAAACCACGATCGCCGCAAGTCTCGCTGTCGCGGCCGTCGAGGCGGGGGAGAAGGTCGCCGCCCTCGATCTCGACCCGCAAGGCTCGCTCGCGGCGTGGGGTGACGTTCGGACGGAGGATGCGCCGGCCGTTGATCGGCTCGGTTCGGATCGTCTCACGGATCTCCCGCAGATCCTAGCCGCGCTTGGGGCGCAGGGGTTCACAGTCGCGGTGCTCGACACGGCCGGCGTCGCCTCCACCGGGGGCAATCTGGCCATGCAGGCCGCAAACCTGGCGCTCATCCCCGCCCGGCCGTCGCGCCTCGATCTACAGGCCACCATGCCGACCATCGAAACCCTGATGCGTCTCGGCATGCGGGACCGGTTCGCGTTCGTGCTGAACCAGTGCCCTGCCGGGCGCTCGGCTCGAACCGTCGAAGCGGCCAGCGGGCTCGGGATGTTCGGCGTTCTAGCCGAACCGTCCCTGACGCAACGCGCCGACCATCAAGACGCGCTCGCGGCGGGGAAAGGCGTCACGGAGTACGCGCCCGACGGTAAGGCTGCCGAGGAGCTGCGGGCGCTGTGGGCCTGGGCGGATCGCAAAATGAAGGCGAACAAGGCATGACGAAGCGCCCTTCCCTGATTGGTGGCCTATCCCTGCCGGGATCCGAACCCCGTGAGCCGGCGGCATCTGCTGCCCCTGCCCCGGCATCCGCGCCAGCCTCGCCCGAACTGGCGAGCGCCAAGCCTGCGGGCCGGCGAGCCCGTCCGGATGTGGTGCATACCTCCGTGTACCTGCCGAAAGAGGTGCATCGCCGCTTGCGCGAGATCGCGTTCACCCGGGACGTGAAGGTTCACGATGTCATCATGGAAGGGATAGACGCGGCCTTGCAGAAGCACGGGCATCCGCCGGCCTCGTCGCTCAAGCCCAAGGGCGAGGCGTAGCACGATAGCGGAACAGTGCCGTAGCGCTATCGTGCTATGGCATCGCGAAACTATCACGCTATGCCGGTGTCGTGCTGTCATGCTGCAGCACTACAGTGCTTTGGTCGAACATGGACGGCGGTTGCTTCCGCTTCCGACCTTTCGCAGACCCTCAGAAGGTCCGCTTCGTGGCAGCATGATAGGCGGCGACCTAAGACCGGGTTGGGTGGTTTCCTGCCTGTCCGCTTCTGGACAGCGGTTGCATCAAGTGGACATAGCCGTGGGGACCGCTCACGACCCGAAACGGATGTTTAGAAGGTCTGTTTCCGGGCGATCAGCTAGCGCCGATCTCAGCTGCTTGCACGATGGCAATCCATACGTTAAAAACTGAACTGTATGGTTCAGTTTTTAACGTCGCGCCTCAACGTCTCCTTCGCAGCGCTCTCGGATGCCACACGCCGAGGCGTACTTGAGCAGCTCGGGCGTGGAGATGCTTCGATCACGGAGCTTGCTGCCAAGTTCCACATGACCCTCACGGGCATGAAAAAGCATGTTGGTATCTTGGAGCAGGCTGGGCTGGTCACGACGCAGAAGGTCGGACGCGTGCGGACCTGCAAGCTTGGCCTTAGCCAGCTAGTGGAAGAGACGGCCTGGATCGAGGAATACCGCAAGCTTTGGGCCTCGCGTTTCGACGCGTTGGATCAAATCGTCGAGGAACTGAAGCAGAGGGAGACGTTCGATGGACACAAGTAGACAAAGTGATCCTGTCGCCGGGAAGGCCCACACGACGGTGGAGCGAACCTCGGACAGGGAACTCGTCGTTACGCGAGTCGTCGCCGGTCCGGCACGTATCGTATTTGAAGCATGGGCTAAGCCGGAACTGTTCCAGCGCTGGTGGGCGCCCAAATCATCTGGCGTCACCTTAATTTCGTTCGAAGCTGAGATCCGGACGGGCGGCTCGTACCGTGTGGTTATGGGCCACCCTTCTTCAGAGCAGCCCATGACGTTCTTCGGTCGGTACGTCGAAGTGACGCCACCCACCCGCCTCGTCTGGACCAATGACGAAGGTGCTGAAGGAGGGGCCATCACCACAGTCACCTTCGAGGAAAGGGATGGCACGACACGGGTCGTCGTGCACGAACTCTATCCTTCAAAGGAAGCACTCGACGAGGCGATGGCTTCTGGAAGCACAAGTGGGTGGGGCGAGCAGTTCGAGCAACTGGACCACCTGCTCGTCAGCCTGGACGGGACGGCTTAAGAGCTATCTGCCTTCGCTTTCCGGGGGTTCGTGGGCGTCACAAATAAGGCTCACGGGCACGTCGCAGTCCTTCGCCCGTGAACGAGGTCGGATCTAAGGCAGAACGCGGGCTTCGGGTCAGATGCGCAACGTCCGCTTCGAGGCGAGCGGCTGACTTCCGCTCTCCACCCTCAGCCGAAGCTGCCGGACGACCGACTAACAGCCGCTTTCGGGAAGCGCTGACGGCGGTCCCGACGATCGGGTTGGGTCGGATGCAGAACGTCCGGTTCGGAGCAACAGCCCAGCGTCCGCTCCCCTCCCGCAGCCGACAGTACCGCGTGTCGGGTCGTGCTCTTCAGCGCTGTAGCATTACAGCACCGAGGCATTGCAGCATGACGGCAGTCAATGTAACTTCCGATAAGTGGTGTTCTCGGAAGTTTGCGACAGGGCGGATCGTTGGCCGTCGGCAGCCCTAAGACGCTGCTGGTTGGATGACGGCAGACGCTATTATCCTTTGAGTTTAGCTGGAGGGGTTCGGTATGCCTGAGGCGCTCATCGTCGTTGTCCCGACCGAGACGCTTTCCCTGTCACCGGAATGGCGAGAGGCCGCCGAGCAAGCGGCGCGCAATCTGGGTCAGGCCAAGCCTCTCGCCGAACTCAGCCCCGAGCATTGGCAGCTCGTGCTGACCAGCGTCACGGATCGCATGCGACTGCGGGGCGCCTCGATGGCGCGCGGCTGGCAGCTCGCACTCGCCCGGCAGGTCGGGCGTCAGGATCCCGAAGATCCGGCGGAAGCGCGTGTCCTTGCCCTGTATGCCAAGCGCGAGGAGATCGCAGCCCACGTCGCGCGCGACCTGGGGCTTGGGGACTTGGCGGGGCTCAGCGATAAAGAGCGCGCCACGGTCGATCAGCAGACCGCCGAGACGATCGAGGGCTGCGACCCCACTGCACCCGAGTCGGCAGACTGCTCGGACGCGGATCGAACGATGCGGCGACTGCTCTCTGAGCACCGCGCATTGAGCGAGCTACGAGCCGACGAGGACAACGTGCGCTTGGCAGAGGAGGGCGAGGTGTTTGCGCCCGAGGACGATGCCTGACAGCCTACCCATCGAAACTGTAGAGATCGCCGCTGGGCTGCCGGTCGAGACTGTAGCACTCGTCCAAGCCTACCAGCGCGCCTCGAAGGCAGCCGCGACCCTGCGGGCCTACCGCTCGGATGCGCGGGTATTTGAGGCGTGGTGCCGACGGTATGGGTTCCGGTCGCTGCCCGCCACGGCCGAGGCGGTCTCGGGCTTCCTCGTGGCCGAAGCGGAGGCTGGACGGTCGGCTTCGACCATCGGGCGCCGGCTCGCCGCGATTGGCTACGCGCACAAGCTGGCCAAGGCCGCGGACCCAACGGACGACGAGGATGTCCGCGCCACCATGAAGGGGATCCGGCGGCGCGTCGGGATTGCGCCAACGCAGAAAGCAGCGGCCACGGTCGACGTGCTGCAGATGCTGCTGGCCCGCACGCCCGACACGCTGACCGGCAAGAGGGACCGCGCGCTGCTGGCACTTGGGTTCGCGGGGGCCTTCCGCCGGAGTGAACTTGTAGCGCTCGACGTCGAGGACCTGCGCGAGGATCCTGAGGGCCTGCGGGTCATGGTCCGCCGGTCTAAGGTCGATCAGGAGGGCAGGGGGTTCGAGAAGGCCATCCCGACCGGCCGGTTCATTCAGCCCGTGCGTCTCGTGCGCGAATGGCTGGCGGCCGCCGGCATCACGGAGGGCCCGGTGTTCCGGCCGGTCTCGCGATCGGGCCGGATGCGGGGGAACTGTGCGCAGCTCGCGCCCCAGGCTGCCCGCCTCACGGATCGGTCCGTCGCCAACATCATCAAGGCCTACTGCACGGCCGCCGGGTTCGATGCGGCGCTGTTCGGGGCACACAGCCTGCGGGCCGGCTACATCACGACGGCGGCCGAACGTGGGGCGGATCTCGCGCGCATCATGGACCAGTCGGGCCACCGGGACCCGCGGACGGTCGTCGGGTACATTCGCCGGGCCAACGCCTTCAAGGGGCACTCGGGGAACGGGTTCCTGTGAGACGCAGGACTTGCTAGACGCCGCCGCGCTTCAATCCTCTGGCGTGACGCAAGTCCCTAAGAAGGCCTTCCGCTCTGGACCCTCTCTTAGCTTCTGGTTATCCGCCCGCTGCCGACAGCGATCGAGTACCGCCGGGTCAACGGCTGATGCCGCTTCCTCGCCGGCAGCGGATGCGCCCGAGGCGGGCTTTCTAGTCGGCTCTGACGTGCTTTGTGCGTGCCCCACCGTAGGAAGGCAGGCAAGGGCAGCTACAGCGGTGAAGAGTGCGAGGGAGGGTCGCATGGGGCCGCCGAGGCTTCGAATGCCGAACTCACAACGTGAGCACCATCTGGGGCGAAGGTGCAACGTTGCGACATCGCCCACATCGTCGACGGCCATCTTTAGCGCCATCTCGATGACCTGCTACCTTGGACTCATCCGGCAACGCTAACCCTCACAGCCGCGGCCTGAAGGCAGGGCTCTAGAACTACCGAAGCCTTGGAGTGGCAAATCTCTGACCTTACTTTGGTAAAACATACCTCGCGACTGAGGGAAGATCATCGCGCCAGAGCGCGCAACGCGTTTGATAATCAGTTAATGATGAGCGAAGCATTCTATAATCTGATAAGTCAACGATAGGCTTTCCGCAGAAGTATGGGCGCCGAGGCGGGCGGGGATAATAGTTGAAGAAGATTGCTGCCCTGTTATCCCCCGTCGCAGGCTTGCCACGATGATAGTAGCGCGCTGTGTCACAAAATATGACGCTCCCGCTCGGGCCGACACACGTTACAATATCCTCCGAGGATAGGCTTCTGCCGGCAATACGTTCTAGTTTCTCGTGCCTCGCAGGGCGCGTATATAGGTTGCTGCCGTTATAAATCCTTTCACGTATCATTTCGAAAGGACCGCCATCTGCATCGACATCATTTAAGTAAATAGCAACTTTGACAATACTTTCATCTTCGCCGTCGAGATGCCATACTCTAGCACCTCGTTCTCGCCCATCTGCCAACGTATAAAAAAAGTTGAACCCACCAAAAGCAACAGGCAGCTCTAAGTAGCATTCGACGATTTTGAGGATCCTTTCCCCAAGTCCGAAAAAATATATCTCGGGGCGTTTTTCTAATTCTGGTTTGTTTGCTTGAATCAAATATGGATCAAAAGCACCTGACGCGCCATTGATAAGGCGCGCTTCAATGTCTTGACGCACTGCATCGGCCGCGCTTAACATTTCCCTTGTTTCGGGAAGATTTAGATCGTTTAAATGAGTCTGATATATGCCTGTATCACGCAGAGCCTGAACAGCTATCTGATCGCAATGATCAAGCAGATCTATGTCAAATCTCTGCGCAGCGCGTATAAAATCATAGTGACGTTCGATGCGCCGCCTTGCTACCGGCGTTGACATTGCTCCATGCAAAGCAGATCGGGCAAAGTTGTCCAGCTTCCTATGAGCGCGGCCGATGATGCGCATTTTAAGCGATCCCTCTGAGCCCCTCCACCTCAGCAAATCATATGCCGCAACAGAAGAGCATATCAAACTATGGCCAAATAGAAAAATATTTCACTCTCCCCCACTTGCTTGTGACGATAGTACATATTGATTAATTCTAATCTGAGTAATGGAAGGCATCCGTGATTTCACCCCATCCAAGGTCAAGTATTGCAACTTTCAATTGATCAAGACTTTAAACCGCAACTTTCGATGCGATAAAGGAGAGATCGCAAATCGATCGCGTCTGGCACAGCGCAGTGGTGCCATAATACTGCTTCGCTTCAAGATTGAGGCCAAGGCTATCGACACGGTCGTCGTGCGCGCCAGCCAGGAAGCGCCGCAGCTCGGTTCCCAAATGCTCAATCCTCTGGCTCGACGCACGTGTTCATGAACGTCGCACGCTCCGAGCCCTTGAGCTTCCTCTGCGCAGCTGCGCGCCTGCAGCGCGCAAGCAGCTCGGGGTCGACGTCCGTCATCGTGTCGTCGCCCCCCTGAGGTGAACCGGCAGTCGGCTTCTCCGCAGGGACTGGCGCATTCTGCGCGAGCGCGACGGTGGTGAGGGCCGCGAGGGCTGCCGCGGTCGAGATCGAGCGTCTCATCGCCATTCTGCCTGAGCTCCATTGCATGGGCATCACCCTCGCCACGATCTGCGGCGAAGGTTCGGCAGAATGCTACTCGCGAGTGCCCTACGCCTCTGCGACGTTGCTGGTCTTCCGTGCCCGGCCAGCCCGCTTCGGCTTATCGGAGACGGTCTCAGCAGGCTCAGCAACCTTCGGAGCTGCCTCCCTGCGCTTCTGGCCCAGCCCGAAACTGTGAGCGAGCGCCGAGCGCTGCGCCGAGTAGCTGGCGGCCGTTGAGGGGTAGTCCCGCGGCAGGCCGAAGTGCTCCCGGTATTGCTCGATCGTCATGCCACTCTTGCTGAGATGCCGCTTCAGGGTCTTGTACGGCTTGCCGTCGAGGAAGCTGATCAGCGCGTCTGGCGTGATCGACTTGCGGATCTGGGCGGGGGTGAGCTTCTCGGCCGAAGGAGCGCTGGTTGCCCCTCCTTGGCCGAGACCAGTGAGTGCGGCATGAATGCCCGCGAGCAACTCCGGCATATCACCGGGTCGGACGGAATTGTTCGACACGTAGGCTGAGACGATCTCGCTCGTCAGTCCGACGAAATCGATGGTCTGAGCCTCGATGGCTCCTGTGTTCTCGTTCACGGCGTACCTGCTTGAGTGAAGCAAGCCATCTGCGCCAATGAACACAATAAATCAATGCACATTTAGGACTTTTCGTTTCTACCTGCTGATTTTTAGCTTGCCATCGCTCGCATCTCGGGTGCGCCTTCGCGCAGTACGTAACCGCGGCCCCAAACGGTCTCGATGTAGTTCTTGCCATGACTAGCGCTGGCGAGCTTCTTGCGCAGCTTGCAGATGAACACGTCGATGATCTTCAGCTCGGGCTCGTCCATGCCGCCGTAGAGGTGGTTGAGGAACATCTCCTTGGTGATCGTCATGCCCATCCGTAGGCCGAGAAGTTCCAGCATCTGGTACTCCTTGCCGGTGAGCGGGATGCGATTACCGCCTACCCTGGCCATCTTCTCGTCGAGGTCGATCAGCAGATCGCCCATCTCAATTACCGACTGGGCGTGACCCTTCGAGCGGCGCACGATGGCGTGGATGCGCGCGATCAGCTCGTCCTTGTGAAAGGGTTTTGAGAGGTAGTCGTCCGCCCCGAAGCCGAGCCCCTTCACCTTGTCCTCGATGCTGCTCATGCCGGAGAGGATGAGGACCGGCGTCTTGATCTTGGCGGCGCGCAGCGAGCGCAGCACCTCGTACCCAGACATGTCGGGCAGGTTCAGATCGAGGAGGATGATATCATAATCGTAAAGCTTGCCGAGATCGACGCCCTCCTCACCGAGGTCGGTGGTGTAGGTATTGAAATTCTCGGACTTGAGCATCAACTCGATGCTCTGCGCGACGGTAGCATCGTCTTCGATCAACAGAACGCGCATGATAGCACCTCGATGTTAGGTGCTTCATACTTTCTCAACGATACTAAACCGTTAATAACCGATTATGTTGTTCAATGCTCGGTCACAAACCGCACAACCCACTCCTCGGCGGTCAGTGCGGGCCCGGAAAGGCACAGCACGCCGTTGCTGATGGTCTCCTACACCCGCCACGATCCGCCGCCAGTTCTCGTGGTCTTGTAGCCGCTCAAGCCCTCGGTCAAATTCGGCGGGGCCTTCGGCGCGATGCCAGGGCGGGCGCGGTCAAGAAGCTGTCCTACGAGGGCGATGCTGTCGACTTGATCGTCGTGAACGTCCGCGGGGAAGCGCAGCGGTCTGTTCTCACGCAGGGATCTGCTCGATACCGGCTGTGTTCTCCTCGGCGACATGGTTTTGACGGTGGCGAAACGCACTCAGGGCTTGGTAGACCTGCAGTCTCGCTCGCATCACTGACCCGAGCGGCCGATGCGCTGTCAGGCTGTGGGCGGGGCGGAAGGTCATCATCTCGTCGAAGTAGCGCACACGATCCGGTCCGTAGGCATCCTGGCGCGGCAGGCGCAGTGTTGCGATAGTTCGGTACGGACTGATCGACACCGGCCAGTCGACCGAGGCGTCCTCGATCGGCTGCCGATCCGCGTCTGACCACAGCTGCGCCTTCAGCTCAAACACCACATCGTGCTCGCGAAAGAAGTCGATCGCCGCGTGGCGGAAGCCGTCCTCGTCCACGTGCGGGTCGAGGCGCCACTCGGATAGGGCACGTTGTTCCCCCGAGGCTGGCACGGCACCGAGCTTGGCCACGTAGTCACCGAAGCGGATCGGCGCCTGGCTGAAGTAGCTGTCGGCCAGCGGGTGGCTGTAGGGATGGCCGAAGAAATCGGCGAACGCACTCTCCGTCCCGAAGGCGTGAAGGGCCTTATTGAGATTGCGCATCGTCGATGAGATGGCGCTCTTGACGCCCTCGGGCAGGCCTGTCGATTTGCCGATGACGGTACCGTCACGCAGGAAGCCCGCCGCGGTGCCTGACGGGAAGGTGGTGCCGGTTGCCAGCACCAAGTCCTGCGTATCGACGCCATGGCCAGGCAGCTTCTCACCCGGTACGCCGAAGATCTTGATCGCCATGCCGCGGTGGGTAGAGACCCGGTCGCCCAGCGTCTCTCCGGGTCCTTGTGCGAACCGGACAGCAATAGGGTATGTGCCCGCCCTAGCGAAGAGGCCCTGCGCCAGCTCGGGCGGTAAGTCAGGCGCGATCGTCAACTCGCCGGTGACACAGGCGGTGCTCTTGGCGTGGCTGGCACGCACCGCATGGTTCTCGCGTGCCTCGACCGTCTCGGACTGCTGGGTCATGCCCCTGATGATGCCGTCGATCGTCGCCTGCTCGTCCGGGGCAGGCCGCTCGATGTCGAGCGCGTAGCGCAGGTACGTCATGCTCGGGCTTTCGCGCTCGGTTTTTCGGATGAGCTCGGACAGTAGTCCGAGCCTGCGTCCCGGCACGCTACGAGACCGAGACGCCACCCCACGATCACAGAAGCTCCCCGCGCGCGCCCAAGTTCCTAGTTTCATGATCGGGCGTCAGCGCCCGGCAACGAACCGCGCTGTCCACTTGTCGTCGGTCAGTTCCGAGCTGGTGGGGCACAGCACGCCGTTCGAGGCGGGCGCCTTGCCCTGCGCGACCCGCCGCTGCCAGTTCGTGAGATCGTCAGTTAAGTCCGCAACAGTGGGCACCGAGGTGTACTATAACACCACCTGGTGCGTCATGAAGCAAACGACCCTAGATTATTTCTACAACTGATCTATATAGTATGCGTCGAACCTATAGAAGGTGCGGTCCCGGAATGGTGACTAGCAATGCCGCGCACGACCTCCTCACGATTGCAGAGGCTGCTGAAGCTGCCCGCATCTTACGCCGTCACCTTCAAACGCTCCTGCAGCGGTGCGAAGGCCTCCCGGTCATCCGGCTCGGCCGGCGCCTGATCATCCGCCGGAAGGCCCTCCGGGCATGGCTCGTTTCGCGGGAGGCGGACCATGCAAATGCCGCTTAATCTTCGTCAGCATCCCGTCTCTGACAGGCGTTGCTGTGGGGCACGTGCCCACTGGGGAGACCATGCCGCCGAGGTAGCCGAGCACGGCTTCTCCCCCGTGATCGTCAAGGCCGGAACCAAGGAGCCTCTCTATCCCAAGTGGCAGATGGCCTGTTACCTGCCGCCGGTTCCGGCGTTCATAGCCAAGCACGCTACCGGTCGCGGGCGGAATGACAGCGTCGGCATCGCCTGCGGACAGCTCCGGGATGGGAAGAAGGAGATCGGTTGGCTGATCGCCATCGATTGCGATGCGGGCAGCCAGACCCGGTCAAGCGAAATCCGCGACGCGATCGTCGAGCATCTCGGTGAGAGCCCCCTCGTTCGGTTCGGACGGCCAAACCGGTGGGTGCGCCTGTATCGCTCAGAAACGCCCACCGCCTCGTATCGTCTAGGCGACCTGGAAATCCTCGGGGTGGGCCGCCAGTTCGTCGCCTTCGGCATCCACCCGAATACCGGCAAGCCCTATGGCTGGCAGGATGGCGATCCTGGGGACGTGAAGGCCAAGGAGCTGCCGGTCGTCAGCCAGAAAAAGCTGGAGGGGCTGCTACGCGCCTTCGGTCACCACGAACAGGGGCGGATCTCCGAGTCCACGACACGGAGGTTTACCTCCCATCAGGGCGTTGAAGTCAGCGTCCCTGATGCTGGAAGTGGTCAGCTCCTATGGACGAAGGACGAGCGCGGGCTCGTCATCGACGGGCGCGATGCCTTCTTGACGTGGTGCCTCGCCAAAACGGGCGGCCACGCCGAAGCGGCCTTCGCGTTGTTCGAGGATCATGCTGACCTCAGCCGCCCCAAACGAGATACCCGGAGGGCTTGGACCCTGAAGGATGCTCAGGTGAAAGCGAGGACGTTCGTTCGACGAAGCCGCCAGGGCCTTGTCAAACACGCCGTCAGGGGTAGGCCAGCTCAGGGCGACTGGAGTGGCAGACCTTGGTCGGACGACGAGATCGCGGCCCTGATCGAGCACACCGACCGCCTGCTGCTCCAGCGCAAGATCACCCAGACTGAACGGGCGGTCGCGGTCGCCATGGCCGAGTTCCTGGAGGACAAGGGCCAATGCTTCGCGTCGGTCGGCACAATCGCCAAGGGGGCCGGCGTCACCTCGAGCGCGGTTAAGAACGCACGCCGGCGACTGGTCACCTTGGGCCTCTGGAAAGCCTCTGAGACCGTCGGGAAGATGCCGGCCTACGTGCCGATCTTTAAGCCGACCCAAACCCCTGTCGCAAAACAGAGAAGTAACCGACCCGTTCAATCTCAAGTACCCAATACCAGTAAGGTATCCTCGGTTGCCCTGCGGCAGGGCATGGTTCCCTCGAACGACAACCGGTGGATCGTTAGGGTCGGCCGCAAGCCGGTGCAGCTCGACCTGTTCCAAGGTGAACCCAAGCTCTCGGACCCGCTGGCCTTCGGACACCACCTTCGCCGGGAGCGCCTGAAACGCGGTCTCACGCAGCAAGGAATGGCGGAGTACCTCAGCTGCCGACGGTCCCACATTGCGAACGTCGAGCGCGGTCACGACCGCCTCAGTCACTGGGCGCATCAGCGTTTCCTCGAACTCACCCGGAGTGCGGCATGACCAATCCGGCTTCCGATCTGCGCGACCTTGCGGCCTGGGCCGGCTATTGCGCTGAATGGATTGGGGAAAGCGTCGGAGCCCCGAACGGTGGTCGTACTCATGCGACGCGCACCGTCAGCTTCGAGGCAGCGACCTTCGACGACTTCCTGATCGGGCTTCGGCGCCTCGGCCCGGAATTGGAGCGGCTTGCTCAAGTGGTTGAACGGCCCCGGCTACGGCTGGTCAGCGGAGGGAGAGCCTGACATGGCAGCGCCGAAAGAGGCACCTGTTCTACGGGTTACCGACCCTGCAACCGGAGAAGGCAAACTACGGCCCATAGGGGGATCTGGGTCGGACGACTTCAACCGGGTGATCGCGAACCAGGTCGTTCAATCCCTCTGGCTGGCTCACACGGACAAGGAGGGCAGGGACCAGCTCCAATCGGCCGCTCTGGCTACCCTGGTATCGATTGCTCCCAAGGATGAGATCGAGGGCATGCTGGCGGCACAGATGGTCGCCGCGCACGCCGCCTCGATGGAGTGCTACCGACGTGCCATGATTAGCGAGCAGAGCCACGAAGGCCGGCAGTCGAACCTCAGCCACGCGGGCAAGCTGTCCCGCACCTACGTCCAGCTCCTCGAGGCGCTGAACCGGCATCGGGGCAAGATCGGCCAGCAGAAAGTCACGGTCGAGCATGTCCACGTCCACGCCGGCGGTCAGGCGGTCGTCGGCACAGTCGAGACGCCGCTGGACGGGGGGAGGGGCTCCCGATGAAATCCGAGGGCAACCCCATGCAAAGTGGCTTCTCCATGCACCTGTCTCCCCGCTGCGGGGCTCGGACGCGGAGCGGGAGCCCATGCTCCTCGCCGGCAATGCCGAACGGCAAGTGCCGTATGCACGGCGGTAGCTCGCCAGGAGCCCCGATGGGTGAGGCGAACGGCATGTACCGGCACGGGCGCTACACGAACGACGCCATCGCGCGACGGCGCGAGCTGAACGGTTGGATCAGGGCCATGCGCGAGTTGGCCGAGGAGATTGCCTGACATCCGCCCTGACCCTTGAGCAGGTGCAGGTAGCGCCGGTCGAGATGCCGCGATCAAGCGACCGGGCCCCGGGGAAGGGGCGCGAGCTGTCTGTAAGATCAAACTAGCGATAGCCCGAGCGCGTAACGCATCGTGCGCGCCATCCAATTTCCCGCCTATAAAAAAAGAGGCGGTCGCCACGAGACATTCGCCATCCCAATCGCGTCAGCGCCTGCCTGCAGTGCTGTTGGCGCGGGCGCGCGGGAAATAGCTGTAGAAGGTGTCCCGGTTGACCCCGAGCCGCTTGGCGATCTCGGCCACGCTGATCGTGCCTGCGGCAAGGAGGGCGCGGCCGACTGCAATGTCATCCTCGGACAGCTTCTTCGGCCGACCGCCCTTACGACCTCGGGCGAGGGCCGCCTTCAGCCCCTCCATGGTGCGCTCGCGGTTGAGGTCGAGGAAGTACTCGGCCATGGCCCCATGCATCTGTAGGGCGAAGCGCCCGTGAGCGGTGGCGGAGTCGAACTGCTCGGTGAGTGAGCGAAAGTGCACGTCCTTCACCCACAGGCCGTCGATGATGCGCATCATCTCGACGAGCGACCGGCCGAGCCGGTCGAGCTTCCACACCACGAGCACGTCCTCGGGGCGCAGATAAGCGGGTCGCGTCCCTGGACGTGGTGTAGCTCGCCGGTAGCGAGGAAGCCCGTCCGCGCGCCTTCCACAGCGCTGTAGCGGGCGGGCTTCCTTGCGGGGTGGTCATCGGCGGTTGCCGGGTAGGGTCGGGTTGCTGGCACCAACCCCGAACCGAGAGACCCCCGATGACCGACGAGATGATGAACCTGCGCGGCGTTCTGGAGAAGAGCGCCGACGCCGACCTGCTGCGTGAGATGATCGGCTTCGCCGCTGGGCGGCTGATGGGGCTGGAGGTGGGCGGCCTGACCGGCGCGGCCCACGGCGAGAAGAGCGCCGAGCGTGTGGTCCAGCGCAACGGCTACCGCGACCGGGACTGGCAGACGCGGGCCGGCACGGTCGAGTTGCGCATCCCGAAGCTGCGCAAGGGCAGCTACTTCCCCGGCGTCCTGGAGCCGCGCCGGATGGCGGAGAAAGCGCTGACCGCGGTGATCCAGGAGGCCTACATCCAGGGCATCTCGACCCGGTCCGTCGACGACCTCGTGCAAGCCATGGGCGGCACCGGCGTGTCGAAGAGCCAGGTCAGCCGGCTGTGTCAGGAGATCGACGAGCGGGTGAACGCCTTCCTCGACCGGCCGATCGAGGGCGAATGGCCGTATCTCTGGATCGACGCCACCTACGTGAAGGTCCGCAGCGAGGGCCGCATCGTCTCGAAGGCGGTGATCGTGGCGGTGGGCGTCAACGCCGACGGCCGCAGGGAGGTGCTCGGCATGGACGTGGGTGCGTCCGAGGCGGAGCCGTTCTGGACCGACTTCCTGCGCAAGCTCGCCCGGCGGGGCCTGCGCGGGGTCAAGCTGGTGATCTCGGACGCGCACGCGGGCATCAAAGCCTCTGTGTCGAAGGTGATGAACGCCACCTGGCAGCGTTGCCGCGTCCACTTCATGCGCACCGTCCTGGCTCACGCGGGTCGTAGTGGACGGCGCGTCGTCTCGGCCTTCGACCAGCGGCTCCAGCTCAGACCATTGCGCGTCGCTCAGCATCATCCCTCCTGCCTTGGAGAGAGGAAAACGCAAGCCCCGCAAGTCCGTTCAGGCGACGACACGCCCTAGGAGAGCGGCCACGATATCGCTCATCCGAACCCCTGAGCGTTAGGCTTTGTCGCGTTGAGCCTTCAGCCGCTGCAAGGCACGCTCGTTCTCGCGCTCGAACTGCGATTCGGTCATCTCTCCCGCATCAACACGGCGCGCGAGCTGCTTGCGGTACTCCAGCGCTTCCTCTTCCCGCGCGCTCAGCGGCACGCTGGCCCGCGCAGCCGTCTGGGTTCGTTCGGCCCATTCCGTGTAGCTGATGCGATGGGCATCGCGATCCGCTCTGAGGCGGGCGACATCTTCCTGGAGAAGCGCGGCGCCCCGTAGTCCTGGAGCACCCTGTTGCGGTCCGGTGGTACCTGTTTGGCAAGCGCCCAGCGCGACCGTAACCAGCAGGATCGTGGTGTATCGGTTTATGAGCAGCCCCTCGTTCAGGGCGAGCTAAGCTGGTCCATGCCGATGAAGCGAGAGCAGATTGGCCACAGTTGGCCATTCCGTCATGAGCGAAAGAAACGATGGAACTGGTCGGGCGTGTATTGCGCTCCTCGACGATCGGCGATCATCACGTCGAGATAGCCGCGTCGCATCATCTCGGTAGCCTTAGCCAAGGCATGGATGACGGTATCACAACCGATCAGCGCCATGCCCCGAGTTGCTACGCCAGTGACGGTGAAGGCCATCTAACCTCACTTTGGATGTTAAAGAGCAATTCCGCCAACTCTGCGTGGTAAAAATATCGGAGCCGTCGAGATCGGCCGAAGAAATTTCAGCAGCCATAGGCTATACCGGGAGATATTTAGCAGAAACTACATTTGACAGCTTACACGCGTTTCGTCGTGTTCGTTATGCCGCTTGGACGCAGACCGTCACCGCATGGCTCGCTGTGAGCCAGCTTGATGGCATCCAGGTTGTCCGATCCTCCCTCTGTGGCTACAGCCCGCCCATGCCCGACAAGCTGAACGCCCTCCTCGAACGCCTCAAGGCGCAGCAGCGCATGCTCATTTTGGAGCTGGCCGAGCATAGCGGTCTGCCGGCTGGAAGCATGCTGCGCCAGGTCGCCGAGTTGGAGAACGTCATCGCGGCCGTCGAGGCGGTGGCGGCCGAGGAGGCGGATCAGGCTCGGCGTAGTAGCCCCGCAGCGTGATAGCCGCGGGGCGGCAGATACTTACTTTCCGCTCGGCGCAGCCCCGCTGCCGGTGGCGCCATTGCCGGTGCCGCTACCGGCGGGCGCACCGGGCGTGCTGACAGGCGGACCGCCGGTGGTGCCCGGACCCGTGCCCGTGCTCATCGTACCTGTGCCCATCGAGCTGCTCCCGCCCTCCATGGACTTTTCCGAGCTGCTCTTCACCGAGCCCGGATTGTTCATGTTGCCCTCAGCGCTACCGCCACCGGCTGCGGTCTGAGCAACTGCGGCACAGGAGATCGAGACCGTGAGCGCAGCCGCTAAGGTCAGTGTCTTCATCGACATGGCGCTATCCTCCAGACGGATCAGTTCGACCGGTCCCGATCTGAACGCCAGCGTGGTCGTTCTCGTTCAGGCACTTGTCGCAGCTCAGGTTACAAACCCCGCTTGCGTTGCAGCCGCAGAGCCAGGATCAGCGCGCCGGGCCAGAATACGAGGCTGAGCAGGGCGATCGGCACGATGGAACGGCCCTTCCACCATGCGATGATGACCGGCAGGAACAGGCCGGGGATCGCCACCGCGAGGAGGGCCCAGAATTCGACGTCGGACAGGTCCATATGCGTTCCGTCGGCGGCATCACCGCTACGCTTTCTTCACGATGGGTGGCACAGTCCGGCCCTTATGCCGATCCGGCCCGAGCACCGCTTCTTCTACCCGATCGACTGGCGCGAGCTATCGATGGCGATCCGCTTCGGCCGGGCGCAGGGCCGCTGCGAGAGCTGCGGGCGGCCGCACGGTCGGATGGTCTACCACCTCGGCGATGGGCGCTGGTGGGACGCGGACGCTAGCCGCTGGCGCGACGGCTGGGGCAGGCGGATCCGGATAGCTGCGGAGGCTGACATCCTTGGACGCGCTCGCCGGACTTGGGTGGTGTTGGCCGCAGCTCATCGAGACCATGACACCGCGAACAACGCCGACGCCAACCTCGCGGCCTTCTGCCAGCGATGCCATATGATCCACGACCGGTCGGAGCATCAGCGGCGGCGTTGGCGCACGCTATTCCGGCGGAAGGCGCTCGGCGATTTGTTCGGCGGTCCTTACGCTTGAAGCATGGGGCGCTCGACGAGGCCGAACCAGCCGCCCCGGGGCGCCGGTTCCTCCTGCGGATCGTAGGTCTGGCCGTGCTGCGCGGGAATGGGCTCAAGATGGCGAGCGGCGGGGTGGTTGTCGAGATACCGTACTTGACGGCTCGTTAACCAACACTCGGCAGCATCGCGGCAAACTCCCTTGGAAGCGCGCGATGATCGGCCTCTCGTTCCGCCAGTCAGCCAAGCCCTCGCCTCAGCCAGATGTCGGTAGCGCAGAGCGCCTTCGGCGTGCTGAGGAACAGCGGCTCCTCACAGCCGTAGAGCGGTCAGCCGCGACCCAAGATCTGACCATCGCCGATCTGCCGGATGGTCCGTTGCGAGATGTGCTCTCGCGGCTGCTCACGCGGGGACGCCGAGAGCGGCATACTAATCTGAGCGTTCTGGCGAACGTGGCCAAAGAGGCATCGGAAGCGGCCATCAACGTCGGTTGGACCACTCACGATGTCGGTCAGGTCGCCGACTCGGCCCAGACCATCGCCAGCGCGACCGAGGAAATGGTCGCCTCCATCGCCCAAGTCGCCGACACCTCTGAGGCTGCTGGCAGTTCGGCGGAGGTTGCCCGCACGGCCATGCTCGCCTGCCTGGGTGAACTACGGCAGGTCCGACAGGCGATGCAGGCCATTGACGCGCGAACCTCTCAGATCAATGAGCGCCTGGGTGTCCTACAAGGGGCGGTCGCGCAGATCGGGACTATGGCCGGCACCATCGCGAACATCTCCGGGCAGACGAACCTCCTCGCACTTAACGCCACGATCGAAGCCGCTCGGGCAGGGCAGGCTGGTAAAGGGTTCGCGGTGGTAGCCTCCGAGGTGAAGGCGCTCTCGGCTCAGACCGCCAGGTCGACGGACGAGATCCGCACTTGGCTCGGGACGCTGCAAACCGAGATGAGCCAGATCGCGCATGCCGTAAGCGACAGCCGTGCTGCGGTGATCGCCGGTTCGGCGACTGTCGAGAAGCTCGGCGCCTGTGTCGAGGAGGCCGACAGCGGTATCCGCCAGACCAGTGACCTGAACCGCGCATTGTCCGAGACCCTTAGTCAGCAGCGGCAGGCCACGCAGGAGATCGCGCAGAACGTGCAGGGCATCGCCGCGAAGGCGACCAAGACCCGCGGTGAGATCGCGAGCATCACCGAGCGTCTCGTGAAGGCCGAGGGCACGGCGCAAAAGGCGCTCGATACTGTCGAGGACGCGGCCCCGGCCTACGCGCTTGTGCGGTTGCCGGTCGATGTCGGGGCGTGGAAGCGGCGGTTGGCGGGTATCCTGTTGGGCCACACTACGCCGGACGCGGCCGCCGCTACCATGCGAGGGCAATCGGCGCCGACGCTCGCCATGCAGCTGAAGGGCACGGCGATGGAACAGCACGTAGCGTTCACGCGGTTCGTGCGAGCAGAACAGCTGGCGCACGCTGAAGCTGCGCGCATGATTGCAGCTTTGGTGGAGCGGGACTGGGATACCGGCACTCCGGCTTTCAGCACCGCGGCGGATGCGATGGCCGATATGCTGGTCGCGGCGAGTGACTTGATCGCAGTCCCTCAGCCTCACTCGGAAGTTTCATAATTTCTTCCGTCGAGGCATTGAGGCGTCTCGCACCGACGAAAGCAGCAATGCATATGTCCCTTGATTTCAGCATGCCGATCCTCCTCGTCGATGACTACCAGACCATGGTCCGTGTCATCCGCAACTTATTGAAGCAGATCGGCTTCATTGAGATCGACAATGCATCTGATGGTACGGCTGCTCTTGGTCGCCTTCGGGAGCGTAAGTACGGGCTCGTCATCTCCGATTGGAACATGGAGCCGATGACCGGCTACCAGCTACTGCAGCATGTGCGCGCCGATGAAGCCCTGCGGCTTACCCCGTTCCTCATGATCACCGCCGAGTCAAAGATCGAAAACGTCATCGCGGCGAAGAAAGCTGGCGTAAACAACTATATCGTCAAGCCGTTCACGAGCGTGACATTGAAGACCAAGATTGAGTCTGTTTGTCTGAGCGAGAGCGCAGATCCTACTCGCGCAACCGAATGACGACGAACGCATAGGCATCCCCTCCGGCCAATGGAGCGGTGGTTGGCAATGCGCTGCTAGCGAGTTCACCGGCCCCATCATTGACCTTGATGAGCTTGAGGTCGCCGCCGTGGTACTAACGACGGCATTGGCAGTGTCTCACTGTCGCTGGCGCAATGGTCGTTGCGGCTCAAGTAATGTCTGAACTAATTTGCCAAACATCTACGCGATTTTGCGCTCACTCGGTGTCGCGACCGGTAGTCTACCTTCGCTGATGGCAAATTCGACCTTCTCGCGGCCGGGCGAAACTTCCTCCTGCGGCTGAGCGTCCATTTCGACCAAGGATCTTGCTCGTGTTTCGCGTTTTGAGCGCCCATCGCTCGGCCGTTCGCTGCAGAGAACCCGCGCGTCCGCAGCGGTTCGTGGTTTGCTGAAGATATATCCTTGTACCTCGGTGCAGCCCTCACGTCGGACCAGTTCGAGTTGCTCGACCGTCTCGACTCCCTCGGCGACGATGCCCATGCCCAGCCGTTCGCCGATGCTCACGACCGCCCGAATGATGGCGGCCGCATCCGGATCGGCGATGTCGCGGATGAAGGATCGATCAATTTTGATCTTGTCGAACGGGAATCGCCGCAGATAGCTCAACGATGAGTAGCCTGTACCAAAATCGTCGAGCGCCAAACGCACGCCTAGCGCGCGAAGCCGGTGCAGCACCCCTACGGCCTGCTCTGGGTTCTGCACCAGCAGGCTCTCGGTCACTTCAAGTTTCAAGCGCCGTGCTGGGAGACCAGTCGCTGATAGGGCAGCCACGACAGCCTCCTCCAGGCCGCCGCGGAACTGCACCGCGGAAACGTTGACGCTCACGCGCACAGATGCAGGCCAGTTCAGCGCCTCAGTACAGGCCTCACGAAGCGCCCAGGTGCCTAGCGGCACGATCAGCCCCGTATCCTCCGCCACGGGGATGAATTCGCCCGGCGGGATGAGGCCATGTACGGGATGCTGCCAGCGCATCAAGGCTTCGAAGCTCACGATCGCCCCGGTCGTCACATCAATGATCGGCTGGTAGACGAGGAAGAAGTCGCCCCGCCGGATCGCCTCCTTCATGTCGATCGCGAGCAGGCTGCGTGTGGCGGTGCGCGCGTGCGCCTCGGCTTCGTACATTCGGTAGGTGTTGCGGCTCGCGGCCTTCGCCCGGAACAGCGCCATGTCGGCGCGCTGGAACGCACCCTCGGCCTCAGTGCAATCGTCCGATAGAAGCGCCGCGCCGATGCTCACGCCGATATCGATCACGGTCCCATCGAGCAGTAGTGGCTCATCCACAGCGGCTATGATGCGTTCACACGCCCCCCTCACGGCTGCATCACCGTCGATGTCGGACAGGATTATCGCGAACTCGTCGCCGCCGAGCCGGGCGACCGTATCTGTATCGCGCACCGCCGAGCGGATGCGCTCCGCTACCAGACGCAACAGCCGATCTCCTGCGAGATGCCCGTGGGTGTCGTTGACGATCTTGAAGTGGTCGAGATCAAGTGCGAGCACGGCGTGACGGTTCGGCGCTAGCGCCGCCCGGGGAAGAACATCATCAAGACGTTCGCGGAATAGATTGCGGTTCGGCAAGCCGGTGAGCGCATCATACAACGCCATGTGGGCAATGCGCGCCTCTGCTTCCTTGCGACGAGAGATGTCAATCAGCGTACCGACCAATCGCAGCGCCCGACCGTCCGGGGCACGAGTGGCTACGCGGGCGCGGGCGAGCACCCATAGGGCCTCATCCCCTGGCTGACCCACCCGGTACTCGCATTCGAGCGTAGGTATCTGCCCCCTCAGGTGCGCCCGCGTAGCTGCCATCACGCGCTCGCGATCGTCCGGATGGACCGCCTCGATCCAGCCCGACATGGTGGGCTGGGCGCGCTCACCCACTAGCCCGAGCCTCTTGCGCCAGCGCTCGGACACCCAGGTGGTCCCGTCGATCAGGTTCCAGTCGAACAAGCAGTCTTCGCCGCTATCGAGCGCCAGGGCGAGCCGCTCCTCGCTCAGGCGTAAGCGGGCTTCGCTGGCTCGCGCGGCACGCTCGCTCTCCCGGCGGCGCGTGATATCCGTGTACGTGCGCACGTACCCGCCGTCCGGTAGCCGCACGACACGCACCTCCAGACTCGTACCGTCAGGGCGTTCACGCTCGTACACGTCGGGCAGGCTGGCGAGATCAGCCGCGTCCAGAGCTGCCGTCAGGGGCACCGGACTAGTCTGGAATTCGCCACGCGCGACCTGGAACGCATTGATGGCACTGTATGGACTGCCGTCGTACAGCACGTTTGCGGGTAGATCGAGGAGTTCCCGCGCACGCTGGTTGTGCAGGCGCACTCGCATATCGGGACTGTAGAGGATCAGGCCCTGGTCCATGCTTTCCAAGGCGGTGCGCAGCAGTTCGTTGGCCTCCTGGAGGCGTTTCTGCACACACGCGCTGTCGTCCAATGTCTTCCGAGACATCGATCTTCTCCGTCGGATCGATACGGAAACGACTTGGCCGCCTCACCGCACGAAACCATATCTCTAGCCTACTAATGAATAGCTTTCATATTTTGGATAATATTAGGTAAAATCGGCACTAGCAGGCGGCCCGCGACAACTCATAGTAGGTCTTATGCGAATGTCGTTTCGCGAGGAGCGAAACCATCTCGCTGCATCGCGTCTAATAACATTAAGCTTGACGGTGACGACATCAGGAACCAAGACAACTTTTCCAGCTTAGCAGCGCCGATGTCGAAGGTCATCGAGTGCCGATGCTGATCTTCCAGATCTCGGCACGGAGCGGGTCGCTGAGGGAATGATAGCGTGGAATAATCAAAAGACCCTCCGACTCAAATTGGTCGCGCAACCGCTCCACCGTTCATGGTTCGGAGACTGCGATTCAGTAAGTTTATCGGCGCTTCAGATCCGTCCACTGCGTCACGACCGACTCATCAGCCGGCATGTAGGCGTCGACGATCACGCCCTTGCGGCTCACGACGCAGATCATCGCCGCTTGGCGCACCTCGTACATCATCGGCCGGTCGTAAGTGATCCGGAACAGCACCGGCGCGAAGTAGTCGCCCTTCTTGTCGGTCCTGTCGGACCCAGCCGAGACCGCCTCAACCTGCTTCATGCCGGCCTTGGTGGCCTCGCTCATCACGGTGGCGCGGCAGGTATCGACCGTGCGGTTGCGACCCGGCACCTCCGGCAGGGGCTGTCCGATCGTCTGCAGAGCTGCGGAGGTGCCCTTCACCAGTCCTGTACCGGGCACCATCGATAGGACGGTCTGCTCACCGGCCGAAGATGAAGCGACGCCGATCGGCGCGATCTGCCAGGGCATCTGCCAGGTAGCGGCAGACGTGTCGGGCTGGGCGGAAGCGTCCTGGGCCAGGGCAGGTCCGGCGAGAGCAAAGACGAGGGTAGCGCAGCAGATCGAACGTCGAATCATCAAGGCTCTCCTATTTCGCGAGGCTGAACGAGGGGCCGCGGCATGAACCTAATCCGTCGGCGAGAGGGCGGACGGCATCGTCCAGGGTGAGGGCGGCACAGAAGCGGTCGGCGGGGTGGCTGAGCGATCGACCCGTACCCGGTGCATGGAGGCGTAGGCGATTGCACCGGCATCGATCCGCGGCCGCGTCGCCGTCGGCGAACTGATGAGACCCGCCGTCTGCTCGGCGTCATGAGTAGGTACGCGTATTTTCGAGACCGTTGCCCGCGCTCGTGGCTGTCTGAGCGATCGAGCGTGCCGCGCCGGTCCGGGGTTCAGGACCGGCCCGACCACGCCCTGTGCGTCGCGCGGCGGCATCATCGAAATCGTCCGGTCTAGCACCGGCCGCTTTGGATCTGGGCCGAGCGTCGCTACGCGTTCGGGCGGAGCTGCAGCAGTGATCGTCGGCGCAAGACCAACGACGACCTCGGTCGGCGGCCGCATTGGAGCCGGTCTGGGTAGCAGGGTCGGCGTGGCCGTCGGGTCCGCTGGCTCGGTTCGCGTCGTTCCCAACTCGGGTCGACCCAGCAACGGTCGCGGCGCGTCCGGTTCGAGGGTCGCAACCACGGATGGCGGGATCATCGTCGCGATATCCTGACGCTCGGTGTGGTCAGTCCACGCGGGTGCCTGTTCGTGCGTGAGACGCGCTGCATCGAGGGGTGCGCGGCTGATTAGCGAAAGGCGTGGGTTGGCGCGGGGTGGCAGGAACTCCTGCTGCTCAACCGTATCCGCGGGGTTCGGATCCAGAAAGCTGCGCGGTCCGTCAGCAAGGGAGAAAGTGTCTGGGTCACCCGCGTGTGAGAGAGGCCCTGTCAGGTGTGGGACTTCTACCCATGGTGGGAATGTCGCTGGAGGTGAAGCTTCGGCAGACACCACTGATGCCACACGTTGGGCGGACGTTGAGAAGATCCAGTTGCTGGGCGGGACAAGCCACGCCGCGCCAGCGGCGAACACAGCGAGGGTTGAAAGGCATGAAATCGAGATCGTGGCCCAAGATGACAGGCGGCTGCTGGGCCTAATGACCTGGAGTGGCCGGGCCGCACCGACCGGCTTCAAGTCACCTACAAAGACGGGATCACGCTGCAACATCCTCTCAGAACTGATCTGGGTGAGAAACGGTTCAAGGCCGGGATGATGTAGAATCGTCGCTAGCCGAACACGGCCGGAATCCTGACGGTGCATACGGATGATGCACAACGCCCAAATAGTTTGATGTTGAGCGCTGAACGACAGCCGACAAACTCCGCCTTATCCGAGCGCCGTCCGCCTTGCCGAACGCCTGTAGACCGTCACCGCATGGCTCGGCCGCCTCCACCACCCGCGCGGATTCTCGCACGGTCTGATCGTCCGAGGTCGCCCGCCGCTCGTCGGCAGCCCTTCTTCGGTTCCGTTTTCCCCGATTCTCTCAGATCTAGAACCTGAGTATGCGTGGTGGTCGCGGATTTGACCCCTCCCCCTGATGGCAGGATGCGCCGTGCCAGCCGTAGCCAGGCGGTCCATTCCCGGCTGACGATGCGGATCACGTTGGTGTCGTTGCGCCAGCCCGTGACCTGCCGCTCCTCGACGGTCAGCAGTCCGAGCCGCACCGCTTCTCGGATCGCGTTTTTCACGGTCGTGCGAGACACGCCGGTCACGGCCGCCAGGTTGTCGATCGCCAATCGGCAGTCGCCACGCCGGGCGGTCTCGGCCGCCACCAAAGCCAGCACAGCGGCCTCGGCCAGAGTGAACCGGGCTGCGAGACCGGGCGGCAGGCGGCCAGAGGCGGCCCAGCGGCGGCGACGCTCCATCGAGGCGTCCGTGCGTGGCCGGGAGCCGACGCCGGGCCTCCTGGGGCTTCCCACGCATTTTTGCGCGGGCAGGCCGATCGAATGCCTGGCTGTTCCCCCTGAGTTCGGGCTCTGTCCGGATCGCGGTCCATTTTTGGACAGCGTTCGCGTTTCGATCAGTCCGGACAGAGCTTCGGCCTCGGCCTCCGTGACCTTCCCCTCCCCATAGGCGCGCCACAGCAGCGCCGTGATGGCTGGCAGCGCCGCGCACGGAGCCGCCTCCGCCTGTCGGCGGATCTCATCGGCATAGTTCATCGAACCCGGTCCCTCACGGGCCGCGGCTAGGGTCCAGGCAAAGCCTTCCCGTTGACGGAAGCGGGTTCCGTCTTGACACCCCGGGGGGTCTCATGGCTTGTGAGGGGAGATGAGTCCGGCCTCACAGGCCCTCGGTTTTCAGCAGCCTCTTCCTTGCCGGGAAGGGGCTGTTGGCTTTTCAGGGTCTATCTCGCGGCGATGATCTCCTGAATGGCGGCCGCGACTCGCTGAGGCGAGCCTGGCCGTGACCGCCCATGTCGGCCGGGGCACACCGTTAAGTCAACGCCGTGGCCCGATGGCCGCAGGATTGCCTCGCCTAGCGTGTCTGCGTAGTTTGGCACCGAAGCTGGGCGGTTCTCGCCCGCCGCTTCGTGTTGCGTACCCGCACTCTGTCACCGTGAGGCAGGCATGGTCGTGATGCGCATCGCAATGCTGTGTGGGTTGAGTGCCGCGTTGGGCGGCTGCCTGTCTCCTGCAGAGACCGCGCCGTCCTACAGCGCATTGTCCTACGCGGGTCCATCGACAAAGGCCGTATGGGATAAGGCTTCGCTAGATGCCGTCGAGCCGGGGCAGCCGCTGAGATCCGATTTCGGCAGAACGGGTTTCGGCCAAGATCCAATCGCTGATTTGTCGGCGTCTGAACGCGCCAGGAGTGCTTGGGAGGCCCAGCGCCCTTCCGAGTTTGCTCGGCCGTTATGGCCCTCAGCTCGTTCTGTCGGCGTTGCGAAACCGAGCAAGGCATCCGATCCCGTCAGCACGGCCAGCCTCTCGAGGCCGGCTAAGAGCGGCGGCCATCGTGGTATTGGTCCGCAGGCCTATGACCGCGAAGCGACGATGGACCGTTTGGAGGAGGAAGCTAAAAAGGACGCCAAGCCGATCTGCAGCGGTTGCTGAGCTTGGTGGGCGTTGCACAGAGCGCCCGCCAACCGGACATGGCATGTCGACCGGGCGGCACGGTTAAGTCAACGTCAGGGAATGATCAGCGCGACCATGCCGGCAGGACCTTCGACCCTCGCGGACCTACGCAAGGCAGGTATCATCACGAGCCAAGAGGTCGTGGCTGCCATCGACGTCTACCTGCGGGATCCGGCAGCTGGGCCCTATCGCTTCGCCAGCGGGCACAGCATCGACATCGCAGCGCTCGTCGCTCTCAAGCTCAGTCGCGAGGAGATCAGAGACCGGGCTGGCCCGCAGGAGAAGACATTCCGGACGGCCGTGGCGGCGGTCGCCATGGCGGCGCACCCAACCCCGCCCTGATCTCGGACCATTCGATCGTTTTGCTGTCGATCCAGACCAGCGCCGAGACGCTTTCACCGGAGGCGGTGAGGCTCAGATTATGATCGACGCTACTTTCCCTGCCGGCGACACCCATCGTGAGGTCCGCAGGCTCGTGCACGCGGCGCGGGCGGTCATCGAAGTGACGCGGCTAAAGGCGGCCGGCACGGATCATCAGGTGGCTGAGGCAGCCGCACTTCAGGCCCGCGGCCTCGCCGCGTTAGCCGCGTCACAGGCGTTGCTGGATCGTGTGAACATCCGATCCTGCCAGTGATGAGTCGAGCAGCGCGCCCCTGTCCAGGTCTGATCGCGAATTGAACTCCGCTAGAGATACGACGTATGTTGGTGAGGCCCCCAAAATCCACCTTATGATGGCTTTGCCGCGGTCCTAATTTCTGGGCATTCCGCGTTTGCGAGACCTGTGTGCTCCCGCCTGTTTCGCGCAGAGAGCCCATGCCTCGGTACTTCTTCGACATAAACGATGGCCGCGCTGATCGCGATGAGGAAGGCCACGAGTGTGCCGATCTTCAGGCCGCCGTGCTGCAAGCCAAGCAGGCGCTCCCAGAGATCGCGGTCGCTGAAGTGCCGAAGGACGGCGAGCGCCAAGCCATCACGGTGCTGGTGACGGATGAGAATGGACAGGCCGTCTATCTAGCGGCTCTGACCTACACGGGGACGTGGTTGAGCCGATAGCACCGCGCCGCAGGATCGCCCGCACCTGGGCGACGTGCTGTGGCTCTGGAGTTCCAGGCAGCAGGGCGTTGATCGCCTCGTGGCAGGCGAGCCACTTCCGCATCTGGCGTAGCAGCCGGCCGTCGGCGAAGCCTGACCCGCGCCACTAGGATCAGCAGACGGGCGGTATCGGGCCAGGACAGGCGCCGTTCGGATCGGCACCAGGGCGACCCCGACCGTGCCGAAGATCAGCGCACCGACCGCCGCGAGGACGTTGCCGCGGCCCCCCACCGCAGCGGCGGCACCTCGATCACAGTTCCAGAGTCCTCGTCCGTCCGCCGCGCCAGGAGGCGACCCGTTGCATTCTTACCCCGACGACCCGGCAGTCCGCCGCGCCGATGCAGGCGTGCGCGTAGCCGGATGCAGTCAAACGTCGGGTGGTCACTCGAGCCGACTCTCCAGATCTGGTCCGAGATGAGTCGTCCGTGCTCGTGGAACAGTTCTTGTATTTCTCCCTGATCGGTTTTGTGGGAATCCGCCGTGCCGCAGTCCGACAGTCCTGAGATGGAGGCGTGTATTGACGCCTGCCTGTTCTGCTACCGAACTTGCCTCGGCAAAGCTTCGAACCTTAGCTTTGAGGTTGGCAGCAAGCACATAGAGCCAGCGCTCCTGCATCTGCTGGTATTGTGCGCAGATACCTGCCGAACCTGCGCGCATTTGATGCTGATCGGTAGTGCGGTCCATAGATACCAATGTGGGTCCTGCGCGGAGGTCTGCGCTGTGTGCGCAGCATCGTGTGAGGTGGCCGGCGAGATGCTTGCCTGTATGGAGGCGTGTCGCGCCTGTGAGGAGGCCTGCCGAAAAATAGCGGCCTGATCGGAAAGCCGTCGGCAGGGCAAAGGCAGCCTCACGTGAGTGATTTTTGCGCCGACCCAAAACGCTCACTTCGATCGCCTTCTCCTTGTCGGTGCCCACAATCTTGATCGCACATTGTATCCCAGTGCCCCTAGTACAGGCGCGGTACCAACACCGTGTTGAGCGACCGCTCCAGGCTTTCGTGGAACGATCGCGACGGGCACAGCCTCTTCGACCAACGGAAACCTCCATAGGTTTCGAGAGGCGCATCGGCATCCCCGCGAGAGCACCTACGGAGCAACTCGGGATGCGGGCTCGTCCTGCCGTCGAAAAACCGAAGAACTCGCCGTTACAGCATCTCGAACATGACGGGTTGCGCGCCCTTCCAAAGCGTCATCTCGCCGAGCTTGCGCAGGTTCTCTAGGCCGGTGGTCAGTGTCACGAAGTGATTGCCCGCCAACTGGCCCATCTTCGAGGCGAAGTGCACGCCGCCGTAGGCCAGCAGGATTTCGGTCTCACTGATCCCGCCGGGGTAGAGGATGATCTGTCCCGGCGCCGGGTAGCTGGTGTGGTTCTCGTAGCCGACCCCGAAGTCGTAGTCGCCCAGCGGCATCCACACGCCCTCACCGCTCCAGCGCACGTGCACCGCCTGGGTCTTGAACGGCATGCGTGTGCGGAAGGCGGCACAGGTCTTGGGAGCCGCCTCGTCCTCGAACCGCGCTCCGAACTCGAACGGCCCTGCCGTCACTCGCAATTGCGACATGTCGATGTCTCCTGTCTTGTTTGTTGCTCGGCATACCAGTCATCGTCCGCCGATCGCCCGGATCGCCCGCAGAAGCACGCGTGCCCCGGCCTCGATGTCTGGCAAGCTGGCGAACTCGGCCGGGTTGTGGCTGATCCCGCCGCGACAGCGGACGAACACCATCCCGATCGGCGCGATGGCGGCTACCGCCATGCCGTCGTGACCCGCTCCGCTCGGCAGCGCCAGCAGCTGATGACCCTCGGCGTTGATAGCCTCTCCGATCAATCCCGCGAGACCGGGATCGCACGGCACGGCGTCGGCCTCGTGTAGCAGGTTGATGCCCAGCCCGAGGCGGCGGTGCACGGCGATGCGTTTGCAGGCGGTCTCGATATCGGCCAGCGCGACAAGCCGCCGGTCATCGTCCGGCGCTCGCAGATCGAGGCTGAAGCGCACGGTACCGGGGATGGTGTTGACCGCGCCGGGCAGCGCGTGGATACGCCCGACCGTTCCGACGAGGTGAGCATCGCCGCGGCAGCGCGACTCGACCGCGAGCACGCACTCGGCCGCGCCCGCCAAGGCATCGCGTCGCTCAGTCATCGCCACCGTCCCGGCATGACCCGCCTCGCCCGTGAGCGTGAACTCCAGCCGGCTGGCCCCGGAAATGGCCGTGACGAGCCCTACGGCGACGCCCGCCCGCTCCAGCATCGGCCCCTGTTCGATGTGTAGTTCCAGGTAACCGATGATCTCCTCAGGACGACGCGCCGCCTCGCCCTTGCGCATCGGGTCGAGGCCGTAAGCGCGCATCGCCGCAGCCAGTGTCGTGCCCTCCGCGTCGGCGGCTCGCAGCGCCGCCATATCGAGTAGCCCGGCGAAGGCACGGCTGCCGGTCAGCGTCGCACCGAAGCGCACACCCTCCTCGTCGGCGAAGCCCACGACCTCCAAGGCGTGGGACAGATGCATACCCTCTCGGCTCAGCGCTTCGACGCAAGCAATCGCCGTGATGACGCCGAGTGGTCCGTCATAGCGACCGGCGTTGCGCACGGTATCTAGATGCGAGCCCACCACCAGAGCGGGACCGCCGGGCTCTGGCCCCTCAATCCGGGCGATGAGATTGCCGACTGCGTCGCGGCGCACCGCCATCCCGGCCGCGCGCATCCAGCCGCCCACCAGGGCCTCGGCGCGGGCCTGCTCGGGACTAAGATACAGACGCGTGATCGCGCCTGGCGTGGCACTGATCGCTGCGAGTTGGTCGAGACGCTCCTGGATCTCCTGGGCTCGTATCGACACGGGTTGCCAATCTTGAAGGATCGTTGTTGGAGCGATCCGCCCGGGGCCGAGACGGACCGGGCGGAAGCCTCGTCTGCTGCTCAAGCGGCCTGTTGCGCGGGGTTGAGCGTCGCAAGATCCGGCGGCGGGCTGTCGAGCACGGCATGAGCACGCGCCGTGTCGAGATCGCCTTCCCAGGCCGCCACCACGACGGTGGCGACGCAGTTGCCGATCAGGTTGCCGACCGCGCGCGCCATGCCGATGAACCAGTCCACCGACAGCACCAGCACAAGGCCGATCGCCGGGATCGACGGCACGGCGTTCAGCGTGGCGGCCAGGATGACGATCGCCGAGCCTGGAACACCGTGCGCACCCTTAGAGGTGACCAGCGAGATGCCGAGTACCAGCAGGAGATCGCCGATCGACAGCGGTGTGCCGGTCGCCTGCGCGATGAACACCACGGCCAGGGTCAGGTAGATCGAGAACGCATCGAGGTTGAACGAGTACCCGGTGGGCACGACGAGGCCGACTACGGACGGCTTCACGCCCAAGTACTCCAGCTTGCGCATGATCTGCGGCAGCACCGCGTCGGACGAGGCGGTGCCGAGCACGATGGTGAGTTCCTCGCGCAAATAGGCCAGGAATTTGATGATGTTCACACCCGCGAGCCGCATCACACCGCCGAGGATGACCAGCACGAAGATGGCCACGGCGACGTAGTAAAGTGCAACCAGCGAGAGCAGTTGGGTAAGTGAGCCGATGCCGTATTTGCCGACCGTATAGGCGACTGCGCCGAGCACGCCGAACGGGGCCGTGCGCACGATCAAGCCCATCGCCTTGAACAGCACGCCCGAGACCGCGTCGATCAGGTCTGTGACCTTCTGCCCTTGCGGGCCGCCGTACAGGGCGAGACTGATGCCGAACAGGATCGCGAAGAACAGGACCTGGAGCACGTCGTTGCGGGCCAAGGCGTCGAACGAGGTGGTCGGGATGATGTTCAGCAGGAAGCTGGAGAAGCCGCCGGTATGGAGCCTGTTGGCGTTGTCGGCGTAGGTGCTGAGCGCCTTGCCGTCGAGGGTGGCGGTGTTGATGTTCATGCCGTGGCCGGGACCGACGAGGTAGGCTAGCACGATCCCGAGGATCAGCGCGACCGTAGTCATCGCCTCAAAGTAGACCAGCGCCTTGACGCCGACGCGGCCGACCTTCTTGAGGTCACCTGTCCCGGCGATGCCGTGCACGACGACGCAGAACACGATCGGCGCGACGATCATCGAGATCAGCTTCAGGAAGGCGTCGGACAGCACCTTGAGTTGCTGTGCAAATTCGGGCGTGGCCATGCCGAGCACGATGCCGAGGACGAGACCGACGACCACCTGTAGGAACAAGGACTTGTAGAGCGGCTCGCGCGCCTTCTCCGCAGCGGCAACGTGTACGGATGGAACCGACATCAAGTGATCTCCTCGAAAATATCGATGGGGGATACGCACAACAGAAGTCGGTAACGACGTTTCTTACTTGACTCGCCCGAGTCTGCTTTCATTGTGGTTGCGGCGAGACTTTCAAGGCATGGCGAAGATTAGTCAGCGGATCATCGTCCTTGGCCCGCGTCAGCCCAGCCTCAACGTTGCCGATGTGCGCGACCATGAGGTTGGCAGCCCGCTCCAAGTCGCCCTCAGCAAGTGCGTCGGTGATCGCCTCGTGCTCGTCGCAGGACACTGTCGCGTCGTGGCTGGACTGGTACAGCGCTGAGATCAGCACTGTACGGGCAGTTAGGTCGCGGAGGATGTCGGCCAGCACGCGGTTGCCGAGCGCCTCGACGAGGCAGACGTGGAAGTCGCCGAGAAGGAAACTGCGCGCCTCTAAGTCGCCAGCAGCGATGGCCTCGCGTTCCTGGATGATGTGCGCCCGCAGCTTGTCCACCACATCAGGGCCGAGACGCTGGACAGCCATGAGGATGCCCATCTCGATGGCCTGACGAGCCTGGAAGGCTTCCTGCGCCTCCTCGAAGGACGGCTTGATCACGAACCAACCACGGCGCGGGCTGACCTGGACGATGCCACGCGCCTCCAGCCGGATCAGCGCCTCGCGAGCCATCGTCCGCGAGACAGAAAACAGGGTAGCGAGACTTTGCTCGCCGAGGCGGGTTCCGGCCGTGATGCGGCCTGCGAGAATGGCATCCACGATGACGCGATCGATCGAATTCGCGAGGGTAGGGGTCTGCATGTAGTTCAGACTTCCATACAAGATTGATACGCAATCGATGTGCCAACGGCTTAAGCTTGGATGGCCTATCCCGAAGCGTCGTGGAAGACCGCCGCCAGGTTCGAGATTTGCCGTCCGAAAAACGTCATAGGCTTGGTCATTCGGAGCCGATCAGACTGCTGGCAAGCAAATCTTCTCAAGGCCTAAGATGTGTCAGCCGCGGTAGCTAGCGATGGTTCGTAATAGAGCGCCTCCGTCGCTTCCGGCTGCTTGCGACCCACCTCGGCCCCTGCATCACGCCCGCTCCAGCAGGTCGATCAGAAGAGACCCAGCTGCTGCGACGACGTTGCCCCGACCGCGCCAGGGTAGGATGTTCGCCGCAGGCAGCGCCTCGACCACTACCTCCGGCAGCACGGTCTCGGGTGCCTCGGCCTCGCGCTCCTGATCGCTGCCCCGCATGTAGACCACCTGCGAGCCGGTGGTGCGGGTCGGGTCAGAGCAGGGAGGCGAGGCCGGTGAGCACCATGCCACCGCCGATGATGGCAAAGGCGGCCAGCAGCTCGGCGCCGACATCGAGGAAGCGGAGGCTGCGGCTGTGCGACGTGTCGGGCCGGACAGGCGTCACGGCTTCCCACGGCTCGATCTCGCCCGGGATCGGCTCGTCGGGCAGGTTGCGGTAGCGGCGATCCAGCGGAGTCTGGCGGCGGCCCGTGCGGGCGCTGGTGCTGCGCACCGGGACGGGCTGACTGAAATTCGGGATGCGGGCATAAGTCATCATTCGCGCTCCTGATGGGCTCGTGGGGTCGGCTCGGTGGTGAAGGGGGCGCCCCGCGGTGGGGCGCGTCAGGTCAGGCGGCGGGCGGCGCCAGGCCTGAATTCAGGGCCCAAGCGGGGTGATCGCCCTCGGGGCCGTAGAGGTCGGGGAACAGCACCCACAGGCGCTGCTCAATGCGGGTGAGCAGGTCGCTGCCCACGTCCATGGCGTCGTCGCGCAGGGCATCGTCGTAGAAGCGATCGTGATCCCCATGCATGTCGCCGGACACATACTCGGCCAGCACCATGCCGATGACGGCCGCTCCGATCTCGGCCTGGGTGGCGGGTGACAGCAGGTGCCACGCCTCGGCGGGCGTGAACGGCAGAGGCATGCGAGCCCAGAGCACAGCGTGATCGGGGAGCCGAGCGGTGTCGTCCCCGCGGAGGGTACGCGTCTGGTGCGTACCCTTGGCAGAAGCGGGGACAGCGGCGGTGGCGAGGATGCCGGCGGTGAGCGCGCGGCGGTTGATGCGGGTGGACATTGAATGCGGGCCTCAGTGAGCGGCGGCGCGGCGGGCGGCCTTGGCGACCTGCCAGGCAGCCTTGAGGGCGGAGGACATCGCCTCGCGGCGGGAGACGCCGCAGCGTTCCATGATGCCGGGGGCAGCCTTGCAGGCGGCGGCCATGATCGCGGTGCGGTCGTACTGGCCGGCGGTGGCGAGGGGGCGGGTGCGGGCGCCGAACTGGATGAGGGCGCGGGCGCTGAGAAGGCCGGCGGGGATCTTGGCGCGGCTGTCCTGGCCAGCGCGCTCAATGTCGGTCCAGGTAACGGTGCGGCGGGACATGGCGACCATTCCAGGCGGGTAGCGCTTCCTTTTCGGCGGCGCTTGACCTAAAATGGACTATTCGCTGCCGGTGTCAACCCATTTTGGGCGCGCGGTGGCCTAATTTAGGCATCAGAGGGCCAGATGCTTACGGGTGCGCAGATACGGATGGCGCGCGGCTACCTGAATTGGTCGGTCGCGAAGCTGGAAGAGGCGTCCGGCGTCTCCGCAACCACGATCAAGCGCATGGAGAAGAGCGACGGCATCCCCAAGACGATGTCGGACAAGCTCTTGGATATCCGCCGGGCGCTTGAGGGGGCTGGCTTGGAATTCACGCCCGAGAACGGCCACGCAGCAGGCGTCCGTCCCAAGGTTAAGCCGTGAGCGCGCGCTGGGCTCGGATTGGCGGCACTGTCTCGCTGGCGGGCTTCACCGTCATCGTCACGGCCCTGGCAGTCTGCGGGCTCGTGGGCCTCGTGCCATAACCGCCGGCCTGGAGTTCATCCCCGAGAACGGCGGCGGGGCCGGGATCCGGTTCCGGGACCGAAAGGGGTGAACGCGTGATCAAAGGTTACGTATGGCTGGTCATCGGCGTTCTGATCGCTATCGGGGTCATAGGAGCGATCGTCTACTTCATAGCCGCACGGCACGATTGACCCTACGGTGACGGGCGCCGCAAGGTCAGGCGGAGGAAAGACACGATCAGGAGCGGAAGGGGTGATCACCGGTCCTCAACTCCGCGCAGCGCGCTCCTCTCTCCGCTGGGACTCTAGGAAACTCGCAACGCGAGCGAAGGTACCTATCAGCGTCGTGCTGCGGGCTGAGGCCAGTCTCGGTGAGCCAGCAGTCAAGATCGCACAGTTGAATGCGCTGGTGCAGGCTTTGCTCTCCGCAGGCGCCAGCTTCCCACATTCTCAAGCGGACGACAGTAAGGCGCCGCCGTGACCGTCTTGTTCCGATCGCTGGAGATGGCATTCTCGGTGACATGCCAAGACGCTACATGCCCACATACAGCGTCCTGATCCGACGCTGCTCGCTTCGGCCCCATCGCTTTCGGTGGCTACTAATCTCTTCCGACAACGCTCATAAGATCCACGCACCGATTTCCTCCAACACTGAGGCCGAAGCTCGGGAACGCGGGACGACCGAACTATCGAAGCTTACCGGAGGAAAGCGCAACACGCTCTGACCCGGCGGAGGTGCTACCGTCACCATAGCCGCGGCTGTCACAGCATTCCAGAAGGTCTTCACCTGCGTGCCATGTCCCACCTTCTGTTCCAAGAAATCCGACAATGCCGTGACGGGTAGGGATCTCTTTGGCCATAGCGCTAGGCGGCAGGGCCGGTGAAGCGGCGATCAGGTAATGGAACCCGCACAACAAAAAGCCCGGCCTTTCGGCCGGGCTAGGTGGGGTCCCTTAGCACGGGGACATCAAGACTGGCGCTTTGGAGATCGACCGGTCCCGATCTGGGAAATTAGAAGTCGCGCTGGACGCGGAACCGC
>NZ_JBYQFA010000008.1:0-33535 GCF_057836565.1 Methylobacterium sp. J-118
GATCTGATTATGCGCCTGCACCTCTCCCTCAAGGCGGCACTCTCGGCCGCCTTCGGCCTGCTCGCCCTCATCGCCGCCGGCCAGGGCGCACTCTCGATCTTCAAGCTCGCAGGGATCCGACACTCCGTCACCGAGGTCGCGGCGAACTGGCTGCCGTCCGTCGTCGCTGTCGGTCAAATGCGAGAGCTAGCCTCCGAGGTCCGGATCAAGCAGCTGCGTCTGCTCATATTGTCCGATACGCCAGCTCATCTGGCCGAGAACGAGGCCAAGCTCGTCACAACCCACGAGAAGCTTGCTCAGGCGCGAAGGACCTACGAGCCACTGATCTCCTCAAAGGAGGAGCGCGTGCTCTATGATGCCTTCGCTTCTGCCTGGGGACGCTTCGAGCAGGCAGATGCCGAGATGCGGCGCCTGATGGAGGCCGGTCAGCAGCCGGCTGCTCTCAAGCTGATGAGCGCACCCGAGACCGCAAACCTCTACGACGAGGCCCGCGCCAATCTCTCGCGCAACGTCACCCTGAACGAGCAGGGGGCTCGCCGGGATGCCGATGCAGCCATGTCCGAAGCCGATGCCGCCTCACTGGCCGCCTACGTCGCCGTGGCACTAGCGCTCGCCGCCGCTTGCGCCGCCGCCGCCTTTGGCCTGCTGCGCGTCTCGCGTCCGATCCAGACCATGACCCAGGCGATGGATGTGCTCGCCGGCGGCAATGCAGAAACCGAGGTGCCGTACCGTGCGCGCCGGGATGAGATCGGTGCGATGGCCGCCGCCGTGCAGGTGTTCAAGGACAATCTGATCCGCACCCGCCAGCTAGAGGCTGAGACCGCGCAGGCGCGACTGGCCGCCGAGGAGCAGCGCAAGGCCGGGATGCGCCAGATGGCCGACGGCTTCGAGGCCGCGGTCGGCGGCATCATCGGCATGGTGTCGTCCTCTGCGACCGAGCTGCAGGCCACGGCCGGCTCGATGTCGGCGATGGCGGGTGAGACTTCCGCCCAGTCCGGCGCGGTGGCCGCCGCGGCCGAAGAGGCCGCCGCCAACGTCAACACCGTCGCGGCTGCCGCCGAGCAGCTCGGATCGTCGGTTCAGGAGATCGGACGCCAGGTGGATGGATCGGCGAGCCTCGCGCACCTCGCGGTGAGCGAAGCCGACCAGGCCGGTGTTCTGGTGCAGGAACTGAGCGCCGCGGTCGCGCGTATCGGCGACGTGGTCGGGCTGATCTCGAACATCGCCGGGCAGACCAACCTGCTGGCGCTCAACGCCACGATCGAGGCGGCGCGCGCCGGTGCAGCAGGCAAGGGCTTCGCCGTGGTCGCCTCCGAGGTGAAGGCCCTGGCCGAGCAGACCGCGAAGGCCACACATGAGATCTCCGGACAGATCGCTCAGGTCCAGGCCTCGACCGGTCAGGCGGTCACGGCGATCGCCGGTATCACCGGGCGGATCCGCGAGATCAGCGGTGTGGCGACCTCGATCGCAGCTGGCGTTGAGGAGCAGGGCGCTGCCACCCAGGAGATCGTGCGCAACGTCAGCCAGGCCGCGATGGGCACCGGCGAGGTGACACACAACATCGCGGGTGTCGCGAGTGCGGCCGAGGACACGGGCGCAGCAGCCAGCCAGGTACTGGGTGCGGCCTCGGAGCTGTCGCGCCAGTCCGAGCACCTCGCGGCCGAGGTCGGCCGCTTCCTCGCCACCGTTCGGGCAGCGTAAGGCGGTCATGGCCGAGGTGCACCTGCTCCCACACCGGTTCACCCACGAAGGTGCGGAGCGCCTCGCCGCGGTTCTGGAACAGGCCATCACAGCCAACGCGGATCTCGGTCCGCGCTGGCCCCAGATCCGGGCGCTCGGGCTGTCCCTACAGCAGCTGAGCCGGGACCTGGAGCAGGAGACCGACAGGATGGCCTTCAAGCTCGATGCGACACCGGAGGTCGAGGCCTTTCGCGCCAGCCTCTATCAGTTGGCCGAAACCTTCTCGCGGCTCGGCTTGATCGCGCAGGCCTACCCGTCCGCCACCTGAACCCAAGCCATTCACCTCACCAACCTCTGAGCTTACCTATTCAGTGGAAGACAGATCGATGGACGTCCTCCTCGTCGATGACAGCAAGGCCACGTTGCTGCACCTCCGGCGTCTGCTGGAGGCCGAGCACGACGTCGTCGTGACTGCCTGCACTGATCCGCTCGCCGCACTGGTCGAGGCCCGGACCTGCGCATTCGACCTCGTGTTTGTCGACCAGCACATGCCCGAGATGGACGGCATCGCCTTTATCCGCGAGATCCGGGCGATAGCGCACTACGCCCAGGCGCCGATCGCCATGATCACCAGCGACGTGTGCGATACCGTCAGGCTCAGCGCACTGGAGGCGGGGGCCACCGACTTCCTCGACAAACGGGCCAAGGGCGTCGAGCTGAGCGTGCGGCTGCGCAACCTCGTGCGCCTCGCCAGTGCCGTGCGTCACTTGGACGAGCAGGCGTCGCGCATGGCTGGTGAGATCGAGCGGGCGACGCGCCGGCTACGTGAGCGAGAGGCGGAGGTCATCTTCCGGCTCGCCCTGGCCGTCGAGTACCGGGACAACGACACCGGCGACCACACCTGGCGCGTTGCCCGCTACAGCCAGATCATCGCAGAGGCGATGGGTCTGCCCGAGGAGTTCTGCCGGCGCCTGTACCTCGCGGCACCGCTGCACGACATCGGCAAGGTGGCCGTGCCGGACGGGATCCTGCTGAAGAAGGGGCGCCTCGATGAGGCCGAGTTCGCCGTCATCCGCACGCACCCGACGATCGGCAGACGGATCTTGGGGAATAGCGGCTCGGAGCTGATCAGCCTCGCCGCCGAGATCGCGGAGGCGCATCACGAGAAATGGGATGGCAGCGGCTACCCGCACGGCCTGAGTGGCGAGGCCATCCCTCTTTCAGCGCGGATCGTCGCGGTTGCGGACGTGTTCGACGCCCTGACCACGGTGCGGCCGTACAAGGTGGCGATGGCGTTCGAGGAGGCGCTGCGCTGCATCCAGGCTGACAGCGGCCGGCATTTCGACCCCGCATGCGTGGCGGCGTTCGCGTCAGCCTGGGCGGCGGTTTTGGCCGTGCCCGAAGCGGTGGTCGAGTTGCGTCTGGGATCGATGGCCCGGACGACCGAGCCCTGGGCGCGCATACCGGAATTGCGACGCGAGATAGCCGAGGGCGTGGAATAGCGCCTTAAGTTCCTCCTACGACTCTTCGAACACTGCGAGTGCTCGTAGAGCACCGGTCAGGGGATCTCCGACTGCGATCACGGGCTCATAGCGTCCCGCTGCCTGTCGACATCATGAAGCTCGACCAGTCGTTTGCGCGCGGGCTCCGACAGAAGCCCCGAGACCTGCACTTCGTGCTCAGCCTTCAGAACCTAGCTCACAGCATCGGCAAGCGGCTCGTCGTCGAGGGCGTGGAGACGGTCGAGATCCGTGATGCCCTGCGCGTACTTGGGGTCGATCTTGGTCAGGGGTACGGGATCGCGCGGCCGATGCCGAGGGAAGCCATAGCCTCATGGGTGGCGGGTCGTCCCAGGGCGACTAGGGCAGTGGAGCAGACGCCGAAATCGCTGCTGGGTGCCTATGCCGGTCACCTGCGGGTGGTGGAAGCGTGCCGCACGCTGATGGGCCAGCCTCTTCCAGTCGCGTGGGAAGAGGCGTCCAAAGACCCGCATGCATGTGGCATCGGCGTGTTCTTCGACAAACACGGCTTGCACGACACTAACTTCGGGCGCGCGCACAAGCGCTTCCACGAGGTCATGGCGCTGTACGAAGCCGATCCGGCTAGCTGGCGGGACGGAGCCGAGGGATTTCGGCAGGAACTGGAACAGGCACTTGCGGATCCCTCGCAACGCTTCCGCTGTGACGCCGTCGCCGCATGAGCAAGAGCGTCCCAACGGTTTGCCCGGCTACGGGCCCCCTACAAGCTGCAGCTTGTGCTGAATGGTCGGGGTATCCTGCTGCTTCGCACAGCGGGTCTGGTTGCGACCTCCCGATTTGGCTTCATAGAGCGCGCCATCCGCAAGGCGGTAGAGGTCCGTCAGCCCCGTGGTCTGCCCACCGTTTGGCATGACGGCCGCGACACCGATGCTCACCGTGAGGGCACCCGCTCCGATGCCGGCAGATCCGATTGCTAGGGTGGACACCTCGGCGTGAACCTTCTCGGCGATGCGGAGCGCGCCCGACTGATCCGTATCCGGCATGAGGATAGCGAATTCCTCGCCGCCGATCCGGCTGACGAGGTCGTGCGGGCGATGGACACTCGCAGATAGGCAAAGTGCCAACCCTCGAAGCACCTCATCCCCGACCTGATGGCCATAGCGGTCGTTGAAGCGCTTGAAGTGGTCAGCGTCGACGATGAGCAAAGACAGCGGCTTGCGGCTGAGCCGCGCAGCCTCCCAGGCACGTGACCCGGTATCCTCAAAGGCTCGACGGTTCGGCAGACCGGTGAGAGCATCGGTCAGCGACAGCCTTTCGAGTTCAGCCTGCATAGCTTCGCGTCGGCGCAGTTCGCGCCAAAACAGCAGCGACAGAGCGATCGTCACGCCGCACAGCACCACGACGATGCTACCGATGACGAGGGCATTCGAGCGCCATTCGGCGCCAATCTCCCGTGCCGAGAGGGCCACGTTGAGGATAAGCGGTAGATCGCCCACCTGGGTGAAAGTGTAATGGCGCTCGATGCCGTCACGGACCGACGTCTCGACGAAGCTGCCGTTGCGCTCACGCAGGAAGCCCCTGAAGGTCGCGGCGCTGGCGATGTTCACACCGATGTCGGCCTCGGCATAGGGGTAGCGCATGATGCGCGTGCCATCACGCAGGTACAGGTTGATCGCGCTGTCTGGGCCGAGACCTACTTGGTTGAAGAGACGCGTGAAGTAGGACAGGTTGAGGGTCCCCAGCACCACACCGCCGAATGAACCATCGGGCCTGTTGATGCGGCGGCTCAGCACGATCATGCGGCTGCCGAGCAGGCGCGAGAACAGCGGCTGGCTGATGACCAAGCCGAGGTCGGGCCGTGATTTCTGTGCCTGGAAGTAGGCGCGATCCGCGTAGTTGACCTTGCGTGGTGGGACGGAGCTGGCGTCGATGATGCTGTCGCCGTTCTCATCGGTGACGACCATGACGCCCATGTCGCGGGCAGTCGCAGCCCGATCGAAGAGAACGAGTTGGCGTAGTTCAGGACTGACCTGATCGAGGCCGGGCGCTTTGAGATTGTCGACGACGCCGCGCAGCGAGAGGTCGTACATCTCGATGTTGCGAGCGATGTCACGCTCCAGGACCTGCACGAGGTTCTTCGAGGTCTGCTCGGCCTTCTCCCACGCGTCCTGGCGCAGGTCGAGCAGCATCAGACTGGAGGCAGCGAGCATCCCGACAGGTGCAAAAACGCCCAAGACGATCCACGTCCGGGCGGAGCGGAGCGGACGAGCTAGACAGGAAAGCGGAGACATGGCGTACCTCGCCGGTATTCTCCTTTCGCCGATCGTTGGCATGCCAACGTTTAAGGGATCGTTGCCCTGTATGGTGCGGAACGCCTGCAAGCGGGCTAACGACGGGTCTTCCACACCATCGCCGAGGGTCGAGGGAACGCCGTTCTCGATCAGCGGCTGACACGGGCACCTGGAGCGCTGGCGATCCTGCTCTTAACGATAGGGGCTTGTGCCTTGCCCTGTGCAATTCAATCGGGACGACGCGCGATGCAACATTCGATCATGGTCCGATCTGCAAGAAAGTATTTACAACGCCAGGTGCGGCATTCTCGCCACATATGTGGTAGAAAGCCGCATTTGAATGTACAAATTTCTATTAAAACTCATTTGGTATGAAGTGCGATTTCAAACTTCAGAAAGATTAACCTAATGACTGAACATATTCACAGCATTGGCTCGAATATGGCCGAGCTTACCGGAGGGATTGTCTCCGCTTACGTCATCAATAACTCGGTCCCCACTGCCGAGCTTCCCAAGTTGATTGAGGGGGTATACGCGGCCTTGAATACTCTACGGTCGGGCGGTCCTGTGTCATCGTTCAAGACCGATATCGAGAAGCCGAGTGCAGCCCAGATCCGCCAGTCGATCCGTCCCAACGGCATCGTCAGCTTCATCGACGGTAAGTCCTACAAGACACTCAAGCGCCACTTGACCAGCCATGGGCTGGACCCGCGGGCCTACCGGGACCGCTACGGCCTGGCGGCCGATTACCCAATGGTCGCCTCAAGCTACGCCAAGCAGCGCTCCGCGTTAGCTAAGGCAATTGGGCTGGGTAGGCCGGGTGCGATGGCTTAGGACGCACTGAAGAGACGCGGGAGAGCGGCATGATCTGCTCTCTGAGCGCCAGCGGGTTAGAGCCGTTGTCGTACAGGACTCGTTAACTACTCCACGCCATCATCCCTCCAGCGATCGGCTCCGGCCGCGCGCCGGAAGAGCAGCACCGGGGTCGTCTTGAGACGGCGGGCCCTGGTGCGGCCTCGCCGGCGCAGTCGCCTATCTGCGCCGGTTCCAGCGTCGATAAACGTTATCGTGCGGCCCAAAATCGACTGCCGCATACAGGTCTTCCGCATCTTTGCGTAGGATGATGCGGTCCCCGCGCCTTGCGTCGATGATATAATATCCGGGCTTCGACTTGAGCGGCCGGAAGTCGAGCCGCGGCAGCGACGGTTCTCGTTGAAACTTGACCAGCGACTCACGCGCCGCCGCACTGCGGTCTGGCGACATGCGTTTGAGCGCCTTCACGAACTCATCGGACGCCGTGACACGGATGGTCACGCAAGTTCTGCACGAAGGTAAGCGTCGAGGTCATCGGCGTTATCGAATGTCGGCCCTGTCGATGCATTCGGGGTCCGCTCGGCACGGAACGCGCGGACGAATAAGGCATGCTCAAGCATCGCCTCGATGGCCTGCTCATCCATCTTGGACAGACCGACACCTACTGAGCGGATCGCTGCCCCAAGCCCCGGATCAATGGCGAAGGAGTGCCTGACGTCCCGCGTCACCTTCTTCTGAAACCGCACAAGTGCCCGTGCGCGGTTGCCAGCCTCAAACTCAATGTCCTCAGCGATCTGAAGGAACCGAGCGGCTTCCTCCTCAGTCATGGCGCGCGCCGGAGAGGCGGCCTCAGCCTGAACCCGTCGCGCGGCAAGATCGGCAATGTAAGCAGACACCTGCCGCTCATAAGCGGCGACACGCTGCTCCACGATGCGACGCGCACGATCACGGCGCAGCCCATCGAGGGTCGCGTCATCGGCCCTTTCTTCAATCGTGATCTCGGGCCGAGCCGGTGGGAGTGCCGGCTGTAGGGCCAAGAGGATCGTCGGGTCCAGCATCAGTCCGTACCGTGTCGAGGCCGTGGCAGATTGGTTCTACCTGCTGTCGTGCTGCACATATAGGGCCGCGGCCTCGTTAGCCCCTTGCGCGCCATCTAGCTTGGATTGGCCTGTGGCCGTCCTGAGCCAAATCTGGCGATCCTAGGCCCTATCGACAGACCAGGGCCGCAAGCCCATCTTGAGCGAGCGCCGTCGAGCTTCGCCATGTCCGAACCCAACCAAGCCCTGTTCGCCTCCGTCGCCATCGTCGTGTTCGGCGTCCTCATGGGCGGGCTGCACTACCTGCTAACCGGCTTCAATGATCAGTTCGGATGGGGCGTCGGCGTTGGGTTGCTGATCGGCATTGGGGCGACATTTCTAGCGAGCCGGCAGGCCCGCGAGGCTCCTTGAGGCTGTCATTCCACCGCCGCGGACCACGGCCTGCATCAGCTTGGATGCCGCGTCGGACGTGATGTCCTTCGCCCGCACTGATCGGCTGATAGCTGCAAAGGCTCGACGGGCGCCGTCTCGATCCGGGCCGCTTTCCATCAGGATCTGCGCGAGATCGGCGTTCCTACGCTCTCGCAGCGCATCGCCAACACCTTGCGTCACCTTCTTGCCTACGCCGGCCGCGGCCGTCCCGAATTTCAGGTCGAGCAGGTTCTTGATGATGCCGGCCTTCTCTCCACCTGTACCGCCGCCGCCTTCAATCTCCTGCATGGCGGCAGCACGCGCGGCGGTCTCGCTGTTGCCGGTCACCACGTCTCGCGTGCGGGCGAATGTCGCCTCGTTGTTCAGGTCCCCGATCAGCGCTTCCGCCTGCTCGCGGCCAATGACTTGGCCCAGCTTCTCGCGGTTATAGCCCTGGTCGAACACCTGCCGAGCCTTGAGCGCGTCGTTTCTTGCGGTTCCCATCAAGTCAGCCAGGGCTGCCCGAACGCCTTCCTGATGCAAGGCGCGCTCGCCGTCCGTCATGCCGTTCAGCGTGCGGGCGACGTGACCGGGCGTGGTCGCCTTGTCGAACAGGGTCTGCCCGGCCTCAAACGCCTCCTGTAGCGCGGTGTGGCTGGCGAACGCCTGCCGGGCGGCTGCGTATTGCGGGACCACCGAGTCCACGCCCGATACCAGCAGGTTGCGCACCCCGCCGATCACGCGGGCCTCGTTGTTGTTGCCGCCGCGCTGGGCGCTGCTCATCATATCCTCCAACGCCCGCTTCGTGAGGTCGATCGCCCGCACGGTCGGCTTAGTCACGTCGAGAGGGATCCCCTCGTTGGCCGCCAGTGTCTCGGCCTTCTTCCAAGCCGCCTGACCTGCCGGGGTGTTGAGCGCGGCCTTCACCCGGCCGTTCTCGGGCATCGGCCGGATGTAGGCTTCCAGATAGGCGGGGGCCGCCGCATCAGCGCGTTCCTGGATCAGCCGATCCATCGTCGAGAGCGCGTCGGTTGGCTGGCCGAGCGCCCGGTCCGCGGCTTCCGTCGTGCGGACGCTCGCGCCAGCCATGCGATCCGCGATGGCACTCCGCACAACTTGCTGTCCCTCTCCCGGGATGGCGGCCAGCGCTCCCGCCTGCCGTTGGAGGTTCGGCCCGAGGTCTGCCAGCATGCCGGCGTCGCCGAGGTCCGTGAGGGCCGCCTGCGCGGTCTCGGGCGTGAGGCCGTCCGCCGTGAGCGCGCGGTTCAGCAGTCGGTTCTGACTGCCGGCCGTGCGCTCGGCGACGGCACCAGCGACTTTGCCCGCAGCCGCACCGAAGATCGGAGCCGCTGCACCAAGGCCGGCGCCTATCAAGGCCCCCTTTCCCGCCTGATCCAGATCACCACCCCGCGCCGCCGTATCCGCCGCGCCGATCGCGCCGCCTGTCGCCATCGAGAGGCCGGCCCGGATCGGCAGGGCCGCCGTCCCGGCGCCGAACAGGGCCGGTGCAGCCATCACCGCAGGGACGGTGCCGCCGATGGCCCCGCCTACCTCACCGGCCGTGGTCGCCACCGGGTGAGCGGCACGAGCCGCTGCATCGTAATCCTCGATGCGCTTCAGTTCCGTTGCATAAGGGTCGCCACTGCGCAGAGAGCGGATCCCAGCGGCCAGACGGTTGCTGGCGCCAGTCAGGGCGGGCCCAACGACAGGAACGCCGTCTAGGGCGCCGCTGGCCGCCGCGTAGGCTGCCTCGGGCGTGCTGGTGACGCGCTCACGAACTGGCAACGCTGGACTGCCCAAGGGAAAGCGACCGTGAACAACGGCGTGCTGTGCCTCACCGGCCCGGAGCTATCCCCTGACGAGTGGGCCGCCCGGTTCGTCACCGGGCACTGAACGGCAAAGCCGCCTGTTAACGGTTCAGTATTGCTGAGAGAGTATGAAGCACCTCAGTTCGAGGTGGTGTCATGCGCGTTCTGCTGATCGAAGATGACGCTACCGTCGCACAGAGCATTGAGTTGATGCTCAAATCGGAAAGCTTCGTCACCTACACCACCGACCTCGGTGAGGAAGGTGTCGACCTCGGCAAGCTCTACGATTACGACATCATCCTCCTCGATCTGAACCTGCCCGACATGTCAGGCTACGAGGTGCTGCGCTCGCTCCGCGTGTCGAAAATTCAGACCCCCGTCCTCGTCCTGTCCGGCATGGCCAGCATCGAGGACAAGGTGAAAGGTTTGGGGTTTGGCGCCGACGACTACCTGACCAAGCCGTTCCACAAGGACGAGCTGATCGCGCGCATCCACGCTATTGTGCGGCGCTCGAAGGGTCATGCTCAGTCCAAAATCACGATCGACGATCTCGTGCTCGACCTCGACGAGAAGATGGCCTCGATCGACGGCAAGCGCATCCCGTTGACGTCGAAGGAGTACCAGATGCTGGAGCTTCTGGGTCTCCGAAAGGGATCGACCATCACCAAGGAGATGTTCCTCAACCATCTCTACGGCGGCATGGATGAGCCCGAGCTGAAGATCATCGACGTGTTCATCTGCAAGCTGCGCAAGAAGCTCGCCAACGCCAGCCAGGGCAAGAACTACATCGAGACCGTCTGGGGCCGCGGCTACGTGCTGCGCGAAGGCGCACCCGAGATGCGAGCGATGGCAAGCTAAAAATCAGCAGGTAGAAGCGAAAAGTCCTAAACGTGCATTGATTTGTTGTGTTCGCTGGCGCAGATGGCTTGCTTCACTCAAGCAGGTGCGCCGTGAACGAGAACACAGGGACGATCGAGGCTGCTGCCACCGATTATTTAGAACTCACGGCTGGCATCGTATCGGCCTACGTGTCCAAGAACTCGGTACGGCCTGCCGACATGGCAGAGCTGATCGCCAGTACGCACGCTACGCTCTCGGGGCTTGGTAATGCCGGCGCACTTGCTGCTCCTGCCACTGAGAAGATCACCCCTGCCCAGATCCGCAAGTCGATCACGCCGGACGCGCTGATCAGCTTTATCGACGGCAAGCCGTACAAGACCCTGAAGCGGCACCTCAGCAAGAGCGGAATGACGTTCGAGGAGTACCGAGAGCGCTTCGGCCTGCCGCGAGATTATCCCTCCACGGCGGCCAGCTACTCGGCGCAGCGCTCGGCACTCGCCAAGAGCTTCGGCCTTGGCCAGCAGCGGAAGAAGGCAGCTGCGAAGGCTGCTGAGCCCGCTGAGACCGTCTCCGACAAGCCAAAGAAAGCTGGGCGGCCGCGGAAGGCCGAGGAAGCTGTAGACGCCTAAGATCAGGCGATCCGGCTTCTGCTTCAATCATTTGACGGCGCAGGTACAGATCAGCGAGATTAGGAACGACCTGCCCGCTGCTCTCCATAGATCCAGTAGGCACCTCTGGGAGGATTGCCATGGGTCTGACTGCTTTCGTGTTCTTCGTCGTCCCGTGGATGGTGCTTGCGTTTTGGCTGTTCCGTCTTCCAAGCGCTGTCCACCTCGGTACCTCTGCCACTCCCTGGCGCGCACTCACGGACTATCCCGATCCGCCTCGCGACCAGCACCACGAGGTCAACCCCTACAACTCCGGCGTCAACGATGGGACCGGCAAGGCAGGCGGCGATAAACACAGCCCGCTCATCAATCCCTAAGGGCATATCCGGACACTCGCTCCGTCGCGGCATCTGATTGCCGCACGCGTTCAAGAGCGTCTTGCGCTTCTTTTGCCACAGCAGAGTTAGATCATCAGAATAAGACGGCTTTTTGTTTTAAGTTTTAAAAAGTCGTCAAATTTCCGATTTGAGATCTTGAACGTGTGCAACGTTGGTGCGTCAACGCTGAGGACCAACGGCTTTGGCACCGCCTGCGCTGGCGATATTTTCTCCTCCCGAGCCGCCAGCGCAGGCCTCCGATATGGAGGCGTCCGACATGGCCTACAGAGTCAGGATCGATCGCATCGGGAAGGTTGGGGTGCCGCGGAGCGCGCCCCGAGTTTACCAAGCGACGGACGAGGCGGACGCTATCAAGATCGCGTTTTACGAGGTGGACGGTAGTAAGCCCGATCGTCCCCGTGTCGCCACGGTCACCGATGCCTCCGGGCGCATGCTGTTCACCTATTCCGGTCGCGCCAGTGTAGCTCCTCCAACATGACCGCGAAAGAGCGCGAGGATCCGGCGCTCGACGACCGCGATGCTAGAGCCCTCATTAGCGTGATGCTCGCGTTCCAGGTCGCGGTCCTGGCGGTCGCGATGCTGTGGCTGTGAGATCTGGCCTAGTAATGGCGCATATCTTTGCCGCATCGTCATCGAGCCGCCGCCGGGGTCTGCTGCCTCGACCTAATCCGCCAATCCCTTTTTGACACGTCAGATGTTCAGAAACCACTCGCTTTTCATCTAGGTACAACGGTCATTGATTTGCCGCGAACAGATGTGAGCAATTGGCCAGAGTATACTGTAATCACCAGCGTCAGGTGGTATGTTGTGCAGTACCGGAGTGGAGGATCAGCTATGAATGCTGCACTGCCGCAGGAACGACTCGGCGAAGTTAGCGCGATGGCGGTGACGCTTGCCGATCGCATACTGATGGAGCGTTTGACGGAGGGAAACCTCCCAGTCGCAAAGGCGAAAACGCTTTGGATAGCTTCTCTGCTGCTGGAGGAGAACGAGCAGCCGGTGCCGACGATCGTGACGGAAGTTCTTGCGGAATTTCGTCATTCCAAGGCCGCAAACGATGCTGAACCTTAGAGAAGCGTTCCCCGAGAAGTCCATGCCGACACCGACGCGCGTTCGCGGCCGTCTCCTGCGCCCGTTTCGGGCTGCTGTTACAGCCTGACACTTACACACCCAGGAACCGTGCCGAGCTCTCGCTCGGCCTAGCGTGCAGGTACCGTCCCGTCGTCGCCACCGAGGCGTGCCCGAGCGTTGCCTGAACCAGATGGATCGGCGCGCCGCGGTCGAGGCTGTGCGAGGCGTGGGCATGCCGAAGCCAGTGCGCCGAGACTTCAACCGGCAGACCGGCGCGAGCCGCCGCAGCTTTCACGGCCCGGTGGACCGCGCTCGGGTCGAGCGCCCCACCCTTCCGCGAGCGGAACACCGGCTCATCTGCCGACCAAGTTGCCAAGTTTGCGACTTGCTCCTGCCGGAGCGCCGTTAGCACCTTCCACGTCGAGGCGGACAGGAGCACGACCCGCGTCTTGCCGCCCTTGCCGAACACTGTCGCTTGCCCGGCCTCGTCGCGCGCCATGAGATCGCGCCACCGCAGCCCACAGGCTTCCGAGATGCGTAGCCCGCCGCCGTAAAGTACGGTCAGCAGCACCCGGTTTCGCAGCCCCGGCTCTTGCCGGATCATCAGGAGCGCGTCGGACTCCGACATGATCCGTTCGGCCAGAGTGTTCTTGATCGGCGGCACCTTCACGGCCGCGCCGATGTTGAAGCGCAGGAACCCGACCTCCTGGGCGAACGTGAACAGCGACTTCAGGGCCGCGGCCGTCAGCGCTACCGTCGCCGAGGACCCCGGGCGGCTCGCGATGAAGTCCTGCAGTTCGCCCATCCGCACCGAGCCGAGCGGCTTGCCGACATGGGCCAGGAAGCGCCGCGCCTCGCGCTCGTAGTTTCGGCGCGTGTTCCGGCTGGACGATCGAGCGAGCCACAGCCGGATCATCTGAATGTCGTCGTCGGCCTGGGCTGGCGGCCGGGCCTCGACAAGGTTGGCGATCGGAACGAGGGCTGTGCTCATGGCAGCGGCTCGCCATACCCGGGCAGGGGACGGCCGGCCAGCCGGCAAGCGTCGATCCAGAACTGAGCGGCTTCGCGAGTGGGGAACTTCCGCTCGAGACCGGACACACTGACATGCCAAGGCCCGCCGGGATGCGACTGGGTTGGACCTATGATCTCCATGCCCGCAATCCTCCCCCTCCAAGCCACGATCGAAAAATGCCAACGCAAGATAACAGGACTTGTATTGCGTTCGTGACGATGCCACACCGGCATCGTCGCAGCAAGCCACGTCGCTACGGTGCTAGCACGCTACGATGATGCGTTCGAATGGTCGCACGGCGCTGCGCAAATGCATCGGCAGCGAGGCAGCGATTAACGGGTGTTTCACGCTGCGCCCGCACAGTGATGCCGAAATAGGGGAGCACGGACGTTGCGAGTCGTCGCCTTCACCAGCCGAAAGGGCGGCAGCGGCAAGAGCACGCTGTGCGCCCACCTGTCCGTCTATGCCGACGCACCGGATGCGCCGGCCCTCCTAATCGACACCGACCCCCAGGGTAGCCTCGCACTCTGGCACGAACTGCGGCAAGCTGAGACGCCTGTCCTGGTGAAGTGTGAGGCCCGCGACCTGCCCGGCACCATTGAGGCGGCGCGCAAGGATGGGATCGGCTGGTGCTTCGTGGATACCCCGCCGCACAACACGGCCGACATCGCCGCCGCCATGCGGGTGGCCAACCTCGCCGTGATCCCGTTCCGGCCGGCCGTCTTCGATATCGCCGCGGTGGCGGCCACGTTGGAGATGGCTCGCGCGATCGGCAAGCCGGTGCTGCCGGTCATCAACTCGGCCCCGCCCCGCCGAGGCGTTCAAGCCGCGCACGTAGTGACCGAGGCGCGCGAGGCACTGTTCGCCATGAGTGCGACGCCCTGGGCCGGCCAGATCACGACCCGGGCCGCGTTCGCGCATGCCCTCGCCAGCGGTCAGGCCGTTGGCGAGTTCGAGCCGGGCAGCGCCGCAGCTAGCGAGGTTTCGGAGCTGTGGCAGGAGACCCGCCGCGCTCTCGGCATCAAGGGATCGAAGAAGTGAGCAAGAAGCCTTCGTTCGCCAACCTCGGCGCCCGCTTGGCCCCGAAGGCCGCCGAGGCAGCAGCCGCGGCGCCGCTGGCTGTGATGGAGAGCGCTGCCCAGGCCGAGACTGCCGCGATCAAGCAACCGCGCGGCAAGCGCCAGCCCGACGGGCGCCGCGGGATCCTAGTCCGCGCGAGGCCGGAGGCGTGGAAAGCCCTCAAGCTGGTCGCCCTCGACCGCGAGGTGACGCTACAGGACGTGATGACCGAGGCTATCAACGATGTGCTCGCCAAGCACGGCAAGCCGCCGGTGGCGTGATCGCGCAGGTGCGACGGAGGAGGGACAATGCGCTTAACGGGTCTTGTTGCGGGCGCGGCCGTGGTGATGGCGTCGAGTTCCGCTGGAGCGGTCACGCCCCTACCGTCCTGTTCGGCGGCTTTCGTGAAGCGGTGGGTTGAGCGCGATCGCCGTACTGAGATCCCAACGCCTCCGCGCACCTGTGTCATGCAGACCGAGACAGGCAGCTACGTCTGCGATCAAAACGGCTGCTCTCGTAGGCATTGAGGTCGGCAGCTTCGTGCTTCGATACTAAGTCATCGCTGTACTCCCGTGCGTAACTACGGCGCTAGCAACATAGCTTGCTGCTTCGATGCGGAACTGCTTATTTACGCCCCTACCAGCCGCGGACGCGGTCGGAAGGTGCGCGAGGCCGGGATGCAGCCAGATGGCTGGTCCCGGCCGGTTGCGTTATTCGTGGCTGCTGGCCTGAGGTTCGTAAGCTACCTGCCTTGGCAGCGACCGCCATCCTGTGCCCTACCAGCAAGGGCATAGGTAATTCACATGCACGATCCCCATGCGCTCATTCGACGTCCCGGCTGGCGCGGCTCGCGACCCTTCGCCGGTCTGCCGAGTTCGACACTAGCCTATGCGCTTCTCGCCTTGGCGATCGCGACAGCCGGCTGGAACTTCGTGGCCGGCGACGCCGCCCGCAGTGAGCAAACGCGACAGAGGGAGCTGATCAGCCGTAGCGATCGCCTGCTCTCGACGATGAAGGATCTGGAGACTGGTATGCGCGGCTATGCCCTGACCGGCATGCCCGAATACCTTGAACCCTACACTGACGCGCTGAACCGGATCGAGGGGGAGGTTGGTCACCTCGCCGTCCTAGACCGCACGCCCGCCGACTCTGCCGTTCCGGCACTCGCCCCCGTTCGCAAGCTGATCGACGAGGAGAAAGCGTTCTCCGATCACGTCGTGACGGCTCGTCGCGACCAAGGCTCCGACGCCGCTACCGCCCTGGTCGCGACCGGCGAGGGCAAGCGCTTGATGGACGCGATCCGCGTTGCGACCGCGACGGCGAACCATCGCGCCGTTGAAGCGCTTGCTGAGAGTGGCCGCCGCGACAGGCAGCGCTACGCTATCCTGACTGCGTTCAGCCTGCTCTGCGCTACTCTCGCCGTGGCGCTCTTGGCGCGCCTTGCCCTGGTTCGCCGCCGCGAGAGCCAACGCAGCAGCGGACTGTTCGAAGGCGTGCTCGCCAATGCCCCGGTCGGGCTGGGCTTCCTCGACGGTGATCTGAAGATCCGCCACATGAACCGTGCGCTGGCGACGATGAGCGAGCGCGGTTTCGGCGGGGACCTCGGCGCACCGATCTGGACGCTTCTGCCGCGGTTGGAGGATCAGCTCACTCCTATGCTGGAGGCGGCGCGCGACCACGGCCTCGTCAGTGCTGACATACCCGTGAGCGTGCCAAGCGAGAGTGCGCCGGGCGGGATGCGCCACTTCCGCATGAGCTTCTATCCGCTGCGCCAGGACGAGGGGCCGGCGGCCACAGGCGTTGGGATCGTGGTCGCCGATGTGACCACGGCGGCCTTGTCCGAGGCCCAGGTACGCGTGGGCGAGGCGCTACTGCGGACCGTGCTCGATACCCTGCCGGTGGGCGTGCTCATCGCCGAGGCGCCGTCCGGCCGGATCACCGGCCACAACGCCCGGGCCGAGACGATCCTCGGTCACGGGGTATTGCCCGCGCAACCCGGTGAGGGACCGGCCCGTTGGATCGGCTTCCACGAGGATGGCCGGCCGGTCGAACCGAGGGAGTGGCCACTAATCCAGGTGGTACGTGGAGGCGAGCCTCAGGCGGAGCTGGAAGTCGATTACCAGCGCGGCGACGGCTCGCATGCCTGGATCGGCTTCGCAGGTGCGCCGATGCGTGATCCGGATGGCGCGCTCGTCGGCGGTGTGGTCGTCGTCTCCGACATCGACGCGCGCAAGCGCTCCGAGCACGTGCTCGCAGCAGCCAAGGAGGCTGCCGAGGAGGCAAACCGCGCCAAGTCCGAATTTCTGGCCAACATGAGCCACGAGCTGCGCACCCCGCTCTCGGCGGTGATCGGGTACTCCGAGATGCTGCAGGAGGAGATGGAGGACGCCGGACAAGCGGACCTGCTCCCGGACATGAAGAAGATCGAGGCGAACGCGCGCCACTTGCTCGGCCTGATCAACGATGTCCTCGACCTCTCGAAGATCGAGGCCGAGCGCATGGAGGTGTACCCCGAGACCCTCGACGTCGCCGCCACCGTGCGCGATGTCGCCGCCACCGTCGAGGCGCTGGTCGAAAAGAAGGGCAACGCCCTCGTTCTCGATCTCGCGGACGGGCTTGGCGGCGCCTACACCGACGCGACCAAGCTGCGCCAGTGCCTGATCAACCTACTGAGCAACGCGGCCAAGTTCACGGAAGGCGGGCGCATCACCCTGTCGACACGCCGGCAGACGGATGACGAGGGCGACCGACTGGTCTTTGCCGTGTCCGATACCGGCATCGGCATGAGTGAGGAGCAGGTCGCGCGCCTGTTCCAGCGCTTCAGTCAGGCCGACGCCTCGACGACGCGGCGCTTCGGCGGCACGGGGCTGGGATTGGCGATCACCCGGGCGTTTGCGCATATGCTCGGCGGTGACATCGCGGTCGCGAGCCGTGAGGGCCAGGGTACGACCTTCACCCTGACCGTTCTAGCGAGCGCGGCCGGAGGCGAGGAGATACACGCACCGCCTGGATCATCGTCCGGCGTGCCGCGATCCGATGATCAAGCCGTGCAGGGCAGCGAGGTTCTGGTCATCGACGACGACCAGGCGACCCGTGACCTGCTCGCGCGCTTCCTGACCAAGGAGGGCTTTCACGTCGCGACGGCGGCCGACGGGAAGGTGGGGCTGGAGCAGGCCCGTACTCGACGCCCACGGGCGATCCTGCTCGACGTGACCATGCCGCGCATGGACGGATGGGCGGTGCTGCGCGCGCTGCGCGCCGACCCGGAGCTGGGTGATCTGCCGGTGATCATGGTGACGATGCTGGATGAGCAGAACCTCGCCTTCTCGCTCGGTGCCACGGACTACCTGCAAAAGCCGGTTGATTGGGCGCAGTTGAAGGAGGTGATGGAGCGGTTCCGGCCAAAACCTCACGACGGTCCGGTGCTGATCGTGGACGACGACGCAGACTTGCGCGAGTTGATGACGTCGCAGCTGACCCGGGGCGGTTGGCGGGTGGCGACGGCGGTGGATGGTCGGGCCGGCCTGACGGCGGTCGCCGAGCATAAACCTCGGCTGATCCTGCTCGACTTGATGATGCCGGAGTTGGACGGGTTCGGCTTCTTGCGGCTGCTGCGCACCCGTCCGGAGTGGTACGACATCCCCGTGGTGGTGCTGACGGCCAAGGACGTCACCGCGGACGACTTCCGCCTGTTGGCCGGGCAGGCCGACCGGGTGGTGCAGAAGGCCGGGCTGTCCTTCTCGGATCTCTCGGCGACACTGCGGGCGCTCTACGGAGCCGCTCCGATTGAAGGGTCTTAAATTCCGGACCGAAAGCACGTGATCCCGCGAATAGAGGGGCGTCGCCGTCGCGTTGGGCTCAGACAGCGCAGAACATGCGGCCCAATAGGCGAGGCCTGGCGAGCCGTGATGGTATGGCCGCCCGGCCGATGCGCCCCAGTGAACTATCAAAGAAAATCATGGGCGCAGGCGTCGAAGGATGACGGCGACAGCCTGAGCCCCAGCAGCGACAGCAGCCCAGGCCGCGCCGTAGCCGCTCCACGTCCCTTGATCACGCATGGCGTCAGTAAGTGGCTGCCAGCCCCCACCGTCAGCCGTCAGGGTGATTTCAGCAGGGACGGGGACGGCGGCCGACAACCACCAGAAAGCGGCGGCTTCAGCCGCTGCGATGGCTGAGACGACGTCCAGGACAGGCGCAAAGCCAGGCCGCCGCATCACGGCATCTTTCGGTCCCGAAGCCGCAGGCCAGCGCCGCCGCCGTTCTCGGGGATGAACTCCAGGCCGGCGGCTTCAAAAGCCTCGACCAGCGCCTTGTTGTTCATTGTCGCCATGCGGGCCGTTTCGTCCTTCGTCTCGAAAGCGCCGATCGTCGAGCGCGAGACGCCGGAGGCATCGACGAGATCCTGCTGTTGCCAGCCAAGCAGCGCGCGGGCCGATCGAGACAGGCGAGGGGTAAGGCGAACGGCCACAACACGGCTCCAGCTTCAGTTCCATAACTGTACATGGCGCACAGGGCTGTTGACAATGCCCAGATAGGCGCGCATCCTGCACACCACGTACAGAACAGCACATGGCGCCTTGAAGATGTCCCACCGCACCGTCTCCTGGACCCGCCTCTCCCGCAGCCTGCACGACAGCAAGCCGGTAATCCCCGCCGGCCTGCTCAGCGCCCGCGCCCTCATCCAGTTCGGCGCGCGCACCCGCCCCCTCGCCACCGCCGGTCAGTACGACCGCGCGGCGATCATGGCCGCCGCCTGCAAGGCCGCCATCGGCATCATGGAACGCTGCGGCGTCTCCCGCCGCGAGGCGATGTCCTCCGCCCTCAAGGCTGCCTGGCAGGTCGCCAAGGCCGCCCGTCGCGCCGCCGCTCACTGATCCCCTGACCATGCCGGGCTGAGCCCCGGCTCGCACCCCCTTCACCACCACCGACCCACCGCCACGAGCCCTCACCGGAGCCCGAACGATGACGCACGTCCGCATCCCAGATTTCAGCCAGCCCGTCCCAGTGTGCCCCGTCGCCGCCGCCGAGCGCCGCCGGCTCCCGGTGGATCGCCGCTACCGCAACCTGCCGGACGAACAGCAGCCCGGCACGATCGAGCCGTGGCAGGCCGTCGCCCCGGTCCGGCCCGACACGTCGCACAGCCGGTCCCTACGCTTCCTCGACGTCGGTGCCGAGCTGCTGGCCGCCTTCGCCATCATCGGCGGCGGCATGGTCCTGACCGGCCTCGCCTCCCTCCTCTGAACCGACCCGCACCCGAGCGGGCCGGTCGCCCGCGTCCCTCACCCGAGGATCCCGCGATGTCCTTCCGTGCCTCTCTTAGAAACCTGATCCGCCGTAGCCCCGCCACCGTCCTGCACGAGCGTTCGGCCGAGCTGCACGGCAGCCTCGCCGGCCAGACCCGCCGAACCGTCATTGCCGTCCCGCCGGCGCTCGCACCCGCCCCGGCCATCAGCCCTGAGGAGGCAGCTTTCCTCGACCTGATGCCTCAGGCTCTCCCGGTCCTACGCCAGTACATTGTGGCGGACGCCGCATGGCGAGCCATCGCCGACGCAGCGGAGGAGATCGCCGGGCCGTTCCCGGGCCACGACTGCACCGCCGAACAGCACATCGCATGGCAGGAGAGGGTCGAAGCGGAACGCGACGCCCGAGGCTACGCTGCGGCCCGAGATGCCTGCGAACCGATCGAGACCGCCTTGGATGCCCTGGTCGACGGGTACGACCGTGTTCCGATGCGGACCCTCCCCGCGATCCTGTTCAAGGCCGCGCTGGACCCGCTGCACGATGGTTGGATTGAGGATGCCGCCGACGACCTCCGGCGCCTCGCCGTCGAGCGGTTCGACCTCCCCCAAGGTCGCGACGCTGAAACCACGGTGAGCGGCGCCGAAACGGGTACATCAGCCGTCCCCGAGGCGGCCCCCGCCCAGTCCGCGCCACTCGCCCAGGCATGCGACCAAGCCGCGATCGACTGGAACGCCATCCCGTCGTTGAGCCGGGCCAATGACTGGGAAGACGAGCAGCTCGACGGTGCGCTGGACGCCTACAACGCCGTGTTTCAGCGGGCGATCCGCGAGCCATCCCGCAGCGTGGCGGACGTACAGACGAAGGCGCGCCTCGTGCTTCACGACATCATGGCGCATACCATCGGGGACGCGGCGGAAGACGAAGCCAAGCTGACCGTCGATAGGCAGCTGACGCGCGTGATCCTGCGCGAGATCGCCAATCTGTCCAGCAGCACGGCTCTGACGCCTCCGGCCGATCCGACCGACTGGCACAGCCCACCGCCGGGGTTCATGGCCTACCCGACGGATGATCCCCAGTGCTTCGTCATCGTCCGGGAGGGCTTACGCCTGGAGCTGGAACGCCTGCACCGGATCGCGCTGGCCGAGTACGCCCGCAAGGTCGGGCCAGACGCCACGGAAGCGAAGCGAAACCGCGTCCGCCGCGAGATGCGCCTTGCTGTGTTCGAGTCCGCTTCCCCGAACGGCGATGCCGAGATCCTAGTGCTCGGTATGGACCTCGACGCCGTGCATGCCCGCTGGCGTGCCGCCGCACCCGCTTATTGGGCTGCTCAGAAGCATGTCCATCAGGCTGGCGAGAGGGCCAAGGCGCACGGAGGTTCGGTTACACGAGCCACCGAAGCCGCCTGGAGCGTGCCGGCGATCGGCGAGGCCAGCGACCTGTTCGAGAACATCTGCGGCGAACTGGAGCGCATCAGCAAAGCCATCTGGCGCACGCCGGCGCGGACGCCGCTCGGCCTCGCCGTGAAGGCGCGCGCAACCCTCGTCATGGTGTTCTTGTCGGGCCAGTACGAGCGCGACAGTCACCTTGGGGAAGACGAGGATCTGACGGAGCAGGCCACTCGCGCGCTGATCGAGGCGTGCTGTGCGCTGGCGGGTGTGGACTGGAAAGGCATGCCGATCGGAGAGGACGAAGCGTCTACGTCCACGCCACAGTCGGAGTTCGAGGCTGACTGCGCGTGGGCCAAGGCGCAGGCTGCCGCGGTCGACCTGTCCGGGCTGTCGATGCTGCAGCTCGCCAAACTCTTCGAGAACTTCGTCAAGGCGGCTGACGACTGGCTCAATTTGGATGGGGAGCCATGGCTTGAGAAGAGCCCAAACAGCTCCTTCCGCGTCCCGAACGCTGCCGGGCGTTTGATCGACCGCGAACAGAACCGAGCGGCGTGGATCCGCGACCGCATCGCCAAGGAAATGCAGGGGCGGACGCCTCTCACCGATACCGAACGCAATCGCCGGCTTGAGGCGCTGATCCGGTACGAGCTGCTCTGTGAGGGCGGCCTTCATAACGCCCCCGAGCTGCGGGCCGAGATCGCCAAGGCGTGGGGCGGCTGACCGCCTGCCCCTTCCTGTCGCCGTGCGTCCCGCCCCGGCCGGATCCCGCCGGGCCCTCCCTTCATCGCGACCCGAGACCATCACCATGGGCGAACTGCTCACCTTCATCCCGCGTCCGAAGCCGGCCGCGATCGTGCTCCCCGCGCCGCTCGCCGGGCCCGAGCTACGTGCCAGCCTGGAGGAGGCGGCACAGATCGCCCTCGACGCGGCGGACCGCATCATCGCCGTGCTCGACCGCATGGACGGCGATGCCGATCACGAGGACGGCGGGGACGCCGAGCCGTCCCTGGCCGCCCCCGAGAACACTGCCGGCAGCCAAGTCGTCTACATGCGGGGCAGCGACCGAGACGGCGAAGCCGAGGCGCCCGAGATCACCCTGCCAGAGGTGGCGGCCGAGCCGTTGCCCGAGGCAGTCGTGCTGCCCTGGCGCGGGCGGGGGAACGTCATCGCGGCGGCCGGGACGCTGCTCCTCGACCTGCTGGAGCGGGCATAGAGGTTAAAGACGGCTAGAGGCCTGCGTTGCATCGCGGCAAAGTTAGTTCTGCCAGAAGCGAGCTGGCTCGAGGAGAGATGTCATGGACGAACTTAACGGCCGCATGCTCGGTTTGCAGATCCTGCTCACCGGTGTCATCGCCCGCATGGCAGGAGAGAAGCGTGATCCCGTCGGGTTCCTCACCGACTTTCGCGATGAGATCCAGGCGGTGGTGCGCGGTATTCGCATAGCCGGATCTGACGATGACGCGGTCATACGCGCCAAAGCGCTCGGCACGATCGACGAAATGTTCTCGCTTATGAAGCCGCCAAGTGAGGATTGAATGCCCGACGGACCGCGTGGGTGGAAGGGTCTGGTTGATCTCGTCGACGATGAACCTGGGCTATTAATCCGCGACTTTAGCTACGGACGCGCACACCGCTGGGGATCGTTGCTATCATGTAACAGCGTCCTGCGGCCGCCCACCCTTAGATCGATGGATTTCCCCGCGAAGCCAGTAACATACTGTTATTGCGCTAGTTTTTCCAACCATCAGATTGTCTTCAGTTGCTATTTGTAATAGATCCAAACTGATAGACCTTCGATCTGGCGTTTGTATAGGCAGTCAGCGTTCTTTCTTTGTTACAGTTCTAATGTTGATATCTTGACTCAGATAGACGGGTAGTTTTGACGCTTGTTTATTGCCAAGCGTTGCAGGCGCTCGTGGTCGGAGGCAAGAATACTGTGCTGCGTCAATCACGGATCCCAACATCACTTCGCCAGCAACCGATATATGGCCGTAAGCCGACGTTCTCTACATCAACAGGAGCGCTAGGCTTGGCATGCGCGGCGGCGGGATCGGTCGGCAGCGCGGAAGCACAGTCGGGACCTGCCACAGCGCTGCCTCCGATGACCGTAGATGCGCCCATCGCCCGGCCTCGTCCACCGGCACCGAAGCCGAGCCAAGCCCAGGTCAAAGCTCGTACCGCCCTCAGACAGGCCGTTCGGACGCAGCGGCGTGTGACAGCCCCGCTGGTCGTTGCGCCGGCTCCAAGCATTGGCACATCGACGGGGACCGGTGTTCCAGCTCAGGGCGTTGGTGATCCGAGTAGGGATCCCTACGCCAACCCAAACTCTCCCTACCAAGCGCTCAACGTCGCCTCCCCACGCTTCACGCAGCCGATCCTCGACACGCCAAAATCAATCACCGTACTGACGCGACAGGTAATCGACGACAAGAACGCGACGAGCTTCCGCGAGATCGCGCGCACTACGGCGGGCGTCACTCTCGGTACAGGCGAGGGTGGCAATGCATTCGGCGATCGCTTCTTCATCCGTGGGTTCGATGCGCGCAACGATGTTTTCGTCGATGGTATCCGCGATCCCTCCGTCAGCGTGCGTGAGAACTTCTTCACCGAGCAGATCGAGATCCTGCGCGGGCCGGCGTCGAGCTTCGCAGGCCGCGGCACCGCGGGCGGTGCGGTCAACATCGTCACCAAGCAGGCCACGACGTTCGGTGATTTCTACAAGTCGGAGGGGCAACTCGGGACCGACAATACCCGGCGCGTCACACTGGACCTCAACCAAGTCGTGAGTCCCGCCCTCGCGATCCGGGTGAACGGCCTGTACCAGGAAGCGAACGTAGCGGGCCGCAAATATGTGTTCGACGATCGCAATGGTGCCGCCGTTGCGGTGACGCTCAAGCCGGCCGACGGCTGGACGTTTAACGCCAACTACTTCCACACGGATCTGAACAGCCTGCCGGACTTCGGCGTGCCATTTAACGCTCAAGCGCGACGCCCGTTCACCGAGAGCATTGTTCCGCGCGATACCTACTATGGTTTCGTCAACCGTGACTTCTATCGCGTACAACAAGACATCGGTACGCTTGTGTCAGAATATGCGCCCAGCGAAGATTTTAAGATTACGAACCGCTTCCGTGCCGGGCACTCGGTCCTCGACTACGTGGGCACGCTGCCAGAGCGGCCAGTCATCCCGCTCAACGGCAATCTCTATGGCACGACGCTGAGCCTCAACCCTCAGAGCCGTTACCAGACCGTCGACGTCGTGGCCGACACCACGGATGCAACTTTTAAGTTTGCGACTGGCCCAATCCTGCACACCGCGGTTCTCGGCACAGAGTTCAGCCGCGAGGCCGTCAGCCGAGATACCTACGCTGGGCTGCGTTCCGAGAATTCGAACCTGGGAACCACCGGTATTTTCAGCGGTACCGGGAGCTTAGCCGGCGTCAACATCTTGGCGCCACCCAACCTTTTACCCTTTAGTACCAAGCCATATTTAACTGGCAACCCGGCATACATCCCCGTCGATACGAAGGCCGGCTACCTCATCGAGACGATGAACTACCAGGACCTCGTCCTGCTGAACGGCGGCGTCCGCTACGACGACTACAACATCTCGTCGACGCAGGGCACGAGCTCAGCGAGCGTACATTCAGGCAACCTGAACTACAATATCGGCCTGACGCTGAAGCCCCAGCCTTGGCTGAGCGTCTACGGCGCCCACGCTACCTCCTCGAACCCGGTTGGGGCAGAACTCGACGCCTCTGGCTCGGCCTATGGGGGGCTCAGCGCGACCTTCACGGGCAACCAAGTCTTCAAGCCGGAGCAGAACACCGCCGACGAAGTCGGCGTGAAGGCCGAGCTGTTCGACCGGCGCCTCCTAGCGACGTTTGCCGTGTTCCGCACGCTCAAGGAGAACGCCCGCGAGACGCTGGGGACCGGCAACTCCCAGTTCATCGCGGCCGACGCAGCCTACCGGGTCGAGGGCGTCGATCTGGAGGTCGCCGGCAAGATCACCGACGATTGGAGCGTGTTCGGTGGCTACGTGGCAATGGATACCAAGGTCACGAAGTCGGGCGACCCCACGGTGATCGGCAACCGGCTCGCCAACATCGCCCACCGTTCGTTCAGCATGCTGTCGAAGTACAGGATCACGCCGTGGCTCGAATTCGGGGCACAGGCGATCAACAACTCGCGCATCTCGGGCGGCACTCTTGCGGCCAATGCCAACGTCCTGCCCTCGTACTGGCGGTTCGACGCCTTCCTCGAATACAAGGTCAACGAGAACCTGAACGTCAAGCTGTACGCTCAAAATCTCTTGGACCGGCGCTACTACGACGCGTTCTACCGCAGCGACGCCCCGTTCGCGTTCATCGCGCCGGGTCGGGCTGTGTACCTCATCGCGCAGACGAAGTTCTGATCGATGCTGATCTGCATCCCGGAGGTCCTGAGCAAGGCGGAGGTCGCCGACTTCCGCCGCATCATGGACGCGGCGGAGTGGGAGGACGGCCGCTCGACGGCGGGCTCCCAGTCGGCGATGGTAAAGCGCAACGAGCAACTCCCCCCGGGCGGCGAAGTCGCCCGACATTTAGGCGGTCGGATCGTCAAAGCGCTGCTGGCTAACCCGCTGTTCGTGTCGGCCGCGATCCCACTTCACATCTTCCCGCCGCTGTTCAACCGCTACGGCGAGGGGCATCACTTCGGCATCCACGTCGACAACGCCGTGCGCGGAGATCCGGCGACGGGGATGCGTATCCGCACCGATTTGTCGGTGACTTTGTTCTTGGCCGAGCCGGACGCCTACGACGGCGGTGAGCTCGTAGCCGAGGACTACTACGGTTCGCAGGAAGTGAAGCTGGCCGCCGGCGACCTTGTCCTGTACCCGGCCTCAAGCCTGCACATGGTCACGCCGGTCACCCGGGGTACGCGGGTGGCCTCATTTTTCTGGCTTCAGAGCATGGTTCGCAGTCCGCAGGGCCGCAGCCTGATCTACGATTTGGACACTGCCATCCAAGGTCTCGTGGCGGAACTCGGTCGCGATCACGCGGAGGTGGTGAAGCTGACCGGCATCTACCACAACCTCATCCGTACCTGGGCCGACCTATGAGCCATCATCGCTGGCCCATGCACCGCGTGTCGCTCGCAATCAGCTTCGCTGCAGTACTCACGCTTGCCGGCCCATTGCGCGCGCAGCACGGGCCCCCGGGGGATCACCCCGTTGTGCCCGCACCGACAGTGGGTTCCACACCGATTGCGACCGCTCATCCCGAGGATGCCACCCCAAGCTCGGCCCTGCCCTCAGCCCCGGCCGATGGTGCGCCCGCAAGGGCGCTTGAGCCAGTCTCAAACGGGACCCCGCGGGCTGCGGCGGCAAGCGCGCACGAGCTGTCGCCATGGACGATGTTCCTGAACGCCGACATCCTCGTGAAGATCGTGATGGCCGGGCTGGCGCTCGCTTCCGTCGTCACCTGGACGATCCTCGTCGCGAAGACGATCGAGCTCGGCCTTGCCCGTCGCTCGCTTGCCCGCGCGCTGTCCCGTACCGCTGGTGCAGTCAGCCTCGGTGAGGCCGGAGCAGCGCTAGGCGGGCACCAAACCGTGCTCGACCGTCTCGTGACCGCTGTCGTCGACGAGATGTGCATTTCCTCCGGCACCTCGGATGGGATCAAAGAGCGCGCTGTCTCGCGCTGCGCCGAGATCGTCAAAGCAGAAGGCCGCACCGCGCGTCGTGGCATGGGCGCGCTGGCCACGATCGGCGCGATCTCACCCTTCGTCGGGCTGTTCGGCACGGTTTGGGGTATCATGAACAGCTTCATCGGCATCTCGAAGGCGCAGACCACCAATCTCGCAGTCGTCGCCCCCGGCATCGCCGAGGCGTTGCTCGCCACCGCCATCGGGTTGGCTGCGGCGATCCCAGCGGTGATCATCTACAACCACTTCGCCCGGGCCACGCGCGGCTACGGCGATCTCGTGCAACGGGCGTCGGGATCGGTGATGCGCCTGCTCTCGCGCGATCTCGACAGGCGTCGGGACGCCGGGATGTCCCCGCTCTCGCAAGCCGCAGAGTGAACGGGAGCTGACGTCATGGCGATCGCGCTGGGCGGTGACGAGGACGACGGCGACGAGTTCGGCGAAGCGCACGAAATAAATGTCACGCCGTTCATCGACGTGATGCTAGTGCTATTGATCATCTTCATGATCGCGGCGCCGCTCTCGACCGTAGACCTGCCGATCGACCTGCCCTCCTCGTCGGCGGTACCGCAGAAAAAGCCGGACAAGCCGGTCTACGTAACGATCAAGGCCGACCTTGAGCTGGCCATCGGTGAGACGCCGGTGAAGCGCGTGGATCTGGCTCGCACGCTGGACGCGCAGGGGGATGCGAGCCAAGGGGCTGGCAAGGATCGACGTCTCTTCCTCCGGGCCGACCGCGCGGTGCCCTACGGCGAGATGATGGATGTCTTGGAGCTCCTGCGTGCGGGCGGCTACCTTAAGGTAGCGTTGGTGGCGTTGGAGGGTGGACCGAGCGAGGCCGCATCGCGCTCGCCAGATCGTCCAGCCTCAGCGCATTGAGGCTGTTGCCGATGGGCAGGGCCGATCCCGGCGGGCGGACAAGTCTACGCTGGCAGATTTGGGTGGCAGCGGTCGCGCTGGTGCTCGGCCTTCACACGGGTGGTCTGGTTTACGCCATCACCTACGTACCAGCGGACGAGGCGGACGACCTCGGTGCGGCGGCACTCGAGATCGACATGGAGATGACCGCACCCAGGCGTGAGCCGACCGACCTGCCGCCTGGGCCTGAAGCAGAGGACGCTGCGGCCTCGCCGGCCGTCGTCCAGCAACAGGCGGTCGAGGATCCGACCGAACTACCCAAGGCATTACCGACCGAGACAGAGGATCCTGATCGGATCGTAGCGCCGGACTCGACGCGCAAACCACAGGAGGATGAGCCGAAGCTCAAGGCTGTCGAGACGAGCCCATCGCAGGAGTCGGTAGCCTCGGAAGCAGCGGCCACGCCATCGGCTGAGACGATGAAGGAGGGCCCGCGTTCGACGGCGCCTGTCCTTGGCACGGGGGAAAGCGCGCGGCGGATCCGCACGACGTGGCAGAAACAGTTGCTAGCCCATCTCGACCGGCACAAGCGCTACCCCAGCGGATCGAGCCGCCCAACGGGTCAGGTAACGGTGACTTTCGTGCTTGATCGGCTTGGGCGGGTCTTATCGGCCAGTGTAGTGAAGAGCTCGGGCGACGGCGCGCTGGACGATGCTGCGTTGGTGATGATGAAGCGATCCGACCCGGTGCCAGCGCCACCGCCCCTGATCGCCGACGAGGGACTCACCTTTTCTATCCCGGTCGTGTTTCGAACGAAAAGGTAGAAACCGAATAAACCTAAAGTCGAACATTCGGTGGGTGATTGCCCGTCCGGCTCGCCGCAGCGGGCTTTTTCGTACTGCAGCCGAGGGTCAGTTCCATGCCTTGCGTCGATTACCGCTGAAGGACGCCATGCCGACAGCGTCGACCATCGTGTCAAAAGCGGCACGTGCGTCCGTATCGGTCGCGAACGTGGTGTCCCATCGGATGCAGCCGGAGGGATGAACCACTTCCATGCGCCAGCACTCCGGCGTGCCGGGGAAACGATAGATCTCGACCTCGACCGTCTCGCCATCCCGCGTGACTGGGCCGGACAGCGGGGAGTGCTCGAACTCGACGTCTTCCTCGCTCATCCCCGGGCTACCTTGGTGCTCACCTTCGGGGACGCGCTTACCTGAAACGGTCCCGACCCAGGATGCCTTCAACGTCAGCTTGCTGATGCCTCGCTAACAGGCCGCGTGCATCCTGCCCTAGAGCCGCGTTGCGTATCGGCCCGGCTCATCGCTGGTGAGATCGGACGCTCCCCCACTCTGTGAGCAGATCGGGGCGGGGCCGAGCGGCCGAGGATCACGGTGGGGTCGGGTGAGCCGACATGACGGCGGCCGCCAGCACCGTCCGAAACGCCTTCTCCTGCGATCCTGATCGGTCCACCGCCCCGAAGGCGGGGGTCGCGTTCACGAGAGCTGCGATGTCCACGCTGTGGCCGCTGTCGAAGCGGTAGGGGCCAGCCATTGGATCCCGCAGGTAGACGTCGATCGCCGCGACGATCTCCTGACTTGTGATGATACCTGCCTTGCGCAGGTCCGCGAGGGTCGAAGGTCCTGCCGGCATGGTCGCGCTGATCATTCCCTGACGTTGACTTAACCGTGCCGCCCGGCCGACATGCCATGTCCGGCCGGCGCGCGCCTCACGCGAGTCGCCGGAGCAACCAGGAGCACCGACCGCCACAGTAGGACCCTGAAAAGCCAAAGGCCCCACCCCTGGCAGGGTGAGGCCTTCGAAATCGAGATGTCCTGTGGGGACGGTTTCCAACCCCCACAAGCCATGAAGCGCCCTCGGGCGTCAAGTCAGAACCCCGGTTCTGGCAACGATACCGGCTTGTCTTGAACGGAGCGCACAGCCTGCGCCGCCGAACGTTCCCCTGTGGCCCTGTGGAAAGGGCCGAGACACGTGTTTGCAGACGAAATCCGCCGCGCGATCGAGGCGGCCGACCGAATCACCCTGCCGTCCGTCACGGCGCTGCTGTGGCGCGCGTTCGGGGACGGGAAGGTCTCGGAGGCCGAGGCCGAGAGCCTGTCCGGCCTGATCGAGGCGCAAACACTGTCTAAAAGTGGACCGCGATCCGGACAGAACCCGAACGGGGCGGCAACTGTCACACCCCGGATGGGGGATGCAGCTGAGAACGCCTCAAATCGCATAGGAAGCCCCAGGAGGCCTGGCGTCGGCTCCCGGCCACGCACGGGCGCCTCGATGGAGCGCCGCCGCCGCTGGGCCGCCTCTGGTCGCATGCCGCTCGGTCTCGCCGCCAAGTTCACCCACGCCGAGCAAGGCGTGCTCGCCCTGGTCGCTGCCGAGACCGCGCGCCGGGGCGACTGCCGGCTGGCGGTCGGGCACATCGCGGCGATCGTCGGCGTGTCCGAGACCACGGTGCGCAACGCCATCCGGGAGGCGCGTAAGCTCGGGCTGCTCACGGTCGAGGAGCGCCCCGTCACCGGCTTTCGCAACCTGCCGAACATCGTCCGGATCGTCTCGGCTGAGTGGACCGCCTGGCTGCGCTTGGCCCGGAAGGGATCCATTCCTCAGGGGGGAGGGTGCAAATTCTCGCAGCGCACGCCTACTGAAGTTCTAGTCCTGTCAGAATCGGGGAAAACGGAGCCGAAAAAGGGCTGCCGACAAGCGGCGGGCGACCTCAACCGATCAGCCCGAGCGAGAATCCGCGCGGGTGGTGGAGGCGGCCGAGCCATGCGGTGACGGTCTACAGGCGTTCGGCAAGGCGGACGGCGCTCGGATAAGGCGGAGTTTGTCGGCTGTCGTTCAACGCTCAACATCAAACTATTTGGGCGTTGTGCATCATCCGTATGCACCGTCAGGATTCCGGCCGTGTTCGGCCAGCGACGATTCTACATCATCCCGGCCTTGAACCGTTTCTCACCCAGATCAGTTCTGAGAGAATGTTGCAGCGTGATCCCGTCTTTGTAGGTGACTTGAAGCCGGTCGGTGCGGCCCGGCCACTCCAGGTCATTAGGCTCAGCAGCCGCCTGTCATCTTGGGCCACGATCTCGATTTCATGCCTTTCAACCCTCGCTGTGTTCGCCGCTGGCGCGGCGTGGCTTGTCCCGCCCAGCAACTGGATCTTCTCAACGTCCACCCAACGTGTGGCATCAGTGGTGTCTGCCGAAGCTTCACCTCCAGCGACATTCCCACCATGGGTAGAAGTCCCACACCTGACAGGGCCTCTCTCACACGCGGGTGACCCAGACACTTTCTCCCTTGCTGACGGACCGCGCAGCTTTCTGGATCCGAACCCCGCGGATACGGTTGAGCAGCAGGAGTTCCTGCCACCCCGCGCCAACCCACGCCTTTCGCTAATCAGCCGCGCACCCCTCGATGCAGCGCGTCTCACGCACGAACAGGCACCCGCGTGGACTGACCACACCGAGCGTCAGGATATCGCGACGATGATCCCGCCATCCGTGGTTGCAACCCTCGAACCGGACGCGCCGCGACCGTTGCTGGGTCGACCCGAGTTGGGAACGACGCGAACCGAGCCAGCGGACCCGACGGCCACGCCGACCCTGCTACCCAGACCGGCTCCAATGCGGCCGCCGACCGAGGTCGTCGTTGGTCTTGCGCCGACGATCACTGCTGCAGCTCCGCCCGAACGCGTAGCGACGCTCGGCCCAGATCCAAAGCGGCCGGTGCTAGACCGGACGATTTCGATGATGCCGCCGCGCGACGCACAGGGCGTGGTCGGGCCGGTCCTGAACCCCGGACCGGCGCGGCACGCTCGATCGCTCAGACAGCCACGAGCGCGGGCAACGGTCTCGAAGATACGCGTACCTACTCATGACGCCGAGCAGACGGCGGGTCTCATCAGTTCGCCGACGGCGACGCGGCCGCGGATCGATGCCGGTGCAATCGCCTACGCCTCCATGCACCGGGTACGGGTCGATCGCTCAGCCACCCCGCCGACCGCTTCTGTGCCGCCCTCACCCTGGACGATGCCGTCCGCCCTCTCGCCGACGGATTAGGTCCATGCCGCGGCCCCTCGTTCACCCTCGCGAAATAGGAGAGCCTTGATGATTCGACGTTCGATCTGCTGCGCTACCCTCGTCTTTGCTCTCGCCGGACCTGCCCTAGCCCAGGACGCTTCCGCCCAGCCCGACACGTCTGCCGCTACCTGGCAGATGCCCTGGCAGATCGCGCCGATCGGGGTCGCTTCATCTTCGGCCGGTGAGCAGACCGTCCTGTCGATGGTGCCCGGTACAGGACTGGTGAAGGGCACCTCTTCAGCTCTGCAGACGATCGGACAGCCCCTGCCGGAGGTGCCGGGTCGCAACCGCACGGTCGATACCTGCCGCGCCACCGTGATGAGCGAGGCGACCAAGGCCGGCATGAAGCAGGTCGAGGCGGTCTCGGCCGGCGCCGACAAGACGGATAAGAAGGGCGACTACTTCGCACCGGTGCTGTTCCGCATCACCTACGAGCGGCCGATGATGTACGAGGTGCGCCAGGCGGCGATGATCTGTGTTGTCAGCCGTAAGGGCGCCATCGTCGACGCCTACATGCCGGCCGACGACGCGGTGATCACGCAGTGGCCGGCGCTCAACCGCCGGTGAGCTGACGGCGACAGCACCTCCTGCACCTGCTACAGCATCGCTTCTTCCCGTTCGCGTGCCCGAGGCGTTCGCGACACCGCAAAGCGTGCGGCGGGCAAGCACGCGACGACAGGCGTTCTCCGGGCGAGTTCCCCGCAGGGCGCCCGTGAAGCCTTGGCCGGGCAGTTGCGTGAGGGTCGGCGCGGTGCGGCGGGACTGGAGACCGCGAGCGCCGGCCCACGGCCCGGCCGGAGCGTGCTCGTGATCCTGCTGTGGACTAGGTCGCCGCCGGCACCTGCGGACCCAGCATCCTTGTCGACGCGGTAACTACGCTGGCCCTACCAGGCAGGCCCCGGACGCGAGAGGCAGGTGTTGGCATGGGTGACGACGTTGCGGCCCTGCTCCTGGCGCTTGCGGTCGAGAATGCCGATCTGCGCGAGCAGCCGGCCTCTGTGCAGGACATGCTCGTCGAGACCGCGATCGACGCCGGGAACATGCACGCCCCCGTGGAGGCCGTGAGGACCGAGCGGGACGCTTAGCGGGAGGAGGCTGGGCGTTTGCGGATGGGGTCAGCGTGCTTCCATCTCAATCCGATGGGTGCCGGCCAAAATCAGTCGGCTGGGCAGGGTAGAGATGGCTATCTGAACGCAGGCCGAGCACGTCCATAACGCGGTCCCGAGCCCCGGCGTCGGCGATCAGTGCGCCATGCTCAAGTCTAGCAATCACCTCGGGGTCGACCCGCGCGAGCGCCGCCAGGGCCTCGGTCGAGTAGGCACCCCGGAGGCGGGCAGCATAGATCTGCGCGGCTAACGCGGCGTCCAGGGACGAGGGCTTATCGTGTCGTTCGCTCATGGGCGACCGGTACCTTCTGGCCTAAGCCGAAGTTTCACCCGGGCGAGCTGTTCGCCGAAGAGCTCGCTCGTGCCAAAGGCGGGTAGGGCGCGCCAAACTAAATCAAGTTACGAGACAGATTGACGATATTCACGAATTTGTGATGATGGTCGATCGCCGTGTTAAAACTCATAGTTGTAGATATCAATTCACAGTTGAGGCCGTGCGACTGATAAGTCCCTAAGCTACCAATATCACATAAGGCGTTTATTGTTTTGGCTCATAAGTAGCACTTAATTAACTGAATTGCCTAATTCCTATATGTAGTTTAGCTCCGGTCTTTGGAGGCTAACACAGTTTACATTCCTAATGCGGTGATCTGATTATGC
>NZ_JBYQFA010000009.1:0-30776 GCF_057836565.1 Methylobacterium sp. J-118
CGGCTTTCGCCGGAAAGAGGCGTCCCCCTTCCAGGGTCACGCTCTAGTCGCGAAGCGACCCGAGCCACGGTCTCGGCCATCCGGTGACGATCGTTGACGCAAGGCAGGAAGCTAGAGGCCCCCGCAAAGACGCCCGCCCGGCTAAAGCCTCCTCCCCAGCTCTAAAGCGGACCCCCAGAAGACGGCCCACCGGCTCAGTGCCGGTCCCCCGCGCTGCGCTACCCCCGCGCCGTTGGCGCCTCCCGACTATCAAGACAGCAAGAGGGCCGTGCCGGCCCCGGCCGTCAACACCGAGCGGGCCTTGGCCCGTGTCCGGCGGGCATCCCCAGCCTTCGGCTCGAAGACGAGCCTGGCAGGCTGGGAGATACCCCTACCCGCCGGACAGTGTTGACCGCCTCCCCACGCTCATTGGCGCTCGGCCTAGCAGGGTTGCATGCGCAACCCTTTAGACGAGAGAAGAACAGTGAAAAAGGACATCTATCAGACCGTTACCGACAGCATCATTTTCAGCCTAGAGCAGGGCGTCAGACCTTGGACGAAGCCATGGAGCAGCGGCAACACGTCCGGCAGGATCATCCTGCCCCGCCGCAGCAACGGCGAAGCCTATCGAGGTATCAACATTTTGATGCTCTGGGGCGCGACCATCGACCGGGGCTATGGCTCACCGACATGGCTCACCTACCAGCAGGCGACCGAACAGGGCGGACAGGTCCGCAAGGGCGAAACCGGTAGCAAGGTTGTCTATGCGGGCAGCATCACCCGGACCGACGAGAGCGCGGCACCGGGCGCGGACAGCGAACAGCGCATTCCCTTCCTGAAATCCTACACCGTGTTCAACACGGAGCAGATCGACGGCCTAGGCGACCGCTATCCGATCCCGGACGCCGAACCCCTGCCCACCTTCGAGCGGATCGAACGGGCGGACCAATTCACGGCGGCAACCGGAGCAACCATCCAGCATGGCGGCAATAGGGCCTTCTACAGCCCCCACGTCGACGTGGTGCAGATGCCCGCCCCCGAAGCCTTCCGCGATCCTCCGGCCTATTACTCGACCCTGATCCACGAGCTGACGCACTGGACCGGACACACGACCCGCCTCGCCCGCGAGTACGGCAAGCGGTTCGCAGACAAGGCATATGCGTTCGAGGAGCTGATCGCGGAGCTAGGCGCGGCGTTCCTGTCCGCCGCGCTCGACCTCACCCCCGAACCCCGCGAAGACCATGCGGCCTATCTAGGCCACTGGCTCGACGTGCTGAAAGCCGACAAGCGGGCCATCTTCACCGCCGCCAGTCAGGCGCAGCGCGCCGCCGACTTCCTGTCTGGAAAGGAGGTGGCGTGATGGAGGACCGCATCAAGGAACAGCTATCGCTCGACTGGCAGGGGATTCCTCTGTCGGTCAGCTACGAGGGCGACTGGATGAACGGCATTGGCAACGTCTCGCATATCGAAGTGCGCAGCCCGGACCAGCAGCCGCTCCCCATCACCTCGACCGGATACCGCTCGATATTCGTCTCCCCGGAAATCCTCACGGAGTGGGGCGGCCCCCTGCCCTACGTCACCGCCATGCTCGAAGCCGAGGCGAAGCGGCCCGAGTGGATCGCGGCACAGGCCAAACGGCAGCAACTCACCCTGTTTTAGAAATCGGCATCAGATCCCCGGCATCATGCCGGGGACTTCGCCAGAGGGAAGCCAGAGGCCCCCGCAAAGCGCGCCCGCCCGGCTAAAGCCTCCTCCCCCGCTGTAGGCGGACCCCAGGAGACGGCCCACCGGCTCAGAGCCGGTCCCCCGCGCCTGTCGGCTACTCCCGCGCTACGCGCCTCCCCGTTCATAGAGGTATGCCTTTATACCTCTATACCCCTATTCATGTTCTTTGTTCGATCGCGCCGCAGGCACGATCCTCCCTTGCATCGTTCTTCGTCCCGATCGCGTTCCCCGCACCGCTCGCACGGAGCGGAGAGCAAGGGCGGCGATAGCCGGGACCGGAGCCACGCGCAGCCCCGGACCTATTCTGGGGCGAGCATGGCGAGGCCCCACCCCTTGCCGGAGCGAGCACGGCGGTACGCTTGCCGCGTAAGGGTGAATGACCGGCCGACGCCAGTCGGCACCATTGGCGCGAAGCGCCATGACCGCCGGAGCGGTCCCCAACCGAGACCCCAGACGCTGCTCGACCTGCCCAGTTAAATTGGCAGCAATCAATCTCTGTGACTTGATTGCAGCACTCCCAAAATTTTAGTCGTGTTGGTTTGTGCCAACTTGGCACCTGGCCGGGCTGCCTTTTTTCGGACGCACATGCAGGCTCTTCAATGCTTGTAGGCGAATTATAATTGAGACTGTTTTGATGAGGTTCTTTCGCACGGTATTGGATACAAATCCCGATTTGTCAGCTAGACCGGAGGAGAGTGCTAGGCACGCTGGCGCAGGATTTCTCGAAATCCTGCAAAACCACTGGATAGTTGAAATATCAGCGGTATTACTGTTTCTTTTGTTTTATGAAATACTTGTGAAAAGATCATTTGAATTTTTATCCGATAAATGGAAAGCCAGACATTATAAAATATCTGGCAATTATATTGCATATTATGAGGATTTTTCGAAAGGAAACGATATAAAAATGTATTCATTATTGAAGATAATTCAGAAAGGAGCGAAGATTATAGGAGTAAATACGGCTACAGACCTTAGAAGCAGCAGTGAAAGGATTTGGCATCTGGAAGGAGAGCTTTTTCACGGGCATTTAATGGCTGGTACATATAAGGAGGTGGGACATAGAGATAGTAGAAGTGTAGGATCTTTTTTCTTGGCACAAAAGGAAGGTGTAATGGATTTCGATGGCTATTGGAGTGGCTGGGACGAAGAAAACCACAAAATAAGTAGTGGACAATATATCCTTAGAAGACGTCCTGGCAAGTTATATTTCAGCGATTTTAAGCCTGAGCATAGGCCGCGTGTAGCGCTATTGTCCGAGAAGGCTTTTGGTCACCGGTATTTTGAGTCTGGAATTGAGCCTAAGTTAGAAAGTATTCCCAATGCTAAATTGATCGTTGTAAGGCAACACAAAAAAGGTCAAATTGTCGGCTTTAGCCTAAGTTACATGTTGCCAGCGACCAAACTTCATGAATTTATTTTTAACGATAATATTTTATCTGATGTGGTGCAGAAAGAAATAGAGCAGCAAGTCACTGATGATATTGCTACGTCTGATATTACCGGTAAAATAGGTATCATACAGACAATATGTATTTCAGACGAAAGCAGAAATAGAGGGGTGGGAAAAGATTTATTTGATTTTACGGAACGGCAGTTAAATAAATTCCGGCCGTCTCTTATAATGTCCCCTGCTTGGAACGTAAATGGTCAAATGAATGCGTCTCGAATTATGGAGAGCTTTGGCTATTCAGACTCCATAACAATCAAGGGATATTGGCAAAGGGCTTGCGACGATAAAAAATTTATTTGTCCTAGCAGAACCAATAATAGCTGCTCATGCGCTATGTCTCTGTTCAAAAAGAACCTTTGAAGCCCACCAATTTAGGCCGTTTGACTGCCCTTCGTAATAGGCAACGAGCGCATACTTATCATCGATCAGCCTGGTCGGCAGAGCTTTGTTTTCAGTTATCGCTGTGACCAGCCCTGTCGTCAGTCCGGCAGAGCTGCCCGCCAGGCTGCTTTTCATGGTGCGGCGGCACTGATTCACCGTTTAGCGGCCAAAGACCCCTCCCAGCCTTCGCCATGACGCAAGCCAGGGCATTTCCCGGCGGCAGGCCCCGCGCAGCGTCGTTTTCCGTCACCGGACCGGCTTAGAAATCACCCACCATTCACATCATGGCCGGGTGACCAGGCCAGGCACAAGCCAACCCCTAAAGGGGCGCTCCGGGGGTGTCCCCAGCCTTCGCCCGGAAGTGCCGGGCTGCCAGGCCGGGCAATACCCCTCCCCCATCGCGAACTTGCACCTGTCCCGGCCGCCCGGACTAAGGCACGATGTCATGGCGGGCGATCAAGCCGGCCAATAACAAAAGGAAACGACCATGAGCGAGTCCACATCCAAGAAACAGCCAGACTTCAACGCGTATTTCGTGCCGGATCGCGAAAACCCCTACTGGACGAAGATCGGTGCGGCCTGGGCGCACAACGACGGCAACGGGTTTAATCTTCGCCTCGACTTGCTGCCGAACAGTCCCGGCGAAATCGTGCTCCGCACCAAGAAGCCGAAAGACCAGCAGGGCGACGAGGGCGGCGCGTAAGCGCCCCCTCTACCTTGTTAGGCGGGTGAGAATGGCGCATCTTTGCCGTTCTCGCAGATCGAGGCTCCCACTATGGCCCGCAGTTCCCGCACGAGAGAAGCAGCCCGCCGCGCATCCTTCGGAATGGCCGACCGGCTGAAACGGCAAGCCGATCCCTCGCAGCCTGCAAAGCCCGCCCGCTCACGCAAGGCGGCCCCGGATCGGGCTAAGGCACCGCAGCCCGCCCCGCGTAAAGCGTCCAACCCGTCCCGACCCGCCCATCAGCGCCACCAGCTTACGCCGTTGCACCGCGCCCAGGAGCGGCAGGAACGGGCAGACATGGCCGCCGAGCGCGGTAAGTTGGGGCGGTTGCAGGAGCGGACCCGCACCGACTTCAACCGGGAGGCCGATCGCCGCCGCGATGCCACGGGACGGATCAAGCATCAGCGTAAGCATGACGCCAGCCAGAAGGTTATTCGGCGCATCGAGGATCACCGTCGCCGGACCATGCAGCGGCAGGCCGATCAACGGCGCGAGCAGATGCGCCGCGAGTTCAACCAGAAGGCAGACCGTCGCCGCGACGAGGGCCGACGTGTCGAGCATGCCCGGAAGCAGGCGGAACAAACCGCCCGGCAGAAGGAGCTACAGCAGCGGGCAACCGCCGTCGTCAATCAGGAGCAGAAGCGCCAGCAGCAGGAGCAGAAAGTTACGCATCGCCGGATGACGGACGAAATGCGGACCCGTCACGCCGCCGCCCGACCTGGTTTCCATGACGCGAAGGCCGAGGCCGATAAGCGGCTGCACCACGCCCTCACCAACTCACACGAGAGGCAGGACCGCGAGCTGAGCGACTTCGACGGCCGCCGCAAAGGGCTTGCCGGTCGCGTTGCCGAGCTGATCCCCGGCCGCCGTGCCGAGAACGACCGGCAGCGCGAAGCCATCGTGCAGCGGCATGAAACGGAGCGGCACAAGACCAACGTCGATCATGCCAATTTGCGGGAGCGGCAGGACCAGCGGGAGCAGGCCGGGCGCATCGACCGCATGAAGGAGCAAAAGGCCCTGTTTGAGATGATCCGCGACGAGCGGGAGCGGATGACCCGCGACCATGCCGCAGACAGGCCCCGCCAGATCGAGGACCGCGCCCGCGTCATCGAGAAGACCGACCGAGAGAATGAACAGAGGCGCGAGCAGGAGCAGCAGGACCGGCAGGCGCAGCCCCGAGGGAATGTCCGTCCCACTGAGGATTTTGGACGCGCCGCCCCGGAGAACCGCGAAGCCCCGCCAGCGCGTGAACCTACCCCGGAAGATAGCCGGGAGGCGTCTGCATCCCGCGAAGCCACAGCCGATCGGCAGGAGGTGTTTCGCGAGGCTGCTAGGGATATACCCGCCGAACGGGAGTTGGAGCGGGCGTGAGGCGTAGCGTCGATGGCGGAAGACGATGCGGAGCATAAGAAGGCGATTGGCCACGCCATCCTAGAGCAAGCTAGACGAGAAACGCCGTTAAGAGTTCTTGATGGCCGTCTCGCTGGAGATGCTGAGTATGGAATTATCTTTAGAGAGTGGACTAGCCCTGATGGACGCCCTTTAGATCAGGAAAGAGTAAAAAAAGCTCAGCTCCTTTTACATGCCGTTGGCTGGGGCGATAGATTCAGTTGCCCAAAACCTGAGGACGTAAACGCGATCATTCGCGACTGCATAGCACTTCTTAGCAATGAAGAAGAACGCGGTTTATACAATTTCTACAGACTTGTTCGCGTAGACCGTGAGCCTAAAAAAGATCCGCCACCGCCATCACCTGTTTTATATCGTGACGAACCGATTGAATTTAGCGAAAGTCCTTTGGAAATATCCGCCCTCAGCGGGTTGGATGAAAAGGACCGCGTGGCGCTCGAAAACACAGATTATAAAACCCTTGCCGCCTACGTCGCGCAGCTAGAGGCATTGGACCCTGAATTTGACGCCGAGTTGAAGGCTGCCAGGACCGCGCGGCATGCGTTCAGCCAAGCCGCTAAACCAGCCATGCCGCTGCCGACCGTCGCCCCGGTGCCTTGGTCCGATCATCCACCCGGCATGACGGCCACCGAGTTTGTCAGAAAGGTTTACGCCCCATGGATCGAGGCGGGCGTGTTGACGCTCAAGGCTATCGGCGAATGCGATCCTGCCCTTTACAGGGCTTACAGTAACCGTGCCCATCGCCACCCAGACGAGGCGGTTGCCTTGGCTAAGACAACCGACCCCCGTTTCATGGCCAACCCAGAAGAAGCGATAGAACGCTACCGGGCGAATGCACGGGCAGCGGGAGCCAAACACCGGGCGAAGCGTGGCGCATTGACGCAGGGTTGAGAAAACCAAACGAACGCACTTTTACACCAGCCGTGACCGTCCGATAGTGCCCTTGTCGTGCGGCACTCGGACGTGTGTGGTTTCGGCCCTCATGCTCGGTTGCCGCACGGCACGCACCTTCACGACGGAGCGTCGTCATGAGCAGCTACAACAAGGGTTTCCAAGATCAGGGGACCACCCGTCCCTATCCGAAGTTCGACAACTACATGGCGCAGCAGCAATACAACAAAGGCCGTGAGGCTCCGCCTCCGCCTCCGCCGCCGCGTCCGGTCACGATCATCAAAAAAGACTGACCGCAACGCGGGAGGGGCCACAACGCCGCTCCCGTGTCCCCGCCGTGCGGAGACCGAGCCATGGTCCGCCAACCCGACGAACACATCACCTTTCCAGAGCCGCCCGAGGCCATCACCGGCATTCGGCGGCTCAATTTGTTTCTGCGGATCGGCGCAGCCAGCGCCGTTCTCGCAGCCATCGTATCGGCCGGACCTAGCAGCTTCGCCGGGTCCGGTTCGACGTGTTCCCCGGCCATGGCTGCCGAAGTGTCCGCAGCCCTCGCAGAGCTGGCCCTGATCCAAGCGCAAGAGGACGCCCTACGCCGTCGCCTGGCTGGCCCCGGCATCATCATCCCGAAGGATTTGGAGACCTACCGATGAACCCGGAACTTAGCGCACCTCCGCCCGTATCGGCATGGGGCCGTGTGCAACCATATCTAGGCGGTATAATCACAGCGGGCGCACTTGCAGGCGTCAGCCTGTATGCCCTGCAAATCGTCATGCCCGCTGGCTACAAGCCCATGGAAATCATGGGCGATGCTACGGCTAGTTTCGAGAACCACGAGCTGGCTGGCAAGATGGCCATGCGGCTCGAATACGAGCGTAGCTTGGCGGACGCCCAAGCTCAGGCACAGGCTAAGACCGCGATCGACCAAGTGATGGTTAATGCAGCGATCGTGCAGCAGGCCGACAATCTTTCGGGACTGAGTGTTGCGGCCAGGATAACGGATTTTGCCTGCCTTGCCGGCAAGATGATCGCCGCTAACACTCAGCCTACCGCCCCGGTCGGCTGGCAGCGTCAGAGCCAAGACATCGACTGGCATGGCGGCGCACAGAACGTCGCCAATGCCACATGCGGAGTCGGCAACGACCTCCGGCAGGGTATTCAGGCCAGCTTGTTCGACGCAGGCCAGACCGCCGCTGCCAAGCGGGGCATGTCCACCACGGATGGCTCAGTCAGGCAGGCCAGCACGGTTCAGACCGGCCGCACCGGTCCAGCCGTGCAGGAGGTAGCGGCTCGCCCTGCCGTGCCGCATCGGGAGTGGACGCAGGACCAGCGCGCCCAGCTCAGAGCCTACGCAGAGAAGCAGCCCCGCGCCACGCTGATCCAGTTCGTTGAGGGCATCGACACCGTGCACAACGGCCTCACGCCCGAGTGGTACGACCGCGTTGCGGTCCATCGCTTCGAGCATCCCGAGCAGTAGCACCGTGGCGCTACCGGCCGTCCCGCATCTCCCGCTGATCGCGCATGGTCAGCGGGTTTTTTTGTCCCTCGATGGGTTCAAACAGGCCGCCCATGAGAGCGTCGTCCTCTGCCCCGTAATGCGTCACCCGGTTCAGCACCAGCGGGGGCTTATCCGGGATCAGGACAAGGATGTTGCCTCGCTCGCGGGCGAAGGCCCCCACGACCTCACTAGGCGTCATCAGCGGCCCGCGCTGAAAGTCCTGCGTCTTTCCAAATGCGCCGCCCTCGTTAGAGCCTTTGGAAGTGCCGCCGCCTCCTCCGGCCGTGCCGACCAGCGCAGCGGCAAGATTGGGTGTGTTTGTACCCTTCGACTCCTGCCAATTTCTCGTATCGGAATACTTCCAGCGGATGGCTTCGGTTTCCCCGAGCCGCGCCGATATGTGTTTTGTCGAGGAAAGGTCCGTGTTGCCGAAGAACGTCAACAAACCAGCGTTGCCCATGAAGGTTTCCCAAGATGCCGGATAGTCCCGCATCAGTTGCGGCAAATCCTGAATGATCGGCCAAAGCTTCACGCCGAACGATGCAATCTGTCCAGCCGCCTTCTCAATAGTTTCGTTAGCGCCTATAGCGGCGAACTCATCGAGGCAGAACAGCACTCTATGCTGTCCCTGTTTGATCGGCCCCGTCCTTTCCATGGCATCCATCGCCATGTTGATGAACATGCGGAACCACTTGCCATGCGTCGCCAGACGCAACGCGGGCAGGCACAGGTAGACGGTGATCCTGCGCTCCTTCAAATCCTCAAGCCGGAACGAGGACGTTTTCAGCACCTTCGCCATTTCCGGGCCGTCGAGGAACGCGGTCTGAGTGGCGGCACTCGCTACGATGGATTGCAGCTCCCCCTCACGGATGCCGCCCCACGCCTTGCCGCTTTCGGCGATGAACTCATCCCTATTGCCCGCCATTTCCTCGAACAGTTTAAGCGTTGCCTTGCCGCGCAACGCGAGCAGACGGCGGACCTCGATAAGGTTTTTTTCCTCGGTCTCCTTGGTTGCGGCGACGTAGTAAATCAGCAGGAGAAGCAGGGTCCGAGCGCCCTGCGTCCAGTGTGCGCCCTCGCCCGTCGCCTGCACGATCAGCGCGTCCGCCAGCAGGGAGCATTGATCGAAGAAGCCGTCCTTGGTCACGTCCATTTCGGCCATCGGGTTGAAGCCAGCAGCAGGCAAGGCCGCCGCCTTACCCTTCACCCTGCCCCACGGATCGAGGGCGTAGACCTCGCCCACGCCCGGCGTCATGGGGACCGACCAATCCGAGCCTTCCGCCGATCGGCGCATAGCGGTCAGAGTCGCCAGCTCGCCCTTAGGGTCGATGACGATGCAGCTCCCCGGCCAGAACAGAAGGTTGGGGACGATCAGCGACACGCCTTTGCCTGCCCGACTGCCTGCAACCGTAAGGATATGCCGGTCGTCGTCGTGGCCGTAGTAGCGGCCTGCCGAGTCACGCCCGAGCAGGAACATTCCCGGCTGCCACTCGCACATCTTCGGGCCACCAGGCCGTGTTTCGAGGGCCGCCATTTCATCGAGGGACGGCCATCGGGCAGACGCCCCCGGCTTGTCCGTATTGTCACCGGGCAGGCCACGGGGAAACCCGGCCATCGGGTCCCGTCCATTGGAAGCAGGGGCATCCTTGCCCGAGGGTGCCGCTTGCGCTGCGCCTTTGGCTTTGCCGGTCCAGCCGAACATCGTTCCGCTTCCCCTGTTCTCACCGGGCGGGCCGCCCTATCGGGCTTTGCCGACGATGCGGCAAGGATAGCCGACGCCTTCGCGTCTGCCAGTCCTCACGCGCGCGCGAAAACTGGCAATGGCGCACTTAACCAGAATTACACCGGGGCCGAACTTGGGAAAACCAAGTCCTGCCAGATCGACCAAGGGGCCGAACTGTCTCCCGATGCAATTCTGGCCGTTCCAAGGGTCACTGCGCGTCCTGCGGAGCTTGGTCGGCCATGGGCCTCAGGCTGCGAAGACGCAGCGATGCGGGTCCGAAGGGGACCCTCATTTTGATGGGAGGTGGGGATGCGGATCGTTGAACTTACAGCCCATATCCAAAGCCTGAACCGGTCCAAGGGAAGGTCCGCAACGGCAGCAGCAGCCTACCGAGCATGTGACCGGATCGAATGCGAACGGCAGGGACGGGTCCACGATTACCGGGCCAAAGCAGGGCTTGAGGCTACCGGCATCCTTGCTCCCGTCGATGCGCCTAGCTGGACCCTTGACCGCTCTAGGTTGTGGAATGCGGCCGAGCTTCGAGAGCGTAACGGCAAACGCGGAGCCAATGCCGGAGCATGGAAAGCGGACGCCCTGGTTGCCCGTGAGGTGCTTTTCGGATTTCCGGCCGAGCTATCGGCATGCGCGAGGTTGGCGCTTGTTCACCGGATCGCACGGCACATGGTCGAGGCGCACGGGGTAGCGGTCGATTGGGCCATTCACGCACCCGGCAAGCTTGGCGATCAGCGCAACCACCATTGCCACATGCTGTTCACGACAAGGCGCATGACGGTAAACGGCCTAGCTTCCAAAACCCGCGAATGGAACATCAAGGAGGGCGGCAGCCGGACGGTCAAAGCGTTGCGGGCAACCTTGGCAGCGTTGATGAACGAGGCGCTTGCCGCAGAAGGCCACGGGAATAGCGTCCTAGTCGAGCATCGCAGTTTGAAGGCCCGCGGCATCGACCGGCAGGCGACAAAGCATCAGGGTCCGGGCCGGACGAACGCCAGACGGAACCGGCAGGCCCGCGAGCGCCAAGCTTGGGAACGGGAAGCGCGGCAGGATCAGGCTGCACGACACGACCGGGAACGAACCGAGCAGGCGCGGCAGCAGGAGACCCGTGCCGAGCTGCGCCGTAAGGACATCGACCGCCGCGAAGCCCGTGCCATCGAGCAGGCCCGTCCTGTCCAGCCCGAGCCGACGCGCGAACAGCCAGGCTTGTTCGGCCGCGTGATGCAGAGCTTGACCGGTCGCGATCCTGCGCCTGCCCCTGCCCCGCCCGATCGTGCCGACCATGACCGCAAGGCCGGGGATCTTCGCGAAGCGTTTCAGGCAGAGCGCGACCGCATCCCCGTCGATCACCAGCGTGAGGCGAAAGCCTTGGATGATCGACACCAGGCCGAAGACCGTCAGCTCGATCGCGCCGCGTCATCGAGGATTGAGCAGGACCGAAGCGCGGAATTGGCGGAGCGTCGGCACGAGGTTGATGGCCGGGAGCATGATCGGACGAACGACCATGAGCATTCGCGGACTCATCTTTAAACCCCTATAGGGGTATACCCCTAAACCTCTATCATGTTCTTTGTTCGATCGCGCCGCAGGCGTGATCCCTCCCTTGCATCGTTCTTCGTCCCGATCGCCATCCCCGCACCGTCACGACGAGCGGAGAGCAACAGCGGCCGGAGGCCGGGACCGGAAGATTTTTGCCCTTGGCAAAAATACCGGACCCACCTGTTGCTCGAAGCGAGCGAGGCGGTACGCTTGCCGCGTTCGGAGAAGAAAACAGACCGGCGCAGCCGGTTCAATATTGCGTCCCTTGCGGCCCAATCATGCTTCGGAAATGGTCTTATGTAATATTTAATTTGGTTTGGCTAATCTGGTTTTGTTTTGGTTTGCCAGATGTGTATTTGTTTCACAAATACTCTGGTGAAGGGGTGCCACCCCTTTCAATTCCCCGGCCCGTCCGGGCCAGAAGAAGGACCGCCGATGCCACTGCCGCCGAAGGAGCCAGATGACCGCCGCACCGGCTGGATCGCGTTCCGCGCCAGCCCCGGCGAAATCATCAGCATCCACGGCAAGGCATCGCTTCTCGACCTGTCGGCTTCCGCCTTCGCCCGGCAACGCGCCCTGTCCGAGTTTGTGCTGCCGCGCCGCCGCTCGACCGACCCTCAGGCGGTCGCCACGCTGATCGGCCTCGCCAACAACATGAACCAGATCGCCCGCCACGCGAACGCAGGCCGGGAGCTGCCGCACGACCGCATCATCCGCGACCTCATTTCAAAAATTCATATCGAACTCGACCGTCTCCATGATCCCTTCGATCAGCACGGGCGGTCGGACCTTTAAGGCCGCCGCCGCCTATTTCCTGCATGACCGGACGCCAGATGGCGGCCCCGCCACGACCGCCGATCGCGTGGCATGGACACAGACCTTCAACCTCGGCACGGACGACCCCGAACAGGCATGGCGGCTCATGGCCTATACGGCAGGGGCGCAAGACAGCCTGAAACGCCTCGCCGGTATCAAGGCCACCGGGCGGAAGCTCGACCGGCCGACCTTCGCATTCTCGTTATCGTGGAGTCCTGACGAGCAGCCGACGCAGGCGGAGATGATCGAGGCCGCGCGCGAGGCGTTGCAGGCCCTTGGCCTTGCCGATCACCAGGCCCTCATCATGGCGCACAGCGATACCGCCCATGCTCACTGTCACGTCCTCTGTAATCGCGTATCGGCAGCGGATGGCCGCGCCGCCCCGCTCTCGAAATCGAAGCTGATCCTGTCGCAATGGGCGCAGAGCTACGAGGAACGGCAAGGCCGCATCCTTTGCCGCGCCCGCGTCGAGAACAACGCCCGCCGGGCTGGCACCCGGCCCGGCCGCGCATCGGCCAACCGGTCCCGCCGCTCGACCCGGCCCGAACATCGGGCCGGGGGCCTCGCCCATCCGGCGGTCGCGGCACAGCGCGAGGCGCATGCCGAACAGTTCAGCGCCCAGGCATGGCAGGAGGTGCAAGGCCGCCGCCGCCGCACCGCCGAAACCAAGGCGCTTCACCAGACCATGCGGGGCGGCCGCAAGGCAGCATCCGATCGGCTCCGGCATCAGGCGGAGCTTGCCGCCCATCCGGCCCAGGCCGAAGCAGCCGCGCGCAGCGCGGCGCTTCTCGCGGGACCGACACCCGCCGATGCCCTTGCGGTTCTCACCCGCGACCGCTCGACCTTCACGCGGGCGGAGCTGGAACGCTTTGTCGGCAGGCATACCCCAGACACGGCCAGCTTTGCCGAAACCCTCGCCCGCCTCGATGCCTCGCCCGAGCTGGTCCGGGCCGGGCGCGACGCGCGCGGCCGGGTCCGTTTCACGACCGCCTCGCATCAGGACCTTGAACGGCGCATGGCGCAGCAGGCCGATACCCTCGCCCGCGCCCAGCAGGGGCAAGGCAACGTGCCCGCCCGGTTCAAGGGATGGTCTCTCGCCCGCGATCAGAGCGAGGCGCTGCATCACGTCCTGACCGGCAACCGCCTCGCCTGCGTTTCCGGCGTGGCCGGGACGGGCAAGAGCACGATGCTCGACGCCGCCCGGCAGTCATGGGAGGCGGCCGGGTTTCGTCTTACGGGCATGGCCCTCGCGGCAGAAGCCGCGCACAGCCTCGCCAACGGCTCCGGGATCAAGGTCACGGGGACCGTCCATAAATGGCTGTATCTCTGGGAGAATGGCCGCAATCTCCCCGGCCCCAAGGATGTGATCGTCGTCGACGAGGCGGGCATGCTCGGCTCCCGTCAGACCGAACGCCTGTTGCACTTCGCGGCCAAGGGCGGCGCGAAAATCGTGTTTGTGGGGGACGTGCCGCAGCTCCAGGCCATCGAGGCGGGCGGCGCGTTCCGGGCCATCATCGCCCGCGTGGGCGATGTGACGATCAAAACCGTCCGCCGCCAGAAGCCAGCTTGGATGAAGGCCGCCACCGGCCAGCTCGCCCGAGGCGAGATTGCCGCCGCGCTCGATGCCTACGAGGCGGAAGGCATGATCCACGGCCACGCGACCGGTTCGGCCGCGAAAGCGGCCGTGATCGCGGCATGGGATGAAGCGCGGCGCGCTGCACCCGGCCAGACGCAGATCGTCATGGCCTATCTGCGCCGCGACGTGGCGGAGCTGAATACCCTCGCCCGCGCCTGCCTCCGGCGGTCCAGCGCTTTGGGGCCAGACGTGACCTTGACCACCTCGACAGGCCCCCTCGACCTCGCCCGTGGCGAGCGGATCGCCTTCCAGCGCAATGACGGCCGCATGGGTGTCCGCAACGGGAGCCTCGGCACCATCGAGGCCATGCATGGCCGTACCCTCACCGTCCGGCTGGACGGCGACGAGGCCCGGACCATCACGTTCACCCTCGACCATTACGACCACATCGCGCACGGCTACGCGATGACGATCCACAAGAGCCAGGGCGCGACCGTGGACCGGGCGTATCTGTATTGCTCCGGCAATCTCGACCGGCATGCGGCCTATGTCGCGATGACCCGCCACCGGGACCGGCTTGATATGCACTGGTCGCGCGATGTTATCCCGGACCGCAAGCGCCTTGCCGCGATCCTGTCCCGCGAGCGGCTGAAAGACACCAGCCTCGACTATGCCGAGGACCGGCAGCGGGAGGAAGCCGCCCGCCTTGAGGCAGCCGAGGCGATGCGCGAGCGCGTCCGCCGTCGCGCCGCCGCCTTTGCCGCCCGTGAAGAAACCCGCTCCGGCCGGATGGAGAATGCCCGCAGCCTGCTTCCCGGCAACGCGACCGCGTTGCAGATCGCCCGCCTCGCCTTCGACGCGGCCGAGCGGACCCGCCTGTTTCGTCACCGGCAAACGACCTTGCGGCAATGGGCGCGGCGCGTCGTACCGGCCTTATCGGCCGCCCCGCCCCGGATCGTCCCGCCGACCGACGCGGAGCGCCGCAGCGCCATGCAGGCGCATGATGCGGCGATCCTTCGCCACCATCAGGACATGCAGGCACGGCATGCGGCCGAACGCTTGGACGAGTCCGCCAGCCGCCGCAGCTTACAGCGCGAGGCCGCCACCAACTGGCAGGGCCTCGCGATGCGCCAGCTCGCAAGCAGCTATCTCGCGAAATGGTCCGGCTATCTCGGCCAGGCGTGGCGGGCGGCCCACCCCGTCACGGCCAACGACAACGCGCCCGACCGTCCGCCGCCCCGTCGAGGTCCCCGACCGGTCTAACGGCACCTTTCCCCCATTTCCCGTTCGCGGTCTTCCTGATTGTGCCGCCGCTCGGACTCGCCTTCTTGCCGCTCGATCGTGGAACGGGCGCGCTCACCTACGGCGACGCGTTCGGCATGCGCCTTACCGATGTTTTCCGTTGCGATTATTTCCTGCCGCGTATTCTCGGACAGGTTCTCCCAGTCGGGCGGCTCCAACCTCCTGGGGGGTTCGTTGAACATGTCGGTGTGCGGGCGATACGGCTCATCGCGGTCGGTCACGGCACGGCTCCATCGCGTCCGAAACGACCGGCAGAGTCCGGCGGTCACGGCCGCCAGTCAAGATCAAGCCCTATGCCCCTACAGGGGCATAGGGGTAAAACGGTACGGCGGTATAGGGGTAGGAGGCGACTCGATCCCGTGATAAGCTTGGCCGTATGAAAACGATCGCCCTTGTCACTCAGAAAGGCGGCTCCGGCAAAACGACCATCGCCGCGAGCCTTGCCGTCGCAGCCGCCGAAGCCGGAGAGCGCGTCCTCGCGCTCGACCTCGATCCGCAAGGGTCGCTGATCGCATGGAGCAACGACCGCGAGGCGGACACGCCGACCGTCGATCAGCTCGACCAGGGCCGGTTGAACAGCCTGCCCGAGCTGATCCCGAGCCTCGAAAAGGCAGGGATGACCCTGCTGCTGCTCGACTGTCCCGGCATCGCCTCGACCGCCACGACCCTAGCCATGAAAGCGGCCGACCTCTGCCTGTTACCGGCGCGGCCGACCCTTATGGACATCCGCGCGGCGAAGCCGACCGTGCAGACCCTCATGAGCCTCAAACGGCCCTTCGCCTTCGTCCTCAACCAATGCCCGCCGTCACGCACGAGCGGGCGCACGACCGACGCGGGCGAGGGCGTCCGCATGATGGGCGCGCTCGCGCCCTCCATGCTCGGCTACCGCGCCGATTTTCAGGACGCCATGGCGGCCGGGCTCGGCGTCACGGAATACGCCCCCGACAGCAAGGCCGCCGACGAAATCCGCCAGCTCTGGGCCTGGACCGCCAAACAACTCACCGAAGACAGGAGCCACCATGCCGCCGAAGCGGAAGTCATTTCTTGATCAGCTCGCCCAAGAAACGCAGCCGCAAGCTGAGCCGGTCCGCATCGAGGCGAAACCGAGCAACACCAACGCCGCGCCAGCGGCCCGCGCGCCGTCCGACAAGTTCAAGTCGAGCGTCTATCTGCCGCCGGACGTGATGGACCGCTTGCGGGAAATCGCCTTTCACGAGCGGTGCAAAATCCACGACCTGTTTCTTGAAGGCATAGACCGCGTGATCGAGGGCAGGGGACACCCGGAGCGCGCCCGGCCGAAAACGTGATCGTGATGCTATAGGGGCATACCCCTATAGGGGTACAGGGGTATAGTTCTGAATTATGCCCTGAAAGATTTCATTTCTGGCTTTCGTCCGCATAAGCTAGGCTGGACGAATCATGCACAAGGAAACCGGGAAAATTCTGGTCCTAGATTTGCAGCCTCGCAATCCGAACGAGGCGACGAAGCCCGCCGAGTTAATTCAGATTACCGGCCACCAGGAACTGACCCTCAATGCCCGCCGCGCCATAACCATACTTTGGCACAACGCCCATATGCAGGGCGTCGAGGCCGGGAAAGACTATTCGATCGAACTCGATATGCTGAAAGCGGACGGCCATAAGGGCTACAGCCGCATCGAGGACGTCATCACGGCGTTGATGAAAACCGTCATCACCGTGAAGCTGCCGAACGGCAAGACGCGCAACGTCCAGCTCCTCGGCGGCAACGACATGGACGACCCCGACCGGCGGGGCGGCGTCCTCACCTACAGCTTCGACAAGCGCCTGGTCGAAATCCTTCGGGCGTCCACCGTCTGGGGCAAGATCAAGCTGCCCGTGCTGATGGCGTTTTCGTCCAAATATTCCGTCAGCCTGTACGAGAACATCGCACAGTGGACCGGCCTCGAATTGAAGCAGTCGCATCAGTTCACGCTCGACCAGTTCCGCGAAATGCTCGGCGTCATGCCGGGCAAATACAAGACGTTCGGCGAGTTGAACAAGCACGTCCTGAAACCGGCCGTGGACGAGATCAACGCACTCGCGCCGTTCACGCTCGGCGTCCTGCCGGTGAAGCAGGGGCAACGTGTCGTGGCCGTTCAGGTGCTATGGATGACCAAGGACGCGGAAGCTCTGCAACACGCCCACGCCGAGGCGGAGCGGCCCAGGGTCGGCCGACGCGCCCGCATCAGCGGCACCGTCGAGGCCGTCATGCCGCCCGTCCCGTCCGTGCAGCGGATGCTCCGGCGGGATCGCCTGCGGCGCACCTCCAAAACCTCATAGTTCGGCCGCCTCCAATTCCTCATAGCTGGCGACCGCCCCATTCCTAAGGGAAGCCTCCGCCTATCGTGGCCGCGCTCCAATCCTTCATATCTGGGAGCCGCAAACCCAAGGAAATCCGCCGCCTACAGGGGATTCCTCCCATCCTTCATAACTGCGCGCAGCCACCGGCCGACCTTCGGCTCCGGGGCGGTATGCGGTCCGGCCATTTCCTCCATTTCCTCATAGTTGCAGCCGCTCGGGCGAGGTCTGACCGGCAAGGGAGGGGCAGGGCGGCCGCGCCTCCAATCCCTCATAGCTTCCCCCAATCCCTCATAGTTGTGCCTCGATCGGGCGTCAGACAGCTCGGCTATACAGAACGCCGACCGCCTCCAATCCCTCATAGTTCGGCCTCCGAATCCTCATTCCTCGCCTCCGAATCCTCACAGCCGGAGGCAGTTTTGCCTCCAAAACCTCACAGGATTCCCCACATTCCTCATAGTTAACCATCTAAGTGGCTGATTTTGCTGTCTGATCGGCCATAGAACTTAGAATCTTAGAATCTAGAATTAAGAAGAAGGGAAAAAGAGGGGACGATGCCTTCCGGCCCGCGTCCTAGTCACCCATGGCGACCGGAGCCTGTAGTCTCCGCCCATGCGGGTGACGGCCGCTATCGCAGTAGCGCCCTAACGGGCGCAATGGACGGCCTTCGGCCGACTTCAAAAAAGTGGGGCCGCTACGCGGCCATGCGGAATCGGCCTAACGGCCGATGCTTTGATGTCCCGGCCCTTGAGCCTAGCAGCGTCCTCCCCCGGTCAACGGCTTCGCCGTCCTTCGCTACGCTCCGGCCCTTCGGGTGACTCGGGGATGCGGGCGCTGCTCTCCTGAGGCCATCGGGACGGGGTAGATCGTTTCGCCCCTACGGGGCGAGGTTCGTTCCCCCTTCCGGGGGAATCGAACAGGGTAGAGGGGCAGGCCGTACAGAGGGCCGCCAACGGCTCGGCTATGCCGATCCGCTGACGGTTTTATCAGCCCTAGATTCTGAAACAGCAGCGCCAGGCCCAAGCGAAGTAAAGGTGCCTACGGATAGGAGGTTAGTGCTATGCATAAACCTTGCACCCGCATAACAACTTCCCTACCATGGCATAAACAACAGTATAGCCCGAAATGGTTACGAAGAATCTAGGCGGCCGACCGCCGATCCCGCCCGAGGCCCGCAAGGTGAATCTCACCGTGCGGATCGCGCCGCCGCTTGCCGCCGCGATTCAGGCCCGGCCAGGCTACGGGGCGCGCGTCGAGGCCGTGTTGCAGCAGGCCATGGAGGAGGGGAAGCTATGAGCCGACAGGAACGAGAGGCATGGCAGGCCGCCTTGGACGAAGATCCCGCATTCCGCGCGGCATGGGACGCGTGCAAGGCCCAGCTCGCCCGCGATAGCCTTTCCATCCACCAGGGCGTCCACCCGACTGGGCAGGCCCTCCGGGAGGCCGCCCGCGCCGTCTATGTCGCCGCGGGCCTCGACCCGGAGCGCGCCGACGCAGCACCCGACGACGAATAGGGGAGGGGACCCATGCCGCCGCTACAGGTTGAGAGCGTCACGGAGACGGCCGACATGCTGGCCTTGCTCCGCGAAGCCCCGCGCCGCCGCGTGGTTTCGTATCTGGTCCTGCCCGATGGTTTCGAGGGGCCGTGCGTGTGCGAGTTTCCGGGCGAGGCGTTGCAGGGCAACGCCCGCGTCGTCGCGATCATCGGGGAGGGCGGCACCGCCCGGCCGGTCCTCGATCAGGCTTACGAGGCCGACCTTGCCAAGGACGGCCCGGCTTGGGAGGCCCTGCCGCTCCGCTACGGCCCGCATTGCTCGATGTGGGTTCTGCCTGACCACGCGAAAGCGCCTGCCGCGCCCGGGGCCGTCTAAATCGGGCCGCTGACCCCGAATTTCGCGCGGCCTGATAGCCTCCGGCTGTTTTAGGCCACTACCCTAGTCAAAATCCCGTAGACCACTCCACGGGCCTCAAAATGGAATGTCATCCTCAAGCTGCCATCGCGCCCGGCTCTCCTCGGCCGTTTCCGGGAACAGGCAAGGGTGCGTTTCATCCTCTAGCCGCTCAAGCTGATTTAAAAGCCCTTGTTCAATAAGGGACCACATCAGACGCCGCGCACGGTGCCAGTCCGCCAGCTTGAAGCCGTCGCCTTCCCGCGTCAGGTGAACCGGGCGGCCCAGCTTTTCGCCCCTGTTAAACGGGTCCATTTCCGCCTTGTACGCCAGCCAGCCGGCCAGCGTTGCCAGCTCCTCCGGCACGTCAAAACAGAAGCGATAGGACCCCCGGCCGCCTTTTGTCTTTTTTGCGCGTCCGGATCGCCCCCATTTCGGCAAACAGGGTTTTGACCTCGGCCATAACTTCCGGGTCCGGGCGCTTCGGTTTCTCAGGCACAGGGGATTCCTCCCGCTCTCGACCCGGCTATAGTCGATCGGCTCGGGGCCGGAGCCAAGCACATGTCTCTGCCAATCATCACCGATGCGGACGACCTTTTGCTCATGTTGCGCGACGACCCGCGCCGCCGCGCCGTGGCTTACAGCTCCATCGCTGACGCCCCACGCCGGCCATGCGTGTGCGAATATCCCGGCGAGCGCGTCGAGGGAGTCGGGCGCATCCTCGCCGTTATCGAGGCGGGCAGCGCGGACGACCTGCTACACGCCGCCACCGACGCGGACGTGCGGCGCGACCTCGAAGCCTGGGCGGCCTGTCCGATCCGATGCCACCCCTGCACCTGGTCGACCTTTTGGGTACTTCCCGACCACCCGGAGGCGCGCAACGCGCCCCTACCTCCCCAGCCGGACCTAGGGACGGTCCATCGAGGATGACGCGCGAGCGCATGACGGCCGACGAGGCCGAAACCGTCTGGCAGCTCGCCCAGCTCACCGGCCGCCCGGTCCGGGAGATCATGCGCGCCATAAGGCGCGGCCCGCAGGCAGAAACCCGGTTCGCAGTCGCGGTCCTGCTGGCGACCGGCGAATGGGATTGGCTGGACGGCGAAACGGGGGAGTGGCGGACCGACCGCGTGAAGCAGCAGGGGAAGCTGCTCCGCTATGCAGACCTGCTCACCTAGGACAAGCCTGCAGCAGACCTTAGGATATCACTCAGAAAAGACCTTCTTCCGCAGTTTCGGACCGGATATTCGCAACGGAGGAAGCCTCCACCCACGAAGCCGCTTCAATCCAGTCAATCAACCGAGTTTTCAAACGGTCTAACTGGATTTTGCGAGCGGCTGACTTCTATCACCTTACGAGTTGCACGGGCAGCTCGCATATTCCGCGAGGTCATGCCTCTGCGTTCTTGTAAGTTGCACGACTTGAAAATGTAGGGAGGCGGATTCATGAGCGTTGTGGCTGAAATTCTGCAGAATATAGGCGCGTTTGCCAAAGCTTCCGTAAGTTTTTGCGAAATAATCGAGCGGAACATGAACGCCTATTATAAGATGAAAGATAAGATTGCCGCTAGGAGGCAGATCGAAGCTACTGACTCAGTTTTGAACTTGTTTCCTCAGATATTGTTTTTAAACGGGGCTTTCGTTGCATCGATGCCGGTGGGAGTCGATGGAGCTGATAGCTTCGCCAAAACGCGAGATAACCCGACCATAGAAAAATTTGAAAGAATGCTGGGTGACATAGAAAAAACTTTCGACCAGCAAGCCCCTAAAATCAATGGACTCGGTAGTGACATGGTTTTTTTGTTCAAGCAACAAATTGGGCTGCGAAGGACATTGCTTGAGCGTGTTAAAAGCGGCGAGATAATTCCTCGGGACCAAGTGCAGGATATTCAGGATAGACTTAAGCCGATTGAGGATGTTCGTCAGAAATTTTCAAATCTTGAGTGGAAATACAGAGACGACTGTATTCGCGAGGCCGCGGCGGCGAACCCTGTACTCACGGACAAAGACCTTGCTCAGCGGCTTGATGTTCCTGACTTAGTAGTCCGCGGTGCGCTACGCCGCCGATTAGAATAAAGTATCTCCGCAATCGATGACCGAGCTGAAAGCCATTTGCGACCGCGCAGAAGGGACCGTTTTCGAGCGATTTCCCGGGGATGCCTAACTCCTTGGAGGAGCAGGGACCGGATCGCCCAAAAACGAGCGCTTTAAATTGCGAATTGCCTTTGACAGCCTTTGGCAATCTTTGCCATGATAAGCGAGGAGGTGCCGCCATGGCGACCATGAACGTATCGCTGCCCGATCCGATGAAGGCTTGGGTTGAGGCACAGGCCGATACCGGCCGGTATGCCAACGCGAGCGATTATGTGCGGGACCTGATCCGTCGCGACCAAGATCGCGCTGGCAAGGTTGCCGAGCTGCAGGAGCTGATTGACGCCGGCATGGCGAGCGGCCCGAGCACCCGCACCCCTGATGAAATCCGCCAGCTCGGCCAGGAGCGTCTGGCCGCCATTCAGGCGGAATGACCTACAGGACGACGATCGAGGCCGACGAGGACATTGCCGGCGCCTACGTCGCCGGCGCGTTGCAATTCGGCGTCGACCAGGCGGAACGCTACCAGGATGGGCTGTTCGCCGCCTTCGGGCTCCTCGCCAGCCAGCCGCGGCTGGCACGGCTGCGCCAAGAGTTCACGCCGCCCGTCCGCCTGCACCCCTACCAGGCGCACATGATCGTCTATGTCGAGGAAGGGCCCGGCGTGCTAATCATCCGCGTCCTGTATGGACGGCAGGACTGGGAAAGCGCGCTTGCATGAAAATAGTTACGCCTCTCGTGACACCGAGAGGCAGACGATCATGGCGTCTCAGCTTACCAAAGGGACGTAAGACCGACGGAGCGACTCTAGGATCTGATCTTGAGTGGGCTGGATTTGCTTATACTGAGTAACTTGCTCTTTTACGACCTCTGCCGCCAAGTCATCCATCTCGGTCGATAAAGCTACCAAACCCTTCATCCGGTCAGCATTATCGATGATGCGACGCGAACCATCCGGTGTCTTCAGCGCCATCGCGGCCTCGACGTTACGTGCCAGGTAGTCGAGATGTTGTTGTGTTACTGCCAGCAGCGACAACTCGTTATAGTTAGGGACTATCAGGCGCGAAGCATCGCAGTACCACATCAGCCCCGCTATTTCATAACTGCTAATCTGGATGTCTTTGCCATCATTTATGGCATCGCTCCTGACGTTTTTGCAAAGCCGGATTGTTTTCTTCAATCCGCTCATCGTTAGCGTATCGCGGTCGCTAATGAGCTTGATGTGCTTGAAGGGCAGGTTGAGAAATAGCGAATGATCGCCCTTGTTATATACCTTCACCCCGCGCTCGTGATCGTGTTTGGTGCTCTGGTAGGCCGTCGAGTGGTGCCAATGCGAGGGCACGACATCGATGGCCCGCCGCAGCGAACCACCTGAAATTTTGATCGCCTTCTTTCCGTTTTTATCCACTGTCGCCGCCGGATAGCTATCGGACAGGACTTTTTCTGCTTTGAGCCGCAGCTCCCGCATTTTGTCTTCGAGCGAATAGTAAACCGGCGTAGTGTAAAGGTGTTGGGCCGGGCCGTTTGGATCGTAAGTGAAGAAAGCCGTGTGCAATGTCAGAAGATCGACATCGCTGACGCCTCTGATATGGATTTTGAGTGGGACTGAGCCCTGCAGCTCGAACTCCACTGCGATGTCGTGATCCGCCAGACCTTTTTCGAGTTGCTTGCCAACTCGCGTCGCTTCTTCGATGCCGATGCGGGTATAATCGGGACCAACCTCCTGCATCGCGCCGAGGGTGTATTGGGTGTAGGGCAGGCTTGAGCGCTTTTGGTAGCTCTCCGTAATATCAGCCTTGGCCAGCACTTCCGAAAGAGAGTCCATCGTCAATTCGGTGGGGCGATCAAGGCCGCGCCGACGGGTGCTGAGGCGACCAAGCCGTCCTTGAATATCTCGGGCCATTAGACTTTCCTTGTCAGTTTCATGGTTCCAAACGTAAATCTGCCTTGGCCGTTGAAGTATTCCCCTTCGCCATATTTCAAATCAGGATTAAAGGTTATATCCGCAAATCCTCGATGCGGCTGCAATTCCGGTTGATCGGATCGCGGGTCATTTTTGTAATTATATAGAATTCGGAAGCCATCAACCTCGTCGTGAAACAACGCGGCCGCGATGCTGTTCGAACCAGATTGGGCCGTTTTAAGCCGGATGCGCAGCTTGTCCCAATTCTGTGTGATAACAACTGTGCCTTCCCACTTGAAGCTGGGGGTCTTGTCCGGATTGATAGTTTGCCCGTCGCAGTGCCACTCCCCGGCGAGGTCCGGCACTTTCAGCAATTTATTCAGAGGTCGATACTTCCAGGCGTATTTCGAGAAAATCCAATATAGTCCTGCGTAAATGACGCCCGCACTAACGGGCCACATCACCACACGCGGTATGCGATCGCCGATGCCATAATAATCAAGAATACTGATTATTACTAAGACTAGCGAAACGACCAGCGGTGATATTACTGCGGCGATCGCGCCGATCGTGTGTCCTATCTTGGCGCGGTTCAAGCCGCCGAGGACAGAATACTCATGATCTTGCTGTACCAATCGTCGCCCCTGCGAGTTTTAGCCAGATACGAAGAGGTGGGGGCGGTTATTCCGTCATACAACCGTTAACTGTAATTAATTGCGGTGGATTACGTCAAAATAAGGCTGGACAAACATCCGGTTTATTTCGGGGGCATTCTTGCTTGTCATTGCCTTGTCAGCTGCATCAGTTTGGAAACAGATCGCCAATTGCTTTTCGTGTGCGCAGGGTCATACGTCGACGCCGCTGATGCTCCGGCCGATCATGCAGTATGTGGCAACGCTGACATAGGGCCGCGAGGTTGGCCCCCGTGTTGTCGGCGGTGTCGTGATTGCGGTGCGCGGTCGCCAGCACCACACGCGTCACCTTCACTGTCCCCACTGCCATATCCGCAGGAGCAGGGAGCGCACGGCGCACCAGACGTCCGGTCCCGTCCCGCCACCGCCCCGCCTCGATGTCCCACCATCGGCCGTCACCGAGGTGTTGCACGTCCTGGAGATGCGGCCTGCCGCAGCCCTCGCAGCGGCCGCCCGCTCGTACGAAGCGGATCATGGCCGAGAGCTGCTTCCAGTCGATCGGGTAGAAATAGCGGTGCTCGCGACGGATCGGCATCAGCGATCCGCGTCCTGCAACGGGGCGGCTTTCACCCGCTTGGCGATCCGGGAGAGGGTGGAGCGGCTGCAGCCTGTGGCGGCCTGGATCTGGCTCCAGGGCGAGCCGCCCTTGAGCATGGCCGCGATGCCCTCGTTCCGCTTCGTGTCCTCCTGACGCCCTCGGTAGAGGCCTGCAGCCTTTGCCCGGGCCTGCCCTTGCGCCTGACGACGGCGGCGATCGTCGTAGTCCTTGCGGGCGACAGCCGCGAGGACGTCGAGCAGCATACCGTTGATGGCCTGGAACACCCGCCCCGTGAACTCGTCGGCCGGCGTCGCCAGGCTCCAAGACGTGGGCAGGTCGAGCGCCACGATGCGCACCCGCTTGGCGTCGATCTCCGCCCGCAGCTTCGTCCAGTCGTCCGAGGTGAGGCGGGACAGGCGGTCGACCTGCTCGATCAGCAACACGTCCCCAGGTCGGCAGTCCTTCAGCAGGCGGAACAGCTCCGGCCGCGCCAGCGTCGCCCCACTCTCGTTCTCGACATAGGCCGCGGCGATCGCCAGGCCCCGTTCATGCGCGAACGCGTCGAGCTGCGCCCGCGCCCTGGTCGCGTCCTGTTCGGAGGTGGAAGCGCGCAAATAGGCGCGGACGAACATGAAACCTGCCAATCGGTTCTATTAGGATAGGTGTCATGATACCGGTTCGATTTGAATGGTCAAGCTGATTGAATGAGACCGCTAATGGCTTGGTTCGCTTGAGGCATACCCAAATAGCACCGAACTATGTAGCAGCTGGCGAGTTTTTGCGGGCGCAATCCTTACGTGGTGCAAAACTCATGAGTCTTACACTAGAGCACGGGCGAGGTGGCGCTCATCGAGTCTTACGGCAGCTGGTTGCTTCGGAGCGGATCCGTCGATACGCTCCGCCGACTTAGGGGAGGTCCGAATGCTGTCACGTCGCTCTATAACCCTGGGTACGCCTCTAGCTGCCTTTGCATTGAGTGCGAGAGCTGCTTTTGCTCAGGCGGCAGATCCAGTAATCGGAACTGATGTTGGCTTCGATCAGCTGCCGCTTCCACCTCTCGTTTCTCTAGATGATCCTCAAGTGTATGGCTATAAAAAGCCAAACGCAGATCAGCTGTTAAAAGCGCAGAAGATTGTGGACGAGACACCAAAAGGCCCACACCCCTATGACGTGGCGAAGAGCTTTATCGACCGATTTTTCCAATCTGATCCGGACGCGATTGCACAGTGGCCCGCTCCAGCGTCCTGGAACCCCCTAGTGAAAGGGTTTTTCGACGCAACGAGCCTCAGGGCGCAAAACGATATGATCAACTGGTGTGCTGCCTTCGTTAATTGGTGTATTGAGCGCAACAACATAAAAGGGACTGATAGTGCATCTTCGCAGTCTTTCGTAACATCTGGAAAATACGCTACAACGGACAGCCCCAATCGCGGCGACCTTGTAGTTTTTACCTGTTATGACAAGCAGTCGGGGAAAAGCTTAGGTCTAGGCCACGTCGCCTTTTTTGAGCAGAGCCTCGGTTCCAAAATTAGGGTGATCGGCGGCAATCAATCTGCAGATGGACATTCAAGTATTATCTCAAGGCGAGAATTTAGTACCAAACCTTTCGACTCGCACAGGCATGTAGGGGATGAGTACATTCCTTGCACTTTTGCGCTTAACAAATACCTGAAAGTTGCTTGAAGAGGCTGCTATGAGAAGCCTTGCCTTCATTGCCTGGATGGCAACCATCACGCCTGCTCTGGCTGCCACGCCGAGTGCCATATTGCAGAATAACACGCGAGCAACCGTCTACCTTGAGGTAGACGATGCGGATGGTCACTTCGTGGACAGCGGCACAGGGTTCATTGCCTCTCATGACGGTTACATTGTTACCGCAGCCCATCTGCGAGCTGACCCTTCGCAAAAAATGTGGGCTGTGATCGGCCAGCGAGAAGGGACGCGATTCCCGCTGCAGTTACGCGAGGCAGACCAAGTTTCTGACGTCGCCGTCTGGCAGTTGCCTCAGTCGGCATCATGCCGGTATTCCGTGACGTTTAGCTCGACGCCAGTAAAGGTTCTCGACCGGGCTGTCGTAATCGGGTTTCCAGGGCAAAACGGCATAACGCCCGCACCGGTCAACATTGCCAACCTCTATGACGATAATGGGTTCTACAATGCCGACGGATTTCTACGTCCGGGGTTCAGTGGCGGCCCCGCCTTCAATGAAGACGGCAAGGTCATTGGCCTCGTGCATGGTGGCACCGCTGGCGGTGGGAACAACAGCTTGGTCCCTGCTGCCCTGATCATCAATCTTTTGAAAAAAAGAGGCGTACAGGCTGGGGTGGATACGGCCGTTCCGTTCGATGATACCTGTTACGTATCCTGCCGAGTTCCATCCCACGGCATAGAAAAATGGAGCACGGAGACAAGTTGGGGGCCGGTAAACAGCGGCGAACTATCGGGGGGGCATACTCGTAAGGGAGAATGCGACAAGCTGATCGCCACAGCGCTTGCAGGACAGCCAGACAGCCGGATCGATCTTCTACCGGGCGAAGGCACGAAAGACACGACTGGAATGTGGGAAGACGGCCATAAAGACCTTGCAGGGCAGGTCCACTATACATATTTCTGCAAAGGAACACTCAAGACTGGGCCGATATATGTCGAAAAACAGTCGCGGGAATGCGGACTATGGAATTGAGCGAGCCTGCCTTCCGACGATAGTAACAGCTTCAAGTATATCAGACGCGACGGTTAGGGTTTAAAGCTTCTTAGGGCTGTGGATGCGGCATCAATAATGTGCCGCTCGCAATCAACTGCCTGCTGCACCAAGCCCGACCTCCATTCAACGACAGACAGGTCGAGGCGGAAAAAAGGTGTCTTGAGCAGGGAGGCACGGAATTTCGAGGGTAGAGGTTGAATGGCTGCGGGATGCTCCATCAGGATCGTCGCCCGAGGGCAGCTGTAGACGACAGCCGACACCCGTGTCGGGCCTTTATGGCTTGCCATGGTCTGATAGAAGCGCCCGTCGTGCAGCATGGGCGTCGTTCTGTAAGAGTACCCTATGGACTCCGGCATGAGGTCGCCCTTGCGGCCGTAGAGCGCAAACCAGAACGGGCCGCTGTGGATGCTACCCTTCTTGCACTCCGTATAAAGTGGCCGGAATAGTTCGTCCGCGAGTGGCATGCCCCAGACACCAGGGTCTTGAAGATCCAGCCAGAGCACGAAGGGCTTGGCCGCATCAATCTGCTTTTCGTTCTGCTTCACCCGCGCGATGCGGCTGATCGTGTTTGTCAGAACCGAATCACCCGGCTTCTCGGGGTCAGGTGCGCCGGTCGGGAACACTTCCGTGACCCCGGTCGTGACCACGTTCTTGATGGCCCCCGACGCTTGCGCCTTGGCGATTTCGGCCGCATGGCGGGCCGCGACATCGGCGTGGTGATCGGCGAGCCCTTCCACCTGGTCATTATCGAGTTGACGGGAGTTCACCTCGATTATGACCGGCCCATCGCCGGCATCGGCTTCAAACTCTGGTTTCACATTGCTCCCCGGAACGCTTGGTCCGGGCTTTACGGAGCACCACGTCTCGAGTAGCGCGCCGAAGGCGCGTATCTCGCCGAGGGCGCCTGCGGCGGCCGTAAAGTCCTTCTCATCAAGGAGCCGGGGCCTTAGGGACTGAAGCCAGGTCAGGTTGTCCTGAGCGACCTGGCGCGCGGCAAATTCCGTGTTTGCGGCGACCTGTTCGCCTCCGCCAGCAAGCGCCAGGCTGACCACAGGATGCGTGCGGCCGCCTGTCCGGGTATTGCGCAGCTTCTCGATCTCAGCATCGGTGATGATGCCCAGCCAGGGGCTGTTTTGCATTTCCGCTTCCTTGGACCGCATGGTCCGGGCCTGCCCCCATCGACCATCCGATCCTAAGGATTGCACCACTCGCAGTACATAGGCGCCTTGCTCATGCGGCCATCAGCCAAGCGGAGGACGAGACCAGTGAGCCGCGTGATGTGAAACGCTTGATTTTCGCACCAGCGACCTGTCCGCTACCGACGCTCTGCGGCCATTTCATGCGTCCTCAGTGAAGGACCGCTTCTGGAGGCGTAACTGACCCTAGGCTTTGAGCCTGTCGATCATAGCCCTTGCATCGACCCGCTACGCTTCCTACGTCATGTGTAGCCCTGAGAGCAGAACCCTAGCCGCAGCATGATGGGCACCCCGATGCAGGGGAAGGCCGAGCCGTAGGCCGAGCAGCTATGCTGTAAGCGGTGCCCCACGCCGGGGGACGTTTTTCGGCGAGTGATTTTCGTCGCGCGAGTTAACAGACCTCGTGCGATGCGTGGTGGTTTTGGGACCACGCAAGCGAAGGTCGCCCAGGCAGCAACGCCGGGCGATCTTCTATGTCCCGGCATTGGAGGTTTGTCCGATGACCGTGACCCCACTATTTGCCGTAATCCCAAACGTAACTGGACCGTGGCAATTCGCTGCTTTCGTCCTTCTACTCGCAACGATTTTATATGGGAGTCGTCGCCGTGACCCATGAAACCGACGAGACCGACGTACCAAAATTTCGGGTAAGTTCTTACGATGATCATCTTATTGATATCGTCGATCCTGTGTCAGACACACATTTTCATTTTGCTGCAAGCAAAAGTAAGGGGTTAAGGTACATAAACACCCAGACTAATCCCCCTCAATCGCCATCTTTGGTCCCTCACCCCTCATGGCTTGAAGCGGCTATGGCAACTGCTCGTGCATTGGCGGAAAAAGAAGGCTGGCTATAGCCATCCCAAGGTAGATGTCGGTTTCTGCTTTCGAGTAGGTGCCCGTATGGAAAATTGGCAGCAAAAAGCTCAGCGATTTCAACGGGCGAACGCTTGGTGCGAGATTTTGATTTTCGCACTTCTCGTTCGATGGAACGATTGGGCGCTGCAGTCATTGTGAATGCGTTAGCCCTAGGTGTCGCTATGACCATCGGCAAGCGCGTATTCTCATTCGTCCTCGGGGCCGTTCTCATGGGGCTGGCCCTGATGGGGGTAAGCTTCGTTAGCCCCGGTTTGGCCTGGAGCGCTATTGGCATTGGTGCAGGCGCGTTTGGCCTGATGATGGCCTTCTACGATGTGCTGAGTGAAATTCCTGTAGTTGGGTACATCATCAACAGGATCATCGCCCTGATCGCATTCGTTTACGGCGCTATTTTCGCTGAAATCGCCGGCCAAGTGTCCAGCTTTCCTACCGGCTATGGTTTTATGGCGTTCACCGCCATCTGCATAATTGCATTCATTTTTTATGTCGTGAATGAGAAGAAGGAATTTATCGCCTGAAAGGCCGGCCAATTATTTATGGCAACCTATCAATGTATTCGTTTGTTTCCTAATGCTAGGAGTCGAGCCGTTGCAGCATATGGCCGGAGTCTGCAAGGCACCTTAGCGCGGCTTGCTCCATCGCCTCGTATTCATCTTCATGCCAGGAGCCGGGCCAGGTGTTGATGACCTCGCCATCGAGGGAGACCCGGATCGACAGGATACGGGAGGGGTCGGCGTCATCGGCGTATAGCCCCATCCCGACCGTGTGCCTGCCGACCTCGAAAACAGAGACCCCCGCCAGTATCCGCATGACCGCCCCCGGCTGAAAGAGTCGGCCTGTATAGCGGCACGGGACTCGGCGTGATAGCTGTTAAATGTTCCTATTATGTTCTAATATACTTTCATGCCCAGACGATCAGGCCGCATCATAGGTCCCGAAATCAGTACCCGCATGATCGACACCATGCGCGAATGCCGCACGGCCGCCACCACGTTGTGCGGCCAAGCCAAGATCGGCGGACCGGAATACGAGGCCGCAACGGCCATCATGCGGCGCATAGACGACATGGCGGGCGTGTTGACCGGCAACCAGGAAATGTTCTGGGGGGAGTCGTCCAGCACCCCGCCCGCGCCGTTCGGGCCTACCGGCGGTCAGGGCCAGGCTTCGGGGCCGGGTCCGTCATCGAGAACACCAGACGTTGCGGACGGTCGCCCGCTGCCGTGAACGGCGCATCGCTGTCCGGGGTCCCTGCCATCAGGTTGTAAGCGAAGTCATGCGCGCGCCGCGTGATCGCGGCCCGGTTCGGATCGCCCTCGGGAAGGTTTTGCAGGCAGAAGAAAGACACACGCAGCGAGGCAATCGCCGCAGCCGCCCAATCGGCCCCGTTGCCGTCCCGCTTGTCGTACAGCTTTACCGTTAGATCGCGCAGCGAAACCGCCGGATCGACCGGAGCACCGGAACCGCCGCCACGCTGTTTTCTGCCATAGGTACGGGACACGTCCCCAATCTACAGCCGAATACTTAGCAAGTCTTGAAGGAC
>NZ_JBYQFA010000010.1:0-26205 GCF_057836565.1 Methylobacterium sp. J-118
GCCACCAGCCGCGGACGCGGTCGGAAGGTGCGCGAGGCCGGGCGAGCCGTGATGATAGGGCCGCCCGGCTTAGACGTCTTCCTCATCGTAGCTTGGGGTGGGGCTGAGAAGGTTCTCAGTGGCCGCCCGGTGCCGGACCCGTAAACAGGCGCTCGTATTCGGCCTCGGGAGTGCCGTAGGAGGGGCCGGCTAGAGCGAGCAGCGCCGCGCGATCGCGAACGATCAGGGTACCGCGCTGTCGACCGATCACGCCGGAACGCTCCAGGACCGAGATCGCGCCCGTCAGGCCCGGACGATTGACCCCGAGCATCAGCGACAGAAACCGGTGCGTCGTCGGAAGTTCGTCACCCTCGGTCCGATCGTGACACATGAGCAGCCAGCGGGCGAGACGCGGCTCCAGGGTGTAGCGGCCGTTGGCCAAGGCCGTGGCCGTGGCCTGCACGCCGAGGACGTGCGCATACTTCAACAGCTGATTGTGCAGGCGCCGACTGTGCCGAAGCGCATCAGTGAGGGCACTTACCGGCATGACCTGCGCTAGCCCGATAGCCTGAACCCGAGCCTCGTCCGGCGTCCGCTCGGCATCGAGTAGGATCGGCACGCCAACCATGCCTTCGCATCCGACCAGTCCGACCTCGACCTGCTGGCCGTCCGCCGCGACACTAACGAGCGAGACGATGCCTCGTTCGACGAAGGCAACCCGCGTGATCGGGGTGTCGGCTTTGATCAGCACATCGCCCAACGACAGGATCGCAAGTTGGAGGTGCGGCCGCAGGAGATCGAAATCGTCCGGATCCAGGGATCTGAGCAGGCGATTGAGGCAGCTGTGCTGCATCGGTTGCGACCTAGTCCCGTTCACTTGGAGCGGGAGGTCCAAGAGCCCTCGGTCACGAGCACCTGAACGTGCCTGCGTACGACGCCTGCCTGTCTTTGAGCCTAATTTCTTAGGAGCACAAGATATCGGTCAAATGATGGAGATCTTGTCGGATATCTGACATATTGGCAGGCATCGAGGCGCAGCGATGTAAGCCCCATGCAGCAGGCGCTGACGCGGAAGCTCGAGAGCTTCGAACCCCTCTCCGACCCAGCTCGCTCGGCCTTGAACAACCTGATACTCAAGGTCCGGCAGGTCGGCGCGCGCCAGGATCTGATCCGGGAAGGCGATAAGCCCGACAACGTCCTGCTGATCCTCGACGGCTTTGCCTGCCGGTACAAGGTCCTTCCGGACGGCCAGCGCCAGATCATGGCCCTGTTGTTGCCCGGCGATTTCTGCGACCTGAACGTGTTCATCCTCGACGAGATGGATCACACCATCGGCACCATCTCGCAGTGCCAGGTCGTGGACATCCCCCGTCGGGCCATCGATGAGATCACGGCGCATCACACGAGCATCGCGCGCGCCTTCTGGTGGTGCTCCCTGGTCGACGGTGCCGTCCTGCGCGCGTGGTTGGTCAACATGGGCGCGCGGGCTCCGGACCAGCGCATCGCTCACCTCCTCTGCGAACTTTTGATGCGCCTGGAGGCGGTGGGGCGTGTCACCGACAACAGCTACGCGTTCCCACTGACGCAGACCGAGATCGCCGAGACGATGGGCCTGTCTGACGTGCACGTGAACCGGACGCTGCGCGAGCTGCGCGCGCTCGGCCTGATCCACCTCAAGCGCCGCGTGCTGACCATCCTCGACGTCGAGCGAATGAAGGCTTTCTGCAGCTTCACACCGAACTACCTGCACTTGCGTAGCACGCGCTGGGGTGATCGTCGCGACCTGAGTTGGCCCGGTATGGCCCAGGAGGGCTAGCCGATGTCCGAGCGGGGCAACGTCGAGACGCTGATTGTGCTGCAGCCGATCGCGGTCGACACGGGCAGCCTTGACCACGACGGCATGCTGGTGATCGCCAACGGCCTGCTCGTAGCCGTGCTGGTGCGCCTCGCCGAACCCGAGCATGCCAATGTCGGAAGCTGGTTCATGGAGGCGGGGTTCGGCCGGCTGCAAGGGCTGAGGGTCCCTGCCTTTCCGGCCCTGGAAGAGGCGAGCCGCTGGGTACGACGGCATCTGAAGCCGGCCTGAGCTGCATGTCCACAGCGAACGCTGCCTCCACGCCCTGTCCGATCACAGGCTGACGAGCCGAACCGTGATGATATGAACCGCCCAGTAAGCGCAATACAGGGTCGAGCCATTTGCTCGTCGCCTCAGACGTTTAGCTGCAATCGAACGAACCATCGCCAGGCCCGGTGATTGTTGCATTGAGATGAGCCCAATCATAGTCATCGCTATATCTGCTGGTGGCCTCGGTCCGCTCGTGCGGATCGTTGAGGCGCTGCCCAGCACATGTCGCGCCTCCGTGTTCGTCGTGCAGCACATTGGGACACATCGAAGCTGCCTACCCGACATCCTCGGTCGGTGCGCCGGTTTCCCGGCAGCCTTTGCGCAGCACGGTGAGATTATTGAGCATGGCCGGATCTACGTTGCGCCGCCCGACCACCACATGCAGTTGCGTTTCGGTGCGATCCGTCTGGATCAGGGGATCAAGGTGCACTTCGCGCGTCCGGCCGCCGATCCCCTGTTCATCTCAGCGGCCGAAACCTACGGCGAGCGCGTCGTCGGGGTCGTGCTCAGTGGGGCGAACAGTGACGGCGCCGAGGGGATGCGAGTGATCACGGCGCATGGTGGCCTCGGCTTGGTCCAGGACCTGGAAGAAGCCGAATTCCCCGAGATGCCTTCAGCGGCGGTGAGACGCGATCACCCTGAGGCGCCTCTTACGAGCGAGCGACTCGCTGAGCGCGTTGCTGCTCTCTGTTTGGGTCGCTGAGTTCGAGAAACCAGCGGCTGATGACGGTACGACCCCCGTCAGCCCGCAGGCTGCCAGCGCCGTCACCAGCACCGTGAAGCCGACGAGCGAGACGGTGCCGCCGATCCCGCCATGAGCCCCACGCGTCATCGGCCTGCGGCCTTCTTCGCATACTCCCAGACCGGAATGCCCCAGACCTGACCTTGCTTGGTCCGGTAGCCTGATCCGTCTGCGAATACGACCCTGGTTGGCTCCACTGCCAAAGCCTTGCTCCCGGAGACCATCATCACCCCGCAGTAGTCGATCCGCAGCCTTCCATGCTCTGGATGAAGCGCGAACAGCTCGGCCGCCGTCCAACCGAGCGCATGGGCCTCAGCCCCGAGCCGGTCGCAGAAATCGATGGCAGCCTCGCGGATCGGCACCCAGCGGGTAGGCGTTAGATACCGGCATGGTGAGGCGTGCGGGGATAGATCCTCAAGGGCGCTGCGCCACACGGCAGCGGCGTTCGGGAGCATGGTGGGTGCGAAGTCGGAAGCCATACGGCCGAGCTACGGCAGGCGGACGCAGGAGGCCATGCGGCCAGAAGCGGAGTTGCCCGGGATCGCCTGATCGCGCCTACGCCGCTCGGCGCGCCCAGAGGGCGTCGCACCAGCTGAACGCCACCGCCATCAGGGGGGCGAGACGATGAAGGCCACAATCTGAACGTCTGTCATGGCCGGGACGATGCGCCGGCCCGATTTAGCCATAGGGCCCACGCACCGATCACCAGCGCACCGGCAGGTACGACAAGGAGCGAAAGTATCGGCAGATAGCTCATGAACGGAGCGTCCTCAGAGCACGACGGGCAGCAGAATGTAGGACTGCGCTGCCGCCGAAGCAAACCAGCGAGATCAGGATCGAAGCGCCGGAATAGTTGATCTGAAAATGCGCCACTCCGGTGGAGATGCCTGGATCAAAATCCCGGATGGAGTTGCCGATCGCAATCAGCGGAGCGAGGCCACCGACTGCGAAGAGAGCAACTGCGATGCCGTTGAGATAGGTGGCTGTCAGCTTAGCCCGCTCGTTCGCGATGAGCTTGTATGTAGCCCAAGCATCGTCGCTCACGGCTGGCGCATCCGCACGCCGGCCCCGCCGCCGTTCTGCGGGATGAACTCGACGCCGGCCGCTTCGAGGGCTTGCTGAACCTTCGCGAGATTGTCCGCCATCGCCTTGGGCACGCCGTCTACCTCTTCCATGCGCTTGATGGTGGCAGCGGACACGCCGGCAGCGTCGGCCAGTTCGCGGACAGAGAGCCGGAGATACCCACGGGCCATCCTCATTTGCGCGCCGGTAAGCATCATGGACGCTGTGAGCCTTTTTTGGTCTCCCGAGCACCAAATCGGTTGACACGGGATCGTTCGTGATCCATTTTAGCTCATGAGCGCACCGTATGGAAGCGCGAACGAGCCGGATGCCATCCATGTCCCACCGCACCGTCTCCTGGACCCAGATCGACCGCGCCGGCCGCGACAGCCGCCCCAAAATCCCCGCCGGCCTGCTGTCTGCCACCGCCCGCATCGACATGACGGTGCGCACCACCCGCCGCCCGCTCTACGCCGCCGGCAAGTTCGACCGCGCCGCCATCATGTCGGCCGCCGCCAAGGCCGCTCACGCCCATCAGGAGCGCTTCGGCGGCACCTGGGCCGAGGCGATGTCCGTCTGCCTCACCGCCGCGTGGCGGTCCGCCAAGCTCGCCCGTCACATGTCCGCGCACTGAGGTTGAGCCGATGACGACCCGCATCAACCGCCGCGCCCTTGCTGCCGGCCTCCTTGCCACCGCCGTCAGTGTAGCTTCCGACAGTGAGGCCGCACCTGCCCTCACTGGCAACATTACCAGTGACCTCCGCGGCGACGACACCGCCCGCCTGCCCGATCACGCCGCGCTCTGGGCTCGCATGCCGCTCCCGTTCTCGCTGACCGAGGCGTGGCGCCTGCTCTCGCCCGCCACGCAGGCCGAGATCGGCGCGGCCGTTATCGGCATGGTGCTGGCCGAGTATGTGTCCGGCGACATGCACGGCGACCACGATCGCTTCTACGACGATGCCCTGCGCGACGACGCCATGGAGGTGGGCAGCGACCTGCTCACCCGCATCGAGCAGCGGCTGTGGGTGCTGTTCCCCGACCTCTACGGCCCCGAGGGCGATCACCCCGCCTGGGCCCTGAATTCAGGCCTGGCGCCGCCCGTCGCCTGACCTGACGCGCCCCACCGCGGGGCGCCCCCCTTCACCACCGAGCCGACCCCACGAGCCCATCACGGAGCCCGAACGATGTCCTATGCCCGCATCCCGAATTTCAGCCAGCCCGTCCCGGTCCGCAGCACCAGCGCCCGCACGGGCCGCCGCCAGACCCCGGTGGATCGCCGCTACCGCAACCTGCCGGACGAACAGCAGCCCGGCACGATCGAGCCGTGGGAAGCCGTGACGCCTGTCCGGCCGGACACGTCGCACAGCCGCAGCCTCCGCTTCCTCGACGCCACGGGCGAGCTGCTGGCTGCCTTCGCGATCATCGGCGGCGGCATGGTCCTGACCGGCCTCGCCTCCCTCCTCTGAACCGACCCGCACCCCGAGCGGGCCGGTCGCCCGCGTCCCTCACCCGAGGATCCCGCGATGTCCCTCCGTGCCTCCCTCAAGAACTTGATCCGCCGTGATCCCGCTGTCAGCCTCCGCGAGCGCGCGGCCGACCTGCGCGGCTCCCTCACCGGCCAGACCCGCCGGACCGTTGTCGCTGCCCCGTCGTCGCCTGCACCCGGCCCGGCTGTCAGCCCCGAGGAGGCCGCTTTCCTCGACCTGATGCCTCAGGCGCTCCCGCTCTTGCGCCAACACATTCCAGCCGAGGCCGCGTGGCGGGCCATCGCCGACGCGGCAGAGGAAGCCGCAGGGCCGCCCCCCGGCGACGGCTTCACTCACGAACAGCACACGGCATGGCGGAAGCGGGTTGCAGTGGCGCGGGACGCTCAAGGCTACGCTGCGGCCCGGGATATCTGTGGCCCCATAGAGACCGCGCTGGACGACCTTGTTGACGGGTACAGCGAGGTTCCGATGCAGACCCTCCCCGCGATCCTTTTCAAGGCCGCGCTGGACGCGCTGCACGAAGGCTGGATTGAGAGTGCCGCCGACGACCTTAGGCGCCTTGCCGCTGAGCGGTTCGACCTCCCCTCCGGTTGCGACGCTGAGCTAAAAGTCGAGCTCGGCCAGCACACCGGAAGCCCCCAGGCCGCCCCCGAACCGCGCGTGTCTCCCGCGGAGCCCAGCGACGATACCGAGCTGCTGCGGCTCGGGCACCAGTTCGAGGCGGCCCGTGCCCGCGAGGCCGCAGCCATCGCTGCCTGGAATGCCGTGCTACCCGCCGAGGATCTACGGTTGGAAGCCGATGCGGCCGACGCGGGCGACGCTGCCGCTACCCTAGCGCACCAGCTGGCGAGCCAACCAGCCCTCACGGCAGAAGGCTTCCGGGTCAAGCTTCAGGTTCTCTCGCACTACAGGCGCAACGCGCTGCTGAGCGAAATTTGCGACCTTCCCGACCCGGATCAATCCCTGTCGCACTCGCTCTGGCGCGACATGCAGCGTGGTCCGCCCGTGGTCGACGACGGCCGCACCGTCGACATCGCCGAGGCCGAGCGCCGGGACCGCTGACAGCGGCTCCCCACTCCTCTGTCGCCGTGCGTACCGCCCCGGCCGGATCCCGCCGGGCCCTCCCTTCGTCGTGACCCGAGACACATCATGGGCGATGTCCTGACCTTCACCCCGCGTCCGAAACCGGCCGCTCCGGAGATCCCGGAGCCGCTGTCCGCACCCGCACTCCGCGCCAGCCTAGAGGAGGCGGCACAGATCGCCCTCGACACGGCGGACCGGATCATCGCCGTGCTCGACCGCATGGACGGGGATCCCGACCTGGAGGACGGGACCGACGACGAGCCGTCCCTAGCGGCCCCGGAGAACACCGCTGGCAGTCAGGTCACATGGCTGCGCGGGAACGATCAGGACCGGGAGGTCGATGCGCCCGAGACGGTGTTGCCAGAGGTGGCGGCCGAGGACCCCGACACCGTGATCGAGGTGCCCCCGCTGCGCTGGGGCGGCCGCGGGAACGTGCTGGCTGCCGTCGGCGCTACCCTCCTGGACCTCGCCAAGGTGCACTGATGCCGATCAGTGTCTACTCAACCCTCACTCGCCATCATGCCGCTTTGCTTCGAGCTGCGAGCATCGTCATCGCCTGCTCAAGCTTGGCAGCCTGGTTAGCGAGGTCGCGCGCGATGCCCTGCATTTCGCTGGCGGCGCTACCTGCTGTCCGAGCTGCATCGCTGACTCCGGTGATGCTGCCGGCAACCTCTTGCGTTCCGGAGGCCGCCCGGCTGACGTTGCCCGCGATCTCATGCGTAGCGGCACGCTGCTGATCGACTGCAGCTGCCATCGTGGCGGCGACCTGATCCATCTCCGCGATCATGGCGGCGATGCGTTCGATCGCTGCGACCGCCGAACTGGTCGCGCCCTGCATCGCTGCCACCTGAGCCGAGATCTCTGAGGTGGCCTTCGCGGTTTGGCCGGCCAGATCCTTGACCTCAGCGGCTACCACTGCGAAGCCGCGACCCGCCTCTCCCGCCCGCGCCGCCTCGATGGTGGCGTTCAGCGCTAGTAGGTTGGTCTGCGAGGCGATCGACGAGATCAGCGAGACGACGTCACTGATCTTGACGGCCGAGCCTGACAGGCTCTGGACTGTCGTGTCGGTCTGGTGAGCGGCCAGATTGGCGGCCTGGGCGATCTCAGCGGCCCGCGTGACCTGCTGCGAGACCTCGCTCAAGGAGGCTGATAGCTCCTCCGCCGCGGCCGCCACCCCATCCACGTTCTGCGAGGCCTCGTGAGAGGCACCCATGACGGTCTGAGCCAATCTGGCGGTATCAGTTGTTGCCTTCACCGTCGTCACAGCACGGCTGCTGACCGTATCTGCACCCTGCGCCACGCTCGTGACTATAGCCTGAACCTGTTGCTGGAAGCCTTCAAGCTGAGTCGCGATTTCGCTCCGGCGTTCATCCTCAACGCGCGCGTATGTCTCCAGCAAAAGCTCAAGATCGAACCATGCCAATCGGCTGATTACGCCGGCGAGAGCGCTCTGCTCGCGTAGCTGCTTCATCCTGCCGGGCGATCCGAACCTATCATCAATCGGGTTCGAGAGACCGAGTTCGGCAATAAGCGCGCGTGACACGACCGAGTGGCAGATGACGATGGCGTACGCTGGCACTTTGTGACGGTGGAATGCCGTGGCCAAGCGTTCCACGGATGTGTCGAACTCCGATCCAATTTCGCCCGTGGCCACGAGCGTCCAGTGGGCGAGGCGTGCCGCATAGACCTCCGGGGCCTGCAGGGCCGGATCAATTTCTGGCCACTTCGCGAACGTGTCTTGCAGTTTGCTGAGCAGCGCAGGCATTATCTGCCTAACGACGCTTGCATGCGTGCGCAACATCGTCATGTCGTCCGCTGTGACGCCAAAGACACCAAGGCTCTTCTTGTGCTTAGTGTTCGTCGGCATGGCGGTCTCACGGAGAAGCAGCAAATTCTCCGAACGGTACGCGTCGCTCGCGAAGCCCCGGTTAACGGCGGCGCGGGATCTGGGCGACGTGATCAGATCGGCTAGAAGCGAACGTCGTCGGGGCGGCCGGCGTGCTGCTCGTTGGGCTGCTGAAGCACGGGTGATCCTGACGGTTCGGCATCGACGCCGATCGACTCCCAAGCCTTACCCAGCGCTGCTTTAGCGGCGCTCCTCGTCCAGGATCTTGCGTAGGGCATCGAGAGCCGCATCGCGGTCAGCGTCTGTTTTGAGGCTGTGCCACAGCCGCAGGCACTCATTGTCGGCCCAGAGCTTTTTTGGCATCGTCCCGACGAACATGTCCCGGACGGGTATGCCGAGCATGCTGGCTATCTCGTGTAGGCGCGCGAATGATGCCTCGTGCTCATCCACCATGGCCCAACTCCGCCGATTTCGCCGAACCATACACGTGCGCCGGCTCTCACAATTCTATTTGCAATTGATCGGCGCATTGCGGTCACATAAGGGCTAGAAATGCCGTCATATGATGGCTTTTGAGTATGGGGGCATTCTTGATTTTTGTCACAGATGCTACCGGACAAACTATACATACGAGTTCTAATTGGCCCGAACTAACTGGCCAACCCGTTAAGGAATCACTAGGAAAAGGCTGGCTGCAGTGCGTTCATCCCGAAGATAGGGAGATCGTCGAGAAGACACTTCACGAGGCGCTGTCAAGTATGTCTGAGTTCAGCATCAGATATAGATTGATAAAACCCTCAGGAGGTTATCGCTGGGTTGGAGTGGGTGGTGTCCCCTCAATAGGACCACCTGATTACACCTTTATCGGCTATCTCGGCTCACTCACGGAGATTGCCGGAGGCGCGACGGTCGAACATCAGGCTTATGGAAACACCGAGCGGTTCGTCCCGCCCCCTCCGCACCCTGAGACAATGCCGAGTTGCACCCTCGACCTAGTTGCCGACCACCTGATCCTGGCTCACTCCTTGATCGAGGGGGATGGAGGAAAGGAAGCGTTGCCCGACCTGCGCCGGGCTCTGTTCAAGATTGGGCAAGCGCTCGCGGCACGGACGAAACAGCGAGTCCGCACCTTGAATTGAGGCTGGTTGACGCTGCACGAACTTATAGCCGCCCTGCTGCCGGGCGTCCCCGAACCCGAGCATGTCAGGGAGGTGCGGGTGATCCTGCGGCGCGGCGCTATCGGCTCAACCACGTCCCCGTGTAGGTCAGAGCCGCTAGATAGACGGCCTGTCCACTCTCATCTGTCACCAGCACCGTGATGGCTTGGCGCTCGCCGTCCTTGGGCACTTCAGCGACCGCAATCGCTGGGAGCGCCTGCTTGGCTTGCAGAACAGCGGCCTGAAGATCGGCACACTCGAGGCCTTCCTCATCGCGATCAGCGCGGCCGTCGTTGATGTCGAAGAAGTACCGAGGCATGGGCTCTCTGCACAGACAGGCGGGAGCACATAGGTCTCGCAAGCGCGGAATGCCGGAGGTTGGGGCCGCGACAGAGCCATCGTAGGGCGAGATTTCGGATCAGCACCAACATAGATGGTTCGTTGACGCCCTGGGCTTCTCGAATGACTGCATGCTGCCCCTGAGGTGGCGGCGGCCGACTTGCCGTCAGGTCGTCACCAGGGCGCTAGGTTGCCGGTCTCGAGTAGCTCAAGCGTGACGGCGGTCGCATGAAATGGCTATGGTGTGCCTCGTGCCGCGCCGATCTTGCCAGAACCCCGACAACTGCCGTGCTGCTGGCCGTGGCGGCCCCTGCCGAACCTGCGACGCGGAGGCGATCGCGCGCCGCGCCGTCCTGCTGCGTGAACGCATTCTCGCGAACCGAGCCGAGGGGCGTTCGCCATACGCCCGCCGTCCTGCCCAGGGCTCGGGCCAGGAACAGGGGTCGAGCCTCGAACCCTGACGGGGGTTGGCTATCTGACGGCCGCCCCGACGCTATCGGCCATCTTAGCTCCCCGTGTACCGAGTGGTTGAGGCTCGCCCACGGTGGTGTCCTCGGCGGTTTGGTGTTCCATCTCGGCATTCAGCTGGGCGCCCAGCAGTACGATCGTCGTCGAGATCCAGATCCAGGTCATGAACCCGATCGCTGCACCCAGCGAGCCGTAGGTCTTGTTGTAGCTGCCGAAGTGGGAGACGTACCACGAGAACAGCAGCGAGCCCCCCAGCCAGAGCACCGCTGCTACGGCGCTCCCGCCAGTGACCCAGTGCCAGCGTGGCGCATCTCGGCTCGGGGCATAGCGGTACAGCACCGCCAAGCCGCCGAGCACGGTGACCAGGAGCACGGGCCAGCGCAGCAGGGCCAGCCACCATGCGTCCTTGCCGATGCCGATGAACTCGAACACGACCGGCAGCGCCACGACCGCGACTAGCGCCAGGATCAAGAACAGCAGTGCGCCGGCCGTGAACGCCAGCGAGATGAGGTTGAGCACGACGAAGTTGCGTTTCTCGCGCTCGTTGTAGACGAGGTTGAGCGCGTCGAAGATATGCTTCATGCCGCCGTTGGCGCTCCACACCGACAGGGCGACGCTGAGGAGCAGGCTCAGACCTAGCGTCGCATTGCCCTTCTCGTTGAGGTTCTTGACCTGGTCGCTGAGGATGTCGAGAGCGCCCTGGGGCATGATGCCCTGCAGGCTGGCGAGCTGATCGTTGATGGTCGAAGCATCCGCCACGAGACCGTAGACGGACACCAGGGCGGCGATAGCCGGGAAGATCGCCAGCAGGGCGAAAAAGGTGACGCCGGCCGACACCAGCAGGATCCGGTTCTCGCCCACATCACGGTAGGTACGTAGCGCGATGTCCTTCCAGCCTTTCGCCGGGATCTCGGTCGGACGGGTAGCTTGGCGTCCGCGATCGGCCTGAGTACGAGCTACCTCTTGGGCCTCTTGGCCGGAATGTGAGGGGGACGCCTGCCGTGCATCACCTTCACCCTGGGCGTCGCTGGGCTTGCGCGTCGTCGAGCGCCTCGGCAACGCGACGAGACCGAGGAGGGCGGTGGCGAGCGCCAGCGTCCAGACCGTCGAAGCTTGTCCCCCAGGCTTGCGGGATGGTCCAGGGTTTGGTGGAAGAGGAGCCATGGCCCGGTCTCTGCCTCGCGGACGGATGCTGAAGATCGCCGCCACAACAATGAGCCGTCAAACCACGTTGCAGGAAATGCTGCGTTATTTCTGGGGTTAAGGCCCGATCGGGCGGTCAGGAGGCCCGTAGCAGGCGCCCCGCCTCGCGCTCCTGGTCTGCCGGCCTGAGGTTCAGCCGCGCCCGCATGGCCTTACCCGGCTTGAACTGGACGTTCCGCTTGGCCACGACGACGACGCTCTGGCCCGTGCGCGGGTTGCGACCCATGCGGGGGCGCATCTCCCGCGTAGCGAACGTGCCGAAATCGCGTATTTCCACGCGGTCGCCGTCTGCCAGGGCACGGGTGATGCGGTCGAGGATGGCGCCGACCACCGCCTCGACGTCCTTGGCGTAGAGGTGCGGGTTCTGCGCGGCGATGCGGGCGACGAGCTCGGATCGGATCATGCGGCATCGATGCTGTAGAGGAGTGGCTTCCGCAATCCAATCTGGACTGCTGTGCAGCCTTTCGGGCATGCCTCGGTATCTGCGCACGGTTCAGTTGAGGGTCGCTCGTTGAGATCAACTACCAGGCTGCCCGAGCGGTCGTTCACCCTCGTCCTTTGGCTCGTCGCCCTCGCCTTCGCTGGCTTCCTGATCGGACTCGGATCGCTTGTCGTTGGCGACCTGCCACAGGTTGAGCATCGCTACACTCTCGACCAGTTCCTCGACCGCGGGCAGACGGACGCGACCGCTGCTGCACTGAAGCAGGTTCGTCGCGAGCGCGCCGTCAATCAGCAACAAGCGGAGCGGACACAACTCGCCCTGGACGCAGCGCGCTCCGCCTCTGAAGCCTCGCATGAGACCTTCGCCAACTGGTTGAAGACCCGCAATGCTACGCAGCGCGTCGATCAGGATCCCGGTCTCGTCGCTCGCACGCAGCAACTCGATGCGCTCAAGGCTGCCGAACGAACGGTCGAGGAGCAGCAGGAAGGTCTAGCCAAGGCGGATCTCGGCCTCGCGCAGCGGGAGACCGAGCTGGAGACTACCGATAGCGAGCAGCGCGCTGCCGCCCAGCAGAAGCTCGACGCGGCTGAGAGCGGGCAGGAGCTACGTGTCTTCGCCTACCGCCTGGCCCTTACCCTGCCGCTGCTGGCGCTCGCGGGTTGGCTGACGCTGAAGAGGCGGCACACGCGCAACTGGCCGTTCGTGTGGGGCTTCGCGCTGGCGGCAGCCTTTGCGTTCTTCGTCGAGCTGGTACCGTACCTGCCGAGTTACGGCGGCTACGTTCAGTACGGCGTCGGGGTGGTGGTCACACTCGTGGCGGGCCGGGCGGCAATCAACGCTCTGCAGGGCTATCAGGAGCGGCAGCGCGCCGCCGAGGCACGGCCCGACGAGGAGCGGCGAACCGAGATCGCGACCGATCAAGCCCTACTGCGCCTCGCCAAGAAGGTCTGCCCGGGCTGCGAACGGCCGATCGATCTCACGAACCCGGACGCCAACTTCTGTCCGCATTGCGGGATCGGCGTATTCGAGCGGTGCCCAACCTGCGATCACCGCAAGAGCACCTTCGAGCGGTTCTGTTACGCCTGCGGCAACCGCGCGAGCGAGGTGGCTGCGCCGGTCACCTGACGAGGTCGGCAATGTCGGCCGCTCAGTGCGGCTTTGCCTGCCCACCCGGCACCCACCCGTGAGCCTGGACGGCCTTGACGATCTTGGTCTGCAGCTCGGGCATCACCGACTGCATCCACTGCTGCATGCCCGTCAGCTGTACCTGCGCGAGCTGCGGCTGTGCGGCTGCCAGGTGCTTGCCGGCAGGCGTAGCGTAGAACGTGGCGATCGCCTGCAGGTCGTCCTTGCCGAGTACGATGGCAAAGCCGCGAGCCTGCATGTCAAGCAGCTCGTCGTAGTGCGCGGTCAGGGTCGGCATCACGACCTCCTGCACCAGCACCTGCGCCTTGTCCGGCTCCTTGATGCCGAGCTGCTGCATCATGCCCACCATCGGTGCAGCCATGGCGCTGAGCGTCGCGGTGCGATCGCCTTGCATCTGCGCGACCGTCTCCCGCGCAACCTTCACCAGAGCTGGATCAGGGGCGGTCGTAGGGGCAGGCTTCTGGGCCGATTGAGCGAACACAGCGCAAGGCAGCGTCGCTCCGAGGCACAGGCCGGCAAGAACGGTCGAAAGGCGCATAAGACGGCTCGCTTGCTGTGGTGGCGCGATCCGGCTGTGTGGCAGACCGCTGGTTCAGCAGCATACGGCGGCATCGATCGATGTCGACCGCTGGGATGCCAAAGTTGACTTAACCGTGTCGCCCAGCCGACATGGGCGGTCACGGTCGCACCCGTCCTAGCGAGTCGCGGCTGCCATTCAGGAGACCATCGCCGCGAGATAGACCCTGAAAAGCCAACAGCCTCTTCCCGGCAAGGAAGAGGCTGCTGAAAAACCTGGGGCCTGGTGGGGCCGGTGTCGAATACCCCCCACAAGCCATGATCTCCCCTCGGGAGTCAAGACGGAACCCGCTTCCGTCAACGGGAAGGCTTTGCCTGGACCCTAGCCGCGGCCCGTGAGGGACCGGGTTCGATGAACTATGCCGATGAGATCCGCCGACAGGCGGAGGCGGCTCCGTGCGCGGCGCTGCCAGCCATCACGGCGCTGCTGTGGCGCGCCTATGGGGAGGGGAAGGTCACGGAGGCCGAGGCCGAAGCTCTGTCTGGGCTGATCGAAACGCGAACGCTGTCCAAAAATGGACCGCGATCCGGACAGAGCCCGAACTCAGGGGGAACAGCCAAGCATTCGATCGACCTGCCCGCGCAAAAATGCGTGGGAAGCCCCAGGAGGCCCGGCGTCGGCTCCCGGCCACGCACGGGCGCCTCGATGGAGCGCCGCCGCCGCTGGGCAGCCTCTGGTCGCATGCCGCTCGGTCTCGCCGCCAAGTTCACCCACGCCGAGCAAGGCGTGCTCGCCCTGGTCGCTGCCGAGACCGCGCGCCGGGGCGACTGCCGGCTGGCGGTCGGGCACATCGCGGCGATCGTCGGCGTGTCCGAGACCACGGTGCGCAACGCCATTCGGGAGGCGCGTAAGCTCGGGCTGGTCACGGTCGAGGAGCGCCCTGTCACTGGCTTTCGCAACCTGCCGAACATCGTCCGGATCGTCTCGGCTGAGTGGACCGCCTGGCTGCGCTTGGCCCGGAAGGGATCCATCCCTCAGGGGGGAGGGTGCAAATCCCCGCAGCGCACGCCTACTGAAGTTCTAGTCCTGTCAGAATCGGGGAAAACGGAACCAAAGAAGGGCTGCCGACGGGCGGCGGGCGACGCCGATCGATCAGACCGTGCGAGAATCCGCGCGGTTGGTCGCACTGGCCGAGCTATGCCGTGAAGACATGTACCTGGCCGTTCTATCGAACGATCTGAACAGGGCGCTCCAACTTGGCTTCTCGAACGACCATAGAACCGACCGAAGCCGAGGGCGCAGACGAGGCCGCATCCCGTGCGCTTGACGTCATCCTCTCGGAGCCAATCCGACGGCACCTCGGCAGTTTGATAGCGGCAGTCTATGGGCTTGAGGATCAGACCGACGCCGAAGCGAGCGCTGTCGAGCGCTTCGCGGATCTCCTGGCCAAGCTCGATGCAGATGTCGGTGCTGCCCATACTCGCAACGACACTGAGTTCCAGCAACTACTCCTCGCCACAGCGGCATCGCTCAGGCGTTTCGCCTTATCGCTCTGCCGGGACAGATCTGCAGCCGAGGATCTCGTCCAGGAAACCCTCCTCCGGGCCTGGAAAAACAGGCACCGCTTCCTTCCAGGAACGAACCTTGAGGCGTGGACCTTCACGATCCTCCGCAACTTCTACTACACCGGACAGCGCAAGCATCGTGAGGTTCAGGACGACGATGGGAGCTACGCGGCCCGCATGGTCACCTTGCCTGAGCAATCCAGCCGCCTCGACCTACAGGATGTCAGCGCAGCTCTCGACCGTCTCAATCCAGTGATGCGGGAAGCCCTGATCCTCATCGCAGTGGAAAACATGAGCTACGACGAAGCGGCCGCGGTCATGGGTTGCCAAGTCGGGACCGTGAAGAGCCGTATCTGGAGGGCCCGGGACCAGCTTGCGCGGATACTCGGCTACAACGGTGCCGAGATCGGTACTGACGCCGTGATGCTCTCAGCAAACGCAGGGTAGGGCATGCGCGCATCATCTTCCGTGCTGTCTGTCGTCAACAGGACGGCGTCGTTGGTCCGACACTCGCCGAGCGCACGATAACTGCAGCCGATGACGATGCGGCGGTCGCCATCGCACGCGATCTCGATTTGGATTTCCAAGCCCTCGGCGCGAACGCTGTCTACCTCCGCCCCAGATGGCCGAGCGATTTGGAGCTTGCACGCGCCAAACCCGTGCTCAAACAGCTGAACAATGGTCGAAATTGCGCCGCTGCATCGCTGGTTTGAACCCGCAGCCGATATGCCCGGTTGAGGCTGCATGTCAGAGCCGAGCCGAAACATGGATCATCATTGCGACTGTCTTCAGCGCAGGCTCGCCCTCAACATCCTGCTCGACGAACAGGTTATTGCCGCGCTTGCGAGAGCGACCGCCGCTCTGCGTGAGAAGGATGACCCTGCCGTGCTTGACCTTGAGCGTGTGATCCGCACACACCGGATCGGCATCTTGAAGCAGCGGGCCGTCTTGGGGGCTGCCGGGATCGACGTGTGATGGACCAGCGCCGCCTCTACGTCGTCCGGGGCGCTGCCAAGAATGGCATCATTACCTACAAGTGCCCGACAGCGGAGTGGGCGCTACGCAAGCTCCGTGACTTCAAGGCAGCCGGGCGACAGGACATCACGATCACCGATCCGGATGGTGTCTCGTTGACGGAAGCCGACCTGATCGGCATCGTGGATGGCTCGGACGGAGCACCGGCTAATGCCTCGGCGATGGCGGTTCCTCAGACCGCGCGTTGATCGGTTCAGGCATAAGGTCCGCCGAACAGGTCGCCGAGCACTTTCCGCCGGAACAGTGTGCGCCAGCGTCGCCTCTGATGCTCCGGCCAGTCGTGGATCATGTGGCAGCGCTGGCAAAAGGCCGCGAGGTTGGCGTCCGCATTGTTCGAGGTATCGTGATCCCTATGCGCGGCAGCTAGAACGACCCAAGTCCGGCGAGCGCGGCCGAGGATGTCGGCCTCCGCAGCTATCCGAATCCGCCTTCCCCAGCCATCGCGCCAGCGGCTGGACTCGGCGTCCCACCAGTGCCCGTCGCCGAGGTGGTAGACCATTCGCCCATGCGGCCGCCCGCAGCTCTCGCAGCAGCCTTCCTCGACGGGCTCACCGGGCGTCTGTCGGCATCCGCGCCGTCGCCACCGCCCCCAGCTGCGCCAGCGTCATCGACCGCCCCGCCCGAGCCGGCCTCGACAGACGAGGCAGACGTCGAGCTGGCGGACCTACCGGAGTCCGGTACCGACCAGGATCCGGCGAGCGACGCCGAACCCGTCCAATCTGGACAGCAACCCCGCACCCGCGAGGAGGCTCGCGCCGCCGTCCGCGCCCTCCTTGGCGAGGGCCTGACCGATCGCGAGATCGCCCGGCGGGTCGATGTCTCGCCCTCTACCGTCGCCGCCGTGAGGAAAGCCAGCGTATGACCGCGCGCAGGTCTCACGTATAAGGTCGTCGCGGACGATCTGCCCCATGCCAGCCATGGCTTTCCCAAGGTCGCCAGCCGATCCCTCGATGGCCTGCCAGCCACGGGCGGTCTGAGGGCTATCGTAGAGCTGGTCTCCCGGCTTGGCCCGACCTTCAGCAATCGCGGCCTTCGCCTGCCAGCGGGCATCGTAGGGGTCACCTCCCTGAGCCTTGATCCAAGCCGCGATCTTGGGCCAGCGGGTGCCATCCCACTGGAGCAGCCCGGTATGCCCTGCGTTCGAGGCTCGCGGGTTGAACGTGCTTTCCTGCTGCGCCGATCCCATCACGGCCGCGACGCCTTCAGGAGGCAAGCCCGCTTTCTTCAGCTCGTCCATCACGGCGGCCGAGCCCTCGCCCTGAGCCGCCTTACCGGTCCCCATGCCGAGGCGGTTCATCACAGCCCGGCGCCCACGGGCGAAGAACGCGCCCCCCTCGTGCACGCGCACGCCCGTGAGCGAGCAGAGTGTGCAGGGTGTGAGCGGCGATAGCCTTGAAGCTGCCGCCGACGCCCTGCTGCGCATCGTCGTAACCGGTGAGCGGGAGCGGAGCGCCGTCGCCAACTCAGATTGGGCGCCTCGCCGTCCCTGGACCGACACCCTGGCACCCCCGTCGACCGACGACCTCGACGTGGCCGGCCTCGCCGCGGACCCGATCGGCGCCGCATGCCGTGCCGAGCTGCGCCGGATCGGGCATGCGCTGCATGCCGCCAACCCGGACGAGGACTTCGTCGCTCTTGAGGTGGAGATCGCCGAGATGGATCCGACGCATACGGGTTGGCGCGCGATGGTCCTGGAAATGGCGTGGCATGGGATCGGAGGGCCGACGCCGTGATTGCCGCCCTCCCCGATCCGCCGACGCCGGCCAGCATCCTCACCCTGATCCAGGGCATCGAGCGCCACGGGCCAGCAGCCCCGGCCGCCATCGCCTTCCGGTCTGCCCTGTTCCGAGCCGGCCTTGAGGCGGACGCGGCCGGCGGTCTCGCCGCCCTCGATAGGCTGATGGATGCAGCCGCGGCGGTAGATCCCGACCGCGCGGACGCCCGCACCGCGATCCTGCGGGCTGCATGGGCCGATCTGCTTCCCGGACCTAGTGGGAGGGCTCGGCCATGACCCCGCGCGAGCAAGCCGCCTTCACCGCCGGCATCGAGACCGCCCGCCAGATGGCGCTCACCGCGGCCGTGACGCTGGAGGTTCGAGCCGACGCCCGAGAGGTCCGCCAGCAGGCCGCCGTCGCGGCGCTCCACGGTCTCGCGGCCGGGCTGCACGCGGCGTTCATCGCCCCGCCGGCCGAGACCGATCCCCTGCACCGCATCATGGCGACGATCGCCACGGCCCCGGCCGAGAGCGGCGCCGTCGAGTGCCCGACGTGCAAGGGCCGGCTGGCCTGGGCGCGGGACAGCGGCAACGGCCACCTTCACGGTCGGTGCGAGACGACCGGATGCCTCCGGTGGATGCAGTAGGGAGCGAGACCATGGCGGTGACGGTCACAGGTGGCGACAAGCTCGAAGCGCGGTTGAAGGAGATGGCATCCGACCTACGCCGCGCCTCAACCGTGGAGGTTGGCTGGCTCGACGGGGCGACCTACCCCGATGGGACGCCCGTCGCCCTCGTGGCCCTCATCAACGAATTCGGCAACGCGGCTCACGGCCAACCGCCGCGCCCCGCCATCCGCAACGCCATCGCGGTCAAGGCGACGGAGTGGCAGGCCAAGTTCGCGGTGTTGCTCACGGCCAACAGCTACGACACGGATAAGGCGCTCGCGCTCATGGGTGAGGTCATCAAGGGCGACCTACAGCAGGCCATTACCGAATATTCTGGGCCGCCGCTGAAGCCGTCCACGATCCAGCGGAAGGGGTCGGATAAGCAGCTCGTGGACCAAGGCATTGAGCTTGCCGGCATCGACTACCGGGTGAAGTGAGGAAAGACTTCGAACCGCGATGCCGCGAAAGCTTAAATACGGTATCGCGGATTTCATGCTATGAGGACGCGGAATAGGTAGCGCCATGAGAGACTTGAACGCCCGCGTCCGGAAGCTGGAGAGCACCATCCGCGCCCCTGAGCGCAGGAAGGTAGTGCTCTGGGCTATCGAAGGCCCGAAAGATCTACCGGAAGGTGCGGCCACCGCGTTCCTCCGGGAGTGCGGTCATGACCTGCGAGACGAGGACCACAACATCATCCGGGTTGTCATCGGCGCCAAGGATGGGCGGCCGGTCGACCTGCCGTTGAGGGACATCACGGCGAGGTGCGAGTGATGAGCGCGCAACCTGTATTTGGCCTGTTTTTACAGGCCACGGCGGCCCGGGAGATGACGACCGATGCCCCGTGAAGAAACACAGTTCGGATCAGGGCAGAGCGGCAACCCGGGCGGGCGGCCTAAGGGTTCGCGCAACCGCACCACCCAAGCCGTCGAAGCGATTTTGGACGGCGAGGCCGAGACCCTGACCCGCAAGGCTGTCGAGATGGCCTTAGATGGCGATGGCCCGGCGATGCGGCTGTGCCTCGATCGGCTATGCCCACCCCGGAAGGACAGGGCCGTCACGTTCGACCTGCCGGAGATTGAGACGACGGCGGACCTCACCCGGGCAACCCGAGCCTTGCTGCAGGGCGTAGCGGACGGCGAGATCACCCCGGCTGAGGCAAGCGAGCTGTCCAAGCTGGTCACCGCACACATTGAGGCGGTGAAGATCGTGGACCTCGCGGCCCGTGTCGCGGCCCTAGAGGAAACCAAGGAAGCCAAGGGAGTCGGGCGATGAAGGATCCGCTGACGGAACGGGTGCTCCGATTGGAAGCGCAGGCTATGCCCCCCACGGCCGGCAAGCACCTCACCTTCCAGGTTGAGGCATTTCAGGGGATGCCAGCCAGCGACGTCGTCTCCTTCCTGCGGGATCGTGGCCATGCCATCGGCGCAGACGATGAGGTCTTCCTGATGAACCTCGGCGCCCACACGGTGGCGGCCGGGGATCCAATCCGGGATCTGTCACCGACGCTGCTCACGGAGGAGGTGCGCGCTGCGGCCCCGCCGGCGGGCCAGTGGCCGAAGGGACGCGGTTGGTTCACCTTCAAGCTCGAAAGCCCGGGGCTGAACGCATGACCATGCGCTTGAGCGAGCGGATCGCCCGGCTTGAGGCGGCTCGCAGGACGGTGCCCGTCCGGCTGACGCCCGAGCAAACCGCCGATGCCGCCCGCCGGTATGAGGCGACATTGTCCGAGGATGGTCCGGTGTCTCCGGAAGCCGCAGCATACTTCGCGACCGCGACCCTGCATCAGCTCGCGTCCGACTACGATGCCATGCTGAAGGGCGCTCTGGCGCCGTGGGAATGACCCAAGGCCGATGTTTCGCGAATTGGCAGCGTTGGGTCGCGCAGGGTCGGGCTACCGTCAGCAACTGCGTGCTGTGCCTCACCAGCCCAGAGATGACCGCCGACGAGTGAGCGGCCCGGTTTGTCACCAAGCACTGAACAGCATAGACTCTTATTAACGGTTTAGTATCGTTGAGAAAGTATGAGGCACCTCAGGCCAAGGTGGTGTCATGCGCATTCTGTTGATTGAAGACGATACCACCGTCGCGCAGAGCATCGAGTTGATGCTCAAATCGGAAAGCTTCGTCACCTACACCACCGACCTCGGTGAGGAAGGTGTCGACCTCGGCAAGCTCTACGATTATGACATCATCCTCCTCGATCTGAACCTGCCCGACATGTCGGGCTACGAGGTGCTGCGCTCGCTCCGCGTGTCGAAAATTCAGACCCCCGTCCTCGTCCTGTCCGGCATGGCCAGCATCGAGGACAAGGTGAAAGGTTTGGGGTTCGGCGCCGACGACTACCTGACCAAGCCGTTCCACAAGGACGAGCTGATCGCGCGCATCCACGCGATCGTGCGCCGATCGAAGGGCCACGCCCAGTCGGTGATCACCATCGATGATCTGATCGTGAACCTCGACCAGAAGACCGTCGAGGTCGGCACTGCCCGGGTCAATCTCACCAGTAAGGAGTACCAGATGCTAGAGCTCCTGGCCCTCCGGAAGGGCACGACGCTCACCAAGGAGATGTTCCTCAACCATCTCTACGGCGGCATGGATGAGCCCGAGCTGAAGATCATCGACGTATTCATCTGCAAGCTGCGCAAGAAGCTCGCCAACGCAAGCCAGGGCAAGAACTACATCGAGACCGTCTGGGGCCGCGGCTACGTGCTGCGCGAAGGCGCACCCGAGATGCGAGCGATGGCAAGCTAAAAATCAGCAGGTAGAAGCGAAAAGTCCTAAACGTGCATTGATTAGTTGTGTTCGCTGGCGCAGATGGCTTGCTTCACTCAAGCAGGTGCGCCGTGAACGAGAACACAGGGACCATCGAGGCTGCTGCCACCGATTATTTAGAACTCACGGCTGACATCGTATCGGCCTATGTGTCCAGAAATTCGGTACGGCCTGCCGACATGGCGGAGTTGATCGCCAGTACGCACGCTGCGCTCACGGGGCTTGGTAATGCCGGCGCACTTGCTGCTCCTGCCACTGAGAAGATCACCCCCGCCCAGATCCGGAAGTCGATCACGCCGGACGCGCTGATCAGCTTCATCGACGGCAAGCCGTACAAGACCCTGAAGCGGCACCTCAGCAAGAGCGGAATGACGTTCGAGGAGTACCGAGAGCGCTTCGGCCTGCCGCGAGATTATCCCTCCACGGCGGCCAGCTACTCGGCGCAGCGCTCGGCACTCGCCAAGAGCTTCGGCCTTGGCCAGCAGCGGAAGAAGGCAGCTGCGAAGGCTGCTGAGCCCGCTGAGACCGTCTCCGACAAGCCAAAGAAAGCTGGGCGGCCGCGGAAGGCCGAGGAAGCTGTAGACGCCTAAGATCAGGCGATCCGGCTTCTGCTTCAATCATTTGACGGCGCAGGTACAGATCAGCGAGATTAGGAACGACCTGCCCGCTGCTCTCCATAGATCCAGTAGGCACCTCTGGGAGGATTGCCATGGGTCTGACTGCTTTCGTGTTCTTCGTCGTCCCGTGGATGGTGCTTGCGTTTTGGCTGTTCCGCCTTCCAAGCGCTGTCCACCTCGGTACCTCTGCCACTCCCTGGCGCGCACTCACGGACTATCCCGATCCGCCGCGCGACCAGCACCACGAGGTCAACCCCTACAACTCCGGCGTCAACGATGGGACCGGCAAGGCAGGCGGCGATAAACACAGCCCGCTCATCAATCCCTAAGGGCATATCCGGACACTCGCTCCGTCGCGGCATCTGATTGCCGCACGCGTTCAAGAGCGTCTTGCGCTTCTTTTGCCACAGCAGAGTTAGATCATCAGAATAAGACGGCTTTTTGTTTTAAGTTTTAGAAAGTCGTCAAATTTCCGATTTGAGATCTTGAACGTGTGCAACGTTGGTGCGTCAACGCTGAGGACCAACGGCTTTGGCACCGCCTGCGCTGGCGATATTTTCTCCTCCCGAGCCGCCAGCGCAGGCCTCCGATATGGAGGCGTCCGACATGGCCTACAGAGTCAGGATCGATCGCATCGGGAAGGTTGGGGTGCCGCGGAGCGCGCCCCGAGTTTACCAAGCGACGGACGAGGCGGACGCTATCACGATCGCGTTTTACGAGGTGGACGGTAGTAAGCCCGATCGTCCCCGTGTCGCCACGGTCACCGATGCCTCCGGGCGCATGCTGTTCACCTATTCCGGTCGCGCCAGTGTAGCTCCTCCAACATGACCGCGAAAGAGCGCGAGGATCCGGCGCTCGACGACCGCGATGCTAGAGCCCTCATTAGCGTGATGCTCGCGTTCCAGGTCGCGGTCCTGGCGGTCGCGATGCTATGGCTGTGAGGTCTGACCTAGTAATGGCGCATATCTTTGCCGCATCGTCATCGAGCCGCCGCCGGGGTCTGCTGCCTCGACCTAATCCGCCAATCCCTTTTTGACACGTCAGATGTTCAGAAACCACTCGCTTTTCATCGAGGTACAACGGTCATTGATTTTCCGCGAACAGATGTGAGCAATTGGCCAGAGTAGACTGTCATCAACAGCGTCAGGTGGTATGGTGTGCAGTACCGGAGTGGAGGATCAGCTATGAATGCTGCACTGCCGCAGGAGCGACTTGGCGAAGTTAGCGCGATGGCGGTGACGCTTGCCGATCGCATACTGATGGAGCGTTTGACGGAGGGAAACCTCCCAGTCGCAAAGGCGAAAACGCTTTGGATAGCTTCTCTGCTGCTGGAGGAGAACGAGCAGCCGGTGCCGACGATCGTGACGGAAGTTCTTGCGGAATTTCGTCATTCCAAGGCCGCAAACGATGCTGAACCTTAGAGAAGCGTTCCCCGAGAAGTCCATGCCGACACCGACGCGCGTTCGCGGCCGTCTCCTGCGCCCGTTTCGGGCTGCTGTTACAGCCTGACACTTACACACCCAGGAACCGTGCCGAGCTCTCGCTCGGCCTAGCGTGCAGGTACCGTCCCGTCGTCGCCACCGAGGCGTGCCCGAGCGTTGCCTGAACCAGATGGATCGGCGCGCCGCGGTCGAGGCTGTGCGAGGCGTGGGCATGCCGAAGCCAGTGCGCCGAGACTTCAACCGGCAGACCGGCGCGAGCCGCCGCAGCTTTCACGGCCCGGTGGACCGCGCTCGGGTCGAGCGCCCCACCCTTCCGCGAGCGGAACACCGGCTCATCTGCCGACCAAGTTGCCAAGTTTGCGACTTGCTCCTGCCGGAGCGCCGTTAGCACCTTCCACGTCGAGGCGGACAGGAGCACGACCCGCGTCTTGCCGCCCTTGCCGAACACTGTCGCTTGCCCGGCCTCGTCGCGCGCCATGAGATCGCGCCACCGCAGCCCACAGGCTTCCGAGATGCGTAGCCCGCCGCCGTAAAGTACGGTCAGCAGCACCCGGTTTCGCAGCCCCGGCTCTTGCCGGATCATCAGGAGCGCGTCGGACTCCGACATGATCCGTTCGGCCAGAGTGTTCTTGATCGGCGGCACCTTCACGGCCGCGCCGATGTTGAAGCGCAGGAACCCGACCTCCTGGGCGAACGTGAACAGCGACTTCAGGGCCGCGGCCGTCAGCGCTACCGTCGCCGAGGACTCCGGGCGGCTCGCGATGAAGTCCTGCAGTTCGCCCATCCGCACCGAGCCGAGCGGCTTGCCGACATGGGCCAGGAAGCGCCGCGCCTCGCGCTCGTAGTTTCGGCGCGTGTTCCGACTGGACGATCGAGCGAGCCACAGCCGGATCATCTGAGTGTCGTCGTCGGCCTGGGCTGGCGGCCGGGCCTCGACAAGGTTGGCGATCGGAACGAGGGCTGTGCTCATGGCAGCGGCTCGCCATACCCGGGCAGGGGACGGCCGGCCAGCCGGCAAGCGTCGATCCAGAACTGAGCGGCTTCGCGAGTGGGGAACTTCCGCTCGAGACCGGACACACTGACATGCCAAGGCCCGCCGGGATGCGACTGGGTTGGACCTATGATCTCCATGCCCGCAATCCTCCCCCTCCAAGCCACGATCGAAAAATGCCAACGCAAGATAATGTCTCTTGTCTTGCGTCCGCGAGTGTGCAGGATCTGCGGGCCCGCGGCAAGCCTGCCAGCCGGGATGCCTGCATACCTGCAAACCGGCTTCACGCCACTCCGCAGAAACGGCATCGAGGCAGACAGGCAGAGCGCATCCGCGGGCTGAAGGTGTGCCGCTATTCCGGCATTCCGCGAGGCAGGGAAGCCGCGATGCATGTGATCCTGGTGGCGACCCAGAAGGGCGGTTCGGGCAAGAGCACCCTGTGCGCTCACTTCGGCGCGTTGGCCGAGCGCGAGGGCCGCACGCTCCTGGTCGACGCAGATCCGCAGGGTTCACTGTCGTTCTGGTACAAGCGGCGCGCGGCCGAGACCCCGCTGCTCGCCAAGGCTGACGGCAACACGATCGCCGGCATCCTCGACGCGGCGGCCGCCGATGGCATCGCCTGGGCCGTCGTCGATAGTCCGCCGCACAACGCTCCGCTAACCGCGTCTTTGATGTCCCGCGCGACCGTCACGGTGATCCCCGTCCGACCGGGACCGTTCGACCTCGACGCCGTGGCCGCGACTCTTGCCATGGCCCGCAGCCTCAAGGCGCCGATCGCCTGCATCATCAACGCGGCGCCGCCGCCGACACGGGAAACAGAGACCTCGATCGTCGCCGAGGCTCGGACCATGCTCGCCGACATGGGCGCACCCGTGCTGCCCGGTCAGGTGTCGCAGCGTGCCAGCCTCTCGCACGCGCTCATCTCCGGCCAAGCCGTGAACGAGTACGACCCCGAGGGCAGGGCGGCCGGCGAGATTGCGGCCATGTGGTCCGCGGTCGCCGAGCTGGCCCGCAACTTCCCCCGCAAACCGGCAAGCCGCTGACGCGGTAAGCCGTCATTCCTGCATCCCTGCAAAGCTGCATACCGCTAACGAGGCATCCGAGATGGCCGCACCGAAGCGCCCAACCCTGTCGAGCATCGTCGAGCCGAAGGGGCGCCCGCCCGAACCGCTTCCTACAATTCAGGCCGAGGGCCATTCGCCGGACGAGACCGCCGAGGCCGATCCGATCCCGACCGCTGGCCCGGCCGACCTCAAGACGATGCAGGTCCGCGTCAACCGCGCCGGTTGGCTTGAGATGTCCCGCCTTGCTCAGGACCGAGACGTTCCGCTGGAGACGCTGATGGTCGAGGCGTTCAACGACGTGCTGACCAAGCACCGCAAGCCGCCGGTGGTCGAGCGGCGTCAGCCGGTGAAGCGATGACGCTGGCCGGCGCCCTCGCGGCGGTACCGGGGCTCGCCGCGATCAGGGCAGCAGGTACCAGGCTGCGTGCCGCGTGGCTCTGGTATCGCGCCAGCCTCGTGCCGCCTGACCCAGGATGGGGGCCGGATCTGTCCGAGCCCGTGGACCCGTACATGCAGCAGATGGGATGGATTGCAGCCCTCATAACCGCTAGCAGCACCAGCGCGGCGCTCAACGCCAGCGCCGCCCGTTGGACGGCTGTGGCCGTCATTCTCGCAGGCCCACAGTCTGCCGCGGGATTCCTCGCATCCGCGTTCGGGTAAAACCGCGTTACCTGCAAAGCGTGATGCAGGCTTGCAGGTATTAAGGCTTGCCGTATGTCAGGGCCACCAGCCGCGGCACGTG
>NZ_JBYQFA010000011.1:0-21526 GCF_057836565.1 Methylobacterium sp. J-118
TCAACCGCTTGATCCTCGTCCGTGGCGCCTTCATCGGGCTGCTGCTCGTTGGCCTGGTGGCGTTGGCGGACGGTGTGGTCCGTCAGCAGCTGCAGCAGGCCGCGGGCGAGATGGCCTCACTTTCGGCAACAGAGGTTGCACAGACCGCTGGCGCCATTCGGTGAGCCGGCAGCTGCACGTCCCGGGCTTGATCGCGCTGGTGGCACTTGCCAGCGCCGGGCCGGTCTCGGCCCTGGCGGCCGAGCCGGCCGACCTGCCGGCCCTGGAAAAGGCGTGGCACAGCTGCGTGCGCCAGGCATATGACAGCCAGCCCGAGCGCGACAGCAGGCCGGGCCGGGAGCGCAACGCGCTAGATGAGTGCAAGGCCCATGAAGACCGGTACGTGGCCGCCCTGATGGCCGCCCGCCCAGACGATGCCGACATGCCCATGAACGGCTGGGCACGGACGTGGGCGGCGTACGTGGCGTTCGTGGTGGATCCAGTGAAGGCCTGGATCGAGGCGCTGCGGCGCTGATCTACATCGGAGCCGCCGCGCACCGCCTGCAATAATAGGCCGTGGGCTGGCGCCCCGCGGTGTCCAGTTCCCCCGCATGCGCCAACCCTCACGCGATCGCCCGGCCAAGGCTTCAAGGGCGAGGTGCAAGGAACTGGCCCGCACATCGCCTGTCATCGCGTGTCCACCCGCAACAGCACCGTGTGGTGTCGCGAACGCCTCGGGCACATCAGCGGGGGAAGCGCTGCTTTAGCAGGTGGCTGGGCAGAAAAAAGGCCACCCCCGAAGGAGCGGCCCGAAGTCTTGGGAGGAAACGCCCTTGGGAGGGCTGCAGGACCGCGACGCCATCGCCGTCCCACAGCACCGACCTATGCACCTGCACTGCAGCGAACAACCGCCCATAGGTTGTGGCGCGCGCATAAGTGGCGCTGCTTCTACTCTCAGGTGCGCTTCCACACCATACCTCAGAGCAGCAGCCCACCGTGCCCAGGCCGACGCCGCGGAGATCGAGGCGCAGGCCAAGCGCCGGCTGGCGGATGAGTACGACGCGGCCCAGCAGCGGGGCGAAATCCGATCCAACGGCGAGCGCAGCTTTTCGGCACCGGAAGAGGTCAGCGGCGCCGATCTGATCTCGCCGAAGGCACTCCACGAGGCCCGCCAGCTGCGCGACGCTGAGGCGGCCGATCCTGGCGTGATCCGGCGCACGCTCGATGTCCGGCTGGCAGATGGCCAGGAGCCCACCAAGGCGGCCGTGCGCGTGTAGGATACACGCGCGTGCAGGAGGCCACCTTGGACAACGAGCCCGACACAGGATCCCGCTTCCGGCAGGCCCATACCGAGGCTGCAAACCGCGCCGAGGCCACGGCGCTGCTAATCCGGTGCGGATACCGCGTTTACCGCCCTGAAGCAGATATCGAGGGCGAGGACCTGGTGGTGCGCGATCCCGCGGGCGCGCTGTCCGGCGTGCAGCTCAAGGGCCGGCCCTTAGTGGACTGGCGCCGGTACGGCGGCCGGCAGCTGCTGATGCTGTTCCCATCGGCGTCGTACACCCCCGGGGCGGCGCGCGCGTGGTTCCTCGTGCCCCACGACCTGTTTTTCGAATGGGTGAGGGCCCGGCATGGCCACACCCCGAAATGGGGCGACCTGTGGCACTACCCGTCGATCGGGCGGGATCTGGCGGCATTCCTAGCACCGTACGAGGTACGGCCGCCTGCAGAGCAGCCCCTGCCGGTCGAGTAAGATCCCGTTAACCCAGTGCGCCAAATCTAGCGCACGATAAGCGCTTGTTAACCAGCCATGGACAAGCTGTCTGTGACCCCTAGAGGACTAGTACCCTAGTGGTCAGGCAGGTGCTGACGCGGGTATGGACCCCGCGCCAGACTTCCACTCCTGCCAGGTCCGGGACGTGAGCGGTTCGTCTTGGTCGGCTGGCCGCTCGCGCCTCGTTCCAGGCGTGATGCTCTCAGCAACCTGTTAACACACACTGCACGTGTTCGCTTTTCAGTCACGCGGCAGGCTGTCGCAGCGCTGAAGCGCCATGGCCGCCAGCGCCGCCTTTCCGCCCCTGGTGGTGTTTCAGGAGGGCGATCGCTTCTGGCTGGCTAAGGGCTTCCGCCGGCACGCCGCAGACCTGCAGGCGGATCTGGCAGAGCTGCCGTGCGAGGTGCGCCAGGGTGGCCTGCGCGATGCCATCCTGCACAGTGCCGGCGCCAACGCAGACCACGGTCTGCGCCGCACCAACGCTGACAAGCGCCGCGCTGTACTGATGCTTCTCGAAGACGAGGAGTGGTCGCAGTGGAACAACAGTGAGATCGCACGCCGCTGTGCCGTTGCAGAGAGCTTCGTGCGCAAGCTCAGAGCTGAGCTGCCATCTTCGCACGAAGCGAAGATGCAGCCGGCGCGTATGGTGGAGCGCGGCGGCACCGTCTACCCGATGAAGCCGCACGGATTGGTCAGCGCACGTCAGCCAGCCCCGTGGCCACCTTTAGCGTTGTCCGGTTTAGGGAGGTCCGGCCGGTTGTCGTAGCCGCCGCTCTCGGGACCCACGCCGTCGTCCGGCTCTGGGCTGCCAGGCGAGTTCGGGCCACTGCTGCCAGCTGCAGGATCAGGCTTCTTTGCCTCACCGATCGGCCGGCCTGGCGGCACTGTCCCGAAGGCTTCGCGTGCCGCGTCTACATCCGAGCCCATGTTGGCCTCCGTTGAAGTTGTGGGAGGCCAAGGCGCAGGGTCTGATCGAAGTTCCCGGCCGGACTTTTCGGCGGGAACGTTAGTCCGCCAGCATGGCAATGAGCGAGAACGAGCCGGCAAGCGCGAATGTGCCTGCCACCAGGGCCATGATCAGGAGCATCGGGGGAGCCTCAGGCGCTCAACAGCGCCGCTTCCCATGAACGCATTCGGCTGCGCTCGGTTGCGCGGCCCAATGCTGAGCATCGGCCGCTCGGCCCCGCCCCGATCTGCTCACGGGGCGGAGGAGCGTCTGATCTCACCTGCGGGTGGGCCGATATGCAACCTGGCCCAACAGCAGGATGGCAGAACCCGGTTACGACCGGGTGTATCGTGTGCTTGCGCTCGGCTCAGTATCCGTACCCACCGTAGTAGCCGTACGGGCGGCGGTAGTAGCCGTAGGGTCCGCCGTAGTAGCCCACCGGAGCATACCCGCCGTAGCCATATCCATAACCGCCATAGGGATACCCGTAGCCGCCAGCGAGGCCGTATCCGACAGCTGCACCGGTCAAGAGGCCCAGACCCAGACCGTAGCCGCCGTAGCCATAACCGCGGCCATAGCCATATCCTCGGCCGTAACCGCCGTACCCCCCGCGGAAGCCACCGTAGCCGCCGCGGAAGCCAGCGCCGCGGAAACCGCCGCCATAGCCGCCGCCGCGGAAGCCACCGCCACCAAACCCCCCACCGTGGAAGCCACCACCGCCGAAGCCGCGGGCATCAGCGCCGGTCGGCACGAAGGCGATGGCAGCCAGCAGCGCCGTTGAAGCAAGAGCAAGACGTTTCACAGGATCATCTCCTATCCATGTCGTCACCAAACAACCTGGGTACCCGCAAAACGGATCCGCCCGTGGAATACCCACGGCGTCGCAGTTTTGTATCAATGTGTTGCTGATAGACAAAAAAGCCCGACCCAGGGGAGATGATCCTGGGCCGGGCGCTTCTGCATCGAGCAATACGGGGCGGTGTCGCTCGATGCAGTTGTCGGGTCAATACGGTGGAACGAACAAGAGTTCCACTACTGGGTCGAGCTATCGCTGGCCGATTGCGCCCGCCATCCAGCGCGTCAATCCACGCCGCAATCGAGCAGATCGCGCCTGCGCTGCTCGGAGTTTTCCAGGGCCTCGTCTTGCCAGCTGACCTCGGGCGGATCCGTATCCGCCCTGACCGACCGCGCGCCCGGCATGTACAGGCTGCGCGGGTCGGCGGACAGCGAGCCCGTCGTTTCGGGATCCTGGTCGCAGTCCCGGGCCGGCTGATCAGCCCAGGCGACTGTGGGGCCCGCGCAGACGACCATGGCCGCGGCGATCGCGAGCAGCTTTTTCATAGGGGTCCTGATGGGCCAACGTCGACGGACGTACCGTACCGGCGGTAGGGCCGGACGGCTTAATGAGGGCTTGCGACAGCGGCCACACGTGCGTGAGCGGGGCAGACATGCGTGTCCGCCCTGGCCAAGGTGCACGGTATCGCCGTCACACCAGCGCGTAGCTCGACAGGCCTACTGGCCCATGCAGTGGTTGAAGAACAGGCGCTCCTGGCCGACGTCGGCGTGCTTTTCATAGGCGTAATCGCGGGCCCGGGTTCGGCAGACCGCCGCGCCCGCATTTGCCGGGGTGTTAGCCGTTGCCGCATGCCGCCGCCCATGCGCACGTTGCGCCCAACTGGGGGCGGCCGTCACGGTGGGCACCGCGATTGCCAGGGCGAGGATCAGGATCGGACGGAGCAGGCGCATGCGGTTCGCATAGTGACGCGCACCCTTGGCCACGGCAACTTCCTGCCGTGGATCGAGGCCGAGTTCTCGATGGCTGAGCGATCCGCGCGCCGCTTTATGGACGCGGCCGAGGCCTTTGGGTCCAAATCGGCCAACGTGGCCGATTTGCCCGCATCAGTCCTGTACGAGCTTTCTGCGCCAGCCGCCGAGCCCATCAGGGCCGAGTTCATGCGCGAGGCCGAGGCGGCCGGCGGCGCCATCTCTCCTGTGGACGGCGCGATATGCGCTCTTGGCGCCCTAGGAGCAGGGAATCACCACCAGGGTGCAGTGGAGCTCCACCACCATGCCCGACACCAACACGCCCGACCTGTTCACCACCGCCGGCATCACCCTCGATGCCGAGCCCGCGCCGGCCAAGCCAAAGCGCGCCAGCAGGCCCAGGAAGCCCACGCCAGCCGAGAAGGCGGCAGCGGACCGCCTGGCAGGCGGCCGCCGCCTACGGGCCCCGCAGGCGCCTGGGCAGCGCACCAGGGTCGGCCAGCCGCGCGATCTGAGCCCCACGCCGGTGCTGGCGTTCCCGCTGGCAAGGAACGCTAGCGTGGTAGCTGAGGTGATTGAAAGACTTCCTCACGGATACGCACCTGATCTGGACAAACGGCGCGATCAGGAGGTGAAAAGCCTCGAAAAACGCTTGCTGAGGCAAGGGCTAAAGGGGCAAATTGCTTGGCGATGTGCTCGGGAACTCGTGCATATCGCCTACATGGAACGTGTACGACAAGCTCATAAGGAGGCGGGAATACTATGACATCAGCCCCAAAACGGGGCGGCGGCGCGCAACAGGACAAAATGAAACCCTCACGGCTGGCACCGGAGGGTTTCGAGAAGAAGTCTAACTCGTGTGATCATACACATAGCGCGCCCAACGCCCAGAACCAAGAGCAACCTGTTGCGACGCGGAAGCCGCCGCCGCATATCCTGATGCCTGCCCGCATACGGCGGCAGCAGATCTCAAAGCTGCTTTGGTACCGTCACCGCGGCCCTTGCCGCACGGAGTACGCCATCGTGTACTTCGAGGCGATCGTCGCCCAGCTGGTGATCTGCTGCGCCCCCGGCACCTTGGATTTCGCTGTCACCGAATGGGTAGCCAGGCATACGCCGAACTTGGCAGCCGACGAAATCGAGGAGGTGATGGATCGGTTCCGCAGCTACCAACGGGTGTCGTACAGATCCGAAGATCTCGGACGGCACCTGCAGATCACCGCGCTGGAAAAGGAGCGGCTTGGCCTCACCCACCTCGGGGCCATCGGCGTCACAGCACAGGAGATCGCGGAGCAGCGCCGGATCCGAAACCGGGAGCGTATGAAGGCGAAACGGATTGCCACCGGCGAGACCAAAACGCCGCGTGACCAGTGCATTGCCCGCACCGTCGAGAAGCGTGAGGGCGAGAGCAAAACGGCCTTGTACGAGCGGGTGAAGCGCGAGCGCCAAGCCGCCTTGGCTTAGGCTGGAAAATTTGTGCGCGGTACCTTGTGGTATATGGCGCGCACAAACTTTCCAGGGTGTGCATGTCGTCCTGGCGAAGCGGGGCGGCGGGGCGCCCAGCACCCCCTGGGGTGCGTTATGGGCGACCTCGTCCGACCCGCCCGACCGACCTGGGCACTGGTAGCGTCAGATGCTGGTGCTACGGAGCAAGATGGAGCCCTGTAGCATCACACTAGGGCCTGTGAGCCGCCGCCACGGTTCCGTTTCTCACACCCCGGCGCCAAATTCTCACACCTGCACCTCACATTCTCACACCCTGGCCGCCGATCTCACAATTCCGGGCTGGCGCTCACATCTGCGGTGGTGAGGGGCGCTCGCGGCCCTGACGGGCACGCGCCCCCCACTCCCCTCATCGCGGCGCCACCAAAGGCGGTAACGGCAGCTACCCAGGGATCACATCCGGCGCCATCCGCGGGTGCACGAAGGCAACACCAGTTGCATCCTCCCGCTTCCAGATCACGCGAACGGGTGATGCAGCCGGCTCATGCCCGATGGCCAGGTTGAAGTAGCGGGGCACCGCGGTACCCGGCACAAACGAGAGACAGGCCCCCACCGGTGAGTGGTTCACCACGAGGCAGCGTACCTCGGCATGTACGCCGGGAAACGCCGCGTGGCCCTCGATCGTGGCCCGCACTCGTAGTTTTGCGCGGCGCTCGTACATGTGGTGCACTCAAAACACTTCGTGTATAGGCCACAATACAAGCACCACAGAACTCGTTCAAACTGTAACGAAGTATACTATACAACTCATGAACGCTGATCTGCAGTTGTGATTGCGCCGACGAGGCCGGGGGCGCCACCACCATCGAGGCGTGCATCTTTCGCAGGATCGGCCGCCTCCTATAGAGGCGCCCGACCCGGCTGCACCCCCGCCCGATGGCAGGCGCTCAAATTTGCCCCAGGGCTGGCGCTGGCTGGCCGGGCCATCCGACCACGGGCCATCAGGCTGTCGCCCGCCCACGGGGCAGCCAGAGTAATGGCGGGCCAATCCGCGGCCGGAGTACGGGGGACGATCGAGGGACCGTCTAACGGTGGGAGGAGCCGCGCCGACCGCGCAGCCCCCGAGTTGCGGATTTTTGCCCTTTGCCCAGTGCCAGTCTGGTATCGGGCCGGATCCGACAAAAAACAGCCACCCTGGGCCACCTCTGCCACACCTAAACCACTGTCCAGTCTGATAAAATCGGCTCTCATCCGGGAGTCCAGCATGACTGTTCAGCCCTCGCAACTCCGCCCCAGCCGGGAGATCCGCCAGCTGGTCCAGGCCATAGCCGATGCAGCCGAGATCGAGCGCCAGCAGTACCGTGGCCGGAAGCGCCGGCAGGGCGACCGTGGGCGCTCGTTCTGGGAGGATCCAGACCGGTTCGCCCTCGCCTTCATGGTGTCGATCCAGTTGGCTGGGGAGCACACCGCCATTCGCTTCGGCACCAGGCGTTCGGCCTGGGCCGCGGCTCTACACGCCGCGACGCTCATTGCGCCGGGGCGTGGTCAGCGGGTCGTATACACCCACCGCATCGTGGATGGCGTGCTCCTGGCCAAGGGGGCGTTCAAGGCCGGCCCCGATCGACATGCCAACGCCGCTGCACGGTTGGGCAGGAAGCTGCGGGGGCTGACGGATCTGCCCGAGACCTGGGTTTACCTGTCCGGGTCGCTGCTCTCCGCGTTGAACTCTGGGGCCACCGGCGCCGCCCGCGTCCACACGCAGGCCCTACTCAGGCTGCTCGGGTGGCACGCGATCCCGCCCGGTGTGTGGGATCGGTTCGTGCAGTTGGTTGTGCCCAGCAACATCAACGGGTTGGCAGATCTCTCGTCCAATGACGATCCGCCGATGTACGCTCATGATCGTGGTCGTTCGCGATCAGTCGCCGGCGCAGCACATCGAGCATGACCCCCAGACCCGCCCCGATCCTAAGCACCATCGCCGTTGTCCAGGCCCGCCTGGGCCTTGGCCGGACCAAGGTGCTCGAACTGATCAGGGCGCAGGATCTGCAGGCGGTGAAGTGCGGGCGGCGGGTGCTGATCACGGAAGACAGCATCACGCAGTTGGTCGGGCGGTTGCCCCGCGTCGGCCATGCCACCCAGGGGACCCCGAAGTGAACGCCGCCCACGTCAAAACCACCCTGGCCGCGCTGGCCACCATCGCCACCCCGCCGCACCTGCGGGCCCAGCAAGGCATCGCGTTATCGGCCAGCCCGGCGCCAGGCCCGGCTGCCGGCGCTGTCCCCAAGGACGCGGCGCCGCGCGCGGCCGAGCCGGGCTTCTCCTGGGACGACATCGTGGCCAAGCAGAACGCCCGGAACAGCTTTCACCAGGGGAGCGCGCGATGATGAAGACCTTGAAGTCCCTCATCGGCACCGCTCAGCGCAACGACGCCACCGCGGACGAACTGGCCGTCTCCGTGCGTGACGCCGGCACTGAGCTGCAGACCGCCCGCGCGGCCCTCGCCCAGGCCCAGGAAGCCTATGAGAGCGGCCTACTGAACCCCGACGATGCATACGTGGATGGCCTGGACGCTGCCTGCAGGAAGGCCAAGATCCGCGTTGATCAGGCCAATGCGGTCGCGACCAAGCTGGCCGAACGCCACGCCGTGGCCATCGAGAGGGAGGCCCAAGCCGTTAAGCTGCAGCGGTACCAAGCCGCTACACGGCAGGCGATGGAGATGCGCGAGGTCCTGTTGGAAATGTACCCGGCGGCCGCCCAGGCCGTCGTGGACGTCCTCCGGGCACTCGCTGAAACCGAGATCGCGGTGGAGGCGGCCAACGCCGATCTGCCGGCTGGTGTCGAGCCTATCCCCGGCGTGGAGGCATCCGTCCGCAACCGTCCAGGCTCACTCCCGCAGTTGTTGAGCGAGCAGCAGGTGACCCGGTGGTGCTACCCCGGGGACGCGCGCCCGGATGCGATCGCGCAGCACCTGGTGGAGGTGACGAAGGACGATCGTGGGCTGCTGCGCCACAGCCGGGGTGGCGTCGAGCACTTGGTCAGGCGCACGTTCATTGAGCGGCGGCACTCGGCTTTCGACCCGGGCAACGCGCCTGATCGGCTCGCGATATCCGTCAGCCTGCCGGGCATACAAGCCGGTGAACGGCCGTTCTTCGCGCCGCTCGACCGTCGTGGTGTAGCCGATCCGCATGCTGTCTTGAAGGTGCTCGACCGGCCGGTGGTCGTCTCCCCTCCCACACCTGCGGAGCGGGTGGAGTGGGTGTTGGTCGGCACGGTCGATGCGGAGAACGAGCAGCGCAGGCCCTCGACGCTCGCAGGCCTGCTGTCCGGACAGGCCTGACAGTTTACCGGGCGCGACAGCGCGCCCGGCACCACCCCGAGATCAACAATTACTGGCCCGTCCGTGGAGGTCTGGTCAGTATAGCGGGGCAGACATTGAGGGCTAAGCCGGCAGTCCGACAGCCATAAGTAACCTGCGTGCCCCGCCACTGCAAAGTGTGCAACGTTGAAGGTTACGAGCCGGCACCTTTTACAAGATCCGATCTTGCGCTGCTGCGCCAGGATCGGCCGGCCGCCGCCAGTTCTTGCCCTTCGGGCGGCGGCCTACTTCTCCGAGGATCCCATGAAAATCGAGATCAAGATCTTGGGCCGCGCCGCCGTGGATGTCGGGCACCCGCCCCGGGCTGCAGCAGCTGAACGAGCGCCTGCAGGAACGTGATCTGTTGCAGATCACTGACGTGCGCGAACGAGCCCAGGTGATGGCAAGGGCAGCCGGGCTGGCTGCAGGGGCCTTGGTCGCGTTGGACCAGTTTCTGGACGAGGATGGGCTAGCGGTACCGGTGGTGCTGCAGTGACCGCAGCTTCAGCACGGCGGCCGGCGGTAGGCCGGGCCGCCCCCGAGGCGGACCCGGCCGATGCCTTACGGCACCAGGCATGTCTTCGTGGTGACGATCTTGTGCCAGCCCCAGGGTGTGAGGCCGACGCTGCGGGTTACGTGGCAGCCTGGGCCATAACCGACTGGTACGGCCGCCCGGTAGACCGGATACGGACGCCCGACCACCACGGTTCGGGGCCCACGCCATACCGGATAGGGCCGACCCACCACGATCGTACGGCCGCCGTGCCAGCCACCGCCGTGCCAGCCCGGGCCACCCCAGGCATGATGTCCACCACCATGCGGGTGCCAACCGCCATGATGGCCCCCGTGGTGCCATTCACCGTGGTGGCCACCCCCATGGTGATGCCCGCCCCCGTGGTGGCCGCTATGTCCATGCCCGTGGGCGAAGGCAGGCGAGGCTGCGGTAAGCGTCAGGGCGAAGCCGGCGGCTGCGGCCGCGGCGATGGTGCGAGATGCCATGATCCGTCTCCTGTCCGGCCAGCCGGTGTGGCGGGTCGTAGGGGAACGGTGCGCGCCATTCGGGGCACGCTTGCTGAACAAGCCTGTTAGCATCTGTTCAGTTTTACAGTCTTCGGACAAGCAATTCGGATTTTAGCGCTCTGCCAATTTGGTCGAACCATCTACATTACGTCTTGGACATGAACGAAAACGTGAAGTCTGCCCGACTGGTGCGAGCCGCTGTAGCGAAGACGCCGCCCCCACAGCGTAATGTACGGTGCGTGATCCAAGGCGTGGATGTCGCCACCGTAAAGCGGTTGAGCACGCCGAACCCGCGTGATGTCACCTGCCGGATCCGCTTAGGCGATCAGCCGGCTGAACCTGTACGGCGCCCCCCGTCGAGCCGTACGATCGCCCGGCGACAGGCCGAGGCCGAGGCGGCCGCCAGGGCCGCTTCGGCCGCCCAGGCGCTGGCCAAGCAGGTGCAGCCTGGGCTTCAGCCGCCGGCGGGGCGTCTGTTCGCCACGGATACCGCCGCGCTGCTGCTGCGCGGACCCTTGGGCGGCATTGGCAGCACGGAGCGAATGGTGCGCACCCTGACACCGCTGGCGGCCGGTGGCCGGCATGCTGCAGCGGTGCTGGTGGCAGCTGGTGGCTGGCAGGATGAGGTCGCGTTGCGCGAGGCCCTGACCGCGCTGACCCCCAAGCTGGCGGCATTGGGTCTACGGATTTGCCGACGAAAAGCCGGCTTGCGGATGACGAAGTTGAAGCCAACCAAGCCGACCCTGTAACCGCGTGTTAGCGTCTTGCTGGTCATCTTGGCATTAGCGACCGGGCGCAGCCCGAACGCCGTCAAAGCAGCGCACCGGCTCCAAAGAAAGGGCCCGTGGTGCGCGGCCTCGTCGGCATAGTCGTGGCTGAGGCCCGCCTCCATCCCCCCCGGACGGCGGGCCTCATGCGTTCAGCCACCTGGGCTACGTCGAACAAAGAAAAGGCCACCCCCAAGGGAGCGGCCCGAAGTCTAGGGAGGAAACGCCCTTGGAAGGGCTACGCGACCACGACGCCATCGTGATCCCGCACCGTCAACTTAGCTACCGCAGCGCAGCAAACAACCGTCTAGGAACGCATCTGAGGCGGATCGCGCTGCTCATGTGCGCACGCACACCATTCTGGGGTTCATTGGCTGTGGGCCGGCGCCCTGCGGTCTTCAGTCCCGCCGCACCGCGCCGACCCTCACCCGACCGCCCGGCGAAACCGTTACTATGCAGCCTTCTGGTTGATCTTGCTCTCGGCCATGGCGGTTAGCTTCTGATCCGTGGCCTTTTCTTCGTCCAAAGTCTGCTGCAGTACGCTGGCACAGTCGTCGCGGCCGAGCCGCTTGGCCCAAGCGATCATGGTGCCATACTTTGTGATCTCGTAGTGCTCGACAGCTTGAGCCGAAGCCACTAGCGCAGCGTCAAGCACTTCCTTGTCGCCGACCTCGCCCGCAACTTCGTTCGCCTCCTTGAGAATACCGTCGATCGCCGGACAATCGACAGCCTTCGGCTTGAGACCGTGCATCTGAAACACTTGTTCTAGACGCTTGATTTGCCCTTCGGTTTCCTGCAGGTGTGTCTCAAACCCCTGCTTTAGCTTCGGATCAGTAGCCTTACTGATCATCTTTGGCAGAGCTTTCGCGATCTGTTGCTCAGCATAGTATATATCCTGCAGCTGGTGAACGAACAGATCGTCTAAGGTCTTGATATCGGCTGTGAACAGACCCATGGCGGTCTCCTAAAAAATTAGTCGGATATTCTTTTTGCGGCGGCAGATGACAAGTCTGTGCGCTCATGGCGGAAACAGGTTGGGGAGAAGCGATGTTCCTGCCGGGTCCAACCGCTGCATGGCACAGGCGGCCTAAAGGGTGCGGATCAACCCTCGGAGGGCCGCTATCAGGATGGTGAGGGTTCGGCCCGCGCGACCAGCGGCACCCTCTGTGCGGCGCGTAGCCTGGACCGGTACGGCATCATGCCCTGCAGCTCGCCCGGTCGAACGCGGCGATGGTTGGGCAGCAACGGCACCTGGCCGTAAGGCTCAATGTCCGCGAAGGCCGAGGCGCTGACGTAGAGCCCATCGTGGAACTGGGCGAGGGCAGCGACCACGGAACGGCCGTCCGTATTGAACCGGTAGATGAACTGATCATCCGCATGGTTGCGCCGGCCCTGTCTCAGCCCCGACTGGTCGGGCATGATCGACAGGAGCGCCTTGGCCGTGTCCGGTGCCAGCCCGGCGTTGAGGTAGGCGCCGCACATCACGAACCCGCTGAGGGGCAAGGGGTGGCCGCAATGGTGGCGGTAGAGCGCCATCCCTAGCTTCGCGGCGAAGACATCGAGATAGGCCCGTGTCAGCGGCCCGCTCAACCGCATGACAGTCATCGGGCGGTGGATGCCGCCTGGTGTAGGAAACCACTCGGTGGTGCGCTGGCGCGGGTCGAAGAACTCGCCGAGGAAGCCCGCCGCCTGGGCTTCCAGCATGCCAGCACGCGCCTTCGCCTCCTCGATCTTCCAGCTAGCTTGGTCGTACCGTGGACTGAGCCGCGCGATGAAGCCCGCCACCAGATCCGCGGCGCCGGTACCGTTGTTGCAGGTAGCACACCCGGCGAATACCAGCCCATCCGGTCGTTTCCGCCCCCGGAATATAGATATGGGTGGCATGTGCTCCACCGTGGTGTGCGGAGCCGCGCAGTAGATGCAGCGGGCCTCGGACGCCATGATCTCGGCTTTGCTAGGGTAGCGCATTACTCCTCTCGTTCGTCACACCGGCCGCCCGCATGATGTCTCGCTGACGGCATCGGCATTCGCGCAACGCGGATCAGATGAACAAAATTGCCGCACGTGCTCGAACAAACGTTGTGATAGACATTATATTGCCTGAGTTACCCTCTTTCATTGAATGAAGAGGGGTTCGAAGCGTATCAGTACGGCGATGCGCTGGTGGTGCCAGGGGATACGACCATGCATTGGATGCTCGTCGGCCTAGCCGCCTACGCTGCCGGCACGATGCAGTTTTGGCACCTGTGCAAAAACGCCCCCGTATTCGATGAGGGTGAATCCGCGGTCCTTGAGGGCGTGTTACCGGCTTCCACGCTGTGCAAGGACCGCCGGAATGGTGCGCAGCATGATCGCCAGGTCCCGGCGCAGGCTCCAGCGGCTGGCGTAGTCTAGGTCCAGCGCCACACGCTCGGCGTAGCTCGTGTCCGAGCGCCCTGACACCTGCCACAGCCCGGTAACCCCGGGTGGGACGGCAAAGCAGGTGGCGAACGCCTGGCCATAGCGGGCGACCTCGGCCGGCACGATAGGCCGCGGCCCGACTAGGCTCATCTCGCCGCACAGCACGTTCCACAGCTGCGGCAGTTCGTCGAGCGAGGTCTTGCGCAGGACCTGGCCGATTGCTGTGATGCGCGGGTCGTTGATGAGCTTATGGGTCTCATCCCATTCGGCCCGGGCCTGCGGATCGGCAGCCAAGTGGGCAGCCAGCATGGCCTCGCCGTGGGTTACCATGGAGCGGAACTTCAGGCAGCCGAAGCTGCGCCCGTCGCGGCCGAGGCGCATGTGACGGAAGATCGGCGCACGCCCGTCGCCGGCCCAGACCAGGGCGGCGATAACCAGAAGCAGCGGTAGGAGCAGGAACAGGGCTGTGGCTGCTACCGTGATATCGAGGCCGCGCTTGGCAGCCCAGGTTAGGCGCAGGCCCCGGGCGACGAACGGCGTCTCGGGTAGGACCGTGTCGCCTACCATCTCGGCGACGTTACTCAACTGCACGATCAACTGACCCGCCACGTGCTCAGTTGCTCCCGATATCTCAATCTCATGCTGCGGCGCAAAAACAGCAGCTGAGATGGGGGCTTCGGCATGACGGGGCATGGTCTCAACTCCTCGGGTGAGGCCAATGGCGTGGGTTAATAATTTATCGCTTTCCAGTCTCTAGCAAACGGCAATTGTCTTGCCAAGTTGGCGGCCAAGTGTTTCTGAAAGCACAAATACGTGAAAAACGCTCCAGACGTGGCAGCTTGGCCGCAAATTGGTTGCTAGGGCTGAGGACATACTGCATCGGTTATCTGCGTATAAACTACGCACTTTCTACCGGGCATATGTCGAGATAACGCTTTCCGATGAGGCGTTTGTGCGGCGCGTCAAATTCATCTGAACGACCCATAGTGCGGCGCGTGTAGAAAGTGGAAGCCAGCTTTGTTGAGGCAGCGTGTCGTTTGCCGCGTGCGATTAGACGAGCGCCGGCATGATGCCACGGCATGGCTGCAGGCGAGGTACGACCCGCGCACGATTCTCACCGGCCCGCGCGTTTGGGGTGGCCCGCTGCCTCCTGGCAGCCCTTTGCCGGTTCCGCTGGCCGTGCGGATTCCGAATTGAGCTCCAACCTCACAAGCCTGGGCCGGCCGCTCGCCGCTTTCCGCGAGCGGCCGGCCGGCCTAGGCGCCCGCACCGCGTGCCGCAGGCCAGGTGGTGCGATTCGCACGTGCAGCGGGCTCCTGCTCCGGCTTAAATCGGGCAGCGGCTCCCTTAAAATTACTACCGATCCCCGTGCCCAGCACAGATTGGCACCCTGTGCCCAGATCCGCCCTGGCGCTGCGGGGCAGCCGCAGGCGCAGCCAGGCGGCCCACTCCGCGCTGGCGATCCGCAGCACGTTGGTGTCGTTGCGGAAGCCGGTGATCCGGCGCGCCTCGATGGTCAGCAGGCCCACCAGGGCGGCCTGGCGCATCGCGCGCCGCACGGTGGTCTCGCTAACGCCGGCCAGGGCCGCGATCGCGCCCACCGCCAGGGTGCAGGTGCCCCGGGCCGCGATGTGCTTGCCCACCACGGCCATCACAGCCTGTTCCCCGGGGGTGAACGCCGCCGCCAGCTTGAGGGGCATGTACCCGCCCGCGGCCCAGTGCCGGCGCCGGATCTTGCTCTCAGGCGTGCGGGGGCGCGATCCGGTGCCGTGGTGCGGCTGCGCGGGCGCGGTCCCCTGCCCTGCTGGGGCAGGGGCCGCAGCCGGCAGCACCTGGGCGCACACGGCGGCCAACGTGCGGCCGCGGGTCGGTACCGCCTGCCCTACCCGGCGCCGTGCGGCCAGCAGGCCGTCCAGCTGCTCATACTGGGCATCCGTCAGGCCGCCGGCGCCATAGGCTTGGGCCATGGCAGACGCCACGGTGGCGAGCCTATCCAGCGCTGCCGCCTCGATGGCGGCGCGCATCTCCTCGAACACGAACATCCGTTCCCGGTCCCTTACGGGCCGCGGCTAGGGTCCAGGCACGACTTCTCGGTGCGAGAATTGGCGTTCTCGCTTGACACCTAGAGGTGCCATGTGGCTGATGGGGATTGTCTGTGGGCCCCACCAGGCCACTTCGATTTCGCGGCCCTCCTGTTTGGCGACAGGGGGGCCGTAGTCGTTTCAGGGCTATCTCGCGGCGGTGATCTCTCCCAATCCGGTAGGGAATCGCCCTGATTCCCTGACCGGAAACCTCCATGTCGGCCGAAGCGGTGCCGTTCGTCAAACGCCCCTGCCAGCACGCCGGTATGCTAGCGCGACAGTGTGCTGGTATCTAGCCGACCAGGGCCAGAATTTTGCAGTAGCGTGCCTGTGCACTAATGCAGCTGCATGCCGGCATACAGGCGCGCCAGTGCATCGGTATGCCCGTGCAGCAGCGTGCCAGCGTGCTGCTGGATCAGTGGGCCAGTGCACCTATGTGCCGGCGTAACAGCGTACCGCCACGCCAGTGGACTGGCTTAACGGTTCAGTAGCATGCCGGTGCGCAGGTATGGCTGTGAGCTAGTACAGCAGCAGGGGGAGCCCATGCGGGTCCTGAGCCTCGTCACCCAGAAGGGTGGCACCGGGAAGAGCGCTTTGACCGTAAGCCTTGCGGTGGCAGCTGAGGCTGCCGGGGAGCGAGTGTGCATCCTCGACCTAGATCCGCAGGGGACATCTACGGGCTGGTACGAGACGCGATCGGCCGAGACGCCTGCCGTGCTGGATCACAACCAAGCAGGTACGGTTCCCGAGACCCTGGGCAGGTTGCGGACCGCAGGGTTCACCCTGGTGGTGATCGACACGCCTGGCATCGACAGCCACGCCACCCGCGGGGCCATGCGGGAGGCCACGTTGGCCTTGGTGCCCGTGCGGCCCAGCGAGGCAGACGTAAAGGCCACCATGCCTACCATCCGGGCCTTGGAGGCGATGGGTCGCCCGTACGCCTTGGTCATCAATCAGGCGCCCACGAACAAGCAGGCCCGGCTTACCACTGCGGTCACGATGCGGCTCAGCACATCGGGGGAGGTGGCGCCGGTACCGGTCGCCGCCCGGATCGACCACCAGTACGCCTATGCCCTCGGGCAGGGCGTTCACGAATTCGCCCCGGACGGAAAGGCCGCCGCAGAGATCGGTGAGCTATGGGCCTGGGCCAGCAAGAAGATGGGAGCAGACAATGGCACCGCCGAAGCGAAACGCCGCGCTTGAGGCTTTAGGCGGGACACCGAAGGCAGCCGCGGCGCCGGTTCATGCTGTGGCCGAGCTGGTGGAAGCGCCAGCCCCCGCCAAGCCCGCCAAGGACGTGGCCAAGGTGATGCTCTACCTGCATCCTAAGGTGGCGCGGAAGTTCAAGGAGATCGCGTTCACTGAGGATCGCAAGGCGCACGATGTGTACCTCGATGCCCTGGACGCCTACCTAACCGCGCAGGGGCACGGCGGCCTAAAAGGCGTGTCAGGACGGTAGTGTGTCAGGACAGTAGTGTGCAGTCGCAACAGTGCACGATTATACTAATACACTGTCGTCATTGGATCATGGTTAACGCATCATTAACCCCCGCTCGGCAGGTTGTTCCTGTGCCGCATGGGCCGGGGGCTTCAGCCGGCCAGGATCTGTCAGGGCTACAGCCATGATCGAAGCCGCCATCCTCGCCGCACTGGCAGCTGCCTTGGGCGCCGCCGCAGCCGGCGCCGTCAGCGGGCCCGGGGCCGAATGATCACCGCATGCTTCCTTGTCGGCCTGTCTGGCGTGTGTGCCGGGATTGGGCTCGCCGTAGCTGCCCTTGAACGGACGGCAATGCCTCCGGTACAGCGGCGGCGGTAAGCGACCACGAGGGTACAGCCCCCCGCGTCGCCACTTGGGAATAGCGGGTCGGGCGTTGAACGAAGCCTCTTCGAGCGCTGGTCGCCTCGCCCTTCAACGCGAAGTCGCCGAACTCAAGCAGCAGCTGGCTGAGACCCAGGACCAGTGCGTCGAGCTGGCGGTGGACGCCGGCGAGCTGCACGCGCAGATTCAGGCACTACAGGACGAACTGGCTCGCGTACGGGCCGATCGAGACGCTTGGCGCGCTGCGGCCCTGGCAGCTGGCAGGGCGGTCGCCTGATCAGCTACTCGACGGTGTGCCATTTCACCGGCGGCAGGTCCGGCCCGAGCGTGGTCGCGTCACGCTGGTAGAACCGCCGCCGGTTGACCGCACTGCCGTCTACCGCGATGGCCGAGGGCATGAGTGGGGGCTGTCGGACTGGGTGTTTGCCGCCAGGGTTGGCTGAGCCACCACGGCCACCACCATGCTGATCCGGCGGGAGCACCATTTTGTTCTTGCTAACGCGAGGGGTAGGGCCTCCTAGCATTCTTTGCCGACGATCAGGCAAATATGCCGGTCTAAATGCTGGGGGGAACTATGACTAGAAGACCAGCCAACACGTTAGCTCGTTGGGAAATCGCCATTGTTAAATCGATGCTTGCAAAAGGGTACGTCCCACAAGATATTCAAGCTTATTTTACCCGGCCGTCACGCTCAATAAATCACGCACGTATAAGTGAGATCAGAGACGAGTTAAAACATCGAGGCATCAAGGCAGCAACCGCAGAACAACTTGACAGCTTTCTTTCGGCTTGGCCGAACGTCGACGCGGAAACCGGTCTGCACCACTTAGGTGACGAACTGTTAGTAAAGGCACGGGAGGCCATGACAGCGGCCGTCTATACGTTTAATGGTGCTGGTTTATATTTTCGTACGGAAATTTTTATTACAATTGCCATTATAGCTTGGACTTATATGCTCCACGAATACTATCGTCGCAAAAGCGTGGACTATCGATACAAGCGGGGTGGTACTGTCGTACGAACCAGCGAAGGCGCAGAAAAGTATTGGGAATTACACCAGTGTATAACAACAGGCCACTGCCCGCTTGATAAGGGTGTCATAAACAATCTTAAATTCCTTATTGAGATCAGGAACGAGATAGAACACAGGATGACGACCCGTATCGACAATTTATTGAGTACAAAACTTCAAGCGTGCTGTCTAAATTTTAATGACGCATTGAAAGATCTTTTCGGAAAAGAATTTGCGCTCGAAAAACGCTTACCTATTGCATTGCAATTCGTTACCTTTGATGGAGCACAGCGATCCAGTTTAACCGGCGCAGATGTACCGGCCCATATCTCTACGGCTATGGATAATTTCCACAAGACGCTGACGGAGGATGAGCGGAGAGATCATCGATTTCGGTACCGTGTTGCCCTCATACCCATGGTTACAAGTAAATTATCTAACAGTGATTTAGCTGTCGAACTTGTTAAGCCAGGATCTCCAGAGGCTGAAGCTGCCGAGCGTGTGTTACTAAAGGAGGTTGAGAGGCAAAAGTATCTCCCTTCACAAATCATAGAAAAAATAAAGGCGGCTGGTTTTACAGATTTTAATATGCGTGATCACACATTGATTTGTAATGACATAAAGGCAAAGAACCCGGGAAAGGGTTATGGGGTTACCGTAGCCAAAACTTGGTATTGGTACGAACACTGGGTCGACGCGATCATAGCAAAGCTGGCAGGTGGCTGGACGCGGCCGAAAAAAAGGGCGTAACTACCTAATAACGAGGTCTTTCACCTGCCACACCCGGGTCGATGTCCAAATACCACCCCGCGCCGCCGGGATCCTGCGCCTGTCCTACGCGGCAAGGCGCTGGCGCAGCCGTCGCACCCCAGCAGGCGTCCACGCGCCGGTACCCGACACGGTGGGCACCTCCTCGCCGTTGAGCGCCCGTGCAAGCCCGTGCAGGGACAGGGCACCACCCGGGTCCAGGCGCGCGACCACAGGCGCCAGTGCCTGGGCGCGGGCCTGAGCCTTCTTGGTCTTGGCCGCGCGGGCCTGGGCGGCCTCCTGGGCCGTCCCAGGCCTCCCACGGAAGCCGCCCAGGACGACGCCGCGTGCCTTGGCGGCCTGCAAGGCGGCCTTCGTCCTGGCGCTGATCATCTCCCGCTCGTGCTCGGCCACGGCCGCCAGGATGTGGATCGTGAGCCGGTTCGCCTGCGGGAAATCCACCGCCACGAACTCCACCCCACCATCCATGAGCGTGGAGATAAAGGCCACGTTGCGCGCCAGCCGATCCAGCTTGGCGATGATGAGCGTGGCCCGGTGGGCGCGGCATAGAGCCAGGGCTTCGGCCAGCTGCGGGCGATCGCTGCGCCGGCCGCTCTCAACCTCCACGAGTTCGGCTACGAGCCGACCGCCGCCGACGTAGCCGGCGACCGCCGTGCGCTGGGCTTCGAGCCCTAGACCGGATCGGCCCTGCCGATCGGTTGAGACCCGCAGGTATGAAACGAAGCGTCCCGCCACGGCCCTGGCCCCTGTCGGATGCCGGTCTGTGCATCCCTCGATGCCCAGTGCGATACGGCAGGTGTCTCGCCAGTTCGTTACCGTCCTGGCCGTCTACAGCGGGTAGCCCAGTCCTGGGCCTGCGCCGGTGGCAACCAATGGTGGCCACCGGCGGCGTGCCGTAATCCAGCGGGCGTCGCTCCGGCTTCGGGGGTTGAAGCCGAACGGCGAGCGAGCCGAGCCATGTCCCTCAAGGCTCGGCCCGGGCCTTTGAGCTAATGCAGGCTGTCCGTGATGCTCTGCACTTGGCCATCCGCCAGCATCTTCTCCCAGTGGGTGCCCACAATCCCACAGACCAAAGCTGCAGCCCAGCGGGGCTGTACATCGCGCGTTACGCGCACGGGGTCGGCAAACCGGTCGCACAGATCATACAGGCCTGATTTGCTTGACCGCTGAATTTGCCTCAACACCAGCTGGCCGCTGTCCAGGCAAACGATCGCCTCCCGGCCCACCATTGCTGTCAGATCCGATGTGGGGTCGTCGCACAACATGATGTCGTACCCCGAAGGCAGCTCTGATCTGGTCGGGTTGTCCGAGTTGCGCTTGTACGCGCGCCGGTCGCTGCAAAGTTGATCAGTGCAGAGCACGTCATCCAGTAAGCCCAAATCATTGGCAGGCGCGTAATTATTGGCAATTGTCTTCCATTCGCCTTTCATGTAAATGGCGCTTCCTCTTGCTGGTGGTGTTGAGCTTCGGAACAAAATCGCTCCGTACGCGATCTATATGAAGCTATTCGTGCATTGATCAAGGAAAAATTACGCCGTTTTAGTTAGAGCAGTGTGCTGCATCCAAGTGCACACGCTGCGTGTACACGCTGTCAGACGCTATCAAATCGCCTCTTGTGCTTACAACGACTTAGGCCAGTGATCAGATTGCCTGACTACACGATTACATGGTTCGTGGACCTGCTGTTCGGTGGATCAATTGCAACCGCTCTGGCCACGATCATCCTGTGCGCCAGCCAGCCGGCAGCCCAGGCCCGCGACGGCATAGGGGTGGGCGGTGCCGCGGCGCTAGGCGTACTCGGCGGTGTGGTCGCCGGCACTGCGATCGCCTCAGCCAACAACGGCTATTACCCCGGCCAGCCGGTCTACCGCGCCCCGCCGCCGGTCTACGTCGAGGAAGTCTGCCACGTGGAACGGCGCGGCTTCATCGATCCCTACGGCGTCGAGCACATCCGTCGCGTGCGGGTCTGCGAGTAAGGCAGGCCGCGCGAGCGCTTGCCATTCCCGGCGGACGCTCCTAGCCTGAAGGTCTCGGCGCGCATCGCATGCGGCGCCAACACCGGAGAGGAGGTCAGCCATGAGACATCACGGCACCAGCCCCCGAGCATCGCGCACCGCTGATGCGGACAAGGACAGTCCACCCAACCACGACCAGCAGGGATAGTGGCTCTTCGAGCGGTAATTTCCTTGGCGTGCTGGATCGAAGAGTGTGAACCCTGCAAAAACCCGCCGCCTCAGGACGGCGGGTTTTTTTATGGGCTCTCGCTGTCTCCACGCCGGTGCTAAAGGAAGCCGAGCGACCCCTGCTGTTCGCATTTTGTACCGATGTGGCGGCGGCGCGGCAGCCGGCGCTTTCCGGTTCAGCTAGGGTGTTGGCGTCATCAAGGCGCCCCCCATGC